>NZ_FMYZ01000022.1 GCF_900101625.1 Cupriavidus sp. YR651 | reverse complement strand
AGTTCGCTGATCTTCGCCGTGCAGCTTTGGCCCGCCAGCGGCCCGGAGCCCGATTCCATCTGGCAGGTGATGAGCCGGCTGCGGGATATCCAGTATTCCAGCCGGGCGGAGTCCCATCTAGAGCGCCAGCGGCAGATCCACCGCCTGCGGCACGTCATCCGTGAGCTGGGCAAGCACATTCCGGAAAGCGAACGCGAGCAGGCCCCCGTGCAGGAACTGCTCGGCTGGGGATGTGGGACGACCATGCACGTGGTCGAGCTCGATGCGCCGCAACTCGACGGCAACGACATGCACCGCGATATCGACTTCTCCACCTGCGGGATCGAGCGCCGCTGGATGGCCGGATACAACGACACGCGACGCGCGCTGGAGCGTGCCCCATGGCGCGAGCCGCTGGACCCGATAGAGGGGATTGCCGTGCATCGGGTCGGCGTGGAGATGCCGGATGCGTGCGGTTGACGCGCTTGTACTAAAGCTCTGACTTTGCGAGACGCGCTCGGACCAGGTTTGTGCGGGGGGCTTGAGGCCTGGTAGTTCCTAAAATTCCGGGAGGCGGGAGGTCGCTTATCGGACCCTTCTCGGACACCTGGAGAATATTGGGCAAAGGGCGCGAACATGAAGAGAAGCAGTCATTCATTCTTTAGCGCGGGAGGAAGAAGAAGGTGAGGGCGAGGGCAAGATAGACGACCAGAAGTTGCGTGCCTTTGAACCAATCGGCATGGCCATCGCTTGCCATTTGCGCCGTGACCAGTACTGACAAGATGACGATCAACACAAGGGCCGGACGGAACGCGAGGTCCATCGGCGCCGGACCGAGGAAGTGGCTTGCGAGTACCAGCACCGGTGCGACGAACAGCGCCACCTGGACGCTTGAGCCGACGGCGATGGAAAACGACAGATCCATGCGATTCTTCAATGCAGCGGTAATGGCCGATGCATGCTCGGCTGCATTGCCCAGGATCGCGACAACGAAGGCACCGACGAAGATATCGCTTAGCGCGTAGTCGCGCATCATGGGGGCGAGCGAACCCACCATGATCTCACTCATCCAGGCAATGGCTGCGGTGGCTGCCGCCAGTATCGCAAGCGCGCGTCCTCCGGACGCGTATGCCTTGTGCTCCGTGCTTTCCTGTATGGCCATTTCGGCCTCGTGTGCACTGCGGAAAAGCGCCGGGTGTGTGACCAGCGAGAACACCAGGTACAGCGCGTAGACGACAAGGAGCACGATGGAAATCGAAACGCTGAGCGGGTCCAACACGGATAACTTGCCTTCGGCGGCTTCGAAGGCTGCCGGAAGAATCAGCGCGATAGCCGACAGAATGAGCATGGTCGCCTGGGAACGCGCGCCACGCGGATTGAAGGTTTGCTCAGGATAACGGACGCCTCCGGCGAGCATCGCGGCGCCAAACACCAGCAGCATGTTCCCAATAATGGAACCGACGATGGACGCCTCCACTACCTGATGCAGTCCAGCACGCAAGGCGGCCAGCGCGATGATCAGTTCCGCTGCATTGCCGAACGTCGCATTGAGGAGTCCGCCAACCGCTTCGCCCATGCGTTCGGCCAGTTGCTCAGTGGCTTGGCCCATTCGACCGGCAAGGGGCAGGATGGCCAGCGAAGAGGTAACAAAGATGAGGAGATGGCGATCGGAAGCGAGGAATTCCAGGGCGATTGCCATCGGAACAAAGACAAGAAGCCAATTCATCCACATAGCTTGCCTCCTACGTCCGGGACATCAGCCCTGCAGGTACTGCCAGTCACCGAGCAACGCAACGATCGCGACCGCCACTGTGGAGTGCCCGTAAGTCAGGCGATCTCGCGTCTCAGACCCCACCACCCGGCTCTCCATAGTCCACCACGCGTGCGGTGCGGATGAACAGTGCCTGCACCTTGTTCCAAAACTCGCCGCCGAGCACGAAGACGCTGGCGATCAACATCACATCGCCGAGCAATTGTGCTTCCCAAAGCCTCGGTCGCAAATCTGGCCAGATCGCGTCTATGTAAGGCTCCAGCATCGCCGAGAGAAGCGGCAGGCAGAACATCGCAAGACCGACTGCGTGGCGAACCGGTCCAACGGTGTCGTCGGGAGACACGCCCCTCAGGTGCTGAAGCATCATTTCCTTCACCCGCAGGAATCCCGGCTTTCCCATCACCGCAACGCTGACCATCAGCATGATCTTGTTGGCAACCACGATGGCGCCGGTCAACGTGGCAATGTGGGCGGGGGAAGCTCCAGCCGAGGCCGCCACCGGAACCGCCAGCCATGCCCCATACGCCAGGACTAAAATGCCGATACCGGCCCGGAAGCGCCGGGTGCCGGATGCAAGGGGTCCGGCCTGAGTGTCGGGATTTGACATGCTCACACTCCTCTTCCGCGAGGGGCGGGCTCAACATGCACGATCGGTCGGAGCATCCTCGACGCCGATTACCCGATGCCAATCGTTGATGTCGTACCTAAGGTCACCACGATTTGGAGATACATTGTCGGGACCCGAAATGGCCTTCGGGAAGCGCTCGAGTTTGCCTGGCTCAGGTCAGGCTAGCGGCGGCCTCCCTTATCCGTGGCTTTGTCTACTGTTAGCCACCTTGATCCGATTGTGGCCCCAACTCATTTCTTAAGCGATGGTGCAGGCAGGGCGATTTCAGGCGAGCCACTGACCCCGCCATGCTATGCCATGATATTCACGCCGCCATCCACATACAGCGTTTCGCCAGACAACCTTCTGGCATAAGGCGTGGCAAGGAACGCGCATGTGAATCCGACATCCATGATGTCCACCAGTTCGCCAAGCGGCGCGCGCTGCGCCGCATCCGCAAGCATCAGGTCGAAGTCCTTCAGTCCTGAAGCGGCCCTTGTCTGGAGCGGGCCCGGCGATATTGCATGTACACGGATGCCCTGCGGGCCGAGCTCGTAGGCCAGGTAACGCGATACCGCTTCCAAGGCAGCTTTCACTGGCCCCATGACGTTATAGTTCGGCACCACTTTGTTCGCGCCGTAGTAGCTCATTGTAAACATCGTCCCGCCATCCCGCATTAGCGGAGCTGCCAAACGCGCCATGCGCACGAAGGAATGGCAGGAAATGTCCATCGCCTTGGCGAACCCTTCGGCGGAACAGTTCAGCAGCCCGCCTTGCAGATCTTCCTTCGGTGCCCAGGCCACGGAATGCACAAGGAGATCAAGCTTGCCCCACTTCTCCTGGATCTGCGCGAACAGCGCCTCCAGTTCGGCATGGTTGGAGACGTCGAGCGGCAGGAAGATCGGCGAGGCCAGCGCCTCTGCCAGAGGCGCTACGTACTGCCTGGTTTTTTCATTGGCGTAGGTGATTGCAACTTCTGCGCCTAACTCATGAAATGCCCTGGCGCAGCCATAGGCAATCGAATGCTCGTTCGCGATGCCGCAGACAAGAGCCTTTGAATTTTCCAGAATTGCTTGCTTCGGCAGAGCTGTCATGTTGTGCCCTCCTGAAAGTTCATCTCCGGCACGTGCCCGGGCACCACGAGCGTGGCCTCGGTTGCCGCCAGCACAGCTTCCACCGACACGCCCGGCGCCGTTTCCAGCAGCGTGGCGGTCCCGCTGTCGAAGGCGATCACCGCCAGCTCGGTCACTACCAGGTCAACCGTCCGCATGCCCGTCAGAGGCAGGCTGCATTGCCTGACAATCTTGGACTTGCCCTTTGCGCAATGCTGCATGGCAATCACCACGCGCTTTGCGCCTGCGACCAGATCCATGGCCCCGCCCATGCCGGGCACCAGCTTGCCGGGAATGGTCCAATTGGCAAGGTGGCCGGCCTCATCGACTTCCAGGGCACCCAGCACCGTCATGTCGAGGTGATGGCCGCGGATCAGCCCGAACGACATCGCGCTGTCGAAAGTGCATGCCCCAGGCAGCGCACTGACGGGCATGCCCGCGGCGTCGGTCAGGTGAGGTTCGGCCATCCCCTCCAAGGGAATGGGCCCAGTGCCGATCAGCCCGTTTTCGGACTGGAAGAAGATCTGCATGCCTTGCGGCACGTAGTTTGCAACCAGCGTGGGAATTCCGATGCCTAGGTTGACCAGCATACCGGACCGCAATTCCTGGGCAACGCGCCTGGCAATGATGGTTTGTGCATCCATGATCGTGACGTCTCCTGTGGCCATCACGCATGCGCGATCACGTAATCCACCAGCACCGAAGGCGTGATGACGTGATCGGGCGAAATCATGCCAACCGGCACAATGTGCACGGCGTCGACGATCACGGTCGTCGCGGCCATGGCAATGATCGGGTTGAAGTTGCGCGCGGTGAGGGCGTATACAAGATTGCCCTGATAGTCCGAGAGGAAGGCTTCGACCAGCGCAAAGTCGGCCCGCAGTGCGGTCTCGAGCAGGTACGCGACGCCGTCGACTTCGAGCTTTTGCTTGCCCGCTTCGACCAGCGTGCCGACCCCGGTGGGTGTGAGGATGCCACCCAGGCCACAGCCGGCGGCACGGATGCGCTCGATCAGCGTTCCCTGCGGGACCAATTCCACCTCCATCTCCCCTGCGATCATCTTGCGCTGGGTTTCGGGGTTGAGGCCGATATGACTGACAATCGCCTTGCGCGCGATCCCCGCCGTGACCAGTTTGGCGATGCCTCGGCCGGGTGTTGCCGTATCGTTGGCGATCACGGTCAGGTCCCGCTTGCCCTGCCGTACGAGTTCATCCATGATCCGCTCCGGCGTGCCAACCCCCATGAAGCCGCCCACCATCACGGTGGCGCCATCCGGGATCAGGCCGACCGCTTGCTCTAGCTTGACGGTCTTCATGGCGTCACCTCTTCGATGGCTGTCCTCGTGTGCCGGGCGATCATCAGCTCTTCATTGGTGGGAATCACCCATACGGGGACCCGGGCCAGCGCGTCGCTAATCCGCGGCCCGCCACTGGCGTTTGCCTCGGGATCGATCGTGACGCCCAACCATGCGGCCTGCCGGCACACCCGCTCCCGGATCGGCGCGGCATGTTCGCCAATGCCGGCGGTGAAGACCAGCGCGTCGAGTCCTTGCGCTGCGGCCGCCAGCGAACCAAGTTCGCGCCCGATACGGTATGTAAAAAGCTCGACGGCAAAGCGCGCCCGCGCATCGTCGCTGGCAAGCAGCACGCGCATATCGCTGGAGATGCCTGAAACGCCGAGCAGGCCGGACTTGCGGTAAATAAGGTCTTCGATGGCATGGGCATCCATGCCGAGCTCGTTGATCAGGTACAGGATCACACCCGGATCGAGGCTGCCGCAACGCGTGCCCATTGGCAGACCATCCACTGCCGTGAAGCCCATGGTGCTGGCCACGCTGCGCCCGGCCACCATGGCGCACATGCTGCTGCCGTTGCCGAGGTGCGCCACCACGGTACGGCCCGCTGCGGCCCTGGCGTCCACGCCAGGCAGGACGCTGGCGATGTACTCGTAGGATAGCCCGTGAAAGCCGTAGCGCCGGATGCCACGCCCGGTCACCGAGTCCGGGAGTGCAAAGGCCTGGGCGGTCTCCGGTTGTGCGCGGTGGAAGGCCGTGTCGAAACAGGCCACCTGGGGCAGTTCCGGCCGCCGCTCGGCAAGGATGCGGATCGGCTTGAGGTTATGTGGCTGGTGCAGCGGGGCAAGCGGAGTAAGCGTCTGCAGCTCGGCCAGCACCTCACCGGTTACCTTGACCGGCTCCGTGAAGCGGATGCCGCCGTGTACCACGCGGTGCCCAACGGCGATCAGCGTGTGGCCTTCTCCATGACCACGCAGGAAATCCGCCAGGAATTCAACCGCACCACTGTGCCCGAGTTCGGTGCCATCGTCCCATTGCCTTGCCTCAACCTCAGTGTCCGAGGCGTCGATCGCGCGAAAGGCCGGTGACGTGTATAGCCCATCGATGCTGCCTCGCAGGATCAAGTCCAGCGCATCCCCATGGGCACCGTAGGCGCAGTACTTCAGACTTGACGAACCCGCGTTCAGGACAAGAATGACGTCGGCCATCGCATCACCCCATCGTGCGGCCGGACTCCCGGCGGAACTTGGCCACCAGTGTGGCAACCGCACAGGACGCCAGGCGCGTCGTCAGGGAGTCGGCACGGCTCGTGAGAATGATGGGTACCCGCGCCCCTAGTACGATGCCTGCGGCGTCGGCGCCAGCCAGAAAAGACAGGCTCTTTGCGAGCATGTTGCCGGCCTCAAGATCGGGAACCAGCAATACGTTGGCGTGGCCTGCCACAGGCGAATCGATCTTCTTGATCCGTGCGGCCTCCGGATCGATGGCATTGTCCAGTGCGAGCGGGCCATCCACCAGTGCGCCGGTGATCTGGTGGCGATCGACCATCTTGCACAAGGCCGCCGCCTCCACGGTGGATGGCACCTTGGGGTTGACGGTTTCCATGGCCGACAGGATGGCCACACGGACCTCCTTGGCATGCAACGCATGGGCGAGATCGATGGCGTTCTGCAGGATGTCCGCTTTCTCATCGAGCGTGGGAGCAATGTTGACGGCGGCATCAGTGATGATCAGCGCATCCTCGTGGCCAGGCACGTCCATCACGAAACAGTGGCTGACGCGCCGTTCGGTGCGCAGCCCGCCGTCCCGCCTGACCACGGCGGCCATCAGCTCATCGGTATGCAGGCTGCCTTTCATCAGTGCCTCGGCCTTGCCTTCGCGCACCAGTTGTACCGCGGCCTCGGCGGCGGCGTGGCTGTGCGGCGCATCGACGATAGGGTATGGGCTGACGTCAACGCCGCTGGCGCGAGCGGTTTCCTCTATGCGACTACGGAGCCCCACCAGGATTGGCGCGATCAGGCCGATCTGTGCCGCCTGCACAGCCCCTTCGAGCGAACTCTGGTCGCATGGATGAGCGACGGCGGTGGGTGTAGGGGGAATCGACTTGCAGAAGTCGATCAGACGCTGATATTTCTCGTGTTTTGCGTTCACGGGCTTCCTCCTGCGTCACCAGCCGCCGGTGTCAGAACCCTGCTTCGACAGGGAGTCAGTCGCGCTAGGACGCGCGGGCAAGCGGCACCGCCGCGCGATGCTGACGCTCCGCGCCGCCAGCCAGCACCGCCTGGATGCGCTTTAGCATGGCAGCCTGCTCGGCCGTCGGCTCGTACCCCAGCAGGCGCTCGTCTGCCCTTAATTTCGAGGCCAGGGCGTGCAGCCGCTGCCGGTCCGCCGGATCCCTGAGCAAGGCTGGCAGCGCTTCGATCGCCTGTTCCGGTGCATACCGCGCGATGATTTCCTGCTGACCACGGATCCTGCGCCACTCGTCCATTGGCATTTCTGGCAGGAACTCTACCAAGTCATCAACCAGTTCCTTGCGCAGTTCCAGCCGGGACAGCGGCAACGGTTCTCCCTTGCGTTTCAGCAGGCAAGCCACGCGGGCAAGTGCTTCGGTGTAGCCCCCGCGCTTCACGGAGGCCAAGGCATCCTTGACCTCCGGCAGTTCCCCCGGCGTAGTGACCGCGCGCGTGTCCGCGTGCGCGGGCGTTTCGCCTCGGGAATAGAAGGAGAACATGTTCGCGTACAGGCCGAAGAAGGTGGCTTCTGTCATGGCGTCGCGCACGGCGCGATAGGCATCCAGGGTTGCGCTCAACATTTCGGCGCCAACCTGCTCATGCTCCCGCAGCGGCGCGTCCGCCCCCAGCGCCTGTCGGTTCGCCCTGACAGCCTCGGCAGTAGGGCCGAGCCACGCCAGCCATGGGTTCATGTCGGAGAAGGCCCAGTTCTGGACCCGCAGCGGATGAAACTCGCGCAACAGGCGCGCCGACATCTCGCTCGACATCGCCTGCACGAGCGGCTGGGCAAACAGCTCATAGGCGCGCTGATTGAAGTCCGACAGCGCGGCAACAGCCTCGAACGGTTTTTCATCGACGCGCTGGAAACGATTGAGCCTGCCGGCGATCTCCTCCAGGGTATGTTCCTGGAACTCGACGTCATAATCGATGCCGTTGCCGGACTCGCGTTCGTGGATCACCATGCCGTAGAGTCCGGGAGGTAGCAGTTCGATGCTCTTGAGTACCGACACAATCTGCGCATGCTCTTTCTTGGCCACCTTGCCCGAGACAAAAATGCCGAGATGCCCGATGTTCTGGTGCATCATGCCGACGATGACCTGCCCTCTGGCCTTGATTTCCTCGGTGCTGCCGTAGAGATCCACGACCCAGTTAAAGGCTTGCTGCGGCGGGGTGATGTTGTCTCCCATCGAGGCAAACAACACAATGGGTGACTTGATATCGCGCAGGTCGAAGGCCTTGCCGGTTGCGCTCTTGACGTCGCCGCTCCAGAGCTTGTTGCCCACGAAGAGGTTTCGCGTGATCCATTCGATCTCTTCGCGGTTCATGAGGTAATAGCCACCCCACCAGCGTTCGAATTCCAGAAAGCGCGGAGGCTCCGTATCGGCCTTGCGGTACAGGTTGTAGTACTTGTCCCAGAGGCTGTTGGCCGGGTTCAGCTTCTCGAAATTCTGGACCAGCCAGGCGCCGTCGAACTTACCGTTGCCAAGATCCGCGGTGAGGGACGCCAGCCAGGTGCCCCCCAGCAGACCACCCGAGTAGCGCATTGGGTTGTCGCCTTCCCCCTCGCTCCAGGCGCCGCTCCAGTACGACATGGGTGCGCCGTTGATGACGATGGGACCGGTATCGTCCGGATCCGACGCGGCCAGCATCATGGCCGCCCAGCCGCCCTGGCAGTTGCCGATAATGGCTGGCTTGGGACTGTCCGGGTGCAGGGCACGCACCTTCTTGATGAACACCTGCTCGGCTTCGCATACATCGAGCAGTGTCTGCCCAGGCTCCGGGTCGCGGAAAAAGATCACGAAGTAGACCGGATGGCCCGCCCGCATGGCTACCCCAACCTGCGAGTCGTCCTTGAAGCCGCCAATACCCGGGCCGTGGCCGGCGCGCGGATCGATGATGACATAGGGGCGGCGGCTGTCGTCGATGGTGACGCCTGCTGCTGGCGTAATCCTGAGCAGGGCGTAGTTCACGGGACGCGCAAACTGGCGCCCGTCGAGCACGGTCTCGTAGTCGAAATGAAGGACGGGCTTGAGCCCTTGAGTGGTGTTCTCTACAAAGTGATTGCCGCGCTGCCTGAGCGTGTCCCAGAACAGGATGGCACGCTGCATGCTGTCAATCGCATAGGCGTAGCAACTCATCGGATCGGCGCCGGCCATCCATGAGGATGGCGCAGTGGCACCGTTGCCCGTTGCGTGCCGCACACGGTTGCCGAAGGCTTCCTGCGCATTCTTCAGGCGCTTCTGCAACACCAGGCTTGTCTTGGTGCCCACTTCATGCGCATGAGCAAGCTGCTTTCCTGAATCCATTGCGACCTCCGCCACGAACTCTGCAAATCTGCGGGCACGAACAGTTTTTCTAGAGCGTCGTCATGACAATTTCATGTCGACGCGCGGATAACGCAATGCGGGCGCAATCCATCCTGTGGGAATGCAGCTCCTGCCAGCGCACAGGTCGGGGGCCATTCATTGAGTACCGCGAGCCCGCCGGATGGGCTTCCCGCTGACCTTCGTTGCCCACTCTAGCCGAACTGGCGTTGGAACCTAATATGAAATCTTTCCGAAGGGGAGATGAGAACTTTCGTGCAAACCGAGTGACCTGAAGTGCTTAAGGCGCGACGAGTTCCCGCTGCGAGGAAGTTCCTCTTCGAGACATTGTCCGGCGCATCGGGCTATCCCGAATCACCATCACGATCGCAATCGTTTCAGATCATTGATGCGCAGGCGATAGACGCGTAGCAGACAGGCCTTATCACTACACTTGTTTCGATAATCTCGAAGCCAGGTTCGTTGGCCTTTTCGTATGCGTGCCTTATTGGATGAGGCTTGAAGATTCTGACCATATATATCAGCTAGCTCCTTGTCGACGCGTGCAAGCTCCACATCTCCGCAAACCAGCTGGGATTGAATGGATACGAGCTTGCTGCAATCGAAGCTGCGCGCTAGCGCAGCCCTTGTATCGGCTCGAATCTCCAGGCGCCCTGGCTTGCAGAGTCCTTGCAGGGACTTGCAAGCGTTATCTCGTCCAACCCACGCCATGTCGCGCGCGCCATAGTCGGAAACAAAGCGATTAATGGCTGCATGGCTGATTCCCCTTTGCATGGCGTTTGCCGCGATGACTTCGTTGCAAAGAGAGTCTTCGACATAGTTACCCCCATGGCGTCTATAGCAACTATGGAAGCCCAACAATCCAGAACCAAGAACGCTGCGGCGTTCCCCTGATGCAAACAGGATCGAAGCGCACGCAGACGCACAATTGGCATTGTTGGGGACTGCCGTATAGACGCGCACCTTGTCCATAGCATCGATGAACCGGAAGGCGGCTTCAACATTGCCGCCAGGACTATTCAAAATCAACGTAACCAGCCCTTCGTCATCCCGATCGGCAATCCTGGCGAGCGCCATGAACCTGTCTGCATCACCGGTCTGGATCCTTCCCTCCGCCACAATCATCCTCAGGTTGATCTGAGGTTGGTGGTAGATGCGAAACTCCATGCCCAGAGCTTCGGCGGGAAACAAGAACACATGGAAACAGAGGCAGGAGAGCACCGCGTCCATGACTCGCCTTGTCATGACTCTGCAATTCGGGCATCCATTACGGCACATGAACTCACCCTCCAGCAATGGCTTCCCGCCAGTTGCAGAAGCTTCGTACTTTCCTCGCGATCAAGGAGCGCACCGCCCAGTATGGGGCCTGGGTAATTACTCTTTAGCCGCTGCTCTGGACGAAATATCCGCTTGTGGCTGTTTCCGCCCGAAGCAGTCGTCCACCCTTGCTCGGGCGATTGACGGCAAGTGGCCGACATGTGACAGCCGTCTGCTGAGGCCCGCCGGCCGTTCCTGCCCTTTTAGTGCAGCGCGCACGACGTCGTGTACGGCCTCGGCTCTTCCTTATCGAGATGTCCGTGGCGCGTACGGGCCCGTAGGGAAGATTCATCATCCTTTGATCCTTTTGGGCATTTTTTTGATCTAATGCCGTCTCGAAATAGTTATGAGGTAGGCATAAAGTGAGCACTCCTACCTTTTGATGAAGAAAAGGATCACACCATGAGCCGTATCGCTATCCCCGCCGTCGAATCCGCCACCGGCGCCACCGCCGAAATCTATGCGCGAGTGAAGAAGATCTCCGGTGGCCGTGTCCCCAATACATACGCTGCGCTGGGCTATCTAGTCCCTGCGTCTCTGGCTGCGGTCCTCGACGCTCAAGGCACATTGAACTCGGGCGGCCTGAGCCGGCAAGAGCACGAAATTATCAAACTACTAATTAGTGAGAAGACCGGCTGCGAGGTTTGTGTGGCCGCGCACAGCTACGTAGGCAAGTTGACGGGTCTGCAGGTGGAGGCACTGCGTGCCATTCGCGCGGAGCGGCCGACAGGTGACGTCAAGCGTGATGCCTTGGTGCGTTTCGTGTCTCATCTGCATACCACAAGCGGCACGATCAGCGATGGCGAATTCAACGCTATCCGTGCGGCCGGCTATACCGACGCTCAGTTGGCGGAGATCTCACTGACCATAGCGCTTGGCATCTTCACCAACACGTTCAACCGTATCAACGGTACCGATGTCGACTTTCCGCCCGTAGATGTATCCGAGAAGCATCCTGGGATACATCCAGGCATTGTGTATGAAGCATAAAAGCATATGAGGAAGACAGTGACACTTAATCATCCGATTTTTGCTCGCTGGCCTGCACAGTACCCGAGGCCGGCGTCGTCGGGAGGCGGCGATAGGGCACGATAACGGTGTGCTGTGCTTACCGAATTGGCTGCACGGCGCGACAGCGGGCGTTTCCGTCGCGCTATCGCAGCCTTACTCAGGGAACCGGGCCCCGACGCTTTCCAAAGGCATTCTCAGGGAGTTGGTCAGGTAGCTAACGGTGTGGTAGAAGCCCGCCAGCATCAGCAGCTCGATGATCGCGTTTTCCGTAAAATTTTCGCGCAGTTCATGCCACAGGGCATCGTTAACGTCGCTGTCGCGATGTAAGGCATCGCACAGACGGATCAGAAGACTGTCTTGTTTCGACCAACAGGCATCATCCGCTGTCCCGATTGCCGTCGAGCGGATTTGCTCTGCGGATAGTTCCGCTTGTTCTGCAAACACGGCGACATGCACCCCCCACTCGTATTCGGAGCGGCACTGAGCGGTGGTCCGATCGATGACGATCTCTCGTTGGCGAACCGTCAGATTCCCCTTGTCCAGAAGTCCGCTGAAGAAGAACTTCTTGCATAGGCGCGGATCCCGAGCAAGGGTCGCGAACAAATGCAAAGGGGGCCGGCCCTTCATCGTGTGCTCGATGAGTTGGGCAACGTCTTCGTCAAACGGAACTGTGGCTGGCGCAATACGGGCAGACATGGCATCTCCGGTGTAGGACTGTATGATTATTCAATTCAGATGCTGTACAAAATACAGCATCCGCACCCGCATCCTATTCCGTACGCTGTACAAAGTAAAGCATGACGACACCCAAAGTTGGTCAGCCTGTCCGTGGCTCACAAACTGGACGCCCCATCATGGTCGCGCTGGACCTGCTTGGTCGGCGCACCGCGCTGCGCATACTGTGGGAACTGCGAGGAGATCCGATGACGTTTCGGGCTCTGCAAGAGGCGTGTGAAACGAACTCCCGTCTGCTCAACGTGAGACTGGCTGAACTGAAGGAAGCTTGCCTGGTCGAGCACACCATCGGCGGCTATCGACTGACCAATCAGGGGGGGAGTCTTGGCGCGGCGCTGGAACCGCTGTTTGCATGGGCCGAGGAATGGGCGAAGCACACAAATTTGGGTTGAGGCGAGCCGGCGCAGCTTCTTTTGACTCATGTCGGCAGTTCAGGGTGGGGCGGTGCATTCGAAGCCCTTCGGCGCGAGCGGCGCCGATCGCCGACTCTCACGTGGACTTCGTCGGCCTGCAGCAGACGGCGCAGCCGAAGTTGGCGTCGTCGAATCCGGCTCGCCACGGTTCGGCGCACTGTGGACGGTCCTGTAGGTGCCAACTGTCGCGCTCCGCATCGGAACGGGGGCTGCCGGCATGCCGATTGGCGCGCAGCTCATTGGCAAGTACGCCGATGACCTCGCACTGCTGGCCTCGGCATGCGCTGCGCCAAGAGGGCGGGCTATGGGCAGTAGACAGGCCGTTTGGGGTGCACCAGGCCCGATGCTGACAGCCGCGACCGATTAGCTGAAGCCGGCCACCCCTAGCTGACATCCGCTCCCTAAGGCACGCGACGCGACGCTACGGATTCGCTGCCGGTATAAGACTCGGCGAGCGGCGAGATTGGTGCAAACCTTGACGCCGCCGAGCCTTGGGCGGCTAACGAGCCAATATTGCGCCGCTCGCGAATAGCTAGACGGTTATGCAACGTATCCTGAGTTGTACCCACAGGGAGCGAGGTCTCAGTCCAGATGGATCTGATTGACCCTTGCGATGTTCTGCCATACCAGCAGGTCCGCTCGCACTGTCTGCGCGAACTGCTCTGGTGTCTTCAGCGGTGGATCGACTAGATTGAGTTGCAGGAACCGCTCACGCAGTTCAGGCGCTGAAAGGGTCGCCAGGACCTCGCGGTGTACCGCGCTTACCACGGATTGAGAGGTTCCTTTGGGAGCGAACACGCCATACCAGGCGTCTGTATCGAAGGGGTAGCCTTGCTCCGTCATAGTTTGCAGTGCTGGCAGGGCGGGCCCCCGGTGAGAGCCAGTAATGGCGATGCCTCGCAGCTTCCCATTCTTGATCAGTGGGACAGAACTGGTGGCATCGACAAAGGCGACCTGGATCCGTCCGCCCTGCATGTCCTGGTAGATCTGGCCGATGGTCTTGTAGGGAACGTGGCGGATATCGAGGCCATTCCGCCCCTTCAATGACTCCATGATTAGTTGTCCCGTCGATCCTGGACCCCAGGTCGCGTAATCGTACTTGCCGGGGTTGGCCTTCACTAGGGTCACAAAGGACTTGAGATCATGCGCGGGGAAATCATTGGTGACCACCAAGTGGATGCCGCCCGCGAAGATCTGAGCCACGGGCACAAGGTCCCGTGTCACGTCGAATGGCAGCTTGCTTAACAACGCCTGGCTGATGACGGTGGACGACGAACTGGCAAACAGCAGTGTGTAGCCATCCGGAGTTGCCTTTGCTACGGCATCGACGCCAATCACTCCGTTGGCACCGGGCCGATTGTCCACGACCACAGGCTGCTTCAGCGACCGGCTCAGGCGCTCCGCAAAAATCCGCGCGATAGTGTCGGGCCCGCTACCACCTGCACTCGGCAGAATCAACCGCACTGGTCGTGCGGGCCATGTCTCCGCGAGAACCGTGCTCGTCATGCAAGCCATGACGAGCCACGCCCCCCGGGCAAGATACCGAGAGGCCGCGGAAGCGGCGCCGGCGCATAAGGTCCAGAAGTTCATTTGGGTCTCCTCTCTAATATGCTCGATCGGCGCCGGGTTCCGTCAGGCTGCAGCGCGCACGGCACCAATGGACAGTCCGCCGTCCACGACTAGCATCTGGCCGTTGACGTAGGACGATTCGGTGCTGATGAGGAAGAGAGCGGCATTGGCGACTTCCCAGCCCGTGCCTTGCCGTCCAAAGGGCAGGGGGCGCGCCGCACGCGACGGGCGGGCGCGCGAGGCGTCGCGTCCCATTGGCGTGTCGATCAAGCCTGGTGCGAGCACGTTGGCGCGTAGTCCTGTACCTTGCCCGGCAAAGGCGACGGCGCGACCGAGCGCCATTAGGCCGGCTTTGGATGATTCATAGGCCGGCAGGCCGCTCAGAGGCGAGATCGCCGCGGTGGAGGCGACGAAGACGACCGTGCTGCCGGGTGGCATGACAGCGGCAGCCTCCTGCGCGCAGAACATTGGCGCCCGCAGGTTCAGATCTTGTACGCGATCCCAGTCGGCAGGATTTTCGCCGCCAAAGCGGTTCTGGGTGCCAATGCCGACATTGACGACGAGCCCGTCCAGGCCATCCATGGCGGATACTGCTTCGCGCACCATCCGGGAAATCTGGGCAGGGTCCGAAACGTCAGCTTGAACCGCGAAGCTCCGCCCGCCTTCACGAGCGATCCAGTCAACCGTGCCTTGGGCGGCGCCGGGATCGATGTCGGCGCAAGTCACCGCTGCACCCTCGCGCGCAAACAGCACCGACATGGCGCGTCCGTTTCCGACGGAAGGGATGGGGTCCACGGTCTGGCGCTGGCCAGCGCCAACCACCAGGATCCGGCGGCCGGCAAGGCGCCCCTCGCGACGGACAGTGCCCAGTGCGGGCGCGAAGAGTTGCTGATCAGGACTCGGTTGCAGGATATCAGTCACGGGGGATCTCCAGATGTTCAAGCGGCGGGTTCTCAATTTCGACTTCCAGGTTTTCCAGCAGGCGAGACACCAGCATGTAGTAGCCGATGGTCACCAGTAATTCCATGGTCTGCTGATCTCCAAGTGACTTCGCTACGCGTGCGTACAGCTCGTCAGGTGCCTTGACGTCGCGCACCACGGCATCGGTGAATGCGACCACTAACGCCTCGCGCGAGTCGAGTACTTTGGTTGAGTCGGGCCCGAGGACAGCTTCGATCTTTGCTTGGGGCAATCCGGCGGCGCGCGCCACTCGGCGATGCTGATGGATTTCGTAGGGGGCCTTGCACAGTGCGCCCACCCTGAGGATGGCCAGCTCGCGCAGCGTGGCGGGTAGCGCCGATTTCACGAGAATGGCGCGTCCCAGCGCCAGGAAGCCGATAGCGGTCTCGGGCGCGTTGGGGAGGATGCGGTACAGGTTGAGCGGCGGACGGCCGCGCACCAGCTCGCCGAGCGGGCCGGTGACTTCATTGACGTCAAAATATGGCATGCGAGCCATGGAATCTCCTCTGGCCGCGTTGGCACGGCGCATGAGTGGTGGATGAGGCGGTAACCTTCTGGGTATCAGGGCAGCACGTTTCGCGTGTCCTGGCGCAGTACCAGATCCCACATGAGTGGAGCGGTCGGATGTTCGCGCTCCTCGAGGACATGGGCGACCAGGCCGGCGCAACGTCCGATCAGTGCGAGGCCACGGCCAAACAGGGGGTCCAGCCCCATGTCGGCCAAAATGGCTCCGATGGCGCCGGCCGCGTTGAGCGGGAGTTTCGGCTTCATGTTCCCATCTGCACCCGGCTCACTTGACGCCTCCGCGAGTGCGATGGCGAAACGGCAGTGCCGGCTGAAAAATCCGTTAGCTTTGGCGGTATTGAACAATGCCGGCACGCGTGGATCGCCGTCAGCGTGGATCGGATGGCCCAGGCCGGGTAGGGCACGCCCGGCCTGTCGCGCAGTCGCCACGACCCGGCGTGCGGTCTCGTGCACTACAGGTCCCTGAGCGTCCGGCGCCAGATCTGCAGCTTCTCGCAAAAGCAGTTCGGCGATGTTCTGCACCGTGCCGAGAAAGCGTTCACCCGCGCCAAGCAGGCCGGCGGCTACCGCACCCTGCAGTGACTCGGGAGCGCCAAGCCAGGTCATGCGCGTGCTGATCGCACTGGGTGTCAGTCCGTGGTCCACCGCTGTGACGAGTAGCGTGTCGATCATGCGCGCCTCAGTCGGTTCTGGCAGCCTGCCGAGCGCAACCAGGCACAGCATCTGCACAAAATCCAGCTTGCCGATAACGTCGCGCGCGAGATCGCGGCCACGCACCGAAATTTGATCGGGCGTGGTCGTGCCGATGTCAGTGCGGATGCTTCTGCTAGCGGTACTCATGCGGACAACCCCACGGTAATACCGCCGCAGACATGCAATATCTGCCCGGTCACGAAGGATGCCCGCGTATCCAGGAAGAACTCCACGGCATGGACGATGTCGTCGGCCGTGCCCAGCCGTTTCACGGGAACGCCAGAGACGATACGCTGCGTCAACGCTTGCTGTGCCGGATTGGCCGCGCCGAACGCCGCCGTGGCGATCGGCCCGGGCGCGACCGCATTCACGGTAATGCCGTCCGCGCCCAGTTCAAGCGCCCACGTCCGAGTCATTGCGTTGAGGGCGCCCTTGGTCGCGGCGTAGGCCGTGCGCATTTCCTTGCCAAGCGCCGCACGGCTGGAAATGTTGACAATGCGACCCTGCCGAGCCGCGCGCATGGTGGGGATCACCGCTTGGGCGCATTGCAGGGCAGCGCGGGCATTAACCAGCATCTGGTTGTCAAAGTCTTCCAACCTCGTATCGTCGAGGTTGGCGGCACGCAGCGTGGCCACATTGTTGACGAGCCCACCGAACGCATGTTTGCCACAGGCATCGCGCAAGACTGCGGCGAGCTCAGCTTCACTGGCCATGTCTGCTTCGTAGAATTCCACAACGTCCTGCTGGGGCGGCGCGACGCGGTCGACGCTGACGACATGGCAGCCGCGCCTCGCCAGGGTTTGGCACAGGGCCCACCCGATACCACCAGAGCCTCCGGTAACAAGTATGGATTCGGGAATCATGATGCGAGCGTCTCCTTGGGGGAATGGACCTTGACGTTCGAACTCGTCAACTGGGCCCGGAGGGCCTGTTTAGAAACCTTGCCGTTCGCGGTCAGAGGTAGGCTGTCCAGAAAGTGGATTTGTTTGGGCGTCTGGACGGGGCCGAGCCGAGCTCTGACAATGGCCCTGAGCGTATCGGCCGACACGTCCGTGCCGGGCCTGAGTTGGACGGCGGCATGTACGGCTTCACCCCAGCGTGGATCCTCGACGCCGAAGACCGCGCACCGGCAGACGGCTGTATGCTCACCCAAGGCATTCTCGACGTCGCTCGGGTAGACGTTGAAGCCGCCGCTGATGACCATGTCTCGCAGCCGGTCCTTCAAGTAGAGAAATCCTTCCGGATCCAGGTATCCGCCATCGCCGGTATGCAGCCAGCCTTCGACGATGGTCTCAGCGGTCTTTTCTGGCTGTCGCCAGTAGCCGCTCATCAATAGTTCGCCTCGAACGACGATTTCTCCGGCCTCTCCCGGCGGCAGCAGGTTGCCGTCTGGGGCCATGATCCCAATCTCGGTCAGAGAGGTGGCGCGGCCCACAGATCCGTGGCGCATTGGATTGCGCAGGTCGGCTGCAGGCATGTAGGCAATGACCGCAGGCGCCTCGGTCTGTCCGAACGATGTCTCAAGCGTGCCGAACACCTCGATGGCCTGGGCGATGCGGTCTGCTCGCATCGGCGCGGCGGCATAGACCAGATGCCGCAGGTGCGACCAGTCCCGCTCAGCAACACCGGGTTCATCGAGCAAGTCGTAGATCAACGTGGGCGGCATGAAGGTCGCGGTGATGCGGCCACTTTCGAGTTGGTCCAGTACTGACTTCGGCCTGGTCGAACCCGCCAGGACAATCGTTCCCCCGCAGGCGAACACGGGAAGAAGGAAGGTCGACGTGCCGTGAGTGATCGATGCCACTGCGAGATAGCGCTCATCGTCCCGCAATTGCATTGCTGTCAGGATCGATACGACCGTGGCATTCCAGGCACGCAAGGACTGCATGACGCCTTTAGGGGCGCCCGTCGTACCACCAGTGAACTTGATGGCCTGGATTTCGGACAAGTCCCTTGAATGGCGTCGAGGGACACGCCCTCGCGATGCCGTCAGCATGGCCTCAATACTGTCCGGCATGGACGGGTGGGTACCGCAAACAATGCGCCGCGTGCCGGCCGGGACCGCGTAGCAACACTGCTCACGGTGGGCTTCGTCAAACACGAGAATCGACGGTGTCGTGAACTCGATGATCCTGGCCAGTTCCGGGCCCGCGCCGCGTGGATTGAGTGGCACCCAGGTTTTGCCTGCCGCCAGGGTCGCCAGTAGGGCGATTACGTGCGGGACGCTGTTGCCGGCACAGATGGCCACCCGTGAACCGGGCGCCGGGTCGATGTCCTGGAAGGCGGTGGCTAGCGCAGACACTTGCCGGGCTAGTTCGCCGTAAGTGACTGAGACATCGTCTGCTTCCAGGGCGATACGCTGGGGAAACGAGTTTGCGGTTCTCAGAAGGAAGTCAATCGGCTGCATAAGTACTCCGGTTTGAAGATTGGCCGACACGATTGCCGCACGACACGAGGCTAGAGATCTCATTCCGGCCGCGCTCCCGACACTTTGACGATCCGGGCCCATCTGACCATCTCGTCGTCCACGAAACGAGCGAACTCCGTGGGGCTCATGGCCTGTGTGTCAGCGCCCATTTCGACAAAGCGCTTTCGCATCGTGTCGCTAGTCACGGCTTTCCTCACGGCGTCATTCAGGCGATCTACGACATCAGGCGGTGTGTTTGCCGGCACGAAGAGGCCGCTCCAATTGCTGACGCTGTAGCCCGGGACACCGGCTTCCGCGAGGGTAGGCACATCGGGCAACGCGGGTAAGCGACGTGCCGAAGTGACCGCAAGGGGTCGCACCAGTCCTTTGGCGATCAGAGGAAGCGAAGACGGCACGTTGTCAAACATCAGGTGGACGCGGCCGCCCATGAGGTCCGTGAGGGCCGCAGACGCGCCGCGGTAGGGCACGTGTGTAAAGCGTGTGCCGGTCGTCGCCTGGAACAGTTCACCGGACATATGAATGCTGCTGCCATTGCCCGACGAGCCCATCATCAACTGGCCAGGCCGGCTTTTTGCCAGCGCAATTAGCTCCTTGACCGTACGGGCTGGCACGTCGGGATGGACAACGAGTACGTTGGCGCCGGAAGAGACCAACGCCACCGGCTGGAAGTCCTTGCGAGGTGAGTACGGCAGGTTGCTGTACAGGCTGGGATTGATGCCGTGCGTGCCGATCGTGCCGAGCAGCACGGTGTAGCCGTCGGCGGCCGCATTGGCGACAGCTCCGGCTGCGATATTGCCGCCGGCCCCTGCGCGGTTGTCCACCACAAATGGCTGGCCGAGCGATTGCATCAATTGCTGGGCCAGCAGGCGGCCGAACACATCAGCCGTACCGCCGGGCGGGAAGGGGACGACGAGGCGGACCGGTCGGGACGGATAGGTCTGCGCCGGGGTCGGCGTGGCAAGCATTGAAATGACTGTTGCTGCGAGCAGGCCTGGCAGCAGTCGGTACAGCAAGCAGGGTCTCCGGTGCGGGACGCCTCGATGAGCGATTTTTTGCATGTTTCGGAAAACGTTTTCCGTTAAGAAATGACAGAAAAAATGGCGTGGTGGTAAATTAACAGTCGGAAAAACTGGCGTCCAACTGTGGAACGTTTTCATTAGGGAAGACCATGACGCAACGCGTATCTGTGAGGGATGTTGCTGAGGCTGCGGGCGTTTCGATCGGCAGCGTGTCACGCGTGCTGAACGGGACAGGCTATGCGAGCGCAAAATTGCGGGCTCGCGTGCTGGCCGCGGTGGAAACACTCGGCTACGCTCCGAGCTTCGCCGCCCGGCATCTGCGTACCGGACGCAGCCGCACGGTGGGATACCTAGTCTCAAACATCCGCAACCCGCTGCTGGCCGCGCACTTCAGCGAGGTGGAGCGTCACATGCAGGACGCCGGGTATTCGCTGGTTGTCGGGAATACGCTGGATCAGCCGCACCGGGATCGCGAGCTGGTCTCGCTCTTCGAGACGCGTCGGCTAGAGGGAATCATTGCCGCGCCCAGCGTGGAAAGTGAGTCGCCCGCGGAATTCCTGTTCAGTTCGTGCGAGCTGCCTGTCGTAATCCTGGATCGGGAAACCCCCGTACCAATGGATGCGGTCATGCTCGACCATCGCGCCGGCGTCCGGCAGTCAGTGGATTACCTGGTCTCACTGGGGCACCGTCGCATCGCGCTGTTTGGCCCTGGCGAGCACATCCGCCCTGGCCGCGAAAAGCTGTTGGGATACCAGGACGGCCTGGCGGCCGCCAGCATTGCCTATGATCCTGGACTGGTGTTCATGTCGCGTTCCGCAGTGGATTCGTCCCGCGTGCAGATGAGTGCCATGCTGGCCCTGGACCAACCGCCGACTGCCATTATTGCGCTTGGCACTCGCCTGCTTTCAGGCGCTGTCTATGCAGCGCGCAGGGCTGGTTTAGATATTCCACGCGACCTCTCGGTTATCGGAATTGGTACACCGGAGACCCTTGAGCTAATGTACCCACCGCTGACCACACTGCGCTTCAATATTGAAGCGGCTGCGGAAGTCGCAGCGCGACTGATGCTCGATCGTCTTGAAGGCATCACCGAATCTCTGCCAAGAAGCGTCAGCGTGCCGCTGGATTTGGTATTGGGGGAATCATGTGCGATGCGAGACTCGCGTATTGCGGCGCCTGCATGAGCGTGGTGAAAGCCGACGACATCTAACCGCTTGGCCTAATCCACATTCCGTTGGAACGACTATCGCATTGCTTCCATCCTGACCGGCCACCTGGGATCAAGGGAGCGTAGTCAAGGGTGGTTGGTCGCAGCCGGTAGGGGCTCTTGATGAGCTAGGGATTTCCGGCCGCCGCAGCCAGATGCGACTGAACGACCCGATTCAGCCCTTCGGCCCAATGCGACTTCAATGGCGGCTTCCGCGGTACAACGGGCCCCTACGCTTCCGGGATCTCGATAGTCCCTTCAAGATACCGAACAGCCCGACCAGAGATATACACCCGGTCGTCTTGTACCCTTCGCAACCCCCTCCGACGTCTGGTATTGAACGCTTACGAACTGCCGACAATAGGTGTGTTTGCGGGGCTGACGCGTAGCGATGCGTGCCCCGGGGCGGGGCGGTCGACTTTAGCAGGGCTATCCTGACCGACAAAATCCTGCCTTCACATTCTTCCAAATTTGATCATCGGATAACCACGAAATAGGAGTTCATGACATGACCGTGTGGCATTATGAAAAAAACGGCGAGCGCCTCGGCCCCGTATCCGAGACCGACATCGTGAGGCTTGTCGGAGATCGTGCGATAAACAGCCAAACGCTTGTCTGGCAGACCGGATTTCATGACTGGAAACCCCTGTCCCAGACGCCGCTTGCGATGCACCTTGGCAACGTGAGCGCGCCACCGGTCCTACCCGGCCACCGCATTAACAACGGTCTAGTGTGGACCCTGGCAATCGCGCCAATTCTTGGGCTCCTCCTACAAGGGTTTGTCGCCGGCGTCGTGTACGGCGAGTTTGTTAGCGAGAGCCAGCTCAATCGTTTTTGGTGGATCACGCTCGTACTAAATGTCGGTCTCAGCCTATTTGATGTCCGTCAGCTTAAGAAGACCGGCGCGGATGTTAACCAAATTGAGCGTTTCGCCTTTCTCGTCCCCGTGTATCTGTGGAAGCGCAAGACAGCCCTGCAACAATCCCCCGCATACTTCTGGGTTTGGATTGCAACGTTCTTCCTGTCTCTGATTATTGGCTGATGCGCAAGCTCGAAGGACCTTGATTCGAGGGCAGGAGTCGAACTCTGCGGCATGGCGACCTTCCCCGGAAATCGGCGATGAGCTCTTTTATTTGGGTTTGCAACGTTGCAAACGCCCCCAGCCGTTATCCAGTCGTTCACGCCTCCGCGTTGTGAACAAAGTAGGGCGGTACTTCCGGCCCCCACTGATACAGCGCGTCTTCCGCCGGGTAGTCACCTGCGGGCCAGGGCTGTCCGGCGGAGATGTAGTCGATGTCGGCGGAATACTCGCAGAACGAGCCCCATGGGTCGCGCACATAGTGGAAGAAGTTGGAGCCCAGGACGTGCCGGCCCATGCCCCAGCCTTCCGTATAGCCGGCCTCCGCCATCTGCGCGGCGCCCTGGCCCACCTCGTCGATGCTCGCCACGTCCCAGGCGGCGTGATGCCAGCCCCGCGCGGTGCTCCTGGCGAATGCCACGAGGTGGTGATCGCAACCGTGCGGCGCGTGCGTGAACGCAATACCGTCGCCCGACCGATCGGAGAGGCGCAGCCCCAGCGCGGACCCGTAGAACGCCAGCGCGCGCGACACGTCGGGCGTGAACAGCAGCACATGCGATAGCCGACGCGGGCGCACCGTGGTGACCTGGCTGCGCACGCGGGCGCCGCGCTGGTCCGCGCGCGCATGGATATCGCGCAACGGGCTCTTGGCACTCGGGGCGGTCTTCGGGCCGACCTTTACCTGCACAAGGTTGCCGTCGACATCGTAGAACCAGAGGCCCTCCTGCGTGGCGTGGGGCGAGTCACCGGCAAAGGCGACGCCGGCGGCAACGAGCTGCTGGCGGATCGCATCGAAATCGCCGGCGAAGCAGTGGAAGCTGAGCCACGCCAGCGCCTTGCGCTCGCCCGGCAGCAGTCGCGCCCAGATATGTTCGCCCTGTGCCAGCAGCGCCAGGCCATCGCCATCGGGCACCACGCTCAGGCCAAACGCGCGATGAAAGTGCGCGGCGCGATCCATGTCCGGCACCGTCAGCGCGTAGTGGCCAATCGAATGCACCGACGCCGGGCGAGCTTCGGCGCCGCCAGTTGAATGGGCCGACGCCGGGCGATCCCCCGCGCCACCATTCTCCGCTTGTGTTGTCATCGGTCTCCTCCCTGGCGATGGCGGTCAGGCGGCGCGCATGGCGGGGCTGGCCTCGGCGGCGCTGGCGGCAACCTCCTCGTCGGCGATTGTGTTGCGCAGCGGCGCGAAGCCCGTCACCGATACCTCGCAGACATCGCCGGGGCGCATCAGCAGCCGGGGCTGGCGGGCCCAGCCGATGCCGGACGGCGTACCGGTCACGATGACGTCGCTGGGCTCCAGCGTGATGGCTTCGCTGATCACGGCGATCAGCGTGGCGATGTCGAAGACCATCGTGTCAGTGCTGGCCGATTGCACGACCTCGCCGTTGAGGCGCGTTTCCAGCTGCAGCCCCCGGGCGCCGCGCGGCACTTCGCTGGCAGTGACCAGTTCCGGGCCGAAGGCGCCGGTGGCATCGAAGTTCTTGCCGACGGTCCATTGCGGCGTGACGAACTGGTACTCGCGCACGGACCCGTCGTTGAACAGCGCATAGCCTGCGATGCAATCCAGCGCATCTTCCTTGCGGATGTGGCGGCCCCCCTTCTTCAGCACCACGGCCAGTTCGCCCTCGTAGTCCAGCGTGTCCGACACGCGCGGGCGGACGATCGGCTGGCCGTGGCCCACCAGGCTGGTGTCATAGCGCGGAAAAATGGTGGGATACGCGGGCTGCTCGTACTGGCTTTCCCGGGTGTGGTCGGCGTAGTTCAGGCCGATGCAGAAGATCTTGGCGGGATGCTCGACGACCGGCAGGAACGTGATGTCGGCCTCATCCACCAACCGACCGCCGGGCTGCGTATTGGCGTAGGTTTCCAGGTCCACGCCGGTGCCCAGCAGGTGCTCGATCGATGCCTCGCCGAGGATGCGGATCTTGTCGCCTTCACGGGCGCCCAGGTATTTGTTGCCTTCGAAGATAAAGCGGACGTAACGCATTGGGAATTCCTGTCTCTCTGTTTGTATAGGGCGGGGGGCCATGGCCCGGAGGCATTGCGGGAAAGATTGCTGCAGCGCGCAATCGGCGCAAAAACGCGGCCCGCGCTGGCACCCCGAGGGAAGCCTACTGGCTTGGGGCGAGCATCAAAAGATGGCGTGTTTTCCCTGGCGATAGCTGCCAGGTATCAGTGGGGAAGGGCGCGGGAGTCCGAGATTTCCATCTTGTGGAATTCGGCGGATGACAGGGGATAGGCCCGACCTTAATCTGCAACGAGGAATTGGGCAGTCGCGGCATGACTGCGGTCCACGACACGCGACCCCCGATTCACGAGACAACTCACACACCAAAGCAATTGGAGAGGACACCGATGGACCACGCACTCGAGCAGATCACCGACTTCGTCGCCAGCGTACGGCCTGAAGACATCCCTGACCACGTGATCGAACACGTGACCGGCATCCTGGTGGACTCCATCGCCTGCGCGATGGCGGCGCGGGATTGCCCTGGCGCGCTCGCCGCGGCGGCGATTTCCGACCTCCCACGCGGTGCGGGCGGCACGGTCATCGGCAGCTCCGCCGTCGCCACGCTGGACATGGCGGCGTTCTGGAACACCTCGATGATTCGCTACCTCGACTACAACGACACGTTTACCGGTGGGCACCCCAGCGACATCCTGGGTGCGCTCATCGC
The DNA here is from genome assembly GCF_900101625.1 of Cupriavidus sp. YR651. Taxonomy (GTDB): domain Bacteria; phylum Pseudomonadota; class Gammaproteobacteria; order Burkholderiales; family Burkholderiaceae; genus Cupriavidus. The sequence goes on along the minus strand of NZ_FMYZ01000022.1, from coordinate 45,063 downwards.
GGTAGCCGGCTCGCGCCGGCTGCCCGGACGTACCTTGCTCGCCGGCATCGCGGTCTCCTACGAGGTGTTCCACCGCATCTCGTTGCGCCACAGGTCCTATCGCAAGGACCACGGGGCGCTGGTTGACTACCTCTCGATCGACCAGGGCTTTGCCGTTGCCATCGCGACGGCGGCCGGCATCGCGCACATGCTCGAGTACGACCGCGCCCAGACCCGCACGGCGGTGTCCCTGGCCGCGACCAACGGACTGCCATTGCGGGCGAGTCGCGCCGGCGAACTCTCGCACTACAAGGGCGTGGCGACCGCGGCGAGCACCCGGCAGGCCGTCTTCGCCTGCCAGCTTGCCGAGCACGGCCTGACCGGTCCCTCGGACCCCTTCGAGGGCCGACACGGCTTCATCGAGATCATGGAGGGCCAGGCTGGCCCGATGAACCTCGAGCCGTTCGGCGAGTGGGCCGTGCTCCGTTCCGGCCTGAAGTACTTCCCGGCGACGGCCAACTGCCAGATCGGCATCTGGGCCGCGCTGAGCCTGCGCGAGGGACTGGACCTCACGCAGGTTCGCGAGGTGGTGCTGCACACCTCGCGTTTCCTGCGGCACGAGTCCGGCAGCGAGCCGGCCAAATGGGCGCCGACGACTCGCGAGACCGCCGACCACAGCCTCCCCTACGTCGTCGCGGTCGCGCTGCTGGACGGTGGGGTGACTCTGGCGTCGTACACCGAAGAGATGTTGTCCAGCCCGACGGTGCGCGCGCTGATGCAGAAGATCAAGGTGGTGGTCGACGAGAAGATCGAGGCCGAATGGCCCGGCACGATTCAGATCCGCGCGACGGTGACGCTGGCCGACGGCACTACCCGCGAGGTGCATGCCCGCGACCCCAAGGGCACCCACCGAAGCCCGATGAACCGCGAGGACATCAAGGTCAAGTTCCGCCAGCTGGTGAAGCCGGTCCTGGGATCGGAAACGGACGCCGTCTTCAACCTTGCGTGGGCCATCGTCGACAGCGACGACTGCACCAAGGTCTTCGAACGGCTGGTGACGGAGTAACCGATGCCCCACGACCACAACCTGCCTGTCACGCGCGGCCTTGCGGAGTTCATCGCCGGGGCCGATCTCAAGGCGCTGCCCGCCGCGGCAGTCGAGGCGGCCAAGGTGGCGATGCTCGACGGCCTCGGCTGTCTGGCCGCAGGGAGTCTCGAGCCGGCACCCAGCATTGCCCGCGCGGCGCTGGGTGACCAGCCATCCGGGTCCTGCACGGTGATCGGGACGACCGTCCCGGCGAGCCCCGCGACTGCGGCCTTGCTGAACGGGATTGCGCTGCACGCGCTGGACTTTGAAGTCCAGGGCATGCCGCCGGCTCACGGGACCTCCTCGATCCTGCCCGGCGTGCTCGCCCTCTCGGAGCGTTTCGCCGTGGCACCCGACCGGGCCGTCCTGGCATACGTCGTCGGCTGGCAGGTCCAGCAACGGGTGCGGACGGCGGCGCGGGACAGCGCCTTCCGTGGCTTCCACCCGCCAGGCGTGGTTGGCCCGCTCGGCGCGGTGGCGGCATGCTCGGTGGTCCTGGGCCTGTCGGCCGAGCAGGTGGCGGGGGCGATCGGCCTGGCGGCGTCGCGTACCGGCGGGCTGTTCGCGAACAACGGCACCATGGCCAAGCCGACCCACCCCGGCAATGCCGCGCGCGCGGGGGTCGAGTCGGCCCTGCTGGCCGCCCGCGGGATGTCGGGCAACACGCGGATCCTTGAGATGCCCGGCGGGCACTTCGAGACGTTCTTCGACGACCGGTTCCGCCCCGCCGAAGTCCTCGACGGACTGGCGGACTACGCGATTATCAAGCCGGGGTTCACGATCAAGCGATACCCGGCCGAGATCTACATGCAGTGGGTCATCGAGGCCTGCCGACAGCTGCGCCACAACGCCAGGTTCGACCTGGACGCCGTGGTCGAGGTGGTCGTCGAGCCACCCGTGTTCCGTCCCACGCTCTCGCGGCCCCGGCCGGTCTCGGGCCTCGATGGCAAGTTCAGCTACGAGTACGCGGCAGCGGTCGGTCTCAGCCAGGACGAAGTGATCATCGCCAGCTTCGACGACGAGACGGCGTTCAGCGATCCGGTCCAGCGCCTGCTGCCACGGGTGCGGCTGGTCCACAACCGCGACATCCCGCAGACGCTAGACGCGATGTGGGCGCGCGTGACCCTGAGGCTGGCGGACGGCACCGAGCTGGTCGAGCGGTGCGACCGGTTCCCCGGTTGCCCGGAGCGGCCAATGAGTCGCGAGCAGCGTCACGGCAAGGTCGTCGATTGCCTGACGACGGGCGGTCTGACGGTCGACGAGGCGCATCGCCTGATCGAGCAGGTCGAGCGTCTCGAGACCCTGTCGTCATGGGACCCGATTCTGAGACTGCTCTCCCGCGTCGGTCATCCCGATCCCCGGCCGCGCGACCTTGCCGCGGCGAGCATGTAGTAGCCCGGTTGGGGTCAACACAAGCCGCCCGGCAGGCTGCCACGAAGTCGATAAAAACACTGGAGACACCATGAAATTATTCCGACCCTTCGTCCTCGCGCTGGCCTGTCTGGCCGGCGGTGTCGCGGTGGCGCAAGACTACCCGGCCAAACCGATCCGCTTGTTGATCCCGGCGGCACCCGGTGGCGGCGTGGACTCGGCTGGCCGCATCCTCGCCACCCGCTTGTCCGCGACGCTGGGCAAGCCTGTGGTGCCGGAGAATCGCGCCGGCGCCGGGACCATGATCGCTTCCGAAATGCTTGCCCAGTCGCCGCCGGACGGCTACACGATCCTTCTGGCGACCAGCAGCCACACCGTCAACGCGGCGCTGCGCAAAAGCCTGCGATTCGATCCGATCGGCGACTTCGCCGCGGTGTCCCAGGTCGGCTACACGCCCGATTTCCTGGTGGTCAATCCACGGTCCGGAATCAAGTCGGTGGCGGACCTGGTGGCAGCCGCGAAGAGGACGCCCGGCAAGATGACCTTCGGCTCGTCCGGTCCTGCCACGCTTTCGCAACTGGAGCCCGAACTGCTCAAGAAAGCGGCCGGCATCGACATCCTGCATGTGCCCTACAAAGGCGGCGTGCCGGCTGTCACGGCGCTGATGGGCAACGAGGTCGACATGCTGTTCCTGGGCACGGTGGCCCTCGCGCCCTTTGTGAAGGCGGGCAAGCTGCGGCCGATCGCGGTCACCGGCAAGACGCGCTCGCCGCTGTTCCCGGACGTGCCGACGATGGCCGAGTCGGGCTTTCCGGACTGGGACACGGGCACCTGGTATGGCGTGGTGGTGCCGGCCAGGACACCGCCGGCCATCGTCGCCACCCTCAACAAGCAGATCCATGATGCGCTCAAGCTGCCGGACGTCCGGGACAAGCTGGCGGCCACCGGCATCGAGCCGACGGCAACGACGGCCGATCAGTTCTACTCGCTCATGAAGACGGACATCGCGCGCTGGAAGAAGGTGGCGGAGACGTTGCCTCAGCTGAAGGTCGACGAGTAATGGCGGCCGAGACACGCGACATGACCATGAGCCTGATTGAATCGAGCGTGACCGGCGGCATCGGCACCCTGAACAACCCGGTGGAGTTCCAATGAGTGTTGCCCGTCCGGCTTCCTTCCTCGTCCATGTCTCCTCGTCCGAGAGCCGGGAGATCCACGCGTTCCTGCTGGACGCGCAAACCGGCAGCCTCGAATTGATCGAGGTGGTCGCGGTGCCAGGCTCCGGCGCGCCCACTCGCGGCAACATCCCGCTGACCTGGGGCGGCGATAACAAGGTGCTGTATGCCCAGGTCCGTACGGAGCCGTTTCCGCTGTCCGCATTCGCCTTCGACCCCGCCTCCGGCAGGCTGCGGCTGCTCGAATCCATCGACCTGCCTGCGCCGATGGCCTACCTCTCGGTCACCCGCGACGGCAGGTTCCTGCTAGGTGCTTCATACGATGGCGCGCTGCTGACCGTCAACCGCATCGAGGCAGACGGCTGCCTCTCCACCCCGTGTCAGCAGACGTTGCCAACACCGCCCAAGCCGCACTGCATCATCGAGGCGCCCTTTGGCGGATTCGTCTACGCCACGTCGGTCGATGGCGAGACCATTCTCGTTTATCGCCTGGACGAGGCATCGGGGCGGCTTGAGGCGGCGCCGCCGGCCGCCATCCCGACGCGCCCGGGTTCCGGCCCGCGCCATATGGTGTTCCATCCGACGCTGGACAGGCTGTATTGCGTCAACGAGCATGCCGGTTCGCTGGCCGCCTACAGCGTCGACCGCGCGTCCGGCGCGCTGCAGGAACTGCAGTACGAGTCACTCGTGCCGCCGGATTTTTCCGATCGCGCGATGGGGGCCGACATCCACCTCACGCCGGACGGGGCGTTCGTCTATGCGAGCGTCCGCAAGACCCACGCGATCGCCGCGTTCCGCATCGACCCCGGGACCGGCCTGATGTCGCACGCGGGCACGTTCGAGGTCGAGGCCTATCCACGCGGCTTCGCAATCGAGCCGACTGGGCGGTTCCTGCTGTGTGCGGGGCAGGAGAGCAACCGGGTCGCGGTCTATGCGATTCACCCTGACACCGGCGGCCTCTCCCTGGTGGGGCGTCATGCCGTGGGCAAACGGCCGAGCTGGATCGAGATCGCTCCGGCGCCTGCGATCACCGCGTAAACCGGCGCGGAACTCCAAAAAAGGCCGCCATCCCCCTTTGCGGGGAATGGAGGGGCATGGCGGCCAGGGCTGCTTCGTGACGCGGGCTCAGGCCGCCATGGCGGGCACCGGCGCGCCGCTGGCGGGCATCGCGTACAGCAGTGGCGCCATCGCGGCTTCGATACGCGCCATCTGGGTGGCGTCGACCATCTCCCCGAGCAACTTGCGGAAGCGCGGTTCCAGCACGCCGGACACGATGTAGGTCCAGCGATACGCCTTGAGCACGGCGGCTTCCACTTCCATGGCGCGCGGCGCATCCTGCGTGCCACGGATGACGCGCATGAAGTAGGCGGTATCGGCCTTGGCCCGGCCTTGCAGGATCTCGTCCACACCGCCCACCAGGGCGATCAGGTCGTCCACGGCGGCGTCGCGTTCCATCGCGCTGACCTTGGCGTTCTCGCGGATCCATTCCAGTTCGTCGACGATCGCGTGTTGCGACTCCTCGCGCCAGTGGAACAGGAACACGTCCTTGAATAGCTCGGACAGGTCCGGCGCCGTGCCGATGCTCGCGCGATAGTGCGCCTGCGTGAACAACTCCAGATGGCAGGTCAGCGCCAGCACGGCCCAGGTGCGCTTGCTCAGCACGAACGCGGCCACGTCGTTCGGCTGCACGTCGAAGTGATAGCCGTCGGGCATGCCGTACGCGGCCAGGCGTTCGATGCGGCGGAACAGTTCCTGGTGCTTCAGTTCCTCGTCGGAAAACCGCACCAGCGCTTCCAGCGCGACCTGGTCGCCAAACCAGTGATCGCGGCTGAGCTCCAGCACCTTGGCGCCTATGAAGCGCTCCACCAGGCCGAACATGTTGGCGTAGGTGCGGCCCTGCACCTGGCTAAGAAATCGTTGCTCCGACGGGGTCAGGAAAGGTAGCTCGTCGACCAGCGACAACCCGTCCGGCAGGAACTTGTGACCCAGATCGAAACTGCGATCGCGGATGACGTCACGGTCAATATCCCAGCGGATCCGCTTGGAGGCGGCGATACAGCGGGCATAGCGTTGCGTGTCGGCGTGCATGGATACGGCTTGCATTGCGGAACTCCTGTCTGATGAATGGCGTCCCGTGCTACGTCGATATGTCGATAGGTCGCGATATGTCGATGGGACGTGCCGGGATCATTCCAGCGATTGCGCGCGCAAGCCTGAGGCGGGAGTCCCGGAAATCGCCGGTTATGGCGTCCCAGGCGTGCCGATAGCCGGGACAGCAGTCCCGTTGTGCGGAGAACGGGCATCCGGCATCGTGGTGACTGGGGACGCTCGCATGCGATGCGGCCTCGCGACCCCGCGATGACCTGCGGTGCTACGCCGAATGCCATCGCGGCAGGGCGGCCGCCCACCCGCAAAAGTCCCGTTGGTACTAACCCGTACGGACTGCCAAACCGGGACAGTCGTCCCACGTTCCTGAGTCCCTCATACCCGCCACCCGGTCCGGAACCGGGACACACGCCTCATGTCGCGCCCGCTCGCGATGCCGACAATGGACCCCTCAATCTTGTCATGGGACCGCTCCGGCGATCCCCTCGCCAACGAGCGCCTCCACGGGCTCATCAACGAGACGGCCAACGAGCTCATCCAACGAGCCCACCAACGAGGAGCGTGTGTCATGTGCCAGCCGCAGCAACCGTCTCAGCCGATCACCGTCGATGGTCAACACGTTCGCGTGCTGCGCCGCCGACTGGTGCATGCCGGCGTGGCGCTGCTGCTGTGCCTGGCGCTGTGTCGCACGCACGCCATCTGGTATGCGTGGCTTGCCGCCATGCGTGACCTGCAGCCCGACGATGGCGCCCCTGCGCGCGATATCGGCCGTGCGGTGTCGCTGGCGCGCGGACTGCGCTGCCGTCACGAGATCAGCACCGACGGCTGGCTGGCCGTCCTGCGGCTCGCCTGTCAGGACCTGCTGACCCGTCTGGCGAACGCCATCCGGCACGCCAGCCTGCGGCCTCGCATGCATTCCAGCATGGCGACCCAGCTGGTGCCGTTGCTGCCGCTGGCGGTGTTGCTCGACTGGCTGCGCTGACGGTAGCCCGGCAGTTCGGGCAGCTCGCGCAGTTCCGGTAGTCCGGCCAGCGCAGGCAGTCCGGGCCACGCGGGTAGCGCAGGCAGCGCAGATAGCGCAGATAGGCGGACCGGTCCTGCCAGGCCGGCAACATCGATACGAATCCAGGAAGTCGTGCGCGACGCCGTGGCCATGGATGGGATGGCTGGGGAGGCGCGGACGGGCCGGGCACGGCCAAGGCGATCCCGTGCCGCCCTCCACCTTGAACGAGATCGCCTGTACCGAGGCCATGCTGTGGCGGCCAAGCCGCCCTGTCCTCTGCTGGAGTTGGAGTTTGAGATGCGTACGAATCTTGCCAAAACCCTGCTTACCGCTTCCGCACTGGCCGTCGGCCTGTGCCAGCTGGCTGTCGCCGGCACCGGGAGCGAAGCACACAATTCCCAAGTCGCACCGGCGCACACCGGCTCGCGCGACCCCTTTACCGACGGCGCCCGTGCCATGCCGTCAGAGGCCGCTCTGCTGGCAGTCTCCGTGCAGACGGGACGCGTCGTGTGCAAGCAGGGCAGCTTTGATCCGTACCAGGACGGGTTGCGCTCGGGGCGCGTCGATCCCTATACGGACGGTGCGCGCATGGGGCCGCGCGACGCCTTCAGCGATGGGGGCAACCGCGTCAGTTCGCGTGACGCCTTCAGTGACGGCGGCAACCGGGTCGGTCCGCGAGACGGCTACAGCGATGGCTATCACGGCGCCGGCAGCAACTGTCCGTCGCGGCATGCGTAAGGGGTGAATCGGACGCCCGGTTCGCGGTTGGGGCCGGGCACGCAGCGACACGTCGTCGCTTCCACGAAAAAGGCGCCTTCGGTGGTGTTCCTCATGCGGCGCGCGCGATACGCGCCACGTCTGGCCTTCCGCACTTTGCGGGGCCGGGTGGCCTATGTATTGCCATCGCGCCGGGGCTCGTTGACTAAGATAGGGGAGTCGCCCGGTTCGACCGGACGCGGTGAGCCTATGCCCCGGCACACCGCATCGGCCGTACCCTGCCCCGCGCGCGACCCCACCATGCCGATGCTGAAGCAGCAGATTCGCCTTTGTACCAGCCGTGACCGCGTGCGCCTGGCGTACGCGGTCACGGGTGGCGGGCCGCCGCTGGTGAAAGCCGCCAACTGGATGAGCCATCTGGAGTTCGACGTCGGCAGTCCGGTCTGGAGCCACATGCTGTGCGCGCTGTCGGAAAACCACACGCTGGTGCGCTACGACGAACGCGGCTGCGGCCTGTCCGACCGCCATGTCGAGGACCTGTCTTTCGAGGCATGGCTGCGCGACCTGGAGACCATCGTCGATGCCACTGGTGTCGATCATTTTCCGTTGCTCGGTATCTCGCAAGGCGCCTCGATCGCGGTGGCCTATGCCGTGGCGCACCCCGAGCGCGTCAGTCACCTGATCCTGCACGGCGGCTACGCACGCGGCCGGCTCAAGCGCAATCTCGGCCCGGAGATGCGCGAAGAGGCCGAGCTGATGGCGCGGCTTGCGGAACTGGGCTGGGGGCAGGAGAACCCCGCGTTTCGCCAGTTTTTCACCACGCAGTTCATTCCCGGCGGCACGGCGGAGCAGCACCGCTGGTTCAACGAGCTCGAACGCGTGTCCACGTCGCCCGCCAATGCGGCGCGCTTCATGCGCATCTTCAACGATATCGACGTGGTGGAGCTGCTGCCGCAGGTCACCTGTCCGACGCTGGTGCTGCATGCGGTGCGCGATGCACGCGTGCCGTTCGACGAGGGGCGCCTGATCGCCAGCATGATCCCGAATGCGCGCTTCGTGCCGCTGGAGAGCGGCAACCACCTGCTGCTGGAGACGGAGCCGGCCTGGGACCGCTGGCTGGAAGAGATCCGCGCCTTCCTGCCCGCGCCTGCGCCAAGCGCCGATCCGGCGTTTACCACGCTCACGCGCCGGGAGCGGGACATCGTCTTGCTGATCGCGCAGGGGCGCGACAACGCGCAGATTGCCGCGCACCTTGGGCTGTGTGAGAAGACGGTGCGAAACCACATCACCAGCATTTTTTCCAAGCTCGAAGTGGAAAACCGCTCGCAGGCCATCGTGCTGGCGCGCGAGGCCGGGTTCGACCGGCCGCGCGTCTAGCACCGGCCCGCAAGCCGCAAGACGCCGGCCCGCATCGCCGCGGTGCCCGGCCCAACAACAACACCAAAGGAGACACGCATCATGACATCGACCCCCGCTACGCCCGCCGCCGGCAATACCCCGGTTGACCTCGTCGCCCTCAAGGGCCGCCAGCAAGCGGCATGGGCCAGCGGCGACTACGCCGTGATCGGCACCACGCTGCAGATCGTCGGCGAGCAACTGGCCGAGGCCTGCGACCTGCGATGGGACGAGCGCGTGCTGGACGTGGCCGCCGGCAATGGCAATGCCACGCTGGCTGCGGCGCGCCGTGGCTGCATGGTGACGTCGACGGACTACGTGGGCGCGTTGCTGGAGCGCGGCGCGCAGCGTGCACAGGCCGAGGGCCTGAACGTGACGTTCCAGGAGGCCGATGCCGAGGCGCTGCCGTTCGGCGATGGCACCTTCGACGCGGTGCTGTCCACCTTCGGCGTGATGTTCGCGCCGGACCAGACGAAGGCGGCTGCGGAGATGGCGCGCGTGTGCCGCTCCGGCGGGCGTATCGGCATGGCCAACTGGACGCCGCAAGGCTTTATCGGGCAGTTGTTCAAGACACTCGGCGCGTACGTGCCGCCGCCTGCCGGCGTCTTGCCGCCGTCGCGCTGGGGCGTGGAGGAACATCTCCACGCGATGTTCGACCCCCACGGCGTGGACATCGCGGTGACGGCGCGGGAGTTCAATTTCCGCTATCGCTCGGCCGCGCATTTCATCGAGGTCTTCCGTACGTGGTACGGGCCGGTGCACAAGGCATTCGGCGCGTTGCCGGCTGACCGGGCGTCGGCATTGGAGGCCGATCTCACCACGTTGCTGAACGGCCTGAATCGTGGCGGAGACAAGTCGCTGGTGGTGCCGAGTGAATACCTGGAGGTGGTGGTGCGCAAGCACTGAAGCGCCAGCCGGAAAAATTATCAATCGCATGCGCTGAACTTTACGATCCCACGGCGGGCGCGTGGTCAAAGACAGGCAGCCTGCGACAGGCACGTGACTTCCATACCGCCACGCTCCTGGCCAGCGGGCGAGTGCTGGTGGCCGGCGGTATCGAGTCCACCGACTTATTCGTGAGCGAGTTGTACGACCCCGCGACGGGAAACTGGTCCCAGGTCGGGAGTCTTGAGCAAATGCGCGAGCAACACACGGCAACGTTGCCGGCAGACGGCAGGGTCCTGGTAGCGGGTGGGATTGGACGCGGAGTCTTGTCCTACACAGAATTGTTTCACTAGCTTGTGAAGGCGCTAAGGTCGCTGGCCGGCTCGGATCCGAGACCGTTCCATAGAGCGACTTAAACTGGCGGGCAAGCGACCGAAAGCTGAATTCGTCTCGAGGAGGGCGAAATCATGGGAAAACTCTTCTTAATGTCGTTCAAGGATTTTGTCGCTAACAAGCTGAAAATAGGCTCCTTGTTTCTCGGCCTATTCATCGCTCTCATACTTTCACTACAAGGGTGCTCCACGACGCCTGGACGCTTGCCAGCAGTCCCACGCGAAGTAACAAGTAATGCTGAAATTCCTGGCATGCCTGGTGTACGCTACGCCGCAGGAGCAGATGCCCCAGAACTGACGAAGGCGGCTTTTGACTCTTTGAAGAGGGAAAGGGATTATCTGGCACAGCAGGGGCGAACTGGCCCGATGCCACCTGCGGTATTTCTAGCGATTTCAGGTGGTGGTGACAACGGTGCATTTGCTGCGGGCTTGCTGAATGCATGGACTGAGACGGGAACAAGACCGGAGTTCAAGCTTGTCACCGGCATAAGCACCGGTGCGCTTATCGCGCCTTTCGTGTTTCTCGGACCAAAGTACGATTCGACGCTGAAGCAGGTATACACGACTATTTCCTCGAAGGACGTCCTCGAACAGCGTAGCTTTCTGGGAGGCGTGCTAAGCGACGCGATGGCTGATAACCGACCGCTGCTGACGCTGACCCGAAAATTCGTGACTGAGGACCTACTCAAGGAGATCGCTGCCGAGTATGCGAAGGGCCGCATGCTGTTGGTTGCCACGACCGATCTTGACGCACGCCGCGGCATCATCTGGGACATGGGCAAGATTGCGACCTACGGCGGTCCCAAAGCATTGGACCTGTTTATAAAAGTCCTGGTCGCCTCCACGTCGATTCCAGGCGCCTTTCCTCCGATGATGATTAACGTGGAAGTCAATGGCACCCCCTACCAGGAAATGCACGTTGATGGTGGCGTGGTGGCGCAGGTATTCGCCTACCCGGCGACCCTCCGTCTAGGAGAGGAGGCTGTTTCGGTAGGCGTCCGCCGCGAACGCAAACTTTACATTATTCGCAACGCTCGACTCGACGCGGACTGGATGCAGGTGGAGCGCTCTACGATGGGCATTGCCTCTCGCGCGGTCGCATCGATGATCCAAAGCCAAGGCATCGGAGATCTTTACCGCATCTATGCGACTGCGAATCGCGATGGCGTTGACTACAACCTTGCCTTCATCCCCGCGAGCTTTAATGCTCCGCACAAAGAAGAGTTCGATACCGAATATATGCGTGCACTCTACGATGCCGCCTATAAGATGGCATTGAAGGGGTACCCGTGGGCTAAGGTACCGCCCGGGTTTGCTTTGCCGCGCGCTGCGGCGACCAAGAAGTAGCGCATGGACGGACGGCATTGCTTGGCACGCTCCGCCTCTCGATCCAACGATCGGTCCTATTCAAGTCGCGGCCTAGCTGCTTAGTAGGCTTCGGTGTGTTGCATCGACCGGTTGAATCCGCAAGGCGGAGCTGTCATCGTTCCTCGCGGGATTTTCGACAGGTGTCCCTCGCTGTGCCGATGTCCCGCGCGGCGCCTGGACAGTTTTACAGGTCGGCGCCGCTGCTCCATCTCTGCACACCGTATGGTTTGTGGGACTAATACAAGTATTCGACTGGCGATACGACTTCTGCGAACAGAAGTGAGGCCGGGAACAAGAGCGTATCCAAGTTGTTTCCCCTAAGCCCTGAGAACAAGCTCATTGATTTTTTTCCCTCGTAGCGAGAGTCAATGAGGCTTGTAGCTGAACTTCTGGCCGCCGATGCTCGCCTCGTACATCAAGCCGCCCTTGGTCACTGTAAATGTTGCCATGCCCTTGTGATAGCCACCCGCGGTCTTGGCGTCTTTCTTGCCGGCGCTCGCGCGTGCAGAAGTGCCTGTCGTGCTTGTCTGTGCGCCCGCAGCCGCCGTAATCGCAACCGCAGAGGCATCTGCGCCGAACTCAAAGTTACCACCGGTAAATTCCTTGAGCGCCCGTTCATCTTTGAACACGATCATCTCGCTATAGGCTTCGCCGCCAAGCTGCAGGCCCACGGTCACCTGGGTCATCGATGTGTCGCCGATATACTTTCCCTTTTCGTACACACGGCCCTTGCCATGGGCCCCTCCTATGCCGACAGCTCCCTTGCCAATTGTAGGAAATACCGCGTAGCCGTAAGCAGATTTGAGGAGCTGGCCACTTTCTCCTGCATTTTTGAAGAGTTTGATCGTGTCGGTATACTCATCCGCCCAGGCAGAAGAAATCGGTAACATCAGCGACAAGACTGCGAGAATCGATATCAGACGTTTAAGCATGATTTTTTCTCCATCGTGGTTGAAAATCATCGTGTACAGCACTACCGCGTCACACTTCTGCCCACTTCTTTTCGATTTTTCTGCTGCGACAAGAACAGTTAGAGTCGAAGCGCGAGAGCTTGTTGTAGCTCGATTTCAGAATAGACGAGATGCGTTCCGGCTCAGGGAATCTTACGATCGAGTAGTAATGCAGTTCGCCCGGAAGCGGGTGCTGCGCGAGCGCGCGAGCCACGCCTTGTGGGTCGCCAGTCTTAGGCTCTGCACGGCGCCACCATCGCCCGATCTGCAGGTCGCGCGGAACATATTGCAGCAGTACGGCTTGGTACGGCTCGGCGTAGTTGGCAAGAGGTGAACCGCCAATCGCCGGCGGCACTCAGCACCGCCGCCACCCGTTTTCGGATTTCCGGATAGGGACCCGCGCTTCGAGGATGTCGGGAGCTTGTTGAATAGCTGATCACTACGACGCCCTGCGCGCGCTTAGGTGCGGAGATGGTCATGATCGCGCCGCGAATCTGTCGCGCGCTGTTGGTGGAATTCGACAGCCCATGGACATGGATGAGGGGTGCGTCGAAGCCAAGATGGGCGGCGTCTCTTCCAAGGGCCTCATCCTGCGAGTTTGCCTTCGACAGCCCGCCGCAAGGCTGCGACCGTCTCTAGCCGACCCGCATTGCCTATGACCGCTCACGAGTGAAAGCAGCCATGCACCCGGCTACGCCACTACAGCTTGGCAACTTGGCCGTGGCAGGAGGAGTTTTTGATGGTGTGACCTTTATTCAATAATTTTGAATAACTATGACAGCGATCCGCCACTTTCTCCGGGATGGTGGTCGCTATAGTTCTGCACATGGACGGCGCAACAACAGCAGAAAGCCAGATAGAGCGCCGGAGGCGCCGTCCGATAACACCTCAAACTTATTGAACCAACTTTTATACCGGAGAGCACCATGTCGAACGCCAAGCTGCAAGTCCTGACCCCGCGCAACAGCCAGCTCATCATCATCGACCACCAGCCCCAGATGGCCTTCGGCGTGCAGTCGATGGACCGCCAGACCATGAAGAACAACGTCGTGGGCCTGGCCAAGGCGGCAAAGGTCTTCGACGTGCCGACCACGATCACCACGGTGGAAAGCGAATCGTTCTCCGGCTACACCTACCCTGAACTGCTCGACGTCTTCCCGGGCAAGCAGACGCTGGAACGCACTTCGATGAACTCCTGGGACGACCAGAAGGTGCGCGATGCACTGGCCGCCAACGGCCGCAAGAAGATCGTTGTCGCCGGCCTGTGGACCGAGGTCTGCAACACGACCTTCGCACTGAGCGCGATGCTCGAAGGCGACTACGAGATCTACATGGTGGCCGACGCCTCGGGCGGCACCACCAAGGAAGCGCATGACTACGCGATGCAACGCATGGTCCAGGCCGGTGTGGTGCCGGTGACCTGGCAGCAGGTCATGCTCGAATGGCAGCGCGACTGGAAGAACCGCGAGACGTATGACGAAGTGATGGCCGTGGCCAAGGAACACTCGGGCGCCTACGGCATGGGCATCGACTACGCCTACACGATGATGCACAAGGCAGCCCAGCGCACCCAGACTCCGCACCAATCGATCGCTCCGGTGCATGCACCGGTGACTGAGTACTGATATCCACGGTCGGTGGCGCGGCATTGGGAGCCGGGCCACCTGAATAAGCGCAGGCGAAGGGCGGCAACCGCTATGACACGCAATCACAAACTCGGCCGTAAGTTGGAAATGGCCGCCGTCGCCTTCGCGACGGGATTTTCATCTCACGGGCACACCTCGTCGTCCCTCGGTGTACTGGCTGGAACGCTGGCGGTTTGCGCCTTGGTCGCACGAAGCGCGTTCAACAAGCGCTCGCCGACGGCAGGCCTGGTGTTGCTCCCCCGGACATGACGATCAACGTCGCGGTGCGCGTTCAAAAGAGAAATCAATCATGACCAGGCAGTTTCCGACCTTCGTCGATTCGTTCGCCCAACTTGGGCTACCCACCGACGAAGCCGCCATTGGCGAGTTTATCGCCGCACACTAACCTTTACCGCGCTGCATCGAGTTGTGTGAGGCGACTGGTCAAGGAGCGGCGTGTTTGTCTGCTGTGTTGCATGGCCGGTTGAATCCGCACCCAGTGGTGCCCGGCTTGTGGTGCCGGCCCGGTGAGCGCGCGATCTGTCTCGGGGAGGTCACTCTATTTCGCGGGGGAGAAGCGCGAGTACTCGTGGGGTGGGCAAGTAGCCGGCCTTATTCGAATCCGGTTGAATCGCTCGCGTCGGGGCCCCGTGGCGAATGGCTGCACGATGTGCCGCGTTGTGACGCTTACAGACCGCGCCTGACCCAGCAGGCGTTCAGATCCTTCACTCCTTGCCCAGAATGGCAAGGTTGCGCGCCCTGACGACCTCTCTTGTACCTGCCGTGGCGCCGTCGCCCAGCTCGAATCGTACGTCACGCAGGCCAAGCGTGCGCGCCCCTACGCGCACGCTCACCGGTTCGATGGGGTGCCCGGTGCTGTCCTCGACCATCCGGATCGGCGTCTGGTGCCCACACCATTCGTCGCCCCACTGCATCAGGGCGACCAGGACAGGATAAAGAGCCTCCCCCTTCTCTGTGAGCCGATACTCGCCGCGCCGCTCGCTGCCCTCGGCCAGCACCTTCACCAGCACACCGTGCTCGATCAGGCGGTTGAGCCGCGCGGTCAGCACGTTGCGCGCAATACCCAGCTTGTGTTGGAAATCGTCGAAGCGCGTCGTACCCATCATGCATTCCCGCACGATGAGCAGGCTCCACCATTCGCCGACCTGCTCGAGCGCGCCCGCCACCGAGCAGTTCATGCCTTCGAAAGTTTTTCGGTACATGTCGTCATGCTAGATGAAAGAGTTGCGTCATGCAACTTAATGGGCTATTGTAAGTTTCATCATGAAACTTACTGGCACCCAACGCGTACCTAGATGGCCCGCATGTGCCGCAAAAGGACTTCCAAATGGATAAACGTCTGATAGTTCTGGCCAGCGGCATGTTTGCCATCGGAACGGACAGCTTCGTGGTAGCTGGCGTGCTATCCCAGGTTTCGGCGTCGCTGGGCGTGTCGGTGGCGCTGGCCGGGCAAATGGTCACGCTCTATGCGATGAGCTACGCGCTGCTTTCGCCAGTCATCGCGGCGGCCGCGGCCCATTGGCCGCGCAAACGGCTGTTGCTGGCCGGGCTTGCCGTGTTCGTGCTGGGCAACGTGTTGACGGCGGTGGCGCCAAGCATCGGCCTCGTCCTGGCCAGCCGTCTGATCGCTGGCTTGGGGGCCGCAATGTTCAGCCCGACAGCGACGGCCACCGGTGCGTCGCTAGTGCCTCCCGAACAGCGGGGCCGCGCGCTTGCTATCGTGGTCGCCGGGCTGTCCAGTGCCACTGCGCTGGGCGCGCCGCTGGGCACCTTCATCGGCGGCTGGCTCGACTGGCGCGCGACGATGTGGTTTGTCGCGGCGGTTGGCACGTTGGCCGCGATGGGAGTGGCCTGGCGCCTGCGTGATATCCCGACGCCGCCGCCGGTCACCCTCGCGCGTCGGCTCGCGCCGCTGGGCGATGCTCGGGTGCTGCTGACGCTGCTGACGACATTGCTCGCCTACTCGGGTCTTTTCCTGGTCTACACGTACATCGGATCGAGCTTCGACCGGGCGACGGGCGGTGACGCGCGCGTCCTGGCCGGCCTCCTGCTGCTCTGGGGCGTGGCGGCTACGGTCGGCAACCTGGCCGCCGGGCGAATGACCGACCGTTTTGGAAGTCGCCGCATTATCAATGCCGCGATCGCCATCGTTGCGCTCGATTTCGCGCTATTGCCCTGGACCTCAGCGTCGCTTGTCACCGCCGTTCCCGCGCTTGTTATCTGGGGCTTGTGCGGTTGGGGGTTGCTCGTTCCGCAACAGCACCGGCTGATCAGCATCACGCCCGCTGCCGCGCCGCTGCTCCTGGGACTGAACTCGGCCGCGATCTATGTCGGCGTGTCGATGTCGGGCCTGCTTGGCGGTGCCGCCATCACCTGGATCGATCCCCACGCGCTGGGTCTCGTCGGCGCAGTGTCCATCGCGGTCGCGCTGCTGGTGGCCGAGTGGGCGCAGGCACGCATCGCCCGTCCCGAAGATCTGGCCGCCGGCACGGTCGCCGCGCCGCAGAACACGGCGCGCTGATTGGCTGCGCGTGGTGCAGCAGGTTTTCTCGAAGTTCATGAATGATCGAGTTGGTGAAGCAATGGCAGAAATGAAGAAGCGTCATACGAACCCGCGCCAGCGTTGGTGGGTGGCGGGATCGGTCCTGATCGTGGCAACCGGCGCCGTGATCGCCACGATGGAAATGAAGGACACCCGCGCGGCGGCACCCCCCAAGGCGGCCGTGCCCGAGGTGCTGGTGAAAACACTGGAGCCCGAGAAGGTCCGCGTCTGGGCCAATTTTTCCGGGCGCCTCAACGCCGTGGACGAGGCGCTGGTGCGGCCCGAGGTCGGCGGCAAGATCGTCGAAATCCGTGTGCATGACGGGCAGACGGTAAAGGCGGGCGACGTGATGTTCGTGATCGATCCACGTCCCTACGAGGCGGCTGTAGCGAAGGCCCGCGCCGATCTGGCGGCCGCACGCGCTCGCGCCGAGTTCGCGGCTGCCGAGTACGGGCGCGCCAAGGGGCTGATCGATGCCGAAGCGATTCCGTTGAGCGTGCATGACCAGCGCACCAACGAGCACCGCATGGCGCAGGCCGCGGTGCTGGCGGCCGACGCCACGCTGCGCCAGGCCAGCATCAATCTCGACTATGCCTATGTCAAGGCGCCGATCGCCGGCCGCATCAGCCGCGCGGAGATCACCGTCGGCAATCTGGTGCAACCGGGCGCGAATGCGCCGGTGCTGACCCGCATCGTTTCGAACGATGGTATTTATGCCGACTTCGATGTCGATGAGCAGGTCTACACCCAGTCGATTCGCCAGCACGCCGGCACGCTCGGCAAGGAACAGCAGATCCCAGTGGAGATGCGGGTGCAGGGCGATGCGGCGAACGTCTACAAGGGCGTCATTTACACATTCGACAACAAGATCGACACGCGCAGCGGCACGATCCGCGCCCGGGCGAAGTTCGCCAATCGCGATGGCGCTTTGGTTCCAGGGATGTTCGCATCGATCGGGCTGTCCGACGCCAGCGATACCGTGGCGCTGGTCGTTCCCGATGTGGCGATCGGCAGCGATCAGAGCAAGAAGTATGTCTATGTCGTCGGGCGCGACGACAAGGTTGCCTATCGCGAAGTCCGGCTCGGCGCCGGGCTCGATGGGCGGCACGTCGTCACCAGCGGACTTCAGTCTGGTGAGCGCGTGATCGCACGGGGCCTGCAGTTCGTGCGCCCCGACGCGACGGTGGTGCCGAAGGAAGTCGCCGCCGACGAGCTGAAAACCGCCGCGACGTCGGCAGCACGCGGCGCGGAGTAGTGGCATGAATCTCTCGAAGTTCTTTGTCGACCGCCCGAACTTCGCCGCGGTCATCTCGATTCTCATTTTTCTGGCTGGCCTGATCGCGATTCCGCAGCTGCCGATCTCCGAATACCCGGAGGTGGTGCCGCCATCGGTGGTCGTGCGGGCGCAGTTCCCCGGCGCCAATCCGAAGGTCATTGCCGAAACCGTGGCGACGCCACTCGAGGAGCAGATCAACGGCGTCGAAAACATGCTGTACATGTCGTCGCAGGCTGCCAGCGATGGCGTGCTGACACTGACGGTGACCTTCAAGCTCGGTACCGATCCCGACCTCGCGACGCAACTGGTGCAAAACCGCGTCAACGAGGCGCTGCCGCGCCTGCCTGAGGTGACCCGCCAACTCGGCGTCAGCACCGTCAAGAGTTCGCCGGACCTGACGATGGTTGTGCACCTGGTCTCGCCGTCGGACCGATACGACATGCTTTATCTGCGCAACTACGCGCTGCTGAACGTCAAGGATGAACTCGCGAAGATCCCCGGCATCGGTCAGATCAAGCTGTACGGCTCGGGCAACTACGCGATGCGTGTGTGGCTCAATCCGCAGAAGATCGCGGAACGCAACATGAACCCTGACGAGGTGGTGGCCGCGATCCGCAAGCAGAACGTCCAGGTGGCCGCGGGCGTCGTCGGCGGACCGCCGTACAAGGATAGTGTCGAGATCCAGTTGCCCGTGAACGTGCAGGGCCGCCTGACCGACGTCGATCAGTTCGAGAACATCATCGTCAAGCGCGAAGCGGGCGTGGTGACCTACCTCAAGGACGTGGCGCGCGTGGAAATGGGCGCGAGCGAGTATGCCTTGCGCGCGCTGCTCGACAACAAGCAGGCGCTGGCGCTGGTGATCTTCCAGACCCCCGGCGCGAATGCCATCGACATTTCGAACAGCGTCCGCGCCAAGATGGCGGAGCTGAACAAGCGGTTTCCGAGTGGCCTGGAATACCGTATCGCCTACGACCCGACCACGTTCGTGCGCGACTCGATCAAGGCAGTGATTCATACGCTGCTCGAAGCGATCGCGCTGGTGGTGCTGGTGGTGATCCTCTTCCTGCAGAGCTGGCGTGCCGCGATCATCCCATTGCTGGCTGTGCCCGTATCGGTAATCGGTACGTTCGCGGTGATGCTCGGTTTCGGCTTCTCGATCAATGCGCTGTCGTTGTTCGGCCTGGTGCTGGCAATCGGCATCGTGGTCGACGACGCGATCGTCGTGGTGGAGAACGTCGAGCGGAACATCGCCACGGGGCTGCGACCGCGCGAGGCCACCATCAAGGCGATGCAGGAGGTCACCGGACCGATCATCGCCATTGCGCTGGTGCTGTGTGCGGTGTTCGTCCCGATTGCATTCATCAGCGGCCTCACCGGGCAGTTCTATCGGCAGTTCGCGCTGACCATCGCCATCTCGACGGTAATCTCCGCCTTCAATTCGCTGACGCTGTCGCCAGCATTGGCGGCATTGCTGCTGCGCTCGCATGATGCGCCCAGGGACGGCCTCACGCGCCTGATGGACAGATGTCTCGGCGGCTTCTTCGCGCGCTTCAACCGTGCGTTTGGCGCAGGCGGCGAGTCCTATGGGCGAGGTGTGCAGCGGGTGCTGCAGCACAAGCGTGGATCGATGGTGCTCTATGCGGCGCTGCTGGCGGCGACTGTGCTCGGTTTCGTCAGGGTGCCGGCCGGATTCGTGCCCATCCAGGACAAGGGGTACCTGGTTAACCTGATCCGGCTGCCCGACGGCGCGACGCTCGACCGCACGGAGGCCGTGGTGCGGGAGATGTCCGATGCCGCGCTGAAGACGCCGGGCGTGCGCAACGCAGTGCAGTTGCCGGGCCTGTCGCTGAACGGCTTCATCAACAGCGCATCGTCCGCCGTCGTGTTCCTCGGTGAACAGTCCTTCGAGGATCTGCACAAGCTGGGGACCTCCGGTCCGGGCATGACGGCGCCTCTGCAGCAGCAGTTCGCGTCGATCCGCGACGCGTTCATTGCCGTGTTCCCGCCGCCGCCTGTGCAGGGGCTCGGCAATACCGGGGGCTTCAAGCTGCAGATCGAGGATCGCGGTGACGCCGGTTACCTGGCGCTGAGCAAGGTTGTGAAGACGGTCCTCGACAAGGCGCGCCAGGCGCCCGAGCTGGCGGGCGTGTACACCAACTACAACGTCTCCACTCCGCAACTCTATGCCGACGTGGACCGTACTCGTGCCGCCCAGCTTGGTGTCGATGTCGACGATGTGTTCAAGACCATGCAGATCTACCTGGGCTCGCTCTACGTGAACGACTTCAACAAGTTCGGTCGTACTTACCAGGTCATCGCGCAGGGCGACCGCGATTACCGCTCGAAGCGGGAGGATATCCTCGCGCTCAAAGTGCGCAACGTCGAAGGGAAGATGGTTCCGCTGGGCGCAGTCGTGACGCTGAGCGACACCAGCGGCCCGGACAACGCTTCGCGCTACAACGCCTACCGTTCGGCGGATATCAATGGACGCCCGGCGCCCGGCTATTCGACGGGACAGGCGCAGGCGGCGATCACGCGCATCCTGAACGAAGCGCTGCCGGCTGACATGGCTTTCGAATGGACCGAACTGGCCTATCAGCAGATCCTTGCCGGCAACACCGCGCTGATCATATTCCCGATCTGCCTGCTGTTGGTGTTCCTGGTGCTCACCGCACAGTACGAGAGCCCATTCGTCCCGCTGGCGATCATCCTGATCGTGCCGATGTGCTTGTTCTCGGCCATCGCGGGTGTCTGGCTGACCAGGGGCGAGAACAACCTGTTTACGCAGATCGGGTTCTTCGTACTGATCGGGTTGGCGTGCAAGAACGCGATTCTGATATGCGAGTTCGCGCGAGAGCTGGAAATGCATGGCAAGAGCACGCTATCGGCCGCCATCGAGTCTGCGAACCTGCGCCTGCGCCCGATCCTGATGACGTCCATCGCCTTCATCATGGGCGTGGTGCCGCTGGTGGTATCGCACGGAGCCGGCGCGGAAATGCGCCACGCCATGGGGATTGCCGTGTTCTTCGGCATGATCGGCGTCACGTTCTTCGGGCTGTTCCTGACGCCGGTCTTCTATGTCTTGATGCGGAACCTCGAAAAGCGCATCAAGCGGAAGGAAAAGGTGGGGCAACATGTTGAAGCTTGAGCGACTGGCCGCTTTCGTACTGGCCGCTGTCGCGGTGGCCGGCTGCACCCACCCCGTAGGGCCGCAGGAATCCGGCGTGGCGTTCGCGCCGCGCTGGCAGACGTTGACACCCACGCCGGAACATGCGGAGCTGATCGTCAGCAACGACGAGACGAAGACCGACCAGCAATGGTGGACGCATTTCCGCGATCCGGCGCTCGATGCGCTCATCGGCGAGGCACTCGCAGGAAACAAGTCGCTGGCCATTGCACGGGCCCGGGTGGAGGAGGCGCGGGCGGTACGCCTGGAGGCGCAGTCCGCGCTGGCGCCGCAGGTGAATGCCGTGGCGAGCAGCGAGCGCGGCAACCGGGGCCTGCTGACCAACGACAGATCGGTTACGGTGAACCAGGCGGCGCTGTCGGCAGCCTGGGAGGTGGACCTGTTTGGCCGAAACCAGGCCCGTACGGCCCAGGCGGCGGCCATCCTGCAGTCGACGCAGGCCAGCGAGCAGGCCGTACGCGTGGCGCTGCTTTCGGAGGTGGCGCGTACCTATTTCGAGTTGCGCAATCTCGATCGGCAGATCGCGCTGACGACGGGAAACCTCGACACGCAGCGCAAGACGCTGAAACTTGTGGAGGCGCAGCAACGCGGCGCACTGGTGAGCAATTTCGACGTCCAGCGCGCGGCGGCGCAGACGTCAGCGACGGAAGCGCGCGTGCCTAGCTTGCGCGCTTCGAGGGACGCCGCGGCCAACCGACTGTCGACGCTGCTTGGCCGCGCACCCGGTACGCTGCCGCAGGCGGTGGCGCCCGCATCGCAGCCTGCGCTCGATGCGCGCATCGTTGTGTCGGCGCCGGCTGCGGTGATTGCCACGCGACCCGATGTCAGGGCGGCAGAGCGGCGATTGGCGGCGTCGATCTCAGCGCGCAAGGCTGCGGTGGCGGAACTGTTCCCGAACATCTCGCTAACTGCGCTGTTCGGGGTGCAGAACGCCACGCCGTTTTCGTCGACGCCTTGGGGAATCGGCGTGGGTCTCGTGCAGCCGGTGCTCAATTTCGGCCGCATCCGCTCGCAGATCGACGCTGCCGACGCGCGCCAGGCACAGGCATTCCTCAGCTATCAGCAGGCCGTGCTCGATGCGCTGGAAGACATGGAAAGTGCGATGTCGGCGTACCTGAACGAACAGTCGCGCAACGCTTCACTGGCGGCAGGTGTCGAGCAGACCCGGCGCGCGGCCGAACTGGCGCGCACACAGTATCGCTTCGGCTACGTCGGGCTGCTGGACGTGCTGGTGGCCGAGCGTGACCTGCTCAATGCCGAATCGGAGCAGGCGGCGTCGGACGCCAGCCTGCGCGTCGGGCTGGTGCGCATATTTGCGGCGGCAGGCGGCGGATGGGAGGTCGGGGGCGGCGAGAGCGCGAAGCGCGGTGGAGGCGATCCCGATGCATAGGGCAGTCGCGACAGACTCAGGATTGCCGCAGCTCGTGCCTGAGGATAGCGCCAGCCTGACTGCGATGGCCGCCAAGCGTGCTTCTTCATAGGTAGGCATGTCGATCTGTGCTCCTTCGCATTGCCAGGGTCATGGATTGCCGAAGCGCGCGGCAAAAAAATCGACGAAGACGCGGGCCTTTGCCGGTGCCAGATGAGCGAATCACTTCGCCATGATTACCAAGCGCCAAATCGGGCATGACCCGCCCATGTGCAAGGCCACGTCGATCGGCATCCGATACGCCACTAGGCGAAACGAACGTCACTGTTCGGGGGTCGCCAAGACATGACACAGCGGAATCCACATGCCGATGTGGAAGTTTGGTCTGACACGCTCCGCTGGCCGAGAAGGCTCGGCTACCGCAAGGGCTCGGGGGCGAGGAGAGCGATAGGCGTGCCAACAGGTCTCCAATTCTGGCCGCGCGGCAAAGTTCTATCCTTCATGTACAGGGTGTGCTGGGCGCATTGCCCAGCCAGACTCGCGCCACGGCGACTAGCACGTTTTCAGTCACGGCGCAGGAAGCGGGGCGGTGACGACATGAACCGGGTTTACGTAATGATTGCGGTGTGCGGCCTGATGGTTGCCTGCGTATCGACGGGCGTTGACGTCAAGCCGGAGCAATTGGCGAATTTCATCCCGGGTTTCTCCACCCTTGGCGACGTGACCGGGCAGCTTGGGACTCCCACATCCCAGGCGACGTTAAGCAACGGGTCCGCAATACTGATCTATTCGTTTGCGACCTCCAAGCCACATCCTGAGAGTTTTATTCCGTTCATTGGCCCGTTATTTTCCGGAGGCGAGATCCGGTCGTCGACAGTTCTGTTCGAGTTCGACGAAAACGATATTCTCAGGAGC
Organism: Cupriavidus sp. YR651; assembly: GCF_900101625.1. GTDB lineage: Bacteria > Pseudomonadota > Gammaproteobacteria > Burkholderiales > Burkholderiaceae > Cupriavidus. The sequence continues at coordinate 21,700 of NZ_FMYZ01000022.1, read as the reverse complement.
CAGCGGAGGACAACCTCTAGTGGTGCTTCGGGCCTGACCGTATTGCCTCCCTGAGCGGGCGCTCTCAGAAGACCGAGGCCGTCATCGCTCCCGAGATCATTGCCCGACTCATGCCGATGGAGCCCCCACAGCAACCGCCTACGCCCAAACCGCGCAAGTTTGAACCGCAGACGCCGCCATCGCAGGTCAAGGTAGTGACGCCACATCTGACACCGCATCATCAGAAACCGACCCCGACATCCGTCGCGACGCTGCCGCCGACGCCGAATGCGATCGAGGCGCCGCCGGCACCGTCGGCACAGCCGGCCCTGCCAGACCAGGCACCGGAGTCGCCCGCGGCATCCACGCCGGCAAACGCCGCGCCGCGCGTCGTAGGGATCGGCGAGATCGGGTGCTCGCCGCCAAAAGTCACTTATCCGACTCGCTCGCGCCGCATGGGTGAAACCGGTAAAGCGGTGGTGAGTCTGACGACTGATGAGAGCGGCCGCGTGATCAAGACAGCCGTGGCGACGTCGAGCGGATCGACGCGCCTTGATACGGCGGCGATCAATGCCTTGCAGGCAATGCGCTGTAAGCCTTATATGGAGAGCGGTCGCCCCGTGGCGGCGACCGCCCAGCAGCCAATCGACTTCGAATTGAACTGATTTCCCGGAGTCTTTCTGAAACCTCCAAACACTGACTTTCAGGAACCATCATGCAGGAACTCGGACTCTCCCACCTCTGGTCGCAAGGCGATCTCGTCATGCGTGCGACCGCCGTCATTCTGCTGATCATGTCACTGCTTTCGTGGATAGTGATTCTCACCAAGGCGTGGGATCTCGTTCGCCTCAGGAAGATGGCAAATGGCGCGGAAAGGCGCTTCTGGTACTCGGACGACTTCGATCACGCACTCGATACGCTTGGCGCCCGCGATGCCAACCCGTTCCGCACGCTGGCCGTCACAGGCCGCGAAGCCGCCCAATTCCATCGCGCCGGCGATCCCTCGTTGCACGCTGTCCTCGATATGTCTGACTGGCTGACCCGCTCGCTCAAGTGCGCGATTGACGAAGCCGTGGCGCGCATGCAATCGGGCTTGGCTGTGCTGGCATCGATTGGTTCGACCGCGCCGTTCGTCGGTCTCTTCGGTACGGTGTGGGGCATCTATCACGCACTGCTCGGTATCGGCGCGTCGGGAGTGCCGACCATCGACAAGGTGGCCGGCCCCGTGGGTGAGGCACTGATCATGACCGCCTTCGGCCTGGCCGTGGCTGTCCCGGCCGTGCTCGGCTTCAACGCGCTGAGCCGCAGCAACAAGGGCGTCATCAGCAAGCTCAACCGCTTTGCGCACGATCTGCACGCCTACTTCATGACCGGAGACCGCTTGCGCCCGACTACCGCGGCCGGCTTCGACGGCGCATCGATGCGCATGGCCATCGAGAACTGAGCGTCGTTCCCCTCGCTGCGTGCTCGTTGAGCAGGACCATCGGGTGATCAAGCGCATCGTCCAACAGATGCTTGGCTTCAAAGCTACTCGCTGCGCGAGCATCCTGATAGACGGCATTCGAACTCGTGCACATGAAAGCCACGGGCCAGCTCCTTCGAAGTGGCTGATGGGGGCTTACCCGAAGTCCAGTACTCGATTGGCAAGGACCAGTTACAGAGCCTCATTGAAGGCGTGGTGAACGGAGCGGCCTCAGACTCGAAGTCACCGCTGGCTGCCTGGCAGGAGGCTGTAAAGGCGACCACTACGCTTTATGAGTCGATGCAGTTGACGGCAAAGCAAGCCTTGGAAGTAGCCGAGAACAGTATCAATACGGCTACGGAAGCGGCCTCGAATGCTGCACGGCGCCGAGCAGCGCAGGCGTCCCACGCAGCCGCAGGGTAGTTCGGCGTTTGCTCCCCGGTTACCGCGCGCACAGTGCCGGGATCAAGCCAACTCACGAAGATGCCTGGAGGCGTGAGCAACGCGGTTAGCCAAGTTCGAGAAGCACGTCGATTGCCTGCTTCCCGTAATGAATGGCCGCCTGCTCCGCTGCCTCGCGCGTAAAGTAGTCCTGCTGGTCCGTCGCCGGGCCGCGACGCGTCATGGCCGGTACCTGACCTCCGGTAGTTGCTCTCCGGATCATTCCCGGAAGCATCCGCCGCCATTCGAACTCTCTGAAACGAGTTCCGTTAAGGCTTTGGCGCTAGGGAGCCAGACTTGCAATGACTGCTTAGAAGTGAGCAGCACGGTGAGGATCGTTCTCACTCGCAGCTGACGGAGAGAATCGGCCAGCAATGATCACTGGACCACGTACCGTCCCGGGCGGTGGTTGGTTGCCAATACAAAGTTGAGGACAACGGCACCGAGAATGGAGAGAGCGACGCGCGGCCATGGAACGGTCAGGAGAGCCGCTCCGACGATCGCTGCATCCACCGCCATCTGGATATGGCCGGCACGCCAGTTGTGCCGTTCCTGAAGCACGAGAGCAAGGATGCCGACACCGCCGAGGCTCGCCTTGTGCCGAAACAGAATCAGGAATCCGTTACCCAATAGTACGCCTCCAAGTATTGCAGCAAGCGTGGGATCGAGCGTGGCGAAGCTGAGGCAGCGTGGCAGCAAGTCGGCTTCCACTGAGAACAACAACACGGCCACGAACGTCCGGAAAGTGAACGTCGCGCCCATGAATTTCCACGCAAGCCAGTAGAAGGGCAGGTTGAAGACGAAGAACGCTACGCTGAACGGCATGCCGCCGAGGTAATGGGCAAGGAATGCCAGACCAGCCGTACCGCCCGAAAGCAAACCTGCCTGCTTGAACATGGATACCGCCAGTGCGACAAGCAGTGTGCCTATCAGCAGTGCCTGCAAGTTCTCTATGGGGGTGTGTTGGGCGATTGCAGGCTTCATGGCAGAGGGGGCGAAGATGGCTTCGATACCTGCCCATCAAGATAAGTCGGGCGCAAGCCGGACTACGACTGACAAAGTGCAGCGACGCTGGACGATCCCTTGCATGATCCTGGTCAAGTGTCAGCCGCCAAGCTGCGGGTTCGCTCAGCACTGGCTTCGTCGTCCAATTGATCTCCCCCGGACAGTGTCGATGCAACCGAATATTATCATTCTGATTTCATCGGAAAATTGCGCGGCGCGGATTGATTGAAGCATCCCGCGCCGCGGCAAGTGGCAAACTAATGTCTAGGAGGCAGTGCTAATTCAAGCCGCCCGAGAAGATAATGTCTCTGGTGGTGGAAGAACTAGCGTCCACCTGTTTTCTGCACTTCGTCCAGTAACGCGCGCGCGGCCAGTTTGCCGAGATTGTTGCCCGCGAAGGGGCTGTCACCTGTGAGGAGTTTCCGGTCCCGATACGTGCTTCCGTCAATCTTAGTGTTGACGATCTCGACTCCCATGGCAGCAAGTTTTTCGCCGAAGAACCAGCGCAATGGACCGGGCATATAGCCAATATCGGGTGTCTGCTTGTCCATCGCATCCGGGAATGCGCAGATGCGATAGCCGCGAAAAAGATCTCCCCCGTCGGGTTCGTCGACGCCGGCGGAAAGTAAGGCGGCAGGCCCGTGACACAGCGTGATGATGAACCTGTCGTTTTGCATCGCCCACTGCAGGGTTGCCTTCATGTCCGTGCTGAAGGGTAGCCCCATCAAGGCACCATGCCCCCCAGGGACGAAAACGGCAATATAGTTTGCATCCTTGTCCAGGGAATTCACCACGTCAGCAAGCTTGAGTGGCTGCTGGAATTTTTGCTCGTACTTTGCGTAGAAGGCCTTTACCTCGTCGTCTTCAGAGGGGAACGCCCACCATTCGAACTTGGTCGGATTGCCCGATACAGTGGCAATGTCGAACTCGAAGCCTGCGCGGTCCATGTGATACATGGGCAGGAGTGTTTCGATCGGATGGTTGCCAGTAGAAAAGAAGGTGCCGTTACCGGTCAGCAGATAGCGCTCATCTGCAGCGACGAGTAGTACTTTCCAGCGCCCCCCCTGATAAGCATCCGGATAGTCGGCATCAGAGAGGTCTGACTTTGGCGATGTGAATTGCGAGAGCGAGTAAGGGGAAGGAAAAAACGCCTTGCGCTCGGCTGGATCTGGCGTCGGTTGTTTGCTGTCTGTCTGGGTCATCATGATGGACTTCCTTCTAAATAAAAACGAGCTTTGGAGCTAAATTTCCACTGGCTTTTACACCAAATGAGGGAAATCCCTCAATCACAGCATGTGTTGTGCATTTCGATTCCTTGCCGTGTCTCATGTACTTGCCCGCTCGTACCGAGGCCTCCGCGCGCCTGCGGGCAATCAGCGGTCGGAGGCAGGTTTGATCGCTTAATCGGCGGGCGGCAACTTCGCGGACAGATCGGGGAAGTGGAGTTCGCCTTCGTAGGTCTCTGCGCCCGCAGCGAGTATCGCTTTCACGCGTGCCTGTATCGCGTCGTTGGCTACGCAAAGATCGGCCTCGTGTGCCTCTATCAACAGCCCTTCGGAGAAGGAGGTGTCGGACCCCATGTCGACAGCCGCTTTCAGGTGGGCGATAGTAGTGGGGGGGAAGGTCGCAATGCGGCGTGCGAGCTTGTCCACAAATGGGCCCAGTTCCCCGGCCGGCAGCGCGCGATTGATGTAGCCGTAGTGGTCGGCCAGTTCCGCCGAGAAGTCTTCGCCAACCAGCAGTACCTCGAGGGCGCGGGCGCGCCCCATGCGCCGCGGCAAGCGCTGTGTGTTACCGCCTCCGGGGACGAGTCCACAGACGACTTCCGGCTGGCCGAACACTGCCTTGCCGATTGCGCCGAAACACATGTCCGCGGCCAGCGCGATCTCGCAGCCGCCGCCACGGGCGATGCCTTCGACTTTTGCGATGACAGCCTTCGGCATATTGCGCAGGCGCTCGCCGAGCATCTGGGTCAGGCGGAAGGAGCGTGTATTCGAAGTTGTTTTCGGCGCCGAACCGACACGGTGCAGGCCAGAGTGCGCGATAAAGAACTTCGGAATGGCGCTCTGCAAGATTACGACGCGTACGCTTGTATCCTGTTCTAGCTGACGGGTTACCCGGTCGAACTCCTCCGAAAGTACCTCGTCGAGGAGGTTGAAAGGCGGGTAGTTCAACGTAACGGTGGCGACGCCGCGATCCTGGGCGACCTGGATATGCTTGTAATCGGCGTAATTCGCGCTGGCCCCTTGGGGTGGGGCGGAGCTTCCGACCGCAGCCTTAGCCTCCGCGGCTGCAACCAATACTCCTGGCGCGAGTGTGGCGGCACCGATAGATTGGACAAAGGAACGTCTTGAGATCGTCGACATGGCGGGGATCCTTGGTTGAATTTATCTCGGGCCGGCTGGGTCGGGCTCGGCCCGTAGTTTGCGGCGGAGTCGAGTGGCGCGATTGCTCTCCACCGACGCGACTTGCTTCCCACAGGCGCTGCGGATGAAGGTGACTAAGTCAGCAATTTCGGCATCGCTGAGGCAGAGATCGACGGCGGGCATCGTTGAGTTACTCCCGAATGCTTCGAACTACACGTGTCACTCAATGGCCTGCGAATCCATTCGCGAGTAGTTGTTGTGGGAAGAGGAGATCCGTCATCAGATTGAAGAAACAAACCTCGCCAACGCAATGATCCGCGTATCGTTGCGGCGATAGCAAGGAGCCTCCCTAAGTGGGGGGGGAGCCCAGTCCAGGTATTCGGCAATGTCGGCGCAATGCCGAAGTAGGCTTTCTGCTTTAGCCACGAGCCTCTGGCACAGCACAAAGGATGCTCGGCAATAGCGAGGAAATGGCATCGTCGGGGAAGCCCCCCCGCCTTCCCCCCCTCTGATGGTCTCCTATGCCCTTGTGGCTTGACTTTCGTTTCGACGATCATCTAATACAGTCATACCCGGCGTCACCTCGGCTGATCCTAGTGAAGGAGAGTTCAACAGGAGTGGCAAGAAGATCCTCTTGTCTTGAGGACTTCAGAAGTATCCGGATATCGACCGGGCTACTGGCCGATGGCCGGGCGAGACGGTTCACTTTGTCAAGATGGTTGAGCAGCGGGGCTAATATGCGAACCGCGAAAAGCGTACCCAGTAGTAGCGGCTAACCTCCTCCCGGCTGGTCTGTGACTTCAGGAGCGTTGCGATGGGGAAGACTGTATTGGTTACCGGCGCCGGGAGTGGCTTTGGCAAAGGCGTAGCGCTGGGGCTCGCTCGCTGCGGGCATAAGGTTATTGCCGGGGCCCATATCTGGCCGCAGGTGACGGAGTTGCGCAATGTGGCCGACCTTGAGGGCGTCCAGCTGACGGTAATCAAGCTCGATGTGCTGGATGAGATCGACCGCCAGCGTGCGTTTCAATATGAGATCGACGTGCTGTTCAACAATGCCGGCCTCATGGAGGCAGGGCCGGTGGCGGAGATTCCCATCGCGCGTGTGCGACGAGTCTTCGAGACCAATGTGTTCGCCGCACTTGAGGTGGCGCAGGGCTTTGCCACGCAGATGATCCGACGCGGAAGCGGGAAGATCATCTGGACGTCGTCTGTCGCAGGGTTGGTCAAAGTGCCATGGGTGGGAGCATATGCGGCGTCCAAGCATGCGGTCGAGGCACTATGCGCATCGATGCGCGAGGAGCTGAAACCGTATGGCGTTCAGGTCGCGACGGTGAATCCCGGAGCCTATCAAACGGGTTTCAACGATACTGGCATGGAAAGTATGGATCAGTGGTGGGAGGATGGCCGGCAGGCGATGCGGCCACGAACAAGGCGCCCGCTGAACAATCAGCATGACCCGCAGGAAATGATAGATGCCATGATTGAAGTCATTGCCGCCGATTCACATCGCTACCGCACCGTAAAACCTGAGTCTGCCGCCGAGATGGTGCGCCGTGAGCAGACGGACGAATGGGATGTGATCGTCTAGTGTGTCCCACCAACCACCAGCGCACTTGATGTCCCGATCCTCACTAGCTGTTGCAGGGAAGCGGCCCCAATGGCCACCAGCTTTGATCCAGACCAAGCTGTCCCCGCCGCGCACGCGCCACTACATCAAACGCCAGCGCGCCACTGCACTGCTGCGCGCTGGAATGGAGCGAAAGCTGACAGTGCTGACCGCGCCTGCCGGCTTCGGCAAGACATCGCTGCTGAGTGAATGGAGGACAGTCCTGGCGGAGGAAGGCTGGGCTGTTGGCTGGCTGAGCATCGACCGTGATGACGACGATCTGTTCCAGTTCGGCGCCTACCTGCTTGCCGCGGCCAGGGAAGCCTTCAATGAAGTCTGCGATGACAGGGGCAGTGTCACCTTAACGGAGGTCGGTAGCTCCGGTTCTTGCCGTTTGGAGCCGGACCCGCTGGCGCCGGCTGACGCGATGTTTGCCGAGCTGCTCAATGCAGTCGCGGCGCAGCCTCGACAGATGGTACTGGTGCTGGATGATTTCGACCGACTGGCGTCGCCCACCATTCACGAAGCAATATTCCGGCTGCTGCGCTATGCGCCGGATAACCTGCACGTGCTTGTCGCCGGGCGCGGCGAGCCGTCCTTTCCTCTCAGCTATTTCGAAGCGCGGGGCCAGCTGCTGAAGCTGGACGCGGAGGCGCTGCGCTTCAACGGTGCCGAGACTCGGGCGTTTTTCTCGGCTGTTGCAGGCCGTGTACTAAGCCCCGCCCAGACAGAGGTTATGTTGCAGGCGACGGAAGGCTGGGTGGCGGGGTTGCAGCTAGCCTCTTTTGCATGGAGTGGGGACAATTCGAGCGGCGTCTTGGCCGACCGCTTGCCTTTCGCACGGCGCAGCATCGAGGCATATCTTAACGAGAACGTGTTTGTTCATATCCCGGAGCCGCTGCAGGCCTTCCTGCTCCAGATCTCGGTGTTGGAACGGATGTCAGTGCCCTTGTGTAATGCGGTAGTCGGTGTCGATACCGCGCATGCGAGCTTGGACTGGTTGGTCGCACGGAATATGTTCGTCAGGCTGCTAGATGCCGAAGGCCACTGGTACCGCTTTCATGCATTGTTTGCCGACTACCTGAGAAAGCGCCTGGTTCGCGAGCAACCGCACCTGGTAGCCGAACTGCATCGCCGGGCCAGTGAATGGTTTGCGACGCAATCGCTCTGGACGGAAGCAGTCAAGCATGCCTTGGCGGCCGGCGATGTCGGCCGCGCTGCCGGCTGGGTAGAGGAATGCGCGATGAAGCTGGTTGAGGCCAGTGACGTCCGCATCTTGCTGAGCTGGGTCGCCAAGCTACCCCCAGAGGCGGTGCACGGCCGGCTGCGCCTACGTTTGGCGCACGCCTGGGCGCTTGCGTTGACGATGGATACCGTTGCGGCGAGAGCGGCATTGCAAGCGGTGGAGGACGACATTCGCTGCGGGCGGCTTCCTGTGACTGCGGTGGTGCGCGTCGAACTGGAAGCGGTCAAGGCGCTGATCGCCGGCCTGTCGGATGAGAGCCAACGCTCGCTAGAAATGGGGCGCAAGGTTCTAGAGCTCGGTCCGGCGGCAGGTTCTTGGGCAGAGGGTATCGGCCTGACGACGTTGATCTTTGGGCTCAGCTATGCGTCCGGGTTCGGTGATGTGGAACGCTTGCGGCATAAGCTGACCTATGGCACCGGGGCGGACGCGCCAATCTATGCGGTGGTGTATCGGCAGAGCATGCTTGGGCTCAGCCTGTTTGTGGAGGGCAGGCTAGGCGAGGCCGTCCAGACGCTCGAAGATGTTCTGCGCGAGTCCAACGCTCGTGCCGGCAGACAGTCCGCTGCTTCAGTACTTCCGGTCGGCTATCTGGCGGCCATCCACTACGAATGGAATGATTTGGCCCGTGTCGCCGAATTGCTGGAGGGGCGGCTCGAGATTGCCCTGCAATCGTGCTCGCTGGGACCGCTGGTCGGCTTCTGCGTGACATTGGCACGGCTACAGTTACTTGCCGGCAAACAGGACGAAGCCTACCGAATGCTGGAAGACGCGGAAGCCGTTGCCAGGAGCCGGCAATGGATGCGCATGCAGGTCGCGTGTAAGGCCGAAGCGATTCGGATCAGCATCCAGTCTGGCGACCTGAGCCGTGCCGTGCGGATCGGCCACGATCTGGAAACCCTGGTAGGGCCGAAGCCGCCGACTTTGCAGGGCAGCTACCTGGAGACTTGGCAGCGTTTTCAGGTAGCGCATTGCCGTCTGCTTGTGGCTTGTGGCCGCCCCGCCGAAGCTGCCCATATCCTGCAAGGCGTACAGGCGGAGCTGCGAGCAACGGGCATGCAGTACCTGATCGCGCAGATTTCGGTGGTGCTGGCTGTCGCACTTCATAGTGCCGGGCAGGGTGCGGAGGCTTTACAGGCGATGGCGACTGCAGTCGCATACGGCCAGAAGAACGGCCTGCATCGCGTGTTTCTTGATGCCGGGCCGGTGGCGCGTGAGATCCTTAATGGCCTGCGTCAGCAGGCGATCCTGCCGGCAGATGTGGAGGCCTGGTACGTGAACGGGCTCTGTGCCGGATTTGATGCGCAAGCCAGTGCACCTAACGTTGTGTCCGACGCTGTCGCACAATTTCAGTCAGAGCCAATGACCGGCAGCAGGCTTAGTGCCCGCGAAGTGGAGATTCTGGACTACGTCGCGAGAGGGCTTTCTAACAAGGAGATCGCCCGAGCCATTCGCGTCGCACCGGAAACGGTGAAATGGCACCTGAAAAATATCTTTGAGAAGCTGAAGGTGAACTCCCGCATCCAGGCCGTCCGCAGTGGCTTGGGCCGCGATCTCCCTCTGGTCTCGGAACGAGGTGCGTCGCGGAACTAGTCGGGGGCGAAGGCCCGCGGTGAACTGATTCATCTTCTCACATGTCCTTTTGGGAGACCCACGATGAGCCAAATCGAGACCGTTGAGACGTTCTTCGCGCGCTACCGTGCACATGACATAAAGGGCATGCTTTCACTGTTCGCACCAGGCGCGCGGATTGACTATGTCCCTATCATGATGGCGGGTCCGGTCGGCGAGACAGGAAGAAGTATCTGGAGTACGCTGATTGATGGCTTCCCTGATTTAAGTAATCGGGTCACCGCGATCTATTCCGACGACGACCAGCGCACCGTGATTGCCGAGGTCACCATTTCGGGAACACAAGCCCGAGACGTGCTGGGGATTGCCAACCGCGGCCAGTCGTTCTCGCTGCCACACGTCTTCATCGCGCGCGTGGACAGCCAGGCCAGGATCGAATTCATGCGCGCCTACTGGGACAACGCGACGCTCTATGCCGCGTTGTCCCATGCTGAGTCGTAGTTTGGCCTACGAGGGAGTACGCCAGGGTTTCAGTGCTTGGCCGCTGCCGCAGCCCCATGGCCGGTCTGCGCGCGCACCAGTTGCGCGTCGAAAGCCTGTCGCTCGGCTTTTGCCCGCGCGCTGTTGTCGAAGCGCGAGCACAGGTAGGTGATCAGGAACGCAAACGGGACCGTAAACAGCGCAGGATGATCGTAGGGAAAGATGGCTACGGGGTGTCCCAACACGTTTTTCCAGACAGCAGGGGAGAGGACTACGAGCGTGACCGATGACACTAGGCCGGCCACGATGCCCCACACCGCGCCGCGGCTGGTCAGGTCGCGCCAGTACATCGATAGCACCAGCACTGGGAAATTTGCCGAGGCGGCCACGTTGAATGCAAGTGCGACCAGGAACGCGAGGTTCTGCCCCCGAAAGCCGATCCCCAACAGCACAGCGATGACGCCGATGACCAGTGTGGCTTTCTTGGTGACGGCGATCTCCGCGGCCTCGGTGGCGCTGCCGCGGCACAGTACATTGGCGTAGATATCGTGTGAGATCGCGGAGGCGCCCGCCAGCGTCAGGCCCGATACGACAGCGAGAATCGTGGCAAATGCGACCGCCGCCAGAAACCCGAGAAACAGGTTGCCTCCGGTTGCGCTGGCAAGATGCATCGCGACCATGTTGCTACCGCCGAGCAACTTTCCCCCGACCTCACCTCCTTCAAAGTATTGGGGGTCAGTACCGACAATCACGATGGCCGCGAGCCCGATGGCGAACATGGCTAGGAACATGTATCCAATGCACGTGCTGGCCACCAGCACGCTCTTGCGTGCCTCGCACGCATTCGGCACCGTAAAGAAGCGCATCAGGATGTGCGGAAGCCCCGAGAGCCCGAGCACCGTCGCCATGCAAAGGGAAAGCGCAGAGATCGGATCGGCGAAGAGAGTGCCAGGGGCGAGCAGGGCGGGGCCGCCGCGGTGTACCGCGACCGCCCGGGCGGCCAGGGTTTCGAAGCTGAAACCGAAGTGTGCCAGAGACAGCAACATCAGCAGAGAGCCGCCAAACATCAGTAACACAGCCTTGATGATTTGGACCCACGTCGTCGCGACCATGCCGCCCACGGTCACATAGATCATCATCAGCGCGCCCACGCCGACCACGGCATAAACATAATCGATGCCGAACAACAACTGCACCAACTCGCCCGCGCCAACCATCTGTACGATCAGGTAGAGCAGCACGACCACCAGGCTGCTGCCCGCGGCGATGCAGCGCGTGCTAACCGGGTCAAGCCGGTCCGAGATGATGTCCACGAAGGTGAACTTTCCCAGATTGCGCAACCGCTCGGCCATCAGGAATAACATCACCGGCCAGCCGATGAAAAAGCCGACGATATACAGTAGCCCGTCGAAGCCACGCGCATAGACCAGGCTGACGACGCCAAGCAGCGTGGCGGCTGACATGTAGTCGCCGGCGACGGCCAGGCCATTCTGTGTACCGGTGATCCCGCCGCCGGCGGTAAAGAAATCGTTGGCTGTCCGGGTGCGCGAAGCAGCCCGGTACGTGATGCCCAGAGTTAGCGCGACAAAGAGCAGGAACATGGCGATGGCCTGGAGATTCATTGGGCGGCCTCCGACAGGATCTGCTGCACGATCGTCTCCAGCTCGCCATTGGCCTGGCGTACGTAGAACCAGGTAGTGGCCCAACCCAGCAGCACGATCCCGACGGCAATGACGATGCCGAGGTTGAGCCATGTGCCAGGTTGAAGCGACTGGGCTAGGCGCTGCGGCTCCTGCGCGACAATAAGCATCAGCGCGAGATAAGGCGCTAGAACGAGGACCAGCAGGGTCCACGAAAGTCGGGCGCGCCGGCGGATCAGCTCACCAAATCTTGGATGGCGCCTGATGCGCTCGGTAGTTGTGGAATCTTGCATGGCTTTGTCTCCTGAAGCTGTATTGGTAGTGAAAACGCGCGTTCCACGCCTAGCAGGGCTGCCACGGCTATGGATGGGTGACGGAAGGGGGCTGGGCCGTCTGGTACTTTTCGCGAAGCAGGCGTTTGTTGATCTTGCCTACACTGGTTTTCTCGATTGCATCAACAAAGACCACGTGGTCCGGGACGGCATACTTTGAGATGGTGCCGCGACGGACGAATTCACGCAGATGCTCCTGAATGTCGGTGGTATTGGCCGCCTGTCCAGGCCGGAGTACGATCAGCGCCAGCGGGCGCTCGCCCCACCGCACGTCCTTGACACCGATGACCGCCACTTCGTTGACGGCAGTGTGACGAGAGATCAGGTCTTCGAGCTCCAGTGACGACACCCACTCGCCGCCGCTCTTGATCACATCCTTGATGCGGTCCGTGACCTGCAGATAGCCATCGCTGTCGATCGAGCCGATATCGTTGGTATGGAGGTAGCCACCGGCCCAAAGGTGTTCAGACTCTGCTGCGTTGCCAAGGTAGCCTTGCGTGAGCCATGGTGCCCGCACCACAATTTCGCCACTGGCCTTGCCGTCGTGCGCGACATCGCGCATGTGGCCATCGACGATGCGCAGGTCAACAAGAGGGATAGGCAATCCAGTCTTGGTGCGCACGTCGAGCTCGGTGTCGACATCGTCAAGTAACGTCGTTTTGACTTGCGCCAGCGTGAGAATGGGGCAGGTCTCCGACATGCCGTAGCCTGTGAACACATCGATGCCGCGATCGATGGCAGCCTGCGCCAGGCCGCGCGGCAGTGCTGACCCGCCAACGATGATCTTCAGGCCGCTCAAGTCGACCCTGGCTGAATCCGGGTGCGAGAGAATCATGTGCAATAGCGTGGGAACGCCGTGGGAAAACGTCACACGCTCGCGTTGTACCAGGCGCAGCAGGTGATCCGCGGAATATCGCCCCGGATAGACCTGTTTCATGCCGAGTGCAGTGGCGACATAGGGCATCCCCCAGGCATGCACATGGAACATCGGCGTAAGCGGCATGTAGACATCGTCTCGATGCACGCGTCCCTGCCTCGGGGCACTAGTGAGCGCGGCCATGGTCGCCAGCGTATGGAGCACGATCTGCCGATGGCTGAAATACACGCCCTTGGGCAACCCTGTTGTGCCGGTTGTGTAGAAGGTCGTTGCCCGCGAGTTTTCGTCGAAGTCGGGAAAGCTATAGTCTGGTGGAGACTCGCTCAGAAGCACTTCGTACTCCGCGACAAAGCCTTCCGGCAACGGAGTGCTCTCGATGGAGAGCGTGTCCTCGCCGATCAGAACCAGACGCTCGACGGATTCGAGCTGGTCACGGATCGCCTCGACTATGGGCAGAAAATCCACGTGGACAATCAGCAGTTTGACCCGTGCGTGATTCAGCGTATAGGCGATCTGCTCGGGCGAGAGCCGCACATTCACCGTCATCAATATCGCGCCCATCATAGGAATGCCGAAATAACTTTCGAGGTAACGGTGGCTATCCCAGTCCATCATTGCGACCGTATCCCCCGGCTCGGCGCCCAGCGAATGCAAGCCGCTGGCCAGTTGGCCGATTCGGTGCCTCATGGTCCAGTAACAGTGCCGAACCTGCTCGCGATAAACGACCTCCTGCTCGGGGTTGACCGCCAGGGGGGTATGCAACAACTGTTTGATGAGCAGCGGATAGGCGTACGCGGATGGCGTACGGGGAATAGGGGTGGGCCGTGACACGGAGAGACTCCTCGATCGTTGTGGCGGCGGGCGGGGCAGCATGCGTTGAAGTCTGGGCATGCTGGTGCGAAGGCTGCCGGATTCCTGGCAGCGTAAGCGCCATGGCCCGGCTTTCCAGCCCCCCGATAGGGGAGGAGCCGCGATCTGCCAGAGGCTCCCCTATCGGGGGGGGCTCCCCATTAGGGTGGCTGGCCGCTCAAATGCGGCCGCTTAATCTGTGCGAACCATTGGGGAGCGGGCGACGAACCAACGTTGTGAAAGGTGTCCGCTCCGCATACCACTTCGAAGGAGACTGAAAATATGGCTTCCACACCCCGCCTATCCCCTGTTTTTCCGGACCTGGAAGGCAAGGTGGCCCTTGTCACTGGCGCGTTCAGTGGTCTCGGTCGTCACTTTGCGCTGACATTGGCAAAGGCGGGATGCAGGGTGGCACTCGCCGGTAGGCGCATGGCAGAAGGGGAGCGCTTGAGGGACGAAATTCTGGCGATGGGCGGAAGCGGTTGCGTCGTGCAGCTGGATGTCCGCGACGCTGATTCCGTATCCGGCGCCTTCTTCAAGGCTGAGCAAGCGCTGGGAATCGTAGAAATTGTCGTCAACAGTGCTGGTATTGCAACGACGGGGCCAGCGCTGGAAACGACCGAGCAGGATTGGCAGCGGGTCATTGATACCAATCTCTCAGGCGCCTGGCGTGTGGCTCAGTACGCTGCGCAACAGATGCGAGAAGCAAACCGGCCTGGCAGCATTATCAACATCGCGTCCATCCTCGGGCTAAGGGTAGCGCAGCAGGTTCCCGCATACACGGCTGCCAAGGCCGGCTTGATTCACCTGACGCAATCGCTTGCGCTTGAATGGGCACGTCATGGCATCCGTGTCAACGCGCTAGCGCCGGGGTATTTTGCCACTGACATCAATCGCGCCTTCTTCGAGACGGATGGCGGGCAAGCGATGGTCCGGCGGATTCCCCAACGGCGCCTGGGACAGCCTTCACAGCTTGATGGCGCCCTGCTCCTGCTGGCATCGGAGGCATCCGACTATGTCACCGGTGTGGTGTTGCCCGTCGACGGCGGGCATCTGGTCAGCACGCTGTGATGTGCCACGCGATCCTCAACACCATTTGGGGCACAGTCCGATGAATGAAGTGACACACCGCAATTGGGATGCGCTGGCGCAGCTACTACACGGGCGCGGGCTCATAGAACATGCTTCGCTTACGGCCACGCGCCTTACCGGCGGGCAGTCCAACCCCACCTATCTGGTTTCGTCTGGCGAGCGTCGTTATGTGTTGCGCATGAAGCCGGCTGGGCAGATCCAGGCCAAGGCGCACGCCATCGACAGGGAATATCGCGTGATGCGCGCTCTGCAACGAAGCTTTGTGCCGGTGCCCGAAGTGCATCTGTACAGCGAGGACCTATCCATCGTTGGCAGCCCGTTCTACCTGATGGAGTACCTGGAGGGCCGGGTGCTGGTGGACCAGTCGTTGCCCGGTATGCAGCCCGAGGAGCGCCGCGCCATTTACGCGGAGATGAACCGCGTGCTGGCTTCCCTCCACCGCATTGACGTCGAACAGGTTGGACTCTCCGACTACAGTCCGCACGGCAATTACCTGGCGCGCCAGATTGCCGGGTGGACGCGCCAGTGCCGCACCACGGGAGCGGCCGACAGTTCTGCGATGCAAGTGCTGATGAACTGGCTTCCGAGAAACGTCCCTGAGGTCGAAGAGACGCGTCTCGTTCACGGCGACTTCCGGCTTGACAATCTGGTCTTCCACCCCGACGAACCGAGGGTCATTGGGGTGTTGGATTGGGAGTTGTCGGCGCTGGGGCATCCGCTCGTCGACTTTGCCTATCACTGCCTGAGCTGGCACATCCCGTCATCGTTGTGGCGTGGAATCGCCGACCTCGACCTCGCAAACCTCGGAATCCCGAGCGAAAAGACGTATATGCAGTGGTATTGCGATGCCAATGGCACCGCAGGTATGGAGCACTGGGATTTCTACATCGCATACAACCTCTTCCGGCTGGCCGCCATCATGTTCGGGATTGCAGAGAGGGCGAGGCAAGGCAATGCCGCCGCCGCTGATGCCGTTGAAACCGGCCGCAAGGCTGGGCCGATGGCGGAACTGGGTTGGCATTTCGCGATGCGCTATCAAGCTGGGCGGCGACTCATTCAATAGTTGGTACCGCAGACCAAACAGAAACACTGCCCGCCATCGATTACGGTCAGGGTTGGGTGAGTCGGAAATCTTCTCCAGCACTGATGCGATTCGTTCCTACAGAGGTTACTTTCCGATGACTTACCACGCACCACTAAAGGATATGCGTTTCATCTTGGACGCAATCGCGAGTTTCGACGCTGTTCACGGGCTGCCTGGATTCGAGGAGGCCTCTTGGGACGTCGCGTGCGCAGTGCTGGAGGAGGCGGCCGACCGGTCGACGGTTCGACGCGCGAGGCGGTGACAATCATCCATCACCCGGACGTCAAGCGCATGCTAATGACCATGCGCGGTCTGATCGAAGGCGCCCGCTCCGTGGCTTACGTGGCTGCCGCTACCTGCGATGCTGCACACAATCATCCGGACGAGACCGTGCGCAAGCAGAACCAGGCGGTCTACGAGTTCCTGGTGCCGATCGTCAAGGGCTGGAGTACTGAACTGTCGATCGATGTGACCAGCCTCGGCGTGCAAGTGCATGGCGGCATGGGCTTCATCACTGGTATTCGTTTCGGGGGCACAAGAGTGACGCGCGCGATGGTCGTCGTCACTCTTTGGTTTTAGTTCCTGGTGCCCATGCAGGACACCAGGGGCCCGTTGGACCGGCGTGCTTGTCCGACAGCGCTCACCACCCCATCGCGGCGCCCGCCGGTTCCCGGTTGTCGTGCGCGCCAGTCATGACGCCGGTGGAGGGATCGACGACGATCGCGGTGACCGCGTTCGATACGACATTCGCCTTGTCGGCGGTGAACTTGTGGCCCATGCGCTCAAGATTGGCGCGCGCGTCTGGCGGAATGGCCCGGCCCTCCACGTACACCGTGTCCGGCAGCCATTGGTGGTGGATGCGGTCGGCATCCACGGCGTCCTTGACGCTCATCCCGTAGTCGACGACGTTCAGGATCGCCTGGGCGGTGCCACTGATGATCCGTGGCCCACCCATGGCGCCCACGACCATGAACACCTTTCCGTCCTTGAGGATGACGGTCGGGGTCATCGAGCTGAGCGATCGCTTCTCGGGCGCAATGGCGTTGGCTTCGCCCTGGATCAGGCCGAACGGATTTGGCGAGCCGACCTTGGCAGTGAACCCGATCATCGTGTCGTTCAGGAAGAAGCCGGCGTCGCCCGCCACCTTGCCGGCGCCGAAGCGCAGGCCCAGCGAGTAGGTCACAGACACCGCATTGCCCTCGCGGTCGACCACCGTGTAGTGCGTGGTGTTCGCGGACTCGCGCGTGGGCGCAATCCCCTTGACGTTGCTGGACAGCTCGACGCGGTCAGGCTGGATCTTGTCCCGGATCTGGCTGGCGTACGCCTTCGAGGTTAGTCGCTCGATGTCGTTCCGGACATACCGGGGATCGCCGATTTCGAGGTTGCGGTCGGCATAGGCGTACCGGAAGGTTTCGATCAGGTAGTGCAGGCTCTGGGTTGACTGGTAACCGAGCTTCGCCAGCGGAATCCCTTCGAGCACGTTAAGCGTCTCGCAAAGGGACACCCCGCCGGAACTCGGCGGCGCGGCCGAGATGATCGTGTAGCCGCGATACGTGCAACGTACCGGCCGGTATTCTAGCGCTCGATATTTCTCGAAGTCCGCCTTGGCCAGGATGCCGCCAGCTTCCTGGCTGGCCCGCACGGTTTCGTCGGCAATCCATCCCTGATAGAACGCGCCCGGCCCCTGTTTTGCGATGGCGGAGAGTGTCCTGGCCAGCGCTGGCTGGCGGAACCGCTGTCCGACGGTATACGGTTCGCCGCCATTGAGGAAGTGCTTGGCAACGTAGCGATCGGTCTTTGCAAACTGCTTGAGCATGTCGCCCATGTGCACGACGTCATCCCACTGCGTGAGGACATAGCCTTCGCTGGCGAGCTTCACGGCCGGCTCCACAAGGGGCTTGAGCGGCATCGTGCCAAACTTCTTGCGCGCATAGTCGAGCCCGGAGACGGTGCCGGGCACGGCCACGCCCGACCACATCCTGGCGCCGGAGTCGTTGGCGACGGCGCCGTTCTTGTCTAGGTACATGTCGCGCGATGCGGCAAGTGGTGCGGCCTCGCGAAAATCGATCATGGCCTCGCGTCCGTCCGCCATGCGGACGACCATGAAGCCGCCGCCGCCAATGTTCCCGGCGTTAGGCATCGCAACGGAGAGCGCATAGCCCACGGCCACGGCCGCGTCCACGGCATTGCCGCCGTGGCGGAGCACGTCGAGGCCGATCTCCGTGGCCAGGCGATGTCCGCTTGCCACCATGCCGTGGCTTCCCGCAGCGGGCTCGGACGAGATCGCGAACGCGGAACCGGAGAGTGCCGTCGCGAGGAAGGTTGCCAGTAAATGATGCTTTGCGGGAATATGCATGTTGTCTCTCGTTGTGATGCCCGGCGGTTGAATCCATCGGGTCGGGGAAATGCGGGGCGAGCGTTGCCGCGGCGCAGGGTGTGCCGTGGGACTGCCAAAAAGGAGCGGGATTGCCGATCGTGGCACGCCCTGTTGGACGTGAGGGCGTGGATGCGTCTCCGTATTTATTTTTCTGTAGCTTACCGACCGGTCGCGAGCTTTTGGGTGAAAATTTGGCCTCATAGCATTCCACACGGGAATGCATATTAGGAGAAGACATGGCTCTGAGGCGACTCAATCCGCCGCTGCATCTGCTGCGGGCGTTCACGGAGGTAGTGCGTTTCGGTAGCGTCTCGCGCGCGGCGGAAGCATTGCATCTGACGCAGAGCGCGGTCAGCAAGCAGGTGCAGGAGCTTGAGCGCTGGATCGGCGTGAACCTGTTCGAGCGCAGCCACAAGCGGCTGACGCTGACGACGGCCGGGGAACACTACAACCGGGCCATTGTCGCGGTGCTGGCCGGCCTGGAGTCGGCGACGCTGGAGGCCATTTCCAGCCAGACGGAGGGCGGGACGCTGAACCTGTCGGTGTTCCCGACCTTTGGCGCGAAGTGGCTGATTCCGAGGCTTCCGGACTTCCAGCGCAAGCATCCCCAGATCACGCTACGCTTCGTTCCGCATATTCACGCCTTCGATTTGCAGCGATCGGACCTGGACTGCTCGATCGTGTTCGGCGACGGAAATCTACCGGATACGAACTGCCACTACATCGATGGCCGGGACGTCGTGATCATCGCCCCGCCCACGGAATCCGCGCGGCCGGCTGACGATGTCGCCAGCTTCTTGCGCCAGGGCACCCTGCTGCATCACGTGGCGGTTCCGGACGCATGGCTGCAATGGCAGGAGCATCATGGCATTGCCGGATTCGACGCGCTCGTGGGGCCGCGCTTCGACCAGTTCGAATCGATGATCCGTGCGGTGTCCGTGGGACTTGGGCTGGCCTTGGTGCCGCGCTGCCTGGTGCGGGACGAACTCGCGGCCGGGGTGGTCAGCGAAGGGTTTCCGGATTCTCCGCTGGGCGGGTACCAGAGTCATTCCGGCTACTGGTTGTGCTACACCGGCGCACGGAGCCGCATGCCGCAACTAATGGCGTTCCGTGCGTGGCTGCTCGACGATGCGAGGCGAGTGGCGGCAGCAAGCTGAGCCGCGGTTGGCCGCGTTGCGATTGCGGAGGCGTGTGACGCCGTTGGTGCCGCCCCGTTAGGCGCGTGTCAGCAGCTTCCGACCTGGCACGCGGCCAGTTCGGCAGTATCGAAGCGGACCCCTCCGTCGCGGATTGGTCATCCACCATTGCGCCGACTTCCAGCACGTACATCTGCCGGTTGCCGTCGTGACTCGAATCGATGCAGACACGCCTGCTATCCTGTTTTAGCGGGGGTGTAGGTGCGGTGCCGAGTGTCCGAAATTCCGCGCTTTCCTGGCCGAACACGGACCCCGAGCTCGCTGGCGCATCACCCGACCAAGGGGCCGGCGTTGATGCCTGGTGAATCGGCTCGACCGCGGTGGTGCGTTCGCGCGCGTCAGGGCGTACGGTACGACATCCTTCAGAGCAGTTTGCATGCCTCGTCGAATTCCAGGCGAGGGCTGCGCGGAAACAGCTTGGCAGTGTCGCCATAGCCCAGATTGCATATGAAGTTCGATTTCACATGGCTGTCCGGGAAATATTCGAGCTGAAAGACATTCTCCTTCGGGTCCGCCGGAAAGAATTCGTGATCGACCTTGGCATTGTCGAAGCCGGACATCGGCCCACAGTCGAGTCCCAGCGAACGGGCTGCAATCATGAAGTACGCGCCCTGCAGGGAACTGTTCCGCCTCGCGGTGGTGAGCGCGAGTTCCGGCGTGTCGGTGAACCATGCGCGTGCGTCTGCATGCGGGAACAGCTTGGGCAGAAGTTCGTAGAACTTGATGTCGTAGGCGATGATGGCGGTGACCGGCGCAGCCATGGTCTTCTCCACATTGCCCGGTGCTAGCGCGGGCAACAGGCGCTGTTTGGCCTCAGGGGTGCGCAGGAACAGAATGCGCGCGGGAGAGCAGTTGGCGCTGGTTGGGCCCCATTTCATCAAGTCATAGAGCTGCCGCAGGGTCTCGTCGCTCACGGGCTGGTTCAGCCACGCGTTGTGCGTGCGTGCCTCGCGAAAGAGCAGATCCATCCCTTCTTCACTCAAGCGCTTGTTCATGATTGTCTCCTTGTGATGCGATGGGACCACGCGGCTGCCCGGCCGGCTCGCCGCTTCTGTCTAGCATAGCCAGCGCGGCTCGCCGCCGCGCCGCCGGCTTCTGCATAGATCCGGAGGGCTCGTCTCCGCCATCGGCTGCGCCCGCAAGGGTAGGGGTTCGGGTATCCGAAACGCCACTCTGGCGCAAGTGCGCTGTGGTCCGGTCGAAGTGGCGATTGTCAGCCGCGGATTGCCAGCGCTGACACGCGAGGGCGATACTGGCGAACAATCGGCGGCCGTGTGCCACGAGATGAGAGAGGGGAGCATGGACGAGAAGACATCAGGCGCCGGCCCCGCGCAAGTACGAGAGCCGCTCACGGAGCTACCGGGTCAGGTCGTGCTGGTCCTGCAAGGTGGTGGCGCGCTTGGCGCCTACCAGGTGGGTGTCTATCAGGCATTGCATGAGGCGGGGCTTGAGCCGGAGTGGGTGATCGGCACCTCGATCGGGGCGATCAACGGGGCCATCATCGCCGGCAATCCGCCGGAGGAGAGGCTTCCCCGGCTCAAGCGGTTCTGGGACGGTGTTGCCTGTCGCGGCACCGCTCAGGGAAGCGGCAGCTTTCGACAATTCGAAGACTGGCTGCGGGTGGTGAAAATCACGACCCAGGGCATTCCGTCGTTCTTCACGCCAAGCCCCGATGCCTGGTGGCCTGGCGTACGTGCCACTGTCGGCCTCGCCAGAGCGGCGTTCTACTCCACGTCGCCGCTGCGTGCGACCTTGGTCGCACTGGTCGACTTCGACTACCTGAATGCCATGCAGACAAGACTGACAGTCGGCACGGTCAGTGTCCGCAGCGGCCGCATGCGCTACTTCACCAACCGCGACACACCGTTGAACGTCGATCACGTGATGGCCTCGGCGGCGTTTCCTCCCGGCTTCCCTTCCGTGCAGATCGAGGGCGAGCCTTACTGGGACGGCGGTATCTATTCCAACACCCCGCTGGAAGCAATTCTGGATGACCGCCCGCGCCGCAGTTCGCTGATCTTCGCCGTGCAGCTTTGGCCCGCCAGCGGCCCGGAGCCCGATTCCATCTGGCAGGTGATGAGCCGGCTGCGGGATATCCA
>NZ_FMYZ01000021.1 GCF_900101625.1 Cupriavidus sp. YR651 | reverse complement strand
GTCCAGCCCCGCGCCGATCCAGTTGAACGGACGGAACAGCGTGTAGTTCAGGCCCTGTTCCATGCCGTAGGCGTGGATCACGCGGTCCATCAGCTGCTTGGAGCAAGCGTAGATCCAGCGCGGCTTGTTGATCGGGCCGTACACCAGCGGCGAGGCCTCCGGATCGAATTCGTCATCGGCGCACATGCCGTAGACCTCGGAGGTCGACGGGAACACCAGGTGCTTGCCGTACTTGACGGCGGCGCGCACGATCGGCAGGTTGGCCTCGAAGTCCAGCTCGAACACGCGCAGCGGCTGGCGCACGTAGGTGGCCGGCGTGGCGATCGCCACCAGCGGCAGGATCACGTCGCACTTGCGGATGTTGTACTCGATCCACTCCTTGTTGATGGTGATGTCACCTTCGAAGAAGTGCATGCGCGGGTGGTTCACCAGATCGCCCAGGCGGTCCGACGACATATCCATGCCGTAGACCTCCCATTGCGTGGTTTCCAGGATGCGGCGCGTCAGGTGGTGGCCGATGAAGCCGTTGACGCCAAGAATCAGGACTCGCTTTTGCTGCATGAGGATAGGAATAGAAATCAGAAAGACGGAATACGTAAGGTCGCCAGGCGCAAGACGCTGTCGCTGTGCTCAGCGTGCGGCCAGGACCGGCGTGGGACCGGCGACGTTGGTCACGACGATGCGACGCCAGTCGCGCGCCACGACATACATCGGCAGCGTCGGCGAGAGCTCGAGGAACGTCTCGGGCGACATCACCGCCATCGCGGGCGTGCCGTTCTTCCACAGCCTGGCAAAGCTGGCGATGTCGGGCACCGCACGCGCCGGCTCGACGGTCGCCCCGAAGGTCAGCTCATCGGCCTCCCCCACCATCACCAGCGGATGGCGCAGGTAGAACGGCAGCGTATGGTCGAGCATGCGCACGCCGTAAAGCGGCATGCCCGGGGTCAGCTTCTGCAGGATCTGCGGCGCGATGTCGGCGCCTGACGCGGGCCGACCCACGGTTTCGTGCCCGGTCAGCGCCAGCATGAAGCCCAGGTACATGCCCAGCGCATAGACCGCCACGCTCGGCAGCACGCCACGGCGCAGCAGCCAGCGCGCGATGGCCACGCCGGCCAGCATCACCAGGAACGCGGCGGCAGCCCAGATGGCGTAGGCGCGGTAGAACGAATTCGGCGTGTGATTGACGTTGAGCGTGGCCACCACGGGGCTGGCCAGCAACCCGCAGGCGGTGACGATCGCCATCGCGCTCAATTGCCGGCTCCATGCGCGCACGTCCATGCGATCCAGCGCCACGCCGGCCAGGATGCCCAGCGCGGGAAACACCGGCACGATATAGCCCGGCAGCTTGGAGCGCGACAGGCTGAAGAACACGAAAATGGCGATGGCCCAGATACCGGCCATCAGCGCGGGGCGGAACGTGGCAGCGCCCTCGGCCGGGGTGCGCATGGCCTTCCACAGGCGCGGGAACAGGCCGAGCCACGGCAGGAAACCGGCCAGCACGATGGGCACGAAGTAGACGATCGGCCCCGAGCGCGAATGGATGTTCGAGGTATAGCGCTGCCAGTGCTCGTGGATGAAGAAGAAGTTCAGGAACTCCGGGTTCCGTGCCGACACCATCCAGAAATACGGCACCGCGACGGCGAGCAGGAGCGCAGCCCCGGCGGCCACGTGCAGGCGCCGCCAGAGTCCCCAGTCACGCGTCGCCACGGTATAGACCACGAGCACCAGGCCCGGCAATGCCACGCCGACCAGTCCCTTGGTCAAGACCGCAACGCCCATTGCCGCCCAGCAGGCCAGCATCCATCCGCGCCGCGCGGAGACCGTGGCGTCCGGATGCTGCGCCACCAGCATGCAGCCGAGCACGCAGGCCATCACCCCCGCCAGCGTCATGTCCAGCGTATTGAAATGCGCCGCGACGCTCCACATCGGCGCTGCCAGCAGCGCCAGGCCAGTGAAGGCGGCGGCGCGGGCGCCGAACCAGCGCCACGTCGCCAGCATCGATATGCCGATGCCAGCCAGCCCGGCCAGCGCCACGCACAGCCGCGCCTGCCATTCGCCGATGCCGAACAGCGTATAGGCTAGCGCCGTCGCCCACATGTGGAACGGCGGCTTCTCGAAGTACTTCAGGTCGTTGTAGCGGATGGTGATCCAGTCACCACTGGCGAACATCTCGCGCGAGATCTCCGCATAGCGGCCCTCGTCGGGGCCGATCAGATGGCGCAGGCCAAGCGTGCCGAACCAGACCAGCAGCGCCACCGCCACGAATACCGCAACCCAGGCGGCGGTGGGCGACCACGACATCGCGCGAATGCCGCGCAGGCCATGTGCGGCGTCCACGGCGGGGAGCGAAGCGGCGGGCTGGCGCGAAGTCGGATTCGGCATGGATCGGGGCGCAATCGGGGGTGCCGGCGCCGCCATGACAGTCCTGCGCACGCACTCACCCGTTCTAAGGGAGCGCGCAGCTTAGGAGACGAACCTTAATCTCACATTAATCGTGCGGCCGTCTGTTCGCGATGCTACGCTTCAGGCCGTTCGGGTGCATGATGCGGCCCGTTTCAGGCACCCGTTTCAAACTGCAAGATGAGAATCCTTATCGTTGAAGACGACCCCATGCTTGGCGACGGCCTCCAGCGCGGCCTGAAGCTGATGGGTCACGCTGTCGACTGGTTTGCCACCGGCGCGGAGGCCGACCGGGCGATAGGCATGATGCACTACGACGCCGTGGTGCTGGACCTCGGCCTGCCGGACGACGACGGCATGGCGCTGCTGGCACGCTGGCGGCAACAGGGAATCCAGACGCCCGTGGTGGTGCTGACGGCCCGCGACGCGGTGCCAAGCCGCATCGGCGGGCTGGACGCGGGTGCCGACGACTACCTCGTCAAGCCGGTGGAACTCGATGAACTGGCGGCCCGGCTGCGCGCGGTCTCGCGCCGGACTGCAGGCATGCCGGAACCCGTGTGGCGCCACGGCGCGCTGGAATACCAGCCGGCCGCCCGGCTGGCGCTGTGGCAGGGCAAACCCGTAGAACTGACCGCGCGCGAGGCCATGCTGCTGGAGCTGCTGCTGATGCATCCCAACCGCGTGCTGACGCGCGAGTTCCTGCGCGACAAGCTCTATGACTGGGACAAGGGGTCGGAAAGCAATACGCTCGAAGTCCACATCCACCATCTGCGCCGCAAGATTCATCCCGGCATCGTGCGCACGCTGCGCGGCGCCGGCTACACGCTCGGGACGCTGGAGGCGATCGGGGGCGAGGCATGACGCTGCAGCGGCGCCTGATCCTCGCGGTGCTGGTCGCCGTCGCCTTTGCCTGGGTCCTGACCAGCGGGCTGGTCTACCTGAGCGCGCAGGAAGAAATCAACGAACTGTACGACACCGCCATGGTCCGCATGGCGCAGCAGATGCAGGCCGTGCTGCCATTGGTCAAGCTCGGCGCCGTGCCACAGCCGCCGCCCAACGGCCCCGCGCCCGGCGATACGGACCTCGGCGATCTTGGCGATGCCGGCCTTGGCGACCTGGCCATCGCCGCGTGGCGGCCCAACGGCGAGCCGCTCCATATCGACCCCGACGGCGACCGCCTGCCCCGCCTGCCCGCCGTGCGCGGCTTTACCGACAGGAAAATCGACGGGGTGCCGTGGCGGCTCTACTACCTGGTCGATCCGGTGGACGGCTGGCGCGTCTGCGTCGGACAAATCATGGCGGAGCGCGAGGAACTGGTGGTGTCCTACATGCAGGCGCAGGTGCTGCCCTGGGTATTCGGGCTGCCATTGCTGACCGCGCTGCTGGTCTGGGGCGTGCAGCGCACGCTGCGCCCCGTTCGCACCCTGTCCGCCGCCATTGCCACCCGCACGCCGGACGACCCCTCGCCGATGGGGCTGTCATCGGTGCCGCCCGAGCTCGTGCCACTGGTCAACGCGATGAACCAGCTGCTGCACCGCGTGTCGGCGCTGCTCGAACATGAACGGCGACTGACCGCCGATGCCGCCCACGAAATGCGTACGCCACTGGCCGCGCTGAAGGCACAATGGGACGTGGCGCGGCGCTCCGGGGACCCGGAAGAGCGCGCCCAGGCCGCCGCGAACGTGGAGGTCGGCATCGACCGGATGAGCCACCTGGTCTCGCAGCTCCTGACCATGAGCCGGCTCGAGGATGAAGCGGAGCCCCCCACGCGCGGCCCGGTGGACTGGCACAGTGTCGTGCAACAGGTCCTGTCCGATTGCCTGCTGCTGTCCGAACGCCGCAATATCGACATGGAGGTGGTCTGGCCGCCTGCCGACCGCCCGCCGATGCCGACCTGCGGCGATCCCACCCTGCTTGGCACCATGCTGCGCAACCTGCTCGATAACGCCATTCGCTACAGCCCCGCCGGCACGCTGGTGACACTGGCCTTCGCGCAGGACCGTATCACCGTCTCGGATCATGGCCCGGGCGTGGCGCCCGATCTGCTTCCGCGTCTTGGCGACCGCTTCTTCCGCGGCGCCAACCAGCGCGAACAGGGCAATGGCCTCGGCATCTCCATTGCGCGCCGCGTGGCCGTGCTGCACGGCCTCACCGTCAGCTTCGCCAACCGGCATCCGACCGACGGCAGCGGCCTGGTCGCAACCATCCAGGCCGTGAATGGCGGGAGACATCGCTCATGACAACATCGCGGGAGTATGAAGACGGCCACGCACAGGCCGGCGCATGGGAGGTCTTTCTGGTCTTCCTGCGGCTCGGCCTGACGTCGTTTGGCGGCCCGGTGGCGCATCTTGGCTATTTTCGCGCCGCGTTCGTCACGCAACGACGCTGGCTAAGCGAGCGCGCCTACTCCGATATCGTCGCGCTGTGCCAGTTCCTGCCGGGGCCGGCCAGCAGCCAGGTCGGCATGGTGGTGGGCTTGTCGCGGGCTGGCTACGGCGGCGCGCTGGCGGCGTGGCTGGGCTTTACGCTGCCGTCGGCCATCGCCCTGATCCTGTTTGCGATGGGACTTGCGGCCTATGGAAACGTCGTGCCGGCCGGCGCGTTGCACGGGCTCAAGGTGGCCGCGGTGGCCGTGGTCGCCCAGGCGGTGTGGGGCATGGCGCGCGCACTGTGCCCGGATGCGCCGCGTATCACGCTGATGACGCTCGCGGCGGTGGCCGTGACGCTGGTGCCATCGCCGTGGTGTCAGATGGCGGTGATGGCGCTTGCCGGCATCGCCGGTTCACGGTGGTTCCGTCCGGCTCAGATGGCGCCGCATGAACCGCTGCCGATCCGCGTCGGCCATCGCGCCGCAGTGGTATGCCTGCTGGCGTTCTTCGTGCTGCTGATCGGCCTGCCGATTGCCGCGCGGCTGGTCCCCAGTCATGCACTGGCCATGGTCGATGCGTTCTATCGCGCCGGCGCACTGGTGTTTGGCGGCGGCCACGTGGTCCTGCCGCTGCTGCAGGCGGCGGCCGTGCCCACGGGCTGGGTGAGCAACGACACGTTCCTGGCCGGCTACGGCGCGACACAAGCGGTGCCCGGACCGCTATTCACGTTTGCCGCGTTCCTCGGCGCGGCGATGCAACAAGCGCCCTCGGGATGGATGGGCGGCATGTTGTGCCTGCTGGCGATCTTCGCGCCATCCTTCCTGCTGGTCTTCGGCACGCTGCCCTTCTGGGAACGCATCCGCCGCAACGCCGGCGCGCAGGCGGCGCTCGCGGGCATCAACGCGGCGGTGGTCGGCCTGCTGCTGGCGGCGCTGTATCAGCCGGTGTGGACCAGTGCCATCCATGCACCGGAGGATTTTGCATTGGCCTTGCTGGCGCTGGTGGCGCTGGCGGTCTGGCGGCTGCCGCCGTGGGTCGTGGTATTGGCTAGCGGACTGGCGGGCTGGGGCCTGACCGGCCTGATCGAGCGGACGGTGTCGTGAACACATCCCCGCGCCCCGGCAGTGGCGGCTTGAGCGGCTACCCGAGTGGAGCCCTGAGCCGCAAGCTGAGGACGCACCTGAGGACGCACCTGAGGACGCACCTGAGGACGCACCTGAGGACGCACATGAGGGCGCATCTGAGCGCGTACCTGAGCGTGGCATGCCTGGCGGGCTGTGTTTCGTCGCCGGCAGCGGCGCCAGCAGCCGCACCAGAGCCCCCCGTGGAGACCACGATCGACGTGGTGGAGCGGGAATGGCACACCGACGTCTGCATCCGTACCGAGGATGCGGGCGCGCGACTGATGCCGCTTCTCAAGGGCTATGACGGGTCGCGCTTCCTTTGTTTCGGCTTTGGCGATCGCCACTATCTCGTGAGCCGCGAGCGTGGGCCGATGACACTGCTGTCCGCACTGCTGCCGGGCGAAGGCGCGATCCTGCTGACGATATTGCGTGACACGCCGGCAGCCGCTTTCAGCGCGGACAACGTTGTCCGGCTCCGCATCAGCCAGGCCGGCTCGATGCGACTCCAGGCATTTCTCGGCGATGCGGTGCAGCTGGATGGCAGCGGCGCACCCGTCCGGCTGGGCGACGGCCCTTACGAAGGCGGACTGTACTTTGGCGCCACGGCCACCTACGCGGGCTTCTACACGTGCAATACGTGGACGGCGCAGGCGCTGCGCACGGCGGGCGTGCCCGTCTACGGGCCGGTGTTGTTCGCGGAAGGCGTGATGCGGCAAGTCCGCGAGGCCGCCGCTGCGCAACCCGCCCAGACGGCGCCCTGATGTGTCACCCGGCGCGCCGTTGCGTCAGCGCGCACTGAGGTAGCGAGGTGCGCCGCGCTGCGAGAACTAGTAACAGGGTCCAGATGTGCAACCGGGAGCCGGCGTCACGACGGTGGTCTTCTGGGGCGGGTTGGGGTCGCTGCTGCTGATCGATACGCAACCCGCGAGCCAAAGTGGCAACAGCAAGAGAACGGCGATCCTCGGCATGGCGTGCTCCCTTGAACGAACGGACGATTCCAGCGGATAGTTCCAGCAGACTGTTCCAGCGGACGGTTCCAGTATAGGTAGCTGCACACACGCCGCCATCCTCCTATCGTCTACACGCCACGCCCCGGCCGAAGTGCCTTATCCGCCGTAGCCAGCCGCAAACAGGCGGCACGCAAATAAATAGAGCCGTCATGAAGACGGCTCGAGTTCCCCGCGCATTGAACAATCATCTGCCACCGGCCCATTCCTGGCGCCTCTCACAGGGCAGCCATGGAAGACGGCTGGTCAGTGGCGATGTCGGCCCGCGGCAACCCCTCCGGTCGCATCTGATTTCCCGACTTATTCAGCGGGCTCGACGGGATGACATTCTGGCGATGAAATATTTCGGCAATAAGTCCGTGGAGCGCCGCATGCCGCACACCGGGTCGACGTCATATCGACGTCATATCGACGCCATGTCGACACCGGATCCACACCGGATCCACACCGGACGCACAGAGGCGCACACGCGGCGCACGTCACGCGCACATCCACTGACTTCGCGCAGGCAGACCCGATTTGCACCTTCTTCTGACCGCGTCAGTCACTAGAATGAAACCGTCCTTTCCCCGGAGTTGCCATGAAACGCCATCCCATCGCCGTGACCGAAACCACGCCGGAAGGCCTGACGGCCCTGATCTATCACATCGCACATGGTGCCAGTCAGGGGCAACTGGACCCTGAATTCGTACGCAAGCTTGGCAAACGCGTGAACCGGGAACTGGAGGCCATGGAAGAGGCCGATCAGCTCAACGAGGAGGACAAGCGCCAGCTGCACGACGCCGTGCAGGTCTTGCACGCCACCACCGATGCCGAGGAAGGCGCGCTGCTGACCAAGGCACTGGAGCGGCTGCGCGCCGAGGACGGCAACGCCGCCCACTCGCGCGAACAGATAGGCTGATCGCTGCGTCCTTTCCTGCCGGAACGCGGAAACGCGGATCGCAAACCCCGGGGTGCAGAGCTCGGATGCAGAACGCGGAATGCAGAACGCCCCTCCCCGCCAAGCCGGGTGAGGGGCGTTGTGCTATCCGGCAGGACGGAGGGAAAGGCCCCGCCTGCCGGCTGTCGCCTGCTTCCGTATCAGAAGCGGTGACGCACGCCGATCACGGCGCCGGCCTGGTTCTCGCCGGCAACGGCCGTACCCGTGCCGCTCAGGCCCAGGTTGGAGTTGCCCTTGTTGCGGACGTAGCCCAGGTTCAGGTAAGCGTCGGTGCGCTTGGAGAACGAGTAGTCCGCCGACAGCACGAACATCCACGGATCCGCGTCGCTGTTGTGGGTGTCCGTGTAGTACGCGGCGCCCGTCAGCGACAGGGCCGGCGTCACGCGGTACAGGCCGCCCAGCCAGTAGACGTTGTTGCGCGAGGCCGCGGTGGCCACGCTGGCGATGCCGTCGTCGCGCATCCAGCGGTAGCCGGCGAAGACCTTGGCCACGCCGAAGTCGTACGCCGTACCGATGGCGGCGCGCTTGACGGCGCGGTCGGACAGGGCCGACGTGGCGCCCTGGTACTGGTCATACGCGGCGCCGACCGAGAAGCCACCGGTGGCGTAGGACGCGCCCAGGCCGAAGTTGCGGCCGGCCTTGTAGTCGCCCGGCACTTCGCCGTTGTTGTCGCGGCCGGTGCTGTAGAAGCCCGTGGCGGTCAGGCCACCGAACTTGCCGGTGTACTTGACGGCGTTGTCGGCGCGGCCGTTGAAGCCCGAGTCCACGCTGTTCAGCGAATAGCGCGGGCCGACGGCCATCGGGTCATAGGCGCCGAACAGGTCGTACAGCGCGTTCTGCTGACGGCCCAGCGTCAGGGCACCCCAGTTGTTCTGCAGGCCGACGTAGGACTGGCGGCCGAACAGGCGGTTGCTCTGGCCCGACAGGCCGGTATCGATATCGAAGCCCGATTCCAGCGTGAAGATGCCCTTCAGGCCGCCACCGAGATCTTCCACGCCGCGCAGGCCCCAGCGCGAACCGGACATGTTGCCCGAGTTCATGCGCACGGCGGTCTGCCCATTGCCGCCCGGCACATGGGTGGCCACTTCCACGCCGGCATCGACGATGCCATACAGCGTAACGTTGGAGGCGGATTGAGCCGACGCCACGCCAGACATCGCGCAGGTAGCAGCCGCCAGGGCAAATAGAGCTTTCTTCACAGTAGTTTCTCGTTTTGTTAAGACATTGAGATGCTTCCCCGCCCCGACGACGTGGCGGGCGCGCTACGTGGCGCGCCGGCATCCGACGTCAGTCGGCGACCTTTGGGGGGCGACCCGGATTGTTACAACTGAATGTGAAACCCATGTGTCGTTGCGGCCTCAACCACCCCCCACCATCGGGGGATACCCGTACGTATTGGGCACGAAATGCGGGTTTTCCCCAGCCGGGTTTTGGTACGATGCACACTTTTCTGTGAATGGCATTTGTCAGCCTGGCCGTGTGCCGCAGGCTCGACATGCCTGCGTCATGCGCCTGGATTCGATCAAGACATATCTCGCCCCCAGACTTGCGCCACTGCAGCGACTGCGCCGTCCCACCCGACGCGGCGTCTTCATTGCGATGGCAGCCCTCCCGGCGCTGTTTGCTCTCTACGTGCTGCTGCTGGTGCCGTTCACGCCGGGCATCAGCGACATCCGCAAGGCCAAGTCCGAGCAGCCGGCACAGGTCCTGTCCGCCGACGGCAAGGAACTGGCGGTCTACCGCTGGGCCAACCGCGACTGGGTCAAGCTGTCCGAGATCTCGCCGAACGTCGTGAACGCGCTGATCGCCACGGAAGATCACCGCTTCTATCAGCATCACGGCCTGGACTGGCGCCGCACGGCATCCGCGGCGCTGCACACGTTCTCGGGCGACCGCCAGGGCGGATCGACCATCACGCAACAGCTCGCGCGCAACCGCTACCCCGACGACATCGGGCGGGCGCCCACCATGACGCGCAAGCTGAAGGAAGCCATCACCGCGTTCAAGATCGAGGCGCTCTACTCCAAGGACGAGATCCTGGAGACGTACCTCAATACCGTGCCGTTCCTGTACAACGCGTTCGGCATCGAGATGGCGGCGCGCACGTACTTCGACAAATCCGCCGACAAGCTCGACGTGCTGGAAGCCGCCACGCTGATCGGCATGCTCAAGGGCAACAGCTACTACAACCCGGTGCTGAACCCGGAGCGCGCGCTGGAGCGCCGCAACATCGTGCTGGCGCAGATGGTCAAGCGCGGCAAGCTGGACGCCGCCAGGTTCGACGCACTGAAGATGCGGCCGCTGCGCATCGACTTCGAACGCCAGATCGAAGCCCCCGGCACCGCGCCCCACTTTGCACAACAGCTGCGCAAGTGGCTGATCGCATGGGCGGACCGCAACGACTACAACCTCTACACCGATGGGCTCGTGGTCCATACGACCATCGATTCCCGGCTGCAGGCCCTGGCCAACCAGGCGCTGACGCGCCAGGGGAACCAGCTGCAATCCATCGCCAACGCGGCATGGGCGCCGCGCGCGGGCTGGGCGGAAAGTCGGGCGCTGGTGCAGGCCTTCGTGCGGGAATCGCCTGAATTCCGCGCCGCCGTCGCGGGCGGCCAGAGCGAGGACGATGCGCTCAAGCACCTGCTGGCGAACAACGCGTTCATGCAGTCCCTGCGCCAGCAGAAGACGCGCGTGCAGGCGGGCTTCATGGCCATCGACCCCGCCACCGGAGAAATCCGCGCGTGGGTCGGCAGCCGCGACTTCACGGTCGATGCGTTCGACCATGTGGCCCAGGCACGCCGCCAGCCGGGCTCGACCTTCAAGCCGTTTGTCTATGGCGCCGCGTTTGCGCGGGGCGAAAGCCCGGAAGAGACGCTGATCGACCAGCCAGTGGAGATGAAACTGGCGGGCGGCGAGATCTGGCGTCCCACCGACGAATCGCCGGCTACAGGCCGCGCGATGAGCCTGCGCGATGGCCTGGTCTATTCGAAGAACACCATCACCGCACAACTGGTGCAGACCGTGGGACCCGAGCGCGTGGCGCGGCTGGCCCGTGCGATGGGCGTGCGCGAGAGCCGGCTCGATGCCGTGCCGTCGCTGGCGCTGGGCACCAGCCCGGTCACGCTGAAGGAAATGGTCAGCGCCTACGGCACGATCGCCAACGGCGGCCAGTATGTCGCGCCGACCATGGTCACGCGCATCGAGGACCGCGAGGGCAAGGTGCTGGCCCAGTTCCGGCCGTCGTCTCCGGAACGCGCGCTTTCGGCCACGGCAACCGAAACGCTGGTCGACGTGATGCGCGACGTCATCGACCGCGGCACGGGCACCGCCATCCGCACGCGCTACGGCATCCGCGCCGACGTGGCGGGCAAGACCGGCACCACGCAGGACAACGCCGACGGCTGGTTCATCCTGATGCATCCGCAACTGGTGGCCGGCGCGTGGGTCGGCTTCAACGACAGCCGCGTGACGCTGCGCAGCGACTATTGGGGCCAGGGCGCGCACAGCGCGCTGCCAATCGTCGGCGACTTCTTCCAGCGCTCGCTGCGCGCACGCGTGATCGACGCCCGCGCACGCTTTGCCGAGGCCGATGAAAAGACGTGGTACTCGGCCATCACCACCCAGATTCGCGGCTGGTACCAGTCGCTCTTTGCCTCCGGCAAGAAGGAAGAGGCCGTCACCTCACCGCGCCCTTCCCCGCGCCGCCCGGTGTTGCCCGCAACCGAGGCGGACGCGATGCCGCCGGCGGGCGCATCGTCGGCAACCGCCGACAACAGCATGGCCCTTGATCCGGGCGAGACGGCGGAAGCCACGCCGGATGCCGGGCACGAGCCCGCACCAGCCGTGACCGCATCCGCACCGGGCGCACCCGCCACGCTTGCGCCGGCGCCTTCGACTTCAACGGCCCCTTCGGCCAACTCCGCCGCACCCGCCGTGCCGGCGCCACCGTCCACGTTGACGCCACCGGCGCAACCGGCGGACAGCGCCGCGACTTCGTCGCCCAACACCTCTCCCGCGCCCGTCCGCTAACTCCCCCGGGCGGCCACGCCGCCTAGGCGGGAAACGGGAAGCGCGCGTCGAACGCGGCGAATCGCTCCTGCAGGAATTCGATCAGCCGGCGCTGCCGTAGCGCCGGATACCGGCTCTGCAGGAACACCAGTTGCAGTGGCATCGGCGGCTCCTGGTACCACGCGGGAAACAGCAGCACCAGCCTGCCCGCCTCCACGTCCCCGGCCACGTCGAACCAGCTCTTGTAAGCCACGCCATGGCCCGCCAGCGCCCAGTCGCGGACGATGCCGCCATCATCGCTGCTGCGCCGGCCGATCACTTCCACCTCCAGCCACGCGTCGCCCGAACGGAACGGCCAGCGGCTGCGCGGCTGCCCACCCGGCGACAACACCACCACGTCATGCGACGCCAGTTCCTGCGGATGCGTTGGCGTGCCAGCGCGCGCCAGATAGGCCGGCGCCGCCACGGCGACGCGGCGCAACGTGGTGAGCTGGCGACGGACCAGGCTGGAATCCTCCAGCCAGCCCACGCGCACGGCGAGATCGATGTTGCTGCGATACAGGTCTGTGATCGAATCGCCGATCGACAACTCCAGCGAGACCTGCGGATGCATGTCGAGGAATTCGTCGAGCCAGCCGCGCAGCCAGGTGCGCCCGAGATCGGACGGCGCGGTCAGGCGCAGCGGGCCAGCCAGGGCGTCGCGTTGCTCGGCCAGCGCCCCTTCCCCTTCCTCCAGCGCGGCCAGCGCCTTGCGTGCGGCGTCCAGAAAGACGCGGCCCTCCTCAGTCAGGCGCATGCGGCGCGTGGTGCGGGCAAACAGACGGGCATTCAGGCGCTGCTCCAGACGGATCAGCGCCGCGCTGGCGGTGGCCGCCGTGCGGTCAAGTTCGCGCGCCGCCGCGGAAAGGTTTTCCAGCTCGGCGGTACGCACGAACAGCCTGAGATCATCGAGGGAGTACATGAGGCGGGAATCCGGTCAGCGCGCGCACGCGCGGTGACCGTCATTATGGAGGATGGAGGACTCCCGCTTGCCGCCGGCCGGCGTCGCATGGTGCGCCGGTTCTGTGCTCTAGTGGTCGACGAACGAGACGAACTCATCGAGTTCCAGCTTGTGCAGCGCCATGTTGTTCTCCGGCATGCTGTTGTCGGCGTAACCGAGCGACATGCCGGCCACCACCATCTCTCCTTCCGGAATGCCGAGGCCGGCACGGAGCACTTCCGATTGCAGCGACCAGATTTGCTGCGGACAGGTATCCAGCCCGCCGGCGCGCGCAGCGAGCATGATGTTCTGCAGAAAGCAGCCGTAGCAGAGGAAGCTGGCCCATTCCAGGCGCCGGTCCATCGTGAAGATGAGTCCCACTGGCGCATCGAAGAACCGGAACTGACGTTCCACGTCGCGCCTGCGGCCGACGATATCGCTCCTGGCCACGCCCTGCGCATCGCCGAGCATCCCACGGAACGTATTGAAGCGGGACGAATACGGCGCCGGCAGCTCCTTCGGAAAGAACGGGTACTCGGGCGCCAATGTCTCCGGGCTCGCGCGATACGCGTCGACCGCCGCATCGACGATCTTCGCGCGCGCTTCACCGGTCAGCACATAGCATCGCCAGGGCTGCGTGTTGCTTGAGCTCGGCGCGTACTTCGCCACCGACAGGATCTCCCTGAGGGTCTCCATCGGCACTGGCCGATCGAGGAAGCCGCGCTTGCTTTGGCGTCCGCGAATCAACGCTTCGGTGAGTTGAATCGTATCCATGTTGGCTGTCTCCATTTTCTGTCTCCGTTCTCGTGGTGGGGGTCGTTATGGTGGAAAAGATCATAGACACATCCCCTGCCTTGCGAAGCGGGAAAAGCTTGCAAGCTTCGTCCGAGAACGATGAACGATCCAGCGTGACAAGGCTCCTTGCGAGGTGCCGTGCGCGAGGCGCGAACACGCGCCGAGGGTTTACCTGAGTGACCTCGCATGCCTGGCATGTCGGCTGCAAACCCGCGTCACTCCACGCATTGCGGGCGTCCAATTTCATGAACGGTACGTTCCCGAATGCCGCGCGCACGGCCGAATCCAGATCGCCTATCTTCTCACTCGAGATCGAAGCATCGATGGCACACGAGACAATGGAGTGAGTGGATGAACCAGTTGAAATGCTTGCCGCAGGAAGAGATTGTCTGGGGGCACGACATCCTGAAGACCGTCGCCGCATCCATGGGCGACCACGGCATCAGCCGTCCGATGACGTTCACGGTGGAGTTTCTAGAGGGATTGAATCGCGAGTATTTGCAGCCGGGCATTCGCGATGGGGTGGGCACCTTTACCAACCTGCCGCCGCATGTGCCCGACTTCGCGGTGCGTGACGGCCTTCGTGCCTGCATCGAAAGCAATGCGGGATCGATTGTCGCGCTGGGCGGCGGCTCCGTGCTCGACGCCGCGAAGGCGGTTTCCTACGAGCATTTCAAACAAACCGGACGCTATCTCCCCATCGCCGCGTTCCCGACAACCTTGTCCGGATCGGAGTTCTCGCACTACTTCGGCGTGACGGAGACAGATGGCCCGCAGAAGTTCAAGCGCAGCTACGCCGTGCGCGAAACGACGCCCACGCTGGTGGCCATCGACCCACGGCTGATCGTCGACACGCCGCGCGCGTTGCTGCTGAGTTCGGCCATCAAGGGAATCGATCACGCAGTGGAAGGCATGCGCAGGGTCGACGTGGATCATCCCCATGCGATCCTGGCGGCCAGGGGCGTGGAGCGCTTCCTCGCCGTGCTGGAGAAGTGGCCGCGCAACCTCGAGACTCGCGAGGCCATCGAGCGCGGTCTGGTCTCGGCAGACGATCTGCTGCAGCTTCAGCTCGCCGCGTGGCAGTGCTACTTCTATCCCGCCTCGGTGATCTATGGCCTGAGCCATCGCATCGGGCACATCCTCGGCGGCACGTTTGGGCTGCCGCATAGCGTGACATCGTGCGTGACGCTGGCGCCCGTCATTCGCGCCTGTGCCGGCGCCTATGGCCAGAAGTTCAAGATCTTCTCGCCGGACCATGACGGCCAGACAGCGGCCATATCCCTCGCGAACCGGATCGCGACCGTGGTGGAAGCGCTGAATTTGCCCAGCCGGCTCAGCACGCTCGATTTCGACCGGGCGAAGCTGCCCGAGGTGGCCGCGTTGCTGATGCAGAACTACCCCTCCGAGGTCGGCGACCTCGGCGACGACGCCGGCCGGAAGCTGGAAGCCCTGCTGGAGCGCCTGTGGTAACGATCGATCTACAGCAGCCAGCCCGTACTGCCACGCAGGCGACGGGCCTGCGCAAGACGCTCCGTGCCCTTGCCGCACGGCGGATCACCGCCACCGCGCTGACGGAGCAGGCCCTCGAAGCGGCGGAGGCCAGCAAGCGCTCCCTCAACGCGTTTTCCGCCATCGACTGGGATCGTGCGCTGAAGGCAGCTGCGGAAAGCGACCGCCGCTATGGCGAAAACCGGCAGCGCCCGCTCGAAGGGCTGCCTATCGCCATCAAGGACCTGATCGACACGAAGGGCATGGAAACCCGGTACGGGTCGGCTGCCTATCTCGGCAATCTGCCCGCTGCCGACGCCGATATCGTGAGAGCGCTGGTGGAGCGCGGCGCCATCATCATCGGCAAGACCACGACCCACGAGTTCGCGTGGGGCGTGACGACTGCCAGCGCCAGATTCGGCGACACCCTGAATCCGCTCGACCGCTCGCGCATCCCCGGTGGCTCCAGCGGCGGTGCCGCGGCGGCAATCGCGCACGGTGCCGTGATGGCGGGCGTGGGGACCGATACCGGCGGTTCGGTCCGGATTCCCGCTGCACTCTGCGGCGTCGTCGGCTTCAAGCCGACGCTCGGCACGCTCTCCACACGTGGCGTGTTTCCGCTGGCGCCGTCTTGCGACCACGTTGGCCTGCTCGGCGAACAGGTCGACGACGTGGTGATGCTCGCGGAAGCCCTTCACATCGAGGTTCCCGAGAGCGACGCGTGGCTTTCCGCTCGCCTCGGCGTGATCCGCGAGATCGCACCGGTGCCGCTGAGCCCGGATATCGCGGCCGCCTTCGATGGCGCCATGCAGCGCCTGGCGCAGATATTTGCGTGCGTGAACATCGGCACCTCTGGCCTGTTCGATGCCGTGTTCGATGCCTTTGCGAGCATCGTGCTGATCGAAGGCGGCATCGAGCACTTCCGTCGCAACGACTGGGACCGCATCGCCACGCACTACAACCCGGAGACCGTCGACCGGCTGAAGCGCGCGGAAACCATGGATCTGCGCGCCTATGCGGCGGCCCAGCAGACACGGCGGCAATTCACGGCGAGGCTGCATGAGGTGATGTCGACGGTCGACTACCTCGTGCTGCCCACATGCCCATGCATCGCACCGCATCTCGATGCCAGCAACGTCAGCATCGGCGCTTGGACCGGCACGGTCCGCGAGGCGCTGATGACCTATACCGCGCCGTTCAACATCGCGGGATTTCCGGCCATCTCGATTCCCTTGCCGACCGGCGACCACAGCCTTCCCGCGGCATTGCAGATCGTCGCGAGGCCCGGCGACGACGGCGCGCTGCTGCAGATCGCGCAACAGATGGAGCAGATGCTGCAAACGGTCGCCACCTGCGAGCCCTGACAGACGTACCCCCACAACGAGGAGACAACGATGAACGAACCCGTCAAGAATGCGTGCCCGGCACCGGCCGGCGCGTCGACCGGGCAGACGCCCTACAGTGCGTGGATGCACACCGACGTGCTCCACTCGCTGCAACATCCGGTCAGCGATCACCCCGGAGAGCATGCGTGGATCGTCTCGGTGCAGGTGTCCGAGCTCTACTGGATGCTGATCATCAAGGAACTGCAGATCGCCCAGGCGCAATTGCGCGCCGATGACCTCACGCAGGCCTGCCGGACGCTGCGGCGTGTCGTCGCCCATCATGAGCCGCTCAATGCCACGTGGCGCTCGATCGCGTGGATGACGCCGACCGATCTGCTGTCCATCCTGTCGCGCGCGGTGGCGACGTATGGCAAGGACACCGCGCTGCAGGGTTGGACGTATCGGCAGATGGTCTACCTGCTCGGCATCAAGCAAGCGGAGCATCTGCAGCACTTCACGCCGCAGCCCGAGCGCTGGAAGCAGCTCAACCAGGCGCTGGCCGAACCGAGCCTCTATGACGACGTGCTCGCCTATCTGGACCGCAACGGCTTTGCGGTGCCGGCGGCGATGCTGGATCGCGATTTCGGCGTGCCTTACGCGCCGAGCAAGGCCATCGAGAAGGTCTGGCGCGATGTCTACGCCGACCCGAACGAAAACCGGGAGCTTCAGCAGCTCGGCGAGACGCTGGCCGATATCGCCGAGGGATTCTCCACCTGGAAGTATCTGCACCTGATGGCCACACGCCGCACGTTTGGCGGCCGGCCGGCCTACTTCGGCACCGAGGGCGTTGCGTGGCTGGTGCCGACCATGGACGAGATTCCGTTTCCGGAACTCTGGTCGGCGCGCGGCTTCATCGGCGACCCGCCTGCGGTGTGTCCGCACATGCACAAGTAATGGGACGCGCGATTCGCGGAATCCTGTAAGCCAACCGCCAACCATTTAGCCAGGGGAAGCCAGCAATGAGCAATGATCAGGGGATAAAAGAACTCGCGGCGGGTGCCCGCGCCGCCATGGCCGATCCCGCGCGGATCACCATCGTGGGCCATGACGCGAACCCGCGTTTTGAACTGTTCCACGCGGCCAGTTCGCTGTGCTCGCAAAAGGTCCGCACGGTGCTGTTCGAAAAGCAGCTGCCGTATCGGTCGAACGATATGAAGATCCTGAGTTCGATGGGTCCGGACGGCGTCGTTCCCGCCGAGCACTACCACCCGCCCTACGTCCGTCTGCGGCTGATCGCCGGCCGGGAAGTCGGGCGGGCGTTTGTCAGCGGCTATAGCGGGCGCACGTCGGTGGAGACCGAGGGCTTCGATCCCTGCACGGTGCCGTTGCTGGTGGATTACGAAGCCGGCCGCGTGATCGCGGACTCGCAGCGGATCTGCTGCTATCTGGACGCGGTATCGCGCGATCCGGTTCAGCTACTGCCGGACGACGCCGAGGCGCGTACCGCGGTGATGCGTCAGGTGAGCATCGTCGACCGGATTCCGAACGGCACGCTGCTCTACGGCTTTCATCCCGACGCCGACCTGCGCCCCGATGCGCTCAAGACGGTCATGGAAACGGTCTACGACTACAAGATCATGGCGCTCGAAACCATGATCGCCGCCAATGCCGGGGATGCGAAACTGGTTGCCGCCTATCGCGCGAAGATCGCGAAGGAACGCGGCGGCAAGTCGGTCTGCCACGATGCGACCTTTCAGCGCGTCACTCGTCAGCACGTCGCGAATCTGCTGAAAGAGCTGGACGGTACGCTGGGTTCGGCAGCGGGGCCCAAATCGGGTCTCGATTCAGGGCCCTATCTCGCGGGCGCATCGTTCTCGCTTGGCGATGTGCTGTGGGGCGTCAATCTGGTGCGGCTGGCGTATCTGGGGCTGGCGTCGATGTGGGACGACCTGCCCGATGTCGCACGCTATGTCGATGCGCTGGTCAGGCGGCCATCGCTGCGCAAGGAAGCGCTCCAGGCCACCATCGACGCCATGCCGCCATCGCGGTATATGGATGCCCTGGCAGGCTGCGGGGGGACGGTATCGGCGTAGTCTTCCGAGTGAGCCCCTGCCTGATGACGGCACCTGCGCTGCAGGTACTGTGTTGACGCAGGGGCGATCATGCGTCCACCATCAGGGAAGCCAGCGCAAACGCGCCGAGCACGGCCACGATGACGGCAACCCAGTACGCCAGATTCCACTGTGGCAGCATGCCCTCGCGGTGCAGCGCACGCACGCGACGCCTGTGCTGGATCACCGCCGCGATCAGGGACCCGGTGCCAACCAGCACCATGGCGATCCCCACCACCGTCGGCGACCAGGTGTTGCCAAACCGACCAACCAGCGGCGCGCCCCGCTGGCTTTCCAGATACTGGAAGAACTTCGCCAGCGTGAAGCCAAAGCTGATCATCGACAGGGAGGTGCGCAGCCAGGCCATCAGCGTTCGCTCGAAGGCCAGGAAAGTACGTTCGATGGCAAGCGAAGTCGCCGTCGCCGGCGATTGCTTGTTTTCGTCAGCCCTTGAATCGCGCTTGGCGTCCGACGTCGGCGCGACTGCGGGTTCGCGGTCGGCAGGGAGGGTCATGGTGGGGACCTCAGGCTCGTTCCGAGTCGCCTTGCGCGCGGCTCGTCAAGGAAAGTCAGGGATGGATCGCGCACGGCGGCGCTGCCATTTCACGTAGGGAAGCGCCACGCCCGCGCACAGAATCAGGTAGAGGATCAGGGTCGGGGCAAACTGTTCCCCGGGATAGTTGGCCGACGCGACAGCCATGGCGATCGCCGGATGCCGCGAGGCCGTCGACAGCGCCAGCACCGAGGCGTGCTCCCGCGCCGGCCCGCCCAGCATGTGGCCGACGAGCAGGCCCAAGAGCACGAACGCGATGATCGCAAGCACCGTCCCATGCCCGGTGACCGACCAGATCGCGCGCCATGTGCCCGCCAGCAGGGCCAGCACCCCCGCAGCCAGCAGCCCGTTGGCCACGCGGCGCACGGGCACGAGCAGTGCTCGCGCACCACGAGGCGCCAGCTTCGAGAACAGCAATCCGGCCACCAGCGGCGCCACCACCATGGTGAGCACGATTTTTACGATGGCGTCCGGCCGCATGGCCAGCGGCTGTGCGAACACCAGGTCGAGAAGCGCGACCCAGAGCGGCACCGTGACGATCGCACCGAGCCCGAGCAGCAAGAGCAACGCCAGCCCGTACGATGTCGCGCCGCCGGCCTTCTTCTCCCTCGCCGGCAGCAGCGGTGGCACCGGCGAAATGGCCAGCGC
The DNA here is from genome assembly GCF_900101625.1 of Cupriavidus sp. YR651. Classification (GTDB taxonomy): domain Bacteria; phylum Pseudomonadota; class Gammaproteobacteria; order Burkholderiales; family Burkholderiaceae; genus Cupriavidus. Next base: position 51,606 of record NZ_FMYZ01000021.1, on the reverse strand, counting down.
GACCAGCACTACGCCAGTGGGCTGCGGCAGGTCCAGCAGCTTGACGCAGACGATCACCACCACTGGCACGATCACCAGCACGGCCAGGAGCGAGCGCAAGAGCAATCCGGGACGAATGGCGAGGTACAGCACGTCATCGCGCGTTGCCTGGAGGCCGTAGCTGAATACCGTCCCCGCGATTGCGATGTGGAACGCGAAAAGAACCAGGGTCTTGACGTCCATGGCGTGTCCTGGCGATGCCGGGCCCGGGGAGATGTCCCGAAGGACACCGCCCCGGCCGGCACCGGCATGTCGCCCAATTAGCGCCCGAATAGCGGCCAATCAGCGCCAGAAAGGCGCGGCTAACGCTGCCCGCCGCCGGCTGAGTCCATCATCTTCTCGATCACCTGGTCCACACCGAAGCTCGCCGCCTTCTGTCTCGGCGGGAATGCCTTGAACGTCTGCAGGAATTCGGCCACGCCGGCCTGCGCCGGCACGAGGATGAATACGTGGTCGAGCAGCCAGTCGTAGTAGGTGTTGGACGTGATGTCCGCCCGCTCGTAAGGGTCCGTGCGCAGGTTGAACACCTTGGGCACGCGCAGCGTGACGAGCGGTTCGGCCCAGATCCGCAAGGTGCCGGGCGTGCGCTGTTCCATGAAGACCACCTTCCAGTTGTCATAGCGCAGGCAGGCAAGGTCACCATCGTCGGTGAAATAGAGGAAGCCCTTGCGCTCCGGCTTCGCGGCCTTGCCGGTCAGGTACGGGACCAGGCTGAAGCCATCGAGATGTACCTTGAAGGTCTTTCCGTTGGCCTTGTGTCCCTTCTTCAGCTTTTCCTTGACTTCGGGATCGCCTGCCGCGTCGACAATCGTGGGCAGCCAGTCGAGGTGGCTGACGATCTCGTTGCACACCGTGCCCGGCTTCACGACACCCGGCCAGCGCACCATGCAGGGCACGCGGTATGCGCCCTCCCAATTGGAATTCTTCTCGTTGCGGAACGGCGTCATCCCCGCGTCCGGCCAGGAGTTCATGTGCGGGCCGTTGTCGGTGCTGTACATGACCATCGTATTGTCCGCAATGCCCAGCTCATCGAGCAGCGCCAGCATCTCGCCGATCTGCTTGTCGTGCTCGACCATGCAATCGTGGTACTCCGACTGCCATCGCCCCGCCTGGCCGCGGATGCGGTCTTCGATATGCGTCCGGAAATGCATGTGCGACGTATTGAACCAGAGGAAGAACGGCTTGCCCTCCTTGTGAGCCTTCTGGAGGAACGCCTTGGCCGCCTTGAGGAATTCGCCGTCGAGGGTCTTCATCCGCTCCTTGGTGAGTGGCCCGGTGTTCTCGATCTTCTGGCCGCCCTTGCCGTCAGACCAGCAGTGCAGCACACCGCGCGGGCCGAACTTCTTCCTGAAGTCGGGAAACTCCTTGGCATCCGGGTAATCGGGCAGTTCCGGCTCCTCTTCCGCATTGAGGTGATACAGGTTGCCAAAGAACTCGTCGAAGCCGTGCATCGTCGGCAGATGCTCGTCGCGGTCGCCGAAATGGTTCTTGCCGAACTGGCCCGTGCTATATCCCAGGTCCTTGAGCAACTCCGGGATATTCGGGTCCTCGGCGCGCATGCCCAGTTCGGCGCCTGGCAGACCCACCTTGGTCATCCCCGTACGCAGCCCGCACTGTCCGGTGATGAACGACGCGCGCCCCGCTGTGCAACTCTGCTCCCCGTAGTAATCGGTGAACAGCACGCCTTCCTCGGCAATACGGTCGATATTGGGAGTGCGGTACCCCATCAGGCCCTTGGTGAAGATGCTGAGGTTGGACTGACCGATATCGTCGCCCCAGAGGATCAGGAAATTCGGCTTCTTCTTTTCTGCCATGACACTCTCCTTTGTATCGAAGCCACCGTCATCGGTAGCGGATCTCCCGAGGGCCGGTTGCTGACAGGTCACGCCCGGGGTTCTTCTCGTACCTTGCTCAAGCGGGCGAATCTCCGCGTATCACGCAACGAAAGCCCAAATGGCATGTGGACGTGTCGACGGCCTGCGGCATTCTCGCGGCGGGCCGATAGCGCCTGCAGTAGTTCGGCGCGCACAGGTATGACCCGCCCTTCATCACCTTCCGTGGAATCTGAATCTGCGGTGTCAGTGGATCGACGCTAGCTTCGAGGGCCCCGCCGCGCGGGTTGTCCAGCGTGCAACAGGCCTTCACGATCTTGCCGTGGTCCTGGTACCAGTCGCTCGTCCACTCCCACACATTGCCGGCCATGTCATAGAGCCCGTAGCCGTTCGGGGCGAAGGAACCCACCGGCGCGGTCCACTCGTAACCGTCCTCCAGCAGGTTCTGCCAGGGAAACTCGCCTTGCCAGGTGTTAGCCATATGCTTGCCGCGCGGGGTAAATTCGTCGCCCCATGCGAACTCCGCGCCATCGAGCCCGCCGCGCGCGGCGAACTCCCACTCGGCCTCGGTCGGCAGGTCCTTGCCGGCCCAGGTCGCATACGCCATGGCGTCCTGGTAGGCGATATGCACGACGGGGTGGTCCCAGAGACCTTTGAGCGAGCTGGACGGCCCGCGTGGATGTCGCCAGTCGGCGCCGGGGGTGTAGACCCACCAGTTGTAGCGATCGCGCAGATCCACGCGATGCGAGGCCTTGGCAAACATGACTGAAGAGGGTGCGAGCATGTCCGGCAGTGCGCCCGGATAGTCTTCCGGGTTAGCGGGACGCTCGGCCAGCGTAACGTGGCCCGTGGCGTCGACGAAGCGCCTGAACTCGGCGTTCGTCACCGTGTGGCGATCCATCCAGAAGTCGCGAACGCTGACCTTGTGCGCCGGCGCCTCCTCGGGATAATGGCTGTTCGATCCCATGAGGAACGTGCCGCCGGCGATGGGCACCATATTGGCGGTCGGGGTCGACGCGTTGACCGAGCGTTGCTCGGCGTTCAACTCGCTCGCTATGTTCAGTGATCGATTAGCCATACATGACCCCGCGAGTCAGGCGTAAAGCCATTCATATCGACTGAACCATCCTATACCATGGCCCGATGCGTGCGCGGGCTGTTACCGATTGCGGGCGCGGCACATGATCGGACTGGCGGGTGTCGCGGCAGTGTCGCCACTAGCGCGACACTGCGCGAACGATGCGCGTCAGGCTGCCACGGGTTCCTGCGCGCAATGCAAGGAACGCGCGACGCTCGTTACCCTGCGGCCCTGGAAGCGGGCAACCGCCAGGTGGTCTTCATCGGGCTTCACCGCGTCGAGCTGCGAGACATGGGTGGCGCCATAGGGCGTGCCGGCCTTGAACATCGCGGCGTCGGCATAGCCCAGCGGCACGATGATCAGGCCCAGGTGCGCCATCGGCGTATAGATCGACAGCAGCGTGGATTCGTTGCCGCCGTGGCGCGATGACGTGGAACCGAAGACCGATCCCACCTTGCCGTTCAGCTTGCCCTGGAACCACAGGCCACCGAGCCCGTCGATATAGGCCTTGAGCTCCGTCGAGATCGAACCGAATCGCGTCGGCGTGCCGAACACGATGGCATCGGCCCACTCGGCGTCGGCCTCGGTCGGCGCTTCGTATTTGGCATTCATCTCCGTGGCGTTCTCCAGCCAGCCCGGCGCCTGACGCATGACGTCGTGGCCGACAACCTCGCGCGCGCGCCGCATGCGCACTTCCGCGCCGGCCGCGATGGCCCCTTCGGCCACGGCCTTGGCCAGCAATTCCGTCGAGCTGTTGCGCGAGTAGAAGACGATCAGTACTTTGGGTTTCTGCATTTCTGGTCCTGACAGCGTGAATACGGTTAAACGGAGATGGGTTCGAGGCGGCCGAGCAGTTCGTCCTTGCGATCCACCAGCCAGGGCGGGAGCTGGAATTCCTCGCCAAAGTGGCCGGGTTTTTCGTCGATGGCGAAGCCGATATCGGTGGTCGCCGCCTCGAACATCACGCCGCCCGGCATCTTGAAATACATCGAACGGAAGTAGTTGCGGTTCACCGACTCGGAGGTGTCGATGTAGCCCAGCGCCATGAACTTTTCCTTGAGGATCATTTGCTGGTCCATGCTGTCCACCGCGAAGGCCACATGATGGATCGTGCCTTCGCCATAGACCGACGACCCCTGGAGCCGGTCGGGCTCATGCTGGAACTCGACGACCATGCCGGGGCCGCCGGTGTGCGTCTCGAAGCGGTAGTAAGGCCCCGACTGACCCACCTGGCGGAAGCCGATGGCTTCGCTCATGAAGCGGATCGATTCCTCGACTTCGCGCAGCGACAGCGTGATGCTATGCACACCCCGGATTGCACAGGCTTCAGGAATGTCGCTCGCCATGCAGGCGGGGCGCATATCGAGATCCGTCTCGACGAGGTCGAACTCGATGCCGCACGGATGATGGAACCGCTGGCGCCGCTCATCAAACCGCTCGGTGATCTCGGTGTCATACGCGATGTTCATCGCATCGAAGCGGTTGCGCCAGAACGCGAGCGAGCCCCTGGGGACCGAGTAGTTGATGACCCTGACCTGGCCCGAGCCGGGGCGCGCCATCACGCCGCGCTGGCGGAACGGAAACGAGGTCACCAGCGTGCCCGGATCGCCGTTCGCATTGCCGTAGTACAGGTGATAGATCGGATCCTCGCCATCAAGCAGAACGGTCTTCTTCACCAGGCTCTGCCCAAGCAGCTTGACATAGAAATCCACATCTTCCTGAGCGTGTCTGACACCCGCGGTCAGGTGATGAAATCCCTTGATCATCGACATTGTCTTCTCCACTTTGAATATTGACGTACCAGAAAGAGACAGCGTGGGGGGCCGCTCTGGTGCGACAAGCTTAAGCGTTCAATATCGATTGGGAAGCCGTCATAACGTGTACGCAAGGTTCGGCAAAATCGAACGATCGCGGGCCGTGCGAGGTGGCGTGCACCAAGGTTTGCCCGGATGGCACCGTGCTCGGGGCGTGGAGTATGATCGGGCCCCAATTACAGCCCCCACCACAGCCGTTGCCATCGCCGGCAATGGCCCGTGCGCCCCCATGCAATGCTGGATCTGAAGGACGTCTATTTCTTCGTACAGGTGGTTGACCGTGGCGGATTCACCTCGGCCGGCGAGATGCTGCGGCTGCCGAAGTCGACGCTGAGCCATCGGGTCAAGGAACTGGAAGCGTCGCTGGGCGTCCGGCTCATCAACCGGACCTCGCGCCAGTTCGCCATGACCGAGGTGGGCCAGGAGTTCTACCAGTACGCCATGGCCCTGCTGCGGAGTGCCGAGGTTGCCGAAGAGGCCATGCGTCAGCGGCTTGCGGAACCGAGCGGCATCATCCGCGTCACGACCGCCGCCGAGATCGCGCAGTTTGCGCTGCGCCACGTGCTGCCCACCTTTCTCTCCAGCCACCCCAAGGTGAAGATTGTCGAATCCGCGACGGACCGGATGGTGGATATCGTGGGAGAGGGATTCGACCTGGCGATCCGGGGCCATACCGGCCAGCTCCAGGACTCCAATCTGGTCCAGCATCCGCTAGCCAAGGCGCCGTGGTTTCTCTTCGCGGGGTCGGAGTATCTGGAAAGGACGTCGCAGCCGGAACAGCCGGAAGATCTGGTGTCCCACTCGATCATCTCCATCACCGGCAAAGGGGCGCAACAGTGGCAACTGCAGGGGCCGGACAATCGTGTGGTCACCGTGCCGATCGATCCGAGATTCCAGAGCAACAGCCTGATTTCGGTGAAGGAAGCCGCCTGCGCGAACATCGGCATTGCGGCCCTGCCCGGATATATCTGCCAGGCTGAACTGAAGGACGGCACGCTGCGGCAGATCCTGCCTGACTGGATGGCCGCCGATGCCCGCATCACGGCCCTGATTCCGTATCGCACCGGCCTGCTGCCGGCGGTACGCACCATGGTCGACTATCTGGCGGTGGTGCTGCCCAAGGTGACGGCTTTCGACCGGAACTGAATCGGGCGATCCGTCGCGGCTACTCCCCGGAGCGCAGCCGACGTGCGGGCGAGCCGCCGCAAGGCGCCTCCACGGCACCACCGGGCAGCACCTCGATGGGCCCCGAACGCAGGGCGCGCAGCGAGGCTTCGGACAGCGTCAGCGGCGGTTCCGCCGTGGGCCGCGCCAGCAGATAGCCTTGCGCATAGTGGATGCCGAGATCACGGCAGATAAGCAGGTCGGCTTCCTGCTCGATGCCTTCCGCCACCAGCGCGGTGTTGCCGATCTTTGCCAGCTGGCACATCGCACGCAATGCCTCCAGCTGGAACGGCGACGACACCACGCCATCCACCACCACGCGGGCGATCTTGACGTAGTCGGGTTTCAGCGCGATCCACTGCCCGAGGTTGGCATGGCCGGTGCCGTAGTCGTCCAGCGCGAACTGCGCACCCCGGCCACGGATCGCGGCGACAGCTTGCGCCAGCGTTTCCAGCGAGCCGAGCGGCGCCTGCTCCGTCAGCTCGATCACGATGCGGTCGGTGGTGAGGCCCTGGCTTTGCAGGAACGCCCTCACCTCCTCGCGGGAACCGTCAATCTCGCGAATCGAATCGGCGCTGTAGTTCAGGAAGAGCTTGCCGGGCAGCCTGGCGCGCATGAACGCGGCGATGGCGATGCGCGAGGCCAGCCGCTCCAGCCGGACCAGGCAGCCCGCGCGCGCCGCTTCCGCGAACAGCGCGATGGGACTTTCCAGCGGCGTGCCGGCGGGGCCGCGAATCAGCGCCTCATATCCCATCACCTCGCCAGTGGCGAGTGACCCGATCGGCTGGAATACCGGCCGCAGGCGTTGGTGTTCGAGGCAATCGGCAATAGAGGGCGTCAGAGGTCGCGACAAGGCTTGCACTCAAACTGGCTGTGGATCGTGCTGTGGGCGAAAGCCACTCCCACCGCTGACTAACGGCGCGATCACGCCCCGACTTGAGCCCCCACTTGCCGGGGGTATGCCCCGGATGCCTCGCGCGCGCCCTGACAACGCGCGCAGGACGCGGTCAGACCAGCCCGATATCGCGCGGCCGGCTGCCCGGAAACACTTGCGCCAGGCGGCTCTCGTCCAATCCATACAGACGACGGAACACACCGCCCAGGATGGCCCGGTAGTCGTTGAGCACCGGCCAGTCGCGGTTCTGATTGAGCGTCGACTGCGACACGGCCACCTGCTCGCCGACGATGCGCCCGCCACGCACGGCACCGCCCGCCACCCAGTACACCGTGCCGTGTCCGTGATCGGTGCCGCGCGTCCCGTTCTCGCGGAAAGTACGGCCGAATTCGGAGATCACGACGACCGTGGTCTGGCGCCAGGCCGGCCCCATTTCCTCGGCGAAACCGGAGAGCCCCCGCCCGAGGTTATCCAGCAGGTTTGCGAGTTGCCCCTGCGCGCCGCCCTCGTTGACGTGGGTATCCCAGCCGCCCACATCGATAAAGCCGACGTTGAACTTGTCGCGCATCAGGCCAGCCATGCGGCGCGCCTCCTGCTCGAATCCGCGCGCGCTCAGGGACCGCCGGTTGGCCGCCTGCATCTCCTGCATCCGCCCCGCCATCGATTCGCCGCCGGCCTGCATCGCGGCCTCATGCCGGCGCATGGCTTCCGCCTGCTCCGCCACGGTCTGCCGCAAATCGAAGCCCTCGGCGATCAGCGACTCAAAGCGCGTGCCCTGGTACATCTGCGCGAGCAAGCTGGTTTGCCGCGCATCGAACGGCGTGCGGCCGGGGCCCTTGAGCGATACGTTCGGCACGCTGAGACCACCGGACAACACCATCGGCAGGCCATCGGTGAAGGCGACGGGCGCCGCCTGTCCGCCCATCGACTGCGCGAGCCGGTTCAGGAAACCGCTGCCGCGCGGCACGCCGCCGGCGTGGGCATCGCCGGACAAGCCGGCTTCGATCCCGTCCTGCGTCTCGAAATGGCTGCGCGACATGTCGTCCGTGCCCGCAAAAGGCACGAAAGCCAGTTCCTGACGCTGCCACAGCGGCAGCACCGTCGCGCCCAGCGCGGGATGCAGCGCCCACGTATCGACGCCCTCTCCACTCCCCGACCTGGGCAACGAGAGCGACAAGGCCGCTGCCGGGTCCGGTGTGCTGTCCGGCGCCACCGGCCGGCGGATCGCGATATTGGGTCGCGACGCGTAATAGAAATCGCTGCCGGCAGGCACCAGCACGTTCGCCGCGTCATAGCCACCGCGCAGGAACACCAGCAGGAAACGCGCATCGGCCTGCGCGGGCATTGCGAACACGCGCGAAGTCACTGCCGGCAGCGTCAGCGCCAGGCCCGCGCCACCCAACGTCCTGAGCCAGTTCCGTCGATTCATTGCCCGCTCCTATGCGCCGTCATCGTTGCATCCATTCCGGCGAACTCAGCAACACCGCATTCCACTCCCCCTGCGACGCGGCCTGCGCCAGCGCATCGCGCGTGCCGGGGCTGAGCGTTGCCTCGATGGTGTCGTAGAACATGCGGCTGTTCGGCACTGGGAATCCTCGCCGCGTGGCTGGCTGGCCATCCTCTCCGGCGAACAGGCCGGCCGGACCGCTACCGATCGCACGTGCGATCTCGAAGCGCCGCACCATCTGGCCCGAGCTGGCCCAGGCGCTTTCCATGGCCGGATAGCCATCGGGCGCCACGTGGCCATAGAGCGGCTCGCCCAGCTGGTTGAGCCAGTTGACCACCGGCCGCAGGTTCGTGACCGGCCGCCCGTCGTAGGCCAGCCGCATCGATGACACCACGAACACCATCGGGTCCTTGAACTTGCGGGTGCCCGCCGCAGGCAGGCGGTCGAATTCCTTCGACAGGAACAGCGTGGTCAGCACCGCGCCGATATCGCCATCCGTACGGACGAATGTGCCGGCCATGCGCTCCACCAGGGCCGGCGGCGGACTGTCGGCAAGGAAGTAGGTGGCGAGCTTGGCCGAGATGAATCGCGCCGTGGCCGGCTGGCGTGACAGGATCGCCACGGCCTGCTCCACTTCGGCAAAGCCTGACGGATCGATGCGCTGGCCCAGCAGCGTCTTCGGGCCAAAGTCATGCCGGTTCGGGTTGAACTCGAACAGCCCTTCGCCGCGATACAACCCCGCCCGCGCCGGCCCCAGCCGGGGCGGCTCGCCGCGCAGGTTGACGCCGACGCCGGTCAGCACCCGCGCCAGCTCCTGGACGTCCTGCTGCGTGTATTGGGACCCGCTGGGCCCGCCGGAGACACCGAGCGTGTGCAACTCCATCAGCTCGCGCGCGTAGTTCTCGTTGATGCGATTGACGGCGCTCTGCGCATTGTCGAGATACAGGAGCATGGCGGGCGCGGTGACCGTGGCCATGACCAGGTCGCGGAACTTGCCCAGCGCGCGCGGGCGAATCACCTTGTCTTCGTAGTCGGGCAGCGCCAGCCGCACCTGCCCCTTGCCGGCATAGACGCTGAAATGATTCATCCAGAACCACGTCATCTGCTCCCGCAGTTGCGCCGGCGAGTACAACGCGCGAAGAAGGTGGCGGCGGCCGGCATCGATCACCAGATCGCGCCCCTGCCGGTTCAGGGCCTGACGCGCCTGCTGGCGCTCGGTCTCGTCACTGAGCGCGGCGATGCGCTGGCGCTCGGCGCGCAGGGCCTGCTGGCGCGCCAGCGCGTCGGACTGGCTGACCGGCAATGCCGCGATGGCGGACGCCAGCGCCGGTGGATCGGCCACGGGCAGCGTCAGCTGTTCCTCCAGGTAGCGCTGGCGGCCGATCGCCTGCAGCCGCTGGACGCTGGCCTGGTCGGCACCGAAGCTGATCGTATTGAGCCAGCGCAGGTCCACGGCGGACAGGCTGCCTTTGGCACCTGCAGCGGCGGCGGCATCCGGGGACAATGCGGGCTGCGCACATGCCGCCAGCAACAGCGGCAACGCGAGCCACGACGCCAGCCGCTGGGTCCAGCGTGCCCGAGGATTGGGGTGAGCCATGTGGGAAGGCCTCTCGCATGCAACCGGGATGCCGGTTTGACGCATAAGCACGCGGATGGTTGACAGCACGATGCCGTCGCCCAGTTACAAAAACTTTCCCGCCAGACACTTCCCTCGCGACATCGGGATGAAAGCCCAGCAAAAACAACGATTTGCGGGCACCTAAGACCTGCATGCATGGCTTGACGTTGCGGCCTGGGGGCCACTCAGGCGCCGGTAGACCCGGCGCGCAGGATTCATGCTGCGGTGCACCCCGCGCCGACGCCGGTCAATCCAGATCTTCTCAGCGGTTGTGCCGGGCAGCATGGGCCGGCCCGACACTGCGCCATCACGAAAAATCGGTGCTTCTGGAAATGGCCTCGGAGGCGTGAAGCTCCTTATCCAGCGCCGCTCGCCTCGCCGTCACCAGATCGAAGGCATCGTTGCCCAGCAACAGGTGGATCGGCGGGTTTTCACGCTCGACCAGCGATAGCAGCACGGCAGCCGCCTTGGCGGGATCACCTGCCTGCTTGCCGTTCCGTGCCAGGCGGCCCTCGCGGAGCCGGTTGAACACGGCATCGTAATCATCGATGCTGCGTTCGGCGCGCACCATGGAACGCCCCGCCCAATCGGTGCGGAACGAGCCCGGCGCCACGGCGGTCACCTTGATGCCGAAACCGCGTACCTCGGCGGCGAGCGCCTGCGAGATGCCCTCGAGCGCAAACTTGCTGCCCGAGTAATACGTAATGCCCGGCAGGCCGATATGACCGGCCATCGACGTAATGTTGATGATGTGCCCCGCCCGGCGGCGACGCATGCCGGGCAGCACCGCCTTCATCATCGCCACCGCGCCGAACACGTTGACATCGAACTGCCTGAGTAGATCGTCAAGCGACGATTCTTCCATCGTGCCCTCGTGACCATATCCGGCGTTGTTCACCAGAACGTCGATGGGCCCGTATTGCTCGATGGCCTTGTCGACCGTGGGCGCGACAGCAGCGAGGTCGGTGACATCCAGCACCACGCCGTGCGCGCGGTTCTCGTGCAGCCGACCGAATTCGATCCGTGCGGCCTCGGTCCTCACGGTGCCGAGCACGGTATGGCCGGCCGCCAGCGCGGCTTCGGCGAAGGCGCGTCCAAATCCGGAACTGACGCCGGTGATCAAGAACACCCGATGATGATTGCCCATGGCACTCCCTTCCCACTTCATTGACGACTGAACTTGCGGCTACGGCCGTGTACTCCAATCTAGGCGATTCCGATTGGCGCTCGAATACATCGACGAGACAAACAGTTGTGCGCGGCAGGTACAAATGGCGTTCAGTTGGCACTTGCGTCAACGATGGTTTGGGGCGGAGCCGTCGGCTTTGCCACAGGGCCTTCCGGCGTTGCGGGCCCCCGACGCTGCAGCAGGTAAACGCCGCCAAGGATGGTGGCCATGGCGACCACATCGACGGGATGCAGCGGCTCGCCCGCGACCATCGTTCCCATCAGCAGCGCCACCACGGGCGGGATATAGGTAACGCTCGATGCCGCCAATGCGCCAAGCCGGCCGACGATGAAGTAGTACAGAAGGTACGCGAGCCCTGTGCCGCACAGGCCAAGGCCAAACAACAGGCCGATCGATGCCCGCCTGTCGTCGATCACGCGCGTGATGCCGTGGAAGTCGGTAATACATGCAATGACCACGAGCGCAAAGCCGATCTGCCACGTCGAAAGTGCCAGTGGCGACATATCGAGGTTCGACAGGAAACGCCGCGCGTACACGAACGAGCAACCGACGCTGAGGGAACCCGCGAGCATATAGGCCACGCCAACCGGATCCACGCCGGCATCGCTCGCACGCCACGGCTGCGCAATCAGCAGCACACCGACGAATCCACCGACGATGCCGACCAGCATCCGTGTCGTCGGGCGCTCCTGCCGCAGGAGTATCCAGGCGCAAACGAAGGAAACAAGTGGGATGGCGCCACTCAGCATGCCGGCGACGCCCGAGGCAAGAAGCGAAGAGCCCTTCGCGAAGGCGTAGTAGTAGATCACCGTGGCCAGCAGGGCCATCACCATGAAGTGGTGCCCATGCCGCAAATGGCGCCATTTCAGCGCACCGGTGAGCAGCGCGCACGCCAGGAGCGGCAGGAATCCGAACAACACGCGCAGGAAGACGATCTGGCTGGCGGACAGGTAGACGCTGGCCCACTTCATGAACAGGAAGTTGGTGCCCCAGATGAGGCCAAGCGCGGCAAAGGCGAGATGAGCGGGGTTCATGGCGAGGCATCGGAGGGCAATGACATGACCTCATTGTGGTGACGCCGTCGATCGGGTACAAACGATTAAATTTGCCCGATGAAATAGAAAAACTACGCCATGCGCCCCATCCCTCCCTTGAAAGCCGTGGTAGCCACGGAAGCTGCCATGCGATGCGGCAGTTTTACTCTGGCCGCCGACGAACTCGGGGTCACACCGGGCGCAGTGGGCCAGCAGGTCCAGAAGCTCGAAGACTGGCTTGGCGTGGCGCTGTTCGTACGGCAGATACGTCAAGTGACGCCGACTGCGGAAGGACTGGCATACATGGCGCAAATCCAGCCTGCGCTTGCCGAGATCGTACATGCGAGCCGTCGCTTGCGAGAACGCAAGCACAAGGCCGTGCGGCTCTCGATGCCGCCCAGCTTCGCCGCGAAGTGGTTCGCGCCGCGCATGGCGGATTTCCTGCAGGCGCATCCGGGCATCGCCCTGAACCTGAGCACCTCGACCGCGCTGGTGGACTTCGAACTCGATGCCGTGGATCTGGCAATCCGACACTTCGACGGCCTCGATCCCCAACTGTCGGTGCAGTTGCTTTGCCCGGATGAGGTGCGCGCGTACTGCAGTCCGGCGTACGCGAGGAAATGGCGGCTGAAGCGGCCCGACGATCTTCAGTCGGCGACCTTGCTGCACAACACGCTGCATCCTCACTGGGCAGCCTGGCTGGCGCGCTTTGGCAAGCTCTCCGACGGGCAGATCGAAGCGATCGCGGGCATCCAGTTCGATCAGTCGCTGATGGCAATCGAGGCGGCAGTGCGCGCGCAGGGCGTCGTGCTGACGAGCGCCATCCTCGTCGAGACCGAGATCGCCAACGGATTGCTGGTCGATCCGTTTGGCAAGGCCATGCCGCTATCTCACGGGTACTACCTTGTGCACCCGAAGTCGGCGCAGCTTCAGGCTGGCGAACTGGCGCTGAAGCAATGGTTCGCCAGCAACATGACGATGGAAAACTGACGCGCGGGCCGCCCCACGCGGGCCAGGTGGCATCACTTCCCCTTTACGTCTTTTTGATGTGTTCGCTGTGCCCTGATACGGCAACTTGATTCCCCTCCCTCTACCATTCAGTCATCGATCTATTCTTCAGTAGTGATTGTCCGGTTCTGGAGGTCTATGACGACACAGATACAAGTTGTCCCGTATCGCGATGGCTGGGATGTGATTCACGAAGGCGCACGTTACGCCGACTCCCATCACGCGGATCGCGAGGTTGCTGTCATGGCCGGGACGGTGTTGGCACGGGGCGAAGGCGCGACGCTGGTGACCTATGACCGCGCCGGCCGGGAGTGTGGGCGGGTGGATTACGCCACACGTGCTGTGGGTGCACTGGCATGACTTCCTTGTCGCCCGAGCGACGACCTTTGCGCGAGCAGGCGGATACGCTTCGCCCCCTGCCGCCGGTGCGTGCGGTGACGATGCATATCGTCGTCGATGTCCTGCACGCCGTGCCACTGCGCCAGGCCCTGACAAGAGACTGCAGCGGGCAGTCATGGACCATCAGCCTTTCCTTGCTGCCCGGGGGCTCGCGGATGCGTCTTTCCCTGACCCTGCCGCGCGTGGTCATCCCCAATGCCCTGCGGCGTATTCGCGACGTGGCACCAGGCGCGGAATTCGGTCACGTGGTCGAGATTCCTGAATCGCCGTCTGGTGCATGGATGGACCTGGTTCATGGCACGCGTCCGAAGCCATGGCCCAGTGCAGACGATTTCCGGCCCCGATCGCTTGGCGAGATGCTGTGCGAAGCGCATGTGGCACTTGACCTGCATGCGTCGGACCAGCCTGAATTGTTTCGCCAGGTCGGTGCGCTCGCCGCGCAACGTTTCGGCCTCGACGCAGAGGCCGTGACGGCGGCCCTGGCGGAACGGGAAGCCCTTGGTTCCACGGGGCTCGGTCAGGGGATCGCCGTACCGCACGGCCGCGTTCGAGGTCTTCCGCAAGCATTGGCTTGCTATGTACGTACCCGGGAACCCGTCGCGTTTCATGCGCCAGACGGCCGTGGCGTCGACAACCTGGTTTTCATCCTCTCGCCGGAATGGGATAACAACGCTCACCTGCACTTGCTGGCCAGCGTCGCACAGTACTTCTGCGATGCACGCTTCCGCGCGCTACTGAGGGACTGCCCGGACGCGGCTTCCGTTTGCCGGCTCTTTGCCAGCTACCGCTTCTGATTGCTCGCCCCCGCGTGGCGGGCGAGGAAAGATACGGGCCGTTGATTCTCCACGCCCCAGCTTCTTCGTGGCATTTATGCCGATCTCGATATCGTCTCTGTCCTGATGCTGCTTTTTCCAGTGCGCATCTGTACGGAGATCATTCATGTTTGAGATTGGCAAGGAATACACCCGCGAGCATATCCACACAGTCTGCGGCGGTAGCAAGCAAGCGTTTCTTCCTACAAAGAACGGCAAGGTGGTGGCGGTATGTCTGCGACCGGACCTCAACCCTCACGCCCCGGAGGCCATTCTTTGCAGCAGTGGCGCAGCGGCCCGCGCCGCCGGCAGGACGCTGGCCACGCAGTCGGAAGCCATCCCGGTATTCGTCAGACGGGAGACCGACAAGTACCACTATCTCGGCCAGTTCACTGCAGCGGAGTCGCTAACGTCGCCGCTGGCATGCGCGCCGTATGTGGTCAACAGCGGCTTTACGCTTGGGCAGATTTCCCGCGTCATCAAACTGAAACCGGTAACCACCACGAAATGAGGCATTCATGCCGAGGCAACTGACGGGTACGGCGGCTCCCCATGAACGCCACGGCCACACGCATGGCTTCCGGTATTACTTCACCGTGTCAGCCTGCCTCGTTGCCATCGGCATGCTCTACGTTCTGTAACGCGCAGTGCCGCGCGTGCCGCAACATGTATTGAGCGCTCCGGCGGTTTACTTCGCACGCGAATTATCTATATACTTCGCATGCGAACTTAAACCGGATGCCGGCCCGGCATCACGCAACCACCTGGAGACCGATCATGACCTCGGAAATTCGCACTGAACTGACCGGCGGCGTTCTGACCATCACGTTTGCCCGGCCGGACAAGAAGAACGCCTTGACGAACGAGATGTACGGCGTCCTCGCCGACACGATCGAGCAGGCACAGCGCGACAGCCATGTCCGTGTGTTGCTGCTGCAGGGGGACGGGGACATTTATACGGCGGGGAATGATGTGGCCGAGTTCGCGGCAATCGCGGCGGGAAAGGGCCCCGGCGAACGCCATGTGCACCGCTTTCTGCACGCCCTGGCCAACTCGACCGTGCCGATTGTCGCAGCGGTCAACGGCAAGGCCGTCGGCGTCGGCACCACCATGCTGCTGCATTGCGACTACGTCGTGCTGGCGCAGGACGCGCAACTGATCACGCCTTTCGTCAACCTGGCCCTTGTGCCCGAAGCCGCTTCGAGTTACCTGCTACCCCTGTGCATCGGGCACGTCAGGGCCTTCGAGATGTTTGCGATGGGCGAACCGCTCGATGCGCAAACCGCTGTGGCATGGGGCATCGCGAACAAGGTTTGCGCCAATGACCAGTTGCGGGCGGAAGCGCGCCGGATGGCCGAGAAGCTTGCCGCCAAGCCCGCCGGCTCCCTGAGTGCAATGAAGAAACTCATGCGCGACGCGGAGAAGCTGGTTTCGCAGATGGACAGCGAAAGCGCCAGGTTCCAGGAGCGGCTGGCAAGCGCCGAAGCCAGGGAAGCCTTTTCGGCCTTCGCGGAGAAGCGCAAGCCGGACTTCACCAGGATTGCCCAGTAAGAAGCGCCAGATAGCGCCTCCAAGTCGAATGCCTCGCTGCCTTACGGCTGCCGAGGCTACTCCTCGCCCTCGCCGACGGTCGGAAATTTCGTCTGCAGGCTGGTCAGCCACCGCGCCACCACGTCGATCTCGGCTTCGGTGAAACCTTCGGTCAGCCTGGCATTCAAGGCCTTCATGCCGGTCTTGGAGCGCTGGCGAGCCGCGCGTCCCGCCTCTGTCAGCCACAGGCGTGATGCGCGGCGATCCGTCTCGTCCGGCCGGCGTTCGATCAGCCCCGCCCTTTCGGTCCGGTCGGCCAGTCCGCTCATGCCGGGCGCGCCCAGATCCAGCGCTGCGGCCGCCTCGCTCATCAGCGCCCCGTCGTTCGCACCCAGAAAGAAAAGCAGCCCGCCCTGGGCTGCTGTCACGCCTCCGGCGGTTGTTCGCGCTTGCGACCACCGTTGCAGCCGGCGCTGGCCGACATTCAATAGATAAACGAGGCGATGGTCCATGTTGGGGAAGGCACAAGAGATGGCGTTTAGTTCGCATGCGAATATTATCATGCACCCCGTGCCTGCTACGGTTGCCCCGTATCGCACCCATGCTTGCGCACGAAATGCTCGCGGATCACCGATGTCACGGACATGCGGCGGGTGCTCTCGAGCATGCCGACGCGCCGTGCCCAAGGCTTGCCCGGCAGCGGCAACAGACATAGCGCGGGGTCTCGATCCCACCCGAAATGACGCAGCACAGGCGCGATGGAAACCCCCGCGCCCTGGCGGACCAGCTCGACGATGGCCGGTAGCGAATTCATCGCCACTAGTTCGTTAGGTTGTATGCCACACCGACGCAACAGCAGGTCGATTCGCGCCCCCGTGGTCACCGCACGGTCGAACCGGATAAAGGGCTGGCTGCACAGCAGATCCATGGCATCGACGCCGGGGAGCGCCACGCGGGCATGGGCGACGAGCATCAGTGGCTCGCTATACAGGTGCGACCAGATTGCAGCGCGGCCATCCGGTCGGGTGGATTCCACGATGATGGCCGCATCCAGTTCGCCGGTCAGCACTTTGGCGTAGAGATCGGGCTGTCGCCCGTTTTCGATGCGGATATCGAGCAACGGATAGGGCACCTTGAGGTCCACCACGCTGGTGGCCAGTGCGCCCATGGCGGAAACGATGGCGCCGATGGTCACCGTGCCGGCGATTTCGTCGCTGGCGGGCGCTTCGGCCAGCAAGTCCTCGTAGTCGGCGATCAACCGCCGCGCCCGCGCCACCAGCGCCACGCCCGCCGGCGTGAACGTGACGGCGCGCCCGGTGCGATCGAACAGCGGCCGCCTGAGCAGATCCTCCAGCGCCCGCATTTGCGCACCCACGGCAGCCGGCGTCAGCGCCACTCGCTCGGCGGCGGCGGCGAACGAGCCGTGGTCAGCCACGGCGATGAAGGTCTTGAGCATGCGGATCGCGCTCATGGGGAAATGGGGAAATGGGTGAGCCTTGGGAGGGGCTCATCATAAAACTTTTCTTTAGGTTCCCTAAAAGAGAATCCATTTTTCTTTTATGGTCGTTTCGTCAAGAATGGGCGTGCCGGCCCTCCGCCGGCAATCGCCAGAACAATACCGACGCGCCACGCGTTGAGAACCCGAGACAAACCTGATGCCCCTGACTGCCAGTTTTCTGAAACAGTGGACACCGGCCGCCGCACTGCTGGCGGGCGCGCTAACGCTCTCCCCTGCCGCCCGCGCGGCCACGGCCTGCGAAACGCTGATGGAAGCGAGCCTGCCCGGCGTGACCCTGACTGCCGCCGCGCAACAACCTCCGGGGACGCTGGCATTGCCCAATGGCCACAAGATTGGCGACTTGCCGACGTTTTGCCGCGTCTCCGGCCGACTGACGCCGACCACCGACTCCGATATCGGCTTCGAACTCTGGATGCCACCCGCCGACGCGTGGAACGGCAAGATGCTCGTGGTCGGCAATGGCGGCTACGTCGGAGCGATCCGCTACGACGAACTGGAACCCGCCGTGCGCCGCGGCTACGCCGTGATCTCCAGCGACAGCGGACATACCGACAAGGCCGGCTATCGCAACGAGAGCCTGAACTGGGGCGTGGGCCACCCCGAGAAGATCGCCGACTGGGCCTATCGCTCCGTCCACGCCGCGGCCGTTGCGGCGCGTGCGCTGATTACCGCCTTTGAACAGCGCGATGCCAGCCACGCCTACTATTTCGGCTGCTCGACCGGTGGCGGCCAGGGCCTTGCCGCCGCACAGCGCTACCCCGAGGACTTCGACGGCATCATTGCCGGCGCGCCGGGTAACAATCGCACGGCGCTGAACGAGGGGTTCCTGTGGATGGCGACCCAGAACCTGAAGAACCAGGCCGGCTACATCCCGCCGTCGAAGCTGCCCGCGATCAATCGTGCGGCTATTGCCGCGTGCGACGCCGGGGACGGACTGGTGGATGGGCTGATCGGCGACCCCGCCCAGTGCCGCTTTGACCCGAAGGTGCTTCAGTGCAAGGGCAATGCCGACGCCGATACCTGCCTGACCGGGCCACAGGTCGATACCCTCAGGCGTCTCTACGCAGGCGCGCGCAATCCGCGCACCAAGGCGCAGATCTATCCGGGCTGGCCGGTCGGAAGCGAGTTCGGCTACCTCGGCGGCTGGGGCTATGCCATCGAGGGCCCGCAAGCGTTCCGCACCGAATTCTTCCGCGACTGGGTATACAAGGACGCCAACTGGGACTGGCGCAGCTTCGACTGGGACCGCGACGTGGATCATGTGAAGGCGCAAATCGGCCCGCTCGTCGACTCCGTCGATCCGGACCTGACCGCATTCAAGCGGCGCGGCGGCAAGCTGATCCTGTATCACGGCCTGGCCGATCCGATCGGCAACGCGAATGACACGATCCACTACTACGCATCCGTCACCCGGACCGTCAGCCATACCCCCGACTTCGCACGACTGTTCCTGTCGCCCGGCATGGGCCATTGCCGCGGCGGCGTCGGGCCGAACACGTTCGACGCCATCGGCGCGCTTGAAAACTGGGTGGAAAAAGGTCACGCGCCCGACCAGATCGTCGCAGCGGCCAAGGGCCTGGAAAGCAAGACCGGAGGTCTGGCCACCGCAGCGCAGGTAATGGATGGCACCAGCCGCACGCGCCCCCTGTGCGCGTATCCGAAGCAGGCCAAGTACAAGGGCAGCGGCAGCATCGACGACGCGCGCAACTTCGCGTGCACCACGGCGTCGCGCTGACAATGAGACGCTTCTGAATCCGCGCATGCCGCACGCGCCGCGAGGTCCTCGACGGAAAGCGGCGCACGCGGGGCATTTGGCGACAGGGCCTGGAATTCATCAGGCCACTTCCGCCAAAAGCAGCGCAGTTTCGGCAGCGGGGCAAACGGATGGCACAACGTGGGCATAAGCTAGCGCCCCATGAAATACGCCATCCTCACCCTGTCATGGCTGGTCGCAGGCTGCGTCACGCAGGTCGCCCTGATCGACGCATCCGGCAACGCCAGCCACTTCAGTGTCAATCCTGCCTCGCGCACCGTCTCAGGGGCGATAGACGGCAAAGCCTACTCGGGCAGCTACGTCACCAACCAGTCGACCTGGCGTCCCATGTTCACGGAATCCAAAGGCAGATCGTTCCAGCCTGCCGCGTGGACGTCGCCCGGCACCTCCGGCCAGGCGCTTCTGTTCGCATCGGACGGCGCCAATCTGCGTTGCGATTTCGGTTACCAGGGCCTCACGGTAATGGGCCAGTGCCATGGCAGCCACGGTGCATCCTATGTGCTGACCACCGACGCGCCGCCGTAATCGCTGACGGCAACCTTTGCCTTGAACAAGGCGGATTCCGGGGTCAACTTCCCTTACGCATCACATCCGCCGATGTCTGTAGGGAAATGTATTGAATGCGGTCATGGATACGTAGCGATACGTTCGAGCCTGTGGAGCACCATAGACCAGATACATGCCAATCCTTCAATGCTGCATATGCAACAGAATCCTCCGCGTTGGGTGGAGCCTGTTTTTCAGTGATGATGGAAAGGTGAAAGGTATGACAACAACATCCACGGCTGGGCGCTCGTTTCGACGCTCTGGCGCCCTCTGCGCCACAGCCACGGCCGTGCTGCTCGCCGCGCTGGTGGCAGGCTGCGCGAACATGACTTCGTCGGAAAAATCGGTGCCCGAGATCGGGTATGTGCAGATCCAGCCCGATCTCAAACTCAGGCGGCTGGTCGTACATAACGCCAGGCCAAAGGGCACCGTGCTATTCGTGCATGGCTTCCCCGAGACGCTCTACGCATGGAAGGATATTGCCGCGACGCTGGGTCAGGAATACGAAGTCCATGCATTCGACTGGCCGGGATACGGTCAGTCATCCCGCCCCTCCGCCGACAAGTTCGCTTACGCGCCACGGGACTACGCTAATGTGCTGAAGGGGTATATCGAGCAAGCCGGGATCGACAAGCAAAACCTGGTGATCTACGCAACGGACATCGGCGCATTGCCGGCGTTGCTTGCTGCGATTGACGACCCGGTGATTGCAAGGCGCATCATCGTTGGCGACTTCGCGCCGTTCAATCGACCGCAGTACATGCAGGAACGCCTGCAAGGTCTGAAGGAGCCGAAGTCGGCGGACGCGGTCCGGGCGGCCTTCAACAAGTCGCGCGACGAGATTATCGAAAATGCGTTCACGCGCGGATTGCCTGCGGCGTCGCACTATGCGCTGCCTCCGGAATTCAAGGCGGACATGGCGCGTGGCTGGCAGAACGGAGCGCTGACATCCGCCGACGCGTTCTATCACTACTATTCGCACTTCACCCGCGATCAGGATTATCTCGAGGCGAACGTAGCGAAGCTCAAGACACCCATCAAGGTCATCTGGGGAGAGCAGGACATCTATATCAAGAAGGAAATGGGCGTCGAGTTCGCCGAGAAGGCCCACGCGGAACTTACCCTGCTTCCTGGCATCGGGCACTACCCGCACCTGCAGAGCCCGCAGCAAACCATCGAGGAAATTCGCGCCTCGTTCCGGTGAAGGGGTTGCGTTGTCGACGGGATGCCGCCGAACTATTCGGCGGCAAATCACGCCGGCAAATCGCGCCGGCAAATCGCGCCGGCAAATCACGCCGGCAAATCACCCGCCAGCGCGTCTGTCAAGGGTCGACGCCTGAACCAAAGATCGAATCTGCCGCACGGCTACTCCAAACTCCCTTTGTCCCTTACAATCCGGCATCGGCGCCCCCAAACCCCCTGAACCCAATCCCCCCAATCCCATGGCACGCTCGCTTGCGCTCGTCGCGTTGGCCGCTTCGCTGTCTGGTTGTGCCGGGGCCCCCTCATTCAGTCTGTTCGGGGCCTATTTCCCGCTCTGGCTACTCGCCGCGGTGCTTGGCATCGCGGGCGCCTTGATCGCCTGGCGGGTGTTTATCGCGACTGGCTGGGCGGAAATCGTGGGTCTCCAGTTACTGGTCAACACGGCGATCGGCCTGATGATTGCCGAAATCGTCTGGTTATTCGGCACGGGGCACATCCTATGAAAATGGCTGGCGTCCGCCGCGGCCCGATGCGCGGGAAATTGATTGCCCTGGCAATTGTCCTGCTTGCCGTCCTTCTTTCCATCTACGCCTACCAGCGCACGATCCGTTATCCGTCGTCCGACGATGCATCGCTCGATGCCGATCTGGTGCACGTCGCCTCTCCCGTCGGCGGGCGCATTGCCCGGATCCTGGTGACGGAGAACCAGCAGGTCTCCAAGGGCGCCATCCTGTTTGAAATCGATCCCGTGCCTTACCGGCTCGCCGTGGCCCAGGCGACGGCCGACCTGGAGCTCGCCCAGGCCATGCTCGGCACCCGGCGCCGGGCCATCGGCACGGAGCGCGGCACGGCGTCGGTGGCATCCGACCAGATCGACCGCGCCGAGCAGAATTACGCGCTGGCCACGCGCACCGTGGAACGGCTGCGGCCATTGGCTGCCGATGGCTATGTGCCGAAGCAGCAACTGGACCAGGCCGAAGTGGCCAAGCGCGATGCGGCGGTGTCGCTGAAGCAGGCCCAGGTGCAGCGTGCCACGACAGCGCAGGCCGTGGGTAGCGAGGAAGACGCGATTGCCACCGTCCACGCGCGCGAGGCCGCGCTGGCAATCGCCCAGCGCGCGCTGGACGACACCGTGGTCCGTGCCCCGCACAATGGCCGGGTGACCGGGCTCACTGTCCTGGCCGGCGAAGTCGTGCTTCCCAACCAGTCCCTGTTCGTGCTCGTGCATACCGGCGAGTGGTTTGCCGTGGCGAACTTCCGCGAAACGCAACTGGCGGACATCCGTATTGGCGATTGCGCCACGGTGTATTCGATGATCGACCGGCGCCAGGCCATGCGCGGCGTGGTCGAGGGCATTGGCGCGGGGATCACCGACGCTGACCGGATCAACCTGCCGCGCTCCCTGCCCTATGTGCAGGCATCGGTGAACTGGGTGCGGGTAGCCCGGCGCTTCCCGGTGCGGATCAAGCTGGAGGCGCCGGCGGAAACATTGGCCCGGGTGGGTGCCAGCGCAACCGTCGAGGTCCGGCATGGCGCGGCCTGCCACTGAGAGGCTGCGTCTCGGCGTGCCCGATATTGGTGCGTTGCTGGCGCCGTTTCCGGGGCGCACAGCGGCGACCACGCGCATTGCGGCCGCCAGCACACTGACGGTGCTCATCACGGCGATGTATGGCACGCCGGAAGCGGCCATTTCCGCGTACGTCATCTTCTTCATCAACCGGGCCGACCGCACCAGCAGCATCGTGATGAGCGCGGCGATGCTGATCCTGATCAGCATCATCATCGGACTAGTGATCCTGCTGGGCGCTTACACGCTCGACAATCCGATGCTGCGCGTGGCGTGCATGGCCGTGGTGTCCGCCACCCTGCTCTTCCTCACGTCGGCCAGCAAGCTTCGTCCCGTGGGCGCCATCGTGGCGATGATCGTCGGCTTCGGGCTGGACGAGCTCGGGCTGGTGCCCGCCGGCGAGCTTGCCACGCGCGGTCTGCTCTATGCGTGGCTGATGGTGGCGATTCCGATCGGCGCGAATATCGTCGTCAACCTGGTACTCGGGCCGTCGCCACGCCGGCTGGCCTGCGACCGGCTGGCGCACTGCCTCCGCTTGGCGGCACAAAGCCTGCGTGATCCGGCATCGGACGGCATCGCGCTTGGCGCGGTGTTGCGCGATGGTGTGCAGCCCGTGGCCGGCTGGCTGAAGCTGGCGAAGTTCGAAGGCAGCGCGAGCGCGGCGGACGTCGTGGCGCTGCGCCAGGCGGCGGCGTCGACCATGGCGATCCTGATGGCGGCCGACGTCGCCTGCCGGCAACCGGGTGCCGCGCTGCCGGCAGCGCAGGCCGAGCCGATCGCCGATACGCTCGACGCCATGGCCCGCATGCTCGATGCGGGCGGTTATCCGGTGGAAATCGCGCTCTCCCTGCCCGACGCGGAACTGCCACCGGTCCAGCAGTCCGTCCGGCGCGAGCTGCGCAGCGCCATCGAGCGCTACGCGGAGCCAGACGAGGCAGCGGTGCCCCACACCGCCCCGCCGCCCGCAAAAGCCGGCGGCTTCCTCGATGCCGACGCCTTCACCAACCGCACCCATATCCACTACGCGCTGAAAACCACCGGCGCGGCGATGTTCTGCTACCTGCTCTATCAGCAACTGAACTGGCCGGGCATCCACACCTGTTTCATCACCTGCTATCTCGTATCGCTCGGAACGGCCGCGGAATCCGTGGAAAAGCTCACGCTGCGGCTGGCCGGATGCCTGATCGGCGCGGTGGTGGGCACCGCGGCCCTCGTCTATATCGTGCCGGCCCTGTCGTCGGCGGGCGGCCTGCTGGCGCTGGTTTTCGTGGGCACGTGGCTGTCGGCGTGGGTCGCGCAGGGATCGCCGCGCATCGCGTACGCGGGCTTCCAGATCGCGTTTGCGTTCTATCTCTGCGTGATTCAGGGGCCGGCGCCGGGCTTCGACCTGACCATTGCGCGCGATCGCGTCATCGGCATCATCGTCGGCAACCTGGTGGTCTATCTGGTCTTCACGCGGGTCTGGCCGGTCAGCATCACCGGGCGTATCGAGGGGGCACTGGCCGCATTGGCGCGCCAGTGGCAGCAACTGGTCGATGCGCGCCTGCCCGATGCGCGCCGCCAGCACGCTGCCGCCGCGCTCGGCCTGCAAGGCGCCATCGCACAGGATCTGGTTCTTGCGCGCTATGAGCCCGCATCGGTGGGGCCCGCGTCATCGTGGGTCGATGATTGCCGCCGGCGTCTGGGCGTGCTCGATGCCATCGCCGGCCCCCTCTTCCTGCTGGCTGAACGCTTTCCGGGCGACCCCGCTGTGGCGGCCAGTCTGCGCGCGCTGCGCCCCGCCGAGGCTGCCCATGCCGCCGAGGCCGGCGGAACGGCTCCAGGCACGCCGCCCGCGCATCCCATGACAGACCACGACACCCAGACACGCGACGCGCTGCTGGCGCTCGTCGACAAACGATTGGCCGACATGCCGCCCGATGGCCCGGGCACATCCCCTTCCTCCCATGCGCAAACCTGACCCGCAGGCACTCCCGCTCATGCTCGTGCCCGCGCTCGTGGCGCTGACCCTGGCGGGCTGTGCCACGTCCGCGCTCGATCTCGCGCCGCCGCAGCCTGACCGGCCTTGGCAGCCGCCCACCACGGCAAGCGGGGAAATCGTGGCTGGCGCGGCAAGCAAGCCGGCGCCCGTGAGTCAGCCATCGGACTACACGCTGCCGGCCAACCGGGCGCTGGCCACCATTGCGCCACCACCGGCCCTGGAGCCCGGCCACGCGTATTCGCTGCCCGAGCTGATCGACATGGCCGAATCGTCCAACCCGCTGACGCGCGTCGCGTGGAACGACGCTCGCAATGCAGCGCTGGCCGCTGGCATCGCCCGCAGCAGCTATCTGCCGCAGATCTCGGTGGCGGCGATGGGCGGCTACCAGAACGGGCATCTGTCGACATCGACCGCACTGGGGCAGGCGGGCGCCGATATCTCGCACCACGGCGCCGTATCGGTGTTGTCGCTGCAGTGGCTGCTGTTCGATTTCGGGGAGCGTGCGGGCCTTGTGGAGGCCGCCGAGCAAACCACGATTGCCGCGAACATTGCGTTCACGGCCTTGCACCAGCGCATCATCCACGACGTCAGCGTGGCGTTCTATCGCTATCAGGCGGCCCGTTCGCGCTCGGGGACCGTCCAGCAGGCGCTGACCAATGCGGATGCGGTGCTGGCCGCGGCCAAGGCCCGCTACGCCCGAGGCATCGGCACCGTGGTGGAAGTCGCGCAGGCCACGCAGAATCGCGCGCAAACCAACCTGGCGATGGTGCAGGCGCAGGGCGCGGAAACCGACGCGTATCTGGGCCTGGTCACCGCCATCGGCATTTCACCGCTGTCGAAGCCGCGCATTGCCGAAATGCCCGCGCGGCCGCTGTCGCCGGCGCTGCGCAGTTCCGTGGAGCAAATCGTGGAAACGGCGATCGCGCAACGGCCCGACGTGCTGGGCGCGTATGCCGTGGAACGCGCCAATCAGGCCAGGGTCAGGTCCGCCGAGGCGGCGTTCCTGCCGAAGGTATTCATGTCCGCGTTCGCGTCCTACGCATCGGGCGGGTCGGCCATCACGGCGATACCGCCGGTGGGCCAGCAGCCGCCCACGGTCAACCTCAATGGCTACCGCTACGGCAACAGCGTGTTCCTGGGCGTGACGGTGCCCATCTACGACGGCGGGCTACGCTCGGCGGTGCTGGCGCAGGCGCGCAACGACGTCGATAGCGCGTCCGCGAAGCTTGCGCGCGCCAAGGAGGAATCCGTCCGGCAGATCGTGGTCAGCCAGAGCGCGCTGGAAACGAGCCTGGCCACCTATGACGCCGCCAGGGCGCTGGCCGATGCCGCCCAGACCACCTATGACGCCGCATTTGCCGCGTATCGCAAGGGGGTGGGTTCGGTGACCGAGGCCAACCTCGCGCAGAACCAGCTGCTTCTGGCGCGCAATGCGTCAGCCGACGCCTACAGCGGCGCGCTGGCCGCCGCCGCCGCGCTGGCGTTGGCCACGGGCACCATCGGCTCCACGCAGTGATCGGCTGAACCGGGCTTCAACCCGGCTTCAAAGCGGCTTCAAAGCGGCTTCAAAGCGGCTTCAAGCCGCGTCGCCCGCTATCCGCTGGACGTCGCCGATCTGGCGGCTGCGCTGTCATCAGTCCGTCACATCTGGCGACGAGAATGCATCCCGCAAACACAGGCGCAAGACCCGTCCGCGGCCTCGATCACTCCCTTCTGATGCGGCAGTGCAGCGACGGAAAACCTTGACGCCTGATTTTTCGGCGCTTCAATGAAAACGTTTTCAAAGTTGCGACTGAGCCAGTTGAGGAGCCCATGCCAACATCCCGCCGTCCTGCTTCGCCACCACGCATCGCCGCCGCCGAACCCGGCAGCGGCGTCACGCTGGCCGACGTCGCGCTGGCGGCCCGGGTGTCGCTGGCTACCGCGTCCCGCGTGTTCAGCCATCCCCAGCTGGTGCGCGAGGCCACCGCGCAGCGCGTGCACGATGCCGCACAACGGCTGGCATTCCGGCCCAACCTGCTGGGCGCCAAGTTGCGATCCCAGCAGACACGAATCATCGGCGTCATGTTGCCCACGCTGGAAAACGCGGTGTTCGCGGAATGCTGGCGTGGCATCGAGGAAGCCGCGCTGGCGGCCAGTTATTCCCTGATGCTGGTGACCAGCGGCTACGACCCCGCCCGCGAACGCGAGCGCGTGGAATACCTGCTGCGCCATCGCGTCGACGGCATGGTGCTGACCGTGGCGGACGCGGCGCACAGCCAGGTGCTGGACCAACTCGACGCCGAGTCCATCCCGTACGTGCTGGCCTACAACCAGGCCGCGCCGCAGGGCCGGCGTCACTCGGTTTCCGTCGACAACCGCGCCAGCGCATGCGAAGGAGTCACGGCCCTGATTGCGGCCGGGCATCGCCGCATCGCCGTGGCGTCCGGATCGTTCACGGCGTCCGATCGCGCGCGCCAGCGCTTTGCGGGCTACGAGGATGCGATGCGCGCGCACGGCTTGCCGGCGATGGCGCCGGTCTGCCTGCCCTCCCATACCGCCAGCAATGCCGGACAGATCCGCGCGCTGATGCAGGCACCGGACGCGCCGACGGCGTTGTTCTGCACCAATGACCTGCTGGCGATCGGCGTGATCTCCGACCTCAAGCGGCTGGGCCTGCGCGTGCCGCGCGATGTGTCCGTGCTGGGGTATGACGGCATCGCGCTCGGCGCGCTCGTGGAGCCGCCGCTGGCAACCGTGGTGCAACCCAATAGCGAGATTGGCGCCGGTGCGATCCGGCACATCGTGTCCCGCCTGCGCGCCGCCACGCGCGCGGAAGCCGTCGCCAGTGCCGAGCCCTGCGTCACGCTGTTGCCGCATGCCTTGCGCGTGAACGGCACGGTCGCCGCGCCGGCCAGCCCCGCTTCCACCGCGCCGATCTCGCGGACGGCGTAGCCAGAAGTCTGCCTTTTGCCTTTTGCATGTTGCTGTTTTCCGTTCGCTGTTTGCCTTTTCGTCGTCTCTTTCTTCGTTCGATTTCCACCAGGGAGCCTTACATGTCAACGCAATCCTCCTGGCGCCGCCCGCTGCGCTGGCTGGCCATGGCCGTGACGGCCGCCGCATTCAGCCAGGGCGTGGCCGCACAGACCGCCATCTGCTACAACTGCCCGCCCGAATGGGCCGACTGGGCCGCGCAGATCCGCGCCATCAAGGAAAAGACCGGCGTCACCGTGCCGCTCGACAACAAGAATTCCGGCCAGTCGCTGGCGCAACTGGTGGCGGAAAAAGCCAGCCCGGTCGCCGACGTGACCTACCTCGGCGTGACCTTCGGCATCCAGGCCAAGGCTGACGGCGTGACGCAGCCGTACAAGCCCGCCAACTGGAACGAGATTCCGGACGGCCTGAAGGACCCGCAAGGCAACTGGTTTGCCATCCACTCGGGCACGCTGGGTTTCATGGTCAACGTGGATGCGCTGCGCGGCAAGCCCGTGCCGCAGTCGTGGGCGGATCTGCTCAAGCCGGAATACAAGGGCCTGATTGGCTACCTGGACCCGGCCAGCGCGTTTGTCGGCTATGTGGGCGCCGTGGCGGTGAACCAGGCCATGGGCGGATCGATGGACAACTTCGGCCCGGCCTTCAAGTACTTCAAGGACCTGCAGAAGAACCAGCCGATCGTGCCGAAGCAGACCGCTTACGCACGCGTGCTGTCGGGCGAGATCCCCATCCTGCTGGACTACGACTTCAACGCCTATCGCGCGCGCTACAAGGACAACGCGAACGTGGCGTTCGTGATCCCGAAGGAAGGCTCGCTGGTGGTGCCCTACGTCATGAGCCTGGTCAACAAGGCGCCGCATGAGGCCGAGGGCCGCAAGGTGCTGGACTTCGTGCTGTCCGATGCCGGCCAGGCGCTGTGGGCCAACGCCTACCTGCGTCCGGTGCGCAATGTGCCGATGCCCAAGGAGGTGCAGGCGCGCTTCCTGCCGGCCGCCGACTATGCGCGCGCCAAACCGGTGGACTTCGCCAGGATGGCCGCCGCGCAGAAGGCCTTCAGCGATCAGTACCTGAAGGAAGTCCGCTGATCCGGACGCATCCGGACACCGCACGCAGCATGCAGGCTGTCTCCCCTCCGTCCAATGCGTCCGCAAGGGCGGAGGGGAAACGCCCCCTGATGACTCGATCCACCACCGCCCCGTCACTGCCATGACCAAGCGATCTCCGCCCCTGTTCCTCTTCGCCCTGCCCGCGCTGGTGGTCTTCCTCGCGTTCTTCTGCCTGCCGATGGCGCGACTGGTCGAAGTCAGCCTGACCGGCAAGGAAGGCGCGGGCGTCTACTGGACGGTGCTCACCAGCACGCGCTACCTGCACAGCCTGCTGGTCACGGTGCTGCTGTCCGCCACGGTCACGCTGGCCACGCTGGTCATTGCCGGCATCGCCGGCACGTTCCTGCAGCGCCATCCCGTGCCCGGCAAACCGGTGCTGGTGGCGATGCTCACCTTTCCCCTGGCGTTTCCCGGCGTGGTGATCGGCTTCATGGTCATCATGCTTGGGGGCCGCAACGGTCTGCTGGCGATGATCGGCGACGTGGTGGCCGGCGAGCGCTGGACCTTTGCCTACGGACTGGCCGGCCTGTTCGTCGGCTATCTGTATTTCTCGATTCCGCGCGTGATCCTGACCGTGATGGCCGCCGTCGAAAAGCTCGACACCTCGCTGGAGGAAGCCGCGCGATCGCTCGGCGCCACGCCTTGGCGCGTGGTGTGCGACGTCATGCTGCCGGCGCTGATGCCCGCCATGCTCTCCAGCGGTGCGATCTGCTTTGCCACCAGCATGGGCGCGTTCGGCACCGCCTTCACGCTGGCCACGCAGCTCGATGTGCTGCCGCTGACCATCTACAACGAATTCACCAACTACGCCAACTTCGGCACGGCCGCCGCGCTCTCGATCCTGCTGGGCGCGGTCACCTGGGCCTTGCTGGCGCTGGCGCGCTGGTATTCCGGCGACGCCGTCGCCGCCACGGCCTGAGGAGCCTGCCCATGACCTCCCCCCGTCGCCGCGCCGGCTACTGGCTGCAACTGGCGCTCACGCTCGCGGTCTGCGTCTTCATGACCGTCCCGGTGGCGCTGTCCGTGCTGGCCGGCCTGACCAACAACATCTTCGTGGGCGTGGCCAGCGGCCTGACCACGCGCTGGCTGCTGGAAGTCTGGTCGCTCTATCGCAGCACCATCTTCCTGTCGCTTGGCATCGCCATCGCATGCCTTGCCTGCACGCTTGTGATCGGCGTGCCCGCCGCCTACTACATGGCGCTGCGCCGTAACCGCGTGACGCGGCTGATCGAGGAACTGCTAATGCTGCCCGTGGCGCTGCCCGGCCTGGCCACGGCGCTCGGCCTGATCCTGCTGTACGGCACCTGGCAGGGCCTGCGCACGAGCTGGGTGTTCATCCTGATCGGCCATGTGCTGTTCACCTTGCCGTTCATGGTGCGATCCGTGCTGGCGATCCTGGCCGCCATCGACATCCGCACGCTGGAGGATGCCGCCGCCAGCCTGGGCGCCACGCGCTTGCAGCGGTTCTTCACCGTGGTCCTGCCCAACTGCCGCCAGGGCATCCTGGCCGGCGCGCTGATGGTGGTCACGCTGTCGGTCGGCGAGTTCAACCTGACCTGGATGCTGCACACGCCGACCACCCAAACCCTGCCTGTGGGCCTGGCCGACAGCTACGCATCGATGCGGCTGGAGATCGGCTCCGCGTACACCATCGTCTTCTTCGTGATGATCATTCCGCTGCTGATGCTGATGCAGGCGCTCTCCGCGATGGGCGCCCGCGCGCGGCGGCACGTTGCGGAGCCGGACGTGGCCGCGCCATCCGCCGCGTCGTCGAGACTCATCTCCCCCGCTACCCCGGCAGCCGCTCCCGCGACGCCCAACCCCGCCGAGACCCGCCATGCATGAGCCCACCACCATCCGCCTGCGCCAGTGCGCGAAGACCTTCGCGGACGGCACGCTGGCCCTCCAGCCGCTGGACCTGGATATCGGCGCGGGCGAAACCCTCGTCCTGCTGGGGCCGTCCGGTTGTGGCAAGACCACCACGCTGCGCATCATTGCCGGGCTCGAACAGCCGGATGCCGGCGGCGAGGTTTGGTTTGGCGATACCCGCGTGACCGAGCAGCCGATCGAGGCGCGCGGCGTGGGCATGGTGTTCCAGAACTACGCGCTGTTCCCCAACATGACCGTGGCCGAGAACATCGGCTATGGCCTGCGCGTGCGGCGCGTGGACGCCCCCGCGCGCCGGCGCCGCGTCGACGACATGCTGGCGATGATGCATCTGGGGCCGCTTGCCGACCGCCGCGTCGACCAGCTCTCCGGCGGCCAGCGCCAGCGCGTGGCACTCGCCCGCGCCATCGCCGTGCAGCCGCGCGTGCTGCTGCTGGATGAGCCGCTGACCGCGTTGGACGCCAAGCTGCGCGATGCCCTGCGTGCCGACATCAACCAGTTGCTGCGCAGCCTGCATATCACCGCCGTCTACGTGACGCACGACCAGGCGGAAGCGATGGCGCTGGGCGACCGCATCATCGTCATGGACCGCGGCCGCATCGCGCAGTCCGGCACGCCGCAGGAGATCTATCGCGCGCCGGCCAACGCGTTCGTCGCCGATTTCATCGGCACGATGAACCACCTGCCGGCCACCGCCGAAGCGGGACTCTGGCGCGTGCCCGGTGGCACGGTGCCGATGGGTCCGCCCACGGAGACGCCCGTGACGCCCGAAGCGCGCCTGATGTTTCGCCCCGAGGACGTCGCGCTGGTGCACGCCGACAACGCCCACGTCGAGGGCACCGTCGTCACGGCGCTGTTCCTGGGCAACCATACGCGGGTGCTCGTCGATGTGGGTGCCGCCGCACCGCTGATCGTCGACACCGCTCGCCGCGATGGATGGCAGCCCGGCGAACGCGTGGGCCTGCGCATCGACACCGGCCACCTGATCACCCTGCCGCAAGCCGCATGACCACCGCCGCATCTTCCGCAATGTCCACGTCCTCCACCTTGCCATCCTCGTCCGCCACGTCCGCGCTGCCGCCGGCGGCCGGCGCGCCGTATCTCGTCGCCCAGCTCACGGACCTGCATATCAAGGCCGGCGGCAAGCGCTCGTATCGGCTGGTGGATACGGCCGGGGCGCTGCATCGCGCCATCGACACGCTGCTGGCGGCGCCCCAGCAGCCGGACACGGTGATCATCACCGGCGACCTGGTCGACTTCGGCAGCGAGCACGAGTACCGCTTCCTGCGCGACATCCTGCAGCGCCTGCCGATGCCCATCAGGCTGCTGCCGGGTAACCACGACCATCGCACATCGCTGCGCCGAGTCTTCGCCGATCACGACTATCTGTTCGCCAACGGCGACGGGGAGATGCCGATCCACTACGCCGTGGACGCGGGCCCGCTGCGGCTGGTGGCCCTCGATTGCACGGTGCCCGGCCAGCCGGGTGGACGCGTGGAGGCCGACGGGCTGGCGTGGCTCGACGCCACGCTCGCCGCCGCGTCCGCGCGACCGACGCTGGTCATGCTGCACCACCCACCGTTTCACACCGGCATCGGCCACATGGATCAGCAGGGGCTGGAGAATGCCGCCGCGCTGGAAGCCGTGATCGCGCGCCATCCGCAGGTGGAACGTGTGGTGTGCGGGCACCTCCACCGCCATATCATCCGGCGCTTCGGCGGCACCATCGCCATGACGGCGCCGGGCCCCGCGCATCAGGTGGCGCTGGACCTCGACCCGCAAGCGGTGTCGCGCTTTCGCATGGAGCCCCCCGGTTTCCTGCTGCACTGGTGGCATCCGGTGCATGGCCTCGTCACCCACGCGGCGGCCAGCGGCGACTACGGTCCGCTGCATCCCTTTTACGATGCAGACGGGCGGCTGATCGATTAGGAGGCGCAACGGGCCGTGGCCCGATTGAAGCGAACGGGAACGCTCGGGGGACAAATCAGCGCTGCCAGAAAGGATGGCGACCATCGGGCCCGCGCGAGTTGTCATGCGCCTGTCACCTTGGGTACCATCACCGGCTTACCCAATTCCCCGGACCGCTGTTCCGCATGACGGAACGGCAGCGATTCCCTCGACATGGACCTCCTTCTTCTCAGCAACTCCACCTCCGACGACGGCTATCTCGTCCATGCGGCCGACGCCATTACCGAACTGGCCGATGGACAAACCGAGGCGCTCTTCGTGCCGTTTGCCGGTGTCACGCGCGACTGGGACGAATACGCCGCGCAGGTGCGCGAGGCCTTCGCCCCACTGGGGATCGCCATCCGGTCGTTGCATGAAGAGAAAGACGCACTCGCCGCGGTCAACGCCGCCAGGCTGATCTTGGTCGGCGGCGGGAATACCTTCCGGCTGCTGCAGGTGCTGCGCCAGCAAGGGCTGCTGGCACCGATGGCCGCGCGGGTGCGCAGCGGCGCGGCGCGCTATATCGGCTGGAGCGCGGGCTCCAACCTGGCCACGCCGACCATCCGCACCACCAACGACATGCCGGTGGTGGACCCGGGCGGCTTCGATGCGCTGGGGCTGGTGCCGTTCCAGATCAATCCGCACTATTTCAACGTGCTGGTGCCCGGATTCCGGGGAGAGACGCGAGACCAGCGGCTGGCGGAGTTCACCACGATGTCGCCGGCCACGCCGGTGCTGGGGCTGCCCGAGGGGGACTGGGTCCGGGTGTCGGACGATCGCTACACCCTGCATGGCGCCCATGCGGCGCGCTGGTTCCTGGGCACGCAGACCTGGGACGTCACGGCCGGGGCGCTGTCCCTGCCTGCCTGACCGGCGCCTCGTGACCGCTGCAGTCAGGATGCCGCCCGCCGGGCGCGGCGGCATTCGCTGCATTTGCTTTTTGTGCTGTTAAAAAAATACCCACAGCCGGGTGGAGTGGGTATTCAAAGTGGTATGGACAAGTCGCGGAATTCGTCCACGCCGCCATCGTGGCACCCGTTTCGGAAAGCACCAATA
Organism: Cupriavidus sp. YR651; assembly: GCF_900101625.1. Taxonomy (GTDB): domain Bacteria; phylum Pseudomonadota; class Gammaproteobacteria; order Burkholderiales; family Burkholderiaceae; genus Cupriavidus. The sequence goes on along the minus strand of NZ_FMYZ01000021.1, from coordinate 18,188 downwards.
ATCTTTCCGGACTACCCCGCACGAATGAGCAACGCCCTGCATAGGTGCATGGACAAGCACGTCAGAATCGAGTCCAATCGTTCACTCCGCCCCCTGCGCCCCCGCGCCCACCTATGCCGCGTGCCCGACTCCTGCTGATCGACGACCACACCCTGTTTCGCACCGGGCTGAAGCTGCTGCTGGCGGACAGCCCCAGCGTGGCGTCGATCATCGAAGCCGGCTCGGTCATGGAGGCCGCGCAGCAACATGGCGACAAGGAAGTCGACATCCTGCTGCTCGATATCCAGATGCCGGGGCTTAACGGCATCGAGGGCGTCAGGGTCCTGCGCCGGCACTTTGCCACCGCGAAGATCCTGATCGTCTCCGGCACCTCCGGGCCGGACGCGATCCCCGCCGAGGCGCGCAAGGACATCGCCGGCTTCCTGCCAAAGTCCGCCGATGCACGCGAAATCGAGGAAGCCATCGCCTGCTGCCTGGCCGGCGGCACCCATTTCACGGCCGATGGCAACTGCGATGGCACGGCGCCGTCGCCGGCCTATCAACCCAGCCAACTCACGGCGCGCCAGCTGGAGGTATTGAGTCAGCTGAACCTGGGCCGCTCCAACAAGGTCATCGCGTATCACCTTGGTTTGTCGGAAAACACCGTGCGCGTGCACGTGGCCGCCATCCTCGATCATCTCGGCGTGGTCAGCCGCGTGGAGGCGATCCTGGAAGCCCAGCGTCGCGGGCTGGTGCAGGCACAGCGCTAACCGCATCCCGGCGATCGCATGACGCTCGCTCTGCTGCCTCGCTACGACGAGCCGCGCCTGCTGACGGCGCAGATGGAGCTGATCGACCAGAGCTTTGGCATTGCCATGCTCGGCTGCTCGCTCGCGGCATTGATCCTGGCCTCCGGGCTGGCCATCACCGGTGGGCATCCCGGCGCCCTGCCGTGGGCCGCGACGATGGTCGTGGCCTGCGCCATCGCCCACTTTGGCCGGCTGGCCGTGCCGGACCGGCTCACCGAAGCGCGCTCCGGCCGGTACGCGCGCGCCATGACCGCGATGCTGGTCCTGATCGGCAGCCTGTGGGGGCTGGTCGCCTGGCTGTACCTCGACATCCGCTCACCCGCCGTGGTGATCTGCGTGCTGTCCCTGATCGCCGGCATGAGCGCGGCCGCGCTGGCGGTGTTCTCGGCCTGCCTGCCGGTGGCGGTCGGCTTCTTCGTGCCGGCCATCGTCCCCGTCTGGATCGTCTTCCTGGCCACCGGCGATATCGCCTACCTGCCGATGTTCCTCGGCACCCCGCTCTACCTGGTGGTGCTGATGATCTTCGCGCGCAACTACGCGCGCGTGGCGCGGCATGCCATCGCGCTGCGCTTTGAAAACCTGGAGCTGATCTCGCAACTGCGCGATCAGACCGCGCGCGCCGGCCAGGCCCAGCGGCAGGCGGAGGAAGCCAACCGTGCCAAGTCGGTGTTCCTGGCATCGGCCAGCCATGACCTGCGCCAGCCGCTGCACGCGTTGGGGCTCTTTGTGGTTTCACTGAGCCGGACCACGCTGGACGCCCACCAGCGCCAGTTGCTGACCCATATCGAAGCGTCATCGGGCGCGGCACGCGAAATGCTGAACACGCTGCTCGATTTCTCCAAGCTGGAAGCCGGCGTGGTCACCCCGCGCCCGCGTCCGTTCCGGCTGCAGCCGCTCTTGCACAAACTGGAAAACGAGTTCGCGCCGCAGGCCAATGCGCGCGGCCTGGTCTATCGCACGCGCGATACCACCGCCACGCTGTTCGGCGACCCCTCGCTGGTGGAGCTGATCCTGCGCAACCTGATCGCCAACGCCATCCGCTACACGCGCGCCGGCGGGGTCCTGGTGGCCTGCCGGCCGCGACGCTTCCACGTGTCCGTGGAGGTCTGGGATACGGGCATCGGCATTCCGCCCGCGCAGCACCGCGACATCTTCCGGGAATTCCACCAGCTCGGGAATCCGGAGCGCGATCAGCGCAAGGGGCTGGGCCTGGGGCTGGCCATCGTCGAAGGTCTGGCGCGCACGATGCAGACGCGCGTGATGCTGGCCTCCACGCCGGACCGGGGATCGGTCTTCCGCCTGCGCCTGCCGCTGGCCTGGACGGCGCCCGAGGAGGCCGCCGATCCGCAGGTCGCCATGCGGCTGGACGGCCTGCGCGTGCTGGTGATCGATGACGACGCGGCCATCCGCGAAGCCATGGCAGGCCTGCTGGCCATCTGGAATTGCCCGTGTCGGACCGCCGAGAACGAGGACGAGGCGCTGGCCCGGCTGGACGATTTCTCGCCAGACCTGATCCTGGCCGACTACCGGCTGCGCGGCCATCGCACGGGACACGAGGCGATTGCGGCGATCCGCGGTCGCGTTGGCCGCCGCTTGCCGGCCATCATCATTACCGGCGACACCGCCGCCGACCGCCTGCGCAACGCGCACGCCGACGGCACCGCGTTGCTCCACAAGCCCGTGGTGCCGGGCGAGCTTCATACCGCCATCAGCACGCTGATGCGCGAGTCTGAATGGAGCCGGGCCGAACAATAAGGTCGGGCCACATTCATGCGCTGGACGTATGAATGGATCATTCCTATTAATTGGACTTAGGGTAGGCCCACGCCCACACTGCAAGACAAAGCGGGCCTGATCTACCGGCCAACGCTCACGTCATCCCGATCATGACTTTGCAGCGAGGAGCCTTCCATGACCCCGTCGACCCCCTCCACCCGCGATCTGCCCCGGCATGACCTGCTGATCGACGGCAAGCGGCTGCCCCCCGGCGGTGGCGAATACTCCACCGACATCAATCCCGCCACCGAAGACGCCATCGCGCTGGTTGCCCAGGGCAACGCGTCGGACGTGGATCTGGCCGTGCAGGCCGCCCGCGCCGCGCTGAAAGTCTGGAACGCCATGCGCGCGGCGGACCGGGGCCGCATCCTGTATCGCTTTGCCGACCTGCTGGAAGCCCACGCGGAAGAACTGGTGGCGCTGGAAAGCCTGGACGCCGGCAAGCCCCTGGCCGCCGTGCGCCGGCAGGACATGCCCGCCGTGATCGATACGGTGCGCTATTACGCAGGCTGGTGCGACAAGATCAACGGTCAGGTGGTGCCCACCCGGCCCGATGCGCTGACGTATACGGTGCGCGAGCCCGTGGGCGTGGTGGCGGCCATCGTGCCGTGGAATTTCCCGCTGATGATCGGCATGTGGAAGATCGCGCCGGCGCTGGCCTGTGGCTGCACGCTGATCGTCAAGCCGGCGGAAATCACGCCGCTGACCATGCTGCGCGTGGGCGAACTGGCGCTGGAGGCCGGGGTGCCATCCGGCGTGTTCAATGTGGTGACCGGCAAGGGCAGCGTGGTGGGCAACGCGCTGGTGGCGCACCCTGGCATCGACAAGGTCACGTTCACCGGGTCTCCCGGTGTGGGGCGCGGCATCATGCAGGGCGCCGCGGCCAACTTCAAGCGCGTGACGCTGGAGCTGGGCGGCAAATCCGCCAACCTGATCTTTGCCGATGCGAACGTGGACGCCGCCACGCGCGCGGCGGCATCGGGCATCTTCTTCAATGCGGGCCAGGTCTGCTCGGCGGGATCGCGCATCCTGGCGCAACGGCAGGTGTATGACGAAGTGGTGGAACGGCTGGCGTCACGTGCCAGGGCCATTCGCGTCGGCGACCCGTCGGCGCCGGACACGACGATGGGCCCGGTGGTTTCCGCCGCGCAAATGAAGACCGTGCTGGACTATGTGGAGATTGGCAAGCGCGAAGGCGCCAGCGCGGTGACGGGCGGCGCGCGTATCGGCGAGCGCGGCTTCTATGTGGAGCCCACCGTGTTCGCCAACGTCGAGCACGAAATGCGCATCTCTCAGGAAGAAATCTTCGGCCCGGTGGCCAGCGTGATTCCGTTCGACGACGAAGCGGATGCCGTGCGCATCGCCAACGGCACTGCGTTCAGCCTGGCCGCGGGCGTATGGAGCGCGGACATCGCACGCGTGCACAAGGTGGCGGGCGAACTGCGCGCGGGCACGGTGTGGATCAATACCTATGGCTACACGGACGTGCGCCTGCCGTGGGGCGGCTCGGGAGATTCGGGCCTCGGGCGCGAGCACGGCGATGCCGCGATCGAGAACTTCACGGAACCAAAAGCGATCTGGCTGTCGCTGCGATAGGGTTGCCGGGAGGGGTTGGCCGAAAGGATTGGCCGAGACAGGTTGCGCAGGCGGCAGCGCCGGCGCGACAGCGCAGGACAGGTACGGTGGCTTGCAAGGGCCACCGTATTTTTTTGAGTCTCGCAGTAGGCCGAAGCGGTTATCCGGCCGGGATCCGCCCAACCGTCACGACTCGGTCAGCAACGTCAGCCGATCATGCGCATCGGCAACAGCGCGTAGACGACCGTCAGCAACCCGACAATCGCCGGGGAGCCGTATTTCAGGGCCGCGCTCTGCGATTGCACACCCAGGTAGGCGTACATGCAGATAAGCATCATGGCGCAAACAAAGACGAGGCCGTCATAGACTTGCATGGATGTCTCCCAGAGTTCGTTCTACGACTACTTCTGTGATGGCGGGCTGGCTCAGTGGGGCGCCCGCGGTACTGCCCAACGCAATCTATTGAGGCCATGGTCGCGCGGGTGCCTGCGCGCGGCAATCATGGAAATCCCTTCGTTTTTGATAGTTCGAGCATGCTGCGATGCCGCAGCGGTGGCGTGTTCATCACGCCCGCGGACCGCCTTGCGCGGCCCGGAAAGTCAAGCTGGAAATACAAGGCGGGCGGATGCCAGCGGCGATGCCGCAGCGCGGGAAATCCAGCGTATCGCGCATGGCGGCTGGAGCCGGGACCTGGTTCGATCCCGGCCGGATACTGTGGCGTAACTGCCGTGGCGCAGCTCGCGGAGCTCAGTCCGCCGGCAGCAGTTGCGGGTTCCAGGCCACTTCCCAGACGTGCTGGTCGGGGTCCTGGAAATAGCCGGCGTATCCGCCCCAGAAGGTGTCGTGCGCCGGCTTGACGATGGTGGCGCCGGCCGCCAGCGCACGGGCCATGGCTTCGTCCACTTCCTCCCGCGACCGCACGTTATGGCCAAGCGACAGGTCCGTCGGCGCGGGTGGCGACACCTGCAGCCCGGTGTCGTGAGCCAGGCTCGCACGCGGCCACACCGCCAGCTTCAACCCCTCTTGCAGGTCGAAGAACGCCACCGCTCCGTGCTCGAATTCCTTGCCGATAATGCCTTTCGACGGGAACCCGAGTCCATCCCGATAGAAGCGGTACGCGCGCTCCAGATCATCGACGCCCAGGGTAATCATCGTCACGCGCGGTTTCATGGTGTCTCCTCTTTCTGTGCGCTCTTTATGCGCTCTCAGTGCGCACGCGGCGCTCAGCGCTGGCCGAAGTGCGCGTCCTTGAACAGGTCCGCCAATCCGCGTGGCTGCGATCGCCAGTACTGCTTCGGCGCGCTGACGCTTGCGCCCAGCGTGGCGGCCGCGTGCCACGGCCAGCGCGGGTCGTACAGCATGGCACGCGCAATCGAAATCACGTCCGCCTCGTTGTTGGCGATGATCGCCTCGGCCTGCTCCGGTTCCGTGATCAGGCCCACGGCAATCGTCGGCAGCCCCACCTCCGCCTTCACGCGCTGCGCGTACGGCACCTGGTAGCCGGGGCCGAGCTTGATGGCCTGCTGCGGCGACACGCCGCCGGTACTCACATGCACCGCCGCGCAGCCCCGCGCCTTCAATGCGTGGGATAGCGCGATCGTGCCTTCGATGTCCCAGCCGTTGGGCACCCAGTCGGTGGCGGACACGCGCATCCACACCGGCTTGTCGGACGGGAACGCCTCACGCACCGCGTCGAAGACTTCAAGCGGAAAACGCATGCGGTTTTCCAGGCTGCCACCGTACTCGTCCGTGCGGTGATTGGCCAGCGGCGACAGGAACTGGTGCAGCAGATAGCCATGCGCGCCATGCACCTCGATGCCTTCCAGCCCGAGTCGCGCCGCGCGCTTCGCGGCAGCCACGAAGTCATCGCGGATCTTCTTCATGCCGGCCTTGTCGAGTGCCGTCGGCGGGACTTCACCCTCCGCGTGCGGCACCGCCGACGGGGCCACCGTTTGCCAGCCATGCGGGGCGTCCGGGCGAATCTGCGAGCCGCCTTCCCACGGCGCATGGCTCGATGCCTTGCGCCCCGCATGTGCCAACTGGATCGTCAGCGCGATCGGCGAATGCATGCGCACGGCATCCAGCACGCGACGCAGCGCGGCCTCGTTGGCATCGTTGTACAGGCCGAGGTCGGCCGGTGTGATACGGGCTTCCGGCGATACCGCGGTCGCCTCGAGAATCAGCATGCCCGCCCCCGACAATGCCAGATGGCCGAGGTGAATCATGTGCCAGTCCGTGGCCGAGCCCTCTTCCGCCGAGTACTGGCACATCGGCGCAATGGCGATGCGATTGGCCAGTTCGAGATTGCCGATCTTGTAGGGATCAAAGAGATGAGGCATGAAGCATTCCTGTTGAAACGTCATGGCACGCGGTGGCCGAAATCGACGCCCGCGTGGCCGAAAAATGTCTCCGGCGATTGTAGGGGCTGCTGAAAAACCATGCTGACCCTGTGCGCGACATGGGATAGCAAGGGGTCAGGCCACCTCGGCCACCTCAGCCACATCGGCCACCCTGGCCGGCGCCTTGCGGACCACGACATCCGCCACCAGGGCCAGCCCCAGCGCCACCGCCCCGCACGTAAAGATCAACGCGTAGTTCTCGTGCATCCGCGAGAAGAGGTACGAGTAGCCATAGCCCGCCAGCATCTGGAACAGCGCAAACGCCGTGGTGGCCCGGCTCCACGCCGCGCGCTGCGCCGTAGGATCGTGCGGCAGCATTTCCTGCACGCGGCCCAGCACCAGCGGCACGATGCCCGGCGTGAAGGCCCCCAGCACGATGGTCGCCACCACCAGCGCCACCGTGCTGCCCGACATCGCCAGCAGCAACACCGCCAGCCCCTGCAACAGCAGCGCCAGCCGGTACCCATTGCGGAAGCCGATGCGATCGCCCATGAAGCCGCTCAGCAGCGGCCCCACGATGGCGGCCACGCCATAGAGCACCCAGTAGCCCGCGCCCACCGATGCGCCCTGCCCCAGGCCGCGCGCGACATAGTCGACCAGCAGCACCATCGCCGGCACCAGCCCGAGCGCGTTGGCGGCGTACTGCGCGTACAGCACGCGCAGCGCGGACTTGTGCGTGTGCAGCGCGTGGTCCGCGGCGTGATGCCCGGCCGCCGTGGCGGGCGGCAATCCCGCGGGCGCATCGCCCGGCGGCCAGCCGAACCAGCTGAGCGACGTCAGCAGCAGGGCCACCGCGCCCAGCCCGATCCACGTCTCGCGCAGGCCCAGCTTCAGCAGCTCCGGCACCAGCGTGCCCGACGCCGCAATGCCCAGCCCGAGCCCCAGGAAGATCATGCCGCTGACAAACCCGCGCCGTGCCGGGGCGATATGCGGCAGGATCGCCGTGGCCACCAGCACCATGATCGCGCCGCCCGACAGCCCCGACAGGAAGCGCCAGCCGAAGAACCAGCTGACCGACACCGGGAACGCGCAGGCAAAGAAGGCGATGGTGGCGATGACCATCAGCCAGCGCAATGCATGGCGATTCGACAACCGCGCGGCCAGCGGCCGGCCCAGCAGCGCGCCGGCCAGATAGCCCGCGAAATTGGCGGCGCCCAGCGTCACCACGTCAGAGGCGCTGAACCAGTGCGCCTGGATCAGCGGCGGAATCAGCGGCGTATAGGCAAAGCGTGCCAGGCCGATGGCGACAAGGCTGGCGCACAGCCCGGCCAGCGCGGCATACATCGCGCGGGCATCGAGTGTGGCGTCGGAGGGCGGTGCCGAAGTGGCGGCATCGTGAGACATGTGAGGACTCCTGAGGACGAGCGTGGCCACCACGCAGCGGCAGCTGCGCGTCGGCAGGGAAATTTCAATCGGGAAAGCGAGCGCGCCGGCGGCGCGGCGCGTCAGTGAGGCGGTGTTGGCGGCGTTGACCTCAGGCCCAGCATCGCCAGTGTCGGCCGTACGGAAGCCTCCAGCGTGGCGCGGTCCGCCATCAGGCGCGATAGCACCCGCAAGCCGACCTGCACGGTCAGCAACATGGCCGACACATCGGCGGGATCGTGCGACGCGGCCACCGTGCCCGCGGCCTGCGCGGCGCGCACGGTCCGCTCGAAGAAGGCGCGCAGCGTGGCCAGTTCATCGGCCACCACGCGCCGGAGTTCCGGATCCTCCTGCGAGGCATCCAGCGCGGCGTTGATCAGCATGCAGCCACGATGCCGGGGATCGCTCGTCGCACGCTCCACGCTTTCGGCGAAGAACACCACCAGCGCCTGATCGGGCGGCAGCGTGGATTCCATCCGCGCAATGCGTTCGCGCAGCGTGCGGTTCAGGTAGTCGTCCAGCGCCAGCAGGAACAAGGAGCGCTTGTCGCCAAACGCGTTGTAGAGGCTGGGCTGCGTCAGTCCCATCGCCTGGGTCAGCTCGCGCGTGGACGTGGCCTGGTAACCCTTGGCCCAGAAGGCATCCTGCGCAGCGGCGAGCGCCGCATCGGCATCGAATTGTCGTGGTCTTGCCATCCTCAACCTGTTTTGTATCGTTCAGTACGGAATGGATTATAGAGCGGACGATACAAAACGCAAGGCCGGCTTCGGATGGCGTGGAAAAGCGATGCGGCAGGCGCCCGGGGTCGCACTCAGGCGGCCCTTTGATCGCTCGCAAACCCCTTGATGCGAACGGTTCGTATTATCCGGCTCTTCCATCAAATCGATGCCAGTGGCGGAACCGCCCTCGCTGGCCGCAGAACGCCGATGAGCCAAGTCACTCCAGCCGCCCAAAGCAGACGCCGCACGTGGCGTCCGTGCACGATGGTCGCCACCATGACGCTGACATGGCTGCTCGCGGCCTGCGGCGGCGAAGACACGGAAAACGATGCCGCACCAGCCGGCGACAAGCTCTCGGCCATGGCCTATGTCGGCCGGCAGATCTTCGCCGACACGGCGCTGTCGGCCTCTGGCCAGCAATCCTGCGCCACCTGCCACGTTCCCAGCCGCGCCTATGCCGCCGACGACGGCCTGGCCGTGCCGCTCGGCGGGCCTCGCATGGATCTGCCCGGCCTGCGCAACGCGCCGTCGCTTGCATACGCGCAGTTCACGCCGCCCTTCCGCTTCGACCCTGACGGCACGCCGGTCGGCGGCTTCCATCGCGACGGCCGCTCCCTGTCGCTGGCCGATCAGGCCGAAAAGCCCTTCCTGACCCCATTCGAAATGGCCAATGCATCGGCCGACGACGTGCTGTCGCGCCTGCTGACGCGGCCCTACCTTGGCGAATTCATGGCCGTGTTCGGGCCGGACGCCATACGGGACGGCACCACGGCGCTGCGCCATATCGGGCAGGCGCTGGCGCAGTACGAAGTGGAAGACCCTTCCTTCCATTCCTTCTCCAGCAAATTCGACGCCTACCTCGGCGGCCGCGCCACGCTGGACGCACGCGAGCTCAACGGGCTGGCCTTGTTCAACAACCCCGACAAAGGCAATTGCCTCGCCTGTCACGTCAGCACGCCGGATGGCAACACGCCCGCGCTGTTTACCGACTTCACCTACGACAACGTCGGCCTGCCGCGCAACTGGCGGATTGCCGCCAATGTCGACGGCAACACGCTCGACTATGTGCCGCGCAATGGCGCGCCGCTGGGCGAGCCCTGGCATGACTACTTCGACCTCGGCCTGTGCGGCCCGCTGCGGACCGACCTCGCCACGCAGACGGAACTGTGCGGCGCCTTCAAGGTGCCGACGCTGCGCAATATCGCGCTGACCGCGCCCTATTTCCACAATGGCGTGTTCGACACCCTCGAGGAATCCGTGGCGTGGTACGTCACGCGCGATACCCTGCCCGCGCGCTGGTACGTCAAGGCGGACGGCACGCCGGACATCCCCTACAACGACCTGCCGGTCATGTACGACGCCAGCGTCAATGTGGCGGAAGTCCCCTACATCCCCGCGATGGCGCCCACCCTGACGAACAGCGAGATCGCTGACGTCGTGCGCTTCCTGTGCACGTTGACCGACGGCTTCGATCCCGCCAATCCGGCCGCCTATCCGATGCCACCGCAGTGCGCGTCGACCGAGGCCAGCGTGGCGGCCACGCTCGCCGGCCCCGCGCGCCACGTCGCGCATCAAGTCAGCATCCACGGCGCATCGACGCAAAGGGATGGCAATGATGGAAAGTGAAATGAAGCGGCGCCCGATGGTCACCGACTGAAAGGCTCCCGACGGGCATAGGCCCGAGCGCCGCGCGGATCGACGTCGCGCAAAGAAAAAAGGCCGTCCGGCGCAAGCGCGTCGGACGGCCTTGTCATGCCGGCAACCCCAAGCGGGTTACTGGCTCAGCTTCGCCACGGTCAGCCTGGGGTCCGCCGCGATGGCCTGCTCCGAGAACGGCAGCGAGATCCAGCGCTTGGCCGAGAACTGCTGCATCTGGTCCCACGCGTGCGGCGAGGCCGGATCGATCGACTGGCCGTACACCAGCAGCGCCTGCGCCACCGGGCCGTTGTCGTCGAAGCCCACGGTCTGCACGTAGCTGGTGCCGAAGTAGACCTGCATGCCATCGGCCGAGACCGGCTTGCTTTGCAGCTTGTTCAGCACGCCCTCGTACTCCTCCCCGCCATGCAGCGGGATGCGGCCGTTCGGCGACTTCGCGGCCTGGACCTCGCCCAGCGGCGCGTCCAGCGCAAAGCCGGCCTTGTGCATGGCCTGCACCGCGTCTTTCAGCGCCTTGAACACCGCCGCATTGACCTTCGCATCCTGCATATGCAGGCCGCGCGGCGTGTTGACCGGATCGGCGGGATTGAAGGCGACGGCGTAGATGTTCGGGATCGTATGGGCACGCATCCAGAACTCGCGGAACAGCGGCGCGGCACGGCTTTCCAGGTTGCTGCGGCGGTCCCACTTGCGCAGCGCCGCGCAACCATCGCGCAGATCCCCGTCGGCCAGCACGGCCTTGTCGCCACAGGCACGCAGCAGGTCGTCGAGCACCAGCTCAGAGGCCAGGTTGCGATCGCGGAACAGCACCGCCTGCAGGCTCTCCACATCGAACCGGTTCCCCGGCAGGCCATCCACGCCTGACAGGCGCTTGCCGATCTCCATCAGGCCCACGCGGGTGCGCAGCCGCTGCGGCACCGCCTGCGGCCCCAGCACCGGCGAGAAGCCTTCAAGCTTCTGCGCGGGGTTGGTCAGCCACGAACTGTCGTTGCTGTTGGCCACGAAGTCGTCGCGAATCAGCACTGGCATGGCCGACGGCGGCACCAGCCCCGGCACCGGCGACGCCGCATCGACGGTCCAGTTGCACTCCCCGCGCGAGCCGTCCAGCAGCACCATGCCCGTACCGATCATCAGCTTCTTGGCCAGCACCGCACCATCGCCGGCCGGCGCGCACTGGCCCAGCATGGCAGTGGAGACATTCGGCGTCACCGACACGTCGGCGAACATCGCGCGGCCCGTGCGATCCGTGGCAATGGTGTTGACCCACGGAATGCCGAGGTTGCCGATGGCGTCGCGAATCTCGCCGACGTTCGTCGCACGGGCGATATTCAGCCACGTGTCGATCGACCGCGTGTTGTTCCGGTTGGCATCGCGCAGCGTGTAAGCCTTCTGCGCCGTCCACGGCAGCCCGGCGGCCGGCATCGACAGCACCGGACCGTATTCGGTCATGTAGAACGTATGGGTGCGCGACTCCGTCCGCCCATCCGCCAGCCGCGCTGTGTAGCGGACCGTCTTCGTGGTCATCTTGCGCGGCTTGCCGTCGATCAGGTAGGTCGTCGGGTCACCCTCGGCCAGTTTCAGCTCGAACAGCGTGAAGCGGCGCGCGGTGGACACCGTGTGGGTCCACGCCACGTCCTTGTTGAACCCGATGCTGATGATCGGGAACGAGGCGATCGACGCGCCCATCACGTCCATCTTGCCCGGCACGGTCAGATGCGCTTCGAAGAAGCGGTTGGTCGTGGTCCAGGGGAAGTGCGGGTTGCCGAGCAGCAGCCCCTTGCCATTGGCCGTGGCCGACTTGCCGAAGGCCCAGCCGTTGCTGCCGATGGGCGGGTCGAGCAGTTGCAGGTCACGATTGACCGCATCGAAATCGATGGCGGCGACATCCAGCGTTGCGGGCACGGCGGCGGCCTTCGCAGCGGCCGGAGGCGCCGCGGCCACGATGCCGGCCGCGAGCGCGCCTGCGCTGGCCTGGATGCCTTTCTCCTCCGCCAGGCGGGCCATGTCCAGCGCGGTGATCGGGCGCACCCACGCCGCGTTGCGGCAGGCGGCCGGGCGCTGCGACGGCGGGGTATCGCGCAGGTAGCGGTTGTAGCCGGCGATGTAGCCCCGCAGCAGTTCCCGGGCTTCGGGCGATTGATTCGATACGCTGGCCTGGATCGCATCGTCGTCGATGATCGCGCGGAAGAACGCATCGGCGTCGCTGTTGCGGAGGCGCTTGAAGGAGACCTCCGTGGTCTCGTCCGCCCCGAACGTCGCGGAGCGCTCGCCGCTCACGGTCACGACCTGGTCCGCCATCAGACAGACGTTCTCCTGCGCATAGGCGTAGGCCATGCCGAACGCGACGCCGGCATAGTCGTTGGCGCGAATATGCGGAATACCGAAGGACGTGCGCCGGATTTCGGCGGACAGGCCTTGCTCGCTCCAGTTGCCACCCCCGGTTGCGCAGCCTGCCATGGCCGCGGCCGCCAGCGCGGCGGTGCCGAGCACGGTTGCGCCTCGCGCGATGCGTTGCTTCATCTGTCTCTCTCCTGTTGTACGTATTCTTGTTGGGCGCAGGGGCGTCGCCACCCCTTGTCGCTGCTGGCAATGGTCGGGTAAATCGGGGTATGACAGATAGCGGGAATCCCGCCAGAATTGGCGTCATTCCCGCCACGCCCCTACGCCACTACCCCGCGCGCATGCCCACTGCCTACCTGCTCTGCTACCCGTCCAGCGCCATTTCCACGCTCGCGGTGGCGGCCGACACGCTGGCCATCGCCAACACGCTGGCCTCCATGCAGACGCGCAGGCGTGGCGGCGCAACGCCGTTTCAGTGGCAACTGGTCGCCGCCGAGCCGGAGCGCTGGCATGCGGCGGCGGAGGTCATGCGGACGAAGGTCTCGGGGCTACGGGCGCTGGCCGAAGCGGATGGCGACAGCCTGGTGGTCATCGCGCCGCCGCTGTTCGATCACATCGCCGGGCTGGAACTGCTGCTGTCAAAGATCGGCAGCGAACGTGCCGCCCTTGCGGCCGCTGCTGCCAATGGCGCGCTGCTGGTGGCGCCCTTCACGGCCGTGGCGTTACTGGTCGGGATGACGCTGCCCGGACCGTGGCGCATGGCGGTGCCGTGGCTGATCGCCAACTGGATGCGGGCGGCGGAGCCCGCGCGCCGGCTGCCGGCCGACCAGGCAATCGTCCGCAGCGGCAACCTGCTCAGCGCACGCGCGATGGACCAGGTGCATGCGCTGATGCAGCAGGCCGTGGCCCAGACGGCCGGCAACGCGCTGGCGCGCACCGTCGGCAACACCCTGCTGGACCAGCCCGAGCGCGGCGCGGCGCTGAAGGTATGGCTGAAACACGGCGATCCGCCGCGCGAAAGCGTGGTGCTGCGCGCACGCCGGTACTTGCAGCAACATCTGGCCGAACCCTACGACCTGGCGCGGCTGGCGGCGGTGGCAGCCACCAGCGAGCGCACCTTGCTGCGCCATTTCCTGAAATCGGTGGGGATGTCGCCGCTGCAGTTCCTGCACCAGCTTCGCGCCGAGCGCGCGTGCCATTTGCTGGAAGTCACCACGCTGAGCCTGACGGCGATTGCCGAGCAATGCGGCTATCAGGACATGTCGGCATTCCGCACACTGGTGCGCAAGCACACGGGGCTGCCGCCCGGCGCACACAGGCGCGCGCATTCCGTACGCGCCGAGTTGCGCGCCTGAGCACGAAATCGGGCGCGAACGAAGCACGAAATGAAGTGGGAAATGAAGCGGGAAATGAAGGGGGAAATGGCACCCGGACCTCGGGGGAGAGGACCGGGACCAATCAGAACTTGGGAATGCGCAGCGTCTTGCTGATCATCAGCGAGCCCGACAGCACGAACAGCAGCGCCATCGGATGCAGCGTGGCGGCGCCGATGGACCATGCGCCGCCGTACAGCGCGTCGCCGATGCGACCCTCCACCGCACACCACGCCAGGATGCCGGTCAGCACCACGCTGGTCGGGATCGGCGTGCCTTCGAAATACTTCACCTTGCCGCTGTCTTCCGCCAGCGTCTCCGCCGTGACGTTGAAGCGCGCCAGACGGCTGACACCGCAGCAGACGAAGTAGATCAGCGCCGCGAGGTCCCAGCCGCCGCGCATGCCGGCGGCAAACGCGAGCGTCGCGGGACCCACGCCAAACGAGATCACGTCAGACAGCGAATCGAGCTCCCGCCCCAGCGCCGAGTGGGCATGCCGCCAGCGAGCGATGCGACCGTCGAGTACATCGAAGATAAAGGCGGCCGGCGCCAGCGCGGCCGCGATGTAGAAGTGTCTGAGCGAGGGCTCCGCCACGAAGTACATGGCAAAGAATACCGAGCCCATGCCGCACGCCGCGTTGGCCAACGTAAAGAAGTCGGCCAGCTGCAGATCGCGCAGCATCGAGAAATGCCGGGGGCGCTCCCGGGGCGTCGACATGCGACGGCTCCTTTGGCGGCGGGCGCCGCTCAGAGCACCGTGTTGACGTGGTGGACCTGCGGCGGCGCCGAGAAGCAGTCGCCCACGAGCTTGCGCCAGGTCTGGAAGTCATCGGATTCGCGGAAGTGGACCATGTGGTCTTCCACGGTCTCCCAGGCCACCACCAGCGTGTAGTGCGACGGCTCCTCGATCCAGCGCTGCAGGTTCATGGCGTGGCAGCCACGCGAGCGCAGGAACAGCGGTTTGGCCTGGGCCACGCCGGCTTCGAACTGTGCCTCCATGCCGGGCTTGATCGTGATCTGGGCGATTTCATGAATCATGGTGGTCTCTTGTCTGTTCAGGTTGGACGAACCGCAAAGCGGCGTGCCGTCTACCTTAGCAGATTTGCCTGCGAACGGCGCATGTGGGGGACCACCGCCCCTCATGCGCCGTGCGCGTCGTGTCAGGCATTGGCACCGTCCAGGTACGGGTCGATCGTGCGACCCGGCGTACCGGATACGCCGCGCGTATCCATGCCGGCGAGCATGCGGGCACCGTCAGTAAACGTATCGAGCTTGCGGGCGGGGTCGGACGAAACGCCGGTGCGGTCGAGGCCTGCGACGGTGCGGGCACCGTCGGTGAACACATCGACGATCCGGGCGGGGTCGGACGAAACGCCGGTGCGGTCGAGACCTGCAATGGTGCGGGCGCCGTCAGTGAACACATCGACCATCCGGGCTGGGTCGGACGACACTCCCGTGCGGTCGAGACCTGCGAGGGTGCGGGAACCATCGGTAAAGGCATCAACCTTTCCCGCGCGTGCGCCGTCCGTGAACGGATCGCGCATGTCCTTGCGCGCGCCATCGGTGAAGGGGTCCGTCGTGCGGAAGTTGTAGCCGTACTTGTCGCCGGTGAAAGTGCTGTCGCGCGGGCCCTGTGCGTGGGCGGCGGTGATGGCGGCGAGCGAGGCGGCAACCACGAGAAGGGTCTTGGCAAGGGTGCGGGTCATGGCGAGTCTCCTGATGCAGGTGGTGGTGGAACAACGCGAGAGAATTTCCCGTTGGTCGCCACGCCCTGCCCGCCCTTACAGCATTTCTTTCCCCGACTCGTATTTATTTTTCAGTGGCGCATCATCCACTGACCTTGTGCCGGGCCAGCCCTTGCAACAGGTAGATCACCACCAGCGTATTGGCGACGGCCAGCCCCACGTGCAGCCAGTTCGGGTGGCGGATCGCCTCATACAGTTCGACGGGGATATAGATGCCGCCGGACCACACCCCGATCCAGTTGCCCCAGGCGCGACCCCGCCACAGTCCATAGGCTTCCGCGAAGCGCATCAATGCGTACACGGCCGCCGACCCGCCGATGGCCCACAGGCGGCCATCGGTCGGATGCGCCAGCAGTGACAGGAAAATGGTCGGATACCGGCTGGCCGGGTTGATATGGAAGCGGCTGACGATGGCCTCGGCCAGCGCCTGCGCATCGCGATGCAGCAGCGCAACCAGGCCGATGCCTGCCAGGATGACCAACGCGCCCTTGGCGGCCTCGAACAGGGCGATCGATTTCAGGCCCAGCTGGGTGCTGGCTTGTGCCATGACGGGAATCCGGGAAGTCGGCGAAGTCGCCATTGTGCAACATCGCCGGCGCCACCTCCCGTCCCGCGTTTCAGCGCTGCCGCTCCACCATCGGACCGGCGGCGTCGATGCCACCGCCCGCTTCGATGGGGCCATCCACGGTAATCGGACCATCGACGTGAAGATCGCCGTGCACGACCATCGAACCGTGTACCGTCAGGGGCCCATGGAACACCTTGAGCAGCGACCTCTCCGGAGGGCGCGGATAGCCGCGCCCCGGCGACGCAAACCACGCGGCGGTCACCGGCCCCTGGGCATAGACGCTGCCATCCACGCTCAGCGTGCCGTGGACCGTGACCGGCCCCTTGACGTGGGCCGAGCCGCCCACCGCGATCGAACCGGTGGTCGATGGCTGTGCATTCGCCGATGGCGGCAGCGCCGCACCCAGCAGCGCGCAAGTCATGGCGATGAGGATTCTGGATGTCATGGTGTTAGGTTCCTCCTTCCAGCCTGGCCTTGAGGCGCCGTACCGCCTCCGCCGATTCACTGTCCACGCGCTGGCGCAGCGCCACCCAGTTCAGCAACGAAAACAGCAGCGTGGGAGCCCGATAGGTGAACTCGCGTTCGAATCGCGTACCCTGCCCGTCCGGCGTCAGGGTGTAGACCACGGTGCCGGCGGCCCGGCCGTCGATTTCGCCTTCGATCGCCCACGCGCGCGGCGCCTGCCGGTTCGCGACGGTCCAGACCACGGTGCCCTCGCGTCCGGCCACACGGAACGCTTCGGTCACGCGTTCGCCAGGACGCAGCGAGTGGTCCGTGGCGCCCGTGACGCCCAGTGAGGAGGGATGCCAGAGTGGCCAGTTGGCCGGCGTGGAAACGTAGTCGAAGACGACCGCCGGCGGGCGGTCAATCGTGACTTCGCTATGGATGCGGGTGAGCGGTTGCCAGGGCAGTGGCACGAACAATGCCGCGACGATCACGACGATCGCCACCAGCACACGAAACAATCCCGGGCGAGAGGTCATGGCACAGACGCTCCGTTGCGCCGGCCTCGAAAAGAAAACTGGCGCGATGTATCCAGTGTAGTGCTCCGGATACATCGCGCCAGCCCTGCCCGCAAGGGGCTTACGACTTGTTACGGCTTTGTGGGTCGCGCCGCGTCGGGCGCGACCTTGCGCTCGCTCAGTTGGCAGCCTTCTTCGCAGCGCCCGCGTCGTTGACCGCCACCGCTTCCGGCAACGGCCCCCAGCCACCGCCGAGGCTGCGCACCAGCGACACCGTCGCCGCGGCACGCAGGCCCGCCACAGCGTTCGCGTCGCGCTGCGACTGCAGCACGGTGCGATCGGCATCGATCACGGTCAGGTAGTCGACCGCGCCGGCGTCGTAGCGGCTGCGCGAGGTGCGTTGCGCACGCTTTGCGCCCGCCAGTGCGCTGTCCAGCGCCGCGCCCTGCTGGCTCAGCCAGCGCACATCGGCCAGGCTGTCCTCGACTTCGCGGAAGGCCACCAGCACGGTCTGCCGGTAGCGCGCCACGCTTTCCTCGTGCGCCGCACGCGCGCCCACGAGGTTCGAGCTGTTGCGGCCGCCGTCGAACACCGTCTGCGCGATCGTCGACCCCACCAGCGGCCCGAGCATCCACGTGCGCGACGACCACTTGAACAGGTTCGACAGATCCGCCGATTCGAAGCCCAGCAGCGCCGTCAGCGAGATGCGCGGGAAGAACGCTGCCTTGGCGATGCCGATGCGCGCATTGGCGGCGGCCATCTGCCGCTCCGCCGCCGCGATATCGGGACGACGTTCGAGCAGTTCCGACGGCAGGCCCGGCGGCACGGCCACCGGCGCCGTATCGAACGGCCGCGCGGCCAGCGAGAACTGGGCCGGCGGCACGCCGGTCAGCACCGCCAGCGCATGCTCCTGATTGGCGCGGCG
>NZ_FMYZ01000029.1 GCF_900101625.1 Cupriavidus sp. YR651 | reverse complement strand
ATGGCATCGCGGCGCTGATGCAGATCATCGAGAACAAGGACGGCGTGGCCAGCGGCAAGATCTTCAACATCGGCAACCCGAGCAATATCCACTCGGTGCGCGAGCTGGCGGAGATGATGCTGAAGATGGCGGCGGACTATCCGGAGTACGCCGAGGAAGCGCAAAAGACGAAGATCGTGGAAACGTCGTCGGGCGAGTTCTACGGCAAGGGCTACCAGGACGTGCAGCACCGCGTGCCGAAGATCGACAACACGATCGAGGAGCTGGGCTGGAAGCCGCAGGTGACGATGGAGCAGGCGCTGCGCCGCATCTTCGAGGCTTACCGCGACAAGGTGGTGGAAGCCCGCACGCTGGTCGACGCCGACAACTGAGCCCGACATGGCACGCATCGCCCTCAAGGTAGACGTCGATACGCTGCGCGGCACGCGCGAAGGCGTGCCGAAGCTGCTGTCCATGCTGTCGGCCGTCCAGGCCGAGGCCACGTTCCTGTTCAGCCTCGGTCCGGATCACACCGGCTGGGCGCTGCGGCGTGTGTTCCGCCCGGGCTTCCTGAAGAAGGTCTCGCGCACCTCGGTGGTATCGAACTATGGCCTGCGCACGCTGATGTATGGCGTGCTGCTGCCGGGTCCCGATATCGGCCGCAAGGGCGCCGCCGAAATGCGCGCGGCCGCCGCGGCGGGGCACGAGTGCGGCATCCACACCTGGGATCACGTCTACTGGCAGGACAACGTGCGCGGGCGCGACGCGGCCTGGACGCGCCGCCAGATGCAGCACGCGTTCGACCGCTACGTCGACATCTTCGCCGCCCCGCCGCCCACCCACGGCGCGGCTGGCTGGCAGATGAACGACGAGGCCTTCCGCCAGATCGACGACTGGGGCATGGTCTACGCATCGGACGGCCGGGGCACCGCGCCGTATATCCCCACCGTGGACGGCAAGGCTTGCCGTCACGTGCAGATGCCCACCACGCTACCGACGCTGGACGAACTGATCGGCGTGGACGACCTGACCGAAGAGAACGTGCACCACGCCGTGCTGCGTCTGACCGAGGGCCAGCGCGATCACGTGTTCACGCTGCACACCGAGCTGGAAGGCGGCAAGCTGGCACCCGTGTTCGAACGGTTACTGGCGGGCTGGCGCGCCCAGGGGCATGAGCTGGTCTCGATGGCCACGTTCTACCGCCATCTCGACCACACCGACCTGCCCCGGCTGCCGGTCACCTGGGGCGAGATCGAAGGACGCAGCGGCGAGCTGATCATCCAGCCCTGAGCCGTACGGCGTCGGCGGCGCGATTGGCGTCTAAATGTGCGCCTCAGTGTGCGTCTCAGTGCCGTCCGGCGTGCGTCAGCCGCAGGCCGTTGAAGACGACCAGCAGGCTGGCCCCCATATCCGCGAAGACCGCCATCCACATCGTGCCCATGCCCATCACCGTCAGGGCAAGGAACACTACCTTGATGCCAAGCGCCAAGGCGATGTTCTGCTTCAGGATCGCCGACGTGCGCCGCGACAGCCGCACGAACGCCGGGATCTTGCGCAGGTCGTCGTCCATCAGGGCAACGTCCGCGGTCTCGATCGCGGTGTCCGTGCCGGCAGCCCCCATCGCAAAGCCGATATCGGCGCGCGCCAGTGCCGGCGCATCGTTGATGCCATCGCCGACCATCCCGACCCGCCCCGCGTGCGTGTGAACCTGCCCGGCCAGTAGCGCAATCGCGTCGGCCTTGTCCTGCGGCAACTGGTTGCCACGCACCTCGTCGATGCCCACCGCCTCGCCAATCGCCTGCACGGTGTGCGGATTGTCGCCGGACAACATCAGCGTGCGGACGCCGAGCGCGTGCAGTTCCTCGATCGCGCGGCGGCTGGTGTCGCGGACCGTATCGGCCACCGCGAACAGCGCCAGCGCCCTCGGCGTGCCGCCATCCTCCGGCGCCATGCCGGCCAGCATCACGAGTGTCTTGCCCTGCCGTTCGATCGCTTCGAGGCGCGCTTCCAGCGCGGGCGAGCACGCGCCGAGGTCGTGGATCATGCGGTGGTTACCAAGGCTGTAGCTGGCACCGTTCACCGTCCCGCGCACGCCGTGCCCCGGCAGGGCCTCGAAGTCCACCACGTCGAAACGCTCCACGCCGTCCGCATCCGCCGCCGTGGCCACGGCCCGCGATACCGGGTGATCCGAACGCGCCGCCAGGCTCGCGGCAATCGCGCGCGCCTGCGGCAGGTCGTCGACGAGCATCGCAAAATCCGTCTGCGCCGGCTTGCCATGCGTCAGCGTGCCGGTCTTGTCGAGCGCCAGCCACGCCAGATGCCTTCCCTGCTCCAGATACACACCGCCCTTGACCAGGATGCCGCGCCGCGCCGCGGCCGCCAGGCCGCTCACGATGGTCACGGGCGTGGAAATCACCAGCGCGCACGGGCACGCGATGACCAGCAAGACCAGCGCCTTGTAAATCCAGTCGAGCCAGCCGCCACCGAGCCACAGCGGCGGCACCACGGCTACCGCCACGGCCATCGCAAAGACCGCTGGCGTGTAAATGCGCGCGAACTGGTCCACGAAGCGCTGCGTCGGCGCTCGGCTGCCCTGCGCGGCCTCCACTGCGTGAATGATGCGCGCCAGTGTGGAATCGCTGGCCGGCGCGGTGACCTCGTATTCGAGTTCGCCAGACCGATTGATCGACCCGGCGTAGAGCGCGTCACCGGCGGTCTTGTCCACCGGCACGCTTTCTCCCGTGATCGGCGCCTGGTCCAGCGCGGATGTGCCTCGCACCACGCGGCCATCGAGGGCCACGCGCTCGCCGGGGCGCAGCCGTACCAGCGCGCCGACGGGCACCGCGCGCGCCTCCACGGGCTGCCAGCTGCCGTCGGGTTGCCGCACCGTGGCCTGCTCCGGTGCCATCGCCAGCAGGCCGCGCACGGCATTGCGGGCACGGTCCAGCGACGCCGCCTCGATACGCTCCGCCAGCGCGAACAGCACCATCACCATCGCCGCTTCCGGCCACTGGCCGATCAGCATCGCGCCCGTGACGGCGATGCTCATCAGCGCGTTGATGTTGAGATTGCCGTGGCGAATCGCAATCCAGCCCTTGCGATAGACGCCGAGGCCCGACATGGCGACGGCAACCAGCGCCAGCGCTGCCGGCACATAGGGATCGCCCGCCTGGAGCCAGTGCGCGACTTCCGCCGCCACCGCCGCCGCGCCGGCCAGCGCGAGCGGCCACCACGGCTTGGGCGACTCCGCCAGCGCAGCGGGGGCCGCCGCCGACACCGACACCGGCTCCGCCTTCATGCCGAGCGCGCCAATGGCCCGGATCACGGGATCGAGTGAATCCAGCGTGTGATGAACGGTCAACACGCGCTGCATCAGGTTGAAGTCCAGCGCGGCCACCCCGGCCATGCCGCCCAGCTTGTTGCGGATCAGGGTCTCCTCGGTCGGGCAATCCATCGCATCGATCCGGTAGGCCGCGGACCGCGTGCCTGCCGGCGCCGCCACGACATCCCGCACGGGCATGGCGGTGCCGCAGGCCGAACCGCAGCAGGCATGGGCCGCGGCGTGGTCGTGGCTGGCGTGATCGTCGCTGGCGTGATCGTGCCCGGCATGGTCATGGCCGGCGTGGCTGTCTTGCGCGGCATGGAGGCCGTGATCGTGGTCCTGATGATCATGGCTGTGACCGGCGTGATCGTGGTCGTGCCCGCAGCAATCCTGGTCGTGATGATCGTGATCGTGATCGTGCGCGTGCCCGTGGCCGTGCGTGGCCGATGCCGGCGGCACGACGTTTTCGGGGGTGGAGCGAGCCATGTCAGGTTCCGATTGTTCTTGGTTGCCTCGTATTGAAGACCCTGAAGTGGCTACAAGGTCAAGCGTCGCGTTCCTGCCGGCGGCCATGACAAGGACGTAATGCCGGCACGCCGCCGGCGCGCTTATAATCGCTGCCCATGCGCCGCCTGCTGCTCGTTTTCTTCGTCATCCTGCTGCCGATCCAGTTCGCCTGGGCCGGCGCGGCGGCGTATTGCGCACACGAAGACAGCGGCAGCAAGACCGGCGCCACCGCCTGGCACATCGGCCATCACACGCACGAGCACCACGCCGATGACCATCAGAAGGCCGGGAAGCCGGGCGCCAAATTGCCCGACGCCGACTGTGCCGCCTGCCACTTCCCGGGCTCCCACGGCGTACTCGCGGCAGTCCTGCTGCCGGGTGGCGATGACGTCGTCACCGTGCGCTACCTGCCGCGTGTTTCCGGTTTCGGCTCCATCCCCGCCCCAGTCCCCGACCGCCCGCAGTGGCCCCGTCCCGCCTAGCCGGCGAGACGCGGACATCTTCCTCACTTTCTGACTGCCTGACGTCTCGCCGATTTTCCCTGTCTGCACGGTGAAATTCGATGAGAAGACTCCTTATGCCGCTTGGGCTGGCGGCCGCACTGCTCAGCCCCCTCGCGTCCGCGCAGGACGCCGCACCTGTTCGCCCCGATCCCGCACCGGAGCCACCGGGCGCGCTGACGCTTGACGTCGCGCTGGCGCTGGCCACGGCACAGAACCCCACGCTTTCCGCTGCCCGGCATGAACTCGATGCCGCAGAGGGCGGCATCACGCAAGCCCGCGTGATTCCGAATCCCGAAGTGGCACTGCTGATGGAGGACACGCGCCAGTCCACCCGCACCACCACGGCGCAGATGAACCTGCCAGTGGAACTCGGCGGCAAGCGCGCCGCCCGCATCGGCGCCGCACAGCGGACGCGGGAACTCGCGCAGGCGCAGCTCGGCAATACGCAGGCCGACCTGCGCGCCAGCGTGATCGGCGCGTTCTTCAACGTCCTGGTGGCACAGGAGCGCGTGCGGCTGGCTGCCGGCTCCACCGAGATTGCCGCGCGTGGGGCCCGTGCCGCCGCGCGTCGCGTCGCCGCCGGCAAGATCTCGCCGGTCGAGGAAACCAAGGCGGGCGTGGAACTGGCCAATGCCGAACTGGAACGCGCCGAAGCCGATGCCGCCCTGATCGCCGCCCGGCAGGCGCTGTCCACGCTGTGGGGGAATCCGTCGCCGCGTTTTGCGGAGGCGGACGGCAACCTCGAAGCGCTGCCCACTCGCCCGGAAGCCGTGCTGCTGCGCCAGTCGCTGGACGCCTCCCCGGCGCTGGTGGCCAGCCAGCGGGAGCTCGCGCGGCGGCAGGCGGAGATCAATGTGCAGCGCAGCCGCCAGTACCCGGACGTCACACTGAGCGTGGGCGCCAAGCGCGAAAACGCTTCCGATCGTGGCTACTACCCGGTGCTGGGCGTCGCCATCCCGCTGCCGCTGTTCGATCGCAACCAGGGCAACCTGTACACCGCGATCCGGCAGGCCGACAAGGCCGCCGACGAATACCGCGCCACGCAGGTCCGGCTCGATCACGACCTGCAGCAGGCGGCCAGCCAGCTCGCCGTGTCGCGGGCCTCCGCGCTGACGCTGCGCGAGACCGTGCTGCCCGCCGCGCAACGTGCCTATCAGGCGGCCACGCAAGGCTTTGAAGCGGGCAAGTTCAACTACCTCGACGTGCTGGACGCCCAGCGCACGCTGCTCCAGGCGCGCATCCGCTACCTCGGCGTGGTCGCCAGCAGCTGGCAGGCCGCGACCACGATCGACCGCATTCTCGGACGCTAGCGCGCCGACGCAAGGAATATCGCCATGACGATGACACGAAAACAAGGGATGGCCATCGCCGCCATCCTGATCGCCGGCCTGATTGCCGCCCTGGCATTGTTGCTGGCCGGGCGCGGCGGAACCGGGCACCGCGACGAACACGACGACGATCACGCACACGGGGCGGGCGAGGCCGCGCACGGCAAGCCCGCCGCAATCGCCGCCGCCGCATCGACCCCAACCAGCAAGCCGGACGATCACGGCAACGCGCCAGCCGGCATGATCGCCATGACGCCGGAACAGATTCGCAACGCCAACCTCGTCCTGCACACCGCCGCGCCGGGCCGCATCCGCAGCGCCGTGCAATTCCCCGGCGAGATCCGGTTCAACGAAGACCGCACGGCGCACGTGGTGCCCCGCGTGGCGGGCGTCGCCGAATCGGTCGCGGCCAACCTCGGCCAGCGCGTGAAAAAGGGCGACCTGCTGGCGGTCTTCGCCAGCACCCAGCTATCCGACCAGCGCAGCGAACTGCTGGCCGCACAGCGCCGGCTGGAACTGGCCCGCACCACATATGCCCGCGAAAAGAAGCTGTGGGAGGACAAGGTCTCGGCCGAGCAGGACTTCCTGGCCGCGCGTACCGCGTTGCAGGAAGCGGAAATCGCCGCGCAGAACGCCACGCAGAAGCTGACGGCCATCGGCGCGAAGCCCACGGCCGGCGCCATCAACCAGTTCGAGCTGCGCGCGCCGTTCGACGGCATCGTCGTGGAAAAGCACCTGGCCCTGGGCGAAGCCGTTGCCGCCGACACCACGGTCTTCACCATCTCGGACCTGAACACCGTCTGGGCCGAATTCGTGATCGCGCCGAAGGACCTCGGTCACGTGCGGCTGGGCGAATCCGTGCGCGTGGTGTCCACCGCATTCGATGGCACCGCCGAGGGCCGGATCTCCTACGTGGGTGCCCTGCTCGGCCAGCAAACGCGTACGGCCACGGCGCGCGTGACGCTCGCCAATCCGGACATGGCCTGGCGCCCCGGCCTGTTCGTCACCGTCAGCGTTGCCACCGGCGACGCCGAGGTGCCCGTCGCCATCGAAGCCGACGCGGTGCAGACGGAGGGCGGCCAGACGCAGGTATTCGTCGAGGTGCCCGGAGGATTCGCCGCGCGCCCCGTCAAGACGGGCCGCACCGACGGCAAGCGGGTCGAAATCACCGACGGACTCGCGCCGGGCACGCGCTACGTGGCCGCCAACAGCTTCGTGCTGAAGGCGGAACAGGGCAAGGCCGGCGCCGAGCACGCGCACTGAGCGGAGACCCTCATGTTCGAACGCATTCTCCGCTTCGCCATCGAGCAACGCTGGCTGGTCATGCTCGCCGTATTGGGCATGGCCCTGCTGGGCGCCTACAACTACGGCCGCCTGCCGATCGACGCCGTGCCGGACATCACCAACGTCCAGGTCCAGATCAACACCTCGGCGCCCGGCTATTCCCCGCTGGAAGCCGAGCAGCGCGTGACCTATCCGCTGGAGACGGCGATGTCCGGTCTGCCGGGCCTGGAGCAGACGCGCTCGCTGTCCCGCTATGGGCTGTCGCAGGTCACCGTGATCTTCCGGGACGGCACCGACATCTACTTCGCGCGCCAGCTGGTCAACCAGCGCATGCAGGAGGCACGCGAGCAGTTGCCGTCCGGCATTTCCCCGCAAATGGGGCCGATCTCCACCGGGCTCGGCGAGATCTACCTGTGGACGGTGGAAGCCGACGACGACGCGCGCAAGCCGGACGGCACGCCCTATTCCGCCACCGACCTGCGCGAAATCCAGGACTGGATCATCAAGCCGCAACTGCGCACCGTGCCGGGCGTGACCGACATCAACTCGATCGGCGGCTTTGCCAAGGAATACCTGGTGGCCCCCAGCCCGGAGAAGCTGGCGTCATATGGCCTGTCGCTGCAGGACGTGGTGCAGGCGCTGGAGCGCAACAACAGCAACGTCGGCGCCGGCTATATCGAGCGGCGCGGCGAGCAATACCTGGTGCGGGCGCCGGGCCAGGTGAAGTCAATCGACGACATCCGCGACGTGATCGTTGGCACCGCACAGGGCCAGCCGATCCGGATCCGCGACCTGGCCGAGGTGGATCTCGGCCGCGAACTGCGCACCGGCGCCGCCACCGACAACGGTCGCGAGGTCGTGCTGGGCACCGTGTTCATGCTGATCGGCGAAAACAGCCGCGCGGTATCGCGTGCGGTGGATGCCCGCATGGCGGCGATCAACAAGTCGCTGCCAGCCGGCGTCAAGGCCGTGACCGTCTACGACCGCACGGTGCTGGTCGACAAGGCGATTGCCACGGTCAAGAAGAACCTGCTGGAGGGCGCGGTGCTGGTGATCGCGGTGCTGTTCGTGTTCCTGGGCAACCTGCGCGCGGCGCTGATCACGGCGCTGGTCATTCCGTTGTCGATGCTGTTCACGTTCACCGGCATGGTCACGTACAAGATCAGCGCCAACCTGATGAGCCTGGGGGCGCTGGACTTCGGCATCATCGTCGATGGCGCGGTGGTGATCGTGGAAAACTGCGTGCGCCGCCTGGCCCATGCGCGAACGCGTCAGGGCCGGCCGCTGACGCGCGCCGAACGCTTCCACGAGGTCTTTGCCGCCGCGCGGGAGGCACGCCGGCCGCTGGTGTTCGGCCAGCTGATCATCATGATCGTGTACATCCCGATCTTTGCCCTGACCGGCGTGGAGGGCAAGATGTTCCACCCGATGGCGGTGACCGTGGTGCTGGCGCTGGCCGGTGCGCTGGTCCTGTCGGTCACCTTCGTGCCCGCCGCCGTGGCCTTGTTTATCGGCGATCGTGTCGCGGAAAAGGAAAACCGGTTGATGGGCTGGGCGCGCCGCTGGTATGCCCCGGCCCTGACGCGCGCGCTGGCCAACACACCCGTGGTGCTGACCGCCGCGGCGGTCGCCGTGCTGCTGAGCGGGCTGGTCGCCACGCGGCTGGGCAGCGAGTTCATTCCCAACCTGAACGAGGGCGACTTCGCCGTGCAGGCGTTGCGCATTCCCGGCACCAGCCTGACGCAATCGGTGGCCATGCAGCAGCAGATCGAGACGCGCCTGAAGGCGACATTCCCGGAGATCGAACGCGTCTTCGCGCGCACCGGCACGGCCGAGATTGCCGCCGATCCGATGCCGCCGAATGCCTCCGATGGCTACGTCATGCTCAAGCCGCGCGATCAGTGGCCCGACCCGTCGCGCTCGCGCGAATCCTTGCGCGCGGCGATGCAGGCGGAGCTGGAGCAGATCCCCGGCAACCGCTACGAGTTCTCGCAGCCGATCCAGTTGCGCTTCAACGAGCTGATCTCCGGGGTGCGCAGCGATGTGGCCGTCAAGCTGTTCGGCGATGACAACGCCGTGCTGGACGCCACCGCGCAGCGGATCGCCCAGGTGCTGCAAGGCGTGGCCGGTGCCACCGAGGTCAAGGTGGAACAGACGACGGGGCTACCGGTACTGAGCGTGGAGGTCGACCGGTCGCGCGCGGCGCGCTACGGCCTGAACATGGTCGACGTGCAGGACACCGTGGCGATTGCCGTGGGCGGCCGCGACGCCGGCGTGTTCTATCAGGGCGACCGGCGCTTCAATATCGGCGTGCGCCTGCCGGAAGGCATCCGTACCGACGTGGAAGCGCTGCGACGCCTGCCGATTCCGTTGCCCAAGGGCGCCGACGCGCGTACGAACTACATCCCGCTGGGCGAGATCGCCACGCTGGAGATCGCGCCCGGCCCCAATCAGGTTTCGCGCGAGAACGGCAAGCGCCGCATCGTGATCAGCGCCAACGTGCGCGGCCGCGACGTCGGCAGCTTCGTGCCGGAGGCGATGGCTGCGATCGAAGCCAGGGTGACGATCCCCACCGGGTACTGGATCGCGTGGGGCGGCACGTTCGAGCAGCTGCAATCCGCCACGCGGCGGCTGCAGATCGTGGTGCCGGTGGCGCTGCTGCTGGTCTTCGTGTTGCTGTTCATCATGTTCGGCAACGCGCGGGACGGCCTGCTGGTCTTCACGGGCATTCCGTTCGCGCTGACCGGCGGCGTGCTGGCGTTGTGGCTGCGCGGCATTCCGCTATCGATCTCCGCGGCGGTGGGCTTTATCGCACTGTCTGGCGTGGCGGTGCTCAACGGACTGGTGATGCTGTCGTTCATCCGTAGCCTGCGCGAGGAAGGCAAGCAGCTCGCCGACGCCGTGCACAGCGGTGCGCTCACCCGGCTGCGGCCCGTGCTGATGACGGCGCTGGTGGCGTCGCTCGGCTTTGTGCCGATGGCGATCGCCACCGGCACCGGCGCCGAGGTGCAGCGTCCGCTGGCCACGGTGGTCATCGGCGGCATCCTGTCATCCACGGCGCTGACCCTGCTGGTATTGCCGGTGCTGTACCGCTGGGCCCATGGCCGCGACGAGGGCGCCGTCGAGATCGCCCGCAGTGCCGAGGCATCGGCATCCTGAGGGTTTCATGAAGTTACGTGAAGTCTCCGCGAGGCCTTCGCGGAGACTTCACGGCGGCCTGCATGCAAGGCAAGGCGGCGGACGATGGGCACAAAAAAGGCCGACTGTTTAGTCGGCCTTTTTGCACGGTCAGAAACTGATCGGCTAGTGCTCGCAGTTGACCATCCACGTCATCTGGAACTTGTCGACCAGCATGCCGAACCCTTCGGCCCAGAAGGTCTTCTGATACGGCATGATGACCTGGCCGCCTTCGGCCAGCGCGTTGAAGATGCGCTCGCCTTCGGCCTTGGGCACGTCGCCGACGGACAGCATGAAGCCCGAGAACGCCGGGGTCTGCCCTTCGCGGCCGTCCGATGCCATGATCTGGCTATCGCCGAGCTGGATGTTCGCGTGCATCACCTTGTCCGCCCACGTGGGGCTCGGCTGCTGCTCGCCCGGAGGCGCGTCCTTGTAGCGCATCATGAAAGTCACCTTGGCGCCCATCACCTTGCCGTAGAACGCCATGGCCTCGTCGAACCGTCCGCCGAAGTCCAGATAGGGTTGCACCTGCATATCGGTCTCCTTGATTTTTTCCGATCAAGAGGTTGAGGCTGGTTCACGCCAGCCTCACCAGGTCACGCGGGAGGATCGCTCCCGCGCTGGCATTATGCGCCGGCTTTGTGACCGGCCTGCGTATCGGGAAAATCGAGTTCGAACTCCGTCCGGCCCGCTTCGCTGCGCACGGTGACGCTGCCGCCATGCAGGCGCATGATCGTGTCGACGATGGCCAGCCCGAGACCGGTGGATGTCGCCGAATTGCGGCGCGACGGGTCGGCGCGATAGAAGCGGCCGAACAGGTGCGGCAGCGCTTCGCTCGCAATCGCCGGACCCGCATTGGCAACGCAGATGCCGGTGTAACCCGGCTTCGCACGTGCCACCGTCATGCGCACGGTGCTGCCTGCCGGCGCGTGCCGCATCGCGTTGTCCAGCAGGTTGATCACCGCGCGGCGCAGCAGGGTCTGGTCGGCTGTCACCGTCGCCACGCCGGACACCGCCAGCGTCAGGTCGCGGTCCGCCGCCACGGCTTCGAAATACTCGGCCACCTTGTCCAGTTCTCCGCGCGCATCCAGCGCCCGGGCGCCCAGCGCCACCTGCGCGTTGTCCGCGCGCGCCAGGAACAGCATGTTCTCGATCATCCGCGACAGCCGCTCGTATTCCTCGAGATTCGATTCGAGCAGCGCTTCATACTCGGCGGGGTTGCGTCGCTGCGCCAGCGTCACCTGGGTCTGGCCGACGAGATTGCTGATGGGCGTGCGAAAGTCATGCGCCAGGTCGGCGGAGAAAGCGGAGAGGCGCGTGAAACTGTCCTGCAGTCGCGCCAGCATGCCGTTGAGCGCGCCGGCCAGCTCGCGCAATTCCTCGGGCGCTTCGCCCACATCGAGCCGCGTGGCCAGCCGACTGGTGGTCACCGCCGCGGCGTCGTGGGCCATGCGGCGCAGCGGACGCAATCCGCGCCTTGCCAGCAGGAATCCCAGCGCGGCGGCCACGATCGCCCCGCAGAGCACCGCACCAAGCAGCTGGCTTCGATATTCGCGCATCAACGCCACGCGGTAGCCGGCATCACTGAGCACGACGATCTCGACGGCCCGGTCACTGTCGCCCACCTGGCCCAGCGCCGCCATGCCGCGCGACGGCACACCGTTGCGCGGGTGCCAGGTCTGCAGCAAGGACTTGTCCGGCGCCGTGGTCGCGGGCAGCACACGCAGCGGCGGCAGGGACTCGTTGCGCGGATTCAGCGTGATCAGCGGCTCGCCCTGGCGCGTGCGCACGACCAGGATCAGCCCTTCGTGGCCCATGGCGATATCGGCAAAGCGATGCGTGTCGGCACGGATCTCGGCCTCGTCGGTGACTTCGCGCAACAGATGCCGCACCAGCAGCACCTCGCCGACCAGCTCGCTTTCGTCGCGCGATTGCAGCTGGCTGCCCAGCGTGCTCGACAGATAGGCGGCCACGCACACCAGAATCGCGCCGGTGGTCAGCCCGTACGCCAGCGCCAGCCGCGTGGTCAGCGACGAGGTGATCGCCCGGGGTAATCGCACCCACCGCATCCACCGCATCCACCGCTTCATGCCGCGTCCTTCATGGCGTGTCCTGCGTGCGCGTCCCTCATGCCTCGTCCGCCTCGTCGAGCACGTAGCCCATGCCGCGGCGCGTGTGGATCAGCTTGTTGGGGAACGGATCGTCGACCTTGGCCCGCAGTCGCCGGATCGACACATCCACCACGTTGGTATTGCTGTCGAAATTCATGTCCCAGACCTGCGAGGCGATCAGCGAACGCGACAGCACCTCGCCACGCCGGCGCGCCAGCAGTTGCAGCAGTGCGAATTCCTTGGAGGTCAGGTCGATTTTCTGGCCCGCGCGCGTGACGCGGCGGCGGATCGTGTCGATCTGGAGATCGGCCACCTCCATGAACTCGCTCTCCCGCAGCGGCCCGCGCCGCAGGATCGTGCGGATACGCGCGACCAGTTCGGCGAACGCGAACGGCTTGACCATATAGTCGTCCGCCCCGAGCTCCAGGCCCTTGAGACGGTCCGACAACTCGTCGCGGGCCGTCAGGCACAGCACGGGCGTGTCCTTGTCGCGTCGCAGTTCACGCAAGACCTGCCAGCCATCCATGCCCGGCAGCATGACATCGAGGACGATGAGGTCGTAGTGCTGCTCGCGGGCGTGGGCAAGGCCGTCCACGCCATCGCGCGCCAGGTCCGCGACGAAGCCCGATTCCGTCAACCCCTTGAGCAGGTAATCACCGGCCTTCGGCTCGTCTTCCACGATCAGGATGCGCATGCTGATTCACTTCCGGGCCGAGGTGCTTCGGCCCATTGGCTTCGGTTATTTAGAGAAACTACGACACTAGCCGAGGATCGACCCGTTTTTACGAAGATTGCAGGAATGTCATCTTTTGACCCCGGATTGTCGGCCGTTATCCCAAGTACAATCGCGCCTTCTGTCGGGGAACCGTTGCCGGGGGACGCTGCCTGCGTACGCGGGTGCTGGCCTGCAATCCCCCTGAATCCCTTGCGCAATCCGCCATTTCGATGAAACGACCGCTCACCCGCTTCCTGCTATGTCTTGCCACGATCGCGCTGCCCGTCGAGGGTGCCTCGGCGGCAGCCATGATGGTGTGTGGCGCGGAGGAAGCGGCGGGGTTGTCGATGCCCGAGCGGCATGCCGCGCTCAAGGCGGAGGCGGAAGCCGAAATCCGCGAGGCATTCGTGGTGCAATCCCCGGATGACGCATTGGCTGATGCAGCCGGGACGCCCGGCTGGCATGACGCCGAACCGGCCGGCACCGGCATGGACCACGCGTCCGCCCCCCATCACGTGGCTGGCGCCACATTGCTCACGGAAATCCCGCTGGTGGCGCTGCAATATCTTCGCCACGCCAGGCCACTGGCCACACCGGCCGCCAATGCCACGTGGGCCGCCGACCTGCCGCTGTTGCCCAAGCGGCTCAGGCGGCCCGAGCAGCCCGAGCCGTCAAGCGCGCGGCGCTGCTGACATCCACAGGGCGTCCATCACACGCCCGGTCTTCTGATTTGCTCCGCTGCAAGCGAGTCGACGCGGCCACGGCATATCCGGGAGCCGCGCGGCGTCGCTTCAGTCCACGCGGTAGAAATCGATCGATTGCCCGGCATTGACGGCGCGCTGCAGCCAGTCCGGGTATTCGCCGGTGCCGTCCCACGTCTGGCCCATGGCATTGCGATAGAGCACGCGGACCACGGTGTCCTCGACGTGCGGTGCTTCGGGAACATCATGCGCGGTGGCTTCGACCTCCGCGACTTCGTCAAAACAACCTGCCTCGACCAAATCGTCGAACGTCAGGCCATGGCGATCCATCTGCTCGCGGATCCATGCCACCGCGGCTTGTTTGGCTGCATCAGACTCGGACATGACTTTCGTGCGCGCCCGCCGCCTGCGAGACGGGCTGAAGAAGTAATTCGGGAAATGCCCAGACCAGGAGCCAGGCGGGCCAGAAACGAATTCTACAGGGTGTTGGGGGCACACCCCTCGAACGAGTGGATGGTCTTTCGACACATGGGCAAATTCGTCTTGCTGCATGACAGCAATGTCATGCGGAAGTCATGCTGACGTCGGCACCTGCTTTCTAGACTGCACAGCGTGGTCGTCGCGTTGTCACACACTGTGGCGATGTCCGGCGACCGAGCCCGGTTTCACCCGGCTCTCACCCCTTGACGGAGTCCTCCATGCACAAGATCAAGCAAGCCCTGCTCTTCACCGCCCTGACTGCCACGATCGCTGGCACCGCCGGCCTGGCCAACGCCGCACCGCGATCCGCGGACCCCTTTACCGACGGCGCGCGCATCACCAACCGCGACGGGTTTACCGATGGTGCCCGCACCAGCACGCGCAACCCCTTCACCGACGGCGCACGCAGCATCCAGGACGCACGCAGCCCGTTCACCGACGGCAGCTTCAGCGCCACCGGCCCGCGCGACAAGTTCACCAGCGGCAACTAAGCAGTTTCAGAACGCTGACGCGCGTCCAGGCCCGCCTAAGCCCGGCTCAACCCGGCTCATCCCGGCGCTGGCGGCTCGGGATTTCGCGTCAGCACCCCGGCAATACCTCCGCCGTCCTTCCGCGACGGCGTTGTCATTACCTACCGGGCAAGCATCAGTGGCCCGCCGCCGGCACCCCCGGAAACTGCGATGCCGGCATCGGCCTGCCCAGCAAGTACCCCTGCAAGGCATCGCAACCCAGCCCCGCCAGGAACGCCTGCTGCGCCGTCGTCTCCACCCCTTCCGCAACCACCTTGAGGTTCAGCGTCCGCCCGAGTGCGACGATGGCCGACACAATCGCGGCGTCTTCCGTGTCTTCCGCCAGATCGCGCACAAAGCCACGATCGATCTTCAGCTCGCTGGCGGGAATCCGCTTCAGGTGCAGCAGGCTGGAATAGCCGGTACCGAAGTCGTCAATCGCGATCCGCACCCCCATGTCGTCCAGCTGCGTCAGGATCGCCAGGCTGGCCTCGACATCCCGCATCGCGGTGGATTCCGTGATCTCCAGCGTCAGGCAGCCTGCGGGCACCGCGTGTCGCGCGAGCGCCTGCGCCACCGAATCGACCATCCCCACATGGCAGAACTGCAAGGCCGACAGGTTGACCGCCATGGTCCATTCGGGCCGGCCCGCCGCATGCCACACCGCCAGTTGGCGACAGGCCTCGTCGAGCACCCATGCGCCGATCGGGACGATCGCGCCGGTCTTCTCCGCCAGGGTGATGAACTGGTCCGGCATCAGCATGCCGTGCACCGGATGGTTCCAGCGCAAGAGCGCCTCCGCGCCCACCAGCGTGTTCTCGGACGCGGAGAATTTCGGCTGGTAATGCAATTGCAATTGCCCGTTGCGTTGCGCGCCGCGCAGGTCCTGGATCAGCGTCTGCTGCGCGCGGGCCTGGTGGTTCATCGACCGCTCGAAGAAGCAGTACGCATTGCGGCCCGATGCCTTGGCGTGATACATCGCGGCATCGGCATTGGTCATCAGCGTGTCCTGGTCCTGGCCGTCCGCGGGATGCAGCGCGATACCGATACTGCCGGAGACGTGCAGCACATGGCCTGCCACCTGCACGGTCTCGCGTAGCGTCTCGAGCACCGCTTCGGCGATCACGCCGGCATCTTCCGGCTCCTCCACGCGCACCAGCAGCACAAACTCATCGCCGCCGACCCGCGAAATCGTATCTTCCGACCGCACCGTGGCGCGCAGCCGGTTGGCGATTTCCACCAGCAGCGCGTCGCCCACATGGTGCCCGTACGTGTCGTTGACGCCCTTGAAGCCGTCGAGGTCGACAAAGAGCACCGCAAAGGCACCTGGATGGCGCACGTTGGCCTGGATGGCCTGCTCGAAGCGATCGTCGAGCAGCGCACGATTGGGCAGGTGGGTCAGCTTGTCGTGCAAGGCCAGGAATTGCAGTTCTTCGTTGGCCACCCCCAGCGCCTCCGCCAGCACGGCGGTACGCATCTCCAGCCGCATATCGAGCACGGACGTGACCAGCGCCACCGCGAGCACGCACACCGTGATCACCAGGATCGGCAGCGCCAGCGCGCCGCCGTCCATCCCCCTGCCCGCGGCGCCGCAGACGCTGCCCAGCGGAAATTCCGCAGCGGCCATCCCCGTGTAATGCATGGCGGCGATGGCTCCGCCCATCACCACGGCCGCGCCCATGCGCAGCTGATGGATGCGCGGCATGTTCCGGCGCAGGCGGAACGCAATCCACAGCGCCGCCCCCGATGCCACCACGGCAATGACAATCGACAACACGAACAGCCACGGCACGTAATGGATGGACGGCTGCATGCGCAGCGCCGCCATGCCGGTGTAGTGCATGCTGGCCACGGCGGCGCCCAGCACCAGCGCGCCCAGCGCCAGGCGGCGCCTGGGCAGGTTTTCCTGGCACACCAGCCGCAGCGCGAAGGCTGACGCCACGATGGCAATCAGCAGCGACCACGCCGTGATGGCGGGGTCGTAGCCCAGCGGAATCGGCAACCGGAACGCCAGCATGCCGACGAAGTGCATCGACCAGATGCCCAGCCCCATGGCCACCGCGCCCCCGGCCAGCCAGACGTGGGCGTGCCGCCCCCGGGCGGTGGCAATGCGTCCCGCCATGTCGAGCGCGGTATACGACGCAAGAATCGCGACAAGCAGGGAGAACAGGACGAGCAGCGCGTCGTAGCTGGGGGAAATCATGGCGCGTGACGGGACAGTGGCTTGGGGCAGCCGGGCATTCTACGCGGCGCGGGCGTGTATTTCCCGGCATCCGTTGGGAATATCGGCAAATTCAAACCGGACTGAAGCGGGACCCGCATCGCCAACAGGCGGACGGCACTGCACAGCTGCCGTCCGACAATTCCTACATCCCAATCGGCGCGCGCCGGAATGGCCACGCGCCGTCTCACCCCTATTCTTGAGTCGTGACGAACCGGATGCTGCCGCGCTTCTGTTGCCACTTCTGTTGCGACGGCGTCCTGGAATGCAGGAGAACACATCATGTGGAAACGACTGGCAGGAGCGCTCGCCGTGGGCGCATGTTGTTGGGCCTTCTCGGGCTGCACGGCCACCGGCGCCGTTGCCGGCGGCGTAGTGGGCCATGAAGTCACGCACGGCAGCACGGCCGGCACGATCGGCGGCGCAGTCGTCGGCGGGGTGATCGGCCACGAACTGGGCAAGTAAGGCGGTAACCGCCTGCTATTGGAGCTGATACGTTTTAGGAGGCGCTATCAAAATGAAGCGCAGCGGTTCTGGCTAGGGCGAAGCAGGGGTTTCGGATCGCACGCGATCCGCCTGCGTAGCGGTATGCGCTTGCAAGCGCATACGCGCCCTGCAAGGGCGCGGCCGCAGACAGTACAAGTGGTACGGCAAGGCCGCGCAACGACGCCAGAATCTTTTTGATAGTGCCTCTACATTTTCCGCGGCCTGGATGGCGGGCAGGGTCATCCAGGCTTGCGCGGTATCCCTCCAGATGGGGAGTGGATATCGCCGCGCGCCGCGCCATGGCGTCGGTCGCGATGTCCTTCAACGATGATTGAACGTTTTCATCGCTGAAAGACGTCGCGGCATGCAACGACGAAATATTCTCGGACCCGCATGGCGCGGCCGCGGGAAACCTGCAATGAGAAAGCCCCCGAGCATCGCTCCGGGGCTTTCTTGTTTGGCGCTGGCAATCAGCGTGTGTGGCCTTCGTGTTGCGCGGCCGATGACCAAGCGGCACGCCCGGCGATCCGCCACGGCGGGCGCCGACGCATGAGAACTTTCCGAAGGCATCACATGTGAATCGAGTGCCACCCCCGCCCGGCAGCAGTGATCCGTAGTGATCCTCTGATCGCGATCTCGCCCCAACTCCCTTCTCGGAACATCCCCAGTCTCACCGATTATCCCGGCCGCGGCGCTCTCAAGTGACCGCTATTTCATTTCGCCGGACCGATACCTGCAGCCTCGTTCGAATTATCTCTAAACATCCCGGAGGCCTGGGATTTTAGGAATTGTTCTATGCGCTCGAACCGCGCCGGTTTCTACATTACAGGCATCAAAAGAACAACGCCTCCCCAGTTAGTGCTTCTAGTCGATTCCTAATGGATGGCGCCGCGAATGGCAGGTAATCGTAAATGGATGGAACGAGCTACCGGTGATTCGCAAGATTCCGTAATTTGATTGCTTAAAGATTTTTTTGGAGATTCAAACCAGAGTGTAAAAAATCAGATCATAAATTCAGGAAGTTATAAACCACTGCAATTCTGCGTGCAGATACCACGAGGAAAACATTAACTCCTCACCCTGCTACGCAAAATCTCATTAATTCTCATTGTTTATCCGTATCATGAAAACCAAGCTCATTCTTTCCGCACTCGCCTTCGCAGCCGCCGCCACCGTTTCGCACTTTGCTGCAGCCGCAGACGGCACGATCTCCTTCACAGGCAGCATCACGGCGCAAACCTGCACCGTCGGTGGCAATGGCACGGCCAGCAAGGACTTCACCGTAACGCTGCCCAATGTGTCGAGCAGCGTTCTGGCTACGGCAGGCGACGTCGCCGGTGCCACGCCGTTCAGCATTTCGCTGACTGGCTGCAGCCCGGACACCGGCAATGTCCACACCTTCTTTGAATCGGGCCCGACCGTGGATACCGCCACGGGCCACCTGATCGCTGCCTCGGGCGCCGGCACCGCCAGCAATGTGCAAGTCGGTCTGCTGAATGCAGACGACGGTACTGAAATCAAGGCGGGTTTTGCCGATGCCTCGCAGAACTCGCACTCGGTGCCGCTCGTTGCCGGCTCCGGTTCCGACGGTTC
Organism: Cupriavidus sp. YR651; assembly: GCF_900101625.1. Taxonomy (GTDB): domain Bacteria; phylum Pseudomonadota; class Gammaproteobacteria; order Burkholderiales; family Burkholderiaceae; genus Cupriavidus. The sequence continues at coordinate 599 of NZ_FMYZ01000029.1, read as the reverse complement.
GGCCACGATGCGCTACATCGCCCGTTACGTGGCCACCGGTGCCGCTACCGGCGGCGCGGTCAACTCCTCCGTGCAATACACCATCGTCTACCCGTAATCGCGGTAGCGCAGTGCAGCGGAGCCGGCCCCCGGCCGCTCCGCATTTCCCGCGGTTCTACCGCTTTGGGAATGAGTGCCAGTTTCCCCACATCGAAGTTGATAGTGATGAACCCCAAAGCCGTACAACCGTTTGCCTTCCAGCTGCGTCCGATCAGTGCAGCCGTCGTGTTGGCCATGTTTCTGAGCGCTGGTGCCTGGGCCAACACCCCCACGCCGTCCGATACCAAGCTGGTGGCCGAGGTCGAGTTCAACGATCAGTTCCTGCAGCAGACCGGTGCGCATATCGACGTCAGCCGCTTCAGCAAGAAGAATGCGACGCTCGCGGGCAGCTACCGGGTCGACCTCTATGTCAACGAAGTCATCCTGGGCCGCACGGAGGTCACGCTGCGCCAGGTCGGTGCGGACCCCCTCAATGTGCAGCCGTGTTTCGATCGCGACCTGCTCGAACGCGTCGGCGTGGACCTCACCAAGCTGTCCCCCGAAGCCACCGCGCTCTTGCA
>NZ_FMYZ01000018.1 GCF_900101625.1 Cupriavidus sp. YR651 | reverse complement strand
GCCGCTATTGAGCGAATCGACCGGCCGGCGACGACTGCGCGCGAAATCTCTTCTCGCTCGGCAATCGTCAAAGCGAGCCTGGAGCGGTGTCGTGGCGTTGGCTGTATCCCGCCATTCCTCGCGAGAACTCGTTGTACTGCTGAGTGGTAGCGATCAAACAGTCTGGCAATCTGCGCAAGGGTGTCACCTTTTCGCCACCGCTCCCACATTAGTGCCTTTTGAGTCTCGGTGTAGTAGATCCTGCGCCTCTGTTTCATTTTCAACACCTCCACTGCACACGCAGTGTCTAGTGTTGCATCGACCCATTGAATCCACGCTCAGGGTATGACCCATGTAGCGCAGTTCACTGGCGGTTTTGCCCTTGCGGTACAGCTTGGCATCGGGATCGGTCTTGGACTCGTGCGTCTCGTTGCTGCGCTTGCGACCTTTGAAGTTGGCGCCGTCGCTGTCGTCATCGTCGCCGCCGTCCTTGCACACGAAGCTCTTGTGGCCTGCCCACGCCTGAATCAGCGTGCCGTCGACGCTGAAGTGCTCGCCCGACAGCCAGTTCTTCTTCTGCGCGATGGCCAGCACCTCGTTGAAGAACTCGATCACCGCATCATGCTTGATCAGCCGTTCGCGGTTCTTGCTGAACACCGTGGGCTTTGCTGTCTGCCGCCTCGATGGTAGCGGCAATGCGCACCTCCTGTTTTGGCATATCGCCATCGATGTGTGGCAGAGAGGCGGACCGCTCGGATGCCTCTGCGTCATCGGCGATGGGATTGCGGACCCTATCTGGGAACCCTAATAGACGAGCGAAGTCCTGCACGCGTTCCCGCGGCATCTTCGTCTGATTGACCGCGGCTTCAGGGTTGCCGAAGCCCAACGACATACCGAACGCGGTGACTTCCTCCGCAGGCATGTTCAAATACGATGCAATCTGGGCGTGGAACGGTGCGAATGCTACCTGGGGGCACGTGTCCATGCCACGTGCCTTCGCTGCAATCATGAGGTTCTGCGCGAAAAGCCCGATATCTATCCAACTGTGCGGCTTCAGTCTGCGGTCGATACTGATAATCAGCCCCACCGGTGCGCCGAAGAACGCGAAATTCTTTTCGGTCTGGCGCGAGCGGGCCTCGGTGTCGTTGCGGTCAATACCAAGCGACCCGTAATAGCGCGCGCCGAAATCAATCAATCTTTTCCGAAAAAGGTCGGGCAACGGTTCAGGAAAGTGCGCGGGAGCGGGAGCCTTCCCGGCCCTGTGGGCGGCGACCAGAATCTGGGCAAGTTCGTCCTTGACGTTACCAGTGACCACATATACGCGCCATGGCTGAATGTTGGCCCCGCTTGGAGCGGTAGCCGCTTCCTGCAGGATCTGCTCGACCGTCTCCCGGCACACAGGATCTGGCTTGAACGCTCGGACTGCCCGCCGTGAGGAGACTACGGAGGCGACACATTGTGCGATCGCATCTTGGGACAATTTATCCGCCGTTTGGACCATGATTCACTCCTGCGGGGCCTCGTGATAGGAGATCCGCCCGGAAGGGAGGAAGAACAACGCGATCACAGCGCCGCCTTTAGCTTCCGGGTAATGATGGCTGCCAGGAGCGGGGGCGGTCCAGCCGCCCGCACACCAGCCATTTGGACCGTTGAGTGCCGCGCCAGGGTTCAGAGGTACGACCATGTTGAACTCCCCATATGGATGGCCGTGGTACTGCCCCCGCAGGCGGCCATCCAGATGGCCCTGAGCATTGCCAGTGCTGTCCATATACACCGCCGTGATGCTGAAATGCAGCGTGCGCTCGGAGGGATCGGCGATGCGGCTACGGCGGTAGGCAAAGCCTTCGATGTCGATGCTCGCGGCCCAGCCGTCCTCCACACCCTTGCGAACGAGGGAGGACAACGTCTGGTAAAGCTCGCTGTCAGGTCCGTATTTTTGGTTGAGCCAGCTTTCTACCTCGGGGCCGGTGGTGAGGTCCTTCACTTCTTCAAGGAAGGGGATGCAGCGCTCGATCAGTGCTTCGCGGTCGCTGTTGAGATTCTCTGTCGTCATGGTTTGCCTCCTGTCTAATGCATGGAGCCATAATGCGCCGCCCGCCAACGGAATGGAATTGATGTCTGTGCAGCTGCATAATGAGCGGCATTCAATGAAGGGGTCCCATCATGAGCATCGGACGCACAGACCTGAACCTTCTGAAGGTGTTTGAGGCCATCTATGAGGAGAGGAATCTGGTCCTGGCGGGAAAGCGTCTGCACCTTACGCAATCAGCGGTCAGTCATGCGCTACGCAGACTGCGAGAACTGGTTGGTGACGAGCTGTTCGTACGGATGGGCAAGGGTATGGTGCCGACCGCCCGTGCCATGTCAATGGCACCAACGTTGCTGGATTCGATTCGCCGTATCGAGAGCGCCTTGGGCACGGAGCCGTTTTCTCCGAGTCAATCCAGGCGCAAGTTTGTCATTGCGGCGAACGATTACGTCACTGAGGTGATAGTCGCCCCGTTGTCTCGCGAGTTGCAGAAGATGGCTCCCGGGGTGGACCTCGTCATTCGGCCCTCAACACGACTGGATCTCGCGGAGCAGATCGACCTGGGACGTATCGATATTGCCATAGGTATCTTCTCCCAGATTCCACCTCGCCTGAACTCGTGTGCCTTGATGTCCCAGGGTGAGTCGATCTTGATGTGCAATGGACATCCGGCCTCGCGAAGAAAGCTCAGACTCGACGATCTTACGAAGTACCCACTTGTCACATTGTCAGTTGGTGGGCAGGAGGAAGGGGCGGTCGGAGGATTTATCGTCGAGCGCGGACTAGCTCGCCAGTCCGAGATGTTCGACCGGCGCGCATTGGAGGAGGCGCTCCTTGCTTTTGGAGAGGCACCGCGACTGAGAGTTACGGTCCCACACGCGCTTGCTATTCCCGCCATGCTTCGTAAGACGGACATGCTGTCGATCGTGCCGGCGTCGCTCGCCCTGGCACTCGCAGACCGTGGCGGTCTGGTTCGTCGCGCCCCACCTTATCCATCCCGCACCGAGACTATGCGAGCGGTCTGGCACGATCGTGACGATGACGATGTTGGGCATGCCTGGCTAAGGGAGATGATTTTGAAGACTGCCCAGACCTCAGAAGAAGCGCTCAAATAGTCCGAAGGCGGTCGTTGTGCACATGAGAAGTCCGCGCTGTAACACCGTGCTGCGGCCATGTGGACGTCTGCTTGCGGTCGGCAAGCGATAGTCTTGGCGACATGAGTCATCGGAGCGATCGGCGTTGTCCCAACTGGACGAATCGAAAGACCCGCGTGTCCCAACTTGTCCATGGCGGTCATGGACGCCTACGGCGATAGACGGTGTGGAAAACGAACCGTGTAAGAAATGAATCGCAATCGCCTTTGACGTCTGATCGCCCCGATCTCAAACGCTATCGACACTACTTCGAATGACGGCTATCGAATCCCACATCGTTAGAGCAATCTACCGCCAAGCCATCGCTCCGAACGCGGGCACCAAATAATGGCTGCCTCCATCGGTGGAGATTCCACGGATCGGGCGTCTTGCGATATCGGTCCACATGTCGACGGTCGAGTTTGCCTGGGAAGCGGCTAACGCCCGTGCCCGCGCATGAAGCCGCATCCCGTTTCCCCGGCCGCCGCGCCAGGCGGCGGTCGGGGCGCGCCCAGCGCGTCAGACCGAGCCGACGACCATGGCGGGCGACGTAACTGCGCTAGCGCGCTGCTTTCCCGATCGACGCGCCGCCGTCCACGAACAAGGTCTGCCCGGTAATAAAGCCGGCAGGCTCGGACAGCAGGAATTCGATGGAGGCGGCCAGTTCGTCCGGTTTGCCGAGGCGTCCCATCGGCACCATCGACAGGAATCGCTTCTCTGCCTCACTGCCCTGCGGCGTGTTGGCACGGAACATCTCGGTTTCCACCGGCCCCGGCGCTACCGCGTTCACCGTGATCCCGGTAGTGGCAAGTTCCAGCGCCCAGGTGCGGGTAAAGCTGATCATCGCGCTCTTGGCCGCCGCGTAGACCGAGCGGTTGGCAACGCCCAACACGACCAGACTCGACAGGTTCACGATCCGCCCCCAGCCGCGCTCGCGCATGCCGGGCAACAACGACTGCACCAGCTGAACCGCGGGCCGCAGGTTGGCGCGGAACATGGCATCCATGGCATCCAGGTCGATGCTGCCGAGCGGCGCCAGCTCGATGAAGCCCACGTTGTTCACCACGCCGTCGATCTGGTGCTGGGCCTTTAGGCGGGTGAGCGCCTGTTCGGTGGCAGCCGAGTCCGTCAGGTCGATGGGCACCAGCATGCCCGGGAATTCGGCGTCAGCATGGCGCGCGATACCGATCACCATGTGCCCGGCCGCGGCCAGTCGATGCGACAACGCACGGCCGATGCCCTTGCTAGCACCGGTTATCAGAAAAGTCTTTGTTGTCATGGCACGTCCCCACTTGAGTACCGGCGCGACCACGCCCCGGCGCGTTTTATATCAATTGAACTAAAATTATTGAAACACCAACCGCGCTGCGACCCTCCATGCTGGCATTGGGGTCTGCGTGCGGATTCGGCCATGCCGGGATGCCGCCGGCCCTAGAATCCCGGGCCACATGCGTCACCCCCTCCGACAAGATGCAGGCCGACATCAAGCTTTGCGGCGCTGGGGCCTGGCCGGTCAGATCTATCGCCAGGTTCGCGCCGGCATCGTCGACGGACGGCTCGCGCCAGGCGAGCGCCTGCCTTCCACACGTACGCTGGCGTCGCAACTCGGCGTGTCCCGGACCACGACGCTGGACGCGTTCGAACGATTGATGGCCGAGGGCTATCTGCGATTCTGCACATTCCTCTGCGCAACGGATTGCCGGCAGGGTTCGATGAGTAGGTCATTCCCAGCGTGAATTCAGAATGATGCTGCACAGATTCACGCGCTCGAAGCTCGGATCCTTGTGTGCAATGAAATCGTCATTGAACGTACCGAACGTAGTGGCAGGCCGATGCTTCATGCCTTCGTAGAAGGCGTCGATCATCTGATGGGCGAAATCTGCGCCGCGTGGATAGCCCGCGACCACGGCAGCGCGTTGTTGTTGGGTAAAGTCGTCGAAGCCCCGTCCTGCGACGTCCATCCCAGCTCCGGCTTGCACCAGTGCGATTTCACCGTCCATGTGCTCGGGGATGCCTGGCGTCGTATGGAGCGCTATAGCGGTCCATACCTTGGCCACGTCGGCCTCGGCGACCTGGCGGCTACGCAGAAACTCGCGAGCGGCATTTGCTCCGTCCACCTCAAAGCGCAATTCGCTGTCACGGTAAGCGGGCGTCAAACCGACGTCATGGAACATCGCCGCTATGTAGAGGAGCTCGGGGTCGAATGAGACATTTTTCGTTTTCCCAAGTAGAGCGCCCCACAGGTAGACGCGCGTCGAGTGGTTGAACAGTAGGTCGCTTTCGGTATCCCGAACAAATTCGGCCACCTCTCGAGCCAATCGACTGTCTGGGATGATGAGGTCGTGCAGTTCGTTCGTCGATTTTGCTTTGTCTTGCGTCATTGCGTTTCTCGCACACTGTAAAAATCGTGCGCTTTATGCGGCACGCGGTTAGGGCTTTCTTCTCAACCGAACGACCATTTCGGCGGCGCATCGTTATGAGGACTGTCTCGAGAACGTTACGCTTCGCATGGGCTATTGGAAAGGCCCAAGAGTGAGCAATTTCGATGTACCATCTTCCTATGGCAACTCTCTCTGTCAGCCTCGACCGCTCTGGACGCGTCTCGCTGTCCACGCAGATTTATGCCTCGATTCGCAATGCAATCGAAACGGGTCAGCTTGCCGCAGGCGCACGTTTGCCATCCTGGTTGGACCTAGCCGCCCAACTGGGCGTCGCTCGTGGTACTGTCCGTGCCGCCTATGAACGGCTGATTGACGAGCAGTACGCGATCGGGCTCGGCGCGGCGGGCACCCGGGTAGCGGAGCGGCCGTCGCGGGACACTTCTCGATGGACGCCCGAGGCCTCGCCGCTGCCGGAACTGTTCTTCGATTTCAGCGCTACGCCCCTGGTGTTTCAAATGGGCGTGCCGTCGCAAGACTCCTTCCCTTTTAAGCTCTGGTCCCGTGTGCAGGCACGCGCAGCGCGTCGGGCAGCAGCCGCTCCTGTCGGGTACCCCGATCCACGCGGTGAACCTGATCTGCGACAGGAGATCGCCGCTTATGTTGGTGTCTCGCGGGGCCTTCGATGTAGTCCCTCTCAGGTTTTCGTTACAGCTGGTTTCTCTGGCGCGCTCAATTTGGCGATTCGTGCACTGCGCCTGGAAGGCAAAGGAGCCTGGATGGAAGATCCCGGCTTTCCTCTCACGCGAACGGCGCTAGGGCTTGCGGGGATGACTGTAGCCCCGGTCCCGGTGGACTCGGACGGTCTTGATGTCGACGCAGGCATCCGGATCTCGCCCGAAGCCGCCCTTGCGGTCGTTACGCCCGGCCAGCAAGCGCCGCTTGGGATGACGATGTCGTTATCACGACGGCTTGCTCTACTCGAATGGGCCAAACATTACGGTGGGTGGGTGGTCGAGGACGATTATCTCGGGGAATTGCAGCTGAAAGGGCGGGCCGCGCCGGCTCTTGCATCGCTCGATAACGATGGGCGAGTACTGCATATCGGGACCTTCAGCAAGACGATCAGCCCGGCGCTGCGTCTCGGGTTCCTCGTTGTCCCGCCGGACGTGGCGGGCCATTTCGGCGATGTCGCGGCGTCTCTGGCCCCTGCTCCTGCTGCACCAGTACAGCACGCCGTGACCGAATTCATGCACGAAGGACATTACCTCCGCCATCTGCGGCGCATGAAGCGTCTATATGCCACGCGGCAAGAGGCCTTGGTCCGCGCACTGAAGACACACGCGACGGAAACGCTCAGATTGCAGGCCACTGCCGGCACGGCCGTCGTGATCGCGTTACCACAGTCTGTATCTGACATCGATATCGCCGTGAGAGCACGCTCTTACGCCTTGGCCCCGGTTCCCCTGTCTCCGTGGTACGCGACCGGACCTGCGCAACAGGGACTCATGCTCAGCGTGACGAACGTGAACGAAGGCACCTTGGCGGCTGATTGCTCCCGCTTGCAGGAACTGATTCACCAGCGCCGTTGACGTCAGCGCGTAGGCCGGCGGTCGCTTCTTGGTACATTAAAAATGTTCATTCCTGGTGCTTTTGCGTGTCTGCCTGTCGCCCGACAATGCAGATACACAGGAGTGATTCATGAACATCCAATCGATCTTAGGAACGGCCTGCGCGACGATGACTCTCGCCGTCGCTGGCGTCGTCGCCATCACCCTCCCCGCGGAAGCGCACGGCGGGGCGGAGACCGCCACACCAAACTTTCAGCGCGCGATCCCCAACATTCCGGGCAAGTCGCTTACCGCCGTCGTCGTTGAGTACCCGCCGGGTGCGGCCTCGCACGAGCACAAGCATGCGGCCTCTGCCTTCATCTATGCCTACGTCGTCTCGGGCGACATCGAATCGCAGGTCAATGATGGCCCGAAGCGAATCTACCACGCTGGAGAGAGCTTCTACGAGGAGCCTGGCGCGGTGCACCGCGTGAGCCGCAATGCAAGCGTGACGAAGCCCGCTAAATTGCTTGCCGTGTTCATTGCGGACAGCGACGAAAAAGCTCTGACCATCCCAATCAAGTAAGGAGTTCTTCTCATGAGCAAGCGTCTCAACTACAGCGAAATTGCGCCTGAAGGCGTCAAGGCGCTCGGTGGCGTATACGGCTACGTCATGCAGAGCGGCCTGTCGCCAGTCCTTGTGGACCTCGTCTACCTGCGGGTCTCGCAAATCAATAATTGCGCCTATTGCCTCGACATGCATACCCGCGATTTGATTAAGAAGGGCGTGTCTGTCGAGAAGCTCGCGCTTGTGCAGGCGTGGAGGGAAGGGGGTGCTCTATTTGACTCACGCGAGCGCGCAGCCCTCGCATGGGCCGAGTCGGTGACCCTGGTTGCCCAGACGGGTGTGCCCGATTCCGCTTACGAGGTGGCCCGCACAGTCTTCGATGAGCGCGAACTGGTTGACCTGACCATCGCGATTGCGCTGATGAATACGTACAACCGCATGGCGATTAGCTTCCGAAACACACCACAGGCTGCGATTGAACAGTAGGGGGCGGCCTTCGGACAGCAGTGGTGAAGTCGATCGGTCCTCTTCATCACTCAGTCTCCAGCGCTGACAGCAGAATAAGTTGCCTGGGTAAGGCATTTCGCCATGGAGGCTGGTTTCCGCCCACGACGACTCATTGCTGGCGCGTGGCAAGTACCTGATGGAAGGCGTCGTGGCCTGCGCGAACTGCCACGCCACTCCCGACGCGAATCAAGAGGGCGCGTTCACCAACAATCTTGGAGGCGGCCGTGTGTTCGACGAACCGCCATTCCGCGCGGTAGCGCCCAACATCACGCCGGATGCGCAGACGGGTATTGGCAGATGGACCGACGCGCAGATCGGAAAGGCGATCCGCGATGGCGTACGGCCAGACGGTAGTATTATCGGGCCGCCTATGCCGATAGGCTTTTATCGGAACATTTCGGACGCGGATCTTGCTGCCATCATTGCGTACCTGCGCGCGCAACCGCCAGTCCATCACGTGGTTGAAGCGTCGACCTACCATGTCCCACTCCCGCCGAATTACGGCGCCCCTGTGGAGCACGTCGCCCCGACTTCGACGCGCGACACAGTACACTACGGCGAGTATCTGGCCAATATCGGCCATTGCATGGAATGCCATACTCCCCGCGGCGACCACGGACAACTGATCACTGCGCACCTCGGTGCGGGCGGGCAGGTTTTCAATGGCGCATGGGGCACCAGCGTCTCGCGCAATCTGACGCCTGACGAGAGCGGCCTTAAACGCTGGACAGACGCGCAGATCGCCAAGGCGATTCGCGGAGAAAGCCGGGAGGGTATGCACTACAAGCCTCCTATGGCCTATGCCTGGTATCGGAATATCAACGACTCAGATATGCGAGCATTGATTGCCTACCTCCGCTCACTCAAGCGGCAGCCTTTTGCGGGTCAGCGCTAAAGCCGAAATGGTCGCTTATACCTGCGATGCACAAGCCGCGACGGCACTGATCACGCAGGCTCAAGATCGTGAGCAACTGTTGTGTCCTCATGGTTGTCAAAGGATCTGCAAACGCATCACGGAGCGGACGTTGTCCCGCTTGAGAAGCGAGTACGGCGGCAAGCGCATTGGCTCAGAAAGTTGGAATCGGAGATCGAGCACCTCAAGCGTCTGCCGGCCCAGCGTTTACGGTGCGCCACACGCTGAAGGAGATGACGCAGAAATTGACAGCGACGTCGCAGACGTGGCACAACGAAAAGGCGTAGCATGCCGATCTGCGCAGCCCTGTGCGCCGGAACGCCCCGCGCATCGGTGCGCCAGCTCGCCAGCATACTCGGGCGAATGCAGAAGAAGGGCAAGCTCGTCAAGGCACCCGGCCCGCGGATGCGCATTGAGTGCGCGATACCCTGGCGAAGCTCGCCAACCCGAGTGCAAGCGGCGGGGTCCGCACCGCCCTGGCGTGCGCCCTGGCGCTGTCACGCGCCGCAATTTCTAGTCACCTTGCTCGTAGACGATACTATCTGCAACGCCGTTGCCGTCTCCAGGCAAGCGGTATTGGTTTGAACCGCCCCTGTGGCCAATAGCCGCACGACACGCCACACCGGAATATTGAGCGCCGATCGCCCCCTTTCAGGATCCATCGCGGCGGCTAGGCGGCGTGGCCCCGAAGACATTCACACTGCGGTGACGCGTCCACCGCGGGTGAGCTTAAAGGCAATGCGTGGACAAGCGCCACGACGGGGGGTATCGGGAGCCTGGGTGAGCGTGGCAAACGGCGGCCTCCGGCCGTGAAGCTGGTGGTGCCTCCTGTGAACAAGCATTCTTGGTCCCTTCATCGAGTGGCGGCTCTTGGCTGATCTTTGCCCGTGATGGTGCGTTCCTCATGAACCGGTCGCACGCTGCCCGTGTGCGGCGTCCAGCAACATCTCTTGATACAGATGAAGCGGGAAACGCAGCGTACCCCGAAAATTGATATGTCCGAAATGCGCGGGCCCCATTCTCCGTAGCCATTCATCGTCGATTGTCTGCCCATTCTGGCGCCAGGCATCCACTGTCACCTGCATGCGCTGTATGTTCCATGCAATCACCAGATTGGTGAGCAAGGTCAGTGAGCCCGAGATCGCAATCATCTCGTCACGCCGACGGCCTCGCTCCGGCGCAACCTTGCCGGTGTAGACCGCACGCTGGAGCTGATGGACTGACTCTCCGCGATTGAGCAACGTATGCAGCTCGCGCCGGAATTCTGGATTGCCAAAATAGTCGCACAGGAACAGCGTCCGCAGCAGCTTGCCGAGCTGATCAGCGGCACGATAGACGGCATCACCCTGGGCGGCACTGCCGAAGCGCTGGAGGGCGACCACGGCGCTGACGCGTCCAGATTTGATAGATGCCACTAGCCGCAGCAGGCCATCCCAGCCATCACGAATAGCCTTGAGAGAGATTTCATGGGCGACGACCGGTGTCAGTTTGTCCGGAGCGGCCAATCCCCGGGGCAAGTAAAGCTTGCGCTCCGTCAGATTGCGCAGACGTGGGCACAGATCGAATCCAAGCAGCTTCGCAACCGCCATGCCGACGCTCGTATATCCATGCGTGTCGACAGAAAGCCGAAGCAGGCCGCCATCGTCGCGCGTGTCATTGTGGCGCACGACGCCTTCGATCGCGACGCCAGCTTGCCGCTCGTTGAGCACGATCGGCTGGTTGTACACGATTCCGTGCTGGTCCAGCACATGCGTATAGATCCCTATCGCGTGGGTGCGCCGCCGCGGATCGGCGCGGGCGTAGAACAGGTGGGACGAGGTGTCGAGACTCATGGAGTCACTCGATGCTCGTTGCCCGTCGCCCCAGAGCTCTGTGATCGCGTGAGTCCTCTGGAACTCAATTACCCGATCGTTGGCACGTACCAGCCGCCCCGGCATCTCCAGCGCGCGCATCTGTGTCGAAATGTGTGCCGCGTCGAGTTGAGGGATCATCCCTGCGACACCTTTGGCATCCATCTCGGTGCCGTGTGCGATAAGCGCACCGTACAACGCTACCAGCTCATTCGCGTGACGCGCTCTTCGGGCCAGAAGGACCGCGCTGAACCCGGTGCGGGCGTCCATCTCCATGATCAGATCCGCGAACTGGGCCGTACCGATGGCCTTGAATAGCGTGTCGCGTGTCTTGCGAGGAAGACCATCCGTGGGCAGCGCCTCCAATGCTGACAGGTGCAGCGTACCGTCTGAGCCGATCGTGACCCGGCCGGCCTCGCGCGCCTCATCCAATGCCGCAAGATTCACCTTGAGGTGCTCTGTCTTTCGCGCACACTGGCTGCATGGCTCATGGCGGCCTTGCCAGATACATCCTCCAGCAGCTTGCCGATCTCCGCGAGCCGCTCCTCGGCCGAGCGATTGGGGTCACCGACGAGCATCTTGATCGCTAGCAGGCGCTGGCGGTAGTCCGCGGCAGAGCGTGCCTGCTTGGTCGTGGTCTTCTCGTAAGCCTGTCGGACCAGATCGGAGACCCGGCGTCCAGCCTGGTAAAGCAGGGAGTCCGTCAATTCCAGCAAGGTCACTCGAAGGAAAAAAACCAGTTCCAGCGTGCGCGTCGATGCCTTCAGCTCGCGGAGCTTGACCGGGCGGCGTGCCTGGATCCGCTGGGCCCAGGCACGCTGCTTCTCGATAGGCACGCCGTCCAATTGCCAGGTATGCGCACCGAGTTCCTTCAGAAATCGTATCTTCTCGAGCGTCTCGGCAATGGTTGTCGGGCTGTGACGTGCCGGCGGGGTCTTCAGCCACTCAAGAACGGTCGCTCCAGACGTATCGTGTCGGGTCAACAGAACTGCTTCCGCACGTGCAAGCTGAGATTCGGGGATGGCTGCCTCGATCATCGCTACCACGGCTCGTTCGATTTCTGCCCAGATAGAGTGGCCGAGATCGCGCAGCGCTCGGTCGGCAGGGATTAGGATCCGCCGCTCGTATAGCCAAAAGCGCGCGTGCTGTAGCAAGTCCTCGGGCGTCAGCGATTCCTTCGCATCTTGGCGCATCCACGCACCAAGCCCTGCCCAATGGTCTGGCCCAATCCGCGTCAGCCCAAGATAGTCGCAGGCCCAGACCTGGTGGTCATAGAGCGTTTTGTAGCGGTGATACAGGGTCCGCAGCGACGCGATGGTTGGCGTCGGCACGCCAAGGCGGTCACCAATGTAACGCAGCAACTGACGCGGCAAAGTGCCTACATGGTCCAGCGTATGGCCGCTCGCCCGAAGAAAGACCAACTGGATTGCCGCGCCGGCGCGCCGGTCTCGCCGGAACCGCTCATTCACCGCCATCATGTCGCTGTCGGTGAGCGCAAAGTATCGCTCCACGTCGAACTCCGACATCTTGGCCGGCAGGCGGTCGATTCCCACATAGCGAAATTCCATGCCTGGCATTTCCCTACCTCCTTGCGGCGGAGCGGTGCGCGGGCAGCTATGTTACCGCGGGATCTCCCAGAATCTACCGACGATCGCTGGAGTCGACCGGCAAGCCTTGCCAGTAACGGCTTTCGGGGAAAGCGCCAGATTTAGCACGGAGAGTACGATTACCCCATGTAACAGTCACACCGCTTTCCCTATGCACGGCCAGACTGAGCAGGTCCTGGGCATCATGGAGTTGAGAAGAGTCAGACCTGACGGGCTCTTGAGCCTGAGGTCGCTCGCATCGCGAGGTCGCTGCCGCGGAGCTCGTTAGGGGCACGAACGTGTCGCTAACCAACAAGGCACAAGGACCGCCGGCATTGTTGCCCGAAATATGGTTGCACTGGGATCTGCGCACGGCAAGACAGCGGGGCGCCGCGGTACTGCTGAGTCACCGAGTGGACCTTTTACTGCTGCTGCCGCATGACATCCAGATCGTGATCGGAGTTTGTCGATCTGGCCGTCCCTTCAAGACGGACAAGAATGCCCGGCGCAACTGCCCGTGCCAGAAACCAAGTTTTTCCTCTGAGAAACCTTGACTGACCGCCTCAGGGCGTGACTCCGACAATCGACCTCGCTAGCCTGAAGAGACGCATTGGTGGTCGACGAAGCGTCATCTGCGCCTGGCGGCGGACCTGGTCGCAAGAGCAAGACATGCAGGGAACACAAGAAACGTAGCGGCCGGTGCATCACGCATGTCGTCATACGTTGATTGCGGAAAGCAGCAGGATTGCAGCCAGCAGGGGTAGCAACACTACCGAAGATATCACCCCAAGCAGCAAGCCCCTACATAGGCACCAACAATCGACCCAACAGCCATCAAGCCGACGAAAGCGCGGTGAAGCGCCGAGAAGCTTTGGTCGCGACTATAGCGGGCGAAAGCTGCCAGCATCGTGGGCAAGCTGATCGCCAGACTCAAGCTGCCTGCGAGCTTCAAGTCCAGGCCAAAGAGCAGCGTCAGCGCTGGGATCAGCAACTCCCCGCCGGCCACTCCCATGACTGCAGCCACTACGCCGATAAAATCCGGCGACGACACCGGCAAAAATCCACAGAGAGCCATGGCCGAGCCAGCCCTGGAGCCTCGTTAGCCCGCTGTTCGAGCAGAGCCTAATTGGAGAGGCAATCCAGCCGATGCAGCGCTGTAAATATTCATAAATCTTATTTTTTTACTTTCATGCTTGAAAGTACGCAGCGAGTTCCTCTCACCCATGGCCAGATGCTTTATAAGCCATATTACGGTCTTAATAAGGAGGCGACATCCGGGAACGCCAGCATCAGCAGGGCTGGGGCGCACAGGTGATCGAGCGGTTAGCCCGAGATCGACGCGCCACCTTCCCGGACATGAAGAGCTTCTCCCCGCGCAACCTCAAATACATGCGCGCACTGGCGGAGGCTTGGGCCGGCCGGGAATTTGTGCAGCAGCCTGCTGCACAATTGCCGTGGTTCCATCTTTGTACGCTACTTGACAAGGTGAAGGACACGCCGCTGCGAGAGTGGTATGCCGCCCAAGCTCTCGAGCATGGATGGTCTCGCAATGTGATGGTGATGCAGATCGAGACCCGCCTTCACGAGCGCCAAGGTCAAGCCGTAAGCAATTTCGCCGAGCGATTGCCGCCGGTACATTCAGACTTGGCCCGCGGCGTGCTCAAGGATCCCTACATCTTCGACTTCCTGGGCTTGGCCACCGACGCGCAGGAACGAGACATCGAGAGAGCGCTCACCCAGCATATCACCCGCTTCTTGCTTGAGCTCGGTGCCGGCTTCGCCTTCGTCGGCCGCCAGTATCGACTTGAGGTTGGAGGCGAGGAGTTCTTCATTGACCTCCTGTTCTACCATCTGAAGCTGCGCTGCTACGTCGTGGTCGAATTAAAGACCACACCGTTTCGCCCCGAGTATGCGGGCCAGCTCAACTTTTACCTCTCGGCCATTGATGCCCAAGTGAAAGGGGAGGGCGACGCGCCGTCGATCGGCTTGCTGCTGTGCAAGGAGAACAACAGGCTGGTGGCGGAATACGCGCTGCGTGGCATGGCCAAGCCGATGGGCGTCGCCGAGTACCAACTCATGCGGGACGTCCCGCCGACCCTCACGCCGTCGCTACCGACCATTGCTCAAATCGAGGCCGAACTGGGTGACGACTGATTTATCTCCGGCAGTCGCGGACTAAGGCCGGCCGCGTCTGGTCAACACACTGCCGATGCATTCACTCCGCTGGCGGCTGTCGGGGTTGATCAAAAGTCGGCTGCCGCTTGGCCCGATCGCGACTTCGAAATGAGTTCACATTGCAACAGTAGATCGTCAATCGCACCCCGCGAGAGCCGCATAGCTCCGAAGTCCGGCGATTTCCGGGCGAGCTAACGGGGGATAGCCTGTGCACGAATTCATGGATAACGTGGGCCTCGAGGTGGCGACCTGGCGAGCATTCAGCGATGCCGGCTTTGCGCTTAATACGGAGTCCCTTCGGCGGGTGCGAGAGGCTGCGGAACGGTAACAGAACAAGCGGAGTTTCCACGAACTGCATTTTCGAGTAGGGTTCCGCCGAATTGGCAATCATCGGGATGGCCTTGGGACTTACTCCGCTTCCGAGCAAGTCCGGGATCGCGTCGATAACGGCTTGTGGAAGGAGTGGAGAGGCTCAGGGATGGATGATGAGGACGGCGGCCCCGGCGAGGCGGCCCTCGCGTAGGTTGGCCAGTGCCACGTTGGCTTGTTCAAGGGAATAGGCGGTGGTATGGGTCTCCAGCGGCGTATGGGCCGCGATCTCCATCAGCGCGTCGCCATCGGCCCGAGTCAGGTTGGCCACGGAACACAGCCGCCGCTCTTCCCATAACAGCTGGTAGGGCATGGCCGGGATGTCGCTCATGTAGATGCCGCCGCAGACGACGATGCCGCCTTTGTCGATGGCACGCAGAGCACGCGGTACCAGCGCACCCACGGGGGCGAAGATCAATGCCGCGTCCAGCGGTACTGGCGCCTCGAGGTCGCCGGTACCCGCCCAGCATGCGCCAGTCTGATGTGCCAACTGCTGGGCTGCGCTGTCGCCCGCGCGGGTGAAGGCGTAAACCTCCCGGCCCTGCGCCGCGGCGATCTGTGTCACTAGGTGGGCCGCCGCTCCGAAGCCATAGATGCCGATACGGCGTGCTTCACCCGCCATGCGCAGCGTGCGGTAGCCAATCAGGCCGGCACAGAGCAGCGGGGCAGCGTGCTCGTTGTCATAGCCAGCGGGAATCCTGAAGCAGTAGCGGCTGTCGGCCACCACGTACTCAGCGTAGCCGCCGTCACGCGTGTAGCCGGTGAACTGCGGCGTGTCGCAGAGATTCTCATGGTGGCGCAGGCAGTAATTGCATTGTCCGCAGGTATGGCCGAGCCATGGAACGCCCACACGGTCTCCCTCCATGAGCGTGGTAACGCCGGCGCCACACGATTCGACTGTGCCGACGATCTCGTGTCCCGGGATGAGCGCAGGCTTGGGATAGCGAAGGTCGCCGTCGGCGATATGCAGGTCGGTGCGGCAAACGCCGCAGGCGGCTACAGCGATTCGGACCTCGCCGGGCCCCGGCTCGGGCACAGGTACGTCCTGCAGGCGCAAAGGCAGCCCGGCGCCTTCGAATAGCATGGCCCGCATGGTCTGCGACATGGCGCAATCGTTGTCGGTGCTAGCGGCGGGGTCAGCCTTCGGCCTCGCTACGGACAAGCAGCAGCGGCTTGTTGGTCTTCGTGAGGACGCCTTCGGACACGCTACCCATCAGCAGACGCCTGACACCGCGCCGCCCGTGCGTTCCCATCACGATCAGGTCGGCATTCCACGTGTCGGCTTCGGCTACGATGGTCGACGAGATTCTGCCCGGCGCCACCGGCTTCTCATCCAACTGCGCCTTGCTGCGGATACCGGCCTCGCTGAGACGGGCGATGGCGACATCCAACGCCTTGCGGCCATGAGCGACGAGGTTGCCGATCAGTTCGCGCGGGTCAAAATAACTGGCCTCGAAGTAAACATCACTGTCGTCCACAACGTACAGCACCCTGACTTCGGCACCGGTGGTCTTGGCGATGGCGATGGCCTGGCTCAGCGCCAAGTCGGAGGAGCGGCTACCGTCCACTGCGAGCAGGATACGCTGATACATAAGATGTCTCCTGAGAAATGAATTGTCATGAATCTTCTTATTGGGATTCGCTAGAATCAGCGTAGACGTATGCGGCGGAAAGCGCTTGACATGGCTCAAGCCGACAACTGTCGGTCGATAGAATTGTTGTCGGCATCGAGTCATCGCGGGATAACGCGGGCCGTCAGAATTCTTTCTGGCATTGATGATACATGCGTTCTTCGCCGCAAACGGAGGGCGGATGAGCTGATCTCCGTTGATCCTGATCAATCGCTTACCTTGGGCGCAACCTAGACTCCCGGTGTGGGCAAGCCCCGCACATTGATTTGCCCGGGGAGATTGGGGTCGAATATCCCGCGAGCGTCAGCTGCTAGCGAATCGCACGGTGAACGAAAAGCGCCTCACAGTGGCCTTAAGGAAGGAACATAGTATGCGTCTGCAATTCCTCGGCGCGACTGACACAGTCACGGGCTCGAAGTACGTGCTTGATACCGGCCGTCACCGTGTCATGGTCGATTGCGGTCTGTTTCAGGGGTACAAGACCTTGCGGCTGCGAAACTGGGATCCGCTTCCGCTTGAGCCAGCCAGTATTGATGCAGTGGTGCTGACCCATGCTCATATTGATCACAGCGGCTACCTGCCGTTGCTGGTGCGAAATGGGTTTCAAGGTAACGTC
The DNA here is from genome assembly GCF_900101625.1 of Cupriavidus sp. YR651. Classification (GTDB taxonomy): domain Bacteria; phylum Pseudomonadota; class Gammaproteobacteria; order Burkholderiales; family Burkholderiaceae; genus Cupriavidus. The sequence continues at coordinate 61,021 of NZ_FMYZ01000018.1, read as the reverse complement.
TTCTGTACCATGGGTACCGCGCAGCTGTGCGGCATCCTGCTGCCGGATAGCGCCCACCTTGCAGAAGAAGACGCCGCCTATGCGAACCAGAAGGGCTTCTCGCGCCACCGGCCAGCACTGCCGCTTTACAACGGTGCCGATGCTCTGCGCGCCCTACGGCGGCTGCAGCCGATCCAGTACGGTAAGCGCTTCACGGTAGTGCCGGGCGTCGAGGCCGAGTTTTGCCGGGCGGGGCATATCATTGGGTCGGCCATTGTTACGCTGTTCGTCCAGGATAAGCGCATTGTGTTCTCGGGCGATCTTGGCCGCCAGCAGGATCTTGTTATGCGCGCGCCTGAGATGGTCAGGCAGGCGGATTACCTGCTGGTGGAGTCGACGTATGGCGACAGGCGGCATCCGGAATCCGATCCCCTCGACGTGCTGGGCGAGATCGTAAGCCGCACTGTTGGTCGTGGTGGTAGCCTAATCATCCCCGCCTTTGCGGTGGGGCGCACCCAAAGCCTGCTGTACTGCCTGCACCGCTTGCGCGAGTTGAAGCGGATCCCGGACGTACCTATTTACCTTAACAGCCCCATGGCGATCGACGCGACCACAATCTTCTCTCTGCATCCGGAGGAGTTGCGCATTGACAGTGCCGAGTGTGCCGCAGCCTGCGACCTAGCAACGCCGGTGCAGAGTATGGAGCAGTCGATCTGGCTGAACCAGGATCACAGCTCGAAGATTATTCTGGCCGGCAGCGGAATGGCAACTGGGGGCCGTGTTGTGCATCACCTCGCGGCGTATGGACCGGATGCGCGCAGCACTATTCTGCTGTCGGGCTTCCAGGCAGCGGGGACACGTGGCGCCGCCCTGGCGTCAGGCCGGCGCGACATCCGCGTGCATGGCAAGGACATCGTCGTACGAGCATCGGTCGAACAGGTGGAGAACCTGTCCGCACATGCGGACGCGGTGGAACTCATGACATGGCTGGGTGGCTTTCACCAGGCGCCCCGACGTACATTCGTCGTGCACGGCGAGCCACAGGCCAGCGACGCGTTGCGTCAGCGCATCGAGCGTGATCTCCGCTGGCCGGTCACCATGCCGGAGTACCGACAGTCCTATTCGCTAGATTGAGGCGACGACGGCCGCAACCCAACTGATTGGCTTCAGAACGATCCTTGTCGACTTCCGCGAAGATTCTTGTACGGCCGCATAGGTTGCTGCGAAGTTCGACGGCGTCATCGTTGGACTGACCGCAAGTGGTACGCACCTAGAGCCATTCCAGGGGATCAGCGACGGCGCCGCCAAATATGCAGCCATCGCTGAGGCGCCATTCCGGTGTCTCAAAATTGTGGACTGAATTCCCCAAGCTATTGACTAGCGCACCGGTGGAGTCATCATGGACTGATGCAGCATCATGTGGTTCATCATCATCTGCTGCATGCCCATATACTGGTCCATCATGTATTGCCGTTGCTTCATTTGCTCGGGCGTAAGTTTTGAGTAGTAGCCGCTCATCTGGCCCCAACCCATCATGTGGCCACCCATCATGTGAGATCCCGCGACTGGCGCACCGCCACAACATCCCATCATTCCTGCGCCCCACATGCCATGCATCATGCCCATCGTCGTCTGCATGGTTGTCCAGTGGTCCTGGAGTAGCTTCTGCCGCTCCTGCGGATCCTGAGTCTGGCGGATTTTGTCCATTTGCTCCTGCATTTTCCGCATGTTCTCCTGGGCTTGCGCCATCTGCTTGTCGAAATCGGCGACGTTGGGCTGCTGCTGTGACTGAGTGCTCTTCGTGGCGGGCTTATTTTGCTGCGCATGGCCAGGTGTAATTGAAAGCGCAAGTGCCGAAAACATTGACACTAAGAATTTTCTGTACATTTCACTACCTCCGTTCGAGCATCAATGGCCCAACGACCATGAGTGCCAATTGAGCTTGGATCAAGCATAGAAGTGACGCGAAAATTTCGCCGGAGCAATGCGGCGCACATCCTCGTAAGCGTCCTTCTTTATAAGACTATTGCCCGTCGTCTAAGGAAGGTTGATGCATGACAAGAGTTGCCTTTTCATAGGCCACCGCGGCATATGAGAACGCCGTGCTTTACGACGATTTAAGCACCCGGTGAGACGGCAGTGGCAAGTGCGAGGGCTGTTACACGAGAACGGATTCGATGTGCTGCAGCAGGTCAGCAGCGACCGCTTAAGGCAGAACTTCGGGCGGGAGAACACGCTGTTCCGGCTGGCCGCACAATTGGAAGCGGCATGTCCCTGGCGCGACCTGCGACCACCGGTATGGGCGGGGTCGATCATCAACGAGATGGCGAAACAGTAGTAGCCGCCATCCAGGCAGCAAGCGGCGGGATGATAGCGGGCCGGCACGGAACTATCGTCCCGCGAACAAATGCCTCGGTCCTGCTGGTCGGCGAGGGAGACGCCGACGAGCTCACCGGGCGTTGGTTTCCCGACATACTCGAGACGTTTGCTGCACTAATATCCAAGCTGTGACCTAGGGGCCTATCCAGCCGGAACCGCGCGCCTCCGAGATGGCGACGCGCCCCAGTGTGCAAAAATCCGGTCATGTGCCGCTTCGAACACAATGCGATGTCCGTTGCGGTTACCTTTACGCGCACAAATTCTATAGTCCATTGGACAAAATGATAGAGGCAGAGGATGCTCGTGAAGTCATCTTCACTCGATCCACACACAAGCCGGCAAGCCAGTCCACTTCCTACACGGCGGACTGCGGACATCGCCGTTGGCCTGGGGAGCGTGTTGTTTTGTGCTGCGGTGGCATTCTTGCTGCAGTCCGCTCTGGAGCGCTACCGGGGATTGGCGCTGGCGCCAATGGTTATGCCGGCTGTCGGCGCCGGAGGCGGCCTGCTGCTTGGACTCTACTTGGTTCGGATGCGCATGCTCAGGCGGATCGCCGCGGACAACCTCCAGCGGGTCGCCGAGAGTGAGGCGCGATTGGCTGGGATCATCCGGTCCTCGATGGAGGCAATCATCACGGTGGACAGCGAACAGCGCGTCCTGTTGTTCAACCCGATGGCGGAGACGCTGTTCGGTTGGACCGCTGCCGACGCAATCGGGCACAAGCTTAGCGACTTCATCCCGCAGCGCCTCCGTGCCGTCCATGAGGAGCACGTGCGCCGCTTCGGCGTCACCGGCGTGTCGGAGCGGCAGATGGGCAAGCAGCGCATCTTGCATGCACTGCGCCGCGACGGCAGCGAGTTCCCGATCGAAGCGTCAATATCCCAGACTGCGGACCCCGGTGGCAAGCTCTATACGGTGATGCTGCGTGACACTACCGAGAGAATGCGGGCTGAGCAGGCGCTGCACCGATCTCGTGAAGAGTTGGAGCAGCTTTCCGACGGCATTCTGGCCGCACGCGAAGATGAGAAGCGCCGCATCGCCCGTGAACTGCACGATGACCTCGGTCAGCGCCTCAGCGCCCTGAAGATGGATCTCGCCATGCTGGGAGATGACGTACTCGAGGGGCGGCACACAAGCAGCCTTTTGTCGGAGATAGCGGCCATGCATAGGGTGCTGGACGACACGGTGGCGTCGGTCCGGCGGATTGCCAGTGATCTGCGCCCGGCGTTGCTCGACGAACTGGGCATGGTACCGGCGATTGAATGGCTGGCCAATGATTTCTCGGACCGATACGGCCTAGCCGTCACGGTCGATGCCGAGGACGACAAGGTACCGGAGAAGGTCGCCGTTGCCGCATTCCGCATCGTCCAGGAGGCGCTCAGCAATGTGGTCAGGCACGCCAACGCCAGCCTGGCAATGGTCTCGATTGTGAGGGAAGGGACCCGGTTGCGACTCGAGATCCATGACAACGGTACTGGCCCGGAGGATCGCCAAGCCCGTGATGGCCAGCGCAAGTCGCTGGGACTGCTGGGGATTCGCGAGCGCGCACGGCTGCTGGGCGGCGACATCACTATCCATAATTCGCCCGGCCAGGGCTTTCGTCTGGTCGTGCGCTTTCCGCGTGAACAGGGAGAACGGGCATGACTAGGGTGATGATCGCGGATGACCATGCCGTCGTACGGGACGGCCTGCGGCATATCCTGGAACGGGCCTCAGAGTTGGACGTGGTCGGCGAGGCCTCAGACGGCACACAGGTGCCGCAAATGGTGCGTGAGTGCATGCCGCAGGTGCTTCTGCTCGACCTCTCCATGCCTGGCAGGAGCGGGCTGGAACTGATCCGTTTGCTACGAGGGGAACATCCGGCCTTGCAAATTCTGGTCCTGACCATGCATGCGGAAGAGCAGTACGTCGTTCGTGCGTTCCAGGCGGGCGCGGCGGGCTACTTGACCAAGGAAAGCGCGGCCACGGAACTGGTCTCCGCCATCAGGCAGGTAGCTCGGGGCGGCACCTATGTTAGCCAGTTGATCGCCACCAAGCTCGCCAGCGGACTGAAGGATCAGACCGACAACCTTCCGCATTTAAAGCTGTCGGACCGCGAACTGGAAGTCTACCGGCGACTGGTACTGGGAGAGCCCATCACGGTGATCGCAACAGCACTGTGCGTCAGCGCCAAGACTGTGAGCACTTACAAAATGCGCCTGATGGAGAAAATGCAAATGCCCAATGAGGCCATGCTGTTACGCTATGCCATGCGCAATCACTTGTTTGACGACGACGCGGACGTGTAGTGACCGGCCGCACCTTTGCCGCCGGCTTCAGGCTCCTGCAGCGCAGTCGCAGTCAACCCGGCCGGGTCAGGTGCAGCGCATCGAACGCCAGCGTCTTGTCGAAGCAATAGCTGGCGACTGCCTCGAGGCTAGAGCGGCGCAACGGCAGGCCAAGGCTGTTCGGCTAGCACGATCAGGATGGTCGCCGCTTAAGCGTCCATGCGCACGTTATGAGCGAAGCGGACGTCTGCTGCCTCTGGGGCGCAGAGTCATACTGCTCGACGCCAGGCAAAGGAGCGTGCTACTGAGCTAAGGGCCGCTGCTACGCCTGCGCGTGCCGCCGGGAGACTATCGGGCGCTGGTCCGCTCCGAGCCGCTCGGCGCGCGTGCGCCCGGATGGCAGTGGAACATCGCTACTACTGCGCGTGCTTGTACTGGCAGATGCCATCGCGGCGGCGCCTGGGCACGAACTTCGTGTAGACGGTTCTGCCGGCTAGGTACGGAGAGTGCTGTTGGCGACAGGCTGGCACGCAGACTGTTTGAGGGCGCCCGCGCGCCCACCGGCGTGCGCAGGCGATAGTAACGCGGATGGACATGCCCTCATCGTGGCAGCTAGCCAGCAAGGCGTTGGCGATCTCGATCGCCTTCGGGCGTGTCGGCGGCGGTAGCTGCATCATTGAAGGTGGATAGCGGTCAGCATTCCGTGGCATCCTGGCGGGTACGTCGTCAGCCATTTCTGACCCTTAATGGCTATGAAGCGGGCGTCCAGCGCATCGTGCGGGACAGCCCACCCTGGCGGGCACCACCAGCATCTGCTCACGTTCCTTGCCGTCCGCGCTTGCGACGAAGCGATAGCGGTCTGGCGGCAGCTGGATGAACAGTAATGGGCCATCGGACACGGCCGCAAAGCGTTGATTGCCGTGACTGTCGTAAAGATGCGCGCCGACCCCGGCAAGGTGCTGCCAACCGCTACCGGTAAAGATGAGTCGCAAGCTGTAACCGACGCCGGCCTTGCGCAGATAAGCCGCCTCGTCCTGCCCGACACCACCTGTCAGGTAGCGCACGCCATCTGCTTCCTCGGTGCCGGCATGGCATCCGGCGCGGTTGCTGCCACTGCGTGCGCGCTGCAATCCATCCCGTGGTGGCAGCCAAAGCGGTCGCCCATCCTCATGCGCCGATGGTCAGGTAAATCCCGGCGCAGGATGACGCCGCGCTCGCCGGCGCGCGTCGCAATCAGGTCGCGGGTGCGCTGCGTGATGGTCTGGCGCTCCTGCGCGGACGAAGCATTGCGTAGCCGTACTCAGATGTCAGCACGCTCAACATTGGTGGGCAGGTCCGCGCCGTGGACCGTCTCGCGGGGCGGCGGCACGGGCGGCGTGGATCGGGCTGGGCCAGTGCCGGGCCGGTGGCGATGGTGGCGGCGCAGAGAAGAATCGCCAGCACCGGGGCCTGGCAGCCAGGCGTACGGAGGAGGGTCAGCTTCATATGGTTGACTAAAGGAGGAAGAGCTGCCGTCGCCGTCTGCCACAAGTGCAGCTTGCAGGCAGCGAGCAGCCTGCTCGCTTGCTACCAGAGTAGGCCACACGCAAGCCGCGCCCATTGTGTAGCGTCAATAATCGGCGCGAACAACGGTAGCGTCTTCGCCCAGCGCAAGTTGCAGACAGACGCCGTTCCCGCCCGCCGCGACGCTGGTGCTGAAGCCGCAGTCGCGCGCCAGCGTTAGCATGGGCTGGTTGTGAGGCATGGTGCAGCCCACGAGCGCACCGATGCCCTTTGCGCGCGCATAGCGAATCATCTTTTCGAGTAGGAGCCTGCCCAGTCCTTGTCCCTTACAGTCCGAGCGCACGGCGATGCCGAACTCCGCCTGGTCATTGTCCGGATCGGCAACCGCCCGCACTTCTCCGAGGATGGAAGTTCGGCCGCAAGCATCGCTCGTGGTCGCGATGAACGCCATCTCGCGAGCGTAGTCGATCTGGGTGAGCCGGGCCAGTTGGCTGTGTTCCGGCTCGCGAAACGTGCAGAAATAGCGCGCATGGATATCTTCAGGCGTCAGCTGGCGGAAATACGCTTGGTACGCCGCTTCATCAGCGGGGCGCACTGGCCGCAGCACCACAGTGCCTCCATTGCGTTCCACGCATTCCTCCAGCGCCTCGGGATAGGGCTGAATGGCCAGCCGAGGGCGCGTACCCGGCACCGTGGCCTTGATGGCGATGCGGGCATCGAGCGCGACGACACCGGCTGCACTTGCCAGTAGCGGATTGATGTCGAGTTCTGCAATCTCGGCAAAATCGCAGACCAGGCGTGATACTTGTACCAAGACTCGAAGCAGGCCGTCGCTGTCGACACCGGGCTGTCCATGCCAGCCGTCCAGCAGGCGCCCGATCCGGGTGCGCGATACCAGATCCTGCGCGAGCAGAGTGTCAAGCGGCGGCAGCGCGACCGCGTGGTCGCCGATTCGCTCGGTATTGATGCCGCCATGGCCGAACAACAGGACCGGGCCGAACACGGGGTCGGCAGCGGCGCCGACGATCAATTCGCAGCCGTCGCCGTGCCGTACCATTGGCTGGACGGTAAAACCCTCCACCCGTGCCTCCGGAGTCTGCTGCCAGACCCGTTCGAGCATGGCGCTGCCGGCGCTGCGCACCGCAGCGGCATCGGCTAGGTCCAGCGCAACCCCGCCCACCGCGGACTTGTGCGTGATGTCCCCGGACAGGATCTTGAGCGCGACCGGATATCCCAGCCTTGCTGCATGTCCGACGGCCTCTTCGATACTGGCAACGGTGCGGGTTTCGACCACAGGCACGCCATAGGCGGCCAGCACGGCTTTGGCTTCCGGCTCGGTCAGCAACTTCTTGCTAGCGCGCAAAGCATCGTCGATGATGATGCGCACTAGGTCCTTGTGGACCGGCGCGTGATGGTCGTCGGCGTGCGGCGTGCGCATTAGCAACTGCTGGTTCCTGCGGTATTCACATGCTTGCAGGAATCCGCGCACTGCCTGCTCCGGCGTATCGAACGTCGGCACGCCGGCATGCTGACACAAGCGGCGTGCCTGCTGCACGGCATCGGCCCCGAGCCATGCAGTAAGCAGCGGCTTGCCGCCAGACGGCGCGCTGACGAGTGCGGCCGCGATCTCGGCAGCGGGGACGATGGCAGTCGGCGCATGGATCATCAGCACGGCGTCGGTCTCGGGCGCCTCGCACAGGAGGCTATGAGCCCGCAGGTATCGGTCGACGGGGGCGTCGCCGATGATGTCGACCGGATTCGCCCGCGGCCAGGTGGCGGGCAGCACGGCGTCAAGGCGCGAGAGGGTCTGGTCTGACAGCCGGGCCAGGGTCCAGCCGGCGTCGGCCAGCGCGTCCGTCGCCATCACGCCTGCACCACCGCCATTGGTCAGGATGGCGAGGCGGTCCCCACGCAGACCTCGCATGCGGCCCAGCATTTCGACCGCGTCAAACAGGGCTTCGGTGCTGTCCACACGCAGCATGCCGGCACGCCTGATTGCGGCGTCGTAGACGTCGTCCGCACCTGCCATGGCACCGGTGTGCGACGCGGCAGCGCGCGCCGCTTGCACCGATCGCCCGCCCTTGACGATCAGTACCGGCTTGTTGCGCGCAGCGGCGCGTGCTGCGGACATGAATTTGGCGCCGTGGCGGATCGCCTCCACATAGAGCAGGATGGCATGAGTTCCGGAGTCGCTGGCAAGGTAGTCCAGTACGTCGGCCGCATCGACATCGGCACTGTTGCCTAGCGAGATGAAATGGGAAAAGCCGAGCTGCCGCGAGCGCGACCAATCCAGTACAGCGGTAGCCAGTGCGCCGGACTGCGTGGCGAATGCCAGCGTACCCTGGCGCGCCGTGCCAGGAGCGAAGCTGGCATTGAGCCCGATCCCGGTTGCGATCATCCCAACGCAGTTCGGTCCCAGAATCCGCAGCAAGTAAGGACGCGCTGCGTCCAGCATAGCCTGCCGCAGGGCGCCTTCGGCGCTGTCTTCCGGCCCTTCGAAGCCGGAGGTTAGCACGATGGCCGCGCGCGTGCCGGCGGCACCAAGCTCGGCGATAAGCGCCGGGACGGTTGCCGCTGGCGTGCACAACACCGCTAGCTCCGGCGGTGCCGGCAAGGCACCGATGCTAGGGTAGCAAGGCTGATCCGCCAGCGTCGCGTACTTGGGATTGACTAGGTATAGCCCGCCGGTGAAGGCGCCAGCGGACAGGTTCGCTAGTACAGTTGCACCGACGCTATGCGGGCGTAGCGTCGCGCCGATCAGCGCAACCGAGCGGGGGCGGAACAATGCATCGAGGTTACGAACTGTCATGGCTGTTTCTCGTTGCAAATTCCGCCATCGCACGTGAAGGTCAGAGATTCACCTGGATAATGTTCGAGACGTTCCTTACCCCCGGCGCGGCCCAGGCGGCTTCAAACGCGGCGTCGCGCTCGGCCCAGGTGCGCACGCTTCCGCTGAGAGTGACTACGCCGTCCTTGACATCGACAGCCACATGGCTTGCGTCGTCCGCCGCTTGGCGCTCGATCGCCCTGGCGATCAGTTCCTTGATGTCGGCAGGGATGATCGCGGGCTGCACCACGATCGCGTTCGCGACACTGACCACGCCGTACAGGCCAGCCACCACCCGCTCGGCCGCTAGGCGCTGGTAATGCCAGTCAACGGAGCCGGTCAGCGTGACACTGCCGTTCTCGACCATCACCTGAATCCGGTCCGCGGGCAGCACCGAGGTCCACGCCAGGATATTGCTCGCGGCGCGAGCAATATCGGCGTCCGTGCGCTGCGCGTCGTTAGGTAGGCGCACGTTGATCTCAACAGCCAGGCCCTTCACGCCCGGCACACGCCTGACAGCCTCCTCAGCAGCATACTTGGCGGCATGGCTGCTCAAATGGCCAGTCAGCGTCACTACGCCATCCTTGACCTGCACGCCAAGCTCGGCCGAGTCGACGGAGGGGTCCCAGGCTAGTTCCTCCACCACGTGCTCCTTGAGTTGAATATCGCCTTTCATGTCAGTTGCCTCCTGTTCGCCTGGCCCCGCCGCGTCATGGTCGGGATTTTGACTCGGCCGATAGCAGCTGAGACACGTGGCGCCGACCGTACCGCTTCAGCGGCACCCTATGTGTACAACGGTGTCTGCACGCTACCCGAGCGTTCACGTTCCTGCTCGTTTCGTATCAGCGAGGTATTCGACGCAATCCACCAGTTGCGCAGCATGCTCCGCAGTACCTCGCCGAGCGGTTCGATCGGGAACGGGGCACAGCGCTTGGCGTTGCTCACATGAACTCCTGGCTGGCTTCGCGGCGCGCACCGGATGCTTTCTACTTTGGCAAGCGGCGGCGGCTGAGGTTTGCTTTGCATCAAAGATGCGACGGGATGCTACCCGAAACCGTACTGGGTGCGCGCAATGAAGTGGTCGCGTCACTTGTGTCACGGGACAGGCGGCAGACAGCGCCGCCTGTCAGGAAAACCTTACAAGTCTTGCAGCATTCCTGACAGTCATTTCAGCGCCGCCTTCTAGGCGCGGAAGCCGACGACAACCAATACTTTCATCAAACACAAGGCCGCGTACGCGGAGACACGGACAGTCGGTCGACGAGGCGCAGGAAGGTCGGGACTTGGTACAGGCCAGCAAAGCCGGAGACAAACATGTTTGACTCGCATGTAGCGGATGACGTCGAGCGTGGCTCGATCGCGAAGACCATTACCTTCGAAAAGCGCCAGGATCCAAGGTCCGCGCCGGACGCGTTTTCAGAGCGCGCCCGATGCGCGACTTGCCTGATGCGCAACATCTGCGTGGCGGCTAGCCTGGAGGATAGCGACATGGTGCGACTTGACTCGGTCGTGCAAGGCTGGCGAAGGGTCAGGCTGGGCGAACGGCTGTACCGGGCGGGCGACCCGTTCCGCAGTCTCTACGCCGTTCGCAGCGGTTCTTTCAAGACCGTGGGAACCACGGCCCGTGGCAGGGAAATCGTCTCCGGCTTCTATATGGCGGGAGACTCCCTCGGCATGGACGGGGTCTCTCAGGAAGTCCATAGTTGTGACGCCATTGCGCTGGAAGACAGCGTGGTCTGCGTGCTCCCGTTCCACCTGCTTGAAGCGCTTTGCCGAGAGATCAAGCCGCTGCAGCGCCAGCTGCTCAAGATGTTCGGCGCCGAGATCGTCAGGGAATCGCAGCAGATGATGCTGTTGGGAAACATGTCCGCCGAGCAGCGTGTAGCCGCGTTCCTGCTGAACATCTCGGCTCGCTACCGCGCGCGCGGCTATTCGTCCACGGCCTTTGTCCTGCGTATGACCCGCGAGGACATCGGCAGTTTCCTTGGCGTGACCCTGGAAACCGTGAGCCGTTCCTTGTCCAGGTTCCAGCAAGAAGGACTACTGACCGTGCAAGGCAAGTCCATCGAACTGCTAAACCTGGATGCCCTCGATGCGCGATAGTCGCGCCCTCGCCGGGACCACGCGACGTGAACGAACCAATACCAGATCCGGAACTTCCAGGGCGCAGTACGGATGCCGTGGGTGCCATAGCGCAACGCGAAATCGGGGCACTGGTCTTCAGACCGCTTGAGATTGATACCTGGCAGGAGCATGTCATCTACATGCATCCCGATTGCCCGGTATGCCGTTCGGAAGGTTTTTCGGCCCAGGCTCGCGTGCGCGTGCAGATTGGCGACCGGTCTCTGATTGCAACGCTCACCTTGGTGGGTGCGCCCCTGCTTAGCATGGGGGAAGCCAGCCTTTCGGTGAGCGCCGCGCGTTCGCTGGCGGCGCGCGCTGGGGACATCGTACGCGTGACCCACGCGCCCGCGCTCGAGTCAGTGCGGGCACTTCGTGCGAAAATCTATGGGTGTCACCTCGACAGCAACCAGCTGGACGCCATCGTCGCCGACATTGGCGCAGGGCGGTACGCTGACGTACATATTGCCGCTTTTCTCACAGCATGCGCTGACGGCCGCACGAGCCTGCGCGAGACCATCGACCTCACCCGGGCCATGGTCCGGTCCGGGCAGCGGCTAGCTTGGGGCCGCGATGTGGTCGCCGATAAGCATTGCGTTGGCGGGTTGCCGGGCAATCGCACCACTCCGGTCGTGGTGGCCATCGCCGCGGCTGCTGGCCTGATAGTGCCCAAGACGTCGTCACGCGCGATTACTTCGCCAGCTGGTACCGCCGATACCATGGAGACCCTGACGCGCGTCACCCTGGACGCAGCAGAACTGCGGCGCGTGGTGGAACAGGTTGGTGCAGCATTGGTCTGGGGCGGGGGGCTGAGCCTTAGCCCCGCGGATGATGTGCTGATTCGCGTAGAGCGAGCCCTGGACATCGACAGCGATGCGCAGCTGGTTGCATCGATCCTGTCGAAGAAAATTGCGGCAGGCTCGACCCACGTACTGATCGATGTGCCGGTGGGCGAGACGGTGAAAATCCGCGCGGACAGTGAACTCGAGCGCTTGCAGCTCGCCATGGGAAAGGTCGCCGACGCCTTCGGCCTGAAGATCCGGGTACTGCGTACTGACGGCTCGCAGCCTGTCGGAAAGGGGGTGGGACCTGCTTTGGAAGCGCTCGATGTCCTGGCCGTTTTGCAATGCCTCCCGACTGCGCCGCCCGACCTGCGGGATCGTTCACTGTTGCTGGCCGGGGAACTGCTGGATTTTTGCGGCGCCGTCCCGGCAGGGCAGGGACGGCTGCTAGCGGAACGCCTGCTCGACACCGGTGCTGCGTGGAGTCGCTTCCAAGCGATCTGTGAAGCGCAAGGCGGGCTGCGCATGCCCGGGCAGGCGGTATTCCGCCGAGACTTGGTGGCAACACGCGGCGGCATCGTGACGGCCATCGACAACCGCCACATTGCGCGCGCGGCGAAGCTTGCCGGCGCGCCGCGCCGGCAAGTGGCCGGGCTCGCAATGCATGTCCGGGTTGGCGATGCCGTTGCGGCCGGTGAGCCCCTTTTTACGTTACATGCGCAGGCTTCCGGCGAGCTGGAATATGCGTTCAGCTATGCGCTGGTGCACGTCCCCTTCGTGATCGAATAGAGCAGCGCCGCGCGCTTCAGTCCACCGGTATCCATCTGGCTAACAGGCGCCGGGCGGCGAATGCTGCGAAGGCGTAGCCAAGCAGGATGACGGCAAGCAAAGGCCAGAAGCTCGCCGGTAGCGGCTGCATGCCCAGCGACTGCGCCAGTGGTGAGTAGGGAAGCCACGCGCCGACCAGACACAACGCTAAGGAGGTTGCCAGCAGTGCCTGGCTCGGCCGGCTTTCCAGGAAAGGCAGGCGGCGTGTCCGGATGACATGGACAATGAGCGTCTGCGAGAACAAAGACTCGATAAACCAGCCGGTCTGGAACAGCGTCGTCAGCGCGGGGGTATTGGCCCCAAACAGCCAGAACAGAGCCGCGAAAGTCAGGTAGTCAAAAATTGAGCTGACTGGCCCCATGGCCAGAATATATCCGCCCATCTTGCCAATCTCCCAGCGTCGGGGCTGGCGCAAGGATTCGTCGTCGACGTTATCAGTTGGCAGTGCCGTCTGCGAGAAATCGTAGAGCAGGTTGTTGGTTAGGAGTTGCAGCGGTGCCATTGGCAGGAATGGCAACCAGGCGCTCGCGCCCAATACGCTGAAGATATTGCCGAAGTTGGAGCTGGCACTCATGCGCAGATATTTGAGCAGGTTGGCGAATACCCGCCGCCCCTCCATGACGCCGTCGTGCAGCACCAGCAGGTTCTTTTCGAGCAGGATCACGTCGGCCGATTCGCGGGCGATGTCGGCGGCGCTGTCCACGGAGATGCCGACGTCGGCGGCGCGCAGTGCCGGCCCGTCGTTGATGCCATCGCCCAGCACGCCGACGACTCGGCCTTGCCCGCGCAGCGCGCTCACGATGGTTGCCTTGTGCGCGGGCGTGAGTTTGGCGAAGACCTGGTTGCGCAGAGTTGCTTCGGCCACACCTTGACCATCGAGCTTGTCGAGGTCGCTGCCGAGAACCGGAGTGCTGTGCGCAAGCCCGACCATCTGGCAGATCTTGCTGGCAATGCGGGGACTGTCGCCAGTCAAGATCTTGACTTCGATGCCGCTGTTGGCCAGGGCAGACAGCGCCGGCGCAGCGCTTTCCTTGGGGGGATCGAGGAAGGCGATGTAGCCGAGCGGGGTCAGGCCTTTCTCGTCGGCCAGGCCGTATGGATGCGTCGCCGGCGCCTCCGGGAGTTCGCGGAATGCGATCGCGATGACGCGGAAGCCATCGTCATTGAGGTGGTCACTGATGGCCGTCAGGTCACGGTAGTGTTCGGCGTCCAGCGGCACGCGCCGGCCGTCCAATTCAGCCGCAGTGGAGACCGAGAAGACCTCCTCCACCGCGCCCTTGCAGATCAACAGCCGGGCGTGCGGCGCCTGCACTACGACCGACATGCGCCGCCGCGTGAAATCATACGGAATCTCGTCGATTAGCTTGTAAGCCTGCGCAATGCCCAGCCGCTCGCTCAATGTCTCGTGCTGCAGCACAGCCACATCAAGCAGGTTATGCAGGCTGGACTGAAAGTAGCTGTTGAGATAGGCAAACTCCAGTACCCGCTCGCTGTCATGACCGGCTAGGTCGACGTGCTGTTTCAGAATGACTAGGTCCTGGGTCAGAGTCCCGGTCTTGTCCGTGCAGAGCGTGTCCATGGCGCCAAGGTTCTGGATCGCGGCCAGTCGCTTAATGATGACCTTGCGCCGGGACATCGCCAGTGCGCCCTTGGCGAGATTGACAGTGACCAGCATTGGCAGCATTTCCGGGGCAAGGCCCACGCCGACTGCCATGGCGAACAGGACGGCTTCAAACCAGTCGCCCTTGGTCAGCCAGTTGATCAGGAACACCAATGGTGCCAGCACGGCGATGAGCGCCAGCATCAGGCGCGCGATGCGGCTCAGGCCGGTTTCGAAATCGGTCGGCTGCGCATGGCTGGCGATCGATTTCGCGATATGTCCGAAGATCGCACGCTCCCCGGTCAGCACGACCACCGCCATCGCCGTCCCGCTGACCACGGCAGTTCCCATTAGGGCAATATTGCCGAGGTCGCCCGCTTGCGCCGCGGCGGTGCAGCGCTCGGGAAATTTTTCGACTGGCATGGATTCGCCGGTCAGCGCCGCCTGGTTCACGAACAGATCTTTGGAGGTCAACAGCCGGACATCTGCGGGTATCAGGTCACCGGCTGCCAGATGGATGATATCGCCAGGAACCAGCTCAGTGATCGGGCGCTCCTGTGCCGCCGGTGTGCTGCCCGTGGCCGCCCGGCGCCGCACGGCGATGGTGGTGTGCACCATGCTGCGTAGTGCCGCTACGGCGCGGTCGCTACGCGTTTCCTGCCAGGTTGCAAGCGAGACGCTCAATACGATCATCCCGCCTATCAGGACAGCCGCACTATTATCATGCACGAGGATAGAGATCGCTGACAGCACCATCAGCATCGCGTTGACGGGGCTGGCGAGTCGCCGGGCGAGGCTTGCGAGCCAGTGCGGCGCGTCGTTGGCGGCAATCGTGTTGGGGCCGCATGCGCCCAGTCGTATGGCCGCCTCGCGCTCTGTCAAACCGGCCTCGCTCGCGGCAAGCTTGGCCAGGACTTCGCCGGTTTCATGTGCGGCGACCCACTCCAGTTCAGCCGGCAGGGACGCCGCGTGGAGTGCGGGAACCCCCGTATGCCGGGCCGGTGTGAGCGCGGTACCGCACCCAGGTTCCGGCGGCGTCTCCCTAGCGGGAAAGTGCGGCCCTTGAGCTTTGTCCCGACCGGCGACGGATGCCATGCCTTACCGTGAGGCCGTTGCCCCGGGTGCCCGCACCAGCAGCACCGGCACCTTCGACTCGCATAACAGCCCTTGGGCTACGCTGCCCATCACCAAGCGCCGCACCCCGCGCCGGCCGTGGGTGCCCACAACGACCAGGTCGGCATGGACGCGCTGAACGGCGTCGTTGATCGCCATGGCGATGTCGCCAAGCGCAAGGATTTCATCCACCAACTCTGTATGGCAAGCGACCCGAGCAGCACGGGCCTGGGCTTGGGCCTGAGCGAGCAGCTTGCGTCCGGCCTTGATCAGGTCGGAGCGCAGGTCGCCCAGGTTGCCGTAGCCCATGTCGTACTTGAGGTAGCTGTTGTCAACGACGTGGACGATTTCCAGCTTAGCCTTGCACACGGCGGCGAGTCTAATGGCCTCGGCCAGTGCGAGATCGCCGCAGTCGCTGCCGTCGACGGCGACGAGGATGGTTTGATACATAGTATTGCCCCCTTTCGTGAACGCCGTGAACGGGTGTGAAGAGACATAAGCGGGCGTGTAGTCATGGCTTCAAGCCTAGACCGGCACAGGGAGGGAAGGTTGATGCAGGTCAGAGCGGAGGACCATCGGCCGGCCTGGAAGACTTAGGCGTTGATTGATAGGCATCAACCTGCGGGCCTCCGGCAACTCCTAACTTGGAGATGACCATATCCACCCCGAGGTTGCCATGTACCGACGCATTCTTCTGGGCATCGACGGCAGTCCCTCATCCTGGCAGGCTCTGCAACAGGCGGTGTCCATGGCGCAGGCTACCAACGCCGAGGTCTGCGCGATGTTCGTCGCGGACGACAGCGGCCTTTTGTTTGAAATCCCTCTTAGTGACCGGCCCCGGCTGATGGCCGACGTCATTGCGTACGGCAAGCGAGTGCTGGCCGGCGCCGGGGCATGCTTGAGCGCCGCCGGCGTGCGCTGGAGTAGCCGTCTGGTCGAGGCGCCCGGCATGCCAGCGCGGATTGCCGAGGCGATCGTAGCGGAAGCGGACCACTGGAGCGCGGATGTCATCGTGATGGGTACGCACGGCCACCGCGCTGTGCGGCACATGGTGCTGGGGTCGGTTTCGGAGCGTGTCGTCAGCAAGACCGTTCGGCCTGTACTGTTGGTTCGCGATCCATCATGCGCGGCCGACCCTTCCTGAGGGTCAAATCACATCGCAATCAATCATCAGGAGTGACGAAAATGCAACTCGCGAGAAGCGTCTGTGTTGGACTGTCCACGCTAGCGGCGGCGCTGACGGTGGTGGGGTGCGCCACGCGCGCCGCCCCATCGGAGGCAGATGTCCCCGTGCAAGTCATCGAGCAGCATGGCACCCCCTATGTATCGGGTGGAAACGACGAAGCTGGCAGGCTTCGCATGCTGGATATCGCTGCGCGCTTCAACGTCCGGTTGTCGATGTTTAATGCCGGCAGCGGTGCGCCGCTTGGGGGTGCCACGGTTGTCGTGGCGGCCCCGGATGGCCGCCGCCTGTTGAGCGCGATCGCAACCGGACCACTTTTCTACATTCTTCTCCAGCCGGGCGCTTATAGCCTCGCCGTGGGCTACCAGGGGCGGGATCAGATGCGCGACATTGTCGTCGGCGAACGGCCGCTCGACTATACGTTTCAGCTCCCTGTCAATACGCTTGAGGACGACTGGCTGCTATGCCAAGCCGCCGAATGCCAGCGTCGCTGAGTTGCGACTGAGCACAGAAGGAATAAAGGGATAGCGCCAGCTCGACGGTCAAGTCATGGCGGGTGCACGGCGTTGTATAACGCCCGTTATGCGACACCGCGAGGGTCGTGTAGCCGACAAAGATGGAAAAGAGAGAAAAGAGAGGAAAGAGACAGTCACGCCCCCGACGGCGCAAGCGGAACTTTCCCACAGGTCTCGTTGGGGCACAACCAGGCCGGACGCACGGCATGCGCTGAGGCCAACAATCTCGGCCTCCGCCAGAAAGTCACCGCGCGCCGCCATCACGAAAATCGCGGAGACGCGCGCAGGCAGCGCCCTCAGCCAGTGGCTCATCCTGAGCGCGGCAACAGCTTCGGCGACTTGGCGTCGGTGCTAGTGCGAGAGTAGTTGAAAATTGTGGCTCGGATCATGGCAGCAGCCTCCTGGTGTCAATTAGCTACGGCTCGCCGGATCGTAGCGACCCTAGCGACAGCACCGAAGCACCCTTGACACGTATCAACCGCAGAGCGGCCGGTTGACCTACGCTGGACCCAACCAGTCCACACTTGAGCCGCCCTGACGGCTCTGTCAGCCGGAGAACTACGCATGTACCAGCGCATCCTTGTCGCCATGGACGGCGGTGCATCATCTGAACTGGCCCTTGAACAGGCCATGGTTATCGCGCGGGCAGCCGATGCGGAGGTGGAATTGGTCCATGTGGTCGACGACCGCAGTCCGTTCTTGGACGTTACTGGCCTCGATCCGATGAGGCTGGTCGAAGACCTCACGACCGCAGGCGAGCGCGTACTTTCTGGTGCGGCCAGCAGGCTGGAGGCGTGGCACATTCGCCATGCGACCCGGCTGCTGGGTAGGCCCATGGTGGACGGCGACATTGCCGCCACCATCGCGGCCGAAGCAAATGGCTGGGGAGCCGACCTAATCGTGATGGGAACGCATGGCCGCCGAGGTGTAAGGCGGCTTGTCATGGGTAGCGTCGCGCGGGGCGTGATCGCGCAGGCCGTCGCCCCGGTTCTGCTGGTCCGTGCTGAAGAAACATAGGCCGGCGACAGACGGGAGGGCTTGATGCCAGATTGCCATGAATCAGATCGACTTTTCCAATGACGCGCCGGACTATTGTCCCGCCAGTCCAAGCCTGTGGTGCAGGGCGACCGTTAATGGCTCACCAGCGACCTATGAAATCACTGCTGAGGCCCTTGAAGATCATTTCGGTGCACGGTCCTATCGGAATGAAGATCTGCTTCCCGCATTCTTGAGCAATCGCCAGGATATTGAACGGGTAGCTGGGGCCTTATTCGAAATGACGGGGGCATATCATATCGTCCTGCACAGCGGACATTTTCGCTTCGCGGTGTGAGGTATGACCGGCACAGGCGGCCTTGGGTCGCCAAGCCACCAATGTGTACCACTGCCTTCAGCGCAGGGGGATGGCGCAATGATTAGGCGCTTGCAGTGCTGCCAGCCCGCATTCTGGTTCCGATCTGGGAAAGGTGTACCTCCGTGCCAGACCTACTGACCCGCCCAAGCTGCGCACGACCGCATCGGTGCTAATTGCCCTGGCATCAGGATTGCCCGGCGCGGGCCGCAGCACCTCCCACGCATGGCAGGCACCAGCATTCAATCTCATAGCGTGCGTCGCCGATACTGCTTAACGGAGATACTGATGCATTACGCTACCGTCCTTGTTCACCTCGATGCCAGCCGCCGTGTGTACCAGCGGCTGCACCTTGCCGTCCACCTCGCGCTGGAGTTCAACGCTAAGCTGATCGGTTTGCTCGTGGTAGGCAAGCCGGACCCGACCGCCATGCGCTATCTGGTGGACGGCGACCGGTATCTCGCCTCTTACACTGAGTGGCAGCACCAGGTAGGCGAGCGGGCACGCCTCGAATTTGTGGGGGCCACCGACAAATTGGCCATCAACACAGAATTCAGGGCGCCGAGTTGGGCTACTGCTGCAACCGTTCTGACTGAGGCCCACCGATCAGACCTAGTCATACTCGGACAGCATGATCCGACCGATGACGCTGCATACGCGGAGCGGCAGTTCATTGAATCCGTAGTGTTGCAGTGCGGGAGGCCAGTGCTCGTGGTGCCTTATGCGGGCTGGTTCCCAAGCGTCGGAAAGAATGTCATGGTGGCGTGGAACGGTACCAGTGAGTCCGCCCGGGCCATCCGGGATGCGTTACCGCTGCTGCAGCGCGCAAACAATATCGACGTCGTCTCCTGCCCGCAACCGGACGCGTTGAGCGAGCCGTCCGGCTCGCCGCCGCAATATGCCGCTGACTGGTTGGGTAGCCACGGCGTGACAGCGCACCTGCGTACATGCCCTGCGGGAAACGGCAACGAGACCGGCGAGATGCTCCTTTCTGAAGCCGCCAACCGCAATGCCGACCTGATTGTCATGGGAGCCTATGGCCACAGCCGGACGCGGGAACTGGTGCTGGGTGGCGTCACCCGTACGCTGCTCAGGTCGATGACCGTGCCGGTGCTCATGTCTCATTGATGCCCAAAAGGAGAATCGGTGGGAGATCAGTCTTGTAGCGAGCGGACAATGTGCTCAAGATCCCGGTCAGTTCGATTTTCCGGTGCAACAGGGAATCCTGGTGCGTGTTCGCCGTAGTGAATGGTCGCGCAATCCGCGGTGAAGTTCGAGTCGGCCACAGGAATGCGGCGGAGGCCGAATTGCTCGACCCGCTGCCAGAAGGCCCGCAGCTGATCCGCAATCCGTCGAACAGCTTGGCGGACAGTCAGAGTGTGATCGAACGGAAGGCTCAATAGTCGTGCAAGCTCCCAATACGAAAGAAAGCCATTACAATCGCCACATGTCACGTGCAACCCCAAGCAATTCGCTACGGGTAATGCTGCTCATTATCGTGTTGGCGCAGCTGCTGATCCCGCTCCTGCACGGCCATTTCGGTACACCGAAACAAACCGGCCTGCACGTGCACACCGCCCTCTCAGGCGTGGTTAATTCTCATTCTGATTTCGGATTTGTCGACCACGAATCCTTGTCCCACGGGCATCAAGATGCGGGCCATCATGGCGTAGGCTTGACGAGCTCTGAGCCGTTCGCGGTCGGCGTCGAACCCGCGATCGAACCCCTTAATCTGTCCTCGCTTCTTTTGGCGGTGGCGGCCGTTGGCGTCTCTGCGCTGACCCTCATGTTGCTCGCGGCCATGGCCTGTTGTGCGTCGGCATCGCGCCGCGCGTACCGCTTGCCGCCCCGGCCGATCCAATGGCGCGACCGCATCAACCGGCCGCCCCCCTCACAAGCGCCTCCGCTGTTCTTCTGATCCCGCAACCGGCCATGACCGCCGGTGTCCCCGCGCGCGTCCGATATGGACGTGCGGCGTCCCTTCTTGTGGATTGGAACAGCCATGTCTCTTAAACGATTCCTGATGGCCGGTGCATGGCTCGCATCGGCCGCCCTTCCTTTTGAACTGTCCGCTACCGAGCTGGCTGCGCTGTCGCTGTCAGCCGAGCAGGCACGCGCACTGGGTGTGCGCGTCAGCCCCATTGCCGCCTCCACGGACCTGGAGGTGGGCACGCACGCGCGCGTTGTCTTCACACCCGACGCACAATATGTCGTAGCGGCACCGTATGCGGGCATGGTCCAGCGCGTGCTGGTCTCGGTCGGGCAGACGGTGCGCCCCGGCCAAGCACTGGCAACCTTCGCCAGCCCGCAGCTCTATGAAGCCAGCCGTGCGCTCACCGAAGCCAACTCGCAATCGCACCTCGCGCAGCAATCGCTGGCACGCGACAAATCGCTCTACGACGATGGCATCATCGCCGCCAGCCGCTGGCAGGCGACGCAGGCCCGTGCGGCAGAGGCCACCGCCATGGCCCGCGCACGCCGCGCGGAACTGGCCTCGGCAGGCATCACCTTCGCCGGCCCCGGTGGTGAAGCGCAGATGATTGCCAGCCGTGGCGGCATCGTGTCGGAGGTCAGTGCGGTTCCGGGCATGCGTGTCGACAGTGCATCGCTGCTGTTTAGGATCGTCAATCCCGTCGCGCTGGAACTGGACCTGCTGGTCGGTCGGGACGTGCCGGTGCCGTCTCCCGGCGAGCGCGTGAACGTGCCACAGCGCGGAGCATCGGGAACGGTCATCGGCGTCGCGCCCTCCGGCGACGGCACCGCCGGTGTCCGTGTGCGCGCATCGCTTGTGAAGCGCGGCGACCTGCGCGCCGGCGAGAGCGTCGGCGTCACGTTGACACTGCGCCGATCTAACGGCGCGGGGGCATTCCGCGTACGCGTTCCAGCTGCCGCGCTGGCCTACGTGCAGGGCACGCCCGGATTATTCGTGGCAACCGACAAGGGTTTTCGTTTCCAGACCGTTACTGTGGACAGCACGGACGAGGCAAGCGCTGTCGTGCGCGGCAATCTGCCGGCTGGCACGCGCGTGGCGGTAGCCGGCATTGGCGCGCTCAAGGGCATGCTGGCGGGAGAGCAATGATGCTGTCCCACGTGATCGAATTTTCCTTGCGCCAGCGGGCGCTGGTGCTGATTGCCGCGTGCGCGGTGGCGGCTGCAGGCATATGGGCTTACCTGAACCTGCCCATTGACGCATTTCCAGATATTTCCCCTACCCAGGTCAAAGTGGTGCTCAAGGTGCCGGGCATGACCCCGGAGGAAGTTGAGCAGCGTGTTTCGACACCCATCGAGCAGGAATTGCTCGGTATCCCACACAAGACCATCGTGCGTTCGGTATCCAAGTACGGCATCAGCGACGTGACCGTGGATTTCGAGGAAGGCGTCGATGCCTACTGGGCACGCCAGCAGGTATCCGAGCGCCTAGCGGGTCTCGCGCGCGACCTACCATCGACCGCCGTGGGCGGCCTGGCGCCGATCACGACGCCGCTGGGCGAAATGTTCATGTTCACCGTCGAGGGCGATCGCTACTCGCTGGCCGAGCGGCGGCGCGTGCTCGACTGGATCATCCGGCCCGCGCTGCGTACCGTGCCCGGCGTTGCCGACGTCAACGTCCTGGGCGGCGAGTTGCGCAGCTACGAAGTGATTCCCGACCCGGCCCGCCTGCGGGCTCGCGGAGTGACGCTGGATCAGCTGCGTCAGGCCCTGGATACCAACAATCGCAACGACGGCGCCGGGCGGCTTGATCGCGGCGACGAGCACTGGGTCGTGCGCGTGGAAGGTGGCATACGCGGGCTCGACGACCTGGGCGCGATTGTCGTCGTGCCGGGGCAGGGCGCACCATACGCCGCCGCCATTACGATCGGCGACGTTGCCACCGTGCGACTGGGCGAGGCCACCCGCAACGGCGCGGTCAGCAAGGACGGGCAGAGCGAGGCGGTCGAGGGGCTGGTGCTCGGTCTGCGCGGCACTGACGCGCGCAAGCTGGTGGAGGCGGTGCAGGCGCGGCTCGCCACGCTGGGGCCGCAATTGCCACAGGGCATATCGACTCATGTCTTCTACAACCGCGGTGAACTTGTGACGCGCGCCACCAACACCGTGGTGCACGCGCTGATCGAAGCCAGCCTGCTGGTGGTGGCGACGCTGTATATATTCCTGGGCGGCGTGCGAGCCGCGTTGGTGGTTGCGGTCACGCTGCCACTGTCGATGCTGACGACTTTCCTACTGATGCGCTATGTCGGCCTGACCGCCAACCTGATGAGCCTGGGCGGCCTCGCGATTGCGCTGGGCATGCTGGTGGATGCAGCCGTGGTGGTGGTCGAGAACATCGAAACCGCACTTGCCCGAGCCAAGACACACCAGACCGATCCGGCGCTACGGGGCGCGGTGATCCGCCACGCAGTGACGACCGTGGCCGGACCGATGATTGCCGGTGTCTCCATCATTGCTATTGTGTTCCTGCCGTTGTTGTCGCTTCAGGGCCTGGAGGGCAAGCTGTTCTCGCCGGTGGCGCTGACCATCGTGCTGGCGCTGGCGTCTTCCGTGGTAATCGCCTTCACAGTGGTGCCGGCGCTGGCCTCGCTGCTACTGCTCGTGCATGCGGTGGAGCCGCCCTGGCTGATGCGCAAGGTGACGCACGGGCTTGTCCGGTTACAGAACTGGAGCGTGGCGCATCGCCGCATTGTGTTCGGCGGCGCGGGCGTAGCGCTGGCGATCGCCGTGGTGCTGTATGCATCGGTGGGCAAGACCTTCATGCCGACCATGGACGAGGGCGATCTGATCGTGCAGTTGCAGAAGGCACCATCGGTTTCGCTGGCAACGTCGATCGACCTGGACCTGCGCGTGCAGCAAGCGCTGCTGAAGGAGGTGCCGGAGATCCGCTCGATCGTAGCGCGGGCCGGTTCGGACGATCTAGGCCTGGACCCGATGGGCCTGAATGAAACGGATACGTTCCTGGTGCTCAAACCAAAGAAACAGTGGCGCGGCGGCAAGGAAGACATCGCCGCCGCGATCCGGCGCGTGATGGAGCGCTTCCCGGGAGTGATCTACAGCTTTACGCAACCAATCGAGATGCGCGTCTCGGAGATGTTGACCGGCACGCGTGGCGACGTCGCCCTCAAGATCTTCAGCAATGACCTTGCCGCCAGCGAAGAGGCAGCGCAGGCCATCGCGGCAAGGATTCGGGAGATCTACGGTGCGGTCGAGGTGATCGCGCCAAGCAACAGCGGGGTCCAGTACTTGAAGGTCTCGCTCGACCGCGCGGCGGCCGGCCAAGCGGGCTTCTCCGGCGATGCCCTGCAGGCGCAGTTGCGCGCCCTTGTGGAAGGCGACCGCATCGGTGTGGTACCAGAAGGCACTGTCCGCACGCCGCTTATCCTGCGCGGTGGCGCGGCCTTGCGGCAGGCGCCGGAGTCCTTTGCCGGCCTGCTGATGACCGCACCGGACGGCAAGGCCTGGCCACTGACATCGCTGGCGCGCATCGAGCGAGTGGACGGGCCGGTGCGGATCAATCACGAAGACGGCGCCCGTTTCGCGGTGGTCCAGGTCAACGTCGAAGGCCGCGATGTGGCGGGCTTCGTCAAGGAAGCGCAGGCGGCGGTGGCCAGCCTCGGCACACTGCCCAAGGGGCTGCGCATCGTCTGGGGCGGCCAGTTCGAAAACCAGCAACGCGCGGCGGCGCGCCTGGCGATGGTGGTTCCCCTGGCGCTGGGGGCGATTTTCCTGCTGCTGATGCTGACCTTTCGCTCGGTGCGCCAGGCGACGCTGGTGATTGCCAACATCCCGTTTGCGATGGTGGGTGGTATCGCCGCGTTGCGATTGTCGGGGGATTACCTGTCGGTGCCGGCCTCGGTCGGCTTCATCGCCCTGCTCGGCATCGCCGTGCTCAATGGCGTGGTACTCGTCTCGCACTTCAACGCGCTGCTGGAGTCTGGCCTCGGTATGGCCGAGACGGTGCGTACTGGTGTGCACGACCGGCTGCGGCCTGTCCTCATGACAGCCTGCATCACGGCATTCGGGATGATTCCGTTGCTGCTGGCCTCCGGCCCGGGGTCGGAGATCCAGCGTCCGCTGGCGATAGTCGTCTCCGGTGGCCTGCTCTCTTCGACTGCGCTCACGTTGCTGTTGCTGCCACTCTTGTTTGAACGCTTCGGAATGGCACGGCCCCGTGCAGCCGCAGGGCAAGGAGAATCACAATGAGATTCGATATGTTTCGATGCACGCTGGCCATGGCTTGCGGAATGGGTGTCTCGAGCGCGATGGCACAGTCCCAGAGCGCTGCGGGCTACCTGCCGGGCGAAGCCGAGGTTCGAGAGGCGGTTTCCCGCTCGCCTGACGTGATGACCGCCGAGTCCCGGCGCGACGCCACGCTGGCGCGTGCCGACGGCATCCGCGCGGGCACGGCGGAAACCGTGATACGCGCGACCGGCCAGGGCCGCCAGGTCCGAGATCCCTCCGATCGCTATGCCGAAGGCCAAATCACCGTGGAGCGACCGCTAAGGCTTTGGGGCAAGGCCGGTGCAGACGGGCGCTTGGCCGATGCCGCCGCCGAGGTGGGCCAGTTGACGGTGAAGGACGCGCGCCATGAGGTATCGCGCCAGATCCTGGCCCTCTGGTTTGCCACCGTGCGAGCGGGCCAGGCCCGAGTGGCCGCACAGAACAATGCCCGCGCGGCGGCGGAACTGTCAGCCCTGACCGCGCGTCGGGTTCAGGTGGGCGACGCCTCGCGCCTGGACGGCGAGCTGGCCGCGTCCGATCACGCGCGCTTGCAGGCCGCACTGGCCATGGCCACGGGCACGGAGCAGGCCGCACTGGCTGAATTGCAGGCCCGGTTTCCGGGGCTAGGCCGGCCCGGGCTCGCGGCCGAAGCCTGGCTGCCGCCGTTGCCCCCTCTACCTCAGGGGCCGCTGGAGCAACTGCGCGCCCAGTACGTTCAGGACAGCCACGAGTACAAGCTGGCGATGGCCGAGGAGGTGCAATCGCAGCACCAGGCAAAGCGCGTCGATCTGGAGCGCCGGCCGGACCCTACCGTCGGCATGTTCGTGACGGTCGAGCGCGGAGGCGCGGAACGCATTCTGGGCGTCAGCGTGGCGATGCCCCTTGGGTCGGCGCATCGCCGCTCCGCGGCGGCGGCGGCGGCCGCCGATGCCGACGCGGCGGCCCGCCGCAGGCTTGGTATAGAACGCCGCCTGGGTGCGGAATTCGACGTGCTGTACCGCAATTTGGAGGGAAGGCGGGCCGCTGCGCAAGCGCAGGCGGATGCCGCGGCCTTGCAGCAGACCACGGCGGATCGTGCCACGCGCGCGTACCGCGCGGGCGAGACAGGCCTGGTCGAACTCATCCCCGTGCGTCGCGGCCTGGCTGATGCGTTGCTGGCCGAGCGCCTCGCGGCGGTGGACGTACTGGAGGCGGACAGCCGGCTCAAGCTCGACCTGCACCGCATGTGGGACTTCGACGAGTGACTTGGTCTCCCGGGCGCGGCACGGGGACGTTAACGGAACGAACTAACATCATGGCATCCAGACAGGAAATCAAGAGGTATCGTGCGCATCTGGCTGACGAGCGTCATAGCGCAGCGCTCTATGAGACGCTTGCCCACATAGAAAATGACGTCAGCCGTAAGCAGGTGTTCTGGGAGTTGGCCGCATCGGAACGAGCCCATGCAAAGGTCTGGGCCGACAAACTGAGGGCAAACGAACAGCGTGTATCAGATAGGCAGAGCATCAAAACCCTTTTGATGAGGAGTCTAGTTCGTGTCTTCGGTACTAGATTCGTGCTACCTACGCTTGCAGCTGTGGAGTTTGCAGACAGGAACAAGTACGCCGGCAACCCGGATACCGCAGAAATGTCCAAAGACGAACACCACCATGCCGGTGTAATACAGTCCTTGGCGAATGCTGGGAAGCCAGAAGCAACCAGGGGCACCGAGATTGCCGAAAGCGAGTCTTGGCATAGAGGCGTGTCATCCGGAAACGATCTTCGCGCGGCCGTGCTCGGTGCCAATGACGGACTGGTATCGAATTTTTGTCTGATTATGGGTGTCGCCGGTGCCGGAACGGGCAACAAGGCAATTCTGCTAACCGCATTGGCGGGGCTGATTTCCGGAGCCTGTTCGATGGCACTAGGAGAATGGCTGTCAGTGATGAACGCGCGCGAACTTGCACAAACGCAAATCGCAAGGGAAGCCGACGAGCTTGAACATAGTCCTGACGCGGAAGAACACGAGCTAGCTCTCATCTATCGTGCTAAAGGTCTGGATGGAGATGAGGCGAAGCGCGTCGCATCGCAACTTATGCGTGACAGGGACAAGGCACTGGACGCGTTGACGCGAGAGGAGCTTGGGCTCGATCCAGCAGAGCTCGGTGGCAATCCGTGGTCTGCCGCCGCTGTATCCTTTTTTCTGTTTGCGACTGGAGCCATTTTCCCTGCCATGCCGTACCTGTGGACGTCAGGGCTTACGGCCATCGTGCAGTGTATTGTGTTGAGCGTCCTGGCTCTGGCGGCGATTGGCGTTTTCACATCGCTCTTCAACGGTAAAAGCGCAGGCTTTTCCGCAATTCGTCAGGTCATCATTGGCCTGGCGGCAGCGGCATTCACGTTCGGCATTGGACACGTATTAGGTGTATCAGTCTCATAACTGTCACTTCGACCGCATCGTGTCCGACGTTGAGTGTCAATCAGGAAATGTGGGGTGACCATTGAAGCCCCAAGGGGCGGGCCCCTCCAACGCGGGCTATGCCATGACCTGGAATCAGTTGCAGTTGCGCATGCTCGAGGCGATTGCCGAGGAAGAAAATAATGCTACTGCTTTCATCATCGATCCGGAGCCGCTCCACCGGCACCAACGGCGAGGCTCTGCTTCGATACCTGAATCACCGGGCACTGCGGCAGGGCCTGCATGACGGGGCTTATACAGGAAGCAGGGCATTAACTATGCCCCAGCTCCTGCTAGCGTTCCTGCTGTATCTGGCGACTTTGAGTGGTACCAACGCTGGCTCGGTCGTAACGGTAATGGTAACGGACGCGGCCAGTGGCCGTCCCGTTCCCGGCGCCACTGTCACCGCCGGGGAGGTCGTTCAACTCACCGCGATGGATGGGGGTGCCCGTATTTCGCTGCCTGATCTTACTGGCATCTCCATTGGCGTCCGCGCACCTGGCTATGCCCGTGCGCAGTCGGTGCTGGAAGCGGGAGAGATGCACAAAGTATCATTAGCGCAATTGCGGCCCAAGGCGGTGTACCTGTCCGTCTATGGCCTTGCGGACAGGACGCTGCGCGAAGGTGCGCTCACGTTGCAGGGGAGGACCTCGATCAATGCGTTGGTAATCGACATAAAGGGCGACCGGGGACAGACACCCCATCCGAGCAAGGCACGCTCAGTGAGCGGTGCCGAGGCCCATGCGCCGGGGCCTGTGCCGCGCGTGGGCGACCTTGCGTCGCTTCTGGGGACGTTACACGCCCGAGGTTTGTACCTCATCGCCCGCATCGTGGTGTTCAAGGACGATCCGCTGGCACTGTCTCACCCGGAATGGGCAGTGCGAGACGCGACGGGTAATATCTGGCAAGACCGTGAGGAGCTTCGCTGGATCGATCCCACCATCAAGGAGGCTTGGGCGCATAACCTCGACCTCGCCGAAGAAGCCGCGCGCCTAGGCTTTGATGAGATCCAATTTGACTATCTTCGTTTTCCCGATACCGGCGGCCTAGTGTTCAGCCAGCCCAATACTCGCGCGAACCGGGTTGCGGCCATCACCGGGTTCCTAGCGGCAGCCCGACACCGGCTGCGCCCCTACAACGTGTTTCTGGCAGCGGATATCTTCGGCTACGTTTGCTGGAATCTTGATGACACCGCCATCGGGCAGCAGATCGAGACGTTTGACGTCTCCGTGGACTACATCTCACCGATGCTGTACCCATCGGGCTTCACCTGGGGTCTCCCCGGCTGCCGGCGGCCTACCGAACACCCGGGCGAGATCGTGGCGCGCTCTCTGGCCGAAGCCAAGCGCCGTACCGGCTTGTCTGGGGTGCGCTTTCGACCGTGGCTGCAGGCGTTCCGCGACTATGCATTTGACCATCGCGACTTCGATGCCGACGAGATTCGCCAGCAAGTCGATGCCGCCGACGCAGCCGGCACGAATGGTTGGATGCTATGGAACCCCAGGAACCGCTACGATCCGGACACTTTGCCGCGTTAAGGCTGGGCCATTTCATTGGCATGCTTGCCCGGGCCCGTGCTAGCGCCTGAGATGTTGTCGCCGCCCGCTGCGCACATCGATATGAGGATTACTCAGGAGATCCCAAACGGCCGCGTGCTGAGCACAGTTGTGCTAGTCGGCGATGCCAAGCCCATCACTACTGTGCCGCCCGAGATCGGCTTCTCTTTTAAGATGCGCCTGAACCCATTCTGACCGATATAGTCTTTGATTTGGCGTCGGTGAAGAAGGCCGTCATAACGGCAGTCATGTAGCCGGCAGAACGGGTACCCCCTCGCTCTCGATGCGCCGGCAAGCTGCTTGGCGTGCCCATTGACACCGTGTGTGGCCGAACTACATGAGCTCTGCGGCTTGCCATTGAATGGTGCGATGTTTCGTTAAGCATTGTCCGTGAGCGGTGCTCGCGAATAGTGGTAGCTACGCTCGCGGGATCAGGGCGCGTTTCTGACCGCAGACCTGCCACCGCAGGCCCTGTCTACGCCAGCGGCCAGTCGATTGGAGTGGGTGACAGGCCTGCTTGTGGCGAAGGTGCGGGCGCCAAATTGTGGCGCGTTCAAGAAAAAGGCTTTCTCCTATTGTCCGACGGCCCATCCGCGCCGCAGTTGAGCGTAAGGACGGGGCTTTCAGCGCACTGA
This sequence comes from Cupriavidus sp. YR651, assembly GCF_900101625.1. Classification (GTDB taxonomy): domain Bacteria; phylum Pseudomonadota; class Gammaproteobacteria; order Burkholderiales; family Burkholderiaceae; genus Cupriavidus. The sequence goes on along the minus strand of NZ_FMYZ01000018.1, from coordinate 31,735 downwards.
CGTTGAAAGAAGGTGTGCTGACAGCGCGATGGTGATCGTAGGAGTCATCCTTCTGTCCCACTGGGGGAATTGGATTGGCAAGTGTATTCTTCTAACATCTTTTCGGTAGAACAAAACCAAGCTTCAGGCTGATGGACAAATCATTCTTGCCTGTTCGCTCCCCATACTCGAGTCCTGTTCGGATGCCTTCGAGGCCGCCATGGCGCAAAGAAGCTCTAGTCTCTCCGTGAATTTGAGCGAAATCGAACTCGACCACCGCTACAGACTGTTAATCGATGCAGTGCAGGATTACGCCATCTTCATGCTGGACACCTCGGGAAATGTGGCGAGTTGGAATCCCGGAGCGCAGCGAAGCAAAGGATACGCTCCGGAGGAGATAATTGGGCGTCACTTCTCGATTTTTTATACGCCAGAGGACGTCGCAATTGGAAAGCCCGATCACCTACTTGAAGACGCTGCGTTGAACGATCGTGTGGAAGACGAAGGGTGGCGCGTGCGTAAAGACGGAAGCCGGTTTTGGGCAAACGTTGTCATCACTGCTGTTCATGACGAAGCCGGTACCCTGCTTGGATTCGCGAAGATCACAAGGGACTTAAGCCAGCGGCGCAGGTTAGAGGAACTTGAACGGGCCGCCGCGGCGTCTGCACACGTGCAGCAAGCGCGGGAGAATGAGCAGAAGCGCATCGCCCAGGAATTGCACGATGATTTGGGCCAATCCCTCACGTCTTTGAAATTGACGCTCGCAGTCCACGAAATGGAACTTATTCAACATGTTCCAGAGGCAATTCGCGAACGTCTCACCTCCATCAACGAGTTAGGCGGGCAAATCGACGCGATAGTCGCGTCATTGCGGCGCATTGCCGCAGACCTTCGCCCGCCAATCCTTGACGACCTTGGGTTGGGGGCTGCGCTCGAATGGATGGCCGAAGGGTTCGAGCAACGTTACGGGATTCCAGTGAAGTGCGCCGTCAATACTGATGCATTGCACCTGACTGATTTGGCCGCTATTTCCCTCTATCGTGTGACGCAGGAAGCGCTGACAAATGTAGCGCGCCATGCCAAGGCGAGTGAGGTAAGTGTGAGGCTGCTAGTCGATGAACGGTACATGTACCTACGCATTCATGACGACGGTGTCGGCCTTCCCGAGGATGCGAAGCGGAGACCTGATTCCTTTGGTCTGCTTGGCATGCGCGAACGTATCCTGCAACTGGGCGGTACTCTATCTATCTATAGCAAGTCCGGCGACGGCGTGACCATCGCAGTAAAGGTACCGCTATCGAAAATCCTGGTGGAGAACTCGACGTGCACGTGATATTTACTGGTCACATGGCTTTGTGCCGACGGCAGTGGACGGGGCGAGCTCCGTTACCCTGACGCCGATTCTTGTTGTGCTCATTCCGATCCTAGGTGGGCTTCTGCGTTCCGTCCCGGGGCAGTCGCGACGGGTACGTGGATGTCTTCGCTCGCTTGCTTTAGGCGCTCATACGCACGAGGCTCTTGTCTTCGCTTTCTCGGCAGCAGCAACATGGCGCTTGACCGCGATAAAGCTGTCGGGACTCACAGACATCGAATCAATGCCGCTCTCGACGAGGAATCCAGCGAACTCCGGGTGGTCGCTCGGCGCCTGGCCGCATAAGCCAACTTCGGCTCCGGCTTTGTGTGCCTCTGCGATAACGCTTCGAATCATCCATTTGACGGCGTCGTCCTGCTCGTCGAACAATTCCGCAAGTTCTGCCGAATCACGGTCCACGCCAAGCGTGAGTTGAGTCAGGTCGTTACTGCCGATCGAGAAGCCATCGAAGCGTTTGGCAAATTCTGACGCCAGGATCACGTTTGACGGAATCTCGCACATGACATACACGTTCAGGCCGGCGTCCCCGCGCACAAGGCCACTCTCCGCCATGACCTCAAGAACGCGGTCCGCCTCCTTTGCGGAGCGGCAGAACGGAATCATGACGATTACATTGGTAAACCCCATCTCCTTGCGCAAGCGGATAATCGCCTGGCATTCCAGCGTGAAGCCGTTTCGATATCGGGGAGAGTAGTATCGCGACGCTCCTCGGAAGCCAAGCATCGGATTCTCCTCTCGGGGCTCGAATTCCTTGCCGCCGATCAGATGCGCGTACTCGTTGGTCTTGAAGTCGCTCATGCGGACGACTACCGGATGTGGATACTGAACGGCAGCGATCCGCCCGAGTCCGCGCGCGAGACGGTCGACAAAATATTCCGTCTTGTTCTCGTACCCATCAGTCAGGCCGGCAATCATTTGCCTCGCTTTTTTATCCTTGAGCGTGTCGTAGTGGATCAGTGCCATCGGATGGATCTTGATGTGATTGCTGATCACGAACTCCATCCGCGCCAGCCCGACGCCATCGGCAGGGATCCGCCACCAGCGGAACGCTGCTGCGGGGTTCGCCAGGTTCAGCATGACTTTTGTGTGCGTTGCCGGGATACTGGCAAAGTCGATATCCTCGACTTCATAGTCGGCGGTGCCTTCGTAGACAAAACCCTCGCGACCTTCCGCGCATGACACAGTAATCTCTTGCTCATCGTGCAGAAGATGAGTCGCATTTCCCGTACCGACGATTGCCGGAAGGCCGAGCTCGCGGCTCACAATGGCTGCGTGAGAGGTCCGACCGCCGTGGTTGGTGACAATGGCAGCTGCACGCCGCATGAGGGGAACCCAGTCGGGGTCAGTCGACTGGGTCACCAGGATGGCACCGTCGACGAAGCGTCCCATCTCCCCCGGGTCTTCGATGATGCAAACTACACCCGCCGCGACGGCATCGCCGATACTCACGCCCGATGCCAACTTGCGGCCGGACTTTTTTATGCGATAGGTTTTCACCGCAATCGCCTCGCGCCGCGACTGAACGGTCTCCGGTCGGGCCTGAACGATGAACATCTCCCCGCTCTCGCCGTCCTTCGCCCACTCGATGTCCATGGGTTGGCCATAATGCTCTTCAATCGTGCGGGCCCAGCGCGCCAAGGAAAGAATCTCCTCATCGCCCAGCACGAAGGATGTTCGTTCCACCTTCGACGTCGGGACATATTTGGTCGGAGCATTGCGATCGTTCGTGTAGATCATCTTGCGGCTCTTGTTGCCGAGCTTCTTCCCGATGATTGGCTTGAGAGACGAATCGGACAGAAGTGGCTTAAAGACTTCGTATTCGTCCGGTTCGACCGTCCCCTGCACAACGCTTTCGCCGAGGCCCCAGGCAGCGCTAACTAGGGCCACCTTGTCAAAGCCGGTTTCAGTGTCAATCGAGAACATCACACCGGCGCCGCTCAGGTCGGATCGGACCATGCGTTGGACCCCAACGGACAACGCGACCTTCATATGGTCGAAACCCTTCGCCTGCCTATAGCTGATCGCGCGGTCGGTGAAAAGCGAGGCGTAGCAACGACGGCAAGCGTCAAGGAGCGAACGATCTCCGCGAATATTAAGAAAGGTCTCCTGTTGGCCGGCAAAACTTGCATCCGGCAAGTCTTCTGCAGTCGCACTTGATCGGACTGCAACGTCGATGTCGAATTGTCCTGTCCGGCGGTTCAGCTCTGCGTAGGCCAGACTGATCGCATCAGCTGTCTCCCTCGGCCATTCGCCGCGGAGGATAACCTGACGAATGGCAGTTCCGGCCTCGGAGAGGGTAACTTTGCCGTCAGCAAGTTCGCTAAGCGTTCTGGAGAAGGTCTCCTGTAGGCCATTTGCTTCGATAAATCGCCAATATGCTTCCGCGGTGAGCGCGAACCCCGGTGGAATCTTGACGCCTGCGGACGCCAGATTGGCCACCATCTCCCCCAGTGATGCATTTTTTCCACCGACGCGAGGAACGTCGGCCCGCCTTAGTTCGTCGAACCAGATGATCTGTGTATGTTCGGTCGACATGTGCTGCTCCTTCCTGGTGGAGTTGTACCGACACTTAAGCAAAACCACGATTCCGCTGCAATGCGTAGTGCCTAGGAAATTATCAGAGCGTAGAACAGCGCTTGCTAACGGCTGACTGATTCACACTAGGCGTGAAACGGCGCTGCGTCTTGATCGAACGCAATCCGCAGCGGGGCGGGGCCCCAGTGGCAGCCCTTCACACTAAGCGCGGCATCGGCCCGAGACACGGCGAGATAAGGCGGGCGCAATGTTGGGCACTCCACATGGGCTGTCTGCACACAGCAGGTGAACGAGACCCTTGTAGTTATCTTCTCTGGAGAATGGCCAAACGGCGGCTGCGGCAACGGGCAGACCGCGATGGCGGTTGACCACGATCAATGCGCGGGCACCAGCGGTGCGATCGTGCGTACCCCGACGCAGATTTTCGCCGGCTTGCGATGGGTCAAATCAGGCGCGTAGCCACGGGCTAGCCTTTAGCCAGACGGGTATATCCGCTAATGCTGGAGATGAGCCATGATCGAAACTATCCTGGCCGCAGTAGATGGCAGTCGTTGCGCACATCGGGCACTGCTCGAGGCGGCAGTGCTTGCGACCGCCTGCCATGCGCATGTACTCCTCGTCTACGTTGTTGATGACAGCGACGCCTTGCTCGATGAAGCGTCTATTGATCGCGACGAATTCCTGCGTAGGGCGGTCGCCTACGGCCAGCGCGTGCTGGCTGATGCCAGCGCATTTCTCGGAAGCCAGGGCGTTTCCCACGGCACAATGCTCGTACCTCGGCCGGCCAAGGCAGGAAGCGTGGCAGACACTTTGCTTGGAGAGGCACGCAGAGCAAATGCCGACTTGATCGTAATGGGAACGCGCGGTCGGCGCGGCACGCAGCGACTCATCATGGGCAGCGTCAGCCAGGAAGTGCTTGCGCGATGTATGGTGCCCGTGCTGTTAGTTCGAAGTGATGACGATTCCCAACGTATCGCTCGCGCTGTGCCGTCATGAAATCGATTGAATCCCCGGGGCCGCACACGATCGTACTGTGCTGCCGGCCCCGTCTCGGCAGAGTCCGACCAAACTAACGCACAATGTACCGCAGCGAGGTCGCCGCTATCTCTTTCCTGTCGTCTTGGAGGACGCCTGTGCCCTTTGTGTGGAGCATTCGTATCGATCGACAACGGTCGGACAGGTACGGCAATCTTTAGGTTCAACGAGGAATTCCGGGGAAGGCCGCCTTGATCTTCAGGAAGAAGTACTCCTCGTCACGATAGCCGTAGGCCCGGCGCTTGATGACCTTGATGGTGTTGTTGATGCCCTCAACAACACTCGTGTTCAGCGGATGCCGGCAGCGGGCGATGATGCCGTGCCAATAGGCTTTCAGGCGCTGGGCGAACAACTCGAGAGCAGGAATCCGGCTCTGGCTTGCCTGTTCACACCAATGCTCCCACGCCTTCTGCGCCCATCCGGGGCGGCGATAGAACCACAGCCGCTTGAGCTCGTCTCTCAGGACGTAGACCGTCAGCAACGGCTGATTGGCCTGCAGCACCTCGTTCAGATGCACGGCCTGAGCGTCGCTCAGGTTCTCCTTGTTGCGCAGTAGCAGCCAGCGCGTGGACTTGAGTATCCGCCTGGCCGGACGGTCGTCCCGCAGGCGGTTGGCCTGGTCTACTCGGACCCGGTCGATCACCTCGCGCCCGTACTTAGCCACGACGTGGAAGAGGTCAAAGACCACCTCAGCCTGCGGGCAATGCTCGCGGATCTCCAGTTCATAGGCGGTCGTCATGTCGATGGCAACGGCCTCGATGCGCTCTGCCGCGCCTTGTCGATCGACTTGACGGTATGCCAGCCCAGATCAAAGAAAGCCGCCACGGCCTGCACCGTGCAGTGACGCAGCAACTGCCCACAGGCCTGCGCCAGCCGGGCTGTGACACGCTGGTAACGTCCCAGCCATTCGAGCCGCTCGAGTCGCGGCCCGCCGCATTGATCGCACCATACGCGCCTGCGGGGGACATGGAGCACCACCCGGTACTCGAACAGCGGAAGATCGCGCACGCGCCGCACCACCGTCTCATGGACCTGTCGGCACTTCGATCCGCATTCCTCGCAGTACATGACCTTGCTGACTGGCTTCAGGTAAAGCGCCAGCGTACGGCTCTCCCCTCAGGCCATACCACCCGATCGAGCTTGTAGCGATCCCAGCAGCCCAACGCCTGCAGCGTCTTCCGATCCAGCATTCCGTTCCTCAACAGCCGTCTTAACGGCCATTAGGATACGGAATGTGGCAATTCAGTCCCCGGAATTCTCCGAAGAACCAATCTTTATTGCGGGTGCAGACCATGACCGGGCCATTGACCTTTATGCGCTTATCTTCTTGCATTCCCTATTTGCTCACAACCTCAGTCTGTGGGAGATCGGGGATACCCGCGTCACCACTCTCGGCCATGTCCTCGCGGATGACGAGTACCGGTGCAGGGCAGTGGCGTACCAGTTTTTCGGCAACGCTTCCCAATACCGCGCGTGATAGGCCAGTGTGGCCATGTGTGCCTGCGACGACCAGATCCGGGCGCGAGTCACGCGCATATTGAACAATGCGATCGGCCACGTCACCGAGGGTCGCCATGTTGTCAACCAATTGCTCGGAGTGCTCGATTTGAGCGGCTTGCGCCCGCCCTGCAGCTTCTTGCAGCAGCGCGTTGGCTTCCGTCACATGTTGGCGGCGTATCGCGGCGAGTTCGAAGGGATTCTCCTGATTCTTCAGGAAGCTGTAATTGACAACATGTAGGATTTCTAGATGTGCGTGGCGCAATGCAGCTTCCCGCACGGCTTCGTCTAAGGCGCGTGAAGCACAGCGGCTGTTGTCGACTGCAACAAGGATTTTGCGGGGCATTGAAGGCTTTTTGTCTAGAGTCTTTGGGAAGGAGGGGCCGATGTCCATATCCAGGCGTGTGGTGATGGGTTGAAGGGCCGGTTCCGAGATGGCGCTTGCCAGCCCACGAATATGCATAAGGATGTCGTGACAACCGAACAGGGAGGCCCGCACAGCGACGCACGCGCTCCGGAAGGCGTCGGCGCTACCGCCCAGACGTCGGGCGCGGGCGAGCCACCGCGCTTGGCAACGAGACTGATGCGCGATGTACCTCTGGCGCAAAGCGGCATCCAGGGGCACGAGGCCATCAGACAAGGGAAACACCGGCGCCCCGAGATATGACTCGAACCAGAAAAGATACGCGCAGGCACGCATGCGATCGTCGATCGTGGTTGCGGTCTCTCGCATGCCTCTACCGAATCCGAAGGTTATTGATGACTTCGCTAACACCAGGCGCAGACCAGGCGGCCCCCGCCGCGGCACGGCGCTCTGCCAGCGAATCGACAGTACCTTCCAGCGTTACAACGCCAGCGTCTGCCTTGATCGAAATGTGGTGCGCTCCGCGTTCAGCCCGGCGACGCAACGCGGATTCGATCTTGCCTTCGATCGCCTCCGGGACGATTTTCGGTATAACCCGAATGAGGTTGAGGACGCCTACAACCCCGCGGATATGGCTGACCGCGCTTTCGGCCGCTCGCCGCTGAAATCCCCATTGCACATTGCCACGCAAAGTAATCCATCCCTTTTCGATTTCCACTTGGAGATCGTCTGCAGGGACGTGGACGTACCATTGCAGTGCATTGCGAGCGGCCAGCGCCACGGCTTCGTCGCCATGGCTGCCGTCCTGCCGGACTTCCAACTTGACCACGACGCCCTTGACGCCGCTGACCCGTTCGGCCGCTTTTTCTACGGCAAGCTTTTCGGAGTAGGTGCTGACGTGTCCCGACAACGTAACCACACCCTGGTGGACTTCCACGCCAATGCCGGGAGCGACGACCCTTGGGTCCCACTCCAGCTCGTCGTTGATTAGCTTTTTGAGTTCGATGTCTGTTTTCATCCTCTGCTCCTGGTTGGTGAAGGCGCCACCGCGAAGTGCGCGATGTCCGTCTACCTTAAAATCTAGGAGAACTCAGGATCTTGCCTTTGACATGGCACAAGCCGCGGCAGGAGGAGCCGCCGTAATCGTCGCCTTTCAATGCTGCGATGCAGTCAAGACCGGACAGAATAGGCGTTGAACGGGCATGCAGGAATGTGTCGCAGGAATAATGCAGGAGGGCGACAAGGCATTCCAAGTAGAGTCCGAACCACAGATCAATAGATCAGATAGGCGGACCTTCGATGCTCAAAGGCCGCCACCTGTTCGTCCACCACGGCGAAGACTTCAGACAGCGGACGTTTGTTCTTGAGCATTTGCCAGATGATATCGGAGCCGATTGACACACGAAGCGTCCCCAGACGGAACCGGGCAGGGTCGATGCCCTGTAGCACCATGGCTAGTGCGAGACCGAGTTGCCCTGGCTTTCGGACGACATTGTCGCCAGCGCTTGTCAGTCGAATCCCCGAGCACAGCAACCCTGCGTAAGGCCCTTCGGTGGGCACAAATCGGACGGGTGTGTAGGTCACGACGGGATATTCCCGCGCCAACCGCGTCGCAAGTAGCTCGGGTCGTATCCACGGGGCACCAATGAGCGCAAAAGGGGTAGGCGTTCCACGTCCCACGCTGACGGCTGCGCCCTCCACCAGGCCGAGGTCGGGATACCAGGCTAACGCCTCCGTATCGCGCAGATTAGGCGAAGGTGGTACCCATCCGAGGCCAGTAGCGGACAACGACATGCCCCTTTCGTATTGGCGCATACGCACGACGGTAAGGTCAGCGCCGAGACGGCGTTCGGTGTTGAACATTCGTGCAAGCTCGCCAACGGTCATGCCATGGGTGAGTGCCAACGGGTGATATGCCGTCAGCGCCGCTGGGCCAGAATCGGAGACGGGACCGCCGATGTTGCGACCACCCAATGGATTGGGGCGGTCGAGCACGAAAATTGGGATGTGTGCGAATGCAGCCGACTCCAATGCCTGCCCGAGGATCGCCACGTACGTGAAAAAACGTACGCCGGCATCCTGGATATCGAACACCAGCGCATCGACGTCAGCGAGGTCGCCCTGCGGGATGCCCCATTCACCGGTGTAGAGGCTACGTACCGGCAGGCGGGTGCGGCTGTCTTGCGTATCGCCGAAACGTGTGTCCAAATCGGTGTCCAGGCCGTGTTCCGGCGCAAAAATCCGCACAAGCTTGACGCCAGGTGCACTGGCCATAACATCGATTGTGCGCTGGCCTGCTCTGTCGAAGCCGCTACGGTTTGTAATCAGTGCAACGCGACGGCCGGCGATGGGCGCGAACTGCAACGCTTCAAGCACATCAATGCCGGTTTCAACAGGGCCACGGGATAGAGGTAGTCGAGAGCCCCATTCGATCGCAGCGGCCATGGTTGGCGCCGCTGCTGCGATTTCGCTAGCGGTCATTGGCGCCGACGCACTCGCCAGCGCGCCCAGGATGTTCGCCCGAAGCGTCGACGCGTCTCCCTCCCGTCCGGGGTAGAGCCGGCTCGTCAGGATCACGGCGAAGCGCCGTGTCACGAGGTCGACCCAGAGGCCTGTCCCGGTGTAGCCGAGATGCGCAATGGCGCCAGCGCGTATTGTCCTGTATCGGTTCGCAATGAAAGGCGGTTCGATGCTCCAGCCTATGGAGCGCAAGGGGCCGACGGCATCCAGTGTGGACGGGGTGAACAAGAGGCTCAGGCTCTCATGCGCGAGAATGCGTGCCCCGCCGTCAAACGTCACCCCATCATTCAACAGCATCCGGGCGTAGCGGGCGAGATCGTCTGCATTCGAAAACAACCCGGCATTTCCGGACACGCCGCCAAGTGCTGCGGAAATCGGATCGTGCACACGTCCTCTGACCGGCCACCCGTCGCGCTGGGTCGTCGGTGCAGTGTCGGAAGCGGCCGGGTGGAAGCTGCTGTGATGCATACCCAGCGGCACAAAGATATTCGCGTCGCACCAGGCATCCAGCGCCATACCGGTAATACGCTGGACAATCTCGCCAAGGACGACGAAATTGATATCGCTATAGACAACCCGTTGCCCTGCATCCGGGTGCGGCGCCATCGTAACGATGTCCTGCAGCACTGATGCCCTGTTGCGTAGCGCACGGCTGGATGAGACGCCTGCTGGGAGCCCCGAAGTGTGGGTGAGCAATTGGCGCAGTGTGATACGTTGCTTGCCATGCTGCCCGAACGCTGGCCAGTAGTTACTGGCCGCCTGATCCAGGGAAAGTTTGCCACGCTCTGCCAACTGGAGCACGGCGGTTGTGGTAGCCACTGCTTTTGTCAGCGATGCCAGGTCGAATTCCGTATCAACGGTCATTGGCTCCGCCCGCGGACCGGATACCCGGTCTCCAGCCGCCTGGCGATACAGCACGCCGTCGGCGTCACCGATCAGCACTACAGCGCCTGTTATATGGGAATCCGCGATTTCTGCGTCAATAACGGCGTCGAGTGTGCGCGCCACTTGCTGCGGCAGCGGTGCTGCAATGCCGACTCCAAGGCAGGCGGCGAACAGAAGAGCTGCAGCGGCCAGGCGATTCGTCATGATTTGCGTCGGTCAAACGCGCAGTTATGCCACGGGCGAAGACGTATGCCGGGGAGGGTATGTACGCCGTTTGATCCCTGCATGCGACCCGACGAGAAATTCGGCGAGATGTTCCGTTGGCCGGCCGTATCCCGAACGTCCCCACATGAAATTCCATCGATGATGCATCGGGTCAATGTAGTCGACGCCGCACCAAGCGCTTCGATTGCCATGCAAACGGATCCTCATTGAACACGACGATCCAAGCGCGGGTGCGGAACCGGGTATGGACGAGGCCATCTAGTCATCTTGCCGCTCCGCACGACGCAGAATCTCCCGGATGCATTCTTCGCCGCATCGATCCGTAATCAGGTAGCGCGGTAGCGCCATCACGTACTCCGCCCGTGTAACGGGGCGCGCATCGATCGTGAAGGCCGCGGCGTGTCCGGCTTGAACTGCCCACACCTCTAACTCGGCATCGTGGATGCCGAACGGCCACGCAAGAAGCGTGGCGGGAGAGCCAGTTTCCGATTGGATACGGGCTCTCGCACGCTCTAACTGGTCCCGAACGAACGCCCGGTAATCGGGAGCATCGTGTTGTGCGCGTTCCGTGTGAAAGTTTGGATGCCAGTACGTATGGGACTCGATTGTGAAGAATCCATCCTGCCTCATGATTCTCAATTGGTCCCACGTCAGCGCGTATGATGCATTCGAAATGGCTGAAGGATAAATGAAAAGCGTGATGGGAATCGGCGATTGCCTGGCGCGCAACAAAGGGCGAAGGACCTCGTACACGGATCGGTGTCCATCGTCGATCGAGATAGACACGGAGCGCTCGGGCAACACATTCTGTCCACCGCGATGCCACGCTAGGACATCGGCCAGCGGAACAATTCGAAAGCCCGCTTGTTCGATCGTGCGTAGGTGTGCCTCGAAACTGTCCACACGAACGGTCATAGTATCGTCAGCAGTCGTCGCGAATCGATGGTAGACAAGCACCGGGACGGCCGGGTGGCATGGCTGTTCATCGGCCTGGCTGGCTGTTGCCAATAGCATGATGATCAGCCCAAGTGCAATGGCGACGGAAGCCAGAATGAGCCTTAATCCGGTTGAAGATCGTTGCATGAAAGCCTCTTCGAGGTGCTCTCATTCATTCTGGCTGTTGATTTGTATCAACTCTTTGCGTCAAGTCAATGCGACGCGGGTCTTCGTTTCTTTGATCTAAGGCAGGCGGCAAGGTGGCAGGCCACCTATCGCTAATCGTGTGCACTAGACACGGGACACATCATGGAACGGAACGAGGGCAATGGCGATCGACGCTACGCATGATAGTTGGCCTTTTGATGGTGGTGCAGGCTGCGGGTAGCGTCGTCGAGTAATGGGGTGGAGGCTTGGTGCTGCTGCTGACCGACACGATCGGCTTCTGCCCGCTGTATCGCGTGTTCGGATGGAACACATGTGCCCATCGGCCGACAAGTACCTAAGGACAAAATAGGTCTGGTACCTCGGCTCAAGACGATCCTGTCTCCGGCGCCGAGCGGGCGATCATGGGCAATGCATGTCGTTTGTCTGTTGCGCTGGGCGAAGTTCGCCGCGAAGTGCTTAAGGCACATCTGAAGGCCATGAAAGTGCAAATGAAGACCTGCAGGGTTGTCCTGCACAAGGCGCATCGCAAATGCAGAGCCACTCAGCGACAACGGTGCATCTTCATAGCGCCTCCGGGGCCCTTTCGCGCGCGTCGGTACTGGCGGCATCGCTCAGATCCGCAACTTGTTTGCTCTGCGGGTCAGTCTGACCCGGCTGGGTCGTCTTGCGGGCCTCGCCGGGTTGTTCGGGCGGGCGCTTCTCCTGAGTTCGAAGAAGCTTCGCTCGGCTTAATGGTACTGAGGCATATTTCATAAATGACCTGTCGATATTTAACAAACTCATGGTGTTGGCTCTGATAATGGGCCATGGCCTTATCCCTTCCAACCCGTTTTACTCAGCAATGAAGATTCCGACTCCTACCGAGCTTGGTAAACCGTTTGCGAATTTTTTTGGATCGATCCGATGCAATTAATGAGCGCTTCCACTCCTCTATGAGGTCCTTGCCTGCATGCGTGACGACTCAATGGCGACTACAATTAGCATGCCGCCAAGGATTGAGACATTTTTCAAAATGTGATTGAGCTGATTGAGGAAATCTGCAGGATCGGCGCGCCAGAAACCGTGGAAGGTGATGGTCGTGGGTACTAGGAATAGTGCAAGAATCAGCGCGCCAGTCCTCGCGCCCCAGCCGGATATCAAGGTCAGTCCACCACCAATTTCAACCACGATGGTTAGCACTAGCAGCAAGTCCGGGCTGGGTAGATCGGCACTGGCAATCCATGAGGAATAGGCCGCGAAGCTACCAATCTTCAGAAGACCGGAAAATAGAAAAAGAGAGCCAAGAAGGGCGCGGCCGACGGCGTACGTGCGTGACACGATCGTGGGTGCGAGCGAAATAGTGGTCGTGGCCATGATACTTCTCCGTAATTGAACAGCGCCAGCAGACGTTGCACCTCAGTCAAGTGATTGAACGGATCGGCGTCTTCAATGCTGTTGCGGCCAGGGGCCACTCACCGAAGAATCACGGAAGCCTCTTTCCATCATGCAGTGATTACGCCGCTAGAGAGCGAAAGATCCTTGCTTGATCACAAGAGCAAATCTCCGGCCGAGAGTAGAGGGGCATCTTCATGGTGGCCGGGCTCTCGAACCGTTTCAGGATGCCGACTTTCGGTCCCAACTCCACTCCGGATTGCCGATAGCAGCATGTGGCTCCGCGCCGCCAGCAATGTATCCTCGAACTTGTCCATTGCCTCAGCCAGCCCATTCAACTCGACCTGGCTCGTAGCACCATCCGTCTTAAAAGAGCCAATCTCAGGGTAGAGGCGCTTGCCAAGGTCACGCACGAGAACGGGATCGAGCTGGCCCTGTGATGCTGCGTGACTCAGGTGAAACAGCAGGGCAATCAAGCCGCTCGGCGTGGAACGGGCCGGCGAAGCCATGTTCATTTTTGCACCCACCATTGCAATCTCCACTCGTGGCAAACGACCATAGAATTCGAAAGTTCCCGGTATTTTGGCTAGATGGAATAGGCTGGCCGGCCATTGCTCCACAATGAGACGTGTCAGTTTTGCGTTCGTTTGGATGGCCGAGCTCGCAGCCGCTGCCCTTTTCTGTGGGGCGTTCCTTATGTCGGGCTGGGGTACTGGGGCGTGGGTGCGTCTGCTTGCAGCCGGTCTTGTTCCTCGTGGATCGGGTTAAAAAGGAATGTGAGATCCAGGGGCTTGGCTTCAGCCGTAATCCACTGCTCGTGCTCGGTGTCTTGATAGATGACCGTCATGTAATAGCGGCCATGAGGCAGCTTGAGGTAAACCAGAGGGCCGTCCGAGACCACCCGTAGCAGGCGATCGCCTTTCTCGTTGGCCAGGATCAGCGTGACGGCGGAGACGGGCCTGCCTCCCGAAGGTTCTTGGAAGCTGAGCCGCACATTGAATTGGCCCGCGATAGCCAGCATTTGTCGTACGGCATCGCGCCCGATCCCGCCCGAGGCGTAGCGGACGCCAGCGGATTGGTGGATTTCGGGCGGCTTTGGATGAGTCACAAGAGTTTGCGCATTGGGAAGCGAAGCAGCACCAAGAGCCAACGCAGCGGCAGCTTTACGCATCACCCAGATAACGCGCATGGCAAGTGATCGATGATGCCTAACCGAAACCTGGAGGCCTCTGTCCGTCCCTGGTTGCAGTATCACGGTCATGACAATCCTCCTGCCTTGGCGGACGAGGCATGCAACATATCTCCACCTATGTTGAAGTCTAGGTCGCATGCCCAGCTGTCCATTGATGTAGCGCAAAGCGGGTGTCAATTGGTCCTACCCCCTCAAGAGTCAGCCGTAGTTTCGCAGCGCAAGCCAAGCCGCCACCGCGCATGCTCTGCGATCGTGTCACCCGCACCCTCGTGTTGTGCCACCCAGCTCAACGGCAACCGCACATAGATGGCATTATTGTTCGCCGACGCGATTGGCGCGACAGTTGCCTATTCGTAATACTCTGGCGCCATCTTCAGGGTGTCACGCTGCGCCTTGTCGTGATTGATCCAGAGCTGTGCATGTTTTCCTGCTAGCACACCGGCGATGCGCTCCATCGAGCCCAGCGTCGTATCCTTGCTGTAGTTGATGGAAGGAACCCGTCGATTGTCCCAGTTGCTTTTGAAGTGGACGGCATCGCCCGACAGGACGATAGCCCCGGTCTTCGGTAACTCGACCAGCAGCGACTGATGACCAGGCGTGTGGCCTGGTGTCGAGAGGATCATGATGCTGCCGTCACCGAACACGTCCTTGTCCCCTTCGATCCTGGTGACCGGATGCCCGGGATTGAAGCGCGGCGCGTTGTAGGCGCCGGGCCATTCGTACTCGGCCTTCTGCACCAGCAGCATTGCCTGCGGGAACATCTCGACATTGCCGATGTGGTCCGGGTGGGTGTGGGAGATTGCAATAAATTTGATGTCCGACGGCTTGACACCAATCTGCCCCAACTGGCTCGCCAACGTTTTCGGCCGACGCCAGTGCATGGCTTTCGGATCTGTCGGAACGGCTCCGTCTGGCAGGATGGCGACGGCGTCGTCTACGCCCGTGTCCCACAGAATCCAACCCTGGGTGTGCTTGATCAGGTAGCACTGGTCCACGAACTCCACAGGGATGCCGACATTTACCCCCGGCGACCAACGCGAGGCATCACTGGCGACACCTTCGTCGCAGTCAAGAATATAGAGACGCTCCACATGGGTCGTCCGCTGCGCGGAGATGCCACTGCACCCGGCGATCAAGATGACAAGCGAATCGAGCACAAATCTGGCAAAGCGCGAAAATATCCGCACGACTGACTCCTCGTGGCGGACGGCGGGCGAAAGACCGCCGAGACGACCGTGTGGCTGGCCTTAATGGGAGACAAGAAAACAATTAATAATCCGACAGCACATTGTGACAGCGCGAATCGCTCTTTATCGTTCAATTTAATTGGTATCAAGCCGTGACGCACGAATCTGCCTGCCGGAGGCAGGGAGGCTAGTGGAAAAGAGCCAAGCTCGCCCAAAACAGTCAAATGGCGATTCGCTTCAAGCTAATGGAAAATGACCGCGCAGACCGGAAACCGCCGTCTTGAAGGTGAGCGCAGCTGCTGCTAGATCGCCGGGGCATTCCCTGGATTTTGGGACAGAATATCGGTTTCGTAAACTCGCGTCAGACAATACAGAACATCGTACGCGCATTCGAAATACTCACCACACGAGACGCTGCCGCAGTTGAAAGACAATATCGGCAGCATCCAGGCCATCCCTAGATATCCTCATCTATCCTTAGGACTTTGTGGAGGTCTAGGTATGCCATAATCTAGAAATGACGCCAACTCGAGATCGCGGTTCTTAATATCATACATTCCTCGGTCGACATCCTCAAAATATTGCCTGCACTTTGATAAAGCCATAGAAGCACCGTATTTACTAACTGCCTCTCGAATTGGTTGGACTGTAATATAGTAAGCGGATTTTACTGCGCGTAAATAGTCATCATGTAAGAATAATTCTAAAGCTTCACGCTCCTCCGGATCAGTAGCATTTTTTGCCGAGCTCTCTAGACGCCTCCAATAGTGGTTCGAAGTTTTAATATATTCGGCGTGGCGATTATTCCACATTAATACAGAATTTCTGGCAAATATTTCGAGAGTGCGATCGAATGATGAGCAGAATTGAGCAACATCGGACAACACCTTCGCAGTTAGCTTAGGACCAGTTGCGGCGGAGCCCTCCAATTCTGCTAATGTTTCATAATGAGGATATGCTTGGCCCGTACAAATCGAGGATGCCAAGATCATCGCTACGAAAACTGCAGTCCGGAAATTATTGGCACCCATATGTACACTTTTTGAAGTATTCGTTCATGGAGATGGCGTGTCATTCCACGCCGGATTCGAGCTCGGACGTTATTGCGCGCCGAGAATGCGAATTATAAACTTTCTCATCATAGAATTTCTTGCCTTAGGCCGAATCACCAGGGAAACATCAGGTGCGATATTCACATGGAATCCAACCCGAACTCATATCTTCTCGCCACGCGAGCATCTGGCCACTTCGGTTAACACGTCTTTACGATAATCATCGTAGAGCAATTTTCTCGCGCTCGCGGATGAAAATCTAGTTCTGTGGTGTGTCACGAACACAAGCGAAAGCTTGTGATGCTGTATCAAAGATGGGAGAAGGCCTCGAACGGCCATGCATGGGATCTTCCAATATGTGGATCGGAAGCTCGAGCGATGGGCCCGACGGAAGTACAAGACACTGTCGCGGCACAAAAGGTGTAGTGTTGAACGGCTACGCAAAATGGCGGCTGTCTACCCCCGATTGTTCGTACACTGGCGTGTCGTTGGGACGAAGGTTGGATAATGGGAGCCGTATGAGGCGAGAGTCTCACGTACGGTTCTGCGAGAGGCTAGAGGCGAAATCCCTCTGGCCTACTCACCACCGCACATCGCTTGAGTGCGCGGCACGCGAACTTCGGAAGAACATCGAATGAGCGGATTCCCGTTCCGTAAGGGGTCTATGGGATAACTGGAGTGTTTTACCGAGACGACTTTCGAGTGGCGAATCGCTTCAATGAGGCGTAACGAAAATCATTGTCGAAAGCGTTATCGGTTTGCCTTCATGCGTAAGGGCTCAAAATGTTTGAGGGATGACCCGACGGATCTTGACCGGCATGGAACACCTGAGGCGCCGAAGGACTTCTCCGGCCGAACCATTCCATCAATCTGCTGCATCGACCAGTTGAATCTGCAACCTGATTCGATAAGTTGCTAGTCACGCCGAGATGCGTACCGCGCTCGTATTCGACCACACTAAACCCGGCTCTACGTTCGACTCGTTGCCCCCCTTGATGCGGTTGAGCATCAGGAAGCCATGCAACCCGAATGTCGACGACGGAATCGACTGGAGCACCACCTTGTTCGTGTGCTTGGGATCGGCCAGATCCTGCCACGACGTGGGCGGCGCCAAGCCCTCGGCCGGTGGCAGGGAGCCACCACAACGAGGGGCAACCGTCCAGGAAGTGGACATCCAACGCATGTGTCCGCCACGCTCCGGTCAGGTCCCGCTCGCGCCATATGCACGCATCTTCTCCATCCAATGGGCACGTCTGCTCTCGTTTGCAAAGGTTAGCCCATAGAGGTTTTCGCGGATCGGCTTGATCCCGGCGAAACTCAGCATACTGCGCTCGAAGCCGCGGACTCCGTATGCGCCAAAGTACCAGCGATATAGCAGCGCGGGCATTCCCATGGTCACCACGATGCGTGCCGAGCGGCCGACGAGCAGTCGTTTTGGAAATCCCTTCTTCTTGTAATCCATGGCAAAGCCGGGCCGAAAGATGTGTTCGAGAAACCCTTTTAACAGTGCCGGCATGGTTCCGTGCCATAGCGGAAAAAGGAAGACCCAATGGTCCGCCCAGCGCATGTCCTCCCTTGGCTGCTCCAAAGCAGGAGGCAAGGCGCCAGTCTCGAACTCAGCCTGCTTGCGAAGCAGCGGGAAGTCGAGCTTCGCCACCTCGATGCGCCGTACGTCGTGTCCCGCCGTGGTCGCACCTAGAGCGTAGGCGTTGGCCAACGCATGCAGCAAGTGATGGCCCGACGGGTCTGGATGCCCCTGGATGATCACGATGCGCTTGGACATGCTGCGGGCGATGCTGTTGGGGAGACCAGCGGTACAACGCGCTATTGCACGCCGTGCCAGAGGCCAAATCTATCGGGTACACGGTTCGCCCGAAAGTGGGCACTTGGATAGTGAATAGTAATGAAGGGCCGTGACTGCTTTGCGCTGGATCAAGGGCAAGCGAGTCCTGAATGTCCCCGCCCCGACAGCGTCAGCGTTCCAATGGTTGAGGATCATCAACCATTTCAGGATGGGAACCGCCCTTGGCGCTGTCGTGGGTCGAAGGGTGATTTTACGGTCACGTCGATCATCAGCGATCTGACCGGCTGACTCAAACTGCCAACGGTTTGCATTCAGCGTCAACTCCCTTCGTGGGATCGCCGGAGGCTGGCGCAGAACCGTGGCTCGTCCCTCAGACGCCCCCTCAGGTGGCGATTGGATGGCTATCAAGCGTAGGGTTTCTTGACCGTCCGACTGGGTAAAGCTCGGCTGATCTACAACCACGCAGCTTATATCTTTGATCCAGCCCAAGTCCGTGGATGATTCATCACCTACCTTACGAGCATGGCCGTGAGGTAGGCCCGCGGAAACCTGCGATCCGTCGCGTTTCGCAATGCTGTGCGGCGCAACATGCGATCGTTGCTGTCCTCGGGATCCAAGGAGTATGTGATGAAATCCATTGTACTTGCGGCCGATGGGTCAGCGTACGGCGATGCGGCGGCCCAATGTGTGGCGGCCGGAAAATCGCTGGAGGGGCCATTGCTCGTACACCTCGCTCACTGCATGCCAGACGTGTCGGGAGAGGTGAAGTCCTACATCGGCACCGCTGACCTTGCAGCATGCCACTCGGACGAGAGTGGCCGGACGATGCGCTCCGCCACTGAGATCCTGAGCGCAGCGGCTGTTCCAATGCTCCATGTCCAGTCATTCTGGTGAAGACCGGTGCTGCCAGTAGCTAATGCCTGGGAATCCCATACGGTTTGACCTCCAGTAATGAGGCCCGCTCTGTTATGCGCAATGATCGCAGTCCGCTCTTTCGCGTGCGCGACGTCAACAAGACGTACCAAACGGGCGAGGTAGTCGTCCACGCGCTGAACGGTGTGGACCTCGACCTTTATGACCGGGAGTTTGTCGTCCTGTTGGGCGCATCCGGAAGCGGAAAATCGACGTTGCTGCATATTCTTGGCGGGCTGGACCGCCCGACGTCCGGAACCGTCGAATACCGGGACCATGACCTGGCACACGCCGATGACGCAGGCCTTACCCTTTATCGCCGCGAACACGTCGGCTTTGTATTTCAGTTCTACAATTTGATTCCGAGCTTGACGGCCATGGAAAACGTCGCACTGGTGGCCGATATCGCCGAGCATCCCATGAATCCGCTCGATGCCCTTGAGTTGGTAGGGCTATCGGCGCGCAAGGACCACTTTCCAGCGCAACTCTCCGGCGGAGAACAGCAGCGCATCGCCATTGCCCGTGCCGTCGTCAAACAGCCAGACATTCTTCTATGCGACGAGCCGACTGGAGCGCTGGACTACAGCACTGGGAGGCTTGTACTTGAGGTTCTTCAGCGCGTAAATACGGAGCAGGGGGCAATCACTGCCGTGATCACCCATAACACAGCCATAGCTGCAATGGCTGACCGCGTGCTGCATATCAGCAGTGGTCGTATCACGGAGATTGAGCAGCATGCGACCCGGGCAATTCCATCGGAGCTGCGATGGTAGCAGCGCGCTTCACCATGCTATTGCGTGAGTTGTGGCGGCTTCGCGCCCAGGTTGCTGCCGCGGCGCTGGTCGTCGCATGCGGCATAGCCGTGCTGGTCGCGATGAATGGGGCATGGCGCTCTCTTGCATCCGCCAAGGACCGCTACTACGAGATGCAGCGCTTTGCCGACGTGTTTGCCAATGTGAAACGTGCGCCGGTTTCCCTCGAAAGACCCATTCGGGCCATCCCGGGCGTGCGGGAAATCGTCATGCGCATCGTCCATGACGTCAATGCGGATGTACCGGGCACGCGCGAGCCGGCCACGCTGCGCCTAATTTCCCTGCCAGCCGCTGGCAAGGCCGGCATTAATGCGCTATGGGTTTCACGAGGCCGACTTCCCGACCCCTCTCGCGACGACGAAGTCGTCCTTAGTGTTGCCTTCGCAAATGCTAATGCACTGGATGTCGGGGGGCACGTAACAGCCATACTCAATGGTCATGCCCGCCGGTTGACGATCACTGGCCTCGGAGTGTCACCAGAGTACGTCTATGAGGTAGGGCAGGGCATGGTGTTTCCGGACAGCCGCCGATTCGGCGTCATGTGGATGGGGCACGCCGCCATGGAATCCGCCTTCGATATGGAGGGGGGCTTCAATGATCTGGCCATCCTGCTTGATGCCGAGGCCCGCCCCAAGGAGGTAGTCACAAGGCTGGACCGGATGCTTCTCCGTTACGGCTGCCTCGGGGCGTATGAACGGACGCTGCAACAGTCGAATCGATTCCTTAGCGATGAACTCGACGAGATCCGCGTGATCGCCAACTATGTCCCAGCCCTATTCCTGGCGGTGGCGGCGTTCCTGTTGTATACGTTGCTGAGTCGCCTTGTCACCTTGCATCGGGCTGAGATCGGTTTGCTGAAGGCGTTTGGCTATAGCACCGGGACCGTGGCTATTCAATATGTGTTTCTTGGCCTGGCGACGGTATTGCTTGGGGTGCTGCTCGGCGTTTCCGGTGGCTTGTATCTGGAGAAATTACTGGTCGGCCTATACCGCCAGTATTTCCATTTCCCCATGCTAAACGCAGAAGTCTCCCCCGGGATCGTGGTCGGCGCCGCCATTGCGAGTGTGTGTGCGGCCTCCGTGGGCAGTGCATCAGCCGCCCTGCGCGTAGGCTGCTTGTCACCGGTTGAAGCGATGCGTCCCGAGTTACCCCTCGGCTTCCGGGCGAGCATTCTCGACCGTGCAGGCCTCCTGGCGGCGCTGCCGATTCCCCTACGCCTGATTTTGCGGAATCTGGTTCGCAGGCCGGGCAAGGCTTTGATGTCCATCGCCGCCATCGCGCTGGCCGTGGGTTTAGCCATCGTCGGACGGTTCGGGCTCGATGGTGTCAATACGATTCTCAATCTCCAGTTCGGCCACGTTCAGCATGAAGATGTGACGTTGATCTTCAACGAGCCGCGCCCCCTGCGGGTCGTCCATGACCTGGCCCAAATGCCGGGCGTCCTGCGAGTCGAGCCATTTCGAAACGTGCCGGTATGGTTGCGCAGGACTAATCGCTCCAAACGCACTGAAATCACAGGTCTAGAAGCGACGGGCGAGCTGCGTGAGATTGCGGGCTACACCTCCGGACGTCATCCGGTTGCGCCGGACGGGCTTGTGCTCTCGGCAAGACTGGCGGCAGAGCTGGGCTTATCTGTGGGCGAGCTTGTTGAGGTTGAAGTGCTTGAGGGCCGCCGTATTAGTCTGGTCATGCGGGTCGCGGATGTCGTCGACGACCTTCTAGGTACCGCTGCCTACGTGGACTACAACGTGTTGCCCCGCTTGCTGGGCGAGGCGCCCACAATCAGTGGGGCGTACCTCCGCGCCGACGCCAACAAGGCACAATCCCTTTACCAAAGGTTCAAGGTCCTGCCCGTAGTGAGTTCCGTGATCATACGCTCCTCAGTGATCTCCAGCATCCGACAAACGCTCGATCGGACGTTCGTCGTTTCCAGTCTGGTGCTGGCGGCCTTCGCCACGGTCATCGTGGTTGGAGTCGTTTACAACAACTTTCGCATTGCGCTGTCCGAGCGCGGGAATGAACTGGCCAGTCTGCGGGTACTCGGTTTTTCCCGGCAGGAGGTTGCGGGGATTCTGCTCGGCGAGCAATTCCTTCTGACGGCCTTGTCCTTGCCGGTCGGCATCGCCGTGGGCTATGGCTTGTGCGCCTTGCTCGTCCCCATGTTCGACCGCGAAGCCTTTCGCATCCCGCTCAGCCTGAGCAGGCAGACCTTGGTGCAGGCATTGCTGCCAGCTATCGGCGCCGCGGCCATGGCCGGACTGCTTGTCCAGCAGCGGCTGCGACGGCTGGACCTGATCGCAGTGCTGAAAACCAGAGAGTAGGGCGATGCGGTGGTCAAGAGGCAAGTCGTTCGTGATTGTGACCGCTGTCGTGGTTACGGCAGGCCTTGGCTATCTTCTGATGCCGGAGCCAGTGGATGTCGAGATCGTACTGCCGTCCGTCGGCGCGATGGCAGTCATCACAACCGAGGAGGGCGAGACCCGCAGCAAGGAGCGCTACGTTGTTGCCGCGCCTGTCGCCGGAAGACTGATGCGGCTCAGCATGCGGGAGGGCGACTGGGTGCATGAAGGCGAAGTGGTGGCGGAACTTGCGCCACTGCCACTGACGGCCCAGGAGCGCGAGGAAGCCGAGGCAAGGGTGGCTGCGGCGCGTGCGGCATACCGTGAGGCGCAGGAACGCGTCCGGCATGCCGCCGAAGACCACGCCCAGGCGCAGCGCGAACTTCAGCGTGTCGAAAGGCTAGTGCGGGAGCGCTTCCTGTCTCCTCAAGCAGGGGAGCAGGCCGCCAACGCCACCACTACTGCCGGCAATGATCTCGCCGCGGCGCGCGCCCGCGCCAGCACCACCTTGCAGGAGGTCCGCGTGGCGGAGGCCGGCCTGCTGGCCATCAAGGAGCACAAACGTGGGCGCTGGCCGGTCGTGCCGGTTCATGCACCGTTTGCCGGAGCCGTATTATCCATTCCGGAGCGCAGCGAGCGGGTTGTCGCTGCGGGCGAGCCCCTGCTGACGATCGGCAATCCACATGACCTGGAGATCGTGGTCGAGCTACTGTCAACGGAAGCCGTCAAGGTGCGGCCGCAGATGCCCGTGAGGCTGGAAGGCTGGGGCGGCGAGCAAGTGGTACAAGGCGAGGTTCGGCTCGTGGAGCCCCATGCGTTCACCAAAGTATCCGCCCTGGGCATAGAAGAAAAGCGAACCCGGGTGATTATAGACGTTATTGATCCCCCCTCCGGGTTGGGTGACGGATTTCGCGTCATCGCAAGCGTTGTCCTGTGGCAGACCGATCATGCAAGAAAATTGCCCGCCAGTTCGCTATTCCGCTGCGGGAATGACCAATGGTGTGTGTTTCGGCTTGAGGGCGGCCGGGTACGCAGGACGGAGGTCGGAATTAGTCACCGGAATTCGGATGAGGTCGAACTGCTTTCTTCCTTGGCCGACAGCGTACAGGTGGTTCGATACCCGCAAAGCAGCCTTCGCGATGGCCAGCGTGTCAAGGTGCGCGCCGGCACCTAGTCCACCGCATCGGTTGAAGTGCCCCACAGCGGCTGCGATTTCTCTGGCACCGCGGACTAGCGATGACCGGCTGTTTCCCATGGTGCCGCTGTAGGCCTGGGTTGGTTGAGGTGCCGTGTTGGCACTAACATTGGTTTCGCTGGGACCCTTCTTGCTATGGTGGCCGGCATAAAGGACAACGAAGTCCGAAACCAAATCCGAAAGGGAATGGAACGCCGTGCTAAAGCTCGAGCATCCGGAATCGATCCAACCGGTACGGATGATCGGGCTCTGGGTTACCCTGGGGGCGCCGGCGATCAAGGAATTGTTGTTCCGCTACATGCTCGCGATCGCCGAACGGGTTAGGTCGAGCATGCTGGTTGCAAATGCCTGGCACGTGCGGTCGGATGCGGCGTCTTCGCTGGTGGTGGCACTAGGGATCCTGGGCAATGCGAGGGGTTACCACCTGCTGGATCCGATCGCAGCACTGGTTGTCGGCCTGATGGTGACAAGGATGGGTTGGCAGTTTTCCCGCGACGCCCTGCGTGACTTGATGGATCGCGCGATCGACGCGGAGACGGTAATAGCGATTCGCAAGACCATGCTGGAGCACGCCAGGCGTGCTTGGTGCGCACGATGTGCGTACCTGAAAGATGGGCGACATGGTCCTGGTGGACGTCCATCTTGACATCAATGCAGCAGCGAGAGTCAAGGAGGGGCATGAGATCGCGCTTGAGGCGAGGCGGCGTGTGATGAGCCGCAAAGACGTTCTCAACGTCATGACACACGTCGATCCGGTCGATGCATGATGTGACCGACATATGAATTGTTCGCCATCTGCGCTTGCGGATGTCATCCGTTGCGTAGCTTCCAGCGTGCGGGATCGATCCAGGTACCGGTCAGTCGATTCCGGGTTGTCCCGCGCCACGTCCGTCCCAACTGATTACGCTGGACCGGCTTTCTCGCGCTTCGGCTTCGCGGACGCCAGCGGCAAACCATCGATGGTCACCTGCAGTCCGTCCTGCCAGTCCGGCGCCGGCGAGCGCAGCGTAAGGACCGAACCTGCCCCGCGGACAATTGCTTCGACGATCGCCAGGCCAAGCCCGCTGCCTTTGGCTGCGGTTGCACCACGCTCGAACGGCTTCGTCAGGCGCTCGAGTTCATCGTCCGGCAGCACCGGTCCGTGATTGCTCACACTGAGCGTGCCGGTACTTGACAGCGCAATCCTCACCGGTTGCTCGTGCGCACCGTGCTTGAGCGCATTTTCAACCAGATTGCGCACGACTATGGCGAATGCATCCGGATCGATCCACGACGGCACGGGTCGGTCGGGCAGGTCAAGCCGGATCGGCTTTGCAGATGCAACGCGCCGAAAATCCTCGACGACAAGCTCCAGTACCGGGCGCAGGTCCTGCGGCGTGTCTCCGAGCACGCGTCCATTTTCGGCCTTCGCGAGTTGCATGAGCCTTTCGCTGACCCGCGACAGGGTGTGCAGGGCACTTTCGACATTCTGCACGCGTTCCCGCATGGCGGCGGAAGGCATTTCGGCCATGAGGCACTGTGTCTGCGCGAGTGCTGCGGCAATCGGTGTGCGCAACTCGTGCGCGCTATTGGCAGTGAAACCGCGCTCCGCAGCCAGGGCACGGTCAAGGCGAGCCATCAGGTCATTGACCGCGTCGGCGATCGGAGTGACCTCCATCGGCAGCTCCTTTTTTTCGAGCGGTGTCAGGTCGTTCTGGCCGCGTGCAGCGATGCTGCCGCAGAAGCGTCGAATTGGCCGTAGCCCGGTGCGGACAATTATCCAGACGCCAAACAGGCCCACCGGCAGAAACAGGATGAGGGCCCTGGCGACCGCGAGCGCGGCTTCCATCACTGCATGCCGGCGCGTGGCGAGCGGCTCGGCGATCATCAGGGAGATCGTTCCCTGCAAGCTAGGCTCGGCGTAAATCCGGTGTGACGCCGTAGAAGTGAAGCCCGCTTTCAGATCCGGCGGAAAGACGGCCATATCGGCATCGTGCGATCGCAGCAGCAGCCTGCCCCTATCATCGCGAACCGCGTAGGTCAGCAATTCGTCGTGTGGGCGAACGGCTGCGATACGGCGACTGCTATCGTCATCGCCATCCGAATCGCGCCTGACGATATCCATGATGGCGAGCGGCAACAGGCGCTGCGCCGTTTCCTGCAACGCACTATCCGACATCCGGTCGACTTCGTGGCGCAGCACGTAAAATGAAGCGGCCGCGGCCGCGAGCGACAGCACAGCGAGCCCTGCAACCAGGGCTACCGCGAGTCGGCCTTGCAGGCTGCGCAGCATGGTCAGTCCAGCTTCAACCGATAGCCGAGCCCGCGCAAGGTCTCGATGACATCGACACCAAGCTTCTTGCGCAGCCGGCTCATATGTACCTCGATGGTGTTACTGCCAATTTCCTCGTTGAAGGAATAAAGGCGATCCTCTAGTCGACTCCTTGATACGATCATCCCCGGATGCTGAATCAGCGCTTCGAGAAGCGCCCATTCACTGGCCGTCAGATCGATGCGCGCGGAACCGCGCATCACGCTGCGCGCCGCCGTATCGATACGCAGTTCGCCGAGGTTGACGAGGGGATTCGGATTGCCAGAATACCGGCGTGACACCGCGCTCACCCGTGCGGAAAGCTCTGACAGGTCGAATGGCTTGACGAGATAGTCATCCGCGCCGGCGTTCAGGCCGGCGATACGGTTCGATACCTGATCGAGCGCTGTCAGGATGATGACGGGCACGGTCGAGCCACCCGCGCGAAGCTCTCGCAGGAAGTCGAGCCCCCTACCGTCGGGAAGCAGCAGATCGAGCAGGATCAGGTCATAGTTAGCCGCCGCAAGGTGTCGGCGGGCCTCAGCAAGGGTGGTCACGAAGTCGGTCGGATGACCGTCTTTCTCGATCTGGTCGCGAACGGCCTCCCCGAGCCGAGGCTCATCTTCGATGAGAAGGACTCTCATTAAGATCCTCCTGATGGGTGTCTTGCGTGACTTTGCCATGTGAACCTGTCGCGAACATGAAGAAAATTCCTTGTGCCCGCAAGCTTGGCTTCAGGTTTCAGGTGCATTGTGGAGTCCAAGATGCGAACGGGAGATATTGGTCATGAAACACCTGCGAAGAGCCGGAAGCCTAGCGCTCACGATGTTTGCACTTGCCGGCGCTTTCGGCATCCATCCCGCACAGGCGCACGACAGCGACGATTGCGAGGCGCCAGTCAACGCCTGGAAGCCGCGTGACGCTGTCCGGACGATGGCGCAGCAAAAAGGCTGGCAGATCGACAGGCTCAGGATCGACGACGGTTGCTACGAGGTCAAGGGGCATGATGCCGATGGCCGGCGTTTCAAGGCAAAACTTGATCCCGTCACACTTGACGTCGTCCGCATGAAGCGTGAAGACGCCGACCACGGCGGGGCACGCGGACGGCTGCCGGACGCGAATACTGGCAAGCCACCGGCTGCCCCCCCCGAAGGCTTGCTGACGCCAGACGCGAAGCCCCAGGTCCAGATCCGCTAACCCCTTATTGCCGACGCACCGCGTACCTCATCGGCGTTGACCCTACTGAAGCAGTGGCAGGCCAATGCGATGGGTGCGAAGCCCCCCTTTTGCCCGAATCAGGAGAATCCAGATGAAACACGCATTCCCGATCGCCATGCTTGCTGGCGCGCTTGCCGCGCCTTCACTGGCATCCGCGCGTCAGGTCTCGTTCGAAACGCAGTTGTCGAACTATGGGGGAGATGGCGCTTACGTTGCCATGTATGTCACCGATCGCGCCGGACGGTACCAGGGCACCCTGTGGGTGGCAGGGCGCAAAACCAAGTACTACCGGCATCTGCGCGACTGGTATCGCGCCACGGGCGGCACCGCAAAGGTAGACGGCATTACGGGCGCCAGCGTCGGCGCAGGCAAGACGCTGCGTGCGACGTTGGATCTGTCTGACACGCTGCTCGACGCCGGATATGAGGTCCACATCGACACTGCGGTCGAGGACATGAAGGAGTACCCGTCCGAGGTCGTCATGCCGTTGACCAGCTCGGGCGCGAACAAGACGGTCAAGGGGAGTGGCTATGTGAAGTCGTTCCGCTATTCACTGTAATCATGGGCAGGCGAGGAGGTGCCCGATGTTACGCAAGCTCCATTCAATCCCCGGTCTCATCGCCGCATTGCTGATGACGATCGCCGCCTTGACAGGCGCGGCGTTATCAGTGAATCCGGCACTTGAGCACGCGAGTGCTTTCCGCCCAGGCCTGGCTCCGCTGAGCGTCGCAACGCTCGCCAGCCGCGTGAGCACCTCGGTGCCCGACGTCGAATCACTCGTACGCAGGCCGTCAGGGGCGATCATCGCGTACTACCAGGCAGGCGGTGAACAGCGTTCATCCATCATTGATCCCGCTACCGGCAAGGCTGTCGGCGACTATCGCCCCTCGCCTATCGAGCGTTGGCTGAAGAACCTGCACCGTAAGTTCTTTCTCGGTGATGCTGGGCGGATCGCAATCGGTGCAACTGCTGCCATCATGCTGTTCGCCACGTTGTCCGGACTTGTATTGCTCGCACGCCGGATGGGCGGGTGGAAGCACATGTTGGCCCCGATCCGGGGTGACGGGGTGCAGCGGCTGCATAACGAAACTGCACGCGCTGCGCTTGCCGGCCTCACACTGTCAGCGATGACCGGGGTCGTCATGTCGTTGGCGACTTTCGGCGTGATCCCGGAAGGCGGCGCGCAGGAGCCCGCCCTCAGCGTTCCGGCAATCACCACGCCCCCGATGCCACTGCGGCAGATGCCCGCACTGGCAATAGATGTCTCCAGGCTGCGTCAGCTGACGTTTGCCAAGGCGGCCGACCCTAGCAGCAGCATCGAAGTGAATACGACGGATGGCGCCGGTTATGTCGATCCATCGTCGGGCAGATGGCTTGCCTTTCAGCCGGCCGACGCGTGGCAACGTGTGCACGGGGTTGTCCGCATGCTGCACACGGGCGAAGGACTGTGGTGGCTTGGGCTGATCCTCGGCGCATCGTCGGCGTCGGTGCCGTTGCTGGCCGCATCCGGCCTGCTGCTGTGGCTGCGTCGTCGACGCGCCATGCCGAAGCTCGCCGGCAACGTGCCGGCACGCGACGCGGATACTGTATTGCTGGTGGGCTCCGAGGGCAATAGCACGTGGGGCTTTGCTTCGGCGCTGCATGCAGCGCTGACCCGGGCTGGCCTTCGCGTGCATGTTGCGCCGATGAACGATCTTGCGGCCGGCCGCAGCCTGCGGTATCTGCTGGTCCTGACTGCGACCTCCGGTGACGGCTGTGCACCGGAGAGCGCTATACGATTCCTGCCGAAGCTCGAGCGCCTGACGGTCCCTGGCGGGGTGGTGTTCGGGGTCTTGGGCTTCGGCGACCGCCAGTTTCCTCATTTTTGCGGCTATGCGCGAACGGTTCATGACGCACTGACCGCCAAAGGACTAGAAGCACTGACCGATCTGGGCACGGTTGACCGGCAGTCTGAACCCGAATTCCGGCAGTGGTGCGCGGGGCTCGCCGAACGGCTCGGTGTTTCGCTCGACTTCCGCTACACGCCATTGCTGCGACCCACGATACCGCTCAAGCTCGTTTCACGTGACGACTATGGTGCGGATCCAGAGGACATGACTTCGGTGCTGCGCTTCATGTCTGCCGAGGGCGCGAGATCCTGGACCACCGCGCTGCGGCCGCGGCTGCCTCGGTTCGAGACCGGGGATCTGCTCGGCGTCGTGCCGCCGGGCGCCACCTCGCCCCGGTACTATTCGCTCGCGAGCGCGGCGGCGGACGGCCTGGTCGAGATTTGTGTGCGGCGTCATCCGAACGGCGTTTGCTCCCGCTATCTCACAGGCCTGCAGCCTGGCGAAACGATTGAGGCGTTCATGCGGCCGAACGCGCGCTTTCGACCGGGCACGGGGAGTGCTCCCGTGGTCCTGATCGGGGCGGGCACCGGGATTGGTCCACTGATCGGTTTTATCCGGCACAACGCGGCACGTCGTCCGATGCACCTATATTTCGGTGCGCGCAATGCTGAAGATGGCTTCCTGTACCGCGACGAACTCAGGCACCTGGTAGCCGACCGGCGGCTGCAGGCACTCACGACTGCCTTCTCACGTTCCGGAAGCCGGAGCTATGTGCAGGAGCGCCTTCTCGCCGATACACAGAGCCTGCGCACCCTGGTTACGGACGGCGCGCAAATCATGGTGTGCGGCGGCCGCAGGATGGCGGAGGGTGTCGCGCAGGCGTGGGAACGTATTCTGACGGATACCGGCTTGTCCGTCGCACAACTGAGAGCGCAGGGTCTCTATGTCGAAGATGTCTATTGAGGCGTTGCCAGCCACGCAACTCAAGCTTTGGCGCGTGAGCGGGGCGACCATGGGAACCCGCTACACGGCGGCCTTCCATGCGTCGCCGAAGACGGATGAAAAAGAACTGGCCGCGCGGCTCGCTGCGGCGGTTGGCGCGGTTGACGAGCAGATGTCGAACTGGAAGGAAAGCTCCGACCTGTCGCGGCTGAATCGTGCTGAACTGGACTGCTGGGTGCCGGTGCCCAAGAATCTCGCGGCTACACTCGCACGCGCGCTGGAGATTGGCAGCGATACGCACAACGCCTTCAACATCGGCGTCGGCGACCTTGTGGGTATGTGGGGATTTGGGCCATCGGGCGAGCAGCGTGCACATCGTCCAGGCGCGGTGGACACGTTGCAGGCGAGCCCATGCCCGTCTGTGAGCGAACTGATAGACGTGGACGTGCAACGGTGCCGGGTGCGCAGGCGGGAACCCGTTGCGCTGGATCTGTGCGGCATTGCAAAGGGATTCGGCGTCGACGAACTCGCGCGCGTGTTGAGTGAGCACGGGATCGGCTCATGGCTTGTCGGCATCGACGGCGAAATGCGCGCGTGCGGAAGCAAACCGGATGGGTCGCCGTGGGCGATCGCGCTTGAGACGCCGGACTACGAGCGGCACGCCGCAATGGGCGTGATCGAACTGAGCAACGCCGCTATCGCGACGTCCGGCGACTACCGCCACTGGGCTGACATCGACGGTGCGCGCGTCTCGCACACAATGGATCCCAGAACCGGGGCGCCACTGTGCAGTTCCGTTGCGTCGGTGACGGTAATTGCGCCGACATGCGCGGACGCGGACGCCTATGCGACAGCCTTGCTGGTCCTCGGTGCGCAGGCGGGGCGAGATTATGCTCAGCGGCGGTGCCTCGACGCACTCTTCGTCGTACGCGACGGCGATGCGCTACGCACGATCGGGACCGGCTGTTTTGCCAAACGACCCGCCCGCGTCAATCTATGACGTCAGGCACGATCGCGCTGTCTTCCCGCGTCACTATTCGCAGGGCAATTGCCGTATGGCGGTATCCGAACTGCGGTTGGCGGGCTTCCCGGGCACCAGCGTTACCACAATGTATCTGGCCAATGCCTCCACACTGTCTTCCGACAAGTCATCGGCGGTAATGACGCGTCGATTTGTCCGGTCGTGAAAGTGCTTTCGCTGGGATCGTGAATACGCAGGATCGTAGTGCCTGGTCGTTAGCGTTGCCGCAATACCAAATACGACATTAGAAAAAACGGCCAACACTTAATGTCTAGGCTGGAAGCAAATGTCGTACCGCCAGCTGTTTTCAAATGTTGGCACGGGCGTGCGGTTTGTGTGGGAGCGGAGCTTATTTGACGGGATTGCCGTCGGGCGGTGGCGCTGGCCGGACGCGGTGGAGCCAGCCCAGGGTGACGCGCGAGACCTCGCAGCAGGGCGTCTCCCGTCTTCAATGATAGCTGGTAGCTACCAGCTTAGGATAGAAATCGCTCAGGCCGAGGCCGCTGTGAATCCGCGACCGTCGCAGAACGACCCTTAGCCGTCTGTCGGCTTGCATCGAAGCGGACACTCGCGCCGCATTTTTTGAAGCCTTACAACTACTGACTGGGCGGCGAGACTAATTTTTGCCCATACAAGTCTTGGCCGGTAAGTTTGCTTGCTTCTCTCAGCAGACTTTCAAGCACGCAATACTCGCGACCGTAGTCAATCTTCCGCGACGCCAGATCCATGCAGACCCAACGTAGCTCTGCGGTCAAATAGTGCAACGCGGCGGCTATTTCTTGGTCGTTCGGAGAATTTTCCAGTGCCATGAGGCCGACAGAATATGCTTCCGCATAAGCGGCTGCGTGAACCTTCTCTCGTATGAGATCTGACTTAACACTCAAGATATCTGCCCGACCCCGCTGATAGGAATAGAGCAATTTTCGGCCATCTTGACGGAACTGTCGACCGTCCGCTTCTGGCCGAGGCCGTGTGGAAACGGTCAGTGGGCTGCCCTGGTCGCGTCCATATACGTAGGTCGCGCCTGGCGTTCCTTTCGGTGTCGATTCAGTGCC
>NZ_FMYZ01000008.1 GCF_900101625.1 Cupriavidus sp. YR651 | reverse complement strand
CGCCTTCGATGAATCGCTTCATAGACCGTCCCGCGCTGAGAAGTTTCTTCAGTCTAGGCGACGCACTAGCGTTTTCACACAACCTCGGCCGGCAACCGCCTGATCGATCCGGAGATCCGCTACACCGGCGCCGGCCAGCAGGAGCCGACCCAAATCACCATTGAGATGGTGATCATCGCGGGGCGACATCGTTGCGAGCTAGCCGTTCAGCGGCGAAGTAGTCGAAGTTGCGTTCTACAACCATTGCACCAGAACGCATGTCCAAAGTGAGCCTACCGTTCTCCAAGAACACGTTTTCGATTGTTGAATCGACTTTCTTGCATCCACCTGGCTTGCAACGGATGCCATTTGAGAATCTTGCGAGCGGGCGTAACGATGCTCGATCGAAGACGATTGCAGATGCTCGCAGAGTTGACTCGTCGACACCGTCGGCAGACACCAAGTCTATGAGCGCAATATAGTTTGCCGAACAGAATCCCATGTAGCTACGCCAGGACGTATCAACAATCGCCTTCCTTCCGTCCCACGCACGAAGTCCTTGCACGCCATCGATGTCGTCTTTTCCTATATCGCATCGCTGTTGTGCGGACTCGACATGAAGCTGCACGGTTTCGCGGGAATTCTCGGTTCTTGTGGTGCCATCTGAATCGCCGATTGCTCTCGCGATTGCCTTGTCTACTCCGAGAGAAAAGCCGCGCCAGCGGTGCGTAGACGTTGGACAGTATTCCGCGAGCTGGTTCGAAGTTATTCTTTTTCGCAGCGCTTGTTCGTATAAGACTTTGCCAGACGTTGTGTCAACGAGCCGCAGTATCGCGCCTGCATCCGTCTTTCTCGCTTCGAAATGAAACCTGGTCGCCGGGGTAACGTCACTGATCTTTACCGACACACTGTCGCGGTGCTGCCGAAAATTGACCCAGTCACCCTCCGCCACGCGATGCACCGTGTCGGGTAGTGGGAGCCACGGACTCGCGTACCCCGTCTTCTGAAGGCTCGCGTCGATATCCATGGTTACGTCCGAGTGGGGAGGGAGCACGGCCTCGGTGGGCCAAACAAAGGGCACGCCACATGGCTCGGCCCATGTGAAGGCAATGCCCGGATGAATGAACAAGGCCCGCTCCTGCAGGTTGGCAGCAGACCATTGCTGACGGTGTACGAGACTGATGGCAACCAAAACTACTGAGCTGACGCCGAATAGTGCGATCAATGTGGCCTTGGACAATGCCCCAGCGCGGACCCCTGCGGCAACCGCGAGCAGCGCTATGGAGAATAGCCAAGCGACGGTGCCCCAGCCCCATCCGACCACACGCAGGATGTGTCCGGAGCCTTCATCCTGTACAAGCCCGGAAAATAATGGAAGGGTCGCCGCCAATGCCAACATTGCCGCGACAGACATCCTCGGCTGCTCGCCATGGAAGAGTTTCACGAGTGCCGCCATAAACGGCAGATTGGCATAAACTGCCCATCCGCCGACGTACCAACCAAAAGGTAAGCCAAGCACCAGGACTTCCGCGCCAAAGCTAGCACGGGCCCGCGTTTCAACCATAAATCCCGGTAATGCGAGCGAGAGTCCCCACAGAAGGAAGGCCGCTATGGCGAGTCTTCGAGATATGCGAATTGCCGGATCGTTTTGCGTACTACACCGTTGTGTTTTCATCCATTGCTCACCACTGTCGCAATATGATCTCGATGCATGACTGTGTCAGGACCGACAGGATTTACGTTGACGGCTCAGAACGATGAAGTTCCACCTCCTGCGGAGACTACGTGCCAGGGAGTATCAATCGCGAACCGACTCTAGCAAAAATGACGCTTCGGAGCGGCGCAGCCGACGTGGGGTGTGACATGAGCGCAACGGGTACGGCGGTCCTGAGATTGGTAATGCCGACAAGCCAATCTCATCGTCTGGCAGGGCACTTGCAGGCAGCCTCTGGGTTCAATGACCGCTTCCGGCCGGACAGCGACGGCCGGCTCGTGGCTGGAAGCGGCCGCCATCGCCGCCCTGCCTGGCCGGCGCCGGACTTAACAATATCTCGTTGTCCTTGGGGTGGCCCGACTCTGTGATTCGGGCACACCCGGCCGGAAGGTAAGGATTCGAATAGCGGGCAGTGCCAAAGCCAATGGCAGAGGGCTGGACTCAAATACGCCGTATAACAACTCGCAGCACGCAGCGTGCGTACACTGGCCTATAGTCTGCTGGTCCACCACCCCACTGGCCTGCCCCGGGCCAGGCCCTTCACCGGAGACATCGCGTGTCGACCACGGAAACCTATCTGATCGATTCCATCCGCCTCGCCATGGAAAACGTACGCGAGCGCAATACCTGGCCGTTCGGCGCCGTGGTGGTCAAGGACGGGCAGGTGCTGGCGCGCGCGGTCAACGAGGTGGAGGCCACCTGCGATTCCAGCGCGCATGCCGAAATGCAGGCGGTGCGCGCCGCCTGCAGGGCACTGGGCAAGCCAGACCTGACTGGCTGCACGGTCTACGCCAGCGGCTACCCGTGCCCAATGTGCCTGAGCGCGATGTACCTGGCCGGCGTCCGGGCGGTCTACTACGCCTATTCCAATGAAGACGGCGCGCCCTACGACCTGTCCGCGGAACGCGGCTATGTCGAACTGGCACGTCCGCTCGAACAGCGGGAGATGAAGCTGGCCTATGTGCCGGCACGCGACGAGGGCCCCGATCTCTATGAGGCGTGGCGCGAACGCCAGGGTCGTTAGCCGTCGCTGGGCCGAAGGGCATGAGCAGGATTGCGCCGTTCAACTCGCCGCATCCTCCACCACCGCCTGCGCCATCCGCGCCCAGTGCCTCGGCTCGTTGTTGCGCAATGTGAACGCGTCGCACCGCGGAACCCGTGGAGTTCCACGCCATGCGACCTGGCTTCGCAGGCATAGGCGCGTGCCGCTTTTCAGTATGCCCAGTTGGCCGGTACATATCGGAAGGCATTGCCATCGACCGCGACGCGGCCGAGCGAGGGGAACGATAAATGGCTGGCCAGGAACAACTCGCCAGTCTCCGCAGCCTCTTGCAAGAGGCCAACCCGGACGCGAACCGCCTCCTCGGGCTCGTGATCGAACGCGTTTTGCCACTCGGGGCATTCGACCCCGACCGGAACCAACGCGTCACCAGCGAACGTCAGCCGCTCACCGCCTGACGCCACGCGGACCACACTGTGCCCGGGGGTGTGGCCGCCGGTGAGCGTGACGACGACACCCGGCGCCACCTGGTACTCCTTGTCGAACGGCCGCAACTCACTCTTGTACGCATCCAGGAACTTCCGGGCGCTTGACCGGATGATGTCCTGAATCCCGTTAAAAGTGTTGTGGGAGAAATCGGGCGACTCGAAGAATTCGACATCGGTGTGCGACACATGGACCCGCAGGTCCGGACGCATCTGACTCCTCAGCCGCTCGTCGAGCAGTCCGCCAATATGGTCCATGTGAATGTGCGTCGCGATGACATCGGTCACGGTCCCGGGATCGATCCCAGCGCCCTTCAATCGTAGGGCCAACCGTCCGGCCCGCGTGGCGTCCGGCATCTCCGACCCTACCCCGGCGTCGATGAGAATCGTCCGACCGCCGCTACGGACTACGACGACGTTCAGCCCCCAATCGATCACGTCCGGCAGGAATCTGCCGCGCAGCGCGGCGTCCCGGACCGCCGAATCGACGTTCGTGCCCAGGACTTTGGCTGGTACTGGTATCGCCCCATCGCTAATCACCATTACGTCGATTTCGCCGATACGCGTAGCGTAGTGCGACGGAACCAAATCGTGCTCAGGGTAAAGGAATCCGTGGCATAAGCACATGTTCGACTCCTGTTTCTGACAACGTTTCATTGCCGGCGAACTTCGCATTACAAGAATCCATTTCGCCGGGCCGGTCGTAGTGAGACGTAGCTTAGGCAGCCAGGCGATCGTTCAGTAGACATGCGGATGCACACACTGTGGTGCGCGCCAGGAAACAATTACGAATGCTGTCGTTGTCGCTGCGCGGATGCAGCTGCGCAAACGGCTCCATGCGCGCCGCGCCCCCGGGTAGGTATCTCAACTAACGTCAGGCTCATATGAGCTCGTGCCTGGCGCAGCCCAGAGTGACGCCGGCTGTCCTTCGGGCGCGGCTTTTGTTCTGACAGCGGCGGCTTCGCTGTCCGGTCGAGGTGAATCTGCAGTTGCGAATCCATATTCTTAGTACACACAAGAATGGGGAATCTTGGTTCTACTGTTTGTGCCATCGCCGGTACAGAATGCAGACATCAAAACGGAGTGAACCGACCATGAGCATTCGCCCGATTCTGACTGCATTTCGCGCGACGGCCGCGATCTTCGCCAGCGCTGGCTCTGCGGCGCACGGCGCTACAGAAATCGTGAAGCCGCACTGGCGAGAGCTGGGCCGAACCACTCGGCGCGAGCCATCCCGTCAGCCGGAACGCGAGCAGAACCGAACCTGCGAAGCTCTTGGCAGTCGACGTTGATGACAACGACAAAGATCTGACCACATCGGTCCGTCAAACGCCTTCTCGGAGCGCTCAAGCCACATACGGACCGCCGTCTCCAGCGACGTCTGGCGCGCGCTCAAGCTCGGCCAACGCCTGCGCACTGGCCTGCCGCATATCAACGCAACGACCTCAATCGCCTTGGTTTCTACCGGGGGGCGGCAGCGCAATCGAATGCCGATGAGGAGCCGGACGTCGCGGCGCCGGCGGCTGATCTGCTTATGTACCGATGCACGCTTGCTGAAGTACTGATGGCTGACGGAGAAAGACTCATCTGTGCAGCAACCACCAGAAGCGTAGGAGAAAACGCCGCCCAACACCTCGAACCAAATCTCAACTTATCCCTTCACCATAGGAATCAGCATGAGCAACGGAAGCACCATGACCAATGCCGTCATCGAATGTATCTTGAGCCGCAGCGCCGCCAAGTATTACGACCCAGCCGCCACCTTGAGCGACGACCAAATCCGCGAGCTGGTGCGAATCGGCACCTCCGCGCCGACATCCTTCCACATGCAGAACTGGCGCTTCATCGCCGTGCGCACGCCTGAGGCCAAGGCCCGGCTGAGTCCGATCGCCTGGAATCAACCTGCGATCACCGATGCGGCCGTTACCTTCATCGTCTGCGGCCAACTGGCCGATTCCAGCGTAATACCCGAGCGCCTGGCCCCGTTGGTGGAAGCAGGCGTCATGCCGGCAACGATGGTGCCGGAGTGGGAAATCCCCGCACGCGATCTGTACATGGATTACCCGCAGCGCCAGCGCGACGAGGCCGTACGCACCGGCACCTTCGGCGCGGCGGCGATGATCTATGCGGCCCGCTCGCTGGGCCTGGGTTCGACGCCGATGATCGGTTTCGATGCCGAAGCGGTGCACCGCGAGTTCGCACTGGCCGAGGACGAAGTGCCGGTCATGCTGTTGTCCGTAGGAGCAGAGCGTTCGGGGAACTGGCCACAGAAGCCACGCCTGCCGGTGGTCGATGTGCTGGATCTCGTTTGACTATTAGTTAAATCGGTAATTTAAGGAAATCATCATGGCAAGAACTGTAGCTCTACAGCCGGAACAGGTACCGGCCGATTCGAAACCGACTCTCGATGCGTTCACCAAGAACATCGGCTTCACCCCAAACATGATGGCGAGCTTCGCGCAGAGCCCAATTGCGTTCAACGCGTGGGCCACGCTTCTCGGTGCCTTGAGCAAGGCGCTCGACGTGAAGACGCGTGACGGCATCGGCCTCGCCGTCTCCGAAGTGAATGGCTGTAATTACTGCCTGACGGTGCACAGCTTTACGGCCGAGCATATGGCCAAGCTGCCAGCCGATGAAATCATTCTCGCTCGGAAGGGTCACGCCAGCGACCCGAAGCGCGACGCCGCCCTCCAGTTTGCGCGCAAAGTCATCGAGACCCGCGGCCAGGTCAGTGACACCGATCTGAACGCTGTGCGCGATGCCGGCTACACGGATGCGAACGTCATGGAGATCGTCGCGCTGGTGGCCATGTACTCCCTGACGAACTTCTTCAATAACGTGTTCGATCCCGAGAAGGACTTTCCCGCCGTTACGCCGGCTGGATCGATCTGAACTCTATCCGCTCGCATCGACCCTCGCCGAGGGTCCTGGAAGGTGTCATCTGATGCGAGCGTAATGCCAAAGCCCGGAGGCACTCCGGAAAGCGTCTTGGAAACGCGTCCGGGCTTTGCGTATGACCCGACAAGCCCAGGAGGAAGAAGGTGACACTCAATCATCCAATTTTCACGCGCTCGCCGGTGCAGCGCGGGCTCGAAGTGACGGCGGCCTAGCCAGAAACCAGGAGCTCTCTTGTTTCAGGAGTATTCCATGCAATCAGTCGAGATCAAGGCCGTTGATCACTCCGATTTTGATATTTGGCTTCCGCTGTGGAAAGGCTATCAGCGCTTCTACGAAGCGGATATCCCCGAGTCCGTGACGCTCAATACCTGGAGGCGCTTCCTGGACCCCAGCGAACCGATGCATGCAGCGCTTGCCATGGTGGGCGAACAAGCATTGGGGCTGGTGCATTCGATCTACCATCGATCTACGTGGACGACGGGCGACTACTGCTATCTCCAGGACCTGTTTGTTGCTGACAATGCGCGTGGCGGCGGCATCGGTCGCTCGCTGATCGAGCATGTCTATGCGGAAGCAAAACGTCGCGGGGCGTCCCGTGTGCACTGGCTGACACACGAATCCAACCATAACGGCATGCAGCTTTACGACCGCATCGCTGATCGCTCGGGTTTCATCCAGTACCGAAAGCTATTGGGCTAACCCGCCGATGCGGCTACTGTTTTGAGCACTCGTACGGCGCATCGCTATCGTCCCAGCCTGGCCGGTTCGCAACGTGTCCGATCGGCTCGTGTAGTGGGGTCTTGCGGTGCGTACAACCGGTGTGCAATTGCAGTAAGACTGCCTTAGCGTTTCAAGTTATCGAGGTCCTATGTCCCAAGTCGACTGGCTGAGCCATCTCCTGCAAATGATCAACCTCACTGGCCAGCTGGAGGTCCGCTGCGTCTACGGGGCGCCATGGCGTGTGGCCTGGGATCAGTCCGCAGCGCACGAGATTCCTTACCACGTCGTGCTCAAGGGCCGGGCCATTATCGAGGATCCGGAGACGGGGACGACCAGGGAGCTGGTGGGCGGAGACATCGTGCTGTTGCCTGACGGCGCGGCGCACGTGCTGCACGATGGCAGCGGACATGCGCCGGGTCTTACGCACAATCGTCAAGGTTCTGCAGGATGGAGGCTCAGCGAGAATGATGGCCAGGGCGAGCGTCTGGACATGTTGTGCGGGCGCTTTTTCATCGAGCCGCCCCATGATCGGCTGATCCGCGATTATCTACCCACGACTCTCGTGGTGCGGGCCATGGACGGCCGTAGTGAAGAGGGCATTGTGTCCGCTTCGAACCACCTGGCCAGTCTCATGGGGCTGATGCGCATGGAGTCCACCGGCGACAAACCGGGCGGGCTCGCCATGCTCAACGCGCTTAGCTTCGCGCTGTTCACACTGGTACTACGCGCGGCGAGCGAATCCGACCAGGCCCCGGCAGGCTTGCTGGCGCTTGCCGGCCATCCACGACTGGCCCCGGCCATTTCAGCCATGTTCGCCGACCCGGCGCGGCCCTGGAACCTGTCTGATCTGGCCGACTTGTGCAGCATGTCACGCGCCACCTTCATGCGGCACTTTCAGGCCAGTCTGGGGCGCTCGGCCAACGAACTGCTGACCGATATCCGGATGAGCCTCGCAGCCAACGAGCTGAAGAAGCCGGCAATGACCACTGAGGCGGTGGCCGACTCAGTCGGGTATCGATCCGTATCGGCATTCCGGCGTGTGTTCACCGACAAGATGGGGATGACGCCGGGGCAATGGCGCCGCCTGGCGCGCGAAGGTGAGTAGTGCGCTTCGCTTTCGGACCGCCTCGTTTCTTTGATCCTTTTTGGCATTCTTTTGAGCAAATGCAGTCTCGAAATCGGTATCGGGTAGGCCTACAGTGGAGGCTCCTAACCACCCGGTGAACAACTTGAATGGGAAACCCCAATGACCGCTCGTGCAAATCAGTTTCGTCTACAGATCGCTGAAAAGAGCGCTGGATCGTTCTCTCTTCTGGCACCGCTCAGATGGGCGCTGGTCGTCATCTTTCTTTGGTTCGGTGGAATGAAGTTCACCGCTTACGAAGCCAACGGCATCGCGCCGTTCATCGCCAACAGCCCCATCATGAGCTGGTTGCACACCCTATTCGGAGTCCAGGGAGCAAGTTACGTTATAGGTGCACTTGAGCTGTCGACCGCAGCGGCTCTGATTCTCGGCGCGTTGCAGCCCATTTTCTCTGCATTGGGAGCGGCGATGTCGGCTGCGACCTATCTGATCACGCTCACCTTTTTCTTGAGCACCCCCGGCGTGGCAGAAGCGACGGCGGGAGGATTTCCGGCCATTTCAGCTATGCCTGGTCAGTTCCTTCTTAAGGATCTTGTTCTTCTAGCTGCATCGCTTTCTCTCCTTCTGGCGTCCGTCCATGGCTCGCGGGCCGACGCTCAGAAGTCAAGAGGTGAACGGGCGACGCCACTGACACCACGTTAGCAATATCGGTCGATGATCTCGAACAGACGGCAGCATGATGTAGCGAGGTGCGGTTCAGGCGCTGTCGCAACCCCGAGCAGGAGACCAGGCAAGGCCCAGGCTGGAGTCGCGAACCACGCAGATAACGGCGATGGCGCCATGCCAAAGTTCATCGCTTCCCGGGCGATCTGCACGTCGGGCGCGCCGTCGGGGAGCCTGAGGAGTATTGCCAGACCGGCCTTGATCCATTCCGTGTTGCGCATTCGCAGCTGCTCGCATAGTGCGTCACGCTGCGCGGAATATAGACGCTTGAGCCGACGGACGCGCCGGATGTAGTGGCCATCACGCATGAATTGAGCCGTGGCGAGTTGAACTACTGGTGAAGGCGCGGGTGCAAGCGTTGCGGCTACTTCGGAGAACGGAGTGGTGAGTTCGGCCGGCGCCACAACAAATCCGAGTCGCAGCCCCGGGCTCATGGTTTTGCTGAGAGTACCTATGTGGATAACCCGTTTTCCCTCGTCCAAGGACGCCAAAGCGGGGGCCGCCCTGCCTTCGAGTTGTAGCTCGCCGAGGTAGTCATCTTCGATGATCCACGCGTCGCTCGAGACGGCCCATTCAAGCAGCTGAAGCCGTCGCCTCAAAGACAGGGTCGAGCCCAAGGGAGCTTGTTGACCGGGCGTCACGACGGCTAACGCGGCGTCTGCGGCGTTCTCGATTCCGTAGCCTACGTTGAGGCCTTCGGCGTCCACAGGCACCAGGACGACACTCAAGCGAGCGAGCTCTAGCGCCTTCCGGGTAACAATGAAACCGGGCTCTTCCATCCAAACCTTCTTACCGTCCAAACCTAACACTCGCAGTGCAAGACCTAAGCCGGAGCTGTATCCCGAAGTGATGAACACCTGCTCTGGAAAGCAGTGAAGGTTTCTGGAGATTGAGAGATAGCCTGCGATCTCTCGGCGCAGTTCGAGCTCCCCTCTGGGATCGGGATAGACCAGTGACGAGAAAGATCCCGTCTTCAATAAATTCGATGAGCGTGCGCGCGCGAAAAGCCTGTCCGGTAGCCCTTTCAGTGCCGGAATGCCGAGCTGAAAGATCGCGGGCCCGGCGTTCATCTCCAGATAAGTTTTCATAAAGGCTCCGGGCTGCGGCGCTTCTGGTTGAGCCGCCGGCGCGCGGGGCCGCGGCGCCACGCGGGTGCCCCTTGCTCCGAATGTCTCGATTATCTGGGAGTCGGATAACCGTTCATACGCCGCTTGCACTGTGCCGCGCGCCACACCAAGGTGCGCAGCCAGGTCCTGCCATGAGGGTAGTCGGGTGCCAGGTGCGAGCAGACCAGACTCTATTGCCCTGGCAATACTCATACGAATTTGTTCTGACAGCGGCAGCTTCGCTGTCCGGTCGAGGTGAATCTGCAGCTGCGAATCCATATTCTTAGTACACACAAAAAAGGGAAATCTTGGTTCCTATGTTTGTTCCATCGAAGGTTCAAACTGCGCCGGTCAAGACGGAGCGGCCGGACCATGATCTGGTAGGAGACTGAAAGTGGTACGTATCGTCACCAACGTGCATCAGAGCCGCACTACCGGCATCTGGGCAAACACGGAAGTGGAAGTCATCGAATACGGCGAACTGCAGGATGTGGCTCGCCCGATCGGATCCCAAAGCGTCAGCCTGCGGGCGGCCTTGCGTGAAACCGGCGGCCGTATCGAGGCACGCTACAAACCGTCCAAACCACTTGCCGATGGCTATCGCGGCAGTGACCACCTCAGCCTGATCGAACGCGGCGGCGAAGCGTACGGCTATACCCCGTTCATTCGCGGTTTCCGCTGTGTGGCGATCCATTTCGACGATGCGCTGCTGGGTGAGGCCTGCGGCACTGCCAGCGGCGCGGACCATTTCCACTCGCGCCTCATGTTCGAGAACAAGCCGATCTGGGCCATGGCCGACCGGCTTGCACTGGCATGCGTCACGCCACGCATCGGCCAGCGGCTCTACTGCGAGAGTCTGGTCGGCATGCTCGCCGTGGAGCTTGCCAGGCTCGGCACCACTGCGCCGCTCCTGGCCTGCAAGGGCGGGCTCGCGCCTTTCCGGCTACGCCGTATCCTCGATTACATCGAAGACCACCTTGGCGACAACATCGCCATCACAGAGTTAGCTGCCATGGCCGAAGTCAGTCTCCCGCATTTCATGCGCGCGTTTCGTACGTCCACCGGTGACGCGCCGCTGCGCTTCATCATGCAGCGACGCGTCACCCGTGCCACGCGACTGCTGTTGGAAACCAGCACGCCGCTGATCAAGATCGCACACGACTGCGGCTTTGCCGACCGGGCGCATATGACCACGTGCTTTCGCCGCATCGTCGGCAACACGCCGGCACGCATCCGTCGCGAGCGCTCGTGAGTCGCATGACGTAGCTGCCGAGCGGTCTGTGACCGGGTAGCTGGTGTCGTTCATGGCGACGTCCTTTCGACGATTCCCCAGCTTGGCACGTACCGGCGGCATGCATCGCCAAAGCGCATGAATAGCGATTGCGAGAGCCGATCTGTGCTCGCGCTGACTTCCGGATGCCACTGAACGCCGATGGCGAAGTCGGCATCCACGCCACGGATAGCCTCGATCAGTCCGTCAGCATGCATGGCTTCCGCCGCCAAGCCTTCGCCCAGGGTCCGAATCCCCTGCGTATGTAGCGAATTCACGAGTGCCACGTCGGCGCGTAGCCAGTCATGGAGCAGGCCGCCCGGCGCAAGGGAAACCCTGTGTTTGTAGCGGTAGCGCAGATCGAGCGGCTCCGACAGGTTTTCCCGATGGTGCTCGTTGTGGCCGGCCGCGAAGATATCGGGATGCAGTGTGCCGCCGAAGGCGACATTCATCTCGTGGAAGCCACGGCCGATCGCGAGCATCGGAAGGCCCTGCGACACGGCGCCGCGAATCAGTTGCACCGCGACGTGGTCTCGCCCGGGATCGATCGGGAAGCCCGCTGGCTCTTCGCTTCCGTAGAGGGCCGGAGCTACGTTGGAAACGCCATCGGGGAACAGCAGACCGGACATGACCCTGAGATAGGGCGTGACATCGGAAATCGCGCTGGTCGCCGGAAGGAAAACCGGCGCAACGCCGGCTACATCGCTCAATGCACGGCGATAGCTTTCCTTGAC
The DNA here is from genome assembly GCF_900101625.1 of Cupriavidus sp. YR651. Taxonomy (GTDB): domain Bacteria; phylum Pseudomonadota; class Gammaproteobacteria; order Burkholderiales; family Burkholderiaceae; genus Cupriavidus. The sequence goes on along the minus strand of NZ_FMYZ01000008.1, from coordinate 299,649 downwards.
GCCATGTTGATCGTGTTCACCGACAAAAAAACGGTCGCAGACAATTCCGACGAGAGGCAGGTTGGTGCGACACGGAAGGCTGGGTGGGGACGTCATGGGCGGGGCTTCGCTTGTGCATCATGTGCTGGCAGCCGATGGTATGCGAAGGCGTCGCCGGCTTGAACGCCTGAGCGTTATTTGGCAGCACACTCATGAAAAACATGATCGAAGAAGAAAATGCCAGCCGGAGCCCGAGGCGGTGAAGTGGCGCTAACGGACTCGCGCGGACACTTGACAGCGCACGCTCGTCGACCAAACAGTCAATGTCGCAAATTGGCCGGTCACGGTCGGCTCCCCAGCGCCAAGCCGCCGGCCGACCCCTCCCTGCCTTCAGTCACTACAGGGCAGAAGACTGAATATCGTGCCGAAGCGGTCGTTCGCACCCTTCGGCAAGTCGTAAAAATAGGGCCCGTCCCAAAGCTACAAATGTGAATCGCAACTTCTCCGGAGGACGGGAAACCGGTCGCGTGCGGATTAAAAAAGGAAATCTATACCCCTCTCATTGGGAATCCATGACCCTGCAGGCCACGTGCTATAAGGCACATCGGCATCTGTGCACGTGAACGGGCATTGCACAGGTCGCTTGCAAACAAACGTAAACAACTTTTTGTCAGGGGAAATCATGGCCACCAAAATTATGCTCAAGCATCCGGCAAGCGGAATGCTTAAGAAGGGCTACTACGGGTACAGCTGGACTTATCTGTTTTTCGGTTTTTGGGTACCGCTCATCCGCGGTGAACTCGGTACGGCCGCATTGCACTTGTTGTTCGGCCTGGTGACGTTCGGCGGCTGGAATATCGTCATGTCGTTCCTCTACAACAAGCAGTACATGACCCGCATGCTCGTCGAGCGCAACTACGTACTGGCCGGATCCGAATCCGAGAATGAATTCGCCCGGATGAAGCTTGGCATTGCACCGACCGGCGCAGCCATCGCCGCCTGATTCCGTCACGCCTGAACAGCGCCGTTGCTTCAGCAGCGGCGCTGTTGCTTTTGCTTCGTCAAATCAATAACGGCTGACAGTCTTCAAGCCGGAAAATCAGTCGACTCCGACAGCGGCTTCCACGTCTGCGTTTCCGTCGTCACGTACGCATTCTTCTCGGCAATTGCCTTTAGCGTGTCGGTGCCTAGCGGCAGGCGCAACGGCGGCGTTTGCACGTCGACCAGCTTGACGAGTGCCGTTGCCAGCTTCTCCGGGTCACCCGGCTGGTTGTGATTGATGACGGCTGCGAGGTCGCGAAGCTTGCCCGACGTTTCGGCGTAGTCGTCGATGATTTCCTTGCCTACGAGGAGCGACGACGTATCCAGGAAGTCCGTGCGGAAGAACCCCGGCTCGACCAGGGTCGCATGGATGCCAAGCGGCTTCAGCTCTGCGTGCAACGCCTCCGTGATGCCTTCGACGGCGAACTTCGTCGAGCTGTAGACGCCGACCCCCGCCGCCGCTTGGTAGCCAACAATCGACGAAATGTTGATAACGTGACCCGAGCGCTGTTTGCGCATCACCGGTAGCACGGCGCGCGTCACGCTTAGCAGACCAAAAACATTGGTTTCGTAGATCTTGCGCACATCGGCGTCGCTCGATTCCTCGACGGCGGCGAGCAGCCCGAAGCCAGCATTGTTGATCAGGACATCGATGCGGCCGAACTTCTCGACGGCGGCCTCGACAGCCGCCTTGACTTGCTCCCGGTCTGTCACATCGAGTGCAACGGGGAGCAGCGCGGACGACTCGCCGAGACGCTCGGCAATTGCGGCGACGTTGCGGCCCGTGGCGACGACGGCGTTGCCATCGGCAAGGGCTGCCTTGGCCATCAGTGCGCCCAGGCCGCGCGAAGCGCCCGTGATGAACCAGACGCGCTTGAACTGTTGCTTGGTGACGTTGCTCATGATCTTGCTCCTACATTAGTGGTGAAAGTGTCGATAGCGCCGGAACGTTTGGTCGCCATCACGATGATTACGGCGACGACCAGTGCAAGGACTCCGATCAGCGCCCCGGCGACGCCGATCTCACGCAGGCCAACGGCGTCGATGACTCTGCCGCCGATGACAGCGCCCATTCCAATTCCGGCATTGAAGATGGATACGTTCAGCGATGCCGTCAGGTCCTGCAGCGAAGTCGGGGCGGAGCGAATCGTTCGGACGTGGTTTGTCACGAAGCCGGCCGCATGCGCTGCTCCCCAGATCGCGAGCGTGACGATGGCGATGACCTCGCTTCCAATCAGGTGGGGAAATACAGCCATGGCGAGTGCCGCGATAACGACCGCCGTCACTGCGGAGCGGAGTGGGTTCACATCGACAAATCGCCCTGCTATCTAATTACCGATAATTCCCGCGACACCGAATCCCATCAAAATCCACCCGGTCGAACTGTCTGCGAAATGCCCGATCCGCGTAAGCGTGTCTGCGAGGTAGGTGTACGACGTGAACATCGAGGTCAACGCGAAGAACGACATCGCGAGATTGAGCAGAACGAGCGGGTGCGTCAGAACCTTCAGCGGCGATGCAGGGGCCTCGTCGGATTCGACAGTGATGCGCGGAAACAGTACCCAGATCAGGAGGGCCATCACGGCGCTGATCGCGGCGCCGGCGCCAAAGGCCATGCGCCATCCAAACGCGTCGGCAAGGATTGTCGCCAACGGCGAGCCGACAACGCTGGCGATGGAAACCCCTGAGAACACCGTGGCGATCGCCCGGCCGGAGTGTTGCGGTCCAGCGATTCGTGCGGCCGTCGATGTCGCCATGCTCCAGAACACTGGTAGTGCCAGTGCCGAGACAACCCGTCCGGTAGCCAGAAAGGCGTAGTTGGGGGCCAGCGCCGCCATCGCCGCACCGACGGCGGTGACACCCAGGACACTCGTGAATAGTCGTCGCCGCTCGACGCGGCGCAGGGCGAGTGTGAGGAATGGGCCCGTGAGCGCAACCGTGAAAGCGAATGCACTAACCAGCAACCCGACCTGCGGTACCGGTACGTCCAGGTCGTGAGCGATCAGCGGGATGACGCCGATGATGTTGAATTCATTGGTAAGCATCGCGAAGGCGGCTGCTGCCAACAGGGGAACCGCGAGTTTCATGGTCAAACCTCTTGTGCGGTGTCGGCCTGTCTGGAGGCGTTGCCGCATGGTCAATCAGGAGGGAGCGCCAACGCCGTGGGGCGCGGTGCTCCGGCGCCGCTTCTGCCCGCCGCGACCCTCAGAAGTCCTGCACGGTGGGGCGAATGACGATCTCGTTGACGTCGACCGAATGGGGTTGCTCGACCGCATAGGCGATGGCCTGTGCGATGGCATCGGCCGGGATGGCCATCTTGTAGAAGTCGACAACGAAGTTGCGGCTGTCCTCATGGCCGGAGCCGAACTTCAGTTCGGTGTCGATCGCTCCCGGCGAAATCACAGTGGTGCGGATGTTGCCGCCGACCTCGTGACGCAACCCTTCGGAGCTGGCTCGGACCGCGAACTTCGTGCCGGAATACACCGTGCCTCCGGGGCTGAAGACTTTCAGGCCCACGACCGACGCGATGTTGACGAAGTGACCCGATTGCTGCGCTTCAAAGACCGGCAACGCTGCCGCGACACCGTAAAGAAGGCCCTTGATGTTGATGTCGATCATGCGATCCCATTCGTCCGTCTTGCGCAGCGACAGGGGGGCGATGGCCATCAGGCCAGCGTTGTTGACCATGACATCCAGGCGACCATGTTGTGACACGACCTCGTTTATCAAGCGATTGACCTGCGCCTGATCCGTGACATCAACCCGGTGGACGGATACCTTGCCGCCCTTTGCCTCGATGTCGGCGGCAATGCGCTGAAGGTTGTCGAGCCGGCGAGCCGCCAGCGCGACGGTGGCGCCTTGCGAGGCGAGGCGCTTGGCGGTGGCTTCGCCGATTCCGCTGGAAGCACCGGTAATGATGATGACTTTGCTTGCCATGGTCTTTCTCCAGGAGTTGTTGAACTGCGTGGAGACAAGTTTTGTCCATGGGTCGACTTTTGATTAGACTGAAATATCTGGAATGTATTTTTCACCTATGCAAAAGTCTGGAAAGTCCCGTATGACTGAACCGACCGACTTGAATGACATCGCCGTCTTTGTGCGCGTGGTGCAACTCGAGAGCTTCAGTCGCGCTGCACGAGCGCTTGGCATGCCCGTCTCCACCGTCAGCCGCAAGGTGATGGCGCTCGAAGAACGCCTTGGCGTGACGCTCCTGCAACGCACGACCCGCAAGCTCAGCCTGACCGCGCAGGGACGCGCCTATTTCGATCAGTGCAGCGAGCCGCTAAGCCACCTGTACGACGCGGAGCGCGTGATCACCGAGACGCAAAAAAAGCCCGAGGGCCTGCTGCGTATCTCCGGTCCCGTGATGCTGGAGCAGGAGCTGTTCTACACATTCCTGTCGTCATTCCTGAAGAGCTATCCGGGCATCCAGGTGGATCTTTACTTCACCAACGTTTTCCTGGACCTGATCGCCGAGAACGTCGACGTCGCGATCCGCTTCGGTGACTTGCAGGACTCGAGTCTGGTCGCGCAACGCGTGGGAAGAAGCGTCAGGCACCTTGTCGCCTCCCCCGAATACGCACGCCATCACCATCTCCCCGCTCGGCCCGAGGACCTTGGCCAACATCCCTGCGTGCTGATCAATGCGCGCAACAACGAGACGGAATGGCAATTGGTCAGTGGCCGAAAGTCGGTCAAGGTTCGCGTAACAGGGCCCGTTGCCGCGCGCGACTTTCACATCGTCAGCGCCTTTGCGCTGCGCGGGCACGGCATCGCACTCCTGCCTTCCGGCTATTCCGATGCGCATATCGCCCGCGGGGAGCTTGTTCGCGTCTTGCCGGAATGGTCGTCACCGGAAATATTCGTGCATGCCGTCTATCCGACACGCCGCTTCATGCCGTCAAAGCTGAAGGCGTTCCTCGATGCGCTCAAGGCGTGGGAAGGCCCGCTTTGGCTTCCATTGCGATGAAGCATCTGAGGTGAGGCAGCATCTCGCGCTCTCGCTGCAGGTCGGAAGCCCGCTGGCGAAGCCGGGTGCACAAGGCGTGCCCCGACTTCCGCCACGCGATAGGTCGTCAGTTGCCGTTAGGCAGCGGAATATTGAACCCTTCCTTTTGCAACGCTTCGCGGACGTACTGCAGCCGCTGGTATTGCGTCAAGGTAATCGGCCCCGAGTAGGCCTCGCTCTGCAGCTTGCGTGGTGGATACTTGATGTAGGTCTTCATGAACTCACCAATCGCCTGATTGAACGTCACGAGTGTCCAGGTGCTTTCCGTGAAGTTGTTCATGAACAGGTCGTATCGTTCTTGAGGGTCCGTCCACAGGTCAAAGATCTGCGGCACCGCATAGGTGTAGGCGTTCAGGTGGTACAGACCGACATAGCGCATTTCGTCGTAGCCCTGAGCGTTTGGCAGCGCATCATCCGCCTCTCGCGTGGACGGCGCGGTGAACACCCGAGGGCGTTCACGACCGTTCATGGCCCGGATTGTTCGTCCGATTCTGTTTCTAGATTTCCTCGATCGTCGCCTGAATTCGTCCTTCCCGAATAGCTGCGAGAAAGCCCCGAAAATCGCTGCGGTTCTGGGACGCATATTCAGTCGCGAACTCGCATATTGCGTCGTCGAACGTCTGGCCGGAGCCCATGTAACCGGCCATCATCGCGGCATCTCCCGTCCTCGCATGTGCACGGGCCAGGGCATGCGCGCACATCCTGCCGTACTGCCTGAGCGTGTCGCTATCCCAATCCTCGATGAGGGCGGACAGCTTCATATCTCGCAACTGGCGAATGTAGAAGTGCCGACCATGGTTGCCGAGTGTCCAGCCGAGGAAGACATCGCTTGCGGCCTGCATCAGGCGCTGCCCCACGACGACGCGCTGGCCGTGATTGTCGTACACGCTCTTGCCCGCATAAGGTTCCAGTACCGACGCCCGGGCTTCCTTCACCTGCAGGAACAGAGGATCGTCGTCCGCCGCCATGAACAGACACACTGCGCACATCGTGCCGACACTGCCGACACCGACCACCTTGATGGCCAGGTCGAAGAAATGGAAGCGGTCGAACAGCATCCGGGTGTGGTCTGGCAAGCTTTCGCGGTACCTTGCGATCGCCTCCTCGTAACCCGATGACTGCCCGCCCACCATTTCTTCCGTCGGATGAAAGATCAGCGGCGGCTCGTCCTTTATTCTCGGATGTGAGCCCTGCTCGGCAACGAATTTTGGATAGAGATGGTCCGGCGTCGACTTGCGGCGTTCCGCCTCAATGCGTTCGGCCAGCCGCTTGCGCGTGGCCTCGACGACCTTGGGATCGCCGGTGCGATCCTCGTACTTTTGCAGGTCGATACGGTCGTACCAGACATCCAGCGCGCGCATCCCCGCGAAGTTATGCATCCGCTCCCTGTACTCGCGCACGGAGTCAGTCGCCACGCGCGCCGCGTCGCTCCTGGGGAGCGCCAAATGGTCGGCCGCGATCACGATGCTGGCGGTGAGTCGCTTCAGGTCCCACTCGAAGGGAGCCGGAAGGGTTTCGTCGAGATCGTTGATGTCGAAGATGATATTGCGCTCTGGCGTGGCGAACCCACCGAAGTTCATCAGGTGCGCATCGCCACAACTCTGTACGCGGATGCCGCTGGACGGGACGGTTGCCAGGTCGGCAGCCATGATTGCGGCCGCGCCCCGATAGAAGGCAAAAGGCGACGCCGACATGCGGCCAAAGCGAATAGGCACCAGGTCCAGTATCCGGCCCGCGTTTGATTCCTCCAGCAGTGCCACCGGGTCCCGGCGATTGTCCGCGGGCCTCCATCCCGACTGGGAAGAGCGTGGCACGTCGTCACGCAAAGCCCGACCCTTGGCGGCGCGCTCGTCCGACGTCAGGTAGGTGGATGCGGAAGTCCGTTCTTCCTCTGCCCGGTTGCGCTTCTTGTTATTTGCCTTGGCCATACGGATCGTCTCCTTGCTATTGGTCAAGCGAGGACGCCCACCCGATTGGGGCATACACACACTCACCCGCCCATACGCGCCACAACGCATTTCGGCGAGCATCCCGCTCACTACAGGTTAGGTGCAATCCAATGGCCTCGTGGGGAATTGCCGTGCCGGTCCGGCAGAGATTTCCTATCGTGTCTTGGCATCGGGCGGGCGTGATTGTGCCGACTGCAGCATCTGGAACAGCCAGTCAGTGCCATTGGAAGACCGCGATCAGCCAAAAAAAACGCGCCCCCGAGGGAGCGCGTCAGCATGTTGCCGGGTTCGTGCAGTCAGCTCAATTGCCGATGCCCAGCAATTCCACTTCGAAGTTCAGCGTGGCGTTCGGCGGGATCGTGCCGGGTACGCCGCGCGCGCCGTAGGCCGTGGCCGCCGGGCAGGTCAGCTTGGCCTTGCCGCCTACCTGCATGGTCTGCACGCCTTCCGTCCAGCACGGAATCACGCGGTTGAGCGGGAACGAGATCGGCTGGCCGCGCTTGTACGAGCTGTCGAACTCGGTGCCATCGGTCAGCGTGCCGCGATAGTGCACCTTGACGGAGTCCGAGGCCTTGGGCGATGCGCCCGTGCCCTTGGTCAGGTGCTGGACCACCACGCCGGACGGCAGCGTTTCCGGGGCGGGCGCGGCGGCGCTGGCAACGCCGGAGGCAGCGAGCGCGACGGCAGCGAGAAACAGGGAGAGGTTCTTCATGGGAATCTGTCGTGTCGGAGTCGTTGGGGCGGCGCCTGGAAGACGCCAGCCGGCAGTGTACCCGACACGTCACGCCCCACCCTTCCGCCACTTTCCCTCGCGGATTCGCGTCGTGCCCGCCGTGCGCGGCATGCCCGCTCACTCGACGACGTCGCCCACCCAGACGCGGTCGAACGCCGCCGCGGCCTCATGCTGGATCTTGCGGACGGTCTCGGCATCGGGCGCCTCGTACTCGCACACCATCCGCATGCGATCGGCCGCGATCAGGCTGCGTCTCCAGGTGACGTTGTACAGCGCGAGGCACGGCCGCTCGCGATCGGCCACGACCTTCATGTCCTCGTCGGACTGCGGCGTGGCAAAGCTGCGTTCCACAATGATGCGTGACATGGCTGGCTCCTTTCAGGGACTGAGGTGAGAACGCTTTCAGACTAGCGACGTCGCGTTGGCACGAGCGTTGGAATGAGGTGAAGTGCCGAACCTTCCACGTCGCGCGACAGCGGGCGGCAATCGGAGCGCGTCGGAGCGACCCGCGTGTTGGCCCATCATCCCTCCCGCCCCGGTGCCTGGGCCGGCAGCGACAACGGCAGCGGCGCCGACAACGGCGACGACAGCGCCCGCTCCAGCGCCGCGACGGCGCGCGCGCCGGGCCGCTGGCCCGCGATCAGCCAGCGAAGTTCGGCTAGCCATTGCTCTTGGGCGTCGCCATCGCCATTGGCCGCCGCGGACTGTGCCAGGCAGGCCGTGGCGATGGCCGCCTCCGTCAGGCGCCGCACCACGCGCGCGGCCGCCAGCGCATCATGCGCGCACGCGGCGGCCACGTCCCACTGGCCGCGCGCCATGGCTAGCTGCGCCGCCGCATTGAGCGCATATGCCAGATGCGCCTTGTCATCGCTGGCATGCAATGCGCCGAGCGCCGTCGCCAGCGCGCTGTCCGATAGCGGGTCCTCCGCTGCATGCGCGCGCCGGATGGCCGACAGCGCGCCCAGCGCATCGGCAAACGGCGCGCCCGATTCCCCCATGCGCCGCGCCACGTCGCCGATCTCGGCGGCAAGGGCGATGACCGCCTCGTCGCGTCCCAGCTCGAACGAGAGCGTCGCCAGCCACACGCGGCACTCGTACTCTCGCCAGTGATCGCCCCGCGCCTGTGCCAGCGCGCAAGCCCGTGCCACCTGCGCATGCGCCGGTTCGGCGCCGCCATCGACGCGGGCCAGCAGCCCTTGCCCCCACAGCAGTTCGATCACCTGCAAATCCAGCGTCTGCGCCAGCGCGTCGGCCTCGCCAAGCATCGCGCGCGCACGCGGCAGGTCGCTTTCGACTTCCAGCAGGCATCGCGCCGTATTGGCCAGTTGCTGGCAACGCGTGGCGGCGTCCGCCTTGCGGCTCATGCGCTCCGCCGCCAGCGTGGCGCGACGCACGCTTTCCACATCGTTGCCTTGTTGCCGCAGCCACGACAGGATGTGCAGGCCGCTGGCGGCGGCATCGTGCAGCGCGAGCGCATCGGCATCCGCAATGGCACGTTCGATGGCGTCGGCCAGCGCCGGCAGCCGGCTCGCGCCGCATCCGGCGGCGGCCATCACCCGCAGGCGCAGCAGCCGGATCTCCAGCCGCACCCGCGCGGCACCTGACGGCAGGCGCGGCAACGTGGCCAGACCCCGGTCGGCCACGGCGGCGGCCTCGCCGTTGGCGTAGACGCGCAGGCATTGCTCGGCGGCATCGGCGCAGGCCTGCGCGGTCATTGCCGCGTCGTCGGCCAGGCTGGCGTGGTGAACTACTTCGCCGTGCAGACGCGGATCGTCCGCGCTGGCCGCGATCATCTGGCGTGCGATGAGCCGGTGCATCATGCGCCGGCGCGGCGGCGACAGGCTGCGGTACGCGGCCTGTCGCACCACATCGTGACTGAAGTCCACCAGCCCGTCGGCCCCGGTCCGCAACAGGCCGCGCCGTGTCAGGCGGTCGAGCGTGGCCAGCGCCTGCGCTTCGGCGATGTTCGCCAGACCGGCCAGCCATTCCGGCGCTACCGCGCGGCCCACGGCCGCCGCCCACACCAGCAGCTCGCGCGCGGGAGCATCCAGCGCATCCAGCCGGTCCGCCACCAGCGCGTCCAGCGTCCGCCCGCCTTGACTCCCTTGCCCCTCCTGTCCGCCCTGCCCCGCGGCATGCGCGATCTCCAGCGCAAAGAGCGGGTTGCCGCCACTTTCGCGCGCCACGGCCCGCGCATCGAGCGTCGCGCCCGCCGACGCCAGCAACGCGGAGATCTCCCCCGCCGACAGCGGTGCGAGGTCGAATCGCATCATGAATCCCGCACGTGCGAGCGCATGCAGCATGCGCGTGGCGCAGCGGTTGTCGTCGACCTCCCCGGGGCGCGCCGCGCCCGCCAGCACGACGCGTGGATCGCCCTGCAGCGTGCGGACGAGGTAGTGGAGCAGTGCCGCCGATCCTTCGTCGATCCACTGCAGGTCATCCAGTGTCAGGACCACGGGCTGCCGCGCCGCCAGCGCCAGCAAGGCATCGGCAACGGACTGGAACAGCCGGGCGCGACCCGCCTCATGGTCGATGGCTTCGTCGCCGGGCGTGGCGGCACCGAACGGTGCCATCGCAAGGGTGGCGCCATCAGCGGCCCCGCCGCCGCCCACATCGCCTTCCGCATTGCCAACACTTCGCCACGCATCCAGCCAGAGTCCGTATGGGCGGACCATTTCCGCCTCATAGCAGCGGCCGCGCAACACGCGCCGGCCAGCGGCCTGTGCCAGCGCGGCCAGATGGTCGAGCAGCCGCGTCTTGCCCAGGCCCGGCTCGCCAACAAACATGGTCAGGCCCGGCGAGCTGCCGCCTGCTGCCAGCAGGGCAATCGCCGCACGCTCCGCCTCGCGCCCGGTGAGCGGTGGAAGCGGCGGCAGCAATGGCGATGGCAACGGCTGCTGCGATGCGGCTGTCGGCGTCGATGCGGGTATCGATAAAGGAATCGATGTCGGCATCGGCTGCGGCCGCGACGGGTGTGGCAGCCCGAGCGCCTCCGCAGCCTCGCCCGCAAGCGGCGCGGTTGCGGGCGCCGGTGCCGGGCCGGCGCGATGGCTGGCCGCCTGCACCGCGCGGCGCGCCCGGTGGATTGCGTCGTCCAGCGGACCATGATCGGCGGCGCTCAGCTCGCGCCGCAGCAGGTCCCGCGCGTACGCATAGTGCTGCTCGGCGTCAGGGTAGCGGTCCGCCGCCCCCAGCAACGTCACCAGCGTCGCGTGGGCGGACTCCGCCAGCGGCTCGGCAGCGACCAGGGCGCGCCCGTGCGGCAAGGCGCGCGCCGGATCGTCCTGCAAACGGGCGATCAGCGTCGTCAGCACGTCATGACGCACCGCGTCGTAGCGTTCCCGCTCGGCGGCGCACCAGTGATAGAAGCGATAGCAGTTGGCCAGGTCCAGTCCGGCCAGGAACTCGCCGTGCAGCAGCGCGGCGGCGGCTTCGAGCGACGCCAGCGATGCCGTCTGCGCGCCGTCGGCAACCAGCGACATGAGCTGCACGATATCGACGGGCGCGCCATGCGCGGCAAACGTGACGCGCTCGCGGTCCGCTTCCAGCCGGACGGCCGCCGCATCATCCAGCACCGGACGCAGCTTGGTCAGGCTCCAGCGCAGCGCGGCACGCGGATCGTCGGGACCTTCCCAGAGCAAGTCGCACAGGGCCTGGCGCGATTGCGGCGCGCCGGTGGCGATGAGGTAGCCGAGCAGCGCGCGTGTGCGCCGCGAAGCGGGTAGCGGCACCGGCTGGCCATTGCGCATGACGGACAAGTCGCCCAGCAGGCGCACGGAAGGAGGCGGGAGGCCGGCATCGGTATGTGCGATGTCCTCGCTCGCTGCCATGTCGCACCTCCCTGGGTCGATGGCCGCGCCGTCGCTGCGTGGCCAGCGGTCCGGCACGGCCGTATCAACGGTGGTGCCAACGGTGGCCACGCATAGTGAAGCCGTGCAGCGACAACGCAACGCATGTCACAGGCGCTGCAGGCCGGCGTGCTGAGATCAAGGTAGCACATGGCCCCACCCACTTCCAGACCACAGAGGAGGCTCATCATGCTCATCGCCAGGTGGCAGATCGACGCCCGTTTCGGGCACAAGCAGGAGGTCATCGGCCGCCTGCAGGCATGGGCGCGCGACATCGCGCCACAGGCGGGGCTACTGCGTGGCCGGCTTCTCACCGGCTCCGTCGGCGCGCGGGAAGCCACGGTGGTTCACGAGTGGGAAGTCGCCGATCTGGGCGAGCTCGACCGCGCGTGGGCCGAGCTGGGCAAGATCGCCGCGCACGCCCAGTGGGGGCGTGAACTGGAGCCGTTCGTGGTGTCGGGGACGGCGCGGTGGGAAATCTACCGGGTCATCGATCCGTTAGCCTGATCGGGACGCCGTGAGGACGCCATCAGGACGCCACCAGGACGCCCGGGGCACCCTCAGGACACCCCCTGGCCCGCCCGCCACGCCGCGTAGCGCGCCTTGTTTTCCTCGTTGGGCGGATAGAGTCCGGGCAGCGGCGTGCCACGGTCGACCTCTTCCATGATCCAGCCCTCCAGCCGCTCCTGCTCCACCGATGCGGCCACCACGTCGGCGAGCATCGCGGCGGGAATCAGCACGGCGCCATCCTGATCGACCACGATGACGTCGTTGGGGAAGACGGCCACGCCGCCACAGTCGATCGGCTCCTGCCAGCCGACGAAGGTCAGCCCCGCCACCGACGGCGGCGCCGCCGTGCCCTGGCACCAGACCGGCAGTCCGGTTTGCAGCACGCCCGCCACATCGCGGACCACGCCATCCGTCACCAGCGCCGCCACGCCGCGCTTCTGCATCCGCGCGCAGAGGATGTCGCCGAAGATCCCGGCATCGGTCACGCCCAGCGCGCCCACCACCGCCACGCAGCCAGCCGGCATGGCCTCGATGGCGGCGCGCGTGGAAATAGGCGACGCCCACGAGGCTGGGGTGGCCAGGTCCTCGCGCGCCGGCACAAAGCGCAGCGTGAACGCGCGCCCGACGATGCGCGGCAGCCCCGGCGCCAGCGGCCGCGTGCCGCGCAGCCAGACGTTGCGCAGGCCGTGCTTGAGCAGCACCGTGGTCAGCGTGGCCGTGGAGACGGATTGCAGGGCATCCCGGATGGCGGGGTCGATTGCGAGCGATTCGGTCGTCATGGTGCGATCCAAGCGGAAGGAAAGGGAAATGCCTCAGCCCAGCGCGGCGGCGGCGCGCGCGTCATGGCGGGCCAGGCGGGTCAGCAGGTGATCGACCTCGGCACGCGCCGTGGCCGACATGGTCGCCGCCGGCTTGCGCTGCGCGGCGGACGTCAGCAGCCCGCGCCGCATCATCACGTACTTGCGCACGGCCAGCCCGGCGCCGGGCTGTTGCTCGTAGCGCAGCAGCGGCAGGTGGGCGTCGAACAGGTCATGGGCGGCCTCGCGCTGGCCCGCCGCATGCAGGCGCACCACATCGCACAGCATGTCCGGGAAGCAGTAGCCCGTGTTGGCGCCATCGGCGCCGCGTTCCACCTCGTAGTCGAGGAACAGGCCGTTGTTGCCGCACAGGATCGAGACATGGCGCATCGATCCGTCCGCCTCGAAGCCCCGCAGCGTGGAGATCTTCTCCAGCCCCGGCCAGTCTTCATGCTTGAGCATCACGCACGACGGCAGGTCCTGCACGATGCGGCGGATCACCCCCGGCGTCATCTGGACGGAGAACGTGAGCGGATAGTCCTGGATCACGAATGGCACGTCGGCGCCGATGGCTTCCACCGCCTGGCGGTAGTAGCCGACGATCTGGTCGTCGGTGCGCAGCGTGTTGGGCGGGGCGATCATCACGCCGGCCGCGCCACGGTCCATGACCTCGCGCGTGAGCGCGCGCATCGCCGCAAAACCGGGCGCCGACACCCCCACCACCACCGGCAATTGCCCCGCGCGACGGATCATGCGCGCGGCCACGTCCACGGATTCGGCGTGTTCCAGCTTGGGGGCTTCGCCGAGCTGGCCCAGCACCGTGATGCCGGTGGCGCCGCAGGCGACGTAGAAGTCGGTCAGCCGGTCGATCGATGCGGTATCGATCGAGCCGTCGTCGAAGAACGGGGTCGGGGCAATCGGGAAGACGCCGCGGGCGTCAGCGGTCAATGGCATGGTGGCTCCTGCATGGGAAGTGGCAAGTTTGCTAGCATGCCACGATGGACGTCCGATTCTTGCAAAGCTTCGTTACGGTGGTCGATGTCGGTTCGCTCGCGGAAGCGGCGCGCCGGCTGGACCTGACGCCGGCCGCAATCGCGGCCCGGCTGCATGCGCTCGAGGAAGAGCTTGGCGTGCCGCTGGTGCGGCGCGCGGGCCGATCCGTGGTGCCAACCGAGGCCGGCATCCGCATCCTGGACCGTGCCCGGCAGATCATTCGCGACATCCGCGACATGAACACGGTGGCCAGCGGCGATGCGTCGCTCGGCGAATTCCGGCTGGGCTCGTTCGTCACGGCCATGGGCAGCATCGTGCCGCCGCTGCTGGGGCGGCTCTATCGCCAGCATCCCAACGTGAGCCTGTTCGTCAAACCCGGCCGCTCCATCGAGCTGTGCGAAAGCCTGGTGCGCGGCGAGCTGGACGCGGCCATCGTCGTCGAGCCGCAGTTCGCCGTGGCCAAGGGCTACCAGTGGGAAGAATTCATCGCCGAACCGCTGGTGGTGGTGGCGCCGGCGTCGATGGCCGGCCAGGACCCGCACGCGCTGCTGGCGACCCAGCCGTTCATCCGCTACGACCGCTCGGTGCTGGGCGGCCAGCTGGCAGACCGCTACCTGCGCGACCACAACCTGCGGCCGCACCAGCGGCTGGAAGTCGACGGCCTGATGGTCATCGCCGCGCTGGTCAGCGAGGGCCTGGGCGTGGCGCTGGTGCCGGACTGGGCGCCGATGTGGGACGGGCGGCTCGATATCGCCCGCCTGCCGCTGCCGGACCGCGCGCCGGTGCGGCGTGTCGGCCTGATCTGGGCCACGCACGGCCCCCGCGCCACGCTGGCCGAGGCGCTGCTGGCCGAGGCGCGCGCGCTGTTCGGCACCGCCCGCGCCGAGGCGGCGGCACCGCGCACGCGACGCAAGGCGACGCGGCAAGCCTGAGACCACGGCGCTATTCCGGCGTCTTGCCACGGGTCTCGGGCGCGCGCAGGAAGTCGAAATCCACGCCCTGATCAGCCTGCGTCACCGTCTGCAGGAACAGCTTCAGGTAGCCGCGTGGTGCGCTGGGTTCGACCACCGGCGACGCCGCGCGCCGCCGCGCGAGTTCCTCGTCCGGCACCAGCAGGCTCAGTTCGCGCCGGCTGACACTCAGGCGGATGCGGTCACCGGTACGCACCAGCGCCAGCGGGCCGCCCACCGCCGCTTCCGGCGTGACGTGCAGCACCACCGTGCCGAACGCGGTGCCGCTCATGCGGCCATCGGAAATCCGCACCATGTCCTTCACACCCGCGCGCGCCAGCTTGCGCGGGATCGGGATGTAGCCCGCCTCCGGCATGCCCGGCGCACCCTTGGGGCCGATGTTGCGCAACACCAGGATGTCGTCCGCCTGCACATCGAGGTCGTCCGTGTCGATGCGATCGACCAGGTCCTGCGAGTCCTCGAACACGACCACGCGGCCCTCGTGCTCCATCAGCTTCGCATCGGCGGCGGACTGCTTGATGATGGCGCCGCCCGGCGCGAGGTTGCCGCCCAGCACCGCGATGCCACCCTGCGGATAGATCGGATCGGCAATCGTGCGCACCACAGCCTGCCTGAAGCCGGGGCCGGCCGCCTCGATTTCCTCGCCCAGCGTGCGGCCCGTGACCGTCAGCGCGTCCAGGCGCAGCAGCGGCTTCAACTCGCGCAGCAGCGTGGCCATGCCACCCGCCTTGTGGAAATCCTCCATGTAGTGCTGGCCGCTCGGCTTCAGATCCAGCAGCACAGGCGTCTCGCGGCCCATGCGGTCGAGCGCCTGCATGTCGATATCCAGCCCCATGCGTCCGGCGATGGCCGCCAGGTGCACGATGCCATTGGTGGACCCGCCGATGGCCAGCAGCACGCGCATGGCGTTCTCGAACGCCGCCGGCGTGAGGATGCGGTCGATCGTCAGACGCTCCTTTGCCATCGCCACCGCCCGCGCGCCGGTCAGCTCGGCCATGCGGATGCGGTCGGCGGTCACGGCCGGCGGCGTGGCCGAGCCTGGCAGGCTCATGCCCATCGCCTCGGCCAGGCAGGCCATCGTGCTGGCCGTGCCCATCACCGAGCAGGTGCCCACGCTGGCCACCAGCTGGTTGTTGACGTCGGCGGTCTCCTCGGCATCGATCTCGCCCGCACGGAACTTGCCCCAGTAGCGGCGGCAGTCCGTGCACGCGCCCACGCGCTCGCTGCGATGCGAGCCCGTCAGCATCGCCCCGGTCACCAGCTGGATCGCGGGCACGCCAGCGGACGCCGCGCCCATCAGCTGCGCCGGCACGGTCTTGTCGCAACCGCCGATCAGCACCACGGCATCCATCGGCTGGGCACGGATCATCTCCTCCGTGTCCATCGACATCAGGTTGCGCAGGTACATGCTGGTAGGCGCGGCAAAGCTCTCGTGCACCGAGATCGTCGGGAAGGGCATCGGCAACCCGCCCGCCAGCATGATGCCGCGCTTCACGGCGTCCAGCAGCTGGGGCATGTTGCCGTGGCACGGGTTATAGGCGCTGCCGGTATCGGCAATGCCGATCACGGGACGATCGAGCGCGCTGTCCGTATAGCCGGAGCCCTTGATGAACGCCTTGCGCAGGAACAGCGAGAAGCCGAGGTCGCCGTAGTTGGTCAGGCCCTTGCGCAGGCCGCCCGCGCCGGGCTGGCCGGCGTCGGTCGATGCGGGGGTCGTGTCCTTGGGGGGCGTGTCCTTGGGTGTCTGGGTCATGATTCGAATGGGCGATGAAGTCGCGCGTGGATTGGCGCTGAAGCCGGCGATGAAGCCGCCGGTCAGCTATCGGATTTGATCTGGGCGTCGGTAATGACCTTTTCCCAGCGGGTGACCTCGGTCCGCAGGCGATCCGCGGCCTTGTCGGGCGAGGTCGGGCTCAGGGCATAGACGCCCTGCTTCAGGAACTGGTCTTTCACATCGGGCGCTTCCAGCATTCTGGCGATGGCCGCGTTCAGGCGCTCGACAACCGGCGCGGGGGTGCCCGCGGGTGCCAGCACGCCGAACGTGGAGCTGACGTCGAGCGCCGGCATGCCGGCCTCGACGGCCGACGGCACGTCCGGCAGCATCGAGATCCGCCTGGGCGCGGCCACGGCCAGCGCGCGCAACTGGCCGGCCTTGATGAACGGCTGCGCGGCGGGCACGGTCTCCACCATCATGTTGACCTGCCCGGCCACGAGGTCGGTCATGGCGGGGCCGCTGCCCTTGTAGGGAACATGGACCATGTCGATACCGGCCTCCTTGCGGAAGATTTCGGCGGCCATGCGCTGCGGCGCGCCGGCGCCCGACGACGCGTAGTTCAGCTTGCCGGGGTTGGCGCGGCCAAACTGGATCAGTTCCTGCAGCGTATGCACGGGCAGCTTGGGATTCACGACGACCACGAGTGGCACCGAGCCTACCACCATCACCGGCGCAAAGTCCTTGACGAGGTCATAGCGCAGCTTGCCGCGCTCCAGCGTGGCCATCGTCGAATGGGACGTCAGCGCGCCCATCAGCAGCGTGTAGCCGTCCGGTGCGGCCTTGGCGACCACCTCCGCGCCGATATTGCCGCCGGCGCCGCTGCGATTGTCGACCACCACCTGCTGGCCGAGCGCTTCACTGAGCTTGGTGGCGATGATGCGGCCGATCACGTCGGTCGCGCCACCCGGCGGATACGGCACCACCAGCCGGATCGGCTTGTCCGGCCACGCGGCGAAGGCCGGGGAGACACGAAGCGCCGTGGTCGTGGCCAGGCCGGCCATTCCGGCCAGCAGCATGCGGCGACGGGCCGCGCGGGTGAGGTGGGTCATGGGGTCTCCGGTGTCATTGTTATGTAGACAGCGCGGAAAACCGGGGGCCGGCCTCTCTGGGCCGGAGGACGCGCTGCAGGCCACAGTCTGGCCCCAGCCGGAAGAAGAAAAAAGCGATTTTCAGACGGATTAACCAAAAAATTCTTATCGTCTGCGCCCGCACATCCGGGCGCCGGCGCAGACGGCGCGGGGCCTACTGCTTCAGGAATGCCAGCAGGTCCGCGTTGATCACGTCGGCGTTGACCTCGCACATGCCGTGCGAGAACCCGGGATAGGTCTTGAGCACCGCGCCCTTGACGATCTTTGCCGACATCCGGCCGGCATTGTCGATCGGCACGATCTGGTCGTCCTCGCCGTGCAGGATCAGGGTCGGCACGTCGATCTTCTTCAGGTCCTCGGTGTAGTCCACCTCCGAAAACTGCCTGATGCACTCGTACTGCCCCTTGATGCCGCCAGCCATGCCCTGTGCCCAGAACGCATCGATGGTGCCCTGCGAGGGCGTGGCGCCCGGCCGGTTGAAGCCGTAGAACGGCAGGGCCAGGTCCTTGTAGAACTGCGAGCGGTTGCCCGCGACACCCTTGCGAATGCCATCGAACACATCGATCGGCAGACCGCCCGGATTGGTCGCGGTCTTGAGCATCAGCGGCGGCACGGCGCCAATCAGCACGGCCTGCGCCACGCGCTTCGTGCCGTGACGCCCGATGTAGTGCGCCACTTCGCCACCGCCCGTGGAGTGGCCGACCAATGCCGCGCCCTGGATGCCGAGCTTCTCCAGCACGGCGGCGAGGTCGTCGGCATAGGTGTCCATGTCGTTGCCCTCCGACGGCTGGCCCGAGCGGCCGTGGCCCCGGCGGTCATGCGCGATCACGCGAAAGCCCTGCTGCACGAAGAACAGCATCTGCGCGTCCCAGGCGTCGCCGCTGAGCGGCCAGCCATGCGAGAACACGATCGGGCGACCGGTTCCCCAGTCCTTGAAATAGATGTCGGTGCCATCCTTGGCAATTGCGAAAGGCATGATGCGTGCTCCTTGCGAGGGCGGATTGAGGAAGAACGATCGGTACGGGTCGGCCACGGCGCATGGCGAAGGCGCTGCGGCGACACAAGGGGAACTGCGATGAAACCGGGATGAAGCAAGGATGAAGCCCGCCACGGCGGCATGCGGCGCGCCGGCAAACGATTCATGAAATGCCATCGACCGGACAAAGGCAAGGCGTGAGGCGCAGGCTTCACAAGAATTCACGCGACGGCGGTGCGATCCGTTTGCTAAGCTGATCTGGTCCGCTTTGCCGTCAACCGGGTTCCGCCAACAGGAGATCTGTCATGGGCCAGCGCATCACCATCGCCGTGCCGGACGGCAAATTCGCCGCCTATCTCGCCACGCCCGAGGCCGCCAATGCGCGCGGCACGGCCATCGTCGTCATCCAGGAGATCTTTGGCATCAACGCCGACATGCGCGAGACCTGCGACAACTTTGCGCGCGAGGGCTTCGTGGCGATCTGCCCGGACCTGTACTGGCGGCAGGAACCCAATGTGGAGCTGACCGACCAGACCGAGGCCGAATGGAAGAAGGCGCTGGCGCTCTATGGCGCGTTTGACGTCGACAAGGGCGTGGCCGATATCGACGCGACGATCACCGCAGTCCGCCAGCAGCCGGGCGTGACCGGCGGCGTCGGCACGGTGGGCTATTGCCTCGGCGGGCTGCTGGCCTTCCTGACCGCCACGCGCACCGGCGCGGATGCCGCCGTGTCGTACTACGGCGTCGGCATCGACAAGCACCTCGGCGAGGCGCCAACGATCTCGAAACCGCTGCTGATGCACATCGCCGAGGAAGACGAGTTCGTGCCCAGGGAAGCCCGCGCGACGATCATCGAGACACTGGAGGACAGCCCGCATGTGGAAATTCATTCCTACCCGGGCTGCCAGCACGCGTTTGCGCGCATCAACGGCGTGCACTACGTGGATGCGGCGGCCAGAGAGGCCAACGCGCGCACGCTGAAGTGGTTTCAGGCCATGCGCTAACTTCTGCTCAGGTCAGATCAGGTCAACTCAGGTCAGCTCACATCAGCGCATGCGGCGCAGGCCGCGCCGGCCGATCTGTTCGATCGCCGCGCACACGATGAAGTAGATCACGGCCACGGCCGCGAAGATCTCCATCGCATAACCCATGTTGCGGCCGTTCACCTGCGTGGCGGCCGTCGACAACTCGACCACACCGACCACGTAGGCCAGCGACGTGTCCTTGGTCAGCGATACCCACGTGTTGGCCAGCGACGGCAGCATCGCCCGCAGCGTGGGCGGCAGCAAGACGAGCCGCAGCGACTGCGCCGGCGTCATGCCGAGCGCCAGCGCCGCCTGATGCTGGCCCCGGCCGATGGCGGCGAACCCGGCCGACATCGTTTGCGCGATGTATGACGCGCCGATGGCCGCCAGGGCCACGACAACGGTCGAGACCTCCCCCACCTGCACGCCGGCCAGCATCGGCAGCAGGAAGTACGTCCAGAAGATCAGCATCACCACGGGAATCGCCCGCAGGAAAGCCAGGCCGGCACGGACCGGCCGCGCGACGGTGGCCGGCGCCAGTTCGAGCCAGCACGCCAGCCCGATGCCAACAATCGTGGCGCCCAGGCAGGCCAGCAGCGCCATCCACAGCGTGAGCGCTGCGCCAGCGAGCGCGCCCTGCGGGAACGCGCCCTTGAGCAGGTACGGCAGCTGGCCGGCGACGAGATGCAGCGCGGTATCAGGCATGCATCGCACCGGTCCACTTCATCCTGCGGAACAAGGGCGGCGCGGCGGCCTGCAGCAGCAGGATCAGCGCCACGTAGAGCAGCGTGGCCACGCCGAACGCCTGGAAGGCCAGCAGCGAGTCGGTTTCCACCTGTCTTGCGGTGTAGGAGAGTTCGGCGAAGCCGATCGCCATGGCCAGCGACGTGTTCTTGATCGTCATGCAAAACTGCCCGACCATCGGCCGCGCGGCGATGCGCAGGCCTTGCGGCAGCACGATACGGCGCCACGCCGCCCCGGGCGCGAAGCCGAGCGCGAGTGCCGCCGTGAATTGCCCCGGCGGCACGCTGGCGAGGCCGGCTTCGATCTCACGCACATAGAATGCGCTCGCATAGAGGCCGATGCCGAACGCCGCCGCCAGTGCCTCCAGCGACGGCGCCGGCAGCGTGACCGCGCCCAGCGCGATGCCGCGCCAGTCGGAGATTGCGCCGATGGCGCCGTCTCCCAGCCACTGCGCGGCACCGAAATACCAGAAAAACAACTGCACGAGCAGCGGCGTCTTGCGCAGGAAGGCCACGGCGAGCCGGGCCGTCCAGCGCACCGGACGCCACGGCGAGCGGCGCATCAGCAGCCAGACCGCGGCCAGCGTGCAGCCGATGGCGAACGCCGCCAGCGACAGCGCGATCGTCATGACAAAGCCGCCCAGCAGCCATTGAAGGTACTTGGGCGGCAGCGATTGCCAGAGCATGGCGTGCATGATTCACAGCGGCGGATGCCGGCGCCGTGGCGCGGGTCCGCCGCCCCTCTTTACTTCACCGTGCTCCCGATCGTGAAGTCCCGCGCCAGCGGCGCCGTGCTTTGCGGGCCGAACCACTTGTCGTAGATCTTCGCGGCCACGCCGCTCTTCTCCAGGTCCAGCAGGATCTGGTCGATGGTCGCCGTCAGGCGTTCCTCGCCCTTCGGGATGCCCACGCCCATGTATTCCCGCGTCAGCGTGAATGGCGAGATCTCGAACTGATCCTTGTTCGGCAGCGTGGCCAGCAGCGCGCCGAGCTTGGCACCGTCCTGCGCAAACGCCTGGATGGCGCCACTGCGCAGCGCACCGAGCGCCAGCGGGGAGTCGTCATAGGCAATCACGCGCGCCTCCGGATACTTCTGGCGCAGCGTGGTTTCCTGCGTCGTTCCCTTGTCCACGCCCAGGCGCCAGGTCTTGAGGTCGTCCGGCTGGCGCAATGCCCCCTTTTTGGCGATCAGCTGCAGGCCGCTGGCGAAGTACGGCGTGGAGAACGCGATCTGCTGCCGGCGCTCGTCGGTGATCGTGAAGTTGGCCGCGACGATATCCACCTTCTGCGAGGCCAGCAGCGGAATACGGTTGGCCGGGTTGGTCGCGCGGAATTCCACCTTCACGCCCAGGCGCCTGGCGATCTCGTTGGCATAGTCGACGTCGAGCCCGACCGGCGCACTGGTCTTGGCATCGACAAAGCCGAACGGCGGGTTGGCGTCGAACACGCCCACGCGTAGCACACCGGCGCGCTTGATGTCGTCCAGCCGGTCGGCGTGGGCGGGCGCGGAAAATGTGACTAACGCGACCAAAGTGGCGACCACGGGCAGCGCGGCGCGCAGCAGATGCGTACGGAAGTGCATGGTAGTTATCGTGTGAGTCAGAATGGTGCAGACGATAGCGACCCGGCGACGCCGCAGGAACGAATGGTTTCGCAGAACGATATGCTCCGCGTTTGCGCTGACGCGACAGACGGTGCGCAAATCCGTGCCAGAATGGCCGCTTGTCCACAAACGGAACGGAGCTCCGGGGATGTATCGCGGCGAACGGTTCAACGGCTACAGCCACCTCGCGGGGGCGATCCTCGCTGCCGCCGGCATGGCGGTGCTGGTCACGTCATCCGCCCTCAACCACGATGCCTGGAAGGTGGTGAGTTCGGCGGTCTACGGCACCACGCTGGTCCTGCTCTATACGATTTCCACCGTCTATCACAGCGTGCGCGGCCCGGCGAAGGACATCTTCCGCCGACTGGACTATTGCGCGATCTACCTGCTGATCGCCGGCAGCTATACGCCCTTCGCGCTCGTCACATTGCGCGGCCCCTGGGGCTGGACGCTGTTCGGCGTGAACTGGGGCCTGGCGGTCATCGGCATCGTCCAGGAACTGTGGATTGGGCATCGCACACGCATCCTGTCGCTCGCGATCTACGTGATCATGGGCTGGCTGGTGCTGATCGCGTTCGGCCCGCTGGCCGCCGCGCTGCCGCGCGCGGGCTTGTACTGGCTGGTCGCAGGCGGCGCCACCTACACCGCCGGCATCGGCTTCTTCCTGTTCGACGAAAAGGTGCGCCACTTCCACGGCATCTGGCACCTGTTCGTATTGGCGGGCAGCATCTGCCAGTTCGTCAGCATCCTTTATTACGTTAGCTAATCGATGTCGGTTGCGCGGCGCTAGGCCGGGCGACCCAGGCTGACGCTACACCTCCGTCACGGCCGCCGCCGAGTCCGGCGCGGCCACTTCCGACACCACTCCCTCTTCCAGCATCGCCGCGATCTCGGCTGGCTCGTAGCCACATTCGGCCAGCAGCGCCCGCGTGTGCTCGCCCAGCCGGGGTGACGCGCTGTGGTATCGCGCCGGCGTCTCCGACAAATGGATCGGCAAGCCGAGCGTACGGATTGGCCCCGCCTCCGCGTGTTGCTGGCGCACCACCATGCCGCGCGCCAGCGTTTGCGGATGACTCAGCGCCTCCCCAATCGAATGCACCGGCCCGGCCGGTACGCCGGCCTCGTCGAATGCCGCCAGCCACTCGGCCGAGGGCCGCGTCATGAGGATTTCGGCCATCGCCGGCAGCAAGGTATCGCGATGGCGCATGCGGTCCGCATTGAGCCGGTAGCGCGGGTCCTCCACCCATTCGGGTTGGCCCAGCACCTGCGCGATGCGCGTCCAGTTCTTCTCGTTGGCGCCGCCGACGATGATGTGCCCGTCCTGCGTCGGAAAGGCCTGGTACGGCGTGGCGAGCACGTGCGCGGACCCGCTCGGGCCCGGCGATTCCCCGGTGGCAAAGTGGATGGCCGCGTGCCAGTACAACTGCTGCAACCCGGCTTCGATCAGCGACGTCTCCACGACTTGTCCGCGTCCGGTCTTCTGCCGATGCTGATACGCCGCCAGAATGCCGAACGCCGCGAGAATCCCGGCGTTGATGTCGGCAATCGAGTTCCCGGTGCGCAGCGGCGGCCCGCCTTCCTCGCCTGTGATGCTCATCAGGCCGGTGTAGCCCTGCGCGATCAGGTCGAAGCCGCCCTTGTCCGCGTACGGCCCGGTGCGGCCATACCCCGAGATCGCGCAGTAGATCAGTCCGGGGTTTTCGCGAGAGAGCGTGTCGTAGCCCAGGCCGAGCTTTTCCAGCGTGCCCTTGCGGAAGTTCTCGATGACGACGTCCGCATTGCGGACCATGCGCAGGAAGACCTCGCGGCCTTCCGGGCGCTTGAGATCCAGCGCGATGCCGCGCTTGTTGCGGTTGAGCATCAGGAACGGCGCCGAGACGCCGTTGATCGTGGGTTCGCGATAGCCGCGCGCATCGTCGCCGCCATCGATCTTCTCGATCTTGATGACGTCGGCGCCAAGGTCGGCCAGCATCATCCCGCAGGTCGGGCCGGCCATGATCTGGGCGAGTTCCAGCACGCGCAGGCCGGCCAGTGCGCCGGCCTGCGGGTCGGGGGAATCGGACATCGGCATGCTCCTTGGCAGCGGGCCGCCCTAGCGGCCCGAGAACGCCGGCGTTTCCTTGGCCAGGAAGGCCCGATAGCCGGTGCGGAAATCCTCGGTGTCAAAGCAGTCGAACGCCGCGTCGATATCGGCGGGCGCGAGCGGCTTGCCCTCCGCCAGCTGCCGCGCAAAGCGCTTGTGCCAGCGCGCCACCAGCGGCGCGCCCGAGGCGATCCGCGCCGCCGTGGCGAGCGCTTCGTCAGCGACCTTGTCATCGGGCACCACACGCGATACGAGGCCCATCGCGTACGCCTCCGCCGCGCCGACGATGCGCCCTTCGAACAGCAATTCCAGCGTGCGCGAGGTGCCGATCAGGCGGATCAGCGGGGCCATTTCGGCATGGGCCATGACCAGGCCCAGGTTCTTGATCGGCGCGCCGAAGCGGCTGCTCTCGCCACAGATGCGGATGTCCGCCATCGCCGCCACTTCGAGTCCGCCCCCCACGCAGATCCCGTGGATCTGCGCCACCACCGGATGCGGGCAATCCAGCATCGCCTGCGCGGTGGCGTGCATCACGGCGCCGTAGGCCACGGCCTGTGGCTTGTTGGCGCGCGTGGTGGCGAATTCGCCGATGTCGTTGCCCGGCGAGAACGCCCGCTCCCCGGCGCCGCGCACGACGATGCAGCGCACGGACAGATCGGCGGACAGCGCGCGGAACGCCTCGCCAAGCTGGCGCCACATGTCCAGCGTGAACGCGTTGAGCTTGGCCGGCCGGTTCAGCACGAGGGTGACGATGGCGTCATCGCGCGTGACCAGCAGCGTCTGGTCCTGGGCGGCTTCGCTCATTCCGCGCCCCCCGGCTGTGCCGACACCACCTTGCGGCGCCTTGTCTTTTCCACCAGCCCGCCGATCAGCGGCCACACCAGCACCACGACGGCCAGCGCCATGATCGTGCCCACCAGGCCGTTGGACCAGAACACATCCATCTGCCCCTGCGACATCAACATGGTCTGCCGGAACGCATCCTCGGCGCGGTCCCCGAGCACCAGCGCCAGCACCAGTGGCGCGAGCGGATAGTCGAGCTTCTTCAGCACGTAGCCGATCACGCCGAAGATCAACATCAGCCAGACGTCGAACATGGCGTTGTGCACGGTGAACGCGCCGATGGCGCAGACCACCAGGATCAGCGGCGCGATGATCGCAAAGGGAATGCGCAGGATCGCGGCGAACAGCGGTACGGTGGACAGCACCACGATCAACCCGGCGAGGTTGCCGAGGTACATGCTCGCAATCAGGCCCCAGACGAACGTCTTCTGTTCGGCAAACAACAGCGGCCCCGGCTGCAGGCCCCAGATCATCAGGCCGCCCAGCAGCACGGCGGCGGTGGCGGAGCCGGGGATGCCCAATGCCAGCATCGGCAGCAATGCGCTGGTGCCGGCCGCGTGTGCGGCGCATTCGGGAGCGATCACGCCCTCGACGTTGCCACGGCCGAACGATTCGCGATTGCGCGAGAAGCGCTTGGCCACGCCGTAGCCCATGAACGACGCCGCCGTGGCGCCACCCGGCGTGACGCCGAGCCAGCAGCCGATCACCGATGAGCGGATCAGCGTCATCCAGTAACGTGGCAGTTCCGCCCACGTCTTGAGCACGACCTTGAGGTCGATGTTGGCGCGCTTGCCGCGAAAGGCGATGCCCTCCTCCATCGTCATCAGGATTTCGCTGATGCCGAACAGGCCGATCACGACCACCAGGAAATCAAAGCCGCGAAGCAGCTCCGTCGACCCGAACGTCATGCGCAAGGTGCCCGACACGGTGTCCATGCCGACGGCGGCCAGCGCAAAGCCGATGCACATCGCAATCACGATCTTTGGCTTGGCTTCCTTGCCCATGCCGATGAAGCTGCAGAACGTGAGGAAGTAGACGGCAAAGAATTCCGGCGGCCCGAAGCGCAGCGCAAACTTGGCCACCAGCGGCGCCAGGAAGGTGATCAGCAGCACACCCGCCAGCGCGCCGAGGAACGATCCCGTGAAGGCGGAGGTCAGCGCGCGGCCGGCCTCGCCCTGCTGGGCCATCGGATAGCCGTCGAACGTGGTGGCCACCGACCATGCCTCGCCCGGAATATTGAACAGGATCGACGTGATCGCGCCGCCAAACAATGCGCCCCAGTAGATGCAGGAGAGCATGATGATGGCCGAGGTCGGTTCCATCGAGAACGTCAGCGGCAGCAGGATCGCCACGCCGTTGGGCCCGCCCAGGCCGGGCAGCACGCCCACCACGATGCCCAGCAGGATGCCGACCAGCATCAGCCCGACGTTGTGCCACGACATCGCCACCGCGAAGCCGCCCATCAATGCATTGAGTTCTTCCATCCCTGTCTCCTCAGAACCCGAACGCCGCTTCCAGCGGCCCCTTGGGCAGCGGTACGCGGAACTGCATTTCGAAGATCCAGAACAGCACCGCGTTGATCGCCACGGCGGTCAGCATCGCGCGCCACCACGCAAATTTGCCGATGGCCAGCATGAAGCCCGCGATAAAGATGGCGGACGCCACGTAGATGCCGAGGAAGGCGATGATCGCCACGTAGACGCTCAGCGGCACAAGGATGACGGCCACCTGGCGCAGCTGCGGCCAGGTGACGAAGGTGTCCTGCGAGTTGGTGCGCCATGCCTGCCACAACACGGCCAGGCAGGCCACGAAGATGATGGCGCCGATGCGCAGCGGGAAATAGCCGGCCTGCGGGCCGTCCGGCGCCCAGCCGGCGCCGATCTGGTAGTTGCTGACCATTACGACCACCGCGCCGGCGGCAATCAGCAGCGCGACGGCGATCTCCGCCGTACGCACCGTGATCGCCGCCGGCGCGGCAGGCTCCTGCGTGTGTTCACTCATGGGTGTCTCCTGCGACGAAGCCCTCTCCCGCAAGCAGGGAGAGGGCGAGTCAATCATCGGGCTGCGACGAAACCGGCCTCTTTGATGATGTCCTTGTGGCGGTTTTCATCCGCCGTCAGGAAATCGGTCAGCTTCTGGCCCGTCAGGAAGTCGTTCTTGAGCGCATTCTTTTCCAGGTATTCCTTCCACTCCGGCGTGGCCACCACCTTCTGCATCAGGTCCACATAGAACTTCTGCTGGTCCGGCGTCACGCCGCCCGGCAGCATGAAGACCCGCAGCATCTGGTATTGCACGTCCAGGCCCACTTCCTTGCAGGTCGGAATGTCACCCCAGCTCTGCGTGGCCGTGATCTTGGCCGCGTAGTGCATCCGTTCCGGCGCGAACACGCACAGCGCACGGTGTTCGCCGGCACGCCATTGGCCGATGGATTCGGACGGGTTGTTGACGTTGGAGTCGATGTGCTTGCCGGAGAGCTGCGTCGCGGCTTCGCCGCCGCCCTTGTAGGGGATGTAGATGAAGCGCACGCCGGCCTTGCGTTCCACCTGCGCGGTGATGATCTGGTCCTCGCGCTTGGAGCTGGTGCCACCCATCTTGAACTTGGACGGCGTCTTCTTCACCTCGGCAAGGTAGTCGGTCGGGGTCTTGTAGGGCGACTCGGCGTTGGTCCACAGCACGAACTCATCCTGCGCCACCATCGCCACCGGCGTCAGGTCGCGCCAGTTGAACGGCAGCTGGCTGACCATCGGCACGGTGTAGAGCGCGGACGACGTCACCAGCAGCTTGTGGGGATCGCCCTTCGACGCCTTGGTGTCCATCAGGCCTTCCGCGCCGCTGGCGCCGGCCTTGTTGACGACGATGACCGGCTGGTTCATCAGCTTGTGCTTGGCGATGATGCCCTGGATGGAGCGCGCCATCTGGTCCGAGGCGCCTCCGGCGCTGAACGGCACGACGACCTCGACCGGCTTGGTGGGCTCCCAGGCGAACGCCGGGGCGGCAAAGGCAACACTGAGTAGCGATGCACACGCCAGGGCGCGTGCGGTGTAACGCAACGTCATGATTTGTCTCCTTTGATGGCGGCCGTGCGCTCTGGGGCGCATCGGCCTTTTTTATCGAGCCGCCTCGACGGACGACCCCTGTTTGCTACCTGGTTCCTTCTGTCTCCTGCATGCCTTCGTCAGGCCGCGCGCAATGCCGGTTGCGCGGCGGCTGCACGCAGGCTGTTCATCGCCGCCAGCACGCCGCCCGCGTGATGCGGCACGCCCGCCAGCGCCAGGCCCATCTCCACGCCTGCCAGCGTGCCCATCAGCGTGAGGTCGTTGAAATCGCCAAGATGGCCGATGCGGAAAACCTTGCCCGACAACTTCGACAAGCCCTGCCCCAGCGACATGTTGAAGTTCTCCAGCACCACCTTGCGCAGGGCGTCGGCACTGTGGCCATCCGGCATGACCACGGCGGTCAGCGCCGGACTGTATTCGGCGGGGTTCTGGCACAGGACTTCCAGGCCCCACGCGTTGACGCAGGCGCGCGTGGCCTCGGCATGGCGGCGATGGCGGGCGAACACGTTCTGCAGGCCCTCTTCCAGCAGCATGTCGCAGGCTTCGGACAGGCCGTAGAGCAGGTTGGTGGCTGGCGTGTAGGGCCAGAAGCCGTTCTTGTTCGCCTCGATGATTTCTTCCCAGCCCCAGAACGCCCGCGGCAGCTTCGCCTTTGCCGACGCAGCGACGGCCTTCGCGCTGACCGCATTGAACGACAGCCCCGGCGGCAACATCAGCCCCTTCTGCGAGCCCGACACGGTGACGTCCACGCCCCACTCATCGTGGCGGTAGTCGACGGAACCGAGCGAGGAGATGGTGTCGACCAGCAGCAGCGCCGGATGCCCTGCCGCATCGATCGCGCGACGCACGGCAGCAATGTCGGACGTCACGCCCGTGGAGGTCTCGTTGTGGACTACGCAGACCGCGCGGATCTCGTGGTTGCGATCCTCCGCCAGCCGGGCGCCGATGGCGGCGGCATCCACGCCGTGACGCCAGTCGCCGACCAGGAATTCGGGATTCAGGCCGAGCTTGTCGGCCATCTTCTTCCAGAGGGAGGCGAAGTGGCCGGTCTCGAACATCAGCACGCGGTCGCCCGGCGACAGCGTGTTGACCAGCGCGGCCTCCCACGCGCCGGTGCCGGACGCGGGATAGATCACCACGGGCTGCGCGGTCTGGAAGATTTTGCGGATATCGGCCAGTACCTTCTTGCCCAGTTGCTGGAATTCGGGGCCCCGGTGGTCGATGGTCGGATAGTCCATCGCGCGAAGCACCCGGTCGGGCACGTTGGTCGGCCCCGGGATCTGCAGGAAGTGCCGGCCGCTGGGATGGGAGTTCAGTCGGATCATGTCGCCTCGTGTCCTTCGGTTTGAATTTTGTATTCAAAAAACGGAGATGCACTGCGGGTCCGGCATGCGGGATAATGTGGGGCGGCGCAAGCACCGTCCGTTCCGCAAAAAAGCCTTATGAATCAATGAAACCAAGGCTTTTCAGCCGATCATCGCGCTGATCCGGGCATGGCCAGTGGCACCGGAATGCAGTTCGTGCTTGCACCAGATTATGTTTTGAATACAATACTGTCAAGCCACACGATCCCTGATGAGCACAAATCCAACCTCCCCCTCCCAGGCCGTTGACCGCCAGATCCTGCATGTGGCGGTTGCCCAGCGTCTGCGCACGATGATCATGGAAGGCGATCTGGCGCCGGGCACGCGGCTCAATGAGCGAGTGCTGTGCGACCTGCTGCAGGTCTCGCGCACGCCGCTGCGGGAAGCGTTCAAGGTGCTGGCCGCCGACGGGCTGGTGACGCTGCTGCCCAACCGTGGCGCCGAGGTGGTGGTGTTGTCGCAGGAATCCATCAACCACCTGTTCGAGATGATGGGCGCGCTGGAAGCGATGTCCGGCGAACTGGCGTGCCAGCGGATCACCGACGCGGAACTCAACGAGATCCGCGCGCTGCACTTCGAAATGCTGGCGTGCCACGCCCGGCGCGACCTGCCCAACTACTACGCGCTCAACCGGCGGATTCACGACGCGATCAACGCGGCGGCCCGCAATCCGATCCTCGAGGAGACCTATCGCCGAATCAATCTGCGCATTCAGGCGCTGCGCTTCCGCTCCAACTTCGACCACGACAAATGGGACCTGGCGGTGCGCGAGCACGGCGCCATGCTCGATGCCCTGGCGAATCGCGACGGCGCCGCGCTGCGTGACATCCTGCGCGCGCACCTGCAGCACAAGCACGATGCACTGATCGCCGAACTAGAACGCGCACAGGACGCCGCCGCCTGACACGGGCTTGCGCGCCGCGGCTGCCCGCGGCGTGTGACTCCGGCCTAGGCGTCGTCCCCAGTGCATGCAACCGGAGACCCCACGCCCATGGCCCTGCCCACCACCCCCACGCCACCCGGCGTGCAGCCGCTGCGCTTCATGCCCGGCGCCGCCGCCGCGCCGGCCCTGCAGTCGCCGCTGTATCGCCGCCTGGCCGCCGAATTGCGCGGCGACGTCCTGTTCGATGCCGCGAGCCGCGGCCGCTATGCCACCGATGCGTCGATCTACCAGATCATGCCGATTGGCGTGGTGGTGCCGCGCGACGAAGCCGACGCGCGACTGGCCCTCGACATCGCCCGCGACTTCAAGGCGCCGCTGCTGCCGCGCGGCGGCGGCACCAGCCAGTGCGGCCAGACCGTGGGCGAGGCGCTGGTCATCGACAACAGCAAGTTCCTGAACCAGGTGATCGACTTCGATCCCGAGGCGCGCACGGTCACCGTGCAGCCCGGCATCGTGCTCGACCACCTGAACGCGTGGCTCAAGCCGCACGGCCTGTGGTTTCCGGTGGACGTATCGACGGCCGCGCAATGCACCATCGGCGGCATGACTGGCAACAACTCGTGCGGATCGCGATCGATCCAGTACGGCAACATGGTGCACAACGTACTGGGCGTCGATGCCATCCTGGCCGGCGGCGAGGATGTGCGATTCGATGCCGGGTGGCCCGCCGATGGCGCCCCGCATCGCGCCATCGCCGACGGCGTGCGCCGCATCGCCGAACGCGAGCGTGACGCCATCGCGCAGATGTACCCCAGGGTGCTGCGCCGCGTGGGCGGCTATAACCTCGATATCTTCCATCCGCAGAGCGAGCGGCCATACACCGCCGACGGCGGCGTCAATCTGGCGCACCTGCTGGTCGGCTCCGAAGGCACGCTGGCCTACTTCCGGCACATCACGCTGCAACTGGCGCCGCTGCCGACGCACAAGACGCTGGGTGTGGTGAATTTCCCGACGTTCTACCAGTCGATGGACCTGACGCGCCATATCGTCGGCCTGCAGCCGTCGGCGGTGGAACTGGTGGATCGGACGATGATCGACCTCGCGCGCAACAATCCCGCGTTCCGGCCGGTGATCGACCGCGCGCTGGTCGGCGAGCCCGAGGCCATCCTGCTGGTGGAATTCGCAGGCGAAGACCGCGATGCCACGCTGCGCGGCCTGGCGCGGCTGGTCGAGCTGATGGCCGATCTCGGCCTGCCCGGGTCCGTGGTGGAAATGCCCGATGCCGGCCCGCAGAAGGCGCTGTGGGAAGTCCGCAAGGCCGGGCTGAACATCATGATGAGCATGAAGGGCGACGGCAAGCCGGTGTCCTTCATCGAAGACTGCGCCGTGCCGCTGGAACACCTGGCGGAGTACACCTCGCGGCTGACCGAGGTCTTCCACAAGCACGGCACGCGCGGCACGTGGTACGCGCACGCCAGCGTCGGCACGCTGCACGTGCGGCCGATCCTCGACATGCGCCGCGACGGCGCGGCCAAGATGCGCGCGATTGCGGAAGAGGCCGCCGCGATGGTCCGCGAATACAAGGGCGCCTATTCCGGCGAGCACGGCGACGGCCTGTGCCGCGGCGAATGGGTGGCCTGGCAGTTCGGCCCCGCGCTGAACCGCGCGTTCGAAGAGGTCAAGGCGCTGTTCGACCCGGAAAACCGCTGCAATCCCGGCAAGATCGTGCGCACGCCGAAGATGGACGACACGTCGTTGTTCCGCTTTCCGCCGGGCTATACGGTCGCGCCGGTCGAGCCTGCGCTGGACTGGTCGGCATGGAACGTGACGCGCGATCCGGTCACGGAAGCGGAGAGCGCGCCGGGCACCGGGCTCGACCCCGCGCGCGGCCTGGCCGCAGCAGTGGAGATGTGCAACAACAACGGCCACTGCCGCAAGTTCGATGCCGGCACGATGTGCCCGAGCTATCGCGTCACGCGCGATGAACAACACCTGACGCGCGGCCGGGCAAATACGCTGCGGCTGGCGCTGTCGGGCCAGCTCGGCCCGGAGGGCCTGCTCGATCCGGCGGTCAAGGACACCATGGACCTGTGCGTGTCCTGCAAGGGCTGCAAGCGCGACTGCCCCACGGGCGTGGACATGGCCAAGATGAAGATCGAAGTCCGCGCCGCGCACGCCAGGGCGGGCAAGTTACGGGCGCGCGACCGGCTGGTCGCCTTCCTGCCGCGCTATGCGGGCCTTGCCAGCAAGATGCCGTGGCTGTTCAACCTGCGCGACCGCGTGCCGGGGTTGCCGCAGCTGACGGAGCGCTGGCTGGGCCTCTCCGCCAAGCGGTCCCTGCCGCGCTGGCAGCCGGCATTCCTGCGTGACGACTACACGCAACTGCCCACCGGCGGCAAGGAAGTCGTCCTGTTCGTCGACACCTTCAACAACCATATGGAGCCCGCCAATGCCCGCGCCGCGCAGCGCGTGCTGGAAGGCGCCGGCTACACGGTGCATTTGTCGGCGGTGCCGGGAGAACGTCCGCTGTGCTGCGGCCGGACCTTCCTCGCGGCGGGCTTGGTCGACGAGGCGAAAGCGGAGGCAAAGCGTGCGCTCGACGCGCTGCTGCCTTACGTCTCGCGCGGCGTGGCGGTGGTCGGGCTGGAGCCGTCCTGCCTGCTGTCGATGCGCGATGAATTCCTGCAGTACGGCTACGGCGACGCCGCGCGGCTGCTGGCCGGCAATGCCTTGCTGTTCGAGGAATTCCTCGTGCGCGAGCACGCAGCCGGACGCTTCGCACCGACGCTGCAGCCCATCGGCAATGCGCGGGCGCTGTTGCACGGCCATTGCCACCAGAAGGCATTCGACGCCGTGCGCCCCGTGGAACAGGTGCTCGGGTGGATTCCGGGGCTCAAGACCGAACTGATCGAATCATCGTGCTGCGGGATGGCCGGGAGCTTCGGCTACGAGGCGGAGCACCACGAGGCGTCGATGAAGATGGCCGAGCTGTCATTGCTGCCCGCCGTGCGCAACGCCGACGCGCAGACGCTGGTGGTCGCGGACGGAACGAGCTGCCGGCACCAGATCCACGACGGCGCTGGACGCGAAGCACTGCATGTCGCCCGCGTACTGGAGATGGCGATGGCCGGTTAGAGGTTGCTTCAGAAAAAGCCTGGCGTCGTGCGCGGCAAGCTAGTACGGCAAGGCCGCGCAACGACGCCAGCATTATTTTGATAGTGCCTCTCCTCTTACTGCGGCACCAGTTCCACGCGTTCGCGCGCTTCCTTCTCCACGGCCTTGCGCGTATAGACCAGCGGGAAGTACTCCCCCTTGGCCCACAGCGGCGCGAGATCGCGATAGTGCGGACTCGCCGGATTGCCCGACTGGCCCGGTGTGTTCACCACGCGCGAGGCGTCCCAGTTGCCAACGTCCAGCACCATGCGGAACGATGCGCCCGCCGTGAGCTGGAAGTCGCTGTTGCGGTAGCTCGTGTTCATCGGCGTGAACGACGATCCGCCGATCGGCCCCGCGTTCACGTCGTACTGCTGGCGCAGCGCCGGATCGAGGATCGCTTGCAGCGGATGGCTGAACACCGCCGTGTGCAGCTTGCCCCATTGCCACGTCTTCGGGTCGGCGCCCAGCTTCTTCTCGATCTCGACCATCGCGGACTTCAGCGTGCCCATCATGATGTCGTTGCGCTTCTCCACCGCCATCCAGGTGTCCGGGCGCTCCAGCACCGCGATCACGCGACTGGCATCGGCGGCGCCCACCAGCCGCGCGCCCTCCTGCGACAACGCGGCACGCACGACTGCCGTACGCAAATACTTGCTGAACCAGACCTCGTACAACGCCGCCGCGGCGCTGTCGGCGCGCTCGTTGCCATCCCAGTTGCGCAACAGGTCCAGGCCGCGCTGCACCTGGGCGTCGCTGCTGTTGAGCGGCTTGACGAGTGCCACCACGCGCTGCGCGGGCAGCGACACGGTGTCGTTCTGCCACGCCATCGAGTCTTCGAGCGAACTGCGGGGATTCGCCCCGACCAGCGCCTTCAGCCGGCGCGCGCGTGCGCTGTCGCTCCATTCATAGCCCACGCCGATCTTCGCGGCCGGGTGGTTGGCGGGGATGTTGTTCTCGTTGGC
The DNA here is from genome assembly GCF_900101625.1 of Cupriavidus sp. YR651. Lineage (GTDB taxonomy): Bacteria > Pseudomonadota > Gammaproteobacteria > Burkholderiales > Burkholderiaceae > Cupriavidus. Next base: position 265,263 of record NZ_FMYZ01000008.1, on the reverse strand, counting down.
GGTCACCACGTAGCCGGGCGCCGGATTGAAGGCCCACGGCAACTCGTCCATGTTGCGATACCCGGCCCACTCATAGCGGCCGTCTCCGGGCACCGGCGTCAGACCGTCCCAGTTCGGACGGTTGACGGTCAACCCGCCGGGAATCCAGCCGATGTTGCCGAAGCGGTCCGCATACACCTGGTTCTCGCCCGGCGCGCCCCAGCGGTTCATCGCCGCGCGGAACTGGTCCCAGTTCTGGGCGCGCATATAGTCCATCGAACCGAAGTACGGCGCCATGCCGTAGTCCAGCCACGCCGCCCGCAGCGACCATGAGCGGTTGCTCTTGGGGTCCGCGTAGAGCACAGGACCGTGGCGCGTGAAATCGATGGTGACCTTGCGCGGCGTGGCTTCGCCACGTACCGCAATCTGCTCGGTGATGGTCTCCATCGGCTCCCAGCGGCCCTTGTACTTGTACTCGTGGGGCTGCGCGGGGTTGGTCTCGTAGACGTACAGATCCTCCTGGTCCATGTAGAACCGCGTCAGGCCAAACGCGACGGTGCCGTTGTGGCCGATCGAGATACCGGGCAGGAACGGCTCGCCCGCGCCGATCACCGACAGCCCCGGTGCATTCAGGTGGCTGATATAGCGCAGGCTCGGCGCGCCATGTGCGCGGTGCGGATCGTTGGCGAGGATCGGGCGCCCGGTGGTCGTGCGGCTGCCGGCAATCACCCAGTTGTTCGAGCCGAGGCTGCGCGCGGTGTCGCTCGACGCGTCCACGGTCGCATAGAGCTGCTCCACAGGGATATTGTCTGCCTTGGCCCCGGTGGTGGGGCTCCACCATTCCTTCGGGAATCGCGGCGCCGCCGTGGCCAGGTCATACGCGCGCCGCAGTTCGGCAGCCGGGATCGCGCAGGGGTCGAGCCCTTCCGGGAGCTTGGGCTCCACCGGCGGATCGAGTTCGCGCCGCACCCAGTCGGCGCGCACCGCATTCGGCTTGACGTAGCAGTAGATCTGCGCGCGATCGATCTCGCCCGTGAAGTTCAGCGTCAGGCCATGATGGCGGATGCGGACGATGTCCTCCGCGCGCCAGCGTGCGGGCTTGTAGTTGAGCACCTTGAACTCCGGCGGCAGCAGTTCCGGGTGTGCCTCGGTCTGCGCCACGTAGGCATTCACGCCCGCGACAAACGCTTCCGCCACACGCTTGGCGTCAGACCCGTAGGCCAGCCATTCTCGATACATGTCCCCCCGGAACAGCACCGCGCGTGCCATGCGGTCTCCGTCCACATAGGCGGCGCCGAAGTCCTTGGCCATCTCGCCCAGGCCGCGCTTGCGCCAGAGATCGATTTGCCAGAGCCGGTCGCGTGCGGCCATGAAGCCCTGCGCATAGAAGGCGTCATAGAGCGTGCCGGCGTAGATATGTGGCACGCCCCAGCGATCGACCAGGATACTCGCCGGCTTTTCCAATCCGGGCACCGTGAAGCGGTCCGGTCCGGCGGCGATGGCGGAGGTGGTGGCGGCAGCCGTGGCGAGCCATGCCAATGCGGCGGCTGTGCGCCGCAGGCGAGGGGGCGTGGGGAACATCAGGTCTACTCCTCGGGAGGCTGGGCACGTACCTGTCAGCGCCAGCAGAGCTGTGAGGATAGCGGAATGTGATGGCGGCGGCGATCATGCGCCGCCGCAAAGACGCGCGGGTGTGGCGTGGCAGCAGCGGGAAGACGGTGGGACGGCGAAGGCTCGGCGGAGACTGGGCGGAGAATCGACGACGAATCGGCGGAGGATTGGCGGAGGCTTGGCGGAGGCTCGATGAAGCCTCGACGGCGGATAGACGGCGAGTCGGAAGCGGCTAGTACACGTCGCGCCGGTAGTGTCCGGTCTCGGTCATCTGCTGCAACCGCGCCTCCCCGAGGATGCCGGCCAGCGCCGCGTGGACGCCTCCGGCCATGCCTTGCAAGCTGCCGCAGACGTAGATGGCGGCACCGTCCTCCACCCATTCGCGCAGGCTCGCTGCCTGCGCCACGACGGCGTCCTGCACATAGTGCGGCGTGCCACCGTCGCGCGACCAGGCGCGGTCGATCCGTTGCAGCACGCCCTGTTCACACCACGCCGCCAGCTCCGCGCCGTGGAAGTCGTCATGCGCGGCGGAGCGCTCGCCGAACAACAGCCAGTTGCGATGCTGGCCGGCGGCGGCTCGCGCCTTGATCACGGCGCGCAGGCCGGCAAGGCCCGTGCCGTTGCCAATCAGGATCAGCGGGCGATCGTCGGCAGGCGGATGAAATGCGCGGTTGGCGCGCACCCGCAATGCAAGGTGCCCGCCAACCGGCGCGTGCTCGGTGAGCCAGCCCGATGCCAGTCCGAGCCGTCCATCGTCATGCTGCGTCTGGCGCACCAGGAGCTCCAGGCGACCATCGGCCGGCAACGACGCAATCGAATATTCGCGATGGGGCAGCGCGGGCAGCGCGTCGATCAGTTGTTGCGGCGCCAGTCCGGCCATCGTCGCGAAATGCGCGTCGGGTAGCGGCAGGCGCGTGGCCAGCGCTTGCGCCAACGTCGTCGCGCGGCTGTCGCAGCGGACCGGCGTGGCGCCGTCGAGCGCGAGTCCGTCCAGCAGGCGCGCGACCACCTCGGGGGCATGGCTCGGGCCGACTTCGGCGATATCGCCCGCAGTCCAGTCCAGATCGCTCGCGTCCTCCGGCGTCAGCGCCAGATGATAGGCCGGCGCGCCCTGGCTGCCGGGGTTCAGCCACCGGCGCTCGACCAGTTGCCAGCGGCCGTAGCGCGGCCGCTCCCAGTCGGCGATCTCAGCGCCGCCGCTCAGCGCGGACAGATGGTTCTGCCAGTGGCGCAGCGCGCCCGGGTCGCCGTTATCGACCTCGACCATATCGAACAACGCCTGCGCCTGATGGCGCTGGAGCCAGCCCGACAGCGCATGGCCGAACGCGCAGAAGCGCGCGTAGCTGCTGTCACCGAGCGCCAGGATGCCGTAGCGCAACTGGCGCAGGCCTTCCGGTGCGGCACCGGACATCAGGCGACGCGCAAAGCCCGACGCGCTGTCCGGCGCATCGCCCTCGCCCGTCGTGCTGACCAGGAACAGGGCCTGCCCGCACGCGGCCAGACGCGCCCCGTCCAGTTCGGCAAACGACAGCAACTGCACGGGCAACCCGGCGCCCTGCAGCGCCTTCGCCGTCTGCATGGCAAGCCGCTCGGCAAAGCCGGTCTGGCTGGCATAGGCGATCAATGTCGGGCGGTCCTCGCCGGTGGGCTGATTGGTCAGCGCCGTCCGTGCGGCACGGCGGCGACGATGCTGGCCGATGATTGCCGCACAGAATCCCGCGTAGGCGATCACCACGCCGGCGGCCATCGCCTGACGGCTGCCGGCGAGCAGGGCCAGCATCACGCCAGCCAGGAAAACCAGCCACGGCAGGGCGCGACGCGCGCTCATGAGAGCATCGCGGCAAACGCCGGAGTGGTGATTTCGTCAAACCCGTCCGGCGTGCGCACCAGGAAACGGGCGGCCAGCGCGTGGCGCTGCGCGAAGGCCAGCCCGGCTTGCGGGCCGAGGACGGTCAACGCGGTGGAGAGCGCATCGGCCATCATGCATTCGCGGTGGATCACCGTCACCGACGCCAGCGCGTGCGCGGCGGGATACGCGGTACGGGGATCGATCGTGTGCGCATAGCGGCGGCCGTCCTGCTCGAAGTAGCGACGGTAGTCGCCCGACGTGGCGATCGACAGGCCCAGCAGTGCAATCCGCGTGCGCGGCACGCGTCGTGGATCACTGTCGGCGGCGGGCGATTCGAGGTCCACCCACCACGGCATGCCATCGGGCTTCAGGCCCTGCCCGCGCAGTTCGCCGCCAATCTCGACCAGGTGGTGCACGATGCCGCGCGCATCCAGATAGCGCGATACCGCATCCACCGCGAACCCCTTGGCAATTGCGCAGAAGTCCAGCGACAGGCCACCGGGTTGCCGCACACGGCGGTTGGGGACGTCGATGTCGATACGCTGCCAGCCGCATTGCTGGCGCACGCGCGCCACGTCGTCCGGCGTCGGCGCGGTCTGGCGCGTGCCCGACGGGCCGAAGCCCCACAGGTCCACCAGCGGACCGGCGCTCGGGTCGTAGGCGCCGCCGCTATCGCGCGCGGTCTGCAACGCCGCCTGCAGCACCGCGAAGGCATCCTCGGGGAACGTGACCCACGTATCGGCGGCGGCGCGATTAAAACGGCTCAGGTCCGAGGTATCGGACCAGTTGCTCATCTGCGCGATCACGCTGTCTAGCACCGCGCGAATACCGTCGGCAATACTGGCGTCGCTATGTTCCGGCGCCATCACCGCCGCGACGGACCACGTGGTCCCCATCGTATCGCCCGCCCACTGCCGCACCTGGCCCCGCTCATCGGGCATGGGCGGCGGCGCGGTCAGCGAGACGGGAATGAGGATGCGATCCATCGGTGGGCGGACGTTGCGGGACGATTGCAGCAGGCTTAATGCGGCATTTACTGCGGCAGGACTTCGACCGTCACGGCATACGTCGCGCGACGTGTCTTGGCCTGCTTGATCGACGTCTTGTCGTCGCGCACCTCGGCTTCCATCCAGTACATGCCCGCGGACGGCCACTTGACGCCGAACTTGCCGTCGGCGTCTGTGGTGGCATCGAATTCCTGCAGCTTGTCGCGATAGCGGATGCCGCCCGGCACCACCGACACCTTCAGGTTGCTGGCGGGCTTGCCGTCGAGCAGCAGGCGGAAGCTGGCCGTATCGCCGGCCACGAGGTCATTCGGGTGCGTGATCGGCGCCAGCTCCAGGCCACGGCCGGTGGTGGCCAGCACCTGCTTGCTCGGCTTGCCGGCCGTGACAAACGCCTCCACGCGGCCTGCGGCTTCCGTCACCTGCAGCTCCTGCGCGTTGGCCGGCACGTTCGCCGCGAAGGCATCGGCGGCGCCGCGCCAGCGTTTGGTCTGGCCATTCTCCTTCCAGCTGGCGAATATCCCCTGATTCAGCACGGCAACCCTGTAGGTGCCGGGCTGCGCCAGGTGCAGGTCAAACGTGCTGCGATACTTGCCGGTGGCGGCGTTCTCCGCGCGCACGGCGGCGCCGTCGGGTCCGGTCACGGCCAGTGCGTCCAGACGCATCGGCACGTGCTCGAAGTAGAACAGGTCGTTGGACACCGCGGCGTCCACCGTCACCCACGGGTCGTTGCCGGACAGCACGGTGGCCGACGGCAGCAGCCACTGGCGGTGGGCATGGGCGGCCAGCGGGGCCAGGGCGGCCAGCGCCAGCACCATGGTACGGGCGGCGCGGGTGGCAATTTGTCGGGAGAAGCGGGCAGGCTTGGGCATCGTCAGGCTCCGTGTCACATCGAATCGGTTCAGGGCTTCAGCTCGACGGCAACGCCGCCGAGCTCGTTGTCGCCCCTGGCGCGCGCGGTCTGGATCGCTTTCGGCGGCCACGCAAATGGCACGCGTACGATCTCGCGGCCACCCACTTCACGCGCGGCTTCCACCACGAGCTGGTAGTCACCGGCCGGCAGCTTGCCGAGCGGCACCTTGCCGTCCGCGAACGAGACCACATGCTCGCCCGGCGCGCGCGTGGCACCGGAGATGCCATCGGCCGGCATCTGCATGTCGCGGCCGGCCTTGCGCCACCACTGGCGCATGTCCTTCAGCCACTTGGTGCCTTCGCCATCCTTCAGCTTGCCGTCGTACCAGACGGCGAGCGTCGACACCGGGCTCTGGTCCGCACGCTCGACCCATACCGAGACATATGGACGGTGGTATTCGGCCACGTTCAGGCGGGGAATCTCCACCTTGACGTTCATGTCGGCCGCCATGGCGGGAGCCAGCGGCGCGGCGGCCAGGCCAGTCACGGTGACGGTAAGGAGTCGGCGCATGTCGGAACTACCTCTCTCGGTTGGATTGAAAGGAAAGCGAATCAGTGAATGAACAGGATGGCCAGCAACAGCGGCACGACGAGGCCGGCGCCCACCAGCGGCCATGTGGCGGCGCGGCCCACGGCGTGCAGCTTCAGCAGGAACAGGCCGGTCACGCTGAAGATCAGGCACGCGATGGCAAAGGTGTCGAGAAACAGGCTCCACGCGCGGCCCGTGTTGCGGCCCTTGTGCAGATCATTGAAATACGAGATCCATCCGCGCGACGTGGTCTCGTACTGGACCTCGCCGCTATCCAGCGCCACGCTGACCCAAGCGTCGCCACCGGGGCGTGGCAGTGCCACGTAGATTTCATCGGCGGACCATTCGGCCTCGCGCCCGCCGGCCTCGATGGCGAGCGAGCGGGACAGCCAGTCCGCCAGCGCGGGCGGCACGGTGCCCTTCTGGTTGCCCGAAGACGCCGCAGCCGGCGCGGCGCGCCTGACCGCCGCCAGGACCTCGCGCGGCGCGGTGTCATTGCGCGTGACCACCGTCGGCCTGGCCTCGATCTGGCCCGCATGGTTGAGCGTGAATCCCGTGATGGCGAACAGCAGCATCCCGATCAGGCAGATCGCGGAACTGATCCAGTGCCACTGATGAAGATGCTTGAGCCAGAAGGCACGGCGCTGCTGGCCGGAGGCTGGCGGGATGTCGGTCATGGGGCGAAGAAGAAAGCAGGCGGCGGTCCGGCTGGATCACACCGCAGTCATGCGCAGGACGGTGGCATCACAATCGCACGACAGACCGAAGGATGATAATAGTTCTCATTTTAAACCGCAATGAATGGCAACCTGGCAATCAGGGGATTTCATTACGGTTGATTACGGAGAATAGGGTCGGGCGATCGACCGGGCGGGAGCTGCCCGGATCGAATGACGCCATCGCGTTGCGCGTCGTCGCGCCAAATCGAGTAGCGGGTGAGTGGCTAGTCGAGTGGCTGGTCGAGGTGGCTGATCGAGTCGTTACTAAGTCGCTCCATACACCATGGCGCGCCGGGCCCGCTCTTCCGGGCGGGATGGGTCGTAATACTTGTCGGCCCAAGTGCGATCCCGGGCCAGCGTCAATCGACGATGCCGCGTCGGGTGCTGTTTATCGTCAATAAAGATGGCGCGTGCACGATAGTGTTCGTATAGCCTCATGAATTCGGCAATGTAGATGCCCGCGACGTGCCGGTCCTTTATCTCCAGTAAATTCTCATCGTTGTTGTGCTCCGAATTCTCGCTCATGTTTGCCGAGCCAGTGAAGACCACCGGGTTTTCGCCCTCTCCATCGATGACGATGAATTTGTGGTGAATGACAACGGGGGCATAACCTGGCGATTTTTCGCCGGGGAAATTCAATAACTCCGGATCGAAGCCAGCCGGCACCGTCTTCGCATTGAAGTATTCGCCGTCAATCACGTCCCGGTTTTTCTTGCTGCGATGGTAGAGCTCCATGTTTGCCAATTGCGGCCCGGTCACCTTCTTTTTCCCATCCACCGCGGCCTGCGTCTTCGCAGCACCACTGGCACTGAGATTGTTGACGATGCCGAACATCATCAACCCTCGCTTTGCCGCACCGAAGCACGCATCACGAAGGCGCTTGTCCGTCGGCGTGAAGATGCAGAACACCACCGAGTGCTCGGCGCGCTTGATGGCATCGACAATGGTGTCTATTTGCTTCGTGATTTTGCCGGGCTCGGGAGACAGCGCAAGGCGCACCGCAGCCGGGCCGACGGAAATCGATGTCGTCCAGGCGGGGGCGAGCTTCGCGGTCGCCCCTTTCTTCGGGTTGTCGGCCAGGGCTCTGGCGCGCTGCGCGTAGTGCTTGGCCAGGGGCGCCGAATCAAACAGGTGGAGCAGATTCGCCTGTTGCGTAATGCCCTCGGTGGTGAAGTTTGCAGAGCCCATCAGCACCCGGGTCGGCTTGCCGGTCGCGTCCGGCCCATCGCTCGCCAGATACTTGTTATGCATGATGGAAGTCTTGTCACGCGGAAAGAAATCAATGCTGTGGCCGTGCTCGTCGACGACATCCTGATTTGGCGATGGTTTTGCGGGGACAGCGGCCCTCGTTGGCTTTCCATTCATCGCGGGCTTTGCCTTCTTTCCCGGGATAATGTGCGAGTCGTACACGATCGCCAGTGAGTGCTCCCCCTGGGCTTGCGCGAATTCGCTCAGTCCTGGAATCGCCCAAAGCTTGTCCGTCAGGTGGTACACCGCTCCGACCGCCTTGCTGGCGCCGCCAAGCACTTGCCCAAACGCCTTGTGAAGGTCGTTGGCCAGCCACTCTCTTAGTACGAGAGCCTTGTCCGCGGGCGGCGCCGCAGTGGGGCTCAGCTTCATGGCCTTCAGTTTGCGCGAGAATGCCTGCGAGCTCAGCACCGCCCTGTTGAACCACGTGCCGATACCATCTTTGATATGCGGCGGCAGTGTTACCGTGGTGGCGCCGGCAGCTTCCGCGAGGATGCGGGGATGCGCTGGCGTGCCGACCACCGGATACGCCGTGTACGTAAAGGTGGCCCCCCGGTCGGGCTCGTCGATGCGGGCATCCCACCACATGAATTTCTGGATCGGCGCCTTGTCCGAATCGACATCCGCGGCATTGGCGGAAACGGGCCCGTCAAATGTCACTCGGTTGGGAAGCCAGCTCTCACCCTTCTGTGTTTTCCCATCGACCGACCTGAATCCCGGGCTTCGCTTGATGGCAAAACCGAGAAAATCCGCGCGGGTACCGCCTTCATCCCAGTCCAGGGCCAGGAGTACCAGGGTTGGCGACAAATATCCTCTGAGTTTGACAGCCATGGTCGACGCTCCTTGAATCCGGATAGGAAAACCATCAGCGTTTCAGATTATTTTGCCGGTTGGTCTTTGACAAGAAATGGAAAGCAAAACCCGCATGCCGATGCCTTTTCATGACAAGTCCAACTCTGCCAACGCAAGCAATCAATCTGCTGTTTTGGGATGCGCAGACTAGCGGGACGCCGATGGCGCTTCAAATATTGCATTCGGCATTCCCCCCTGTTTGAGGGATTCAGGCCAGGGCTCACGCGCAGCAAAAACCGAAGCCAGCGCGGACCGGCTCGATCCCCAACTGGAGACGCGCACCATGCAGTGTGCGTGATGTCTCCAGATCACTTGCAACTCCCCTGCCGCAAACCCGGCGCGCGATGCATGGGTGAGAAGCGCCTTTATCGGCACCCCAGTCCTATCAGTATTTCCCCCCGATCAAGTTTGTCGATGGCGCGGCCGTTATGGGCACGTATAGAGGGCAAAACCCCAAAGAGCCCCGCGGACAAATTACGTAAACGGAGGATTGGATGTTGCACAACTTGAGCTTGAGAAAAAAGCTGTTATTGCCATTGGTGCTGAGTTGGGCGTGCCTGTTGGCGATCACGCTGTGGAATGCGTGGCAAATGCGCGCAATGCGTCTGCATGACCGGCAGTTGACCCTGGAGCAGGTGACCGACACCGCCAATTCCGTCGTCGCCGAGTATGAAGCGATGGCTCGCGCCGGCAAGATGACTACCGAGGAAGCCCAGAAGCAGGCGCTGGACCGTGTGCGCGCGATGCGCTTTGGCGCCGACGGCTACTTCACGCTGATGCGCTCGGACACGGTCGTGCTGATGCACGCGATCAAGTCGGAGATGAACGGCAAGAACATGTCGGACATGAAGGACCCGAACGGCGTCTACCTGTTCCGTGATATCGCCCAGATTGGCAAGACCGCCGGCAAGGGCTTCATCGAGTATCTGTGGGCCAAGCCGGGCGCCGAGGCGCCGCAGCCCAAGCTCAGCTACGTGCTGAACTTCAAGCCGTGGGACTGGAACTTCATCGCCGGCCTGTATCTCGATGACATCCATGCCGAGTTCCGCGCCGCGCTGTGGAAGGCGATGGGCTGGCTGCTGGCGGTGGGCGCGTTGATGAGCGTGGTGATGGTGCGGGTGTCGATGAGCCTGCAGAAGCAGCTTGGCGGTGAACCCGCGTTGACGTCCGAAATCGCCGCGCGTATCGCCGACGGGGATCTCGGCTCCCATGTGGAAACCGCGCCGAACGACCGCGAGAGCGTGCTCTACAACATGCAGCAGATGCAGGCGCGGCTGACCGGCGCCATCGGCCAGATTCGCGGCTCGGCGGATTCGATCGCCGGCGCGGCGCGCCAGATTGCCGCCGGCAACGTCGATCTGTCACGCCGCAGCGAAGAACAGGCCGCATCGCTGGAGCAGACCGCCGCCAGCATGGAAGAACTGACCAGCACGGTCCGCCAGAGCGCCGACAATGCCCGGCAGGCCAGCCGACTGGCCGAGGGCGCGTCGGATATCGCCGTGCGCGGTGGCGAGATCGTCCACAAGGTGGTTGGCACCATGGGCGAGATCAAGGCGGCATCCGGCAAGGTGGTGGACATCATCGGCGTGATCGAGGGCATTGCCTTCCAGACCAACATCCTGGCGCTGAATGCCGCCGTGGAAGCGGCACGTGCCGGCGAACAGGGTCGGGGCTTCGCGGTGGTGGCGGGCGAAGTGCGCAGCCTAGCGCAGCGCTCGGCGACGGCGGCCAAGGAGATCAAGGCGCTGATCGACAACTCGGCGCAACGGGTGGAGGACGGCTCCCTGCTGGTGGAAAACGCCGGCAAGGCGATGGAGGAAATCGTCGAGGCCGTGAAGCGCGTGACCGACCTGATGGGCGAGATGCGTGCGGCCACCGAGGAGCAGACCGGCGGCATCGAGCAGGTGAATCAGGCGGTGTCACAGATGGACCAGATGGCGCAGCAAAATGCGGCGCTGGTGGAGGAAGCCACCGCAGCGGCGGCATCGCTGGAAGACCAGGCCGATTCGCTGCATCGGGCAGTGGGACAGTTCAGGCTGGCAGGCGCGATCTGAGCGCCGGCAGATCCGCGTCGATAAAGGAAAGGCCAGCGACCCCACAAGGGTCGCTGGCCTTTTTCATGGTCGGGTGCTTCGCGCCCCGCAGTGCGCGCCTCAGGCGGCTGCCGTCATCTTGAAGATGCCCTGCGCATTACCGGCGTCGAACCCCAGGTCATAGCGCTTGCGGGCCACGGCCTCGTCATGGAACTGGTCGCGCGTGATGAACTCGTAGAACGACCCCGGCACCTCGCGTTGCACGATGCCGCCCTCGGCGCCCACGAATTCCCGCTGCACCGGATCCGCCCGGAATGCGGTCTGCCGGACCCGGCCACTGCCCGACACTTCCACCTTCTCCTTCATCGGACGGCCCAGACTTTTCTGATGTTCGGCGAGCGCGAAGACATCCGCCACGCGATCGGTTGCGTGATTGAACGCGTTGCCTTCCGTTGCGATCCACGCCATTTCCGCCGACTCCTTCAGCAGCACTTCATAGTCCGCCAGGCGCGGCGCCGCGTGTTGCCGCGCGAAGCAGCGCGCCAGCAGGTCGACCAGTTCCGCGCCGTCCTCCACATCCAGCACACCGTCGCGTTCCAGTTGCCACAGCAGCGATTGCGCGCGCGGGGTCAGCGGATCGGTCGAGCTTGCCGTCACGCGCGTCACGGCGGCGCGGAAGGCGTCGCTGTAGCGCTCGCGCTCGGGGTGGAACTCGCTCAGGAAAAACTGGGCAATCTGCTCTGGCGCATCGGCGTGCGCGTAGGAGCGGCCCGTCATGCCGATGCGGTCCAGCAGATACGTGCCGTTCAGCACGTAGCCCAGCGGGCGCAGGATGCGCGTGAACGCGGACTCGCCCTCCGGCAGTGCGCCGTTGGGCCACTTGACCGTGCGCAGCGCACCGTGGTCGAACGTCACCTTGCCACCGGCCTTCGCCACGTCGTCGGTGTAGGCGCGGCCCGTCGGCACGCGGTCCAGGATGTCGCCGAACAGCACGATGTTCAGCGCCTGGGCAATCTCGGCGCGCGTGGCGCGGCCCTCGATGTCGACGGGCAGGCCGTCCGGCATCGTGACCAGGGTCAGCAGGTGGGCGGCGCGGGACTCGCCCAGGTTGGCATTCAGCAGCTTGGCAATGTTCGGATTCATGGGGACGCGGCATCAAGAAAGGTTCGCGCGCAGGATAGCGGGCGCGCCGCCACCGTCACAAGCGATGAATGCGCACAACATTGTGCGTACGGCGCACGATCCGACATGGCTGCCAGTACGTCGCAATACATTGCGGGTCGGCGGCCGGTCGCCTGAGACTCGTCTGAAACTCGTCTGAATCTGTCGTCAGCCTTGCCTGAACCTCGCCACGCCCTCGCTATACTCTCTGCCGGTCCCCCTGCCAGCCCTGCGCTTTCCCCCGATGAGAAAGGACATTCCCAACCTGAACGCCCTCCAGGCGTTCGAGGCTGCCGCCCGGCTCGGCAGCTTCACGCGCGCTGCCGACGAACTGGCGCTGACGCAAAGTGCCGTTGGCCGGCAGGTCGCCCTGCTCGAGCAACGACTGGGCGTCGCCCTGTTCACGCGGGTGCGCCGCCGGCTGGAGCTGACCGAAACCGGACGCGAGTATGCCGCTCGCGTGCGCCGGCATCTGGACCACATCGAACGGGACACACTCGAGATCAGCGCGGGCCGGACACAGGGCTACACGCTGGAACTGGCCGTCGTGCCGACCTTCGCCACCCAATGGCTGATTCCGCGCCTGCCCGATTTCGCCCGACGGCACCCTGACATCACCGTCAACCTGAGTGCGCGCTCACAACCGTTTTCGTTCCAGGACTGTGCCTACGACGCCGCGATCTATTTCGGCGACCAGTTCTGGCCCGGCACGCGCGGAGGGGTGATCTTTCGGGAAGGCGGCATGGTGCCGGTGTGCAGCCCGGCGTTCCGCGCCGCGCATGCCCTGGTGGATGCGGAAGACTTCGCGCACTGCCGCCATCTGCACCTGAGTACGCGCTCACAAGCGTGGCGTGACTGGTATGCGGTGCAAGGATGGGATTACAGCGTGGCGGCGGCGCGCGGGCCGCGCTATGAGCTGTTTACGATGATGACCGCGGCGGCGGCCGCGGGGCTGGGCATCGGCCTGGCGCCGCGCCTGCTGATCGAGCGCGAGCTGGAAACCGGCCAGCTGGTGATCCCCGCCGAGCGTGTGCTCGACGTGAGCCAGGGCTACTACTTCGCCTATCCGGAAGGCCGCCCCCAAGCGCCGGCGCTGGACGCCTTCCGCGACTGGGTGCTGAGCCTCTCGCCGGATGCGGCGCGCCAGGACTGACGCGCCGCCTGCTGCTTACTTCTTGGAGCCGCCGTTCAGCGCCGAGAACTGCTGGTTCAGGAAGCTGCTGGTCTGGTTCATCTTGCTGACCAGCAGATCCAGCTGCGTGAACTGCTTCTTGTAGCGCTCGACGGTGGCATTGATGCGGGTCTCGGTCGCGTCGTAGCGCTTTTCGATCTCCTTCATCGCCTTTTCCAGGCCATCCGTCACGCTGCCCAGCGGGCCGTTGGTGCCGTTCATGCGATCCACGGCATCCGACAGGCGCCGGCCAAAGCCGCCCGTGCTGCCATCGCCGGCGAAGACCGCCGTCACGTCGCGCAGGTTGTCCTTGAGCGCGGCGTCCAGCTTCTTGCTGTCGATCGACATCGTGCCGTCTTTCTGCAGGGACACGCCGATCTGCGAGAGCATGCTCGGCGCATTGGCGGCGAGGCCCGTCTCCGGCGTATTCAGCACGGCGCGAAGCGACGCCTGAATGCCCCGCAGCACGCCGTCGCCGTTGAGCGCGGCCTTGGTGTGGGTCTTGGTGTCGTAGGCGGTGAGCTGCTTGGCCGTGGTCTGGATGTTGTTGTAGGCCGTCACCATCGCCTGGATGGCCGTCTTGATGCTTTCGTTGTCCTGCGTCATCGTCACCGAGGTGGTGCCGGTCTTCTTGAGCGTCATCGTCACGCCCTGCGCGGCATCGGTCACCGTATTGGTGGCGCTGGTGACGGCGATGCCGTTGACGGTCAGCGCGGCATTGGTGGCGCGGACGACTTCCTTCATGCCGCCCGGCTGGGGGCCCGCCACCGGATCGAAGCCGGCCAGCCCCTGCAGTTCGGGCGACGAGCCCGAGATCCGCATGCTCATTGCCTCGCCGGTCTTTTCCGAGTTCAGGACCAGACGATACGGCGTGCCGCTGCCGTCGTTGATGACGCTGGCCTTGACGCCGATGTTGGCCTTGTTGATCGCGTCGCGAATGCCCTGCAGCGTGTTGTTGCTGCTGTCGATCGTCACCGTCTTGCTGGCGCCGGCCGTCGGCGTGAACGTCGGGTTCACATAGGTGCCGTACGTCGGCGAAGCGGGATTGTCGTCGTAGCCGGTGGTGACGCCGAAGTCGAACGTCAGCGTACCCGTGCCGATGGCCACGTCCTGCTTGGCCTGGCCAGCGCCGGCCAGCGACTGGGCCTGGGCCAGGCGGGTCACGTTGATCGCGAGGTCGCCCGGCACCGTGCCAGCGCCGGTTGCGACCGACAGCACGTCCGAATTGCCCACCTGCGCCTTGACCGAGCCGAACGTCTTGATGTCGGACAGCGCCTTGGCGGCGGCCTGGAAGCTGGCCAGCACGCTCTTTACCGTGCCGTAGCCGGTCAGCTTGGTCTGATAGGCCGCGTGCTGGTTATCCAGGCTCTTCAGCGGAAGACGCTCCGCCGCCTCCAGCTTATCGAGGAGTTCATTCAGCTGCAGATTGGAGCCAATACCGAGGGAGGAGACTGCTGCCATGTTCTTTTGCCCTTCGCTGAAATCAGCATGGTCGCCGGCTGCACGACGGCGCATTCAGAGGGGATCCATTCAATCCGGACGGTGAATGTCTCGACATGCATGGTTTACGTCAGGGAAAAGTGGTTCTTTAGGCTTTTTGATACAGAGCCGATACAAAGACGATACAAAAACAGGCTCAAGTTTCCCGCATGTGAGTTCTCACTCTCGCCCGGCAGCTTCATGGCGCTAGTGCCAGATGGCGGCGAAATGTGCGTAATACTCAACTCTGAATGGCTTCGCTGATGGCGTTGATATGCGTCAACGGCCCTGAAACCCCCTCCCCTAGACTGCCTGAGGACTTTTGCGGCGCCACGCTGCGGAGTCCGCTTTCTTCGTAGTTGCTAACACGGAGCGAATCATGGCAAGCATGCAGGCCGCAGTCTTCCTGGCACCCGGCAAGATCGTGCTGCGGGAAAAGGCCATTCCGGAAGTCGGCCCCACGGACGCACTGATCCGTATCACGACCACCACCATCTGCGGCACCGACGTCCACATCCTCAAGGGCGAATATCCAGTCAAGCCCGGCCTCACAATCGGCCATGAGCCCGTGGGCATTATCGAAAAGCTCGGCAGCGGCGTGACCGGGTATCGCGAAGGCCAACGCGTGATCGCCGGCGCCATCTGCCCCAGTTTCTATTCCTATGCGTGCCAGGATGGATGTTCGTCGCAGGACGGCCAGGGACACGCCCACGGCTACAAGCCAATGGGGGGCTGGCGCTTCGGCAATACGATCGACGGCACGCAGGCCGAGTATGTGCTGGTGCCCGATGCGCAGGCCAACCTCGCCCCGATTCCCGATGGACTGACCGACGAGCAGGTGCTGATGTGCCCTGACATCATGTCGACCGGCTTTTCGGGAGCCGAGCAAGCCAACATCAGGATCGGCGACATCGTTGCCGTGTTCGCCCAGGGCCCGATCGGACTCTGTGCCACGGCAGGGGCGCGGTTGCGCGGCGCCTCGATGATCATCGCCGTGGATGGGATCGACGAACGGCTGGCCATCGCCAGACAGATGGGGGCCGACGTGACCATCAACTTCCGCAAGGCGGATGTGGTCGAGGAAATCCTGCGCGTCACCGGCGGCCGCGGCGTGGACGCGTCGATCGAGGCGCTGGGCACGCAGGCGACCTTCGAGGCTGCGCTGCGGGTGTTGAAGCCCGGTGGCACGCTGTCCAGCCTGGGCGTCTATTCCAGCGATCTGCGTATTCCGCTCGACGCGTTTGCGGCGGGGCTTGGCGACCATCGCATCATCACCTCGCTCTGCCCTGGCGGCAAGGAACGCATGCGGCGACTGATGAATGTCCTCGAGACAAACAGGCTCGACCTGGGCCCGCTGGTTACCCACCGGTTCCCGCTCTCGCGGATCGAGGAAGCCTATGCGATGTTCGCAAACCAGCGCGACGGGGTGCTGAAGGTCGCCATCACGCCTTGAACCACATTCGCCGCTTGATGCGGCGATGGTCTGTCGATGTCTGTAAGCAATAGGACTCGATGCCGATGCGGCGCATATCGGCCGCATCGGCATCGATGCATCGCTGAATCAGCAATGCGTCATGGATTGATAGATCCTCGCTGGATGGAGGATCGCGCCGGGTCGCCCACGGAAGATCGCCCGGCGCAGGTTTGTTTAGCGAAATACCAGGACTGGAATCTGGCTGTGCGTCAGCACCTTCTGCGTCTCGCTACCCAGCAGCAGACCCGAGAGACCGCTTCTGCCGTGCGAGGCCATGAAGATGACATCGCATTCCAGTTCGTTTGCCATGGCGATGATTCCACGATACGGCGCCGCGCTGACCGAGATCGCGCCCTGGCAAGGCACGCCGGCTTGAGCAGCCGCCGCCTCGATCTTCGACAGTTCGGCCTGGGCCTCGTCCTTGACGCGCTTCTCGAAGACCGACCGCTTCTCGTGCCCGGCATCGCTGGAGCTCACGAATGGGTACTCCGGCACGCACATATAGGGCGTCAGTCGCGCGCCGTTGGTACGCGCGAACGAGATGGCGGCCGTAACGGCCTTCTGGGACAGCTCGGTGCCGTCCACCGGCAGCAATACATGCTTGAACATTTGGCTTTCTCCGGATGACCGCGTCAGGCCGCGCCCGATTTGCGCAGGATCGCGTAGAGCTGATCCTTCAATAGTAGTTTCTGCTTCTTGAGCTGTTCAAGAGATGTGTGCGTGGTGGGAATGATGCCGGCCTCCCGGTTCTTGATCTCCTGATCCAGGTCGTTGTGCCGGTGGAAGAGCCGTGCGAAGTGGGCATCGGTCGTCTTCAGCTGGGATATCGTCTCGCGGTACTCGGGGAACATGCACCCTCCTCTCGATGAAAAGTCGGTGATTGCTCCAGTGTCACAGGCAACGCCGGGCATGGCCTTGATGCCGCGCAGTATTGACTGCCAGCGCATCGAGTCAGCAGCAGCGAGCGCGTTCCGTTCCGGAAGATTGCCTTCGCCGAAGCCCCATGCCCGTTGTGCGGGAGGCGCGAGCATGTCGATGGACACCATCGTATTTGCGGTAGTCATTATCTGAACATCGAGAAAATCATGCCCCTTCACCGATTGAATGGCGTTTCCGGCGAATGGGATTCCGTGAGATCACGCCAGAACGCAGTGCGTCGCTCCCGAAGTTCGCTTGAAATACGCTGGTCAGACAAACGCCGGATACCATCACTTTCGCCAGCGGCAGTGATATAGAGCAACTCACGCAAATGGGACGGTACATCGTCGGGGTCCCGGCTGAATCCGAACACGATGCAGCCAAGGTCATCGTCGTAGTAGCGGCTCCGGGTCCACATTGCCAGAGTGGTCAACTTATGGGCGGAGATTTGCACGTCTTCCCACCATGCACCCAGAGAATTGGCACGATTCCATAGCGTCAACTTTGTGCCATCCGCCAGCTTCAGTGCCAGTCCCAGTGGAATACTGCCGGTGTTAATGGAGGCGCCAACGATATTGAAGCGCGTACCTGCCTTCGGAGGGGGAATATGGATGGTCGCGCACTCCTTGCCTGGAACGGCATTGGCGATAATCCTGCACGTATCCATACGCGTTTCGGTGCTCCAGAGCAGCGGACCTTTTCCGGCGGGATAGCTCACGTCCACACGGCGCGGGGTGGAGTTGAAATACTCGATATAGATGCTGTCCGGGTTGGCAAGAGGGAGGGAAAATGGCGTCGTCACCTCGCCCGCCCAGGCGCTGCAAGTGGCGTCCCAGTCATCGGCAGTGCCATAGGCCTTGCTGTAGACGTCGTCGAATACCACGTTCCCTACCGGCCCCGGATGCGCGATCGGATCCATCGCCTGAATCAGCACCCGGAAATCGGCGATGAGCCGGATACGTGCCTCCTGGAACGGCTGCCAGTAGTTGTAGATCGCAGTGCGGTGAATACCAGGATGGGTCGGGGCATGGGGTCGCAAGCGATCTGCTTGTGCTTGCACGACCTTATCGAGGTACTGGGTGTAATCCCGCAAGGTACTGTCCGTGAGCTTGACGTAGTTTGCATAGGTCTCGGCGCTCCAGCCCCAATTCTTGCCATGGAGAATGACATCACGTAGCAATGCCATGTGGATCTGGGAGAATATGGCGAAAAGCGGTGCCACTTTCCATTGAAAATCGGGATTCCGAAACTCCTCCGCCGCTTCGATCATGGCGGTATTGGTGGCAATGAACTGCATCATCATCGTCTGCGTATCACCAGTCGAGGTAGCGGAAACGTAGAGTTTCAGCGTGGCAGCGATGCCATCGAGTTTCTGCTTGAGAAGACTGAATACCGCCGCTTCGATTTTCTCGTTGATCATCGCTTCGACACGGGCACGTATCTGGTCCCAGACGTCATCATGGCCCCAGGGCCATAACAGTTCCAGCAATGCGGCGCAGATTGACCCCACGCCGGGAATTTCGTTGAGCAAGACGCCGAGCAAGGCTTTGATATCCTCGAGCGGGTCTGTAATGGGAAGATCCGTCGCCCTCGGCACACCCACCGCTCCCGATCTCCCCATCGTATTCGCAAGGGCAAACGCCGGGATGGATTTTAGAATTCCGCGCCTTGTCATCATGCTCGAACTCCTGCTGCGTAGCGATCCGAATTCAGAGTAGCAACGGCGAAGAAGGCGAATACATAGAGATGTCTCGATTATTGGTCGGCCACTTATGGCGCGACGCAATATATTCCCGATGGAACGGCGCGAACAAACAGAGATATCTCTATTGAATTGGGGGGATTAGCCTATAGAATTTTTTCAGGATCAGGCGACGCAGCTGCGCCCATGACGAAGCAGAGATGTTGTGAAATCGGAAGGATCAAATGGATGGCAAAAGCAAATTGATCTTGATTGTCACCATCGCCACGGCTGTCTGTATATGTGCCTTATATGCCGTCGATTATGCGGTGAAATTTTGATAGTTTTCCTTGCACCCGCTTTCCGCTCAGCTTGTCCGATTTTGAATCGCGGGTCGATTCGCCGTCGTCGCTCCAGTAACCGGGGAATATTTCGACTAGAGACGCCTTGCGTATGCGCCATCAGGTACGCCCTGAATCACCTTTGCGAGTTGCGCCCCCGCGGCGCCCCCTTGCGTGCGCAATGGCCTGGCGTTTTTCATCGGACGCGGTCCGCGCACCGTCCGTACCGGGCAAGCTGCCTTTCCAATTGGACCCGAGGTGTCTTGCCAGACCTCGCCTGGCCTTGCGCAGGGCACTTCCGCAACGGCATCCGTCTGTAGCTGTCACTCACCGCGTAGCCGGTCACGAATACCCGGCATCGAATGACCTCCATGCACGCGTCGGACCTGGTTCCGATCGATAGACGATAGAGCGATTCCTTGTATCGCGAGAGCGCACCGTCAGTGTAGAAAGTCTCAGGCTGCCGGGGCGTTCGATCACCCTGTCAGTCCCGAATCTTCGATCACCCCCAGGGAAACCGATGAAAGCATCCATGCATCGCCCTTGAAAAATGACTGGCCCTGCCGGCCGCAACCGACGTGTCATTCATGAGCATTCGACTTATTGTTGCCGACGACCATCCACTGATCATATTTGCCGTGAAACAGCTGTTCGCTGCCACTGCCGGCGTTGAGGTCGTGGCGGAAGCCTCCAATCCTACCGAGCTGAACGAAAAACTGCGCACCGTGGGGTGCGATGTACTGATCACGGATTTCGCCATGCCATCTGACAGAGATCCCGACGGACTCCTCATGCTGGATGCCCTCCGTATGAAGCACCCCACCGTAAAGGTGATAGTCCTGACGATGCTGGGAAACGCGGGATTGTTCGCCAGCATATTGAATCGCGGCGTGTCCGGCCTGCTAAGCAAGCGTGACGACATTAGAGAGCTTCCAGCCGCGGTGCAGGTTGTCTTCCGCGGCGGCTGCCATGTTGGACGTCGGGTGAAGTGCGAAATGGCGCTGCAACTCAACAATGGCTCCGGACGGACCGACCACCGGCCGCTGAGTCCGAAAGAACTGGAGGTGGTGCGACATTTCATGAGCGGCATGACGATCAACCAAATCGCCGAGCATCTGCATCGGGCTCCCAATACGGTGAGCACCCAGAAACGCAGCGCAATGGTCAAGCTGTGCCTGGCGACTGATCTGGAACTGTTTGATTACGCGCTGAAACACGGGATGCGATAACCGGTGTACGTTCCCCGGCCCACACCGTTGGAAATGGGCGGCAGTTCAGAAGCCCGAAGTTCCGGCCGCCCCCTCTTGTCTTCCTTATTTCGTGCCCGGACCGTAGTGCGTGCGAACGTATTCGTCGACGATCGCCCGAAATTCCTCGGCCATGTTGTCGCCGCGCAGTGTCTTCACCTTCACGCCATCGACGAAAATCGGCGCCGCCGGCGATTCGCCCGATCCGGGCAGCGAGATGCCGATATTGGCGTATTTGCTTTCGCCAGGGCCATTGACGATACAGCCCATCACAGCCACATCCATCTCTTCCACACCCGGATAAGCCGTTTTCCAAACCGGCATCTGCTCGCGCAGATACGCTTGAATGTTCGCCGCGAGTTCCTGAAACGTCGTGCTCGTGGTGCGGCCGCAGCCAGGGCATGCAATGACCATCGGCGTGAAACTACGCAAGCCCATCGTCTGCAGAATTTCCTGGCCCACGTGGACCTCCTTCTCGCGCGGCGCACCCGGTTCCGGCGTCAGCGAGATACGAATCGTGTCGCCGATTCCCTCCTGCAGCAATACTGACAGGGCGGCCGTCGAGGCCACGATGCCCTTGCTGCCCATGCCGGCTTCGGTCAATCCCAGGTGCAGCGCCTAGTCGCAACGGCGCGCCAGCTCGCGGTACACGGCGATCAGCGCCTGCACCTGCGATACCTTGCACGACAGAATGATCTGATTGCCCGGCAGGCCGATTTCCTCCGCCTTTCGCGCCGATTCGATTGCCGACGTGATCAGCGCTTCCGCCATCACACTCTGCGGGTGCCATGGTTCGGCGCGTTGGGCGTTTTCATCCATGATGCGCGCGAGCAAATCCTGGTCCAGGCTGCCCCAGTTGACGCCAATGCGAATCGGCTTGTTGTGGCGGCACGCCACCTCGATCATTTCGGCGAACTGCTTGTCACGCTTGGCGCCCTTGCCCACGTTGCCGGGGTTGATGCGGAACTTCGACAATGCCTGCGCGCATTCCGGATAGTCGCGCAGCAGCGTATGACCGTTGTAGTGGAAGTCTCCGACCAGCGGCACGTTGACGCTCATGCGGTCGAGCTGCTCGCGGATCGCCGGCACCGCTGCGGCGGCCTCGGGGGTGTTGACCGTGATGCGAACGATCTCGGAGCCCGCGCGGGCCAGCTCCTTGACCTGAATCGCCGTGCCAATCGCGTCGACCGTATCCGTATTCGTCATCGACTGCACGCATACCGGCGCGCCGCCGCCAATCGGCACGATGTGATCGCCCCAGGAAATTTCTGCCTGCCGCGAAGGGTGACGCGGCATTGGACGGGGTATGACGGCTGGGGATTGTGTGATCTCGTTCATCTGCGCTATCGCTTGATGTTGTCGAGCCGACAGCTTACGAGCGCGCGCAATGGGAAATCTATCGAGATTGCCCGAAACAAAATGGAAGAGAAGCGAATGCGCCTTTCGTTTGTCCGATGCGCTTTCAATTTCCGCGCATCAACTTGTGAATCCTGATCACGCATACAGTTCCAGCGATTTAGCCGCTGATATTTTCACGCACTGCAATTGCGAAAACAATTCGCATCGATCAGTGAATTCCAATTGCGACAATGTCAACTAATGCAGTCGGAATTTTCCCATCCGCATGGCGGCTTCCTCGAACCGCCGTCAGTTCACGCATTTCACGTCGACGTCTTCCGGGCGTCATCCGCATCGCCTTCGTGACAGCGTAAGCATCCTGGCCGCCGACTCGCACGATCAGACGCGAGATTGCCAGCAGCGCTCACCCCATCCCGCCGGCAGCGTATCGCTGGCGACTCACTTTATTCAGTCAGCGATGAACCGATTACACGCATCCATGCTCAGTTGTTTGTAGCTTGGCCCCATACCAACACCTAACATCGGGGTGTTGCTGCACTGGATTCCGGAGACCGCCTACGGAATCCAGCGCTTCATGCCGGAGGCAAGCACATTGAAGTAGTGGCAGCACGGTATCGCAACAAATAAAAGGAGTAAAGGTGGAATCTTATCAATTGCGCATCATCATCGCCGATGACCATCCGCTTGTTGTCGAGGGGCTGAAAATGCGAATTGCCTGCACCCAGCTTGAATTGGTCGGGGTAGCGAGGAATTCAACAGAACTGGTCGGACTCCTCGAGCAGCATCCCTGCGACGTATTGGTGACCGACTACTCGATGCCCGGTGGAGAGTTCGGCGACGGCCTGGCCATGCTGGGCCTCATTCGTCGTCGTTATTCCCAAACACACATTCTGGTCATGACCATGCTTGAAAACCCGGGCGTATTGCAGGCTATCGGCCGGCTTGGCGTGTCATGCATCATCAGCAAATCGGACGACCTCAGTTATCTGGTTCCCGCCATCCATGTTGCCGGCACCGGGGGTACGTACCATTCGCCGACGATTCGCAGATTGACCGGTAGCGGACTCTGCGATTGCGCAACGGAACGCCGACCGCGGTTGTCGACCCGGGAAGCCGAAGTCGTCAGATTGTATGCATCCGGAATGGGGGTGAACGAAATCGCCAGCCAGTTGCGTCGCTGCAAGCAAACGATCAGTTCGCAGAAATGCAGTGCAATGCGCAAGATCGGCGTTATTCGAGACTCGGATCTCATCAAGTACGCCATGTCTGTCGGACTGATCTCACCACCTGGATGAGTGAGCAAAACGTTGCGCGCAACGGTCCCAGCGTGACGTGTAACCGACCGTTGCGACAACGAGGGGCAGGGCAAGCGCGGACGCCCTGGCGCATCGACCAGAGTCCGCCGCCCGCCCCAAACCTTGCGCTTCCCGGATTGGACCGTCCATCCTGCCCCCTTTTAGTTCCAGTCCTAGCCGTGTCTGCAGCTGTTTGCCGTCTCGTCTGATATTGACGCCCGCTCGATGTCAATAGACTGAACTCGGCAATAGCGCACAGAGGACTCCGGGCACAAGCGAACAAGATGTGCCAGGCAAGCTCCGAGGACCGGAGACCGGACGGCACATTGCGGAAGGGACACACTTCCGCCCGGATCCTGCGCGCCGACCGGCATGCGATTTCTGATGGGAGCGGGATATGGTGAAGGAAGAAATGAATTCTCTGGCGGAGCTACAGGCGTTCGTCGATCTCGCGCTAGAGAATCCAGCCCGGCGGCATGACAACAAGGGCAATAGTCCGGATGCCAATCTTCCGCAGTATGTCGAGAGGATGGAACGCTCCGGATGTTTGCGATCCACGTTCCTGCGGGAAGCCGTTCGGAATTCCACCGAGTATCGCGCGCTTGCCGCTTCGCTCAGGCGAGCGGAAACGTACGGCATCGTCTCTTTTCTTCTCAAGGAAAACAGCGAGCACGAGAGTATCTCGGGCCTGAGTTCGCGCTATGGCGTCTCGCCCTCGCATTTTCGCCGTCTGTTTCGCAAGTCCGTGGGGATTGCGCCCAAAAGTGCCATGAGGGCATGGCGAATGGCCAGTGTGGTACTCGCCATCGTGGATAGCCGCAGGCCAATCACCGAAGTGGCCATCGAATACGGCTACGCCTCTCCTTCGCATTTTTCCAAGGAGTTCCGTGACGCGGTGGGTCGCAGCCTGACGGATGTGTTTGGAATGAAGGATCGCGCAGGAAGCCAAGAGTGAAGACACGATTCATCAGCGGCGCGAAATGCCTGCTGCTGGCGGCAGCGGTCATTGCCAACTCCCCGGTCCGAGGGCAGGACGTGACCAGCCGCCAGTCGGAACCAGGCTATGTGGCGAAACAGGAAGGGCTACGGGCCCTCCTTGGCGCGATATCCGCGCAACTTGCCAAGCCCATTATCGTCAGCAAGGGTGCGGCGGCCAAACAGGTGTCCGGTGAGTTCAGGCTGGCCGAGCCTGGCATTTTGTCGGAAATCAGCAGGCAGCTTGGACTCATCACCTATTCCGATGGCCATGCCATTTATGTCTACGACGCCAGCGAAACCAAGACGGTGGTAATTGCACTCAAGCATGTTTCGCCGTCGTCCCTGCAACGCTTCCTGAAGAGCTCCGGGCTTGTCGACGCCAGATATCCGCTGCGCTCCGATGGCTTCAGTACCATCTATCTGGCGGGGCCGCCCATTTATGTGGATCTGGTAACGCAAGCCGCGGAATCAATGGATCGGGAAGCCGCGACTTCAACCGATCAGCATGTGGAGATCATTCGGCTGCACAACACCTTCGTCACGGATCGCACTTACACGCGCCGGGATGAAGGCGTGGTTATCCCGGGCATCGCGACCGTGATCCAGCGGCTCCTCAATACGAGCCTGACGAACCCTTCGGAAAACCAGCACGCGAGGATACTGCCGCCGTCGAATACCGGGCGTGGCGAAAAGCCCGTGCCCCTGCTGGACGACCCCATACCGCGTCCCTTGCCCGCTGCCGATCCGGCAACACAGGACCTGGCGCTGACCAGGGTGCGGATCATTGCCTATCCCGATACCAATAGCCTGCTCGTCAAGGGCACCGTGGAGCAAGTCAGCCTGGTACGCCGCATCGTTGAAGGGCTCGATCAGGAAAAGCGTCATGTGGAACTGGCCTTGTGGATCATCGATCTGGAGAAGGACGACCTCGACCAGCTTGGTGTCAATTGGCAAGGCGCCGTGAAACTTGGTAACGCGTTTGGCGCCACGTTCAATGCCGACGGCATCGCGTCGTTCACCACGGTCGGTGGCGCGGAATTCATGGCTTCCGTGGTGGCGCTGGCGCGCGATAACCGCGCCCAGATCGTATCCAGGCCGGTCGTGCTGACACAGGAGAACACGCCTGCGATGTTCGACAACAGCCACACGTTCTATACCCAGCTGATCGGAGAACGTGCGGTGGAACTGCAGCAGGTGACATACGGAACGATGGTCAATGTGCTGCCACGCTTCACCTTCAAAAGCGATATCGAGCTGTCGGTCAATATTGAAGATGGCAGCGCGACGCCGGTCGAGGATGTCAACACCAGCGAGACGCGCCCTTTGCCTTCCGTCAGCCGGACAAGAGTCAGCACCGTGGCGAGAGTGCCGCGCGGAAAGAGCCTGTTGGTAGGCGGCTATGCGCGCGGCGAAACCGGCGACACCACCAGCAAGATTCCGCTTCTGGGCGACCTTCCGTTCGTGGGCGGCATCTTCCGATACAAGCAGTCCCGCAACAAGAACACGGTCCGCATTTTCCTGATTCGTCCGCGTGAGATTGTCGATAGCATGGATCTCCCCCTGCCGAACCTCCAGGACCAGACGGATTTCAATGAAGTCATACGGAGACTCGGCGGCACATCGGGGGCCGCACCGACGCACGGGGAGGCGAAGGATGGAGATTAGATTTCCTCCGGCGCCAATCGATGCCAGACGCTTCGACAAGGCGCTTCATCAGGATGCGGGCAGAACCACGCAAGGCACCTTCGGCGCCGATGCGGACGAAGATCCGGAGGCAACGCCCGCATCGTTGCACCAGAAGATCGTCAGTCTCGCCGATGACATGGCGAGCGTTGCCGCGCAATTCCAGCGCAGGCGGGAAGCGGGAAGAAAGGGCGATGACACTCCGGAGAACTTCGACAGCGTTCTCCAGGATGACGTACGTCCGCAAGCGGACCAGCTGATGAAGATCGCCAGCGACCCGACGATTCGCATCGACGCCCTGCTGCAACACGCGCGCGCGATGTTTGCGGACGAGAGCGACCTGTGGATCGTGCTGCGTGAGCTCCTGCGGCGCAGGAATCTCTCGAAGACCGTGAGGGCGAGACTGGAAGCGCTGCGCCAGGACGTCGAGCGGGAAGCGAATGGCAAACATCTGAAGGGCGGCATTCAATGCGCGCTCAAGGCCAAGCTGTTCGGCAGGAAGCTGGGGCTGGATCCACGTCGGCTGCGCGATACCTATCGCAGCTTTCTCGACGGCCATCAATCCATGGTCTCCTCGTACGAAAGCTGGGTCGGCACCTATGGCGCGGTACATCGCGGGAAGGTGATGCGTTTCGTGGAAGCGTCGCTGGCGATCGATATTCATTCGGCGGACCCCAGTTGCAGCAGGGTCGAGTTTGGCGCCCTGCTCCACACGGTCTGGCGGCTGCGCCTGCTTCGCGCCGCGGACCACGACTTCGTTCGCACGCTCTTGCAGCGGTCATGCCTGCATCCCTTCCAGCGCGAGCCGGCACAGCCCGCCATGAGTCGTGGCGGGCCGCAAGGCACGCCAGACGATGCGGAGGAAGACGCGTGGATTCTGCTGCTGTGCTCGCTGTTGCGCGGTGCGGCGCCGCTGGAAGACGTACTGGCCGATAGCGTGGGCGACGCCATGCGCGGGCTCACCCCCGAGGCGCGCAGTGTCATGCTGACGGCACTGCGTGCGGCGTATCGGAATCTTCCCGACGAGCTTTTCGAGGGGGCGCGAGAGGCAGACCAGGTGTACGCCGCACTCGATGCGATGATGGACGACAACTATCGTCGCGAGCTCTCCGCCCAATGCAAGGGGCCGCTTCGGTCGGTAGTGGACGGCGAATCATGATGACGACCTTGCTCCATCACGCAAGATCGCGGCCAGAGCTGATCATCGTATGCCTCATGGTGATGATCATCGCCATGCTGATCGTGCCGCTACCGACGCACCTCGTCGACTTCCTGATCGCGTTGAACATCGTGATCGCGATCCTGTTGTTCATGGGGTCGTTCTATATCGACCGCATTCTGAGCTTCTCGACGTTCCCGACCATCCTGCTGATCACCACGCTGTTCCGCCTGGCGTTGTCGATCAGTACGAGCCGCCTGGTGCTGACGCAGGCCGACGCCGGGGAAATCATCACGACCTTCGGCGAGTACGTGATCGGCGAGAGTCTTGTCGTGGGCTTCGTGATTTTTTCCATCGTGATGATCGTCCAGTTCATCGTCATCACGAAAGGCTCGGAACGCGTCGCCGAGGTTGCCGCGCGATTCTCGCTGGACGGGATGCCCGGCAAGCAGATGAGCATCGACGGAGACCTGAAGGCAGGTGTCATCGACGCCGACGGCGCACGCGAGCGGCGCAGCATCCTCGAGCGGGAAAGCCAGCTGTACGGCTCGTTCGACGGGGCGATGAAGTTCATCAAGGGAGATGCGATTGCCGGCATCATCATCACGTTCGTCAATCTCATCGGCGGGATCGCCGTCGGGGTGGGCAGCCACGGCATGGACATGTCGACGGCGGTGTCGACCTACACGGTGCTGACGATCGGCGATGGACTGGTGGCGCAGATCCCCGCGCTGCTGATCGCCATCAGCGCCGGCTTCATCGTCACACGCATCAACGGCGACGGCACGAATCTTGGCCAGAACATCATGAGCCAGATGTTCGGCATGCCTTTCGCGGTGGGCATCACCGCAGCGCTGGCCGTGCTCGTCGCGTTTCTGCCGGGCTTTCCAGCGTGGGTCTTCGTGCTGTTATCGATTGTGCTCGGCGGATTCCTGTATCTCCAGCATCGGAAGACGGCGCGGGACGATGCGAGCGGCACCGGCAGCGGGCGCTATCAAAACGATGCGAATGCGCCGGAAAGCCAGGAGCTCGGGATGATCACCGACGTGGACAGCCTGGCGCCGGAAACGATTGCCTTCATCCTGCTGACGTCGCCGTCCCAGATCGACTGGTTTATGCGCGAACAAATCGCGGCGCGCATCCGGAGCCAGTTCTTCGTCGACTATGGCGTCAAGCTGCCCGAAGTCGCCGTCAGGATGTCCGACGCCACGCCGGCGGACCACGCGATGCTGTTGATCAATGAAGTGCGTACGGAACGCCTCCACGTCCGGCCCGGCATGCTGAAGGCGTGGGCGGCCGCCGACTATCTGCAGGCGCTGCAGATCGAGGCCGAACCGGCTGTGGGCGGCGATGACACGGCGACCGCGTGGGTGGACATGCGGCATCGGCAGCAGCTCGACGAACTGGGCATCCCGACCAAGACGGCAGCAGACGAGCTCTACCGTGGCGTCGTTTCGGTACTGGTCAGGATGGTGCCGGAATACTTCGGCATCCAGGAAACCAAGAAGATGCTCGATCACGTGGAAGCGGACGCACCGGACCTGCTGAGAGAGGTGATGCGCAACGTGACCGTCCAGAAGATCTCGGAGGTGCTGCAGCGCCTGTTGGCCGAACGGATCTCCATCCGCAACTTCAAGTTGATCCTGGAAGCGCTGGCACAGTGGGGCAGCCGGGAGAAGGACGTCATCGTCCTGGTCGAGCACGTGCGTGGCGCGATGGCGCGCTATATCACCGACAAGTTCGCCGTGGCCGACCAGCTGCGCGTGATCATGCTCGGCATGGACATGGAGGAAGCCATACGCCGCTCGATCCGCCAGAACTCCAGTGGCGCATACCTGAACGTGGAACCATCCCTGAGCGAACAGATCCTGGATCAGCTGTCGATTCTCTTCGGCAACACCTCGGCGCTATCGCCGCGCAACGTCGTGCTCCTCACTTCCGTCGATGTCAGGCGTTTCGTGAAGCGGCTGATCGAACAGCGATTTCGCAATCTCGATGTGATGTCGTTTGCGGAGGTTGCGGGCAATGCGGAAGTTTGCGTCATCAAGACCCTCGATTAAGTTCAACGCCGGATCTCTTCAAAGGATGAATCATGAATGAATGTCACATTGGCGACATGGTCAAGCAAGCGTTGATGGCTGCCGGATGCGATAGCGTGATGGTGGAATCGCTCGACGAAGACGTGACCGTCCAGATCGACTTCGAGAACACGCCGTCGATCCTTGTGGGACAGAACAACGGACTTCCCGTGATCTGGAGCGATATCTGCGAGTTTCATCAGAACCTCGTCGCGTTGCGCGGCGCCCGCCTGCTGGAGGAAGTGATGAAGTGCGCCGATTTTTCCGCCAACGGTCAGCTTGTCCTGCGTGAACAGGACGGGCAATTGCAGGTATTCGCCGACATCGCTGACGCCTATAGCCGGGAACCGGAAATGCTCGCCAGGGCCATCGACGGATTCTACGAACGGGTAGCGACGCTTTCGGAGATCGTGAAGCAATGACACGAAGGGGTCTGGTCGCCAGGTACGCGCGGCCCAGCCGTCTTTCCGGCCCCATCATCGAGGCCGATCTCGACGACGTCTTTGTCGGCGAAATCTGCGATGTTCGCGCGCATTGGATGCGCGAACCCGTGGTGGCAAAGGCTCAGGTGATCGGCTTTCGGGATGGCATGGCGGTGCTGAGTCTCCAGGGCAGTCCGACGGGTCTCTCCAGGAACTCGCTGGTGATGCCAACGGGCGGCATGCTGCGCGTGGACATCGACGATGCCATGCTGGGCGGCGTGTTCGACGCGTCCGGACACTGCATGTCGCGGATGGCGGCCATTCGATACTCCGGGCGCGCCTGCCAGGTGCGGGAGCTGGAAGCGCGCCCCCCCGATTTCATGGCACGCGCGCCAATCAAGGATCGCTTTCTCACGGGGCTTCGTGCCATCGACGGCATGACGGCTTGCGGCGTCGGACAGCGGATCGGCGTGTTCGCGGAAGCCGGCACCGGCAAGACGACGTTGATGCAGATGTTGATCGACCACTCGTCGGCCGATGTGTACGTCGTCGGCCTGATTGGCGAGCGCGGACGCGAGGTCACCGAGATCGTCGAGCACATCGGCCGATCACCGAACCGTGCGCGCACCGTGGTGATCTACGCCACATCGGACGCGCCGTCGCTGGATCGATGCAACGCGGCGCTGCTGGCCACCACCGTCGCCGAGTATTTTCGCGAGGCGGGTCTTCACGTGCTGCTCCTGCAGGACTCGCTGACCCGGTATGTTCGCGCGCTTCGTGACGTATCGCTCGCGGCAGGAGAGCCGCCGGCGCGTCGCGGATACCCCGCATCGGTGTTCGAGGCGTTGCCCAGGCTGCTGGAGCGGCCGGGGGCCTTGCGGCAAGGCGGCAGCATCACGGCCTTCTACAGCGTGCTGCTGGAAAGTGCCAATGAGGCCGATCCGATGGCGGAAGAAATCCGTTCCATCCTCGACGGCCATATTCATCTCAGCCGGCAGCTTGCCGCGCGACACCACTACCCAGCGATCGATGTGCGCCGGAGCCTCAGCCGCACCGCATCGGCCGTCTGCGATGCGACCCATCTGCAGGCGGCGGCTTCGGTCCGTCGAAAGCTGGATCGGCTCGATGAACTGCAGATGCTGACGGACCTTGGCGAATTCCGCCCTGGCGAGCGCCCGGAAGACGACCGGCTGTTGCAGTGCAAGCCGCTGATCGACAAGTGGTTGCAGCAGGCCAATGCCGAGTATTGCGCCGACGAAACGATGCTGAGGGGGCTTCATGAGATCGCCCGCTAGTGTCGACGCCGGGCTGCGGCTATGCGAGATGCGGATCGTGGCGAACGAACGCCGCCGATGGCGTCTGGAGCGGCAGAGCCGCGAACTGCATGCACGGCATGCGCAACTGGCGAGCGAGCGAGACCTGCTCGCACAAATGGAGCGGGTCACGGTGCTCGACGGCAATACCGTCGACCGCTCCGCGCTATTCGGCTGGTTGCGAAGGCGAGCAATGGCCGTGCACAGGACGCAGGCGCTGCGCGTGGAAATCGGCGAATCCGAGGAGAAGCTGCGGGCGTGCGCCGCCGAGACGCGGGCCATGCAGGCGAGGATCGACATGCTGGGTCGCAAGCACGATCGCTACAGCGACCGCAAGCTGTCCATCCTCCGCTGGCAGCACATCGCTCGCATGAACAGGGACGAGGCTGACATCGAGGAGCGCGTGGCGTGGAACAGGTGAAGGGAAACGGCGGCATGGCCGCAACCGCGTGTGGGATCGCTGACGTCGCCATCCGTCAGCTCGAAGACGTCACGAGTGCCGCCGAGGCATCGGCGGAACGTGATGCACTCGCACGGATCGTCAACGAGGCGATGGCGGAGGACGCCCGGCAGGAAGAGTCCGAACTCGGCACGGCGGAACTCTCCTGCATGATGCTGGCGCAGCGCACGGCCGCCATCGAGCGTCTCCGTGGCGACGGCACAGGGCAACGCGCGCCGGCAGACCTGTCGCGGCGTGGCCACGTTGCTCCGCCTTTCGCCGAATCCGGAGAGATCCGTTCCGGACAAGGCTTGCAACGTCACGCCGGTGTATCGGCGCCGGCATTGCGGATGGCATCGCTGTCACCCACGTTATCCGCCGCGATGCATCACCATCCGGGCAGCGCTGGCGCGGCGGTCCCCACTGCGGAACCCGCCGCCCCCGTTGCGGGGAAGGACGGCGATCCGGGAAGGGTCGCTGGCGATGGGATTCGCGATGGCTCGCCGGAATCCGCAGGCCCGGACGGGGCCCAGTTCGCTGGCCGCCCTATGCCGGCCAGGATGCTCGATGCAAGGGACGTGAGCCAGGGGCAGCCTTCCCACCCGAGTCCTTCCTTCACCTCGGATGCCGACCGCGTCCTTCGCGAAGCGTCCGGCAGCGCAGATGGCCGGGAGCTGCGCTACAAGTTCTCGTCGTGGGGCGCGGAACACTCGGTCAGGTTGGTGCCGGCGGGGGACCGCATCCAGCTGCATCCTTCAACGAGCCTTGTCGAGCAGCGGCTGCAACCCTTCGTATTCGATGGCTTGCCGTGGACGCCGCCTGACCGGCAAGACGACGGGGGACGCGGCCGACAGGATTCTCGCGCCCGCCATCCTGACGAAGACGGAGAAGGCTGATGGGCTGGCGTGCCATCCGAAAGACTTCTCGCGCTGCGTTGAATGCATCTTGCCTGATCGGGCGATGGCGCGAGCGGTGCCTTGATCCTGCCCGGCTGGGGCTGCCCGAGGGTGCCAGGCTGGCCAAGGTGACTGCGGCACAGCGCGACGTGTCATGGAGCGGCTATGTCGAGCTTGACGAGTGGCTGTCCTATATCGCGCCAGAGCTTGGCGCCCTTGCGGGCAGAGGCGCGCCGCCGATGACTGACATCGTGCGCCTGCTGAACGGCATGGACCATCCGCTCGCGATCCCCGGGGAAATGGCCGAACTCGACTATGTCGACCTTGTCGCTCAGCCATGTGGTCCGGCGGATCGGATCGATGGCACCTACTGGTCGGTGCGGCTGGATAGCGGGCGGCTCTGGCTTGCCACATTCCCTACCGCCTCCGCGCGGCCGACGCAGGCATCAGGCATCGCAGCCACGGTGCCGCTCCTTGCCGACATCCGACTCGGCCGAACGGCTCTCCGCAGCGGGCTGCTTGGGACGATCCGATGTGGCGACATCGTGCTGATCCGCGAGGCCTGTGCCGACATCGCGCTACAAGGCCGGCGAATCGGGTACCACAAACTGACCGAAGAAGGACACGCAATCATGCAAGAGCTTGAACCGACTGAAGGCATGGAACGGATCACCGACCCGGCACCCGGCGGCATCGATGGCGTCACGGGCGCCGATAGCGCTGACGGCAAGCCCATCGACATCACCCTCGTCCCCGTGGAGCTCCAGTTCATTCTCCAGCGACGCCAGATGACCATTGGCGAGCTCGATGGACTGCACCGCGGTGCCTATCTGCCGCTCGACCCCGCTGCCGAAAGGAACGTTGCGCTGGTCGTGAACGGTGTCGTCATCGGAACAGGAGAGCTGGTGGAGATCGACGGCAACCTGGGCGTGGAGATCCACCGGATAGGCGGAGAGCCGGGCAGATGAGCAACGACATCTCGCTGGTCGGGCTGCTTGCGTTCGCGTCCCTTCTGCCGTTCCTGGTGGCCGCCGGCACCTGCTACCTGAAGTTCTCCATCGTGTTTGTCATCGTGCGCAACGCACTGGGCCTGCAGCAGGTGCCTTCGAACATGGTCCTGAATGCGGTGGCATTGTTCATGGCGGTGTTTGTCATGATGCCGGTGGCCAAGCCGGCGTACGACTACCACGCCGAGAACCCCGTCAACTTCGCGCGCCAGGAATCGGTGTCGGCATTCGTCGAGAGCGGACTCGGCGCCTACCGCGACTATCTGCAGAAATACTCCGATCCGGAACTCGCGGCCTTTTTCGACACGCTGCAACGGGATCGCATTGCGCTGAAGCACGACGAGGCGCCTTCGGCAGAGGCGCAGCCGTCCATCGTGGCGCTGATGCCTGCCTATGCGCTCAGCGAGATCAAGAGTGCCTTCGAGATCGGCTTCTACATCTACCTGCCGTTCGTGGTGGTGGACCTGGTGATCTCCAGCATCCTGCTCGCACTGGGCATGATGATGATGAGTCCGATCATCATCTCGGTGCCGATCAAGCTCATCCTGTTTGTCGCGCTCGACGGCTGGACGCTGCTGGGCAAGGGCATGATCCTGCAATACGTCGACCTGGGTACCTGAGCATGGAAAGCATTTCGTACGCCGGGAACAAGACGCTGTATGTGACGCTGCTGCTCGTGCTATGGCCGGTGACCGTGGCAACCATCGTGGGTCTTGTGGTCGGTCTGGTGCAGACCGTCACGCAGTTGCAGGAGCAGACCTTGCCGTTCGGCATCAAGCTGCTGGCCGTGGGCCTGTGCATGCTGCTGCTGTCGGGGTGGAGTGCGGAAGTGCTGATGGAGTTCAGCCGCGAAGTGTTCGCACTGGCACTACGGTAGCCGGCACGCTGCACCATGATTTTCGATGTTCACACGTGGATGCTCGGCGCGGCGCTGGGGTTCGCGCGGATCGCGCCGATCTTCTTCATGCTTCCGTTCCTCAACGGCAGTGTGCTGACTGGCGCCGGCCGGAATGCCGTCATCGTCATCGTCGCCACGGGGTTCTGGCCCGCGCCCTCCGAGCTGGTGCTGGCGCTCGACACCATGGAGTACGTGGTGGCGATCTTGCGGGAGATTGTCATCGGAATGCTGCTGGGCGCGCTGCTGGCATGGCCGTTCTGGGTCTTTCATGCGGCGGGCAACTACATCGACAACCAGCGCGCGGCCACGCTGAGCAGCACCATCGATCCGGTGAACGGGATCGAAACGTCGGAACTGGCCAGCTTCTTCAACCTCTTTGCCGCCGCCATCTACCTGCAGGGTGGCGGCATGCTGCTGATGTCGCGCGCCATCGAATCGAGCTATCACCTGTGCGACCCGCTCGGCCCGTGCGTGTTCGAGATGGCGCCCGCGGTCGCGCTGCTTGACGAAGTGGTGGTCAAGGCCTTGATCGTGTCGAGCCCAGTCGGCGTGATGCTGATGATCGTTGAGTTCTCGCTGGGGTTGCTGTCGCGGTTCGCGCCGCAGCTCAACGCGTTCGCGATCTCGCTGACCGTCAAGAGCCTGGTGGTTGTGCTGATACTGCTCGTGTACTTCCGCCCCCTCTTTCCCGATCGCATCATGGCGCTCACTGGCGTGGTGGAACGCATGCCCTTGTTCTTTTCGGCGCCCTGATCATGTCGGCGCAGAACAAGACCGAAAAGGCCACCCCGAAGAAGCGGCGCGATGCCGGAGAGCGCGGCCAGAGCTTCAAGGCCCATGACCTGGTGGTGACGTGCCTGACGATCGGCGGCGTCATCGCCGTGCTCTCGCTGGACGCCTTCTCGCGAATTGGTGCGGTGCTGGTCAATGTGATGCGGTCGGGATTCGAGCACAACACCGCACAGTACGCGCGCAATGTCGTGCTAGAGGGCTTCTGGATGGTGGTGCCAATCGTCGCGGTCGCCATTGTCTGCAGCGCGATTCCGTCACTGCTGCAGAGCGGATTCCAGCTGGCCACCAAGGCCGTCCGTATCGACCTGGAAGCGATCAATCCGATGCGCGGCTTCAGGAAGATCTTCAGCCTGCGGTCGGCAAAGGACGTGGTCAAGACCCTGCTCTACCTGTGCACGTTTGGTGTATCGCTCTGGATCGTCTGGTTGCGCAACCGGACCCAGCTCTTTGCGCAGTACCACGGCAATCTCCACAGCATAGTGCTCACGTGGAAGGCGATGGTGATTGACCTCGTGCTGGTGAGCTTCACCTGCATCTTCGTCGTGCTCGTGCTCGACGCGTTGGCGGAGCTTTACTTCTACCTCAAGGACCTCCGCATGGACAGGCAGGAGGTCAAGCGCGAGTTCAGGGAAATGGAGGGCGATCCGCATATCAAGAGCAAGCGGCGGGAGTGGCACCTGGAGCTGCTTTCCTCACAGGACCGGCACGATATCGAAAACTCGCGGATGCTCGTCGTCAACCCGACGCACGTTGCCATTGGCATCTATTTCAAACCGGAGGTCTCGCCGATTCCGTATGTATCGGTGAAGGCGTCCGACTTCAAGGCGCTCGCAGCCAGGAAGTATGCGGAGCAGGTCGGTGTTCCCGTGATCGTCGACGTTCCGCTCGCCCGGCGCATGTACCAGTCGCACGACCGGTACGCGATGGTCAGCATGATCGAGATCCGACCGATCGTCGCGCTGTTGCTCTGGCTCCAGGATGTTGAACGCAACGCAGCCTGTCCGCCAGATGGCGCGGGCGACCGCGGCGATGCCATGCCGGAAGGCGATGCCGAGGCACCACGCGAAGCGCCGCCGGAATCGTAGCGCTAGAGCAAACCACGGCATCAGCGCATCAGCGCATCACAGTCTGCTCGCTTTCTTAAGGTGAGCCGGAAGACTCCCACCCACAATGGCATCACAGTCGGTGACTTGATCGGAGCGACACATGGGCCATCAGTTTGACGCCAGCGATTTGCAGCTGGATTCGATTATCGAGTCAGTCAATCACGGCGTCACGCTCAAGGAGATCTATGGCATCTCCGGCGAGCAGATGGAGGCCGTCTACTGCATCGCCCACGACCTCTACAACGAAGGGCGTCTGGACGAGGCAGAGAAGTTCTTCAGGTTTCTTTGTGTCTACGATTTCTATTGCGTCGAGTACCTGATGGGCCTGGCTGCCGTATATCAGCTGAAAGGGGCCTACCAGAAAGCCGCGGACATCTATGCGGTGGCCTTCGCCCAAAGCAAGGGGGACTATCGGGCGATGCTCTTCTCGGGCCAGTGTCAACTGGCTATGGGAAAGGTCGGCCGGGCGCGGATGTGTTTCAGGCAGGTCATCAAGTCATCGACTGAACCCTCATTGAGATCACTGGCGCAGGCCCATCTGGATGCGCTGGCAAACCGTACGTGATATCGAACGGACAGGACCAAAATGAAAATCGATGCGACGAACCATGGCGGTTATCCTGGCAAAGCCCATCAGGCAGCCGAAGCGCCGCGACTCAACATTACCCCGGATTTCCAGCGCCTTGGCGCTGACTTTGTCGTAGCGGCCACGGAAGTCGAGCGGCGGCTGGCAAAGCAGAAGACCGCCGCCGCCGGCAGCGACGGACGGCTGGCGCCACCGTCGATTCCGTTTCGCGACGCCGTGCTGCTGCTATCGCGCGTGGTGGAGCTTGTCGAGCAGTCGACGCTCGACAAGCTGGCATTGAATGCCGAGACCGCGGGCAAGGTCCGCCAGGAAATCGTGGCAGCCAATGCGAAGCTCGCTGCGCAGTACGAAGCCGCCGTGCATGGCCAGGGCGTGGCACTGGCTGCGCTGGCGGCGATCCTGCCCGATGCCCTTGGCCTGGCGACGAGCGTCGCCACACTGAAAGCCAGACTGGCCGAACTGCAATCCGCCCTGGCTTCCACGACACCCGGCAGCGCCGGGCATGACCAGTTGCTTCTCGAGATCGATGCACTGAAACGCACGCTGGCCATGCAAGAGGTTGCCTTGGGCGAACTGCTTCAGGCGGCCAGGGACGCGGAGGCGGCCAACGTCGACGCACAGAAGCAAGTGGATGCGCTGTTCGAGGAGGCCGTACGCATTGGCGTGGACCTGCAGAAGACGGTGATCGAGGAAGACAAGAGCAATCTGGCGCGAATCCTGGCATTGATGAGTGCGCTTGGCGAACTGCTGCTGCAAAGCGGTGAGGTACGCGCCGAAACGCAGAGCGAGCTGCTGCGCGTGCAGGAAGAGGTGCGCATTGCCAAGCTCAGGCAGGATGCGGAAAAGTACGACAAGGACCTCGCAAAGTCCGAAGCGATGAACAAGGCGATGGGCTGCGTCGGCAAGATCCTGGGCGCGGTGGTCACCGCTGTCGCCTTCGTCGGCGCCATCTTCACCGGCGGCGCGAGCCTGGCCATTGCGGGGATCGGTGTGGCCCTCATGCTCGCGGACACCGTGACACAAGCCGTGACGGGCAAATCATTCCTTGAGGAAGCGCTCAAGCCAATCATGGCGGTGATTCAACCGATCCTGCAGTTTCTGATGGACAGGGTCGCGGACATTCTCAAGGGATTCGGTGTCAGCGCGGAAGTCGCGAGGATGGTGTCGATGATCGCCGTCTCCATCGCGATGGCCGGGGCGGTAGTCGTGGCCATGGTCGCGGGCCTGGGGGGCGTGGTCGGCAGCGCCGCCGCACGGCTGGCAAGCCGGATTGGATCGGCGCTGGCCCGGGGCATACAACGCACGATTGGCCGCCTCATTCCGGAGGCCGTGAAGCGCGCCGTCTCGGGCGCTGCCCAAAGCCTCTCTGGCACCACGCTGCGCCTCTTCGACGCGGCGAGCAAACGTCTGGGGTTGGCAACCGATACCGTCAGCACGCAGATTCGCGGGGCACGCACGATCCAGGCCGCCGCATGGATGAACCTTGCTAGCACCACAGCGACCGGCGCCCTGGACATCGGCGCGGGGACGATGCAGCTACGGGCGGCGAAGCTACTGGCGTCGATGAACCTCGGAATGAAGGACCTGCAAATTCTCGAGGAAATGCTCAAGTCCATGACGGAACTGCTGGCTACCAGCATGGACAGTGCGACGGCGGCATTTGCCCGCCTGTCCCAGGTGATTCAGGAAAAGACGTTGAACGGCACGGCGATCGCACGCGCAATGCAGGGAAGCCGCGCGGTGTGACGTCCTCTTCAAATCATGGATTGGAGGCAGTGAATCATGAATGAAATCAGCATTCAGACGGGCAACCTGACGCGCCATGTTTCGAGCGAAGCGGTCGGAAGCCATGAAGTGACCGCCGGCGCGATGACGCCGCGGCCCGGCCGGGTCATCGACGCATCGGAAAGCCCCAACGTTGCCGGCCTGATGCCGGAGACACCGTTCGACGCCCTTCGAGAGCGTGCGACGGGCCTCGGCATGCAGGTCCTCCTGGCGTCGCCGGAGGATCGTGCCGGCGTGGTTGCCGCCGCGAAGGAACTGGAGGCGGAGCTGCGCGGCACGACGCTGCATGAAATCTATGCGCCGACGTTGAAGAACGCGGAAGACGGGCTGGCCAAGGGGGACAAGAACAGGCTCGACGCCATCATCGAACTATTGACGATGATGGCGATGCTGCTCGGCATGACGCAGACGAGCCGGCGCGAGGCGTCCGGCAGGGCCGGCGAAGTCGCCAGCGACATGACGGTCTTGTCAAACAACAAGGCGATCAGCGCCGAGGTCTCTGCCCTGTCCGGTGCGGCGGTGGGCTTCGTCTCGTCGGTGGCGGTCAGCGGCGTGGGCGCCCGTCAGATCCACAGCGCCAATGCCCGGCAGGTTACGAACCTCGATACGAACGTTCGCAAGGCCAATGAGCTGTCCATGATGAGCCGGGATGCCAGGACGGCATTGCGTGCTCCCGGAACGGCTGGCGATGCAAGCCCTCAGCGGCAGCTTAACAAGGTCACCGGCGAAGGCGGCCAGGCCGACGTCGCACCGAGTGAAAACGCGTTGACGCAGCAGGAACACGACGTGATCGCGCAATCGCTGGACAACGCGGCAGCCCGCGCGGAGAACCTGCGCGTGGTGGGTGACCAGAACAGTTTCAAGTTCAACTCGCAGCTGGCCACCGGCCAGGCGATCTCGGCGCAGGCGCAAGCCGTATCCGGGCTGGCCCAGAGCTCGGGTGGGCTGGATGCCGCCCATAAGCGCGCCGAATCCAACCTGGCGGCCGCCGCGTCCCGGGCGATGGAGTCGATCCAGTCCGGCGACGCAGAGCTTTCCTCGCGCCTGCTGGAGAAGCTGCTGCACATCTTTTCGCTGACCAACAACTTGCAGGCGTCTTCCATCGGGTTGCTGTCGTCGCTGATGCCGACCAAGGGCTAAGCGCGCAGTAGACGGCGTGAATTCACATGTTGAAGCGTGCAAGGAGAGCAAATCATGAGTCAAATCCTCGGCTGGCAGCGCGATAGCACGGTGCCAGCGAGCAGGAACAGCGTGGAAGGACTTATGCATGAGCCCGATGCGGCGCCAATTGGCGATGCTCCACGGGAGGGCAATGTAAA
Source organism: Cupriavidus sp. YR651 (assembly GCF_900101625.1). GTDB lineage: Bacteria > Pseudomonadota > Gammaproteobacteria > Burkholderiales > Burkholderiaceae > Cupriavidus. The sequence continues at coordinate 225,940 of NZ_FMYZ01000008.1, read as the reverse complement.
TCCATCGCTTGTGCGACTGCAGGCGTCCGTTCAGGAAATGGCCGCACACGCGAGGATGCTGGATAAAACGTCGTCCGATCTGAACGAGACGTTGCTTCAGAGGCAACTGTCGTCGATGGTGGATCGATTGCATCTGGATGACGTGCCCCGACGACGCGAAACCGCGGCGCGGCTGCGTGAGGACGGGCAGGTGCTGGCCGGGCGCGCCGACGACGCCCGCAGTGCGCTGGCCATTTCCTCCGCGTTCGTCGAGGCACGCGTGGAGGAGGCGCGCCGCGCGAATGCGGACCGCGCGGCCGAGGTTTCGTTGCGCAGCAGCATCGGTGACATCTGGAACGAGCTTGCGTCAAGCATCAGGAAGCTGCAGGACGGCGAGCTCGCGCTGCTCGAAAAGGCATTCGAGAAGAACCTGGACTTGTATCAGGACATCGTCACCCTTCTTGGTGAACTGAACAACTACGTCAATGCCGTGGGCGACAACAAGATCGCGCTCGATTGCGACAAGATCCACGCCAGGCTGACCGCCATCGTCGACAAGTATTCCGGTGAGGCGGGAACGATTGCCACGCGCCCCACGAAAGAGGAGGCGCTGGAGATCTGCGAAACCCTGGGCCTGAAGCCCGAGAACTGCCTGGTGCAGCGCGACGGCGCCTGGGTGGTCACGGTGGACTTGTCCAATGTCCGCGCGATGATCGCCAACCTGCCATCAAGGGAGCGGACGGAGATCTCGGTCGCGCGCTTCAATACCTGGAAGGCCGGCTTCGACGCGCAGGTATCGCGGATCGAGGACGGGATGCAGCGCATTGGGCAGAAGCACGCCAATGCCTACTCGCGGTTCGAGAACTACCACAAGACCATTGTCTCCATCATCCAGAGCATGGCGGACATGCTCCGGGTCTTCTGTCAGAACTTCGCCTGATGTGAACGCCCTGGGTTTCCCGACGATCGACCCGGGGCGGAGAGTCCATGCAAAGAGGATAGCCATGCCCTTGTCTGCCATTCATCTCGTTCAGCACCCACTCGATACGTCGAGCCGGACCACCGATCCAGCCTGCGACTTCGCCAGGGAAGTCACGCAGATCCGGACGACCATCGATACGGCCGAATCGCCGGGCCAGAGCCGGCAGCTTGCACAGGCACGGCTCGACGTTGCCACGGCGCCGTTCGTCGACGAGCAGAGGAGCCATGTCAGGGCGGCATGCGAGGAGGCCGCGAAGATCCGCACCTCCGCCGCATGTCCAGCTTTTACATCGCGGGAGCAGCCAGGGGTGCGGCACGCGCTGGACTGCGTGCTGGCGCACGCGGATTCCGAGTTGCATGAGGAAGTTGCGTGGCTGATGGAGTCCGGAGATTGCTACGCGCGAATGGGCATGGAGGATCTCGCCGTGGTGCTTTGGATGGGCCTGGAGCACGGGGACGATGCAGTCCAGGAGACGTGCCGGCAATTGGCGCGCGATATGTGCCAATTGATGGTTGACGACAAGCTCGGCAGCGACTCCGCATTCTCCGGCCAATGGCGTGATGGAAAGTTCGTTGCACGCTATGAACGGATGGAGAAGCTGGAGGCCGCGATCCATCGCGCCGTGGGGGACGAGATCCGCGAGCGTGCCTTTGCCGGCATCTTTGTCGACGACATACTTCCAGCGCATATCGGATACGCGGAATCGCTGGTCGGCAGACTGAACGACACCACGCGCACGGCACTGAGCGAGGCGCGCGGCACCATCTCCGCGATGGCTGCGAGGGCACTTGATGGCGTCATCAATAGCCTGGGTGATTTCTCCAGGCACGCGGGCACCGGGAGCAAGACCCTGCCGTGCGCACTTCATGCGCGGCTGCTCTGGCAGTCGGCTTTGCTGTTCCGAGATCTCTTCCGAGAGAACGGTAGCGGGGAGCCAGCGCGAGCGGCGGAGGAAGGCGACCGCACCGGGCCGGCCGCCGCGCCCGAGCGCTCCCACCCCGTGCCCGCAGATGCGCCGGGCGAGCGACCCGGAGACCGCGGCGCGCATCCTCTCAATTATTTTTCGCCACAGAACAATTTCAGTCCGAGCATCGTCGTCAACGGTCATTCGCCCGATCGCTTTTTCGCAAGCGCCGGGCGGGACGGTGGCGCTACCGCGTCGTCGTCTGCGGAAGTGTTCGCTTTTTGGCAACGCGACACGTCGTCGGCAAACGGCGGCATGCCGGTCTTCAGGGAAGCCGGGGCAACCCCTGGCAGGGAGACTGTGGCCGGCGCGCAGCCGGGTGCGGAAAGCGATGCGCCCCTGGCCGGTTGGAATCATGGAAAGGAGCCCCCATCAGGCGGCACCCCGGGTCATGATCGCCGCGAAGATATCGACGAGCGCGCGCATGCGCGGGTATCGAATGAAGTCGCCGTTGACGGCGCCGCTGCGCAATGGATCGTCGCCCGTACGGTCAGGACCGGGCCCACGGTACAAATCGCCTTCAGTGAAGATGTCAGTGCAACGCCGCCCCGACGTTATGACGACGCTCCCGCCGCAGCGGATGACGTGAGTGGTCCTGCGACGAAGGCCGCACGTACCTGGGAAACGGTGCAACCGTTGCCAGGGCCGTCCACCTCCGCGCGGCCCCTACGGGTTGGGGCGCATGACTACGCCCGGGATCGTCCGATGCCGGCGGGCAACGCATCCATCCCGGCATCACGCGACGACCCACAGGCGCAACGCTCCGTGGATGCGCCGTCTGTCACCGAGCCGTTCGAAACATGGATGCAAGCCGAGCGGCGAGACCGCATCGCCAGCGCGCTTGCGCATAACGGACGGGTCGAAGGCGTGCCGGGCATATCGACGGCCTCGGACTTGTCAACGACTACACGTCCCAATCTGAGAGGGCCGGCGGAATACGAACGTGCATTGCCCGGATCCCCGCGAGACCAGAGCGTCCCGGCCGATGCCGCCCGCACATCGGATCGCGTGAATCGGCAGTCGGATTCGGGGGCCCATGATGCATTCGACGGGGCTTCAGTGGGGCGCAAGCGGTAAGCCATAAGCGATACGCGGGGGCGATGTCGCATGCGATTGCGGTAGGTATCAAGGGCAGTGTCTACGAACGAAGTTCATTTTTTCGAGGGCCAGGCAAAGTGCTTCCTACACCCATTCAATATCTCGTCGCCTACGCTACGCAGCTTCAACAGGCCGGCGCAGTCATCGATAACCATGACAAATTCGCGATCATCAAGGGATCGCAGCGCTACCAGGACAAGCTGTTGGTCGTTGGGCATGGCCTCCCGGCAGAGTGGTTATATCCAGAGGCGCAGCCAGACGTTCCCATGGATCTCTCCACCCACTTTGATGCGCCGGCACAGGTCTTCTTTTACTGTGAGGATGGCCAAACCTTGACGCTGGCAGTCGGTCTGGTGATTGCGGGCGTCGAGGCGATGCCGCCCGTCGTTGAGGTCATCGACCCGGCGGGAGGGCGCTTACGGAACGTGTGGCTTGCGAATCCGCAGTTTGAGCTGCGGGACAGGCCGGGGTACACGTCGCCCGGCACATCCGTCGACTTGCTCCGCCAGGCGGTTGAATACAACCGCAACCTCGACGCTGACGTACTGGTAGTCCGAACGGAAGAGCTGGCGAGAGCTCGGGATATCTTTCAAGCGCTTGGCGGCATTCATCGCTACAACGAGATTCATTGGCTGTCCTGTCGTGGACAGTGAACGTTTGCCGAGGGCCATACAAAATGTTTCCTGCACCTGTTCAACATCTCGTCGCCTCCGGCGCGCAGTTTCAACAGAGCGGCGCGGTGATCGAGAATCATGGCAAGTTTTCAATCATCAAGGGTTCACTGCAGTACCAGGACAAGCTGTACGTCGTGGGGCATAGCGTTGGCGGAGAGTGGCTACAGCCATTTCCAGAGGAACATCCGGAAGCGCCAGCGGACGACGCCACCCATTTTGATGCGCCGGCAAGGGTCCTTTTTTATTGTGAAGATGGCCAGCCCTTGCTGTTGACTACCGGTCGGGTGATTGCGGGCGTTGATCCGATGCCACCTGTCGTTGAAACCGTCGAGCCGGCGGGAGGGCGCATACCGAATGCGTGGCTTGCGAATCCATGGTTCGAGGTGGAGAACAGGCCGGGGAACGCGTCGCCCGGCGAATCCATCGACTTGATCCGCCGAGCCATTGAATACAACCGCAACGTCGACTTTGATGTACTGGTGATCCGAACGGAGGAGCTGGTGAGAACTCAGGATGTCTTTCAGGCGCTCGCAAGCATTCATCCCTACAACGAGATTCACTGGCTGTCTTGTCGTGGCTGGTGAACGTTTGCCGGCAATGCGGTAGACAGGCTCGCGACACCACCCGAACGGCCGGGCAAGACACAGCGGGAGATCGCTGAACGGATTGCCAGGCCGGATTCGACGACAGAAAGGAATGTCATCACATGATCGTCACACCTGCTGGCTATCAGCGCATGGCCGCATTGTCGAGCAATCTCGCGACGGACAACTCACAGGTTTCCCGCCGCGATTCCGACGATGCCGCATCCCGTGGGATGTGCGGGTCTTCCTGCTTTGGATTCGTGCGCATGCTGCGCAATGTCTGCGCTTCGCTAAGGCAGTTTCTGACACCTCGCGCGGAGCCGGAGTCCCTGGAACTCCTGACTATTGACCACAGCGCTTCGCATGCCTCCGACACAGGATCGACAGCTCATGCCGGCGATGCCGACGCGCTTCCGGCTGCGCGATGCCGATCGTTGTTCGGTCGCTTTGTTTCAGCAATCGGACGGGTCGTGTCGTTGGATAGCGCATCGGTGGAAGATCGCCCCACGTCGCCGCAACGGGAATGGCAGGAAAGGCTGCCTCGGTCGGGATATGCGCTCCTGCGTGTCGAAAAGCTCAAGACAGATGCCACGCGCGATGCGCTGATCCAACTCGGCGTCGGGGACGGCGCGGCAGCCGAACAGCTTTGGCAACGGTCGGCGGAACTTGAAGAGAGCATGTCCCGGATGCTGCAAGCAAGCATCCAGACGAGCCTCGGCAGGGCGCTGCCCGATGCCTGGCCTCGCATACAGAGCCGGTTCGCTTCGGATACGGCAAGGGAGACTTGGGTGCCCTGTCTGTCGGAGATGATTCCTTTCCACTGCGGAGCGTCCTCGGACATCCATCAGGTCCACAACGCGGTGACCGGGGCGATCTGTTCGTATATCGAAACACGGTTTCCTCACGTAACACTGACGGACGATGACAGGCAGTTCGTGATGCGCGAACTGAAGCTGGATTTGCTTGCAGCGGACGGAGGCGGCTCGGCGCAGACGGTGGATCGCATCCGGCGCATCGATGACATGCTGGTGCGGAAAATCGCGGATGCGTTGCCAGACATGAACGATAAGGGAGTCGTGGCGGAACAGGCCCTGCGGCGTGCGGTGACCAGCGCGCTTAACCGGCGGCCGTGGAACACCGTCGAGGCCGCTTTCCCGTACGGCGAGGTGCACTACGTCTCCACCCTGACGCCGGCTGCCCAGATGCGGTACGACAATGGCAACGGCAACGGCATTCACGCGGTGGACTATGGGAACGGCGGCGTCTGCTCCCGCACCACGGATGAAGCGCAACACGCGGTCAATCTCTGGATTTCAAGGTTTTCGGCAAATGGGAACCAGCCGGGTGGCGGCGAGCTTCTGTTCGAGGGGGTGCGCTCGGGCGTGATGTCGGCGTTCGGCATTGCGGACCCGGAGAAGCGCGCGGCGGCAAACCTCGCGCGCGCAAAAGAGGTCGTCACTGCCGCACTGTGGACGCAGCGCGAAAAGTGGGATCGTGCACTCGCCGGGGAGATCGTGGATCTCCATCTCGTGTCGACGAGCCTGCTGACGCCCGGAAATCTCGCGGGAGAGGACACCATGCTCAAGGAGCAGATGGAAGCGTGGGCCGCCCTGGATGCGATGCGTGTCGTGGAACTGCCCGTGCGGGACGAGAACGGGGAGTCGAAGACGATCAGCGTTGCGCTGCGCGTGGCGGCCTTCAACTTCGGCGTCAACGAGTTTGCGCTCAAGCTCCACGGCGGCCTGGATACGTCGGACGCCTATAACAGGGAAGCCCTGCGCAAACTGGTAGGCCCCAATCTGGCGACGAACGTCGCGCTGTCACCATCCAGCTGGGCGGGAAGTTACATCCGGACGACGCCACAGCCTGACAACATGGGACGGGTCTACGACCTGGCATGGGAGCTCAAGGACTTCATGGCGAAAGGGTCGCATCACCACGACGATGACGCGCCGTACAAGGCAGCACAGCGCGCGGCAATGCTTGCTTTCGAAATCGGCGCGGTGCCGTGCTGGAACTGCAAGAGCGGCAAGGATCGCACCGGCATGCTGGATGCGGAGATCAAGCGGGAGGCGACGCTGCTGACACTTCAGCATGACGCACGGCAGCGCGGCGACACGACCTGGTCCCGGGAAGAGGCGGAGCGATCGGTCATGGAAAGCGTGGTCCTTCACTCCGGAAACCTGGAAGTTCAGGAGCGCAACACGGGCGTCATGGGCAACAAGGTCTTGAAGCGACTGCCGGCCGTCAGTGGATTGTCACTGTCCTATGTCGACCGCATGCATCCGGACATATTGAAGGCCGGACACGGCTGGTCGGGCGTTGCGGCGGCCTCGTAGCCGTATCCCCGATGCAGGGCGTAAGTCATCTCTACCGACTGCGCCACGCGATGGCCGCATGGCCGGCGGTAGCCAACGCGTTGATCGTGTCGCTTGTGCTGTCCGTGGGGGCAACACCGGCCCTCGCGTTTGCGGACTGTTTCGGCAAGGCGGGCCGCCACTACACAATCGATCCGCTGCTGCTGCGCGCGATTGCGGAAGTCGAGTCGGCCATGAATCCACGCCTCATTGGCAGGAATGCCAATGGCACCGTGGATGTCGGCCTCATGCAGATCAACAGCATCCATTTCGGGAAGCTGGCACAGCGCGGCATCACGAGGGATGACCTGATGAATGACCCCTGCGTGGCAGTGATGGCCGGCGCGGAGATCCTTTCGGAGTTCGTGCGCAAGCACGGCTATACCTGGCGCGCCGTTGGCGCATACAACGCCGGCAGCGGCCCTCGCAGGGAAGCGGCCAGGCAACGCTATGTGGCGAAGGTAGCCGAGCGATTCGCGAGGCTCGTCGACAAACACGCCCGAGGCATCGGCATTCGCGGTGAGCCGCTGCATTGATGGCGTGCCAATACGATGAAATTTCCCAGTGCTTTCGGACTGGTCCAATTCTGGGCGCGTGATCGGTTTGATAGATTTTGAGTGCCGGTATTGCGATGCGTGACGGCAAGGTGAATGTGGAGAAGCGGAGCATGGAAGAGCTGGATTCAGCGGGTACCAGTGGTGACGGCACCGGCAACGTTGTGATTCGTTTGCTGAGCGGTTCGCTGAAGGGATGCGAATACATCCTGCTGCCAGGCGTGACGCTGTTCATCCAGAGGCAAGAATCCGATCTGGCGCAGTCGTCAGGCATGGTCGATCTTCCGCCAAACACCATCGTCATCCCCACGGATCGCGATGGCGTCAATTTCGAGATCGAGCTTGGAGCAGCGTCCGACGATGCGGTGGTCGTGCGAACGCTCGGTGAAAGCACGCGCGCGTGGCAAATCCCCTTTCACACGATTGGGGAGGTGGGCCCGCTGCGTTTCTGCATCAAGCCAGCGGGGGCAGACTGGCGCCCCGGCTTGCTTGGCGCCGCGACGTCCGACAGCGGGCGAGCGGTGCGGCGATCGTCGATGACTCCCATCGCTTGCATGATCGCAATCCTCGCTACGTTAGCGGTCCTGATATGGATGTGGGGCGACGTGCGGGGGGAGGATGAGGTTGCCGATATCGCGACATTGATTGCGGGCGACCCGGACAACTACCAGATTGTGCCGGTGGAAGGCTCCACGGTTGTCCATGTGTTCTCGAAGACGGATCGGAATGCGTCCTGGGCCCGGCAGGCAGTGGCCAGACATGCACTGAGTCAGCAGGTGCTGGTCACCACCATCCACGCGGAAGAAATGCGAATTCAGGCATTGATGCAGGAGCGCTACCCCGACATCGCGTTTCATCGCATTGAACTCGCAGACGCCAGACGGCCCGTATTGATGATCAGTGAAGAGCGCACCAGCCTGTCCGCCGAGAGCAGGCGGGCGCTGTCAGGTCAACTCAAGGCGTGGATGCCCTATGCGCAGGCGCCTCGAATCCACGCCTGGAAGGATGCGGCCATCGAGAATCAGGCCGCCGCCGGCATCGACCGTCTCGGCCTGCCTTATGTCCGCGAAAGAACGAGCAACAGCGTCATCTTTCGCGTCGTCGGCCCCCTGGATGACGCAAACCGGCATCGGATGCAGCAGTTGATCGCGGATTTTCAGGACAACTTTGGTTCGCGATACATCGAGTTCTCGACATACCTGGAGGACGACTGGCTGAAGGACAAGTCCTACAGGTTCGGCTCTGGCGGCTACGTGAAGGTAACGCCAAGGCATTGGCTATTTCCCCAGACATTCTAGGCAAGGAGCAGTAATGGCGATATTCACAGGTACCGGTCTGATGGTCTCCACCGCAGCGGCCTTCGAGGAGGGCGGCGCCGAACTCTTCGCGCGCGAAATTGAACTGCGAAAGAAGCTGGCCGATGGCGGCAGCTCCGATCCCACGATTCTCGCGGAATATCAGGCGGTGATTTCCGAGGTCAGCATTCTCCGCAACGCCCAGTCCTCGACCGTGAAGGTATTCAAGGACATGGACGCCACGATTGTGGCCAACTTCCGCTAAGAGGTCGAGGAGCGATTCATGTCGGTACAGATGGTCTCGAAGGTAGAGGCATTATCAAGAACCACGGCGGTCGATATCAGTCCGCAAAATGGGGAAGTGGAATCGCTGGATGACCGGCTTCGCGATTTGTTCGCCGGGTCGTCGGCCGCGACGCAATCGCTGTACGACAGCATCATGGCCGATGTACAGCATCCGACACGGCTTTCCGCTCCGGGTGCGCTCCTTGCGCTCCAGATACAACTCGGTGACTACCGCCATGAAGTGGAAACCGTCAGCGCACTGACGCGCAAGGGTGTTTCCCTCGTGGAGACGCTGCTGCGATCATGATCAGACGCTGGCTTGGGCGCGGATGGCTCTGTGTGGTGGTTCTGCTGTCAGGATGCAATGAGGCGAGCCTGCTGCAGGATCTCGATCAGACGCAGGCGAACGAAGTGATGGCCGTTCTGCAACGCCACAATATCGAAGCCACCAAGCTCTCCAACAAGGGCGGATTCAGCGTCCAGGTGGATCAACCCGACTTTGCCACCGCGGTGGATATTCTCAAGGCCTACGGGCTTCCCGCTGCCAAGGCGGTGCAGGTCGCGGACATGTTCCCGTCCGATTCTCTCGTGGCATCGCCGCGCGCCGAGAAGGCACGCATGGTATCCGCCATCGAGCAACGTCTGGAGCAATCGCTGCGCACGATCAGCGGGGTGGTATCGGCACGGGTGCACATCAGCTATGACCTGGAAGCCATGGAAGGCCGGAAGGGCAATCCGGTTCATGTCTCCGCACTGGCGTCGCACGACGGATCGATTCTCGCGCCGGCATTGATCAACGACATCAAGCGGCTTTTCAGGAATAGCATCGCGGAGCTGGACTACGAACGCATCTCGGTGGTCCTTGTGCGCCAGAGCATGCTGCAGCACGAGGCCCCACGCGAGGCGCGGCGCCGGAATCCCGATACCGTCGTGCTGTGGATTGCCGCTGGGGGCGTGCTTGCCGTGCTTCTCGCGGTGAGCTTGACGTACTGGCTGGTTCGCCGCGAACAGATGATCGGGTCACATCGCGGAAACGACCCTCGCCGGAATGGCGCACGCGCGGGAGATGGCGCGGAATCCCGGCCTGGAAATGCCCGGGTGCCAGTCGCCAGTGCCACGGCGCACGGCATGGTCGCGGAGGCGCCGCAGCGATCATGAGCCTGACCCACACAGCGGTGAGTACCACGGATCGCATCCTCTACGATCCGGCGAGCTATCTGCATGCCTCCAGGCTCAACCCACGCATGTCGACGAGGTGCGCGGGCCAACGGGCCGCATTGAGCCGTATTGTGATGGCCGTATATGGACTATCCGACGGGCCGGCGCCGCCCCGTACGCCAGCAGACAGGACGCTGGCCGACTGCTGGTGGGAACTCCCTATCGTTTGCATGCTCGCCGGCGCGCATTGCCTGCGTGGCGAGCTGATCGGCCGAGGGCAGCTATCTGCCCTGCCCCCTGCGCTGCGGCACTTTGCCTTGCTTCAGTTCCCCAATGTCGAACCGTTGCCGCAGACACCACGGGTTCCCGCGACGCTGCCTGCGGGGCTTCGCCTGCAGCATGCGGGGCTAGCCGCATTGGGCGGATGGCTGAGGTCGACTCCCGTGGCATGGCAGCAGCGCATACCGCTGATGTTCTCCACCAGGATGCCCGCGGACGTACTCGAATCGCGGGGTACGGTGCGGGACATGCCGCCATTCCTGATCCAGCAGGTCATTCAGTATGCCAAGAGTCATCGAGACATTTCGCCGGATATTGCCTGAAGAAGGCATCGTCATCCGCAGTCGGCAGCTTCATGCGGACCAGGGCGCACGCGCGCTGATCCACGAGGCGCGCCGGCGGGCACGGGGCATCGTTGAGCAAGCCGAGGAAAACGCGCTGACGTTGCGGCAAAGCGCGGTGTCGCACGGTCACCTGGAGGGCCTGCGGCGAGCCGCCGGCATGCTGGTGGAGTATCTGTGCATGCATGGCGAGATCGTCGATCACTGGAAGGAACGCATGCGATGTGAGCTGCGGGCGGTGCTGGAGCAGGCATTGGCGCGCCCCGAAGTATTGCTCTCGGCCGTGGAGCAAGCCATGGCGGGCCAGAGTCTGGCGGACGAGCACAGGGTGGAGGTGTTGCTGCCACGATCCATGACCCTCGACGAGAACCTTGTTCGGGAACGCCTCACAGCGCATGGCGCAAACCTTTCGATTCACATTCGATCCTGGGACGGACAGGACCTGTTGCTGCGCGCGGGCGACCACGTCACCGAGATTGCGGTTGGCGGCTTCATTGACCGCGCCGTCCGACTCACACTCGACCGTCTTTCACCGATCCATGCCGCATGCGCCCAGCTGGCGGATGAATACAGGGCGAGGATGGCCGGCGTATTCCTCGATGCGCCAGCGGTCGACGCCGGCCTCGCAGCGGGCCCACTACTGGAGAAGCACGATGACCTACATTCCCTCGCTGAGCCGGACGCCTGACTTCCCGCCAGTCGCCGAGCAGCAAACTCCGGCATGGACACCCTCCGGCACGCCCCGGGCAGAAGGCGCCCATGCCACGGATATCGATGCGCTTTACGATCAGCTGGCCAATGCGTGGCAAGTGAATCCGGACATCGGCTATCTCGAGATCATGCAAACGATGCGTAGCCACGTCGCCCAGGACGGCAGCACGCCGTTCTGGCCGATTCCAACCCATACCGCCATACTCGGCGAACTGCTCGCCCGCCTGAAGGCCGATGGTGGCGAGGCCCTGCCGGTTTATGGACAACTTGAGAAGGCGGTGCTCTACGCCGTGGCGTCCAATGGTGTGCTGACGAATTTCATCACCGAGATGTGGAAGCGACCGGAGGAACTGGAGAGTTGGTAGGGCGGATGGGATGTATCGGCACCACGGAGACCACGGGCGCCACATCAACGTGATGTCTCACAAGAATGCCCGCCGCTCTGGCGGGCATTGTTCCTCGCGGCGAGGCAGGTTCCGCCGCGTTCCCTTCTCGTCATACTCGCGTTTCCGGGCCCGCACAGGCCATCGCGAACTTGCGAGCTTCGGTCATCGACCTGCAGAGTGTCTTGACGTCGACCAATGTCTGGCCGATGCCTTTCATCAACAGACGCGTTTCCTGCCAGGACATGGCTTCCAGCAGCCCAGCCGGTAGCTGCGTGGCAAGCTGCGAAAACGCAACCGATCTCGACGCCGAGAATGGAATGCGGCGGCTATACAGTTCGGTTGCCGTGTCGATGTGAGCCGGTGTCAGCCATGAGACGTCCTTCCTGGCAGTCTGCAAGAGGAACAGTGCGGTCGCTGCGCTTCTGAGAACGCCGCTATGCGGCAACTTGTTCGCGTTCATGACCATTTGGTTGTGGAGGTTGTAGAAGTCGTCGAGCGCGCCCGCTTTGGCATAGCTCCGGGCGCGCTCGATTGCGGCGTCCGTTTTCTCCGGCTTGAGCGTCTTGTTAAGGACGTCCACCAGCGTCGCCTCCAGGTCCCCGACCAGGGTAGATGGTGTTGTCGGCGCTTCTTCCACGAGCAGATGATAGGGAACGGGAACGCTGTGCCCCAGGTGTTGCCTGATCGTGCTGACCAACTGACTTGCCGCCGATGAAATGGCCGCCAGCCAGCGTTGCGGCTGGAACACCCGCACGATCCGTGCAACGAAGCTGAAGGCTGAGTGAGTACGGCCGGCCGACGCCGCATCGCCTTCCGGCGTTACCGATGGCGGAACGGCCGATTGGAGAGTCGATTTAAGGGTCGATTGGGTCGCCGTCTGATTGCCGGTGTGGACGGGCAAGTCTCGCGTGGCAGCCGGCCGGTGTGCAAGGTGCTGCGGCGCCGTTTCGCCCGGCGTCGTCAGTTCGCGACGCTTCTCCAGGATGCCTTGCAGCGCCGGATCACGAGGAAACACAAGCACCGCGCCTTGACTCTCGAACCGCTTGTTCGTCGACGAGATCACTGGCGCTCGCGGGAATGCAAAGGTTCGCGGGCGCTCTTCAAGGGGCTCAGGAATCTTTTGCGATGAGGCCGGCGAAACAGAGGGCAGCGAAGGCGGGGAAGTCAGTGACATGGAATACGGCTCCTGAAATCAAGGTGAAGACAACCGGCTTGCGTGGGCATCAAGTGTTGTCTGTCCTGAACGATGGTTGTATCGACTGTCATTCCGCACCGCTTTCAAAAATAATGCGTCCCGGCGCTCGCCGCGATGCGCGGCTCATCCTCCCAACGTAACGCGTCCACAGCGCCCTCCCTCTGCCGGGCTTCGCTCCCTGAAGAAAACACGAGCGATTTTAGAAAGTCATCTATCGGTGGTCTGCGTATCGTGCGTCCAACGACGGTCCATTCGACAGCGGTCCGTTCACCCCACCGGAGCCATCATGCAACGCAAGTTCAAGCCCCTTCACGTCCTCACGGCTGCCGCAGCCATCCTTTCACAGTCCGCCTTCGCTGTGGACGGGACGATCAGCTTCACCGGCAGCATTTCCGCGCAGACCTGTACGATCGCCGGCAATGGTGCAAGCGGCGGAGACTTCGTCGTCGCGCTGCCCAGGGTCTCCACTGCCTCGCTGAATACACCCGGAAGCACCGCAGGGCGGACGTTCTTCACCATCTCGCTGAGCGGCTGCACGCCTGCCGCCGGCGATGTCCACACCTTCTTCGAAGCTGGGCCGACTACCGATACAGCAACCGGAAATCTGATCCTTGCGTCGGGAACTGGCACCGCCACCAATGTGCAGATCGGGCTCCTCAACGCGGACACCTCGCCCATCAGGGCCGGCTTCCCCGATGCATCTCAGAATTCGAGGAACGTCGCCCTGTCGGGTGGTGCTGCGACGCTGCGATACATCGCAGAGTACGTCGCAACAGGTGCCGCCACAGCCGGCACGGCCAACTCGAGCGTGCGGTACACCGTCGTGTATCCCTGATCACCAGCGTGGCGCAGCGGCCCTGTCCGCCTTGCGACTGTTCATCCGTGGCGACAACGCCGTCGCCCGGTTACCGGCTCCCCATCATCATGAAGAATCGTGTCACGGCCGTCGCCGCGGCCTGCCTGTGCGCGTCGGCATTCCTGGGCTCCCCCTCGGCTGATGCTTCCATCATCGTCGGGGGTACGCGGATCGTCTACAACGGCCAGGAAAGGGAGGTCACCGTCAAGCTCGGCAACGAGGGGGCCTTGCCCGCGCTGACCCAGGTATGGCTCGACAACGGCGACACCAATCTTGCTCCGGCCGCGATCGAGGTTCCCTTCGTGATCTCCCCTCCCCTGACGCGCATCGAGCCGGGACGGAGTCAGACCTTGCGCGTGTTCTATAGCGGCGAGGCGCTGCCGAAAGACAAGGAAACCCTGTTCTGGCTCAACGTGCTGGAGGTGGCGCCCAAGCCGACCGGCGACTCGGCTGACAGCAACACGCTGCAGCTTGCCTTCCGGACGCGCCTCAAATTCTTCTTCCGGCCCGAGGGGCTGGACGGCCAGCCAGCGGAGGCCCCCGGCAAGATTCAATGGCGAGTCGTCACGACCGGCACCACGCATTCGATCGAGGCCCGCAATCCCACGCCCTACCACGTCACCTTCGCGAAGCTGGAGGTCATCGACGGTGATAGCCGCGCCGTATCCACCGATGCGGGAATGGTCGGCCCCGGCGAGGTGAAGTCGTTCCGGGTGAAGGACCCGCTGACGGCAGCACCAGCTCTCATGGTGCGCTACCAGTCGATCAACGACCACGGTGGATTGTCCCTCGGCGAGACGGCGTTCGAATCTATTCCGGCATCCGAGTAAAGCGCCTGCAGCCGCCACCGGTGAATCGATCCGCCCACCGGATCGTTGCTATCGAGCCGCGCAAGAAAACGCATGACCCTATTCATGATGAGACGCCCAGCCAGTTTCGCAAGACTTCGAAGAATCAGGCAGATCGGCGCCCTGGCGCTGTCGATGTGCTTTGGCGCGGCCGCCGGTGCCGACGATGACAACGCGGCGTCTCCGGAGCTGTTGGCCGACGTGCAGTTCGACGATCAGCTCCTTCAGCAGGCGAACGGGCACCGTGTCGATATCCGTCGATTCAGTCGGCGCAATGCAGTGCTTCCCGGCGACTATCGCGTGGATCTGGTTGTCAATCAGACCGGGATGGGGCGTGCGGACGTGGCCGTACGCCGGATTGGCGACGAGGAGGCCAACGTGCAGCCGTGTTTCGGTCGCGCGTTGCTTGCGCGAATCGGCGTCGATACCAGCAGGCTTTCCGCGGAAGCGGAAGCCCGGCTCCGGCAGGCGCCCGACGCATGCGCGCCGCTGCCGGATCTGATCGCGGGAGGCGCGGCGGATTTCGACAGCAATGAGCAGCGGCTGGCGCTGAGCATCCCGCAGGTCGCCATGGTGCGCCACGCCCGTGGCTATGTGGATCCGAAATACTGGGACGACGGCGTGACCGCCGCCCGCTTGCAATACAACGCCAATCACTACAGCACCATCGTCGACGGGCGGGCGTCATCACACGGGTATGTCGGGCTGGACGCGGGCTTCAACATCGGCCCGTGGCGCTTTCGACACGGCGGCAGCCTGAATCAGGATGATCGACTTGAAACCCGCTATCAGAGCGTGCAGACCCTCGCGCAACGCGCCATCGCGCCGATCCGGAGCCAGTTGACGCTGGGTGACGCCTTCACCGATGGCGCACTGTTCGACAGCGTGGGCCTTCGCGGCGCACAGCTTGCCACCGACGACCGCATGTTCCCGGAGTCGCAACGCGGTTATGCGCCGACCATTCGGGGCATCGCAAACAGCAACGCGCGCGTGGTGATTCGCCAGAACGGCAACGTCATCTACGAGACAACGGTCGCCGCGGGGGCATTTGAGATCAACGATCTCTACCCGACAGGCTACGGCGGCGATCTCGAGGTCGTCGTCCAGGAGGCCGATGGCAGTGTCCGCGTCTCGCGCACTCCCTATGCCGCGGCGGTGAACGCGCTTCGTCCCGGCGTCACCCGATATGGCGTTGCCCTCGGCCAATACCGCAACGCTACGATCCGCGCGAACCCACTGATGCTGCAGGCCACCATCCAGCATGGGCTCTCCAATCTGGTCACGGCCTATGGCGGCATGCTCGTGGCACGAGACTATGCGGCTGCGCTGCTTGGCGCAGCGTTCAACACGACGTACGGCGCCGTGGGCGTGGACGTGACGCAAGCGCTGGCTCGCCTGCAGCACCAGCCGGCCCAGCGCGGCCATAGCGTGCGGCTGTCATATAGCAAGCTGGTTGCACCCACCCGGACCAACCTGACGCTGGCGGCTTACCGCTACTCGAGCCGCAGATATCTTGGCCTGTCCGACGCCATCGCATTGGGCGAGACATCCGGCGGAAGCCTGAGTCCGATCAGCCAGGGCATACAGCGAGCGAGGTTGCAACTGACGGTGAACCAGCCGCTGGCTTTGGGATTTGGCTCCTTCTATCTGACCGGGTCCATGCAGAACTACTGGAACGCGAACGGTAGCGACCTTCAGTTCCAGCTCGGCTATAGCAATCACTACCGCCGGCTAGGCTATGGCGTGTCGGCCTCCCGGCAGTACAACGTGAACAACGTGACGTGGGACAACCGCGTGATGCTGACGCTGAGTATTCCCCTCGGCGAGGGTCCGGGCTCGCCCTACTCCACGACCAGCATCGAGCACGCGTCCGACGGCACCGTCAATGCACAGCAATCGGTGGCGGGCACCGTGGGCGACGACAACCGTTTCACCTACGGGCTGAATGCGGGATATAGCAACGGCGGCCAGGCGAACCATATCGCGAGCCTTGGCGCGAACGCCTCGTACGCCGCGCCGGCGGCGACCCTGACGGGCAACGTCAGCGCGAGCAATGCCTACACGCAGGTTGGGCTCGGCATCTCCGGCGGCATCGTCGCGTATGAACGCGGTGTCGTGCTTGCGCCTTCGATGGGCGATACGCTGGCCATCGTCGAGGCCGAACATGCGGCCGGGGCACGCGTGGCGAATGGCAACGGCTTGCGGCTGGATCGTTCGGGACGCGCCGTGGTGTCAAACATGACACCGTTCTCCATGAACAGCGTGGAGGTCGATCCCACGGGACTTCCTCTCGACGTGGAACTGGCGTCGACCGAGCAACGCGTGGCGCCTTCATCGGGCGCAGTGGTTACCGTGCCGTTTGCGACCCTCAGCAAGGGCCGCACCGCCGTCATTCGCGCCCGTACGGCGGATGGCCGGGCGCTGCCATTTGGCGCGGAAGTGCTCGGCGAAGCCGGCCATCCGCTCGGTACGGTCGGGCAGGCCGGGCGCGTGATCGTGCATGGCTTGCCGGCCGGTAGCGGCCGCTTGAGGGTGCGTTTGGGTGGCAAGCCCGGGGATGTCTGCGACCTGCACTATGCCTTGCCCGATGCCGCCAATGCACCGGAATTGCAGTTCATCGTGACGGAGGCCATATGCAGTTGAGCACAGGATCGCTGGAGAAGAACATGCCGGCGCAGGCGAAGGGCGGGAAGCCGCCCGGAGAGGGCGTGTCGGGCGTCGCTACAGCCGCTTTGCGCAGTTTTCGCTCGTCACGCCCGGAGGCGGTTTGGTCGCTGGCGCACCGATACATCCTGGCAGCATTGTTGTCTGTCGGTGCGATCGCCGCGCTGCCGGGCAACGCCGTGGCGGCATGCACCGGAGAGGGCCATGATCCAACCCAGATGGCCAGCGCGATGTTCTCCGAGTCCATCAGCGTCCCCAGGGATGCCGCCGTTGGCCAGGTTATCGGGAAACGGGACTTTCCAGTGATTACGACAAGGGGCCCTTTCGGGGTCTGTTTCGGTGGCGGAACCCTGTTCTATGAGGGACTTCAGGCACTCGTCCCTGGCTTCGCGGATGTGTATGAATCCGGTATCCCAGGGCTTGGATTGCGATTCACGATCATCGAACGGGGTCCTCAGAACGGCGTGGTTCCCGCCAGAATTCCAATCTCCGGCACCATCCAACTGGTTTGGGAGAGTGACGAGAAAATTCGCGTGGAGCTGATAAAGACCGCGGCCACGATCGGCACCGGCGGTACCATCGCGCCCCGGGAATATGTCCGCATCCGACTGGACTCCGGTCCGGATCGCCTGAATTTCGTCTTCGGGCTTGGTCCCCTTGTCGTCAATACACTCACTTGCCGTACGGCTTCCTTCACGGTGGATTTGGGCGCGCATCGCAGCAGCGAGCTGAAGGGACAGGGTAGCTTTACCTCGGCGAAGGATTTCAGCATCGCGCTGGATAACTGCCCCGCCGGCATTACCTCCATCCAGTATCGGCTGGACCCGGCGACGACGACATTGGATGCCGCCAACGCTGTGGTCGCCCTGGATTCGGCGTCGACGGCAAATGGGATTGGTGTGCAGTTGCTCGACAACGCGGGTAATGCGCTTGCCCTCGGCAACGCCATCTCGTTTGCCGGAATCACTACCGGTGGCGGGGCTTTCCGCATTCCCCTGAAGGCCCGCTACTACCAGACCGGCGGCGTCGTGACGGCGGGCACTGCCAACACCTCGATGACGTTCACTCTCACCTATCAATAGCGACATCGCGCATTGGCGTGCAGGCCCGCACGCGGGAGATTGCTCCCTTTCTGAAAGCCGCCGGGAGGGCTTTGTCACTACGCTACCGACATCCGTTTCATGGGAGCGCGTGATGATCCGGTTTCCGGGCAGTACTGGCTCAAGTCAATTGGCTCCGCCGGCAACAGTCAGCGGTGAAGCGCCATCCGGCAGCAAGGAAGCCGCCATGCTGGAGTTGCAGCGCTCCGAGGTGAGGATGGAAGTGTGGAACGCCATCATGGACACACTGGCCAACCGGGACGGCGCCAACCGACTCGACTTGTCGTTTTGCCTCGCTGGGAAACTGCCAGAGCTTCTGGAAGCGCTTCCGGAAACGTGTGCGTACCTCGGGAATAACATCGAGCACCTGACGCTGCATCTTTCGGACGATGACTTGCCGCCGTGCATCAGCAAGTTTCACAAGCTGGTCTCGCTGACTGCGCAAGATATCGAGCAATCGACATTCGATGCCAAGCAGCTATCGGCAATACCGTCATTCGAAACGCTTTACGTCGAATCTCCGGGGCATGACCTGATGTTGATTCTCGCGGGGAGCGGTACCCTGGTCCGTTCCAGTGGCGTCTCCCCACACAAGGTGCGTGTGTTGCATTACCACGAAGACGGCGAGATACACGAGTCCGGTGTGGTCGGGCAGTTCTATATGACGAACAGCTATGGATGTCTCGATAGACGAAGTCTGAACTGCCGGGCGCGCTTTCCAAATGGCAGGCCGATAGAGTGCCGCCACATCACCCTGTACGAGGCGATTGGCAGATATCAATACATGCAGTACAAGGCCAGGCCTGAAAGTGAAGAAGATCCTGCGGTTCATCGCAACTGGGCCACACAAAGAGTCGAGAAAATCGGCTCCAGGAGCGAGTTGTCGAAGGAAATCGGTCCGGCTGCGGATTCAGGATACTTCGAGCTTATGGAATGGACGCCATGCTCGTACGAGATCGGTCATTCCAGATGGGGGGCGTTCATTCGATCACAGTTCGAGGGGATGCAGCCCAATCAGATTCGTCAGTTCTATGCGTTGACCTACTCCCACGCCTTTCTCCTCTCGCTACGTGCAAAACCATGCTTCGAGGGCAACCCCTCATACGTCGTGATGCTGTACGACCCCAATGCGACTTTCACTGAAAAGAAGATTATCGAGAGGGACATGTCCAGGGTCGAGAAGTTGACCATGCTGGATTTCATTCGCGAAGACATTCACCCTGGTTATTACGGAGAGCGGGACGCTGAAGAGACCACCACCTCATCAATATTCATTGAAATTCCCACTGACTGGCTTGAGCAAGGCAGACTGGCTGCGGACATATTCAGTGAGCAGGCAAGGAAAGGCGAGCGGCACATGGTGTCGATGCTATCTCCGGCCGAGGAAGAAGACCCCATTCGCACTTATTACCGGGCAATGATGCACCTTCCGCTGCGGGAACACCTGGCGATGATGCTGGAGGGCTGCGATGGCAATCGATCAGAGCAGTTCAGGCAGGTTTCAGCACGAACTCCCTCAGGGAGATCGACACTCTACATTGCCATGGAGAATGGGAATGTAGAGGCCGTCTCTACATTGCTGGAAGCCCTGCAACCGTTTGGAAATGCGGAGCGACTGCAGGTCCTGGATGGCGTGCTGTTCATGGCAATGCAAGAGGGCCACACTGGCACCGTGGAAGCCTTCCTGACGGCCGTCGCGTCGTTCAGGCTGCACCCGTCCGAAGTGGTGCCATTGCTCGCCGCAAAAAACGGAGGGGCCGCACCGGGACTGCTCATGGCCATGCAAGACGGGCACACCGGCGTCGTGGATGCCTTTCTGAAGGCCCTGCACGCGTTCGAGCTGAACCCGTCCGAACTGGTGGAGTTGGTCGCCGCGAGAAACGCGACCCTGCCGGGCCTGCTCACGGCACTGCAGAATGGGCACGCCGATACCATTAGCGCTTATCTGACGGCCCTGCACTCATTCACACTCACCCGGCCCGCCCGGTTCGAGTTGCTCGCCGCGAAACACGAAAACGGCATGACTGGCCTGTATATGGCGCTGCAAGAAGATCAGGCGGCAGCCGTGGATGCCTTTCTCGCGGCACTCCCCTCGTTCCCGCTCGACAAATCCGAACTGGCGGAACTGCTCGCCGCGCGGGGCCAGTCCAACGCACCCGGGCTGCTCGTTGCGCTGCGGAACGGCAGCATCAACGCGATGACTGCTTTTCTGAAAGCGCTCCCCTCTTTCGGGCTTGATACATCGCAGTTGGTGGAATTGCTGGCTGCAAAGGGAAGGTCGATGCGGCCGGCACTGTATGTGGCATTGAAATTCGGCCAGGCAGAGGCGGTGGTAGCCCTTCTGAATGCAATGGGCGCGCTTCCGCTCGACAAATACCAACTCGAAGAGTTGTTGACTGCCAGGGAAATGAATGGCTCGACGGGACTTTATATGGCGCTGCAAAACGGTCACACCTGCGCCGTGGACGCCTTTCTGGCAATGCTGCCCTCGCTAGGGCTGGACAAGATTCAGTTGGCCGAGTTATTGAGCGCGAAAAGCGATGAAGACACGCCAGGCCTGTTCATGGCCATGCAGGATGGAGATGCCGCCACCGTGGAGGCCTATCTCAAGGCCCTGCCGTCGTTCGCGCTGGACAAGACACAGTTGGCGGAGTTGCTTGCCGCGCAGGATGATGCAGCCTACCCGGGACTATTTGTCGCCTTCCAGAATGGCCATGCCGATATCGTGGCGTCTTTTCTGAAGGCCCTGGTCGCGCTTGAACTGGATACCTCACAGTTGGTCAGCTTGCTGGCTGCGAGAAATGCGGCTGGCACACCGGGGCTGTTCATGGCATTCCAGGAGGGGCACACGCATGTCGTGCAAGCCCTTTTAAATGACCTTGCTACGCTCAAGCTGGACCAGGCTCAACTGATCGAGTTACTGGCCGCGACAGATGCGAAAGGCCGGACAGGATTTTCCATCGCCCTGGGAAGAGGCCATGTCGATGTCGTGGAGGCACTCCTGGCAGCCCTCCCTGCACTGGGTTTCGAGGAAGGTGACGCCCAGCGTTCGACCGTTTCGGTTCGAGGGCCACATGATGATTAGAGTCTCGAGTTCCCTTGACGCAAATCTGGCAGCCCGGGCGAATACATCAAGCGAGGTGGTGCGCTCCGGCAGCAAGGAAGCCGCGATGCTGGAGTTGCAGCACGCGGAAGTGGGAATGGAAGCGTGTAGCGCCATGATGGACGCAGTGACGGACCACGGTGCCAATCGACTCGACTTGTCGTTTTGCCGGATTGGAGCCCTTGCGGAGCTCCCGGAAGCCCTTCCTCATACATTTGCCTATCTGCACGACCATATTGAACACCTGACCGTGCGCCTCGGAACGGACAATCTGCCGCCGTGGATCGGTGATTTTCACAAGCTGGTGTCGCTGACTGCGCAGGGCATTGATCAAGGCGTATTCGATGCGCGGCAACTTTCAGGATCACGCTCGCTCGAGACACTTTACATTGACGCCCCGAACGCCCAGCTATCCATCGTGCTGGCTGGAAATGGTATTTCCGTCCGCTCCAGTGGTCTTTCCGAGCACAAGATGTACGTATGGCATTATAAGGACGCAGGCGAAATGCAGGCGCGTGGCGTGGTTGGCAATTTTTACCTGACCAGCACGCACGGAAGTCTGGACACCAGGAACCTGAATTGCGCGACGTCCTTCCAGAACAAGATGAGGATAACGTGTCGGCATATTGCCTTGTACGATGCCCTGGGCCGATACCAGTACATGAAATCCAAACCCGGCCGTGAATCGGCGGCAGGCTTCGCGGCTGCGCCAAACTGGGCGGCAGGGCGAGCGCAACAGATCGGTTCCGTGCAAATGCTGGCCGAGGCCATCAATACGGCTATCGAAGCAAGATTCATGGAGCTGATCAAGAAATCCCCCAACCCATACGAGGTCAGCCATTCGATGTGGGGAAGATTCATTCGCTCACATCTTGAGGGAATGGCGCTCCGGCAGGCCCGTCATTTCTATGTAGTGACGCCTTCGCATGTGCTGCACCTGACGCTGTACGTCAAGCCGCTCGATAACGACGGGCAGCGGGCGCATGTTGCCATGCTGTTTGATCCCAACTTTACCTTTCGGGATCGGAAGATCATCGAAACGGATTTGTCCCGGATGGATGGATGGCGGATGACAGATTTCGTCGACGAGGAGAGCATGCCCTTCTACTACGAAAACTCGGATAGAACCTTACGCTCGTCGGTAACGCTATTCCTGGAGATTCCTGATCCGTGGCTCGACAAAGGCGATCCCTGCATTGACATATTCAGCGACCTTCCCCGGGAAAGAGTGATGACATCGATGCTGTCTCCCGCCGATGAGCACGATGCCATACGCACTTACTACCGGGCAGTAATGGGCCTTCCGCTGCGAGCGCATCTCCAGGAAATGCTGGAGCGCTGCAACGGCGATCGGCCGGAGGAATACAGGCAGATTGCAGCACAGACGCCGCGAGGCGTACCGGCGCTTTTCGTCGCCATGGAGTACGGTGATCCCGACAGCGTATGCGCACTGCTCGACGCGCTGGCCAGGCATGGACCTGATGTGTCCCAGTTGCGGAATTTTCTGATGGCGCGGAGCGAGTCCGGGCTCCCTGGGCTGTTCATGGCGCTACAGCACGGTAATGCCGCCACCGTGACCGCCTTCCTGTCAGCCCTGCGCAACTTCCCACTGGGAAAGAGCGAACTGGTCGAGGTGCTCGCGGCGAAAGACCTTGCTGGCACGCCGGGACTGCATATGGCCTTGCAGGAAGGCAACGCCGCTGCCGTGGAAGCTTACGCGATGGCCTTGTCGTCGTTCGCGCTGGGCAAGGACGAATTGGTGGCGTTGCTGGCTGCCAGAGATCGCCGTGACATACCGGGACTGCTGATGGCATTGCAGGAGAACCGTGCGGATACCGTGAGTGCTTATCTGTCTGCCCTCCGTTTGCTTGCGCTGGACAAGTCGGATCTGGTCGAGCTGCTCGTCGCAAGAAGTCCGTTCATTCCATCGGGATTGTTCTTTGCCATCGATGCTCGTTGTGCCGATGCGGTGAAAGTCTTTTTGGCAATGCTGCCCACCTTCGGGCTGGACAGATCCCAATTGCTGGAATTGCTGACGGTGAAGGATGCGGAGGGCAGGACTGCGCTGATCAGGGCGCAACAAGGCGGCCGTCAGGAAGCGGTCGAGATCTTGCGGATGGCGCTCGGTGCATTGGGCCTTGAGGAAGCATGAGCAATGCGGGCCTGAAGGTTCGCAAGATCGGGCGGGCACAAACAGCATCGCGAAAAACCTCTTGAAATGAGATCGATTCCCATTTACACTGGCTTCACTGTCTGACGAATGGCACCGCCGGCCCGGACGGACCAGTTGAACAGTTGAACAGTTGAACGATTGCCGGATTCACCGCCCTCGCGGACCGCGATGCAAGCGGGGATCAGGCAAAGAGATTTCAGGGCGTGGCTTCGATGCAGTCATTTGAAGCGGCGCCTGTTACCGACTTTTGTGGGGACCGCTCCGACACACGGAGCGTTTGGTAGTAGCCAGTTGCAGGATGATCGGGAAAACATCCAGACCCCGTTTTCCCGATCGCGTCATCCAGTGACAAGCCAGGCCACCTTTTTATTCCGCGCGCCGACCAGGCACGGCGCGCCGCCCAGCGACGGAGCCGTGCAGTCCGGCGCGGGCGCTTCCCGCCTGATATCCGCCGCGCCCGCCGCCGGTGGGCTCTCGGCCACAGCGTCGATGCTTCGCCCGCCGCGCGGATCTGCTGACTGGCATTAACCGAGCGCGCCCCGACGGGCGCGAGCCTCCGCATGTCCTTGTCATCCGTAAAATCCGATCTCATCCCTCTCAAGCGCGCGGGCCTGAAAGCCACCTCGCCCCGCATGCACGTGCTTGAGGCATTTCGCAACAGCGAACGCCGTCACCTGAGCGCGGAAGATGTCTACCGGATCCTGCTGGCGCTGGATGTCGACGCGGGACTATCCACCGTCTATCGCGTACTCAATCAGCTGGTGCAGGCCAACATCCTGCTGCGGCACACGTTTGAATCGGATCACGCGGTGTTCGAGCTGAACGAGGGCGGCCACCACGATCACCTGATCTGCATGGGTTGCGGGCGGGTCGAGGAATTTCGGGACGAGGGGATCGAGCAGCGTCAGCGGCAGGTCGCCGCCAGCAACGACTTCGTGCTGCAGGAGCATATGCTTGTGCTCTATGGCTTGTGTCCGACGTGCCAGGTGCAGGATGCGGACGTCGCCTGACGACGCTGGCAAATGATAAGAGCGACGCTTACAGATAAGCCAAGTTCTGTTACAAACGTGCGCGAATGGTAATACGCCAGATGGGTAGAGTGGAGGTACAGCATCTCACCCACTGGTGACTACCATGAACAAGCGCCCGCTCTACTTCTCGATTTTCCTCGCCGGTGCCGCCGCACTGGCGGCTTCCACTTCCGCGCTGGCTCGTGTCGATATCGACGTCAATCTCGGCGTGCCCGTCGCCCCGGCACCCGTCTATGTCGCCCCGCCGCCCCCGGCCCCCGTCTATGTGCAACCGGCTCCGGTCTATATGGAGCCGCGTCCGGCACCGGTGTACGTCGCGCCGCAGCCGGTCTATCGTCCGGTGCCCGTCGTCGTGGCTCCGGCGCCTGTTGTGGTGATCGGCTGGCACGGCGACCGCTACTGGGACGGCCGTCGCTGGTACGACCGTCGCGAGTATCACGCCTGGCATCACCACGATCGCGACGACTACCGTCGCTGATCGACTGGGGGGCTACGGCCTCGCCGCCGCAGGCGCCACAGCCGGGGCGGCGGGCCGCAGCACCAGCCAGACCGCCGCGCCGATCAGCAGCATCCCGGCGGCATGGGCCCACGACAGCGTTTCGCCGAGGAACATCCAGCCCCAGACGATCCCGAACGGCGGGATCAGGAACGTCACCGTCAGCGAGCGCACCGGCCCGAGATCGGCAATCAGCCGGAAATAGAGCACATAGGCAATCGCCGTGCAGAACATGCCGAGGCCCAGCATGGCTGCCCAGACACCGGGGCCCGCGGCCGGCAGCGTATTCTCACGCAGCAGGGCGATCACGCTGAACGGCAGCAGGAACAACGTTGCGCCGACCAGGCTGCCTCCCGCCACCAGGCGGTTATCCAGCCCGCCGCGGGCGGTAATCCAGCGCCGCGTCAGGAAGCCCGCCAGTCCGTAGCAAGACGTCGCCACCAGACACGCCAGTGCACCAATCAGCACGTCGTGCGAGAACACCACCGGCCCGGTGCGCGTCAGCACCGCAACCCCTGCCAGCCCGATCAGCACCCCGGCCGCCTTGGCGCGGGTCAGCTTCTCGGCAAAGAACAATGACCCGATCAGCACGCCCATCAGCGGCGTCATGGCATTGAAGATGGCGGAGTAGCCGGCGGGCAGCCATAGCGCAGCCACCGCGTACATCACGAACGGAATCCCGGAATTGATCACGCCGAGCGCCACCACGGCGCCCCACTTGCCCTGCATGTCCCATTTCACGCGGAGCATCGTCAGGCACGCAGCCAGGGTGACCGCGCCGATCAGCACGCGGAAGAAGGCCGTCGGGAGCGGCCCCAGTACGGGGGCACCAATGCGGATAAACAGGAAGCTGGCGCCCCAGATGGCGGACAGCAACAGCAGGCGAAACAGATCGGCTGGTTTCATTGGATGTAGAGGATGCAACGATCCGGCCAACTGGCATTAAACCGTTGCTTAATTGAGACACAAACAGCACATGAAGGGCCGCGAATCGATCTCAAAGCCCATGTCGGCCCACGGACAGTTGTCATTACAGCAGGGAAATTGGCGATGCACGCGCTGGAATCGGACCTCTTCCTGCCCGGGCAATGTGGTCACCGGCACCGGCAAAACCACAGATTTCGGCGCGAATATGGTGCAAAAGCCACGATTGTTGCATTTCCGCCGCACCAGCGCTTTCTGTTGCCTTACAGCCTCACCCCCCAAATGTAGGGGGCGTTACCACAAGGCGTGACATCGCGTATTCGATTCCTTTAAAATCTGCCCTGCGCCAGAGTTAATTGACCCCTCCGACGCATTCCCGACAAGCCGCCAGGCAACTCCTGGCGGCTTCTTTTTTTCTGGCGCCACGAAAAGCGTATCGTATGCGACAGCGGGACGACTTGGGGTTGGGGTGTTCCGCGTTCGTTGCAATCCGGCGTCAACCGCCAGCCCCCGTTTTGCGTTGCCTGCCACATGAAACGACAGTTCCTCGGCTTGCTAGCCCGCGTCTACGTCATGCAATTCGCCATGGAGGTGCCCGCCACCGTGGCCATGCTTGCAGAAATGCTCATGGAATATGGATTCCAGGTAGATATCGGCACCGTACGACCCCTGCTGCGCGCGCTGCAGATGGAAGGCTATCTGGAAAGCGTCCTGCGCGACGGTATCGGGCGGGTCTACCTGCTGACCGAGCAGGGCCGCGAAGAGCTGGCCAGCAGCCGCTCGCGCATCGACGAGTTGTACCGCCGGCTGCACAACCCGAACGGTGACAACGCCACCTCTCCCACATCTGCCAGCAACGCCTAGCGCTGCGGCGACCCGTCATGCAAAACCCGGCCGAGGGATCCGCCGGGTTTTTTTCCGCCCGATGCGTACCCGTTTCTGCGTGCCTCAGCCGAGCAAGGCCACGCAGCAGATGAAGGACAGCCAGAGATGACGGCGCTGGTCCGGGGCCAGCCGCTGCATCTCGAAACGTTCGATGTGTCCGCCCGCCGGCGCACGGTGCGCCAGGTATCCCGGCATGGCACGCAAATGCCGGACAATCTTCCCCACCATGACGACCCCTCCTCGTTAACGGCGTGACGCGAAGGCGTGATCCGCCGTCTGCCAGCCCATGAGAGTCATTATTTGCTTTTTGGCCGCCGCCGAAGCGTGGAGGTGAGCGGGATTCTGGCCGCAGGCGTGGGAATTGACGTTGGCCGAGCCGAAGGCAACGGGCTTCAGGCCACGCGCACGCCCGTGCCGGCGAAGGTCTTGCCACCCACCAGGATCTGCCTGAGCGCGTCCAGTCCCACGGGCTGGCAGAACAGGAATCCCTGCACGGCATCGCAGCCTTCGCCACGCAGGAATTCGAACTGGGCCATGGACTCCACGCCTTCGGCCACCACCTGCAGATGCAGCTGATGACCCAGCGCGATGATCGCCGCGGCCACCGCGCGGTCGTGACCCGGCATGGCCAGATCGTCGACGAACGACTTGTCGATCTTCAGCTTGCTGATCGGCAGCCGCGTCAGGTAGCCCAGCCCCGAATAGCCGGTGCCGAAGTCGTCGATTGACATGCCCACGCCAAGCTGGCGCACGCGGCGGAAGGTCTCGATGGTGGTTTCGCCGCCATCCACCAGGATGCCCTCCGTCACTTCGATGGTCAGGCTGCCGGCTGGCAGGCCCGCGGACTGCAGGCAGCGCGCCACCGTTTCCGGGAAGTTCGCCAGACGCAGCTGCAGCGGCGAGATATTCACCGCCACGTCGATATCGCGACGCAGTTCGGTGCGCAGCGACTGGATATCGCGGCAGGCGGTGGCCAGGGTCCACTCGCCCAATTCGCCGATCAGCCCGCACTGTTCGGCAATGGGGATGAATTCCGAAGGCGGCATCGGGCCGCGCTCGGGCGTCGCCCAGGCGATCAGCGCTTCCACGCCCACCACCGCCAGCGTCGCCACGTCGACGATCGGCTGGTATCGCAGGCGGAATTCCTGCTCGGCCAACGCGCGCCGCAGCAGCGCCTCGATGGTGAAGCGCGTGAGCGAGGCCTCGGCCATCTCGCTGGAAAAGCGGCGCAGTTGCGCGCGGCCGCCCTGCTTGGCGGCGTACATCGCGGAATCCGCCGACTTCAGCAACTCCGTCAGCGTGTCGCCATCTTCTGGGTACATCGCCATGCCCAGAGACGGTGTCACGCGCAACGGCTGGCCGGCGAGCCGGAGTTCTTCCGACACGCGCGCCAGGATCTTGGCGGCAACCAGTTCGGCCTCGCTGTCCTGCCGCAGCCCGCCCAGCACCACGGCAAACTCGTCGCCGCCCATGCGCGCCACCACATCGCCCGGCCGCACGGCACCGCGAATACGGTCCGAGATCGTGCGCAACACGTCATCGCCCACCGGATGGCCGAGCGTCTCATTGATGTGCTTGAAGTGATCCAGGTCCAGCACCAGCAGGGCCGCACGCGTGCCGGTGCGGCGCGCTTCAGACAGCAGCACCTCGGTGCGCGCGTGCAGTTCCGTGCGATTGGGCAGGCCGGTCAGCGCATCATGCTGCGCCAGATGGCGGATGTATTCGTCCACGCGATGCCGCTCGGTCAGGTCGTGCGCGATGGCCAGGTAGCCGTTCAGCACGCCGCCTTCGGTCATCGCCGTCAGCGTCAACGCCACCGGCAGCCGTGACCCGCCCTTCCGCAGATAGGTCCATTCGCGCTCATCGGACAAACCCAGCTGCGCCTTGGCGATCAGCGTGGGCAGCCCCGCTGCCACGGGATGGCCGATTTCGCGCGAGAGATCGCGGGCGCGCGCGGCCAGTTCGTCCGGATCGTGCAGGCTGGCGTAGGCCATGCGGGCGATCAGTTCGGGCTCGCTGTACCAGAGCATGCGCTGGCCGGCGCGATTGATGCCGGTGACGATGCCGTCCTCGTCGAACGTGATGACGCAAAACGGCGCGTGGTCGAGCAGGCGCGCATAGCGCAAGCTGGCCGTGGAGGCCGTCTGCTCCGCGCGGGCCAGGCTGGCGCGCAGCCCGGCATTTTCTTCCCGGCGCACCTGCCCGGCGAGCACGGCCTGCTGGCGCGCTTCGCGACGTTCGCGCGCCAGCCATCCGGCCAGCCAGGCCATCAGCATCGTGGCCAGCCCGCCCAGCAGCAGCACGCGCACGCCGTACTGGCCGGTGTGCGCGACCTCGAAGGCTGGCCGCGTGGCCGCATGCAGCGTCCAGGTCTGGCCGCCGAACTGGATCTGCCGTTCGGCCTCCAGCATCGGGGCGTGGCCGTCATCGCGGCGTTCACCCTCGGTGCCGTCGCCAGACAGCCGCACGCCACCCGCGCGCGTGGGCCCTTCGAACAGCGTCAGCACCAGCTCGCCCGCCGCGGGGCCGGACACCCCGCGCATCAGGTCGCCCAGTCGCATCGATACATAGACATAGCCGGCCAGCGCCGCGCTCCGTTCCTCGCGCGTGGCAGCCGACTTGCCGGCCGGGAACACCGGCACGAAGATCAGGGCCCCGCGCTGGTGGGTCTGTGCTTCCGCCTCGCGGACGAGATTCAGGCCGTGGGTAAGCCGGGCCTCGCCGCTGTCGCGCGCGGCCTCCAGGGCACTGCGCCGGGCCGGGTCGCTGAGCAGATCGAAGCCGGCGGCCCGCGCATTGCGGCCGCCAAATGGCTCGACATAGAGAATCGGCGCATAGAGCGGGCGATTTCCGGCGGGGTAGACGTCGAAGTCCGCCAGGCCATCGGCCTTCGCCGCGGCCACCACATCGGCCAGGCGCTGGCTTGTGACAACCGGTGCATAGCCGACGGACTGCGTGCCCGGCGGCAATTCGTCGAGCTGCGCCGAGTAGAGATAGCTGCGCCACTGCGCGCGCGTAGTACCCGGATCCGCCGCCATCAACGCCGCAGCCCCGCGCAACAGGCGTTCATTTTCCTGCAGGCGATCACGCAGCGCGTCAGCCGTGCGGCCCAGCAGCGCGTCCACGTCCTGTGCCGCCACCTGGTGCTCCAGCCGGGCCGCCTGCTGCCAGGCGCCCGCCGTCAGCAGGGCGCCGCCTGCGGCGACCAGCAGTGACAGCACGGCAGGCGACAACGAGAGCAATCTCATGGACGGACGGTAGGGATGCGTGGCGCGCCCCTGGACAGCGGGCCCGATCAACAACGCCGCGGCGCCCTCCCGTTCGGATGGTGCGATGCGCGACGCGTCGGGCGCACTATACCGCGCCGATTTCGGCCCGCACAGTGCCGCGGCACACACTTGCGAATACGCCGCAGGCGCCACTTGCCGCATGGGCCCACGCTTGTCAAACCCTGTTTCTCCCGGCTGACTCGAACGGGTGAAGCATGCTACGTTAAGCATGCCTTGTAGCGTGTTTCGGCGTCTGCCTTGGGCGTGCATGGGCGCGCATGGCGGGGCAAGCCTGGAATCGCCAGGATCGTCGTGCGCCCACGGGCCGTTTGCCGACACCCTCGTCGGCACCCTTGCCGCGCCCCTCCCCGTTCACCGCATGCCCCCATTGTTGCCTTCGCTGAAAGCGCGTATCGCGCTCATCACTACGGTGCTCGCCGCCGTGCTCGGCGCCGGCATCGTCCTTGGCTCGCTCTACTACGCCCATCGCGATCTTGAGGACGCGCTGCAGAACCAGCAGGACTCCATCGTCAAGTTGTCCGCCGACCAGCTAGACACGGCGATGGAAGACCGCATCGTGCTGCTTTCCCACATGGCGCCGCAGGTGCGCGAGGTGCTGGAAGCCGCCCGCGCGGCGCCGCGCGAGGCCGTGCGGTCCCGCGTCCAGCAGGTGGTGTCGCGTACGGTACCGGTGCCGGCCGCGTTCAATTCCGTGCTGGTCACCGACGCATCCGGCGCGGTGCTGACCAGTGGCGGCACACCGATCGAAGTCGGCGACCGCACCTACTTCCGCGAGGCAGCGCGCACGCTCAACACCGTGGTAGCCGCCCCCATCCGCGGCCGCAGCGATGGCGCCATCGGCGCACTGGTGGCCGTGCCAGTGTTGTCGTCGTCCAACACCTTCCTGGGGCTGGTCGGTGGCTGGCTGGATCTGTCCAATTCCAACTTCCTGGTGGAGATCGCCCACAGCCGGCTGGGCAGCACGGGCTTCTACTGCCTGGTCTCGGCCGGCGCAAACCCGGTCTACGTGCAGCACCCCGACCCCGCGCAGGCGCGCCAGCCGGCCCGGGCCGTCGGCGACACCTGCGGCATGGACAACCACACCGCGCCGCTGGAATTCCTGACGCCGACGCGCCCCATCATCGCCCGCTACCTGATGTCGACGACCGGCTGGGAGCTCGTGGCGGTATTGCCTGCCCAGGAAGCCTACGCGCCGCTGCGGCAGATGCAGCGGCGCTTTCTCATTGCGTCGGGCCTGGCGCTCGGGGTGGTGGCCTTGCTGATCTGGCTGGCGGTGCGCCGATTGCTGACGCCGCTGTCGCGCCTGCACCAGGTGGTGCGGGCCAGCGCCAGCGACGCCGACGCGTTCGAGCGGCTGCCGCAGCGCCCGCAACGCGATGAGATTGGCGACGTGACCCGCGCGTTCATCCGACTCATGCGCGACGTGCGCCAGCGCGGCCACCAACTGGCACGCAGCGAACGGCGGTTGCGCGCCGTCACGGATACGCTGCCCGCCCTGCTGGCCTTCATCGACACCGACGAGCGCTACGTCTTCAACAACGTCGCCTATGAGCGCGCCTTCGGCATGAGCGTCGATGACATTCGCGGCAAGACCGTGCGCGAGGTGCTGGGCGAGGCCCGCTATGCCCGGGCGCGCCCCTATCTGCAGCAGGCGCTGGCCGGTGCGGTGGTGAGCTTCGAGGCCGAGTATGAAGACCCGCAGCACCACTGGATGGAAATGACCTATCGCCCCGAATGGAGCGAAGACGGCAAGCAGGTGGTGGGCGTGCATATCCACGTGCAGGACATCACCCAGCGCAAGCTGGAGAACCTGCGCCTGTCGCGGATCTCCCGGACCGATCACCTGACGCAATTGCAGAATCGCAGCGCGTTCGAAACCCAGTTGCACGCCGCCATGGCCTGCAGCCGCGATGAGAATAGTCTGATGGCGCTGCTGTATCTCGACATGGACCGCTTCAAGGCCGTGAACGACGTCCACGGTCACGCCACGGGCGACCTGCTCCTGCAGGCGTTCGCCCTGCGCCTGCGCCGCTGCGTACGCGACGAGGACCACGTGGCACGGCTGGGCGGCGACGAGTTCGCGGTCATCCTGGAAGACATCGGCATCCCCGCCGTTGCCGGGCGCGTGGCGGAGGCCATCCTGGAATCCGTCAGCCGTCGCTTCTACTTCGACGGCGTGCTGGCCGACGTGGACGTCAGCATCGGCGTGGCGCTGTACCGGGGCGGCACGATGAGCGACGAAGCGCTGATGCGCATGGCCGATGTCCTGCTATACCGCGCCAAGGCACTCGGCCGGGGCCGCTACGAGATGGGCCCCGCCGAACTGATGACGCAGGAAGCCTGAGCGGCGTCGACTTTCGGCGCTGAAAGCGCCTGCTCACATCGCCTGCCGGGTCTCCCCCGCCGACGATGCCGCTCCCCGGTGGCCGTCTCAGTGTTTGGTCGATTCGTCGGAAGCGTCCGACGCCTGTGGCGCATCGGCGTCAAACGGCACATGCCGGCCGTCGGCCGACTGGTAGCCCAGCTTGGCGCTCTCGCCCATCATCTTTTCGTAGGCCAGCATCGCCTCGGCCACGGCATTCGGCTCCCCCTTGAACACGATCACATCGTTGCCGCAGTTCGGGCACTGGCCGCCGAATACCGCGTCGATACCGCGCAGGCCCGGTGCCGGGATGGCGTCGAAATTGGTGAATGAGGTCTTGCACGACCCGCAGACCAGTTGTGCCGGCCGCAGCGCCTCTGCCCGCGCACGCGCCTGTTGCGCCCGCTCCTCGGGTGTGCCCCGTCGTTTTGCGTCACCCATGGTGCCATCCTTTCTTCCGGCTTTCGCCAATAAATTGCCGTCTTGTAAATGCTTCTCCACGCATCGCCACGCATCAGGAAAGAGACCCAAAGGTGGGATGGCGAGTCGGAGCCGGCCATTGTAGACCACCCCGACTCTACGGCAGGACCTGACTACGCCTGCTATTGTGGATAACGGTTGCCTACTACCCACCCCCAAGGAGGACACCGATGATTCGACCGACCGTGCAGGAGAACTTCACCCGTTACGCCGACTGTATTGCCGCCTGCAACGCCGCGGCCGCCGCCTGCCTCAAATGCGCCGCAGCCTGCCTGGAAGAGCCCGACACCAAGAGGATGGCGCGCTGCATCGCGCTGGACATGGACTGCGCCGGCATCGCCAACCTCGCCGCGTCGTACATGCTGCGCAACAGCGAATTCGCACCGCTCGTATGCGAAGACTGCGCCGAAGTCTGCAAATGGTGCAAGGAGGAATGCGAGCACCACGACCATTGGCATTGCCAGGAATGTGCCAGGGCCTGTGCCGCCTGCATGGAGATGTGCCTGAAGATGACCGCCTGAACACTCCGTAACCCAGGCGGGCAATCGTCGCCGGCATGCGCCCGGAATGCGCATGCCGGCGGCAGGGGCATTGCCCCCGAAAGCGGCGGATGTGACACAGGAAGGCTATGCTAAGGATCTTGCGTTGCTTGCTGTGATCTCTTCCTCAAGGAGTCCGCTCATGTCCGAGAAGTTGCCCGCCACCCGTATCGAGAAAGACAGCCTGGGAGACGTCGCCGTCCCCGCCGATCATCTCTGGGGTGCCCAGACCGAACGGTCTCGTCAGAACTTCCGCATCGGCAGCGAAAAGATGCCGCCGGCGCTGATCGAAGCCTTCGCCGTCCTCAAGCTCTGCGCGGCCCGTGCCAACCACGAGCTGGGTGTGCTCAAGCCGGACCTGGCGCACGCCATCGAACAGGCGGCGGAAGAAGTGATCGCCGGCAAATGGCCGGGCGAGTTCCCGCTGTCGGTCTGGCAGACCGGGTCCGGCACGCAGACCAACATGAACCTGAACGAGGTCATCGCCAACCGTGCGATCCAGATCCTCGGCGGCGAGGTCGGCAGCAAGAAGCCTGTTCATCCCAACGACCACGTCAACGCCAGCCAGTCTTCCAACGACAGCTTTCCCACGGCGATGCATATCGCGGCCACCCGCGCGATCCAGCAAACCCTGCTGCCATCGCTGGAAAAGCTGCAGCAAACCTTCGCGAAGAAGGTCGAGGCGTTCGCGGACATCGTCAAGGTCGGCCGCACGCACTTGCAGGACGCCGTGCCGCTGACGCTCGGCCAGGAATTTTCCGGTTACATGACCCAGGTGTCGGATGCGCAGTCGCGCCTGCAGCAGGCCATGCTGCGTGCGATGCCGGTACCGCAGGGCGGCACCGCGGTGGGCACCGGCCTGAATGCGCCGCCGGGATTCGCTGCCGCGTTTGCGCGCGCGCTGGCCAGCTACACGGGCCTGCCCTTCGAACCGGCGCCCAACCGTTACGCGCTGCAAGCCGCCCACGATGCACTGGCCGACCTCTCGGGCGCGCTGAATACGACGGCCTCGTCATTCCTGAAGATCGCACGAGACTTCATGCTGCTGGGGTCTGGCCCGCGCGCCGGCTTTGCGGAGCTGCAACTGCCGGCCAATGAGCCGGGGTCGTCGATCATGCCGGGCAAGGTCAATCCGACACAGGCCGAGGCATTGGCGATGGTCTGTTGCCGCATCATCGGCAACCACACGACGGTGACGCTCGCCAACGGGCTCGGCACGCTGGAACTCAATGCGTACAAGCCGGTGATCGTCTACAGCCTGCTGCAATCGGTGACGCTGCTGGCCGATGCGGCGTCGAGCTTCGCCGAACACATGGTGGAAGGCGTGGAGCCCGATCGCGCGCGGATCCAGGAATTGCTGGAACGCTCGCTGATGTCCGTGACGGCGCTGAATCCGCACATCGGCTACGACAAGGCCGCGGAGATCGCCAAGCTGGCGGTGAAGAAGAACCTGTCGCTGCGCGAGGCCGCGATTGCCTCCGGCCACCTCAACGATGCGCAATTCGACGAGTGGATCGACTTCAAGGGGATGACCCGGGAGGTCTGATCCGACGATGGAAGTCAGCCGGCGGAAATCCGCCGGCGGTCTTCTCCACGATGACTTCGGCCAGCTGACATCCGGTTGCAGACCGCCGGCCGCGACACGTCAGCGCCCACGCGCCCCCTCAAGCTGCGCGTGCACGTCGTGCGACAGTTCCAGCAGGACGTCACGGCCGATGCCGCCGGAGACGGCATAGCCGAAGTCGCCGTCGATCCAGTAGAACACGTTGACCGAACCATCCTGATAGAGACGGAACGCGGTGGTCTTGCTGTCCGCCTTGCGACGGGAGATGCACAGCGTGATCCGCTGGCCGCCGGCATCGCGATACATGAACTGCGCGACGTCGCCGCCGGCATCGGGAAGCAATCGGCCGCCGACAAGCTCGAAGCCGCTACGCGTCAGCACCGGGGGATGGACGGCGGTGCCGAGCCGGTCCGACAGCCATTGCACGAAGTCCTGTTCGCGATCGGCGCCGAGCGTGGCGGGCCGGACGACGTCAGGCATGTAGACCACATGGGCGAGCGCGGCCTGGCGGGCAAAGCCGGCCGGCGCCTCGCCACCGGCCCGCGCGATCTTGCCCTCGCGCGAGGCCACCAGCGCGCCCGGCAGGCCACCGACGTCCATGCCGATGCCGATCCCAATGCCGAGCACGAGCATCGCGGCCATCGCCATCCAGCGCGGCCACGCGGCGCGCGGCGCATCACCCGGACGCAGCCGGTGCGGCACGGGCTCGTCAAGCACATCGTCATAGCGCGCATGCAGCCAATGCTTCTGCGCGAGGTACGCATCCACGCGGGCCACCAGTGCGGGGTCCGCCTGGAGCGCACGCTCGACCGCCGCGCGCCGATCGAACGACAGTTGCCCATCGACATACGCATGCAGCTCCGCCTCGTCGACGGTAGTTCGTTGCTCGTTCATCGCACCACCCTCAGTTTCGGACCACCTGCCTTGCCACCCGCCTTGCCATCTCCCGGGGCCTCGCCCGCCATCAGCACCCGCAATCGCTCGCGCCCGCGCGAAAGCCGCGACATCACCGTGCCGATGGGAATATCCAGCGCCAGCGCAACCTCCGCATAGCTCATGTCCTCCAGGCCAACCAGCAGCACGACCGCGCGCTGCTCGGCCGGCAGCCGCTGGAGCGCCTCGTCCAGGTCACGCATTTCATGCGCGCGGGTCTGGCCGTCGGGCATGGCCAGGGCATCGTCGCCGAACATGTCCTCATCCATGGCAACGTGGACCGCGCGGGCCGACGCGCGGCGCGCGTGGTTGACGTAGAGGCTGTGCATGATCGCGAACAGCCAGGCGCGCGGGTCGGCGCCGGCTCGAAACTGCTCCGTACGGCCGAGCGCGCGCTCGAGCGTGTCCTGCACGAGGTCGTCGGCCAGTTCCCGGTTGTGAATCAGCGCGCGCGCGTAGCGGCGCAGCCGAGGCACGTGATCGATCAGGGCGTTGCGGATGCTCATCGTCCATCCTTGCCGCGCCGGCCCCCCTGGCCAGCGCTCTCTTGTTGCATACACGCGCGCGCGGCCGTTTATTCCGCCTCCCCCCTGACATTTTTCCTGGCTCGCCCCGGAAGCGCCGCACGCGCCACCCACGATTTTTTGGCGTCGATGGAATAAGCGCGTCGCGCCCGTGTATACGCGGATGACGGCCTGCGGGCCACGACAGGGAGCCACCCATGACAACCATTTCCGCGCGACCCGTTTCCACACGACGTGCCGCGCGTGCCACCTCATTGGTGACCATACTGGTCACCGCGTTGGCCGCCTTCGGCGCCTCCACCGCGTTCGCCGGCCCGCCTGCCGACGAATCCGCGTTCCTGAGCGAAAACGACGCCGCCATGAACCAGATGATGGCCGACATGGCCGTCAAGCCGACCGGCGATGTCGACAAGGATTTCGTCGCGATGATGATCCCCCACCACCAGGGCGCGATCGACATGGCCCGGGCGTTCCTGCGCTACGGCAGCAACGAGCAGTTGCGACGCATCGCGCAGGAAATCATCGTCGACCAGCAACAGGAGATCGCCGCGATGCGGCTGGCGCTCGGCCAGCCGCTGCCGCCTTCGGCCCCCGCGCCGACGGCTGCGGCGGCGGCGCCCCCTTCACCGTCGGCACCACCGTCAGCATCGCCAGCGGCACCCGGCCACGGCATGCAGCATGGCAAGCCGATGTCCCACCACGAATGACAACCCCGCAGGAGCCTCGATGACACGCAACATCCTTTCCACCGCGCTGGCCCGCGCCGCGCTGGTGGGCACCACACTGGCGGCCACGCTCGCCGCCCCGCTCGCCTGGGCCGGCCAGGCACCCGGCGCGTTGTCCGCGCCCGATATCCCCGTCAGCCACAAGGACCGGATCTACGCCGCTGAGCAGTTCTCCAACACGGTGTCCGTGACCGATCCCGTCGACAACAAGCTGCTCGGCGTGATTCGCCTTGGCGATCCTTCACCGGGCAACTTCAGTCCGCTCTATCGCGGCCAGGTGCTGGTGCATGGCATGGGCTTCTCGCCCGACCACCGCATGCTGGCGATCGTCTCGATCGGATCGAACTCGGTGACGTTCATCGATACGCAGACCAACACGGTCCGGCACACGACCTATGTCGGGCGTTCGCCGCACGAGGCGTTCTACACGCCCGATGGCCGCGAGGTGTGGGTCACTGTGCGCGGCGAGAACTACGTCGCCGTGCTCGACGCGAAGACGTTCCAGGAGAAGACGCGCATCGTCACGCCCGCCGGCCCCGGCATGCAGATCTTCTCGCCGGACGGCAAGTACGGCTATATCTGCTCGTCATTCAATCCGGAAACCAAGGTCGTATCCGTGGCCGATCACAAGATCGTCGGCACCGTGAAGCAGGACAGCCCGTTCTGCCCCAATATCGCCGCCACGCCGGATGGCAGGCAGGTCTGGTTCACGCTCAAGGACGTGGGCCGCACGCAGGTCTTCGATGCGCGCCCGCCGTTCTCGCTGATCAAGACCCTCGACACCGGGCCGATCACAAACCACGTCAACTTCGCGCACACGGCCAAGGGTACGTTCGCCTACGTCACCATCGGCGGCCTGAACCAGGTCAAGGTGTTCCGTACCGATGACTTCTCGCAGGTCGCGACGATCCCGGTCGGCAACCTGCCGCACGGGATCTGGCCGTCCGGCGATGGCTCGCGCATCTACGTGGGTCTTGAGAATGCCGACGCGCTCGCGGCAATCGACACGGCCACCAACCAGGTCGTTGCCACCGTGCCGGTCGGGCAGGCGCCGCAGGCGATTGCCTACGTACCCAACGCGGTAACGGAGGGCGATGGCACGCAGAACCTGCAGCCGCTCGGGGTTGCCGGTCAGGCCACGCACCTCGCGTTGGCAGCGGCGGGCGGTAGCAACGATGGCACGGCGCCCACCAGCGTCACGCTGTTCGAACAGGGCCTCGTGCAGGTGCTACAGGCCTCCGTCACGGGGCTGCAGCCCAAGTCCGCATATGTGCTGGCGCTGTCGGACAAGCCGGATGGCAGCGGCAACGTGGAAGCGCTGGCGACGTTCATGACCAACCCGGCCGGCTCGGCAATCGTCAATTCGATCGGGCCGATTCGACAGGTGGTGGCGCCGGGCTCGACGGCCACGGACAAGCGGCGCTATCTGATGGTGGCCCCCCAGGTCGATGGCAAGCCGGGCACGCCGGTGCAGCTGCAACGGCTCTGATGGCCGGCGCATCGCCACGCGCCATCATGGCGCGGGGGCGGCGGCCACGGCACGCGTCCCATCGCGTGCCGTGGCCTGACCGGCTGGCTCCCATCCGCCGCCGAGCGCCTTCACGAGGCTCACGCTCGCCACCAGTTGCCGGCGCCGGACATTCTCGAGTGCCCGATCGCTCGCGAGCGCCGCGCCTTCCAGCACGCCCACTTCCAGATAAGCCACGGCGCCCTTCCGGTAGCGGTCGATCCCCATGCGCAGGGCCTCCGCCGACGCCTCCGATGCGGCCTGCTGGCTAGCGGCTTCGTTTTGCAGCGCCTGCACGGCGGCATAGCCGTCCTCCACTTCCTGGAATGCGTGCAGCACGGTCTGCCGATAGTCCGCCGCGCTGGCATCGAACTGCGCGCGGGCGCTGTCCGCGTTGGCACGGCGCCGGCCGCCATCCAGGATCGTGCCGACGAGCGCCGGCCCGATGGCCCAGAAGCGGCTGGGCGCGGTCAGCCAGCCGGCCAGGTTGGTGCTTTCCAGGCCACCGCCCAGCGCGAGTATCAGATCGGGAAAGAACGCCGCGCGCGCCACGCCGACCTGGGCATTGGCAGCGGCCACGCGGCGCTCCGCCGACGCGATGTCGGGCCTGCGTTCCAGCAATTGCGATGGCACTGCCGCGGGCACCACGGGCAGATGCGCCGCAGGCGTATCCGCCTGCAACGGCGGCAACGAGAAGCGGCTGGCTGACTCGCCGACCAGCGTGGCGATGGCGTGCTCCAGCTGGGCCCGGTTGAGTTGCAGGTCCGACAACTGCGCGCGCGTGCTCTCCAGTTGCGCGCGCGCCTGGGCCACGTCGCCTTGCGTCGCAATGCCACCGCGATAGCGGTTGGTCACGAGTTCCAGCACCGACGTATAGGTGTCGATCGTCCGCTGCAGCAACGCGGCTTCACGATCGAGCGAACGCACGCCGAAGTAGTCGGTGGCCAGTTCCGCCTGCAGGCCGAGCCGGACCGCCGCGACGTCATCGGCACTGGCCTCGGCGTGCGCCTGCGCTGCGTCGACGGTGTTGCCGATGCGGCCGAACAGATCGGGCTCCCATGAAGCAGTGAGCCCGAGCGTGTGGTCGGGCGTGGTCTTGCCCGCGAGGGACTTGCCGGCGACGTTGGCGGACGTATGGCTGTTGCTGACGCTGACGCCGGCACTCACCGTGGGAAAGTACGCGGACCTGGCCACCCGCACTTGCGCGCGCGCATCCTGCCACAGCGCCACGGCCTTGCGCAGCGTCTGGCTGGAGACGTCGATGCGTGCTTCCAGCGTGTCGAGGTCGTCGTCGCCATACACCCCCCACCACACCGCCGAGAGGTTGGCAGGGCCGCCGGGATGAGCCGGCGTCGCCCCGGCCTCCTTGTAGGACTGCGGCAGGTCGATGGCGGGCGGCTGGTAAGGCGGCGCCGTGGCGCATCCCGCGAGCAGGACGATCGCGGCCAATGCCGCCGCTGCGAGCCGCCGCTTGCGGACAGGCGTGCCGCGATAGTTACGAGTGACTGGCATGATCGCTGGATGGTTGGGTGGCAGGGGCGCGAGATAGTGCCGGTGGTGGCGCGGACGGGGCGCGATCGGCCACGACCTGCACTGGTGTGCCGGCCACCACGCCATCGCCCGGATTGACCACGACGCGTTCGTTGCCCTGCAGGCCGCTCAACACTTCCACGTGCGAGCCGAAATCGCGGCCGAGCGTGACGCGCCGGATCGCCAGCCGCCCGTCGTCGCCAACGATGGCGACGGACGGCCCCTGCGCCGGAAACAGCAAGGTGTTGGCGGGCAGGTCGAACCCCGCGCGCGCGGCCTTGGCGCTCAGGTGCGCTTCGGCATACGCGCCGGGCAGGATGCGTCCGTCATGGCTATCGACATCCAGCTCCACGCGCAGGCTGCGCGTCACCGGGTCGATCGCGCCGGCATTGCGTGCGACAGTGGCCGGCAGACGCTGCCCCGGCGATTGCGGCAGCGTGAGCCACGCCTCGGTGTCCGGCCCCACGATGCCGCTGTCGTCCTGCGGCACCTGCACATACACACGCAGCGTACGGCCCGCCGAGAGGTGGAACAGCTCGCGGCCCTGGCTGGGGCTGCTGCCGGCATCGATCAATGCGCCGGTATCGACGTTGCGCGCGGTGATGATGCCGTCGAACGGCGCGCGAATCTGCGTATAGGACGCCATTTGCGCCAGACGCGATGTATTGGAGCGCGCCGCCGCCAGCACGGCGCCCTTCGCCTGCATGTCGGCGACCTTCTGGTCGGTCTCCTGCTGCGCGACCGAGTTGGATTGCTGGAGGTCTTTCCAGCGCTCGGCCGTGCTCTTGGCCAGCGCGAAATTGGCGGCGGCGGTGGCTTCGTCCGCGCGCGCCTGCCGGAGCTGGTCCGCCACTTCGGGCGCATCGATCTCGGCGAGCAGTTGCCCCTGCGTGACCTGCGCGCCGATATCCGCGTACCAGCGCCGCAGGTATCCGCTGACGCGGGCGTACACCGGGGCGTCCTGATAGGCCCGGACATCGGCCGGCAAGACGATCTCGCGCTGCGCGGCGGCCGCGCCGGGCCGGACGATGGCGACCGCGGGTACTGTCGCCTGAGCCGTGCGCTTCGCAAGCACCGCATGCGCCTGCAGGCGCGGCACGATGCCGAGCGCCAGCGCACCGGCCACCAGCGCGCACACCGCCAGGGCCAGCCCGACATGCCGTGGCGCCAACGAATGCCGCCCCGAAGGCGGAAGGTCATCGACGGGTGGGGGCGTCGTGGAAGGTTTCATCTGGGATCTGCCGTATGCGTGACTGAAGACGTGACTGAAGACGTGACTGAGGGCGTGACTGGGGAGGTGGCTGGAGGCGATTGGGCAACGCGCATCCGGCCGCCCAGCCAGTGATGCAGCATGGCGAAGAAGACGGGCACCAGCACCAGCGTGGCGATCGAACCGAACGCCAGCCCGCCGATGACGGCCCGGCCGAGCGGTGCGTTCTGGGCGCCCGCGCTGCCCGCGCCCAGTGCCATCGGCACCATGCCGAACAGCATGGCGAGCGCGGTCATCGCCACCGGGCGGAAGCGGCCGGTGCCAGCCTCGAAGGCCGCCTGCACCGGGGCCATGCCTTCGCCCAGCAGTTCGCGCGCGCGGCTCACCACCAGGATGCTGTTGGCCGTGGCAATGCCGATGCACATGATGGCGCCCGTCAGCGCGGGCACGCTGATGGTGGTGCCGGTCGCGAACAGCATCCATGCCATGCCGGACAGCGCGACGGGCAAGCCACCGACGATGGCCAGCGGGTCGAGCCAGGACTGGAAGTTGACGACCATCAGCAGATACACCAGCACCATCGCCGCGCCGAGCCCGCCCACCAGCCCCACGAACGAGGTCCGCATGGTCTGCACCTGCCCCCGGACCACCACGTCCGATCCGGCTGGCAAATCCTTGCGCACACGCGCGACGATGCGGTCGATATCGGTCGCCACCGCGCCGAGGTCGCGCCCGCGCACCGCGCCGAAGATATCCAGCACCGGTTGCACGTTGTAGTGCGACACCACGCCTTGCTGGCTGGTCCGCGTAACGGTGCCGAACAGCCCGACCTGACCGGCGCCGCCCTGTGCCGCAGTGTCGGCACCGAGCCCGAGGGGAATGTTCGCCAGGGCCTGCAGCGACCCCATGGCGTACTGCGGCACGGAGACCATCAGCGGATAGCTGACGCCGTTCTTCGGGTTGAGCCAGAAGTTTGGCGATGTCTGGCCGCTGCCGGAAAGCGAGATGAGCAGGTTTTGCGCCACGTCGCGCTGCGACAGGCCTGCCTGCAAGGCGCGGGTTCGGTCCACGTCGATGGTCAGCGCGGGCTGGTCGGCGGGTTGCTGCAGGTGTACGTCCGCAAGGCCCGGGACGGCAGTCAGCAGGCGCGCGAGGCGATTGGCCACGACGCGGTTGCCGGCCAGGTCATTGCCGACGATCTGCACGTCGATCGGCGCCGGCAATCCGAAATTGAGGATCTGGCTGACGATATCCGCCGGCAGGAACGAAAAGCTCACGCCAGGAAAGGCCTTGGGCAGCAGCGTGCCGAGCTTGTCGATATCCGCGGCCGTGCCGCCGCTGCCCGGCTTGACCGACACCAGGATCTCGGCATCCGCCGTGCCGATCGGCAGCGCGGCGTCGTAGGTCAGGTTGATGCCGCTAACCGGCAGGCCAATATCATCGACGATGCTGGCGACGCGGGCCGGGCCGATGGTCTGGCGGATTGACGCCTCCACCTGATCAGCGATGCGGGCCGTCTCCTCGATGCGCGTGCCGGTGCGGGCGCGCATGTGCAGGCGGATCTCGCCGCTATCCACGCTTGGGAAGAAGTCCTGACCGAGGAACGGCACCAGCGCCATCGATCCCGCGCAAGCAATCAGGAAGATGGCCACCGTGCGTCGGCGCGCGGCCAGCGCGGCCCGCAGCACGCCGGCATAGCGCAGCCGCACCGCCTCGAACGCGTGCTCGAAGCGCTGATGCAGGCCGTGGAAGAGGCGGCCGAGGAAGCTGCCGATGTGCCGGAGATGGCCCGGAGGTGGCGCCGCATCCGCCGCCAACTGTGCAGCCGGCGGTCCATCGGCAGCCTCGCCGCGCAGGAGGTAGTGGGCCAGTGTCGGAATCAGCGTACGCGACAGGAAGTACGACGCCATCATCGCGAAGACCACGGCTTCGGCCATCGGCACGAACAGGTAGCGCGCCACGCCGCTCAGCATGAACATCGGCAGGAACACGATGCAGATGCAGAGCGTGGACACCAGCGTGGGCAGCGCGATCTGCGCCGAGCCATCGAGGATGGCCGTCTCCAGCGGCTTGCCCATCTCGCGATGGTGGGTGATGTTCTCGATCGCCACCGTGGCGTCGTCGACGAGCACGCCCACGGCGAGTGCCAGCCCGCCGAGCGTCATGATGTTCAGCGTTTCGCCGAGTGCGGACAGCGCGATCAGCGCCGCCAGCACGGACAGCGGGATGGTGATGGCGATGATCAGCGTCGACCGCCAGCTGCCGAGGAACAGCAAGATCATCAGCGCGGTCAGGCAGGCGGCGATCAATGCCTCGTGCAGGACGCCGTCGATGGCGGAGGTCACGAACACGGACTGGTCGGAGATCGGCTGCACCTGCAGCGACTTCGGCAGGCCGGCGGTGACCTTCGGCAGCATGGCCTTGATCTGGGCGATGATCGACAAGGTGGAGGTATTGCCGCTTTTTTCGATCTCGAGGAGCGCGGCGCGCTTGCCGTCGCGCCGCACCACATTGGTCTGCGGCGCGTAGCCGTCATGCACCTGTGCCACGTCGCGGACATAGACGACGCCGCCCGGCCCGCTCGTGACCGGCAGGTCGTTCAGCGCCGCGACGGTCTGCGTGCTGCCATTCAGGTCGACGCGATACTCCAGCGCGCCGATCTTGGCCGTGCCGCCGGGCAGGATGAGGTTCTGTGCGTTGATGGCATTGACCACGTCCAGCGGTGCCAGGCCCCGCGCCTGCAGTGCGCGGGTATCGAGGTCGACCATGACCTGCCGGACCTTG
This sequence comes from Cupriavidus sp. YR651, assembly GCF_900101625.1. Taxonomy (GTDB): domain Bacteria; phylum Pseudomonadota; class Gammaproteobacteria; order Burkholderiales; family Burkholderiaceae; genus Cupriavidus. The sequence goes on along the minus strand of NZ_FMYZ01000008.1, from coordinate 181,570 downwards.
CCGCCGTATGGCAGCGGCACCGACGCGCCCTGCACGGTGGCCAGCTGCGTGCGGATGAAGTTGTTGCCGAGGTCGTAGAGCTCCTGTTCCGGCAACTGGTCGCTGCCGAGAGCCAGCCGCAGGATCGGCACGGTGGAAGCGCTGTAGCTCAGGATCAGCGGCGCCGTGGTGCCCGGCGGCATGGTCTTGAGCAAGGACTGCGCGCCCGACGTGGTCTGCGCGATGGCGCGATTGATGTCGGCGCCCGGATGGAAGAACACCTTGATCACGGACACGCCGCTGAGCGTCTGGGACTCGATGTGCTCGATGTCGTCGACGCTGTTGGTCAGTGACCGCTCGTACCCTGTGACGATCCGGCGCGACATGTCCTCGGCCGACAGGCCGTTGTAGGACCAGACCACGCTGACCACGGGGATGTTGATCGACGGAAAGATGTCCGTCGGCGTGCGCAGGATCATCAGCGGACCCGCCAGCAACAGGCAGATCGCCAACACCACGAACGTATAGGGTCGCCCCAGGGCGAGCCTGACAATCCACATTTCGATTTCTCCCGGATGCCCGCCATGCGTCCGGCCCTGCTGGCGGGGGCTGGCGAGTCCTGCGGATTCTATGGAGCGGGCGGGGTGCCGGATGCGAACGAAACGATTACAGTCTTGTCATCCACTGCCGCGAGGGCCGGCGCTAAGATCGGCTCGCAATGGCTGGCGGGCAACGCCACGCCTGGCACGGAAACACGCGGCAACACGCGGCAATGCACGGAAGGGGAGCGGTGATGAGGATCCTGGTGGTGGAAGATGAACCGAAGACAGGTGAATACCTGCGCAAGGGCCTGACGGAGTCCTCCTTTGTCGTGGATCTGGCCGTGACGGGCGGCGATGGCCTGCACCAGGCCACGGAGCACGAGTACGACCTGATCATCCTCGACGTGATGCTGCCGGGCATGAACGGCTGGGACCTCCTGCGGCAACTGCGCGAGCGCAAGGACACACCGGTGCTGTTCCTGACCGCGCGCGACGAAGTGGAGGACCGCGTACGCGGCCTGGAGCTGGGCGGCGACGACTACCTCGCCAAGCCTTTCGCGTTCGTGGAACTGCTGGCGCGCGTGCGCACGCTGCTGCGGCGCGGGCCGGTACGCGAAGCCGACCGGATCGAGATCGAAGACCTGGAGATCGACCTCATCCGCCACCGGGTGAACCGCGCCGGGCAACGCATCGACCTGACCCCGCGCGAATTCGCGCTGCTGCACTTCCTGGCCCGGCGTCATGGCGAAGTGTTGAGCCGCACCCAGATCGCCTCCCACGTCTGGGACATGAATTTCGACAGCGACACCAACGTCGTCGATGTGGCCGTGCGCAGGCTGCGTGCCAAGATGGACGATCATTTCGCGCCCAAGCTGATTCACAGCGTGCGCGGGATCGGCTACGTGCTCGAGAAGCGGCAACCGTGAAACGAGCCTATTCGCTGACGACGCGCCTTGCATTGGCCTTCGCGCTGGTCGCGGGCTGTGCCTTCGGGGCCGTGGGCACCTATCTCTATCGCGCGCTGGCCATGCAGATCGTCGAGCGCGACGACGCGGAGCTGATGCGCAAGGCCACGCGCGTGCGCGCGGAGCTGGCCGAGCACCATGTCGCGGGCAACGATCGATGGCGCGAGCTAAGCCGCATCGTGTCCGGGAATGACGAGTTCGCGCTGACAGTGCGGGGGGCGGATGGCAGGGTCCGGGTCACGGCCAATGCCAACGCCGGAACACCGCCCGACTTCCCCTCGCTGGCCATGGCCGCCCCCGTCGACGCCAGCGCGATCCACAGCTGGGTAGGCGCAAACGGTCACACGGTACGCGGCATTCGGTTGATGGCGCGGATACCGGAGGTCGATACGCCGATGCAGGTGGTGGTCTACCAGATGGCGATTTCCCGTATGGCGCTGCTGCGCGCCTATCGCTGGAAACTGGCGCTGGCCACGTTGCTGGGGGCGTTGACGGCGGGCGGCCTCGGGTACGCGGCGCTGCGCGCCGGCATGGCGCCGCTGCGACGCATCGCCGCCGGCACGCACGCGATCACCTTCTCCAGCGCCGACCTCGCCATCGACCCTGCGGAGCTGCCGCTGGAACTCAGGGAACTCGCACTGGCGCTGCAACAGATGATCGCGCGACTGCACGAGGGATACGACCGGCTTTCACAGTTCTCGATGGACCTGGCGCACGACTTCCGCACGCCGATCGGCAACCTGCTCGGCCAGACCCAGGTGACGTTATCGAGCGACCGCTCCACGGAGGAATATCAGGCGCTGCTGGCATCGAACGTCGAAGAGTACGAGCGCCTGGCACGCATGATCGAGAACATGCTGTTCCTGGCTCGCGCGGACAATGCGCGCGTGGCCATGCATTGCACGACGCTCGACCTGGCCGATGAACTGGCCCGGCAGGCCGACTACTTCGAGCTGCTGGCGGAAGCCAGGGAGGTGACGATTCGCGTCGACGCGCACGGCAAGGTATTCGCCGATCCGATGCTGCTGCGGCGTGCGATCGGCAACCTGATCTCGAACGCGGTTCGATACACGCCTGCGGGGGAAGCGATCGTGCTGGTGGGACGCGAGGAGGGCGGGCAGGCGCGCATCGAGGTGTGCAATCCGGGGCCCGGCATCGCGCCCGACCATCTGCCCCGGTTGTTCGACCGATTCTTCCGTGGAGACCCGGCGCGCGCCAATTCGGGGGAATCCTCAGGCATCGGGCTGGCCATCGTGAAGACCATCATGGATCTGCATCATGGCTCGGTGCAGGCGGAGTCGACCCCCGGCAAGGTGACGAGATTCCGCCTGGAGTTTCCCGGGCGGACGCCGGTCGGTCAGGTGTAGAGACGGGTCTTTTTGAGATGGCCTCTTAGACCACGACTGCGACTAGCCCCATCAATCCGAGCCCAAGCGCTGCGAGGGCATCGCCCGCAATCAGGCCACCACCCACCAGCGAGGTCGTACTCATATCTTCCGGCAGGCCAGCGTCTTTCGACGCCGGGGCTGCCCGGCTTTCCGCCACGCTCGCCAGCACGCCGCCAGCCGCCATCCACGCAGCCGCCGGCAGGTTCACAAAACCACCGAACGACGACGCGTACGGCGACGGCAGCACGATGGCATCGAGCAGGAAATCGCAGATCCTCCCGGCGCGGCCGGTCGTGGCAAATCGCCGATAGCATGCCGACCCCAGGATCAGCTTGCGCAGGATTTCGGTCGCAAGGCCGATCCCCAGTCCGATCCACACGGCCAGCCGCTGGTACGGCTTGTCTTCCGTCATGCTGCGCAGCGCGCCAACGATCTTGTAGGTCATGGCCGACGTCCACCGGGCCGGCTGCTGGTCGGCCGGCAGCGTGGTCTGGTCAAGCCACAGCACGGGATAGGCCTGCATGAACAGCCGCGCGAGCAGCACGGCCAGCACCGCGCCCATGATGATGCCGACCACCTGATAGCCGAACTGCACCATGCGATCGGTCCCGAGCCGCCAGCCCGTGGAGCGGTCCTGCTGCATGTCGCAGGCCTCGGCGGTGGAGATCAGCAGCACCGTCGCGGCAATCAGGCCGACATGCGGTTGCCGCAACCCCACGGCCGCCATCAGGATGACCGTGAGCACGAAGGCGGAGGAGATCGGGTTCTGGTCCACCATCCCCACCGAGATACCGTTGACCAGCGCGAACACGAGCACCAGCACCACCGCCATCAGTTGATAGCCGACCGGCTGGCCAAACCACATCGCACCGGTGGCGACCACGGCGGCGCCCCAGAACACGACCCACAACGCGATCCAGCGCATCGGCGGCGATGCGGGGCGCCGGTTGCCGCGAACCGCGTCGCGAACCTTGTTGCCATCCGCGTCGAGCGTTGCGAACGGATCTGCGACCCTGGCTGCGTCGCGATCCCTGCCACCGACCGTGGACGGCAAACCCGACCGCATCTGCCGCCACGCGCGCGCCAGCAGCAGCGACACGTCGACCACCGCCGCGCCCATGATCATCCCCAGCGCGAACAGGAAGGTGATCTTGCGGTACGGATCGCCCGGCGCCAGCCAGCCAATCGACACGAAGTAAGGCGTCAGGGCCCAGCCCGTCAGCCCGCCGACCAGCGCGGCCAGCCCGATCCGGGCGCCGACGATCATGCCGGCGCCGAACGTCGAAGCCGACAAGTCGATGGCGCCCAGGAACGCGATGCGCGTGGCGCCGACGCCCGCCACCACGCCGAGCCCCATGCCACCGGCCAGCCGCGCCACCGACCGCCGCAGCAGCACGGGGTCAGTCAGCGCGCGCAGGATATTCGCCACGGCCAGTCCGGACGGAAACGTCAGTTGCATGCGATCGACCAGCAACGGCGTATACAGCATGCCGACGCCGACGCCATACATGCCGATGCAGAGCATGTAGCCGATCAGCTGCCACAGCGACGGCGCGGCCATGCCCATCCATCCCATCGCCTGGATCACGACGGCCATGCCGCCCATGCCGGCCACGGAAGCCGCCGCAGTCTGGATGTAGTTGGCGCCGTGCCGCCCCGCCGCGCCATAACCGGCGGTCACCGCCGAGCCCAGGATGCCGGCCAGCACCTGCCCGCCCACGAAGAAGCCGAGCGAGAAATTCATATAGGCCGCCGCCACGCCGCCCAGCGGCCCCAGCACGAGCATGCCCGCCGCGCCGAGCAAGGCGTGGTATTGCCAGCTGCCCGGAGCGGGGAGCCAGCGCCAGCGGGGCGCGGGTTGGGTCACGGTGGAGGACATGGGAGCGATCCGGCAACGGTGGCTCGCCGTCGCGAACCTGATCGCAAGCATACGGGAAAGGCTCGCCCGTCAGCGCGATCGTTGCGGCAGATCGCCTCAGGGCAAGAAGCGCGGGAGGCAGGAGGTGTGAGGGGAGATGTGGGAAGCGAGGCGCGGGACGCCGAGCGCCACGCGCCACGCGCCACGCGCCACGCGCCACGCGCCACGCGCGGCAAAAGCGTACCCGTTTCTGCGCGCGCGCCGGAGGCCTGCCGAGCGCCTTTCGAATTCCCCGCCAGCCCTTATGCCATCAGGGCTGGCGCGGGACGGCGCAGCGCGTCCGCGCGTCAAAGCGTACCCGATTCTGCGTGAATCGCCGACTGCGCGATCGCTGCTCGATGACCACGTGATAGCCACGCGAAGCACGTGTGACGATGGCTCGCCGGACCATCGCCGATGCCGGTGGCTGGCCGTCTTCCAGGCCTCGGGCGATCACCCCGCGATCACCCCGCCGCCATCGACCAGTACGGTGCTGCCCGTGCTGAACGGCGTGCCGGCCAGGTAGAGGATCGCGTTGGCGACGTCTTCCGGCTGGCCGACGCGCTTTGCCGGCAGGCTGGCGGCCGCGCCGTCATACATCGACTGGCGCGCGGTGGCATCGAGCTTGTCCCACAGCGGCGTGGCGATCAGCCCCGGCGACACCGTGTTGACGCGCACCGGCGACAGTTCCAGCGCCAGCCCGCGGGCAATCGCCTCCACTGCGGCGTTGATCGCGCCCTGCAGCACCGAGGCCTTGCTCGGCCGCGTGGCGAGGAAGCCGGAGACCAGCGTCAGCGACCCGCCATCGCGAATCTGCACCGCGCGCGCCACGCGATACGCGCCCCAGAACTTGCTGTCGAACGCGGCGTAGGCATCGGCCAGCGGCAGCTTGCGGACCTGCCCGGTCGGCGTCTGCGCGGCGGACACCACCACGTGATCCCACGGCTGGCCGTCGGCGAAGAAGCGCACCACGTCGTCGTCGCGCGTCGTATCGATCTGCGCGCCCTGCACCGTGCCGCGCGCCCCGGCCGAGGCCTCGGCAACGGCGGCGGCAACCTTGTCGGCATTGCGCGAGGCAATGGTCACCTGGGCGCCGTGGGCAGCAAAGGCCTTGGCCGTGGCCAGTCCGATGCCGGAACTGCCACCGACGACGAGCACGCGTGCGGAAGAAAAATCGGGAAACATGGGGACGCTCCTTGTACGGAATCCGGCCGGCAGGCTTGCCAGCCAACACCGACGATTGTGGCCAAATCCGCGCGCCGCATCATCGGGTCCGTGGAGGAATCACTGTTGTCGAGGATTTGATAATCGGGCGCAGGGGAGCCGCATCCTGCGCCCGCCTCGGGGCGCCCGCAGGCCAAACTGGTCGAGCGGCATTTCGGGTCCGGGCATAGAATGTGGCGTCGGTTTGTGCGCCATCCGCCCCGCCGTGCATGGCAACGCTCCGACACTCCCCATTACGCCTCCTTGCTCAGTTGCCCCGCTGTCACGTCATGAAGCCCGCCCTGCTTGTCCTGATCCAGATCGATTCCGACCATCTCGCCCGCATCGGTGAGGCCTACGATATCCGCTACGCCCCAACGTCCGCAGGCCGCGTGGCCGAAGTGGCCACTCACGGCACGCGCTTCCGCGCGGTGCTGACCAACGGTTCCACGGGCCTGTCCGCCGACGAGATCGGCGCCATGCCGGAACTGGAACTGGTCTGCGCGCTGGGCGCCGGGTACGAGAACATCGACATCGCCGCATGCCGCGCGCGCGGCATTGCCGTGGGCAATGGCGCCGGCACCAACGACAGCTGCGTGGCGGACCACGCGATGGCGCTGCTGCTGGCCACGGTGCGCCGCGTGCCGGCGCTGGACCGCGCCACACGCGACGGCATCTGGCGCAACGTGCTGCCGCTGCCGCCCAACCTGTCCGGCAAGCGCTTGGGCATCGTCGGCCTGGGCACCATCGGCCGCCGCATTGCGCAGCGCGGGCAGGGATTTGATCTGGAGATCGGCTATCACAACCGCCGGGCGCGCCCAGACGTGCCGTTCGAGTATTTCGCTGACGTCAAGGCGCTGGCCGAATGGGCGGATTATCTGGTGATCGCCACGCCGGGCGGCGCGGATACGCGCCATCTGGTCGATACCCCGGTGCTGCGCGCACTGGGGCCGAACGGCTTCCTGGTGAATATCGCGCGCGGCAGCGTGGTCAACACGTCGGCGCTGGCCGACGCGCTGCACGCCGGCGAACTCGGTGGCGCGGGGCTCGATGTATACGAAAGCGAGCCGGCGCCGCCGGTGGAATTGTTCGATTGCCCGAACGTCGTGCTGACGCCGCACATGGCCGGCTGGTCGCCGGAAGCCGTGCAGGCCTCGGTCAATCAGTTCATCGAGAACGCCCGCCGCCACTTTGCCGGCGAGCCGCTGTTCGCGCCGGTGAACTGAACGCTGCCTTCGGATGCCGACGGCTGGCCCTTGCGACCGGGCTTGCGGCAATCCGGGCTATCCGGGCCTTCTAGACAGGCCAGCCGCCGCGCGGTCCCGCATTCCGGTAGCCAGCCTCCCGGCGCTTCACGCCGCCGGAAACACCGTCCGCACCCGCAAGCCCGGTGCGGCGTCTTCCAGCGACACATGGGCGCCGTGCGATTGCGCGATCTCGGCCACGATGGCCAGCCCCAGTCCGCTGCCGCCCGTCGGCGCCTCCGGCGCGCGATAGAAGCGGTCGAACACGCGCGCCCGCTCGGTCGCCGGAATGCCCGGGCCGTTGTCCGTGACCTCCAGCGCGACGGCCTTGCCGTCCGCCTGGGGGATCACGTGCACGTCGACGCGGCTCCCGGCCGGGATGTAGCAGAGCGCATTGTCGATAAGGTTGGTCAGCAGGATGCGCAGCGCATCGGCATCACCGCGAATCGTGACGGTCGCCTCGCCTGCCGCCGTGGCCTCGAGCCCGAGGTCGATATCGCGGTCGATGGCCGCCTGCGCCATCTCGGCCACGACTTCCGCGGCCAGCGCGCGCAGGTCCACCGGCTCGTGCGGCGGCGGCGCGGCGCCGGGCTCCTGGCGCGCCAGCGTCAGGAGCTGGGCCACCAGGTGCGTCAGACGCTCCAAGCCGCGCCGGAGCTGGCCCACGGCTTCCTGCCGGGCCTCCGGATTGCCGGCGCGCTCCACCAGTTGCGCCTGCAGTTGCAAGGCAGCCAGCGGCGTGCGCAAGGCGTGGGCCGCGTCGGCAACGAACGCGCGCTGGGTGTCGATCGCCTGCGCCAGCCTCGACAGCAACTGGTTCAGCGCGTGCGAGAGCGGCGCGATCTCATCGGGCATCTGGCGCAGGGCCAGTGGCGCCAGCGTACTGGCATCGCGCGCCTGCACTTCGGCAGCAATCTCGCGCAAGGGCCGCAATCCGCGCCCCACCGCCATCCAGACCAGCCAGCCAAGCAGCGGCAACAGCAGCAGCAGGGGCGCCACCGTACGCAGCGCCATATGCGCGGCCAGCGTGCGACGCGCGCTCAGCGGCTGGGCGATCTGCACCACGGCCGGCCCGAGCTGGACGCTGTAGATGCGCCACTCGCCCGAATCGGTCCGCACATCGGAAAAGCCCAGTTCCGCGCGCGGCGGCAACACGGGATGCGCATGCGACAGATACAGGCTGCGGCCGGAGCCGTCCCAGATATGGATGACGACGTCCTCGTCGGCATGCAGCAGGTCCGCGTTGGCGCCTCCGCTGCCGGCATCGAACGGCGGGGGCGCCACGGGATTCGAGAACTGGCTCGGCAGCGCAGCCGCCACCTGCTTCATCTGGTAGTCGAACAGCGCGTTGGCTTCCTGCCGGGCCTGCGCGTAGATCAGCCCGGTGGCCACAGCGATGCCCGCCGCCAGCCCCGCGGCCAGCCACCACAGCAACGTACGTTGAATCGATCGCATCAGTCCGGCGTCCCCTCGGCGCTGCTGGCCGCCTGGTCGTCGAGTTGCGGCATCACGTAGCCGACCCCCCGGATGTTGCGGATCAGCGCGGCCCCGAACTTGCGGCGCAGCGCGTGGATATAGACCTCGACGGTATTGCTGCCCACCTCGTCATCCCAGCCGTAAAGCCGCTCCTGCAACTGCGCGACGGACCAGACCTTGCCGGGGCGCGCCATCAGCGCCGAGAGCAGCGCGAACTCGCGCGCCGACAGGCGAATCGCCGTGCCCTGCCGGGTGGCCTCGCGCGTGGCGGGGTTCAGCACGATGTCGCCATAGCGCAGCACCGGCTCGGCGCGGCCCTCGGCGCGGCGGGCCAGCGCGTGCATCCGTGCGGCCAGTTCCTGCAGGTCGAACGGCTTGATCAGATAGTCGTCGGCGCCCGCGTTCAGGCCGGCCACGCGGTCCGCCACCGCGTCGCGCGCGGTGAGGATGAGCACCGGGGTGCGCACGTTGCGCGCGCGCATGGCGCGCAGGACATCCAGCCCCGAGCGTCGCGGCAAGCCGAGGTCCAGCAGGACCAGATCGTAGCCGCCATCGGCGCGCGGACCGTGCTGGTCCGATGCGGCATCCAGCCCGGCGTCGCCATCGCGCACCCAGTCCACGGTAAAGCCTTCCTGGCGCAGCGCAACCTTCACGCTCTCGCCAATCATGGCGTCGTCTTCCACCAGCAGTACACGCATGTCGTTCAGGAATGGGGCGTCGCGGCGTGACGCATATCGTCGTCGAGCCGGTCCGCCAGCGCGCGGGCCAGGCCCGGCAGCGCGGGGTAGTCGGCCGTGATCACGAAGACCGGGATGTCGGCCAGGTAGTTGCCCATGCGGCCCTTGGCGGCAAAGCGTTCGCCGAAAGGCGAGGCGCGCACCGCATCGACAAAGCGCGGCACGATGCCGCCGCCGATATAGACGCCACCCCGGGCACCGAGGACCAGCGCCACGTCCGCCGCCACCGATCCCAGCAGGCCGCAGAACGCGTCAAACGCGCGCCGGCACAAGGGGTCGCCGGTCTGAATGGCCCCCTCGGTAACCTGCGCCGGCGTGAGGGGGTCGGGCAAAAGCGTACCCGTTTCTGCGGCCAGCGCGGCATGGATATGAGACAGGCCCATGCCCGACAGCAGCCGTTCGGCAGACACCCGGCCCAGTGACTTGTGGGCCGCGTGCCAGGCAATCCATTCGTCATCCGTGACCGGCATGACCTCGATGTGCCCGCCCTCGCCCGCCAATGCCACGGCGGCGCCGCCCGGCGCGAGAATCAGGCCCGAGACGCCCAGCCCCGTGCCCGGCCCGATCAGGGCACGCGGCGCCGTGGGCACCACCGTGCCTGCACGCACCTGCACCAGCCCTGCGGCGGGCAGGTGCGGCAGCGCCAGTGCCAGCGACGTGAAATCGTTGATGGCCACCAGCGTGTCGAGTTGCAGCGCCTGCCGCATGGCTTCGATCGAGAACGCCCAGTTGTGGTTGGTCAGCTTGACGTGGTCGCCGGTGACCGGGTTGGCCAGGCCGATCGAGGCGTGGCGCGGCAGCGGTCCGCCAATGCCCTGCAGGTGGTGCCGCATCGCGGCCTCCAGCGACGGGAAGTCCGCCACCTTGAGCGCGTTGACGTCGCCGATCTGCATTGGCGCGGTCTCCAGCGCCAGGCGCACGTTGGTGCCGCCCACGTCGGCGAGCAAACGGGGATAGGAGGATGCCGGTTGCGTAGCGTGACGAGCCTTGGCCATGGGTCAGGTCCGGAAAATATCCACGCCATGACGATGCCGGGCCAGCACCAGGCTGACGGGCAGCGCCGGCGTGGGCGCCTCCAGCGCACGCGCGAGGACTTCAGCCTTCTTCTCGCCGGCAATCGCCAGGAACGTGCGCTCCGCAGCCAGCAGGGCCGCCAGGTTCAGCGTGATGCGCGCATGCGGCGCGCTGGAAGGATGGGTGATGAGGTAGCCGGGGTTCGGGTCGGAGAGCGCCGTCTGCAGTTCCGGCGCATCGGCAAACAGGGACGCCGTGTGACCGTCCTCGCCCATGCCGAGCACCACCACGTCCGGCTGCTGGAAACGCTCGTTGAGCCGCGCGACGGCGCGCAGCGGCTGCGTGGCCTCGGCCGCGTCCTGGATCAGCGGCACCCATGCGGCGACGCCCGCCGCTTCCCGCAGCAGGCTGTTGCGCACCAGCGCGCCATTGCTGGCCGCGTCGTCCGGCGGGACAACGCGTTCGTCGACCAGCGTCACGGTCACCGCTTCCCAGCGGATCGGCCGGTAGCGCAGGCGCTCGAACATCGGCACGGGCGATCGCCCGCCCGATACGGCCAGCACGGCCCAGCCCTTGGCCTGGATCACGAGGTCCAGCGCATGGCTGACGGAAATCGCCAGCGATTCGGCCTGGTCCATCACGGAGGCGTGTTCGAATTGCCGCATGGCGGGTTCCTTTGGTCGGGGTTGTCGGAGTGTCGGGTGGTCGGGGCTGCCGCGAATCAGACCTCTTCGTGCCAGAGCGCGCCGTCGCGCGACATCAGCGCCGAGGAGGCCGCCGGCCCCCAGGTGCCCGCCGTATACGGCTTGGGCGGCACGGTGCTCTCGCCCCAGGTGTCGATGATCGGCTCCACCCAGCGCCAGGCCTGCACCTGCTCATCGCGCCGCACGAACAAACCCAGGCGGCCGCGAATCACGTCCAGCAGCAGGCGTTCATACGCCCCCGCGCGGCGGACCTTGAACGAGTTGGCGAAGTCGAGATCGAGCGAGGTGGGCGTCAGCTCCAGCGTGTCGCCAGGCTGCTTGACCAGGAAGTAGAGCCGGATGCTTTCCTCGGGCTGCAGCTGGATCACCAGCCGGTTCTGCGGCGACAGGGTGAGCGGCTTGGGAAAGATGGCGTGTGGCACATCGCGGAAGTGGATGACGATTTCGGCCACGCGCGACTGCATGCGCTTGCCGGTGCGCAGGTAGAACGGCACGCCTTCCCAGCGCCAGTTGGCGATCTCGGCCTTGATGGCGACGAAGGTTTCGGTCCGGCTGTCGGACGCGATGCCCTGCTCGTCCAGATAGCCCGGCACCGGCTTGCCACCGACCGCGCCGGCGCGATACTGGCCGCGCACGGTCTTCTCGGCCACGTCCTGCGGCGTGATGGGCTTGAGCGCCTTGAGGATCTTGATCTTCTCGTCGCGGATGGCGTCTTCGGACAGGCTGGCCGGGGGCTCCATCGCCACCATGCACAGCAGCTGCACCAGGTGGTTCTGCACCATGTCGCGCAGCGCGCCCGTGCGGTCGTAGAAGTCGCCGCGCGTTTCGACGCCAAGCTCCTCGGCGATGGTGATCTGCACGTCCTGCACCCATTCGCGGCGCCACAGCGGCTCGAACAGCGCGTTGCCGAAGCGGATCGCCATCAGGTTCTGGACCGATTCCTTGCCCAGATAGTGGTCGATCCGGTAGATCTGGTCCTCGGCGAAGTATTGCGCCACGGCGGCGTTGATCGCCTCGGACGACTCGAGGTCGTGGCCCAGCGGTTTTTCCAGGACCACGCGCACGTTGGGGGTGTTCAGGCCGGTGCGCGCCAGTTGCTCGCAGATCGGCACGAAGATGTGCGGGGCGGTGGCCAGGTAGCAGACCACGACCTCCGGCTTGCGGGAGAGCACCTTCTCGGCCAGCGCGTCGAAGTGCGCAGGCTGGCGTGCATCGGCCTGCACGTAGCAGATGCGCGCGAGAAAGGATGCCCAGGCTTCCGGCGGCGCATGCTCCAGGGCCGGCCGCACGGTATCTTCCAGCGTGGCGATGTACTGCTCGGTGGTCTGCGCGTGGCTGCCGGTGGCCAGGATACGCGCGGACGGGTGCAGGATGCCCGCGCGATGCGCGTCAAAGAGGGACGGCAGCAGCTTGCGCCGCGCCAGGTCACCGGTGCCACCAAACAGCACCATGTCGAAATCGGGCATGCTCACCCTGGGCTCCTTGCGGGGATGTGGGAGCGCCCCCCGGGGCGGCGCATTTGTTCCGGCCATGTTACGTCACTCGCTGCCGCTTGGGCAGGGGAAGGTGCCGCAAATGATGCGGCGGCGCGGTGGCAAAAGCGGCCCACGGCACCACGATGCGGCGCGCAGCGTACCCGTTTCTGCGTGGATCCGAAGCGCCATCGGCCGGCGCACACGCGTGCGGCTTTTGCCACAATCCGCCGCGACTCACGACGAGGCCGCCGCGCGGATCGCCATGTCTCGGGGCGCCGGAACATCCCCGTCCGCCATCGATCCCACTGGTATTCGCCGACGTCGACGACGCCCGCCGCAGGCCCCGCCACCGGTGCGCTGGCGGTCACGCAGCGGAGAATTTTCGGCTACGCTGATAGCGCCCTACAGGAGAACTCCATGCCACGTCACCCAGTCCTTGAACGGGTCACGGCCCGCATCGTGTCCCGCAGCGCGGCCACGCGGCAGGCTTACCTCGACCGCACCCGTGCCATGGCCGGCCAGAAGGTCGAACGCGCCAATCTGTCGTGTACCAACCTCGCCCACGCCGTGGCGGCCATGCCCGAGGACGCCAAGATCCGGCTCAAGGCGCAGGCGCGGCCCAACCTGGCCATCGTGTCCGCCTACAACGACATGCTGTCCGCGCACCAGCCACTGGCCGTGTTCCCGCAATGGCTCAAGGAAGCCGCGCTGGAAGCCGGCGGCACCGCGCAGTTCGCGGGGGGCACGCCAGCGATGTGCGATGGCGTGACGCAGGGCCAGGATGGCATGGACCTGTCGCTGTTCTCGCGCGACGTGATTGCGATGGCGACCGCGGTGGCGCTGTCGCACCAGATGTTCGACGGCGCGCTGTACCTCGGGGTGTGCGACAAGATCGTGCCCGGGCTGGTGATGGGCGCGCTGTCGTTCGGCCACCTGCCGGCCGTGTTCGTGCCGGGCGGCCCGATGACCACGGGCATGGGCAACGAGGAAAAGGCCCATATCCGCCAGCTCTACGCCGAAGGCAAGATCGGCCGCGAGGAACTGCTGGAGGCCGAGACCCGGTCGTACCACGGCCCCGGCACCTGTACGTTCTACGGCACGGCCAACTCGAACCAGATGCTGATGGAGATCATGGGCCTGCACCTGCCGGGCACCGCCTTCGTCAACCCGAATACGCCGCTGCGCGAGGCGCTGACGCGTGAATCCGCCCGCCAGGCGTTGCGTCTGGTGCATGGCGGCGACCGGTATACCCCGATTGCCGATGTGCTCGACGAGCGCGCGTTTGTCAACGGGGTCGTCGGCCTGGTGGCGACGGGCGGCTCCACCAACCATACGCTGCACCTGATCGCGATGGCACGCGTGGCGGGCATCCAGCTCACGTGGGACGACTTCGACGAGCTGTCCGCCGTGGTGCCGCTGCTGGCGCGCGTGTATCCCAACGGCCGCGCGGACGTGAACCAGTTCCAGGCGGCGGGCGGACTGCCCGTGGTGATCCGCGGGCTGCTGTCGCTGGGACTGCTGCATGACGACGTGACCACGGTCGTGGGTCGCGGCCTCGGCGACTACACACGCGAACCGGTGCTGCGCGAGGGCCAGCTGACGTGGATCGACGGCCCCGCGACCACGCTGGACGACACCATCGTCCGCGCCGCGGACCAGCCGTTTGCGGCGGATGGCGGCATCAAGCTGCTCGCCGGCAACCTCGGGCGCTGCGTCATCAAGACCTCGGCGGTCAAACCCGAGCATCAGGTCGTGGAGGCGCCGGCCATCGTGTTCCATCGACAGGACGACCTGCTGGCCGCCTTCAAGCGCGGCGAGCTCGAGCGCGATTTCGTGGCCGTGCTGCCGTGGCAGGGCCCGGCATCATGCGGCATGCCGGAGTTGCACAAGCTCACACCCACGCTGACGCTGTTGCAGGATCGCGGCTTTCACGTGGCGATGGTGACGGACGGGCGCATGTCGGGCGCATCGGGCAAGGTGCCCGCGGCGATCCACGTGTGCCCGGAGGCACTGACCGGCGGCGATATCGGCAAGGTGCGCACCGGCGACATCGTCCGCGTGGACGCGCCGGCGGGCGTGCTGACCGTCAAGGTGGACCCGGCGGAATGGGCCGCGCGACCCATCGAGCGGCCCGACCTGACGGCCAACCGGCACGGCGTGGGCCGCGACCTGTTCGGGGGGTTCCGCGCGCATGTGAGCACGGCCGAGACCGGCGCGTGCTCATTGTTTGCCGAGGAAAGCTGATCAGCCCAGCTAGCGCGGCGGTGCCCTGCGGGCGTCCCGGGCGTCGGCCTCGCTGTGGCTGAGCAGCTCCGCATTGCGAAGGAGTGCCACCCGTCACAGCCCGTCAATCCGCCAAAGCGTACCCGTTTCTGCGTGGAACGTTGACCTGCATGGCCGGCATCCGGCGCGGCGACGGCATCACTCCGTCGGCCAGGCCGTTCCCCGTGCCGCGCATGCGCGCAGCCTTTACAGCATGGGAAACGCGCAGGCGGAAATGCCTGCGCTTACCGTCCGGCGCCTGACGATGCCGAGGGAATCGTCGCGACGCGGCCTGCGCGCCATTGGCCTGGCGTCGCGCCATAGACGGCGCGAAAGCGGTTGTTGAAGTGGCTGGGCGACGCGAATCCCGCCTGGGCCGCAACCTGCTGCAGCGACAGTCGCACATCGCCAAGCATCGACTGCGCGCGCTCCAGCCGGGCGCGCAGCACCCACGCGTGCGGCGGCATGCCAAACGAGACGCGGAACATGCGCGCGAAGTGAAATTCGGAAAGGTCTGCCAGCGCGGCCAGCTCTCCCAGCGTCGGGTTGCTGGCCGGATGGGCGTGGATCCAGTCGGCCACGCGGCGGCGCACGGCGGTGGACAGCCCGCCGCGCCAGTCGGTCAGTGGCTTGCGCGCGCCATGCGAGCGCAGCAGATGCGTCACGGCCTCATGCGCCATCGCATTGCCGACCATGCGCGCATCCGGATCGCGCCAGTCGAGCGCCACCAGCCTGCGGCTCAGCGCGACGAGCGTATCGTCTTCGGCAAACAGGCGGTCCTGCAACTGCAACGCCCGAGGCTCCGTATCGAGCACGCGCACGCAATGCCAGGCCAGGTGCTCCGGCTGGAAGTAGAGATGCAGGAAGCGCTGAGTGCCGCCCACATGCCAGCGCGACTCATGCTCGGCGGGCAACAGGCAGACGCGGTCCGGCGCGCCCTTGCGGTCGGGGGCATCGCGGCGATACGTCGAATAGCCGCCCTCGAGGTAGACCGACATCGTATGGTGACCCGGACGCGCGTAGGCGGTGTCGTCGTGGCGGTTGCGCCAGAGCGCGAGGCCCAGGCCATCGCCCAGTGCGCACGCGCGCTCCAGCGACGCACGCGACTGCGTGAGTGCGGAGAACACGGCATTGCCGTCGAGGGGCGTGGAGGCGTCCGGCATGGCGGGACTATAGCGCGACTGCCGTGCGAACGTGGGCAATGCGGCGGGCAATGCGGCAGGCGATTTGGGGGGCGATGTGGGGGACGATGTGGGGAGCAATGCGGGCACGCGGATCGCACGCAGAAACGGGTACGCTCCGGTCTGAGAAAAAGGCGGCCAGGCCGCCCCTTCCTCCACGCGGACAGGTCCGACGCACGTCAGCGCGCTTGCGCGGGATGGTCATGGAGGCGGTCTCGCGTGGCCAGCGCCGGGAACAGCCGCATCCACGCGGCCACCACCAGCAGCGTGCCCGCGCCGCCCAGCATCACCGCCCCCACGGGGCCGAGAAACGCGGCGGTGACGCCGGATTCGAATTCGCCGAGCTGGTTGGACGCGCCGATAAAAACCGAGTTGACGGCGCCAACCCGGCCTCGCATGTCATCGGGGGTATCGAGCTGCACCAGCGTCTGGCGCACGACCACGCTGATCATGTCCGAGGCGCCCAGCACCACCAGCGCGCCCATCGACAGCGGCAACCAATGCGAAATGCCAAACACCATCGTCGCCGCGCCGAAGAGGGCCACCGCGCCGAACATCACGCGGCCCACGCGCCGGTTGAGCGGATGCCGGGCCAGCCAGAGCGCCGTGACCAGCGCACCGATGGCCGGCGCCGAGCGCAGCAGGCCCAGGCCCCACGGGCCGGTATGGAGGATGTCGCGCGCATAGATCGGCAGCAGCGCGGTGGCACCGCCCAGCAGCACCGCGAACAGATCCAGCGACACCGCGCCCAGCAGCACCTGGTGGCTGCGGATATAGGTAAAGCCGGCAAACAACGTCTTGAGGCTGACCGGCGTAGTCAGGCGCTGGGCGGCCTGGCGCAGCTTGAGCGTCGCCACCAGGATCGCGGCGATGGCGAACAGCGCGGCGCTGATCGAATAGACCACGCCCGGCCCGGCCACGTAGGCAAACCCGCCCAGCGCCGGTCCGATGATGATGGCGGTCTGCCCGGCCGAACTCGACAACGCCACGGCACGCGGCAACTGGCGCGGGGTCACCACGCTCGGCAGCAACGCCTGCAGCGTGGGGGTCTCGAAGGCACGGCATGCGCCGATCAGCGCCACGAAGACAAAGATGTGCTCGCGGGTGACCCAGCCCGAGAAGCTGGCCACGGCCATCGCCACGGCAATCACGGCCTCCAGCGCCTGGCATGTGCGCACGATCAGCCGGCGATCGAAGCGGTCCGCCACGTGACCGGACATCAGCAGCAGCACGATCGAGGGCAGGAACTGCACCAGCCCGACCATGCCGAGCATGAAGGCGTCGCGCGTCAGGTCGTACATCTGCCACCCCACCGCCACCGTGAAGATCTGGTACCCGATGGTCGTGCACAGGCGGGCGAACCAGAAATGCCGGAAGGCAGGATCGCGGAAAACGGTGTCCGGCTCGGCGGCCGGCAGCGGTGTGGCGGTGGACATGGGGCGTATGGGTGCGTCACGACACGCACGATGAGCAGGACGGGAGGCCAAAAATGCCTCTTTAGTCATATGACGACGGCAAACGGAGCCGCGTCAGACTGTCCGAAGGCGCCCGGGACAAGCGTCCTCAGGCAAAGCAGGGAATTTTAGCCGAGCCCGTGCCCGGGCGGCGGCGCCTCCATGTATCTAAGTTGATGCATGAATACCACAGGTCAGACACAAATTTGATCCAGTCAGATGTTTTTGCGAATCATTCGTATTTATAATCCGCACCCTCGGTAGATCGAATTGTTGATTCGTACACCAAAAAACACTTGTTGCTGGCTTTCCTGGATTCCTGATCGTGCTGCCCGCTTTCCGTCTGACCCTCGGCGCCACCGGCGTCGCCCTGCTCTGCCTCTCCATTCCCGCCGCGGCCCAAACCGCAACCCCTGCCGCCGGAGACACTCCGGCGCCTGCCTCCGCACCGGCTGCGGCTCCGGCTTCCGGCACCACCCTCAACGCGGTGACCGTCGTCGGCAACTGGCTGGAAGCACCCAATGAGGAAAAGGTTCTTGAGCATCCGGGCGCACGCACGATTGTCGACCGCGAAGCGATCACCGAGACGGGCGCCAACAACGTGCGCGACATCCTGCGCCGCGTACCGGGCGTGCAAGTGCAGGAAAGCAACGGCACTGGCGGCAGCGATATCTCGCTGAACGTGGGCGTGCGCGGGCTGACGTCGCGCCTGTCGCCGCGTTCGACAATCCTGATGGACGGCGTGCCGCTGGCGGTGGCCCCCTACGGCCAGCCGCAACTCTCGATGGCACCGCTGTCGCTGGGCAACCTGGAGGCGATCGACGTGGTGCGCGGCGCCGGTTCCGTGCGCTACGGTCCGCAGAACGTGGGCGGCATCATCAACTTCGTATCGCGCCCGATTCCGAAGACGTTCGCGGCCGACGCCTCCATCGAAACCGACATCTACAGCCACGGCGGCAATGCCAAGGCCAACCCGACGGCATTCATCGGCGGCACCAACGAACAGGGCCTCGGCGGCGCGCTGCTGTATTCGGGCGTGCATGGCAACGGCTACCGCGAGAGCAATGACTACGTCGATATCGACGACCTGATGCTCAAGGGCGGCCTGCGGATCTCCAAGACCGACGAGATCTCGGCGGCCTTCCACTACTACGAGGCGCACGCCGGCATGCCGGGCGGCCTGACCAGCGCGCAATATGCGGCCAACCCGTTCCAGTCGACGCGCCCGTATGACGACTTCTCCGGCCGCCGCTCGGATATTTCGCTCAAGTATTCGCATAACGACGCCAACCGCAAGTTCGAGGTGCTGACGTACTACACGGACAGCTTCCGTGGCAGCACCATCGAGCAGCAGGGCACGGGTGCCCAGGCCGCGCAACGTCGCCTGACCACGGCACCGCGCAATTACCACGTGTTCGCCATCGAGCCGCGCTACTCGCAACTGTTCCGCACCGGCAGCATCAGCAACGAAGTGAGCGTCGGCTACCGTTACCTGCGCGAGTCCAGCGACGAACAAGCCACGCGCACCGCGTTCTACACGCCGGGCACGGTCTTCGCGCCCGACCTGTCCGCACCGGTGTATCAGTGGCGCACGGGCGGCACCACGGCCAATGCGGTGTACATCGACGACACCATCAATATCGGCAACTGGACGATCACGCCGGGCCTGCGCTACGAATTCATCCGCTCCAACCTGACCGACCGGTTCACCAATGTGCGGACGGACGTGTCGTCCAACGAGCCGCTGCCGTCGGTGTCGGTGATGTACCACATCACCGACAAGTGGACCGCTTTCGCCAACGCCGGCGTGTCGTTCGGCCCGCTGCAGTACTTCCAGATCGCGTCGACCACCAACGGCCTGACGCCGGAAAAAGCCAAGACATATGAGGTCGGCACCCACTTCGACAGCATCAATGGCTTTGGCGGCGAACTGACGCTGTTCAACATCGACTTCGACGACGAGCTGCAACTGCGCGGCGGCACGGGTGGCGCGCCGGACGCATGGACGAACCTGGGCGCGACCACGCACCGGGGTATCGAGTCGGCGCTGCGCTATGACTTTGGCGCACTGTCGACGACGCTGGCCGGCCTGTCGGCGTACGCCACGTACACCTTCACGGATGCCTACTACCAGCAGGGCAGCTTCGCCGGCCGCGACCTGCCGTTCTACTCGCGCCACGTGGCCACGCTGGGCATGCGCTATGCGCGCAACCGCTGGTCGGTCAATGTCGATGGCTTCGCGCAATCGAAGCAGCGTTCGCCGGGCGATCCAGCCAGCTCAACGACGTACCAGACCGCGGAGTCCGCGAACGGCGCGCTGGGCGACATCCCCGGCTACGCGCTGATGAACATGCGTTTCGGCTACGACTTCGGCAAGTCGGCGCAGAACCTGAAGCTGGCCGTCGGCGTCAAGAACGTGTTCGACCGCCGCTACTTCACGCGATCGACCGACAACAACTCGGGCAAGTACGTGGGCCAGCCGCGCACGTTCTATATCCAGGCGTCGCTGGCGTACTGATGGCGGCGGCGGGGGACGGCGACGTCCTCCTCCAACACGCAGGGAGGCCGGCAAGCCCGCAACCAGAGTGCTGGAAAAGAAAACGGCCCGCAGTGTGAACTGCGGGCCGTCTTGCTTTCTGGCGGTGCCTCGGATCAGACGATCTCGCGCGTCTCCAGGAACTGCAGGTTCGGGAAGCGCTCCTGCGTCAGGCGCAGGTTCACCATGCTCGGCGCCAGGTACACGTGGTCGCCCGCGCCATCCAGCGCGACGTTGTGGCCGGCCTTTTCGATCAGCTTCTCGATCTCTGCCGAATCGCCCTTCAGCCAGCGGGCCGTGGCGCATTCGTGCGATTCGAAAATGGCGTCCACGCCGTATTCATGCTCCAGCCGGTGGGCCACCACATCGAACTGCAGGATACCCACGGCGCCCAGCACCAGATCGTTGGACGCGAGGGGACGGAACATCTGCGTGGCGCCCTCTTCCGCCAGCTGCTGCAAACCCTTCTGCAGCTGCTTGACCTTGAGCGGGTTGTTCAGGCGTGCGCGGCGGAAGAACTCGGGCGCGAATGACGGAATGCCCGTGAACTTGAGCGATTCGCCTTCGGTAAAGACATCGCCCAGGCGGATCGTGCCGTGGTTGGGCACGCCGATGATGTCCCCGGCGTACGCCTCTTCGGTCGTGTTGCGGTCCTGCGCCATGAAGGTGATGGCGTTGTTGATCGCCACGGTCTTGCCGGCCGACACGTGCAGCAGCTTCATGCCGCGGTCAAACTTGCCGGAGCACACGCGCACGAACGCAATGCGGTCACGGTGGCGCGGGTCCATATTGGCCTGGATCTTGAACACGAAGCCCGTGAACTTGGGCTCCTGCGGCTCCACCACGCGCGTATCCGTCTGCCGTGCCAGCGGCGGCGGCGACAGCTCGCACAGCGCGTCGAGCATCGACTGCACGCCGAAGTTGTTGATGGCCGAGCCGAAGTAGACCGGCGTCTGCTTGCCGGACAGGAACGCCTCCTTGTCGAACGTATGCGAGGCACCACGCACGAGTTCGATCTCCACGCGCAGCTCGTCGGCCTGGCTGCCCAGCATGCGGTCGAGTTCCGGATTGTCCAGCCCGTCGAGGATGGCGGCCGTGCCCTTCTCGCCCTTCGGGTCGAACAGCTGCACCTTGTCGTCGATCAGGTGATACACGCCGCGGAACGCCTTGCCCATGCCGATTGGCCACGTCATCGGTGCGCACTGGATCTTCAGCACGTCCTCGATTTCATCGAGCAACTCGATCGGCGAGCGACCTTCGCGGTCCAGCTTGTTGATGAACGTCAGGATCGGCGTGTCGCGCAGGCGGCACACGTTCAGCAGCTTGATGGTCTGCGCTTCCACGCCGTTGACGGAGTCGATCACCATCACCGCGGAGTCCACGGCCGTCAGCGTCCGGTACGTATCCTCGGAAAAATCCTCGTGGCCCGGTGTGTCGAGCAGGTTGACGATGTTCTCGGGGACGTCCGGGCGCCGGCGGTACGGGAACTGCATCACCGACGACGTCACCGAAATGCCGCGCTGCTTTTCCAGCTCCATCCAGTCGGACGTGGCGTGGCGGTCGGCCTTGCGCGCGCGGACTTCGCCGGCAACCTGGATCGCGCCGCCGAACCACAGCAGCTTTTCGGTCAGGGTGGTCTTACCCGCGTCGGGGTGGGAGATGATGGCGAAGGTGCGACGACGCGAAATTTCGGAAACGAGCGAGCTCACGGCAGCGGGATCTGGTGTCTGACAGGCAGGAACTGTGGATGGGGCCCGGCGCTACAACAGCCGCAAACCGGCACCGGCGCCGGGATGGGCGGGCGCCGCAACGGCGGGCACAGGGGAATGGGCGGCTATTTTACCGGTTCGCGGCCGCCGGCGGGGCGCCGGCAGCGGCCGCCTGGTTCTCTTTGGCGGGATCGTGGCCACGCAGGCTGCCGAACTGCAGGGCGTACTGGCGCGTCAACTCGGCGCCGAAGAAGAAAATCTGCGCCGAGTAATACACCCAGAGCATCAGCGCCACCAGCGATCCGGCGGCGCCGTACGACGACGCCACGGCACTGTTGCCCAGATAGAGGCCGATCAGCCGCTTGCCCACGGCAAACAGCAGCGCGGTAATGACCGCGCCCATCGTCACATCGCGCCAGGCGATGCGGGCGTTGGGCAGCATCTTGAAGATCACGGCAAACAGGGCCGTGACGACCGCAAACGAAAACGCGGTGGAAAGGATGTCCGCCACGGGCGCGAACCAGGACGCGGTCCAGAGCCGCCCCCAGAAGCGGTCCACCACGGCCAGCGCGGCGTTGACGATCAGCGACACCAGCAGCATGAACGCCAGGACCAGCACGAGGCTGAACGACAGCAACCGGGCGCGCAACAACTGTTGCCAGCCTGCGCCCGCCGGCGGCGGCGCGTGCCAGATATCGTCCAGGCTGCTCTTGAGTTCGGCGAATGCGCTCGTCGCGCCGAGGAAGAGGATGCCGGTGGCGATCGCGGCGGCCATGCCGCTGCCGCCCGCGCGGTGCGTGGCTGCCAGGATCTGCTGGATGGCCGCGGCGCCTTTCTCGCCAACCAGTCCGTTCAACTGGGCGAAGATTTCGCCGCGCGCCGCCTCGGCGCCGAAGAAGATGCCGGCGATGGAAATCACCAGCACCAGGATCGGCGCCATCGAGAAGAGCATGTAGAAGGAAAGTGCCGCACCCTTGCTGGCCGCGCGATGGTCCAGCCAGGACTGGAGGGCGGCCGATAACACGCGCGCGGTGCGCGCCGCGGTGTGGCGGTCGGGCAACCAGCGGCCGCGCGCCGGTCGCGGCGGGGCGTTGTCGGTAGGTCCCGGGACGTGTTCGGATGGCATGCCGGTCAGTCTTCCTCAATGCGTCCTTGATGCGTTCCGCACTGCGCGGAACGGCAGGAGCGCCCCTGGGCGCAAGTGTCGGACTCGACACTGTCAGAGCATGGCAATGGCCGGGCGCGCTGTCTGTCGGCCTGCGTCTGACGCCTGCCGTTCATGATAGTGCGCATTTCCGGCGGCGCCGGGGCGACCTGCTACAGTAAATCGAGGCACACCTGCCGGGGCGGGCACCCGACGCGCCGGACGGAAAGGAGGCTTGTCGTGATCCGCACCTCGCTCGGGCGGCCCATCGCCGCATTCTGTCTTTGCCTGATGGCCCTGGCCGGCTGCGAACGCAGCCAACCGGGCCCCAAGCCGATCTCTGGCGGCACCTCCGCGCCGGGCACTCCCAACGCAGCCACCGCGCCAGCCACCACCGGCGCCTCCGCCACGGCGGGCACGCCGCGCTGATTCCACACGAGGCCGACGCGCACCGGGCGTACCCGTTTCTGCGTTCGATGTCGCGTGCAACGTTGCGTCTGTGAGTGGCGTCCGTTGCCGCGCGCGGCGCGCGGCTCCGCTTTCCACCCGCCATCCCCTGGCAGGCGGGAATCGCTGTTTCAGTCATGCAACCGGGTGCAGCGGTTGCATAATTCGCCGCCGATCGCATGCACAGCGCCACCCGGGCAGCCGATCGGGGCGCTTCCCCACCTTGTTTCCGCCAGCGTGATGCGGGTCCGCCATTCGGACACGATCCGGGCGGCGACCTCCCACCTGCCACGCGAGCCCGTCAGGACGGGACAACTTGCTTGCCTTGTCACGAATTGTCTGACTACGCGCGTTTCCGTCCGCTTGCGTTACAGCGGCGAAACCGATTGATGCCGCCTGGCCGGATCGCGACGCTCGCGGTGACTGACGTAACAGGTGCAACCCGCGTAAAACAAGCGTTTGCGGACCATTGGCACGCTTGTCGCTCTGATCCAGTCAGGGAGAAAGCTGAATCAATGTCTACAACATTACTAGAACGCAGGAGAGGACACAGCCATGCGTCATCCGCCAGCGAGAATGACGGCACGCAGGCGATCCTATCGGCTGGCGGGCCCCGCACCGTCAGTGAAGGATCTGCTGTCGCCGCCCCTGCTTCCGTCTCCACGACGGCCTGCTCGACCCGCCTCCTATTGCGCGGCGTCCAGTCGCGCCCTGGCCGTGTCGGCCAGCCGGCAACGCGCCGGGCATCCGGGACGCTGATCCCCGAACGACCCCGGAGAGGGTCTTCGCCTGTTGCGTTCGGGCGCACGCAGGCGTAAACCGGTTTCATGTGCTCCGTCCCCCGGCGGGCACCTTTTTCCAGAGAAGGGAGGGAGCCACCCATGTACGCCAGAGTCTTCACCACCATCGCGCTGGCCCTGCTCTCGACCGTTGCCTCCAGCGCGTTCGCCGGCAACTACGCTTATTTCGACCGACCCGACGACTGCAACCTGATCAACCACGCGGCCGTCAGCAACGATATTTACGTGCGCAGCTTTGGCTGGGCATGGGGCGATGTCCGCTTCAAGCCGGACCAGAGCCCCCCGCAGCAGAACGAACGCCAGGCGCGCGACAACGCCGCCGATCCGCGCGACGCGCTGCCCGGGCCCATCCACGATGGCGTGACGCCGCAGCGCGGCCGGCGCGGCAAGATCAGCATGTCGTAAGCGTTGCGTTGAACGCGCGAGCCAAGGCGCGCTAGCCTGCCGCCGCTGTCCGGGCGACAGGACAAAGGGGAGCTGGCGAGCGGACGTCGCCTGCTCCCCCTTGGCGCCGAAGCGTTGCTTGCGCGGTATGTCCTGGGACGGCTACTCGGCCGCAGCCCCCGGTTGTGGATCGACGCGGATGTTGTGCTTGTGCATGAGCCGGTACAAGGTCACCCGCGACACGTTCAGTTCGCGCGCGGCCGGCACCACGTGAAAGCCGTGGCTGGCCATCACGGTGCGGATGGCTTCCCGCTCCGCTTCCTCGCGGATCGCGTCGAGCGTCTTGCGTGGCACTTCCACCCCACCATGCAGTTGCAGATCCTCCGCTGTGATCTTGCGGTTATCCGTCATCACGATGGCGCGGCGCACACGGTTGATCAGTTCGCGCACGTTACCCGGCCATGTGTACTGCATCATCGCCTGGGTGGCGCACGGCGAGAACCCGCGTATCCGGCGATGGGCTTCGTGGCCATGCTCGGCCAGTACGGCGTTGGCCAGTTGCAGGATGTCTTCGCCCCGCTCCCGCAGCGGCGGGATGGTCAGCGTCAGCACGCAAAGCCGGTGGAACAGGTCCGAGCGGAACCGGCCGTCGGTCTGCGCCACCACCAGGTCCACGTGCGTGGCGGAGATGATGCGCAGGTCGAGCGGGATGGACTGATGACCGCCCAGCCTCGTGATCGTGCCCTGCTGCAGGAAGCGCAGCAGCGCCACCTGGCTTTCCAGCGGCAGGTCGCCGATTTCATCGAGGAACAGCGTGCCGCACTGGGCCTGTTCGATCCAGCCGATCTTGCGCTGGTTTGCGCCGGTGAATGCGCCTTTCTCGTAGCCGAATAACTCGGACTGCACGAGATGGGAAGGAATCGCGCCGCAGTTGATGGCGATGAACGGGCCCTTGCGGCGGCTGGAGGCTTCGTGGATAGCCTGCGCGGCCAGTTCCTTGCCGGTGCCGGACTCGCCCGAGATGAACACGGGCGCTTCGTTGTGGGCCACCTTGGCGAGCGAACGGAACATCGTCCGCATGGGCGCGCATTCGCCGATCATCGGGCCATGCGACGCCTGTTCCTGCACGCGCGCCCCATGCAGAGACGCCATGCCGTGCGCGTGCTTGAGCGTGTAGAGCAGTTCGTCGAACGAAAACGGCGTGCGCACGTAGTCGACGCAGTAGTCGCGAATCAGACGCCGCACACGTTCGTCTTCCAGCATGGCGGTGGAGGTGATGGCCACCCACATCACATGCAGATATTGCAGGCCCTGTTCCAGCTGGGTCAGTTCTGCATCGCTGTACGGGGTCTGCAGGTCGATGATCCCCGCCATCGGTGCGCTGGCGCGCACCACGCGTTCCAGGTCGCGCACCTGTTGCACGCGCCGGATCTCCCATCCCGACCCGAACTGGTTCGCACTGAATCCAAAATCTTCATAACGCGACACGAGCACGATCTGTGCGGAGCGTGCCGGCGCCTTGCACAGTCGGTCCATGACGTTCTCCCTGACGTTGGGCTTCTTGTTTGTAACGGAACTTCCGGGCACATTGCCGGAGACGGACCACACGGCCCGGTCGGGTTCCGCTGGCTGCGGGGATGCTCCCGCGCGCAACGTCGGCATCACGGTCTGGACAGACTGCGAGATTGTTCGTCAAGCACGCTGAGGTAGTCGCGTCCCGCGTGCAGTTGCTCGCGGATGCGTCGGCGCACCATGTCCTTTTCGCGCATCAGCTCCACGCTCGGCGCTTCCGGTGTCTGGCCGGAGTACTGGAGATACAGCGCCTTGTAGGTGAGCTGGCTCAGGATCCATTCCTGCAACAGCTTGCGCTGGCGCGACAACTCATCAGCCAGCAGCCGATGGCGTTGCAGGAGTCCTTCGACGGCATGGCGTGTGCGTGGCGACACATCGCGGTCTTCGGCAAGCAGTGCGGCGACATCCGTGATGGCGTAATCCTCGTGCCCCTCCTCGCGAAGCACGACGTCGGCCGTGGCTTCACTCATGGAAGGCCGGGCGCGATGTATCGATCGGTTGGCGGATTCGCTGTTGGGCCCGATGTCGGTACGCCGGATTTCTCCTGCGGTCATGATCTGTTCCCCGTTGAACAACACCCCCGGCACTACACGTTCGCGATTACCACTTAGTCTGTTTTTGGATTGAGCTGTCTTGTATGGCACGCGTATGTCCGCGCGCTCGTTCTTTCGTGGTGGCGAAGCCGTCCTTGGTCTGACGGTCTTTTCGATTTCCGGGCCCCTCTTCTGGCGGGCCTTCTCGACTGCGGAAACTGCCGAAAGCGTGATGCCGGAAACAATCCGGCAACTCCTCTGATACCGGAGTCAATAAAGGGCGCTCTTGCGCGCCCTGGGTTGTTGCCACGCCTCTAGTTCAGTGCATTTGGACCGGTTTGTCCAGCCCCGAGTGATCGGTTTCAGCCTTATCTCATACTTTTGTATGAGACGCGAACGCCGCCCCACGCACCATTCCCAAGGTTAATTAGCACTCACATAGCCCGCAGAATCGGGTACGCCGTGACGTCTGATGTCGTGCATCTTGCACGCAGAAACGGGTACGCATCGCCCAAATACCGGCGCCCGATGTCGACGTTTTCATTGCTGCCGCGCGGTCTCTAGCTATGAATGCAACAGGGGCGGTCCATGCCGCCCCTGTTGCATTTCCGACGATCGCGGGCGATCAATGCCCCGGCAAGTAATAGAACTTGAACAGGAAGACGGCGGCGATGATCCAGGCCATCACGGGCACATCCCCGGCGCGGCCGGTCAGGAGCTTCAGTCCGGCATAGGTAATGAACCCGAAGGCCACGCCGTTGGCGACCGAGTAGGTGAAGGGCATGCCGAGCGCGGTGAGCACGGCTGGCACGACCTCGGTCACGTCGGACCAGTCGATATCGATCAACTCTCGCAACATCAGGCACGAGACGTAGAGCAGCGCGGGTGCCGTCGCGTAGGCGGGGACCGTACCGGCCAGCGGCGCAATGAACAGGCAGGCCAGGAACAGAACCGCCACGGTCACCGCGGTCAGGCCGGTGCGCCCGCCCGCCTGGACGCCGGACGCGCTCTCGATATACGCCGTGGTGGACGATGTGCCGAGCAGCGAGCCGGCCATGATCGCCGTGCTATCCGCCATCAGCGCCTTGTTCAGGCGGTGCATCTTGCCGGCCTTGAGCAAACCGGCACGGTTGGCCACGCCCATCAACGTCCCGGTGGCATCGAACAGTTCCACGAGGAAGAACACCAGCACGACGTTGACGATGCCGATCGACAGGGCCGCGCTGACGTCAAGCTTGAGGAAGGTCGGGGCAATCGACGGCGGCGCGGAAAACACGCCGTGGAAGGTGTTGCCGCCAAACAGAAAGCTCAGGACGGTGGTCAGCAGGATGCCGATCAGGATGGCGCCCTTTACCTTGAGCCGGTCCAGCGCGACGATCGCGAAGAAGCCGATGATCGCCATGACGGCAGGCGGCTGGTGCAGGTCACCGATCGTCACCAGCGTAGCCGGGCTGGCCGCCACGATGCCTGCATTCTTGAGCGCAATGATGGCCAGGAACAGGCCAATGCCCGCGGTAATCGCCACGCGGATTGCGTGCGGGATGCCGTTGACGATCATCTCGCGCACGCGGAACAGGGTCACCAGCAGGAACAGGCAGCCCGAGATGAAGACGGCTCCAAGCGCGGCCTCCCACGGCAGCCCCATGCCCTTCACCACGGTATAGGCGAAGTACGCGTTCAGGCCCATGCCCGGCGCCAGCGCAATCGGATAGTTCGCATAGAACCCCATGATCAGCGTGCCGATGGCCGCCGCCACGCAGGTGGCGACGAATACCGCATCCTTCGGCACGCCCGCATCGCCCAGGATGCTCGGGTTGACGAAGATGATGTACGCCATGGTCAGGAATGTGGTGATCCCGGCCAGGATTTCCGTGCGAACGTTGGTGTCGTGCTCCGCGAGCCTGAACAGACGCTCGACGAGACTCGGGGCCCCTTGCCCGAGCTGGTTGGACGGCGCGGGATCGCTGCCTGTCCCTGGGGCCTGGTCCGGCATGGACATGTCTGATTCTCCTGATTGTCGCGGCGCTGGCAGGCTGGCGATGTGCGCAACGCCATGTGTGCTGCCTGGAAAATATGCAAAAAGGCGAGATGATCCCACAGGCATCTGTCGACCGGCCAGCGTCCGATGGGGATTCCCCCGCCTTGACGGAGCCCGGAAACCCCCGTATAAACGCAGGCTAGATTCAAGCGACGAGGCAACAGTTCATTCGTTAGCCACCGTCTTGGTACTTCGGTTGTCCATGGTGTCCTTTCCTTGAGTTGGCAGTGCGGTGGTGTGTGCACCATCGGTTTCTTTATTTATTCTTTTTTGGAAAGCAATACCATGCAAACCGGTATCGTAAAGTGGTTCAACGACGCCAAGGGCTTTGGCTTCATCAAGCCGGACGCCGGCGGTGACGATCTGTTCGCTCACTTCTCGGAAGTGCGCGCTGACGGCTTCAAGTCGCTGCAAGAAAACCAGCGCGTGTCGTTCGAAGTGAAGAACGGCCCGAAGGGTCTGCAAGCGGCGAACATCACGCCGATGTAAGACCTGGCGATCCGGGCGTGCCGAAAGGCGCGTCTTCGCCACAAAACCCCGCCATCCCTGGCGGGGTTTTTTTTCGTCCCGACGCCGCCGAGCGATCGGGCGACGCCGCGCGCCACGCGCGATCAGGTGCACATCTGGCGTCCTGACTGGCTCAGTCGGTGACGCAGAAACGGGTACGCTCGTCGCATCGACCAGAGCTCACCCCGTACGGGGTTCGCATCCGCAGGTCTCCGTCCAGGCACGCAGAAACGGGTACGTTTCTAGTGGCTCAGGCGCATCGAAGCGACTTTCCACTGTCGACACGGGCGCGGTCTGTGGGGACTTCATCGCCCACCAAGGGGCAAATTGCCCGGACGCGCGTCGCCAAGACGCAACATCAGGCGCCGCAGAAACGGGTACGCATCGCGCCACGCCACTCGGCTGCCGACCGTCGCTGCAGCGCTCACAACGCGCCTGCGCTTGCCGCACCTTATCCCCAATCCAAGTTTTCCCCGCAGAAACGGGTACACCTTAGTACCTCGGTGGCTGACTCCACGGACCTTCGTTCGCTAAACGCAGAAACAGGTACGCAGCGCGCCCTTCACCGCGCAATTTTCCGCCGCAGAAATGGGTACGCAGCTGATCGTATACGTTCGTGCCGGCCTGCCGTGCTGCTGCGCGTATACCGAGTTGCGCGCAGAAACGGGTACGCACCCGGAAAGCGCATGTTGCTTAGGTATACGTTGAAAGTAAGCGCTGGCATTTATGCAAAGCTAATGATAGAATGACATCGCGTTTTTCATTCTGGGCAAGGTGCGTTCAATTCCGCGCAGAAACGGGTACGCCAATCAGAATTGGGTCGATCGGAGCGAGCGCAGAAATGGGTACGGTTTTTCGCGATGCGGCAGCAATCGCCTGCTTCGCAGAAACAGGTACGCCGCAGAAATGGGTACGCAACGGGGAGTCGAACAGCTCGAACTAGCGTGGCGCAGAAACAGGTACGCTTTCCCCTGGGAGCGCCGCAGAATTGGGTACGCTGGCGATCGACAAGCTCCCGTGGGGATGCGAATTCGTACCTGTTTCTGCGGGGATAACCCAGGCCTGATGGGCGTATACGTGATCGATCGAGGCTTCCAGGTACATCGTGCGCAGAAACTGGTACGCTTTGCGGCGATGAGGCTGTGGAAAAGCCTGTGGAATCAGTCAGTTGTCCACGCAGAATCCGGTTCGCGGTTTGCGCTGAAACGGGTTCGCATTTCCGCAGATTCAGGTTCGGCGCTTCGCAGAAACGAGTACGAAAGCACGCAGAATCGGGTACACACGGCCGCCTTTTCCCTTTTCAAATCAACGCCCTTTCCCTCCCGTATACGGTTTACGAGTAGTTAACCCGTATCGGTATCGTTTACTTGTAGGTGATGAGCCGCCAACCGTGGACAACCCTTGCGGGTTGCCCACCGCATGCCGGCCATCCTGCCAGTCGCCGGATCCCCGGCCTTCAAACCAGAACGCCCGCAAGAAATGCGTATACGTACCTGTTTCTGCGTGACAACGTTTACGGGTTCGCGTACAAAGGCGGGTAATCCGAAGCCCGTCAATATGCCT
Source organism: Cupriavidus sp. YR651 (assembly GCF_900101625.1). Lineage (GTDB taxonomy): Bacteria > Pseudomonadota > Gammaproteobacteria > Burkholderiales > Burkholderiaceae > Cupriavidus. Next base: position 150,816 of record NZ_FMYZ01000008.1, on the reverse strand, counting down.
ATCAAACGCTCCCTGGCCACCGAGGGGGAACGCTCCGTCCTGGATGTGGACAACGAGCCTTCCCGCATCATCGTTCCCGGCAACGAGAACGTCCTCGTCCCGTCCGAGAAATTCCAACGCCTGTTCGACGAAGCCCAGGCCATGGAACGCGAAGACGCATGGCAGAGCGGCGAAGTCGGGTTCCTGAGTCGCGCAAGCGTCCAGGTGACGCTGCCATATCGCGCGCCCAAGGGCGCGCCGCCGGTATGGACGCGAACCAGCGGCAACATTTCGCTGATGATCCAGCCCGGGTATTTCACGCAGCAACGGTCCGAGCGGGCAACCAACGGGCGCCAGAAGCTCGTGTCCGAAACCGTCTCGCTTGGCTACCCTTACGGCTCCTATCCCCGCCTGATGCTTGCGTGGATCGGCAAGGAGATCATGGCCAAGAAGAAGCGGGGCGAGTTTACCGGGACCGTTGAGGACCGCCGTATCTCGCTAGGCAACTCGCTGTCCGAGTTCATGTACAACCTTGGCATCCCGATGGCGACGGGTGGCAAGCGCGGCACGATGACGCTGGTGCGCCAGCAGATGATCCGCCTGTTCTCCGCCACGATCGCCATCGTGCAGAACAAGTCCACGCCGGCGCCGAACCAGAATCCCAACCACGAGCCTCTGTCGATCGATCGAGTCGGCTATCTGCTCGCGGACCAACTGTCCACCTGGTGGGACCCGATGCAGCCTGGCCAGGGGTCCATGTTCGAGAGCTTCGTGGTCCTGTCCGAACCGTTCTTCAATGAGCTCGTCAATCGGCCGGTTCCTGTCGACATGCGTGCGCTGAAAGCGCTCAAGCAGTCACCGTTTGCGCTGGACGTTTACTCGTGGCTGACGTATCGCTTCTTCACGATCCAACGCCGGACGGAGATCCCTTGGGAGGCGCTGCAGATGCAGTTCGGGACCGAAACGGAAAGCGAACGCAAGTTCCGCGCGCTATTCCGCAAGGCACTGAAGGATGTGTTGGTGGTTTATCCGGGGGCCAAGGTTGATGCGGATTCCTCGAAGGCCCTGATCCTGCAGCCATCACGAACGAGTGTGCGCAAGCTGGCCTGAGATACCTCCCCGAGTACAACTGGCGGAGGCCAAAACGAAAAAGGCAAGCGAAACTCGCTTGCCTTTTCCTTTTGCCAGTGATGCGCCGGGGCGCACCACTGACCGTTAGCAGTGAATCAGACTCAGGCCGGCTTGATAGCCGATGCCTGCAGGCCCTTGGGGCCCTGCTTCACTTCAAACGTCACACGCTGACCATCCTTCAGGGTCTTGAAACCCGAGCCCTGAATCTCCGAGAAGTGGGCGAACAGATCTGCACCACCATCGTCGGGAGTAATGAAGCCGAAGCCCTTGGTCTCGTTAAACCACTTGACCGTACCGGTTGCCATAGGAATTTCCTTTCGAAGCAAGTTCTTTGTACACAACGCAAACAACCGTTCAAGCACGTTGAGTTCTCGTAGATACCGAACGGAAGCCGACGAGGTGACACGACTTGACTCGACTGTAGCGCGCATCATAACCAGTTTGTTCTGCTGTGTCATGTGCGGGGTAATGCGCACTACCTTTACTTTAGGCGGATTTACTGCCGCATTTCAAGAAGAAGAATCCCCAAGATTCAGGTATGAGGCTTTCCGGCGAATTTCGCAGTGTTTTCGCGCGGCGCATATATGGCATTGGTATTTTTCTGCAATTAAAAATTTGAATTTTGAAAGACAGGTTGTAGCTCACTGGCAATTTGGCTAAAGTGGCGCCTGAAGTGAACTCGACACATGCGCTTTCAGCGCTGAAAGTGAGGCCAGAGTGCCAGCAAAAATCATCACCGTTTTCAACCAGAAGGGCGGCTGCGGAAAAACCACCGTCAGCATGCACCTGGCTGGCACGCTGGGCTTGCGCGGCGCCCGGTCGATGCTCGTCGACATGGACGAGCAGGGCACCGCTACCCGCTGGGCCGCACAGGCCAGCGATGAACGCCCTTTCCCGGCTTCCGTGATCGGCCTTGCGCCTTCCGGCGGGGCAATGCATCGCGAAGTCCGCAAATTCATCCACGACTACGACTACATCCTCGTCGACTGCCCGCCCGCCGTGCATTCGGCCGCGCCATCGAGCGCGCTGCTGATTTCCGACCTGGCGATCATTCCCGTCGTGCCTTCTCCGCCGGATCTTTGGGCCGCCGTTGCGGCGAAGACGCTGGCGCGGCACGCCCAGGTCCAGAATGAAACGCTGCAGATCCGCGTGATGGCCAATATGGTCCAGCGACGGGTTTCCATCGCGCGCCAGGCAATCGAGATCCTGGGCGACGACGGTGACGTCCCGCTGCTGAACGCCATGATCGGCTCCCGCTCCGCATTTCGCGAGTGCCAGGCGATCGGCTGCACCGTCCACGGAGTACCGGGCGCACGCGAGGCCGTGCAGGAGGTCGACATGATGGTCGACGAGATCCTGTCCCTGATTGAGTAAGACGTATGGCAACGAAATTGAAAAGCCTTAAGGCTGGCATGCTGGCCGGGATGGCGGCAGAGAAGACCCGTAGCGACGCGATCGACCGGTTCGCGCGTGCGGAAGCCGCGATTTCCCAGCATCCCAACGGCCTGTTGCAGACCCCGCGTCCGGAGCGTCCGGCGTCCGTTTTCAGCGCTGAAAGTGTGGAAGCGGCAGAGCCCGGTCGCACGCTGATCAAGGTGCCGCTGGCCCAGCTGCACGATAACCCGTTCAACGCGCGCCGCATCTACGACCCGGCCGTCGTGCAGGAACGTGCTGCATCGATCGCGACCCACGGGCAGAAGACGCCCGGCCTGGCCGCGCCGGACCCCACGCGTCCGGGACACTACATCCTGATCGACGGTCACTATCGCAAACGCGCGCTCGCCTCGGCGGGCAAGCTCGAGATGGAATGCTTCATCGAGAGCGACCTTAGCGACCTGGATTTCTACCGGCTCTCATTCCTGCTGAACGAGCAGCGGTCGGACCAGTCGGCGCTGGACAACGCCATCGCCTGGCGGCAGCTCCTCGATGAAGGAAAAGTTCAAAAGGAAGAAGAAATTTGCGAACTGACCGGCATGTCGGCCGGCACCGTGAACAAGACCCTCGCGCTGCTGAAGTTGCCGGAGTCGGTGCTCGCCGTGATGCGCGAGCGGCCCAGCGCGATTGGTATCGCGGCCGGGTATGAGCTGACGCTGTACTGCAAGATTGCTGGCGAGGATCGGACGCGCGACCTCGCCTCGCGGATCATGAGTGACGGTCTGTCGAGTCGTGAGGTGGAAGCCATCCGCAAGCACGCCCAAGAGGGCAAGTCGCGCAAGGTGAAGGAAATCAGCCGTCAGTACAAGATCCGGACGGAAGCGGGCCAGTTGCTCGGCACGATCAAGGAATGGGATTCAGGGCGCGTGATGCTCGATGTCCAACTGACCGACCGCAACGCGCGCGAGGATCTTCTGGAAGTGCTCAAGTCCCGCTTCGGACTCGACAAGACGCTGATCTGAGGCGCGCCGTAGCCAGGGCTAGCCGCAAGGTAGAGGGCTGCCCGAGGCCCCGGCTAGTCCGCAGCAAAAGGTTCGCTCTGAACGGTAGCGCGACCGCCGGAGAGGGAGAGGGCGGGCCGAAGCTCTCGCGGCGTCCGGGCAGGGAAGTGGGGATCGCAGGATTCCCGGTAGCGGGCCAGCACCGTGCTCAATAACGCATGGAGGCCGCGAACCGAATAGCCGGCATGCGGGGCGGTGGTTGCCTTCCGGCGCGCGTGTCCGGTCGGGGGCGGGGCAGGGGGGGCGAGCAGCGGGATGGCGCCGATATCCTCCCCCACAGGACCACCATTCCGGGCGATCGCCAGACCCCGGTCCTGCCAATGGTTATGCAGGGAACGGAGCAAAAGCGTACCCAATGCTGCGTCCGGAATTTCCAGGTTTTTCCATGTTGCCGACGCCAGTTCGGCCATGCCGAAGTTAGCTTCACGCATCAGCTGGACAGCGGCTTCGGCAGCCCGATAGCGCATGCCGTCCACCGCGGAGCCCCGCTCCCGCAGCCAATCGATGAACGGGGCCACGGTCGCATCATCGAGCCTCGTCGCGGGGTTCGATTCGGCCAACGGATTCCCTTCCGCATCTGGCGCCAACGGCACTTTGACGTCGCCAGATTCGTCAAAGCGTACCCAGTTCTTCCGTGGCGACACCCCGTTCCCCAGCCCTTGCGCGTCAATCCAACTGAACAAGGCGCCGAGCACCCGCAAGCTGTGCCGGCGGCTGGTTTCGCCCAGCGGCCCCGAGAACGGACGCCAGGCCGCGGACTCCCGCGAGGCGCGCGGACCGCACCAGCGGTTGACGGGTGCGGGATCGGCCAGAAAATCCCAAAACGTACCTAAATCTTCGGCAGTGAGAGACAGCAATGGCTTGCCCTGGACGACGGCGGACCAGAGCAGAAGCCGCTCCGCTTCCTTCCGATAGGCCAGCCACGTTGGCGAGTTGTCCGCCGACACAGAAGATAGCCACCGATGGACCCACAGCACTCCCTCCTCATAAGTGCCGTTTATAGCACTTTTGAGGAGGTCAGCAGAATCGGTCGATTCCACGCTCATCCGCTCCAGCGGCACCAGTTGGGCCAATTTTGGGCCGAGCGCAGCGGGCGCCAGCGCTTTGAGGTTCCCGACATGCGCACCCAGAAGTGGGGCGCCGTCCTCATCCTTCACGTGTTGCCGGTTCTCAAAAAGCCACTTATTAATCACCTTCGCGGCAAGTGCCCCAATGCGCGGCACCGCTCGCCACCACCCCGTGCCCCGACGATTGGCCACCGCAACCAACCCGCGTAGCGTGCCGATATCCGCAGCCCGCAGCCGCCGGGCCAGCGCCGGCGCAAACCAGAGTTCCACCCCATGGTCCGCACGGGGGAGGGCCATCCCCAGTCGCTCCAGTTCCGCCAGCGCCTCCACCAGGCGATCCATGCCCCGATTGGAGCGCCCGGGGCCCAGCTCCAGCAACTCCGCCAGATCCAGGCGCCCATGCAGGTGTGCCAACTGGACCATCCGGTCCCGGAGCCCCAGCAGCGTCCGGAGGGCAGATTCCGTTGCGCCATCGTCGTCATCCCCGTCGTCCGACAAATATCGCGCCACCACCATCGCCGCCGGCATGCCCTGCACGTAGGCACGAACCGCCGCAAATTCGCTGCGAGTGAGGTTGACGAGGTGATTTCCGGTGAGCATATGGGCGAGGCGTGATCCAGCGCTAACTTATTGATTGATAAGGCACTTCGCCGGAGCCCGAATCGACCCGGGTCCAAATGTCCAGCAAAACGCAATGCCGATAATTCTAATCGAACATAAGGAGAAGTGGCGCACCGATTACCGCATCCCATATTCCAAAAGGTCGGTTGTCATACTTGTGAGGGAATACCCGTTGCACTGCAGCATCACCTTGCATTCACTTCGCGACCTTCCTATGCTGAACAACAGAATTAGATTTAATTTGAATCAGAGTTCAGAGGCATCTAACGCGTTACATACGCAAACGGGGCGGTCTGGCATCCTCCGAGGGAGGGCCGAACGGTAGCGAACCAGGACGGGGTCGCTGCGTGGCTCAGGAGGCGATACCAGATCGTATGGAAATGCAGCCGCACCAAAAGCGGAGCGTTTCCAACTAGCGCGCCAGGGAATCCTTGCAACCTCCCGAAGCGCGCCAATAAGAAGTGAGCGGCCATGGCCACTATCCTCTTGCTCGAGCCACATCCTTTGCTGCGCCTCGGACTGCGCCACCTATTGGCCCAGGCACATGTTCCAGGTGATCTCGTCGATATCGACCCCGCTACCCTGCACGAACCCGATCCGTGGACGCGCCACGCCGATCTGATGATCTACGGCCTGCCCGCGGACGTCGAAGCCGGATGGCAAAGCCTCGCCGAACTCTGCCAGCGCCTGCAGCCGCTGCGGGTGCTGGTGCTGGCGGACCACACGCCGACGGCCCTGCCGGAAGCGGGCCTGCCTGAAGTGGTACGCGGCCTGCTGGCGAAGACCTGCTCCGCGGATGCGCTCGAAGCGGCGATCCGCCTGGTGCTGGCCGGTGGGGAATGCTTCCCGTCGCAGCTGCCCGCCGCGCGCTGGGCCGAGCCGTCGATGCCGCGCACAACCGCGCCCGCCTCCGCGACGCCCACGGAGGCCCGCCTTGCCGCACCCATCGTGGTGCCGCTGCACAGCGTGCCCACCGATGCGATGGCCAACGGCCCCCATGCGCATGCCTTGCCGCTGGAGACACCTTCGGCCGGCGCGCACCTCCTCAATATCACCGAGCGACAGTACGAGGTTCTCGCCTTGCTGGCGCGCGGCTATCCGATCAAGACAGTCAGCCGATTGCTGAACATCTCGGTGGCAACCGCCAAGACGCACGCGTGCACGTTGTATCAGCGTCTGCACGTGCGCAACAAGGGCGAGGCGGTATACGTGGCGCTCCAGCGTGGTGCGTCGCTGAACTGGCCGGGCCCCACGGTGACCAAGCCGGCGTCGTCGCATGTTTCGATGACAACCGTCGCCCTCCATGCGAGGGAGTCCTGTGAGGCCGCCTGATCCGGGCGCCCCGAGGAATACGCCCCGGGCGGCAAGCCATCCCGTTCCACCATCTGCCGGCCCTCCCTCATCCAAAAGCATGAGGCGGCGGCTGGCCGTGGTTGCTAACTTCTGAAGAAGGTCGGTGCGCGGCGCATCTTCGCCGAAATCAAACGCCGCCACTGCCTGTTTTCCTGGCCCGATTGTCAGCCTGTTAGCCCCGTCGCTAGCCGCGTGTTGCTAGCCGCATTACCTGCCGTTGCCGACGCCTCAGGCGGAGGCCCTCCCGCGCATGCGCCTACCCGGCGCCGGCGCATCCCGATTCGACGCCCCGCCCCTGTGCGGGCGCGCCGCCGGCGCACAACGCCGTGCGGTGTCATGCGTACACAATGCCGATCTCTGTCGATGACGACCTACCTGATCGCCAGCAATGAAATGATGTGCCGCATTCTTGCGCGCCGTATGGAGGGGCTGGATATTCCGACCCCGGTTCGATGGCACTCACCGGAATGGCTGCTCGATGACGACCACGCTGCCGCCCGCGTGATCACGATCGACAATCCCGATGAGGCCGAGCCCGTGCCATACGGCCCGGTCGATATCGTGCTGGTCGATTGCAGCGGCGTGGAGGGCGACCCCCGCGTGCTGCTGGACCGCGTGCATGCCCGGCTGGCGCCTCGTCGCTGGCTGGTCCTGTCCGATGCGCTCGATTCAACGCTGATGGTCCATGCCGCCCGCCTCGGTGCCAGCGGCTGTCTGGCCGTGCCGGCGCCCGTGGAGCAGGTATGCGCAGCCGCGGCGCTGGTCTGGGCTGGCGGCCAGTGCTTCCCCCGCAAGGCGCTCTCACTGCTGCGCGCCCATCATCCTCGTACCACCGAGCCGGCGCCCCCCCTCCCACCCTTGCGTACCCAACCCTTTCATCCCGACGGCTCTACTGCGATCGGATGAAGGCGCGGACGCCCCCCGCGGCCTATGCTTGAAATGCCCGCAGTCAGAAGCTGGCGCCATTGCATGGCCGGCCGCTGCGGGACGCAGGGGGTCGTATGGAACACAGTCTGGACATCCTGGTCGTCCACGGTTTTGCCGTGCGCGAGGGCCGGGGCAAGTGGGCATGTTGCTATGAGATCCGGCTCGCCATCGTTGGCGGGCCGTTGTTGTATCGGGGCGAGCTACATGGGCGGCGTTTCGCCACCGAGGCCGCCGCCATCCTGGCCGCGCGCGAGATTGGCGAGCGCGAGGCCAGCCGTCACCTCGACACCGCCCGCGCGATGATCGTCGCCCAGGCGCGCATCGTCAGGCTGGGACCGACAGAATCCTGAGCGACTGGCACCACGTTCGTTCGATGGACGGCCATGACCACCATGGCCGCCGGCCGCTTGCGGCCCGCATCGCATGACTTCCCCTGTCGTGGAAACCCCAAAAAAGAAGCCCGCCGACCGGGGGACCATGCGGGCTTTGAAATGGCCGGTCCTTCAGGGCCGACCATCATGAACGAACATATCGAATCGCGACGCGACTCTCTATCAACCAGAAGACGCATGCCTGCCTTACGTCTCATCCCCGGAAATCAATGCGTGCGAGAGACACGGTGCGAGGCGCGGAAAGGTGCCGAGGGAAAACCGGGCACGCGGCACGCGCGAGAACAGCCCCCGCAAGCCTCATGCTTCGGGATGGGTGGAGGTAGAAATGCGACGCGCAGTGCCATGGATGCGGCCCGGTGCCGGTGTTACGCTGCCGGTTCCGGCCACCCCGTCGAGCCCACCGGACCATCGTCGTGATTCCCCATTCCCTCGTTTTCCCATGAGCCGCTGGCAACTGATTTCCTTCTTCGGCGAATCGGCCTTCCTGCTGCCGTGCGCGGTCTTTCTCTACGGATGGCTGCGCTGGCGCGGCGCCTCGGAACCGGCGCGTCACTGGCTGCTGGCGTTTTCCGTCACGGCGCTGGTGGTGCTGGCGTCCAAGCTGGCCTTCCTGGGATGGGGGATCGGCAGCGCGGCGATCAACTTCACCGGGTTTTCCGGGCACGCCATGATGGCGGCGTCCATCCTGCCCGTGCTGCTCTACCTGGCGACGCCGGCCGGGCACCCGCGGCTGGGATGGCTGGCCGCGGCCGCCGGCGTGCTCGTCGCGCTGGCGGTGGGCGCGTCGCGCCTGATGCTGCACGCGCATTCCATGTCCGAAGTCCTGAGCGGACTCGCGCTCGGGTTTTGCGTCAGCCTGCCGTTCATCATGCGCCGCGAGATGCCGCGCGGGCCGCTGACCATGCTGGTGGCGTCGCTCGCGCTCGCCACGATACTGGTGCTCCCCGTGAGCGGCATGGCCGGCGTGACCCACCAGTGGGTGCAGGAACTCGCCGTATTTCTTTCCGGCCGTGACCGACCCTTCCAGCGCGGCGAGTGGACCTCCATGCGGCCTCGCCATGCGTGCGATCGCGGCGCGTCCGGCTACGGCGGCCCGCCCGCGCTTCCCTGCCGCGGATAGCACGCGCCCCGGGCGCCCGAATCTGTGTGCGCCCGCCAACAGACGCCCCGGGGGCCGTGCGCAACCATGACTCCACGATAGTTCCCGCAAGGGCTTTGGGGCGGTCATGGCATCAAACTGGAATGTTGCCGCCGAGCGGCATACTACGCTTCACTACCTCTACAGGCTCTGCGATGTGGCGCTGATCGCCGCGAGCGGCATCGCGATGGGTGCGCTCTACTTTCCAGGCGGCATTCGCGAGGCGGCACCGGTGCATGGTTTCCTCACCATGCTGTGCTCGCTCGGCGCGCTGGTGGTGTTCCCGGGTTTCGGTGTCTACGAGTCGTGGCGAGGCCGCAGCCAGGCCGCGCTGGCGCTGCGCCTGCTGGCCGGATGGACCACGGTGTTCGTGATCGGCCTGCTGGCCGCGTTCCTGATGCACCAGATCGCCGCCGTGTCCCGGATCTGGTCCATGGGCTGGTTCTCCAGCGTCGGCCTGGCGCTGGTCGCAACGCGTGCCATCGCCTTCCGCATGCTGGCCAACGTGCGCCAGCAGGGCATCAACGCCAAGCGCGTGGTGATCTTCGGCTACGGGCCGCTTGGCCGCGAGATGTACACGCGCGTCCAGGAAATCCGCGCCGCAGGCTACCGGGTGGTTGGCATCTACGACGAGTCGTCCGACGTCATTCCCGCCGGCGTTGCAACGCTGCGCACGATGGATGAAGTCAATGCCTTCGTCCGGGGACACGGCGTGCGGGAAATCTGGCTCACGCTGCCGATGGCGGCCTGCCGCGATCTTTCCGACGTCGTGCGCCAGTTCCGCAACGAACTGATCGATATCCGCTGGGTTCCCGATGTGGCCGCCGTCGAGCTGCTGGGTCACCGCTTCAGCGATTTCATGGGGTTGCCCGTCATCGACCTGAACAGCCCGCCGGTTTCGGGCATCACGGGTCTGCTCAAGGCCAGCTTCGACCGCGCCTTTGCGTTCGGCGTGCTGGTCGCGCTGAGCCCGGTGCTGCTGGTGATCGCCGCGATGGTCAAGCTGTCGTCGCCGGGGCCGGTGCTGTTCCGGCAGCAACGGCTGGGTATCGATGGCAGTCCCTTCAATGTCTACAAATTCCGGACCATGAAGGTGCACCAGGACACCGGTGTCACGCAGGCCGTGCGCGGCGACGCCCGCGTGACCCGCATCGGCGCATTCCTGCGCCGCACCAGCCTCGATGAGCTGCCTCAGTTCCTCAACGTGCTGCGCGGCGAGATGTCGGTGGTCGGCCCGCGCCCGCATGCCATGGAGCACAACGAGCTCTACAAGGAACTGATCGACCGCTACATGCTGCGTCACCGCGTCAAGCCCGGCATCACCGGCTGGGCGCAAATCAACGGTCTGCGCGGCCAGACCGACACCATCGAGAAGATGCGCAAGCGCATCGAGTTCGACATCTACTACATCCAGCACTGGTCGTTCCAGCTCGACCTTCGCATCATCCTGCGCACGGCAGTCCACGGTTGGACCGGCGCGGCGGCGTACTAGGACGACACATCACCACGCAGATTGGTGCGACATCGCACCGAGGCACGCGCCGGAAACGCATGGAATAGAGCGCGCCAACGTGACTGGAGGTGACATGAAAGCAACCATTCGAAATATTCTGGGCGAAGTGGCGCGGCTCGATGTGCCGCTGGCTTCGCTGGCCGACCAGGACGATCTCTACGCCGCCGGCTTGTCGTCGCTGGCGACGGTCCACGTCATGCTCGCCCTGGAGAACGCGTTCGATATCGAGATCCCGGATCAGATGCTGACGCGACAGCTGTTCCGCAGCATCGATTCCCTGGCCGCTGCCGTCGAGGCCATCCGCGCGCAGCAGGAGGCGGCATGAGCCCCGCTGCCAGGGTCACGCTAGCGCATGCGAACCCCGACGCCGGTGCCGGCGCGGTCTCCGCCGAAGCGCTGACTATCGCGGCGCAGGCCGCGGCCGAGGTCGCCCGCCACCATGCGGACGCCGTCGACCACGACGCGCGGTTTCCCCACGAAGCCTTCGACGTCCTGCGCCAGCATCGCCTGCTGGGCGCGATGGTGCCCGTTGCGATGGGTGGCGCCGGCGCTTCGCTCGCCACGGTCGCGGACATCTGCAAGGTGCTGGGCGAGGCCTGCGCTTCCACGGGCATGATCTATGCGATGCATCAGATCCAGGTGGCCTGCCTGCTCGAACACGGCGCCGGCAGCGCATGGCATGCCTCGCTGCTGGCGCGCGTGGCCACGGACCAGCTGCTGCTGGCGTCCGCCACGTCCGAGGAAGCCATCGGCGGCGCGCTGCGCAGCAGCGGCTGCGCGGTCAATGCCGAAGGCGAACGGTTCCACCTGCTGAAGATGGCCCCCACCATTTCCTATGGGGCGCACGCCGACGGCATCCTGATTACCGCGCGCCGGCATGCGGACGCCTCGCCATCGGACCAGGTGCTGGTCTGCGCGCTGAAGGGCGACTACACGCTGCAGAGCCTGAACGCGTGGGACACCCTCGGCATGCGCGGCACGTGCAGCAACGGCTTCCGGCTGGAAGCCACGGGCGATATGGCCCAGATCCTCGCCGTGCCGTTCGGCGAGATCGCCGACAGCACGATGACGCCGGTCTCGCACATTCTCTGGAGCGCACTCTGGCTCGGCATCGCCAGCGATGCCGTGGCGCGCGCCAAGGTCTTCTTCCAGAGTCAGGCGCGGGCGCGGCCGGGATCGCTGCCGCCGTCGGCACCGCGCGTGGCAGAAGCCGTCAGCATGTTGCAGATGATGGAAGGCCGACTGGACCTGGCGCTCGCGCACCAGCGTCAGCGCCACCAGCATGCGGAGATGTCGGTGTCCGCCGCCTTCGCGCTGGCCGCCGAGATGAACGGTCTCAAGACGGCGCTCTCGACCATGGCGCTCGAAGCCGTGCAGCAGGCCATGCTCGTCTGCGGCATGGCGGGCTACAAGCACGGCACGCCGTTCAGCCTGGGCCGGCATCTCCGGGACCTGTGGTCGGCGCCGCTGATGATCAACAACGATCGCATTCAGACCAATACGGCCAACCTGCTGCTGGCCGACCGGTCCTGAAGGAGGCCTCATGGACGCACACGCTTTTCGCGGGGCCGAGGCGATCGGCGGCGCTGGCGGGCTGTTCGCCCGCGCACGGGCGCAGCCGACGTATCTCGATGCGCTGCTCTCGGCGGGTTTGCTGATCGAGAGCGGCGTGCCCGGCCTGTATGGCCGCAGCGCCGTGTTCGAAGCCATCGGCGATGGCCTGAACGCCGCCATCACGCGGCTGGGCGCCGACCAGGAGGCCGAGGTCCTGCGCTTTCCGCCCGCGATGGGCCTGGCGGACTTCGAGACCAGCGAATACCTGAAGAGCTTTCCGCAACTGGCCGGCACGGTGCACAGCTTCTGCGGCGACGAGCGGGCCCACCGCAGGCTGCTCGCCCGTCTGGAAGACCGGCAGGACTGGACCGACCAGCAGGCGCCCACAGGTGTCGTGCTGACGCCCGCCGCCTGCTATCCGATCTATCCCGTCATTGCCCGGCGCGGCCCGTTGCCGATGACCGGCAAGGTCGTGGATGTGCTGTCGTACTGCTATCGCCACGAGCCGTCGCTCGAGCCCACGCGCATGCAGCTGTTCCGCCAGCGCGAATACGTCTGCCTGGGGCCGCCGGCACGCATCCTGGCGTTCCGGCAGGTCTGGATGGAGCGCGGCCTGCAGTTGGCGACGGCCCTCCAGTTGCCGATGGAACTGGACGTGGCCAACGATCCGTTCTTCGGACGCGGCGGCAAGATCGTCGCCGACAGCCAGCGCGAGCAGAAGCTCAAGTTCGAACTGCTGATTCCGGTCAACGACGGCGAGCCGCCCACGGCCTGCATGAGTTTCAACTACCACATGGACCACTTCGGTGCGCTGTGGCGCATCGGCCTGGCGGACGGCGGCACGGCACATACCGGTTGCGTGGGCTTTGGCATCGAGCGGCTGGTGCTGGCCCTGTTGCGGCATCACGGGCTGGACCCGGCACGCTGGCCGCAGCCGGTCCGCGAGACGCTTGGAGGACTCTAAATGTACGGGGATGGCAAGGTGCGACTGCGTTCTGGCGCCCACGCTTTGCACGGCGGCAATCCGGTCTGGTCACACACCAACCGGCATATCGATCTTTGGGTCGAGCTGCTGCACGGATGGGAGCTCGAGCCTATCGCCGCGTTGCCGTTCACGGTGACTCAGGATTTTTCGGGCGATCAGTTCACGTCCTCCAACATCCCCGCCGGGGATATGGAGTGCCTGTACGGCATCGTCAGGGACGAGCTGTCGACGTATGACCGGCTCGAATCCCACGTCGCCGCGCAAACCAGTTGCGGCAACGTGGTGATCCTCGAGGTCGACAACTTCCAGCTGCCGCAGGCGGGCAAGGCCTACCGGCGCCAGCACGCGCGATCGAGCATTGCCATCGATGTGCTGGTGCCGGAGGCCACGGCGGTCGGGTACTACCATCACGACGGCTACCACACGGCCAGCGGCGAAGACTACGAGGCCATTTTCCGCATGCCGGGCGATGACGCCATCAGCCGCGGCGCCGCGTTCTTTCCGCAGGCGGAGGTGGTGCGCCGGCGCTTCACGGCGCAGGCGGACGCCGCGCTGGTGCGGGCATCGCTGGGGCTGCTGCGCGCCCACCTGGTGCGACGGCCGCGCGAAAACCCCATCTGCGCGTTCCGCACGGCCTTTCCGGATCACCTCGACCAGCTGATGGCGCGCGGCGAGCCCAATTTCCAGGCCTATGCCGCGAACGTGCTGCGCCAGCTCGGCGCCAACTTCGAATTACTCGGGCGCTATGTACGCTGGCTGGTGATGCAGGGCCAGGTGCTGCCCGATACCGTGGCCGAAGCGTGCTACACCATGGCGTCGGAAGCCATGGTGATGCAGTTCCGGCTCATGCGGGCCGTGATCAGCCACAAGCCGGACCCCTGCCAGGATTGCCTGGATCAGCTGGAGGCGGCGTACAAGGACACGGTGCCCGCGCTTGCCGCTCATTTCGGGACGGACCAGCCATGACCGCACGCGATCCTGAACCGGCACTGCTGCCCGCGCCGCGGGCGGGCGTGGCGGTGGGCAATGCCCGCCTGGAAGGCAACTGGACCTGCCTCGAAACGTTTGCCGGCGCCGTGGCGCATCCCGGCGAACTGGCCGACAACGGCAACTGGCTGCCGGCCCCCGTACCCGGCACGGTGGCCAGTGCGTTGCGTGCCGCCGGGCGCTGGGATGACACGGCCCCGCCGCCGCTGCATCAGCACGACTACTGGTACCGCCTGCGCTTTGCCGGCAGCGGACGCCGGCTGCTGCGCTTCAACGGGCTGGCCACGCTGGCCGAAGTCTGGCTCAACGGCGTGATGGTGCTGACGACGCACCACATGTTCGCCGCGCATCAGGTACAGGTCGACCTGGCCGGCGCGGAAAACACGCTCTATCTCTGCTTCCGTGCCTTGCATCCGTGGCTGCGCACGCAGCGCGGACCGGTGCGCTGGAAGCCGCGCATGATCGTGCCCCCCACGCTGCGCGCGGTGCGCACCACGCTGCTCGGCCACATGCCGGGCTGGTGTCCGCCCGTGCATGCGGTGGGCCCGTGGCGCGATATCGAATTGCTCGATCCGGAAGGCCCTGACATCACGCATGGCGTGCGCGCGGAGCTTGCCGGTCATCTTGATGGCCGCGACGGTGTGGTGTCGCTGCAATTGCACTTCCCGGGGCCGGCGCCTGCGATTGGCGAGGTGTGCGCCGTGGGGCCCGATCATCGCGCTTGGCATGGCGAGTTGCGGCGCGTCGATACCCACACGCTGGCCGGTGCGCTGCGCGTGCCCGATGCGCGGCAATGGTGGCCGCACACGCATGGCGATCCCGCGCTGTACCGCATTCAGGCCACCGTGATCGGCCATGCCATCGACTGCGGGCAAACGGGTTTCCGCACGATCACGGAAGACCGTGACGGCGAGCCCGGATCGTTCGCGCTGCGCGTCAACGGCGAACGCGTGTTCTGCCGCGGGGCGTGCGTTTCCAGCCATGATCTGCCGGGGCTCGCCGACAGCGACGAGGCCGTGGCGCAATGGCTGCAACTGGCGCGCGATGCCGGCGCCAACATGGTCCGCGTCAGCGGCGTGACCTGCTATCCCGGCGAGGCCTTCTACCGCCAGTGCGATGCGCTCGGCCTGATGGTCTGGCAGGACTTCATGTTCGCCAACTTCGACTATGGCAGCGATACCAGCGCCAGCCCGGCACTGATGCATGACGCCGCGCGCGAAGTGGCGCAATGGCTGGCCTCCACGCGCGCGCACGCCAGCCTGGCCGTGTTGTGCGGCGGCAGCGAGTCCGAGCAGCAGGCCGCCATGATGGGCGCGCCGCGCAGCGCATGGCGCCAGCCGCTGTTCGATACCCTGATCCCGGGGCTGGTGGCCGAGCACCGGCCCGACGTGATCTATGTGCGCAATTCGCCCAGCGAGGGCGCGTGGCCGTTCCAGCCCGATACCGGTGTCACGCACTACTACGGCGTGGGCGCCTATCAACGGCCGCTGGCCGATGCGCGGCTGGCCAACGTGCGTTTTGCCGCCGAATGCCTGGCGTTTGCCAACGTGCCATGCGCGCGCACGCTGGCCGAGGCAGGGCTGGCGCAGCCGCTGCACGATCCGCGCTGGAAGGCCCGGGTGCCACGCGATGCCGGCGCGGCGTGGGATTTCGAGGACATCCGCGATTTCTATCTGCGCGCGCTGTACGAGGTGGACCCGCCGCGCCTGCGCTACGAGCAGCCGGCCCGCTACCTGACGCTGTCGCGCGCGGTGGTGGCCGAGATCATGACCGAGGTCTTCAGCGAATGGCGCCGCGCCGGGTCGACCTGCGCGGGCGGCCTGGTCTGGCAGCTGCAGGACCTGTTGCCGGGCGCCGGCTGGGGCATCGTCGACGCGAAGGCGCGTCCGAAATCCGCGTGGCATGCGTTGCGGCAGGTGTGGCAGCCGCTGCAGGTGCTGATGACGGACGAGGGTCTGAACGGCCTGCATGTCCACCTGATCAACGAAACCGGGCGCGCGCGCACCGTCGCGCTGACGCTGCGCTGCCTGCGTGACGGCGCGGCCGTGGCGGCGCAGGGCACGCTGACGCTCACGCTGGCCCCGCGCGAGGTGCGACGCCTGGCGGCGGCGGACCTGCTCGAGCACTTCTTCGACTTTACCTACGCGTATCGCTTTGGCCCGCCCGCGCACGATGTGGTGCTGGCAACGCTGCACGATGTGGAGACCGCCGCGGACGGCAGCACCGCGTTGCTCAGCCAGGCGGCCTATCTGCCCGACCGGCGCGCAGCCGCGCTGCACCCGCCAGGGTTGAGAGGCGCGGTGGAATGCGTGGAGGGTGAGTGGTGGCTGACTGTCAGCACGGAGCGCTTCGCGCGCTGGGTGCATATTGAGGATCATGCTTTCCGTCCCGCGCAGGACTGGTTCCACCTGGGGCCGGGAGAATCGCGCCGTATCCGCCTGATGCATGAGACGCCCGCACCGGGCGCGGCGGGAGCCATCCCTTCGGGCGAGATCTCAGCCCTGAACGCCGACCGGCCCGTCCCCTACGACGCCTGAATCGATTGTCTCCACCTTCTCCGCCCGAGCCATGTGCCGGGCGGCTGGGCGGGTGCCGGCGGGTCCTTCCGCGGCCCGCTTCCCAGCCGGTCTCCACCCCGCGTTCTCCGCCGTTTATCTCCATCCAACCTACCAAAGCATGACCGCCGCACCAACCGTCTGCCTACTGACGGTTCCGACCCGTATGGCCCTTAATACAGTCAACAACGAGACAACGAACCGGGGCTGGCGCACCGGGGGTAAAACGGGTGGCAACCGCGAGGTTGCCGGAGATCGCCATCAGTCGACAACGGGTGGAGCGGCGAAATCGGGTCACAGGCCTCTCACGGGTTTTCCGTGTGGACCGCTACCGATGTCGCTCCCGGGTCAGTGGGAGGGAAATCACCATGATTACGCATCGGTCGGATCTGCATATCAATCACCTGCTCAATGCACTGCCGCGCCACGAATGGGAGGCGCTGTCGCGCCACTTCGAACTCGTGCGACTGCGTGCCGGCGAACTGCTGACCGATTCCGGCCAGCGCATCGTCCACGTTTATTTTCCGACCACGTCGGTGGTCTCGCTGCTCTCCCTGCTCGAGGATGGCGCCACGGTGGAATTCGCCGCCGTCGGCAATGAAGGGCTGGTGGGCATTCCCGTCGTCACCGGCGGGGACACCATGCCGAGCCGCGTGGAAGTGCGCAGCCCTGGCTTTGCCTACCGCATCCCGGCCCGTGCGCTGCGTGCGGAGCTGACTCACCTGCCCGCGCTGCAACGCGTGACGTTGCTGTACGTGCAGGCCGTGCTGACGCAAATCGCACAGACGGCGGCCTGCAACCGTCACCACTCGCTCAACAAGCAACTGTGCCGCTGGCTGCTGCTGGCCATCGACCGCATGAGCTCCAACGAGCTGGTGATCACGCAGCAGGTCATCGCCAACATGCTGGGCGTGCGCCGCGAGGGCGTGACCGAGGCGGCGGGCAAGCTGGAAGACCTCGGCCTGATCCACCACAGCCGCGGGCACATCACCGTGCTCGACCGCTGCGGCCTGGAAAAGCACTCGTGCGAATGCTACAAGCTCGTCAAGCGCGAGTACGACCGCTTGCTGCCGGCGCTCACCCTGGCCCACGCCTGAACCGACCGTGGCGGGGCGGGCGCCACCGGCGCCCCGCTCCGCACGGCCGCTCAGGCATCGGCGAGGTCGGTGCTGCCGAACGACATCAGCAGGCCGTCGATGGCCCGGTCATAGGCGGACTCCAGCATGTCCAGGCACGCCGTGCACGGATCATGCCGGCGACGCGCCACCGCACGGGCCAGCCGGAACTGGAGCACCTTGCTCTCCGATGCGATGGCCGTGGCCGCGCCGATCACTGGTGCTGGCACCCGGTAGCCATGCTCGCCCAGCCATGTCAGGCAGTGATGGAGCATCTCGAAATTGGCGCCGAGCTGCCGTGGCAGGTTGAATCCATAGTGATGGAAATAGGCGTCGCCGCGCGCCAGCACATTGCCGACCTGATCATGAAACTCATCGCGCCACCGCGAGACGGGATTGCGCAGTGGGCGCCGGCCCAGATGCCGGCGCATCTGCCCGGCCACGGCGTTGGCCAGCGCGCGGCCCTGCAGCGGCGGCCTGATCCGCTTGGCGCACTCCACGTACGGAAACAGGATGTCCCCGTTGTCGCGCAGCGCGGGGTCCAGCCGCAGCAGGCCACGGTAGTCCTCGCCCCCGGCGGTGTAGTAACCGAGGCTGTGGTAGTAGCACAGCCGCTGCGCCGCCGTGTCGATGCGATCGATGGCGATGGTGGTCTTCACGTGGCTGCGGCGGTAGGCCGTGGCGCGGGTATCCGGCAGGTAGAAGCTGTCCACCTCCACCAGCACGGCGTGGCCACGGTCCACCTGCCCGGCGATGTGTGCCTCCAGCGTGTCGTAGATCGCCATTTCCTGGACGACCGTGCCGTAGAGCTGCTCCAGGTCGGCTTGCGGATACTTGAAGAACGTGAAGTGATCGCCTTCGAAATCCTGTGTGACCGTGAACGCCAGCGCCGCGCGGGGGTCCAGCCCCCAGCCGTACAGCAGTTCGATCCACAGATCCATATAGCAGTTGGTTTCCTGCCAGATCGCGTCCTCGCCATGCAGGCCACCCGGGCGCGGCATGCCGGCGGTCTGCGCCCGCGCGCCAACGGCGGCGGTCGTGACGGCGTCCGGCTGGCCGTCGCCGGAGGGCGTCTCCAAGAGGGTTGCAGAACTGCGCTCCATGTCGTTCCTCCGCAAGAATCGGATGCCAGCCGGATCGCTTCCGGCGCGGCAGGCGCATGCGCGGCCACCCGTATTCCAACGCCAGGGCGTGGGCGAATCGGTACGTTGTCCAACAAAGTCCGCGCGGCGATGTGCGGGCGCGGGACCGCCCGGGGTGCGTGTGGAATCGAACAGATACCCATCTGGCTGTGTTCCTACACTGGGCCGCATCCCCTGGACGCGTGCCCGGGATCGTCATGCGTACCCGATTCTGCGTACCGTGCGGGGCACCGGCCAGGATGCGCAACCAGGCCGCGGCAATGATCCGCGCACGATGCAGGCAGGAGAAATGATGAGAACCCGGAGCCGTGAAAAGACCCTGCCACCCAGCACGTTGCAGACGCTCGTCGAAGCGCCTGTGGTGCGCCCCCTCCTGCGGCCGGCGGTGCAGCCGGTGATCCTGGCGGGCGGCGCGGGTACGCGTCTGTGGCCCCTGTCGCGCGAGCAGTATCCCAAGCAATTGCTCAATGTGGTCGCCGAAGACACCCTGCTGGAGGCCACCGCGTACCGCCTGGAAGGCATCGCCGTGCGCGCGGAGCGGCCGGCGGGCATCGAGCCGCCGCAAATCGTGGTCTGCGGCGAGGAACACCGCTTCATGGTGGCGGACATGCTCAAGCGCAAGGGCAAGCGTGCGCGCATCGTGTCCGAGCCGTGCGGCCGCAACACCGCACCGGCGCTCACCATCGCCGCGCTGCATGCCGTTGCCGGTGCCGGCGAGTGCGCCGATGCCGTGCTGGTGGTGTCGCCGGCGGACCACAGCGTGCTCGATACGGAAGCCTTCCGGCAGGCGTCGGCAACCGCCGTCATGCATGCCGAACGCGGCGCCATCGTCACGCTGGGTGTGCGGCCAACCGCGCCCGAGACGGGGTTTGGCTACATCCGCGCCGCCGTGCCCGTGAATCCCGGCGCGTTCGCGCTCGAACGCTTCGTCGAAAAGCCGCATCTGGAGCTGGCCAGGCACTACGTGGAATCCGGCGAGTACTGGTGGAACAGCGGCATCTTCGTGGTGCTGGCATCGGTCTGGCTCAGGGCCATGAGCGAGCTCCAGCCCGAGATGTACCGCCAGTGCCGTGCGGCGTATGAGGCCGGCGAGGGCAGCGGCACCAACGGTGAGCTGTTCCGCATCGAGAAGGAAGCCTTCGACGCCTGCCCGTCCGATTCGATCGACTACGCGGTGATGGAGAAGCTGGAAACCCTGCCGGACATTCCCGGCATGCTGGTGCCGCTCGATGCCGGCTGGTCGGATGTGGGATCGTGGGCCGCCATCTGGGACATCGCGTCGAAGGATGCCTCCGGCAATGCCGCGCGCGGCCGCGTGCTGTTCGACGGCGCGTCCTCGTGCCTGGCCCACTCCGAAGGCCGCCTGATCGCCTGCGTGGGAGTCCAGGACGTGGTGGTGGTGGAGACGGCGGACGCGGTGCTCGTCGTCGACAAGGCCCACGTGCAGGACGTCAAGAACGTGGTGCATCGCCTGCGCACCGAGCATGGCGCGGAGGTCGTCAACCATCGCAAGGTGCATCGGCCCTGGGGCTGCTATGACTCGATCGACCATGGCGAACGCTTCCAGGTCAAGCGCATCGTGGTGGAGCCCGGTGCGAGCCTCTCGCTGCAGATGCACTATCACCGCGCAGAACACTGGGTGGTGGTGCGCGGCACGGCGCGCGTGACCTGCGGAGAGTCGGTCAGCATCCTTTCGGAGAACCAGTCGACTTACATCCCCATCGGCACCCTGCACCGGCTCGAAAATCCGGGCAAGACGCCGCTGGAGATCATCGAGGTGCAGTCCGGCGCCTATCTGGGCGAGGACGACATCGTGAGATTCGAGGATAACTACGGGCGCAAATAGCCCACGGGTGCCGGCCCTGGGTCGGGCGGGCACCAGGGCTGACGCGCCAAGCAGTCAGGGAGCGATTCGTGAGCACAATGTCATCTGCCGGCACCATGCCGGCGCCGGGGGGAGTGTCGCGGAGGCGTGGCGCGCAAGTGCGGGCGTTGCTGGACCACGCGGGCTGGATTCTTGCAGCGGGGCTCGTCGGCGCGATCATCGCCGGGGCGGCCGCGATCTCCAGGCCCTACGTCTATCGCGCGCACACGCTGGTAC
Organism: Cupriavidus sp. YR651; assembly: GCF_900101625.1. Classification (GTDB taxonomy): domain Bacteria; phylum Pseudomonadota; class Gammaproteobacteria; order Burkholderiales; family Burkholderiaceae; genus Cupriavidus. Next base: position 129,821 of record NZ_FMYZ01000008.1, on the reverse strand, counting down.
AGGTCTATCCGAAGGACGAGCCCGCTGCCGCGCAGCAGACCGCGCCGTTCGACGTCGGCATGCTCAGGAGCCGCGCCGTCGTCGGGCCGGTGGTGGAGCGCCTGCGTCTCGATATTTCGGTTGAACCGTTGCGCGCGCCGCTGATAGGCGGCGTGGCCGCGCATTTTGCCGAGCCCGGCAAGCTGATCGGGCCGTGGCCCGCGCAGCTCGGCTACGCCTGGGGCGGCGAGCAGCTCGACGTGCGCACCTTCAATGTGCCCGAGCATCTGCTCAATGTGCCGATGACACTCGAGGTGTTGCCCGCCAACACCTACCGGCTGCGCCTCAGGGATGCGACCGTGCTCGAGGGCAATGTGGGCGAGATCGTGCAGGCCGAGGGCGTGACGTTCCAGGTGGCGCGCATCGACGCGAATCCGGGCACGCGCTTCACCGTCACACGGCATGAAACGGCGCAGACCATCGACACCGTGGCGCGCGAGCTGCGCATCGACAGCGATGGCAACGATGCCAGCACCGTCCGCATTGCGTGGCAGAACGCCGACCGTGCCGTGGTGGCCGCGCTGATCAATGGCATCGCCGATTCGTACATCAACGGGCAGGCCGCGCGCCGGCGCGACGAGGCGGCGGGCACGCTTGCCTTCCTGACCGGCGAGATGCCGCGCGTCAGGAGCGAGCTGGAACGCGCCGAGGCGGCGCTGACGCGCTATCGCTCGCGGGCCGGCTCCATGCAGCCCAGCCAGGACGCCCAGTCCTTCCTGAACGGCAGCATGGACTACCAGCGCCAGATCGCCCTGCTGCGCCTGGAGCGGACCAAGATGCTGCAGCGGTTCACCGAAGAGTCCAACGAGGTGCGCACGATCGACAACCAGATCCAGCAGCTGGCACGCGAACGCCGCGACATGGACACCCGCCTGCAGAACCTGTCCATTTCGGAGCGCGAATCCGTGGCCCTGACGCGCGACGTCAAGGTGGCCGAGGACATGTACATGACGCTGCGCAACAAGCTTGAGCACCTCTCGCTGGCGCAGCTCGACCGTACCCACCAGACGCGCGTGATCGATAGCGCGTTGACACCGGTCACGCCGGTCGGCATGGGCCGGCTGCCGCTGACGGCTGGCGGCGGCCTGCTCGGGATCTGCCTGGCGATGGGGTTCGTGTCGGTCCGCCAGCGCATGAAGCCAACGGTCGCCAACGCCAACGATGCCGAAGAGAGCCTCGGCCTGCCGATGCTGGGCGACATCGCCTACAGCCGCGAGCAGGCGGAACTGGATCGCCTGCTGGATTCCAAGACGCGCACGGATGCCGCGGTGGGTGTGGCGCCCTCGCTGCTGGCCCGGCTCGAACGCCCGCAGCCCGGGCGCGACCTGGCGGAGATCTCGCTGCTCGAAGACGAGGGGACGGAGCGGCTGGTGCGGCTCGGCCTGCACGACCAGTTCCTGCTGGCGCGCAACGCCCCGCATTCCGTCGCCGTCGAGGGTCTGCGCAGCGTGCGTGCCGCGCTGCATTTCTCGCTGCGCGGCACCCGCGACAACGTGGTGGCGGTCACCAGCCCCACCGCCGGCGCCGGCAAGACGTTTGCATCGGTCAACCTGGCGGTGCTGTTTGCCGAGGCGGGCCAGCGCGTATTGCTGATCGATGCCGACCTGCGTCGCGGCCGCGTGGCCAGCTGGTTCGACCAGCCGCCCGGACCCGGCCTGGCCGAAGTGCTCGCCGGCCGCGCGGTGCTGCCGGAAGCAGTGCGGCTGACCGTCGTCAACGGCTTGTCGATGCTGCCGGCAGGCACGCCACCCGCCAACCCGTCAGAGTTGCTGATGCGCCCCGCGCTGGCGGAATGCCTGCGAGCCTGCGCCGAGCGCTTCGACCTCGTCCTAATCGATACCTCGCCGGTGATGGCCGTGGCGGATGCCACGCTGGTCGCCAACCTCGCCGGCTCGACGCTGCTGGTGCTGCGCGCCGAATCCACGCTGCCCACGCAGGTCGAGGACACCCTCAAGCGCCTGGCGCGTGCCGATGCCCGCCTGCTGGGCGGCATTCTCAATGGCGTGACGCCCAAGCGCAGCAATCGTGCCGATTTCGGCAGCATGAATCCCTATCTCGGAATGCCGGTCGCCGCACCGGAGGTCAAGCAGATTGGCCATACGGCAGTTGTAGAAGACAAGAAGGCGTAACCGGCGATTCCCCCGACACCGGCGTACCTGTTTCTGCGTACGCCGGCGCCGGGTCCGACCGGTAGCCGCACAGGAGATGCACATGAAGCGGTTGGTTTTCGGGGGCTGTGTCGGCTGGTTGCACGCCGACACGGGGACTACTGCGGACATTGGCGTCGTACTCTGCGCGCCACAAGGGCACGAAGCGATGTGGACGCATCGCGCGTGGCGCCATCTTGCCGACGATCTGGCGGCCACAGGCGTTCCGGTGCTGCGATTCGACTACGAGGGCACGGGCGACGCCGCCGGCACCGGTGACGAACCTGACTTCATCCCGCGCGCCGTCGCGAACATCACGGCCGCCGCCGCGTTGCTGCGGGCGCAGACGGGCGTCGGGCGCGTGGTGTTGTGCGGGCTGCGGCTCGGCGCCTTGCTGGCCGCACTGGCGGCCGCAAAAATGGCGGACAGCAGCGGGCCGGCGGTTGCGGGCCTCGTCATGCTGGCGCCGGTCGTGGACGGCCGGAGCTACCTGCGCGAACTCCGCGCCCTGCATGCCGGCTGGCGCAACAGCGCGATCCCCGAGCTGGTCCCCCCACCGGCGCCACCCGGCGCGCAGGACGTGCTCAGTTTCCGGATCGACGCCGCCACGGTCACCGCCATCCAGGGTTTGCGGCTCGATGCGCTGCCGGAGGCTCCCGCGCCGCGCATGCTGTGGCTGGACGCCTGGCCGGACCCCGCCTCGCCCGTGGCCGCACTGGCCCGCCAGTACAAGGCGGCCGGGGCACAGGTCGAGGTGGAAGATTTCGCCGAGTATCCGTCGCTGATGCAGTCGGCCGAATACGCCGCAGTGCCCCCGGACGCGTGGGCGCGGGTCATCGGCTGGGTGATGGCCCTGTCGCCAACTTTGGCCACCTCGGCGGCATCGAATGCCCGATTGCAAACGCGATCAGCGCCAACACGGTCTCCGCTTCCGCCGGCACACGCGATGGCGGCTCGTCACATCGGCGTGGAAGCCAGCTTCGACGCCGACGGCGTCATCGAGCAATCAGTGTGGATCGACAACGGGCGGCTGTTCGGCGTCCTGTGCACACCGGGCGCCAGCAGCGGCAGACGGACCCCCGCCACCACCGCCGTGATTTTCCCGAACACCGGCGGCAACCATCACGCGGGCGATGGCCGGATGTTCGTCGACCTGTCCCGGCGTCTGGCACGGCAGGGCATGGCTGCGCTGCGGCTCGATGTCTCGGCGCTGGGCGACAGCCCCGGCGCGTGGCGGCAGATGAACCTGTCGGCCATCTACGCACGGACGCCCAGGCAAGACGTCAGCACAGCGGTCGAGTGGATGCGTGCGCGCGGATTCCGGCACATCGTGCTGGCCGGCGTGTGCTCGGGCGCCTTCCTGAGCCTGCATGCGGCGCTGGCCAATCATTGCGTCAACGGTCTGGTGCTGGCGAATCTCGTCAAGTTCCGCTGGGATGCGGCGGACGACGCCGCGGCCACGGATCAGTTGCGCTCGGCTCGCGTGTATCTGGCCGCGATGGGGAAGTGGGAGAACTGGCGCCGTCTCTGCAGCGGGCAGATCGGGGCGCGGCGGCTGATCACCGCGATGGCCCGCCGGATCTGGTATCGCGTGCGCGAAAGCGGCGCGCAGGCCGCGGGGCCATCGCGCGACGGCGAAGACCACGCCACGGTGGCCGCCTTCGCGCGCGCCGCCGTGCGCGAGCTCGATCGCCGGGGCGTGCGGACGGATTTCCTCTACGGCGCCAGCGACGTGGGTCTGCATGAGGCAAGGCTGGGGCTAGGCAAGCAGATGGAAGGGCTCGACGACCTGCCGCTGGTCAACCTGCGCATCCTGCCGATGCTCGATCACTCGCTGTTCCTGGAGGTCAGCCGGGAGGCCTTTGCCGATCATCTGCTGGAACACCTCAGCCAGGTTCAGGCTCAGGCCCAGGCCCAGGTTCAGGCCCGGGCGCCGTCGCGGCCTGCGGCGGCTCCCGCCAGCGAACCGGCCCGCGCCCCCGTCCGCGAACCCGCTCCACAGCCCGCCCGCCAGCCCGTCCGCCTGGCCCGCGTCGTGCGGCCCAAGGCATCGCCCGTCAGGTTGCGCATCCCGGCAGCAGCCCGCCGCGGGCCGGTGGCGAAATCGAAAGGCTGAAGGGATGGAGAAGCAGAAGGGGATGGAGAGGCAGAGCGCCTTTAAGCCGGTGCCCCCCGGCGCTAGAGGCGCTATAGAAATGAAGCGATAGCGGTTCTGGCTAGGGCGAAGCAGGGGTTTCGGATCGCACGCGATCCGCCTGCGTAGCGGCATGCGCGTGCCAGCGCATGCGCGCCCTGCAAGGGCGCGGCCGCAGACAGTACAAGTGGTACGGCAAGGCCGCGCAACGACGCCAGAATCATTTCTATAGCGCCTCTTAGAGGTCCGCGCCTCGTTCTGGGCGGCAGCGTCCGGATAGCAGTTCGCGCAGGCCGATGAAATTGCCCGCCAGCCGTCCGCGTCGATCGATATGTGGCTCGGGGAAGAACGCCTTGGCGCCATTGACCAGCAGCGCGCGCAGCGTGTTGCTCCAGGCCTCGCGCGCGGTCAGCGCGCCCTTGCCATGCAGATACCAGGCATTGACGATCTGCGAAAAGCCGAAGCGCACGCCAGAGGCGCGTCCGCCGGATCGCAGGCCCAGGTGGACGCCGCGCGCGGCCAGCGCCTTCACCAGCCGTCCCTTGCGGTTCATGGCGCGGGAAAAATCCATATCCTCCAGCCAGCCATACAGCACGAGGCGCTCGTCGAAGCGCAGGCTGCCAATGGCGGCGGTGCGGTATGCCATGTTGCAGCCGTAGAGCTTTTCGAGCGGCGAGGTGGCGGTGATTGCCGTGTCGTCCGCGTCCACCAGATTGTCGCCAACCAGCGCGATGGCTTCGTCCCAGTCGATCGCGTCGCCCCGCACGCCATCGCGGACGACGTCGCCGGTGAGGCCGACCACGTCGGGCCACGCGGAGAACACTTCGGCGCAACGTGCCAGCCAGTCCGGCGCGGGCACGAAGTCGTCGTCGAAGAAGACCACGACATCGAACGCCGGCATCACGCGGACCATGCCCCGGTTGCGCTGCGCCGGCAATCCCGCGGTGCCGAACACGTACTCGATGGGCAAGGTCGTCTCGAACGGCGCCTCGACATCCTGTTGCGAACTGGCCGAGACCACGACGATGTCTGGAGGCAGCGTCTGTGCCTCCAGCAGGCGGAGCACGCGGGTCGCCGCCTGGGGACGCCCCTTGGTGGCGATGATGACGGCAATGCGAGGCGATGCCGTCGCGCAATGCTGGTCTTGGGAGTCCACGGTTTCTCCTTGCTGTGCGCGGTCGGATGCGTTGCGCCGAGTATAAGGACGCCCGCCCGTTGCCTTCAACGGGCTTTCCCCGCCCATTCGTGTGTTTGCCCACCAAGCCGTGGAACGCCAGTCCGCCTGCATTCCGCATGCCCGGCCGGGTACCCGTTGCGTGCGGTAGCGCACAGATGGCCGGCATCGGGAATCGGAAGATGATTCGGTCATCCAGCACCGGCTGTCGCCTCGTCGACCCGCGCCGATGCCTGGAAAAACCACGCCATGATCCAAGCCTGGGAGACGTAGCAATGACTTGGACACGCCGCGCATGGTTGCGCAGCTTCTCCGCCAGCTTGCTGGCCGTCGCGTCGCGCGACCTGTACGCGCACCTCGGTACGGGGCCGGTCGAACCGCTGCTGCCGGCGCCGGACGCGTGGGTGGTCGATCAGACAGGACAACGCCGCCGTCTGGCGGACATGCTGCAGGGCAACGTCACCGCGCTGCAGACCATGTTCACGGGCTGCAGTTCGGTCTGCCCGCTGCAAGGCGCCATGTTTGGCGCGGTGCAAGAGGGGCTGCCGCGCTTGCGTGGCCGTTATCCGTTGCGGCTGGTGTCGCTCAGCATCGATCCGCTCTCCGATACACCGAAAGCCTTGCATGAGTGGCTGCAGCGCATGGGCGCCGGCCCATCGTGGCGCGGCGCCGTGCCGGCCGGCGATGTCGAAAAGCTGAGGACGGCCCTCGCCGGCCGTGCACCGGCCGAGAATATCGACCGCCACTCGACCCAGGTCTACTTCTTCAACGCGGCCGCACAACTCTGCTGGCGCAGCCCACCGCTGCCTCAGCCGGAAGAAGTGCTCGCCGTCATGGGACATCTGGCCAAGGCCTGAGGGCCCGGCCAGTCTGACCGACCCGCACCAACCACTCCACGGGTGCCACCATGAATCCTCTCCCCCGACCCCTGACCGCATCCCGCCTGGCCTGGTTGCCGAGATGGATCGCTGCCTGCCTGCTGATGGCATGGCTTTCATTCGCACCCGCGCAAGCGCAGACGGTGAGCGCGGTGAAACTCAGCGGGACCAATTTTTGCCTCGATATCTCCGGCGCGGTGACGAGCAACGACGCGCCGGCCATCATCTGGACCTGCCACGGCGAGCCCAACCAGCAATGGGCGCTCACGCCGTTCGGCACCCTGTACCAGCTTGCCGCCCAGCACAGCGGCAAATGCCTCGACGTCCAGTACGCCAGCACGGCGGTAGGTGCCCCCGCGCTCCAGTGGACTTGCAGCGGATCGGCCAACCAGCGCTACACGCTGCGGCAGCAGAACGGTGGCTATGCGCTCGTGGCCTCGCACAGCAACCTGTGCCTGGCGCCAGCTTCGGCCACCAACGGACAGGCCGTCGTGCAGGCCACCTGCAACGGCAGCGTGGCGCAGACGTGGTCCATCACCATCACGCAGGCAACGGTCCTGCCATCGAAGTGGGCCGCGCCGAAGACGTTGCCGATCGTTCCCGTGGCGGCGGCCAACCTGCCGAATGGCCGCGTGCTCGTGTGGTCGTCCTTCGATCGCTTCAACTTCGGGGGTGATGGCGGACAGACCTACACCGCCATCTTCAATCCGGCGAATGGCACCTCCACCGAAAAGCTGGTGACCAACACCGGCCACGACATGTTCTGCCCTGGCATCGCCAACCTGCCGGATGGCAGGATCCTGGTCAACGGCGGTTCCAGCAACCAGAAAACCAGCATCTACAACCCCACCACCAATGCGTGGACATCGGCAGCGCTGATGGTGCGCGGACGTGGCTATCAGGGCGCGGTCACGCTGAGCAACGGCGGCGTCTTCACCGTCGGCGGCTCCTGGAGCGGCAACATCGGCGACAAGGACGGCGAGACCTGGCAGTCGGCAACCGGCTGGCGGCTGAACAGCGCGATCTGGGACGATTACATCCTGACCGGTGACGCGGCGGGCATCTATCGCTCCGACAATCACGCATGGCTCTTTGCCGGTGCCAATGGCCGCGTGTTCCATGCCGGCCCGAGCAAGCAGATGAACTGGTTCGACACGACCGGCAACGGCAATGTCACACCGGCAGGCAACCGTGCGGCCGATACCGACGCCATGAACGGCAATGCCGTCATGTACGACATCGGCAGGATCCTCACGGTGGGGGGCGCACCCGACTACGAGAACGCGCCTGCCACGACCAACGCGCACGTGATCGACATCCGGACCGCCACGCCAACCGTGCGCAAGGTGGGTTCCATGTCCTATGCGCGCGCCTTCCACAACAGCGTGGTCCTGCCGAACGGCCAGGTCGTCGTGATGGGCGGCCAGACGTACCCCGTGGTGTTCACCGACGATGGCGCCGTGCTGACGGCCGAGCTGTGGGATCCGGCCACCGAGAAGTTCTCGCGGCTGGCCGCGATGGTGACGCCGCGCACGTACCACAGCGTGGCGCTGCTGCTCACGGACGGGCGCGTGCTGAGCGGTGGCGGCGGCCTGTGCGGGGATTGCACCACCAACCATCCGAACGTGGAGATCCTGACGCCACCTTACCTGCTCAACGCCGACGGATCGGCCGCCACCCGGCCGTCCATCACCGCCGCGCCGGCCGATGCCACCCTCGGCACGACGATCTCCGTGAGTGCGACGAGTGGCATGAAGGCGTTCTCGATCGTGCGGATGTCGTCGTCCACCCACTCGGTGAACAACGAGCAGCGCCGCGTGCCGCTGACCTTCACGGTCGGCACGGCGGGCGAATACCTGCTCCAGATTCCGTCGGATCCGGGTGTGGTGGTGCCTGGCTACTACATGTTGTTCGCGATGAATGCCGCAGGCGTGCCGAGCGTGGCAGCGGTGGTGCGCGTTCACTGATGGGGGGCGCGACGGGCATTGGCGGCGCGCGGTGGCTGCTGGCGTTGGCGCTGACCACCGCCTGCCTGCCGGCGGCCGCGGAAGTGACGCCCACACCCGCGTCGCCCGCCGTGGAGCAGGGGCGGGCGATGTTCTACGGCGAGGCCGCGCTCGCGGCGCATCTGCGCGGTGAGGCGCGGGCACTGCCGGCCGGGGCGTCGCGTTGCGCCAATTGCCACGTGGCGACCCGTGGCACCGAATCGTTCGGGCCACGGCTGACCGCGGATTCGTTGCTCGGCCTCAGCGCGCGCCGCGGGGGGCCGCCCACGGCTTACGACCGCAACACCTTCTGCAGCGTCATGGCCGACAGCGTCGATGTGGCCGGCGTCATGCTGGCGCGGTCCATGCCCCAATACCGGCTGTCGGACCAGGAGTGCACCGCGCTCTGGTCTTACCTGTTGACCCAGTGAGCCCGGGGCCGGGCTGATTCCGGCGGGCCCGCGACTGACACGAGGCAATCGCATGAGCAATCTCCGGCGCAGTTTCCTGACGCGGCTGGGCATCATCACAGGCGCGGGAGCGGCCGTGGCGGCGTCGGGCGGCAGCCGGAGCGCGATGGCGCGCACGGCGGCGGACACCATGGCCGAGCGCGTGGTCTCGATCACGGAATACGAAGGGCTGGACCCGACCGGCCGCAACCCGTCGGACGCCGCATTCACCAGCGCCGTGCGGTACGTCGCATCGCTGGCGCGCAAGTCGGTTGCGGGCGAGAACCCCAACATGATCGGCAACAAGCGGATCGTGCTGCCGCCCGGCACCTACAAGCTGACCCGGCCAGGCGCGCTGCTGGACTCCTCGCTGTTCTCGGCCCGCACCCAGGGGCTGACGATCGAAGGGGACGGGCCACCCGGCTCGGTGGTGCTGCTCTACGAGCCGAAGGGCCCCGGCGCGCTGATGAAGAATCACGACAAGGCGCTGGTCGTGCGCTTTCGCAACATCCAGTTCCATGGCAAGGCACCGGACAACGATCTGATCGACAGTGCCAGCGCGGGCGGCGCGCAGGACTATGCGTTCGATGACTGCATCTTCACCGGCAACTGGCGATACGGCGCGAACCTCATCGGCGAAAACTGCAACAGCGAATGGAAGTTCTGGCGCTGCGCGTGGGCCGGCACCTGGAAGACTTTCCTCTACGTGGGCCGCGACAACACGTCCGATCAGTTCCTGAACTACTGGTTCGATCACTGCAAGTACTGGTCGTCGAGCAACTGGATCACGCTGGAGCGCGGCGGCAACGTCAAGCTGACCGATTGCGATGTCAGCGGGTACGAGCCGGGCGCGCCGACCTTCCTCTTCAATCTGCGCGGCAACAACCATGCGCAGGGCGTGTGCTCGTTCAAGGCGGAGGGTTTGCGCGTCGAGCAGAAATCGCGGCATGCCGGGCTGATCCATTGCGAATGGGAGCAAGGAAACGTCGGCTTCAAGGATTGCGACTTCAGTTCGCAGGGATACCAGCCGTTTGCCGCGGGCACGGTTTCCGCCGTGTTTTCGCCGGGCAACACGGCAGGCGCGCAGGTGGTGTTCGACAACTGCCAGATCATGGGCCGGCACCAGTACACGACCGGGCAGGGGCCTTGGGGGCAGGGCCGCGCCACCTACCGGAACTGCGATTTCCTGAACTACACCCACCCGGACGAAGCACTGATGTTCTCCGAGCCCGGCAATCAGCTCGGACGCCGCAGGGTCGTGACGCTGGAGGGGTGCCGGGGCAACTGCACGGGCGGCGTCTTTGCCGATGCGGAAATAGGCTGGCACGTGGCCGCGTCCGCAACCGTCAGGACGAAGATCATCTCGTTCAAGAACGCGTTTGGCAGGCTGCCGGCCAGCGCCGATGGCGTGCAGACGGTGGTGCTGCCGATGAATGCCATCGTCATGCGCGTGATCCTGGACGTGCCACCCGGCGCGGCGGGGTCCGCAGGGGAGGGCACCTACACCATCCAGACCGGCGAGAGTACGCCCACGGTGCTGGCCACGCTGCGCATGCAGCCCTTCTCCGCCGGCGGGCAGACCGACCGGCGGCTCGTGTTCCGATGCAGCACGCGGCAGCACTGCACCCTCAGCCTCGTGCCCGGCAAGGGCACCGACCAGTCGCCCGGTGGCGGTGCGGTTGCGCTGGTGGAGTACATCGGATAGCGATTGGGGCGCGCGCCGGATGCGACGCGCGGCCCCGCACTACGTAGCACTAGCTAACGCGCGAACGGCGACGCAGGAACTCGACGACCAGGTCCGTCGTTGCCTGCGGCTGCTCTTCCGTGATCCAGTGCCCGCAATCCGGGATGATCACATCTTCGACGTTATCGGCGGCACACCGAATCACCGCGCCGATCATCGGGCCGAATGTAGCTTCGCCACCCAAGGCCAGAACCGGCATCTGAAGCTTGCCCTGCGCAAGCAGCGCTCTGTTGTCGGCGGCATCCTGGCTGAACGCCAGGAACTGGGCAAAGCTCGCCCGCATTGCGCCGGGTTGCGCATAGAGCGCCGCGTAATGCTGGCGCTTCGCTTCATCAAACCGCTTCGGGTTGCGGGAAAGTTCGTTCCAGAAGCGGTCGAGATAGATGCGCTCGCGGCCGGCGACCAGGCGCTCCATGTCCTGGCCACCGAAACCAAAGTGCCACATGGCCGGGTCCCGTGTGATCTGATCCCAGGGTCCGACGCCGGGTAGCGGCGCATCGATCGCCACCCATCGGTTCACGCGCTCGGGATGGGTGGCGGCAACCGCGAAGCCGACCATGATGCCGATGTCGTGCGTCACCAGTTCGGCCGTACGTACACCGAGGGCGTCCAGGACGCCCACCACGTCTGCCGCCTGATTTTTCTTGTCATAGCCGCCATCAGGCTTTGACGAGCGGCCCAACCCACGCAGGTCGGGCACCACAATCATGTGGTCCTCGATGAGTGCGCTCGCCAGATGCCCCCACATGTCGCCCGTTGTGCCGAAGCCGTGCAGCATGACGACCGCTGGACCATGACCGCCGACCCGCACGTGGATGGACGTACCGTTGGTTTCGATCGTCCGCGTCTGCATCACGGCCGGGAAGGGATAAATCCCATCTACGTAGGCATGCTCACTCATCTGTGTACTCCAGGTTTGCTTCTGGTTGGGGATTGGTAGCTCGCTGCGCGGCGGCACAGCGATCGCCGGCCGTCAGTGGTCGAGATTGGACCAGGCATCGGCTGGGCGGATTTTATTACGATCGTCAGAAAACTCGCAAAGGTTTTTTGACGATCGTGATAAAATTGCAACTTGCGTTATTCGCTCTCACCATTGACCGAAGGATCGAGATGGCCAGGCCCAGGGAATTTGACGAAGACACGGTGCTTGAAGCCGCAATGCAACGCTTCTGGAATAACGGCTATGAGGCGACATCGATGCGCGACCTCGCCGACCACACCGGAACGACTACGCCAAGCCTCTACAACGCGTTCGGTGACAAGAGAGCCATCTACCGTCTCGTGCTCGATCGGTATGTCCGTCTGACGCTCGAAACCTGCTCGGCAATCTTCGGAAGCGATGACCCGCCCTTACGCGCATTGGAGCGGTACTTCGACGCAAACGTTGAAGAGGTGCTCGCCGACAGGCTTCACAAGGGGTGTTTTGTCGTGAACACGGCGTTGGAGGTGGCGCCGCACGACCAGGACTTCCGGGACGTTGTCACCGAGGTCTTTGCTGGAATGGAAAAGAGTGTTCGCGACTGTGTCGCGGCCGGGCAGCGCGACGGATCAATCCTTACCTCGCAACCTCCAGGCGACATCGCGCGGCTCGCTCTGAGCACCATCCTGGGCCTCCGGGTTCTGGCCCGCACCAATCCCGACCGTGAATTGCTGACCGGGGTCGTCCGGCCGTTTTTCGTACTGCTAAGGACACCGTGAGAAAGGCCGATCCCGGTCGGATGCTCCCGATCCGGACGACCTTCCCCCCAATCATCGAACAGCCAAAAAAAATCGCCGCCCCATGAGGGCGGCGAATCATTTTGACGACGACTACCGAGAACTACTGGCCACCACCGTTCGCCGGAGGAGACGCGAGCGGTCGTGGCGATCCCCGTGGCGATCCCCGGGGTGATCCTTTACGCCCGTTTGGCCTGAGTCGCGCCATACCGGTTCAGGTAGCGATACTTGCCGAACTGGTAGTGCGCGCGGTACCAGCGGCCCTCGACCTTGAGGCCATTGAACAGCACGCCCTTGACCTCCGCGCCGGACTGCTCGATCAGCCGGCGTGCCGCGCTGAGCTCGCCGGTCGTCGTCCTGTCGGCACGCGCCACCAGGAACACGGCGCCTGCCTTGGGTGCCAGGATGCCGGCATCGGCTGCCGCCAGCACCGGTGGCGTATCGATCAGGATGAGGTCATAGCGGGCGCGCACCTCGCTCAATAGCGCGTCCATGCCCGGGCTCTGCAGCAAGTCGGCCGCGAGTGGCGGCACCGAACCGGTCGGGATGAAGTCGACGCCCGGGGCGACATCGTGCTGGATCACATCGTTCAGGCGCGTACCCGTCAGTGCCTCGGTGAGGCCGGGCTTGCGCGTGACATCGAACCGGCTGTTGAGGACGCCGCGGCGCAGGTCGCCGTCGATCAGCAACACCCTGCGGCCCGAGCTTGCCGCGACGACGGCGAAGTTGGCGCAGATGAACGACTTGCCGGCGTCCGGCGCAGGGCCCGTGACCACCACGACATGGTTGCGCATCGAGTTGAGCAGCGCGAACTGCAACGCGGTGCGGAAGCCGCGCAGGCTCTCGATGGCCGGATCGTCCGGCTGCTGCACGGCCAGCAGGTCGCCGCCGCCCTCCTTGTTGCGGGCGAGGCGTGCCTGCTGCGGGCTCATCGGGATGGTGGCGTAGACGGTCAGGCCGCACTGCGCTTCGATCTCGTCGGCGTCGGTGACGCCGCCATCGAGCAGGCGCCGCGTCGCCACCACCAGCAGCGCCATCACCAGTGCCAGCGCCACCGAGGTGCCACTGATCAGCAGACGGTTCGGCCGGATCGGCTTGAGCGGCACTTCGGCAGGATCGACCAGGCGCGCCGTGCCCACCTTGCTGGCCTTGACGAGCCTGAGTTGCTGCACGTCATTGAGCAGCGACTGGTAGAGCTCCGTGTTGACCTTGACGTCACGCATCAGGCGCACCACGTTCTGCTCGACTTCCGGCAGCTTCTGGATCTTGCCGGTCACGCCGTTGAGCTGCCCGGTGAGTCCGGCGATCTGGTTGTCGAGGATCTCGATCGTCGGATGATTGCCGGTGAACCGGGCAATCAGCTCCTGCCGCTTCTGGCGCAGTTCCTGCAGCTTGGTCTGGATCTGGACCGACTGCGACAGGATGAGCTTCGATTCCTCGCTGAGGTCGATGGTGCCGCGCTGGTTGCGCATCGCGTTGTAGCGGGACTCCGCGGCTTCCATCTGCTGCTTGAGCTGCGGCAGCTGGCCTTCCAGGAAGTTGACCGATTTCTCGGCCTCGGCGGCCTTGCGGCGAACGTTCTGGTCGACGTACTCGTTGCCGATCTCATTGAGGATGGCCGCGGTCTTGCCCGGCGAAGCCCCTTCCAGCGCAACGCCGATCACACCGCTCTGCTTGCCGCGCTCGGAGATGGCCAGCTGGTCCTGCAGCAGAGAGATGGCCGTTGCGCGCGGGATGTGGGTGACCGTGAACTGCGTGCCGGGCCGGCCATCCAGCCGGCTGACGAGGATGGTGACGTCGCCGCCTGTGATGGCCACGGTCAGTGGCGATCCCACCGTGCCGTCCGCCGTGAGCTCGCTGCTGGCGAAGCTGAGCCGGTACTTGTTGTCGCCGGTGGCGGTCACCGTCATGCGGCGGCCTTCCATCTGCGCGGGCACGTCGAGCCGTGCGACGGAGATCGACTCGCCGCCCCAGGCATAGCCGCCAAAGCCGAACAGGCCGGGTTTGGACAGCTCGGGGTTATAGCTGGCGATCGCCGCGCCAATCATCGGGAAGTATCGTGGCGAAGCCTCGATATCGAGCCGCAGCGTGTCCACCGCCTTGCCGACCACCATGCGCGAGCGCAGCAGTTCGATCTCGGCCGTCGCTGCCGGCTTGACGTCGAACACCGGCGAGATGCTGGCCGCCAGCTTGCTGGCATTGTTGCCGGGGTTGGTCTCCTCCACCTGCACCATGATGTCCGCGCGGTAGACCGGCGTGGCCAGGAACGCGTAGAGCAGGCCAATACCGACAATCGATGCGGCGACGATGAAGAATGTCCACCGGTAGCGAATCAGCACGTCCAGGTAGGACGTCATGTCAATTGGCTTATCGGCCTCTTCCCAAGTGTCGGGCCCGTGGTCCCGGAAACTCCGAACGTTGCTCATGACGCCCCTCCGTGGCGGTGGGCCGGCTCTGCCGCAAGGATTCTTGCCGACCACGATTCAACACCCATTTTGATCAACCCAAGCACGATGACGAACATGTTCTGCGACCCCCCGTAGGGGTCGGGTACATCGGTTTGTTCGCGTTCGCACAGGCGGTATGTCTTGCCGCGCGCGGCCGGGAACATGTCTTCCAGGACTTCGCGCTGCTCGTCGTCCATCACCAGCACAAGGTCTGCACCGGCGACCAGCGCGGCATCGATGGCGCGCGCGCGATGCGCCGCGAGGTCGCCGCCTTCCGTCGCCAGCAGCCGCACCGCCCGGGGGTCCGCCGTGGCGCCGACCGGCGGCTCAAGCCCGGCGGACACCACGTTGCACTCCGGCAGTGCGCGCTTCAGGAGATCGGCCGCCATCGGGCTTCTGCACCGGTTGCCGAGGCAGACCACCAGGATCGTCCGGACCATCGTCGCTCCATGCGCGCGTTGCATCATGGGCGCGCAATGCTGGCCGTGCCGACGATCGGCTGGATCAGCAAGGTCATCACCCGACTCCAGCGCACGAGGTCGCGTGCATCGACGTACACCACGTCCTTCGGTTCCAGCTCGAAGCTCTCCGCGATGGCCAGCGCCACCGGCGAGGTGCCATCCAGGTGGTAGACCTTCGGGTTGCCGGCGTCCGTCTTGCGGATGACGAAGATCTGCTCGGCGTTGGCCGACGCAGGATTCACGCCGCCCGCGTCGCCCAGCGCCTCGTTCAGCGTCATGCGCCCATTGCGCATGAGCAGCGACGACGGCTTG
Organism: Cupriavidus sp. YR651; assembly: GCF_900101625.1. GTDB lineage: Bacteria > Pseudomonadota > Gammaproteobacteria > Burkholderiales > Burkholderiaceae > Cupriavidus. Next base: position 114,335 of record NZ_FMYZ01000008.1, on the reverse strand, counting down.
ACCACCTCGCCAGTCACGAAGATCTTGCTGTCCTCGCGTTGCTCCACGCGGACGATGTCGCCCGAGCGCAGCAGGATCTGCGACGGATCCACGCCCTTCGCCAGCAGCGCCGGGATGTTCACGTACCAGCTGCGCTCGCCGCGCGTGACGCGGACGCGGCTGTTGTCGCCGGTCAGGTTCAGCACGCCGCCCGCGCGGTTCAGCGCTTCGACGAGCGTCATCGGCGCGTCGTCGATGGCCAGCATGCCCGGGGTCTTCACTTCGCCATCGACGTAGACGCGCTGGCTGCGAAAGCCCAGCACGCGCACGGTCATCTGGGGATCGCGGACCACGCGGGAGAGGATGCGGGCCATCTCGTCACGCACCTCGTTGGCGGTCTTGCCGGCGACCTTCATCACGCCGGCATAGGGAAACTGGATGTCGCCAGCCGGGCTCACGACGTAGCCAGGCATGTTCGATCCACCGCTCGACGTAGGAATCTCGAAGGCCGCACCGATGCTGTAGGTCTGCGTCGGAAACACGAGTTCGGGGTGATCCCACACCACGACCGAGATGATGTCGCCGCCGCCGATGCGATACGGCTCCGGCTTGCCGTAGAGCTCTTCCACGTTCGCATTGGTGGGCTTGGCCTTGGCGCGCTGCTCGCGGACCAGATCCAGCGTGATCGGCGTGACGTCGGGCTTCGTCTCGGGGCTGACGGCGCTGACCGGTGCGTTGGCGCTGAACATCATGCCCGGCGATGCCGCGCAGGCGGAGAGCAGCATCGCGGCGCCCAGCATGGCCAGCGTCGCGCCCATCGGGCGGCGCGATCCGGCTTCGGATCTGCGGGCAGTCTGGAATTCACTAGTTTTCACGGCAATCTCCCTCGCGTTGGCAACGTGACGGCGCATGGCCGCCATGCCGTCGTTACAGCCATCCTAGGAGCCGGAAAGTGCAGCCTCGGTGCGCTCTCGCACATTGATGCCGGAGGGCTTCCGGACAACGTGGCGTATCGCACCGAAGGGGGGGCGAATGCGGCATACCGTACGTAACACACGGCCCGCACCCCTTCGCGCGGCGGGCGTTTTCACCGCTTTGGGGAGGAACGGATGAGAGGCGTGATCATCAATGCCGACGATTTCGGCTACGACGACGACACATATCGAGCGACGGTCGCCTGCTTCGAGGCGGGGCTTCTCACCAGCGCGACCATCCTTGCGGGCATGCCGGCGACGGCAAGGGCCTGCCGTTTCGCGCGGGAAAACCGCGAGCGGTTCTCGTTCGGCCTGCACTTCAATATCGTCGAAGGATGGCGGCCGGCCGGCAAGTCGTCGACGCTGTGCCGCAAGGACGGGGAATTCTTTCCGCCCCGGATGCAGCGTGCCCGCGCGATGGCCGGCCTGATCGACGCCGCCGATATCCGGCGCGAGTTCCGCGAGCAGCTCGCCGAGCTGCGCGACCACGGCGTGGAGGTCACCCACGTGGATGGCCACGGGCATATGCACAAGTACCCCGCCATCATGCGCGTGGTCCGCGAGGAGATGGTGCGCGCGGGCATCACCCGTGTGCGGCGCCCGCAGAATTGCTACGCCGAGAAGCACAACGTGCGCGGTTTCCTGAATGAGCGGCTCCTGCGGCATTTCGGCGACCTGCGCAGCACCGATTACTACGTCGGCGTGGATGCACTGGAGCCCGGCTGGGCGCAGCAGCTTCCCGCCATCCTGCCCGAGGGCATCACCGAGATCTCGGTGCATCCCGGTTATACCGAGCCCTGGCGCAAGGTGGAGGGCGGCCCGCTGATGGAGCCGGCCGCGCTCGGCATGGCGCTGGAACAGGCGGGGATTGTCCTGCGGCGCTATCACGACATCTGACACGGCATCTGAAGGGTTGCGGCGCATGTGGCGCCGCGGCATCGCGTGCCGCGGCGTCATGCTCAAACGGTGGGGCTCTGGCTGATCAGCGCGATGGTTTGCGCCAGCGTGGCTTCCGCCTGGCCGCGATCGATATGGAACTGCGCCAGCAGCGCTTGCCGCTCGGCACCGGCACGCTCCCGGGCCAGATCGAGGTTCTGCAGATACGGAATGGCCAGCGCCGCGAAATCCGCATCGCGTGGCACCAGCAGGCCGCTGTGCGCGTCGATCATGGAGCCGATGCAGCCGCGATCGTGGGCCACGACTGGGATGCCATAGCTGTGCGCTTCCAGCACGATCAGCGGCGAGGCTTCGTTGTGGTACGTCGTGGGGAACAGCAGCACGTCGATATCGTGGAAGAACTGCTCCTTGTCCGTGCCGCTGACCGGGCCGAGATAGCGGACGCACGGCGTGCGGGCCAGTTCGGCATCGAACTCGGCGCGGATGTCGGCCGCCACGGGCCCGGCGATGCGCGCGCAAATCGGCATGCCGAGATCCTGCGCCTGCCGTACCACGGCAAAGAAGGTAAAGATGCCCTTGGCGGCGGTGATATTCGACAGGAAGCCGACCGTCAGCGCCTCGCCGACGCTATCCCGCTGGTGTGCCGTCGACGACAGGTCGATCAGGCTGAGGTTCGGCAGCACCTGCACGTTGGCCGACGGCAGGCGATAGATTCGGGCGAGCTCGGTGCGCATCATCTCGCACAGCACCAGATGCTTCGCACGCGGCGCGCACCGCATGATCAGGCGCGAGTACCAGGTTGGCCGGTTGATATACGCGAAGCTGTGATGGTGGAAATAGATATCCAGGCCGAACCATTGCGCGAGCGCCACGAAAGGCACGTCCAGCAGTTGCCCGAAGCCGCCCGATAGCCCGAGGTACAGCGTGTGCGGGCGATCCCGCACGCAAAGGCCGGCCATCCGCGCGAACTGGCGCAGACGGTTCCCCAGCGCGGCCACGGCGGCGCGCCTGCCGGTGCCACGCTTCGCCACGTCGAGCTCCACGACCCGCGTGCGCTCGCGAAGCAGTTCCAGCATGCGCTGGCAGGCGGCCGAAAAGCCATTGTGAGGCGGCGGCAGCGGTCCGAGAAAGACCACGGGCCTGGCCAGGCCCACGGACGCAGCGTCCGTGCCGCTGGCCGGTTGTTGTGCGGGGGTGCGCGTGGGTCCTGTATCCACTGGATTTTCCCGTTTGAGGCCGGAGGCGATGGGCATGGCTAAGCCTGGTTTTCTTCGAGAATCTTCACGCAGCCATCCATGATGGAGCGGCCTGCGCAGGCGGGGGTGTACTCGCCCGCCACGTGCAGGCAGTTGCGCATGGTGGCTTCCACATCGGAGAACGCGTCGACGGCGAGTGACAGCTTGTCGGCGAGGTCGCCGGCGTTGCGGGTGGCGAAGGTGAGCCCCGTGGCGCCTTCCTGCACCAGCTCGGGAATGCAGCCGCAGCAGTCGCTGACCACCACGGGGCAGCCGTAGCTGAGCGCTTCGTTGACGACCAGTCCCCACGCTTCGGTGTGGCTTGGCAGCACGAGGCAGGTGGCGCTGGCGTATTGCCGCGCGAGCTGTTCGATATCCATCGCGCCGAGGAACGTCGTGGCGCCTGCAATGCCCAGCGACTCCGCCAGCTGCGGCAGCCCTTCCGACTCCACGACGGGGCCCGCCAGCGCCAGCGTTGCCTGCGGATGCAGCCGGCGGACGCTGGCGAACGCGCGCAGCAGGTCCTCGATGCCCTTGGCGCGGCAGACCAGCCCGACGAACAGGAACCTCGGCGCGGCGGATGATGGCGCGCTGGCGAGGCGATGCCGCGCGGCGTCTTCCGCGCGGTAGGTATGGGGCAGCGCGGCGGCCTGGCAGCGGTCGATGATGCGGGCCGGGTCGGCGCCCATCGCCACGACGTACTCCGCGCTGCGTCGTCCGTAGACGAAGATGCCATCGCAGCGGCGGAAGAAGAAGCGCTTGAGGCGGCGCTTCATCGGATGATCGGCCTGGTCGCGCATGGTGGAATCGCAAAACACCCCGCGCCGCTTGCCCCGCAGCATGCAGGCCACCAGCATGGCCCAGAACTCCACGCGGTGATAGCCAGGGATCAGGATCAGACGGCTCTTCGAACGCCAGACTTCGTACGCCAGCCGGATCGAGATTTTCCACTGCGGGATGCGGTCGTAGGGCGCGTCGAACAGGATCTGGTAGGGATACTGGTGATAGCTGGTGTCAACGCTGCTGAAGGACGACCGTCCGTAGCCCGTGGCGGCGATATGGAAGAAGCGCACATCGCGGCCGATGCCACGCGCATGCGAGAAGGCCTCGCTGAACACGGCGCCCTTGTACTTGGCCCATAGCATGTTGTGATAGATGTCGATCATCGTCGTCAGCCCTTGCTGCAGTCGCGGTGCATGGGATCTAGATCGCGTGCGCGTCTTCCGCGAGCTCTTCGCGGCCCGGCGCCGATGCATCGGCATAGGACGCCTGCCGGGCTGCCTCGCGGCCGGGGACGTCGCGGAGACGGGGTTTCAGCGGCCGGCACGGGCTGCCCATGCAGACCATGCCGGCGGGCATGTCGCGGAAGACCGCGCTGCAGGCGCCAATGACGGCGCCCTCGCCGATGGTGACGCCCGGTGCGATGAAGGTGTGGCTGGCCACCCACGCTTCGTCCGCGACCCGAATGGGTCTGCCACGGATCAGGAAGTCGCTGCGCTGGTAGTCGTGATCGCCGGCGCACAGGTAGCAGTACTGCGAGACCACGGCGTTGTTGCCAATCACGATCTCGGCAAGGCTGTACAGCTCGGCGCCGTCGCCGATCCATGCGTGATCGCCGATGGTGACCTTCCACGGATACGTCACCTTGACGCTTGGCCGGATGACGACGCCGCGGCCGACGCGCGCGCCGAAGCAGCGCAGGAGCCAGCGCCGGAAGCCATTCGCGAACTGCGGCGAAGTCCGGAAGAACAGGCTCTGGACACACCACCAGCACTGCACGGCGATGGCGGAGCGGCCCCGGAAGCCGGGGGGCATCCTGAATGACGACAAGTCCTGGATCATGTCGGGTTCCTTTCCGTCTTTTCCCGAGGGATATGCGGAGAATCGTGCCGCCGCGCCACCGTGCGCACCGTACGCCAACCCACACAGGCCGGGCCCCCCGGTAGCGCGCGCCGGATGGGCTGGCGGGTGGGCTACTCCCCGGGCTACTCCCCGGCCAGGTCGGTCTCGGTGCGGGCGGCCGCATCGCGTGGGGCCGCCAGTTTCAGCAGGGTTTCCTCCAGCCGCAACAACACCGGTTCGCGGTCGAGATGGCGTTCGGCCCAGGCCTTGCCGATCTCGCCCAGGGCCCGCCGGCGTTCCGGGTCGTCGGCCAGTTCCGCGATGGCGTTGGCCACCGCGACGCTGTCGCCGGGGTCGACGACGATGCCGCAGGACGCCACCAGCCGCGCGAGCTCCGTGCCCTCCTGTGCGGTGGCGACGACCGGGCGCCCGCTGGCAAGCATGGCCGCGAGCTTGGAGGGCAGCACAAGATCCGCGGCGTCGGCGCGCTGCGGCATCAGGTGCAAGTCCGCGGTGGCCAGCAGCGAGGGGAAGTCCTTCACGGGCTGCAGCGGCAGGAAATGGACGCGGGCGAGGCCGGCACATCGCTCGCGCAACCCCTCCAGCCCGGCGCCGGCGCCGCAGATAATGAAGTGGAGGTTCTCGCGCGCCAGCAACAGGCGCGCCGCGTCCGCCAGGATCTCGATGCCCTGCTTGTTGCCGATGTTGCCGGAGTACAGGGCGACGATGGCATCCGCGGGGATGCCGAGCTGCTGGCGGAAGTCGGTATCGCTGCGCTGCGCCAGCCCGGCGAGGTCCACCCAGTTGGTGACCAGTGTCAGGCGCTTGTCGTCGGCACCCTTGCGCCTGGCCAGCGCCACCATCGGGATCGAGATGGACGAGACGTGGTCGAAGCGCTTCAGCAGCCACCGTTCGGCGGCCTCCGCCATGCGGCGCAGCAGGCGGCCCTTGAGCAGGCCAAGCTCGAACGCGGCATCGATCTCGTAGTCATGGATGTGGAGCCACGCGTTGGCGCCCGTGAGCCGCGCGAACGCCAGCACGGCGGGGCTGCAGAAGAGCGGCGGTTCCACCACGAAGACGACGTCGGGTCGCCAGGCCGCCTGCGCCACGAGCACCGGCAGGCTGGAGAGGGCGAACGACGCCAGGTGCACCACGCGCTTGAGCCCGGACGGGCGGCCCGGTACCCAGAGGGGCGCACGCATCACGCGGACCCCGTTGCGCATCTCCCGGCTGTAACCCCACGCGCGATAGCCTTCCTCCACCCGCCATGCAGGATAGTAGGGCGGTGCGGTAATCACCCGCACGTCATGTCCGCGCGCGGCCAGCCATTCGGCTTGCTCGCCCGTGTACTTGCCAATGCCGGTCAGCTCCGGAGCGTAGTTGAGGCAATAGAGCAGGATCTTCATCTTTCTCTTTTCATCCTGGCGCCGCATGGGCGCACGTTTCCGCCGGGCAGCCGCACGCTGGCCGCTGGGGCAGCAGTCGACTGAGAGGTCGAGGAGCAGTCTACGGCCCGGGTTCGTGACCGAATGTTCGTGCCCGCACGCAATCGCCCGGCCCGGAAACCTGTGCGCGAGCGAACAGAACCGGGCCGGCGGCGGACGTATGCTGCATTGCGGCGTAGTGACTGCGCCCTCCGCTCCGTCCGCGTTCCGATGCGTGCGAGGGGCGGGCCAATGCGGGGGCCGCCGATATCGGCGAAGGAGGCTTGCGTGAGTACTTTGAAGGGCGAGTTGCTTGGCAACGAGGCCGAAGACGTCGCCAATGCGGCCAGTGGCGGCGGCGGCGCGCCGGATGCCGGGGCGGCCGCGGTGCGGGCAGACCAGGGCGCAAGGGCCTTGCGGCTGGCGGTGGCGAGCTCGATGGTGTCGAAGGCGTGCAGCATGGCCTTCCAGGTGGTGAGCATCCCCCTGTTCGCGAAAGTCCTCGACGTGGAGGACTTCAGCGCCCTGATGGTGTACTACGGCATCTCCGCGTGGCTCTCGCTCGTGGCGATTGGGGTCTGGCCGACGATCACGTCCATTGCCGCCGACGATCGCAAGAAATCATTGTTGTCCGGCGTGCTGGCCGTCTCGCTCGTCGCGCTGTCCGCGGTATTCCTCGCCCTCATCGCGCTGGTGTTGCTGTCGCGGCCGGTGCTCGAGGGCAGCGGGATCAATCTGTTCTCCGCGAAATACTTCAACCTCTTCACGACGGCACTTGCGTGCTATGCCATGCTGACCGTGCTGTCGGTGGGCGAGGCCGTCAATCAGGGGCAGCACCGGCAGCATGTCAACAACCTGATCACGGCGGGCGGCAGCGTCCTGAACGTGGTGTTCATCGTGCTGGCCAGCTCCTACGCGCCAGCCGACGCGCAAGGGCATGTCAACGTCACGCTGCTGTTCCTGGCCAGCCAGCTCGGCTTCATCATCGTGCGACTGATCAACATCGTCTTCGTGGTGCTGCGCGTCGGCCGGCCGCAGGAATTGCCCGGCAAGGCGTTTGCCCGGGACCTGGCCCGCAACACGAAGTCGCTGGTGCTGGCGCAACTGGCGCTGGCATTCATCCAGCAGGGCACCGTGCTGCTTTGCTACGAGATGGGGCAGTCCCGCGACGCGGCGCTGCTGGCGCTGCTCTTTCGCGCCAACATGCTGCTGCACAGCCTGGTCTTCATGATCAACCAGCCGCTCTGGCCGATCATCCATCGCCATATGCTGGCTGGCGACTGGGCCTGGGTCACGCGCACTTACCGGAAGCTCGCCGCCGCCTACGTGACCTACGGGCTGCTGGCGATTGCGGGGGCGTCGGTGTTCGGCGCTGCTGCAGTATCGCTATGGACGGCCTCCGAGTATCCGATTTCCAACGGCATGGCGATGCTTGGCGCCGCCTACTTTGCCGTGCTGGTGACATCCGCTTCGAGCATGCCGGTGCTGATGGGCGCGCAGGCCTTCAGCAGCCTCGGCAATATCGGCCTGCTGGAATTCCTGGCCGCCGCCGTGGTGTGTGCCGGGCTGTACCTGGCCAATGCGGTCAGCTTCGCGCACATCGTGGCGGCGCTGATTGTGGCCAACGCCGCGACGGCGTTGTGGATGATGCCCGCACGGGCCATCGGGCTGCTGCGGCGCGGCGGCATGCTGCCGCACACCGCGTGACAGCGCGCTGAGGCGCCGGAGCTTTGTCGACGCGGGGCGCACGCCCCGGCGGCTTTCCGGCGCAAGCCTTGCACGTCGACGGGCAAAAGGCAGTCAGCGGATCGTCAGTCTTGCGAGGCGGCCTTGCGCGTCAATCCCGAGTGTCAATCCCGTTCCTCAATCCCGCTCCTCGATCCCGTTCCTTGATCCCGCGCGTCATGCGTTTCAGCAATGCGCAATCGGAACGCCTCGGTGCATAGGGGCATGTGCCCAGTGCGTCCCCTTGAGTTGAGTCTTTCCGAAGCACGTCGCACGCGCAGACCGTTTCGTGAAGCCGTCAGCGGATCGACAGGTGTGCTGGTGAGGTGAGCGAGTCAGGAGAGCGCCAGGAATCCCGCCGGAAAAGCGCGTAAGGAGCGCGCTTAAAGGACGCGCGAAAGGCAAACAGATCAGCGACAGGAAGGCGCGCAGGCAAGCGCAGAAGGGAAGTGCAGAAGGGAAGTGCAGAAAGGAAGTGCAGAAAGGAAGTGCAGAAAGGAAGTGCAGAAAGGAAGTGCAGAAAGGAAGCGACCGTGGCGGCATGCCGCCACGGTCCGGACTACAGCGGCTGGCGCGCGGGGGCGGCCCGTGGCATGCGGCGCACGCCCTGTGCATGCCGTGCGCGCCGCCGGCTCACGAACCAGTTGATCGTCAGGAAGGCCACCGCGGTGGCGGTGCCGTAGGCGATCGCGATCATCAGTGCGCCGCGCAGCAGGAAGACAAGGAAGACGGAGAAGTAGATGCCGGCGGGCTTGCCGACAGGGCTTGCCGAGACGCACAACCGGTCGAGGAAGCGCGTCAGCATGGCGAGGGCGACGGCGGCCATCGCCACGCCGGCCACCGAGAAATCGATATATCCCTCGGCGATCAGCGGTGCGGAGAGGTTGTCGAAGTCCAGCTTGTGAAACGCCATCAGGAACTGGCCGATCTCGATACCCGTCGCATGGGGTTTGGCTTCCCAGAGCAAATGCGGCACGAAGAAGAGCACGCTGCCGAGCAACTGCTCGCCGAGCCGCAGGCCGTCGCGATTCACCATCTCGATGACGGTATGGATGTTGGCCCAGGCGTCGTAATGCAGGTCCAGGAAGTGCGAGAAGTACAGCCACGGGTCGAGGACTTCGGTGACATTCCACGAAGCCAGGTCCGCGTGTGTGAACACCGACGCGAGCGGGAAGCACACACCGATGAGCAGCAGCAGCGTGGTGGCCTGACGGCGCGACGTGCGGGAGAACCAGGGCAGCGCCAGAAGCAGCAGGCTGAGGTAGACCGGCCCGATGGTGTTGCGTTTCTCGATCAGCGGATTCTGCGACACGAACACGCACACCAGGAAGAACACGGCCAGCAGCAGCCAGAGCGGCTGCCGGAACAGCTGCCGGCCTTTCACGTTGACCAGCATCAGCAGCATCGGCACCGGCAGGAAGCACAGGTACTTCTGCTGGATCAGGTACTGCGGCGTCGCTTCGATCATTTCGGACTGCGTGCGGATGTCGATCGCCTGTAGCGACAGCACCACGGCCACGCATGCCACGCCCACGAGCACCAGGGCGCGCGGGGTGGTCAGGCGGTGTTGCACGACGACCGCCGGCGGCGGCCCGCGGCGCGCGGCATATGCGGCATACGGCCCGCGCCGGTTCCGCCGGTCGCGGCGGGCACCGTAGCATCGTGTGCCGACGTAGACCAGCACGAACAGCGTGCACAGCAGGTTTGTCGCGACGGCGAAGCCTTCGTTCAGCGTCGAGGTGTTGACCAGTTCCAGGTCGAAGTACGCGCGCTGCACGGCCGGCGCGACGACCAGAAACAGGATCTCGAAGAGCAGGACGGAGGCGTCCGCCAGCGAAGGAAAACGCTCCCGCGTGTGGAGGCACCAGTGCATGATGACCACCGTCGCGAGGACGAGCGTCGAGATCAGCAGCAGCGGCGAGCCAACGAACGAAATCGCATGGCAGTAGCCGACGATCAGCAGCAGCGACGCGGCCAGCATCACGTCCCACACGAAGTTGCGCGACAGACCCATGATGATCTCCTAGGCGGGACTTTCCAGGGCGTGCGCCTCGCCGCAGGCTGCCAGCCGCCCCGACGCCAGCGCGTCCTGGTAGGCGAGCTGCAGGCCGGCCTGCAGGCCGATGACGGGCTTCCAGCCGGTTTCGCGGATCGCGGTGGAGTCCAGCTGCTTGCGCGGCGTGCCGTCCGGCCGGGTGGTATCGAACGAGATGCTGCCGCGAAAGCCGACTGCTTGCGCGATCAGCGTCGCGAGCTGGCGGATGGTGACTTCGTCGCCCGTGCCGACGTTGAAGAAGCCGGCCGGCGCCGTGTGCGTCCGGTACGTCAGCGTGGGCAACGCCATCACGTGCATGCAGGCCTGCGCCAGGTCGTCCGCGTAGAGGAACTCGCGCATCGGCGTGCCGGACCCCCAGATGGACACGTCTGACGCGCCGGCGATCCGCGCCTCGTGGAAGCGCCGGATCAGGGCGGGAATCACATGGCTGTTTTCAGGGTGATAGTTGTCGCCCGGCCCGTACAGGTTGGTGGGCATCACGCAGCGGTAGTCGGTGCCGTACTGGCGGTTGTAGCTCTCGCACAGCATCATCCCGGCGATCTTGGCGATGGCGTATGGCGCATTGGTGGGCTCCAGCGCGCCGCTCAGCAATGACGACTCGTGGATGGGCTGTGGCGCGAGCTTCGGATAGATGCAGCTGGAGCCGAGGAACAGCAACTGCTGCACGCCACTGCACCAGGCCTCGTGAATGACATTGGCCGCGATCATCAGGTTCTGCTGGATGAACTCGGCCGGATAGGTGTCGTTCGCATGGATGCCGCCCACGCGGGCCGCAGCCAGGTAGACCAGCGAGATCTTCTCCCTGGCGAAGAAGTCGCGCACCTGCTGCTGATTGCTCAGGTCGAGCTCGGCGTGGGTGCGCGTGACGATGTCGGCGTTGCCCCTGGCACGCAGGGCCCGCGTGATGGCCGAGCCCACCATGCCACGGTGCCCGGCGACGAAGATACGGGGAAGAGGTTTATTCATGATGGTTGTACGCACGGAAACCTGCCATTTTCACCAGGGCGTCACGCCGAGCCGAAGCGAAGTCCGCACGGACCATCTCGCTCACGAGTTCGGCAAAGCTGATGCGTGGCGTCCACCCGAGCCGCTCGCGTGCGCGCGTGGCGTCGCCGAGCAGTGTTTCGACCTCCGTTGGCCGGAAGTAGCGCGGATCGACGCGCACAATCACGTCGCCCGGCTTGCAGCGGCCCGATACTTCGCGATGGCTGCTATCCACATGGGCGATGACGCCCACTTCGTCCACGCCGGTGCCCTCGAATTCCACCGTGATGCCCAGCTCCAGCGCCGCGCGCTCGACGAACTCGCGCACGCTGTGCTGTTCGCCGGTGGCGATGACGAAGTCCTCCGCCTGCGTCTGCTGCAGCATCAGCCATTGCATCTCGACGTAGTCGCGCGCATGGCCCCAGTCACGCAGCGCGGACAGGTTGCCGAGATAGAGCGTGTCCTGCAGTCCGAGTGCGATGCGTGCGATGGCGCGAGTGATCTTGCGGGTGACGAAGGTCTCGCCGCGCACCGGGCTTTCGTGATTGAACAGGATGCCGTTGCACGCGTACATCCCGTAGGCCTCGCGGTAGTTCACCGTGATCCAGTACGCATACAGCTTGGCCGCTGCGTAGGGGCTGCGCGGGTAAAACGGCGTGGTTTCCTTTTGCGGGATCTCCTGCACCAAGCCGTACAGTTCTGACGTCGATGCCTGGTAGAAGCGCGTGGTGCGCTCCATGCCGAGAATCCGCATGGCTTCCAGCAGCCGCAGCGTGCCCACCGCATCGGTGTTGGCGGTGTACTCCGGCTCTTCGAACGACACCTGCACGTGGCTCTGTGCCGCGAGGTTGTAGATCTCGTCCGGCTGCGACTGCTGCACCACGCGCACGAGGCTCGCCGTGTCGGTCATGTCGCCGTGATGCAGGATCAGGCTTCGGTCCTTGGCCTGGGGGTCCTGGTAGAGGTGGTCGATACGCTCGGTGTTGAACAGCGAGCTGCGGCGCTTGATGCCATGAACCTCATAGCCCTTGTCCAGCAGGAACTCGCACAGATAGGACCCGTCCTGTCCCGTGATCCCGGTAATCAGCGCCCGCCGGGTACCGTTGCGGCCGCGCGGCGCCGGAGCGTCTGCCGCGCGGTTTGCAGGGGAATTTCCGAGGATTTCCAGGTCGTTTGCGCCCATGACAGTCACGTGTTGGTTACGGATGAATTGGACTGTATGGCGGGCGCATGGGGGGTACTGTCTGCTAGCCCACACTCGCGATGGCGGTCACCGGCAGGGGCACGGGGGGCAGATGCGGCGCGGCAACGCAGCAGCGTGGTTGCGCATCCGTGCTGTGTGGCGTCGTCGCAATGCAGCAACGCCGACGTGCCGACGCGGCAACGCCTAAATGACAACAGGGCGCCGGCCGGTCTGGCGGGCGCCCTGCTGCGGGACGGCTGGATTCAAAGCGTGATGCTGCTGCCTTCGTAGGGCGAATCGCCACGCCGGGCGAGGACTGGGGTGGTGTTGCCATCGCGCGCGATGCGTTCATCGCCACTGACCCACTCCAGCGTGGCGCCGCGTTGCAGGGCGGCGTAGACCGCCTCCCCCTTGTTGCGGACCTTGAGTCGCTGGTAGAGCGTGCAGGCGTGGCTCTTCACGGTCGCCACGGAGATATTGAGCATGCGGCTGACGGTCTTGATGGGATAGCCGCGGGCCAGCAGCACCAGCACTTCATACTGGCGCGGCGTGATCTTGAGCATCTCCGCTTCGTCGTAGCTCGGCTCCTCTTCGACCGGGGCGGCGGGCGCGGCCGTCACCATGGCGGAGGGCGCCATCGGCTGGCCGGGGCGCAGGCTGGTGAGATCGCGCACGGCCACGGCTGCGCGCATGGCGCTGGCACAGGCCGCAGGCGACAGCGATTCAGCCGGCATCGCCGCGGACAGCGGCAATGGCGCGGCCGAGGCCAGCGATGGTGTGGCCGGCATCGCCGAGCGTGATGCGGATGGCGTCGCGGTGCCTTCGCCGGAGAACATCAGGCCCTGCGCGCTCGAGATCGCCAGCCGGATAGCGGCCTCGATCACGGCCAGCGATGCGGACTTGGGCAGGCAGCCACAGATGCCGCGTGCGGCGTCCACGCTGGGCGCGTGCAGGGGCAGCATGTCCGCGAGCACCAGGATGCGTTGCGGTGCCAGGCGCTCACGCGCCAGTTCCAGCTGTTCCCAGCCGGCGGCCTCGTCTGGCGGCATGCCGAAGACCAGCAGGTCTGCGTTGCGGTGTGGTGATTCCAGTCGTCCGATGTCCGCGGGCGCAAGCGCCAATACGTGTCCGGAATCCTGGATGGTTTCGAGCATCTGCAAAAGCCCGAGCCGGAGCAGCGGATGCTCCTCGATCAGCAAGGCGTTCATTGTTCTTCACTCCCCGTTTGGCGGGCGAGTTGCGGGCGTTTTGCGTGCAGGGAATTTGTTGCGGCAGGGCGGACACCGGTAACGGCACCGCGAATACAGCCTTAACCCCCGTGCTTCCGTGTCAGTCGATGTCCATTGTAAGGATGGACTTGTCCGCGCGACCGGAAGTATGACCCGAACCCAATCCCAAAAAAATCTCGCTCCTAAATCGGCTTAAATTCATCTTATGGGCTGGTGGTTCTGAAAGCAAGCAGGCGACTTTGTGGCGGACGGGAGTTGGAATGAAGCGAAACTCATAATCCCTGACCGAAATAGTGCAGATGGTTGCCAATGTATGCGCGACGCCATCTGGCAAGGGGTGGCCAGCCAGTTTCAGTATTGCAACAAGGGGCTCCGCAAAAGTTTCACGGCTGCAACCATTTTGAATAAAACGCGCTGGATAAATAACGAAAATTCACCCGGTTGGGGGGTGTGGGATTAACGAAAACCGTGTCGGGTGACGCACGCATGAAACCATTACAAAATGACTGTCGGGCCATCGGAAGTCGCTCGACCATTCGAGGGGAGTCTCGTGGCCTAGTTCAAAAGGATGAGACCGGTATCCCACATCAGGATGAATAAAAAACGGGCTGTACCGCCCGGGTCGCACGCTCTGCAACCGACCATCGTCGGAGGCCGTTGCCATCCCGATAATGACTGCGGGCCGGACCACATGCCCGCGGTCCGGCCCGTTCTCAGCCATCGGTCGGCTTGCCAGCGCGAGACGTGACGTCCTCGGCCCGACAAGCGTGCACTGACTTAGAGGTCGCTTCAAAACGATCCTGGCGTCGTTGCGCGGCCTTGCCGTACCACTTGTACTGTCTGCGGCCGCGCGTCTAGCCAGGACCGCTTCGCTTCATTTTGAAGCAACCTCTTACTACATCCGGCCCTTTGTCCGGCCTCCAATCTGGTTGTCTTTAGCGAACCCAATAACCGGGGCGCTTGACCCAGCCGTGGGGGCCGTGGACCCACCTGTCGGGGACATAGCGATGTCCCGGACGTGCGGCCTGGTAGTAGCCGCCGCGCCAGGCATAGCCGGACCGTGCGCGATCATAGTGGCCAGGCACCCACGCCTGGCCCGGGCGCGGGGCCGGGCGGACTTCGTGGCGCGGCGGGGGCGGCGGGTTGTCGTAGTAGCCGTGGGCCTGGGCGGCCGGCGAGATCAGTCCGAAAGCACTGCCGGCGGCAAGAATGGCGGCGGCGAGCAACAGTTGGCGTTTCATGGGTTTTCTCCTTGTCATCCGGCTGGATCGGAAATGTCTGTTTGACTGTTTGTCTGTTTGTCGATGGCGCGCGCGTTCGGCTTAGTAGCGGTCGTGGTAGCGCTGGTAGTGCGGACCGCGCGGCGGCACCACGATGCAAGCGGAAAGCAGGGCGGTGGTGGTGGCCAGCAGGATGACCAGGGTGAGGGCGCGTTTCATGTGGGGCTCCGTTTCGGTTCGCGTTGAACACGGCTTGAATGTAGCGACGCGGCCCCGGCTCGCGTGGTTGCACTTGTAAGACCGTCTCTCACGCCCGCGCACGGCGGCAGGTCATTTTTCTGACCTCGCAGAGATCCCGCCAAGCCTTGTGCAGCAAGGCCTGGACGGAAAGTGACGTTGCCGCGCGCAGGCCCTTCCGGCGCGGTGCCGCGGGTAATGTGGCGTTACATCGGAAATGACTTGCGCAAAGATTTGCCAGGGCGGGGGCGCTGTCCGGGCCATTGCAAGCCGGTATCCGGGCGGGTGGCAGGGGCTGACGATGGTGGCCGGCGAGTGGCCGAGTGGAGGGCGCGGCGTCGTGTCATCGCAAAACCGGCCGCCAGCGTTCTCGCAGAAACGGGTACGCTATGGATGTTCGCGCAAGCGCTCCCCGTTCCCCGAGCCGGTGCGTCGGGCGCGCCCGGATCATGGTCGGCCGCCTCCGTCACGCCCCACGATGCGGCACGAAGTGCCACGGACAGGCCCCGAGCACCGCCTGGCCGATGGCACGAAGCTTGCGCCAAACCGTTCGCCGTATTCCCGAGGGAGGACGTCATGCCGGTCATGCTTATCGTGCTGGTCCTGCAGGCGCTGGAAGGCCTGAGTCCGCTAACGGTGCCGCAGTTTGCGCGCGCCCGGTTCGACGATGGCGGCGGTGACGCCGTGGCTCGCCTGGAACGCACGCAGTCGCCGTGAGCCGCTGTGCCGTCCTCTCCGGATCATCCAACGACGAACGGAGAGACCATGAACCGCAGTGACGTGACCGACCTCATTATCGAAGCCAAGGTGAGGCGAGGCATCTCTTGGGCCCAGGTGGCAGAGCGGGTCGGCAAGAGCAAGGAATGGACGACGGCCGCGTGCCTCGGCCAGATGGTGTTTGACGAAGCCGGCGCGCGCGCCGTGATGGAGATCTTCGACCTGCCCGCGGAGGCCGAGCCCTGGCTGCGCACCGTGCCATACAAGGGGTCCCTGCCGACGCAAGTGCCCACTGACCCGCTGATCTACCGCTTCTACGAGCTGATCAGCGTATATGGCACCACGTTCAAGGCATTGATCCACGAAGAGTTCGGCGACGGTATCATGAGCGCCATCGACTTCCGCATGGACCTGCAGCGCGAACCCGATCCCAACGGGGACCGCGTGCGCATCGAAATGTCCGGCAAGTTTTTGCCCTACAAGACGTACTGAAGGGCGCCGAGGTGGCCGGCATGCGGCCGGCCGCCTTGGAAATTTCCGCACACGGTGGCCTCATCGGCTGCGCCGTGCCGCAATGTGGAAAATCGCACAGATGCCGGGCTCCCGGCTCGCGACAATGCGCGTCACCGCTACCTCCCGGAGACGCGGCGCCATGTCTATCGACGACGCCAGGCAATGCCCCGATGCGTCCAGTCCGCTGGCGCGGTTTGCGCAGCGCAGCCGCATTGCGCTGGGTTTGGACATGGTGGCTGCACGCTGCCCCCAGGGCGGCACCGTCGTGGATGTTGGCGCGGGCCCGGGACAGTTTCTGCACTGGCTGGGCGAGGCGCGCCCGGACCTGACACTGGCCGGGCTGGATCCGGGCAAGGCGCCCGATTATCCGGAGATCCGCCACGTCTCCAGCATGTCGGAGCTGGCCAATGCCTCCGTCGACGTGCTGACGGCCTTCGAGGTCTGCGAACACCTGTACCCGAACGAGATCGCCGCGTTCCTGAACGATAGCGCCCGCATCCTGCGGCCTGGTGGGTCGCTGGTGATATCGGTGCCCGTCATGTACGGCATGGCGATCGTGCCGAGGCTGCTGGACGGCATGGTCAGCAACCGTTCGCTGCGCATGGACCATACGCCGGTCGAGGCGCTACGGGCGCTGCTCGGGCTGCCGGTGACGCGGCCCGACAACCCCAGGCAAACGCACAAGGGTTTCGATTTCCGCAAGCTGCGCGCCCATGTGTGTACTCGCTTTGCAGTCGAATTCGCCTGCAACAGCCCGCTGCCTCAGCTGCCGTGGTGGCTGAGTTCGCAATACTTCATGGTTTGCCGGACCCGCCCGGCGGTGCGCCATGCGCGCCGCTGAGACGGATGGTGGCGCCCGCCCGGGGCAGCCAAAGAATCAGCCAAAGAGTCGGCCGAAAAATCAGCCGAAAAACTCGTTGTAGTAGCGCGTGCAGGTGCCGGATTGGCTGAAGGTGTACGGCAGTTCGGCCATGGCGGCGGCGTCGAGCGAGCCGAAGGGAATATCGAGGTCCAGTTCGTGGTTGGCGGCCTCGTCGTTGGTGCGGGAGATATGTTGCGGATTCACGGTAACACTCACTCAGTCGATGGCGGGGCCTCTTGGGCTCCGGAAGGGTCGGTGGGCGGGGATCTCCGCCACGCAGTCATGCTACTCAAGCAAGCCGATCCGAACAGCGGGGCAAGCCAGAAAACACTGTTTCAGATTGGCCATCAATCGCCGTGGCCTATCGCCCTCATAGGGTCGAATACGCAACAATGACCCCATATTCCTCAGGGCCATGTGGGCGACGCGCGACGTTGCCGACAAAGCACCGCCACCCCGCCGCGACAGGACTATAGTGGCTGTGGACCCGCGCCACGCCAGTGGCCCCGACGGTCCCTTCCCTTCCCTGCATTCGTCTGCGGGAGCGCACCATGAGCCTGCCGCCTTGTTTTGCCGACCGCCGCGAGGCCGGCCAGTTTCTCGGCCGCCGTCTGGTCGAACTCGGATTTGCGCGATCGCACGACGGCGAGCCGCCGCTGGTGCTGGCCCTGCCGCGCGGTGGCGTACCCGTCGCCTATGAAGTGACGCGCGCACTCGATGGCACGCTCGATGTGCTGCTGGTGCGCAAGATCGGCGCGCCGGGCTATCCGGAACTGGCGTTGGGTGCGGTGGTGGAGGGCGATGCGGACGGCCGCGGACCGCATACCGTGGCCAATGACGATTCCTGGACGCGCCGCGCCGTGGAGTCCGGCGCCTTCGATGCGGAGCGCGGCCGGCAACTCAATGAGATCTGCCGGCGGCAGCAACGCTATCGTCAGGGTCGTCCGGTGACGGCCATGGCGGGCCGGCAGGTGATCGTGGTGGATGACGGCGTGGCCACCGGGGCGACCATGCGCGCCGCGCTGGATGCCGCGCGGATGGCCGGTGCCGCGCAGGTGGTGGCGGCCGTGCCGGTAGGTTCGGCGGAGGGCCTGGATACGCTGCGCGCCGTGGCGGACCAGATCGTGTGCCTGAACATACCGCCCAGCTTCGGCGCGGTGGGTGCTTTCTATCTCGATTTCACGCAGACCAGCGACGACGAGGCGATGTCCCTGCTGCGCGACGCCGCGTGTCCGCCGATGTCGGCTACCGCCGCGTGGCCGCGCTCCGGCGATCCACTCAGGGCCGGGCCATTCGCATCCTGAGGTGCGGGATCAACCCGCCAGCCCGCAGCAATGCACGCAGGAAGTCGGGCACGGGCTCGCACGCCACGCGCGATCCGTCCTGCAACCGTAGCTGCGCGGCCTCCAGGTCGAACACGGCGCGCGCGCCGTCGGCCAGTGCATCCGTGTGCGCGCAAACCAGTACCGGAAGTCCGAGGTTGATCGCGTTGCGATAGAACAGGCCCGCGAACGATGGCGCGATCACCGCCGCCACGCCAAGGTGGCGCAGCGCCTGCGCGGCCTGCTCGCGCGACGATCCCATGCCGAAGTTGCTGCCGCCGACGACGATGTCGCCCGGGCGGACGGCGGTCGGAAACTCGGGTCGCAGGTTCTCCAGGCAATGGCGCGCCAGCACGTCGATCGCGGCTTTCATATAGACGCCCGGCGCCATCGCATCGGTATCGACGTTGTCGCCAAATCGCCAGATGCGTCCGGCCGGCATGTTGCGGAAATCGGGGGCAGGGGTCATGCCAACAGCGTGCGGGGATCGGTGATGCGTCCGGTCACGGCACTGGCCGCCACCGTGAGCGGAGACGCCAGCCACACCGCGCTGCCGGCATCGCCCATGCGGCCGGCAAAGTTGCGCGCGGTGGAGGCAATGGCGCGGCTGCCGGCGGGGAAGCGCGAGGCGCCGTAGCCCGCGCACGCGTTGCAGGCGTTGGGCAGCAGTTCGGCGCCGGCGGCGACGAGCACTTCGAGCGTGCCTTCGCGCGCGGCCTGTTGCTGGTCGCGCAAGGAGGCGGGCGCCACGCGCAGCGACACGCCGGCAGCCACCTTGCGCCCGCGCAGCATGCGCGCGGCCATGCGCAGGTCTTCGAGCTTGGCGCCCGTGCAAGCGCCCAGGTAGGCGATGTCCACCGCCTGCCCGGCCGCGGCATCCACCGGCGCGCTGTTGGCGGGCGAGTGCGGGGCCGCCACCTGCGGCGCCAGCGTGCCGGCGTCGAAGCGATGGGTCTCCAGCACCTGCGCGTCGGCATCGCTGCGCCATTGGCGCGGATCGATGGCGGCCAGCGTGGCGGCATCCACGCCGGCATCGGCCAGCCACGCCATGGTGGTGGCGTCCGGCGCGATGAGCCCCGTCTGCGCACCCAGTTCCGCACTCATGTTGGTGAGCGTCATGCGCTCCTGCATCGGCAGCGCGGTGACCGCGGCGCCCGTGTATTCGATGGCTTCGTAGCGCCCCCCGGCCAGTCCCAGCGTGGCGCACAGGAACAGCATCATGTCCTTGGCGCATACCCCGTCGGCCAGCGTGCCCTGCCAGTCCAGCCGGATGGTTTGCGGCACGCGCAGCCAGATTTCGCCGGTGGCCAGCACGCCCGCCATCTCGGTGGCGCCGATGCCGAACATATAGGCGCCGAATGCGCCGCCGGTCGGACTGTGGCTGTCGCCGCCCACGATGAAGCGGCCCGGCAGCACGTGGCCGCGCTCGGGCAGCACGACGTGGCAGATGCCCTCGCCGTCGATGAAATGGGAGATGCCGGCATCGCGCACCCAGTCGCGCGTGAAGCGGACGATCGCCTCGGCATCGGGGTCCGCAGCCGGCACGAAGTGGTCCGTCACCACCACGAAACGCGAGGGATCCCAGACCTTTGCGCCGAGTTCGCGCAGCAGCGGCGCCACGCGCCGCGGGCCGCTGGAATCGTGCGACATCGCCAGGTCGACCTTGCACATCACTACCGTGCCCGGCGTGACATGCGCCACGCCGGCCGCGCGTGCCACGAGTTTCTGGGCGAGCGTCGCGGGCAGCTGAACAGGGTCGACGGCGTTGCCGCTGGACAGGGTCATTCGGGCTGCGCTCCGGAATATCTGACCACCGTCGCCCAGCGCTTGACGTCCTGCTTCACGAATGTGGCAAACGCTTCAGGCGGCATCGCGCTGGGCTGGGCCCCATCGTTTTCCAGCCGCTTGCGCACGGCGGGCGATTCCAGCCCGTGGCGCGCAGCCTGGAACAGCGCCTGGGTGATCTCCGGCGGCAGGTTGGCCGGGCCGAACAGGCCGAACCATGCGCTCGACTCGAAGCCCTTCACCGTGGCCCCGATCGGCAGTGCGCCCGGGAACTGCGGCAGCGGCGTGGGGCTGGTCACGCCCAGCACCTTGAGCTTGCCGGCCTTCACGTGCGGCGCCACGTTGATGGTGCTGGCGAACATCAGGTCGACCTGGCCCGCCAGCAGGTCCGTGATGGCCGGCGTGGTGCCCTTGTAGGGGATGTTGACGATGTAGGTGCCCGTCATCATCTTGAACATGTCGCCGGCCAGATGGACCGACGATCCGACCGATCCGATGCCGAAGTTCAGCTTGCCGGGTTCGGACTTGGCCAGACGGATCAGTTCGGGGATGTTGTTCGCGGGTAGTTTGGGCGTGGCCACCAGCACGCTGGGCACGGTGGCCACCAGCGTGATCGGGGTGAAATCCTGGATGGGATCGAACGGCAGCTTCTTGTAGAGCGTGGCGTTGATCGTATGGCTGGTGAAACTCATCAACAGCGTGGTGCCATCGGCGGGGCTCTTGGCAACCAGGTCCGCGGCGATGTTGCCACCGGCCCCGGGACGGTTCTCGACCAACACCGGTTGATCCAGCGCCTGCGACATTTCCTGCGCGATGGTACGTGCCAGCGTGTCGGTGGTCCCGCCGGCGGGCGCGCCGACCAGGATGCGGATCGGCTTGCCGCCCGCCACCGCGGCATGGGCGCCGGAGGGTGCGGACAACAAGGACACCAGGGACAGGACCACGGCGCCTGACACTCGGGTCAGGCAGGACATCAGCGCGCGGACGCGGGCAGGCTTGCGGGCGTGCAGGTGCGCACCCGGGCGAACAACTGGCATGACGTGGGCTCCTCGACAAGTGTGATCAGGAGTGCGCAGTATCGCCCGGATCGACCGGGAGGGGCAGTCCGACCCTAGTCGCGCAGGCCCGTGCGCGTTTCGTTTTCCACCCACACGTTGGCGCTGTCGCCGCCCATCGGGGACAGTTCCATGCGGTACTCGTAGCGGTCCGGCCGATACTGACCCATCAGGAACTGCACCGGGCGGCCCGCCTTGTCCAGCACCACGCGGCGCACCGCCAGCAGGGCACCGCCAACCGGCACGTCGAGCAGCGGCGCCACGACGACATCGGCCAGGCGCGCGGTCAGCACCTGCGTCGCGCGGCCCAGTTCCACGCCTGCGGATTCCAGCAGGCGGAGCATGGGCTTTTCCTCCAGGTCCTTGCGGGACAGCGGGCGGCCCAGGTCCGCGGGCAGGTACGCAGTGATGTGCGACAGCGGACGGTTGCGATAGTGGCGCACGCGGACAATCTTGATCACGGGATCGCCCACCTGCAGATTGAGGGCTTCGGCGACGTCGGGCGTGGCGTGGACCTCGTCGATCGAGATGACCTTGACCGCGGTCTTCTCACCCATGTCGATGATGTTGCCGAGCAGGCTGGCTGCACGTTCTTCCGACACGGCGGGCTTGACCGGATGGGGATTGACGAAGGTGCCCAGGCCGCGATGGCGGCGCACCAGTCCTTCCTGTACCAGGCGGTCAAACACGCGACGCATCGTCACGCGGGAGGCATGGAATTGCTTGGCAAGATCAATCTCGCCCGGCAGCGGGCCCTGGCCAAACCGGCCTTCCACGATCTGCTGGCGGAGGACCACGTAAATCTGGTGATACAGGGGAACGACGGCTTCACTCATGGCTTCCCTTGCGAATGCGCTGACAAGTCCTTGACGGGACTAATGTACTGTAGATCAGACATAGAGCCTAGCATGAAACGCATTGGGGGCGCTTGGTGCACCCCGGCCCGGAACATTTTGTTGCGAGACCGCACCGAGCGCTTTCTGTCCGCAAGAAAGGGGACGAATTCGGGGCGATTCATACCGCGCCGCGCGTCCGCGGCGCCAATAATGCACTTGCGCCCGCCTTCGTCATCGCACCCGCAACATGGTGCCGCAGAGACTGACCTGACAAGCAGCGCCCCCGATGAATGCGTGGTGGATGTGGCATGGCAGGATCGCTGTTTCACCGCCGTTACGGGTGTGGCGCCCTCCGGCCTGCTCCGGGATGAATGCTAACTCCTTGAAAATGCGGTGGATTTTGTTGGCGTGAAGCGGGGCGCACGACGGCAGGCCGGAACCCGTGTCACAGCCCTGTGACATGTCTACTGCGGTTCACAGCCTGCCGCTGCGTGACGCGCAGAAAACCCGCGGAAAAGTTCCCGTGTGATGGCTGGGCAGCCCTTGTATTTCAACGGCTTGTCTCCCGGAGAGGCGCTGCTGGCACCGATTATGCGGAAGAAGCGACTGGTTTGGCGGAGCCGCCGGACCGTCGCCTGAGTGCTAACCGATCTTCCGATCGCCGGCTCCCAGACGAAGACGCTGTGAAATCCTCCTGGGAGCTTTCTATGAATAAGACCCTTCTTGCGACAGCTGCAGTCCTGGCCTTCGGGTTCAGCGGTGTCGCACTAGCAAACCCATGCGGTGACGGGAAGGTTTCCTGTAACCAGAAATCAACTACTGGAGCCAATTCGCTGACTGCCACGGCAACCAACACCCAAACAACCACTGGGGGTCCGGCAGCGAACGAAATTACGGGCTATGCGAAGGTCTTCCAGAATTCGTTCAACACAAGCAAGGCTGTAGCAGTCAGCAAGCTTGAAGGCTCGGTCAGCCATATCAAGGTCTTTGGCCTTGGGAATTCCGCGAGCGCCTACGGCGTAGGCAATGGCGGTGATGGTGGCAAGGGCGGCTCGGCCTATGGCGGCAAGGCCATTGGCGGCGACGGCGCCAAGGGTGGCAGCGGCGGCGACGGCGCCAGGGGTGGCAGTGGCGGCGATGCTTATGCCAAGGCCTACTCTGACGATGCGAAGTCGGGCAAGGCTGTTGCTGGCGATGGTGGCAAGGGCGGCAGCGCCTACGCCTCTGGCGGCAAGGGCGGCTCGGCCTACACCGAAGCAGAAAAGGCAGCAGCGGGTAGCGCTGGTCTCGGCGGCAAGTCCTCGGCCAAGGGCGGCTGGGGTGGCGACACCTGGGCTGGCAACAAGTCCAAGGCGTTCAACGACGGCGCTGGTCCCGCATCGGCCACTGGCACGGCAACAGCCGGCGCCGGAGGCGCAGGCGGTGCAGGCACGTCCACGGGCGGTGCAGGCACAGGTGGCGCGGCCACAGCGACCAATACCGCAGGTGCTGCAACTGGCGGGGCCGGTGCTGCCGGGACTGCCACGGGTGGTGCGGGCGGAGCCGGCGGAGCCGCGAACAGCGGCGCGGCTACCAGCACGGCTAGCACTGGGCCGAATAACGCCGGTGCTGGCGGGGCTGGTGGGTCTGGCGCTGCAGGTGGCGCTGGCGGTAGCGGTGCTGCTGCAACTGGCGGTGCTGCAACGGCTGGCTATGGCGGCGCTGGCGGCGCTGGCGGCACGACGACTGTCGATGCTGGCACGTTCAACATGTCGAACACGATGACCGGCACCGCTCAAAGCGCGGCTGGTGTTCTGAACATCGTGCAGAACTCCGGCATGGCCTCACTGGCGCAACAGGCTGTCACCGTTCAGGCTAACGTGAACGTCGGCCACTAAGCCCTCGAAGGTGGCGCGTGGCGCGGGTGGGATGGCCCGCCCGCGCGCCGAGCTTCAACGGGTAGAAAAGTAGACGATACGTACGGGTATCCGCGGCTGCGCCAGGCCACTGGTGGATCTGTCACGCCGCGGGCTACCCGGACGCAAGCCATGTCAGTCGCCGTCCGCTGAAGGAGATCTCACCATGGGATCGGTCCGCACTACTGTCGGCATCCTGTCGACGGCTATTCTGTTCTGGCCGGGCGTGCATGCCCGTGCAGAACCCCAGCAGCCCTCCGGGCCACCAGTGATGGCCGCCGCGGCTGTATCCACACCGCAATCAGCCCAGGAGGAACCTGTGGCACGCAGCCATGCGGGTGGTGCGTTTGGCTCGCTTGGCAAGCCGGTTGGCGAAAGCAAGCTGGATTCGCTCCGAGGGGGCGCTGAAGTGGTGGTAAACGACATGCGTCTGCACGGGACGGTTGCCGACAACCGGGCAATCAATTCCCCGACCGGAGACAACATCATTACCGCCTCGTCGTTCGCCAATGCGATCGGCATCCCGACCGTGATCCAGAACACAGGTTCCAACGTGCTGATCCAGACCGGGACCATCGTCAACGTCCAGTTCGCGCCATGAGATTGCGACCGTTGACGGCCTTGCTGGCGTTGATCCTGTTATCCGCCGGCGCGCGCATCGCGTGTGCCGATAGCGCCATAGTGCCCGACAACACGGGCCACCTATACAGCGTCAAGGTAACGAGCTTCAAGGAGGCGCGCTTCAAGACCACGATACGGCAGCAATACGACTTCAGCTGCGGCTCAGCCGCCGTGGCGACCCTGCTGACTTATCAGTACGGCTATCCCGTCAGTGAACAGGTCGTGTTCCGGGACATGTATGTGCACGGCGACCAGCAGAAGATCCAGAACGAGGGATTTTCGCTGCTGGACATGAAGCGGTTCCTCGAGTCGCGCGGCTTCCTGGCCGACGGCTACGAACTGCCGCTGTCCAAGCTGGAAGAGGCGAAGGTGCCGGCCATCGTGCTGATCGTGGAAAACGGCTATCACCACTTCGTGGTGGTCAAGGGGATACAAGGCAATCGCGTGCTGGTGGGCGATCCCGCCATGGGTACACGCGCCCTGACGCGCGAGCATTTCGAACGCATCTGGGACAGCCAGCTGCTCTTCGTGATTCACAACCGGGAAGAGCAGGCACGATTCAATCAATATGCCGACTGGCGCGTATCGCCGAGTGGGCCTTACTGGATGGGAGTCAATCGGGACAGCTTGTTCTTCACCGTCATGCCACCGCATGGCGTTCCTGATTTCTAAGGAATAACAATGCGCAAGACATCCTTGAGGCCCCCGCAGACCTCGCGCGTTGCAAACCGGTCCGCTGCCACGGCAATGCTCGTGGGCGCCGGACTGGTCTGCGCGGCGGGTTCGGCCTGGGGCAGCGAGTTGTCAACGGAGGAGGCTGCCGGCGTCTCGGGTCTGACGCTGCCGCCAGCCGCTCGTGCCGGTCCGGATGAACGCCTGGCCCCCGTGACCGGGGGAACGGAGACAATGGCCGGGTGGAAGCCGGTCGACCAGGAAGACCTTGCTGCATTGCGGGGTGGCTTCGACGAGAACGCCTGCCCCGTGGTTGTCTCGGCAGTGCGTGCCCGCGTGACCGGGCAGGTGATGCCGTCCGCCAATGCCGGTGCCACCGTGCCTGCCGAATCGGTCGAAGCGGCCGAAGCGTCCAGCGCGCCGGCTGGCAAAGAAACTCCCGCCACCGATGCATACGTGCAGCAGGCGGGCGATGTCGGAGCGGAGACCGGTGCGCAGGCGCCGGCGGACTTGCGTTCCGATGCCACGGAGGCGGTGCCCACGGCCATCCGCCTCGATCAGGTGAGTGCCGTCACGCTGCCGGACCCCGATGTCATTGTCGCCAGTGCGGCGCCGGTCGCGCATGAGCGTCTTGCTGTCATGCGCGGCGGCTTCGATCCCTCGCTGACCCGGTCGACCGGGACGGCCAGCACAGCCATGCCGGTGGATGCCGTCGTCGCCGTGCAACCGGCAAGCGAGCTCGTACGGCCTGCCGCCAGTGCGGCCGCTGACATCCCTCCGGCAGCCCCTGGCGGTCGTGTCGGCCGTATGGCCGCATGGAAGCCCGTCGTCGAGGACCGGCTGGACGAGTTGCGCGGCGGTTTCGATGTGGGCGGATTGCAGGCTTCGTTCGGTATCGAACGCGCCGTGTATATCAACGGTGACCTGGTCGTGGCGACGAGGGTTATGATCCCCGACATCGGCAAGATCACGCCGGCGCAGGCAAGCCAGTTGTCGGCAGTGCTGGCCCCGTTGAATGTCAATGGGGCTGCGGGTGCTGCCGGCCAGTTGGCGAATAGTCCCGCGCTGGGCAACGGCAATGGCGCCCTTGTGGTGCAGAGCGGGATGAACAATGCGTTCGCCGCGGGTGCACAGGTGAATTCGGCACCGACAGTTATACAAAACTCGCTTAACGGCCAGACGATTCAAAGCCTGATGAAGCTGGACGCAGGGGTCAATACCTTGCAGTCGTATCGCTCGGCCGTGGCGACTTCCGCATTGAGCAATACGCTGCTGAATTCGGCCGGAAGGAGGTAGTGCCAGGGTGCCATGGCAGTAGAGCAGGTTGCGGGCTCCTGCAATACCAGTCCGCCGTCCCGGGGGGAGGAAGACGCCATGAAGAACACGTCGCTGCATGGATTCCGGCACGCTGCCGGTTGCTCGACGCTAGTGTTGTTGAGTGGGCTGACGCAGGCCCAGTCGCTGCCCGATGAAGGCCCCACGGCGGCGCGGCTGGATGCACTGAAGAAAGAACTCGCCGCGCAGGCCGCGGCACTTGAATCGATGAAGCGGGCGATGGCCGAGCAGGAAGCCACGATCCGCGAGCTGCGCAGCGTGGTCGGCGCCGAGGCGCTGGCCAGAAAGCGTGGCGGCCAGCGCCCGCCAGGCACCGGGCCCGCACCCGGAGAATCCGCGCCGGCCGTGGCGGCTGGCACCTCCGACGCTCCCAACGCTCCCAATTCCCCTGACGCCCCGCAGAACGCCCAGCAGGGCGCGCCCGAGCCGGGCTCCGCGCCCCCGCAGATGGTTGAACCCGCGGTGGCGCAGGCCGGCGAGCAGGAGCCGGTCGGCAAGCCACCTCAGGCCGAGACGCGCCCCCCCGAGATCGCGCCGATCACCGATCAGCCCGGTGTGCTGACGGCGAAAGGCAAGGTCGTGATCGAGCCGGGATTCCAATACGGCTACTCGTCCAGCAACCGCGTCGCCCTGGTGGGCTTCACCGTCATCCCGGCCGTGCTGATCGGGCTGATCGATGTGCGCGAGGTCAAGACGACCTCGTACGTCGGCACGTTCACGATGCGCTACGGCCTGACCGACCGGATGGAGATCGAAGCCAAGGTGCCCTACGTGCACACCTCGGGCTCCACCATCAGCCGCGAGGTGTTCACGGGGACCGCGACCGACAACGTCTTCAACTCCAGCGGCAGCGGCCTGGGGGACGTGGAAGCGACCCTGCGATACCAGCTCAACAACGGCAACGAGAGGATGCCGTTCTTCATCGGCTGGCTGCGCTACAAGTCGAATACCGGCAAGGACCCGTTCGAGGTGGTCACCGATTGCGTGACGCGTTGCGTCGGCAATACCACGGGCACGGGGCTGCCGCTGGGGTTGCCTACCGGCACCGGCTTCCAGGCGATCCAGCCGGGTGTCACGTGGCTGCTGCCGAGCGATCCCGCGGTGTTCTTCGGCACCTTCAGCTACCTGCATAACTTCGCGCGTGACAACGTCAGCCGCACCGTGTTGAACGGCGAGAAGGAGAACCTCGGCAAGATCGCGCCGGGAGACATCTTTGGCTTCAGCCTGGGCATCGGCCTCTCGCTCAACGAGCACGCCTCGTTCAGTATTGGCTACGATCAGAGCATCATCTGGCCGATCAAGCAGAACGGCCAGACGGTGCCGGGCTCGGTCCGGGTCACGCAGGGCACGCTGCTGGTCGGCTATTCATACCGGTTCAGCCCGCGCTACACGCTTAACGTTTCGGTCGGTGCCGGGCTCACCCGGGACACGCCCGATCTGCAGGTCAATGTGCGCCTGCCAATCACATTCTGATGGGATGGCGGCCAGCCCGGGTGACGCGCGGTCTGCTTGAAACCTGTTGCCGGCGCCGCCGCCTTGCACTCGTGCCACGAACAGAGTAGAAAGAACCTAACCCGTCCCGCAGACGGATGACCCATACCGGGGCGGCCTGACAGAGGAGACAAGTCATGCGCAAACGCATCTTCTGGTTGTTGCCCGACCTGGCGAGCGCCCAACGCACCATGGACGACTTGCTGCTGGCTCGCATCGAGAACAGTCACATCCACTTCGTGGCACGCGACGGTTCCGACATGACCGGATTGCATGAAGCCAACCTGTTCCAGACCTCGGACATCGTCCACGCCGCCGAAATGGGGCTGATGGTGGGCGGTGGCGTCGGGATCGTGGCGGGGGTGGTCGTTGCGATGTTCCCGATTGTCAGCGACACGCCGCAGTGGGGTTTGGTCGGCGTGCTGGCCGTGCTCGGCGCGGTATTTGGCGCATGGGCATCGAGCATGATCGGCAGCTCGGCCCCCAACAGCCGATTGCGAGGATTCGAGAAGGACATCGAGGCGGGCAAGCTGCTGCTGATGGTGGATGTGCCGCGTGGCCGGTGCGAAGAGATCGAAGCCCTGCTGCAGAAGGCCCATCCGGAAGCCAGGTTTGCCGGCATGGATCCGGCGGTGCCGGCGTTCCCCTGAGCGCTGGCTGGAATTGGCCGCGATCGGCCAGGACTGCCCCGCCTGTTCTGCTTTTCCCTGACGCGCCCTTATGGCGCGCTCCGGCGCACGTGCTATCGCGCGCCTTGCTGCGGCCACACCAGGCCATAACCGGAGCCTTCTGGCCACGGTGTGCTGCCGCAGCAACACCCCTCCCCCGCCATGGTTTGAACAAATACCTCTGATGAGGTACCTTCCGAAACGTCGCACGGGCATCTTCCGGACGCTCTGGCGCGGCACGCAGCGGAAAAAAATTACTAGTCACGCGGGCGCTTCTGGAGGGGTCAACAATGAACGCAAGACGATTTGCGTGGGGCATGATTGCTGCCACGCTGGGGTTTGTCACGCCGATGGCGGCGCACGCTGACCCGGGCATCAGCAAGAGCACCATCCGCATCGGCCAGTCGGCCGGCGTCACCGGTCCGGTGGCGGGTTCCGTCAAGGAGCAGATCGCCGGCGCGCAGGTCTACCTGAAGACGATCAATGCCAACGGCGGCGTCGGCGGCCGCCGCATCGAGCTGGTGACCTACGACGACGGCTTCGACGCCAAGCGCACGCCGGACAATGTGCGCAAGCTCATCCACGAAGACAAGGTGTTCGCGCTGTTCATGGTGCGCGGCACGCCGCAGAACGAAAGCATCCTGCCGATCATCGCGACGGAGAAGGTGCCGCTGATCGCGCCGCTCACGGGTGCCATCACGCTGCACCGTCCGGTCAATCGCTACGTGTTCAACGTCCGCGCGAAGTACCAGGACGAGGTGGCGCGTGCGATCAACCACCTGGCGACGTCCGGCATGAGCCGGATTGCCATCTTCTATGCCAACGACGGTTTCGGGCAGGATGTGTTCGAAGGCTTCACCACCGCGCTGCAGGCACGCGGCGTGCAGCCAGCGGCGGCGGCGTCGTTCAACCGGCCGATGGGCGACATCAGCCAGGGCGTGGCCAACGTCAACAAGTCCAGCCCGCAGGCCGTGATGGTGATCGGGTCCGGCTCCGAAGCGGCCAGGATCATCAAGGAAATGAAGAAGGCGGGTAGCCAGGCGCAGTTCGTCACGCTCTCCAACAACGCGGCGGATTCCTTCATCAAGGAACTGGCGGACGACGGCCGTGGCCTGATCATCACGCAGGTGGTGCCCGGCATGAACTCCAGCCAGATGAGCATCGCCAGCGAATATCGCAGCATGGCCAAGGCGCAGAACGTGGAAGCCAGCAACGCGGGCATGGAAGGCTTCATGTCGGCCAAGGTGCTGGTGGAGGGATTGCGCCGCGCCGGACCGGAGCCCACGCGCGAGAGGCTGATCGCCGCGCTGGAAGGCCTGCGCGACTACGACCTCGGCGGCATCCTGATCAGCTACAGCGCCACGCGCCACACGGGCTCGTCATTCGTGGAAATGTCGATCGTCTCGTCGACGGGCAAGCTGATCCGCTGAGTTGATCCGCTGAGTTGATTCACTGAGCTGATCCGCCGGGTCGATTCACCACGCGCAATCGAACCTGGCAAGCGGCCCACCCCAAGGGGCCGCCTCACCTTCGGCGGGCGTCTTTCCCGCTGGTGCGCTGCGGTATAGTTGCCGGATGGCAATTCCTACCGCAGCGTCCCCTTCCCCGTTTTCCCTCGCAGGCCGCGTCGCACTGGTGACTGGCGGTGCGCAGGGCCTTGGCCTGGCGATCGCCGCAGGGCTGGCCGATGCCGGCGCGCACGTGCTGGTCTGTGCGCGCAACGGCCAGCGCGTTGCCGACGCCGTCACGCAACTTGTCGCCCGTGGCGGCAGTGCCGAAGCGATTCCGCTCGACATCACCGACGAGGGCGCCGTAACCGAGGCGTTTGCCGGCATCGCGGCGCGTCATGGCCGGCTCGATATCCTCGTCAACAATGCCGGCGCGCGTAACCGGAATTCGATGGCACACCTCGATGCCGGCGACCTGCGCGCGATGCTCGAAACCAATCTCGTCGCGCCCTATGCGCTGTGCCGGCACGCCGCGCAGCTGATGCAGCGCGGCCAGTATGGACGCATCGTCAACGTGACCTCGATCGCCGGACAGGTGGCGCGCGCCAATGACGTGCTGTATCCCGCCACCAAGGGCGGCCTGGATGCGCTGACGCGGGCCATGGCAGCCGACCTCGGGCGGCAGGGCATCACCGTCAACGCGGTGGCACCGGGTTACTTCGCCACCGAACCCAACCAGTCGATGGTCGCCGACGAGACCGTGGCCGAGTGGCTGCGCAACCGGACCTCGCTGGGCCGATGGGGCCAGCCGGATGAGGTGGCGGGCGCCGTCGTGTTCCTCGCCTCGCCTGCCGCGTCCTACGTCACGGGCCAGGTGCTGGCGGTCGACGGCGGCTATCTGGGCCATTTCTAGGCCGGGCGATCAGGTCAGGACGATGCCGTCGCCGGCGCGCGGCCCTTTGCGGGCTTGAAGTGCGCGCGCACGCATTCGATCATGGCCACCGCGGCGGCCGAGTCGCTTCGCTCGCGCAGCCGCACCAGGCAGATGTCGCGCACCAGCGATGGCATTTGCATGGGCCGTATCGCCAGCCCCTCGCGGCGAAACTGGAACAAGGCCAGCGCCGGCACCACGGACACACCCAACCCCGCCTCCACCAGCGCCGCCACGGTGGCCAGGTGCTCCACCTCCATCACCCCATGCAGTCTGAGCGGATGCAGCGCCGCATCCAGGTGCTGCCGCACGCTGCTGGTCCGCGATAGCTGGATGAACGGCAACCCCGCCAGCGCCTGTGGCGCGATGCGGCGGCGGTTGGCCAGCGGGTGGTCGGCGGGGCAGACCAGATGGAAGTTGTCAT
Organism: Cupriavidus sp. YR651; assembly: GCF_900101625.1. Lineage (GTDB taxonomy): Bacteria > Pseudomonadota > Gammaproteobacteria > Burkholderiales > Burkholderiaceae > Cupriavidus. The sequence goes on along the minus strand of NZ_FMYZ01000008.1, from coordinate 82,775 downwards.
GCACGAGCGCTTCGACGCGCAGGTCGGCGTCCTGTGCCGGGGCCGGCGCCAGCGCGAAATCCGCTTGCCCGCGGCGGACCATATCGATGCAGCCATCGGCGAGCTGGTCGTGGAGCTCCAGCGAAATGCCGGGATAGCGGCGGTGGAAGTCGGCCAGCAATGGCGGCAGGTCGCCTCCGGCCAGCGAGGGCAGCGCGGCGATGGCCACGCGGCCCTTGCGGCGTTCCGCGTGGTCGCGCAAGTCCTCGAAGGCTGCCTCGAAATCCGCGAGCAACCGCCGCGCCACTTCCTCGAAGCGGCGTCCGTCCGCGCTCAGCTCCACGTGCCGCGTGGTGCGTTCGAACAGGCGGATGCCGGCCTGCTCCTCCAGGGTCTGCACCACCGTGCTGAAGGCCGACTGGGACAAATGGCACGCCCGCGCCGCGCGGGTGAAGTTGCGGTGCGTGGCCAGCGCCACGAAGGCGCGCAAGTGCTTGACCGACAGGTTCGTGATCATGGGGGGCGCCGTCCTGCGGGCGGCTTTGATTGATCCGGATTGTCGATAGATTAATCCAAATAATCCGTTTTTTGACTGGAGCGTGGCGACCTAGAATGAGATCGCCGTTATCTCTCCCATGCGAACGCCCATGACCGTCCCCCTGCTGATCGGATCTGGCGCCGGATTTTCCGGCGACCGCATCGACGCCGCCTTGCCGGTGGTGCGTACGCTGATCGCCGCTGGCGGGCCTGCGGCGCTGATTTTCGAGACGTTGGCCGAGCGCACGCTGGCGCTGGCGCAGCTGGCGCGCCGCAGCGACCCCGAGCACGGCTACGAGCCACTGCTGGACCAATTGCTGACGCCGGTGCTGGGGCTGTGCCTGGCCAACGGCATTCCCATCATCGGCAACTTTGGCGCGGCCAATCCGCGCGCCGCGGCTCGCCGCATTGCCGCGCTGGCGGCCGAACTGGGTCTGCCCGCGCCGCGCGTGGCGGTGGTGGAGGGCGATGACCTGTCGCACGACGCGGGTCGCGCCCTGCTGCGAGGCATCGTCGGCGAATCCTTTCCCGAGTCGCGCTTTGTCTGCGCCAACGCCTATATCGGCGCACGCGGCATTGCCGAGGCGATCCGCGACGGCGCGCAGGTGGTGGTCTGCGGCCGTGTGGCCGATCCCGCGCTGGCCGTCGGTCCCGCCATGGCGCATTTCGACTGGGCGTGGGACGACTGGGATCGCCTTGCGGCGGCCACCATGGCCGGTCACTTGCTGGAGTGCGGCGCCCAGGTCAGCGGCGGCTATTTCGCGGACCCGGGCATGAAGGACGTACCGGATCTGCACGCGGTGGGTTTCCCGATCGCGCGACTCGACGCCGATGGCGGCATCGAAATCTTCAAGGCCGCCAACACCGGCGGCTGCGTGGACCTGCGCACGGTGAAAGAGCAGTTGCTGTACGAGGTGCACGATCCCTCCGCCTACCTGACGCCCGACGTGGTGGCCGACATCGGCAATGTGACCGTGGAGCAGATCGGCCCGGACCGCGTGGCCGTGCGCAACATCCGCGGCCACGCGCGGCCGGATCAGCTCAAGGCCAACCTGTTCTACCAGGGTGGATGGTTCGCGGAGGGCGAGATCTCCTACGCCGGCCCCAACGCCGCCGCGCGGGCCCGTCTGGCCGCGGACATCCTTCTGAAGCGGATGCAGGGCCTGGGTCACGATGTGCCGATTCGCTTCGACCTGATCGGCGTGTTGAGCGTATTCGCCGACGATGGCGGCGCGATGCTGGCCGCGCCGCAACCGGGCGAGGCCGATGCCCGGGACGTGCGTCTGCGCGCCGCGCTGGCGCACGAGGACAAGGCGGTGGCCCAGGCGCTGCTGCGCGAAGTCAATGCGCTCTATACCTGTGGCCCGGCCGGCGGCGGCGGCGTGCGCACCGCGCTGCGCACGCGGCTCAATGCGATGTCGTGCCTCGTGCCGCGCGACGCCGTATCGCCCGGCCACACCTTGATTGCCTGACCGAATGCCCGAGGACGCCATGACCGACATCGCGCCGCTGTACCAGTTTGCCCATGGCCGCACCGGCGACAAGGGTGACCGCTCCAACATCAGCGTGATTGCCTATGACGCACGCGACTTCGACCACCTGGTCGCGCACGTCACCGAGGACGCCGTGCGCGCGCTGTTCGCTCATCGCCGGCCACGGGCGGTCACGCGCTATGTCGTGCCGTCGATCCAGGCCATGAATTTCGTTATCGACGGCGTGCTGGATGGCGGCGTCAACGATGCACTGAATCTCGACACGCACGGCAAGGCGCTTGCGTTCCTGCTGCTGGGCATGACGATTCCCCTGCCTCCCCGGCTTGCCGGCGGCACCCCCTGATTGCCGGGCCATTTCACTCTCACAACGATCAACGATTCCAGGAGACAACGATGTACGGATTCCGCAGGCCGCTCGCCATCGCCGCCCTTGCCACGTTCGCGTGCCTTGCCTTGCCCGCCGGCAGCGCGTGGGCCGAGTATCCAGACAAGCCGATTCGCTTTGTCGTGCCGTTTGCGGCCGGCAGTGCGACGGACCAGCTGGCGCGTGCCATCGGCCAGGCGGTGACGCTGGACACCAAGGTCACGGTGGTGGTGGACAACAAGCCGGGCGCAAACGGTTTCATCGCGGCCAGCGACGTCGCGAAGGCCAGCCCGGATGGCTATACGGTGCTGATCACCACCAACACCACGCATGCGGCCAACGAGCATCTGTTCAAGAAGCTGCCGTACGACCCGGTGAAGGACTACACGCCCGTGACGGCGCTGGGTCGTGGGGGCCAGATCATGGTGGTCAACCCGCAATTGCCGGCGAAGACGGTGGGCGAGTTCATCGCGCTGGCCAAGAAGGACCCGGGCAAGCTGAGCTTCGGCAGTGGCAGCTCGTCGTCGCGCATTGCTGGCGAACTGTTCCAGCAGATGGCCCACGTGCAGCTGCTGCACGTGCCGTACAAGAGCAATCCGCTGGCGATCACCGACCTGCTGGGCAACCAGATCCAGATGATGATCACGGACACCGCCACCGGTCTGCCGCAGGTCAAGACGGGCAAGCTGCGCGCGCTGGGCGTGTCGGGCAAGTCGCGTTCCCCGCTGGCGCCGGATGTGCCGACGATCGACGAGTCGGGCGTGAAGGGCTACGAGATGAGCTACTGGTTCGCGGCGTACGCGCCGGCCAACACGCCAGCAGCTGTCGTCAACAAGCTCAACCAGATGCTGGTGAAGGCAGCGAAGAGCGATACCGCAGCCAACTTCTACCAGTCCACCGGCACCGAGGTGTTCACCAGCACGCCTGCCGAACTGGCGAAATTCCAGGGACAGGAATCGGCCAAATGGGGCCGCATCATCAAGGCGGCGAATATCCAGCCGGAGTAAATCGCAGTCCAGCTTGTTACGCATGAATGGAAAAAGGAGCACCACGGTGCTCCTTTTTCGTTTTCAGCCACGCAGAAACGGGTACGCCCGCGCGCTGGCGGGCGCCATGGCTATGGCTTTAGCGCCAATCGGTATGCCACCGCATAGGGCAGCTTGCCGGGCTTGGCGGTGCCGACCGGTTGGGACAGCGCCGTGAACTCGGTCTCGTTCAGCGTTTCGAGCCTGCCGAGCGCGGCAGCGGTCTTGCCGTTGCTGACGGTCGCATCCGGTGCCAGCGTCACCATCGCGCCAGCGGCCGTGTGCACGGCAGCCAGATAGCTGGCGTTGTCATCCAGGTTTACGGTCTTCAGGTCGACCACCGTACGCAGCCAGTCGCCCCAGTAGAACTCCGTAAACTCGGTGGCGTCCGCCAGCTGCGTGTAGCCGATATCGCGCGTGAAGTACACCAGCGCACGGTACGGGTCGTTGCCCAGGCCGTTCTTCAGGCCAAGGGAGCGCGGCAGGTCGGCCGGATAGGCCGGGCGATTGTCGCCATCCCGGGACCAGATCAGCTTGCGCTCGCGCAGCGTGCGGAAGAACGTGGCGCGGTTCAGATTGGACAGGTTGTCCTGCACGCGTACCCACATCTTCGCCTGCGGGCCGCCGCTGCTGGCTTCCCAGATCGACGTGAACGTGTGGTGCCCATCGGTCAGGTACGGCTCGCCGTAGGGGCCCACCACCAGCGTCTTCATGTCCGCGGGTTTTTCGGCGACGGCCTTCGTGCACGTGAATGTGGAAAGGTCGTCCAGGCGGGAGTTGGCATCCGATGTCTTGGTCTTGTTCTGACCGTTCGCCTCGCAGGCATCGTCGAAGCGCTTGGCCGGATCGGCGGCATAGCGGCCCAGCTTGTAGTAGATCTGGTCGCGGCCGATGGCCGGCTGCGTCGGGCGCAGGTCCGCCAGCGTGACCAGAATGTTCTGGCCGGCAGCGGCCGACAGGTAGGTCGTGACCGGCGTCGGTGCGGGCAAGGGCGTGCAGACGGCCGGCAGGACGCGCGTGCTGCCCGGCACCTGGCGTACCTGGTAGGCGAGCTTGCCGCTGACCGGCAGCCATGCCAGCGCGGCCGTTTGCGAGGAGCCGTTGGCCGTGGCCTGCCAGGCGCCCGATACCAGGCCATTGGCGGCGCTGCCCGCGGCGGTGTTGTAGGCGAGTGCCACATCCACGGGGATGTTGTCCGCGGCCAGCGTGGTGCGGGCCACGGAGACCATGTTGCGGCGGGTACGGCCCGTCGATGCGTTCTTGTCGTCGAGCTCGGGTTCCGCGCAGATCCAGTCGCCGTCCATGGCGTTCGCCGCCACGGACGTTGCCGGACGCACCACCCAGTTGCCGGTGGCCGCGTCGGCGCTGGCGCCGGTTTCATCGACGAAGAGCGCGGTCTGGTTCTGTTGCTTGCCGATGAAGACGCGGCCCACCTTGTTGCCCGCCAGCGTCAATGCAAAGGCGCCGGGGTATCGTGCCTGGTCGGCGTCCGCGACCAGCTGCCCGACCTGGCCGCCCGCGCAGGTCGCGCTGTAGCCCAGGCCCGCGCAGACGCGCACGGTGCCATCGGCGGCAATGCCGAGCTGGCCAGCGCTGGCGGCATCGCCGGTCTGGCGCAGGTAGCTGTAGGTGCCGGCGATGTCCGCCAGCTGGGCGCCGCGGTTGGCGGCGGAGATATAGCCTTGCAGCAGCGCGCCGTTGCCAGCCTTGACGTTGGGCACCTGGCCCAGCGCGCCGGACAGCACGCCGTCATCGAGCGTGAACGTGAACGTGATGGCCGAAGCCGCGGCGGCAAGCGAGGCGGGTACGCCCGTGCCGGTGGCGGCAAGGCCCGTTACCCGATAGGTGCTGCCGTCCATCGCGTACTGGCCGACCAGCGTGCCCGCCAGGCCGAAACGCGAATCGAGGAAACGCAGCGTCAGTTGCCCCGCGGCAGGCTTGTCGAGTTCGACGGAAACCGTGTCGCCAAAGCTCACGGCGCCGACGTAGAGCGCCCCGCCTGACAGCGGGGTCACGGCCGCGGGCTGCGAGGCGTTGCCCCCGTTGCCGGTGCTGGCCGACGTGTCATCGCCACCGCATGCGACCAGCGTCGTCGTCATCAACGCCAATGCGGCCATGCGCATGACGCGTTGCCCTTCACCCGTGATGTTCCTCGTCCTGCTTCCCATATTTCCCTCGCGCGTTGTTGTTGTCTGGCGTGCGCCGTACGCGGCACTTGGCCGCGCGCCAGTCTAGGCAGGGTCCATGACCGGTCTGTGACAACCTGCTTGCGATGCGACCCCGCTGAAGCGGGGCGGGGGAGTGGGAGGGTGGGGCCAGGAAGGAGGCGCCGGGTGGCCGCCGTGCGTGCGGATTTCGCCTAGAGTGACTAGATCGGAACCGTTGGAGGCAGACCATGGCGCAGATACGCGATGACTTTCGCATTTGCCAGGCTCGGCGTCGGGTGCTGGTGATGGGGGCCGTTGGCGCCCTGGGAGCGATGGCCGGGATGCCGGCGCTGGCGCAGAAGGCTGGCGGGGGCAAATCCAGAATCGGCGTGATCGGGTCGGGGCGCATCGGTGGCACGATCGGCGGCCTGTGGGTGAAGGCGGGTCATCCGGTGATGTTCTCGTCGCGCCATCCGGAATCCCTCAAGCCGATGATCGACCCGCTCGGCCCGCTGGCGCAGGCAGGCACCGTGGCACAGGCGCTGGCATTTGCCGATGTGCTGTTGCTGGCCGTGCCCTATGGCGCGGTGCCCGACGTCGGCAAGCAAGGCACGTGGCAGGGCAAGATCGTGCTCGATGCCACCAATGCGGTGTCACCGCGCGATGGCGCGATCGTCGAAGAGGTCAAGGCCAATGGCATCGGTGCCACCACGGCCAAGTACCTGCCGGGCGCGCGCATCGTGCGTGTGTTCAATTTCACCAGCGCCGGGGATTTTGCGCGCGAGAGCCATCGCAAGGGTGCGCCGATGGCCGTGCCAATGGCAGGTAATGACGCCGCCGCGCTGACGGTGGCCGCGCAACTGGTGCGCGATGCGGGGTTCGAACCGGTGGTGGTGGGTGGGCTGTCCAGCGCGGAGCGCTTCGCGCCCGGTGGCAAGCTGTTCCATCAGGTCGGCACGGCCGACGAGTTCCGGCGCGCCATGGCGCAGTAGCCGCATCGGGGTCGTCGTCGTTCGTTGTCGACGCCCTTTGTCGCCACCTGTTGCCGCGCTATCTGCGGCGCCACTCCATCGCCACCATCGATGGCGTGAAGCCAAGCTGGCCGAAGAACGCGGCCTCGGAAGACCGGGTTGCGCGGAGCACCCAGGTGATGTCGGGGTCGTTGCCCATGACGTGGCGCAGCAGCGCGCGGCCAATGCCTCGGCGCCGGTGCATCGGCGCGACGGCGACCACGGAGATGTAGCCGTTGGAGATATCGTCGCAGAGCGCGCGTGCAAAACCGATGACTTCACCGTTTTCCACCGCTACCGCCACGCGTTGCGAGTTGGCAATCAGTTGCGCGAAGCGTTCCGGATTGCCGACCCGTTGTTCCCACCCGTTGGCGGCCAACAGACGCCTGGCCGCCTCGATGTCTGCGGGCAACGGGTTACGGATTTCCATCGACGACTCCTCCTGCCAATTCCAGGGGCGCATGTCGGCGACCCCCGCCGAAAGTGGGGGATACGCGACGACTACGCCACGAATACGCGATGTGCCGCGCGATTGGCGACAGAGTGTAGCGAAGCCGATGCAGCGGCGTCAAACAATCGTGCCTGTTCACCATGAGCGTGAGCCCGCGCACACTGCATCGTGCTCATCGCCGCAACATCGCAATCGGGAAACGCCACGCGCAGGGAGCGCGCGGTATGATGACTGCCATGAACGCCTCGATCTTCTCTTCCGCCCACCCGGCCGATCAGTTGGCCGAGTTCTCCGACGCGGACAGCGCGCTGGCCCGCATTCGCGAGATTTACGACAGCTCGGTTGCCGCCATACGTACGCGCTTCGATGCGTTTGCGAAAGGCAAACCGCTGCCTTCCGCGGCGCATGCGTGCTACCCGTACCTTGGCATTTCGGTCAACCTGGAAACCATGGTGACGGACAGCCGGCCTTCCTGGGGCACGGTGGCCTATCCCGGTGTCTATGGCACCACCGTCACGCGACCGGACCTGCTGTGGGACTACTACCGCGATCAGATCGAACGCCTGATGCGTTATCACCGCGTGCCTGTCGTAGTGGGACTCTCGCGCCGGCCGATTCCGCTGCCGTTCGTGATCGAAGCCTCGACGACGGACATCAGCTACACGCAGGCCCGCGAGCTCGAGGCATCGTTCGTGTTGCCGGAGCTGAGCCGCATCGACGACTCCATCGCCAACGGCACCTACGAGCCTACGCCCGGCGAGGCGTGGCCGCTCTCGCTGTTCTCGGCGGAGCGCGTGGACCTGGCGCTGCAGCGGCTCTACCACTACACCGGCACGGCGCCGCAGCACTTCCAGCGTTTCGTGTTGTTCACGAACTATCAGCGTTATGTCGATGAGTTCGTCACGCTGGGCCGGTCGCTGATGGCGGCCGATGGTGGCGACGGCTACGTGCAGTTTGTCGAGCCCGGCGACGTGACGCAGGAAGTCGGCGGGCCCGAACCCGACGAGGGCGCCCATCCGCGTGCGCTGCCGCAGATGCCGGCCTATCACCTGGTACGCGAGGACAAGCTTGGCGTGACGCTGGTCAACATCGGCGTGGGGCCGTCCAACGCCAAGACGATGACGGACCACCTGGCCGTGCTGCGGCCGCATTGCTGGCTGATGGTGGGCCACTGCGGTGGTCTGCGCCGGTCCCAGCAACTGGGCGACTATGTGCTGGCGCACGCCTATGTGCGGGACGATCACGTGCTCGACCACGACTTGCCGCCATGGGTGCCCGTGCCGCCGATCGCCGAAATCCAGGTGGCGCTGCAAGAGGCCGTGGCGCGCGTGACCGGACTGTCCGGCAACGAAATGAAGACCCGCATGCGCACCGGCACCGTGGTGTCGACGGACGACCGCAACTGGGAGCTGAAATCCAAGGCGCTGTATGCGCGCTTCAACCAGTCGCGCGCCATCGCCATCGATATGGAAAGCGCGGCGGTGGCCGCCAACGGGTTCCGGCTGCGGGTGCCATACGGGACGCTGCTTTGCGTATCGGACAAGCCGCTACACGGCGAGCTCAAGCTGCGCGGCATGGCCAATGCCTTCTATCGGCAGCGCGTCAGCCAGCATATGACGATCGGCCTCGAGGCGATACGCATCCTGCGTGAGAACGGGGTGGAGGAGCTGCATTCGCGCAAGCTGCGCAGCTTCGACGAGCCCGCGTTCCGCTGAGCAGAATTCAAAAGCAAGCGGCGGAGTGCGCGGACCGCGAGGCGGCGCTACCGTGAAGGCCAGATCAAGCCAACAAGGAGCCCGCCGTGAAGACGCCGGAAGCCGCCGCCCGCCCCGCAGTTCAGCCCGCCCCTCACACCACGCGTGTCGCCGTTGCCGGCGTGGCCGCCCGTATCGAGCGGATTGACTGGCGCGCCGTCGGCCGGGAACTCGACGCGCACGGATGCGCCATCCTGGATCGCCTGCTGGAGCCGTCCGAGTGCGACCGGCTGGCCAGTCTCTACGGGGAACCGGGAGAGGCCGTGCCCAACGCGCGGTTTCGCAGCCGCGTGGTGATGTCTCGCCACGGCTTCGGTCAGGGCGAGTATCAATACTTCGCCTATCCGCTGCCGCCGATGATCGAGGCGCTGCGCACGACGTTGTATCCGATGCTGGCCCCGGTAGCCAATCGCTGGAGCATGGCGATGGGCATCGACGTCCGCTATCCGCCATCGCACGATGCCTACCTGTCGCGCTGCCACGCCGCCGGCCAGATCCGGCCGACGCCGCTGATGCTGCGCTATGGCAAGGACGACTACAACTGCCTGCACCAGGATCTTTACGGCGAGCACGTGTTTCCGCTGCAGGTAGCCATCCTGCTGTCGGAGCCGGGGCGCGACTTCAGGGGCGGAGAGTTTGTGATGACGGAGCAGCGCCCGCGCATGCAGTCGCGTGCGGAGGTGGTGCCGTTGCGGCAAGGAGATGCGGTGGTCTTCGCGGTTCACCATCGACCCGTGCAGGGCACGCGAGGTGTCTATCGCGTCAACATGCGTCATGGCGTCAGCCGCTTGCGTTCAGGCCGGCGCTATACGTTGGGGGTGATCTTTCACGATGCGGCGTGATGCCGGGGCTGCGCACTGGAACGATACCCGCATCGTCCTGTTGCGCTCCCTGCGTTCTCTGCGTTCAACGCCGCCACGCTCCTCCAGACGCTGCTGATCCGCCCATAAAAAAACGCGCGGCATTGCCGCGCGAAACAAGAGCGCAAAGAGAGGTGGAGCTTCGCGACTTGCGAGTGAATCAGAAGCGGTAGCCGACGCCCGCGCTGAACAGCCACGGATCAAGCTTGGCCGTCGATACCTTGGTGCCGTTGGCGTAGACGTTGCTGGTAAGCCAGACCTTCTTGGCGTCGATATTCAGGAACCAGTTCCTGGTGATCCTGTAGTCCATGCCGATCTGCAGTGCCGGCCCCACGCTCCATCGATCCAGGTTCAGCGTGTTGCCAGCCAGGTCGGTGCCATAGATGCGGGTAGCGTTGACGCCCGCGCCGACATACGGACGGAACGTGCCGTTGGGAAGGAAGTGGTATTGCAGCAGCAGGCTGGGCGGCAGGTGCTTGAACGAGCCGATGTTCTGGCCATCGAGCGTGACATTCTGCTTTTGCGGAATCGTCAGCACCAGCTCGGCGGCGATGTGCGGCACGATGAAGTAGGTAATGTCGACTTCCGGAATCCACTTGTTGTTGACGTGGATACGGTCCGATGCGCCGACGCCGCCGATCGGGTCCGATTTGTTGGCCATGTCGAGGAAGGTGCCGCGCAGGCGGATCATCCAGTCGCCCTGGGTATCGTCGGCGGCCATGGCCGGTGCCGAAAACGCGCCGGCGGCTGCGATGGTCGCGAGCGCGCCGCAGAGCGTGGCAGCGACGGGTTTGCGGCGCGGCGCGGCGCGGCGGGCGGAGATGTGGGTGGCGGAGATTTGGGGGGCGGATGCAGAGCGAGTGAAGCGCTTGGAGAGAGTGGGAGTGGTCATGTCGATCGCACATCAACTAAGAAATTTGTGCGACCAGTGTGTCGTGCACACTGCACCTCGGCCTTGACTCAACGCAAGCCCATGCCAGCCACGCGGATATTCGAGCGGAGCCGTCGCACGTGTGCCACAGCGGCTCCGGCCTGCGTCGCGCGGACGTGTCTATCTTCATGCGGATTTATTCGTGGCGCCGCGACGGCTCGGCCCGTACGCTGTGCGCACGTGGTTTGTGAACCGCGCATGTCGTGGGCGTCCGCAAGGACGTCTTTCCGGGTGTGCCCCGTGGGGGCGGGGCACACCGGTTTTCTCCCGGCAGCGCGGGGTCAGGCCGCCTCAGCCTCTCCCGTCGCCGCCGTGGCCATCGCCTGCAGGTGGCGGTTGACGCCGGACACCACCGCGCGCAGCGACGCCGTCACGATGCTGGCATCCACGCCAGCGCCGAAGCCCGTGCCGGAGTCTCCCACGCGGACCTCGACATAGCAGGCCGCGCGCGCATCGGCGCCGGCCGACAGCGCGTGCTCGTGGTAGTCCATGACCCGTACCGGTACGCCCAGCCCGCGAGAGAACGCGTCCACCACCGCGTCGATCGGTCCGTTCCCCGCGCCTCGCACGCGCACGGCGCGGCCTTCGCGTACGACTTCCATCTCGATCTCCACCGCGTCATCGGCGGTCGATACCATGCGATGCGAGACATAGCGCAGCGGCGCATCGACATCCAGATATTCGCGGCGGAACAGCGCGTAGAGATCGTCGGCGCTGGCCTCCAGGCCGGTGTCGTCGGTCATGGTCTGCACCGCACGGCTGAACTCGATCTGCAGCCGGCGCGGCATGTAGATGCCGTGGGCCTGTTCCAGCAGGTAAGCCATGCCGCCCTTGCCGGACTGGCTGTTGACGCGGATGACGGCGTCGTAGCTGCGACCGAGGTCGGCCGGGTCGATCGGCAGGTACGGCACCTCCCAGATGGCATCGGCCCGCTGCTGCGCGAAGCCCTTGCGGATGGCATCCTGGTGAGAGCCCGAGAACGCCGTGAACACGAGGTCGCCCACATACGGGTGGCGCGGATGCACTGGCAACTGGTTGCAGTGCTCCACGCACTGGCGCACTTCGTCGATATCGGAAAAGTCCAGCTCCGGCGCCACGCCTTGCGTGTAGAGATTGAGTGCCAGCGTGACCAGGTCCACGTTGCCGGTGCGTTCGCCGTTGCCGAACAGGCAGCCTTCCACGCGATCGGCACCGGCCATCACGGCCAGCTCCGCCGCCGCCACCGCGGTGCCGCGATCGTTGTGCGGATGCACCGACAGCACGATGTGTTCGCGCCGGGCCAGATGACGATGCATCCATTCGATCTGGTCGGCGAACACATTGGGCGTGCTGCACTCCACCGTGGTCGGCAGGTTCAGGATCATCGGCCGCGTGGCGTCGGGTTGCCATACGGCCGAGACGGCGTCGGACACTTCCAGCGAGAAATCGAGCTCGGCCAGGCTGAACGTCTCGGGCGAGTATTCGTAGGACCAGGCTGTCTCCGGCATGGCATCGGTCAGTTCGCGGATCAGGCGCGTGCCCGACACGGCCACTTCCCGGATCTCTTCGCGCGAGGCGTTGAATACGATGCGACGCCACGCGGGCGCGATGGGATTGTAGAGATGCACCGTCGCGCGCCGCGCGCCACGCACCGATTCCACCGTCCGGCGAATCAGGTCGTCGCGCGCCTGCGTCAGCACGACGATGTTCACGTCGTCGGGAATGCGGTCCTCCTCGATCAGCATGCGGACGAAGTCGAAGTCGGTCTGCGATGCGGACGGGAACGCGACTTCGATCTCCTTCAGGCCGATCTTCACCAGCTGTTCGAAGAAGCGCAGCTTGCGCGCGGGGTTCATCGGCTCGATCAGGGCCTGGTTGCCATCGCGCAGGTCGGTGCTCATCCAGCGCGGGGCGCGGGTGATCTGGCGCGACGGCCAGGTGCGGTCAGGCAAGTTGACGGGGGTGGCGGGGCGGTACTTGGCGGCGGGATTGCGCAACATGGGTGATCTCCTTCCTCGCGGGAAGATGCGTCAAACAGAAAAACACGGAAAAGGGTGGCGAGACGGCTGCCGAACTGCCACGGGGCCCTAGGCCCGGCAACCGGTCGGTAGGTCTGGCAGTAGCGAGGAAGCGCGCAGGGCGCGGCACGACAGCAGGCCAGCCCGTGCAACGCACGCGCGCACGTCGGCGGCGATGCGGATGGCATCGGCGGCGTGGCGGAGGTTGAGGGTCGTGGCGGTCATCGGGCTGAGAGGGATATCGCCCGCGAGATATCGGGCGACCGGAGGAGCGTAGACCACAACGCGGTGGCGCGTCAACCGCGCCAGCCGGGAAAAACCGTCGTCGCATCGCCCGAAAGCCCGGTGAAACCGGCTCGTCGCTGGCCGGCGACATACGGCGAAGGGATGACCTCCACCTGTTGTGTGGTGTGCCGCTCAGTCGTCTGGCTGGTACAGCGTGCACCGCATCGCGCCTAGGCTGGTTGGCAGGGGAAGCGGGGCGATAACGAAGGGGGAGACAAACCATGCGCACACGTCGATGGATGACCTGGCTCGCGTGCACGGCGAGCGTGATGCTGATGGTGGCTTGTGGCGGCGGGGGGAGCGGCTCGGGTTCGGGGGGCGCATCGCCGGCCGATACCACGGGAGGCAACGCCAGTACGCCTGCGGCCAAGACATACAGCGTGGTGCTGAACCAGATCTCCGGCGAGGTGACGGTGGGCGGCACGATGCCGCTGTCGGCCTCGGTTGTCGACAACGACGGCAATGACGTCACCGCGTCCGCTGCATTCTCCTGGACTACATCGAGCGCATCGGTGGCGGCGGTCGGCGCTGGCAGCGCGGCGGGCAGCGCCGTGGTGACGGGCGTGGGCACCGGCACCGCCACGATCGGCGTGCGGGCCACCGTCGTGAGCACCAACAATGTGACGATCGTGCTCCCGCAGGTCACGGCCGCGATCACCGTGGTGGCGGCGGGCACCACGACCTACACATTGGCGCTGCCGTATCCAGTCTTGTCGATGACGGACGGCCAGACGCTGCCGGTAAAGGCGTCGCTGATCGACAGCGACGGCGCCGACCGCTCCGCGGCCGCCAGCGGCTGGACCTGGGCCAGCAGCACGTCGGCGGTGCAGGTCACCGGCGCGGCCAACGTGGGCACGCTGCGCGGCGTGAACGCGACCGATACCGTCGCGCAATCGGTGGTCAGCGTGTCCGTCACCGCGCCCAACAACAGCGTGCTGAAGGGCTCGTTCCTGGTGTCGGTGGTCAAGGCCAGCGTGGCGAGCTATCGCCTGGTGCTGTCGCAGAACGGTGCGCAGATCAACGCGCTGAATGTCCTCAACGGCTTTCCGCAGACCTATGCCTCGCGCGTGGTCCGCAATGACGAAGCGGATGCGACGGCTGACTTCACGGGGCTCTGGACCTTCACGACGACCTCGCCTTCGCTGACCGTGTCGCCGGATACGGCAAGCCGGCTCACCACGCTCAGCACCAGCCGCGCGAATGGTGTGTCGCCGCTGCAAGGCATCCTTTCGGAGATGGCGAGCAGCCTGACGCTGACGCCGAAGCCGCGCGCCAACCTGCTGGTGACCGAGCAGCCGACCTGGGCCTTGATCTACAGCGGTCCGAATCCGCTGGTAGTGCCAGGTGTGGGCGCCACGATTGCGGTGCGCCTGATGCATCGCGGGATCGACGAGGGCATCACGGCGTGCGGGGGAAGCTGGGCATGGACGTCGCCGAGCAGCAACGTCGTCGTGAGTCAGTCGCCGATCGCGCCCAACTCCGTGTCGATCATGCCGATCAGCGCCGGGCCGTTCACGGTTACCGCAAGCTGCACGGCGGGAACCGAGGCCATGCCGCTATCGATCACGATCCCGGGCACTGCCCACTAGCCGTACGGCCTCAGGCCAAAGCCCGCCGCGTGTCATGCGCGGCGGGCTTTTTCATTGCCGCGCGGGACAGGGCGTACCCGTTTCTGCGTGCCTCGATGCGCCGGCAGCGGACAGGGCAAAGTCGCTGTGGAGCGCGCAGACAGCCGGGTACCGAAGCAAGAAGCGGAGAGCCCAGGGCTACCCGAAATCGGCAAAGCGTACCCGTTTCTGCGTGAGCCAGAATGCCGATACCAAAGAAAAACGGCAGCCATTCAGGCCGCCGTTTTTCATGATTCCGCAGTGAGTTCCTCAGGGCTTTCGCACCAGCCGGACGATGTGTTCGTTGGCCGGGCCATCGTTGCCACCGGCCGACGGGCTCGAGGTGTTCGACCCGCAGGTGCTGCATCCGCTGTTGGTGTCACAGCCCGTGGCGCAGCCCGCCGCCTCTTGCGGCGCCAGCCGTTTGGCCAGCCAGCCGCGCCAGCCCGTGGCCGATACGCCGCCCAGCGATGCCGCCAGCCTCGCCTTCACCCGCTCGCGCGTGCGCGGCATGTAGCGGGCCGCCACGTGTATGGCACAGGCCACCACGATCAGGGGGACCACCAGGGTTTCGAAGGCGTGATAGAGCGTCATGGCCGTTTGACTGCGAGGGATGCCGCCGGTTTCAACTGAACGCCAGGGCCACGCGGTACGTGATGAGCGACGCCACGTAGGCCAGTCCCGTCAGGTATGCGGCGGACGCCGCCATCACCTTCCAGGAGTTGGTCTCGCGCCGGATCACGGCCAGCGTGGAAATGCACTGCGGCGCAAACACGTACCAGGCCAGCAGCGACAGCGCCGTGGCCAGCGGCCATTGCGCGGCGATCATCGGTGCGAGCTGCGTGGCCACCGCGTCGTCGCTGCCAGAGAGCGCATACACGGTCGCCAGTGCGCCCACCGCCACCTCGCGCGCGGCCAGGCCCGGCACCAGCGCGATGCAGATCTGCCAGTTGAAGCCGATCGGCGCGAAGACGTGTTCGAGCGCGCGGCCGATCATGCCGGCAAAGCTGTAGTCGATCGGGGGCATCGTCGCACCTGCCGGCGGCGACGGGAACGTGGCCAGGAACCAGAGCAGCACGGTCAGCGTCAGGATCACCTTGCCCACGCGCGAAAGGAAGATCCGGGCACGCTCCCACAGGCCGATGGCGATGTCGCGCGGATTCGGGATGCGGTACGACGGCAGTTCCATCAGCAGCGGATGGTCGGTGCGGTCGCGGCGGAAGAACTTCAGCACATAGGCGACGACCAGCGCGCTGACGATGCCGGCCACGTACAGCGTGAACAGCACCAGCCCCTGCAGATTGAACAGGCCAGCCACGGTGCGTTCGGGGATAAATGCGCCGATCAGCAGCGCATAGACCGGCAGGCGGGCCGAGCAGGTCATCAGCGGCGCCACCAGGATCGTGGTGAGGCGGTCGCGCGGATCCTGGATCGTGCGCGTGGCCATGATGCCGGGAATCGCGCAGGCAAAGCTGGACAGCAGCGGAATGAACGACCGGCCGGAGAGCCCCGCGCCCATCATCAGTCGGTCCAGCAGGAACGCCGCGCGCGGCAGGTAGCCCGATTCCTCGAGCGTCAGGATGAACAGGAACAGGATCAGGATCTGCGGCAGGAATACCACCACGCTGCCCAGGCCCGCGATCATGCCGTCGACGATCAGGCTCTTGAGCATGCCGTCGGGCATCCAGGTGCCGACGACCTCGCCGGCCCAGTGCACGCCTGCCTCGATGCCGTCCATCGCCGGAGCGGCCCACGAAAACACCGCCTGGAACATCAGGAACAGCAGCACGGCCAGGATGGCCAGGCCGAACACCGGATGCAGGACCACACGATCGAGGCGGTCGTCGAGCCGCGCGGTGCGGGCCGGCATGGTGACGGCGGCGTCCAGCAGGCGCTTGACCTCGGCGTGGGTGTCAAGCTCGGATACCGACTCGACGGGCACCGCGGGCGGGGCTGGCGGCAGGGCGCCGTCGAGCAGGCCGATCAGGTCCGCGGCGCCATTGCGCTTCACGGCCACGGTCTGCACCACCGGCACGCCCAGCGCCTGCGACAGCGCCTCGCGGTCGATCAGGATGCCGCGGCGCGCGGCCGCATCGCTCATATTGAGCACGACCACCATCGGCAGGCCCAGCCGGCGCAGTTCCAGGACGAAACGCAGGTGCAGGCGCAGATTGGTGGCGTCCACCACGGAGACGATCAGGTCCGGGCGGGCCTCGCCCGGGCGCTGGCCCATGCAGACCTCGCGCGTGATGGCCTCGTCCAGGCTGGCCGCGTGCAGGCTATAGGCGCCCGGCAGGTCCAGGATGCGGACCACGCGGCCGGCCGGCGACGTGAACTGGCCTTCCTTGCGCTCGACGGTCACGCCGGCGTAGTTGGCCACCTTCTGGCGACTGCCAGTCAGGCGGTTGAACAGCGCGGTCTTGCCGCAATTGGGGTTGCCTACCAGCGCAATGCGCAGGGCGGAGGGAGTCTGTGCGACGGACATGATATGCAGAGGATCCTGGGCGGCAGCGGGCGACGCCCTCAGGCGGTACGCTGGGCTGCGGGCGCGTCGGGCTGGCTGGCCGGCGCGATGCTGGAGACGGTGGCGGTGGCCACTTCCACGGTGATGCGTGCCGCTTCCGAGCGGCGCAGCGCAAAGCGCGTATAGCCAACCTGCGCGACAAGCGGATCCTTGCCGAACGGACCGAACGCGATGATCTGCACCGCCTCGCCCGGCACGAAGCCGAGATCGCGCAGGCGGCGCGCGACGGGGTCGTTCGGGGTGGCATCGTCCACCGATTTCACAACGGCGGCCGTGCGCCGGGGCAGTTCAGACAACCGCATATGCTTCCAGTCCGGGGGGCGGGATCACCGCCGCGCGACAAGCGGCAAGGCAACGAACCCTGCCGGCTACGTAAATAAAAATCGTTCTCGATTGTATAGCATTCGCGCCACTTCGGTGCCGTAGCCGGGGGGCATCGGCGCCGAAGCTGGCCGTTTCATGCGTCTGGCATCGAAGCAGGGCTTCCCGGCTATTCAGGGAATACACCGATATTGGCATTAATCGGTGCGTTCCATGCCGCGTTTCTATTGATTAACACATTTGTGGTATTGGTCCGGCGAGGCTTCCGGCGATAAGCTCCAAGCACGCTGAACACCCCGTTCCACGCGTACTTCACAAGCCACATGCCCCTGGGCAGGTGGCTTTTTCTTCTGGCGCGCGGGGATGTCCGTCGGGCCACATTCTAGTAGTCAGCCTGGGCTGCCGCCAGCCGGATGGTCTCGACGAAATGGTCGCGTGCCGGATGGTCGGGCGCCTGCTTCCAGACGCAATACACCTCGGATGGCACGGTGGAATCCGCCAGCGGCCGGAATGCGGCCCCGGCCATGCCGGACCGGGCCAGCGCGGCCGGCACCACGGCCACCCCCATGCCCTGCGAGACCAGCGACACCACGGACAGCCAGTGCCGCATCTCGTGCCGGACCTGGGGATAAAAGCCGTGCGCGGCGCACATGTCGAAGATGCGGCTGTAGTAGTCAGGCGACGCCTTGCGCGAGAACAGCACGAAGGGCTCGCCGCGCAGATCGGTGAGCGCCACCACCTCCCGGGCCGTCAGCGGATGATCGGCCGGCATGCAGCACACAAAGGCCTCGCGATGTGCCAGCGTGGCCGCCAGTTCGTCCGGCACGCGGCTGGTGTGGACAAAGCCGGCGTCCAGTTCGCCGTGGAGCAGGGCGTCGATCTGCTCCTGGGAATTGAGTTCGGTCAGCGCCACCTGGATGCCCGGATAGCGCGCCTGGAATTCCCGCAGGCGCTGCGGCAGCCCCCGGTACAGCATCGATCCGACAAAGCCCACGCGCAGGCGCCCCACGGCGCCGGCTTCGATCTCGCGCGCCAGCAGCCGTGCCGATTCGGCCTGCGCCAGCAGCGCCGTGGCTGACTCCCGGAAGGCCCGCCCGGCGGCGGTCAGCCGCACGCCACGGCTATCGCGCTCGAACAGCCGGGCCCCAACGGATGCCTCGAGCTGCTGGATATTGAGCGACAGCGGGGGCTGCGAGATCGACAGCCGCCGCGCCGCACGGCCGAAATGCAGTTCCTCGGCAAGTACCAGGAAGTAGCGCAGGTGACGGAATTCCATGGCGATATGAATTTTGTATGGATCGAGCCAATTTTAGAATTAGACACGAATCGCCGGGGTTTGAATAATGGATCCCAAACCGCCCCACCTGATGTCCACCACAGGGGCCGACAGGAGACGATTCATGCCCACCAGCGCCGCGCGCCACACCGCGCCTGCCACCGCCGCCCACCCCGCCGCTCACCCTGAAATCGCCGCGCACCCGGTCCCCGATCGCCACGGCGCCAGCCTGTTTGCCGCCGACCCGGACCTGCGCGCGCTGCTGCCGCTCTATCTGTCGGCGGACCTGTTCAACCACCTGCTGCCGCACCTGGAGCGCATGGGCGCGCTGGCCGGCGGCGTGCTGGACGAGCTGGCCAATGTGGCCGATCACGAGCCGCCCACGCTGTCGCACCGCACCCGCACCGGATTGGACGCCCAGCGTATCCACAAGCATCCGGCCTACGTCGAACTGGAGCGCGTGGCGTTTTCCGAATTTGGCCTGGCTGCGGCGTCGCACCGCGCCGGCGTGCTCGGCTGGGACAAGCCGATGCCGCCCGCCGCCAAGTACGCGCTGACCTACCTGTTCGTGCAGGCCGAGTTCGGCCTGTGCTGCCCGCTGTCGATGACGGACTCGCTGACGCGCACGCTGCGCAAGTTCGGCGATCCGGCACTGGTCGATCGCTTCCTGCCCAACCTGACCACGCAAGTCTTCGACGACCTCTACCAGGGCGCGATGTTCATGACCGAGCAAGGCGCCGGTTCCGACGTCGCCGCCACGGCCACGCGCGCAATCCGCGACGAGCGTGCCGAAGGTGGCTGGCGCCTGGTTGGCGACAAGTGGTTCTGCTCCAACCCCGATGCCGCGCTGGCGATGGTGCTGGCGCGCATGGAAGAGGCCGATGGCACGGCCGTGGCCGGCATCAAGGGCGTGTCGCTGTTCCTGCTGCCGCGCACGCTGGCGGACGGCAGCGCCAACCACTACCGGATCATCCGGCTCAAGGACAAGCTCGGCACGCGGTCGATGGCCAGCGGCGAGATCCGGCTTGAAGGCGCGCATGCCTGGCTCGTCGGTGAACCGGGTCGCGGCTTCGTGCAGATGGCCGACATGATCAACAACTCGCGGCTCTCCAACGGCGTCCGCGCGGCCGGGCTGATGCGCCGCGCGCTGACCGAAGGCCAGTTCATCGCCCGCGAGCGCCAGGCTTTCGGCAAGCGGCTGGTCGACATGCCGCTGATGCGTCGCCAGTTGCTCAAGCTGACGCTGCCCACCGAGCAGGCGCGCACGATGGTGTTCCAGACCGCCGAGGCACTGCGTCGCGCGGACGCGGGCGAGGCCGATGCCTACCCGCTGATGCGCATCCTGACGCCGCTGATCAAGTTCCGCGCGTGCCGCGACGCCCGCAAGGTGACCGGCGATGCCATGGAAATCCGCGGCGGCTGCGGCTATATCGAGGAATGGAGCGATCCGCGACTGGTGCGCGATGCGCACCTGGGGTCGATCTGGGAAGGCACGAGCAATATCGTCGCGCTGGATGTGCTGCGTGCGATCCGCCGCGAGGGCTCGCTGCCCGTGCTTCAAGGTCACCTGCAGGCGTTGTTGCAGGACACGCCGATGCATGCCACCGCGCGCGCCACATTTGATCTGGCCATCGCCAATGCCGTGGCCCTTGCCGGTCGTGCCGCCGAGGCGGGTGCCGATGGCGACGTGCTGGCCCGCCAGGCTGCGTCGGCGCTGTATCACGTCACCAGCGCAGTGGCGATGGCGTGGGAGGCGGGCCGGATCGGTTCCGTCCGCCGCATGCGCCTGGCGCAACTGGTGCTCGTGCATCGCGTGCTGCCGCAGGACCCGCTGGCCGGCAACGCCGAGCCCGCGTGGCTTGCCGATGCCGTGACGCCGCCCGCCGATGGCGCCGTGCGTCCCGCCGGCGACGTCGATCAGGTCAACGTGTTCTGACGCCACCCGGATCGCCAACGTTTTTCCCCTTCTCCCGCACGCGGGAGCTGGGCCGGAGGAGAGGGCCGGCGCATCAGACAGCCGTCTTCTCCTTCCATGACTACAAGATTCATCGGAGACAACCATCATGCCCCAATGGCACCGCCGCGCGGCCCTTGCCGCCATCGCCGCCTGCTCGTTCTGCGTCGCCACCGCACCCGCCTTCGCCCAGAAGGAATTCCCCAGCAAGCCGATCATGCTGGTGGTGACCTACCCGCCGGGCGGCCCCACCGATGCGATGGCCCGCACGCTGGCCGCCGCGCTCAAGACCAGCCTGGGCCAGCCCGTGGTCGTGGAGAACCGCGCCGGCGCGGGCGGCAATATCGGGGCCGAAGTCGTCGCGCGCGCGGAGCCCGACGGCTACACGCTGATGTTCGGCACGTCCGCGCCGCTGGCGATCAACGTCAGCCTGTATCGCAAGATCAACTACGACCCGGTCAAGAGCTTTGCGCCGGTGATCCAGATCGGCCAGCTGCCGAACGTGCTCGTGGTCAATCCGAGCGTGCCGGCCAAGAACGTGCAGGAGCTGATCGCCTACGGTCGTGCCCATCCGGGCAAGCTGAGCTATGCGTCATCCGGCAATGGTGCGTCGTCGCATCTGGCTGGCGTGCTGTTCAACAACCTGGCCGGCACGGATTTCCAGCACGTGCCCTACAAGGGCACTGGCCCGGCGCTCAACGATCTGCTGGGCGGGCAGGTCAGCATGACCTTCACCGACGTGCTCACCGCGCTGCCGTTCATCAAGAGCGGCAAGGTGCGCGCGCTGGGCGTGACCACGCGCAGCCGGTCGCAGGCGCTGCCTGACGTGCCGACCGTCGCCGAGCAGGGTGTCGCGGGGTTCGATGTTTCGGTATTCTTTGGCGTGGTCGCGCCGGCCGGTACGCCGCCGGAAGTCATCCGCAAGCTCAACCGTGCGTTTGCCGATGCGCTGCAGCAGCCCGAGGTCCGCAAGACGCTGCTGGGCCAGGGCCTGGAATTCGCGCCCGCCACCACGCCCGAGCAGCTTGGCGGCTTCGTGAAGTCCGAGGTCAGCAAGTGGCGTAGCGTGGTGCAGAAGTCCGGCGCGCAGCTCGACTGACCCGTACACAAGAACAGAGAAGCGAGGTAGACAACATGACGTCATCCCACCCCGGCGCGCTGGCCGGCATCCGCGTGGTCGATTTGTCCCGAATCCTGGGCGGTCCGTTCTGCGGCCAGATCCTGGGCGACCACGGTGCCGATGTGCTCAAGATCGAACCGCCGCAGGGCGACGACACCCGCACCTGGGGCCCTCCGTTCCGCGATGGCGTGGCGTCGTACTACTTCGGCCTGAACCGCAACAAGCGCGTGATGCGGCTGGACCTGACCGCCGACGCGGACCGCGAGGTCCTGCTCTCGCTGCTGGCGGAAGCCGATGTGATGGTCGAGAACTTCAAGACCGGCACGCTCGAAAAATGGGGCCTGGGCTACGACGTGCTGTCGCAGCGGTTTCCGCGCCTCATACACTGCCGCGTGTCGGGGTTTGGCGCCGATGGTCCGCTCGGTGGCCTGCCCGGCTACGACGCGGCGATCCAGGCCATGGCCGGCATCATGAGCATCAATGGCGAGGCCGACGGCGATCCGCTGCGCGCGGGGCTGCCGGTGGTCGACATGGTGACGGGCCTGAACGCGGCGCTCGGCGTGCTGCTGGCGCTGCAGGAGCGCGAGCGCAGCGGGCGCGGCCAGTTCGTCGAGGCGGCGTTGTATGACTCGGGCCTGTCGCTGCTGCATCCGCATGCGGCCAACTGGTTCATGAGCGGCAAGACGCCCACGCGCACCGGCAACGCGCACCCGAACATCTATCCCTACGACACCGTGGCCACTGCCACCGACCCGATCTTCCTGGCCGTCGGCAACGATCGCCAGTTCCGCATCCTGTGCGAACACCTGGGCGCGCCGGCACTGGCCGACGATGAACGCTACGCCACGGCGGGCGGGCGCTCGGTCAACCGGGCATTGCTGAAGGGGGAACTCGAGTCGCGCATGGCGCGGCACGACGGCAAGGTGCTGGCCGATGCGCTGATCGCCGCCGGAGTGCCGTGCGCGCCGGTGCTGTCGGTGCCGGACGCGCTCAACCATCCGCACACCGCGCATCGCGAGATGGTGGTGGAGATGCCGGGCGGCTACAAGGGGCTCGGCGCGCCGGTCAAGCTGAGCCGCACGCCGGCCACCTATCGGTACGCGCCCCTCGCGGAAGGCAACCAGTTCCTGCCGCGAGAGGCCGCGAACGAGGGCTGATCAGCCCGGGATCATTCCCGTGAAGACGTAGGCCTGCAGCATCGTGATGACGCCCACGATGGCGGCAAACAGCAGGCTGTGCTTCACGGTGAAGCGGAACAGCTCCGATTCCTTGCCGACGAGACCGGTGGCGGCACATGCCACCGCGATCGACTGCGGCGAGATCATCTTGCCCGTCACGCCGCCGGTGGTGTTGGCGGCCACCAGCAGCGTGTCCGACACGCCGATCTGATGCGCGGTGGTGTGCTGCAGCGAGCAGAATAGCGCATTGGACGACGTGTCCGAACCCGTCAG
The DNA here is from genome assembly GCF_900101625.1 of Cupriavidus sp. YR651. Taxonomy (GTDB): domain Bacteria; phylum Pseudomonadota; class Gammaproteobacteria; order Burkholderiales; family Burkholderiaceae; genus Cupriavidus. The sequence goes on along the minus strand of NZ_FMYZ01000008.1, from coordinate 59,689 downwards.
GAACACCCCCAGCCAGCCCAGCAGCGGCGAGAAGAACGGGAACGCAGCACCGGTGCCGGCCAGCAGCAGCGCCAGCGTCGACGACATGCCCGAGTAGTTGGCCACGAACGCGAAGGCCAGCACCAGGCCGATGGAGAGGATCGGCCGGCGCAGTTCCAGCAGCGTCTCGCCGAACGTCACGAGAGCATCGCGCGGCTTCATGCGCAGCAGCGCCATCGAGATCAGCGCTGTCAGCAGGATGGCGGTCCCCACGGCGGACAGCAGGTCCAGCTTCAACACGGCCTCATACGGCTTGGGCGACGCGACGATCGGCGCGGCCTTGATGACCAGCTGGTCCAGCAGCGGCACCTTGAACTTCAGCACCGTGCCCGCCAGCGCGCCTTTGGCGGCAAACAGGGCCTTGAACGGCGGCAGGCTCCACACGGTGACGATGGCCGTCAGGATGCCGAAGGGCGCCCATGCGCGAACGGTCTGGCCCAGCGTGTACGGCGAAGGCTTGCGGCGTACCGGCGCACCCATGCCGCCGCCAAAGCCGGCCATCGCGATCGTGCCGCCAGCGGCCACCGCGCCGCCGGCAGGCCGCGAGGCGGTGCGCGGCTGCCACACGCGCAGGAATGCGGAGAGCGAGATCAGGCTGACCAGCGCCGACGTGATGTCCGGCAGTTCCGGTCCGATGTGGTTGGCGGTGAAGTACTGCGTCACGGCAAAGCTGCCGCCCGTGACCAGCGCGGCCGGCCACGTTTCGCGCACGCCCTTGGCGCCATCCATCATGAACACGAGCCAGAACGGCACCGCCAGCGACAGCAGCGGCAGCTGCCGGCCGGCCATCGCGCCGATGTGCATGGGGTCGATGCCCGTGACCTGCCCGGCCACGATGATGGGAATGCCCATGGCACCGAAGGCTACCGGCGCGGTGTTGGCGATCAGGCAGAGCCCGGCCGCGTAGAGCGGATTGAAACCCAGGCCCACCAGCAGCGCGGCGGTGATGGCCACCGGCGCGCCAAAGCCGGCGGCGCCCTCCAGGAAGGCACCGAATGCAAAGCCGATCAGCAGCATCTGCAGGCGCTGGTCGTCCGTGATCGACAGCACGGAGGCGCGAATGATGTCGAACTGGCCGGTCTTCACGACGATCTTGTAGAGGAACACCGCGGTCACGATGATCCACGCGATCGGCCACAGGCCATAGGCAAAGCCGAAGCCGGCAGCGGCCAGCGCCTGCGGCGCGGGCATGCCATACGCAAAGATGGCCACGACGAGCGACAGGATGAGCGTGACGGCGGCGGCCGCATGGCCCTTCATGCGCAGCACGGCCAGCGCGACGAAGAAGAACAGGATGGGTACGGCCGCCGCGAGCGCGGACAGCCACAGGCTGCCGAGCGGCGTGTAGATCTGGGTCCAGGGTTGCACTGGGAGTCTCCTAGTTGATGTGTTGTTGAATAGTTGTTGTCGTCGGCGATGTGCCGTGGCGCTATTCCGGCTGCCCGCGCGCGTTCAGCAGATCCGTCAGGCTTTTCGGCGCGGGGGTCAGCGGCTTGCGGTGTTGCGTCCAGCCCATCTGCCGCGATGGCGTCAGCGCACGCAGGCGCGTGGCAGCCCAGCGGAACAGCCGGTACGTCGCCGGATGCGCGAATGCGCCGCTCCAGAAACGCCAGACCAGGTGCTCGCGCCGGCTGAACTTCGCGCCCTGCCCCTTCAGGGGATGCGGCACGGCTTCATCGGGATCGCGATTGGCCTCGGTACGCAGGCGCACCAGCAGTTGCGGGATGGGGATGCGTACCGGGCAGACTTCGCCACACGCACCGCACAGGCTAGAGGCCGTGGCGAGGTCCGCGGTGGCGTCGAGCCCCAGCAGATGCGGCGAGATGATCTTGCCGATCGGCCCCGGGTAGGTCGTGCCGTAGGCGTGGCCGCCGATGCGCGTGTAGACCGGGCAGTGGTTCATGCACGCGCCGCAGCGGATGCACTGCAACGTGGCGCGCAGCTGCTCGTCGGCATAGGCCTGACTGCGGCCGTTGTCGAGCAGCACCAGGTGCACTTCGCGCGGACCGTCTTGCTCGTCGCCCTTGCGCGGTCCGGAGATCAGGTTGAAGTAGGTGGTGATGGCCTGGCCCGTGGCGGAGCGCGTCAGCAGGCTGGAAAGCGGCACGATGTGCGACAGCTTTGCCACCACCTTTTCCATGCCCATCACCGCGATGTGCACGTCCGGCACCGTGGTGGAAAGTCGCCCGTTGCCCTCGTTTTCCACGAGCCACAGCGTGCCCGTGTCGGCCGCCGCGAAGTTCACGCCGGAGAGCCCGATGTCGGCGTCCACGAACGCCTGCCGCAGCGCCCGGCGGCCAGTCTGGATCAGGCTGTCGACATCTTCCGTGTACGTCGTGTCGGGGATGTGCGCCTCGAACAGCGCGCCGATGTCGGCCTTGGTCTTGTGGATGGCGGGCATCACGATATGGGACGGCTTCTCCCCGGCCAGCTGGACGATGTATTCGCCCATGTCCGATTCGATGCAGTCCACGCCGCGCGCCGCGAGGTAATGGTTCAGCTCCATTTCCTCGCTGGCCATCGACTTACCCTTGATGACCCGCGTCGCGGCATGGGCCTGCGCGATGCCGTGGATGACCGCGTTGGCCTCGTCGGCGGTCTCCGCCCAGTGCACGTGCACGCCGGCCGCGGTGAGGCGCGCCTCGAGCTGCACCAGCAGGTCCGGCAGGTTGGCCAGTGCATGCTGGCGGGCCGCTTCGCCGAGGTCGCGCAGGTGCTCCAGCTCGTCGCCGTCCGGAAACTGGACCGCACGTTTCTGCTGGAGGAAATCCATCGCACCGCGAAAGCTCTTGCGCAACTTGGGATCGTCCAGCGCCGCGCGAGCGCGCGCGCGAAAGTCCTCGGTCGGGACGAAATGCAGGGTCTGCTGGCTCATTGCGCGGCGTCTCCGGTGTCGGTCACGATCACGACCCACAGGCGGCGCGGACCATGTGCGCCGTAGGCCAGCGTTTGCTGGATGTCAGAAGTTTTGGAGGGGCCCGACACCATCACGAGGTTGGTAGGCATGCCGTCTCTCCAGCGTTCCGCGCGTGCGGCGCTGTGCAGGTCGGGGTGCAGTGTCCGGGCATGGACCAGGGCGATGTGCGTTGGCGGCACCAGGGACATCGTGCGCGGCGAGCCCCTGTCCGGCGCCAGCACCAGCGTGCCGGTGGCCGCCAGGCCGGAGCGCGCCACCGTGAAGCCGGCATCGACGGTATCGAACAATTCGGCCTTCCAGGTTTCGAGGGGGCGATCAAAGCCCACCATGGCGACGCTTGCGGGCAGCGCGGCGGCCAGCGCCGCCCCTTCGGGACGATTGCGATCCAGCAGCAGCCGGCGCACGCCTTCGGCGGCCAGCCGGTCCGCGATCAGCGCCGGCCAGGTGGCGGCATCGGTGCACCACACCTCGGCGTGGGAGGCGGTGAGCGCGGCCTGCATCGACGCCACCATCGCGGCGATGTCGGGTGGGCTGCCACGGCGGCTGTCGAAGTGGATGTCGATGCGGTGGTCGAGCGCGGCGGTGTCGGCGGCGAGCGAGGCACCGGAGGTCGGCACGGCGGCGCGCAGCCGGCCGAGCATGCGGTCACGTGCGGTCATCGTGCTCATTCGGCACCTCCGGTACGGCGCCACAGGAAGGACGCCAGGTGCTCCACGGGCAGCGACGCGCCCGCATGCGCGGCGGCGTGGCCGATGTTCAGCAGGCAGCCGCAATCGGCGGAAACCAGCCGGTCGCAACCCGTGGCGCACGCGGAGGCCACCTTGTCGCGCACCATCGCGCCGGAAATATCGGCGTGCTTGAGCGAGAACGTACCGCCAAAGCCGCAGCATTCGGATTCGCGTTCGTGCTCCACCCGGGTCACCCCCGGCAGAGCGTCCACCAGTGCCACGCCGTGCGCCCGCGTACCCATTTCTCGACGGGCGGCGCACGACGTGTGCAGCACCACGCGCTCGTGCGGCGCGCCGGCCAGCACATCGTCAAAGCGCACGTGCATCACATTCAGGAGGAATTCGGCAAGCTCGTAGACGCGGCCGGCCAGTTCGGTGGCCCGGGCCGCGGCGTCGGGATCGTCGGCGAACAGGGCGGGCCAGTGGTGGCGCATCATGCCCGCGCACGAGCCGGACGGCACGATGATCGGCCACGGTTCGCGGAACAGGTCCAGCTGGGCGCGCGCCACGGTGCGGGCCTGCTCCGGATTGCCGCTGCTGTAGGCGGGCTGGCCGCAACAGCTCTGGCCGCGCGGGAAGTGCACGGTCAGGCCTTCGCGCTCGAGCAGCCGGACGGCGTCAAGGCCGGCCTGCGGGACGAACAGGTCGACGAGACAGGTGCCGAACAGGTAGACCTGTGTCGGGGCGGTGGGGTACTGCCTGGGTTGCATTGTCTGCCTCCGGATGACGGCGCGCGGTGCGCACCGGGCCGCGCCTGCTGGCACGGCCTCTGCGACATTTTTGGGGGCATAATTCCGGCTCTCGCACCGGAATACAAATTGGTTGGACCACCGGGCGTCTGGAACAGGGGGTGACCATGGCGTCAGGCAATGCAGCGCGCAACCGGGTGGAAGGCATCATGCGCAAGATGGAGACCGCGCTGCTGGATGGCACGTGGCCGGTTGGCGCGCGGCTGCCGGCCGAACGTGCGCTGGCGGAGCAGTACGGCGTGGCGCGCAACACTATCCGCGAGGCCATCCAGCGCCTGGCGGCGCGCGGCTTGCTGCAGAGCCGGCGCGGTGCGGGGGTATACGTCACCGACCAGCTGCGTACCGGTATCGCATCGCCGTGGGGCCAGCTCGTGGCCGATCACCCGGCGTTGCGCGACGACATCCTCGAGTTTCGCCGCGTGCTGGAGGGGGCTACCGCGTACTTCGCGGCGCTGCGCGCGGACGCGTCCGACCTGCGTCGTATACGTGGGCTGATGAAGGAACTGGATCGCGCGCGGCTGGCGGACGACAAGGCCGGCGAGGCCGATGCCGATGCCCGGTTGCACGACGCCATCGCGCAGGCATTGCACAACACGATGTTCCTGCACCTGCATACCAGCGTCATCGGCATGCTGCGCGAGCACATCACGATCAATGGCACGGGTCTGCGCGAGGCGGATGAGGAGGCGTCAGGCCTGCTGCTGCTCCAGCACCGGACGCTGTGCGAGGCGATCCTGGCGCGGCGGCCGGAAGAGGCGCGCACGGCCATGCAGACCCACATTGATTTTGTACGCAGCCGCGTGGAGCAAGACAGCGAATAGGCGGATACGTGGCCCACGACGCAGCATTGGTCGTACCAGTTGCTGCGTACCTAAGATCAATGGATTCAACAAGTTAACAAAGCGCCTTGCAATCGCGTCGCAAGGGGCGCGTCGCGCTCACACGAGCTCGGCGGTGCTCAGTTCGCGCTTCACGTACGCGTAGATGATGGGCCCCGCGATCACGCCGGGTATACCGTAGAGCGTCTCCATCACCAGCATCACCGTCAGCAGTTCCCACGCGGCAGCTTGTATACGCGCGCCGATGATGCGCGCGTTCAGGAAATACTCGAACTTGTGGATGATCACGAGGTAGAGCAGCGACACGACCGCGATGGGTAGCGACACCGCCAGCGACGCCACCACGATGGCGGTGTTGGAGATCAGGTTGCCCAGCACCGGCAGCAGCCCCGCGATGAAGGTGATTGCCACCAGCGTCTTGGACAGCGGCAGGTGCTGTTGGAACAGCGGCAGGACCACCAGCAGGTAGATGGCCGTCAGGGCCGTGTTGATCGAGGAGATCTGGATCTGCGCGAAGATGAACTGCGAGAACGCCGTCTGCAGTGTGCGGGCGCGCGCCACCAACGCCGCGGCCAGCGGCCGCCGGTTGGGGCGCGATACCGCCCGGTACAGCGCCACCATCGCGCCGATCACCAGCCCGATCAGGATATGGAGCAGGGCACGCAGGATGTCCGTGCCGAGCTTCTGTGCCATCTGGGCGTGCTCGCGCATCGCCGCGATCAGCGCCGTGGCCAGTTCCTCGACGCCGTTGGGCAGGTAATCGCTCAGCCAGCCCGGCATCTGGCTGCGGGACTGGTCGATGATGTCCGCGGCATGGTCCAGCAGGCGCTCCAGTGTGTTGCCGTCGCCGCTGATAAAGCGTACCAGCGCCCAGATGCCGCCGGTCAGGGCCAGCAGGATGATGGCCGAAAGGATGGCCACGGCCAGCGCGTCGTGCCGCGGGTGCAGGCGCGTGAGGCGCGGCGCCAGGACATCCACCAGCGAATAGAGCAACAGGCCGGCCAGCAGTGCCGGAACGAGGTTGGCCTGCATCACCAGCAGCAAGGCCGCGCCCGTCAGCGCGTAGGACGCCGCGGTGACGCTGAACCAGCTGGCCGGCGTCAGGCGGCGGTTGGAGGGGGCGGTATCCGGCGTGGCACCACCGGCCTGGGGGCGGCCTGTCGTACGTTCTTGTTCCACCTGCGGCATGGCTTGGATGTTGCGCGTGAGCGTTGTCGTTGAAAGGGTTGGCGTTCGATTGTCGGTGCGGCGCCCGACAATGGCAAGTCAGGATGACCAGACATGCGGCGCGGGCGTGAAACTTGCATTTCCGGTCGCTATATTGATGGACAGGCAGCGCGAAAATCCCCACAGGAGCCCGTACGACATGGCCTTCACCTGCACCGTCGGCGCCAGCCGGCATGTCTTCGCGGACCTGCGCACGCTGCTGGCCAAGGCCAGCCCGGCGAGATCGGGCGATGCGCTGGCCGGCATCGCCGCGGCGAGCGAGGAGGAGCGCATGGCGGCGCGGATGGCGCTGGCCGACGTGCCGCTGACCCATTTTCTCTCGGAAGCCCTGATCCCCTATGAGGACGACGAGGTCACGCGCCTGATCGTCGATGGGCACGACGCGCAGGCTTTCTCCGCGATTGCCGCGCTGACGGTGGGCGACTTCCGCAACTGGCTGCTGCGTCATGAGACCGACGAGGCCGTGCTGGCGCGCGTGGCGCCCGGCATCACGCCGGAGATGGCCGCCGCCGTCAGCAAGCTCATGCGCAACCAGGACCTGGTGGCCGTGGCGCGCAAGTGCCGGGTGGTGACCCGCTTTCGCGGCACCATCGGCCTCGCTGGCAGGCTGGCGGTACGCCTGCAGCCCAATCATCCGACCGACGACCCGCGCGGCATCGCGGCATCCATCATCGACGGCCTGCTGTATGGCTGCGGCGACGCGACGATTGGTGTCAACCCGGCCAGCGACAATCTTGGCGCCATCGTCACGCTGCTGAAGCTGATCGATGATGTGCGCGCGCGTTATGACGTGCCGACGCAGTCGTGCGTGCTCACGCACGTCACCAACACGCTGCGTGCGATCGAGCTGGGCGCGCCGGTCGACCTCGTGTTCCAGTCGGTGGCCGGCAGCCAGCGTGCCAACGAGGCCTTCGGCATTTCGCTGGCGCTGCTTGGCGAGGCGCGGCAGGCGGCGCTGGCGCTGAACCGGGGAACGGTGGGCCACAACGTGATGTACTTCGAGACCGGGCAGGGCAGCGCGCTGTCCGCCAACGCGCATCACGGCGTGGATCAGCAGACGATGGAGGCGCGCGCGTACGGCGTGGCGCGCGTGTTCGAGCCACTGCTGGTGAATACGGTCGTCGGCTTTATCGGCCCCGAATATCTTTACGACGGCAAGCAGATCATCCGCGCCGGGCTGGAAGACCACTTCTGCGGCAAGCTGCTGGGTGTGCCGATGGGGTGCGACGTCTGCTACACCAATCACGCCGAGGCGGACCAGGACGACATGGATACGCTGCTCACGCTGTTCGGCGTGGCTGGCATCAACTTCATCATGGGCGTGCCCGGCGCGGACGACATCATGCTGAACTACCAGAGCACCTCGTTCCACGATGCCTTGTATCTGCGGGAAGTCCTCGGCGTGCGTCCGGCGCCCGAGTTCGAGGCGTGGTTGCAGCGGATGGGGATCCTCGACCCGTCGGGCCGCCTGCTGGAGCCAGCCGCGCGCCAGCCGCTCCTCGACATGGCGCGGTCACTTGATACCGGGACCCCCAACATGCCGAAGCCTCCCGCATCGCCTCGCGTGCCTCCCGCGTCTCCCTCCCCTGACCCCTGGGCGCAGTTGCGACAGTACACACGCGCGCGCATTGCACTGGGCCGCGCCGGTCACGCGCAGAAGACCGAGTCCGTGCTCGCTTTCGGTCTGGCGCATGCGCAGGCGCGCGATGCCGTGCATTTGCCGCTCGACGCCGGCGCGCTGGAAGCGGATCTGCGCGACGATGACCTGACGGTGCTGCATGTCCATAGCGCCGCGCCAGATCGCGATCACTACCTGCGCCGCCCGGACCTTGGACGTCAGCTGGACGCCGACAGTCGCAGCCGGCTGGACGAGGCCCGGTCAGCCGCGGCCGGTCACCGTCCGGATGTGGTCTTCGTCATCGCGGACGGGCTTTCCGCGCTGGCCGCGCAGCGTCACGGCGTGCCGTTGCTGCGCGCCGTGCTGGCGCGGCTGCATGCGTGGCAGGTGGGGCCGGTGGTCATCGCGCGGCAATCGCGCGTGGCGTTGGGCGATGACATCGGCGAGCGGCTTGGCGCGCGCCAGGTGGTGATGCTGATCGGGGAGCGGCCGGGACTCAGCTCGCCCGACAGTCTCGGCATCTACCTGACCTACGATCCGCACCCGGGTCGGACCGATGCGCAGCGCAATTGCATCTCGAACGTGCGGCCGGAAGGGCTGCCCTATGCCCAGGCGGCGGACCGGCTGGTGTTCCTGCTGCGTGGCGCGGTGGCGCTGGGGCGATCGGGGGTGGACCTGAAGGACGATAGCGAGGACGTTGCGCCCGCGCTGCCGCGTGAATGACTGCGGCCGGCCCGAGGGCCGGCCGCACAGGGTGTCGCGAGGACACGTGTCGACTACATCATGCGATGCGAAAAATGTCCGCGTTCGGCATCGGCCATCAGGGTCATGAACTGGTCGCGGCTCATATGCACCAGTTCCTGGTGGTCACCGGCCTCGAACCACACTTCGGGTTCCTCAAGCAGGCTTTCATCCACGAAGGTCTGCATGCCATACGACATGGCACACGGCGGAATGGCACCGAGGTCGCAATCCTTGAACACTTCGCGGATTTCGTCCTCATGCGCCAGCACCAGCTTGCGGCCGGTCTTTTCGCAGATGGCAGCCATCTGCAAGTGATGGCTCGAAGGGATCACAGCGGCCACGTAGCCGTCCGCATCCTCCAGCAACAGGGTTTTGGCCAGACGGTTTCCTGGTACATGGGCGGCCTGAGCAGTGGCCATGCTGCTTAGGCTGTACGGGTGACGAATGATGTCGAACTGGCTGTTCATGCGGCTAAGTCTGCCAGCCAGGGTGCCTGCCATTGCCATGATCGCCTTCCTCCGCGCCAGCACGCGCGGTTAGTCCTTGGTGTTCTCACTATAGGCTCTGGCGGCCCGCACGCGAGGCCAGATTGCCTGCAGCTCGGCTTTCAGGAACGTCAGCAGGTAGCGGGTGGCCATGGTCTGGTAGCGGTTGGGCATGGTCAGCATATAGAGCTTGCTGCCGAACACGCTGATGCGGTAGTCGCCCAGCAACGGCTGCAGCGCGCCTTGCTCGAGTTCCGGCCCGATGGCGTAGAGCGGGAAGATGCCGATGCCCAGGCCGCTGACCACGGCGTCCTTCAGGAAGGCAAAGTTCTCGGAGCTCAGCGTGGGCGCCAGCACCACTTGTTCCCGCGTGTCGCCTCCCCCGGCGCGCGTGCCGGAGGCCTTCAGCTTCTGGCCGATCGGCGACGCACAGACGATGGCGTGCGCGGTCAGGTCCCCCAGTACCGTGGGCGCCACCTTGCCCGCCAGGTACGACGGCGCGGCGCAGACTACCCAGTCGACCTCGCCGATCTCGGTGGCAACCACCGAGTCGGGCGGCGTGGAAATGATGCGCAACGCCACCTCCACGTCCTCGGAGACGAGGTTGTGGATGCGATTGTCGAAGACCACGTCCAGAGTGATGTCCGGGTAGCGCTGCTTGAACTGCACCAGCAGCGGCGACAGCAGCGCGTGGCCCAGCCCGGTGGGCACCGACAACCGCACATGCCCCTGCAGGCTCTTGCCCATGTTGCTGATCAGCGCGTTGGCGGCGGCCACTTCGCCGAGGATGTTGCGGCCGTGTTCGTACAGGCCGGCACCCACGGGTGTGGGCTCCACATGGCGGGTGGTCCGCCGCAGCAACTGCACGCCAAGTTCTTCCTCCAGCGCCTTCAGGTGGTAGCTGACGTTGGCGCGCGTCATCTTGAGCTTGCGGGCGGCGGCGCTGAGGTTGCCGGCATCGACGATGTCGACGAACAGTCGCAGGGCGTTGAGGTCCATGGCGGAGGCGAAGGGCGCGCCGGTCTCGGCGGCGCGTAACAAAAAAGGGGCCCGAGGGCCCCTTAGTGTGCCACGGGCGCCGTGGCGCCCAGGCATTCGACCGATCCGGCGGATCAGTGCTCGTGATGCAGGTACTTGGCCTGGCGCGGCAGACGCAGGCTGACGAAGAAGGCCAGCACCATCATCGCCGTGACATACCAGTAGAACGTGCTTTCATGGCCGACGGACTTCAGGCCCAGCGCCACATACTCGGCGGACCCGCCGAAGATGGCGTTGGCCACCGCATAGGCCAGGCCCACGCCCAGCGCGCGCACTTCCGGCGGGAACATTTCCGCCTTTACGATGCCGCTGATGGAGGTGTAGAAGCTGACCACGGCCAGCGCGATGGCGATCAGCACGAACGCCAGCTCGGGGCTCGTCACACTCTGGAGCGCGGTCAGGACCGGCACCGTGATCAGGGCGCCCAGCGCGCCGAACAGCAGCATGTTGTTGCGGCGGCCAATGCGGTCGGACAACGCGCCAAACACCGGCTGCATGCACATGTACAGGAACAGGCAACCCGTCATCACATAGCTGGCCGTCTTGATCGACATGCCGGCCGAGTTGACCAGGTACTTCTGCATGTACGTGGTGAACGTATAGAAGATCAGCGAACCGCCGGCCGTATAGCCCAGCACCGTGAAAAACGCGGCCTTGTGGTTGCGGAACAATTCGGCCACGCTGCCGGCTTCCTTGCTGTTGCGGGTCTGGGCCGTGGAGGTTTCATGCAGCGTGCGGCGCAGCAGCAGCGCGACGACCGCCGTGATGGCACCCACCACGAACGGGATGCGCCAGCCCCAGGCCTTCAGTTCTGCCTCGTCGAGCAATTGCTGCAGGACCACCACCACCAGCACGGCCAGCAACTGGCCGCCGATCAGCGTGACGTACTGGAACGACGAGAAGAACCCGCGACGTCCCTTGAGCGCCACCTCGCTCATATAGGTGGCCGTGGTGCCGTATTCGCCGCCGACCGACAGGCCTTGCAGCAGGCGCGCCAGCAGGAGCAGCGCCGGGGCCAGGTTGCCGATGGTGGCATAGGTCGGCAGGCACGCGATCATCAGCGAGCCGAAGCACATCATGATCACGGAGATCACCATCGAGTTCTTGCGCCCGTTGCGGTCCGCGATGCGGCCAAACAGCCAGCCGCCGATCGGCCGCATCAGGAAACCGGCGGCAAACACGCCTGCAGTGTTCAGCAGCTGCGCGGTGGGGTCGGATTTCGGGAAGAACGACGGCGCGAAGTAGATGGCGCAGAACGCATAGACGTAGAAGTCGAACCATTCGACCAGATTGCCGGACGACGCGGCGACGATGGCGAAGACGCGCTTCCTGGTTTCCTCGGGGGAGGGTGCTGCGGAGGGAGGGGCCACGGAGGGGGTGGCGGTTGGGGCGATATCTGTCATGGGACCTTCTTGATCTTGGCGGCGCGGGCGCCGCCTGGAAAGGGCTCGGGCGCTGGTGGGCGGGCGGGGCTGGCGGGAGGTGCCAGGCGGGCGTCGTACACCGGACCCGGGTGCCCGGCTAGCGTACCCGGGAAGCCCCGCACTGCCCACCCGGACGCGGCACGTCGCCAGGGCATCGATCGGGGCAGGTCTTGCCAGCATTGGGCTGGCAGGGAATTGTCCCGTCTTGTGGACAGTGTTTTCACGATAGACACATGGGATGCGCGGGGCATATGCCGGGGTCAGTCGGGAGAGGTGCGGGACGGATTCGGGAGGCTGCGCGGGCGGGGTTCGCTAACGGCGTCTGCAAATACCGTCTGCTAACGGCGTTTGCAAACGGTGTTCACCGTTGCTCGGGCGCGCATCGCGTCCTGTTCATGCCGTTCGTATGGCTGGCTTGCCTGACGCACGGCACTGGGCAATGATGCAGAGCGAATGATGAACCTCGTACCTTTCAAAAGCCTTGTCGATGTCCGTGTCGCGCTATCTGCTGAGTCTTCTGCTGCTGTCACCTCTCATGGCCTGGGCCCAGCCCAACCTCGTGGAGTGCCAGCGCATGGACCAGGTACAACTGCGGGCGGCGTCCGAGGAGACGCTGCTGTTCCTGCGCTGCCGCGCGCGGCGCATTTCCTATGAGGCACCTCGGCTGAAGGGTGTCTCGCAAAAGGTGCGTGATGATCTGGTATTCGCGTGTCTCGATCAGGCCGACGCCGCGGAGCACCAACTGCGCGTCAGCCATGGCTACACGCGCGAATCCCTCGCTCGCAAGAAATGTGACGAGTAACGCCCTCGCGATGGATTGTCAAATCTGATTATCCATTCTGTTCAAGCTACCGTGGATTGTCAAAACTCGTGGCCGGCGTACCATGGCGGCACATTGTGTTGTGCTGGACTTGAACGGAGACTCCCATGGCCCTCGACGCCGAATCGTTTTCCCTGCTGCGCGCCTCGGTGCAGCGTTTCATCGACGAACGCCTGAAGCCGGCCGAAGACACGCTGGAGGAGCTGGACGACGTGCCGGCCGACATCGTTGCCGACATGAAGGAAATGGGCCTGTTCGGCATCTCCATTCCTGAGAACTACGGTGGCATCGGTCTGTCGATGTCGCAGGAATGCGATGTGGTCTATGACCTCGGCCACACCGCATTTGCGTTCCGCTCGGTGTTTGGCACCAACGTGGGTATTGGCTCGCAGGGCATCCTGATGGACGGCACCGAGGAGCAGAAGCAGACCTACTTGCCGAAGATCGCTAGCGGCGAGCTGGTCATCTCGTTCGCCCTGACCGAGCCGAACGCTGGCTCCGACGCCGCATCGCTGCAGACCCGCGCGGAACTCGACGGCGACCACTATGTGATCAACGGCACCAAGCGCTTCATCACCAACGCCCCGCGCGCGGGCGCCTTCACGCTGATGGCGCGTACGGGCGGCCCCGGCGCATCGGGCATCTCGTCGTTCATCGTGCCGGCGGACACCCCGGGCATTTCGCTGGGCAAGCCGGACAAGAAGATGGGCCAGCGCGGCACCAAGACCTGTGACGTGGTGCTGGAAAACGTGCGCGTGCCGGCCGCCAACATCATCGGCGGCGTACCCGGCGTGGGCTTCAAGACGGCCATGAAGGTGCTGGACCGCGGCCGCCTGCATATCTCGGCGCTGGCCTGCGGCATGGCGCATCGGCTGATCACGGACGCCGTCGCGTATGCAAAGGAGCGCAAGCAGTTCGGCCAGCCCATCGGCGACTTCCAGCTGATCCAGGGCATGCTGGCCGACAGCCAGGCCGAGCTGTACGCGGGCCTGTCGATGGTGCGCGATTGCGCGCAGCGCTACGACGCCAAGCCGGCCGGCAAGAGCGACCCCGAGGTCAGCATGCTGGCGTCCTGCACCAAGATGTTCTGTACCGAGATGGTAGGCCGCGTGGCCGACCGGGCCGTGCAGATTCACGGCGGCGCCGGCTACATCGCCGAATACAAGGCCGAGCGTTTCTATCGCGACGTGCGCCTGCTGCGCCTGTATGAAGGCACGACGCAGATCCAGCAGTTGATCATCGCCAAGCAACTGCTGCGCGATTGAGGTAGCGATTCGAGGATGGCTGGGCTCGGATGGCGGACTGACGGATCGCCATCCGAGAGCTCGCGAACCGAGATAGCGGACTGAGATAGCGGACTGAGCCGGCGTTTGCATGCGCTACTCGCGCATGGCGCATGAGGGAGGAAGGATGAGCAAGTTCCAGGTAGCGGCCCCGGCGGGGCTGGCCACAACGGGGCCGCAGTCGTCGTCCCCGGACAAGTCGCGCACCACGCACCGGCTACGCGCCGTGGTGGCGACGTATCGCGCGGCACTGCAGGCCTACACGCTGGTGGTGTCGCCCGACGAGCTGATGCTGCTGTCCAATGGGCCCGAGCCGGCCCATTCGGCGCGCGACTATCGGGCGCAGGCGCACCTGGACCGTCTGCGCGACACCGTGCGCGAGAGCGGCCTGGCTTTGCCTAATGCGATCGTCGTGGCGGTCTCCGGTGGACGCATGCAGTGCGAATGCGACCATCTGTACGCGCTGGAACTGCGCCCGCAGGCCGGCGACAGCCTGATCGTGCTGGACGGCCATGCGCATCTGGCCGCGCTGGCGGGCACCGAGCGCGGGCATATCAAGACGCTGGTCACGGCGGTGCTGTGCCGGACCGCGATCCAAACCGGACAAGAAACGAAGGCGCCCGTCTCTGAGGCGGAATGCACCGTGATGCACGCCTCCGCGGCAGCCCGCTGGGCCGGCGCGACGCGCATATGGCAGTAATCGTCAACCTCTAAAGCTGTCGAGGTCGCCTGCGCCAACTGATCGACTGGGGCCAGCCCAGTCGATTGGCCCCGTTCCGTCAGCGCGCAGCGCAGCCTGATTGCCCCGCGTCGCTACGATGCGGGTTGGGGCCAGATGCCGTCGACGTCGCGCAGCAGATGACCCGCGAGGATGTAGTCGCCCAGGCGACTCGCCTTGGCTTCCAGATCCAGCAACTCGTGATCGGCCAACGTGCCGAGATCGAACTGGCAGTACAGATTGCGCTGCCGGAACGTTGTCTTGGGTTTGCAAAGCCCTTCGATCAGGGCTTCGCGGGAACGGACGGCGATGCTTTCCTGTCCGCGATACTGCACCTTGATTCCGCGCTTTTCTCCGAGCCGACCGAGTTCCACGGCATCCTGCCATCCGGTCTCGTAATCCAGCTCAAGCGCCAGCACCTGCTCCGAGGCCAGAAGCCGAAGCGCTTCCGCCTTGCTGCCAGCTCGCACGATTGACATCCACACCTCTTGTCTCAACGAATACTGTACGAATATACAGTGATTGCCGACCCGTCACAAGGACACTGACGGGGTAGGCCGGGGCGCCCGATGGCTCCGCCGGACGTGCTGGCGGAAGCATCGCGTGCTCCGCCCAAGGCCGGTCTCGCCTTAAATTCGCGTTCCTCCCTTATACCAGCTTCCTAAGGCTTTGATACCTCCGCCGGAGCGATTGCCGCCGACGGCCCCGCCGCGCCAGCGGGCACCGTCGTGGCGCCTCCGGTGGCGTTGAAGTCGCCTGCGTACACCTGGGACAGTCCAGCAGGCCGCAGGTATCGCCGGATGGCATCGTTGACCGCCGATGGTGTGGCCGTGCGGATCCGTTCCTCGATCTCCGCAATATGGGCCATGGTCCGGCCCAGGTAGAGCTGGTTGGCGAGCGTGCCGGCCAGCGCCCCGTCGCGGGTCCGGCTGACCAGACCTTGCTGCAGCAGGCCGCTGACCGCCTCGGACAGTTCGCTGGCGGAGACGCCATCGCGCACGAAGCGCGCCATCTCCTCATCGACGGCCCGGCGCAGGCGCGCCTGGTTCTGGGGCGCATAGACTGCCCACAGTCCGAAACGGCCCGCGCGGTCCAGCGCGCCGACGGTCATCGAGCTGGATACCCCGTAGCTGATGCCCTCCTGTTGCCGCAGCCGGTCCGCTAAACGACTGCGCATGCCGGTGCCACCCAGCACGCGGTTGGCAATGAGCAGTAACGGGTAGTCGGGTGAATCGCTGACGAGGTCGATTGGTTGGGAAGCCAGGTAGACCGCGTTGGCCTTGCCCGGCGTGTCCAGCGTAAAGTTGGCGGCCGGAATGTCGATGAAGGGGCGGTCCACGCGCTCGAACGGCACCTGCGCTCGCCAGTCGCCAAACAGGAGTGCGGCCTGACGGGCGGCGTCGTCGGCATCGAAGTCGCCGACGATGGCCAACTGCGCGTGCTCGGCCCCATAGAAGCGCGCTTGGAAATCACGCACGTCGGCGGCGGACACCGCCTTCAGCTCGGCCAGGCTCTCGTCGAAGGTCGGCGTGTAGCGGGGATCCTCGGCGGAGTAGGGGTTGCCATGGCGGCCCAGCGCGTTGGGCGCCAGCGCATTGGGCTGGCGCTGCTGGCTTTCGATGCCGGCGATGCTGCCGGCGCGCAGCGTTTCGAATTCGCCGGCCGGGAATGTCGGCATGCGCAGCACGGTACGCAGCAATGCCATCAGGTCAGGCAAATAGGCGCGACGCGTTTCAAAGCGCACCGTGAGTCGTTCGGAGCTGCCGGAAATCGAGACATTGGCCTTCAACACCTCCAGGCGATCGGCAATCTGCTGGCGGCTGAATGCGCCCGCGCCACGTTCCAGCATGCCGCCCGTCAGGCTCCCAACGGAGGATTTGCCTTGCAGCGCCTGCGTGTTGCCGAAGCGCAGGATCAGGGTGCCATTGACGGATTCTCCGCGCGTGGGCTTGGGCAGCAGCGCCAGCTGCATCCCGTTGGGCAGCGTTTGCCGGACGGTGTACGCGTCGATATTGGCCGGGCTCGTGTCGAATGTGGCGACGGGCCGGGCGGCCGGCTTGCCTGCGTAGTCGCGCACCAGTGCGGTCACGTCCGGCATCGCGGGAATGTTTGCAAGCTGGGGCTTGTCGCCCGGCAGGAACTGGCCCACCGTGCGGTTGGCCGGGCGGAGGTAGTTCTCGGCCACACGCTGCACGTCTTGCAACGTGGTGGTTTCCACGCGGTCGCGGGCGATGAACAACAGTCGCCAGTCACCCTTGGCGATGGCCTCCGACAACGCGACCCCATAGCGCGTCGGATCGTTGAGAATTTTCTCGTAGGAGTTGCGTATACGGACGCGCGCGCGCTCCAGTTCGTCCTCGGTGGCCGGCCGGCTGGCCAGGCCTTCCACCTCGGCCAGCAGCGCGGCGCGCACGGCGTCGATCGAGCGATCCTTGCTGGTGCCCGCCGCGAAGACGATCACGCCCGGGTCCCGCATCGCGTTGAGCATGCCGGACTGCCAGGCCGCCTTGTGCGTGTCGACGAGCGCACGCTCCAGTCGCCCGCCCGGCGTGTCGGACAGGATGATCGACAGCAGCGCCAGTGCCGTGCTGTCGGGATGCGCCCCCGGCCCGACGTGATACTGCACGGCGACGATACTGCTGTCGCCGGGCCGCGTCAGCGTCAGGTCACGCGAGCCTTCCTGCGGCGGCTCCACGGTGTGCTCGGGCGGCAGCACGCGCGTCGGGCGCGCGATGGGCCCGAAGGCCTGCTCGATGCGCACCAGCGTCCGCGCCGGATCGAATTGCCCGGTCACCACCAGCACCGCGTTGTCAGGCTGGTAATAGCGCCGGTAGAACGCCTGCAGGTTCTCGATGCCGACCTGCTCCACGTCGCTGCGCGCGCCGATCGGCGCCTTGGCGTAGTTGTGCCAGCGATACGCCGCCGCGGACATCTGCTGCAGCAGCATGCGCATCGGATTGTTCTCGCCGATCTCCATCTCGTTGCGCACGACCGTCATCTCGCTGTCGAGGTCGGCGCGCGCCACGAAGCTGTTGACCATGCGGTCCGCTTCCATGTTCAGCGCCCAGTCGAGGTTGTCTTCGCTGCCCGAGAATGTCTCGAAGAAATTGGTCCTGTCCTGCGACGTGGTGCCGTTGTACTGCATGCCGCGCCGCGCGAATTCCGTGACGATCGTCTTTCCCGGCAGGCGCGGTGTGCCCTTGAACAGCAGGTGCTCCAGCAGGTGCGCCATGCCGGTCTCGCCGTAGTTCTCATGACGGCTGCCGACGAGGTACGTCATGTTGACGGTCGTGGTCGGCTGCGCATCGTCGGGCGCCAGCAGGATGCGCAGGCCGTTGGCCAGCCGGTATTCGGTGATGCCTTCCACGGACGTCACGCGCGTCGCGGGGGCGATTGGCGCTGCCGCGAGTACAGGCGTGGCGGGCCGGGCGGCCAGCACCGGCAGCGTGAGGAAAAACGAGGCGGCCAGCATGATGCTGGCAACTAGACGGCGCATGAGGTCTCCGTGAGCAGCCGGATTCGGCCGCTGCTGTGGCGATTCTATCCGCACCGGGGGCCGCCCAAACAGGTCCCACCGCACTTTCAGATCCGGGGACACCCGCCAGGCCGGGCGGGTGGAGGAGAATGTCCGAATCCAGCGTATTTTTTATCGTGCGAAGCGCTACGATGCACGGCATGAACCTCGATCCAGACACTTGCTACAAGGCCATCGCCTCCCACGACCGACGCTTCGACGGGCGCTTTTTCGTCGGGGTGTCGTCCACGGGCGTCTACTGCCGGCCGGTCTGCGCGGTGCGCACGCCCAAGCGTGAGAATTGCACGTTCTACGAGACCGCCGCGGCTGCGGAAAAGCATGGCTTCCGCCCCTGCCTGCGTTGCCGGCCGGAACTGGCGCCCGGTCACGGCCTGGCCGATATTTCCGGGCGGCTGGCGCAGGCCGCGGCCACCCTGATCGACGAAGGCTTCATGGCCGAGGCCGGCGTGGCGCAGCTGGCCGCGCGCATCGGCGTGACGGAGCGGCATCTGCGGCGCCTGTTCGACGCGCAGTTCGGCGTCACGGTGCTGGAATATGCGCAGACACAGCGGCTGCTGCTGGCCAAGCGCCTGCTGACCGACACCACGCTGCCCGTGTCGGAGGTGGCGCTGGCCGCCGGATTCGGCAGCGTTCGGCGCTTCAACGATGTCCTGAAGGAACGCTATGGCCTCACGCCGCTGGCGATGCGCAAGCGCGCGGCGGATGGCATGGCGGACCGGCTCGTATTCGAGCTCGGCTACCGGCCACCGCTGGCGTGGGCGGCGTTGCTGGTGTTCCTTGGCACTCGCGCCGTGGACGGCATCGAACAGGTGCACGGCGAGACCTGCACGCGCACGCTGGCGATGGATGCCGGTGGCCAACGCCACATCGGCTGGGTACGGCTGGAGCACGTCCCCAGGCGCACGGTGCTGCGCGTGACGCTGTCCGGCACGCTGGCTCACGTGATTCCGCAGGCGCTGGGCAAGGTGCGGCGGCTATGCGATCTCGGTTGCCGTCCCGACGTCGTCGACCGGCACCTGGGCGACCTCGCCGCGCCGGTTCCGGGCATGCGCCTGCCGGGGACGTTCGATGGCTTCGAGATCGCCGTGCGCGCGATCATCGGGCAGCTGATTTCGGTCGTGCACGCGCGACGCATCCTCGCGCGGCTTGTGCGGATCGCGGGGGAGCCGCTGCCCGAGGCGGCGCTCTCCGGCCTGGCCTGCCCGGAGGGGCTGGCACCGCTCACGCATGCGTTTCCCACCGCGCGGGCCCTGGCGGATTTATCGGACGATTCATATCGCGAAGCCGGCGTGCCGGCGGGCAAGATTCGCGCGATCCGCGGGCTGGCGGCGCGTGTGGCGGCGCGCGAGATCCAGCTCGATCCGCTTGCGCCGCCCGAAGGCACCGTGGCGCAGTTGCGTGCCATCGACGGCATTGGCGACTGGACCGCGCAGTACATCGCCATGCGCGCATTGGGCTGGCCCGATGCCTTTCCGGCGACCGACTATGTCTTGCGCAAGGTGCTCGACGTCAGCACCGTTCGCGCGATGAACGCCAGGACGGCGCAGTGGGCGCCGTGGCGCGCCTATGCGGCCATTCACCTCTGGTATCGCCACGATGCGCTGCGCGTGCCGGGCGGCCAGGTCGAGGAGCAAGCGGCATGACCAGCTACCAGATCATCGACAGCCCGCTGGGCGACATCTTGCTGCGCGGTCAGGACGGCGCGCTGACGGGGCTGTTTTTCGTGGGCCAGAAGTACTACCCGGGGGATGTCCGCCAACTGCCGGCTGCACCGGCTGCCGATACGCGCTTGTTCAAGCAGGCGGCCGAGGAAATGGATGCGTACTTCGCCGGGAGTCTGCAGGCATTCACGGTGCCGATCCGCTTTGGCGGCAGCGCGTTCCAGCAAGACATATGGCAGGCCTTATGCGCGATTGAATTTGGCGATACCACGACGTATGGGCAACTCGCGGCCCGGCTGGGCCTGCCGTCGGGCCATGCGCGCGCCGTCGGGGGCGCAGTGGGCCGCAATCCGTTGTCGGTCATCGTGCCGTGTCATCGCGTGTTGGGCGCGTCGGGGGACCTGACCGGCTATGCCGGGGGTGTGGATCGCAAGCGCGCGCTGCTGAAACTGGAAGGCGTGGCCAGCGCGCACGCGTTGCCGGTCGTCCGGCAGGCCATGCTGGCGTTCGGCTGACCTGTTGGACGACAACGGCACGACAACGGCACGAGAGCAGCGTGGCAAGGCTCTTCATCGCCATCGAGACACCCGTCAGGGTGGCGGAGACCTTGTTGCGCACGCTGCCAGCGCATCGCGGCATCCGCCCGGTGCCGCCCGGGCAGTTGCACCTGACATTGCGCTTCCTCGGCGATCAGGACGAGGATGCTGCCGCGCGGATCGACGCCGCCCTGCGCGAGGTGCCTGCGCCCGCGATGTCGATGGCGTTGCAGGGCGCAGGCCGCTTTCGTGGCCGCCAGGGCGCGATCCTGTGGGCGGGACTGGCAGCCGACCCCGCGCTGGCCACGTTTTTCGATGACATCCAGTGCCGCCTCGCCACCGTCGGCATCGCTCCGGAGCGGCGCCAGTTTCGGCCCCACCTGACCGTCGCGCGGTGCCGGACCACCGTGCCGGAAGGGGTGCTGCGCGACTGGCTGGCGGCCTGTCGCGATCTGTCGACGCCGCCGTGGCGCGTCGAGCGCTTCGTCCTCTTTGAGAGTTTTCTGAACCAGCAGGGTGCGCGCCACGTGCAGCGCGCCGTTTATCCGATGGCGGCGCTCAACCGAGGTTGCTGAAGCCGAGCGCCACGCCCAGCCCGCACAGGGCCGAGCCGATCGTCTTGTCGAGCAGGCCCTGGCGCCGCAGCATCGCCGCGCGCAACGCGGCGGCGCCGAAGCACCACGCCACCAGGCTGAACCACGCCCAGTGCGCCAGCGACATGAACAGCCCGTAGCCGAACTGCACCGTCAGTGGCGTGTGAACGTTGACCACCTGCGTGTAGGTACTCACCACGAACAGCGTGGTCTTGGGATTGAGCGCATTGGTCAGGAATCCCATCCGCAGCGCGGCCAAACCGGACATGACCGGTGCCGCGCGGGTATCCACGGTCAGCCGGGTGCGGTTGCGCAGCGTCTGGATGCCGATCCATATCAGGTAGGCGGCGCCCAGCAGCTTGACCACGGTCAGCAGCCCGTGGGCGTGCCGCATCAGCACCGAGACGCCGAACATCGTATAGAAGACGTGGACCTGCACGCCCAGGGCGATGCCCAGCGCACAGGCCAGGCCTGTGCGGCGGCCAGACAGGTAGCTGTTGCGGGTGACCATGGCGAAGTCCGGCCCGGGGCTGATGACGGCGAGAAGGGTAACGGTGGCGACGGCCAGCAGTTCGGCAGGTGGGGTCATTTCCAGTCAGTTTTCATAAAGGAACGAGCAAGGAATCGGCGCCATTCTGGCTCGCAGAAATGGGTACGACAACCGATATATACTCGCGGGTATCGGTGAGAAAACCTGACTTATATTCATGCAATCGATGCACTGGCTGGGCTGGATCCGGTTCTTCGAAGCCGCCGCGCGGCACGAGAGTTTCGTGCGCGCGGCTGACGAACTCCACCTGACCCACGGTGCCGTCAGCCGCCAGATCCGCCAGCTGGAGGACACGCTGGGCGTCGCCCTCTTCGAGCGGCGCAACCGCGCCGTCTTCCTGACCGAGGCCGGCCGCACCTTGCACGCGGCGGCGACCCAGTCAATGGACCTGCTGGCCGCGGCAGCGGAGAAGATCCGTGCGCCGGCGCCCCAGGCGGCGCTGGTGCTGTCCTGCGAGCCGACGATTGCCATGCGCTGGCTGATTCCCCGACTGCCACGCTTTGCGGCGGCGCACCCGGATATCCCGCTGCACCTGATGGCCGCAGGCGGTCCGATCGATTTCTCCCGTAGCGGCGTGGATGTGGCGCTGCGGCGCAATGACTTTGCGTTCGATGCCGGCTGGCATGCGCGTGAACTGGCGCCCGAGCGCGTCGGCCCGGTCTGCCGGCCCGACCGGGCCGGGGAGGCGCCCGCTACCGCGACGCGGCTCCACACACGGACGCGGCCCGACGCGTGGCAACGCTGGGCGCGTGCGACGGGCGCCGCGCCTGCCGCCGGCGACGACGCGTGGTACGAGCATTTCTACCTTTGCCTGCAGGCTGCGGCGGCCGGCCTGGGTTGGGCGATGGCTTCGCAGCTGATGGCGGCGGATGAAATCGCCGATGGCCGCCTGGCCGCGCCGATGGGGTTTGTGGCCGACGGCTCCTCATACCATCTGTTGTCGCCGGTGCCGTTCGATGCGGATCCGCGTCGCCTCGCCTTGTTCGACTGGCTGCGCGCCCAGGCGCAGGCGTCGCTGGCCGGCTAGCCGGGCACAACCGCCCGCCAGTCCGCTCGGGTGCGGTCCACGTCATTGCCAAGGCGGAAAGCGATGCCGACGCTACCCCCCGGAAGTCGGTCGCTCAAGTTACGTCGTATTTTGCCGAAGGCCATGGCATGTGCTTGCGCCACCCCGGCGGCGGCGCTTACCATGCGGCGCTGGCGCCGCCAGCCTCTTTTTTGTGTCGCTTCCCCCGGGCGAGGCGCGGCGCAACCACCTTTCGACGTAGCGTATTCCATGAGTCTCCACGATTCCCGTGGGCCCCAGCAGGCCCAAACCCAGCCCCAGGTCGAGGGCGAGCAAGACGAGCAGGAAGGCACGCGGTCGGACGAACGCTATCGGCTCACCCACAGCTCGCAGATCGGCACGGTGCTGCGCGACATGGCCTGGCAGAAATGCCTGCTGAACGTGCGGTCGAAGGGCGGCTCGGAAATCGTCACGTCGATCCTGCACGTCGATCCGGCCAACAAGACCTTCATCTTCGACTGGTGCCGCGTCGACGGCGAGCGCCAGGCGCTGATGGCTTCCGAGCAGAATGCGTTCTCGGGCCTGCTGCGCGGCGTGCCGGTCAACTTCATGGTCGGTGCGCCCGGCGCCACGCGATTCGAGGGGGGCCCGGCTTTCATCGCCGATTTCCCGGACAAGCTCTATCACTTCCAGCGCCGCCGCCATTTCCGCGCGCGCACGCTGCTGACCAAGGGCTATCGCTGCGAGATCCGCATGCCGGATTCCGCGGACAAGAGCGTGCTGCAACTCGATATCGCAGACTTGTCGCTGTCCGGCGTGGGGCTGCGTTCTCGCGCCGTGGGCGCGGACCGGCTCCCGGTGGGCACGGTGGCCAGGAAATGTTTGCTGGATTTCGGCGAACTGGGCCGGCTGGAACTCGACATGCAGGTGGTGGGGCACTGGATGGTCGGCTTCGACGACAACACCGTGCACCACTACGGCTGCGCATTCCTGAACCCCGACGGCCGCATGGAGAACTTCCTGCAACGGCTGGTGTTCCAGCTGGAACTGGCGCACCGGGGCTGATCCCGGAACTGCGGAGTTACTGGGGCGGCATTGCGGGGGCGGCATTGCGGCGATCCCGCAGGCGCGCCGATCCCCCCGATCCCCCCGATCGCCCGGGGCGTGGATCAGACCACGATCAGGCCCCGATCAGTTTCCCGATCGCGGCGGCCGCCTCGCGCATCGGCGCGAGCAGGCGCGCAACCATTTCCCCCTCCGACACCTTGTTGGCCTTCACGCTGACGCTGATGGCCGCCAGCACCACGCCGGACAGCGACCGCACCGGCACGGCAATCGCCCTCAGGCCGGGCTCCAGTTCTTCGTCGATCAGCACATAGTCCAGTTCGCGCGCGCGCTGGAAGGCGCCTTCCAGTTCCGGGCGGGAGATCTTGGTCTGCAGCGTGCGTGGACGCAGTTCGGCGTGCTCGAAAAACGCTTCGAGCACTGCGGCGGGCTGGTGGGCCAGCAGCAGGCGGCCGGTTGAGGTGCAATAGGCCGGCAGTCGGCTACCCATGCCGAGCGAGTGGGTCAGCACCCGCTGCACCTCGGACCGCACCAGGTAGAGGATGTCCGTGCCATCCAGGATCGCCAGCGCCGAGGTCTCGTGAATGCGCGTGCTCAGGTTATCCAGGATCGGCTGGGCCAGCGAGACCAGCGATGTCGACGAAAAGTAGGCATGGCCCAGGTGCAGCACGCGTGGGCGCAGCGCAAAGTGTCCGTCCTGCTGGCTGACGTAACCCAGTTGCTCCAGCGTATAGAGGCAGCGCCGTACCGAAGCACGCGACAGCTGCGTGCGTTGCGCGACCTGCGAGATCGTCAGCGGGCGTTTCCGTTCGGAGAATGCCTCGAGCACCGTCAACCCCCGCGCCAGCGACAGCATGAAATTGGGGTCGCCTGCAAAGCTGCTCAGGATGTCCGAGGGCGGCCGGGCGGCGCGGACGGTATCGGCTTGCGCCGGCTTGATACTGAGGGGGCTGGGGGCGTCCATTGGGCAGGAAGAGCGGATGCGGGCTGTTCGATAATCGCGCATCTTAACGCCCCGCACGCCTGCCTGCCGGCATTCGGGCAAAAAAATGTCGCCGATTGGGGCGGCGACGGGGAAGGGGTGTGTCAGTCAAGACGGGGGTCTTAACGACGAAACCCAGTATAGGCAGGCGCACATAGACATTACATACAACTTCGGTGGGGGTTGGGCGTAACGCACTTTGCGCTACGCGCGCCCTGCGCGATCAGGGTTTGCCGAGGAACAGATAGAAGGCATAGCTGCCGCCTGACGCCCTGCCATACGCCAGGTAGAGCGGGCCGATCGGACTGTCCAGGCCCAGGAATGCGGAGGCGGATTTCAGTAAGCCCGTGGGGCTGCCCGGCACCAGCGGAGCGCCCATGTGTCCGGCTTCCACCGAGAAGCCGGCGTAGACGCCTTCCAGGAAGGTCTGCCGGACCAGCTTGTTGTAATAGACAAGCCGCGCGAACTCCAGGTTGCCGCCAATCAGCTGCCCGGTGCTGTAGCCGGACTGCTGCAGGAAGCCGCCCCACTGGAACAGGTCATAGCGCGGCAACCCTGGGCCACCCAGGTTGCTGCCGGCCTTGATACCCAGGGCCAGGGTGTTATTGCCGATCGAATAGGCGAACGTCGCAGTGATGTCGCCCTTGGTATAGGTATCGGTGGCCCCCATGCCGGCCTGCGACGCGTAGATATTCAACGTCGCCCCATAGCCGGAACGCGGGAAATTGATGCTGTCGAGCTGGTCGACCAGTATCCGGCCCTCGATGGCACGCCGGTCGACGCCTTCGGCCGGAGGGGCCAGGGTTGCCGGCCCGGTGGAAAGCGACGCGTTCTGGTGCCCGAACAGGACGCCCACGCGCGCCTCGCCGTACTTGGTGACCTGGCTGCCGACGTCCAGTGCCACGTCGATGCGGCGCAGGTCGTACTGGGCGAAGCGGGTGTTGCCATTGAAGATGTTCACGGGCCGGCGCTGCAATTCCACGCGCGGCGCGATGAAGAAATACTGGTGTGTGTCGAGCGGCTGGTAGAACTCGCTGATCAGGCCCGACGTCTGCCCGACCTGCACATCCGTGCGCCACTCGGCGCCGAGCGAGTTGAGCCACGTACGGCGGTAGCTGGCCAGCACGTTGAAGTAGGCGTCACCGCGAAAGTCCGAACTCAGCCCCAACCCGAAGCGCAGATAGCCCGGCCCATATGATTTTTCGATGGCATCGACGGACAGAATGCGCTTGCCGGGTTCTTCGAGGAAGCGATAGTTCACATGCTCGAAATCGCCGGTGCCGAACAGCCGGCGCATGTCGCGGTCCAGCGTTTCCTGGCTGATGGGCGTATGCGGCTTGGTTTCCATCGTCGCGGCGGCAAAGTCCGGGTTCACGCGCTGCATCGGCGCAAAACGGATTTCGTCCGCGGGGCGAAGGTCGGGCGGCGGCAGCGACTGCTGGGCGTTGCGCAGGCGGGCGTAGTCGGCCGGCGGCAGGGACAGCGCGGCCAGGCGGCCTTGTTCGCGGCGGGCGGCGGCTTCGCCGATCGGAATGGTCTTGACCAGGTTGTCGAAGTCGCCGGCGGAGAAGTCGCCCAGCTCCGGCAGGATCAGGATGTCCGCGGGCCGCAGCGATGCCAGCGATGTGCGGACGTTCTGCTCGGTCAGAATATTCAGCATCTGGCTGGTTACGCCGATCAGGGACGTCAGGTTCTCGCGCTTCATCAGCGGGGTGCCCAGGTTGACGGCGATGATGACGTCGGCGCCCATCTCACGGGCCACGTCGACGGGCAGGTTGTCCGTCAGGCCGCCATCCACCAGCAGCTTGCCCTGGTATTCGGTGGGTGCCACCGCGCCCGGCACCGACATGCTGGCGCGCATCACGTTGGCCAGCTCGCCCTGGCTGAAGACCACGGCGGTGCCGGAAACCAGGTCCGTGGCGACGGCGCGATAGGGGATCGGCAACGCGTCGAAATCCCGGTAGCCGGGCGCGTTGGCCAGCCGGCGCAGGACCGTTTCCAGCTGCACACCAGACACCGCGCCCTTGGGCAGCAGCAGGCCGTCCTTGCGCACGCCGATCTCCGGCGTGAACAGGTTGGTCTGGTCGTCGATCTTGCGGCGGATGGCCAGGTCCTGGCGCGGCGGGCGTTCCTTGAAAATCTCCGCCGTGGTCAGGGTGCCGACGAGCTTTTCCATGTCGGCCGTGCTCATCCCGCTGGCATAGGCGCCCCCCACCAGGGAACCCATGCTGGTGCCGGCGATGCAGTCGACCGGCACGCGCAGTTCCTCCAGGACCTTGAGCACGCCGATATGCGCGGCGCCGCGTGCGCCGCCGCCCGACAGCACCAGGCAGATCCTGGGGCGGCCAAGGGGAGGCGCGGCAGCGGCGGTGGCAACCGGTACGGGCGGGGCGGTCGAGCCCCTCGTGTCGGCCGAGTCGGCTGATCCGGCTGATCCGGGCGTTGGCGCCGGCGGCCCGGCCGGTACGAGGATGGGGGGCGCCGCGGCCGGAGGATTGGGCGCGGGCGCAATGTTGTCAGCCGGCGGCGCGGGCGGGGCCATGGGGGCGGGCGTCGCCGCCAGCGCCTGCCACGGCGCGGCAATCGCCCACGCGAGGAGTGGCAAAACGGAGGTGAGGCGCGACGCAACAGTCATGGCAGAGAGACGTCCGCTGTCGGCCGGCAGGCGGCCATCGTGCCACAAGGCTAGCAGCCCATCTCCAGACCAGTGCGGGCGGCATCCAACATTCGAAACAATTCATCATGGCGCGCAGAAGCATTCAGATCGGAGGACCGGACTGCAGCGCCCTTGGCGGCGGCCGGCCGGAATCGCCGGGGCGGCATATACTGGCGCCGTAACATTTCTTTCAGGCTTTGCCGTGTCTTCCCCCGTGACCGATGATCCACGCCCGCTGCCGCCCGAGCGGCCCGGTGACAATGAGTGCTGCCAGAGCGGATGCGACCCGTGCATCTTCGACTATTACAACGACGAGATGGACCGCTATCGGCAGGAGCTGAAAGCGTGGGAGGCCCGCCAGGCGGCCCGCGCGGAAGCCACCTCGCCGTCGTCGTAATCTCCGCCGGCCAGTGAGCGATCTTCTCGATTTCGTCCGCCGCCATCCCCGCCTGTTCGTACTGACCGGAGCGGGCGTCAGCACGGACTCCGGCATTCCCGGCTACCGCGACGAGCACGGCCAGTGGCAGCGCGCGGCACCCATGACCATCCGTGGTTTCCTGAGCGGCCATGCCGCGCGACAGCGCTATTGGGCGCGCAGCATGGTCGGCTGGCCCGTGGCGGCTGGGGCCCAGCCGAATATCAGTCACCGCGTGGTGGCCCGGCTTGGCGAAGCCGGCCGGGTGTCGGCGCTGGTCACGCAGAACGTGGACGGGCTGCACCAGCGTGCCGGCAGCCGTGGCGTCATCGAACTGCACGGCAGCATCGGCAAGGTCATCTGCCTGTCCTGCCACACGCGCTACGAACGGTCCGACCTGCAGCGCTGGCTGTGGCAACACAATCCCGAGTTCCGTGATGTATCGGCCCTGCCGGCGGCCGATGGCGACGCCCACCTGGAATCGCCGTTGTTTGACAACTTCGAGGTGCCCGTTTGCGAGCGCTGCGAGGGTTTGCTCAAGCCCGACGTGGTGTTCTTCGGCGAATCGGTGCCGCGCGATCGCGTGGAGGCCGGGCGGCAGGCGCTCGAACTGTCGGACGCATTGCTGGTGATCGGCTCATCCCTGACGGTCTTCTCCGGCTATCGATTCTGCCTGTGGGCCAGGGAGCGCGGCCTGCCGGTCGCAGCGCTCAACCTGGGCACGACGCGCGCCGATCCGTTGCTGTCGCTCAAGGTGGCCGAGCCGATCGGCCCCACGCTGGCGGGGCTGTCCGAGGCGCTGGGACTGCATGCCGGTTGACCGGCTGGCCGGCCGCGGCTAGCATCGTCCAACCGGTTGCCGGCGTGCTTCGACACCGCCGCCGGCCTCGACCCTCTATCCCTTCGATCATGCCCGCTTCTTCCGCACCTGCCATTGTTGCTGCCGCGTTCGCCGGCATGCCGATGCGCGCGCGCGGCCTGCGCGGCATCACATCTGTCGCGCCGCCTCCGGTGATCACACCGGCGGTCGTGGCGGGGGCACACCCCCCGCCATGCGCGCCGCCACGCGGCTGATTCCAGCCGTCTTGTTTCTCCGGCCGTTCTGACCGAACCCCGCACCGGGCGATATCCCGCCGTGCGCGCCGGAGCCTGCGTGGTTTTCGACAGGTGACAACTCATGACTTTCGACAAGAACGCCACGGCGGAAGAAGCCGCCGTGGACGGGCGTATGCACACCCTCGCGGCGCATGGCGCCACCACACTGTTCGTGCTGCTGTGGAGCGGCGGCGCGATCTTCAGCCGATGGGGGCTCGCGCACGCCTCCCCGTTCGCCTTCCTGACCTTGCGTTTCGTGATCGCGCTGGCCGTGCTGGTGGCCATCGGGCTGGTGCGCCGGCGTCTGTTGCCGGCGCGCGGCACGCGGTGTCGCGTGGCCATGACGGGCCTGCTGATGATTGGCGGCTATTCGATCTGCTATCTGCTGGCGCTGGATCACGGCATGACGCCGGGCGTGCTGGCCACCGTGCTCGGCGTGCAGCCGATCCTTACGCTGTTGTGGATGGAGCGGCGCGTCTCGGTGGGCCGCCTGGCGGGGCTGGGCCTTGCGCTCGGCGGGCTGGCGATGATCGTCGCCAACAGCCTGCTGGCCGCGAAGCTGTCGGCGGCGGGTTTGCTTTGCGCGCTCGCCGCGCTGGCATCCATGACCGTTGGCGCGATCCTGCAGAAGCGCATCCGGCAGGCGCCGGTGGAGATCCTGCCGTTGCAATACACGGTGGCGCTGGGGATGTGCCTCCTGTGCCTGCCGTTCCAGCCGTTCACCTTCGAGCGCACGCTCGGCTTCCTGATCCCGCTGCTGTGGATGGGGCTGGTGATTTCGGTGGTGGCCACGCTGCTGTTCTACCGCCTGATCCGGGCCGGCAATCTCGTCAACGTCACCAGCCTGTTCTACCTGGTGCCGCCGGGCACGGCGATGCTGGACTACCTGGTGCTGGGCAACCGGCTGGCACCGTCGTCGCTGCTGGGCATGGCAGGGGTCCTCGGGGGGCTGGCGCTGGTCTTCCGCGCGGAGAAGGACCGCCAGCGGCAGTCGGCTAGCGCAGGTTGACCTGCACGCGGATACCGTCGGGCGCTACGGTGATGGCGCCCGGCTCGACATCCTTGCCGTTGAAGCGCAGCTCGTCCGGCTTGAAGGTGTAGAGCGGATAGTCCTTGAGCAACTGCTGCGCCACGACCGCGCCAATGGCGTTGAGCTGCTCGCTGTACTGGCTCATTCCCTGGACCTGCACCTGCTGCACCGTGGGATTGTCGAGCAGCACGGCGCGGCGCGTGGCGTCATAGCGAATGCCGCTGTTCAGGGCCAGCGTGCCATTGATCGGCGGCGACGGCAGCACGGTGTTGGTGAGGGCCGCGTCCATCTGCGTGATGACGCGGTTGCCGGCCTCGTCCAGGACCAGGCGCGGGTGGGTCAGTTTTACGCTGACCAGTTCGCCATAGCGCAGCGTGGTCGGGAAGCGCTTGTCCACCGCGCTCTGCAGTTCCGCTTTCGTGAAGGTGTACTCGCCGGTCCAGACGTTGTAGCCGGCATGGGCGAGGGCAGCGGTGCCGATGGCCGCGACGGCGGCCGTCGCCAGCATCAGGCGACGCGTTCGGAAAAGTTTGGAAAACAGGTGTCGGGGCATAGGCTCAGGGCGAGTCGGCACTTGGCAAGTGTGACCGGGCACGCGAGGGGATCGTTCCGGAGGTCGGACGAGAGTGATGTGCCCGCCGCATGGGCGCGGGCTTGTGGCCTGATCAGTAGTGCGGCGGGATTTCCTGCCGCGGATCGGTCTCGGCGCCGGTCGGGGCGCTCGCGCGCACCTGCTGGTAAAGCGCCCTGAACTGCGCCTGCAGCAGGTCGATCTGTTGCTGCTGGCGCGCGACCGCAAGGTTCAAGGTCTCGATCAGGTCTTCCTGGAAGGCAACCTTGATCTCGAGGTCGGTCAGGCGGGATTCCATGGTGATTCTCCGGTTGGCCGCGCATTTTACGGCACGGCCTGACCGGACTTGTCGCGAGGATGCCGCCCGCAAGGGTTCCGGGCGCGATGTTGAGTGCGATTTGGGCGCGCTTTGGGTGCTAAGCGGGCGATATCCCAGGTGTCACACGGACACGTTGCGTGCGTTGCCTTGCACGCGTTATTTCGGGGCGACCAGCACCATCCACGTCACGCCGAACTTGTCCGCCACCATGCCGAAGCGTTCGCTGAAGAACGTCTTCGCCGCCGGCATGACCACCTTGCCGCCGTTGGCCAGCGCATTGAGCGCCTTGTCGCACGCAGCCACGTCCGGCACGGTCAGCGACAGGCCGAAGCCCTGGAACGTTGCCTGTCCCTTGCATTCCCCGTCGGAGCCCATGACGACCGTATCGCCGATCCGGATCTCCATGTGCATGACCTTGTCCTCGTTGCCGGCGCCAGGCCCGCAGCCCGGCCCTGTTTCGGGGGCGTCACGAAATCGCATCAATGTTTCCACTTTGGCACCCAGAGCGGACTTGTAGAACTCGGCCGCTTCCTCGCTGCGGCCGTCAAAAAACAGATAAGACTGCACTTGCGTTGCCATCGATATCTCCTGGTTAGCGGCTGGCCGGGATTCCGGCGCCGCATTGGACAGCGGTTTGTGTACGCCGTCCACAAAAGCCTAGCAAACGAACTGGACATCGTCCACATCGAATTACTTTCAGGCCGTAACAGACGGACAAGTTTTTGGGGGCGATGCATGGCTAGGATAGCCCGCTCGTGCCGGGGTGACCGATCACCTCAAGTCCGCCCCCTTCCCTGGTGTTCGTCCAACACTTCGCATGAATCGGCAACGTTGCGTTGCTAAATTTATTTGCGATGATATTAGCTAATAGCTAATATGACGCGCCGGATTTGCGCATGGCCATCAAACCGCGCGGGAGTGCATATCAATGACCGAGATCCAATTCATAGAACGCGATGGGCAACGGACGTTTGCCGTGGTGCCGATCGAGATCTGGGACAAGGTGAAGCACTTGTTCGAGGACATGGATGACGTGGCGCTGTATGACCGTGCCAAGGCTGCCGACGACGGCGTCCGCATTCCGGCGGCCGTACTCGATGCGGAACTGGCCGGCGACCACCCGGTGAAGGCGTGGCGCGAGTATCGGCGCCTGACCCAGGATGCTCTCGCGCAGGCAGCCGGCCTCAGCACGCCTTATCTGAGCCAGATCGAGAACCGCAAGCGCGATGGCAGCGTGGACGTGTTGCACCGGCTAGCCGTGGCGCTGGAGGTTCCGCTGGATCTCCTCGTCGAACGCGCCGACTGAGCCTCGTCCGGGGCCGGTCTGGCCGGCCTGTTTGGCGCGGGCGCCCGGGCGTGTCACAATTCACGGTTACGAGTTCGGGCGCCAAATACGGCTGGCCGCGTTGTCCTTCCCCCGCGGGGCGCCCCAAGAGCCGACAAATTCACCTAGATTTCTGGCGATGACTACCATCCTGCAGCACATTCCTTCCGGCCAGCGCGTCGGAATCGCCTTCTCGGGCGGACTCGACACCAGCGCCGCGCTCCTCTGGATGCGCCAGAAGGGCGCCATCCCCTACGCCTATACGGCCAACCTGGGCCAGCCGGACGAGCCGGACTACGAAGACATTCCGCGCCGCGCCAAGGCCTATGGTGCCGAGGCGGCACGCCTGGTGGACTGCCGCACCCAACTGGTGGCCGAAGGCATCGCCGCCCTGCAATGCGGCGCGTTCCATATCTCGACCGCCGGAGTGACCTACTTCAACACGACCCCGATCGGCCGCGCCGTGACCGGCACGATGCTGGTGGCCGCGATGAAGGACGACGGCGTCAACATCTGGGGCGATGGCAGCACGTTCAAGGGCAACGACATCGAGCGCTTCTACCGCTACGGCCTGCTGACCAACCCGGGTCTGCAGATCTACAAGCCGTGGCTGGACCAGCAGTTCATCGACGAACTGGGCGGCCGTGCCGAGATGTCCGAGTTCATGCGCCAGAGCGGCCATGACTACAAGATGTCGGCGGAGAAGGCTTACTCGACGGACTCCAACATGCTGGGCGCCACGCACGAGGCCAAGGATCTGGAGCAACTGGACTCCGGCATCCGCATCGTCCAGCCGATCATGGGCGTGCAGTTCTGGCGCGATGACGTGGAAGTGAAGCGCGAGGAAGTGACTGTGCGCTTCGAGGAAGGCCAGCCCGTGGCGCTGAATGGCAAGACGTTCGCCAACAGCGTGGACCTGTTCATGGAAGCCAATGTCATCGGCGGCCGTCATGGCCTGGGCATGAGCGACCAGATCGAGAACCGGATCATCGAGGCCAAGAGCCGCGGCATCTACGAAGCCCCGGGCCTGGCGCTGCTGTTCATCGCCTACGAGCGCCTGATCACCGGCATCCATAACGAAGACACCATCGAACAGTACCGCGACAACGGCCGCCGCCTGGGCCGCCTGCTGTACCAGGGCCGCTGGTTCGATCCGCAGGCCATCATGCTGCGCGAAACCGCCCAGCGCTGGGTGGCTGGCGCCGTGACGGGCGAGGTGACGATCGAACTGCGTCGTGGCAACGACTACTCGATCCTGAACACCACGTCGCCGAACCTGACGTACAAGCCGGAACGCCTGACGATGGAAAAGGGCGAGTCGATGTTCACGCCGCTGGACCGGATCGGCCAGCTGACGATGCGCACGCTGGACATCGTGGACACCCGCGAGAAGCTGCAGACGTATGCCAAGAGCGGCCTGCTGTCGAGCAAGACCAGCGCCGCCCTGCCGAAGCTGGAAGACTAAGCGGCGGCACGCGTCAAACAGAAAAGAGAAAAGCCGGCACGAGCGATCGTGCCGGCTTTTTCTATTGGTGGCCGTCTGCCGATGGCGTCGCCATCAGCCTGCGCGCACGCGCGCCGACGGGCTTCCAGGGGGATCGGCTCCCCGTGCTGCCGGGATTCCAGCCAGCGGAATCGCAGGCTTTCCAGCCCGTGGTGTGTCATGCAAGGCGCGCGCCGACACGGCACAATGCGCGATGGCGGTCATCGGGACCGCCAATTCCTTTCTTTTGCCTTCGGCATCGATCATCCGGGAATTTCGCCATGCCAGATTTCTCCATGCAGTACCGCCGCCTCGGCGCCAGCAACCTGAACGTGTCGGCACTGTGCCTCGGCACCATGATGTTCGCCGACCAGACCGACGAGGCCGAAGCCACCCGCATCGTCGCCAGCGCCCGGGATCACGGCGTCAACTTCATCGACACCGCCGACGTCTACAGCAAGGGCGGCTCCGAGCAGATGGTTGGCCGCCTGCTGACGGGCCATCGCCACGACTGGGTGCTGGCCACCAAGCTTGGCAATCCGATGGGCAGCGGTCCGAACCAGTCGCACTATTCGCGTACCTGGATCCTGCGTGAGGTGGAAGACAGCCTGCGCCGGCTGGCCACCGACTTTGTGGACATCCTCTACCTGCACCGTGATTTCACCGGCGCCAACCTGGAGGAACCGGTACGTGCGATGGGCGACCTGATCCGCGCTGGCAAGATCCGCTACTGGGCGGTCTCCAATTTCCGCGGCTGGCGTATCGCCGAGATCGCCAGCCTGTGCGATCGCCTGGGCGTGCCGCGTCCGGTGGCCTGCCAGCCGTATTACAACCTGCTGAATCGCATGCCGGAAGTGGAAATCCTGCCCGCATGCGAGCACTTTGGCCTGGGCGTGGTGCCCTACAGCCCCATCGCCCGCGGCGTGCTGACCGGCAAGTACCTGCCTGGCCAGCAGCCGGAAGCCGGCTCGCGCGCCGGCCGTGCCGACCGCCGCATGATGGAGACGGAGTTCCGCGACGAGTCGCTCGTCATCGCCCAGCAACTGAAGGCCCATGCCGAAGCGCGTGGCCTGACGCCGGGGCAGTTCGCCACGGCATGGGTGCTGGCCAATCCGATCATCAGTTCGGTGATTGCCGGTCCACGCACGCTGGCGCAGTTCGAGGACTATTTTGGTGCAGTCGGCGTTGCGGTCTCGCCGGAGGAAGAAGCGATGGTGGATGCGATGGTGCCGCGCGGGCATGCCTCCACGCACGGCTACAACGATCCCAATTATCCGTTTGCCGGCCGTCCCGTGGCGGAAGCGTAAGAAGTACACGATCCGCATACATGGACGTGTGCCGACGTGTGACGCGGAAGCTGCCTGTTGCGCAACGCGCACGGGTAGCGGTTTGTTTCCGTGCGTCAGGGCACTTGCGCGCGCCAAACCGGCACCGATACTAGTAATATTAAATACAGGTAGTGGCCATCGGATGATGGTCACCTAGCCTGGGGCTGGAGCTGGTGATGCCTGCCGAAACGGCGGGCATCGGCGCAACTGGATGCCGAAACGTGTCTCGTCGTGGCTGGATACTCGCTGGCATGGCGGTCGCCGTATGTGGCGGCGCCTACATTGTCGTGAGCCTCGTGTCGAACGAGGTACGCACGTCGCAGTGGCAGGCTCGTTATATGAGCCGCCTGGGCAAGACATTGACGTTCGAAATCCAGCCGGGCCCCAGCGACAGCATTCGCTATCCCCATTCCGGCCCCTACGACGAACGCCTCGGCTACGAGCGCCTGCCCGAGTTTGGCGAGCGGCTGCAGAAGCGCGGCTTCGTCACGCTGGCCCAGGCCCGCATGTCGCCCGAGATGGTCCAGCTGATGGACGAGGGCATCTTCCCGCCCTATCGCGAGAAAAACCAGGCCGGCCTGCTCGTGCGGGACTGCAATGCGCTGACGCTCGCGTTCGAGCGCTATCCGCAGCGCCAGTATGACAACTTCGAGGCAATTCCCAAGGTGCTGGTGTCGGCATTGCTGTATGTCGAGAACCAGAACCTGCTGAACCCCGAGTATCCGATGATGAATCCGGCGGTGGACTGGCGCCGGCTGTCGCGCGCCGTGCTCGACCAGGCGGTGCGGCTGGCCGACAAGCACCACGAGTCGCCCGGGGGCAGCACGCTGGCCACGCAGATCGAGAAATTCCGGCATTCCCCGCAAGGCAAGACACAGTCGATCCCGGAGAAATTCCGGCAGATGACCTCGGCTTCACTGCGCGCGTACATGGCGGGCCCCGATACGCAACGTGCGCGCGAGAACATCGTGGTCGACTACCTGAACACCGTGCCGCTGTCGGCGCGCGTGGGCTATGGCGAGATCAACGGCATCGGCGACGGCCTGTGGGTCTGGTACGGCGAGGACTTCAGCGAGGTCAATGCGCTGATGCGCCACCTGGACCCGCGCCATCCCACGCCGCGCGAGGCGCAGGCGTTCAAGCGCGCCCTGTCGCTGATCATTTCGCAACGCCGGCCGTCGTATCACCTGCGTCGCGACGACACCAACCTCGACGCGCTGACCGGCAGCTATCTGCGCCTGCTGGCCGCGGCCAACGCGATCACGCCGGAACTGCGCGACGCCGCGCTGGAACAGCCGCTGGACAAGGCCGCGGCGCCGGAGCGCCCGGAGCAGGCGCCGTGGGTCACGCGCAAGGCGGTCAACCAGGTGCGCAACGATATCGCCCACCTGACGGGCACCGACAGCCGCTATGACCTGGACCGCCTGGACCTGACCGTGGACAGCAGCATCAACCGCGAAGCCCAGCGCATGGTCACGGACACGCTGCTGCGCATCCGCAACAAGACCGATGCCCACGAAATGGGCCTGTATGGCAAGAACCTGCTCCGCGAGGGCGACGATCCGTCGCGCCTGGTTGCCAGCTTCACGTTGTTCGAGCGCGTGGGCAACACCAGCCTGGTGCGCGTGCAGGCCGACAACGTCGACCAGCCCTTCGACATCAACAGCGGGGCACGGCTGAACCTGGGATCGACCGCCAAGCTGCGCACGCTCGTCACGTACCTGGAAATCATCAACGAGCTGCACGATCGATACGCCGGCATGGATCGCGCCGACCTCACCGCGCTGCAGGTGCCACGCCAGGATGTGCTGACGCGCTGGGCCGTCGACTACCTGATCAAGGCGAAGACGCCGGCGGAGCGGGAGCGGGGCGCGATGCTGGATGCGGCCATGGAGCGCAAATACTCCGGCAACGCGGGCGAGGCGTTTTACACCGGTGGCGGCATGCAGAGTTTCACCAACTTCGAGAAGTGGGAAGGCGAGCGGCAGATGACGGTGCGCGTGGGCTTCCAGCACTCGGTGAACCTGGTCTTCGTCCGCATGATGCGCGACATCGTGCGCTATGAAGTCTCCCAGGCGCACCCGGAAGCCAGCACCCTGCTGGAGGACCGCTACGCGCCCGGCCGGCGCGAGTATCTGGAACGATTCGCCGACCAGGAAGGCAGCGCGTTCATGACGGCGTTCTACCAGCGGTATCGCGGCAAGAGCTCGGACGAGCGGCTCAGGATCCTGCTGGACCGTGTCAAGCTGCCGACGCCGCACCTGGCGGCGGTGCGGCTTTCGGTGACCCTGCTGAGCGCCCGCCCGAACACGGACTACGACACGTTCGCCAGCATTCTGCGCGCGCGGCTGCCCAAGCAGAAGCAGCCGTCCGACGAGGACCTGCGCAAGCTCTACGCAAAATACGGCCACGACAAGTTCAACCTCAACGACCGGGGCTACCTGTCGCGCATCCATCCGCTGGAGTTGTGGATGGTCGAGTACCTTGGCGATCATCCGGACGCCTCGCTCAATGACCTGCTCAAGGCCAGCGCGCCCGACCGCCAGTACGTCTACGGGTGGCTCTTCAAGACGCGCAGCAAGCTCGGGCAGGACGGGCGCATCCGCACGCTGCTGGAGCGCGAAGCGTTCGACAAGATTGCCCACCGCTGGCAACGGCTGGGGTATCCGTTCGATTCCCTGACGCCGTCGTATGCGACGGCCATCGGCGCTTCGGGTGATCGTCCCGCGGCACTGGCCGAACTGGCCGGCATCATCCTGGGCAACGGCGTGGACGCCCAGCCGGCCACGGTGCGCACGATGGCGTTCGCTGCGGATACGCCCTACGCCACGACGTACGGCTTGCAGCCGGGGCCGGGCAAGGCGCTCATTGCGCCGGAAATCGCCGCGCTGGTCCGGCGGTCGATGCTGGACGTGGTGGAAAACGGCACCGCGAAATCGATTCGCGGCGCATTCGTGCCGACATACAAGAAAGGGCAGGGGCCGGGCACGCCGTTGCTGATCGCAGGCAAGACCGGCACGGGCGACCAGCGCTTCCAGACCTACGGCCCGGGCGGACGCGTGATTTCGTCGAGGTCGGTGAATCGGTCGGCGACGTTTGTCTTCCTGCTTGGCGACCGCTACTTCGGCACCGTGACGATTCACGTGCGTGAACCGTATGCCGCGCGCTACGTGTTCACGAGCGCGCTGGCGGTGCGCGTGCTGCGATCGCTGGCGCCGCAGGTCACGGCCATGGCCGCGCCGGGTGGCGACGCGCCGTTGCTACGCTGCCGCAATTGATCCGCGGCAGCGCGGGCGGGTATCAATGCGCCCCGATCATCAGGACTTGCGGCGCACCATGTCGTAGATCACCAGGAGCACGATGGCGCCGATGACGGACGCGATCCAGCCGGCGGCTTGCCCGGGCTGGTACAGCCCCATCGCGCGGCCGACGTAGCTGGCGGCGATCGAGCCGAGAACGCCAAGGACGATTGTCATGATCCAGCCCATCTTGTCATCGCCGGGCTTGATGGCGCGGGCGATAAGTCCCACGACGAGGCCAACTAACACGGTACCGAGGAATGCCATCATGGTGCGCTCCCGTTGGTGTGGATCGGG
The DNA here is from genome assembly GCF_900101625.1 of Cupriavidus sp. YR651. GTDB lineage: Bacteria > Pseudomonadota > Gammaproteobacteria > Burkholderiales > Burkholderiaceae > Cupriavidus. The sequence goes on along the minus strand of NZ_FMYZ01000008.1, from coordinate 21,315 downwards.
CGGCGCTTGACCGCCGCGGAACCCATCATGCCACGAATCGCCGTCCTGGCAACAGGGGGTTTGCGGGTATCGGAGTGTGGCAGGACACGCAGGCCCGCGCCGCCCGCCATCGGGGCAAGGCATGCGGCGGCCCCGGGTTCGGCACGCGCCTTGCCCGGGGTGATCGTCAGGCCGGCATCCGGTGGGAAGCGCCGGCCGACATTCAGGTGGCTGGCAATCAGTTCGCCTTGCGCGAACTGATCACGGCCTCCGCCACGTTCGCGGGGGCCTCCGCGTAGTGCTTGAACTCCATCGTGAACGTGGCACGGCCCTGCGTCAGGGAGCGTAGCGACGTGGAGTAGCCGAACATGGTGGCCAGCGGCACCTCGGCGCGCACGATCTTGCCGCCACCGCCCGCGATGTCCTCCATGCCGTGCACCATGCCGCGCCGCGACGACAGGTCGCCCATCACGTTGCCGGTGAACTCCTCGGGTGTCTCCACCTCCACGGACATCATCGGTTCCAGCAGCACGGGTTTGGCGCGACGCATGCCTTCCTTGAAGGCCATCGATCCGGCCATGCGGAACGCATTCTCGTTCGAGTCCACGTCGTGGTACGAGCCGAACACCAGCGTGGCCTTGACGTCGACCACCGGGTAGCCGGCCAGCACGCCGGATTCCAGCGTCTCCTTGATGCCCTTGTCGACCGCCGGGATGAACTCGCGCGGCACCACGCCACCCTTGATCGCATCCACGAACTCGTAGCCGCCGCCCTGCGGCATCGGCTCCACGTTCAGCACCACGTGGCCGTACTGGCCGCGTCCGCCGGACTGCTTGATGAACTTGCCTTCGACGTCCTTGGCCACTGCCTTGATCGTCTCGCGGTAGGCCACCTGCGGCTTGCCGACGGACGCCTCCACGCCAAACTCGCGCCTCATGCGGTCCACCAGGATTTCCAGGTGAAGCTCGCCCATGCCGGAGATGATGGTCTGGCCCGATTCCTCGTCGGTGGCCACGCGGAACGACGGGTCTTCCTGCGCCAGCCGGTTCAGCGCGATGCCCATCTTTTCCTGGTCGGCCTTGGTCCTGGGCTCCACGGCCTGCGAGATCACGGGCTCGGGGAAGCTCATGCGCTCCAGGATGATGACCTTGTCCGGATCACACAGCGTGTCGCCGGTGGTGGCTTCCTTCAGACCCACCGCGGCGGCGATGTCGCCCGCCCGCACTTCCTTGATTTCGTTGCGCACGTTGGCGTGCATCTGCAGGATCCGGCCCAGCCGCTCGCGCTTGGACTTGACCGGGTTGTAGACGGTGTCGCCGGAGTTGACCACGCCCGAATACACGCGGAAGAAGATCAACTGGCCGACAAACGGGTCGGTCATGATCTTGAAGGCTAGTGCGGAGAACGGCTCGTCGTCGTTCGGGTGGCGCTCGGCTTCCTTGTCGTCCTCGGTGTGGCCGAGGATGGCGGGCACATCGGCCGGCGACGGCAGGTAGTCGATCACGGCGTCCAGCATGGCCTGCACGCCCTTGTTCTTGAACGCGCTGCCGCACAGCATCGGCACGATCTCGCCGGCGATGGTGCGCTTGCGCAGGCCGGTCTTGATCTCTTCCTCGGTCAGCGGCTCGCCGCTCAGGTAGCGTTCGAGCAGGTCTTCGCTCGCTTCCGCGGCCGCCTCGACCATCTTCTCGCGCCATTCCTCGGCGGTGGCCCGCAGTGCGGTGGGGATGTCGGTGTACTCGAAGCGCACGCCCTGGCTTTCATCGTCCCAGACGATGGCGCGCATCTTGACCAGGTCCACCACGCCCTGGAAATGATCCTCGGCGCCGACGGGAATCTGGATCAGCACGGCATTGCCTTTCAAGCGGTCCGCGATCTGCGTCTGCACGCGGAAGAAGTCCGCGCCCACGCGGTCCATCTTGTTGACGAACGCAATGCGCGGCACCTTGTACTTGTTGGCCTGGCGCCAGACGGTTTCCGACTGCGGCTGCACGCCGCCCACGGCGTCATAGACCATGCAGGCGCCGTCGAGCACACGCATCGAACGCTCCACCTCGATGGTGAAGTCGACGTGGCCCGGCGTGTCGATGATGTTGATGCGGTGTTCGGGATAGTTGCCGGCCATGCCTTTCCAGAACGCCGTGGTGGCGGCCGACGTGATGGTAATGCCGCGTTCCTGCTCCTGCTCCATCCAGTCCATGGTGGCGGCCCCGTCATGAACCTCGCCCAGCTTATGGTTGACGCCGGTGTAGAACAGAATGCGCTCCGTCGTCGTCGTCTTGCCGGCGTCGATGTGCGCGCTGATGCCGATGTTGCGATAGCGTTCGATGGGGGTCTTGCGGGGCACGGTGTTTCTCCTGGTTAGGGCACCACGGGCGGATAGCGTAGCACTTCCGCGCCAAACCTGTATGGCCCCGCACGCGTCAGGGGATGCCCATCGCTCAGGGCCAGCTCTCGCGTGCATAGACCCCGCCCCTGGCACGCACCAAAGCGGCGCGTTCGGCGGCGCGGGTGTCGGTGTAGAACGGCGGATTGGCCAGCGGCAAGCCATTTTCGCGCGCGGCATCGACGAGGATCTGCAGATACTCGGTCATGTGCGACGCCGTGAAATCGTTGGTGTCGTGAAAACTCACCACCACCGGGATCACGCCGTTCACCGGCTGCAGCCGATGGGTGCCGATGGCCTGACCCACCTGCTCCAGTTCGCTGACCATATGGGAGCGCCGTCGCAGGCTGATATGCCAGCCGTAGATCTTGCCGTCACGCGCATTGGCGTCCGACATCAGCATGCCCAGGCCAAGCTGCCGGTACACGGACTCGGTTTCCTCGTTGTAGGCCCAGTTGGGCGGCCGCACCAGTTGCGCGACGTGACGGCATTGCGCGGCGATGTCGGTCTCGCCCGAGCGCAGCGACGCGGCCAGCTCCGACGGGGACAGCTTCGTATGCGAGACATGGCCGCTGGCCAGCCCGCTGTGGACGGCCAGCAGGTGGCCGGCGGCGCAGGTGTCGCGCATCTGCGCCTGGCCATCGGCCCCGCCGCCCCGGCGGGGATGGGCGGTCTGCACGAAGAAGATCGCCTTGATCCCGGGCGCGACGGGGTTGTCGGCCAGCTGGCGCAGGATCAGGGGCGTGCTGCCGTCGGGGCCGCTGTCCGGGCCATCGTCGAACGTCAGCAGAAAGCGCAGCGGCGGGATCCTGGGGACGGCGTCCGGCACTCTCGCCAGCGCGACCGGGCGGATGCCCGCGAACGGGTCGCTGGCCTGGCCGATGGCCGTGACAGGCCCTTCGGCAAAGGCGGGTGTGGCAACCACGGAGGTTGCCAGGACAACAGCAGCGGCCAGCATGGCGCGCACCGCGCCGATAATCGGTCGATCAGGGGGATAAAGCATGCAGTAAGCGGGGGCGACAAAAGGAGTTGCGGGCGGCCCTGTCTGCCGGACCGGCCACGCGAGGCAGCACCTTACCATCGGCACGCATCGATGCCGTGCCCCAGTTGTAAGCAACTGTGCGAAGTGACGTTGGACTAACCTGATGCCGGGGCTGGTGACGTCTTCAGTGCGTGGCCCACCAGAACGTCAGCGCAATCGCCCCGATGGTGAACAGCAGCCCCGCCAGCGCCACGTACTCGGCATCGACCACGCTCTCCAGCCCGCGCCATGGCCCCGGATGGCGACCCAGCGTGATGGCCTTGATCACCGCCCAGCCGATCGCGTAGAACAGCCCGTAGAAGATCAGTTCGACGACCAGCCAGCCGATCGCGCCCAGCAGCACGTCCATACCCGTTTCCCGTTCCTGAAGATCTTCCGCTTGTCAGTGCCCGTCTGAATGGGCTTTCGGCCGACGCCTCACGGCGCGCGCGGGATCGGCTTCCTACAATGGTGCAGTTGACACATCCACCGACATCCACAAGGAAGCCAGCCACCATGCCGGTCACCCTGCTTCGCCCGCAATGCCGCCCTGAATGCCGCGGCTGGTTGCCGCGCCCCGCGTCCGGTCTTCTTGCCGGAATCCTGTCCTGTGCGATGGCGCTGGCTGGCATGCCCGCGCAGGCGGCCGACCCTGGCGTCGCGTTTTCCGCAGGCAAGCCCGGCGGGCCGTTGCCGGCTGGCTGGGAGAACAAGCCCGTGGTCCACGGCAAGGCGCTCACCGTCTATACGCTGGTGGCCGACCAAGGTAACACGGTGCTGCAAGCCGACGCCAACGGCGCGGCGTCCGGCCTGATCCACGAAGGCGATGTCGACCTGGCCAGGACGCCCGTCGTCAAATGGCGCTGGAAGGTCGCCGCGCCGATTCCCAATGCCGACAATCGCGTCGGCGACCGCGAGGATGCGCCGGCGCGGCTCGTGTTCTTCTTCGAGGGCGAAAGCAGCAATCTTTCCTTCGGCGACCGCGCCGAAAGTCTGGCCGCCAGTGCGGTCGGCGAGAAGCTGCCCTATGCCACGCTGATGTATATCTGGACCGACAGTGCCCCGCCGGGGACGGTCATCGCCAATCCGCACACCAGCCGCGTGCAGATGATCGTGGTGTCCGGAGCGTCCGGCGATGCCGGCAAGTGGCAGACCTTGCGTCGCAATGTGAGCGCGGACTTCCAGCGCGTGTTCCACGAAAAGCCCGGCAAGCTGGTGGGCTACGGCCTGATGACCGATACGGACAACACTGGCGCGATCGCCCGCGCCTGGTACGGCGATCTTCGTTTCAAGCCCGCGCCGTAGGAGGCACTATCAAAAAGATTCTGGCGTCGTTGCCGGGTTTTGCCACATTCGCTTGCCGTACCACTTGTATGGTGTCTGCGGCCGCGCCCTTGCAGGGCGCGCATGCGCCAGCAGGCGCATGCCGCTACGCAGGCGGATCGCGTGCGATCCGAAACCCCTGCTCCGCCCTAGCCAGAACCGCTTCGCTTCATTTCTATAGCGCCTCCAAGTGCGTGCTGCAGATGCAGGCGTCGCCAGCAAGCCACCCCATCAAGCCTCGACTTCAGTCTTCAAAGGCCGGGCGGCGGAGTCCGTGATACGGCGTCGCGGAGCGCCGTGATGACGCGGTGCGTGAGGTCAGGGTCGTTGTCGATACCCGCCGCCTCGCTGACGCTGACGACCTTGGCCGGGTCATAGTGGCGGCCGCTGCCGATGGCGGCCTCGAACGCGTTGGCGCGCGCGTTGATTTCGACCGGGTCCGCGCTGACCAGCAGGATCGCGTGCGCCAGCACCAGATGCCGCTGGCCGTCCGGCGTCTGCACGGCAGCCGGTGCGCGGCGCCAGTACTGGGCCGTGCCCGCGATCTTGCGCGCCGCATCGGCCGGGCCCCAGGCCAGGTTGTAGCGCCCGTCGCAGAACGATCCTTCCACGGCCTGCCAATGCGTATCCACGCCGACCTGGCGCAGGCCGTCGGCCAGCACCTCGCACAGGTGCAGGTAGACGGGTTCCATCCACGTGGCTGCGCCCTTCGGCACCGCATAGGCCAGGCTGACGTTGAGGATGCCGGGCCCCTGCGGAACCAGCCCGCCGCCCGACATGCGCAGCCACACCGGGCAGCCCCTGGCCGCGAAATCGGCCCGCACGGCCTCGATGCCGGGCTGGCGCAGGTAGCTGCGCGGAATGACCAGCGACAACGGTGCTTCCCACAACTGCGCCACGGGCCCGGTATTGGCCGCGTGGTCCAGCAGCGCCAGTTCGCCCTGCAGCGGATCGGCTTCGCCGGGATCGGGGTCGATGAAGGTAAAGGGCATGGTGGCTTGGCTCAGCTTGGCCTCGTGCCGGCGTCCGGCGGATCCCGGTATTCTCCACGCATTCTCCACGCGGATCACGTGTTTCCGCGCCCGCCGCGCAGACCGGGCCGGCGCCCCGCGCTCGGCGCGGCGCCGGCATTCCCGCTCAGCCGTCGATATGCCGCCTGAGCAGCGCGTTGACGTCACCGGCTTTCTCCATCTGGCTCATGTGGCCCGCCGCGTCGAACACCTGCACCGTGGCGCCTGGCGGCGCATGGGCAGCGTGCGCGCTCGGGATGATCTGGTCCTGCTTGCCCCAGATCACCAGCACGCGCTTGTCGGTCTCCGCCAGCCGCTGCCCGGGTTGCTCGCGCTGGCGGCCGTCGGCGAACAGGCTGGTGCCCAGCGATGTCAGCGCCTCCGGCACGCCGTCCAGCCGCTTGTAGCGCAACAGGTCGTCCAGCATCTGCCGGCTGACCAGTCCGCTGTCGGCGAACAGCAGCTCCACGACGGGCTTCAGGTCGCGCCGCGACTGCGCGCTGACAAAGCCCTCGGTGTAGGCGTTGTTCACCTCGTCACCGAACCCGACCGGGGAGATCAGCGCCACCGACAGCACGCGATCCGGCACGTCCACCGCGAGCTGCGCCGCGATGCCGCCGCCCATCGAATGGCCGACGATGTGCGCGGCGCCGATGTCCGTCGCATCCATGAAGCGGGCGACGAATGCGGCTAGCTGCGCGAGCGTCGTCCCGGCCAGCCTGGGCGAGGACTGCCCATGCGCGGGCAGGTCCAGCGCGACGACGGTGTGATGGTCCGCCAGCGCGTCGAGGTTGAACAGCCAGTTGTCCAGATCGCCGCCAAATCCGTGCAGGAACAGCACGGTCGGCCCATCGGGGTTGCCCCGGCGCGCGTAGCGGATGCGAAGCCCGTCCACGTCGACGAACTGGTAGGCCGGCGCCGCCTCCGCGCCATCGTCCTCGTCGGCCGGCGTCTGATAGGACGAGACATAGGCATCGATCTCCGCATCGCTGACTCCCGCTGGCGCCAGCACACCCAGCAAGGCCTTCACGGGCAGCACGTCGCCCGCATCGGCCACCTTGCGCCGCAGCGTGCCGGCGTCCGGCGCTTCCACCGCATTGGCGATCTTGTCGGTCTCCACGTCCAGGATCGGCATGCCGACGGCGATCTCGGCACCTTCATCCACCAGCCACGCGTTGATGGTGCCTTCTTTCATCGACAAGCCCCACTTGGGCATGACGATCGGGGTAATGGCCGTGGTCATCAGTGCTTTCCTCCCTTCATGGTCTTGCGCGCGGCGTCGGCAATCTGCGCGGCGCTGGGGATATAGAGGTCTTCCAGCGCCGGCGAAAACGGCACCGGCGTGTGCGGCGGGCACACCATCTCGATGCCTGCCTTCAGGGCGCCGAACGCCTGCTGTGCCACCTGCGCGGCGATGTCGGTGGCGATATTGCAGCGCGGGCTGGCTTCGTCCACCACCACCAGCCGGCCGGTGTTTTCGACGGTCTCCAGCACGGTCTCCATGTCCAGCGGCGACAGCGTGCGCAGGTCCACGACTTCCGCCTCGATGCCCTCCCTGGCCAGCGTGGCGGCGGCGTCCATCGCGCGATGCACCATCAGGCCATAGGTCACGATCGACACGTCCTTGCCATCGCGCAGGATGTTGGCTTCGCCAAACGGAATCGCGTAGGGGCTCTCCGGCACCTCGCCCTCCAGGCCGTACAGGTTCTTGTGCTCGCAGAAGATCACGGGATCGTTGTCGCGGATCGCCTGGATCAGCAGGCCCTTGGTGTCGTACGGCGACGAGGGACACACCACCTTGAGCCCCGGGATGTGGGTGAACAGCGGCGTGAGCATCTGGCTGTGTTGCGCGGCCGCGCGGAAGCCCGCGCCGACCATCGCGCGGATGACCACGGGCGTTTCGGCCTTGCCGCCGAACATGTAGCGGAACTTGGCCGCCTGGTTGAAGATCTGGTCGAAGCACACGCCCATGAAGTCGATGAACATGAGTTCGGCAATCGGTCGCATGCCGCATGCGGCGGCACCAATCGCCGCGCCGACGTAGGCGGATTCGGACAACGGGGTGTCCAGCAGCCGGTCGCCATGTTTGGCATAGAGGCCCTTCGTCACGCCCAGCACACCGCCCCAGGCGTCTTTCTCGCCGTCGGCGCCGGCGCCCCCGACGATGTCCTCGCCCAGCATGATCACGGTGGGGTCGCGGGTCATTTCCTGATCGATCGCCTCGTTGATCGCCAGCTTGATGCTCAGTTTGCGCGCCATGGTTGTCTCCTTGTCTGTAGGGTGGGGCGGCCGGTCAATAGCTCACGTAGACGTCGGTCAGCAGGTCTTCGGGGCCGGGCAGCGGCGCGGCCTTGGCTTCCTGCACGGCGTGATCGATGAGCGCGGCGACTTCGCGGTCGATGACGTCGAGTTCCTCGCGCGAGACCACGCCGGCCTGAGTGACGATGCGCGCGAACTGCTTCAGGCAATCCTTGTTGGCGCGGATGTCGTCGAGTTCTCCCGCCGCGCGATACGTCTGCGCGTCGCCCTCGAAGTGGCCATAGAAGCGGATCATCTTGCATTCCAGCAGCGAGGGGCCGCCGCCTTCCCGCGCGCGGCGGATGACTTCGCCGGCCGCTTCGTGCACGGCAAAGAAGTCGGTGCCGTCCACCGTGACACCGGGAATGCCGAAGCCGGCCGCGCGGTCCACGTAGCTGTCCACGGCGGTGCCGTACTCGCGCGCGGTGGATTCGGCGTAGCCGTTGTTCTCGATGACGAAGATCACGGGCAGGTTCCACACGGCCGCGAGGTTCAGGCTTTCCAGGAACGTGCCCTGGTTGGACGCGCCATCGCCGACGAAGGTAATGCCGATCTCGCCCTTGCCGCGGAACTTGGCGGCCAGCGCCGCGCCGCAGATCAGCGGTGCGCCGGCGCCCAGGATGCCGTTGGCGCCCATCATGCCCTTGGACAGGTCGGCGATATGCATCGACCCGCCCTTGCCGTTGCACGATCCGCCCTTGCGGCCGTAGATCTCCTTCATCATCGCCACCGGGTCCACACCCTTGGCGATGCAGTGTCCGTGACCGCGGTGCGTGCTGGCGATGCGATCGCCGTCGCCCAGGTGGTGCAGGATGCCAACGCCGGCCGCTTCCTCGCCGGCGTACAGGTGGACGAAGCCGGGGATGTCGCCGCGCCCGAAGTCGACATGCAGGCGCTCTTCGAAATCGCGGATCGTGCGCATCTTGCGGTAGACGCTGAGCAGCGTTTCCTTGTCGAGCGGCAGTGCGCCCGGGGTCTGTGACGAGGGTGCTGTCATGGTGATCTCCTTGGTGGGGCTACGAGTGGCTATGAGTGGCTATGGGTGGTTACGGGGGTGGCGGTATGCGCATCAGGCGGTGCCGCGCGGCGTGGCGCATGCAGGCGGCCACGTCGATGCTGGGAAAGGCGCGCTCGCGCAGCGTGACGGTGACGGTGTCGCTGGCGTCGAAGGCAAGCTCGCGTTCGCCGTCCAGCGCGACGATGCCGCTGCGCTGGCTCACGCGATGTGGCTGGCCGTGCGAGAGGCGGTGCCAGCCGGCGATAGGCACCGTGGCCATCAATCCGGGAGCGATCGGCGCGCGCAGATCGAATTCGCCCGCGCCCGGCGCGGCGATTTCCACGGCCAGCCCGCCGGCTTCATGCCGGCCGACCGGCTCCAGCAGTCCGGCAATCGACGACAGCCCGATGGCTTGCGGATCGGCAAAGGCCACATAGAGCGCGGCGAGGGTGTCGGTCTTCCAGACCGCGCGGGCGCCGACGAAGTGCTCGCGCGAAATGACCGCATCGACCAGCGCGATGTCGCGCCGCGCGGCGCCATCGGCGCGGTCGATGGCGATGTCGAGCCGCTTGTTCCACTGGAGCGCCTCGTCGCGCGGCACGCGGCCGGTGGCGTAGAGGCCGACGGCGAGGCCGGTGATCGTCGGCTCGCGCATTTCGGGAAAGGCGTTGTTGGTGCCGGTAGACAGGCCGGCCACCGGCACGGCGCCGCATTCGCGTACCACGGCGCGGTGCGTGCCGTCGCCACCCAGCACGACGATGGCGGACACGCCTGCCTCGGCCATGCGGCGCGCGGCCAGGAAGGTATCGTCGACGCGCGCGGTGACGGGCATGTCGAGGTAGGTGACGGCGGGCAGCGCCGCGTCCGGTCCCTGGCGCCGCGACAGGTGCCGCGCCAGCATGACGCGCAGGCCCTCGCGGTCCGGCATCATCAGCACCTCGGCAATGCCGCATGCGGCCAGCGCCGCCAGCACGCGCAACACGATATTGACGCGATCCGCCAGCTGCAGGCTGTTGGCATTGGCGATGATGCGGCGGATATCGCGCGCGGAGATCGGATTGGCGATGATGCCGACGCGCGGCGGGCCAGCGTGGGCGGCATCTGCCATGCGTGTCTCCTGTCGTGGTTGTCGACAGGGGTATTGCAACGGCTGTGCCAGTGCGCGGCGCGCGGTCAGGCGGGGAAAACGTCAGGGCTAACCCGCAGGAATTCCCCGTCCGACGCCGGTTGGCGGGCATTGCCTGTGACAGGTGTCACAGGTCAGCTGTATCGGAGCGTGGACAGTCGTATCGCGGATCGCTCGGTGGTGGCTCGGTGGTGACTCAGTGGTGTGTATCGCGCTGGTTTGGCGACGCAATGCCGTAGCGCGCCATGCGGCGGTACAGCGTCATGCGGCTGATGCCGATTTGCCGCGCCACGGCGCTCAGGTTCCAGCCCGACGCGCGCAGGTACTGCATCAGCAGCATGCCCTCCGGCGGCAGGTGGTGAGGGTCGAACGCCGGCTGGCAGGGTTGCGCGGGCGCCGTCGCCGCCGGGGATTCGCCCGGATCGGCCGAAATTGCCGCCGGTCCGGCAAATCCATCCGGAAGATCCGGCAGGTCGATGCAGCCATCGCGGCAGACCGCGCGCGCGTACTCCAGCACGTTGCGCAGCTCGCGCAGGTTGCCGGGCCAGCGGTGCCGATGCATTTGCACCCGTGCGGCAGGGGACAGCATCACGGCCGGATCGCCGAGCAGCTTGTCGATCATCCAGTCGAGGTCGCGACGTTCGCGCAGCGGCGGCAGCGTGAAGCGCGCGCCGTTGAGGCGATAGAACAGGTCCTCGCGGAAGCGTCCCTCGGCCACCAGTTGCTCCAGCCGCTGGTGTGTGGCGGAGATCACGCGCAGCCGCACCGGCACGGGACGCGCGGCGCCGACCGGCAGCACCTCGCCCTCGGCCAGCACCCGCAGCAGGCGCGATTGCAGTTCGCGCGGCATGTCGCCGATTTCGTCGAGGAACAACGTGCCGCCGTCGGCTTCCTGGATCAGTCCGCGACGGCCGCGCGGCCCCGCGCCGGAGAAGCTGTTCGGCAGATGTCCGAACAGCTCGGATTCGATCAGCGTCTCGGGGATCGCCGCGCAGTTGACGGCCACGAAGGGCTGGTCGCGGCGGGCGCTGGCCTGATGCAAGGCCTTGGCGAAGAACTCCTTGCCACTGCCGGTTTCGCCCTGAATCAGCAGGTGCAGCGGAGAGTCCGCCAGCCGCGCCGCGCGCTCGAGTTGCTGCCGCAACGCCGGATCGCCGCCGCACAGCGCCGCCAGCGGTGCGGGCAGCAGCGCGGGCGCCTCGGCATCGACCGCGGCCCCGACGGGCCATCGCATCGCCGGCGGCAGCACGCTGAGGTAGAGCAGGGCGCCCGTGCGATTGAGCGCCAGCCGCCGTTGCTCGCTCGGACGCGAATAGATGAAGCGGCCAAGGTCTTCCAGCCGCGCGCCGAACAGTGCCTCGAATGGCTGGCCGAGGACTGGCACATCGCGCCGCATCGCCTGCAGTTCGGCGGCGAGCAGCCGTTGCGCGGGACGATTGTGGCCAACGATCTTCCCGCCAGCATCGAGTGCGACCAGGTATTCCGGATCGACGTCCACGAACTCCGGCGACGCATTGAGGCGCAGGATCCAGTCCCGATGGTGCACGCGCAGGAAGTTGGCGTTCTCGATATGGGCCGCGTAGATTCTGACGAGCTGCAGCGCCATGCCCTGGCTGGCCTTTGCCACCGGCGACGTCAGGGCCGAGATGTCCAGGATGGCGTGCAGCGTGCCGTGCGAATCGAACAATGGGGCGGCGGTGCAGGTCAGCGGAATATGCGTGGCGTCGAAGTGATCCGCCTGATGCACGGTCAGTGCTTCCCCCGTCGCCAGCGCGGTGCCGACCGCACAGGTGCCGGCGCCGGCTTCGCTCCACTCGGCGCCCAGGTACAGGCCCGCACGCCGCAGGCTGGTGTCAGTGTTGGCATCGCCCAGGTAGTCGACGGTGACGCCTTGCGCATCGGTCAGCAGGACCACGTAGCCCATGCTGGCGACCTGCCCGTGCAGGGTTTCCAGGCCGTGCCGGGCGATGCGCGCGAAATCGTCGATCCGTTGCTGATGTTCACGCAGCCGCATCTGCGGCAGGATGCGCGCCGCCTGCATGCGGGACGGGTCCAGCCCGTACTGGTGCACGCAGCGGCGCCAGGAGCTCTGGATGATGGCATCGTGCGCCACGCCGGGCGCGGCGAGCGGGGCGATGCCGGTGGCCTGGAATACGGTGTCGATGTGCGCACGTTGCCGCAGGTCCATCGCTGTCTCCTAGTCAGCGCGCACCGGTCCGTACATTGCGGGTGGCGTCGCGGGCTTTCTAATGTATCCGAGCCGCCGGCGATTGGTAAGGCGCGTCTGCGCGCGAAGGCACTGCTGCGACGCAGCGATGTGGTGGGCCCGGCACCCGATGCTGCCTGCGCGCCCGGGCGGCCCGTTCGGCACAGTGTTATCGGCGGAAAGCAAAAAGCCGCGGCGATGGCCGCGGCTGGTTGGTGACTGCTACGTTGGCGCGGGATGTCGACGTCCGATGTCGACACCTGTCTGCGCCGTGACGCGCTCAGGCCAGTTGCGTCGGTGACAGTGACAAGGCGCGCACCGCCTTGGCCGCGATCTCGAACGATCGCAGCCGCGCCGCATGGTCGTAGATCTGGCCGGTCAGCATCAGTTCGTCCGGACGCAGGTCGTCGACGAAACGCTGGATGCCATCGCGCATCGCGGCGGGATCGCCCACCACGGAGCAGGCCAGTGAACGGCGGATGTGATCGGCCTCGCTGGCATCCCACAGCAGCGAGATGTCATCCACCGGCGGCTTGAGCTGACCCGGCGAGCCGCGCACCAGCGCCAGGAACTGTTGCTGCAGGGAGCTGAACAGGCGGCGGGCTTCCTCGCCGGTGTCGGCTGCGAACACATTGAGCCCGAGCATCACGTGCGGGCGGTCCAGCTGTTCGGACGGACGGAACGTGCGGCGATACAGGTCGACGGCCTGACGCATGAAGCCCGGCGCGAAATGCGAGGCGAACGCAAACGGCAGGCCCATCGCCGCCGCCAGTTGCGCGCTGAACAGGCTGGAGCCCAGCAGCCACAGCGGCACCTTGAGCCCGGCGCCGGGCACCGCGCGCAAGCGCTGGCCGGGCCGCACATCGTCAAAGTAGGCCTGCAGTTCTTCCACGTCCTGCGGGAAGGTATCGGCCGAATCCTGGCTCAGCTGGCGCCGCAGCGCACGTGCGGTGGACTGGTCGGTGCCGGGCGCGCGGCCCAGGCCCAGGTCGATGCGGCCCGGGTAGAGCGAGGCCAGCGTGCCGAACTGCTCGGCCACCACGAGCGGCGAGTGGTTGGGCAGCATGATGCCGCCCGAGCCAACGCGGATCGTCGACGTGCCATTGGCGACGTAGCCGATCAGCACGGCCGTGGCCGCGCTGGCGATGCCCGGCATGTTGTGGTGCTCGGCCAGCCAGAAGCGGCGATAGCCGAGCTGTTCCGCGTGTCGGGCCAGGTCCAGCGTGTTGCGCATGGCCTGGCCGGCATCGCTGCCTTCCACGATCGGTGAAAGGTCGAGCAGGGAATAGGGGATCATCGGGTGCGATGCGCGGGCTGGGCCGCGCGGTATGTGGCTACGGGGACGGGCTATGGTAGTGACCCCCGGTGAATCGTGCTGACGGCCACACAGTAGCCATGACGCGCGTGGGGACTCCGGCGCGCCAGGGCACTAGGCAAACAGGCGCTGCGCCACGGCACCGCTGGCCACGCGGCGGCCGATGGTGAACCCCAGCGCGCGATAGCTTTCCCACTGGGCTTCGTCGAAGCACTGGTCGGCGGTGCCCTCCTGCGGGAAATCCGGATGCACGGCGCCATACTGGCGGACGTCCGCAGGGGCGGACGGCGTCAGACGCGGCTTCAGCAGCACGATGCGCGTCACCGGCGGGCCATCCGGCGCGCCAGCCTGGCCGGCCTCGTAGACGTTCAGCAGCAGCCCGACCTTTTCGAGGCGTTCGGCGTCTGCGTCCGCCGCGAAATCGTCGGACGTGCCGAAGACAGCACCGAGCACCGGGTCGAGCGCGGCTGAGGTGTCGACGGCGATCTCGAGTCCGAAGTCGATGCGCGCCAGCCGGATCAGGTTGGCAAGATCGCCGAAGCGATAGTCGGTGTCGCAGCCGCAATCGCACAGCACGATCAGGGCGACGCGGCGCTCCGGACGCAGGAGTTCATAGACGCCGGTGTTCTCGAAATGGCCGCCGTCGGACAGGTATTGCCAGCCGCGGCGCGTGCCGTGGAAGCGCGCTGAGAGTTCGCAGGCGAGGTAGTACTGGGTGCGGAAGATCTCCGCGATGGCACTCGTGGCCGGACGGTTGCGGCGCTCGGTGCCGACGGGGCCGCGCAGGCGTCCGCGTCCGGCGTTGGCGGTGCCGCAGGGGATGCCGTCCGCCATGCACGACGGCCACCAGACGCCGAGGCGCAAGTTGGCCAGACCCAGCAGCAAGGACGTGCCCAGCGTGGAGGCGCGTCCGAGGCCCGTGGAAATCGCCGCGCCGGAGATCGCCATCCAGTCGCCGACGGTGCGGGCCTGCGCCATTTCGCCAGCGCGGCGCGGCGCGCCGGTCTGGCCCTGGGACATCGCGCAGCAGAGCTGGCCATCGACGGTGAAGCGCGCGTAGGTATCGGCCGGCAGCTGTTGCGCGGTGCCCGGCTGCACCAGCGCCGCGCCCGGCGACAAGCAAAGCGGCTTGCCCTTGCGGTCGCGCTGGACCAGTTGCTCGGCCGGGTCCACGGTCAGGTTGAGCGTGACGTTGATCAGGTGCAGGGGCGCGAGCACGCGGGGATCGTAGTAGTCGTTGAGGCTCAGCTGGTCATCTGGCGCGGGCTCGGCCACGCTGAAGCGCTGGGGGATTTCGCGCGCGCCCGGCGGCGTGCTGAACCGGTTGCCGTTGGATGCACCCAGGTAGGCACGCGTCAGCCGCGACGCGTAAAAAGACTGCAGCGTCGACAAGTTGAGAAAGCCCGCGAATCGCCCGACCACGACCGCCATCATCAGGGTCAGCAGGGTGAGCGTGGCCAGTGCCGGCGTGGTCCAGGCCTTGCCGAAGACCAGCCAGTCCACCGGCTCGCCGCCATCCCAGCGCACCCACAGGACGATCCACGACCACAGCACAAACACCAGCAGCGCCAGCAGCGCCGCCAGCAGGCCGGCCAGCAGCGAGATCGGCAGCCGCGACAGCAGGGCGCGCAACGGGGAATCGACAGCGCCCTTGTGGCCGTCGTCGAGCAGCGTCGCGCCGTAGCGCACCAGCCAGACGAGGCCGCCGAGCGCGCCTGCCGGGCCGATCGCGGCCCACGGATGCGTCGCGACGTGACTGTAGAGATAGCAGGTGCGTGCCGCGGAATCGGCAATGCCCAGGGCGGCCAGCGCCGCCGTGACGGTCATCGCGCCACGCAGCGCACGCGTCGCGCGGACCCGGTACATCGCCACCGTGCGCGGTGCAGGCATCAGCATGACCAGGCAGGTTGCCACACCGGTCCACGCGAGCAAGCCGACCGCCAGGCACGCGTAGGCCAGGTGCAGGGAGGGCTCCAGCCGCTGGAACCACCAGGCCGCGGCCAGGAAGGCGGCGCCGATCAGCGCGGCCAGCAGGACGGCGTTGTTGAGCACGCGCGCGGGCTGGCGTGGATCGTCCGAGCGCGGGTAGACCAGCCAGTACGCGATGCCCGGAGGCACGGCCAGCAGTAGCGCCGACGCGACGGGGAGCCACAGCAATTCGCTCCACCAGACCGCCAGCTGGCCTTCATTGAAAGCCTGGCGGGCGTCATGCAGCAGATCCATCTCGCTTCGGCCCAGGTCGGGCCAGGTGCCGGTGGCCAGGTGCAGCCCCAGCGCCAGCGCCGCCAGCAGAACCAGCAGTGCGCTGCCGATGACGTATTGCATGGCCAGCCAGTTGCGGACGACGATGGCGGCGGCATAGAGGTTGTCACCCGCGCCGGTGGGTGTCAGGTAGCGGCCGTTTTCGCGGAGCCAGGCGACGGCGGCCCGGCCGGGCGCATCGGCATAGGACACCGCGGTGCGGATGCGCCCGGGCGGTTCGTACTGGAGCGTGCGATAGGCGTCCTGCGCCGCCTGAACCGGACTGGTGCCTCGGCGCAGCCGGCCGGGGATGAACAGGCTGACGAAAAACGCGCCGAGGTAGCCGCCGCCACTGACGGTGGACAGGTAGTCGAATTGCGCAAGCAGCGATTGCGTGCCCGGGATGGGGGCTGGCGGTGAGGGGGTGGGTGTGGGGGTGGGTGTGGGGGTGGGTGGTTCGGCGGCGGGCGCCAGGTGTGCCTCCGCCAGCGCCTGCATCACGCCAAGGCAGAAGGTGGCGCTGCGGATGCCGCCGCCCGACAGGGCGATCGCCCAGTTGCCGGTGCGCCCGCCCGGTTGCGCGGGAATCTCCAGCGCACGGCGCCGGTGCGCCACGCGCAGGGCCTCGTCTTCCCAACCATGGTCTTCGCCTGGCATGCAGCCCTCCGCGCACAAACGGTCTGGGCCAAGTATAGGAAGCGGCGGTTGATAGGGAAGGGCCGTGTGCGCCGCGCGCAATGGCCCGGCGGTGCTCCTGCTAGTGCGCGGCGGCCCGCTTCGGGGCGTCAGCCGGTGGTGGCGCGTCCGGCAGCGCGCCTTGCAGGCGTTTCCATTCGTCGAATCCGCCCGCCAGCGCCCACGTCTTGGGATAGCCGGCCTTGCGCAGCCGTTCGGCCAGCACGGCCGCCGACATTTCGTGTGGGCAGGCGCAATAGATGACGATGTCGTCGGAGGCGGGGTGCTCGCCGAGGGTTTCCAGTGGCGCATGCAGTTCCATCACCACGGCCCCGGGAATGCGTTCGAACGGAGTGTCTCCGTGCGCGCGGACGTCCACGACCAGCGGCAGGGTGCCCGCGACGCGGCGCTGTTCCAGTTCCATGACCGTCATGCGCGGAATCCGGCCGGTGCGGCGCAGCAGGCGCCAACGCAGCCAGAAGCGCCAGGCGATGAACAGCGCGAACGCGCCAATCACGACCAGGACGGCGATATGGCCGTAGGTGCTGAACGCCGCCAGGATCGTATCGACGAAATCGCTGAACACCACGCCGGCCAGCAATGCGCCGCCGGCCCAGACCAGGGAGCCGAGGGCGTCGTAGAACAGGAAGGTGGGCAACGGCGTGGCGGTCATGCCGGCCATCGCCGTCGACAGGGCGCCGGCACCCGGCAGCAGCTTGGCAAACACCAGCGAGCGCGGACCGACCCGCAGGTACAGCGATTGCGTCTGGCGGATGCAGGTATCGGGCGAAATGGAAACGCGGCAGATGGTGCGCAGCATTGGCTGTCCCAGCCGCTTGCCGGTGAAGTACCAGGCCGTATCCGCAATCAGGCAGGCGCTGACGACGGCAAACAGCACCGCGCCGATGGACGGGCCGGACTCCTGCATCGACAGTGCGCCGGCGAGAAACAACATTGGATAGGCCGGCACCGGGAGCCCGGCCTGTTCGGCCAGCACGCTCAGGAACACGAGCAGCAGCCCGTGGCCGTCCAGCAAGCCCTGCAAATCACCCACGACAAATCTCCAGCCAGTAGTTGTTGGTCCTGCGGCGGCGAATTGGGGGCGCTGCCGGGATAGACGTACAGTGTGCCAGTGGCAAGCTGGCAGTGCACGTTCCCGGTCCGGACAGCATCTTCAAAATCCTTGAATGTGGTGGGGGCGAGACGTCGGTTTGGGGGTGGAGCGTCGCTCACGGCGCCGCGCGCAAGCCGGCCAGCGCATCGCTGAATTCCGTCACGATCGCGATGTAGCGCGGCAGCAGTGCCTGCACGACGGCGGCCTTGCCCTGCCGGGCGGCGGATTCCAGGGATTTGCCGGCGACGACAACGGTGGTGCAGCGCGCCAGGGCGCCGCTGCCCTTGAGCCGGTGCACGCTGCGTTGCACACCCGCCCAGTCCCGGAGGGCGGCGGCACGGCGCAAGTTGGCGAGATCGGCGGCGTTGGTGTCCATCAGGCGCGTCAGCAGCATGCGGTACAGCAGGACGTCGTCGCGTGCCGCGTTGACCAGCGCGGGCCCCATTGCCGCGCGCTCCGCTGCGGTCAGCATCGACGGGGCGCCACGTGGCGTCATGGAATCAGCCGGCACCGCCGCGCGAAATCGACCAGGTCCACGAGGGATTCGGCGTGCAGCTTTGTCATGATTCGCGTCTTGTAGCTGCTGACAGTCTTGTTGCTGATGAACAGTGCGCTGCCGATGGCCTTGTTGGTCATTCCGCGCGCGAGCATGCGCAGGATGACCACTTCCTTGTCGGAGAGCTTTCGCAGGCCGTCGTCGTCGCTGACCATGCGGTCATCGCGCGGGGCATCGCGGTTGCCCACGCTCGGGAAGACGGTGAAGCCACCGAGCACGCTCTCCACGCATCGGACGATGGCATTCATGTCCTGCGTCTTGCTGACGAAACCATGTACGCCGGCCTGGCACGCGCGTGCCGCGAAGGGCGTGGCGTCCTGGGCGGTCAGCACCAGGATGCGTACGCCGGGGTGGATGGCGAGCATGCGGGGTGCGGCGTCGAGCCCGCTCATCCGCGGGATGTCGAGGTCCAGGACGACCAGATCCGGCTTGTGGCGGCGCACCACGTCGATGGCGCTCTGGCCATTGTCGGCTTCGAGCAGGACCTTTACGCCCAGCAATTGCGAAAGGTGCGCGCGCAGCGCCAGCCGCAGCGCGGGATGATCATCGACGATCAGAATGGTTGTCATGCCTTGCTGCGGTGATGGCAAGCCCCGTTGCGATGCGATGACGGCATGGATGGCGCCGTGGAAGCGCCATCGGGGATGACCTGGGTCCTACATGACCCGGCAGTATAGGGAGACAACGACGCGCCGATAATGCGACGCTTCCGCAATGCTTGTGGGAAATTTCCGCAGTTGCGGTGGAGGTGGTCTGAATTGGTTCCGATCGCGCCCGATCGCACAAAAAAATCGCGGCCCTCCGCGCACAACGGGGGCCGCAAATCGGGAATGCGAGGAGGTCAGATCCTCAAGGAGAGTTATCGGCACACCGCTACGCTGCTCATCCCCTCTTAGGTGGGGTTTGCCGCACTTTATGGTGGGCCGGGGGATCAGGCAGTCAGGCGATCCGGGTGGTTGGCTGGGGAGGGCGGCGTGCGCAGGCGCCGGACGCCGGCTTCCATTTCCTCGTGGGCGGCATCGAGCCAGGCAATGCGATGCCGCACCGGATCGTTGGGGGACAGGTCGCGCTCCGTAATCTCCCGCAGGAAGTAGCGCACCATGCTGCCTGCCTTCGCAGGGACCGGCATCATGCCCAGCAACTGAAGCCGGTCGAGCAACCCCAGGCCGGCCGCATGCCGGAGGCCAGCCCAGGCAGTGCGGCCGAGTCCGATGTACAGGGCGCCCGGCCGGCACTGCGCGAGTCGGTCGAGGAAGTGCGCGTCGAAGATCGCGCGCAGCATGGGTACGTCGATCAGCTCGTCCAGCGGGCCGTTGAAGGCCAGGCCGTGCCGGGTCGTCGCAAAAGGCAGCAAGGCAAGGGGCTGGATCAGGTCGAAGCCGTCGTTCCATAACGCGGCGGCGTGGGGCTGACCAATCAGTTCCGGCACTCGGAAGTGGTCAAGCATTCGTATCAGGTTTGGCCGCACGAGCCGTCCGCCCAGTTCGACACGCCGCTTGTTTTCCCGCTGGATCGTCCGGCCGGGCGCGCGCGCGCGAATCAGTTCCTCGGTCACGGACGCGGCCAGCGCAACATGCGTGTGACCAGGTGTCGTACTCACCAGCACCAGGCGGGCATTGTCATTCCGGTGTTCGAACGGTACGTAGGTCATCGTGTAGGTACCGTCCTGATCTACCGCCACGGGCTTGTCCGTCACGCCCCGCGCGCCGCCTCGCCGAATGCGCGCGCAATACTCTTCGAAGTAATTCGCCAAGATGTCCCCGCTCCAATGCGATCCCTGCTTTTGCTGCCAATGTTTTCTTTTGGCTTCATGGTAAGCCGCGTCAGACGTGCCAACAACGCGCGCGAGTGGCGCTTGGCTCCCCTTGTCACACGACGTTCGTGGGCCAGCGAACAAAGCCGGAAGTCGCCCCGAATGGATTGGGGATGCGAATGTGGGCAATTTCTGGCGCGCGCTGCCGAAGGATGTTGCGGGACTACGTTGCGCGCGTAGTGGGGCAGGATGATGACGGCGATGCGTCTGGCGGAAGGGCCTGGGGAGTGAGGGGGCGGGAGGGCGCGAACGACAGAAGGAAAAAAGGCCGGACGCGTGAAGTGTCCGGAAACCCATTTGCTGACTCAGGTCGTGTCAAAACCCGAGGATTCAAATGATAACGATTATCATTTGCGGAGTCAATGGATCAATGCGATCAGGTCAGCGTCGTCTCGATGGAGATCTGGGCGGACAAGGATTTGTGCACCGGACATTTGTTGGCAACGCGGAGCAAGTCTTCGCGCACATCGGGTGCAAGTTCGCCGCGAAGCTCCACCGTACGCATCAACTTGTAGCTACCGGTGGCTTCCTCGTGCTGAACGGTTACCCGGACCTCCTGCAGATCGTAGCCCCTGCGTTTGGCGTACACCTGCAGAGTGAGCGTCGTGCACGCGGCCAGCGCGGAGTCGAGCAGATCGTGCGGATTAGGCAGGGAGGCGTCGCCCGCGGGCGCGTCCAGGTCGGCTCGCCAATGGGCGGTGCCATTGCGGAGGTCGCAAACACTGGAGCCGGAATTGGCGAGCCACGTCGCTTCAATAGTCATAGGGATGCTTTCCTTGCGTAGATGGGCGGAATCGGCCCGGGAAACCTGATTCTATACAGATGGGTTTGAAGGGATGGCTGATGTGCCGGAATCGGCTCTCTCATAAAATCTTAAAGGTTTGATGACAAAAGGCTTGCCAGTCGCGGAAGAGTCCCTTAATATTCGCCCCCTCGCAACACAAACCGCCGCTGCAAGGCAGCACTGGCAAGGGTTGCGGGGTGGATGGGGGTTGGGGTCGCGAAGGAATGCGGCGCTGACCGAAGCGAAAAAAACTTCGCTGCCCTGTTGACGAAACGCAGGTTGTTCTTCATAATCTCGTTTCTCTGCTGCTGACGCAAACGACGCAGCGACGCAGACGGCAAAGCCGGATGCGCAAGTTCTTTAACAACCAAACAACCGATAAGTGTGGGCGCTTGATGGCGAACGCGCCGAAGGCTTCGGTCTTCGGAATGCTTCAAAAGTTATCAGTGCTCGCACAGTAAAACATGTTCG
>NZ_FMYZ01000019.1 GCF_900101625.1 Cupriavidus sp. YR651 | reverse complement strand
GGCCGCCGCGCGTGGCGAGGGCTACGGCACCAACCTGCTCAACGAACCCCAGCGCGTCGAGGGCGGCAAGCTGCCGCCGCCGCTGCTGGCCATCCTGCCGCTGGTGGTGGTGGGCGTGGCCAACTTCTGGCTCACGCGCATGATTCCGCTCTGGTATGGCGAGGCCAACAGCGTGTCGCTGCCGGGGCTGGCCAAGCCGGTGGAGACCAAGATCGCCAGCGTGACGGCGATCTGGGCGGTGGAGGCGGCGCTGCTGCTGGGCATCGTGGTGGTGCTGGTGACCGCGTTCGGCGCGGTGCGCTCGCGCTTTGCCGAAGGCACCAAGGGCGCCGTGGGCGGCGCGCTGCTGGCGTCGATGAACACCGCCTCGGAGTACGGCTTCGGCGGCGTGATCGCGGCGCTGCCGGGTTTCCTGGTGGTGAGCGACGCGCTGCGCAGCATCCCGAACCCGCTGGTCAACGCGGCGGTGTCGGTGAGCACGCTGGCGGGCATCACCGGCTCGGCCTCGGGTGGCATGAGCATTGCGCTGGCGGCCATGTCGGACGTCTTCATCCAGGGCGCGCAGGCCGCGCAGATCCCGCTGGAAGTGCTGCACCGCGTGGTATCGATGGCCAGCGGCGGCATGGACACGCTGCCGCACAACGGCGCGGTGATCACGCTGCTGGCCGTCACCGGCCTCACGCACCGCGAGTCCTATCGCGACATCTTCGCCATCACCGTCATCAAGACGATGGCCGTGTTCTTCGTGATCGCCGTGTTCTACCTGACCGGCCTCATCTAAGGAATTTCTCATGACGAACCTGCAAGGCAAGACGGCACTGATCACCGGCTCCACCAGCGGCATCGGCCTCGGCATCGCCCTCACGCTGGCCGAGGCCGGCGCCAACATCGTCCTGAATGGCTTTGGCGACGTGGACGCGGCGCTCGCCGCGATCGAAGCCGCCGGCGCGCGCGCCGTGCATCACCCGGCCGACATGCGCCGTCCGGACGAGATCGAAGCCATGGTCGCCCTGGCGCGCGAGCGCTTCGGCGGCGTCGACATCCTCGTCAACAACGCCGGCATCCAGCACGTGGCGCCGATCGAGGCGTTTCCGGTCGACAAGTGGGACGACATCCTCGCGATCAATCTCACCTCGAGCTTCCATACCTCCCGGCTGGTGTTGCCGGAGATGCGCACGCGCAACTGGGGGCGCATCGTCAATATCGCGTCGGTGCACGGCCTGGTGGGGTCGGCGGGCAAGGCGGCCTACGTGGCGGCCAAGCACGGGCTGGTCGGCCTGACGAAGGTGACGGCGCTGGAGACGGCGCGCACCGGCGTCACCTGCAATGCGATCTGCCCGGGCTTTGTGCTGACGCCGCTGGTCGCGCAGCAGATCGCCGATATCGCGGCGCGCGACGGCATCACCACGGAAGCGGCGCAAGCCCGCCTGCTATCCGACAAGCAGCCGTCCGGCCAATTCGTCACGCCGAAGCAACTCGGCAACCTGGTGCTGATGCTCTGCTCGCCGTTTGGGGACGAAGTGCGCGGCGCCGCATGGGCTGCCGACGGTGGCTGGACCGCGCAATAGGGCTGCCATCGCACCTTGCGCGATACCTCGCGCAGCACACGCCCCATGCAAAAAACGCGCTCCGGAAGGGCGCGTTTTTTGTTGGGCGACGGTTGAGTATTCGCCGCATGGTGGGAGCGAAAAATGCCTTTTGCAGCGCAATTTTCCGCGCCGCGACCGACCGAAGCTGACTTCGAATTCAGGGTTTATACTGACCCGGCATCGCGCCGGATCGGTCCCCAAATGGCTGGCTGACCCGACCGGATGAGGTGCTTCCGCCGCCCTATCATGAACAAACGCTTTCTCCTTTTCTGCGCCACGGCCTGGACCGCAGCCGCCATCCTGATACTCGGACAAGACTCCGTTGCCCTGGAGGCGCTGAGCGGCGTGATGGTGCTGGCCGGCTTCGACCTGCTGCGTCCCTGACGGGAACCAGCACAGCCACCCCGCGCACACCGCGGGGCATGGTTTTGCTGCTTTGCAAGAATTCACGCGGCATGCGCGGCGAGATATGGCGGTTTGGAAATCGGGGAGCTACGCTTATTGTTGGCCCGTGCGCCCTGCGCGCGCGATGATTTCAATGAACTGGCAGGAGGTATCCATGAAGTTGATCACCATGGCTTTGGCAGTTGCGGTTTTCGTCCCCGGGATCGCAAGCGCGGCGGGTCCGGCAAATCCTGCCGACCGTTACGACTACAACATGCGGACGACCAACAAGGACGGCTACGTCCCCGATCCGGCCCGCGCCACCAACAAGGATGGCTACGTCCCTGACACCGCGCGCTCGGGGGACAAGTTCGATCCGTACACGCAGGGCGCGAAGCAGAGCACGTCGTCAGCGCTGACGGATACGAAGAGCACGACCAAGAAGTCCGGCAAGTCGCACAAGAAGGCGCCGGCTGCCGCCGCCGCCACGCAGTAAGCCGCAATTTTTGCCACGGCACGAGAAGCCCCGCCTTGTGCGGGGCTTTTCTATTGCGGTCGGGCCAGACGCGCCTCAATGCGTCCGATCAGCCCTTCCATCCAGCCGCGTAGCAAGCGGTCCGACGCCATCAGCGCCAGCGAGCCGGCGATCACGCGGTAGACCTTGCCGCGACGGATTTTCGAGACCCTGGCCGGGTCGAGCCATGCGTCGTTGTCGACGAGCAGCAGCAGCGTTTCCAGGCCGATTAGGATCGGCCACAGGCAGGCCAGCCGCAGGCGCGGGCTGGTGCGCGGAATGGCCAGCGTGTACGCCATCGCCGCGCGGAAATGGTCGAGCGCCACGCGTACCAGATCGAAGAGCATGGGTTGGGCGCGGCGGGAGTTGTTCGCATGCAGCAGATCCCCCGGCTGCAGGCCGAAGCGCGCGAGCACCGCCGTCGGCAGGTAGCAGCGGCCGATGCGCAGGTCCTTGCCGCAGTCGCGCAGCACGTTGACCATCTGCAGCGCCTTGCCGAAGCGCACGCCGCGATCCAGCATCACGGCAGGGTCTTCCTTCAGCGTGCCCGGCAAATGGGCGTACGTCATGGTCGTCCAGAACTCGCCCACGCATCCCGCCACCAGATAGGTATAGCGGTCGAGGTCGGCCATGCCCGGCAACGCCACGACTTGCCCGGAGCGTTCGTCGGGGAACGTGCGCAGATCGAACTCCATGCCCTCGGTGAGCGTGGTCACGATGCCGCGCACGGCGGTGCGGTCCGATTCGTCAAGCTGCGCCAGCACGTCCAGCGCGGGCCCGAGCGACTCCAGCAGGACTTTCTCGTCTGATAGCGTCTGCTGGCTGGCGACCTCCGCGATCAGGCGCTGCGCCAGCGCACCGTGGTCGCCGATGCCGTTGACGCGCTGGCGCAGCATGAGCAGCAGGTCGAGCCGTTGCGCCGGCGGAATCAGCGACGTGTCCGCGATGGTGTCCGCCGCGCGCGCCAGCAGGTAAGCGAGGCCCACCGGATCGCGCATGCCCGCGGGCAGGATCCGCAGGGTGAGGTAGAACGAGCGGGAAACCCCTTTCAGCAGCGGGCCCAGCAGGAAGGCCCGGTTCGGATTTGGCATGGAGCGGTCAGGACACGATTGGACGGATGCGGCAAGAGGCGCATTGTAGCCGCCAGCACTGTGTCCCCGGCATCCCCGGCATCCCCGGCGTCTTCGGTATCGGCACCTGGACGGCGTAGTCATCGCCATGGTCCCCTGAAGTGCCAACTGGCGTGGCGTGCGCGCCACGTCGGGAAACTCCGCATTCCGGCCGGAAATCCAGTCCGGGCGCGGCAGTCTGACCAGTCCGGGAAGGGAAGGGTCCACCTGCGCATTCCGGCGCGCACGCCGTCATGGCAATGTCACGGCAAGGCGCGCATAATTTCCTGTATCTGGGCTCAAGGATTGACACTGATGCGCGTGACGATTCGAACCACGACGATTCCCGGATCCCGCGACCGGGCCGCATTGCACCAGGCGGCTGTCTACCTCAATACCGAGGAGGACGCCACGCCGCTGATGGTCAGCGACTGGAGTCAACGTGAACCCGAGGCATTTCTGGCCGCCCAACGCTGGGCCCGCAGCCAGGACTATCTGATCTCCAATCCCCGGACTGGCGCGTACTACGGCGGCCGCAACGCCCGCTGACCGCTTCTGCCTGCTTCCGTCCCCAACGACGTTCCGTGAAACGCCTTCTGTTGTCGTGCCTGTTGCTGGCGATGTCGGGCCCCCTTTGGGCCGATGCAAGCCTTCTGGAAAGACTGGTTGGCGGCTTCTCGCGGGACGGGCTGTGGAAGAACGTGCAGGCACGTTGCCTGACGCCCCCGGCGCCGACGCACGCTGACTGCGTGGTCGTGGATCGCCAGCAGGGCTTTGTGCTGTACAAGGACGCCATCGGCGCATCCCACTACCTGATCATTCCCGACCAGCCCGTCACGGGCGTGGACGATGCCCGCATCTGGGGCGATGCCGTGCAGCCCAATCAGTGGGCATTTGGCTGGGACGCACGCGGCGCCGTGGCCCGCGCGGTCGGCAAGCCATTGCCCGATACCCTGCCGGGCCTCGCGATCAATTCGAAGGCCTCACGCAGCCAGGACCAGCTTCACATCCATCTCGATTGCATCAGCGAGGCTGCCCGGGATTTCCTGTCGGGCGGCAGCGGCACCATCGATACGCGCTGGCGCGACCTGCGCTTCCGGGGCCGGCCCGTGCGCGCGATCCTGATCCCCGCGACGCAGCCGACGCTGGCCGTCAATCCGTTCGACGTGGTCAGGCAGGGCCAGGACGCGCCGGTCACCGCCGGCATGGCCGACCGTGGCGTGTTCATGGCGTACGTCCGGCAGCCCGGCGGGGTCTCCGGGTTTGTCGTCGTCGACGATCCGGTGGACAAGGCGGCCGGCAGCACCGGCCATGCCAGCGACTTCCTCGACCGGGGCTGCAAGCTGGCCCGTGCGTTGCCGGCCGATGCGCGGCCTGCCGAGGGGGTGTCGACCGTCAGGGTGCCAGCCGACGGCGCGCAGCATGCCGGCGACCGGCAAATCGGCGGGCAACAAATCGGCGCGCAACCAATTGGCGCGCAACCAATTGGCGAGCGGGAGGCCGCACCCGCGCGCTGACGGGCGCCCCCAGCCTTGCGCCGTCCGATCCGTTTCAGCGGACCTCGGGCGGCAGCGGAATCCACTCGTAGCCCGTGCCGTTCTTCTGCTTCTGCACATAGCCGATGCCGGGGAACGCCAGGTGCGCGGCGGCGGCGGCGTAGCCATCCTTCGCGGCGGCGTCGAAGGCCAGCTTGCGCTGGCGCACGGCGTTGCGCGGATCGACGTCGAACTTGATGGCCACGGCCGGATGCGAAAACTGCACGGCCGCCACGTGGATCAGGTCCCCCCAGAACACCATTTTCTTGCCCTTGCTTTCGAGCACGTAGATCGTGTGGCCGGGCGTATGGCCGTGGGTGACCACGGCGCGCAGGGTCGGGGCCAGGTTCGTATCGCCGGAGAATGTCTGCAGCTTGCCGGCGGCACGATACGGCGCCAGCGCGGCAGTCGCGGACTCGAAGAAGCCCTTGTCGTCGCCGGTGGCGCGGCTCAGGTTGGCTTCGCTGAGCCAGTAATCCACTTCCTGCTGGTCGGCGCGCACCACCGCGTTCGGGAATACGCGCTCGCCGTGACGGAGCAGGCCGCCGACGTGGTCCGGATGCAGGTGGGTCAGGTAGATTTCGTCGACTTGTTCGGGCTGGTAGCCGGCGGCTTTCAGGTTGTCGGCCAGCTTGCCCAGTGTGGGGCCGAAGAACTGCCCGGCGCCTGCATCGATCAGGATCAGCTTGCCGCCCGTGTTGACCAGGAAGCCATTGAAGGAGGTGGGCGTGGGCACTGCCAGGTGGTGGTACGCCAGCGCCTGGCTGATCCGTTCCGGGCTGATGTTCAGCAGCAACTGGTCCACCGGCAGCACGGCGGAACCGTCCGACAGCGCGGTGATTTCCGCATCGCCGATCTGCGTGCGGGCAAAGCCCGGCGATGCGCCGCCCACTTGCGGCGCGGCGGCGCTGGCGGTCAGGGAGGCGGCGGCAAGCGTGGCAGCGGCCAGCGCGCGGCGAAGCGTGCGGATCATCGGTGTCTCCAGGAGGATGAGGGCGTGCGCCCTGCTTGCGCAGGCCGCATCGTCAATGCGTCAGAAATTGTGCCGCATGCCCAGCGCGAACGTCTGCGGGTCGGCCCCGGCACGGATGCCCAGCTCGTTGATCGCGAAATCGTAGATGGCATTGCGCTTGTTGTCGATGCGGCTGTAGTAGGCAAACAGCGCGGTACGTTTCGACATCGGATAGTCGTAGCCCACGGTCAGCTGCGTGGCGCCGGTTTCCGCGCCGCTCCGGAAGAAGCCGATGGTGTCGACGGACGACCCCGAGCCGTTGGCGGCGAACGCAAAGCCGATCCGCACGCTGCCGGGCCCCAGCTTCTGCACCAGCGACGTGTAGTACGCGTTGCGCTGCAGGTCGCCGGTGTCCGTGCGGTAATGCAGGTGTTCATAGACCGCCGCGATGCGCGTGCCGGTGAACAGCTGGTAGGCCACGCCGACTTTCAGCGCGTCGTCGTTGCGTCCGGCAGCCTGGTAGTGCTGGTGGATCTCGTAGGCCAACGTGGCATTCAGCGGGCCACGGTCATAGACCGCCGCGGCCGAGTACAGCGCCGGATTGCGCGGCACGGTGGTCTTTTCTTCCGGCAAGCCCCAGCCCAGCCACAGGCTCACGCCGCCCCATTGCGGCGAGCGGTACTGCAGGATGTTCTTCTGGCGCCGGTCGAAGGAACTCGTGTCTTCCACGTTGTTCGAGCTTGACGTCGAACCGTTGCTGATCAGCGCCATGTAGCCGGCGGTGGTCGGGTAGTACGGGTCGTACGCCATCGTCGATTCTGTGTAGGGCGTGTGCCAGTGGCCCATGAACAGCAGGCCGTAGTCGCCCTGCAGGCCGACGCGCGAATTCCGTCCGGCGATCTGCCCTTGCCCGGTATCCATCGACACATTGCTTTCGATCTGCCAGACCGCCTTCAGCGTGCCGCCGAGATCTTCCTCGCCGCGCAGGCCAAAGACCGAGCGGTTATTGGTCTGGCGCACCACGCTGCCCAGCGCGGTGCCATCCGTGGCGGTGCTGGCACGGCTGTATTCAATGGCGGTGTTGATGCGGCCATAGACGGTGACGCTGCTGTCGGCCAGGGCCGGTGCGCTGGACACGGCCAGGCAGAGCGCCGCCAGCCGGGCGCGGGGTGTGGGAGGGCGTGGCATCGGAGCGGAAGGCTGCGTGGCGTTGGATGTCAGTGCGGGATGTCAGTGCGCGGGGCGGTCGGATTCCGGCGCTTTGTCATCGGGGGCATCGCGCCGGGCGACCAGTGTTGCCGGCGGCGGCGTCCCGGTGATCTTGGGGACGCATTCGGTCCGGAACCACGCGGTCGTCACGGGCTCGCCGGCCATCATCCGCTTGATCGGCGGCACCACCTGTTCGCCGATCAGCATGCCCAGCAGTCCGATCAGCGCCACGGCCGGCGGCGCGGGTGAACGGACCTGCATCAGCGCGTAAATAATGCCGACCAGGATGCCGGCGCCAAGGGAGACAAGGTAGACCTTCATCGGAAACTCCATGCGTGGATAGCGATGAGAGCATGGTAGGTGCTTCAGCCCGGCGCGACTACGCGTCAAACGCCGAGCACAGTGTTCGTGAACCGCAAGCGATGGCGTCAACGGGGGGATTGCCGAGGCCAGCGAGGCTGGCGCCGTCGGGGTGAGCGGGTGGCCAGCGCTAGCGCACGAAATGCGGTGGGATGCCGGCATCCACGTTGATCCACACCGAGCGCGCCTCGGTGTAGTCGCGCATGGCCTCGAAGCCCATTTCGCGGCCATGGCCGGATTCGCCCATGCCGCCGAACGGGCTGGCCGGGTGAACGCGCTTGCAGCAGTTTATCCAGCACATGCCTGCGCGGATGTCGCGGGCAAAGCGATGTGCGCGCGACAGGTCGCGCGTCCAGAGCCCGCTGCCGAGGCCGTGGGGCGTGTCGTTGGCCATCGACAGGGCTTGCTCGTCATGGCAAAAGCGCGTCACCGTCACAAACGGGCCGGACACTTCCTCCTGCGCCTCCTGCGCCGCGCGGTGCTGCGGCTGCGCTTCCACCAGCGTCGGCTCGACATAGAACCCGTTGGCCAGTGCCGCATCGTCGGGCGCCTTGCCGCCGGCGATCACCCGCCCACCCTGGCTGCGCGCGATATCGGCGCAATGCAGGATGCGATGGCGATGCGTTGCCGAGATCAGCGGCCCCATCTCGGTCTCGGGGTCCATCGGGTTGCCCAGACGGATCGATCGCGCCAGTGCGGCAAAGCGCTCAAGGAACGCATCGGCGATCCTGTCATGCACGATCAGCCGCGCCCCGCCAATGCAAGCCTGGCCGTGATGGTGGAAGATGGCCCACGCGGCACCCTGCACGGCGGCGTCCAGGTCGGCGTCCTCGAACACGATGTTCGCGCCCTTGCCGCCGAGCGCCAGCTGCACGCGCTTGAGATTGCCGCGCGAGGCTTCCACGATGCGGCGCCCGGTTACCGTCGACCCGGCAAACGCAATCTTGTCCACGTCCGGATGGTTGGCCAGGCGCTGGCCGGCCGTGTTGCCGTCGCCCGTCACGATATTGACCACGCCCGGCGGAAAACCGGCTTCGGCCACCAGTTCCGCCACGCGCAGCGCGGACAGCGGCGTCAGCTCCGACGGCTTGAACACCACCGTGTTGCCGGCGGCCAGCGCCGGGCCCATCTTCCAGCCCGTGAACATCAACGGGAAGTGCCACGGCGCGATCTGCCCGACCACGCCGATCGGCGCGCGCACCACGTAGTTCAGGAAGCCCGTCTCGACGGGGATGACGCTGCCTTCGCACTTGTCCGCCATGCCGGCGAAGTAGCGGAAGCAGGCGGCCGTGCGTGGCACATCCAGCGTGCGCGTGTGGCGGATCGGGTGGCCGGTGTCACGTGATTCGAGCCCCGCCAGGTTTTCGCGGTCGGCCTCGATGGCGTCGGCGAGCCTGCCCAGCAGCCGGCCGCGCTCGCTGGCGGCCATGCGCGACCAGGCCGGCTGCGCCCGCCGCGCGGCGGCGATGGCCACGTCCACGTCGAGATGCGAGGCTGCGGCGACTTCGGTGATCAGGCTCCCATCGTGTGGGTTGACCACCGGGAGCGTTTCCCCATCGAGGGCATCGACAAATCTGCCATCGATAAAGAGCTGGTTCTGCATTGCACTGTCTTCCTGTCGGATGGGCGACGCGCGCGCACCCGTGCGTGGGGGGTGACGCCATCTTGGACAGGCAGGCGCGTGTGATCAACAGCGCAGCCGCGATTGCTCAATTCGCGGTTCGCAAATGATCAGTTGCCGGGCAGCCAGCCGCGTTCGATCAGCGGCACGTCCCAGGGTGGGTCGCCCTGGAAGCAACTGGCGAGAAAGTCGACCAGCACACGCACCTTGAGTGCCTGCCGTTGCGTGGCCGGATAGACCGCCGAAAACGATAGCGGCGGCAGCGCGTAGTCCTGCAGCACGGGTGCCAGCGTGCCGGCCATCAGCTCGTCGCCAGCCACCAGGCTGGGCAGGCAGACGATGGCGGCGCCGGTCAGGGCGTAGTCGCGCAGCAGATGCACCGAGTTGGTCCGCATCTTGGCGCTCAGCTCGACTTCCGTGGTGTTGCCGTCCTTGAGGAATTTCCATTTGTTGCGCGTCGGGTAGGCCGAATACAGGGCCACCGGCAACATCGTCAGGTCGCACGGCTGCACGGGGGCGCCGTGTTTTTCCAGATATTCCGGCGCCGCGCAGAACATGCGGCGGACCGTGAACAGCCGGCGCTCGATCAGGGAATCATTCGGGGCCGGGAAAATCTGGAACGACACATCAACACCGTCCTCGATCGGATTGCCCACGCGGTCGTTGACTACCACGTCGAGTTCGATGTCGGGATATTTTTTGGTGAATGCCGTCAGGATCGCCGCGAAATGGCGAATGGCGAATCCCGGCAATACCTGGATACGCAGCCGGCCCACGGGGGAGGCCCGCAGGTCGCGCATCTGGTCGGTCAGGTCGGAGAGGTCGGCCACCATCTCCGCGCAGCGGCGGTAGTACGTCTCGCCCACCTCGGACAGCCGCACGTGCCGTGTGCTGCGGTGGAAAAGCGGCGCGTTGATGTGCTTTTCCAGTTGCTGCACGCGATGGCTGATCACGGAATTCGTCACGCCGAGCTGGCGGGCGGCCTCGGCAAAGCTCAAGGTGTCGGCCACGCGAACAAAGGCCTCGAAGCTGAGGAAGCGATCCATCTGTGAAACCACCAGTGTGAAATGTTGTGAAGCGACGCGTTCAGGCGTCGATCGAATGCTAGCATTATGACCGGTCAACGAACAAGGATTAATTGGATTAAATTGATTCGTGCAGTGTTGCCTTTGTATCAACCATTTAATTATGGCGCCGGTATTATCTCGGTCGCCTGAGATATCGCGCGCGAGCGCGAATCGTTTGATTATCTTAATAATGGCGTGCGTATTATTGTCGCCATTATCTTCCGCCTATGCCCGGGGGTATCCGGCCAGGCCGGTCACGGTGATCGTGCCGTTCGCACCCGGGGGGGTGGTCGACAAGACGGCGCGGCAAATCCAGGACGGCGTCAGCCAGCGGCTGGGCCGGAGCGTGGTGATCGAAAACCACGGCGGGGCGGGCGGGACCATCGGCTCGGGCATCGTCGCGCGCTGTGCCGCCGACGGCTACACGTCGCAGCGGCTGGCGGAAGATGGCTTCGAGGTTGTGGCCGGCGGTCCGGATCAGATGAATGCGCTGGTCGGCATGGACATGGCTCGCTGGGCGCAGGTTGTCCTCCGCCGCGCGATACCACTTCAGTAGAAGTCCGGCGACTCAGCGGCCAGCAGGCAACCCCACGCCCAGCAGGTGCCGCACGCGCGGTGGCTGGGCGCCGGTGTGGTAGCGCGTGACGTCGCGCTGCAGGTCGGCGTCGGCATTGGGCACGCGCTGGTGCTGGCGCAGGTGCTCGGCCCAGGATTCCACGAGGAACCACTCGGTCAGCAGTTCCGGATCGGCCGGGTCTTCCATGACGCCCCAGTTGAACGCGCCGTCGCGCAGGCGTTCTTCGGACAGCTTGTGCACCGCACGCAGGAAGGCATCACGGTCCTGCGCGGCGATGCAGTATTCGATCAGGATCATCACCGGCCCCCGGTCGTGCGCGATTTCTCCCGCCATCTCCGGCTCCGGCCAGTGGCGCGCGGGGCCCAGGTCCTCCTCGCCGCGCGGCAGCCGCATCCGGTGGAGCACCAGCGCCGCCACCATCAGCCCGGCTGCGGCGATCAGCAGACCGCGCGGCGTGCCAAGCTCCTGCGCAACAAAGCCCCAGACCAGGCTGCCCGCCGCCATCGCGCCGTTGAAGACCATCTGGTAGACCGCCAGTGCGCGGCCTCGCACCCAGTTGGGCAGGATCGCCTGCGCCGCGCCGCCCAGCGTGGTCAGCGCCATGATCCACGCGGCGCCCAGCAGTAACAGCAGCGGCAGCGCGATCCACACCGGCGGCGCGGCGGACAGGGTTGCCATGACCAGCGACGTGACAATGGCCGAGAGCAGCACCAGTCCGTCGGCATCGAGGCGCCGCTGCAGGCGCGGCATGATCAGCGCGCCGAGGATCGCTCCCATGCCGACGGCTCCCAGCAGCACGCCATACAGGCTGGCGCCGCCGTGCAGCAGCTGCCGGGCCACGAGGGGCAGCAACGCCCAGACGCTGCTGCCGAAAGCGAAATGCACGGCGGCCCGCGCCAGCACCACGTGCAGCTTGCTGTGCGCCCGCGTGAAACGCAGACCGGCGCGGAACGCGCCGAAGAAGTGTTCGCGCAGCGGATCGGTGGCGCGCACGGGACGCTTCCACCAGAGCAGCGCGCCGACCACGAAGACATAGCTGACCAGATCGAAGCCATACGTGGTGGCCGCGCCGAAGGCCGCCAGCAGCAGGCCGCCGGCGGCGGGGCCGATGGCGCGGGCGATGTTGACGCCCAGTGCGTTGAGCGCCACGGCGCGCTTCAGGGTGTTCTGCGGCACCAGTTCCGGCACGATCGATTGCCACGTCGGCCCCATCATCGCCGCGCCAATCCCGCCGAGGAACGCCATGCCGATCAGGATCTCGATGGTCAGCGCCTGCCGCGAGGCCAGGATCATGAGCGTGCCGCTGACCATCGCCATGCCGAACTGGATGGCGATCAGGAAGCGCCGGCGATCGAGGATGTCCGACAGCACGCCGGCGGGAATCGCCAACAGGAATACGGGAAGCGTGGCCGCCGCCTGGATGGTGGCCACGGCGGCGGGCGATGTGGAGAGATCCGTGGCGAGCCACGCGCTGGCCACGTCGCGCATGAAGCTGCCAATGTTGCCGAGGATCGTCGCGACCCACAGGACGGCGAACGTGCCCTGCGCCAGCGGCGCGAAGGTGCCGCCCCCGGTGGGCGTGGTTTTCGCGGTGTCGGCGGCGGGGCTGGTCATGAGGCTCAGCCTCCGGAGCCGGATCGGACGCGCAGGTCGTGCCAGGCGACGAGCAGGAAGCCGCCGACGAGACCCAGATGCTCGAAGAAGGCATTGGCCAGCATGAACTGCGCCTCGGGCGGCGCCTGCCAGAAGCGATTGGCCATGAATGTCGCGGCCAGCGTGAAGACGCCCAGCGCCAGCGCGCCGAGCCAGCGGTAGAAGCCCGTCAGGATCATCAGCGACGCGCCCAGCTCCAGCACGATCACCGCCGCCGCCATCGGTGCCGCGGGCGACAGGCCGAAGTGCTGCATTTCGGCGATGGCGCCGGAGAAGTCGAACAGCTTGACGAATCCGCCCTGCAGGTAGGCCGCGCACAGCAGCAGCAGCGCCACCCAGCGCAGCCAGCGCGGCAGGCGGTGGGTGCCGTCGCCGGACGTGGCCAGCGGAGAGTTCGTGGGGGTCGTAAGGTTCATGGCCGTCTCCGTTCTCGCAAGGTCATGCAATGACAACGCCACACAGCGCTCAGAACGCCCAGCACGAGCAACCCAGCGCGCCCCAGAAGCTGCTTTCGTCGGAGGTCGGCACGCTGGAGGTCCACGCCTTCGCGTGCGCATGGCCGTGCACGCCGCAGGAACTGGCGCAGCCGCAGGTGGTGTTCAGCGCCATTTGCTTTGCCTTCGTCTGCGGGCGCGGCTGGTACTGGCTGCCGTGGCGGGCCGGCGACCAGTCCGGCATGGCCGGCGGAATCTCCGGAGACAGCTTGCCGAACTCGCTGTCGCCATACACCACCTTGCCGCCGAGGATCGTCATCACCGAGGTGATGTCCTGGATCTCGTCGCCCGGCACCGCGAAGTAGTCGGCCGACAGCACCGCCAGGTCGGCCAGCTGGCCCACCTTGATCTGACCCTTCTTGCCCACTTCCGACGAGAACCACGTGTTGGCTTCGGTCCACAGCCGCAGCGCCGTGTCGCGGTCCAGCAGGTTGGCCTGCGGATACATCGACATGCCGCCGACGGTCTTGCCGGTGGTCAGCCAGTACAGCGACACCCACGGGTTGTAGGACGCCACGCGCGTGGCATCGGTGCCGGCGCCCACCTTCACGCCGCGCTCCAGCATGCGCTTGACCGGCGGCGTGGCTTCGGCGGCGCGGGCGCCGTAGCGCTCGACGAAGTACTCGCCCTGGTACGCCATGCGGTGCTGCACGGCAATGCCGCCGCCCAGCGCGGCAATGCGGTCGATGTTGCGATCGGTGATCGTCTCGGCGTGATCGAAGAACCAGTTCAGGCCGTCGAACGGGATGTCCTTGGCGACCTTCTCGTAGACGTCCAGCGCACGCGTGATGGTCTCGTTGTAGGTGGCATGCAGGCGCCACGGCCAGCGCTTTTCCGCCAGCAGGCGGACCACGGGCTCGAGGTCGCCCTCCATCGACGGCGGCATGTCGGGGCGCTCGACGCGGAAGTCCTCGAAGTCCGCCGCCGTGTAGACCAGCATCTCGCCGGCGCCGTTGTGGCGATAGAGGTCATCGCCCTGGCCCGGCTGCACCGTCGACGTCCACGTCTTGAAGTCGCTGAGTTCTTCCTTCGGCTTCTGCGTGAACAGGTTGTACGCCAGCCGCACCGTGAGCTGCCCGTCCTTGTGCAGTTCCTCGATGATGTTGTAGTCCTCGGGGTAGTTCTGGTATCCGCCGCCGGCATCGATCACGCCGGTCACGCCCAGCCGGTTCACCTCGCGCATGAAGTGGCGCGTGGAGTTCTTCTGGTACTCCGGCGGCAGCTTGGGCCCCTTGGCGAGCGTCGCATAGAGAATCGTCGCGTTCGGCTTGGCCAGCAGCAGGCCGGTGGGATTGCCAGCCTTGTCGTGCACGATCTCGCCGCCCGGCGGGTTCGGCGTGTCCTTGGTGTAGCCCACCGCGCGCAGCGCCGCACCGTTGAGGATCGCGCGGTCATACAGGTGCAGGATGAACACCGGCGTGTCGGGCGCTGCCGCGTTCAGTTCCTCGATGGTCGGCAGGCGCTTTTCGGCAAACTGGTGCTCGGTGAAGCCGCCCACCACGCGCACCCATTGCGGCGCGGGCGTGCGGGCAACCTGGTCCTTGAGCATGCGCATGGCATCCGCCAGCGAGCGCACGCCATCCCAGCGGAGCTCCATGTTGTAGTTCAGGCCGCCGCGGATGATGTGCATGTGGCTGTCGATCAGCCCGGGGATGGCACGCCGGCCGTTCAGGTCGACGACCTTCGTCTGCGCCCCGGCCAGCTTCATGATGTCCTGTCGCGTGCCGACGCCGACGAAGCGGCCATCGCGCATGGCGACGGCGTCCGCCTGCGGGTTGGCTTTGTCGAGCGTGGCGAACTTGCCGTTGACGAGGATGAGGTCGGGCGTGGTGGGGGACATGGCGAGGATCTCCGAGGAGGCTGCCGCGCCGAGCGCGGCGGCGGAGGCGATGAATTGGCGGCGGGTAACGGACATGGGGCTTGGAGGCACGCGCCGGGCCTCCGTGCGCGGGCAGCAGGAATGTGTTGCGGGAAAAGCCCAGGTGGCGTGCATGCTGCACACCGCCTGGGCCCAAGGCCGACTTGCGGCCGATTCGTGATTTGGTCTTGTGACCTGGCTTTGTAGCTTACTTCGCCGGCACTGCCGCGATCGCCTCGTGTGGCGTGGCGGTGCGTTGCGCGGCCTTGTGCACCATCGTGTAAGCGTAGTCCACGCCCATGCCGTAGGCGCCGGAGTGCTCCTTGACCAGCTTCATCACTTCGTCATACGTATCGCGGTGCGCCCAGTCGCGTTGCCACTCCAGCAGGACCTGCTGCCAGGTCACCGGCACCACGCCGGCCTGGATCATGCGCTGCATGGCGTAGTCATGGGCTTCCTTGCTGGTGCCGCCGGAGGCATCGGCCACCATATAGATCTCGTAGTCGCCTTCGGCCATGGCGCACAGCGCGAAGGTGTTGTTGCAGACCTCGGTCCACAGGCCGGACACGACGACCTTCTTGCGGCCGTTGGCCTTGAGCGCGTCGCGCACCTTCTGGTCGTCCCACGAATTCATCGAGGTACGCTCCAGCAGCTTCTGGTTCGGGAACACGTCCAGCAGCTCGGGGTAGGTGAATCCCGAGAACGACTCCGTTTCCACCGTGGTGATCGTGGTCGGGATATTGAAGATCTTTGCGGCCTTGGCCAGGCCCACGGTGTTGTTCTTGAGCACCTGGCGGTCGATCGACTGCACGCCGAAAGCCATTTGCGGCTGATGATCGATGAAGATCAGCTGGCTGTTCTGGGGCGTCAGGACTTCGAGTTTCGGGTTGGACATTTGGGGCTCCAGGGTCGGGAAAATTTGCGGTCAGGGTTGGTGACCACCGTCGTCGCGTCTCCGCGTCGGCGTCGCCGTGGCGTCTGTGAATAGTAGGTAAGTCCTCCCGGTTCGACTACGGAGCCAACGCCAAGCACAGTGTTTGTAGTTTTCGATCAATGGACGGTGGCGATTGCCCGGATACCAGACGCGGGAAGGTGCGGTGGCCATGTCGTGCGAGACATTCAGCCACCCTTTGCATGTGTTGACGTCGGCACAATGTCCCCCCTTCGGCGGGGAACGACGCGTAAATGCTGTCTTTTCATTTATATTGGCGCCGCCTTTAGCCGTAGAAGGGTCGACTCGCCCCGCTCTCCATCCGCGCGGCGAGTTCAGAACAACAATGAACAAGGCGAATGGGAGCAAGCACAAAATGGGTCATGACTCCAGATCCGGCGCGTTGCGCCGCCGGCTGAGGTTCGGCATCGCCGCACTGGCGGGCATGGCGGCAACCGGTCATGCCGTCGCCATGGAGCCGGCAGCCATCTTCGAGAAGCGCGCCGCAAGTGTGTGGACGCTCAACGTCCTGGACGCGCAGGGGCAAAGCCTGCGCAATGACAGTGCCATCGTCATCGGACCAGACCAGCTTGTCACGGCGTGCGACGCGCTGGCGCGCGGCAAGTCCATCAGCGTCTCCCGGGAGCGCACCGTGCTGGGCGCACGGCTGGTGCATGCCGATGTGGAGCGCGACGTTTGCCTGATCGAGGCGAAGGGCCTGCCGGCGCCTGCCGTGCAGATCGCGCCGGCTGGCTCGCTGAGAGTGGGCCAGCGTGTGATCGCCATTGGTGCATCGGGGAGGGACCTGACGCTCGGCGACGGGCTGGTGGCGACGCTGGATCGCGACGATGCCGGCAATATCAAGCGGATAGGACTGACTGCCGCGCTGGCGCAGCGCGCTGGCGGCGGCGGGGTCTTCGACATGGAGGGGCGCCTCGTCGGTGTGCGCGATCTGGACGACGCCCAGGGGCAGCGTCCGCCGGGCGCGGTGCCGGCAGCGTGGATTGCCGAAGCCCCCACGCGCGCGGTGGCCGCGCTGGCGGCGTTTCGCGCGGCCAACGTTGCGGCCGCCGCCGCTCCCGCTCCCGCGTCGCCATCAGGCAGCAGCCGTCGCCTGACCGGCAGCGAACTGAGCGCGCACGTCGCCAAGCTCGGGCGCATCACCGTCTACGCGCCGTCCGGTACGGCACTGAACATGAACTTTGCCGCCAACGGCGGGTTCTCGGTGGAGAACACGCGGACGCGCCAGTACTCGGGCGGGCGCGTGCGGGTGGCACAGGATGCCAACGAAGTCTGCCTGCTGGTCAGCAATCCGAAGTTCGATGACATGCATGCCTGCTACCGAGTGTTGAAGACCGGCGAGACATTCCGCATGCAGTCTGTTGCGAGCCCCTATCACTTCACCTACGCGCGCGGGGATCTCTGAACATGGTGCGATTTCGATTTTCCCGTAGCGCGCCCGTGTGCGCGCTGTTGCTGGCGGCGCTGACGCTGGGCGCCTGTTCGATGCGGACCCGCGTCAATTCCAGCCGCGCGCCCGAGTATGAGCAACGCCCGTCGCGCATCTACGTTGTGACCGGGGCGCAGATGGGATATGGCCGGCCGTTTGCGACGGCGTTCCGCGCCAAGTTCCAGGAGCTGGCGTCCCAATGCGGCGTGGAGGCGCAGTTCGAGAGTCCGGCGGACCCGGCGCTGGATCAGGCCGGTCAGCTTGCCCGGGCCAGTGCGAACCGGGCCAACGCGGTGTTGCGCATCACCGGGGCCGCCGGCAGTGCCACGCAGAGCCGCGTGGTGTTCGGCGCCACGCTGGACGACGTGCGCTCGTCACGCAATGCGTGGCGGGGCAGCTTCACGTTCGAGCGCGGCCATCCCGACGTGTCCCTGGCGGAACGCGGCATGGTGTTTGCCGCGGACGTCAGCAACAGCCTGAAGAAAGACGGCATCCTTGCCGGCTGCAGCATGGTGTCGGTTGGCAGGGATGGCCGGATCGATCCGACCATCGCCAGCGTCCAGCGCGCGCCGGCTGCTGCGGCAGCCAGTCCGGCCGGCACCACGCGCGCGGCCAACCTCCCTCCCGGCACGCCGGTTTCGCCAGGCGGAACGACGCTACGCGATTTGCAGGATTTGTTGCCGGCGCGCGAATAACGGGTGCTTGTCGCGCATGCAGGCCGCGTAGAATAGTGGCCTGCACCTTCAGGACGATGGCGTTCGCGCCCCCCGCCATCGTCGGACTCGGACCGTCGGACCGTCGGACCGACCGCGGTCCGTGCGCGCCGGGCGCAGCATGTCCCCCATCCTGACGAGCCTCCGAGTTGAACACCCCGGCCAGCGACCGGCGCGATCGCCCCCATCCTTCGAATCTTGCGCAGGATGCCGTGTCCGCCAGTTCCGATGTCGTCGCCCGACGCGGCATCGCCCTCCTGACTTTCGCCTTCATCCTGAGCCAGTTCTACCGCAGCTGCCTGGCGGTGATGGCCCCCGAACTGCAGCACGACTTCGGGCTGTCCCCGGCCGGTTTCGGCGCACTGTCCTCCTGTTTCTTCCTGGCCTTCGCGGTGGCGCAGATTCCCGTCGGCATCGCCTTCGACCGCTTCGGCGTGGGCCGTCCCACGGCGCTGCTGCTGGGCGTGGGTGCGGCATCGGCCATCGGGTTTGTGCTCGCGCCCAGCGGCACCGTGGCCATGCTCGCGCAGATGGGGCTCGGCCTGGCCTGTGCGCCGGTGTTCATGGGGCTGCTGCACTATGCGTCGGAGCAGCTCTCCGAAAAGCAATACATGCGGGTGGTCAGCCGATCCAATGCGATGGGCATGATTGGCGCGCTGTGCGCCACGGCGCCGCTGGGCTGGGCCTCGCAATGGATGGGATGGCGCCCCGCGATGGCGCTGTCGGCCGTCTGCATGGTCGGGGCCTGCTATGGCGTGTGGCGCTTTGTCCGCGACGAGGGCCATGCCGAGGCACGTCACGTGCCGATGGGCGCGATGCTGGCCGGGAGCGCGAAGCTGCTGGCGCTGCGGCCGTTGTGGACGTTGATTCCGCTATGCGTGGCGATGGCCGCCGGCACGGCATTCCGCAATGCGTGGAGCGGACCGTATCTCGCCAATGTCTATGGTCTGAATGCCGGCACGCGCGGCGTGGCGCTGACGTTGCTGAGCCTTGCCGGCTTTGCCACCGCATTCCTCCTGCCGGTGCTGGTGCGCGGCAGCTCGCTCAAGGCGACGATCGGCGGCTGGGCCTGCCTGGCGATGTCGGGTGGCATCCTGCTGGCGATCTGGCCGGACACCGGCGTCGCCGCCGCCGTCGCGCTGATGGCGCTGCTGTCCACCATCGGCATGCTGCATCCGCTGGTGATGGCGCAGGGCCGTGCGCTGATTCCCGCACCGCTCCGGGGCCGCGGCCTGGGCCTGCTGAACACGTTCGTGTTCCTGGGCTCGGCGCTGACGTCCTGGGGCTTCGGCCTGATCGCCAACGCCGGGCATTTGGGCGGATGGACGGTGCCCGGTACCTATGCGGCGATCTTCCTCTCGGCCGTGGTGCTGGTGGCGCTGTCGCTGGTGCCTTATATCTTTAGCCCCACCGGATTGCCGCCAAAGGCGCACCGATAAGAGGCACTATCAGAATGATTCTGGCGTCGTTGCGCGGCCTTGCCGTACCACTTGTACTGTCTGCGGCCGCGCGCCTAGCCAGAACCGCTATCGCTTCATTCTGATAGCGCCTCCCGGCCCACTTGGTTCCCTCCTTAGTCTCCCAGTCCCTTCGGGTTTTCCCTTAAGTTCTTCTTGCTGCTGCCGTTAGGGTATCCAACGTCCGTATGTGCTGACATTCAGGCGCAGTGCGGACAAAGGAGCGGCCGGGTGCCTTCTGGCGCCACGGCATGCCACTCACCCGTGAATCAGGTAGAAGACATGAAGAATCTCGGTATTGGTGTACGCCTTGGCATCGGCTTTGGCGTGGTCTTGCTGTTGTGCACGCTCATGACGGTGCTGGGCGTGCTGCGCCTGCAGGAAGTGGCCGGACGTACGCACGAGATGATGCAGCAGCCGCTGGCGAAGGAGCGCCTGGTCAGCGACTGGTATCGGCTGATGTATGCCAGCGTGCGCCGGACCACGGCCGTGGCGCGTAGCAGCGATCCCACGCTCGGCAAGTTCTTCGCCGCCGAAACCAAGACGTCCGCCGATACGATCGCGACGCTGCGCGACAAGATCCAGCCGATGCTGACGTCCGATGCGGAGAAGGCCGCATTCCAGAAGATCCTGACCGTGCGCAACCCGTACAACGACTCGCGCGACAAGATCACCAAGCTCAAGCAGGATGGCCTGACCGACGACGCCAACAAGGTCCTGGAGGCCGAGTTCGTGCCGGCCGGCGACGCCTACCTGGGCGAGATCCAGAAGCTGCTCGATATCCAGCGCGAGTCGATCGACAGCACCGCCGAAGAGATCAACCGCATCTACCAGACCGCCCGCAACGGGCTGATCGCGCTGGGCATCGTGGCGCTGGCGATCGGCGTGGCCTTTGCCTGGTGGCTGACGATCGGCATCACGCGCCCGCTGCACCGCGCCGTGGGCTTTGCCCGCACCGTGGCCGCCGGCGACCTGACCAGCCGCATCGATTCGGACAGCACGGACGAGACCGGCCAGCTGCTGGACGCGCTGCGCGAGATGAACGACAACATCCTGGGCATCGTGCGCGAAGTGCGTAACGGGACCGAGTCCATCGCCACCGGCACCAGCCAGATCGCCGCCGGCAATACGGACCTGTCGCAGCGCACGGAAGAACAGGCATCGTCGCTGCAGGAAACCGCATCGAGCATGGAAGAGCTGACCAGCATCGTGCGCCAGAATGCGGACAGCGCCAGGCAGGCCAGCTCGCTGGCCGTGAATGCGTCCGAAGTGGCAACGCAGGGCGGCGAGGTGGTGGGCCAGGTGGTCCACACGATGGAAGAGATCAATGTGTCGTCGCGCAAGGTGGTGGACATCATCGCCGTGATCGAAGGCATCGCCTTCCAGACCAACATCCTGGCACTGAATGCCGCCGTGGAAGCGGCGCGTGCCGGCGAGCAGGGCCGCGGCTTCGCGGTGGTGGCCGGCGAAGTGCGCAGCCTGGCGCAGCGCAGCGCCACGGCCGCCAAGGAGATCAAGTCGCTGATCGGGGATTCGGCCGAGCGCGTGGAGAAGGGGTCCCAGCTGGTGTCGCAGGCTGGCCTGACCATGGAGCAGATCGTCAGCGCCGTGAAGCGCGTGACCGACATCATGGGCGAGATCAGCGCGGCATCCGCCGAGCAGAGCGCCGGCATCGAGCAGGTCAACCTGGCCGTCACGCAGATGGATACGGTGACGCAGCAGAACGCGGCGCTGGTGGAGCAGGCCGCTGCGGCGGCGGGCTCGCTCGAAGAGCAGGCCCAGCGTCTGAAGGAAGCGGTGTCGACGTTCCGGCTGGCGGCCTGACCGCTGCCGCCACGTCGCGGTCGTTGCCGGCTACGGGGCCTTTGGCGGGACCAT
Source organism: Cupriavidus sp. YR651 (assembly GCF_900101625.1). Lineage (GTDB taxonomy): Bacteria > Pseudomonadota > Gammaproteobacteria > Burkholderiales > Burkholderiaceae > Cupriavidus. The sequence continues at coordinate 55,210 of NZ_FMYZ01000019.1, read as the reverse complement.
GGCGCCCCGGGCCGGTAGCTGGTCCGCATGCTGCATGGACGGCATCATGTTGCTGTTCAGGTGGAACATCACCCACAGCGATCCCGTCAGCGTGATGACCACCAGCACCAGCGTGAACATCAGCGACAGCATGTTCCAGCCGCCTTCCGAGTGCGCATTCATGTGCAGGAAATAGATCATGTGCACCACGATCTGCACCGCGCCCAGCAGCAGGATGACGATGGCCGTGGTCGACGTCTTGTCGAACACCTTGGCCATCACCAGCCAGAACGGGATCGCCGTCAGGAACACCGACAGCACGAATCCCGTCAGGTAGCCGCCCAGCGTGGCGTGCGGCCCGATCTCTTCATGATGGTCGTGGCCGTGCCCGCCGGCGTGGCCCCCCAGCGTGTCCTCATGCGCGCTCATGGCAGCGATCCCATCAGGTAGACGAAGGTAAAGACGCCGATCCACACGACGTCCAGGAAGTGCCAGAACATCGACAGGCACATCAGCCGACGCTTGTTGGCCGCGATCAGGCCATGCTTGCCGACCTGGATCATCAGCGTGATCAGCCACACGATCCCGAACGTCACGTGCAGCCCGTGCGTGCTGACCAGCGCGAAGAACGACGTCAGGAACGCGCTGCGCTGCGGCCCGGCGCCTTCGTGGATCAGGTGCGCGAATTCGTACAGCTCCACGAACAGGAACGCCGCGCCCAGTACGCCGGTAATGACCAGCCAGATCTGCGTCGGGGCCACCCGGTTCTGCTGCATCTGCAGCATCGCAAAGCCATACGTGATCGACGACAGCAGCAGGAACGTGGTGTTCAGCGCCACCAGTGGCAGATCGAACAGCTCGGCCCCGCTGGGCCCGCCGGCGTATTCGCGCCCCAGCACGCCGTAGGCGGCAAACAGGCAGGCAAAGACCAGGCAATCGCTCATCAGGTACAGCCAGAACCCGAGCAGCGTGCCGTTCTGCGGATGATGTTCCTCCGTCAGGTAGAACTGGTATTCGGCGGGCTGTGCGCTGCCGGGCGCCCCGGCGCCGCCCGTGGAGAGGGGGAGGGTCGTGTCAACCATGGCCGGCCATCAGGGTGGTGCGCGAGGCTTCCGTCCGGACCACGTCCTCGGCCGGAATGTAGTAGTCGCGCTTGTAGTTGAAGGTATGGATGATGGCCGCGATCAGCGTGGCCGCGAAGGACCCCACCACCAGCCACCAGATATGCCAGATCAGCGCAAAGCCGCAGAGGGTGCTGAGGCCCGCCAGGATGATGCCGGCGGCGGTGTTCTTCGGCATGTGGATGGGGATGAACCCTTGCTCTGGCCGCCGGTAGCCGTACTGCTTCATCTGCCACCAGGCGTCGGCATCGTGGACCAGCGGCGTGAACGCGAAGTTGTACTGCGGCGGCGGCGAAGAGGTGGACCATTCCAGCGTGCGGCCATCCCATGGATCGCCGGTGGTGTCGCGCAAGGCGTCGCGGCGGCGGAAGCTGACGAAGAGCTGGATCAGGAAGCACCCGATGCCCAGCGCGATCAGGAACGCCCCGAACGCGGCCAGCTGGAACCAGATCTGCAGCGAGGTGTCCTCGAAATGGTTCATGCGGCGCGTCACGCCCAGCAGGCCCAGCCAGTACAGCGGCATGAACGCGAAGTAGAAGCCGACAAACCAGAACCAGAACGAGCACTTGCCCCAGAACGACACCAGCCGGAAGCCGAAGGCCTTGGGAAACCAGTAGGTGATGCCGGCCATCAGGCCGAACAGCACGCCACCGATGATCACGTTATGGAAGTGGGCAATCAGGAACAGGCTGTTGTGCAGCGAGAAGTCCGCGGGCGGCACCGCCAGCAGCACGCCTGTCATGCCGCCGATCACGAACGTGATCATGAAGCCGACGGTCCACAGCATCGGCACCTCGAAGCGGATGCGGCCGTGGTACATCGTGAACAGCCAGTTGAAGATCTTGGCCCCGGTCGGGATCGAGATGATCATCGTCGTGATGCCGAAGAACGAGTTGACGCTGGCGCCGGACCCCATCGTGAAGAAGTGGTGCAGCCACACCAGGTACGACAGCACGGTGATCACCACGGTGGCGTACACCATCGACGCGTAGCCGAACAGGCGCTTGCGGCAGAACGTGGCCACCACCTCGGAGAACACGCCGAACACCGGCAGCACCAGGATGTAGACCTCGGGGTGGCCCCAGATCCAGATCAGGTTCACATACATCATGGCGCTGCCGCCCTGGTCCGCCGTGAAGAAGTTGGTGCCGGCGTAGCGGTCCAGCGCCAGCAGCGCCAGCGCGGCGGTGAGCACCGGAAAGGCGGCGATGATCAGCACATTGGTGCACAGCGACGTCCACGTGAAGATCGGCATGCGCATCAGCGTCATGCCCGGCGCGCGCATCTTGACGATGGTCACCAGCAGGTTGATCCCCGATAACAATGTGCCGATCCCCGCCACCTGCAAGGACCATATGTAGTAATCGACGCCGACGTCCGGACTGTGGAGGATGCCGGACAGTGGCGGATAGGCCAGCCACCCGGTGCGCGCGAACTCGCCGATGAACAGCGACATCATCACCAGGATGGCGCCACCCGTGGTCATCCAGAAGCTGAAGTTGTTGAGGAAGGGAAATGCCACGTCGCGCGCGCCGATCTGCAGCGGCACCACAAAGTTCATCAGCCCCGTCACCAGCGGCATGGCCACGAAGAAGATCATGATCACGCCGTGCGCGGTGAAGATCTGGTCGTAGTGGTGCGGTGGCAGGTAGCCGAGGTTGTCGCCGAACGCCACGGCCTGCTGCAGCCGCATCATGACCGCGTCGGCAAAGCCGCGCAGCAGCATCACCACCCCCAGCACGATGTACATCACGCCGATCTTCTTGTGGTCGATGCTGGTGAACCACTCGCGCCACAGGTAGCCCCAGGCGCGGAAGTAGGTCAGCGCCCCCACCAGCGCCAGCCCGCCGAGCACCACGGCGGCGAAGGTGGCTAGCAGGATGGGTTCATGCAGCGGGATGGCCTCCCAGGAGAGGCGGCCAAACATCGTCGTGGCGAGATCGGAGCGCTCGGGCATGGTCGTTACCTGGGCCGGTGGCCGATGAAAATTGGCGAAAGCGTTTCGGGTCGTGGACGCCGGTGGCGGCTATCGCAGCAGCCGCTTGCCGTCGTTCGACACGGGGCCGGCCGCGAAATCCGGCGCATCGATGGCCGTGTTGCTGGCCGTGCAGATGTATGCCGAGGGATCGAACTTGCCGCGACTGGTGTCCAGCGCCATCGTGTCCGAGCGGCATGAGCCGCCGTCCACGCAGCGATTCAGGATCGTGTTGTAGAGATCCGGCGCCACGCTCGCAAAGCGCTGCACGGGCACGCTCTCGCTGGGCTCGGCCAGCTTGAGGTAGGTCTCTTTCGACAGCGGCGTGCCGGCGGCCTTGACCTGCTGGATCCACCGGTCGAATTCTTCATTGGACAGGCCGTGGAACTTGAAGCGCATGTGCGAGAAGCCCGCACCGCTGTAGTTGGCCGAGAGTCCGTCATAGACGCCGGGTTTGTTGATGACGGCGTGCAACTTGGTTTCCATGCCGGGCATCGCGTAGACCATGCCGGCCATCGCGGGCACGAAGAAGGCATTCATCACCGACGTGGCCGTGATCCGGAATGCGATCGGGCGATCCACCGGCGCGGCCAGTTCGTTCACGGTGGCGATGCCTTGTTCGGGATACAGGAACAGCCACTTCCAGTCCATCGCCACCACCTCGACGGTGAGCGGCCTGGTGTCCGGGGGAACCGTACGATTTGCGTCGAGGTGCTTCAGCGGGCGATACGGATCGAGCTGGTGGGTGCTCACCCAGGTCACGGCGCCAAGCGCGATGATGATGAGCAGCGGCGCGGCCCAGATCGCCAGTTCCAGCACGGTGGAGTGGTCCCACTCGGGGCTGTATGGGGCGTTCCTGGCATTTTCCCGATAGCGCCACGCAAACAGCAACGTCAGCACGATCACCGGAACGATGATCAGCAGCATCAGGCAGGTGGCGATGAGGATGAGGTCGCGCTGGCGCACGGCCATGTCGCCGGATGGCGAAAGCAGCACTGCATTGCAGCCGGCGAGCCCCGCGGTCAGGCCGAGCGCAGCACATCGCAAAAGCAGTCTTCCCGTCGCACGTTGCGGTTGTGCCGCAGAATCGAAGCGTCGCATGGTCGCGGAAGTGGCGTTTGAGGAACGTCGAGCGCCGCTCGACGCAACTATCTTTCGATTTCCTATGGCAGTTTAGGCGCTATTCTTGTCAGTGACGGACTTTGAGTGCAGTACGAAATCCCTCTCGCGTGCCAAAGGAGACCCCACGATGCCCAGCGTGACTCACCAGCATCGCGCATCGCCGACTGCACCTCCGGCGCCTGGCCATCATCAGGTGGCGCCCGCCGAAATTGCCACCGGGGTTGTCATCGGCCGCGCGTCCGAATACTTCGACTTCTTCGTCTACGGCATTGCCTCGGTGCTGGTGTTTCCTTCGGTCTACTTTCCGTTTGCGGGAGAACTGGCCGGGCTGCTCTACAGCTTCACGATCTTTTCCTTCGCCTTCATCGGCCGGCCGTTCGGCACGGGCCTGTTCATGCGGATCCAGCGCCGGTGGGGGCGCGGCATCAAGCTGACGGCATCGCTGTTCCTGCTGGGCACGGCCACGGTGGGCATCGCCTTCCTGCCCTCGTACGCGTCGCTGGGCAGCGCATCGATCTATCTGCTGGCGTTGTTCCGCTTCCTGCAGGGCATCGCGTTCGGCGGATCGTGGGATGGCTTGCCGTCGCTGCTGGCGCTCAATGCGCCGGCGCACAAGCGGGGCTGGTACGCGATGGTGGGCCAGCTCGGCGCGCCCACGGGCTTCATCGTGGCGGGATCGCTGTTCCTGTTTCTCCACGCCAGCCTGGACCCGAAGGAATTCATCGAGTGGGGCTGGCGCTATCCATTCTTCGTGGCATTCGCGATCAACGTGGTGGCGCTGTTCGCGCGGCTGCGGCTGGTGGTGACGCACGAATACACGCAACTGCTGGATGAAGGCGAACTGGAGCCGATCAGCACGCTGCAGATGGTGAATGCCCAGGGCTTCAACATCTTCCTGGGCGCGTTTGCCGCACTGGCGAGCTATGCGCTGTTTCACCTCGTGACCGTGTTTCCGCTGTCGTGGGTCAGCCTGCATCGGACGCAGGACATCAGCGATGTGCTGGCCGTCCAGATCGTCGGCGCGGGGATTGCGTTCATCGGCACCCTGATCTCGGGCTGGATCGCGGACCGCATCGGCCGGCATACCACGCTGGCGGTGATGGCGGTGCTGATCGGCATCTTCAGCCTGTTCGCGCCGTGGCTGCTCGATGGCGGCGCGGCGGGACAGGACCTGTTCATCCTGGTCGGCTTCGCCTTGCTTGGCTTGTCGTACGGCCAGTCGGCAGGGGTGGTCACATCCAACTTCGAACGGCGCTACCGTTACACGGGGGCCGCGTTGACGACGGACTTCGGCTGGCTGTTCGGCGCCGCCTTTGCGCCGCTGGTGGCCCTCGGCCTGTCTTCCCAGTTCGGGCTCGGCGCGGTCAGCGTGTATTTGCTGTCCGGCGTCGTCGGCACCCTGGTGGCACTGCGCATCAACCGCGTGCTGGGCACACCGGAGGAATGACGGGGCGGATGGTCGACGCGGTTGTCGATACGATCATCGGTCCCTTCTCATCCCTCTTCATCTCCGCCTTCATCGGCCCGGTTTCTTTCCCAAGCCTGTCGGCTGCATCGCCACCTTCGCCGCCCCGGTCCGGGCGGCCTTGCGTGGCTTCGGCGCGAGGTCGCTGTTCAGCGCGAAATCGACGAAGGCTCGCGCCGCGGCGGTCCGGTAGGCCCCCTTTCGCTGGAGCAGCGCCGCGCGTCGCGGCGGCAGCGGCGTGTGGAGCGGCAGTATCCGCAGGTCGGCATGATCCGTCGCGATGGCGGCGGGCAGCACCGTGGCATGGCGCCCGCTGCGCACGGCGTCAAGCACCGCGCTCACCGAGTTGGCCTCGATGGTGATGCGCGGCGTGATCCCCAGTGAGCCAAAGTAGCGGGCGATATAGCCGCGCGTCGCAAACTCCCGCGTCAGCATCGCCATCGATTCGTCCGCCAGCGCCGTCGCGTCCAGCGGCGTGCGGCGCCGCGCCAGCGCGTGCGTGGCGCCGACGATATAGGCCAGCGCTTCTTCCATCAGCGGCGTGGCTTCCAGATCGGGCAGATGGATATCGTCGAAGGCGATGCCGATGTCGATCTGGTCGTCGGCGAGCAACGGCTCCACGCGTTCCTGCGGCATTTCCCGCACGCTCAGCGTGATGTTCGGATATTTCGCGTTGAAGGCGACGATCAGTGGCGCGACGAGGTAAGGCGTGAACGTGGGCGTCATCGCCAGCCGCAGGTTCCCGCGCGTCAGCTCGCCCACATCGTGAATGGCCCGCCGTCCGGCTTCCAGGTCCTGCAGCGCGCGGCGCGCATGGACAAGGTAGGCCTCGCCGGCATCGGTCAGCCGTACCGTGCGGCCGGAGCGGTCGAACAGCGGCGCGCCAAGCGTTTCCTCCAGCTGGCGAATCTGCTGCGACAGCGTGGGCTGCGAGACGTGCAACGCCTCCGCCGCACGTGTGAAGTTGCCGGCCTCGGCAACGGCCAGGAAGTAGCGAACGTGACGTAGCAGCATGGGTAGAGGTATTGGTATTGCCAATGGCGAGGATAATAAACCGGTCTTTGACCCAATGGCCGATTGCCGCCATGCTTGCATCCGACGTGATCCCAGCCGAATCAGCCAGAGGGAGCATCCGGTGAAAGACCTGATCGAAGGAATCCTGAAGTTCCAGCGCGAGGAATATCCCAAGCGCTCGCAGCTGTTCAGGCAGCTGGCGACGCAGCAACATCCCGGCGTGCTGTTCATCGCCTGCTCGGACAGCCGCGTGGTGCCCGAGCTGCTGACGCAATCCGAGCCCGGCGAGCTGTTCGTGATCCGCAATGCGGGCAATATCGTGCCGGCGCATGGGCTGCAGCCCGGTGGCGTGTCGGCCAGCGTGGAGTACGCCGTGGCGGGGCTGAAGGTTCGCGATATCGTGATCTGTGGCCATTCCGACTGCGGCGCGATGACGGCGGTGGCCACGTGCCAGTGTCTCGACCATATGCCTGCGGTGGCCCAGTGGCTGCGCCACGCCGATGGCGCCAGGCGCATCAGCCTGGCCCGGCCGCACGCCTCGGACCGCGATCGTGTGGATGACATGGTGCGCGAGAACGTGATCGAGCAGCTCGCCCATATCCAGACCCATCCTTCCGTGGCGCAGGCGCTGGCCGAGGGCCGCGTGGACCTGCACGGATGGATCTACGACATCGAGACCGGCGGCATCCTCGCTCTCGACGCCAGGACCGGCAGGTTCGTGCCGCTGGCGGACCATCCGGAGGTCTGCGCGACGCCCGCGAGCGCGCAAGCCAGGACGGCCTGATCACGGCCTGATTGCGGCATGATCACCGCCTGACCTCGCGCCAATCCCACGAAAACGCGAGTCAACGCCCCCCGCGATCTTGCGGTGCGGCATGGCTGGATGTCCTGAATGGAAGACATCCAGCCGCGTTGCAGGCAGCCAACATACCCCCCTTCAATCCAAATTGCGCGGCAGCGTGCGCCTGATACGCTGCCGGGTGCAGTCCTCATCCCACAACATAGTCGGAGGCGTACATGCGATTCAGGGGTCTTGTTGCAGCCGTTGCCGTAGCCGTTGCGTGCAGTGTCTCTCATGGCGCCCTGGCGGCCGCGCCGACGATCACGGACCTGCCGGTCAAGCTTGGCGACTCGGTGGAAGACGTCAAGCGCGCACTAGGCACGACGTTGGAACCGGAGCCGATGGAGAGTGCGGTGCCAAATATGCCGGGCCGGCCGAAGAAGTTCCAGCTCCGCCTGAAGACCCGGGGCATCTGGGTCTTCTTCGAGAAAGACCGCGTGGTGACGTATCGCATCGACGCACCGTTCCGTGGCACCGTGGGCGGCGTGAAAATCGGCGACGACATCAGCAAGCTCAGGAAGCTGCTGGGCGAGCCCGTCAAGGTCAACAACTTTGCCGGGCGCACCCGCTACACGTATTACTTTGACGATGAGACGACGACCAACATCGTGATGTCGGACGACGATGCGGTGGAGACGATCTTCTTCATCAAGTAGCCGCCCAAGCGATGCCGTGAATTTGCTGGCAGCGCCCGGCTAAGACGCTGCCGGGCGGGCGTATCATGGCGGTGTCTTTACCTCGCCGCCATCGCCCCCCATGCCCCCGCGCATCAGCGAAGAAATCACCTTCCGCAAGCTTGAGGCCCTGCTGGCCTTCATGGAGACCGGCAACCTGGCCAAGGCCGCCGAAGCGCTGGACGTCAGCGCGGTCAGCGTGCATCGTGCCCTGCATTCGCTCGAGGAAGGCATGCGCTGCGCGCTGTTCCGCCACGAGGGGCGCAACCTGTTGCCGACCGAAGCCGCGCACGTGCTGGCCGATGTGGCGCGCGACGTGCTGAAGACGATGTCGGACGGCATCCGCATCACGCGCGAGGCGGCGGGCTATTCGGCCGATCAGCTCAAGATCGGCTCGCTCTATTCGCTGACCATCAGGACGGTGCCGCAGGTGGTGATCGGCATCAAGATGCGCCGCTCGGCGCTGCAGACGGAACTGGTGCTCGGCTCCAACGCGGACCTGCTGTACAAGCTCAGGCAGGGCACCATCGACGCCACGCTGATGGCACTGCCGGAGCCGGACGCGGAGATCGAGTCGATCCCGATGTTCGAGGACGATATCTTCTTTGCCACGCCCGCGGATTCCCACTACGCGCAGCTTGCCGCCATCGACCTGCGCGCCTGCCGCGACGAGCCGTTCGTCTCGCTGGGCGAGGGCTTCGTGACGTCGAGCGGATTTGCCGAAGCGTTCCGCATCGCCGACTTCATGCCCAACGTGGTGATGAAGGTCGGCGATATCTTCTCGCTGATGAACCTCGTGGGCGGCGGCATCGGCTACACGCTGTTGCCGGGCCGCGTGCGCGACGTGTTTGCGAAGAACGTCGCCTTTGTGCCGCTGACGCCGGAGTACGGCCTGAAGCAGACGATCGGGCTGAGCTTCCTGCGACGGCGCGAGCGCGATCCAAACCTGCTCGCGCTCGCCGCCGTCTGCCGCATGCTGACTCAATCGGACGCCGCGCGCATCAGTTGACCAGCGCCTTCGTCGCCAGGAACAGCACCGAGGGCCCCATCAGGCAGCCGAGCCCGGTGTGGAACGTGGCCACCAGCGCGCCGTAGGGCACCAGCCGGCGATCGGTCGCGGCCAGGCCTGCGGAGACGCCGCTGACCGTGCCGGCCAGACCGCCGAATACCATCGCCGCACGCGGATTGTTCAGGCCCAGGAAGCCCGCCGCGAACGGCGTGCCCACCATCACGATGATCGCCTTGACCAGGCCGGTGGCGATGGACAGTGCGATGACGTCCGAGCTGGCGCCCAGCGCGGCACCGGTCACCGGACCCACGATGTAGGTCACCGCGCCCGCGCCGATCGTGGTCATGCTCACCGCATCGCTGTAGCCGAACGCGTGCGCGACCGTCGCCCCGACCGCGAACGGGATCACGGTGCCCAGCAGCAGCGATACCGCGCCCACCAGGCCCGCCTTGCGCGCCTCCGTGACCTGCACTTCGAACGCCGTCGCGACGATGGCGAAGTCCCGCAACATCGCGCCGCCCATCAGGCCGATGCCGGAGAACAGCGTGAAGTCGGCAAGGCCCTTTTCCTTGCCCGTCATCAGCCCGCCGTAGTACGCGAGGCCGAGCCCGATCAGGATGGCGATGGCGGACGCATGGATGCGGCCGGCGGTGAGGCGTCGCGACACCTGCGACGACACCCACATCACGATGCCCACCGTGGCGAAGGCGGTCACCAGCCCGTTGTGCAGCAATACATCCTGAAGCATGTGAATCAGCGAAATCGAGGCCATGTTCGTCTCCCGGATCAGCGATGGGCTGCCATTTGCGTCGATACCGGCGCGGGCGGGGGCGTGGCCCCATCGTCCGGCAGGGGCGGCAGCGGCTCGTGGTCGCCGGTGCGGCTCAGTACCGCGATGCAGCATGCGGCGGCCAGCACGGCCAGCACGGCGGCCAGCAGTGCGACGGGCCCGCCGCGCAGCGCGGCCACCACGTTTTGCTGCGCCGCCATGGCCACCACCACCGGGATATACATCGCGCCCCAGAAGCCGACGCCGGCCTCGGTCTCCTTCGGCAGCAGCCCGCGGTTGTGCAGGTAGAGGCGGATGGTAATCAGCAGCAGCATGGCGATGCCCACGCCGCCCACATTGGCCTTGACGCCGATGGCAATGCCAAGCAGGTCGCCCAGGAACAGGCCGGCGAGGTGGCAGAGCGCCAGCAGCGCAGTCCCATAGATGATCATGTTGTGTCTCCTGTGTGGCTGTCGGCATCGGCGTGGTGTGAGGGGGCCGGGGCTCGCAGCCTGATGTTTTCGGTCGTGCCCGCCAGCGAGGGGAGGGGAAGCGCGGGGGAAGGGCGCAGGGGGCACGGCTGGATGCTAGGGAGCCGGCCCGGTCGCATCAATCAACCCGGCGCGTGGATCGTTACGCTCTGGTTAATCCCGCGGGTGCGCGCCATTACACCCAGCGTAACGATCCGTCGCCGGGCGTGATTGTTTGCCTTGCGGACCGGACGTATCGTGTCCAGCATCGACAGACACACGGCGAAGCCACGGAGACGACGCGATGCCAGATCCAACCCGACAATGGGACACCCGCCGCGCGGAGAAACGTCGCCGCCAGGGCCTGGGCGCACGCCTGGCCAGCGGCAAGGTGGTGCCCACCGAGGACATGGTCCCGTTCCTCGAAGCGATCACGATGCCCGGCGACCGCGTGGTCCTGGAGGGCAACAACCAGAAACAGGCCGACTTCCTCTCCCGCTCGCTGGCCGAGGTCGACGCCGCGAAGGTGCACGACCTGCACATGATCATTCCCAGCGTGAGCCGCGTGGAACACCTGGACCTGTTCGAGCGCGGCATCGCCCGCAAGCTGGACTTCGCCTTTGCCGGCACGCAGAGCGTGCGGATCTCCCAGTTCCTGGAGGACGGGCAGCTCGAGGTCGGTGCCATCCACACCTATATCGAGCTGTATGCGCGGCTCTATGTCGACCTGACGCCACAGATCGTGCTGATCGCCGGCTACAAGGCCGACCGTGACGGCAACCTCTATACCGGCGCCAGCACGGAGGACACGCCCGCGCTCGTGGAAGCCGCCGCGTTCCGCGACGGCATCGTGATCGCGCAGGTCAACGAGATCGTCGACGATCCGGCCGACCTGCCGCGCGTCGATATTCCCGGCTCCTGGATCGACTACGTGGTGCAGGCGGACAAGCCGTTCTTCTGCGAGCCGCTGTTCACGCGCGACCCGCGCCTGATCAAGCCGGTGCACGTGCTGATGGCGATGATGGCCATCCGTGGCATCTACGAGCGCCATCAGGTGCAATCGCTCAACCACGGCATCGGCTTCAACACCGCGGCCATCGAGCTGATCCTGCCGACCTACGGCGAATCGCTCGGGCTCAAGGGCAAGATCTGCAAGCACTGGACGCTGAACCCGCACCCGACGCTGATTCCGGCCATCGAATCGGGCTGGGTGGAAAGCGTGCACAGCTTCGGCAGCGAACTGGGCATGGAAGACTACGTGGCCGCGCGGCCCGACGTCTTCTTCACCGGCGCGGATGGCGCGATGCGCTCCAATCGCGCGTTCTGCCAGCTGGCGGGTCAGTACGCGGTGGACCTGTTTATCGGCTCCACGTTGCAGATCGATGGCGACGGGCATTCGTCCACCGTCACGCGCGGCCGGCTATCCGGCTTTGGCGGTGCGCCGAACATGGGCCACAACCCCGGCGGGCGGCGCCATGCCACGCCGGCATGGCTGGACCTGATCGAAACCGACGACCCGCTCGCGCGCGGCCGCAAGCTGGTGGTGCAGATGGTGGAGACGTTCCAGGCCGGCGGCAAGCCGACGTTCGTCGAATCGATGGATGCGGTGCAGGTGGCCAAGGATAGCGGCATGCCGCTCGCCCCCGTGATGATCTATGGCGACGACGTGACGCACGTGCTGACCGAGGAAGGCATCGCCTATCTCTACAAGGCGCGCTCGCTGGAAGAGCGTCGCGCGATGATCGCCGCCGTGGCTGGCGTGACGCCGATCGGCATGCGTCATGACCCGGCCACCACGCGCAAGATGCGCAGCGATGGCCTGATCGCGCTGCCGGAGGACCTGGGCGTGCATCGCGCGGATGCCACGCGGTCTCTGCTGGCGGCCAAGAGCATGGCCGACCTCGTCGAATGGTCCGGCGGCCTGTACGCGCCGCCGGCACGCTTCAGGAGCTGGTGATGGCACGGCAAGGGTTGCAACGGCTGGCGAAGATCGCGGCCGATCCGGCGGCGGAGGCCATCGGCGATCTGGCGGTTGGCGTGCTGGTCGACGAGGCCACGCTGACGCCGAAGCCGGGGCTCGTCGATGCACGCGGCAGCGGCGCACACCGCGATCTCACGCTCTCGCTGATGATCACCTCCGCGCACAGTCTGCGCGAGGCGTTCGTGGCGATGGCCGAAGCGGGGCGGCATGCCATCGGTCTCGATGGCGGACTGCGCGAGCGGCTCGGCGCGCTGGGCCGCGAGGCGGAGGCGACCATGCTGGCCGCAACCGGTGGCGTCAACACGCATCGCGGCGCGATCTGGTGCCTGGGGCTGCTGGCTGGCGCCGCGGGCTGGCTGCGTGCTGGCGCCGGCGTCCATGCGATCGCCGACACGGCGGGCGCCATCGCGCGGCTGACCGATCGGCATCGCCCGTCGCACACCGGTAACAAGGGCGAGCTCGCGTGCAGCGCGTACAACGTGGGCGGCGCGCGGGCGCAGGCCGAGGCGGGATTCCCGCAGGTCCTGCGCCACGGCCTGCCGACGCTGCACGCCAGCCGCGCACGCGGCGACGCGGAGCCCAGCGCGCGCGTCAACGCGCTGCTGGCGATCATGGCGTCGCTGGACGATACCTGCGTGCTGGCGCGCGCCGGGCGCGAAGGGCTGGCGCATATGCAGGCGGGCGCCGCCGCCATCCTCGATGCGGGCGGCATCGGCACGCTGGCCGGGCGCCGTGGCCTGCGCGCGCTGGAAGCGGGCATGCTGGCCCGCAACGCATCGCCTGGCGGCGCGGCGGACTTGCTCGCCGCCACACTCTTCCTCGACCGGCTGCAGGCCGCTCAATTCGCCAGCCAATGTGGCAACGCACGCGGCAACGAACGCGGCAACCAACGCGGCAACCAACGCGGAGACCAATGATGGAACAGCTCCAGTTCGAATATCCCGCCGGCGCACCGGCCCGTCAGCGCGTGCTGGTAGGGGTGGTGGGCTCCGGCGACCTCGAAGTGATGATCGAACCCGGCGATGCCGGCAAGACATCGATCCACGTGACGACCTCGGTCGACGGCTATGCGCGCGTGTGGGATGCGCAGCTCACGCGCGTATTCAGCGCGGAGCCGCGTGCGGCCATGCGCATCCGCATCCATGATTTCGGGGCCACGCCGGGTGTGGTCGGCATGCGGCTGGCCGAAGCCTTCGAAGCGCTCGACTCGTCTGGCAATGCCGGCAAGGGGGACGCATGAACCGCGACGCATTGCTGGCCCGCGAGAGTTTTGTCGAACTCGGTGCGCGTGCGCGGGCGCGCGCCTTGCTGGATGCCGGATCGTTCCGTGAACTGGCCGGTCCGTTCGATGGCCTGAGGTCGCCGTGGCTGGAGCGCCAGGGCGTGGTGCCGCAGGGCGACGATGGCGTCATCGTTGCCAAGGGCACGATCGACGGGCACCCGGCCGTCGTGCTGGCCATCGAAGGCGCCTTCCAGGGCGGCAGCCTTGGCGAAGTCGGCGGCGCCAAGATCGCCGGCGCGCTGGAGCTGGCGGCCGAGGATAACCGGCGGGGCATCCCCATGCGCGCCGTGATCCTGTTCGAGACCGGTGGCGTGCGGTTGCAGGAAGCCAACCTGGGCCTGGCCGCCATTGCCGAGATCCATGCCGGCATTGTCGACCTGCGGCGCTACCAGCCCGTGATCGGCGTTATCGCCGGCCAGGTGGGGTGTTTTGGCGGCATGTCGATTGCAGCGGGGCTGTGCAGCGCGCTGGTGGTGACGCGTGAAGCCCGGCTGGGCCTGAACGGCCCGGCGGTGATCGAGCAGGAAGCGGGCATCGCCGAATACGATTCGCGCGACCGACCGTTTATCTGGAGCTTCACGGGCGGCGAACAACGCATTGCCACGAGTCTGGCGGATCGCTATGTCGACGATGACAGCGCGGCCATCCGGCAAGTGGTGGCGGAGCTGGTGTCATCGCCGGCGCCGTCCATGCCGCGCAGCGCGCGGCAGGACGCTTATCTGGCACGTCTGGCGGGGTACAACCCTGCGGTGCAGGCCACGCCGGAGACGGTCCGTACGCTTTATGCGCCCCTGGTTGCCGGAGATTCGCAATGAGCACCGATATCAAGACGTCCCGGGGCGAGGCGTGGCTCGCCGCGCTGAGTGGCAACGCATCGCGCCTGCCCGGCTATCCGCCGTCGATCCAGGTGGCGGACGCCGAAATCGCTGGCCGAATGGCGCGGCTGATCGCCGTCGTGCCCGATGCGGACAGTCCCTATCCGCGTGCGCGCCAGGGCGAAGTGGGCCTGCTTGAAGGCTGGTCGCTGGCCCGTGCCGTGCATGAGGTGGTGGCGGCGGACCGCGACGCGCCGGTCAAGCGCGCCATCATCGCGATCGTCGACACACCCAGCCAGGCCTATGGCCGCCGCGAGGAGGCGTTCGGCATCCATCAGTCGCTGGCCAGCGCGGCGGATGCCTACGCGACGGCGCGGTTGCAGGGCCATCCGGTGATTGCGCTGCTGGTGGGCAAGGCGATGTCCGGCGCGTTTCTCGCGCACGGCTATCAGGCCAACCGGATCCTGGCGCTGGCCGATCCGGGCGTGCAGGTCCACGCGATGGGCAAGGAGGCGGCCGCGCGCATCACCATGCGCAGCGTTGACGATCTGGAAGCGTTTGCCGCGACCGTGCCGCCGATGGCCTATGACATCGACAACTACGCGACGCTGGGTTTGCTGTGGCAGCGTGTGAAGGTGGCCGACGCGGCAGCGCCGCGTGGCGAGGACGTGGTTGCCGTGCGCGATGCCTTGCAGGCCGCGCTCGCCGATATCGACGCCGATCCGCATCGCGACCTGCGCGGCCGGCTGGGTGGCGAGAACCGCCAGGCATCGGCGCATACGCGGGAATTGCTGGCCCGGCAGTGGCGGGAGTGAAGCCGGAGGTGAGGGCGGCATAGGGACGGCATAAGGACGACATAAGGACGGCATGGCGACGACATGAACATGGCGACAACGCGGATGCGCACCCCGCAGCCCCACGACCTGATCTGGATCGATGACCCGGAGGCCTTCGTTGCCGGCGAGCCGCTGCCGGACTGGGCCGATGCGGCATGGCTGGCGCGGGCGCCAGTGGTGGTCCGGCGCGATCAGGCATCGGACGGCCGGATTCCGGTCGGCCTGCGGGGGCGCTCGCGCGCGCAGCGCCATGCCGCGTGGCTGACGGCGGCGCAGTGCGCGCGCGTCATGTCGCCCGATGCCATCGCCCGGCAGGCGCGCTGGCGCGATCATCCGCGCCTCGCGGAGATACCAGCGTTGCGCGAACTGTCGCGCGTGGCGCCACGGCTCGATGATCGCCAACTGGAGTGGGGCGTGACGGGCGCGGTTGGATTCGCGCTCGCGTCAGACATCGACGTGCTGCATCGGGGTAGCGACGTGGACTTGCTCATTTCCTGCCCGACAGCGCTGTCGGATGACGAGACGCAATGGCTCGGCGCGCTGATCGACGGCGCGTACGAGGCGCGGCTCGACATCCAGGTGGCCACGCCATTCGGCGCGTTCGCGCTGCGCGAGCGCATGCGCACTGGCGGCCGCGTCTTGCTGAAGACCGCCACCGGCCCGGTCCTCTGCGCGGACCCGTGGCAGCCGGCATGAGCACGCTGCTGACCTTTCCGGGACAGGGCGCGCAACGGCCCGGCATGCTCCATGCGCTGCCGGACCATCCGTCCGTCATTGAGACCCTGACGCAAACCAGCGAGGCGCTGGGGCGCGACGTCCTGTCGATGGACGATGCGGCCAGCCTGGCGTCGACCGTCTCCGTGCAGCTTTGCCTGCTGGCGGCCGGCGTGGCGACGGCACGTGCCCTGCTAGCCGAAGGCGGGCGGCCCGATGCCGTCGCGGGGTTGTCGATCGGCGCGTTTGCGGCGGCGGTGATCGCCGGGGTGATCGCATACGACGACGCGGTCCGACTGGTGGCGCTGCGCGGCCGCCTGATGGAGGAGGCCTACCCGCAGGGCTATGGCATGACGGCGATCCTCGGGCTGGAACGCGGGCCGCTGGAGGCAATCCTGGCGCAGGTGCATGGCGAGGCATCGCCGGTGTACCTTGCCAACCTGAATGCGCCGACGCAGCTGGTCATCGCCGGCGCACACGAGGCCATGGCTCGCGTGTCCGCGCTGGCGCTGGCCGCGGGCGCGCACGCGGCCAAGCCGGTGGCGATTGCCGTGCCGTCGCATTGCCCGTTGCTGGACGATGCGGCCGCCAAACTGGCGCGCGCGTTCGACGGCATCGAGCTGCATCGGCCCCGGCTGCGGGTGTTCAGTGCCAGCGCGGCGCGGGAGCTGCGCGACCCGGCGCGCATCGCGGCGGACCTCGCCCACAACATGGCCATGCCCGTGCGCTGGCACGAGACGACGCTGCTGGCGCGCGCGTGCGAGATGCGGCTGGCGGTGGAGATGCCACCGGGCAACGTGCTGACCCGCCTCGGCAAGCTGGTACTGCCAGAGGCCGTGGCCTGCGCGGACATGCGCATGGATAGCGTGCTGGTGCTGATGCAGCGGGAGTCTCGCGGCGCGGCGTGATGGGGGAGGCTTGGGGCGGTTGCGCGGGTTGCTGCACGCTGCAGGCAGCGGGGCGATGGACTAATCTAAGATCGGCCACTCAAGGCGTGAGGGGAGCGCCGCATGATTACCCTGTACTCGTACCCGGACTTGTTTGGCCTGGAGGACAACAATCCCTACGGCCTCAAGGTGTTCGCGTTCCTTCACCTGTGCCGGTTGCCGTTCACGCACCGCCATATCCTGGACACCCGGGCGGCGCCACGCGGCCAGCTGCCGTATGTGGACGATGATGGCGAGACGATCGGCGACAGCGACGCGATCATCCGCCATCTGCAGACGCGCCACCGCCTCACCATCGACGACACCCTGACGGATGCGCAGCGCGACACGGACCACATGGTGCGCCGCACGCTGGACGACCTGTACTGGGTGATGTCGTATTCGCGCTGGCGCGACGAGCGCTACTGGCCGCGCTTCAGGGATGCCTTGCTGCAGACTCACCCGGACCTGAAGGAGACCGACTTGCAAGCGGCCAAGGCGTACAACGCCGAGCGCTATTACTACCAGGGGATCGGGCGGTACGAGCCGGAAGCGGTGTACGCACGCGGCATCGCGGACCTGACGGTGGTCGCCAACCTGCTCGGGGAGCAGCCCTTCCTGTTCGGGGCCGTGCCGACCAGCGTCGATGCGGCGATCTATGGGTTCGTCGCCAATATTTACGGCTACGACATCGATACGCCGCTGAAGCAGCATGTATCGTCCCGGCCAAATTTGGTCCGGCACGTCAATGGCGTTCGGTCGGCAATCGGACAGGCGCCGCTATGAGCTGAGATGCCGCCGAGATGCCGCTGAGACGCAGCGGCCGCAGGCGCGGCCCCGGAAGACGCTAGCGCTGCGGCGCGGCGCGCAGCACTCCGGCGGCGATCTCCTGCATCAGCTGGTCCACCATGTCGAGTTCCGGATCGCCCAGTCCGCCATTGAGGAGCGTGGCGCCCCAGTCGCCATAGATCAGGGCAATGCAGCGGTTGCGCATCTTCACGGGCGCCAACAGGATCGATCTCGCATCGGGAATCGCGTCGCGATACCAGCGCGGGATGCGGGGCGCGATTTCCGGGTCGAGCGAATCCTCGACCAGCATGGGCCTGGCGGACAAGCCGGCAAAGTGGAAGATGTCCGGCACGAAGCCTTCCTCGAAGGACAGGGCGGCCAGCTTCTCGCGCATGCCATCGCCAAAACCCAGCCGTGCGTGAAAGCGCTTGGTCGCGGGGTTCAGCATCATGAGGAAACAGCGCGAGCAATTCAGCGCACGCATGGTCGATTCCAGCACCATCGGCGCCAGTTGCGACACCGACAGGCCGGCGCCTTCACGCCGGACCTCGGCCAGGCCCTGCCGCAGCCGTTCGAGGGTGTCGTCGGGCTTGCCGGGGTGCGTGGCGGGCGCGTTGTCGTGCGCCGGCGCTTCGGCCTTTGCGATGGACGTATTGAGCACGTCCGCCTGGCGCACCGCGCTGCCCACGTCGCTGCCATGCAGGCCGAGCACCTTGGCGTGCGACATCAGCAGCGATTCGACCGCGTCAGTCGTGCCATCGCGCACCATGGTGGCGGCAGCCTGCGCGGAGACCTGGGCGATGGCGGCCAGCCAGTCGGCATGGGTTTCCAGCACTGTGTCCGGGGACAGCGTCCTGGGCTTCATCGCATGGGCGATCAGGCCGGGCAGGCGCCATTTGCGCGCGGCACCCTCGGCGATCTCTTCCATCGAGACGCCGAGGACTTCCTGGCAGGCTTCGTTCTCGGTCATCGGATGCGTGGCGCACATCGCCTCCACGCGCTCCCATTCGTCCGGGAAATAGAACACCGGCAGCAGGCGGCTCATGTGGTGCATCAACGTGCAGACGACCGCTTCCTCGCCCTCGTTGATGCCGTGCGCCTGGCTCAGCGCGCGCGTGATCTCGCCGGCGACCAGCGCACGCTGGAGCGCCTTGGCGGCCTGCGGGCGCTGTGGCGCCACGCCGTGGAAATAGTCGAGCAGCTGGATGCCGAGCGTGAGGTGGCTGACGGCCTCCACGCCCAGCACCAGGATCGCGCGCGAGACCGTGGTGACTTCGCCGCCGAAGGACCGGTACATGGCCGAGTTGGCCAGCCGGATCACCTTCTGGGACAGGCTGAAATCGGACAGCACGCTCGTGGCCATCTCGCCGACGGTCAGGTCGGCGTTCAGTGTCTTGAAGATGTTGTCGACGCAGTATTGCAGCGTCGGGAAGTCTCCCTGCTGCGCCATGCGCGCCCACAACGTCTCGAAGAACTCCGTCTTGGACATCAGGCCACCCGCTGCAGGAACACTTCGCCCTGGCCCATGACCAGGCTGCCATCGGTCACGGCCAGTTCGAAGTCCACGGGGCTCAGTGCGCGGGCGTAGCGCCAGCCCTGCACGAGGTCGCAACCCTGCGCGGCCAGCAGGTCGCCCTGCGCGTCGGTTTCCACGCCTTCGGCGATGGCCACGAGCCCAAGCTCGCGCGCCAGCGACAGCACGGCGGAGACGATCGTGCGCGCATGCGGGGAGTCCACCATGTCCGCCACGAAGCTGCGGTCCACCTTCAGCGCCGACAGCGGGAAGCGGCGCAGGTAGGACAGGCTGGAGTAGCCGGTGCCGAAGTCGTCCACGGCAAAGCGGATGCCCAGCGCACGCAGCGACATCAGCAGGTCTTCCGCCGCCTTGGGGTCCGTCATCAGCGCGCTTTCCGTGATTTCCAGCACCAGGCGGTCCGCGCCGATGCGCGCGTCGTGGATCGCGTTGCGCACGCTTTCGAAGAAGCCCGGATGCAGGAACTGCACCGCCGAGACATTGACCGACATGTGGCCCACGTGGATGCCCTGCGCGTCCCAGGCCGCGAGCTGCGCGCACGCGCAACGCAGCGCCCAGGCGCCGAGATGCTTGATCAGCCCGTTCTTCTCGGCCACGGGGATGAACACGTCGGGCCGGATCTCCTTGCCCGCGTGTTCCCAGCGCATCAGCGCCTCCACCGCGCAGACCTGGGCCGAGCCCGGCCAGACGATCGGCTGGTAGTGCAGCAGGAACTCGCCGTTCTGCACGGCTTCGAACATGCTTTGCTCGATCTGGAACTGCTCGTCCAGGCGGCGGTCCAGTTCCGGGGAATAGACGCAGTAGCGGTTCTTGCCGAGCGCCTTGGCCTCGTACATGGCCAGGTCGGCGCGGCGCAGCCACTGCGACTCCGATTGCATCGCGCCGGAAGCGAACGCCAGCCCGATGCTGGTGGTGATGCGCACCTGGCAGCCGCCCAGCAGGAACGGCTGGCGGCAGACATGGATGACGCGCTCCAGGATGCGGATGGCATCGGCCTCGGCCTCCAGGCCGTCCAGCATCAGCACGAATTCGTCGCCGCCCAGGCGCGCCACGCTCTGGCGACCGCGCACGATGTCCTCCAGCCGCGCGCCGACTTCCTTCAGCAGGGCGTCGCCAAATTCGTGGCCGAGGGAATCGTTGATGTTCTTGAAGCCGTCCAGGTCCATCAGGGCGACCGCGAACGGCTGGCCCGCGTCGGGGCCGGATGCATATTCCTCGATCCGCTTGCGGATAAAGGCCCGGTTGCCGACGCCGGTCAGCGGGTCCAGGAACGCGCGCTCGGTAAGCTCGCGTTCGCTCTCCACCCACTCGGTGATGTCGTAGCCGAACAGCAGCAGGCTGGGTTCGCCGGTCCCGGCGGGGTGATGGACGATGCGCAGGTCGAGCCAGCCGCTCGCGCCGATCCCGCCGAAGATGCGCACGCGCTCCCGGCGCGGGGCGCCATCCTGCGCCGTGGCGTGCAGCAACCGGGCGACGCGGTCGCGCGATTCCAGCGCGATGATGTCCAGCACGGAGGTGCGTAGCAGGTATTCGTGGGGGTAAACCAGCAGATTGGCCGTGGCTTCCGTGGCTTCGAGGATGCGACCCTGGATGTCGACCCGCATGGCCAGCGCGCCGGAAGCTTCCAGCAACGCCCCGGCCTCGCCCGTGGCCGGGCGGGCGCCGGTACGTCCGCGGTCCGCGGAGTCTGGCGCCAGGGGAACATCGTATGAAAACGCGGTCATGTTTTCCTCGGCCCGGGATCCAATGGTCGCTGGCCTGATAACGGTAAAAATGGGGAAAACGTTGCGACACCCGGGCAAAGCCAGTCCGGGGCAATTCCGCACCCGGAACATGACCACTGGCTTCGTCAGTGCCGAACGGATCGACAGCGACGATTCTAATACGACCTTGCGCCACGCTGACGTCCGCGGTGGGGATGCGCGCCCTGTCGTCGGCGCGGCTACAACACGACGCCCCGTGCATGGACCGGCCGCGGCGATTTTGGGATTGACACCGTTACGCGAAATGCGGACACTCGCCTTCATGTGCTACCTCGACATCCGCACCGGCTACCGCACCGGCTACCGCATCGGCTCCCGCATGGACATCCATGGCGACATCCATTTCGACGTCCGTAGTGCCGCCCGCATTGCCGCGATTATTCGCACCATTCCTCGAATGGTGGGTTAGCGCGCGTCGACAGGTAGACAACACAACCCGCCCACCGAGGCGGGTTTTTTGTGGCCGCCTCCCGGGTATTTTCCCCTTCAGGAAGGAGCGCCCCATGCCGTTAACCGCCGCCCGAACCCCCCCGCCATCCGCCGCGCGCACCACGCCGCCCTCCGTGCTATCCGCCACGTCGGCGTCCGCATCGCCATCCGCTGGCCGTTCGCCGGACCTCGGTGCCCGGGATGCCGATGGCTACCTCAAGCGCATCCTGACCGCGCGCGTCTACGACGTGGCCCGGGAGACCGCGATGGATTCCGCCCCCGGGTTGTCCGCCCGGCTGGGCCATCGGGTCCTGTTCAAGCGCGAGGATCAGCAGCCCGTGTTCTCGTTCAAGGTGCGCGGCGCGTACAACAAGATGGTCAACCTGCCGGCGGAAGCGCTGGCGCGCGGCGTCATCACCGCCTCCGCGGGCAATCATGCGCAGGGCGTGGCGCTGTCGGCGGCCCGGCTCGGCGTGCGGGCGATCATCGTGGTGCCGCTGACGGCGCCGCAGGTCAAGATCGATGCGGTGCGGACCCATGGCGGGGCGATGGTGGAGGTCGTCCAGGCCGGCGAATCGTATAGCGAAGCCTGTGACCACGCGCTGATGCTGCAGCGCGAGCACGGCATGACCTTCATCCCCGCTTTCGATGATCCCGATGTGATCGCCGGGCAGGGAACGGTCGGCATGGAAATCCTGCGGCAGCATCGCGGGCCGCTCGATGCCATCTTCGTGCCGATCGGCGGTGGCAGCCTGGCCGCGGGCGTGGCGGCCTACGTCAAGGCCGTGCGCCCGGAGATCCGCGTCATCGGCGTGCAGACCGAGGATTCCTGCGCCATGGCGCGGTCGATCGCGGCCGGCGAGCGCATCACGCTCGGCGAGGTGGGGCTGTTTTCCGACGGAACCGCCGTCAAGCGCGTCGGCGAGGAGACCTTCCGGCTCTGCCGGGCCCATCTGGACGATGTGCTGACGGTGGATACCGACGCGTTGTGTGCGGCCATCAAGGATGTGTTCCAGGACACGCGCAGCCTGGTGGAGCCGGCCGGCGCGCTGGCCGTGGCCGGACTGAAGCGATTTGCCGAACAGGCTGGCGGCGCGCCGCAAACGCTGGTTGCCATCACCTCCGGCGCCAACATGAACTTCGATCGCCTGCGGATCGTGGCGGAGCGGGCGGAAGTGGTGGAAGCCGCCGCCCGCTGAGCACGATTCAGCGATTCAGCGGACCACGGCCGCCGGCAGCCGGAACGACGCCACCGATGCCCGCAGCACGCCGGCCTGCTCTTCGAGTGCCTGCGCGGCGGAGGCGGCTTCCTCCACCAGCGCGGCATTCTGCTGGGTGACCTGGTCCATCTGGTTGACGGCCAGGCTGACCTGCTCGATACCGGCACTCTGTTCGGTGGACGCCGCGCTGATCTCGCCCATGATGTCCGTCACGCGGCGAACAGCCTGCACCACGTCGTGCATCGTCGAGCCCGCCTGATCCACCTGGCGCGTGCCGGCATCCACGCGGCTCACCGTATCGTTGATGAGTTGCACGATTTCCTTGGCGGCCGATGCGGAGCGCTGCGCCAGCGCGCGGACTTCTCCCGCAACCACCGCGAAACCGCGGCCCTGTTCGCCCGCGCGCGCCGCTTCCACGGCGGCGTTGAGGGCGAGGATATTGGTCTGGAACGCGATGCCTTCGATCACGCCAGTGATGTCGCCGATCTTGCGCGATGCCAACTGGATCTCGCCCATCGTGTTGACTACGCGGCGCACATCGTCGCCACCACGCGATGCCGTCTCCGATGCCTGCGCGGCCAGCGCGTTGGCTTGCCGGGCGTTGTCGGCGTTCTGCTTCACGATCGAAGTCAGTTCCTCCATGCTGGACGCGGTTTGCTCCAGCGCGCTGGCCTGCTCCTCCGTGCGTTGCGAGAGGTCGAGGTTGCCTGCGGCGATCTGCTGCGTGGCGCCGGCAATGGCTTCGCTGCCGCCGCGCATCGTCTGGATGGCATCGATCAGGCCGCGCTGCATGTCTTGCAAGCCACGCGTCAGCGCGCCCATTTCGTCCTGGCCGGTGACGCGGATGGTCTCGGTCAGGTTGCCGCGCGAGATCTCGCCGAAGCTGCCGAGCATGCGCGAGAGTGGCGCGGAGATGGCGCGTTGCAGGCCGATGGCGCAGCCGAGCGCCGCGACGAGACCGATGCCGATAGCGGAAGTGACCAGCCACAGGAACCGCTCCGAACGCGCGGTGGCGTGCTCGTACATGGCCTTGGCCTGCTCGCCCTGATTGCTCTCGAGCGCGTCCACGGCGGCCGTGAGCGCGACGAACAGCGGCGGAATGGTCACCATCACGGCGCGGTCGCTGGCGGCGGCATCGCCAGCGCGCAGCGCCGCGATCAGCGGCTCCACCCCGTCGCGGAAGAACGTGGCCCGCCTGGCCTCCACGGCGGCCGAGAGCGGCTTTTCGGCCTCCGCCTTCGGCAAGGCCTGGTAAGCCTGCCAGGCTGCTTCCGACTTGGCGCGATAGGCGATGGCCTTGTCGATCGTGGCCGGCACGTCGGCGGCATCGGCGTGGAAGACCGCGCGATCCAGCGTGGTGCGGATGACGGCGGCATTGAGCTGGGATTTCGCTACGAATGCGG
Source organism: Cupriavidus sp. YR651 (assembly GCF_900101625.1). Classification (GTDB taxonomy): domain Bacteria; phylum Pseudomonadota; class Gammaproteobacteria; order Burkholderiales; family Burkholderiaceae; genus Cupriavidus. The sequence goes on along the minus strand of NZ_FMYZ01000019.1, from coordinate 31,079 downwards.
TGGAGGCCAGCTGGTTGGTATGGATTTCGCGGATGTCGGCGTCGGACGCGCGCATGCCGACGACGCCGATGATGCCGATAGCGGTCAGCAGCGCGGCGAGCAACGTGAGCGCGGCATTGAGGCGGAGACGGATGGAGAGCTTGTTGAACATGGCAGGGGAGAGGTGGCCGCGATGACGCCTTTAACGGCGGCCCCCCACATGCGCTGTAGCCCCGATTGCAATGTCCACAAATGTGCACACCACAAACGAAAAACGGCCCCGAAGGGCCGTAGTGCGATGTCGCGCGAAGTCTTGCGTTCGCGCGTCAGAAATCTTCCGCGTCGACGTCGTAGTTGGCCGGTTCCCAGCGGATGGCCAGCAGCGCAATCAGCCCGGCCAGCGGGGCCAGCGCGATGACCCAGAACACCTTGGTGCTGAGTGCGGCAGCCAGCACCGGGAACAGGAACAGCGACACCGTGGAGCTGGCGCGCATCAGCGTCTGGTTGAAGCCCACGCCCACGCCGCGCAGCGAGGTCGGATAGCTCAGCGACGCATAGGTCATGGTGTGCGCGCCCGGGCCAAAGCCCTGGCCGAACAGGAACAGTGCCAGGAAGCCGATGGCGGCCACCACCTGCGGGGCACCGGCGGGTTTGCCGACCAGCGCCAGGCCGATCAGCGCGGCCAGCTGGAAGGCGTAGCCCGTCACGGTCAGCTTCCAGGCGCCGGTCTTCGGCACCAGGTGCACGCCGATCAGGCCGCCGACAAACGCGAACAGCAGGTTCAGCGCCAGCGACACCAGGATCGTGGTCAGCATCGATTGCGCCAGGAAGCTGGCGATGATGACCGGCAGGCCGAACGCCACGGCGTTGTAGGCGAACGACGATGCGATCGACATCACCGTGGCCAGCACGGTGCGGCGCGCATACACACCCTTCAGCAGCAGGCCGTAGTTGCGCCACGACGCCGGCCGCTTGGGCGGCTCCACCACGGCATCGGGCGCGACGACGGCGTCGATCCCGTAGGACTGCCGCAGGATCTTCGCGGCGCCTTGCAGGTCGCCCTGGTTGGCGGCCCAGACCGGCGATTCGCTCATATAACGGCTGCGCACGGCGATGATGACCAGTGCGGGCACCGCGCCGAAGCCGAGGATGATGCGCCAGAGCAGGCCGCTGTGCGATTGCGGCAGCACCGAATAGCAAAGCAGCACCAGCAGGTAGGAGACGCAGATGGCGGCGTACCAGGTTGGGCACCACATCGCCACCCGGGCGGCCTTGTTGCCCTTGCCTTGCAGTTTCGAGAATTCGGCCAGGAATGCCATGGCCACGGGTAGGTCAATGCCGACCCCCAGCCCCATCACGAAGCGGGCGCCAGCAAGCACGTACTCGTTGGGGGCGAACGCGCAGGCGATGGCGGCCACGACGAAGAAGACCATGTCCGCCATGAACACGCGGTAGCGGCCAATGCGGTCGGTGAAGTACCCGCCCAGGAACGCGCCGACGATGGCGCCGAACGTGATGGCCGACGCCACCATGCCGGTGCCCGCCGGGGACAGGTTGAACTCGCGCGCCACGTCCTTCAGGCCGAAGGCCAGCGCGCCGAGGTCGTAGGCGTCCAGGAAAATGCCGCCCAGCGCAATCGCCACGACGATGCGTGCATTGCTGACGGCCGCGCCGCCCTGGTTGACGAGTTTGGCCACATCGGCGGCGGAGCGGATGGTTGCCTTGGCCGTGGCGGCCGCCGGGGAGGCGGCCTGCGTGGCGGAGGCAGGCGACAGGGCGAGATCGGCTGACATGATGATTGGGGGCGGCTGAAGAAGGCGCGGCGGACAGGCGTGATCGGCCCGTCCTGCGAGAAAAAGACCGCCCGATCGTAAGCGAAGGCCACTGCACGGCCAAATGCTTTGTTGTTATATCTTTAGATCAGATGGCGGGGTGCAGTGAGCGCCATTTCTGCCGCAACCTGATTATCATGACGCTGCATTGCCAAATCCAAACATTAAAAAGGGGCACCGATGCACGCAATTTCGGCAGGTGGCGGCGGCAGGGAAGCCGGGCAGGGCAATACCTCGCTATTACTCGGGCGCATTCTGGTGGGTGCCGGGCAAGGCATTCTCCTTTACTGGCTATTCCGGGAGCTGGCCGCGCGCACCTTGCTGGCGCAGAGCCCGTTTTTTGGTCCCCTCGTGCTGGTATCGCTGCTGATTCCGCCGGTGGTCACCCTCGGGTTTGCGCAACTCCGGGCCTCCCGGCTGGCCGTCTGGTGCGTCGCGCTCGGCGCGGTGGTGGCCTGGCTGGCCTGGCATAGCGCATGGCGGCTGGCCGGTCCGGGGCAGGACGCGGGCCCGCCCGTCGATATCGCAAGCGCATGGGCGTTGGTGTTTCCCGGCGCGACGGCATGGTTTTATGCCAGCGTCTTCGTCTTTATCAGTTACGCGCTGATCGTCGCCGGCGAGTCGGCCGGCACATGGTTTGCGCCATATCCGGCGTACTTCCGCACGGGCTGGAAACTGGGTCTGCAAATCCATCTGGCGGCGCTGTTTGCCGTCGTCCTTTATCTGGTCCTTTGGCTGGGCGCGGGATTGTTCCTGTTGCTGCAACTCAAATTCCTGGGCGAGTTGCTCCGGGAAGCGTGGTTCAACATTCCCGTGCTGACGATTGCCTTTGCAGTCGGACTCCATATCACCGATGTGCGCGATGACTTTATCCGTGGCCTGCGTACGCTGGTGCTGACGCTGTTGTCGTGGATATTGCCGTTGCTGGTGCTGATCGTGACGGGTTTCCTGCTCTCGCTGCTGGTCAAGGGGCTGGCGCCGCTCTGGGCCACGCGCTGGGCGGCCTCGCTGCTGCTGGGCGTGGCGGCGGTGCAGATCGTACTGATCAACGCGGTCTACAAGAGTGGCCTGGGCGAGGGCCCGCTGCCCCGCGTGTTGCGCCGGGCCACATACGTCGGCTGCCTGACGCTGGCGCCGCTGGTCGCCATCGCGGGCTACGCACTGGCGCTGCGGATCGGCCAGTACGGGCTGTCGGATCGCCGGGTGCTGGTGGCGGCCGCGCTGATCGTGGCGGGCTGCTATGCGGTGGGCTATGCATGGGCGGCGCTGGAGCGTCATGGCTCGCTGCGGCGCATCGCGCCAACCAATGTGCTGACGGCATGGGTGACGCTGGCGGTGCTGGTGGCTGTTTTCACGCCGGTGGCGGACCCGGCGCGGCTGTCCGTGTGGAACCAGGTGGCACGGCTCAAGGCCGGCAAGGTATCGCCCGAACAGTTCGATTTCCAGTACCTGCAGCTCCGTGCGGCGCGTTACGGCCGGGAAGCACTGGCGAGCCTGCGGGCCGATACGTCCGGGCCCAACGCGGCAGCGATTCGTGAGCGCATTGAAGCGGTCACGCAGAAGCGAGCCGCCGGCAAGATCGTGCCGCCCGCCGCGCCACTGGACGCCGCCGCCATCGGCAAGAATCTGACGGTTCGCACCACGGGGCGCGCGTTGCCCGCTACCTTTGTTTCCAACGACTGGCGAAGCGGCAATGCGCAGGGTGGGCTGCCGGATTGCCTGAGATCGGCCGGCGAACGGTGCGACGCGTATATCGTGGATCTGGCTCCGGAGCGCGGACCCGCCGTGATGTTGATGAAGGCATCGACGCGCTTCGGCGTGTTGCTGGAGGCCGATGAAGCGGGCCTCTGGCGCGTCACGGCCAATTTCTACATGCCACGAGGCTGCGAGGCCATGATGGGCGAGGCCCTGGCACAGGGCAGCTACCGGGCGACGGCGCCGGCCATGCCGGACCTCGCCATCAACGGACGACGCCTGCGCCTCCAGCCGACCGACCGGGCGGAGACACCCTGCACACCCTGACAAACGGAGACAACAGCATGACTCAAGAAACAAAAGTCGCATTGGTGACGGGCGCTGCCCGCGGGATTGGCAAGGCCGTGGCCCAGGCGATGCTGGCCGATGGCTATCGCGTGGTCCTGGCGGGCCGGACGGCGGAGACGCTGGAGGCGCTGGCCGCCCAGGCCAACGCCGCCGGGCAGACCGCGCTGGCGGTGCAGTGCGATGTCGGCGATCCGGCGTCGGTGGACCAGCTCTTTGCCCGCATCCGCGAGCGTTTTGGCCGCCTGGATGTGCTCTTCAATAACGCCGGCATCAACGCACCGGCCGTCCCGATCGACGAGCTGTCGGTCGAGCAGTGGAAGGCCGTGGTCGATACCAACCTGACCGGTGCCTTCCTGTGCGCGCGAGGTGCGTTTGCGATGATGAAATCGCAGGACCCGCGTGGCGGGCGGATTATCAATAACGGTTCGATTTCCGCGCACGCGCCGCGCCCGAACACCGTGCCCTATACCGCCACCAAGCACGCCATCACGGGGTTGACCAAGAGCCTGTCGCTCGACGGCCGCGCATGGGATATCGCCTGCGGGCAGATCGACATCGGCAATGCCGGGACGGACATGGCCAACCGCATGGCGCGTGGCGTTCCGCAAGCCAACGGCGAGATTCGGCCGGAGCCGCTGATCGACGTGGCCCACATCGCCAGTTCGGTGCTGCACATGGCCAACCTGCCGCTGGATGCCAATGTGCAGTTCATGACGGTGATGGCCACCAAGATGCCGTTCGTGGGACGCGGCTGAGCGGACTGGCTCAGTGGCGCGTCTGGGGTTTGCCCAGATGCGCCGCGGCCTTGCCCGCTCCCATCGCGGCGGCGGCGTCCGCGGCCGTCATGCCGCGCTGATCGCGGGCTTCAGGATTTGCACCGTGCGCAATCAGCAGTTCGACGATCTCGGTCCGGTCGAACATGGCGGCGGTCATCAGCGCCGTCCGGCCGTCCGGCGAGGCACCTTCGACGTCCGCGCCGTGGCTCAGCAATAGTCCGATGATGTCCACATAGCCCTTGTAGGCCGCGCCCGCAATCGGCGTCTGGCCGGCTGCATTGCGGAGATCGGGCGAGGCGCCGTGTTCCAGCAGGATGCGGACCGCTTCCGCGTGACCGTGGTAGGCCGCCAGCATCAGCAGGCCGTCGCCTTTCTCGTTGCGCAGGTCCGGCGACATGCCCCTGGCCATCAGCCCCGCCAGCGTGGCGCCATCACCGTTGCGCGCGAGTTCGAAGACTTGCCCCAGCGCCGCGACGATCCGCGCTTCGTCCTCCGCTGTCAGGGTGTCGGGGCGGTCGGTGTCTTGCGGCTTGTCTCGTGTATCGGTCTTCGCCTTGTCCATGTCATTCCTTTATGAGGGCGCCTCGAAAAGACCCTGGCATCGTTGCCGGTTCGTTTTGATGGCACCTCCTGAAGCTATCGTCGCCATGTTGCCGCGCTTGCCCGGCCACGCCGGCCCGGGCAAGCGCGCGCCTTGCTTACTTCTGGCTCTCGATCTTTTCGATCGCCGCGGCCACGCCGGCACCGTAGGCGGGGTCGGCCGCCGTGCAGTGTTCGATGTGGCGTTTCTGGATAGGACGCGACACGCCGTTGATGGAGCGGGCCGTGTTCTCGAACAGCACCTGCTGCTGAGCCGGCGTCATCAGCCGGAACAGGGCGCCGACCTGCGAGAAGTAGTCGTCGTCGACGCGGTGGTTCCAGTGGTCGGCGGTGCCTTCCAGCGTCAGCGGCGGCTCGCGGAAGTCGGGCTGCTCCACCCATTCGCCGCGCGTGTTGGGCTCGTAGGACGTGGTGCCGCCCCGGTTGCCGTCGATGCGCATCGTGCCGTCGCGGTGGTAGCTGTTCACGTGCGTGGCGGCCTTCGGCGAGTTCACAGGGATCATCGCGTGGTTGACGCCCAGGCGATAGCGCTGCGTGTCGCCGTATGAGAACAGGCGGCCCTGAAGCATCTTGTCGGGCGAGAAGCCGATGCCCGGCACGATGGTCGACGGCGCGAAAGCGGCCTGCTCCACCTCGGCAAAATGGTTCTCCGGATTCCGGTTCAGTTCCATGATGCCCACTTCGATCAGCGGGTAGTCCTTGTGCGGCCAGACCTTGGTCAGGTCAAACGGGTTGTAGCGATACTTGCCCGCTTCCGCCTCCGGCATGATCTGCACGCAGAGCTTCCAGCGCGGGAAATCGCCACGCTCGATCGATTCATACAGGTCGCGCTGATGGAATTCGCGGTCGCGGCCGGTGATTTCCGCGGCCTCGGCGTCGGTCAGGTTCTGGATGCCTTGCTGGGTGACGAAGTGGAACTTGACCCAGTAACGCTCGTAATTCGCATTGATGAAGCTGTAGGTGTGGCTGCCGAAGCCGTGCATATGGCGCCAGGTGCGCGGGATGCCGCGATCGCTCATCACGATGGTCACCTGGTGCAGCGCTTCGGGCAGGCCGGTCCAGAAGTCCCAGTTGTTCTCGGCGCTACGCAGGCCGGTGCGCGGGTCGCGCTTGACGGCGTGGTTCAGGTCGGGGAACTTCAGTGGGTCACGCAGGAAGAAGACCGGCGTATTGTTGCCGACCATGTCCCAGTTGCCTTCCTCGGTATAGAACTTGATGGCAAAGCCGCGGATGTCGCGCTCGGCATCCGCCGCGCCGCGCTCGCCGGCCACGGAGGAGAAACGCAGGAACAGTTCGGTCTGCTTGCCCACGGCGGAGAACAGCTTGGCGCGGGTGTACTTGCTGATGTCGTTGGTGACGGTGAAGGTGCCGTAGGCGCCGGAACCCTTGGCATGCATGCGGCGCTCGGGAATCACCTCGCGATCGAAGTGAGCCAGTTTCTCCAGGAACCAGACATCCTGCAGCAGAGCCGGGCCGCGCGGGCCGGCGGTCTGAATATTCTGGTTGTCGACGACAGGCGCGCCGAAAGCGGTCGTTAATTTCTTCATAGCGGTTCCTTGATGCGGTGGCAGACACCGGTGTGTCGTGCCTGGACGTTTGTGGGTCAATCGCAGCGCGGGCAAGGCTGCACGGAAGGCGCCGGGGAACTGACTCGCCGACAGGAGTTGAACTGGACTATCGCAGATGGAATGCGACAAGTCATATCGTATTGATCAATGGAGACGATAGCGCACAGACTTTTCGAATCCGAGTTAAGCGTTTTGAGATGCCGGGGCGCGAAGCGCGGCGCCCCACGACCCGGGGGTAGGTTGGCGCGGCGACTAGACCGACCGGTCTCTGACAAATCGCTGACGTGTGGGCGGTGGGGGAGGGCGTCGATGGATGTGCGGATGCGATGTCGACTGATCCGATGTTGACGCGATCTTTACGCAGTGTCGTTCGCTTTTTGCACCGTTTGAATCGGGATTTTTCTACGCTGGCAACAGGTCAATGAAAGCTGCCATCATGTGGATCGCCTATCGGTTCGGCATCGCGGCCATCGCGATGTTTGCCATTGTTGCCCTGTTCTTCTTCCAGTACCGGCTAGCCACCGCGCTGGCCCGTCGGGAGGCCCGTGCCGGGTCCCGGCAGGGCGCGCCATCCGAGGCAAGCCCCAGCGTTGAGACGAGTTGTCCAGACATTGCGTCGCGCTGATGAATCATCGGCATCACACGTCTTTCGTTGTGCTGACGAGGCGGGAAATATCGTCAGGCACGCAGCCGCGTGGCCATTCCATCGGACATCCACGTCTGGCCGTCGCCCGCCACGATCAATGCGTCGACGCCGCGCAGCGGGGCCAGCAAGCGGCGGCCGGCACGCGAGCCAGCCACCATGATCGCGGCGCCAAGGCCGTTGATCTCCTCGACGCCGCGCGCCACCAGCGTCACGCCATGCGGCCCTGCCGCAGGCTGCCCGGTGCGGGGATCGAGGATATGGTGATAGCGTCGTCCCGCCATGACGAAAGCGCGCTCGTAGTCCCCCGATGAAGCCACGACGCCATCGCTGAGTGCGAGCGCGCCGATCAACCGGCCGGGGGCAAGCGGATCGCGCACACCGATGCGCCAGTCGCGGCCCTGCAACTGCCCACTGACCAGCACGTCGCCGCCGCCATTGATCATCGCGCCAGCCAGGTCGTGATGCCGCAGTAATGCCGCCATGCCCGCCTGGAGGACAGGCAGCTTGGCGATCCCGCCAAGATCGATGCGCATGCCACGCCGCTGCAGGAAGGCTGTGCCACGTCCTGGGTCGATCAGCAGGTCACGGTAGTTGACCAGTGGGATTTCGCGCGCGATTTCCGCGGCATTGGGGATCATGGGGTGGGCGGGGTCGAAATCCCAGCCGGAGAACGCCCCCACGGTGATGTCGAACGCGCCGAGACTGCGCGCCGAGACGTCGCGGGCCATTTGCAGGACCCTCAGCATCTCGGGCGGCACCGCTACCGCCTGCCTGCCCGCGGCGCGCTGCAGCGCATGCACCAGGCTATCTGTGCGGTAGCGGCTCATCATATCGACGAGGCGCTGCATCTCGGTCCACGCCGCCGCCATTGCCGGTTCCGCGGCGTCAGCGTGGCGCCCCTCCACCGTGATATCGACGCGGGTTCCCATCAGCACGCGCGACGACCGGCCCACGCGCGGGTCAGCCAGAGCCGGCCGCATCCACATGGCCGTACACAGCATGGGCAGCGCGCCGAGCAGGCGACGGCGGCCCGGGCGCAAGGTGACTGGAGGAGAAGGGTGCATGGCGATATATCAGTGCAATGGCGTCGTGCGCGCGCCGCGCGCCGGCGTCATGCGTGGACCCAATACCTTCGGCTTTGTCTCGCTCATGCAACGCTCCATTTTTTGGACCGCTCCATTCTAAGAAGCAGACGCTTCCAGCGGACGTCCTGGCCCGATGAAAACATGCGGCGCCGATACCTATTCAACAGGCGGTTGATGGTTATCAAGTCTGCGCACCCGCCGACCTTTGAAGATTCGCCTGTCCTCAGGCACTTACTTCCGGTCGCCAATCCCGACCATCTTCTCGGGGGTTTTTCAATGAGCAACAACAAAACATCGGGTCACGCTGCTGGTGGTGTAGGTCGCCGCCAGTTTCTCGGCACAGCCGCCATGGCCAGTCTCGCCGGCGTGGTGGCCTGCACGGACAAGGGCTCCACGCCGCCGGCTGCCGTTACGCCAGCCGGCGGCGCCATCACCAACCCCGGTCAGGGGACACATGGCGTGGTCACCCACCTGAAGCCAGGTGAACTCGATACGTACTACGGGCTCTGGAGCGGCGGCCATACGGGGGACGTACGCGTGCTCGGCTTGCCTTCCGGCCGCGAGATCCTCCGTATCCCATGCTTCGTGCCGGATGCACTGGTGGGCTGGGGCGTCACCAACGAATCGAAGAAGATCATGGGTACGCGGCCCGACGGCAGCCTGCGGTACAACGTTGGCGATAGCCACCATACCCATGCGTCGTACAAGGATGGGAACTACGACGGCCGCTACGCCTGGATCAACGACAAGCTCAATTCCCGCCTCGCGCGCATCCGCCTCGACTACTTCACCTGCGACAAGATCGCCGACCTGCCCAACGTGCAGGGCTTCCACGGAATCTTCCCGGACAAGCGCGATCCCGTCGACGAGAAGATCAACTACACGACCCGCGTGTTCTGTGGCGGTGAATTTGGTGTTCCATTGCCTGATGGCATTTCCGGGGGCGCCAGCAAGGATCGCAGCCTGTTCACGTGTGTCGACGCCGAATCGATGGAAGTACGCTGGCAGGTGGTCGTCGATGGGAACTGCGACCTGATCGCAACCTCCTATGACGGCAAGCTGGCGGCCACCAACCAGTACAACACCGAGAACGCGACGCACTATGCGGAAATGATGGCCGCCGAGCGCGATGCCTGCCTGTTCTTCAACATTGCCCGCATCGAGGCCGCAGTCAAGGCAGGAAAGTTCAAGACGTACGCCAATTCGAAAGTGCCGGTGGTGGATGGCACCCATTCCGCCAACCAGGATCCGAAGTCAGCGCTGACGGCCTATGTCTCGGTGCCCAAGAACCCGCACGGGGTCAATGCCACGCCCGACCAGAAGTACTTCATCTGTGCCGGCAAGCTCTCGCCGACGGCCACGGTGATCGAACTCTCGAAGGTGCTGGATTGGTTCGATGGCAAGCTCGAAAAGATCGACGACGCCATCGTGGCCGAAGTCGAGCTGGGCCTCGGACCCCTCCATACCGCCTTCGATGATCGGGGCAATGCCTACACCACGCTGTTCCTGGACAGCCAGGTGGTGAAGTGGAATGTTGCCGCCGCGATCAAGTTCCACCACGGCGACAAGAATGCCAAGTATGTGGTCGACAGGCTGGACGTGCATTATCAGCCGGGCCATCTGAACGCCTCCCACTCGGAGACGATTGCGCCCGACGGCAAGATTCTCGCGGTGGGCTGCAAGTTCTCCAAGGATCGATTCCTCCCGGTAGGCCCGCTGCATCCGGAAAACGAGCAGCTAATCGACATTTCTGGCGACAAGATGGTGCTGCTGGCGGACCACCCGGTGCGTGGCGAGCCGCATGACTTCATCATCTTCAAGCGCGAGCTGGTGCGTCCGAAGCAGGTCTACGCGCTGGATGACTTCCCGCTGGCGGTCAAGGACCCGGCCGAATCCGGCGTGTTCCGCAACGGCAAGAAGGTCACCGTCAAGATGACCTCACAGGCGCCCGCCTTCAGCCTCAACGAGATCCGCCTGAAGAAAGGCGACGAGGTCACGCTGATCCTCACCAACCTGGACAAGATCGAGGACCTGACGCACGGCTTTGCGATCTCCCGGTACAACGTGAACTTCATCGTCAATCCACAGGAGACGGCTTCGGTCAGCTTCGTGGCCGACAAGCCCGGCGTGTTCTGGTGCTACTGCACTCACTTCTGCCACGCGCTGCACCTGGAGATGCGCATTCGCATGATCGTGGAAGCCTGAGTCTGAGCCAGCACCCCCCCACCCCCGCATGGCGTGTCGCCGCGCGGGGGCATGAGAACAACATGCGCCCTTTCAACCTACCCCATGCAGTCGCCATCCTGGTCGCTCTCATTCTGGTGATGGCGGCTAGCCTGGCACGAGCGTCCGGCGCCTATGAAGCGACGCTGCCGCCGGATCTCGCCACGGCACGTGACTTGTGCGCGCGGGTGCCGTGCGCCGATGTATTTCCCGGCGCGAAGCGCTTCTCGGAACGCATGGGCCAGCCACCTTACGTCGAGGCCTATGGCGACGCGGGGGCGGACGGCAAGGAAAGGACGCTGGGCTATGTGATGTTGTCCACCGACATCACGGATACGCCGGCCTATTCGGGCAAGCCGGTTGTCACGCTGATCGGCATGGACACGAACGGCCGGTTCGTCGGGGTCAAGGTGCTGAAGCATTCCGAGCCGATCCTGTTGCTTGGTATTCCCGAATCGGCACTGCTGAAGTTCAATCAGCAGTACCTGGGAAAGTCGGTGGCGGACAAGATCGAGATCGGCGCTGCGCGGCGGGACGAGGGCATATTGGGCGTGGATGCGATCTCCGGTGCGACGGTCACCGTGATCGCGCAGAACCAGGTCATGATGACGGCCGGCGCGGCGGTTGCGCGTCAGGTCGGCATCCTGGCGCCGACCCACCGGGAGCCGGCCCGCTTCGCGCCGGGCAACCCCAGGGCAAGCTGGGCGGATCTGGTCTCCCAAGGTGTGGTTCGACGCCTGCGGGTGATGCCCGAACAGCTCGGGCTGGCGCGGTCGTCCGAGCCCTTCATCGAACTATGGTTTGGCGACCTGAATCATCCTGACGTCGGCAGCAGCCTGCTGGGCGAGCTGGGCTACCGCAATCTACATGACCGTTTGCGCGCGGGCGACCATGCCATCTTCATCATCCGCACGGCCGGTGCGGAATCGTTCAAGGGATCTGGCTTCGTGCGCGGCGGCCTCTATGACCGCGTTCAGGTGAAGCAAGGCGCGGACGCGTTCACGTTCCGCGACCTGGACTATATGAACCTCTATGGTCTGGTTGCCCACGGTGCGCCGGCGTTCGACGAGTCGGCGATCTTCGTGATCCGTTCGCAGGCGTTCTCCCCGGCCTATCCGTGGAAACTCTCGCTGCTTGGCAATCGTGTGGATCGCGCCACCGGCGCGCGCAGCTTCACTCGTTTCGATGCCGACTACTGGCTCCCCGCAACGCTGCTGGAAGGCGGCCGCCCGGAGATCGAGGAGACCAGCGCGCCATGGGTACGGGTATGGAAGTCGCGCGCCGTCGCGATTGCCTGTTTCGTGATGCTGCTGGTCGCGGTCACCGTCGTCTACGCGTTCCGTGAGGCGCTGACACGGCGCGCAACCCACAAGAACAAATGGCCCGTAAATGTCTTCAAGTACTGCGCGTGGGCGTCGAGCATCGCCTTCGTTGGCTTCGGCGTCATGGCGCAACCGTCCATCACGCAGGTGCTGACGTGGTTCCATGCCTTGCTCTTCCAGTGGAAGTGGTCGCTGTTTCTCTCGGACCCATTCATCTTCCTGTTCTGGATCTTCATCATCCTGACCGTGTTCCTGTTCGGGCGCGGTCTGTTCTGCGGCTGGCTCTGTCCGTTCGGCTCCCTGTCCGAAGCGATCCACAAGCTTGGCCGGAAGGTCGGCCTGAAACGGTGGCAACGGCATTTGCCGCAAGCCTGGCATGACCGGCTCAAATGGCTCAAATACGGGATCTTCTTCGGACTACTCGCGGTGTCGATGGTCTCGATGGGCCTGGCCGAGAAGCTGGCGGAGGTGGAACCCTTCAAGACTACCTTCCTGGTCGGCATCACGCATCGCGCGTGGCCGTATGGTCTGTTCGTCTGCACGCTGCTGGGCCTGTCCCTTTTCATCGAGCGCCCTTACTGCAAATACATTTGCCCGCTTGGTGCCGCACTGGCCATGCCGAGTACGTTCCGCTGGTTCGGCCTGCGTCGCAAGCCGGACTGCAACCGATGCAAGGCCTGCGCGGTGGGCTGTGGCGCGCAGGCCATCGATGTGCATGGGCGTATTGACCATCGCGAATGCCTGCATTGCCTCGACTGCATGGTGCTGTACACCGATGTCACGGCTTGCCCGCCTCTGGCAAGGGAGCGCAAGCGGCGCGAGCGCGACGGCCCGGCCATGACGCCGATCGGCCGCGACGGCTATTTCATCCCGATTCTTCCGATGCACCCGGCCGGCCCCGATAAGCTGGATGGTCCCGATCCGCGCATGCCGACTGACCCCGTCACGCCTGCACACAAGGCGGGTTCGCGCGGCCTGAAATGGCTATGGCTGGAGATGCGCGATCACTTCTGGCCCTGGAGTGTCGAGGGCTGGCGCTCGCATCGGGCGCTGCACGTTGGCAGCCTGGGCTTGGCGACGGCGGTGAGCGTCGCCTGGATGCTGGCTGCTCGTGGCCAGGTGGGCCCCGTGGCCATGATTGGCGCGTGGGTTGGCTGGAGCGTCTGTGAGGTTCCAATCCGCATGTCGGGCCGCCGCTATGTCAAGGATGGCCCATGGTGGCGGGATCGGTACAGACGGGCGGGGTGGATGGACATGATCTGCTATGTCGGATTCAAGAACCTGCTTGCCGGCGCCGCGTTATTCCTGTTGCTGAAGGCCATGGGTTTGTTGCTTCTATGAAGACGATCGGAGCGTGGATCGGGACATCGATTGGGGCATGGATCGGGCTGCTGGCGGTGCTGGTGGTGCTGGTGTCTGGCATTGCGCAGGCGGCCACATGGCAGGCACGGCCGGGCGACGCGCTCCAGCGCGTGATTGACGCCGCAAAGCCCGGCGATGTGATCGAGATCGAGCGTGGCTACTACGTGGGAAACTTTGTCATCGACAAACCTATGACGCTGCGAGGTCTCGGCAAGCCTACGCTCAGCGGTGGCCTGCAGGGAGATACCGTGCGTGTTGACGCGCCGGACGTGCGGATCGAAGGTCTGATCGTGCGCGATTCCGGTGACAGCCTAAAAGACCAGAATGCCGGCATCTATATCCGCCCGGGCGCGCACCGCGCGGTGGTGCGGCAGTGCGACCTGACGTACAACCTGTTCGGCCTCTGGATCGAGAAGGCCAACGACGTGCAGATCGAAGACAACGTGATCACCGGCAAGCGCGACTACAGCTCGCCGCAGCGCGGCAATGGCGTCCAGCTCTACAACACCCGGGGCGCGAAGATCGTCGGCAACCACATCAGCTTCGTGCGCGATGCGCTCTATGTGGATGTCTCGCATCATGCCGTTTTCCGGGGCAACCGGCTGCATCACAGTCGTTACGGCACGCACTACATGAATTCCTACTACAACCTGTGGGAGGACAACGAGAGCTACTACAACCGTGGCGGCCTGGCGTTGATGGAAGTCCGCGACCAGATCGTGCGCAACAATCGCGCCTGGGGTAACTCGGATCACGGCATCATGCTGCGCACCGTGCAGGATGCGGTGGTCGAAGACAACGTCGTCGCCGGCAACAACCGTGGCTTCTTCATCTACGACGTCGAATACGCGACGCTGCGTCGCAACCTTGTCGTTGACAACGACGTGGGCGTCCACCTGTCGGCAGGATCGACGCGCAACGTGGTGCAGGGCAACGACTTCATGCTCAATCGCGAGCAGGTGCGCTATGTGGGCGCGCGCGATGAAGCCTGGGGCGCTGCCTCGCGCACGTCATCGAACCCGTCATCGAGCAAGTCAGCCGACAGCGCATCGCGTATCGCCGGTGGCAACCACTGGAGCAACTACCTTGGCTGGGATCGCGACGGCGATGGCGTCGGCGACCTGCCGTTCGAGACCAATGACATGGTGGCCCGCCTGAGCTGGCGGCACCCGGGCGTGAGGCTGCTGATGGCAAGTCCGGCGGTGCAGGCCTTGCGCATGGTCAGCCAGCAGTTCCCGGTGCTGCGCGTGCCCAGCGTGGTCGACGCAGCGCCACGCATGTTTCCCGGACACCCCGACTGGAGCGCATGGCGTGACAAGCACTACCGTGACCAATGAAGCAAGCGCGATCGTTCTGCGAGACGTTGCCAGGCACTATGGCGCCGTACAGGCCGTCGAGGCCGTCGATCTGCAGGTGCGGCGCGGCGAGATACTCGGCCTGATCGGCCACAACGGCGCCGGCAAGAGCACGCTGTTCAAGCTGATGCTCGGGCTGATTCCGGCAACCCGTGGCGAGATCACGGTAGCCGGTGCGTCGGTGCGGAGCAGCGATTTCCGCGCCGTCCGACGGCAGATCGGATATCTGCCGGAGAACCTGGCGCTCTACGACAACCTCAGCGGGCCGGAGGTGCTGCGCTTCTTCGCACGGCTGAAGCAGGCGGATCGGGCGAGTTGCGATGTGCTGCTTGAGCGTGTTGGCCTGGCTGCGGCCGGTAAGAAGCCAGTGCGGGAGTACTCGAAAGGCATGCGCCAGCGCCTTGGATTTGCGCAGTGCCTGCTGGGCACGCCACGCGTGCTGTTCCTCGATGAGCCCAGCAACGGCCTGGACCCCGCCGCCATCCGCGATTTCTATGCCGTGTTGCACGAGCTGAAAGCGCAGGGCGCGACGATTGTCATCAGCTCGCACATCCTGACCGAATTGCAGGAGCGGGTGGATCGCCTGGCCATCATGGCCAATGGCCGCATGCAGGCAGTTGGCAGCGTGTCGGAGTTGCGCGCGCGGCTGGATATGCCGCTGACGCTGACGATGCGCGTCGATCCTATCCGGCAGCGCGTGCTGCGCGAACGCCTGGCACCGGTGCCAGATATCACCTGGCGTGATGGCGGCATGGACGTCGTGCTGACCTGTCCGCGCGCAGCCAGGATGACGGTGTTGGCGATGCTGACCGATGGCGTGCAGGACCTGCAGATTCGCGAGCCCTCGCTGGAAGATCTGTTTTTTGGGCTGGGGAGGGGAGCATGAGCGGTTTCGTATGGCGCCAGGTTGCGACGCTGGCGGTGAAGGAGTTCCGCGACCGCATGCGCAACCGCTGGGTGCTGGCCGTGGCGCTGTTGTTCGCGGTGTTCTCGTTGGTCATCACCTATTTCGGCGGGGCGCAGCAAGGCCAGTTCGGGCCGCGTTCGCTCGAGTTCGTCATTGCCAGCCTGGTCAGCCTGGTGATCTATCTGATTCCGCTGATTGCGCTGCTGCTCGGGTTCGATGCCATCGTCGGCGAGCGGGAACGCGGATCGCTGGATCTGCTGCTGGCGATGCCCCTGACGCGGCTGGAACTGCTGCTCGGCAAGTATCTGGGTCTGGCGGCGGCGCTCGCGCTGTCCACGTTGGCCGGATTCGCGCTCGTCGCCATGTTGTTGCTCCATCAGTTCGGCTGGGCCGGACTTCGCCAGTATCTCGTCTTCATGTTCAGCGCGGTACTGCTCGGGCTGGCCTTCCTGAGCCTGGCATTGCTGATCTCCGTTGCCACGCGTGAGCGCACCCGTGCCTCGGGGCTTGCCATCGCGCTGTGGTTTGGATTCGTGCTGGTGTTCGATCTGCTCTTGCTGGGGTTGCTGGTCGCCAGCGGCGGCGAGGCGGGCGGCCAGACGCTGGCCTACCTGCTGTTGCTCAATCCGGCGGACGTCTTCCGCATCCTCAATGTCTTTTCGCTCGACCAGTTGCGCGGCACCTATGGCGTGGTCAGCATCGTGCCGACGTCCCTGGCCAATCCGTGGCTGATGGGCGCTGCGATGCTGGCCTGGATCGCCGCTCCGCTGGCGCTGGCTTCCTGGAGATTCCGTCAATGCTGATCACCCGCCGCCAGCTATTGCTGGCTTCCCTTGCCGTGGCGTCGCAGGCAACGCTTGTCGCTTGCGGAAACCAGACCGAACAAGTGGCGATGCCCGCGGATTTCGATCCCGCCACCACCTGTGATCTCGATGGCATGCTGCTGGCCGACTATCCCGGCCCGAAGGGGCAGATCCATTTCGCGGGGGAGGCACGACCCACCTGGTATTGCGATACGGTGGAGGTGTTCAGCACCCTCCTCAAGCCCGAGCAGGTGCGCACGGTGCGGGCCGTCTTCGTGCAGGACATGGAGCTGGCCGACTGGGAAGCGCCTCGCGGCAACTGGTTTGATGCGAAGACCGGCTTCTACGTGTCGGGTAGCAAGCGGCACGGATCGATGGGGCCCACCATTGCCAGCTTCCGCAATGAAGCGGCTGCGCGGAAATTCGCGGCCACGTACGGTGGCAAGGTACTTCGTTTTGCCGACGTCAGGCCGGAGATGGTTGACCTGAGCGGGGGCGCTTCGCACGACCATCGCATGTAGGCGCCGTAGCGTCGCCGTCGCATGTTGCTGCCATGCGACCTATACCGCCGCCGCAAACCGATACTGGCCCCTGCCCTGGGCCTTGGCGCGGTACAAGGCGCGGTCGGCCATGCTGAGAATCGCGTCGGCCGTGTGCGCCTCCGGGCGGACGTGCGCGATGCCGATGCTGACGCCAAGTTGCGCTTGCAGGCCGTCAGGCAGCAGATACGGCGTGCCGACCTCGCGCAGCAGTTCCTGCGCCAGCGCCTGCACACTGTGTTCGGTCTCGTTGCGCAGCAGGATCACGAACTCGTCGCCGCCGATCCGGTAGACCAGGCCGCGCCCCGGTACGGCCCCGCGCAGGCGTTCCCCTACACGGATCAACAGCTCGTCGCCGCAGCCGTGGCCGTGAGAATCATTGATGAGCTTGAAGCCGTCGAGGTCCAGGTAGAGCAGGGTCAGGAAGCGCCCCGCGGCCAGCCGCCGCGTGCTGGCATCGCGGATCTCCGCCAGCAGGCTGGCGCGGTTGAGCAGACCCGTGAGGGAGTCATGGTGCGCGCGATGGGCGTTTTCGCGCTCGGATCGCATCGTCGCCACCACCATCGCGTTCATCCGCAAGGATGCATTGGTCATGCTCAGGATGTAGACCGGCAACTGGAGCAGCGTCAGCAGGAACAACGGTTCGGCGGCGACGATGGCGCCCAGGCAAATCGGGCCGAGACTGAGCAGGATCATCAGCGCCGTCATGCGCGGCGCACCGTAGTTGCGGAAGCAGATGCCGCCGCACATGGCCGCGCAAGACAGGCAGGCCAACGCGGCCGCCAGCCAGTCGCCGCTGGTGACGCTCAGGTAGGCGCCCAGCCCGACGCTGCCGGCCCAGGCCAGCGACAGCACAAGATGCAGGTCGGTCGGGGTGGCTCGCCCCGCTTGGGCGGCGCGTCGTGCCATGAACAACACGACGATCCTTGACGCGCAGATGCCGGCCTCCAGCGCCAGCCAGGCATAGAACTCGGGCCGCTTCAGATGGAGGGTAATCACCAGCGCCACCATCAGCGTATTGATCACGCCGCCGAAGAAGATAGACAGCGTTCCGAACAGACTCCCGACCAGTGCCTTGCGGATTTCGGCGGGCGTGTCGCGCCCCGGCTCCGCGATCCAGCGCGTGAAGCGCCAGCGCGGGGCACTGTAGGCGTGGCCCGACAGCAGCATGGAGGAGGCGTCGCGTTCGCTCATGTTACGCATTCTGCCAGAGCTGGCGCCGGTTTCGAGGGGGGCGGGCATTGTCGTCAGGTGCCCGGGTCGCTGCTGCCGAGGTCATGGCTGCCATAGCGAGCCAGGCAGTGCCACACTCGCTTCAGCGCTTGTGGATCGTGCCGACCCGCGCGCGCTGCCGCGCCGATTGTTGCGGGGGTCAGCTGGCCGTCCGCCGCGAGGGCTACCGCTATTGCGGCGATGGCCGCGCCGCGATAGTCGGCATGTTGCTGCAACACCTCCGCACTGACCGCGAAGCCTGCGTGCCATTCCACGTCGCAGGGCAGCGCGCGTGCCAGCGCCTCGATCTGGGTGCCGCGAAAGCAGGGATCGAGCACGATGGCTTCCACATCCCGGGCGATGACCAGTGGACCATGCACGTGCGCCTCGATGTAGTGATCGAGCGGGTCGCCCTGGCCTTGCGCCGCCTCGACTCGCGCGACAAGATCCAGCCGGGCGGCGACGCCGAATTGGATCGGCTCGAACACGCTGTCCGGATAGCAGAACGTCGTGCGCGCCAGCACCGGCGCCGCCAGCCGCAAATGCGCGGAGCCGAATCGTGGCGATGCGCCGACCGGCAGGTCCCGGTAGTTCAGCGCCCCGTACTTGGGCCGGTCCGATGGCGGTGCATCGTCGTAGGCGCGGCCGAAGATCCGGCTTTCCCAGTGCCAGCGGTCGCCGCCGGGATGGGCGGTCAGGCCGCCATTGCTGGTGCCGGTCTCGAACTGGGAGCGATAGACCCCATCCGCCGCCATGGCCGCCAGCAACGGCGCGCCGTCATGCAGGCGGTCCGGATGGAAGTTCAGCGTCACGCGCCACGCCGGGTCGACGGCCGCGCCCGCGCATTGGGCGGCCACGTGAGCCAGCGCGCGGGATGCCGGCGTGCCGGCACTCCCGTCGCCCTTGGCGTCGCCGGCCATATTGCCGGATCGATCGTCGAACCCATCCCCGGACCCATCCCCGGACCGAATGTCGCGCATCTGACCGGATACAACCGAGGGCGGCTGCGCGCGCCCGCTCACCATGACACGGGCCACTGGTCGCCGATGGCCTGGCCGCCCTGCGCCGGGTCCGTCGTAGCGTGCGCGCCGGTCTCCATGCGGCCGGCAAAGCGGCGCGTGAACCCAGACGATTCCGGCACGATCACGCTGACGTCGTACCAGCCGCCCGGGCCGAGCGGCCACGGCACCGTCGTGTCCTGCCCCGGGGCGACGTCGATCGATCTGGACGCATCGCCGTACGCGTTGGCCTGCACGCGGACGCGGCAAGGAACGCCACCGGTGTTGCCGATCGCGAGCGCCAGTGCCTGCCGCGCGGGGTCGTGGCGCAGCGTGGCAACCGGGCCGGGTTGCCCGGTGTGGCTCGGCGCGGTACCGCTGATGTGGCGATGCCAGCCATTTGGACCGAGCAGCCACAGGTCGTAGCGGCCGTCGTCGGCGTCGCAGTCCCACTGGCCAGTCAGCGATTTGCCGGCCTCGATGGTGTAGCGGCGCGGTCCCCGGTCGAGGTGGAGCCGATCGTAGACATGGATCACGGCACCCGCGCGGCCCGCATTCTCCAGACGCAACGTCACGCCCCCGGCAGTGGTGCGGGCATCGGCATGCAGGTGGTAGGGCAGCGTGCGCGAGGGCCGCGTGCCGGACGCCTGCGTCGGCAGCGTCGGCAGCGCGGGCGCGGGCGGTGTGGTGGTGGCCGGCAGCGCCCGTGCGCGAGCGGCCTGGGCTGCCGTGGCGGGCAGCGTCGGCAGGTGGTCCGAGGTGTCGGGATGAGCGAAGTCGAACGCGCTGGTCAGGTCGCCGCAGACCGCGCGGCGCCAGGGCGTGATGTTGGGTTCCTCCACGCCGAAGCGTTGCTCGAGGAAGCGGATCACGGAGGTGTGGTCGAACACCTCCGAATTGACCCAGCCGCCCTTGCTCCACGGCGAAATCACGTACATCGGCACACGCGGGCCCAGCCCGTAGCTGTGGTGCAGGTAGGCCGGCGTGTCGTCCTTTTCCACCTGCGTCACCAGCCGGTGATATTCGCCGCGCGTGTCGACGGTGGATTCGCCGGCCAGCCGCGCCCGCGCGGGATTGGCGTGCCATGTTTCGTACGCGGGTGGCGCCGGTGGTGGCAAATGGTCGAAGAAGCCATCGTTCTCGTCGAACATGACCAGCAGCGCGGTGCGGCTCCAGACCTCGGGATTGGCCGTCAGCGCGTCGAGCGCGGCCGCGACGTAGTCGGCGCCCTGCGCGGGGCTGGATGGGCCGGGATGCTCGGAGCCGCGTCGTGTCGGGCAGATCCACGACACCTGCGGCAGCCGGCCCGCTATCACGTCCGCACGCAGCAGATCCAGCCCACGCGTCGTCAGCGCCCGGGCACGCAGCGGATTGTCGTCGCCGGCCGGCGCACGCATCGCGTCGCGGTATTTGCGGAAGCCGGCCAGCGGGTTCAGCGAGTAGTTGTCGGCGGTGTCCTGGTAGATCTGCCACGAGACGCCTGCCGCCTGCAGCCGTTCCGGATACGTGGTCCACGTGTAGCCGCCGCGCGGATCGCCGCCCTCCAGCTTGTTGTACGTATTGCCCAGCGCGGGACCATTGCCGCGGCCGTCGGGATCATTGGTGCCGCCCCAGAGGAAGAGCCGGTTGGTGTTGGTGCCGCCCGTGAAGGATGCGTGGTAGGCATCGCACACCGTGAACGCGCGCGCCAGCGCGAACTGAAAAGGCAGGTCCGCCTCGGTGTAGTACGCCAGGCTGTGATCGTGCTTGAACGTCGGCCAGCGGTCCATGCGCCCGCCGGACCAGGCGTCCTGCGCGTTGGACCACGTATGCGGGGTGCCAGTGACCCGCATCAGCGCAAATTGCGTCGTGGTGTCCAGCCGGAACGGCGCCAGCGTTCGCGCGCGCGCCGGGTCGGCGTCATTGCGCTGGTACCAGACGGTCTTGCCCCGCAGTCCGGGCGCATCGGGTACGGGGATCGGGAACCGGTCGGCAAAGCCGCGCACGCCAGGCAAGGTCCCGAAGTAGTGATCGAACGAGCGGTTTTCCATCATCAGGATGACCACGTGCTCCACGTCGCGCAGCGTGCCGGTGCGTCGGCTGGCGGGAATGGCCAGCGCACGCCGGATGGCGGGGGGCAGGGCGGTCAGGCCGGCGGCGGCGACGCCGGCGCGCAGGAAATGTCGTCGGTCAGGCATGGGCGAGGGCGGCCGACGCTCGGCGCCGGTTCGGGTCGGAATGGAGTGATTCTACCGGCGCTGCCCTTACGCCTGTGTCGCGCGACACCGACAGCCACCGCCCATTGCAGGAGGTAGATTGTGGTGGGCGTGGACGGTAACGCGGGGGACTACGTGGTGATTTCCGTTGCCAACGGCGGTGCGATCGACGCGAATGCTTGTCCCGCGCAGAGGGCGATCCAACCCTGACTCCAACCCTGATGGCGGCGCCCTTTCGTGGTTCGATTCGGGTGCTGTCGAGGCTTGCTTTTCAGCCCCGCTTTTCAACCCCGTTCTTCACCCTCGCGTCTCACCCCTTGATGTCGCGCGGGCCGTGGCCGTAGCGGTTGCGCGACCGGATCTGCCCGTCAAGGCCGTGGATCAGCAGTTCCACGTTTTCGCGCTGTGCCAGCCCGGTGCCGGCTTCGATGGCCTCATCCTGCGTGGCGTGGTGCGACTCGGCGTAGCGTGCGCCTTCGTGTATTACGTCCCAACCGTCGGCGTGCGGCACAACATGAAGATTGGATTGCATGGCAACTCTCCGACCGGAATCTTCCTTCCATTATTGGCGGGTGCCGCGATAACGGCAATCCGGCGCCGTCTGACACGGGCGGCGTGATCCAGACATCGGCGGGCCGCGAAGCGACGGCTAATTGGCTTGTGCCAAGGTTTACCGTGCCTTTTCGGACGCCGCTTATATTCTTGTAGGAAAACTGGCGCAGGAGTGGACTATGCAAGCGAGGTTTGCGCGCGGCATTGCGCAGACGCCACTGACGGTGGCGGCCCGGGAATATCTGCTGGCGGAGAAGGCCTCCATGCCCGAGGTCGGCGACCTGGTGACCGTTCTCAGCATTGACCTGGAGACAGAATTCAGCGTCCGCCTGAACGCCGTGGCGGGGCCGGATCTCTGGTACGGCGTCATCTATGCCATCAACCGGGGTGCCGAAATGCTGGTCGTGGCCGAGGGGCTGGAGCTCGACGACGTCGTGAGTGTGCGGCGCCAGGAAATCGCGTCCGTCATCAAGGCGGACCATCATCACTGAATAGTCAATGCGCGGTGCGGGCGGCAACAGCGTTGCCGCGCCGGCCCGGCTCCGGGTATGCTGCGGATGCACATTCGCAGCCATCCCAGCCGGTAGCCGTTTCATGTCTTCGTCTTTCGCCCCCTCCGCCTCCGTTCGCCAGTTTGTCGCCGGTCCTGCCGGCCAGCTCGAAGTCCTGTTCGATACCCCGGCCGGCGCGCCGACCGGCATTGCCGTGGTTGCCCACCCGCATCCGGGCCAGGGCGGCACCGCCGAGCACAAGATCCCGCAAATCCTGGCGCGTACGCTGCAGGCCCACGGCTTTGTCACGCTGCGTCCCAACTATCGCGGCGTCGGGCAGAGCGAAGGGGAATACGACGACGGCATTGGCGAGACGGACGACGTGCTGGCCGTGGTGCGCCACCTGCAGTCGATGCATCCGGGCCTGCCGCTGGCGCTGGCCGGCTTCTCGTTCGGCGCCTTCGTGCAGGCGCGGGCGGCCGCCAGTCTCACCGGGGCGGGCGAGACCATCGCCCATCTGATCCTGACGGGGATGCCCGCAGGCGCGTTGTCCGAAACGCTGGCCTACGATACGCCGGCCGTTCCGGCAGTCCCCGGCAATGCGCTGGTGGTGCATGGCGAGCGCGACGAGCGGGTGCCGCTCGTCAATGTGTTCGAGTGGGCGCGGCCGCAGGAACTGCCGGTCGTCGTGATGCCCGGCGCGGGGCACTTCTTCACCGGCAGGCTGCCGGCGCTGAGGACTATCGTTGATGCTTACCTGCGGCGGCCGCTGGCCTAGAACTGGTAGACGACCGAAACGTCGCCGGTCAGGTTGGTCGTGCGCTGCACCACGGGGCTGTTCCTCGCGTCGCCGACCAGCGCCGCCACGCCAAAGTCAGCGGTGGCGAACCAATGCTTGTTGAAGAACCACATCGCTGAAATGCCGCCCCCATAGGACTTGATGCCGGCGCCGGCGCGGTGCTGCGGGTAGCCCGAGCGCGCCGACTGCTCGGCGGTGACGCCGAACCATCGGTTCATGTAGGCGGAATCGGCAAACGTCACCGCGGGCCCGACAAACCAGAAGAACTTCTCGGAGCTGCCCGGCAGCGGCATGTAGGCCCCCACGTCGCCCACCCAGCCATTGGCGCCGCCAAACTGCCGCCGGATGTTGGCGCGGATCACCATCGGGAACGACTTCGACACCACATACTCGGCAAATATTTTCGTCTCCGCGGCCATGCCGATGTTGCCCATGCCGGCCAGGTGGTCGTGGTCTTTCTTCTCGCGTCGGCCCAGGTCATAGGTCAGCGCAAGCCCGGCGCGCCAGTGGTCGGTGAAGATCGCGTTCCAGCCAAGGCCCTCGCCTGTGGAAAAAAAGGCGAGGTCGCGATAGCGGATGTCGATCGTCGGACCGGCCAGCAGGTAGTAGTCGTTGGCGCCGTCATAGCGGGGGCGCACGCTGCCCGCGGCGCCCAGCCGGATCTGCCATGTCGGCGGTTCGCCCTCGAACATCTTTTGCAGCGGAATCCCGACCGAGTATTGCCATTCGGCCAGCGGCGCAGGCGTTTGCGCGTGCGCTCTCGGCGCGGCGATCAGGGACATCAGGGCCAGCAAGGCAAGCACCAGCCAGAACGCACCCGACCGTGATGAGACGGGCATACGGAACACGGGAAGACGGAATCGCCGGCGGCGCGCCACGCAGGCCTGGCATTCGGACATCGACGACACGTGAGCCCTCCGGTTGTTCTTGTTCGCCCCTGAGGACGGATCGACTGGGAAGAAGTCAGCGTACTTCGCCATCGGGATGGCGGCCACTTATCTTTTCACTGGCGCGCCGCCCGCACAACTTCCTCAAATCCCACATCCGTGTAGGAAGGACGCCGATTTCGGCGTTCCGGGGTCCTGCCTACTATCCAGTCAGGTGTCCGCCACGCGATTCCTGCGTGGCGGGCTGTAGTGCGCCTGTGACGTGCGTCCGTGACGTGCGCCCGTGACATTCGGGCGATCGGCCAGCCGACGGCAGGGCTCACGGTCTGTTCATGGCGTCGGTTCATGCCGCGCCGGCAGTTTCCTCAGCCTAGTACCGATCGTCCCTCTCGTCGACGCGCCAGTCACGCCGCATGAGCAGGAACGTGAACGAGGTGGACCAGCCGATCAGCATCAGGCCCACGAGCGGCTGCACGGATGCCAGCAGCCGCAGTTGTCCGACCGGGAAGATGTCGCCGATGCTCTGCGTGGTGAATGTTTCCAGCGAAAAATAGATATAGGCGATGACACCGTGATCGCGCATGCCCTGCAGCTCGCCGATGCCGAAGACATCCGAGCCGAGCCAGTAGCCCATGCTGAACACCATGGCTTCCAGGCAGTGGGCCACGATGATCAGCAGGATCATGGCGCCGATATTGACCTTGCCACTCAGGCGCTTGGGGTGGAAGGCGGAGATCAGGCGCAGGGCCTCATAGTGGAGCCCGACGCAGAGGATGGTCAGGCTCGCAGTCAGCGCGATGGCGATCAGATAATCCGTGGCCGTGTCAGGCATCTTCGATCTTCCGCGGCGAGTGACAGGGAAGTCGCCAGACTATATGGCCGTTCGCGGGCTGTAAATGCGGGGTGCGTCATGCGGCGCACCCCGGCCCCCGGTGGGTTGCCTGGCGCGGAGCAGGTCATGGGAGCATCGCCAGCGCCGGCCGGCGGCACCGGCACCGGCACCGGGATCGGGAGACAGCGATGAAGAGCACGGACGGCGTGATGCCGGCGGCCAGCGTCGACGGCACCGGGCCAGGTTTTCTTGCCGGCGGCGGCGAGATGGGGGCGCTGATTCGCGGCTATGACTGGTCGCAGACGCCACTCGATGTGCCCGAGCGCTGGCCGCAGAGCCTCAAGACCGCGATCCGCATCATGCTGACGTCGCGCCAGCCCATCTGGATTGGCTGGGGCGCCGACCTGCGCTTCTTCTACAACGATCCCTACAAGGCCATCGTCGGCGGCCGGCACCCCGTTGCCCTGGGCCAGCCCACCGCGCGGGTCTGGCATGAGATCTGGTCGGAAATCGAGCCGCTGCTGGCCACCGCGATGACTGGCGTGGAGGGGACGTTCGACGAGCAAAAGCTCCTGATCATGGAGCGCAACGGCTACCCGGAAGAGACCTACTACACGTTCTCCTACAGCCCCATCCCCGACGACCAGGGCGGCACGGGCGGCATCATCTGCGCCAACAGCGACGACACCGAGCGCGTGGTGGCCGAGCGGCAACTGAGCCTGCTGCGCGAACTGGCCGCATCCACCGCCAATGCCCGCACATGGAGCGAAGCGTGCGACCTCGGCATGCGCGCGCTCCAGACGGACCCGTACGACATTCCATTTGCGCTGCTCTACCTGGCCGAGCGCGGCGCGAATACGCTCACTCTGGCTGGCAACTGGGGCATCTCGCCGGACCACGCCGCCGCGCCACCGGCCATGTCCGTCGCGCAGGATGCGCCCTGGCCATTCGAGGAAGCGCTGCGCACGGGGGCGACGGTGCTGGTCGATGATCTGGCGGCCCGCTTTGCCGCGCCGCTGCCGGGCGGGGCGTGGACGTTTGCGCCACGGCAGGCTGCCGTGCTGCCGGTCCTGACGTCGGGCGAGACCTCGCGTTGCGGTGTGCTGGTGGTGGGGCTGAATCCGTGCCGGTTGTTCGGGGATCGCTATCGGGCTTTCCTGGATCTCGCGGCTGGACAGATCGGGCAGGCCATCAGCTACGCCCATGCCTATGAGGAAGAACGGCGCCGCGCCGAGGCGCTGGCCGAGATCGACCGTGCCAAGACCGCGTTCTTCTCCAACATCAGCCACGAGTTCCGCACGCCGCTGACGCTGATCCTTGGCCCGCTGGAGGAGCTGCTTGCCCGGCCGTCGCGCGAAGGCGATGCCGACCGCGAGCTGCTGGCGATCACGCATCGCAACGGGCTGCGGCTGCTGAAGCTGGTCAATACGCTGCTCGATTTTTCGCGCATCGAGTCCGGTCGTGTGCAGATGCAGCCGCAGCCCACAGACCTGCCGGCGTTCACCGCCGAACTGGCATCGCTGTTCCGATCCGCCATCGAGGCCGCCGGCCTGCAACTGATCGTCGATTGCGATCCGCTCGACGGCGCCGTGGCGGTGGATCGCGACATGTGGGAGACCATCGTCCTGAACCTGCTCTCCAACGCGTTCAAGTTCACCTACGCGGGCGCGATCGTCGTATCGGTGCGCGCGAACGATGCCGGCGATGTGGAACTGCATGTGTGCGATTCCGGCATCGGCATTCCGGAGGCGGAAATCCCGCGGGTATTCGAACGTTTTCACCGGGTCGCGGGCGCGGTTGGCCGGTCGATCGAAGGCAGCGGGATCGGGCTTGCGCTAGTGCAGGAGCTGGTGCGCCTGCATGGCGGTTCGATTCGCGTGGAGAGCCAGCCCGGCGAGGGCACGCGCTTCATCATCACGCTGCCGCACGCGACGCAGGGCCTGGCATCGGAGCCGGCCCCCGCTCCGGCGCTCACCAGCAAGCAGGCGCAGGCCTATATCGAGGCCGCGATACGCTGGATGCCGGCAGCGGACGTCGCGGCCGGTGGGGGGACAAGCGGGGCGAAATGTGGGGCAACAAGCGGTGCGACAGCCGCGGCGAATGACGCGGACGTGGTCCCTGCGGGAGCCACGCCGCCCGATAGCGGCGCATCGGCGGTGTGGCCGGGCAATGCCGCTGGCGGCCCCGCTCGTGTGTTGGTCGTCGACGACAATGCGGATCTGCGCGACTACATGGACCGCATCCTGCGTGCAGCCGGGCATGAAGTGGTGGTGGCCGCCGATGGGCGGGAGGCGCTGGACGCCGCGCGGGTGGCGACGCCGGACCTGATCGTCTCCGACGTGATGATGCCGCGGCTGGACGGCTTCGACCTGTTGCGCGCGGTACGCGCCGATGCCGCCCTGCGCGAGACGCCGGTGCTGTTGCTGTCCGCGCGTGCGGGCGAGGAGGCCCGTGTCAGCGGCTTGTCATCCGGTGCGGACGACTATCTGACCAAGCCGTTCAGCGCGCGCGAACTGCTGGCGCGCGTGAGCAGCAATCTGCAGCTCTCGCAGTTGCGGCGCGCCACGGAGCGACGGTTGCGCGACGAATCGCGCACGCTCGAGATCCTGAATCAGGTGGGCAGGGCGGTTTCGGCGGAACTGGACCTGGAACGCGCGGTGCAGGTGGTGACCGACGCGGCCACGGAGCTGACGGGCGCGGCGTTCGGCGCGTTCTTCTACAACGTCCCGGACGACGCGGGCGGGTCCTATCGGCTGCACGCATTGTCGGGTGCGTCGAGGGAGACGTTCGAGCGCTTTCCGATGCCGCGCAATACGGCGGTGTTCGCGCCTACATTCCGTGGCGATGGCATTGTGCGTTCCGACGATATCCGCAAGGATCCGCGCTTCGGCAGGAACCCGCCGTATCACGGGATGCCGGAGGGTCACCCGGCCGTGCGCAGCTACCTGGCCGCACCGGTGATATCGCGTACGGGTGAGGTGCTCGGTGGCTTGTTCTTCGGGCATCCGCAACCGGGCGTCTTTACCGAACGCGCCGGGCACACGCTGGTGGGCATCGCTGCACAGGCGGCCGTGGCCATCGACAACGCGCGCCTCTACCAGGCCGCGCAAACCGAAATCGCCAAGCGTACGCGGGTGCAGGAAGACCTGCGCGAGCTGAATGATTCGCTGGAGCGGCGTGTTGCAGAGACCGTGGCGGACCGCGACCGGCTGTGGGAACTCAGCGAAGACCTGCTGATGGTGGCGAGCTTCGACGGCGTGCTGGAACGCGTCAGCCCGTCATGGCAGCGCACGCTCGGCCATGCGGCACCCGTGCTGCTGGGGCGATCTTGCCTCGCCTTCGTCCATCCCGATGACCTGGTGGCCGTGACGGAGCAGATGATCGCGCTGCGCCATGAAGGCGTCGCGGTGCGGTACGAATGCCGCATGGCGCGGAGCGACGGCAGCCTGCGCTGGGTGGCCTGGACGCTGTCGCTGGACCCTGCGAGTGGCCGCATCCACGGCGTGGGGCGCGATGTGAGCAGTGACAAGGATGCCGCCGAGGCGCTGCGCCACGCGGACGAAGCCATGCGCATGGCGCAGAAGATGGAGGCCATCGGCAAGCTGACGGGCGGCGTGGCCCACGACTTCAACAACCTGCTGCAGGTCATCGGCGGCAATCTGCAATTGCTGGCGCGCGACGTGGCGGGCGAGGATCGGCCCGAACAGCACGTGCGCAACGCGCTGGCCGGCGTGGCGCGCGGTGCCAAGCTGGCGTCGCAATTGCTGGCCTTCGGACGCCGGCAGCCGCTGGCGCCCAAGGTGGTGAATCTCGGGCGACTGATCCGTGCGCTGGACGATATGCTGCGGCGTGCGTTGGGGGATGGCATCGAGATCGAGACGGTCGTGGCGGGCGGCCTGTGGAACACGCTGGTCGATCCCTTCCAGGTGGAGAACGCGTTGCTGAACCTGGCGATCAATTCGCGCGACGCGATGGACGGGCATGGCAAGCTGACCATCGAGGCGGGCAATGCGGCGCTGGACGAGAACTACGCGCGCCGCAACGCCGAGGTGACCCCGGGCCAATACGTGATGGTGGCGGTGACCGATACGGGAGCCGGCATGTCGCCGGAGATCGAGGCACAGGTCTTCGAACCGTTCTTCACGACCAAGCCGGAAGGGCAGGGGACCGGCCTGGGATTGAGCATGGTGTACGGGTTTGTGAAGCAATCGGGCGGCCACGTGAAGATCTACAGCGAGCCGGGGCACGGCACGACGGTGCGGTTGTATCTGCCGCGCGTGCGCGAAGAGGAAGACCTGGAGACGGATGTCGATGGGGGGCCGGCCGGCGGTGGCACGGAGACCGTACTGGTGGTGGAAGACGACGAGGATGTGCGTGCCACCGTGGTGGAGATGCTGGCGAGCCTGGGCTATCGGGTGCTGAAGGCGCGCGATGCGCTGAGCGCGCTGGCCATCGTCGAAAGCGGCGTCCCCCTCGACCTGCTGTTCAGCGACGTGGTCATGCCCGGACCGCTGCGCAGCACGGAAATGGCGCGCAAGGTGCGCGAACGCCTGCCGGGCATCGCGGTGCTGTTTACATCGGGCTATACCGACAACGCCATCGTGCACTCGGGCCGGCTGGATGAAGGCATCGAACTGCTCAGCAAGCCGTACACGCAAGACGCGCTGGCGCGCAAGGTGCGTCATGTGCTGATGAGCGGTGGCGCCGCGCTGCCGCCCGATCCGCTGGCGACGAAGGCAACCGGGCCGCGTCCTGGCGGCGGGAACGTCCGATGGGCTGACGGTCACCCTTCCGGCAATCCGCTTGGCAACACGCTCGGCAACACGCGCATCCTGTTCGTCGACGATGACGATCTGGTCCGCGCGAGCACGGCGGAGTTGCTGCGGACGTTCGGACTGGAGATTCTGGAAGCCAGCAACGAGGTGGAGGCGCTGGCGATATTGCGCACTGGCGCGGTGGATATGTTGCTGACCGACGTGGGCCTTGCCGGGGCATCCGGCGTGGAGCTGGCGGTCGATGCGCGCAGGCTGCTGCCGGCGCTGAGGGTGGTTCTGGTGAGCGGCCACGATGTGGCGCTGACACCAGCGCAGCGCACCGCGTTGCCGGACGCGGTGACGCTGCGCAAACCTTATGCCCTGTCGGATTTCATCAACGTCCTGCAGGGGGTGGGCAGGTAGCCCGGGCGAGCATTCGCCAGCTCAGATCGGCAGGGTCTGCACAACCAGCGTTGCGGCGGAACCGCTTGCCACGCAGATGGCGACCCATCCGCCAAGGATCAGAGCACTGTTACGGAAGTTCATGATGGACTCCATGATGACAAAACCGGAGTCCAGCCTTGGGCTAGAACTCCGATTGTCCTGCTTTCACTACCGCCTTCATCGGGCGGGACTCAGACGTTTGCGCCGTCCGTGAACACATCGAACTGGCGGGCGCCGTCGTAGAACGGGTTGCGCGGGGCATTACCACGGGCGCCGTCCAGATACGGATCGACCTTGCGGGCCGGGCTGGCCGATACGCCTACGCGATCCAGGCCGGCAACGGTGCGGGCGCCATCGGTGTACGGGTCGGTCTTGCCGACGCGGGCACCGTCGGTGAACGGGTCGAACTTGCCTTGGCGGGCGCCATCCAGGTACGGGTCAGCGGTGCGGGCCGGGGTGGCCGATACACCGGTGCGATCCAGGCCGGCGACGATGCGGGCACCATCGGTGTAGGGGTCGGTCTTGCCGACACGGGCACCGTCGGTGAAGGGGCTACGTTGGTCGTTCACGCGGGCACCGTCGGTGAAGGTGCTGCGGGCGTCGTTCACGCGGGCGCCATCGGTGAAGGTGCTGCGGGCATCGGTCACACGGTAGGTGTAGCCGTAGGCTTCGCCGGTTGCGGCTTGTGCGGCGCCGGTCACGAAGGCGGCGGCGAGGGCGGCGGCGGTCAGGATGGTCTTGGCGTTCATGATGGTGCTCCTTGCGGTGGGTCGGGCGATCTCGTTGTGTGTGGATCGCACGGCCGGTGTTTGCTGCGTTTTCAGGGGTCTTTGTTTTCGTCTTCCGCTGCTGCTATCTACTGCTAGGTAGAGAGC
>NZ_FMYZ01000013.1 GCF_900101625.1 Cupriavidus sp. YR651 | reverse complement strand
CCGATCGCCATGGAAGAAGGTCTGCGCTTCGCTATCCGTGAAGGCGGCCGTACCGTCGGCGCCGGCGTCGTGGCAAAGATCCTCGACTAAGCAGTTGTTCCTGGGACATGTCTTCGGACATGTCCCCTTTCATCTGGGCACGAACGCCCATCGCTCTTTCAAGGAAATATCATGCAGAACCAGAAGATCCGTATCCGCCTGAAGGCTTTCGACTATCGGCTGATCGACCAGTCGGCCGCCGAAATCGTGGATACCGCCAAGCGCACCGGTGCAATCGTCAAGGGCCCGGTGCCCCTGCCGACGCGCATTCAGCGCTTCGACATCCTGCGTTCGCCGCACGTCAACAAGACCAGCCGCGATCAGTTCGAGATCCGCACCCACCAGCGCCTGATGGACATCGTCGACCCGACGGACAAGACCGTTGACGCGCTGATGAAGCTGGATCTGCCGGCCGGCGTGGACGTCGAGATCAAGGTGTAAGGTGCTTCGGGCCGGAGTCTCCGGCTTGTTGCAGCAAGAAGACGGCGAACGTGAGTTCGCCGTTTTTGCTTTGGAGCGAGCCAGGTTGAATTCGGTTGGGCGGGCATCACGAATTTGATCTGTGCCAAATCTCGTGCAATCGGACGAGTGGGGCAGCGGCGTCTAGGCTATACGTCAACGGGTGGGGCATGTGCCCGAACCTGTTTCAGCCGACCGCGATGGCAAAGAAGTTTCCTCTCCATCCCAAGCACCCCGAGCGCATCTGCTGGGGCTGCGATAAATATTGCCCGGCGGATGCCATGGGATGCGGCAATGGTTCGGGCCGCACGCAGCATCCGCTCGAATTACTCGGCGATGACTGGCTGGACTTCGGCGACTGGGGGCTGGAGGCGCCGGATCGCACCGGCCCGAACGTCAGCGACTGACCGCCACAGCACGATTCCCGCTCACCGATTCGCACGCTATCTCGTGCATCGCACCGTGTTTATGCTGGAAACGCCGCAAAAAAACACGTGAGCATGCACCGCAGAGGAAAAAGCGCATCGCATGTTGCCCTTTCCAAGTTAGTGCGATATAGTGTAAGGCTACCCGTTTCTCCGGGTAGTGGGGACCGTTTTGGTCGTGCGCAATCTCTTTCGCGCAACCCGCACTCACACAGTTTTCGTGTATTAATCAGCCCCGGCCAATCGCAGCTGGGAATGGAGCAAACCATGAGCCTTGGCCTTGTAGGTCGCAAGGTTGGCATGACCCGTATTTTCACGGACGACGGTGATTCGATTCCCGTTACCGTGGTCGAGGTCGGCGACAACCGCGTGACGCAAATCAAGACGGACGAGACCGACGGTTACACCGCGGTTCAAGTCACCTTCGGCAGCCGGCGCGCAAGCCGCGTCACCAAGCCGCTGGCGGGTCACCTCGCCAAAGCCGGCGTGGAAGCCGGTGAAGTCATCAAAGAATTCCGCATCGATGCAGCCAAGGCTGCCGAGCTGCAAGCTGGCAGCTCGCTGTCTGTCGACCTGTTCCAGGTTGGTCAGAAGATCGACGTGCAGGGCGTGAGCATCGGTAAGGGCTACGCCGGTACCATCAAGCGCTACCACTTCGCATCGGGTCGTGCCTCCCACGGTAACTCGCGTTCGCACAACGTGCCGGGTTCCATCGGTATGGCGCAGGATCCGGGCCGCGTGTTTCCCGGCAAGCGCATGACGGGTCACCTGGGTGACGTCACCCGCACCGTCCAGAACCTGGAAATCGCCAAGATCGACGCAGAGCGCAAGCTCCTGCTGGTCAAGGGCGCCATCCCCGGTTCCAAGGGCGGCAAGGTCATCGTTACTCCGGCCGTCAAGGCCAAAGCTTAAGGAGCGCATGTAATGGAACTCAAGCTCCTCCAGGACAACGGTCAAATCGGCGCCGGCGTTGCCGCGTCGCCCGAAGTGTTCGGCCGTGACTACAACGAAGCCCTCGTTCACCAGATCGTAGTTGCTTACCAGGCCAACGCTCGTAGCGGCAACCGTAAGCAGAAGGATCGTGAAGAGGTCAAGCACACGACCAAGAAGCCTTGGCGCCAGAAGGGTACGGGCCGTGCTCGTGCCGGTATGTCTTCCTCGCCGCTGTGGCGCGGGGGCGGCCGTATCTTCCCGAATTCGCCGGAAGAGAACTTCAGCCAGAAGGTCAACAAGAAGATGTTCCGTGCTGGTATGCGCTCGATTTACTCGCAGCTCGCACGTGAAGGTCGTATCAATGTGGTGGACGGTTTCACCGTCGATGCGCCCAAGACCAAGCTCTTGGCCGACAAGTTCAAGGCCATGGGCCTGGACTCGGTGCTGATCATCACCGATAGCCTCGACGAAAATCTCTACCTGGCATCCCGCAACCTGCCGCACGTGGCTGTTGTGGAGCCGCGTCAGGCTGATCCGCTGTCGCTCGTGCACTACAAGAAAGTGCTGGTGACCAAGGCGGCTGTCGCGCAGATCGAGGAGTTGCTGAAATGACGCAAGTAGCCAAGAACGATCATCGTTTGATGCAGGTGCTGCTCGCGCCGGTGGTTTCCGAAAAGGCAACCCTGGTCGCCGACAAGAATGAACAGGTTGTGTTCGAAGTGGCTCGCGATGCCGACAAGGCAGAAGTGAAGGCCGCCGTCGAACTGCTGTTCAAGGTCGAGGTGCAGTCCGTTCAGATCCTGAACCAGAAGGGCAAGCAAAAGCGCTTTGGCCGCTTCATGGGCCGTCGCAACCACGTAAAGAAGGCTTACGTGTCGCTGAAGCCGGGTCAGGAAATCAATTTTGAAGCGGAGGCCAAGTAATCATGGCACTCGTCAAGACCAAGCCGACTTCCCCGGGCCGTCGCTCGATGGTGAAGGTCGTGAACAACGACCTGCACAAGGGCGCGCCGCACGCACCGCTGCTGGAAAAGCAATTCCAGAAGTCGGGCCGTAACAATAACGGCCACATCACCACCCGTCACAAGGGCGGTGGTCATAAGCACCACTACCGCGTGGTCGATTTCAAGCGCAACGACAAGGACGGCATCCCCGCCAAGGTCGAGCGTCTGGAATACGATCCGAACCGCAGCGCCAATATCGCGCTGGTGCTGTTCGCCGACGGCGAGCGTCGCTACATCATCGCCACCAAGGGCATGGTTGCCGGCCAGTCGCTGCTGAATGGCTCGGAAGCGCCGATCAAGGCTGGTAACAACCTGCCGATCCGCAACATCCCGGTCGGTACCACGATCAACAACGTGGAAATGCTGCCTGGCAAGGGTGCCCAGATCGCCCGCGCTGCAGGCGGTTCCGCCGTGCTGCTGGCCCGTGAAGGCGTGTACGCTCAGGTGCGTCTGCGCTCCGGTGAAGTGCGTCGCGTGCACATCGAGTGCCGCGCCACCATCGGTGAAGTGGGCAACGAAGAGCACAGCCTGCGCGTCATCGGCAAGGCCGGTGCAACTCGCTGGCGTGGTATTCGCCCGACCGTTCGCGGTGTGGTGATGAACCCGGTGGACCACCCGCACGGTGGTGGTGAAGGCAAGACCGCCGCTGGTCGCGATCCGGTTTCCCCGTGGGGTACCCCGGCCAAGGGTTACCGTACCCGCAGCAACAAGCGCACTGCCAGCATGATCGTGCAGAAGCGCCACAAGCGTTAATCGGTAGGTAGGAGCCTAGAACATGACACGTTCCGCAAAAAAGGGTCCGTTCTGTGACGCCCACCTGCTGAAAAAGGTGGAAGCGGCCACGGGCGGCAAGGACAAGAAGCCCATCAAGACTTGGTCGCGTCGCTCGACCATTCTGCCGGAGTTCATCGGCCTGACGATCGCCGTTCACAACGGCCGTCAACACGTGCCGGTGTACGTTACGGAAAACATGGTTGGCCACAAGCTCGGCGAATTTGCGCTCACCCGCACGTTCAAGGGCCATGCGGCTGACAAGAAAGCGAAGAGGTAAGGTGCCATCATGGAAGTGAAAGCGATTCATCGCGGTGCCCGCATCTCCGCCCAGAAGACGCGCCTGGTCGCTGACCAGATCCGTGGTCTGCCGATCGAGCGCGCGCTCAATGTCCTGACGTTCAGCCCGAAAAAGGCTGCCGGGATCGTGAAGAAGGTGGTCGAGTCGGCCATCGCCAATGCTGAGCACAACGAAGGCGCCGATATCGACGACCTGAAGGTCAAGTCGATCTTCGTCGACAAGGCGACCTCGCTCAAGCGCTTCACCGCACGGGCAAAGGGCCGCGGCAACCGCATCGAGAAACAAACTTGTCACATCACTGTGACGCTCGGCAACTAAGGAGTCACGATGGGACAGAAGATTCATCCGACTGGCTTCCGTCTGGCCGTCAGCCGTAACTGGGCTTCGCGTTGGTACGCCAACAACACGAAGTTCGCCGGCATGCTGAAAGAAGACATCGAAGTTCGCGACTTTCTGAAGAAGAAGCTCAAGAACGCATCGGTTGGCCGTGTCGTGATCGAGCGTCCTGCCCGCAATGCCCGTCTCACCATTTACAGCTCGCGTCCGGGCGTGGTGATCGGCAAGAAGGGTGAGGACATCGAACTGCTGAAGGCCGAACTGCAACGTCGCATGGGTGTGCCCGTGCACGTGAACATCGAGGAAATCCGCAAGCCGGAAACCGATGCGCAGCTGATCGCCGACTCGATTACTCAACAGCTCGAGCGTCGCATCATGTTCCGTCGCGCAATGAAGCGTGCGATGCAGAACGCGATGCGCCTGGGTGCCCAGGGCATCAAGATCATGAGCTCGGGTCGTCTGAACGGTATCGAAATCGCGCGTACCGAGTGGTACCGCGAAGGTCGTGTGCCCCTGCACACCCTGCGCGCCGACATCGACTACGGCTTCTCCGAAGCCGAAACCACCTACGGCATCATCGGTGTCAAGGTGTGGGTCTACAAGGGTGATCACCTGGGTCGCAATGAAGCGCCCGTGGTGGAAGAACCCCAGGAAGACCGTCGTCGTCGCCCGGGTCGTCCGGAAGGTCGTCGCCGTGAAGGCGAAGGCGGCCGCCCGGGTGGCAACCGTCGCGGTGGCGCCGGTGCTGGCGCCGGTCGCCGCGCTGCACCTGGCGCAGATGCGAAGAGTGGAGAATAAGAATGCTGCAACCTAAGCGCAGGAAGTATCGCAAGGAGCAGAAAGGCCGCAACACGGGTAAGGCTACCCGTGGCAACGCCGTGTCTTTCGGCGAATTTGGCCTGAAGGCAATGGGACGTGGTCGTCTGACCGCGCGTCAGATCGAGTCGGCACGTCGTGCGATGACCCGTCACATCAAGCGTGGCGGCCGCATCTGGATCCGGATTTTCCCGGACAAGCCGATTTCGAAGAAGCCCGCCGAAGTCCGTATGGGTAACGGTAAGGGCAATCCGGAATACTACGTGGCTGAGATTCAGCCGGGCAAGATGCTGTACGAAATGGATGGCGTGAGCGAAGAGCTGGCGCGTGAGGCGTTCCGCCTTGCGGCCGCCAAGCTGCCGATCGCCACGAATTTCGTGGTGCGTCAGGTCGGGACGTAAGGAGAGCAGGGATGAAAGCATCC
The DNA here is from genome assembly GCF_900101625.1 of Cupriavidus sp. YR651. Classification (GTDB taxonomy): domain Bacteria; phylum Pseudomonadota; class Gammaproteobacteria; order Burkholderiales; family Burkholderiaceae; genus Cupriavidus. Next base: position 142,071 of record NZ_FMYZ01000013.1, on the reverse strand, counting down.
GAACTTCGCGGCAAGGACGCCGCAGGCCTGAACCAGGAGCTCTCCGAGCTGCTGAAGGCCCAATTTAGCCTGCGCATGCAAAAGGCCACCCAGCAGCTGCAGAACAGCAGCCAGCTGAAGAAGGTGCGCAAGGACATCGCGCGTGTGCAAACCGTGCTGAGCGAAAAGGCGAACGCGAAATGACTGAAGCTGCAAAGACTGAAACGTCGCTTCGCCGGACTCTCGTAGGCCGTGTCGTTAGCGACAAGATGGACAAGACCGTCACGGTCCTGATCGAAAACCGCGTCAAGCATCCCCTGTACGGCAAGTACGTGCTGCGTTCCAAGAAGTACCACGCACACGACGAAGCCAACCAGTACAAGGAAGGCGACAAGGTCGAGATCCAGGAAACGCGTCCGCTGTCGCGGACCAAGTCCTGGGTGGTTTCCCGGCTGGTAGAAGCTGCTCGCGTCATCTAAGAACAACAGTTCTTGGTTGACTTGCAAGTCCAGGGTTATGTGCTATAATCCTGGACTTCCGCTTTATTGCGTTCGCCCTAGCAGTATCACCCAGGCGGGCCTCTGAAGTGAGCCAAGGCCAGGCGGTCCTGAAATTCAGGTTGCCCGGTAACTACCGACTTCAAAGTTGATCAACCCAAACGGTGCTGGCGCAAAGCTGGTTGCCGACGGGACCAAGACTGACCGGTGGACTCGATATCTGTTGGGTTCAGCGGATTAAGTTGGGAAGACAAACACCATGATTCAGACAGAAAGCCGGCTCGAAGTGGCCGATAACACTGGTGCGCGCGAAGTGCTGTGCATCAAAGTGCTGGGTGGGTCCAAGCGCCGCTATGCGAGCGTGGGCGACATCATCAAGGTGACCGTCAAGGACGCAGCGCCGCGCGGTCGCGTGAAGAAGGGCGATATCTACAACGCCGTCGTCGTGCGTACCGCCAAGGGCGTGCGCCGCGCGGACGGTTCGCTCGTCAAGTTCGACAGCAATGCAGCTGTCCTGCTGAACACCAAGCTCGAGCCGATCGGCACCCGTATTTTCGGGCCGGTGACTCGTGAACTCCGTACCGAGCGCTTCATGAAGATCGTGTCGCTCGCGCCGGAAGTGCTGTAAGGAGCCGCCATGAACAAGATTCGCAAAGGCGACGAAGTCATCGTCCTGACCGGCAAAGACAAGGGCAAGCGCGGTACTGTGCAAGCCGTGCTCGGCGACAAGGTTGCGGTAGAGGGCGTGAACGTTGCCAAGAAGCACGCTCGCCCGAACCCGATGCTGGGCACCACCGGTGGTGTGGTCGACAAGGTCATGCCGCTGCATATTTCCAACATTGCGCTCGTGGATGCCAATGGCAAGCCGTCGCGCGTCGGTTTCAAGGTCGAAGACGGCAAGCGCGTGCGCTTCCTGAAGACGACCGGTGCCGTCGTGGCTGCTTGATTCTGGGCACAGATAGGAGTTGAGCATGGCAGCACGTCTGCAAGAGTTTTACAAAGAAAAGGTTGTGCCGGCGCTGATCGAGCAGTTCGGCTACAAGTCGGTCATGGAAGTGCCGCGCATCACCAAGATCACCCTGAACATGGGCCTCGGTGAAGCCATCAATGACAAGAAGGTCATTGAGCTGGCTGTGGGCGACCTGACGAAGATCGCCGGTCAGAAGCCGGTTGTGACGAAGGCCAAGAAGGCCATCGCCGGCTTCAAGATCCGCCAGGGCTATCCCATCGGTGCGATGGTGACCCTGCGCGGCGAGCGCATGTTCGAATTCCTCGATCGTTTCGTGACCGTGGCCCTGCCGCGCGTGCGTGACTTCCGTGGCGTGTCGGGCCGTTCGTTCGATGGCCGCGGCAACTACAACATCGGTGTGAAAGAGCAGATCATTTTCCCCGAGATCGAGTACGACAAGATCGACGCACTGCGTGGTCTGAACATCAGCATCACGACGACGGCAAAGAACGACGAGGAAGCCAAGGCTCTTCTGAATGCGTTCAAGTTCCCGTTCCGTAATTAAGGGGTAACCGTGGCTAAACTGGCTCTGATTGAACGTGAGAAGAAGCGCGCCAAGCTGGTGGCAAAGTACGCCGCCAAGCGCGCAAACCTCAAGGCCATTATTGACGACCAAGAAAAGTCGGAAGAAGAGCGTTATCTGGCGCGTCTCGAGCTGCAACAGCTCCCGCGCAACGCGAACCCGACCCGCCAGCGTAACCGCTGCGCGATCACCGGTCGTCCCCGCGGTACCTTCCGCAAGTTTGGCCTGGCGCGTAACAAGATCCGCGAAATCGCCTTCAAGGGCGAAATCCCGGGTCTGACGAAAGCCAGCTGGTAATTACGCACAGGCTACAGGAGAAACAGTATGAGCATGAGCGATCCTATCGCCGATATGCTGACGCGCATCCGCAACGCCCAAGGCGTGCAGAAGGCGTCGGTGGTCATGCCCTCGTCGAAGCTGAAAGCGGCGATCGCCAAGGTCCTGAAGGACGAAGGCTACATCGACGACTTCGCAGTGCAGGAAGAAGGCGGCAAGGCACAACTGAGCATCGGTCTGAAGTACTACGCCGGCCGTCCGGTCATCGAGCGCATCGAACGCGTTTCGAAGCCCGGCCTGCGCGTGTACAAGGGCCGCAGCGAGATCCCCCAAGTGATGAACGGCCTGGGCGTCGCGATCATCTCGACCCCGCAGGGTCTGATGACGGACCGCAAGGCACGTGCCACTGGCGTGGGCGGCGAAGTTCTCTGCTACGTCGCGTAAGGAGCAAACTATGTCCCGTGTAGGTAAAGCTCCCATCACCCTGCCGAAAGGCGCGGAAGTGAATGTGGCGGCTGGCGTGCTCTCCGTTAAGGGTCCGCTCGGCACGCTGTCGCAGCCGATTCACAGCCTGGTCAAGGTCAACGTCGATAACGGCACGCTGACCTTCTCGCCGGTTGACGAATCGCGTGAAGCAAACGCCCTGCAAGGCACCATGCGCGCCTTGGTGGCCAACATGGTCAAGGGTGTAACCGCCGGTTTCGAGCGCAAGCTGACCCTGGTTGGCGTGGGCTACCGTGCCCAGCTGCAAGGTGCTGCGCTGAAGCTCCAGCTTGGTTTCTCGCACGACGTGATCCATGAGATGCCGGAAGGCGTGAAGGCGGAAACGCCGACGCAGACCGAGATCATCATCAAGGGTGCGGACAAGCAGAAAGTCGGTCAGGTTGCCGCGGAAGTTCGCGCGTACCGTCCGCCTGAGCCCTACAAGGGCAAGGGTGTTCGCTACGCCGATGAGCGCGTCATCCTGAAGGAAACCAAGAAGAAGTAAGGGGTGCAATGATGAACAAGAAAGACGCTCGTTTGCGCCGTGCACGTCAGACCCGCGCCAAGATCGCGGAGATGAAAGTCAGCCGTCTGACCGTGTTCCGTACGAATTCGCACATTTACGCTCAGGTGTTCTCGCCGTGCGGCACGCAAGTGCTGGCATCGGCTTCGACCGCCGAAGCAGAAGTGCGCAAAGAACTGACCGGCAGCGGCGCGACCGTTGCCGCCGCCACCGTGGTGGGCAAGCGCGTTGCCGAGAAGGCAAAGGCTGCCGGTGTGGAAACCGTTGCGTTCGACCGCGCGGGCTTCCGCTTCCACGGCCGCGTGAAGGCCCTGGCTGACGCTGCGCGCGAAGCCGGCCTCAAGTTCTAAGCGCATAGAGAGAGATACGTCATGGCAAAGATGCAAGCAAAAGTCCAGCAGGACGAACGCGACGACGGCCTCCGCGAGAAGATGATCTCGGTCAACCGCGTCACCAAGGTGGTGAAGGGTGGCCGGATTCTCGGTTTCGCCGCGCTGACTGTGGTTGGTGACGGCGATGGCCGCATCGGCATGGGCAAGGGCAAGGCCAAGGAAGTTCCGGTGGCCGTGCAAAAGGCAATGGACGAAGCCCGTCGCAAGATGGTCAAGGTCTCGCTGAAGAACGGCACGCTGCAGCACGAGGTGATCGGCAAGCATGGCGCCGCCAAGGTGCTGATGATGCCCGCGAAGGAAGGTACTGGCGTGATCGCCGGTGGTCCGATGCGCGCGATCTTCGAAGTAATGGGTGTGACGAACGTGGTGACAAAGTCGCACGGCTCGACCAACCCTTACAACATGGTCCGCGCTACCATCGACGGTCTGCAGAAGATGAGCACGCCGGGCGAGATTGCTGCCAAGCGTGGCAAGTCGGTCGAAGACATCCTCGGCTAAGGTGAACGAAATGTCGCAGAAAACCGTAAAAGTGCAACTCGTGCGCAGCCTGATCGGCACGCGCGAGGATCATCGCGCCACCGTACGTGGTCTGGGCCTGCGCCGCATCAATTCGGTGTCGGAGCTGCAGGACACGCCCGCCGTGCGCGGCATGATCAACAAGGTCTCGTACCTGGTCAAGGTTCTGGCCTGATACCGGGGACTCGGAGAGCAACATGCAACTGAACAACCTGAAACCGGCTGCCGGTTCGAAGCACGCCAAGCGTCGCGTCGGCCGCGGTATCGGCTCCGGCCTGGGCAAGACCGCCGGTCGCGGTCACAAGGGTCAGAAGTCGCGTTCGGGCGGCTTCCACAAGGTGGGCTTCGAAGGCGGTCAAATGCCGCTGTATCGTCGCCTGCCGAAGCGTGGTTTTACCTCGCTGACCAAGGCATTCACCGCTGAGGTGACCCTGCGTGATATCGAACGCCTGGAAGCTGCTGAAGTGGACCTGCTGGTCCTGAAGCAAGCTGGCCTGGTGGGCGATCTCGTCAAGAGCGCAAAGGTCATCAAGGCCGGCGAGCTGACCCGCAAGGTAACGATCAAGGGTCTGGGCGCCACCGCTGGTGCCAAGGCCGCGATCGAAGCCGCTGGCGGCCAGATCGCTGCGTAATTTCGCAGCAGTATTCGCAGCATAGGCGAAGTCACAGTCGGAGCATCGTTTGGCCACGGCGAAACCCAATGCAAGCGCGCAAGCCAGGAACACGGCGAAGTACGGCGATCTCAAGCGCCGGCTGATGTTCCTGGTGCTGGCCCTGATCGTTTACCGCATCGGCGCACATATTCCGGTGCCGGGGATCGATCCGGAACAGCTCGCGAAGCTTTTCCAGAGTCAGTCGGGTGGCATCCTCGGGATGTTCAACCTGTTCTCGGGCGGTGCGCTGTCGCGCTTTACCGTCTTCGCGCTCGGCATCATGCCGTACATCTCGGCGTCGATCATCATGCAACTGCTGACGATCGTGCTGCCGCAGCTGGAGTCGCTGAAGAAGGAAGGGCAGGCAGGGCAGCGCAAGATCACGCAGTACACGCGCTATGGCACAGTGGTTCTGGCCACCTTCCAGGCGCTGTCGATCGCAGTCGCGCTGGAGTCGCAGCCTGGCTTGGTGAACGACGCGGGGCTGATGTTCCGGGCGACGGCGGTGATCACACTGGTGACCGGTACGATGTTCCTGATGTGGCTGGGTGAGCAGATCACCGAGCGAGGTCTGGGCAACGGGATCTCGATCATCATTTTCGGTGGTATCGCAGCGGGCTTGCCCAACGCGATCGGCGGACTGTTCGAATTGGTCCGCACGGGTTCCATGAGCATTATTGCGTCGATCCTGATCGTGGCAATCGTGGCTGGTGTGACCTTCGCCGTGGTGTTTGTCGAGCGTGGCCAGCGCAAGATCCTGGTGAACTATGCGAAGCGTCAGGTCGGCAACAAGGTGTATGGCGGTCAGTCGTCGCATCTGCCTCTGAAGCTGAACATGGCCGGGGTGATTCCGCCGATCTTTGCATCGTCGATCATCTTGTTCCCGGCAACGATTGCGGGCTGGTTTACTTCTGACTCGACGGGTGCGGTTGGCCGGTTCATCAAGGACCTGGCTGCCACGCTGTCGCCGGGCCAGCCGGTCTACATCCTGCTGTACGCTGCTGCAATTATTTTCTTCTGCTTCTTCTATACGGCTCTGGTTTACAACAGCCGGGAAGTTGCGGATAACCTGAAGAAAAGCGGTGCCTTCATTCCGGGCATCCGTCCGGGCGAGCAAACGACGCGCTATATCGACAAGATCCTGGTGCGCCTGACGCTGGCTGGTGCGATTTACATCACGCTGGTCTGCCTGTTGCCGGAATTCCTGGTGCTGCGCTGGAACGTTCCGTTCTATTTCGGCGGAACCTCGCTGCTGATCATCGTGGTCGTCACGATGGACTTCATGGCACAGGTACAGTCGTATGTCATGTCGCAGCAGTATGAGTCGCTTCTAAAGAAGGCGAATTTCAAGGGTAACCTGACCTTGCGCTGAAGAAGGTCTGGTACAGGCTGGCTCTAGGTATGGCAAAAGACGACGTCATCCAGATGCACGGGGAGGTCCTGGAAAATCTCCCCAACGCGACGTTCCGCGTCAAGCTTGAAAATGGCCACATAGTACTGGGGCACATATCGGGCAAGATGCGAATGAACTACATCCGGATTCTTCCGGGTGACAAGGTGACTGTCGAGCTGACCCCATATGATCTGTCACGCGCACGCATCGTCTTCCGGACGAAGTGAAGCGAACAGGAATTGAAGGAAGAGGAAAATCATGAAAGTGCTGGCTTCTGTGAAGCGCATTTGCCGCAACTGCAAAATTATCAAGCGCAACGGTGTCGTGCGCGTGATCTGCTCGTCGGATCCCCGCCACAAGCAACGCCAAGGCTAATCGGAAAGAGGATTGACGAATGGCACGTATCGCAGGGGTTAACATCCCGAACCACAAGCATACCGAAATCGGCCTGACGGCTATTTACGGTATCGGCCGCTCGCGCGCTCGCAAGATCTGCGAGGCCACCGGTGTTCCTTTTGACAAGAAGGTCAAGGACCTGACCGACGCCGACCTGGAAAAGCTTCGTGACGAAGTGGGTAAGGTCACGGTTGAGGGTGACCTGCGTCGCGAAACCACGATGAATATCAAGCGTCTGATGGACCTTGGTTGCTATCGTGGCGTCCGTCACCGCAGGGGCCTGCCGATGCGCGGCCAGCGTACCCGCACCAACGCCCGCACCCGCAAGGGTCCGCGTAAGGCCGGCGTGGCTCTGAAGAAGTAAAGCCGAAGGCATAGGAAGAAACTAATGGCAAAAGGTCCGAACAACGCCGCCCAGCGCGCGCGTAAGAAGGTCAAGAAGAACGTTGCCGACGGCATTGCGCACGTCCACGCGTCGTTCAACAACACCATCATCACGATCACCGACCGTCAGGGGAACGCCCTGTCGTGGGCGACCGCTGGTGGCCAGGGCTTCAAGGGTTCGCGCAAGTCGACCCCGTTCGCTGCTCAGGTCGCTGCCGAGAACGCCGGCCGTGTGGCGCAAGACCAGGGTATCAAGAACCTGGAAGTGCGCATCAAGGGCCCCGGCCCTGGCCGTGAATCGGCTGTCCGCGCATTGAACGCGCTGGGCATCAAGATCGCCGTGATCGAAGATGTGACGCCGGTGCCGCACAACGGCTGCCGTCCGCCGAAGCGTCGTCGTATCTAATCGCCTCGGTGTGCCGGAGGCGAGAAGGGGATTTCTCCCTTGCCTCCGCGATGTGGTAGTATCGCGCGCTGACCTGCTGCAATTCGTTGCGGCAGGTTTTCGTTTTGCGTCTGCACTATCTGGCGGCCTGTCTTGGCCGCCGCAATGCGGACGACACTGTCATGCTTTTGCGTTGCCTCCGGGTGGCTCAGGCCGCTGCGGATGAAGAACCATAAGCCCACCGTCCGTCGCACACGTGGATGACGGACTCGCGGCGCGTCTGAATGGCGTCGCGATCGATCAAAGGAAGATAAAGTGGCACGTTATACCGGCCCGAAGGCCAAACTTTCCCGCCGCGAAGGCACCGATCTGTTCCTGAAGAGCGCCCGTCGCTCGCTGGCCGACAAGTGCAAGCTGGACAGCAAGCCCGGCCAACACGGCCGCACGTCGGGTGCCCGCACGTCCGACTACGGCAACCAGCTGCGCGAAAAGCAGAAGGTCAAGCGTATCTACGGTGTGCTCGAGCGCCAGTTCCGCCGCTACTTCGCTGAAGCCGACCGCCGCAAGGGCAACACCGGCGAAAACCTGCTGCAACTGCTGGAGTCGCGCCTGGACAACGTCGTGTACCGCATGGGCTTCGGCTCGACGCGCGCTGAAGCGCGTCAGCTGGTGTCGCACAAGGCCATCCTGGTGAACGGCGTGGCCCTGAACGTGCCGTCGGCCCAGATCAAGGCTGGCGACGTGGTGACGGTGCGTGAGCAATCGAAGAAGCAGGTCCGTATTGCCGAAGCGCTGTCGCTGGCCGAGCAATCGGGCTTCCCGACCTGGGTGGCGGTGGACTCCAAGAAGTTCGAAGGCACCTTCAAGCAAGCCCCTGATCGCGCCGATATCTCTGGCGATATCAACGAAAGCCTGATCGTCGAATTGTATTCGCGTTAATCACCGGATCGATCATCGAACGGTTCAGCGCTTGCCTTCATCACAAGGCTTAGCTTTCAGCCCGACGCGCTTTGCGGCGCGTCGGGCTTATTGCCCATCGTGCGATGGGATTTTCAGGTTCCAAACGTCAGCCTTATCGGTGTAACGAGCCGAGGGTATTGAAAAGGACAACCTAATGCAAACAGCACTCCTCAAGCCAAAAATCATCGCCGTTGAACCGCTTGGCGACCATCACGCCAAAGTCGTGATGGAGCCGTTTGAGCGCGGTTACGGCCATACGCTCGGTAACGCCCTGCGTCGCGTGCTGCTGTCGTCGATGGTCGGCTATGCGCCGACCGAAGTCACGATCGCTGGGGTCGTCCACGAGTATTCCACCATTGATGGCGTGCAGGAAGACGTCGTCAACCTGCTCCTCAACCTGAAGGGCGTGGTGTTCAAGCTCCACAACCGCGACGAAGTCACAGTGTCGTTGCGCAAGGATGGAGAAGGCGTGGTCACGGCTGCAGATATCGAGCTGCCGCACGACGTGGAAATCATCAACCCGAATCACGTGATCGCCCATCTGTCCGCCGGCGGCAAGCTGGACATGCAGATCAAGGTTGAACAAGGCCGCGGCTACGTGCCGGGTAACGTGCGCAAGTTCGGCGACGAGAGCGGCAAGGTCATCGGCCGCATCGTTCTGGACGCTTCGTTCTCGCCGGTCCGCCGTGTGTCGTACGCGGTGGAGTCGGCGCGTGTGGAACAGCGTACCGACCTGGATAAGCTGGTGATGAACATCGAAACCGACGGCGTGATCTCGCCGGAGGAAGCGATTCGTCAGTCGGCTCGTATCCTGGTTGATCAGTTGTCCGTGTTCGCGGCGCTGGAAGGTACCGAGTCCGCCGCCGAGGCCGCGTCGAGCCGCACGCCGCAGATCGATCCGATCCTGCTGCGCCCGGTCGACGACCTGGAACTGACGGTGCGTTCGGCCAACTGCCTGAAGGCCGAGAACATCTACTATATCGGCGACCTGATCCAGCGTACCGAGAACGAACTGCTCAAGACCCCGAACCTGGGTCGCAAGTCGCTCAACGAGATCAAGGAAGTCCTCGCCTCCCGTGGCCTGACGCTCGGCATGAAGCTCGAGAACTGGCCGCCCGCAGGCCTGGAGAAGTAATTGACGATGCGGGGCCGCGGCGACGCGCTCCCGCTTGTCATCGCGCCGCAGGCATTTTGCCCGCGGCATTGAAGCACTACCGGCCCGCGCCCGCGCTGTTTGCGGAGGCGATAGAAGAGCTGGTCAAACACTGAAACAAGAAAGGAATCATCATGCGTCACCGTCATGGTTTGCGGAAACTGAACCGCACCTCGTCGCACCGTCTCGCGATGCTGCGCAACATGTCCAACTCGCTGTTCCAGCACGAGCTGATCAAGACCACCCTGCCCAAGGCCAAGGAATTGCGCAAGGTTGTCGAGCCCCTCATCACGCTGGCCAAGAAGGACACCGTTGCCAACCGCCGTCTGGCTTTCGCTCGTCTGCGCGATCGCGACATGGTTACCAAGCTGTTCACCGAACTGGGCCCGCGTTACAACGCTCGTCCGGGCGGCTACACCCGTATCCTGAAGTTCGGCTTCCGTCAGGGCGATAACGCGCCGATGGCGCTGGTCGAGCTGGTGGATCGTCCGGAAATCACCGAAGCCCCGGCCGAAGAAGCTGCGGAATAAGGTGATGGCCGTAGCCCGTCAGCGATGACGGGTTCGCGTACGCCGCTTTACAATCGAGCCAGGCTTATTGCCTGGCTCTTTTGTTTTGTGCGCTAGATACTGGCGACGATGGCGAGGACGACATGACTGTTTCAGAATCCGCTCATATCCGGTCCGCCGGAGAGGCGCCAGAATCGGTGCTCATGGCGATGACAAACCTGCCGGATGAAGCCGCAGCGACACGCATGGCCCGGGCCATACTGGAAGCCCGTGTGGCAGCGTGCGTGAACCGCCTGTCACCTTGCCAGTCCGAGTACTGGTGGCAGGACGAGCTGGAGCAGGCGCAGGAGTGGCCATTGCTGATCAAGACCACACAAGGGCAATATGCCGCGCTCGAAGCGGTGGTTCGCGCGGAGCATCCCTATGATGTACCCGAGCTCGTCGCGTGGCCCGTGGCGGCCGGTTTCCAACCCTATCTGACCTGGGTGCGCGACGAAGCAACTGGTCGCCCCTCGGCGCCCGCCTAAGCCACCGGGGCAGACGGCGTGGCCGTAGAAGACTCTCGAAGCATCGGAACACGAATATGGGAATGACGGGTATGAGCATCGGAATAGGGTTGAAAACCGGTGCGAGGCTGGCAAACGGGCTGCGACATATCGTCGCACCCTTGCTCATGATTTGGGCCTGCCTGATGCTCAATACCGTCGCGCATGCCGCTTCGGAGGACGACTTCCTGCCGCCCGAGCAGGCGTTCCGATTCGCGGCGAAGCAGATCGATGCCAAGACCATCGAGGTCCGCTTCAACGTGGCCGATGGCTACTACTTATACCGGGAGCGCTTTGCGTTTGCGACCCAGCCGGCAACGGTAAAACTGGGCGCGCCAGTGATGCCGCAGGGCAAGGTCCATTTCGACGAGACGTTCGGGAAGGACATGGAAACGTACCGGGGCAGCGTGGTTGTCAGGGTTCCCTTCGATGGCGTGCCTGCGGATGGCCGCTGGTCGCTCGTGGTGACGTCCCAAGGCTGTGCGGACAAGGGGCTTTGCTATCCGCCGATGGAGAGCGTGTACAAGGTCGGTGGCTCGGTACTCGGGGGCCTGTTCGGCGACCGGGGAGCGCCGGTGCAATCGACGCCCGCAGCACCCGCTACGTCCGCAACGGCACCGTCCGGCGCGAGCCCCTCCACTGACGACAATGTCCCAACCGCCGCCGGCCCTGCACCGGCTCGCAGAATCGCACTGAGTGACGACAACGACCGCATTGCGGGTGCGCTGGCCAGTCGCAATCTCGGTGTGATCGCCGCGTTGTTCTTTGGGCTAGGCTTGTTGCTCACTTTCACACCCTGCGTATTGCCGATGGTACCGATCCTCTCGTCGATCGTCGTCGGCGAGCACGTGACGCGAGGCCGTGCCTTCGTCGTGTCGCTGGCCTACGTGCTCGGCATGGCCGTCGTCTATACGGCGGTAGGTGTGGCGGCGGGACTGGCTGGTGAAGGGCTTTCAGCTGCGCTGCAAACGCCCTGGATACTCGGCACATTCGCGATGCTGATGGTCGTCCTGGCGCTGTCGATGTTCGGTCTTTACGAGCTTCAGTTGCCGCAGCGCTGGCAGACCCGCCTCACTGCGTCTTCGAATCGCCGCCAGGGTGGCCAAATAGTCGGCGCGGTTGCGATGGGAGCCATCTCGGCGCTGATTGTCGGCCCGTGCGTTACCGCCCCGCTTGCGGGTGCGCTGGCCTATATCGCGCAGACTGGAGACGCCATGACCGGTGGTGGCGCATTGCTTGCCATGGCACTGGGCATGGGCGTCCCCTTGGTACTGGTGGGCGTGGGTGCTGGCAACCTGCTGCCGCGTGCCGGGAAATGGATGGAAGCCACCAAACGGTTCTTCGGCTTCCTGCTGCTCGGTGTGGCGATCTGGATGGTGACGCCCGTCGTCCCGGTGTGGATCGTCATGGCAGCCTGGGCCATGTTGCTGATTGTCGCCGCCGTGTACCTGGGCGCTTTTGATTCGCTCGGCCCCGATCCACGTGGCCTGCTGCGGCTAGGTAAGGGAATTGGTCTACTTGCCGCGTTGGCAGGAGCCATTCAGCTCGTGGGCCTGGCGTCGGGCGGGCGGGATCCGCTGCAGCCGTTATCTCATCTGAGCCTGTCGTCAGGTGGTGCTCAGGCGCCTCGTGTGGAAGCCGTTCGCTTCGAACGCGTACGATCCATCGCAGAACTCGATGCTCGTGTAGCGCAGGCCGCGACGGCCGGTCGACCTGTCCTGCTCGATTTCTACGCCGACTGGTGCGTCAGCTGCAAGGAAATGGAGAAGCTGACGTTCCCGGATGCCAAGGTGCGGGCCCGGCTCGCGGACGTTGTATTGCTGCAGGCCGATGTAACCGCCAACAATGCCGACGATCGGGCGCTGCTCAAGCGCTTCGGTCTGTTTGGACCGCCGGGCATCATCCTGTTTGGCCCCGATGGTCGCGAGCGACCGGTCCGCGTTATTGGCTACCAACCGGCGCGCCGCTTCCTGGATAGTCTTGAGCGGGCGTTCGGCCCGCAGGCAAGGATCTGACCGGGGCGCGGTGTCAGCGGTCCAGCAAGCGACCCAGGCCCCAGATTGCACCAATGACGGCCACCACGGCGCCCATCAAGCCGATGGACCACCAGAAGCCCTGAGGCTCTCGTAGCCAGGGCATGCGATCAAAGTTCATCCCGAAAATGCCCGTGATCAGCGTCAGCGGCATGAACAGCGCAGTGATCACAGTCAGCGTGCGCATGGTTCGGTTGGTTCTGTGCGCCACCGCCGAGAAGTGGATTTGCACAGCAGACTCGATCGAGTCCTCCAGACGCCGCGTATGCGCCAGCACGCGCAGGATGTGCTCCATCAGGTCGGTGATACGCACAAGCAATACGTCGTCCCGACTCGCCGTGCTGCCGCTTGCGCCCCCCGTTCCTTCTGTGCTGTAACGGTTGTCGAGCAGGCTGTCCCTGAATTCCTGCAGCGCGTCGCGTTGCTCTTCGCTCAGGTGCTCGAGCCGACGCAATTGAATGCGAGCGTCGAGCAGTCCCTCCCAGCTGGAAAAGCTCCTGCGCGTGCTCAGAAGCGCTCGCTGCCATCGATCCAACTGGCGCGTCAGCGGAGCGCGCAGATCCAGATAGCGATCGACCATCGCATTGAGCAGGCGCAGCATCAGGTCCTCCGGCCGCGTGGGCGGCCGTATGCCATGAACCAAAGCCACCGAGCCATTGGCCTGCGATGCTGCTGGCCGTGGCGCGCCACAGAGTTCCAGCAAGCGTTGGCGCACCTGATCGATCGTGCGCGATGGACCGGGCCGTATCGTCACCAGTACATTGTCGAAGACAAAAAACGTAACGGGCTGGGTGTCGATCCGTGCGAGCGCGGGCAGGAAGCCGGGCGGGTACTTCCGCGATGCCTTCTGGGGTGCGGACTTCGGCGGCGCTGCCATGGTCGATGAAGTTGCTGAAGAAGTCGAAGCAGCGGCCGACGCGAGCGAGGCAGAGCTCGAGTAGCCTGCTGATGAGCCCGCCAAAGACGTGGCCGGCGGTGCCATCGATGTCGCTCCCGACGAAGCATTTACTGCCCCTGAGACGGGCGCCGACACACCAAGCGTACTCACTGCTGCGCCTGTGCCTTCCGCTGCATGCGTAGCTTCCGCCTCAGCAAACAGCCGACTGGTCTCGAACGTGAGCTTGCGAAAGATCACCATGTCATACGCATTGGTTGTGTCGAAGAACGACGGATGCGCAGGATTGGTGGCATCGACCAGGTGCAGGTCGAGGATGGGCGCGCCGGTGAGCGCCATCAGGCCGTCGCGCCATGCGGCGGGCGCTGGCGCGACGTCTTCAGTGTTGAAATCCGCCCAGACAAAGCGGGCGGCCGCGTTGCCGGCCAGGAAGTCCCTGGCTGCGTCCAGTGTGGCGAGCGGGTGAACCTGGCTGGCCGAGAACCCGAGCAGCTGCATGCGTGGCAGTCAGGCGGCCAGCAGGCGGGCGGCGTCGCGGGCGAAGTAGGTCAGGATGCCATCGGCGCCGGCACGACGGAATGCCAGCAGCGATTCCATCATGACCTTGTCATGGTCCAGCCAGCCGTTCTGTGCGGCGGCCTTGAGCATCGCGTACTCGCCGCTTACCTGGTACACGTAGGTCGGGAAACGGAACTCGTCCTTCACACGGCGCACGATGTCGAGGTACGGCATGCCCGGCTTAACCATGACCATGTCGGCGCCTTCCAGGATATCCTGGGCCACTTCGCGCAAGGCTTCGTCGGTGTTGGCCGGGTCCATCTGGTAGGTCATCTTGTTGCCCTTGCCCAGATTGGCTGCGGAGCCCACCGCATCGCGGAATGGGCCATAGAACGCCGATGCGTACTTGGCCGAATAGGCCATGATGCGCGTGTGAATGTAGCCGGCGTCTTCCAGCGCGCTGCGCACGGCGCCGATACGGCCGTCCATCATGTCAGACGGGGCAACGATGTCCACCCCGGCCTCGGCTTGCACGAGCGCTTGCCTGACCAGGAGGTCGACAGTGATGTCGTTGATCACGTAACCGTTGTCATCGAGCACGCCATCCTGACCGTGACTCGTGTACGGGTCCAGCGCGACGTCCGTCAGGACGCCCAGCTCCGGGAATCGGTCCTTGAGGGCGCGGACTGCGCGAGGCACCAGACCTTCTGCGCGCGTAGCCTCAATGCCATCGGGTGTCTTGATCGACGGATCGATCACCGGGAACAGCGCAATGACAGGAATGCCGAGCTTTACGCAGTCCTCTGCGATCGGCATGAGCAGGTCCACCGAGACACGTTCCACACCCGGCATCGACGCCACCGACTGCCGCTGATTCTGGCCTTCCAGGATGAACACCGGATAGATCAGGTTGTCGGGCGACAGGCGATTTTCGCGCATCATGCGACGCGAGAAATCATCGCGGCGCATGCGACGGGGACGATACTCGGGGAAGGTGGACATGGCTAGATTCTGGGAGATTCGTGGACGAATGCGCGGCGCACGTCACCGCGAAACCCCGCGGCGAATCACGCCGAAAGAAAAACTAAACTTTTGTGCGTGCCCGCTATCATACTCGCGGACACCTTGTGTTGCTTCGCGCAGCGCAGGTGTCCCCCGCTACTCCTCCCTGAGCGGGTACCCGCCCTGAACCGGTGGGAAAGTTCGTCCCCGTTGCTTGCAACGGGGCTTTTTTTTGTCGATCCGGATCAGAGCGATGCGCGAGCGTCAGGCCTTCGTACTTCAGGCCTCAGGTGCAGGCGACGAGGGCGGGGCGGCAGGCGCCGGCGCAGCGGGTGCGACCTGGGCTTCCGGCAGCGAGAGCCAGCCGGCCACCACACGCTGTGCCTCCTCGATGCCGCGGCGCTTGAGGCTCGAGAACAACTGAGCCGACATCGGCGGCGGGTTTTCCAACTGCGCCGCATAGTCCGCCAGCATCTGCCGCGTTTCGCGCAGTGCCTTGGCGTTCTCGCTGTTGGTCAGCTTGTCGGCCTTGGTCAGCAGTATATGGATCGGGCGACCTGTGGGCAGGAACCACTCCACCATCTGGCAATCGAGGTCGGTAAAGGGGCGGCGCGCGTCCATCATCAGCACCAGGCCGGAGAGCTGCGCACGTGTCTGCACGTAGTCGGACAGCAAGCCCTGCCAGTGGTACTTGGCCGATCCCGATACCTCCGCATAGCCGTAGCCGGGCAGGTCGACGAGAAATGCCAGTGGGTCCGGCGCCTTGACCGGTGCGACGGAGAAGTAGTTGATGTGCTGCGTGCGACCCGGTGTTCGCGACGAAAATGCGAGCCGTTTCTGGTTGCACAGAATGTTGATCGCGGTGGACTTGCCGGCGTTGGAGCGGCCGGCAAACGCCACCTCGGGCACGGCCGTGGCCGGCAGGTCGCGCAGATGGTTGACGGTGATAAAAAAGCGGGCCTGATGTAGGAGTGACATGCGGGGAATGCGTTGGGGCGGGTGAACGATGGCGCGGGTTGCACGGCATGTGGTTCACGTCGCCGGAAGGGGGGCCGGCCTTGCCTTGTGTGGCGGCGCCACAGAGGCTGAGCTAAGTCAATCCGGAAAGCGATTTATTGTACAATAACCCGGTTTACGGTCTCCTGAATGGGTGACGTGTGGCATCCTTGCAGGTCGTAATCGAGGGTGTCCGGTCCCATCCAGGGCGCCTTCGTGTATCCGGTTCCATCGGGCCGGTGTCACGATGTCAGGTCATTGCAAAACAGGCGCGTCCTCACCGCCGGCAAGGGTCGACCGACATGCATTACGGTGTTCATAACAATTCTGACAAGGTGTGCGAATGAACCGCATTGCGAAATTTCTGGCTGTCATGGCGCTGGCTGTCCCGGCCGCGGCAATGACAGGACTGGTATCTGCCGCAGAGCAGGCCGCTTCCAAGGCGGATCCCGCCAAGGGCGAAACGCTTTACTCGCAAGGCGCGCCCGATCGCAATGTTCCCGCATGTCTTTCCTGCCACGGTGCCGCCGGTAACAGCGGCGCGGCTGCGAATCCCAAGCTGGCCGGCCAGCAGGCCGAATACGTCCACAAGCAACTGGCCGACTTCAAGGACAAGACCCGTAGCAACGCCATCATGACGCCGTATGCGTCGGTCCTGACCGACCAGGAGATGAAGGACCTGGGCGCCTACCTGGCCAAGCAGCAGCTCAAGCCCGCCACGGCCAAGAACAAGGACACAATCGAGGCTGGGCAGAAGATTTATCGCGGCGGCATCGCTGCCAAGGGCGTACCGGCCTGCGCAGGCTGCCACGGTCCGACCGGCGCCGGCATCCCCGCACAATACCCGCGTATCGGTGGGCAATATTCCGAGTACACCGAAGCGCAACTGGTGGCATTCCGCCAGGGCACCCGCAAGAACAATTCGGTCATGAGCACGATTACCGCCAGGATGTCCGACGCCGAGATCAAGGCCGTCGCCGACTACGTGGCCGGCGTTCGCTGAGTCGTTCCGGGCCGGAGCGCGGGGGTAGCAGCCCCAAGGGGATGAACCCGCCGCACCGGCAACAATCGAAGAGGGTGGCCTGCTTGCCAAAGCATGTCCACCCTTTTTTATTTTCAGCTTCTGTACAGAACCGGTTTTACCGCCCATGTCGACCCCTTCCACTTCAGGGCTCCACCTGAAGACCCCGAACCGAGTGTTGCGCGACGGCGTCGAGCTGATGTCCTCGATGCGATTTGCCATCACGCTGCTGACGGTAATCGCCATCGCCAGCATTATCGGCACGGTGCTCAAGCAGAACGAACCGTATCCGAACTACGTCAACCAGTTTGGGCCGTTCTGGGCGGATCTGTTCCATGCGCTGTCGCTGCAGAAGGTCTACAGCTCCTGGTGGTTCCTGCTGATCCTGAGTTTCCTGGTGGTATCCACGTCGTTGTGCATTGCACGCAACGGCCCGAAGATGATCGTCGAGATGCGATCGTGGAAAGACCATGTGCGCGAACGTAGCCTGCGATCGTTTCACCACCGGGGCGAGTTCGATGCCCCACGTGGTCGCGGCGATGCCGTCGGCCGCCTGACGGCGCTGCTGCGCAACCGCGGTTATCGCGTCAAGCCGGTTGAGCACGATGGCGCCACCCTGCTGGCCGCCAAGGCCGGTGCCGCCAACAAGCTGGGTTATATCCTCGCGCACTCGGCGATCGTCGTAATCTGCATCGGTGGCCTGCTCGATGGGGACATGCTGATCCGTGCGCAGATGTGGTTCGGAGGCAAAACGCCAATCGACGGCAATGCCATCATCAGCGACATCCCGGCCAAGCATCGTCTGTCTACGAGCAATCCCGGCTTCCGCGGTAACGCGTTCGTGCCTGAAGGCGCCACGGTGTCGACGGCCATCCTGAATGTTGCCGACGGCGCGCTGGTGCAGGATCTGCCGTTCACCATCACGCTCAAGAAGTTCACGGTCGACTATTACTCCACCGGCATGCCGAAGCTGTTTGCATCGGACGTGATCGTGACGGACCGTGCGACCGGCAAGAAGACGGAAGCGACCATCAAGGTCAACGAACCGCTGATCGTGGACGGCGTGGCCATCTATCAGTCGAGCTTCGAGGATGGCGGCTCGCGCCTCAAGTTCGTCGGCTACCCGATGGCCGGCAGTGCCCATGCGACGTTCCCATTCGCGGGCACGGTGGGCGGCAACGCGGCGCTGGGCGGCACCGGTACAGATGCCGACAAGGACGGCCTCACGGTCGAGTTCAGCGATTTCCGGTTGATGAACATCGAGAACGTCACCGACGCCTCGGGCAAGCCGGATGCCCGCGGTGTGGCACGCAAATCCCTGAACCAGACGCTGGAATCCCACCTGGGCGCCGCCGCCAACCCGGACAAGGACAAGACGCTGCGCAACGTTGGCCCGTCGGTGCAGTACAAGCTGCGCGACCGCAACGGTCAGGCGCGCGAGTTCAACAACTATATGGTGCCGGTGCAGCTGGATGGCCAATCGGTTTTCCTGGCGGGCATGCGCGAATCGCCCAGCGAGCCGTTCCGCTACCTGCGGATCCCGGCTGATGAACAGGGCAGCGTGGGCGGCTGGATGCGATTGCGCGCCGCGCTGCAGGACCGTGCCATGCGCGGCGAAGCCGCACGGCGCTTTGCGGAGATCTCCATGCCGGGCGCCGACAAGGCCGAGTTGCGCAAGCAACTGGCCGAAAGCGCGTTGCGGGCTATGGACCTGTTCGCGGGGGCCACACGCAGTCAGCCGGATGCACCCCCGGGCGGCTTCACCGCCATTGCAGCCTTCCTTGAAAAATCCGTGCCCCCGGCTGAACAGCAGAAGGCGGCCGATGTCCTGCTCAAGATTCTCAATGGATCGATGTGGGAGTTGTGGCAACTGGTGCGTGCGCAGGACAAGCAGCCGGTGATCCCCAACGATGCCCGGAGCGGGGCGTTCCTGCAGCAGGCCATCAACGCGCTGTCAGACAGTTTCTTCTATGGCGCACCGGTTTTGCTGCAGCTCGATGACTTCCAGGAGGTCAAGGCCAGCGTGTTCCAGATGACCCGTGCGCCTGGTAAGAACATCGTGTATCTTGGCTGTTTGTTACTGGTCCTGGGCGTGTTTGCGATGTTCTACATCCGTGAGCGCCGTGTCTGGATCTGGGTCAAGGACAAGTCCGCCGACGATGTCGGACACTCGGCCGGCAGTCACGTGCTCATGGCCATGTCCACGCAGCGCCGCACACTGGACTTCGAGAAGGAGTTCATGGCATTGCGCGATGATATCGGTCGCGCAAGCGGTGCTGAAGTCAGTCGCCCTGACGATGGTGCATCGCCCGATGGGACGCCGCCGGTGGCGCACTAGGCGCGGCGATTCGCTGCATCAATGGCTGGTGATGCGAGTGCGCCAGCAATATAGTACATATGCATGATTCGGCGTCCGGCCTACGCGGAGACACGCGAGCCGGTCACGCGAGCGTGGTTGAATGTCGCGGCGACGCTCGCCATGCGCCTCCACAATATCAACGCCAATGCGCCATAAAGCAGGAATGCCATGTCTTCCAACGTGAACCACGCCAACCCCGGCCTGACCACGCGACGCGCTGCTGCAGCGAACGATGCGGCCGACGCCTACCTCGAACCGTCTTTCCTTCGCCGGCTCACCTGGCTTGACTGGGCTTTTGCGCTGCTGCTGGTGGTGGGCGCCGGGTTTGCGCTGACCCGCTACGGGCAGTGGATGAATGTCTACGACAAGGCGGTGTTGGTCGCGGCCGTGCCGACGTTCGCTTTGCTCGGCTGGCACTGGAAAGCGGTCCGGCCGCTGATGGTGGGCATGGCGGTGCTGTCGCTGTTTGCGATCCAGCTTTACCAGGGGAGCCTGGCGCGCGCCGAGCAGGCCTTCTTCCTCAAGTACTTCCTGTCCAGCCAGTCGGCCATCCTGTGGATGAGCGCGCTGGTGTTCCTGTCCACGCTGTTCTACTGGGTGGGTCTGGCGACGAAGGCCGCCACGGGCTATAGCATTGGCAGCAAGCTCTGCTGGGCAGCGGTCGTGCTCGGTTTCACGGGCATGATGGTGCGCTGGTACGAGTCGTACCTGATCGGTGTGGACATCGGTCACATTCCGATTTCGAACCTGTACGAAGTCTTCGTACTGTTCACGCTGATCACGTCGCTTTTTTACCTCTACTACGAGCGCCGCTACGCCACGCGCGCGCTGGGGCCGTTCGTGATGCTGGTCGTGTCCGCGGCAGTTGGTTTCCTGCTCTGGTATACGGTCACCCGCAACGCTCAGGAGATTCAGCCGCTGGTGCCGGCCCTGCAAAGCTGGTGGATGAAGATCCACGTGCCGGCCAACTTCATTGGCTATGGCACGTTCGCGCTGGCGGCAATGGTTTCCGTCGCCTATCTGCTGAAGCAGCATGGGATCCTCGCGGAACGCCTGCCGTCGCTGGAGTTGCTGGACGACGTGATGTACAAGGCGATTGCAGTCGGATTCGCTTTCTTCACGATCGCCACGATCCTTGGCGCGCTGTGGGCCGCCGAGGCATGGGGCGGGTACTGGAGCTGGGACCCGAAGGAAACCTGGGCACTGATCGTCTGGCTGAACTATGCAGCATGGCTCCACATGCGCCTGATGAAGGGACTGCGGGGTACGGTGGCAGCCTGGTGGGCACTGGTGGGCCTGTTGGTCACGACCTTTGCGTTCCTGGGCGTCAACATGTTCCTGTCGGGGCTTCATAGCTACGGAGAGCTCTGAAGCGGGTGCCCGTCGGCACGTCTGTATCGGCCGCAATCAAAAGGCCTGCCACGTTTGTGGCAGGCCTTTTTCATGGGAGCGGATGGGTCTGTTAGTTCCTTGAAGATTCGAAAGTGACGGTTGTCTAACCCAATTCTGGGTGCGCACACCCTTTGCACCAGCCACCGAATAGTGCCAAAAGAGGCGCTTTTCGGCGATGACGCCACATTTTTTTCGACCGCGGGGAATAAACACATCACATCGGGTGTTTACTGAGGGTGAACGGCGCCGGTTGTCGGCACCGCCCTGGAGAAGGAGACCCTCATGATGGCCCCTAACCGCCACACCGCTGCATCCCTGCTTCGTCCCGCCGCATTGGCACTCGCTTCCGCATCCGTCTTGCTTGCCGCCTGCTCCGGCATGGGCATGGGCAGCAGCGGCGGCAGCATGCCACCGACCGTCAAGATCAGCAACGGCGCACTGACCGATCCACAGGGTCTGACGCTCTACACGTTTGACCGTGATCCCGCCAACGGCGGCAAGAGCGTCTGCAATGGCATGTGCGCCACCAACTGGCCGCCGCTGCTGGCTGAACCGGGCACGAGCGCCGCGGGCAGCTACACGATCATCACGCGCGATGATGGCGCCCGCCAGTGGGCTTACAAGGGAATGCCGCTGTACCGCTTTGCCAAGGATGCCAAGGCGGGTGACCGGACGGGCGACAACTTCAACAACGTCTGGCACGTCGCCAAGCCCTGACCGCAGCCGACCGGCAATCAAGGCATGGACGGGTTTGATCGCCAATTGGTGGCGCTGGCCCCGCGTCTGCGGCGTCACGCACGCGGCCTGACCGGCGACACCACGCTGGCTGATGACCTCGTGCAGGACACGCTCGAGCGTGCCTTGCGTTACCGCTGGCGCTTTCGCCTGCGCCCGGGTGCGCTGTGGGGCGATGGCGCCGACGGCCTCCTGCCCTGGTTGCTGACGCTGATGCACAGGCTGCGTCTGAATCACCTCCGTAAGAAAGATCTCGTGACTGCGACCGATACCCTGCCTGACGTGGCAGCGCCTGCAGCAGATCCCGGCCTGCGCCGCGATCTGCTGCAGGCGCTGGGGCAGTTGCCGGAGGCGCAGCGCGCGGTCTTGCTGCTTGTCAGCCTGGAGCAGTTTTCCTACGCCGAGGCGGCTCAGGTCCTCGAGGTCCCTGTTGGCACTGTGATGTCGCGCCTGGCACGTGCGCGGGAACATATGCGCCGTCTTCTGGATGGCGGCGGCGAGGCCGCCGCTCCCTCCGTCTTGCAGCGGGTGAAATGATGGGTCCCGTCAGCGAAGCCGATCTCCACGCCTACGCGGACGGACAACTGTCCGGGCCACGCCGTGCGGAGGTGGAAGCGTACTTGGCGGCCGATCCCGAGGCGGCCCGTGAGGTGGACGCCTGGCGTCGGCAGACGGCTGGCTTGCACGCGGCGCTGGATGGCGTGCTCAACGAGGCCGTGCCGCTGGCAGCATGGCCACACGGCCTGCGCGACGATGCGGCAAGGCAAGCCGCCGGCACTCGCTGGACCGGATGGCCTCTCGCGCTGGCTGCCAGTGTGGCCGCGCTGGGCATCGGCGGCGCCGGTGGCTGGGTCGCCCACGAGCGCCTTGGTACCGTTTCCTTGGCGGGCGCGCCTGCTGTGGAACGCTTCGCGCGCGATGCGCTGGCCAGCCACGCAGTCTACGCGCCGGAAGTGCGCCACGTGGTGGAAGTCCCCGCCAGCGACGAAGCCCACATGGTTGCGTGGCTGTCAAAGCGGCTCGGCGCGCCATTGCCGGTGCCGGACCTGCGGCAGCAGGGCTTTCACCTGATCGGCGGTCGCCTGGGTGTGGGCGAGGGCGGCCCGATGGCGATCCTGATGTATGAAGCCGACGATGGCACCCGGCTGTCGCTGCAGTTGCGCCGCATGCCGCAGGGCACGCCCGATACCGCATTCCGGCTGGAGCGGATGCCGTCCGCCTCCGCAGGGCGCTCGCCGGCGGCGAGCTTGCCGAATGCCGGCAACGCGACCATGGCGTTCTACTGGGTCGACCGTGATCTGGGCTTCGCGTTGGCCGGCCCGCTGGACCGCGACCGTTTGCTGGCACTGGCCCAGGCCGTCTATCAGCAATACCAACGCGGCTGAACCGTCGCCCGGTGTTGATGCCCGTCCAAGAATCGCTGTAAGGACTCCGCGCACCATTCGACCAAGCTTCATGTCTAATCGCACATGCGGCAACCAGGAACCCCCGGAAACATGCTGATCCCGTCCCCAAAATGGCTGCGCGGTGAAGATATCGCCACCTCAGAAATTACTCCACGCCATCTCTTCGAATCGCGTCGGCGCTTGCTGGCGATGGCAGGTGCCGGGGCGGCCGGCAGCATGCTGACGCCGTGGTTCGCTCGTCAGGCATTTGCACAAGGCAAGGGCACGAAGCTGCCCGCCACACCCAACAACAGCTACGTTGTCACGGAAAAACGCACGCCCTACGAGGACGTGACCACCTACAACAATTTCTACGAATTTGGCACGGACAAATCCGACCCGGCCCGCTATGCCGGCACGCTGCGGCCGCGCCCGTGGCAGGTCTCGGTCGAGGGCCTTGTCAAGCAGCCGAAGGTCTATGACCTCGACGAGTTGATGAAGCTCGCGCCCATGGAGGAGCGGGTCTACAGGCTGCGCTGTGTGGAAGGCTGGTCGATGGTGATTCCCTGGATCGGCTACTCGCTGGCCGAGTTGATCCGGCGCGTGGAGCCGCAGCCCGGCGCCAAATTCATCCAGTTCATCACACTGGCCGACAAGAAGCAGATGCCGGGTGTCAGCAGATCCGTATTGGACTGGCCGTATAGCGAGGGACTGCGCATGGACGAGGCGATGCATCCGCTGGCGCTGCTCACGTTCGGCCTGTACGGCGAGGTGCTGCCCAACCAGAATGGTGCGCCAGTGCGCATGGTGGTGCCGTGGAAGTACGGGTTCAAGAGCGCCAAGTCGATTGTCAAGATTCGCTTTGTCGACAAGCAGCCGCCGACCAGCTGGAATCTCGCCGCCGCCAACGAGTATGGTTTCTACTCCAATGTGAATCCGGATGTTGACCATCCACGCTGGAGCCAGGCGACCGAGCGGCGTATCGGCGAGGACAAGGGTGGTGGCGGCTTCTCCGCACTGTTCGCGCCCAAGCGTAAGACGCTGCCGTTCAATGGCTATGGCCAGCAAGTAGCGTCGCTGTACCAGGGCATGGACCTGAAGAAGTTTTTCTGATGGCGGAGCCGGATATGACTGCAAGCCAGACTGCCGCCTCACCGGTGGGGCGCGCGCCGGCACGCCCGGGGGGCGGACTCGCGATGCTGTCGCCGTCGCGCGTCCGTGCGGTGAAAATCATCGTGTGGCTGCTGGCGCTGCTGCCGTTCATGCGCTTGCTCTACCTTGGCGCAACGGCGCAGTTCGGTGCGAACCCGCTGGAGTTCGTCACGCGTTCCACGGGCACCTGGACACTGGTCATGCTTTGCATAACGCTGGCCATCACACCGCTGCGCCGGCTCACTGGCTGGAACTGGCTCATCCGTCTGCGCCGGATGCTTGGTCTGTTCGCCTTCTTCTACGGCCTGCAGCATTTCCTGCTGTGGATCGGCGTGGACCGCGGATTCGACGTGGCCTATATGATCAAGGACATCGCCAAGCGCCCGTTTATCACGGTGGGATTCGCCGCGTTCGTGCTGATGATTCCACTAGCCGTCACGTCGACCAATGCGATGGTCAAACGTCTGGGTGGCAAGCGCTGGCAGGTGCTGCACAAGGCGGTGTATGCGATCGCCGTTCTGGGCATCCTGCACTACTGGTGGCACAAGGCTGGCAAGCACGACTTCAGCGAGGTGTCGATCTATGCCGGGGTGGTGTTCGTGCTCCTGGCGATGCGTGTGTGGTGGTGGGCGCGCAAGCCGGCGCCTGTCAGAACCGCGCAGGGCTGACACGCCAGGCCATGGAAACAAGAAGGGCGACGGAGGGAGGCTCCGTCGCCCTTTTTCGTTTCCCGACAGCGTCGATCGGTAATGCCGTCAGCGCTCGTGTCAGGCCTTGATCAGGTGCTCGTTGCGGAACAGGTCTGCCGGCCGCTCACGTTCGCGCACCAGGTGCACGGCACTACCATCGACCATCACCTCTGCCGCGCGACCTCGCGTGTTGTAGTTGGAACTCATCACAAAGCCGTACGCGCCGGCCGACATCACCGCCAGGAGGTCTCCCGGTTGCACGGCCAGTGCGCGGTCGCGCCCGAGCCAGTCGCCCGATTCGCAAACGGGGCCGACCACATCGTAGGTCATCGACGCTTCCGCGCGCGGCGCCACGGGTTCGATCCTGTGGAAGGCCTCGTACATCGCGGGGCGCGCCAAGTCGTTCATGGCCGCATCCACGATGCAGAAGTTCTTGGCCGCACCCGGCTTCAGGAATTCCACCTGCGTCAGCAGCACGCCGGCGTTACCCACCAGCGAGCGGCCCGGTTCAAACAACACTTCGCGGTGACCGTGGCCGCGTGCGGCCACCCGGTCCAGCAGCGTGGTGGCAAAGCCGGTGATGTCCGGCGGCGTTTCATCGTCGTAGGTAATGCCGAGACCGCCGCCCACGTCGATGTGATCCAGCTTGATGCCTTCGCGCTCGAGGGCTTCAACCACATCCAGCACCTTGTCCAGCGCTTCCAGGTACGGTTCCACCTCGGTGATCTGTGAGCCGATGTGGCAGTCGATGCCGGCCACTTCCAGGTTCGGTAACGCGCTGGCGGCGCGATAGGTCGGCAGCACGTCCTCGAAGGCCACGCCAAACTTGTTGCCCTTGAGGCCTGTGGAAATATACGGGTGAGTCTTGGCGTCGACGTCCGGATTGATTCGCAGCGACACGCGGGCTCGCTTGCCCACGCGTCCGGCCACCTCATTCAGGCGGTCGAGTTCGGGAATCGATTCGACGTTGAAGCCGCGTACATCGTTTTTCAGCGCCAGTTCCATATCGGCCGTGCTTTTGGCCACGCCGGAGAACACGACCTTGCGCGGATCGCCACCGGCGGCCATCACGCGCAGCAGCTCACCGCCGGACACGATGTCGAAACCGGCCCCCAGCTGCGCAAAGACCTGCAGCACGGCGAGGTTGGAGTTGGCCTTGACCGCGAACTGCACGTGCGCGTTGCGGCCCTTGCAGGCGGCGGCGTACGCGTTGTACGCCTTGGTCAGCGCGGCGCGCGAGTAGACGTAGGTGGGCGTGCCGAACTCGGCGGCAATACTGGCCAGAGGCACTTGCTCGACGGCCAGGGCGCCATTGCGGCGGTGAAAGAAATCGGTCATGTTCAACGTGCAGAGGGGGCGGAAGTGCCGCGGGTGGTTTCGGCCGGAACAGGCGCAGACGTGGCAGGCTCGTCCATCGGGCGGGCCGGCGAGACCGCGCCCGGCTGGCCCAGGCCCGGATCGGGCACATTGGGCGCGGTCGGGGCGGGCGGCACCTTGGGCATGACGAGCGGGCCACGAATGCCGCACCCGGTCAGGGTCATCGCGAGGCCGGCGGCAAACGCCGATACAATCGCACCACGACGCAGCATCGGGGAGTCCTTCATTGTCTGGATGGCTTTTCGGATGGCTGTAGGGAGCACCCGGAATCCGCGCAGGAATCCGGCGCAATGTCCCAATTTTTTCCGTGATTCATGCCGGCGATCGCCTTGTCTGGACGGGGCTGCCGGCGGCCTTGGAGTGTAGCATGCCCCCCCTGAGTGAAAGCGAGTTCCTGGTGCTGGCCGGACAGGCCCTTGACCGGCTGGAAGCCGACATCGAAGCCGCTGCCGACGCAGCCGACGCCGATATCGAAATCAATCGCACCGGCAATGTGATGGAGCTGGAGTTCGAGGATGGCTCCAAGATCATCGTCAACAGCCAGGCGCCGATGCAGGAATTGTGGGTGGCGGCCAAGGCGGGCGGCTTCCACTTTCGCCACGATGGGCAACAGTGGCTTGATACCCGGGGTGGCGGTGAGCTCTACGCGGCGCTATCCGGCTACATGAGCCAGCAAGCCGGCGTGTCGCTGAGCCTGAGGTAAGGGACTAAAGGACGATCCGCAAGCGGCGATCGTCGCCAACAAAAAACCGGCCATCGAGGCCGGTTTTTTTTCGGGATTGCAGCAGTTCAGGTTGCCATCAGGCACCGCCAAACATCTCCAGGATCTTCTTCTTTTCCGCCTCGGTATCCTGCGCCGGGCGCGAGCTTTCATCCGGCTTGCCGGGCCATGGATCGCCCAGGCCCACCGACGCCACGCCGGCACCGCCCGCGTTTTCTTCCAGCGTCCAGTCGCCGGCCACCATGACAACGCCCTCGGGTGCCTGACGATCCGGGCTTTCGGGCACGCCCTTGAGTGCCTTGCTCATGTAGCTGACCCAGATCGGCAGCGCCAGGCCGCCACCGGTTTCTCGTACCCCGAGGCTCTTGGGCTGGTCGTAGCCCATCCAGGCGATGGCTACCAGCTTGGGCGTGTAGCCCGCAAACCATGCGTCGACTGCATCGTTGGTGGTACCGGTCTTGCCGGCCAGGTCGTTGCGGGCCAGGCGCTGCTTGGCCGGATTGGCCGTGCCGCTGCGTACGACTTCACGCAGCATGCTGTCCGCGATGAATGCGGTACGGGCATCGAGCACGCGCACGGCATCCTGTGCGGCACGCTGTGGCTGCGTTTCGGAAATCACCTTGCCGCGCGAGTCGACCACACGCTGGATCAGGTACGGGTTGATGCGATAGCCGCCGTTGGCAAACACCGAGTACGCGCCAGCCATCTGCAGCGGCGTCACGCTGCCGGCACCGAGCGCCATCGGCAGGTAGGCCGGGTGCTTGTCGGCCTCAAAGCCGAAGCGCGTGATGTAGTCCTGTGCGTACTGCGTGCCGATGGCGCGCAGGATCCGCACGGACACGAGGTTCTTGGATTTGGCCAGTGCCCGGCGCATGGTCATCGGGCCCTCGAACTTCCCGTCGTAGTTCTTCGGCTCCCAAACCTGGCCGCCGGTATCCGGGCCAATCGTCAGCGGCGCATCGTTGATCACCGTGGCGGGGGAGAAGCCCTTTTCCAGCGCGGCGGTGTAGATGAAGGGTTTGAAGCTCGATCCGGGCTGGCGCCACGCCTGCGTCACGTGGTTGAACTTGTTGCGGTTGAAGTCGAAGCCGCCAACCATCGCGCGGATCTCGCCGTCTTCCGGATTCAGCGAGATGAACGCGGCAGCCACTTCCGGCAACTGCGTCACCGACCACGTGCTGTCCTTCGGATCCTGCGTCACGCGGATGATCGCGCCGGGGCGGATCCTGACCTTGGGCTGGGCGTTGGCCGAGAGCGACGGCGCGATGAAGCGCAATGCCGCGCCTTCGATCGTCGCAACCTCGCCGGAGAGCAACGTGGCGCGCACTTGTTTCGACGTGACGCTGGTCACCACGGCGGAGCGCAGGTCGTCGCTGCCCGGGTGTTCCACCAGGGCGTCGTCAATGGCCTGCTCGCGCTCGCCTGCGTCCGACGGCAGGTCGATGAACGCTTCGGGGCCGCGGTAGCCGTGCTTGCGTTCGTAGGCCATGATGCCGCCGCGCACGGCCTCGTACGCGGCGTCCTGGTCGGCCTTGTTCAGCGTGGTGTAGACCGTCAGTCCGCGTGTGTACGTTTCCTCGCGGTACTGGGCGTACATCAGCTGGCGCACGATTTCGGCGACGTATTCCGCATGCGTGGAGAACTCGTTGCCTTCGCCACGTACCTTCAGTTCCTCGCGCACGGCCTGGTCGTATTGCTCAGGCGTGATGTACCGCAGGTCGCGCATGCGCTGGAGGATGTATTCCTGTCGTACCTTGGCCCGCTTGGGGTTCACCACCGGGTTGTACGCGGACGGCGCCTTGGGCAGGCCGGCCAGCATCGCGGCCTCGGCCGGCGTTACGTCCTTGATCGACTTGCCGAAGTAGACGCGCGCGGCGCTGGCAAAACCGTAGGCGCGCTGGCCCAGGTAGATCTGGTTCATGTACAGCTCGAGGATCTGGTCCTTGGTCAGGTTGGCCTCGATCTTGTACGCCAGCAGCATCTCGTAGATCTTGCGCGTGTAAGTCTTTTCGCTGGACAGGAAGAAGTTGCGCGCCACCTGCATGGTGATGGTGGATGCGCCCTGCGACAGCCCGCCACGCACGTTGGCCAGCCCGGCGCGCAACACGCCCACGAAGTCCACGCCGCCGTGCTCGTAGAAGCGGTCGTCCTCGATGGCCAGCACGGCCTTCTTCATGACCTCCGGGATTTCGGTGATCGGCACGAAGTTGCGGCGCTCTTCGCCGAACTCGCCAATGAGCACGTTGTCGGCGGTGTAGATCCGCAGCGGAATCTTGGGACGGTAGTCGGTGATGGTGTCCAGCGACGGCAGGTTCGGCGCCGCAACCAGCAGTGCATAGCCCAGCAGCAGCCCCGCGGCGACGATGCCCGCGACAAGCAGTCCGATCACCCAGAACATGGCCCGTACCCAGAGTGGGCGGCGGACGGGAAGGGACGGCTTCTGTTGTGCTGTGACCATAAGGGGTTTACCTGTTCAGAGTGCCCGGATTATATCGTCGGGGATGGGGCCTTCTCGGTGCGCGGTGCCGCAAAAGGCGCTATCCCGCTGTTACAAGATGTAATGGCGCTGAGATCAGCATGTAACGTCACGAAGGTCTGAGGCGCGGCGCGGCCTGGCGGGTCATCGCGAGTGCATGAGGGTGGGGCGGGATCGTCAGACGGGGTGGGGCGGCAGAAGTAGGGATGGTGCGACGCCTGGCAACGAGGGTTTTGCCGACCGTCGGATTTTGACAACGCTTTCGCATGGCCACTCTGAAAAAGAAAGCGTGGTCAAACCGGCACATTGCCAGCGCCTCTGGTTTTTGTGAGAATCCACGAACATAAAAGAGCAAACGTTTCATCCAAGAAACTGGCTCGCACCATTAGAGCAGTCATGCCGTGGGCGAGTTCAAATGTCAGGGGGTCACCTTGCGACGGGGCATCTTGTCGGGTCTTCTGCGCCGGACTACGGTCGGCGTAGATATTGGGTCGTCCAGCGTCAAGGTCGTGGAACTGTCCGTTGGGGCGGGCAAACACGACTTTCGTCTGGAGAAATGCGCCAGCGAACTGCTGGATCGTAACGCCGTTGCCGATGGCAACGTCGTCAACATCGAAGCCGTGGGTATCGCGCTCAAGCGCGCGCTCGGCAAGGCGGGCATCCGCACCAAGGACGTCGTCCTCGGGGTGCCGTCCATGCTGACCGAATCCCAGACGGTCAGTCTGCCGGACAACCTGTCCGAAGACGAACTCTATTCCCAGGTCGAGTCGGAGGCCCACCGCCTCTATCCGCCTTCGCAGGCGGTCAACTTCGATTTCGCGGTCATCGGACCCAACGAAACCGAAGGCGGCATCGGCGTGCGCGTCACCGCTGCAAACAGCGACCGCGTGCAGGAGCGGGTGACTGCCGCCGAAATGGCCGGTCTCAAGCCGCAGGTGATGGATGTCGAGGAGTACGCCGTGCAGCGCTCGGTCGTGCAGATGCTCGGCGTGCCTGCCGGCCTCACCGAGACCGACGCCAAGGACCTCCCGGTAGTGGCTGTCGTCCACCTTGGTGGCAGCCGGTCCAAGGCCATCTTCTATCAGGGTTGGAAGGAACTGTACGAGCAGCCGCTGAACAGCTACGGCGACCAGCTCACGCAGAGTGCCGCGCGCATGTTCACGCTCGACGCGCTGAAGGCGGAGATCAAGAAGCGCAAGAACACGCTGCCTGAAGCGTGGCGTGCGCAACTGCTCAAGCCGTCGCTGGAAGCGCTGGCCATGGAGGTGCAAGGTGCCATCGGCAACTTCGTCTCCAGCTCCAGCCTCGGCCGCGTCGACGAGATCCTGCTCTCTGGCGGGCATGCCTCGCTGCTCGGGGTACAGGCCGCCATTCAGCAGCAGACGCAGATCACCACCACGCTGGCCAATCCTTTCGCCAACATGATGACCGCGGGCAAGGTCAACGAGCGCTATCTCCAGCGCGACCTGCCTGCCTACATCGTCAGTGCGGGACTGGCATTGCGCGGGCTGCAATAACCCACCGGGGGGAGAAGCATGTCCACGACGACGAATACCATCCCGTCGGTTAACCTGCTGCCGTATCACGAGGCGCGCAAGGCAGCCCGGCGCAAGAAGGTCTACACCATGCTGGGCGGGGCGGCGGGCGCAGGTGCGCTGATCGTCCTGATCGGCGGTTTCTATATCGACTCCCAGATTGACGCGGTGAACGCGCGCAATCAGGTGCTGACCGCGGCCAACACCAAGATGGATGGCCAGATCAAGGAGGTCAACACCCTCAAGAAGGACATCGAGGCACTCCTGGATCGTCAGAAGGCCATCGAAAGCCTGCAGGCGGAGCGCAACCTGCCCGTGCAGTTGCTTGAGGAACTGGTGCGCCAGGTGCCGGAAGGCGTGTACCTGACCAGCCTGAAGCAAGCCGGCGACACCTTTGTCATGGCCGGCGTGGCCCAGTCCAACGAACGCGTGTCCGAGCTGCTGCGCAACGTCAGTCAGGTTGCATGGCTGGACCGGGCCGAGCTGGTGGAGTCCAAGGCCGTGACCATGACCAACAACCTGCGTGAGCAACGCCGGCTGTTCGATTTCTCAATGCGCTTTGCCTATCGCGCGCCGGAAGTGCCGGGCGACAAGAAGAAGGGCGCCTCCGATGCCGCGGCCAACCCCGCAGGCGGAAAGGTCTGATCATGGCGCTCAATTCCGATATCTCCCTGCAGGACCTGACCGCGCAGTTCCGAGGCCTGAACCTGAACGAGCCGGAAACCTGGCCGACCGTCCCACGCTTGCTGTTCTCGGTGCTGGCTGCGGTAATCGTGCTGGTGCTCGGCTGGCAGTTCTACTGGAGCGACAAGAGCAACGAACTCGACCGCAGGCATGCCGAGCATGAAACGCTGAAGCAGCAGTACAAGACCAAGGTGGCGCAGATCGCCAACCTGGATGCACTGCGTGCGCAGAAGGTGGAGGTCGAGAAGCGCGTGGCACTGGCCGAGCGCCAGTTGCCGAACAGCACCGAGATGGACGCACTGCTGGCCGACGTGAACCACGCCGGCGTGGCGCGCGGCCTGCAGTTCGAACTGTTCAAGCCGCAAGCCGCCACGGTCAAGGCCTACTTTGCCGAAATCCCGGTCAACCTCAAGGTCACCGGCCGCTATCACGACGTTGCGTTGTTCAACGCCGACGTGGCGGCGCTCTCCCGGATCGTTTCGATGCGCAACCTGAACATGTCAGTCGCCAAGGACGGCACGCTGTCGATGGAAGGGGTCGCCATGGCCTACCGGGCCCTGGATCCGGAAGAGCAGGCCGCGCAGCGCCGCGCAGCGGCAGATGCCGCCGCCAAGAAGGCCAAGGGAGGTGCCAAATGAGCCGCCTGACCCGACGCCCCCGGATCGCCCTGCATACGCTGGCGGCAGCCGCGCTGGCTGTCACGGCGCTGGCCGGTTGTGGCCCCAGCGAGGACGAAAGCCTGCAGCAATGGATGAACCAGACGCGAACGGCCAAGTCGCCGCCGCCGGATCCGCTGCCGGAGGTCAAACCTTATGTGCCGCGCGAGTACGGGGGTCGTACTTCGCCGGAGCCGTTCGCGCAGACCAAGATCGGCGAACTGAACAAGGCGTTGTCTGAGTCGCCGGAGGCCGGACGGCGACACGAGCCGCTTGAGGATTTCCCGCTGGAGAACTTCAAGATGCTCGGCATGCTGAAGAAAAACGGCGAGACCTACGGTGTCGTACGCGTAGATAACAAGATCCATCACGTCAAGGTGGGTCAGTATCTCGGCCAGAGCTATGGCCGGGTGGTCCGCATTAGCGATCAAGAGATCGTGTTGCGCGAATTGGTTCGGGAAGGGGTCTCAGATTGGAAAGAGAAAATGACCAGCCTGAAGCTGGAGGCATCCGCATGATCACGGCACGTTGGTACCGGGCGCTTGCGGGCGCGGCAGCGATGGCATTCGTGCTGGCCTCTCCGGCCGCACTCGCACAGACTAACCAGCTCAAACAGGTGGACGCCAATGTAGTCGGCGAGCAGACCGTCTTCACGGTCGACCTGCAGGGCCCATTGGCGCAGAAGCCTGCGGACTTCACCACGCAGAACCCGGCGAAGATCGCGATCGACTTCTTCGACACGGGTTTTGCCGCCGGGCGCGCGCAGTATGACTACTCCGGCAAGCTGCTCAAGAGCGCCAACGTCATGCAGATCGGGGACCGCACCCGCGTGGTGCTGAACCTGAGCCGCAGCGCAACATATCGTACGGAAGTGCGGGGCACGCAGTTCGTGGTGCTGATCGACAACGTATCGCAGGCCGCCATGACGGCAGCGCCGACGTTCGCGGCCAGCCCGGCCCCGGCGGCGGCGGCCAACCGTCCGTCGGTGCGCAATATCGACTTCCGTCGTGGCACCGATGGCGCCGGCCGCGTGGTTGTGGACCTGTCGTCGCGCGATTCGGGCATCAACATCGCGCAGCAAGGCCAGAACCTCGTCGTCGACTTCATGGGTACGACGCTGCCGGCGGATCTGCGCCGCCGCTTCGACGTGACGGACTTCGGCACGCCGATCCAGGGCATGCGTGCTACCGACGCCAACGGCAGCGCACGCCTGACGATCGAGCCGCGCGGCAACTGGGAATACAGCTCCTACCAGACGGACAACCAGTTCGTGGTGGAGGTGCGTCAGGTCAAGGACGACCCGAACAAGCTGATCGCTGGCCAGGGTTACCGCGGTGAGCGCCTGTCGCTGAACTTCCAGAACATCGACATCCGGTCGCTGCTCCAGGTGTTCGCCGACTTCACGAACCTGAACATCATCACCAGCGACACGGTGCAGGGCAACCTGACACTGCGGCTGAAGGATGTGCCCTGGGATCAGGCGCTGCAGATCGTGATGGACTCGAAGGGCCTGGCGTCGCGTCGCAACGGCAACGTGCTGTGGGTGGCTCCCAAGGCTGAACTGGCAACCAAGGAAAAGCTCGAGCTGGAAGCGCAGCAGCAGATCACCGAGCTCGAGCCGATTCGCAGCCAGGTGTACCAGCTGAACTACCAGCGTGCCGATGACGTCCGCCGGATGCTGCTGGGCCAGGCGACCACGGGCGGTGGCGCGGGCGGTAGCGCTGCGGCGGCTCCGGTCGGCGGCGCTGGCGGGACGATGGGCGCGACCCGGATGCTGTCCAAGCGTGGCTCGCTGACGGCGGACCCCCGCACCAACCAGCTGTTCGTGTCGGACGTCGCCAGCAAGCTGGAAGAAGTGCAGATCTTCCTCCAGAAGATCGACATCCCGGTGCGTCAGGTGATCATCGAGGCCCGTATTGTCGAGGCGAGCGACACCTTCAGCCGCAACCTGGGCGTGAAGCTGGGCTTTGCATCGCAGCGCTCGGGCGCCGGGTACGGCAACACCTACACCAACGTGGTGAGCCCGATCACGCAGGACGCCAAGTGGGATAACGGTCCGGCCCTGAGCCTGCCCGCGGCGGCGATCAACGGCACGAACCCCGCGTCGGTGGCCTTCAGCATCTTCAATGCCGGGGCAGGTCGGTTCCTGGCGCTGGAGCTGTCGGCCCTGGAAGCCGATGGCAAGGGCAAGATCATCTCCAGCCCGCGTGTGGTCACCGCCAACAACATCAAGGCGCTGATCGAGCAGGGTACGGAGCTGCCGTACCAGTCGGCTACATCGAGCGGTGCAACGTCGATCCAGTTCCGCAAGGCCAACCTGAAGCTCGAGGTCACGCCGCAGATCACGCCGGAAGGCAATGTGCTGCTGGATGTCGATGTGAACAAGGACAGCGTGGGTATCCAGACCACCGCCGGCTTCGCCATCGACACCAAGCACGTGCAGACGCAGGTGCTGGTCGAGAACGGCGGCACCGTGGTGATCGGCGGTATCTACGGTCAGGAAGAAAGCAACAACTACAACAAGGTTCCGTTCCTGGGCGATCTCCCGATCATCGGCTACCTGTTCAAGAACAACGCCAAGATCAACAACCGGACCGAGCTGCTGGTGTTCCTGACGCCGCGTATCCTCAACGACAATGTGTCGCTGAAATAACGCCAACCGGGTGCAGCAGAGAGCCCGGATGCAGTAGACTGGCAGGCCGCGTCGCAATCCGACGCGGCCTTTTTCATTGGCGGCATCGACAGGCAGCCATGGCTGGGTGACTGCGATCCCGCGTGATGACTTAGCATCACTTCTTCGCAATGTTGCCGACCCGGGCGATAATGCGATGCCTCCAAGGGCTGGGCCGGCAAGCCGGCGCACCTCGCTCTACCCCGCACCACCTCGACAGTCCAGTGACAGCCTCTCGCCCGAATCTTTTCTTCGTTGGCCTGATGGGCGCCGGCAAGACCACAGTCGGACGCACCGTGGCCAGGCGCCTCAACTATCCGTTCTTCGACTCGGATCACGAGCTCGAAGCGCGTTGCGGCGTGCGTATTCCTATTATTTTCGAGCATGAAGGCGAGGCCGGCTTCCGGGAGCGCGAGGCGCAGGTGATTGCCGAACTGGCGTCGCGCAGCGGCATCGTGCTGGCCACTGGCGGTGGCGCTGTGCTGCGCGAGGAGAATCGGGCCGCGCTGCGCGAGAACGGCACCGTCGTCTATTTGCGCGCCAGTCCGCATGATCTGTGGCTGCGTACCCGGCACGACCGGAATCGACCGCTGCTGCAGACCGAGGACCCCAAGGGCCGCCTTGAAGCGCTGTACGCCCAGCGCGACCCGCTTTATCGGGAAGTCGCGGACTTCATCATCGAAACCGGCAAGCCGTCCGTGGCACAGCTTGCTAATATGGTTCTTATGCAACTCGAAATGGCCGGCTTTGTGTTTCCGCCCGCCGAAAGTACCCCGGAGACTGCCGAGGCAACCGATGCGACTGGGGTGACCGGCGCTGCGGGGGTGACGGCGGACACGCGGGACGCGGCGGGGGCGGAGCAGCCGGCGCAGGACACCCACTCATGATCACGCTGGAAGTCGATCTCGGGGCGCGAAGCTACCCGATCCATATCGGCGGCGGCCTGCTGGACCGCGCCGAGCTGCTGCAGCCGCACGTGCGCGGTCAGCACGCCGTCATCGTCACCAATGAAACCGTGGGCCCGCTGTACGCGGCCCGCGTGGAAGCCGTGCTGGCCAGCCTCGGCAAGACCGTGCGCGTGGTGACGTTGCCCGATGGCGAGCGTTTCAAGCAGTGGGAGACGCTGAACCTGATTTTCGACGCGCTGTTGCGTGCAGGCGCCGATCGCAAGACCACGCTGATCGCGCTGGGCGGCGGCGTGGTGGGTGACATGACCGGCTTTGCAGCCGCCTGTTACATGCGCGGCGTACCGTTCGTGCAGATGCCGACCACGCTGCTGTCGCAGGTGGACTCCTCGGTCGGCGGCAAGACGGGCATCAACCACCCGCTCGGCAAGAACATGATTGGCGCGTTTCACCAGCCCAATGCGGTGATCGCCGATATCGATACGCTGCGTACGCTGCCGCCGCGGGAACTGGCCGCGGGCCTGGCGGAAGTCATCAAGCACGGTGCCATTGCCGACGCCGCATACTTCGGCTGGATCGAGCAGAACATCGACGCATTGAACGCCTGCGATCCCGAGCTGATGGCGCAAGCCGTGCAGCGCTCGTGCGAGATCAAGGCCGCCGTGGTGGCGCAGGATGAGCGCGAAGGCGGTCTGCGCGCGATCCTGAACTTTGGCCACACCTTCGGCCATGCCATTGAAGCCGGCATGGGCTATGGTGAATGGCTGCACGGTGAGGCCGTGGGCTGCGGCATGGTGATGGCGGCGGATCTGTCGCATCGCCTGGGCTTCATCGATACCGAAACCCGGGCGCGCATTCGCCAGCTGACGCAGGCGGCCATGCTGCCCGTGGTGGCGCCGGAACTCGGCACCGACCGCTACATCGAACTGATGAAAGTGGACAAGAAGGCGGAAGCAGGTAGCATCAAGTTCATCCTGCTGAAAAAGCTTGGCGAAGCCTTCATTACCACCGTACCGGATCCGGATCTGCGCGAAACACTGCGCCATGCGGTACTGAAACCCCCAACCGAGGCACCGGTCGCCTGACCGATCGGTTATGCCTTGCAACCCCGACCCAGCCAACGGATTGCCGCATGACCGACCTCGAATCCCATCTCGCCCCCTATGCTGCCCGCTCCGCGCACACGCGCGGACGGGTGCATGCTGAACCGGCATCGTCGTCGCGCAGCGAATTCCAGCGTGACCGCGACCGGGTAATCCACAGCACCGCGTTCCGCCGGCTGGAGTACAAGACCCAGGTCTTTGTGAACCATGAGGGCGATCTGTTTCGCACGCGACTGACCCACAGCCTGGAAGTCGCGCAGATCGCGCGGTCGATCGCCCGCAACTTGCGTCTGAACGAGGATCTCGTCGAGGCGATTTCGCTGGCGCACGACCTTGGCCACACGCCGTTCGGCCATGCCGGCCAGGACGCGCTCAACACCTGCATGAAGAACCACGGTGGGTTCGAGCACAACCTGCAGAGCCTGCTGGTCGTGGACGAACTGGAGGAGCGCTACGGCGGCTTCAATGGGCTGAACCTCACGTTCGAGACGCGCGAAGGCATTCTCAAGCATTGCTCGCGCGTCAATGCGGCAGCGCTTGGCGAGTTGGGTCGCCGCTTCCTGGAGGGCGCGCAGCCGTCGCTGGAGGCCCAACTGGCCAATCTGGCCGATGAGATCGCCTACAACAATCACGATATCGACGATGGCCTGCGCTCGGGTTTGCTGACGCTGGAGCAGTTGGACGAAGTGCCGATGTGGGGGCGCCACCGTGCCGAGGTCACGGCCGCGTTTCCCGGCATCAACGGCCGCCGCGCCATCAATGAAACGGTCCGACGCATGATCAACACGCTGATCGTGGATCTGATCGAGACGACCGGGCGCAATATCGCCGCAGCCAGCCCCAAGACGATCGACGCCGTGCGCGCCGCGGGCCCGTTGGTGGCGTTCAGCCCCAAGATCCATGAGGAAGCCGCTGCCCTGAAGCGTTTCCTGTTCCGGCACCTCTACCGGCACTACCTTGTGATGCGGATGTCGGCCAAGGCGCAGCGGATCGTGTCGGACCTGTTCAGTGCGTTCATGCAGGATTCCCGCCTGCTGCCGCCCCAGTACCAGGCCAGCCATGGCGGCGATCAGCCGCGCCTGATTGCCCACTACATTGCCGGCATGACCGATCGTTACGCGATTCGCGAGCACCGCCGGATCTTTGCCGTCAGCGAAAGCAACTGATCCGATCCGTCCCGCTGTGGCAAATTAAATGGGGACGGATCCGCGATCGGATCCGATATCATGCGGGCATCGCCTAAGCATGGATGCCCCATGGCTCGTCTTCCCCGTTTCTCTCCCGCCGGCCTGCCGGCATTGGTGTTGCAGCGCGGCAACAATCGCCAGCCCGTTTTTCTCGGCGCCGAGGACTATCTGCACTACCTCGATTGCCTGCGGATGGCGGCGCGCGAGCATGAGCTCGCCGTCCACGCCTACGCACTGCGTCCGAACCACATCCATCTGGTTGCCACACCCAAGACTCCGGATTCCCTGAGCCTGGCCATGCAGGCGGTGGGCCGCCGCTATGCGCGGCACTTCAATCGCGTGGCCAACCGCACCGGCACCCTGTGGGAGGGCCGTTTCCGCTCCGCGGTCTTCGAACCAGAGGCCTGGATGCTGCCGGCCCTGCTCTATGTCGAAGGCAACGCGATGCGGGCTGGCGATGTGATGACGCCGGAGGCCGACCGTTGGAGCAGCTATCGGCATCACGCCGGTATCGAAGCCAGCCCGCTTGTAAGCGACCACTCCGCGTACTGGGATCTGGGCAATACGCCGTTCGAGCGCCAGTCCAACTACCGCGCGTTGACCGCCGAGGGACTCTCCGGCAAGACCCTGGCAATGCTGCGCAAACATGCCCACAGTGGCTGGCCCCTGGGCGATGCGGCCTTCCTCACGCAACTCGAGCGTCATGCCACGCGTCGTATCCAGCCGTTGCCAAAGGGGAGACCCAAGCGAGCAACCGACGACGAACTGGATACTGCCGATGCCGCCGATGCACCAACATGAGGAATTTGTGCGGGCAAAATAATGTGTCCCCATTTAAATGCGGTACTGAACTGGTGCGAAATTTAATGTGTTCTGACCCCATTTAAATTTTTTGCGATACATTTCTGATTCTCTTATAGTTGCTCCACCCACAGTCATTGTGCGGCGCGTCACGCTCGTGTACGCCGCTGCGGTCCCGCTGTTTGCCGTCTGCCCGCGAATGAGGCGCACGTATCCAGCCATCCCGTTCGGTCTGCCTTGCTGGCTGCGCAGCCTTCACCGGAATTCAGCCCGTGGACCACTCGCAACACACCTCCGACATCGCCGCCCGCCCGCAGGCCCAAGGCCTGTATGACCCGACCAATGAGCACGACGCCTGCGGCGTTGGCATGGTGGCGCACATCAAGGGCAAGAAGTCCCACGAAATCATTGCCCAGGGTCTGAAGATCCTGGAAAACCTCGATCACCGGGGCGCTGTTGGCGCCGATGCGCTGATGGGCGACGGCGCGGGCATCCTGATTCAGATCCCGGACCAGTTCTACCGCGAGGAAATGGCCAAGCAGGGCGTGAAGCTGCCGCCGGCCGGCGAGTACGGCGTGGGCATGATCTTCCTGCCGAAGGAACACGCTTCCCGTCTGGCCTGCGAGCAGGAGCTCGAGCGCACGGTGCGCCTGGAAGGCCAGGTCGTGCTGGGCTGGCGTGACGTGCCCGTGGACGCCAACATGCCGATGTCCCCGACGGTGCGCACCACCGAGCCGGTGATCCGCCAGATCTTCATCGGTCGCGGCCGCGACATCATGACCACGGACGCGCTGGAACGTAAGCTCTACGTCATCCGCAAGACCGCCAGCCACGCCATCCAGGCGCTCAAGCTCAAGCACGGCAAGGAATACTTCGTGCCGTCGATGTCGGCCCGGACCGTTGTGTACAAGGGCCTGCTGCTGGCCAACCAGGTGGGCGAGTACTACCTGGACCTGCAGGACGCTCGCGCCGTGTCGGCCCTGGCGCTCGTGCACCAGCGCTTCTCCACCAACACGTTCCCCGCCTGGGAACTGGCCCACCCGTACCGTATGGTCGCCCACAACGGCGAAATCAACACGGTCAAGGGCAACGTCAACTGGGTCAACGCGCGTACCGGCGCCATCTCTTCGCCGGTGCTCGGCGACGACCTGCCCAAGCTGTGGCCGCTGATCTACCCGGGCCAGTCCGACACCGCATCGTTCGACAACTGCCTCGAACTGCTGACGATGGCCGGCTACCCGCTCGTCCACGCGATGATGATGATGATCCCGGAAGCCTGGGAGCAGCACACGCTGATGGACGAGAACCGCCGCGCGTTCTACGAGTATCACGCCGCCATGATGGAGCCGTGGGACGGCCCCGCCGCGATCTGCTTTACGGACGGCCGCCAGATCGGCGCCACGCTGGACCGTAACGGCCTGCGCCCGGCACGCTTCTACGTGACCGAGGACGATGTCGTGGTGCTGGCATCCGAAGCCGGCGTGCTGCCGTTCCCCGAGTCGCGCATCGTCCAGAAGTGGCGCCTGCAGCCGGGCAAGATGTTCCTGATCGATATGGAGCAGGGCCGCATCATCGACGACAAGGAGCTCAAGGACAACCTGGCCAACGCCAAGCCGTACAAGAGCTGGATCGACGCCGTGCGCATCAAGCTGGACGAACTCGAGGCCAAGCCCGAGGACGTGGCCGCCGAGAAGAAGCCGGTGGCGCGCCTGCTGGATCGCCAGCAAGCGTTCGGCTATACGCAGGAAGACGTCAAGTTCCTGATGGCGCCGATGGCGCTGGCGGGCGAGGAAGCCACGGGCTCGATGGGCAATGACTCGCCGCTGGCCGTGCTCTCGTCCAAGAACAAGACGCTGTACCACTACTTCAAGCAGCTGTTCGCCCAGGTGACCAACCCGCCGATCGACCCGATCCGCGAGAACATGGTGATGTCGCTGGTGTCGTTCATCGGGCCGAAGCCGAACCTGCTGGAGCTGAACAACATCAACCCGCCGATGCGCCTTGAAGTGTCCCAGCCCGTGCTGGACTTCAAGGACATCGCCAAGATCCGCAACATCGATCACTACACCGGCGGCAAGTTCCGTTCGTACGAACTGAACATCTGCTATCCGAAGGCCTGGGGCAAGGAAGGCATCGAAGCCCGGCTGGCCTCGCTGTGCGCCGAAGCCGTGGACGCCGTGCGTTCGGGCTACAACATCCTGATCGTGTCGGATCGTCGCGTGGACGCTGACCAGGTCGCCATTCCGGCGCTGCTGGCCACGTCGGCCGTGCATCACCACCTGGTGGAAAAGGGCCTGCGCACGTCGACCGGCCTGGTCGTGGAAACCGGTTCGG
This sequence comes from Cupriavidus sp. YR651, assembly GCF_900101625.1. Classification (GTDB taxonomy): domain Bacteria; phylum Pseudomonadota; class Gammaproteobacteria; order Burkholderiales; family Burkholderiaceae; genus Cupriavidus. The sequence goes on along the minus strand of NZ_FMYZ01000013.1, from coordinate 100,888 downwards.
CCCGGGAAGTGCATCATTTCGCGCTGCTGGCCGGCTATGGCGCGGAAGCCGTGCACCCGTACCTGGCGATGGAAACGCTGGCCGACATGGCCACGGGCCTGTCGGGCGACCTGTCGCCGGAGAAGGCCGTCAAGAACTTCGTCAAGGCGATCGGCAAGGGCCTGCACAAGGTGATGTCCAAGATGGGCATCTCCACTTACATGTCGTACACCGGCGCCCAGATCTTCGAGGCGATCGGCCTGTCGCGCGAGCTCGTGCAGAAGTATTTCCACGGCACGCCGTCCAACGTGGAAGGCATCGGCATCTTCGAGGTCGCCGAGGAAGCGCTGCGCCTGCATCGCGACGCGTTTGGCAACAGCCCGGTTCTGGAAACCATGCTGGATGCCGGCGGCGAGTACGCCTATCGTGTCCGTGGCGAAGAGCACATGTGGACGCCGGATTCGGTGGCCAAGCTCCAGCACTCGGTACGTGCCGACGACGGCAAGGGCGCTTACCAGACGTACAAGGAATACGCCAACATCATCAACGACCAGAGCCGCCGTCACATGACGCTGCGCGGCCTGTTCGAGTTCAAGGTGGACCCGGCCCGCGCGATTCCGCTGGCAGAGGTGGAATCGGCCAAGGACATCGTCAAGCGATTCGCCACCGGTGCCATGTCGCTGGGTTCGATCTCGACCGAAGCCCACACCACGCTGGCCGTGGCGATGAACCGCATCGGCGGCAAGTCGAACACCGGTGAAGGCGGCGAGGACGAAAAGCGCTACCGCAACGAACTGCGTGGCATCCCCATCAAGCAGGGCGATACCCTGAAGGGCCTGCTGGGCGACCACGTGGTTGAACGCGACCTGGAACTGCAGGACGGCGATTCGCTGCGATCGAAGATCAAGCAGGTGGCGTCGGGCCGCTTCGGCGTGACCGCCGAGTACCTGGCATCGGCCGACCAGATCCAGATCAAGATGGCACAGGGCGCCAAGCCTGGCGAAGGCGGCCAGCTGCCCGGCCACAAGGTGTCGGACTACATCGGCAAGCTGCGTTACTCGGTGCCGGGCGTTGGCCTGATCTCGCCGCCCCCGCACCACGACATCTACTCGATCGAGGATCTGGCACAGCTGATCCACGACCTGAAGAACGTCAACCCGGTGTCGGACATTTCGGTGAAGCTGGTGTCGGAAGTGGGCGTGGGCACCGTGGCCGCGGGCGTGGCAAAGGCCAAGGCCGACCACGTGGTCATCGCCGGCCATGACGGCGGCACCGGCGCTTCGCCGTGGTCGTCGATCAAGCACGCCGGCACGCCGTGGGAACTGGGCCTGGCCGAGACGCAGCAGACGCTGATGCTCAACGGCCTGCGCAACCGCATCCGCGTGCAGGCCGACGGCCAGATGAAGACCGGCCGCGACGTCGTGATCGGCGCGCTGCTGGGTGCGGACGAATTCGGCTTCGCCACCGCACCGCTGGTGGCCGAGGGCTGCATCATGATGCGCAAGTGCCACCTGAACACCTGCCCGGTGGGCGTGGCCACGCAGGATCCCGCGCTGCGCAAGAAGTTCCAGGGCAAGCCGGAACACGTGGTCAACTTCTTCTTCTTCGTTGCGGAGGAAGCCCGCGAGATCATGGCCCAGCTGGGCATCCGCACGTTTGACGAACTGATCGGCCGCGCCGACCTGCTCGACACGCGCGCCGGCATCGAACACTGGAAGGCACGCGGCCTGGACTTCGGTCGTATCTTCTACCAGGCACCGTTCCCGGCCGACGTGCCGCGCTTCCACACGGACGTGCAGGACCACGGCCTGTCGGTGGAAGCCGGCAAGGCGCTGGATCACGTGCTGATCGCCAAGGCGCGTCCGGCGATCGACAAGGGTGAGCGTGTGTCGTTCATCCAGCCGGTCAAGAACGTGAACCGTACGGTCGGCGCGATGCTGTCCGGCGTGGTGGCCAAGCAGTATGGCCATGACGGCCTGCCCGACGACACGATCCACATCCAGTTGCAAGGCACGGCCGGCCAGTCGTTCGGCGCGTTCCTGGCGCACGGCATCACGCTGGACCTGGTGGGCGACGGCAACGACTACGTGGGCAAGGGCCTGTCCGGCGGCCGCGTGATCGTGCGTGCTCCGCACGAATTCCGTGGCGACCCGACCCGCAACATCATCGTCGGCAACACGGTGCTGTACGGTGCCATCGCCGGCGAAGCCTTCTTCAACGGCGTGGCTGGCGAGCGCTTTGGCGTGCGCAACTCGGGCGCCGTGGCGGTGGTCGAGGGCACTGGCGACCATGGTTGCGAGTACATGACCGGGGGCACGGTGGTGGTGCTGGGCGGCACGGGCCGCAACTTCGCGGCAGGCATGTCCGGCGGCGTGGCCTACGTCTATGACGAGGACGGCCTGTTCGACAAGCGCTGCAACACGTCGATGGTGGCGCTGGAGGCCGTGCTGGCCGCCGCCGACCAGGAGAAGGGCCAGGCGCAGGCGCAATGGCACAAGATGGGCGACAAGCGCCAGCTTGACGAAGTCATCCTGCGCAACCTGATCGAGCAGCATTTCCGCTACACCGGTTCCGAGCGCGCCAAGGCGCTGCTGGCGGACTGGAGCACGGCACGCCGCAAGTTCGTCAAGGTCTTCCCGACCGAGTACAAGCGTGCCCTGGGCGAAATGTTCGCGAAGGAGCAGGCCGCCCGCGACAGCGACCGCGAGGCGATGGCCGCCTGACCGGCAGCCGCCCAACGAGACGGCGCCGCGGCCCACGGCTCGCGGCGTCCACAAGATTCTGACCCCACGCGAGGCCGGCCCGGCCGCCTCGCGCCAAGCAAGACCAAGGATGCAACATGGGTAAGGCGACTGGCTTTCTCGAATTTCCGCGCCAGAACGAAGGCTACGAACCGGTAGTCAAGCGCGTGAAGCACTACAAGGAGTTCGTGTTCGCGCTGTCCGACAGCGAAGCGAAGATCCAGGGTGCGCGCTGCATGGATTGCGGTATCCCGTTCTGCAACAACGGCTGCCCGGTCAACAACATCATTCCCGACTTCAATGACCTGGTGTACCGCCAGGACTGGAAGTCGGCGATCGACGTCCTGCACCAGACCAACAACTTCCCCGAGTTCACGGGCCGCATCTGCCCGGCACCGTGCGAGGCCGCCTGCACGCTGGGCATCAACGAGCTGCCGGTGGGCATCAAGTCGATCGAGCACGCGATCATCGACAAGGCATGGGACGAAGGCTGGGTGGCACCGCAGGTGCCGGCTCACAAGACCGGCAAGACCGTGGCCGTGGTGGGTTCCGGCCCCGCCGGCCTCGCCGCGGCACAGCAACTGGCGCGTGCCGGCCATGACGTCACCGTGTTCGAGAAGAACGACCGCATCGGCGGCCTGCTGCGCTACGGCATCCCTGACTTCAAGATGGAGAAGACGCTGATCGACCGCCGCATGGAGCAGATGCAGGCCGAAGGCGTGACGTTCCGCGAGGGCGTGATGGTGACCGATGGCGCGCTGCCGGCCGGCATCAAGAACTACGCCCGCGAGACCATTTCCGCTCAGGCGCTGGTCGACCAGTTCGACGCCGTCGTGCTGGCCGGCGGCGCGGAAGTGCCGCGCGACCTGCCGGTGCCGGGCCGTGACCTTGCCGGCGTGCACTACGCGCTGGAATTCCTGATCCCGCAGAACAAGGAAGTAGCGGGAGACGGCCAGAACGACATCCGCGCCGAAGGCAAGCACGTGATCGTGATCGGCGGCGGGGATACGGGGTCCGACTGCGTGGGCACGTCCAATCGCCATGGCGCCGAGTCCGTGACCCAGTTCGAGCTGCTGCCGCAACCGCCGGAAGAAGAGAACAAGCCGCTGGTGTGGCCGTACTGGCCGATCAAGCTGCGCACGTCGTCGTCGCACGACGAAGGCTGCTCGCGCGACTGGTCGATCGCCACCAAGGAATTCATCGGCGAAAACGGCAAGGTCAAGTCGCTCAAGGCGTGCCGCGTGGAGTGGAAGGACGGCAAGATGCAGGAAGTGCCGGGCAGCGAATTCGTGCTGCAGGCCGACCTGGTGCTGCTGGCCATGGGCTTCACGAACCCGGTGGGCTCGATGCTGGAAGCATTCGGCGTGGACACGGATGCTCGCAAGAACGCCAAGGCGGCGACCGAAGGCGATCGTGCTTACTACACGAATGTGCCGAAGGTCTTTGCAGCGGGCGACGTCCGCCGCGGCCAGTCGCTGGTGGTGTGGGCGATCCGCGAAGGCCGCCAGGCTGCCCGGTCCGTTGACGCGTTCCTGATGGGCCATACGGAACTGCCGCGCTAACTGTCGAGCTGACTGTTGACGGGGTGGCCGCGATCGCGTCCACGCCCTGAGCAATGAAAATCCCCCGCAAGCCATGAGGCTGTGCGGGGGATTTTTATTTGTGCGCGGACTAGCCGGATGTACGGGCACGCGCTGGCAGTGCATCACCTGCCACCCGCGCTGTCAGCCTTTCGTCAGCCCGGGAGCCTACGCTCCATGAGCACCGCGTCGACCCCATAGGCGGCGAGCTTCGCAGCGTGAGGCGCGGCCTCGATGGCGGGCAGCGGGGCGTACCCAAGCCTGCGCCACCACGCCGCCGCGGACTGCACGGCGATCAGGCGCGAGGACGCGAGACCCATTGCCAGTGCGGTGTCGCGCGCGGCGTCGTAGAGCCGGGCCGCCAGTCCGGCGCCACGGCCCACCGGCGCGACGGCCATGTCATGGACGAACCATGTCAGCGGTGCTGACGCGGGCCAGTGCGCCATGAGTACATCGTCAAACGGGGGCAGCGTGGACGTGGGCCACGGGTGCGTGAAGAGATAAGCGGCAAGGTGCCCTCCAGGCAGGGCTGCGACCCAGCACGTGTCTGGCGAAAGCGCCAGGCGGCTGGCGAGCGCATCGGCGGATTCGAGCAAGGCGCTGCCGTAGCACTGCGCCTGCACGGCAAGCACGGCGGACATGTCGGCGGCCGCCATCCGCCGCAGGACGATTTCAGACATCCGGGAATTATACGGGGCGAGTCATGCGTCACCTGCCGCGCGATGGCCTCGGGCGGGCGTTTAGCGGGGCCCGCATTGGGGTCCACCCGGCTATGGTTTACGTGGTCTGTGCCGTCTCGGACATTGTTCGTACAATGCCCAAAAACGATAACAAAGAGACTGCCTCGAATCCCTTTCAGCCGATTTGGTGTCGCATGCATCACGCTGCGGCCCGGAGGAAATTGATGCCCGAAGTTCGCAAGTTGTCGCGGCTTTGGCGAGGTAAAGCGAAGTTGCCAACACTCGCTGCCAACCAGGCAGTCCCGCGGCGATGGCTTCGGGGTGCCGCATTCCTGTGCGCATGCGCGGGCGCCGCCATGGCGTTTGCACAGCCGCCGGGGGCCCCCGCATCGGGCGCCCAACTCGCCAGCATTCCAGCAAGCCCGCGCGCCGAGGCGCTCAACCGTCAGGTGTCATTCCCGGCCAGGCCGATGCGGCTGATCGTGCCGTTTCCGGCCGGGGGCGTCGCCGATGCCGTCGCCCGACTGCTGGCCGAACGGCTGGCGGTCCGGCTCGGTGTGCCGGTGGAAGTCGACAACCGCCCGGGAGCGGCCGGCACGATGGCGGGCGACGTCGTCGCCAAGTCCAGTTCCGACGGACACACGCTGCTTTTCCATCAGGCCAATATGCTGATCCAGCCTGGGCTGGAGCCGGTGCCCTATGACGTGGTGCGCGACTTCACGCCGGTGGCACGCGTCGCCACAATGCCGCTGTTCCTGGTGATCGATGGCCGCCTGCCGATGCAGACGCCCCAGCAATGGGCGACGGCGGTGCGCTCGAACCCTTCTTCATATAGCTACGGATATGGCCAGTCAGGCAGTCCGGCGCATCTGTATGCGGAATACGCCGTGCGCGGCATTCCGAGTGGCGTGCCGCTGGTGGCCGCCAAGGGCGAGAACGCCGTGGTCCAGGAAATGCTGGCGGGCCGCATCAGCGCGTGCTTCTGCTCGTATTCGGCGGTGCAGAGCCATGTGCGGGCCGGGACGCTGCGCATGCTTGCCGTGACAGGTGTGGCGCGCTCGCCGCTGGCACCTCAGGTGCCGACGCTGCAGGAATCGGGCCTCGAAGGTTACGCCGCGGCCGCATGGTATGGCGTGATGGCGCCGGCCAAGACGCCGCGAGCCATCGTCGCCCGGCTGGCGGCGGAACTCGACAATGTGACAAACGAGCGCGAAGTCCGGGCACGCCTCCTGGCGGCCGGGCTGACGGCGGTGCAGGATTCTCCGGAGGCGTTCGCTACCGCCATCCGCTCGGAGTCGATCCAGTGGCAGGTCATTCTCCGGCAGGCGGGGCAGGGTGGTGAGCCGTAACCCCGACTTGGCCAGCGGTAACGCCACGGATTGTTGTCCAACGTGCAATGTAGAGATCACCACACGGCAACCGGCGCACATAGGTGGTAGCCCTTATAATGGCCGCCTGTCCAATCCGGTGCCAACGTGATCGCTACCGTACCGAGCCTTCCCGGCCAGCTTTTTACCGGCCCGAACGTCGTCGAACTCGCGGATGTCGATTTTGCATACGCGGCTGGCGACAAGCCCATCCTTTCCGGCCTTTCCATGCGTTTTCCGCGCGGCAAGGTGGTGGCCGTCATGGGCGGGTCCGGCTGTGGCAAGACCACGGTGATGCGACTGATCGGCGGCATGGTTCGCCCGCAGAGTGGACGCGTCACATTCAACGGCGCCGACATCGATACGATGGACCAGGACGGGCTCTACGCCGTCCGGCGTCAGATGGGCATGCTGTTCCAGTTTGGCGCGTTGTTCACTGACTTGTCTGTATTCGACAACGTTGCCTTCCCCCTGCGCGAGCACACCGACCTGCCGGAATCGATGATCCGTGACCTGGTCCTGATGAAGCTCAATGCCGTCGGCTTGCGCGGTGCGCGCGACCTGATGCCTGCGCAGATTTCGGGCGGCATGGCGCGGCGCGTGGCGCTGGCCCGGGCAATTGCGCTGGATCCGGCGCTGATCATGTATGACGAGCCGTTTGCCGGACTGGACCCGATCTCCCTGGGCCTGACCGCCAACCTGATTCGCAGCCTGAACAATGCACTGGGTGCGACGACGATCATCGTCTCGCACGACGTGCAGGAGACGTTCCAGATCGCCGACTACGTCTACTTCATTGCCAACGGCAGCATTGCTGCGGAGGGCGAGCCGGAGGCGCTGCGCGCGTCGACCGACCCGTTCGTGCACCAGTTCGTGCATGCCGAGGCCGACGGACCGGTGCCGTTTCATTATCCCGGTCCCTCGCTGGCCGACGACTTTGCTGCCGGAGGATCGCGTTGACCGGCTTCTTTACCGCCATCGGTGCCGCGGTACGCCAGTTCGTGGGCGGACTCGGCCGCGCCACCCGCATGTTCTTCGCCCTGCTGGCGTTGTCGCCGGCCTTGCTGCGGCGCTTCCGGCTGGTGACCGACCAGGTCTTCTTCGTCGGCAACCTGTCGCTCGTGATCATCGCTGTCTCGGGCCTGTTTGTCGGTTTCGTACTGGGCCTGCAGGGCTACTACACCCTGAACCGCTACGGCTCCGAGCAGGCACTGGGCCTGCTGGTGGCGCTGTCGCTGGTCCGTGAGCTTGGGCCGGTGGTGAGTGCATTGCTGTTCGCGGGCCGTGCCGGCACGTCGCTGACGGCCGAGATCGGGCTGATGAAGGCGGGCGAACAACTGACGGCCATGGAGATGATGGCCGTGAACCCGCTTCAGCGCGTGATTGCCCCGCGCTTCTGGGCGGGTGTCATCGCCATGCCGATCCTGGCGGCCATCTTCAGCGCCGTGGGCATTCTGGGTGGCTATCTGGTCGGCGTGCAGCTGATCGGGGTGGACGCCGGGGCGTTCTGGTCGCAAATGCAGGGCGGCGTGGATGTGCGTGCCGATGTGCTCAATGGCGTGATCAAGAGCTTCATCTTTGGCATCGCAGTGACGTTTATTGCCCTGTATCAGGGTTTCGAGGCCAACCCGACGCCGGAAGGCGTGTCGCGCGCAACCACGCGCACCGTGGTGCTGGCATCGCTGGCGGTCCTGGGACTGGACTTCCTGCTCACGGCGCTGATGTTCAGCTGAGCCGGTGGCTTCCATCGCATTGGAAAAGAGAATCGCATGAAGAAAAAATCGCTCGACTACTGGGTGGGGTTGTTCGTGGTGGTGGGGTTTGCTGCCCTCCTGTTCCTGGCACTCAAGGCTGGCAACATGAGCAGCTTCTCGTTCCAGGAGACCTACGGCGTGACGGCGCAGTTCGACAACATCGGCGGCCTGAAGGCGCGCGCGCCGGTCAAGAGCGCGGGCGTGGTGGTGGGCCGGGTGGCGGGCATCCGCTTCGACGACAAGACTTATCTGGCCACCGTGGAACTGAGCCTGGACAAGCGCTACCAGTTTCCCAAGGACACGTCGGCCAAGATCCTGACCTCGGGCCTGCTCGGCGAGCAATACATCGGCCTGGAAGCCGGTGGCGACACCGCCATGCTGGCGCAGGGCGGCAAGATCACGATGACCCAGTCGGCCGTGGTGCTGGAAAACCTGATCGGCCAGTTCCTGTACAACAAGGCGGCCGATGCGGGCGCGGGTGGCGGCAGCGCCGCTCCGGCGCCGGCCGCTCCGGCATCCGGTGCCGCCACCTTGCCCGCCGCGCCAGGTCTGGGTGGAACGAAATGAGCGCCGGTGGCAGAGGACACCGGCCGCGGGGGCTGACGCGGCTGGTGGCAGCGATCGTGGCTGCAGCGGCGCTGGCCGGTTGCGCGACTGGCCCCAATGCCAATCCGAAGGACCCGCTGGAGCCGCTCAACCGGGGCGTCCACACGGTCAATGAACAGGTCGACAAGTACGCGCTCAAGCCGGTGGCGCAGGTGTATGCGGACTACGTGCCGTCGCCGGTGCGGACTGCCATCGGCAATGTCTTCTCGAACATGAGCGATGTGTACTCGGCGGCGAACAACCTGCTGCAGGGCAAGCCGACGCGTGCGGCGGAAGACACGATGCGTGTGGCGATCAACAGCGTGCTGGGTATCGGCGGGCTGATCGACATTGCCACGCCGGCCGGGCTGCCGAAGTACAAGGAAGACTTCGGCCAGACGCTGGGCGTGTGGGGCGTGCCGTCGGGACCGTACCTGGTGCTGCCGCTGTTCGGTCCGAGCAACGTGCGCGACACCGTGGGCATGCTGGTGGACCGCCAGCTGGACCCGTCCGCCTACATCTACCCGGTGTGGATTCGCAATACCGCGACCGGGGTACGGATTGTCGATGGCCGCGCGCAGTTGCTGGGCGCGTCGAACCTGATCGAAGCGGCGGCACTGGATCGGTATGCGTTCCTGCGTGACTCCTATATGCAGCGGCGGCAGTACCTGATCTATGACGGCAACCCGCCGGCGGATAAGAGCGAGGACGGCGACGAGACCCCCGCGCCGTCCGGCCCGGCTTCTCCGGCCGACGGCCAGTCCGCGGAGCCGGCGATGCCGGCCGCTCCGGCAGAAGGCAAGCCCGGTGTGCCGGCCGATGGCAAGCCTGCCTCGCCGGCAGATGGGACGCCTGCGGCACCAGCCGATGGCAAGCCGGCTTCGGAGGCGCAGCAGCAGGGCACGCAGCCCGACCAGTCGCTGCCGGTGCCGCCGCCTAACCGCTTGATTGGTCCGGGCGGGACGTTGCGCTTTGGTCGCTGAGAGGCGGCCAGCCCAATGTGGACAAGGGGCCCAGTCGCCTGTGAGCGTGCTGTGAGCTCTGAAACAAAGTGTTTGAAAGTGGCGCCAGGGCTACGTGAACGTGAAACGTCCCGCTGGCGCCTGTGTTCCAATAGGCGCGGTATCTGGCAGTTGTCGGGCCGGGCCGGCCAAGGTTCCCTGGGCACCCGCTCGTCACGTCATCGCCGATGAGCAAAGCCCTTGATTGAAAGGAAATACACAATGCTGAAGCGTTTGCTGCTCCCCGTCGTCGCCGTTTTCGCCTTTGCCGGCGCCGCGCAGGCCCAGGATCCCGTGGACGCGTCCTCGCCCGACGCGCTGGTCAAGACCGTGGTGAACGACGTCATGGCCACTGTGAAAAGCGACAAGGACATGCAGGCCGGCAACATTGCGAAGATCTCGGCGCTGGTCGAGCAGAAGATCCTGCCGAACGCCAACTTCACGAAGACCACGCAGATCGCGATGGGCCGCAACTGGTCGAAGGCCACGCCCGAACAACAGAAGATCATCACAGACGAATTCAAGACGCTGCTGATCCGTACGTACGCCGGCGCGATTGCCCAGATCCGCGACCAGCAGGTCCAGTTCCGTCCGTACCGTGGCACGCCGGAAGACACCGACGCGACGATCCGCACCCAGGTCATCAACAAGGGCGAGCCGATCCAGCTGGACTATCGTCTGGAGAAGACCGCGCAGGGCTGGAAGGTGTATGACATCAACGTGCTGGGCGCCTGGCTGACCGAAGCCTACAAGGGCAGCTTCAACACGATCGTCGGCCAGCAAGGCGTGGACGGGGTCATCAAGACCCTGCAGGACCGCAATCGCCAGTTGGCCAACGCCAAGAGCTGAGCCCGCCCGGCACGATCTGGTTGCGGTGCAGCACACCGCAACCAAACTGGTCTACAATGGCCGCTCGCTCCCGCCCGCTGTATGCCGAGCGGGAGTTCTTGTTTTTTCGCCCCTCTTTCCCTCGATCCTGATGCCTTCGTTCGGAGCCTCGCTGACCAACCGCAACGCCGCCGCCGTGCTGCGTGACGGGCTGTCGCGCGTGACCCAGGGCGACGTGGCAGTGGATTGCAGCGCGCTGGTGCAGGTCGATTCGGCCGCCGTCGCCGTGCTTCTGGCGTGGCAGCGTGCCGCAGCCGGGCGCGGCCAGGCCCTGGCACTGACCGGTGTGCCGCCACAACTGGCCGAGCTGGCCAGCCTCTACGGTGTCGACGGACTGCTCGGCCTGGCGCCGGTTGCAGCCGCCTCTCTCCCGGAACACCACCACCGACATTGAACCGGCATCCGTGGCCGCGCGCCGTTTGCGCTGGTCGATGCGATGCCCCGGCGCCGGCCGAGCGGCCGGACGCCGCGTCGGAATGGCCGGCCCGGCAGGATCGGGCCGAAGCGGGAGATCCCCCGCATCCCCTATAATTCCGGGTTGTTCGTCCCCATGTCGCCCCCAGGTGCCCTGACACTCATGCACCAGGTGCTGCGCGGCTAACCCCGAGGGCGCTCCCCAACTCCAAGAGAGGCCGGTTCCCCAAAGTGGACCCGTCACAAGACATTCGGCCATGAAAGCCATCGAAATTACCGATGTCCGCAAGCGCTACCGCAGGCTGCAAGCGCTCAAGGGCGTCAGTTTTACCGTCGAGCGCGGCGAATTCTTCGGCCTGCTCGGCCCCAACGGGGCCGGCAAGACCACGCTGATCTCGATTCTCGCAGGCTTGAACCGGGCCGATTCGGGGCGCATCAGCGTGCTCGGGCATGACGTGGTGGACGACTACCGCATGGCCCGCCGCATGCTGGGCGTGGTGCCGCAGGAACTGGTGTTCGATCCCTTCTTCACGGTGCGCGAGACGCTGCGCCTGCAGTCCGGCTACTTCGGCCTGACGCGCAACGACGACTGGATCGACGAGATCATGGCCAACCTGGATCTCACCAACAAGGCCGACAGCAACATGCGCCAGCTCTCCGGCGGCATGAAGCGCCGCGTGCTGGTGGCGCAGGCGCTGGTGCACCGGCCGCCTGTGATCGTGCTGGATGAACCGACGGCCGGCGTGGATGTTGAGCTGCGCCAGACGCTGTGGAAGTTCATCTCGCGCCTGAACCGCGAAGGTCACACGATCATCCTGACCACGCACTACCTCGAAGAGGCCGAGGCGCTGTGCGATCGCATCGCCATGCTGAAGTTTGGCGAGGTGGTGGCGCTGGACCGGACCAGCAATCTGCTGACCCAGTTTGCCGGGCTGCAATTGGTGCTGACGCTGTCGCGCGGCACGCTGCCGCCGGAGCTGGAAGCGCTGCGTACCCCGTCGAACCCCGGCGAACGCGCCCACCGGCTGCGCCTGTCCGGCTACGAGGCGGTGGAGCCGATCCTGGCCGCGCTGCGCGAAGCCGGCTGCGAAGTCGAAGACATGGAAATCAGCAAGGCAGACCTCGAGGACGTGTTCGTCCAGATCATGCGGCGGGAGGGGCACATGCCCGGCGCGCTGCCCGACCCCGCCATGGAGCCCGCGGCATGAGAAACCCGGCAGATATCGACATCGCCGACGATCAGGCGCGCCTGGCCTCGATGGCCGTGGGTGGCTTCGTCGGTTTCCGAACCCTGCTGTACAAGGAAGTCCTGCGTTTCTGGAAGGTCGCTTTCCAGACCGTGGCGGCGCCCGTGCTGACCGCGGTGCTGTACCTGCTGATCTTCGGTCACGTACTGGAAGACCGGGTGCGGGTTTATGACCAGATCAGCTACACCGCCTTCCTGGTGCCGGGCCTGGTGATGATGAGCGTGTTGCAGAATGCGTTTGCGAACAGTTCGTCGTCATTGATCCAGTCCAAGATCACCGGCAACCTGGTGTTTATCATGCTGCCGCCCCTGTCGCACTGGGAGATGTTCGGCGCCTATGTGGTGGCGTCGGTCATCCGTGGTCTCAGCGTGGGCCTGGGCGTGCTGCTGGTGACGGCATGGTTCGCGAACCTGCATTTCGCCAACATCGCCTGGATCGTGGTCTTCGCGCTGATGGGCGCAAGCATTTTGGGCACATTGGGGTTGATCGCAGGCATCTGGGCGGAAAAATTCGACCAGCTGGCCGCGTTCCAGAACTTCCTGATCATGCCGGCCACGTTCCTGTCCGGCGTGTTCTATTCGATTCACTCGCTGCCGCCGTTCTGGCAGGCCGTGTCGCACGCCAACCCGTTCTTCTACATGATCGACGGGTTCCGCTACGGCTTCTTCGGCGTATCGGACGTGCCGCCCCTGCACAGCCTGGCGGTGGTGGCGGTCGCGTTTGCAGTGCTGGCCGCGCTGGCGCTGCGAATGCTCAGGACGGGTTACAAGCTGCGGCACTGATTGCCGCACCGACGGATTTCACAAGAGACAGACATGCTGCCTACACCGGAACAAGTCAGGGACTACATTGCCCAAGGTTTGCCCTGCGACCATCTGGAAGTGGAAGGCGATGGCCAGCACTTCTTCGCCACCATCGTCAGCGCGGAGTTCGACGGCAAGCGCCTGATCCAGCGGCACCAGCGGGTCTACGCCGCACTGGGCGACCGCATGCGCGCCGAGATCCACGCGCTGTCGATGAAGACGCTGACGCCGGCCGAATGGCAGGCGGGCGAGGGCAAGTAAGGCAGGGCCGTTTCACCGATTGGAGCCGGGCGCCGATATGCGCGGCTCCCGCCACAACGATACCGGGCGGGCATGATCCGTCCGGTCGCAACTGACAGAACATGGACAAATTCCAGATTCAGGGCAATGGCCCGCTCAAAGGCGAGATCCGTGTTTCGGGCGCCAAGAACGCGGCGTTGCCCATTCTCTGCGCCGGCCTGCTGACCGCCGACACCGTCACCATCGACAACGTGCCGGATCTCCAGGACACGCGCACCATGCTCAAGCTGCTGCGCGAGATGGGCATGCAGGCCGACATGACCGGTGACACCGCCACGCTGGTGGGCGCGGGCATCAACTCGCCGGAAGCGTCCTACGACCTGGTGAAGACCATGCGGGCGTCGATCCTGGTGCTCGGGCCGCTGGTGGCCCGCTTCGGCGAGGCGCGCGTCTCGCTGCCCGGCGGCTGCGGCATCGGTGCGCGTCCCGTGGATCAGCACATCAAGGGCCTGCAGGCCATGGGTGCCGAGATCAATATCGAGCACGGTTTCATCCATGCCCGCGCCAGCCGGCTGAAGGGGGCCCGCGTGGTGACGGACATGATCACCGTGACCGGCACCGAGAACCTGCTGATGGCCGCCACGCTCGCCGAAGGCGAAACGGTGCTTGAGAACGCCGCGCGCGAACCCGAGGTGACCGACCTGGCCAACCTGCTGGTCAAGATGGGCGCGAAGATCGACGGCATCGGCACCGACCGGCTGATCGTGCAGGGCGTCGATCGCCTGCATGGCGCCCGGCACACCGTGGTGGCCGATCGCATCGAGGCCGGCACGTTCCTGTGCGCGGCCGCCGCCACGCTGGGCGACCTGGTGCTGCGCGGCGTGCCGCCGCTGATCCTGGACGCCGTGCTGATCAAGCTGCGCGAGGCGGGCGCCCAGATCGAGACCGGTGACGACTGGATCCGCCTGGTTATGCCGCGTCGCGCGCAGGCCGTGAGCTTCCGCACGTCGGAGTACCCGGCTTTCCCGACCGACATGCAGGCGCAGTTCATGACACTGAACGCGATCGCCGAAGGCACCGCCCGCATCACGGAGACGATCTTCGAGAACCGCTTCATGCACGTGCAGGAACTGAACCGCCTGGGCGCCAACATCACCGCCGAGGGCAACACGGCCGTGGTGACCGGCGTGCCGCGCCTGTCCGGCGCCAGCGTGATGGCGACCGACCTGCGCGCATCCGCCAGCCTGGTGATCGCCGGCCTGGTGGCCGACGGCGAGACGGTGATCGACCGGATCTATCACCTGGACCGTGGCTACGACCGCATGGAAGACAAGCTGTCGGCGGTGGGCGCCAAGATCCGCCGCCTGACCCGCAGCGCGGCCTGATTGCCAGCGCAAGCACGCCGAGCCGACTCCCGAATATCGATTAAGAACCTGACGATGAGCCCCGCCTTCAATGCCTCGCCCGACCAGCTGACGCTGGCGCTGTCCAAGGGCCGCATCTTCACCGAGACCCTGCCGCTGCTGGCGGCCGCCGGCATTCACGTGACCGAGGATCCCGAGACATCGCGCAAGTTGATCCTGCCCACGTCCGATCCGGCCGTGCGCGTCATCATCGTGCGCGCCTCGGACGTGCCGACCTACGTGCAGTACGGCGCGGCGGACTTCGGCGTGGCCGGCAAGGACGTGCTGATGGAGCATGGCATGACCGGGCTGTATGCGCCGATCGACCTGAACATCGCCCGTTGCCGCATGTCGGTGGCGGTGCCGGCGGGCTTTGACTACGCCAATGCGGTGCGCCAGGGTGCGCGGCTGGCCGTGGCTACCAAGTACGTGCAGACCGCACGCGAACACTTCGCCAAGAAGGGCGTGCACGTGGACCTGATCAAGCTGTACGGCTCGATGGAGCTCGGGCCGCTGGTCGGCCTGTCGGACGCGATCGTCGACCTGGTGAGCACGGGCGGCACGCTGCGTGCCAACAACCTCGTCGAAGTGGAAGAGATCGTGCAAATTTCGTCGCGGCTGGTAGTCAACCAGGCCGCGCTCAAGCTCAAGCGGGAACGGCTGGCGCCGATCCTCGACGCGTTTGAACGGGCCTCGGCGGCGCTTGCCTGAGGCAGCCGCGACCGGGGACTCGCTAGGAAGGAAGTCATGAACGAAACCGATATGGAAAACCTGTCGATCCGCCGGCTGGACTCCGTCGAGCCCGGCTTTGCCAGCGCGCTGCGCCAGGTGCTGGCGTTCGAGGCGTCCGAAGACGAGGCGATCGATCGCGCGGCTGCGCAGATCCTGGCCGACGTGCGTGCGCGCGGCGACGACGCGGTGCTCGAATACACGCGTCGCTTCGACCGCGTGGAAGCATCGTCGATGGGTGCGCTGGAACTGTCGCAGGCCCAGCTCGAAGCGGCGCTGGAAGACCTGGAACCGAAGCGCCGCGCCGCGCTGGAAGCCGCCGCCGCGCGCGTGCGGGCCTACCACGAGAAGCAGAAGATCGAGTGCGGCAGCCATAGCTGGGAATACACGGAATCCGACGGCACGATGCTGGGCCAGAAGGTGACCCCGCTGGACCGCGTGGGCCTGTATGTGCCGGGCGGCAAGGCGGCCTACCCGTCGTCCGTGCTGATGAATGCGATTCCGGCCCGCGTGGCCGGCGTCAAGGAAGTCATCATGGTCGTGCCCACGCCTGGTGGCGTGCGTAATGAACTGGTGCTGGCCGCCGCGCAGATCGCCGGCGTGGATCGCGTCTTCACGATCGGCGGCGCGCAGGCAGTCGGCGCGCTGGCCTACGGCACGGCTACGCTGCCGCAGGTGGACAAGATCGTCGGCCCGGGCAATGCCTACGTGGCTGCGGCCAAGCGCCGCGTGTTCGGCACGGTGGGCATCGACATGATCGCCGGCCCCTCGGAAATCCTGGTGATTTGCGACGGCACCACGGACCCGGACTGGGTGGCGATGGACTTGTTCTCGCAGGCCGAGCACGACGAACTGGCGCAGTCGATCCTGTTGTGTCCGGATGCGGAATACCTGAATCGCGTGGAAGCGAGCATCCAGCGGCAGCTGCCCACGATGCCGCGCCGCGAGGTGATCGCTGCCTCGCTGGCCGGCCGCGGCGCCCTGATCAAGGTGCGTGACATGGAAGAGGCGTGCGAGATCGCCAACGCCATTGCCCCGGAACACCTGGAAATCTCCGCCGAGAACCCACGCCAATGGAGCGAGAAGATCCGCCACGCCGGCGCCATCTTCCTGGGCCGCTACACCAGCGAGTCGCTGGGCGACTACTGCGCGGGGCCGAACCACGTGCTGCCAACCTCACGCACCGCGCGTTTCTCGTCGCCGCTGGGCGTGTACGACTTCCAGAAGCGCTCGAGCCTGATCGAGGTGAGCGAGGGCGGGGCGCAGATGCTGGGCCAGATCGCGGCCGAGCTGGCGTATGGTGAAGGCCTGCAGGCCCACGCCCGCAGCGCGGAATACCGTTTCAAGCGTAGTTGATTGTTTAATTTCTTAACGTAAGAGGATTTTTCATGCCTGCCGTAGACCCTTCCCTGATCGAACGCATCATCCGTGACGACGTGCGCGCCATGGGCGCCTACCACGTGGCGGATTCGCACGGTCTGGTGAAGCTCGACGCGATGGAGAATCCGTACTGCCTGCCCCCCGCACTGCGCACGCAACTGGCCGCGCGGCTGGGCGAGGTGGCGCTGAACCGGTATCCAGTGCCGAGCAGCGAGGCGCTGCGCGCGAAGCTCAAGGACGTCATGGGCGTGCCGGCCGGCATGGATGTGCTGCTGGGCAACGGATCGGACGAGATCATCAGCATGCTGGCGCTGGCCGCGGCCAGGCCGGGCGCGAAGGTGATGGCGCCGGTGCCGGGCTTCGTGATGTACGCGATGTCCGCGCAGTTCGCCGGGCTCGAGTTCGTCGGCGTGCCGCTGCGCGCGGACTTCACGCTGGACCGGGCGGCGATGCTGGCGGCGATGGCCGAGCACAAGCCGGCCATCATTTACCTGGCGTATCCGAACAATCCGACGGGCAACCTGTTCGACGCCGCTGACATGGAGGCCATCGTCCGCGCCGCGCAGGGCGAGGTCTGCCAGAGCCTGGTGGTGGTGGACGAAGCCTACCAGCCGTTCGCGCAGGAAAGCTGGATGCCCCGACTGACCGAATTCGGCAACCTGCTGGTCATGCGCACCGTGTCGAAGCTGGGCCTGGCCGGCATCCGCCTGGGCTACGTGGCGGGCGAGCCGGCATGGCTGTCCCAGCTGGACAAGGTCCGCCCGCCCTATAACGTCAATGTGCTGACCGAGGCCACGGCGCTGTTCGCACTGGAGCATGTCGGCGTGCTTGACGACCAGGCCGCCCAACTGCGTGCCGAACGCACGCGGCTGGCGGACGCGATGGCCGGGCAACCCGGCGTAACGGTATTCCCGAGCGCCGCCAACTTCCTGCTGGTTCGCGTGCCGGATGCGGCACAGATATTCGATCGACTCCTGGCGCGGAAGGTATTGATCAAGAACGTGAGTAAAATGCACGCATTGCTGGCCAACTGTCTGCGCGTGACGGTCAGCACGCCCGAAGAAAACGCGCAGTTTCTTGAAGCCTTTGCCGCTTCATTGCAGGATTAACCCCACCATGCGTGTTGCAGAGGTCACCCGCAATACCTCGGAAACGCAGATCCGCGTTTCGCTGAATCTCGACGGTACCGGTCGCCAGAAGCTGGCGTCCGGCGTGCCGTTCCTCGACCACATGCTGGATCAGATCGCCCGCCACGGCATGTTCGACCTCGAGGTCGAAGCCACCGGCGATGTCCATATCGATGACCACCACACGGTGGAAGACGTTGGCATCACGCTCGGCCAGGCAGTTGCCAGGGCCATCGGCGACAAGAAGGGGATCACGCGCTACGGCCACAGCTATGTGCCGCTGGACGAATGCCTGTCGCGCGTAGTGATCGACTTCTCGGGGCGCCCCGGCCTGGAGTTCCACGTGCCGTTCACGCGTGCGCGCGTGGGCAGCTTCGATGTGGACTTGACGATCGAATTCTTCCGCGGCTTCGTCAACCATGCCGGCGTGACGCTGCATATCGACAACCTGCGCGGCATCAATGCCCACCATCAATGCGAAACGGTGTTCAAAGCCTTCGGGCGGGCCCTGCGCATGGCGGTGGAACTGGACCCGCGCGCGGCCAACACCATCCCATCGACAAAAGGCACCCTCTGATCCAGACTGCCTTCCGCGACACCTTGTAGGCGTGCCGGCTGGTTGCGGCGCCCGCTGACGAACACCGACACACCCGCAACCGATGGATACGCTCAAGTCCTTTATTTCACTGCTGGCGCTGATCAACCCGATCGGGGCGATCCCGTTTTTCATCAGCCTGACCAGCCAGCAGACGGAAGCGGAGAAGCTGCGTACCATCAAGACTGCGTCGGTGTCCGTGGCAATCGTGGTCGGGGTGTCGGCGCTGCTGGGTCAGCAGATCATCGAGTTCTTCAATATCTCGGTGGCGTCGCTGCAGGTAGGTGGCGGAATCATCATGATCATGATGGCCATGAACATGCTGAACGCCCAGACCAGCCGGACCAAGGCCACGCCCGAGGAAGAGGACGAGGCCGAGGCCAAGGCGAGCATCGCGGTGGTGCCGCTGGCGCTGCCGTTGCTGACCGGGCCGGGGTCCATCAGCACGGTGATCGTCTATGCCGGCAAGACCCAGCACTGGTACCAGTTGCTGGTGCTGGTGGGCCTGGGGGTGTTGCTGGGGGTGGTGGTGTACATGACGTTCCGCGCGGCGGATCCCATCGCGCGGGTGATTGGCCGGACCGGGATCAATATCGGCACGCGCCTGATGGGGCTGATCCTGTCGGCGCTGGCCGTCGAATTCATTGTGGACGGGCTGAAGACATTGTTGCCTGTTTTGAAATCATGACTACCATAGCAATTGTGGATTACGGCATGGGCAACCTGCGCTCGGTGGCGCAGGCGTTGCGCGCCGCGGCGCCGGAAGCGGATGTCCAGGTAGTGGATCGGCCGGAAGCGATCCGCGCGGCGGACCGCGTGGTGTTGCCGGGCCAGGGCGCCATGCCGGACTGCATGGGTGCACTGGGCGGCTCCGGGCTGCAGGAGGCGGTGCTGGAAGCGGCCGCCAGCAAGCCGATGCTGGGTGTGTGCGTTGGCGAACAGATGCTTTTTGACCACAGCACCGAAAGTCGCACCGGAGGCGTCAGTACGCCGTGCCTGGCGCTGATGCCGGGTGAGGTGATCCGCTTTGAGCTGGACGGGATGACGCAGCCGGACGGCTCGCGTTACAAAGTGCCGCAAATGGGATGGAATCGCGTGCACCAGTCGCGCGCCCACCCGCTGTGGGAGGGGATCCCGGACGACAGCTGGTTCTATTTTGTGCACAGTTATTATGTGCATGCGCAGGACCCGGCCCACATTGCCGGCGAAACCGAGTATGGCGTCGTGTTTACCAGTGCGGTAGCACGCGATAATATTTTTGCCACGCAGTTTCACCCGGAGAAGAGCGCCGCCATGGGTTTGCAGTTGTATCGGAATTTCGTGCATTGGAATCCGTAAGGCACCTGTACCTGAAGCGCCCCCGATACTGTCCAGCGATCGTTCAGAGCCACCAACCAGACTGCGCATCCACTGCCAAACTGACATGACCTGAACAGCCAGCGCGTTTGCCGGCATCGCTACCTTTTTCCTTTTTACACAACCACGCTCGTCACGCTTATGTTGCTCATTCCGGCCATCGACCTGAAGGACGGTCAGTGTGTACGCCTCAAACAAGGCGACATGGACCAGGCCACCGTCTTTTCCGAAGATCCCGCCGCCATGGCACGTCACTGGGTGAACCAGGGCGCGCGTCGCCTGCACCTGGTAGACCTCAACGGCGCATTCGTCGGCAAGCCTCGTAACGAGGCCGCCATCAAATCCATCATCGCCGAGGTGGGCGACGAGATCCCCGTGCAGCTGGGCGGCGGCATCCGTGACCTGAACACCATCGAGCGCTGGCTGGATGATGGCTTGTCGTACGTCATCATCGGCACTGCCGCGGTGAAGAACCCGGGCTTCCTGAAGGATGCGTGCTCCGCATTCGGCGGCCACATCATCGTCGGCCTCGACGCCAAGGATGGCAAGGTGGCCACCGACGGCTGGAGCAAGCTGACCGGCCATGAAGTGGCGGACCTTGCGCGCAAGTACGAAGACTACGGCGTCGAAGCGATCATCTATACAGATATCGGCCGCGACGGGATGCTGCAGGGGATCAATATCGACGCCACGGTGAAACTGGCTCAGTCGATGTCGATCCCGGTGATCGCCAGCGGCGGACTGTCCAATCTGACCGACATCGAGCGCCTGTGCCAGGTGGAGCCAGAAGGCGTGGAAGGCGTGATCTGCGGCCGCGCGATCTACTCCGGCGACCTCAACTTCGCGGACGCCCAGGCGCGCGCGGACAAGCTGGGCGCGGAGTAAGCCAGCGACAAGCACGTGCCCGGCGCCGGGCGCGTGCAGCTGCGAGAAGCCATCGCCATTCCGGCGGCGGCGCGCAAGGAATCTCATGCTAGCCAAACGTATCATCCCCTGCCTGGACGTGACCAACGGGCGGGTGGTCAAGGGAGTCAACTTCGTCGAATTGCGCGACGCGGGTGACCCGGTCGAAATCGCGCGTCGCTATGACGAGCAGGGCGCCGATGAGATCACTTTTCTCGATATCACCGCGACCAGCGACGGCCGCGACCTGATTCTCCACATCATTGAAGCGGTGGCCTCCCAGGTGTTTATCCCCCTGACGGTCGGCGGCGGTGTGCGCGCCGTGGAGGACGTGCGGCGCCTGCTCAACGCGGGGGCGGACAAGATCAGCGTCAACTCGTCGGCCATTGCCAATCCGCAGCTCGTATCCGATGCCACTGGCAAGTACGGGTCGCAGTGCATCGTGGTGGCCATCGATGCCAAGCGCAGTTCCGCCCCGGGCGAGGCGCCGCGCTGGGAAGTCTTCACGCATGGCGGCCGCAAGGCCACCGGCCTGGATGCCGTCGAATGGGCCCGCGAAATGGCGGCGCGCGGTGCCGGTGAAATCCTGCTGACCAGCATGGATCGCGACGGCACCAAGAGTGGGTTCGACCTGGAACTCACGCGCGCTGTCAGCGACGCCGTGCCGGTTCCCGTTATTGCATCAGGTGGCGTTGGGGGCCTGCAGGACCTGGCCGACGGAATCCGTCTGGGTCGCGCCGATGCGGTGCTGGCCGCCAGCATCTTCCACTACGGCCAGCATACCGTTGGCGAAGCAAAGGCATTCATGGCCCGCGAGGGCATTCCCGTCCGGATGTGATCATGGCAAAGAAGTGGCTGAACAAGGTGAAGTGGGACGATAACGGCCTGGTGCCGGTAATCGTCCAGGAGACGGGTTCCAATGACGTGCTGATGTTCGCCTTCATGAACCGCGAGGCGCTGCAGCGCACGGTGGAGCTTGGCGAAGCCGTGTTCTGGTCGCGCTCGCGCAAGCGTCTGTGGCACAAGGGCGAGGAATCGGGACACGTGCAGAAGGTCCATGAGATTCGTCTGGATTGCGACGAAGACGTGGTGCTGTTGAAGGTGACACAGGTGGATAGCATCGCCTGTCACACAGGCCGTCATTCGTGCTTCTTCCAGAAGTTCGAGGGCGATGCCGAATCGGGCGACTGGCAGACCGTCGAGCCGGTGCTGAAGGATCCCTCCACCATCTACGCGGCCAAGTCATGAGCGATTCCCTCTCCGAGGCAGACGTGCTGGCGCGCGTGGCTGCGACGCTGGAGTCCCGCAAGCCGGAAAACGGTGGCGACCCCGACAAGTCCTACGTGGCGAAGCTGTTCCACAAGGGTGACGATGCCATCCTCAAGAAGATTGGCGAGGAAGCCACGGAGACGGTGATGGCGGCCAAGGACGCCCGCGCCGCGGGGCTTAGCCAGGAGGCCGTCGGCAAGGTGGTCTACGAAGTGGCCGACCTCTGGTTCCACAGCATGGTGCTGTTGGCACGATTCGGCGTGACGCCGTCGGATGTGGTCAACGAACTGGCGCGCCGCGAAGGGATGTCCGGGCTGGCGGAGAAGGCCAGCCGCAAGGAGTAGCATAGATCCCATGCCGCCCGGGAATCGCCCGGGCACGGCGCAACGCTGGAGGGCAAGATGGCGACGGACTACACCACGCAAGTCACGGCTACCCCGGACACCGACAAGCTGGATGGCCTGCGCAAGCTGACGCATATTCTCTATGCGCTGTATGCGATTTTCTGGCTGACAGGCGGCATCACGGCGCTGATCGCGATCGTCGTGAACTATGTCAAGCGCGACGATACGCGCGGCACGCTTTACGCTTCACATTTCGCGTGGCAGATCCGCACGTTCTGGTGGTCGATCGTCTGGACCGTGGTCGGCGGATTCATGTTTGTCACAGTGCTGCTGTTCCCGGTGGCGATTGCGCTCTGGAGCGTTTTGTCATTGTGGATGCTGTATCGTATCGTCAAGGGCTGGCTGTACCTGAATGACCGCAAGCCGATGTATCCGGACCAGCAGTTCTGAGAAAACGCGGGCCGGGTCGGATCGATCGCGTGGAATGATCCGACATACTGCAACAAAAACTTCATGAAATCCCAGGACAATTGCGTTTTCTGCAAGATCGTGGCCGGTCAGATTCCGTCGCAAAAGCTGTATGAGGACGGCGAGTTGCTGGCATTTCACGATATCCATCCCAAAGCGCCGGTACACTTTCTGCTAATTCCGAAGTCGCATGTCGATTCGCTGGCCGATTGCGGACCCGGGGATTCGGATGTGCTTGCTAGAATGATGCTCAAGGTGCCTGAACTGGCGCGACAGGCCGGCTGTGACAACGGCTTCCGGACGGTGATCAACACCGGCACGGACGGCGGACAGGAGGTCTATCACCTCCATGTCCACGTACTCGGCGGACCGCGCGACAAGTGGAAGGCACCGGCACCCTGATTACCGGGGCAGCCTGGGCATGAGCGGGCCAGGACATGTGTCCTGGCCTGGTGTCGCGTCGGCAACCGTCGCCCGACGTGACCTTTGAGGGACGGAACTACGGGGCCGGGCGGCTTACCTTGATCGCCCGCAGCTTCATCAGGAGCAAGAAATGGGTTCGTTTAGCATTTGGCACTGGCTGATCGTGCTGGTGATCGTCATGCTCGTTTTCGGTACCAAGAAGCTGCGCAATATCGGGCAAGACCTGGGCGGCGCGGTGAAGGGTTTCAAGGATGGCATGAAGGATGGCAATGCCGAGGAACCGGGCGCCCCGGGCACTCCGGCCAAGGAACTGCGCGATTCCACCACGATCGATGTGGAAGCCAAGGAAAAGTCCCGCCAGCAGTAAGCACCTGACGGTCTTCGACTTGCCTGAAGCAATCCCCCCGGCGGCCGCGCTCGCGACGGCCCGCCCTTCCTGTGTCCCTGGCCAGATGTCCGCATGATCGATCTCGGCATTTCCAAGCTCGCACTGATTGGCGCCGTGGCGCTGATCGTGATCGGTCCTGAGCGTCTGCCCAAGGTGGCGCGGACGGTCGGCGCACTGGTCGGCCGCGCGCAGCGCTATATCAATGACGTCAAGGCGGAAGTCAGCCGCGAGGTGGAACTCGATGAACTGCGCAAGATGCGCACGGAGTTCGAGAATGCCGCACGCGACGTCGAGCAGACCATCCACAAGGAAGTCAGCGAACATACCCAGGCGCTGAACGAAGCTTTGGGGGGCGTGGAAGGATCTGCGTCAACGACGTCAGGCGAGGGCGCATCCGGTGGCGGCTACGTGCCGAGTTGGAATGCCGCCCACAAATCCCACAACGGCCGCAAGAGCTGGCGCGTGAAGCAGGGCGCGCGACCGCTCTGGTTCAAGCGGCAGCAGAGCACGCGCGTATGGGTGCAGTCCGGCGCTGCGCGCGTCAAGCGGCACCGTCCCGCCAGCGGCCGCGCTCGCTCGTTCTTCGAATGACCATGACGGCTTTTGCCGTCCCGCCCGCCGCGCCGGCTGGCGGCGGCCGCCACCGAACCCTGATGCCAGCCAGCGCGGCTGAAGCGGCTACGCCATGAGCGACTCCCGTTCCCAAGATCCCAACGACGAAACCCAGCAAGAAACCTTCATCTCCCATTTGATCGAGTTGCGCGAGCGGCTGGTCAAGGCGGTTGCCGGGGTGATTGTCGTCTTCCTCGGCCTCGTCTACTGGGCTCCGAATATCTACAACCTGTTCGCGGCTCCGCTGATGGAGGCCCTGCCCAAGGGCGGCCGAATGATCGTGACCGATGTCACGGGGTCGTTCTTCGTGCCGATGAAGGTCACGATGCTGGTGGCCTTCCTGATCGCGTTGCCCTGGGTTCTCTATCAGGTCTGGCAATTTGTCGCGCCAGGTCTGTATCAGCATGAGAAGAAGCTCATCCTGCCGCTGGTCACCAGCAGTTATGTGCTGTTCCTCTGCGGCGTCGCGTTTGCGTACTTTCTTGTGTTCCCGACCGTGTTTCACTTCATGGCGCACTACAACGCGCCACTTGGTGCGGACATGTCGACGGACATCGACAAATACCTGAGCTTTGCCATGACCACGTTCCTGGCCTTTGGCATTACCTTCGAAGTGCCGGTGGTGGTGATCGTGCTGGTCAGATTTGGCGTGGTGGAACTGGACAAGCTCAAGCAGATCCGCCCGTATGTGATCGTTGGCGCCTTTATTATCGCCGCCGTGGTGACCCCGCCCGATGTGCTTTCCCAGCTGCTGCTGGCCGTGCCGCTGATCGCACTCTATGAGCTGGGCTTGCTGATGGCCCGCTTTGTCACCAAACAGCCGCTTGGCGCACCTTCCGCAAGCGAGACGCAGCCGGACTGAGTTCCTCCGGACTTGTAAGCACACCGTATTCTCCGCGTCCGAATGCGCTGTTTTGCACCAAAACGGTGAAAAACCACCCCCTTGCTGTTGCTTGATCACAACAAAACGCGACGGTAAACCGCGTTTACGGCGAAAAAGTCTTCTGGCGCGGAGGGGGGGTGTCACATAATACGACGCAGACGTGAAGGTTAATGCGTCGCCCAAGCACTTGGGCAACCAAGATTTCCCAATCAGTTGACAAGGAAAGTGTCGATATGAAGATGAAACTGTTTGCAGCTGCCGTTGCCGCCATGGCCGCCGGCGGTGCGTATGCCCAGTCGAGCGTGACCCTGTACGGTGTGGTTGACGCTGGTATCGAATACCAAAACCACCAGCCCGCAGCGGGCGCAGGTCAGACCGGCGGCCACGACGTGGTTCGCATGACCTCCGGTAACCTGTCCGGCAGCCGTTGGGGCCTGCGCGGCGTGGAAGACCTGGGCGGTGGCCTGAAGGGCGTCTTCGTGCTGGAAAGCGGTTTCTCCATCGACGACGGCAAGTCGGCCCAGTCGAGCCGCCTGTTCGGTCGTCAGGCCTACGTCGGTCTGCAAAGCCAGTGGGGCGCGCTGACCCTGGGTCGTCAACAGACGCCGTTCTATGAGTTCGGTCTGGCCTTCGATCCGATGGCCATCTCGACCAAGTACTCGATCACCTCGCAAGATCCGGTGTTCTCGCAACGTGCTGACAATGCTGTCAAGTACGTCGGTACCTTCGGTGGCCTGACCGCCAACGCCCTGTACAGCTTCGGCTGGGATACGGGTAGCGGCGCTGCCGGCGAACTGCCGGGTTCGGCCAAGGTTGGTCGCGAGTACAGCTTGAGCCTGACCTATTCGGGCGGCCCGTTCTCGGTTGGTGCCGTCTATGACGAAACCAACGTTGGCACCGCTGTGTCGAAGGACCAAGTCCTGCGTCGCGCGTCGGTTGCTGGTACGTACGCCTTCGGCCCGGCCAAGGTGTTCGCTGGTTACCGTTGGGGTCACTCGGTTGACACCATTTTCCAAGTTGCCAATCCGGGCGGCCAAAACACGTCGAACCTGTACTGGCTGGGTTTGGGTTACCAGCTGACCCCGGCGTTCTCGCTGACGGGCGCTACCTACTACCAAGACTTCCGTGGCAGCGGCCGCGATCCTTGGACCTTCGTGGCCTCGGCTGACTACGCCTTCTCGAAGCGTACGGATGCTTACCTGAGCATGAGCTACGCCAAGAACAAGGACGACTCGACGATGGGTGTCGACGGTTTCGGCAAGACCAATGGTACGGCCAACCAGTTCGGCGCTGTGGTTGGTGTGCGTCACAAGTTCTAATTTGACGCGGGTGTAAGCCCGCATCAGATTCGGCTTGATCAGAACGCCGACATCCGAAAGGATGTCGGCGTTTTGTTTTGTCCGGCAGATCCAGGTGCTTCTGTTGGGCGATGTGTTCGGGGTGATCGCACTTCGCGATCATGGTTTGCGCATTGGTTTCAGCCACGCGATCGCGGGGCGCATCCCGCTTTGTCGGGCGGCCGTGACTCCAATGCATTCCGGATGCTGGCGACCAGCCCCAGGGGCGTACCCAGTCCTGCGTGAACAGGCTCCCACCTCAAGTGCCAGGTCATCCCCGACCGTATGCTCCTGCAAGCCAATAGCGACGTTGCCCAGTGCAGTCGCGATGAACGTCCGCCTTATGCACCCCGGGTCTCTCCGGTCCCTAAGGCCCTTCAAGTCCCAAAAGTAATCGACCTAGCGCATCGTCGACTACAGCGCCAAGATTTGGGCCCGCGCCCAGAGAGTCTGCGCCACACGCACAAGGTGAGAGCGTTGCGCGCGTTGTCCCCAAAGAAAAACCCCGTCAGTCGCCTGACGGGGTTTTCGCTTTCTGTGGCACTGAACTTACTGGCCCCTTGCACTATTCAGAAGTCACTGCCACAAGCGCAGGCTTACTCTTCCTCATCCAGCGGCATCGCGCGTCGCGGTGGGGGAGGGCGCTTGCCGATCGTCACGGTGACATCGGCAGGCTTGCCCCGGCGGATGACTTTCATCTTGACCTCGGCTCCGGGCTTCAACTGTGCGATGGCGTTCAAGAGCGCCGTCGTGTCCGAAATGGATTGCTCGCCGACTGATACCAGCACGTCGCCTGGCTTCACTCCGGCCTTGTCGGCGGGGCCGCCCTGGACCACCGCGGCAATCAGTGCGCCCTCCTTGGCGTCCAGGCCGAAGGATTCGGCGATTTCCGGCGTCATGTCTTGCGGCTCCACGCCGATCCAGCCACGCGTCACAGCGCCCGACGAGATGATGGACTCCATGACCTGCTTGGCGGTCGATACGGGAATCGCGAAACCAATCCCCAGCGAGCCGCCCGAGCGTGAATAGATCGCTGTGTTGATACCCAGCAGGTTGCCCTGGGCATCGACCAGCGCGCCACCCGAGTTACCAGGGTTGATGGCCGCATCGGTCTGAATGAAGTTTTCGAACGTGTTGATGCCCAGGTGGCTGCGGCCCAGTGCTGAAACAATACCCATCGTCACGGTCTGGCCGACGCCGAACGGATTGCCGATCGCCAGGACCACGTCGCCGACTTTCACGTTCTCGATCCGGCCGAGGGTGATCGCCGGGAGGTCCTTCAGCGTGACCTTCAGCACTGCCAGGTCGGTCTCGGGATCGGAGCCCACCACTTTGGCGTTGGCCTTGCGGCCATCGGTCAGGGCAATCTCGATCTCGTCCGCACCGTCCACCACATGGTGGTTGGTTAGAATATAGCCCTCGGCGCTGACGATCACACCCGAACCCAGGCTGGATACCGGTTCCTGGCGTTCCGGGAGGCGATCGCCAAAGAAGAATCGAAACCACGGATCTTCGGCCTGCGGATTCGGCGATCGCTTGCTGCCGTTCTTGCTGGTGAAGATATTCACCACTGCAGGCATGGCCTGGCGGGCTGCCTCGCTATAAGACCCTTCAGCCGCGGATCCGGCCACACTCGGCACAACTTCCTTCAGTGCCACGATAGGCGACCCCGATTGCACGGCTACCCGCCCGCGCTGCAGCCACTCGGGTTTGAGCGTGGCCACGACGAACCACACGGCCAGCACGACTGTGACAGCCTGAGCGAAAAACAGCCAGAAGCGGCGCAACATATTGGAGTTTTGAGCAGAAAATGAAAACAAAAGAGCTTGAATTGTACTTGAACGACCTATTGGAAGTTCCCCGTTTCAAGGACTATTGCCCGAACGGCCTCCAAGTGCAAGGTCGACCCGAGGTCACACATATCGTCACCGGCGTCACGGCCAGCCTGGCGCTGGTCGAAGCTGCCATCGAGGCGGGCGCCGACGCCATCCTCGTACATCACGGATACTTCTGGAAAAACGAGGATGCGCGGATCATCGGCCAGAAGCATGCCCGGCTGAAACGGCTGCTGGGTGCAGACGTCAATCTGATGGCGTATCACCTGCCGCTCGATAACCATATCGAACTGGGCAACAACGCGCAGCTGGGCCTGCATCTGGGATTCACGCCGACTGGCCGATTCGGCGATGACCAACTCGGCTGGACGGGCACGCTGCCCCAGTCGATGCCGTTGCACGCGCTGGCCGCGCATGTGGGCGGCGTGCTCGGACGAGAGCCCCTCGCAATCGGTGATCCGGATCAGATGGTACGCACCGTCGGCTGGTGCACGGGAGGCGCGCAGGGGTATTTCGACGCCGCTGTCGCCGCGGGCGTGGATGCCTACCTCAGCGGCGAGGTGTCGGAGCAAACTACGCACCTCGCGCGCGAGAGCGGCGTGGCCTATCTGGCCGCCGGCCACCATGCCACCGAGCGATTCGGCATCCGTGCAGTGGGCGAGCATCTGGCGCAGCGATTCGGCCTGCGCCATACCTTCATCGATATTCCGAACCCGGTCTGAGTCGGGTCCGATCGAATTGGCGATCAGGCGCGCGGAGCCCTCAGGCTGTCGCGGATTTCGCGCAGCAGGACGACGTCTTCGGGCGTCTCGGCAGGCTTGGCCGGTTCCTCGTTCTTGGCGCGCATATTGTTAAATGCGCGGACCATCAGGAAGATGATGAACGCGAGAATCACGAAATTGACCACGATGGTCAGGAAATTGCCGTAGGCGAATACGGGCACGCCCGCTTTCTTCAGCGCATCGAGCGTATGCGGGATGCCCGGCGGCGGTTCCGCCAGCGTGACGAACATGTTGGAGAAGTCCAGCTTGCCGATCACGCGACCTACCAATGGCATGATCAGATCATTGACGATCGAGTCCACGATCTTGCCGAAGGCTGCGCCGATGATCACGCCGACGGCCAGGTCCACCACATTGCCGCGCATTGCAAAGGTTCGGAACTCGCTCATCATGCTCATTATTTTTTCCCCTTATTTGTTGCTTCAGATTAACGTTCACGTCTGACTAAGACTGCATCATCGCACCCCTGAGTGCAAGCCTGGATGCGGCTATGGAGCGGGTATGACCGATTATCGACCAGTCGGCTATCAGTAGTTCGCCTATCGTCGCGGGATGTGCCTCAGGTATAATTTTCGGTTGACGCAAGATCAGATTGATGACATCCCCTGGGGTTTGGAATGAGTGACCAGCAGAACGTGAAGAACGTGGACAAAGGTCGCCGCAATTGGTTGATCGCGACATCGGTCGCGGGCGGCGTAGGAGGCGTGGCTGTAGCAGTTCCGTTTGTCAGTACTTTTGCACCGTCGGAGAAAGCCAAAGCCGCCGGCGCGCCAGTCGAGGCAGATGTCGGTGCGCTCAAGCCCGGCGAGATGATGACCGTGGAGTGGCGCGGCAAACCGGTCTGGATTCTGCGTCGTACGCCCGAGATGCTGGCGTCGCTCAAGAAGACCGATGGCGAAGTCGCCGATCCCCAGTCCGACGTGCCCTTCACCATGAAGACGCCGGACTACTGCAAGAACGAAACGCGATCCCGTGCCGAGCACAAGGACTTGCTGGTTGTCGTCGGCATCTGCTCCCACCTCGGCTGTTCTCCGTCCGGCCCGTTTGCGTCCGGCGCCAATCCCCAGCTCGGTTCCGACCCCGGTTTCCTCTGCCCCTGCCACGGTTCGACATTCGACCTCGCCGGGCGCGTGTTCAAGAACAAGCCGGCTCCGCAAAATCTTGACGTACCCCCCTACCAGTTCCTGACCGACACCAAGATCGTGATCGGCAAGGACGAGAAAGGAGAAGCTTGATCATGGCGGCCGAAAAAGAAGTCAAAACCACTGGCCTGCTGGGCTGGATCGACGCCCGCTTCCCCGCCACCCAACTCTGGGAAGATCACCTCTCCAAGTACTACGCGCCGAAGAACTTCAATTTCTGGTATTTCTTCGGTTCGCTGGCGCTGCTGGTACTGGTGATCCAGATCGTCACCGGCATCTTCCTGGTGATGAACTACAAGCCGGATGCTACGCTGAACGCCGCTGGTATTCCGGTGGCCTTCGCCAGCGTGGAATACATCATGCGCGAAGTCCCCTGGGGCTGGCTGGTGCGCTACATGCACTCCACCGGCGCCTCGGCGTTCTTCGTCGTGGTCTACCTGCACATGTTCCGAGGCCTGCTGTACGGGTCGTATCGCAAGCCGCGTGAACTGGTCTGGATTTTCGGCTGCCTGATCTTCCTGTGCCTGATGGCCGAAGCGTTCATGGGCTATCTGCTGCCGTGGGGCCAGATGTCGTACTGGGGCGCGCAGGTGATCGTGAACCTGTTCTCCGCAATCCCGGTGATCGGGCAGGATCTGTCCCTGTTCATCCGCGGCGACTACGTGGTGAGCGATGCCACGCTGAACCGCTTCTTCTCGTTCCACGTGATTGCGGTACCGCTGGTGCTGCTGGCGCTGGTGATCGCACACATCATCGCGCTGCACGAAGTGGGCTCGAACAACCCGGATGGCGTGGAGATCAAGGCGAAGAAGGATGAGAACGGCATTCCGCTCGATGGCATTCCGTTCCACCCGTATTACTCCGTGCATGACCTGCTGGGCGTCGGTGGTTTCCTGCTGATCTTCTCGGCCGTGATCTTCTTCTTCCCGGAAGTCGGCGGCTATTTCCTGGAAGCCAACAATTTCTTCCCGGCCGATCCGCTGAAGACGCCGCCGCACATTGCGCCGGTCTGGTACTTCACGCCGTTCTACTCGATGCTGCGCGCCACGACGTCGAATTTCCTGCCGATCCTGTGGGTGTTCTTCGCCATCGTGCTGGGCATGGTGTTCCTGCGCAGCAAGGACTCACGCATCAAGGCGGGTTCGGTGGCGATCCTTGTCATCCTGGCCCTGGGCTTCTACTTCATCGACGCCAAGTTCTGGGGCGTGCTGGTGATGGGTGGCTCAGTGATCGTGATGTTCTTCATGCCGTGGCTGGACTGCTCGCCGGTCAAGTCCATCCGCTATCGTCCCGCTTTCCACAAGACGATTCTGATCGTTTTCGTGGTGGTGTTCCTGGTCCTCGGCTACCTGGGCGTGCAACCGCCGTCGCCGGTGGGTGAGAAGGTGTCGCAGCTCGGTACGCTGCTGTATTTCGCCTTCTTCCTGACCATGCCGCTGTGGAGCCGCGCCGGTGAGTTCAAGCCGGTGCCGGAGCGCGTCACGTTCCATCCGCACTGAAGCGTTGCGCGAACCCCGACAAGAGGACAAGGACACAAGATGAAAAAGTTGCTTTCGATCTTCGCACTGGTTGGCGCCTGCTTCGCGGCCATGCCCGCAAGCGCGAGCGAAGGGGGGTATCCCCTGGAGCCGGCGCCGCTGGACACCAGCGACGTGTCGTCGCTACAGCGCGGCGCCAAGTTGTTCGTCAACTACTGCCTGAACTGCCACGGCGCATCGATGATGCGCTACAACCGGCTGAAGGATCTGGATCTGACGGACGACCAGATCCGCCAGAACCTGCTGTTCTCCGCCGACAAGGTGGGCGAGACCATGACGATCGCGTTGCCGCCGAAGGATGCCAAGGTGTTTTTCGGTGCCACGCCGCCGGACCTCTCGGTGATCTCGCGCGCCCGCGGCAACGACTGGCTCTACACGTACCTGCGCACGTTCTACCGTGACGACGCGCGTGCCACCGGCTGGAACAACCTCGTATTCCCGAGCGTCGGCATGCCGCACGTGCTGTGGGAACTGCAGGGCCAGCGCGCCGCCAAGTTCGCCGAAGTGGAAGAGCATGGCGAGAAGGTGCACAAGTTCGCCGGCTTCGAGCAGTTGACGCCGGGCAAGCTGAGCACGCAGGAATATGACCAGGCGGCAGCCGATCTCGTGAACTACCTGAACTGGATGTCCGAGCCGGCACAAAGCCACCGCAAACGACTGGGTGTCTGGGTGCTGCTGTTCCTGCTCATGTTCACGGTCTTCGCCTGGCGCCTCAATGCCGCTTTCTGGAAAGATGTGAAGTAAGTTGTAACAGCTAGCTGTGGTTGCCGGAGGGCCGGCGCGGAAGTTGCAGCATTGCAGCACCGCGTCGGCCCTTCTGCATTGCGCAACGCAACCGTAAAGTGTTGAATGGTGCGCTTTCTGTATTTGTAACTTATTTGCTTTTCGATAGGGCGTTCTGACAGAATGTTTGCCCTGTCCGAACTAGCGCTGCCAAGTTCGCCGAATTGCTATGCATTTCGCGGACTTCACACCCAAGGAATTCAACCATGATGGTGTTGTATTCGGGTACCACTTGCCCGTTTTCCCAACGTTGCCGCCTTGTCCTTTTTGAAAAGGGCATGGATTTTGAGATTCGCGACGTAGATCTGTTCAATAAGCCGGAAGACATCTCGGTGATGAACCCGTACGGCCAGGTCCCTATCCTCGTCGAACGAGACCTGATTCTGTACGAATCGAACATCATCAATGAGTATATCGACGAGCGTTTCCCGCACCCGCAGTTGATGCCGGCTGACCCGGTGCAGCGCGCCCGCGCTCGCCTGTTCCTGTTCAACTTCGAAAAGGAACTGTTCACGCACGTCTACGTGCTCGAGAACGAAAAGGGCAAGGCCGCCGAGAAGAACCACGAACGTGCACGTGCCGCTATTCGTGACCGCCTGACCCAGCTCGCGCCGATTTTCGTGAAGAACAAGTACATGCTGGGCGAAGAGTTCTCGATGCTCGACGTCGCCATCGCTCCGCTGTTGTGGCGCCTGGATCACTATGGCATTGAGCTGTCGAAGAATGCCGCGCCGCTGCTCAAGTATGCGGAACGGATCTTCAGCCGCCCTGCTTATATCGAAGCACTGACCCCCTCTGAAAAGGTGATGCGTCGCTAAGACGGATCCGACGCCACCGGAAGCGTAATGTCTGAAACGTCCACCAAGCCCTACCTGATCCGAGCCATCTACGAATGGTGCACGGATAATGGTTTCACGCCGTACATCGCCGTCTTTGTCGATGCCAACACAAGCGTGCCGCGCGAGTTCGTGAAGAACAACGAAATCGTGCTGAACGTGAGTTTTGACGCGACAAGCGGTCTGGACATGGGCAATGAGTGGATTGCATTCAGCGCTCGCTTTGGTGGCGTGTCGCGCAAGATCGATGTGCCGGTGGAAAACGTGCTGGCCATCTATGCGCGGGAGAACGGGCAAGGCATGGCGTTTCCGGTGGAGCGCAGCATTCCGGAAACCCAGGCGGCCACGGAGCGAGAGAATAATCCTCCGCCGAAACTGGCCTCTGTGGATGCGGATGCCCCGACCGCGGTGACGGCGGAAGAGGGCGGCTCGGACGATGATCCGACCCCGCCGCCGGTACCTCGCATCGGCGGCAAGAAACCTTCTCTGAAGGTGGTGAAGTAAGCCATCGTCAAAGTGGACCGCATGCAGTAGAATCGCGGTCTGCACCATACATGCCGGCTTAGCTCATCAGGTAGAGCAGTTGATTTGTAATCATCAGGTGGCGGGTTCGAGTCCTGCAGCCGGCACCAGAATCTAGAACGGGCCACGCATTTGCGTGGCCCGTTTTGTTTTTGCCGTCTCTCCCTAGCCGTGCACTTTGCGACGCCCGTTTGCTTCAGCGGCGCCAAGTTGCTCCCGGGCAGCCAATCCTCGTTGATCGTTCCGCCGATAGCCGAGGAAGACCCATCACTGCAATCAATTTCAAACGCCGTTCGTGATGCCGATAATTCTTCAGCACGCCATCACGACTCCGCCTCGGCAAGCAGGGTTCGACTGTGGCTGAATGAGCGAGAGGCGTCGCCGGGTGTCGCATTTCTGCGTCGTGGCGTTACGGCGTCATTGCGTTGCCAATCCGCCCGAACATAATGTCGACACGCTACACCGACCTAAGCGCGATCCAATGACGACGACGCAAGGGCAACTTCCGCGCCGGAGGCCGGCCGCGCGGATGCGATGGAAGACCGGCCATTCATTTATTTGTCGGGATGACAGAGGAAGGGCAAGTATGGACAGCAGATTTGCATGCCAGGGCATCGTGCGCCTGGCCGCCGCAATTGTCGTCGGGACGCTGGCCGCGTGCGGCGGTGGTGGAGATGGCGACTCCGGAAACTCGGTCGTGCGCGTCACGGAAACGCCCACCGTGACGCCCTCCGCAAGCAACAGCATCACCGCCACGACGCGATGGATGCCGGCCGTCACCGATACCTGGCAGCTTCAACTGCAAGGCAGGCTCAATACGAGCTATAACGCGGTCGCATTTGATTTCGACCTGTTTGATACGCCTCAGACGACCATCGACACCTTGAAGGCGCAGGGCAAACGCGTGATCTGCTATTTCTCGGCGGGTAGCAGCGAAGACTGGCGGTCGGATTTCGCGCAGTTCACCGCCGCCGATCAAGGCAATCCGCTCGATGGCTGGGCGGGGGAGCGTTGGCTCGATACGCGTTCCGCGAACGTGCGCAACATCATGAAAGCGCGAATGGATCTGGCTAGGTCGAGAGGTTGCGATGGCATCGATCCGGATAATGTCGACGGTTATACGAATAACCCGGGTCTGCCGCTGACTGCCGAGACGCAACTCGACTACAACCGCTTCCTTGCTTCCGAAGCCCATGCGCGTGGGCTTGCCATCGGACTTAAGAATGAGATCGCGCAGGTTGCGGAGCTGGCGACAGATTTCGACTTCGCCATCAATGAGCAGTGCTTCCAATACAACGAATGCGGCGTTTATTCAGCCTTTACTACGCAGGGCAAGGCCGTGTTCAACGTGGAGTACGCGACAAAATGGAAGGACCCAGTGAAGCGTGCAACGTTGTGTGCCAAGGCGAAGGCCCTGAATCTGCGCACGCTGGTATTGCCGCTGAAACTGAACGACAACTTCCGATATAGCTGCGACTAGTAGCTGCGACTAATACGGGACCAGTGCGTCGACGCGTGCCGCGCTCAGTGCTTCGGCTGATGCGCGGTCATCCGGCGGCGCGCCCGGCCGCGTTTCCGGTCTTTTCGAGCTCGCGCCAGGCCAGGAACAGGCGCGTATCGAATTCAAGCTGGTGATAGCGCGGCTCCATGTGCTCGCAGAGCCGGTAAAACGCCTTGTTGTGGTCGCTCTCTTTAAGGTGAGCGAGTTCGTGCACGACGATCATGCGCAGGAATTCGGGGGGCGCTTCCTTGAACAACGACGCCACGCGGATTTCCTTCTTTGCTTTTAGCTTGCCGCCTTGCACACGCGATATCGCGGTGTGCAGGCCCAGCGCATGTTGTGCGGTGTCGAGCCGCGCGTCATAGCCCACCTTGTGCAGCGGCGGTGCGCTACGCAGGAATTCCTGCTTGATCTCGGCCGTGTACTCGTACAGAGCCCGATCCGTCTGGATCGTATGACGATCCGCGTAGCGGCGTGCGAGGTGCTCGCCGAGGCCGCCAGCCGCGATCAGCGCGCGCACCTGATCCAGCACGCCCGGGGGATAGCCGCCCAGGAAGCGCATCGGATCCTTGACGCCAGCACGCCAGTTCTCGTTCACGACCGGCGCCTGCTTAGTGATGGTGATGGTGGTGGTGCATCCAGCTGTTATCCATCGAATTCACGAACGACTCGACGGCGTCCTTGTCACCGGTGGCGTGGCGCATCATCTCGCCGCACTTGCAGAAGCCCTGGTAGGGCAGGATATGCGAGCATGCCGATGTCTTTTGCAGGTACAGCGTGACGGGTTTCGTGCACTTCTTGCACTTGAACTTGAGGGTCAGGGCGGGTTTGCTCATGGAATAGCGGAATTGTGCGAAAACTGCGAACCTTCCATTGTACTGGCCGCGACCGGAATCAGCCGAAGTGACCGGAGCCTGCCTCGCTTCGTTTGCTACACTCCCGCCATTCCCCAAATTCAAACCGACTCGCACCCATGGCACAGTACGTATTCACCATGAACCGCGTGGGCAAGATCGTTCCGCCCAAGCGTCACATCCTCAAGGACATTTCGCTGTCCTTCTTCCCCGGCGCCAAGATCGGCGTGCTGGGTCTGAACGGCTCGGGCAAGTCGACGCTGCTGAAGATCATGGCCGGCCTCGACAAGGAGATCGAGGGCGAAGCCACGCCGATGCCGAACCTGAACATCGGCTACCTGCCGCAGGAACCGCAGCTCGATCCGGAGCAGACCGTGCGCGAATCCGTGGAAGCCGCGCTGGGCGGCGTGTTCGAAGCACGCAAGAAGCTGGACGAGATCTACGCCGCTTACGCGGAACCAGATGCCGACTTCGACGCGCTGGCCGCCGAGCAGGCCAAGTACGAGGCGATCCTGGCCGCAAGCGACGGCAATAACGCCGAATTGCAGCTCGACATCGCCGCCGATGCGCTGCGCCTGCCGCCGTGGGAAGCCAAGATCGGACATCTCTCCGGCGGGGAAAAGCGCCGCGTGGCGCTG
The DNA here is from genome assembly GCF_900101625.1 of Cupriavidus sp. YR651. Lineage (GTDB taxonomy): Bacteria > Pseudomonadota > Gammaproteobacteria > Burkholderiales > Burkholderiaceae > Cupriavidus. Next base: position 63,961 of record NZ_FMYZ01000013.1, on the reverse strand, counting down.
TGCCGCCTGCTGCTGTCGCGCCCGGACATGCTGTTGCTCGACGAACCGACCAACCACCTGGATGCCGAATCGGTGGACTGGCTCGAGCAGTTCCTCACGCGTTTCCCGGGCACAGTGGTGGCTGTGACCCACGACCGCTACTTCCTGGACAACGCCGCCGAGTGGATCCTGGAACTGGATCGCGGCCACGGCATCCCGTGGAAGGGCAACTACAGCTCGTGGCTGGACCAGAAGGAGCAGCGGCTGAAGCAGGAAGAGTCGAGCGAATCCGCACGCCAGAAGGCACTGCACAAGGAACTGGAGTGGGTACGCCAGAACCCGAAGGGTCGTCAGGCCAAGTCGAAGGCGCGTCTGGCCCGCTTTGACGAGCTGAACAGCCAGGAATACCAGAAGCGCAACGAAACCCAGGAAATCTTCATCCCGGTGGGTGAGCGCCTGGGCAATGAAGTGATCGAGTTCGACGGCGTGAGCAAGGGTTACGGCGACCGACTGCTGATCGACAACCTCAGCTTCAAGGTGCCGCCGGGTGCGATCGTGGGCATCATCGGCCCGAACGGCGCCGGCAAGTCGACCTTCTTCCGCATGCTGACCGGCAAGGAACAGCCGGATAGCGGCGAGATCAAGATCGGGCCGACCGTGAAGATGGCATTTGTCGACCAAAGCCGCGACGCCCTCGATGGAAACAAGACCGTGTTCGAGGAAATCTCGGGCGGCTCGGACATCCTGACAGTGGGTCGGTATGAGACGCCGTCGCGTGCGTACATCGGCCGCTTCAACTTCAAGGGTGGCGACCAGCAGAAGCAGGTCGGCACGCTCTCGGGTGGTGAACGCGGCCGCCTGCACATGGCCAAGACGCTGATCGCTGGCGGCAACGTGCTGCTGCTGGATGAGCCGTCGAACGACCTGGATGTGGAAACGCTGCGCGCGCTGGAAGATGCGCTGCTGGAGTTCGCCGGATGCGTCATGGTGATCTCCCACGATCGCTGGTTCCTCGATCGTATCGCCACGCACATCCTGGCGTTCGAGGGCGAATCGCATGTGGAGTTCTTCCCGGGCAACTACCAGGAATACGAAGCAGACAAGAAGCGTCGCCTGGGCGAAGAAGGGGCCAAGCCGAAGCGCATTCGCTACAAGCCGATCGACCGCTGATCGTTGCCGGATCATCCGGGCAGGCTGCAAGGGTGGCCTGAACCGGGCGATCGCTGACGACCGGCCCCGATGATCCACCCTCCGCAGTCATCGCTGCGGAGGGCCGCTCCCGACGGCCTTGCAGGTCCGTCGCCTCGACGCATACGTAGTCCTCAATTCCGTCAAGTCCGTGGCTGGCGCAATGCCATCCGGGTGTGACGCGCATACCCCGCCTCTCCGAATCCCACCGGCACGATATTCACAACGCGGTCTCGCGGCAGGGACGCGTTAGAGCGTCATCATTAGCCTCTCCGAATCTGTCGAATTTCGCGCAGGCGTCGCCGCCATTCACGCGAGTCCGGCGTCGGATCAAACGCCAGCCTGTCGACGGTTGCGTCGCATCAAAATTGCTGGCGTGGCGCAAGCGGATAGTGAACGCGTCGTTCATTCTCCCCACACGAAGGTGCGCCATATGTCCTTATCTCGACGTCAATTCTTTACCCTCGCAGGAACGGCTGGCATGGTGAGTGCCGCTGAGCTATTCGACATGAATCCGGCTGCGAAAGCACTGGCAAAAACCGTCGATGGCGCGTCTGGGTCTATGGCCAACTTCACCGGTTCCGTGGCGCACGCTACCCACTATGGCCCCTTCGTGGCGATGGTGGAGCGGGGGAAAATCAAGAAGATCGCCCCAACGAAACTCGATGCCCAGCCAAATGAAATGCTCACCCAAGGCGTTCTGGCCCGGACTTATGACAAGACTCGAATTGCCGGACCGATGGTGAGGAAGTCGTACCTGGAGGGCATCGATGGCAATCGCAAGCCTGAGCTGCGAGGCAAGGAGGAATTCATCCAGGTCTCCTGGGAAGTTGCCCTGGGACTGACGGCCAAAGCCATTCTCGATACGATCGAGAAACACGGCAATGAGAGCATCTTCAGCAGCTCCTACGGCGGATGGTCGCACGCCGGTATATTCCGGCCGAATGTCCTGCAGGGAAGATTCTTCAATCTCGTGGGCGGCTGTTCCTATACCACGGGCGACTATTCCGGCGGGGCGGCGCAGATCGTCATGCCCTACGTCATCGGTGACCTGGAGGTCTATTCTCCGCAAACCGCGTGGGAGCAAGTGCGCGACAACACCGAGGTCTTTCTGCTGGTGGGCTGTGATCCCGACAAGAACAATCGGATCGAATACACGGTGGCGGACCACGAGATGTTCGATCACTGGGCGGAGATAAAGAAGGCCGGCGTCCGCTTCATTTCCATCAACCCGCAGTTCACCACGACCGATGAAAAGATGGGTTCGGAATGGGTGCGCATCGTTCCGAACACCGATACCGCGCTGTTCCTGGCGATGAGCCATCACTTGCATGTCACCGGCAAATACAACAAGGCTTTCATCGACCAATACACCGTAGGCTTTGATCGCTTCCTGGCTTACCTGTCAGGCAAGGACGCCGATGGGAGTCCGCCAAAGACGCCGGAGTGGGCGGAGAAGATCACCGGTATTCCCGCAGGGAAAATCCGCGAACTGGCCGAACTCATGGCCAGCAAGCGCACGCAAATCGCTGGGTCCTGGTCCATCCAGCGCGCCCATCATGGTGAGATGCCCTATTGGGCGATCGTGAATTTCGCCTGCATGCTCGGCAATATCGGTTTGCCGGGTCAGGGCATCGGCTTCAGTTGGCACTATGGTGGTGGTGGCACCGCGCAATCCGGGGGAACTGGTCCCCTCGGCATCGCTCAAGGACGCAATGCGGTGAAGAAGCTCTGTCCTGCGTCGCGCATCAGCGAGATGCTGCAGTACCCCGGCAAGGCCTTCACCTATAACGGCAGCCAATATACGTACCCGCTGGTTAAGATGATCTACAACGCGGGCGTCAATTTCATGTCGCACCAGCAGAACCTGAATGAACTGATCAAGGCGATGCGGAGCGTGGATACCGTGGTCGTGCAGGATTGCTGGTGGTGTGCCTCCGCACGCTGGGCCGACATCGTGCTGCCAGCGACCACCACGCTCGAACGTAACGACATTTCCTCGGGCGGCACGTACAGCAATGACAAGATCTTTGCCATGAAGCAAGCCATTGCACCCCAAGGCGACGCGCTGGATGACTACGAGATATTCCGACGCCTCTCCGCCTTGCTCGGTGTCGAGTTGGGATTCAGCGAAGGCAAGACCCAGATGGAACACGTGAAACTGGCCTACGAAGGCAGTTCAGCGGCCAAACACATGTCTTTCGAAAAATTCTGGAAGGAAGGGGTTGCCCGGCTCGACGTACCCGCAGCCGCACATCGCTGGGTAAGGCATGGCGATTTCCGGTCCGATCCGGCGAAGCATCCACTGCATACCCCGACCGGCAAGATCGAAATGTATTCGGCGACCATCGAGAAAATGAAACTCGCCGACTGTCCGCCGTTGCCCAAGTTTCTGGAGCCGGCCGAGTATCTTGGGAATGCCAAGTCCGGGCAATTGCATGTTGTCAGCCCGCATCCCTACAACCGCCTGCATTCCCAGATGGCTAACGCGGAGCCGGTGCGCGAACTGTATGCCGTCACGGGTCGCGAGCCATTGGTGATCAACCGGGAGGATGCTGCGGAACGCGGTATCAGGGAAGGTGATGCAGTCGAGCTCTACAACGAGCGAGGCGCCATTGTGGTGGGCGCCGTTCTGTCGGACAAGATCATGCGGGGCGTGGTCAGTATCTATGAAGGGGCGTGGCCCCAGATCGACCGCAAGGGACGTTGCAATAACGGCCTGGTGAATTTCATTACGAGCAGTCGCCCGGCTAGTGGCTTGAGCCAGGCAACCGTCGCGGATACGTGCCTGGCGTACTTGCGGAAATGCACGGATGCCGAAGGTCCGAGTCAGGCGTATGTGCCGCCCAGGACTATTCGAAAGAAGGTGGCTTTCGATAGCAAGTACTACGGGCTTGATCGTTCATGGTCACTACGGCAGAAGGCCACCATGAGCATGTCCCTGGGAGAGCGCATCTTCTATCAACGCTGCACGGTATGTCATGGTCCCCGCGATCCGGGCCAGTTCAGTGAGAAGCAATGGCTCGGCATCACGCAAAGCATGTTCCCCCGGGCAGGCTTGAATGACGAAGAGCGCAAGGCTGTTCTGGAGTTTCTGCTCAAGAACGCCAAAAAATAGCAACGCTGGTGCGAGCTGCCGCCGCCTGCACTGATACTGCGGCAGCCTTCACCCCTTCACCAACCGCAGCCGGGTAATTTCCGATGGCGCGCCAAAGCGCTTCGGCGGCCCCCAGTAGCCCGTCCCCCGACTGACGTAGACCCACAGCCCCTCGTGCCGGTTCAGGCCGTGCACGTAGGGCTGCTGCATCGGCACGAACAGGTTCCACGGCCAGAACTGGCCGCCGTGGGTGTGGCCGGACAACTGCAGGTCAAAGCCCGCCGACGCCGCTGCCGGGGCCGTGCGTGGCTGGTGCGCCAGCAGTACCCGCACCGCCGCATCGGTCGGTGCACCGGACAGCGCCCGGGCCGGGTCACTGCGATGACTTTCGATGAATTTTCCTGCCGAGTAGTCGGTCACGCCGCCGAGCACCAGTGCTGCCCCCGCGCGATCGACCACGACGTGCTCGTTCATCAGCACGCGTACGCCCAGGCGCCGCAGTTCGGCGATCCACGGTTCGGCGCCCGAGTAGTACTCGTGGTTGCCCGTGACAAAGTACGTGCCGTCCCTGGCGGAGAGCCGCGCCAGCGGCGCCGTGTGTAACGCCAGTTCGCGCACGGAGCCGTCGACAAGATCGCCGGTGATGGCCACGGCGTCGGCCTGCAGGCCGTTCACACGGTCCACGATGCGATCGAGATAAGGCCGCTTGATCGTTGGCCCGACGTGGATATCGCTGATCTGGGCGATGGTGAAGCCATGCAGCGCCTCAGGCAGGTTGGGGATGGGCACGTCCACTTCCACCACCTTCGCCAGCCCGCGCGCATTGATATAACCGATCAGCGTCACGACCAGCGCCAGGATCAGCGCCGCCGCCGCGCTATAGGCCAGCGATCCCGCCGGATGCCAGCCGACGATCAGGGCGACGAGCAGAAAGATATCCCGGGCAACCGTCAGGATCAGCAACGATGAGAAGAAGCCCATCGCCAGCATCCCGATCCAGGAAATCCGGTCCGCCCAGGGTGGCGCGAACCGGCGCGCCAGCAGCGCGCTGGGCAGCAGCAGCGCCGAGACGATCAGCCAGAGCGCCCCCACGCAGCTCACTGCCATCGGCACGGGCAGGTCCGGCAACAGCCGCACGCCGATATAGGCATGCAGCAGCGCCGTGATCGAGGCGGCGAACAGGATCGAGCGGCGGGGGGCATGGCACTCATGACGGGTTCTGGAGGATGGGGTTCGGACAAGGTGAGGCTGTCGCAACCGGGCTTCAAGGGGCGGAGGGCGAATAAGAAGCCAAGCAAGATGCACACCCGGCTGCCCCGGAGCACCTCTCCGGGCGTACCTGTCGCTGCGGTGATCTGTCCGTTTTCCATCGGGACAGTGAATGTTTTTGAATCCGATTGTTCCGGCCGACGCGCTCCTTTAGATTCATCTGACGAGGCAGGCTGTGTCGGATGCTGCCCAATTTCTGTCCCGATGGCTCCATTAAATCGCTCCAGGAATGGATGGAGAATCCATGGCGTTCCGCTTTCCGCGTTCCATCCCGCGCGCCGCGCTGACCCAGGTGCTGGTTGCCGCCGCGCTGCTGACCGGCGCCTCGCCTGCCGCGCTGGCAGCCAGCGCCGGCAAGACCGCCAGTACCGCCCAGAAGCTGCCGTCGCTGGCATGGCCGCGCAACTTTGACGCGGCAGGCGAGCACATCGAGATGTACCAGCCCGAGATCGAGAAATGGGAAGGCAACCGCATGTCCGGCCGGGCGGCCGTGGCCGTGGGCGCCAAGGATGGTACGCCTACCTATGGGGTGGTGAGATTCTCGGCGACGGCCGATATCGACAAGCCGTCGTCGCTGGTCCAGCTGACACAGATCCAGGTGGAAAGCGTGGATGTGCCCACGCGGCCCGGCGCCGCGGATGCCGTGCGCCAGGCGCTGATCGCGCGGTTGCCGGCGAAGGGCCTGACGGTGCCGCTCGACGAACTCCAGGCCAGCTACGCGGTGTCGCAGGAGCTGGCGCGCGCGGTCCGCGTGCCGGTGAAGAACGACGTGCCGCAGATCCTTTTCGCCACCACGCCGACGCTGCTCGTCCATGTGGATGGCGATCCCGTCTGGCGTCCCGTACCCGGCACCCGCTTCGAGCGCGCCCTCAACAGCCGCGCGCTGCTGCTGCGGGACGGCGGTGGCGAGCTCTGGCTGCAGGCGGCCGGCTACTGGTACCGGTCGGAGTCAGCCGGCGGCGCGTGGGAGGCCGTGGCCTCGCCGCCCGCCGCGCTGCTCGGTGCAGCCAGCAAAGCCGGCGCCAGCCAGAACGAGCCGAAGCCCGACCCGATGCTGCCTGCCAACGGCAAGAAGCCGGCCAGGGCGCCGGAGATCCTGCTGGTCACGCAGCCGGCGGAGCTGATCGTCACGACCGGCGCACCGCAGATGGCGCCCGTCGGCGGCGTCAACCTGCTGACAATCTCCAATGCCGACCATGCGGTGTTTGTCGATCCGTCGACCAACCAGTATTACGTACTGGTTTCTGGCCGCTGGTTCCGTGCGCCGATGCTGACCGGCCCCTGGGAATACGTCGCCGGCACGCAGTTGCCGCCGGACTTCGCGAGGATCTCGCCGCAGGATGCCAAGGCCAATGTACTGGTTTCCGTGCCGGGTACGCCGCAAGCGAAGGAGGCCGAGATCGCCGCGACGATTCCACAGACGGCGTCGGTATCCCGGTCCAAGGCAGTTGTGGCCATCGTCTATGACGGCACGCCAAAGTTCACGGCGATCACCGGCACCTCGCTGAACTACGCGATCAACACCGGCACGCCCGTGATTGAAGTCGACAGCAGTCACTACTACGCGGTGGCCAATGGCGTGTGGTTCACGGCCAGCGCGCCGGGCGGCCCGTGGCGCGTGGCGACAGAGGTTCCCTCTGCGATCTACACGATTCCGCCCAGCTCGCCGCTGTATTACGTGACCTATGTGCGTATCTACTCCGTTACGCCGGACACCGTGGTCGTCGGCTATACCCCCGGCTACATGGGCGTGGTGGTCAGTGCCGACGGCACGGTCGTCTACGGCACCGGCTACATCTATCCGCCCTATGTCGGCACCTATTACTACGGCTATCCCGCGACCTATGGCTATGGCGCAGGCTTCGGCGTCGGCGTGGCCGAGGGCTTTGCGTTCGGCTTCGCGGTCGGGGCGATCTGGGGTGCGGCATCGCCATATTGGGGGCCGTACTGGTGGGGCGGCGCCAACTGGAATTACGTCAATGTGAACCAGACCAATTTCTACGGCCGTTGGGGGCAGGGCACGGTCACGCATGCAGAGGGCTGGAGTGCCTGGACGGGCACTCAGTGGCGCGGCACCGCGGGCGCGGGCTACAACGCCGCAACGGGCGCGCGCTTCCAGGGCAGCCAGGGCGCCGCGTTCAATCCGTATTCCGGCAACTATGCGGCCGGGCGCCAGGGATCGTTCGCCAATCCGTCGACCGGGAGGGAAGGCGCGGGACGCGGCGGCGTGGTGGGCAACGAATACACCGGCAACTACGCGGCGGGCCGTCAGGTCGCTGGCTATAACGCACAGACGGGCCGGGTCGGTGCGGCGGAAGCCGGCGTGGCCGGCAACACGCAGACTGGAGCGCAAACGGCGGGTAGCCGCGGGTTTGTCGCCAATCCGGACAAGAACAACGCGGTTGCCTGGAACAACGGCAACGTCTACGCGGGCCACGACGGCAACGTCTATCAGCGCACGGACGACGGCTGGCAGAAACACACGAGTGACGGCTGGCAGCCAGTGCAGCCCAACAGCGATGTCAACAGCCGGCTGGATCAGCAGCGGCAGGCGCGGGAGGTGGGCCAGCAACGATTTGGGAATACGGCGGCGCAGCAGTGGCAGGGTCGCTTTGCCGGCGGAGGCTTCCAGGGGGGCGGTGGCCGCTTTGGCGGAGGTGGCGGCCATTTCCATGGCTTCCGCCGCTGACGTCGCGCCGGCAGCCTGAAGGCCGCGATGGCCATGCCGGGCGGCGGGCCTATGCCGCGATGGCTGCGTCGGGCGACGCAAGAAGCACCCACACGCCGCGCGATATCGCCGAAATCGCTTAATGCGGCGGCTAAAGATTTGAATGGTCGCGGCGACTGCGGCGACTTAACCTGCCGGATGGACGCAACGCGGCCAGCCGGCGTGACAATGCCTGACGGCAGGGAGTGCGAATGACCTTGGCAGACCTGGCAGCTCCGGCAGCGCAAGTGCGCCGGCCCGCGACAATCGGGCAGGCAACCCGCGCCATCGCGCTCACCGCCACGGTGCTCGCGCTGGCGGCGTGCGGCAAGTCCGAGCCGCCGCCCGCGGCGCAGCAGGCTGTCCCGGTCCAGGTCTTCAAGACGGTCGCGCAAGACTTGCCCGTGACCTTTGACTTCGTCGGCCAGACGCAGAGCGACCAGGCCGTGGATATTCGCGGACGTGTCGCCGGCTTCCTCGTCAAGCGCAACTACGTGGAAGGCGCGGTGGTCAAGGCCAACCAGTTGCTGTTCGAGATCGACCACAAGCCGTTCGAGGCGCAGCTCGACGCCGCAAAGGCGCAACTCGCGCAGGAGAAGGCCCGGCTGGAAGTGGCGCAAGCCAACCTGGCGCGCGTGAAGCCGCTGGCTGCGCGCAACGCGCTGTCGCAAAAGGATCTCGATGACGCCAACGGCAATTTCCATGCGGCGTCGGCGGGTGTCGAGCAGGCGCAGGCCGAGGTCGAGACCCAGAAGCTGAATCTCTCCTATACCTATGTGCGGTCGCCGGTGGACGGCGTATCCAGTTTTGCCGTGCTGCCCGTGGGGGCCTATGTCAGCCAGACCAACAGCCTGCTGACCACGGTTTCCACGCTGCAACCGATGCGCATCAACTTCAGCGTGTCAGAGCCGCAGACGCTGGCCTTGCGCGCGCAGCAGAAGGCGCATGCGCTCGTCGCGCCGGCGGACGAGCGTTATACGGTGACCGTGGTGATGGCCGACGGCACGCACTATCCGCACAAGGGCCTGATCACGTTTGCGGATGCCACCTACAACCAGCAGACCGGCACGTTCCTCGTGCGGGCGGAAATGCCCAACCCGGATGGCCAGTTGCGCCCCGGCCAGTTCGTGCGCGTGCTGGTCAACGGGGCCACGCGGCCCGGGGCCATCGTCGTGCCACAGCGCGCGGTCATGCATGGGCCCAAGGGCGATCTCGTGTTCGTGGTCGGCAAGGACAACAAGGCCGAGCCGCGTCCGGTGATGGTCGGCGAGCTTTCAGGGCCGATGTGGCGCATCGCCAAGGGCCTGCAGGCCGGCGAGACCGTGGTTGTCGACGGAGCCGGCAAGCTGACCGCAGGGGCGCCGGTGCACGTGACCGGCCAGGCGCCGGACGCCGCCGTGGGCGAAGGCAGCGCCCCGGCCTCGCTGCGCCCGGTCAGCGCGCCCGCCGCACCCGCCGCACCCGCCGCACCCGTGGCCGGCGTGTCCTGAACCGGAGGCCGCCATGCTTTCCGCCTTCTGCGTCAACCGGCCGATTTTTGCGATCGTGATGTCGCTGATCATCGTGATCGGTGGCGGCGTTGCCATGTTCGCGCTGCCGATCGCCCAGTATCCGGACATCACGCCACCGCAGGTGACCGTCACCGCCACCTACGCGGGCGCGGACTCGGACACCGTGGCCCAGACCGTTGCCGCGCCGATAGAGACCCAGGTCAACGGCGCGGACAACATGATCTACATGCAGTCCACGTCGTCACCCACGGGGTCGATGACGCTGAACGTCTATTTCGACATCGGCACGGACCCGGACACCGCCCAGGTGCAGGTGCAGAACCGCGTGAACCTGGCGTTGCCGCAGTTGCCGGATACCGTGCAGAAGACCGGCATCAACGTGCAGAAGCGGTCGTCCAGCTTCCTCCTGTTGATCGGCGTGTACTCCTCCGATGGTCGCTACGACCAGCAGTACATCAACAACTACGCCAACCTGTACGTGCTGGACGCGATCAAGCGCGTCAACGGCGCCAACCAGGCGCAGATCATGGGTTCCGCGGACCTGGCCATGCGCATCTGGCTGCGGCCCGACCGCATGGCGGCGCTCGGCATCACGGCGCAGGACGTGCAGCGCGCGGTGCAGAGCCAGAACGAGCAGTTCGGCGCCGGCAGCGTAGGCCAGGCGCCCAACGCCCGCCCGGTGGAGTTGTCGTTCCCGCTGGTCACGCCGGGCCGCCTGACCACGCCCGAGCAGTTCGATGACATCATCCTGCGCGCCGATAACAACGGCGCCGCCATCGTGCGTCTGCGCGACATCGGCCACGCGGAAGTCGGCCAGCAGCAATACACGTTGCGCTCGGCGCTGAACGGCAAGCCGGCGACGATCATCGCGGTCTACCAGCAGCCGGGCTCCAATGCGTTGCAGGTGGCGAAGGAAGTTCGCAAGACGCTCGACGAGATGTCGAAGACCTTCCCGGCCGGCGTGGCGTACAAGGTCTCGCTGGACACCACCGAGTTCGTCAGCGCATCCATCGAGGAAGTGGTCCACACGCTGGTCGAGGCCGTGATCCTGGTGGTGCTGGTGGTGTTCATTTTCCTGCAGAATCTGCGGGCCACCGTGATCCCGGTGGTGGCCGTGTTCGTGTCGATCATCGGCACGTTCGCGGGGCTGCTGGCGCTCGGATTCTCGATCAACCTGTTGACGCTGTTTGCGCTGGTGCTGGCCATCGGCATCGTGGTGGATGACGCGATCGTGGTGGTGGAGAACGTCGAGCGCAACATGGCGGAGTTCAAGCTGTCGCCACGCGACGCCACGCTGCGGGCGATGAGCGAGGTGACCGGGCCCGTGATCGCCATCGTGCTGGTGTTGTCGGCCGTGTTCATCCCGGTGGCCTTCGTGTCCGGCACGACCGGGCAGTTGTATCGGCAATTCGCGCTGACGCTGGTGATATCGGTGGTGATCTCCGGCTTCTGCGCGCTGACGCTGTCGCCGGCCATGGCCGCGATGATTCTCAAGCCCGGTCATCACACGCCGTGGCGCGGCTTTGTCTGGTTCAACCATCGCTTTGACTGGGTGGTCCATCACTACGGCAACTGGGTGCGCACGTTCATGCGCCGCGCCGTGATCGCGCTGGCGATGTTCGCCGTCATGCTGCTGGCCACCTGGCAGCTGTTCGCGCACATTCCCACCGCCTTCGTGCCGGCCGAAGACCAGGGCTATGTGCTGGTGGCGGTGATCATGCCGGACTCCGCCAGCCTGGATCGCACGGAAAAGGTGACGGCGCAGGTGGCCGAGATGTTCCGCCAGCATCCGGCCGTGGAGGATGCGTCCGCCTTGTCCGGGTACAGCTTTATCGACAGCCAGTACAAGACCAACGCCGGCACGGTGTTCGTTGGCATGAAGGGCTTCAAGGCGCGGGATTCCGCGGACCTGTCGGTGCCCGCCATGCTGGCGTCGATGACGGGCAAGCTGCGCGCGATACCGGAGGCCATCATTATCCCGGTCAACCCGCCGTCGATTCCCGGCCTGGGCTCGCAGGGCGGCTTCGAGTTCTGGATCCAGAATCGCGGCACCGGCGACACCGCCGAGCTGGAGGGCGTGACGCGTAAGTTCATCAAGGCGGCGGCCAGCCACAAGGAACTCGGGCGGCTGACCAGCACGATCCAGTCCGCTTCGCGCCAGATGCGGGTGGAGGTGGACAAGGAAAAGGCCGAGACCATGGGCGTGCCGATCGCGGACGTCTACGGCACGCTGCAGACGCAATTCGGTTCGCTCTATGTCAGCCAGTTCTCGCAATACAGCCGCGTCTGGCAGGTGATCCTGCAGGCCGAGCCGCAGTACCGCGCCTCGCCGGACAACCTGGAGTACCTCTATGTGCGTGGCCGCGACGGCAAGATGGCGCCGGTGTCCGGTCTGCTGCGCAACTACTACGCCAGCGGTCCGGATCTGCTTTCGCGCTTCAACAACTTCCCGGCCGCCAAGATCACGGGCGACGCCGCGGGCGGCTACAGCTCCGGGCAGGCCTTGGCGGCGATGGAGGCCGTCGCGAAGGAGACGCTGCCGGCCAGCTACAGCTTCGGCTGGAGTGGCGAAGCCTTCGAGCAGAAGAAGTCCGGCAACACCACCGTCATCGTGTTCGTGTTCGGCATCGTCATGGTGTTCCTGATCCTGGCCGCCCAATACGAGTCGTGGTCGCTGCCGCTGTCGATCCTGACGGCGGTGCCATTCGGGATTTTCGGCGCGCTCGTGGCGATCCTGCTGCGGGGGTTGTCCAACGACGTCTACTTCCAGATCGGCATGGTGACGCTGATCGGGCTGGCCGCGAAGAACGCCATCCTGATTGTCGAGTTCGCGGTGATGAAGCAGAAGGAAGGGCTGTCGCACGCCGACGCCGCGGTCGAAGCGGCCAAGCTGCGCTTGCGGCCGATCGTGATGACTTCGCTGGCATTCATCCTCGGTGCCGTGCCGCTGTTTATCGCCACCGGTGCGGGATCGAACTCACGACATTCGATCGGTACCGGTATCGTTGGCGGGATGATCGCGGCCACGTCGCTGGCGCTGCTGTTCGTGCCCTTGTTCTCGTGGCTCGTGGGCACGGCCGCCGACAAGTGGGCGGCGCGCGGTCGCAGTAAGAGTGAGCCCACATCCGCCACACCGGCCACACCGACAGTCGGAGAATCGCCATGAGCGCCGTAATCCGCAACCCCGTGATTCGCCCGGCTGCCATCCGGCAGGCCAGGCTCTGCAATGGCGCGTTGATCGCCGCCGTACTCGCGCTGGCGGGGTGTGCCGTCGGGCCCGATTACCAGCGGCCCGAGGTGGCGCAGCCCGCCACCTACCGGCTCGATACCGGCGTGCTTACCGTGGCTGCCGACAGCGACTGGTGGAACAGCTTCGACGATCCCGTGCTGACCGCGCTGGTGGAGACGGCGCTGCGCAACAACTATGACGCCCGCATTGCCGCCGCCCGTATCGACGAGTTTCGCGGCCAGTTGATGGTCGCGCGTTCGGGCTTCTATCCGCACTTGAATGCCACGGCGGCGGCCGGGCGGCAGAAGGGCGGCACGTTTGGCGGCACGTTGGCGACCGGGTCCGGTGGTCCGCGCAATTCTTATGAGGCGCTGCTCAACGCCAACTGGGAAATCGACCTCTGGGGACGCATCCGCCGGCAATCGGAAGCCGCCGAGGCGAGCCTGTGGAACGCGGAGTACACACGGCGCGGCGTGGTGCTATCGCTGGCGGCGTCGGTGGTGCAGGGCTATGCCACGCTGCGCGGCCTCGATGCGCAGCTGGACATCGCGCAGGCAACGCTGGAGACCCGCGGCCGCGCGCTGGATATCTTCAAGCAGCGCTACGAGGGCGGCGTGATCTCGCAGGTGGAGTTGTCGCAGTCGGAGAATGACTACTACTCGGCCGAGGCGACGATCCCGCCGCTGCGCACGGCAATCGCCCAGACCGAGAATGCGCTGTCGGTGCTGCTGGGAAGAGAGCCGGGCCCGATCGAACGGGGCAAGTCCGTCATCGAGTTGCAGGCGCCGCCTGCCGGGGCCGACCTGCCGGCAACCTTGCTGTCGCGTCGGCCCGACGTGCTGCAGGCCGAGCAATCGGCGGTGGCCGCGAACGCCCAGGTGGGTGCGGCCCAAGCGCTGTTCTTGCCGGCGGTGAACCTGTCCGGACTGTTTGGTGCGCTTGCGACATCGCCGGCCGGGCTGTGGCACAGCGCATCGGAGGTATGGGGCTTTGGCGCCAGCCTCACGCAGCCGGTGTTCCAGGGCGGCGCGATTCGCGGGCAGGTGACGAGCGCCGAGTCCGTCCGCGACCAGTCGATGCTGGCCTATCAGGCGAGTGTGCTGAACGCGTTGGCCGACGTGAACAGTGCGCTGGCCAACGGCATCGAGACGCGCAACCGGCTGGGCAGCCTGCGCAGGCAGGAGCAAAGCCTGACGATCTACGCGGACCAGTCCGACGCGCGCTACGAGGGCGGATATTCGAGCTACCTTGAGGTCACCGACGCGCGGGAGAAACTGTTCGCGGCGCAGCTGGCCGCGGTACAGGGACAGGTCGATGTACTCACGGGCACCGCGGCGCTGTACAAATCGCTGGGCGGCGGCTGGACGGCCGTGCCGGCGGATGTGCGGGACGCCGGCCTGGGTGGGGAGGCGAAAGCCGTGGCGCGCCAGCAGGCCGATTCCCCCAAGCCTTGATCGCTGGCGCCGGTGGGCGACGATCGACGTGCCCACAAGAAGGCGATGCCGCGCCCAGCCGGGGGAGCGGCGATCTCAGGCGCGCGGCGACCACTCGCCCTTGCGTACGCCGATCGCCGTGATCAGCCCGTAAGAGGTGATCCCCAGCGCCACGCCCAGGAAATGGCCATCGAGGCCCATGCCCGCGACGTTGGCCAGCAGCCACCCGCCGCCGGCCGCCAGCGCGATGCGGCACAGTCCTGCCACAATTGGCCAGCGCATCCGTCCCGCACCCATCGACGCGAAGTAGAGCGCCATGCCCAGCCCGAAGCCACCGAACGCCGGGCCGACCCAGGACAGCGCGCGCGCCGCGATTGCGCCCACCTCGGCATCCTTCGTGAACATCGCCGCGAATTGTGCGGGCGCGAGGCCCACGGCCGCGCCCACCGTGCCGGCGATGACCAGCGCCAGCAGCGCGCCCACCCAGGCGGTGCGGCGCGCGGTATGCCAGTCGCCGGCACCCACGGCGCCACCGACCAGCGCGGTCAGCGCCGAGCCGACGCCGAAGGCCAGCGGGATCATCAGGAATTCCAGCCGCGCCGAGATGCCATAGGCCGCCACCGCCGTGGTGCCGAAGTGCCGCAATTGCGCGGTGATCAGGATCGTGGTCAGGTTGGCGACGGATGCCAGCGCGCAGGCCACCAGCCCCACCGACAGGATCTGATAGAACAGCGCGCCGGACGGCCGCACGCGCAGCGTCGGCACAAAGCCCGCCCCGCCCCGGATCACGACAAGCGCCATGGCCAGCGCAGCCGCCCATGACACGGCGGCCAGCGCGGCGCCGATGCCGGCGAGGCCCATCCCCACGCGCTCGGCCAGCCACCACGACAGGATCGGGAAGACGATCCACATGCCGCACAGCACGCGCGCGGCCAGTGCATGACGTCCGCCGCCGCGCAGTACCGAGGCGAGGGTGTTGGCCAGCCACGCGGGCACCGCGCCGGCACCGAACAGCCAGATCGCATAGGGCGTCGCGGCCTCCGCCGCGGTGGCGCCGGCCACGGCGCCAAACACGCGCTCCGGAAAGCCGGCCAGTGCGATGGCAAAGGCCAGGCCCGCCGTCACCGCGATGATCACGGCATGGAGCACGAGCGAGGATGCTTCCTCGCGCCGTCCGGCGCCGAGGGCGCGGGCGATGGCGGACACCACGCCGCCGCCCATCGCCCCGGCGGACATTTGCTGGAGCAGCAGCGCGAACGGCAACACCACGGCCCAGCCGGCCAGCGCCGCCGTGCCCTGGCGCGCGGCCAGACAGGTTTCGATCAGTTGGGCACCCGCTTGCAGGATGGCGACGAGGCTGGTTGGCGCCGCCAGTACGGCGATGCGGCGCGCGATGGCCGTCGCGGGCACGAAGTCGCCCATGGTGGGCGAGGTGCCGTCGAGCACGAGGGCGTCCGGCTTAGTCATGACTCCCGGCCTTCGTGTCGGCGGTGACATCGTCGGCCGCGGGTTCGCCGAAGCGGGAGCGCAGGTAACGGCCGGCACCGGGTCCCGGGCGCACGCGCAGATCGTCGACGGTGATCGCGCTGCCGTCCGGGCGCGCCAGGGTGGCGGCAACAATCTCCTTGCCGTCGCGCTTGTCTTCGAGCACGGTCAGCGGACCCTTTTCATCGGCCATCCAGCGGTCGGCCCAGCCCTTGAGCGCAACGTAGACCGGGAAGAAGTCGCGGCCCATCTCGGTCAGCGTGTAGATGTGGCGCGCACCGCCGCCGGGCGCGGGCGACTTCTCCAGCAGCCCGTGGCTGACCAGCGTCTTCAGCCGCGCGCTGAGGATATTGGGGGCGATGCCCAGATGCCGTTCGAATTCATCGAAGCGCGTGCTGCCGTAGTACACCTCCCGCATCAGCAGGATCGCCCAGCGCTCGCCGAGCATCGCCATCGACCGGGCGACGGGGCAGGGCATGTTGGCAAAGTCGGTGGGGGCCATGGTCTCGTCGTTTTACTTTTGAAATGCAAGTAAAAACGGATCATAGCTTGCGAACTGAAAGCTCGCCGGAAAAATCCGTGATCTATTCGGCAGTGAAGACGTCGAGGCCCGCGATGGCATCCCGGAGAAACGTGATCAGCGCCCGCGTCGCCATCGACAGGTGCGGATTCGGCGTAGTGATGATGTACAGCCGGTTGCCGAGCCCCTCGGGTTTCCAGTCCGGCAGCACGGGCACCAGCGTGCCGCGCCGCACGTCCTCCCAGCCCGCATAGACCGGCAGCAGGCTGATGCCATGGCCCTCGCGCACCGCGTGCATCAGGAACGTGAAGTGCTCCGACTGCAGGGAGGGTGCGATCTCCACGTCTTCGCGCTCCGGGCCGTCGCACGTGTCTCGGCCCAGCGTCAAGACGAAACGTCTCGATGTGTAGGGCGGGCACAGGAAACGGCATTTGGCCAGGTCCGAGGGGGTCCGCACGGGCGGAATGCTGGCGAGGTAGTCCGGCGATGCGCACAGCTGCCAGCGGATCGCACAGACGTCGCGCGCCACGGTGTCCAGCGGCGGCGTGGACGTCACCTTCAGCGCCACGTCGATTTCCGCCGCGATCAGGTCCGTCACGCGATTGGCGAAGAACACCCGCAGCGAGATCCCCGGATGCCGCCTGGCGAACTGCAGCAACAGCGGGGCGATGAAGGCGTCGCCGAGGCCGGTGGGCACGCTCACACGCACGTGTCCGCGCAGCGTCTTGCCCAGGCTGTCGATCTCCGCCTGCGCCGCGGCCACTTCCTGCAGGATGCGCAAGCCGTGTTCGTAGAGAGATTGCCCCGGGTCGGTCATTTCCAGCCGGCGCGTGGTCCGGCGTAGCAGCCGGATGCCGGCCTGCTCTTCCAGTTGCGCCAGCTGCCGGCTGATTTGCGATCTCGTGACGCCGCGCCGGCGGCCGGCTTCCGCGAGGTTGCCGGCTTCCACGATGTCCACGAAGGCCTGGATCAGGTTGAGGTCCATGCGAGGCGTCCGAATGATTGTCGAGTCAGGCGCAACATTGTGATTCCGGGGCACCGCATTGTCGATAGCCGCATGCACCGCTACAGTGGCCGTTCGCCCGGCTTCAGACCGGGAATGATGGAGACGAGAATGCCCGCAGACCTCTGGTTCGAATCGTTGCACCGCCCCGGCGCGGAAGTCCAGGACCGCGGCACGCGGCTGGCCGGGGGATTGCGCCGGCTGGGGCTGGAAGAGGGCGCGGTCGTCGCCGTCCTGCTGCGCAACGATCCGGTCTTTGCCGACGTGGTGTTTGCGTGCCGCACCGCCGGCACCTACTACTGCCCGATCAACTGGCACTTCACGGCGGAGGAAGTCCGCTTCCTGCTGGAAGACAGCGCCGCAAGCGTGCTGATCGTCCATGCAGACCTGCTGCCTGCGATCCGAGGCGTCGTTCCGGCCGGCGTCGCCGTGCTGACCGTCGGTGGCCGCCATGACGGTGAAAGCGGTGATGTGGAGGGTGACGGTGGTGGCGCCTCGGCATACGAGCCCTGGCTTGCCGGGCAACCCGCCTATGACGGCCCGCGCGTGGCGCCGCGCGGGCACCTGGCCTATACGTCGGGAACCACGGGACGCCCGAAGGGCGTGCTGCGGCATCCCGTGCCGCTCGACGAACTCGACGACCAGCTCGCCCGCATGCGTTCCGTCGTGGCCAAGGCCATCGGCATCGTACCGGGCTGCCGTGCCCTGATGTCGGCGCCGCTCTATCACAGCGCGCCGGGGGTGTTTATCCAGAACGCGCTGCAGATGGCCGAGCGCCTGGTGCTGACGCCGCGCTTCGATGCCGAGCAGGTGCTGGCGCTGGTGGAACGGCATCGCATCGACGTGCTCTACCTAGTGCCAATCATGTACGTGCGGCTGCTGAAACTGCCGCCGGAGGTGCGCGCGCGCTATGACCTGTCGTCGATTCGCTTCGTGGCCTCCACGGGTTCGCCTTGCTCGCCCGAGGTCAAGCGCGCGATGCTGGACTGGCTCGGGCCCGTCATCCACGAGACCTATGCCTCCAGCGAAGCCGGCATGATCACGGTGGCCACGCCGGCCGATGCGGCCGAGCGACCCGGGACCGCAGGGCGCCCGGTCGATGCCGCCAGCCTGCGCATCCTCGACGAAGCCGGCAACCCCTGCGCGCAGGGAGACGTCGGCCTGATCTATGTACGCCAGCCCGCCTACCCGGACTTCACCTACCTCAACAACAACGTCGCCCGCCGCGCCATCGACCGCGACGGTCTGGTGACGCTTGGCGACATGGGCTATGTGGATGCCGACGGCTACCTGTTCATCTGCGACCGCGCATCGGACATGGTGATCTCCGGCGGCGTGAACATCTATCCGGCCGAGATCGAGCACGAACTCGTGCGCTACCCCGGCGTGGCCGATTGCGTGGTGTTTGGCGTGCCCGACGACGAATACGGCGAGCGCCTGCATGGCGTGGTCCAGCCCGTGCAGGGCGTGACGATCGAGCCCGCCGCGGTCATCGACTGGCTCAAGGGCAGGCTGTCCGGCTTCAAGGTGCCGCGCACGATCGAGGTCACGGCGCAATTGCCGCGCGACGAAACCGGCAAGCTCGCCAAGCGTCGGCTGCGCGATCAGCACTGGGCGGGACGGCAGCGCCGCGTCTGAGTACCCCCGCGACGCCTTGCCACAGCAATCCACAATAAGAGAGAGGAGACCACCGATGTATCGCAGAACTGCCATGCTGGCCGCCAGTGCGCTCGGACTTGCCGTCGCCGCCGGCGTCGTGCCGACTGCCCATGCCGCCTACCCCGAGCGCCCGATCAAGCTGGTCGTGCCCTACACCCCGGGCGGCTCGACCGACCAGTTCGGCCGCGCGCTGGCCGAGGGGATGTCGCGCGAACTGAAGCAGCCCGTGGTCGTGGAGAATCGCCCGGGCGCCAACACGATGGTCGGCACGCAGAGCGTGTCGCGCGCCCAGCCGGACGGCTACACGATCCTGATGGGCACCAGCGCCAGCATGGTGCTCAACCCGATGCTCTACAAGAAGCCCGGCTACGATCCAAAGGACTTCAAGGTCATCACGATCGGCATCGAAGTGCCGCTGGTCGTTGTCACCAACAACCAGGTGCCGGCCGGCAACACCCGCGACTTTGCCGGTTATGCCAAGGCCGCTGGCGGCAAGCTCAACTACGCGTCCGTCGGGCTGGGCAATCCGCTGCAGTTGGCCACCGAGATGCTGAAGTCCGAACTCGGCGTCGACATCACCCATGTGCCATACAACGGCAGCGCGCCGGCATTGTCCGCGCTGCTGGCCAACGACGTGCAGCTGATGGTGGATGTGGTCAGCACCTCGCTGCCGCATATCAAGGCTGGCAAGCTCAAGGCGCTGGCAGTGACCGGTCGCTCGCGGCTGGACGTGCTGCCCAATGTGCCCACGGTGGCGGAAAGCGGCTATCCCAATTTCCACGCCGCCACGTGGTTCGGGCTGGCCGTTCCGGCGCAGACCCCCGCCGATGTCGTGGGCAAACTGCAAGCCGCAGCGGCGCGTGTGCTGGTCGATCCGCAGTTCCGCAACACGTTTGGTGCGCTGGGGCTGGTCGTCCAGGCGCCGCGCACGCAAGCGGAAATCGACCGCTATGTGACGGCCGACCGCGAGAGCTGGGGCAAGGTCATTCGCGCCAACCACATCAGCCTGGACTGATCGGCGGCGCGGGGCCGGGATCGGCGGGCTATAGTACGAGGACGCTGCGGCATGCCCGGTGCGGCTACCGCCGCAGGGGGCGCGGCGGACGTCTTCGTTGCCACTGCTCTCGCGCGCCTCCATGACCGAGTCCGTCGAACCGCCTGATTCGCCCCGATCCGTCCCGCGTCGCGATGCGGCCAAGCCGACCGATGAGTCGGATTTATCGCGTGAATCGGATCGACCGGATCGCACCACTGCCTCCACCTCACCTCCCGAATCCGCCCCCGGTCTCCCCCTCGATGACAAGCCCAGCGGGGCGCGCCGGCTGCGACAGCAAGCCGCGCGCGCCGCGCAACGCAAGACGCGGCAGGTCGGCCGGATATCGCGCACGTCGCTGCGTTACGCGGTGTTCATGTGCGGCGCCGGCTGTGTGGCGCTGTTTTCGATTCTCTTTGCCTATATCGCCGAACTGGCATTGCGCTGGAACGGGCGACTGACTTCGGCCACGCCGTGGCTGGCGTTTGTGATGCTGCCGTTCGGGCTTGCCGCGCTGCGCTGGCTCACCATCCGGCTGGCGCCGCAGGCGCGCGGCAGCGGCATTCCGCAAGTGATCGCCGCCGTCACGCTGCCGCCGAACGGCGTCGCGCAGAATGTGCTGGTGTCGTTCCGGCAATCGATGTGGAAGGTGTTGCTGACAACCGGCGCGCTGCTCGCCGGCGCATCGGTCGGCCGCGAAGGGCCGTCCGTGCAGGTGGGGGCTGCGGCCATGCTCGCCTGGGGCCGGTGGTGCCAGGAAAAGCTCCGGTTCCGCATTGGCTTTCACCCCAACGCGCTGATCGCCGCCGGCGCTGCGGGCGGCCTCGCGGCGGCGTTCAACACGCCGCTGGCGGGGGTGGTGTTCGCCATCGAGGAACTCGGGCGCGGCACGGCCGTACGCTGGGACAGGCTGGTGCTATCGGGTGTGCTGACCGCGGGTTTCCTGTCGCTGGCCGTGTTCGGCAACAACCCGTATTTTCACGTCGAGGTGCCGATGCTGGTCCTCCACGAGGCGTGGGGGCCGGTGCTCCTGTGCGCGGTGGTCAATGGCGTCTTCGGCGGGTTGTTCGCCAAGGTACTGGTCGGTGGCGTGCCGGGCCTGCTTCCCGTGAAATGGCGGGGATGGCCCACGGCGCATCCGATCTGGGTCGCCTTTGGCTGCGGACTGATCGTCGCGATCCTGGGCTGGGCGACGGCGGGCGCGACCTTCGGCACGGGCTACGAGCAAGCCTCCGGCCTGATCAATGGCGAACCCCACAGCACGTTGTGGTTCGGGTTTGCCAAGCTGGTTGCCACGGTGGTGTCGTACTTCGCCGGCATCCCCGGCGGTATCTTCACGCCGGCGGTGGCGATTGGCGCGGGTATCGGCGAGACCGTCGCGCATTTTCTTCCCGGCATCACGGAGCCGCGCGTGCTGGCGCTGGTGTCGATGGCGGCCTTCCTGGCCGCGGCGACGCAGGCACCGATCACGGCCAGCGTGATCGTCATGGAGATGACCCGCACGCAGGACCTGACGGTGTATCTGCTGGCGGCATCGCTGCTGGCGTCGTTCCTGTCGCGCCAGTTCAACCCGCATCCGTTCTATCACCACATGGCCCACGGGTTCCGTCGCGAGGCCGTGGCGATCAGCCGCAAGGGGGTGTCCACCTGAGTGTGTGGGATTCACCTCACCGACTGGCAGCGTACCGGTAGCGCATGGAGCGTCTTTGTCTTAACATGTGCCGCGCACGGATCGCCGGCAACAGACCGGTCGGCCGTGTAGTGTTCCGGCGGCACATCTGACTCGCCGGTTTTGCGTATCGCAGGACTTCGGGAGGGGAGTACAGGATGGCCACGCAACGACCGGCCGGCACACGCCAGGCCAAGGCGCCCACAAACAAGCCAGTCAAGGCGCCAATCCAGAGGCCGGCCGCGACGCCTGCCAAGGACAGGCCGCCGCTACGCGATCTGGGGGCAGATACGACGATCTGGCACACGCGCGGGCTGCAGACCAATTCCCGCATGCGCATCCCGCTGGTGCAGCGCACGCCGCCGCGCCAGTTGCCGCCGAGCGCCGTGCCACGCCTGATCCTGTGGGCCGTGCTCCTGGGCGCCGCGCTGGTGCTCTATCATTTCGGGAAGCAAATGCTTCGCTAGGCACCTGGCGCCACTCGACAGGGCGCGACAGGAACCCCTGGCCCGAGGCGGGCTCCAATCGGGAGCCGTTTTCAGGAGTGTGTTTTGAGATTTCCTCTTGCCGGGCTGGCTGCGGCCAGCCTGCTGGCGACGTCTGTCGCCCTTGCTGCACCCGCTTCCGCACCCGCATCTGCACCCGCGGCCGCCGCGCCGCAACCCGCCACCGCAACAAACACCGCCACCGCTGCCACCGCCGATACCGGTGCCCTGGCGCCCGTGCTCGACACGCTCGTCATCGGCAGTCCGCTGCCCGCGCTGCCCGATTGTGCCGACCATCGCACCCCCGACGGGCGGGACGTGACCGCGTTCTGCGTGGAGTTGCGCGGCGATGGCGTGATGCGCCAGGTCGGCGTGCCGCGCGACAAGCGACCCGCGTTCATGGATGGCCCGAAGCTGCTGGCGCTTGTCGATGGCAACGCGCTGGTTGGCGTGATGTTGCCAACGGACGGCATCCGCTCGCAGGACGCTGCGGTACGGGCGCTGAGCACGCGCTTTGGCAAGCCGTTTCGCCAGGAACAGGTCGACATGAAGGACAAGGCGGGCAAGCCCGTCAAGAGCGTTCACGCGGGCTGGATGCAGCGTCCGCTGACCGTGGAGCTCTACGCGATTCCCGAAGATCCGAACGAAGGGACGATCGAGTTGCTGCTGCCGCAGGCGCGCGCGCTGATGGCGAATCGCGATGCGGAGGTGGAGAAGTCGCTCGCGCCGCCGGCATCGGGCGCGGCAGCGAAGAAGCCGGAGAAGACTGAAAAGTCGGACAAGAAGGCGCCGGCGAAGCCGGTCAATCCGGGTAGCTGGTAAGCCCGGGCGGAGGGCCGGGGAGACTGCTCCGCGAAAGGCCTTTTGGAGGATTTTCGAGAGGGGCCGAAGCCGCCGGACTGCCGGGAAAGCCTCCCGTCGTGAACTGCACCCCAGAAGTTGGACACCTGTTCAACCTTTGGGGTGTTTTTCATGGCGGGCGGCAACGCCCGCGTCAGAGTCCTTCCATCACCTTGTCCAGCCCCCGTACCACGCCGCGCAAGGTGTGGACCTTGCGGATGGCCAGCAGCGCGCCGGACACGTAGGGCTTGGACCCGTCCCCGGCCTGGTGTTTCAGGTGCAGGCGCTGGCCGTCCGCGCCAAAGATCACCTCTACCCCGAGCTGGTATCCCGGCAGCCGCACCGCGTGCACCTGCGTGCCGGAGATCGTCGCGCCACGCGTCTCCCTCGGGCCGCTGACCTGGTCCACCGGCACCGCCTGCGCGGCGGCTTTCACCTGGCCAAGCCGGAACGCCAGCTCGCGCACCGTGCCCGACGGCACATCGACCTTGCCCGCCTTGGCGTAGTCGATGATTTCCCAATGGTCGAGGTGTCGCGCCGCCATTTCCGCGAATTTCTGCAACAGCACCACGGTAATGGCGAAGTTGCCGCAGGCCAGCACGCCACGGTCGGCCTTGCGCGCGGCCGCGTCGATCTCCGCATAGTCGTCGTCGGACAGCCCCGACGTACCCACCACCACGTGCGCGCCGTGGGCCAGCGCCTGCAGGATGTTGTGCTTGGCGATGGCCGGCCTGGTGTACTCGACGTAGACGTCGTAGGGCGTAGCGCCGAGGGCCTCGATGCTGGCCGCGGCCACGCCGGGTGTATCGGCATGGCCGGTCAGTTGCGACAGGGGTTGTCCCGCCGCGCCGCGCGACAGGCCGGCCACCAGGGTCATGTCGGGTGCGTGCGCTACGCCGCGCGCCAGCTCGCCGCCGGCCCAGCCGGTGACGCCGCCCACGGCGACGCGAATGCCAGTGCTCATCGTCTTCTCCTGATTCGGTTTGAAAGCGATCAAGGATAGCGCGCTAGCCGGCCGCGCGCCGGCGGTCGATCTTGCGGGCGAGCACGATCGACGTCGTGGTGTGGTTCACGCCATCCAGCATGCCGATTTCGTCCAGCAACGTGTCCAGCCGCGCGTGGGTGTCGCAGCGAATCACGGCCATATAGTCCACCGGGCCGCTGACGGAGTTCAGCTCTTCCACCTCCGGCAGGCGCTGCAGCGCGCGGACCACGGCCGGCGCAGCCTTGGGTTGCACGGACAGGCCGCAGAACGCGAGGATCGCGTTGTCCTCCATCTGGCTGCCCATGCGCACGCCATACCCGGCGATCACGCCAGTTTTCTCTAGCCGGGCGATCCGCGCCACGACCGTCGTGCGGGCGATGCCGAGCACGCGGGCGAGGTTGGCCGCGCTCTCGCGCGCGTTGCCCTGCAGCAGCGACAGCAGGTGCCGGTCGATTTGGTCGAGGTCCGCCATGGCAGTCTGACGTTTCGTCACAAAGGATGGTCGATGCGTCGGATTATGCCGGGCTTTCGTCAATCTTGCGGGTGTAAAACGTGCGCGGCGCTGCCCATACTTCAGTCACGGGTTTTCATGCTTTTCGACGGAGTCAGCCATGCAGCCATCCACCCTTGGTCCCGCCACCCGGGACATGACCAAAGCCCCCCGCCCGCTTTCCGTGGTGGTCCTCGGCGCCGGCAAGATCGGCCGCGTCATCGCCGCGATGCTGGACCAATCCGGCGACTACCGTGTCTGCCTGGTCGATCACGACGCGCACCGGCTGGATGGCTTGCCGCGCACCATCGCCGTGCGTGCCGGCGACCCCACCGAGCCCGGCACCTGCGCCGCACTGCTGGCCGGTGCCGACGCGGTGCTCAACGCGCTGCCGTTCCACGCGGCCGTCAGCGTCGCCACCGTGGCGGCGCGGCTGGGCGTGCACTACTTCGACCTGACCGAGGACGTGGCCGCAACGCATGCCATCCGCCAGCTTGGCCAGGGTGCGCGCTCGGTCCTGATGCCGCAGTGCGGGCTGGCGCCGGGGTTTATCGGCGTGGTCGGTCATGACCTGGCCCAGCGGTTCCTGCGGGGCGGCGGCGACCTGTTCGACCTGCGCATGCGCGTGGGTGCGCTGCCGCGCTATCCCAGCAACGCGCTCAAGTACAACCTGACCTGGAGCACGGAAGGCCTGATCAACGAGTACTGCAACCCCTGCGAGGCCATCGTCGACGGCCGCCGGGTCGAGCTGCCCGCGCTGGAAGGCCTTGAAACCTTTGCGCTGGACGGGATCGAGTACGAGGCCTTTAATACTTCTGGAGGCCTCGGCACGCTGCCCGATACCCTGGCCGGCCGGGCGCGTCAGGTCGACTACAAATCCATCCGCTATCCCGGCCATTGCGTGCAGATGAAGCTCTTGCTGAACGACCTGCGGTTGCGCGAGCGGCGCGGCTGGCTGCGCGAGATTTTCGAGAACGCCATCCCGATGACGGAACAGGACGTGGTGATCGTATTCGCCAGCGCGACGGGCCATCCGCCCGGCGTGAAGGGCGAAGGCAAGCGCGGGCCGCTCACGCAGGCGTCTTTTTCCGCGCGTATCGGTGGTGTGGACGACCTTGGCGGCGCGGGCCACGCCAATGCCATCCAGCTGACGACGGCAGCCGGCATCTGCACGGCGCTGGACCTCGTGGCCTCCGGCGTGCTGCCTCAGGCAGGCTTTGTCCGGCAGGAGGCCATGCCGCTGGATCGCTTCCTGGCGAACCGGTTCGGCCAGCATTACACCCGGCATCCGTTGCAGGAGATGTCCGCATGAAAGCGCAAGAGATCGCGGCGTGCTGGCAGGCCATGGGCCTGCGGCAACCATGGGAGGCTGGCGGCGCCGGTGGCCCCGGTGCATTGCCCCTGCGCTCGCCGGTCGATGGCGAGGTCTTCGGCCAGT
Source organism: Cupriavidus sp. YR651 (assembly GCF_900101625.1). Lineage (GTDB taxonomy): Bacteria > Pseudomonadota > Gammaproteobacteria > Burkholderiales > Burkholderiaceae > Cupriavidus. The sequence continues at coordinate 37,941 of NZ_FMYZ01000013.1, read as the reverse complement.
TGCCGGTCTGCACGCCGGCTGACGTCGATGCCCGGATTGCCCGCGCGCACGCCGCGCAGACCATCTGGGCACTGGCGCCGGCTCCGGCACGCGGCGAGGTGGTGCGGCGCCTGGGGCTGGCCTTGCGCGAGCACAAGACCGCGCTGGGCCGGCTGGTATCGCTGGAATCCGGCAAGATCCTCCAGGAAGGCCTCGGTGAAGTGCAGGAGATGATCGATATCTGCGATTTCGCCGTGGGACTGTCACGCCAACTGCATGGGCTGACGATCGCATCGGAGCGACCCGCGCACGCCATGCGCGAGACCTGGCATCCGTTCGGGCTCTGCGGCGTCATCTCCGCCTTCAATTTCCCGGTGGCGGTATGGGCGTGGAATGCAGCGCTCGCGCTGGTTTGCGGCAATGGCGTGGTGTGGAAGCCCTCGGAGAAGACACCGCTCTGTGCATTGGCGGCGCAGGGTCTGCTGGACCGCGTGCTGGAAACCTCCGCACCGCAGTACGCGGGCCTTTGCTGTGTGCTGCCGGGCGGTCGCGCCGTCGGCGCCCAGTTGGTCCAGCATCCGGCGGTGCGGCTGATGAGCGCGACGGGCTCCACGCGCATGGGCCGCGAGGTCGGCATGGCCTGCGCCGCGCAGTTCAAGCGCGCGATCCTGGAGCTCGGCGGCAACAACGCGGCCATCGTCGCACCGTCGGCCAACCTGGAGCTGACCGTTCGCGCCATGACATTTGCCGCAGCGGGCACCGCGGGGCAACGCTGCACCACGCTTCGCCGCGCATTCGTCCATGTCGATCTGATCGAAACCGTGACCAGCCGGCTGCGCCAGGTCTATGCGCGGCTGCCCGTCGGCGATCCGTTGCAGGAGGGCACGCTGATCGGCCCGCTGATCGATGCGGCGGCCGGCGATACGATGGCCAACGCGCTCGCCAGTTGCCGGGCGCAGGGCAACGTTGTCCACGGCGGCGAACGGCTGCTCGGCGACCGCTATCCGCACGCCTGCTATGTGCGGCCCGCGCTGGTGGTGACCGACACCCAGCACGACACGATGCTGACCGAAACCTTCGCGCCGATTCTTTACCTGATGCCCTATACCTCGCTGGACGAAGCCATCGCGCTCAACAACGCGGCGTCGCATGGGCTGTCGTCATGCATCTTCACGGAATCGCTGCGCGAGGCGGAGTGCTTCCTGTCGACAGCGGGCAGCGACTGCGGCATCGCCAACGTCAACATCGGCACGAGCGGGGCGGAGATCGGGGGCGCGTTCGGCGGCGAGAAGGCGACGGGCGGCGGACGCGAATCGGGATCGGATGCGTGGAAGGGCTACATGCGGCGCGCCACCAATACGATCAACTATGGCGACGCCCTGCCGCTGGCGCAGGGGATCCGGTTCGACGTATAGGCTGGCGTACGGTTGACGACTCAGAGGTTGCTTCAAAATGAAGCGAAGCGGTCCTGGCTAGACGCGCGGCCGCAGACAGTACAAGTAGTACGGCAAACGAGTGTGGCCAACCCGGCAACGACGCCAGGATCTTTTTGAAGCAGCCTCTTACGTGCGCGAAGTCGTTGCGAATCGTAACAAGGGTTACAGCGGCTTGACGCTGTATTACCAGACCCACCCGTATAACGTTCTTAAGGGCAGAGCACTGCCGCAGGCAATGCCTGAGACGTTAAGGACGATACGATGAAAACAATAGTGATGGGTTTGGCGGTGGCTGGCGCAGCAATGCTGGGCGGCTGCGCGGTGTATCCGACCCCGTATGGCCCGGTCGTGGAGCCCGCGCCCATTGCCGTGGCGCCGGCCCCGGTCTACTACGGCGGGCCGGCAGTGGTCGTGTCACCGCGAGCGTATTACGGCGGTGGATATTACGGTGGCTACTACGGCCGCCGCTATCGCCACTGGTAATGCGCCGCACGCCGGGCGGCAGCGCCTTGTTGTCGCCCGGCTGGTGATTCGTTGTAGCTTCAGTTGCCACCCTCGGACGCCGTGGCGTTCAGCCCGCCCCAGCTGGGCGCGAGGGTAGCGCCAATCTCTGGCAGGTCGACGAGGTCCAGCACGCGGCCGACTGTGTGGTCGACCAGTTCGGCGATCGTTCGCGGCTTCTGGTAAAAGCCCGGCACGGGCGGAAACACGATGCCGCCCATCTCCGTGACCGCCGTCATATTGCGCAGGTGCGCCAGGTTCAACGGCGTTTCGCGCACCATCAGAACCAGCTTGCGCCGCTCCTTGAGCGTGACGTCCGCCGCGCGCGTGATGAGATTGTCGGAAAGACCATGTGCGATGGCTGCCAGCGTACGCATCGAGCACGGCGCCACGACCATGGCATGCGCGCGGAACGATCCGCTGGCGATGGTCGCGCCGATGTCGCGCACGTTGTGGACCACATCGGCCAGCGCTTCCACCTGGGCGCGGCCGATATCGAGTTCGTGCTGAAGGTTCATGACCCCCGCCGGCGAGATCAGCAGGTGGGTTTCCACCCCCGCCACGCCTTGCAGGACCTGCAGGAGCCGGACGCCATAGATGGCGCCGGTGGCGCCCGTGATGGCGACGATCAGCCGTTGCGGCGCGCCGCCTGATGTCACGGGCATGGCCAGCCTCAGGCCTTGAGCAGCGATTGCAGTTCGCCGTTCTGGTACATCTCCATCATGATGTCCGAGCCGCCGATGAACTCGCCGTTCACGTAGAGCTGCGGGATGGTCGGCCAGTTGGCATATGACTTGATGCCCTGGCGGATGGCTTCGTCTTCCAGCACATTGACCGTGGTCGGTGCGTCCACGCCGCAGGCCTTCAGGATCTGGATGGCGCGGCCGGAGAACCCGCACATCGGGAACTGCGCGGTGCCCTTCATGAACAGCACCACGGGGCTGCCCTTCACGATCTGGTCGATCTTCTGCTGTACGTCACTCATGATGAAAGTGTTTCCGGTTGCGCGCGGTGCCGGATCAAGCCGGCGCCGCCATTTGGGGGTGATTCGGGTGCGCGCATCCGCGCACGGGGGACAAGCCAGCAATTTTACCGGAATCGCGGGCCGGCTTCAGGTGGGGTCTTTCTGCGCCGCGGGCAGGCGTCCGCCGCTGCACCGTTCCAGTCCGGCCAGGTCGCGAGCGGTGTAGACGTCCTCAAAACCGGCACGGGTCAGCAGGCTGCGCATGGAAGCGGCCTGATCGTAGCCATGTTCCATCAGCAGCCAGCCGTCCGGCAGCAGCCGCGCGGTTGCGCCGGCCACGATCGCCGCCAGGTCCGACAGGCCGTCTTCGTGGTCCGTCAGGGCGTCGATCGGCTCGAAGCGCAGGTCGCCTTCCGCCAAATGCGGGTCGCCGGCGGCGATGTACGGCGGATTGCTGACGATCAGGTGAAAACGCACGCCGTCTGGCACGGATTGATACCAATCCGATACCAGGAAGCGGATGTTGTCCGCCTGCAGCGCCCGGGCGTTGTCCTGGGCGACCAGCACGGCGCCGGGGGAGATATCGGTGGCCCAGACCTCGGCATCGGGCCGTTCGCGCGCAATCGTCACGGCCAGGATGCCTGAGCCGGTGCCCATGTCCAGCACGCGCGGGGCGTGCACGTTGGCGATGCGCGCCAGCGAGGCCTCCGCTGCGATTTCGGTGTCCGGCCGCGGGATCAGCACATCCGGCGTCACACGGAAGGTGCGACCGAAGAATTCGCGCTCGCCGAGCAGGTAGGCCATGGGCTCGCCGGCCAGCCGCCGCGCCAGCAGGGTGGCAAACGCATCACGCTGGGCGGCGGTCAGGTGATCGGTATCGCGCGTAATCAACTGGGTACGGCTGAACCCCGTCACGTGGGACAGCAGCATGCGTGCCTCTAACGCCGGTAACCCGGCCATGGCTGGCAGGGTCTGGGCTTCACGCAGCGTGGGATCGGGCGGCAGCGCGCCCGGAGGGGTGGAGGACATCGGAATACTTGTTGGGAACCCGGAGGCCGGGTGCAAAAAACCCCGTCGGGCGATTGGCCTGACGGGGCTTTGGCAATGCTTTGCAACTGGCGCCTAGTGTAAGCCGATTCCGGCTGTCGCGGTCGCCCTGATTGCGGAGGGCGATTACTTGTTGACGGCGTCCTTGGCCTTGTCGGCCGTGGTGTTGACGGCGTCGCGCGCGGCTTCCTTGGCGTTGGCCATGGCGTTGCCCGCATCGACCTTGGCCTTGTCGGCGGCGGCGGAGACATCGGCAGCAGCACCGCTGGCGGCAGCCTTGGCGGCATCCGCGGCGTTGCTGGCGGCGGCGGCGGCATCGCTGGCGGCGGCCTTGGCCGATTCCGCGGCGCTTTGCATGGCCTTGTCGGCGCTGGAGGCTGCGGGAGCCTCTTCCTTCTTGCTGCAAGCAGCCATGGCAGCGGTGATCATCAACAGCGCGAGCAGTTTTTTCATGATTTCATCCTTGTGTCTGTTTGAGGAGGTCGACATCAGCCCAGACTTCGCGTGTAACCCGATCAGAAAAGTGACGTATCGGGGCGGTCTGGTCGAAATCGATTATAGACACCGCGCTTTTGTCTGCCAGTGCTGTTTCAAGCATTTACCTCAGTTACAAACGCTTGCTGGCGGGTTCAGGTGCCGATGCCTGCACGATCCGGCAATGCCGGTTTGGAGCGAACGCGTGAAATCAGCGGCGACGTCGCTTCAGCCTTCGTCGCCGAGGGCCGCCAGTTGATCTGCCTGGTGCTCCGCGGCCAGTGCGGCGACCAGTTCATTCATGTCGCCGTCCATGATCATGTCGATCTTGTAGAGCGTCAGGTTGATGCGGTGGTCGGTCACGCGGCCCTGAGGGAAATTGTAGGTGCGGATGCGATCGCTGCGGTCGCCCGAGCCGATCAGGTTGCGGCGCGTGCTGGCCTCCTTGGCCTGCGCGGCACGCAATTGCATGTCCTTGATCCGCGCGGCCAGCACTTTCATCGCCTTGTCCTTGTTGCGGTGCTGGCTGCGGTCGTCCTGGCATTCCACCACGATGCCCGTGGGCAGGTGGGTCAGCCGCACGGCCGAATCGGTCTTGTTGACGTGCTGGCCGCCCGCGCCGGACGCGCGGAAGGTGTCGATGCGCAGATCGGAAGGGTTGATCTCGACTTCGCCGACTTCGTCGGCCTCGGGCATCACTGCCACCGTACAGGCCGAGGTGTGGATACGGCCCTGCGCCTCGGTGGCCGGCACGCGCTGCACGCGATGACCACCCGATTCGAACTTCAGCTTCGAGAAGGCCGCATCCCCGGCGATCCGCACGATCACTTCCTTGTAGCCGCCGAGATCCGACTCGGACTCGCTCATGATCTCCACCTGCCAGCGCTGCCGTTCCGCGTAGCGCGTGTACATGCGCAGCAGGTCCGCGGCGAACAGCGCGCTTTCCTCGCCACCGGTGCCCGCGCGGATTTCCAGCAGCAAGTTGCGGTCGTCGTTGGGATCCTTGGGCAGCAGCAGCGTCTGCAGACTTTGCTCGAGGACTTCGAGCCGATCGCGCGCGGCGCCGATCTCGTCGGCGGCAAAGTCCTTCATCTCGGGATCGTCCAGCAGCGCCTGCGCCGTGGCCAGGTCCTCCTGCGCCTGCCGATACTGCCCGTATTGCTCTGCCACCGGCGACAACTCGGCGTGTTCGCGGGAGAGCTTGCGGTACTGGTCGATGTTGGCCGTGGCGTTCTCGCGGGCGAGCAGGGCGTTGACTTCATCGAGTCGCTCGGCCAACTGGTCGAGCTTGGAGAGCATGCTGGCTTTCATGGGAATCCGGAATCTGGAGCGGGGGGCGCGGGGCGCGGCGAAGGCCGTCGGGCGAATCGGCAGTGGTTGCCGGCGGGCTGGCGGCAACCCGGTTCGGGCAGCGGCCGGCAAAGTGCGCGAGCGGGGCTAGCGCTCGGAGTGGCTGCTGTGGCGGAACAGGCCCGGAACCAGGCGCAGCAGCGCCTCGCGGTCCTCGCCCTGGGTGTGATTCAGCGCGTGGGTCGGTCCGTGCAGGAACTTGCGGGTCAGCGCGCCGGAGAGGGCCTCCAGCACCGCTTCGGGGTCGTCCCCGCGCGCCAGCATGCGGCGTGCGCGCTCCAGTTCGGCCTGGCGCATCGCCTCGCCCTGAGACTGGATTTCCCGGATGACTGGCACCACGCTGCGGGTCTCCAGCCAGTGCATGAAGTTCTGCACGCGGGTTTCGATGATGGCTTCGGCCTGCGCCACGGCGGCCTGGCGCATCGCGTTGCCCTCGCGCACGATGCCGCCGAGATCATCCACGGTGTACAGGAAGACATCGTTCAGGCGCGCGACCTCGGGCTCCACGTCACGGGGCACGGCCAGGTCGACCATCATGATCGGGCGGTGCTTGCGACGCTTGACCGCGCGCTCGACGGCGCCGAGGCCGATGATCGGCAGGGAGCTCGCGGTGCAGGACACGACGATGTCGAATTCGTGCAGGCGTTCGCCCAGGTCCTGCAGGCGGATCGCCTGCGTGGTCAGGCCTTGCCCGGCCAGTTGTTCGGCCAGCTTTTCACCGCGTTCCACGGTCCGGTTGGCCACCACGATCTGTCGCGGCATCTGCGCGGCAAAGTGCGTGGCGCAGAGTTCGATCATCTCGCCGGCGCCGATGAACAGCACGCGCTGGGTGGAGATGCTCTCGAAAATGCGCTGGGCCAGGCGGACGGCCGCGGCGGCCATCGAGACGGAATGTGCGCCGATCTCGGTCTGGCCGCGGACTTCCTTGGCCACCGCGAACGTGCGCTGGAACAACTGGTTCAGATACGTGCCCAGCGCGCCGGCTTCTCCGGCGGTACGCACGGCATCCTTGAGTTGCCCGAGGATCTGGGTTTCGCCCAGCACCATCGAATCGAGGCCGCTGGCCACGCGGAAGGCATGGCGGACGGCCTCGGATTGGGGCAGGGCGTACAAATGCGGCGCCAACTCACCTGCGGGCACGTTGTGGTGCTGTGCCAGCCAGCGCAGCGTGTGCTCGAAACCGTCCGTGCCGGGCTGCAGCACATCGGTGGCGCAGTAGATTTCCGTACGGTTGCAGGTGGAAAGAATGGCGGCTTCGGTGCCGCTGCGGCCCGCCAGGTGGGTGCGCAGGGCGCCCAGGGCCGGTTTGATCTGCTCAAGCGGAAACGCCACCCGCTCGCGTAGCGAGACAGGTGCCGTTGTGTGATTGATGCCGATCGCGAGCAGTTGCATTTGTGGGGATTCGTTGCCATCCGGGATGCTGCCGGAAGCGATGGCCATTATACCGCCGGGCTGCAAAGTTGCAGGCGACTGGGGTGTTTTGTTCCAGCTGCAGTATTGTTACGCGGCTGGCCGCGGCATTGTGGCTGGAAAGACACAGGAGGTGCCGATGTTGGGCTTGGTGGTGGTAGGGGCAATCGTTGGGCTGGCAGGGCGCCAGTTCCATCCGGGCGGGAGGGTTGTCAGCCTGCCAGCCGCGCTGGTGCTGGGCGTGCTGGGGGCGCTGGCCATGTTCTACGGTGGCCGGGCGGCGCGGTTGTTCACGGATGGACAACTTACCGGATGGGCAGCGGCCATCGCCGGCGCGGCTGTGCTGGTCGGCGTCTGGGGCGTGGTCCGGCCTCGCCGGTAACGACTGAACAGACGAAATTGTTGCGAATTGGCTACCGCCTCTGGTGGTCGCCAAACAACGTCAGGCGCGGGCGTCCAGGAAGCGTCGCAGGATTGCGCTGGAATAGTGGCTGGCGACATCCCGTAGAAATGCCGAAAAATCCACATGCGCGGAATCGTCGGCGCGGTCGGAAATCGTCCGCATCAGCGCGTAGGGGACATCATATTCAAAGCAGATCTGGGCCAGCGCGGCGCCTTCCATTTCCACCGCCTGTAGTCCGGGCAGGCGCGCGCATAACTCGGCCACGGCCTGCGGCGCGTTGATGAACTGGTCGCCGCTGGCGACCATGCCCACGTGCAGCCGGGGCTGGGCCACTCCAAAGCGCGCCAGCACGCCGTCGGGCACTTCCGTGGCCAGGTCCTGACGCAGAAAGTCGTCCGCCGCATTGCGCAGTGCGGCGGTCAGTCCGGGGTCTGCCGGAAATTCGGTCCGGTCCAGCAGCGGTACCTCGTGGCGCGGGAAAAGCGGTCGCGCATCCAGGTCGTGCTGGATCGCCCGGTCGGCAACGACGATGTCACCGACCCGTACCTCGCTGCCCACGCCACCGGCGAGCCCGGTGAACACGATTTCGTCCACGCCGAATTCCCGGATCAGCGTCACTGTGGTGGCCGCCGCCGCCACCTTGCCCACGCGCGCCAGTACCAGCACCACGGGCTGGCCGTGCAGGGTGCCGACGTGGTAGTCGCGCATGCCGATCGTGCGCACGGTCGCGCGCGCATCTTCATGCCGCATGGCGGCGATCAGCCCATCGACTTCATCGTGGAGGGCGGCAAGGATGCCCAGTGTCATGACGCAACTGCCCAGGTGGCTTGGAGGAAGCGCAAGCATACCGGCGGCCGGGAGACTGCGGAAGGGACCACGGCAGGTCACGCCGGCTTTTCAGATTCGTCGCAGGTGCATCCGCGCGGACGGTTTGCTACAGTGCGCCTGACATCGCATTCCGGGATGCAACCTCTCAGGAGATTGCCGTTTGGAAACCTCTTCACATCGCCGCGCCGTGCAACAGGCGCTGGCCGACTGGCGTGCCCAGGACCAGCTTGGCGCCGAGGACTGCGCCCTGGCGTGGGCCCCCACGATGCCGACGCGATCGCACTGGCATCAATGGCTCGACCGCACCCTCCTGATCCTCGGCACGGCACTGCTCTGTGCCGGCGTGATCGTCTTCTTTGCCTTCAACTGGCAAGCCCTGCACAAGTTCACGAAGTTCGGCCTGCTCGCGGCGGTGCTGACGGGGCTGGCCGCACTGGCTGCGCTGCGCCCGGCCGGCGACATGGCGGGTCGTGCCGCGTTGGCCGGCGCGCAGGTCATGGGCGGGGTCCTGCTCGCCGTCATCGGCCAGACCTACCAGACCGGTGCCGATGCGTGGCAGTTGTTCGCGCTGTGGACCTTGCTGGCCGTGCCGTGGGCGCTGGCGGCACGGGCCGCGCCGCACTGGTGGCTGCCGCTCGTGGTCGGCAACGTCGCGCTGCTGCGCTATTGCAGCATCAGCCTGGGCGTCGGCGGCATGTTCGAGTTGTTGTTCTCGGCGCTTCACGCGCGGGAAGCCACGTTCTTCCTGCTGGCCGCGTCGGTGATCCAGCTGGTGCTCTGGTACCTGCTCGCGACGTGGGCTGGCGCGTGGGGGTTTCGCGGCGTCACCGGGCCGCGCCTGATTGCGGTGCTGGCCACTGCCTATGCGGCTTGGGTCGGACTGGCCAGCCTGATGACCACGCACGTGGACGGCATCGGGTTGCTTGTCGGCTTCGTTGCCCTGGTCGGGCTCGGCGCCTGGTTCCGCTGGCGGGTCTTCGATATCGTTGTGCTGAGTCTGGTGTGCCTGGCCGGCATCGGACTTGTCGTTTCGGCGCTTGGCCGGTTGCTGTTCGAAGGCCGCGGCGACTTCGGCGCGTTCCTGCTGCTGGCGCTGGTCACGATCGGACTGGCCGCGGCAGCGGCCGCGTGGCTGCTGCGCGTATGGCGCGACATGGCTGGGAGGTCGACATGAACGCAGACCAAATCGAACGCTCGCTTTGGCAGACGCTGGCCGCCCGCGGCGCGGTGCGCGGCGAGTACGCGGGCACGCTGCGTACGCCGTGGCCGATCCGCCTGCTGATGGGGGCGGCTGGCTGGCTCGGCGCGCTGTTCTTTCAACTGTTTCTCGTCGGCTCGGTATTCGCGGCGGCACGCGGCAATGGGCCGGCGATGGCGGTGACCGGCATGGTCATGATCGGCATCGCGGTCGTGCTGTATCGCGTGGCGGGACAGGGCACCGGACGTATCGCGCTCGGACAGTTCGCACTGGCCGCCAGTCTCGGCGGGCAGGGCATGCTGGTCTTCGGCGCTGCGGAGGCGCTTGGCGGCGAGCGACTGGTGAACACCGCGCCGTTCTGGGTGGGCGTGGCAGTGTTGGAGGCGGTCCTGTACCTCATCGTGCCAAACCGCTTGCACCGGTTCCTTGCGGCACTCGGCGTGTGGCTGGCCGTGGCCTTCGCGCTCAACATCGCGCTGGCAGGTGCGGTGCGCTACGCGTGGGCGGTGCTGCCATGGTCGCTGGGCTGGCTGACGCCAGTGGCGTGTGGGGCGGTGACGGTGTTCGTCCTGATCGAGGCAATGCTCGCGGCCCGGGGACGCCTGGCTCGCTGGGAACCCGCTGCCGACGCGACGCTGGTTTTCGCGCTGGGTGCGGCGTTGCTGGTAACTGGCGCCACGCATCCACTGGCGATGGTCTTCAACGAGAACGGCGCGCCGCGTCTGCCCGGGGCGTGGCTGGCAGGTGCGCTGATCGGTGCCGTGTTGCTGGGGTTCGCGCTGAGCGAGTGTCGCCGGTTGCAATGCGCGCCACCTGTCAGCGCGGGCGTGACGGTCGTTACGATCGCCTTTGGCGCGCTGATGGTCATGGCGCCGGCCGTTGCGTCCGGCGTGCTGGCACTCGGCCTGGCGTTACGGCGCGGATCGCTGCCGTGGCTTGGCCTGGCGATCGCAACCGTCGCACTCGGCTTTATCTGGTACTACAGCACATTGCAGTGGACGCTGCTGGCCAAGTCGGCCACGCTGGTCGCGTCGGGGGCGTTGTTGCTGGTTGCGCGTAGCGTGCTGATGCGGCTGCCGCGAACGGAGGTCGTCGCATGAAACGCTGGATCTTCGTCGGCTGGCTCCTGGCAATCGGCATCGCATTGGCCGGCATCGTCGGCAAGGAGCGTGTGCTGTCGCATGGCGACGTTCTCTATTTGCGTCTGGCGCCGGTGGACCCACGGTCGCTGATGCAGGGTGACTACATGGCGCTGAATTTCGCGATTGGCATGGAGATCACTGCGGCTGGACGTCGCAATTCCGCTGACCGCGCGCGGGAGGAACTCGTGGTGATCCGGCGCGACGACAGTCAGGTGGGGCACCTGGTTCGGCTGCATGAAGGCGGGCCGCTGGCCGACGGTGAGAAATTGTTGCGCGTCCAGAACGTGCCGTCCCGGTGGGGTGGCACGATGGTGCAGGTGTCGACCGATGCCTGGTTCTTCCAGGAAGGGCAGGCCGAACGGTTCGCCAGGGCCCGCTACGGAGAATTCCGCGTCGATGCGAACGGGCAGGCGTTGCTGGTGGGCATGCGCGACGAACACCTGCAGCCGCTCTGACAAGCCCGCATCGCGCGGGCGCCGTGGCGTCTCACAATCCGCAGGCAACAAAAAGCCCGGCGATTTGCCGGGCTCTTGTTTTCGACTTGGTGTCGACCTGTTGTCGACACGGTCCGTCGATCAGTCGCTTTGGCTTAGACGTTGAACAGGAAGTTCATCACGTCGCCGTCCTTGACGACATACTCCTTGCCTTCGGCGCGCATCTTGCCGGCTTCTTTTGCGCCTTGCTCGCCCTTGAACCCGATGAAGTCGTCGTAGGCAATGGTCTGCGCGCGGATGAAGCCGCGTTCGAAGTCCGTGTGAATCACGCCGGCCGCCTTCGGGGCGGTGTCGCCCACGTGGATGGTCCAGGCGCGCACTTCCTTCACGCCAGCGGTGAAGTACGTTTGCAGGCCCAGCAATGTGAAGCCGGCACGGATCACGCGGTCCAGGCCCGGTTCTTCCATGCCGAGGTCGGCCAGGAACTCGGCCTTGTCGGCGTCGTCCAGGTCGGCAATCTCGGCTTCGATTGCGGCGCACACCGCGACCACCGGCGAATTCGTATGCTTGGCGTATTCGCGTACGGCGTCGAGGTGCGGGTTGTTCTCAAAGCCGTCTTCACGCACGTTGGCCACGTACATCGTCGGCTTGGCGGTGATCAGGCAGAACGGACGGATCGCTTCCCACTCCTCGGGCGACAGATCCAGCGTGCGCACCGCCTTGGCCTGGTCCAGCACAGCCTGGGCCTTTTCCAGAACGGCCACCAGACGCAGCGCTTCCTTGTCACCCGCGCGGGCCGGCTTGATGTAACGGGCCAGGGCCTTTTCCACGGTAGCCAGGTCGGCCAGCGCAAGTTCGGTATTGATGACTTCGATGTCCGACAGCGGGTCGACCTTGCCGGCCACGTGAATCACGTTGTCGTCCTCGAAGCAGCGCACCACATGGGTGATGGCGTCGGTCTCGCGGATGTTGGCCAGGAACTGGTTGCCCAGGCCTTCGCCCTTGGACGCACCCGCCACTAGGCCGGCGATGTCCACGAATTCGACGGTCGCCGGCAGGATGCGCTCCGGCTTGACGATCTCGGCCAGCTTGGCAAGCCTCGGATCCGGCACTTCCACGACGCCGACATTGGGCTCGATCGTGCAGAACGGATAATTTTCGGCGGCGATGCCGGCCTTGGTCAGGGCATTGAACAGCGTGGACTTGCCGACGTTGGGCAGGCCGACGATGCCGCATTTGAGGCTCATGGTATCTGGCTGGAAATAGCAAAACCTGTATTCTAGCGGATGGCCGCTGCCTGCCGAGGGGGCCGACTCCGCCGGGCATGGCTTTGCGCGGTGTCACCGATGGCTGCGACGTCACGTCGCTATAATCCAGCCATGACTGGCCTTGCTGCACCGGCGCGCCGCGCCGCCACATCCTATATGTCCTCGACTCCTTCCTCCCGCTTCCAGATTGCCGTCGTCGGCGGTGGCATCGTCGGCAAGGCCTGCGCGCTGTTGCTGGCCCAGCAGGGCATGCAGGTGGCGCTGGTGGCGCCACGCCCGGCAGGCAATACGGCCCATGCTGGCGAGGATGACTGGGACAGCCGGATCTACGCGTTCTCGGCCAGCTCGCAGGCGCTGCTGGAGCGCCTGCGCGTGTGGGAGGCACTGGACCCGGCGCGCGTACAACCGGTGCGCGACATGCGCATCTGTGGTGACGTCAGTGCTGCCGAGACCAGCCCCTCTCCGCACGGCGACCTCCATTTCTCGGCGTATGCCGCCGCGGTGCCGCAATTGGCCTGGATCATCGAATCCGGTCATGTGGAGCGCGTGCTCGATACCGCGCTGCGCTTCCAGCATCAGGTGCAGTGGTTCGACGATACAGCCGAGGCGCTCGATCGCGATCTCGACGGCGTCACGCTGACGCTAGCCAGCGGTGTGCACGTGCGGGCGAATTGCCTGGTGGGCGCGGACGGCGCCCGGTCGTGGGTACGCCAGCAATGCCATATCGCCACCACGCAGCGGCGCTATCGCCAGCTCGGCGTGGTAGCCAACTTCCGCTGCGAACTGCCCCATCAGGAAACCGCATGGCAGTGGTTCCTCGGTGCTCCGGAAAAGCTGATGGCCGACGAGGAGCCCGCCAACGGCGAGATCCTGGCGATGCTGCCGCTGCCCGGCAACCGGGTATCGATGGTCTGGTCCGCCGATGAAGCGCACGCCCGGGAACTGGTGGCACTGACGCCCGAGGCACTCGCCGCCACCGTGGCACAGGTCGCCAGCGGCGCCGTGGGTGCGCGCTTTGGCACACTCCGCGCCATTACCCCCGCGCAAGGCTTTCCGCTGGTGCTGCAACGCGCCGAGCAGTTCGTCCAGCCGCATGTGGCGCTGGTGGGCGATGCCGCACATGTGGTGCATCCGCTGGCCGGGCAGGGCATGAATCTGGGATTGCGCGATGTCGCGGAACTCGGGCGCGTGATGGCCGACAAAGAATCGTTCCGTCCCGAGGGCGACCTGCGCCTGCTGCGCCGCTACGAACGCGCACGCGCCACGGACCTGCTTTCGCTGACCGCCGCGACCGACGGATTGCACCGGTTGTTCTCGCTGCCGGGATCCCCGGCGCGCGTGGTACGCAACGCTGGCATGCGCGCCGTGGGCAGCCAGGGACTGCTCAAGCGGTTTCTGATTGGCCGCGCGCTGGGGTGACGGGCTTCGTGCCCACGGCAACGTTCGACGAACCACCGAAAAAGCTCGCGCCGGCGCACTGACCGGCACATCGATACCTGGAGTCAACATGTTTCAACTATTCCGCCGCCGTTCCACCGGCTTCACCGCGATTGCCGCCCTGGCAAGCGGCGTGGCGTTGGCCGGATATGCCCTGCACGCGATGGCCGCGGACGAGCCGGGCACCGATCGCATCAAGGCATCGATTCAGAAGATGCTGGGTAACCGCGCCGAGGTGAAGAGCGTGACCAAGGCGCCGGTGCCTGGCCTGTACGAAGTCAACGTCAGCGGCCAGATCGTCTACACCGACGCCAGCGGCCGCTACATCCTCAACGGCGAGTTGATCGATACCAAGACCAACACCAATCTGACCGAAGAGCGACTGGCCGAGCTCAACAAGATTAAGTGGTCGGACCTGCCGCTGGCGCGCGCCATCAAGTGGACCAAGGGCGATGGCAGCCGTACCGTGGCCGTGTTCTCGGACCCGAACTGCGGCTATTGCAAGAAGATCGAGCAGACCTTCCAGCAGATGGACAACATCACGGTCTACACCTTCCTCTACCCGGTGCTGTCGCCGGATTCGGCGGTCAAGGCCAAGCAGGTCTGGTGCTCCACGGACCGTACCAAGGTCTGGCGCGACTGGATGCTCAGCCACGTGTCGCTGGTGGGCAACGGCGGCTGCAAGACGCCGATCGACGATAACCTGGCGCTCGGCCAGAGCCTGAACATCACCGGCACGCCCGCCGTCTTCTTCATGGACGGTTCGCGTATCCCGGGGGCCGCCGATGTGGCCACGCTGGAGCGCAAGCTCGCAAGTCTCAAAAAGTAGTCGCGGCGCCGGACCTGACCCGGCTGTCTGAAGCGGCCGGCACAGTCCGGCCGCTTTGCATTTCCGGTATCCCAAACACTTCCGTCACAAGACAAGACCGCGCCGGCGCGGCGCCCCCAAGGAGACATCATGACCTTCCAGGCTTTGTTACTGACCCAGGCGGATGGCAAGACGCAGGCCGAAATCGCCGGGCTTGACGAAAACCAGCTGCCCGCCGATGGCAACGTGCTGGTGGCCGTGGACTATTCCACCATCAACTTCAAGGACGGGCTGGCGATCACCGGTCGTTCACCGGTGGTGCGCAAATGGCCGATGGTGGCCGGCATCGACGGCGCCGGCACGGTACTCGACTCCGGCGACCCGCGCTGGAAAACCGGGGACCGCGTGGTGCTGAATGGCTTCGGCGTGGGCGAGACCCACTGGGGCTGCCTGGCGCAGCGGGCGCGGCTCAAGGGCGAATGGCTGGTCAGGCTGCCCGATGCGTTCACGACCCGTCAGGCGATGGCGATCGGCACGGCGGGATATACGGCGATGCTGTCGGTGCTGGCGCTGGAGCGCGGCGGCATGAAAGGACCCGTGCGCCCCGGCGATGGCGATGTGCTGGTGACCGGCGCGTCGGGCGGCGTCGGATCGGTGGCCATCGCCATCCTGTCCAAACTCGGCTATCGCGTGACGGCGTCCACCGGCAAGACGTCGGAGGCAGACTTCCTGCGGGCGCTGGGCGCAGCCGAAGTCATCGACCGCGCCGAACTGGGCGCTCCGGGCAAGCCGCTGCAAAAGGAGCGTTGGGCCGCCGTGATCGATTCGGTGGGCTCCCATACGCTGGTCAACGCCTGCGCCCAGGTGCGCTATGGCGGCGTGGTGACCGCATGCGGGCTGGCGCAGGGCATGGACTTTCCGGCATCCGTGGCGCCGTTCATCCTGCGTGGCGTGACGCTGGCAGGCGTCGACAGTGTGCAGGCGCCCATGTCGCTGCGCGAGACCGCGTGGAAGCGGCTGGCTCAGGATCTGGCACCGGACCGGCTGCAGGCCATCACGCGCGAGATCAGGCTGGCGGAGGCCATCGACGCGGGGCGGATGATTGTCGAAGGGGGAATGCGCGGGCGTGTGGTGGTCGATGTGAACGGTTGATGCCGCGCGGCCGGCTGCGCTGCCGCGCGCGCGATCGTGCGATGGAACTCGCCGGTCGCGCCATCCGGTGTCCCCGACGGCACCGGGACGTGACGCTACAATCGTGACCATGACTTCGATCCGCTACGCCATCGCCCCGCTTCATCTCGAAGCCCACGTGTTTGCCGTCACCGTGACGGTGGACATGCCCGATCCCGCCGGCCAGGTCTTCACGCTGCCCGCGTGGATCCCGGGCAGCTACATGATCCGCGACTTCGCACGCAATATCGTTCGCATCCGTGCCGATGCGGGCGGCAGGCAAGTGCCGCTGACCAAGCTGGACAAGCAAAGCTGGCAGGCCGAGCCCATCGGCGCCGAAGACGGCCCGCTGGTGCTCAGCTACGAGGTCTACGCGTGGGACTTGTCCGTGCGCAGCGCGCACCTGGATACCACGCACGGCTTCTACAACGGCAGCTCGGTGTTCCTGCGCGTGGAAGGCCAGGACCACCTGCCTTGCACCGTCGACATTCATGCCCCGGCAGGCGCCGCCTATGCCGACTGGCGCGTGGCCACCGCGCTGCCCGAAGCTCGCGGCCCCGGCGGCGCGCGTCGCTACGGCTTCGGCCGCTACCAGGCTTCGGATTACGACGAGCTGATCGATCATCCCGTGGAAATGGGCACGTTCGCGCTGGCCAGCTTCCGTGCCTGCGGCACCCAGCACGATGTGGTCTTCACGGGCCGCGTCCCGCAACTCGACCTGCGGCGCATCTGCCGTGACCTGAAGCAGATCTGCGAAGCGCAGATCCGCATGTTCGAGCCGCGTACGGCGCGCGCACCGTTCCTCGACAGCAACCGCCGCTACGTCTTCATGACGATGGTCACGACCGATGGCTACGGCGGCCTGGAGCACCGCGCCAGCACGGCGCTGATGTGCGCGCGCGGCGACCTGCCGGCGCGTGGCGATAGCGAGACCAGCGAGGGATATCGCACATTTCTGGGGCTGTGCAGCCACGAATATTTCCACACGTGGAACGTCAAGCGGATCAAGCCGGCGGCGTTCGTGCCATACAAGTTGGCGCAGGAAACCTACACGCCGCTGCTGTGGCTGTTCGAAGGATTCACCAGTTACTACGACGATCTGATCCTGGCCCGCACCGGGCTGGTGACGGAGGCGCAGTACGTCGAGATGCTGGCCAAGACCTGGAACGGCGTACTGCGCGGCAATGGCCGCACGAAGCAGAGCGTGGCCGACAGCGCCTTCGATGCATGGACGAAGTACTACCGGCAGGACGAGAACGCGCCGAACGCGATCGTCAGCTATTACACCAAGGGTTCGCTGGTGGCGCTGGCGCTGGATCTCACTATCCGCGAGAAGACGCGGGGCCGCAAGTCGCTGGATGACATCATGCGTGCGCTGTGGCAGCGCTACGGGCGCGACTTCTATGCGCCGGGCGCGAAGCAGCGTGGCGTGACCGAAGCCGAGGTCCATGCGCTGTTCGACGAGGTCACCGGGCTGCGGCTGGGATCGCTGTTGCGGGCGCTGACCGAGGGCACGGGCGAGATCGGCCTGGTGCCGCTGTTCCGCGCGTTCGGCATCAAGGCCGAAGTGCAGAAACCGGCGGCCGGCGCCGCGCTTGGCATCAAGACCCGCACCGAGGATGGCTGGGTGCGCGTGAGCCAGGTGCTGGACGGCGGCGCGGGCCAGGCGGCGGGTGTGTCGGCGGGAGACCTGCTGGTGGCGCTCGATGGTCTGCGGCTGGCCCCGGGCCAGCTCGACAAGCTGCTGGCGCGCTATCGGCCGGGCGATCGGGCCGAGCTGCACGTGTTCCGCCGTGACGAGCTGCAGGTGCTGCCCGTCACGCTGGCGCGCGAGCCGGCCGTGCAGTACAAGGTGTCCGTGGAGTCCGGCAAGCATGCGGCCCGCGTACGCTGGCTGGGTCACTAAGCTGTCCCATGGAATACGCGCACGATCCTCGTACGTTTCTTTACTCGCACTACCTCTACCGTGGCCTGCGGTCGGCCACGGGCGTGATTGGCGCGACGCTGGTGGCGATGCAGTTCATGGACCTGCCCAGCGCGATGGTGGTGTCGATGGGCGCGCTCTGCACCAGCCTGATGGACCTGCCGAGCCCGCTGAACCACAAGTTCAACGAGATGCTGGCCAGCGTGCTGCTGTGCACGGCGGTCACCGGCGTGGTGGCGCTGGCCACGCCGTTTCCGCGCGTGATGCCGCTGGTGCTGGTGCTGGTCACGTTCCTGGCCGGCATGATGACGGTCTACGGCAACAAGACGATGCCACTGCAGTTCTCGGCCTTGTTCGTCATGACGTTGACGGTCAACGAGGACTTCGTCGTGCGCAAGGCACTGGCGCACGCGGCGCTGTTCGGCGGCGGGGCCCTGGCCTACATGGCCTACGCCATGGTGGTCAGCTGGGTCATGGAGCGGCGTACCCGGCAGCAGATCCTGGCCGAATCGCTCTACGAGATGGCTCGCTACCTCGAGATCAAGGCCGCCTTCTACGACGCCGGCACGGACTACGAGGAACAGTTCAACCAGCTCGTGCGCCAGCAGATCGTGGTGGCGGAACGCCAGCAGGCGGCGCGCGACCTGGTCCTGCGCGGCAACAAAACGAAACGTGACGGCCTGCTGGTGCAGACCCACCTGCGGATGCTCGATCTCTACGAGTACATCCTGTCCACCAACACCGACTACCCCCTGCTGCGCCAGACCTTCGGCGGCACGCCGGTGCTGGATGCGCTGCGCCGGCTGGTGCTGGGCATGTGCAAGGACGTGGAGGAAATTGCCTACGACGTCACGCGCGGCAAGCCGTCGTACAGCGCCTACGACTACGGCCCCGACCTGCGCGTGGTGGAGCGCGAGATTGCGCAGTTGCGACACCATCACGTGTCGCCCGCGGCGATGACCGCGCTGTCCGATACGCTGGACATGATTCGCGGCGCGGCCACGCTGGTCGGACAGTTGCACGAGGCGTCGCGCACGCCCGTGGAGCCGGCGCAGGTATTGCCGGGGGTGGACATGACGCCGTTCCTGACGCGCCAGAAGTACGAACTGGACGTGGTGCGCGACAACCTCCACTGGCGGTCCCCGGCCTTCCGCTTCTCGCTGCGGATCACGATGGCGGTGGCGGTGGGTCTCTGGATCGGCGAGCACCTGCCGTACGCCTCGCACGGCTACTGGATCCTGCTGACGATCATCGTCATCCTGAAGCCCAACTACAGCATGACCAAGCAGCGGTACAACGACCGCCTGATCGGTACGCTGATTGGCTGCATCATCAGCGTGGTCGTGCTGCGCTTCATCCACGATCCGCTGCTGCTGCTGGGCGTGCTGTTCGCGGCGCTGGTGGCCAGCGCGACGTTCTCGACAATCAAGTACCGCTACACGGCGATTGCGGCCTGCGTGCAGGTGCTGATCCAGATCAACCTGCTGATGCCCGGCAGCCAGACCGTGGTGGGTGAGCGGCTGATCGACACGGTCATCGGCGGCGTCATCGCGTCGATCTTCAGCTTTGTGCTGCCCAGCTGGGAATACCGCGCGATTCCCAAGCTGGTAGGCAACGTGCTGCAGGCCAACCGCCGCTATATCGCCGCCACGCGGGACTTGCTGTTGCGACGCGCGAAGGATGATTTTGCCTATCGCGTCCAGCGCAAGCAGTTCATGGACGCCTTGTCGGCGTTGATTGGCGCGTTCCAGCGGATGCTGGACGAGCCGCGCAGCCGGCATCGCGCGGTGGATAACCTGAACCGGTTCATCGTGCAGAACTACCTGGTTGCCGCCCACGTGGCCGCCGCGCGCATCCACGTGCGGCAGCACTACGGCGAGCTGGATATCCCGGCGGCGGAGGCGGCGATCGAGCAGGCGACCGACGCGGCCCTGCGCAGCCTGACGCTGGCCAGCGAGCGTCTGGCCGGCGAGGAAAGGCATGGCCCGCGCGGCGCGGGTTTCATCCGCACGCCGGCCGAGACCGCGGTGGCCGGCGTCGGGCTGGTGCATCAGAGCGGCGTGCCCGAACCCGCGCTGGCGGCTGTCGGGCCGAATGTGGGGGCGAGCGGGGGAGCAAGCGTGGGAGTATCCGAAGGCGGCGCGGCCCCGGCAAGGGCCATCGATCCGGTGCCCGGGGCGGCGGCCGGATCGATGGCCGGATCGCTGGCAGTGAGCGATCGCGATGCCGATGACGCCAGCGATCGCCGCGCCCGTATCGCCGATTCGGCCGACCGCCGCAAGGCGGACGTGCTGGTGCAGGCGGCGGCGGCCGGCGAGATCGGTGCCAACGATCCGTTGCAGAAATCCCCGCGCGCCGAATCCACCGCCAGCTCAACCGGCCGTGTCGCGAACGCGGTGCTGGAGCGTCGCCTGCGCGCTTTGCGTGAGGACGCCGCGAAGATCGCGCTGCGGACCGGCGCGATTGGCCGTGCGATGCGGATGGGCGTCTAGCTGCCTGCGCTGTCCTCTTTGTCCTCTTTGTCCTCTTTGTCCGCTTTGTCCGCTTCGTCCGTTTCTTCCCTATGGGGCCGGCGGTCGTCTTCCACCGCGATCTCCGGCGCCGGCAACGTCAGCATCCCGCTGTTGTAGGAATACGCGTAGACCTCGCCGTAGCGGCCCCAGCCGATGGCGATGGTCAGCACGCGCTTCGCTTCGTCCGGCTTCAGGTACGCCTCCAGTTCACGCAGCACCGCTTCCTCGCCGACCTCGCCATCGACGCTGGTCTGCAGTTCATGGCGGATGTGGGCGGCCAGCGCCACGTGCATCAGCAATTGCTTGCCGAACAGCACCTTGCGCTCGGGCGGCTCGGTCTCGTAGTAGGCGCGGCCCAGCGGCGTGGCGGTGATGTCGCCGCGCTCGATCGTGGCCAGCCCCAGCAGTTGCAGTGCTTCGCAGGCGGGCAGCAGTTCGTCGTCGGTCAGGCCGGCTTCGTTGGCCAGGTGCGGCAGGTCGGCACGGCCGAAGAACGGCGACTCGTGCAGCAGGTCCAGGATGGCCTCCATCTGGCTGATATCGGCATCCGGCAGCCGGTAGCCGATCTGCTGTGCCGCCGCCATCGCCGGCACGCGCGGGCCGAGCGTCACAGGCGAAGTCATCAGCGTATAGACCTCGTCGATCAGCGCACGCACCTGCGCGTCGTCACGGTTGCGCGGACGCGGGAACGGCACGCGCACCTCGGCCCGCACGCGGCCCGGATCGCTCGACAGGATTACGATCCGGTCCGCCATCATCACCGCTTCCTCGATGTTGTGGGACACAATCAGAATGCTCTTGATGTTGGCGCGGCCCGAGGCCCACAGTTCGAGCATTTCGTCGCGCAGCGTTTCCCCGGTCAGCACGTCCAGCGCGGAGAAGGCTTCGTCCATCAGCAGGAGATCGGGCTCGGTCACCAGTGCCCGCGCGATGCCTACGCGCTGGCGCATGCCGCCCGAAAGCTCGCGGGGCAGGGCGCCGTTGAAGCCCGACAGCCCGATCATGTCGATCGCGGCCTCGGCGCGGCGGGCGCGTTCGCCGCGCGCCACCCCCTGTGCCTCCAGCCCCAGTTCGACGTTCTGCTGCACCGTCAGCCACGGAAACAGCGCGAATGACTGGAACACCATGGCGATGCCCTCGGCGGTGCCGGCCAGCCGGCTGCCGCGGAAGCGGACTTCGCCGCGGTCCGCACCGACCAGCCCGGCCATGATGCGCAGCAGGGTGGATTTTCCCGAGCCCGATTTGCCGAGCATGGCGACAATCTCGCCTTCGCGCAGGGTCAGGTCGACGCCCTCCAGCACCGCGCGGTCCGTGTGGTCGGCGGTGCGGAAGATCTTGCCGACATTGCGCAGCTCGATCACGGGCGCGGCGGCGGGGGAATGATTGTCGTGCAGTGCCATCGCGGATTCTTCAGAGACGGGTGCGCGCCTGCGCGAGGTCATAGAGGCGGTTCCAGAGCAGCCGGTTGAATCCGACCACGAACAGGGCCATCACGCAGATGCCCAGCGCGATGCGCGGGAAGTCACCGCGCGCGGTCATTTCGGCGATATAGCTGCCCAGCCCGGTCGCCACCAGCGTGCGGTCGCCCCAGGTCACGTATTCGGACACGATACTCGCGTTCCAGGAGCCGCCCGCCGCCGTCACGAGGCCGGTCAGCAGGCTGGGGAACACGGCCGGTATCAGGAAGCGGCGCCAGAGCAGCCAGCCTTTCAGGCCGAAGTTGCGCGCGGCCAGCCGCAGTTCCGTGGGAATGCCGGACGCCCCGGCCACCACGTTGAACAGGATGTACCACTGCGTACCGAAGATCATCAGCGGGCTCAGCCAGATTTCGGGATTCAGGCCCAGTTTGACGATGGCCATCACGGCCAGCGGGAACATCAAGTTGGCCGGGAAGGCCGCCAGGAACTGGGCTACCGGCTGGGCAACGCGGGCCACGGCGGGATTCAGGCCGATACGGATGCCCACCGGCACCCAGACCAGCGCGGCCAGCGCGATCAGCACGATCACCCGGATCATCGTCAGCGCGCCGAGCCACAGCACGCGTGCCGCCTCGGCCCAGCCGACTTCGCTATGCACGAAGTGGATGACGCGATACAGCGCCAGCACGGCGATGGCGATGATCACCGCGTCGCGCAGCCGGTCGATCCACGGCGCGAAGCGCGCGGGCGCCGCCGGAATGGCCACCATGCCGCGGTGCCTGGCGCTCCAGGCCAGCGTACGGCCGCCCAGCCCGGCCGCCCACTTCAGCAGCGCGTGCACCCAGGCCGAACGGCGCAACAGGTTCAGCAGCCACGATTGTGGCGCGTCGTCCTGCGCCAGGGTCTCAAAGCGGAAGCGATCGGCCCACGCCACCAGCGGGCGAAACAGGAGCTGGTCGTACAGGACGATGCCGAAGAGCATCGCCACGATGGCCCAGCCGATTGCCGCCAGGTCCTGTTGCTGGATCGCCAGCGCAATATACGAACCGATGCCGGGCAGCCGGATGTCATGGCCGGATACCGAAATCGCTTCCGATGCGACCACGAAGAACCAGCCGCCAGACATCGACATCATCATGTTCCACAACAGGCCCGGCATGGCGTAAGGCACTTCCAGCCGCCAGAAGCGCTGCCAGGGAGAGAGCCGGAACATCGACGCCGCTTCCAGCAGGTCACCCGGGATCGTGCGGAATGACTGGTAGAGGCTGAAGGCCATGTTCCAGGCCTGCGAGGTAAAGATCGCGAAGATCGCCGCGCATTCCACGCCGGCGAGGTTGCCGGGGAACAGCGCGATAAAGCCTGTGACCGTGATCGACAGAAAGCCCAGTACGGGGATGGACTGGAGGATGTCCAGCGCAGGCACCATCACCTTTTCCGCCGTGCGACTGCGCGAGGCCAGCGCGGCAAAGGCAAAGGAAAATAATAGCGACGCGGCCAGCGCGGCCAGCATGCGGATGCTGGTGCGCATCAGGTAGTAGGGCAGCCACGCCACATCGAGGTGGACGGCCAGTGCTTCGCCGGGTTGGTACGGCACGTCCATCTGCCGCGCCGCATAGGCGACGATGACGATGACAGCCAGGATGATCGGCAGCAGCGCGAAGTCGAACCGATTGGGCGGCGCGGTCAGCAACTGGCCGACGTAGCCGGGCGCCGGCGCGGACTTGGCGGAGAATTCGGGCGTTGGCGGCATGGCGGCGGTCTCGGTCTGCGAACAGGGATGGAGCGCGGGATGCCTGCTGCGGCACAATTCCGTGAATCGCCCACCTAGGTAACGTCTGGAGGTCCTAGGGAGTTTACCTAGGCTGCATGAGAATGATGACGATCGAACAAGGAGCTTTCCATGGCACCGGCCAATGACGCGAATGAAGCCAATGAAACCTGGCGCCTGCTGGCGCACGGCCGCGTGCAGGGCGTGGGCTATCGCGCGGCCTGCGCGGATCGAGCGACGGCACTTGGCCTGAGTGGCTGGGTCCGCAACCGGGCCGGCGGAACCGTGGAGGTGATGGCCTGCGGCGCGCCTCGAAAGCTGCAGGCGCTGCTCGCCTGGATGGCGTCCGGGCCGCCCGCGGCGCGGGTGACGAATGTGGACGTTTCCCCGGGGGAGGGAACGTTCGAAGGATTCAGCTTGCAGCCCACGGCCTGACCGGTTGCGGCGGGCAGGTCAGGTGGGCTGAGCGGCGGCGCTCGGCGCGGTGCGTGGGTCGGTGGGCTCTGCCTATATGCCCGACTAGCCGCGTGCAGACTCGCCGCTTGCTGGCTGACGTCTGGCCAGTCAGGCCGACAGCCAGTCGATACCGGTACGTCCGTGACGCGCCAGCCAATCGTTGGCCTGGCGGAAATGCCCGCAGCCCAGGAAGCCCCGGTGTGCCGACAGCGGCGACGGATGCGGTGCTTCCAGCACGCAGTGCGACTGGCCTTCCAGCAGCGCGCGCTTGGCCTGCGCGTGGCTGCCCCAGAGCAGGAAGACCAGGTTCGGCCGCGCGACGGCCAGCGCATGGATCAGGCAGTCGGTCACGGCTTCCCAGCCGCGCCGCGCATGACTGGCCGCCTGCCCTTGTTCCACCGTCAGCACGGTATTCAGCAGCAGAACACCCTGCCGCGCCCAACCTTCCAGGTTGCCGGAAGCGCGGGTCGGCTCGGCGCCATATTCGGCACCGATCTCCTTGAAAATATTGCGCAGGCTCGGCGGCACCTTGACGCCGTCCGGGACGGAAAAGGCCAGTCCGTGCGCTTGCGGGATCTCCACGCCGCCGACCGCCCCGGTGCCGTGATACGGGTCCTGGCCGAGAATGACGACCTTGACCGTGTCGGGCGGCGTCAGGTGCAGGGCGTGGAACACCGCGTGCGGAAATACCGGCTTGCCGGCCGCGCGCTCGCCGTCAACAAAGGCAGCCAGTGCCCCCCAGGCGGGGTTGCCCAGGCACGGCGCCAGCAGTTCGCGCCAGGCGGCGGGCAGGGCGTCCACCTGTGCTTGCAGGCTGGCGATGGTCGGGACGGGCGTGGCGCTCGTGACGAGGGTGGCGGGCGCGGCGGTGGCGAACAGGTCAGCTTGCATGCGGAATGAGAAAAGTCGCGGAACTCCCGCGACATGCGGGAGGCAGGCAGTATTACAGAAGCTGGCCGCCTGTCAGGCGATATCCACGCGCGGCCTTGCTGAGGTCGGATGGCGTGAGCGGCGCGACGTGTGCAAGCCGACGCCCGAAAGCGCGCAGCGCGGCTTCGACCCGGACGTTGGCGCTATCGGCAGTCTGATCGCTGGTCTTTGCGTTGGCCCGATCCTTCGCGCCGCCGTCGGCCTTGGCATGAATGGGCGACTCATTGGCGGGCAGGTCACCGGGTAGCCATTCGAGCTCCAGTTCCTGGATGTGCTCGGACTTGTCCGTCCCGGGCGCCGTGATGGTGCCCGTATCGAGCGCGGCTTCAATGCACACGCCGTCCTGCTCGACGATCCATATCCGGCGGACGAAGTCGGTCCGGAACACCGGGGCGAGCTTGCCCGCGAGCGGCGCGAGCACCTTGCGGGCCTCGTCGGGAAAACGTGCGAGATCGAGAGCCTGGCCGACCACCTCGGTTTCCCATTCATGCCGGGAAGCCAGACCGCCAGCGCTGCTGCCCGCCGTCTTCAGGGTTTGCAGCCACTGCGCGCCCTTCTTGCGCAGTCGCAGCGCGGCGCGGGCTCGCGCCAGGTCGCGGTCGGGCGTGTCGAGATAGACGTTGAGCAACGTGGTTTCGCCGCGCGGCTGACCGTTGGCGTCCAGCCATGCCGCGACGGCCGCCAGTGCCGCATCGGGCACGGCCAGCTTCAGTTCGATTTCACGTGCCATGGTCCGGGCTCTGATGATCAGGCAAACAGCCGCGCCAGCTCCACGCCCGGATCGGGTGCGCGCATGAAGGCCTCGCCGACGAGGAATGCATTGACGTTGGCGTCCCGCATGCGTTTTACGTCGGACGGGCCGAGGATGCCCGATTCGGTCACCACCAGGCGATCCGCCGGCATGCCGTGCAGCAGGTCCAGCGTGTTGTCGAGCGAGACCTCGAACGTGCGAAGGTTGCGATTGTTCACGCCCACCAGCGGCGTTTTCAGACGCAGCGCGTGGTCGAGCTCGTCGGCGCCGTGCACTTCCACCAGCACATCCATGCCGAGTTCGAGCGCGCAGGACTCCAGGTCTCCCATCAGGCCAGGATCCAGCGCCGCCACGATCAGCAAAATGCAGTCGGCCCCCCACGTGCGGGCTTCGTAGACCTGGTACAGGTCCATCATGAAGTCCTTGCGCAGCGCGGGCAGCGGGCAGGCGCCGCGCGCGCGCTTCAGGTAATCCGCGTGGCCCTGGAAGAAGTTCACGTCGGTCAGCACCGACAGGCAGGCCGCGCCATGACTGGCGTAGGTCTCCGCGATGGCTTCGGGCACGAAGTTCTCGCGCAGCACGCCCTTGGAGGGCGACGCTTTCTTGACCTCGGCGATCACGGCGGCGTGTCCGGCCGCGATCTTGCCGCGCAGTGAGCGCTCAAAACCGCGCGGGGCCAGCCCGGGTTCGTGACGCAGGCTTTCGGCTTCCGCGCGCAGGCTCGTCAGGTCGCGCTTCTTGCGTGCGGCGGCCACTTCGTCGGCCTTCACGGCCAGGATCTTTTGCAGGATGTCGGACATGGCGTTTACTTGAATTGCTGCGTGGCGCGCACGAACTGGTCGAGCTTCTCGCGCGCGGCCCCGCTGGCGATGGCCTCGCGCGCACGGCGGATGCCATCTTCGATCGAACCGGCGACATTGGCGGCGTACAACGCGGCCCCGGCGTTCAGCGACACGATCTCGCGCGGCGTACCGGGCACGTCGGTCAGCGCTTCGAGCAGCATCTCCTTCGACTCCGCCGCATCGGCCACCTTCAGGCCGCGATTGGAAATCATCGACAGGCCGAAATCTTCCGGATGGATCTCGTACTCGCGGACCTCGCCGTCCTTGAGTTCGCCCACCAGCGTGGCGGCGCCCAGCGAGACCTCGTCCATGCCGTCCTTGCCATAGACCACCAGCGCGTGCTTTGCGCCGAGGCGCTGCATCACGCGTACCTGAATGCCAACCAGATCCGGGTGGAATACACCCATCAGGATGTTAGGCGCGTCTGCAGGGTTGGTCAGCGGGCCCAGGATGTTGAAGATCGTGCGGACGCCCATTTCCTTGCGGATCGGCGCCACATTCTTCATGGCGGGGTGGTGCGTCGGCGCGAACATGAAGCCGATGCCGGTCGCCTCGATGCATTGGCCTACCTGTTCAGGCGACAGCATGATGTTCACGCCAAGGGCTTCCAGCACATCGGCGCTGCCCGACTTGGACGACACCCCACGGTTGCCGTGCTTGGCGATCTTCGCGCCCGCCGCGGCCGCGACGAACATCGACGCCGTGGAGATATTGAATGTGTGAGAGCCGTCGCCGCCCGTGCCGACGATATCGACGAAGTTCTCGCGATCGGTCACGGCCACCTTGTTGGCGAACTCGCGCATCACCTGCGCCGCCGCGGAAATCTCGCCAATGGTCTCTTTCTTGACGCGCAGGCCGGTCAGGATGGCGGCCGCCATCACGGGAGAGATCTGCGCCTGCATGATTTGCCGCATCAGGTGCAGCATTTCGTCATGAAAAATCTCGCGGTGTTCGATGCAGCGCGTCAGCGCTTCCTGCGGCGTGATGGACATGGCGGATTCTTGGGTTTCGTGGGCGATGGGGGCGGGCGCGAGCGTCGAGGGGTCGAGCCGCTTCATCGTGGTGCCTTGATGAAATTGGCCAGCAGCGCATGGCCGTGCTCGGACAGGATCGATTCCGGGTGAAACTGTACGCCCTCCACGGCCAGCGTCTTGTGCCGCACCCCCATGATCTCGCCATCCGGCGTCCAGGCGGTGACTTCCAGGCAGTCCGGCAGCGTCTCGCGCTCGATTGCCAGCGAATGATAGCGCGTCACGTCGAAGTGCCTGGGCAGCCCGGCGAACACGCCTTCCTGCGTGGTTTCGATCGTGCTCACCTTGCCGTGCATGACCTGCTTGGCGCGGATCACCTTGCCGCCAAAGGCTTCGCCGATGGCCTGGTGGCCCAGGCACACGCCCAGCAGCGGCACCTTGCCGGCGAAGTGCTGCAGCACGGCTACCGAGATGCCCGCTTCGCGCGGGCTGCACGGGCCCGGCGAGACGCAGATGTGGTCGGGCTTCAGGGCTTCGATCTCTTCGATCGTGATCTCGTCGTTGCGGTAGGTCCGCACGTTGGCGCCCAGTTCGCCGAAGTACTGCACCAGGTTGTAAGTAAACGAGTCGTAGTTGTCGATCATCAGCAGCATGGTCGCTTCTCCATTTCCTGGGGTCAGAGGTCGGCGTCCAGGCCGTCCTGGACTTGCTCGGCGGCGCGGATCACGGCGCGCGCCTTGGCCTCGGTTTCCTTCCATTCGGATTCGGGGTCGGAGTCCGCGACGATGCCGGCTGCCGCCTGCACATAGAGATTGCCGTCCTTGATGATGCCGGTGCGGATGGCGATCGCCAGATCCATCTCGCCACCAAACGACAGGTAGCCCACCGCACCGCCGTAGATGCCGCGCTTGCGCGGCTCCAGCTCGTCGATGATTTCCATCGCGCGGACCTTGGGCGCGCCGGACAGGGTGCCGGCCGGGAAGGTGGCGCGCAGCACGTCCAGGTTGCTCATGCCTTCGCGCAGCGTGCCTTCGACGGAACTGACGATGTGTTGCACGTGGGAGTACTTCTCGATGACCATCTTGTCGGTGACCTTGACCGAGCCGGTCTCGGCGATGCGGCCGATGTCGTTGCGTGCCAGGTCGATCAGCATCACGTGCTCCGCGATCTCCTTGGGATCATGGAGCAGTTCCGTGGCCAGCTGGGCGTCGCGTTCCGGCGTGCTGCCACGCGGGCGCGTCCCGGCCAGCGGGCGGATGGTCACGATATGGGCGTTCTGCGTGTCGCCGTTGGCTTCGCCGCCCTTGCCGACCTTGCGGGTTTCCTGCCGCACAAGGATCTCGGGGGAAGCGCCCACCACCTGGAAATCGCCGAAGTTGTAGAAGTACATGTACGGCGACGGGTTCAGCGATCGCAGCGCGCGGTACAGCGACAGCGGGGAGTCGCGGTAGGGCTTCATCAGGCGCTGGCCGATCTGCACCTGCATCATGTCGCCAGCCATGATGTATTCCTTGGCCTTGTGCACCGCAGCCAGGTAGTCCGGCTTGTTGAATTCGCGATAGACCTCGGTCTGCACGGAAGGGCTGGTCACCGGCACATCCACCGGCTGGCGCAGCTTCATGCGCAGGTCGCGCAGGCGCTGGCGGGCGCGGGGGTAGGCCTCGGGCGTGGTCGGGTCGGCGTAGACGATCAGGTAGAGCTTGCCGGACAGGTTGTCGATGACGGCCAGCTCTTCGCACAGCAGCAGCTGGATGTCGGGCAGGCCAAGGTCGTCGGGCTTCTGCGTATCGGCCAGCTTCTTTTCGATGTAGCGCACCGCGTCGTAGCCGAAGTAGCCGGCCAGGCCGCCGCAGAATCGGGGCAGGCCCGGGCGCAACGCCACCTTGAAGCGCTTTTCGAACTCGGCGATGAAGTCGAGCGGGTTGCCTTCGTGGGTTTCCACGATCTTGCCGTCGGTGACGACCTCGGTACGCTGGCCGTAGGCGCGGATCAGCGTGCGGGCATGCAGTCCGATGAAGGAGTAGCGGCCAAAGCGCTCGCCACCCACCACCGATTCCAGCAGGAAGGTGTTCACGCCGCGCGTCTGCGACTGGGCCAGCTTGAGATACAGCGACAGCGGCGTTTCCAGGTCGGCCAGCGCCTCGGCGATGATCGGAATGCGGTTGTAGCCCTGGTCGGCCAGCGATTTGAATTCCAGTTCGGTCATGTCGATCCTCTTCTTGCAGCGCCCGCCGGTCGGTAGGTGGGGCGGCGCCGCGATGTCGGCAGGGGAGGGCTGGAGAAGTACGGCAACCCGCCCCGGGGGCGGACCGTGGTGCAAACGACTTGGGCACAAGCGCGCACACGGCCGGGGTGGCGTGCGGCGCGTTCTTGAGCTAACCGTAGCACAGGAAAAACCGGCCACGGCGCTGGCGGAGGGATCTGCTTGGGAAGCCGGTACTCAGACCGGTCCGGCGGAGCTTGAAGGGGGAGGAGGAAACCCTGCAGAAAGACTGAGGAAATCCGGGACACGCCCCGGCAAGCCCGTCAGGAGACTCGCGAACGCACTTTACGCCTGTTCAGAGGCGCGCCAGCGACGCCAGGGCCAGGCCTGCCGATCACTGCCAGAAAAGATGCGTTTGCGGTTGAGGAACATTGAATGTGTTCAGCGTTGATTTGACCGGTGTGCGGCAAGAAGCGCCGCGGCACGGGCAATGTCGGCGACTATACCATCGGCGTCGACGCCTTGTACAGGGTTGCCATGGTTGTAGCCATAGGGCACAAGCAGCACTCCCATGCCCGCCGCGCGTGCCGCCTGGGCATCGTTTTCCGAGTCGCCGATGGCCAGCACGGCGCCCGGGTCCAGGTGGAAGGCGTCCGCCACCTTGAGCAGCGGGAAGGGGTCGGGTTTGCGCAGGGGGAAGGCGTCGCCGCCGTAGACCAGCTCGAAGTACTGCGCCAGCCCTGTCTTGGCCAGTAGCGGTTCCGTGAAATTCCACGGCTTGTTCGTCACGCAGGCCATGCGCAGGCCAGCCGAGCGCAGCGCCGCCAGTCCTTCTCGCACATTGGGATAGACCGTGGAGAACTGGCCGTTGATGCGCACGTACTCGCGGTCATAGAGCGCGTAGGCATCGGCGAACAGGCCGTTGGCGTGCAGTGGCGAGAACCGCGCGTCCAGCACGCGGCGGATCAGGTTCTCCGAACCCTTGCCGACAAAGCTGACGATCTCCTGCGCGGTCATCGGCTCCACCGGACCCAGGTTCGGATGCCGGTGGACCAGCGCCAGCAGCATGGCGTTGACGGCGGCGTGGAAATCGCCGGCGGTATCGACCATGGTGCCGTCAAGGTCGACGATCACCGCCTGGATGCCGCTCCAGTCCGTGCGGCGCAGGATTTCGAGACTCATCGTATTGACCCGCCCGGTTACTTGCCGACCTTGGCCAGTTCCCCGCGCAGGGCGCCGAGAATGCCGTGGTATCCGCCATCGGCGTCGGGTTTGCCGAACACGGCGGAGCCGGCCACGAAGGTATCGGCGCCGGCGGCGGCGATTTCAGCGATGTTGTCCACCTTCACGCCACCGTCGACCTCCAGCAGGATCTGGCGGCCGGTGCGGGCCGTGTACTCATCGATGCGCTTGCGCACGGCGCGCAACTTGTTGAGCGTCTCGGGGATGAACGACTGGCCGCCGAAGCCCGGGTTGACGGACATCAGCAGCACCACGTCCAGGCGATCCATCACGTGGTCCATGTGGTGCAGCGGCGTGGCCGGGTTGAACACCAGGCCGGCCTGGCAGCCGTTGTCGCGGATCAGCGCGAGCGAGCGATCAATATGGTCGCTGGCCTCGGGGTGGAAGGTGATGATATTGGCGCCGGCCTTGGCGAAGTCCGGAATGATGCGGTCCACCGGGCGGACCATCAGGTGCACGTCGATGGGCGCCGTCACGTGCGGGCGGATGGCCTCGCAGACCAGCGGGCCCACCGTCAGGTTGGGCACGTAGTGGTTATCCATCACATCGAAGTGGATCCAGTCGGCGCCGGCTTCGGTCACGCGGCGGACCTCCTCGCCCAGGCGGGCAAAGTCGGCGGACAGGATGGACGGGGCGATGCGGTAGGTCGGCGTGCTCATGGTCGTGGGTCTTGGCGTGGCAGCGGCAGGGCCTGCGGGCCGACCCCGGATTGGCGCCGGGGCTGGCGTCGGGCTGCCCCGGACAGGGGTGGCCGGGGTGCCTGCTGTATGGAATGGCGCGTATTTTACGCCGGACGGGCCGAGAGGCGCCCGCCTTCCTCCGGAGAACGCCGCTTGCCGCTGTCAAGGGCTTGCCGCACAATGCGGACACCTCGGCCGCGGCACCCCGCCGCTGGCCGGTTTGCTGTTCTTCCTGACCCGTCGACCCATGAGCGAGTACGCTTTTTCCGTGGCTGTACGCACCCAGTACCTGCCGGACCAGTCGGACCCCGAGCGCGGGCGCTATGCGTTTGCCTACACCATGACCATCCATAACACCGGCGAAGTGGCCGCACAGCTGATCTCGCGGCATTGGATCATCACGGACAGCGACAACAGTGCGCAGGAAGTGGCCGGACTCGGCGTGGTGGGCCACCAGCCACTGCTCAAGCCGGGCGAGCACTTCGAATACACGAGCTGGGCGACCATCTCCACCCCGGTGGGGTCGATGAAGGGCGAGTACTTCTGCGTGGCCGAAGATGGCCATCGCTTCGAGGTGCCGATCCCCGAATTCGCACTGGTGCTACCGCGCATGCTGCATTGAGCGATGCAGGGCGCTCCGGGAACCTAGCCGTTGGACGGGGTGTCTGCGTCTTTCGACGCGTCGGTGGCTCGGGAGGCATGGTCCTTCGGCGCGCGGGTCGGCCGCGGATGCTTCCGGGCGGTGCTCATCGTCCAGACCACGATGAAGATCAGCAGGAACAGCGCCACCCCGGCTTCTGCCGCGAGCAGCAACGCGGGATGGTCTTCGAAGAACTGGCTCATCTCCGTCTCGATAGGTGAGGGACGCCGGTTGTGCCGGCCGATTGCGAGGGGCGCGGCGCGTTGCGCACGCACCGGACAGGGTTGAGATTGTAGGACATGCGTGCAGTCGTAAACCGGCACGCCATGCGAAGAACGAACAAGATGGCATATCAGGCTTCCTCCGGCGCGGTTGCACGCGCCTCCTTCCCGACTGCCGGCGCTCCGTGGCGTGGCTGGCTGGCACTTGCCGGCGCCGCGGTGCTGCTGGCCGGCTGCATGAGCGGCCCGCCACCACGCGTCGAGGGGCCGGGCGGGACGACCGGCGGCACCACGGCGCCGCCGGGCTCCAGCGCCGCAGGCCGCCTGCAGCCGGCGAACTGGGCTGACATCGGCGGCTGGAGTCAGGACGACGTCCGTGCCGCCTGGCCGGCGCTTCAGGCCAGCTGCCAGGCGCTGAAGAAGCGTGCCGAGTGGAATCGCGTGTGCACGATCGGCCTGCTCGTCGATGCCGGCGACCTTGGCGCCATGCGGGAATACTTTGAATCGAATTTCCAGCCGTATCGCGTGGTCAACGGCGATGGCACCGATAGTGGCCTGATCACTGGCTACTACGAGCCGATTCTGCATGGATCGCGCACGCGCCAGGGTCCGTACCAGGTTCCCCTGTATCGTCGCCCGCCCCAGTTGGGCAAGGGGGCGTTGCCGCCGCGCGCCGAATTGCTGCAGAACCCGGCCATGCGCGGCAACGAAGTGGTGTGGGTCGATGACGCGGTGGAGGCCGCTTTCCTGCAGATCCAGGGCTCAGGACGCATTCGGCTGGCGGATGGCACCGTGATGCGCGTCGGATATGGCGGCACCAATGACCAGCCATTCCGCTCGTTCGGCAAATGGCTGCTCGATCGCGGCGAGATCACACCTGTTCAGGCCACGATGCAGGGCATCAAGGCCTGGGCGCGCGCCAACCCGGCCCGCGTGGATGAGATGCTCAACGTGAATCCGCGCTTCGTTTTCTTCCGTGAACTACCGCCGACCAATGAAGGTCCGGTCGGCGCGCTGGGTGTGCCGCTCACGGCGGAGCGTTCCATCGCCGTGGATCCGGCGACGATTCCGCTGGGAGTGCCGGTGTTCCTCTCCACCACGCGCCCACTGTCGACGGAACCGATCCAGCGGCTCATGTTTGCGCAGGACACGGGATCGGCGATCAAGGGCGGCGTGCGGGCGGACTTCTTCTGGGGCGCCGGCGATGCCGCCGGCGAAACAGCCGGCCGCATGAAACAGGGTGGCCGGATGTGGGTGTTGATGCCGCGCAGCTAGGCGGCACGTCGGGAAGGGGTTTCCGTCCCCTCCCTCACACCATTCCTGGCTAGCGCGGCCGGTGATCGACGATCCGCCGGGCCTTGCCCACCGAACGCTCCACACCGCCTTCCGGCAGGATCTCGATGCCGGCCGTGACGCCGATATACGCCTTGATGTCGTGTGCCAGCCCGGCTTGGGCCTTTCCGGCGATCGACGGGTCAGCGCCGTGCGCGCACTCGACCCGCACAGTCAAGGTATCGAGCGGACCTTCCTTCTCGAGCACGCACTGATAGTGTGGCGCCAGTTCGGCATGCTTGAGGATCAGTTCCTCGATCTGTGACGGGAAGACGTTCACGCCGCGCACGATCATCATGTCGTCAGTCCGGCCCGTGATCTTCTCCATGCGACGGAATGCGGCGCGCGCCGTGCCGGGCAGCAGCCGCGTCAGATCGCGCGTCCGATAGCGGACCACGGGCATGGCTTCCTTGGTCAGAGACGTGAAGACCAACTCCCCGAATTCGCCGTCGGGCAGCACCTCGCCGGTATCCGGATCGATGATCTCGGGATAGAAGTGGTCCTCCCAAATCGTCGGGCCGTCCTTGGTTTCGGCGCATTCGTTGGCCACGCCGGGGCCCATCACCTCGGACAGGCCGTAGATATCCACAGCCGAAATTCCCATGCGTTTCTCGATCGCGAGTCGCATTTCGGGCGTCCACGGCTCGGCGCCGAAAATGCCGATCTTCAGCGAGGTCGACGCGGGGTCGATCCCCTGACGCTCGAATTCATCGGCGATCGCCAGCATGTAGCTGGGCGTGATCATGATGATCTCCGGCTTGAAGTCCTGGATCAGCTGCACCTGACGCTCGGTCTGGCCGCCGCCAAACGGAATCGCGGTCAGACCGGCCTTCTCCACCCCGTAGTGCGCGCCCAGGCCACCCGTGAACAGGCCATAGCCATAGCTCACGTGGACTTTGTCGCCGCGCCGGGCGCCCGATGCGCGGATCGACCGGGCCATGACGGTCGCCCAGGTTTCAATGTCACGCAGCGTGTATCCGACCACGGTGGGTTTGCCGGTGGTGCCCGACGACGCATGGATGCGTGCGATCCGGTCCTGCGGCACCGCGAACATGCCGAACGGATAGTTGTCGCGAAGGTCCTTTTTGGTCGTGAACGGAAAGCGCGCCAGATCGGCCAGTGACTGCAGCTGGTCGGGATGGACGCCAGCTTCGTCAAACTTGCGCCGATAGACCGGCGAATGCTCGTAGGCGTGGCGAAGCGACCATTTCAGTCGGTCCAGTTGCAGGGCCAGGAGCTCCTGCCGACTGGCAGTCTCGATCGGCTCCAGGGGCAGATCGGTGAGGCGCGTACTCATGTTGTCTCCACGTTCTCGGAAGGGATGCGCTACGTTGGCGCTGGGTGCTGGCGTCAGGCGTCAGGCGTGACTGGCCGGTGGCACGACGTGCCCCTTGATCTGCGCCGACTTGCCGCGGAACATCGCCACAGGCTCTCCGGCCCGATTGGTCACGCGGATGTCGTAGATGCCATGGCGCCCGGACAGGATCTGTTCCGTCGCCTCGGCGGTCAGGACATCGCCGCCATGGACGGGGCGCAGGAACTCGATCGAACATCCGGCGGCCACGGTGTTGATGTTGTGGCTGTTGCAGGCAAAGGCAAAGCTGGAGTCCGCCAGCGTGAACATCAGCCCGCCGTGGCAGATACCGTGGCCGTTCAGGAATTCCGGGCGGACGGGCATCGACAGTCGTGCATAGCCGGGCCGCACGGCTTCCACGACGATGCCCAGCCAGCGGCTGCACGCATCGGTGTCATACATGGCGGCGGCGGCCGCCTCGGCAAGCGCCTGGGGATCTTGGGTCAAGCGGGTCTCCTGGGGTGCGGAGCCGGGATGTCCGGCTCCCGATGCGGCTATTGACCGGTGAAGCGGGGCGCGCGCTTTTCCAGGAAGGCATTCACGCCCTCCATATAGTCATGCGACTGCCCGAGAGCCTTCTGCAGATCGCGTTCGAGGTCCAGTTGTGCGTCAAATGTCTGGGTTGCACTGGCGTGCATCGCCTGCTTGATGGCTGCCAATGCTCGCGTCGGCTGGGCGGCAAGGTGAGTGGCCAGTGCCATCGCTTGCTCCGCCAGAAGCGGGTCGTCCATCGCCTCCCATATCAGGCCCCACTTCTCGGCCTCGTCGGCCGAGAGCTTGTCGCCGGTCATTGCCAGACCGAGCGCCCGCGCCATGCCCAGCCGCTTGGGTAGCAGCCAGGTCCCCCCCGAGTCCGGTACGAGACCAATTTTCACAAACGCCTGGATGAAGCTGGCCGAGCGCGCGGCGAGCACCATGTCGCAAGCGAGAGCCAGATTGGCGCCAGCGCCGGCGGCCGTACCGTTGACGGCGGCAATCACGGGCAACGGCATCGCCTGCAGGCGGCGTACCAGCGGGTTGAAGTAAGTGTCGATAAGCTCGCCCAGATCGGTGGCATGGCCAGGTGTGAAATCGAGGTCGGCCAGATCCTGCCCGGCGCAGAAGCCGCGACCCGCGCCTGTCAGCAGCAGCGCACGGGCGCCGCCGGCTTCCACATGGTCCAGCGCCTTGGCCAGCGCCAGGTGCATTTCACGGGTGAAACTGTTGAGCTTGTCGGGGCGGTTAAGCGTGACGACGGCGACATCGCCCTGCCAGCGCAGCAGGATAGGACCGGAATCGAGGCTCGCCCGCGTAGCGGGTCGTGCGTTGGTTGGGGGCATGGTTGTCTCCTGCGCCATATTGTTGTCCGGCTCTGGTGGGTGGGCTTGACGTCACCGCGAACGCCCGGGGCATTGTAGTCAACCGGATTCGCATTCAAGCTACGTTGGAGTTTAAATTAACCGACCAGTCGGTCGGAAAATAGTAGTGGTACTGTCAGCCGGGCGCAAGAGGCTGCCGCTGTCTTGACCGTGGCGGTGGCCCCGCGCGAGTATCGTGCCGCTGGCAACAATGCAGACCCCTTTTATCGTAAGGAGCAGACATGTCGTACGAGAACATCCTGGTGGAGACGCGCGGCCGCGTGGGCCTGGTGACGTTGAATCGCCCGAAAGCCCTGAACGCGCTCAATGATGCCCTGATGGACGAACTGGGCGCGGCACTCACGGCCTTCGACCAGGACGAAGATATTGGATGCATTGTCATCACTGGCAGCGAGCGCGCGTTCGCGGCGGGTGCGGATATCGGCATGATGGCCGGTTACTCCTTTATGGATGTCTACAAGGGCGACTACATCACCCGCAACTGGGAAACCATCCGCCGCATTCGCAAGCCGGTCATTGCGGCTGTGGCTGGTTATGCCCTCGGCGGCGGCTCCGAACTGGCCATGATGTGCGATATCGTCATTGCTGCAGACAGCGCCAAGTTTGGCCAACCCGAGGTCAAGCTCGGCACCATGCCTGGCGCCGGTGGCACCCAGCGGCTGCCCCGTGCAGTGTCCAAGGCCAAAGCCATGGACTTGTGCCTGACCGCTCGCATGATGGATGCCGACGAAGCGGAGCGCGCCGGACTGGTCTCTCGCGTCGTACCGGCCGAGAAATTGCTCGATGAGGCGTTCTCCGCGGCCGATGCCATTGCCAGCTATTCATTACCCGTGGTCAT
The DNA here is from genome assembly GCF_900101625.1 of Cupriavidus sp. YR651. GTDB lineage: Bacteria > Pseudomonadota > Gammaproteobacteria > Burkholderiales > Burkholderiaceae > Cupriavidus. The sequence continues at coordinate 651 of NZ_FMYZ01000013.1, read as the reverse complement.
GATGATCAAGGAATCGGTCAATGCTGCCTATGAGACGACTCTGAATGAGGGGGTCCGTTTCGAGCGCCGTCTATTCCATGCGACCTTCGCTACAGAGGATCAGAAGGAAGGGATGGCCGCATTTGTGGAGAAACGGGCACCCAAATTCCAGCACCGCTGAAAACTTGATTAGGGAATACCCGAGGAGAGCGGAGGGGTATTCAAAATGGCAGCGATTTATTTTGAGATCACTTTCCCTTTCCGATCAACAAGTTGACGAGGTTATTCACAGGGCCTCGACATGCTTGCATGACAAGCTTGTTGCAAAGCCTCAGAAACACGCCTACTATTCGTCCCCTCGCAACACAAACCGCCGCTGCAAGGCAGCACTGGCAAGGGTTGCGGGGTGGATGGGGGGTTGGGGTCGCGAAGGAATGCGGCGCTGACCGAAGCGAAAAAAACTTCGCTGCCCTGTTGACGAAACGCAGGTTGTTCTTCATAATCTCGTTTCTCTGCTGCTGACGCAAACGACGCAGCGACGCAGACGGCAAAGCCGGATGCGCAAGTTCTTTAACAACCAAACAACCGATAAGTGTGGGCGCTTGATGGCGAACGCGCCGAAGGCTTCGGTCTTCGGAATGCTTCAAAAGTTATCAGTGCTCGCACAGTAAA
>NZ_FMYZ01000011.1 GCF_900101625.1 Cupriavidus sp. YR651 | reverse complement strand
CTAATCGCGCCGCTATTGAGCGAATCGACCGGCCGGCGACGACTGCGCGCGAAATCTCTTCTCGCTCGGCAATCGTCAAAGCGAGCCTGGAGCGGTGTCGTGGCGTTGGCTGTATCCCGCCATTCCTCGCGAGAACTCGTTGTACTGCTGAGTGGTAGCGATCAAACAGTCTGGCAATCTGCGCAAGGGTGTCACCTTTTCGCCACCGCTCCCACATTAGTGCCTTTTGAGTCTCGGTGTAGTAGATCCTGCGCCTCTGTTTCATTTTCAACACCTCCACTGCACACGCAGTGTCTAGTGTTGCATCGACCCATTGAATCCACGCTCCAGATGTGATTGTCTTCCCAGGTCACCACAACGGTTGATGAGGAAAAGTGCGGGGATCCCCCCCCTATTTTCGCTCAGTTCCGAGCGTCGATTCCATTCAAAAGAGAGATGCTTTGCATGAGCTTTCCGGTTCCATTCGTTGCAAACTATCCGCTTCCAAAGCAAAAAAGCCCCAAACGTCTCGCGACGTCGGGGCTGGATCAATGGAACAGTCAGCAAAGTGCAAGTTGGGTCTGTTCACTACCCAGGCCACTCCACCCTGCGCGGCCCGCTTGAGGCAGGTCCTCAAACGAGACGGATTGAGCCAAGACGCTACGCAAGTCGTAGTTATCGGTCAGACCGAGCCGATCCTTGAACGCCGTCCGCCTGGCGATATCGTCGTGCTCAGCTTTCTGGCTGTGTGAGAGTGTCAGGCAGCCATACTGGGCATACCAACGGTACCCGGCGGTCACCGAACCGGGCGCGCTACAGGCGTCATGCATATCCAGCAGCCTCTCCACCTCGAACTCGGCAATCAGGTGTGCGGCCTCCAGGTCAACTCCAAACTGCTGGGAGGTCGGTAGATCCAGAATCGCCCGGCCATCAGCCCCAACCGTGATTGCGGGCTCACAAGCGCTCCCTTCTGTGAGCGCCTCGCGCATTGGATCCCGCAATCCCGTCCAGTCACTGTCAGGCGCAGAGTCGTCCCAAGCATCACCGACGTGTAGGAAGCGCGGCGCCGGAATGGGCGTTGGCGCGACTTCCAGAACCTCAGGCACGTCATACCGGATGCCACGCTCATGAATGTCCCGCAGGTCTGCCCATGCCGCAAAGGGCCTAGCCACCCCGTTGAGCGACTGCAGCGCGTCGACGGCAACCATCATGTCGAGCGGCAGCAGTTGGAACTTCGGCCGCTCGCCGACGGAGGCCACGCGCTGCTGTTCATCGTAGTCGAGCTGCAGCATGTAGCGCGTTAGTGCGCGCAGCATTGCCGGATGGTATGTGTCGGGCTGTACCTTCACATAACCGCCGCGGATGGTGCGACCGATCCAATGGCGGCGAGACCAGTCGTGACGCGTTGCCCGGATGAACCGATTCAGCCGGTGAAGGCCACGGGCGTAGGCATAGCGTTCGTCGAAGGCGATCATATTGGACAGGCTCTTGTCCTCCGCCATCTGGCACACATGACAGCCCATCCGCGCTCCACATTTGCCCTGCTTACGCGCAGTACCGCCATCCAGGATGGCATCGGCAACGACGGCGCAGCTCCTACCCACCGAATGGGCGTAAATGCGGCGCATCTCCTCAAAGTCGGAGAAGCACGGCCTCGATCCAGAGCCGTAAAGGGCGATCGCCTCCCACACATCGTCATCCGACCAGTGGGCAATCGGGCTGAGGACGAGGTCGCCGTCCTTGTTCCGGGCGGCAGTGTCGTCCGACTCCCCACGCAAGCGCATGCCGGTTGCCCGGCGCACGCTCTCGTCGTACCGCGTCCCCAAGCAAGTGACAGGCTCGGCCAGTCCCCGCTGCGACAACTGGCGGAACAGCTTGCGACGAAAGGCGCGTTGTGGCGCGATCTTGAGGTCGGTCGAACAGTCGCCTTGCGTGCCCGGAAAACTTGGCAGCGCGCGGCCCGAGAGCACCTTCACCTGAAACGTCGATGCCATTGACGGCCGCACCACGTGTGTCATCACAGTGAAACCGTGCGCTTTCCCGAATGCACGCATCCGGACCAGCTCCGCGCGGTAGTGCTGAGCGACCTCGGGGGATTCCATACCAATAAGTATCGCGCGGATGGACAGAGCTCATCGCCTTACGGGACAAGGGTTTCACGGAAGTCAGGCTGTCCATCTCGATGATGAATTTGATGGACAGTTTATGCATGGCTTGTCCATTTTTCGCTTGGCACAAGGAACCTCACCTACAAGGACCGTAGAGCCCAGGTACCGTCAACGGTTGCCTGACGTTGGCAGTCTCGGACGCCCGCGCCTCTGGATCCGAGCGGATGCTGCGTAGTGGTACATTACTGGTCGATGCAACGGCTGGGTGGGGTCGTCCACCGGTGTATCGACCGGTTGAAACCGCAGTCCGGCAGAGACGGTCCCAGTTTCCCTGCGGTAGTCCGTGGAGCGCGCACGGCAGCCGATAGCAGCCAGCCATCAAGATGCCGCGCCATGAGACTTGAGGGCCTGCAACAACCTAGCCCTGAGCGGTGCCAAGCATTCGTGCCGCAATTTCGCAGCATTGCGCGAAAAGCGCCCCCAGCACGACGTGCAACTTGCTTACGTCGTACGCCCCCGATGCAATGGCATCCGGAGTAGCGGTGTAGAACGCTTTGGCGTAGCTGTCCTTGAAGTCGAGTGCCCCCTGGTAGATGCCCAGCGACTCTTTGTAGTTGGTCCAGGTCACCTGCGGCAGTGGACGATCCTTTAACCGCAGGTCCAAATAGCACTCGATGGCTGCGGCACGTCCGTTGATGTCGGCTTTTTCGACACCACACGGTCCTCGTGCCGGGAAGTTGCGTAGCTCCTCCAGGTCAGGCAGGACTATTGCCCGCATGTTCACCGGAAAAGTGAAGCGCTGAAGACCACGAAACGCGTCGATTCCCTCAGCGTCGTTGTCGAAGAGGAAGACAACGCGGTTCTGAACGTCAATCTTGACCAACCCCTCGGCAAACTTGGACAAATTGCCCGTTCCGGAGAATGGGTGCCGGTCTTCGACGTCGATGAACCGGAAAAAGTCCTTGATATCCGGCCGGAGAAGCGCGAAGCCGCGCTTCAGGATGTGGGTGTCGGAGGTGCCCTCGGTCGCAATCAAGTAGGTCTGGGTGCGACGTGCGCCGGCGACGAAGTCTCCGTTTTCTGCCCAGCCGGCAGCGACGAAGTTCCCGTAGTCCCAAACGACTTCAAGGTCCAGATTGGCCGGATTCTCAGCAAGGATTCGGAGGGTTGAGTAGGGGTCCAGGAAACTGATTAGGGCACCGAAGTGACTGCGCTCTGAATACCCGCCCATGTCTCGGTCTGGATCACCCTCGGGTAGCAGAGCGATCGCGGGCTCGCTGGCGAACCGGCCTCGCCCCTGTGCGTGTTCAGCGTCGTAGCCATCGTTGTACTCATCCTTGAGGTCACGCACGGCATGCGCGCGGATGAACGTGACGAACTGCTCGAACGTCAAACGAATGGGCCGAGCAGGCGTGTCATCGGCTTCGGAGCCAGCGTACCGGTCGCTGTCGAGTGCTGATTGGATTTCGTAAGCTGCCTTGACCGCGCTCAACGTGTACCCGAGCAACTCGAGTCGCGAAACCATCGAGCCGAGGGTCCGGCAAAAGCACATCTCGCTTTGAACGACATCTTCTTCTGGATGTTGCTCGTAGTAGTCGTAGTTGATGCTAGGATGCCGGCGGCGCTGACGGTCTCGTTCCTGAAACAGCATGCCGTGATCCATGCCGACGTATCCCGTGTTGTATGTGAGCTCGATGTCGCCGACGGTCAGTGTGATGGGTGTACTCATTGGGTAATGAAAATTGCGCCGGCGTCGGCCATATGTTCTTACCCACCCAAATGCGGGGCGGGGCTACTTGGCAGTCAGTCTACCGGCTGCAACAACCATCGATCCAGTTCATTCGACTTTCGACGGTCAAAAGCTCATGCAAATGGAGCTTGGCTAAGTTGGGCCTTAGCCTGTACGAGTACAAGGCAGCGTTCTTTTGCGCGGGTGACCGCGTTATAGAGAAGCCGTCGTTTTTGCTCGTCGCTACCTCCAATGGCCGCTGGCCATAGCACGATAACGTTGTCAAACTCGCGGTTCTTTGCTCCATGCACTGTCATGCCTTTCCAACCGCTTTCACTACCTTTCCCTACTCGACGTCGCCGAGAAAATCCCTTCTCGATCGCTTTTTCAATCTCGTCTTTAGTAAATGTGGTCTTGGCGCGAGTTCGTCTTTGCGTGTCCATCCAATCAATAAGGTCGTCTGTAGCACGAAAATCACCCGCGGCGGTGAGAAGAGCGACCACCGAAGGAATGTCGTTCATGTCCCGAAGAGCGATCTTGTGAAGGAAGCTGGTGGCAGCCTTTGCTTCCGATTCCTCCCACAGTATTGAATATGGGCCCGCACCTTTCTTCGTTTTGTTCTGAGCAGCCCATGTCACCGTCGTCTCCGCAAACGCGCCCAGGGTAGGTGTGATCACGGCGACGCTCTTGCCTCTACCATACCAACAAAGATTCCCATTGAGCCATGCACCTGCAAGCGGCGGCTTCGGAGTCAATGCCACCATGAATGCCTTTCCCGACATGGGAGCGGCACCTTTGCGAACAGCAGCGGCAGCATCAAGTAGCTCCGCTATGTTTGTGCGTCGCGGCTGTATGAGCTCTTCCGCATAACACACCTGTGCGAGCCATGCGCAAGCGGGGTTCGGCTGCAGGTCCTCGTTGAGGCATTGAAATTCATCGGCGGCAGCAAAGACCTCCAGTCTGCTGGCTAATCCTTCTACAAGACGAAGCCGGTTGGCGGTCAGGTCTTGCGCCTCATCTACCAAGAGAACCGGGAAGGTGGCTGCCACCCAGCCGCAAACGTCTTTGACCTGCAAAAGAGCCCCAGCGGCATCGCACACCCGTTCGTACTGATCCGGTTCGATGTCAGCGAATCCGAGCGTGGCAGCAAGAGACAACCATCTCCGAACCAAGCGCCACGCAAAGCTGTCGATCGTGGCGCAATCTGTTCGTCCCCTCAAAGCACGTAGTAGCCCCAGCCTCTCTTCAAGCCGCCGGCGGGAGCCATGCATGAAAGTCAATGCCAAGACTTTTTGCCCGTCCTTCAGAGGCGTCGCCTCCAAGTGGGCGATCAGTGACTGCATCAATTGATGCGTCTTGCCACTGCCGGCACCTCCGGTGAACGCCCGAACCGTCACGGCTGAAACACCCACACGCCATTGGCGTCGCGGATGAAGCGTTCTGTCGCAGCGGATCCAGCGCAAGCGCACGCAAGCCCGCTGAGCAGGTCAGTAGCGCGCTCTCGACAGCCTGGCGTAGTGGCAATCGCCTCCGCGACAATCTCGTAGGCAATAATGTCCATCTTTTTTGCCTTGAGGTAGGCCACGACGTCCGCAGCAGACGTGGGCGGAACGTGAGATAGTTCAGTGAGATTAGCGATGGCTGCGGCCCCGTCCGCGGCCAAAATCCAACCGACTGCATCCTCAATCATGGCCCCATCATTCCAACGGATGACCGCTGCCGGAGGGGTTGGAGTCGCCATCAGACGCTCAGCGTAGAGTTGCCCTTCTCCGTCGCCATCGACAAGGCAGCACACATGCCTGTGCAGTCGGGCCATCAACTGATGGGTTTCAACCACCTTGGCGTCTTCGGTTGGAACAACCCCGACCTCAATGCCGAAGGGGCGGCTCATGGAGTCGACCCATCCAGCAGTCATCATGAGCGGTCTCAAGATACATCGAAGCAATTGAAAGTCGGCTCTTCCTTCGGGGACAAGCAGAGATGGTTGCATTAGCGCGCTGAGGACATCAACCCGGCTGTGCTGGAAGAATTTACGCTGCCAGTTTTGAGCCGCGGCCGGGAGAGGTGCCTCAAGAAACGGTTCAGCAGATAGGACACCATCGTGCTTCTTCAAGATGAGCACGGAGGTGGGAGCCGCCATGCTTGCTACCAGCGGCGAATGCGTTGTCACAAACGTCTGGGTCGAAAGCGCCTGAACACGCTGGACCAATCGCTGCTGCGCCGATGGAGGCAGATGAACTTCTGGCTCTTCCAAAGCCATCAGAAACTCACCACCTCCGGCGGCGCGGGCGCGCCCCAGTTCAAGTAGCAGGAGCAGGCCTTGCATCGAGACCAGCCCACTCCCCTGCCTCGCAGCGGGAATACTAAGCCCGTCTGTCGCTGCAAAATGGGCCGTCACAGCTTCCATGACAGAGCGGCTGTCAGTCCCAGTCAGCCGCAGTTGCACTTGCGGCGCATTTGGAAAAGAAAGGGCCAGTTCCTTATTGAGGTTTTGAATCAACGGCTCGATACCTGGGTCAGCATCGATCGGCTGTTCCGGCGCTCGGAGGCGATCGCGTTCGGCCAGGAGCGCAGCGGCAGGCTGCGCGGCCGCCGCGAGAACAGTACGCTTGAACAACTCATTGCCCCACGAGAAGACTTTGTCCCATGTGCGGCTTGCTCGAACGAGGTAGAAGCTCAGCTCTTGGATGAGCTTTCCCGGTACGACTGCCGCCGTGTCCTCTGCGAATGGGTCGACAGGCTCTTCATGGTCGTGAAAATACCGGAGCGTTTCCACAGCGAGTGACTCATGGTCAAATCTGGCTTGGACAGCAATCTGGCAGCACAATCTCCAGTCTTGATTATCCCGATGAGGGTGTACTGCACCCGTGGTTTCGTCCAGCCATTTGACGACAGCTCTGCTTTCTCGAAACCATTGACTACTTTGTTCAGGATTGTCGTTCGGAAAATCGGTGATGGTGGCAACGAGTTTGATGCGATCAGTCGCCTGCGGGCACGACCCATAAAAGTCATGTTCGGTTAGCTCCCGAACCAGTCGGTCTCGCCCCAAGAGCAGTGTAAGTGCTTCGATCAGCGTCGTCTTACCGGTGTTGTTGTCTCCGACGAGAACTGGATGCTTTCCGAAACGAACGAAGCCAGCGCGGACTCCGCGAAAGTTCTCAATCTTCAGGGTGGCGACTCTCATTTGATGCTCTTATGTGTGCGCTCGTTGGTAAAGATCGACCATTCAGGATAATCCAGGGACGACGTTGCCAAACTCCATGGTGGACTCCAATGGGAGTTTGCCATAACTCGAACGACCAAAAAAAGACGGAAGTTGCCGTTGCACTTGGAAGTATTGAACGACCGAGCGGGGTCGACTTGCGAGCTCCAAGGATCCCGATGAGCTAAGGCCTCCGCCCGCGGATCGGTAGCACCTTTTCGCCGGTCAGTTTGGCGAGCTCCTTCCTCGTCTCGATCAACTCGACTAGCAGGGACGCCTCTCTTGCCAAGGCCTCCTCCCACAGTAGACGGTAGTTGCTCGCCGACGTTTGCGCTGAGGCCAGCTTCTTCTTGACTTCCTCCTTCGGCTTACCTTGCTTCGCAGCAACCTCGTCGATCGCTTCAATCAAGTTCCGGAAGACCGGCCTGGACTTCTTGATACTTCCTTTTCCGCGCCCGGCCTCCAACGCTACAGCGTCGTTCGAAATCTTGGTGTCCTTCGGCACGATCTTGGGGATTCCCCTCTTTAGCCTCTCAAGCGCTTGGAAGTAGTCGCTAAGCGTATCAGCCATGATCGGCCTCCTTCTCTGTAGTTTCGCGGCAGCGCTTGCGGGCAGCCAGCATTGTGTCCAGGTCGTCCTTCTCCATCCGGTAAGTGGGCGATGTCGGCTCCAACGACTCAACCAAACGCTGTTGCTGGTCAATGATGCGGTCAAGCTTGGAGAGCTTGATTACGATGTTCTTGCAGTCATGCAGACACAGTACGCCCATCAGCCGCAGACCGACCTGGTCGCACTCACCGATCTTCAAGCAGCCTCCGAACGGCGTTTCCTTGTACGCGATCAACCCCTTCTTGAACTGCTTCACAGTCATCTCGCGATCTACGACTTGACCACGGTTCTTCTTCTGTTGCTCGAACGTGCCCGCCGCACCAAACAGACGTTCATCGGAGAACACCACGTCCCGAAGGAAGGCCATCGCCTCGGACACGGGCTTTGCTTCGCGCCAGTCCTTGCACATGTGTTCCCTATACTCATCGGGATCATCCTCAATGAAGTTCCGAGCGAAGACCGATCCCTTCGAGTAGTAAAGGGACATTTCCCTGGTGATATGCTGCAACTGCCGCCGTAGTGACGGCAACGAAACCAACCCGCTTCGCTGTGCATAAAGCGCCAAGGACCGCCGGAACTGGTGCGTCCGCAATGTCCACGCCTGCCCCACCCCGTATTCCGAGTCATTACGCCAGGCGCGATGTGGGTCGATTTCCTCAAGCTCACAGACGTCTTCGTCACCGATAATCGGGCACAATCGAAGCGCCAGCCTCTCGTAGGGCGGACTAGACAATCGCGAATCAGACGTCTGGTACGTATCCTGCACAGCCTGATACGACGGAGTGCCAGAGAATTTCAAATACGACGTCGAGATAAACAGCGGGTACACGTTGATTCGATCCTTGGATGCCGCTGGAGCGTCCCCAATAGCCTCGTAAATAGCGATCGCGATTTTCTGTGCCATGTTGACGGCCCTGGCGCCCTCTGAACTGGTGACCCATTTTGTTCTGCGAATGCGCCCCTTCTCCAACTCCGTTGTTCTCCCTTCGAGGAAGTAATGCGTTATGCCAGTCCCTTTATCGGCCGACAGGCAGTTGAACGGCAGAGTCTGTGCCTCGCTGTGTCTCATACCGCTGTAAGCATGAATCGTCAATCGGCAGACAACCTGGATATCCGAAAGGCCACTAGAGACGCCGGGGACTGTTATCGCCAGTCCCTTCTTCGCGAAGTACTCCGACAACGTGTACTCGGCGATCAGAGGACTGATATCGTAAAGACTGTCGCGCTCACCGCGGGGGATGGCACGGAGAGCTACGATACGCCTTACCAGCGCAAGATACCTATCCGCGACCTCCTCAAAGTCGTTGAGCTCGGCATTGAGTGTCGTCAGCACCGCCGAGTACACCCTGGTTGGCATCGGAGGAGTTTGATTTCTTGCCGGAAATTGGCTAACGCGCTCTTGTAGCGCGGCAAACAGGCTTGAGCATCCCAACGGGAAGCCTATGTCGGCGTCGGGGTCCATCGCCATGAGGGTGGCCATTACCCTAGCCGTTTGGGTCAGCGCGGCTCGGGATTTTAGGGTGAAACAGAAGTCAGAAAGCCGATCAGAGGATTGCCAGAATGCGTCGAATGCGATCCGGTGCATCTCGCAGTAATGGGCTATTGTGCGGAAGACCCCTGCATACTCTGCCAGCGATGCGAAGCTCAATGAGGCTCCGCGCTTCTTGTAGATCACCAGAGCCATGAAGCGCTGCATCTCAGCAACAATCTCAGCCCTCAATGTCGACATCGGCTCTCGGAGAGGTCGATCGATTCTGGACGTCGTTCTCTGCCAATAGTTGAAGACGAGCCACCGCGCCCGTCCATCGGGGTCGTACGGAGTCCAGTTCCAGTAAAGATCCCCAAGCCGCGAGGCAGCATCGCCGTTAGAGTAGCGGCTAACGACAAAATCGTCAGGGAGACGTATTCCTGTGCTGACGGGGTCCCATTCATCCGGCAGCGCAGCCCCCCTCGGCAGATCCAGTTTCGGCTGGAATCTACGGCTCATACAAGGAGCTCCAGATCATTGAGCAATGCCCACTTCTCGGACCAGTAAGGGTCCAGTTCCCCGCCCTCTTCCACCTCGATCGTTACCCGATCGACTATCGGCTCCATGCCTTCAAATGATTTGACTTCCCGCAGTAGCGACGAAATCCTGTCAAGAACCGGCTGGAAATACTCCCGCCCTCCGGGCAGGTACGTTGCCTGTTGAACGACAAAGGCGCAGCTCACGAGTTTGCGTATATCGGGCTCATCAGCGTGTACCCGAAGCTTGTCGCAGAAGAGACATCCTTCCTGCCGTGTGCAGTCCGGTGTGACTGGTACCCCTTGGGCAATTGCTCGCGGGGCAGCGAAGCGAGCGCACGTTCCCAAGTGGCCATTGACACCGTTATTTACGCTCTCGTGGGCTGGCATGACGATTTTCCTGTTAAGCGTTGAATCTTCAACCTTCGACAGGAAAATCGAAAGTTCCTCGTAATGGGCCGACTCGCTGCCAGCGCTATAGTGACGCCTCGCCGTTTCCTCCGAATGTCCCATGATCCGAGCAGTAACCGCGGGATCGTCGTTTCGAATGTGGTAGTCCTGCTTGGCAGCCCGCAGTTTCCGGCTTCTGATCCTCGGGATCTCCGGGTCGACCACCTGCAACGATGCGTAGAAGGACTCCAAGTATTTGATAGTGACCGGCTTGGGGTCACCGCGATACTCTGGGCCCAGATTAAGAAACAGTCGATCGAAATCACGACCGTTCAGCAGATACTGTCGGATCGCAATGAACTTCGCGAACAACGGCAGGAATCTGTTGCGGATGACAGCGGATACTACCTTTCCGCCGGCTCGCCACTTTATCTCTCGGAACCCCTGATGGGACGCTCCAACCTTGTAATGTTCTCCCCACCGCAGCGCAAAGGCTACTGAAGCGTTCATACCGGTCTGTCCGAGGAACAGCAGCAAGAAAGCGTTGTGAGCACGTACCGCAGCAGCGATCCGTGCTGAATGCCGCCCATCTCGGTTTGCCTCAGCCAGCCGAATCTTGGCGTGTCTAACCGCAGCATAGGCGTTGGAGGCGAGGTTGAAATGCGAGAAAATTTCCTCAACCCTGGCGACCTTACCGTTCTCGAAGTCATATGCTGCGTATGAGTGAACGCCGCGCCGTCTTTCGCGAACGCGGCCTGGAGGGTTGCACCAGATCTTGATCGGGAATAGCCAAACGTAGTGACGATCCCAATTGATGTATTTCGGCATGGCCAACTTATACGGAAAGTCTCGATTCTCCAGCACCAAATCGCAATACCCGTTAAAGATGGCGTCGCACAGCCCCTCAAGGCGGCCAAGGTCGCCTTCTGAGGGGGGCGAGGTGCGAGTGTCCGCAGAACGCACAAGATCGAGCAATCGAACCCCCCGATGGATGTCGTGCAGACCTGTGAACCGCTCCATCAACTTTAAGAGCGCTAACTGTCGAGACGCACCAGTCCTTTGCGATATTTGATTGGTGTCAACCCGGTGTCTCAGATACTCGACATAGGCGCGAAAGCCGGCGTAGGTCTCTTCCCCACCGCCAAAGATGTCCGGATATCCATTTGCGTCGGCCCAGTCCACGAGGTTGATCCATAACCCAACCCAGCCATGCACCGTCGAACTGGTGAAGCCGTTGCTTGAGATCAAGTCGGAGAAGAAGGTAGTGAACCGACCGATCAGGCTCACACGCGCAGTGCTCAACGAATCGAGATCTACCATCCGCGGCTGCCGCGTGCGCCGGTTGAGTTTTTCGTTGGCACCCTGCCGACGCAGATAGCAGAGCGCCCCAACATCTTTCGCCATGCCATCGAACATGATGACGGCTCGCTCGGGATGCAGGATGGAGACCCCATTCGCCAACGGAAAATGATGCAAATCTGTTGGTCGGGAAGAGAATTGAACCGCGTGCACGACCTGCCGACTACTCCTCGTCATGGAGAGACCCTCGCAATGCTCTTTCGATCAAGCTGCGAAAATAGTTCTCATGCCCGTCGACCGCTGCATTGACCATCTGCTGGTTCGCTCTGAAGTTCAGGTACAGGTCCGTTGTCGCTGAGCTTGCATGGCCCATCCTGACGCGGACGAAGTCACGGGCCTGCGATAGCGTTTTCTCTTTGCGCTCGACAGCGACCAGCTGGAGATCAGTAAGGTTCATACCATAGGTCGCCCTCAGATCGTGCGGTTTGTAGTGAAAGTCGCGATCGTAACGCTTTCGAACCCACGGTACTACGCGGTCGCGAATGAACATTCGGAAGGCCTGGCCACGCTCTCGGTAGCGTTGACGATAAGCTGGATCGAACTGAACGCTTTCGGCCTTTTGCTGGTAGTACGGCGCCCCTTGCTGCGTGAGGTAAAGGTACTGATCCTCGATGTCACCTCCTCTCGCCTTATCTCGTCGACCAGCGGCCCGCGCAGAGTGCCAATATTGGCGTAACATTTCGTACACCCAGCGCGGAAGGTGCAGCGTCATCTGCTTGTCATTCTTGGTATCCACGCTGGTTCCTGGTCCTACGTTGAAGCGGTATTCGCGAGCCGATTCGGGAAGCTCCCTGCTAACATGACTTCCCCGAAGTGTCAAAGCTGTCTGAATTCTCGCCCCGGAAGTGACCATGACCAGATGGATCAGCAGCATTTCCGGATTCCGAAGATCGGCAAGCGCCTCGAATAGCCACCTCTGTTCGTTTTGCGATAGCGGCCTTAACCGCTCACCGTCATTAATGCATCCGTCGTAAGGATCGTCTTGCTTTGTGGCACGGATGTTGACATCCGTCACGGTAACGCGTTTGCTGATCCCAAGGCCCCCCCCATCCTTGAAGGTCATGTACTGATCCCGGCTTTCCCACAGGGGATTCTCTGGCACTAGCAATCCTTCACTGACAAGGAATCGGTAGAAGCCGATTACAGAGCCCATCGCTCGCCTGGCGGTTGCGGCAGCCATCTGCCGCTGATGAATTCGGCTCTTCAGATACCCGTGAAAGCGGTAGGTTGGACGCTGAAGCTTGAAGCGGGGAAACGAGCAGTAGTCGACCCCGGAATCCTCTAGGAATCGCAGAAAGCTTGCCAAGTCGTCGGCGATCCCTTGAAACGTCGTCATGTCGGGCTGGAGTTGCGCCTGGCAACGGGAGAGGATATAGAAGGTAGCCACGTCCCACGGAACACCGTGGCTATCTAGCACGATGGGAAAGCGGTTGTAGTTGAACTTCATCCACCGTGGGCTGCCGCCATGCGAATCAACGGCATTCGCTACCTCGCGGAAGTAATAGGTCTGCTCGACGCCTCCCTGCTCCGCTGGGATGACTCGCTTCATCGCAAGCGGATCAGTCGAGTCACACGTTTCCGTGAGGACGAAGGCAGGGAGCACAGCACACTTAGGAGGGGGCTTCAGCATAGGTCTTTGATCAATTGGCCTTCGGGCACAAGCAAACCGTACAGAGATGGGATGTAGGCCGCTCGAGGCCAACACGAGGGCGCACAGAACTTAGTCTGTCCATCATGCAAAAACTTATCTGCTAAGGCAACGCTCATCATACTTATCCGTGATTCCACGAGGGTATCGCCCGTCGTTGCAACGACGATAGGCGATCCACCGGAAGCTTTGTGCAGTAGCGCAGCGTGCAGCACCAGCGCAGCAACGGCGCTGCTATCCTTTCCCCCACTGAATGCGATGACCGTCGGATGGCCAGCGTGGAACAGGGTGAGAATCGCAGAGATCGCCTTGTCGGCTTTGCGCTCCACAGGCTCAAATGCACCTTGCGGAAAGAGAGAGATTGTTTCCATGATGGTCCAGAAGATGGACCAGCACCCAACGGGCGCTGGACCCGTTGGGTTGAGAATGCGGCCTTAGAGCCTTGTGGGATCCGGCACCAGTGCGGCGATCTCACGATTCACGTAGCGACGGAAGTAGCCGCGAACGGCATCGTGCTCGGCGCCCTGAAAGTAGATCCCTGCGAGATCCCCTGTAGTGACGTTGAGGGCGGCTTGCACGTGGCCAGCCGCGGCGTCCAACGCCGCGTCAATCAATACCTCCACGAGCCCGATGTTGCGTTCGGTGGAAGTCGAAAGCCATGTATCCAGCGCGTTCTGCACCTGATTGAGAGCGTGCACATAGGTTTCGTTGTCGTCAGCCGTGACGCGAGGGAAGGCCTGCATCACCTGGTCATCGGGTTCGCACAGGCCGCCGATTTCATTGGCTTCCATGTGAGCATGAAGATCCGAGAAACGGGTTACAGTTGGCGGCACCTGCCGGTATGAAATCGCCTGCTGGATGTCTTGCTTCCCACGTGCGATTGCACGATCGATGACGGCCTGCTGGTCACGCGTAAAATTCAAAGTGCTAGGTTGCATTGGCATGTATGGATAAAAAAGCCCGCTCCCTTTCGGGACGCGGGCGGGTTAATGGAAGCGCCGACGCGCTACTGCAGCGCCAGCGCCGTAACGTCGATCACACCATCGGCGTCGTCGACCAGGTCGGGAGTCTGGGAAATGAAAAGCTCCCGCTCGTACCCACCGAGCCGCAGCACCTCGCGCTTCATTTTCATGAAGGCACGCTTGCGCTCCGGATCCAGCGGGCCATCAGCCTCATCGGTGAACAGGGTCTGAAATGGCTGCTGCGCATCCTGCGCTCGGTAGAGCGCAATTCCACGCGTCAGACATTCGTTGATCCATACCTTCTGTCCCCCCGACAGCACACCGAAATCCTTCTTGCTGTCGTTGTCGGCATCCAGCGCCGTGATGGCGAATCCCTCCCGGGCGTCACCATTGGCGAGCTTGGTCTGCGTCTCGATGGCAACCGTAAAACGCCGCCCATAGCAGGCCAGCAGGAGGTCATTGACCATGCTGGTGATGGCAGGGCCGGCATCATCGATCGACAGCGCGATGATCCCGTCATTGCCCAGCCCCTTCGCAAGCAGCTTCCACAGCGCAATCTCGTCGGACAGGTGTTGGACCCTCCATTCAAGCTCGCCGAGGCCGGCAAGCTCCTTATCAAGGTGACTGCACTCGGTGGCCAGCGCGCTTTGGCGACGTATTAACGATTCGATCTTGCCGTCCGAGGCGCTGACTGCCTCGCGGCTGCCAGCAATTCGGCGGTCAAGATCGGCAATCAACCCCGTCACGTCGGTCACCGCCAGAGTGTCGCGTTCACGCTGCACAACCGCTAGCTGGCCTTCCACGTCCTGGAAATCGCGGGTCAGCCGCTCTTTCCGTTCCGTTTCCTCCGCAATGAGCGTGGCCAGATCGCGCCGTGCCGTTTCAAGGCCCGAGGCGGCTGCATCGAGCAAGGGCTTCTTCGCTGCGAGCGCAGTCAGGCGTTGAAGGTCCTGATTGTCCCGGGCGACATCCTGCTGCAAGGCGTTGACAGCTTCGCGTGCGCCTTGCAGCCGAAGCAACGCAGCGTCGAGTTCCTTCAAGGCTGTCTGCTTCTCCTTGTAGTTCGTGCGCAGCGTCGACACCTCGATGACCTGGGTATCCAGCTTTCCCTTGGCCTCGCGAGCCTGAGCGAGCAACGGGCATTGAGCATGCATGGCTTGGCCCGTGCAGGGCACCTGATCCATCACCTCAGTTTGGGCCTGCAGCGTCTTCGCCAACTGAGCCGCCACGGATCCGCGTGCTTCCATCCCACGCAGTTCCGTCGTCAGCGCCGCATGCTGGCTCGCCACCGGCTCGAGTTCGGCAAGCTCCTTCTGCCGCGCATCGAGCGCCGTCTGTCGACGGCCAAGCGCCATCTGGACGGTATCGCGCTCCTCTGCAGCCCCCGTGATCGCACCCGATTGCGCAAGCGTGGCCTGGTGGCCGGCCGTAGCCCGCTCCAGCTCCTGCTTGCGCGTCGCGGCCCTTGCGGATGCCGTGCGATCGTCGTCGGAAGTCTGCTGCCGGCGTGACATCAACTCACGGCTGCGCTGATCCAACTCGCGCAAACGTGCTTCAACGCCTGCCGCGGCGGCCTGCTTTGCAGTCAGGGTGGCGCGCTCCTGTTCGAGCTTGCTCCCGTTGGCCAACTGGTCAGCACGTAGTACGCGTTCAGCGGCGATCGTCCCATCAATCTGTTGGATTTCCGAGGCCATCGCCGACGCCGTGTCACGCTTGCCTGACAGCACAAGCACGTCACGCTGCTGGTTCTCCAGCGCCCGGTTCAACGCCTTTGCGACATCGCCCGCTTTCGCGGACAACTCGCGCAGGTGATCGATCCCCAAAAGCTCGGCTAGCAGCTTCTTGATCTCGCCAGGCTGGTAGCTGGCGAGCGGGCGTCGATTCTGTGCAGAGAACACACTCGTAAAGAATGCTTCGGGGGATCCGAGGACAGCCTCTAGACACCGGTTGTAGGTGTCCGCCTTGCCGTCCGACAGCGTACCGTCGGCCAATTGCACCGGCTTCCAGTCACCATCAGCGCCCTTCTCGAACAGGTAGTACTCAGCCTTGCGACTCTTTCCAGGGTTGCGGAACGCAAATGCCGACCGATAGGTCTTGCCACCATGCTCCCATTCCAGGTCCTTCTCCGCGCGGGGAGCGCAGAGATGATCCCAGTACGAGAACGCGTCGGCCGACATCTTGGCTGCGTGGCTCGGCATGATCGGATACGGATGCAGGTTGTCCATGATCGTCGTCTTGCCGGCCCCATTAGGGCCGACAATAGCGATCAGCCCCTTTGGCAGAGACGTCAGATCCACAGTGACGCTATCCCGCTTCATGCCATCCCGGATTCCGAAAAACCCGGCAAGTGTCAGTTTCAGTGGGCGCATTCGAACACCTCCGTGCCGTTAAGCGAATGAAGGTAGTCCGACGGCACTTCCATGACGTCGTCATCAAGAATGGGCATCTCGGCAAACGCCGGGGCGTCGTGCTCGGGCTTCCCCGCGATCGCACGCTCAAGCGAACGCACAGCCGCGGCAAATTGATCGGTCGCCATCTTCAGTACAGCGGGCCAATCCTCATGACCGGTCATGGCCTTGAGTTCCAACCTGCTCCACTGCGAGGCGAGGCCATTCGAGAACGACCAGATCAGATCCTGCAGTTCCTTGGATGGCGCCACGGCGAAGAAGGTATTGTTGCCTGCCTCGCCAATTGCCAAAACCAGCATGTGACCGCGCTTGGCGATCACGGCGCCGCGGTCGGGGCCAAACGGCTCATACCGCATGCATTGCGTGAAATTGTGAAGCTCGGCAAGGCGTTTGGCCATCGCCGAACGCTCGACAAACACTTCCTCGATATGCAGCCAGTCAGGGCCAGCGTGGTAGAGAATCATGATGCACTCCTAAATTGGACGGAGCGCGCCCCTGACGGGATGCACCCGTCAGGGTAGATGAAAATGAAATGGATACTTCTGGGTCGATGCGTCGAAGACGCGGGGTAAAACCGGGTTTCGACAGCCTCAGCGGCTGTCGGAACATGGCTTCATGTTCTAAGGGTTGGCGTATCGCTACGCGAAAAGGTCATCGGTCAGCCAGTCCATCTTCGGCGCATCGGCTTCAGGCGGCGCTGCCAAGGGTTCGGCATCCGCAATGGCCATCGGCGCTGAGGGCGCTTCATCGTCCATCGTGGAGAAGAACGACGATGCTGGCGCCGCCTCTCCGGCAGGTACAGCCACCTGCACCGGGGTCGCTTCGCGCAGCTGCTGCAACACGCCATC
Source organism: Cupriavidus sp. YR651 (assembly GCF_900101625.1). Taxonomy (GTDB): domain Bacteria; phylum Pseudomonadota; class Gammaproteobacteria; order Burkholderiales; family Burkholderiaceae; genus Cupriavidus. Next base: position 160,078 of record NZ_FMYZ01000011.1, on the reverse strand, counting down.
GGCGATCGATTGCGCGTCGACCGAATCCAGCATGGCCAGGCGCTCGATAAGCGGGTCGGCTTCCACGCCGGCCAGTTCGCCCCAACGGGACAGCTTCTCCGGCAGGCTGGCTGCACGGCTGATGCCATCCGCACGACTGCGAACGGCAGGCAGAACCCGTGCCTCGATCTTGACCTCGGCACTCTTGCCAAACAGCGCAAGAATGGCGTCGCGATCCACCAGCTGGCGGTGCTCTTCGTTGAGGGTCCAGCGGATGCGGACGAACTTGTCAGAGGACTCCGTGGCCAGCGCAGCAAGCCTTTCCATGTCCGGCGGGCCATCGAAGTCAACACACACAGTCTCCCGCGCCGGTGTCTCCACCTGCGAGGCAACCGCATGGCCCGTCGCTACCTGCCATTGCAGGTAGCCTTTCGCGCCGATCTCACCGTAGTGGAACCGCCCGATCGAACCTGGATACGCCACCACTCTGCCCTCGCGCTCCCATTGCTGGGCGCGGTGGATGTGGCCGAGCATGAAGGCATCACAGTCCGCGCCGAATAACGCACCGATTGAGAACTCGTGATCGAATCCCGCCATCGGCACGCCGTGCTCGGTCTCGCAACCGTTCACAGTGCCATGTGAAACGCCGATGGTGCGAACACCCAGCGCGCTCAATTGCCGATTCACCACACCAGCGGCGCTCAGATAGGCCCCTAGATGGTCACCAACGGCGGTAGCCGCACCTGCGACGCTCACGGCCGCTGCGAGTACTGCCTTATTGACAGTCGGCACGCATGTGAAGACGACGTCAGGCAGGCCATGATCGGTCAGGAGCACGTCAATCTCCGCCGAAGTAAAGACCGCACCCACGGATGGAAAGAACTGCTCACCGATGAGTGCCACTTGGTGGATACGATCCGCAACATAGACTGGGCACCGCGCGCCTATCAGCCGGAAGACGTCCAACGTACCGGGCGGCTCGTGACTGAATGTCCCTTGAAGCAGCAGGACAGGCATGTGCGCGGACAGCTTGTGGATCTGCCGCCCAAGGGCAGAGAACGCGGGGGTGTGCGCATCCACACGATGGTCAGTGGAATCTCCCGATACAACACCTACCTGGCACCGCGACGCGATCGCGTGATCCACCGCAAAGCCAAAGCAACGCTCCGCCTCGGCCAGGTTGCCGGGGGAGTAATGCAGGTCTGAGAAATGTCCCACAAGCAAAACATTGCGCTCATTGAGCATTGTGCTTCTCCTGAAATGGTAAGTTGCCGGCATCGCGGCGAGAAAGAAAATGGACGCCCTGAGGCGTCCATGAGCGAGCCGGTACAGGACCGGACTCAGGGTGACAATTCGGCAGCAATCGCCTTGACCTGTTCGCGAAAAGCCATCGGGTTCGCAAGCGCGGTGCGCATGTCGTCGAGAACTCGGCGAACATCCTGCGGGCGCTTTGTCCATCCCTTGCCGAAGCTGGCCTGTAGGAACGCGCGCAGATCTGCGCGTTCCGCCTCGCCATCCATGCCGAGCTGGACACCAAGTTCGTTGAACTGATGTGCAAGGTCCGCTTCGGAATCTTGCTCACTCGAATCGGAACGGACGTGGTCGGTGCTTATGGCCTGAGTGGACGGGCTGGGATCCTCTTCGCGTTCGCCCACAGACCGTTGACCTTCCAGGACCGCTACGGCCTGTTCAGCTTCGGTATAAGTCAACTGCGGCTTATCCGAGCCATCCAGCAATGCCGCGAGGTCAATCTCTGCATCAAGCGTGATAAGCCACTGCATTTGACGGGTAGCGTTCCCGCTGTCATCAATGCGGCTGACCTCCTGCTCGATCTTCGACATGAAGAACTTCACACCTACCAGCCGACCCCGCGCAAGCGCAACGGTCTGCATCGCAGCATGTGCCTTCTGCAGGACGTAGATCGAGGTCGTGGGAATCTCGATGAGCCCTAGCCCGCGGATATCTGGCAAGGCGACGAAGAACGACGCTTTGAGGTTGCAGGCGCCATCCTGGTACTGCGGGCAGACATGCGGATCGCAATGACCGTCATGGATGTCGTCGTCCTGCCGCAAGATGACCGTGCGGCCACCCCAGTTTCGCTTTGCGCGGCTGGCGCGGGCATCCCGCTGCGGTGGAGCGTAGGTCTTGCAGTAGCGCAGGCCGTCTGCCCCATACTCGGAAAAATACTTCCGACCGCTGGCCGAGTAGGTCACGAGCTGGTTGGGGATATTGCGCAACCAGTCGTCGAAGGCAAACACGACTGGGAAACGCCACAGGCGCCGGCCGTTCCCATCACCACGATCCTCGCCGTAGATCTGCAGGATCTCATCAGCTACAGCGGGATTGGTGAAGTCAGACCCCCTGCACGTAAAGAACGGGGTGTTCTTTGGCACCAGGGCGTTGGAGATGCCTGTGCAGCGTGCGATCTCTCTGGCGATGCTATCGAACGAGGCTGCTTGCGCGAGCATTCGATCGTGAATCCTGACCGCCTCCTCGTTGTCGCGAGCTTTCTTCGTCAGCACCTTGATGCCGGGACGGATCTTGCCGATGGTGGGCGGCCGCATTGGCCGCTCTTCTATGACGCTGCGAGGACTGCTGAACTCGCTATAGGTGATTGGGGCATGTTGCATGATGCGCTCCTGTCGAGGTAACGAACGACACTCGCGCGAATCGACGCAGCATGCTCCCGAAGGCGCAGGGCTGTGTCGGCCCCGCGCTGGGTCGTAACGGAATTGAGGAAGGCCACTTGCGCGGCTTCCGAAAGACTGGCGACGTGTGCCGCCTCACAGATGTTGTGCCAAGCTGCCGGCATCCCCGCATAGACGGGACGTCGATCGCTCAGCTGTGCCGCAATGGCAGCGGAAATCTCAGAGTCTTGGTACATGGCATTTCCCTGAATCGAGGTCTCTTACAAACAAGAAAAGCCCGCTTCCGGGTGCGCCGGTTGCGAGCTTTTTTAGAGAGACCTGCAATGCCACGCCCCTTCCGGCGGCGTGGCACTCAGGGAGCGGCGCACTGATGCGCGCTGCTCTATGCTGAGGACGTAAAGTCGTCCTCGTGCAGCATGTTCACGCTGCACAACTACCCATTTAGCGAACCCACAGGTTCGAACCGCAGGTTCACGGTCAGCACGACGTCGGCCGTTCTGCCTAGGAGGGGCCTGGAGAGAGACGCCACATGGTCCCAGGCTCGAACGGTGTCCCAGCGTGCGCTCACGAGTGAGGCACAGCGAAGAACGCGTTTTACGGGCTGATTTGGGGAAGTGCTCGGCGAAAACACTTATCACAAGGAAATTTCCACACCGGTAGCCAACCGGTCGGCGCATGCGCAATGGCACGACTTGAACAAAGAGATGGACTCGCTAGGGAGTCAGGGTCGATGCGTCATGGACGCTAGGTATGGAAAGGATTGTGGCACATCTGGACAGCGAAAAAAGTCAGAAAGCTCGGCAATTTCATATCTCTTTCTGCGGTCATGTTTGCGACATTGTGTCGGACAATTCCCTGCGAGAGAGATCCACATGAAGAATGGAAAATGGCCGAATCATCCGAACCCGTGCTTGCCGACGGAGCGCTTGATGTTCAATCGGACGCCGACAGTAGGGCGCGCACGTCTATAAGCACACCCGTTTCCACTGGCGGGCCCAAGCCGATCAAGCGGCTACTGAGTCAGGATCGAGTGTCCAGAATCATCCCGGACACCGATAGCGGAACCACCATCCGCTACTGCTCAGATTTCGTGCGCGACTTCCTGCGCAGCGACTACAACTTCTGCACGGCGAAGTTCTCCGTAGCCAGCCGGAGCAAGATCGTCGCACTGGATGAACGATTCCGAGAAGCCAACGAATGGATGGATGCCCGCCTGGCGTGGTCGCGATCCTTCCGGCGACGGAGCATCAGCCTGCGCTACGACACGCGGGAAATCGTTGTGACGCATTCCCTGGCCGGCCGCCTGATCCGCCTGCTCAATCAGCACGACCAGCTCTTCGACAACGTCCTGGGAGCCTATCTGGCTCACAACGTCAACGACAAGCAGAAGGACGCTGCCCTGCTTGGCGCCGCGCGGCACATCAGCGCCATTCATCGGCTCTGCATCCCCGACAACAACCGCTTTTCGCGAGACGGCAAGCTGCTCGACGAAGAAGTCTGACCCCAATCGCACCTCCTGACCTCGCCATGGATATCAAAGAGATCGCGCTTCTGCACGAACACTACGCCACCCCCCCACTAACCATAGAGATGCCGGCTTCTGGAGAGCCCGCTCTCAGGCTCACTCCGCCCGAGACCGAAGCAGCTCCCGGGTCCAAGCCGCCGCTGTGGGCTCGCGTGTCTCCTGCCCAACGCCAGGCCATCGCCCTCCTTTTCGTTGCAGCCGTCGCGTTCCCAGTTGGGATGTGGTGGGCGTCAAAAGGCAAACGCCCTGCTTCGGCGCCGGTGGTCTCCGCGGAGCAGACACGGGCTACCGCGCCTGATATGGGAAAGCCGCCCGCTGCTGTCACCAACGAATGGCCAGGCCGGCAGGACCGCGCGGAGGGTGCCGCGGCCCCCTCGCAGCCTCAGAGCATTGCTCCGGCCACTCCCGTCAATCTCAACCAGAGTGGCGGACAATCGGCTGCAGCGCCTGCGGTCGCCCCTCCAAGCGCGGCGGCGCCTGCCCCCACGCCAGAACCTTCCCAGACTCGCCCGCTCAGCAAGGCTGCCACCCAGAGCGGCGCTCCGGTAGCCAAATCAGCTAGCCCAGCGCAGCCCGCAATGAAGCCGGTGGCCAGCGCCCCTGCGACCGCAAAGCCGGAAGCCCAACGCACCAACGAAATCAAGCTCTTCTGATCTCCCATGACGACTGCAACATTCAGCCTCATCCAAGCCGGGCTCAGCGTCCACGGCGACGTTGCTTGCGATCACGGCATCAGCTGCCTGGGTCTGGTCGGCGGCGACCTACGGTCCACGCATGGATTGGTACACGTGGGCGCTGAAGGCCTCATTCGCGGGACGGTCGAGGGCGAGCATGTGCTCGTCGACGGCACCATCGAAGGCGACGTAGCCGCCCGCGTGTCTCTCCGAATCAACGGGAGGGTGAAAGGTCGCATCGTCTACGCCGGCACCATTCGACTTGGCCCAAATGCCGCCCTGGAGGGAACGATAGCCCGGGTGTCAAGCCTTGGCTACGACGCCATCAATGTCGCGGCGGCCCCCATTGAATCAGGCGCTGCGCCTGCGGTTGAGCCACAGAAAGCGTGAGCATGCTCACCCTATTTCCTCAGTAAGCTCACATAAAGCTGCGCTGTTTCTCCTGATCGCACCCCAAAAAAAAGGCCCGACGAATCGAATCGTCGGGCCTTTTTCTATTCTCAGGGCAGCTCTCGCATGCTGACAATCTCCTCGATGGTGAAGAGCCGCGGGATCGTCAGCCAGGGGCCACGCTTTCCAGTGCCGTCGACAAACGCAACGATCGGCAACCGGCCGTCGATTCGGCATTCAAATACGCGCTGGCCGCGAGCCGCATCAACGATGGCATACCGTGCACCATGGCGCAGCACGAATGACAGATCGTTTTGTCGGATGCGGATTCCCGCGCTGGCGGCAGTTCCCGGTAGGGCCATGCCTGCAAGCCAGTCATCGAAGTCCAACTGCGTTCGCCCACTCCTCGCATCTGCGTACCATTGATCGACGCGCTGCGCCAATCCTTGCCGAAGGAGCCGTTCGATGTTCAATTCTAGGGGGAAGGTATCCAAGCCATTCTCCTTGGATGTTCCGCGCCCCCGCCAGGTGAGTGGGCGATTGTTCCAGAAAATGGCCACACGCCGTACAACAAGATCAATTGTTGCCAGCAGCGAAATCAAGCAGACGCCTTGAATAGCCTCATCTACGCGGATATGCATGGGAACATCCAAAAAAAAGCCCCAGCCAGAGCCGGGGCAGAGCCTGAAACGACCACATTTCGCACCTTCATCGGCACGAAAAGCGGTGTATTAAGGCAATTGAAAGAAATGATCGGGTTTTAGACGATCACCTCGACGGTTTCACCAAAGGGCGGCGCAGCAATGCGATCCAGAGCCGTGACACTTGCCCAGAGGACTGGATACGACGCGGCCTGGGCGGGAAATGCTCCCAGCAGATCGGTGAGGTAAACCAGAAAGGCCGGCTGCAGGCCTTCCTTGTCGAGCCAGGCGAAGGGCGGCTTGAAGCTCGTGCCCCCTCCTCCCTTCAGCGGGGCAAGGTCCACCACCTCGTCACGTGCAAACATCTGGACCTGCGTGACGCGCGTATCGCAGTCAATGACGATGAGCCGCTCGGGCTGCAGTTGCTGGTGCACGGCGATGATCTCAGCAGCGAACTGCCGCTGTGTTTCGTCGAACACCGAACCACTGGAGTCCCGTACGAATACGGCATCACCGACTGCCTCGGAATGAAGGGACGGCAGGTAGAGCCCCAAATGCGCATAGCGCCGGTTCGGAACCCTCCAGCTGTAGTCAGCACGTGCAGCCTCGGTCGCGAACCGATGCAGCACGGCCCGCCAATCCACCGACGGGCGCTGTGCTGCCTCCACCATGTGCTCGAGGTCTCCCGGCAAGGCTCCGCGCATCTTGGCCGCTTTCGCGGCCTGATTCACGGCAACTCGCCATTCGCTCTCGACACCTGGTTTGTCCGGCCCCGTGTATTGCCGCACCTCACCGCAGCCGTTGGGCTGTGGCGGGGGCGGCTGACTGCCAGATTGCGGTTGCCCACCGCCCGGCTGCTGCGACGGCTGACCGCCCTGCTGCGCTGGCGGTTGACTACCCTGCCCCTGCGACTGGCCAGCGGCTGCGGTGCTACCTGATTCGTCCGGCGATTGCGACGACTCATCCTGTCGCAACATCGCGTAGATTTCCTCGGCAGAACGGCCCAGATACCGGCCGTCCAGTAGCACGCCTTGCGGCAGCTTGAACTGTGCATTGAGCACCAGCGGGTTGACCGCATAGTCACACGCCCTGTTCCAACGGTCTTGGTCCCGCGCACCCATACGCCAGCAATGGCCATTGGCCACGTGGAGCACTTCGTGCGCGAGAAGACCGCGCAACTCAAGGTCATCGACAGTTTCGATGTAGGCCAGGTTGTAGCCCAGGCTTACACCGTCGACCCAAAGGGTCTCGCAGGACGCGTCTTCGACCAGCTTCAGTCGAAGCGCCAGCGCGCCAAAGAACGGCTGCGACAGCACCAGAGCCGCACGTTGTTTCACGAGTCGTGCATGCATGGCGGCCTCACGCGGCGATCAGCTGCAGCATCGGCATGTCGCCGCGGTCACGGGTAATCGCCGGGGGCGGACCACCCATGAACGCCGCCATCTGCGCCTCGATTTCCATCGCGCGCCCGGCCACATCCAAACGCAGCAACGGGTCGTCCTTCAGTTGTGCCCCGGTGTAGCAGGCCAGCTGGCTCTGCGTTTTGGCCAGGATGTCTGAGAGCTCTGGGTCGTCGGAGAAATTCAGCTTCGGCAACAGCGAGCTAAGTTCACGCACCTTGTCCGCGACGTCGAGCCGCACATTGCCTTCCCCGTACAGGCGGTTGGCAAAGTGCTGCACAGCCTCATACAGTCGGCCGACCAGGTCGTTGTTGGCCGTCTTGACGGCGCCCAACACCCGCGCATCCATCTCATCCCGGATGCCAGTCAGCACGTCGGGCGGAAGGTCAATGCCAAACTGGTTGGCATCGGGAAACGGCAGCACCGAGAAGCGAACGCCGAACTTCTTGCGCAGTTCCGCTTCGGTCGGGTAGTCCGCTTCGTCAAAGAGGTCGTTGAGCGCGGCACGTGCCTCGTCCTTCAGGCGTGGATAGTCAGCGAGAAACGTCGCCGTCGCACCTTCGAACTCGTCTCGCATACCACGCAGCTTCTCGGCCACCTCCATGTAGACGGCAGTGGGGAGCAGCCGCACGCCGAGTTGGTCGTAGTCCAGCGAATGGCTGTCGAACAACGAGCGAGCACGATTGCCGATAGCGCATACCTCCTTGTACGACGTAGCACCATCCGTCAGCAGCCGCTTGTTGAAGCGGCCAATGTCCTTGGCTTCGTGTTTGGCTTCCACTTCCTGCGTGGCGCGCGTGTCAAAGCGACGTGCACGCCAGACAGAGACGTTGAGTGTGGCAAGCATGACGCGAGACGTCAGATTGGTAATGTTCATGACAAATCCTGATAGAGATGTGCCGCGCAACGGCGGCGAAAAGAAAAAGGCCGGCAAGGGATTGACCCGAGCCGGCCGGCAGATGTGGTGAAACAGGAAGCGACGATTACTCGCCGCGAATGTGGGCGCCGATTGGGCCGCCTTGCGCTACGATGAACGCCGGCGTGCTGGCGATCGACGAATCACGCTCGACCGCGTCGCGGACAAGCAGCACCGCGAATTCGCCCAGACCCGCCTCATAGAGGCGATTGGCATAGACCATCACGCGATCGAAGTTGTTGGCGTTGGCCAACCGCGCGACTGCCGTGACGATGCCGTACTGCACCGCCACTTCTGTCGGGATGGGTGCCGTGGCCGGTGCAGCAAGCACCGCGTCAGGCGACGGCATCTGGCTGAACAAGCGCTTGAAGGAGACAAACTCGGTTGCTGCCGCCTCGCCGACCGCCCCAGCAAACGCAATGTGCTGAAGGTTAGGGGGGACGACACCAGAGAGCTTGCCTACATTCCCCCAGGTGCGAGGGCTCTCCACGTTCTCGATCTCTCGCGTCTTTGCGCTCGAGTGCAGCAGATCGGGCCTGAAGCGGATGAAAGCGATCAGTTCCGGTGGCTGGCTTGTGGCCACCGCCCAGCGGGTCCAGTCCTCTACCGAAGTCTTCAGCTCCACGATGGTCGCGAAGCGGGACTTCAGGGGGTCAAGGATGTTGGACACGCCAGCGTTGTCGACGCGCCGGTTAGTTGCCGCGACGAACGTGACATGCGGAGGCAGGGCATGCTCGCCGATGCGACGCGCGAGCAGCAACTGCATCTTCGCGGCCTGGACTGCAGGAGCAGCCTGGCCAAGATCGTCAATAAACCAAACCATCGGATTGCGCGCGTTCACCGCCTTTTCCAGATCCCCGAAGGGCAGGAAGCGGGCGTGGCCGCCATCGGCCGAAGGGAACGGCAAGCCCTTCGAGTCGGTCGGATCTTCGACAACGGGGTGAGAGATGAGCAACTCGTGCCCGGCGTCGGCTGCAGCCTTGGCGACGATGTCGCTCTTACCAATGCCCGGAGCGCCAGTCACCAGGACTGGCAAACGGGCGGGAATGCAGGCTGCGAGCAGATGTTGCAGTTGGGTGGGATTCAATTCCATGGGATTCCAAGAGAAGGAACCCACAGGCCGTCCCCACAGGGAGCGGTCCCTGTGGGAAGGTTTCAGAAGATGGCCGGCGAACCGGCGTTGGGGTCGATGCGTCAGCGACGCGGGTAAAACTGTGTTTGGACTGAATGGCTCCAGTACGAACACAGCTTCGCTGGGGAAAGCATACGGTGCGAAGACACACGCAATTGGCTCATAAGCTCACAATTTTGATACGTGTTTCAGGAAAAGCCCCCCGGCCCGTAGGCCAGGGGGGAAGCTCAAGCAGCCAACGCAATGGGCTGGTCAATGCGTGCAAGCCGCGCACGTGCGTAGGACAGCGTACCGTCCTTGGCACGCAGCGGCCGTGAAGCGCCACGCCCGGGGTGATGCATCCAGTAGCGTCGTGCACTGCCACGCAGCTGATCGATCAGCTGCGAGAAGCCCGCAGCGATACAGAAGTCCACATACTCGCGGCCACTCATGATCTGCCCGGTCTCGATCTGGATTCGGGCCTTTTCCGCCTGAACACACACTTCAGCGAACTCCCGATCGGCGCGGGCTTGCGCCTGCTCCTCCGCCGCATTGGATTCCCACCGTGCCTGTTCATCTTCCGAGAACCCGCACATGTTGAAAATCCGCCGCCGGCGGACCGCCGCAGTGCATTGCAGGAGATCCACATCAAGGACGTCGCGCAGGGCGCGCTTCGAGTCGGTGTTCCAGTCCTTCGGGCTATCAAAGTCCCTCAGGATTGACGCAACGTCGCGCTGCAGCACCGCCAGGGCCACCCTATTCGGCCAGTCGAAGCCGGTCGACGCACGGGTATGCGCCGCCCGGCGGCCGATGTCATCGAAATGCCGCTGGGTTATCAGCATGGCCTCGCGGTCGGCTGTGGCCTTCTGCATCGTCTCAGCGAACTGGCGCTCGGTGATGAGTTGATGGATACGCTCAGCCAGTGCAGACACAGGCCTGGCGGCCTCCCCCGCCGGCGCCTTGGTTGTTGGCGCCGACCGAGGCGGCAGAAATCCAGCCGCATACAGAGCATCGTCGACATGCACCATCGTGGCTTCGGCCGGCAGCCGTCGCCCAATTGCCAGTAGCTTCGACGCGTTGTGCTGCGTGATCGGCAGCTTCTCCAGTCGCATAACCTGACACAGGGCCTTCATGTGGTCATGAGGCAGAGCGCCCCGCAGCGAAGGCACCGCGATGAGCGTATGCAGCCATTCAATATCGTGCTGGCCATACCGCTCGTTGCCACGGTACGTGTTCAACACGCACTCGCGTAGCTTGTCGCCGCGCAACAGGGCGTAGGCGACATGCACCTCATGGCGCGCGTTGGGGATCTGATCCGGCGCGTACACCGGTCCATTAGTGCCATAGCCAAAGCGTCGGGCGAACTCCGACCGCACGTAGTCCGCCATGTCGAACGGACCCGATTCCTCGAACAGGTCTTTCGTCTGAAACAGCGGTCCGGCGTCGCCCTGCGCCAGGTCGATGGCTTCTTCAGGAAAAAAGCCCAGACGGCCAGCGGCCAGTACGGCGCCCCAGGAGGCACGACTCATTTCGTGCGGACGCAGGACCTTGCCATCCACACGCACAATGAATCGGTCCACCTCGTCGATGATCTGCGCGAGGATGGAGCGCGCGGTGCCTTGCGGACGGACGGCAAGTTTGCCGGAAGGCAGTCGTACCACCGGGATATCGCCGCGCTCGATGTGACGTAGGGAAATGTCTTCGAGCCGCACCGGGACTTTCGTGTCACGGTCGTCGTTCAGCAATTGCAGCACGCCGGCAAGCGTCGTGCGGGTTTCGGCCCTTTGGCCGAGGGAAGCAACATACATGTTGGGCTCCAAGGCGGAGCACTCCCCTTTCGGGAAGGCCCCGAAAGGGTGAAAACGGCGGAAGGCAAGTCGGAAACTTGCCTTCCATGGAGGTCTGCCCTTCCCCTCGCGCTGAGCGGAGGTTCAGGGTCGCCGGTATTGCCCGACGACGCGGGCGGCGACGACCTATGACGCGAGTTGAAACGGTCCAACCTGGACGCCGGGCTGGGCCTTGGCGGCGATGGCGGCGATGAGCTCGTCCTGACGCGCGGTGGGCACTCCTTTGGCGGACCAGATTGCTCGCAAAGTTGCTTCCGGATCCTCGTTGGGAGCCGAGCCTGGTGCTGTGAGCCCGCTATGCGAGTCACAGTTCTCAGTACTTGGCCTAGACACGGGTACCCCCTTGCGATGCGCAGTAGAGCTCCATCGCGCCGAGCATTCGTTTGCTTACCAGCTCGTGCGAGTCGTCCCCTTTTTCGCAGAAGAAGTTTGCGATCATGTCGGCGACGTGGGCCCGCGTGAGGTAGGTGTTGGCGCAAGAATGCTGACGCAAGTAGACGCCGGCGGGCTCACTGACCTCATATTCGAACACGCCCGGGTAGTCGAGCTTCATAGCCTCGATGACCGGCAGGCAGGCATCGATCAGGTTCGCCCACAGCACGAGGCAGTCGGCGGCGCCGGATTGGCCGCCGTAGTGGTTGGCCTCCTCCGCGGTCAATTCTCGTTTGGTGCCCAGGAATCCGGCCCAGAGAAACATGGCCGTGGTAGTGGTATGGCTGGCCATGCCAGCACGGTTGACGATAGCGTCCATAAGGAAGACTCCGAAAAGGAATGGGCCTATGCAGGCCGTATTTACTTCGCGACAGCGATCGCCCCAAGCAGTGCGCTGGAGGTGATGCGCCAAACGGCGCCGCGTGCGTTTCCGACAGCAAGCGTGCGCACCGGTTTGAAACAGTCGGAATCAAGCGGTGCGCAGACGGTGGATATGGGCAAGCGCCACAGACAGACGATCACCTCGTCGTGCGCCAGCGTTTCGCTGGGGACATTGCTGGTAAAGGTCTCGTAGACGTCGCCGGTCTCGTTTTCGATCAGCGACAACGCAGGACGGTCGTTGAGCGCGTATAGCTCGACGCCGATTCGCAAGGAACCCGGCGAACCGGCCAGGCCGGTCCCGTCGATGGTGATGGGCATGGAAGTCTCCGATGAGCCCACCGCCTTGCGGGATGGGCCCGCAAGGGTTGAAGAAAATTGAGCTGATCAGGCAACGGCAGCCATGCGCCGCGCCGACTTGCCACGGCTGGCCACCACACGTGCAGCCGCGACCTGCGAGAGCAGATCCGCATCCACGATGCGCCAGACTTCGCCGCTGTCAAAGCCAACCTGATTCCAGCGTCCGGTTTGCACGAACTTCCCGGTCTCGAGCAAGGCAGCCTTGAGATCGAGTGGCAGGTTCCAGTCCGCCGAGACGAGGATCTCGTCGTCGGCAAGGGCCGCATCCGGCAGGTTCACCGACAGCACGCCATAGGGCATGTCGTCGTCCGCGCAGACCAGCGAAATCGCCGCGCGCAGGTTGGTGGAATAGACACTGGCGCGCAGCAACACGCCAGCCGGATAGCTGGCCAGGCCAGCGCCATAGACGATATCCTCCATCGGGGTACTCCTTTGGTGGGGAGTCGCCCCGACGGGACGGCTCCCGTGTGGGTGTGAGAAAAGAAAAACGCACCCAGAGGTGCGTTTAAGCGGTGAGCCGACGAATCGGCTCCTGAGAATGGATTGGCGTGCTTGGACCTAGCCGTTGCGGTCAAGATCCTCGAGCATGCGCTCGCGATCAGCATTGCGCAGTACCCACATCCCAAATGCTGCAAAGCATAGGGCCAAGCCGAGAACAAATGGACCAAACATCACTTATCTCCTTTTGCGTGGACTGCACCTAGCGCAAATAGTACCGCAGCGCCTGCCAACAAGCATGCTGCATTTATGACAGTCGCCACAGTCCAAGACGGGGTCCCCGCCACGTACCCTACGAGACCGACGGTACATGCGGCAGAGAGGGTATGGTAATACCGCCCGTATGCCAGCATCTGATCCTTGCTGGGCTTGCGAAATGCATCAGCAAGCCGGGTCACCCAACGCTCGCTCGTGGCGTGCCTGCCGTCAAGCTTGTAGCTGGCCTCGGCAATGTGAATCAGCGGTATCTCATAGCCGCCCTGGTGGGCGACGATGGCATAGCCGTCGCCGGCTTCCACTGCCGCCGTGACGCGAGTCATCATGCGTTTGGGCAAGTCGACGGTATCGTCCTCATGCAACGAGGCGAAGCCGGTGGTTGCCTCTCCCGTCGTTGCGGTGAATGTCACTTTAATGAGCCGAGTCATGATCGCCCTTCAGCCTCGCCGCCCGGCCACCACGCGGAGTGTGGAGACAAGATCGGCATAGCCTTGATCGGTGGCCAGCGACTCCAGGTTGACGGCGTTGTCGCGGCCGCCAGTCTGGTCATCGCGGCTGCGACACGTGCGGTAGGACATGAGCACGCCACCGTCCGCGCCTGCGGGGTGCTGGATTTCCACCAGCAGCGAATCGGTATGCAACGCGAACACGTCAACGTCGCGGCGACGCTGGCGATGCTCGCGGATTGTGTAGTCGCGCGGGCTCAGCGCCATGTCACCTGCGACACGGCGCAGCACGCGGCATGCGTCGCGCCGTACCGCCTGGCAAGCAGCGGAATTGGCCGGCGTATGCCGATTCAGAAAAGATTTGGGAAACTTCATGGATGTCCTCAAGAATGGACGGGACATCCCTTCCCTGACGGGACGAGTGTCCCGCAATGGGTTGGTCCAGCTGATGCTGGACAGTGGTCGATGCGTCAGAGACGCGGGTGAAAGCGACTTGCCGAAGCCTCTAGGCTTGGGCAAGCCCTCTCGGGCTTGCACGCTCGATGTCAGGTGACATCGAGCATCTTGGCGATGGCGCGAACGACGTCCCACCCCTGGGACAACGTCTTGCCAATCAAAAGCTTCTGCGCAGTTGTCGTGAGGTTCGGGGCTTCGCCGGCATGGCCAACACGATCGACAAAAACGGTCCAGCCTTCCGACCACCCGCGCTGCAGGTAGACGGCGAGCCGATCGCGAGCACCGAGTACCGGCCAGGGACGTTTGATTTCGGGCCGAACATGGCTTCATTGTCGTCCTCCACCCAATTGGCTGGATTGAGCCACTCCGGTTCAAGTTCGGTACCGCGCAATTGGCGGTCGATCTGTCGGACAACTTCCGTGATGGTTTTCCCCTCGGTAGTGACGGGGACGAACTTCTGTCGGGCTTCTGCGACTTCGGGCATCTTGGCTCCAATGCGCGAAAGCCCCCCGCGCGGAGGGATTCCGCGCGGGAAGGTGAAAGGAAATGGGGAACCGGATGGCTCCGTTTAACGCGTCAGACGGTAGCCGCCACCAGCGGACACGAGGTAGAGCTGCTGCCCCGTGACGAACTGTTGGTCGGCGTCCTGCGTGACGGCGAGCTGGCTGCCGTTCTCCTTGCGGACAATGACTTCCAAGCCGTTGCGGCGGTTCATGTGACCGGCGACGGACTGTGCCAGGACGGCAGATACGGTGCCCGACATCGCGCCGGCGAGGTAACGACCGTTACCACCGCCGATGACACGTGCACCGAGCAAGCCGCCAACGACTGCGCCAACGACACCAGGGATGCCGCTGTTGGCAGACGTGTACCCGTCACTGTCGACGATCGTGACCGTGCGGACTCGGACGACCGTGACGACTTCGACGGAACCCGTGCGCAGCGCTTCCGAACTCCGATAGGCGTTCGGAGACGTCTGCTGGGCAGCGCAGCCGGTGAAGATGACGCAGCAAAGGAAAAGCGAAGCGATACGCTTGAACATGATGGCCTCTAAGGAAAATAGGGCCAACATGCCTACGGGCAGGAAGGCCCGTAGGTGGGAGAAAAAAAGCTGTCCGGCTATACAACCGGAAGTGTCGATGCGTCTGAGACGCGGAAAGTGCATCAATCTTAGCAGCGGCGCTCTCAATCAGCAACCGTTGACACGAGCGATAGCAAGCGCGTCCGTTCGGGCAATTCCATACTCGGCGGCGGGGTCGACCTGGACCCACGTTGGCGACCCGCACAGCGGGTTGTAGACCTCCATGCCGTCGCAGATGAAAACCAGTCGCGGCCGCGTTTCGCCGCCTCCGTCGTCGTGCATGGTGATGTACAGCCCCAGCTTCGGATAGCGGGAATGGAATCGCTCCAAATCCGCCACGGTCACTCCGGATGGCCCCGCATCTGCGCGAAAGAATCGAAAGCCCGAAAGGCTAATCTCCCGGCCAAGCTCGCGGGTCGAAGCAAACGCACGCAGCTTGGTCATGATGGCGATGTACTGTGCTACGCCAAGGACATCGAAGATGAATTGGTTTGCCAGTTTGCCCGTAACAGGCCCGACGGCGCCATGTGGCGCGAATTCCCAGTATGCTGCGTAGACCAGGTACACAGTGACCTGAGCAAACATCAGAATCGCAGCCCCATAGCTGTCAATGAGCTGCATGGCACGCGATTCGACGGCGCGCGTGCGCGAGCGCACGAGTCCCCAGGACAGCCAGCTGATTGCCACCAGAAGCGCCGGAAATCCGATGCCCGTCAGGACGTGCTCGATGCAGGCCATCCAGTCGCGGGGAATCGCAAGCCATGGCGCCGCGAACCAGCCTTTGTACTCAAAGTACCGGAATGCTCGCGACGCCAACGCAGCGCCACAGAACCCGAAGGCCAGGTACAGATTGATGAAGAAAAGTTTCTTTGCGTTCATGATTGATGTGTAGGGCGCGCGAGCTAAACCGCGCCACTCCCGAAGGAATGGCACGGACGGTCGCGCTTCAGGTTATGCGAAGGTGTGGAGGCGAATCGAGCGGGGTGTCACCGTGATCCGGACCTGCTTGCTGGCCGGGTCGGCTAGTGCGTTTCGAAGGTGCGTCAACGGCAAGCGCTCGCCGAAGTCGTCGCCTCCGAAAGCCCGTCTGGCGTTCTCGTAGAAGTCGGCATCCTTCGCAGGGTTACAGCCCTTGAAGTAGAAGAGACACTGGCGGTCCGGCGTGGCTCCGGTACTGAAACCCACGTACGCGCCATGGTCCTTGGCGATGAAGAACTGCTCAGAACCGGCGGCGTCGCAGAACGCAACGAGCGCGGCGACTTGACTGCGGGAGAGTGTGATTTGCGGCATGAAGGTGCTCCTAAGGAATGCGGAGCACGCCCACCAGTCGGGGACGTGCCCCAGGTGGGAAAGGGAATTGCCAGAATGGCGGCGCGAAGCTGGATAGGGTCGCTCGAACGGGACTATGTCGCCGTGACTACCGGACGCCGCCCAGCTCTGTGGCCAGGCGATCCAGAACCGTCTCGACGAAAATTTCGCGGTTAGACGAGGACATCTGGCCGCCGCCGGTCAGCAGAAGGACGGCCTCAACGATCCTAATCCAGTCGCCCGCGGGTACTGCCAGGCAATGCGTCGCCGGCAAGCGCAGTGCAGTCTTGCTCACCGATGCAATGACCTCGAAACCAGACAGATCGAGATTCGGCCGCCCCTCCATGCGTTCCTCGCAGAAGCTCTGCAACAAGAACGCGGCATAGGGTTCGACGGAAATGCCGTTCGCGACAGCGAGCTCGCGCAGCCAGTCAAGTACGGCCGGCCGCAGGCGAATTTCCATGACGTCGTCGGCGAGGACGGTGTGACTCGCGGCAAGCGCGGGTCGAGGGAAGTCTTGATTCACGTTTGTGCTCCGAATTGAGATGGAGCACAGCCGCTGGAGCGATGTGCCCCAACGGGTGAAAAAGAAAGGTGGCGTGATGCCACGTGGTCGATGCGTCAATGACGCGAGGTGTGCCGGCATCTTAGCAGCCAGGTGCGCGTCGCCGCAACGGCCTAGCACAAAAGAAAAAAGCCATCCCCGAACGAATCGGGAATGGCTGGTTAAGCTGACTTGCGCGACTTCCGCTTGGCAGGCGTTTTGGGAACCGGCAGCTTGTAACCGAAGCGCTCCCATGCCGAAGGATCGACGGGGAGCGCACTGGTCCGGCCTGCAGCCAAGTTCACGAAGGCACCACAGTACTTCAGGGTGCCGGTGCGAAACAACGTCCACAGAAGGTTGTACGCCTGCACCGCGATCGCCTGGTTGATGACCAACGACTGCTTCTGAAGCGCGTCCGCCATCGAACAGGAAGGCGCGGTGTCTGCTTTGTCCCCTTTCGGGTCCAGCAGCTCCGGGAACAGGTCGCCCACATGGGGCAACCGATCCGCCGCCTTGCCACGTACTTGGCCAAGTACCACCTGACCACTATCCGACTCATTGCCACAGTCGAGATAGTAGCCTCCGGTGCCGCCCTGCATCGCACCGAGTATCGCCTTGCGGGCGGTCCGCGTATCGACGCAGCCAATTACCATGTCGCAGACAAATCGGTCCCTGCCGCCAATCCGACGGGTCTGCGCTTCCCAGCGCGTACCCATCAAGTTGTTCAGCCGATTCACGATCAGCGTCGCCTTGTGCTGGCCAACGTCGACGGGATAGAAGCCCTGGCGCCCGACATTGGTCTCGCTGACGGTATCGTCATCGTAGACCGTGCACTCGATCCCACCGGGGTGGCCAAGCGCCAACATGGCGTGATGCAGGCGGGCGAGGTTCGGCAACAAAGCGCTGCCGGTACCGCCCGCACCAACTACTATCACCTTCCACGCTCGCGTCGTCATGGTCGCCGGAATGCGATGTTCAAAGGTCATACCAGCACCTCCTCGCGCGCCGCGGCGTACCAATCGGCGGGTACCTTCTCTACGTTCTCGAAGATACCCTTTGCGCAGAGCCGCAGCGCCATCGATGGGGTCGAGGCGTCGCAGTTGCCCATCACGAACGCAAACTTCACGTCGTGCCGGTCGTCAGCATCGTCGGTGGAAGAGAAGAATGCCGGGTGACGGCCATGCGAATGGCAGTCGACCACCAGCACGTCGTCTTGCGAAAGCGCCGGACGTTCATACTTCAGATGGCCGCCGCTATGCTCCAGGATCTGCACGGGGAGTAGTCGAAACGCCGCGGTTGCGGCATTCCAGACCAACCACCCGCCCGTTTCCTTGGGGTACGCGGCGCGCGCCATCGTGGCGAACTCGCCAATCAGATCCGCCGGTATCCGGCCACAGCGCATTTCGGTGGCTTCTTCCACCTCGCCGTACGGAATCGCGGTGCGGTACTGGAAGGCACCGAGACGGCGGACAACGCGCAGCCAGGGCCGCACGATTTCGAGGAAAACTCCGTTGGCAGCAATGAGCAGGCGCTCGCCGGGCCGCTCCAGGGGCGGTAGCGCGCCGAAGCGCGGCACCATCACAGATGGAAAGGACTGCTGCAGAGCAGCGTCAGCAGGATGCATGATTACTTCTCCAGTTTGCCAGCGATCAGATCGGCCAGCTTGAAGTGCATAGGAACGAGGACTCGCTTCGGATAGTCGGGGAATTTCCCGTCGAGCATGTCCTTCCAGAAGGCGTAAGCGCCGCGCTTGTACGTCACGCGCTTGCCCCCATGGTTTGGATGGGTGAAGGCCGAATTGAAGAACCCGGCTTCCCAACCCGCAATGGATGCCACGTCGATTTGCTTGGGAACATGTGCAGAGCCGATGCAGATCTTCCCGTGATCCCACGTATTGAAGTACGGCGGTTCGTACAGCATGCTGTCCGGTACCGGGCGCTCCTCCCCTCGCAGGGCAAAGACCTGGAACCCGGACTGCGACGCGCGGAAGACGAGCGCGGGGTGCGAAACAACCGCGCTGCGCTTACCAAACTCCTTGCAGTCGAAGAACACGCGTCGCCTTGCGGCGGCACACCACCACGTCACCGCGGTAGGGCTAATGGACAGCACGTTCGGTGTGAGGAACTCACCCTTGGGGAGCGAGGCCTCGGCCACCTCACGGACTGCGTGGATCAACGCCATGCGGTTAAGCGGCGTACCGGCGCCGATCACGGGTCGCCCCGCCACATCCGGCTCGATACGGTGCGCTGTGGCATAGGAAAACTGCCCCGGTGCCTGCCCATAAAGCAGAATGGCCCCCTGGAGGGCCACGTCGTGCGACCGCGAAGCGGTCAGAATATCGGCCATGTGGCCCTCCTCTTAAGAAAAATGCTCAAGCACGCGATCCAGCAGCGCGATGAGGTTGAGTGTGTCTTCAAGAATGGCGTACTGCTTCCGTATGGACGCTACTTCCTTGGGGAAACGAATGAAGCACTGGAAGTACGTCGCGTAGCCGCCATTGCTGGCGCATTCGAAATGGTCGTCCAGTAGCTCACCGACATAGTCGCTGTGCTGATAGGCGATCGTCGCAGCGGAGTACGCCGGCTCCGCCCATTGGGCATCGCGAATGAGTGAAGCATTGCCCATGCGTTCCAGTGCGAGATGCAGGTCCGCCAGCGCAGTGCAAAACCCGCTACGCCAGTCGTCACATTGCCTCGCCAGGTCACGGACGCTACGCCGTGTCAGCTCGCGCAGCTTGCGGTCCTTCTGCGACCACTGCCACTTTGGCAACGTATCGTCGGGCGAAAGCTCAGCGCGCACGACAGAAGGCAGATAGCGCTCGATGTCCGGATCGTCCTCACCGAAGCGCTCCTTCATGTGCTCACGCGCCGCTTCATCGTCGCCCATCAACTCATAGTCCCAGTGCCATCGGCAGAACATCTCAAGCAGATCGTCCGGCGTACGGATATGGAGTGACTTCCCGGCCGCGGCGCGAATCAACTGCAGGGCAGAGAACAGCAACGAAGGGTGAAGGGTCCGCAGAGCATCGGCCCGAGCGGGATGGATGGTGTAGACGTTCTCCTCTTCCAGCCGGATCCCGAGATACAGCGGGGATTCGTTTTCAATCTCCAGGCCGAACTCTGCAATCTCGCACTGTGCGGCTTCATGATCGATCAAAGCGAAGTCGAACTTCAACACCTTGGTCTTCGGCATGCGCGGCATTAGCCAACCCCGGAATGCCTGCGAGAATGCGTCGCCCGCGCTCGTTGGATTTGAGACGTGCTCCGCATCCATGACTTCAGCACGAAACTGCGCGAGCACAAGTTCCGCGAGGTCAACTTCGTCTCCGTAGCTGACGCGAGCTGTAGCTGGAATACCGCGCGGAATGTGCGGCAGTGTCAGAAAATCATGGGCAGGTCGACGTCCGGCAACGGAATGCTGTTGCGCAGACGTCCATCCGGGTTGCCCTGCATCGTTCTCTGGAACAAACGATCGAGGATCGAACAGCATTCCTTGACCTCCTCAGAAAATGAAAAAACCGCCCCGAGGGGCGGCTCCATAGTGGTGTCAGCGAACTGCCCAGTGGACAGCGCTTCCAACAAGTCAGACTTGCGCATGAGCGCCCTTTGCGCCGGCGGCGCGGACGAACGTGAAGCGAGCCGTCTCGTCCTTCACCTCCGGGCCATCCACCGCGGCGGTGGTCAGCTCGGGGTACTGGGCCGAATAGATATCGCGCACTTGCTCGGGCGTGAACGAAGGACCTGGGTCCACGAACGTCATGCCGTTGTAGCAAAACTGGCGAAGCAGCTTCTTGACTTCGAGTGCCATGTCCGTCTCCTTAGATCAGGAGGGAGAGATCAGTACCAGTCGATGCGACCGCCGGGGCTGTCGCATCTGTGGCAGCCTGGGCTACCGGCTTCTCGTCGCCGTCCTCTTCACTCGAATCGTCCGATGCATTGGACGATTCCGATGAATTGGCCTTGGTGAGCGCCTTGGTCGCCTTATTCGACTGCGAGGCCTTGGCTGCATCGAGAATCGAGTTCGTCGCCTCAGCCTGCTCGGCCAGCGACTTCCGTGATTCCGTGGTGCCGCGAACCACTTCGGCAAAGCCGGCGTCGAGCTCCTCGGGCGTTGCCGACAACGCCAGTGGCATGGTCAGAGCAGCATCCGCGGGGTTCTTGACGACCGGTACAACAACCACCGACATCGTGTCGCCCTGCATAGCCAGCGTGATGACGACCTTTTCGCATGTGCGCACCATGGGCGCGAGTTGCGTGAACATAGGTGAATCCTTTTAGGGAAATGGAATGACAGAGGGCGCCAATTGGCGCCCTCCGAGGATGAAGATTGGGATAGATCAGCAGCCCAGGACCTTGGGCACCTTACCGGTGTAATCGAAACCGTCGACCGCCAGCAGGCCGGCGATGACTTCGGGCTTCGACTTGTTGAACAGCTTGGCGAAGCCATCACCCAGCACCTTGCGAATGCCCAGCTCGTCCGCGAGAACCTTCGTCTCGGACTTGGTGAGCATTTCGAGGAAGTCCTGCGACTTCTGCAGGTTCCAGTGATTGCGCAGATCAAGCTTGTGGTACCGGCACAGTTCGCGGAGGTTCGACACCTCCATGCCATCGATTGCCGCGACAGTCAGGGCGACGGTCAGCTGTTGGCGCTTGCCCGTGTCCAGGGCATGGACGGCAGTCAGGCAGCCTTGCAGCGACGACGATGCCTTCTGCTCGGTCAGCTTCTCGAAAATCTTGCCCATCTTGTCCCCGCCAATGTTGCGCGCGAGGCCATTCAGAGCAATCGAGATGAGATAGGCATTGGCCAGCTCGGCGTTCTGCACGACTTCCTTGCGCAGGGCCTTGCGCCAGACGTCGGTGCGGTAGTTCTTCACCTTGTCCGACTCGCTGATCGCCGTCACGACTTTCTCGGCAGCAGCGGAAGACTTCTCGCCTTTCGTTGCCGCAGCCGACTTGCCGCCTGGTGCAGGCTTCGTCGCCGGCGCCTTGGCAGCGTCGCGCTCAGCCTTGAGGCGTGCTGCCACCTTCTGCTGATTGCAGACGGTGTCGAAGCACTGGCCACTGTAGACCTTGCCCATGGAGTCGGGCAGGCCACTCACTGCGGCGCCGAAGTTCTGGCAAGCGTGGCAGGCCTTGGCCTGTTCCTCGCCCACGCCGGTCGGTCCGTCAACCTTCAGCTGGATGCGCGTGTGGTTGTCACCGGCACGCATGATCCTGATGATCGGATACTCGTCCTTGAGCCCATAGGCAATGCCTTGGAGCTTTGCGTCGAGCTTCGTCTCGTAGCAGGCGCGGTTCGTACAATTGCCCGAGGCAATTGCCTCGCCGAACATCTCCGTTTGCAACGAAGAGTTATGCGGGCAGGAAGTGCAATCGGTCTTGTCGAAGATGGCCGTCTCCAGGCTGCACGCGGCGGCCTCGATGGTCTTCTTCAACTCGGCGATAGGCTTCTTCTCGCTGATGATGACCGGCAGGAGCTTGTCCTGCTTGTCTTTGGCGAGCGTGGCCAGCAGTTCGGCGTGGCCGAGCTGGATCTTGCGCTCGTTGAGCGCTTCCAGCACGGATTGGCTGCAGTTCATCAGTGCCAGGCGCTTGTCGAGCGTCGAGCGCGACCAGCCGAGCAGGCGGGCCGCTTCGTCGCGGTCGCCCTTCAGCTGGCCGACGATCTGCGATGCTGACACGGCCTCCTCGGAAGGAGCCATGTCCGCACGCTGGACGTTTTCGATCAGTGCCAGGCGGTCGGCCTCGGCGTCGGTCAGCTCCTTGATGTTGACCGGCATTGGGAAATCAACGCCGTGAGCGGCCTTGGCAGCGCGGTAGCGGCGTTCGCCGGCAACCACTTCGAACTCGTGCCCGTGCTCGTCTTCCTCAACAGGACGGATCAGGATCGGCTGAATGATGCCTTCCACACGAGCGGATTCAGTCAGTTCAGCCATCTTGACAGGATCGAAGTACTTGCGCGGGTTGCGGCCAGTACGGATCTTGCCAATGACAACAGTGGGGCTTTGCATTTGTGGGTTCTCCGAAACGGAATGGGAACCCGTTGCCGCACCGGGAACGTGGTTCCCGATGGGGTGGAAGGATGGACTACCAGGCTATGCCGGCGGCCACCGTACTGCAGAAGCTGGCACCAGAAGGTGCGGGGTCGATGCGTCTGGGACGCGGAAAGTGATGGAATCATACCGCAGCTTTTGGGCGATCGCTAGCGGCAACTCACACACCCAGCAGCCGGCCGCCATCCTGCCGCTGTACGCTAACGCACACAATGGAAGCTGAATTCTCTGGTGCCGAGGCTATAGTGCCTGCAACCACTGTTAGAACCGTCGAGTTGCGGACCTACCGTCTGTATTTGAAATATACGCGTCGAATCATTTTCAACAGAGAAAGGACCTTCTCCATGAATCCAACAATGACGATTAGTGGTCACAATCCGGAAATTTCATTGACACTTGAGAAGACGGTCCCTACCTCGAATGGATTCGGTTACGCGGTGACTCAGGCTGTGCAATTTAATGTCAATCAGGATGCACCAGCCGGCAGTGCACTATTTGTTGATCCGAATAACAACGCTGTTGTACAAGTCACGCTTACCAGCGACCATGTCTTCACCGATGCCTGGGCCCTCTTCCCAAGTAGCGTAGACCAGTCCGGGGCGCCCCGTGTCGAGATCGTTACGGCCATTGAACCCAACGGGAAGGTGGCCATCTTTACCATGCGGACAGGCGATCCGTGGCCAGTTGTACTAGTCACAGCGTTCGTGCTTCAGTTCGCTCCAGATGGGCATTGATCAGCGGCGGTCGCGGGCGAATTGATGACGGGAAGCGAAGCGCTCCATGCCTTCAATAGGGGCTAAGGTCGCCAACCGATGCATCAGTGCAACAGAGAACGCTCCTTGTTCCAAGCGCTCCTGCATACCCGAACGGCTAACTTGGCCATCCCGCTGCGACCTGCCAAGGTCCGAAAGGGATTAATAGCGGTAGGTCCCTTGGCGATGGCACGGGACTTGTCATTGCCCCATCCGTAATAAGAGCGGTAGCCTGAAAGCGCCAACCACTGGCACTGGTTAGACCAACTGCCGGGTCGTTCTAGCCGGTCAGAATTATTCAAAGAAGAAAAAAAAAGCCCTCACGAGGAGGGCTGGTAGAAACGGGTTCATCTGAGAGAGCTTCCGTAGCGGGGTCACGCTACGGAATCCATCATATGGTCATTTGAGCCGGAGACTGACCCAGAAAGCTCGCCAATTTCAGCTGCTTTTCACCATCAGAACAGCGCAAGCTGATCATCAGGTACGAAAACGCGCATGTCGGGTCGAGTCAACGCTGGCTGCTCCGGGTCGGCGCTGATATGGAGGACTGTCGGGGCTTCGGCTTCGACGTCCTCGCGCGGCGTCGCCTCCGGAGATTCGGTAGCGCTGTCCCGGGCTGGCGCATCCACCAAGGCATCCGTTGCCTCGCGGAATCGCTTGAGGCGCAGCTTCGCGCCCCACCCGCCCATAATGTGGGCCGGCGTGAACCAGTTGGCCCAGGACTCCACAGACAAGGCATTGCCGTGAACGACAATGGCCGGAATGTTCAGCAAGGAAAGCTGGACATATGTCATGTGGACGCACCGCGGGTCGATATCGATGCAGGTTGCATGCATGGCCTGCTGGTAGTTTCGGCCCGCATCATGCAGCGCGTCCGCACAGGCGATGACCATTCCGCCCGCGCCGCATGCCGGCTCGCTGATTGTGACGAAACCGTCTCGGTCGACGTACGGATTGCCATCGCCAATGTTCATGCGCGCCATCATCCGAGAGACGTCATATGGCGTGAAGAACTGCCCAGCCCTGTCGTTGCCGAGCTCGAGCATCATGTAGGTCTGGCCAAGTATGTCGGCCAGGCCGTCACCGCTGGGTACCAGCTGCTGCACGCGATCTTCGAACGTGAGCGTCAGTGCGCCAAGCATGCTGGCGAATCGCTCAAGGTCATCGCGCTCGTACCGCTTCACGATTTCCAGGTAGCGCTTCTCTCGCACCTCAAAGTGATGGCGATCGACCGCGTTGCTGATGGCCAGCGCGGACATCTCGACGAAGTCGGAGAAGACTTCATGCATCGAATGCCGGTGACCGAATGCCTTGAAGAACGACAGCAGTTCCTTGTGAGGATCGCTGGCCGTGCCTTCGAACTTGCGTTTCGCGGCGCGGCTCATGGTCGCACCTTACGCAGAAATGGGTACGCTACTGATTCGCAACGAAGATATGGAGAATGATTTTGGGGCATTTCTGCAGACGATTTGTCCGGAAACGCCCCATCCGGGACAGTTCCCGGATGGGTGAAAGAAAGGGTTCAGTCGCCAATGAAGCGAGCCAGGCTTTCGGCAAGCTCGCGGTGCAGACGTATCTCCCAGTGTTCATTGAACTGTCGGATCTCGGCCCCCGGGAATTGCCGTCGCTGCGTGGGGACAAACGACGCATCAACGCGGAATTCGCGCAAACACGCCGCGAGCGCCAATTTGCCGTAGTGCTTGGCGAACACCGCTAAGGCAATGACCACTAGGCGTGCGCGCTCGATCGCGCCGGCGCGAAGCCATCGCATGCCCGATGGCTGGCCGGCCGCCGGTTCGGACACTGCAGCGAGCCGGATAATGCCGTTGCTGCGCGTCAAACGCATACTGAGGACAGCGTTATCGGAAAACGCGCCCCGCAACAGATTCGCCGCATGATCTACGGCCACGGGCTGCGAATCCGACGCGACCAAAGCGTGCCAAAGCTTGTCCAGATCGGGAATCTCGCCAGCATCAATGATCAGCCACACATTGCGGTGGCCACTCAGAAAGACCCTGGTCTCGTCGACGCGTCGCCCGAGTTGCAGACTTGCCTTGTCGACAACGTTTGCGGTCAGGCGCTTCAGGAATGCCCGACGGTACCGCTGCCTCGACTCGCTGGAACGCGGCCGAGTGGCCGGACGAATCGCATTGGGGAACAGATCGGATTCCAGCATTGCGACTCGATCCATGTCGGCATTACTGGATTGCTCGGCGGCCAGGAACTGGCCGATTAATTGGTTGAACATGTGATCTCGATTCGAATCGGGACCAGCCCGCAGGGACATGGTCCCGTGCGGGTAGAGTGCGTCGGTCAGTGCAGGCCGAGCAACGGCGTCATCGGCGCGAAGCCCATTGCCCACCATTGGGCGATAGGGTGATCCGGAAAGTCCGGGATCTCGCCGCTTCTGAAGATGTCTGGCACGAGTGCCATCGCGGACGGTTGCGCGAGCACCCTCTCACGCCACTTCTGCTGCAGGCGCAGCCACGTCAGTTCGGCACGGGCAATGTGGTCCCATTCGATCGGCAGCTTGGCGTCATCGAAAAGGTTGGCGCCCTGGGCCGTCATGACGGCAACCACCTCGTGGTACCGGCCGAATTCATGCGGGAAGCCCCGGCGGACGAACTTCAGCACAGTGGGCTCGGGGTAGCCGAATATCCGCTGCAGCTGCCGGACGTACACGGCGCATTCGCGCCGGGAGCGTTCGTTGTAGTCATCCCGTCCAACCTGCGCGCAGGCCTCTTCGGCCGGGACAGGGCCAACTTCGATCTCGATGACTTTATGACCAATCATGGCGCTTCCTCAAGGATCTGGCGGGAGGCGCCCTTCCGGGAGCGCTTCCCGGCGGGGGTGATGGAAACCGCGCAAGCCCGAGGGCATGCGCGGCTATACGGTCGAATCGACCAAAGCTCAGGCCGGCTGACCGGTGAGCTGATCAAATTTGAAGATGATCCAAACGCTGGCAATCGCCAGGGCGATCGGCAGCAAGGCGCTCAGTTGGACGTAGAGAAGCGCGAGCTTCGTCGTCGTAACGATGAAGAACAGCGCAACGATAAGGATGACTACCAGCGCAAAGACGGCGTAGGCAGTTTCACGGGTGTGAATAACGGGCATGATGGCTCCAAACGAAAAATGGAGCCATGCCCATTAGGGACAAAGCCCCAATGGGTGGAAGGAAAGAAGATAGCCGGGACGCCGGCAAGGTCGATGCGCGAAAGCGCGGAGAATCGGGCGAATGTTACCTCGTGAGTCGCCCCTCGACAAGCGGGGCTCAGCCCACGCCCTTATGCGGCGGCAGACAATCCCGAAAATCTTCATTGAGCTTGCGCACGGGAACCATGTTCGCCTGGGGGTTCGTCGAGACCAATGCCGCCATCTGTGCCGCATAGCAAACGAGGCCGTTGGCGCGGCGGACCACGTTCTCAATCAGATCCAGCGGATACCCTGCCCCCGACCTCGACATCGGGTGCATTCCACCGTGTGTGAAGCTGTTCATGGCACGTATGGATTGCACGCGATACTCATCCAGATGCGCAACGATCCCCTTCGCTCTGGGGTCTTCCAGCGCCAGGAGTTCATCGAACATGCCCTTTACGCTGGGCGCCTTGTCGGCCGCGCGCACCGATTCTTCGGTGAGCGGCTCGTGATAATGGCGCACCCATTTCTCGTTTGCCGCCTCAAGTAGCCAAACGCCGCGCACCAGCGTTTCGAACTGCGGCCGGAACAGCGCCATCGCTGCGTTCGGCATACGGAATGTGACCAACGCGACGGCGCCGGCCGCATGCTCTACGGACATGAGCGCGCACTGATATGCAGGACCAATCCGTAGATGGTTTCCTGGCTTGGACTGCCCGATGCAGGCCACTGCAGCACTATGCAGCTCGGCCGAACGGCTCAGGAAATCATTCGACATAACCAGACCTCCGCATGGACCGGCGAGCTTCGCGCAGCCGGGTGACCACGGCCCAACGACGCTGAGCGACCTCCTCGGGATTCTCCAGACGCGAGTGGTCGAGCACAGGCCCCTCGCCCCCAAAGGGACTGAAGTCGGCCGGGAGCTCTCCCTCATTCATACTCTTTGCGGTCTGCATCCGATTGAGCCCGGCACTGATCTCACTGACCGCGACATAGTCCCAACGAACCGGAACATCGACTTCTGAGAACCAGACTTCCCCTTCGCCCTGCCCGACGATCGCAACGACATCGTAAATGCTGCCTGTTGCGGACGGCATGGCGCGCACTTCAAAGCGCAGGACTTCGCGCCTCGGATACCAGAACGTCCGATCCAGGAACCGTTTGAATGTGAAGGCATCCAGCATCGCAGTGTCTGCATACGACGGGGCACCGGGCTGAATGAACTCGGGCTCGCTCTTTGGGCGGGTGCCAAGAGATACCTCTCGGACAGTCGGTACGGGGGCGTTTGTCATGGGGTTCCGGTAAAACACGCGTGAAATTGTATAGCTTTCACCGCCAATGCCGGCTGGCAGAGCCTTGAAAATGGTACTCGGCGAACATCGCCCGCCGGCGGCTTGACTTTGAATTGGCGCCGGTATGCTGGTCTTAGACCATTCGATACCAAGCTGCCATGCGCTTTAGCCGCCTCGACCGCCATACCCCCATCGACTTCAACGCCCGCCGCCAAGCCGCCTTCGCACGCAAGCAGCAGCGCGAGCGTGACCGCTACCCGCTCTTTCCGGACCACGTGGCAGGCGAGCAGCATACCCCCGACGACGAAGTCGCCCGCCGTCAACGTCGGTCGGACAACTTGGAGCGAACGACGCGGACCCTGCACGCCAGGATTTGGCGTGAAAAACGCGCTGTCTACTTTTCGCTCACGGGCGACCTGCAAGCCGAAATTCGCGCCAAATGGTTGGAGTGGACGGGGCCCACAACCCCCTTGTACTACGCCTACATCGTCGACAACGTAAGCGGCGACTATGAGCGACGCGTGGCCGCCGCCCGCGCAAACGAAAAGGCCATCCGCAAGCGCGTGCTCGCGATGCTGCCCGAACAGACAGCGCTGGAGATCGTTTGATGACGCCGACCGACGAGCAGGAAGCGGTAGTTCATGCTGTCAAGGCCGGTGGCCCGGTGAAGGTCAAAGCCTACGCGGGCGCAGGAAAGACGTCGACGCTCAAGCTTGCTGCCCAGGCCCGCGGCTGCGATCGCGGCCTGTACATGGCGTTCAACCGGGACATTGCTGATGATGCCGCCCGCAAGTTCCCGACCAATACGAAATGCCGCACCGCCCACTCCGTTGCCCGTGCCGCGACGCGCGCTGAGATTACCCGCAAGCTCGACAACCCCTTAGAGCCGGCGCACCACCTGGCCGTGCGTTACAGTCTCGGCCCCCTCCGGTTGCCAACCAGTATCGGCAAGGATCTGGAACTGAGCGCCAGCAAAGTTGCGCGAATGGTCGCGGACGGCGTCGCACGCTTCTGTCGGTCCGCCCAGCCTGAGCCCCTCGCGTGGCACATCCCGGTTGAGCCAATCATCAAGGAAGAGGAAGCGGAGCACCTGCGCACAGCGCTACTCCCCCATGTCAAGCGGCTCTGGCAGGAATACATCGATCCGGCAGGGGCTGGTGCCATCAACCACGATGTCTACCTGAAGCTGTGGCAACTGAGCCGGCCCAGCATCAGAGCCGATTTCATCCTGTTCGACGAAGCGCAGGATGCCGACGGCCTGATGCTCTCAGTACTCCGGGCCCAGCAGTGTCAGGTGGTCTACGTTGGTGACCCGTACCAGCAGATCTATGAATGGCGCGGCGCCGTGAACGCCATGGATTTCATCAAGGCGCCCGAATGCGCCCTGACCGAATCCTTTCGCTTCGGTCCCGCCATCGCGCAGCTGGCCAGCCGCATGCTCCGTCTTATGGACGAGGAAATCCCCGTCCGTGGACAAGGCCAGCTCGAATCCCGTATCCAGTATGACTCGCTCCCAGGCCAGGACCGCTTTGACGCCATTCTCTGCCGCAAGAACGCCACCGTGCTGACGCATCTCGCGCAAGGCATTGGCCGCGGTGACCGCGTGGCCGTCCGCGCCAAGCTGGACGAGCTGCGTGCCTTCGCAGATGGCGCCGAGCGCCTGATGCGCGGCGAGCGGATCTCCTATCCGGCATCCCTTGCCCTATTTGAGACGTGGGAGGAGGTCCAGGACTACGCCGATTCACTAGCCGGGCGGGACCTGCAGCCTTTGGTGAAGCTGATCGACAGCGAAGGCGTGGACTACCTGCGGCTCATCCTTACGCGCGTCAGCCCGGAGAAGGAGGCGGACTACGTCATTTCGACAACTCATCGCGTCAAGGGTCTGGAATTCGATTCGGTCTATCTCGCTGGCGACTTCAAGTTCAAGACCGGCGAGGAAGGCGAGGTGACGATGACACCCGAAGAGAAGCGCCTTCTTTACGTAGCCATGACCCGCGCCAAGCGTGTTCTCAACGTGAGCGAAATCCGGCGCGATCTCGGTGCCATGTTCCGGGACGCCGGAGTTTAGGAGAAGCATCCATGATTACTGTGCGGATCGGCGGGAGCGAATTTCCGCTGGACGATGTGATGGAAGATCCCGGCCGCTATGCGCGGCAGCTTGAGCGTGCGAAGACAATCCAGGGCTTTGCCGAATGCGGATGCGTGGACGTGCGGCCGCGACCAAAGCTGGTCATACGCCGCCATCGGGACATCTTCCTCCTGGCTCGCTGGCCTGAGCAGGCTCATCATCACGCCGGCGGCTGCCCGTTCCACCGTCATGCGCAAGGCACACCTGGCACAGGTGACACTCTCGACGCCTTCCGCATGCGCGACGGCCACCATGACATTCGACTGGACGCCACCCTCTCCGTCAGCACCCACACCCCGGCCAAGGCGGTACAAAGAGCGGCCACGGGCCAGCGGACGAAGGCGCAACGGCGATCGGCTGGCCTCCTCGCCTTTCTCGAGTATGCGTGGGAGCAGGCGGGCCTCAACGTCTGGGGCGGTACCGGCTCACGCGGCTGGAGCGCCTGCTGGTCGCAGCTGACCACGGAGCTTTCCGACTGCCGTATCAATGGCAAGGCGGCAGACGGCCTGTTGCACGTGATGCGGCGATGGGATCCAGCCCGTAAGGGCGAGATCCTGGCCGAGTTCGAAGCCTGGCAGGGCCGCCTCACACCGACGTCGGCGGGCAACCCGCGCGGAATCGTGATTGGTGAGATCGAGTCCCACGAGGCCACCCAGTACGGCGGCAAGATCGTGCTGCGCCAGAGCACGCAGCGATTCTTCATGTCCGGGCCTCACTATAAGGGTCTGCAGAAGTCTTTCGGCACGGCTCTGGCCGGCATCGGAAAAACTGACCAGCGATGCGTTGCCATTCTCCTCGTTGAGAAATCCCCCTCGAACTATCTGACGGTGGTTGACGTGGCGGCTATGCTGGCAAACCGCCAGTTCCTGCCCTGCGATTCGTCCCACGAGGTCGTGATGGCGGATCACCTGGTCGCCCGGCACCGAGCCTTCCGCAAACCGCTGCGGAATGTTGGCCGTGCGGAGGTGCATCCCGATTTCGTGCTGACCGACATCGAGCCCGAGACCGTCATCGAGGTACTAGGTATGACCGGCAACCCCGAATACGACGCGCGTATGGCGGCCAAGCGCCAGCACTACCGTTCTGCAGGCCTCCCGTTCATTGAGTGGGATGCAGTGGCGAAACCAATCGAAAGTGTGCAGCTTCCCCCTGCTGGCACCAGAACGCCCGATGCACGCTGATCGAGCCGTATTGGCAGAAGCCTCGTTCCGTAAGGCGCTGGCGTTGGTCCACCAGCACCGCGCCGCATCTGTGGCGCTCCTGCAGCGCCATCTGGGCATTGGCCCGGACATGGCCGAGACGCTGCTGCGGCGGATGGCCAGTGAGACGACTGCCGTGCGACGCATGCAGAATGGCCTGTACTTCTATACGCACGGCCCCATTGGAGAAGAGCTGGCCGCGCTTCATGGGTTCGCACAGGAAGTTCTTGTCGCCCTTTCCCACGACTGCGTCGATGCCAACCAACTGCGCGAAGCCGCCATCCGCTATGGACTGGCGTCGGAGTCGACGGTCGCATTCACCGCCGAAGCGGCCGTTACCTGAGAGAAGATTAGACGTCCACGACTTGAACGAGACAGAGCGGATCGCCCTCCCCTCGCTCAGTCTGGCCTACGCGCCGAAGCGGATTTCTATGACCGCAGCCCTTGCAGGTGAAGAAGAAACCGCGCTCGTCAAATTCTGGATCGACCGCCGAGAACATCACGGACAGCCGGCATTCGGTGCACGTCCACATTGCGCCACCCCCGTTCCTTGACTTCAGACACGTCGCGATACGCTGATTTGACTGTACTCGCGATCAAACCACTATGAAATCTGCCGGCCGTATCTCATCCACGAAGGCACGTGCCACCCAGGACGTTGAGCAGCGCGGCACGCTTCCGCATGAACCTGTAAGCGTCGGGCGCGGCGTTTGCGAACTTTGCGGCTCAAACGACCCGCACGCGCCGCAACACCTTCCGCCCGAGCGCGACACCCGCACCATGGATCTGTTCGAGGACATGCCCACATGAGCGAAAACACCAAGATCGAGTGGACCGACCATACCTGGAATCCCTGGGAAGGCTGCCAGAAGGTTGGCCCTGGCTGCGATCACTGCTATGCAGAAGGCCATAACGCTCGCTTTGGCGGTGGCCAGGCGCCCAACTGGGGCCCCGGCGCGCCGAGGCGACGCACGTCTGCAACCAACTGGCGCAAGCCGTTTCGTTGGAACGCCGCCCACACCGCCTTTGCCGCGGTGCATGGACGCCGGCAGCGAGTTTTTTGCGCGAGTCTGGCTGACGTGTTCGACAACGAGGTGCCAATCGAGTGGTTTATCGACGTGCTCGACGTCTGGCGCCAGACGCCGAACCTCGACAAGCTGGTACTGACCAAACGCGTCGGCAATGTCTCGAAAAGACTGGCGGAGGCGTTCAACGTGCTGATGGCCCGCGCCGACTGTGCAGAGAACCCGACGGTGGCGTGGCTAGTGTCCTGTCCCACTAATACGTGAGCAAAGTCGGTGCAACTTTTCGAGAATCGAGTCGGCAGTAGCAGTCCAGCGAAACGGCTGGCAGTCCGCGTTGTAAGCGGTCACGAAATGATCGATGCGTTGGACCAACTGTTTGACGCTGGTGAACGAGCCGCGGCGGATGGCCTTATCAGTAATCAGGGAGAAGAAACGTTCGACCTGATTGAGCCAGGAACTGTAGGTCGGCATGAAGTGCATGTGCCAACGTGGACGCGCTGCCAGCCAGGCCTTGATCTTCGGGTGGTTGTGCGTAGCGTAGTTATCGGCGATGCAGTGAATGTCCAGCTCAGCGGGCACGGCTTGTTCGATCTCTCGGAGGAACGACAGGAACTCCTGATGGCGATGGCGCGGTTTGCATCGCGCCAGCACAGCTCCATTCAGGATGTTCAGCGCCGCAAACAGCGTGGTGGTGCCATGACGTTTGTAGTCGTGCGTGACGCCCTCGACGTAGCCGAATCCCATGGGCAGCATCGGCTGCGTGCGCTCCAGTGCCTGGCACTGGCTCTTCTCATCCACGCACAGCACCAGCGCGTTCTCAGGTGGGCTCAGGTACAACCCCACCACATCGCGCAGCTTCTCGACAAAGAACGGGTCGGTAGACAGCTTGAAGCCTTCGGTACGATGAGGTTGCAGCCCGAAGAGTTGGAAGTAGCGCTGCACGCTGCTCTTGGAGATGCCGGTCTCGGCCGCGACAGCACGCACGCTCCAGTGTGTCGAGCCGTTGGCCGGCTTCGTATGCAGGGTGGTCTGAATCAATTGTGCCACCCGTTCGTCGTCGACCGTGCGCGGGGCCCCCGGGCGAACGTCGTCATACAGACCGGCGATTCGGCGTGCAATGAAGCGCGCGCGCCATTTGCCGACCGTGGCGTTGCTCATCTTCAGCCGTTCGGCGATCGCGCTATTGAGTTCACCGTCGGCGCTGCTGAGGATGATGCGCGCCCGATTGCTCAACGCAGCAGGCAACGACCGGCTGCGCGCGAACGCCTGCAACTGCGCGAGTTCATCTTCGCTCAACACCAATTCGGCCTTCGGTCTGCCCGTAATCATCGCGATATCTCCGTTCCCAAAATGCCGAAACGGGATGCAAGACTAATGCCAGTTATTTGCGGGACAGGACACTAGCCACATGGATCGCAGGCGACGCCCCACCCGACATCTGGCTCGGCGCCACCGTGGTATCCCAGGCCGAAGCCGATCGCGATATCCCGAAGCTACTGCGCGTACCCGCCCGGGTCCGGTTTCTTTCCATGGAACCGCTGCTCGGCCATGTCGACGTCTTCTCCGCCTTGACTGGCGAGCTGCTGCACACGTCCGGCGACGACTACAACCCGGGCTCCATCGACTGGATCATCGCCGGCGGCGAGAGCGGGCCTCTGGCGCGCCACATGCACCCCGCGTGGCCACGTAGCTTGCGCGACCAATGCGCGGCGGCCGGCGTACCCTTCCTACTGAAGCAATGGGGTGAATGGCACACCGCCGCCGTGCTGACCAGCAACGGCGAGCCAGTCTTCAGAACGTTCGACACCTTCCAGCAGTGGGTGAACAAGGCGTCAACCTGGGGCAACGGAGGGATCTGTCTCGACCGGCACGGCACGTCGCTCAAAACCGGCGAAGATTTCATGCGCGCGCGACGAGGGACGCTTTCCCGTCACGGTCATGCATCGCGTCGGCAAGAAGGTGGCAGGTCGACTGCTCGATGGTGTTCTGCACGACGCCTTCCCTGTAACGCCGCTCGACGTGGCCGCCGCATGCCAGCGCGCCCTGACCCGCGCGGCGGGATGATTTCTCATACCTTTCTACTACTCCGATGGATCAGCACAGCAACGAAGAACAAGAGTATCCCGAGCCCGAAACCGTCCTTGCCATTCGGGGTGCCATCGCCACCGGCCGACAGGGTGGCCCAAAGGGGCCTGAAGGCCACTGGCTAAACGAGTTCTGGCAGATCGGCCAAGCCCTGCGCGACCACGGCGACATGCTCCACGGATTCCAGGGCACTGCCCGACGCGGCCTGTTAAGCACTTCCACGCGCTATCTCGCGATCAATGAGCCCGTTTATGGAGGGGTCCAGAACGAGCACTGATCTGGCGCAAGCCGCTACGAGGCATAATTCCGGCTTTTCACTCGGATATCCCCATGCCCAGCGGCTTGCTCAATTGCGCCCACTGCGACGGCATTGCCATGTACATTGCCGGCCGCCTTCAGGCCCTGATTGCCTGCGAGGAATGTGGCATGTCCACACCGCCTATAGAGATTGAAGCGGCGGATCCCGACACTGTATTCGAGCAGCTTCGCGCTATCTGGAACCACCGCGTGGAATATAGGCCCGCCGATCGGCAAGCAATTTCGATGCTGGCCAGGCGGACGCTCACCCCCTCCGATATCCCGTTCTTCCTCGGCTTGCTGGCAGAGACCTCCACGGATTGGGAAATCAACGGCCCAAAGTTTGCCGCCATGGCTTCTGCGCTGGCCCAGCCCGGCCATGGACTCCCGCACGTCGCTCCACCAGCGACCGTGCTTATCGACGCCGCGCGCTATCGGAAACTGCTGCGACGCGCCAAGATCATCTATATCGACGGCGCACCCATGATTCGCTTCGAGCCTGTTCCGGCATTGGCCGCTGAGATCGCCGAGGAAGCCCTGGCGGACAAGGCTTGGCCATTCTCCGACGTGGAGGAGTTCGTCGGCAACGCGATCGACAGCCTGCCAGACGGCTGGCAGCCTTGACATCGCGTAGCACATGTCAAGCTGGAAGGGTCTTCCATTATTAGGAGTCCCGATGATTCGCCAGCTCGCCGTCGCCGCCATTCTGGCCCTTGCCTCGCTCTACGCGGGAGCGAGGGATTCCCAGTCGCCCCAATGTGCCCACGTTCTCGGGACCGGCCAACCATCGGTTGGCAAGATTACCGGTGGCACGCAGCTACTGTGCTATCGGGGCTACGCCGTCCTGTATTCGAGTCAGACACGCACAGCACTGTGGTCAGCCGAACGCCTTACGCGCGAGGGAGTGGACGCGGCGCGTAAGCTGCCACGCGATAGCGACTTCTACGAAGAAGGCCGATTGCCCGAGGCGGACCGGGCCAAGTTGACCGATTATGGTCGTCGGTCTGGCTTCGACCGCGGGCACCTAGCTCCGAGCGGGGACTTTCCGGATATGGCATCGCAAGCCGAGAGCTTCAGCCTCGCAAACGTAGTGCCACAGGATAGCGTCTCGAATCGCCGCACCTGGAGCCACATAGAGACCTCCACCCGCAAGCTTGCGCGGCAGTACGGCTCAATCCAGGTAGTGACTGGCCCCGCGTTTGTCGGCAATGCAAGGATGCTCGGCGGACGCGTTCGGATTCCTGATTTCATCTGGAAGGCAATCTATGTCCCGGGCACCGGCGCCGCGGCCTACATCGCTCGCAATGATGCGACGCCAGCGTACAGCGTCATCACGGTCGACGAACTCCGCCACTTCACCGGGATCGATCCGTTCCCAACACTGTCCGTGACGATGCGCTCCACGGCCATTGATCTCCCCCCACCAACGCCGCACCCGGGCGAGAAAGCGGCTCGCCGGGTTGCGTTCGCCTGGTTGGTCTCTGGTGACCGCGTTGAGAAGGAAGCCATCACGGGCCAGATCACACATCTCGTCCGCGATGCTGGAACGCTGGCGTCGCTACTCCTTGCCTACTCCAGGTAGGGAGGTACAGACGGCGAGGCGCACGTACCTTCCAAGAACACGAAAGGCGCGTCACTGGGCGCGCCTTTCTCCTTCTCCAACCTGGCGTATCGGCCTCGACCGCTCGACCGGCTAGCGCCACTGTCATGGTGTATCGCAGCGAGCTCCGCGCCGCCTATTTGTTCACCGCCTCCTTGAACTTTTGGCCGGCCTTGAACTTCACCGTATTCGCAGCTTCGACCTTAATCTCCTCCCCGGTTCGCGGGTTGCGGGCTGTACGTTCGCCGCGCTGTCCCTTGCTGAAAGCACCGAAACCGACCAAGGTCAGCGTTTCACCCTTGGCGACGGCATCCATGATGGCGACCAGAGTTACGTTCAAGGCTTGCTCGGCCTTGTTCTTTGTCAGACCGTCCACACCTGCGGCAATCGCGTCGATCAGTTCAGCTTTCGTCATGCGTCATTCTCCATAAATGGTTGTGCCCGTAGATTCAACCACGCTGCGGTACAAATTGGGCTTCGAAAGATGGCACGAAAGCACGACCTTTTCGGGATTGTGAAGGTGCCAAGTGCGGCGGCATTTATATCATTTGCTTGACGAGCGCCCAGCACCGATTGCTTAGCCCGCTTGATTCGGACAAGGCCGCGTTGGAAGTTCCGCGAAATCTCTTAGCGCGGCAAGATAGTCAGTGTGGCTACAGGCTTCGGCCAGCTCCGGAATGCCTGCCCTCAGCAGGGCGCTGCCGATGGCCCGGCCAAGGCGACGACTTTGCCCATCGTCGGACTTTCGGAGAGTCGCATAGACCCGGAAAATCCGACCGGCCTCGTCACCCTCCTCCCAGTGCCAGCCCGCGGCGCTGATCGTAAGATCGGCGATCCGCACGAAGTGCATGCAAACCAGATCGCTTAAGTTGGTGCCCACGGCGGCGCCATTGCCCCAGAGCAACCCCAGGTCGAAAAACGGATCCTCCGCCAGGTAGCCGGCAAGCGAGATATCACTCTCGAACGTCTCAAGCGTGATCCTGCCCCACACCGTCCGGAAGCCACGGCGCCGTGGCGACAAGGCATCGGCGCCAGCAGCGGGCGTCGTGAGCCACGGCCACTCCGAAGTGGCATTCGGCGCAATGCCGGTTGCCAGGATTTTACGGACGTCATCGTCCGAATACGCCCTGTCTAGATACATTTAAAGAGCCTTTACTACCGAACCAAAGCCGAAAATGCGCTATAAAACATGCGCCTTACCGAGTAAATAGGGTGAGCATGCTCACCCTATTCCAGCCCATTCAATCACCGCGTTCGCACTACGCGGTACCCTTCAGCTTCTCTCAGCCTTTATCCCGAGCGAGAATCCGGTAAAGCTTCGTACGCGAAATCCCCAACTCTCGTGCAGCAATCGCCTTATTGCCTCCAGCCGCGGCGATTGCGGTCTTGACATCATCCAGCGTGGGCTCCGGACGACCGATCGATAGTTGCGTGGAGTACGTGGAGAGGTAGGCGTTTGCCTTTGTCGCACGGCTGTGGCCAGCTGCTTCCACGACCTTCTGCATCGCCGCGCGATGGGCGTCCGGGTCCATGACCTTGCCGCCGCCCTTCACCGGCGCAACCTGGCCAGACGTGCGCTGATACATCTCCTGCAGGAACTGATGCCGCAAGCCGTGTGCCGTGACTCCTGCGCCATTCTTGGTGATGCCATGCTTCTCGAGCACTGTGTAGAACCTCCGTCTCCACCGGTTCTGCGTATAGGTCGCCGGTATCAACGTGCCGCGACCGGGATTGGTGGACTCGGCCAGCCGCGCTGCCTGACCAAGCAGCTCGTATTGCCAACTGAACTCGATCTGGACCCGACGCGGGCGGCCGCCCTTTGTGCCATCGTGTACGTGCAACATGCCGGACGGTAAGACATCCAGTGCGGGACGCAGCCGCCAACTTTCCTTTGCACGAAGCCCAAATGCTGCCTCCAGCTTGAGCTGCAGCGCGACATGCGCATCCGTAACTTCGATTTGCGCAATCTTTGCAGCGGCATCAATCCCCTTGCCCTCCCACGATCGGTCCTCCTTCGCAACGTAGCTGCGCAAATAGTCCGCCGGGCGCTCCATGTAGTTTTCGATGCGGCCTACAACATTGGTCTTCCCCATCCACGCAAAAAAAGCTCGTAAGTGCGTCAAGCGCAGCTCAACCGTTCCTACGTTCAGCTTGCGCTCTTCCACCCAGTGACGAACAAGCCAGCGAACGTGCTTTTGCCGAACGGCATAAGGGGACGTCACAGCCATTCCCCCGACGCGGCGAAGCTCCACGAACATGGCTAGGAGTGCCTGAATTCTTTGGCGCTGCGACATCTGCGACAGCGATCGGCCGCTAACGCGCGTGCCGCTATGGGGTAGGTGGAGATTTTGCGTCGCCAGGATGGCGAACTCCGTTTTGAATCTTTCGGGAAGGTTGTACTGGTCGAGGATCGGACGCAGGTTGATGGTCTTGATCATGATGCATTTCCGTTTCGCCGCGCGCACGCAGCAAGGCCGTCGCACAGACAGCCGCTCACAGGACAGCGCCGACCCCGATTCGGATCTGCCCCATTCGATGTACCGGGATACCAACCCCAGCTTTGCCGGCCCACCCTGCCGGTCCCACTACGACTCTTCCGGTCCTTTAGCGATGCCAAACCGATCGGCCCTGAGCATGGAAGCAATGCGTCGTGACCGTCCGCTTACGCGAACACACAGGCTCTCGCCGTGCGTGCCGCCTGCGCGGCCACCCTATCCGGTGCATCTCGCGATGCCGATCCACTCGCGCAAGGATTTCGTCCTTACGCCCGCGGTTAATGCCGTGATGGGTGATTTCCTGTTGCGCCGTTCTGGTACCGGTGGCGCCCCCCGGATCGATAGTTGCTCAGAAGCCTGCGTTCGCCGTATCTCGGCACGCAAAGCAGCTTCCCGCCCCAAAGTCAGATCATCCCTGCCGCAGTGTGTCGGGCTTCGTGATCCGCACCCAGCCAGGTGGCTGTAAGGGCGTAAGGCTACGGCGGAGATTCCCGTGACACTGTTCAGTGTCCGGCTTCGGAATCGTCCGCACTACGGTCTATTTTCACAAACAGACCGCCAATCGGCTTGGTATCGCGGTGTCCGGTGTCCTCACTATCCGACACGGTCCACTTGATTTGATTGAAAAAAAAGCCGGTTCAATTTCCGGCATGAACAGTTGGTACCGCAAAGCCAAAATACTGAAGGCTGGGTACTAAGGTGCGCCGCGTCAATGGCGGCAAGGTCGATGCGTCGGGGACGCGGTAAGAGCCCACAGAATAAACCACGATCATTCTGAGTGACAACGGAAAGACGCGATAAACGCTGAGCTTTTGCCGACTTGACTTCACCATTACGCCAGTAGAGTTAGAGGCATGGGGCGACACATTGAGTCACTGCAGTGGACATGCTGTCAGTTAGTCACCGCATCACGCCTTTGCTGCTGTCACGTTCTGCCAGGTACAGGACCAATGTCCCACTTCGTGGCAGATTCAGCGACCAAGCAAGCGAAATGTGCGTCCCAACTCTACTTGCCATCTCTGGCGACCACCACCAATGCCGGTCGCTGTTGTTTGGCAATTAGGCAACATCCATCCTCTTTGGGAGTCAAGCTGTGCAACACGAATTGAACGGATCGAAGCTGGTGAAGGCCGCAACCCTTGCAGTCGATGTCGGCTATGGCAACACAAAGTCAGCATTCGCAGTGGGAGCGGAAATCGCGACCGCCATGTTTCCGTCTCTCGCGCCTCAAGCCGCCACAACGAGCTTGACACCTACGAGTGGCACGCCCTTCCGTTCGCGCAACGTCGTCAACGTGGTTATCGACGGCGCGCGGTATGAAGTCGGCCCTGAGGTTTCGATCAGCGGTGCATACAACACCGGACGCACGCTCTCTGAGGACTTTGTGACCACGCCGAACTATGCCGCGTTGCTCGCGGGCGCTCTTTACTACTCCAGGGCAGCCGAGATCGAACGGCTGGTCCTGGGCCTTCCGGTGCACAACATGCAGAAGTACGCGGGCTATCTCCGAGAGCGCTTCGTAGGCGAGCATGATTTCGGGTGGGGAAAGGTCGATATCAAGTCGGTGATGCCCCTTCCCCAACCGTTCGGAACGCTGCTCACGTTCATGCAACAGAGTGGAAAGCGGTACGACCCGGATAACGCGTACCTTGTAATCGACGTGGGCTACTTCACGATGGACTGGATCATCGCGCGCGGCTACACGGTGGACGACACCCGAAGCGGCGGTGTGCCTGGTGGCGCTGCTCGCGTCCACCAGCAGATTGCCAGTCTCATCTCCTCATCTAAGGGTGGCGAGCCCTTCGATGCCATCGAGCGCATCGACAAATCCGTGCGCGAGGGAAAGCCCATGCTCTACTTCCAAGAGGACCTGGACCTAAGTCCGTACCTCACCGAAGCCATGGCTGTGACCAATCAATCCATCAAGGAGATCCAGTCAAAGGTCGGGCGCACAGACGACATTCGCGCCATTATCCTCACCGGCGGAGGCGCCAACCTCTACGCGCCAACGATTCGTGCCGCATTCCCGCGGAATACGATCCACATGATGGAAGCCCCGTGCTTTGCCAATGTCCGCGGGTTCTACACGATCGGCTCTGCGCGCCAGGCCGTGAAGGCAGCAGCATAAGGGGACACTGCATGAGCAAACTGGAGATCAAGCTCACGTTGACAGAGGATTCCACGCCGGAATTGCTGCGTTACTTGCGCGGTATCTCCAGCGCTCGCGATCGCGCCTTCATCTTGAAGCGACTTGCAACCTGCGGCCTTAACGCACTTGGCAACGGAGGAGCTGAAGCGGCCCTCCTGCCGGCTCCGCCGACGGTGACCGCAGCGGTGCTTGCCGCTAACGCAACTGTTCCCGCCGGTGCGACACCATTCAGGCCGGAGCTTACTCCTCCCTCTACTGAGGCGATGGCGCCGTCGCCGGCAGCTGTGCGCATAGTCGTGGACCCGGTGCCGGCTTCGACCGGATCACCGCCATCGAATTTTGAGCATCTTGACCTTGGAGCATTGAACGCAGCCACCGACCAGTTTGCTTGAGCCAGTCCGAGCTACTTGATTCCATTTCGTATATGGCAAACTGGATGCATCAAGCCGAAGGAGACCTAAATGTTGGATTACCTCTCTACCCCTGAAGATGTAAAGCGCTTTGTGTTCTATGCATTGATTGGTTTTTGCGTTCTGCAATCAGCCCTGGAGGTCTATAAGGGGGTGCGCAAGCGCGGTTGATTCTTGCCCGACACAAAACAAAAAGGCCCAGCGAATGCTGGGCCTTTTGGTTAATGGGGTGGGTTCAGTGAAGAACCGAATTCAGGTTGACGCAATACTCGAAGGCGGAGTCGAACGAACGCTCCCGCTTGACCAGGACCAGCTGACCAGAAGTCCCGCGACGGAACACGTCGAAGAACTGCGCGTCAGATTGGCCCGCCATCACGTCGTACGACGATGTGCTTCGCATGGCCTGGATGTGCATCTTGTTCACGATTGCGGTAAATCCCTTTTGCAGCATTGCAGTACTCCTTAGAGTGCCTGCCATACGGAATTCCGCCCCTGTGGGTAGGAACCCACAGGGCAGATAGTAAAAATGGCACCGCCCGGAGGCGGTGTATCGTTCAGGCCGTTACGCCAGCTTCAGACATGGCGCGCAGCTGGTAGCCCGTGCGCCACTGATCGCAAAAGTCCGTGCCCCGCACCAACGGACGGTGGATTACGACGTTGAGTCCCGCCGCCCGCAAGCGCTTGGCCAGCGTTAGCGCATCGGCCATGCCCGGCGACTTTCCTGTCTTCGGATCCACCTGGTCGAAGTCGGCAAAGATGTGGATCGTGTGAATCCCCAATCCTTCCGGGACGACGAACTGACTCAGCAGGACACGATTCAGGCAGTACCACGTCGGAACGCCGAACAGCATGTAAGCGGCATAGGCCGTCTCAAGCCCTTCCGCGATACCGAGTTCGCCGTTGCGTGGTGCCATCAAGCGAACCGCGCCGCCGGCAGGCGGTAAGGCAGAAACGTCATTGCGCTTGGCCGGGAGAATCTCCCCGTCGGCGGAAATCACCGTGGCCTTTTCAGGTCTGGACGTGTCCAACGAGGTCCGATGCACAGTGGCCATGCGGCCATCCGGCAGCGTGAACTGTGCAACGATGGTCCAGTAGCGACCCACCACGACGTCGTCGTGACGGTAGTCCTGCAGCCCAAGACGCAATGCCTTAGGCAAAGGGGCACACAATCCGGGAACACGCGCCGCGAGGTAGCGTAGTGCCCGATCTCCCGGGACCAAAGGCTTAGCGTCGGTCCATTGCTTTGCGATACGTCGCCGCTTCCACTCGGGATCCGACGACTTCCGCGCCTTGACAGACGCAGAGCGCGCCGCTGGCAACGTCAAGGGCTCCAATGGCTCACCATTTAGCCTGCATTGCAGCTCAAGGTACGACATGCCTGTGTAGCGGCACACCAGCTCGATGCCATCACCAGCCTTGGGACTGCCGGCATTGCACTTTCGGCATACCCAGTCACCGCGGCCGTTCTTGTTGTCATACGTAAATCGGTCGTCGCCATCGGCGCAGATGGGGCAAGGACCAGGCTTGCCTTGCCAGAATCTGTCCGTGAGGACGTCTGCTGGAAGGTATTGGCGCACCAGAGCGTCCCATTGAGCGGACGTCCAGCTTTTAACAATATCACTCAGTTTCTTCATGGGATGA
Organism: Cupriavidus sp. YR651; assembly: GCF_900101625.1. GTDB lineage: Bacteria > Pseudomonadota > Gammaproteobacteria > Burkholderiales > Burkholderiaceae > Cupriavidus. The sequence goes on along the minus strand of NZ_FMYZ01000011.1, from coordinate 116,968 downwards.
CTCCGGTTAGGAGAGGTTGGTCGATGCCTGAGACAGGCGAAGGAACGTTTGCTCAAAAGACATCCCGGCTGTTGCCAGAAGGTCTTTTCAGCATGGCGGCTATATTCGGAAGAGGGCTACTGCAGGTACCGTTGGACGGTAGAGAGGAAGGACGACTGCGATCGGATGGACCGATCGCAGTTGCTTTGAAAAATGAAGAATTGGTACACCGCGCGCTTAGTTCAGGGCTCCATCATCCGTGGAGCAGAATTCCAAGCGCTGCAGGTGTTTTCAGAACGGAATGCGGTCTGGATCGTCGTCCATGTCCTCGAAACCATTCGAAGGGCCTGGCTGCTGCTGACGACGGCTCTGGCCGCGCTGGGCGCCACCACCGTTTCCTGCACCGTACCCACCTTCCTCGCCGGTGTCTTGCGACTGTCGACTGTAGCCACCGCCATCGCTCTCGCCCGACGCGCCACCGCGTCCGCCGCCCAGCATCTGCATCTGATCGGCAACGATCTCAGTGCTGTACTTCTCTTGGCCGGACTGATCCTGCCATTTGCGCGTACGGATGCGGCCCTCGATGTAGACGGACGATCCCTTCTTCAGGTACTGACCTGCGATCTCGGCAAGCTTGCCGAAGAAGGCGATGCGGTGCCATTCGGTCGCTTCCTTGAATTCGCCGGACTGCTTGTCCTTATAGCGATCGGTGGTTGCGAGGCGGATGTTGGTGACGGCGTCACCGCTCGGGAGGTAACGCGTTTCCGGGTCTGCTCCGAGGTTGCCCACGAGAATGACCTTGTTGACAGATGCCATGGTGATTCCTTTTCAATGAACGAGGTTGATTTGCCAGACCCACCGATCCCAGAGCTTCTGCAGTCCGGTATCGCGGTCCATAAGCGGGCGGCCAGTCTTCTTGTCGAAGGCGGGCACCTTTTCCTTGTGCAGTCGCTTGACGGCAACGCGGTCACCGATCTTGCACCCTGTGCTGGCCAGGACGTCTTTCAGTCCTTCGCCTTGCAACGTCCTCTCGCCTGTGCTCGTTTCAAGCTTGACGGCGAATGACGTGTAGGTGGGCTTGCCGCCGGCCTTGCGATTGGGAAATTCCATTTCTCCCCAGGCCAGCAACGTCCCTACCTCGTAAGAGGAGTGGGTGGCCTTTCCGTGAGCCGGACGGCCTTCCGCGTCAGCGTCAACTTCGCGTTCTCGGCCACGTGGTGACGGGGCGGCGTGCGATCTTTGAGCGGCAATGGGAGAAGGGTCGCGTCCCGCACCTTCCGATGCAGTGCGTAGCGCCCTTATTACCTCTTCGGCCACGTCCTCTAGCGAAGCGCCTTCGTGCCTCTCTACCAGGTGCCACCGCGGCACAACTTCTGGCAGGAGCTTGTCGCCGTGGGCACAGCGCTCGATACGACGGTCGAATACCGCTACGAAGTGAGCAACCTCGTTGCCAGCTTGATGAAGAAGATGCGGGATGCCGCCGATGCTAAACCGACGTTCGTTCTCTCCACCCTGCCCGACTTTGATCGTTCCCGCCGGATCGGTAGGCGCTGGCCTGCTCAGCGTGTGCGCGACACGCTTCAGGATCTGTATCCAGTCCATGATTTAAAGGAGTGAGCCGCAGCACATCCGGCGCACCTCATTGAGGTCGGCCTTCAGGCGGGCATTATTGAGGATGACGTCTTGAAGGGTCTCGGGATCTACCCCGCTGACTGCGCAGACGTAGGTGTATGGCAACGCGCCCTGCCAGTATCCGAAGATCCAGCCGAGCGTCATCGTGTATTCCTCTAGATCGAGGCCGCGCTGGTTTCGAAGCCGTCCCCGTAGCAGGTCCGCGCAGTCAATGAGCGACTCAGGCATGTTGTCGCCTCGGCGGCTATCACATGCCAGGCTGATCAAGGCATCAACCATTTTGTCCCGCACCGTCTCACTCCAAAGCGACGGATTTGGCAACGGCTCTGCCTTAGGAGGGACCACAACAATAGCAGCAGCTTCACTAAAGAAGTCCAACTGCCATCCTGATGGTTGGGAGGTATCCATAGGGTCTCCAGAACGGATACCCGGAACCCACCTGTCGGCGGGTATCGGATACCCGCGACAGGTGGAAGAGCCGCCCGAAAGTGGGCGGCGCTGGATCAGGAACGATTGTGGGTTCCTGTTCGACGAATTGGCGTCACAACAGCCGAGCGTTCGTACTGCAGCTCAGGTTGGACGAACATCTGTTGCACTTCGGGCTTCGAGCTGGACTGGTAGTCCGGCGTCGACACCTTCGGCGCAGCTGGTACGACTTGACTCCAAGCGACCGCCTTTTGATACAGGAACGACAGCCCGACTACGGCCACGAACAGACCGACCACGAACGACTGCGTTGCCAGGTAAAGCACCATGCAAAGCATGAACAGCTTGAGAGGACGCTTGATGAGGTTGTTGGCAAAGGATTCCACGGTTTCTCTCCAGAAACGTTGCAGGGATTTCCTGGCAGATGCCAGGCGATTATTCGATGCTCAGGGAGCAAGGAATCCTTTGCGGGCGCGCGAACGCGCTTGCGGCATGCCTGGTGCATGGCGCAAACACGCTAGCCGGGAAAGGGAAATGGGAAAGAGAGATGGGCGACAGGTTCAACCAGATGGCCTGGTCAAGATCTGTGCAGGTCGATGCGTTCGATTACGCGGAATTGCAATGATCCTACTGCATCATTTGGCGTCGCTGACCGCAGAAAGCTCGCCAAAACAATACGTCTTTCTGGGTAAATAGCATGAGCATGCTCACACTTTTGACCCGCCGCGCCGACTACCAATCATGCTGCGCGAATTTAATATATTTTACGTCTGCTCTTACCGTTGCTTAAATCGACCCCGTAACGTAGGGGTAAATACCTACAGCCCCCCCACTTCGCCCCGATAAGACGAGTACAAACAGTCAGCTTTTCGAGCTTTCCGGTAAAAGCTACCCCAAAAAGCGTAGCTTTCTGCCGGCCGCAGGTGCCCAGCGTTTCGTAATCTCCCCGTGGACTTGACAACGCGCATCCGTCGATACGCTGGTTGTTGTGTTCTTTATGAGTGAGCGAAACATGCCTGAAAACAACAAAAAGATATCAACAGAGTTGGCGCTGCCACACGCCGACGTTCTCGAGTTTCCCGTTGCACCAGAAGTCGCGCGGATGGAAGGAATCCTGCGCGATGTCCTGGGACCTTCGATTAGCGACGACCTTGTGAGCCGCCTGTGTGAAACGATCCGCAACATTCAGCGCACGCGCGAGAAGATCGAACGCATGCTGCTCGATATGGGCGCGGACCTTCAGCTGGTGCACGATGTCGCGATGCAGTCTGCCCTTCACGAGTTCGGCAACACGCGGGGCGCGCGTATGCGTGGGTGGGACAAGTTCAACAAGATGGCCGACGAACTGCTCGACATTCGCCCGAACCAAGCGAAGCTACACCTTAACCTTTACCGCCGCTTTCTGAGCCACAACGGCGCGCTTGAAAAGCTGAACATCGGCGAACTAATGGTCCTGCGCAGCAATGACTACACCGCGGAAGAGATCGACGCTGTCATCGAGTTCAAGGAAAACGATCCGAGCTACAAGCGCAAGAACATTCGAGAGTTCGTCGAGCGCTTGCGCAAGAAGCAGGAGGAAGTGATCGACGTTACGGCCCAGCTAGAAATGGCGACGTCGGAGCTTGCGAACACTGTCTCCGACAACGCCGACAAGGAGTTCGAAATCCGCCGGCTGACGAGTGAGATCGCGAAACTCACTACCGAACGAGACGCCGATCGTGTCGCCCTCGGCCACATTCGGGAGGAAATGACGCGCCACAATGCGAGTTCCAGCTTGCTGCAGATGCAGATCGATGATCTTGAACGCGAGAAGCGCGAATTGCAGGAGCGAATTGCGTTCGCCAGAGCGAACGCCCGCACCGAAACGGTCGAAGTTCCGGTTGTGCCCGTAGGCTATGCAACGCTCGAAGACGCGCTTGCCGCAAAGAACGAGCAGATCAGCGCAGCCCATACGGAGCTTGCCGATATCCAGTCCCGACGCAACGCCATCGAAAGCGAAATCAATGAGCGCTCAACGGTGTTGGAGCGCCGCACTCGCGCCAGCGATGAGCTTTCGAGCCTAGTCAGTCAGTTTGAGCAGATTGTGTCCACCTTCGCCACGGCCCAGCTGGCAGTGCAAATGGACGGAAACATCGCCGAGTTCCGCCCCACTCTCACCGTTCTCGACAGCGTCGTCGCACGTTTGCATGCCGACATTCGCTCCGCCCTGCACCCCATCTGAAGCCACGTCCATGCAACAGCAATCTCTAACAGCGGAATTCGAGCGTCTACAACTGACGCGTATGACCTGTGATCGCATCAGGTCTGCCAACTATCACCTGACCGACCACCTGGCCGAGTCGCTTGGTGCACATCCGCAGCTCGAAGCCATCCTGCACATCGATCGCGAAAAGGTAGAAATGGTGCGCAAGGCGGAAGCCACACAGCGCGACCTAAAGGGAACGCCCTTCCTTGTCGTCGTGCCCACCTTGCAGGATGTGCAGGATTGGAAATGCCTGACCGAAGGCACCACTACTACGCTCGCCGTGGATGCCCTTCGTGCCCAGCTTCCGGCATGGAACAACGACGACAAACTTCGGATGTTCTACAACAATCGCCACTACATTTGGCTGATCGTGGAGTTGCTGCATGTCAGCATTCTTGCCGCGCCGTTGCTCGGGATCAGCAAGGAACTGGCCGTCTATCTTCGGTCGCTGCCGCAGCACGTACTCGATTTGGCCATCTCGAAGGTCGATTTCCCCATGTTCCGCTGGCGCCTTGACAGCAAACGGTTCTGGCTCGACTTTGAAACCCGACGGGTGACGCCCGATGTGATCGGCCACCATTTCCTGGCAACCAATCTCATCCGGGCAGATCGCATCGAGGCAAAGCAAAGCTGGTCGAACTTGCGTCTGGAGCCGCTTCGGAAGAAGGTCTACAGCGAACTGATGATCCGTCAGTACTGCAGGGCGTCGACCGTCACCTCTCTTCTTGGCATTAACTCCACAAAGACTCGTCAGCTCTTTCAGGAAATCCACGGCGAATCGTCCCCGACCGGACAACTGCCGACCTCAACGATGTGGTACTTCGATCAACCACTTCACCGCATGCAAGCAACGATGATGGTGACGCTCTACCGCATGGCGTTGACGTTTGGTGCGAATGTGCCGGAAGCGTTTGTAGCAGCCTACGATCTGTTTGACAAATTCTTCGGCCCCTCTTCTCGCATTTCGTCTGATCGCGCCTGCCATATCTGCCGGACGATGTCCACGGACGCTGACCTTGACCTGGCCCCATGCCGGAGCTGCCGGACGCCCTATCTCATTGCCAACACCGCGCCAAAGATCGAGCTGAGCCATAGCTTCTCCTGCCCCGGCTGCACTGGTTCGCTCGGCAATCATCAGCTCGGCCGACGCCGGAAAACTTGACCCAGTGCGCGACCTACCCCGTCCTTCAGGGTCCTTCAGGGCGGGGAAGGATAGCGTGGACGCCGAGTGCTCTTGACAATGCCTGACTCCTGATACGATCGAACCATGCAACGACTTCAAGCCTTCAAATACGAACTGATACCGACTGGCGAACAGCTGCGCAACATGCGCCGCTTCGCAGGGTCGTGTCGATTCGTATTTAACAAGGCGCTAGCGTTGCAGAAGGAAAACTACGGGCGCGGTCTGAAGCATCTCAGCTACGTCGAGCTTGCTAGGGAGCTCACAGCGTGGCGCCATAGCACTGAAGATCCTTGGATCAAGGATGCCCCCTGCAGCTCCCAACAGCATGCTTTGAAGTACCTGGATCAAGCATATAGAAGATTCTTTGCAAAACAGGCTGCATATCCCAAGTTCAAGAAGAAGGGTGCTCGTGAGAGCTTCCACTATCCGAACAAAGCGGCAATTCGCTTGGACCAGGAACATAGTCGCATCCTTTTGCCAAAGCTCGGCTGGGTGCGATACCGAAACAGCCGAGCTGTGATTGGGGAACTACGCAATGCCACTGTATCTCTGACAGCTGACAAATGGTTTGTATCGATCCAAACTGCACGTGATGTTGAAAGGCCAACGCCACAGTCGACAAGTGCAGTTGGCATCGATGTCGGCATCGCCCGGTTTGCCACTATGAGCGACGGAACGTTCTTGGCACCACTACATAGCCTCAAGCGTCATCAAGCCAAGCTGCGCCGTGCGCAACACCAACTCAGTCGCAAGACGAAGTTCAGCAGAAACTGGAGGAAGGCGAAGACACGGGTTCAACGCATTCACGTTCACATCGCGAATGCCCGCAGAGATTTCCTGCACAAGGCCACGACCACGATCAGCAAAAACCACGCGATGGTGTGTATCGAGGACCTAAAGGTTGGGAACATGTCTCGATCATCGTCCGGCAATGCGACAAGGCCAGGGAGGTGTGTTCGCGCAAAGTCCGGACTCAACAAGGCTATCCTTGACCAGGGGTGGTTCGAATTCCGTCGGCAACTGGAATACAAGTTGGCATGGAATGGAGGGTTACTAGTTGCCGTATCTCCCGCCAATACCAGTTCGACGTGTCCGGCATGCAGCCATGTGAGCACGGATAATCGGAAAACGCAGGCGGAATTCTCCTGCGTCTCCTGTGGACATCAAGATCACGCCGACATCGTTGGCGCGCTCAACGTTCTGGCGCGGGGGCACCGCGTCGCAGCCTGTGGAGAGCCGGTGCAGTCAGGCCACTCAACGAAGCAGGAACCCACCGAAGCGATCCAGGCCGATTCCATTGGCTAGGATCCCCGTAGGACTTCTCTCTCGCATGGGAGAGGAGGGATGCCAACCTTTCGGACTTTGTCGTTCACTATTTGCAACGATGCGTGTACTTCCGGTCTTCGGCCGTGGGCGCAGCATGGCAAAAGTGAGAAGCGCAATGTCGTTGCATTTGCGCCCACGGCGATCCCCTCGTAAGAAGGGTTAAGGATCAGGACTCGCTGCCGATCCAAGTTTGGTCCGTGTTGTATTCTCCCGGACTTATCACATTTGACGATTACGACGATGCGCCTGCTCCTCGCCATCCTGCTGCCCTGGTTCCAGTTCTTCACGATTGGTCGCCCCTTCGCGGGCATCATCTGCCTGATTCTCCAGGTCACGATTATCGGTTGGATTCCCGCCGCAATCTGGTCCACCTACGCACTCAGTCAGTACAAGACGGACCGGAAGATCCAGGCCGCCTTGAACTCGCGAGGTAAATGATTCGATGCGCCGAGCACTACGACGCTGGTTCGCTGGCGCTTGCGCATGCACCGGGGCCTTTCTTCTGGTATGCGTGGTCCTGACCCTTCTACAGGGGGCCGGGGCTTTTATGAGTGCGCTCCCGATGCTTGTTCTGGGCGCCATACTTGCGGCCTTTTGGCCGCGCTGGCGCAGGCTCGTGAAGTACAACCGCGAGACCTTTGATTGGTACCAAGCAAGCAATCCGGATCGTGTGCAACGAGGAAAAGTACGCTGCTGCAAGTGCGACTCCGATCAGATCGGCACACAAACGCTGCGTCAGCACACCTATACGCGCGCGCACTTCTGCCGGACTTGCGGTACGAACCTTTACTACTCTCCCGAGACTTGACATCGCATCAAACTCGGTAATCTAAAGGTAAGCGATCCACTCGGACGCTAGACTCCAATCAGAGGAAGAAAAATGCAAAAAACCAAACTCGCACTCTCCACGATTTCTGCTGCTGCCCTGCTCGCACTCGCCGCCTGCGGTGGCGGTGGCGACGGTGCGCCGACAACTCAGCAACCGTCTGCACCGAAGCCCCCTGCGCCGACCATCACGGTCCAGGGTACGGCAACCGCCGTTAGCGGCGATCCGCTGGCAGTGGTGTTCGTGCCGCATACTGAGACGTCGACGAAGCCCGCGCCGCAGGCGATCGCAAACAACTCCTTCCCCGCACAGTTCCAGAAGGCAACTTCCGAGGGCGCATATACGCAGGTGGGCATTGATGCCAATAGCCTCATCTCCCTGACGGCTGGCAAGGTTGTGGAGGTTGCAGGGAATGGCGATTACGCAATCGGACGCTGGACCGACGGCTCATCGAGCATCGGCAACGCAAGCGTAAATCAGGGCGAGCACTATGCCGTTGGCAAGCCGCTTAAGCTCCTGCAAGTGCTTGGCATTGGCAAGACGCTGAATTGCACGTTGCTGGCGTCCACCAACCCAACGGCGATCTCTGGCAACTTCGCTCCCGGCAAAGTGAACTCAGCGACCGCCGTGATTGACCTGAACGGCCCAACCTTGCAGTCGATCAGTCTCGACGTGACAATCGGGTCCGACGCTCATGCCACCGCGACTGTTACTGGAACGATCCTGAATGGCGTGTTTCAGAGCAATGGCGTGCTCCACCACGTACAGACTTTCGGTACTTCGCAGACCCAGCCGTACCTTGCGTTCGGCTACGCGATGCCAACACCGAGCAGCGGCGATGTTACGGGTGTCGTCGTGCTGAAGTGCCAGTAACGATTTGAAGTTACCAAGGGCAAGGGCCGGCATTTGCCGGCCCTTTTTCTTAGGTTGCATTTCCTTCAGCTTGTGCAAGGAAATGCGCCATGTACGGTTCCTTGTCAACCGCCTCCGCCTCCACCTTGGTAGTCCGCTCCGCCTTTCCATTGGACCGTCCCGTCAGGACATGTCTTCCCGTAGAAGCCACCGTCCGCCTCGTAGCCAGTTCCGCCCGGCCAAGTAATGCATAGCCCCCAGCCGTGATACTGGCCATTTGCCGAATTGGCGCTCCACATTCCAACCACCACCCCCTGGGAAACGCCTCCGGCCGACCGCCAGACACCATTCTGACAAGACATTGTCTTCCCGTTCGGATCGCTCCGAATTGCACCCTGTGGATCGCCGCAGCCCCATCCTTCCATCACCTGTTGCCCGCCGCCGATTGACGGCACAAGAGCCCCAGCAGCATACAAGTATCCGCTCGCAACCATGTTCCCGGCACTTGTGACACTACCGTTAGAAGCCACCTGACTACCCACGACCTGTCCTACTGCTACGACGTTCCCGTTCGACTGAACATAGTTGCCGTAGACACCGTTTCCAGAGACATTCGCGGCAGCCGCAACGTTTCCCGCCGCTGACACGGATCCGTTCGACTGGAAGTTTCCGACGCGATTCATCGCCTGATTGTTCGCGTCCATCGGGCCGGTGAGGTTCAGAGAGCCATCGCGCTTGTAGAACTGATTCATCGACTGCGCAAGCAGCGATGTATTGCCGACGCGCATCATCAGCACACCGGCTGCGCCACCGGGTAGAGGGTTCGTCGCCGCCCAGCTGGCCGCCATGCCAGTGATGACACCTGGCGTCTCGGCATACGAGGCGCCACCGTCCACGCCCGCGGCCTGCACCGCCGCCGCCATCAGGTCGGAGCGAATACTTCCCGAGGCGTCACGATATGCGGTGGTCGAGTACATCTGACCCGGGATCGTGCAATTTGTCAGGCCTGCCGAGCAGTTGGTCGGAATCAGGTCGACCTTGAAAGCGAGACCCAAGGGACTTGCGTCGCTGAAGCCAATCGGCAGCAGCTTGAGGTTGACGAGGTCCTGGATCGTCGGATGCAGCGGACTCGGCACCGTGGCCGTGACACTGCCAGCCGTAATGCTCGTGGGACCGGCTGGGCTGCCTGCCAGGACAGTCATGTTGTCAAAAACGTAGGTGTTCACCGCCTGGGCCACGTTAGCCATGTACTGGCCTGTCCCCATGGCCAAGGCGTCATCGATGGCGCTGTTGGACGTGGAAATCATTGTGGCCAGGCCCACGGCCGAGATTGTCAGCTGGAACGCCGCATCGGTCATCAGCATCTTTGGCTCTCCGGATAAGCGAAACCCGGCCAGAAGCGGCCGGGTTGTCAGACTCCAATACTGTGAACCCTATTCGGGTAGAAATGCCGGCCGAAAGCTCACCAATTTCGTATTGCTTTCGGCGGACCGGCCGTCAGGCCACCACGATGTTGATCGTGTTATTGCCGCCCGAGCAGGAGATCTGCGATGGATCGACGGTGCCGCCGACCGCCTTGATTACGGTACCGTTCACGACGATCTTGCCGGCGCTGCCCTGATACGCCGCGACGAGCGAGCTGCAGGCCGCATCGGGTTGCTGCGACAGCGTCCACTGGATGGCGTCGTTGGCGCTCAGCAGCTGCGCCGGCGCAACTGCGAGTTGTGCGCCGCCCGGCTGCACGATGACGTTATTGCCCGCCACCGTCATTGTGGTCAAGTCTTTGAAGATACCGTTATTAATCAGGCCGGTCATCGAGACCTTGTTGTACTGGCCGCGATAGGTCGCCTTGGTCTTGCCAACGACCGAGTTCAATTCCGACGTCAACTGCTGCACCTCGGTGTCGGTCAGCGTCCGGGCGAAGGCGACCAGCACCGCGATCAGCACGATACCCGCGACGAGCAGGTAGATACCGTACTCTTCGATAATGCCGGCACCGCGCTGGCGACCGTATTTGCTGTTCGAGCGAATCGGCCGCTTCGCCATCGGCGTCAGGTTGCGAGCTTCCTCGTTCTCGATGGAAGCGGTCTGGTCATTCATGTGTTGGCTCATGGTCGGATCTCCTTAACGAATCAGGGTTGGGTAGTGACGGTTGGCGCCGGCATTCCGTGCTGCTTGGACATGCCGACAATCTGGGAACGGCTCTTCATCTCCATCGCGATGAAGAACGGGGTGAACGACAATCCCGTGATCAGGAACGCGAGAAAGACCGACATGCGGCGATTGAACGACGACGCGCGCCGCATCATCTCAGCAGGCGTCTCCTTCAGCATGCTTGCCGAGACAGTGCTAAGCATCTTCGAGAGGTCTTCTTCATACTCGGAGATGTCCTGAATAACGAAGCTGGTCTCTTTGTCGAACAGGCCTGTGTCGAACACCTTGCCGCCCTCGTTTGGGATGTACTCGAGGTTCAGCTCAATGCGTTCAATGTGGTAGGCCAGATACGGGTAGGCATTGGCCCGCATGAGCGATAGACCGGCAGACAGGCTTTTGCGATCGCCGCCGACGCGCTTTGTCACAGCCGACAGGCCGGCAAAGAACTGCGCACCTTGGAAGCGCCGGAAGAAGTCGAACGGCAGCAGGTTGCGGTCCATCCAGCCGCGGTGCTTGCCGACATACCGGGTCAGTGCCCGCGATCCCCATACGACGATGCCGATCTCCCCAGCCAGGATTAGCCAACCCCAGCTGCGCAGGAACGACGTGCCCACGTGAAACGCCGTGCCCAAAGGCCCGTACTGGCTCGGGTCCAATAGCGCACGGAACGACTGCTCGAACTTCGGCGCGATGAAGAACGCCATCGTGACGAGGTAGATGTGCAGGATCAAGATGGTGAATAGCACACCGGTCAGGATTGCAACGATGCCGGCCCGCGCTTCCTTTAGAGCAAGCAGGTTGGCACCAAGCGTTTCCAGCCCTTCACGGATGTCGCCGCCCTGCTCCGCTACGGCAAGGATGGGAATGTCTTCATCCGGTACAGTGCCGCGGAGGATCTCCGTGACGGTCGATTGCTGCTTCTCGCCATCGAGGCCCTCAAAGCGCGCCAGCCAGTGCGCCGACAGCCTGCCCAGCGGCTCGCCCGCCCGGCGCGCAGCATCCTTCGCGAAGAAGTTCGAAATCGGCTCGCCCGGCATGGCCGCGATCCGCTTGGCCAACGCGCTGTAGTAGGCGCCCCGCTCGCCCCGAAATCGAAACTTTGCCCAGAAGAGCCGATCGGCAAACATGCGATCGCCCGTCCGAAGGCCAGGCCCGAGAATCCTGTTCTGCACGAAGACGCCGACGCGTTCCATAAACTTTACGACCACAGTCAGTTCCTCCGTTGCATTTCGCGCTGACGCCTGGCCTCGTAGGCATCCAGCGACGTGATACGCTCGGCTTCGCGTGGATCGATGATCCCGGCGAAGACCTTGTACATGGCTACCTCGAACACTGTCTTTCCCGTGCTATCAGGCACGTCGAATCCGCTCGTGCGTTTTGTGCGCTGGTAGGCAGCCAGCTCGATGTTCTTGGCGTCTCGGATGTAGATGAGATCCTGCTCGTCTGGCTCGAACATCTCAGCCACGACGGTACGACCGCGGGCGCCGTTGAGGTCTGGCAGATTTGGGCGTGCGCACAGTTCGCAGCCCGTCGGGTTGCGGAGGCGAATCCCCTCCACGTCAAACTTGAACAGGCGCTCGATCTGCTGCAGCTTTGCAGCGCCAAGTACGGTCTTCATGTTCGCGCCATGCAGCCCGCAACCGCAGGTCTTCGGCAGCAGCGCCTGGTAGACGTAGAGGTTGATGAAGCCAGGTGTGGCCAGAACGCTGCGCGGGATGCGCAACTCGCCATCCGATAGCCGATCCGGCGCCGTCAAGGCGCTGGGCGCGTGGACCGTGGTGAGCGCGCGCAGGCCTGCGCCAGCGACGTCGCGGAAGAGCCCGGCGGACTCGTGGTCTCGAAGCTCGCCCACACTCACAAAATGTGGGTTCATCCGCTTGATCTGGCGCTTCATCCCGATGAACGGGTCCTCGTCGCGGTTGCCGCTATCCAGCGTGCGAGACACTGAGAAGTGATGGGCGCCTGGCGCGATCAGTTCGACCGGGTCCTCCACGGTCATCTTGTTCATCCAGCTGGGCAGCCGCTGCATCACCGCGTGCGCCGAAGTGGTCTTGCCGGAGCCGACTACACCAACGAAGACTGTGCCGCCACCGAGATTCAGTGTGCATCGGTCGAGCAGCGCAGCCTGTTGCGGGAAATAGCCAAGGTCCTCAACAAAGTCGAGTACGTCGGTTTGCGCTTCTTCCCGATGCACCCGCATCACCGTCAAATGGCCATTGACGCTCTGCGCCGAGGCCCAGCGACACACCACGCTCTGGCCGTCGACGCGGGTACGAATGCTGGTCTGCTGCGGCAGCGCGCGCGAAAAGGCATTGTGCGACCCACCCTTCCCCTTCTGGTAAATGTGCGAAAGGGTATCGAGGAGCACGCCGGTCTCCATCCGGAATTCCGGCGGGTCAACGAGATAGCCATCGATGGCAAAGCGAATTTGCGAATGCGTGCCCTGGTCGGCAACCTCCCAGTGAATGTCGGAAGCCGTCTCCCGCACTGCGAACCGGAGTATTGCCTCAAAGTTGTGCCAAAGGGCGCTCGCCGGGCGTCGTCCAGCCGCCGGAGTGCCGTCCGACAAGCCGAGGGGATCGACGCCGCCACGCGACAGCGTCACCATCACCTGAGGGGCAGCCACATACAGCATGGGGCTCGCGGCATCGAATCGCAGTCGCAGTTGGCGCAGAATTTCCTCGGTAACGTCCGAGGACACCATTTCCTGCGTCAGGATGACTGCAAACGTGCCACGTGCCGCCGGACCGCCACCCTCCGACACCAGCACCGGGCAGATGGAGTGGCGAAGCGATTGCGAGAGGTTGAGCTCCTCGTACAGGGTGCTGAGGAACACCGGCAAGTCATCGGCGGTACCAATTTCCGGTGCGGCGCCTGGCGGCGGCGCGAGCGTCGGCTCCGCAGGTGCGGGCGGTACAAAAGACGCGCCATTACCCGTCAGCACGACCACACCATTCATGCCACCGGCGGGCTTCGACCGCTCGCCTTTGCTGAATAGTCCCATTCTCGTCCCCTAGCGCTGGGCCACCGCCGGCATGCCGCCCGGCTGTTGCGCTGGCGCCAGCGCCGGCATCACCGGCGTGGCGGGAGTTGGCAACGGGGAAGGCTGCGCCGGCATCATCGGTGTAAATCCAGCGGGGGCCGTCGGCGACACGCCCTGCGGCTGCAAGGGGCTGGATGGCCGTCCAGCAGTGGAGGCATCGCCGGATTGCCGTTGGTCAATCAGGTTCACGGCATCATCCTGCTCGTACGGTGCGAAGATCCTCGCCTTGCCCTTAGTGAGCGTCGTGCCGCTCTCTGTGATCCCGCTGATGGTGTAGCCACGCCACTTGCCACCAACCTTTGCTGCATAGGTCTCTCCGCCCCACTGCACGTAGCTTCGCAACGACAGGGCGCCACCCGCAGCGCGCCCATCGACGCCGTACAGAGCGATCGTGCGCGGCTTCGACCGATCAGCTTCCGCCTTGACCTGTGCAGGCGTGGGTGCGGCGGAGACCGCCGCTGGCGGAGCACCCTTGTTCAAGTCCTGCTCCATCTTCTGCAGTGCCACGCGGCCGTCCGCGTCGATTAGCTTTTGCGTGAGGGTCTTACCATTGTCGTCGGCATAGGCGCCGCCAACGAGGGCGAACCCCAGGATCCCGGCCAGCGTGCGGCCAATGTAAAGTGCGTAGCGCATGGTTGTCCTTTAGTCGCGGGCGTAGGCGTCGCCCTTCACCGTCAACATGAATTTCGATTGTTTGAGATCGGGCGATGCGTCGAGATTGACGGTCAGCTCGATAGATGTGGCAACCACGGATCGCGGGAATGACTTGAACTCCGTGGTATTGCGCAATGGGCCGGAGATCTCCCACGTGGCGGCCCTGACCGGATGCTCGATCGACCCCGGCCCTTGCGGCGGCACCAAGCCGAAGAACGTGAAGTCCTCCAGCGCGGCTTTTCCGACGACCGGGCGGAGCACCTGAAGCTGCGAGCCGAAGTCCGACCGCAGCGCCATCGGCAGCGGCAGGCGTACGAGCAAATCACCCAGGCGCGTCTGATCGCCCAGCCTCACCTTGGCATCAACCTCCACCTCGGTATCGCCCTTTTGGAAGCGGGGATTCGAGGCCCAATCGGGAATCGCCTCAAGGAAAGTCCGATTCGTTGCGCCGCGCGCGCCATCCTTGATCGCGTAAGTGACAGTGCAACCGGTATCCGGGCTGACCAGCTGATTGCATTTCACGTTCGACAGAGTCCATCCGCCCACGGATAGCTGCGCAACAGTCTCGAACCATCGCATGAACGCAGGCAGCCCCGCAGCGGCCGGCGCTACGGGCGCTGCGCCACGGGATAGGAGATCGTCGGCATAAAGCTCTGCAGGCGTTTTCTGCGGCGGCGGCGGATGCAGCCGGCGCTGATAGGCGTCGTACTCGCTCTTTCCATACTTCCAACCGACGGCCGCCACCGCGCTGACCATGACCACAATCAGCAGTTGCTTGCGCTGCGTCGTGGCGCGCGGCTTCTTGAGGACAGCGGACGGCCCGGCGACTTCGACCAGCTTGGCCAGGTCAAACTCGACATGTGAGATTCGGCGATCCTGCGGCAAGAGCGACAGCAGTTCCGGTGAGTTACCCACCAGTTTGAATTCGCCGTCACACTTCGTCGGGAAATCGGCAATGAGCGTAGACAGCGTTCGCTCGTCGGTCACCACCTGATCGAAGCCGACGCGCGGCCGACCCTTCACGATCCCGCAGACGAGATAGAGCGGAGCGCCGCCAGAATGATCTAGGCGGAAAACGAACAGCGCATTGGGCACCAGCTCAGGCACGCGCGAGAGCGCGGCCGCAGCCGAGTACAGTTTGTCCTTGATCTTGGCCTGCGCGTCCGCCCCATTGAGGTAGCCCATGTGCAACGCCTGGTCCTCATGCCAGATACGCGCCGCCTTAACTTCCCGCGCGATGTTGGCCGCAAGCGTCGTCGGTGTGCCGCTACCCGTCAGGGTGCGCCATTGCATGCCGAAGACGAGCTTCTTGCCGTGAATGTCGACAATCATCGCGTCCCCCCCACAGTCGACCGATTAACACCCCGGCGATCGCGGAGGTACTCGTGAAGAATGCGGCCTTCATTCGCAAACACCACAGTGTGGCCCTCTGCGTCACGATGAAGCGCAACCCTTCCACTCCTATAGAGCCGCAGCCGCTCGGAAATAGCTCGCTCCCACTCGGCTCGAAACTCGTTGCGAATGCCGAATGCCCATGGAAAGCCGAAAAGGAGGAATAAGGCAATGGACGCGGCAATCCGCAGGCCATCGGCGGTAAGAGCAGCGACTCGGCCCGGTTCTCCCATGGCAGCAACAACGACATCCTTGAGCAAAGCCTGCGTGCCTGAGGCGTCGACAATGAGCCCGCAGATCAGACACCAGAAGATGAAAATTGGGATGTAGCGCGCGAGCCAGTACAGGAGCCGTACACCTCCCATCACAATATTGGCAATCTGGCGCAGATACGTGTCGACCGAAAAGACGGCGCGGCGGCGAAATGCCGCCATCTCGGCGTCCGAGATGGCGCCTACGTCAGAGCCATTAACCTGCACAGTCCAGGTGGAGCCGTCCTGCTTCGACATGCGTTGCTCAAGGCAAGAGCCGTAAGCCGACAGGAGGGCTTGCCCCAAGAGCGTCAGCGCGGCGAAGGCAATGTCCACGACAATCGCTTGCTTGCCATGCTGCATACTGTTCAGCAGAACGCAGGGAAGCCACGTGATCACTGCCACCCAATAGTGGTCCCGGTACAGTCGGACGACATCCGAACAGAGGAGTCGAAATCCCGGCATGGTCAGCTACCCTGTTGGATCATCGGCTCGCCCTGGTCCTGCACCATCACCGTCGCCAGAACAAGGGTGAAGGTACGGATCTTCGAGGCGGTGAGCGATCCGCCAAGCAGTATCGGCAGCGATTCGCCCAGCGTGCGGCGCGTCAGCTGTGTGTCATCTTGCTCGAATGCGGTCATCACAACCGTTTGCCCATTGCGTACGATCAGGTCCTGCTTCGGGATGCCCTTGGCAACGAGGTTGATGTTCTGCACCGATTGCTGGTTGGCGCCCGTGCCGGAGGTGAACTTCTCGAGCGGCCCATCCTGCTTGGACTGGTCGAACGCAATCTGAAGGTTCACGTCGTCACGGGTTGTCGCGTCCGCGTACACCTGCAGCTTGAAGCCCACCGTGGCCGTCGACGTGCTGATGCCGGGGATGCCACCAGTGCCGCCCGCCGTGGTCGTCGCCGGCGTGGTGCTCGATACGTAGGAGAATGTGCGCCGGTTGTTGTACTGGAACGCATGACGATTACGCATCGAAACCGGGATCGTCACAGACGAAGTCACAGTCCCGTATTGCTTGAGCGCGCTCACAATCGCCTGAGTACCAGTGAAGCCACCGGAGTTCATCGTGAGGCCAAAACTGCCTGCGTTGCCCGATACCAACGTAGCAGGCGACAGCGCAGAAAGCGTGAAGCCAGGGAGATTCTCCAGCGCCTTGGTCAGCACGACACTCCAGTCCGCGCCGCCCTCGCCGGTGTCGGTAACGGAAAGGTCGATCATCTGGAACTTCAGCGTGACCATGCGCGAGTAGATGGCAACCTGCCGGCGAACGATCTCGTCGGCGGCTTCCACGGCCTCACGCGTGTCACGCATCGTGAGCAGACCGGTTCCACGGTTCAGGTCAAGATCACCAACCATCGTGCGCACCGGGTTCAGGCTCTTCTTGACCTCTTCCATGTCGTCGAGCTCCTTGAGCTCGGCCTTGGCAGCGGCATCAATCTGTGACGAGTTGGAGCCACCGCTATTCCCCGTTGAGCCCGAGCCCTGCGACGTCTGCTTGAACTCCGTCGTAAACGAATTGGTGCCCGGCTGGATCGGCAGCTGCCACGTCTTGGTCACCAGTCGGTGGAAGCGAATGACACCCTTCGACGGGACGAACTCCCAGTTGATGCCCAGACGCGTGGCCACCAGGTCGAGCATGGTCGCCAGCGGCATCTTTTCGCTGTTCTTGAACTCCACATTCAAGGCGTTCTCGACCAGCGGCGTGGCCTGCACGCCCGCCGTGGATCCGACGCCGCCGCCGGTGAGCGAAGCGGGCAACGGCCCGCCCAGCGACGGCGTGGGCCCAAGCGAGCCCATCGGGGCGGGCGCCCCATTTGCCGGCGTCGACTTCAGGGCCTGCTGCGCCTGGGGCGCTAGGCTGCGCGGCATCAAGACATTCGTTGGCAAATACACATCGGATTCGATCTTGACCGGAATGCCCGTCGCCATCGTGATGCGCTGGGCAACGACAGCCAGCGGCATCGTGCGCTCCGGGAACATCACCAATGTATCGACGTTGTTGCGCAGCGACAGCGGTAGCGTGACATTGCGCGCTACTGCCACGCGCTTGCCAGCCAGGTACGGACGGGACACTTCCTGCTCCGCCTCCACGGCTGCACGGTCGCGGCGGATTCGGGCATACAGATCCTCGGTGGTCTGTGCCGCTTGCGCGCGCGTGTCGTCAGTGGTCTGGCGGATGTCCTTGACGAGTGTCGGCGACACGCAACCTGCCAGCGTCGAACAAGCAAGCGCGACGCCGGTGGCGGGTCTGAGGATGTGGGTCAGCTTCATGATTGGCTCACTTGGACGGGTCGCACTTCGTGGTCAGCTTCACCACGCGCACATAGTTGTTGGAGTAGAAGCACGGCTTCAGGCTGTAGTCCGTCATCTCCGTTGCCGAAAGCACGCGCCGGACAGCGGTTTTGAAATCTCCGGTGAACGAATCACCCCCACCGATTTCGACGTCCTGGTCCATCTCCCACGGCGCGGCAGTCCAGCCCGCGTCGCGCGCCCACTTCTCGATGAGCAGCCGGTAGTTCACGTCAGCGGCCGAGACGGTCCAGTCACGCGCTCCAGCGGGCGCGGTCGTCGACGCAGCCGGCGCTGCCACCACTGGAGCGACGGCCGCAGAAGTGACCGCGACCGGGGCGATCGCTGCCTGCGCGCTGGCCGGAACAGCGGTGATCGCAACGTCCGATGCCTTGCTCTGTGCAGCCGCACGACGCTCCGACAGCAGCTGCCAGCCGCCACCGGCCAGCGGTTTGGTCGGCTCAAAGTTCCCGGGCGCTTCCGCACCAAATGGCGAAGTACCAGGTACCGCAGCGTGGGCGCATACGGCGAGAGCGGCAGCGCCGCTTAGCAGGGCCCGGCACATCCGGGACATCGATCGAGGCTGGTGCATGGCTGATTTCCGTTGAATCCGATGGTTATTTGGTGGTGGTCGACTGCAGGATTCGGTAGACCCGATTCGCATATCGCAGCCGCTTCTCAGGTGCGCCCGCGTTGTAGCAACCTACAGCGGTCCAGGTCTCCCCGTAGCGCCCGAGGCAATCGGCGAGGATCCACGTGCCCACATACGCGTTCGTGCAGGGATCAAACAGGCTCTGCCGCGTGATTCCGAACTTCGCGAGCCGCGGCAGGTGCACCGAGTTGATCTGCATGAGGCCGATGTCCTCGCTGCCGTTGGTGTTCGTATTCGTCACCCACGACTTCATGCCGGATTCGACCTGCGCGATACCGCGTGCCAGCACCGGGCTCACCCGGTGATACGCGGCAGCATCGTCCAGACAGTCGGCCCGCGCAGCGCTGACCGCGGCCATGCCGGTCGCGAATGCAATCAACGTGGCTGCCAACTGGATCATTGAGCGCTCGCCGGACGTTCGTAGAACCGGACTTCGGGAAGGCGATCCACCCGCACAACGTTGCCATCGGCAATCACCGTCAGGTGGTCACTGACCCCGTTGAACTTGTAGTGGCGGTCCTTCTGCTCCCCGCCGCCCTGGTGGTTGTCACCGAATACCGAGATGCTCGCCATGGACTTGGCAAAGCTCAGATACGTTGCCCCGTCCTTCTCGAAGACTCGCTCGAGTCCTGCGTCGTTCTCGCGTGGGAACAGGAAGTTGATGCCAGCCACCCGGGCCACTTCCACGCGTTTGCCAGTTCCGGTTGCCGTGAAGCGGTCCACGGTCGGGAATGACAGCACTTTCGCGGCGTCATCCCACTTTGTACGCAGCTTGTCGCCAGCGGCGTCGCGCAACTCCATATCCTTCGGCTCATCGTCGAACCGAACTTCAATCCGGCCGTTCTTGGCGTCGCGGATAGCCAGCGCATTGAAGGCTGAGGCCAGCGTCGGACCTTCGGGGAGTGGTGCGCCAGTTGGGACCGCCGCGTCTGCACCCGGCGCCGCATCGGATGGTGCCAATACACGGAGCATGCCCCCCGGCGCGGAGCGCTTCTCGCTCTCAACGGCGAATGCCTTGGGCGGCGTGGCACGTAGGGCAATACTGCGACGGCTGAAGTCGACCTCCGCGTACAGGTTGCGCTGCTCAAGCACGCGGGCCAGCACCTGCAGCCAGTTCTCACCGCCGCGCGAGTCCAATGACACATCCTCCGTCAGCGGAATATCCTTGTGCGCGGTTCCACTCCATCCTGCCGGCGCAAGCGCCTTCACCATCTGTGCAAGCGGCAACGAGGACCGGCCAGCACGCACCAGCGGCAGCTCCGCGTAAGTACCAATCAGGGCCAGACGTCCTGTGATTGCAGCGAGGCTGCGCGGCAGGTCGCCGGCGGGATTGGCTGGCTCCGACGTGAAGCCATTGGCACGCTTCCATCGCGCCACAACCGGTTGGCCGCCGACTGAATAGCGCAGCACATCGGGAACACCGTCGATCACCCAATATGGACCATCCTGAATGGCCCCCTCAGCCTGGACGACCTGGCCATGCCGCGGTTGGATGTAGGTCGACAGGCCATCATTGAAGACAAGAGCGGGCCGGTCAGCAGCGCGCGCCACGACTTGGTAGTCAAAGTCGAGCGGGTCAGTGGTGGCCGCGATGGCATGATTGGCCATCAGCATCAGAGCGGAGAGAAGTAGCGGCCTGATCATTGGAATTGCGCGACGTGTTTCATGAATCGGGAAAAGTACGGGTCACCACGCTCCGGATTGGCGCTGTGGTACCACGCCACTGCCTTCATGGCCGACCCACTGCGTTGCAGGTTCTCAGCCAGGATGTCTTCCGCCACACGGATGTTCACCGCCGGTGCGAGAGCTTCCCAAGGAGATGCAAACCGCTTGCCGTGGTAGCACCAGTTGACTTGCATGAGACCGACGTCAAAGTCACAGCGGTCGTTCGCCAGCAGTCGATTGATCGCTGCATGGGCTTCCTCGCGCGTTGCGAAGAACATGCCGCGACCGGCCACGTTTAGCGTCCATGGCCACGGCCGACCGCGATATGACGACTCATTCATCGCGATGCCAGCAGTCACCTTGGGATCAACGCGGCTGCCCATCTGTGCAAAGGGCTCCGTCTTCGGCGCGCATGCCCAGCCACCCCGGCGTTCCGCAAGCGATTCCTGCGCCGCGTCGTTCAGCACCGCCGGGCGCAACCACCCCTCCCGGACCAGGAGACCCGCGATGGGTAGCGTCTTGCCCTCCAACGTGACTACTGGCCCTGCCTCCCCACCGGGCTCGATCTGCGCCCCGAGCAGGCGAGCCGACCAGCCAAGGAAGGCGTCTACGCCGCAATAGAGCACCGGCTTGCCGTCCATTGTGTGCACACGCACTTGTCCGTCGGCACGTACAACGATTGCATTCGGGCTGACGACCGCTTCGATCGTTGCTGCCTGCACTTCGCCGGCCAACAGCAAGCTCGCCAGGACGATCGGATGGGCAATACGCCTAATCACGATATGGCTCCAGAACGATGTCATGCTTGACCTGGACCATCATCGTCTGGCCCGGCTTCGTCGTGATCGTCGGGCGGATGTTCTGGTTGCGGTTCAGGATAGTTTGCGCCGTCTGCGTGGCCACCTGCCCAGCGGCGTTGCCGTATGCGACTAGGCCAGCCGGGCCGACCGTGGTAGTAGTGGGGTTGTCATTGAATCGAAGCGATAGCGCGCCGATGATCAGCGCGCCGCTGTAGATCTTCCAGAAATGGTTGTTGACGTCGCCGCTATTGCCCGCGCTACCATCCGGATCGGCACCCTGCATGCCCATGAGCGGGACTGTCTTGCCGTTCGGCAGCTGCATCCGCACGAACGCAGTCAAGATGCGCTCCTGACCAACGGCGATATCGGCGCTGTACATCCCGACGAGCGTGCTGCCAGCCGGAATAATCTTGCATTCGCCCTTCACAGTGTCGTAGACATCTTGCGACACCGTCGCGCGAAACTCGCCCGGTTTGTCCGAGTTCAGGCCTCCCGCGAACGCCGCAGGAATGATGAAGCCCCGACTGAGCGTGCAGTTGGGCAGCTTCCCGTCAAAGCCGGTGCGCAGCGTGCCCATCCCGCTTGCCTCGCGCAGGAATGCCTTGTCCGATGACGCCGGCTGCGCACCCGTATCCTGTCCCTGGGCCGCTGTCGCAGCACTAGCCCGCGCCGCAGCGGCTTGCTGCAGTGCCCGCATCTGGTTTGGATCGGTGACGTCAATCAGACCATTCGGTGTCTTCCCTTCCATCTGCGACTTACGTACGCCGCTCTTGTAGACCGGCGCAGTGAACAGGTTGTCCTGCTCATTCCTTTTCGCGTCAGGGGCCGATGACTTGGCCGCGCCGGTCATATCGTTGGCCGTCAGCAGTGGAGTCTTCCCTGCATCCGGCTTACTTCCCAACTTGCGTTGCCGCTCAGCCTCTTCCCGCGCCTTATCGGCCTGGTCGCGAATCGTTTGCTCGAGACTCTGCGCGCCATCTGCCGCGCCTGCGCGCTGACGCAGCTGCTCCGCCCGCTCCTGCTCGGCCTTCTGGTCGTGCTGGTCCTCGCTCAAAGACTGGAAGTAGTAGCCCAGGCAGCCAACGAGCACAGCAGCAATCGCCCCCAGCGCGACGACAATGTTGCGAGGCAGTTTGCCTTTGACTGTGCGCTCTTGCGCGTCGGTCACGTCGGCAACGTCATTGTTGCGCTTGCGGTCTCGCATCAGAACAGCCCCAGAATGCGACCACGGCCGCGCTCAATCTTCACCTCGTCGTCGCCGGAACGCAGGACAACGGTGTCGGCGATGCGTTGAACCACGAGATAGCCACCTCGGCGAATCGCGTTCACCACCACATAGTCGCTACCATCTTTCACTAGTGCCACTGGCCAGTTCTGCAGCGCTGCGGTAGGCAAGCGCAGCCACAATGCCTTCCCGTCATCGAAGACGGTCTCAGGTTTGAAGCTCGCGCTTCCCGATATCGAGTAGGCGAAGTTCAGCCGTTCCGGGGAAACGCCCACGGTGTCCGGACTCCGACCTTCTACGTCCGCCGGCTTTGCATCCTCGCCTTGAGCATCGCCACGAGCTTTCACCTTGGCGGAAACGGACGCCGGGATTCGGAAGCGCACTTTCTGGTAAAAGATTCCGCCCAAGGGCGACGAAACCAGCGTGAACTCGTAGCTGCGCTTGTTGGTATTGACCGACAGCGTATTGACGAGGCCGGGCGCTTGCGGCTTCACGTATAGGTGGTTTGCGCCATCGGTGTCGTAATCCCAGCGCACGTTCTCGCCCCAAGCCGGTTCGCCGACGATCTGCTCGCCGTCAGGGAACTCGATCGTCGTGACCTTGAGCGGAGCGGAGAGGACACGGAAGATCTGATCGCGGCTATAGGAGAAGACCACCAGACGCGAATCCCCCGGCAATGCAATGGGGTCTACCCCGCCATTGAACGGATTGGACGGGTTCATGGCGTCGCTCATATCGCCGACACTCAAACCGGAGAGGCCCGCGCCTATGTGGCGCGGGGCCTTGTCGGCAGCGCGACCATCAGGGGCAGAAAGAATGAGCGCCAGGGCAACGGCGATGGCAAACGGGAAAATCCGGGAGGGCTTGTTAGCTTCCATGGGCACGTGCGCGGCGTATCAGGCCTGCGACTTTTGGATGCTGAAGAAAACGGGATGAACGCCGAACGGGTTATGACCGAGAACAGAGTCAGTGTTCGGTGGCGTAACCTGATAACGAAAGGTGATGGCGTAGCGCTGCTTGCGCGGCTTGAAGCCGTCCTCGGTCGTCGTCGTGACGAACTCCACCGCCACAGTGTTGTCGGGCAGAATCGCGATGTTGGTGACTTTCGGCTCGCGTACGAGCGTAGGCGAAGTGATCACCTGCCGCACGGGCTGATCTTCATCCACCCAGTCCTGGAATTGGTTCCGACTGCTCCCGACCATCTGTTCACGAACGGAGCGCAGGTTTTGCGCGATGCGCGAGCGCTCGACATCGGTGCTCAAAATCGGCTCGATGGTGAACCAGCGTGTGACCAAGTCCTTGAACGCCCATTTCAGGGCCATTTCGTCGGGACGATAGTCCACCAACTCACGCACGTATGGCTTGCCTGTGGCATCCGCAGATACACCCACCGTCTTCACTACTGATGGCGCTGTCTCGCGGGTCATGATCGCCGCAAGCGCAAGGAATCCCAGCCCCAGCGTCGCGATCTTCCAATGATTTCGCTCCACGGCAATGCGCGTGGTTCGATCGAAGATCACCTGTTCGGGACTCTCTTCGCCATACATCCCTGGCGCGACGGCCAGAGGCTTGGCTTTCTCGGATTTCTTGGGGAAAAGGCGCATGCGGCGTTCCTATTGGATGCCGCTCATTGGAACAGTTAAGGGTCGGGCGTAGATGGCAAAAAGCTATGTGATTTTGCCGAGCTTTCTACAAAAACTGCATGTTCCATGTTGTCCCCGCAATTCGGAGGCGCGCATTGCCATGCCGGCCAGCCTGAGCGGGCAGACGTCTATTTCCCCGGAAAGCTCACATTAATCTATACGCTTACCGAGGAAATAGGGTGAGCATGCTCACACTTTGCTGGCCCGCATCCCATGGAGCAGCCGCATTGCAGTGATGCATTCAATCGCTTGATGTCGCACTGAACTAGCGGCCCCCCCCCTTCGCTACTCGAATGTCGGGGCGACATTTCCCAGAAAGCTCACGAAAATCGCGTAGCTTTCTCCAATCCACGGTAGCCCCCGCGCCACAACAATAGCGGGCATGGATTCATCCGCTAACCACCCCCTTCTCCAACTCAGCCAGCTCGAAGAGAGCGCCGTTGGCATGTTCTTCGAATCACTCGCACCGATTCGCCAGTACATGGACGCACCGGATGTGGCTGAAGTCATGATTAACCGCTTCGACAGCGTATGGATTGAGCGCCGGGGCGAAATGATTCGCCTGGATGTCAAGCTCGAACCGGCCAAGCTGGAAGGCGCGGTGCGTTCGCTCGCCTCGTCTGTCCAGAAGTCCGCCGTACGAGGCACTGCACAAGGGATCATCAATGCAGGCCATAAGGGCCTGCGGATCGCCGCAGTCATGCAACCCACTGCGATCGACGGCCACGCGCTCAGCATTCGCCGTCACCGTGAGACCAATCTCTCCTTGCACGACTACGCGAAAGCCGGCGCCTTCTCGGCCCGGCACGCTCGCAGCGTCGAATCGGACCGTCCCATCTTCAGTGGACCCGTCGAGAACGAAGCGCTCGTGGAGGCGCTGACGGAGATGGTCGGCCAGCGCAAGAACATTCTGGTCGCGGGAGGAACCTCCTCAGGCAAGACGACCCTTTTGAATGCACTTGTCGAAGTCATTCCAGACTCCGAGCGAGTGCTGACCATCGAAGACACGATGGAGCTAAAGCCTCGCGTTCCCAACGTGGTAAGGCTTCTTTCCAATGCCGACAAGGGCGTCACGACGCAGCATCTAGTGGCCCTTTCCTTGCGCTTTCGTCCCGATCGCATCCTGGTAGGCGAAGTGCGTGGTGGCGAAGCCTTCGATCTGCTCCAAGCCCTCAACACAGGACACGACGGCGGGATGGCCTCACTGCACGCCAACAACGCCCGGTCAGCGCTCTCGCGTATGGAGAGCCTTGCGATGCTTGGCATCCCGCAAGGTTCGCGCTGGGAGCTCGATGACATGCGCAAGCTGATCGCTGAGTGCTTCAACTACGTCGTTCACCTCCGCCGCACAGGCGAGATGCGCCACATCTCGGAAATCATCGAGATCAAGGGCTTCCGCAACAACGACTACGACTTCCGACGAGTTTTCTAACCCCAGGAGCCATCCTAATGTCCTTCCTTCAACTTCAGCGAGCCGTCGCGGCCGCACGCAAGAAGGCCCCCAAGGCACTCACACTTCTCGGTCTGATGGCAGTCGCCAGTTCAGCCGCCGCCGCGGAAATCGCGGCGTTCTCGGCATTGGGCGATTTCATCTGCGGCATTGCAACCTTCATCAACACCAAGTATCTCTTTGTCGCGGGCCTGATCCTCATCGTGCTGGGCGCGGTCGGTATTGCAAACTCCGAATCGACCATCATGAAGTTCGTGTCGGTGATCTGTATCGGCGTCGGTCTAGCTGCAGCGGCTCCGTCCATCCTCAGGGTTTTGAACGTCGCAGCCGCCTGCACGGGATTCTAAGATGCGCGAGCACCACGTCAGCATTGGCCTGTCGCGCCCTCGTCAGATTGGCGGGGCCGTGCGCGGGCTGGCCATCGCCAACGGCACCGTCGTTGCGCTGCTCGTCTACGTGACATTCCGCAGCGGCTGGAAGATCCCGGTCGCGGTAGTACTGATGGGTATGGCCTTCCACGCCCTCCTGCGCTGGCTGACCGCTCGCGATCCCTGGTGGAACCAGATCCTGAACGTCTACAACCACTACGGCGACATGTACGAATCCCGGCCGTGGCACGGAAAGCTTCACTCTCTCTTCCGCCGCCCATACGGCTTTGACAGCGATCTCCCATGCTGAAGCTATCCCGCAGGCCGCTTTATGAAGTAGCCCCTTGGCTCACGTCCATTACCCCGGAACTCATCCTAAATAAGGACGGTTCGCTTCTCGCGACCTATGAATTTCAGGGCGTTGATGCGGATAGTCCCGACCGCGGCAGCATCGAGGCGTCCCGCAACCAGCTTGATTCGGCCTGCAAGTCGTTCGACAACCGGATCACCGCCTGGTGGAAGCTGACCCACAGGCGGGCACACGGCTATGTCGGCGGCGAGTTCGCGCAAGAGACTGACGCTCGTCTTGATGCCCTGAACAAGGCGCATGTGACGTCTGGGAAGTACTTCCAGAACGCGCATTCCCTTGCCGTCGCCTACACGCCGGCGAGCGGTCTCGCCAAGTTCTTCGACAAGGTCGGCCACCATATGACGGTCGGCGGACGGTCTGTCTATGGTTCGATCTTTGAGGCTACGAAGGACACGGTCTTCGCGCGCAGTGCATTCGCTTTTGACATGGAGAAGCTGTCCGCCGACGCTCGCCGCTTCGAGGCGATGCTCGATGCCTTCACTGGCGGGGTGCCGCGCCTGAAGATGCGGCGTCTGGTTATGCAGGACAGCTATGCGCAGCTGCACCAGGCCGCCAACCCCAGCGTTCCGCCTCGCCGCATCCGCTACCCGGTCACATTGCTGGACACGCATCTGACGGAGTCGGAGGTCACGGTCGGCGCCGAACGCTTGCTGTTCGAGTCCGCCCACGGGAAGCGCTTCGCCGGCATCGTTGCAGTCAAGGAATGGCTGGGGTTCCAGGAAGCGGCGCTGGACAGTCTGATGCAGATTGACGCTGAGCTTGACGTCTGCATCATGTTCCGCTTCCTCGACACTGCCAGCTCCGCGGCCTATATCGAGAAAGTCCGGCGCTTCTACAAGATGGCAGCGCTCAACGTCCGCGCCATCCTGAAGCAATATTTCGGCAAGGAGGAGGCCGAGAACGACGAGGGCCGTGAGGAGCTCGCCAAGGAAGCTGGTGTCGCTCTGAAGCGCTTGACTGCCGACGGCACTCAGCACGGCTTTGCCAACATCTCCATCATCGTCTATGGCGATACCGAGGCGGATTGCGAAGACTCGATCAGTGAAGTTGTCGGCGCACTGACAAACGCCGGCTTTGGCGCCATCAGAGAGAAGGCCAACCTGATGCCGGCATGGAACAGCACGCTGCCCGGACGCTGGGACAAGCAGCGCCGCCTCCAATTCGTGGAAACGCCAGCGGTCTCTGACATCGCCCCTGTGTGTTCGGTTATGCCGGGTCCGACACGCAACAACTGGCTGTCGGAGAAGGCCGGCAAAGAGGTGCCACCGCTAACCTGCCTGCCGACTCGGCACAAGACGGCACAGCGCGTGGACCTTCACCAGCCTGGCGGGAATGGCCACCTTCTGGTTATCGGCCCGATTGGTGCGGGCAAATCGGTGTTCCTCAACTTTCTCGTGTCACAGGCTGGCCGGCACGGCGCACGCCGCATCCGTTTCGACAAGGACCGGTCCACGCGCATCCCGACGCTTCTGAGTGGCGGCGCGTTCGTCGACGTCACCGGAAAATTCCAGGCGGCTACTCACGCCAATCCCCTGTCGCTGCTCGGCGACCCCACGAATTTCACCTACGTCACTGAATGGGTGACGCTGGCGCTAGAGGACGAGCGCTTCTCGCTCACCCCCCAGCAAACTCAGGACGTTTTCGAGGCGGTCAAGATCCTCTCGACATATGAGTCCGAGCGTTGGACGTTGAGCAACCTTTCGACGCAGCTGCATGACGAACTGCGCGAGCGCCTCCAGATATGGTTGCAGGGCGGTCAGTACGGCCACTTCTTCGACCATGCCGAGGACGCATTCGCTGTCAGCGACAACCTGTCCATCGAGATGGGTGATCTGTTCGAAAAATACCCGCGTGCCGCTGCCCTCTTTGTCGACTACGCGTTCTATCGCATCAGTCAGTCCATGGATGGGCTGCGCTACACGATCATCGAAGTTGAGGAAGCAGGCTTCTTCTTCCAACATCCGCGCTTCTACAAGCGGCTGGAGACGTGGATCACCACGATTCGAAAGCTCAACGGCGCGATCTGGATGGCCACTCAGTCGCTGCGCCAGGTCGAGCGGATTCCAGACTTCGAGATCCTGAAGGACAACATTGGCAACCTGATCTATCTGCCGAACAGCCAGGCCAACACAAGTAAGGACCTCTACAAGGACAAGTTCGGCCTCACCAACGACCAGATCCAGATGATCAACGACGCGGTACCGAATCGCGACTATCTCTGGATCACGCAATCTCAGACACGAATGCTGCAGAGCACCTTCTCTGACGAGATGGTCGCAATGCTGCGCTCGGACGGCGTGGCCCAATCGATTCTCGACCGCCACCACGCTTCGGGGGCGGCCGACTGGCAGAAAAACTACGTGCGCGAAATGCTCGCGCGAACCGCCTAAGGAGAAACTGTATGAAGAAGTGGTTCATCAACGCCGCTGCGGCGGCGTCATTCGCAATCGCCTCGAGCGCGCATGCGACGGGTTTCCCCGTCATCGACATCTCGAACTTGATCCAGAACACGATGACCGCGCTGCAGTCTGTGAAGGACGAGGTCTATCAAAACACCAACATTGCCTATCAGTACAAGATGATGGCAAACCAGCTGCTTCAGGCCACTGGCCTGGACCCTAGCCAGCTGACGGAACAACTTGGGGCACTGCAAAGCGAGATTAGCAGCAACGAAACATACGGAGGCGCCCTCAAGGATCTCTACGGCAGCCTTTCCGGCAATGCCGACTATCTGAACCGTGTCCAAAGCATGGTGGTCTCTTCCGGCAAATCACCGGGTCAGTGGTTCGAGGATCAGCGCACGCTTCTTAACAACGGCGACAAGACGGCAAAGAACCTCTTTAAGCTTGGCACGAGCGTCTTCAACAATACCGAAGCGGTCGCGAAACGTCGGGAGAAGATTCAGAAGCAAATGAAGCTCTCGCCCACGGCTCAGGCCACCGCCCAGACAACGAATCAGATGCTCGACGTCCTGGCGAGCCAGAACTCCGACATGCTGCAACTCATGAGCGCGAAGACCCAATCCGATGCTGACAAGGATCAAAAGTCTCTCGCAGTCGCCACGGAGTCTGCGGCGGTGGCGGAACAGCTGCAGGCAGACCGCGACGCACAACGTCAAAAGATTCTCAATCTGAAATGAGGGCCGTGATGATGCGCCATGCCATGCGTATGGTCGTTGCGACGGCAGTCATTCTGCTGACGATGCTTGGTTCCCCGTCTTTCGCTCAGGAGTCTGTGTCCGGTGAGGCTGGTTCGCCCGGCAATCCTAGCGGGGGGAATACCCCAGGCTCACAGACGACTGTATCTGCTGGACACCCAGGCGACATTGGCGAAGGTATCAAGAAGGCGCTTAACAAGATGAATGGGTTGCGTAGCGGCCTGATTCAGGGCGCTACGTCGCTAAGTGATCGCGTCCGAAGCGAGTCGGACAAAGTCGCCTTCGGCCTAGGCGTGATCGCGCTTGTCCTCGCAGGGTTGCGCTGGGCAAGCACTAGTGACGCTGTCACAGCATGGACTGATTTCCTCGAATCCATCTTCTTCGTCGGAATCTTTGCGGCGCTATACACAAGCTACACGAGCTTCGGGCCAGCGATCTACGTCTGGTTCGACGCGATCGCAACATCAATCAATGGTGGGGTGAATGTCTACGATCTACCGATAACGCTGGCTAACACCGCCGGCAACTTCTACGACTCAATCGTGCGGATACTGATAGCAGGGTTGTCCAATCCACTCAGGTTTGTCGACGCAGTGTTAGCCGCTGTCGCCTTCGGCTTCGCCTGCATTGCCGTTCTGATCGCTGCCCTCATCTATTCCTGGTACATCCTGGTCGGTAATCTGATGGTAGCGGTGGGAATCGTAGTGGGGCCTCTGGCAGTTGCTTTTGGCATGCTGGACATCACTCGGAAGTACTTCACTGCATGGCTCGACTACATGGTGACAGGCTCCATGTACATGGTTGTCGCTGCGATCATCACGCAACTGGTTACGGCTTCACTACTGAGCATCGTGACTGATGTTGGCAATATCGGTACAGACACAACGCTCGCCGCAAGTTATGCGCTTTCCATCGCGATCGTCCTGGTCTTCATTGCCATGGAGATTCCGAAAATCGCGGGCTCGCTGTTCGGCACAGGAGGGGGCATTAGCGGAACCGGCGGCATGAAGATGCTTGGCCGCGGTGCGTGGAATCTTGGCTCCAAGCTTGCGGGGAAAAAATAATGAAGCATCAGCCGCTCAATGTTGCGGAGTCGATGCGAGCCCATTCCTCGCGCGTGGACCTGATCCGCCAGTATGCCAACGAATCGGATCGATCGATCTTTGATGCGAAGTGGCTGGGTGTAGTGGAATCCTGCGCATCGTGGTTCTCCTCGATGCCGCTGCGTCCCCTTGAGCACGCCGAGCCAGGCGGAGCGTTTCGCGCGACCGTTGAAGCCGCATACTTTGCCATGCGATTGTCTGGCGCCCAAAAGTTCGCGGCAGACCAGCCGTCGGAGCGCCGGCGCCTGCTGGAGCCACAGTATCTCTATGCCCTGTTTCTTGCCGCTTGCTGTTCGCGACTCGACGAGCCCTGCAGGCACTTCCGCTTCCATCGCGATAGCGACGGCAACGAGTGGATTCCCGCTGCTCACGGCGCTTTTGGAGCTTGGCTGGGCAACGCTACTTACACCGTGACGCGGCGCGAGGAAGCGGCACCGGTCGAACGAATGCGCACTGCCCTGCTGGCACGAGAGATTCTCGGCGCAGAGCGTTTGGCGCAATTCGATTCCGTTGTGCTGACCGATCTGTTTGGCGCGATCAACCCGGATCCCCGCCCGAGTGGCCTCGAAACGTTGCTGCACAAGGTCGCGCGCCAGGCGATCGACACTGTGACGCAGTTCGAGGTAAAGGCGCGTCGCGCTGCGTTTGCACCGGATAGCACCGCGCCACCCTCGGCGACGGCGCTGTCGGACTCCATGGCGCCCTCCTCCGGCGCGTCGGGCTCTGCAGTGCCCGCGCCAGCATCAACGGTTTCGCAGCAGGCAGTCGGCGCTTCGGAGGCCGCTCCGGCCGCGGCGTCGGCTTCGAGTCCCGCTGCCCCGCCGACTTCGGCGTCGACAGGGGTCGAATCGGAAATTGCCAGACCTGCCGTAGTTCAGCTCGACCCCAATCGACCCGTGCGCCAGGAGCCCCCGAAGGATCCATTCGCAGAAGCTCTTGCGGGAACTTCCAACCTGATGCGCGACTTCTTCCGCGCACTGGCCCAGGACGTCGCTGCGGGCAAGGCAAAGGTGTCGTGGGTCGACGGCAAGCTGGCGATCGGCAAGCGAATGATCGGCAACTATGGCATCGCCTCTGAAACGCTCATCGAGAATTTGCGCAAGTTCAACCTCCTCTATAAGGTCGTGGGCCAGGACATCCTGCTAGTGGAAAAGGTATCGGTGCTGGTTGCCGAACGGCCTGCGGGTTCGGAGGGAGCGTAATGCGTCACTACGTCAACCACTTCCGTCCCATTTACGAATTCCGGGCCGTAGCCGGCTGGCTGATGGCTGCAATGCTGCTTCTCGTAAGCGGCATGCCGAGTGCCAGCTACTTTGCGCTGTTCTGCACCGCCATGCTGGTCTTCCGGACTTCACAGGTCTGGCGAGCGCTGCAATTTCGTATGGCCATATCCACAAAATGGCTCACGGTCATCCAGATCGACGCGTTGCTTGCAACCAGCGTCATCATGCGCAAGAAGCAGGACGCCATGTTTCTGGGCACCGGTTTCGAATGGACGCAAAGGCACTGCCAGATCGCTCATGACATCCTGCGCATGCCGTCAAACGAGATTCCCGGGTTGCCGGACTGGATGCCCAAGCGTATGGTGGATCGGGTAGAGAAGCTATTCGCGCCGGCGGACAGTATTCCGGACCACACGCCTCAAGGCCGCTCGTGGATCCACGGCATGGAGCCAAAGAAGAGTTGGGTGCCCTTCCATTACAAGGCACTCCCCGGTCATACATCGGTAAGTGGTACGACAGGCTCCGGTAAGACCCGAACCTATGAGGTCATCTCGACCCAGGTCATCCACAATCCAAACGATGTCTTGATCATCATCGACCCCAAGAATGATGCCGACTGGGTCAAACGCGTCAAACGAGAATGTGAGCGGGCCGGCCGCAAGTTTTTGTATTGGAAGCAGGCCGCACCGTCTCAGTCCATTCGCCTGAACCCCATCGAAAACTGGTCCCAGCCATCCGAAATTCCGAGCCGCATTGCGCAGCTCATGGAGGAAGGCCCGTTCCGCCAGTTCGCGTTCCTGTTCATCGATCGTGCCGTGAAGGGCGAGTTGTATGTGGGCGATAAGCCGAATCTGCGCTCGATCCTCCAATACGCTCAGAACGGCATCAACAAGTTGCTGGACCGTGCGCTAAGGCGCTATTTCCCCGAATCCGGCATGGCGGATTGGGAGGATGAAGCGAACAGCTACATGCAGCAGGCCGGGCAGCGCCAGGGCGGCACTTTGCTGGACGCAATGGTCCGGTTGTATATCGAGCGTTTTGCCAATCAAGACCGCGGGCACGAAGCGATTGACGGTCTCGTTGCCACGTTCCACCACGACCGCGACCACTACGGCCGGATCATCGCTTCCGCCCTGCCGCTACTGCAAATGCTGGCGACGGGCGAGACCGGTCTGATGCTTGCGCCAAAGGCCGATGACTTTGACGACGACCGTGAGATTTGGGATATCGACAAGGTCATCAAGCAAAAGGCCGTGTTGTACGTCGGTGCGGATTCGCTGTCGAACGCACTAGTAGCCCAGGCGATCACGTCGATGCTGTTGGCTGACATCGCCTCCGTGGCTGGCGCGATCTACAACTTCTACGAAAAGCCGCCTGAAGTCGTCCTCATCATCGACGAGGTGGCCGAGGCCATCAATGAGCAAGTGATCCAGGTGCTCAACAAAGGGCGCGGCGCGGGCTTCAAAGCATTCGTCGCCTACCAGACGCGCTCCGACCTGACCGCGAAACTCGGAAACATCGCCAAAATGCAGCAGGTTTTGGGGAATCTCAACAACCAGATCGTCTTACGATTGGAAGACATCGACACCGCTAATTGGTTCTCCGAAAAGGCAGGGACGACTGCAATCCAGAACATCGTCGTTTCAAGCAGCACGAGCACCGGTACGGAGGCGCACGTCGGCGAGTTCAGCGGCTCCGTATCGCGCTCGACTCAACTGGAGAAAGCTCCGTTGATTCCGCCCGAACTGATCGTGCAACTTCCGAACCTGCAGTACTTCCTGCGCATCTCGGGTGGATCTGTGTACCAGGGTCGAATCCCCATTATTCAAGGTTAATCGTCAATGCGCACCCCCAGTCTGTTCCGACAAATCGTGAAGCAGTACAAGCTGAACGCGAAACTGTCGCCCATCTTTATTCTTTCGCCGGATCTGGATGACATTTGTACGCGCGTAGTCGACTACATCGGCGTGAACTTCCAAGTTCGTGACGAACCGCTGGTCAAGGAGATGCTTACCGATGCCATAGACGCATGGCGGGCTGCGCGGAAGCACGGTGATGCCAATGTCGCCTTCATGAAGGGATTGTTCAGCCGCGCCCATGATCTGTACATGAGGCGTTACGTGGCGTTCAAAGGTGAGAAGTACAACGTCTGGTATCCGTTCCACGAGTCCATCCCGGCGTTCGAGCAGCGCCAGCCAACCGGCTATGTCTGCCAGATGGTCGACGAGGCCGCGCCTGGCACGATCACGCAACGGTGCGCCGCATTCCAGCTGGCTGCACGCGTTCTGACCGGCTACGGTTTCACCCGCTACTTCGAGAGCTACGATGTCGCTGGCAACTTTGCACACTGACGCTCGCCGGCTCGCCGACGCGATCATCCGCTTTCCGTCTCGGTTCGCAGCCGCACTATTTCGTGTGGACCCTTTGGTTGCCGGCAACATGCGCGTCTGGCTTGAAGCAAACGTGCGTTTCGAGAACGCCGATGTTCCCCCAGTGTTTGTTCAAGGCGGCAATGCAGCCTGCTTTGCTCTCGTCAGCATCGCAATGCGCAAGCCAGCACTGTTCTGGGGCGCTCTGGCAGCAATTCCGTCGCTACCAGTTCTGATTCTCCTCAAGTGTCTTTGAATCATGGCAAGCCGATTTGTATCTCACGTTCGTTTGTGGCTGTTGGTGGCGCCGCTACTGATCTGCGCGACAGCGCCATTCATTCCCGACGATGCTGCGTTCGAAATCAGCGACGCGGAGCAGGCGTCCGTCGCGAAGGTGTTGGGATTCGTGCGTGCCGACCAGGCTACCGCCGCCGCCAACGAGCGCTTCACTCGCTGGTTCGTCCAATCTGGCGCCCTCAAGGCTTCGTTCTCGGGCTCTGACGCCGATACGACTTTATCTGACGGCGGGGCGGCGACGTTTGGTCGCCACTGGATGCGCAACTTCTGGTTGACCATCTACCGCGGCATTTACCGTGCCTCCGTTGGACTCCACTGGGCCTTTGGCGGTGCCGTTCTCCTCATTGCTTTGCTTAACGATGGCGCGGTGTCGCGCAAGATTCGTGCATCCGCGGCGGGTTTCGCCAACCCAGTAACGTTTCACGTTGCAGCGCACGGCCTGCTCGTCTGCTTTGGCTTTGGTGCTTCCGCCCTGCTCTTACCGCTTCCACTGCTCGCGTATTGGTGGACCGCCGGTGTCGGCATCGTTGGGCTCCTGAGTTGGCGATTGGCGTCGGCCTTCCACGTTGGCCGCTAGTTTCGAAGCATCCTTTACTTTTCACCCATTTCACTTCGGCCAGTCTCTGGCCACACAAGGGAGATTTGCATGACCACGACCGCTGAATTGACCACCACCGACCAAGTACTGGACAACACCCTGCCGCTGGTAGGAACCGGTGCCCCTATCGCATCTGACACGGACACCCCGGCTCTTGCCGGCGTATCTGCGAGTCCGGAAGATGTCGAGGCAGAGCTGCGCGAAATGGAAGAGTCGGCCGACGCATTGCACAAGGAGGGCCTCATCACATCGGCTGATGCTGCGACGAAGAAGGCGGAGGTCGAGCGCACGCGCAAGCGCTTCCGCGAACTCTCGCCCGACGATCGCCAAGCCATCGTGCGCCGCCGGCGCGAACTGGGTCTGCAGATCCTGGATCGTGAGCTGGCCGGCGCCGCTGTGGTCGTTGTCGGGCTCAAGGTCAATCACACGCGCCTGCGGCCTCTCTTCGAGCAATGGTGGCCGTACATGAACCGCATGTCCCTCAACTTGCAACGGTTTGGCCAATCCACGTTCTCGCGCTCCGAACTGGCCACCGTGGAGAAGTACCTTGAAGCCGAACTGACGAAGCTCGAAGACTACGTTGACGAGCAGGTCCGCGTCGCGGAGGCCTATCGTGCACAGCGCGAATCGGAAATGCGTGAGAAAGGTGACTTCGTATTTGAACCCACCGTTCGCCGTCCATCCATCGACATCGAAGTACAAGCATTTTCCCGTTTCGCCGTTCGCGCGCTGCAGGTGCTGATCAAGTTTGATAAGGCCATGGACCAGTTTGACTTCATGGTCTGGAATGGCATCCGCGATATGACTGATGTCAACGAAGAAGTCACGCGTTTCCTGCGCAAGTTCCAACCGCTCGGCCTGCGTAGCTACATGACCCACCTGAAGCTGATGACCACCGTTCGGGGCATTTGAACGCGCTCCCACTTCGGGCTATTCAATGGCATTTGGTGGCATTTGATCCGCCTATGTCACAGCAAGTGACACTTTCTGCCGGATCACTCGATGGCACGTGCTAGCGGATCGAGACACAACATGCCACTTGCCGACAGCAACTGTCCCCAAGTGCCACCAGGTGGCACTTGGGGATATCCCCCGCGCCACATCCCTTAGCCATGTCGCTCGAAAAGGTACTGGAAGGACTGAACCCCTCGCAACGGGAGGTCGTGGACTGCCGCACGAACTGCGCTGCCATTGCTGTCCCTGGCGCTGGCAAAACGGCGACGATCGCTGCGAAGGCCGCGGTGCTGCTCGCCGACCCCAATGTGACGGTCGGCGCAGTGACGTTCAGCAAGGACGCCGCCGTCGAATTGCGGGAGCGGATTGTGGCGCTGGCGGGCGCTAGTGCGAAGAAACGCTTGCTCGCCGGCACGTTTCACTCCCTCGCATATAAGCAGCTTGGCAAGGGTACCGGCAAATTGACGGACATCGTCAACGACGGCATCCGGTTTGCCATCGTCGGCCGCATCCTAGAAGAGAGCGGTATCGATTGGAAGGTGGAAGACGCCATTGCTGCGATCGAACGTGCCAAGATGGACTTAGGCGGACCGCCGGGCGGCACTATTGAATCGCAGCTATACGAGGCCTACCAAAGCGCGCTGGCCCGCAATGGCAAGATCGATTTCCAGGACATGCTCAGACTTGCCGTGTCCGGGATGCAGCAAGGCACCATCACGCCATATCGGGTGGCGTACCTGCTCGTCGATGAGTATCAGGATTGCGACAGCCTTCAGTCCCGCTGGACGGCACTTCATGCGGCCGCCGGCTCAATCGTTACGGTTGTGGGCGATGACGACCAGTCCATCTATGGCTTCCGCAGCGCGTTGGGCTACAAGGGCATGGAAGCCTTCATCAGTGAATTTGAAGCGCGACCTGTCATTCTCGG
This sequence comes from Cupriavidus sp. YR651, assembly GCF_900101625.1. Classification (GTDB taxonomy): domain Bacteria; phylum Pseudomonadota; class Gammaproteobacteria; order Burkholderiales; family Burkholderiaceae; genus Cupriavidus. The sequence continues at coordinate 79,906 of NZ_FMYZ01000011.1, read as the reverse complement.
CAAGAACTACCGGTCGCACTCCGAAATCCTTGCTACCGCGGACCGGGTCATCCGGAACAACAAGGACCGCATCCAGAAGGATCTGGTTGCGCATCGCGGGCCAGGAGGCGCGGTGGATTTCAAGCGCATGGACGATGAGTACGCGGAAGCGGTTGCTGCCGTGGAGGCTCTCGCTCCGGTGCTCCGCGCCGGGAAGACCGCTGCCGTGCTGGCGCGGACCAACCGCATTCTTGACCCGCTGGAAGCCGTTTGCCGCTCTCACGGCGTGAAGTACTACCGCGCGGCCGGACGCTCAATCCTCGACCGTCCGGAAGCCGCGTTGGTGGGCGACCTGTTGGAGTTGATCCAGGTATCTAAGTCGTCTGGCATCGACGCGCTACTGGGCTTCGCGGGCATCGGCTCGCATGAGCTTCAACTGCTGCATGCGAAAGCCGACCAGAAGCCTGGCGGCGCTTTGCCGCGCAAGAAGGATTTGGTGGAGGCCGGGATCGCCGAGTCTACCGTCGACAAGTATCGGGACTTCCTGAAGAAGCTGGCGGAATGGCGAGCGCTCTGCGAGCGTCAGCTGTTCTCGCTCATCCTCGATGGCGTACGCGAATGGATGCTCAAGTTCGTAGCGGAGGATGCTGGAAAGCGCGCGGTGAATACGGCTTATGACGTCCTTAGTCGCTTGAACGGTCCCTTCTTAGATAGGTTGGCGTTTTTGCGCCAGAAGAATAATGAGCCTGCCGATGACGCGCTTGTGCTCACAACGATGCACGCCTCCAAGGGTCGCGAATGGTCTGCTGTTGCCGTCATCCGCGCCGAGGAAACCATCGTTCCTGACGAGGCCAGCCCGGAAAGTGAAGAGCGCCGTCTCTTCTACGTGGCCCTCACCAGGGCACGCGATTGGCTACAGGTCTCAACAGCAAAGAAGAATCCCACGTCGCGATTTGTCGTCGAGGCCGGTCTCGCGTGACGCATGAGTTCGCCCTAACTTGCGCCAAGGACTGGCTGCCGACGCCGCTCCTGGGGGCCTTCTGAACTAGACTGCGACCTTGCCCGTAAGTACATAGGACAAGATGTCCTCAGAAGTGGGCGCGCCCCAAGTCTCATCCGCAAGCCATTTGTAAAAGCTCGTCTGTGCCAATTTCGACGGGCGCTTGTTCGCAACAAGCCGAAGGTCTACGGCGGCACACTGGTCGTTGTACCTATCTATCAAGGGCGACTGCTCTTCCGCCGAGAGCTCACCGAAGTACTCCTGCGCCACTGGCAGACGAGCGGCTATATAGCGCTCTATCGCTTCCGCGGCCGACTTCGCTTTCGGCTCCGCAGTTCTTTCATTGGTCTCAGGAGCTTCTTCTGTCGTCATTCCGCGGCCCCAAGCTTCTGCAAGCGTCTTGCGGAAGTAGGCTGGGATATTATCGACGGCCGGCGAGTTCTTCTTCGCGAGCCTTGCGCGAACATATGCCAATGCCTCACGCAGGGATTCAGAACTATGCGTCTTAGCGAGCTTACGAGCCTCGCTCAATGGCAAACCAAGCTTCACCATCGCCTGCGTAAGTTCACTGCTCCCAGCATCGTCTTGTACTGCTTGTTCCTTCCGCGTGATCTTGAATTGCAGGTCGGCAACGGATCGCCCGATCTTGTGCTCGATGAGCTCAAGGTTATGATCAGAGACTTCGCAGATCTCCGCGATACAAGGATTGAGTACTGCGCGCTTAAAGATCTTGTATTCCTTGTACTTCGTCTCGCTCTCTTCCCGGCCCAGGATTAGGTTCCGAAATACCCCGAGCGGAATCCGCGCGGTAAGTCCCACGCGCTCGTACCGAACTGTGTTCTCCCAAAGAGCCAATGAATGCGCCCGGCGAAAAAGCTTTGCGATGCGCATATCAATCATTGCGTACCGCTCTGGATTCAGCAGCTCCTCCCTAATCTGCGGAGCAAACGAGTAAGAAAGCAGGGAACCCGTAATCTTCGCCCCAGCCAGCAGCGTAGAACCAGTCCATGTTGCCGTCCCATCGCTGTTTAGCTGATCCCAATCGACAACTGTGCGCATCAAAGACTTCGCAGTCTCCTTGATGTAGCCGGTGTCTTTAGTGGTCAGCGCGAGGTTCGACATCATCTCAGGAATCGAGATCTGAAACGTGTCCGCTGACCCCGCCTGGCCGAGCCGGTGCTCAATCGCGTTCTTGATGAGGGCGTTAAACAGCCGTCGTTGCTGCAGTGTCAGGGCTCCACCAACGGGCGACACGTGAATGGCTTGTACGGCCTTCTTAAACGGCTCCGGCACCTCAGGCTGTTGAAACAGTGCAATCTGGGAGCCCCTGGGCGCCGCCTTAGCTCGTGCCATCTCTACTTTTCCGTTACTTGGATGGGTGAAATCTTAGACGTGTATTGTTCACCTATCAAGATGAAGTGCAGTTTTCCAACGGAGTTGCGGGGAGGCGAAAGTTCTTCTGAATCAGGCGGCTACAACGTGTCCTGAAAGAGGATGCTCCCCAAAAACGTTCACCCAGGACCTTTGAAAGCTACCTAAATTCCTTCACCTTTCGAGGTAACGGGTGAAAAGGAGGGTGCAAGGGTATGTCTTTTGGGGAGCGTCGGCGTCGAAAGGTGAATGTTATTGGGTAGGTTTCGCTCAATCATCAATCGCATGAGCTTCCGCACGTGTCTGGTCCCCAACGGCATTCACCCTTCACTCCCCAAATGCTTTCACCTGAAGAGGAAAAGGAGAGATAAGTGAGTGCTCGCAAACCAAAAACACCCCAAATTCGTTCACCTTCGCAGCCCTCAAAACAGTTCACCTTAGCCGTCCGGCTTGCCTTGCAGGGCAATCTGGTCGATAGGGGCCCCAAAAACTTTCACCTACGGATTTCCCCAACGGTGTTCACCTTACTAGCCCTTTGTGGAACCATAGGCACCTAAGCCCCAAAACTATTCACCTTCAGGCGCCTCAATAACGTTCACCTTAGGCATTGCACCGCACTTACCTCAAATACGTTCACCTCGGCCCCAAATCCACAGCCCTTTCGCCTCAGACGAGTTCACCTCATCCCCAAATCCACAACCCTTATCCCCTAACGGTCTTCACCTATGCCCCAACAGGCTTCACCTGGAGACCGGAAACCCCTTTCAGATCATGAGGTTAGGTTGCCCTAAAGGTTTACTAAAGGGTTTACAGTGTTTACTAAAGCACTTAAACACGTTCGGCACTATGACGACACCTTCGCAAACCAAGGTGAATAGAAATGGGAGCAGAGATTGACGGAGGTTGGCGGGGGTCTGGAGCCTCTGACCTGCGCTTGAAGAAACGACTTTGGGGAACATGGGCAATTTCACTGCCCACGGCGATCAGGGTAATAGCGTCGGGGCCGAGTGGCCCCGAGCAAATGGGTCATTGACCCGACGCGAACCTAGCTTTCAGTTCGTCGACCAGTGCCTGTCGCCGCACCGGATCCAGAAGCGTGACTTCGAAAGTCACTTTCCCTGAGTCCCAGTCTTTCAGAACTCCGAGAGGCTGACCGTCTGCGCCAAGCAAGCGGTGCTGGCGGGATGTTTCCTTCTGTTTTCGAGCCGGCTTGTTCTCATAGCGCGCCCTAGCCTCTTCCACGTCTCGGCAGACCGCTACTTCGTCCCTTATCTTTACCGCCATTGCAGTCGCGACTTGGAACCCCGCCGCTCGCTCAAGCAGTGTGAGTTGGTAGAGAGTCGAGAGAGCAAACGGTTCGGGTCGCTCTTTCACGATATCAAGCACGCCTTCCGTCAGTTTGAGAATCGCCAAAGTCTTGTTGACGTTAGGCAACGACATGCCGGTGACTTCTGCAATAGCTGACTCGCTCGAGTAGGTGCCCTGGTCTATAAGGGATCGCCAGGCTAACGCGTTGTCCAATGGCGATTGCTGTTCACGTTCAGCGTTTTCCTTGTATGACAGTTGATAGAGTTGCTGGTCGCTGAGATCCGGATGTACCAGAAGCTTCATCCGGGTTTTCCCCGCCACCTTCAAAGCACGATACCGATAATGGCCCCCTGCAAGGACCCTGCGCCCATCGCGGACGGTTGCAATCCCAGGGACAAGTTGGCCGTCGGCACGGATACTCTCAGCTAACTCGTGCACGCGCTCAGGCCGATAGAGGCGCCGTGCATTAAACGGATTCTCGTCGATGAGACTGATATCCGTTTCCTCATAGTACGGCTCGTCGCTTTCACGAGTCGTAGGGGCGGAGGTCACGAGGTGAATTTGTGCAGGCTCTGCCAGGATTTCCTGCGAGGCTTGCCCACTTGAGGGTTCTCTCGGCACGTCGGGTTGCTTCTCAGCGAACCCATTCGGCTGCCTTTCAACGAGCGCCTGAGCACGCGCGAAGCGATCGGCTGGAGGTGCGGCTGATAGTGCCTTGGTCGCTTGCTGACGCATCATTTCGAGCTTGTTTGCCATTAGGCTGCCTCCTTCTGCTTAGCAATCTTTGATTTGGCTGGCTTCTTGCTGATGGCCACGCCGAGTTTCGTAAGGACTACGTCCGTCAGCGCCTCTACCTCCTTGACCGCTGCAGATGCGCCCGATACGCCGTGGACGCTGAGGCCGAACATTTGAGACTCACCATAGGCGTTTCGTTGCTGCAACCCAGTGTCCAACAGGGGAATCTGCGTGTCGTCCTGCAGTATTTCTGTGCAAGCTTTGAACACATTGCCTCTTCGTGACATCGACGGAACGCAGTATGTTTGCAATGTCGGGTTCTCATCGAGGGCCCGCCTGGCCAGTTCCTTGGCTTCCCTGCTAGCCCACACGTTGTCCATTAGCGGGATCACCGGTATCAGTGCGATATCAGAAATATTCAGTGCCGCCCATGGGATCGACGACTCAATAGCCGGCGGGCAATCGATGACGATGAAGTCGTGATTTTCGGCGTGCTTCGCGACTTCGCTAATCATCTTTTCCCGAAGTGGCGCCAGGCTCATCACACTTGCGGGATAGGGATTGTCTATTCCTCCCTGTCCTGCCCATATGGTGCTGGTACCTTGCTTATCCATATCGACTAACAGCGTTCTAAGTCCACGAAGTGCAAGGCTGGCAGAAAGTTGCATCGAGACCATGGTCTTTCCGCATCCTCCCTTCTGGTTAAACACCGTAACGATATGAGCTGGCATTTTGTTTCCTTAAAATATATTTAAGAAAAATATCACACTTTTAAAGTAAAGACTCAACAGTCGTACTGTGATAGACGCATTTTTGTTCAAATACCAGTGGTATCGCTCGAACTGTTGCTGATGCGCCACGCCCACACTTGCCCCTCGATATGTGATCTCTCGGTTCGCAGGCCGCTTTCACGCGTGAAAGTAGTCGTCGCTTCGCCGCGTGGACGTGCTTGCCCTGGGTCTGACTTTCAAGCATGAAAGTGGGTATCCACCGCGCGAGGCTTCCGTAGGGCGGCTGTTATCTGCCAGTTCTATGGAGCGGCCACTTTCATGCTTGAAAGTTGGTTCGCGTGCGTCGAGGTGATTTGCAAAACAAGAAACGTACGCCGGCCAGGGTGGCGAAATTTTTTGCCGGGTAAGTTCCCTGCGCGAATGGCGTTACGACGGCTGCACTGTCCTTTCCCCGAAACTAAGCGAGGTCGAAGTGTTTGTGTGACCATTCAGGCGGCACCTCTTGGGATGGCTCGTTTTCAAGCTTGAAAGTCCGCTAACACGCCCGAGAAGATCCCCCGAGCGGAGAACTTGTGTTGGCCCGTCCAGGTGAACGCGCGAACATGTCGTGGGACTTTCAAGCTTGAAAGTCAATGTGGTCAGCTCAATCCAGCCTTCCTGGCTTCCCAGATTTGTATCCCACAACGCTCCGCGTACGGAGAGTAATAATGAGAGTTTTCGTTGACGTGCCACGAGATTTTTTGCGCGTGTGAGTCGCGGCACACCAGCAATACCAGCAGCGAATTCCGGTCGCACGTGGTAACGAAAAAGCGCCGTTCGTGAGTACTTTCATGCTTGAAAGCGTTCGCGAGGTGTAGCGCTGGCGAGAAGGGCTACAGGTTTGTGGTCGTTGCTTTGCCGTGCATAGACAGTGCGCGACAGGTTTCTGCAAAACTGCGCTCTCTCCACGCATCCGTTAGCATGATGTAATTCGATTAAAAAATATCGCAATTTTCTATAAAATTCATTCCACTAACCTGCCGCTATCGCATAGCTGCGTTGCAGCTCAAACTTTACAAACGGGGAGGGGCTAGCTCAATTCCCCCCCCCCTACGTCCACTTTCCGCACGGTTTGCATTGCGAACATGCGCGGGACCTAATCGGTAGTGGCATAGCGGGTCGTGCATCGGGAGACGAATGCGCAGCGCTTTACTGAATCAATTCGTACGCACTGGTTACGCAACACCCAACACTTCCATGCCCTTGCCGCTGAATCGCCGATCAATCCGTTCCAGGCGGTTCTGCGCCAGCGGGCGGTTTCTTAACAAATGTACGACAAAGAAAGTATCTCTTTTGTACGGGGGAATGCTCACCACAGTGTCATTTGCGGTCGACCTTGATGGGAGTCTTTGATGTGGCACCACGCCAAAAAAGGACTTCGACGAGGAAATTCGTCCTCTAAGCTACGACGGCGTCGGGAGAGCGTCGACCGCTACTTGGGGCTGAGGCCTGCAACCGGGGATCGCGGGGGGCTTGATATGGATGGCAATCTGGCGCTAAGGGAACGAGCGCCGATAGGCTTCGAAGGCTACGTTGCGGTACGAATTGACTTGGGTGTGAATGGCGGAAGTTCGCACCCTTCGGAGCGGCAGTACGCCTTCCAAGTCGTCCGAAGAAGCTGATCAAGGCCGCTTGCACTGTAGCCTTGGGGTGTTTCTGATTGTTGCTTTGATCGTCCACGGCGCGTGGGGGGGAAGATCCCGGGCGCGAGCGCGGGTAGTGTCGCCGAGAACGCCGGATCGATTTGTCGTGTTGCCCAGTGTTGCCTAAGCGCCGAAAGGGCTTCGAATGAGGCCTTTTGATTCGGCACACCTGCGTCGTTCGATCGGCCAACGGCCGCTACTTCCGCGGGCTCCGTCAGCAAGTCTCCGCAAGTCAGTCGAGGTAGTCCACTGAGCTTGAATCCGTCCCGAATGAGCAGAGCCGTTGCCCGCGCCGCATCCGTTTGGAAAGATCCAGCGCTCCCGAGCCAAGCCAAGAAGTTATCGATGTGCTCCTTCTGGACTTCCGAAGTTTGGGGGCGTTCTGGAACTGCCTTTCGTGTTATTGCCTTCGGCGCGCGTTTCAGATGCCCGCTCTTATGCAACGACCTCAGCAAGACAAGAACGACCCGCAACGCCGCTGCAGATGAGCTTGAGGAAAGTGGTCCTTCGAACGGGCGCCAGTGCGCGAGATTGCGCGAGCTTGCGGGGCCGCACCAGAACGAGGCCGGGGCAGGATCAGCGAGAAATGTCTCATACCCCTTCAGTGCCTGTTCATCAAGGTCCGCTAAGCGAAGTCTCTGGCGAGCGGCCCAGAGCAATACGCGCTCTGCTTCCCGCCGGTAGCTCTTGAATGTGTGACCGGTAGGAGACTTGCCTGACAACCATTCTCTTACCAGCACGAGGTCCGACTGCTCAACGTCCGCGGAAATGGACCGCATGTGTTCAAGTGGCACTGGATAGGCCATTTCTGGCCCAAGCATGATCGGTCGAATCGCCTCTCGTCGAGTGAGATCCGAAGGGGCGACGACATAGGGTTCGAGAAGACGGACCTCGCCGGCCGGCCAAGCCTGCAACAGCCACCGCGTGATAATTTCTGCCGACTTCGGCCCAATTCGCGGCACACTTCGCCACCAGCTGGTCCCTCGCTTATTCGCAAGACGTGCTAGGTCGGCCAGGTGCCGGACGCCTGCCGCGGTGAGACGTCGCGCCAAGCTAGCGCTAAACCAGAGGTGAACTTCATGGCCGAGCATAGGCCTGCTCTGGCCCAGAGTTTCGAGGGAGGATAGGGCATCGACGCGGCGCGACATCCCGACGTCAGACCGACCGCGAAGTGCCTCAAACATCTCTGCGATGTCTGGCCGATTGTGCTGTAAAGCAAACTGGACCAACCTGTCCCGCAGGACCAGGATACGAGCGATAGCCTGGTGCTCGGTCAATGCCTCGTCCTCGTCAGGATCGAGCAGATAACGAGTTGCGATGTCCTGGGGACGCATCCCTTGGGCATAGGCACGCACGACGGCGAACTCGGTTCGAGTCAACTTTGTGGCCGCAAGAGCGTCGCGATCCTCACTCGTTCCCATTTTTCCTAAGTGACTGAAATTTAACAGGATTCAGCGTATGTGATTTCCAGCCGGCCTGATTTGCTGGTAGAAAGTTAATGTAAATTATTTTCTACTGGAATTCTAGGTCTAGAAGTGCGGAGACGTCCTTCTCGCTTCGGCCGCCCTGCTCAAAAAATGGACCTCCTACTGGGGCCGCGTCGGATGCGTCATCGGCCGAAGTAATGATCGTAGAAGCTGCGGCGCAGAATTGTCAGCTCTGTGGCGCAACTTTCGACCGTTGGCGACCAACGGTTCGAGCGTTTCAAGGCAACTCCTCGGGTTCACTGACTGACCATTGGCAAATCAACACTCCGGCAGGCCGAACGCGCGCTTGACGGCATGCAGAAGCGCGGCCGGGCGTTCTCCACAAATGGAACGTGGTACGACGGATGACGCTGACGAACAGCGTCCGGGATAGCGACGACACCTGGAACCAGACCACTTGGAACGCCCGCATAGCGGCTTGCTGCGCAACCCATCGCTAGCCCCGGTCTTGGCCCACGTGCGTACGCGCTCAGACATCAATGGCCGCGTTTGACCCCACCCGCTTGCGCAGCTCGAACTTCTGGATCTTTCCGGTCGAGGTCTTGGGCAGCTTGCAGAAATGCACGGCCCTGGGCACCTTGTAGTGCGCCAGCAGTGCCCGGCAGTGCTCGATCAGTGCCTCGGCGGTGGTGGTGGCGCCGTCCTTCAGTTCGACGAAGGCACATGGCGTCTCGCCCCACTTCGGGTCGGGCTGGGCGACCACGGCGGCCGCCAGCACGCTTGGGTGTCGGTAGAGGGCGTCCTCGACCTCGACACTTGAGATGTTCTCGCCGCCGGAGATCACGATGTCCTTGCTGCGGTCCTTGATCTTGATATAGCCATCCGGCATCGCGACACCCAAATCTCCGGTATGGAACCAGCCGCCGGCAAAGGCATCGCGCGTGGCGCGGTCATTCTTCAGGTAGCCCTTCATGCAGATGTTGCCGCGGAACATGATTTCGCCAATGGTCTCGCCGTCGTTTGGCACTGCCTGCATGGAGGCCGGATCGAGCACCGCGACCCGCGCTTGCAGGTGGTAGCGCACGCCCTGGCGCGCCTTGCGGACGGCGCGCTCGTCGGGCGACAGCGTTTGCCAGCCTTCCTGCTCGGCGCAGACTGCCGCCGGGCCGTACACCTCCGTCAGTCCGTACGAGTGGGTCAGCTCGAACCCCATCTCTTCGATCTGCGCAAGCACTGCCGCCGGCGGCGGTGCGCCGGCCACCATGCCGCGCACCGGTCCGCGCAGGCCTTCACGCATCGGCAGCGGCGCGTTGGCGAGAGCCGCGTGGACGATGGGGGCGGCGCAGTAATGTGTCACGCCCTCGGCACGCATCAGGTCGAACACGAGCTTTGGCTCGAACTTGCGCAGGCAGACGTTGACCCCGGCGCGCGCGGCGATGGTCCACGGAAAGCACCAGCCGTTGCAGTGGAACATCGGCAAGGTCCACAGGTAGACCGGGTGCTTGGGCAGGTCCCATTCGAGGATATTGGAGATGGCATTGAGCGCCGCGCCACGATGGTGGTAGACCACGCCCTTGGGGTCGCCGGTGGTGCCCGAGGTGTAGTTCAGCGCGATGGCGTCCCACTCGTCGTCGGGCATCCGCCACGCGAACTCGGGGTCGCCGCCGGCGAGAAAGGTCTCGTAGTCGGTCTCACCGAAGGGCGCGTCCGCCTGCGGGCCCAGTGCATCCTCGACGGCAATGACCGTCAGTCCGCGAACTTCACGCGCCATCTGGCGGGCGATCTCGGCAAACTCGGTGTCAGCCAGAAGTACTCTGGCCTCGCCGTGTCGCAGCATGAACACAAGATTGGCGGCGTCGAGGCGGATGTTCATCGCATTGAGCACCGCTCCGGCCATTGGCACGCCGAAGTGGGCCTCGACCATAGCCGGCGTATTGGGTAACAGTGCCGCCACCGTATCGCCCTTGCCGACACCGGCCTTGGTCAGCGCGCTCGCCAGTCGGCGCGCACGTGCGTAGGTATCGCGCCAGTTCTGGCGGACCGATCCATGGACGATCGCCAGGCGGCCACCGTAAACCTCGGCGGCGCGGGCGATGAAATCAATGGGCGTAAGCGGCACGAAGTTGGCCGGATTGCGGGTCAGGCCTGTGTCATAGTCGGTGGGCATTGCTGTCTCCTGTTGCGAAGCCGTGAGTCCTGGCCTGGCACCGTGGGGGTGCGGGCCGGACGCTGTTGATTTTGTTAAGCGGACGCTATCATTCCGGCACGTGGCAACTCTGTCGTCTGGACGACAAAGCGCTGTCAAAGGGGCGATAACGGCCTCCCCGCGTTCCGCGATCTGGCCAGAAGTTGCGATGGCTCAAGTATTGAAATTTGCCTCTCCGCCTCTCCGCCTCTCCCCATGACGCTGCCCGGTTCCGATTCGCCTTGCGCCGAGTTGCTTGCACAGCATGACTGGTTCCGCGCACTCGCGCCCGAACATCAGCGGCTGGCCGCTGCCGGCACATTGCTGCAGACGTTTCCCGCCGGGGGCTATATCGCGCGCCGCGGGGAGATGTCACGCTACTGGATCGGCGTGGACACTGGCCTCATTAAGCTCGCCGTCTACACACCGGACGGGCGCGGTTGTACCTTTTCCGGGGTTCCCGCCGGCGGCTGGTGCGGCGAAGGCAGCGTGATCAAGCGCGAGCCGCGCCGCTATGACGTGATCGCCATCCGGGAGTCGCGCGTCCTGCTGGTGGCCGAGCCTGTCTTCAACACGCTGCTGGCCGGGAGCCTGCCGTTCGCAAGCTTTGTGGTCAGGCAACTGAACGAGCGCATGGGCCAGTTCATCGCCACCGTGCAGAACGACCGCCTGCTGGGCGCCGACGCCCGCGTAGCGCAGGCAGTGGCGCAGCTGTTCCATCCGGCGCTGTATCCGCGCACGAGCGAAGTGCTGGAGTTGTCGCAAGAGGAAATCGGCCTGTTGACCGGGTTGTCGCGGCAGCGTGTGAATCAGGCGCTGCGGCGGCTGGGGGCGGAGGGGATGGTCGCGCTGTCCTACCAGAGCATTCGAGTGACTGACCTGGAGCGGCTGAGGCGGTTCGGGATGTCGGAGCTTTAATCGAAGACTTACTGTAACCAGCGGCTATTCACATCAGCGTACAGACCCTGGCAACTGCGGCGCGCTCACGCGCGAAGACGGTGGCGCTGAGAATCTGCAGGCGCCGATTGCGGAGTGCCGTGTATCGCCGCACTGGCAAGCATTTCGGCAGCCTGTCGCGTTGTACCCGTGCGCGAGTAATAGACGATGAGGTGATCGGACGTGGCGTGCCTCGCTTTGCGCGCTGGCAACGCACCACCTGCGCGCAAGCGCGGCGATGCATGGTGAGTCTAGTCAGCGGCCTGGCTGCCGGGCAAGGTAAGCCGCTATCAGGTTGGGGGCGATGCAACCCTCGTCGCCGGCCGACACCATTTCCCCTCGAAGCAAGCCAGTTCTTCCAACTTTGCGCGGCTTGGCGAATGATGCGAGGCGCCACGCTTGCACTATGAAGGGTGAGGCGCTATTGGACGTCGTTGGCGTCGCAGTACCGCGTCTCGGTATTGCCGACGTGCTCGTCAAGCAGCCTGCACGCGCCATCGATGTCGTTTGCTGCGATGGCGTCGTACAGCACCTGGTGCGTGTCCACGCACTCCTCGATCGGCGAGCGATGCCTCAGCGCCAAAAGCTGATAACGAATAAGGTCATAGGCGCCGCGCAGGTACTCGTTGTCGCAGTACACGAAAAACTGGTAGTGGAAGTCCATGTCGATGCGGGCGAGGGCGGACAGGTCGCCTGCCGCCTCGGCGACGGCCAGCTCGTCGATTAGCCGCTTCATGGCGACCAGCAAGTCTTCCCGCTGCGTGGCCGCGGCTTCCCGCAAGGCGGCCAGTTCGAGCATGGCGCGGAAGCGGCAAAGCTTGCCGACTTCGTCGTGGTTCAGGCGGAATACTTCGGTGCCCCGCTGCGGGTGCACGTCTACTAGGCCTTCCATTTTTAGCCGCACGAGGGCTTCGCGCACGGGCGTCTTGCTCGTGCCCAGTTGCGCGGCGATCTGGGCCTCCGATACCAGTTCCCCCAACTTGAAGTCGCCCTGCACGATGGCATCGCGAATGCGCTCCACCGCAAGGTCGGTGAGCAGTACAGGGCGTTCAAGACGCAAGGATCGAGTAGCCATAGGTCGCATTCATGAGGTTGGTGTGATTCTACCCCCAACTAGGGGTTATCGCGGATGTAATATCTGATATCTTAGATCTAAAGTACGACCGTCGCGCAAAGACGACGGGTAGATCAGCTTTCAGATAGAGGAGACCGCATGCGACGGATCAGGCAATTGAGCGAGGCCCTGCTGGCTTTGGGGCTCGCGGGCATGGTGATCATGGTGTTCGGCAACGTGGTGCTGCGTTACGCATTCGAGTCCGGGATCACGTTTTCGGAGGAAGTGTCGCGCTTCCTGTTCGTATGGATCACATTCCTGGGTGCCGTCCTGGCGTTCGTGCAGGGCGGGCACATCGCCATGGAAACGCTGATTCATCGGCTACCTCCGGGCGGGCAACGCCTTTGCGCGGTGCTGTCGATGCTGCTGATCGTCGGCTGCTGTGTGCTGATGGTGATGGGTGGCTGGCAGCAGACCGTGATCAACCTCAACAACTTCGCGCCGGTGTCAGGCCTGCCGCGGGGTGCCATCTATTTCGCCGCCGTGTTCGCCGGTGTCTGCATCGGTGTGTCAACGCTATGGAATATCTGGCGCGTGCTGCGCGGTGCTCCGGTCAATGACTTCCGCCAGCAGGCCGTGACCGAGTGAGGCAGCGATGACCGTATTCATTTTCATTTCTTCGCTACTCGGCGCGATGTCGCTGGGCATGCCGATCGCCTTTGCGCTGATGGTCTGCGGCGTGGCGCTGATGGTGCATATCGACATGTTCGATGCCCAGGTGCTCGCCCAGAACCTGGTCGACGGCGCCGACAGCTATCCGTTGATGGCTGTACCGTTCTTCCTGCTGGCCGGCGAGCTTATGAACGCTGGCGGTCTGTCGCGCCGCATCGTCGACGCCGTGATGTCGATGATTGGCCATGTGCGAGGCGGCCTTGGCTATGTGGCCGTGATTGCCGCATTCCTGCTGGCGAGTCTGTCCGGATCGGCGATTGCCGACACGGCCGCGCTGGCGGCGCTGCTGGTGCCGATGATGCGCGATGCCGGCTACAACCAGGGCCGCTCGGCCGGGTTGCTCGCCGCCGGCGGCATCATCGCGCCCGTGATTCCGCCGTCGATCGGCCTCGTGCTGTTTGGCGCAGTGGCTGGTGTATCGGTTAGCAAGCTGTTTATCGCCGGCCTGGTGCCAGGCGTGTTGATGGCCATCTCGCTGATCGTCACGTGGTGGTGGCTGTGCCGCAAGGAAGCCCCTGCACCGCGGCCGCGCGAAAGCGCTGCTGTGCGCCTGCGCACGATTCGTGAGGCCGGCTGGGCCATGCTGCTGCCCGTGATCATCATCGTCGGCGTCAAGTTCGGTGTCTTCACGCCCACCGAGGCTGGTGTCGTGGCCGCCGTCTGTGCGGCGCTGGTCGGCATGTTCGCCTATCGCGAACTGACCCTGGCCAAGCTCTACGAATCGATGATCAACGCCGCCCGTGTATCCGCAGTGGTGATGTTCCTGGTGGCGGCCGCCCTGATCTCGGCATGGCTGATCACGGTAGCGAACATTCCCGACGAACTGATCGCGTTGCTGCAACCGTTCATTAACCGTCCGGTCCTGCTGATGATCGTGATGCAACTGATCGTGCTCGTCGTGGGAACCGCGCTCGACTTCACGCCGACGATCCTGATCCTGACGCCCGTGCTGATGCCGCTGGTCAAGCAGGCTGGTATCGACCCGGTCTACTTCGGGGTGCTGTTCATCATGAACAACGCCATCGGCCTGCTGACGCCGCCCGTCGGCAACGTGCTCAACGTGGTGTGCTCAGTTGGCAAGGTCAGGATGGACGACGTCATTCGGGGCGTACTGCCGTTCCTGTATGCCGAAACCGTGGTCCTGCTGCTGATGTGCGTGTTCCCGCAACTGATGCTCGGGCCGTTGCGCTGGATACATTGAACCAGCCCTTCCAAAACAATGAGGAGATATCCGATGAGAAGAACCATCCTGAAGCTTGCGCTGTTCGCCGCGGCGATCGGCATGACCGCACCAATCATGGCCCAATCGCCCGCCAAGTTTGGCTACGGCTCGGCCGACGACCATCCGCAGGGCCTGGCAGCCAAGCGCTTCGCGGAACTGGTCAAGGATAAGACCGCCGGCCGCATCAAGGTCAACACTTATGGCAGTGGCAAACTCGGCTCCGATCCCGCCATGCAGTCTTCGGTGCAGGGTGGCACGCTCGAATTCATGGTTGGACCGACATCCAACCTGGTCGGCGCGGTCAAGGAATTCGCAATCTTCGATCTGCCCTACATCGTGTCCGACTACAAGGAGGCTGATGCGCTGATGGATGGTCCGGTCGGCCAGCAGTTGCTGGCAAAGCTCGATGGCATTGGACTGGTTGGCCTAGCCTACTGGGAAAACGGCTTTCGCAGCTTGACCAACTCGAAGCATCCGGTCAAACGCCTGGAAGACATGGCCGGCCTGAAGGTGCGGGTGATCCAGAATCCGGTGTTCATAGAAACATTCAAGACGCTGGGTGCCAATCCGGTACCGATGCCCTACACCGAGTTGTACGGCGCGCTGGAGTCCAAGGCCGTGGATGCGCAGGAAAACCCGGTCGGCTTGATCGACACGTCCAAGTTCTACGAGGTGCAGAAGTACCTGTCTCTGACCGGGCACGTCTATTCGCCGTTTATCGTCATTGCCAGCAAGAAGTGGTGGGGCAAGCTGTCCGACGCCGACCGCAAGGCAGTCAAGGACGCGGCCGTGGAAGCCGGCAAGTATGAGCGTCAATTGCAGCGCGATCAGGCAGTGAAGCTGCTGGAGCAACTCAAGGCGCATGGCATGCAGGTCAACGAGCTGTCCCCGGCCGAACTTCAGCGCCTGCGTACGGCCGTCAAGCCCGTGGTCAACAAGTTCGCACGCGAGATCGGTGGCGATCTCGTGCAGCAAGTGCCCGGAATCAAGGGCTGATCCAACTCCATCGATTTCCCATGACAGAGCAGAACCGGCTGGTCGTCGCGCTGGACGACGGCTATGCCTCCTATGACCAGGAGACGGACCTCCTGAAGACGGTCGGCGCACGCTTCGAACTGCGCCCGTGTGGTGGCGATGCGCAGCTGGCCGCCGACGCCGTGCGCGGCGCGGATATCGTGCTGGTACGCGAAACGCCAGTGTCGCTCCCGGTGATCGAGGCGATGGATCGCTGCCGTGCTGTGATCCGTTATGGCATCGGTACCGACAACATCGACATTGGTGCGGCCAGTGCGCGGCGTATCGCGGTGGCGAACGTACCCGACTATGGCATCGATGAAGTCAGCACGCATGCGATGGCGCTGCTGCTGGCCGTGGCGCGGCAAGTGGTGAACCGCGACCGCGAGGTGCGTGCCGGGCGCTGGAGCGCGGCAGCCACCCGCGCCATGTACCGCCTGAGTGGCCGGACGGTGGGCCTGGTCGGTTACGGCCGCATAGCGCGATCGTTCCATGACAAGCTGGCCGGCTTCGGGTTCTCCCGCGTGCTGGTGCACGACCCGCATGCGGCGCTGCCCGATGGCGTGGAGGCAGCAGGCATCGATCAGATCTGCGCGGAGGCGGATGTGATCTCGCTGCATGCACCGCTTGGGCCCGCCACGCGACACATGATCGATGCACGTCGCCTGGCGCTGATGAAGCCGACGGCGATCCTCGTCAATACCTCGCGCGGTGGCCTGGTGGACCTGGACGCGCTGCACGCCGCGCTCGCAGCGCGACAAATCCTCGGCGCGGGCCTCGATGTCTTCGAGCCGGAGCCGCCCAGCGCCAGTCACCCCGCCTTCACGCTCGACAACGTGGTGGTCAGCGACCACATCGGCTGGTACAGCGAGGAAGCCATGCGCGACCTCCAGCGCAAAGCCGCCGAGGAGGCGGTGCGCGTGCTGGCGGGTGGCCCGCCAAAGCACTGGCTCAACGCCTGGCAGTAAATCGATATACCCCCAATCTCTCCGGGAGCATTCATGCAAGACATCATCGAAGGTTTCAAGACCGTGGCCGTCGCATCGGTAGCCGACGCGGTGGATAAGATTACCGGCAAGCGCGGCTACATGGACGCCAGCATCAAGCCGCGCATCAACGACCATCGTGTGGTCGGCCCGGCGGCCACCGTGCTGGAAGCCGCCACCGACGAATTCGTGCCGCCGCAACACGCGCTGGACCTGATCGACGAAGCGCCGCGCGGTAGCGTGATCGTGATCTCCATCGCCGGCGGCGAGCCCGACGTGGCCGTCTGGGGTGGCCTGATGACGGCCGGCGCGGTTGCCAACGAACATGCCGGCGCGATTCTCGATGGCGGCGTGCGTGACCTGGCCGAGATCCGTCGTGACTACAACTTCCCGGTCTATGCACGTGACGTCAGTCCCGGCACCACGCTGGGACGCTACAAGACCGTGGCATCGCAGGTGCCCGTGGAAGTGGGCGGTGTGGTGGTGCATCCCGGCGACATCATCGTGGCCGACATCGATGGCGTGGTGGTGGTGCCGCATGAGCAGGCGGCCGAGATCCTGGCAATGTCGCGCGAGATCGACGAACGCGAGCTGGAACAAGCGCGCCTGATCATCCAGGAGCGCTCGCTGCGCACCGGGCTGGCCAAGTACGGTCGGATCTGAAGCAGGCGCTGCGATGACGGTAGACATCCTTGCTCTTGGCGAAGCCATGGTGGAGTTCAACCAGACCGGCGACGGCAACGGGCGTTCGTACTTGCAGGGCTTCGGCGGCGATACGTCGAACGCTGCCATTGCCGCTGCGCGCCAGGGTGCCCGCGCGGGCTATATCTCGTCACTGGGTGACGATGTCTATGGTCGCATGCTGCGAACGCTGTGGGATGCCGAAGGGGTAGACCACAGCACGGTGGTGACCGACACCCAGGCGTTCACGGCCGTGTATTTTGTTAACCATGACGATGCCGGGCACCACTTCAGCTTTTTCCGTCGCGGCTCGGCGGCCAGCCGAATGATGCCTGCGCAGTTGCCGCAGACGGCGATAGCGCGGGCCAAGATCCTGCATCTGTCAGGCATCTCGGCCGCAATTTCGGAGAGCGCCTGCGACACCTGCTTCGCAGCCATCGACATGGCGAAGCAGGCTGGCGTGAAGGTGTCGTTCGATACCAATCTGCGCCTGAAGCTTTGGACGCTGCCGAGGGCGCGTGCCGTGATGCGCGACATGATCCGTCTGTCCGACATCTGCCTGCCCAGCTACGACGACGTGGTCGCCATCAGCGGCCTGAAGAAGCCCGACGAACTCGTCGACTTTTGCCTCGGCCTCGGGGCATCGATCGTGGCCTTGAAGTTAGGGGCGGAAGGCGCCTTGATCGATGACGGCAGGCACCGTATCCGGCTTGCCGCCCATCCCTGTACGCCTGTGGATGCCACGGGCGCAGGCGACACGTTTGGTGGAGCGTTGCTGGCCCGCCTGATCGCGGGAGACAGTTTCGAGCAAGCCGGCCGCTATGCGGTGGTGGCCAGCGCGCTTTCCACGCAGGGTTACGGCGCGGTCGAACCCATTCCGGGTGAGGCGGAAGTCCGGGAGGAGATGGCGCGTCATGGCTGATCCGAAAGATGTGGACCGCGCGCAAGGGGGGACCTTCGACGCCGGGCTGTATGCCGGCGCACATGTGGTGGTAGCCGGAGGCACCTCCGGCATCGGTGCGGCGATTGCCTCGGCCTTCGCCAGGCACGGCGCGACGGTCGTCGCTACCGGCGCGACCTCCGACGATGTGGACGCGGCGCAGGTCATGCCCGGGCTCGCCCACGAGCGGCTGGATGTGGCGGATGGGACGGCGATCGAAGCCTTTATCGCCGCCCAGCCACGTATCGATGTGCTGGTCAACTGCGCGGGCATCACGCGCCGTGGTGGGCAGGAGCACGAACTCGACACGTTTATACAGGTGGTCGATGTCAACCTGACGGGCACCATGCGCATGTGCGCTGCCGCGCGTGCAGCGCTCAAGCAGAGCGGTGGCGCCATCATCAATACCGCGTCGATGCTCAGTTTCCTGGGCGGCGCGCTGGTCCCTGCCTATGCCGCCAGCAAAGGTGGCGTGGCGCAACTGACGAAATCGCTCGCGATTGCCTATGCCGCGGATGGCATTCGCGTCAACGCGGTGGCACCTGGCTACATCGCCACCCGTCTCACCGGTGCATTACAGGCCGATGACACTCGCAACGACGCCATTCTTGCCCGCACGCCCATGGGCCGCTGGGGGCAGCCGGATGACATCGCCGGTGCGGCGCTGTTCCTGGCGTCGCCTGCCGCCCGGTTCGTTACCGGCGTGGTGCTGCCGGTCGATGGCGGCTATCTGGTTTCCTAAAGGAGTCAAACATGATTGTTCAGTTGGCTGGCATCCAGCCAGAGATCGCCGAACAGGCCATTCCCGATGATGAACGCGTGTGGGTGCCACAAGCGCCAAACGTCTGGTTCCGGCCATTGCTGCTGAATACCGTGACGGGCAGTTGGTGCAATCTGCTGCGCGTTCGAAAGTCGGGCGTACTGTCGCGTCACATCCATCCGGCCTGGGTGACTGGCTACGTGATCAAGGGCGCCTGGCGCTACCTGGAGCACGATTGGGTGGCGAAGGAGGGCAGCTTCGTCTACGAACCACCAGGCGAAATCCACACGCTAGTGGTCGACGAGGTGGCTGGCGAGCAGGAGATGATTACGTTCTTCAACATCCACGGCGCGATGGTCTACGTCGACGAGAGCGGACAGACCACCGGCTACGAAGACGTGTTCACCAAGACCGAAATGTGCCGACGCCACTATGAGGCTGTGGGTCTCGGTGCGAATTTTGTTGATCAGTATCTGCGCTGACGTCGCATGGCTCGCATAATGGAGACATATGCGAGCCATAATCGGCCGCCGTTTTTTGTCGCGCCATCATGAGCCTATCGTCGTCGCAATCGGCCACGTTTGATCCCCGGGGAACGCGCGGGCCGGAGTGCTCGATTTACAGCATCACGGCCGCCGGACTCGAGAAGCTGACGGCTTGGGTGGCTAATGGATCGCCGCCTCCCGCCATCAAGGATGAACAGATACTGCACGTTTTATGCTTCGATATACTCGCCGCGCGAGACGGCGTTGCAGCAGGTCAAATCGGTGCGCGCGGACCACCAGGCCCAGCTTGAATTCTCTCTCGAAAGGGAGGCCGTGCTGACCAAGCATCAGCTTGAGCCGCCGTTGGCGATGTGCCGCGGCGTGCTGTGAGAACAGGCCCATATCGCATGGTGCGACGAGGTGGCCGAAATGATCGCTCGCCGGCCTGCCTGATGCCCGGCCGAATTCGGGCAGGTGCGCGGCCCGAATATGCCCATGGACGGGTGAGTCTTCCGGAGCCCGTCGGATCCAAGTTACCGGGCTGCAATCCTTGACTCATTTGCCTTGCATGCTGACCTTGTCGTTTTGCAGGTAGATCGAGGTGGTGGTGGCCACCGGTTGCTACCACCGGTGGCCTCTTGGCTCAGACCAGCACGTGACGTGTCTCTACAAAGAAGCGCTGTATCTCTTGTTCAATGTCGAGATCTATCATTTTTTCCGGACGATTTCCGTTCGGGCAGGCAAGCCTTGGGGTCGTGCCAAACAAGCGACAAATCAACGGGCGCTCCGCATACACGCTGCATCCCTTGGTATCAAGATGAGGGCAACTTAGGTTCGCCAACGCAGTTTCGTGCTCGGCATCGCTCTTGACGGGAAGCCTCGACATCTCTTCCGTTGAGGTTGTCACGGGCCCACAACAGTCATGACATCCAGGGGTGCACTCGAATGTGGGAATTCGTGAACGAAGAAATCTGATCTTTTGGCTATTCATTGGTACAGGTATCTGACAGTTGGCCAAGGGCGAGCCGAGACCGCAGAGGTTGCGCACTACGTTCTTCCCAACTGGGCGCCGGGCTCTTGTTCAACTACCGTTCCCCGGCGGTAGCCCGAGGAACTCAGAGGCCTCTTGCATAGCGCTCTCGGCAAGCTCACGGGCTACCTCGCCTCCGCCGGGCGTCACCAAGCCAACCAGTGCGGCGTAGAGCAAGTGGATCAGATCAACGGCACGGTGATGCTGTTCTTCGCTCATGATTCTCTCTCCACGAAGGCATCGAGCCGCGCCGTCAACTCAGGCTTGCGCAGCTTTCGCAATGCCTGGGATTCCAGTTGGCGGATGCGCTCGCGCGTCAGGCCGAACTGCGCGCCAATTTCATCGAGCGTGTAGTCGGTCTGCAGCCCTACGCCAAAGCGCATGCGCAAGATTTTTTCCTCGCGCGGTTTTAGCCTTGCCAGGACGGTTTCCAGTTCCTGCTGGAGCGTCGCTTGTATCGCAGCGTCCACTGGGGATATCGTGACCTCATCAGCCAAGGTGTCTCCCAGTAGGGCGTCCCCGCTTTCGCCCAGTGGGGTCTCCAGCGAGATCGGTTGCTTGACGACATTCAGGATTGATTTGATCTGCTTCTCGTTCATCGCCATGCGTGCGGCCAGCATGGGCGGCGTTGGCGCGGCGCCGGTTTCCCAGAAAATCTCGCGCGTATGCCGGTTAATCTTGCCAATCGTCTCGACAAGATGCATTGGGATGCGGATGGTGGGGGCCTTATCGGCGATGGCACGTATGACCGCCTGCCGAATCCACCACGTGGCGTACGTTGAAAACTTGTAGCCACGTCGGTAATCGAATTTGTCCACCGCGCGCATCAATCCGATATTTCCCTCTTGGATGAGATCCGGCAACGGCAGACCACGATTCTGATATTTCTTGGCGATGGAGACCACCAGGCGGAGGTTGGCCCCGATCATCTCAGTCCTGGCTTGCTGGGCCTTCGTCCTCGCGCTCGCGACCCGCTTAGCGGTTTCCCGCAGAGCGCCAAGTGGCATCGCGGCCCGGACTTCCATCGCACGCAAATGTTGCTGAAGCGCTCGCACCTCTGGCGTCCATCTGATCAGCTGAGCGCGGATGGCGGGGTTCTCAGCCACGAGTGCGTTCATCCAGTCAAGATTTTGGGCCTGATCTCTGAATTGCTCTAGAAATACTTCGCGCGTGATGCCGCACTGGTCGATCAATATCTTAGCGACGCGGCGCTCCGTTTGATGAACCTCCTCGATCAACGCTTCAAGAATCCGCGTGAGCGCTGCGATGGCAGGCGGGCTAAAGCGAAATGCCGCAAGTTCGGATTGGATGGCGGCCAGCACCCTGAAATACAGGGTCGGTTCGGGCTCCGGGCAGCGAGCGACACTTGCAAGCTCACCAGCCTGGCACCGGATCGCGGCGAATTTTTCAACGGCAATGCCCCTCCACCGCACCGGTGCGCGCTCAGAAGACGTGGTCGACACGGGATCCTCGAGCCCTGTTTCGTCATCCTCGGGATCAGTATCGGTTTGCGCCTGCGCCTCGGGTAGCCGGCTACTACCTGCCTCGGCATGCGGCTCAACAATATGGTCGACCAGGTCATCAAATGCCATCTTGTCGCATGCAACCCGGTCGGCCATCGCCAAGAGTTCGGAAACCACTGCGGGGCACGCCGCCATCGCCGCCATCACTTCTGCCAACGCATCTTCAATTCGCCGGGCAATGGCCACCTCCTCCTCGCGCGTCAGGAGGGGAATCGCGCCGATCTCTCGCAGGTACATCTGCGTGGGATCGGTCGTGCGAGTCAATCGACCGTCGCTTTGGGTGATGGCCGCAGCGGCTTCCTCTGCGGCGTCCTCATCATTCGCGGAGGGTGCCGCATCCTGATTCAGCCATGTTGCAACTTCCGCTGGCGCCCGGTCGACGACCTCGATGCCGAGATCGGCCAACATTGCCAGCATCCGGTCGAGAATGCCGGACGTGTCCTCGCAATCCGGAAGCTGATCGCTCACCTCGCCACGCGTGAGAAAGCCGCGCTCTTTGCCAAGCGCAATTAGTGCAAGCAGGTTCGTACGTAGGTTCTCACTCATCTCATGCGCGCTTGCCGCGCGGTTCTGCGCCTTGCTTCCGCCTGGGGATTCGCAAAGCCCATCATTTCTGCCTCGAGGGCAGTTCAACCGTGACTTGGCAGTGGGAATGGCCGATAGCTGCGCTTGATCCGGCCGTCGTTTCAGGTGTCTCACCGCCCGGCCAGATGCCGTACGAGCCAGACCGATGCCAACACCGAGGCAACGGCCCAGAGCGTCACGATCACCAGCGCCGCAACGTGGCTGACGGGGCGGTTGGCGGCCGCCGCAGCTGCCGCGCGATGCTCGCTCATCACCTCAACCGGAATCCACCGTATTGCCAGCAACAAGCCGAGAGGCACCACCACCACGTCATCCAGATAGCCGAGCACCGGAATGAAATCGGGAATCAGATCAATGGGCGACAAGGCATAAGCGGCGACCAGCAAGGCCAGTGCTTTCGCATACCATGGCGTGCGGGGATCTTGCGCGGCCAGCCACACCGCGTACACATCTTCCTTGACTGCGCGAGCCCAACGCCGAGAACGTGCGATTAGATGAGGCAGAAGGTCCCGGCGCCACAAGTGCTGACGCACATCGTCCAGCACCGGGACGGCAGCGAGGGCGAGCAGCAGGGTTGCGAGCACGAGCGTGGCGCTGAACCCGACGTGCTTGAACCCCAAGGCGCCAATAACGCCACCGGCAAAGAACAATGCGACGAGCGTAGTGAGTACCCGTAGTTTGTGCCGATTGGCGAGCACCAGTGGCTTGCTCGACTCAGCCCTGGACAGGTTCCAATAGAACAGCTTGCCTAGTTCGATGCCGATGTCGGTGACCATGCCGGTCACATGCGTGGTGCGGATCTCGGCATTCGACAGCTTGGTGACGATGGCATTTTGTAAGCCCATGATGAAACAGAGCACCATGACGGTTGCTGGCACGAACAACCATTCGTGGTGCTCGAGATTGCTTCCCAGCAGGCCAAAACACACCAACAGCGCGGCTTCCAACATGAGCGGCAAGGCGTATTCGCTATGCAGCCGCTCGCGCCGAGCCCAGTTGATCAGCACCGCTGAGCAGGCAGCGCCTGCCAGAAACGACAGCAGGGCGCCAAGGCCGTCCAGCATCAGCCAGAAACTGCCAAACGCCAGGTTGTCGGCCATGGCGGACACGATCCCCGACATGTGCGAGGTGTACTGCTGCACAGCCAGGAAGCCACCCGCGTTGGTCGCCCCTGCAACAAAGGCCAGGTAGCGGGCGAGTTGCTGATTGATTCCGGGATTGCGCTCCTTCCCAGTCAGCTTACGCAAGTACAGGATTGGCATGGTCGCGTTGGTGAGGAGGCCTGGGGGCGGGGGGGGGCGGTGTCAATACCGGATCTTCGATCTTGCGGGCTTGGGCCAGGAGGCACGGTCCGACGCAAGCTGCTCACCACGCTTCAGGCGGCGGGCGGCCGCAGTCAGTTTCAGCGAGTGCGCCGTTTCCAGGATGCGCGCACGCGCTATCAGCGCTTCCAGAGCGGGCAGCTTGTACGCCCCTTTCCAGGCAAACAGCGTGTAGTTGCAACTGTCTTCGGAAACGGAAATCGACATCGACTGGCCGAACACGGCGCTGACTTCCTCCAGATAGAGCGGAATATCCGGATCGCTTTCGAGAAAATTCGCAACCAGCACACCGGTATCGGCCAGGCGTGCATGACAGTCGGCATAGAAGTCCGCAGTACCCAACTGTACCGGCATGCCGTCGGCCAGGAATCCGTCCACCAGGATGACGTCCGGTCGCGCATTCTGCTTCGCTACATACTCAGCGCCATCCGCGCAGACAATCTCGAGTCGTTCATCCTCCGGGATCTGGAACTGCTCGCGCAGGGCGATGACTGCCGGATTGATTTCAATTGCCACGATCTTGGCGTTGGGCAGATGCCGGTAGCAGTATTTGGCAAGTGAGCCTCCACCCAGGCCAATCATCGAGATCCTGGCGGGCGTCGGGTGGAATAGCAGGAACCCCATCATCGTACGGGTGTAACCCAGTACGAGCTTGTCGGGATCCTTGCGCGACATGAGGCTTTGGGTGGCGAGCGCGTCGAAATGCAGCGACAACGCGTTTTGGGTTTCCAACACCTGAGGCATGCCGTCGTTGGTCGACTCGGCAAGAAATTTCAGATAAGCCTCGAACGAGGAGCGGTCGGCTTGCATCTGTCGGTCCATCAGAGCGACTTGGGGAGCTTGTCCCCCTTTAACAATGCCGCAATGGTGACGACAGCGGCGGCCTCGTCCACGCCGTCTGCCTGGATGCATATATGTGCCCCCACCCGCGCACACAGGCGCATGACCTCCATCACATTCTTGGCGTTTGCGATCCAGGGGCCGCTGGTGAGTCGGATCTCGCACTCAAACTGATTGGCCGTGAAAGCCAACCGCGCCGAATTCCGCCCTTGAAATCCATCTTTGGCAGTCGCCTCTAACGTCACTTCTACCACCTCGCCCTCATCAAGAATGGTGAACCTCAAGACTCATCTGTACAGGTGCCACGTGTTGTGCCTCTCGGAAGCCGCTCGTCATGCCCAAGCTGGTGGAGTCACCGCGGTGGATTGTCGATGAGACGTAGCGAGTCTCGCCGTTGTATGTAATGATAATGCCATTATAATACAATGACACTTTAGAACGTATGGAATCCAAGACTGCTCGTCTGACCGTATTGATTGACCCGGTGAAGAAGAAGGCCTTTGAGGATCTGTGTGCCGCCCAAGACCAGACGCCATCTCAGGTTGTTCGGCAGTTGATTCGCGACTATTTGCAGCAGTACGAAGTGGACTACACCACCAGGTCGAAAGTCGGCGCGCCCAGGTTGGCGGCGAACGATCGTGAGTGATAGTAGGAAAGGACCAGCCGGTGCCCAGGTATAGATGTCCACACGCGTTGTCTGGTCTGCATGGCATCCAAGTGTGGCAGGGGCACGCCAGTGAGCGACGGGCGTTTGGCCGTCATGCCATATTGATAGCACCCAGTCCGAAAGGCCTGTAGTCGACCGTGCCGCTGTGGCAGTGAGAGGAGGCCTCGCGTCAGGCGCTATGCAGTGTCCGAGGTTGGATGCTGAGCCCAACTTGGCAACTTGAAGGGCATCGCAAACAGCGCTACCCCGCGCGCTACATCGCTAGCGCCGGTGGGAATTGGTCTGCCGCACGACGCTCAAAATCCCACGCAGGATTTCTATGGGTGGCGGTGGGCAGCCCGGCACCGTTACGTCGACCGGAATGACGTTGGCGACGCGACCGCAACTAGCATAGCTCTCCCCAAAAATTCCGCCGGTAGAGCCGCAGTCGCCTACTGCCACCACCAGTTTGGGCTCCGGGGTTGCCGCGTAGGTGCGCCGCAGGGCCTCTTCCATATGACGCGCGACGGGTCCGGTCACCAGCAGCATGTCGGCATGGCGCGGGCTGGCGACGAACTTGATGCCGAGGCCCTCGATGTTGTAGTAGGGATTGCCGAGTGCGTGGATCTCCAGCTCGCAGCCATTGCACGAGCCTGCGTCGACCTGCCGGATCGTCAGCGCCTGGCCGAGAATGTCGAGCAGTTCCTGATGGATGCGTTGAATAGTGGTGGTCTCGCCCGCCGCGCTGAGTGGCGCGGGCTCAGTGACGATACCGGTGCGCGCGATCTGCTTAAGGATTTGCCACATCAGAGATCGTGCCCCGAATAGCTGAGGTTGAAGGATTTATTGATCAGCGGAAAGTCCGGCACGATGTTGCCGATGATGGCATGCTCGAGCACCGGCCAGTTCTGCCACGATGGGTCGTGGCAATGGCAGCGAAGGAGTCTGCCGTCATCGACCAGTTCAAGCGCGACGAGGACTTCGCCACGCCAGCCCTCCACCCATCCCGCCCCGATGGCGGCGCCGGCTCGCGCTTGCGGCATGCTTCGAATAGGGCCGTCCGGCAAGCCTGCACAAATGGCACGGATCAGTCGCAGCGACTCC
This sequence comes from Cupriavidus sp. YR651, assembly GCF_900101625.1. Taxonomy (GTDB): domain Bacteria; phylum Pseudomonadota; class Gammaproteobacteria; order Burkholderiales; family Burkholderiaceae; genus Cupriavidus. The sequence continues at coordinate 53,628 of NZ_FMYZ01000011.1, read as the reverse complement.
AGCACCTCATCGAATCGCACCGCCACGCGGGCGGCGACATCGCCGCCGCGCTGCATCGCCATTTTCACTGCGAGGCTATCGTAGGGCAGCCACGCATGGTCGCAGCGCAGGTCTGCGGCGCGGCCGCTGGCGCGCCCGGCCAGCCCGGTAAGCCCAAGCTGGGCGGCAAGCTGTGGCGTGACGCAACCCGCCCCAAGAAAACGGTCCTGCAGGCCCGCATGTTCGTCGTACACGGCGCGCAGCACGCGGACTTCCCGCTCGATGCTGTCGCACTGCTGCCGCAGGCGATCACGCATCGCTGGGGTCAAGTCCCGCGCAACGCCGCCCGGTACCACGGCGTCCATCATCAGCCGGTGGCCGAAAGCCTCTCCTGACAGCCGCTGCCAGTCTTCGCGCAGGCGCGAGAATTGCGCCAGGCCAAAGGCCAGTCCCGCGTCGTTGCCCAGAGCTCCCAGGTCACCCAGGTGATTGGCCACGCGCTCACGCTCGAGCATCAGGGCACGCAGCCAGTTTGCCCGCAGCGGGAGCGCACAGCCCCAGGCAGACTCCAGCGCCATGCAATACGCCCAGGCATAGGCCACGGTGGAGTCGCCCGAGACCCGGCCGGCCAGCCGATAGCCCTCGAGCGGCGGCAGTTCGGTAAAACGCCGCTCGATGCCCTTGTGCGTGTAGCCCAGGTGTTCTTCCAGCCGCAGTACCTTTTCGCCGACCACGGAAAAGCGGAAGTGGCCGGGCTCGATGATGCCGGCATGCACCGGGCCGACCGCGATCTCATGCACCCCGTCGCCCTCCACCCGTACGAAAGGATAGTTGGCGGGCAGTTTGCCGGCCGTGGCCACACCCGCCTGCGCTCCGCTTTGCAGCGGCCGCGCCCCGGGCGGCCACAGGCCGTGGTCCAGCCAGGGCCGGGTATCGCGGCTGCCCTGCACGGCGACACCCACCAGGTCGGTCATGGCTCGCTGCATTCGGCCTGCACATGGGAATAAGCTGGTCAGATCCGGTACAGCAAGCGCGACGCCATCAAGCCGTAGTTCGAGCCATACCAGTCCCTGCAGCGTGGCGTACGTTACGCATGCCGCCAACGTCCCGCCGATGGCACTTCGGTCGATGCCCCACAGCGCAACGAGGCGCCCGCCAGCGTCTGCTACCGCTCGGGCCGTAGCGGACCAGCCGTCTTGCCCGACCTGGCCATGCCAGACCGGCAGCGGCGCAGGCAGCGGCTTCAGATCAAGGCTGAAATCTGATGGTGTCATCGGTTCAGCTCCCAAGCATTGCGGCAGCCTGGCGGTACCAGGTGTTGAGATAGGGCGGAATATAGAGGCCCAGCATCAGTCCCAAAGCGAGGTGCGTGAACACCGGAACCAGCGCTGGCGGATGCGCCAGCGGCTTGAGCGTGGTGTCGCCGAAGACCATCGGTTGCACGCGGCTGAACACCGCGGCGAACGCCAACCCGAGTGCCATCAGCAGGAAGGGGGTGGCCCACGGCTGCTCGCGCATGGCGGTCGTGACGATCAGGAACTCGCTGGCGAAGACCCCGAAAGGCGGCATGCCCAGGATGGCGAGCGCCCCCAGCATCAGGCCCCAGCCCACCGTGGGGCTGACACGGATCAGTCCGCGGATGTCGTCCATGACTTGCGTGCCCGCCTTCTGTGCGGCGTGGCCGACGGCGAAGAAGATCGCCGACTTGACCAGCGAATGCACCGTCATGTGCAGCAGGCCCGCATAGCTCGCGATCGGTCCGCCCATGCCAAAGGCGAAGGTCATCATGCCCATGTGCTCGATGGATGAATACGCAAACATGCGCTTGATGTCGCGCTGCCGGATCAGGAAGAAGACCGCCGCCACCACCGATACCAGGCCGAACCCCATCATCAGGCGGCCAGTAAGATGGTTGCCGAGTGCCCCATCGGTCAGCACCTTGCAGCGCAGCACGGCATAGAGCGCCACATTGAGCAGCAGGCCGGAGAGCACGGCAGACACCGGAGTCGGACCCTCAGCGTGGGCGTCAGGCAGCCAGTTGTGCAGCGGGACCAGGCCGACCTTGGTGCCATAGCCGATAAACAGGAAGGCGAACGCCAGCGTGATGATGTTGGGATCTAGCTGGCGCTTGACCGCGTCCAGATTAGTCCACAGTAACGCGCCACCCTCCGGACCGATGACCTTCTCGGCCGCCATGTAGAGCAGTACCGTGCCAAACAGCGCCTGGGCAATCCCCACCCCACACAGGATGAAGTACTTCCATGCCGCCTCGAGGCTGGCGGCGGTGCGGTAGACGCTGACCAGAAGCACGGTGGTTAGTGTGGCGGCCTCCATCGCGACCCAAACGATGCCCAGATTGTTGGTCGTCAGCGCCAGCAGCATTGTGAAGGTGAATAGCTGATACATGCTGTGGTACAGGCGCAGCCGCGGCGGGGTCATCTTGCCGTGATCGTGCTCCACGCGCATGTATGGCCGCGAGAAGATTGCGGTCGTCAGGCCCACGAACGCAGTCAGCGCAACGAGAAAGACGTTCAGCGGATCGATGTAGAACTCGCTGTCCCATGCCAGCATGGGACCATTGGCGACGATCTGCGCCGTAAGCACGCAGGCGGCGACGAATGTGCCCAGGCTGAAGGCGACATTGATGTCCCGTGCGCGTTCGCGATGTCCCGTCAGCGCCAGCACCAGCCCGCCAGCGAGTGGAATTGCAAGCAGCAGGGCCAGCGCAATCAACTCAATCCTCCTTCAGCTTCTCAAGGTGGCGGATGTCCAGGCTGTCGAACTGCTCACGGATTTGGAACATGAACACGCCCAGGATCAGCACGCCAATTAGCACATCCAGCGCGATGCCCAGCTCGACCACCATCGGCATGCCGTATGTCGCGGCGGTGGCCGCAAAGAAGAGGCCGTTCTCCATCGCCAGGAAGCCGATGACCTGCGGCACCGCCTTGGAGCGCGTGATCATCATCAGGAAGGACAACAGCACACAAGCCAGCGCAATGCCCAGCGTGCCACTGGCCAGCTTCAACGACAGCCGCGAGATCGGCATGGTGAGATTGAAGGCGAAGATCACCACCAGGATGCCGATCAGCATGGTGGTGGGAATGTTGATCAGCGTCTCGACGTCCCGGCGGATCTGGAGACGATCGATAGCGCGGTGCAGCAGATAGGGGATGAGCAACACCTTGAGTATCAGGGTCAGTCCGGCTGACACGTAAAGGTGCGGTTGACCCGTCACGTAGCCAACGACGGCGGTGGCCAATGTCAGGGTTGCGCCCTGGAGCGCAAACAAGTTGATCAGCGACGGTATCCGTCGCTGCGAGATCATGGCGAAGGCGAGGATCAGCAGCACCGCGCCGAGCAGGTTGACGAACTGGGTGAGGAGCGCAGTCATTGTTCTGTTCCTCAGTGCGCCAGCAGCAGGTGGACCAGCATGCCAATCACCGCCAGCAGAAAGGCTGTGGCCAGGAACTCCGGCACGCGGAAGATGCGCATCTTGGCGCTCGCCGTCTCCAGCACCGCGAGCAGGATTCCACCCACAATGAGCTTGAGCAGCAGCGCGGGCAGTGCCAACAGCATGGCAAGAGGGGCTTGCGCTTCAGCGATTCCCCACGGAAAGAACAGCGCCAGGCCGATGCAGGAATAGGCAAACAGCTTCAGGCTTGCCGCCCACTCAAGGAGTGCCAAATGCCGGCCCGAGTATTCCAGGATCAGCGCCTCGTGGATCATTGTCAGCTCGAGGTGGGTGGCAGGATTGTCGATTGGCACGCGGGCGTTCTCCGCCAGCGATACCATGGTGAACGCAACGCCTGCAAATGCCAGTCCCGGGTAGATGGCCAGGTCGCGATGAGCAATCGTCTCGACAATGGTGGTGAGCGAGGTCGACTTGGAAACCAGCGAGGCGGAGAACAGCACCATCAGCAGCGCCGGCTCCGCCAGGAAGCCGATCAGCATCTCGCGCCGCGCGCCCAGAGTTCCAAAGGCGGTGCCAACATCCATCGCCGCCAGCGAGATGAAGACCCGCGCCAGCGCGAACAGGCCGACCAAGGCGATCGCGTCGGCGGCCGGTGCCAGTGGCAGGTCGGTGGAAACAGTAGGAATAATCGAGCAAGCGAGCGCCATGCAGCCGAACACCACATAGGGCGTGGCGCGGAAAAGTGGCGACGCATTGTCGGCGACCACCGATTCCTTGTTGAACAGCTTATGCAGCACCCGATACGGTTGCCAGAGGCTGGGCGCGGATTTATTCTGCAACCAGGAACGCCACTGATTGACCCAACCGGTCAGCAGCGGTGCCAGCGTGATCGAGATCATGATCTCGAGTAGCTGTGACAGGGTTCCGGTCAGGTTCATGCAATCCTCATCACATCACGGCCAGCAGCGTAGCGGCCAGGGTCAGGAAGCTGTACAGCAGGTACGCTGAGATCCGTCCCTGCTGCATCAGACCAACCAGCCGGGCCAGATACGATGTCAGATTGATCACGGGGACATAGAGCCAGTGCCAGAAATGGTCCATAACAGTGACCCGGTAGCGCGGCTGTTCATCGAATGGCGTCGGCAGGTCACGGTGCATCAAAAAAAACGGCTCGAAGATCTGGCGGATCGGCTGACCGAAGCCCTCGGCAGTGTCCTGCATGCGCGCGGTGCCCCATGGGAAGCCGCAAGCCCAGGGTGGGCTGCGGCGAAGCCGACCATGGTAGAAGCGACGCACCAGCAGGTAGGCAAGTGCAAAACTGGCCAGAATGCCCAACAGGAAAATAACCGGCCCATAGCTGGCCTGAGCCAGGCCGTTCGGCGCCAGCAGCCAGCCGCTGGCCGCAGTCCGGGCGCCGAGTCCGCTCGCTACCAGTTGCTGCGTCACCGGATCGATCAGTTGGACGAATTGGGTCGGCAGCAGGCCAAGCGCGAGGCAGCCCAGCGCCAGCCACAGCATGCCCGCGCGCTCCCAGCTACCGGCGTCTTGCGCATAGGCCAGTTTGGGCTCACGCGGCTGGCCGAGGAAGATCACGCCGAAGAACTTGACCATGGTGTAGCCGGCCAGGGCTGCCACCAGCGCGATCAGTGCCGCGACCACTGGGATCAGCATGGTCAGTATCGGCTCCGGGAGGCCAGGCGTGAACAGGAAGCTTTGCAGCAGTAGCCACTCCGAAACGAAACCGCCAAGCGGGGGCAGCCCCGCGCCGGCAAGCACGCCAAGCAGCGTAAGCCAGCCTACCCATGGCATATAGCGAATCAATCCGCCCAGCTTACCTAGGCTTCTCTCAGCTGTCGCATGCAGCACGCTCCCGGTACCCAGAAAGAGCAGGCTCTTGAAGAAGGCGTGGCTGGCAAGATGGTAGAGCGCGGCCGTCAGGGCCAGGGCAGCTATTTGCTTCATGCCGTAGGCCGAAAACAGCAGGGCCAGGCCCATGCCAACAAGGAGCAGGCCCATGTTCTCGATCGACGAATAGGCCAGAAGCCGCTTCATGTCGGTCTGTACCGCAGCGAAGACCACGCCGAACAGCGCGGTGGCCAGGCCAATGGCCAGCAGCAATCCGCCCCACCACCACAGACGAATCTGCAACAAGTCAAAGGACACGCGTAGCAGGCCGTAGATCGCAGTGTTGAGCATGACGCCGCTCATCATTGCGGATACCGGCGATGGCGCCGCAGGATGCGCCTCCGGCAACCAGACGTGCAACGGCAGGATGCCAGCCTTTGCGCCGAATCCGAACAGGGCAAGCAGAAACCCGACGGAGGCCCAGAACGGCGTCAGCACCAGGGCCCGCATGTCGGCAAACGTATAGTCGCCAGTGTTGGCCTGCAGGACGCCAAAGCACAGCAGGACCGCGATTGCCCCGATGTGCGCCATCGTGATGTAAAGATAGCCGGCGCCGCGCACTTCGGCGATGCGGTGGTTGGCGGTCACCAGGAAGAACGACGACAGCGCCATGGTTTCCCACATCACCATGAAAGAGTACGCGTCGTCCGCCAGGATCACCCCGGCCATGCTGGCGAGGAACAGATGGTACTCAAGGCAAAGCAGGCCCGGCGGCGTGCCTTCCCCTTTGCGGAAGTAACCAGCCGCAAACGTCGAAATGCCGGCCGCCGCGCCCCCCATTACCATCAGGAAGTAGGCGGACAGGCTGTCGAGCCGGACGTGGAATGGCAGCGCTGGCAGGCCAATAGGCAGCACAGCAATCTCAGGCGTACCGAACACGGCGTGGAGCGCCAGACCGAACAGCGCCAGCCCTAGCAATCCGCCGATCGGGAACAGCACGCGGGATATCAGGGCAAACCGATGCAGCGCCAGAACGCCTGCCACGCCGACAAGCAGCCAGACCCCAACCACAACAAGCATCCAGTCGAGATGGAGCCATTGCGTGAGAGGGGGCACGCTGCTCACGGATCAGGCTCCGCGCCGGACTGCACGCCGCTTAGCGGGAGGTGTTGAGTCGCGCCGCGACGGCGCCTCCGCCGGTAGCGTCTCGTCGCCAATGGCTTCCGCATTGTCCGTGTCCACGCCGCTGGGAACATATTGAACGCCATGCTGGGCGAGGTAGTCGCGGATAAGACGCCGTATCACCTGCGAGGCCGTCAGATCCTGCTGCGCGCAAAGGCGCTCGAAGGCAGCCTTCTTGTTGGGGTCGATGAGCAGCGTAAGCCGGGCGGTCTTTTGCTCCATGGGAGCCCCAAGATGGCAATATGATGATCACATGAATCACATCATAGATGATGATCATGCGAATCCAAAGGGCAAGACGCTACATTCCTTGACCACCGATGGCCGGCGGTTCCGACCGATACTCGCTAGTTGATGCGCAGGGGGCGCTCAAATTTCATGGCACGTTTCAAGCTGGGGCGCATCCGGCCGACGCCACGCCGGGCCGCGGGCGGATGGACCCGTCGGCTTGATTGAGTGCTGGCTCGGGATGATTGAACCGCCGGCACTTGCCGTGTCGGTAAAGCTGGGCGGCCGGCAAGCGCAGTTGGCTGGGCCCGGCTCCTGGCTTTGATTGCCACTAGGCGGCCGGGGTGGTCGATCCGGAGACGTTATGGCATCCGGCCACAGCCGATGGGCGTAACGCGCGATCGGAAACTCGAAGGTGCGCGCAAGTTAGTGCCTTCCAGATGAGTCGAGGCAATCCGGCGCCGAACTGCGGCGCGTATGGCCTCCCCACCGATGGCCCCATCGAGCGCGTGCTGCATGTACTGCGTATTCCAGGCCACTACCGCGTTCGACAGCAAGGTAAGGCCGATGGCACGTCGTGCGCTGACCCTTAACCAGCGTCCCCCAAACGCAGACGTCGGCTGGGACGGAGTCACTCGGACATTTGAGTACAGCGTTGCACGAGCCCTTCTTGGGGGAACCTTGCCCACCCGAATAAATATGAGGCACCAGAGCCGTTTGCGAAACGGATTGTCAATACATTGAGGTCCGGTATGGTCCGTTGTTATTACAGCATGGCTGAATGCAAATGATAAGGATCGTCCAAGGTGTCAGCGACGATCTGCAGGGACTCGTCAATTTCCTCGCGATCGTAGGGACCGCCGAGGCAGAGGCGAATGGCATTTGGCGGATTTCCATCCGTGGAAAAAGCAGCACTGGATACGGCTCCAATTCCCCGAGAACGTAGGTGAAGCGCTAGTTCGGAGGGGCGCCAGTCACATGCCTCGGTGAGCGGTAGCCAGAGATGAAAGCCGTCCGGATCGCTGAAGTAGTCGTGGCCGGCCAGTACGCGCGCAGCGATTGCCTGGCGTGCAGTGCATTCTTCTCGCACGGCAGCCAGCATATCGTCGACGACACCGTTCTTTAGCCATGCGCAGGCGAGCAGCGTGTTGAATGGGCTAGCCATCACGGTGGTCGCGCGTAGCGTACCGGCCAGGCGCTGCGCTTGACGTGCGGTAGGCGCGAGTACAAACGCAATCCGCAATCCAGCCCCGAAGCATTTCGACAAGCCGGTCAAGTAGTAGGTGAGTTCCGGCGCCAAGCTTGAGAAGGACTCCGGCCTCTGCCGGGGCAGCATACCGTATGCATCGTCCTCGATGATCGGAACACTGTAGCGCAATGCCACGTCCGCAAGAATCTCCCGGCGTGCCTGTGACATGGTGCGCGTGCTCGGATTCTGGATTGTCGGATTGCAGTAGAGTGCAGCCGGCTTTTGCGCCTTGCAGAAGCTCTCGAAGGCAGCGCCGATCATCCCCTCTTCGTCGCAAGGAAGAGGTTGAACGTGAAGCCCGAGTTGCGCCGCAATTGCCTTGATGCCGGGGTAAGCCAAGTCTTCCACACACAAGGTTTGTCCACTGCGAGCCACCTGCGAAAGAAGTGCGACCAGGGCGCTATGGATTCCAGGGCATATGAGGAGGCGATCCGGGGAAGATGCCGGGACCAGTCTGCGCAGCCAGGTGTTGGCAGCCGCCCGGTCAGCCGGGGTACCTCCAAAGTCCTGGTAGCGCAGCAGCATGTATGGATCCGCAGCGCCAACTAGCGCGGCCGCCGATTCGCGCAGACGTGCCCCAAGCCCCGGGGGTTCGGGGGGCATGTTCATCGTCATCTCGGCGCTGGTTCCGGCGCGCAATGGCAGGGATGGCGGGCGTCCGCGCACATAGGTACCAGCGCCGGCTTTGGCGTCGATGAGGCCGCGCTTGCGAGCTTCACCGTACGCGCGGGCCACGGTCGAATAGTTCAGCTTTAAAGCTTCAGCCATGTCCCGGAGGCCTGGCAATCGGTCGCGTGCCCGCAGCAGGCCATTTGCCAGTGCCTCTTCTATGAGGTCAGGAATGGTCAGGTAGGCGGGCTTGGCGCTTTCAGCGACGCGCTTGGCCCAGTGGGCGGTAAGGCCAGACATGGGTTCCTCCATGCAAATTGAGTGCAACAGATGCTTCATCTTGAACGCATTTCCCATGCCAGATTGATCGCATCGGGTGGGCGGGAGAATGAGCCGGATTGGGGCGAGTTTCCCCATGCTGATGCCTCCGCGTCAAATCAATGGCGTGATCGCGGTGCATGCGATTCGTCGGACCGCTCATTGACAAAGATGGGAGCTGTGATGCGTGGAAGACTCAAGCAATGCGATCAAGGATGCGACCAAGTGCTTATCGCCTCGTTGATTGCGCATTGATTGGATGGCCAACCCAGCTTGGTGGCACATCGGTTGCACTGGGGAGTATGTCAGAGGGCGATCCCTGACCGGACCCTGGCCCATAACGGGCGTCCGCAATCCACCACCTAGCACTGGAGCCACGCATGCCCGCAGTCAACAAACCTGCTCACAAGGACGGAGATTTCCTGGTCGATTTCGAGGAGAAGGTGTTCGAGGACGTCAAGGCCGAACCCGGCGAGAAAGCGCTGGTGACGTTCCACACTGTCGCCTTCGAAGGCTCGATCGGCTTTGTGAACATGCTGCAAGCCACGCGCCTGCAGCGCAAGGGCTTCGACACTAGCATCCTGCTCTACGGGCCGGGTGTCACGCTGGGTCTGCAGCGCGGCTTTCCCACGCTGGGTGACGAGGCCTTCCCCGGCCACCTGAACTTCAACAAGCAACTCAAGAAGTTCATGGCCGAAGGCGGCAAGGTCTACGCGTGCCGCTTTGCGCTGCAGGCCCTCTACGGCCACGGCGAGGCCTCGCTGATCGAGGGCGTCCGCCCGATTAACCCGCTTGACGTGCTCGACCTGAAGCTGCTTCACCGCAAGGAGAACGCGCTCATCATCGACACCTGGACCGTCTGAGCGTACGCGAGGGGTATCGTCATGACACCAAAACGAATGGTACGTGCCGCGGCCGTCCAGATTGCGCCGGACCTGGAAAGCGGCGAGGGCACCCTTGCGAAGGTCGTGGACGCGATTGAGCGTGCCGCGCGCGCTGGCGTACAGCTGATCGTCTTTCCCGAGACCTTCGTGCCGTACTACCCATACTTTTCCTTTGTGCGCTCGCCCGTGCAATCGGGCAGCGATCATCTGCGGCTGTACGAGCAGGCGGTGACGATACCCGGTGCCGTGACGCACGCCGTGGCCGAGCTGGCGCGTCGGCATGACATGGTGGTCGTGCTCGGCGTCAACGAGCGCGACCACGGGAGCCTCTACAACACCCAGTTGATCTTCGACACCGAGGGCAAGCTGGCAGTCAAACGACGCAAGCTCACGCCCACGTTCCACGAACGCATGATCTGGGGCCAGGGCGACGCTGCCGGACTGAAGGTGGCCGACACCGCGATTGGCCGCGTCGGCGCGCTAGCCTGCTGGGAGCACTACAACCCGCTGGCGCGCTACGCGCTGATGACGCAGCACGAGGAAATTCACTGCAGCCAGTTTCCGGGGTCGCTGGTGGGCCCGATCTTCGCCGACCAGATCGAGGCGACGATCCGCCATCATGCGCTGGAGGCTGGCTGCTTCGTGGTCAACGCCACGGGCTGGCTGAGCGATGCGCAGATCGCCTCGATCACCCCAGACCCGGCGTTGCAGAAGGCGCTGCGCGGCGGCTGCAACACGGCCATCGTGTCGCCCGAAGGCCAACACCTGGCCCCGCCACTGCGCGAAGGCGAGGGCATGGTGGTGGCCGACCTGGACATGGGCCTGATCACCAAGCGCAAACGGATGATGGATTCGGTCGGCCACTACGCGCGGCCGGAACTGCTCAGCCTTGCCATCAACGACCGGCCAGTCAGCACCGTGTCGGCCATGCGGGATACCTCCGCGCCAGTTTCCGCTTTTCCATGGAGTTCTGATCATGCATCCCAGCGAATCGATGTCGGCCTCGAGCCGGCAGTTGATGACTGAGCTTCAATCCGTCGGACTACGTCTGGAAGATCCGCTCGCCGGTGCCGCCAGCCGCCGCGGCGGCGCAGGACCATCGGACCACAAGGCCGTGACCATCGATGGCGTGACCATCATGGTGCCGGTGCATACCAGCACCGCATGGCATTCGCCGTTCGTGGCTTCCGCTCCTGACCCGGGCGGCACGAGCTCGCTCAAGCGCGGCACCATTCCCATTGCCGACATCAGCTTCCCCAAGGCGCCACGCTTTTACGGCATGCAGACGCTCGATGGCGTGCCGTATTCGCACATCGCCACGCTGCATGGCGCCGATGTGCTGGCGACCACTGTGCTGCAGACCTGCATTCGCTACGAAAGCCGGCGCAAGACCTGCAAGTTCTGCGCGATCGGCCAATCGCTGGCAGCGGGGCGGACGATTGCCCGCAAGACGCCGGAGCAGCTTGCGGAGGTGGCACGGGCGGCCGTGCTGCTCGACGGCGTGAAGCACATGGTCCTTACAACCGGTACGCCACCTACGCCCGATCGGGGCGCGAGCATTCTCTGCGACAGCGCCTTCGCGATTCGCGCGGCCGTGGAGCTGCCTATCCAGGCGCAATGCGAACCGCCCGACGACGACCGCTGGTTTGCACGGATGCGCGCCGCCGGGGTGGACAGCCTGGGCATGCATCTCGAAGTGGTCACGCCCGCCGTGCGCGATCGCATCATGCCCGGCAAGGCAACGGTGCCGATTTCCCGCTACATGGAGGCCTTCCGCAGCGCGGTCGCGGTATTCGGCCGGGGCCAGGTCAGCACGTACATCCTTGCCGGCCTCGGCGATAGCGCGGAGGCGATCCTGTCGATCTCGCGCGAGCTGGTAGAGATCGGCGTCTATCCGTTCGTGGTGCCGTTCGTGCCGATTTCCGGCACGCCGCTGGAAGACCATCCGGCTCCGACCCCGGCGTTCATGCGCGACATCCTTGCGCCGCTTGGCGACATGGTGACGAACGCCGGCATGCGTTCGGCCGACATCAAGGCCGGCTGTGGCAAATGCGGCGCGTGTTCGTCGTTGTCCGCATACGAAGGAGGGCTGGCATGAGCCGCGATCTCTGTGTCGAAGTGCCGGCGATTCCCGCCTATCGGGTGCGCTGGGCCGATGCCCGCTGGGAAATCGAGCAAGCCTATGCGCTGCGCCGGGTCGTGTTCTGCGAGGAGCAGGGGATCTTTCGCGGCGACGATCGCGATGCCGTCGACGATGCCGCGCAATTGCTGGTGGCGGTGGAACTTGCCGACGAACGGACAGGCGCTCCAGGGCAGGTGGTGGGCACCGTGCGCATCCACGAGAGCGAGCCGGGCGTGTGGTACGGATCGCGGCTGGCCGTGGCGCAGCCGCACCGGCGCCACGGGCGCATCGGTGCCACGCTGATCCGGCTGGCCGTCAGCAGCGCCCACGCTTTGGGTTGCAAGCGCTTTCTCGCCCATGTGCAGAGCCAGAACGTCCCATTGTTCCGTCGCTTGCACTGGAGCACTCTGGCCGAGGAAATGCTGCTCGGCCGCCCGCATCACCTGATGCAGGCCAATCTGCATGACTACCCGCCGTGCCACACACCGTTCGCCGGCTTTGCGATCGAAGGCAGGAGGGGCATATGAATGCGGAACAGCTGGCGTGTGACTTGCGCGAAAGCCGAGGATTTGGCCACAAGACCGATATCGCCGGCATGCTGGCGCACCTGCACCGCGCACTGCCGGCCGGTCAGCGCGCGGAAGACCGCGGCATCCTGCTGGGCGACGACTGCGCGGCCATTCCCGATAGAGATGGCCACCTGCTGTTCGCCATCGAGGGCATGGTGGGCGATTTCATCCGCAGCATGCCGTGGTTTGCCGGATACAGCGCGGTGATGGTCAATATCAGCGACATCTATGCGATGGGCGGCCGGCCGCTGGCCGTGGTGGATGCGATCTGGAGCGAAGACCTTGGCGGTGCGACGGAAGTGATGCGCGGCATGGCGGCTGCCGCGACCGCCTACGGCGTGCCCATCGTGGGCGGGCACAGCAATGCCCGCAACGATGGCGCTCAGCTGGCCGTCGCCATCCTCGGCCGCGCCAGGCGCCTGCTGACCAGCTTTGCGGCGCGCCCGGGGCAACGGCTGCTGATGGCGGTCGATCTGCGCGGCGCGTTCATGGAACCGTATCCGTACTGGAACGCCTCAACCGACTCCCCCGCCGGCCGCTTGCGCCAGGATCTGGAACTGTTGCCGGCCTTGGCCGAAGAGGGGCTGTGCGCGGCAGCCAAGGACATCAGCATGGGCGGAGCGGTCGGTACCGCGCTGATGCTGATGGAGTGCTCGGGCGTGGGCGGCACGATCGATCTCGATGCGCTGCCGATCCCGCCGGGCGTTCCCATCTCGCGTTGGCTGGCGGCATTCCCCAGCTACGGCTTCGTGCTGGCGGTCGACGCTAATCATACCGCGGACGTCTGCGCCCGCTTTCACGCGCGCGGCATCGCCTGCGCGGACATCGGCGCGCTCGACGCCTCGCATTGTCTCCGTATCGCCTATCGCGGCGAAGCGGCGAAGGTGTGGGACTACGGCGCGACGCCATTCATCCTGCCGTCGCGGGCCGCCGAAGCGGACCTGCCCGGCGCCATCGCATCAGGACGCTGAACCATGCCGGTGACCTATCTGCACGTTCGCTGGTCGGACCAGCGAGAAGCGCGCTACTACTCGCCTTCCTCCATCGTGACCGAGCACTTCGAGGCGGGCGTCGTCTACGCGCTGCCGGAGTTCCTAGCGCGGGCGCGTCGCGCGCTCAGTGAGGCTTCCGAGCGCGTGGCCAGGAAATACGGCTACGCATGCTCGGCCGCACAGGACCAGTCAAAGGCGATCGAGCGGGATGCGAGGCGCTTTGCCGGCCAGCCCGATGCATCCGTTGAAATTCTCGGCTTCAGTCGCTAGGCCCTTCAGTCGCCAGGCCATTCCGCGGGGCATACGTATTGCCCCTGCATTCCACCGAAGGAAACGAATCATGTCAGACCATAGCAATGCCACCCGCACCGAAGCCGAGCCGCAACACCTTCCCGTGATCGTGATTGGCGGCGGCCAGGCCGGCTTGTCGATCAGCTATTTCCTGCAGCGCGCGGGCGTCGAACACCTCGTGCTCGAGAAGCACACCATGACCCATACCTGGCGCGCACAGCGCTGGGATGCGTTCTGCCTGGTCACGCCGAACTGGCAATGCGCGCTGCCCGGGCATCCCTATGCTGGCAACGATCCGCACGGCTTCATGAAGCGCGACGAGATCATCGCGTATCTGGATGGCTTTATCGAGAAGGTGGCGCCGCCGGTGCGCGAGCATACCGAGGTGCGCAGCGTCAAACGCCGGGCGCAGGGCGGCTACATCGTGGTCACCAGCGCAGGCACGTTCACGGCGGACCACGTGGTGGTGGCGTCGGGCGGCTATCACGTCCCCATCGTGCCGCGCATGGCGGAACGGCTGCCCGACAGCATCGCGCAGATCCAGTCCGCCGACTACCGCAATCCGCAGGCGCTGCCCGAGGGCGCGGTGCTGGTGGTCGGGTCCGGCCAGTCCGGCGCTCAGATCGCCGAAGATCTGCATCTGGCTGGCCGCAAGGTCTACCTGGCCGTTGGCGAGGCGCCGCGCTGCGCGCGCTTCTATCGTGGACGCGACGTGGTGGACTGGCTGGCCGACATGAAGTACTACGACCTGCCGGTGACCGCCCATCCGCTGCGCGAAGGGGTACGCGACAACACCAATCACTATGTGACCGGCCGCGACGGCGGGCGCGATATCGACCTGCGCAGGTTTGCCAACGAGGGGATGGAACTGTACGGCGTGCTCGACGATTACCGCGATGGCGTGCTGCGCTTCGCGCCTAACCTGGGTCAGGCGCTGGACGACGCCGATGCCACATACAACCGCATCAACGCCAGCATCGACAAGTACATCGCCGAGCGCGGCATCGATGCACCACCAGCGAGCCGCTACACGCCGGTCTGGACGCCGGCCGGCGAGCGCGACGGATTCGATCCGCTGGTCGCCGGCATCGGCAGCATCATCTGGTGCATCGGCTTCCGTCCGGATTTCAGCTGGCTCGAAGTGCCGGTGTTCAATGGACGCGGCTATCCCGGCCACGAACGTGGCGTCACGACGCATCCGGGTCTGTATTTCCTCGGACTGCCGTGGCTCCATACCTGGGGCTCGGGGCGCTTCTCCGGCATTGCGCGCGATGCGGAGCACATTGCCGGCCTGATCGCTGAGCACACCGCCGACCCCATTGCCGACCCCATCGCGTCGGCCAACCAGCGGGATGCACTGGCGGCCTGACATGGAAGCCGTCCGTTCGCACTTCGTCGCGGGCATGCCCGCGCTTTCCTATACCGGCTTGTCCGAGAACTGGCTCTGGAAGACATGCGGGGACAGGCACTGGCAGCAGCTGGCGGCCATCGCCGGGCAGGTGGTGCCCGATTTCCGCGATGCTGAGGGTCATCGCGCCTACGCGGCGTTCACCGCCATCCGCATCCGCGAAGCGGCGCTGGAAGCGATCGGCGAGAACGACGCCTTTACCATCGATTCGTTCCTGAGTGCGGCTGGTGGTGCCAAATACCTGAGCGAGCATGTGCTGGTTGCGCATGGCGCGCGTCGTGCCCGGGTGACGATGCTTTCCACGTTCGTCCGGCGCACGCGCGAGCGAGACAACCGGTCGGTGGTCCGCGCGATGCCGATGCCGATGCCGATGGCGATGGGGAAGGGTACGGCCACGCCACAGGCGGCTGACGGGCTGCAACTGTCGACGCTGGCGCGGTGTTTTCGCGGCGGTAACTGGGACGCGCACCTCGGGCTGGACCAGACACGGCATGCCACGAGCCATGCTATCGAATTCCTGCCGTGTCCCTATATGGACTTCAATGGAGCGGACCTGCTTTACTTCGCCAGTTTCCAGGCGATGGTCGATCGCGCGGAATGGCATTGGCGCACCGATTCCGAACCGCCTGTGGTGTGCGAGCGCGACCTGTTCTTTCACGGCAACGTGAACGTGGGCGAAGCGCTGGAGCTGAACTTCGCGGCCGCGCGCGCGGACGATGCCGAGTTAGGGCACTGGTGCGAGATCCGCCGTGCGCGCGATGGCGAGAAGATCGCCGATGTGGTGACCCGCAAACGCTGGAGACAACGATGAAGCCCGACGTGGATGACGCGCTGGCCCGTTCGGACACGCGGTTGAAGATGAAGCCGGTCTATGGCCCGGAGGACATTGACGGCCTGAACCACCTGGGCAGTCTGCCCGGAGACGCGCCCTACGTGCGCGGTCCGTACGCGACGATGTACCGCAGCCGGCCGTGGACGGTGCGGCAGTACGGTGGTTTTGCCGACGCTGCGGCATCCAACCTCGCCTACCGCGAGGCGCTGCGGCGCGGGGCGCAGGGACTGTCTGTGGCGTTCGACCTGCCCACCCATCGTGGTTATGATTCTGATGATGAAGCGGTGATAGCGGACGTGGGCATGGCCGGCGTGGCCATCGACTCGGTCGACGACATGCGGCGGCTGTTCGAGGGCATCCCGCTGGATCAGGTGTCGGTGTCGATGACGATGAGCGGTGCCGTGCTGCCGGTGATGGCCGCCTTCCTGGTGGCGGTCGAAGAGAGCGGAGTGCCGTTCCACGCGCTGCGCGGCACGATTCAGAACGACATTCTCAAGGAGTTCATGGTCCGCAATGCCTGGATCCATGGGCCCGTGCCGTCGCTGCGCATTGCGACGGACGTCGTGGAATGGCTGGGCAGGCATGCCCCCCATTTCCACGGCATGTCGATCTCGGGCTATCACTTCCAGGAAGCCGGCGCGGACCCGACGCTGGAGTTGGCCCTGACGCTGGCGAACGCGCGCACCTACCTGGCCCAGCTGGATGCGCGCGGCCTCGATGTCGACCGCTTCTGCGGCGGGCTGAGTTTCTTCTTTGGCGTGGGCAAGTCGTTCTATGTCGAGATCGCGAAGCTGCGCGCGGCGCGCCTGCTCTGGCACGAGATCGTCCGGGAACAGGGTGGCCGCTCGGCACGGGCGACGGCGATGCGCATGCACTGCCAGACGTCGGGCTGGTCACTGGCGGCACAGCAACCGCGCAACAACATCGCGCGCACCACGGTAGAGGCGCTGGCCGCGGTGTTCGGCGGTACTCAGTCATTGCATACGAATGGTTTTGACGAGGCGCTGGCGCTGCCCGGCGTGGAGGCCTCGCAGCTGGCGCGAGATACGCAGTTGATCCTGCAGCACGAGTTCGGCCTGAGCGACGTGGCGGATCCCTGGGCGGGCTCCTACCTGATCGAGTCGCTAACCGCGCAAATGGCCGATGGCGTGCGCGACCTGATGGCGCAGATAGGCGCGCAAGGCGGCGTGCTGGCGGCAATGCAGGGAGGATGGGTGCAGCGGCAGATCCACCGTCGCGCGCTGGACCAGCAGGCCCGCATCGATGCGGGCGAAGATGTCGTCGTCGGCGTCAACCGGTACCAGCAGGAGCGCGCGGAGCCGCAGGCGTGTAGCGAGGTCGACGGCGCCAGTACGCGTGCCCGGCAGGCGCACCTGCTGGCGGCCTTACGGCGCTCGCGCGACGATGCGGCATTGCGGAGCACGCTCGATGCGCTGACTGCGGCGGCGCGGCACGGGACAGGTAATCTGCTCGATTTCGCCATGGACGCCATGCGTTGCCGCGCCACGGTAGGGGAGTGCACCCGAGCGCTGCTGGCGGTCTGGCCGCGTCACGAACAACCATCGTTGTATCAGGACGGGCAATACGGCCTTGCGCGCGCGGAAAGTCCGGTCTGGGCGGCGGCCTGCGCCAGTGTGGACCGACTGTGCAGGCAATTTGGGCGTTCCCCGCGCGTGCTGCTGGCAAAGCTGGGTCAGGACGGGCACGACCGGGGCGTGCGCGCCGTGGCTAGCGCGCTCACCGACGCGGGATTCGAGGTAGTACTGACGCCATTGTTCCAAGTGCCGCAGGCTATTGCGGTCCAGGCGCACTATGAAGGTTTCGATGCGGTGGGCGTGTCGTCGCTGGGTGGCGCACATCTTGAACTGGTCCCTGCACTGCTCGACGCGCTAGGCGCGGTGGGTCGCGATGCGCGAGCCATGCCTGTTTTCCTTGGAGGAATCATCCCGGAGCAACACATCAGGCGATTGCGTCACGCAGGTGTGCTGGGTGTTTTCGGCCCTGGCACGCCGATGGATATCATCGTGACCGAAATCGTGGCGGCATTGGCTAATCAGCCACAAAGTGACAACGCGACGGCCCATGTGACCGAGCCAGTCGACGCAGGCGCGCGCGCATAGCTGCCTCAAAACATCGTGCGGATGCTGCGCCGGCCATCCTTCTGCAACGGCGCAGCCGCGCGCCGCAGCGCTGCCCCGGATGGCCTTGGCTGGGTACGCGGCCGATCGACAGCCGCACTGCATCGATGGGGTTAGGGGCAAGGAAATCGTCCGAACAGGCCACACGTACGCCTTGCGGATCCAGCGCGTGGGTCAATAAGGGCGGTCAGATATGCAGGCCCGTGGAGTACGCGCCCTGCGACTAAACCGGTCATTTTCATCTGACGTGCGACCCGCAGCCATTTTTAAAGCAAACAATATGCTCCCGATGCTACTAGTCTGCGGAGGAGTGCCTCGCGAAACCGCCGGAGGCGCCGCTCGCCAGACTTTCCTTCTGGTACCTTGCGATGACACAGGTCTCCGGCGAATACATTCCGTCGGCCGTCAAGATTGAAGGGGGAGAGATCGGCGCTGGATCCACTTAGATTCCACTGCGAAGCCGTGTGTACAATGTTCTGTAGATTGGTTCTCGACGGTTGTGGAGTGTATCAACGAACGACGATCGTACCCAAACCGCTGGAAGCAATTTCGAAGGACGTTGGCCTGTCTCTCCGCCATCGATCTTCAATCACGGCCTTAGTAGTTGGCAGGAAGTTATAGCCACTCTATTCGGCCGCTGCCGACACAAATCGAGTGTGCGCTGGCCGAAGGGAAACTCAGATGGCCTCTTCGGCAATAAGAAAGCGTTTGGGATTCTTACCCAGCCAGGCCGGTGCACGCCCGCGGCCAGACCACGTTTTACCCGTCTTGGGATCCAGATACTTTGGAGGCAGCGGGGCCTTCACGCCTAAGTCACTCGCACCGCTCTTTGCCGGCCGCCCGCGACGACGCTTTGGCGCGATATCCTGCTCCGTCAAGCCGTACTCGGCCATCAGACTACGGATTTTCTCAACGACACTCGCAACCTCATCCGCACGCATTTGCGAAAGTTTGACCTCCAGTGCCTCCTTTTCAGCCAGCAACTGCTTGTATGTTGCCATCAGTTTCTCCTTCAAGATTCATGGAACTCAATCATCCTATATCAAAAACAACTGAAGGAAAAAGGCAGGAGCAAAAAGGGGGCAAGGTACAGGGCTTACGAGATTCGAAAATGCTCCATCGATTGACCCGCGTTGATTGCCCGTTGCAACCACTCCGGAGCGACACCCAAACCATTCCAGACACGGCCGGCAGCGTCCTTGTACTTAGGAGGTTTCTCGGATCTTTCTCCCGATTGCGCAGGGGCGAAACAGCCCGCTTGCTCGAGTTGTTCCAGTGTAATGCCGTGGCGCGCAACGGCTGACTTAATCCAGAGAATCGCTTCCGCACGTGCTCGAATTTCTACTCCGGTGGATGGATGTTCGATGTCTACCAGAGTTGTTCGCAAATCGGGTTTTCTTGTCATCTTACAGTTCATATAAAGCCGCGTTGTGGCAGCAAGACACTCTGTCGGACCAGACTTAGGCCATGCTTCAATCAGGTGTTACGAAGGCAGCTAACGTCAGGGGTGATGACTACCGGCTTGCCAGGGGAGGCGGCTGGCTAGAGCCGAGCGGCCTGAAATCAAAATGTGCTGCGGCATACGTCGCGTTACACGCCCACACCTCTTCGTCGTTGCGAAAAAAAACCGCCCACTTGCCGTCGCTGACGCATTCTGCGCCGGGAAAAACTTCATCGTGCCCGTTCGGTCCGTCCAGCGGGAAGGGCGCATGCGGGACGGCCCAGTATCGACCGGCTGGTAGTGCTTCCGTCTGTTTCCTGGTCATTCGATACGTCTATGTTAGATACGCTTCCATAACTGGAATTCTGCTACGGTTCTCTCCATCCGTGTCAATACGGCAAAGGCATGGCAGCTGCAAATCGTGCGCTCATGTAGGCTTCTGCCTGTCATCTTTTTCCGTATCAGAATAGTCGGATGGCGCCAAATTTCTCTCTGACTCTTCGGGCGTTGGGTATCTGTGCTTTGGTGGCTTCGGCCGCCATTGTTTCCCGACAGCTCTACCTTCGTATTTTCGATGGGATAGAGGCCGCGGACGTCATCGTTGCGCCTGACGCGACGATGCTGGAACACTGCGAAGCGCTGCAACGCCATATAGAGGGCCGTCATGTATCTCAACCAGCAAGCCAGCCGGGACCTCGTGCGCGGTGCATGGATTCATGACCCTGGGTCCGACATCCGTACGCTCTGCTGCAAGGGGCAGAAGCCGTTGTGGCAATGCTTTTGTGAGCTGTCAAAAAGGGGTTCAACGAGGAATTCCGGGAACGCGCCTAATCTTGAGGTAGAGGCTTCGTTGTCGCGATAGCGGTAGGCCCTGCGCCTGATGATCTCGATGGCGCGCCGATTATCGGGACACTCTGACCGATCAACAAGCGTGATGGAATTGTGTTGCCGTCCGATTCGCAATCCGATTAGCGTCAAAAAATGCGATTAACCGCCAAGCCGCTGCTCAGGACACACCGGTGTGCCGCAGGCGATGCCACCAGCCGCGCGGTGCGGCTGAGTGCGCAGCAATGGCCGAATCCACAACCCTGAACCGCCATTCGGACCAGGGACACCGTACCGACGCTTCCAAGGCACAACCGCCGTTCGCCTCGGTCTAGTTGGAGGGAGAGGGAGCATTGGGGGCCACGAATTTGATCCCAAGGCTCATCCCAGATGCATCATGCGCCGGCCATGGTTTCGGCCGTTACATCCCACCCTGCATCGATGCCGCCGGGGAGCATTTGCCCACGGTCTTCACCGACTTCAGCGTCTGTCAAACGGTTCAGCTTCTCGTTCATTGCGAGAAGAAGCTCGCGGTGGCTGCTGTCCGCCGCCAGATTGTGCATCTCGAACGGGTCGGTCTGCAGATCGTAAAGCTCCATGTCATTGAACCGGTTGAGCTCTTCCAGCGTCGTCGGCCGGTTGTGCTGCTTGGGCGAGAAGTACCGTGCGAAGGTGTAGCGTCCATCGTAGACCGAACGTACCGCGCCTCGCTTCATCAGGTTGGGCCGGATGCCCACGCTCTTGAGCTGGTCCGGCTTTCCGCCTTTCTGCAGGTAGTTCACGGCCTTGAAAAGAAAATCGCCATCGATATAGGCCAGCATGTTGTAGCAGAACAGCGCGCCATCGCGAATGCCCCCCGAACCCGCCTTGTCAGGCGCGTCGAGTAGCCCCGAGAAATCCTTCCCTGCAAGCCCCCTGACGATGCTAGCGCACTTGTCGGCGCCGATGCCAGTCATTGCAACCAATGTCGGCGCGATGTCCAGGTGCGACGTTACTGCGCGGCATTGCCTGCCACCCTGATAGGCGGGGTGAGCGATGATCAGCGGAACGTTGTTCTGCTCCCGATACGAGACGGCGCCCTTGGCATGGAGCTGGTGGGCACCATCCATGTCGCCGTGGTCCGACGTCAGGATCACGATGGTCTTGTCGGTGAGGCCTCCAGCATCGAGTTCGGCCAGAATGGCTGCAATATTGCGGTCGACGTCGCGCATGCAGTTCAGGTAGTAATTGTGGCGCCGACGCCAGCGCGCGTCCTCGTTTGGGATGGCCCCGACCAGAGCATCATGCGAGCGAATGAAATCGCGGTGCGCTGGCGGGCGCCCCGGCGCATCGAGGGCCTGCTTCCGGCTTGCCGGAAGCATGAAGTCCCACTGCCTCGCGTACAGTGGGTCATCCGGGTCGCGAGCGACATGCGTGAGTCCGCGCCGTGCCTGGACCTCGGTTCCAGGAGCGTCGGTGTCGTAGAACATCACGTCATGCGGGTTGACCAGGTTGACCGCGAGGAACCATGGCTTCCCCTGTGCCGCCAGCTCGCGGCCTTTTCCGCGCAGCCAGCTCACGCCCATTGCGGCAATCACCCCATCGTGCAGGTAACCGCCGCTCGTGTGGGCAATGATGTCGCCAATGCCGACGTAATCGGAGAATCCATAGGCCTCCATTTCGGCGGTAAAAATCTTGGTCGGTGTGCCGAGCTTGTTGACCGTTTCGAATTCCTTGGTGAGATGCCACTTGCCCTTGTACGCGGTGTAGTAGCCTGCGTCGCGAAGCATGTCGCCGAGCGTCCGAATCTCAGTCGACATGCTGCTTATCCACGGGAAGTTCGTGTTGTCGAACATCCGCGTCTGCTGGATGTGCTGCCCCGCGTAAAGCACGGAGCGGGATGGCGTGCAGACGCACGAGTTGATCTGATGGTTCACGAACATCGTGCCGCTCTTCACCAGGCGCCCGTGTGCGGGCAAGCGATAGTCCGCTGGCAGCTCTCCAGGCCGAAAATGGCGCTCCTGATCGACAAGGATTAGGAGAATGTTAAACGGGCTTGCCGGGCGGCCTCCCGTGGCGGGCGCTGGCTTGTCGGCACCGGGCGCTGCGGCCTGCGTGCTTTCGCCTGGGGCTAGGCTCAACGCCACAGCTCCCAGTCCAGTAGTGCGCAGGAACTCCCGGCGAGTCAGTGCAGATCCCGATTCCTTGTCATTTGCCATCTCAGCCTCCTCATCCATGGCGCTCGCCGCATGGCTGACTTCTGCATCGCAGCATGCTATCGGGCAGGTGGGACTACGGCAGCCTATCAATATCGCTTATAGCCATCAAGCCGACTTGCGGCTGCTGTTGCATCTTGAACGTTGCCCACCGCACATGAGCATTTGAAGCCTATGACCGTCCAGCCAGTAGTTAGGTGGGAAGGACTACCGTTCCGTCTTGGCCCGCAAAAGTGCAGTGCGGTAGCCCAATTGCTACAACCACTACCTGTGGCGGAACCGCCCTTCGAGTGTCGATGGTGAGCCTCGGGCCAGCGTCTGGAGATGGCCGGTCCCGGCCGGCTGCCTACCGCCGAGCCGCGGCTGTCTCTGACCAACCCCTCTCGGCCACTTGTAAAGAACGTGTGAACGTCCGAAGTCTGGACTGTTTCAGCCGTACGAGGCTGATGCGACTAATCTCGGCCAAGTGCACGCCGCCTGCGACGACGCGGCGATCGCCGGCGCAAAGAGAGCGCTCGACCGATTGAGGGCCTTCACTGGTTGCAGCCCGGAGCGAACTCGCTACCCTGCGGCAACGGCCAACCCCCGGCGGAATGCCAGACGTTCTTCCACGGCTCGATTTCCATTCCCGAGGGAAGGTTAAGGATACGTACAAGGATTCAGATCCAGCGACATTCCCGCAGCTCCAACATGGTCGGCCCGACCTCGGCATCGGTCTTGGCCTGCTCGATGTGCATGCCAGCGATGACGCCATGGTCGCGCAGGTAGCACTGCAATCCAGCGATGGGTCCGAAGTTCGTTGTTGGCTTTTCCTCAACGTCCCATACGGAGAGTATGGTCACGTTCCTTGCTCGCCCTTGCGTCGCACAACCATCTCCGTTATCGCGCCTGTCGAGCCTATGCCACTAACCCCGGCGCCCGAAGCGCAAGGCGATTTCGCCGGCAACCTGCACCCCGGTGTTGCAACCTGGATCCTCTCGATGATGCGGAAGTGGTGGCGAGCCTGAGGAACCGTGGCGGATCCTGGCGAACGCGTAGTTCGCGGGCAAGGGGAAAGAGGGTCGTCACGCCAGTATCTGGGGGAGCCTCTTGAGAATGCCCGTAATGTGGCGGACAGTTCCGACCATGCAGCCCATGGCCCCATGTGCCAGAACACGCCTCATCCTGCAATCGTTACGCCACACTCAAGCGCCACCCCAGCCAGTTTCTCCAGATCCGGCGGCCCCAGCGGAACCTCCTCATCGATACGGGTGAACAGTTGGGATGCCCGTCCGCCTTGACTTGTTATCGAGATCATTTCGCCACCCTCGGGTCCGAAACGGAAATAATGCACCGTGCCTGCGGGCACATGAACAAACGTGCCAGAGATAGCAGTAACGGTCTGGTCGCCAAAGCCAATCTCGACCGTGCCCCTGGTAATGTAGAACGACTCGTCCCAGTCATGACTGTGGGGCGGGGGGCCACTGTCCTTGTCGCCCTGCTGCAGGAACACTTCGTAGCCCTGCGTGGCTGTAGTCGAAGCCAGCACGGTGATCTTCTCACCGACGACGTTGAGCGCGCGCGCATACGCATCAGGTGTTACCGCAAATGGTTGTGGCTTCATGGTTTGCTGTCTCCGTCAACCCGGATTTCGTCACATCAGATAGCCGCGCCGGGATCTGGTCGATGTGCCAGCGTCTTCAAATCGAGTGGTGTCGGCTTCTGCGGCGCCATTGCGAGTGCTGATCCGCAATTCAAGATAGCAGATGACGTGGCCGGCGACGCCCGCTACCCGAACGCGGATTGAACAAACATACCGCTCGTTCGTCCGCGTACGTCTGCGGGAAACATGCCTCGCCTGCTGCACAATATGCTGCATAGGCCTCCTCTGCGGAGGAGTGGGATGACACGACAGAAGGCGGGTCCCCGCGCGGTCATGTTTCGACGTCTCTGACGGCGAAAACCTGGCGTGAAAGCGACGAGGTTTCGATGCGTGATACGAACTGGAGCTCGCGCAGGTGCATCCATGCCTCTATAGTCGCGCTGTCCGCGACGTGCTGCCTGCCCTTTTGCGGCATGGTGCTGAAGCGCCGGGCCGCCGGCTGCCTGGAAGCGCAAGCAGTGCTGGAAATGTGAGTCTGTGAGTCCACTTTCGCCCCATCCCCTGA
The DNA here is from genome assembly GCF_900101625.1 of Cupriavidus sp. YR651. Classification (GTDB taxonomy): domain Bacteria; phylum Pseudomonadota; class Gammaproteobacteria; order Burkholderiales; family Burkholderiaceae; genus Cupriavidus. Next base: position 28,959 of record NZ_FMYZ01000011.1, on the reverse strand, counting down.
TCTGCCATGTCCATTCGTACCGCATCTCCGGCATTACTGGCCGCTCTACTTTTCGGCGCAAGCACGCCGCTGGCCAAAGCGCTAACCGGTTCCGTTGCCCCGCTCCATTTGGCGGGCCTGCTATATCTTGGCAGTGGCATCGGACTGGCGTTTGTGCTCGCGATCCGGAGGGCCTGGATGACGCCTGATCCGGGAAATGATCACGGCGGTATTCCGCGAGGGGAAGTGCCATGGCTGATTGGCGCAATCCTTGCGGGCGGCGTAGCGGGGCCGGCGTTGCTGATGACTGGGCTGGTCTCGACCAATGCCGCTTCGGCATCACTGCTGCTGAACGTGGAGGGCGTGTTCACGGCCGTCATCGCCTGGGTAGTGTTCAAAGAAAATGCCGACCGACAAATTGTTCTGGGGATGATCGCGATCGTGGCCGGAGGCTTGCTGCTTTCTTGGCAGCCGGGCAGCCTGCAGATGTCAACTGGCGCGCTGCTTATCGTCGGAGCCTGCTTGTGCTGGGCTGTTGACAACAACCTGACCCGCAAGGTCTCCAACAATGACGCGCTGCTCATCGCTTGCCTGAAGGGGCTTGTCGCGGGGCTATGCAACACGAGCCTCGCCTTGATGCATGGGGCGGTGTTTCCATCTGTCAGTACTACGGCGGGAGCGCTGATCGTCGGATTCGCTGGATACGGTGTGAGTCTCGCCTTGTTTGTGGTGGCGCTGCGCCTGTTGGGAACCGCTCGAACCGGGGCGTATTTCTCCGTTGCACCATTGTTTGGCGTCTTGATTTCGTTTTTGATTTGGCCTGAGGTGCCGGGCTTGGCGTTCTGGTTTGCTGCGGCTTTGATGGGCTTGGGCGTGTGGCTGCATTTGCGAGAGCGGCACGAGCACGAGCATACCCATGAGCCACTGGCGCACAGCCACTCGCATCGCCACGACGAGCATCATCAGCATGAGCACGATTTCTCATGGGATGGCAAGGAACCCCACAGCCACTGGCACGAGCATGAGGTGATGGTGCACAAGCATCCGCACTATCCGGATGTGCATCATCGCCATTCTCATTAGAGTGTCATTGGCTCCCATCCTCCTCGGCTAGGGTTGAGCGAAAACTTCTGATCGAATCAGTCATTAAAGATCTGGGGCCCGACTGACGCCAACTGGCCGCGCTGAGACGTTGCTGCCGCGCAGCACGTGACAGTGATGTGGCTCGGGCGGTGGCGCGATCGGGCGTGCTAACGGAAAGCATCAGAATCCGCTCGGACTGGCTCTCGCCGGTAACACCCTTATCTTGCGTCGCCCAAAGCCTTGCTCAGCGGGGATCCCAGCGATCTTGGGACGCCACGTGCACGCGAGCTGTGTCTCCGAAGGCATATAGTCGGGGGCGACCTTCTTGCACTGGCTCGTCATTGTATCGGCATGTGTACGGGAAGCATGCTGATGCAGAGCGATACATGCACGCTCGTTTCCGTCGCACAGTGACACATTCCCCATAGCGCCAACTCCTAGAATCGGTCCCCACGAACCGTGCGGCAGCGAAACACCGACGACACGCGCGGATTGCACCATCTACCGGAGAAAAGGACATGGAGACATCGAACCAGGCAAGGCGCACGCGGGTATGGCCGCTGTTGCTTGCCCCCTATATTGCACTGCTGTGGTTGCCGTTCTACAACGACGCGCAGCCCGTTCTGTTTGGCTTTCCGTTTTTCTACTGGTACCAGTTTCTCTGGGTGCCGCTGACGTCAGTCCTGCTGTATATCGTGTACCGGAGCCAGCGATGATCGATCCGCAAAAAATCGACGGCGTCGCGATGACGGTCTTCATTGCGTTCTTCGCCCTGGTCACCGTTCTCGGGTTTTTTGCCGCCCGTTGGAAACGCGGGGACCTGTCGCAGCTTCATGAATGGGGGCTCGGTGGCAGGCAGTTTGGCACGCTGATTTCGTGGTTCCTCGTCGGCGGCGACTTCTACACGGCCTACACCGTGATCGCGGTGCCCGCGCTCGTGTATTCGGTCGGCGCTTACGGGTTTTTCGCGATGCCGTACACGATCATCGTGTATCCGTTCGTGTTTGCGGTGATGCCGAAGCTCTGGGAAGTGTGCAAACGCAAGAATCACATCACCGCGGCCGACTATGTGCAGGGCGAGTTTGGTGGCAAATGGCTGCCCGCGGCGATAGCGGTGACCGGAATCGTTGCCACGCTGCCCTATATCGCATTGCAGCTTGTCGGCATGCAGGTCGTCATCAAGGGACTGGGTGTTGATGGCGAGATTCCGCTGATGCTCGCGTTCGCCATCCTGGCCGTATACACGTACTCTAGCGGCCTGCGCGCACCCGCGATGATTGCGTTCGTCAAGGACATCATGATCTACATCGTGGTGATCGTCGCGGTGTCCGTGATTCCGGCCAAGCTTGGTGGCTATGGCGCGCTGTTCCATGCCGCCGACACGTTCTTCGCGGCGAAGGGCGGTGCAGCCGGTGTCATGCTGAAGCCATCGCAGTTCACGGCGTACGCAACGCTTGCGCTTGGATCGGCGCTAGCCGCCTTCATGTATCCGCATACGATGACCGGCGTGCTGTCATCGGCTTCGGCGAGTACGGTGCGCAAGAACGCCATCGCGCTGCCGGCCTACACGCTGTTGCTGGGCCTGATCGCGCTGCTCGGCTACATGGCCATCGCTGCCGACGTGCATGTGAAGTCCGCTTCCGACGTGGTGATGGCGCTGCTGTCGCGCCTGTTCCCTTCGTGGTTCGTAGGCTTTTCGGCTGCGGCCATTGCCATCAGCGCGCTGGTACCTGCAGCCATCATGTCGATCGGAGCAGCCAACCTCTTTACGCGCAACCTGTACAAACCGCTGATCGCACCCGACGTCACCCCGGAGAAGGAGGCCAGGAACGCCAAGCTGTTCTCGTTGATCGTCAAGTTCGGCGCGTTGCTATTCATCGTCGTGCTGCCGACCCAGTTCGCGATCGACCTACAGCTGCTTGGGGGCGTGTGGATCCTGCAAACCTTCCCTGCAGTGGTGTTCTCGCTGTACACGCGTCGCCTGACGTCTGCGGGCCTGCTCGCCGGGTGGTTCATCGGCATCGTGACCGGTACCGCGCTGGCCATCTCGATGGGGTTGAAACCGGTCTATCCGCTGCAGCTTGGCGGGGCGACGTATCCGGTCTACATCGGCGTGCTTGCGCTGGCGGTGAACATCGTCGTGTCGGTGATCGTGTCCGCGATCATGCCCAGAACACGCGCGATGACCGCGGCGGCGGCAGGTCGCTGAATTCGCGCAAACGAAAAAGGGGCGCCCTGCGGGGCGCCCCTTGCGCACAGTGCGCAAACCTGCCCAGAGATCGAGCTTCCGACCTTGCATTCCCTTCTGCACAAGACACTCCTTGCGAGTCTCTCCAAAGAAAAATCATGAGGACAGACGGGTAAATTCATGCTTGACGGACGGGTCATAGGGTTCGGTCATACACACCAGCGCCGGATCAGGCTTGCCGTCGCGGGTGAGTTTGACGACCGGGACAGGCGCGTCATGGCCGAGCCGATTATTCTTGATCCATTGTGTGAGAGGGGACCAAGTGATCTCGATGGCCTTGATCTTTAGGTGAGGCTGGTCAGTAGAGCGAAATTCCCGCGTTACAAGATTTACGAAGGCGTGCCAGTCCCGCCTAGGTGAATCAACGACTGAGCGCAAGAACTCGCTTCGTTGGATTGTTTGGATGGGCGAAACGCCTCCAACGGCCCGAAGGTGTAGGGCATCCTGACCGCCTTGGAAAACCAGTAGTTGGTTCGATCAATGCCGCCGGCCTTCGCTGGCCCCCCTAGCGGATAACAGGGGCAATGGTCTCAGACCCCGTGCACCAAGACTATCGCGACCGTATCGATTTTGTCCGTTGCGCTCAAATAGTGCAATAAGGGGTTCTATTCCTTCCAAGGGCCTACTGGGCGACCATCGGCCCGCGGCAGCAAGGGTAGGAGCTCCGGCATCCGAAACGCCACTCTGGAGCAAGTGCCTGTGGTCCGGTCGAAGTGCCAATTGTCAGCCCTGGATTGCCAGCCCTGAGACGCCAGGGCGATACTGGCGAACAATCGGCGGCCGTGTGCCGCGAGATGAGAGAGGGGAGCATGGACGAGAAGACACCAGGCGCCGGCCCCGCGCAATTTGGAGCGCGGTTCGCGGAGCTACCGGGTCAGGTCGTGCTGGTCCTGCAAGGTGGTGGCGCGCTTGGCGCCTACCAGGTGGGTGTCTATCAGGCATTGCATGAGGCGGGGCTTGAGCCGGAGTGGGTGATCGGCACCTCGATCGGAGCGATCAACGGGGCCATCATCGCCGGCAATCCGCCGGAGGAGAGACTCTCCCGGCTCAAGCGGTTCTGGGACGGTGTTGCTTGTCGCGGCACCGCTCAGGGAAGCGGCAGCTTTCGCCAATTTGAAGACTGGCTGCGGGTGGCGAAAATTACGACCCAGGGGATTCCGTCGTTCTTCACGCCACGCCCCGATGCTTGGTGGCTAGGCGTACGCGCCACTGTTGGCCTAGCCAGAGCGGCGTTCTACTCCACTTCGCCACTGCGTGCGACCTTGGCCGCACTGGTCGACTTCGACTACCTGAACGCCATGCAGACAAGACTGACTGTCGGCACGGTCAGTGTCCGCAGCGGCCGCATGCGCTACTTCACCAATCGCGACACACGGTTGAACGTCGATCACGTGATGGCCTCGGCGGCGTTCCCTCCTGGCTTCCCTTCCGTACAGATCGAGGGCGAGCCATACTGGGACGGCGGCATCTATTCCAACACCCCGCTGGAAGCAATTCTTGATGACCGCCCGCGTCGCAGTTCGCTGATCTTCGCCGTGCAGCTTTGGCCCGCCAGCGGCCCGGAGCCCGATTCCATCTGGCAGGTGATGAGCCGGCTGCGGGATATCCAGTACTCCAGCCGGGCAGAGTCCCGCTTGTATTGAAGATCTGACTTTGCGAGACGCGAGGTCGCTAATCGACCCTGAACCGCCATCCAATGTGGCGAAGCGTTAGCGTCGGCTTTGAAGTTCAGTTCGGTCATCGTAAGCCGGGCCCAATGGACACAAGCGGTCCGGAGGGGAAATCCGAGAGCTTGCGTTAGTACGGATCAACTACGTGGGTAACAAAGCTGCCTTGATTATTTTGCCGACGGCTTTTCCGTCGAAGCCAATCGAGCAGAGGGCGTGGGCAGGCTGCGCTAGAGATCTGGCCAAATCCGCGCGCCCCGTTGACTTAGGTCAACCGCGCTAGCGAGATAGCACCTAGTTTAAATGCAAGGGCAGCGTACATACGAGCGGCCAGTCTCGAGGCTTTGTCGCTATGCTTCGCTGATCTGAGACGTTATTGTGGTACGCGGCGGATACTCTCCAACGCTATGAAACACAGGCGCATCATAGTCACCAACTACGGCGGGCCCGATGTGCTTCACGTAGTGGAGGAAGAATGCCCCGAACCCGAGGTAGGCGAAGTGCGGGTGAGGGTGCTAGCGGCAGGTGTGGGCCAACCGGACCTAATGATGCGCGAGGGCTTTCACCCCGAAACGCCTCCGCTGCCTTTCACGCCCGGTTGGGATCTAGTCGGCGTGGTAGATAAACTAGGCAGTGGGGTCTCCGGGGTTAAACCCGGTCAGATCATTGCAGCCTTGCCGATCAGCGGCGCATACGCTGAGTTCGTCTGTCTGGCTCAGCGCGAGCTGGTTCCCGTGCCTCCGGGAGTGGACGTGGCCGAGGCTGTCAGCCTCGTACTGAACTACGTTACTGCGTACCAGATGTTGCATCGCTGCGCTTTGAGCTGGGTCAGCACGTTTTGATTCATGGTGCGGCGGGCGGAGTCGGCTCGGCACTAATGCAGCTTGGGCGCCTCGCCGGGCTACAAATTTATGCGACCTGTTCATCGCAAGATGCGATTGCGGTTTCTTGCCTGGGCGGCATACCAATTGATTATCAGAAGCTTGATTTCGTGGAAGAGATACGCCGCCTGACGGGTGACGGCGTAGACGTCGCCTTCGACGGGATCGGCGGTAGCCACATCTGGCGTTCCCGCGACGCTCTCCATTCCGGCGGGAAAGTTGTAGCCTATGGCCTTACTGCGTCGCTACGCGGGGGACGCCTGGCCTCGGGTCGCTCGGGGCGCCGTAATCGCTTCCAGCGACTTGCGATTTTCGGTTTGTGTATTGTTGGCGGCTGGCTCCTCCCGAGCCGGAAGCGGGTGGCCCCGTACAGCATTCAATGGCTTAAGCGGATGAAACCGGCATTGTTTCAAAAGGACTTGACTGTTCTGCTGGACCTTCTTCGACACCAAAGAATCAAGCCGCTGATTGCTCGGAGATTTCCTCTTGCCGAGGCAAGACTTGCGCACGAGTTGCTCGGCGAGAAAGGCGTGACCGGAAAAATCGTGCTCATGGCCAACGAGGCGGTGACCGACCGCAATCTCGAAAGCTCGCAAGTTGGGATCGGCATGACTGAGGCGAATGGGCGAGCATGAAACGCTAGCCTTTCCGAGCCCAATGACGAACTGCATCCGGACACCGTCGCGAGGAGTGCATTACGTTGCCGTTTGTGATTCGCAATCTGTTTAGCGCCAGAAATGCGATTAACTGCCGAGCCGCTAGCTGTGAAGCGTGCCGAGAACCTTCCCTTCGTTATAGGTACGACGAGGTACGACGTACGGCCGTACCAGGCCCGGCCAGGAATCCTATGTGGCGCGAGTCGCCGCATCGAACAGTGCCATACGTGGAATCCGCGCAAAGCGCGCCAGTTCGCGGCGCGCGGTGGTCAACGCCGCGGCTACCGCGTCATCGCCGAGCGTCAGCCCCTGCAGCAGCAGGAATTGCACGCTGCTGATGCCCACGCAGCCAAGTGCGTGTCGCAGGTAAGGCGTGAGGAAGTCAGGCTGGCGCGCGCGCTCGCCACTATGGAACCCGCCCGAGCCGACCAACACGAGCGTCGGGCGGTCCCTCAATAAGCCCACCTTGCCCTCGGGTGTGGCCGCGAAGGTGCGGCGGATGCGGAGCACATGGTCGATCCACAGTTTCAGCGAGGCCGATACCGTGAAGTTGTGCATCGGCGTGTTGATGACGAGTGCGTCGGTCTGCTCCAACTCCACGATCAGCTGCTCAGACCAGTCAAAGACCGCAGTGTCGGAGGCGTGGGAGGTAATGGCCGCCGCATAGCCCCTATCGATCGGCGGCAGCGGCTCGGCCGCCAGATCGCGTTCGAGCACCTCGCACGCCGGGCCACTGCCACTGGATTGCACAAGTGTGGCGATGGCCTCGGCGGCAAGGCGATAGCCGTGACTTTGCTTGCCGTGCGGGCTGCAGTTGAGCAACAGCGCGCGCATCATGCCACCTCACCCGTTGGCAACGGTTCGCTGAAATGCAGGCCCCTCGCCAGCAGCCCCTGGCGGAAATAGAAACGCTGCGCCAGCGCCATGTGCAGTCCGGTATCGGGGACGAAATGTGCGCAGCCGAGCGCCACGGCCTGCTCGCGCACCTTGCAGAGCAACTCGCCGCCGAGCCCACCGCGTTGCTGGCTAGCATCCACGACGAGATCATCCACGTAGACGAAGCGGCCGTAGATCAGGTTTTCCTGCAGGCGGTAGCCCTGCGCTTGCTGGCGCGCCACCTGGCCGGCGAATGCCTGGCTGTCGCGCAAATTTGGGCGAAACTGCTGCATGACGCCGAAGGCGGCGCGTAGGTCAGCGGGTGTATCGAGGTGACGGAACCGGGCTCTGGTAGTCATGATCGATTTCCTTGAAAGACGGCGATGTTGCGAACCTCGTCGGGTTTGTTCCTCGCTGCACCGTGTCACATATTTAAGGCGACCGGTGTATCGCGCCTATTGCATCTGAGGAGCGTTTGTGTATGGGTGCGTATTGCTGCAACTCCTTGATACAGACGGACACAAAGACTCTGCCGAATCAGTTCGGGAAGCGCGCGTTGCACAGGCCGGAGATGCACGGCGCGTTCAGCACGCATTTGCTTCAGCCAGGAACTGCTAGTCCGACCGCAGCGTTTTCCTCTGGTGTCGCCAGCCAGTAGCCGGAACGAATGGCTGTTGTCACAAAGTGCTGGATGGCTTCTGGGGTGGGAGGAATCGGCTCATCGTTCGCGGAGACTGGGCGGCCTATCTCTTCAAAAAAGCGGCCGAGCGCAGCCGTCGTGGTGGCGAGGCTGACCGCCGGTTTATCCGATAGATTTCGAAAGGCGTGTTTCGCTTCGCTTGGGACCCGGATGAAATCGCCAGGCGAACACAGGGTCCAACAGTAGGTCCCGTTCGTCTCGACCAGGACCTCTTGCTCTCCGGACAACATCAGGAAGCATTCAATGCCCGCGTGACTGTGCAAAGGCACCACACCTCCAGGCGGAACTACACATCTCATCACACAGTGTGTTTCGTCCGTCTCGGCGGGCGCCGCGAGGAACTGTACGGTCGGGCCGAAAACGTCCAGCACGGGGCTGGCGGTATTCTTGTACACACGTACTGAGGGACGCTGGGGCGATGACTGACTCAATCTAGGTACTCCGTTTCAACAGCCTGTGGTTGGGGTGGATTCGTGTAGGGAAAAGCGGATAGATGATCCGTCTTGATCCAGAACGAGGGCTGGCCGGGATTCGTTAATAATCCGCCACATTTCGACCTGACAGGCTGATTTGAATGCAGCATCGATGGTCGGACCGGAGCGATGAGCCGGGTCGTTGAAGATCCGGGCGATAGTCCCCCAGCCGGTTGACGTGCTCCCGTGGCGACAGCCCCACGAACTCCTCAGAATGGATAGTGAATCGGTTTGTCCAGCGCACTTACCCATTGAGTCTGTGTGAACTCATGGAAGTTGGCTGGTCCGCCAAACCTTCCGCCGTTTCCGGATGCGCCCATGCCACCAAATGGGATATGAAACTCGTTGTTCACCGTTTGGTCATTGATGTGAACCATCCCTGCACGGATACCGGCAGAAAAGGCGAGGCCGCGCGAGAGGGAAGCCGTATATACCGCTGCAGCAAGCCCGTATTCGGAGGCGTTTACCAAGGCTAGGGAAAGAGATTCCAGCATCCATGAAACGCCAAAACAAGCCCGCGCCTGATCATGAGCGTTCGGAACTGGAACAGCAGATCGAATCGCTTCGACGTGACATCCGGCAACTGCAGCTCGAACGTGACATCCTCAAGAAGGCGAATGAACTGGTAAAAAAAGAGGTGGGCGTCGACCTGCAACTCCTGCGCAATCGGGAGAAGACGATGCTGGTTGACGCCCTGAAACAAACCTACGCATTGCCGGAGCTGTTAGGCGCGCTGCAACTTGCTCGGAGTTCTTACTTCTATCACCGTGGACGTCTACTCGTCGCTGACAAGTATGAAAGCGCACGTGGCGCCATCGCAAGCATCTTTGAGCTCAACCACCGCTGCTACGGCTATCGTCGGATATGCGCGGCGCTTGGCAGGCAGCAGGTGTTCATCTCGGAGAAGGTGGTGCGACGTCTGATGCGCCAGGAAGGTCTGGCGGCTGCCACGACCAGGCGACGGCGCTACCGCTCATATCGCGGTGAAATCGGCCCCGCGCCGGAGAATGTCGTCAACCGCGACTTCCGCGCGGCATCCCCGAATGAAAAGTGGCTCACCGACATTACCGAATTCCGGATTCCGGCAGGCAAGGTCTATCTGTCGCCGGTGATCGACTGCTTCGACGGTCTTGTCGTGAGCTGGACGATCGGCACGCGACCGGACGCTGAACTCGTGAATACCATGCTGGATGCTGCCATCGAGACGGTAGCCAACAGCGATGCACGGCCTGTGGTCCATTCCGATCGCGGTGCGCACTATCGCTGGCCCGGATGCTTTCAAGGATGCGCGATGCCGGGCTCATTCGTTCGATGTCACGCAAGGGTTGCTCGCCCGATAACGCGGCCTGCGAAGGCTTCTTTGGGCGGCTGAAGACAGAGTTGTTTTATCCTCGTGACTGGCGGACTACACCCATTGAGCAGTTCATCGAGGTAGTTGACTCATACATCCGCTGGTACAACGCAGAGCGAATCAAGGTCTCCCTCGGCTCCCTCAGCCCGATCGAATACCGGAAGAGTCTCGGAATAGCGGCATAAACCAGTCCAAGATTTTAGCCGCACCCCCACCCCAAGGAGGTTTTGCATCGAATGTTGACCCACGTGTAGAACACTTTCCCGTATGGGAAAAAGCGGGAGTTCGGAGTGATCGACGGGGGGCCATACTGAGCATCATTCGACGCTGGCATCTTCGCGACTAGATCCCGTTGCGCTTTGCCTAAGGCGAGGCGTTTCAGTTCGACTGGAGCGAGGGCTGGGCGGCTATCGCCGGCGAGCGCACCAAGTTTCAGGTGGCGCAGTTCAAGCTCAGCCACAGCCGAGCCTTCTTCCTGCGCGCCTATCTGGCGCAGACCCACGAGATGCTGTTCGATGCCCCCACCACGCCTTCGTGGTGGGGGCGGCATCCCGTTCCGCGGCATCTGTGAAAGAACAGGACATCGCTAGCTCACGAGGCACTTGCCGATTCCGGAAGCATGATATCTGCAGGCGTTATGCGGTGGTAAGGGTCAGGAAACGCAAACCTCAGACGGACAGAAACGCACCGCCAACAACAACAGCGCTGACGCTACCATCGAAAAGAATGTAAGAGCCATTCCCGCAACTCGGTAACCTGGTGGTTCTGGCGTTTTCCCACTCCACGAGCATGTAGGAGGCGACCCGCAATCAGGATCGAGCACAGTGCATGAAGGTACCAGGGGTTGGTCACGGCGCTCTCGAGGAAATGCAGCAATAGCAGGCTCAGCGGAACATACTCCGCAAAATTGGAATGAGCTCGCATCGCACGAAGCAGTACCTCTTGCCCACCATCACCGAGCGCAACTCTAAGATTGCGACGTAGCTTGATGGCGCGGCAACTTAGGCCAACGTATATTTGAATGAGTACAGCGCTGTATGGGGGTACGATCTGCACTTTGAGTTTCCCTCCGCCGTCTCGACGATTTAGGGCATAAAACGACGTTGCAGCCAGCGAACGGGCGCGCCAATCAGCGGTAACTCGCGCCACAGAGCGGCTGCGTCCCAGTAATCGCTATGCGCGCTGACGCGCCCATCCTCGGCAAAGCGGAGGTGGGAACTACCCGGAACGGCAAATGATTTTCCGCGTACCGCACCCGTGAATATCCACGTGGCAAAGCCTTCGTCGTGTCCCATTACCTGGCTTTGGATGGCAAAGCGGGGGGTATCGACCGTGTCGAACATGTGCTCGAACACCGTACGGATGGCGGCATAGCCACACACGCTGTTGAAAGGGTCGGTGAAATGCGCATCCGGTAAGTAGAAGCGGCCGATTGCATCCAGCGAATCAGGGGTCAATGTGGAATACCAATCTACTAGCGCTGACAAAGCGCCAAGTTGGGCGGTTGTGGCAGTCATGTTTTCATCAACCGAAGCATCAGCGTCAGGCGCAACCTATACGGCAGCATGCTGAGCAAGCGCATGGTACGTGTGAACCGCGAGGGGAAGGCTATTTCGAAGTGGCCACGCGCCAATCCAGACAGGATCGCCGCCGCCGCCGCCGCGGTGGTTTGCAGTGCAGGCATTGTGAAATCATTGTGTGCTGTCAACCGGGTTTTCACGAAGCCCGGATTGACCAGGTAGACACCGATGCCATGCGGATGTAGCTCCGCGTACAGCAGTTCGGCCAGATTAATCAAGGCGGCCTTGGTGGGACCGTATATCGTCGCATTCGGTAAGCCGAGGTAGCCAGCAACGCTGGCAAGCAACACCACGCTGCCTGCTTGGCGCGCCATCATGGCAGGCAGGACGGCTGCCAGGCCGTAGTAGACGCTGGAAAGGTTGGTCTCGATGGTGCGGCGCGCCTCCTCGGCATCGATCTCCCACGGGCGCAGCGGGCGATACTCCGCCGCGCAGAAGATGACCATGTCCACGGCGCTCCATGTCTCGCACAGTGCTGCGTGCGCTGCCACCCAGTCGGCCGGTACACGGACGTCCAAGGGCATGACGACGCCTCGCGCATGACCATCCACCAACGACGTCAGCGCATCGGCTCGCCGCGCAGACACCGCCACGTTTGCGCCCCGGTCCAGCGCGGTGCGCGCGAGTTCTGCGCCGATACCGCTGGAGGCGCCGACAATCCAGACTCGCTTGCCGGCCCAGTCGGTCCAGCGAGGATTCAGAGAGAAACCTTGCATGATCGTTCCTGGCACGTCAAGGTGCGGGGCGACGAAAAAAAACCGTGACCTGCCCAACTTCGAAGCCGAATTTGGTGACGCGCGCACGATTGATCATGGTGCGATCGTCTACCAGTACCATCCAGTCATCGAAGTGGACGTCATAGGTCTTGCCGTCGACGGGTAGCTGTAGTGTGTAGCGCCAGCGCAGGACATTGCCGGCGGCATGCCCGCTTGCCGTGCCCAAGACGTCGGGCGCGCTGCCTTGCCAGCTTCCGTCTGCTGCGCGTGTAAGCGTCCACGTGCGACGCTGCGTGGTGCCGTCGCTATAGCGAAAATCCTCGTCGAGCACGAAGCGGCCGCCACGCTCGCGGCCTTCGAGATTCACGTGGAAGCGCTTGACGATCTCGCCGCTCCGCTTCTGGAACATGCCCCAGGCTTCGGTCCTGCCGACAAAGAACGCAGCAACGTCGAGCGGGGGTTGTTGATCGGCATAGTGCGCGACGTCGGGCGTCGAGCACCCTGCGCATAGTGCGACGGCACACGCCGCGCTCCACTTGGCAACGTGTTTCATCACGAGGGCTCCGGTGAGGCATGGGGTACTGCAGATAGTAGTGCCATGGCGGCAAGCTTTAGCATGCATGGTGGGCCGGCGTACATCCACGCCAACGCGTCGACTGGGGAACCGATGGTCGGTGTGCCTGGCTGATAGCCAAGCCACGCCAGCACGGGAAGCGTCAGTCCCGATATTGCCAGGGATAGTTTGCCCAGCAAGGTCCAGATGCCGTAGTAGACGGCAGGCCCCTCACCCGCGGGAATGCGCAATGCCAGCAGGACAGGCGGGAGAGCAAGGTCCGCACCCAGCGCCAGCCCCGACAGCGCGCAAACGAGCAGGAATGACAACACATCGCCGGGACCCAGCAGCCCCGCCCAGACGAATGCCACCACAGCCAGCAGCATTGCGAGGCGCCAAGCCTGCATCGGGCCAATTCGACGAGAGACATACACCCACCCAGACAGACCTGCGGCACCTGCCAAGAAATACAGGATCAGGCACGGTGCGACCCAGTTGGGTGCCATCAAGGTGTCCTCGATAAAGAAGACCGCTAACGTAGCAGGGATTGCGACGGACAGGCCATTCAGGAAATGGGGCAGGAGCAGAGCTCGGAACGCGAGATTGTCACGCACCGCATGCCATGTCATCTGTGATGGTGCGGGGCTGGTGGCGGGGGTTGCTTGCCAGGGGGGTGCAACGCGGACTAGTAGCCATAGCGCGGCAATCAGCAGCGCGGCAAATAGCGATGAGAAGGCTGCCATCGTCATGCGCGGCGTGGTGTTCGGCATGGCCATCCACCATGCGGGAAGCCCGGTGGCCAGCAAAACGCCGATCAGCCCGGCGCCCTCGCGCCACGCCGAAGCGCGAGCGAGTGTGCGGTCGTCACCGAGTCGGGCGCCCCAGGCCAGATACGCAACGTTGATCAGGCTATGCGCCAGATACACCACGATCAGCGATATCGCTAGCCACGCCGCCAGCCACGCGTCTCCTGATACCGGCGGTAACCACAGTGCAGCAAAGGCGGCGGCAAGGCATACCGCCCCGGTCCCCATCGTGCGACGCAGTGCGTTGCGTCGCGCGAGCGTGTCGATCCAAAGGCCCAGTAGTGGGTCCTGCGCGCTATCCACCAGACGCGCTGCGAACAGAACGATGCCGGCGAGCGACAGCGACATGCCCAGCCGGGTGGTGTAGTACGCGGGCACCTGGACGTACACCGGCAGTGCTACCATCGCCAATGGCAAGCCGAGGGCGCCGTAGGCCGCAAGTCGCGGGGCAGTGGGTGGGTTCACGGTGATAACCCCAACAGTTGCCGGCGAAGCGCTGGCGCGCGCGTGGCCGGATCGAGCCAGATGGCAAAGAATGCGCGGGCCAGCGCCGGATCCTGAATCTGGCCCGCCACGCGGTCGTTAGCGTAGAAACGTGCCCCTTCGGCCGGCAGGTAGACACCGGTCAGGCGATCGCCGGCGTGGACGTCCGGGAGCACCTGCAAAAGTGCTGCGCGCCAGCGCCCTAATGTCGCATCCGGAATTGTCTTGCCGTAAATGCGCCGGATCTCATCGATGCTGGTGTCTACGAGCCGTTGTCCGCTGAGGCTTCGTGCGTAGGTGAGTTGCAGCGCGAGCGGTGTGTCCAGCGTGACCGGCGCTTGTGCGGCCCACAGTTGAGCGGTGTAGATGCGCAAGCCAAGCCAGCGATATTCGCCCTCCCCGATCATTCGCGACGCGGAAGACTGGGGCAATGCATCGTGCCACGCCTCGGCTCCCGCGCTCGTGAGCAAGGTAGTGGCCATGACGATTGCGAGAAGCAGGCGCAACACGCTAGCCCTCGCGTGTGAGCAGGAATTGCATCACGTCGGTGCGCCTCTCATCGAATCCCGCCTCGCAGTAGCAGAAGTAAAGGTGCCAGAGACGCAGGAAGGCTGTATCGAAGCCCAGCGCGGACACATCATCTCGTCTGGCGGCAAATGTCTGGCGCCAGCGCCGCAGGGTCTCCGCATAGTCGCCGCCGAACGCCAGCACGCCACGCGCGACCAGCCCGGAACGTTCTGCGATACGCTTCAGGCGTTCCTGACTCGGCAGCATGCCGCCGGGAAAGATAAACTCGCGGATGAAATCGCTGCTGGCGCGATACGCGTCGAAGCGATCATCGGCAATCGTGATGGACTGGATGAGGGCCTGCCCGCCGGGGCGCAGGCGACGGCGCACGATGTCGAAGTACGTACGCCAGTACGCTTCGCCGACGGCTTCGAACATCTCGATGGAGACGACGGCGTCATAGGTGCCGGTGAGGTCACGATAGTCGCAAAGTGCTAAAGTGACGTGTTCTTCCAGGCCAGCATCGGCAATCCGCCCCTGTGCCAGCGCCAGTTGTGATGGCGAAATCGTGACGCCATGCACATGTACACCACGCCGCGCCGCATGCATCGCGAATCCCCCCCATCCGCAGCCGATTTCCAGCACACGCATGCCGGGCCGCAGGTCCAGGGCTTCGACGATACGGGCGTACTTGGCTTCTTGGGCATCGCGCAACGTCAGGCTGTTGTTGCCGGCGAATAGCGCCGCGGAATACGACCACGTATCGTCCAGCCAGAGCGAGTAGAAGGGATTACCGAGGTCATAGTGCGCGTAGATGTTGCGACGACTGCCGCTTAGGGTGTTCCGACGAAGCAGATGGCGCAACTTATACCAGCGGCGTGACAGCCACGTGCCCGTGACAGTGCGCGGTAGCGCGGGCTGGTTGCGGATGGCCAGGCGCAACAACGCGGTCACGTCGGGGCTATCTACCCACCGGTCGCGCCAGGCCTCTGCAAATCCGATATCCCCCGCGCACATAATCCTTTCGCATGCCCGCCAATCGAGGAGGTTCAACCGAGCCCCCGGCGCTCCATGCGGATCGCCAAATATCGTTTCCTCCCCGTCCGGCCGTAGGAGCACCAGGTGACCCACGGCCATGCGCTCAAGCGCGGCCAGGAACATCCTGACAAAGAAGGATGTCCTTGGCGAGAAGACACTGGGAATTCCATGCCGGGACAGTGCACGTTGATGAGACTCTGCTGTGGTCATGGTGGCGGTATTGGCGGATCGGGGCGCTGGTTATGCTGCGGGCGGTACGGTGGGCGGATGCTTGCCATGGAATGGCACAGATAGCCGCCAGAGCTTTAGCGCTTGCCAATGGATCCGCACGACGACAGACAGCGTGATCCACGGCTGACGAAGGAGCGCCTCCAACATCGCGCGGCCGGTCAGGGGCATCTTGCGGCCGCCAATCGAGGTCCTCAGTAAAAGACCGCTGTCGTCGAAGTAGTCAATGCCTGTGTATGCTGTGTTTTGCGTTTCGCGCACATGAAATGCATAGTGGCCGCACACGACATTAAACGGCGAAACATGCAAGCTCTTGCGAGTGGCTAGCACGGACGTCTCATGAATCGGCCCGAGGTCAGGTGTCGTGACGAGGTAGGCGTGACGGCCACCAAAGGTGTTGGTGACCTCGGCTAGCAGCGCACGCAGGTCGCCGTTGCGATCGTGGCAATACCAGAAGCTGACCGGATTGAACACGTGTCCGAATATTCGGGGAAAGGTTTGCAGCCAGATCTCGCCATCGTCCGGTAGCCCCGCCGCCCGTAGGTGAGTACGCATCCAGCCGGCCAGATCGCTGCCATCGCATGGGCCGTAGTCGCGCGTGCGCAGGCTGACGATGCCCGGCCGGTCCACGCCGAACCACCAGCGCTGAAGGAGTGGGAGCGCCTCGAGGTTCAGACGTAGGCAGAACACGGGATAAACGAAACGGTTGCGCACCGGCCGCAGACGGTCGTGCATCACGTGAGAGTGGATCAACCATGCGACTGGGCTCACAGTTTGCTCCACGACGGCAGTACCCCGAAGTCATTGGCGACGCGCAGCGCAGATTTCAGACCATCTTCATGAAAACCATAGCCGGTCCATGCGCCCGCATACCACGTGCAGCGCTGACCTTGCAGCGCGGGTAGCGCCTGCTGGGCTGCGATGGCGCGCAGATCGAACAGCGGGTGCTGGTAGTAAAAGCGCCGCAGTTCCGTGCCCGGCGCCGGTTGGCGGAATGCGTTGAGCGTGACCACTACCGGTTTGCGGAACGGCAGCGGCTGCAACTGATTCACGAGGTAGCTGACGCAGACCGCGCGCGAGGACTCGTCAAGCGCTCCGCCCAAATAGTTCCAGGCAGACCACACACGGGGACGGCGCGGCAGCAGCGTGGGATCAGTGTGGAGGATGGCGACGTTGGGCGCGTAGCGTACGGCGCTCAGCACGTCGCGCTCGGCGTCGCTGGGATCGGCGAGCATGTGCAGGGAGTCGGGCGCATGGGTGGCCAGCACAACGGCGTCGAACTGTGACGTGCCGTCGTCGGTCATCACGTTGACGGCGACCGCATCGCGGCGGATGGCGCGCACGCGGGCGCGCAGGCGGACATCGTCAAGCTGACCAGCCAGGCGTCGTACGTATTCCCGGCCGCCGCCGGCTACCGTGCGCCATTGTGGGCGATTGCTGATCTGCAGCAGCGCGTGGTTCAGGCAGAAGCGCAAGAACGTGGCGGCAGGAAACTGCAGGACATCTGTCGTGGCGCACGACCAGATCGCCGCGGCCATCGGCAACAGATAGTGCTGGCGGAACGGCTGTCCGTAGTTGCCGGCCAGCAGCAGATCGCCAAGTGAGCAGCCAGTGGCGTCAGCGTGCGCAACGTTGCGGCGGGCTGTGCCATTAAAGCGGACGATATCGCGAAGCATGCCCAGGAACGTGGGCGAGAACGCGTTCCGGCGCTGGGCGAACACGGTGTTCAGGCTGGTTCCGGCCCACTCCATACGGCCCCGATCCATCGACACCGAAAACGACATGTCACTGGCGTGCGACGCCACGCCAAGCTCGTCGAACATCGCGACCAGATTGGGGTAGGTGCGCTCGTTGAATACCAGGAAACCAGTATCGACGGGGGCGGTGTGTCCATCCAGCGTCACATCCACGGTATTGGTGTGTCCGCCAAGGTAGTCGCCCGCTTCAAACAGCGTGACCCGATGGCGACGAGCCAGCAGCCAGGCAGTGGCCATTCCGGCTATGCCCCCACCCACGACGGCGACACGCGATCCCGCTTTTGTTGCTAGAGATGCACTCACGACTAGCTTTCTCCCGTGAATTTTTGTTATTTACTGCACGCCGGTTACACAAGTGCTAAGGTGGAGTCTACCGCTTTGAAAATAATGGTACTACATAGTAGCGAGATTTACTAATGAGTATTTTAGGCAGGCTCAGCTTCAAAGATCAGGCATTTCAACTGCGTGAGGACGCCATCCTGGACGCGGCCACGCGCATCCTGGCAAGTAAGGGGTTCGACCTGATGACCATGGATGACGTGGCGAGTGAGGTTGGTGTCTCAAAGCCCAGTCTCTACAAGCACTTCAAATCCAAGGACGATTTGGTGGTCGCGGCGATGATTCGCCTGATCGACGGCGCGCTAGCCTTTCTTGGCAAGCTACCGGATGAGGAAAGCGCACTTGGCCGCCTGCGCGCCTTGTTGGCTTGGGCATTGGGTGTGCGCCTCGAGGGAGGGCTGCCGTTCCTGCCTTCCACGAGCCCCAACGTGCGCAACATGCTCACCCGCAATGTGCGATACGTCACGCGTGTGCTCAAATTGAACGACCTCCTGAAGGGACTGGTTGGCGAAGCGAAAAAGGTCGGCGACCTGAATCCGACGCTGCCCGACGAAGTGATCCTCTTTTCCTATTACTCGCGCACATGCGACCCCGCCGTAGAGTACTTGCGCCTGTACACCAAGATGGCAGATCAGCAGATCATCGAGCACATGCTTGACGTGTGCTTTCATGGCGTCGCGCTGTCAGGTGCTGATGGATTCCGCGGCTGACGGTCACCTCACCAGAGCAAGCAGTAAATCGCCGTACTCATTACGAAGGCATGTGGCGTGTAGGCTCCAATGCATTTACAAAGAACACTTCGCGCCGCGACTTACGAGACCTGCGGCCGTCGGACGGCGCGACCACGGTTTCATCGGCCCCGCCTAGATCGCGCATTGACCTAGTGTACTGTGCCGCAGTCGGCGGCTTTGTGGAGGACGCGATGAGGGTGGGCGGGTCTCCCAGTCTTGCGCAGGAGCTTATGCGGCACGAGCTATGCGGCTCACGACCTTGCCATGCTCTACTATTTAGTATAGAACGCTACCAATCAGTAGCGACCATGAGGGTCCGCCGGAGTGGTAAATCTTCACGCCCGTGTGGTTGCAGCAACTGGTGACTGCTGGATTGGAGGTGGCTATGCGATTCCTCGCTGGACTGTTTATTTGTTTGCTTTCTACTGTAAGCGTTACCGGATGCGGTGGCGATGATGATGGCCCGGCGGCCGCACGGTTGCGCGTGCTGCACGCCTCCCCAGATGCGCCCAACGTCGACGTATTTGTCGATGGAGGTAAGGTCCTATCCAACGTCCCATACCCGACGGTCTCCAACTATCTGAATGTCTCACCAGGAACCCATCGCATCACAGTAAATGCGGCAGGCACTTCCACAACTGTGCTCGATGTATCCCCGAACTTAGGCAGCGGGGCAGCCTACACAGCCATTGCGGCCAACTTCGTGGCCAATATTCAGATGCTTTTGGCGACGGATCGAATTACGCCGGCGGCGTCGGGTCAGGCGAGCGCGCGGGTTGTTCACGCAGCGCCTGACGCAGGGCCTGTCGATATTGTGATCAATGGACAAAAGGCGCTGGCGAATGTGCCGTTTGGTGCGATCAGCGACTATCTGAATTTGGCTCCTGGTAACTACATTGTGCAGGTGAATGCGGCAGGAACGTCCACCACAGCCATTCAATCTGTCCTAGCGGTCAGTGCCGGCACCAACTACAGCGTGTTCGCGATTGGCTCGGTGAAAACAGCCGCGACCAATCCACTGGTGCTGAAAGTGCTCACGGACGGCTGACAGTATCGCCTCATGCTGGCGAATGAAGTTGGTCATCTTTGCGCCACCCAAAACAGCCCACCAGCCGTCAAACTGAGTTGGTCGTGACGACGACGCTGGAGCGTTTGTATAGCTGCCGGATTAGGTGGCGGAGCGTTGTGCTGTCGGCCGAGCTGCGTAGTTCAGCTGCACAAGAGCATCACGTTTCTGTTCATGCCGGTAGACACAGATGGCAGTTACTGTCCGCCGTTCTCTGTCCGTGGTCGGGCCTGGCGTGAAGCTGGTCCACCGCCCCCAGCTTGCTGGTGACAAATTCATTTCGCAATCTGCGAACGCTTGCCTAGCAAGGGCTGGCGGGAACTGAGACCGGAATCGCCAGGCGTATTGACACATTTATTGTCGCAACGGTGACACTTTTAATACGTTCTACGGGAGGGGTTAAGATACGATTTTTTCGGGGCGTTTTCGTCGGGAAACTAGGACAGGGAAGTGGTGCGCCTGCCTATTTCGCGAACCAACAGGTGCCGAAACACCGCAGGATCTGACGGCTCATGCCGGCATCAACCTGCGGCTACCGACCCATGGCGAGCTCTTCATGTGGACCTTCAAGAAGGGAGGTCATTCCGCCGCCGCAGTTGTATGGCGGCGGTCAGTCTGACGTGGCTACTCGCCTCACCAAGGCGAAAGAGAGCAACTAGCCGGTCTCTGCCGGACGCTCGTCGCAAAGCCGCGACCATCCCTGACCGACCAAGTTCCGCCGTTCGACCTTGCCTGGCCCCAACAGCCGCTTTCAGGTGGAACAGTCAATAGGTATCCGGGAGCCAATCGGCAAGAACTCGCCCAAGCGGACCGCCACTCACGGCGAACTGCGCCGATCGACCGGGATGTTCGGGGTCGGCCCCTTCCTTTTGTGCTAACGTACTGACCACCAGCCGTCTTCGTTTGGCTAGCCGAGCGCGCAATTGCTGCAGAAGGCATATGCAATGGATTGTCCGGAACCCCAGTTTTGGAACCAGCCTTCAGCCGCGCTCCAGGCCCTTTTGGCGTCATCACTTGAGGGGTTGAGCCAGTCGGAAGCACGCCAAAGGGCAGCGCGCTTTGGTCCCAATACACTGCGGCCGCGCGGTGAACGATCCCTGTTGCTGCAGTATCTGAGCCACTTCAGGAATCCCCTTGTGATGATCCTGCTCGCCGCCAGTGCCGTGTCCGCGCTGACTGGCGAGGTCACCGGATTCGTGATCATCTGGGTGATCGTTCTTGTCAGCGTGACCCTGGATTTCGTCCAGGAGTATCGGGCGGGGCAAGCTGCGGAACAGCTCAAACAAACGGTTGCCGTCCGCGCAAACGTGATGCGCGATGGACATCCGCAGGACATGCCGATCGCCACGCTGGTTCCTGGTGATGTTGTTCTGCTTGCCGCCGGCGATCTTATGCCGGCAGATTGCCGCTTGATCGAGGCCAAAGATTTCTTTGTCAACCAGGCATTGCTGACGGGCGAATCCTACCCAGTTGAGAAGCACGCTGCCGACCTCACTGAGCCGGTGGACGACCTCAATCAGGCCGAGAACGCTGTCTTCATGGGGACGTCCGTGATCAGCGGGATGGCCAAGGCGATGGTGTGCCAGATTGGTGCGGATACCGCCGTTGGCAGCGTTGCGGATTCGCTGGTGACCAAGGCTCCGCCCACCGCTTTTGAGCTGGGTACGCATAGTTTTGGCATGTTGATCATGCGCTTGACCGTGCTGCTGGTGCTTTTTGTGTTTCTGGTCAATGCGCTATTCCATCGCCCCTTCCTGGAGTCGTTTCTCTTCGCCATCGCGCTTGCGGTCGGGCTGACGCCCGAACTCCTGCCGATGGTGGTCACGGTAACGCTCTCGCGCGGCGCACTGCGCATGGCCCGGCAACACGTCATCGTAAAGCAGCTCGCCGCGATTCATAACCTGGGCAGCATGGACATCCTTTGCACCGACAAGACGGGCACGCTGACCGAGGCACGCATCCATTTGGAACGGCATCTGGATGCGCAAGGGCGCGATAGGGCGCAGGTGCTGCAGTTGGCATACCTCAATAGCTATTTTGAAACCGGCCTCAAGAGCCCCTTGGACGCCGCCATCCTCGAACACAAGGAGATCGAGGTCGGCCATTGGCGCAAGATCGACGAGGTGCCGTTCGATTTCGAGCGCAGGCGTGTCTCGGTATTGCTCGACGATGGTCAGCAGCGGTTGCTGGTGGTAAAGGGCGCGCCAGAGGACATTCTCAAACTATCCACGCAATACGCTCTTGGCGAGGCACTGGGGACGCAACCTCTGGATGAAGCCGCACTGGCGACCATCCAGATATTGCAAGACAGTCTTGGGCGGGAAGGCTTCAAAGTGCTTGGCATCGCGTGGCGATCGGTCGCGCCGGACTACTCGCACGCGGTATTGAGTGATGAAACCGAGCTGATCTTCGCCGGCTTTGCCGCCTTCCTCGATCCCCCTAAACCCAGTGCGGCCAAGGCGCTCAAAGACTTGGCGGAAATTGGCGTGGACGTCAAAATCATCACCGGTGACAGCGAGCTGGTCACCCGACACGTGTTTACACAACTTGGCGTGCCAGTCTCGGGGGTGCTCACCGGCAACGAAATCGGACAAATGGACGATACCGCACTGGCGGTGCGGCTAAAGGGGGCTAACTTGCTTTGCCGGGTCACGCCGGCGCAGAAAAACCGCGTCATCCTGAGCCTGAAAGCCCAAGGACATACCGTCGGTTATCTTGGCGACGGTATCAATGACGCACCCTCGCTTCACTCTGCAGATATCGGCATTTCGGTCGATAGCGCGGTAGACGTGGCCAAGGCGGCGGCAGCGATGATCCTGCTGCGGCAAGACTTGAACGTATTGCGTGCTGGCGTGCTGGAGGGCCGACGGACCTTCGCCAACATCATGAAGTACATCATGATGGGAACCAGCTCGAATTTCGGTAACATGTTCAGCATGGCGGGCGCGACGATGTTTCTCGCCTTTTTACCGATGCTGCCGGCGCAGATTCTTCTCAATAACCTGCTTTACGATGTCTCGGAACTGCCTATTCCAATGGACAACGTGGATGACGATTCCCTAACCCATCCCAAGCATTGGGATACGACGTTTATTCGCAATTTCATGTGGGTGGTCGGCCCAGTGAGCTCGGTCTTCGACTTCTTGACATTTTTCATCATGCTGAAGGTGTTCAATGCGGGCGAAGCGCTATTTCACACTGGCTGGTTTATTGAGTCGATTGCCACTCAAGTATTGGTGATCTTTATCATTCGAACCCAGGGCAGCCCATTCAAGAGCCGGCCAAGTCGCGTACTGACGATTACTTCGCTCGCGGTCGTGCTCATTGCCGGCGCATTGCCCTTCATGCCGGCCGCCGCGCTGCTCGGTTTCGTCGCACCACCGCCTCAGTTCTTCCTGATTCTATTGGCGATGCTGCTCTGCTATTTGGTCGCCGTGGAATGGATAAAGCGATTGTTCTACCGCTATTTCGCGGTGCATTGATGCGACACAACACCACAGCGGACCCCGGTTTTCCGATAGTCAG
Source organism: Cupriavidus sp. YR651 (assembly GCF_900101625.1). GTDB lineage: Bacteria > Pseudomonadota > Gammaproteobacteria > Burkholderiales > Burkholderiaceae > Cupriavidus. Next base: position 5,716 of record NZ_FMYZ01000011.1, on the reverse strand, counting down.
TCCCGAAATGCAAAAAAACATTGCCAGAAATAGGCAGATGGACAGGCTCACCGGGAAGGTCCGTTACCTGATTGAAGCCGACGTTTAGACGTCCGCCCGAGAGCGCAGTCGAATGGCCGTAGGTGGGCGCACGGTGATGTCGATTGACCTCGACGGCGTGTTCTTTGGCTCGCGCGCCGTGCTGCCGCCCCGCATCCGTCTCGGGGCTGGGCGCCGACTGGAAGCTGAGCTTCTACAACGCGGCAAAAGGCGGCGTGGTCAATCTGACAAGATCGCTGGCGCTCGCTATGGCCGCGATGGTGTGCGGATCAATGCGGCGTGCCCGACGCTGACACGCACGGACCTGACTGCCGACATGTTCAAGGACGAAGTCACGCTCGACATATTCCGCGAACGCATTGCGCTGGGCCGTATGGCAGAGCCCGAGGATACTGCAGGTGCGATTGCGGTCCTGGCCACTGATGATGACCGGTTCATCACTGGCGTCAATCCGCCAGGTTCGGCGGGTCAATTCAATGATGCGAGCCGTGGCTTTGGTCATGCGCTGAAGTGTTGGGGCCGCGTGCGCGTGCCAACGTAAAGCGGGTGCTTAGGGCTGCCGTCCTTGTTCAGGCCGAGGTGATGGAGCATCGTGGCGCGGCCGCATATACGGATGATGGCCAGCACCTCCGCCGCGCGGGCCGGTGCCGACTTGTGCGCGCCCCACGCGCAGATGACCGTTGCGCATTGATCGATCGCGTCCATGATGGCTCGAGGCCTCCAAACTTGTAGCTATCCAGCGCACGCTGGAGGCACCGCGTGATCGTCGGGTCGTTCACCTGGTTGTCAGCGGTCGACGTGTTGAGCATGATGAAGCCGAGCGACGGCAGTTTGCGATCCCACTCGCGCCAGAGGCGATAGCGGTACCGCTCGTAGTCAGAGGGGATGCAGACGGCCTCGCCGTCGAGGGCATGGATGGATAGGTGCTTCGTGCTACGGTCCTCTGTAACGTCGGGAGAAAGCGATGGATCTCCAAGGCTTCACGTACTACCGAGACCACTGGTATCAGGCGTCCGCAACGTCACTTAGTGCGGCGGGCCCTTGGCAGGGAGAGGTGACGATCTGTGCGAAAGCTGCAAGCGGCGCGCCACTGAAGATTCTCGATCGCTACCTTGTTCCAGGCGAATTCTTCAGCGAGGGCGAGGCCTGGCAGCACGCTACCGATTGGGCCAGACTGCAAATTGATGGGCGTTGTCCTTGATTCGTGGAACACGTGAATCTCACTTCCGCATGCGTCCGCTAGGGCGCCAGAGAAGGGGATGGGGCATTCGTTGGTCGCGCTAGGACGGGAAACGTTGCTGGAGCGGATATGAAAGGTATTTCCGAGTATCGGGGCTTCAAGATTCAGATGTACTTGACAGATACTTCCAGATGGCATGTTTGACGTCTGGTTCGGATCAACGGGCCGATGAGTCCACCTGGTCTCACGTTGCCCCCACCCGCTTGCATTCCTTCGCCGACCAACTCGTCATTTCTGACACGTTAGCGCGCACCATAGCGCCGCCAGAGAGGATGGGGTGTTCTGTGGTCATGCTAGGATTCCAGAAACAATCAGGTCGGGCTCGTTGCGATGAGGCTTGCTATCTTTGCGATGGCAGCACCGCTGTTGTCGGTTTGTGCTGTTGGTTCCAATTGCTCGTTGGGGCAGAAGGAGCCCTGCAAGTTTGTTCCTTACGTTGTTCCTCCCGGAACGACGGCCGTGCCTGCGACGGCGCCACGCTGAAGAGCCCGTGACAAAGTACTGAGCGCGCACGCCATCGGCGATAGCTATCGCATGACATCGCGGCAGTCGCCCAGGTAGCAGGGGTTGGTCAGCATGCTAGGACTCGAATATCTGGGAGATGCACATGCCGGACAATATTCAGGGCGCGAAATTGGATGTCAGTGGGGAGTCCATCAAATTCGGTATCACGGTTGATGGCCAGCACCACTTTTGCTTGATCAGCCGCGCGGTGCTCAATGATTTGAGCCGGTCCCACGCTGCGGGCGACCAGAAAGAGAACTCGGAAGCTGAATTGATGAGCGAATTCGGAGCCTTTCGGCATGTGATTGCCCGAAAGGCCGAAGAAGCGATTCGCATGGGTATGGTCGGAGACCCACTGCTGTTGCCGGGCGAACTCTTCTTTCCGCGTGGTCGTCCGCTTGATCGGCTGTATCAAGAAGACTGATTTACGCAGCCTCACGTTGCCTCCTGGATACCGGTTCCGGCAGGACCTTGGGCGCGGCGAGCCCGCGCAAGGATGCCAACTCGATGTTGTAGCCCTGCTCGCGGAGGGTCGACCATTGGGTGCAAGTACCGCGCGCGCTGCTCCCATCTGCCCCAGAAACTTTAGAGTCGTACCTTCCTTCTGGTAAGCCAGAGCTTCGCCGATGTTGATAGCGCCAATCGTCATTTGCTGACCAGCAAGGGCACCACGGACCTCGCCGGCGCCTTTGTAGCCCACCGTGGGTCATCTTTACGCCTGACGCCTTTTCAAGTGCAGCATGGCGAGATGGTCCTCTGGGCCCACGCCCGTGGTGCCCACAGTGGTCGCACCGGGGCTTGCCTTGGCATACTTCACGAGCGTGGTCAAACAATCGATGTTGCTGGACTGGCTAACGGTGAATGCGCCCAGGTCGTCTACTGGGTTGCCGATGAGGTCATAGCTCTTCCAGGTGAACGTCGTCTTGGGCTCAATTGGAATCGTCAGCAGGTTCGGCGTGTTCGTGAAGCCGATGGTGTAGCCGTCCGGGGTGGCACGCGCCAGCTCCGCAAAGCCAATGGCACCACCCGTGCCGGGCTTGTTTTGGACGACGCCTGGTTGCCAGGCGATTTCGCAGCCGTTGCGAGGCTGGCGTTCTGCGCTGTTTTCGTTTGATCGCTTGCGCATTCTTTATTGCCGCCAGCAAAGAGTGTGATGCTCAAGGTAGTGCGCAGAGGCTGCGACCTGATGCGGCTCAGTGCCTGCAGTGTTGACGCGGCGGTTTGACGCCATGCTCGACAGCGTCCACTCACGCGCAGGCCATTAAATGCTATTAACCGCCATAGTCGATCCTCACCTTCCTAGGAAGGCTCGCAGGCCGAGGGGACGATCATCCGCATCCATAGATTGCCGAGTCGAAGTTTCGGGAAAAATCAGTCTATTTAGATAAGAAGACTTATCGCAATAGGCATGTAAATTGGGTGTCATTCCGGCGGAGTCCAACCGCCCCTTCGACACCGCTCCAAGCTTGGCTTGACGCTTGCCGTGCGAGAGGATATCTCCCGTGCCGTGGTGGGGGGGCTTTCGACCCGCTCGATAGCAGCTCAGCTTGGGCGGGCTGCATCTACCATTAGCCGTGAGCTCCGTCGAAACGGGGAATTCATGGCTATCGCGCAAATCACGCGGATCCGCTCGCCTGGGATCGAGCTCGCCGCCCCAAGACCTGCAAGCTCATCAGAAGCCGGGCTCTGGCGCATGTCGTGGCAGCAAGCTCCAGCTTCAGTTGTCCCCTGAAAGATTGTAGGGTGGGTAAAGCACGCCTATGCAGTCAACAAGGACTACCAGGTGTCACACGAGACCACCTATCGGATCCTATATATACAGGCCATCACACCCAAAAGACGGACGACCATGGCCAGATTTGCGAGACGGTATGGATCAGTGCGCGCCCTGCCACGGCCGCCAAACACTCGCTATTTGGGGCACACGGGGTCATGAATCGGTTTGCAGATTTCTTGGCCTCCATCAATACCTATACATTTATCACGTTGCTGGCCGTGATCCGAACATGGTCGAGTAGTAGGCCATTGCTCAACGGGAATCTTCCGGGCCTCTTCAGCCGTTATAGCCATAGCAACACCGGATATTGCGATGGGTGAAAGCACAACTGCAAAAATTAGGTTTTTCACAATTTATCATCCAAAATTTATCGTCTACTGGGATTCAATCACTTGGTAGAGAGTATTCCAAGTGGGAGCCCCGCTTGATCGTGATTGCAATGGACCTCCGTACATATGAGCTCGATACTCCTTATCGGGTGCTACTTTGAAATAAGCATATTCACCGTCTTGCCCGATGTAATTAAAAACGGAGGAACTATATTTTTGATCCGTGATATCAAACATTCTCCACGTACCGTCGGCCTGTCGATCGAGCCTCTTATTGTTGGCATTTGCTCCAGCCGCCTTCGTTTCGATTCTCGATAGGGTCACCTCGATTGGCAGAAGACAAGCGGAGGATAGCCATCGCCTCGGATTAGGTTCCGTTCCAACCTGCACCTCGTAGCCCCTCAGTTCAAGCATCAGTGGTTTCTCGCCAGGCGCAGGGGCCTTGAATGAGATTATTGATACATACGCCCCTCCTTCTGTCACAAAATCATAGACCCGATCGATATTCTTGAGTTCTCCAGCGGCATTTCCTTTGAGCCAATTCATAAGACCGCCGGATGAAATTTTCAATGCCCCCTTAAGATTGTTGATTTTTCCTAAGACGTCCAGAACGATAGAGAGTGCTTGAGGTGCTGCGCGCAAGGAGTCAAGGTTGGATCTCAGTGCCGCAAGTTCTACGTTTGTTAATAAATGTACGTTTTTCACCTGATCAGCGTTCGCGGCGATAATCGTGTTAAGCGAGGATTTTGGCGCTACCAGGTATTGGCCGCCAACGTTGTTTGTCTTTCTGATAAAGGCAGATGGGTTGCCGGCAACAGGAGATTCGAACTCGCATTTTCGAGATTCCTTTTCATACCACCCAATCTCCTGCGCGCATACACTCGTTATGTTTGCGAAAATAATTCCATTAAAAATTAAAAGAAATTCAGTACGTTTCGACATGGCGCGACTTCCGATAAAAAACTAGCCTTCTGATACAGGTACTTGTATAGGTCGAAAACTCATTTCAGTAAAGTTCAATCTGACTTGCCGAGTCATGAATCCACGATATGTGTTTCAAACTTGAAACGGGAAATGAGAATGGTCGATGCAATCTCACCCGAACGGGGGAGTGTCGATGCCATTTTGTCATCGGCCGCAGGACGAATCCCAATGGACGCCCATATTGCTGGTCAAACGGCGAGTGCTATTGCCGCAGCCACGATCCAGTCTCTGGAAGGAAAGCTTGCTAATGAATAAGTGCCTCCCTCAGGGGCGCTTATAGGTTAGCGGAGGAGCGGGTCTTCTTGGTCAGGAAGCTGCCATATTGAATGTGTTTTCGCCGCAGCAGACGTCACCGGAGAGCAATCCACCTACCGCGAAAAGGGGACGGCCAACCGATGGAGTCGCTACGAACCGGGGATCAAACGGCCGTTTTGCAAGGTGCAGCGGACGTCGGAGGGTCTAGCGCAACATGCGATCAAATGACCGCAGATGGCCGAGGTTGTGTGAAAACGCTAGTGCGTCGCCTAGACTGAAGAAACTTCTCAGCGCGGGACGGTCTATGAAGCGATTCATCGAAGGCGAAGATCGACAGCAAGTTACGCTGTTGCCCGAATGTCTCGACGACTTTATCGGCGAAGACAACCCTGTGCGCGTCATCGATGCCTTTGTTGATGAGCTGGATCTGCATAAGCTCGGCTTTAAGGGCGCGGCTCCTGCATCCACCGGTCGGCCGGCATATCACCCGTCTGTCTTGCTGAAGATTTATATCTATGGCTACCTCAACCATATCCAGTCCAGCCGCCGCCTGGAGCGCGAGACTCAGCGCAATATCGAATTGATGTG
>NZ_FMYZ01000005.1 GCF_900101625.1 Cupriavidus sp. YR651 | reverse complement strand
CTGTTCCCACGGAACGCGGCTTCTGCATCGAAGGCGCGCTCATCGGCGGTCCATCGCGAAACAGTGAGTTGCTCCATCAGGGCATGGTGCTCCAGCCTGGTCGGCCTTCCTTGTTCCTGATAGATGTGCGTGATGCCGTGGATGTGGATCAGCAAACTTCGCTGCTGAAGACGCTGCCAGACCTGCGTCGGGAACTGAGGACGCAGGGCTATAGCGGCTACGTAAGCGTGCTACGTAAAGGCAAGCGCCAAGTCGCAGGCATGGATGCGGAGGAGGTGCTGTTCTCGATCAGGAGTGGCTCGGTACAACTGTATCGCTTCTATCTTCTGGCGCCGGGAAATCCTGACACGGTGGCACAACCGCACACTGAAATCCGCCTGAACCTCGGGAGCGCCAATCATCCTGCGTTGCGGGCTACGTTGCCCCCTGAGCTAGCGACTTCGCCCGTCGATGAGGCGGGTGCAATCCAGGTATGGGACACGCTGCTCAACAGCATGCGCCTGCGGCCAGGTTCGATGTGACATCAGTCTTCTGGGCGCCAGGGAGTGGCCGCACCCAATGCCAGATGGTTCGGGGCCGATGAGGCGGCAGTGAAGGTGATCTGGCCCTGGTTCAAATCAGCATCAGAGGCCGATAACGCAGAAGCAAATAGATGACAAGACGCTACGACATCCTGAAGGGCGATAAGACGACGGTCAACGGCATTGTCGAAGGCGGTGACAGTAGTGACCGGGTGGGGGATCGCGAACAGGCCTACGAGGACGACCCAGTGTGGTGTCCGGTTTGCAAGACGATGGGGCGGATCGTTTGCGCTGGGCCGCGATTGGCGATGACAGGGCCTGACGGGCGTCAAGCAGCTTTGAGCGACGACATTTGTGCTTGTGGCTGTGAATCGAGCCCGCGACTGGTGCCGTCGCAGCACTCGTCGTACATGGAGGTTTAGGTCCATAGGACGGTTGATGTTCACCTCGACCATTCCAGATAGCGTCGACACACGGGCATGATGGTATTCCCCAAACTATGAAGAAGCTGCAGATCGACCTGGCCTCGATACTGGTTTTCGCACTGATGGTTGCCGGTGCCATCTGGCTATGGGGCGAGTCCATAGGCACGCCTGAGGCGCGAAGCTATTGGATAGCTGCGGTAGCTGTTGGCGCGCTGTTGCTGGCCATTCTCGCGTCGTTTGATCGCTTGAGCCGCTGGTGGAATGCATTGAACGGGCTAAGGAAGTGGCTAGGATTCCGGGCGCCGGGGATGGCTGGTACAACGCAAGCAAGTATTGTTACCGTCCATGGTCGGTCGAGCGTGACACTTAAGCCTCTCGAGCGACTTCGCCAGACTGTGAGGCAGCAGTATGGTTTTCGCTGGCGTTACCGGCAACCTTGGCTGCTTCTGACGGGCGACGACCATACGATCGCCAAGCTGGTTCCTGGCCTTGGCGAGCCAGGTTGGCTGATCACCGCCGACGCAGTGCTTTTGTGGAGCAAGACCGGCAAGGACGGTCATCCCGACGTCGCCTGGCTCAAGCAGCTTTACAAGCTGCGTCGACGTCGTCCGGTGGATGCCGTCATCCTTACCACCGACGGCAAGATCGATCTGCCCGCACAACGCCGCGGCACGCATCCCTATAGCGTCAGTCTGGCCCGCATCGCCGAGGTGCTGCACTTGTCCGCGCCGGTCTACCTGCTCGACGTGGCAGACACGGATACGGTGGCCAACGGAAATACCCCGGTGATCGGCTGCGAGCTGCCAAGTCGTGGGGGCGCCAACGCCATCGGCAAGGCACTTCAATCTCTGCGTAACGAGCTGTCGGATCGTGGCGTCGAGCAGCTGATCCGCAAGGAACGGGGCCGCTACATGGGAGAACTGTCCGCGCGGCTCGACAAACGTGGCAAGGCTCTTGCCGAATGGATTGGCGGCCTGGCGAGCAATAAGGGTCGGGACATCCCGCTCAGCGGCATTGTGTTCGCCCCATATCCAGCCTTTGCTGCGGATGAGAACGCCGAGCCCGGCGTCGACCTGCCCCTCTGGCCGTACCTGGGCATGGCCGCTCGCCGCTATCCAGGTCGGCGCATCGGCTGGCGCCCGGCCACAGTCTTCTCCAGCATCGCACTGACGGCTGTCGGCATGTGGAGCGCCGGCATGCTGATCTCCGGTGCGATGAATTGGCGGGACGTGCATGCCGCCCGGCAGGCCGTCAACGACGTCGAGTCGGCTCCCGATGCCGCCGCCCGTTTGCACGCATTGCTCGCCCTGCAGCAGCAGATTGAGCGCTACGAACACCGCACCCAGCATCACCCACCGCTCGCGACACGTTTTGGCTTGAATCGCGATTCAGCCGTGCTTGATGCCCTATGGAAGCCGTACGCGCAGGCCAGCCGTCGCTTGCTGATCACGCCGATCCAGCAGGACCTGGAGGGCTCGCTGGTCGATCTCGCGAAAATGCGCACCGACACCCTGGATGAGCAGACCAGCCGCCAGGCGACGGGTGGTCACCAGGAACTCAAGACCTACCTGATGCTGGCTCACCCCGAGCGCGCCGAGCCGGCGTTCCTCACCCCGCAACTGGTGCAGCACTGGTCTACCGACGCGCGAATTGCACCAGGCGAGCGGCAGGACCTCGCTGAGCGCTTGCTCAAGTTCCATGCGCGGCAACTGAAGGCCAATCCGACCTGGCGCATCGAACCCCGGGTCGAGCTGGTGGCGGGCGCGCGCCAGACTTTGCTGGCGGTCATTGGGGAGCGCAACGCGGAGGACACCGTCTATCAGGGCATCATCAATGCCTTCGCCGGGAACGGTGGCAGCAAGTACCCTGACCAGACGCTGGTGTCGCTCACCGCTGGCACTGATCCTCGGGGGCTGGTGCGCACTGCCACCATCGTGCCCGGCGTCTTCACGCGTGAGGCCTACGACGGCTACGTCGCGCCCGCGATCGAGGCGGCCGCGAAGCGGGCCGAGATCGCCAGCGACTGGGTGCTCAACGACGGCAAGCCACAGGGCGTGCAACCGACGACAGGCCCATCCACTGAAGCCCTGCGGACCGCGCTGACCGAGCAATACTTTGCCGACTATGCGGAGCGCTGGCAGGGCTTCATGAACAGCCTGCAATGGGAACCGGCGTTGACGCTGCCGGCTGCCATTGATCAGCTCAAGCTGTTGGCCGACGCGCGCCAGTCGCCGGTGATTGCGCTCATGAGATCGCTCGCATTCCACGGCGGCGCTGGCGCGCATCGGGAATCGCTCTCCGACACCCTGGTCGCCAAGACGCAAGGCTTGCTGGGCAAGAAGGCGGCGGGTCCCGAGGCGATCAAGCCGGACCCGGCCGGGCCGCTCGGCGCCGCTTTTGGCCCGGTGCTGCGACTGGTGGGACAGGGCCAGGGCGCCAATGCCAATGCGGGCGCCAACGGCGACCTGAGCCTGCAACGCTTCCTCGACCGCGCCACCGCGCTGCGCTTGCGGCTGCAACAGGTCAGCAACAGCGGCGACGCCGACGCGCAAGCCCGCCAAATGGCGCAGGCGCTGTTCCAGGGTAGGGGCTCGGAACTGGCCGACACCCAGGCCTACGCCCAGTTGATGGCCGCCAGCCTCGGCAGCGAGTGGGCGGGCATGGGTGAGACGCTGTTTGTACGCCCGATCGCACAGGCCACGCAGACCGTGTTGCAGCCCGCTCAGGCCAGCTTGAACGACGCATGGCGGCGCAGCATCGTCATGGCGTGGGGCCACGCGTTCGCCGGACGCTATCCGTTTGCGGACAGCACCAGCGATGCCTCACTGCCCGAGCTGGCGCGTTTCCTGCGCCCGCAGACCGGGCTGATCGGCGCGTTCCTCGCCACGCAACTGGCCGGCGTGCTGGAATTGCAGGGCGATCAATGGGTGCCCGCGGCTACCGGCGGCCGGGCGCTGACCTTCGATCCAGCCTTCCTCAAGTCGGTCAATACGCTGCAGCGTATCGCGGCACACATGCTGGCGCAGGGTGAGCCCCGGTACCGCTTCGACCTCAAGCCGATCCCCACCCCGGGTATCACTGACACCGTACTGACCCTCGACGCCCAGAAGCTGCACTACTACAACCAGCGCGAGACCTGGCAGGCGATGGCCTGGCCGGCCAACAACCTGCAGGACTTGGGTACCCGCCTGCAGTGGCAGACGGAGAAGGCGGGTACCAACAAGAGCTACGAATTCGGCGGCCGCTGGGGGCTGGTGCGAATGCTGGAACGCGCGCGTATCGAGCCACTGGACAGCGCCACCTATCAACTGACCTGGCAGGGGATGCCCGATACGCGAGCGGACGCCCGGGCATCGAAGGCCGGTGCCAGCGATAGCCCGGCCGAAGGGCATGACTCGGACAGCACCGATCCAGACAGGCTGATGGCCCGCAGCGCGAAGCCGCCGCCACCGGCGGAGGTGGCCTATCCGCTCAGCTACCAGATGCGCACCGAAGTCGGCCGGGGGCCGCTGGAGATGCTGACGCTTCGGGGCTTCGTGCTGCCGTCGCGCATTTTCGTGAGCCGGGAGCCGCAGGCCGTGGCGCGCACCGTATCCGGTCAGCGCCAATAGCGCCAATATCGCCAACCGAGAAGGAAGCCATGTTCAACAACCTGCTCAACGCGCTCTTCGGCGCCCGCGCACCCACGGATCTCGCCCGTTCCACCCAGACGCGCTGGGAACCCTGGCTGCAACCGATCCGCCCGGCTGCTCCGGTCGGCGACGATCCCGGCTACGACGACGATTTCCTTGCCATCAAGGAGGAAGTTGCCAAGCTGTCCGATGTCAATGATTCGTTGATCGTGGAGTCCGCCGAGCGGCTGCTCAAGGGAGTGGCCAAGGACGTGCGGCTGGCGGTCTATTACATCTATGGCCGCATGCGGCGCGATGGCGCCGAGGGCATTGGCGACGGCTTCGAGCTGCTATCGGCACTGATCGACCGATTTGGCGCGCAGTTGCTCCCCGCCCGTGCCGAGCGCCGCAAGGCCGCGCTCGAATGGCTGGCCGGTGGGACCTTTACAGATCGGCTCGACCGCGTGCAAGGCCTCACGGGCGCACCGCTCGAACGCACCTTGTCGGCGCTCGCGCTGATCCTGGAGCGCACTGCGCAATGGCCGGAAGCGGAACGCCCGGCACTGGATGGGCTATTCCGCCGCTTCGAGGGGCGGATCGAGTCGCCGTCATCCGCAGAGCGTGCCGGCATCGGTGAACTTCCAAGACCATCTGGCACCGCATCTGCCGTGCCATCGGCGGCAGGCGAGGTGACCTCGACGCGCGACCTGCTCGACCGGGCGCGCCAGATGGCGAGCTTCCTGCGCGAGCAACCCCACGGCTATCTGGCCGCCTATCGCCTGATGCGCTGCGTGCGCTGGGATACGCTGACCGACGTGCCGCCCCATGAGGCAAGCGGCAGGACTCGCCTGGTGGCGCCTCGCACCGAGCTGCGCGCGCAGCTCAAGCGCCTGCTGCTGCAAAAGCGGTGGCCGGAATTGCTCGATCGCGTCGAACACGCCTTCGCCGAAGGGGCGAACCACTTCTGGCTGGACTTGCAGTACTACGCCTTTACCGCGCAGGATCAGGCGGGTGGCGAGTATGCCCGCGTACGCGACTTGCTGGCGACCGATTGTGCGCTGATGCTCGAACGTCTCCCCGGTCTGGAGCAGCTAGCCTTCACGGACGGCACGCCATTCGCGGACGACACCACGCTGGAATGGATCGCACGCCATGCCACGGTGCGCGACCTCGAGCGCGGCGACCCGGCGGCGCCGGTGTCGGTCACCTCCGCCAGCACCGATTGGGCGGAAACGGAAGCCCAGGCCGCGGACCTTGCTGCCCAGCAGAGCCTTGATGCCGCTTTCGCGTGGCTGCAAGGCCTGCCTGTGCCGGATGGCGAGCGCGATCGCTTCCTGAGGCAACTGGTGATGGCGCGCGTCGCCGAGCGGGCTGACCGTGCCGACACAGCCCTGCACTTGCTGGCCGCGCTTGACTTGGCCGTCGAGCGCTATCGACTGACCGCTTGGGAGCCCTCGCTCGCATTCGAGGCCAAGCAGCAACTGCTGCGATTGTTGACGTCCCGCATGACGCGCAAGGATGCGGACAAGGTGGCACTGGCCCAGCGCATCGAAGCGCTGGTAGGGGAACTAACCGCCATCGACCCGGCCCGCGCCGTGGCGTTTTCCCAGATGGCCAGCCAACGATCCGTTTCATGAACCATCCCACCCAAGACAACGAGATCCTGCGCTACTACGAAGCGGAAATGCGCTACCTGCGCGAGGCCGGCAAGGAGTTCGCCCAGGCGTTTCCGGACCGTGCCCGCATGCTCAACATCGACCGCATCGGCGAGCGTGATCCGCATGTGGAGCGGCTGTTCGAGGGCTTTGCCTTTCTGATGGGACGCCTGCGCCATAAGCTCGATGACGAGCTGCCGGAGTTGACGGAAGGACTTGTCAGCATGCTGTGGCCGCACTATCTGCGCATGATTCCGTCGCTATCGATCCTGGAACTGACCCCGAACAACGACACGCTGCAGCGGCACGAAATTTTGCCTGCAGGGCTGGAAGTCATGTCCGATTCCATTTTGCTGGGCACCCAGCCGAATGGCAGTGGCGATAGTGTGGAATGCATCTACCGGACCACGCAAGCCGTCGATCTGTACCCGCTGCGACTGACCGAAGCCGATGCCTACGCTCGCGAGGACGGCCGCTCGGTGATCCGGCTGCGACTCGCGCTTCAGATGCAGGGGCGCCGCGAGCAGTTAGCGGTGCCGCGTCTGCGGCTCTACCTGCATGCCGACCGTCCTCTGGCGCTGGCACTCCATGCGGCGCTGACCGCCAAGCCGGTGGCCTTGCAGGTGCGCATCCCCGGATACCCGGCGGACCGGCCCGGTGCGCCCCGGCCGATGGCTGGACTACATCTGGAGCCTGTCGGATTTGCCACCGAGGAGCGCCTGTGGCCGAAGCCTGATAACGCCTTCGGCGGCTACCAGTTATTGCTGGAGTATTTCACCTTCCCCGAGAAGTTCATGTTTGTGGACCTGGTGGGGCTGGACATGGACGCCATCCCCCAGGATACGGAGCACTTTGACGTGGAAGTGGTGCTCAATAAACCGTTCCCGGACGACATGCGTTTCTCGGCCGAAAACGTGCGCCTCTTTTGCACGCCGATTATCAACCTGTTCGAGCTGGAAGCCGACCCGATCTCCGTCACACACTTCGAGACCGAGTACCGGGTGCGGGTGATGGAGCAGCAAGGGCAGCATGTCGAGGTCTACGCAGTCGACACCGTCCGGGGCTTCGAAGCTGGCAGTGGCAAGCGCTTCGAGTACGCGCCATTTGCCGCCTTTCGTCACCGTGGCGGCCTGCTGCGCCACGAGATGCCGGAGCGCTACTTCCACACCCGCGTGCGCCGCGGCCCATCGGGCCGGTTCGACACCTGGCTCGTGCTGGGCGGCCATGCGTGGGAGCAGCAGGAGTCCATGCCCGAGGAGACGCTTTCGCTATCGGTGACCGGCACCAACGGCATGCTGCCGCGCAAGGGCCTGCGTGAGGCGGGCATCACCCGCATGCGCGGCGGCTTCACCAATATCGGCACGGTGCGCAACCTGACTGCACCGACCCTGCCGGTGTATCCGCCCACTGGCGACCGCTTCCACTGGCGCGTGTTGTCGCACCTCGCGCCGAACTACCTGTCCTTGCTCGACGCCGAGGTCCTGCGCGGAAGCCTGGCGCTGTACGACTGGACGGACGGGGAACTGAACCGCCGGCGTATCGATGCCATCACGGTCGTGCGGCACCGGCCGCTGCAGAAGCTCGTCAAGGGCGGCTTGCTACGCGGCGTGGAAATCGAGGTCGCGCTGGACAGCTCGCGCTTTGCGGGCGAGGGCGATGTCGAAATGTTTGGCGCGATACTCAACCGCTTTCTGTCGCTGTACGCCGCCGTGAATCTCTATACGCGACTGGTGATTGTGTCGCAGCCAAGCGGCAAGCGTCTGGTATGGCCCGACAGCAAGGGGGAAGGGGCGCCGTTTTGAGCATACTTGTTCAGGCATTGCCATCTCTGCCGGAAGTCGTCATGTTGCCGGCGTTGCTCGCCGACGCGCCACAGATGAACTTCTTCCGGTTCTGCGAGCTGCTCGAGTTGTCCGCGCCGCAGCGCCCGCCGCTGGGCACGACCGATTCGCCTGTCAGCGAGCCGGTACGTTTCCGCTCGCATGGGCGGTTGGGTTTCCCGGGGCGCGAAATCCAGTCGGTTGAGCGAGATAGTGGCTCCCCCGATTGGCCGCCCGTGGTCCGGACGACCTTCCTCGGCCTGTATGGCGTCGACGCGCGCATGCCGTCCTATTTTGTGGACGAGATTGCGCAGCGTCGCGACGGCGCCGAGCCGCTGGCAGCGTTCCTGGACCTGTTCCATCATCGGATCGTCACGCAGTTCTACCGCGTTGCGCGCAAGTATCGCTATCCCGTGGGCTTCCGGGCGGGTGGCCAGGATGAGGTATCGCGCTACCTGCTAAGTCTGCTGGGACTGGGCCTCGGCCGGCAGGGCAGTGGACAGAGCCAGGTTGTTGCGACCGTCAGCCCGCGCAAGCTGCTGTCGATGCTGGGGCTGGCCAGCCAGCGCACCCGGACTGCGGAAGGGCTGGCCGGCGTGCTGCGGCACGCCGTGCCGGACGCGCACGTGACGGTAGAGGAGTTCTACCCCGTGTGGGTGCGGCTCGATGCCACGGAGCGGATGCCGCTGGGCGAGAACTGCGTGTTGGGCCGTGGCTTCTACGACCGCGCGAACGCAGTGCGCGTGGTGATCACACCGCAGACACGAGAGTCGGTATTGGGGCTGATGCCGGGACGGGCCATGCATGGGGAGGTGATGGCGTTGCTGCGCTTCTATCTTGGCTATGCCGCGAATGCCCGTCTGGAGATGCAGGTGAGGCCAGCGCTGATGCCGGCCCCGACTCTGAACTCGGATCAGGTGAGCCTGGGCTTTACCGCGCAGTTGAGGCACCCCACGGCAGAGGACGCAGCGGATGTAGAAGATGTGGACGGCGCCATGCCGCGCATGACGCGCGTTCAACTCGGAACATGGAACGGACCCGGTGCAGCGTAGCAGGCGCGAAGCTCGCCAGCCGTGCGCAAGACGAATGCAACACAGCAATTTGCTACCCCAAGAGGATCAACGCGATGAGGCGACAGCTTCAAAACGGCGCCGTGGCGCTTGTTGCCACCCTTATAGCCGGTTGCGGCGTGGGCCAGGCGGTGAAGGACAGCACGGTGGAGGCGGCGAAGTGGGCCTTCATCACCCAGGTCAAGACCATGAACCTCGACCTTGTCAGCCGGTCCTCGTTAAATACAAACGGCGCCGGGCAATCGTTGTCGACGGTGGTGCGGGTCTACCAGTTGAAGACACCACAGGCGTTCGAACAACTGAGCTATGCGCAGCTGCAAGCGAATGATCTCGAATTGCTGAAGGTCGATCTGCTCGCGACCAAGGACGTGGTACTGCGTCCGGATGCGAGCGTGAGCCTCGCCGAGCCGATGCATGTCGATGCGGAATATGTGGGGGTAGTGGCGCTCTTCCGTAATCCCGACAAGGAGGCGGTCTGGAAGTTGGTCATACCTAGGAAGCAGTGGAGGGAGACTGATCCGGTGAGGATCGAGATCCGCGACAGCACGCTGCAGCTCTAAGAGGTGGCCTCGAAAAGATCCTGACGTCGTTGCAGCGTCTACCGGCGGCTGCCCCAACGCCGGGCGCGGCGGGCGAGATGCTTGCGGCGTAACAGTACAAAAATCCGTGTGACGAAGTCATCCGCGATGGGCACGATCGCTACGATCAGCAACAGCGCCGCCAGCGGCAACGTCGCGGCATAGCCCATCGCACCGAAGGCCATCGCGCCGGCCACGCCGCCGAACAGGAACAGGCTCACCAGCATCCCGAGCACGCGCAGCCTGGCACGATCCGCGTGCACCGGCCGGCTGTTGGGCCGTGCCGGGCCATTCCAGTAGAACAGCTTCCCCAGTTCCACGCCGATGTCGGTGATCATGCCGGTGACATGCGTCGTGCGGATCTCTGCATTCGATAACTTCGAAATCATGGCGTTCTGCAGCCCCATCATGAAGCAGAGCAGCATCACCGTTGCCGGCACGAAGAGCCACTGGCTGTCGCCAAGATGGGCGCCGAGCACGCCGAACACGAGTAGCAGAAAGGCTTCGAACATCAGGGGCAGCGCATACTCGCTGCGCAGCCGGGTGCGCCGGGCCCAGCTGATCATCACGGCCGAGCAGGCCGCGCCGCCGAGAAACGACACCAGTGCCCCGATTCCGTGCAGCACCAGGCCGACGTCATGCAGGACGAGATCGTCCGCGATCGCCGACACGATGCCGGACATATGTGACGTGTACTGTCGCACGGCCAGGAAGCCGCCCGCGTTGGCGGCGCCTGCCACGAAGCAGAGCACGCGCGCCAGTCGGCGGTTCGCAACGGGACTGCGGCGACGGTCAGTCAGGCTGCGCAAATACCCGATCGGCATGGTGGCGGGAAGGGAGGGATTCGCAGAAGCTCAAATCATACGCCCGGCGCCCGCCCGGATGCATGGGCGGCGCCGGGTGTTGTCAGACGACTACGCGTCTGGCGCCGCCGGGGTGGGCGCCATGGCGGTGTCCGCCTTGCGCGCCGCCGACCTGGCGCCTGCGGGGAAGGATGGCAGGCGGCGGGCCGGTCAGGCCCTGTGGCGCGGTCCGCGTGGCCCGGTGGCTCAGCCGGGCGGCGCTGCGCGCTTGTCGGTATGACGCCCTGGCGGAAAGCTGCGGGGGCGAGTGTGCCGGATTATAGACATGGCACTCCTTTGGGGCAGTCGATCTAAGGGTTGCGGAGGCTTCCGCAAGGCGTTCAATGCGGTCGGATTTGCGGATTCCGGTCCCCACGACCTATCGTTACCTAGGGTCACCTGAGTGCCGACCCCGACGCAGGACATCCACCCGGAAGCCCAAGGAGTCGTCATGAGCAAGAAGTCAAATATCACGACCTGGATCTTGATTGCCATGATCCTCGGCGCCGGAGTGGGCTATGCCTGCAACGCGGCGTTCCCCGATCCGAAAGTGGCCAAGGACATCGCCGGGTATATCTCCATCATCACCGACGTGTTCCTGCGGCTGATCAAGATGATCATTGCGCCGCTGGTTTTCTCGACCCTGGTGATGGGTATCGCGCACATGGGCGATGCCAGCACGGTGGGCCGCGTGGGGGTCAAGGCGCTCGCCTGGTTCATCACGGCATCGCTGGTGTCCCTGACGCTCGGGTTGATCATGGCCACGCTGCTGCATCCGGGCGTGAACATCGGCCTGCCGCTGCCGGACGTTGGCGCGGCGACCAACCTCAAGACCAACGCCTTCACGCTGAAGGACTTCGTGGCCCACCTGGTGCCGAAGTCCGTGGCGGAAGCGATGGCCAACAACGAAATCCTGCAGATCGTGGTGTTCTCGATCTTCTTCGGCACGGCCATCGCCACGCTGGGCGAACGTGGCGCACGCATGGCTGCGGTCATCGAGGATCTTGCGCAGATCATGCTCAAGATCACCGGCGCGGTCATGTGGCTGGCGCCAGTGGCCGTGTTCGCGGCGATCGCCTCCACGGTGACCACGCAGGGCCTGGGCATCCTGGTCACGTTCGCCAAGTTCATGGGCAGCTTCTACCTGGCGCTGTTCGTGCTCTGGGGGCTGCTGGCGCTTGCGGGCTTCATGTTCCTGGGCAAGCGCGTGATCCAGTTGATCCGCCTGATCCGGGAACCGTTCCTGCTGTCGTTCTCCACGGCAAGTTCCGAGGCGGCCTATCCGAAATTGCTCGATTCGCTCGATCGGTTCGGCGTGAACCGCAAGATCTCGAGTTTCGTGCTGCCACTGGGCTATTCGTTCAACCTGGACGGATCGATGATGTACTGCACGTTCGCGGTCCTGTTCATCGCCCAGGCCTATGACATCCACCTGCCAATGGGTACGCAGATCACGATGTTGCTGTTGCTGATGCTGACGTCCAAGGGCATGGCGGGCGTGCCCCGCGCGTCGCTGGTGGTGATCGCCGCCACGCTGAACCAGTTCGGCATCCCCGAGGCCGGGTTGCTGCTGATCATGGGCGTCGACCAGTTCCTCGACATGGGCCGTTCCGCGACCAACGCGGTGGGCAACTCGATCGCCGCCGCCGTGGTGGCCAAGTGGGAAGGGCAACTGGCCTCCGGACCGGTGCCCGAGACGGAGCAGGACATCCCCGGCGCCAAGCCCGATGCCGCGGAGGCCTGATGCCATGCGCGGATTCGCTGCGAAATTTCTGATTGCACTGTGGCTCGGCTGCGTCACGGCCACGCTAGCCGTCGCGCAGGATGCCGTGGTGCTGAGCGGCACGCTGAAAAAGGCCAAGGACACGGGGGCGCTGATCGTCGGCTACCGGGAGTCATCGCTGCCGTTCTCGTACCTGAACCAGGCGAAGCGGCCAATCGGCTATTCGATCGATATATGCCAGGCCATCGTGGAGACCGCCGCCGCTGAGATCGGACGCGACCTGACGATTCAGTGGGTGCCGGTCACGTCCGAGAATCGCTTCGATGCGATGACGTCGGGCAGGATCGATCTCGAATGCGGATCGACCACGCGCAATGCCGAACGCATGCGCATCGTCGGGTTCTCGCCGGTGATCTTCATCGCGGGGACCAAGCTGATGGTGCCGCGCGGATCGCCGATCAAGTCGTTCCGCGACCTCAAGGGCAAGACCGTGGTCGCCACGGCTGGCACCACCAATGCCGACGCGATCGAGAAGGTGTCGGCACGATTCAGCCTGGACGTGAAGATCATCCGCGCGCGCGACCATGCCGACGCTTTCGAGATCCTGCGTCACGGCGGCGCCGATGCCTACGCCGGCGACGACGTGCTGCTCTACGGTTTTCTGGCGCACTACAACATGGCAAAGAAGTTCGACGTGACGCGCGATTTCCTCTCCTACGACCCATACGGGATCATGCTGCGCAAGAACGATCCGCAGTTCGCGGCCGTGGTCGACCGGGCGGTGCGGAACGTGATCACCTCGGGCGATCTGGAACGACTCTACAAGCAGTGGTTCCTGAGCAAGCTGCCGACCGGCGAGCGGCTCGACATCCCCATGAGCGCCCAGCTCGAGGACATCATCCAGGCGACGCCGGAGCAACCGGAGTAGGGAAGAGTAGGGGCACGCCTCGTTCATGCCCCTCCGATAAGCACAGTTCCCAATTTGTGCGCCGCAATGGTGCAAACTGTACTCTTCAATCCGTAGCTGTACTGTACGTTCCTCAGATCACTTTTCGGGCCTAGTCTGCATCCATCGCTTCGGGTGCTCTGGAAACACGGAAAACCGGGCCGGGCACTCGGGCATTTGTTCAGGAAGTCGCCCCCCGATGAGTACTCCGACCCCCGAAAAGGGACATGTCGCGCCCTACACGCACCCGGCCGCTGGCTGGGGCGCCCTCAAGTACGTTGCCATCAACCTGATCAAGGAGAAGGTTGCAGGCGGCAAGTACAAGACGCTGTTCAAGCAGAACCAGCCCGACGGCTTTGACTGTCCGGGTTGCGCCTGGCCGGACAAGCAGCACGCGTCGACCTTCGAATTCTGCGAGAACGGTGTCAAGGCCGTGGCTGCGGAGGCCACCAGCAAGCGGGTCACAAACGACTTCTTTGCGAAGTACACGGTGACCGAGCTGATGCAGCAGTCGGACTACGAGCTCGAGCAGCATGGCCGGCTGACCCATCCGGTGGTCTACGACGCCGTCACGGACAAGTACGTGCCGGTAGCCTGGGACGATGCCTTCGCGCTGATCGCCAGCCACCTGCGCCAGCTGGATGACCCGGATGCCGCCACGTTCTATACGTCAGGCCGGGCCAGCAATGAGGCCGCCTTCCTGTTCCAGCTGTTCGTGCGGATGTACGGGACCAATAATTTCCCGGATTGCTCGAACATGTGTCACGAGGCCACCAGTCGTGGCTTGCCGGTGACGGTGGGCGTGGGCAAGGCCACCGTGCTGCTGGATGATTTCCAGCTGGCCGATGCCGTGCTGGTGTTCGGCCAGAACCCGGCCACCAACCATCCGCGCATGCTGAATGAGCTGCGCGATTGCGCAAAACGCGGGGCGACGATTGTGTCGATCAACCCGCTCAAGGAGCGCGGCCTGGAGCGCTTTACCAGCCCGCAGCACGCCACCGAGATGCTGACGGGGTCCAGCACGAAGATCGCGTCGATGTTCGTCCGGCCCAAGTTGGCCGGCGACTTCGCGCTGATCAAGGGCCTCGGCAAGCGTGTGATCGAGCTGGATGACGCCGCCATCGCCACGGGCAACAGGCGCGTGGTGGACGTTGACTTCATCGCGCAGCACACGGCCGATTTCGAAGCCTTCGCGGCGGATCTGCGCGCCGAGAGCTGGGCGGACATCGTGGCCGATTCGGGCGTGACGCGCGAAGACATCGACGCGCTGGCAGATGTCTACGTGAAGAGCGAGCGCACCATCGCCTGCTGGGGCATGGGCCTGACTCAACACAAGAACTCGGTCCGCACGATCCAGATGCTGTCCAACGTGATGATGCTGCGCGGGAATATCGGTCGCCCGGGCGCCGGGCTGATGCCGGTGCGTGGCCATTCCAACGTGCAGGGTGACCGCACAATGGGCATCGAGGAGCAGCCGGACGATGCCTTCCTGGACCGACTGGGCGCCACGTTCGGCTTCGAGCCGCCGCGCGAGCACGGCCAGGACGTGGTCGGCGCGATCAATGCGATGCTGGCGGGCAAGGTGAAGGTGTTCGTGGGGCTGGGCGGCAATTTCTCGATCGCCACGCCGGACACGCCGCGCACCTGGGAGGCGCTGCGCCAGTGCGATCTGACCGTCAATATTGCCACCAAGCTCAACCGCAGCCATTTGGTGATCGGCAAGGCGTCCCTGCTGCTGCCGACGATGGGCCGGACGGAGATCGATCTGCAGGACGGCGTGCCCCAGGGTGTGACCGTGGAAGACTCGGTCTGCATGGTGCATATCTCCTATGGGATGAACAAGCCGGCATCGCCCGACTTGCTGTCCGAGACCGCGATCGTCGCCCGCATGGCCGCCGCGACGCTCGGCTCCGAAAAGGTCGACTGGCTCTGGTACGCGCAGGACTACGCGCGCATTCGTGACGCCATCGAAAAGGTGATTCCGGGCTTCGAGCAATTCAACGCACGCGTGAACCAGCCGGGCGGGTTCCACCTGACTCCGGCTTCGCGCAACCGCGTGTGGAAGACGGCGTCCGGCAAGGCCCAGTTCCTGGTGCATGCGATCGACAAGGACACCCCGATCCAGCGTGCCCGCGCGGCATACGGCGACGACCTGATGGTGATGATGACCACGCGGTCGCACGACCAGTACAACACCACGATCTATGGCCTGGATGATCGCTATCGTGGCGTGTTTGGTCTGCGTCGCGTGGTGTTTATCAACCCGGCGGATCGCGAGCGGCTGGGCTTTGCCGAGAGCGAGCGCGTGGACATCACCAGTGTCTGGGAAGACGGCATCACGCGCCACGCGCAGGACTTCCTGCTGGTGGACTACGACATTCCTGCCGGCTGCCTGGGTGCCTACTATCCGGAAACCAATCCGCTGGTGCCGCTGGAGAGCATCGGCGACCGGTCCGGCACGCCGACGTCGAAGTCGATCCCCGTGCTGCTGGCACGGGCCGGCGGCGCCTGATGGCCTTCCGGAGACACGCATGACCTCATCATCCCGGGAGCCCGCCGCGACTCCGGCGCCGTCATCGTTGCAGTCGCCGCTTGGTTATCAGCAGCGGAGCACTCACCGCCACAAGGGCGACCTGAGTACGCTCGACCTTGACAACGTGGCCGAGGAGGTGCCGGTAGCGCTGGTTTACAACGGTATCTCCCATGCCGTGATGATGGCGACGCCGCTGGACCTGGAAGCATTCGCCTTTGGGTTCTCGCTGACCGAGGGGATCGTCGACGGCGTCAAGGAAATCTACGATGTCGAGGTCGTGCCGGGATGCGACGGCATCGAGGTTCGTATCGACATCAGCCAGCGCGCCTTCATGGCGATGAAGGCACAGCGCCGGGCGCTGGCGGGGCGCACGGGCTGCGGGGTCTGTGGCATCGAGAGCCTCGAGTTGCTGGACCTGGCGCCTGTGCCGATGGCGGTGCCGCGCCGCCGGATCGAGCCTTCCCGCGCGACGATCCAGCGTGCCGCCGCCGAGCTGCCGAGCCACCAGGTCCTGATGCGCGCCACGGGCGGCGTTCACGCCGCGGGCTGGTGCGCGCCCGACGGAGAAGTGCTGTGCGCCTTCGAGGATGTGGGTCGTCACAATGCAATGGACAAGCTGGTCGGCCACTTGGCGAAGCGCCGGATGTCGATGGATGATGGATTCGTCTTCTTGTCCAGCCGCGCCAGCTATGAGCTGGTCCGCAAGGCGGCACGCATGCAGATCCAGATGCTGGCGACGATTTCCGCGCCGACTTCACTGGCCATCCGCATCGCCGAACAGGCCGGTCTGCGTCTGCTGAGCTTCTGCCGCAAAGACGGCTTCGTCGAATACACAGGTGTCGCGCCGGCCACGCCCCAGGCCGATCCGGTCGCCGGGACGTATTTCGTATTACGATCTGAGCCGCTGGCGCTGCCGGGCTGAAGACTGGCCGGGCAATCGCCAGCGTCCAGACAACTCCAGACGTGGCGAAAGGTTGGCGGTGTGACTCTGTATGAAAAGCTTGCGGCCGACATCGAGGCGCTGGTGCAGCAAGGCGTCTTGCTGTCCGGGGAAAAAATCCCCTCGGTGCGCCAGGCGGCCCAGCACCATCGCCTGAGCATCACGACGGTCGTCCGGGCGTACCTGCTGCTGGAATCGCGCGGCATCCTGGAAAGCCGGCCCCAGTCCGGGTACTTCGTGCGCTCCCGGCCCGGCGAGCCCACCATCGAACTGCAGCCAACCCGCCCGGCGGCCAGGCCGTCGCCGGTGGATGTGAGCGCGCTGGTGCTGTCGACGCTGCGCTCGATCCGTGCCGACGATGCCATTCCGCTCGGCTCGCCATACCCCGATCCCAAGCTGTTCCCCTGGCAGCGGATCATCCAGTACGCCAACACCATCGGCAAACGCTATGACACGTGGAACCTGCTCGATGACCTGCCGCCGGGGTCGCCGCAACTGATCCGCCAGATCACGCGGCGCTATCTGGAAAACGGCTACGCGGTCGATCCCAACGAGGTGATCGTGACCATCGGTGCCACCGAGGCGATCAACCTGTGCCTGCAGGCGGTGGCCAAGCCGGGCGACACCATTGCCGTGGAGTCGCCAACCTACTATGCGATGCTCCACGCCATCGAGCGGCTAGGCATGCGCGCCGTGGAGGTGGCCACCGATCCGGTGGAAGGAATCGACGTTCAGGCCCTGGCGAAGCTGATCGACGAGCGCCCCATCGCCGCATGCATGGTGATGCCGAATTTCCAGAACCCGCTCGGGTTCCAGATGTCGGACGCGCGCAAGCAGGAACTGGTGACACTGCTGACCGCGCGTGACATTCCGGTGATCGAGAACGATGTCTATGGCGAGCTTTACTATGGCGATGCCCATCCCACGTCGCTAAAGGCCTACGATACGGCCGGTATCGTGCTGCATTGTTCGTCGTTCTCCAAGACGCTGACCAACGCCTACCGGATTGGCTGGGCGTTGCCGGGAAGGTACAAGGAGCAGGTCGAGCGACTGAAATTCCTGAACACGCTGACCACGCCGGCCATTCCGCAACTGGCCATCGCCGAGTTCCTGAAGAACGACGGCTACGACTATCACCTGCGCCGCGTGCGCAAGACCTACGCGCAACAGGCCAACATCATGGCCGCTGCGGTGCGGCGATTCTTTCCGGCGGGGACGCGGGTCTCGCGGCCGGCGGGGGGCTATGTCCTGTGGGTGGAATTGCCGGAAGAGGTGGACGCCATGGCGCTCTACCATGCGGCGCTGGAGCGGCGGATCACCGTGGCCCCGGGGCATATCTTCTCGCCGGTGCCGACTTATACCAACTGCATCCGCCTGAACTACAGTGGTGCATGGTCGGCGGAGGTGGAGTCCGCCATCATCACGCTGGGCAAGCTGGTGGCGTCACTACAAGACAAGGAGACAGAATGATGCGCAAATCCAACCGGGGCAATGCTGAAACGGACGCCCCCGGGATCGACGAGGCAGCAGACGGACAAGACGGACAAGACAGCGTCGGCGGGCTGGACCCGGCGCTGGCCGGCATCCTGGACGTGCTCTGGCGCGAGGCGCAGATGCCCGAAGGCAAGGTGCTGTCGCTGGCGCGGATCAGCAAACGGGCCTCGGTGCAGATGAGCGTGCTGCGTCGCGTGCTGACCCAACTGGCCGAGGCGGAGTTGGTCGTCATGACGATGGAAGAGGATGGCCGGGGAACGGCCAGCCTCACGCCGGAAGGCGAGGGTCTGTGCAGCCAGCTGTTGGGCGGCCTGGATTCGGAGGCCGATCCGGAGATGGGTCCGGATCAGGATCCGGATGCCAACCCATCGGCCGGATCAGATGACCTTCCCCGGATTCATTAGCCCCTGCGGGTCCAGCGCCTGCTTGATGGCCCGCATCATCGCCAGTTCCACCTCGCTCTTGTAGCGCTGGTTCTCCTCGCGCTTGAGCTGGCCAAGGCCGTGCTCGGCGGAAATCGAGCCGCTGTGCGCCTGCACGCTGTTGTGGACGACCAGGTTGATGGCGTCCTGATGCATCAGGAATTGGTCGTTATCGACACCCACCGGCGGCGATACGTTGTAGTGCAGGTTGCCGTCGCCAAGATGGCCGAAGGTCACCATCCTCGCACCGGGGAAGGCATCCTGCAACAGCGCATCGGTGGTCTCGATAAAGTCAGCCACGCGCGAGATCGGCACGGCGATATCGTGTTTGATGTTCTTGCCTTCCTCGACCTGGGCCAGCGGAATGTGCTCGCGCAGGTTCCAGAAATCGCGCGACTGTTGCACGGACTCGGCGACCACTGCATCGATCACCACGCCGCCCTCGAAAGCGGTTTCCATCATCTTTTCGAAGATCGCGCGCGCGTGTTCCTCGCCTTCGCTGTCGGACAGTTCCAGCAGCACCAGCTGCGGATGCGTGGCGTCAAACGGGTAGCGTAGTTGCGGGAAGTGTTTCGTCACCAGTTCCATGCATCGCGCGGACATCAGCTCGAAGCCGGTCAGCATCGCGCTGGCGTGCGATTGCGCGATGGCCAGCAGGGCCAGCGCCGCGCGCGGGCTCTGCAAGGCGGCCAGCGCCGTGACGCGCGCGCGCGGGGCCGGAAACAGTTTCATGACGGCCGCCGTGATGATCCCCAGCGTGCCTTCGGCGCCGATAAACAGGTCGCGCAAGTCGTAGCCCGTATTGTCCTTGCGCAGACCGCGCAGGCCGTCCCAGATCTCGCCCCTGGCCGTCACCACTTCCACGCCCAGGCACAGTTCACGCGTATTGCCGTATCGCAGCACGGCGGTGCCGCCGGCGTTGGTCGACAGGTTGCCGCCGATCGTGCAGCTACCCTCGGCCGCCAGGCTCAGCGGGAACAGCCTGCCGTGGGCCTGCGCCGCTTCCTGCAACTGCTGCAGGATCACACCGGCTTCCACGGTGATCGTGTTGTTCAACGGATCGACGTTGCGGATGCGGTTCATGCGCTGCAGCGACAGCACGACCACACCGTTTGCCGCCGCTTCACCGGCGGCCGGCGTCGCGCCGCCGCACAGGCCCGTGTTGCCGCCCTGAGGCACCACGGCCAGCTTGTGGGCATGGCAGGCATGGACCACGGCGGCGACTTCCTCGGTGGAGCCAGGACGCAGCACGGCAACCGCGTCGCCCGTATAGCGCCGGCGCCAGTCGGTCAGGTAGGGCGCCTTGTCGGTGGCATCCGTCAGCACGTTTTGTGGGCCCACCGCGGCGCGGCAGAGATCGAGGAACGAGTCGAGGTGCGAGGCGGTCATGGCAGGAATGGGAGTTTCGGCGACGGCAAGTTACCGGGGCGACGAGGGGGACGAGGGCGGCGCGACGGTGTCCGACGCCTTCTGTGCCTTGGCACGCCGCTTGTAGGGTCGCAGGTAGAGAATCGTGCTGAAAAAGAACAGCACCGTGAGGGCGACTTCCGCCCACGCCAGGGTGGACGACGGCGCGCGGTCGCTGGTGGCGCGCACGATGCCTTCGGTGAAATACAGCAGGATCAGCATCGACGACCACTGCATGGTGTAGCGATTGCGCGTCAGAACGCCACGCAATACCGGCAGCAGCAGGATGCACTTCAGGACCAGCCACGAGCCGCCCGGGCGCAAAGGTGCGAGGAACCATTCCCAGGCGATGCACAACGCCATCAGCGCGATCAGGCTGCCCACGCTCAGGCGCCATAGCCCGGGGCTGTGCAGGTCGCCGTCGCGTGCAGAGGCGTCGGCGGGTGTCATCGTGCAGCCCCGGCCAGCTTCAGCGCCGTTTCGGCCAGCCGGCGTCCCATGGCGGTCGCCAGCGCGGCTTCGTGGTCGGTCACCGGGCCATGGTTGTCCACGTGGGCATGGTGGCTCGGGCCATAGGGCGTGCCGCCGGCCGTCGTCGTCATCAGGCCCGGCTCGGAATAGGGCAAGCCCATCAGCAGCATGCCGTGGTGGAACAGCGGCAGCATCATCGACAGCAGCGTGGTCTCCTGGCCGCCATGCAGGCTGCCGGTGGAGGTGAACACGCAGGCGGGCTTGCCGGTGAGCGCACCGGACAGCCATTGGGCGACGGTGCCGTCCAGGAAATACTTCATTGGCGCGGCCATGTTGCCGAAGCGGGTGGGGCTGCCGAGCGCCAGGCCGGCGCACTCCTCGAGATCGCGCAATTCCGCGTACGGCGCGCCTTCGGGCGGGATATCGGGTGCAGTGGCTTCGCAGACCGTCGAGACTGGCGGCACGGTGCGCAGGCGCGCCTGGGCGCCGGGCACGCTCTCGATGCCGGTGGCAATCAGTTCGGCGAGTTTGCGGGTGCTGCCGTGGCGGCTGTAATAGAGGACGAGGATGTCGGTCATGGATGGGCTGGCAGTCCGCCGGCCGGCCGTGTTGCCGGCCAGGGCGGGCGCGGCCCGGAACGGCGCCGCAAAACAATGCGCGTATTATAGTTGGGCCCTCGCGCCGGGTGCCGGATGCGAGACGCGTCCGACGAAATGTCGCACGTTTCCTTGATCCGGTGGCCCTCACCCCTCGTTTTCAGACAATGGAGCTTGCCCCCGCATGACAGCCGCACGCATCGCCCGCCTGCGCAGGGAATGGAACCTGCAGAAGGTGCGCGCACTCGCGCGCTACGCGCTGCGTCGCGCCGGCGAGGATCGCCTGCCGCAGGTGTCCGCCAGCCTGACTTTCACCACCGTCCTGGCCGTGGTGCCGGTGCTGACCGTGGCGTTCGCGCTGCTGGCCGCGTTTCCGGTGTTCCGCGATTTTCGCGGCGAGATCGAGGGCTTCCTGTTCCAGAACCTGATCCCGGGCGGCAACATCAGTGACTCGGTCTCGCGCTACATCGGTCAGTTTGCCAAGAGCGCGCGCGGGCTGACCGCGCTGGGCCTGGGCGGCCTGATGGTGACGTCCGTGCTGACGATGCTGACCGTGGAAGACGCGCTCAATGCGATCTGGCGCGTCAAGCGGCGGCGCCCGCTGGCGCAGCGGGTGCTGGTGTTCTGGGCCGTGCTGACGCTGGGGCCGGTGCTGATCGGCGCCAGCCTGTCCATCAGTTCGTACCTGATCTCGGTTTCGATGGGCTACGTCGGCAATCTGCCGATGGGGATGGGCCTGATGGTCAGCGCCGTTCCTGTGCTCCTGTCGGCACTGGCGTTCGCCTTCCTCTATATGGCGGTGCCCTACGCCTATGTGGATTGGCGCGACGCCATCATCGCCGGGCTGGTTGCCGCCATCGCCTTCGAAGTCGCCAAGCGCGGCTTCGGCTACTTCATTACTCATATTCCGACCTATACGGCGGTCTACGGCACGTTCGCCGTGTTGCCGCTGTTCCTGCTGTGGATGTACGTCAGCTGGCTGGTGACGCTGCTGGGCGCCACGATTGCGGCCAATCTGCCGGTCATCCGGGAAGGCCACTGGCGCCGCCGCACGTTTGCCGGCAGCGAGTTCTTCGACGCGCTCGGCGTTCTGTACCTGCTGTACCGCGCCCGCGAGGAGGTGCCGCGCAGCGTTGGCGAACTCGATATGGGCCGCAAGCTGCGGATGGAGGCAGACTACCTGGCTGGTCTGCTGGCAAAGCTCAAGGGGATGCATCTGGTCGGCAAGCTCCAGCAGGATCGTGGGCAGGCACACTGGGCGCTGCTGTGCGATCCGTCGCACGTCACGCTGCGCATGCTGCATGACCGGCTGGTGCTGAACCTGGCGCGACTGCCGCGGACGGCGCTGGCGCAGCAGATGCAGGGCGTGGACCTGCTGAAATCGATGCTCGACAACCCTCAGCTGGAGCAGTCGCTGGAGGCCGTGTTCCGCCAGCAGGCGTCGGCGCCGGCGGCCAATGAGGCCGGGCGAGAGGACCGTAAGGACGGCAAGGGCGACAAGGGTGATACGGGCGGTGAGGGTGGTGAGGGCGGAAAGGCTGCCAAGGCCGACGAGGGTGGCGGCCAGCGTCGTACGTTCGAAGTGGTGCCGCCGGGCTGGCACGGCCAGGTCTGACGCCGGCTCCCACGCCATCCGTCAGCAGGACCGGCCCGCTGGCATCGTCAGACTCGAATCGTCACCGATCTGATCCGTTGCAATATCGACCATACCGGTCTGACCGGCACCCTCCGGTCAAACCGGGACCATCACCCGGTCAGAACGGAATCCTGCCCCGCCAGATATCCGCGTACATGACCCAGTCGCCCATCAGGCTGTAGATCGGGTGGCGGAACGTGGCCGGCCGGTTTTTTTCGAAGCCGAAGTGGCCGACCCATGCGAACGCATAGCCGGATACCGCCGCACCGAGCAGCCACCACGCGTTGCCCGTGATCACCAGCGCCACGAGGCAGAACAGGGCGACCGTCGATCCGACGAAATGCAGGCGGCGGCAGGTCCGGTCGCGGTGTTCGTTCAGGTAGTAAGGGTAGAAGGCGGCAAAGCTCTCAAACTCTTTGGCGTGGGCGTGAGGCATGGTGGTCTCCGGCGGCTCCCCGATGTTGTCGTTGTTGTCACACTGCTATGACGCTCGTGCCTGCGTCGGCGTGCCGCTCGCCACGACTTTCCGCGCGAAGGCGGCCAGCGTGTCGAGGACTTCATCCGGCTTTTCTCCCATCATCGCGTGCCCGCAGGGGACGGTGGCAACGGCGGCATTCGCCATCCTGCTGGCCAGTCCCTGCGCGGCCTTGGGCGACGTCATCATGTCCTTCGATCCCACCACGAACAACGCCGGGCAGGCGACCGATGCCGCCGCTTCTTCGCCATGCGCATAGGCGTTGCAGGCGGAAAAATCATTGTGGAAGACATGGGCGCCTGGATTGCGCGCGGCCACGCGCTCCATCAGTCGCTGGCTGCCGCCGTGCATCCACGCGCCGGGGCCCGGCGAGGACGGCTTGCTGGCGAGGCTGGAGATCGACCACTGGTTGACCATCGCGATGGCTTCGTCTTCGCGGTTCAGCGCGGCATCGAGCAGCGCGTCGGATACCTTCATCGGATAGGCCGTGGCCAGCAGCCCGATCGCGCGCACCGCGTCGGGATGGCGCGTGGCGCACTCGAGCGCGATCAGTGACCCCATGCTGTGGCCGAACACCAGCGCAGGCGCCTTGACGCCCGCGGTTGCCACCAGCGTCATCACCCAGTCGGCCATCGACTCGACGGTGGTCAGCGGTGCGCCCTGGCTGCGGTTGTGGGCGGGCAGGTCCACGGCCAGCACGGAGAAACCGTGGTTGGCAAACCAGCGCGTTTGCAACGCCCACACGCTGTGATCGTTTTGCGCGCCATGCACGAAGACGGCGCAGGGCAGGGCGGGATCGAACGGCTTGCCGCCGGTGTAGGCATAGGCCTTCTGGCCGGAAACATTCAGTTCCATCAGGCTTTCCCTCCCTTTGCGCCGCCGCTCATGGCCTTCTCCGCGGCCTTCAGGCCGCGTTTCAGGTCGTCGATCAGGTCGTCGGGGTCTTCCAGCCCAATCGACAGCCGGATCGTGCCTTCGCCGATGCCGGCCGCGCGCAGCGCCGCGGCATCCATGCGGAAGTGCGTGGTGGAAGCCGGGTGGATCACCAGCGAGCGCGCATCGCCCACGTTGGCGAGGTGCGAGAAGAGCGAGAGGCTTTCGATGAAGCGCTGCCCGGCCGTGCGGTCGGCCTTGAGGTTGAAGCTGAAGACCGCGCCGCAGCCGCGCGGCAGCAGGCGTTTGGCCAGCGCATGGTCCGGGTGCGACTCGAGCTCGGGGTAGGCCACGGATTCCACCATCGGATGGCCCGCCAGGAACTGCACCACGCGGCGCGTATTGTCGACGTGGCGGCTCATCCGCAGCGGCAGGGTCTCGATGCCTTGCAGCAGTTGCCACGCGGCCATGGGGTTCATGCAGGCGCCGAAGTCCCGCAGGCC
This sequence comes from Cupriavidus sp. YR651, assembly GCF_900101625.1. GTDB lineage: Bacteria > Pseudomonadota > Gammaproteobacteria > Burkholderiales > Burkholderiaceae > Cupriavidus. The sequence continues at coordinate 483,954 of NZ_FMYZ01000005.1, read as the reverse complement.
TTCGCGCCGCGCGCGCAGCAGGAACGGCGCCACCGTGCTTTCCTCGGTGAACACCATGTTGTGGAAACCCTCGTACGGCTCCGACAGTTCCGGGAAGCGGCCGGACGCCTCGAAATCGAACGTCCCGCCCTCGGCCAGCACGCCACCGATGGTGGTGCCATGACCGCCCAGGAACTTGGTGGCCGAGTGGTAGAGCAGCCCGGCGCCGAGGTCGAACGGGCGCAGCAGGTAGGGTGTGGTGAATGTGGAGTCCACCAGCAGCGGGATCCGGTGATCCCGGCCGATCTGGGCCACGGTCTCGATATCGAGCACGTCCAGCCCCGGATTGCCCAGTGTCTCGCCGAACAGCAGCCGGGTCTCGGGGCGGATGGCGGCGCGCCAGGCGTCGATGTCGCGCGGATTGACGAACGTGGTCTCGATGCCGAACCGGCGCAGTGTGTAGTGAAGCAGGTTGTGGGATCCGCCGTAGAGCGCGGTGGAGGCCACGATATGCGACCCCGCGCCCATCAGCGTGGCCACGGCCAGGTGCAGCGCGGCCTGGCCGGATGCCGTGGCGATGGCCCCGGCGCCGTTTTCCAGCGCGGCCACGCGTTCTTCCAGCACCGCCACGGTCGGATTGCTGATCCGGGAGTAGACATGCCCGGCGCGTTCCATGTTGAACAGGGACGCCGCATGCTCGCTGTCGCGGAATACGAAGGACGTGGTCAGGTGGATAGGTGTGGCCCGGGCCCCCGTGGCGGGGTCCGGGGCGGCGCCGGCGTGCAGGGCCAGCGTGTCGAATCGGGTACCGGACATGGCAGTTCGCTCGTTGTTGTCTCCGTCCGGCATCCTAGCACCGCGCGGCATGTGCGCAATTGGGGGGATTCTCAATTCGAGTCCGCTCGGGAAGTCTCGCTCGCTTTACTTGAGGCGGCCGTTTGGGCTAGCATCGCCGCATGGGCATTGCCCTCACAACGACAAACAAGCCCCCACGGCGGGACGCCGGCGCCCACGGCGCCAGGCCTTTGCAACGCGGCAGCGGAGACACCACCATGAAAGTCAGCGACATCCTGCAGATCAAGGGCAATACGCTCTATACCGTCACGCCGGATACGTCCCTGCTGGTAGCCATCCATACGATGGCCGAGCACGACATCGGATCGCTGGTGGTCATGGAGTACGGCGACCTGGTCGGCATGCTGACCTTCCGCGAGATCATCGAGACCGTGGCCGCCAACGGTGGCACGCTGGGTACCCATAGCATCCGCAAGGTCATGGACGACGCGCCGCTGACCTGCACGCCGGAAACCGACGTCAACGAGGTGCGCCGCATGATGCTGGAGCGCCACACGCGCTACCTGCCGGTGCTGGACAGCCGCACGCTGATGGGCGTGATCTCGTTCTATGACGTGGCCAAGGCGGTGGTGGAGGAGCAGAGTTTCGAGAACCGCATGCTCAAGGCCTACATCCGCGACTGGCCGGAAGAAAAAGCCGACTGACCACACCGGCTTGTTTTTGCGCAACATTTTGCGCAATAGTCTCATAGCCGGCGCCGCCGGGCGCTGGCATGATGGCGGCGAACTGAAGCCCCGGCGGTCGCCGGGGTCCACCAACGCCTGCCTCCATGAGCCAACAAAGCCAGTTCCGCCTCCTTGGCGTGCGCCGTTTCGCCCCGTTTTTCTGGACACAGTTCCTCGGGGCCATGAACGACAACGTCTTCAAGGTCGCCTTCACCTCGCTGGTCACCTACCATACCGCGCTGTTCGAGGGGGTGGATGCCCATAGCGCGGCCTTCCTGATCTCGGCGATCTTCATCGCGCCGTTCGTCCTGTTCTCCGCCACCAGCGGGCAGATTGCCGACAAGATCGAGAAATCGCGACTGATCCGGCTGGTCAAGTCGCTTGAGATCGGCATCATGCTGCTGGGGCTGGCCGGCTTTGCCTGGCACAGTGCCCCGTTGCTCTATGTCGGCACCTTCCTGATGGGGCTGCACTCCACCCTGTTCGGCCCCGTCAAGTTCGCCTACCTGCCACAGCATCTGGACTCGACCGAGCTGGTGGGCGGCAACGGGCTGGTGGAAATGGGCACCTTCGTCGCCATCCTGATCGGCACGCTGCTCGGCGGGGAGTTGGCGGGCGTTACACGCGGTGGCATGGTGGTCGGTCCGCTCTACGTGGGCATCGTCTGCGTGACCATCGCGGTGGCCGGGCGCGCCGTGTCGCAAAGGGTGCCGCTGTCGCCCGCGCCGCAGCCGGACCTGCGCATCAACTGGAACCCGTTCACCGAGACCTGGCGCAACCTGGCGCTGGCGCACGAGCGCCGCGTCGTATTCCAGAGCCTGCTGGGGATTTCCTGGCTGTGGTTCCTTGGCGCCACCTTCCTGACGTCGTTCTTCAGCTTTGCCAAGGATGTGCTGGGCGGGGACCAGAACGTGGTCACGCTGTTGCTGGCGATGTTCTCGGTGGGTATCGGTACGGGGTCGCTGCTGTGCGAGCGACTGTCGGGCCGCCACGTGGAGATCGGGCTGGTGCCGTTTGGCTCGATCGGCATGACGGTGTTCGCGGTCGATCTCTACCTGTCGACGCACGGCCAGACCGCAGGCCCCGCGCTGACCGGCATCGGTGGATTCCTGGCATATCCGGGGCACTGGCGCGTGCTGGTGGACTTGTTCTGCGTGGCGATGTTCGGTGGCTTCTACAGCGTGCCGCTGTACGCGTTGATCCAGAGCCGTTGCGCGCCGACGCACCGCGCGCGGATCATCGCCGCCAACAACATCCTGAACAGCTTCTTCATGATCGGCGCCTCGTTACTGGGCGTATTCATGACGCAGGCCGGCTACACGATTCCGCAACTGTTCCTGGTGGTCGGGCTGCTCAACGCGGTGGTGGCGATCTACATCTACACGCTGGTGCCCGAGTTCCTGCTGCGCTTCATCGCCTGGATCCTGGTGCACACGGTCTACCGGCTGCGCCGCGTCAACGCGGAGCGGATTCCGGACCAGGGCGCGGCGGTGCTGGTCTGCAACCACGTGAGCTTTGCCGATGCGGTGGTGCTGATGGCCGCCAGCCCACGGCCGGTGCGCTTTGTAATGGACCACAACATATTCAAGGTGCCGCTGCTGTCGTGGTTCTTCCGCCAGGCCAAGGCGATCCCGATCGCGCCGGCGCATGAGGATCCAGAGATGCTGGCGCGCGCCTACGATGCCGTGGCGGCTGCGCTCGAGGACGGCGACCTGGTGTGCATATTCCCCGAAGGCAAGATCACGGCCACGGGGGACGTCAATCCGTTCAAGAGCGGTGTGCAGCAGATCATCCGCCGCACACCGGTGCCCGTGGTGCCGATGGCGCTGCGCGGGCTATGGGGCAGCTTCTTCTCGCGCAAGGGTGCTCCGGCCATGTCGAGGCCGTTCCGGCGCGGCATCCTGAGCCGGCTGGAACTGGTGGTCGGCGAACCCGTCGCGCCGGACGCCGCCACGCCCGAGGCGCTCCAGCAGATGGTGCTGGCGCTGCGCGGCGACTGGAAGTAACCGGGCAGGAAATCACCGACGGAAGTCGCCGAAGGAAGGCACTGACGGAAGTCGCCGAAGGACGTCACTGAAGAAAGTCAGTGAAGGAAGTCACTGAAGGACATCACCGAAAGGCGATCATGATCACGCTCTACACCTTCGGGCCGGCTTTCGGGCTGCCCGACGCCAGCCCGTTTGTCATCAAGGCCGAGATGCTGCTCAAGCTCGCAGGCCTGCCGTACCAGACCAGTCGCGGGAACCTGCGCCGCGCACCCAAGGGCAAGCTGCCCTATCTGGATGACATGGGCCGGATCGTCGCGGACTCCACGATGATCCGCTGGCATATCGAGAAAACCTATCACGTCGACTTCGACGAAGGGCTGAGCCCGGCGGAACGGGGTGTGGCCTGGGCCGTGGAAAAGCTCCTGGAGGACAACCTGTACTGGGCCGTGGCCCGGGTGCGCTGGCTCGACGAGGGCAACTTCGACCGCGGCCCGGCGCTGTTCTTCAAGAGCGTGCCGGTTCCGCTGCGCGGGCTGGTGACGCGGCTGGTCAAGCGCAAGATCCGCCAGATGCTATGGGCGCAGGGGCTGGGGCGCCATAGCGACGAAGACGCCGCGGCGATGGCCATCCAGGGGGTGACGTCGATTGCCAGCATCCTCGGCGACAAGCCGTACCTGATGGGCGACCGTCCTTGCGGCGCCGACGCCACCTTGTTCGCGTTTGCCGCCAGCCTGCTGTGCCCGATGTTCGAGACGCCGATCCGCACGGCGGCGGCGTCGCACCCGAACCTGCAGGCGTATCTGGCGCGGATGCGGGCGCAGTTTTATCCCGAATTCGTGGGCAGCGGGGTGTTTGCGCCGATGGATGCCGCGCCGGCGGGCCGGCCGGAGGCAGTTGCCAGCGCCCAGAACTCACTGTGAATTGGGTTCTCAATGGCCGTACAATGTAGGCCGTCCCCAATCTCTGTGCGGTTTCCATCATGTCTGGCAACACCCTCGGCCTGCTTTTCACTGTCACCACGTTCGGCGAATCGCACGGACCTGCCATCGGTGCCGTCGTGGACGGCTGCCCCCCGGGCATGTCGCTGACGGAAGCTGACATCCAGATCGACCTGGATCGCCGCAAGCCCGGCACCTCGCGTCATGTGACGCAGCGCCAGGAAGCCGACCAGGTGGAAATCCTCTCCGGCGTGTTCGAAGGCAAGACCACAGGCACGCCGATCTGCCTGCTGATCCGCAATACCGACCAGCGTAGCAAGGACTACGGCAATATCGTCGAGACGTTCCGTCCCGGCCACGCCGACTACACCTACTGGCACAAGTACGGCATCCGCGACCATCGCGGCGGCGGCCGCTCGTCGGCCCGCCTGACCGCGCCCGTGGTGGCTGCGGCCGCCGTGGCCAAGAAGTGGTTGCGCGAACAGTACGGCACCGAGATCCGTGGCTACATGTCGCAGCTCGGCGAAGTGGAAGTCCCGTTCATCGACTGGAAGCACGTGCCGGAGAACCCGTTCTTCGCGGCTAACGCCGACATCGTGCCCGAGCTGGAAACCTATATGGACGCGCTGCGTCGCGATGGCGATTCCGTCGGAGCGCGCATTGAGGTGGTGGCCAGCGGCGTGCCGGTCGGCCTGGGCGAGCCGCTGTTTGACAAGCTCGATGCGGACATCGCGCACGCCATGATGGGCATCAATGCCGTCAAGGGTGTGGAGATCGGCGCCGGGTTTGCCAGCGTGTCCCAGCGCGGCAGCGTGCATGGCGACGAACTTACCGCCGAGGGCTTCCGCACCAACAACTCGGGCGGCATGCTCGGCGGCATCTCCACGGGCCAGGATATCTCGGTGTCGCTGGCGATCAAGCCGACGTCCAGCATCCGCACGCCGCGCGAATCGATCGACAAGGCCGGCCAGGCCGCGACGGTCGAGACCTTCGGTCGCCACGATCCCTGCGTGGGCATCCGCGCGACGCCGATCGCCGAGGCCATGCTGGCCCTGGTGCTGATGGATCACGCGCTGCGCCACCGCGCCCAGTGCGGCGATGTGCGCGTGGAGACGCCGCGCATTCCGGCGCAGACGCCCGCCAAGCCCTGATTTGGGCCGCGCTCGGGACGGCAGCGGCGACCACCAGGGCGGCCAGCCCTCGGCGGGCAGCGCGTCCGCCACGCCGCCCGATAGCGCTTTCAAGCCGGGATCGATCGATCCCGCGACCTACCTCCGCTTCGGACTTTTCTACCTCGGCTACTACGGCTACGTAGGCGTCATCTCGCCCTACGTCAGCCTGTTTTTCTCGGACCGCGGCTTTTCGCCGGTGCAGATTGGCGTGCTGATGGCGTGCTTTCAGTTGAGCCGCATCGTCGGCCCCTATCTGTGGGGCTGGCTCTCCGATGTCATGCACACACGCGTGCGCCTGCTGCGGCTGGCGGCGATCAGCTCGCTGCTCGCGTTCCTGATGGTTCCTGGCGTCCACAGCTATGGCGGCATGATGGCGATGATGATCGGGCTCAACCTGATCACCAGCGCGATGTCGCCGCTGGGGGATGCGTTGACGATTTCCACGCTGCGCCGGCATGGCGCCTTCGACCACCGCTACGGGCGGGTGCGGATGTTCGGGTCGGTGGGGTTTATCGGCGCGGTGCTGGCCGGCGGGGCGCTGTTCGAGCACTTCGGCATGGTGGCCTTTCCGTGGCTGGCCAGCGGCATGCTGGCGCTGTTCGCCATCGTGGTCCAGGGCATGCGCGACGCGCCCGACGAAGGCCCGCGCGTGCGCCCGCCGCCGGCATTGCCGCTGTTGCGCCGGCCCGATGTGGCGTGGTTCCTGGCGTCGGCGTTCCTGATGATGTTCGCTCACGCGGCGCTCTACGTGTTCTATTCGCTCTACCTGGAGCAGTTGGGCTACAGCAAGCTGGCGATCGGCGTGATGTGGACCATCGGCGTGGTCGCGGAGATCGTGTTCTTCTTCTATCAGGGGCGGCTGTTCGGCAGCCTCGCATTGCGAACGATCCTGGCCGGCACGTTCGTGCTGGCGGCCATCCGCTTTGGCCTGACCGGATACCTCGCCCAGTACGCGTGGCTGATGGCAGCCGTGCAGGTGCTGCATGCCGCCACGTTTGCCGCACATCACAGCGCCAGCCTCAAGCGGTTGCAGCGCTGGTTCGCCGGCCCGCTGCAGGGGCGCGGGCAGGCGCTCTATACGGGCATTTCCTACGGCGTCGGCGGTACGCTAGGTGGGCTGACGATGGGCTGGACGTGGAAGACGCTCGGGCCGTCGCATACCTTCGGACTGGCCGCCGCGGCTGCGCTGGCCGGCGCGTGCTGCGCCGCGCTGAGTTTCCGCGGCGAGCACGCCGCGGTGCGGCCAGGCTGAATCCGGCTCAGGCCGCCGCGAGTTGCGCCACGCGCTCGGCGATGGCCAATGACGACGTGAGCCCGGGCGACTCGATCCCGAACAGGTTCACCAGACCGGAGACGCCATGCGCCGCGGGGCCGTCGATGCGGAAATCGGCCGCCACTTCCTTCGGGCCGCTGATCTTCGGGCGGATGCCGGCATAGCCCGGCTGCAACGCGCCGTCCGCCAGCCCCGGCCAGTAACGGCGCACCTCATCATAGAAACCGTCGGCGTCGTGCGGCGGCACGCTGTACTCGATCTCGTCGATCCAGCGCACATTGGGACCAAAGCGCGCCTGGCCGCCCAGATCCAGTGTCAGGTGCACGCCCAGTCCGGCCGCCTCCGGCACCGGATAGATCAGCCGTGAGAACGGCGCGCGGCCGGCCAGCGTGAAATAGCACCCCTTGGCGTAATACTGCGGCGGAATGTGCGCGGGCGGCATGCCGTCGATGCGGCGCGCCAACTCGGGTGCGGTCAGCCCGGCGGCGTTGATCACGGTGCGCGCCAGCAGCGTGGTGGGCCCCTCGGTGCTGCCCACTTCCAGCCGGATGCCGTCAGCGGTGACCGCCCCGGACAGCACCGGCGACTGCACCGCCAGCATCGCGCCGGCGTTCTCGGCATCGCCCAGCAGCGCCGTCATCAGGCCGTGGCTGTCGATGATGCCCGTGGAGGGCGACAGCAGCGCGGCATGGCATGCGAGCTGCGGCTCGAGCGCGCGGGCTTCGTCGCGGCTCAGCAATTGCATGTCGTGCACGCCATTGGCGGCGGCCTTGGCGCGGATGCCATCGAGCGTGGTCACTTGCGCCACACTGGTTGCCACGATCAGCTTGCCGCAGCGCTGGTGCGCCACATGGTGCGACGCGCAGTAGTCGTACAGCATCGCCTTGCCGCGCACGCAGAGCTCCGCCTTGAGCGAGCCGGCCGGGTAGTAGATGCCGGCATGGATCACTTCGCTGTTGCGCGCGCTGGTGATGGTGCCAAAGGCGTTCTCGGCCTCGAGGATGATGACCTCGCGGCCCTGCAGCGCCAGCGCGCGGGCGATGGCCAGGCCAACCACACCGGCGCCGATGACGACGCAATCCACTTGTTCCATGAGGGGCTCCTTCTTTGGGTCTCGGTCGTTTGTGTTGATCGCTCGTCGTCGCAATGACGGCGAGCCGTGTTCAGGCCAGGCCCATGCGGGCTGCCGCGGCGGACAGGTGCGCGCCGGCTGCCGCGCGGGCCGCGATCTGGTCGCCGGCGGCGATCGCGTCAACCAGCGCCGCATGCTCGGCATCCGCCGCACGGGGCGTGCCGTGTTGCGCATCCAGGCGCGCGCTGTTTTCCCACGCAAACTGGCGCGCCACCAGCAACTGCTGGCTGACGAAGTCGGTCAGGCCGGTAAAGCAGGGGTTGTGCGCAGCCTGGGCGATGGCATGGTGGAACGCGATGTCTGCCGCGGCCGCGCTCGGAAAGTCGGCGGCGTGCGCCTGCATTGCCGTCAAGGCGGCGCGGATGGCGTCCAGGTCGGCATCGGTCCGGCGTTGTGCCGCCATCTCCGCGCAGGTGGTTTCCACCACGCGGCGCAGTTCGAACAATTGGGCGAGGGTTGGGCCCCCGTCAGGTTGGCTGGCCACGCGCCAGACCTGCCCACCGGGCGTGTCCGACACATAAGCGCCCGAGCCCTTGCGGGTGACGAGCACGCCATCCGCCTTCAGCAGCGCAATCGCTTCGCGCACGATGGGCCGGCTGACGTCGAATGTCTCGGCAAGGGCTGATTCGGCCGGCAGGCGGCCACCGGCGGCGAAGCGCCCGGCCGCGATATCGTCGCGCAGCGTCTGGGCGATACGGCTTGGCAGGGAGGCGGGGCGGGACAGGCGATCCATGCAGTGGGGGCGGAGAGGAATGGGTTGTCAGGCTGTCAGACAGCTTTGATGCGTGTCAATTCTGGCGACTGGCGGGCCGGCCGTCAAGCGCGAATAAGGGCGATAAGGGCGAGAGGCGAGAGATGGGCGAGAGCGCCTGGGAACGGTGTGCAGCGGACACCGCCGCTTGTCGGCACCATGCCAGCCTGATGTCTGCCCAATGTCTGGCAGGCGTTAGACAAATGTCTGCACAAAGGTCTGCCTCATCGGGAGGGTTCAAGCTTTGGCGGCAACGGTCGATAGCAGACACATCAACGGGTGGGTGCTGCATGGGCAGCCACCCATATCGAATACCATCGCGCCGGTTCTTGAGATCGTTCTCATGCCGGATATGCCTTCATGGAGACGATTCCGCGCCATGATCCAGCTTTCTCCCCACGACTTGCCCGTCGGGCAGCCGTTACCCTGGTCGCTACTCGACGCAGAGGGCAATCTCATGCTCGGCAGCGGCAGCGTCATTCCGGATGCCCGCGACCTGGCACTCGTGTTTCGCCACGGCACCGTTTGTCGCCCCGACGACATGCCGGACTCCGGCAATGAGACCCGCAACGAATCCGGTACCCATGCGGGCTCCCGGCTGGCCGCCGGTCCGCTCGGCCTGCAGGTCGGCACGCTACTGCACGTCAAGACGCCGGGCGAGGCGTCGCGCGCGGCCGCCAGTCGGCTGATCGGGTTTGTCGATCAGGGCCTGTTTGTGACGTGGCCGACGCTCGGCGGCCGGGAGCTGACGTTGCAGGCCGGTGAAGACCTGCTGCTGCGCGGGTTCTCGGGGCAGGCGATCCACAGTTTCACGTCGACGATCACGGCGGTCTGCCGCAGTCCGTTCCGGTATCTGGTGCTGTCCGGGCCAGCGCAAGCGGAGCAGATGCCGGTGCGCCGGGCGGCACGCGTGCCAACGCGGCTGGCTGCGTATCTGGTTGAAAACACGGATGAGGCCGGTGCGAGAGACGAGCCGCCCGCCGCAGAGGGCGTCGACGTCGACCAGCATGTCATGAACGGTCTGGCACGCCTGGGGTTGATGTCGGATCTGAGCACCGGCGGTGCGCTTCTGCAGACGTCATCGCCCGCGCCGGCGGTGGGGTGCAAGGTGCGTCTGCGGTTCCAGCTGCGTACGGCGTCGCTGGACAGCGAGATCACCGTCGACGGCTGGGTGCGCAGTGTGTCGGCATCGCAGGAAGATGCCGAGTTTCCGGCCTTCGGCGTGGCCTTCGATGCGTTGGGCGAGCGCGAGCTGACACTGCTGCAGTGCTTTATCTACGAACAACTGCTGACGAGCACGCGCATGCCGGTCTGATCCGGCCGGGCACCCACATCGGAATGCCCAAAAGAAAAGCCGGCCATGGAGGCCGGCTTTCTTGCGTCGGTCGATCGCGGCTTACATGCCCACGTAGTTCGGGCCGCCGCCGCCTTCCGGCGTGACCCACACGATGTTCTGCGTCGGGTCCTTGATGTCGCAGGTCTTGCAGTGCACGCAGTTCTGCGCGTTGATCTGCAGGCGTTCCTTGCCGTCGTCGCTCTGCACGAACTCGTACACGCCTGCCGGGCAGTAGCGCGACTCGGGTCCGGCGAACCTTTCCCAGTTGATGTCCACCGGCACGCTCGCATCCTTGAGCGTCAGGTGCGCCGGCTGGTTTTCCTCGTGGTTCGTGTTGCTGATGAACACCGAGGACAGGCGGTCGAACGTCAGCTTGCCGTCCGGCTTCGGGTACTCGATCCTCGGGCACTCGGCGGCCGGCTTCAGGTACACGTGGTCCGGCTTTTCACGGTGGATCGTCCACGGCGGGTTGCGGATGCCCAGCTTCGGCAGCAGCCACTGCTCGATACCGGTCATCAACGTGGCCGTGGTGCGGCCCTTCTTGAACCATTGCTTGAAGTTCTTGGACTGCAGCAGTTCCTTGTGGAGCCAGCTCGATTCGAACGCGACAGGGTAGGCGGTCAGCTCGTCGTGCTGGCGGCCGGCCTGCAGGGCGTCATAGGCGGCTTCGGCAGCCATCATGCCGGTCTTGATGGCGGCATGGCTGCCCTTGATGCGCGAGGCATTCAGGTAGCCGGCGTCGCAACCCACCAGCGCGCCGCCCGGGAACACGGTCTTGGGCAGCGACAGCAGGCCGCCGGCGGTGATGGCGCGCGCGCCGTAGCCGATGCGCTTGCCGCCTTCGAAATACTGGCGGATCTCCGGGTGGGTCTTGAAGCGCTGGAATTCCTCGAACGGCGACAACCACGGGTTGGTGTAGTCCAGGCCGACCACGAAGCCCACCGCGACCTTGTTGTCCTCCATGTGGTAGAGGAACGAGCCGCCGTAGGTGGCCGGGTCCAGCGGCCAGCCGGCCGTGTGTACCACCAGGCCGGGCTTGTGCTTGGCCGGATCGATCTCCCACAGCTCCTTCAGGCCGATGCCGTAGCTTTGCGGATCCTTGCCGGCGTCGAGCTGGAATTTCGAGATCAGTTGCTTGCCGAGGTGGCCACGCGCGCCTTCGGCGAAGATCGTGTACTTGGCATGCAGTTCCATGCCGAGCTGGAAGTTCTCGGTGGGCTCGCCTTCCTTGTTGATACCCATGTTGCCGGTGGCAACGCCCTTGACCGAGCCGTCCTCGTTGTACAGGACTTCGGCGGCCGGGAAGCCCGGGAAGATTTCCACGCCCAGCGCTTCGGCCTGCTGGCCCAGCCAGCGCACGAAGTTGGACAGGCTGATGATGTAGTTGCCTTCGTTGTGGAAGCACTCTGGCAGCAGCGGGGCGCCCTTGGAGCCGGTCTCGTCGAGGAACAGGAACTTGTCCTCGGTGACGGGCTGGTTCAGCGGCGCGCCGAGTTCCTTCCAGTTCGGGAACAGTTCATTCAGCGCGCGCGGGTCCATGATGGCGCCCGACAGGATGTGAGCGCCCGGCTCGGATCCCTTCTCCAGTACGCAGACATTGACGTCGCCGCCTTTTTCCGCAGCCAGCTGCTTCAGGCGGATTGCCGTGGCCAGGCCCGCGGGGCCCCCGCCGACGATGACGACGTCGTACTCCATGGCTTCGCGTGGGCCGAATTGCTCCAGGAGCTGTTGCTGATCCATTGTCTCTAACCCTCTGTTTCTTCTGGGCGGCAATACTGCCGCATGATTGCAGCGCGGGATGCGGGCCTGCGGTTGTGGGATGCGGTGATCGTGCTCTGCGGAACCCGGATCGGGCAGGGGGTGAGGCGCAAGCCGGCGAGGCGGCCGGCGCGCGGCACGCGCCATCCTGGAGCCATCGGCGGATAACCGGGGCACTCTAGGCGTTTTTCCTCTTTCCCTTTGGAGACCAAGTTCTTAGAATCTTCGGCATTGTCCGGGACTCGACACCCTCAGGCAAGATATTTTTTGGAACGACCGTTCTTTTTTTTGGTATGCTGCCTTCTGCCCATTCATGGCGGGCTGGCGGCGAGCGTCCGGCCGGGCCGGACGCCCCCACACCGAGGTAATCATGGGTTTGTCGATCAATCTGGAAGGCAAGGTCGCGCTGGTGACCGGTGCCTCGAGCGGGCTGGGCACGCGCTTTGCCAATGTGCTGGCGGCGGCTGGCGCCAAAGTTGTGCTGGCGTCGCGCCGCACCGAGCGGCTCAAGGAATTGCGTGCCTCGATCGAGGCCGATGGCGGCAGTGCCCATGTGGTGCGCCTGGACGTGACGGACCCGGCCAGCATTCGTGCCGCCGTGGCCCATGCGGAGACCGAGGCTGGCGCCATCGATATCCTCGTCAATAATTCGGGCGTGTCGACCACGCAGAAGCTGACGGACGTCACCGCCGACGACTTCGATTTCGTCTTCGATACCAACACCCGCGGCGCGTTTTTCGTGGCGCAGGAAGTGGCCAAGCGCATGATCGCGCGGGCCAAGGGTGCGGAAAAGCTCGGCAATCCGCTGCCGCAGGCACGTATCGTCAATATTGCGTCGGTGGCCGGGTTGAAGGTGCTGTCGCAGATCGGCGTCTACTGCATGAGCAAGGCCGCGGTGGTGCACATGACCAAGGCCATGGCGCTGGAGTGGGCGCGCCACGGTATCAATACCAACGCGATCTGTCCGGGCTATATCGACACGGAGATCAATCACCACCACTGGGATTCCGAGGCCGGCCAGAAGCTGATCCAGATGCTGCCGCGCAAGCGGCTGGGCCAGCCGGAAGACCTGGATGGCCTGCTGTTGCTGCTGGCCTCCGATGCGTCGCGCTTCATCAACGGCGCGGTGGTCACCGCCGACGACGGCATGGTCTGACTTTTTCCCGAATTTCAACAGGGTCCGTCCGCCCCGCGATGCGCGCCACAAGCGCGCGGCGGGGCGTGGCGCGTGAATGTCCAGGGCTTATCCGGTCCCCTTGGGCATGGCGCCAGTCAGAGGGATCCGCGATTCCCGAATGTCTTGCCCACCAGGGCGGTCTCGGCGCGGGGCGCCAGAATTGGCATAATCCGCTTTGACTTCGAATGAAGTCATTACATACATAAACAAGAAATGCCGCGGCGGCCGCAAGGGCCCGAGCGGACCGGACCGGAGGCCGGGGAGATGGAGCCAGACAGGGAGGCACGGCGCGAGGCCGTGTCGCAACACGTCGTCGAATCGGTGGTGATTCCCGAAGCAGGCGACGAAGCGCGCGACAGCGAATTCCGCTTTTCGCCGCGCATCGAGGACTGGATCGGCGTGATCGTCATGGTGCTGCTGGTGGCCATTACGTTCGCCAACGTGGTGGTCCGCTATTTCACCGATGAATCATTTGCCTGGACCGAGGAATTCTCGGTCTTCCTGATGATCGTGCTGGCACTGGTGGCCGGCAGCGCCGCCGTGGCGCGCGATCGCAATATCCGCATCGAATTCTTCTTCGAACGTGGCAGCGCCGCGCGGCAGAAGCGGCTGGCCATCGTTTCGGCCGTGGCCGTGGCGGTGATGTTCCTGGCACTGGCGGTGCTTGGTGCACGCGTCACGTGGGATGAGTACACATTCGGCGAAACCTCGCCGGGCATCGGCGTGCCAAGCTGGTGGTACTCGGTCTGGCTGCCTGTGCTGTCACTGGCGATCGCCCTGCGCGCGCTGGCACTGGCCCTGCGCAACGTCCGCGCGCTTCGTGCCCTGCATGCGCATGGGGCGACCGGCTCGCCGGCATCGAACGGAGCTAACGGGGCTAACGGGGAGGGCGCGCCATGACGCTGGTCGCCATTGTCCTGTTCGTTGTCTTTATCGGTCTGATGCTGCTGGGCGTGCCCATTGGCGTATCGCTGGGCCTGGGCGGACTGGTTGCCATCGGCCTGTCCAACCTCGATACGCAGATGTTCGGCTTGCTGGCCGTGCCGCAGAACTTCTACGCCGGGCTGGCCAAGTACCCGCTGCTGGCGATTCCGATGTTCGTGCTGGTGGGGTCGATCTTCGACCGCTCCGGTGTGGCGCAGCGGCTGGTCACCTTTGCCATCGCCATCGTCGGGCGTGGCCCGGGCATGCTGCCGCTGGTGGCGATCCTGGTGGCGATGTTCCTGGGCGGCATCTCGGGCTCCGGGCCTGCCAACGCGGCCGCCGTGGGCGGCGTGATGATCGCGGCGATGTCGCGCGCGGGCTATCCGGGCTCGTACAGCGCCGCGGTGGTCGGTGCGGCGGCTGCAACGGACATCCTGATCCCGCCGTCGGTGGCCTTCATCATCTACAGCGTGCTGGTCCCGGGCGCCTCGGTGCCGGCGCTGTTCGCGGCGGGCATGATCCCCGGCATCCTGGCCGGCGTGGCGCTGATCGTGCCGGCGGTCTGGCTGGCACGCAAGCACAACATGGGGCATATCGAAGCCGGGCTGCCGCGTCCGCCGTTCTGGAAGAGCCTGCGTGAAGCCGCGTGGGGCCTGGTGGCGCCTTTCCTGATTCTGGGCGGCATGCGTGCCGGCTGGTTCACGCCCACGGAGGCCGCCGTGGTGGCCGTGGTCTACGGCCTGTTCGTCGGCATGGTGATCTATCGCAGCATCGGCATGCGCGACCTGTTCGTGATCTTCCAGGAAGCGGCCGAGACGTCCGCGGTCATCCTGCTGGTCGTGGCGCTGGCCGGCATCTTTGCCTACGCGTTGTCCACGCTGGGCGTGATCGATCCGCTGGCCAACGCCATCGCGCACTCGGGTCTGGGCGAATACGGCGTGCTGGCGCTGATCGTGCTGCTGCTGATGACGGTGGGCATGTTCCTGGACGGCATCTCCATCTTCCTGATCTTCGTGCCGCTGCTGTTGCCGATTGCCACGGCATTCCACTGGAACCCGGTGTGGTTCGGCGTGGTGCTGACGCTGAAGGTGGCGCTCGGCCAGTTCACGCCGCCGCTGGCCGTGAACCTGATGGTGTCCTGCCGGATCGCCCGGGTGCGCATGGAAGAAACCGTGCCCTGGGTGATCTGGATGCTGCTCGCGATGTTCATCGCGATGCTGATGGTGTTGGCCTATCCGCCGCTGGCGACCTGGCTGCCCGAGTATCTGGGCTACTGACCGAGTCATTCATCACGATCGACGTACCACAAGACTGAAAAGAGGAGATTCCCAAATGAAACGCCGTGCTCTGATGTTGTCCGTTGCCGCCACCATTGCCGCCGCCGCGCTGGCGCCGGCTGGCGCGATGGCGCAGACCTACAAGTCCGAATACAAGATGTCGCTCGTGCTCGGCCCCGCCTTCCCGTGGGGCAAGGGCGGCGAGATCTGGGCGGACCTGGTGCGCCAGCGCACCAGCGGCCGTATCAACATCAAGCTGTATCCGGGCACATCGCTGGTGGCCGGCGACCAGACGCGCGAGTTTTCGGCCATCCGCCAGGGCGTGATCGACATGGCCGTGGGCTCGACCATCAACTGGTCGCCGCAGGTCAAGGAACTGAACCTGTTCTCGCTGCCGTTCCTGATGCCCGACTACAAGGCGCTGGACGCGCTGACGCAGGGCGACGTGGGCAAGTCGATCTTCGCCACGCTGGAGAAGGCTGGCGTGGTGCCGCTGGCCTGGGGCGAGAACGGCTTCCGCGAGGTGTCCAACTCCAAGCATGAGATCCGCAAGCCCGAGGATCTGAAGGGCCTGAAGCTGCGCGTGGTGGGGTCGCCGCTGTACATCGAGACCTTCAACGCGCTCGGCGCCAATCCGACGCAGATGAGCTGGGCCGATGCGCAGCCGGCCATGGCATCCGGCGCCGTGGATGGCCAGGAGAACCCGCAGAGCGTGTTTGCCGCCGCCAAGCTGTACACGGTGGGGCAGAAGTACGTGACGACATGGGGCTATGTGGCCGACCCGCTGATCTTCGTGGTCAACAAGCAGATCTGGGAAAGCTGGACGCCGGCTGACCGCGAGATCGTGAAGCAGGCCGCTATCGATGCCGGCAAGCAGGAAATCGCGCTGGCCCGCAAGGGGCTGGTGGAGGCCGGTGCTCCGGCGTGGAAGGACATGGAGCAGCACGGTGTGAAGGTGACCCAGTTGTCCCCGGCCGAGCATGAAGCCTTCCGCAAGGCGACCACCAAGGTCTACGACAAGTGGAAGAAGCAAATCGGCACCGACCTGGTGGCGAAGGCCGAAACGGCGATCACCAAGCGTTAAGGAGCAGGGCGCCGGCCGGCTGCAATGGCGGGGCGGCGCCTGAGGAATTGCCGATGAAACACGTCTTCACGCACGTCATGCCCATCCGGTGGGGCGACATGGACGCCATGGGCCATGTCAACAACACCGTCTATTTCCAGTACCTGGAGCAGGCGCGGATCGAGTGGTTCTCCTCGCTTGGCCGCAGCGGCAAGGATGCCAACGGCCACGGGCCGGTCATCATCAACGCCCACATGACATTCCTGAAGCAGCTGCGCTTTCCGGGCGATATCGAATGCCGCGTGTATGCGGGCAACCTGGGTCGAACGAGCTTCGAGACGCGCATGGAGATCCGCCGCACGGACCTGCCCGACGTGGTCTGGGCCGAGGGCGGAGCAAAGGTGGTGTGGTGCGACTACGCGGCGGAGAAATCCGTGCCGGTGCCGGAGGCCATCCGCGCGTTGATCGCGGTGTAATCCAGCTGCCTGGGGTCAGTGGTTGACCAGCCGCTGCACCAGGTCCACCACCGTGTGGGCCCCGTACTTCTTCATCAGCCGCGCGCGATAGATATCCACGGTGCGCGGGCTGATCGACAGCAGCTTGCCGATCTGCTTGCTGGTCTTGCCCTCCACCAGCTGCGCGGCGATGTCGCGCTCCCGGGCGGTCAGTTCCGCCGTCACCGGACGCTTCTGCGACAAGTCTTCGAATGTCCAGATGCCTGCGCCCAGCGGCTCGCGCCGGTCCAGCGCGCGGCCCGTGACGTGGCACCAGAACAGTTCGCCGCCGGCGCGTTTCATGATCCGCTCGTCCGAATACATGCCCCGGGTGTTCATGATCGGCACGATGCGCGCGCCGGTGCGCTCGAATTCGTCGGCGGTGGGGTAGAGCACCTGGAACGATTCGCCGACCAGCGCTTCGCGCGTCGTGCCGAAGATCCGGCAGACCTCGTCGTTGCAATCCTCGATCACGCGGGCGCGCGACAGCACCAGCCCGACGGGCGCCAGCTGGAAAGCGGTCTGGTAGTCGATGGGGGGCATTGTCCCTTATGTACTTTTACGTAATGGCGTTGCCGGCACCCGTTGACGTATGCTGTCGGTCGGCAACGGACGGCTACTGACCGCCGATTGTACCGTTACAATTTCCCCGCGTGGCCCACCGGGCATGCGGGGGCAGAACGTCGAGGGATTACCCGCAGGGGATATCTCCACGGGACTACCGAGGAAGGAGCAAATATGAACAAGGTCTACGCCAGCGCCGCCGAGGCGCTCGCGGGCGTCGTAAAAGACGGCCAGACAATCGCCGTGGGCGGCTTCGGGCTGTGCGGCATCCCGGAAGCGCTGATCGCCGCGCTGCGCGACAGCGGCGCCAAGCAGCTCACCTGCATTTCCAACAACGCCGGCGTCGACGGTTTCGGCCTTGGCCTGCTGTTGGCCACCCGCCAGATCAAGAAGATGATCTCGTCGTACGTGGGCGAGAACAAGGAATTCGAGCGCCAGTACCTGGCGGGCGAGCTTGAGCTGGATTTCACGCCGCAAGGCACGTTGGCTGAAAAGCTGCGCGCCGGCGGTTCGGGCATCCCGGCCTTCTTCACCAAGACCGGCGTGGGCACCATCGTTGCCGACGGCAAGGAAATCCGCGAATTCGATGGCCAGCAATATGTGATGGAGCGGTCGCTGACCGCCGACGTCGCGCTGGTCAAGGCGTACAAGGCCGACAAGGCCGGCAACCTGGTCTTCCGTCGCACCGCCCGCAACTTCAACCCGATGTGCGCGATGGCTGGCAAGATCACGGTGGCCGAGGTGGAACATATCGTCGAGACGGGCGAGCTGGACCCGGACGAGGTCCACACGCCGGGCATCTTCGTGCAGCGCCTGGTGCTGAACGCCACCCCCGAAAAACGCATCGAACAGCGCACCGTGCGTGCCAAGTAAGGAGAGACATCATGGCATGGACACGTGACGAAATGGCGGCGCGCGCGGCGCGCGAGCTGCAGGACGGCTTCTACGTCAACCTGGGCATTGGCCTGCCGACGCTGGTGGCCAACCATGTGCCGGACGGCATGGAAGTGTGGTTGCAGTCGGAAAACGGCCTGCTGGGCATCGGACCGTTCCCGACCGAGGACGAGGTTGACGCTGACATGATCAACGCCGGCAAGCAGACGGTGACGACGCTGGCAGGTTCGTCGATCTTCTCGTCGGCCGACTCCTTCGCGATGATCCGCGGCGGCCATATCAACCTGGCCATCCTGGGCGCGATGCAGGTCAGCGAACGCGGCGACCTGGCCAACTGGATGATTCCGGGCAAGATGGTCAAGGGCATGGGCGGCGCGATGGACCTGGTGGCAGGCGTCGGCAGGGTCGTGGTGTTGATGGAGCACACCGCCAAGAAGAAGGACGGCACCGAAGACATCAAGATCCTCAAGGACTGCAACTTGCCGCTGACCGGCGTGGGCGTGGTCAACCGCATCATCACCGACCTGGGCGTCATTGACGTGACCTCGGATGGCCTGAAGCTGGTGGAAACCGCTCCCGGCGTCAGCCGCGAAGAGATCCAGTCGAAGACCGGCGCAACGCTGATCTGAGGCGGTCTCCCTGGTCAAGCTGTGTCGACTTAGGTTGTCGACACAGTTTGGCCAACCTGGATTGCCGTCAGCAAAACGCCCCCGCCAGCGCAAGCCGGCGGGGGCGTTTTGTATGGCGGTCCGGCGGTGACCGGAGAATCAGCCGTTTGCCTTGGTCTTGTTGTAGCTCGAGAAGACCGATGCGGCGCCGTCGGACTTGACCAGCAGCACGTCGAACGGGTCCTTGCGCGGTCCTATCTCCATGCCCGGCGATCCGGCCGGCATGCCAGGCACGGCCAGACCGACGGCCTTGGGCTTTGTGGCCAGCAGCTTCCGGATGTCGGCTGCCGGCACGTGGCCTTCGAGTGCATAGCCGCCGATCACGCCCGTGTGGCACGACCCGAAGCGGTCGGGCATACCGTAGCGTGCGCGGTAGACGCCGGTATCCTCGACGTCGTGCGTGGTCACGGCAAAGCCGTTGGTGCGCAGATGCTTGACCCAGTCCTCGCAGCAGCCGCAAGTCGGAGTCTTGTAGACGTCGATAGTCAGCGGGCGCGATGCCTGGGCGAGCGCGCTGGTGATCGGAGACAGGGCGAGAGCACCGGCACCCAGCGTGCGAAGGAAATGACGACGATGATGCATGGCGTCTTCCTTATTGCGCGACCCAGCCACCGTCCATATTCCAGATGGCACCGCGCACCTGCCTGGCTGCCTCGCTCGACAGGAACACGGCCAGCGCACCGAGTTCCTCGGGCGTGACGAACTGGCCCGAAGGCTGCTTTTCCAGCACCAGTTCCCGCTTGGCTTGTTCGACGAGGATGCCTTCCTTCTGGGCGCGCGCTTCCACCTGCTTCTGCACCAGCGGCGTCAGCACCCAGCCCGGGCAGATCGCGTTGGCGGTCACGCCGGTCTGGGCGGTTTCCAGCGCCGTGACCTTGGTGAACCCGACGATGCCGTGCTTGGATGCCACGTAGGCGGACTTTTCCGCCGACGCCACCAGGCCGTGAGTGGAAGCCACATTGATGATGCGGCCCCAGTTCTTGGCCTTCATCGACGGCAGCGCCAGGCGCGTGGTGTGGAATGCGGAGGTCAGGTTGATGGCGATGATGGCATCCCAGCGGTCGGCCGGGAATTCCTCGATCTTCGCGACGAACTGGATGCCGGCGTTGTTGACCAGGATGTCCACGCCACCGAAGTCTTTCTCCGCGTAGCGCATCATGTCTTCGATCTCGGCCGCGCGGCTCATGTCGGCGCCGTGGTAGCCCACCTGAATGCCACCGCCGGCTTTGGCAATCTCGGCCTTTGCGCCGTCCGCGTCACCAAAGCCATTGACGATGATATTGGCGCCTTGCGCGGCGAGTGCCTGCGCGATGCCGAGTCCGATCCCACTGGTCGAGCCAGTCACCAGTGCCGTCTTGCCTTTGAGCATGTAAGCCTCCGTCGGAGAAAATGCGGTAAGGGCCGGGACCACCGGTGCCGGCCGGTCGGGATGCGCGCGCGGGCGGCGACCTGCCTTCCCCGGCCGGACTTCCCGCTGCTTGTCAGTCGGTTGCCAGTTGGTTGCCAGCCGGATGCCAGCGGGTCACCCTACAGTAGGGGCCGCGTGCGCCAATGTGCTGTGGCATTGTACTCGCAGGGCGTACAATCCTGCTTTGCCAAAAGCCGTACCGCCAACAGTTTTTAACACCGCTCAACCTCCGCGCCGTCACGCTGTCGGTGGGGAACTGCAGGGAGTTCAGATGTCTTCCAGTCCGCGCCTCGGCTTTGTTCAGTGCATCAGTCCCGCAGGCCTGCATCGCATGGCTTATCACGAGTGGGGCGACCCCACGAATCCGCGCGTGCTGATGTGCGTGCATGGCCTGACCCGCACCGGCCGCGATTTCGATACGGTGGCGAAGGCCCTGTCCGACGAATACCGCGTGGTCTGCCCGGATGTGGCGGGACGGGGCCGTTCCGAATGGCTGGCGGATCCGCGCCGCTACGTCGTGCCGCAATATGTGTCGGACATGGTCACGCTGATTGCGCGCCTGAACGTCGAGCAGGTGGACTGGTTCGGTACGTCGATGGGCGGCCTGATCGGCATGGGGCTGGCGAGCCTGCCCAGGTCACCGGTGCGCAAGCTGCTACTGAACGATGTGGGCCCGAAGCTTGCTGCCCAGGCGGTGGAGCGCATTGGCGCCTACCTCGGATTGCCGGTGCGCTTCAAGACGTTCGAGGAAGGCCTGGCCTACCTGCAGACGATCAGCGCCTCCTTTGGCCGTCATACGCCGGAACAATGGCGCGAGCTCAACGCCGCGATTCTCAAGCCGGTGCAGGCTGCGGAGGGGATGGAGTGGGGCTTGCACTACGATCCCGCGCTGGCCGTGCCCTTCAAGGAAAGCACGCCAGAGATGGTGCAGGCGGGCGAAGCCGCGCTGTGGAAGATGTTCGAGGCTATCCAGGGGCCGACGCTGGTGGTGCGCGGTGCGCAGTCCGACCTGCTGCTGCGCGAGACCGTGGCGGAAATGGTGGCGCGCGGCAAACACGTTTCGTCGGTGGAAGTCCCCGATGTGGGGCATGCGCCGACGTTCGTCGATCCGGCCCAGGTGGCGATCGCCCGGAATTTCTTCCTGGCCCCCTGAGCGGTCGGCTTATCACCTTAATCAAGTACACGAATTGCCATGAGTGCCAACACCCTGAAGCGAGCCCACGTGGGCGCACGCTTGTCTGAATACGCGGTCTACAACGGCGTGGTCTATCTGGCCGGCCAGGTGCCGGAGGTGGACCCGAAGGCCGACCTGCGCGGCCAGACCCGCGAGGTGCTGGGTCACATCGATCGCCTGCTGGCCGAGGCCGGCAGCGACAAGACGCGCATCCTGATGTGCCAGATCTTTCTGACCGACGTGACCCGCATCGGCGAAATGAACGAGGTGTGGGACGCCTGGGTGCCGCAGGGCAACACCCCGCCGCGCGCCACCGTCGAGGCGAAGCTGGCCAACCCCGATTATCTGATCGAAGTGGTGGTGACGGCCGCCCTCAACTGATGCCAGGCGGTACGACATGGTGACGTCGACGGACGTAACGGGGAAGATCGTCGGAGTGCCGGATGCCGGCCTCGTCGAGCGCGCGCTGGCCTATGTGCGCGAGGTGGCCGATGGCGACAAGCCCGCGATGCTGCCGACCGGCGAGAGCGTGCTGTCGCACGCCGAGGGGATGCTGCGGATCCTGGATGGCTTGCGCGTGGACGACGCCGCGCGTGCCGCGGCGTGCCTGTTTGCCGTGGCAGCGTTCGTGCCGGGCACCGAAGGCCAGATGGAGGAGCGCTTTGGCGAGGAAGTCGCACGCCTGGTGAAGGGGGTGCGGCAACTGTTGCGAATCGGCGCGATTGCCGTGACGCAGACGGACGTGTCCGAGTCGTCGAAGACAGAAGCCGCGGCGCGCCAGGAACAGGTGGAAGCGCTGCGCAAGATGCTGCTGGCCTTTGCCCAGGACATCCGCGTGGTGCTGGTGCGGCTGGCGTCGCGGCTGCAGACACTGCGCTGGCTGGCGCAGACCAAGAGTGCGCCATTGCCGGGCGTGGCGCGCGAGACGCTCGACATCTACGCGCCACTCGCCAACCGGCTGGGGATCTGGCAGATGAAGTGGGAGCTGGAAGACCTGGCGTTCCGCTTCGAGCAGCCCGAGACCTACAAGCGCATCGCCCGCCTGCTGGACGAAAAGCGCATCGAGCGCGAGAGCTATATCTCGCAGGCCATCGAGCGATTGCAGTCGGAGCTTGCCGCGGCGGGCATCCGTGCGGAGGTGACCGGGCGCCCCAAGCATATCTTCAGCATCTGGAAGAAGATGCGCGGCAAGGAGCTCGACTTCGCCGATCTCTACGATGTGCGGGCGTTCCGCGTGATCGTGGATGACATCAAGGATTGCTACACGGTGCTCGGCATCGTGCACCACATCTGGCAGCCGATCCCGCGCGAGTTCGATGACTATATCTCGCGGCCGAAGTCCAACGGCTACATGTCCTTGCACACCGTGGTGATCGGCGACGACGGCCGTGCCTTCGAGGTCCAGATCCGCACGCAGGAAATGCACCACTTCGCCGAGTACGGCGTGGCGGCGCACTGGCGCTACAAGGAGGCAGGCAGCAAGGGCTATAGCGGGCAGTTCTCCGCGAGCGAACGTTACGATGAGAAGATCGCGTGGCTGCGCCAGTTGCTGGCATGGAAGGACGACGCTGATCATTCGGTGGCGCACGAGGACTCGCCCTGGGAGCAACTGAAGCACGCGGCCATCGACGACCATATCTATGTGCTGACGCCGCAGGCGCGCGTGGTGGCGCTGCCGCAGGGCGCGACGCCGGTCGACTTTGCGTATTACCTGCACAGCGATCTGGGGCACCATTGCCGTGGCGCGCGCGTGGATGGCGCCATGGTGCCCCTCAACACGCCGCTCAAGAACGGACAGACCGTGGATATCGTCGCGGTCAAGCAGGGCGGGCCGTCGCGCGACTGGCTCAACGCGGAGCTGGGCTATCTGGCGAGCAGCCGCGCTCGCGCGAAGGTGCGAGCCTGGTTCAACGCGCTCGATTCGCAGGAAACCATCGCGCAGGGCCGGTCGCTGATCGAAAAGACGCTCCAGCGCGAGGGCAAGACCGCGGTCAACCTCGATGACCTGGCTACGCGGCTCAACTTCAAGACGCCGGACGAACTCTATGCGGCCGTCGCCAAGGAAGAATTCAGCCTGCGTCATGTGGAGCACGCGCTGCGCCATCCCGAGGGGGAGGTGCAGCCGCAGCTGACCGAGGAGGAGGCCGTCACCAAGAAGAGCCGCGCGACCAGCGTGGCGCGCGGCGCCAAGAGCGGCGTGCTGGTGGTGGGCGTGGATTCGCTGATGACGCAGATGTCGCGCTGCTGCAAGCCGGCGCCGCCGGACGAGATCGTCGGCTTTGTGACGCGCGGGCGTGGCGTGTCGATCCATCGTCGCAACTGCAGTACCTTCCTGCAACTGTCGTCGCGTGCGCCCGAGCGGGTGATCCAGACCGAATGGGGCAAGCGTAGCGACGCGGTGTATCCGGTGGACATCCACGTGGAGGCGATTGACCGTCAGGGCTTGCTGCGCGATATCTCCGAAGTGCTGTCGCGGGAGAAGATCAACGTGACGGGTGTGAAGACGCTGTCGAGCAAGGGCGTCGCGCGCATGCAGTTTACGGCGGAGGTTTCCGAGGCCACGCAACTGCAGCGCGCGCTGTCATTGATAGAAGATGTGCAAGGGGTGTTGCAAGCAAAAAGAAAGTGATGCTATACTTGCGTCTTCGCTAGGCTCGTAGCTCAGCTGGTTAGAGCACCACCTTGACATGGTGGGGGTCGTTGGTTCGAGTCCAATCGAGCCTACCAACGAATTGCAGTAAAAACGTACTACCCGTCAGCAATCGAAGGCTGGCGTGACGGCAGATCCGATCAACCTGACAAGGCACGGAAACGCATCATGAACATGACAACTCGAACTACTACCGCTGGTTAGCGACAGTAGTCGAGGTGCGCCTTCGAACCGGAGCGATCCGGGAAAAGACAGAAAAACGCGGCCTTGGCCGCGTTTTTTTTCGTCTGTCGTTTGCCAGCTGGCTGATAAGCTGCCGCATCGCCCGCGATGTGGGCAAGAAAAGTCCGTTGCCGGTGCCGTCCGATGCGCGTCTCGCTGCATCGGGCGACACCGGCGCCACAAAAAGTTGTTTGATCCGATCGTCGCGGCGCCATGCCGGCGGTTGGACTCCTCGAGAGGTGCAAGATGATCGTAATCACGCTGCCGGACGGTTCCCGTCGCGAATTCCCCGGCCCCGTCACGGTGGCTGAAGTGGCTCAGAGCATCGGCTCCGGCCTGGCCAAGGCGGCGCTTGCCGGCAAGGTCGATGGCCGCATGGTCGATACGAGCTACTCGATCGACCGCGATGCGTCGCTGGCTATCGTCACGGACAAGGACGCCGATGGCGTCGACGTGATTCGCCACTCGACGGCGCACTTGCTGGCCTATGCCGTGAAGGAGCTCTATCCGGATGCGCAGGTCACGATCGGTCCGGTCATCGAAAACGGCTTCTATTACGACTTCGCCTATAAGCGTCCCTTCACGCCCGAAGACCTTGCGGCCATCGAAAAGAAAATGACGGAGCTGGCGCGCAAGGACGAAAAAGTCACGCGCGAAGTCTGGAATCGTGACGAAGCCGTGGCGCTGTTCGAGTCGATGGGGGAGAAATACAAGGCGGAAATCATCGCCTCGATCCCGGCCGACCAGGAAATCGGCCTCTATCGCGAAGGTCAGTTTGTCGATCTGTGCCGCGGGCCGCACGTGCCATCCACGGGCAAGCTGAAGGTATTCAAGCTGATGAAGGTGGCTGGCGCCTACTGGCGCGGCGATGCCAACAACGAGATGCTCCAGCGCATCTACGGCACGGCCTGGGCGAAGAAGGAAGACCAGGAGGCGTACCTGCACATGCTGGAGGAGGCCGAGAAACGCGACCACCGCAAGCTCGGCAAGACGCTTGATCTGTTCCATCTGCAAGAGGAAGCGCCGGGCATGGTGTTCTGGCACCCGAAGGGCTGGCAGGTGTGGCAGGCCGTGGAGCAATACATGCGCGAGCGGCTGGGCAAGGCCGGTTACGACGAAGTGCGCACGCCGCAGGTGATGGACCGTTCGCTCTGGGAAAAATCTGGCCACTGGCAGAACTACAAGGAGAACATGTTCGTCACGGAGTCGGAGAAGCGCGACTATGCGATCAAGCCGATGAACTGCCCGGGGCATGTCCAGATCTTCAATCACGGGCTGCGTTCTTACCGCGACCTGCCGCTGCGGTTTGCGGAGTTCGGCGCATGCCATCGCAATGAGCCGTCCGGCGCGTTGCATGGTCTGATGCGTGTACGCGGCTTCGTGCAGGACGATGCGCACATTTTCTGCACGGAAGAGCAGATCGTGGAGGAGGCCAAGGCGTTTAATGAACTGGCTTTCTCCATCTACGACGACTTCGGCTTCAAGGATGTGGCGGTGAAGTTGTCGCTGCGCCCCGAGAAGCGTGCCGGGTCGAACGAGGTCTGGGATCATGCTGAAGATGGCCTGCGTCTGGCCCTGCGCGCCTGCGGCGTGGAATGGGAGGAGTTGCCGGGCGAGGGCGCGTTCTACGGTCCGAAGGTCGAATACCACATCAAGGACGCGATTGGCCGATCCTGGCAGTGCGGTACGCTGCAGCTGGATCTGGTGCTGCCGGAGCGTCTGGGTGCGGAATACGTCTCCGAAGACAACGCCCGCAAGCGGCCAGTGATGCTCCACCGCGCAATCCTCGGTTCGTTCGAGCGATTCCTGGGTATCTTGCTGGAGAACCACGCGGGTGCGCTGCCCGCCTGGCTGGCGCCGGAACAGGTCGTCGTGATGAATATTGCGGAATCTCAGTCGGAATATGCCGAAAGCGTCGTGCAACTCTTGCAAAAACAAGGGTTTAGGGCCAAGGCCGATTTGCGTAACGAGAAAATTACGTATAAAATCCGCGAGCATTCCCTTCAGAAGATTCCCTACCTGCTGGTAGTGGGCGACAAGGAACGGGATGCCAATCAAGTGGCCGTGCGTGCCCGTGGCAACGTGGATCTGGGCGTAATGTCCGTCTCCGCGTTTATGGAGCGTCTGCAACATGACGTCACCAAAAAAGCCTGAGGTGTCGAGCACGGCTTGTTTTTTTGTCTTCTTGAGGTAACGGAACATCGCTACAGACAAAGGTCACCGTATCAACCGGGAGATCAGCGCGCCCGAACTGCGCCTGGTAGGGGTTGATAACGAGCAGCTCGGCATCGTCAAGTTTATGGACGCGCTTCGCCTGGCTGAGGATAAGGACTTGGATCTGGTGGAGATCGCCCCTAACGCGACTCCCCCCGTGGCCCGCATCATGGACTACGGCAAGTTCAAGTACGAGGAAGCCAAGCGCGCCCATGAGGCCAAGCTGAAGCAGAAGATCATCCAGGTCAAGGAAGTGAAGTTCCGCCCTGGCACGGATGATGGCGACTACAACGTCAAGCTGCGCAACCTGAGACGCTTCCTGGAAGAAGGTGACAAGACCAAGATCACGCTGCGGTTTCGCGGTCGTGAGATGGCTCACCAGGAAATCGGCGCGCGCATGCTGGAGCGTCTGAAGGCAGATCTGGAAGAACTGGGTCAGGTCGAGCAGATGCCGAAGATGGAAGGCCGCCAGATGGTGATGGTTCTGGCCCCCAAGAAGAAGAAGTAATTCTTGCGCGGGGCGACGGCCGGGGTGCCAGTTGCATCCCGGCGTTGTCTCGTGCGGAAACCGTACGTGGTCTCCTGCGGGCTGCGTACAACAACAAGTGGATGCGGGTCTTGCAAGCGTCGGCGTCAGCCGTCCACCTGCATGCATGTCATAGAGCTGGAGTTTTTCATGCCTAAGATGAAGACCAAGAAAAGCGCTTCCAAGCGCTTTACGGCGCGCCCGAACGGTTCGTTCAAGCGCGGCCAGGCCTTCAAGCGTCACATCCTGACCAAGAAGACCACCAAGAACAAGCGTCACCTGCGCGGCACCCAGGACGTCCATGAGACGAACCTGAAGTCCGTTCGCGCAATGATGCCCTACGCATAACCCCAAACGATAACGAAAGGAGTATTACATGCCTCGAGTAAAACGTGGGGTCACTGCACGGGCCCGTCACAAGAAGGTTATCGACGCTGCCAAGGGTTACCGCGGCCGTCGCAATAATGTCTATCGCATCGCCAAGCAGGCGGTCATGCGTGCTGGTCAGTACGCGTACCGCGATCGTCGCAACAAGAAGCGCGTGTTCCGCGCTCTCTGGATTGCACGTATCAACGCTGCTACGCGTGAGCATGGCATGACCTACAGCGTGTTCATGAACGGTCTGAAGAAGGCCTCGATCGAACTCGACCGCAAGGTGCTGTCGGACATGGCCATCCATGACAAGCCTGCCTTTGCCGCCATCGTCAACCAGGTGAAAGCCACCGTTGCCTGATGCCGGCTGCGGAAGCGCCGTATAGCGCTTCCGGGCAAGCACCGACCGCAAGGTCTGCTGAAACGGGGCTCCTCACCGAGCCCCGTTTTCATTTCGAATGCCGTGTCGATCGCTGTCGATGCGAAACGGCATCCGAGATGCAATACCGCACGCACGTGCCAACCATTCCACGATCGCCGTCATGTCCCTGGATTTGGATCAAATCGTCGCCGACGCACAGGCCGCCTTCGCCGCTGCCAACGACAACGCCACGCTGGAAAACGAGAAAGCCCGCTTCCTGGGCAAGACCGGCGCGCTGACCGAGCTGCTCAAGGGCCTCGGCAAGCTGGACCCGGAGGCGCGCAAGAGCGAAGGCGCCCGGATCAACCAGGTCAAGCAGCAGGTGGAAGCCGCACTGCAGGCCCGCCGACAGGCGCTTGCCGATGCGCTGATGAACGCACGACTGGCCGCCGAGGCCATCGACGTGACGCTGCCCGGCCGTACCGTTGCGCGCGGCAGCCTGCATCCAGTGATGCGGACCTGGGAGCGCGTGGAACAGATCTTCGGTTCGATCGGTTTCGATGTGGCCGACGGCCCCGAGATCGAGACCGACTGGATGAACTTCACCGCGCTGAATAATCCGGACAACCACCCGGCGCGTTCGATGCAGGACACGTTCTACGTGGATGGCCGTGATACCGACGACAAGCTCTTGCTGCTGCGTACGCACACCAGCCCGATGCAGGTCCGCTACGCGCGCATGCATGTGCAGAAGTACGCCGGCAAACCGATGCCGCCGATCAAGGTGATTTGCCCCGGCCGCACGTATCGCGTAGACAGCGACGCCACGCATTCGCCGATGTTCAACCAGGTGGAAGGCCTGTGGATTGGCGACAACGTGAGCTTTGCGGACCTGAAGGGCGTCTACACCGATTTCCTGCGCAAGTTCTTCGAGCGTGACGACATCCAGGTGCGCTTCCGTCCGTCGTACTTCCCGTTCACCGAGCCGTCGGCGGAAATCGACATGGCCTTCGGCAACGGCAAGTGGCTGGAGATTTCCGGCTCGGGCCAGGTGCACCCCAACGTGCTGCGCAACATGGGCCTCGATCCCGAGCGCTACATCGGCTTCGCGTTCGGCTCCGGCCTGGAGCGCCTGACGATGCTGCGCTACGGCATCAACGACCTGCGTCTGTTCTTCGAAGGCGACGTGCGCTTCCTGCGCCAGTTCGCCTGATCGCGACCAGACTGCCCATCTTCCCAGAAGACACAACAGAATACCTACCGGATCAGAAGCGCCATGCAATTCTCGGAATCCTGGCTTCGTACGTTCGCCAATCCTGACAAGATCTCCACCGACGTGCTGTCGCACCGCCTGACCATGGCCGGGCTGGAAGTGGAAGAGGTCGGCCCGGTTGCGCCGCCGTTCAACAAGATCGTGGTGGCACGCGTCATCGCCACCGAACGCCATCCCAACGCCGACCGCCTGAACGTATGTCAGGTGGACGCGGGCACGGGCGAGACGCTGCAGATCGTCTGTGGCGCGCCGAACGTTGCGCCGGGTATCCTGGTGCCGTGCGCGCTGGTGGGTGCCGTGTTGCCGCCCGCCGAAGACGGCGGCCAGCCGTTCGAAATCAAGGTGGGCAAGCTGCGCGGCGTGGACAGCTACGGCATGCTGTGCTCGGCTCGCGAGCTCAAGCTGTCCGAAGACCACGGCGGCCTGCTGATCCTGCCGGAAGACGCGCCGGTAGGGCAGGATATTCGCCAGTACCTGGACCTTGACGACCAGGTCTTCACGATCAAGCTCACGCCGAACAAGGCGGACTGTCTGTCGATCCACGGCGTCGCGCGTGAAGTCTCCGCGCTGACCGGCGCCGCGCTGACGCTGCCGGATATGTCGCCCGTGGCCGTGACGCTCCAGGAAAAGCTGCCGGTGAAGATTTCGGCACCGGACCTCTGCGGCCGTTTCTCGGGCCGGGTCATCCGCGGTGTGAACGCCCGCGCCGCCACGCCAGCCTGGATGGTGCAGCGCCTGGAGCGCTCGGGCCAGCGCAGCATCTCGGCGCTGGTGGACATTTCCAACTTCGTCATGCTGGAGCTGGGCCGTCCGTCCCACGTGTTCGATCTGGACAAGATCCACGGCGGGCTGGATGTGCGCTGGGGCCGCAAGGGCGAACAGCTCAAGCTGCTCAATGGCAATACAGTAGAGGTGGACGAGCAGGTTGGCGTGATCGCCGACGACAAGGAAATCGAGAGCCTGGCCGGCATCATGGGCGGTGACAGCACCGCCGTGTCGCTGGACACGACCAACATCTACCTGGAAGCCGCGTTCTGGTGGCCCAATGCCATCCAGGGCCGCGCCCGCCGCTATAACTTCTCGACCGATGCCGCGCACCGCTTCGAGCGCGGCGTGGACTACGCCACGACCGTCGAGCATATCGAGCGCATTACGGCGCTGATCCTCCAGATCTGCGGTGGCCAGGCTGGTCCCGTGGATGATCAGATCGTCAACCTGCCGCAACGGGCGCCGGTGAGCCTGCGCGTGGCGCGCGCCGAGCGCGTGCTGGGCATCGAGCTGTCATCGGTCGAGATCGCCGACGTGTTCCAGCGCCTGAACCTGCCGTTTACCCGTTCGGAGGGCGCGGAGGGCGAGGTGTTTGACGTCACGCCGCCGAGCTACCGTTTCGACATCGAGATCGAGGAAGACCTGATCGAAGAAGTTGCCCGGATCTACGGCTTCGAGCGGATTCCCGCGCGGCCCCCGATCGCCGAAAACGAAATGCGCCCGACCAACGAGGCGCGCCGCTCGACCCACGCGGTACGCCACGCGCTGGCTGCCCGCGACTACCAGGAGGTGATCAACTTCGCCTTCGTGGAAGAGCAGTGGGAGCGTGACTTCGCTGCGAACGACAACCCGATCCGCCTGCTGAACCCGATCGCCAGCCAGCTGGCCGTCATGCGTTCCACGCTGATCGGCGGCCTGGTGGAAAAGGTCCGCTACAACCTCAACCGCAAGGCTGCCCGCGTGCGCCTGTTTGAAGTGGGCCGCGTATTCCACCGTGATGCCAACGTGACCGACGGCGGCCTGACCGTGGCGGGCTACCATCAGCCGATGATGGCCGCCGGTATCGCCAACGGCCCGGCGTTCGAAGAGCAATGGGGTATCGATACGCGCCCGGTGGACTTCTTCGACGTCAAGGGAGACGTGGAAACGCTGTTTCATCCGCGTACCGCCCGCTTCGAGCCGGTGGGGCACCCCGCGCTGCACCCGGGCCGTGCTGCCCGCGTGATCGTCGACGGCAAGCCGGTAGGCGTGGTGGGCGAGCTGCATCCGCGCTGGCTGCAGGAATACGAGCTGACCCATGCGCCAGTCGTATTTGAACTCGAACTGGATCCGCTGCGCGAGGTCGGCTTGCCAACCTACGCGGAGATCTCCAAATTCCCGGCTGCCGTGCGCGATCTGGCGGTGGTGGTCAAGCAGTCCGTGCGCGTGCAGGACTTGATCGACGCCATGCGTGCCGCGCTGGACAAGGCAGGGCTTGGCCACTTCGTGCAAAGCCTGGTGTTGTTCGACGAGTTCCGTCCCAAGGCAGCTTCGGCTGCGATCGGGGCGGATGAGAAAAGCCTTGCGTTCCGTCTGACCTTGCAAGATACTGGGGCGACCCTCCAGGACGAGACAGTCGACGGTGCGGTACGCTGCATGATCGATGCGCTGGTGGCGGGATTTGATGCCCGCCTGCGCGGTTGAGCAGATCGCTGACATCTGGAGCGCCCGGGCACAGCTCCCGGGCGGATCGCCAGACAGACTCCCAAGAGCGATCAAGAATGAATGATCGAGACGCGAATTCCATGAATGCTGCAGACCTGGGCGAGGTGAGCGACCGGCACGCTGCCTCCCTCGACGATGCATCGCCGGAAGCCCGCGCGACCGAGGTGCCGACGCTGACCAAGGCCGAACTCGCAGAAATGCTGTTCGACCAGGTTGGCCTGAACAAGCGCGAATCGAAGGACATGGTCGAAGCATTTTTCGACGTGATTCGCGAAGCCCTGGAGCAGGGCGACAGCGTGAAGCTGTCCGGCTTTGGCAATTTCCAGTTGCGTGACAAGCCGCAACGGCCCGGGCGCAACCCCAAGACCGGTGAAATCATCCCCATTACCGCGCGCCGCGTGGTGACGTTCCACGCCAGCCAGAAACTCAAGGGCCTGGTCGAAGAGCGCGCAGGCCTGGCCGTACCTGGCTGATTGCCGATGCGATCCGGCGCGAGAAATTCGCGCCGTCGCTGCGCCCACACACCTGTTCCAGCTGACCCGTTTGGCGGATTGCCCGCGGCCCTTGCAGTCTGTATCCTGCAATGCCGCGTGCACGCCACGCCAACCGAGTCATGCCGTACGGCCTGACACCTGCCTTCCCATCGCATGACGGAAAAATCCAGCGAGCGCGTAGCGCTGCCGCCGATTCCCGCAAAACGCTACTTCACCATTGGTGAGGTCAGCGAGCTTTGCGCCGTCAAGCCGCACGTGCTGCGCTACTGGGAACAAGAGTTCACGCAACTGAAGCCGGTCAAGCGTCGCGGCAATCGTCGGTACTACCAGCACCACGAAGTCCTGCTGATCCGACGCATTCGCGAACTGCTGTACGAGCAGGGCTTCACGATCAACGGCGCGCGCAATCGACTCGACGAAGGACGCCACCACGCCATGGGTGCACTGCCCCAGGATGTGGCGGACGAACCGGTCGAAGCGATGACACAGGCGCCGGTTCTCTCGGTGGATCTGAACGCGCTGCGCAATGAAATTGTGGAAGTTCAACATCTGTTGGCGCAGTTGAAGGAGATCGCCCGGCACGGATAAATTGCCGGTGAATCACTAGCCATCGACGAAATGTCTCTGTTATAATCTTTTGCTTCGGGGCGTAGCGCAGCCTGGTAGCGTACCTGCATGGGGTGCAGGTGGTCGGAGGTTCAAATCCTCTCGCCCCGACCAAATAAAAGCCCGCGTAATCAATTGGTTACGCGGGCTTTGTCGTTTTCGGTCCCACTGGAATCCTCAGTTCACGCCGGACTTGTTGGGGTGGTCAGTTGCCGAGAATCTGTTTGGTCTGCTCCGATATTGCCGCTAGTCCCTTCTCCACGATCTCCCGCCAGTCTCCGGACGTTACGACTTGCTTGGATTCGCTGACGCGTGTCTTGATAGTCCGGGAGCCATGAAGTCCGCCGACATCGCCAGCTAGCTGGACCTCGGACTTTTGGTTGGTGGTGACGGACCAGAAGCCAGGTTGAATCCACGCCCAGAAATCAATGATCTCCGCATTCACCGAAGCGGCGCCGTCGAAATTCGGATCTCCCTTCATTACCACGATGTAGCCAGCTTGCTGGAAGCCCGTAGCCAAGGCACTCTCGACCAATCCAGACACCGTCTTTCCTTCGGGGAGGACCACGTCTCCAAGCGCTTTTCCAAACGTGTTCCGCTTGCGTCCGATCGCGCGTGCCTTGGACGCATCGCTCGTATCTTCATCAGGATCCAACGACGCCATGTCCGCACTGGGTGGCGCGACAGTAAAGGTGCGTTTGTCCAGGACCGGTTCGATGCGTACGTATTTGCCGGTTGAAGGGTTTGCAGCGTGCGGCGCCGTTAGATCGACTGTTCCGCGTCCAACCGCACATCCAGTCAGCACAGACGCAGCGATGCCGTAAGCAACGAGTCGCGTGAGAAACATGAGTGCGTCTCCTGTGAACTAAGCTGGCCGCCAGGCCAATTCCTTCACGATACCGCAGACGAAATGTAACTCCTTCACCATGACTCGGCCATCAAGCGATCTCACCAGACCATCGTGACGCTCTTGGAGCGCGGTGTCGGGTTCGGCGGCTACAAACTTGTTGTGCTCGATTCGAGGGCGCATGGATGGCTGCACCGTACCTTTGACGGACATTTAGTGACAGATGTGCTCTTTGCAACAGGTAGCTGGATGTCCGGCAGCTCACGAGGCTCGGTTCTGGGGCAGTTCGGCTCGACGGTGGTTTTCCTTCGCGGGGCTTGGCGATAGCAATAGTTCTCTGAACAAGGCGCTTATACCTGTCTCACTCGTTGACGCGGAACTGGTTCGAATCGTAATCGTGTTTTGTCCGCTCTTGAGCGGTAGCACTACCGCAATTCTGCTGAACTCATCAGCATTTGCCAGATGACCAGCATAGATTTCTCGATCATTTACGAGTATGTGCAACGGTTGTCCATTTGAAATGGGCGCGGCATCCAGTGTCAAAAGTCTCTGGTCGTCCCGATCCATGTCCACCTGCAAGCGCAGTTGTGGAGATCCCCATGCCACCGCATTCAATTGGCGTTCAGGGTATGGGCCCTCGAATGTTCTCAAGCCAGCAATTGGCATCCAACCATTAAAGTGGCGTAGCACTTCGTCGACGGGGCTATCAACCGATGTTTCTTGAAACTTGCCATCCGTCCGCATAGGTGGCAATTCGCCATCAAGCCAGTGAAGAAGTAGTTCCGTGTACTTACGCTTGCCCAGTTGATTGGCGTGATAGTTGGTATCGAAGAACAGATCGCGTTCCAACATCGCGTCGTATGGGTCGCCAATAAAAGGAACACCCCTGTCGCTGTACAGTCTCCGAACGGCTTCAATTCCCCTGCGAAATTTTGGGTCTTGGTAAACATCAAATTTCATTGTGGCTGGCGGAACAGCTATGATTTTGACGCCTTGAGTTTTGCACCACGCCACGAAATCGGCTAATAAGGACCAATTAATTTGTTTATCGGAAATGGTTGGGATTCGATGTTCGACTAGTGCGCCTGCGCGGCCGTTCCTCATGGTTTCATTGAGGAAAACCAGGTTGTTCGCGTGCGTGTCACCGAACGGCGAGTAAAAGAAATCGGTATAAACGTTGAAGGGATACGGGCTCCCGCGAGGTTGCCAGGATTCCTTCTTGGCAGTCAGCAGGCGTTTCAGCGAGACGTGACCAATTATTTCAACCTTTTCCCGGAGGCCTCGGCTGCGAAAATATTCGGGGTCCCGGGAGATGAGGTAATCGAGATACGCCTCACTGAGGCGTTCATCACTCGCGAAGTAAAGATACTCGAGTGCAAGTATTACTGTATCTCCGCGATGCAGTATTGGCCTTGCATGATCGAGCATGTACCCCAACGGCAGAATTGCGTGTGTACCAAGATTGACTGTTGATATTCCCAGTTTCCTGGAAATGAGTTCGGCATCGACGTTGAAATTCCCGCTGGATCCGGCAATGACTACAATCTTGTTGCCGCTCGCATTCCGGGCGGCAGCGAGCTTTTGAGTAACAAGTGCGCTGGTCCAATAGCTGTGAGTCGTGGGCAGCCCCAATTGGCTATAGAACAGAGCACACCATGCGGCCAACGCTATGAGGCACCCGCATAGCATGGCTGTCAGATAAGAACTGGCTTTGCGCATCAATCAATCAGAAGTTGAAGTACATGAACTCGGAGGGAGTGCCCGAGAACAGGCGCGATAGCGTGAACATGGCGACGATGCCGATGGCAAGACCTGCTTGTGGTGTCAGAGCGAATCCCCATCGCATCTTGACATTGCTTCTATCTAGTCCAAGAGCAGGCTCGTGTTCCCTGAAGACCTCGGAGGTGTTTGGGAGAAACCAGACCACGAGCAAGAGCGCGGCAAGAGTCGCAAGTGTCCCGACGGTGCCGAAGTCGATCTTTTGGGCGGACAGAGTAAAGCTAATGGCCTTCTGGAGCCAATTTAGATTCTGGATTTTTTCTATTTCAAGGGCGGCTTGTTTGAGTGCGCCACTGATTACCGCAAAATCAGCGGAAACTGGTGCGATAGAGAAGCCGTTTTTCCCAAGCATCGCGGACGCGATGGTTGTTGCGGAGTGCAATGTGTCTGCTCTAAAAAAAACCCAGGCAAACACGGTTGCTAGGAAGGTGAGCCCAACGGCCGACGCGGTAATTAGCGGCCGGATAAGCTTTGGTGGTTCGAGGTCGATTACGCCACGACATAGGGCGCGCCATGCATGGTTGCAGACGAGATAAGCCCCGTGAAGCCCACCCCAGACTATGAAATTAACGCTTGCTCCGTGCCATGCGCCTCCCAGCAGCATGGTCACCCAGAGGTTCAGGTAACGGCGAACGGGGCCTTTCCGATTGCCCCCAAGTGCTATGTACAGGTAGTCTCGCAGAAAGTTGGACAGGGTAATATGCCAGCGATGCCAGAATTCAATAATGCTGCGTGATTTATATGGCGAATTGAAGTTGATAGGGAGCTTCACGCCAAACAGCAGTGACAGGCCAATTGCCATGTCCGAATATCCGGAAAAATCGAAATATAATTGCAATGTATAGGATAGGGTGCTTATCCATGCATGGATGAAGTCTGGATTTGCTGCTCCCTCCACCCCGGTCGAGCCATAAACGTGAGAAACGCTCGAGCTAAGGCTGTCGGAAAGAATAATTTTCTTGAAGAGCCCAAAGATGAAGATGGTTATTCCGATCGCGAACTGCTCAGTGTTGAAGCGCAGTTTTTCATCCCGTAGGAATTGCGGCAAAAGCTCTTTATGGTGAACGATTGGCCCAGCAATCAGGTGTGTAAAGAAGGTGACAAACAGGCAGTAGTGCAGGAAATTGTACTCGTTTGCCTCGCCACGATACGAATCGACCAGGAAGGCGATTTGCGTAAACGTGAAAAATGAGATGGCAAGCGGGAGGACAATGTGCTGAAGATTGAAATCCGTGGCAAGGGCGGAATTCAGCGTGCCGATGAAGAAATCATAGTATTTGTAATACCCGAGCGCCGCCAGGTTGGTAATAATTCCAACCATCAATCCCGCTCGCCTGAATCTTCCCGGGCGACTGATTAGTCGTCCGGTTGCGTAATTAAACGCAATGGATATTGTGATTAGCCAGAGGTGTGCGGGGTTCCACCACCCGTAGAACGCCAGCGAACACAAGGTCAGCCAGGCGAGCGTGAGTTCCCTGTGTGAAAAATATAACAGTGCGTAATATCCAGCCAGGGTAATCGGAAGAAAGGCGAAAATGAATATCGCGGAATTGAAAAGCATTCTATGTTTTTTGGTGGCGCGGGTGCCGTTTTCGGCTGTCTGGCTGCCATTTATCGAGATGGCGTGGCTGCATATCAGGTGGCAAACGGAGCCCCTTGAATGCGTGCGGGCTGCAATCTACCATACCGGCGGTCGACAGTCCCTATCAGCACTTTACGAGTGTCTGTCGCTGTCTCGGAGCCTCAGTCACTCTGTCAACTAAATTGGATCTCCAGTTCGCTGGATAGCGCTGTATTCCCAATCGCGCTCAGACGTATTTGGGCCGAGGTTCGGCCCCGGCCTCTGATCAGCGTTGCTACTTGCCCGGCCAACGGGCGCCAATAGCCGATTCTCACATTCGCGTCAAATGCAGACCTCCCACGCTGCTTGATACAACCCTCGTCCGATGTCATTGGCATCCGTCAGGGCTCAATTTAGCCTCCCGCCTTCTCCATCGCCGCTTCATATTGCCCCAGGCAGGCCATGCCATTCAGCCGGGAGCGCTGCAGCAGCGCCCGTTGCGCTTGCGCCGTGTTGGCGGCCTCGCCGTGCCAGGCGTGCAGGGGAGGTTCCTGCAAGGCGCGGCCGTAGGAGAAGGACAGCCGCCAGGGCAGAGGGGCGAGCCGGTTCATGGCATCGAGGTTGGCGGTGGCCTCGGTCGGGGATTGGCCGCCGGACAGGAAGAATATGCCCGGCACAGCCGCCGGCACGGTGCGCTTGAGTATCTGCACGGTCTGCATGGCGACCTCGGCTGGTGCGGCGTGCCCGGCTTCCTTGCCGGGAAGCACCATGCTGGGTTTCAGCAGCATGTGTTCGAGCACCACTGCGTGCCGATGCAAAGCGTGAAAGACTTCGTGCAGCACGGCCTCGGTGACCTCGGCGCAACGTGCCATGGAGTGCGCGCCATCCATCAGCACCTCGGGCTCGACAATGGGTACTACGCCCGTCTCCTGGCAGATGGCGGCATAGCGAGCCAGCGCCTCGGCATTGGCCTGGATCGCAAGCCGTCCAGGCAGCGTGTCCGACACGTTGTACACCGCGCGCCACTTGGCAAAGCGCGCGCCCTGCTGGCGATAGCCGGCAAGCCGCCTGGCCAGCCCATCAAGACCCTCCGTGACCTCATCTCCCGGCGCGTGGGCGAGCGCGAGCTTGCCTTTGTCCACCTTGATGCCGGGCACGATGCCAAGGCGTGCAGCCAGTTCTGGCAACGGTGTGCCATCGTCGGCGCGCTGGCCCAGCGTTTCCTCGTAGAGAATCACGCCGCTGATGAATTCACCAAGACCCGGTGTGGACAGGAGCAGGTTGCGCCACACCCGGCGGTTTTCCTCACTCGATTCCACCCCGATGCGCTCGAACCGCTTGGCGATCGTCGGCCCGCTCTCATCCGCGGCCAGCAGGCCCTTGCCCGCTTGTACCAGGGCGTCCACGGTGGCTTGCAGTTCGCTTCCTGTGTCCATGATTGTTCCTCCGGCAAGGTGACATAGGAACAAGCATTGGCGCGCAAATGCAATCGCGCAAGTAAGCCGCGGGCACATGACCCGTGCTCATGGTGGTCGACCGAACGCTTCGCTTCGCTTGCACTTGCCTCGCTCGATCGTGGCGCAACGCTCCCCGGGGCAGATCGCGGACGCTGCGACCTGCTCGGAGTTATAGCGGACGGCCAAGCCGATACTTGTCCCAGAGGGCTTGCAGGAGGGATTTCGATGGCGGCGTGGAATCGATGCCCGCGACGTTTCCAAAGACGCGCAGAATTCGCTCGCTGAATGAAGCAAGATCTGTCGGCGCGTTCGGTGAGGCGAGCGCGATATCGACAATCGTATGCAGTTGCGCGCTGGATAGGTCTGCAATGGCAGACCACAGATCGTCAGGCGGGGAGTGGGACGGGATGGCTTGGCAGTACATCGCTCATAAGCAGCCTGAAGGCTGGCTGTCTTCACGGGTGGTCATGGTGACAACGCCGCCGGACGGCGCTATCGGCTCGCGGGGCCATAGCTACGCTGGTATGACGACGAGAACGTCGCCAGGGCAAGCAGTGCCGCTTCCGGGTCGTGCCCAGGCTTGATCGCAAAGCTGTTGAAGCCGCAACGCGCCAGGTAGTGCACGGTGTCGATCATCACATCGCCCACGGCGCGCAGTTCACCGGTCCAGCCTAACTGGTGCCGCAGAAGCTGCGCGATGGAATAGCCGCGGCCATCGGTGTACACCGGGAAGTCGATGGCAATCATCGCGATGCCAGTCGGATCGATGACCGTGGCACCGGGCGCGAGCAAGCACTGCGGCTCGGCATCCGGCGACAGGCAGATTGCAATCGGATGCCGCCGAACCCGGTACTGGTCGCGGCAGGCCACCCAGTTCTCCGGCGTTACCACGTAGCCGGGCGCATCGGGCGGGCACGCAGCGTCCGCGTCGCGTGCATCCCCGGTTGGCCAAAGCCAGCTATCCGCGATCAGGCACCCGTCACGGATCACATTGGGCCGGACTTGGCCCGCGGGATGGTCGTGCTCAGGCATTTTCCGTCTCCTGGCGCGACCGCCGCGCGCCGGTATTGGCGTCCGGGTACACGGCGCGTTGGAATGGCTCGATGCCGATGCGGCCGACCACGTCGACGAAGCGCTCGGCTTCGCTGTCGCGATGCGAGAGATAGGTTTCGATCAGGCGCTCGACCACATCCGGCACCTGTTCCTGGGCGAAGGAGGGCCCGATGATCCGACCGATGGCCGCTCCGCCTGCCGCTCCGCCATCCGGGCGGCCCTGGCCGTCGGCGCCGTTCTGCCGGCCGCCGATGGTGATCTGGTACCAGGCCTGCCCGGCCTTGTCGACGCCGAGGATGCCGATGTGGCCGACATGGTGATGCCCGCACGAGTTGATGCAGCCCGAGATGTTCAGGTCCAGTTCACCGATGTCGTGCACATGGTCGAGGTCGTCGAAGCGCTCCTGGATGGCCTGTGCGAGGGGAATCGAGACGGCATTGGCCAGCGAGCAGAAGTCGCCGCCGGGGCAGGCGATGATGTTGGTGATCATGCCCACGTTAGGCGTGGCCAGCCCGGCGGCGTCCAGTTCCCGCCACAAGGCGTGCAGGCCGCTGCGGCGGACATCAGCAAGGATCAGGTTCTGCTCGTGCGATACGCGCAGTTCGCCAAAGCCGTGACGCTCGGCGAGGTCGGCCATCGTCTCCATCTGTTCGGCCGTCATGTCGCCCGGCGCCTGGCCGGTGGCCTTGAGCGATGCCGTGACGGCGGCGTAGCCGGGCATCCGGTGTGGATGCACGTTGCTCTTCAGCCAGCGACGGAAGGCGGGGTCGGTCCTGGCCAGTTCGGCGGAGTCATCCGGCGCTTCCGCGGCAGCGGGGTCATAGGGCGGGATCGTGAAGCGCGCCGCGATGGAGGCGACGAAGGCTTCGCTGACGGTGTCCGGGCCGCCACGGATCCGTTGCCACTGCTCGTCCACCTGAGCGCGAAATACCTCCGGGGTCAGGTCTTTCACCAGGATCTTGATGCGCGCCTTGTACTTGTTGTCGCGACGGCCGTGCAGGTTGTAGACGCGCAGCGTCGCCTGCAGGTACGTCAGCAGGTCTTGCCACGGCACGAAGGGATGGATCAGCTTGCCCACCATCGGCGTGCGGCCCATGCCGCCACCGACCCAGACCTTGAAGCCGGTTTGCCCGTCCTGTTCCACGGCTTGCAGCCCGATGTCATGGACGCCGACCGCGGCCCGGTCCGTCACCGCGCCGCTGATGGCGATCTTGAACTTGCGCGGCAGGAACGCGAACTCGGGATGCAGCATCGACCATTGCCTGACGATCTCGCACCACACCAGCGGGTTCACCAGTTCATCGGGCGCGATGCCGGCAAAGTGGTCCGTGGTGGTATTGCGGATGCAGTTGCCGCTGGTCTGGATGGCGTGCATCTGCACCGTGGCCAGCTCCGCGAGGATGGCGGGAGCATCCTCCAGCCTTGGCCAGTTGAACTGCAGGTTCTGGCGCGTGCTGAAATGCCCGTAACCACGATCCCAGCGGCGCGCGATCTGCGCGAGCTTGCGCAACTGCCGGGACGCCAGCATACCGTAAGGAATCGCCACCCGCAGCATGGGCGCATGGCGCTGGATATACAGGCCGTTCTGCAGGCGCAGTACGCGAAACTCATCTTCAGAGAGCGCGCCGTCCAGAAAGCGGCGCGTCTGGTCCGCGAACTGCACGACGCGTTCGTCGATGAGGACCTGGTCGATGGCGTCATAGACGTACATGGTGGTAGCACTCCTTGCGCACGCGGCGCTAGTCTTTTGCCCGTGCCCGTTCGATGGACATGTCGGTCGGCATCATGTTGAGGTCGGCGTTGTGCATCACCCACAGGGATCCGGCCACGACGATGACGATCAGCAGGCCGGTGCAGGCAAAGATGGCGGTGTTGCCACGCTGGCCGGGGCCGGTGCCAAGATGCAGGAAGTACACCAGCTGCACCAGCAGTTGCGCGACGCAGAGGCCGACGACCAGCGCGATCGCGACGTGTGCCGACAGCGTTCCCGCCATCACGGTCGCGAAGGACGCGACGGTGAGCGCCACCGACAGCAGCAGGCCGATGGTGTAGCTGCGTACGCTGCCATGCGCGGCCGACTCGTTGGCGTGCACGGCGTGAAGATGGGATGGCTTCATGCGAACTCCCGCAGGTAGACAAAGGTGAAGACGCAGATCCAGACCAGGTCCAGGAAATGCCAGAACAGGCTCAGGCAGGCGAGGCGTCGGCGCACGATGTCGTCCAGCCCGAAATGCCGGATCTGGTGGATCATCACGGCGAGCCACAGCAGGCCCGACGTGACGTGGAGCCCGTGCGTGCCGACCAGTGTGAAGAAGGCCGACAGGTAGGCACTGACGCCAGGGCCCGCTCCTTCATGCAGCAGGTGGGCGAACTCGTAGACTTCCATGCCGATGAACAGCGCGCCAAGCCCGAACGTGACCAGCAGCCAGCGGATCATCCGCGGCGCGGCATCGGCGTCCTGCCGGAGCATGGCCAGGCCGAAGGTGTAGCTGCTGAGCAGCAGCACCATGGTCTCGGCGAACACGAACCGCAGCTCGAATAATTGTCGCCCGCCGGGGCCGCCCGCCGTGTTGCCGGACAGTACGCCGAAGGTGGCGAACAGCACCGCGAAGATCAGGCAGTCGCTCATCAGGTAGAGCCAGAATCCCAGCGGGGTGTGGGATCCGGCGTCGTGATGGTGGTGCGCGGCGTCGTGGGTCGTGTCGTGCGTGGAGTCG
This sequence comes from Cupriavidus sp. YR651, assembly GCF_900101625.1. Taxonomy (GTDB): domain Bacteria; phylum Pseudomonadota; class Gammaproteobacteria; order Burkholderiales; family Burkholderiaceae; genus Cupriavidus. The sequence goes on along the minus strand of NZ_FMYZ01000005.1, from coordinate 441,860 downwards.
GCCCCGGCATGATGCAGGGCAGGGGAAAGCGTCGGATTCATGGTTTCAGGCAGCTTCCTGCAGTTGCGCGTAGCGCGCGCGTTCGATGCGTTCGACTTCGGCGGCGGGCACGTAGTAATCCACGTCGCGGTCATAGCTGCGCACGACGAAGGTCGCGATGGCGCCGATCAGCCCGGCAATGGCGACCAGCCACATGTGCCAGACCAGCGCGAAGCACAGCACCAGCCCGAACACGGAAATGAGGAAGCCTGCCGAGGTATTGCGCGGCATGTGGATGTCCTCGTAGTGAGCCGGCTGTCGCCATGCTCGTCCGGTTTCCTTGTCGTCCCAGTGCTGCTCGAGCGACGTGATGTGCGGCACATGGGCAAAGTTGTAGAACGGTGCGGGCGAGGCCGTCGACCACTCCAGGCTGCGGGCGTCCCACGGATCGCCAGTCAGATCCTGGTTCGTCTTGCGGTCGCGGATGCTGACCGCAAACTGCACCACCATGGCCAGGATGCCGGCCCCGATGACGAAGGCACCGACCAGCGCCACCACCAGGTACGGGTGCCAGTCGACATTGGCGTAATGATTCATCCGGCGCGTCATGCCCTTGAAGCCGAGCACGTAGAGCGGCATGAAGGCGAGGAAGAAGCCAACCAGCCAGCACCAGAACGACACCTTGCCCCAGAACTCGTTGAGCTTGAAGCCGAACACCTTGGGGAACCAGAAGCTGATGCCGGCCAGGCAGCCGAAGAGCACGCCGCCGATGATCACGTTATGGAAATGCGCGACCAGGAACAGGCTGTTGTGCAGGACGAAGTCGGCCCCCGGAATCGCCAGTAGCACGCCGGTCATGCCACCCACCGCGAACGTCACCATGAAGCCGATGGTCCACATGGTCGAGGTATGGAAGCGGATCCGGCCCCGGTACATCGTGAACAGCCAGTTGAACAGCTTCACGCCGGTGGGAACCGAGATGATCGAGGTCATGATGCCGAAGAAGGCATTGACGTTCGCCCCCGAGCCCATGGTGAAGAAGTGGTGCAGCCAGACGAAGAACGACAACACGCCAATCGAGGAGGTGGCGTACACCATCGACTTGTAGCCGAACAGCGGCTTGCGCGAGAACGTGGCGATGATCTCGGAGAAGGCGCCGAACGCCGGCAGGATCAGCACGTAGACCTCCGGATGCCCCCAGATCCAGATCAGGTTCACGTACATCATCGCGTTGCCGCCAAGCTCATTGGTGAAGAAGTGCATGCCGAGGTAGCGGTCGGCGGTGAGCAGGGCGAGCGTGGCGGTCAAGACCGGGAAGATCGCGACGATCAGGATGTTGGTGATCAGCGCGGTCCAGGTGAAGACCGGCATCTTCATCAGGTTCAGGCCCGGCGCGCGCATGCGCAGGATCGTCACGATGAAGTTGATGCCCGTCAGCGTGGTGCCGAGCCCGGATATCTGCAGTGACCAGATGTAGTAGTCGACGCCCGGTGTCGGGCTGTAACCCAGCTCGGACAGCGGCGGGTACGCGACCCAGCCGGTGGCCGCGAAGTCGCCGACGAACATCGACATCATGAGCAGCACCGCGCCCATCGCCGACATCCAGAAGCTCAGCGAATTGACGAACGGAAAGGCGACGTCGCGCGCGCCGATCTGCAGCGGCACGATCACGTTCATCAGCCCGAGCACCAGCGGGGTCGCCACGAAGAAGATCATGATCACGCCGTGCGCCGTGAAGATCTGGTCGTAGTGATGCGGCGGCAGGTAGCCCGCGGCATCGCCGTAGGCGAGCGCCTGCTGGGCGCGCATCATGATGGCGTCGGCAAAGCCGCGCAGCAGCATCACCAGCGCCAGGATGATGTACATCACGCCGACCTTCTTGTGGTCGACGGAGCAGATCCAGTCGTTCCACAGCGGCTTCCACTTGCCGAAGTAGGTAATGGCGCCCAGCATCGCCATGCCCAGCACGATCACGGCGGCCAGGGTCCCCATGATGATCGGCTCATGGAAGGGGATGGCGTCCAGGTTGAGTTTTCCAAGCATGTTATTGCTCCATGCGGCCCAGGGGCGCCGACGGGACGCGCTGGAAGGCCTGCAGAGATTCGAGGGTGTCTGCGCGGCAGATCTGGTCGTTGGCCATCATGTATTTGTCGGCGATCTGGTCGAACAGCTTCGGCGCGACCGAGCCGTAGAGCGTGACCGGGTCCTTGCTGCTGGGCTGTTCCAGCGCGCGGTAGGTTTTCAGGTCGAGCGCCTGGGACGAAGCACGAGCGGTGCGGATCCAGGCATCGAATTCCTCGCGCGAGGTGGCCAGCGTCTTGAAATGCATGTCCGAGAAGCCGGGACCGCTGTAGGCGGCCGACTGCCCGAGATAGACGCCCGGCGTGTCGGCGATCAGGTGCAGGCGCGTCTGCATCCCGGCCATGGTGTAGACCATGCTGCCCAGTTGCGGAATGAAGAACGAGTTCATCATCGATTCCGAGGTCAGCCTGAAGTTGATTGGCGTGCCGACAGGAATCGCGAGCTGGTTCAGCGATGCAACGCCGAACTCCGGATAGATGAACAACCATTTCCAGTTCAGCGCGACCACGTCGACCTCGATCGGCTTGACCTGCGACGCGAGCGGCCGATAGGGATCGAGCTTGTGCGTCGACTCCCAGATCAGCAGCGCCAGGCAGGCCACGATCACGCAGGGGATGCCCCAGACCACGACTTCGATCTTGGTGGAGTGCGACCACTTGGGGGCGTAGGTGGCGCGCGTATTGGTCTCGCGGTAGCGCCATGCGAACCACAGCGTCAGGACGATGACCGGGATGACGACCATCAGCATGATGAACAGGGCGACCAGGATCAGCCATTTCTCCTGTTCACCCACGCTGCCCTTTGGCGAGAGCAGCTCCAGGTTGCAGCCGCTCAGCAGCACGCTGCCGAGGGCGGCCACGAGCAGCGAGACGAGGCGCGGTGATTTTCCGGGGGACAAGCGGGGGAGCGGGCCATGTCGATTCTTGTCTGCCGGCCCGGCGGTTGGTTTGAGCATTTCGGACACCTTGGTTACGCATCACTGAGGTATCCGTCGATCCTTGCCGCCCGGCGCCTGCCACTGCCATTTGCCAGCTTCCACCTGCCGCGTTGGCGGGTTTGCCAAAGTGCGTCGGCCGGCATTCCGGCGTGAATCGTTGTATGGATTCCCGTGATGATGTCTGGCATGCTAATAGAAGACAAAACCCATACATCGAGGACTTTTTTCCCATGAAAGCCATGCAAGGCGGCGAGGTCAATGCGAAATGGGATTTGCAGATCACTCGTGGCGGTGCCCGCTATCTGCAGATTGTGGATTTCATCGAGCGGGCCATCGGCGAAGGGCGTCTCGTTGCCGGAGACCGCGTGCCGCCGCAGCGCAGTCTTGCCAGTGCGCTCGGCGTGGATCTCACGACCGTGACGCGCGCCTATACCGAGGCCAAGCGGCGTCAGCTGATCGAGGCCCGAGGCGCGCTCGGCACCTTTATCGCCGCGCCCCGGGCCGAGTTGGCCAGGGTGGTCGACATGAGCATGAACGTTCCGCCGCCGCCTGCGGGCCTGGACTTCCAGGACCTGCTGCGGCGCGGGTTGTCGCAGGTCTTGCTGCGCAGCGACCCGCACCTGCTGATGACCTACCAGCTAGGTGGCGGCAGCGCTTCCGACCGGGCTGCCGGCGCGCTCTGGCTGGAGCAGGTATTCGGGCACGTCGACACCTCGCGCCTTGTGGCCTGTCCGGGTGCGCAGGCGGCACTGGCTGCCGTGATCCTGATCCGGACCCGGCCCGGCGATGCCATCGTCACCGAGCCGCTGGCCTATCCCGGCATCCGCGCGGCGGCGGCCCGGCTCGGGCGGCGCGTCGTTGTCGCGGCGTGCGACGCGGACGGGATGCTGCCCGAGGCGCTCGAGGCCGCCAGCGCCGACGGCGCGACGCTGGCCTACCTGAATCCGACCGCGCAGAACCCGACCACGCATACCATGCCGGCGTCGCGCCGCGAGGAACTCGCGCGGGTTGCCGGGCAGCGCCATATCACTTTGCTGGAGGACGATCCTTACTGGCTGCTGACCCCATCGGCGCCGCCACCACTGGCTTGTTTCGCCCCGGCACGCACCTACTACGTATCGACGCTGTCAAAGACCCTCAGCCCCGGCCTTCGCACCGCCTATGTCGTGTTGCCCGAGGGCACGCGCGGCGACGATCTGCTTGCGGCGCTCCGCGCCTTTGCGCTGATGGCCGCGCCCATGACGGCGGCGCTGGCCACGCAATGGATTCAGGACGGCTCGGCGATGGCGCTGCTCGATGGCATCCGCACCGAGGCATTGGCGCGATGCGAGCTTGCCAACCGATGGCTGAGCGGGATCGGGCAGTTGCCGCCGAGCGCCATCCACGTATGGCACCGCCTGCCCGCGCACTGGACCACGCATCAGCTCACCCGGGCCGCGCTGGCGGAGGATCTGCGGGTCACGCCTTCCGATGCGTTCCATGACGGGCCCAATCCGCCGAACGCCATCCGCATCTCGCTCGGCGGCGTCGACGACCGCGCGCAGTTGTCGCTGGCACTGCGCAAGCTCGCGGCGCTGCTGGAGCGCAGGCCAACCCCGGATTCAGAACTGATTGTCTGAGGCTTGATGCTTCTGACCAATGGTTACAGTCACTCGCTCAGCCGCGCAGTATCCTCTCGTCACAAGATTCACCAATCAGGAGAAATCGTTGAAAGCCTTCCTTGCAATCGTCGCCGCATGCACCTTGCTAAGCGGCTGTGTTGTCGCCCCCTATCCCTACGACGAGCCGGCAGGCGGCCCGGGTTGCCCGCCCGGGCAGGCCAAGAAGGGCAACTGTCGTGTCGATCAATACGGCAACGAGTCTTTCTGCCCGCCGGGCAAGGCCAAGAAAGGGCAGTGCTAGATGGCGCCGCGCCAGGCCGTTGCCCGTCGCCATGTTCTGACCAGTCAGTGAGGACGGCCAGGTCGATTGGCGGGTGGCATCCCTGGCTTGCCATGGCGTCGATCAAAGGGCGATCTGCCGTGCTACGATGGCGCGACTCCATATCGAAGAGCCGCCATGTCGACAACCAATCCTGGCTTTGACGTGCAATCGCTGGCTGACATCTCGCAGGCGCCGCAGCCATCCGCGCGAGAGCGGACGATAAACGTCATCGGCGATACCGCCGATTCCATCGAAGCCGGTGTCGATATCCTGGAGCTGGCTTCAGGCGTAGCCGAGTTCTTCGGGATGCTCGGAGGCTGAACATGGCGAGGCAATATCGCTTTGACGATCTCCCCGACGCCGCGCGCGAAGGTTTCGAGGGCGCCTGTCTGCGGCACGGGTTCGTGCATGACGATTTCGAGGTCGACTGGGATGATCGGCCCGACAAGGCGGGCCGCAATCTGACCGTTACCCGCATCACCGGCGGCGATCTTCAGCACTACGCGCTGGACGGCAGCGACACCTGGCTACGCGATTTCGAACGTGATCTGCAGCAGGGCGTGTTCGGCGTTCCGCTCGCCGACTAACCGGCAGCGCTACATCGCCAGGCCGCCGCACCCCTCAACTGAGCTCCACAAACACCCGGCACAGCGCCTCCATGCCCCGCGCATCCTCCTCGTCAAACCTGCCGGGGACAGGGCTGTCCACATCCCATACGCCGATCAGCGATCCATTCGAGGCAAACAGCGGCACGACGATTTCCGAGCGCGACGCCGCGTCGCAGGCGATATGGCCCGGGAACGCATGCACGTCGGGCACCACCTGCGTCTCGCGCGTTTGCGCCGCCGTGCCGCACACACCCTTGCCAATCGGAATCCTCACGCAGGCTGGCTTGCCCTGGAAGGGTCCCACCACCAGCTCGGTGCCATCGTAGAAATAGAAGCCCGCCCAGTTCAGGTCGGATAGCGAGTGGTAGAGCAGTGCCGAGAAGTTGGCGGCGTTGGCGATGCGGTCGCGTTCATCGGCCAGCAGCGCACGCGCCTGTGTGACGAGTTCGGCGTAGTGATCGGCCTTGGAGCGGAACGACGCATCGTCGGAAAGCTGGAACATGATCAGGTCCGTGACAGAAATGGCGCGCCCCACGCGGGGCGCTGCGGGATTCTCGCATGGGGCGGAATCCCGCGTTGCCGTGTCAGGTACCGGATTTGGTCAGCAGTACGGGGTCGTTGCGATAGAGGTCGGGGAAGACCTGTTTCAGGTTGCCGATCTTGGGAAGATCGTTGATCACGATGTACGGATAGTTCGGATTCTTCGTCAGGAAGTCCTGGTGATAGGCCTCCGCCGGATAGAAGCCCTTGTAGTCTTCCACGCGCGTCACGATGGGTGCGCGGAACGACTTGGCCGCGCCAAGCTGGGCGATATAGGCCTCGGCGATCTTGCGCTGTGCCGGCGTGACGGGGAAGATCGCGGACCGGTACTGCGTGCCGTGGTCCGGGCCCTGATAGTTGAGCTGGGTGGGGTTATGCGCCACGGAGAAGAAGACTTGCAGCAACTTGCCGTAGCTGACCTGCGCTGGGTCGTAGCGGACCTCGACGGATTCCGCGTGGCCCGTGGTGCCCGAGCCGACTTTCTCGTACTGGGCCGTGCTGGCCGCGCCACCGGCATAGCCCGACGTGACACGCGTCACGCCGCGAATATGCTGGAAGACGCCCTGGACGCCCCAGAAGCAGCCTCCGGCGAATACGGCCGTGGCGGTGTGCGCGTCTCCGGATTTTTCGTCCTGCGTGGGAGCGGGGATGCGTACGGCTTCCTCGGCGGACAGCGCGGGGCGCTCCCACACGGCGGCAACGGCCACCAGCATGGCCAGGCCCATGAGCTTGAGCGTGGTGGGGCGCGTCCAGCGCTGCAGTGCTGCAATCGCGTTCATGATGAGCTTCCTTGATTGTCGAAGGGGTTAGCCGAACGTGAAGGCATAGGCCTCCACACCGGGATCGAGAAATTCAATCGCAAAGGTGCGGTCGCGGATGTCGCCGTCTTGCCGCACCAGCTGATAGAGCCGCTGGGCCGTGACCTTGCCGGCGCCATCCGGCGTGGTATCGGTGCCGTGGGACGCGCCCGGTGCCGCGCCGTCGATCGTCACGCGGAAGCGCACCGGCTTGCCGTCCTGGCCCGGGCCGAGCACGAGGTGCAGGTCGCGTGCGTGGAAGCGGTAGACGATGCGGCCGTTCGCGTGGCCCAGCGTGGCGTGTTCCGCGCCGACGTGCCAGTTGCCGGCAAGGCCCCATTCGTTCAGATCGGGCTTTGCGGGCGCCGCGTAGTCCTTCGGACGGTCGTGCGCCGCGCCGCCGGGCGAGCCGAAATTCTCCGCGCGCTCGTAGCCGATGTAAGTCTCCGGCGATTGCATCGCGTCGTTATCCGCCGCCATTTCCACCCCATTGCCGGCCTTGCCGTCCGGCGCGACCGTCGTGGTCGTGGCCACCCTGGCCACGTCGGCGTGACCGGCTTCGGCCAGCAGCTGGCGGATCACGGCTTCGGAGTGGGCGTATTCGCCTTCGCCGAAATGGTGAAAGCGGATGCGGCCCTGAGCATCGATGAAGTAGTGCGCGGGCCAGTACTGGTTGCCGAAGGCGCGCCAGATCGCAAAGTTGTTGTCGATGGCCACCGGATAGGTCACGCCGAGGTCGCGCGTCGCCTTCTTCACGTTGTCGATATTGCGCTCGAACGCGAATTCCGGCGCGTGCACGCCGATGACGACGAGCCCCTGATCCTTGTACTTGTCGGCCCACGCCTTCACGTAGGGCAGCGCGCGCAGGCAGTTGATGCAGGAGTAGGTCCAGAAGTCGATCAGCACGACCTTGCCGCGCAGGCCCTCGGCGGTGAGGGGCGGCGAGTTCAGCCATTCGACGGCGCCGTTGAGCCCCGGGAACTGGCCTTCGACCGGCAGTACCGCGGCTTGCCCTCCGGCGGCGCGCATCATCATCGCGCCACCATCGGCGGCAGGCGCTGTGCCTGACATTGCCACCGGATTCGTGCCTTGCGGATTGGCGCTCATCATCGCGCCGCCCTGGCTCCCGGCGGGTTTGTTATCGGCCAGCTTGTCGACGAGATGCTGTTCCAGTCCGCCCGTGGCAATCGTCGACACACGCGCCAGCACACCGGTATCGAGACCCAGGCCGATCGCCACCACGCCGACGAGCATGGCGGCGCCGATTCCGCGGCGAATCCATTCGCCGGCGTCGAGTGAACGCTTCATGGCCGCGAAAACGCGTCCGCCGATCAGCAGGGCCACCGCGAGCGACGTCGCCGCGCCGGCAGCGTAGGCAACCAGCAGCAGCGTGGTGTGCAGATTGGCGCCTTGCAGTGCCGCACCGGTCAGCACGAGGCCGAGAATCGGCCCCGCGCAGGGCGCCCAGAGCAGGCCGGTGGCGATGCCGAGCAGGAATGACGACCCCGGGCTGGCCGCGCGGCCATCGGATTGGGCAAAGTTGGAAAGGCGGCTACCGGCGTTGACCAGTGGACGCATCAGCCGCTCCGCAAACTTCGGCAACAGCAGGGTCAGTCCGAAGACGGCCAGTAGCGCGATGGCGAGCCAGCGGCCGTACTGGTTGGCCTGCGCCACCCAGCCGCCACCCACGGCCGCCAGCGTGGCCACCAGCGCGAAGGTGAGGCCCATGCCGGCCAGCAGCGGCAGGCCGCTGCGCGCGAACGGCTGGTCCGCGCGGGCGAAGACGAACGGGAGCACGGGGAGGATGCAGGGGCTCAGGATGGTGAGCGCGCCGCCGAGATAGGCGAGGACGAGAAGCAGCATGGTTCGGTGTGCGTCAGGAGTGGAGTCAGGCGGCGGTGGGGCGGAAAGTCATGGCCACGCCGTTCATGCAATAGCGCAGGCCGGTCGGCTTGGGGCCGTCGTCGAAGACGTGACCAAGATGGCCGCCGCAGCGCCGGCAATGGACCTCGGTGCGCAGCATGCCGAAAGTACGGTCCTCGGTGGTGCCCACGGCGTGCTCCAGCGGCGCCCAGAAGCTCGGCCAGCCGGTGCCGCTATCGAACTTGGTCTTCGAGGAAAACAGGTCAAGCTGGCAGCCGGCGCACGCAAAGACACCGGTGCGGTGCTCGTTGTTGAGCGGGCTGCTGAACGGACGCTCCGTGGCCTCGTTGCGCAGCACGGCGTACTGGGCGGGGGACAGCTTCTGGCGCCACGCTTCGTCGCTCAGGGTGACCTCGAAGCGTTCCACGGCCTTGCGGGACTCGCCGGCATTGGCGGCGCCACCGACCAACGCACGCCAGCCGCCCACGGCGGCGAGCGTGGCAGTCAAGGTGCCACCTGACAACAAAAAGCGTCTGCTGATGCGCATGATGGACTCCCAGGCGGGGGTTGAACCGATCGTGACGGCATCCTAGGCGCGGGGCCGTGTCGGAGTCCTCGCCAAACCTTAAACAATCCGTGATAACTCGCCAGGCCGGTTTTCTGCACAATAGGGCCGATGCCGGCGATTATCCGCTGTCGGCCACCGACCCACCCATCGCCCCCGCCCATGGAACATCTCAAGCGCATTCTGCTCGTCGAGGACGACATCGGCATTGCCACCGTGCTGGCCATGCATCTGCGCGACGAGCGCTACGAGGTCGTGCATAGCGCCGACGGTGCCGAAGGCTTGCGGCTGCTGGAGCAGGGCGGCTGGGATGCACTGGTGCTGGACCTGATGCTCCCCGGCGTGGATGGCCTGGAGATCTGCCGGCGTGCCCGGGCGATGACCCGCTACACGCCGATCATCATCACCAGCGCGCGTTCGAGCGAGGTGCATCGCATCCTCGGCCTGGAACTCGGGGCCGATGACTACCTGGCCAAGCCGTTCTCCGTGCTGGAACTGGTGGCGCGCGTCAAGGCGCTGCTGCGGCGCGTGGAGGCGATGGCCAGGGATGTGCGCGCCGATGCCGGCAGCCTCGAGCTCGGCGGGCTGACGATCGATCCCCTGGCGCGAGAAGCCACGGTCGACGGCAAGCGGCTCGATCTCACGCCCCGCGAGTTCGATCTGCTGTATTTTTTCGCGCGCCATCCCGGCAAGGTGTTTTCGCGGATGGACCTGCTTAACGCGGTTTGGGGCTATCAGCATGAAGGTTACGAGCATACGGTGAACACGCACATCAACCGCCTGCGGACCAAGATCGAGGCGGACCCGGCGCAGCCGCAGCGCATCCTGACGGTCTGGCGGCGCGGCTATCGGTTCGTGGCCGAACCCGAGGCGGGCGGCGCAGCCGGCGCGGGCGGAGCGGGAGAGCCATCGTGAATCTGTCGCTGACCCAGCGGCTGTCCGCCGTCTTCGTCGCGTTGCTGCTGGCCTGCTGCGGCGCGTCCGCCTGGCTGCAGGTGCGCGCCAATGCCATGCATGAGAAAGAGGTCGTCCAGGGTCTGTCGCGCGGGCTGGCGGCGTACATCGGCCGGAACGCGCTGGTGGCGGACCAGAGCGCGATCGAGCCCGAGGCACTGCGCCAGTTGTTCGGGCAGTTGATGGTGCTGAACCCGAGCGTGGAGGTCTATCTGCTCGACGATACGGGCCGCATTCGCGGGCACGACGCGCCGAGCGGCCATCTGATTCGTGACCACGTGGACCTGGCGCCAGTGAAGCGGCTGATCGATGGTGGCGCGCTGCCCATCCTCGGCGACGACCCACGCAGCGCATCGGCCCGCAAGGTCTTCAGCGCGGCGCCGCTGCGGCAGGGCGGCTATATCTATGTGGTGCTGATGGGGGAGACCCACGACAGGCTGGCCGCGCAGGCAACGGAGAGTTCCGTCATGCGGACCACGTTGTGGTCGATGGCGCTCGTCGCGGCGCTGGGTCTGGTGGCCGGCCTGGTCGCGTTTGCGCTGATTACGCGGCCGCTGCGGCGGCTGACGCAGGCGATGCGGCAGTTCAACTCCGGCGACGTCCCGCAGCCCGCGATGGTGCCTGCGGCGCCGGCTCCGCGCGACGAAATTGCCGCGCTGGAGGCTGCCTTCCGGCAGATGGCGGATCGCCTCGAGGCGCAGTGGCGCACATTGAAGCAGCAGGATCAGGAGCGCCGCGAGATGGTGGCCAATATCTCGCATGACTTGCGTACGCCGCTGGCGTCACTGCACGGGTACCTGGAGACGCTGTCGCTGAAGGCCGACAAGCTCGGGCCCGAGGAGCGCCAGCGCTACCTGGCCATCGCGCTGGCGCAAAGCGTCAAGGTGGGCGGGCTGGCGCAGTCGCTGTTCGAACTGGCGCGACTGGAGCACGGCATGGTGCAGGCGGCGCCGGAGGCCTTCTCGATCGTGGACCTGACGCAGGATGTGCTCGAGAAATTCGCGCTGCCGGCGCAGGCCAAGCACCTGCAATTGCGCGCGGGGTTGCCGCCGGCATTGCCGGCCGTAACGGCTGACCTCGGCATGATCGAGCGCGTGCTCACCAACCTGCTGGATAACGCGATCCGGCACACGCCCGCGGAGGGCGTCGTCGAAGTCGACCTGGCCTATCGCGACGGCAAGGTGGCGGTGACCGTTAGCGACAACGGGCCCGGCATTCCGCCGGCATTGCGCGAGTCGATCTTCCAGCGGCCGTTCCCGTCAGGCGGCGCCCATCGCGGGGGCGGACTGGGATTGCTGATCGTGCAGCGCATGCTGCAGCTCAACCATAGTCAGGTGCGGCTGGTGGAGGGCGGCAGTGGAACCACGCTGTGTTTCGAACTGCGGGTGGCAGGACTGCCGAAGTCGATGGGGTGAGTCGCGTCGAATCGCCGAATATATGGCGGCGTATGCACGCGACACGATGTGGAAGGTGATGCGCAACTGGATGCTCGGCATTCGGGCTGCGGACTTTCCATAACCCATTGCGTGGGGCACACTCTGACGCGTCGCATCCCAATCGCATCCAACAACGCAGACGGAGGAAACACCATGCAAACCAGCGCGCGCAACCAGTTTTCGGGGGAAGTCGCCGGCGTCACCGCAGGTGCGGTCAACGACGAGGTCGTCATCAAGCTGGCCGGCGGTCGGCAGATCGTGGCGACGGTCACCAGCGACAGCACGGCCCGCCTTGGCCTGAAAGCGGGCAAGAAGGCCGTGGCGATGGTCAAGGCGACTTCCGTCATCGTGATGATCGACGCGGATGCCAGCAAGGTGTCTGCCCGCAACTTCGTGCAAGGCAAGGTCACCGAGATCAAGAAGGGTGCTGTCAATACCGATGTGACGATTGCCGATGACGCCGGCCTGGCCGTGGCGGCCATCATCACCAACAGCAGCGCCGACCGGCTGGGGCTGGCGGTGGGCAAGGCCGCCGCCGCGTTGTTCAAGGCATCGAGCGTGCTCGTCGCGGTCGACGCCTGACGATCAGGCGCGCTGCCAGCGCGTCACCGAAATCCGGTTGAGCGCAATCGCCTGGCGCGGGCCCAGGCGGGTGTCGTGCAGCGAGATCAACTGCAGTCCGCCGGCGGCGAGGGGCAGGATCTCGCCGTCCTGTTCCACGAGGATGAGCACGCCCGCGCCGATCGGCGAGTTGTACAACTCGTGCCATGTGAACAGGCAGGCGTAGCCATCGCCCGCCTGGGCGGCAATCACGAACTGCTTGCACTGGGAGCGCGGAAGCGATTGCATGCCGGCCATGTCGAGCAGCCGTGTGAGCGGCACGCCGCGAAACTGGCCGACGTCGCGGATATGCCGCCCGGAAAAGCACTGAATCGTGGCCGGTCCCGCGCTGACGTCGGCCAGCTTCAGCAGGGCGTCACGGTCAAGCCGGCCACACGACGGCAGTGCGCCGTCGATGACGATACTGTCCGAGAAATTCACCGTGGTGTCCGGCGCGTCCATCCAATCCGTACGCTTCATGCCAGCCTCGCCGCCAGTTCCACGAAGCTCGCCACGCTGGCGGTCCGGACCGGGTGATAGCGCACGCCATGCTGTTCGCAGACGCGCTTGAGCGTGTGCATCGAGTCGTGATCGATGCAATCCACTGGAAATACGACCATATCGGCGCGCGCCACCATCGCTGCCAGCAGGCCCTTGCGGTCTTCGATGCCGCCGTCGTGCGCGTCGAAGGTGCCGCCGGCGGTTTCCACCAGGGTCTTGAGCCTGCGTGTGGGGCCGGGGCGGCCACCAACGTAGACGATGCGCTGGCCAGACAGGTGCAGTGCAGCCGGCTGCCGCATGGTGCTGTCATCCTCCCATTCGGAGGAGAGCGCGGCCTCCATGGCGGCCGTTTCGGCACGCAGGGCGGCCAGTTGCGCCAGCGCGGTTTCTAGCGTCTTGTCACGCTGCTCCGCAAGGGCCTGCGCCGTCTGGGCGCGCTGCTCGGCTGCGGACAGGCGGTCCGCTTGCAGCGCGAACGCCTCGTCGCGCTCCGCCAGCACGGCACGGAGCGCGGCGATGTCATGCGTCGTTTCGTCGCGGTGCGATGGCTCCAGCTGGGCCACGCGCTGCCGCAGTGCGGCGATGTCCCTGGCCGCATCGCGCAGGGACGCTGCCTTGTCCACACTGGCCTGTTGGAGCCGGAGTTGCTGCGCGTCGATCTTGTCACGCAACGCCGCGTTCTCCGCCTCGAGTGCCATCAGCCGCTGGATATCGGCCCGGTTGGCGGCGCCCACCAGATGCGACAGCATGTGCACGTCGCCAAACGCGGCCTGCCGCAAGGCGACGGTGGATGCCGGATGCGTCATCGTCGCCCAGTAGGCGCCAGGAATATCGGCCGATTCCTGTGCCTGCTGCCACATCGCCTGGACAGCTTCGGCGCTTTTGGCGGCGGCAAAGCGGCGGATCGCCAGCGCGTGGCGATCATCGAGCGCCTTCTGCAATGCCTTGCACCCGTCACCACCGGCAGTGGCGAGCGTGACCGCTTCGTGGTGAATATCGAGATCGCTGGCCTGTTGCCGATCTATCGCGACGAACTTTGACACCAGCTTGCGCAGTTCGCTGGTGGTCATGCAGGTGCCGATCAGCGAGCAGTGGTAGCGCGTGTCGAAGCCGGAAAGCGGCAGGCGGCGACGGGCCGGCACTGCGCGGGACGCGGCGTCGGGCGTGCAGCAGTCCGGGCCGGCAAACGTGGTGGTGGCGCCCGAGGCCCCCAGGAGACCGGGGTGCGCCAGGCGAAATGGCGGTTGGTGCATGCGTTCCTCACTGGAATGCGACACCGAAATATACCATCGGATATAACGCTTTGGCGTGATGCGCACCGCACGCGCGCAAGGTCATCAGGTAGACTCCCGCGCATGCCGACCACCAGAAAAACAAAACCTGCTTCCGCTACCGCAGACGCCGCGACCGGCGATCCGACGGTGGCCTTCCGCATGCGCGTAATGCTGGGAGACACCATCGCCATCGGCCCGGGCAAGGTGGCGCTGCTGGAAGCGATCCGCGACCACGGATCGATCTCGCGGGCCGCCAAAAGCCTGGAAATGTCCTATCGCCGAGCCTGGGTACTGCTGCAGGAGATCAACCAGTCCATGCGTGTGCCGGCCGTGTCTTCGGATCAGGGCGGGCAGCATGGCGGTGGCAGCGTGCTGACGCCTGAGGGTGAAGCCGTCATCCGCCTGTACCGCACGATCGAACAGCAGGCGAAGGATGGCAGCGCCGCGCAGATCAGGGATTTGCTGGCGCTGCTGGCAGGGCCGTCCCGCTAGGCATCGCGCCGGCCGCAATGGCTGGTCAGACCCGATGCCGGGCTGATGGAATCCCTTCTATTAGTCACCCCCTCGCTCACAACAACGCAAAGCGTGCCGCCTGTGGTCCGACCACGGCAGGGCGGCTGACCGGGTAGCGATGACGGTCGCCTCCGGCGTCGAAGGACAGATAGTCCGGTGTCCAGCGCAGCGCGCGCAGATGCCGGATTTCCACGCCATCCACGACGATTGCACCGCCTTGCACGGTGACGCTGGCGCAGGGCAGGCGCAGCATTTCGGCGTCATCGCCAAAGTAGTGGGCTTCCAGCAGGATCGAGGCGGGCAGGTAGGCGGTCATGGCGGCTAGGTGGCGGTGTTGTGGCGGCGTGGCGAACGGGATGGCGGCGGCGATTCTCGGCGTCAATTCGACGTCAATGCCGGGCAGCGGGCAGTTGTCTGGAGGCCTGTCGAGTACTGTATGAATATACAGTATAGCCGCGTCGCGCGGTCGATCCAGGTGCCGGTTTCTCATTTGCCCGCGCCCCCGGCAATGTCTTGGGAGGCAGGCATCCAGGCGCCGCCGGGCTGGCGTCCACGTCGCTTTGGTATAACCTGAACCAGGAACCTCCGATCATCCGGCGCGTCTTGTTATCGGAGAGCGTCGCTGCAAGGGGGATCGCGATGGGGCAACTTGACAGCCAACATGACAGTCAGTGGGAACGAACCGCGTGCTGGTTTGCCGTCGGGGTGCTGACGGGCGCCGTGGCGGCTTGCCTGTGCGCCGTGTTCGCTTGCGCGGGCCGCGCGCGACCGTCGGAACAGGATGGCGGCGAGGTCCAGCCCGGGCGCGATCACATTCCTGACCGAACGTCAGATGGAATATCCGAAAGAACGCCCGACCGGGCGTCGGCCGTGGCGCAGTCCGCGCCCCCGGCGTCGACGTTGCTGTCGGAGTCTGGGCCGGAATCCGGCGCGGATATGTTCGAGTACCGGGGCTTTGTCGTTCACCTGTTCTGGCAGGCCCTGGGTGCGGATCGGTACAAGGCATGGTGCGACATCTGGGAAGCCGGCACGGTGGTGCAGGAGGCCGGCGGGCCGCCCGCAACCTATCCCACGCCGGCCGAGGCGCGCATGGCCGCCGGTGCCTGGGCGCGGCACTGGGTGCAGAGCAATGGCTGACGAAGCCGGTCAATCGTGAAGGGCGATGACAGGAGACTGTGATGCAAGCCTGTGACCTTTGTCACCTGCTGGTGGGCGAGCCGGCGAGTGTGCCGCCTCATGAAGATCTTGCCGCGTCTGGCATCGGACTCAAGCCCAATCGCTGCAAGGTCGACAGCCGCTGGCGCTGCATGGGTTGCGGCGCGTGGATGTACCAGAGCACAGAGCTTGGCGAGCCGCCCAACATGTGGCGCATGGGGGCGCGGCCGAAGGACCTGGCCGAGGCCGGCACGTAGCGCTCGTCACGCGTCGGCGTGCGATGCAGTGGGGCGCGACGCGTGCCATCCCGCCAAGGTAGGGGCCGCCGGAAGGGCTCGTGCGACGCGGTGTCGCCGGCACGCGTGATACGATTCGCCGCGTCTTTCGGAGTCCACGATGTTTGTCTGCCAGAACCAATCCTGCGGTGCGCAATGGGCGCACGGCGAGGTAACGATCAAGAACGAAGGGCAAGGGCCCCTCTTTCGCTGTCCGCTGTGCGGTGCGCGCAACCGGCTGATGGCCAGTAACAAGAGCGACGGCACCGTCGATTACAAGCAGCCCCTTCGCGATCAACCCGGCGCGGATACCGAGCGCCCCACCAACGGCCGACGGCCCTGATCCCCACGCAAGGGGGGCGACGTGGATTGCGATACACACGTTGCCTCAAGCCAGCCGAGGCGGGACCGTTAAGACAATGATGGACATTAGCGATCTATCCCACGATTCCGCCTCCAATGCCGAAGTCATTGGATGGGCGGGTGCATCGCCGCAAGTCATCGCGCGCGTGCTCAACGCCGCGCTGGCGGCACAGGATCTCTCCGGCTTTGCGGCGTTGATGTCCGACATCGCACGTGACCGCGGCCTCAAGGGCGCGCGCGGGGCGCACCAGTCGATCTATGACATGCCGTACGCGAGCCTGTTGCCACGCCAGAAGCACTTGTTGTCCGACGCGTTCGATCTCTTCTTGCGGCTTGGCCTGGAATTCCGCGCACGCGGCGACGGCAGCGACGATTTCGGCAGCGCTACCGACGACATGGAGCCGCTGCGCGATATGGACGACGATGACGTCATCGACGAAGAGGACGGTGACGAAGCGGGCGGGGAAAATCGCGCCTGACGCGGCGCGATTTCCTCCGGCCCATCGTCTCTAGCCGCGTTCCAGCAGCCCGATTTCACGCACCGCGACCGACAGCATCGACAGCCCGGCAGCGCCCGAGGCGCCTGAAGCGCGCTGGTCCGTCAGCATCTGCGCGTAGCGGTCCAGGGCTACCTGACGGCTGCCGCGCCAGCCCTCGATCAACGCCTGGGCGTCGTCCATGTCGCGAGACTGCCCCAATACGCTCGTCGTCAACGCGCGTTTCAGGCGGCCCAGGTCTTCCAGCGTCGTGGTGCGCGCCAGCAGGTCCCAGTGCGTATCGGCTGGCAAGGAGAACGCGCGCTCGCGCAGCCACCCGAAGTTGAGTTCCGTGTCGAGGGCGAAGTAGACCCCGGCCACGGCAGCCATGCTGCGGTCGCATATGGCCGCCACTTCGGCGATGTCGAGCGCCGCCGCGGCGATATCGCTGGCGGCCACGCGCAGGGCCAGGTCCTCGTCGACGCCGGCCTCATTCAGGGTCATGGCGCGCTCGGCCATCGCTTGTGCGGCGTCGGGCGGGAGCAGCGTGGACAACTGCGGCGTGAGCCACTGCGCGGCCTCCACGAAGCGCGTCGCGCCCGGCTCCACCTTGCCGCCCCCGCGCAGGTAGCGCACGAACCAGAGGGTGGCCCGTTCCAGCAGGCGGCCCAGCGCGCCGAACATGCGCGCCTGCACCGCGTCCTCGACCCGGTTGTCGAGCGCATCGATGCGTTCCCACAGCGCGGTCAGTCCGAAGACATCGCGGGCCAGCAGGCACGCCCGCACGATATCCGCGGGGCGTCCGTCGGTCTCTTCCATGAGGTGATGGACGAACGTGGCGCCGATGCGGTTGACGAGCATGTTGGTCAGGTGCGTCGCCAGGATCTCGCGCCGCAGCGGGTGACGCTGCATCGTCTCCGCGTGGCGCTGGCGCAGCGGCTGCGGGAAGTAGTCGGCCAGCAAGCCGTTGACGAGCGGGTCTTCGGGCACGTCGGAGGCCAGCAGTTCGTCGTACAGCCACATCTTGCTGTAGGCCAGCAGCACGGCGCGCTCGGGCGACGTCAGCCCTGCGCCCAATGCCTTGCGCTCGGCAATGTCTTCCTCGGCCGGCAGGAACTCCAGCGGACGGTTGAGCCGGCCCGCGCGCTCGAGCCAGCGGATCAGGCGCGCCTCGGGATCCACCAGCGTCGGCGCCTCGCGCCCGGCCACGGATAGCGCCTGGGTCTGGTAGTAGTTGTCCTGCAGCACCAGCAACCCGACCTCGTCCGTCATCTCCGCAAGCAACTTGTTGCGTTGCTTCATGGTCATCTCGCCGTCGGCCACCACGATGCCCAGCAGGATCTTGATGTTGACCTCGTGGTCGGAGCAGTCCACTCCCGCCGAGTTGTCGATGGCGTCCGTGTAGATCCGTCCGCCATTGCGTGCGAATTCGATGCGTCCGAGTTGCGTGAAGCCCAGGTTGCCGCCTTCGCCCACCACCTTGCAACGCAGTTCGGAGCCGTTCACGCGCACGGCATCGTTGGCGCGGTCGCCAACCTGCTGGTGAGTTTCCGCGCTGGACTTGACGTAGGTGCCGATGCCGCCGTTGTAGAGCAGGTCCACGGGCGCCATCAGGATCGCGTGAATCAGCTCCGCGGGTGACAACGACGTCGCCGTGATGCCCAGTACCGCCTGCACCTGCGGCGTCAGCGCGATGGTCTTGGCCGTGCGCGGATAGATGCCGCCGCCTGCCGAGATCAGCGAGGTGTCGTAGTCGGCCCAGCTCGAACGGGGCAGGGCGAATATCCGCGTGCGCTCGGCGAGGCTCTTCGCGCAGTCGGGATCGGGGTCCAGGAAGACATGGCGATGGTCGAAAGCGGCCACCAGCCGGATATGGGGCGACAGCAGCATGCCGTTGCCGAACACGTCGCCAGACATGTCGCCGACGCCGACCACGCTGAATGGCGTGGTCTGGATGTCGATGCCCATCTCGCGGAAATGGCGCTTGACGCTTTCCCACGCGCCACGCGCGGTGATGCCCATTTTCTTGTGGTCGTATCCGACCGAGCCGCCGGAGGCGAAGGCATCGCCGAGCCAGAAGCGGTAGTCGGCCGAGATGGCGTTGGCGTAGTCGGAGAACGTGGCCGTGCCCTTGTCGGCCGCCACGACCAGGTAGGGGTCGGATTCGTCATGCCGGACGATCTCAGGTGGCGGTATCACTTCGCCCGCGACAAGGTTGTCGGTCAGGTCCAGCAGCCCGCACAGGAAGGTCTGGTAGCAGGCGATGCCCTCCGCCAGGAAGGCGTCGCGGTCGGTGGCGGGCGGCGGGCGCTTGACCACGAAGCCGCCCTTGGAGCCCACCGGCACGATGACCGTGTTCTTGACCATCTGCGCCTTCATCAGGCCCAGCACCTCGGTGCGGAAATCCTCGCGCCGGTCCGACCAGCGCAGGCCGCCCCGCGCCACGCGGCCGCCGCGCAGGTGCACGCCTTCCACGCGTGGCGAATAGACCCAGATCTCGAACATCGGCCGCGGCTCGGGCAAGCCCTGTACCAGCGCAGGGTTGAACTTGAACGAGACATAGGGCCGCGGCTGGCCCTCGGCGTCGCGGTAGAAATAGTTGGTCCGGACCGTGGCGTTGATGACGTTCAGGAACAGCCGCAGGATACGGTCCTCGTCGAGATTCGGGACCTGGTCCAGCGCGGCCTCGATGTCGGCCAGCACGCGCTGGCAGCGCGTGTCATCGGGCGCGCAGCCGGTGGTGCCGGGCGTGGCCGTGGCCGGGTCGAAGCGCGACACGAACAGCGACACCAGCATCGAGGCGATGGTCGGGTTGGCGGTCAGTGCGCGCTCGATATAGGCGTTGCTGAACGTCGAGCCGACCTGGCGCAGGTACTTGGCGTAGGCGCGCAGGATGGTCACGTCGCGCGCGGCCAGGCTGGCGCGCAGCACCAGGCGGTTGAAGTCGTCGTTCTCGATCTCGCCGTTCCAGGCGCGCGCAAAGGCGTCCTCGAACAGCGGCTTGATGCGTTCGATATCGACGTCGGGCCGCTGGCCGTCCTGGTCGGCGACGATCTCCAGCCCGAAGTCGTGGATCCAGACCGGCGCGCCGGCATCGGGTTCGATCAGATATGGACGCTCCTCGTCCACACGCACCCCAAGGTGTTCGAGCATCGGCAGGCTCAGCGACAGCGCGATGGGTTCTCCCGCGCGAAACACCTTGAAGCGGAATGCGCCCGATGCGGCCTCGATGGGCCGGTAGAGGTTCATCGCGAGGCCGCTCGGGTGCTGGCGAGCCAGCTCCATCAGTTCGATGTCGCGCACCGCCGTGCGGGCGGCATAGTCTTCAAGATACCCGGCCGGGAACGAATCGCCATAGCGGCGCAACAGGCGGTTGCCCTGTTCCTCGCCGCGCGTGTCGTGCAACGCCTCGGCCAGGTCGTCCTGCCAGCGGCGCGTGGCCTGCACGATGCGGGCTTCGAGTTCGCGCGTATCGACTTCCGGCATCGTGCCTGGCTCGCCGCGCACGGTGATCTGGATGCGGGCAAGTGGCGACTCCGACAGCAGTGGCGTGAACTCGCAGCCGGTGCCGTTGAAGGCTTGCATCATCAGTTTCTGGATGCGCTGGCGCAGGTCGGTGTTGTACTTGTCGCGCGGTACGAATACCAGGCACGAGATAAAGCGGTCGAAGCGGTCGCGCCGCACGAACAGGCGCGTACGCTGGTGTTCCTGCAGGCGCAGGATGCCGAGCGTGATGTCGAACAGTTCGTCTTCATCGGCCTGGAACAGGTCATCGCGAGGATACTGTTCGAGGATCGTCACGAGCGACTTGTACAGGTGGCCCTTGGTCAGGAACCCCGCGCGCGCCAGGATGTTGGCGCACTTGCGCCGCAGAAGCGGGATCTCGCTGGTGCTGACCATGTAGGCCGTCGAGGTATAGAGCCCCACGAATCGCCGCTCGCCGAACAGCTTGCCGTTGGCGTCCAGAAGCTTCACGCCGATGTAGTCGAGGTAGCCGGGCCGGTGCACGGTGGCACGCGAATTGGCCTTGGTCAGGAAGATGGGCGATGCGCCTTCGATGATGGCCTTGGCGGCAAGGGGGAGCGGCGTCAGGTCATCCTCGCCGGGTTCGCGCAGCGCTTCGCGCAGGATGCCCGACCCGGAGCCCGGCACGCCGCGCAGGAAATACTGGCCGTCGCGCGGGACCAGTTCGTAGTCGCGCTGGCCCAGGAAGGAGAAATGGTCGTCGAGCAGCCATTCCAGGAATGCGCGCGCCTCGACCGCATCCGGCGCGGATGCGTCCGGCGCCTGCGCCATGCTGGCGATGGTGTCGCGCGCGATCTGCTGCATGCGGGGCCAGTCTTCCACGGCGGCGCGCACATCGCCCAGGATGCGGGCGATGCCGGTGCGCAGCGCGTCAAGCCGCGCGGCCTCGCCGGTGCGGTCGACCTCGAAATGGATAAACGATTCCAGCCGGCATGTGGCCGTGCTGGTTTCGCTGCCGCCCAGGCCAATGCTGTCGATGCCGCCACTCGCATTGCGGCAGACGCGGAACACCGGATGGATGGCCGAATGAAGCGTCAGCCCGAGCCGGTTGATTTCCATCGTCACGGAATCGACCAGGAACGGCATGTCGTCGTTGACGATCTCGATGATCGTATGGTCCGAGTGCCAGCCGTGCTCTTCGAGGTTGGGGTTGTAGACGCGCAATCGCGCGGTGCCGGGAACGAACTTCTGCGCGGTCTGCCAGTGCGCCATCACGGCGCCGTAGAGGTCCGCGACGTTGCGCGCCAGCAGGTCTTCGGCATCCGCCAGATCGTAGTAATGCCGCAGGAACGGTTCGACCACATCGAATGTCGCGCCGGGCAGTCGCTCGCGGGCGAATGCAACCAGATCCTCCAGCATCTGCGCGACTTTTTCTTCGTTTTCCGGGGGCATGGTGTCTCCTCGGCGAGTGCCGGTGCATGCTCACACTGTAGGAAAGATTTGCCGGTCCCGGGTGACAAAACGACGACGCCCCGTGGTGCGGGGCGTCATGTCGGCGGAAGCGGGGAAGTCTACGCGGCGATGGCCTGCCGCGCGGCGCGGCTCACGTCGGGCGGGACGACTACGGATAACTCGGAACGCTCCCACGCCGCGTGGCGGCTGTGGCGTTCGGCGTGGTCTTGCAGCGTGCCAGTCATGCGATTGAGCAGGCTGGAGAGCGCGGAGCGCTCCCCGCTGCTCAGGTGGCCGACCGACACAGAGTGCAATGCCTTGACGGCCTGCGCGGCGCGTTCCATGCGCGATACCGCGGTAGCGGCAAGGCGCGGCGTGCCGTCGGCGGCAAATTCGAGCCAGCCGGCATCGCTCAATTCGCGCAGCAATCGCTCGGTATGCGGCACATCCAGGAAGATGGCTGTCTCGCAAGGCTTTCCGCGCCGGAATACATCCTGGCGGATTGCGCGCAACAACAGCCAATTCGGATAGGTCAGGCCCGATACGGACAGGGTCTGTTCAAGGGCGCCTTGCCACGCGGTAACGGCGTCGACAAGGGCGAGCACTACGGGTTCGTTGACTTCGTGTGCTGTGGACTGCATCGCTCAGGTCTCCCAAAAAAGGATTCTGCCGCCTGAGGTATTTCTCTTGCCGGTGCTTGGCCGGCCCGGGCGGCACAGGCGCCTGCCTCTCAACATGGGCGGGTCGCTTCTGATAAGGCGAGACACTAACAGTAATGTCAGGACATTTGCGTGACAGATCGGGTATGTCCTAATCATCCTTTTGAACTAGGCGCCGTCAGCGCCGCATCGCACGGCGTGCCGTGCAGTGCGAGCATCACATCGTGATGTTTTTTCGTGGGAAATGTATCGAGTACAAAACAAAACAGCCCGCGGGATACGCGGGCTGCGGTGTCGTCAGACGGGGCTGCTTACTGCTTCTTGGCGCCGTCGGTATAGGGATCGGCCTTGCCAGCCTTGGCACCGTCGGTGTACGTGTCGAACTTGCCGGACTTGGCGCCATCCGTATTCGGATCCACCTTGCCAACCTTTGCGCCGTCCGTGTACGGATCGACCTTCTTGCCGGGGGCCAGGTCCGAGCGCGTCGACTTCTTGGCGCCGTCGGTGTACGGATCGAATTTGCCGGACTTGGCTGCGTTGGAATGCGGGCTGGCTTTCTTGGTGTGGCTGCCACTGTAGAGGTCGCCGCCGTCCGTGTAGTTCTTCTGCGCGTGTGCCAGTTGCACGGTGCCCAAGGCTGCCAGCGCGGCAACGATCAGGGTCGGTACGGTCTTCTTCAGCATCTTCATCCTCGCAGGTAGTGTCCGCGTCGGCAGACGCGGACCATGGGAAAAATGACTTCCTCAGTACTGTACCGGGGTTCGCGGCGGCCCGCCTAGGGAAAGTTGTAGATACAAAATTCAGGCGGCGGGGCAGCCACAATCCATGCGAGGCTGGCGACGCTTACTCCAGCGTGATTTTCTGATCCGTGGCGATCTTCTTGCGCAGGTCGAGTTCGCGCTTGATCTGGGCGGCGTACTGCTGCGACGTGTTGCCGTCCGGGTACGCGCCGCTGTCATGCAGGCGCTTCTTCACGGCGGGGTCCTGCAGCGCCTTCACGGCGGCGTCGTGGACCTTGGCGACGATCGCGGGAGGCGTGCCGGCCGGGGCCACCAGGCCGTACCAGGCCATGTTGTTCATGTCCTTCATGCCTTCCTCGGCAAAGGTCGGCACGTCAGGCAGGCCTTCCACGCGCTTGGGCGCGGCGACGGCCAGTGCGCGCAGCTTGCCGGTCTGGATGAAGGGCATCGACGAGGGCAGGTTGTCGAACTGGGCATTGACCTGGCCAGCCAGTGTGTCGTTCAGCGCGGGGCCCGATCCACGATACGGAATGTGGACCATGTCGGCCTTGGTGATGTCCTTGAACAGTTCGCCATCCAGATGGGAGATGCTGCCCTTGCCGGCCGACGCGTAGCTGTATTTGCCAGGATTGGCCTTGAGCAGCGCGATGAATTCCTTGAGGTTCTTGGCCGGCACCTTCGGATTCACGGTCAGCACGTTCGGCACGTTCACCAGGTTGGTGATCGGCGCGAAGTCCTTGATCGGGTCGTACGGGTTCTTGGCGTTGGTGGCAGGGTTGGTGGCCATCGTGCTCACGGTGGCGATGCCCAGCGTATAGCCGTCCGGCGCGGACTTGGCGAGTGCATCGGCACCAATGGCGCCGCCGCCGCCGCCGCGGTTTTCCACCACGACGGGCTGACCCAGTTCACGGCCCAGCGCATCGGATACCGCGCGTCCGACGATATCCGTCGTGCCGCCTGCGGCAAACGGGACGATCAGGCGGATCGGCTTGTTGGGGTACGACTGCGCGTGGACGATGCCGGCTTGCGCCAGGCCGAGCATGGCGAGGGCGGCTGCCGCGCCCGCTTTCAGGACTGCTTTCAAGAGATGCCTCCGTGTTGTATTCGGTGATCGCCAAGGGGTGTCATGGCCGATCATCGACTCTTGGTTCCGCGATACGGAACGTCGTTCCGTGGTGTGCGTCGACAGGCATTCAACCGTGAAAGCTGGTGGGGCGGAATTGGGAAGAACCCGGGGAAACCCGGGTATCGAGGCGTGGAGGCTTCGATTCGTGCCCCGGCGCAGCGCGCGGGCGGCGGGCACGGCACAGGAATGCGCCGTTGGAAGCGCAGAAGCAAAATCGCGCGCAACCGGCATCCCGCGAGGCTACAAGATCGTTCGGGAAAACGTTCGGGAAAACGTTCGGAAAATTTCGGAAAACAAAAAGGCCGGAAACATTGCTGCTTCCGGCCTTTCCTGAATTCGCTGGTGGGGCGTGAGTGACTCGAACACTCGACCTACGGATTAAGAGTCCGCTGCTCTACCAACTGAGCTAACGCCCCAACGAAGAACGAAATTCTAGCAAGGTACCGAATGAGACGCAAGCCCCTGCGCGCACTTTTTCTCGCGACATTCGCATGCGGATTACAATGCGCCCACTTTCGATTCTGGCGTTGCCAGTTCTCCCATGCACGCTCGCGTTCTCCGCTATCTCGACGAGGTGGTACGTCGCGGATCCATCCGCCGTGCCGCGGAGCACCTGCATGTGGCGCCGACTGCCATCAACCGGCAGATCCTGGACCTCGAAGCCGAACTCGGCGCGCCCCTGTTCGACCGGATCCGCAAGCGATTGCACCTGACGCCGCTGGGCGAAATGGTGCTGGCTCATGTGCGGCAGACGCTGCGCGAGCATGACGCGCTATCCGCCCGCATCGCGGAGATCAAGGGCGCACGGCGCGGGATGGTGACGGTGGCGACGACCTCAGGCCTGGCGGGCTCGCTGATGCCGTCGCTGGTGCACGATTTCCGTCAGCATCATCCGGGTATTGTTGTGCGCGTGGCGGATCTGCCGGTCTCTGGCATCGTTGCGGCGGTGGAGCAGGGCGATGCCGACCTCGGGCTCGGTTATGACCTCCCGGAGGTGGCGGCCTTTCGTGTGGTCGCCCGCCGGGAGTGGTCGATCGGCGCGGTCGTGGCGCCGGGCCATCCGCTGGCGGCGCAGTCGTCGGCCTTGCTGGCCGAGTGCGCGGGCTACCCGCTGATCCTGCCCGCGCCATCGCTGTCGATCCGGGCGCTGGTGGACGATGCCTTCGCACGGCAGTCGATCGAGGTGGTGCCTGCGGTGGAATCGACGTCCGTGGTGTTGATCCAGCGGCTCGTCGCGGCCGGCGGCGGCATCGCGTTGCTCAACCCGCTGGATGTCATGGAAGAGCGCGCGCGTGGCGCGGTGGTGTTCGTGCCACTGCGCGATGGCGATCTGCAGCGGCAGACCCTGCGTCTGGTGGCGCGTGTGCGCAGCCCGCTGACTGCGGCCGGCGAGTTGATGGCGGACGCCGTTGCCGGCGCGCTGGCCGGCCTGTCCCGATAGCCGCGGACGAGGTTTGTCCACTATTTGTGGACACCCAGGGCGAAAATCTGTGCTTGGGCGCCGTCGTTTCCCACACGTAGACTCCGCGTGTTCACAACGACTGCACACGGCCCGCCATGCCCCTGATCCTCCAGCACGCTGATGTCCTGGTCACCATGGACGCCCACCGTCGCGAAATCGCGGACGGCGCGCTTGTCGCGGACGGCCCTGCCATCGAATGGGTCGGCCCGACTGCCGACCTGCCGGCCAGGTATCGCCAACTGGCGGACGATGGCCGCGCCCAGGTGATCGACATGCGTGGCCACGTGGTCATGCCGGGGCTCGTCAATACGCATCACCACATGTACCAGAGCCTGACGCGGGCCGTGCCTGCCGCCCAGGATGCCGAACTGTTCTCGTGGCTGACCAACCTGTACATGCTGTGGTCGCACCTGACGCCGGAGATGATTCGCGTCTCCACGCAGACGGCCATGGCCGAGCTGATGCTTTCCGGCTGCACAACGACCAGCGATCACCTGTACCTGTACCCGAACGGCTCGCGCCTGGACGATTCGATCGATGCCGCGCGGCAGATGGGCATGCGCTTTCACGCGGCGCGCGGGTCCATGAGCGTCGGCCGCAGTCAGGGTGGATTGCCGCCGGACGTGGTGGTCGAATCCGAGGCGGCGATCCTGCGCGACAGCCAGCGTCTGGTCGAGCAGTACCACGATGCCTCGCGTCATTCGATGCTGCGCATGGTGCTGGCGCCTTGCTCGCCGTTCTCCGTTTCGCGCGACCTGATGCGCGAATCGGCGACCATGGCGCGCCACTTTGGCGTGTCGCTTCATACGCACCTGGCGGAGAACGACAACGACATCGCTTACTCGCGCGAAAAGTTCGGCCTGACGCCGGCGCAGTATGCCGAGGAGCTCGGCTGGGTCGGCCACGATGTCTGGCATGCGCACTGCGTGAAGCTGGACGACGAAGGCGTGGCATTGTTCGCGCGCACCGGCACGGGCGTGGCGCACTGCCCGTGCTCGAACATGCGGCTGGCGTCGGGCATCGCACCAATCCGGAAGATGCGCGACGCGGGCGTGCCAGTGGGGCTGGGTGTGGATGGCAGCGCGTCGAACGACGGCGCGCACATGCTGGGCGAGGCACGCCAGGCCATGCTGCTGCAGCGGGTGGGTCACGGCCCGGCCGCGATGAGCGCGCGGGAGGCACTGGAGATCGCCACGCTGGGTGGCGCGCGCGTGCTGAATCGTGATGACATCGGCGCGCTGGTGCCGGGCATGTCGGCCGATGTCGTCGCCTTCGACATGTCCGGGGTCGGCTTCGCGGGCGCTGGCCACGACCTGGTGGCGGCGCTGGTGTTCTGCACGCCGGCCAATGTGTCGACCAGCATCATCAATGGCCGTGTTGTCGTACGCGATGGCCAGTTGCTGACGGCCGACCTGCCGCAAGTGCTGGGCGATCATCGTCGCCTGGCGTGCACGCTGTTCGAGCGCGCGCGCGATGCCGGGGTTTGATGCGTGCGGCACATGAATCGGGGTGGCGGAGGGGCACGCCCCGAAAGGCGAATCGCCCCGGAAAGCCCGGAATGCAAAAAGGCCGGAAACATTGCTGTTTCCGGCCTTTTCTGAATTCGCTGGTGGGGCGTGAGTGACTCGAACACTCGACCTACGGATTAAGAGTCCGCTGCTCTACCAACTGAGCTAACGCCCCAACGAAGAACGAGATTCTATCATCATTTTCGACTTTGTCAAACGCTTGGTGCAGTGTTTCGCAATGAGCGCGTGCGTGGCACCGCGTCGGTGCGCGAGCCGTTTCGAAGCGACGCTCACGACCCTGACATACATGCTTGCGACGATGCTCCGGAAGACCCATGTGGCGAGGAACTTGTGTCGTGTCCTGCGGGTCATTCAGACGAATCGCATTCGCATGGCGCCGTGCAGGGGAACGAAGACGATTTCCGCCGAGCCATGTTAGGATGCTTCTCCACTTGCATATGGAGGGCTGTGATGATGGAAATCAAATTCCAAGAGCAAGAGCGCTACGACATCAATAATGAGGGCCTGCTGTTCCACGCGATTGTCGATGGTGAACAAGTGACATGCGTGGTCACGCGTGAGGCGCTGTGGGAAGGCTTCAGTGCCGACCAGGTGCTGTCGCTCGAAGAAGCGTTTCGCGCAGGCCGCGAGACGATCGAACGCGCGGCGGTGGTACTGATCGAGCAGGGCGTACCCCAGCCGGTCGTCGTCAAGCGCGCCCACGTGGCGCCAGTCTGAGCGACGAGAACAACCCTCCGCCGCCGGCTTCGGTCCGGGCTCCCCGCGGATCGGCCGGCGCGTATCTGTCCTACCCGTTTTCTCTCTTTCGGCGTTTTGGTGTTCGACGGTTGCCGTAGTCAGGCAGCCCGAGTCGTGTCTGGCGTGTCCCGCGTCTCGGGTGTGTCCTGGGTCTCCGGCGCCTCTGGCATGGGCGCCTGTGCGCCCCCCGGCCGGTGTGCGCATTCCTCGAAGATGCGCACATGACACTGCGCGCAGATTTCGGGCGACAGCGTCGCGATGATCGTGTGCAGTGCTTGCCGCTTGGTCGGGAAGATGTGGTCGCGGCCGAGCTTCTCCATGAAACCGGTTTGCTCCCAGGTCTCCAGCACTTGCGTGCGCGGGCGGTGGAAGTAGAGGCCGCCGCCGGTTGCACGCCGCTCGACGAGTTCGGCTTCCCACATCTCGGCACCGGCCAGGTCGATGAAGTTCATGCTCTTGGTCATCGCCAGCAGATGTTTCTGGTTGGCGTTGACGGTGCGTAGCCAGTGCAGCCGGTCCGTCACGTACTGGACGGCGCCGAAGTAGATCGCGCCTTCCATGCGCAGCAGTTTCAGCTGCGGGCATTCCGGTTGCGGTCGACGCAGTTCGTCCAGCGGCGTGAATCGGCGGCCCGGATCGTCGGCGTCCGGGACCAGGCTGCGCACGGCCGGGCGAGAAGTGCGATAGAGATAGGCGACGAGGGACAGGATTGTGCCGAGCAGCACCGCCATCTCCAGCCGAATCGCCAGCGTGGCGATGAAAGTGCCCACGGCGATGGCGAACTCCGTGCGCGAAAGCCGCGCGATGCGGTGCAGGCGGGCGAAGTCAAACAATCCCCAGGCGACGAGCATGAGCATGGCGGCGATGGCCGCCATCGGAATCTGCGCCAGCAACGGCGCGCTGACCGTGACCAGCACGACCAGCAGCAGCGCGGAGAACACGCTCGCCAGCGGGGTTTGCGCGCCGGCCTCGAAGTTGGGCATCGAGCGATTCAGCGACCCGCACGAGATATAGCTCGAGAACAGGCCGCCGGCGATGTTCGACAGGCCCTGGCCGATGAACTCGCGATTGGCGTCGATATGCTGGCCGGAGCGCAGCGCCACCGCCTTGGCAATCGAGATCGATTGTCCCAGTGCAACGATCGTCAGTGCCGCGGCAATGCCGAGCAGGTCCGGGACGGTGCGCCAGTTGATGTCCGGCACGCCGAAAGGCGGGATGGCCGAGGGAATCGGGCCGACCACATTCACATGCTGCGCGCCCGCCCAGCCGGAAGTGTTCAGCACCAGTGCCACGCCATAGCCGGCCAGCAGGCCGATCAGCATGAACGGCAGCCGGCGCGAAAACCGGCGGGACACCAGCGTCACGGCCAGCGTGACCGCGCCGACGATCACTGCGCTCCCGTTGACGGTCTGGAAATTATCGAAGAGGAAGCGCACCACGCCGAACGCGCTGGTGCCGGTCGGCACGGCCAGCCCGAACAGATCCTTCAGTGCGTAGAGCCCGATCAGCGTCGCCGCGCCGCAAGTAAACCCCAGCAATACCGACGGTGAAATGAAGTTGGCCAGCGATCCCAGCCGCAGCGCACCCACGGCCAGTTGCAATACCCCCACCAGCATCGTCACGGCCAGCGCCAGCGCGATATAGGCCGGGCTACCTGCAAATGCGACCGGACTCAGCATCGCAAACAATGCCAGCGAGTTGGCATTGGTCGGCCCGGACATCACATGCCAGCTCGACCCGAAGAGGGCCGCTACGATGCAGGGAATGACCGCTGTATAGATGCCGTATTGCGGCGGCAGTCCGGCCAATGTGGCAAACGCCACGCCCTGCGGCAGTACCAGCACGGCACCGAGCAGGCCGGCAATCAGATCGGTGCGCAGCGTGGCCGGCGTGACCCGGCTGCGCCAGGGAAACAGGCGAGTCAGGCGATTGCGGGAATCCGGCGAGGTGGCGGTCGCGGTCATCGGCTCAGTCGAGCGCGAGCGTTGCCACCACAGGCGTATGGTCGGACGGCTGCTCCCAGCGGCGCGGCTCCTTGTCGATGCCGCAGGTGCTGCACCGCTTCGCCAGTTCGGCCGATAGCAGGATGTGGTCGATCCGCAGGCCGGCGTTGCGGCGGAATCCCATCATCCGGTAGTCCCACCACGAGAACATCTTCTCGGGCTGGTCGAACATGCGGAAGGAATCGATCAGGCCGAGATCGATCAGCGCCTTGAAGGCGTCGCGTTCCTGCGGCGACACCAGGTTCTGGCCGACCCACTTGGCCGGATCGTGGACATCGCGGTCCTCCGGGGCGATGTTGAAGTCGCCGAGCAGCGCCAGCTTCGGGTAGCGCGCCATTTCCTCGCGCAGCCATCTGGTCATGGCCTGCAGCCAGTCGAGCTTGTAGACGAACTTGTCCGAATCGAGCGATTGCCCGTTGGGGAAGTAGGCGCTGATCAGGCGCACATCGCCATAGGTGGCGGCGATCACGCGCTGCTGGGCGTCCTCGTAGCCGGGGATATTGCGGACCACATCGGCGGCAGCCGGCATGGCACCGTCCCGTGCGACGATCGCCACGCCGTTGTAGGTCTTCTGCCCGGTAAAGACGCTGTGGAAGCCGGCGGCCTCCAGTTCGGCCAGCGGGTATTTGTCGTCAGGAAGCTTCAGTTCCTGCAGGCACAAGGCGTCGACAGGCGTGCCCGCGGCGTCCTGCGCGGACAGCCATTGCAGCACTTGCGGCAGGCGGACTTTCAGGGAGTTGACGTTCCAGCTTGCGATTCTCATGTTCTACTCAGTCGCTGTTTGTCGGTCTTGTTCACGGGGGCGAGCCGCCCAGCAGATCCCGTTGGTCGAGGATCTCATACGCGATTTCCGGGTGGGATTCCATGCTGCGCCGGATCGCCGCCGGAATGGCCTGCCGGGTCTTGCGGCAAAGCCCCGGCTGGTCGGCCAGTTCGATGCGGAAGCCGCGCGTGGTGCGGACTTCGTTGGCACTGGGCGTAATCGTGATCACGATGCCCAGCAACGCCTGCATGCGATCCTCCATCCGCCTGAGTTCCGCCAGGGTCGATACCTGCTCCAGCCGGTCGATCAGCTTTTTCTCCTCCTGCTGGGTCAGCTGGAGGATGCGGAGGTCGGCGTTCGGATCTTCCAGCAGCGCCTCGCGATTGCAGACGCAGGCACCCGGCGGACACTCCTTGCGGATTGGGAAAGGAATGTTCATGAGCCGGGCGCCCGGGATGTTGGCTGACGGTGACTCTGCTTAGGCTGCCATGCCTCCGTGCCGCAGCAAGGCGTCGATCTGCGGCGCGCGGCCCCGGAAGGCCACGAACGATTCCATCGCCGGGCGGCTGCCACCCACCGACAGGATCTCGCGGCGATAGCGCTCGCCGGTTTCGCTGTCGAGGACGCTGCCGGAAAGCTGGCTGGCCTCCTCGAACGCGGCGTAGACATCGGCGGACAGCACCTCGGCCCACTTGTAGCTGTAGTAGCCGGCCGCGTAACCCCCCGCAAAGACGTGGCTGAACGTATTCGGCCAGCGCGACAGCGGCGACTGCGGCACGACGTGCTTGCGGTCGTTGATCTCGCGTGACAGCTCCAGCACGGACGTCTTGCCTTGCGGCTCGTAGTCGGTGTGCAGGTGCATGTCGAACGACGAGTACACGATCTGGCGCAGCGTCATCATGCCGTTCTGGAAATTCCTGGCGGCCAGCATGCGGTCGAACAGCGCGCGCGGCAGCGGCAGGCCGGTGTCCACGTGGGCGGTCATCTCGGCCAGCACCTCGTACTCCCAGCAGAAGTTCTCCATGAACTGCGATGGCAGCTCCACCGCATCCCATTCCACGCCGTTGATGCCGGACACGCCCAGGTCTCCCACCTGCGTCAGCATGTGATGCAGGCCGTGGCCAAACTCATGGAACAGCGTGATGACTTCGTCGTGCGTGAACAGCGCGGGCCTGCCACCCACAGGTGCAGTGAAATTGCAGGTCAGATAGGCCACCGGCGTTTGCACGGTGCCGTCGTCACGTTCCTTGCGGCCGCGGGCGTCGTCCATCCAGGCGCCGCCCCGCTTGCCTTCGCGCGCGTAGAGATCGAAGTAGAACTGCGCCAGCAGTGCGCCTTGCGGCGACACCACGCGATAGAAGCGCACGTCCTTGTGCCACGTCTGCGCTTCGTCCGGAAGGATGCGGACGGAAAACAGCTTTTCGACCACCCCGAACAGGCCTTCCAGGACCTTGGGCTCCTGCAGGTACTGCTTGACTTCGTCGTCCGAGAACGAATAACGCTGCTGGCGCAGCTTCTCGGAGGCATAGGCCACGTCCCACGGTTTCAGCTCGGACAGGCCGAGTTCGTCGGCGGCGAATTTGCGCAATTCAGCCCAGTCCTTTTCCGCGTAGGGCCGGGCGCGATCCGCCAGCTCGTCGAGGAATTTCAGGACTTCGGCGGGGGACTCGGCCATCTTCGGCACGAGCGAGACTTCGCCGAAGTTGTTGTAGCCCAGCATGCGGGCTTCCTCGCGGCGCAGCGTCAGCTGTTCGCGCATGTTGGCGGTGTTGTCCCAGTCGGCCTGGCCGTTGCCATACTGCTGGCCCAGCTCGGACGCGCGCGTGACGCTGGCCTCATACATGGTCTGGCGCAGCGCGCGGTCATCGGCGTACTGCAGCACGGGGAAGTACGACGGAAAATGCAGCGTGAACTTCCAGCCGGTCTTGCCGTCCTTCTGGGCGGCCAGCGCGGCGGCTTCTTTCGCATCCGCAGGAATGCCGGACAGGCGTGATTCGTCCTCGATGATCAGGCCGTAGGCGTTGGTGGCGTCCAGCACGTGATCGGAGAATGCCTTCGACAGTTGCGCCTGCTGCTCCTGGATCTCGGCGAAACGGGGCTTCTGGTCCTCTGGCAGCTCCGCGCCGCCCAGGCGGAAGCCGCGCAGCTCGTTTTCCAGCAGTTGCTTGCGCGCGGGCGACAGGCCGGCGAATTCCGGACCGGCGGCCACGGCCTTGTATTTCTCGTACAGCGCCAGGCTCTGACCCAGCGACGACCAGAACTCGGTCATGCGAGGCAGGTTGTCCGTATGGGCCTTGCGCAATTCCGGCGTATCGGCGACGGCGCTCAGATGGCCCACCACGCCCCAGGCACGGCCCAGCGGTTCGGTGGCGGTTTCCAGCGCTTCCACCGCGCTGGCCCAGGTGGCCGGCGTGGCGGGATCTTCGGTACGGTCGACGGCGGCCTGTGCATCGGCCAGCAGCACGTCCAGGGCCGGGGCGATGTGCTCGGGCCGAATCTCCGCAAAGCGCGGGAGGTCGGAAAAATCCAGCAGTGGATTGTTGGCGCGTTCGTTGGTCACGGTCATGGCGGTTCTCGGTTGGCTGGCCTCGATCTGGCTCGATGTCTGCAACATGAGGCCTCTGCGACGAAATATCCAGTACGGCTTTCCTATCGGCACCATTGGGCGCCGGGCATGCCCGTTCAGGCGGCGATGCCCGCCTCGCGCTCGGCGGCTTCCAGCGTGTTGATCAGCAACATCGTGATGGTCATCGGACCCACGCCGCCGGGCACCGGGGTGATATGGCCCGCCACTTCACGCACGCCGGCAAAGTCCACGTCGCCGCACAGCTTGCCGGCGTCGTCGCGGTTCATGCCGACGTCGATCACCACGGCGCCGGGCTTGACCATGTTGGCGGTGATGATGTTGCGGCGGCCCACCGCGGCCACGACCACGTCGGCCTCGCGCGTGTGGGCGGCCAGGTCGCGCGTCTTGCTGTTGCAGATGGTCACCGTGGCGCCGGCCTGCAGCAGCAGCATCGCCATCGGCTTGCCGACGATGTTCGACGCACCCACCACCACCGCGCGGGCGCCGCGCAGCGGGTACTGGATCGATTCCAGCATTTTCATGCAGCCATACGGCGTGCAGGGGCGGAACAGCGGGGCACCGGTCATCAGCGCGCCGGCATTGGCCACGTGGAACCCGTCCACGTCCTTTTCCGGGGCGATGGCTTCCAGCACCTTGTGGCTGTCGATATGCTTGGGCAGGGGCAGTTGCACCAGGATGCCGTGGATCCGGGCGTCCTTGTTCAGGGCGTCGATCCGGGCCAGCAGGTCGGCCTCGGAGAGGTCGGCCGGGTAGCGGTCCAGCGACGAATGGAAACCGTTGTCCTCGCAGGCCTTGACCTTGTTGCGCACGTAGACCTGGCTGGCGGGGTCCTCGCCCACCAGCACCACGGCCAGGCCGGGCTGGTGACCTTTCTCGGTCAGGCGGGCGGCGCGCAGGGCGGCTTCGGTACGGATTTGTTTGGCAAGGGCGTTGCCGTCGATCAGTTGAGCGGACATGGGGATACGGGCTGGAGAGGCTTTCTGGAACGGGGCGTGCGCCGGGGGCGGCGTCGCGTGCAAAGCCGGATTATAAAGGGTCGCAGCCGTTCGGCAGCGTCTTGATCGGCTGCAAGCGTGCCCGTTGGGCGGGCTGCTAGCATGCGCCGCATGCACACGGCCAATTCGTCTTTTCCGGATCTGTTGATGGCGTGGGGCCTGCCGGCCCTCTCGGCGTTGTCGCTCGCTTGGGCGCTGACGCGCCGGCCGTGGCAACTGTTACGCCGCGACGCCCTCCAGCATGCCTGGCTTGGCGGGCTCGTGCTGCTGGCGTTGCTCTGGACGGCCCGCGCCACACTGACCGGGGGACTGGTGATTCAGCTCATGGGTGCCACGCTGGCCGTGACGTTGTTCGGCTTGCCGCTGGCGCTGGTGTCGATGCTGATCGTCGATGGGATCTCGCTGCTTGGTCTGGCGTACCTTGCCGGGCAGGGTTGGGCGCAGGTCGAGTGGTCGACATTCTGGCCGCGCTTTGTCTGGCTGGGAATGCTGCCTGCGCTGCTCTCGGCCGGGCTGCAGGGCGCGATGCGACACCTGCTGCCACGGCATCCATTTATCTTCATCCTCGGACACGGGTACTTCGCCGCCGGCCTGGCCGCGCTGGGCGCGGGTGCCTTGCAGGCGCTGTGGCGATTTGAGATCGCGGGCGGTGGGGGCGGGGCGCTGAGCCTGGCAGATACGCTGACGGGTCTGCTGGTCATCGCGTTCGGTGAGGCCTTCCTGACGGGGATGCTCGTGGCGATTTTTGTGGCCTACAAGCCACAATGGATCGTGTCATTCCGCGACGACGAATATTTGACCGGCAAGTAGCGGGGAGGGGCGAGGCGGGGGCCGGGTTGCCATTGGCGAGAACGCCAATGGCAACGGTCAAGACAACCGCCATGACAGCGGCCCGGTGACGGACTTAGCTGTTGCGCGACAGCGCCAGGCGCAGCAGGTCGGCCACGGTGTTGACGTTGAGCTTTTCCATGATGTTGGCGCGGTGCGCCTCCACGGTCTTGATGGAAATGCCCAGGTCGTCGGCGATCTGCTTGTTCAGGCGGCCGGCCACGATACGTTCCAGCACCTGTTGTTCACGCGTGGTCAGCTTGCCCAGCAGGTCCTTGGCGGCGCGCTGTTCACGAGCGGCCGAATGGTCCGTGCGGGCCTTCTGCAGCATGCGTTCCACCAGCGCGCGCAGCTCCGATTCGTCGAACGGCTTTTCGATGAAGTCGATGGCGCCGAGCTTCATCGTCGACACCGCCATCGGCACGTCGCCATGGCCGGTGATGAAGACGATCGGGATATCGATGTTTTCCGCGATCATGCGCTCCTGCAGCTCGGGGCCGCTCATGCCCGGCATGCGCACATCAAGAATCAGGCACGATACCTGGCCGGCATCGTAGGCGCTGAGGAACTGTTCGGCGCTGCTGAAGCTGCGAACCTGGTAGCCATTGCCTTCCAGCAGCCAAGTCAGCGAGTCGCGCATCGCTTCATCGTCGTCGACGATGAAGACGGTCTCGCCACGATGAGGCGTGGGGCTGGGCGTTGCGGTCATGAAGTCTCCTGGGGCAAAGTCGTTTGCAACGAAGTGTAACCGTCTGCGGCGGTGCGCAACACCCCCCGGCGGATGATTCGGACGGCCTCCCGATGCCCCGCGGCAGAGGGTCGTCCGGTTCGCCGGGAGCTGTCCGCGTTACTGCTCGGAAAGCGCGGGCTGCAGCGGCAGGGTGATTTTAAACGTACAGCCGATCCCGTCCACATTGTTTTCGACCCACAGGCGGCCCTGGTGGGATTCGATGATGGACCGGCAGATATTCAGGCCCATGCCCATGCCGTCGGATTTCGTGCTGAAGAACGGCTCGAACAGGCGCTCCTTGGTGGCCTCGTCCACGCCCGGGCCCTGGTCGATGACGTCGATGCACACGCATTGGCCGAACTCGACCATTTCCACGCGCGCATGCAGTCGCACCACGCCGGCGGCGCGCATGGCCGGCAGGCCGGCCATCGCCTCGACGGCATTCTTGAGCAGGTTGACCAGTACCTGTTCGATCAGCACCGGATCCACATACAGCAGCATCGGCGGGGCTGGCAGGCGGGTGAGGATGGTGACGCGGCGGCGCGTGGCTTCCAGATCGGCCAGGCCAACGGCGTCGGCGACGATGTCATGCAGCGCGGCCTCGCGCCGCTGGGGCTGGCTGCGCTTCACGAAGCCGCGGATGCGGCTGATGATGGTGCCGGCGCGCACGGCCTGGGCCGAGGTTTTTTCCAGCACCGGGATCAGGTCCTCCGGCGTGCTGCGGCCGGAATGCAGGCGGGCCACGGCACCCATGCAGTAGTTGTTGATCGCGGCCAGCGGCTGGTTGAGTTCGTGCGCCAGCGACGACGCCATCTCGCCCATCGTCGTCAGGCGGCTGGTGAACTGCAGCCGTTCCTCGTGCTGGCGCGCCATTTCCTCGGCGGCCTTGCGGACCGTGATGTCCGTGGCGATCTGCATCTGGGCCAGGTGGCCATCCACCCACTGGATATAGCGGCGACGCACTTCAAACCATTTCTGCATGTCCGGCACGAAGACCTCGCGCGCGTCGGACGCGTACGGCATCAGTTCGGACGCGGGCAGGCCGGCGTAGGCATCGACATAGTCGGTGTTGTCGCTCGACATCTGCTCCTTGTCGAAGTCATCCCCGGCCAGCTTGAGGTGGCCTTCCGCCTCCCAGCCGAAGAGCTGGCGGTAGTAGCGGTTGGCGAACAGCAATTCCGCCTTGTCGGTGGCCAGCACGGACACGGCGGCGTCCAGGCTTTCCAGCACGGTGGTGAAGCGGTCGTGCGCGGCGGCCAGTTCTTCCCGGGCACGCTTGGGCTCGGTGATGTCCGTCATCGAGCTCATCCAGCCCGTATGGCGTCCACGGCTGTCCACCAGCGGCGAGACGTACATCCGCGCGAAAAAGCTGCTGCCGTCGCGCCGCATCACGCGCATCTCGTAGCCGGTGGCGGGGGACTTGCCCTGCAGCGTCAGGTCGATCTGCTTCTGCATCTCCTGCTGGTCGTTGGGCGGCCAGTAGGGGAAGGGCGGCACGCGGCCGACCAGGTCGCTCTCGGTCCAGCCCGTCATGCGGCAGAACGCCGGATTGACGTAGGTGATGCGGCCGTTCAGGTCCAGTGCCCGCAGGCCGATCAGCATCGAGTTTTCCATCGCCCGGCGGAACGATGTCTCGGCCAGCAGGGCGCGCTGCGCCTCGGAGCGGCGGCTGGTGTGCCGCCACATGCTCCACAGGCTCCAGAGCAGGAAGCAGGACAGGCCCACCACCAGCCACAGCAACATGTTATTGGGCAGGTTGGACGGCGGCGGGTACGCATCGGCGCGCAGTGACAGCGAGTGGCCCGGCGGATCCAGCAGCACCTCGTAGGACAGCGCGTTGCCCGGTACCGGCCGTACCGATGTGCTTGCGCGCGTCTGGTTGTTCTTGTCGATCAGCGAAAAGCGGTATCGCTCGGTCAGCTCCGGCGGCAACAGGTGCGTCAGGATGCCGTTGATCGAATAGAGGGCGCCCAGCGTGCCGAGGAACTCGTTGTCGCGCACGATCGGCACTTCCATCAGCATGAAGCTGTCGCCGCGGTCGTTCATCAGCGGGCGCGAGTAGACCACGCGCTGGGTCTCGCGGGCGGCGTCGAAGGTGTCCAGCACCTCGGGTTCCAGCGGCTGGTCTACCGTTTCGCGCAGGCGTCCTGCAAATTCGGAGGTGGACGGCAGGGACCAGCGGCCACGCCGGGTGGCATCGAGCCAGTTGACGAAGACGATCTCGGGATTCTCGCGCAAGATTTCCTGGGCGGCGGTGCGATAGGCGCCCTGGTCCATCTGGGCGGCGGCGATGTCGCGCGCCAGCGAGGCAAGCTGGTCCTGGTTGCTCAGCAAGGACAGCCGAACGCGCTGCTGCGCCCAGGCTGCGTCGCGATACAGCGCGTCGCGCTGCTGCTGGCGTTCGGTCTCGTGCAGCGACCACAGGATGACGCCCATCGCCACCGTGAACAGCACGATGGCCACGAGCGGGATGAACATGAACCAGCTGGTGGCCACCAGGTTGCGCCAGCGCAGCCACCACAGGCGGCGGGGCGGGGCGGCGAAGGGGCCGTCGGCTTCATGCGCGCCGTCGTGACCGTTGTCATGCGTCACGTCATGGGGGCCGTCGTGGGAGGCGCCTTGCGCGACGGCGTGCGCCCCATGGTGCGCGGCCTCGTTGGCGGGGTGGCTGTGCAGCGCCTCGAGCGGACCCACGGCATGCAGCGACCCACCCTTGCCGCCATGGGACGCGTCGGCGCCGGCCGGGCTGGCGGCCTCGGAAGCGTTGGGCGGGAGGACGGCCGTGCGCAGGCCAGAGAGGATTCGATTGAGAAACTGCATAGGGGATTGACGGCTGACTCGCCAGTGTATCGGGATTATTGCGGTGCGTCGCTTGGGGAAAGCGCCTACACAGAAAGGCACTTTCTTGCGCTCCTCCGGGTCATTAACGGCGTCGCGGATCGTTTTCTTGTGCGCTGCGACAATATTCCACATTATAAAAAACGACACCGTAATCTGAAAATTTCACTTGTCAGCCGCTGCTGTGCTTCCATAGAATCGCTTCGACCGAACAATGCGGGCGGGCTCCACATGCCTGCCGGACGCGAGGATCCGGGACAAGGATCCGGCTCTGGCCAGACCGATGCCAGGGCAAGGCACGGACCCGCCGCGACGTCATCATCGTCACACCGGCCGAATCGACCCGCTCATGCTGCGGGCGCCGGGCAGGAATTCACCAGGAGACAGTCATGTCAGCTGTACCAGAGCAGATCCTCGGCGCCAGCAGCGCCAACGACGCAGATCCCCAGGAAACGCATGAATGGCTGGATGCCCTGCAGGGCGTCCTGAACGCGGAAGGCGCGCAGCGCGCCGCGTTCCTGATCGAAAAGCAGATCGAATACGCACGCGTGAACGGCGTCACCCAGCCGTTCCACGCGGAGACGCAGTACATCAACACCATTCCGGTCGAGCAGCAGGCCCGCATTCCCGGCGACCAGGACATCGAGCACCGCATCCGCTCGTACACGCGCTGGAACGCCATGGCCATGGTGCTGCGCGCCAACAAGCACACCAACGTCGGCGGCCACATCTCCTCGTTTGCCTCGGCAGCCACGCTCTATGACGTGGGCTACAACCACTTCTGGCGCGCCCCGTCGGAAGCGAGCGGCGGCGATCTGGTCTTCGTGCAGGGCCACTCGGCACCCGGCGTGTATTCGCGCGCCTTCCTGCTCGGCCGCCTGACCACCGAACAGCTCGACAACTTCCGCCAGGAAGTGGACGGCAAGGGCATCTCGTCCTACCCGCACCCGTGGCTGATGCCGGATTTCTGGCAATTCCCGACGGTGTCGATGGGCCTGGGCCCGATCATGGCCATCTACCAGGCCCGCTTCATGAAGTACCTGGACAGCCGTGGCCTGGCCAAGGCCGGCGACCGCAAGGTGTGGGCATTCCTGGGCGACGGCGAGACCGACGAGCCGGAATCGCTGGGCGCGATCGGCATGGCCGGCCGCGAGAAGCTGGACAACCTGGTCTTCGTGATCAACTGCAACCTGCAACGCCTGGATGGTCCGGTGCGCGGCAACGGCAAGATCATCCAGGAACTGGAATCGGAATTCCGCGGTTCCGGCTGGAACGTGATCAAGGTCGTGTGGGGCAGCCGCTGGGATTCCCTGCTGGCGCGCGACACCAAGGGCCTGCTGATGAAGCGCATGATGGAATGCGTGGACGGCGAGTACCAGACCTTCAAGGCCAAGGACGGCGCCTATGTGCGCGAGTACTTCTTCAACACGCCGGAACTCAAGGCGATGGTGGCCGACTGGTCGGATGACGACATCTGGCGCCTGAACCGCGGCGGCCACGACCCGCACAAGATCTACGCCGCCTACAAGGCCGCCAGCGAGCACAAGGGCCAGCCGACGCTGATCCTGGCCAAGACCATCAAGGGCTATGGCATGGGCGATGCCGGCCAGGCCATGAACGTGGCGCACCAGCAGAAGAAGATGCCGGTGGAAGCCATCCGCGCCTTCCGTGACCAGTTCACGATCCCCGTGCCGGACGACAAGATCGAGGACGTGCCGTACCTCACGTTCGAGGAAGGCTCGAAGGAACTGGAATACATGCGCGCCCGCCGCATGGAGCTGGGTGGCTATCTGCCGGCCCGCCGCCTGAAGGCCGAGCCGCTGCCCGTGCCCGAGCTGACCGCGTTCGACGCGCTGCTCAAGGCCACCGGCGAAGGCCGGGAGGTCTCCACGACCATGGCGTTCGTGCGGATCCTGAACACGCTGCTCAAGGACAAGCAGATCGGCAAGCACGTGGTGCCCATCGTGCCGGATGAGTCGCGTACGTTCGGCATGGAAGGCCTGTTCCGCCAGGTCGGCATCTGGAACCAGGAAGGCCAGAAGTACGTGCCGCAGGATCACGACCAGCTGATGTTCTACAAGGAATCGCAGACTGGCCAGGTGCTGCAGGAAGGCATCAACGAAGCGGGCGCCATGTGTGACTGGATCGCCGCCGCCACGTCGTATTCGACGCACGGCGTGCAGATGATCCCGTTCTACATCTACTACTCGATGTTTGGCATCCAGCGTATCGGCGACCTCTGCTGGGCCGCTGCCGACATGCGCTCGCGCGGCTTCCTGCTGGGCGGCACCTCGGGCCGGACCACGCTGAACGGCGAAGGCCTGCAGCACGAAGACGGCCACTCGCACGTGTTCCACGCCGCGATCCCGAACTGCATTTCGTACGACCCGACGTTCCAGTACGAACTGGCCGTGGTCATGCAGGACGGCATGCGCCGCATGTATGCCGAACAGGAAGACGTGTACTACTACCTGACGGTGATGAACGAGAACTACGAGCATCCGGAAATGCCGGCTGGCGTGGAACGCGACATCGTCAAGGGCATGTATCAGTTCCGCAAGGGCGTGGAAAACAGCAATGCGCCGCGCGTGCAACTGCTGGGTTCGGGCACGATCTTCCGCGAGGTGATCGCCGCCGCCGAACTGCTCAAG
Source organism: Cupriavidus sp. YR651 (assembly GCF_900101625.1). Lineage (GTDB taxonomy): Bacteria > Pseudomonadota > Gammaproteobacteria > Burkholderiales > Burkholderiaceae > Cupriavidus. The sequence goes on along the minus strand of NZ_FMYZ01000005.1, from coordinate 400,453 downwards.
AAGGACTGGGGCGTGGAATCGGACCTGTGGAGCTGCCCGAGCTTCACCGAACTGGCCCGCGAAGGCCAGGCCACCGAACGCTTCAACCTGCTGCATCCGACGGAGACGCCGCGTGAATCGTTCGTTGCCCAGAAGCTCAAGGGCGTGCGCGGTCCGGTCATCGCTTCCACCGACTACATCCGGGCATTCGCCGAACAGATCCGTCCGTTCGTGCCGCGCCGCTACGTGGTGCTGGGCACCGATGGTTTCGGCCGCTCGGATACCCGCGAGAAGCTGCGCCACTTCTTCGAAGTGGATCGCCACTGGGTGACGCTGGCGGCGCTGAAGGCGCTGGCCGACGAAGGCGCGATCGGTCGTGAAAAGGTGGCCGAAGCCATCAAGAAGTACAACCTCGACCCGAGCAAGCCGAACCCGATGTCGGTCTGATTCCGTACATACACGCCTGAACCCCCCGTAGTGCGGCACCCGCCGCGCCGCGGGCGCCCCCGGTTGCCGGTGGCGCCACGCGGCGCAGGTGATGCGCGGCAGCGTGACAGATGCGTGCGGCCAGAGTAACCTCGCCGCTTGCGTTCGTCGTGTGTTGACGTGTGTGCCGGCTGCCCAGGAGAGACACTTAATGAGTCAAGCGATTGAAATCAAGGTGCCGGATATCGGCGACTACGACGCCGTTCCCGTCATCGAAGTCCACGTCAAGCCGGGCGACGCCATCAATGCGGAAGACGCGCTGGTGACGCTGGAATCCGACAAGGCCACCATGGACGTGCCGTCGCCGCAGGCTGGCACGGTCAAGGAAGTCCGCATCAAGGTGGGCGACAACGTGGCTGAAGGCTCCGTGCTGGTGATGCTGGAACCGGCTGGCGCCGCTGCCGCCGCCCCGGCACCTGCCGCCGCTGCGCCGGCTCCCGCCCCGGCCCCGGCCGCCGCTGCACCGGCTCCGGCCCCCGCAGCCGCGCCGGCTCCGGCGCCTGCTGCCGCTGGTGGCGGCACGGTCGAAGTCAAGGTCCCGGACATCGGCGACTACGACGCCGTACCCGTGATCGAAGTCCACGTGAAGCCGGGTGACACCATCAGCGCGGAAGACGCGCTGGTAACGCTGGAATCCGACAAGGCCACCATGGACGTGCCGTCGCCGCAGGCCGGTACGGTCAAGGAAGTGAAGGTCAAGGTCGGTGACAACGTGGCTGAAGGCACGCTGATCCTGATTCTGGAAGCTGCGGGTGCCGCTGGTGCCGCCGCAGTCGCACCGGCCGCCGCGCCGGCCCCGGCTGCCGCTGCGCCGGCGCCAGCCCCGGCTGCGAAAGCTGCCGCCCCGGCTCCGGCGGCTCCCGCCCCGGCGCCGGCCGCACAGGGCGTCACCGGCAAGGCCGCCCACGCCAGTCCGTCGGTCCGCAAGTTCGCCCGCGAACTCGGCGTCGATGTGTCGCGCGTGCCGGGTACGGGTCCGAAGGGCCGGATCACTCAGGAAGACGTCCAGGGCTTCGTCAAGGGCGTGATGAGCGGCCAGACCGCCGCACCGGCAGCCGCCGCCTCGACGGGTGGCTCGGGCGTTGGCCTGGACCTGCTGCCGTGGCCGAAGGTTGACTTCACTCGCTTCGGCGAGGTGGAAAGCAAGCCGCTGTCGCGCATCAAGAAGATTTCCGGTGCCAACCTGCACCGCAACTGGGTCATGATCCCGCACGTCACGAACTGCGACGAGGCGGATATCACTGAACTGGAAGCCTTCCGTGTCCAGCTGAACAAGGAAAACGAGAAGTCCGGCATCAAGGTCACGATGCTCGCGTTCATGATCAAGGCCACGGTCGCGGCGCTGAAGAAGTTCCCGAACTTCAATGCCTCGCTGGACGGCGACAACCTGGTGCTGAAGAAGTACTTCAACATCGGCTTTGCCGCGGACACCCCGAACGGCCTGGTCGTGCCGGTGATCAAGGACGCCGACAAGAAGGGCGTGCTCGAGATCAGCCAGGAAATGGGCGAACTGGCCAAGCTGGCCCGCGACGGCAAGCTGAAGCCGGACCAGATGCAGGGCGGCTGCTTCTCGATCTCGTCGCTGGGCGGCCTGGGCGGCACCTACTTCACGCCGATCATCAATGCGCCGGAAGTCGCCATCATGGGCGTATGCAAGTCGTACATGAAGCCGGTCTGGGACGGCAAGCAGTTTGCGCCGCGCCTGACGCTGCCGCTGTCGCTGTCGTGGGATCACCGTGTGATCGACGGCGCCGAGGCAGCCCGCTTCAACACGTACTTCGCGGCGCTTCTGGCGGACTTCCGCCGCATCCTGCTGTAAGCGGTCGCTTGAAGATGATTCTGGCGTCGTTGCGCGGCCTTGCCGCACCACTTGTGCAGTCTGTGGCCGCGCGTCCAGCCAGAACCGCTCCGCTTCATCTTGAAGCAACCGCACTGCACACCGGCACTGCCGGTGTGCGAACTGCGGCGTGACGAGTGGAGGTGATCCATGACTACCTGCGTTGTCGTCAGAAAGGGTGCCGAAGTGGCGATCGCGGCGGACGCTCTGGTCACCTTCGGGGACACGCGCCTGTCGCGTGCCTATGAACGCAACCAGAAGGTCTTCCCGGTAGGCGAGAGCTTTGTCGCGCTCGCCGGCACGACGGCGCACTTCCCGGTCATGCGCAGCCTGCTGGCCGGCATGGGCGAGGAATGCCGGCTGCTCACGCGCGACGACGTATTCCGGACCTTCCTGAAAGTGCATGAGCGACTCAAGAACGAGTACTTCATCAACACCAAGGAAGACGAGGACGACCCCTACGAGTCATCGCAGATTGTCTGCCTGATCGCCAATCCGGGCGGCATCTTCGGTGTCTATTCCTACCGCGAGGTGTTTTCGTTCGACCGTTTCTGGGGCATCGGCTCGGGCCGCAACTATGCGCTCGGGGCCATGCATGCGGTCTACGACCGGCCCGACATGGACGCTGGCGCCATCGCGCGGATCGGAGTGGATGCGGGAGTGGAGTTCGACAAGAGTTCGGCAGGACCAATCGACGTGCATACCGTGCGGCTGCAGGCGCAGCCGTCGCCGGCGCAAGCCAGTGGCGACGCGGCAACCAACAACGAAGGCGCGGCCTGACCCGCAGGCGGGCAGGGCGCGCATCCCAGGAGGAAAAGCATGAGTGTGATCGAAGTCAAGGTGCCGGATATCGGCGATTTCGACGCGGTGGAAGTGATCGAGGTGCTGGTCAAGGCCGGCGACACGGTCGAGGAAGAGCAATCGCTGATCGTGCTGGAGTCCGACAAGGCCAGCATGGACGTGCCGTCGTCGGCCACCGGCAAGGTCGTGGACGTCAAGGTCAAGGTTGGCGACAAGGTAGCCAAGGGCACGGTGATCTGCACGGTGGAAGCCGGCGCGACCGCAGCGCCGGCACCGGCCCCCGCCGCAGCGCCCGCTCCGGCGGCGCCGACCCCCGCGCCGGCAGCCGCTGCACCGGCGGTCGCACCGGCTGCGGCAACGCACAGCGGCAGCGCCGATATCCAGTGCGACATGCTCGTGCTGGGCGCTGGCCCCGGTGGCTACTCGGCCGCTTTCCGCTCGGCGGACCTGGGTATGAACACCGTGCTGGTCGAGCGCTATGGCTCGCTTGGCGGCGTGTGCCTGAACGTGGGTTGCATCCCGTCGAAGGCGCTGCTGCATAACGCGGCCGTGATCGACGAGGCCAAGGCCCTGGCGGCGCACGGCATCCTGTTCGGCGAAGCCAAGATCGACCTGGACGGCCTGCGTCACTACAAGGAAACCGTGGTCGGCAAGCTGACCGGCGGCCTGGCCGGCATGGCCAAGGCCCGCAAGGTGCAAGTTGTGCGCGGTATCGGCAATTTCCTGGATCCGCACCACCTGGAAGTCCAGGAAACCGAGGGCGATGGCAAGGCGACCACCGGCAAGAAGACGGTGATCCGCTTCGAAAAGGCGATCATCGCCGCCGGCAGCCAGGCCGTGAAGCTGCCGTTCATCCCGGAAGACCCGCGCATTTTCGATTCGACCGGCGCGCTGGAGCTGCGCGACATCCCGAACAAGATGCTCGTGATCGGTGGCGGCATCATCGGCCTGGAAATGGCCACCGTGTACAGCACGCTGGGCGCGCGCATCGACGTGGTGGAAATGCTCGACGGCCTCATGCAGGGCGCTGACCGCGACCTGGTCAAGGTCTGGGACAAGATGAACAAGCATCGCTTTGACAACGTGATGCTGAAGACCAAGACCGTTGGTGTGGAAGCCAAGCCGGACGGCATCTACGTGAAGTTCGAAGGCGAGGCCGCACCGGCTGAACCGGTGCGCTACGACGCGGTGCTGGTGTCGGTGGGCCGCACGCCGAACGGCAAGAAGATTGGCGCTGAGAAGGCTGGCGTGGCCGTGACCGACCGTGGCTTCATCGACGTCGACAAGCAACTGCGTACCAACGTGCCGCACATCTTCGCAATTGGCGACATCGTTGGTCAGCCGATGCTGGCCCACAAGGCCGTGCACGAAGCGCACGTGGCCGCGGAAGCGGCCCATGGCGAGAAGGCGTACTTCGACGTCAAGCAGATTCCGTCGGTGGCCTATACCGATCCGGAAGTGGCCTGGGCTGGCCTGACCGAAGAGCAGTGCAAGGCGGAGGGCATCAAGTACAGCAAGGGCACGTTCCCCTGGGCTGCTTCGGGCCGCGCCATCGCCAATGGCCGCGACGAGGGCTTCACCAAGCTGATCTTCGACGAGGAAACCCACCGAATCATCGGCGGCGGTATCGTAGGCATGCATGCCGGCGATCTCATCAGCGAAGTCTGCCTGGCCATCGAGATGGGCGCGGATGCCGTGGACATCGGCAAGACGATCCACCCGCACCCGACGCTGGGCGAGTCGATTGGCATGGCCGCGGAGATCTACGAGGGCGTCTGCACGGACGTGCCGCCCCCGCGCAAGCGCTGAGAACCTGGTCGCGCCGAAACGAAACAGCCCGCCTGATGGCGGGCTGTTTTCATGTCAGCTTGGCAACTAACCGCCAGGAATTCTTGGCGACCGTAAAGGCTGGCTGGAAGAGGCGTGAATCTGGGGCGGGAACGGGAAGGGGCGTTCAGCCTGGGGTGCGGGCGGGAAGGCGGGAATTCGCGCGGCGTGCCCGTCGAGCAGGCCAAAAAAAACCCGGCACCCTCTTTCAGGGCCGGGCTTGAACGATACCTTTGGAATCTAAGGAGACCGGGGTACCGAGGAGACATCGGCACGCGGCGAAGGCGGGACCTGGATGCATCGGATTCCCGTCGTCACCACCGTTGGCAAAACGTCCATTGGAGCGGGGCGCTTTGCCAACGGACCGGCCGGAGCCGGTTCGCTGGTCTTGCCTGTTACAGCTTGCGACTTCTACAGCTTAGGCCGTGGTCGTCGGCTTCTTGGTTGCCGTGCGAGCCGTGGCGCTGGCTTGCTGGGCAGCCTTGGTCGCGGCGGTGGCGGCAGCCTGGAAGTTGCTTTCGGCCATTTCCACAGCTTGCTTCGTGGCCTTCTGGACCGACTCGTACGCGTTGTTGGCAGCCGAGATGGCCGACTTCACGATCGCGACGGTCGATTCCGAACCGGCCGGGGCGTTCTTGGCGAAGTTGTCGACGAGCGCTTGCACGTTCTTCGAGCCTTCGGCCAGTTGGGCTTCAGCCACCTTGGTGAACTCGCTTTGGGTTTCCGAAGCGATTTCGTACAGGTGACGCGTGTAGGCGAGGGTCTTTTCGGCAACCGGTTGCACCAGGGAGGCCTGAATGGCCAGCAGTTCCTGGGCGTCCTTGGCGGACAGTGCCTTCTTGGCGTTGTCGACGTTTTCGGCGAAGGTGGCCTTGACCACTTGCAGGTTCAACTCGACAAGCTTTTCGACGCCTTCGAATGCCTTGGTGGTCAGACCGAACAGGGTCTCCAGGTTGGCTTTTTGTGCGGCTGCAACTTGTTCCGGGGTCAGGATCATTGCTGGTCTCCAGTGGTGAACTTCAAGGTCAAGCAAAATAGAAAATTAGGCCGCCCAGATGTCAAAGCCATGACTTGTGTCGTAGCCGAGCCCGAGCGTATGTTCGTTTGCGGTCGATCCGAGGTCAGAAACCTTTGGTGCGCCGCAACAATTCCAATTCTAGAGAAACTTCGAATCGTGTCAAGCGGTTTTGGTGCGGTGCACAAAATGTCTTTCGGTTTGCACCCTTCTATGGGCAGTAATGTCCACGTATCCCGCATGGGGCAAGGGTTTATCCTGATATGGCGTGGTTGGTGCGACGCGAGAATCGCCGCGCTGATGGGGTGCCTTGAACATGCGTTGAGTGGCGATGCTACTATCCCAGACTGCCCGGTCGGCGAATGTGGATCTCCCGCCACTTATCCGGGCCGGATCAGGCATTCCTGCCTCGAATCCTGATGTCCCATCTCGTCGCTACCCCGAAGCCGACCTGCCATCGATGCTAGCTTTCTACGCCGACCACTTCGTATTGCCATTGCCGCCGGGACACCGCTTCCCGATGCGCAAATACAGCATGCTGCGGGATGCGGTGGTGCGGGAGGTCGCGGGCATCGAACTGCGGGAAGCCCCGCGGGCGGACGACAATGCACTGCGGCTGGCCCATACGGCCGACTACATCGCCGAAGTGTCTGCCGGACGGCTCGACGCCGCGCGTCAGCGAGAGATCGGCTTCCCGTGGTCCCACGAGATGGTGGAGCGCTCGCGGCGCTCGGCCGGCGCCACGATCGCCGCCTGCAGGACGGCCATGGAAGAGGGTGTTGCAGTGAACCTGGCCGGGGGCACCCACCATGCCTACGCCGACAAGGGCGGCGGTTTCTGTGTCTTCAACGATGCCGCGATTGCAGCCCGCCAGCTCCAGCGCGACGGGCGTGTGCGCCGCGTCGCCGTGATCGATCTCGATGTGCATCAGGGCAATGGCACCGCGTCCATCCTGCGCGACGACCCGACAATCTTCACGCTGTCGCTGCATGGCGAGAAGAATTACCCCTTCCGCAAGGAGGCCAGCGATCTGGATGTGGGTTTGCCTGACGGGTGCGACGACGACGGCTATGCGGCCGCGCTGGTGTCCGCGCTCGACGCGCTCTATGCACGCTTCAATCCTGAACTCCTGATCTACCTGGCCGGCGCCGACCCTCACGAGGGCGACCGCCTCGGGCGGCTGCGACTGACCCTGGCAGGCCTGGCGCGGCGCGACACGATCGTCTTCGAATCCGCGCTGGCGCGCCGCCTCCCCATTGCCGTGGCGATGGCGGGTGGCTACGGCAATCAGATCGAGGATACGGTGGCTGTTCACACGCAGACCGTCGGCCTGGCTGCGCACTATCACGCGCGCTACCGGGCTGTGGGCGCCGACAGCCGCGCTTCCGGTATCTCCACGGGCGTCGTTGCCGAAGACCCCGCCGGTTTTCCCCCGGGCTCGTCCAACCTGGCGACGGCGGCGTCATGAGTTCGCGCGCTACTACCCGACCCAGCAACGCCGATATCTCCACGGGCGCGCGCCTGTGGGTGGCTGGCATGCCCGCGCTGTTCGTCCTGATCTGGAGTACGGGCTTCATCGTCGCGAAGTACGGCATGCCCTATGCCGAGCCGATGACGTTTCTCTTCCTGCGCTTTGTCGGGGTGTTGGTCCTGATGGTGCCGTTCGTGCTGCTTGCGCGCGTGCCGTTGCCACAGCGGCAGACAGCCGATGGCCCACGCGTTGACTGGGCGCGCGTCGGCCATATCGCCGTGGCGGGGCTGTTCCTGCAGGCGGGCTACCTTGGCGGCGTCTGGGCGGCCGTGAAGCTCGGCATGCCCGCCGGCTTGTCGGCGCTGATCGTTGGCATGCAGCCGCTGCTGACGGCACTCTTTGTCAGCCGCATGGGTGAGCGCGTGAGTGGCAGGCAATGGATCGGGCTGCTGATCGGGCTGGCTGGCGTGGGCCTGGTCGTCGCCAACAAGCTCACCGCGACGGGATTGTCGCCCGCCAGCCTGGTGCTGGCCGTCGGCGCGCTGGTCTCCATCACGTTCGGCACCCTCTACCAGAAGCATTTTTGCCCGGTGTTCGATCTGCGCATGGGCTCGGTGATCCAGTTCGCGGCGTCGGCCGTGGCGTGCCTGCCATTCATGTTTTTGTTCGAAACGCGTGAGGTGCATTGGAACCTTGCGATGGCGGGTGCGCTCTTATGGTCCGTCGTGGCGCTATCGATCGGCGCCATCTCGCTGCTGTTTGTGCTGATCCGGCAGGGTGCGGCGACCAAGGTTTCCAGTCTGATGTACCTGACGCCACCGACGACCGCCGTCATGGCCTGGCTGCTGTTTGGCGAGCGTTTCTCGCCGCTGGCCGCGGCGGGCATGGTGGTCGCCGTTTCGGGTGTCGCGCTGGTTATCCGCCGGTAGCGGCCAGGCAGGACACCGCCAAGCCACCAGCAAGCCACCAACAAGGTACGGAAAGACCGCCAATCGGCCCCAAAGACAGACCCAGACGAACGTTCTCTGACCCGCCATGAAGCCAGAACCCGATCGCCGCAGTGCCTTTGCGCACTTCCAGCCCATCACGACGCGTTGGATGGATAACGATGTCTATGGCCACGTTAACAACGTTGTCTACTACAGTTATTTTGATACGGTCGTTAACACGTACCTGATCCGGGCGGGCGCGCTCGACATCGAGTCGGGCGCCACCATCGGGCTGGTGATCGAGACGCAGTGCAACTATTTCTCATCGCTGACCTTCCCGGATACGGTCGTGGCGGGGCTGCGTGTGGCAAGACTCGGCAATTCGAGCGTGCGCTATGAAGTGGGGCTGTTCCGCAATGACGACGACGTCGCAGCGGCACAGGGACACTTCGTGCACGTCTACGTCGATCGCGAGACGCGGCGCCCCGTGCCATTGCCGCAGGCATTGCGGCAGGCGCTGGAACCGCTGGTGATGCAAGGCCAGGCGTCAGCCTGAAGCGTGTGCAACCGTACAAAACCTGGAGACGAAAGAGCATGTTCAACCCCGGTAACGCCATTCGCGCAACCCTTGAGGCCACCGCGGCCAATGGCGATACGTCCGTGACCGATGCCGCCGCGATCGTCGATCGCGCCATCACCACGCGCCGGTCGATCCGTGCGTTCCTGGATACCCCCGTGCCACGCGAAACCGTGGAGGAGATCCTGGCTGTGGCCAGCCGCGCGCCGTCCGGCACCAATGTCCAGCCGTGGAAGGTTTATGTACTGTCAGGGGATGCCAAGGCGCGGTTGTGCGCCGATGTGCTCGCCGCCTACGACGATCCCGATCGCGATGACAAGTATCGCGAGGAATACCCGTACTACCCGCGCGAGTGGGTCAATCCGTACCTCGCCCGGCGCCGCAAGGTGGGCTGGGACCTGTACGGGTTGCTGCAGATCACCCGCGAGGACAAGGCGGCCATGCACGAGCAGCATGCCCGCAATTTCCGTTTCTTCGATGCACCGGTCGGCCTGATCTTCACGATCGACCGGATCCTGGAGCAGGGCAGCTGGCTTGACTACGGCATGTTCCTGCAAAGCATCATGGTGGCGGCGCGTGCACGCGGACTGGACACATGCCCGCAAGCCGCCTTCACTCAATTTCATAGTGTCCTGGCCAGGCAATTGCGGCTGACCGAGGACGAAATGGTCGTTTGCGGCATGTCGCTGGGTTACGCCGACCCGGAGGCCACCGCCAACCAACTGAAAACGGAGCGTGAACCGGTCAGTGGGTTCGCGCGTTTCCTGTCGTGATGACGAAAGTGTGGTTTTGAGGAATGATCTAATCGTCTCATTTCCCGTAATGTGGAAATGTATGCGAATCGAACTTTAAAGAGGCTTCGTAAGTCATTAATCTTGCTAACAATTTGTTATTTTCCTAAACTAGCGCAATTCCTATGCCGCGCTGAACAGAATCATGTTCCGGTCCGACCCTAATATGCCCCGACTCTTCGGCCTCTCCCAACTGACCGCCATCGCGACGACCGCGCTGGTGTCTGTTGCCTTGCTGGCCGCGCCGGCCACGTACGCAGCGACGAAGTCGACTGCGACGAAAACCTCGGCGAAAAAGCCAGTAAAAGCTACCAAATCCTCTAAAAAAGTCGCGAGCGCGCAAGCGGAAGCTGCGCCGTCACGAAAGGTGATCGTCCTGCGGGGCGGCAAGCGCACCGTGGTCGCCAGCCGCGCGGCGCCAGTGCGAGCCGTCTTCGTGCCAGCCAAGCCGTCGCTGGCCGAGGCCATGGGCCTGCGCGATACGGAAGACGCACTTGCGTTGCGTTCCTCCGTGGCGCTGGTGATGGATCAGAACACCAACGAGGTGCTGTTCCAGAAAAATCCGACTGCCGTGCTGCCGATCGCCTCGATCACCAAGCTGATGACGGCCGTGGTAGTGATGGATTCGCACCTGCCGATGGACGAAGTGCTGACGGTGAGCGAAGAAGATCGCGATACCGAGAAGCACAGCAGCTCGCGCCTGCGCTTTGGCACGCAGCTGACCCGCCAGGAGCTGCTGCTGCTGGCGCTGATGTCGTCGGAGAACCGCGCCGCGTCGGTGCTGGGTCGCAGCTACCCGGGCGGCCTGCCGGCATTTGTGGGAGCGATGAACCGCAAGGCACGCGAGCTCGGCATGAATGACAGCCACTTCGTGGATTCCAGTGGCCTGTCCAGCAGCAACGTCTCGAGCGCGATGGATCTGGCCCGCCTGGTCAATGCCGCGTATCGCAACCCGACCATCCGCGAGTTCTCGACCCAGACCGAACACGAAGTGAACGTCCTGGGCCGCACGCAGCACTACGTCAGCACCAACCGCCTGGTGCGCGGCGGCAACTGGGAGATCGGCCTGCAGAAGACCGGTTTCATCTCGGAAGCGGGCCAATGCCTGGTGATGCAGGCGCGCGTCAACGATCGCAACGTGGTGATGGTGTTCCTGGATTCCGTGGGCAAGCTGTCGCGCTTTGCCGATGCCACGCGCGTGCGCAACTGGCTCGAGCATTCGCCGGCAACGCCGACGCAACAGCGTCCGTTCCCGTCGTCCCCAAACCTTACGCAGGGTCCCCACACGCCTCAGGCGATCCTGGTCTCGCAGCAGGCACGCGGCACCTGACAGGTCGCCGCAGCCAATTGAAAACGCGCCGCGGGCAGAAGCCCGACGGCGCGTTTTTTTATGGTCCGCAGGGGGGAGTCAGGCAGCGGCTTCGACCACGTAGCCCATGCCGCGAGAGATCTGCAGCGCGGTGTCCTTGAGGTTCTGCAGCCAGCTGTCCTGCAGGCGGTCCGCGGGGGCTGACAGCGACAGACCCGCCACAAGGCGCCGCGAGTCGTCATAGATGCCGGCCGCGATGCAGCGCACACCGAGTTCCAGTTCCTCGTTGTCGCGGGCATAGCCGTTGGTACGCACCCAGCTCAGCTCGCGCTCCAGCTTGGAGATGTCCGTGATCGACGTACGCGTATGGCCAGCCAGTCCGGTGCGCGTGGCGTAGTTGCGCACCCGGGCCGATTCGTCGGCGGCCAGGAACAGCTTGCCGACCGATGTCAGATGCAGCGGCGCGCGTCCGCCAATGGCGCGCACCACCTGCATGCCGGAGCGTTCGCTGTAGGCGCGCTCGATGTAGACAATCTCGTCGCCCTGCCGCACGGACAGGTTGACGGTCTGCCCCGTGACGCGGTGCAGCGCGCGCATCGGCGCCAGGGCCGCGTCGCGCACCGACAGGCGCGCCTTGACCAGATTGCCCAGTTCCAGCAGGCGCATGCCCAGCCGATAGCTTCCCGGATCGGATCGGTCTACGAACCGGCACGCCACCATGTCGTTCAGGATGCGGTGGGCGGTGGACGGGTGGAGGCCGGTGGCCAGGGAGAGTTCTTTCAGGCTGACGGGATCCGCGTGCTGGGCCAGTGCGTCCAGCAGCGTCATCATGCGTTCGATCACCTGGATTGAAGTCTTGCCGGGTGACTTGTCTGCTTCTGCCATAGGGAAAATGTTGCCGTGCGGCAAATTAAGCGGTTGCCTGATTCTATCTCACATCGTGAAAATTTCAATAGATGAAAAGTGATTACCGAGGTCATCCTCGGGTGGGGTAGCAAATGGCCGGCGCGTGCATGAGCCGTGTTGTGCATCACGCTGAACAAGTTTGCGGCGCGTGCTGCCCGCAGCAACGGGCCGAAGGCGCATAATTGCGAGGTTTCGGGTCTGGAAAAAGGGAAGCGATGCGAATCGGACTGTTCGCCACCTGTCTGGTGGACCTCATGCGGCCGGAGATCGGGTTTTCCGTGCTGAAGCTGCTGGAATCCGCGGGCTATGAGGTGATGGTGCCGGAGGCGCAGACCTGCTGCGGACAGCCGTCGTACAACTCGGGCGAGCGCGTCGTATCGCGGGACCTCGCCGAGAAATTCCTGCGCGAGTTCGAAATGTTCGACTACGTAGTGGTGCCGTCCGGCTCCTGCGGGGGCATGATTCGCCACCACTATCAGGACTTGCTGCGCGACGATCCCGAACTCCACGGCCGCTATGAGCGCCTGCGCGAGCGCGTGTACGAGCTGACCGATTTCCTGGTCAATGTGGCAAAGATCGAGGCGCTGGATCCCGCACTGGGTCCCGGATTCGCCGGCCATATCACCTACCACGACTCCTGCTCGGGCCTGCGCGAGCTGGGTGTCAAGCAGCAGCCGCGCGCGCTGCTGGGCAAGCTGCCCGGCGTGCAACTGACCGAGATGAAGGACTGCGAGGCCTGCTGCGGCTTTGGCGGGACGTTCTCGGTCAAGTACGGCAACATTTCCACGGCCATCGTCGACGAGAAGTGCGCCAACATCCAGGCCAGCGGCGCCGATGCCGTAGTGCTGGGCGACCTGGGCTGCATGCTCAATATCGAAGGGCGGCTGCGCCGGTCCGGCGATACGCGCACGCGCGTGCTCCATATCGCCCAGGTCCTTGCCGGCGACGCCTGACGACGACCCCTTGCGGCCAGAAGGCGATCCCCCAAGGCGATTCCCCCAAGGCGAACCCCCCAAGGCGAACCCCTAACCAAGCGAACAGCACCAAGCGAGCCCCCGCGATGCAAGTTCACAGCATGGAATTCAAGGCGCGTGCCGGCCAGAAGCTGGCCGACCAGCGCCTGCAGCAGAACCTCAAGAAGCTCTCCACCAAATTCGTGACGGCGCGGGCCGATGCCATTCGCGACATCGATTTCGATGCCACGCGTGCCGCGCTGAAAGAGCGTCGCAATCGCGCGCTGGAAAACCTGGACGTGTGGCTGGCGACGTTCGAAGAAAACGCCACACGCCGTGGCGCCACGGTGTTGTTTGCCGAAACCACGGCCGATGCGGCGAAGCTCGTGGCCGAGATCGCCCGGAACCACGGCGTGAAGAAGGTCATCAAGAGCAAGTCGATGGTGACCGAGGAGATGCGCCTGAACCAGGTGCTGGGCGAGATGGGCGTGCAGAGTATCGAGACCGATCTGGGCGAGTACATCCTGCAGATCAACGATGCCGAGCCGCCGTCGCACATCATTGCGCCGGTCATCCACAAGGACAAGGACGAGATTGCAGATCTCTTTGCCAAGGTCCACAACAAGCCGCGCCTGACGGACATCCCCGAGATGACGCGCGAGGCCCGCGAGGTGCTACGGCCCGAGTTCCTCTCCGCCGACATGGGGGTGACGGGTGGCAACTTCATCATTGCCGAGACGGGCTCGGTGGCGGTGGTGACCAACGAGGGCAACGAGGGCATGTGCACGATCATGCCGCGGGTGCACGTGGCCGTGACCGGTATCGAGAAAGTGTTGCCGACGCTGGAAGACCTGGCCACCGTGATGCGGCTGCTGCCGCGCTCGGCGACGGGGCAGGCCATCTCGAACTATTTCTCGATTCTCACCGGACCGCGCGCCGAGGGTGAGCGCGATGGTCCCGAGCACATGTACTTCGTGCTGGTCGATGGTGGCCGCAGCGGGCTGATCGGCGGCGAATTCCAGGAGATGCTGCGCTGCATTCGCTGTGGCGCCTGCATGAATCATTGTCCGGTCTACCAGAAGATCGGCGGCCACGCCTACGGTTGGGTCTATCCCGGTCCGATGGGCAGCGTTCTGACGCCGAGCTATGTGGGGCTGGCCAACGCCGTGGACCTGCCGCAGGCGGCGACACTGTGCGGCGAATGCAATCGCGTGTGTCCGGCGTCGATTCCGTTGTCGGACCTGTTGCGCAAGCTGCGCGAAAAGCAGATGGAGCGCGGCTTGCGGCCATGGCAGGAGCGCGCGGCGCTGCAGGTCTGGGGGTACATTGCCCGACGCCCCGAACTCTATGCGTTCGCGACCCGGATGGGCGCGCGCATCCTGGCGCGCATGGGCGGGCGCAGCAAGCTCATCGCCAGCCTGCCGATGGCCGGCAAGGGCTGGACGGACACCCGGGACATGCCGGCGCCGGCCGGCCGGACGTTCCGCGAGCTTTACAAGGAAAGGAGGGCGCGGTCATGAGCGCGAATCAGGAATCGCTGGCTGCCATGCGGGTGGCGCTGGACCAGCATCTGGCTGGCGCATTGCCGGTGGCGGATCTCGTGGCCACGTGGCGCGGCTCGGCCAGCGGATTGTCATTGCCCCCGGTGTTCGGCCAGGCGATGGAGGAATTGCTGCGCCGGATGGAGATGTCGGCCGTGTTTGCGCAGGACAGTTGTTCATTCTCCAGCACTGCCGTGACGGATCAACTGAAGCGGTGGCTCGATAAGGCCGCCACGGTCTGAGGGATCGCCGGGGTACGACCCCAGGGCGACGATCCGGGGCATTGTCGATAGCGCCCCGGAGAAAAGAAGGGCTGGCACATGCCAGCCCTTTCTTGTTGCCTGTCTGTCTATCCGCCAGTCTGTCGCCCGTTCCCCACGCGCGACATGCGCCAACTGCGCGGCAGGCGCGGCGTCAGCCCAGCAGCAGTGCGTCGTCGTCCAGTTGCTCGTGGCGCGTTTGCTCGAACATCTTGAGCAGGTCGGGCACGTCGAGCCCCTTGCGCTGATCGCCAGACACATCCAGCACGACCTGGCCCTGGTGCAGCATCACGGTGCGCTGGCCGTAGTCCAGCGCCTGGCGCATCGAGTGCGTCACCATCATCGTCGTCAGCTTGCTGTCTTCCACGATGCGCGCCGTCAGTTCCAGCACGAAAGCCGCGGTCTTGGGGTCCAGTGCCGCCGTATGTTCATCCAGCAGCAGGATGCGCGACGGCTGCAGCGATGCCATCAGCAGGCTGACCGCTTGCCGTTGACCACCAGATAGCAGGCCGATCCGGTCCGTCAGTCGGTTTTCCAGCCCCAGGTTCAGCAGGCGCAACTTGTCGCGGAACAGTTCGCGCGATGCCTTGTTCAGCGCCGGGCGGAAACCGCGCCGCGAGCCACGCGCCATGGCGAGCGCCATGTTTTCCTCGATCGTCAGCGCCTCGCAGGTGCCTGCCATCGGGTCCTGGAACACGCGCGCCACCAGGTGAGCGCGATCCCAGGCGGGCTGGCGCGTCACGTCGGTATCGTCGATCGTGATGCGGCCGCTATCGACCATCTGGTCGCCGCTGATCGCATTGAGGAAGGTCGACTTGCCGGCGCCGTTGGAGCCGATCACGGCCACGAACTGGCCGCTCGGGATTTCCAGGTTCAGGCCGCGCAGCGCGCGGTTTTCGATCGGTGTGCCCGGGTTGAAGGTCAGCTTCAGGTCTTGTGCGCGCAGCATCTCAGGCACCTCCGTTCTTGCGGGCAAACAGCTTCTTGCGTGTGGCCGGCAGCACCAGGGCCAGCGTCACCAGTGCGGCGGTCACCAGGTTCAGATCCTGCGCCTTGAGGCCGATGAACTCGGTGTTCAGCGCCAGCGCGATGAAGAATCGATAGAGGATGGCGCCCAGCACCACGGCCAGCGTCACGAGGACCAGGCGGCGCGCCGGCAGGATCGTCTCGCCGATGATGACCGCGGCCAGGCCGATCACGATCGTGCCGATACCCATCGAGATATCGGAACCGCCTTGTGTCTGCGCAAACAGCGCGCCGGCCAGGGCCACCAGGGCATTGGACAGCGCCATGCCGGCCAGCGTGGCACGGCCGGTCGGCACGCCCTGCGCACGCGCCATGCGCGGGTTGGCGCCCGTCGCGCGCATGGCCAGGCCAAGCTGCGAGGAGAAGAACCAGTCCAGCGCGATCTTCGCCAGCACGACGACCACGAACAGCACCAGCGGACGCAGCACGTAGTCCGGCATCCACTCGGGCTGCAGGATCGTGAACATCGTCGGCTCGGTGATCAACGGGACATTGGGGCGGCCCATGATGCGCAGGTTGACCGAGTACAGCGCGATCATCATCAGGATACTGGCGAGCAGATCCATGATCTTGAGGCGCACGTTCAGCCAGCCGGTGATGAAGCCCGCCAGCGCGCCGGCGAAGATCGCCACCAGCGTGGCCAGGAACGGGTCCTGGCCGGCGGAGATCAGCGTGGCGGCCACGGCGCCGCCCAACGGGAAGCTGCCGTCGACGGTCAGGTCGGGGAAGTTCAGGATGCGGAACGAGATCAGCACCCCGAGGGCCACGAGGCTGAAGATCAGGCCGATCTCCAGGGCGCCCAGAAGGGAAAAGAGGGACATGGGGAAATCCTGTTGCGGGTTCCGGTCCGGTGCCCGCGCGTCGGGTTGGTGGCGGGCTGGCGGGTGCCGGATTCGGGTGCCACGGCGGCGGCCCGGTCGGGCGGTGCGTCGTGGCGTCCGGGCTGGCCCGGATAGGGCCACGGGGGCGCGTCAGGCCATGCGACGGAGGTTCCGCCGTCGCACGGCAACTGCAGCGGGTCTTACTTGATAACGGTCTTGGCTTCCTTCACCAGGTCCGGGGCCAGCGTCACGCCTTGCTTCTCGGCGGCGCTCGTGTTCACGAACAACTCGAGATTGTCCGAGGTCTGCGAGGCAATCGCGCCCGGCTTTTCGCCCTTCAGGATGCGCACCACGACCTTGCCGGTCTGGTGGCCAAGGTCGCCATAGTTGATGCCCAGCGCGGCGATGGCGCCACGCTTCACGCTGTCGGTGTCAGCGGCCACCAGCGGGATCTTCGACTCGTTGGCCACCTTCACCAGCGCCTCATACGCGGACACCACGTTGTTGTCGGTGTTCGTGTAGATCACGTCCACCTTGCCGATCAGGCTCTTGGCGGCCGGACCGATGTCGACCGTACGCGGGGCGGCGGCTTCCTTGAGCGACAGGCCCTGCTTGGCCAGCATCTCCTTCAGTTCCTTCACGACCACGACCGAGTTGGCTTCGCCCGGGTTGTAGACCATGCCCACGGTCTTGACCTTGGGCACCACGCGCTTGATCAGGGCGACCTGCTTGTCCAGCGGGAGCTTGTCCGATACGCCGGTCACGTTGGTGCCCGACGCGCCCCAGCCCTTCACCAGCTGGGCGGCCACGGGATCGGTCACGCCCGAGTACACCACGGGCACGGACTTGGTGGCAGCCACCACGGCCTGGGCCGAGGGGGTGGCGATGGCCACGATCGCGCTCGGCTGGTCGCCCACGAACTTGCGGGCGATCTGGGCGGCGGTGCCGGTGTTGCCCTGGGCGCTCTGGTATTCCCACTTCAGGTTCTTGTCGGCGTCGTAGCCGGCGGCCTTCAGTTCGTCGCGCACGCCGTCGCGGATGGCGTCGAGCGCGGGGTGATCGACGATCGACAGGACCTTCACGGTCGGGGCGGTCTGGGCCTGTACGGCGCCGCTGTAGAGCAGGGCCAGGGCGACCGCGCTGCCGAGAATGGTTTGGGTGGATGCCTTGAGACGCAGCATGTAATTGTTCTCCCCCGAAGGATCGGTTCTTTGGTCAGCCGCGATGGGTCATGGGACCGTCGTCCTGGGCAGGTGGCCGCCGGGACGTCAAGGCGTACCTCAGGGCAACCCGGCCGGTCCGTGGCGGACGCATCGCGCCCCGGCGGCAGGGCGGAGGCGTGCGTGGTCGCATCGGATACGACGACGAGAAGGCTGGGAGGATACCATTTTCGCCGCGCCGGTGGCTCTCTTTTAGTGCTGCGCGGCGGCATATCCTGCTGAAAAACGCCTCAAGGGGCGAGGCGTGCCGCAAATTATTGCGCCGGATTGTGGATTTCGGCGTGAATGCGCTGGATGGCCGTTACCACTTCGTCCGGCAGTTTCACGTCCCACGCATCGATGTTTTCCCTGAGCTGCCCGAGGTCGGTGGCGCCGATGATCGTGCTGGCGGCGAACCAGCGCGAATAGGCCCAGGCCAGCGCCATCGTGGCGCCCGACATGCCATGCGCACGCGCCAGTTCGACGTAGCGGGCGGCTGCCGCGATCGTCTCCGGACGCATGTAGCGCGGGCTCCAGTCGGCGGAAAAACGTGTCAGGCGGCCCACTGCATCCGGGTTGAAGACGGGCTGCCGCGCGTCGCCGGTCAGGTACTTGCCGGTCAGCTGGCCAAAGCCGAGGGGGCTGTAGACCAGCAGGCTGACGTCGCTGCGGAAGCAGGCTTCGTCCAGTCCCTGCTCGAAGCTGCGGTTGAGCAGGTTGTAGGGGTTCTGGATGGTCGGGATGCGCGGCAGGCCGTGCAGTTCGGCCTGCTTGATGAACTCGGCCACCCCCCACGGCGTTTCGTTGGACACGCCGACGTAGCGGATCTTGCCGGCGCGCACCAGGTCGCTCATGGCTTCCAGCTGCGACGCGACCGATGGGCACGCGCGCTCGGCGTCCGGGTTGAAGCTTTTCTGGCCGAAGATCGGCGCGTTGCGGGCCGGCCAGTGGATCTGGTACAGGTCGATATGGTCCGTCTGCAGGCGCCGGAGCGAATCTTCCGCTGCCGCGCGGATGCTGTCCGGCGTGAAGTCGCCACCATTGCGGATCCACGGATTGCGCGCCGGGCCGGCCACCTTGCTGGCCAGCACCACGCGGTCGCGCGGCTGCGTCTTCAGCCAGGTGCCGATGATGCGTTCCGTGCTGCCGTAGGTCTCGGCGCGCGGCTTGACCGGGTACATCTCGGCCGTGTCGATGAAGTTGATGCCGCGCGAGAGCGCGTAGTCGAGCTGGCTATGGCCCTCGGCCTCGGTGTTCTGCTCGCCAAAGGTCATGGTGCCCAGGCAGATGCGTGAGACCTCGAGGTCGCTGCGGCCGAGTCGGATCTTTTCCATATCTTTTCTCCCTGTTATCCGCTGTCGCCTATCCCCCTTGTGCCCTTTGCGCCCGTGTCTCGTCCCTCAGGCATACCGGAATACCGGACGGCGCGCCGGACCGGGCGGGGAGGCAACCCGGTCGGCCGTCAGCATGCCTCAAATGCGCTGGCCGCGCAGCGCGGCGGCGCAATCGCGCACCAGCGCGGGGCCGCGGTAGATCAGGCCGCTGTAGACCTGCACGAGCTGCGCGCCCGCGTCGATCTTGGCGCGGGCATCGGCGCCGCCGAAGATGCCGCCCACGCCGATAATCGGCACCGCTTCGCCGACCACGGCGCGCAGGCCGCGCACCACGCGTGTGGAGGCTTCGAACACGGGCCGGCCCGACAGGCCGCCGGCTTCCTCGGCGTGCGGCAGGCCCTTGACGGCATCGCGCGAGATCGTGGTGTTGGTGGCGATGACGCCGTCGATCTTGTGGCGCACCAGCGCGTCGCCGATGTTGCCGATCTGGTCGTCGTCCAGGTCCGGCGCGATCTTCAGCGCCACGGGCACATAGCGCTTGTGCTGGTCGGCCAGGCGCTGCTGCGCCGCCTTGAGCGTGGAGAGCAGGCTGTCCAGCTCGCTCGCGCCTTGCAACTGGCGCAGATTCTTGGTGTTCGGCGACGAGATGTTCACCGTGACGTAGCTGGCGTGCGGGTAGACGCGCTCCAGGCAGTGCAGGTAGTCATCTGCCGCGCGTTCGATCGGCGTATCGGCGTTCTTGCCGATGTTCAACCCCAGGACGCCGCCCTCCGCCTTCCAGCGCGATGCGCTGACATTGGCGATAAAGGCATCGACGCCGCCATTGTTGAAGCCCATGCGGTTGATCAGCGCATCGGCCTGCGGCAGGCGGAACATGCGCGGACGCGGGTTGCCCTGCTGGGCGCGCGGGGTGACCGTGCCGACTTCGATGAAGCCGAAGCCAAATGCGGCCAGGCCGTCGATATAGGCGCCATCCTTGTCCAGGCCAGCGGCCAGGCCGACGGGATTCGGGAAGCGGATGCCCATCACGGTGCGCGGATCGTCGGCAATCGCGTTGCCGATGCAACCGGCGAGACCCATGCGCTGGGCGCGCATCAGGTTGTTCAGGGTGAAATGGTGGGCGTCTTCCGCATCCATCGAGAAGAGGGCGGGACGAAACAGGGGATAGAGCGCGTTGAGCACGAGGGTGGGGCGCGGCCGTGGCCGGCGTGGAGTCTGAGCCAAGGCGGCATTGTAGCGGCTGGCGGACGGTGGCGGCCCGTTGGCGCAGCGGGGTGTCCGTCGACCGGCCAGCGGTGCCGCCCATTGAATCGTCCATCGAATTGCCTGTCGAGTTGCCGGCGAGACGTGATGCTGCGACGGTGTCCGCTATTCCTGCGCGGGGCCCGGCTCCGGTCGGGTGGGGGGCACGGGAGCGGCGGCGTCGCCCTCGCCCTCGAATGCGTGCCACTGGTTGCCGGTCAGCACCTGCAGGGGGCGGAAACGCGCCTTGTACGCCATCTTGCGGCTGTCGGCGATCCAGTAGCCGAGGTACAGGTGTGGCAGGCCCAGTTCACGCGTCTGGTTGATTTGCCAGAGGATGTTGTAGGTGCCATAGCTGGTACCCAGCGCCAGCGAGTCATAGAACGTGTAGACCGAGGACAGGCCGTCGTCGAGCACATCGATCATGCTGACCATGCGCAGCCTGCCAGCTTCCGGGGACCCGGGCGGCTCGCGGAATTCCACCAGGCGGGAGTTGACGCGACTCTGCAACAGGAACTGTTCGTACTGGTCGCGGCTGTCCTGATCCATGCCGCCGCCGGCGTGCCGCATTGACTGATAGAGCAGGTACAGCGCGTAGTGCTCTTCGACGTACGTCAGCGGCGCCACCAGCGCCTGCAGGCCCTGGTGCTGTCTCCAGGCCCGGCGCTGGCTGCGGTCCGGCTGGAACTGGTCGACGAGTACCCGGCAGGGCGTGCATGCGCGGCATTCGTCGCAATACGGTCGGTAAGTGAAGATGCCGCTGCGCCGGAAGCCGGCCCGGACCAGACGCGAATAGACATCGGCGTTGATCAGGTGAGCGGGCGTCGCCACCTGCGAGCGGGCCATGCGGCCGTCCAGATAGCTGCAAGCGTAGGGCGCCGTCGCATAAAACTGCAGCGCGGATAGCGGAAGTTCCTTGAGCTTGCTCATGACGTCGAATAGAAGCCTGGCGCGGCCGTCACCGTAGATCGCACGGGGCGAGGGGGCGGGTGGCGGACGATGCCCGGTGGTCGGGTCCTGTCTGGAGTCTATCAGAGCAAAACCGCGCGCGTCTGCAGCGGGACGTGCGGTGCGCAAATTTGAGTGCGTGACGGGCGTGGCGAGAATGGAGGAAGCGGAGGGCGCAATCCCGCGATTCCACAAACCTCGCCCGGCAGCCTGCGCGGTGAGATGTCTGCCGATCCGGAATGTGAGTCGCCTTCCACTTGAAAGGTCTTGGGTGAGCGCGCATGCATGCCGGTGCGCGTCCCGATGCGTTGGCTCGTGCGGACTACGCGCCGTTGCCGCTTGCCCACTGCGCCAGTACCGACTTGTCGAACTGCCACGGCACGATATCGGGCTGCATGGAGGCGGCGCGTACGTGGGCGACGAAATCCGACCGGGCGATCGGCCGTGCGCCGAGTGACGCCAGATGATCGGTCTCCTGCTGGCAGTCGATCATCGTCACGCCGTGGCCGTCCAGGAATGCGCAAAGCGCGGCGAGCGCGATCTTCGACGCATCGGTGCGATGGGCAAACATCGACTCGCCGTAGAACATTCGGCCCAGTGCCACGCCGTAAAGACCACCCACGCATTCGCCCTGATACCAGGCTTCCACGGAATGGGCGAGGCCGTTGCGGTGGAGTGCCCCGTAGGCGGCGACGATATCGTCGGTGATCCATGTACCGAATTGACCGTCGCGCGGTGTCATGGCGCAGGAGCGCATGACGGCGAGGAAATCGTTGTCCACATGGATTTCCCAGTCTGGATCGCGCAGCGTGCGACGCAGCGTCTTGCGCAGCGAGGCGGAAACCTTCAGCGCACGCGGGGCGAGCACCATGCGTGGATCGGTGCTCCACCAGAGCACGGGCTGTCCTTCGGAATACCAGGGGAAGATGCCTTGCCGGTAGGCCAGCAGCAGGCGCTGCGGCGACAGGTCGCGGCTGGCGGCCAGCAAGCCGGGCGCGTCACTGGCGGAGCCCAGTGCCCGGTCGACGGGCGGAAACGGGTCCTGCGGGTCCAGCCAGGTGATCATGCGTCTGACGCGGGGCGGGGCGCCCTCAGGGGGTAACGGTGGCTCGGCTCGTCAGCGGCCGCATCGGCTTGTCGATGTCGAGGCTATGCAGGCGGAAGCTGCCATCCGCAAGCTTGCCAGCCGCGCGATCGGCAAAGAAGCAGCGCAGCGTGTGGATGACGGTCGGGAAGGCCAGGTCGTCCCACGGCACATCGGCTTCATCCACCAGCTTCACTTCCAGGCTTTCCTCGCCCGGGGCGATGTCGAGATCATCCAGTTGTGCCAGGTAGAACAGATGGACCTGATGCACATGCGGCACGTTCAGGATCGAAAACAGCTCGCCAACCTGCACGCGGGCGCCGGCTTCTTCCAGCGTCTCGCGCGAGGCGGCCTGCGCCGTTGTCTCGCCGATCTCCATGAAGCCGGCCGGCAGCGTCCAGAACCCGTAGCGGGGTTCGATGGCGCGCTTGCAGATCAGGATCTTGTCTTCCCAGACCGGGATGGTGCCGACGACATTGCGCGGGTTCACATAGTGGATCGTGCCGCAGCCGTCGCATACGCTGCGCGGGCGATTGTCGCCATCGGGTACGCGCAGTACCACCGCATGACCACAGTTCGAGCAGAATTTCATGAGGGGCGTCCGGAAGGAATGGCGCCAAGTGTATCACCGCGCCGGGCGGCGGCCCCAGTGTGGATGTTGCCGTGCGAACGAATCCCGCAGGGGGCCACGCAGTGCATCGCATGGGCAACAAGCGGGCAACCCGGGATCGCAACAGGACGGCAGAGGACAACAAAAAACGGGCAACAAAAAACCCGCCATGTGGCGGGTTTGGTGTACGACGGGTTGTTGGTTGCGGGGGCAGGACTTGAACCTGCGACCTTCGGGTTATGAGCCCGACGAGCTGCCAACTGCTCCACCCCGCGTCCGTCGAAGCTGAGAGTATATGGCAACTGTTTGCGCATTGCAACAGTTCATTTGCTCAGCCTGCAATGACGCGCCATTTGGCGCGCCATCACTAGATTGGATTGCCGCGCGTGCACCGTGGTTCAGGTTGATTTCGGACTTTCGGTTGTGCGCTGCCACAGGGCGGCTTCGAATTCGAAGCTGTCGCGTTGCTGCAGGTCGTCGCGTTGCCAGATCACACGATCGCGGCGCACCGTCAGCATCCAGGTGGTGGTGGCCAGTGGATTCGGATGGTCGAACGCGCGCGGCGTCAGCACGGCGGCGCAGGGGCCGCGTTCCGGATCGCGCACGGACATGTACCGGATCAGGCCGATGCCAGCCTCCCGTGCAATCCGGCCAAAGTCCTGGCAGGACGCGTGATCGTCGGGGTTGGTCCAGCGAGCCGCGTCCTCGGCGAATGGCGGGGCATCGAGGGCCACGCCGTCAGTCTTTACGCTGACCTGGAACAGCGTCTGCGCGCGGGCGTCGATGCGCGGCAGGGCGGGGCTGTCCAGCAGGAAGCGCCAGCGCCAGTAGCCCAGTTCCGCACAGGCGGTGCGGATGGCATCGGCGCCGTAGAACACGCCCGGGTCCTGTCCGCCACGGAAGCGGGAGCCCCAGGGCGATGGCGGATAACGGAATGGCGTGAAAATCAGGTAGTGAAGATGGCGGGCGTCGGGCGGAATGACAGGCTTGCCGGCATCGAGCACCGCTTCCAGCACCGCCTGTTCTTCCAGGCTGTCCACGAGCGGCATGGTCGATACCACGTGCTGGGCCTCCACGGCCCGCCATAGCGTGAGCGCGAACGGCTTGCGCTCAGATGCGACCGCGGGTGGCGTCCAGGTAGTGAACGACACGTACGAGACCCTCAGTCGTGCGGATCAGCTCCAGCGGTTTTCCGCCGAGCGCGAGATTGTCATGGGTAAGCCAGAGACGGGCCTGCTCGTCGTGGCCCAGGATGGCATCGAGCGACCGGAACAGGCGGACGAACAGCACACCGAATTCCCACTCCTTGCGATGCGTATCGAGCACATAGCCGCCCGAGGCCATGCGCGATACCGAAGCCGTGCTGATGCCGAGCACGCTGGCCACGATGGCCTGGCTGATGCCAAGGAAGGCGGCCGCACGCATGACGGCCTTGGTGAGCGTGGTGCCGGGGTCGGGGCCGCCGACGGGTTCAGTCTCCGGAAGATGGCTGGTTTGCATCGCCTATGCTCCTGTTTCTTGAGAAACATTATAGGCGCCCAGTTTCAGAAGGGAAGTGCGAAACGCGGGCGATGCCGGGCCATCGGCGGCGATAAAAGTGCTTAATAAGTCTCTATATGAAGGCGGCCTTCCGCGCGCAATGTGGCTTCCAGGTCCTGCCAGGATTGTCCGGCCGCGGCGCAGACCTCGGCGAATGCCGCCAGCACGCCATCCTCCATGCCTTTCAGACCGCAGATATAGACGTAGCCGTTCGGATCCGCCAGCAGCGCGGCCGTCTCGGATGCCGCTTCCCGAATGGCGTCCTGCACGTATCGGCGCGGCACCTCCGGATCCCGGGAAAAGGCGAAGTGGATATCCAGGAAGTCCCTGGGCAGTTTCAGCAAGGGACCGAAGTACGGCAGTTCCTGCTGGTTGCGGGCGCCGAAAAACAACATCCGCCGGCCGCCAAAGTGCGCCATGTTGCGGCGCATGCGCTCGGTCATCGCCCGCATCGGGGCGGACCCCGTGCCCGTGCAGATCATCATCACGCTGGCTTCGCGGTGGTTCGGCATCAGGAACGTATTGCCGAAGGGGCCCACCACCTGGACGGTGTCGCCCTTGGCCAGGTCGCACAGGAAGTTCGACGCCACGCCACGCACTGGCTTGCCGTCATGATCCTGGTCCACGCGTTTCACGGTGAGGGCCAGGTTGTTGTAGCCCGGGCGCTCGCCGTCGCGCGGACTCGCCACCGAGTACATGCGGATGTAGTGCGCCTTTCCCGATGCATCGGTGCCCGGCGGCATGATGCCGATCGCCTGACCTTCCAGGATCGGGAAGAAGTGATTGCCGAAGTCCAGCACGATATGGTGAATGTCGCTCGATGCGTCCTCGGCCGTCAGGCGATAGTTGCCGGCGACGGTGGCGGTCAGGGGCTCGCGCACCCCGTGCAGGTTGACATAAGGGTGGGCGGCGGACCACGGGGCCCTGGCCGATGTGTGGCGGCTCGTCTCAACTGCCTGCACGTCCGCAGCGGGCCCCCGGCTGCTTTCCGCCGCGGCGCCGATGACGGCATCGGCCGCGTCGGCTGCTGCGGCGGCATCCATGGCGGCCTCCGGCAGCGGCACCTCGTCCGGCAGTTCATCCCATAGCAGCTGGGCGTCGATCGTGTACGCCTGGCCTTTCAACATCGTGCGCCAGTTGTCGATCGCGCCGGTCGGGCAGGGCGACAGGCACGCATTGCAGCCGTTGCAGACGTCCGCCTTGACCACATAGTTGCGGTCGTCGTGGGTGATGGCGTCGATCGGGCATGTGTCTTCGCAGGTGTTGCAGCGAATGCAGATTTCCGGATCGATCAGGTGCTGCTTGATGATTTCGGGGGCGCCCATGGTTGTCTCCGTCTGTCGGCCGGGGCACGCGCCCCGGCCCTGCGGCCTTGTGGTGTGGCTGGTTGCCTCAATTAAAGCGCACGTACTCGAAGTCCATGGGCTGGCGGTTGATGCCGACGGCCGGCGGCGCGATCCAGTTGGCGTAGCGGCCCGGTTCCACGACGCGGCCCATCAGCGAGGCCACGAAGGCGCGGTCCTCGTCCGAGGCCAGCCATTTGCGTTCGTTGGCTTGCCATTCGGCTTCGGTCAGCACCTCGCCGGTCGGGGACACGTGCACGTTGGCAAACGTGCCGATCTTGCGGTTGAACGCCTTGTGCGGCACCGTCAGCCGGAACGGAATGCCGGCTTTCTCGATCACCTTGTTCCAGCGCGACACGCCGCCCACGGAATCCTTGATGTAGTCGTCGCGGAGTACTTCGTTGAGCGCATTGAGCATCGGCACCTCGCGCTCGGCCAGCTTGCCGTCTCGCACGTCGAGAATCCGGTACACGTCGCTCTTGAGCACGTGGTCGTCGGCGCGCTTGCCTTCCTCGAAGCGGCCCTTGAGGCCGGCGCTGTAGAACGTGGCCGCATTGGACGACTGGTCGGCGCCAAACAGGTCGATCGTCACGCTGTAGTGAAAATTCAGGTAGCGCTGGATCGTTTCCAGGTCGATCACGCCAGCGGCGCGCACATCGGCGGGGTCCTGGATGTCGCGCTCGCGCATGACCTCGCAGGTGCGCTGTATCACGCGGGACACGCCCGATTCGCCCACGAACATGTGGTGCGCTTCCTCCGTCAGCATGAAGCGCGTCGTGCGCGCCAGCGGATCGAAGCCCGATTCCGCCAGGGCGCAGAGCTGGAACTTGCCGTCGCGATCGGTGAAGTACGTGAACATGAAGAACGACAGCCAGTCCGGCGTACGTTCGTTGAAGGCGCCAAGAATGCGTGGGTTGTCCTCGTCGCCGGACCGTCGGCCCAGCAGCGCCTCGGCTTCCTCGCGGCCGTCGCGGCCGAAGTGGCGGTGCAGCAGGTACACCATCGCCCACAGGTGGCGGCCTTCCTCCACGTTCACCTGGAACAGGTTGCGCAGGTCGTAGAGCGACGGCGCGGTCAGCCCGAGGTGGCGCTGCTGCTCCACGGACGCCGGTTCCGTATCGCCCTGCGTGACGATGATCCGGCGCAGGTTGGCGCGGTGCTCGCCCGGCACTTCCTGCCATGCGGCTTCGCCCTTGTGCTCGCCGAAATGGATCTTGCGCGCCGCATCGGCGGGCTGCAGGAAGATGCCCCAGCGATAGTCGGGCATCTTGACGTGTTCGAAATGCGCCCATCCCGACGGGTCCACGGACACCGCGGTACGCAGGTACACATCGAACTGATGCGACCCCTCCGGTCCCATGTCGCGCCACCAGTCCAGGAACGCCGGCTGCCAGTGCTCGAGCGCGCGCTGCAGCGCGCGGTCGTCCGACAGGTTGACGTTATTTGGAATCTTCTGGCTGTAGTCGATGCTCATGATGCGGGTCTCCTTGGTCTTGTGTGCCAGTCGTATGCCGTCAGGTGGCGGGGTCGTCAGACCCGATCCCAGTCGAAGCGTGCCTTGTTGCCGGTGCCGAACACCTTGAGCGCACCGTGTTCGCCGACCGCGTTGGGCCGGTTGAAGATCCAGTTCTGCCAGGCCGTCAGGCGGCCGAAGATGCGGGTCTCCATGGTTTCCCGGCCGCCAAAGCGCAGGTTGGCCTCCAGCCCGGTCAGGGCGTCCGGGGACAGGCTGGCGCGTTCCTCGATGGCGATGCGGATTTCGTCGTCCCAGTCGATGTCGTCGGGGGACGCGGTGATCAGGCCGAGCGATTCCGCCGCCGGGCCGTCGAGCGGCCGGCCGGCCTGCTCGCGCACGGCGGCGATGGCGTCGGCATCCTCATAGAAGCGCGCGGCCAGGCGCGTCAGCCCGTTCGGCATCGGATAGCGGCCAAAGTTGGCGGCGTCGGCCACCACGCGCGGGGCGGCATCGGGCGTATCGGGCAGTTGCAGCATGTAGGTGCGGTCGGCCGCCAGCGCCAGTTCCAGCAGCGTGCCGGCGAAGCACGATCCAGGTTCGATCAATGCGAACAGGCTGCGCGACGAGACGTCCAGGCGGGCCAGCGTGCGACGCAGCATGCCGAGCGTTTCGCGCACGAACCAATGGCTCGCGTGGGTTTCCATCAGCGCATCGGCGGCCAGCACGTTGGCGGCGTCGCCCTCGGTCTTGAGAATCCACATGCCGATGTCGAGGTGGTTGGCGCGCAACGTGAGGATCGCGTCGTCGAGTTCGCGCGCCATCTTGAGCGGCCACCATTGGGCCCCGGCGGCCAGGATGCCGGCGATGTCGGTCGGCTCGCCGCCGCCCGGTGCGGACACCGTCAGCGTGGCGCGGCGTCCGGCGCGGTCGATGTCCACGCGCACGGTGTCATAGCGATAGCCATCCGCTTCCACGGTGCGGGAAAGCGGCGTCAGCAAGACGCCGGCCTCCCCGGCGGGGCGGTCGCTCTGCGCGGCCAGCGCCTGCGCGCGCTCCTGCACGTAGTCGGCAAAGCGCGCGGGCTTGACCACCTCGTCCACCAGTTTCCAGTCCTTGGCGCGCTGGCCGCGCACGCCTTCCGTGGTCAGGCAGAAGATGTCGGCGTGGTCGCGGCGCACGCGGCGCTTGTCGGTGACGCGCGTCAGGCCGCCCGTGCCGGGCAGCACGCCCAGCAGCGGCACTTCGGGCAGGCTCACGGCCGACGAGCGGTCGTCCACCAGCACGATTTCGTCGCATGCCAGCGCCAGTTCGTAGCCGCCGCCAGCCGTGGTGCCATTGCAGGCGGCGATGAACTTGATGCCCGAGTGCCGGCTGGCATCCTCGATGCCATTGCGGGTCTCGTTGGTGAACTTGCAGAAGTTGACCTTCCATGCGTGGGTGGACTGGCCGAGCATGAAGATGTTGGCGCCCGAGCAAAAGATGCGCTCGCGGGCGCTGGTCATCACCACCGTGCGGACTTCCGGGTGCTCGAAGCGGATGCGCTGCAGCGCATCGTGGAGTTCGATGTCGACGCCGAGATCGTAGGAATTGAGCTTCAGAGCGTAGCCGGGGCGCAGCCCGCCGTCTTCGTCGACATCCATGGAAAGGGTGGCGACAGGGCCGTCGAACGTCAGTTTCCAGTGGCGGTATTGATCGGGGTGACGCTCGAATGTGACGGGTGCGGGGGTCGCGGCGGCCGGGGCAGCCGGCGTCGTGGGGGCGAGGGCCGACATGAGGTGTCTCCTTGATGCACTATAGTGCCTTATGGCTTTGCATGAAATATAGTGCATCGACGGAGGCGATGCAAGGCCGCCCCGCGAGCGGGCAGGGAAAGTCAGGAGGGCCTACGAATGGGACTGCGGAAAGGAGCTACGAGAGGATGGTGGCGTCGGGGCCCTGGGCCGCTCAGGCGCCGACCATCCGCATCTGGGCGAGCAGGGCCTTGAGCGAGGTATCGGCGTCCTGGCCGCTGGTGTCGATCGACACATCGGCCCGTGCGTAAAGCGGCGCGCGCGCCTGCAGGATGCGGCGCAGGTCGGTCATGGCTTCGCGGTTGCCTTCCATGGGGCGCATGTCGCCCTGGGCGACCACACGGGCCATGTGTTCTTCGGGGGAGGTGCGCACCCAGACCGTATAGCAGCGCGACAGCAGCAGGTTGAAGGTGGCTGGCTCCGACACCAGGCTGCCCGGCGTGGCCAGCACCATCGTGTCGTGTTCGCGCAGCACGCGCTCCAGTGCGCGCATCTCGTAGCGGCGATAGGCGGCCTGCCCGTAAAGCGAATGGATCTCGGACAAGCTGGCGCCGGCTTCCTGTTCGATGGCGGTATTCAATTCGACGAACGGCATGCCCTCCGCAGACGCCAGTGCGCGGCCAAGCGTGGATTTGCCGGCGCCACGCAGCCCGATCAGCGCGATGCGGCGATGGCGCGCATCGCGCGACTCGGCTGGCGACAAGGCGTGACGCGCGGCGTCGCGGACACGGGCCAGGTCGCCGGCGGGCAGTTGGGCGAGCCACTGCACGAGCTGGGAAAACTCGGCGGCGCGATGGCCGCTCTGACCGGCCGGATCGGCGTGGCCGTCCACCTCCGCCAGCACGACCGGCAGCGGCACATCCAGCGCGCCGGCCACCTGGCGCAACAGCAGCACCGATGCATTGCCGGTGCCGGTTTCCAGATTGGCCAGATATCGCTCGGAGACACCCGCACCGCGCGCGAGATCCTTGCGCGACATGCCACGCGATGCCCGCAGCGAACGGATCCGGTCCCCCAGTTGCGTGAGGTAGGGATCGCGCTCGCCAGCCGGGCGGGCTTCGGCGTTCAACTGCGGTTCGGGATCGCGGCGCATGCGTGTCGGGGTGCGGTTCGGATGTGGCCAGAGGCCGGGCAGGGCGGCATTATACGTGCGGCGACAGAGCGTCCCGGAGAGCCGGATCAGATCCTGGCAAGCCCTCGGTCGCGCCGTGATCGACGACGACTTTGGCGGATCGGGTCGCCTTGATGCCTGTTATATAGTGCATACCCTTGCTTGCATAATAGTCGATATGAAATAAAATGCATCGACAACGGCGGCCCCAGGGCTGTCGGCACAAGAAGACAACCTGCTGTAGCCATGATGATCCGCGCGACGCCGGCGGACGCCAGAAAATGGCCAGAGGAGTGGAGACATGACGCCCCCGATCACCAGTGCCGCCCCGGCCGTTCCGGCTGCGGCGGCAGGGCTTGCGCGCCCGGCCACATCGATTGCATCTTCCCCACCGGTAACGGACGCCGACGCGATTGTCGCCGTGCTGCCCGCCCGGTACAACGCCGCCGAGGATCTGTTGTCGAGGAACCTCGCCGCCGGCCGTGGCGCCAAGATTGCCTATATCGACGACAACGGCCCGACCACCTTTGCCGGACTCGACGATCGCTGCCGCCGGTTTGCGGGCGCGTTGCAGCAGGCCGGTTTCCGGCGCGAGGAACGCGTGCTGCTATGCGCGCTCGACACCATCGATTTCCCCACCGCATTCCTGGGTTGCCTGCTGGCCGGCGTGGTGCCGGTGGCAGTCAATACGCTTCTGACGGCCGATGACTACGCCTACATGCTGACGCACAGCGGTGCGCGGGCGGTGGTGGTGTCGGCGCCGCTGATGCCGGTCATGCAGGCCGCGATCGCCAAGGCAGGCGTGAGCCCGGATCTCATCGTCGCCGCGCCCGGTGCGGACAATGCGGAGGCTACGGGCGATAGCGCTGGCGACGCCAGGCCCGCCCGCACGGTGGCGAAGATGGTTGCCGCTGCCGACCCGCTCGCCGAAGCCGTGGCCACCGGCCCGGACGACATGGCGTTCTGGCTCTACTCATCCGGTTCCACGGGGCGCCCCAAGGGCACGGTCCACACGCACGCCAACCTGTTCCACACCGCCGACCTCTACGCGCGCCAGGTGCTGGGCCTGCGCGAGGACGACGTGGTGTTCTCCGCCGCCAAGCTGTTCTTTGCCTACGGACTGGGCAACGCGCTGACGTTTCCGCTGTCAGTCGGCGCCACCACGATCCTGATGGCCGAGCGGCCCACGCCACAGGCGGTTTTCCGTCGCCTCACCACGTATCACCCAACCGTTTTCTGCAGCGTGCCGACGCTGTTTGCCGGCATGTTGGCTGCGGCGGACTTGCCACCGCGCGCCGACGTGACGCTGCGCGTGTGTACGTCAGCCGGCGAAGCACTGCCGCGCGACATCGGCGACCGCTTCCTGGCGCATTTCGGCTGCGACATCCTCGACGGCATCGGCTCCACGGAGATGCTGCACATCTTCCTGTCGAATCGTCCCGGCGAGGTGCGCTACGGCACCACGGGCCGACCCGTGCCGGGCTATGCGCTGAAGCTGCTCGACGAGCGCGGCGAACCCTGCGCCGCCGGCGAGATCGGCGATCTCTATATCAAGGGCCCGTCGGCCGCGCTGATGTACTGGTGCAATCGCGAGAAGAGCCGCGACACGTTCGTCGGCGAGTGGACGCGCAGCGGCGACAAGTATGTGCGCGACGAAGAGGGCTACTACACCTATGCTGGCCGCAGCGACGACATGCTCAAGGTGGGTGGCATCTACGTCTCGCCGTTCGAGGTGGAGGCCGCGCTGGCGCAGCACCCGGCCGTGCTGGAAGCGGCCGTCATCGGCGTGGCCGATGCCGACGAGCTGGTGAAGCCGAAAGCCTTCGTGGTACTACGCCCCGGCCAGCAATGGCATGACGGCATGGCGGCCGAGTTGCAGGCGTTCGTCAAGTCACGGCTCGCGCCGTACAAGTATCCGCGTCAGATCGAATGCGTGGAGGAATTGCCCAAGACGGCCACGGGCAAGATCCAGCGCTTCCGGCTGCGCCAGCGCGAGGAAGCCGCGCGGCAGCCCTGAACCCGCAGCGTCCTTCCGCGAGACCGACATGCAAAGCGAACTGGTGACGATTCCGTTCGACGGACGTCGCATCGACATCGAGTGCCAATGGCTGCGTCCGGAGCGTATCCGCCGGCCGCTGGTGGTCTTCCTGCATGAAGGCCTTGGCTCCGTCAGCATGTGGCGCGAATTTCCGCGCCAGCTATGCGAGGCTGGCGACTTTCGCGGGCTGGTGTTTTCCCGCTACGGCTACGGCCGCTCCACGCCACGTCCGCATGCGGAAAAGTGGGGCGTGGATTTCATGCACCGCCAGGCGCGCGAGGCGCTGCCGGCGCTGTTCGATGCGCTCGACATCGGCCCCGGTCGCCGCCATGGCAAGCCCTGGCTGCTCGGCCATAGCGATGGCGGCTCCATCGCGTTGATCCACGCGGCGAGCTTTCCCGATGCCATCGATGGCCTGACCGTGCTGGCGCCGCACATCATCGTGGAAGACATTTCCGTCCGCAGCATCACGGCCACGCGCGAAACCTACCTGACCACCGACCTGCGCAGCAAGCTGGCGCGCCATCATGCCGACGTCGACTCCGCCTTCTGGGGCTGGAACGATATCTGGCTGAACCCCGCGTTCCGGGAATGGGACCTGCGGCCGCTGCTGGACGGCATCCGTTGCCCTGCGCTGGCCGTCCAGGGGGAGGACGACGAATACGGCACGATGGCGCAAATCGAGGGTATCCATCGATATGCCCCGCAGACCGTGCTGCTTAAACTCGCGCGCTGTGGACATTCGCCCCACCGGGACCAGACGGGGGCGTTGACGGCGGCCACGGTGGCGTTTATAACGACACATACTTCAATCCTAAAATAATTCGGCCGACGGGTTGGACACCACGGGTCGGGCATCGCTTGCATGCCCAGGTGTCGCACGGGCCAAACATGGCTTCAGACCACCAGGAGGAGATCCCATGCATCGCATTGCATCGCGCAAGCTGCTGCCCGTCTGTCTGGCCGCCGCCACGCTGCTGGCTGCCGCCGGCGGCGCGCTGGCCCAGAGTGCCCCGGCCGCGTCCGGCAAGATCAAGGTTGGCTTCATGCTGCCGTACACGGGCACGTATGCGGCGCTCGGCACAGCCATCGAAAACGGCTTCCGCATGTATGTGCAGCAGCAGGGTGGCAAGCTCGGCGGGCGCGAGATCGAGTACTTCAAGGTGGACGACGAGTCCGACCCGGCCAAGGCCCCCGAGAACGCCACCAAGCTGATCAAGCGCGACCAGGTCGACGTGGTCGTCGGCACGGTGCACTCGGGCGTGCAGATGGGCATCGTCAAGGTGGCCAAGGAAAACAACACGCTGCTGATCATTCCGAACGCCGGCGTGGACGAGGCCACGGGTCCGCTGTGCGGCCCTAATATCTTCCGTTCGTCGTTCTCCAACTGGCAGCCGGGCTATGCCATGGGCCACGTGCTGGCCGACCGCGGCATGAAGAAGGTGGTCACGCTGACGTGGAAATACGCGGCGGGCGAGCAATCGGTCAAGGGCTTCAAGGAAGCCTTCGAGGCCAAGGGCGGCAAGGTGGTCAAGGAACTGAGCCTGCCGTTCCCCAATGTGGAATTCCAGGCGCTGATCACGGAGGTGGCATCGCTCAAGCCGGATGCCGTGTTCGTGTTCTTTGCCGGTGGCGGCGCGGTCAAGTTCGTGAAGGACTGGCAGGCGGCAGGGCTCAAGGACAAGATTCCGCTGTACGGATCGGGCTTCCTGACCGATGGCACGCTGGAAGCGCAGGGCACCGCCGCACAGGGGCTGGAGACCACGCTGCACTATGCGGATGGCCTGACCAACAACCGCGACAAGGGCTTCCGCCTGGACTACGCCAAGACCTACAAGCTGCAGCCGGACGTGTACGCGGTGCAGGGCTACGACGCCGCGCAGCTGCTGGCCGCCGGCGCCAATGCGGTCAAGGGCGACATGACGCGCAAGCCCGAGGTCATCAAGGCGATGGAGGCCACCCGGGTCGACAGCCCACGCGGCAGCTTCACATTGTCGAAGGCGCATAACCCGGTGCAGGACTTCTATCTGCGCAAGGTCGATGGCCGCGAGAACAAGGTCAGCAGCGTGGCCGTGAAGGCGCTTGCCGACCCTGCACGCGGCTGCCGCCTCTAAGAGGCACTGTCCCGGCGTCCCGCGCGCTCCGACTTGCGCGAGCGCCGGGACATACGCCGACAGACGCCCGCATCGGCATCATCAAGGATTGGCCCGCAGCATGGACATCGTTTCTTTTCTCATCCAGTGCCTGAACAGCGTGCAGTACGGCCTGCTGCTGTTCCTGGTGGCGAGCGGCCTGACGCTGATCTTCGGCATCATGGGCGTGATCAACCTGGCCCACGGCAGCTTCTACATGCTCGGCGCCTACCTGGCGTTTGCGCTCGCCAGCCTGACGGGCAACCTGTTCATCGCCATTCCGCTCGGCATTGTGCTGGCCGTCGCATTCGGCTACGTGCTGGAGTGGTTTTTCTTCAGCTACCTGTATCAGCGCGATCACCTGCAGCAGGTGCTGATGACCTACGGGCTGATTCTGGTGTTCGAGGAACTGCGCAGCATCCTCGTCGGTGACGATGTGCACGGCGTGGCCGTGCCGGCGCTGCTGGACGGCGCGCTGCCGATCGGCAACGACATGACGTATCCGGTCTATCGGCTGTTTATCTCCGCGGTCTGCCTGTTGGTGGCCGGGGCGATGTACTACGTCATCCGCCGTACGCGCCTCGGCATGATGATCCGCGCGGGCGCCACCAATCGGGAGATGGTGCAGTCACTCGGTATCAATGTCACGGTGCTGTACCGCTTCGTGTTCGCGCTGGGCGTGGCGCTGGCCGTGCTGGCCGGGATGATCGCGGCCCCGGTCTCGTCGGTCTATCCGGGCATGGGCGGACAAGTGCTGATCGTCTGCTTCGTGGTGGTGGTGATCGGCGGGATCGGGTCCGTCAAGGGTGCGCTGGTGGCGTCGCTGCTGCTGGGCTTTGTCGATACCTTCGGCAAGGTGTTCTGGCAGGATGCGGCCGGCGTGCTGATCTACCTGCTGATGGCGGTGATCCTGCTGTGGAAACCGCAGGGCCTGTTCCGGGCCGGCTGACCCGGACGAGAGGAAATGACGATGGCCATGCAACCGAATTCTTCCACGCCACCGCTGCAGGACGTCCGCCGGCCAGGCTGGCTGGCCGCGCTGGGCTGGATCCTGGCGCTGGCGGTGCTGTGCGTCGCACCGCTGGTGCTGACCGCCGACAGCAACAAGTTCTATATCGAGCTGCTCAGCAAGGTCATGATCATGGCCATCTTCGCGCTGTCGCTGCAACTGCTGATCGGCTA
The DNA here is from genome assembly GCF_900101625.1 of Cupriavidus sp. YR651. Lineage (GTDB taxonomy): Bacteria > Pseudomonadota > Gammaproteobacteria > Burkholderiales > Burkholderiaceae > Cupriavidus. The sequence goes on along the minus strand of NZ_FMYZ01000005.1, from coordinate 364,916 downwards.
CACCGGGCTGGTGAGCCTGGGACATGCCGCCTACTTTGCCGTGGCGGCCTATGCGACGGCGATGCTCGCGCCCGAGGGCGGGGCGGGCAACGGCTGGCTGCTGCTGCTGGGTGCGCTGGCCGCCGCGGCCGCGCTGGCGCTGGTGGTGGGTGCGCTGGTGCTGCGCACGCGCGGCGTGTACTTCATCATGGTCACGCTGGCCTTTGCGCAGATGGTTTATTTCGTCTTCCACGACACCAAGATCGCGGGCGGCAGCGACGGGACATATATCTACTTCCGGCCCGAATTCCAGGTATTTACCGATCGGCCGCTGACGGTCAACGATCCCGTGCAGTTCTACTGGATGGTGCTGGTGGCGCTGATCCTGACCGTGGTGGCGCTGGCGGTCCTGCTGCGCTCGCGCTTCGGGCATGCGCTGGTCGGCATCCGGCACAACGAGCAGCGCATGCGCGCCGCCGGGTATGCCACCTATCGCTACCAGCTTGGCGCGTTCGTGGCCGGCGGCATGTTCGCGGGGCTGGCGGGCTATCTCTACGCCATCCAGTTCGGGTTCGTGAATCCGGAGATTGCGTCGTGGCACCAGTCGGGCAACGCCATGCTGATGGTGATCCTGGGCGGTGTGGGCAGCCTGGCCGGTGCGGTGCTGGGCGCGTTCTCGTTCGTGCTGCTGGCCGAGTGGTTCAGTACGCTCACCAAGCACTGGCAACTGCTGATGGGCGGCTTCATCATCCTGGCCGTGGCGCTGCTGCCGCGTGGGCTGGTCAGCGTGCCGGCGGTGCTGCGCCATCGATCGCCCCGCCGCAAGGGGAATGGCGCCGGCGCAGGCAAGGATGCCGCGGGAACCAACGCGGAGACCAATGCGCGCAGCCGGGAGGCAACATGACCCAGATGACGACCACCCCGCCCGTGCTGCAGGCGGAGGGCCTGACGCGCCGGTTCGGCGGCCTGACCGCCGTCAACGACGTGACCCTGGCGCTGCAGCTGCACGAGATCCACGCGGTCATCGGCACCAATGGCGCCGGCAAGTCCACGCTGATCAACATGCTGTCGGGCGAACTGCCGCCATCGGCCGGCCGGCTTCATCTGCAGGGGCAGGACGTGACCGGCTGGGCGCAGCCAAAGCTGGCGCGCCACGGCATTGGCCGCAGCTACCAGCGCAACAACATCTTCCTGCCGCTGACCGTGCGCGAGAACTGCCGGCTGGCGGCGCAATCGCGTGCGCAGCGGGCATGGCGGCTGTGGGAGCCGGCGCAGGGTTGCCGCACCAGCCACGCGCTGGCCGATGAAGCGCTGGAACGCGCGGGCCTCGCGGCGCATGCCGGGCGTCTCGCCAGCGAACTCGCGCACGGCCAGAAGCGACAGCTGGAGGTGGCGATGTGCCTGGCCACGCAGCCCGTGGCGTTGCTGCTCGACGAGCCGCTGGCGGGCATGGGCGCCGAGGAATCCGCACGCATGCTCGATCTGCTGCGCGGCTTGCGCGACGGTCACGCGATCCTGGTGGTGGAACACGACATGGAGGCGGTCTTCGCCGTGGCCGACCGGATCACCGTGATGGTCAATGGCACGGTGATCGCGTCGGGCAGCCCCGCCGAGATCCGCGCCAACCAGGAAGTGCAACTGGCCTATCTGGGCGAGGAAGAGGAGACCCACGCATGAGCGCCCACTCGCCCGACATCATCGACGCGATCGGCGTCAACGCGTGGTACGGATCCAGCCACGTCTTGCGCGGCGTGGATTTCCACGTTGGCGCGGGCGAAACCGTCGGCCTGCTGGGCCGCAACGGCATGGGCAAGAGCACGCTGCTGCGGACGCTCCTGGGCCACGTGCGCCAGCGCGAGGGCGATATCCGCGTGGCGGGCCGCGACATGTCGCGCGCGCAGCCGCATGAGGTGGCGCGGCTCGGCGTGGCGTATGTGCCGGAAGGTCGCGGCATCTTCCCGAACCTGTCCGTGCGGGAAAACCTGCTGATGGCCGCCCGGGCCGGCTGCAACGGCCGCAAGGACTGGGACGAGGCCCGCGTGCTCGATCTGTTTCCGCGCCTCAAGGAGCGCCTGTCGCATGGCGGCCAGCAACTGTCCGGCGGGGAGCAGCAGATGCTGTCGATCGGCCGGGCGCTGATGACCAATCCCGAGTGCCTGGTGCTGGACGAGGCCACCGAAGGGCTGGCGCCGAAGATCGTGCGCGAGATCTGGAACGTGATTGCCACGGTACGGGCCACGGGCATCGCGTCAGTGGTGGTGGATCGCAACTATCGCGCGGTGCTGGCCCATGCGGACCGCGTGGTGGTGCTGGAGAAGGGGCAGGTCGTGCTGACCGGCCCCGCGGCCGAACTGGCGGCGGCGCCCGCCGCGCTGGACCGCTACCTGGGCGTTTGAGCGCCGTCTGTTTGATCGCCACCTGAGGGGTGCTACGCCAAGTTGCGGATGCAGCATTTGTCGCGCGCGAGCAACGATCGCTGCGTGGCCCAGCCCACCCCCGCCTCCCGGACAGGGCTTGACCCTGCCATGCTTCCCTTCCATGCTTCATGGGTTCCGGGCCGGGACACCGGCATCTTCCACAGTGGTCGTCTTACCGCACTTCATCTAGAATGCGCCCGTTTGTGCAATGCAATAGAGGCCATAACGCCCCATCGCGGACCGGAGCCGCTTGCGTGAGAGTACCCGTGCTCAGGACGTCACATTTCCTGGGTTGCATACCTGGCATCCTGCCGGGCTAGCCGAAGTCAGGCCGGGGAGGCGCGAGCCGGTCCACCAGACCCAAATCCATGACTCAATCCGCAACCAGTCACTACTTCGTCGAAAGTCCGAGTACGCGTGCGCTCGTCGTCAGCGCGATCGGCGTCGTCTTCGGCGACATCGGCACCAGCCCCCTGTACGCCCTCAAGGAATGCTTCAGCAAGGAGCACGGGATTCCATTCACGCCCGATGCCGCGCTCGGCATCATCTCGCTGCTGTTCTGGGCGATGATCATCGTGGTGTCACTGAAGTACGTGGTGTTCGTGATGCGCGCGGACAACGACGGCGAGGGCGGCGTGCTGGCCCTGATGGCGCTGGTGTTGCGGACGGCCGCGCCGCGCTCGAACAAGGCGCGGTTCCTGATGATGCTCGGCATCTTCGGCGCCTGCATGTTCTACGGGGATGCGGTCATCACGCCGGCGATCTCGGTGCTGTCGGCCGTGGAGGGCCTGGAGATCGCCACGCCGCAATTATCGAACTTCGTGATCCCGATCACGCTGGTGATCCTGATCGCGTTGTTCCTGATCCAGCGCCACGGCACGACCGCGGTAGGCAAGTTCTTCGGCCCCATCATGACGGTGTGGTTCATCACGCTGGGCGCGCTGGGCGTGTTCAACCTGATGCAGGCGCCGGAGATTCTCAAGGCGGTCAACCCGTACTACGGCATCCACTTCCTGATCGAGCATTCGCTGCAGGCCTTCATCGTGCTCGGCGCGGTCTTCCTGGTGCTGACCGGTGCGGAGGCGCTGTACATCGACATGGGCCACTTTGGCGCGCAGCCAATCCGTATCGGCTGGTTCGTGCTGGTCATGCCGTGCCTGATGCTGAACTACTTTGGCCAGGGCGCGCTGTTGCTGACGAATCCGGAAGCGGCGTCGAACCCGTTCTACCTGATGGTGCCGGGCCCGCTGCTGATTCCGATGGTGCTGCTGGCCACGTGCGCCACGGTGATTGCGTCGCAGGCGGTGATTTCCGGCGCATTCTCGCTGACCAGCCAGGCCATCCAGCTGGGCTTTGTGCCGCGCATGCGCATCCGCTACACGTCGGCAGCCGAAATCGGCCAGATCTACCTGCCGGTGATCAACTGGGTCCTGCTGGTGATGGTGGTGGCCGTGGTGATCTCGTTCCGCAAGTCGGAAAACCTGGCTGCCGCGTATGGCATCGCCGTGACCACGACCATGCTGATCACGACCTTCCTGGCCGCGGTGTGCATGCGCAACGTGTGGAAGTGGAATCCGCTGCTGGTGACGCTGCTTGGCGCGGGCTTCCTGCTGGTGGACCTGACGTTCTTCGCGGCCAACCTGCTCAAGGTGGCGGAGGGCGGCTGGTTCCCGCTGCTGATGGGCAGCGTGGCGTTCTTCCTGCTGATGACGTGGTACAGCGGCCGCAAGCTGCTGCGCGCGCGCAGCCTGGAGGACGGGATTCCGCTGGAGCCGTTCATCGCGGGCCTGCTGGCGCACCCGCCGCACCGCGTGGAAGGGACCGCCGTGTTCCTGACCGGCAACACGGAGTCGGTGCCGGTATCGCTGCTGCATAACCTCAAGCACAACCGCGTGCTGCATGAGCGCGTGGTCTTCCTGAGCTTTGTCACGCGCGACATCCCGTTCGTGGACGACGACCACCGCCTGACCTGCAAGGACCTCGGCGGCGGCGTGTTCATCCTGAAATCCGAGTACGGCTTCAAGGAAACCCCGGACGTGCAGCGCGTGCTGGACCTGGCGCACCGCAAGCTGAACATGGACTTCGAGTTGATGGAGACGTCGTTCTTCATCGCGCGCGAATCGGTGATTCCGTCGAAGCTACCCGGCATGTCGATGTGGCGCGAGAGCCTGTTCGCATGGATGCATCAGAACGGCGCCAAGCCCTCCGACTTCTTCTCGATCCCGGCCAACCGGGTGGTGGAACTGGGGACCAAGGTCGAGATCTGAATACCGGCGTTGCTGTCCACCGCGATGCGTGTGGACAGAACGTAAAAACGCCCCGCACGGCGCAAACCGTGCGGGGCGTTTTTACTTTGCAGCGCGGGTCTGGCTCAGCGCTTCAGCTTGGCGAACGCGGCCGCCATTGCGCCTGCCGGTTCCGGATCACGGCTGCGGCCGCCGCCAAAGCCCTTGGCGCCACCGCCATTGCGCTGGCCGCCCCGGTCGTTGCCGCGCTCCGCACCCGGACGCGACGACGTCTGCCCCGGCTCGTCATCCAGCCGCATGGTCAGGCCGATCCGGTTGCGCTTCACGTCCACTTCCATGACCTTGACCTTGACGATCTGGCCGGCCTTGACCACTTCGTGCGCATCCTTGACGAACTTGCTGGACAGCGCCGAGATATGCACCAGGCCGTCCTGGTGCACGCCGATGTCCACGAATGCGCCGAACGCCGCCACATTGGTGACCACGCCTTCCAGCACCATGCCGGGCTGCAGGTGCTTGATGTCCTCCACGCCGTCCTGGAACGTGGCCGTCTTGAACTCGGGGCGCGGATCGCGGCCCGGCTTTTCCAGCTCGGCCAGGATGTCGCGCACCGTCGGCAGGCCGAAGGTCTCATCCGTGAACTGCTGCGGCGACAGGCCGCGCAGCGCGTCGCGGTTACCCATCACGTCGGGCAGGCCGCGCTTGATGTGGTCGAGAATGCGTTGCACCACCGGATAGGCTTCCGGGTGAACCGACGAACGGTCCAGCGGGTTGTCGCCGGTGTTGATGCGCAGGAAGCCGGCAGCCTGCTCGAACGTCTTGTCGCCCAGGCGTGGCACCTTCTTCAGCGCGTCGCGGTTGGCAAACGCGCCATTGGCATCGCGGAATTCAACGATGTTGCGCGCCAGCACCGTGTTCAGGCCGGACACGCGCGCCAGCAGCGGGGCGGAGGCCGTGTTCACATCCACGCCCACGGCATTCACGCAGTCTTCCACCACGGCGTCCAGCGCGCGTGCCAGCTCGCGCTGGTTGACGTCGTGCTGGTACTGGCCCACGCCGATCGATTTCGGGTCGATCTTCACCAGTTCCGCCAGCGGGTCCTGCAGGCGGCGGGCGATGGACACCGCGCCGCGCAGCGACACGTCGAGCTCCGGGAATTCCTTGGCCGCCAGCTCGGAGGCCGAGTACACCGATGCGCCGGCCTCGCTCACCACGATCTTGGTCAGCTTGAGGTCCGGGGCGCGCTTCATGAGGTCCTGCACCAGCTTGTCGGTCTCGCGGCTGGCCGTGCCGTTGCCGATCGAGGCCAGGGCCACGTTGTGCTGCTTTGCCAGGCGTGCCAGCGTGGCCAGCGATCCCTCCCAGTCGCGACGCGGCTCGTGCGGATAGATCGTGGCCGTTTCCAGCAGCTTGCCGGTGTGGTCCACCACCGCCACCTTGCAGCCGGTGCGAATACCCGGGTCGACACCCATCACGGACTTCGGGCCGGCCGGCGCGGCCAGCAGCAGTTCATGCAGGTTGCGGCCGAACACCTTGATGGCTTCGTTCTCGGCGGTCTCGCGCAGTTGCGTCAGCAGCTCCGTCTCGATATGGGGCTGCACCTTCACGCGCCAGCACCAGCGGCACACATCGCCCAGCCATTTGTCGGCCGGGCGGTTCAGGTTCTGGATGCCTACGTGGCGGGCGATCATGCCTTCGCACGGATGCGGCACCATCGCGTCCTGTTCCTCGCCCAGCCCCAGTTTGACCATCAGCACGCCGGCATTGCGGCCACGGAACAGTGCCAGCGCACGGTGCGACGGCACGGTGCGAATCGTCTCGCTGTAGGTGTAGTAGTCGCGGAACTTCTCTTCCTCGGCGTTTTCCTTGCCTTCCATCACGGTGGAGACCACGATGCCGTGATTCCAGAGGTGCTCGCGCAGCTTGCCCAGCAGCTCGGCGGTCTCGCCGAATTGCTCGGAGAGGATGTCGCGCGCGCCGTCCAGCGCGGCCTTGATGTCGGGCACGCCGCCTTCGGCGGTCGGGTTGCCGTTGACGTACTTCGCGGCCTCGGCCTGTGGATCGAGCGTCGGGTCAGCCAGCAGCGCCTGGGCCAGCGGCTCCAGGCCGCATTCGCGGGCGATCTGGGCGCGCGTGCGGCGGCGGGGCTTGTACGGCAGGTAGAGGTCTTCCAGCGTCTGCTTGGTGTCCGCGGCTTCGATCGCCGCGCGCAGTTCGTCGGTCAGCTTGCCCTGTTCCTCGATCGAAGACAGGATCGTCGCGCGGCGTTCTTCCATGTCGCGCAAGTACAGCAGTCGTTCTTCCAGGTTGCGCAGCTGCGTGTCGTCCAGGTTACCGGTGACTTCCTTCCGGTAGCGGGCGATGAACGGCACGGTGGCGCCTTCGTCCAGCAGGTCGACGGCCGCTGCGACCTGGCGGGGTTGCACGGACAGTTCGGCCGCGATGAGCGACACAATCTTTTGCGAGACGGAAGCAGGCAAGTTGGACATCGGGAATCGAGTCAGTCGAAAGCGGGGCATTTTGCCACAAGCGGGCGGGGCTTCCCGTGACGGGCAGGCACCTTTTCCCATGCCTGTTTCCTGGCGCGCCTGCGGACACACATTGCAACGTCCGCGGGTGGGGCCCGCAGGCCCCCCGGGTGATAGAATCCAGCCATGATCGTCAAGCCCCAACCGGCCGCCGTGGCCGCCACATTGCCGGCTGCCCGCGAGCTGGCCACCGTCACCGTTTCCGCCCTGGCGCTGGCTGCCGCACTGCTGGCCGCGCCCGTGTCCCGTGCGCATGCCCAGGCCTCCGCGCCCGCTGTGCCCGCTGCCGCAGCGCCGGCCCCCGTCGCCACGACTGGTGCCCCGCGTGACTTCGCGGCCGAACGCAAGGCCATCGGTGATTCCCGGACATGGACCAACTATCGCTTTGCCACGGCCGAACACGACTGCTACAGCAAATTCCTGGTCAACAGCTGCATCGAGAAGGCCAAGGAAATCCAGCGCGACGAACTGCATGTGCTGCGCACGAAGGAGCTGGAAGTGGGCGACGCGGAGCGCGCCTACAAGGCGGCCGAGCGCGATCGGGAGCAGGCCTTGCGCCGTGCCGAATACGAAGCCGGCCAGCCCGGCCGCACGGCCAACGAACAGGCCAGCAAGGCATCCTACGATCGCAAGCAGCAGGATCAGGCGTTGCGCGACGCCCAGCATGGCGCCGATGCGCCACAGCGTGCCGCGAACGCCCAGGCCTACGACAAGAAGCAGGCGGACTTCGACGCCAAGGTAAAGGAAGCCCAGCAGAAAGGTGCCGCAGACGCCCGCCAGCGCCAGGAGAACACCAAGGCATATCAGCAGAAGCAGGCCGATGCCGCGCAGCGGCAGAAGGACCTGGACGAGCGCCGTGCCAAGGCCGAGGAACAGAAAAAGCAAGGGCAGGGGTCCACCCCGAGCCCGTTCGGGTTCTGAGCACCGGCGATGCGGCTTCGGCCGCCGCCGGGGAGCAGGGGGAGTCGCACCATGGATGAAAACCTCAACACGCTGGCGCGCCAGATCATCGAACTGCAGATCGAGCACCGGGACCTGGATTTCCTGATCGACCGTCTCTCCGAGGACGCCGCCGGCGACGAGCTTCAACTGCGCCGGCTCAAGAAGCGTCGTCTCAAGCTCAAGGACGCCATCACGCTGCTGCAGCTTCAACTGGAGCCCGACGTTCCTGCATGACGTTCCCGCATGACGTTCCTGAGGTGGGCGGCGCCACCTGCAATGCCACGCCGCAGTCCCACCTTGCATTGCTACCTCGTGATACGAAATTCGAGGCGTTGTCAGAATGAACGAAGCGGTACCGCCCCGGCGCGTGGCCGCGGGCGGTCAAACCATGGGGTGAGCCCGCCCCGGTCGCCGGAACCATCCTGACAGCGCCCCCAAGCAGAAAACCGCACCTTGCCTGAATCGATCGACGACACGCTTCCCGACTCCACAGAAGCGCCAGACATATCCGGCGACGCCGCTTCCATTGGCGACGCGATCGCCGCAACGTCGGCCAGTCAGGCCGCCCTGCAATCCGCCCAGCTGGGCACCGTCTTTGCCGATACGGGGACGCTTGCCACCGCGATCCCGGGCTACCGGCCGCGCGCGTCGCAGCGAAAGATGGCCGAAGCGGTCGCGGGTGCCATTGCCCAGAACGACACGGTCATCGTGGAAGCGGGGACGGGCACGGGCAAGACCTTTGCCTATCTGGTGCCCGCGATGCTCTGGGGCGGCAAGGTCATCCTGTCCACGGGAACCAAGAACCTGCAGGACCAACTGTTCCTGCGCGACATCCCCACGGTGCGGCATGCGCTGAACGTGCCGATTTCGGTGTCGTTGCTCAAGGGGCGCGCCAACTACGTCTGTCACTACCATCTGGAGCGCGCCCAGGCCAACGGGCGCCTGGCTTCGAAGCAGGATGCGGCCTGGCTGCGCGATATCGCGCGATTTGCCAAGACTTCCGCATCCGGCGACAAGGCCGAGCTGGCTGCCGTGCCCGAGAACGCCCCGGTCTGGCAGATGGTGACCTCCACGCGCGACAACTGTCTTGGCAGCGAGTGCCCGAACTACAAGGAATGCTTTGTGATGAAGGCGCGCAAGGAGGCCCAGCAGGCGGACCTCGTCGTGGTCAATCATCACCTGTTCTTTGCCGACGTGGTGCTGCGCGATACCGGCATGGCCGAGCTGCTGCCGGCTGCCAACACGGTGATCTTCGACGAAGCCCACCAGCTGCCCGAGACCGCCACGCTGTTCTTTGGCGAGACGCTGTCCACGAGCCAGTTGCTTGAAATTGCACGCGACACGGTGGCGGAGGGCCTGTCCCACGCGCGTGATGCCGTGGACTGGGTGGCGCTGGGCGCGCCGCTGGAGCGCGCCGCGCGTGACCTGCGACTGGCCTTCAGCAAGGACAACGCCCGGCTGGCGATCGGCCAGATCGAGGCCGATCCGCGTACGCGCGAGCCGTTCTTCGAGACACTGGATGCGCTGGATTCGGCGCTGTCCGATTTTGTTGAGGCGCTGGAGACCCAGGCGGAACGCGCCGAGTCGCTCGAGCAGTGCCACCGTCGCGCCGTGGAGCTGGCGCAGCGTCTGGCCGCATGGCGCGATGACCGGGGCGGCACGGCGCCGGCGCCTGCCATCGGCGGCGACGGCGAAGCGAGTGCGGACGGTGCGCAGGGTGGTGCGCCAGGTGCTGCAAGCGGGGAAGGCACGAAGGCGGGCGACGCTACGGCCAAGGCGCCCGCGGCACCGGCGCAGTTCGGCCCCGATACCGTGCGCTGGGTGGAAGTCTTCTCCCACACGGTGCAGTTGCATCGCACCCCGCTGTCGATCGCGCCGATCTTCACGCGCCAGCGCGAGGGCCAGCCGCGCGCGTGGGTCTTCACCTCGGCAACGCTGTCGGTGAAGGGCAATTTCACGCACTACGCGGCGCAACTGGGCCTGGACAAGGACCGTTCGCTGACGCTGCCCAGCCCATTCGACTACGCGCAGCAGGGCCTGCTCTATGTGCCGCGCGACATGCCGGCGCCGCAGTCGCCCCAGTTTACCGAGGCGGTGGTGGAGAAGACGCTGCCGTTGATTGAAGCGGCCGGCGGCCGGACGTTCCTGCTCTGCACGACGCTGCGCGCCGTGCAGAAGGCATCGGACATGCTCTATGACCTGTTTGCCGAACGCGGGCTGGATCTGCCGCTGCTGGTGCAGGGTCAGGCCAGCCGCACCGAATTGCTCGACCGTTTCCGCCAGCTGGGGAATGCCGTGCTGGTGGGTAGCCAGAGTTTCTGGGAAGGCGTGGATGTGCGGGGCGAGGCGCTGTCGCTGGTGATTATCGACAAGCTCCCGTTCGCGCCGCCAGACGATCCGGTGCTGGCCGCGCGCATGGAGGTGCTGCAGAAGAAGGGCCTGAGTCCGTTTGCCGTGCATCAGCTGCCGCACGCAGTCATCACGCTGAAGCAGGGCGCAGGGCGGCTGATCCGTTCCGAGTCCGACCGTGGCGTGCTGGCGATCTGCGATACGCGGCTGGTGGAAAAGCCTTATGGCCGTCAGATCTGGCAGAGCCTGCCGCCGTTCACGCGCACGCGGGAGGCTGATACCGTGATCCGCTTCCTGGAAGGCCTGCGCAATCCGGTGGAGAAGGCGGAAGGCGCCGGGCAGGCGGAACTCGCCGGCAACGCGGAGGGGGAAGGGGAGGTGGAGGCCGGTTAGTCCCGGTCGACGCGGGCTCGCGGCTCACGGCCGACGGCCCGTTGCGCCGGTTTCCTGGCACCAAAACAAAAAGCCCGACGGTCACCGTCGGGCTTTTTGCGGGCTGTGGCTGCCGACGGGGAGTCAGCGGCAGCGTGCCGCTGCGTGCCTCAGAACACTTCCCACCAGGCCTTGTCCTTGCGGCGCTCGCCGTACTTGATGAAGTCACTGTTCGGGTAGTTGCGCTCCATCACGCGGGCGGCATCGTCGCGGAGGTCCTTCATGCCAAGCGAATCGTACGAGCGCACCATGATGTACAGCGCTTCCTCGTTGGCCGGCGCGCCGTCGTAGTCCTTCAGGGCTTGCTGCGCGCGGTTCACGGCGGCCAGGTAGGCGCCACGGCGATAGTAGTAGCGAGCCGCATGGACTTCGTGCAGTGCCAGCGAGTTGATGATGTACTGCATGCGCAGCGTGGCGTCAGGCGTGTACTTGCTGTCCGGGTAGCGGGTGATCAGCGTCTGGAACGCATCGTAGGCGGCACGTGCCGCCTTCGGGTCGCGTTCGCTCAGATCCTGCCCGGAGAAGCGGCCGAGCCAGCCCAGGTTGTCGTTGAAGTTGATCAGGCCCTTGAGGTAGTAGGCGTAATCGATGTTCGGATGGCTCGGGTGCAGCTGGATGAAGCGATCGACGGCGGCCAGGGCGGCGGCGGTTTCGCCATCCTTGTAGCTGGCGTACGCGGTATCGATCTGGGCTTGCTGGGCATAACGGCCAAACGGGTACCGCCCTTCCAGCTTTTCATAGAGCTTGACGGCGCGGGTGTAGTCGCCGCCATCCAGGGCATCCTTGGCTTCCGAATATAATTTGTTCGCCGACCAGCCGGCTGTTTCGTCGGGCTGGTCTGCAAGCAGGCCGCATGCAGACAGCATGACGCAGCCGCCTGCGAGCAAAATCGCTCCAAATCTCGCGCGCCAGTCAGCGCGTTTCATGCTCTGCAATTGCATGGCAACCTGTTCCGGATGAAAAATAGCGTCAAGCATTATAGCCGAAGCCCCAAGGCCGAAAACGGTCTGGCACGCCACACGCAGGCAACCGGTGAATCCGCCGTCGATGCCGAAGATCTCGATGACTTCGGCGATGAGACGGCGGCCGCACCGGCTACCTCCGATCTGGTCCCGTTGTACCTGGAAGTCGACAGCGCCGCGCATGGCGAACGCCTCGACAAATTGCTTGCACGCCACTTCAGCGAATTCTCGCGCAGCCGCATCCAGCAATGGATCGAGGACGGCGCGGTACGCGTGGATGGCGAGCCAAGCCGTGCCAAGGCAGCGGTGCTGATGGGCCAGAAAATCGAAATCCAACCCCAGGCCGCACCCGAGTCGCAGGCCTTTACTGCCGAGGATGTGCCGCTCGACGTGGTGTTTGAAGACGAAACGATGCTCGTCATCAACAAGCCAGCCGGGCTGGTGGTCCATCCGGCTGCGGGCAACTGGAGCGGCACGGTGCTCAACGGCCTGCTGTACCGCGACCCCGCGGCGGCGCGCCTGCCGCGCGCAGGCATCGTGCACCGGCTCGACAAGGAAACGTCCGGCCTGATGGTCGTGTCGCGCACGCTGACCGCGCAGACCGACCTGGTCCGCCAGTTGTCGGCGCGCACGGTCAAGCGGACGTACCTCGCGCTGGTGTGGGGGGAAACGCCCGACGAAGGCACCATCGACGCGCCCATCGGCCGCGATCCGCGCGAGCGCACGCGCATGGCCATCGTCCATACCAACAGCGGCAAGCCGTCGCGCACGCATTTCCAGACGCTCGGTACCGTGCCGCTGGGCCGCGGCAAGGTGTCGATGGTGATGTGCCAGCTGGAGACCGGCCGCACGCACCAGATCCGCGTGCATTTCGAGTCGATTGGCCACCCGTTGGTGGGGGATCCGGTCTATCACAAGGCAACCCAGCGCGGCCAGCGTCCGGCTATCCGCGTGACGCTGCCCGTGCCGTTCACGCGCCAGGCGCTGCATGCGTACAAGCTGGGGCTGGTGCATCCGGTGACTGGCCGCAAGGTGTCGTGGGAGGCCGATCCTCCCGAGGATATGCAGGCCCTGATCGACGCGCTGGACTTCGAAGGCCACGCGGACGAGGAGGGCGACGAGGACGACTACGGCTACGACGAAGGCGATTATGACGATGGCGACGCTGACGATGATGACGAGCCAAGCGACGGGGAAGAAGGTGATGGCGACAAACGCTGACGCATCCTGGATCGTCCCGGACTGGCCCGCGCCGGCGCGCGTGCGCGCGCTATCGACGACCCGTGATGGCGGTGTCAGCACCGGACCGTACGGGCTGGCCGATGGCAGCGTGGGTGGGCTCAACCTGGGCACGCACGTCGGCGACGATCCTGCGGCCGTTGCCGCCAATCGCGCCCGGCTGGCGGCGCGGTTGCCGGCCATGCCGCGCTGGCTGGAGCAGGTGCACGGCTGCGCCGTTGCCACGGCCGACGACGTCAATGCCGACCGCGAAGCGCCGCCCCGCGCGGATGCGAGCGTCGCCATCACGCCCGGCCACGTCTGCGCGATCATGACGGCCGATTGCCTGCCGGTCCTGTTGTGCGATGCGGCGGGTACCGTCGTGGGTGCCGCGCATGCGGGATGGCGGGGGCTGTGCGATGGGGTCATCGAGGCCACGCTGGCGCGCATGAGCGCGCAATCCGGCCCGAATCCGGTGTGGCTGGCGTGGCTGGGTCCGGCAATCGGTCCCTCGGCCTTCGAGGTGGGTGCTGAGGTGCGCGAGGCCTTCCTGCAGAAGGCGCGCGACAACGAACGGCAGGCCGTCGAGTCGGCGTTCCGGCCCGGTGCGCCCGGCAAGTACTGGGCGGATATCTACGCACTGGCGCGCACGCGACTGGCCCGCGCAGGTTGCACTCAGGTCTTTGGCGGCGACGCCTGCACGGTCACCGACGCCGACCGCTTCTACTCGTATCGCCGCGACCGCACCACGGGCCGCATGGCCTCGCTGGTCTGGCTGGATCACTGATCCGGCCCTGCGGCGCGCACATCAGGTTCGGATCAAACTCGACTCAAACCGCGCCGCCGTCCTTCTCCCCGGTGGGCTTGCTGGCCGCTGCATCACGCGCGGCGGCCAGTTCCGCTTCCTCTTTCGCCTTGCGCCGCTGACGGCGGCCGGGCGTGCCCATGATGTACAGCACGATCGATACCGGCGCGAGACCATAGAACAGGAACGTGGCCAAGCCTGCCACGACATTGGTCTCGGTGATGGCCATCATCATGGCGACGTAGAGCCAGCCAATTGCCACGATATACATCAGGCTTTCATCTCTTTCGTGTACAGGGGTGGGGTTGCCCGGTAACCCGCGCCAGGCTTACCGTCCGGTAGGTCGGGCGTCGAATCGAGGACAACTGTTCGCCGTGCGGAATTCCGCATTGACAGCGTCTCCATTGCAAGGCAACAATGCCTTCAAATGTATCGGAACCGCGGAGGTTCTCCAGGGTTTCGCCGGCAAGCATAGCGTATGACGGAAGGCGCCCAGAGGCGCCCAGGCAGTCGCAGTCAGACGCAACCCGGATCAGGGGCGGGTCGGGAGACAGTTACCCCGAGCCCGTCTTCATATCACGACGGCAGAGAGACGAATACATCATGGCGACCGGCAAAGGTGCGGCAGCTTCCACTCAGGAAGGCAAGTCCCAACCGTTTCAGTTTGTGCCGGGGCCATTTGATCCAGCCGCATGGCTGGAGTGGTCCCGTCAGTGGGCACCCGAGACCAACGGCAACTTGCCGCCCGGTTTTCCCGCAGGCATGGCCGGCGGGTTTCCCGGCAGCGACGCGATTGCCAAGGCGTTCCAGGGCGCCCTCCAGGGCAGCGCGGCCGCCGGGCTCAAGATCGACCCCGCATCGCTCGCACAGATCCAGCAACGCTATTTCAAGGATTTCTCCGAGCTCTGGCGCGAGATGGGCGAAGGTGTCGGCATCGATGGCAAGCCAAAGGACAATGCCGACGCGGCTAGCCACCGGCTGTCCGACCGACGCTTTGCCAGCCCGGCCTGGCGCAACAATGCGCCATATCGCTACGCCGCGGCGTTCTATCTGCTGACAGCGCGCGCGATGACCGAACTGGCCGATGCCGTCGACGCCGACTCCAAGACGCGCCAGCGCATCCGCTTTGCGGTATCGCAATGGGTCGACGCGATGTCCCCCGCTAACTTCCTGGCCACCAATCCGGACGCGCAGCAGCGCCTGATCGAATCGGGCGGCGAATCGCTGCGCAACGGCGTGCGCAACATGCTGGAAGACCTGAGCCGCGGCAAGATCTCGCAGACCGATGACACCGCCTTCGAAGTGGGCCGCAATGTGGCCGTCACCGAGGGCGCGGTGGTCTACGAGAACGAATACTTCCAGCTGCTCCAGTTCAAGCCGCTGACCGACAAGGTCTATGCGCGCCCGCTGCTGCTGGTGCCGCCGTGCATCAACAAGTACTACATCCTCGATCTGCAGCCGGAAAGCTCGCTCGTGCGGCACGCGGTGGAGCAGGGCCATACGGTGTTCCTGGTGTCGTGGCGCAATCCCGATGCCTCGATGGCCGAGCGCACCTGGGACGACTACCTCGAACACGCGGCCATCCGCGCGATCGAGGTGGTGTGCGACATCAGCGGGCAGGACAAGATCAACGTACTGGGCTTCTGCGTCGGCGGCACGATCATCGCCACCGCGCTGGCGGTGCTGGCCGCGCGTGGCGAGCATCCTGCAGCCAGCCTGACCCTGCTGACCACGCTGCTGGATTTCAGCGACACCGGCATCCTGGACGTCTTTGTCGACGAGGCGCACGTGAAATTGCGTGAGGCCACGCTTGGCGGCGCGGCCGGTGCGCCGTGCGGCCTGCTGCGTGGCGTGGAACTGGCGAACACGTTCTCGTTCCTGCGTCCGAACGACCTGGTCTGGAACTACGTCGTCGACAACTACCTGAAAGGCAACACGCCGGTGCCGTTCGACCTGCTGTTCTGGAACGGGGACGCCACCAACCTGCCGGGCCCCTGGTACTGCTGGTACCTGCGCCACACCTACCTGCAGGACGAGCTCAAGGTGCCGGGCAAGCTGACGGTATGCAACGCCCCGGTGGACCTCGGCGCGATCGATGTGCCGACGTACATCTACGGTTCGCGCGAAGACCATATCGTGCCGTGGGCGGCTGCATATGCCTCCACCGCGCTGCTGAAGAACAAGTTGCGCTTCGTGCTGGGCGCGTCGGGCCACATCGCCGGTGTGATCAATCCCCCGGCGAAGAAGAAACGCAGCCATTGGATCAACGACGCACTGCCGGCTACCGCGCAAGAATGGATGGCCGACGCCAAGGAACAGCCCGGCAGCTGGTGGCCGGACTGGATGGCGTGGCTGGGCAAACAGGCCGGCCAGAAGCGCGCCGCGCCGGCCGACTACGGCAATCCGCACTACCGGGCCATCGAGCCCGCGCCAGGGCGCTACGTCAAGCATCGCGCCTGACACCCCCTGACAACCCCGTGTGGGCCGGCGGCACCGCCGACGGCCCGGTTTTCGCACCAATCTGCATATCGCTTTCTCGAAAGGACCTCAAATGACTGACATTGTCATCGTTTCCGCAGCCCGTACCGCAGTAGGCAAGTTTGGCGGTTCCCTGGCGAAGATCCCGGCACCGGAACTGGGTGCGCTCGTGATCAAGGCGGCGCTGGAGCGCGCCGGCGTGAAGCCGGACCAGGTGAGCGAAGTCATCATGGGCCAGGTGCTGACCGCCGGTTCGGGCCAGAACCCGGCCCGCCAGGCATCGCGCAAGGCAGGGCTGCCCGATATGGTCCCGGCCATGACGATCAACAAGGTGTGTGGCTCGGGCCTGAAGGCCGTGATGCTGGCCGCCAACGCCATCGTGGCGGGCGAGGCCGAAATCGTGGTCGCCGGCGGCATGGAGAACATGAGCGCCGCACCGCACGTGCTGCCGGGCTCGCGCGATGGCTTCCGCATGGGCGACACCAAGCTCGTCGACACGATGATCGTGGACGGCCTGTGGGACGTCTACAACCAGTACCACATGGGCATCACCGCCGAGAACGTGGCCAAGGAATACGGCATCACGCGCGAGGCGCAGGATGAATTCGCCGTGGCCTCGCAGAACAAGGCCGAAGCCGCCCAGAAGGCCGGCAAGTTCGACGAGGAAATCGTCCCGGTGCTGATTCCGCAGCGCAAGGGCGACCCGGTGGCCTTCAAGACCGACGAGTTCGTGCGCCACGGCGCCACGCTGGACAGCCTGGCTGGCCTGAAGCCCGCCTTCGACAAGGCCGGTTCGGTGACGGCCGCCAACGCATCGGGCCTCAACGACGGCGCCGCCGCGGTGGTGGTGATGTCCGCGGCCAAGGCAAAGGAACTGGGCCTGAAGCCGCTGGCTACCATCAAGGCCTACGCCAACGCAGGCGTGGACCCGGCCGTGATGGGCATGGGCCCGGTGCCGGCATCCAAGCGCTGTCTGTCGCGCGCGGGCTGGGGCGTGAAGGACCTGGACCTGATGGAAATCAACGAGGCGTTTGCCGCGCAGGCGCTGGCCGTGCACAAGGAAATGGGCTGGGATCAGTCCAAGATTAACGTGAACGGCGGCGCGATCGCCATTGGCCACCCGATCGGCGCCTCCGGCGCCCGGATCCTGGTCACGCTGCTGCATGAAATGAAGCGCCGCGATGCCAAGAAGGGCCTGGCCTCGCTGTGTATTGGCGGCGGCATGGGCGTGGCGCTGGCCGTGGAACGCAATTAAGTGCACTGAGGGGTGTGCTGGCGCACGCACGCGATCGTGCGCCGGCGTCTATAACGAAGATCGTCGCATCGACAACATCGATAAGCGAGCCAACAAGGAGTGGATATGACTCAGCGCATTGCATATGTGACCGGCGGCATGGGCGGCATCGGGACCGCGATCTGCCAGCGACTGGCCCGTGACGGCTACAAGGTGGTGGCGGGCTGCGGCCCGAATTCGCCGCGCCGCGAGAAGTGGCTCGAGCAGCAACGTGCCCTCGGTTTCGAGTTCGTGGCGTCCGAAGGCAACGTGGCGGACTGGGATTCGACCAAGACGGCCTTCGACAAGGTCAAGGCCGAAGTAGGCGAGGTCGACGTCCTGATCAACAACGCCGGCATCACGCGCGACGTGGTGTTCCGCAAGATGACGCGTGCCGACTGGGACGCCGTGATCGACACCAACCTGACCTCCTTGTTCAACGTGACCAAGCAGGTCATCGACGGCATGGCGGACCGCGGTTTTGGGCGGATCGTCAACATCTCGTCGGTGAACGGGCAGAAGGGCCAGTTCGGCCAGACCAACTACTCCACGGCCAAGGCCGGCCTGCATGGATTCACGATGGCGCTGGCACAGGAAGTGGCCACCAAGGGCGTGACCGTGAACACGGTGTCGCCGGGCTACATCGCCACGGACATGGTCAAGGCCATCCGCCAGGACGTGCTGGACAAGATCGTCGGCACCATCCCGGTCAAGCGCCTGGGCCTGCCGGAGGAAATTGCGTCGATCTGTGCCTGGCTGGCGTCGGATGAATCCGGCTTCTCCACCGGGGCCGACTTCTCGCTGAACGGCGGCCTGCACATGGGCTGACGTGGTTCGCGCCGCACCGCTTGGTGCGGCGCAGCCAGCGCGGTGCACAAGGGCTGCGCCGCGCTCTGCAACCCCACGCAATGCGGGTCGCCTGCCAGTCGGGACGGCCCGCATTGGCTTTCTTGCTGCGGGTTTTCCTTAAGCGTGGCGACTTTCCATAGTGCTTTCTTGAGCATAGAATCAGGGCAGCGGCGCAACCGGCACCAAAGTAGAGCGGAGCGCGGTCCTGTCGGGTCGATCGGTCCTGTCTGGTGATATTCCCGGTTGTGTCAGGCGCGGAAAACCGCGCTGTTTGCGCACTGCACCGCATGCGGTGCAGCAGCGGGTAACGGCCATGCCGGCCCGGCATCAGCGACGACAAAAGGATAGAGCACCGATGGCCACGACCAAAAAAGGCGCAGAGCGACTGATCAAGAAGTATCCCAATCGCCGGCTCTACGACACGCAAACCAGCACGTACATCACCCTCGCGGATGTCAAGCAGCTGGTCATGGATACCGAAGACTTCAAGGTCGTCGACGCCAAATCCGGCGATGAGCTCACGCGCAGCATCCTGCTGCAGATCATCCTGGAAGAGGAGACCGGCGGCGTGCCGATGTTCTCCAGCGCCATGCTTTCCCAGATCATCCGTTTCTATGGCCATGCCATGCAGGGCATGATGGGGACGTACCTGGAAAAGAACATCCAGGCGTTCATCGACATCCAGAGCAAGCTGGCCGAGAACTCCAAGGGCCTGTATTCGGGCGAACCCTTCAGCCCCGACATGTGGTCGCAGTTCATGAACATGCAGGGTCCGATGATGCAGGGCATGATGAGCAACTACATCGAGCAGAGCAAGAACCTGTTCGTGCAGATGCAGGAGCAGATGCAGAACCAGGCGAAGAACATGTTCGGCACGTTCCCGTTCAACCAGCCGGACAAGAAGTAAGCCCGCCACCCCGCCGGCGGTGCGCCGCCGGTGTCATCGCCACCCCCCCGAATTTCCAGTGCTACCGGGCCCGCTCACGCGGGTCCGGAGTGCTGCTGTCGGCTGCACGGCGAGGGCCGGAGCCGGGCGAAGCCGGCATGAGGGCGATCGGTTAGAATCGCGCCAATTCGGGTGATGTGCGCCAATATCGAGGTGCCTCCCCATTCTCAAACGTGGCGGCTCATATTGCGGACTCGCCTGTACAGCGCGATTCCCAATGTCCTCCCACATCCCATCTTTTCACCAGGCGCTTGCCATCGAGGCCGGGCCCGATGCTTCGGCGAAGGCTTTCGCATGAGCCGGCTGTTTCTTGCCCCGATGGAAGGGCTTGCGGACTACGTGTTGCGCGACGTGCTGACCGGCACGGGCGGCTACGACGGTTGCGTATCCGAGTTCGTCAGGGTGACGGGATCGCTGCTCCCCGCGCGCGTCTACGAGCGCGATACCCCCGAGATCCTCGACGGAGGCTATACGCGCAGCGGCACGCCGATGGTGATCCAGTTGCTCGGCAGCGATCCCGAATGGCTCGGGCGGAATGCGGCGTACGCAGCAACCTTGTCGCCGCATGGCATCGACCTGAACTTCGGTTGCCCTGCAAAAGTCGTCAACCGGCACGGCGGCGGCGCGATGCTGCTGGCGACGCCTGAGCTGCTGAACCGGATCGTTGCCTCGGTGCGCGCGGCGGTGCCTGCCAGCATCGCCGTCACGGCGAAAATGCGGCTTGGCGTATCCGATACCTCGCTGGCCGTCGACTGCGCCACGGCGCTGGAGGAAGGCGGCGCGGCCTCCATCGTCGTGCATGCCCGGACACGGGATCACGGCTACCGGCCGCCAGCGCACTGGGAGTGGATCGCGCGGATCGATGCCGCCGTGGACGTGCCCGTCATTGCCAATGGCGATGTCTGGACGGTCGCGGACTGGGAGCGATGCCGTGCTGTCAGCGGCTGTGCCGATGTGATGATCGGGCGGGGTGCGGTGTCCGATCCTTTCCTGGCCCTTCGGATACGCGGGCAGATGGACGCCACGCCGTCCGACGAGGATTGGCCGCTCGTGCTCCGCCAGATCACCGATTACCTGAAGAAACTGCAGGCCCGCATCGCCTCCTGCCATGAGCACGGGCGCGTCAAATTGTGGCTTAGCTATCTCAAACGGACGTGGCCGCAGGCCGCCGAGTTGCACACGGCCATCCGGCGCATGCAGGATTCGAGCGAGATTTACGCCCTGATCGAACGTACGCTGCAGGGCTACCCGCGGGCATCTTCCGCCCTGGATTGACGCCGCCTCGCCGCGGTTTGTCGCGGCGTGTGTGGCTGATGTATGACCGACGTTTGGCCGATGTGTGGG
The DNA here is from genome assembly GCF_900101625.1 of Cupriavidus sp. YR651. GTDB lineage: Bacteria > Pseudomonadota > Gammaproteobacteria > Burkholderiales > Burkholderiaceae > Cupriavidus. Next base: position 344,148 of record NZ_FMYZ01000005.1, on the reverse strand, counting down.
GTTAGGCGCCGGGAATCCCCGGCGAACGGTTAAAATGGTCGATTCGCCTTGATCGCCTGACGGCCATGTCCCGCCAGGCCAGCCCCACATTCGGATAGCCCTGTGAAAAACCCTTCAGAATCAACGATCCAAAAAGACCATAGTCCGCGTGTGGGATTTGTGTCGCTCGGCTGCCCGAAGGCGCTGGTCGACTCCGAGCAGATCATTACGCAGCTGCGCGCCGAGGGCTATGCCATCAGTGGCACTTATGACGGCGCCGACCTGGTCGTGGTGAACACCTGCGGCTTCATCGACGAGGCCGTGCAGGAAAGCCTGGACGCGATTGGCGAGGCGCTGACCGAAAACGGCAAGGTGATCGTGACCGGCTGCCTGGGCGCGAAGAAGGACGCCGCGGGGCATGACATCGTGTCGTCGGTGCACCCCAAGGTGCTGGCCGTGACCGGCCCGCACGCGCTGGGCGAAGTCATGCACGCCGTGCACACCCACCTGCCCAAGCCGCACGACCCGTTCACGGACCTCGTGCCGCCCGCCGGCATCAAGCTCACGCCCAAGCACTACGCCTACCTGAAGATCTCGGAAGGCTGCAACCACCGCTGCTCGTTCTGCATCATCCCGTCGATGCGCGGCGACCTGGTGTCGCGCCCGGTGGCGGAAGTCATGCTGGAGGCCGAGAACCTGTTCAAGTCCGGCGTCAAGGAATTGCTGGTGATCTCGCAGGACACCAGCGCCTATGGCGTGGACGTGAAGTACCGCACCGGTTTCTGGAACGGCCGTCCGCTGAAGACGCGCATGACCGAGCTGGTGGCCGCGCTGGGCGAACTGGCCAGCCAGTACGGCGCCTGGGTGCGCCTGCACTACGTGTACCCGTACCCGCACGTCGACGAGATCATTCCGCTGATGAACCAGGGCAACGTGCTGCCGTATCTGGACGTGCCGCTGCAGCACGCGCATCCGGATGTACTCAAGCGCATGAAGCGCCCAGCCAACGCCGAGAAGACCCTGGATCGCATCCGCGCCTGGCGCGAGGTTTGTCCCGACCTGACCATCCGCAGCACGTTCATCGCTGGCTTCCCGGGCGAGACCGAGGAAGAGTTCCAGACCCTGCTGGATTTCATCGCCGAAGCCGAACTGGACCGCGTGGGCTGCTTTGCCTATTCGCCGGTCGAAGGCGCCACGGCCAATGACCTGCCCGGCGCGCTGCCCGACGAGGTTCGCGAGGAACGCCGCGCCCGCTTCATGGAAGTGGCGGAGGCGGTTTCCGCCCGCCGGCTGGAGCGCAAGGTCGGCCAGACGCTGCGCGTTCTGGTGGACGAGGTCAATCAGGAAGGCGGCATCGGCCGGTCGTCCGCGGACGCCCCCGAGATCGATGGGCTGGTCTATATTGACCCGGCCGCCAAGCCGTCGCAGCGCTACAAGACCGGCGATTTCGTCAACGTCAGGATCACCGGCGCCGACGGTCACGACCTCTGGGGTGAAATCGTCTGACGGCTGACGAAGTGGCTGACGAAGTGGCAGGCGAGTTGCCTGCCTGTCGAGACAATTAGGTAAAAGTACGGTCGTTCGTTTATGGGGCGCCCGGACTATACTGTGCGCCGCAACATGAATTCATGGAGACCAGACATGACGCGTGAAGTGGTGGTTGTCAGCGGTGTGCGCACCGCAATCGGCACCTTTGGCGGCAGCCTGAAGGACCTCGCCCCGACCGAGCTGGGCGCAATGGTGGTACGCGAGGCGCTGGCCCGCGCCAATGTGTCCGGCGACGACGTCGGCCACGTGGTGTTCGGCAACGTCATCCAGACCGAACCCAAGGACATGTACCTGGGCCGCGTGGCGGCCGTGAACGGCGGCGTGACGATCAACGCCCCGGCGCTGACCGTGAACCGCCTGTGCGGCTCCGGCCTGCAGGCCATCGTGAGCGCCGCGCAGACCATCCTGCTGGGCGATACCGATGTGGCGATCGGCGGCGGCGCGGAAAGCATGAGCCGCGCCCCGTACCTGGCGCCGATGGCGCGCTGGGGTGCCCGCATGGGCGACGCCAAGCTCGTCGACATGATGCTCGGCGCGCTGCACGACCCCTTCCACGCGATCCACATGGGCGTGACCGCCGAGAACGTCGCCAAGGAATACGACATCTCGCGCACGCAGCAGGACGAGGCCGCGCTGGAATCGCACCGCCGTGCGTCGGCGGCGATCAAGGCGGGCTACTTCAAGGACCAGATCGTCCCCGTCACGCTGAAGTCGCGCAAGGGCGATGTGGTGTTCGATACCGACGAGCACGTGCGCCATGACGCGACGATCGACGACATGACCAAGCTCAAGCCGGTCTTCGTCAAGGAAAACGGTACCGTGACCGCGGGCAATGCGTCTGGCCTGAACGACGCCGCCGCCGCCGTGGTGCTGATGGAGCGTGCCGAGGCGGAGCGTCGTGGCCTGAAGCCGCTGGCGCGCCTGGTGTCCTACGGTCATGCCGGCGTGGATCCGAAGACGATGGGCATCGGCCCGGTGCCGGCGACGAAGATCGCGCTGGAACGCGCCGGCCTGTCGGTCAAGGACCTCGATGTCATCGAGGCCAACGAGGCGTTCGCCGCCCAGGCGTGCGCGGTGACCAAGGCGCTGGGTCTCGATCCGGCCAAGGTCAACCCGAACGGCTCCGGCATTTCGCTCGGCCACCCGATCGGTGCGACGGGGGCGCTCATCACCGTCAAGGCACTGCACGAGCTCCAGCGCGTGCAAGGTCGCTATGCGCTGGTGACGATGTGCATCGGTGGCGGCCAGGGCATTGCCGCGATTTTCGAGCGCGTTTAAAGTCACACGACGACGCACCACTCCCGAGGTTCCGCCTTGCCCCGACCGATCCCGTTTCTGTTCCGACTGACCGTTGCCGCGACGCTTGCGCTGATCGTTCCGATTGCCGCGCAGGCGGCCGGCGGCACGGCGCTGTCATCCGGCCCGGTGGCGGGCAGCACGGCGGGTGGGCAGGGCGGCGCGCTCGGTATCAATGAGGCGATCCGTGATGGCGAGGCCCGGCGTGGTGCCGCGCTTTCCACGGGGCCGATCGGTCCGCTGGCTCCGCGGGCGGAGTACGCCAGGTTGCCGGTCTACGTCGGCAACGTCGGCGACAAGTCCGTGCGGCTGCGCATCGGGCCCAAGTCCGACACGCGAGACAGCCTGCAAGGCGAATACACGACCGGCGATGCCAAGGGCGTACGCCTGCTTTCCGGAGAGTGGGAAAACGGCGCATTCCTGATGGAGGAGTCGGACGACGGCACGCGCGTGTCCGGCAACTGGGAAGGCCAGATCGACCAGAACGGCGCGGTGCGCGGGACGTGGACCGACGCGTTCAACCCGGCGATCGTGCTGCCATTCTTCATCCGCCCGTTCGGCGGCTACCTCGTGATTCCGCCGTTCGACATGCGGCCCAATAGCGGCGTTACCTACGCGCCGCCGCCGCCCAAATCGTCGATCTCGGTCGGCAACCCGCGCTAGTTTCCGTCGCTGCCGACATCATCGCGGCAATCGCCATCAAGGCGGCGACTCTCCGGGTCGCAATGGTGCCGCAATGGCGCCGCAATGAATGTGGCGCAGTGGATACCCCTGCATTTGCTGGTAAGCTCGGACGTCTGAACTGACTTCCCGTGCGCGGGCCGTAAACTGACCCGCGCCATCCAGATAGCAAGGAATCCGCCGTGTCCGACCGCTCCGAATCCGACTCGTCCCATTACCTGCAGACCGTTGCCGTCCAGCCAGACCTGGATATCGCGCCCGGTTTCCAATCCTTTTCCACACCGACCTATCGCGGCTCCACCGTGGTGTTCCGCAACCTCGCGGAACTGCGCGCCTATGGCGACCGCTCCACCACGTACTGGCGCTACGGCCTGCACGCCACGCCCACCAGCGAGGCGCTGTGCCAGCAACTGGCCCAGATCGAGGGCGGCAGCCAGACCCTGCTGCTGCCATCCGGGATGGGTGCGATTTCACTGGTCTATTTTGCTTTCCTGAAGGCCGGCGACGATGTGCTGGTGCCGGACAACGTCTACGGTCCGAATCGTGACCACGGCGAATGGCTTGCGCGGGACTTTGGCGTGACGGTGCGCTACTACTCGCCGATGATCGGCGCGGGCATCGCGTCGATGATCCAGCCGAACACGAAGCTGATCTGGCTGGAAGCACCGGGATCGGTCACGATGGAAGTGCCCGATACGAGCGCCATCGTGGCCGCGGCCAAGGCGCGCGGCGTGGTGACCGCCATCGACAACACATGGTCTGCCGGCGTGTACTTCCGCCCCTTCGACAAGGGCATCGACATTTCCATGCAGGCGCTGACCAAGTACCAGTCCGGCGGCAGCGACGTGCTGATGGGCGCGGTCATCACGCGCGACGGCAAGCTCTACGACCGCTTGAAGCGCACACGCATGATCATGGGCTGGGGGGTCTCCGCCGATGACTGCTACCTGGTGTTGCGCGGGCTGTCGAGCATGCCGGTCCGGCTGGCCGCTCACGACCGCGCCGCTCGCGAGGTCGCCGAATGGCTGACCCAGCGGCCGGAAGTCACGCGCGTGCTGCATCCCGCGCTGCCCGACTGTCCGGGGCATGCTGAATGGCGGCGTGACTTCACCGGCGCCAGCGGCCTGTTTTCGATCATCCTGCACAGCCGCTACACGCGCGAACAGGTCGATGCGTTCGTGGAGGCGCTGAAGCTGTTTGCAATCGGCTGGTCATGGGGCGGGGCGCACAGCCTGGCGGTGCCTTATCACGTGGAGGCCATGCGCCCGGCCGGGACTTGGCCGCCAGCGGACTGGGAAAATGCCGGCGAGCTGGTGCGGCTGTACATCGGCCTGGAAGACACGCGCGACCTCATCGCCGATATCAAACAGGCCATGGAGCAGCACCTGCGTTAGAAGGCGGGGCCGGTCAGGGCGAGGGTTTTGCCGGCACCAGCCCGTATCCGGCCATGACCGCCAGCAGCTTTGCGCGGTCGGGCGGCCCGCCGGCGTTGACGATGGCGCCGACATCGCGGAAATACTGCGCGCCAATGTCAGGCGAGATGACGATCAGTGCGCGGGCGACGTCGCCGTGCGGATTGCTGAACTGATGCACCGATCCGCGCGGGGTCGACATCCAATCCCCCCGCGACAGGTCCCGGCTGACGCCATCGACCGAGTACCGAAGTACGCCATCCAGGACGTAGACGCACTCTTCGTTATGGGTATGGCTATGGGGTGGCGGCACCTGCGCGCCGGGCGGCACGGTCAGTTCGAACATGCCCATTCCGCCGGTTGCCGCGCCATCGAGCAGGTAGTGGATAGTCAATCCGCCCACCTTGATGGGTTCGCCGGATGTTGCGCCGCCAGAAGTCATGGTTGGTCTCCCTCAAGTTCCTCGGGGTGAGGATTGCGGTGCGTACTTCAGACCTTGCATTGTAGGTCGGCGATGCCAGGCACATATCAAAACAAAAGGGCTGGGTCCCGTGCACGGGATCCAGCCCTTCTCAGCCTGGCCAACCAATTGTGACCAACCGATTGGCCGACTTCCTGAGATCAGCGCATCAGTCCGATTTGTGATGGCGCGACGGCGTCGCGCTCAGGACGCATCCACCTTGCGCATCGTCGCCTGCGGGGCGCCTTCCGCGGAGGCGCTGCGTAACGCCCACACGGATTCGGCGGGGCCATTGCGCGCCCGGCGAGCCGTGGCGCGGGCCAGCGCGACATAGCCCACGGCCATGGCGATGGCGCCGATATCGAATCCTGCCACGGCCCAGCGGCCATGCAGGGCTGCCACGAACAGATGATCCCCCGTCAGCAGCGCGTTCGACAACGGCACGGTCAGCGAGGCGAGGGCCGCCACATAGAGCAACTCCACGGCGGCCCGTACGGGCGCACGCAGCAGTGACCAGGCGATCGCTACGAAGAATACCGGCCAGAACACCACGCTGACGGCGCGCTCCGGCCACAGCAGCGCGGCGGGGAAGCACAGGGCCACGCCGATGCAGGTGCCGATGCATACGCCCACCGTGGCCTGCGCCAGCAGCCGATGCACGCGCGGCTGCTCGGCCTGGCGCGTCTTGCGGCGCGTCTCGATCCAGAGCAGGTTGCCCGAGTAGAACAGGAACGCACCTGCCAGGCCGGCCAGCAGGTAGACCAGCCGCACGGCCAGGTCGCCGAAGGTGCCGAAATGCAGCGCGTACATCGCGCTGTAGAGCGCATGGTTGCCATCGCGCCCGCCGGCGGTCTGGTTGGCGATCAGTTGCCCCGCATTCGGTTCGTTGGCTGCGGCGTGGATGCCCACCGCGCCGCCGTTACCCAGTGCGCGGCTGCTGTCACCGCGCACCTCGGCCACGGCGTTGGCATCGCCATAGCGCTGGAAGCGGATGGCTTCGGGCGTGAAGCGTTCACCGCCATGCTCGCGCGCGATGGCCAGCAACTGCGCCGCGGGCATCGTCGGCGAGGGGCGGCCGGCCGCGGTGACTTCCGGCGCGGCACCGATCACGCGCGGCACGACTTCCATCAGCTTGCCGTCGAACGTCAGCACGTTGAAGACCATCACCATGATCAGCGACAGGCAGAACAGCGCGCCCGTCACCGCGAAGATCAGGTGGAAGGGCAGGCTGAACAGGCCGATCACGTTATGCGCGTCCATCCAGAAGCGCTTGAGGTTGCGTCCCGGGCGCACGGCAAACAGGTCCTTCTTCAGGCGCGGCAGGTGCAGCAGCACGCCGGAGACCAGCGCCAGGCCGTACAGCACCGAAATCACGCCCATGAAGTACATGCCACCAGTATCCAGCCCAAGCGAGTAATGCAGCGAATTCAGGAACGCCGACAGCTCGCCGGTCACGTGATCGAGCGATGTCTGTTGCTGCGCGGCCGCGTCGCCATTCAGGCGTGCGCCGTTCATCGTCAGCCATTCGCCGGCCTTGTTCTGCCAGTAAGCGTTGAAGTCGGGCTCTTCCTTGCTGGGCAGGCCGACGAAGACGCTGTTCGCGGCATCGGGATGCACGGCCACGAGCTTCTGCACGAACGCGTCGATGGCGGGGCCTTCGACCTGCACTTCCGTGGCATGGCGGCCCTCCAGGCGGGCGGGGTTCTGCCACACGTGGAGTTCGTGGTGGAAGACCGTGATGGCGCCAGCGAAGAAGGCGATGAACAGGGCCCAGCCGGCCATCAGGCCCACCCACGTGTGGAGGGTGTTGTACAGGCGCAGGGTATTGGGTTTCATGCGGGGTGCCTCACGATCCGGACAGCGTGGATGCGACCGGCATGGCATGCATCAGGCGCAGCGCCCAGAGGATGCCAAAGCAGACGAGATTGGCGCCGGCCAGCCACAGCCAGGCGCCCCGGCTGGTGGCGAACAGCAGGCTGAGGCTGACGATGGCCACATAGAGCACGAAGCTCAGCGTGACGGCCGCGACGACGCCGCCCTCCCAGCCGCCGGGCAGCCACAGGATGCCGAGTGTGCAGAGCGCGATCGCCAGCGGAAATCCCAGCAGTGCGCCGGCGAGCCATTTGGTGCCCATCATGACGTGCTCTCCTCGCGTTGCAGGCCGCGCCGGTGCTGCAGCCACGTTCCGATGAACGGCCACAGCGACAGGCTGCAGGTCAGCGTGATCAGCGTGGCGGCGATGGCCACGGGCCAGCCCTCGGGCACGCTCATGGTCCATGCGCTGGCCAGCGTCAGGGCCAGGCCCAGCCAGCACAGCAGGGTGGGCGCCACGGGCGGTCGGCCGTCGCCGCTGGCGGTCACGAACAGGACCTGGTTGGGCGCGGCAAGGTACAGGCACGCGGCGGCGGCCAGTCCGAGCAATACGGCTAACGCTTGCATGCGGTCGGCATCAGAAGAGTCGGGGAATCCTCAATAATAATGATTCGCATTTGTTTTCACAAGCAAATCACGATGTTGTGAGGCGTTTCAGTACGTTTCTGAGCTGATCTGCGGAGAAATGGCGATGAAGGGGGAAAGCGTGAGGGGAGTTTTGGACGATGTCCGGCGCGGCTGGCCGGACATCGTGGAAAAACGGGGAAGCGGGGGAAAAGCGGGGGAAGCAGGCGGGGATTAGCCGGGGAAAAGATTCAGCAGGCCGTCCAGTCCGACATGGTTGAATGCGACGCCAGCCTGTGCGCGCACCACGGGCTTGGCGCGGAACGCCACGGACAGCCCCGCCACGGCCATCATCTTGAGGTCGTTGGAGCCGTCGCCCATGACGATCGCTTGCGACACATCGGCGCCGATCTGCTCGCACACCTCGCGCACCGTGCGTGCCTTGACGTCGGCATTGACGATTTCGCCCACGACATTGCCGGTGAGCTTGCCGTCGACGATTTCGAGCGTGTTGGCGCGCGTGAAATCCAGCTTCAGGCGCGGCTTGAGCTTGTCGGTGAAATGCACAAAGCCGCCCGAGACCAGGAGCGTACGCAGGCCCAGCGCCTGCACGGCCTGCAGCATGCGCTCGGCGCCCGGCGACAGGCGCAGGCGTTCCTCGTAGACGCGATCCAGCACGCTGGCATCCAGGCCCTTGAGCAGCGCCACGCGACGGCGCAGGCTCTCGTTGAAGTCAGTGATTTCACCGCGCATGGCGGCTTCGGTGATGGCCGAGACCTCCGCCTTGAGCCCGCAGAAGTCGGCGATTTCATCGATGCACTCGATCGTGATCAGTGTCGAGTCCATATCCATCGCCACAAGCCGGAAATCCGACAACTTCCGCCCGGCCGGCACCACGGCCCAGTCGATGCCGCGCGGGGCGCACACGGTGTCCAGTGCTTCACGCAGCGCCGGCGACAGCGGGGCGCATGCATCGGCGGCTGCGACGGTCTCCGACCGCAATGCGAATGCGGAGGCGTCCGCAATGGGGCGGATGGCGTCGAGATCGGCGGGGGTCAGCGGGGCGAGGCTCTGGAGAATCAGGGGCATGACGGCAGGGACGAGGCGAGCTTGAATCGAGGGCAGGGCGGGACCGGTCTGGGCAGGTCTGGATCAGGGCGGATGACATCCGGCCCGGTTCGGCAGACCGGGGAAAGGCGATATTGTAAGCCTTCCGGCAGGCCGGGCAGGCACTTTGCGCGGGGCTGCTGCCCGGGTCGCGGCCCAAGGCCGCAATCCCAGATCGCCCGGATCGCCCAGGCCGCAATCCCAGGCTGCAAACAGGCAGCCGTCGGTGCGTGGCTCAGGCTGCCACGCGCAGGCTGTCCACCACCTTGTGCAGGAATGCCTCGCAGGCTTCGAGCTGTTCCAGCGCCACGAACTCGTCGGGCTTGTGGGCTTGCTGGATATCGCCGGGGCCGCAGACCACGGCCGGAATGCCGGCGCGCTGGAACAGGCCGGCCTCCGTGCCGTACGCAACCTTGTTGGTTTCGCGATCCGCGGTCAGCGTGCGGACCAGTTGCGTGATGGCGTCCGATTCCGCGGCGTCCAGCGACGGCGCCGCGGCAATCTTGGCGAGCGTCAGGGCCGCGTCGGCATGCTCGGCGCGCATTTTCGGCAGCAGCACGTCGTTGGCGTAGCCCTGGACGCGCGCGAAGATCGCTTCCGGATCGACGCCTGGCAGGTTGCGGAACTCGAACACGAATTCGCACAACGCGGGGATCGTATTCAGTGCGATGCCGCCCTGGATCGTGCCCGTGGATGCGGTCGTGAATGGCACGTCGAATGCCTGGTCGTACGGCCCGTTGGCCTTGAACTCGTCCGCGATGTCGCGGATGAAGCAGATCATGCGTGCAGCGTATTCGATCGCGTTCACGCCCTTCGGCGTCAGCGACGAGTGCGCGGCCTGCCCCTTCACGCAGCAACGGTAGGCATTGATGCCCTTGTGAGCCACGATCACGCGCATGCTGGTTGGTTCGCCGACGATGCAGCCGCCGGGGCGCACGCCCCGGTCGCGCAACTCGGCCAGCAGGTAAGGCGCACCCATGCAGCCGATTTCCTCGTCGAACGACAACGCGTAGTGCACCGGTTCGCGCAGCTTCGCTTCAAGGATGGTCGGCAGCAGCGCGAGGCTGGTGCCGATGAAGCCCTTCATGTCGCAGGTACCACGGCCATAGAGCTTGCCGTCGCGGATCACGGGCTTGAACGGATCCGTGGTCCAGTTCTGGCCATCGACCGGCACGACGTCCGTGTGGCCGGACAGCACGATGCCACCGTCCGTGGCGCCATTTGCGGCCGGCACGGTCACGAACAGATTGGCCTTGTCGCCCTGCGGGTTGTAGCTCAGATGCGGGCGCAAGCCCTTGGCCAGGAAGTGATCGCGTGCGGCCTCGATCAGGCCGAGGTTGGAGTGGCGCGAGGTGGTATCGAACGACACCAGCCGCTGGGTCCATTCGAGCGCGCTGCCGCGCTTCGGGGCTTCGGTGGCGGGGCGTTGGGTGTCGGCGTGGGCGTGCATGGGACTTGAAACTGGTTGATTCGTCAAGGGGTTGATCCTACACCCGGCGCTGGAAACGAGCCAGTTCCGGGCCGGGAACGGTCAGGCCAGCTGACGCAGGGTGTGCTTGATGGTCTGGGCTCGCACGGCCACATCGGGCATCTTGGCCTCGATCTTCAGCTTGTCTTGCCCCGCCAGCTTGATATGGCGGTTCTTCTGCACCAGGTCGATGATGCGAATCGCGTCGATCGGTGGGTTCGGCACGAACTGCATGCTGATGCTGGCCTCGCCGGCGTCGATCTTGCGCACGCCCAATGGCGCCGCGGCGATGCGTAGCCGGTGGGTCTCCACCAGTGCCTGGGCCTGCGCGGGCAGGCGGCCGAACCGGTCGATCAGCTCCTCCTGGATGTCGTCGACGCGTTCCGCCGTCTCGCAGTTGGCCAGCCGCTTGTAGAGCGACAGGCGCTCGTGCACGTCGGCGCAGTAGTCGTTGGGAAGCAATGCCGGTGTGCCCAGGTTGATCTCCGTGGTAGCCGCCAGGGGCGCCATCAGGTCAGGTTCCTTGCCGGCCTTGAGCGCCTTCACCGCGGCGTTGAGCATGTCGGTGTAGAGCTGGAAGCCGATTTCGTGGATTTCGCCGGACTGCTTGTCGCCCAGCACCTCGCCCGCGCCACGGATCTCCAGGTCGTGCATGGCCAGGTAGAAGCCGGAGCCCAGCTCTTCCATCTGCTGGATGGCCTCGAGCCGGCGCTGCGCCTGTTTGGTCAGGCCGTCGACATCATGGACGAGGAGGTAGGCATAGGCCTGATGGTGCGACCGGCCCACGCGGCCGCGTAACTGGTGCAACTGGGCCAGCCCGAACTTGTCGGCGCGGTGGATCAGGATGGTGTTCGCGGTCGGCACGTCGATGCCGGTCTCGATGATCGTCGTGCACAGCAGGATGTTGTCGCGGCGTGCGACGAAGTCGCGCATCACGCGCTCCAGCTCGCGTTCATGCATCTGGCCGTGCGCCACGGCAATGCGGGCTTCAGGCACCAGCTCGGCCAGCCGTGCGCGCTTGTTGTCGATGGTCTCGACCTCGTTGTGCAGGAAGTAGACCTGCCCGCCGCGCTTCAGCTCGCGCAGGATGGCCTCGCGGATCACGCCGTCTTCCTCGCGCCGCACGAAGGTCTTGATCGCCAGCCGCTTCTGCGGCGCGGTGGCGATGACCGAGAAATCGCGCAGCCCTTCCAGTGCCATGCCCAGCGTGCGCGGGATCGGCGTGGCGGTCAGCGTCAGGATGTCGACCTCGGCGCGCAGCGTCTTCAGCGCCTCCTTCTGGCGCACGCCAAAGCGGTGTTCCTCGTCGATGATGACCAGCCCCAGCCGCTGGAACCTGACTTCGTCCGACAGCAGCTTGTGCGTGCCGATGACGATGTCGACCGTGCCATCGTTGATCTGCTTGATGGCGGCGTCGATTTCCTTTTTCGTCTTGAAGCGCGACAGTTCCACGATGCGCACCGGCCATTCCGCGAAGCGGTCGGAGAGCGTCTGGAAATGCTGCTCGGCCAGCAGCGTGGTGGGCGCCAGCATGGCCACCTGCTTGCCGCCGAGCACGGCCACGAACGCCGCGCGCAGCGCCACCTCGGTCTTGCCGAAGCCGACGTCGCCGCACACCAGGCGGTCCATGGGTTTGCCGGAAGTCATGTCGGCGATGACGGCGGCGATGGCCGCGGCCTGATCCGGCGTTTCCTCGAAGCCGAAGCTCTCCGCGAACGTCTCGTAGTCCTTCGGCGACAGCGGGAACGCAAAGCCTTCGCGCGCGGCGCGGCGCGCGTAGAGGTTCAGCAGTTCGGCGGCGGTATCGCGGATCTGCTGCGCGGCGCGGCGCTTGGCCTTGTCCCACTGGCCGGAGCCCAGATGGTGCAGCGGCGCGGTATCGGGATCGGCGCCCGAGTAGCGCGAGATCACGTGCAATTGATGCACCGGTACATAGAGCTTGCTGCCCTTGTCATAGTCCAGGTGCAGGAATTCCTCGTCGCCCTGGCCCATGTCGAGCGTGACCAGACCCTGGTAGCGGCCGATGCCATGATCGCTATGCACGACCGGATCGCCGATCTTCAGCTCGGCCAGGTCGCGCACCATCGAGTCGACGGCGCTGGCCTGTTCCTGCTTGCGGCGGCCCGCGCGGCGCGCCGTGCCGGCGTAGAGCTCGGCCTCCGTGACGAAAGCCAGCTGCACCGACGGCAGGGCGAATCCGCTCTGCAGCGGCGCAACGACGATGGAGAAATGCGCGTCGCCCGCCAGGAATGCGGCGAAGTCATCCACGGTCTGCGGACGCAGGCCGCTTTCGGCAAATAGCTGCAGCAGCGTTTCGCGTCGACCGGCGGAGTCCGCGCACATCAGCACGCGCGTAGCCTTGTCGAGCAGCAGCGACTCCAGATTGACAAGCGGATCCTCGGCACGCCGGTTGACCGAGACATCGGGCAGCGTGCCGGAGAAGGATGGTTGCCCGGACGGCGCGGCGTCGCGTTGCAGCACCAGCCGGGCTAGCGGCTTGGCCCCCACGAAGAACTGCTCGTCGGACAGGAACAGGTCCGATGGCGGCAGCAGCGGGCGTTCGCGGTCGTGCCGCATGAACGTATAGCGTTGCGTGGTATCGGCCCAGAAGCGGCGGATCGCCTCGTCGACATTGCCGGCAAACGCGAGCTGGGTGCCTTCCGGCATGTAGTCGAACAGCGTCGCGCTCTGCGCGAAGAACAGCGGCAGGTAGTACTCGATGCCGGCGGACGGCACGCCGTTGCCGATGTCCTTGTAGATCGGCGATTTGGTCGGGTCACCTTCGAAGACCTCGCGCCAGCGGCCGCGGAAGGCCGTGCGCGCGGCCTCGTCGAGTGGGAATTCGCGGCCCGGCAGCAAGCGGACTTCCTTGACGGGATAGAGGCTGCGTTGCGTGTCGGGGTCGAAGGCGCGGATGGTCTCGATCTCGTCGCCAAACAGGTCGATCCGGTACGGCAACGCGGAGCCCATCGGGTAGAGGTCGATCAGCCCGCCGCGCACGCTGTATTCCCCGGGCCGCATCACGGCGCTGACGTGCTCGTAGCCCGCGAGCGTGAACTGCGCCTTGAGCGCATCCTCGTCCAGCCGCTCGCCCTGTTTGAAGAAGAACGTGTAGGCCGCCAGGAACGAGGGCGGCGCAAGGCGGTAGAGCGCCGTGGTGGCCGGCACCAGCATCACATCGCACTGGCCGCCCTGGATGTCGTGCAGGGTCGCCAGACGCTCCGAGACCAGATCCTGGTGCGGCGAGAAGCTGTCGTATGGCAGGGTTTCCCAGTCGGGCAGCAGGCGCACGCGCAATTCCGGCGCGAACCACGGAATTTCCTCGGCCAGGCGCTGGGCGTCCATCGCGCTGGCGCAGACCACGGCCAGCATCGGCATGCTGCCCTTGTGCTGGCGCGCGTAGGCGGCCACCAGCAACGCGTCGGCGGAGCCGGTCAGGCCGGCCACGGCATGGCGCATGCCGGGTTTGACCAGCGGCAGGTTGGCAAAGGGGAAAGCGGCTTGGGTGTCAGGCATTGGCAGCTGGGCGGTCCAAAACGACGACGCCCCGCCGGCAATGCGGGCGGGGGGATGCAATCATGGCCCGGCGCTCGCGGTCAGGCCGTGGCGGCAGGCAAGGGCCGTATTATAGAATGCGCACCGGCTGGCTCGCTGGCCGGTTTCCTAATTCCATGCCCCTCACGCCCGTGTCAGATCGCCGATTTGCCTTGATTCCCTGTGCCGGTACCGGCAGCCGCGCTGGCGGCCATGTCGCCAAGCAGTACCAGACGGTCGCTGGCCGTCCGATGATCTGGTACGCGCTGGCGGCGTTTTCCGCGAGCGAGGCCATCAGCGCCACCGCACTTGTGCTCGCCCCGGACGACATGCCGCTGGAATCGCGCTTTGGCGCCGAAATGTTCGCGGGGCTGCGCTTCGACACCGCTTTCGTGGGCGGCGATACGCGCCACGCCTCGGTGCTTGCCGGCCTGCATCACCTTGCGCAGCTGGGCGCGGTGGATACGGACTGGGTGCTCGTTCACGATGCCGCCCGCCCCGGACTGACGCCCGCCATGATCGATTCTCTCGTCCGGGCGGTAGAGGCCGACGACGATGCCAACGAAGCCATTGGTGGCATCCTGGCCGTGCCGGTCCCGGACACGCTCAAGCGCGCCGATGCCGGCGCCCGCATTGGCACCACGGTCTCGCGCGAGGGCCTGTGGCAGGCGCAGACGCCCCAGATGTTCCGCGTGGGTGTGCTACGGCAGGCGTTGCAGGATGCGATGGCGGCCGGCGCGGTCGTCACGGACGAAGCCAGCGCGATCGAGCGCCTGGGCCTGCATCCGCGTCTGGTCAACGGATCGCTGCGCAATTTCAAGGTGACCTACCCGGAAGACTTTGCGCTGGCGGACGTGCTGCTCGGCACGGGCGCGAGCCATACGTCGCCCAAACGGTAATCCGACGCCAACCCCAACAGACTTCCGCAAGGAGCCGCATTGAATCCATTTGATTTCCGTATTGGCCAGGGCTATGACGTGCACGCCCTGGTGCCGGGCCGCAAGCTGATCCTGGGCGGCGTGGACATTCCCCATGACCGCGGGCTGCTGGGTCATTCCGATGCCGACGCACTTCTGCACGCCGTGACGGACGCATTGTTCGGTGCCGCGGCGCTGGGCGATATCGGTCGCCATTTTCCGGATACGGACCCCAACTTCGCCGGCGCGGATAGCCGCTTGCTGCTGCGCGAGGCTGCCCGGCGTGTGCGTGAGGCCGGCTATGAGCTGGGTAACGTGGATGCGACCGTGATCGCGCAGAAGCCCAAGCTGGCGCCGCATATCGCGGGCATGGTGGCGAACCTCGCGGAAGACCTGGGATTGCCCGTCACGCGTTGCAACGTGAAGGCCAAGACCAACGAGAAGCTTGGGTTCGAAGGGCGCGAGGAAGGCATCGTCGCGCAGGCTGCGGTACTGATCTATCGCAGAAGCGGCGACGCCCAGGATTAAGAGGTTGCCTCGAAAAGCCTGTTCAGGCCGGTGGCGGCGCGGGGGCCGGCGCTTCTTCCGGCGTGATCGCGTATGTGTAGTCGATCAGGCGGCCCATGGAGCCGCTGCGCGCGCCGGCCTCGGTGCGTTTCTGAAAGCCCATCTGCTGGCAGAGGCGATTGGCCGAATCCATCTCCGGCATCGTGCGCACCACCAGCGTAGGGGAGCCGATGTCGCGGGCACGCTGGATGCAGATCTGCATCAGCGTGTGGCCCAGCCCCAGTCCGCGCGCCTGCGGGCTCACGGACAGCAGTCGTGCCTCGGGTTGCGTCAGCGTGATGGTGCTGTCATCCAGCGCGGGCAACGTGGCGCCCGGATGGCAAAACAGCACGGCACCGCTGATGCCGTGGTCGCCCTCGGCCACCCACCATTCCATGTCGGGATTGTCCTTGGCGGCCAGCACGGATTGCATGCCGCGCTGAAACGATGCGCGACAATCTTCCATGATCTCCAGCTCATACTGACCGTAGGCCTGCTGCGTGACCGTGGCGATGTCGCCCCAGTCGTAAGCCGCCGCTAGCCGAAAGCGGAAGCGGGGCGAAGTATGCGAAGGCAAGGTGCTCATGGCGGGAAAAGTCTCCGTGTCCTTTTGTCGATTGTAGGCCGTCCGATGCACAAATGCACCGGTGACATCCGACTGTCCCCGTAACAGGGTATCGCGCCGTGTTGCGCATCCGCCAATGAAAAGCCGGCAGCACCTTGCGGTGGCTGCCGGCTTGTCTCGTGCACATGGCGTTGTCGGCGACGTCGACAGTGTGGCAACGTCGTGACAACTTGCCGCGCGATGTTTGCCGTGGTGTTTATTCCGCGGCGATCACGTTGGCGGCGGCGCCGATGACGGCCGCGATACGGCCCACGTCACGCAACTGCTGCGCGCTCATGCCTTGCTCGTCCTTGAGCAGCTGGTAATGCGACTTCACGCAGAAATGGCACTTGCCGATGATCGACGCGGCCAGTGCATACATCTCGAAGCGGCGCTTGTCCACACCACCATGGGTGGCGTAGGCGTTCATGCGCAGGCCGGCGGGCTGGCTGGCCAGATCCGGATCCTCGGCCATCTCGACAAACGGATACCAGATGTTGTTCATGCCCATCAGCGCGGCAGCGGTTTGCACGGCGGTGACTTCCTCGGGCGACAGCACGTTCGCGTTGCGAATCACATCGACGATGACCTTGCTCTTGGCGGCAAAGGCGGCGGCCAGCGCAACGGCAACGGCATCGTTGCCTTCCAGCGAAGAGCGCGCGATCGTGCCATCGATGTTCAGGCGAATGTCCTTCGCGAAGTCGGGGATCCGGTTCTTAATCGTGCTGAGGAATTCCATTTATTTCTCCTATCGTCCAGGGCTCAAAAAACCCGCACAGAGCGGGTTTTGACGTGGAGGGACGCCGCCCTCCACGCGCGCCGGTCCGCCCCGGAGGGCGGTTGGCAGGTAAAGCAGATTACAGCGTGGCGCCACCGACCGCGCGGTTGCACGGGCACAGCTCGTCCGTTTGCAGGCCGTCCAGAATACGCAGGACTTCTTCCGGATTACGGCCGACGTTCAGGTTGTTCACCGACACGTGCTGGATCACGTTGTCCGGGTCGACGATGAAGGTGGCACGCAGGGCCACGCCGGCTGCCTGGTCGCGCACGCCCAGCTGGTCCACCAGCGAGCCCGTCACGTCGGCAAATTGCCACTGGTTCAGCTTGTTCAGGTCCTTGTGTTCGCGGCGCCATGCCAGCTTCACGAACTCGTTGTCGGTCGAACCGCCCAGCACGATCGCGTCGCGATCGGCGAAGTCATTGTTCAGCTTGGCAAAGGCCACGATTTCGGTCGGGCACACGAAGGTGAAGTCCTTCGGGTAGAAGTAAATGATCTTCCACTTGCCTTCGAACGACTTTTCAGTGATGTCTTCGAAAGCCGACTGGCCGTTCTCTTCGTGGTTGTTGAAACCCGGCTTGACGCCAACGACGTGGAAGGCTTCGATCTTGTCACCAACGGTCTTCATAGACTTCTCCTGATACGGTTGAACAGAGTGAGGCGGGCGATACGCGCCGGGTCTCGAAGTGAAGTCTTCGGGACGTGCGATGCGAGTCGCGAAAAAACAGAATTATCCGTCGTCAAAGGGTGTCGCGGCCAATTGATATTCTCAAACAGGCCGATAGGGACAGGTACGACGGGGGAAAGAGCGGCATGTGCCCGAGGGACGGGCGGGGAAGCGCGAGTATGCCATGCGCGGACGCGCAGGGCGAAAGGATGGAGAAAATTCGTGGTGACACGCGCCGCCTTGATACTCCTGCGTGCCACCGGTGAGGCACCAGTGTGTCAGGCGTATGAAGGCGGCGTCTTGATGCGCTTCGCCGGCGGCGATGGCGAAGCGCCGCTGGCTTTGTGAGTCGTGCGTCAGGCGGTGCGCAGCGCGGCTTGCATCCGGCTGGAGCGGAAGATGACCAGCGTGGCCACCAGCCCGCACGCGGCGGCAAACATCAGCCACAGGCCCGGCGCGGCCTTGTTGCCGGTCTCGTGGATCAGGTACGTGGAGATGGCCGGCGTGAAACCGCCGAACAGCGCCGTGGCCAGGCTGTACGCCAGCGAGAAGCCCGCGGTGCGCACGGCGGCCGGCATCACTTCGGTTAGCGTGACGACCATCGCGCCGTTATAGCTGCCGTACAGGAAGGACAGCCACAGTTCCACCATCAGCAGGCGCCCAAACGAGGGCTCGGCTACCAGCCACGACACGGCAGGGTAAGCCGTCACCAGCGTGGCGATGGTGAAGATGATCAGCAGCGGCTTGCGTCCCACGCGGTCGGACACCGCGCCCATCAGCGGCAACCAGATGAAGTTGGACAGGCCCACGCACATCGTGACGATCAGGTTGTCGACGTCGTCGAGTTTCAGCACGGTCTTGCCGAACGTCGGCGTGTACGCAGTGATCATGTAGAACGACACCGTCGTCATCACCACCATCAGGCAACCGGCGATGATGATGCCCCAGTTGTCGAGCATCGAGCGATAGATCTCGCGGATCGACGGGCGATGCTTGCGTGTGAGGAATTCCTCGGTCTCTTCAAGCGAACGGCGGATCAGGAACAGGAATGGCACGATCAGGCAGCCGATCAGGAATGGCACGCGCCAGCCCCAGCTATCCATCTGCGCCGGTGCCAGCGTGGCGTGCAGGATCACGCCCAGCAAGCCGGCGAAGATCACCGCCACCTGCTGGCTGGCCGATTGCCAGGCCACGTAGAAGCCCTTGTGGCCGGGCTTGGCGATCTCGGACAGGTACACGGACACGCCGCCCAGCTCCACGCCAGCGGAGAAGCCCTGCAGCAGCCGGCCAAACAGCACCAGCAGCGGCGCGGCCACGCCGATCGATGCGTAGCCAGGCACGAGTGCGATCAGCAACGTGCCAAGGGCCATCAGGATCAGCGTGACGATCAGGCCCTTGCGGCGGCCATGATGGTCGATGTACGCGCCGAGCACGATGGCACCCAGCGGGCGCATCAGGAAGCCGGCGCCGAACGTGGCCAGCGAAAGCATCAGCGACGCGAATTCATTGCCGCTGGGAAAGAACGTCTTGGCGATGGCGGCGGCATAGAAGCCGTACACCATGAAGTCGTACATTTCCAGGAAGTTGCCGCTGACGACGCGGAACACGGTGCGAAACCCGTGCTGAGTATTGGGAGTGCTGGACATGGCTGTCTCTCGGTCACCGCCTTGGGGTCGGCGGCATGTTGTTCGATCGATTCAGCCAGGGCGTAGGGGGTGTTGCGGCAGGCGGCGCCATGGCTGGGGATGCAACGGTATGCATCGGCCTGTCGATGGCGGCAAGTGTGCGCTGTGACGCTGTCAAATCCCTGTCAACAGCCTTTCAAATCCCTATCAAATGCTGTCGAAAACCTGTCAGTGGCGTGGGGATGTGCACCGGAACCAGCTTTCCGGCGAAGACGCTCAGGCGCGGCGAAAGAAGGCGCTGACGACGAGACCGCTCTTGGGAGGCTGGCGGTTGGCCAGCACCAGGCGGCCGCCGTTGCGCTGCAGGATGCGGTTGACGATGGACATGCCCAGCCCGGCGCCCTTGGCCTCGCTGCGGGCGCTGTCAAGGCGATAGAACGGTCGCGTCAGCAGGGACAATTGCGCGTCGGGCACGCCAGTACCGCTGTCGGCCACGGTGAGCACCGCTTCCTTGTCCTCGAGCCGCGTGGAGATCTCCACCTCGGCCATGCCGCTTTCCTCGTCCTTGGCATAGCGGCGCGCATTCTCGACCAGGTTGTCGAGGATTCGCTGAATCTCCATGCGGTTGGCCACGGCCATGACGGGGCCGTTGGCACGCACGTGCACGCGCACGTCATCGTGCGCTGCATAGACGCCGACAGCGTCCTGCACGAGCGCGGAGAGGTCCACGGGTTCCACCATTTCCTGGCCCGGGCGCGCGTAGTTGAGAAACTGGCCGATGATGGCGTCCATCTGTTCGATGTCGGCGATCATGGCTTCGCGCGTGGTGTTATCCACCGGTGACATCTCGGTTTCCAGCCGCAAGCGCGTGAGCGGCGTGCGCAGGTCGTGCGAGATGCCGGCCAGCATCACCACGCGGTCGTCGTCCAGTTGGCGCAGGTCGCGCACCATCTGGTTGAAGCTGTGGTTGGCCTGTGCCACTTCGCTGGCGCCGTGCTCGCGCAGCGGCGGCGCGTCGCCACCGGCGCCAATCAGGCGCGCCGCGTTGGCCAGGCGTTTGAGCGGGTAGTTGACGCGCGCCGTGATGAAGGCCGCGCCGATAATCGACAGCAGCAGCGCGGCAATACTCCACCACAGCCACTGGATGCCAGGCACGCGCTCGAAACGTTCGGGACTGATCGCCACCCAGTAGTCGTCGCCCTCGATCTCGAAGCTGACCCAGACGCCGGGAATGTCGTTGACCGTGGTGGCGATGACGGTGTCCTCGCCCAGCCGGCCGCGAATTTCCTGCTGCACGAGTTGCGTCAGGAACGGGTTGGCCGTGGGTGCGGCGAAATCGTCGTCCTTTTCGCGCGGATAAACCTTGATGCCCTCGTTCTGGACGAGGTCGAGCAGCAGGAACCGACGCCGCGCGGGATCGGAGTAGAGCAGGGCCGCGCGGGTGAGCTTGACCACGCTGACCACCTGCATGGCGATCTGCTGGGCACGCGGTGCGCGTTCAAAGAGCCGATAGCTCTGGAACCAGATGCCCAGCGAGATCGCCAGCAACAGGGCGATCAGCATGAAGGTTCGCCAGAACAGCGAACCAAAGAAGCGCGTTGCGGTTCGGCCGAGAGCGGTCGCCACGATACTGACTGCGGACGACCGGGATTACTTCACGCCATCGGGAATGAAGACATAGCCCAGGCCCCAGACCGTCTGGATGAAGCGCGGGTTGCCCGGGTCCGGCTCGATCAGCTTGCGCAGGCGCGAGATCTGAACGTCCAGGCTGCGGTCGAATACTTCGTATTCGCGGCCGCGCGCCATTTCCATGAGCTTTTCGCGCGACAGCGGCTGGCGCGGATGGCGGGCAAACACCTTGAGCACCGAGAATTCCCCGGTGGTCAGCGTGATTTCCTCGTCGTTCTTGGTCAGCGTGCGCGTGGCCAGGTTCAGCACGAAATCGCCGAACGCGAAGGTCTCCGGCGTTTCCGACGGAGCGCCCGGGACTTCGGCCGGGCCCTTGCGGCGCAGCACGGCGTGAATGCGCGCGATCAGTTCGCGCGGGTTGAATGGCTTGGGCAGGTAGTCGTCGGCACCCATCTCCAGGCCGACGATGCGGTCCACATCCTCACCCTTGGCGGTGAGCATGATGATCGGCGTCTGGTCGTTGGCGCCGCGCAGCCTGCGGCAGATGGACAGGCCATCTTCGCCGGGCATCATCAGGTCGAGCACCAGCAGGTCAAAGCGCTCGCGCAGCCAGAGCTTGTTCATGGCGGTGGCGTTCTCCGCCACGAGGACCGTGAACCCCTGTTCGCCAAGGTAACGGCGCAGCAGGTCGCGCAGACGCGGGTCGTCGTCCACGACGAGAATCTTGTGGCTGGTATTTTCCATGGCGGTATCTTAGCGATTATCGCTTTCGCTCAAAATGGCTTAACAAAACGTTACATACTTTACCCCGTGGTATGGCGGCGTGCACCTTTCGTGCATTTACACTCCGCAAACCGTTTCCTGATCGCGCCTTCGCGCACTCGGAAAACTCGGTCACCACGGGCATCCATTCCTCATCACGACGACGTTGGCACAGCTGCCTGCCGTCGGGCAGAGAGCGGCGGATGCGCCAGCGGGTGGCGGTCAAGGGGACCGCCGGGGGCTACAGTCAAAACCGCCATTATCCAATGAAAGTGAAGCAAAACCGGCACGGGCAAACCCTGCGTCGCGCTATCGGCGCGCGGCTTGCATGGATTGCCGGCCTGGCCATGGTTGTCATCCTGGTGCCAGGGGGCACACGCGCCCAGTCGGCCGGGATGGCACACCTGCTTCACCCCAAATCCCAGCAGGGCGAGGACGCCAACGCCAGCGCCGCGGCCGCTCCCGCGCCCCCACGGGAACGCGAACGCGAACAGGCCGATCAGCGCGAGGCCCGCGGACGCGCCGAAAAATACCGCTCGGAACGCGACATGGCCGAGCGTGCCGGCCGACAGGGCCCGGCAGGCGGCAAGCCCAAGCTGTCGCCAGACGAGCGCAAGACGCTGCGCAAGAACCTCTACGACCTCGGGCGGGAGATGTACCAGGGCGGCTGACCGCCACGCTGCCTCTCCCGTGCCCGAACTGCGGCATTCTGCCGCCCTCGCATCAGTCCTGTGGCCGGAAGTGCCGCAGGAAATCCACAAAGACTTCCGCTGCCTGCTGGGCGTCCTCGACGGTGATGGTTTCCAGCGGATTGTGGCTGATACCCCCGTTGCCGCACCGGACAAACAGCATCGCCACATCGGTCATCCGCTGCATCATCATCGCGTCGTGCCCGGCGCCGGACGGCAGCTCGAAGGCCTCCAGCCCACGCTTCTTCAATACCGCGGCGAATTGATCCATCAGCCAGCGCGCGCACGGCGCGTTGTTGACCGGGGTCACGCGTTCCACCGTCGCGGTCAGCCCGCGCCTCGCGGCGATCCGCTCGATGCCGCTCAGGATGTCGGCGATCGCGGCTTCGCGAATGCCATCCTCTCCCGCACGAATATCCATCGAAAACTGACATGACGCCGGAATCACATTGCTCGATCCGTTCGGCACCTGCAACTGGCCGACCGTACCGACCAGCGTTGGCACCTGCGCGCACCGGTCCTCGACCAGCAGGATCATCTCGGCTGCGCCCGCGGCAGCGTCGCGCCGCATGCCCATCGGCGTGGTGCCGGCGTGGCTGGCCAGGCCGTCCACGCGGACCTGGAAGCGGCTGCTACCGGCAATCTGCGTGACGATGCCGAGCGGCAGCCCGCGATGCAGCAACACCGGTCCCTGTTCGATATGCACTTCGACAAAGCCGGCCAGCGTGGCCGGGTCGATGGCGGCGGCGCGCAGCGCTTCAACATCGCCAGCGCCCGGCAGACCGGATTCGGCCAGCACCGCACGCATCGTCACGCCATCGGCGTCCTCGCGGTCCAGCAGGGCGGGATCGAACCGGCCGGCCAGCACGCTGCAGGCCAGGAAACTGGTCTTGAAGCGCAGGCCTTCCTCTTCGGCAAAGCCCACCACCTCAAAGTGATAGGGCAGCCGGATGCCAGCGGCATTGAGCGCGCCCACCACGGCGATCGGCAGCAGGATGCCCAGCCGACCGTCGTACCGGCCCCCGTTGCGTACGGTATCGAAGTGCGATCCCGTCATCAGCACTTTCGGATCGGCCACGGCCGGATCGGCGGCATAGCGGCCGATGACGTTGCCGATGGCGTCCACGCGCACCGCCATGCCGGCGGCTTCCATCCATTGCACGAGCTGCGCCTGCGCCTGGCGATGCGCCGGCGTCAGGAACGCGCAAGTCAGGCCGCCCTCCATATCGGAAAAACGGGCGAGGGCGTCGGCGCGGTCCAGAATCGACTGGCCGAGCGAGGGCGTGGCGGTGGTCATGGTGTCTGTCAGTGCGGGCAATTCAGGGAAAGGTGAATCTCAGCCGTTGCGCAGCCAGGTCTTCCAGGCGATCCAGAGCTTGCGCAGCGGCGTCAGGGCGATCCGTTGCGTCAGCACCTGGAACTGGCTGGCCTGCACTTCGTCCAGCAACGCATGGTAGATCGCGGCCATGACAAGCCCGGCGCGCTGGGCGCGGCGGTCTTGCCGGGGCAGCAACGCCAGGGCTTCACGATACAGCGCACGCGCCTTGTCCGCCTGATCCTGCATCAGCGCGACAAAGCGATCCGAATGGCGTGCCTGCAGGATATCGGCGGCCGGTACCTGGAAGCGCTGGAGCGTATCCACGGGAATATAGATGCGGCCACGGCGCGCGTCTTCGCCCACGTCGCGAACGATATTGATGCGTTGCAGCGACAGGCCGAGCTTGTCCGCGAACGCGAGCGTCTTCGGATCGGTAAAGCCGAAAATCCGTGCCGACAGCATGCCGACCACGCCCGCCACGCAGTGGCAATAGCGGTTCAGGCCGGCCTCATCGAGATAGCGCGACTGGGCCAGATCCATTTCCATGCCATCGAGCACCTCGGCCATTTCCGACTGCGGCAGGCCGCAGGGCGCCAGGTGTGGCTGCAGCGCCTGCGTCACGGGATGTGTCGGGTTGCCGTCATACAGGCGACGCAGTTCGGCGCGCCACCAGTCCAGTCGCTGGTGGGCGACGCCGGCGTCATGGCTGTCGTCGACGATGTCATCGACCTCGCGGCAGTAGGCATAGAGTGCCGTGATGGCGCGGCGGCGTTCGGGCGGGAGGAACAGGAAGCTGTAGTAGAAGCTGGAGCCGCTCTGGGCGGCCTTGTCCTGGCAATACTGATCGGGCGTCACGCCAGTCTCTGTGTAGTGGGGCGGCGGCGGGGGCGCCAAAGCGGCGAATTGTAACATCGCCCGCTGTCGGCCTGGATCGGGTGCCGCTGAGTCGAGAATTTCGTCTATTCGTCGCCCGGCGTTTGACGCACCCGGGGTCGATCGCTATATTACTGACCGGCCAGTTATTTATTCCACGGCAGGCTCCCCAGAGGGCCGCCGCGAGACGCCTTCCTCATTCGCCGCATGGCAGCACGGGTCGCCTGTCGATCGCTTTTTGATCGATTTCCGGTCGCCTCGCTGTCGCGCGCTGGTCGCCCCATCGCTGTAACAGGCTTCATCCGACGTTCCACCGACTCAAGACGCTTAACTCATGCCAGTGCCTCATCCCAGGCCGGAAGTCGCGGCCGCCGACGTTGATGTATCTCCGATGCCAGCCGGACGCCTCGGCGCCATTGCAGCCCGCCGCGCGTGGCCGCAAGGGGGGCTGGGGGCGCTGGCGGCAGCTGCCGCCGTCGCAGGCATGCTCGCGCTGGCGGGCTGTGGCAAGAAGGCGGAACCGGTGGAGGATGTGCGCCCGGTCCGGTTGATGCAACTGCACCCGGCCGCCGGCAAGACGTCGTTCGAGTTTTCCGGCGATGTCCGCCCGCGCATCGAATCCCGGCTGGGGTTCCGCGTCGGCGGCAAGATTTCCGCCCGGCTGGTCGATGTGGGCGCCGCCGTGAAGAAGGGCCAGCCGCTGGCCCGGCTGGATCCCACCGACCTGGCGCTGGCCGAAACCGGCGCGCGTGCCCAGTACGAGGCCGCCCGGACCGATCGCGACCTCGCGGCGTCGGACCTCAAGCGCTACAACGAACTGGCGGCCAAGGGCTTTATCAGCGCCGCCGAGCAGCATCGCCGCCAGGCCACGTTTGACGCCGCGGCGGCGCGCCTGAATCAGGCGCAGGCCAATCTGCGCAATCAATCCAACCAGACTACCTATGCCGTGCTGACGGCCGACGGCGACGGCGTGGTGACGGGGGTGGACGCCGAGATCGGCCAGGTCGTCACGCCCGGCCAGCCAGTCATCCGCGTGGCGCAGACCGCCGAGAAGGAAGTGGCGAT
Source organism: Cupriavidus sp. YR651 (assembly GCF_900101625.1). GTDB lineage: Bacteria > Pseudomonadota > Gammaproteobacteria > Burkholderiales > Burkholderiaceae > Cupriavidus. The sequence goes on along the minus strand of NZ_FMYZ01000005.1, from coordinate 318,754 downwards.
CGGCCTGCCCGAAGACCAGGTGGATATGCTGCGCGGCACCACCGACGTCAGCGTCCGCACCTGGTCCGAGCCGGACCGCGTGCTGCCAGGCCGCGTGCGCGAGATCTCCGCAGCCGCCGACCCGGTCACGCGCACCTATCCCACCCGTGTATCCGTGCCGAATGCCCCCGCCGACCTGCGCTTCGGCATGACCGCCGTGGTGACGTTCACGCGATCCGGCGAGGCCGCCGCCATCCGCATTCCGCTGACTGCGTTGCTGCAGGAACGCGGCAACAACCAGGTCTGGATTTACCAGGGCGGGCAGGGCGGCAGTGGCACGGTCAAGCCCGTGACGGTGACGCTGGGCGAGCCGCAGGGCAACGAGGTCGAGGTGCGGCAAGGCCTGACGCCGGGCCAGACCATCGTCACGGCGGGCGTGCACCTGCTCAAGGCGGGCCAGAAGGTCAAGCCGATGCAGGGCGTGACGCCGGCGCAGCCGGCATCCAGCCCGGGCGCCGCGGACGCGAGCGCCTTCGCAAGCCGCCAGGGCTGAGGGCGGCCGGATGGAACATTCCCGCTTCAATTTGTCGCGCTGGGCGCTCGAGCACCAGCCGCTGACCCGTTACCTGCTGGTCGTGCTGCTGGTGGGCGGCCTGCTGGCGTTCTTCCAGCTCGGGCAGGACGAGGACCCGCCGTTTACGTTCCGCGTGATGGTGGTGCAGGCCTTCTGGCCGGGCGCCACCGCGGAGCAGATCGCCGTGCAGGTCACGGACAAGATCGAGCGCCAGCTCCAGGAAGTGCCTTACGCCGACAAGATCCGCAGCTTTTCCAAGCCCGGCGAAACCACCGTGATCTTCCAACTGGCGGACAACTCGCCGGCCAAGGACACCGCGCAGATCTGGTACACGGTGCGCAAGAAGATCGGCGATATCGCGCAGACGTTACCGCAGGGCGTGCGCGGGCCGTTCTTCAACGATGAGTTCGGCGATGTCTACGGATCGATCTACGCACTTTCCGCGGATGGCTTTACCTACAAGGAACTGCGCGAGTACGCCGACCTGGTGCGCCAGGAACTGCTGCGGGTGCCGGCGGTGGCCAAGGTCACGCTGCTGGGGCTGCAGGACGAAAAGCTCTACGTCGAGTTCAACCAGACCCGCTTTGCCCAGCTGGGGCTGGATATCAACGCCATCGCCAATCAGATCGCCGAGCAGAACAACCCGACGGGCAGCGGCGTGCTGGTCACCCCCACCGACAACCTCCAGGTCCGCATCACCGGCCAGCTCGGTGGCGTGGAAGACCTGCAGAACCTGGTGCTGCGTGGCCCCAACGGCATCGCCAACATCCGGCTGGGCGACATCGCCCATGTCTACCGCGGCTACATCGATCCCCCCGCCAGCCGCATGCGCTTCAACGGCAAGGATGTGATCGGGCTGGGCATTTCGATGGAAAAGGGCGGCGACATCATCGCGCTGGGCAAGGAGCTGCGCCGCGTGGTGGACGGCCTGCACAACCAGTTGCCGATCGGCATCGAGATGGACCAGGTCCAGGACCAGCCTCAGGCCGTCAAGCGGTCCGTCGGCGAATTCGTGCACGTGCTGATCGAGGCCGTGGTGATCGTGCTGGGCGTGAGCTTTGTCTCGCTGGGCCTGCATACGCGGCCGCTGCGGCTAGATGTGCGCCCCGGGCTGGTCGTGGCGCTGACCATCCCGCTGGTGCTGGCCGTGACGTTCCTGTTCATGAATATCTTCGGCATCGGGCTGCACAAGATATCGCTCGGCGCGCTGATCGTGGCGCTGGGCCTGCTGGTGGACGACGCGATCATCGCCGTGGAGATGATGGTCCGCAAGCTGGAGGAGGGCTTCTCCAAGATGGAGGCGGCCACCTTTGCCTACACGTCGACGGCCATGCCGATGCTGACCGGCACGCTGATCACCGCGGCGGGCTTCCTGCCCGTGGGTCTCGCCAAGTCGACGGTGGGCGAATATACGTTCGCGATCTTCGCCGTGACCGCGCTGGCGCTGGTGCTGTCGTGGCTGGCGGCGGTGTATTTCACGCCGTATCTCGGCTACCTGTTGCTGAAGACCCGCGCGAACGACGGCGGCCATCACGAGGTATTCGATACGCCGTTCTACTCGCGCTTCCGCCAGTTGGTGAACTGGTGCGTGACGTGGCGCAAGTCCGTGATCGCGGTGACGATGGTGACCTTTGCGCTTGGCATCTACGCGTTCAATTTCGTCGAGAAGCAGTTCTTCCCCGACTCCAGCCGCCCGGAGCTGATGGTGGAGCTGTGGATGCCCGAGGGCACGAGCTTCGCCCAGATGGAGAAGGAGGCCAAGCGCTTCGAGGTGGCCATGCGCCGCGACAAGGCCGTGGACAGCCTGACCACCTTCGTCGGCACGGGCGCGCCACGCTTCTACCTGCCGCTGGACCAGATCTTCCCGCAGAGCAACGTGGCGCAGGTCATCGTCATGCCGGTGACGGTGGAGGCGCGGGATGCGCTGCGCAAGCGGATCATGCAGGTGCTGGCGGCCGAGTTCCCGCAGATGCGCGGGCGCGTGAAGCTGCTGCCCAACGGGCCGCCGGTGGCGTATCCGGTGCAGTTTCGCGTGATCGGGCCGGACGCCGCTGGCGTGCGCAAGGTGGCCGACCAGGTGCGTGCTGTGATGAGCGCCAACCCCAACACGATCGGCGTGAACGACAACTGGAACGAGAACGTCAAGATGCTGCGCCTGGAGATCGACCAGGACAAGGCGCGTGCGCTGGGCGTGACGACCAACGCCATCGCCCGCGCCACGCAGGCCGTGCTGACCGGGGTGCCGGTGGGGCAATACCGCGATGCGGACAAGCTGATCGACATCGTCATGCGCACGCCCAAGAGCGAGCGCGATGCGATGTCCGACCTGACCAACGTGCTGGTGCCGACCAACACCGGCAGGGCGGTGCCGCTCACGCAGGTGGCCCGCGTCACGCTGAAGTCCGAACCGGGCGTGATCTGGCGCGAGAACCGCGACTTCGGCATCACCGTGCAGGCGGACGTGGTGGATGGCATCCAGGGGCCGACCGTTACCGCGCAGATCAATCCGAAGCTGAACGACTTGCGCGCCAACCTGCCGCCGGGCTACCTGATCTCCGTGGCCGGTGCCCAGGAGGAAAGCGGCAAGGCCGGCGCGTCGATCGCCGCGCAGCTGCCGCTGTGCATCTTCCTGATCTTCACGCTGCTGATGCTCCAGCTGCACAGCTTCTCGCGTGCGGTGATGGTGTTCCTGACCGGACCGCTGGGTTTGATCGGCGCGGCGGCCACGCTGCTGCTGTTGCGCGCGCCGATGGGGTTCGTAGCCCAGCTCGGGATCACGGCGCTGCTGGGCATGATCATCCGCAACTCGGTGATCCTGGTGGACCAGATCGAGCAGGACATCAAGGCCGGCGTGGCGCCGTGGCATGCCGTCGTGGAGGCCGCCGTGCGCCGCTTCCGCCCGATCATCCTGACCGCCGCCGCTGCCGTGCTGGCCATGATCCCGCTGTCGCGCTCCGTGTTCTGGGGGCCGATGGCGGCGGCCATCATGGGTGGGCTGGTCATCGCCACCGTGCTGACGCTGCTGTTCCTGCCGGCGCTCTATGCAGCGTGGTTCCGGGTCAAGCCGCCAGAGGAAGATTCGGGGGTGATGGCGGGCTAGCAGTGACGGGTCGATGGGATGGGGAGCCACAGCCGGGATCACGCGGCCCGGGACGCGCTCCGGGATGGCCCGCAGATGGCCCGCAGATAGCCAGGTTGGCCGGGATGGCCCTGAGGCAATGCAAAGCGCCGGCGACTACCGCCGGCGCTTTTTCCATTCATAGTCCGCCGGCGGGTCCGCTGCCCCCGGCTTGCCGACGGCGTTGGGATTCTCCGAGCACAGGGTGACAAAGCTCACGGGCTCCCCGGCGAATTGCCGCCGCCGCAGCGCTTCAGTGAACTGCAGCGCCTCCTTCAGCGCATCGCCGGGGAACGTCTGGGCATGTGGGGCGAGTCCTTCGCTGGTGGCCTCGGTCCAGTAGATCATATACATACGGGTTGTCCTTCCGCTCGCTTCCCAGCCAGCATCGCGGCCCAGCGCCGTGATGCTTCAGAGATTGCGGAATAGCGTACACCCCCGCCGCAAGACTACCGATGCAGCCCGATTCAGCCGGCGATCAGCCCCAGCGAACGCGCCTGCGCCAGCACCACGCGGGCGCGGTCAACGAACGGGCGGTCGACCATCTTGCCATCGACGAGATATGCGCCGACACCACTGGCATCGGCCTCGTCGGCCGCCGCGACGACGCGCTGCGCGGCGGCGATCTCCGCATCGGACGGACGGAACACATCGTTGGCCAGCGCGATCTGGCTTGGATGGATGCAGCTCTTGCCGAGGAAGCCCAGACGACGCGCAAGGGCAGCCTCGGCGCGGAAGCCTTCCGCATCGCGGACGTCGGCAAATGCGGAGTCGTAGGCGAACACGCCGGCTTCGGCGGCGGCGATGCGCAAGCCGAACATCGCCTGGCTGATCGCGGCGATCTCGCGGCGATGGATGCCGGCGGGCTCGAACAGATCGGCCAGCCCAAGCTGCAGCCCGGCCACGCGCGGGTCGGCGGCGGCCAGTTCATACGCCAGCCGCAGGCCACGCGGCGATTCGATATTGAGCAGCAACTTCACCGGCGCGGCCGCGCCGGGCGTGCCGCCGGAGCCGAAGCCATTCGTGGCCTCGGCCCGTGCCACGGCCTGCGCGGCCTCGCGGACCTGGTCCACATGCTCCACTTTCGGCACGTTGATCATGTGCAGGCCGGGCCGGACCACGGCGGCGACATCGGCCTGGAAGTGCGGCGTCTCGGGGCCGTTCACCCGCACGATCAGCGTCTTGCCCGACGGCGTGGCGTGTCCCGATGTCAGCAGGTCCTGCAAGGCGGCGCGGGCCTCGGCCTTGCGCGGCTCGGCCACCGCGTCTTCCAGATCGAAGGACAACGCATCCGCCGCGCTGGCCAGCGCCTTGTCGAACAATTCCGGGCGCGATCCCGGCACAAACAGCTTGCTGCGCATGGCGTTCCTCACTCCGCGTTGATATGGCGAGCCTTGACCAGCGCGCCCCAGCGCGCGGCCTCGGTCTGCACGAACTTGCTGAACTGCTGGGGCGAATTGCCCACCGGTTCCAGTCCGAGCTGACGCAGCTTGTCTTGCACCTTCGGGTCGGCCACCGCCGCCTGCACTTCCTTTGCCAGGCGCTGGACGATCTCCGGCGACGTGCCGCGCGGCACGAAGATGCCGTTCCACTCCAGCACCTCGAAGTCGGGCAGGCCGCTTTCCGCCAGCGTCGGCGTATCCGGCAGCCCGGCATTGCGCTTGAGCGACGTCACCGCCAGCGCGCGCAGCTTGCCGGTGCTGGCGTAGTTGAGCGTCGACGCGACGTTGCCGAAGTAAGCCGATACCTGGTTGCCCATCACATCCGTCAGGGCCGGGGCGCCGCCCTTGTACGGCACATGCATCAGGTCGATGCCGGCCTTGGCGTTGAGCATTTCCCCGGCCAGATGGGACCCGCTGCCGGCGCCGGCCGACGCGAACGTCAGCTTGCCCGGGTGCGCCTTCGCATAGCTCAGGAACTCCTTGATGGACTTGTACGGCGCATTGGGCGGCACCACCAGGATATTGGCGGCGGTGGCCACCAGCGAGATCGGGATGAAGTCCTTGAGCGGATCGAACGACAGCTTGCGAAGGCTCGGATTCACGGCAAACGCGGACGCGTCATACAGCACCGTATAGCCATCGGGCGTGGCCTTCGCCACGGCTTCCTCGCCGATCACGCCGGCCGCTCCGGGGCGGTTGTCGATGACCACCTGCTGACCCAGCGTAGTGCTCAGGTGCTGCGCGATCACGCGCGCGGTGTTATCGGCGCCGCCACCGGCGGAATAGGGCACGATCATCCGTATCGGGCGGTCGGGCCAGGCCGCGGCGGCCAGCAGCGGCATGCAGGCGGCCGCGGCAACCAGCAGTTTCCGGCAGGTCGGTGTCATCGGTTGTCTCCAGTTGGAATGGGTTGTCTGTTGTCTTCTGGTTCAGACGGTGGCAATGGGATTCGCGGGCGAGCCCACCGCGCGCGGCAGGTGCAGCGGCGGTGCGGTCAGCAGGAACGACGAGCGCCCGGCCGCGCGCAGCCATGCGGCCAGTGGCGTGAGATGCCACATCTCGCCGAGCGGGATGCCCAGCTTGACCAGGCAGAGTTCATGCAACGGCAGCAGTGGCCCTGTGGTGCCCGGCGGCAGGCTGTGCCGGCGCTCCTCGACGGCGTGGTTGTCGGCGGCGATGGCCGCGATGCCAGCGTCGTCGATCCAGCGCAGCAGCCGCGCATCGGTACCGTCCAGCACGGCGCAGGCGTTGCGCAGCGGCGTATGGTCGTCGTCGGCCGACAGGGCCAGCGCCATCGCGGCCAGGCCAGTGTGCAGGCACAAGATGTCGCCACGCTGCACGTCCGCGCCACCGGCTTCCAGCACGCGCATCAGGTCGTCATAGCCCACGGCATGGCGTGCGTTGCCGAAGTGATGATGCAGATCCGCCAGCGTGCCGCGCCCCTGGATGCCACGCGCGGCCATCGGCGCGACGGAGAGTGCATCGGCGCCGATGAAGGTCCCGTCCGCCGCCGCGCCCGACCCGACCGAGAAACCGTTGTAGCCGACGGTCTCCGGCGTGCCGTCGCCGTCTGCGTCGAACATGCAGTTGACGTGCCCCAGCGCGTCCCATTGCGTCGAATATTGCGGAGACAGCGTGACATGGTCGTCGCTGATGACATCGGTGGCGCCAGGTACGTCCCCGCCCATCGGACGATTGAACACGCGCTGGCCGTCTTTCTCCGACGCATGCAGCACGGGCGGGCGGCGGCGCGGGTTCAGCACGCCGGCGCGCGGCACGTCGAGTGGCAGGGAAAGCGAGAACGTCAGCCCTTCGCGGACCTCGCGCACGGCGGCCAGCACCTGTTGCGGGCCGATGAGATTGAGCCGGCCCAACTGGTCGTCGGGGCCGAAGTCGCCCCAGTTGGCGCCGTCCGGACGATGCGTCCAGCGGGGATGTGCGGTCATGGCGGCGATCCTCAGGCCGGGGTGTTGCCGTCGATGACCACGCCGGCGGCGCGCAACGCCGCGATCCGGTCTTCGTCGTAGCCGGCGGCGCGCAGCGCCTCGGCCGAATGCTCGCCCAGCGCCGGCGCCGCGCGGCGGAAGGCGCCGGGCGTGCCGCCGAGCCGCGGCGTGATGTTGTGGACGGGAATCTGGCCCATGTCGGCATCGGGCAGTTCCACCACGATGTCGCGTGCACGGAAGTGCGGGTCGCGTTCGATATCCGACATGTCGTAGATCGGCCCAATGGTCACGCCCGCCTTGTCGAAAAAGGCCACGCAGTCGTCCTGCGTCATCGTGCCCAGGAATTCGCCGATGATGCCGTCGAGCAGCGCGGCATGCTTCACCCGTTCCGCATTGGTGGCGAAGCGCGGGTCGACGATCAGCTCGGCGCGGCCGATCGCGCGGAACAGGCGCTCGGTCATCGCCTGCGTGGACGCCGACAGGCAGACCCACTTGCCGTCCGAGGTCTGGTACGCATTGCGCGGCGCGCTGTTGGTGGACCGGCTGCCCGTGCGCGGCTTGACCTTGCCGGTCAGGCGGAAGTTGGCCGCTTGCGCGCCAAGGATCGCGAACACGGGGTCGAGCAGCGGCAGGTCGATGACCTGGCCCTGGCCGCCGCGCACCTCCACGTTGCGCACGGCGGCAAGCACGCCAACGGCGCCGTAGAGGCCGGCCGTCATGTCGCCGAGGTAGATCGGCGGCAGCACCGGTTCACGATCCTCGAAGCCGTTCATCGACGCAAAGCCCGACATGCCTTCCACCAGCGTCCCGAAGCCCGGGCGGTGGGAATAGGGCCCGTCCTGGCCCCAGCCGGACACCCGCACGATCACGAGCTTCGGGTTGCGTGCGAGCAGCACCTCGGGCGCCAGCCCCATCGCTTCCAGCGTGCCGGGCTTGAAGCTCTCGATAAAGACATCGGCGTGGCCGACGAGGTCCAGCACCACGTCGATCGCGCCTGGCGCGCGGAAGTTCAGGCACAGGCTGCGCTTGTTGCGGCAGTACGCCTTCCACGCGGTGGAGACCTCCTTCACCTTCCAGTCGCGCAGCGTGTCGCCGCTGGCGGGTTCCACCTTGAGCACGTCGGCGCCCAGGTCGCCCAGGGCCATCGTCAGTGTGTTGCCTGCGACCAGGCGGGAAAGATCGAGGATGCGGATGCCGTCCAGCGGTCCGGTGGCATCGGGGGCAAAGGCTTGCTGCGTGAACATGGGGCGTGACCGGCTGGCAATGAGTTAATCGGCGGTGATGTGGCGGGCCTTGGCCACCTGCTTCCAGCGCGCGGTGTCCGCGCGGATATGGTCGGCAAACTGGGCGGCGGTCATCGCGGACGGCTCGGCGCCTTCGCGGGCAAAGATCTCGCGCATTTCCGGCGTGGCGATGATGTCGCGGATTTCCGCGTTGATCCTGTCGACCAGCGCCTGCGGCGTGCCGGCGGGCGCAAAGACGCCCCACCACAGTTCGGCCGAGTAGTTCGGCACCGCTTCCGCGACGGTCGGCCATTGCGGCGCGAACTTCGAGCGCGTCGGCGACGTCACGGCGAGCGCGCGTACCTTGCCACCCTTGACCTGGCCCGCCACGGACGGAAAGCTCGCGATGACGAATTGCACCTGGCCCGCGATGAGATCGGTCAGCGCGTTGGAAATGCCTTTGTAGGGCACATGCGTGAACTCGCTGCCGCTGTCGCCGGCCAGCAACTCGCTGGCCATCTGGTTGATCGAGCCGATACCGGCCGAGCCGTAGTTGATCGCGCCGCGGTCCTTGCGTGCGGCGGCCACCAGCTGGCCGACCGTCTTGTACGGGGACTTCTCCGCCACGGCCACCACCATCGGGCCGCTGGCCAGCATCGCCACCGGGGCGAAGCTCTTGACCGGGTCGTAGTTCAGCTTGGGCTGCACCGCGGCGTTGGCGGTCAGCGTGGAGGACGTTACCAGCAACGTCGCACCGTCCGGCGCCGACCGTGCCACGAATTCCGCACCGATGGCGCCACCGGCGCCCGGCTTGTTGTCGACGATCGCGGTGACCTTGAGTCGCGTGGAAAGCTTCTCGCTGAGCAGGCGTGCAAATACGTCGTTGCTGCCGCTCGGCGGGAATGGCACGACCATGCGGATCGACTTGGGCACGACCGGTTCCGCGGCATGCGCGGCGGGCAGGGTGGCGATCGACACGATGCTCATGGCCACGGCGGCCAGGGCTGATATGGCGCCCAGGGTGCGGGCACGCGGCGTGAAGGAAGGCAGCGCAGAAGGGTGCAGCGTCACGATGGTTTGTCTCCGAAGGGTCTTGTCGCGGCGCATGGCCGTCTGCATGGCATCGTAGTCGTGGCCGTTGTTGAGATAAAGTGACGTTTTTAAACCTATCGGTGAGGAAAACTCATGAAGGTCGAGTTCTTCCAGACCCTGGCCGCCGTGTTGCGGTGCGGCAGTTTTGCCGGGGCGGCCACGGAAATGAGCCTGTCGCCCAGCGCGGTCAGCCTGCAGATGAAGCAACTGGAGACCTACTTTGGCCAGCCGCTGTTCGACCGCTCCGCGTTGCAGGTCCGGCCCACCGCCTTCGCGCATGAGGTCAGCGCCACCGTGCAGGGGACGATGGATGCGCTGGAAACGCTGCGGCGCCGCTCGGCGCCGGTCGTCGAAGGCAGGATCCGGCTGGGCGTCATTGAACCGATGCAGGTGACCGTGCTGCCGGGCTTTACGGCGCTGGTGCGGGAGTCGTATCCCAAGCTGGACGTCCGACTGGAGCGGGGGCGCTCGTCGGCGCTCGTCGACGCCTTGCGGTCCGGCACGATCGACGCCGCAGTCGTGGCTCAGCCGGAGACGGGGGCGTCCACACGGATCCGGTGGACGCCGCTGTTCCGCGAGCCGTGCGTGCTGGTGGCGCCGCCCGACTCGGGCAGCAAGGGTGTGGCGGCGCTCCTCAAATCATATGAGTGGATTCGTTTCGATACGTCGACGATCGCCGGGTCGGCCGCCGCCGACTACGTCAAGCGCGTGGCGCCCGAGGTGCGGTCGCGGATCGAGCTGCTGTCGATTCCGGCCATCGTGGCGATGGCGTCGCGCGGACTCGGGGTCTCCGTGCTGCCGGTGCCCGATTCCTATCTGCTGTCGGCATTTCCGGTACGCGTGCTGACGCTCGGCGACAGCGCGCCCTCGCGGCAGATTTCGTTTGTCTCGCGCGTGGCCGAGGCGGAGGACCGGCTGGTGCAGGCGCTGCTCGATTGCGTCAGCCGCGCCGTGGCGGCGCGGGGCTGACTGGCGCGGATCGGCGCTGGCAGATCTCCACCACGAAATCCACGAACGCCCGCACCTTGGCCGGCAGGTGCTGCCGCGACGGATAGAGCGCATACAGCGGAAACTTCTCGTCGGGCCAGTCGGTCAGCACGGGCACCAGGCGGCCCTCGGCGATCAGCGATTCGGCACCGTAAGTCAGGGTCTGGCAGATGCCGTGGCCGGCCGCGCAGACGCTGTGCATGGTGCCGCCTTCGTTGACCACCAGCCGCCCGCGCGCCTGCACGACCACGTGTTCGTCGCCACGCCAGAATTCCCACGGGAACGGGCGGCCGGTTTCCGGATCGCGGAAATGGATGCAGGTGTGCCGGTCGCCCTCCAGGTCCGCCGGCGTGCGCGGCTTGCCGTGCCGCTTGAGATAGGACGGCGCCGCCAGCGTCACCACCGGCACATCCATCAGCTTGCGGGCGACCAGCGTGGTCGCGCGCGGATGGCCAAAGCGGAACGCCACGTCGAAGCCATCGGCCACCATGTCCCCCAGCGTGTCCCGCGTCACGAGGTCCATCGTCAGGTGAGGGTGGGCGTCGACGAAGGCCCCCAGGTGCGGCGCGAGGACGAGCCGCGAGAAGAACGGATCGACGTTGGCGCGCAGCCGGCCACGCACCGCCGACACGCCCTGGGAGGCCGCCGTGGTGACTTCCTCCAGTTGCGCCAGCAGCGGCGTCACCTCCTCGTAGAACCGGCGGCCGTCGTCGGTCAGCGTCACCGAGCGGGTGGTCCGGTCGAACAGGCGGATGCCGAGCCTTGCCTCCAGTCGCGCCACCGCCCGGCTGACACCGGACTGAGTCATGTCGAGCGTCTCGGACGCCCGCACGAAGCTGCCGTTTTCCACGATCGCCCTGACGACCCCGAGGCCGTCGAGCAGGCGTGCGTCGAATCCCATCTTTGATGCCTCGCAGTCATCAATCAAGTGACGGGCATGTTATCGCGGAATCGTCGTGGATTGACCAGAATTCGGTCACCGCAGCCGTGACGCGCTGCATCCCGACAGGAGAGAAACATGTTTGCTGTGACTGGAATTACCGGACAGGTGGGCGGTGTGGTGGCGCTGGCACTGCGGGCGGCGGGGCACGAGGTGCGGGCCGTGGTGCGGTCCGCGGAAAAAGGCAGGACCTGGGCCGGCGAAGGCTGCGACGTGGCGGTGGCCGAGATGCATGACGCCCAGGCATTGGAACGCGCATTCACGGGCACCGACGGCGTGTTTATTCTTCTGCCGCCGAACTTCGACCCGTCGGATGGCTTTCCCGAATCGCGCGCGATGATCGAGGCGATCCGCCGGGCGCTGGAGGCCGCCGCGCCGAAGCGCGTGGTGTGCCTGTCGACAATCGGCGCGCAGGCCGGGCAGCCCAACCTGCTGCGTCAGCTGTCACAGCTGGAGGCGGTGCTTGGCACGCTGCCAATGCCGGTGGCCTTCCTGCGCGCGGGCTGGTTCATGGAAAACACGCTCTGGGATATCGAGCCGGCCCAGCTCACGGGCGTCATCGACAGCTACCTGCAGCCGCTGGACAAGCCGGTGCCGATGGTCGCCACCGCGGATGTTGGCCGGGTGGCGGCGGAACTGCTGCAGGACACGTGGGAGGGCCGTCGCGTGGTGGAGCTGGAAGGCCCCGAGCGCGTGAGCCCGCTGGATATCGCGGCGGCGCTATCCATGCTGCTGGGGCGGCCGGTGCGGGCCCGCGCGGTGCCGCGCGCGAGCTGGGAAGCGTTGTTCCGCGCGCAGGGCATGCGCAATCCCACGCCCCGCTTGCAGATGCTCGACGGCTTCAACGCGGGCTGGATCCGCTTTGAAGCGTGCGAAGGGCACACCCGCAAGGGCCAGCTACCGCTGCGGGCGGTTCTGGCGGGGCTGACGGCGCGCGTGGACTGAGCAAGCCCGGCGCCGGCCGGGGGGCGTTACTCGAAGCGATGCGAGACCAGTTGCAGCGTCTCGTTGACCCGCTCCCAGCTGGAGTAGGTGGCCTCGAAACGGACCACGCGCCGCAGTTCGGGCGCATACCAGGCCGACGCCTTGTAGCGCGAGTTGGTCGACGAGTTGCTGCCCGCGCCGTAGAACGGCCGGCTGACCCAGCCCACGTAGTTGATGCGGATCGTGCGGAGGTCCTTGCCATCGACGCTGAGCGAAGCTTCCGAGGCCGCCGTGCCTTCGAGTTCGGTGCGGAAGCCGTTGCCCGGTTGACGGTAGGCGGCCTTCCACCGCATGCCAATCTTGACGTCATCCGGCACCCAGCCACCGGTGGGCGAGGCGATGTCGAACTCGCCGCCGATCGGCGTGGTGATGCTCGAAACACGGCCGTCGCGGGTCTCGACGCGGGCGCCCTGGTTGAAGATCACGCGGTCGCCGTCGAGGCGGTCCACGCGGTACGTCACCGGGCGGCGCGTCTTGGTATGGTTATCGATCAGCTCGTATTGCCAGACTTCGCCCACACGCGGCGATTCCGTGCCACCGGCCTGCGCCGCCTGGGTGGCCACGCCCGCCGCAACCGCTTGCGCCGCCGGGGCGGCCGGGGCCTGCGACGGCTGGTAGGTGGCCATCGCGACACTGCCGCGCGCCTTGATTTCGGAGATCCACGTCGCGGGCAGGGCGCGCGTCAGCGTGTCGCCAGCGGTCGGCCGGGACAGGATGCCGATCAGGCGGCCACTGTCGTCGAACAGGGCGCCGCCGCTGCTGCCCGGCGCGTCGGGCATGGAGGCCTGGATGCGTTCCAGCTTGCCGGTGGATGCGGCCTGGAGGCCGGTGACCGTGCCCTCGCGCACGCTGACGATGCTGCCATCGACCACGGAGGCCGCGTAGACGCGCTGACCGAACGCCGGGGCGGCCGACGGGCTCACCGCGGCCGCAGGCGCCGTGAAGTTGGCGACGTTGAGCAGGCAGAGGTCGCGCTCCACATCGGGCGCGGCGAGCGTGGCGCCATAGCTGATGTTGTCACGACGCACCGCGATCGACCGGGCGCCGGCCAGCAGATGGCAGGTGGTGACCAGTTGCCCCGGCCCAATCACCACGGCGGACCCGGATTGCATCGGCGTTTCCTGTGCGCCGTAGGTGCGAATGGCGTAGACGCTCGGCGATACCTTGGCGATCAGCGGCGCCGATTCCAGCGCGGCCGCCGGTGACGCGGCGAGACCCATCCACAAGCAGGACATGGCGCCAAGCGCGATGGCGCGATGAATTGGCAGGCGGCGCGCCTGCATCTCCGATGTCTTGAACGGCTTCATTCTTCTTTTCCCCGGAATATTCTTATTGCGTGCCGGCGGCATTCTGCGCCGGCCGGCCGCTACTCTACCGTGAGCACCGGGGAAACGTCACGCGGCGGCCGCACACCGTTGTGCCATCCGCAACAGGTTTCGCCCGCCCCGCAGCGTGCCCCGGCCGCCGTGGCGGCGTTGCAGGACGGCCTGCGTGCCGCGGCGTCGCTGCCGGCTACTCGGCCAGTTCGAATACCACGTCCTGCGCGCCTTCCCACAGCACCTTGGTACCCAGCGCGCGCAGGTGCTCACGGCCCTCGACGATGGTCAGGAAGTGGTTGCCGGCCAGTTGGCCCATCTTGCTGGCAAAACAGCAGCTGCCATAGGCCAGGATGATCTCGGTTTCGCTGTAGCCGCCGGGGTAGAACAGGATGTCGCCCACCGAGGGGTGGCTGGTATGGTTTTCGAAGCCGACCCCGAGCCGGAATTCGCCGAGCGGGATCCAGCAGCCTTCGCCGCTCCAGCGCACGTGGATCAGTTTCTGGCGATAGGGCAGCAGTTTCAGGAACGCCTCCACGGTCTGTGGAGCGTCGGGGTGGGTCTCGGCGATGAAGGTTTGGCCGGCGGCGGTGATGCGAAGACGGGGCATGGTGGTCTCGATGTCGGTCGACGTAGGGTTTCGGGGCGCCTGGCAGGACGCATGCGGGGATCGCACGCCCCGTATGAAACCAGCGGGAAGCGCGACCCCGGCATCCGGGACTGTACGCGCGTCAGACCACTGCCGTCATCAGCTTTTCCGCGAGGGCGATCAGGCTGCGATCGCTGCCCCTCGGGCCGAGCAGCGAGATGCCCAGCGGTGCCCCTGCGCGGCCGGACAGCGGCAGGTTCAGTTGCGGAAAGCCGGATAGCGGCGTCAGGCACAGCACGTGGGCTGAGGCGGTGCGATAGTCCTCCAGCGTTTCGCCGGCCGCTGTGCGCAGCGGGGCGATATCGGGCATGGTCGGCAGCACCAGCACGCCGTCGTGACCGAGCAAGCGGCCCAGGTGCGCCGTGAATTCGCGCCGGATCGCGGTCGACTGCTCGAACTGCACCGCTGTCACGCCCTTGCTGAACGCAAAGCGCGCGGCGATATCGGCCCCCAGATGCAGGCCGTATTGCTCGATCAACGCGCCATCGGCCTGCCACGCTTCCCATCCCTGCACGTAGCGGAACGCCCAGTACAGGTCCGACAGCGGCCGGTCGGCCACGTCCACCGGCGTGGCCTGGCCGAGCGCGGCCTCGATACGGGCGACCGTTGGCGCCAGCGCGGCCCGGGCGTCGGGCGTGGGCAGCTCAAACAGGTCCGAGGCCAGCAGCAGGCGCGGCGTGGCGGGCAGCGGATCGGCATCCCTGGCGCCGAACAACACATCGGCCACGCGCGCGAACGTGGCGACGTCTCGCGCGAAGAAGCCACAGGTGTCCAGCGTCTCGCACAGTGGCATGCAGTGGGAGAGCGAGATCCGCCCATGCGACGGGCGGATGCCGAGCAACCCGCAGTGGCTTGCAGGCGCGCGGACCGAGCCGCCGGTATCGGTGCCGAGCGCGAAGTCGCACAGGCCGTTGGATACCGCCGAGGCGGACCCGGATGACGACCCGCCGGTGATGCGGTCGGGTACGGCGCCGTTGACGGGGCCACCGTAGTGCGCGTTCTGGCCGTTCATCGAGAACGCCAGCTCGTCGGTATGCGACTTGCCGATAAAGCGGGCGCCGGCGTCGAGCAGTTTCTGGACCGTGGGCGCGGTCACGGTCTTGATACCCGAGCGCGCCAGGACGTGCGGATTGCCGCCGCCAGTGGGATAGCCCGCCACGTCGAACAGGTCCTTGACGGCAAACGTCAGGCCGCGCAATGGACCGGTGGACGCGTTGGGCACCGCCACCTCGGGATAGGGCATGAAGGCGCGGGCGGGATGGGTAGCCAGGGTCATGGGGTTCGACTTCCTTGTTCCGGTGAGGGGTGGATTCAGGCGGCCACTTCGGCTTCGGTGGCCAAGGGCTGGTTGACCAGCACGCAGCTGACGCGATGGCCATCGCCGAGCGATGTGGCGCGCGGCACGTCTGTCAGGCAGGCGGAGCGCGCATGCGGGCAGCGTGGCGCAAAGGTGCAGCCCGGCGGCAACGCGGCGAGGTCGGGCGGGGCACCACCGATCGTCTGCAGGCGCTGGCCGCGATCCATGCCGTGCTGGCGGCTTTGCAGCAGGGCGATCGTGTAGGGGTGGCGCGCCTCGCGGAGCAGCGTGCGGATGGGTCCCTCCTCGACGATGCGCCCGCCGTACATCACCGCGACGCGGTCGGCAATCTCCACGGCCGCGCCGATGTCGTGCGTGACGAAGACGATCGACAGGCCCAGCTCGCGTTGCAGCTCGCGCAGCAGGATCAGCACCTGGATCTGCACGGTGGCATCCAGTGCCGTGGTGGGTTCATCGGCCAGCAGGATCCTTGGTTGCGCCGACAACGCCAGCGCGATCATCGCGCGCTGCCGCATGCCACCGGACATTTCGTGCGGATAGGCCGCCAGCCGGCGCTCCGGGCTCGGAATGCGCACGGACTCCAGCGCCTTGAGCGCCAGCGCGCGCGCTTCCGTGCGGGAGACCTTCCGGTGTGTGCGGATGCATTCGACGATCTGCTGGCCAACCGTATAGACCGGGTCCAGCGCCAGCAGCGGTTCCTGGAACACCATCGCGACGGTGCCGCCACGCAGGCGGGCCAGCGCGCGTTTGTCGAGCTTGAGGACGTCCTGGCCATCGACGCGGATCTCGCCGTGCATGCGCGTGCGGCGCGGCGGATGGAGCCGCATCAGCGCGCGCAGCGTGACGCTCTTGCCGGATCCGGACTCGCCGATCAGCGCGACGGCCTCGCCGGGCGCCACGTCGAGGGACACGCCGTTGACGGCCCGGATGGTCTTGCCGCCCCCGGAAAACGTCACGTGGAGATCGCGCACCGATACCGCGGGCGAGACGGGCGAGATGGCGCGGGCATCCGCGGCATCCACGGACGAGGTGGCGCTGGGGGCGATGAGTGGGGTGTTATCGGACATAGGGGTCTCCCGGCGCGATCAGGGCGTGGCCGCGTGCAGGCCGGGCGTCATGCGCCGCAGCGGCAGCGAGTGGCCACCGTCTGGCATCGCCATCAGGCACGAGACGGGATGGCCGGCGAGGGCGTCTGACAGCACCGGCGCGCGGCGTTCGCATACCGGCTCGGCACGCACGCAGCGCGGGTGAAAACTGCAGCCGGGCGGCGGGTTGATCGGGTTCGGTGGGTCGCCGGCCAGCGGCGCGGCCAGCGTGCGCTGGTCCGGGTCCATCGACGGCATCGAGGCCAGCAACGCGCGCGTGTAGGGATGGGCCGGGTTGGCGTAGATCGATTCGGTGTCGCCAATCTCCACGACCTTGCCCAGGTACATCACCATCACGCGGTCGCACAGGTAGCGGATCACGTTGAGGTCGTGGCTGATAAAGACGTAGGTCAGGTCGAATTCCGCCTTGAGGTCCAGCAGCAGGTTCAGCACCTGGGCCTCCACGGATTTGTCGAGGGCGGACACGGCTTCGTCCAGGATCACCAGCCGCGGCCGCAGCGCCAGCGCGCGGGCAATGTTCACGCGCTGGCGCTGGCCGCCGGACAACTCGTGCGGATAGCGGCCGGCGAAGCGCGCCGGGTCCAGCCCGACCCGCTCGAGCAGATAGCGCGCGCGCTCCGTGGCCTCCCGCGCCGGCACGCCATGCACGCGCGGCGTGAACGCGATCGATTCCTCGATGGTCAGCCGCGGGTTCAGCGACGAATAGCTGTCCTGGAACACCATCTGCACCTGGCTGCGGAACGCCTTCATCGGCAGTTGCGGCGAGCCCACGCCTTGCGCATCGAAGATCAGCTCGCCGCTGTCGTGCGGCGTCAGTTGCATCAGCAGCCGCGCCGTGGTGGATTTGCCGCAGCCGGATTCGCCGACCACGCCCAGCGTTTCGCCCTTGAGCACATCAAAGCTGACGCCATCGACGGCGCGCACCACGCCGGCCTTGCGCAGGGGGATCGCCGACTTGAGCGGGAAATGCCTGACCAGGTCGCGCGCGATCACAAGCGGCTGGGCCGGGCCGCCGACGTCCTGCGCGTGGGCGGGCGCTACGGGAATATCGTTCATGCTTAATCCTTGATTTCCATGGCCGAGCGGATGCCATCGGCCAGCAGGTTGAAGGAGATCGAGGTCAGGAAGATCATCGCCCCCGGCAGCGCCGCGACCCATGGCTGCGTGTAGATGGCGGTGCGCAGCGTGTTCAGCATCAGACCCCATTCGGGCTCGGGCGGCTTGACGCCGAGGCCGAGGAACGACAACCCGGACGCCAGGATCATCGACACCGAGATCAGGCTGGTGGCGTAGACGAAGATCGGGCCGAGCACGTTGTTGAGCACGTGCGCGCGCACGATGGTCAGCGACGACGCACCGGAGGCGCGCGCCGCATCGACGAACTCCCGATTGCGGACCTGCGTGGTCACGCTCTCCGCCACGCGCACGATCTGCGGCACGAAGACGATGGTCAGCGACAGCAGCGCATTGCCCACGCCGGCACCCAGCGTGCCCGACAGCGCGATGGCCAGCAGCACCGAGGGGAACGCGTAGAGGATGTCGGTCAGCCGCATGATCACGGTGTTGGTCCATCCGCCCGCGTAGCCGGCGACGATGCCGAGCGCACTGCCGATCACGAAGGCGAGCAGCACGGGCGTGATGCCCATGAACAGCGACAGCCGGCCACCGAGCATCAGGCGCGAAAGCATGTCCCGGCCCAGCTCGTCGGTGCCGAGCAGGTAGTGCTCCGTGCCGACTGGCTTGAGCCGCTTGAGGATCGACGATGCGTAAGGATCGGCGGGCATCAGCGCCGGGGCGAAGATCGCCATGGTCACCAGCGCGATGAGGATCAGCGCGGCGGCCATCGCCAGCCTGTTGCGCAGCAGGCGGCGGCCCACGGTGGCCCAGTAGCCGGGCGAACGCTGCACGGGCAGCGGCGCAGGGGACCGGGCAAGGGTGGTCATGTCGGTGGTGTTCATGGCGGCGCCTCAGTTACGCTGGATGCGGGGGTCGAACAGCGTCTGCAACGCGTCCACCAGCAGGTTGAGCAGCACGAAGAACACCGCCAGCACAAGGATCGTGCCTTGCAGCAGCGGGAAATCGCGCTGGAAAATGGCCGAGTTCAGCAGGAATCCGGTACCAGGCCACGAGAACACGGTCTCGATGAGGATGGAGCCGCCGAGCAGGTAGCCGAGTTGCAGGCCCATGACGGACAGCGCGGTCGGCGCGACGTTCTTGACCACGTGGCGGAACACCGCGAGATCGGACAGTCCGCGCGCCCGCAGGCCGACGATGAATTCGTTGGAGAGGATTTCCGCCACCAGCGCGCGGATCGTGCGGGCGACGATGCCCATCGGGATCACGGACATCGTCACGGCCGGCAGCAGCATGTACTGCAGGTGCTCCCAGTCCCATGTCCAGTCGCCGGAGCCGCCCGGACCGGCACCCGTCGCCGGGAGCCAGCCCAGCAACACCGAAAACGCGATCACCAGCACCATGCCGAGCCAGTAATGCGGAATGCTGACGCCGAGCACCGAGAGGAACGAGGCGACGCGGTCCGACACGGAATCGCGCATATAGCCGGCCACGAAGCCGAACAGGCAACCGAACGTGAAGCCGATCAGCGTGGCGACGGAGGCCAGACGGATCGAGTTGATGACGGCACCCGATACCTCGGACATCACGGGGCGGCTGGTGGCGATGGATGTGCCCAGGTCACCGTGCAGCGCGCGCACGAGCCAGTGGGCAAATTGCTCTAGGAACGGCTTGTCGAAGCCGTACAGCGCGGTCAGCTGACGCCGGAGGTCTTCGGAGGCGTCGGGCGGCAGGACGGAAACCAGCGGATCGCCGGGCGCGATATGGACCAGGGAGAAGCACAGCAGCGCGACCCCCAGCAGGATTGGCAACGCATACAGGATGCGGCGGAGCAGGTAAGTCATGGTCTGTGGCCGGCGAGTGGACGAGTAGGCGAGCGGGAGGCGGGAAGGTGACAGGGCGCGTGTGCCACTTGTTCGTGCCTCGCTCCCGCCCGACGGAAGCGAGGCACCAACCCTCGGCAATGCGGCGGCTCAATCCATCGACATGGTCGCGATATCGATGAACCAGCTCTGCGGTTGCACGACGCCCTTGACCTTCTTCGAGATCGCGCGCGGGCCCACGTCATGGGCGATCAGCACGAACGGGGATTCCTCGACGATGCGCGCATGCAACCGGGCCAGCGCCGCGTCACGCGATTTTTCGTCGAACGAGGTGCGCGCGTTCTCGATCAGCTTGTCGAACTCCGGGTTGCCAAAGAAGCCCCAGTTGTTCGACACCGGTGGCTGCGTCTTGGTGCTGACGAAGCGCACCATCGCAAAGAACGGGTCCATCGCCGCGAAGCTCACGTTGATCGCATTGGCGCCGTGCGCGCTCGGGTCCTTGGCGCCGATCCGCCAGTTGGTGAACAGGGTGTTCCACTCGACCACATCGAAATCGACGTCGAAGAAGCATTCCTTGAGGTTCTGCTGCACGTACTCGTTCATCGGCAGCGGCTGCATCTGGCCGGACCCGGACGCCGAGACTTGCACCTTGACCTTGAGCGGCTTGGCGGCGGAGTAGCCGGCTTCCGTCATCAGCTTGCGCGCCGCGTTGGCGTCGTACTTGATGTCGAACGTCGGATTGCCCCACCACGGGTTGCCGGATTCCACAATCCCCTTTGCCTCGGCCATGTAGCCGCCCAGCAGTGTCTTCAGGCCCGCGCGGTTGACGCAGAGGTTGGCGGCCTGGCGCACGCGCTTGTCCAGCCACGGGGAATTCGGCGCGAACGAGAGTTGCCACGGCCACATGTGCGGCTGGGCGTTGGCGTAGACCTCGAAGCCGCGGCTCTTGATCTGCGCGATCGCATCCGGCGCGGGCGCCTCGATCCAGTCCACCTGGCCCGAGAGCAACGCGGCCGTGCGCGCGTTGGCCTCAGGCATCGGCACCATCACGACCTTGTCGATCTTCGGCACGCGCCTGGCGTCCCAGTAGCTCGCGTTCCTTGCCACTTCCAGGCGCTCGCGCGGCACGAAGCGCGTCATCCTGAACGGACCCGTGCCGGAGGCATCGGCGGCGAATGCGACCCACGCCTGCTTGCTGCGCTCGGCCGGGTCCGTGACCGATGCCGGCACGGCGGCCAGCTTCTTTTCCCATTGCGTGGGCGACGCCATGAACAGGTTCGACACGTTGTACGGCAGGAACGAATCGGGCTCCGCCGTCACTAGTTCGACGGTCATGTCGTCGATCTTTCTGGCGCTGCGCAGCGTGGGCATGCGCGATGCCGTCACGCCGACCTGGCTCGGGTCGAATTGCCTCGCGGTCTTGTCGAGCACCTTGTTGACGTTCCACACCACGGCGTCCGCATTGAACGGCGAGCCGTCGTGGAACTTCACGCCGGGACGCAGCCTGAAGGTCCATTTGGTCTTGTCGGTGGCCTCCACCTTCCACTCGGTGGCCAGGCCTGGAATCAGCAGGCTGGGGCCGTTGCCCTTGGAGAGATCCCATTGCGTCAGCGCGTCGTACAGGGGGATGCCGGTGAAGCGGTTGCCCTCGAAGCCCTGGTCGGGCTGGCCGAGCGTGCGCGGGATATCGGCGGCGGTCATGCCGATGCGCAGCACCTTTTCAGCCATCGCGGCGCCGGGCAGGGCGAGCAGGGACAGGGCGACGGCGGCGGATACGGACCGGATGGCAGCGGAGAAACCTTTCGCGTGGGAGGACATGGGGTGGTTCACAGGCATTGCTCCTGGTTGGGGGAAGGGCTGCGTCCATTCAAGCAAGTCATGTGCCAGTCGGAGGACGTCGCTGTCGGCGATCCGCGGGGCGCGGCACTGGCTGTCGAAGGTTGGCCGGTGGTCTGCTTCTTGCAACACGGGTCTTTGCCATTCACTCAAGAGCAAACAAGGCAGATATGGATTCGCACCACCTTCCCCGCATCAATGGCGCCCGGCTGTGGCAATCGCTGATGGATCTGGGCGCGATTGGCGCCACGCCAAAGGGCGGCGTTTGCCGCATCGCGCTGACCGACGAAGACCGCAAGGGCCGAGACCTGGTGGTGCAGTGGTGTCGCGACGCGGGACTCGATGTGCGCGTGGACGAGATCGGCAACGTGTTCGCGCGGCGCGCCGGCAGCGACCCTCGTGCCCGTGCGGTCGCCACGGGCAGCCACATCGATACGCAGCCCTCCGGTGGCAAGTTCGATGGCAACTTCGGCGTGCTGGCAGGGCTGGAGGTCATGCGCAGGCTCGATGACCTGGGCATCGTCACGCGCGCGCCGCTGGAGGTGGCGTTCTGGACCAACGAGGAGGGCACCCGCTTCACGCCGGTCATGATGGGCTCGGGGGTGTTTGCCGGCGTGTTCGGGGCCGGGGACGCGCGACGGCAGCAGGATCGCGACGGCGTAAGCGTGGGCGATGCGCTGACCGCCATCGGCTATCGCGGCGAGCACCCGGCTGGCGAGGTGCCCGGTGGCATGTTCGCGGCCTACTTCGAGGCGCATATCGAGCAGGGCCCTGTGCTGGAAGCGGCCGGACTGCCGATCGGCGTGGTCTCCGGCGCGCTCGGCCAGCAGTGGTATGACGTGACGGTGACCGGCCAGGACGCGCATGCGGGGCCCACGCCGCTGGCATTGCGCCATGACGCGCTGCTGGCGTCGGCGCGGATGATCGAGGCCGTGAATCGCATCGCGCGGGACGAAGCGCCGCACGGCCGCGGCACGGTGGGCTATGTCGAGGTCAAGCCGAACTCACGCAACGTGATTCCAGGGCGCGTGGATTTCACGGTGGATTTCCGCAACCTCGCGCAGGACGGGCTGGATCGCATGGATGCCGCCATGCGCGCGGCGTTCGCCGGCATCGCCGATATGGCGGCGGTGCGCGTGAAGATCCGCCAGGTCGTCAAGTTCGAGCCGTGCCTGTTTGCGCCCGAATGCGTGGACAGCGTGCGCCGCGCGGCGGCGGCGCTGGGGCTGCCGCACATGGACGTGGTGAGCGGGGCGGGGCACGACGCGGTCTACGTGGCCCAGCGCGCGCCGACCGGGATGATCTTCGTGCCTTGCAAGGACGGCATCAGCCACAACGAACTGGAGGATGCGCTGCCCGAGCATATCGAGGCGGGCGCCAATGTCTTGCTGCAAGCGATGCTGGCTCACGCGCGCTAAGAGGCAGACGTTCCGGAGAGGAGGGGCTCCGGCCCCTTGCTGCCCTCAATCCCTCTCAGGGCGTTTCAGTGCCCGATCGATCGGGAAATCGCCCACGCGCATTCGATCACCAGGGGCGCGAGCTTGCGCTGCGCCTCGGCCATCGTCCAGCGGCTGGCCGGCGGCGACACGTGTACCGCGCCAACGGCCACGCCCTGGCTGTTCACGATTGGCGCGCCGACGCCCATATCGCCCAGGAACAGTTCCTCTTCATTGCAGGCATAGCCCACGCCACGGCAGGCCACCACGCGCTCGAAGATCGCATCGACATCGGTGAGCGTGGCCGGCGTGCGCGGCACGCGCGTGGACGCCTCGAGCATCGCCCGCACCTGCGCGTCGGGCAGCGTGCTCAGGTAGGCCCGGCCGGAGCTCGTGCAGTACATCGGAATCCGCATGCCCACGGGCGTGAGTACGGGCATGTGCTTGGCGGTCATCAGCTGTGCCACGTAGACCATGTCGAGCCCCACGGGCTCGGTCAGGTTGGCCGTCTCGCCGCTCGCATTGGCCAGTTGCGACAGGTAGGGGCTGGCAATTGGAATCAGCGCGTCGGCGGCCAGGTAGTTGTAGCCGATCTCCATCACCTTCGGCGTCAGGCGGAAGCGGCGCGTCTGCGGGTGCTTGTCGACGTAGCCGAGCCGCTCCAGCGTATGCACGGTCCGCTGCGCGGAGCTCTTGGTCATGCCGGTCAGCGCGGCCAGCTCGGACAGTGTCAGCGTGCGATGCACGGCGCTGAAGGCGCGCAGCACTTCCAGGCCTTTTTCCAGTGACTGGTTGAAGAGCGGGTCGGGGCGCTCGGGGTCGGCAGCGGCGTGTGAGCCGGCGGGGGCGTTCATGAGAAGGATCGGATTCCGGCACCACCGTCGGGACCGCTGCACCACGATGGCTGCATATTGCACCAAGATATTTATGAATCGATTATCGATTCATAACGGATTGGCCATGATACGGGTTGCCATGGTCTTTGGCGCAGGATCGGCGTTTACCCCTAGAAAATACCGGGTTGTGCGCAGTGAAATATCACACTAGTATCACAGCAACTTCAAACGAATCAGAGCGAGATCCCGTGGCCAATCCCATCCGGCTGGTCGGCAATCCCGATCCCACCGCCGCAGTTCCCACGCCGGCCCAGAGCGGCGCGGCGATGCGCGAGCATGCCTACACCGAAATCAAGCGCCGCATCATCGCGTGCGAGTTCCGTCCCGGCGAACCGCTGAACGAAGCGCAGGTGGCCGCGCTGCTGGGGCTGGGGCGCACGCCGGTCCATCAGGCGCTGCATCGGCTGGAAGTGGAAGGGCTGGTGTCCATCCTCCCGCGCAAGGGTGTGCTGGTGACGCCGCTGTCCCTGAACGAAGTGCTCGACATGATCGAAGTGCGCGCGACCAACGAGGTGCTGTGCGCCACGCTGGCCTGCGAACGCGGCCACGACAGCGATTTCAAGGCGATGCGCGACATCGTCGACCGCTCGCCGGACCTGATCGCCAGGCGCGATATCCCCGCGCTGGCCTCGCTGGATCTCAAGTTCCATACCGCCATGTCGGCCGCGTCGCGCAACCGCGTGCTGGCCGAACTGCTGCGCGGCCTGCATGAAAAGCAGGCGCGATTCTGGTTCCTCTCGCTGTCCGATCCGCAGCACCTGGAGAACGTCTACCAGGAGCACCTGGAGATCGTCGACGCCCTCGAGCGGCGCGACGTGCCGGCGGTGCGCGAGGCCATCCGCGAACACATCGACGAATTCCGGAAGAACATCATCCGGACGCTCTGACCGACCCTTTTCCCCTCGTAACAAGGTAGTACGCAATGCCGACACTGAATTTCCAGGTAGCCGGCGGGGGCGCGCTCGCCCTCGACGTCGAACGTCTGATCATCGCCGGCTGGACCGGCCGCGACAAGGACGCCGTCCAGCATCACATCGAGGAGCTGCAGGCGCTGGGCGTGAAGCCGCCCGCGACCGTGCCGACGTTCTATCCGCTGGCCGCATCGCTCCTGACCACCGACACCACCATGGAAGTCCCGCGCGACGACTCCTCGGGCGAAACCGAGTTCGTGCTGCTGCAGGGCGACGATGCGCTGTACATCGGCATTGGCTCGGACCACACCGACCGCAAGGTCGAGGCCTATGACGTGACCGTTTCCAAGCAGATGTGCGCCAAGCCGATGGGCCGGGAGATCTGGCGCTTCGATGAGGTGATGGATCACTGGGACAGCCTGGAAATGCGTTGCTGGCGCGTGCGCGACGGTCAGCGTGCGCTGTATCAGGAAGGCAAGGTCACGCGCCTGCTGGACCCGCGCGACCTGATCGAACGGCTGACCGGCGAGCCGCAGTTGCCGCCGGGAACGGCGATGTTCTGTGGCACGCAGGCAGTCATTGGCGACCTCGGCCACGGCGAGGCCTTTGAAGTGGAACTGCACGATCCGGTACGCAACCGGACGCTGCGCCACGCCTATCGCGTGGAAAGCCTGGCGGTGGCCGGATGAGCGCCCCGACCATTGCCGCGCTGGCGGCATCGCTCGCGGCGGGCCGCACCACGAGCGTGGCGCTGACCGAGGACGCGCTGGCCCGCATCGAACGTCACATGCAGGCAGGCGGTGCCGCGTTCATGCAGGTCGACGCCGACGGCGCACTGGCGCAGGCCCGTGCCGCCGACCAGGCGCGCGCCGCTGGGTTGGTGGCGTCGCCGCTGGCAGGCTTGCCGGTGTCGATCAAGGATCTGTTCGATGTGCGTGGGCAGGTGACGCGCGCCGGATCGAAGGCCCTCGACGGCCATGCCCCGGCGCAGGCCGATGCCGAAGCCGTGGCACGCCTGCGTGCCGCCGGCGCCGTGCTGATCGGCCGGACCAACATGAGCGAGTTTGCGTTCTCGGGCCTCGGCCTGAACCCGCACTACGGCACACCGCGTACGCCATTCGATCCGGAGCGGGTTGCCGGTGGATCGACCTCGGGTGGCGCGGTGAGCGTTGCCGCGGAGATGGCCGTTGCCGCGCTCGGCACGGATACGGGTGGTTCGATCCGCATTCCGTCGGCATTCTGCGGGTTGACGGGATTCAAGCCGACTGCGCGCCGTGTGCCGCTCGATGGCGCGGTGCCGTTGTCGACCTCGCTCGACTCGGCCGGCCCGCTCGCGCGTTCAGTGGCCTGCTGCGCGGCAATGGACGCCGTGCTGAGTGGCCAGACGCTCGACACGCGGCCCGCCGACCTCGCTGGTCTGCGCCTGTATGTGACGCGCGATTTCGTCTGCGACGGGCTCGATGCGGAAGTGGCGGAGGCTTTCGAGGCCACGCTGTCGCGCCTGTCGGCGCTGGGTGCCCGCATCGTGCCGTTCGATTTCCCAGAGCTGCGCCGCCTGCCCGAGATCAACGCTGGTGGCGGCCTGACCGCTGCCGAGGCGTGGACGTGGCATCGCGCGTTGCTGGCCGAGCAGGGCGATCGCTACGACCAGCGCGTGGCCCAGCGCATTCGCAGGGGGCAACAGCAGACCGCGACGGACTACATCGAACTGCTGGCGGCACGCCGTGACATGCAACGTCGCGCGGCCGACCGGTTGCGCGACGCCGACGCCTGGCTGATGCCAACCGTCGCCGTGCGCGCACCGCGCCTGGACGCGCTGGAGCGTGACGAAGACTTCTTCGCCACCAACGGCCTGGTCCTGCGCAATCCGAGCGTGATCAATTTCCTGGACGGCTGCGCGGCATCACTGCCCGTGGCGCAGGGGATTGGCCTCGGCGTGTGCGGCCTACTCGGGCAGGACGCGCGCGTGCTGCAGGTAGCTGGCGCCATCGAGCAGGGACTTTCGTGAAGTGATGCAGTCTTTGATTTAGCAACCTGGCAATTTTTCAATCGGCCGGATTCCCACGGCCTGCCGCCGCGCGCCAGCACAGCGCCCAGCGAGAGGGCCCCGCCAATGTAGCGGGGCCCCGCCCACCACACCCAAGGAGTAGTCACCGATGTCTTCCGTGATGACCGGCGCCCCGGGCGCCCTGGAGAGCCTGCCTCCCGCGCAACTGGCTCAGCAACGCAACGAGGCGTATCGCAAGATCACCGTGCGCCTGATTCCGTTCCTCGTCTTCCTGTTCATCCTGGCCTGGATCGACCGTGTCAACGTCGGCTTTGCCAAGCTGCAGATGCTGCAGGACCTGCAGTTCAGCGAGGCCGTCTACGGCCTGGGCGCGGGGATTTTCTTCATCGGCTACTTCCTGTTCGAGGTGCCGAGCAACCTGCTGCTGGAGAAGATCGGTGCCCGCAAGACGCTGGCGCGGATCACGATCCTCTGGGGGCTGGCCTCGATGGCGATGATCTTCGTGAAGACGCCCGCGCAGTTCTACGGGATGCGCTTCCTGCTGGGGATCTTCGAAGCAGGCTTCTTCCCGGGCGTGGTGCTGTACCTGACGTACTGGTTTCCGGCCGAGCGCCGGGCCCGCATCAATGGGCTGTTCATGACGTCGTTCGCCATCGCCGGCGTGATCGGCGGGCCGCTGGCAGGCTTCATCATGAGTGCGATGGACGGCGTGGACGGCCTGGCCAACTGGCAGTGGCTGTTTGTCATCGAGGGCATTCCGTCGGTGCTGGCCGGTATCGCCGTGCTGATGTACCTGCCGGAAAAGCCTGCCAATGCCGGCTGGCTGACCCAGGCGGAAAAGGACATCGTGACGCGCGATGTGGAAGCCGAGGCACGCGATCCCGCCAAGCATTCGGCCCTGAAGGATGCCTTTGCCAACGCCCGGGTATGGATCTGCGCCGCGATCTACTTCTGCGTGGTGAGCGGCAACGCGACGATCGCGTTCTGGTCGCCGTCGATCATCAAGGAGCTGGGCGTGCAGGGCAACCTGCAGATTGGACTCGTGTCGGCGATTCCCTTCGTGGCAGGGACGATCGCGATGGTGCTGAACGGCATTCACTCGGACCGCTCGGGCGAGCGCCGCATGCACTGCGCGATGGCGACGCTGCTGGCCGCCGTGGGCCTGACGCTGACCGGTCTCTGGCTGCATAGCGCGGTGCTGGCACTGGTGGCGCTGACGGTGGCGTCGATCGGCATCCTGGCCGCATTCCCGGTGTTCTGGTCGCTGCCGTCGGCCTTCCTGGCCGGTACGGCCGCCGCCGGCGGCATCGCGCTGATCAACTCGATCGGCAACCTGGCCGGCTTTGTGGCCCCTTACATGATCGGCTGGTTCAAGACCAATACGGGCCGGCTGTCGTCGGGCCTGTATTTCGTGGCGGCGCTGGAAGCCTGCGCGACGGTGCTGGTGCTGGCGTTCATCCGCGCCAGGCGCTGACGACACAAGGGTCGACGCCACGGGCTGACGGCACAAGGTTTGGCCCCGTGGCTGACGACACACGTGCTGGCGCCGTGGCTGGCGGGCAGGGGGCTGGATTCCCGTGGCGCCTTGCGCTACAATCCGCAGCCTCGTTGCACCGCAGGCGGAAGTTGCGCCGGCGGCACGGCCGGACCCCCGGCAAGGCAGCCAGTGAAAGGCGGGCAGTTCCAGCCGCCTTTTTTGCTTTGTCGGGGCGCATCGCGCCCGCCAACGAGACCGCGGCCCCCCATCAGGGTTGGCGCCGCAAGGACCGCGAGGGTGGCGAAATTGGTAGACGCACCAGGTTTAGGTCCTGACGCCAGCAATGGTGTAGGGGTTCGAGTCCCCTCCCTCGCACCAAAAATCCTTATAAATCAATGGTCTGGACTGTTGATGCTGTCAAAAATTTAGCCAGTTTTGCCAGTTTCGCAGCAAATTTGCCAGCATTTCCGGCGAACTTCTTTACAGCCCGATTCCCCGCCTCGACGTCTGCCGACGGCATCCAGTGGCTATACACGCGGGCGATCATCGTCCAATCTGCGTGGCCCATTTGCTTGACCACCCGCATCGGGTGCTCGCCAGCTGACAGCATCATCGAGGCGTACGTGTGCTCGGTGAGATCCGCATGCACTTCTCAAATGGGTCCAGGAACTGGCTCCGGGTGCCACACAGGGCCTATCTAGAGAAGGGGCCGAAAGTGCC
Source organism: Cupriavidus sp. YR651 (assembly GCF_900101625.1). Classification (GTDB taxonomy): domain Bacteria; phylum Pseudomonadota; class Gammaproteobacteria; order Burkholderiales; family Burkholderiaceae; genus Cupriavidus. The sequence continues at coordinate 289,899 of NZ_FMYZ01000005.1, read as the reverse complement.
CTTCGGCAAAAGGCGGTACGCCTACGTGGATATACAGGTACTCCCTTGGGCGTTAGGGCTCAGCAGCGACGCTTAGGAAAGGGTACCGTTGTTGCTATAGGCGACAAGTCGGAGGCTTTGTGACACCGTCCGACCTGTCCGTTCGTCGGCGGAAAGCGCTCCCCAGTTTCCATTTCTGCAAGCCACGCAAGAACGCCGGGAGTCGCGTTGATTGGCCTCCCGTGGACGCCACATGGCCATGTGGCAAGCCATTGCTCGAGCCTTTTAACGTCGTCGGGTCGGCGCCTCTTGTGCACGGCATGACCGACCCCGTCGTGAACAAGATGGATAAGCTCTGTTGGCAGCGGCGGACTGCTTGCGCCGAAATACCAGAATCGTGAGCCTATCAGTGCGTTGCGGCCACTAATGTCTCTCGTCTGATTGCCGGCGTCATGAACCACATTGGGAACCTGTATGAGATTGCCGGTCCCATCTGGCCGATAGATATTGTCAGGTACCGGCGAGGCGTCAGGCTGGCGATCACGGAAGCGGGCGTCCTGCCAGTACTTCCCTAGGGGCAGAGACTCGGCTACCTGCATTACATACACGACCTTATCTGGCGCGCGGCTGCGAACGCCGATTATCCAGTCACCAACGGATGCGGCTTTGCGAACTCTGGGCTTGCATATGCTTAGCGAGCATACGTTGCCGTATGGTCGAGGTGCGGAACCACTGTCGCAGCGGACAACGTAGCGATAGATGCGTGGTGTCATGATCTTTGGCTGGTGCCGACTTCGTGTACATCCCTAAACAGCTTTGCCAACCACTCGGCGGATTCAGGGTAGCAAGCGCAGTCCAGGACAAACTCTTGCCCTTTTCCAACAGTCTGTAGAAGAACGGAAACGTGGTCAGCAGTCCAGCGAGATTTCTCTCGGTGGTATGACAGCGGGGATCTGCCGTCTACGGGCATGAACCACGCGGGCAATTTCCAGCGTGAGCGTGTGTGCCCATCCGCCGTAAGCTGCAATGACGGAACGTATCGCTTGAATAGTCCGCCGCCTCGATATTTCGTACCCTTACCTGCCAGACAAAGGGTGTCGCCGGCTACGTAGATAGTATTGTTCCTGCTGCTGAAGCGGTTTGCACCTGCGACGTGCGGATGATCGCGCAACCACGGATAGGAGTTCGCTATGGCCCGCTCGCGGCCTGTCACCGCAAGTACCTCCCCGACCTGCAACCAACCGAATAGAGCGTGTATATCCGGGCTGGCGCGTGTGTAGCGCCAAACGCCATTGACTTGCTCGACGTTGCGAAACCAGCCGAAGAACAGGAACAAGTCACCACGACCGACGCCTTGGTTTTGCAGGTGGGTCTGCGCAGAAGCAACTTGTCCGAACGCCGGGCGCCAACCCGGAGCACGAGCAAGCATGTGTTCTTGCAGATCTGGGTCGACATGGACTGCAGTCTCAGCGTCGATGCTGCTGCGTGTGAGATCGGAGACCATGGCGCTGATGTCCAGGCCATCAACCCTTAGCATGCCGATGCGCTGCGGATCCCTTGGTGATGGAATCGGCAGTGGGACTAATCTTCCGTCGGGGAGAATCGGGCTCGGTACGCCCCCATACCCCGAGTCGAAGCCCTTACGGCTAAGAATTACACGCATATTCCGTGGCAACTTTGGTCGTGCAGTGATTATGAGTTGCAAGAGACCAAAATATGCGAGGCTGCCCCACTCGTTCGTGGGGTTCATCACATCGAACTCACGCCGAGCAGATTCCCGGCTGCTGATGGGGCACGACGGGAGTTCTGATTCTCGCTTGTCATTACGTGGGCTTCCGAACAGACCAATGTGATGCCTGAATGTCACTTTGGCCGGCATCACAAACGGGGCTACAGTTATGGCGACTGTCCGAAACCTTTCTCTGCTGGCGACAGCAGGTCTTCTGTCTGCTTGCTGCGTGGTTGCGCCGAAGGAGCAGCCCGTAGCCACATTGCCGTTGGACAAAGTGCTCGAGCAGATCAGCGCGCAGATCACCAAGGCGCGCGCTGAGGAATGCAAGAAGCAGGAGCGCCTGGGTGTCTATTTGCACGACATTGAGTTGACGCTCGGGCTGACGGTTGACAAAACGACGGACGGCAGCGTGGCCGTAACGTTTCCGGTGATAGGCCAACTGGCTCCATCCGGAAAATTTGAAAGCAGCACGAAGACAACTGAAGCCAACACGCTCGTCATCAAGTTCGCGAGTATCGCGCCGCCGAAGTCCCCAGATCCATGTGTCAAGGGCGGTGGAGCACTCCTGGTCCAGTAGGGTCGGATATTCCGGTCTGCGCGCCTTGGGGGCAACGGTTCCTGGACATTGGGGCATCCAGATTTATGTTTTAGCGCCCATGTCCGCGCGTGGCTGGATCAGTGCTTCGGGTCGTAGCGCGTCTTCGAGGGCCTCCGGGGTCATCAGGCCGCGCGCCAGCACGACTTCACGGATCGTCTTGCCCTCCGCAAAGGCCTGGGAGGCGACCGAAGTCGCGTTCTTGTAGCCGATGACGGGGTTGAGGGCCGTCACCAGTGCGATGGATCGTTCGATGGTCTCGCGCAGGCGCTCGGGGTTGGCGGTAATGCCATTCACGCATTTCTCGGCCAGCGTGTGGCAACCGTTGGTCAGATGCCGGAAGCTCCGGAACAGGCTCGCTGCAATCACCGGCTCGAATGCATTGAGCTGCAGCTGGCCTGCTTCGGCGGCAAACGTGATGGTGATGTCGTTGCCGAATACCTCGAAGGCGATCTGGTTGACCACTTCCGGAATGACCGGGTTGACCTTGCCGGGCATGATGGAGGAGCCGGCCTGCATCGGGGGCAGGTTGATCTCGCCAAGTCCTGCGCGCGGGCCGCTCGACAGCAATCGCAGGTCATTGCATGTCTTCGAGAGCTTGACGGCGATTCGCTTGAGCACGCCGGAGATCTGGACGAAGGCGCCGCAGTCCTGCGTGGCTTCCACAAGATTCGGCGCCAGCGCGAGATCGAGGCCGGTGATGCGCCGCAGCGCGGCCAGCGCCTTCGCGGCATAGTCAGGATGGGCCGTGATGCCGGTACCGATGGCCGTCGCGCCGAGATTGATCTCGCGAATCAGCGAGGCTGCTTCGCGCAGCCGCGCCATGTCTTCTTCCAGCATGACGGCATAGGTGGAGAACTCCTGCCCGAGCGTCATCGGCACCGCATCCTGAAGCTGCGTACGGCCAAGCTTGAGCAGGCCCGCGAACTCCGTTGACTTCCTGTCGAAGGCGCTGCGCAGCACTTCCATCGCTTCGAGCAGGTGTTCGATCGCAAAGCACGTGGCGATGCGGAGTGCCGTTGGATAGACGTCGTTGGTGCTCTGCGCCATGTTTACGTGTTCGTTCGGATGGAGGTAGGCGTATTCTCCTTTCCGATGGCCCATGTGCTCGAGCGCCCGGTTGCAGATCACCTCGTTGGCGTTCATGTTGGTCGACGTGCCCGCGCCCCCCTGGATCGTGTCGACGATGAACTGATCGTGCAAGCGGCCATCCCTCAAGTCATGGCAGGCGGCGATGATGGCCTCGCGCAACGCGGCCGGTAGCAGGCCCAGCTCGGCATTGGCCTCGGCGGCGGCCTGCTTGACGGAGGCCAGCGCAATGATGAGTTGTGGCCACGAAGAGATGGGTGTGCCGGTAATCTGGAAGTTCTCCCAGGCCCGCAGGGTATGGACGCCATAGTAGGCGTCGGCCGGCACCTGACGTTCGCCAAGCAGGTCGGCTTCGGTGCGATAGGTGGTAGTCACGATGCACTCCGATAGAGGGTTGGCGAGAAGCCATGCGATCGACCTGGGCAGCGTCTGCCCGGCGAGGAACGGCTGGAGATGTCTTCATTAGAGTCAATGGATGGCCATCGGTAAAGCCCTCGGATCACGCCGAATCTGCGATGTACGCGTCGCGGAGGGATCGTTCGATCCGGCGCATCGCCATCCCGCATTTTGATAAGAAGGACTATCGAACTGTATGCGGACTGCGCACGACCCCGACCTGGCTGCGGCGTTGGAGCATCATGTAAAGGTCCTTGCCGGAGACATTGGCGAACGCAACGTGTTTCGGCCGGACGCGCTGCATGCGGCAGCCGACTATATCGCGCAGGTATGGACCAGACGTGGCTGTGCGGTGATGCGTCAGGAATATCAGGTACGAGGCGTCCCCTGCGCCAATATCGAGGTTGCGCTCGCAGGCCGCGTTCATCCTGACGAAATCATTGTGCTGGGCGCGCACTACGACACCGTGCGGAACAGCCCCGGGGCCGATGACAACGCCAGCGGGGTCGCCGCGCTGCTCGAGATCGGGGGCATGCTTCAGGCTCTCTCGCCCTGGCACACGGTACGTTGCGTTGCGTTCGTGAACGAGGAAGCGCCGTTCTTCTTTCGCAAGGACATGGGCAGCCTGAGGTATGCAAGAGCCGCGCGGCTGCGCGGAGATCGCATTCACGTGATGCTATCGCTCGAGATGCTGGGTTACTACCTGGACGAACCTGGCACCCAACGCTATCCGCCTCTGCTGCGTTACTTCTATCCGGCGCGTGGCAACTTTATCGCCTTTGTTTCCAATCTTCGCTCGTGGCGTCGATTGCGATCGGTGGTCAACGCGTTCCGGACCTCGTCCGGTTTTCCGTTCGAAGCAGCGGCGCTGCCGTGGTGGGTACCCGGGGTCGCCTCGAGCGATCACTCGTCCTTCTGGCGCCAGGGCTATCCGGCCATCATGGTGACGGACACCGCCTATCTGCGTAATCCGAACTACCATACCGCGCACGATGTACCCACCACGCTCGACTACGGTCGCATGGCCGCGGTGACGCACGGGTTGGCCGCGAGCATCGCGTCGCTGAGGCCAGGGGGCGCGAGTCCTGACAAGGCGTAGGCCGGAGGTTTGCGTCAGTGGCCGCAGGCTAGGCCGGCCTCGTATTCTGGTGTTTCACGCGCAAGGCATCGGGTTCGCCGCAGTAGTGCAGGATCTCCATTCGCGCCGTGTTGCGCAGGCGCACGACGGCCGGCCAGTCGTTTCCGTTGGGCCATAGCGGGTTGCCGATGACCACGCCGACCGGCCCGCGGCGCGGCAGCCACTGCCCGTCCCGCAGGGCGGACCGCGTGCCGCGGATGGCGACCGGCACCACCGGCGCGCCGGCACGCGCGGCCGCAAGGAAGGCGCCCGTGCGGAAGGCCTGCAGTCCTGGCGCACGCCCGAACGTGCCTTCCGGGAAAAACAGCGCCGAATGCCCGGCGCGCACCGCCGCCACCAGGCGCTCCACGTCTTCGTGCTCGCGCCGAGTGTCGGTGCGATCGAAGAAGTCCGCGCCGATGCTGGCCAGGTACACGCCCGGAATGGGCTGGTTTCGCAGTTCGCGCTTGGCCACCAGGCACACCGGCGAGCGCAGGGCTGCCACCAGCACGATGCCGTCAAGGTAGCTGGCATGGTTCGACACCAGGATGCATGGCCGGTCTCGTGGCAAGCGATCGAGCCCCTCCACGAACCAAGGCACGGCGCCAAGCCTGAGCAGGAGGCGGGCGGCGCGATGACTGAGCGCCCAGCCCAGTTCCGGCCGGTGCAGCACGACCGCTCCCAGCCAGGTTGCCGGAGCCAGCGCGGCGAACAGGACCCAGACATAGAGCGCATATGACAGGCTCGCGGCAGTCTGCCGGCCGCGCCGGAACTGCGGCAGCAGGGCCTGCCAGCCGAAGCGCGCGATCTGCAGCCACGGCGCTTCCTGGCCCCGGTCAAGGCGTCCGTGCTCGAACCGTTCGCGGCATGCGGCGCGGCGGATCTTGCCGCTCGACGTCTTGAGGATGCTGTGCGGGGCCACCAGGGCGACATGGTCGGGCGGTATGCCCAGCACGTCGATGGCGGTCTTCAGCACCTGCCGGTGCAGCGTGTGGCGCGCAGGCGTGTTCTTCTCGGCGGTTTCCGCCATCACCACGATGCGCTCGGTGCCGCTGCCCGGATCGGCACTGCCAAAGACGGCGACGCAGCCCTTCCGTATCCCCGGGATGGCGCCGACTGCCTGCTCCAGCTCGTAGGGATAGATATTGCGGCCGCCGCGCACGATGGTCTCCTTGGCTCGCCCGGTGATAAAGATCTCTTCACCCGCGACATAGGCATAGTCCCCCGTGTTCAGCCAGTCGCGATCGAACAGCAGCCGGGTTTGCTGCGGATTGCGGAAATACCCGCTGGTGGCCGAGGGGCCGCGGAACTGCAGCAGCCCCTCGTGACGCTCGGCCAGCTCCCGGCCCGTGGCGTCGACAATGCGGACCTCGTGGCCGGGCAGGGGGCGGCCACAGGAGGGGTATTCCAGCGGGTCGTCCTCGTCCGCGCCGGCGGGAACCGCCACGGCAGCGCGCGCGAATTCCGCGCGGCCGATACGATCGACAACCAACCCGCGGCCCGGCGGCGGAAAGGTCAGGCCCAGCGAGGCTTCCGCCAGGCCGTACACCGGGCTGGCGGCTTCCGGGCGCAGGCCGTACCGCGCAAAGCGCTGCAGGAAGGCGCGCACGGTCGGCACGCTCACCGGCTCGGCGCCATTGAAGGCAAAGCGCCAGCTACTCAGGTCGAGCCCCTCCAGTTCGGCATCGCCCAGCTTGCGGACGCAGCGCTCATAGGCAAAGTTGGGGCCGCCGGACAGCGTGCCACGATATTTGTGGATGGCCAAGAGCCAGCGCTCGGGCCGCGCCAGGAAGGCCAGCGGCGACATCACCACCAGCGGATAGGCGTAGTAGAGGCTGCCCAGCCATGCCCCGATCAGGCCCATATCGTGGTAGAGCGGCAGCCAGCTGACGAAGACGTCCTGCGCGCTGACGTCCAGCGCCTGGCCCATGGCCCGCAGGTTGGCCAACAAGTTGGCATGCGTGAGGACGACGCCCTTGGGGGAGCCGGTGCTGCCCGACGTGTACTGCAGCAATGCGATGTCGTGCGTGCGTACGGTGGCGTGGACTGGCGCGCCGGCACTGGCTTCCAGCTCCGCCGGTGTCAGCACGCTGTGCAGCATCCCGGTGCTGGCCTTGAGCAGAGCGGCCAGCGGCCTGGCCTGCGGGACCGTGATCAGGATCGGCACCTGCGCATTGGCCAGAATGCCTGCATGGCGCTGCAGATGGTCGCCAATCTGCGCCAGCCGCACCGGCGGATAGAGCGGCACCGGGATGCCGCCCGCCAGCAGGACGGCGCAGAAGCAATAGAAGTACTCGGGGCTGGTGGGCAGCATGATGGCCGCGGCCATGCCCGGCCGCAGGCCGTGCTCGGCCAGCCTTGAGGCGATGGCCGTGGCGCGGCGGTGCAATTGCGCAAAGCTGATCGACGTGTCCTCGCCCGCGCCGTCGTGCAGGATGATATGAGCGCGATCAGGGTGGCGACGCAGATGCCAGTCCAGTACGTCCAGCAAGGTGTCGGCGCTGTCAGGGGCTTGCGCCGGCAGCGGACGGGCGCGCTGCAGGATCGCGCCGCTTGTGCCGGGGGGCAGGTCCTTGGCGGCGAGCAAGGCGCGCAGCAACGCGCGCGGCGTGTCGGCCTGGGCCAGAACCTGTTCGGGCAGGCTGACGCCAAAGCTGTGCTCGATGCGGGTCAACAGCTCGGCGCGCGTGAGGCTATCGAAGCCCAGATCCCCTTCGAGGGTGCTGTCCAGCGACACCGGCATCCCGGCATCGGCCGGCTGGCGCATGGCCACCGACATCTCCCGGACAAGGCCGAGCAAGGCTTCATCGAATGTTTCCCGAGGAGGTAAATCCTGTCTCATGCGGGGACTGCGGCTGGGACTGACACACCCTTAAGATAGGCGTCGTGGAGGAATTGTCGAGGCGGGCGCAAGGCCGCAACTGTCGGATTCAGCACTCGAAGGCGGGATTCCGCGTTCGATCTCTTCCTGCCCACCCAGTGTCTGAACGAGATCGGCGTGCGCGGTGCCGGGACACTGTCTCCGGCTCGCGGTCATGAGGCGGACTTTTCCGCCATGGCGCGCCGCAGTTGCGGCAGCACCAGTGTCTCGAGCCCCGATACACCGTGCCCCTGTGCCCAAAGGTGATCGTCTACGAACGCCGCAAAAAATGGGTAGCCGCGGGTATGCAAGAGAGGCTTGCCGTCGGCCTGTGGCGCCATCGCCCACCTCAGGCTTTCGGGGAGGTCGTCGGCTCGAATGGGCGCGCGGAAGCTGCCGAGCTTGACCTTCTCGTACGTGATGGCTTTGAACTCGGGGAATGTCGACGCCATCTTGTCCATGCGGCCAAAGTACTCGGCCTCGTAACCCCGGCAGCCTGGGCAGTCAAACGACCCGACATAGAGGAAGACGATGCGCGAACTCCTGGATGCATGGTATTCGCCACCGGTAGCGACAACCTGGTCATTTGCGGCCGGCGAGGAGGGTTTCTGGCTCGGGCTCGATCTTGCAAGTCGCGCCGCTTTGGCTGCAGCACGTAGATCGGCGATCTCGGCGGGATCGAGCTTGGTGAAACGCACCATCCTGGCAGGCTTGCCCGTCGCCTGAAATGTACCGCTCAAGGATGTTTCGCCGGCGTTGAGCGTGACCTGAATCGCGGAGGACGCCGGCGTGATGAAGTTCAGCAGGAGTTGGTTCCCATCGACCTTGCCTGTCCAGCCCTTGACCGGAGCCATGCCGGCGTCAAGCCAGCCATAGACGGCGTCGTCGACCCGGATCGCACCGGCGTCCGAGCGAGCCCCGGTGATCAGCAGGAGGCGTTCACGCTCCTGACCTTCGACGGACACCAGCCAGTATCCGTCGAGTGCTTCACCAACCTGATCCGCGGCAAAGACGTTGGCGGCATAGCTCACGCCAAGGCCGCCTGCCAAATAGATGAAATGCCTGCGCTCCATGTCGAACCTCCTCGATCGCATACTTCTTCAACATAGCAATGGGCGGGGTTCGTGTCCAATTTCTCCGGTCGCTCTTGCACTCAGACGCGTTGGTGAAGGCGGTCGTTGTCGGCAACCCCCGGCCGAGCAAGCTGAACGCAGCGCTTAGCGAGCACATCCGTGGGGTCCACCAATGCAACGGTCTCCTCGGCAACCCGAAAGTTGTCGGTCTGAGCGAAGATAAGTGGAAGCTCGGTGCAGCCAAGGATCTGGACCCTGGCATCTCGGCCTTGAAGATGCGAGATGGCGGCTCGCAGCTGGTCTGCACAATGGCCTTGGGTGTAGCCTGCCTTTACGCCTTCGGGCCCATAGATGGCATCCATGACCATCTCCTGATACGCGGGCTCCGGTGCTACCAACTCCAACTGTCCTGCTGCGGCATCGTGATAGACCCGGCTTTCGACAGTGCCCGACGTAGCCAGCAATCCCACCTTGGTACATTTTCCGTACTTGTTGACGATGTGCGTGACCGTCTCGGTCAGCATATTCACAATCGGCACGGAAAGATGTGGCTGGATGCGTTCCACATACGCATGCGCCGTGTTGCAAGGTATTGCGATGGCATTCGCTCCCTCGGACTCGAGGCGCTTGCAGGTCGCGTAGAGCGCGACAGTGGGGTCGGCCTCGTGGCGAAGCAGGTTTGCCGTTCGGTCGGGAATCTGAGGATTCTGCTCGACAACCATCTTGATATGGTCCTGGTCCTTTGACGCAGTCGTGTTCTTCACCACCTTGCCCATGAAGTCCACGGTTGCGGCGGGGCCCACTCCACCTACGATGCCGAGCTTGAAGACAAGATTGACCTGCCCGTCGGCAAGCGAGGTTGCGTAGTCGGCGTAGACCTGGTTCACATCGACGATTGCGATTCCGCGCCGCTGCAGTGCCGAGGCGACCAGGGAAAGCTCGGTCATGCCCGGAACAATCAGTGCCGCTCCGGCATCGACCAGTTCCTGGCATGCCTGATGTATGTGCTCGAGGCACAAACCTTCGGTATTCCCCGCCTTGATGCCGTCAATGCCATACATCGCCTCCATCAGCGTTGCCTGCGTGGCATCGGTTGGATAGACGATGTCGTAGCGCTCTCCAAACTGCGCCTCGAAGAGCCGGGCATGGCGAACGTAATCGGAAGCCAGTATGCCAATTCGACCTCCATCAGGAAGGGCGTCTCGCAGAGCTTGTCCGAGCGCGTCCATCATGTTCACGATGCGCACGGACAGTTCCGCCTGAAGCTCCTCGCGGAACGTGTGCGAGGCAAAGCATGGCATCAAGACAGCATCGGCCGTCCTGCTCTCGAACGACTGACAGGTCTTGAAGACGTAGAGCTTTCGTCCCGTCATGCTCGCATCGCGCGTCAGCGGCACGGCAACGTCGCGAAACGGGTGCTGCTCGAACAGGAAGTGATACCGGCCCTGGTCCGCCATGACGGCGCGGCTCTTCACGAGCTTGAGGAACAAGTCAGCCCCGGCAAGCGTCCCAAGGCCGCCGATGATTCCGAAGGTAAGGTCTTGCATTCTGTTTGGAGGATTTGGTTGTCGAGACTGACTTCAATACTCAGTTCAAGCTTAGGTGATGGATACGCGGTTTGTCGTCTGAACTGCGAGTACACCTTCTGCAGCGTCCACATCCTCCGCACCATGGGATGCAGGTGATGTTTCATTCTCAAGTTTGGCAACAACGGCCGTAGCGACGCTGTTTCCCACGACATTGGTAGCGGTTCTTCCCATGTCAAAGAACTGGTCGATACCGATGATGAGCAGCAAGCCAGCTTCCGGCAGATGGAACATGGGCAAGGTTGCCGCGACGACCACGAGCGATGCCCGCGCGACGCCGGCCATGCCTTTGCTTGTCACCATGAGAACCAGGAGCATGGTCAGTTGCTGCATCAAGCTCAGTTCGATGTTGTACGCCTGGGCGATGAACATCACCGCAAACGCCTGATACATCATCGACCCATCGAGGTTGAACGAGTAGCCCAGCGGCAGAACAAAGCTCGAGACGCGCTTGGACACGCCGAATCGCTCAAGGGCGGTAATGGTCTTCGGATACGCGGATTCGCTGCTGGCCGTGGAGAACGCAAGCAGGATGGGTTCGCGAATGAGCTTGGCGAGCTGACCCGTGCTGCGGCCGAGAAACAGAAAGCCCACGCCGAACAAGATTGCCCAGAGGATGGCAAGACCAAGATAGAACTCGCCAATCAGCTTGCCATAGCTGACGAGGACGCCGATGCCTTCCACGGTAATGGACGCAGCCATGGCAGCGAAGACACCAACCGGCGCGAAGCGCATGACATAGTCGGTGATGCGAAACATGACCTTGGTCAGTTCTTCAATGGCGCTGACGATGGTCGACTTGCCAGTGCCCTTGACGAATGCGAGTGCCGAACCGAAGAACAGCGAGAACACCAGGATTTGCAGTATCTCGTTGCCGGCCATGGCCTCGAAGATGCTCTTCGGGAACACATGGGTAATGAATCCCTTGAGACTGAAGTCTCCGGTCTTGAGATTCGTAGCTGCAGCACTCGCTTCGGGAATCGTCAGGTTCAGGTGCGCGCCGGGCTGGAACAGGTTGACCAGCAGCATGCCCAGTGCCAGGGAGATTGCCGAGGCAGAGACAAACCAGATCATGGCCTTGAGGCCGATTCGACCAACGGCGCCCCCGTCGGCCATGCTGGCCAGGCCGCCAACAAGGGTTGCAAATACCAGCGGCGCGATAATCATCTTGATCATGCGCAGGAAGATGTCGGTCACGATACTGAAGTAGCTGGCCATCTCCTTGGCCGATTGAGCATCCTTGGCTAACGTGTGGCACAGCCAGCCAACGGCTATACCCGCAACCATCGCGGCCACGATATGCGTGGTCAATCGTTTTGTGTTCATTGTTTCCTCCACCCACTGATAGTGTTGCCAGGAATTCTCGGGGTTCCCTGGTTCTTTACTTGCTGAAGGCGATCGGCGCGCGGGGAGCGGTTAGCACCTCGGGCCGAAGAATCTCGCTTAGCGCTTCCTTCGAGAGAAGGCCGCGCTCGAGAACGATGTCAGCCACCTTCCGTCCTGTTTCCAGGGCCTCTCTGGCGACTTCCGTCGAGTTGGCGTATCCGATATACGGATTCAGCGCGGTGACGAGCACGATGGAACGGTCCAGCATGTCGCGCATATGCTCGCTGTTTGCAGTAATGCCGCGCACGCACTTTTCTTCGAGCGTCGCGCAGGCCTGCGTCAGGTGGCTGATGCTCCGGAAGAGCGAGTAGGCGATGATGGGTTCGAAGGCATTGAGCTGCAGTTGGCCTGCCTCGGCTGCCATCGTGATGGTCATGTCATTGCCGATGACTTCAAATGCCACCTGGTTCACGACTTCCGGAATGACCGGGTTGACCTTGCCGGGCATGATGCTTGAGCCGGCCTGCACCGGAGGCAGGTTGATTTCACCCAAGCCAGAACGGGGGCCACTCGAGAGCAGCCGCAGGTCGTTGCACACCTTGGAGAGCTTTACCGCAATGCGCTTGAGGACGCCCGATAGCTGGACGAATGCGCCGCAATCCTGAGTCGCCTCGATGAGATAAGGGGCAGTGTGCAGCGGCAGCCCGCTGACGGCACACAGATGCTGCCGGACCAGTACCGCGTAGTCAGGGTGGGCGTTGATGCCTGTGCCGATGGCTGTGGCGCCAAGGTTCATCTCGCTAATCAGCGGTAGTGCCTCGCCGAGACGCTGCCGGTCTTCGTTGAGCATGACCGCATACGTGCCAAATTCCTGTCCCAGGGTCATGGGAACGGCGTCTTGCAACTGTGTCCGCCCCACCTTCAGCATGTCGCGGAACTCGGCGGACTTGCGGGCGAAGGACGACTCGAGCAGCGCCATCTGGTCAAGCAGGCGCAGCACGCTGCGATACGTGGCAATTTTCAACGCCGTCGGATACACGTCATTGGTCGACTGACTCATGTTGACGTGCTCATTCGGATGCAGCAGGTCGTATTCGCCGCGCTGGTGGCCCAGGATTTCCAGAGCTTTGTTGCAGACGACCTCGTTGGCATTCATGTTGGTCGACGTACCCGCGCCACCCTGAATGAGATCGACGGCAAACTGGTCGGCATGCTGGCCTGCGCGAATCGCCTTGCACGCCTCGATGATGGCGTTGCAGCGTTTTTCATCGAGCAGTTCGAGCTCGCGATTCGCAAGCGCCGCCGCTTCCTTGATGTCGACCAGGGCGACAATCAGTTCCGGATGCTTGGAAATCGGGTCGCCGGAGATGGGGAAATTCTCGAGCGCCCTCAGCGTGTGAATGCCGTAGTAGGCGTCTGCCGGAACCTCTCGGTAGCCCAGCAAATCATGCTCGCGCCGCGTTCCATTGAAAGTTTGTTGAATAGCCATCGCGTTCCTCATCAGTGCGCCTCGTTTGCGCAAACGGATTCTAGGAGCGCAAGAGAATCCACTTGATGAGGATGTAAAATGAAACTATTCCATACCAGAATAGTTTTAGAAAGTCGGTTATCGAGCTCTGCTTTCGCAGCGATTTTGTGCGCTAACCGGCTTTTTTGAGAGGAATGTCCCGGAATTTTCCGGGTTTACGATAAGCGAAGCTGGCTTCGCGAGATTCGTGGTCGTTCGGCCGCGCGGAGACGCACCATGCAGTTGAAGTGGATAGAAGACCTCCTGGCCATCGAGCAGACGCGAAGCTTCTCAAGAGCGTCCGAGCTCCGATTTGTGACGCAATCGGCCCTGTCACGAAGGGTCAAGTCGCTTGAGGACTGGGTTGGCGTAGAGCTCGTGGATCGCGGCACATACCCGGTGGAGCTAACCCCTGCTGGTCGACGATTCTGCGAGCAAAGCAAAGAGTCGGTCGGCGCTCTGACTGAACTTCGCTCGGAGCTGCGCCAGGAAGCGAGGATGCCGGGCCGGTCCATCCAGATTACCGCCGGGCATACGCTCTCACTGACCTTCTTGCCCAAATGGCTGAAGCAGTTCCATCAGCAGACCGGCGATTTCAATGCGCGGGTTGTCGCAGCCAACGTCCATGATGCCGTGGTGGCGCTGGCAGAAGGTAGTTGTGACCTGATGATTGGCTACCATCATCCACTGGTGCCGATTCTGCTCGACCGGGACAAGTTCGTCAGTCTTACGCTCGGTCACGAAGACTTCATTCCGGTATCTGCGCCGGACGACCGAGGGAAACCGCTTTTCTCCTTGCCTGGTTCACCTGACGCGCCACTTCCCTATTTGGCATACACGGCCACGACTTTCATGGGTCGTGTGGTCGAGATGATTCTGAACAGCTCAGATACTCCATATCACCTGCGAAGTTGCTATGAGACTGACATGGCGATGCTGCTGATGAAGATGGTCGTGGAGCGCTATGGAATTGCCTGGCTACCTGTCAGCGCGGTATCCGGGGAGATTGAAGCCGGGCGTCTCGTTCGCGCTGGCGGCGAAGAATGGAGTGTCCCGCTGGAGATTCGGTCGTATCGGGCCATATCGAACACAAATCCGACGATGCAAGACCTCTGGGCATCCCTGGATACGACCGTTTCGGTTGCCTTCCCCGACGACGAGCATGATCACGTAAGCAAACAAGGAGGGTGAGTGGCGTTATGCGTCAGTGCGTAGCGCCTCCCGCAACCTTGACATCCTTGGTGACGGCGAGAGAAGTGCCAATCATGACCTCGATGGCTTCTATCAGCGTATTGACGTCGAGGCTCGGTGCGCCGGGGTGGCGAGCTGCCATTTGCGGCAGGTATGGCACGTGGATGAAGCCGCCACGCAGGGAAGGGCGCTCCGTCGCAATGAAATGAAGCAACGAGTAAAAGATGGCGTTGCAGTTGTAGGTCCCCGCTGTCTGAGAGACGCTGGCGGGAATGCCCGCCTCGCGCAGCCGCTTTACGAGTGCCTTGATCGGCAGCGTTGAGAAGTATGCGGCTGGGCCGCCTTCGATCACAGGTTCGTCTACTGGCTGCTTTCCAGCGTTGTCGGGAATTCGAGCATCGACGACGTTGATGGCGACGCGCTCGACCGACACGTCGCAACGCCCACCAGCCTGGCCGAGGCACAGCACGAGAATTGGATCCGCCTCGGTGATGGCTTCGATTAGTGCTTGCCGTACTTCGGAAATCACGCAGGGGAGTTGTCGTGCCACCACACGCACGCCGCTGACCATTTGCCCGTGCACCGCCCGGGCAGCTTCCCAGGAGGGATTCAGCAATTCGCCATCGAAAGGCTCGATGCCGGTGACAAGCACTGTATTCATGAGCACAGTCCAGGTGGTGGATTGGAGCGCCCATCGTACGGATTTGCGTGGAATTCTTGAAATGGATATTCAATATCCGTTAAATTCACAGCATGAATCTGTCCCGTGTCGATCTCAACCTTCTCGTGGCCTTCGAGGCGCTGTATCAAACACGCAATGTCACGCTGGCCGGCAAGCGGCTGAATCGGGCCCAGCCGTCGGTAAGCAACGCGTTGACCCGGCTGCGGGTTCTATTTGGGGACGATCTGTTTGTGCGCAGCAATGCGGGTATGCAGCCGACTGAGCTTGCGCATACCCTGATGCCTGCGATATCGCTCGCTCTGGATCAGATTCGCCAAGCCATGGGCCAGTCGGTGGCATTCGACCCAGACGCACCGGCAGGGCGCCGCTTCACCATCGCAGCCAGTGACTATGCGGATATCGTCCTGCTTCCGCATGTCATCGGCCGACTCCGTCGATTGGCGCCCGGCATCGATTTGCGGATTATGGCTTTGGACCGGGTGTCCATCTATGAGCAACTGGATCACGGCATGGTCGGTGTCGCGATTGGCGGGCACCTCTCCGCGCCGAAGCGAATGGTGCGGAGCAAGCTTTTTGAGGAAGACCTGGTCTGTATTGCGAGTCGTGACCATCCGTTGCTCGGTGGGACCCGCCGCCGCCGTAGCCTGGACCTCGATACTTACTTGCGATTGCCGCACGCACTGTTTGTGCCGAGCGATGACGGGTCGCGGCGAGGTATTGTCGACGCCAAGCTGGACGGTCTGGGGAAGCAGCGACGCGTCGCTGCAACGTTTTCGCACATCGTAGCGTTACCGCTTGCTGTCGCTCACAGCGATCTGGTGGCAACGATTGCCAGGCGGGTCGCGCATCGCGTGGCATTCGCCAACTTGCAGATCCATGAGGTGCCGGCCGAACTCACCGGCATGGCTTTTGATATCGAATTGATTTACAACCGACGAACCCAAGCCGATGCTGCCGCCACCTGGCTAAGAGGCGAGATCAAGTCCGCGATAGCCGACATGCATTGAAACTCCACACGTGCATATGGGTGAACGGCGGGCACCATAGGGTCGCCAAGGATCGTCGAGCCATAGCGCCTCGCAAGGATGCGTTGGTGTCGAGCCCGCGTACCGTGGGCGCTAGTTAGCCTGAAAGGCGGCGTCCGACCCTAGGTGGCGATTAATGCCGGTGTGAGTCAATGGCGGATGGCGGCCGAAGCTAGTCGTCCGGCGTCTCTGCTTCATTTGCAACACCTCCACTGCTCATGCAGCGTCTAGTATGTTGCATCGACCGATTGAATCCACAACCCTTAGCGGCCAGCGGCGAGAGCGTGTGTCACTTCAACGGTTTCTCCCTTGCAGCAGTCCATCGATCGAGCGGAGAATTCTGATTCGATTTCGCTTGAGGGTGGCGAACTTCGGGATACGCCCCACGATTCTTGCAAGCCGCCAGTCGGACAACAGCAGCTTTCGCAGCAAAACCTTGTCTCCAGCGACAAGTGCGCGAATGGCAAATAGTTGCTCAGTGTTCCACGACCATAGGATGCCTTCCGGCACGCTGATCTTGATGCGCGCCGCTTCAGGCCACTGGACGGAAGTTGAAACTCTTCCGCAAGTTCCACAAGCGCCATGGCCCGCTATGAGGCCGCAGATATCCCCCCGAAGGACTAAATCCCCACTATCGGGATTGTGGCGGTGGGTTGGGGTCGGGGCGGGACGAAACGGGAGCGGTTGCCCACAACGGTCGCACAGGGCTTCAATAATCGGCGGGCGCTCGTATGCGTAGTACCTACTCTCTACCGGGTTCCAGAATCGTCGGATACTGCGACGTCGCGGAAAAATTGGATCGTCTGACATAGCGATAGTTGAAACCGTAGGCCCTAAAGTTGATTTCTGGCGCCACCTTGCCCCCACCAGATGCAAAAAGCTCGCGCAGACGGTACTCGCGGCTGCCACCAGCATCCTAGGCAGCTTACAGAAGGGTCAGGTTTCTCTGCCGGGCTCTGATTTTCTCAAACACCGGGAATGCTGAATCGAAATTGATCGCTGCGAACTATCGCAAGCGCGGGGTGGGGCGCGGAGGATATGGTTGCGGTACAAAACCAGGCACCTGGATGTACGGCGCGACGATATACGGGTATGGCGTAGATCCATTAGCCGGCTGCTCATAGGGTGCCGCAATTGGCTGTGTTGCGAAGACACCCTGGTGCGAAAGAGGCCCTGTATGCAACTCAGTCCCGTCGCTCCGGCCGTCGGTGATCCCGCGTTGGGTACTCAGAATCTGTGGTCGACTGCTTGCTTGTGGAGCGGCAATTACCGGAGTCAATCCCGCCGTCCAAAGCACGATTATTGCTGCGGATCTCAACATATTCACTCCTCATATTTCCACGCTCGAGCTGGCCAATACGGAGCACCTGCATGCCCATACTCGTCCTTCTGCCGGCAAGGCTGGAAGTCTCCGACTTCGGGGAGCAAGGTACTCAATCGACAATCATACCGGCATAGCCAGTATCCGTATTCACCCGGGATGTAGCAAGACAGCGGGCACCAACGAGACCAGGCTCTCCTGGGCGCCAGGAACCCGGTGCGGCCTTAAATGGCCATGATGGCCGTGACAGTGGCGTCGGCACTGGCCACGCGGTTCCGGCCGGTTCGCTTTGACTGGTAGAGTGCCTCGTCGGCGGCGCGCAGGAATGCGCGCAGGTCGGCGAAGGTGCGGCCGCCGCTTGCGTCGGTCGTATCGGTTACCGCGCCAATGCTGATGGTCAGTTCGCCGAACGTGCTGCCGGCGTTCGGGATTTGCATTGCCTGCACGGCAGCGCGAATGGTCTCCGCAACGGCTACGGCACCAGCCGCTTCGGTACTCGGCAACAGAATCGCGAACTCCTCGCCGCCATAACGGCCGGCAAAGTCTCCCGGCCGGCGGATGGTCTGCTGGATGCAACGCGCCACCGATGCCAGCGCGTCGTCGCCGGCCAGGTGCCCATAGCGGTCGTTGAACTGCTTGAAATGGTCCACGTCCACCATCAGCAAGGAGAGCGACTGATTATGGCGCCGGGCGCGGCGCCATTCCAGATCGGCGGCGTCGTCCAGCGCGCGCCGGCTGCCCAGGCCGGTCAGGCCATCGGTATCCACCATCAGGCGCAGGTGCCGTTCGATGTCCATGCGGCGGCGCCATTGGAGCGACAGCAGCACCGACAGCGCGATGACCAGCACGTCCATGGCAGCGATCAGCGCGGCGGATAGCCAGGCGCGGGCGCGCCAGGGCGCCAGCACGTCGTCGACGGACAAGCCCACCACGACAATCAGCGGGAAGCCGGGCACCCGGCGGAAGCTGTAGAGACGCTCCATGCCATCGAGTGCCGCCGTGCCAAGAAAGGTGCCATTTTCTCCCTTCAGCAGCGGCGCAAACGAGGGACTGCTAGAGATATTGCGCCCGATCGATGCATCTTCATATGGCCGGCGCATGACGATGGTGCCGTCGGTATGCACGAGCGTCAGCGAGCCTCTCGGCCCCAGGATCATGCCGTCAAAGAGCTTGCGGAAATAGTTCAGGCGCAATGTCCCCACCACGATGCCGGCAAAGCTGCCATCGGGCGCCGACAAGCGGCGGCTGATGCCGATCGACTTGTTATCTGCCGTCATGCGCGGCTGGAACGGCTGGCTGACGAACACGCCCGCGGTCGGCGACTTGAGGTGTGCCTGGAAGTAGTCGCGGTCGGCCACGTTCACCGGCCGGGGAGGCCAGATGCGCGAGTCCAGCACAAGGTCGCCGTGGGCGTCCGTGACCAGCAGCGACCCCATGTCCTCGGCATTCATCGACCAGTCGAACAGTAGCCGTTGGCGGACGGACGGCGTTAACGCCATGATCTGCGGGTCCTGCACGGCATCCGTGACACCGTGAATGGACAACTCGTAGATCTGCAGATTGCGCGTGATGCTGCGCTCCAGTGTCAGCGCAAGGTTGGACGAGGCCTGGCTGGCATGCTCGATGGCGTCCCGCCGCATCTGCATGAGGGCGACAGCGCCCAGCCCCGCGATGGCAACCGCCAGCACGATACTGGTGGCGACGATCAGGGCCGGCGGATTGATCCTGGTGCGGAAGCCTTTTCCTCTTGCGAGGTGGAACATTGGACGCAAAGGTGGCAAGACCTTGGTTTGGATAGCGCGTATTGTAATGCCGCAAGTGGGCGTGCCAGTGGCGCGGCTCTGAACCCGATGTTCCGCCGGCGCATTTGGATAGCCGGTTTTCCTGCTTGGGTTCCGGACGCCGTTCCTTCATAGTGGCCGCCTGACGGCAGCAGGCATACGCCTGCCATACAGAAAGGGAAGCAGGAGAACAACCGTGGCTGTGTTTGACGTAGCAGAGATTGTCGATGCGCTGCGCGCCGTGCGCCATCAGTGGCGCGAGGCGCAGAAGCGCTCGCTGGACCCGGGCGGCCGTGATCTGCCGGCGCGCGAAGCGCTAGGGGAAATCGTCGATACGCTGAAAGGCGTGCTGTTTCCGATGCGGCTGGGCCCGCCGGATCTGCGTCAGGAAACCGAGGACTTCTATGTTGGCCATGCGCTGAATGCGGCACTGCACGCGCTGTGGGCGCAGGCGCGGCTCGAGCTGCAATTCAAGGCGCGACACGGGCGCGTGGATGCTACGGAGATCGACGCGCGCGCGGACGAGGCCGTGCGTGCATTCGCCGGGCGACTGCCGGCCATCCGCCAACTGCTCGACAGCGATGTGCTGGCTGCATTTCATGGCGACCCGGCCGCCGGCAGCGTCGACGAGGTGCTGCTGTGCTATCCCGGCGTGCTCGCGCTGATTCATCATCGGCTTGCACATGAACTCTACAAGCTCGGCCTGCCGCTGCTCGCGCGGATCATCTCCGAGCATGCGCATGCGGCGACCGGCATCGATATTCACCCGGGTGCGCAGATCGGTGGAAGGTTCTTCATGGACCATGGCACCGGTGTGGTAATCGGAGAGACCGCGATCATTGGCGAGCGCGTGCGGCTCTATCAGGCCGTCACGCTCGGTGCCAAGCGTTTTCCGCGCGATGCGGACGGTCATCTGGAGAAGGGCCACCCCCGGCATCCGATCGTGGAGGACGACGTGGTGATCTACGCGGGGGCCACCATCCTCGGGCGGGTGACGCTTGGGCGCGGCGCGGTGATCGGCGGCAATGTCTGGCTGACCGAGAGCGTGCCGCCGGGCGCGCATATCACGCAGGCCACCTCGCGCCACGAGGCGCGGCCTGCCGGCGCCCCCGAATCACCAGGTAGCGTGTAGCCGGCAGGCACCCACACGCGCTCGATCGCAATGGCATCGCGCGTGGGTGATGGATCAGGCGGTCTTCGCGTGGTCGCGGCGCAAATGGCCGGGCCGCGCGAGTCCCAGGTGCTCACGCAGCGTGGTGCCCGTGTACTGATCGCGGAACAGGCCGCGCCGGCGCAGTTCGGGCAGCACCAGATCGATGAATTCATCGAGCCCGCCGGGCAACCATGGCGGCATGATATTGAAGCCATCGGCCGCCTCGCCCTCGAACCATGCCTGCAACTGATCGACAATCTGTACCGGTGTGCCATGAATGGACCAGTGGCCGCGCGCCGTCGCCACGCGCCGGCACAACTGGCGAATGGTCAGGCCTTCATCGCGCGCGAGGCCGGTCACCAGCTGGAAGCGGCTCTTCGCGCCATTGGGTTCCTGAAGGTTGTCCGGCAGCGGGTCATCGAGTGGATAGCCGCTGAGGTCGATTCCGCCCAGATGTTGCGACAACAGTGCCAATCCCACTGATGGCAGGATCAGATCCTGCAACGCCTCGAACTTCTCGTGCGCCTCCGCGGCGCTACGGCCCACGACCGGAAAGACGCCGGGCAGGATCTTGAGCTGGTCCGGTGAACGGCCGTAGCGTGCGAGCCGCCCTTTGAGCCCCTTGTAGAAAGCCTGTGCGCCCTCCAGCGACTGCTGCGCGGTAAAGATGACCTCGGCGGTGCGCGCGGCCAGTTCCTGTCCGGCTTCCGAGGAGCCCGCCTGTACGATGACAGGGTGACCCTGCGGCGGTCGGGAGACGTTGAGCGGTCCGCGCACCTGGAAATGCTTGCCCCGATGGTCAAGCCGATGCAGCTTGGTGGCGTCGAAGTGCACACCGCTGGCCTTGTCATAGACAAAGGCATCGTCCTCCCAGCTATCCCAGAGTCCGGTTACGACATCGACAAACTCCTCGGCACGCGCATAGCGGTCCGCATGTTCGGGGTGCTTGTCGAGATTGAAGTTGCGGGCTTCGGCGTCGGACCACGACGTCACCACGTTCCAGCCCGCGCGGCCGCCACTCAGATGATCCAGTGATGCGAACTTGCGCGCTACGTGGTACGGCTCGTTGTAGGTGGTGGACACCGTCGCCACGAGGCCGATGCGCTGCGTGACCGCGGCCAGCGCCGACAGCAACGTCAGCGGTTCGAACGTCGCCGCGCGGGCGGTGTGCGGCAATGTCGAGTCGTCCATGCCGCGAATGGCGACGCCATCGGCGAGGAACAATGCATCAAAGCCGGCCGCTTCGGCACGCCTGGCCAGCGCCGCGTAGTGGGCCAGGCTGCGGCCCGCGTCGGCATGCGCGTCGGGATGGCGCCATCCGGCGACATGGTGGCCAGTGGCCATCACAAACGCACCGAGGTGGAGCTGTCGTGAAGCAGAGGTCATGATCAGGCGGCCTTGCGTTGTTCGGTTGCGTGGGATTGCACAGGAAGTGGCTTGATCGCGCGGCTCGGCTGGCCGTCGACACCGACCGGTACGTCGCCGGCGATCGTTACGCGGCGCACCACGCGGTGGGCATCGCCATAGTCATTGATCGCATAGTGCTGCGTGGCACGGTTATCCCAGATCGCGACGTCGCCGGCCTGCCAGCGCCAGCGCACGGTGTTTTCGAGCCGATGCACGTGGCCCTGCAGCAGCGATACCAGATGCGCGGAGTCCGTCGACGAGTAACCCAGCAGTTTCTTGACGAAGTGACCCAGCACAAGCGTGCGTTCGCCGGTTTCGGGGTGCACGCGCACCACGGGGTGCTCGGTCTCGTAGACCGTGGAGGTAAAGACTTCGCGATAGCGGCGCGCACCTTCGCTGTCAGGTTGCGGCCGCGATGCCGCGTAGTCGTAGTCGTTGGTATGGAGCGCCCAGAGGTTGTCGGCAAGGTCGCGCAGCGGCGCCGGCAGATCCTGGTACGCCGTAGCGGTGTTGGCCCATACGGTGTCGCCACCCGCTGCGGGCACCTTGACCGCGCGCAGCACCGAGACCTGCGGATAGGCGAGGTCGAATGTCACGTCGGTATGCCAGGAATTGGCACGGCCGCCATGCTCGGAATCGAGCTCCAGCAGATAGCGCGTGCCGTCGCGTACGGGGACCGTCGGGTGTGCCACGGGCGTGCCGAACAGCTTGCCGAACGCTTCCTGCGTGGCATCGTCAAGGTGGTCCTGACGGCGGAAGAACAGGACCTTGTGCCGCAGCAGCGCGGCGCGGATCGCGTCAAAGGTGTTCGGCGGCAGATCGCCATCGAGCCGCACATCGCGGACTTCGGCGCCGATGCGGCCCGCTACCGGATGAATATCGAGATCGACCTGGGAAAGGGCTTGCGTCATCTGGATCTCCTGTGAGGACATTTAGTAAGACAGCGCTTCGTGTTGTTCAGGTGTCGTAGCAGTCTGCTGCGCGCCGAACTCGCGCATGACACCGTCCCGTACACGTGCAAAGGCGGCGGATGCGCGATCGCGCGGATGCGGCAGTTCCACTTGAAGGATGCGGCGGATGCGGCCGGGCCGCGGTTCCATGACCACGACCCGGTCGCCAAGAAACACGGCCTCTTCCACATCGTGGGTGACCAGGATCATCGTGATGCCCTCCGTCTGCCAGATTCGTCGCAGTTCCTGCTGCAGATGCGCGCGCGTCAAGGCGTCGAGCGCGCCAAATGGCTCGTCGAGCAGCAGGATGTCCGGCCGCGTGACCAACGCGCGTGCAATGGCCACGCGCTGCGACATGCCGCCCGACAACTGGTATGGATAGGCATTCTCGAAGCCGTTGAGACCGACGAGCTCGATATGCGCATGTACGATGCGGAACTTCTCGCCTTCGCTGATCTTGCTGTTGATCAGCGCGAGCGCGATGTTTTGCGATACCGTGAGCCACGGAAACAGCCGATGCTCCTGGAACACGATGCCGCGCTGCAGGCTGGTGCCCACCACGCGACGGCCATCCACGCGGATCTCGCCGCGATAGTCGTCCTCGAGGCCCGCCACAAGCCGCAGCAACGTGGACTTGCCGCAGCCGCTCGCGCCGACGATGCTCACGAATTCGCCGGGGGCGATTGACAACGAGATATCGTCGAGAACGGGCAGTGCCTTGCCCTTGACTTCGTATTGCTTGTGCAGATGCGTGATATTGAGGGTGCCGGCGTGGGGCATGACAACTCCGGTTGAAAGATTCAGGCAGCCGCGACGGAGTGGCCGCGCCAGCGCAACAGGTGGGCTTCGATGCGTGCCGCGATCCAGTTCAGCGTGAAGCCGACCAGGCCCACTACGATCACGCCAAAGATCACGAGGTCCATCCAGAAGTTCTCGCGGCCGTCGATCATCGTGTTGCCGATGCCCTTGCCGGCGACGAGCAGGTATTCCGCGCCGAGCGTGGCCAGCCACGCATAGATCAGTCCGAGGTGAATGCCGGCAAAGATCGAGGGCGACGCGGACGGCAACACCACGCGCCAGAATGTCTGCCAGCGCGTAAAGCGCAATACGCGCGCCACTTCGAGCAGGTCCGCCGGTACCGCGCGTATGCCCTCGAAGGTATTGAGCACCACCGGGAAGAATGCGGCGAGCGACAGGAACACCACCTTGGCCGCATCGCCAAGTCCGAACCAGACCGAGATCAGCGGAATCCATGCAAACAGCGAGATCTGCTTCACGGTATGGAAGGTCGGGCCAACGAGTTTTTCGAACAGGCGCGAGAGGCCCAGCGCGGCACCGAACGCCAGGCCGGCCGTGGCGCCGATGGCAAAGCCGACCAGATCGCGCCACAGGCTTGCTTGCAGCGCTCCGAACAGCTTGCCGCTGCCGACCTGGTCGACCGCGGTAGCCCACACCTTCGAGACCGGTACCAGCAGTGGCGAGGTCGACCAGCCGAACGCGACCGCGGCCCACCACAGCGCAAGCAGGACCAGCGGCGGGACCCATCCGCGCAGCGCGCGAGGAATATGAGGAATACGAACTTTGCGAACCTTCCGAACTTCCTGCATGACCGGGGCTCCTCAGAAACCAGGCTTTCGCCAACGCAGCACGGCGCGCTCGGCGAGTGCCAGGCTCTTGTCGAGCGCGAATCCCACGATGCCAACCACGATCACGGCGGAGATCACCATATCGAGCTGAAACAGCTGGCGGCCGTAGACAATCATGTAGCCAAGTCCCTCCGACGACGCGAGCAGCTCCACGACCACGAGGGCCAGCCATGCGTGCGTCAGGCCATAGCGCACACCATTCCAGACCGGCGCCGCCGCGGCGGGGAACACCACGCGCGACAGCGTTTGCCAGCGCGTCAGCCTGAGCACGCGCGCGACTTCCAGGTAACGCACCGGGACGTTGTGGATGCCCTTGTAGGTATTGATGGCGATCGGCACAAGTGCCGCCTTGGCGATCAGAATGATCTTGAGCGCCTCGTCGATGCCCACGAGCAGCATCAGCAGTGGCAACCAGCCCAGCACCGGCACCTGGCTGAATGCCTTGAACGTCGGATAGACGTAGTCGCGAAAGCGCGACGACAGGCCCATTGCCGCGCCCAGCGTCAGCCCTCCCGCAAGCCCCACTGCAAAGCCACCGGCCACGCGCAACGCGCTGACCTGCAGGTTGGCCCAGAGCTCGCCGCTCCGATACAGCTCGCCGAAGGTCTGCGCCACCGCCTCGGGCGTGGGCAGTACCTGTGGCGGCACCCACTCGTAGCGCGCGGCGATATACCAGATCGCCAGCAGGGCCAGCGGCACGGGCCACGCCAGCACGGCGTCCGCGAGCCAGCGGCGATGACGGGCCGGCGCCTGTGCGGGCGCCGGTAACTCGTAGGGGGCTTCGAGCGCGATGGGGTTGGCCGCCATGGTCATGCTCCGAGGATCTTGCCGTTTGGTTGATAGATCGGCCAGTAGCTCTGCAGACGCAGGTCGTCCAGCGCGGCCCGCAGGTAGCGCTGGTCGATCCATTGATCGACATCGAAGCGTGCTCGGCTCAGGCGAAAGCGGAACGCCTGCTCGCTGGCGTCCTTGTAGCGCGAGACCAGGAACGGGTCGAAGTTCGGATTGATTCGGACGCGCAGTGGCTCTCCGTCGAAGTCCTCTTTCCAGTGCTCGTAGGGCGTACCCGCGCGCGCCCAGGTGCGCAGCACCTCCTCGCGATGGGATTCGTCGGACGCCCAGCGCGCGGCTTCGACGGCGGTCTTGACGAACTGCTGCGTCGCTTCGGGGTAGCGGGTGCTGAACTCTTCGGTCACCAGCACGTGGCTCTGCCGCGTGTAGATCGGCGACTGGTTCTTGCTGGTATAGAGGATGCGTACGGCGCCCTTGTCGCGGAGCCGCAGGATGTCCATCGCGCCGATCGCCGCATCGATATCGCGCGTGCTCAGCGCGGCCAGATAGCCGGCGGTGTCCAGGTTCAGCAGGCGCAGGTCCTTGTCGCTGAGCCCGTTGGCCTCCAGCAGACGCAGCGCCGGCAGGTGCATATTGGTGCCTTTGAACAGCGACACGCGCTTGCCGCGCAGATCGGCAACGGACTTCAGCGGGGAATCCGGCGGCACGCCGATATAGATATTCGAACGCACGCCCGTGGCCAGCACGAGCCGCGTCTTGAGGCCGGCGGCACGCGCCACGATCGACGGCAGGTCGCCCTGTAGCGCGAAGTCGAGCTGGCGATTGGTCAGCGCTTCATTGACTGCGGGGCCGGCGCCCTTGAAGAAGAACCACTCGACCTTGGTCCCGGCCGGCTTGAACGCCTCCTCGAACCAGCCCTTGGCGTGGGCGATTGACAGCGAGCTGCCCGCGAACGTCGGCGGTGTGCCCGTGGCGGGTTGCGCCACGCCAATGCGGATCACATCGGGACGTGTGGCGGCCGACGCGTGGAACGTCGAGAACAGCGCGGCGGCACCGAGGCCATATCGGCCAATCTGGCGCATGGCGGCGCGGCGTGCAGGATTGAGGCGCAGGGTCATCGGGGCGTTTATCGATTGAGAGGGCGGGTCTCACGATAAGCGCCATGACCATCTGTACTGAAGGAATGATTTTGGTATTAGTTATCGGCTGCGCCGGTATATCGGCATGCAGATTTCTTTGTTCCCGCCCGCCCGTGCGCTGCCTATGCTCATAGTCCTGGCTACCGGACTCTGTCACCGAGTTCGCGCTGGAAGCGTTCAAGGGCGCGAATCTAGAAAATGTCAGGTTCGCCCGCGGTTTCGCCAAACGACGTCTGCAAGAAGTCCATGTCACACCCTTCGTCAGCCTGGAGAATGTGCTCGCTGAACATCCATCCGTAGCCGCGTCCGAAGCGAGGTTTTGGCGGCTCCCACGTCGCGCGGCGCCGTGCCAGTTCCTCGTCCGAGACCCTGACCTCGATGCGCCGGTTTGGCACATCGACCGCGATGAGGTCGCCGGTCTTGACGAGCGCCAGGTTCCCGCCGACAAACGCTTCGGGCGACACATGCAGGACGCAGGCGCCGTAACTCGTGCCGCTCATGCGCGCATCGGAAATGCGAAGCATGTCGCGCACTCCCTGCTTCAGGAGCCTTTGGGAGATCGGAATCATGCCCCACTCGGGCATGCCGGGGCCGCCCTTGGGGCCCGCATTGCGCAAGACGATCACATGATCTGCGGTGATGTCTGCGTGCTCGTCTTCGAGCATGGCTTTCAGGCTGGGATAGTCGTCAAAGACAATGGCCGGCCCCTGATGGACGAGGAACTTCTCGCTCATCGCGCTCGGCTTGATCACGCAGCCATCGGGTGCCAGGTTGCCACGCAGTACAGCCAATGACCCTTCCGCATAGACCGGGTTGGAAAGCGGGCGAATCACATCATCGTTGAAGACGCGCGCATCGGCGATGTTTTCACCGATCGACTTGCCAGTCACGGTCAATACATCCGTGCGCAGGTACGCGCCCAGCCTCTTCATCAGCGCCGGCAGCCCGCCCGCATAGTAGAAATCCTCCATCAGATACTGGCTGGTGCCACTGGGCCTGACATTGGCGATGACCGGGATCTCGCGGCTGATACGGTCGAAATCGTTCAGGCCGATGTCGTGGCCGGCGCGACGCGCCTGGGCGATGACATGGATGATGGCGTTGGTGGAGCATCCCATCGCCATGGCCACGGTAATCGCGTTCAGGAAGGCGTCGCGCGTCTGAATACGCGAGGGGCGGAGGTCCTCGGCCACCATCTCGACGATGCGCCGGCCCACGTTGGTGGCCATGCGCTGGTGACTGGCGTCAACGGCGGGGATCGACGAGGCACCGGGCAGCGTCATGCCAAGTGCCTCGGCAATCGCGGTCATGGTGCTGGCCGTGCCCATCGTCATGCAGGTGCCGTGGCTGCGGGCGATGCCACCGACAATGGCGTCCCATTCATCGTTGCTGATGATGCCGGCGCGCTTGTCGTCCCAGTACTTGAACGCATCGGAGCCGGAGCCGAGCGTCTTTCCACCCCAGTTGCCGCGCAGCATCGGCCCGGCCGGCAGGAAGATGCTTGGCAGGTTGGCGCTGGTGGCGCCCAACAGCATCGCGGGTGTGGTCTTGTCGCAACCACCCATCAGCACCACGCCGTCGGCCGGATAGGCGCGAATCATTTCCTCGACTTCCATCGCCAGCATGTTGCGATAGAGCAGGGCGGATGGCTTGATCAGGTTCTCGCCCAGGGAGACCGTCTGAATTTCGAGGGGAAATCCACCCGCCTGCAGGACGCCGCGCTTGACCTCCTCCACGCGATGCTTGAAATGCATGTGGCAGGGGTTGTAGTCCGACCAGTTGTTCAGGATCGCAATGACCGGCTTGCCTTCCCAATCCTTCTTGTCGTAGCCCATCTGCATCACGCGGGAGCGATGATTGAAGGTACGAAAGTCGTCTCGCCCAAGCCAGCGCTCGCTGCGCAGCGTCTTCAGTTCAGCCATGATGTTCTCGGTTGCATGTCATGCGGAGGATTTGGCGTCGGTGGCCGTAGCGCCGAAGCCATGGCCTCGCCGAGGGGATGAGTCCGGCCTGCGCGGGGCGGCTTCCCCGGACAACTCCATGCGCTCGATGCGGCCTACCACGAGCCAGTAGCAGAGGATTGCGATGAGGCCGTGCGCGCCGACATAGACCAGCGCGCCATTGAATGAGTGCGTCTCGGCAATGATGTAGCCGATGACGATCGGCGTGACGATGCCCGCCACGTTGCCCACGGCGTTGAACACGCCGCCCGTGCTGCCGACGATGCGCGCCGGTGCCGTGTCGGCCACGACAGTCCAGCCGAGCGAGCCGAAGCCCTTGCCGAAGAACGCGAGACTCATCAGCGCGATCACCAGCCAGTCGGTATCGACGTAGTTGCAGGCGATCATGCTGGCGCTTAGCAGCAGGCCCACGGTAATCGGCAGCTTGCGTGCGAGCGTGAGCGAACCTGTGCGACGCAGCAGTGCATCGGACACAAAACCCGTGGAGACGCCGCCGATGAAGCCGCAAATGGCCGGCACGGCGGCAACGAAGCCCGCTTGCAGGATCGAGAAGCCGCGGCCGTTGACCAGATAGCTCGGAAACCACGACACGAAGAACCACGTGATCGACGTGATGCAGTACTGCGCAATGAAGATGCCCACCAGCATCCGGCTGCGAAAGAGTTGCCCGAGATCGCCCAGTCGCGGCGCGGCTGCATCGCTGCTGCGCTTGCCGCCGAGGTGGACCAGTGCGCCACCCGCCTCGATATGTGCAATTTCCGCTGGCGACACGCGTGGATGCTCGGCTGGGGAAAAGTATTTGCGCATCCAGACCAGCGCCAGCAGGATGCCCAGGCCACCCATCACCGTGAAGATGTGGTTCCAGCCGAACTGGTGGTCAAGCCAGCCCATCAGCGGTGTGAAGATGACCAGTGACAAGTATTGGGCGCTGTTGAAGATGGCGCCTGCCACGCCTCGCTCGGATGCCGGGAACCACGCGGCGATGACGCGGCCAGAGGCCGGGCCCACCGGAGACTCCATCGCACCGAGCAGGAAGCGCAGCACCAGCAGCGCGGCAAACGCGAAGCTGAACCAGTGGACGGCACCCATCAGCAAGGTGGTGGCCGACCAGAGCACGAGGCCGGCCGTGATCGCTGCCTTCGCGCCGATGCGATCGACCAGCCAGCCGGCCGGCACCTGGCTCAGCACATAGGCCCAGGCAAACGAAGAAAACAACCAGCCCATCTGCACGGCGTCCAGACCAAGATCCTTCGACATATGCGGACCGGCCACCGACAGCGTGGCGCGGTCGCCGGTGCTCAGCGCCAGCACGATGGTGATCAGCGCGAGGGTGATGTAGCGATGGAAGCCGGCTTTAGGGGCAGCCGGGTGATGTGAAGCGGACATACAGCGTCTCCGGATAGATCTTGTCGTGCCCGCGAGATGTTGTTTCGGGCTACCTGGCCGCATCGTAGTGAACACGTGCACATCGGGAAAGGCCGGATTCGCCGAGCATTGGAAAGCGTCCCACACAGTGGGACAAACGGCGCCGTCGCTGCAGAGGGTGCTGCCGGCGCTTCTTGTCGCTCCGGCCCGTAGCGGCAACAATGAACACGTGTTCATTTGAAGATTTGTGGCTGGCTTTGGGGGCGCGTTCCCCACCAACCCGCTAACGGAAGTAACGGAGACATCTCATGTATATCAGCGAACAATTGCTCAACCCCGATGCGCGACGCCTCACGCTTTCCACGCAGCTCGGCGTGGAAAGCGTGGTGCTCGACAATCGCGGCACCGACCTTGTCTCGGCGTCCGGCGGGGTCAGCGCGTGGGACGCGTCGAAGTTGGCTGACTATCGCAAGTGGGTGGAGAGCTTCGGTCTCAGGCTCGATGTGTTCGCGCTGGACGTGGGATCGATCCTGCTCGACGCGCTGGTGGATCTCGACAGCGCCCGCAAGCAGCGTGATGTACTGGCGCAGAACATCCGGAAGGCCGCCGACGCGGGCATCACGTGCCTCAAGTACAACGTGCAGATGGTGGGCATCACGCGCACGGGCCTGAAGCCGGGCCGCGGGGGCGCACGGAACTCGGGCTTTGTATATGCCGAATATTCGCCCGAGGAGGATCGCAAGCACTCGTACTGGGGCGTGGGCTATCCCACCAACCAGGAAGAGGGGGATGCGCGGAGTGCAATGTTGTGCGGCCAGAAGATGGCGCGCGACGTGCCGTCGGTGACGGAAAAGGCTGGCTGGGACGCCATCGAGTTCCTGGTGGAGGGTCTGGTGCCGGCAGCGGATCGCGCTGGCGTGCGACTGGCCTGCCATCCGCATGATCCCGCCTATCCGGTGGGCGGGCTGAACGGTATCGAGCACGTGGTGGGATCGGCCGACGGCATCCGCAAGTTTCTGGCGCTGAGCCCGAGCAAGAACCACGGCCTGAATTTCTGCCAGGGCACCGTGGCCGAGATGTTCACGGAGCCCGGCAAGGCGATGATTCCGGTGATCGAGGAGTTTGCGTCGACGGGCCGCATCTTCATGGTCCACTTTCGCAATATTCGTGGCGGATACCTGGACTTCCAGGAAGTGTTTCCCGACGAAGGCGACGTGGATATGTTCCAGGCCATCAAGGCTTATCAGCGCGGCGGCTATCAGGGCCCGCTGTGTCCCGATCACGTGCCGGTTTCAGACCTCGACGAGAACCGCGAGCGCTTCATGTCGTTCGCGCTCGGCTATACGCGTGGCCTCTTGCAGGCCGCCGGTGTCTGGTCGACGCCGAGCGGGGCCTGAGGCTGGCGCGAGTCGCCAGGCGCCAGGCGTTAGCTGCTTTCGCGGCCGATCACGCTGAAGCCGAGATCGGCCACTGCGGGCATCGGCGTGCCGGCAACGTCGGAAAGGCGGGCGAGCAGCATGCGCGCTGCCTGCCGGCCCATTTCACGCGCCTGCACCCGCACGCTCGATAGCGCAGGCTGGCTTGCCGAAGCGATGGCCAGGTCGGAGAAGCCCACCACGGCCATCCGGCCTGGAACGGCCCAGCCTTCCTGGCGGCATGCCAGCAGGGCGCCAACGCCGAGGGTGTCATTGCTGCAATACACAGCCCGCAGTTCGGGGGAACGTGTCACCAGCACCCGTAGCATCCGTGCGCCATCGTCGATGGTCGACGGGGGCGCCACCACCTCGGTGTCGATGTCGGGCAGGCCCAGTCTGGCCGCTTCACTGCGAAAGCCTGCCAGCCGCTTGTTGGCGCGATGCTCGTGTGCGCCGAGAAAGCCGAGATGCCGATAGCCGCGTTCCGCCAGATACCGCGCCACAGCCGCCCCCGCGCCTTCGTTCGAGAACCCGGCGACCATGTCGATGGGGTCATCGGTCAGGTCCCAGGTCTCGACCACCGGCTTGCCGAAGGCCCGCAGCTTTCTCCGCACCGCGTCGCCATGGTCGACACCTGTCAGGACCAGTGCATCGACCTGACGGCCGATGAAGGTATCGATCAGCGCCTCCTCGCCGGCGTCGCGGTAGCGCGACTGCCCCAGCAGCAACTGGTAGCCGCGTGCCTCGAGCACCTCACCCAGCCCATCCATGGTCTCCGCGAACCATGCGTTCGACAGCGTGGGAACAATGGCGCCGATGATGCGCGAGCGGCGCGTGGCCAGGCTTCCTGCATTGAGGTTCGGCACGTAGCCGAGTTGGGCGATGGCCGCCTGCACTTGCGCGAGCGTTTCGGGCGATACGAGCTCGGGGTGGCTGATGGCGCGGGATACCGTGACACGCGACACGCCGGCCATCCGGGCCACGTCGATCATCTTGCTGCCGCTGGTGTGCGAGGGCGAATCGGTAGGCATGGAGTCTGTGGTGCGATGCGGAAAGTGTCGTTCCCGTCGGGTCTGCCGTGCCGACCGGGCATTCCGTCCCAATGGCTGGGACGCGCTGCGCGCCGGGCGTGCGGACGGCTTGTATTGTCCGTGAGCTTCTCGAAGAATGGAAGCACGACAGATCCACAGAGAATCGTCTGCCGCCGTGTCTACCCACGGGAACACGACAAGACGGACATCGCGAGACACCCATGCAGTCAGATTTCATCCTCCCGGCAGATACGGTGAAGCCCACGTTCGACGGCATCGTGCGGGCCGACGGCCGCGTGGCCACCCGCAACTACCTGGGCGTGTTCGTGGTTGGCAACTGCGGCGCGACCGTGGCCCGCAAGATCGCCGACTGGTTCACCGAAGCGCGCCTTGCCGACTTTCCCAATGTCGATGGCGTCGTGCCGTTCGTCCATGAAATTGGTTGCGGCATGGAGATGACCGGTGAACCGATGGACCTGCTGCGCCGGACCATCGCCGGCACGCTGCGCAATCCCAACATCGCCGGCGGTCTCGTGATCGCCCTGGGCTGCGAGCGCAACAACATCTATGGCTTCATGGAGCAGGAGAAACTGGTAACCGGCCCGTTGCTCAAGACTTTGGTGATGCAGGAGCTGGGCGGTACGGCGAACACGATCGAGGCGGGGATCGCCGAGATCGAGCAGATGCTGCCCATCGCAGACGACTGCCGCCGCGAACCGGTCTCGGCGGCGTACCTGACGGTTGGCCTGCAAACGGCTGGCCGCGAAGGCACCGCCGCCACGCATGCCGATCGCGCGCTGGGTGCCGCTGTGGATCTGCTGGTGGCCGCCGGTGGCACGGCGCTGCTCTCTGGCACCGCCGATGTCGTGCAAAGTGGCGCGGACCTGGCCGCACGCGCCGCGTCGGCGGAAGTTGCCGCGGCGTTGCAGGCGCGTGTCGACTGGTGGCGCAGCTATCACGCGGGCCGCGACACACGACTGAAGCCGGCCAGCACACGCTCGGCCGGGATCGCCGCTGCTGGGCTGCAACGCGCCGGCCACACCGCGCTGGAAGCGGTCACCGCGTACGCGCAGCCGGTGACGTCGCACGGACTCGTCTTCATGGATGCGCCAGCCTATGTTGCGGTATCCGCGACGGGCCAGGTCGCCGCAGGCGCCAACCTGATCTGCGTGACCACCGCCACGGGTACGGCGTTTGGCGCCTTGCCAACCCCCACGCTGAAGCTGGCGGACAGCAGTGCGCTGTATGCGAAGTTCGAAGACGATCTCGATATCGACTGCGGGCCCGTTGCCGACGGGGCGATTTCCGTGGAGGCCATGGGGCAGCGCATCTTCGCCGAGATCCTTGCGCACGCATCGGGAAAACAGACGCGCAGCGAAAACCTTGGAGTGGGGGAGAACGAATTCGTCCCCTGGCCTATCGGTGTGCTCGCATGATCGCCACCACCACGTCCGCCGCCACGCCACCGATCTTCGCCAACATCATGAACACCACCCGCAATCCCTTCATCCGGCTCGACCCTCTCGACAATGTCGTGGTGGCCCGCATGGAGGTTCCCGCCGGAACGCCCGTTCCATCCGAGAGCCTGGTTACGCTGCATGACGTGCCGTCCGGCCACAAGATCGCCGCGCGCTTCATTGCCCGGGGCGAGCCGGTCATGAAATACAACACGGTGATCGGTTTTGCGACGGAAGATCTGCCGCCGGGCACCTGGATGCACAGCCACAACATTGCGTTTGGCGACCTGGAGAAGGACTACCGCCACGGGATGGACTATCGCGCCACGGACTTCGTGCCGCAGGCGGAGCGTGCGACGTTCCAGGGTATCGTGCGCGCCGATGGGCGGGTCGCCACGCGCAACTATATCGGCATCTTCGTGGTGGGCCATGGCGGCGCCACCGTTGCACGCAAGATCGCCAGTTCGTTCGATGCCGAGGCATTGCGTGGCTTCCCGCACG
Source organism: Cupriavidus sp. YR651 (assembly GCF_900101625.1). Taxonomy (GTDB): domain Bacteria; phylum Pseudomonadota; class Gammaproteobacteria; order Burkholderiales; family Burkholderiaceae; genus Cupriavidus. The sequence goes on along the minus strand of NZ_FMYZ01000005.1, from coordinate 255,822 downwards.
TCGACGGCGTGGTGCCCTACATCCACGAACAGGGGGCGGGGATGGAGCGCAGCGGGGAGCCGATGGATCTGCTGCGCCGCACGCTCGGTGGCTACATCCGCCACCCGAATACCGCGGGCGCGCTCGTGATCGCACTCGGCGACGAACACAATGACCTCGACGACTTCCTCGCGCATCAGCGGTTGCAGGCCGGCCCGATGCTGAAAACACTCAACATCGCCGATGCGGGCGGCACGCGTCGCGCCATCGCGGCAGGCGTGGAACTGGTGCGCGAGATGCTGCCGCAGGCTGAAACGGCAAGGCGCGAGCCGGTGTCCGCCGAGCACATCATGATCGGCATGCAATGTGGTGGCTCGGACGGCTTCTCGGGCTTGTCCGCGAATCCCGCGCTGGGTGCCGCGATGGAGATCCTGATCCGGCACGGCGGCACGGCAATCCTGTCCGAGACCTCCGAGATCTTCGGCGTCGAGCACACGCTGACCGCGCGTGCGGTGACGCCCGAGGTCGGCAAGAAGCTGGTGGCACGCATCGACTGGTGGCTTGACTACAACAAGGGCCGCGACACGCAGATCAATGGCCGCGTGAGCCCCGGCAACAATGCCGGTGGCCTGGCCAACGTATTGGAAAAAAGCCTGGGTGGCGCGAAGAAGGGCGGCAATGCGCCGCTGATGGAAGTCTATCGTTACGCCGAACCCGTGACCCAGCATGGCCTGGTCTTCATGGACACGCCCGGTTACGACCCGGTTTCCGCGACGGGCCAGATCGCCGGCGGCGCCAATCTGATCTGTTTCACGACGGGCCGTGGTTCGTGCTTTGGCTCCGTGCCGGCGCCGACCATCAAGCTGGCCAGCAACACGCCCATGTACACGCGCATGGTCAACGACATGGACGTCAACTGTGGCGTCGTGATTGACGGCGACGCCACCATCGCGGAAATGGGCGAGCGCATCTTTGCGCAGATCCTGCGCCACGCGTCTGGCGAAGCGACCCGGAGCGAAGCACAGGGCGTGGGCCTCAATGAATTCGTGCCCTGGCCGATCGGGGTGGTCGACTAGCGCGGAACCGTTTTCGACATCGGGCCCGCGCCGCAAGAGCCTTCACAAAGCGGGCCATTCACAATCAGGAGACAACATGCTGCACCGCAGAGGATTTCTCGCGGCGTGCACGGTCACGGCCGTCGCCACGCTTTGCACACTGCCCGGCGCATTCGCGCAGGCTGCCGATAACTGGCCTTCCCGCCCCGTGCGGATCATCGTGCCATTCCCCGCTGGTGGCACCAGCGACATCATGGGGCGCCTGATAGCCGACCAGCTCGGCAAGGTGCTGAAGCAGCCGTTCATCGTGGAAAACAAGGGCGGCGCGGGCGGCACCATCGGTGCGGAGCAAGCAGCCAAGGCACCGGCCGACGGCTACACGCTGCTGCTATCGGGCATCGGCAGCAATGCCATCGCCCACGGCATGACACCAAAGCCCAACTACGATTCCTCGAAAGACTTCATCCACATTTCGCAGCTGGAATCGGGTCCGAATGTGCTGGTGGTCAATCCATCGTTTCCGGCCAAGACCTTCAAGGAATTCATCGCCTACGTGAAGGCCAACCCGGGGAAGGTCAACTACGGCGTGACCAATGCCTCCTCGGGCCATCTGGCGATGGAACTGCTGCGGCAGACGGCCAAGCTCGATATGGTGGGCATTCCGTATCGCGGCGGTGGCCCGGCGCTGACCGATGTGCTGGCCGGGCAAATCCCGACCATGTTCGTCAATCAGGATGCGGTGCTGCCGTATGTCAAGGCGGGCAAGCTGCGCGCACTGGCTGTCACGAGCGAGCAACGCAATGCGCTGTTCCCCGATGTCCCCACCGTGGCGGAATCGGGCTTCCCTGGCTTCACGGCGGTGTCGTGGGTGGGTCTGTCGGCGCCGAAGGGTACGCCCAAGCCGATCGTCGACAAGCTCGAAGCGGCAATGGTTGCCTCGTTCAAGCAACCCGCCGTGCGGGACAAGCTCGAAGCCAACGGCTTTGTGGTCGTGGCTTCCAACTCGCACGACTACACCTCCTTCATCAAGGCGGAAACGGATCGCTGGACCAAGGTAATCCAGACCGCCGGCATCAAGGCCGAGTAACGTTCATTCCTTCTCTCGCAAACCATGTCCACTTCAGACCGCATTGATTCCATCGACCTGTCTCTGGTCATCCTGCCGCTGGCAGCACCGATCAGCGATGCCAAGGTACTGACGGGCCGCCAACGTCCATTGACCGAGATCGCCTTCATATTCGCGGAGATCTCCACGCGGGATGGCCACACCGGCATCGGCTTCGGCTACTCCAAACGCGCCGGTGGCCCGGGGATGTTCGCCCATGCCCAGGAAATCGCGCCCGAGCTGATCGGAGAAGATCCCAGCGATATCGGCCGATTGTTCAACAAGCTACTGTGGGCGGGGGCGTCGATGGGGCGCAGCGGCATGACCACGCAAGCCATCGCACCGTTCGACGTGGCGCTTTGGGACCTGAAGGCAAAGCGGGCGGGGCTGCCGCTGGCCAAGCTGCTCGGCGCCCATCGTGACTCGGTGCAGTGCTACAACACGTCCGGCGGCTATCTGTCGATGCCGCTCGATCAGGTGCTCAAGAACATCGACAAGTCGCGCGACAACGGCATCGGCGGCATCAAGATCAAGGTGGGGCAGCCCGACACCGCGGAGGACCTGCGACGCGTCAAGGCCGTGCGCGAACATCTGGGCGACGCGTTCCCGTTCATGGTCGATGCGAACCAGCAATGGGACCGCGCCACGGCGCAACGCATGGGTCGCACGCTGGAGCCCTACAACCTGGTGTGGATCGAGGAGCCGCTCGATGCCTACGACATCGAAGGGCATGCGGCGCTGGCCGCCTCGCTCGACACGCCCATCGCCACCGGCGAGATGCTGACGAGCTTTGGCGAACACGCGCAGTTGATCACGGCCGGCGCCTGCGACTTTGTCCAGCCCGATGCCCCGCGCGTGGGAGGTATCACGCCGTTCCTGCAGATCATGAGCCTGGCCGATTTCAAGGGCCTGCGTCTGGCGCCGCATTTCGCGATGGAGATCCACCTGCACCTTGCCGCCGCCTATCCGCGCGAACCATGGCTCGAGCATTTCGAATGGCTGGAGCCGATGTTCAACGAACGGCTGCAACTGCGTGACGGGCGGATGGTGGTGCCGGACCGGCCGGGCCTGGGGTTCAGCCTCAGCGAACAGGCCCGGCGCTGGACGAAGGAGACGGCGAGCTTCGGCAAGCGGCCTTGACGGAATAGAAGGGCTAAGAAAAGGCTATTCGCTGATTTGCGGGGTGAGGGGTCGTCCCGGAACGACCCTTCCGGGACATCCGGCCACCTTGATGCGAGTGACAGGTCCGGCCGAAACGCGGTCATCCGAGTGTCGCTGGTGAAGGTCACCAGAATTCTTCTATGAAATTGTTGCTATTTGTTGGCTAGAGTTTCGCTCAAATAGTTAATGAAGAACGCGATGCGATGGGATAGTTGTGTGTTTCGATAGTAGACCGCGTGAATGGGTTGCCGAATCTCGATAGTATGACTCGGCAGGAGCTCGACCAGATCCCCTTTGGCTCGATCCGCATCCGTCATGAAATCGGCGAGGCAAGCGATACCCTCGCCAGCTAGCGCCAGCAGTCGCAACGTCTCGCCGCTCGAAGCCCTGATGCTTGGCTCGATCTGAAGCAAATCGCCGTGTTCATCGCGTACCGGCCACTGGTTGAGCGATTCAGGGTGCGTAAAACCCAGCAGACGGTGATTGACGAGAGACGCCGGATCTTTTGGGGTTCCATGCGCCTTGACATAGGCAGGGCTCGCCAGCAGTCTGAGTTGGCTAGTGCATAGCAACCTTGCGTGAAGCGTGGAGTCCCGAAGTGTGCCGATCCGGATGGCAACGTCAGTTCGGTGTTCCAGAAGGTCGATGATTTGATCACTGGTGTTCAGTTCCAGTTCGATTTCCGGGTATCGCTTCAGAAACTCGCCAATCTTTGGCAGGATGCCGTGATGCATGAAGGGCGTTGCGGCATTTACCCGGAGCTTTCCCGCAGGCTTCAGCCTGCGTATCGCCATTTGTTCTTCCGCGGTGTCTACGGCTTCCAGGATATGGCGAGCGTGTGTAAGGAAGGCAGCGCCTTCCTCCGTGAGCTCCAGCCGACGCGTGGTTCTGCGAAGCAACGTCGTCGCCAGCTTTTCCTCCAGTCTGCCGAGCGCGCGACTGACGGCTGATACCGTTTGTCCGAGTTGCTCGGATGCTGCGGTGATGGAGCCAGAATCCACCACCACGGTGAATGTGAGTAACTCGTCGAGCGTTGTTTTCATGATCGAGTGGCGGCGGGCGGCGTGTGGAAGTGCGGCAGCACGTAAGCTGCGATCTCTTCCATGGCGTCCTTTACGGGCCGCTGATTGCGACGGAAGTGCAAGCCAATGTGATTGACGCCCGCCTCGCGCATGGCGTGAAGCTCCGCCACAAGGCCGTTGCGCCCCACGGCGCCACCAAAACGGTGGCGTTGCATCGGTGCGTCTGGGTTGGCCAGTAGATCCAGGTGGATGAACGTGATGTAGGGCTTGTTGCCGGCGACACCGCGCCACAAGCCGCTGCGCCGGACATGGTCTTCAGGCGTGCCGGGATAGGCAAGCCACCCGTCCATGTGCTGTCCGACCCAGTTTGCCGTCTGTTGTGCCAGGCCTGCGACAAGCAAGGGCAACGCGCCCCGCGTACGTGGCAGCAGCGTGACGCCGGACGGAAGATGAGACGCGCCGTCGCGCAGCATCGATACCTGCGTCCGGAAGTTGACGCCTCTGTTCTCGAAATCCCGACCGAAGATGGGGTACTCGACCGGCCTGTCGCCACTCGCTACGCCAAGCAAGAGACGGCCATTGCTAAGGTGATCGAGTGTGTTTGCCGCCTTGAGCGTCAAGAGCGGATCGCGAATGGGCAGCACGATTGCAGCCGTGCCAAGCAGTATGCGATCGGTGATGCCGGCCAGATATCCCAGGTAGGAGAAGGCTTCGAAGACCTGGGCGGCATCGCCGAACTGGGGGTCGTAGAGCGGTACATCGCGGACCCAGAGCGCACGAAAGCCGGAGCGATCCGCCAGGCGTGCCAGTTCGTCGTGATGTGCAAGATCGGGCTCGCCGGGCAGTCGACCATCGCGCTGGCGGGCAGCCTGGCCAGCCGGCGTCCAATCGTTATCCAGTGGCAGCTCCACACCGATACTGAAGCTGCCGGAAGTCAGTGTTTCCAATGCGTTTGCCATATGACGGATCGTGTTCCTCATCTGAGTGACGCCAGCCGGCACGACGTCGGATCGCACCTGTCAGGCCATGAGGCGATTGTCGGCATGGTTCCTGCCTCGAAAAACCCGTGCTTTCGCAAATGATCCTTGCGCCGGGATCAACGATCGCGGCCCCGATGCTTCCCATCGGCTGCGCCGCTTGCCCTGCGTGCGCGCGATCAAGGTGATCGGATTGTTGCCTGGGATTCAAATCATTTCTGTTCCTTCGCGGGTTTTTCTCGCGACTGTCGCTGTCCATACTTCGCCCTGTCGGCTCGCGAGCCCTGGTGTTGAACCCCTGCATGCCGACGACACGGAGATGTTCGTGTCAGCGGCTCAATGCGAAGTTCCACACCTTTCTCGAATGGAGATGTTCATGAATACCAAGATCCTTGTGATTTCCGCCACGCTTCTGGCAGCGTTCTTCGGCAGTCAAGCCCATGCTCAGGCCGGTTACGGCAATGTTCTGCGGGACCGTAGTCCCTTTGTCGATGGGGCACGCACGACCGTGAACACCAACGATGACCGTAATCGCCAGGTCGACATGTTCACAGATGGCGCACGAATCGCCGGTATGGACCGTACCGGTCCTTCGGCAGATCCGTCCCGCCAGCGGGATGTCTTTTCTGACGGCGCACGCGAAGTCAGCCCCTTCACTGATGGTGCACGTTTGGCAGGTATGGACCGTTCGGGCGTGTCGGCATCGCCTGCCCGGGAAGATGACAACCACGTCCAGGCCACAACCGTCTGATATCGGAAGGGCTGCTGAGGGGAGCGTCCGGCGAGTACCTGGCCGGTGCTCCCTCACTGGTTCTGAAGAGGGGAAATCATGAAGCAACGACTGAACGCCGGTGCGTTGAAGAGGGTGGTACTCGCCGCGATCCTGTCGCTGAGCGTGGTCGCGATCGTTACGGGCTGCAAATCCGAGGCCACCGCCGAACCTGCCGCCCAGGCAGTGGTGGTGAGCCAGCCTGTGGTTCGGCAGGTGACCGACGTCGATATCTTTACCGGGCGGTTCGAGGCCATCGATACGGTGGAGGTCCGGTCACGCGTGGGCGGCTATCTGGAGAAGATTGCCTTCAAGGATGGGGCGATTGTAAAGAAGGGCGACCTTCTCTTTGTCGTCGATCCGCGGCCATTCCAGGCAACGGTGACCGAGGCGGAAGGCGCGCTCGCCCGGGCACGCTCGCAACTGAGCCTGAGTCTGCAGGAGTACGAACGGGCCAAGGTGCTGATCAGTACCAACACGATTGCCAGGAGCCTGTTTGACCAGCGTGAGCAGGCGGTACAGGGTGCGCGGGCGGAAGTGGCCAGTGCCGAGGGCGTCTTGTCCCGCGCAAAGCTCGATCTGTCGTTCACTCGCATTACCGCACCCATGTCCGGCCGGATCAGCCGCAAGCTCGTGAGTGAAGGAAACCTGATCACGGGCGGCAATACCAGTGCGACGTTGCTGACGACCATCGTTTCGCAGGACCCCATCGATTTCTACTTTGATGTCGATGAGCAAAGCTACCTGCGCTATACGCGAGATGCTGGTGGCGGCCAGGCAACGGCTCGCGAAGTCAGGATTTCCCTGCCAGGCGATACGCAACCGAGCCTGGTCGGTGGCATGAATTTTATTGACAACCGCCTGGACAACTCCACCGGCACGCTCAGGCAGCGCGTGCGGTTGGCGAATCCCCAGCTGAAACTGACGCCGGGTCAGTTCGGCCGGGCGCATGTCGCGGGGAATGGTGCACACCAGGCCCTGCTGGTGCCGGATGTGGCCGTTGCCACCGATGCAACACGACGCGTGCTCTATATCGTCAAGCCAGACCAGACCGTGGAAGTCAGGCCAGTCGAGCTTGGCAGACTGTTTGGCAATCTGCGCGAGGTCTCCACAGGGCTGAAGGCGGGCGAAAACGTCATCGTCGAAGGCGCCCAGCGCGTGCGGCCAGGAGAAATGGTCAAGGTCACCACACGCGCCGCCGCAAGGCAGGATGATCTGCAGGCTTCCAAGGGAGTCAAGCCATGAACATCGGCCGAATCTCCGTCGAACAGCCGGTGCTGGCCATCGTGCTGTCCATCGTCATGACCATTGTTGGCGGGCTTGCATATTTTTCGCTCGCAGTATCCGAGTATCCGGAGATTGCACCGCCTACCGTAGTCGTTCAGGCCAGCTATCCCGGCGCCTCTGCCGAGACCGTGTCCGAGACAGTATCGACTCCCATCGAACTCGAGGTGAACGGGGTCGAGGACATGATGTACATGTACAGTCAGGCTACCTCGGACGGTGGCCTGAACCTCACCGTAACGTTCAAGCCCGGAACCGACGTGGACAAGGCGCAGGTGCTGGTGCAGAACCGTGTGGCGCTAGCCACGCCACGCCTGCCGGAGCCGGTGCAGCGCAGTGGCGTATCGGTTCGAAAGTCTTCGCCCACACAATTGGGAACGATCTTCCTGTACTCCCCGGACAAGAGCTATGACCAGCTCTACGTATCCAACTACGCGATCCGCAACGTGTCCGACGCGCTCAAGCGCATCGATGGTGTAGGAGACATCAACCCACTGGGGGCACGCGAGTACTCGATGCGGATCTGGCTCGATCCGGAACGCGTCGCATCGTTCAATCTGAGCCCGCGCGACGTGATCGCCGCGGTGCGCTCGCAGAACACGCAGGTGGCCGGCGGGGTTGTGGCGCAGCCGCCCGTGACGGACCAGGCCTTCCAGCCGAACCTGATCTTCGAGGGCCGATTGAAGGAGCCGGCGAAGTTCAGTGACATCGTGGTCAAGCAGGGCAACGACGGCCGCGTGGTACGCCTCAAGGACGTTGCTCGCGTGGAGGTTGGAGCTCTCGCCTATTCGACCGACAGCTACATGCTGCGAAATCCGACCATTGCACTTCAGGTGCTGCAGCGCCCCGGCGCCAATGCCGTCGCGACGATGGATGCAGTCCAGAAGAAGATGAAGGAGATCAGCAAGGAATTCCCGAAAGGCATTGTCTATAACATCGGCTACAACCCCACGGAGTTCATCGGCGACAGTATTCGCGAACTCGTGAAGACGATCTACGAAGCGGTGGTGCTGGTGGTTCTCGTGGTGCTGGTGTTCCTCCAGGGCTGGCGACCGTCGATCATCCCGATTCTGGCGATTCCCGTATCGCTGGTCGGGACGTTCGCGGTCATGGCGATGCTTGGCTACTCGATCAACAACCTCACGCTGTTTGGCATGGTGCTGGCTGTCGGCATTGTGGTCGACAACGCGATTGTGGTCGTGGAAAACGTCGAGCGACACCTGGCCCTTGGTGCCACGCCGAAGGAAGCCACGCTGCTGACCATGAAGGAAGTGGGGGGCGCGCTGTTCGCGATTACGCTGGTGCTGTGCGCGGTGTTCGTGCCGACGGCGTTTATTACCGGCATTTCGGGTCAGTTCTTCCGCCAGTTCGGCATCACGATTGCCGTATCGACGGCAATTTCGCTGTTCAGTTCACTGACGCTGGCGCCAGCGCTTTCCGCAGCCATCCTGAAGGCTCACAAGAAAGAGGACGATCACGGCCGTGGGGGTGTGTCCCGACTGGGCGGCCTGCGTGCGCGGGTCGCGCGGTTAGCCGGGGCTTTCAACGCCGGATTCGACAGGTTGTCCACCGCCTACGCCGCGCTCGTGCGTCGTGTGGTGGCGATCACGCCGACCATGCTCGTGCTTTATGTGCTGCTAATCGCGGGAACGGTGTACCTGATGATCTCCACCCCAAAGGGCTTTATCCCGCCTCAGGATCGCGGCTATGTGGTGGTGCTGATCCGCATGCCGGATGGTGCGACGCTCGAGCGTACCAGCGCCGTGGCGCGCAAGGTGGAAGACATCGCCCTCCAGGTGCCAGGGGTGGCCCGTGTGCCCGTGTTCTCGGGTGTGTCCGCTGCGACGGGTACAAACTCGGCAAGCAATGCCGGCTTGTTCCCTGTGTTCCGGCCGTGGGAGGAGCGCAAGCCGCTGGGCCTGACCATCGAGAAGATCGCGGCCGATCTGCGCCAACGCCTGGCAAGCATCACGGAGGCTTCCATTGTTGTAGCGATGCCGCCGCCGGTGCAGGGTCTCGGCAGTACGGGGGGCTTTGCGATGCGGCTGGAGGATCGCAGCGGGCTGGGCACTGCGGCACTGGCGAAGGCGACCGAGGACCTGATTGCGGCGGCCAACAAGACGCCAGGGATGGTCGGGGTGTATTCCCCGTACTCTGCCGCGACACCACAAGTCTTCGTGGAACTGGACCGCGAGAAAGCCGAGATGCTGGGCGTGCCGAGCCAGGAGATCAATGACGCTGTCGAGACGTACTTCGGCTCGACCTACATCAATGACTTCAATATTCTGGGGCGCACCTATCGCGTGACCGCGCAGGCGGACTTGCCATTCCGAATCACTGCGGACGACCTGGCTCGCCTGAAGGTGCGTAACAACGATGGCGCGATGGTACCGATTGGCACCGTGACACACGTTCGGGAACGACTGGGTGTGGATCGTGCCCCGCGCTACAACCTCTATCCCGCCACCGAGATCAACGGCGATACCTTGCCTGGATTGGGTTCGGAGTACGCGATCAGCACGATGGAAAAACTGGCCGCGGAAGTGCTGCCGCCAGGCATCACGTTCGAGTGGACCGACCTGTCCTATCAGCAGACAACGGCAGGCAATACGGGATTGCTGGTGTTCCCGCTGTGCGTGCTGCTGGTCTATCTCGTGCTGGCAGCCCAGTACGGTAGCTGGAGCCTGCCCGTGTCGATTCTGCTGATCGTGCCGATGTGCCTGCTGGCTGCTTCGCTTGGTGTGCGGGCGATGGGGCAGGACATCAACATCCTTACGCAGATCGGCTTCATCGTGCTCGTAGGCCTGGCTGCAAAGAACGCCATCCTGATTGTAGAGGTCGCGCGGCAGCTCGAGATGCAAGGTGCCAGGGTCGTGGAGGCGGTCGTGGAAGCCTGCCAGCAGCGTTTGCGGCCGATCATCATGACGTCGCTGGCGTTCATTCTCGGTGTGCTGCCGCTGGTCATCTCGGAAGGCGCAGGTGCGGAAATGCGCCAGGCGGTAGGGGCGGCGGTGTTTTTCGGCATGATTGGCGTCACCGTTTTCGGCCTGCTCTTTACGCCAGTGTTCTATGTCGTCGTGCGAAACCTTGCGGGTGCGGGGAAGTCGGCGGTCTCAATGACGAGCATGGCGCAGGAGGCAGGACAATGAGATTCATACGATTGATCTCGGCGCTCGCCGCCAGTGGTGTGTTGCTGGCGGCATGCGCGACACCGGAGGCGATCACGCCAACGCCTTTGCCGCTGGCCAGCAACTATGTCAACGAGTCGCTGGCGCAGGCTGGCGCCGTGCCGGACATGGCGAACTGGTGGCAACGCTTCAACGATCCAGTGTTGAATCAACTGGTCGATGCGGCGCAATCCGGGAACCTCGAGTTGAAGCTGGCAGTCTCGCGCATCGATGCAGCCAGAGCCATTCGCCTTGGGGCATCGTCCGCCGGCTTGCCCCAGGTTGACTTGAGCGCAAGCGCCGGTCGACGACGCCAGTCCGATTCGCAGGCAAGCTCCGGCATCGCCAACGTCAACAACAACTTCGAGGGTGGGCTGGGTGCGTCATGGGAAGTGGATCTGTTCGGCCACATTCGTCAGAACGTGGCGGCCGCAGAAGCGGACGTCCTGTCGGCGACCGAGATGGTCAGCGCAGTCAGGCTGGCCATCACGAGCGAGGTGGTGCGGACCTACCTGACGGCGCGTAGTCTGGAGCATCGTCTGTCATTGGTTGGCGACAATGCGCGAAGTCAGACGGAGACAGCACGGCTCACAAGGCAGTTGTTCGATGCCGGTGCTATCCCTGTTGCCGATGTGGACCGTGCAGATGCCCAGGCGGAAGCAACGCTTGCGGAACTCCCCGTTCTCGAACTCGAGCGGCAGAATGCCCTGCATCGTCTGTCGATACTGACGGCTTCCGGCCCACAGGACGTCTATGCGCAGATGGATGCCCTGGCGGCAATGCCACACTGGAAGGCGCCGTCAGGGGTCGGCACGCCTGCCGATCTGCTGCGGCAGCGTCCGGACGTGAAGGCGGCGGAGGCTGCCGTGGTAGCGGCCTACGCGCGTGTGGGTGTGGCGCGGGCAGAGTTGCTGCCGCATCTGCAACTGGCTGGCTTCATTGGTGCGGCGGCGGACGGCCTCTCTGGTGCCGGACTCGCGCGTTCCCTGGCGTGGGCCTTTGGTGCCGGCGCCACTGCGCCGATCTTCGACGGTGGACGCCGGCGCAGCAACGTCCTGCTGCGTCAGGCCGAAGCGGAGCAGGCGCTACAGCGCTATCGGTCGACCGTGCTGATGGCGGTCAACGACGTTGAGGGTGCTATCGCGGCAACGGCCAGGAATCGGGATCGTGTCGCGCGCCTGCGCAAGTCAGCCATTAGCGCACGCGCCGCGTATGAGCAGATCAACCAATCCTGGCGCGCGGGGGAGTCAGCATTTATTGACACCCTTCAGGTCCAGCGATCGCTGCTTGAAGCAGAGAATGCACTATCCATTGCCGAGGTACAGCAACTTCATAGTGAGGTGAGTTTGGTTACCGCACTTGGTCAGTGAACGGCGGTGACTGGCCGAACTCGGTCAACTGGGGCGCGGGCAGCGGTGATGGTCGCTTCCCGCCCCTTCTCTGCCATCTGACGCTTGGCGATCCAGGACGGCTCTACGCTGCAGAATGGTCTCGGCGGCTGGCTCAGCAGCGCGAAACCTTGCCGGTCCGCGTTTCATCGAAAATAGGGTCGCAGTCATCGCGCGGATGCCATGCAGAGTCCAACTAGGCAGTACCGCTCCTTGCGACTTCAGGCACCAGGTCATGAAGGCGAGAAAGAACGAGTCGTGCTGCCCGGGACAATGGATGATGGCGCGTGACGCCCATGGCAATGGTCCGCGGCAAGCGCGGGTCGACAATCTCGACGGCGCATAGACGTCCGGCGGCAACTTCGCTATCGACCGCGAGGATCGGAAGTATCGTCAACGCGCTCCCCGAAAGCGCTACCTCCTTCATCGTATTCAGCGATTCGACTTCCAGCGGCACATCCAGTGAGATGCCGAGTTGACGCGCGTGCTGGTCGAGAATCGATCGCAGACCGTTGGGAGCCGGCGGCAGGACGAGCGGCGCGCCATCGAGCTTGCGGAACGACACCGTCGGCACACCGGCGAGCGGATGCCCGGGCGTGCAAATCAGGTAAGTGGCGACCTCCGCAAGCACGTCCTCTCCCTGGCGGGGCCCGGGACCATAGCGATTGATGACCGCGAGGTCCAGATGGCCCGATTCCAGTTCCTCGTCGAGTTGTCCGCTAAAGCCTTCGGCCACGCGGAGGCGGACACCTGGCGCCGTGGCGCGCAGGTCCTCGAACAGCGCCGGGATCAGGCGTGGCGCCATTGACGGCAGCACGCCGATTCTTACCTGCCCGAACGGGACGCCCGCCGCATCCTTGACCTCGTCGCGCAGCCGTGCCGACTGGGCCAGCAGCAACTGGACATGCGGGAAGATTCGCTGGCCGAATTCCGACAACACCACGCCCCGGCCGGTTCGTTCGAACAGTCGGTCGCCCCATTCCGCCTCGATCTGGGCAATCGCACGGCTTACCAGTGACTGGGCAATCCCTTGCGAGCGTGCCGCACGTGACAGCGAGCCCACTTGTGCCACCAACGCCACGGTTTCGAGCTGTTTCAGGTTCACGCTGGCGCTCCATCCAAAAAGTAGATATCAGATATCGATGATTCTACTCTTTTGAGTTGGCTAGGGACTCCATACACTGAGGGCATCCCTCCCTGTAGAGAGGGCCTACGCAACATCTGGAGACAACATGCCGTGCCTTTCCGCTGTGCTTCGCGCATTCCGGCGACCGTTATGCGCCTTGCTGGTTGCTGCCACCCCGGCCGCCTTCAGTGCCGCCGCTGCCGCCTCGACCGGCTATCCCGCCAAACCGATCCGCCTGGTCGTGCCGTTTCCGGCCGGCGGGCCCACTGACGCGATGGCGCGACTGATCGGCCAGCAATTGTCGCAGCAGCTTGGACAGCCGGTGCTGGTCGATAACCGCGGCGGCGCTGGCGGCACCATCGCCACCGAAGCCGCCGCGCAGGCGGCACCCGACGGCTATACGCTCTTCTTCTCCACCACCGGCACCATGGCGATCAACCCGTGGCTCTACCGCTCGCTGAAGGTGGACCCCCTCAAGTCGTTCGATGCCGTAGGCTCGGTGGCCTCCACGGTCAACGTGCTGGTCGTGCCGAACAACCTGCCGGTCGGCAACATCAGGGAACTGATCGCGCTGGCAAAGCAGAAGCCGGGCACGCTGACGTTCGGTTCGGCTGGCAACGGGAGCTCCAACCATCTGTCCGGCGAACTGTTCAAGTCGATGGCCGGCATTGATATCGTCCATGTGCCGTACAAGGGCTCGGCCGCGGCGTTCACGGATCTGCTTGGCGGACGCATCTCGATGATGTTCGACACGGTGTCGAGCCAGGGGCAGTACATCAACGCGGGCAAGGTCAAGGCGCTAGGCGTGACCGGCGCGACCCGTTCGGAAGCGCTGCCCAAGGTGCCGACGATTGCCGAGGCCGGCCTGCCGGGCTTCGACGTGACGATCTGGTTCGGCCTGTCGGCACCGAAAGGAACCACGCCAGACGTGATCCGCCGCCTGAACAGCGAACTGCAGGCCGTGCTCGCGCTGGCAGACGTGCAGAAACAGCTTGCCGCGCTGGGTGCCCGGCCGCTGCCGGGTACGCCCGCCGACTTCTCCAGGCTGATCCAGCATGACGCGGGCAAGTGGTCGCCGGTGGTCAAGGCATCGGGAGCGAGCCTTGACTGAGACCACTGCAACCTTCCACGCCCTGTTCTCGCCGGCCTCGGTGGCCGTGATCGGCGCCTCGGACAACCCCAACAAGGTAGGCGGACGGCCGATCCACTACATGCGCACCTTCGGGTACACGGGCGAGGTGTTTCCGGTCAACCCGGGGCGCGAGGTCATCCAGGGCTATCGTGCGTACCCCGATCTCGGTGCGATCGGCAAGGCGCCGGACGCCGTGGTGATTGCCGTGTCCGGCGATGCCACGCTTGAACAGGTGCGTCAGTGCGGCGCCGCCGGCGTCAAGGCGGCCGTCATCATGGCATCCGGTTTCGCCGAAACGGGCGATGCGGGACGCCAGCGGCAGCAGGAACTGGTGGCGGCGGCCAAAGACAGCGGCATGCGGCTGGTGGGGCCGAACGCGCAAGGCACGGCCAACTTTGCCAGCGGAGCGGTGCTCAATTTCTCGACCATGTTCATGGAGGTGGCACCCCAGGACGGCCCGATCGCGATCATCAGCCAGAGCGGCGCGGCGAGCGTCATGCCCTATGCGTTGCTGCGCCAGGCCGGCTACGGCGTGCGCTACCTGGTAGCGACCGGCAACGACGCCGATCTCGACGCCTGCGCGATGATCGCGGCCGTGGCGGCGGACCCTGAGGTGCGGCTGATCCTGGTCTACCTCGAATCGGTGTCCGACCCTGCCCAGCTCGCCCGCGCGGCGGAGGTGGCCCGAGCGCGTGGCGCGAGCATCGTGGCGATCAAGGCCGGCAACAGCCAGCGGGGTGCAAAGGCGGCTGCCTCGCATACCGGTGCGCTGGTCGGCAACGACGCCGCGATCGATGCGTTCCTGGCCCGTCACGGCATCTGGCGTGCGCGCGACATCGGCGAACTGGTCCGCGCGGTGCCGCTGTATTTGCAGCAGCGCGCCCCGGGGCAGGGCCGCACGGTCGTGATGAGCCATAGCGGCGCGGTAGGTGTGATGGCGGCCGACCTGGCCGAACGGCACGATCTGCCGCTGACCGAACTTCAGCCCGCAACGCTGCGCGAACTGGGCGCGATCCTGCCCGAGTTCGGCACGGCCAGCAATCCGCTCGACATGACCGCGGCGCTGCTGGGCAAGGGCGACATGTTTCCGCGCGTGCTCCAGGCGCTGGGCGCCGATCCGCAGGCCGACATGGTGATGGTCGGCATTCCGGTGGCAGGTCCCGGCTACGACGTCGAGGCACTGGCGCGCGACGCCGCCGCCTTCAGCGCGAGCCAGGCCAAGCCGTTGGTGACCAGCGCGCCGCAACAGTCGGTCCGCGAGGTCTTTGTGCGACACGGCGTGCCCGCATTCGTCACTGAAGCCGATGCCATTGCCGCGCTGGCGCAATACGCCGCGCATCATCGGCTGGCCGAGGCGGCACCGGCGACGGCGCCGGTCTGCCCCGACGCCCAGCAGCTCGACGGCAGCGGCCTGCAGGATGAAGTCCATAGCCTGGCCTTGCTCGCGGAAGCCGGCGTACCGACCGTGCCGCACCGGCTATGCGACAGCGTGGATGCGGCAGTGATGGCGTTCGACGCGCTCGGCGGGGTGCCGGTGGTGGTCAAGGGTTGCGCGGCGGAGGTCCCGCACAAGAGCGAGCATGGCCTCGTGCACCTTCGACTCACCGATGCCGCGAGCGTGGCCCGCGCGACGCGGGCCTGCCTCGACACACTGCAGCGGTTGGGCGTGGCATTGCCACGGGTGGTCGTGGCGGCGATGGTCAAGGGCCAGCATGAGTTTGCGCTGGGCGTCTCGGTCGATCCGGTGTTCGGGCCGCTGGTCATGATCGGGGAGGGAGGCACGCTGCTCGAACTCCGCAAGGACGTCGTGACACTGCTCGCGCCGTTCACGGCGCAAGACGTCAAGGCAGCCTGCGCGCGGCTGCGCCTGGCACCGCTGTTCGACGGCTATCGCGACATCCCGGCGCTCGACCTGGAGGCGCTGGCGTCGTCGGCGGTCGCGCTCGGCGATTGGGCATTGCGTCATCGAACTGCGCTGGCATCGGTCGACATCAATCCGCTGATGGTGATGGCGGCCGGCAAAGGCGTCATGGCGGTCGATGCCGTGGTGGAACTCAAGGGGAGTTGAAGCATGGAAGCTGTACGTGTCGAACAGGATGGCGAGATCGCCATCGTCACGCTAAATCGCCCGACCCGCATGAACGCGGTCAACGATGCCCTGCGCGGCGAGCTGATCGAAGCGCTGGGCCGGCTCAACGCCGAACCGTCCGTGCGCGCCGTCATGCTGACCGGTGCCGGCGAGCGGGCGTTTTGCGCCGGGCAGGACCTCGATGAGGCGGCCACCGTGACCTGGCAGCAGCTCGTGCCCTGGCTGAACCGGCAGCGGGCGATGTACCAGGCCGTCCGCGACCTGGACAAGCCCTGTGTGGCCGCGGTGCGGGGCGTGGCTGCCGGCGCGGGCTTCCAGTTGGCGCTGTGCGCCGACTGGCGCCTGACAACGGCGGATAGCCGCTGGGGACAGCCGGAGGTCAAGGCAGGCCTGGCGAGCATCGTCGGGTCCTATCTGATGACGCTGCACGTGGGGCACACGCATAACGTGCAGATGTCGCTATCGGGCGAACTGGTCAGTGGCCAGCGCGCCTTCGACATTGGTCTGGTGACGGCGCTGTGCGGCGAGACCGAACTGATGACGCAGGCGCTCGCACAGGCCAGGTCGCTCGCGGCGCTGCCGCCGACCGCCGTGCGCCTGTCCAAACAGCGCCTTCGCGCCATGACGCAGCCGGGTTTTGATGAGGCCTGTGTCGCCGGCATCCGGGCGCAGCTCGAATGCTATGCCGACGGCGAACCGCAGCGCGTGATGGCTGCGTTCCTCGATCAACGCAAGACAAGGGAGTCGCAGTGAAGCAGTTGACCCAACACTACATAGACGGCGCACGTCGCCCGATGCGAGGTGGCGAATCCATCCGCGTCTACGATTCGGCGACCGAAGCCCCATTGGCCGAGGTCCGTCTCGGCACCACGGACGATGTGACGGAAGCCGTCGCGGCGGCAGTGCGGGCGCAGCCAGACTGGCAAGCGTTGGGCGCAGGCGGGCGAGCGCCGTATCTGCATGCGCTGGCCGATGCGCTGGAAGGCTGCGCAGCGGAGCTTGCCCATGAGATATCGCGCGAAGTTGGCATGCCGCAGAAGCTGTCGCGCCGCATCCAGGTCGATGCGCCGATCGCCGCGTGGCGCGCCACGGCAGCGCTGGCCGATACGTTCGCCTTCGTCCGGACCATCGGTAATTCCCGCGTGACGCTGGCACCGGTTGGTGTGGTGGCCGCCATTACGCCGTGGAACTACCCGTTGCACCAGATCACTGCCAAGCTGGCGCCTGCGTTGCTGGCCGGCTGCACGGTGGTCCTGAAGCCGTCAGAGTTGGCGCCCGCCGTCACGGAACGGCTGATGGTCGCTTGCGAGCAAGCGAAGCTCCCGCCGGGCGTCCTCAATCTCGTGCTGGGTGGCGCTGCGGTCGGTGAGGCGCTGGTTTCGCATCCCGACATCCACATGGTGTCGTTCACCGGCTCCACGGCGGTCGGCCGCAAAGTCGCCGCGCAGGCAGGCGGCGACATGAAGCGCGTGTCGATGGAGCTGGGCGGGAAGTCGGCGGCCGTCGTGCTGCCGGGCGCGGATCTCGCCAGGGCTGTCAAGGCGACGATCAGTTCCTGTTTCCTCAATTCGGGGCAGACCTGCAGCGCCACAACCCGGCTGATCGTTGCACGCGAGGACTATCCGCGCTGCCGGCAACTGTTGGCGGAAGCTGTCGCGGCGATGAAGCTCGGTGACCCCGCCGATGGCGAAACCCGAATCGGCCCCTTGCTGTCGGCGCTGCAGCGTCAGCGCGTGCAGGCACATATCGCGGCAGCGGAAGAGGCCGGCTTCGACCGGATCGCCGGCGGTGCCGACGCACCTGTGCCGGCGACCGGCTACTTCGTCGCGCCGACCATCTACGGCAACGTCGCACCAGACAGCCGGCTGGCCCAGGAGGAAGTCTTCGGGCCGGTGCTGGCGGTGCTGTGCTACGACAGCGTCGACGAGGCGATCGCGCTGGCCAACGGCACGCGCTACGGGCTGGCCGCCACGGTCTGGGCTGCCGATGACAACGCCGGCGAAGTAGTCGCCAACGGGCTGCGGGCAGGGCAGGTGGACGTCAATGGCGCCCGCTTCAACCCGGCGGCACCGTTTGGCGGTTTCGGTATGTCCGGCGTTGGGCGGGAAGGCGGCGTGCATGGGCTGGAGGAGTTCCTGGAGCCCAGATCCGTTCAGCTCCCTTAGTACGACATCGAAAGGAATCGCAACATGTACAGTCAGGTTACCGTTGCTCGCGCGGGAAAAAGCGAGCGGATCGCCGTGGTCACCATGAACCGGCCGGACAAGCTCAACGCGCTGACCAAGGTCATGGAGGCCGAACTGCGCGACGCCATGGAGGCCGTTGATCGCGACGACAACGTCCGCGTGGTGGTACTGACCGGCGCCGGCAAGGGCTTCTGCGCCGGCATGGACATCAACGAACTCGAAGTGCTGCCGCCTGGCGACATCCGCGCCGCCCAGTGGATGCGCCCGTTCGACATGAACCGGCGCGCCGACTACCAGACGCGCTATGGCTACTTCCCGGCCATGCGCAAGCCCGTGATCGCGGCAATCAACGGCGCGGCAGCGGGGCTGGGGCTGGTGTTCGCGCTGTACAGCGACATGCGCTTCGCCAGCGCCAACGCCGCGTTCAGTACTGCGTTCGCACGTCGAGGCTTGATTGCCGAGCATGGTATCTCCTGGCTACTGCCGCGCGTGGTCGGCCCCGGTCATGCGGCCGACCTGCTGTACTCGGCGCGCAAGGTGCTGGCAGACGAGGCGCTGCGAATCGGCCTGGTCGACCGTGTAGTGGATGCGGATGCTCTCATGGCGACGACGCTCGACTATGCCGACGACCTGGCCGAGAACGTTTCGCCCCGATCGATCCGCGTGATGAAGCGGCAACTGTGGGAGCAACCGTTCCAGTCATTGGCCGAAGCCACACGGGTTGCCAATGCCGAGATGTTCGAAAGCATCCAGAGCGAGGACTTTACGGAAGGGGTTGCGCACTTCATCGAGCGCAGGCCCGCCCGGTTTTCCGGCCGCTGATGGTCCCAAATCCGACGTACTGCAAGCGTTACCTTTGATGCTGACCGAGAAGCCACCGCGGCTTCTCAGTCGTCTTACCCGAACCTGCATCACCGCGCGGAGATACTGGTTGGAGAAGCCGGATTGCTCCCGATCCAGGCGGCCTTCCCACGGAATTCTTCGAAGCCCCCATACAAAGGGCGCCTGGTTCACAGGCGCCCCTATTTACTGCGGCCAACGCAACCAGTGTCGCGCGATCACACGGTGTAATCCGCCGCCGCCCATTCGAAGTACGGCTTCAGGTCCGCCACCAATGCCTGGTGCAGCGGATGAAACAGATAGTCATCAAGTGCCTGTGCATCGGCGACTTCGGATTCCAGCACGTAGTCCCAGCAGATTGGCCGGTCCATTTCGTTCTTCGCGAAGCGCCAGGACGTAATGGCCGGAATCCTGGCGCCGAGCGCCAACATGCGCGCAGCCAATGCGGATTCCAGCGCAGCGTCCTGCGCCACGTCGGGCTTGCGTCGAAACAACACGACATGTCTCAGCATGGCACCCCCTTGCGGTCGACCAGCCAGGCCGGTGCGTCCTGCAGCGCGACCGGGCGCAGGAAGCGATCGAGCGCGGCGTAGCCTACAGAGGTCGTGGCGGGTGCGGTGGAGGCTGGAAACGGCCCGCCATGGTGTTGGGCGGCCGTGACGGCTACGCCAGTGGGTACGCCGGCAAACAGCACGCGCCCGGCAATTTGCGTGGCGGCGCGCACCAGCTCGAGCGTCGTGTCGTCAGGCGACGTTGCGCTCTTCTCGATGCCCCACAGCGTCACCGTCAGCGATCCGCCCACCGCACGCAGTATGTCGATCGCCTGCGACGGCGTGTCGGTGCGCACCACGAGCGCTGCGGCGCCGAACACTTCCTCATGCAATGAGGCGTTAGCCACGAAGTCGCCGCCATCGACTTCGGCCAGATACGGACGCGGCGTCGCATTGGCCTCGGCGATATCGGCCACCAGCGGCCGAACGCCGGCCGCATCGCGCCAACGCACGAGGCCCTTTTCGAAGGCGCCACGAATGCCTGGCGTCAGCAACGCGTGTGGAGACAGGCTGGCCAGGTGCGTGGCGAGCGCGTCAACGAACGCATCGCCTGCCGCGCCCTTCGTGACCACGATCACGCCAGGACTGGTGCAGAACTGGCCGCTGCCCAGGCAGATCGAACCGGCCAGCGATTGCGCGAGCTCGGTGCCGCCTTCGCGCAATGCATCGGGCAGCACGATCAGCGGATTGACGGAGCCGAGTTCACCGAAGAAGGGAATGGGCCGCGCGCGCTCCGCGGCGATCCTCGCCAGTGCGGTGCCGCCGGCGAAGGAGCCGGTGAACGCCACCGCCGCGATGCCATCGGCTTGCACCAGTCGAACGCCGGCTGCGATCGACGTGCCTTCCACGAAGCCGATCAGGCCGGAGGGCAGTCCCTGTGATGCAATGACCTGCCGCGCGAGCGCCACGGTCTGCCGGGATAACTCGGGATGCGCCGGGTGGCCCTTGATCACGACCGGGCAACCGGCGGCGAGCGCCGATGCGGTGTCACCGCCGAGCACCGAGAACGCGAACGGGAAGTTGCTGGCCGCAAACATGGCCACGGGGCCCAACGGTACGCGCACGCGCGTGAGGTGAGGCCGGCCTGCCGGCGGTGCACCGGCCACGGTTGGGTCGTCCAGAAAGGCAAATGCGTCGCCACGTTCGGCGACGTCGGCAAATCCGCGTAGCTGGAACGCGGTGCGATCGAGTTCGCCGTTCAGGCGCGGCAGGCCCAATGCCGTTTCGCGGTCGGCCAGGGGCACAAGGTGTTCGCGCGCGGATTCAAGGGCATCCGCCAGGCCGCGCAGCAGGCGGGCGCGGGCGGCGCCATCGCTGGTTGCCCACGCGGGTGCCGTGGTGGCAGCGGCCGTAACGGCCGCGTCGATTTGTGCCGGTGTCGATTCCGGCCACGCTTCCCCCACGGGTTGTCCCGTGCGGGCATCGATGGATTGCAAGGTCATGGTCTGTGGCACTCGCGACTACTCGCTCTTGAGGTGATAGCCGCGCGCGGCGTAATCGAAGTCCACCAGTTCATTGATGGGCGCTGTCTTGTCCGCGGGCGAAGCGTAGTAGGCGCGGATTTCCTTGATCTTGCCCGTTGCCGGATCGAAGTCATACCATTCCGCGCCGCGCAGCGCGGTGCCGCTCTTGTTCTTCCAGTGCGTCCATTCGATCATCGCCTCGGGGCGGTTGTGGCTGATCAGGATCCGCTCGATGGTCCATTGCGAACCCAGCGTGTCGACGCACCAGACCCATTTCCTGGCAATCGTATCGGCGGAGCGCCAGGGCACTTCGGGCAGGCCGGCCGGGAAGTAGTGCACGGCGTCGGGCGTGAAGCAATCCACCAGTGCCTGGTAGTCGGCCGCGTTGCAGGCGTCGAAGTAGCGGCGGATCAGTGCTTCGTAGTACTCGGGGGTGAAGGTCTCGTTGACTGGGGGCATGTGAGTGTCCGTGGGGTCATCGGCTGGCGGCGGGAACTGCCGGGGGGATGGGCGGGCGGCCGGCTGCCACCCACTCGCGATGCTCGGCACGCGTGGTTTCGCTGGGCGGGTAGAGGCCCCACAGTGCTTCACCAGCCTGCACGCGCAGGGCCAGGTAGGCTTCGATGTCATCGCGGCGTTCGCACAGATCGGCCATTTCCTCGGCGAGGTGGGCGGGCACCACGGTGATGTTGTCGCCATCGCCATGGATGACGTCGCCGGGATAGATCGCCACGCCGGCACAGCCGATCGGCACCTGGAGATCGGCCACGTGGTGGTAGGACAGGCGCGTGGTGGCGGTCACGCCAGTGCACCAGATCGGGAAATCCATCTGTGACAACTCGGTGCCGTCGCGGAACGATCCATCCGTGATCACGCCACGCGCACCGCGCATCATCATCCGTGTGATGAGCATGTTGCCCATCGACGCGGCACGGCCGTCGCGGTTGCTGTCGATCACGAGCACATGGCCCGGCTCGATCTGCTCGACGCCCACCCACTGCAGATTGTCCGCCGACGGCTCGGTGGTCAGGTTGCCGTACACGTCGATGTCCTCGCGCGCCGGTATGAAGCGCATGGTGTAGGCGCGGCCCGCAAAGGGCTTGATCTTCGTGTTCAGCGGCGTCAGGCCGTGAAGCACCGGTTGCCGGAAGCCCTTGATGTAGAGCTGGGTAGTCAGGGACCCGCTGGTGACCCTGGCCAGGCGATCCAGTACGGAGTCGGGCACATGGGGCGCGGGAGCGCGTTGCGGAATGTTGGTTAGCGGGGGCGGAGTGGTGATACGCATGCTCGGACTCGTCGGAAGGAAGGGAGGGAATTCACCGTTTTGTCCCATATACTGGGAATCGCGTTGGCGGGCGCCAGTTGCTGCGTCACGCCGTTGCCTCGCTCACATCCTAGTCAGCTTTCCGCGGTTTTAGAATGACTGCCAGGCCGTCTCCCATCGGGAAATGGCCGCTGATTTCCAGATACTGAGACAAACCGATATGTCCGCGAATCCTGGTGACGGCACCGGCGCAATCGAAAAGGCGATCGACGTGCTCGAAGCAGTGGGGGCTGCCCCCGATGGCCTGAGCCAGACCGACCTGAGCACGCAACTGGCGCTGCCCCGAACGACCATCTACCGATTGCTGGCAACGCTGGTGGCGCGCGGCATGCTGCGGCGTGATCCGGCGCGCAAGGTCTACCGGCTGGGCTTCCGCTGCTTCGAGATGTCCCGGCAGGCCTATACGATGCCCGATCTCGTGGCCGCCGCCGCCAACGAGATGCGTGGCCTGCGCGACCTGACCGGCGAAACGTGCTACCTGGCCACCCTCGATGGGCTCGAAGTGATATCGCTTGAACGCTGCGATGGCGCGCACAGCGAGCGATCCGCTGCCGCGTTGGGGGAACGCAAGCCACTGCATTGCACCAGCCAGGGCAAGGCCATTCTCTCGGCGATGGCCGGTCCTGCGCGAGACGCCATCGTGCGCGATCTCACGCTGAAGCCACTGACGCCCCTCACGATTACCGATCGCCGCCGTCTCAATGCCGAGCTGAACATCACGGCGGCACGCGGCTATGCCATCGACGACGAGGAGATCGTGCTGGGTGTGCGTTGCGTGGGCGCGCCCATCGTCGATCCGCAGGGCGCGGTGCGCGGCGCGATCAGCGTGGCGGGCCCGGCATACCGCCTGACCCGTGAAAGGCTGGAACTGCTCGGTCCGGAGATCGCCCAGGCCGCCCGGCGCATCGGTGCGGAAATGGGGGCGCTCAAGCCAGCGATCCATGACACTGCGGTGCAACCCGTAGCGGGCCCGTGGGCATTCCAGGGCGGCTATCCATTCTGGGATGCCGCCACCCGCCGGCTGCTTTGGGCGGATGTGCTGGCGCCAGCGGTGCGTTGCCTGGACGTGGCGCCGGACGGCACTTCGCAGGATCGCGTGCTTGCGCGGATAGAGACACCGATCCGCGCGCTCTTGCCAGATGGCAGCAATGTACTGGTATTGCACGATGGCGGGGTAGTCAGCGTCGCCCCCGACGGCACCGTCAGTCCTGTCGAAGGATGGCCGGCCACAGTACGGGAAGCCATGGCGCTATGCGAGGGGGAGAGCGGCGTCCTGTGGGCGGCGGTGGCGGCTTCCTCCGGGAGCTGTATCGTCGGTTCGTATCGCCGTGGCGGTGCGTGGCAACCGCAGTGGACCATTGCCGAGCCTGTGCAGGCGCTGCAATGGTCGGCGGAGGAAGGGCGCCTGTATGCCACCACGCCTGAATCTGGATCCATCCTCGTACTGGAGCCCGAGAGTCAGTCCATACGGCGGCTGGCAACGGTGCCGAAGGGAGCCGGCAAGCCGCACGGCCTGGCCCTGGACGCGGGTGGCGGGATCTGGACCGCGCTCTGCGAGGGTTGGTCCGTGATGCGCTTCCTGCCCGATGGAACGCTCGACCGTGTCGTCGGCATGCCCGTACCTTGCCCGTCTGATGTCTGCGTTGGCGGTGAGAACGGCGATCGCTTGTTCATCACGTCATCGAGGCAGCAGGTCCCACTCGACGTACTTGGCAAGGCAGTGTCGTCAGGATGCCTCTTCGAGCTGGCGTTCTCATCGCCTTGACTCGGGCGGGGCTTCCTAGTGCAGCGTATAGATCGTTTGTTGCCCCTCGGCATAGAGGGCCATCGCGATTCTCAGGATCTCGTCGCGATGCCGGTCGAAGGACGCCAGCGCCGTGGATTCGTCAGAACTGAGCGTGGAGTCGAGACTCATCAGCACGCGGTCTTCCACAAGGAAAGTAATCTCGCGTGCGTTGTCATAACCCCAGAACCACACGCCATGCCGGGCTCCGTCATAGCTGCGGCTGGGGTTGGGAAAACTAAGTGCCATGTTGTCGTCCTGTGTGCTACGCCTTTGACGGACCGGGTCGCTACGATCACTGCCAAGCGGGTCCGCTAGTGCATATCTCCTTTCATGCTCTCGGCTTCCATCGCGGCATGCAATTCCTCGTACGCCTCGATTGGCTCCATGTCCTGGTCGACGAACGCGGCCGCGCGCTCTGCGGCGGCGAACGCGTCGCGGGGAATATCGCTCTGGTTGTCGTCCTCGGTACTCGGCGGCAGCAGCATGTCCTCAAGCATTCCGCGTAGCTCGGGGGTATTCCATGGCTTGCCCAGCCTGGTCTTCCTGTTCAGGTAGTGACGAATTTCCGAGTCTTGCTCGGCGGTGAGGGGAAGCCCGCGAAAAGTGGGGTCCGTGTTGTGATGAATCATGATGCGCCTCCCGAAGCGGTCTGCGCTTTCAACTTTCAATGTAGATATCGATGCCCTGCGGTGAGCGCTACAAGTTGCGTGTGATCACTGTGCCGCGTCTCCGCGGCCCCCGGATTTACGACTTTTTCTTGGCGACACCTTCGTTGCCAACCCTCGAATGAACTGTGCTGAACGGGGTTGCTGGCACTGACGGCTTTTTGGGCTGCTTGGGCTTTTTTGCTTCGCGAGTGCTGCGTAGTTGACTCTTGGCCATGATTGGCTCCTGGTGCGTTGCTTGCCAAGGTGGCAGTTCCAGCATACGCGCTTGTAAGCTCTCACGGCAGAATTTCATGATGTCCGCACGAAAAAGGGCGCTGGACGCCCGCGCTGTCCCCGGCGCTCATGCGTGCGCGGAATCATCCCGGCAGATCGGGGGAGAGGAGGCGCGACGGCGCTTGCCTGTCCCTTGGGGTGCTTCGCGCAACGCAATCCGGCCGCTCGGTTGGCAGCATCGAACGGGCCGGACGCGCTCCCGATCACTGCCTGACCACGGCCCGGATTTCGCAAAGCGCCCGCTGCAGTGTTCCCAGCCCAATCGATCCCAGCGCCACCCGCAATGCGTGAG
Source organism: Cupriavidus sp. YR651 (assembly GCF_900101625.1). Taxonomy (GTDB): domain Bacteria; phylum Pseudomonadota; class Gammaproteobacteria; order Burkholderiales; family Burkholderiaceae; genus Cupriavidus. The sequence goes on along the minus strand of NZ_FMYZ01000005.1, from coordinate 230,185 downwards.
GGACGTAAGGCGCTGCGGCAAATGGCTCCGCGGTCGTCACCAGTACCCCCTTGCGTTCAAGTTCGGCTACGACACGGTCGGCGCGCAAGCCTTCTCCGAGTTCCAGCCAAAGGTAATAGGAGCAAGGGTGGGCAATGACCGTGCAGCCTTGCAAGACCTGGCGGGCAAGGTCCTGGCGCTGCCTGGCGTCCTTGCGCTTGCGGTCCTCCAGGGCATCCACCGTACCCGCTTCGATCCAGCGGCAGGCCAGGGCGACGGTCAGCGAAGGGGTGTTCCAGGTGGATATGCGAATGGCCTGTTCGAGGGCGGGAATATGGGCGTGGGGTGCCGCGACGAATCCAAACCGCAAGCCGGACGCCACGCTCTTTGAAAGGCCCGACACGTAGATGGTCCGATGCGGGGCATGGGTAAAGACGGGTTTCGGCGACGGCTCGGCCAGGAAGGCATAGGCGCCATCCTCGATGATCAGGAAATCGTGCGCATCGGCAAGCGCCGCCAGGCGGGCGCGATCCGGCTCCGGCATGACCGTTCCCAGCGGATTGTGCAGCGTGGGCATCGTATAGATGGCCCGCACGGGCCGCCGCTTGCAGAGCGCGGCCAGGGCATCAAGGTCAGTGCCGCGGGCGGACTGGGGGAGCGGCTCGAGATCCAGCCGATGCGCGTGCGCCAGCGCCTTCATGCCGGGATAGGTGAGGGCGTCGACAGCCAGTACGTCGCCAGGCTTGAGCAGGGCCATGACCGTCACGGCCAATCCTTGCTGGGCGCCGTTGACGATCAGTACCTGGTCGCCGCCGACGCGGATATCCCGGTTCCGCAAATGCCTCGCCACGGTCTGCCGCTCGTGCAGTCGGCCGCCCTGGGGCGCCGAATGCAGCAGCGCATCGAGATCGCCCGACACGGCCAGGCTGCGCAGGCCTTCACGCAGCAATTCCGCCTGGTCCGGCAGCGAAGGGTAATTGAACGTCAGGTCCACCGCGCCGGCCTTGAGCGGGTGCTGCTCCAGCCCGAGCCCGCGCGGTAGCGAGGTATCGCGTACGAAGGTGCCACGGCCGGGTTCGCAGACCACCAGCCCGACCGCCTCGAGTTCGCCATATACCCGCAAGGCCGTGGCCAGCGCGACGCGATGCTCCCGCATCAGCGCGCGAACTGTGGGCAGCTGCGCGCCCGGCAGTAGTTCGCCCGCGCGGATGCGTGCGGCTATCCGATCCACGATCGATTTGTATCGCGCCCTGGCCATGGTTGTATCTAGAACAATTTTTTGGTTGTTTCAGGTTGTGGTCGTACTCTACCAGCATTCAACCAACAGGCAGCACTGCATGACGGATCTGGCAACCCTCTCTGTATTCGCCGTGGCGGTGATGTTCCTGCTGATGTCCCCGGGGCCCAATATGATGTTCGTGGTCACGCATGGCGTGACCTACGGCTGGAGCGGCGGCGTGGCTTCGGCGCTGGGCATTGGCGCGGCGGACCTGGTGCTCACGATACTCACCGCCACGGGTATCGCAGCCGTGGTCGGCAGCATGCCGATGGCCTTCGACGTCATTCGCTATTGCGGGGCCGCGTACCTTTTGTGGATGGCCTGGAAGTGCCTGCAGGCACCGGCGGCACCGGGCGGCGCCATCGCGTCGCAGGCGACGCTGAAAGCCGTGTTCGCGCGTGCCATGCTGAACAGCCTGCTCAACCCCAAGGCCTTGCTGTTCTTCGTGGTGTTCCTCCCACAATTCGTCGTGCCGGGCCATGGGCCGGTCGCGCGGCAATTGCTGATCCTCGGGAGCGTGCTGACCGCGATTGCCATCGTGTTCCACGCCGCCCTCGGCGTGGGCAGCGGCGCCGTCCGCCGCTTCCTGGATGGCAATCCGAAGTTCGCGCGCCTGCAATCGCTGGGGCTCGCCACCGTACTGGTGCTGCTGGCCCTCCGGTTGATCGTGATGGTGCGTCCGGCCTGAGCGGCAGGGCGCGGCGACAGGCAGCCCGGCGCTGGCGTTTCACGGGCATATCTGCCAAGATTGCGGCCCTTCATCGACCACCGGCTCACCCGCGCAGCTCCATCATGGCCTCAAGCAAAGCACACCACGCCACCGGATGGGCGGCGGCCGTCATCGCCGCCGCCGTGATCGCGAAGCACGGTGGTGGAGGGTGGCACTGGGCTAGCGCGGCTGGCTTCGTGATGGCGCTGCTCGGCAGCACCGCCCCCGACTGGCTGGAGTTGGCCTGGTGGTCAAAGTCGCGCCGCCTGTGGATTACCCATCGGACCTGGACGCACTGGGGTATCGCCTGGATCGGCCTCCTGGTGTGGGCATACCGCGCACTGGGAACCCATACGCTGGCTGCGCCGGCATTCGGCTTCGCCTGCGGTGGCGTCATGCACCTGCTGGCCGACTGGCCAAATCCGCTGGGTGTGCCCTGGATCGCCGGCCGCCACTCCCTGAACTGGTGGAACAGCGGGCGCTGCGACCTTCTCATCGTCGCGGCGTCATGGCTGATTGCCCTGGTTGTTTCCGATGACCTCTGGTTTCACGGGCAACATAGCCTCGAGCTCATCCATCATCTGCGCCTTGGGCAGGTGTAGTATCTTGGCCGAACCTGTCCCAGTTGGAGAGCAAGATGATCGTTTTCGTTACCGGCGCCACCTCAGGATTTGGCGCCGCCATTGCCCGACGTTTCGCCAATGCGGGCCATCGCGTGATCGCGGCCGGGCGCCGCGAGGATCGCCTGGCAGCGCTGGCCGCCGAGCTTGGCCGCGACAAGGTGTTGCCGCTGATCCTGGATGTGCGCGACCGCGATGCCGTGGCCGCCGCCGTGGCCAATTTGCCGGCCGATTTCGCCGACATCGACCTGCTGGTCAACAACGCCGGCCTGGCACTCGGGCTGGAACCGGCACAGAGCGCCGACCTGGACAACTGGGACACGATGGTCGACACCAACGTGAAGGGGCTGATGTACATGACGCGTGCCGTCCTGCCCGGCATGGTCACGCGCAACCGGGGCCATGTGATCAACATTGGCTCGACCGCAGGCGCTTACGCCTATCCGGGCGGCAACGCGTATGGCGCGACCAAGGCATTCGTGCGCCAGTTCTCGCTGAACCTGCGCGCCGACCTGCAAGGCACCCGCGTACGCGTTACCGATGTGGCGCCAGGTCTGGTTGGCGGCACCGAGTTTTCGGCGGTGCGATTCAGCGGCGACCAGGCACGCGTCGAAAAGGTCTATGAAGGCGCCGACGCCCTGACGCCCGACGATATCGCGGATACGGTGTTCTGGGCCGCGACGCTGCCCGCGCGCGTCAACATCAACTTCGTGGAAGTCATGCCGGTCACGCAGTCGTTCGGACCGCTGGCGATTCATCGGCAGTAAGCTGGCCGGCGCCGGCAACCCGGAGGCGCCTCAGCGTGCGAACGGCCGGTGCAACGGCAGTTCGGGGTTGAGGCGCACACCGAAGCCGGGGGCATCCAGCGCGGAGGCCTTCATGCGCCCGTTCACCGGTATGGGCTCGTCAAGCAATTGAGGATGGAACATCGGCACGATCTCGTCCGCGCCCGGCGACATGTTGAGGAATTCGGCAAATGGACTGTTGTGGCGCGTGATGACGAAGTGATAGCTGTAGACCGATGAGCCGTGGGGAACCACCAGCTTGCCGCGCGCGTCGGCCAGTGCGGAGATCTTGATCAGCTCGGTAATCCCGCCGCACCAGCCGACGTCCGGTTGCAGGATGTCGCAGCACTCCATCTCCAGCAGCATGCGAAAGCCCCAGCGCGTTGCCTCATGTTCCCCGGTGCTCACGAGCATGCCGCGCGGCACATTGCGACGTAGCTCGGCGTAGCCCCAGTAGTCGTCGGGCGGCAAGGCTTCCTCGATCCATTTCAACCCGAACTCGTTGTAGGCGGCCTGCGCGAGACGCGTCGCATAGTCGACGTCCAGGCTCATCCAGCAGTCGTACATCAGCCAGAAGTCCGGGCCGCATTTCTCGCGCATGTCGGCGAGCAATTCCAGGTTTTTCCTCAGGCCTTCCTTGCCTTCCGCGGGGCCGTGGTGCAACGGCAGCTTGCCGCCGATGAATCCCTGCTCTCTGGCGAAGTCGGGCCGCGCGCCCGTCATGTAGAACTGCAGCTCGTCGCGCACCGGACCGCCCAGCAGCGCGTGGACGGGCTCCTTGCGGACCTTGGCCAGCAGATCCCACAACGCAAGGTCCACGCCAGAGATGGTGTTGAGGACGATGCCCTTGCGGCCGTAGTAGAGCGTCGCGTTGAACATCTGGTCCCAGATCTTCTCGATGTCCGTCACCTTCTGGCCCTCGATGAAGCGGGCAAGGTGCTTCTCGACAATCCAGCAGCCAAGGTCGCCGCCAGTCGTGACCGAGAAGCCCACGGTGCCATCGCTCGCCTCGATCTCGACCACCAGCGTGCCAAGGACGTTGATGCCGAAACTCTGGCGGCTCTGCCGGTACTCGGGATACTTCGACATGGGCGTGGCGATGTGATCGTCGATCCAGTGACCATCGCCCTGGTCATGGTAGTCAGCGCCCGCGCCGCGCAGCGTGAAGGCGCGAACGTGCTTGATGGTAGGCATGGACATTTTGGGGACTCCTGCAAAAAGCTCGGATTGTTGGGTCGGAGATATTCGGGGCGAACCGCCTGGGTTCAGGCCGAGCGTGTTCCAGGATTCGCCACCGGAGCGGCAGCACCCGGGCTTCGGAGTTTCAGGAACAGCAGTGCGCCGATCGCGGTGGTCACGGCGAGAATGTTCAGTCCCGCACTCGGCGATGCAAAGGCATGCTCCGCCCACGTCTTGACGTTCGGCGCGACAAATCCGCCGAGCGCGCCGAGCGAATTGATCAGGGCGATGCCGCCAGCCGCCGCGGCACCACCGAGGTAGTTGGTCGGGAAGGTCCAGAACAGCGGCTGCACGCCGATGAAGCCAGCCGCCGCCAGACACAGGGCGAACAGCGCGACGACCGGAGATGCCGTATTGACGGAGAGCGCGATGCCGGCGGCGGCCACGGCCAGCGTGGCGAGTGCGATGCGCTCATGGTGGCCGTGCCGCTCGGCCATCCGGGGCAGGAAGTAGGCCGCCGCGAGCGCGCAGACCCAGGGGATCGCCGTGACCAGGCCGACTTCGAAGCCGACTTTCTTGCCCAGCAGCGCCGCCACTTGCGTCGGCAGATAGAACACCACGCCGTACACGCTGACCTGAATCAGGAAGTAGATGAGCGACAGGAACAGCACCCGGCCATTGCCCAACGCGCGCAATACCGTGCTCGGTCCGTGCGAGGACTTGATGTGCTCTTCGCTTTCGATGGCCGAAGCGAGGACCTCGCGCTCGGCGGGGGACAGCCATTTCGCATCGCGTGGAGCATTGTCGAGATACCAGTACGCCCACACGCCCACGATGCTCGCGAGCAGCCCTTCGACCATGAAAAGCCATTGCCAGCCCTTGAAGCCCAGCAAGCCATCGAGTTCGAGCAGCATGCCGGAGAGGGGGCTGCCGAAGATGAACGCCAGGGGCGCGCCGAAGTAGAACATCCCCATCACGCGGGTGCGTGCGCTCGCCGGAAACCACTTGGTCAGGAAGTAGATGACGCCGGGGAAGAATCCCGCCTCCGCAACCCCCAGGAGGAAGCGCAGCACATAGAAGGCGATCTCGCCGTGGACGAACATCAGGGCCGCGGAAACCATGCCCCACGTCACCATGATGCGGCACATCCAGATGCGGGCGCCCACGCGGTGCAGGATCAGATTGCTCGGCACTTCGAGCAACGCGTAGCCCAGGAAGAACACACCGGCACCGAGCGCGAACATGGCATCGGAGATGCCGGTGTCGAGCTGGAACGCCTTCTTTGCGAAGCCCACGTTGGCGCGGTCCAGAAAGGCAAGCACGTACATCAGCAGCAGAAATGGCACCAGGCGGACGATCGCCTTGGCGGTCACCGACTCAAGGGTCGGGCGATGGGCATTCATGATGGGTGTCTCCGGGGCGCGCGGGCCTTGCAGGCAGGCGCGCCCTTTTTATGATGTCGGGTCCGTGGCGTCGCGGCCTGTCTGATGCAGGCCTGCGTCCAGGCTCGGTAGTTGGCTCAGTACGTGGCGCGCCCGCCTGAGAGATCGAATACGGCGCCGGTGCTGAACGCGCAGTCTTCGGTGCCTAGCCAGGTGATCATCGAGGCCGCCTCGTCCACCTCGAGGAAGCGCCCCATGGGGATCTTGGACAGCATGAACTCGATGTGCTCGGCTTTCATCGAGTTGAAGATTGGCGTCCTGGCGGCGGCGGGCGTCACCGCGTTGACCAGTACGCCGCTCTTGGCCAACTCCTTGCCGAGCGACTTGGTCAGCCCGATCAGGCCAGCCTTGGAGGCGCTGTAGTGCGAGGCGTTGGGGTTGCCCTCCTTGCCGGCGACGGACGCGATGTTGACGATGCGTCCGTAGGCCTGCTTGATCATCTGGGGCACGACGGCGCGGCACGTCAGGTAGCTGCCGATCAGGTTCACCTCGATCACGCGGCGCCACACGTCGGGTTCCAGTTCCCACGTCGTGCCGTTGCCGCCCGTGATGCCGGCGCTGTTGACCAGCACATCGATGTGGCCGAGCTTGCTCAGCGTCGCTTTGGTGGCGGCGTCAACGGAAGCTTCGTCGGTCAGCTCCACCACTTCGGTGGTGACCTTGCCAAACTCGGCCAGGGCGCTGCGCGCCGTGGCGAGCTGGACTTCGTTGATATCCCACAGCGCCACCTCGGCGCCCGACCTGAGCATGCGTTCCGCCACGGCGTATCCGATGCCCTGTGCGCCGCCCGTGATGATGGCCACGCGACCTTTCATGTCGAGCTGGTTCATTGTGCGGCTCCCACGTTGGCCGGCACGGTGCGCTGGCGCTGCTCGCCGAGCCCGGTGATGCCGAGGCGCATGACCTGGCCCACGCCCAGATAGACCGGATGCGGCTTCTGGCCGAGACCCACGCCCGGCGGCGTGCCGGTGGAGATCACATCGCCCGGCTGCAGGCTCATGAACTGGCTGATATAGGACACCAGCGTCGGCACGTCGAAGATCATCGTGCTGGTGTTGCCGTTCTGGTAGCGCTTGCCGTCTACCTCCAGCCAGAGTGCGAGCGCCTGCGCGTCGGGGATTTCGTCCCGGGTCACCAGCCACGGGCCCAGCGGGCCGAAGGTGTCGCAACCCTTGCCTTTGTCCCACTGGCCACCGCGTTCAAGCTGGTAGGCGCGCTCCGAAACATCGTTCACGACGCAATAGCCGGCCACGTGGTCCAGCGCATCGGCCTTCGACACGTAGCCTGCGGTCTTTCCAATCACCACGCCGAGTTCCACTTCCCAGTCGACCTTCTCCGCGCGGGGCGGGATTTCGACGTCGTCATTGGGGCCGACGATTGCACTGGTGGCTTTCATGAACAGCACCGGCTCGGTCGGTATCGCCATATTGGATTCCGCCGCATGGTCGGAATAGTTCAGGCCCACGCAGATCATCTTGCCCACCGCGCCAACGCAGGCGCCGATGCGGGGCGAGCCTTCCACCAGCGGGAGCGTCGCCGGATCGATGGCGGCCAGGCGTGCCACCGATGCCGGGGAGAGGGTGTCGCCCGTGACATCGGGAATATGGGCGGAAAGGTCGCGGATGCGGCCCTCGGCATCGACCATCCCTGGCCGTTCCTGCCCTGCGGCGCCATAGCGGATCAGCTTCATCGTGTCTCCTGTCTTGTCTGTGTGGAATGCGTTGAACTGTATGCGGGCGCGCTATATCATTCCAATCAAAATTTACGAGGAAGCAATTCCATATTGGAATAGGAAGGGGGCTGGAAATGTCGCTGACGCCGCGTCTGGTGAACCGTCTCAAGCTCAAGCACTGGGCTTTGCTGAGTGCCTTAAGCGACACGCCGACGCTGAATCAGGCTGCGGCGCTCATCAATGTGACCCAGCCTTCCGCCACGAAAATGTTGGCGGATATCGAGCAAGCCTTTGGCTTCCCCATTTTCGAGCGTCACGCGCGCGGCATGCGGGCGACGCCGCTCGGGCAGGAAGTGGTGACGTATGCGCGGCAAACGCAGGCTGGCCTTTCCCGCTTTCTCGAAGATCTCGACACCAAGCGGCGGGGCGGGCATGGCCAGCTTGTTTTCGGCGCGATCATGGGGGCGGCCCCGGATCTCGTCGCCGCCGCGGTGGCGGATATCAAGCGCGAACGGCCCCGTTTGAATGTGCGAATCCTTGGCGAGACCAGCGACCAGATTGGCGTTCTGCTGGAGCGGCACGAGATCGAACTCGCCGTGGGCCGATTCACTGGCCCGCTGGATCACAACAAGTTCGACTTCTCGGCACTGTCCGACGAACCGCTACGCATCGTCGTACGCAATGGGCATCCGCTCGCGCAGAGGGAGCAACTGGATTGGGAAGAGCTGGTGCGCTGGCCGTGGGTGCTGCAGACGCTGACCAGCCCGGCGCGCCTGATGCTGGAAGGGCAGTTCGCGCAGGCGCACGTGTCGACGCCGGAAGACGTGATCGAGTGCTCTTCGATTTTTGCAACCTTGCAGCTCCTGCAGTCCGGTGACGCCGTCGCGATGTTGCCGGAGTCGGTCGTGCGGGATCACGTCAGGGCGAGCCTGCTGGTCACGCTGCCGATCGTCATCGGGCTGGACTTGCAGGCGTTCGGCATGCTGACCCGCAAGAACGAGCCACTGTCGGAAGTGGCGGAAAGTTTCATCTCGCATCTTCAACGCCGGGCGCAGTCGAAGGCGGCCGCGAGGGACCATGAGGGGCGAGGCGGGGCGCCGGCACCTGCAAGCGAGGATGCTCACCAGGCTCAGTGAATCTCCAGGGGCGGAGCGCCACCGGTAGTTGGAAAGACGCGGATTGGGCTCACGTCAGAACGTATAGCCGGCAGCCAGATAGATGAAGCTGGTGTTGTGCCCGCCGACGGCCCGCAGCAACTTGCTCTCGTCGACGTAGACGACGCCAGCATTGACCGCGACGTGACGGCTTGCCTGCCAGAAGATATCCAGTGAAATCTGGCTGCTGCTGTACTTGCCCGGTTGTCCCGCAGTACCTGCAACGGGAATGCCGACAGACGTGTAGACAGCGTCGTTGGTGGTCTCTCGCCAGATGAAGTCGCACGCAAGCGTCAGCCTGACGCTTGCAGCCGGATGCAAGGTCAGCGAAGGTTGGATGTCGATCACATTCGATGCCCCAATGAGGCCTGCCTGATTGAAGTAGGCCAGTTTCGGAAACAGCCCGTTGTAGGTGCCGACCGTGCCGTCATGGGGATCCTTGTCGCCACTACCGGCGGTGGCCTTGAAGCCGCCGCGGATCTTCCAGTCCGAGTTGGGGAGCGTATAGCCAGTATCCGTTGAAAATCCCCATGCCCGGATAGCCTGTTGTCCGAAGCTGCCGAATTGCACCAGGGTCTCCCAGTCCCAGTCGAAGCCGGCCGCCTGGCCAAAGACGCGGGTGCCGATGGAGTGGCGTCTTTCGACACCGCTGCTGGCACCAAAGAGTGCGTGACTGTTCTCGAATCCCAGATAGTAGAGGTCCATGCCGGAAGCGGGGATGATGCTTCTCGGCAAGGTGGCGTAGAGGCCCCAGAACCCTTGAGATTGGTTGGGCCGGTCATCGAAGTTCCCCGATTTCAGGAGGACCGGGCGCGTGGCGAATGCGTCGAGGCGAACCTGATCGACGGTGCCGCTCAGGCGAGCGCCATCGAATGCGCGGCGAACGTTAGGCGCGTCCCGGATCGAAACCACTCGCTGCGATCCGAATGCCATTTCCTGGCGGCCAAATCGCAAGACGGGGTCGGCGCTGGCGGGGTCGTTCAGCGGCATCCGCACGTCAAGAAAGGCTTGCTGCACGTCGACGCGATCGAGGTATGGGGGCGCCGCGGCGGTCTTTCCCGGGGCCAGCTGATTGCCGAGCTGGACGAATCCACGCAGATAGTCGCCGGCATGCAAATCGGCATGCAGGAGGATGCGATGCAGCAGGTAGCTGTCCGCCGATTTTCCCGGCACGCCGAAATTGGCGGCCGAGTAGTCCTCGAAGCGCTCTCGTACTTCCCCGCCAAGGTTCAGGAACCACCCATGCGGGCCTGCCGGAATGTGCTTGATGCGATCCGAGGCATCCTGCCTCTTCGAGGTGTCCTCCAGGTAGCTGTAGTCCTCGTCATAGCGCAGCAGCTTGTACGGTGGCGCGCTGCCAGCCGATGTCGGCGGCGATTGCGCGAGCGCATCGCTGCTGCCTGTCAACATTGCAAGGCAAACGAGCGATGATGGCGCAATGCAGCTAGCGGCCTTCCTGACCGGGAATCGGCGCGACTTGCCGATGAGGAGGGTGAGGGGCGCGGGAAGCATTGCAGGGGGCAGGGCCATCTTGAGGCGGTTGGCACGCTCGACACGACAGCGGCGTCCCACAGCGGACGACCGTCGGGAACGGGGGCAAAGCCCCGTTCCCGACGCAGATCGCCAGTTGCAGAGCGATTGGCGGGGTCTACTTGGCGGCCTTCGCCATCGTGTAGGCCGTTATCAGGTTCCGGTAGTCCGGGATATGGTTCGAGAACAGCGTACCGAGCCCTTCGATATCGTTACGCCAGTCGCGATGCAGCTCGCATGCCACGCCGAACCAGGTCATCAGTTGCGCACCGGCTTCGGCCATGCGGTTCCATGCGGAATGCCGCGTTACCTCATTGAACGTACCGGATGCGTCGGTCACCACGAACACGTCAAAGCCCTCGGCGATGGCCGACAGTGCGGGAAACGCAACGCAGACCTCGGTCACCACGCCGGCGATCAGCAGCTGCTTCTTGCCCGTGGCCTTGACCGCCTTGACGAAATCCTCGTTGTCCCACGCATTGATCTGGCCGGGCCGGGGAATAAACGGTGCCTGCGGAAAGATTGCCTTCAATTCCGGCACCAGCGGGCCATTCGGACCGTCTTCGAAACTGGTGGTCAGCACCGTGGGAAGCTTGAAGTACTTGGCCAGGTCAGCCAGTGCCAGCACGTTGTTCTTGAACTTGTCCGGCTCGATGTCCCGCACCAGCGAAAGCAATCCAGCCTGGTGGTCCACCATCAGGACGGCGACGTCGTTCTTGTCCAGTCGCTTGTAGGTCTTGGTCATCATCAACTCCTAGGGAAGGATCTTTTGATTAGCGTTGCGAGTCGAGAATCTCGTGATGAGTCACGACGTCCTGCGCTTTCGCGTAACTCTCGATCAGCAACTGGTAGGCGGGGAAGATCCGGGTATAGACATCCGCCCATTCCTGCGCGTCCGGCCGGTTCCAGGTCTGCTGCAATTCGGAGGCGACCGCGGCGGTGTCCATCGGCACCACCCCCGCCTGCACGACTCGGGCCAGCGTGATTTCCTGCGCCATCTTCGAGTATGTGCCGGAAGCATCCACCACGGCAAAGACCCGATAGCCATCCGCCACCGCGCTGATGGAGGGGAACGCCATGCAGACACTGGTAATCGTGCCGGCAATGATCAGCGACTTGCGGCCGGTCTCCCGGACCGCCGCGACGAACTCCGGGTTGTCCCAGGCATTGATCTCGCCCTTGCGTGCGACGTAGCGTGCGTGGGGCGCGTTCTCGTGGATCTCCGGAATCAGCGGGCCGTTGGGCCCTTGCGGCACCGACGCCGTGGTGATGACGGGGAGTTTGGACAAGGTGGCCATCTTGGCCAGTGCGGCGGCGCGTGCGCGCAACTCTGGCATGGGCATGTCGCCCACGGTCTGGAACAGACCGCTCTGGTGATCGATCAGCAGCATGGCGGTATCTGCAGGGTCGATCTTCGGAACCTTGCCGTTGAAGTTGACTGGAGCGCTCATGGTAAATCTCCTGGAACTGCGTTGTTTGGCATGCCGGAAACGGGCCGGCTGCCAGGTGATGGCGCGCGACGAGCCGCCGCGCGCCAGGACGTGGGTTGACCTCGGCGGCGATATCAGGCGATGCCGGCGGGAATGCGCCCGAACTGACCGCTGCGATAGTCCGACAGGGCCTGCTCGATCTCCTGCTGTGTGTTCATGACAAACGGCCCGTAGCTCACCACCGGTTCGGCGATCGGCTCACCGGAGAGCAGCAGGATCGTGGCGTCGCTGTCGGCTTCGAGCGTGAAACCGGTGCCCGCCTGTTCAAGCACGACCAACTGGGCCTCATGTGCCGACTGCGTGCCGTTGACCGTTACGTTGCCGTGCAGCACGGTCATCAGCGCGGTGCGCCCGGCCGGGACCGTGAACTCGGCACGACTCCCTTGCAGCAGGCGGACATCCCACACGTCGATCGGCGTGAACGTACGCGCTGGCCCGCGGGCGCCACCAAATTCGCCCGCAATCACTCGCACCGATCCCGCGCCGCGAGGCAGCGCAACTTGGGGGATGCTTGCGTCAAGCAGCGTCTGGTAGCCCGGATCGCTCATTTTTTCGCGCGCCGGCAGGTTGACCCAGAGCTGCACCATCTCAAGCGTGCCGCCCTGTCTTGCGAACGCCTCCGAGTGGAATTCCTCGTGAAGAATCCCTGCCGCGGCGGTCATCCATTGCACGTCGCCAGGGCCGATCTTTCCGCCTTGGCCGGTGGAGTCGCGGTGCTCCAGTTCGCCTTGATAAACAATGGTGACCGTCTCGAATCCGCGATGCGGATGCTCGCCGACACCGCGACGCGCGGCCGTCGGCGCAAAGTGAGCCGGGCCCGCGTAGTCCAGCATGAGGAAAGGGCTGGCGCGATTGCCGAGGTTTGCTTGCGAAAACAGCGTGCGTACGGGGAAGCCATCGCCGACCCAGTGGCCATGTGGACTGCTATAGATACCCAGAATCTTCTTCATCCGATGCTCCTGATTGGTCGGCCGGTTTGTCCGGTGGCGGTGATCAAAAGCATAGGCATGCAATGCGCATATCGGTAGACCGCGTCAGCTATCCTCTGTGTTCTATCCATAGGACGATGACGATGCCGCGATGCAACAGGACCTGAACGATCTCTTCTACTTTGCGCAGGTGGTGGACCATCAAGGCTTCGCGCCCGCCAGCCGCGCACTCGGCATCCCGAAGTCCAAGCTCAGCCGTCGCATTGCCCTGCTGGAGGAGCGACTCGGTGTGCGCCTGATCCAGCGCTCCACGCGGCGCTTTTCGGTGACCGAGATCGGGCGCAGTTACTACGGGCATTGCAAGGCGGTGCTGGTGGAAGCCGAAGCGGCACAGCAGGCGATCGACCAGACGCGATCGGAGCCAACGGGCATTGTCCGGGTCACCTGCCCCGTGGCGCTGCTTCACGCGAGAGTCGGCGACATGGTGGCGGAGTTCATGGCGGCGTGCCCCAAGGTGACTGTGCATCTCGAGGCCACGAACCGGCGCGTCGACGTGATTGCAGAGCGCATCGATGTGGCCATCCGGGTACGGGTGCCGCCGCTGGACGACAGCGATCTCGTGATGAAGGTGCTGGCCGAGCGGGCATGGTGCGTGGTGGCCGCCCCCAGCCTCCTCGCGGGCCAGGCCGATCTGCGGTCTCCGGCGGATCTGGCACACCTGCCCACGCTCGACCTGGGTCCGGCGCAGCCCAGCCACGTATGGCGACTGGAAGGCCCGGAAGGCGCCTCCGCCGAAGTGCGGCATGTACCCAGGCTTGTGACAGATGACATGCTCACGCTGCTTCGCGCGGCCATGGCGGGGGTCGGCACCGTGTGCTTGCCGTCCATGCTGATCACGGATCAGCTCAGGCAAGGAAGCCTTGTCCATCTCGTCCCCGCGTGGCAGCCGCGGGGTGGCGTCATCCATGCCGTGTATCCGTCGCGCCGCGGCCTCTTGCCGTCCGTTCGTGCGCTGATCGATTTCCTCGCCGCCCGCTTCCTCGAGATCGACGAGGCATAGTCGTGCGGCGCAACGCCGTGCGCGCAGACCCGAAGGCCAAGGGTGCCAACCGGCTATCGGGGTCTCCGGCCGAACCCGGGTGACGTGACGGCGTCAGGCGCGGACGGCGACGCGGGCTTGCGCGGTGGACTCTGTTGAGCGCGGTCCGTCGTCGGCCCCCTGGCGCTCGCCGAGGATCAGGTCGCGCGAGATTGCCTCGGTGCGCGTCACCCCGCACAGTTGCATCGTTCGCATGTATTCGTCCTGCAGGATCGTCAACGCACGGCGCGCACCTTCCTCGCCCGCTGCGGCCACGCCGTAGAGCGTGGCGCGGCCCACGAGCACGGCTTGCGCACCCAGCGCGCGCGCCTTGAGGATGTCGCTGCCGCGCCTGATGCCACCATCCAGCAGCACCGGCACGCAGCCCTTGACTGCCTGAACGACATGGGGCAATGCATCGATCGATGCCTGTACGCCGTCCAGCTGGCGCCCGCCGTGATTGGATACGACGATCGCATCGGCGCCCAGCGCTGCCGCACGCACGGCATCATCAGGTCGCAGAATGCCCTTGACGATCAGCTTGCGCGGCCAGCGGTCGCGCAGCGCGGCGAGCGCATCCCAGTCGAATGCGGGATCGTAGTTGCGGCCGACCGACGATGCCACGGCGCTGGCGCTCCGGGCTTCCGCCTCCAGGCCCTGCAGGTTCTCCATCACCGGCATGCCGTGCGCCAGCAGACTCATGGCCCAGCGTGGGCGCGTCGCGAAGTCGAGGAGGTTGCGCGGTGTGAAGCGGAACGGTACGCGGAAGTCGTTGCGGAAGTCCCGCTCGCGCTTGCCGCCCACGGGCAGATCCACCGTAATGACCAACGCCTCGTAGCCGGCCGCGTAGGCGCGGTCGATCCAGGCATGCAGGAACGGCTTGTTGCGCAGGATGTAGGCCTGGAACCAGAGCCGTCCCGGCGCCGCGTCGGCAATCCGCTCGATCGAGGCCGTGGCGGTGCTCGACAGCGTATAGGGCACACCGGCCGCCGCCGCCGCACGCGCGATGGCCACGTCGCCGCCGTGCCGGCCAAAGCCGACCGCGCCTGTCGGGGCGATGGCCAGCGGCATCGCCGCCGGGGCGCCCAGCACCGTGGTGCCGGTGTGGACCGAGGACACGTCGACGAGCGTGTGCGGCGCCAGGCGAATGCGCCGGAAAGCAGCCACGTTGTCATCCAGCGTGATTTCGTCCTCGGCGCCGCCATCGAAGAAATCGAAAATGGCGCGCGGCAGATACCTGCGCGCCGCCTCCCGCAGGTCACCAATCGAATAGGCGTTCATCGTGGCGTTCTTCGTCGCGCTCATCTTCGCGCTCACTCTGCCTTGATGCCGGCCGACTGGATCACACGCTGCCACCGCTGCTGATCCTGTTTCAGGTAGGCAGCGAACTGGGCCGGCGTGTCGCCAACCGGGATCGCGCCCAGGCTGCGCAGGCGCTCCTTCACCGCGGGCTTGGCCAGTGCCTTGACCATCGCATCATGGAGTTTGTCGACGGCCTCCCTGGGCGTGCCGGCCGGCGCGAGCAGTCCCACCCACGGTGCCGTTTCCTCGAAACCGGGAAAGCCGGATTCGGCCATCGTCGGCGCATCGGGAAACTCGGGCAGCCGTTTGGCGGTGCCGACGGCCAGTACGCGCAGGCGCTTCTGGTTCACGTAATCGGCGATGCCGATGATCGGGTAGAACGTGAACGATACGCGGCCGGCCATCACTTCGGTCAGCGCGGGACCATTGCCACGGAACGGCACGTGGGTCATATGCACTTTCGCCGTCGTCCCCAGCAGTTCAGCGGCCAGGTGTCCCGAGCCGCCGTTTCCGGCCGAACCGAAACTCACGACGCCGTCGCCAGTCTTGGCTGCCTTGATCAGTTCGGGCAGCGTCTGATAGGGCGAATTCGCCGCCGTGACCGCCACCAGCGGCAGCATCGCCGCGTTCGATACGGGCACGAAGTCCTTGAGCGGGTCGTAGCCGGCGCGCTCCTTCATCAGTAGCGCGTTGACGTTGTGCGAAAGCGAGGCGAACAGCACCGTGTAGCCGTCGGCGTCGGCGGCCTTGACTTCCTTGGTGGCGATCAGCGAGTTGGCGCCGGTCTTGTTATCGACCAGTACCGATTGCCCGAGTGTGGCGCTCATGTCCTGCGCCAGCACGCGAGCAATGACGTCGGTCGGGCCGCCGGCCGCGAAGCCCACGACCATGCGGATGGGCTTTGATGGATAGGTGCCGGCGGCGCCAGCAGGCGCGGTGCCGAACAGTGCGCCGACTGCGACGAGCGTGGCGGCCATTCGCTGCCAGGCGGCGATGTGCGGGGGGCATTTCATGGTTGTCTCCTTGGATGTCGTGCATGCGGCGTCTGGTGCGCCGGTTTGCTGCTGCTGCTTTTGCTGTTGTTGCTGCTGCTTTTGCTGTTGTTGCTGCTGATGCGCTGTGTCAGGCGATGCCGTGCTCCAGCACGCCCACGCCTGAAACCTCCAGGCGCAGCTTGTCGCCGGCGCGCAGGTAGCGTGGAGGATTGCGAAAGGCACCGCTGCCGGCGGGCGTACCGGTGGCCACCACATCGCCCGGTTCCAGCGTCATGAAGCGCGACAGGTAGGCAATCAGCGTGTTGACGGGAAACAGCATGTCCGAGGTGTGGCCATGCTGCATCGGCTCGCCATTGAGCCAGGCTTCTACCGTGAGCGCCTGGGGATCGGGCACCTCGTCGCGCGTGACCAGCCATGGGCCCATCGGCGCAAAGCCATCGTGGCTCTTGGCAAACGTGGTCTGCGGCGGCGACACGTCGAACTGGAACTCGCGCGCGCTCATGTCGTTGAGTACGGTATAGCCGGCGATGACCGCCGGGACGTCATCCGCCTCGATATGCCTTGCGTGCACGCCGATGACCACGGCCAGCTCGGCTTCGAAATCGAGCTTGGTCACGTCGGGCGGGCAGGGGATGGCCGTGCCCGGTGCCGCGACGCTCGAGGGCAGCTTGGCGATGATGCGCGGCTTCTCGAACGGCGCCACGCCGGTTTCCTTCGCATGGTCGGCATAGTTGCGCCCGATGGCGACGATCTTGCCGGGGCGCGGAACCGGCGCCAGCAGCGTCACGGCATCGCGAGAAATCATTCTGGCGTGGCCGGTTTCGCGCATGGCTTCCACATGCAGGGCCAGCGCGGCCAGCGCCGAGGGGCCAGCCTGCAGCAGCCGCAGCATGCCACCGGCCGCAGGTTCGATGCCAGCGGCGGCACAGCGTTGCGCGACGGCTTGCGTCACCTGCGTCTCGCGGATCCAGTCGGCCACCGGGAGCAGGCGGTCGTCCCCGGTCAAGACGCCGACGCCGGGCCTGCCGTCGTGCAGGTATGTCGCGATCTTCATGCGATGGCCTCCGGGAAAAAGCGGTTCGCCATGACCTGGCAACGCTTGATCAGCCGGCGCTCGTCGGGTCGGTAGTCGGCCACGGCGTTGTGGATCGTGCCCATGTTGTCCCACATCAGCACATCGCCGACGGTCCAGCGGTGGCGGTAGCGGTACTTGTCCTGCAGCTGGTGCGCGAACAGGTACGCCAGCATCTCGTCGCTTTGCTGCGGCGGCAGCTCATTGATACGTACCGAGTAGCCCGGGTTTGCATAGAGCACCTTGCGCCCCGTGATTGGGTGCGTCAGGAACACCGGATGCGACACCGGGGGCTTCGCGGCGCGTTGCGCCTCGGTGAGCGGCGGGCGCTGGCTGCCTTTCTCGCGCCGCATCATTTCCCAGAACTTGTTGAAGTCGTGCAGCACGGTCATGCCGTCGAGTCGCGCCTTGATGTCGGCCGGAAGATCGTCGTAGGCGGCGTGCATGTTGCAGAACTCGGTGCAGCCGAGTGGCTCGCCATCGCGATGCGGGATCTCGATGCCGTAGAGGATGTTGCAGAACGCGATCATGCGGCTGTACGACATGTCCGTATGCCAGTCCTGCCCGGCGTCGGCGAGCCCGATCGGCTTGCTGTCCTCGACAATGTTCGACAGGATCATCACCTCGGGTATGTCCGGTTCCTGGTATTTGCCGGCCACGTTGATCTCAAGCTCGCCGAAGCGCTCGCTGAAGGCCTTCAGGCTGGCGGCATCGAGCGACTGGTTCGGGAAGCTGACCACGCCATAGCGCCCGAGCACCTGTTCGACCTGCGTCTGGTCGGCGTCGGTCAGCGGCCGGGACAGGTCCAGGCCTTCGATGCGGGCGCCGAAGCCGTCGGCGTTGGGCACGATATTCATGAGGTGTGTCTCCATGTTGGGGCTTTTATGGGGGCCTTTAATTGGGGCCTATACGGGGCCTGTGTGGCAAGACGCCCTACCAGGCGGCCATCAGGATCGAAAGGACGTCGTCGGGGTCTGTCACCGGACGCGGGTTGAACGCCAGGCCGCGCTCGCCCATCACGTGATGGGCGACGGCGGGCAGGGCGTCGCGGGCGATACCGAGGTCGCGCAGACGTGCGGGCACACCGGTGTCCGCCTGCAGGGCCATCAGGCACGCCGGCAGGTCGTTGCCGCCGAGCGCGTGCGCGGCCGCATCGGTTTCGGCCTGCGCCGCCGGCGCGTTGAAGCGCACCGCGTGGGGCAGGATCACGGCATTCGCCGCGCCATGTGGCACGCCGAAGGTGGCGCCGAGCACATGGCAGATCGCGTGATGGAGA
This sequence comes from Cupriavidus sp. YR651, assembly GCF_900101625.1. GTDB lineage: Bacteria > Pseudomonadota > Gammaproteobacteria > Burkholderiales > Burkholderiaceae > Cupriavidus. The sequence continues at coordinate 211,694 of NZ_FMYZ01000005.1, read as the reverse complement.
CAGCTTCGCGCGCTGGCCAGCACCATGCCGGACATATGCGCAGCCAGCATCAGTTCCGCGCGCGCCGCTTCGCTTTGTGCGTCGCGCGCCAGGTCTCGCATTGCGCTGCCAAAGCGGCGTGTGGCATCGAGCGCCAGCACCGAAGCAATCGGCGAACGCGCCGTCGAGTAGAGGCCTTCGATGCAATGCGCCAGCCCGTTCATCGCCGTGCTCAGCAGCAGTGCCGCCGGGATATCGCGCGTGGCCGCCGGGTCGGCCAGCACGACGCGGCTGGCGAGCTGCGCGTCCCAGAACAGCAGCTTGGTGCCGGCATCGGTGCGGATGCCGAAGGACGGTGTCACTTCGGCGCCCGAAGCGGTGACCGGTATCGAGACGATCGGCAGCTTTGGCGCCAGCAGCGCGGGAATGATCACCTGGCGCGGCGGGATGAAGCGGCTGGCGTGGCGGGCCAGTTCGCCACCTTCGGCCAGCAGCAGCGTCACGGCCTTGGCCGTATCGCTGACGCTGCCGCCCCCGACGGCCACGACACCATCGATCTGCGCGCGGCGGGCGGCATCGGCAATACGGGTCGCCGTCTGCACCGACGAATGCGCCGGGATATCGCTGACCGAGAGTGCGACGCCATCCTGCAACAAGTCCTGCACGGTGGCATACAGCGCCGAAGTGGCGGTGCGCGGGCTGGTCAGCAGCAGGGGGCGCTTCACGCCAAGGCGGTCAAGCTCTTCGCGCAGCGCATGGACGGCGCCGGCGCGCAGCACCAGACGCGTGCGCAGGGACTGGTGGGCGAATTCGTGTGCGTTCATGGCCTCAGGCCGCCGCAACGAAGCGGAATTCGGGGGTGATGGTCAGCGCCGCCAACGTGGCATCGTCCGCGGCGAGCCGGATCGTGGCCTGCACGGCGTAGAGCTGTGACGGGCCGTCGATCGTCACCAGGCCGTCCTGCGGTTGGCCATTGTCGAAGCGATAGACCGCCATGTAGCCGCCCACCTCGGCGACGTGGTCGTCATGCCTGTGCACGAGGACATTGCTCAGCACATGGCGGATGCGCTGCGTCGTCGAACGTGTTCGCAGCGCTTCGGCCATCGCCGCGTGGCCGCGCAGCACCACCCCTTGCCGGTGCCAGATGCCGTCCGGATCGAACAGCGCGAGCAGGCCGTCGTAATCCGACTGGTCGAGACAGTGGAAGAAGCGGTGCAGCAGTTGCTGGCAAAGAGGCAGCAGGGCGTGGGGGCGCGACATCGATTGTTTTCGTGTTGGAAGCAAGCGAAAGCGCTCGCATCGGTGCCAAGACTACCGATCCCACTTGCGACCGGGAAGCACATGGACGAGAATTTGTTGTTTCCAGACTGGAAACAAAGAGGGTGATATGGACCGGTTGCGCTGTATCGAGGTCTTTCTGGAAGTCGCCAGGGGCCGAAGTTTCTCGGCGGCCGCCGAGCGGCTGGGCATGTCCAAGGGGAATGTGACCAAGCATGTGGCCTGGCTGGAAGAGTCGCTGGGCGCAAGGCTGCTGACGCGCACCACCAAGAGCGTGGCGCTGACCGATGCCGGACTGTCGCTGCTCGATGCCGGCACGGACCTGCTCGAACGCTACGACCAGGCACAGGCCGCGATCGAGGGATCGATCACATCGCCGCGCGGTGCCTTGCGGGTGGGGACGCCGCCGTCGTTCGGCGCGTTCCACCTGGTGCCGCTGCTGACTGAGTTCTCCACGCTGCACCCCGACGTGCAGGTGATCCTGCACCTGGACGATGGTCGGGTCGATCTGGTCAAGGATGGACTCGACCTCTCCGTCCGCATCGCGCCATCGCTGCGGGACACGAGCTATGTCGCGCAAAAGCTCGCCGTGGTGCCACAGATCCTGGTGGCGTCGGACCGCTATCTCGCCGCGCGCGGCCATCCCGCGACGCCGCAGGACCTGCTTCGGCACGATTGCCTCGTGCATGCGCTGAAGTCGCCGACCAATACCTGGGCTTTCAAGGGACCGGAGGGCAATACGTCAGTGCGCGTGACCGGCACGATTCGCGCGAACTTTGGGGAAGCGCTGCGGCATGCGGCGATCCTCGGGCACGGCATCGCCATGCACCCGATCTACATGGTCAGCGACGACCTGCGGGAAGGGCGGCTGCGGCATGTGATGCCCGACTACCAGCCCACCGTGCTGGACATCTTCGCGGTGTTCCCGAGCCGCCAGCATATGCCGACCCGCGTGAGGGTGTTCATCGATTTCCTGAAGACGCGCTTCAGCGATGTGTCGGGGTGGGGCTGAACCCGCCCGCCTCGCGCGCCAGCCTGGCGCGCCTTTCCACTTCCTTGGCGCTCGGCTCGTCCTGCGCGAACGATCCGAGCGGGACCTCGCCGGTCGGCACGTAGGTGCTCATCACGACGCCGGTGGTCGAGACTTGCGAAGCGACGAGCTGCAGCGCGCAGGGTGTCGCATCGGTTTCGAACAGCCGCTTGCCGCGCCCGAGCACGACGGGGAAGGTCCACACGTTGTATTCGTCGATCAGCGCCGCGGCCTGCAGCGTCTGGATCAGGTTCCCGCTGCCGATGATCTGCAGGTCGAGTCCCGCCTCTGACTTGAGCGCCGCGATAGCCGCGACAACGTCGCCGTGCAGGAGCGTCGAGTTGTGCCATTGCAGCGTCTTCAGCGTGTGGGAGGCGACGTGCTTCCTGGCCGCATTGAGCGTCTGCGCAATCGGGTGGTCGGCCGGCTGGTACGGCCAGTACGCCTCGAAGATCTCGTAGGTCCTGCGGCCGAGCACGAGCTCGCGGTCCTTGCCGTCAAAGCCGCTCATGGAGCGGCCCATGTTCCCGTCCCAGTAGTTGAACACCCAGCCGCCGAAGGCGAAACCGCCCGTGGGATCTTCCTCCGGGCCGCCCGGCGCCTGCATGACGCCATCGAGCGAGACGAAGGTGGATGCGATGAGCTTTCTCATGGAGCGACTCCGTGGGTTGGGCGCGGCAGGCGGGGAAACGGGAATGAGGGTGACCGGAGCGTCAGCCGTCCACCTCGGCAGGCGCAGTCTCCGGCGCCACGCCGCTGGTTTGCAACAGCGTCTTGCGGAATTGTTCCACCAGCGGCCGCAGGTTGATCCGGTGCCAGGCTGCCCATAGTGGCGTGCGGTAGGTGAACCAGGACAACTCGCGCAGTACCACGCCGTCCGGTGCCTGGTGACGCAGGCTTTGCTGGATTGTCGTGATGCCGAGTCCGGCGGCGACCAGTCCAAGCGCAGCGAGCGGTTCCGTGGCTTCCATCGTGATCGCTGGCGTGAAGCCGGCCTTCGCACAGGCCGCGATGAACGTGTCGTGCCGCAGCGCGCTCTCCTTGTGCATCACACCGATCCATTTCTGCGCCGCGAGGTCGTCCGGCGTGAGGGCCTTTGCGCTGGCAAGCGCGTGCCCCTTTGGTATGGCGAGCAGCATCGGGTCATTGAGGACCTGGGCGGCATCGAGGTCCGGATCGTCCGCGTGCGGGGGCTCGCACACGAGTGCGATATCGAGACTGCGTTGCCGCAAGCCTTCGAGCTGGACATCCGATTGCTGGTTGTACAAGGCGATATGCACCGCCGGGCGACCTTCCCGCAACTCGCGGAGTGCATTGGGCAACACGCCGGAGTGCATCGCGTACTCGAGATAGCCGATGCAGAGGCCACCCTCGTCGCCTCGGCCAAGGCGTCGCGCCAGCGACTCGAGCCGATTGCCGTGCGTCAGGAAGGCGCGGGTCTCGGCCAGGAAGGTACGGCCATCCCGCGTCAGGCGAATGCGTTGCTGGGAGCGCTCGAACAGCACCAGCCCGAGCTTTTCCTCGAGCTGGGCAATCTGTCGGCTAAGTGGCGATTGGGAGATATGGAGCCGCTCGGCAGCGCGCCCCACGTGCTCTTCCTCGGCGACCGCCACGAAATAGTGAAGTTGTCGGATATCTAACATTTCAGACCTCACGGGACTCAAGTCTTCCATATTCTGTCTTGGACAGACTCAATTCGCAACCCTAGACTGCGTTCAACCTCAACTCATTTCGATACGGAGCAGTTATGACCATCAAGGACAAACTCGCAGGCAACGTGCTGGGCTTCGGTACCGCCCCGCTGGGCAATATGTTCCGCGACATCCCGGAAGCGGAGGCGCAGGCCACCGTGGATGCGGCATGGGAGCAGGGCGTTCGCTACTACGATACAGCGCCGTTCTACGGTGCGGGCCTGGCCGAGATCCGGCTTGGCGACGCACTGAGCAAACACAAGCGCGACGACTATGTGCTCAGCACCAAGGTCGGCCGTCTGATTCTGGATGACGTGGAAAACGCCAGCGCGCGTGCGCTTGGCGAGAAGAGCGGCTTGTTCGCGACTGGCCGTCCGAACCGGATGGTCAATGACTACTCCGCCGACGCCACGCTGCGCTCGATCGAGGACAGCCTGAAGCGTTTGAAGACGGATCGCATCGACATCGTCTGGATCCACGACATTGCGCAGGATTTCTACGGTGACGAGTGGCTCTCCTACTTCGAGACCGCCCGCAAGGGCGCCTTCCGTGCCCTGACCCGCCTGCGCGAAGAGGGCGTGATCAAGGCCTGGGGCCTGGGCGTGAATCGCGTCGAGCCGATCGAGCTGACGCTGGACCTCGCCGAAGCGCAGCCCGACGGCTTCCTGTTGGCCGGCCGCTATTCGCTGCTCGATCACGAGCGTGCCCTGCAGCGCCTGATGCCCAAGGCAGCCGAGCGCAAGACCGAAATCGTGGTCGGTGGTCCCTACAGCTCCGGGATTCTCGCCGGGGGCGCGCACTTCGAGTACCAGAAGGCATCGCCCGCGATCATCGACAGGGTCGAGCGTATCAAGGCGGTTGCGCAACGCCACGGTGTGAGCGTCAAGGCCGCAGCCTTGCAGTTCGTGCTGGCGAATCCGGCCGTCGCCGCCGTGATTCCTGGCGCCAGCCGGCCCGAGCGCATCGCCGAAGACGTCGCGGCGCTGAAGGAAACCATTCCCGCCGACTTCTGGCGTGACCTGCGTGCGCAGGGCCTGGTGGCCGGAAACGCGCCACTGCCCGGCGATCGCATTTGAGGAGCCCGTCATGGCACAAGCATTTGCAACCCTGACACTGCCCGTTGCCCCGGACCGCGTATGGCAACTGATTGGCGGCTTCCATTCGCTACCCGACTGGCTGCCCTACATCCCGAAGAGTGAACCGAGCGAGGGCGGGCGCGTGCGCCGCCTCGTCAATCCGGACGGCGATGCCATCGTGGAGCGGCTGGAAGCCTTCGACAACAGCGGTCGCAGCTACAGCTACTCGATTCTCGAGGCACCGTTTCCGGTGACCGGCTACCGCTCGACGCTGCGTGTGGTGGGTATCGATGGCGATCAGGCATCGCGTGTCGAATGGTCTGGTGAGTTCACGCCGGCTGGCGTGAGCGATGAAGAGGCTTCGCGCCTGTTCGACGGAATTTATCGGGATGGACTGAAGGCCCTCGAAGCGTCGTTGGCGGGGAGCCGGCCATGAAAGGATTCATGGCTGCGTGGATCGCCCTTGCGATCCTGCTCGTTGCGCTGCCGGATACCGCTGCCGCGGTTGCCGGCCGACCCGGAGAAGGGCGCCTGCTATTCCCGTACGGCGAGTAAATCGACGGAACCCTGCCGTGGCCACCATGGCTGCGGCGGGGCATCGTTTCCTGATTTGGAGATTTCATCATGCAACATGGCAATCGTGCCTCGGCCTTGTTTCAGCCGCTGCAGCTCGGCGGCCTGACGCTGCCAAATCGCATCGTGATGGCGCCGCTGACGCGCCTGCGCGCAGCGGACCCGGTTCATGTACCCAACGCGCTGATGGCGCAGTACTACGCCCAGCGGGCATCCGCTGGCCTGCTGATTTCAGAAGGCATTCCGGTGAACGAGGAGGGTGTGGGTTATCCGAACGTGCCGGGTTTGTGGTCCGAGGCGCAGGTGGCGGGGTGGAAGCTGGTCACCGACGCCGTCCACCAGGCCGGCGGCCGTATCGTGGCGCAACTCTGGCACGTGGGTCGCATCTCCGACCCGGACCTGATCCAGGGCCGCCAACCGGTGGCACCGAGCGCGATCGCCGCCGAGGGCCATGTCAGCCTGTTGCGGCCGATGCGTCCCTATGCCGTACCACGTCCGCTGACGCGCGAGGATATCGCCGGCATCGTCGCCGCATTCCGGCAAGCCGCCGCCAATGCTCAGGCTGCGGGCTTCGATGGGGTGACGATCCACGGCGCCAATGGCTACCTGCTCGATCAGTTCCTGCAGGACGGCACCAATCGACGCACCGATGACTACGGCGGCCCGATTGAGAACCGGGCACGGCTGCTGCTGGAGGTGGCCGACGCGGTCACGACGGTATGGGAGCCCCATCGCGTCGGCGTGCACTTGTCGACGCGTGCCCCCATGAACTCGATGTCGGACAGTGAGCCGGAAGAAACCTTCGGCTACGCCGCCCGGGCGCTCGGCGCGCGCGGCATCGGCTTTCTGTTCTTGCGTGAGACGGCAGGCGAGGGCGCATTGTTGCCGCGACTCAAGCGCGAGTTTGGCGGCGTGATCATCGCGAACGACGGGTTCGATCTGGAGGCGGCCGAGCAGGTCATCGACGAAGGCCATGCCGATGCCGTCGCGTTCGGCCGTCCGTTCATCGCCAATCCGGATCTGGTCGACCGGTTGCGGAAGCGTGCCGAACTCAATCCAGTCGATACCTCGACGCTCTATCACATGGACGGTGCACCCGAGCGCGGATACACGGACTATCCAACGCTGGCGGCATGAGCCGTGGCTGGCGACCCACTTCGGGTCGCTCGCAGGCGTTCATAGGTGGCCATTTTTCGCAGGTATTCCGCGCTGTAGATGTCCGGTGTGCCATCGCCGCGCCATTCGTCGGCGAGGCCCGCACGCTGCCACGCTTCAAGGTCCGCACGCACTTCGGCGCGCGTCAAGGGATGGATCGGATCGTTGGCGTCGGCCGCGTGTGCGGCGCAAGAGAGGGTTGACGCCAGAAGCGCTGCGGCGAGCGAGGAGAGAGCGAGGAGTTTCATTCTGTGCATTTCTATGGGGATGCGCTGGGCGCCACGATTTCGACGCGCAGGACACCAGCACGACGGTGTGAGCGTCGTTATCGGAAGGATGAATCTGGATGGATGTTTGCCTGGGGTTGCCCGGGGGCTGATGTACCGGTGTTGTTGCGGTACAGGACTCAGTGTAGCGACGTCATTTTGATTCACAAAATGAATTAATCATCGCCAGACAAGTCGATTTTTTCATGCGCTAGGCTGCAAGTCTCGCCACGTTGCGATGCAGCTGAGCAGCGGCTGGCCGCCGTCGACTTGCCATGGGCCTCACGGACATCTTCGGGGCATCTGCGGGGAAATTGCGGGGAAATTGCGACTGCGAATCCGGTCTGGCAGCAACTCGACTTGGGGGAGCCAGAGTCGCTGCCTCACGCGTGGAGGGTTCAGGGCAGCAGGTGCGTATCGCCGGCGGCCTGCGGTGGCAACTTGATTGCCAGTGCCTTGAATTCGCCGCTGGTGGCGATCGAACCCGCGTGCGCGGCGCCCTTGGGAATGACAATCAGGTCACCGGGGCCGACCTCGCGCTGTTCGGTGCCCAGCCAGAATGTGCCTTTGCCCGAAATGACGTACTGGATCTCGTCGGCGCTGTTGTGGAAGTGCTTGGGAACGGGGCTAGGGCGGCGTCATCGCTGCGGCTCCTGTTCCTTGTCACCGCATGCGGCGCGCAGGTGCACGTCGCCGTCGTGACGATGGATGTGCAATTCGGCGTTCTCTCGCCTGGCTACGTCCCAACCGGCTGCGATTGCCGCTTCCATCGTTGGAAATTTCTGGGTCTTGATATCGAGGCCGCCGAACTCCAGTGCCCAACCACGTTCTGCGGGTAGAACACGAATGATCCGCGATTGCATAGAGCCCCCCTGAATGTCCCGCGACGTCATTCGACGTATTGCGGGCGTGGCGTACTGACGAGCAAAAACGCGTTACCGTGGACAAGCATGGCTGGGTAAGAGCCGGGATCTGCCGAAAGGAACCGCATCGAGGCTATGTGTCATGCAGCGCTGCCCCTGCGCCGGCAACAGCAGCGCTGCCGGTTCGTACACCCGTTTTATTGATCGCGCCCGCCGGCTTCCGGGCCGGAACGACTGTGGCCTGCGCGAGTGATGCGAGTCAGCGCGGCGTCCCAACTGTCGCCAAACAGCACGAACAAGACTGCTGCTGCATGGGCGGGCACCTTTCGGTGCCATACGAGCAGAAGACGCAGCAATCACCAGCCTTGGGCCTTAGCATCGCGTGGCAGCGCTCGCACTCATACCACCACTGGCAGGCATCGACGGGCATGGTTTCTTCTTTCGCATGCGCGCACGCGGGGCAGGTGATGATGGATTGCAGCTTGACGGCGCTCATCATGTCTCTTTACCTCACAGCCGATCGGCGGCAGACGGCAGGCGGCCACCATGGCTGGCGACCTGATCCCCGGCGTTGCCCATCGACATGCAATCCGTCCTTCCCTTATGCGCTGTTTACGCCTAGCCTAGGTCCGTACCCAGGTACGGAGTCAAGCGATGGAGCACACACTGACAATCGGGAAGCTGGCCAGTGCGGCTGGTGTTGGCGTGGAGACGGTGCGCTACTACCAGCGGTGCGGGTTGCTGCCGGTGCCGGAGCGCGCCTTTGGCGCCATTCGCCAGTATTCGGAACAGAGCCTGCAGCGGCTTCATTTCATTCGCCAGGCCCAGTCGCTCGGCTTCACCCTGGATGAAGTCCGAATACTGCTGCGACAGAACGATGGCAACACATGCGGCACGGCCCGCGCGCTGGCCGAACAAAAGCTCACGCTTGTGGAAGAGAGATTGAAGGATCTGCGGCGATTGCGCGCGGAACTGAAGACGCTCATCGGGCAATGCCACACCCATGGTAATGAGGCGTCTTGCCCCCTGATCGACACGTTGTCGGCCAATATGAGATCAGAGGGCTCGCATGAACCCTCCATGTCCGCGTCGGCAAACGCTCGTCAGTGTTGCGGTGAATGACCGCGATTCCACCGCCCGGGAATCATTGATGAAAGCTGGCGTCCGCGCCGCTCAAGCCGGCGCGCGCAGCGCGAGATTCAACTGGTCTACGGTCTCCACCCAGTCGGCATCCTCGATGAACTCATCGCGCAGCAGAGTCGCCTGGGCCGGCGTCCAGAATGGCGCCTCCCATAGATCAATGTCCTGCGAGAGCGGGGAGTGTTTGGCGATGAAGGCGCGAATGTCGGCTTCTTCGGATGGCAGGCCGAGCTGCGCGAACAGATCAGAGAAATGGTGGAAGGAAGTGTCCATCTGGAACTCCTGACAAGTCGACCGGGGTCGTGCGCGGGACGCTCTGGCAGCGTGGTGCCTGATTCTCGCTCCGCATCGATGCGCTATCAATCCCCGGCAGTGCCCTCGTTACGCGCGTGGCGACCAGACTCGTCCTGATGCGGATCTTTGCGCGACTGCGCGAAATCCGGGGCCATGTCCGTGGAGGGACGCATCATGCATACCGTTGTCAGAACTGATTGCGGAAGCGGCGCAAAGGAGCCATTCGACGCGCTGGAAAAGCACTCATTGCTTTTGCGATGCCCGCTCTCCATAGATGCGCTCGCACCAGCCTGGGCTCGCCCCGAGCATGCGTGACAGTTTGGTGGCGGCAACCAGCTGCACGCGCACGATTTCGGCGCGATCGGCAGCTTCCAGTCTCGAAGCCGGCCCCGAGAGCGCCAGCGCTGCCATGAACTTGTCGCCGGCGCCAAAAAGCGGCGTGGCGAACGCCGCCGTATAGACATCGCGCGCACCAGAGGTGAACCACGGGAGCGGGTCGGCTTTCTGCGCGGTTTCCTCGCCCTTGCCCCAGAACTTCAGCACCGACCCGATCGCGGTGTCATCGAGCGGAAGGATGGTGCCGGGCAGTCGCGTTTCGCGGAGGCCTTCACTCGGTTCGGCACGATACAGGCACATCCGCTGCTCGTCGCCGTGAAGCACATAGTAGGAGGCGCTCTCCTTCGTCGCGGCCGCGAGGTCCTGGAGAACGGGTTCGATGACCGAGCCGAGCTGGAACGACTGCTCGTACAGCTTGCCGAGGTACAGCACGCGTGGGCCGAGCGTATAGCGGCCGTCAGCCGCGCGCACCACGTAGCTCATCCGTTCCAGTGAATTCAACAGGCGGAAGACGGTCGTCTTGTGCATGCCGGACGCGGCGGACAGTTGCGCGAGTGACAGCATCTCGGCGCCCAGCCGGAAACAGTCGAGCAGGCCGAGCGCTTTCTCGACTGCAGCTACCCCGTGGTTACTCATAGATCGTTCCAGTGCAGGTTTTTTGCATTGTACGATGTACAACACCATTTTGTACCGTACACGGGTAAACGATAAATGGAATGGCAGCGTGAACGGATTATATTTGTCTCACGGAAATACAACGATGTTGTACAGAGTACAACGCAACACGGAGACAACGAATGCGTTCGACGCGATCCCTTCTTCTGGCGGCCTTCGCGGCCACATCGATGTCGGCCCATGCGGCCTGGCCGGACGACCGGCCCATCGAGGTTTATGTCGGCTTTGCGGCGGGTGGTGGTACTGACCTGCTGGCGCGTGCGATGGCGCCGTACCTGCAAAAACACCTGGGCGGCAAGGCGCGCATCGTCGTGGTGAACAAGCCCGGCGCGTCCGGCGAGATTGCCTATGTGGGGCTATCGCGCGCCGCCGCGGATGGCTACACGCTCGGGATCATTTCCACGCCGTCGTTCCTCACCATTCCCATCCAGCGCAAGCCGAAGTACGAACCCGCTGCGATCGTTCCGCTGGCCCGCGTGATCGATGACCCCGCGATGTTCGTGGTGGCGGGGGACAGCAAGCTGGCTTCCCTGGCCGACCTCGTGGCGAAGCTCAAGGCCAACCCTGAAGGCCTGTCGATGGGCAGCAACGGCATTGGCACCAACGGGCACATGGCGGCGCTGGCGCTGCAGCAGTCCACGGGCGCCAAGGTCAACCACATTCCGTTCGCCGGCACGTCGCAGACCAAGACCAGCCTGCTCGGTCATCACATCGACGTGATGGCCATGAGCACAACCGAATACACCGAGGCCGATCGCGCGTCGAAGGACGTGAAGATCCTGGCTCAGCTCGGCGAGGCGCGCCGTCAAAGCGTGGCCGATGTGCCGACCGCCCGCGAGCAGAAGCTCGACATCGTGATCTCTTCCGAACGTGGCTTCGCCGCGCCGCGCGGCTTGCCGCCGGACGTCAGCAAGCGTCTGCAGGCCGCCATCGAAGCCACGACCAGGGACCCCGAATTCCTGGCGCGCGCTGTCAATGAGGCGCGCGGCATCTCCTATCTGTCCGGCGCGGCGTGGAGCCAGCACATGGCCACGCAGCGCGGCAAGTTCGAAGGCCTGTGGAAGACCGCTTCCACCAAATAATCCCTGTTTCTGCAATATCTGGAGTCGTACATGAGCACCCAAGCCAAAGCATCTCCCGCGATTCGTCGCGAATATGAGCGCGTCTCGCCCGAACTGGTGGCGCGTGCGTCGCAATTCCAGGCCGCCATCCTGGCCGACGTCGTGGGCCGTCGCGGCACGCTGAATGCGCGCGTACAAGGCCTGTCGGCTTCGATGAAGATCGCCGGCCCCGCACTGACCGTGGAAGTCCGCCCGGGCGACAACCTCATGTTTCACGTGGCCCTGGCCATTGCAAAGCCGGGCGATGTGATCGTTGTCGACGGAAAGGGGGACCAGACTGCCGCCCTGTGCGGCGAGATCATGGCGACCCAGGCGCAGGAATCCGGTGTTGCGGGCTTTGTCATCGACGCGGCCGTGCGTGACTCCCATGAGCTGGCCCATGGCAAGTTCCCGGTCTTCTCCGCCGGCACCAACCCGTGCGGCCCGACCAAGGCCATTGGCGGCCTGGTGAACTGGCCCGCGTCGGTGGCCGGTGTGGCGATCAACCCCGGCGACCTGATTGTTGGCGACGCCGACGGGGTCGTGGTCATCCCGCGTGAAGACGTGCCCGCCATTCTCGAACTGGCGCAGAAGAAGGTGGATGCCGAAGCCCGACGCATCGCCGCCATCAAGGCCGGTGACCTGCGCCCGGGCTGGCTGGACGGCGAACTGCGCGCCGCAGGTGTCCTGGCCGAGGGGGAATCGCTGTGACCGGAACCAGGAAGCCCGCCGTCCTGGTCACGGGGAACGATCTCGCGCCGGAGGCCCTGCATCTGCTCGCCGACTTTGACGTCTGCTTCGCCGGCAAGCAGCCAGCCGAGGACGCCATCGAGTCGCTGGCGCGTGAAAAGGATCCCGTCGCCATCATCGTGCGCTACGGCAAGGTTGGCGCCGGCGTCATGGACGCGGCGCCGTCGCTCAAGGTGATTTCGAAGCACGGGAGCGGCATCGATGTGATCGACCAGCAGGCTGCGGCCGAGCGGGGCATTGCGGTGAAGGCAGCCGTTGGTGCGAATGCCGCCGCGGTGGCGGAGCATGCGTGGGCGCTGATCCTCGCGTGTGCCAAGGCCGTCCCCTTCCTGAACGACCGGATGCACGGCGGGCACTGGGACAAGGCGACCCACAAGACGATCGAGCTGAACGGACGCACGCTCGGCATTGTCGGGCTCGGCGAGATTGGCCGTCGCGCCGCGGTGATCGGCGTCGCCACCGGCATGCGCGTCATCGCCTTCGATCCCTATGCAAAGACGGCGCCGGACGGCGTGACGCTCGTGGACCTGCCGCAGTTGTACCGGGAATCGGACGTGGTGTCGCTGCACTGCCCGCTGACGGAAGAGAATCGCGGCATGCTGAACCGCGAGACGCTGGCGACGTTCAAGCATGGCGCGATCCTCGTCAACACGGCGCGCGGCGGCCTGATCGACGAACCGGCGCTGGTCGAGGCTCTGCAAAAGGGCCAGTTGTACGCCGCCGGGCTGGACAGCTTTGCCATCGAGCCGATGCCCGCGGTGCACGCGTTTCGCGAGATTCCCAACCTCATCCTGTCTCCTCATATCGGAGGCGTCAGCGACGCGGCCTACGTCAACATGGGGGTGGGCGCCGCACGGAACGTGCTTGCGGTCCTGCAGCACGCGAACCAGCTCGCGTAAGTGCCGCAGGGCGCATTCCGATAGTCAAAACAAGCGTGCCGCGGCAAGATAGACGCGTCTGCCGCGGCACCAGGGGACAACATCATGATTCACCGAACAGTTGCTTACGTCGCCATCATGGCGACGCTCTTGTGCACCGGCATGGCACCCGCCGCCGCGGCTTACCCCGACAAGCCGGTGCGGATCGTCGTGCCGAATCCTCCCGGCGGCGCCGTTGACGTGGTGACCCGCAAGATCGCCCAGAAGCTGACCGAGCAGACCGGGCAGAGTTTTGTGGTCGAGAACAAGCCGGGAGCATCGGGCACGATTGGGACGTCACAGGTCGTCAACGCGGTGGCCGACGGCTACACGCTGCTGGCGAACGACAATTCCTATACGACGCTGCCCTATGTCTTCAAGAAGCTGAACTGGGATCATCAGACGGCGCTGGTGCCGATCGCGCCGTTCGCGTTCTCGCCGGTCGTGCTCGGCGTCAAGGCCGATTCGCGTTTCAAGGACCTCGCCTCGCTGGTCAGCTACGCCAAGGCACATCCCGGAGAGGTGACATTTGGAACCGGCGGCCCGGGCAGTTCGCCGCATTTCGCCGCCGAGGCGTTCCAGCAGGCAGCGGGCATCAAGCTGATGCACGTTCCGTACAAGGGCGCGGGCGAAGCCATGGTCGGGCTGCTGTCCGGCAGCGTGGACCTGCTGGTTGTGTCGACGCCGACCGCGCTGGCGCCTGTGAAAGGCAAGCAGATGCGTCTGCTGGGCATCAGCGGAAAGAGCCGGGTGGATGTGTTTCCGGACGTTCCGACCTTTGCGGAAGCCGGCGTCCCCGCCTTCAGCCTGTTCAACTGGTCCGGCCTGGCCGCACCGAAGGGCACGCCAGCCGATGTCGTGACCCGGTTGCAAGCCGAGATTCACAAGGCGCTCCTGGCCCCCGACATGAAGTCATTCCTGGCGTCGATGGGCGCGCAGCCAGGCAATATGGACAGCCCCGCGTTTGCGCAACTGATCCAGCGGGAAACCGCGCAGTGGGCTCCCGTCGCGCAGCGGGCCCAGATCGAAAAGCAATAAGCCAGGAGCCAGCCATGTTTCTCGCCCAGCAACCCGTCGTGCGTGACGCCAAGGTGCTGACAACGCTTCCGGATTCATTCCGTCGGCACGACAAGGACAATGCGTGGGCGCACGCCAATCGCGGAGGGGCCACCATCGACTCGTTCCTCGAAGGGCCGGTGTGGGCCGAGGATCATCTCTGGGTGACCGATATTCCCTATGGCCGCGTGTTTCGCGTGTCGATGCAGGGCGACTGGGAACTCGTCGCGGAGTATGACGGCGAGCCGAATGGCATGAAGCGCCTGGCTGGCGGGGACTTCCTGATCACCGACTATCGCAACGGCCTGGTTCGCCTGGATATCAGGACGGGCAACGTGAGCCCTTTCCTCGAGCGCAGGAATTCGGAGCGGTTCCGTGGCGTCAACGATCTGACGTTCGATTCGGCGGGCAATCTCTATTTCACCGACCAGGGCCAGACCGGCATGCATGATCCTGCCGGTCGCGTGTATCGCCTGAGCCCGGGGGGCAAGCTCGACCTCCTTCTGGCCAATGCCCCCAGCCCGAATGGATTGGTGCTGTCGCCGGACGAAAAGGTGCTGTTTGTCGCGATGACACGCGGCAATTGCGTCTGGCGCGTGCCATTGCAGGCGGATGGTTCGGTGAGCAAGGTCGGCCAGTTCTTCACGTCCTACGGGCCGAGCGGCCCCGATGGCCTCGCCATGCGTTCCGACGGGCATCTGCTGGTGGCGAATCCCGGGCTCGGCTATGTCTGGGTTCTCAATCATCGTGCCGAGCCTGTGGAGGTGATTCGCAGTCCGACGGGCGCATCGCTGACCAACCTCTGCTTCGGCGGCGAAGACGGCAAGACGCTGCTCATGACCGAATCGACCACAGGCGCCATCCTGTGCATCGACATGCCGATGGGCGGTGCGCCCGTGCACGGAGGACGGCTCGCCTGAGCCAGCTTCGCGCCTGATTGACAGCGCCGTGACGGTGGTGGACAGTTGCCTCCATCGGTGCCGGAAGGAAATTGAGGCACTTTTGCTGGCATCGGCGCGCCAGGCCAGGGTTCAGCCCTGGCCTCCGCCTCGACTATAGGAGGATGTCATCATGATGCGCACGCCGATTGCCCTGGTATTCGCTGCCGTGCTCGCGCTGCCGGGCTGCACTTACTACGGATACCCGGCCCCGGCGGGGGCGCCGGCCA
Source organism: Cupriavidus sp. YR651 (assembly GCF_900101625.1). Classification (GTDB taxonomy): domain Bacteria; phylum Pseudomonadota; class Gammaproteobacteria; order Burkholderiales; family Burkholderiaceae; genus Cupriavidus. Next base: position 196,347 of record NZ_FMYZ01000005.1, on the reverse strand, counting down.
GCTACGACCGTTCGTTCTACGCGGCCGCGGATGCCATGCGGGATCAGGGCCTGACGGTCACCAATCAGGACCCCGGCAGCGGCATCGTCGTTGGCACGCAAGGCGGCGACACCGTGACGGCCAGTGTCCGCCAGCAGGGTGACGGCAGCGTGCGCGTGGAATTCAACGCTGCCAACCCGCGCGATTCCGGCCTGCTCGACCGCGTCTCACGCAGCTACGACCGCCGGATGGGACGCTGAAGCTGGACTCGCTCACCGGCTGATCGTGGTGTCGGCCACCGGCATATGGGCTGCGGTCTGGTCGAGCACCACTTCCGGCTCGTCGGCCTCGATGTCCGACTCGCCATCCAGCCTGCGGTGCATCCGCTCGACATCGAGGTCGCCAGTCCATTTCGCCACGACCACCGTGGCCACGCCGTTGCCGATCAGGTTGGTCAGCGCGCGCGCCTCCGACATGAAGCGGTCGATGCCGAGAATCAGGGCCAGCCCCGCCACCGGAACATGTCCCACCGCCGACAGCGTGGCCGCCAGCACGATGAAGCCACTCCCGGTGACGCCGGCGGCGCCCTTGGAGGTCAGCAGCAGCACGGCGAGCAGCGTGAGCTGCTGCGTCAGGGTCATGTCGGTGTTGGTTGCCTGGGCGATGAACACCGCCGCCATCGTCAGGTAGATGGAGGTGCCATCGAGGTTGAAGGAGTAGCCGGTCGGGATCACCAGTCCGACGACGGACTTGCGGGCGCCCAGGTTCTCCAGCTTGGCCATCATCCGCGGCAACACGGATTCCGACGACGACGTGCCCAGCACGATCAGCAACTCCTCCTTGATGTACTTGATGAATTTCCAGATCGAGAAGCCGTGCACCCGGGCGATGGTGCCCAGCACGACGAAGATGAAAAACAGGCAGGTGGCGTAGAAGGTCGCCATCAGCTCGCCAAGCTGCAGCAGCGAGCCCACGCCGTACTTGCCGATGGTGAAGGCCATGGCGCCGAAGGCACCAATCGGCGCGACCTTCATGATGTAGCCGACGATGGTGAACAGCACGTGCGAGAACTTCTCGATGAAGTCGAACACCAGCGTGCCGCGGCCGCCGAACCTGTGCAGCGCAAAGCCGAACATCACCGCGAACAGCAGCACCTGGAGGATCTCACCCTTGGCAAAGGCATCCACCACCGTGTTCGGGATGACGTGCAGCAGGAAATCGACCGTGCCTTCCAGTTTGCCGGGCCCCGTGTAGGCGGCGATGCCCTTCGTGTCGAGGGTGGATGCGTCGACGTTCATGCCGGCGCCGGGTTTGACGATGTTGATGATCAGCAGGCCGACCAGCAGGGCAATACTGCTCACGACCTCGAAGTACAGCAGCGCCAGCCCGCCGGTCTTGCCAACCTTCTTCATGTCCTCCATGCCGGCGATGCCCACCACGACCGTGCAGAAGATGATCGGCGCGATGATCATCTTGATCAGCTTGATGAAGCCATCCCCCAGCGGCTTCATCGCCTCGCCGGCGTGCGGATAGAAATGGCCGAGGATGACGCCGAGAATAATGGCGGTGATGACCTGGAAGTAGAGGGATTTGTAGAGCGGCTTCCGGTGATCGGCTTTGTCCATCATCGTCTCCATTGCTGGTTCACTGTCGGCATCCGGATGCCCAGCCGGGTCAATCGGTTGGACATGCCTGTGCGCGCTGCGCGTTGGCATCAGCCGTCGTCACCGCCGTCATCCTGGCGTTGCGGAGAACGGTCGAGGAAATGTCAGTATATGCACGGGGCGCACGGTGCCAAACCGTCGTTCGGCCGAGCGCTGCCGCGAGGGCGCCCGGCGGTAGCGGGATGCTTGTCTCTTTCGATCCGAAGCCGCCGTTGATCTTTCCATCCCGGCGCCGATCCGCGCCGCGTCCTCCCGTAACAATCTCCTTGACTTGTCGCTATCGGGCACCTTCAATACCGCGAACTATGCAGTGATTAGTTCAACGGGAGGCGGGCATGAGCGAAGAAAAAACAAGTGCGCCGGAGAGCATATGGTCGGTCGGCAACTTTGGGCCGGTGGCGCGGGAGATCGAGTCGTCCAGCCTGGTCATTCGTGGCGAACTGCCGCCAGCGCTCACGGGCACGCTGTTTCGCAATGGCCCCAATCCCCGTTTTCCGACGCCGGCGACGCACTGGTTTGGCGGCGACGGCATGATCCATGCCATTTCGCTGGCCAATGGTCGTGCCGCCTATCGCAACCGATGGGTCCGCACGCCGAAGTGGCGGGACGAGGACCGGGCCGGGCGCGCGCTGTTCCGGACGTTCGCCGGCAAGGTGCCGGACGCGCCCGAGTGGGTGGGCGATGACCGGGGCGTCGCCAACACGAATATCGTCTGGCACGCCAACCGGTTGCTGGCACTGGAAGAAGGGCACCGGCCCACCCTGATGGCGCCGCGCACGCTCGACACCCTCGGCTATGCGGACTATGGCGCGCAGCAGGGCCCCTTCACGGCCCACCCGAAGATCGATCCGCAGACCGGGGAAATGTTTTTCTTTGGCTACAACGCCGATGGGCCGCTCACGCGCGGCATCACGGTGGGCACGATCGGCCCCGACGGGCGCCTCGCGCGCTATGCGAAGTTCGATGCGCCGTATTGCAGCATGGTGCACGACTTCATGATGACGTCGCGGCATCTGCTGATACCGATCCTGCCCCTGACCGGCAGCCGCGAACGGGTGGAGAAGGGGCTGCCGGCCTATGCGTTCGAGGCCGGCCGCGCGGCGATGATCGGCGTCATGCGGCGCGACGCGCCTGCGGCGGACCTGCGCTGGTATGAAGGCCCCGCCTGCTATGTATTTCACGCGATGAACGCCTGGGAGACCGACCACGCGCTGGTGGCCGATGTGATGGTCTACGACGAAGTGCCGTTGTTTCCGCGCCCCGACGGATCGCCCGGCGACCCCTCGCGGCAACAGGCCTATCTGGCTCGCTGGACGTTCGACCTCGCCGACGGATGCGGCGCGTTCACAAGCGAGCGCCTGTGCGATATCCCCGGCGAATTTCCGCGCATCGACGAGCGCTTCGCGGGGCGTCGCTACCGGCATGGCTGGTTCGCGGCGTCCCGGCCCGGCGAAGAGGGGTTGAGCGGCATTGTCCATATCGACGTCTCGGCGGGTGCATCGCGCACCTGCTGGCTGCCATCGGACGACGCCACATCGGAACCGGTGTTCGTACCACGCGGCACCGAGGAAGGCGACGGCTGGATCCTGGCCGTGGTGTGGCGCGGCGCCTCAAATTCCAGCGAGCTGCTGGTTTTCGACGCGCGCGAGATGGAAGCCGGCCCGGTGGCGACGGTGGAGTTGCCACAGCGCGTGCCATTCGGCTTCCATGGCAATTGGGTGGAAGGAGAGTTCGCATGAGCCAGCTCTTGCGTGTGGCAAAGCCGGTCGTGTTCGATACGCTCGGCGTCCTGGTGTTTGCGGTGCTGATGGCACTGGGCGTGGATGTGCGGATCGCCACGCTGGCGGGGCTGGTGGTGGCGCTGGCTGTGGTGGGTCGGGAACTGATGCATCGGCGGCCGGTGGCGGTGCTTCAGTGGATCAGCCTGGCGTCGGTCGTGGTGTCGTCGGTGGCGACGTGGCTGACGTCGGACCCGCGTTTCGTGATGGCAAAGCCCAGCGTCTTGTTCCTGATCATCGGACTGGTCATGCTGCGCAAGGGTTGGATGAACCGCTACGTTCCGCCCGCCGTGGCCCCGCGCGTGCAGCCCGAGATGACGTTCTTCGGCTATGTCTGGGCGGCGCTGATGCTGGTGTCGGCCGCGCTCAATGTGGTCGTGGCGGTCTGGCATGCGGCGTCGTGGCCGGCCTTCATCGCGGTGTTTCCGGCGGCATCCAAGGGGCTGCTGTTCTGCGTGCAGTACGCCACCGTGAAGGCGGCGCTGCGCAGGCGTCCGGCGGCGCAGGCATCGGAGCCCGTGGATAGCCAGATCGCCATGTAAGATGGCGACCCTTGCTTTTCCTGTTCAGGCATGACCCAAGACTCCAACGCCGCCATGCGGCAACGCCGGTCACGCAAGGCGGCACCGGGCGGTGCGACCAAGCCGGAAGGGCAGTGGCACCATGGCGACCTGCGTGCGTCGCTGGTTGCCTGGGGTCTGCATCTGCTGGATACCGAAGGCATTCCCGCCATGAGCATGCGGACGGCAGCGAAGCTCGCGGGGGTGTCGCCCGGCGCGCCGTCCCATCATTTCCACGATCGCAATGGCCTGCTGGCCGCGATTGCGGCGCAGGCGTTTCGCGAACTCAAGGATTTCAAGAGCATCCGCGCGGCCAGGCTGCCGAACGCGACGCCGGCGGACCGGCTGCGAGGGCTGCTCGTGGGCTACGCCGAGTTTGCACAGGCATACCCTGCGCGCTTTCACCTGATGTTCGGCCCCACCATCGAACGGCGCAACGAATATCCGGAGTTGATCGAGGCGGCCGGCAACTCGTTCTCGCGCGTGCGGCACGCGGTGGAGGCATGCCTGGCGGGGCGGACGCCGGCCCACTTGTCGGAAGACAAACTCGCGTTCGCGGTGTGGATTGCCGCGCACGGCCTTGCCACGCTCACGGCCAGCAACGAGCGTGTGACGGCCATCTCCGCCGAACCGCTCGATGTCGACCAGATGGCCGAGGTCGTCGCCGAATTCTGCCTGCAGGCCTTGCGGGCATGCTCGGAAGCCGCGCGATGACGCGCACCGTGAGCCGGCGGACGCCGGCCACCGAACAAGCCCGCCCGAGCGATCGTTATTCCGGCTGGATTCCCGCTTCCTTGACGACCTTCCCCCACTTCGCCAAATCTGACTTGATCTGCGCCGCATAAGCTTGCGCAGTGCCGCCCTGGACCTCGATGCCGGCCGCCTCCAGCTTGGCGCGTACCTCGGGCAGCTTCAACGCGGCATTGATCTCGGTGTTGAGTTTGGCCGCGATGTCTTTCGGCGTGCCCGCAGGCGCCAGGAAGCCGCCATTGGTGCTGGCGTCATAGCCCTTGAGACCTTGTTCTTCGGCGGTCGGGACATTGGGCAAGGTCTTGGATCGGTTTCGGCTCGATACCGCGACGGCGCGGACGTTGCCGGCCTTGACCTGTTCCTGGATGGCGCTGATGGTGTCGATGTAGAGCACCGTGCGGCCTGCCACCAGGTCGGGCTGGGCGGCGGACGAGCCCTTGTAGGGAATCAGCAGCATGGGCACGCCGCTCACCATGCGGAACATTTCCGCAGCCATCTCCTGGGCGCTGCCGCGGCCGGAGGTGGCAACCTTGGCCTCGGCGGGATTGGCCTTCATCCAGTTGACGAGTTCGGGCATCGTCTTGACCGGAAGTTTCGGATAGATCGCAAACACCAGCGGGATTTCGTGGGTGTAGACGATCGGCTCGAAGCTCTTTTCCGGATCCCAGCCAAGGTTCTTGAAGAGGAATTTATTGATGTTGTGGCTGCCGCCCACGATGCCGATGGTGTAGCCATCGGGTTTGGCGTTGGCCAGCACTGCGGTACCCAGGTTGTTGGATGCACCCGGACGGTTCTCGACGATAAAGGGCTGCCCAAGCTTGACCGACAGTTTTTCGCCGACGACGCGGGCGATCAGGTCGATGCCGCCTCCGGCCGGTGCCGGGACGATGATGGTGACGGGTCGCGTCGGGTAGTTCTGTGCCGACGCCAGGCCTGCCGCCATCATCAGGGCAGCAGGGACGGCCAGGGTCTTGATCAGCGTGGTGAATTGCATCGTTGTCTCCTTTTATGTTCTGGGTGGCTATGTCTCAAGTCCGACGCCCCCGCCGATGCCAGGCGGCTCGGGGGCGCGATATCCGGTGTCAGCCGCGCCCGACGAATGGCATGGCGCTGGCCATGACCGTCATCGTTAGCACATTGGCGTCGAGCGGGAGTGAAGCCATATGGCGCACGGCATTGGCAACGTGGCTGGCATCCATCATCGGCTCAGGCGCGATGGTGCCGTTGGCCTGCAGGACGCCGCGCGTCATGCGTTCCGACAGTTCGGTCAGCGCGTTGCCAATGTCGATCTGGCTGGCAACGATGTTGAACGCGCGGCCGTCCAGCGCCAGTGCCTTGGTGAGGCCGGTGACGGCGTGCTTGCTGGCGGTGTAGGGCGCCGTGTAGGGGCGCGGGGTGTGCGCGGAGATGGAGCCGTTGTTGATGATGCGTCCGCCCTGCGGCGACTGACGTCGCATGAGTCCGAACGCCGCTCGTGCGCAGAGAAAGACGCCGGTGACGTTGGTGTTGATGACGTTGAACCATTTGTCCAGCGGCAGCTCGTCCATCGGCACGGCGGGGGCATTGACGCCGGCGTTGTTGAACAGCAGGTCCAGCCGCCCGAACTCGCGTTCGATGGTGTCGAACAAGGCTTGCACGCTATCCGGGTCGGTGACGTCGGCGGGCACGGCCACTGCGGTCTGGCCGCGCGCGGCGGCCTCGGCGGCCAGCGCTTGCAAGGGTTCGACGCGCCGGCCGGCCAGCACGACCGTCCAGCCGTCGTCGAGCAAGGCCGTTGCGGTGCGGCGGCCAACGCCGCTGCCTGCACCGGTGACGAGGGCAATTTTTCGGGAAGCGTTCAAGAGGGGTCTCCTGTGGCGATGTGAGGTCGAAAGGCAGGAACGAGGGGACGTCCTGCAGTCAGTGAGTGACGGTGAGTGAGAATTCGCCGATGCCGGCCACGCTGGCGCTGACGACGTCGCCGCGCTGCAAGGGGCCTACGCCGGCCGGCGTGCCGGTAAAGATGAGGTCGCCGGGCATCAGCGTCACGGAGCGCGACAGCATGGCGACCAGTTCCGGCACCGGCCATATCAGGCCGGACAAGTCGGCATGCTGGCGTTCGGCGGCGTTGACCGTCAGCCGTATCGACCCTTCCCGAGGGTGGCCGCAGATGGCCGCGGGCACGACAGGACTGCAGGGCGCCGAGTGGTCAAAGGCCTTGGCGGGTTCCCAGGGGCCGCCCACGCGTTTGGCTTGCTGTTGCAGGTCACGTCGCGTCAGGTCCAGCCCGACGGCATAGCCCCAGACATGGTCGGCCTCGGCGTGCGCCGGATCGATGTCGCGCCCGCCACGGCCAATGGCGACGACCAGTTCGACCTCGTGGCAAAAGTCTTCCGTGCCAGGCGGATAGGGCAATAAGCCCTCGGCCGGCACGACGGCTGTGGCGGGCTTCATGAACCAGGCTGGCATTTCCCGGGGCGCTGGCTCGTCCGGGGCCCAACGGTAATTGCGCCCGATACAGAAGACCCTGCCGATGGGAAACCGACCCGTACCGCCAGTGACGGGCAGCGAGCGCGGCGCAGCGGGTGGGAAAACGAAATCCGTCATGGTGACCACGCGCTCAGGTGGTCAGGCTCATGGTCGGACGGTCGCCGGCCAAGGCCTGGGCGACGCTGTCGAGCACCATTCGCGCCATGGCGGCACGGGTTTCCCAGGTCGCGCTGGCGCGGTGGGCCTGCAGCGTCGTGCGGTCGGACTGGCGCAACGTCAACGGCACGCGCGGCTCGTCGACGAACACGTCGAGGCCCGCGCCCGCAATGCGGCCGGCCGCAATGGCTTCGGCCAGATCGGCCTCGTTGACGAGTCGGCCGCGTGCCACGTTGACAAGAAAACCGCGTGGGCCGAGCGCATCCAGCACGGCGGCATCGACGATGCCTTCGGCCTTGTCAGCCGCCGCGCACAGCACCAGCGCGTCACTGTTACGCGCAAGGTCTTGCAGGGTCGCCACGAATTCATAGGGCAAATCATCCATGCGGTGCAGGTCGGTATAGCGGATGGGGCAGCCAAAGGCCGACGCCCGCGTCGCCACCGCCCGGCCGACCCGCCCCATGCCCACGATGCCGACGCGCATGCCACTGAACCGGCGGGCAAGCGGGATGGCACTGGGCTGGGGATGCAGTTCCCACTGGCCATCGCGCACAAAGCGGTCGCCGGCGCAGATATTGCGGCAGGCCGCGATCAGCAAGCCAATGGCTAGGTCAGCCACGTCCTCGGTCAGCGCGCCAAGGGTGGCGGTGACCGGCAGGCCCCGGCTGCGGCAGTACGCCAGGTCCACCGCGTCCGTCCCCACGCCATTGATGGCCACCACCTTCAGGGCAGGCAACCGTTCCAGCATCTCCCGCGAGATTCCGGTGTGACCGCCGGTAATCACGGCCTCGATCGACGCGCCATGTTGCTGAAGCCACGCCGCCTGGTCTGTGATCTCGAAGTGCTTGTGAACCTCGTAAAGAGCGGCGAGTTCGTCATTTATCGCCGGGATCAGGATGGGATTGAGTTGCAGGATCTGGGTCTTCATGTCCGGGGAAGAGGGGCGCGTTAAAGATTGATTGCATGGTAGTAATGATTGATTGACAAGAAAATATTGATATATAAAATCAACATAAAAACTTGTAACAAGACACCATGGCATCCTGGATAACGATGGACGAGGTGTGCAGCCGCCTCGGCGTGCGGCCGCAGACGATCTACGCCTACGTCAGCCGAGGCAAGCTGGAAGCGGTTTCCGATCCGGCCGACACGCGCCGCAGCCTCTACCGCGCCGACGACGTCGCCAACCTGGCCAAGCGCAAGCAGGCCGGGCGCAAGCACGAGACCCTCGCGACCAATACGCTGTTTGGCGCGGAGCCCAGCATCCCGACTGCGCTTTCCACATTCCTGCGCGAGCGGCTTTACTACCGCGGGCAGGACGCGGTGACGCTGGCCGGATCGGCCAGCCTGGAAGAGGTGGCGCAGTTGCTGTGGAATGCCGAGCAAGCCGTCGACTTTTCATCCTCGGCGCGCATCGCCAAGCCCGGGCGCGTGGCGGCGTTCACGGGGCTGGCCGCGCTGGCCGCTACCGGACACTCCACGCATGGACGCATGACGCGCGTCTTGCATCTCGAATGTCAGAGCCTGGTGGGCCAACTGGCCAATGCCTTCGGCGCGCACACGGGGCAGCAGCCCCTGCACCTGCGCTTTGCGCAAGGTTGGAAGCAATCCCCGCAGGTGGCGGATCTGTTGCGGACCGCCATGGTGCTGCTGGTCGACCACGAGCTGACAAGCTCGGCCTTTGCCGCGCGCATCGCGGCATCCACTGGCGCATCGTTGCCGGCCTGCCTCCTGTCCGGCCTGACCACGCTGTCCGGGCCATTGCATGGCGATGCCTCGGGTCGCGTCAAGGCGCTATTCAATGAACTGGAGCGGCAAGGCGAGGATCAGGTGATCGCCCACCATCTGTCCACCGGCTTGCCGTTGGCCGGTTTCGGACATCACCTCTATCCTGAGGGCGATCCTCGCGCGACAACCCTTCTCGCCCTGTTCGATCCACCGGAAGTCATCGCGCGCTTTATCGAGAAGGCGACCCGCCTGACCGGCTTGCAGCCCAATATCGACGTGGCGCTGGCGGCCCTCGTCACCCATTGCGGGCTACCCGAGGACGCCGCGTTCGGGATGTTTGCCACGGCACGCAGCATCGGGCTGCTGGCGCACAGCCTGGAGCAACTGGGGGTGGGGCAGGTGATACGTCCGAGGGGACGTTATGTCGGAGAAATGCCGGAGCGGGCTGGCGAGCGTTGAGTCGCCATGATCCCGCCCTGAGAGTCAGACGACGGCGGAAGCCGCGATAGCCTGCGCCAATTCGAGGCGATTGCCACCCAGCGATTTCGCGCGGTACAACGCCTGGTCCGCGGCGGCAAGTCCGTCGGCAAGCGCAGGCACGTCATTGTCGAACTGCGCCAGACCAATGCTGACCGTTGTCGGTATCCCGATACCGTCGATCTGGTTGGGGATGGTCTCGGCGAAACGCTTCGCGACGGTTTCGCCCAGCGCCTTGGCGCGGCGTGCATCGTCGCCTGACAGCAGCGCGGCGAACTCTTCGCCGCCGATACGCGCGAGGATCGCGTCGGGCCCCACCACGCCGCGGGCGATTTCCGCAAACGACTTCAGCACCTTGTCACCGGTCTGGTGACCATATCGATCATTGATGGCCTTGAAGCGATCGAGGTCGAACGCGAGCACCGAAACTGGCCCGCATCCTCCCATGCCGCCAATGATGCGTGCGCCCTGTTCAAAGAACCATCGGCGATTGCCCAGGCGGGTCAGATAATCGGTCTGGGATTCCCGCAAGAGCTGGCCGTGGGTCTCCTCGCGAATGAGCTTCAGCAGGGTCATCGGCAAGATGACCGAATACAGGACGCCCTCGTACATCGTGATCTTGCTGGCGAGCGACTGTATCGGCTGCCCGTACGCCGCCACCAGCCAGGGCAGCACAAATGCCCTCGCGGCATAGAGCAGGGTATGGATGCCCGTCACCACCACGACGATATGCCGCGAATGCAGCGGCTTCATCGCGTCACACCGCCACATCTCGCGAGCCGTCATCGCGCTCACCACAGCGATCGGAATCGCGCTGACGTAGTTCCACACGACGTCCTGCCATCGCGCGCCCAGGGCCGCCCACACCAGCGCCATCCCAATGAGCACACCGGCCGAAGCGGCGCGATACCGCCGGCCGCTCAACGACGCGACGCCGTTGAGGACCAGTAGATAGCCGCTGAGAATGACGAGATTGCTGATGGCGGAGCCCACCGCTCCGGGCAGGTTGCGCCGGAACAGCACCGTTGCGCAGCCGATCGCCAGCGTTGCGAAGCCTGCCGCCAGAATCCGCAGCGACTTGCTGCGCGTGGGATGGGTCAGATGCTCCCAGAACGTCATGCCGGCACTGGCGAGAAGCGTTCCGATCGCAAGGAAGTAAAGAGTCAGAAGATCGACGTACATCTCAAATGTAAAGACATTGCGCCGATGCATCGCGGCCGGCAGCTGAATTCTACGTTGGAAATTCGACGGAGAGAGGGAGCGATTTGGCTGCGGGACGTTGTTCTGCACCGGGCTAAATGATTTGCGCCGCCGTGTCGATAGTACGGCGGTCGACATACGAGTGAGCAGCCGGTGCCCGGCCGCTCCGCCCATCCCCAATGAGCGGCAATCCACCTGCGTGCAGGCCTATGACGGTGAGGAAGATCACGCCGCGCGTCACGGCACTCGCGGTCGTGCTGGGCGCGGCCAGCGCCGCGTGGGCTGGCGGTGACGTACCGCCGGCCACCCAGGCCCCGATGGCCTTCGGATCTCTCGCGCCGAGGATGAGCGTCCCGGAGCCAAGCTACAGGGACGGGTCCGGTCACCTGGCATTGTTCAGGTCGGTCAACGCCTTGCGCCTGAGCCTGGGAGTTGGCCTGCTCGCGCAGGACGTGGCGCTCGACGCCGCGGCCCAGGCGCAACAATGCGGCCTTCCTGCTGCCACTCTCCCCATTGGCCGCGCGTGAGACCTACACCGCGACGTTCTCCGGGACGCGGGCCGGGAAGCCGGTGAGCTTTTCCTGGTCGTTCAAGACGGCTGCGCTGCCAGGGGGATGACGCCGAGCCCGCTCCGCCATCAGGTATCCTTTTGTCGTGATACCTCGAAAATCAACCAGAGTCATGCGCCAGGTTCTTCTTATCGTCGACGTGCAGGCCACTTTCTCGCCGCCGGATTGGCTGATCGAAGGCATCGGCAATCTGGCAAAACGCGTACCGTCGGTGGCAACGGTCGAATTGCATGACGAGACGCGGACGCCTTTCCTGAGTCAGCTAGGCTGGTGCCCCGCCATCGAGGACCGGAGCCTCGTTGAGGCGGACCAGGTTTTCGTCAAGCATGGGTATGCGCCGTCGCCGGCAACGATCGAGTATCTGAGGCAAATGAATCCGGAGCGCGTGCTGGTCTGCGGAATCCAGACCGAGACTTGCGTGCTTGCAGCGGGTTTCGCCCTGTTCGACGCAGGGCTGTATCCGACACTCGTTGCCGATCTCACCGTCGGCTCGTCGCTCGACAGGTCGGGGCAACTCGGGATCAATCTGTGGAAGCATCATTTCCGCCAAACCACCACCAAAACCGAGTTGTTGGCCGCCTTGTGAGCCTGATGCACGTGAAGCCGGGCGGCGTATCCGATAGCGACTGATAGCGGCAGGACGCAGCGACAATCGCAAGTTTCTATACCAACGCGGACTCACCCTGCACGGCCGTTGCAGCGGCTTCGGAGGCACTGGGCAGCGTGTAGCCGATCATGAACAGCGCCGCTTCCAGTGCTCGCAATCTTTCGCGTCGCGCTCCGATCTTTGTGAATTGGCTGTCCTGCGCGCCGGAATGGTCGAGGACGGCGGCGAGCAGCCAGCTTGCGCGCAGATTCCATTCGGCGTGCAGCGGACCGGACCTCAACCGGCGGAAGGTCAGCGATCCTTCGCTGGGATTCCGACGCTTCGGGTTCTTCTCCCCGATGCCTTCCTTGGCCGGCGCCCATGGAAAACCCAGTCCGTCGGGCACGGCGGCTTTGCCTGTAGCCTGACAGAATTTCGACACCGCCCACCCGAGTGCCGCAGCGACCCGGCTGTCGTAGATCACGAGATCGTCGCAGACGAGCGCGTAGACCTTGGTCATGCCTGCATTGAAGCGCAGCCCGCGGGACGCGAGAAGCGGGTGATACATGTCGCCTTCGTTCAACACGTTCCGCACATCGACAATGCGTTGCGCAAGGCCTGCCTGATTCGAATGCAGCCAACGCACGTTGCCTCCAGTCACGCCGCCCCATTTCATGACGTCGACCGCAGCGAGGCAAACGCCAGCGTCATCGGCAGGCTCGCCGAGGGATCGAAGCAGATCTTGTCGAAGGGCTTCCCGCGCGGCGAAGTTCGATTGAAACGTCCGACCAGCCACCACCCCGAGGCGTGCAATGGCAGGGTGGTTCCATTCGTATCTGGCAAACGCATCGTACAAGCTGTCGCACCGCCACTGCTGTCCGGATTGTCGATGGGGGTACGCGTGTCGAAACATGGCGGTGTCGAGATGCTGGCTCATCCACGCGACAAATTCCCGCACGTCGCTGTTCGATACCGAAGCGCGCGTCGTGGGCGCGAACGTTTCATTCATCATCTGTCGATCTGCAAGACATCGAACGCGCTCAACAATGCGCGTACCTTGGGCGGCACGAGTCTGCGCGCCGGTGTCAGCGCATAGACCTTGAGTGGAGACGAGAGAACGGAGGGAAACAGGCGAACCAGCTCCCCACGCCTGATATGGTCTTCGACGTACCTTGGCAGCAGCCTGACAACGCCCAGGCCTTCCATGGCGGCGCGCACCCGAATCTCGACATTCGGCGTCCTGATGCTCGGGCGTACCGCGATCCGCGCGATCTCGCGCCCATCTTCGAATGCATCCCAGAAGCTGTCATCGGTATCGACCATCATCGGCCAGGCTTCGATATCTTGCAGTTGTCGCGGCAACCCCCGTTTGGCGATCATTTCCGGCGCGGCATAGAAGGCGCGCTCCATCGCCACAACGTATTTGCTGACTAACGAACTGTCAGGCAGTCCGGCGTCGGTCTTGACGAACGCAATGTCGTATCGCTGCTCGAGGAGATCGGGAATCTCCCGCGTATCGTCGATCTCGACCTTCAACTCCGGATAAGCCTTGAGGAGCTTCACCAGCGCGGGCGCCAGATGAAGCCAGCCTGTCTCGTAGGGCGTCGCCAGGCGCAAGGTGCCAGACACCTCCTGCTGGGTCGACTTCGCATCGTTGTCCGTTTCGCGAAGCTCATTCAGCAACGGTGCGATCCGCGCATACAGCGTCTGGCCCAGATCCGTTACCCGGACCCTGCGTGTAGTGCGGTCAAGCAGCCGGTTGCCCAGCCGCGCTTCCAGACGGGCGAGCGACAAACTGATCGATTGCTTGGGAATGCCGGCACGATCGCCGGCAGCCGTAAAGCTCCCGGCCTCCACAACCCGGCAAAAATTTTCCCAATCTCCCCAGTTCGCGCTTTCATCAGCTTTGTTGTGCAACATGATTTCCACCAGACGTGGTGTCTTCAATCTCCAGGGCGCCGTGACAGATCAGGGCGCGGCATCTTCGGACAAACGGCTTGATCCGGCACCATCGCAACGGAATCCGCAACGGAAACCGCAGCGGAGGCGCCCGGATCTCTCGTTAGCGCTCAGCCTGCTGGCTGGCGAAGGTCGACTCCCAGCCGCCGCCGAGCACCTTGCACAGCGTAATGAGGTTGGCGGCAGCGGTTGCCCGGCTTTGCTCAAGATTGCGCTGCGCTTCGAGCAACTGCTTTTGCACGTTCAGGACGTTGAGGTAATCCACCGCGCCAGCCTTGTACCGTTGCTGCGCGATCGAAAGCGCACGCTGGTTCAGCTTCACGACTTCCGTGAGCCGTTCGTGCCGACGCTGTTCGGCGCCGTAGGTGACCAGCGCATCGTCAACCTCGCGCCATGCATCCAGCACGGTGTGCCGGTAGACAATCGCGGCTTCCTGTTGTTGCGCCTCCCGCAAGTGCAGCATTCCCTTGAGGCGACCGCCCTCGAAGATGGGCAGCGTAATCGACGGTCCAACCACGAATTGACCGGACGCCCAGTTCGCGAGGTTCGAGAGCTGGAGACTCTGGAACCCGGCGCTGCCATTCAGCGTGATGCGGGGATAGAAGTCGGCCTTCGCCATGCCAATCGACGCCGTGGCCGCGTGCAGTTGCGCCTCCGCCCGCCGGATATCTGGTCTGCGCTGAAGCAGTTCCGAGGCGAAGCCGATGGGCACCTGCTTGGGGAGCTCGGGAATATCACCCGGCTCGCCAAGGGCTTGCCGCAGCGCGCCCGGTTCCTGGGCCAGCAACAGGCCAATCGCGTTGATCATGCCCTCGCGACGCGCTTCAAGCGTCGGAATCAGACTTTCGATCGATGCCACCTGTGCGGAAGCGTTGGCGACGTCCAGATCCGTCGTGACGCCCTCGCGCACGCGAACCTGCGTGAGCTTCGTGCTGTCACGGGCAATGTCGAGGTTCTGCCTCGCGATTTCCAGAAGGGACTGCGTGTCACGCAACTCGATATAGTCTCGCGCGAGTTCGGCGCGGGCGGACAAGAGCACCGCGTTCCGGTCTTCGAACGAGGCGGCGGTCAAGGCGGTCGCCGCTTCGACACCGCGTCGTACGCGGCCCCAGATATCGACCTCCCACGACGCATCGAAGCCGAACTGGTACACGTCAAAGGCAGGGGAACCCTTCGAACCCGGCAATGGCGCGACACCGAGCGGCGCGGCGCCCGATGCCGATTGGGGCTGGGCACCTGTCGGGCTGACGCCGAGCAACGAGAGAATGCCGTTTGGACTCCCTCGCTCACGGTTATAGGATGCGGCGCCCTCCAGCGTCGGATACTCGGCGGCACCCGCCACCCGTTGCGTAGCCCGGCTTTGCCGCAGCCGCGCCGACGCGGCGGCCACGTCCAGATTTGCGTCGGCGAGTTGCGCCTCGAGCGAATTCAGCAGGGGATCATTGAACAGTGTCCACCATTCCGAATTGAAGTTGGCTTCGACGGTCT
This sequence comes from Cupriavidus sp. YR651, assembly GCF_900101625.1. Classification (GTDB taxonomy): domain Bacteria; phylum Pseudomonadota; class Gammaproteobacteria; order Burkholderiales; family Burkholderiaceae; genus Cupriavidus. The sequence goes on along the minus strand of NZ_FMYZ01000005.1, from coordinate 180,984 downwards.
TGCTCGGTGCTTCCGCAGGCTGGGTGCGTTCGAAGATGTCGGGCGGCGTGGTGGTGCCCGGACGTTCGAAGTCCGGCCCGACGGCGCAGCCCGCCATCGCGAGGCTCGCCAGTATCGCCAGCGCCGACGCGCGGATAGAGAGTTCGCTCGTGTTCATGTTCTGTTCACCCCCTTGGCCAGCGCGCCGCCACGGTGGCCAACGGCCACATCGGCATCGACGGAAAGTCCCACGCTCAATTCAGACGCGGCCTGTTGCCCATGGTCGATGGTGATCTTGACCGGCACACGCTGCACGACCTTGGTGAAGTTGCCCGTGGCGTTGTCGGGGGCGATCGGCGAGAAGCTCAGCCCGGTCGCAGGGGCGAGGCTATCGATATGGCCTTGGATCACGACGCCAGGAAAGCTGTCGACCTTGATTCGCACGCTGTCGCCAGGCCGCATGTGGGTGATCTGGTTCTCCTGGAAGTTGGCGACGATATAGGCGTCGGAGATCGGCACAATCGCGAGCACCGGTGCGCCAGGCGTCACGAATGCGCCGACCCGCGCCGAGCGTCTGCCAACCTTGCCGTCTACTGGCGCGTGGATCTCCGTATAGGACAGATTGAGTCTGGCCTGCTCCTGTGCCGCTTCGGCGTGCGCCAACGTGCTGGCCGCCTTGTCGCGTTGGGTGCGCAGCACGTCGAGGTTCTGCTCGGTCGTACTCAACACGGCGCGATCGTGGGATTGCTGCGCAAGCTTTTCAGCGAGCGCGGTCGATGCGTGCTGTTGCTCCTGCGTGGTTCCGGCGCCGGCGTCGGAGAGATTCTGGTAGCGCGAAGCGTTCGCCTTTGCAAACGCGATCGACGCCTCGTCGGATCGAAGCGTGGCGCGAGCCTGTTCGACGAGCGAGGGGTGCCGTGCAATCTCGGCGTCGTAGTTGGCGACGGATGCCCTGGCTGCCGCCACGTCCGCCTGCGCGCTCAGCAACGCCGCCCGGAAATCGCGGTCATCGATACGCACCATCAATTGGCCGGCTTTGACCCACTGATTGTCACTGACCAATACTTCGGATACCTGGCCGGCGATACGTGGTGCGACGAGCGTGAAATCAGCCGTGACGTAGGCGTCGTTCGTCGATTCGGTATCCGAATTGCCGAGAAGCTTGAAACAAGCCCAGACAGCGATGCCGGCGGCAACGATGATCGCGGTGGCGCGAGCGATTTTGAGAGGAGATCGGGTGGCGGAAGACATGATAATCGTCCCTTAATGAGAAGAGGGCGGCGTAGTGCACCATGGCGGATAGATACGCACGGGTAATATCGGCACAAGAACCAGCGTGGCGACGGCAACACCTGCCATCACGCGATAGAGATCCGCGGAGGTCAGCACCACGACCTGCTCGTGAATGCGGTGGGCGAGTTGACCGAGACTGTGCGCGGCATTAACGCTATAGCTCGTCACGAGCGCGTGGTTACCCAACTGGTCCACCAACATGTTCGAATGAAAGTGCTCGCGGCTCGTGCTCAATCCTTCGATCAGGCCAGTGGCCGCAGCCGCGGAGAAGGTCTTGAGCGAGTTGAACATCGCCGATGCAAACGGGCCTTCGGTTGGCGGCAAGCCAGTTGTCACGCCCATCAGGATCGACATGATCACCATCGGTTGCGCGGCGATCTGCAAGGACTGGAGCAGGTAGAAATTCTCGCGAACCCATTCGGCGGTCATGAAGCTACCCATCAGGCAGGTCGTGACCATGAGAGACAGCCCAATGGCCAGGACCCATCGATAATCGACGCGCCGGAGATTCAGGACCGCCGCCGTCAAAGGAAGCGCAACCAGTAGCGGAATTGCAACCAGCAATGACAGGGGCGCCGTTTGAAGCGGCCGGTAGGTGTGAATCTTGGCGAGATACTGGCCGGGGATGGCCGCCACGCCCACCAGCAATGTGACCGCGCCGGCGAGTGTCAGCAGCCCGTGCGAGAAATTCCGTCGCGACAGCAGCTGGAGCTTGAAGAAAGGTGTCGGCTGAAACCATTCGTTGACGAGGAATGCGGCGAACAGGAGCACCCCGCCACCAAACATCACGCGAATGAACTCGGAATTCAGCCAGTCAAGACGATCACCTTGCAGGAGTCCGATCACGAGCATGGCCACCGCCGGGAATCCCGTCAGGAATCCGGTCCAGTTGAAGGAGCGGAGTCGCTCGAGCTTGAGCGGGTCCGCCGGAAGCCCCAGCTGGATGGCCACGCAGCTCACGATGCCGAGCGGGACGATTTGCCAGAAGACCATTTTCCAGCTGACATATTCGGTCCACAGCGCTGCGAGCGGGGTGCCGACCGCTGGTCCGAAGGTCGCGGTGAGTGCATATCCGGCGAGCCCGTACAGCTTGACCTTCGGCGGGAGATAACGCAGCGCGACGATAATCAGCATCGGCGGCAGGCATCCGCCAGCGATTCCCTGGAGGACGCGCAGCAGATAAAGCGTCGGGAGATTCGGCGCGAAGGGGCAAAGGACCCCGAAGAACATCGTGGCCAGCACGGCGCCAATCGTGAATCGCTTCAGCGTGAAGGTGATCCCGAACCACGGCGCAATTACCATCGTGGCGACGTTTGCTGCTTCGAACAATGTGGTCAGCCAGGTCCCGTCGTCACGTCCGATGGAGAAGACGCCGCGAATATCGGCCAGTGCCAGCGCGGTGACCTGTTCGTTAAGAATGGCCAGCAAGGACGCCAGCAGCATCCCAATCAAGCCGGAAGCAAGGCGAAGGGATAGCGCGGCTTGGGCGGGCGTTGCCTGTGCGGGAGTCGCTGCCTCCCGCATGGAAGCCGGCGCCGCCGGTTGCGCGACCGTCGGCGCTTCCGTTCGAGCTGTCAAAGGGTTGGCGGTGGTCATAAGGGTTCTACTTGCTACTCGTGTTCATCAGGTCATCGCATCTGGAAGCGCTGTTCATTGCCGTTTCGCATTCGAGCGGCTGGTGCGTTCAAATGTACGAGATGGCCAGTCTTTATTGAAGCCAAACCACGTCAGGTATTGGGCCAATGCGTTCGCGAATTTTGCCAAGGCAACTGTGAATACCTCGACTACCCACGTCTGCTGAAAGAGTCCCTTGCGATTTACCCAATAATGCGATGCTCACGAATGACGACGAATCACGTGCAGCCGCCTTATGTCGCCGCGAAGAAAAAGAGGGCGGCTTAGGTCAACCTGATTCTGTTTTGAGCCAATCGAAGACGGGCACGATCACCGTGCCGGACGCGCTGCCTACAATCGCGAGGTGGATTTACGTGATTCGGATTGGAGTCGAAATGGACAAGTTGCGCGAGATGGAGATCTTCGTGGCGATCGTCGATCGGGGTAGCCTTACCGCCGCGTCGGAAAAGCTCGGAATGTCGACTCCTGCCGTCTTGCGGGCGCTGAATTCGCTCGAAGCGCGCCTCGGCGCCCAGTTGCTGGTGCGGACCCCGCGCGCCGTCAGGCTGACGGAAGCAGCGACGTCATACCTTGAAGCCTGCCGCAGGATACTGGTCGCCGTGACGGCTGCGGAAGACTGCGTCACCGAGAGTTTTCGCAAGAACCCGCACCTTCAAAGCGTGGACGCCTGAAGTCAATCCACAAATTCCGCGCACGCCGCGAAGTGACGAAACCCATCGCGAGACGTCGTATCCGGTAAATGATCCTTGCGTCGGTGTAATAAGGCCCGGATCGAGCGGTGCCCGATGCGCAACGTCGTCGCCGCGATGTGATCCGCGGCGATACCCGTGACGTGACGTGGCCAGAATCGTGCAGCGAATGGCCAGTCAATGCGCCATGTGCGTGTTTCCGCTGCGGTGTCGGCTTACTAGACTCAATCTCAAGAATGCGGCTGGGAACAAAACCCACGCGTGCCAGGAAATCGCAAGAGCCCTGGTTGCACTCTGGGGTAGCCGGGATGGGGCTACAGCCGCCTCACCATACGTCGCGATTGAAGTCGAGACCGGACACCAAGCAAGGATGGATTCATCATGTTGATCCAGGAACGTCAGACCTCTTTTCTCTTCGGGGGAAATGCCCCTTATGTCGAGGAACAATATGAGCTCTACCTGACCGACCCCACATCGGTCACGGACGGGTGGCGCGCATATTTCGATGCGTTGCGGGAAACCCCCGCGATCGATGGCAGCGACCGCGACGACCAGCGGCACGCACCGGTAGTTTCCAGCTTCGTCGAACTGACCAGACGGCCGGCCGGCGCAGTCATGCGGCGCGATGACGGCCTTGGCCTGGCCAGAAAGCAGGTGGCAGTCCAGTCGCTGATCGCCGCATTCCGGATGGTCGGCTCGCGCGTGGCCAATCTGGACCCCCTGCTGTGGAGCCCCCCGCAAGCGCTGGTGGAGCTGACGCCCGCGTACTACGGCTTGTCGGACGCAGACATGTCGACGCGATTCAGCACAGCCGACACGTCCTTGTTTGATGACGATGCGTCGCTGCGCGAGATCGTCTCCGCGCTCAAGAAGACCTATACCGGCACGCTGGGCGCCGAATTCATGCATTTGTCCGATGCCGACGAGCGGCGGTGGTGGCAGATGCGGCTCGAATCCACGCGAGCCAAGCCATCGCTCTCGTCAGAGGAGAAGCGCCGGATTCTAGAGCGTCTGACGGCAGCTGAAGGTCTGGAGAAATACCTTCACACACGCTTTGTCGGGCAGAAACGGTTCTCGCTCGAAGGCGGGGAATCGCTGATCGTGCTGCTGGACGAACTCGTCCGCTACGGTGCATCGATGAAAGTGCGTTCGGTCGTGATGGGCATGGCGCACCGCGGCCGCCTGAACGTGCTGGTGAATATTGCCGGCAAGCCGGTGCATTCGCTGTTCGGTGAATTCGACGGCAAGTACACCGAGGATCTTCCCGCCGGTGACGTCAAGTACCACAAGGGTTTCAGCAGCATCACGCAAACCAGCGACGGGCCAGTCGACGTCGTGCTGGCGTTCAATCCCTCGCACCTGGAAATCGTGAATCCCGTGGTGGAGGGCATCGCCCGCGCCAAGGCGGAGACCTTGCCGGCCGGTGATGGCAGTGATGTGCTGCCGGTCGAGATTCATGGCGATGCGGCGATGTCCGGGCAGGGCATCGTGATGGAAACCTTGAGCCTTTCGTATACCCGCGGGCACGGGACAGGCGGCACCGTCCACGTGGTCGTCAACAACCAGATCGGATTCACGACTTCGGATCCGCGCGACACGCGCTCGTCGTTCTACGCGACGGACGTCGCCAAGATGATCGAGGCCCCGGTTCTGCACGTCAATGGCGATGACCCCGAAGCGGTGGCGATGGCGGTGCGCCTCGCGCTCGACTATCGCAAGGCGTTCAGGCGCAGCGTCGTGATCGACCTGGTTTGCTTCCGCAAGTATGGGCATCAGGAGCAGGACACACCGAGCATCACACAGCCTTTGATGTATCGCGCGATCGCGGCGCATCCGGGTGTGCGTACGCTCTTCGCCAGAAAGCTGATCGAGCAGGGCGTGATGACGCCGGAGCAGGTTGATGGCTATGTCAGCGCAAGCCGCGACAGTCTTGAGCATGCGCACAACGGTGATACCGCCGAGGCATCAGATCCATCGCAAGACACGGCGGCGGTGGCCAACCTTGCCGAAGACGCCGCCGGCAAGGCCAGCTACAGCCCGCCGTCGCCCGAGCAACTGCGCGGCCTGGCACAACAGATTTCCAGTGTGCCGGACGGCTTCGACCTGCATCCGTTGGTCGGCAAGATGATGGCGTCTCGCCGCGAGATGGCGGCCGGAAGGAAGCCGCTCGATTGGGGGATGGGCGAGCATCTCGCATTCGCATCCCTGCTCGACGCGGGAGTCGATGTCCGGCTGAGTGGTCAGGACAGCGCGAGAGGGACGTTCAATCACCGTCACGCGGTGCTGCACAATCAAAAGCGGACGAGCCGCTTGGACGGCGTGCTGATTCCGCTTGATCATGTCAGCGAAACGCAAGGCCGGTTTTCCGTCACAAACTCGATTCTCTCTGAGGCGGCTGTGCTGGCTTTCGAATACGGTTACTCGACGGTGAACCAGAATGCGCTCGTGGTGTGGGAAGCGCAGTTTGGTGACTTCGCGAATGGGGCGCAGGTGGTGATCGACCAGTTCATCGCCGCAGGCGCCGCAAAGTGGGGGCAACGCAGCGGATTGACGATGTTCCTGCCTCACGGGCAGGAGGGGCAGGGGCCGGAACACGCATCGGCCAGGCTCGAGCGATACCTCCAGCTTAGCGCGCAAGACAATATGCGCGTGGCCCAACCGACCACGCCTGCGCAGCTGTTTCATTTGCTGAGAATGCAGGCGCTCTCGTTCGATCGCCGGCCGCTGATCGTGATGACACCCAAGTCGCTGTTGCGGCACGCCGAAGCGGTGAGCACGCTCGACGAGCTGGCCGACGGCGTGTTCCATGAAATCCTGGTGGACGCACCGGCCGAGCCGTCGCGGGATGCGAAAGTCGAACGCGTCATTGTGACGTCGGGCAAGGTCTACTACGAGCTGCTTGAGCATCGCCGGACGTCGGGCATTGCCGACACGCCGATCATCCGCGTGGAACAGCTGTACCCGTTTGCGTCCGAGGAACTGGCTGCCGAGCTTGCGCGCCATCCCAACCTGAAGACCGTTGTGTGGAGCCAGGAGGAGGCACGTAACCAGGGTGCATGGAGCTTCATCGAGCCGCAGTTGCGTGAGGTCGTGCCTTCGGGCGCAACGCTGCGGTACGCGGGGTCGCCTGAATCCGCGTCGACGGCGCCGGGTTCCCACGCAGCGCATGCGGCGAGGCAGGCGGCAATTGTTTCCAGTGCGTTCGCGGAGTAACGGCGCATGCGTGTTGCGATGATGTTGTATGCCGGTTTTCAGTTACTCGACGTGACCGGCCCGATGGATGTGTTTCACCAGGCGAACCGCTTGTGCGGCGGTACGTTCTACGAACAGCATCTCGTCGGGCCGTCGCCCGGGTCTGTCGTGTGCTCGAACGGCGCGGCGGTGAGGGCGCCCGAGTGCCGGCTGGATGTGCATACGCCGTTCGACATCATCGTGGTGCCCGGTTCGCCGGACATCGGCGCCGGGGGACATCATCAGGAACTGGTGGACTGGCTCAGCGATGCCGGCCGTCATACACAAAAGCTGGCATCCGTGTGCAATGGCGCCTTTCTGGTCGCGCGTGCCGGGCTGGCCGACCATCGCTGGCTCACCACGCCCTTGCGCTACGCACAACGCCTGGCGGCTGAACATCCCTCTGTGCACGTCTTGCCCAATCTGAGCTGCCTGAAGGACGGTAACGTCTATTCAGCCGGCGGCGCGAGCGCGGGCATCCGTCTGGCCCTGGCGCTGGTCCGGGAAGATCTCGGCGAACAGGTCGGCAGAAGCATTGCCGAACGGTTGTTGACGCCGAACCATTGAACGCTGCGGCGATGACCGATCGTCGCCCAGCACCGTGGCCCAGGAATGGCCTATTTTGGCCAGTGACCAGCCTCCTTGAGCCGGCGCGCGGTCCGGATCGTAGGCACAATGGTTAGCACCAACCCCCTCACAATTCTCCCAGAAGCACATCAAGAAAGTGCTGGATGGACCGGGCTAGTACGGAGAACCCGTCGAAGCGAGCGTCCATAAGCTGGTGTCGAACATACGCTGTTCTCGAGTTGGAAGGGAAACCTCCCTTTGATGTTGCCGCTGATCCTGTCAGTGGCGGTTTCCATGCGAGCCAGCCGTGACCCGAAATCCAAAGTCTGCTTCCCCCGCCACCCTGCAACCCGCGCCTGCGAGCGAGTCGATGTCGGGTGCCGACATCATCCTGCGTGTTCTCAGCGAACAAGGCGTCGATACCGTGTTCGGATATAGCGGCGGCGCCATTTTGCCGACGTATGACGCGGTCTTTCGCTTCAACGAGATGCACGCGGACAACCCCGAGCGCCAGATCAGGCTCGTTGTGCCGGCCAATGAACAGGCCGCGGGTTTCATGGCTGCCGGTTACGCGCGCGCCAGCGGAAAGGTCGGCGTGTTCATGGTGACGTCCGGCCCGGGTGCGACAAACGCGGTGACCCCGATTGCCGACTGTAACGGCGATTCGGTTCCCGTGGTTCTGATCTGCGGCCAAGTGCCTCGCGCCGCGATCGGCACCGATGCCTTCCAGGAAGCACCGGTCTTCAACATCATGTCGGCGTGTGCAAAACAGGTCTTCCTGGTGACGGATCCGGCGAAACTGGAACAGACGCTGCGGACGGCGTTTGAAGTCGCCCGGAGCGGCCGTCCCGGTCCGGTTGTCGTGGACGTGCCGAAGGACATCCAGAACTGGACGGGTCCCTATTATGGGCAAGGTACGCTGGTGTTTCGAGGTTATTCCGATCGTCTTCGCATGGTTGCCAATCGCGCGCATCTCAAGGAAGACAAACGGGCGGAGTTCTTCCGTCTTCTGGGCCGGAGCAAGCGACCGCTGCTGTATGTCGGTGGCGGCGTGATCACGGCCGCCGCAACGGCCGAACTGCGTCAATTCAGCGAGCGGTACCGGATCCCCGTCGTGACGACGCTGATGGGCCTTGGCGCCATGCCGGCGAAACACGAGCTGAATCTGGGTATGCTCGGCATGCACGGTGCCGCGTGCGCGAATTATGCCGTCGAGGATTGCGATTTCCTGATCGCAGTGGGCGCGCGATTCGATGACCGCGTCGCCGGCGGACGCCCCGAAACATTTGCGCCCGGTGCGCGGTATGTCGCGCACATCGACATCGACGAAGCAGAGATCAACAAGGTCAAACGCACGCAGTGGAGTCATATCGGCGATGCAAAGAGCGCGCTGCTGTCATTGATGGAGCATGGCCCGGTTGCGTTGTCGCATTCGGAATGGCTCGACCAGGTGATTGCGCTGAAGCAGACCTACGGGATGAATTACAACCGAAACAGCCCGCTTATCCAGCCGCAGTTCGTGATCGAGAAACTCGGCGAGATAACCGGCGGGCGCGCCATTATCACCACGGGCGTCGGCCAGCATCAGATGTGGGCTGCGCAGTTCTTCGACTTCGTCGAGCCTCGCAGTTTCCTGACGTCGGGCAGCATGGGAACGATGGGTTTTGGACTGCCCGCGGCGATTGGTGCACAAATGGCGCGGCCGGACGCGCTTGTCATCGATATCGACGGTGACGGCAGCATCCGGATGAATATTGGCGACCTGGAGACTGCAACCACATACGGGGCGCCCGTCAAAGTGCTGCTGCTCAACAATCGCGGAGACGGGATGATCCGGCAGTGGCAGCGTCTCTATTTCGAGGGACGGTTTTGCGTGAGTGACAAGGCGCTGCATCGCAAGGATTTCATCATGGCGGCACAAGCCGACGGCTTTGAATTTGCCCGTCGCGTGGAAGCGATCAGCGAGCTTGAGGACAGCCTCAGGGCTTTCGTGGAGTTTGACGGACCCGCCTTCCTCGAAGTGATGATTGACGAGAATGCTGACGTGTTTCCGATGGTGGGGCCAGGCCAAAGCTATTCGAGCATGATCACCGGACCGTTTATCCCGTCGCGCTCAGGGCAAGGCGCGGGGGATCAGGGAGCGGTTGGCCAGCCTGCTGCGGATATGTTCTAGCCATCATCCGTTCTCGCGTGGCATCGCGCGCCACGCGGGGAGCTCTTCTGAATTCAAGAAGAGTCTATTCTTTGGCGGCCTGTTTTTCAGATGCCTTGCAGCGGCTAGGATGCCTGTAAGAGATTGATTTGGTATCGACATGAACCTGCAGTCGATCTCGATGTTTTGTTATCGTTTCGGAGTCTGTGATGAAAACCTCCATCCTGTCTGTTCTTGGTCGAGTGATCGTGCCCCTGTCGGCCGCAATCACGCCACTTCTGGCAACCGCTGCAGTCGCTGAACTTCCAGCCGCCAACGTTCCGCAAGCAATGCGCTCGTCGGCAGCTATCGTGAAGGACATGCGTCCGGTGATCGTCCGGGTCGCTGCCGCCCGCAAGAATGTCGACCCCTACACCGATGGTGCAGTGGGGACTCGCACGCCGGACCCGTGGGCCGATGGCGGGCATGGAATTGGCAAGCCGGATCCATACACCGATGGCGCATACGGCACGCGCAAGCCGGACCCCTATACCGACGGTGCGCGTACGGGAAGTGAGGCGTAGCGCGTTCGAGGTCCGGCGGCATGGTTGCCTGTTTCCTGATTGGACGCGTGGGCATGTAGACCCCAGGGAATCGCATGCCCCGATAACCTGATGTCTTGTCGCGGACGACTTGTCCGGCAATCTGTACGACACACCCTCTGACCGGCTCCCGCGCGCGCGTCACACGCGTCCTTCGGGTGTGCGCTTATCGCACGAAACCATCTCCTGCCACGCAAAACTGGCGCTCTTCATGGCGGCGATACCGAACACGGTCTCGCATAATTGCCGTACCGGAGTGAATCCGGCCGCAAGCCCGCCGCGCGGGCACAAGTCCAATGAAGGAGATGCGTTTTGAGTACCAAGATTTGCACGGCGCTCGCTTTGCGCCTGGTTACCGTTGCAATCGGTGCACTCGCTGCCGGCCACGTGGTCGCGGCGGAGTGGCCAACAAAGCCGATCAAGGTCATCGTCCCATACACGCCGGGGGGCTCGACCGACACTGTCTCCCGGGTGGTATTCGAGAAGGTTTCCCAAAATCTGGGCCAGCCCATCGTGATCGAGAACAAGCCGGGTGCCAACAGCACGCTGGGCGTTTCGGTTGCCGCGCGTTCGGCACCTGATGGCTACACATTCGTCTCCGTGCTGGCGGCCTACAGCGCCAATATGTCGCTGTACTCGAAGCTGAGCTACAAGCCCTCGGACCTGACGCCGGTGGCACAGATGGCCGAGTTGCCCCTGTTCCTCTTTGCGAGCAAGAAGCTGCCGGTGAAGACCGTGGGAGAACTGGTCGACTATGGCAAGAAGCATCCCGATACGCTGACGTTTGGATCGAGCGGCGTGGGTAGCTCTGCCCATCTGACGGGCGAACGGCTGGCGATGGAATCGAAGGTCAAGATGACCCACATCCCGTACAACGGCAGTGCGCCGATCCTGCCGGCATTGATGTCCGGCGAGGTGTCCATTGCGTTCGATCCACTGCTCGTGCCGATGCCACATGTGAAGTCCGGCAAGATCAATGTGCTGGCTGTCGCGTCGGCCAAGCGCTGGCCGGGTGAGCCGAATATTCCGACCATGGAGGAAGCGGGATTCCCGGGCTTCATCATGAGTTCGTGGACAGGGCTTCTGGCCCCGGCCGGAACGCCGCAGCCAATTGTTGATCGCATGGCCAAGGCAATCGCCGCTGCCACGCGTAGTCCGGAGGTTGCGAAGAAGCTGACGGATCTGGGCTTCATACCGGTGACGGGTAGCTCGGAGGAGTTCCGCAAGCTTATCGAGCGGGACACCACGCGTTACGCGGAGATCGTCAAGGCGGGGAAAATCACGCTCGATTGACGTCGGCACTCAGCGCACAAAAAGGCGAGCACGATGCTCGCCTTTTTTTCGCCCTGCATTCGTCCTGATACATCACATGATGATATAAATACAGAAGCGGGCTCGATGCATTGTCGTTCCCGGCTTTGGCCAATAGCTCGCATACGTTGGCCAGAGATTCGCCTATTTGCCTCAGCCCGCACGCGCTCGCTTCACTATCATTCGAATCATCGGTTCCCCGGGACGATTCAATGCAGAGGGCTCCCGAAAGCATCGAATCCTGATTCATCCGCAGCAGGGCTGCGACGTGGTGTTCCTTGAAATGGCACCACTCATTTGGTAGGCAACGTATGACCAGTGATCCTGTCGACATCGCTTCCGCGCTTATCGCAAACCGGCGGCCATTTGTCCTGGCACTGGTCATCGGTGTCGCCGGACTCGCGAATGAATATGCGGGCGACATGACGATCTTCGCGTCCAACGGCACGGTGCTTGCCGGGAATGCATGTGGACTCGGCGCCGAGAGCCAGTTGCAGGAGGGCGTCAGGAAATGCTTCGCGAGCGAGTCTCCCATGGTTATGGATATCGAGCTGGTCGATGGCGACATTGACGACGGCGACACGCAGCCTGCCGGCTTGCTGAAGATTTACCTGGAGGCCGTCGTGCCGCGCGCGGGTCGCTGGCAACCTCCTCTGGAGAGGCTGGCGGATACGGCGGCATAAGGCGTGAAATGATTCAGCGTATTTCGTGGTTCTTCACACAGGCTGCGCCTCGCGCGCTGCCTCATCCCCTGATCTCTTCGATCTTCGTGGCCATCGCGACATTCGTGCTCGCATTCGGCCTGACGCCTCAGGCACCGGGCGAACGCGTACTGATGTGGGGTTTCGGCTTCTGGAATCTGCTCGCGTTCTCGATGCGGCTTACGGTCAGACGTGGACGAACGTGGTGGCACCGGTCCGGGCATCGCCGGCGGAATGGCCGTGCGCGACATCAGGGGCTATTGCGTGACTGCGGCCTGCTGTTCGCTGGCGCCGTGTTTGCCGCCGGCCTGTACTTGTTCTGATGCCATTGCCACGGGTGACTGACATCGTTGAAGCAACGGTGCTTGTATCCGCTCAACAATTTTAGGAGAGCAAATATGGAGACACGAAAGAAAGGAGACCGCGGCTGGATCTGGCTGCTCCTCCTCGCCCCCTACATCGGCCTGTTGTGGCTGCCGTTCTATAACAGCGCCCAGCCAGAATGGTTCGGCTTTCCGTTCTTCTACTGGTATCAGTTCCTCTGGGTGCCAGTCACCTCCTTGCTGCTGTTCGTTGCCTATCGGAGCATGAAATGATCGACACATCGGCAGTTGACGGCGTGGCGATGACGGTATTCATTGCATTCTTCGTGCTCGTCACGGTGCTGGGCTTTGTTGCGGCGCGCTGGAAGCGCGGCGACCTGTCACAGCTTCACGAATGGGGGCTCGGCGGCCGGCAGTTCGGCACGGTGATTTCATGGTTCCTGGTCGGCGGGGATTTCTATACGGCCTATACGGTTATCGCGGTCCCTGCATTGGTGTATTCCGTGGGCGCGTATGGCTTCTTCGCAATGCCGTACACGATCATCGTCTACCCGTTCGTGTTTGCGGTGATGCCGAAATTGTGGGAAGTCTGCCACCGCAAGAACCACATCACGGCGGCTGATTATGTTCAGGGAGAATTCGGCGGCAAATGGCTGCCGGCGGCAGTTGCCATCACGGGGATCGTCGCCACGCTGCCATATATCGCGCTGCAGCTCATCGGCATGCAGGTAGTGATCAAGGGACTCGGTGTCGACGGCGAGTTGCCATTGATCGTCGCCTTCGCAATCCTGGCCGTGTACACCTATTCGAGCGGCCTGCGTGCGCCGGCCATGATCGCCTTCGTGAAGGACATCATGATCTATATCGTGGTCATTGCCGCGATATCGATTATTCCGAGCAAGCTCGGTGGCTACGGGGCACTGTTCCATGCAGCCGATACGTATTTCGCTGCGAAGGCCGGCGCCACGGGCATCATTCTGAAGCCGGCACAGTTCACGGCATATGCGACGCTGGCGCTCGGATCGGCGCTGGCGGGGTTCATGTATCCGCACACCATGACGGGTGTGTTGTCGTCGAGCTCGGCAAACACGGTGCGCAAGAATGCCATCGCGCTGCCGGCTTACACGCTGTTGCTGGGTCTGATCGCAATGCTCGGCTATATGGCAATCGCGGCCGGCGTGCACGTGACGTCCGCTTCGGACGTGGTGCCGGCGCTGTTTTTCAAATTGTTCCCGTCGTGGTTCGTGGGATTTTCGGCGGCGGCCATCGCCATCAGCGCACTGGTGCCGGCAGCCATTATGTCGATTGGCGCGGCAAACCTCTTCACGCGCAATCTCTACAAGCCGTTGATCTCGCCGAACGTGACACCGGAGAAGGAAGCGAAGAGCGCCAAGCTGTTCTCGCTGGTCGTGAAGTTTGGCGCGTTGCTCTTCATCATCGTGCTGCCGACGCAATACGCCATCGACCTGCAGTTGCTCGGCGGGGTCTGGATTCTCCAGATCTTCCCGGCGGTCGTGTTCACGCTTTACACGCGGCGCCTGACTGCAACCGGGCTATTTGCCGGCTGGGCTGTCGGCATCGTCACCGGCACCAGCCTGGCGATCTCCCTGGGGCTGAAGCCGGTGTACACGCTGCATTTTGGCGACGCTGCCTATCCGACATATATCGGCGTGATTGCGCTGGTGGTCAATATTGTCGTGTCGACGGTGGTATCGGCGGTGACACAGAAACGCCGTGTTGCCGACGACAGGGCCTCCATCGCCGCACGGTAACAAGTCCGCCTTCCGGCCTGGCGGGCTGGAAGGCGGCACGGGTTGCCTGGTGCGGCCCTGGGGTCTGGCGGACAGATGTACCGAAGAAGGTCGCTGTTATCGCCATGTAGTGGTGTTCCAATAAAATGATCTGGAGATTTGATGAAGAAGGTTCTTGCGGTATTTGCCGCATCCGTTGCAGCTAACGCCGTATATGCCCAATCGAACGTGACGCTGTATGGTGTCGCGGACGCTGGCGTTGAATACATCAACAATGCAGGGCGCAACGGGAATGGTCTCGCACGGGTAACTTCGGGGAATCAGTCCGGCTCGCGCTGGGGTATTCGTGGCGCGGAGGACCTGGGCGGCGGGATGAAGGCGGTCTTCCAGCTGGAAAGCGGTTTTGATATCGACACCGGTAATTCCGGTCAAAGCGGTCGCCTGTTTGGCCGCGATGCCTACGTGGGGCTGGAAAGCCGGTATGGCGTGCTGCGTCTGGGACGGCAGCAGACCTCGATGCGCGAATTCGGCTCTGCCTACGATCCCACCGTCATTGCCGACCGCTACGGCATGCTGTCGATTGCGCCGGAGTTTGGCGCACGCGCGGATAACGCCATCAAGTACCTTGCCGCGTTCGGCGGCTTGACCGCCCAGGCGTTCTACTCGTTCCAGGCCAACGGCACCGAGGTGGCTGGCAGCAACGTGTTCGGCCGCGAGTTTGGCGCATTCGTCAATTATGCGAACGGCCCGTTCTCCGTGGGTGCGGCGTATGACGATATCCATGTCGGCACGCCGACGAATCAGGCGCCAGTGCTCCGCCGCGTTTCGGTGGGGGGCGCTTACGCCGCGGGTGCCGCCAAGGTATTCGCAGGGTATCGCCTGGCCAAGGCGTACGACGGTGCGAGGCTGCCCGGCGCGCAAGCGGCCGACGCGGGCTCCAACTTCTACTGGCTGGGGGTGGTCTACAAGCTGACGCCGGCGTTCTCCCTGATGGGCACGGCCTACTACCAGGACTTCCGGCAGACCGGATCGGACCCGTGGCAGTTCGTGCTGACCGGCGACTACGCGCTCTCCAGGCGGACCGACGTCTACGCGTCGGTGTCCTACGCGCTCAACAAGGACAACTCGCAACTTGGCGTCAACGGCTACAACAGCGGCAGCGGCACAACCGCCGTCTTCAACGTCGAGCCTGGCAAGAACCAGTTCGGCGCGGTGATGGGCGTGCGTCACCGTTTCTGACGCGCGTTGCCCCGGCGACGGGGCGTCGTTTTTGTACGCTCGGCAGGCGACAGAGCAATCCCGGCAGGGCGTGCCTTCGTCGCACCGACTGCGCATCCGGATGGCACATCGTTGCGGGAAGCGAGACAAAGCCTGCCGCCGGGTGGCGAGCAAGCCATGCTGATGCGCTGCAGCATGGCAGCGTCGCCTGGCGGCCGGGCCTTTGGCGTCTCCCGGCAGGAAGAGATGCTCGTCGATGGAAAAAGCCGTACCGGGTGACGAACCGTCACGAATCGCCATCAATCGCCTTACCGTGGCGAGTTCCGGGTGCTAACCTTGCCTAGCTACCCCTGCCTTCGCCCTCTGTGCATCGAGGGCAGGCGCTTTGCGTGATTGACGCATGAGAGGAGTCCTATCATGGCGGAAGCCAACCCAGCCAATTCCCGCAACGACGAGATCGACGCTCAGGAAACCGCCGAATGGCTGGATGCGCTCGACTCGGTGATTGCCTCCGAGGGACCGGAGCGCGCGCATTACCTGATAGAGCGGCTGATCGAGCGGGCGCATGGTGCCGGCATCTACCTGCCGTTCAGCGCCAATACCGCCTACCTCAATACCATCCCGCTGGAGGCGCAGGCCCGCAGCCCCGGAGACCAGCGGCTCGAACATCGCATCCGCTCCTATATCCGATGGAACGCGCTCGTGCTGGTGCTGCGGGCGGCGCGCGAGACCAATGTCGGCGGCCACATTGCCAGCTTTGCCTCGGCGGCAACGCTGTACGAGATCGGCTTCAACCATTTCTGGCATGCGCCGTCGGCACAGCACGGCGGCGACCTTGTCTATTACCAGGGGCACTCCTCGCCGGGCTTCTACGCGCGGGCCTTCCTGGAGGGCAGGCTGACGGCCGAGCAGATGGACAACTTCCGCCAGGAGGTGGGCGGCAAGGGCATCTCGTCCTACCCGCATCCGTGGCTGATGCCGGATTTCTGGCAGTTCCCCACCGTTTCGATGGGGCTGGCGCCGATCATGGGCATCTACCAGGCGCGCTTCATGAAATACCTGCAGGACCGGGGGTTCGGTCAGCACGAAGGTCGCAAGGTGTGGGTGTTCTGCGGCGATGGCGAGATGGATGAACCCGAGTCGCGCGGCGCGCTGGGCATGGCCGGGCGCGAGCATCTCGACAACCTCATCTTCGTCATCAACTGCAACCTGCAGCGGCTCGATGGCCCGGTGCGTGGCAACGGCAAGATCATCCAGGAGCTGGAATCGGAGTTCCGCGGCGCGGGCTGGAACGTGATCAAGGTGGTGTGGGGCAGCAAGTGGGATGCGCTGCTGGTGCGCGACAAGGCCGGTATCCTTGCGCGCCGCATGATGGAGTGCGTCGACGGCGACTATCAGACCTTCAAGTCGAAGGACGGCGCCTATGTGCGCGAACATTTCTTCAATACGCCTGAACTCAAGGCGCTGGTGGCGGACTGGTCCGACGACGATATCTGGGCGCTGAACCGCGGCGGCCACGATCCGCACAAGGTCTACGCCGCCTACAAGGCGGCCAGCGAGCATCGCGGTCAGCCCACCGTGATCCTGGCCAAGACCATCAAGGGCTATGGCATGGGCGAAGCCGGCGAGGCGCAAAACATCACCCACCAGCAGAAGAGCATGCGGGTGGAGGCGCTGATGCATTTCCGCGATCGCTTCCAGTTGCCGCTCACGGAACAGCAGCTCGACGAGTTGCCGTACCTCTGCTTCGAGAAAGGATCGAGCGAACACGCCTACCTGCATGAGCGCCGCCAGTCGCTGGGCGGCTACCTGCCGGCGCGCCGCCGGCGCGGGCCGGCGCTGGAGGTGCCGCCGCTATCGGCGTTCGAGGGGCAGCTCAAGGCCAGCGGCGAGGGCCGCGAGTTTTCCACCGCGATGAGCTTCGTGCGCATCCTCAACACGCTGCTGCGCGACAAGGCGCTGGGCCGGCGCATCGTGCCGATCGTGTCGGACGAGTCGCGCACCTTCGGCATGGAAGGGTTGTTCCGGCAGATCGGCATCTGGTCGCAGCAGGGGCAGAACTACACGCCGCAGGATGCGTCGCAGCTAAGCTTCTACAAGGAATCGAAGGACGGCCAGATCCTGCAGGAAGGGATCAGCGAGGCTGGCGCCATGTCGGACTGGATTGCCGCCGCCACGTCGTACTCGACGCACGCCGAGCCGATGATCCCGTTCTTCATCTTCTATTCGATGTTCGGCTTCCAGCGCTTTGGTGATCTGGCATGGGCGGCGGGCGACCAGCGTGCACGCGGCTTCCTGCTGGGCGGGACCGCCGGGCGCACCACGCTCAACGGCGAAGGGCTGCAGCACGAGGACGGGCACAGCCTGGTGTGGGGCGGCACCATCCCCAACTGCATCAGCTACGACCCCACCTTCGCCTATGAACTCGCCGTGATCATCCAGGACGGCCTGCGCCGCATGGTGCAGGAGCAGGAGGATGTGTATTACTACCTCACGGTGATGAACGAGAACTACGAGCATCCGGCCATGCCGCAGGGTGCGGAGGCGGACATCCTGAAGGGGATGTACCTGTTCCGGCGTGGCAAGGAGGGTGCGGCCGGGCAGCCGCGCGTGCAGTTGCTGGGTGCGGGCACCATCTTCCGCGAGGTCATCGCCGCGGCGCAGTTGCTGGACGAGGACTGGGGCGTGCAGGCTGACCTGTGGGGCTGCCCGAGCTTTACCGAGCTGGCGCGCGAGGGCAATGCGGTGGCGCGCTGGAACCTGCTGCATTCGGGCGAGACGCCGCGGCGCTCGCACGTGGAACAATGCCTGGCGCCGATGCAGGGGCCGGTGATCGCCGCCACCGACTACGTGCGCGCGCTGGCGGACCAGATCCGTCCGTTCGTGCCGCGCCGGTACTCGGTGCTGGGGACCGATGGCTACGGTCGCTCTGACACGCGCGAACAGTTGCGGCACTTCTTCGAAGTCGATCGCTACTGGATTGCCCTGACGGCGCTGAAGGCGCTGGCGGACGACGCATCGATCGACAAGGCGCTCGTGCAGAAGGCGTTGCAAAAATATGGTCTGGATGCGGAGAAGCCATATCCGCTGCATGTCTGAGATCTGACGGGCAGGTCTGGCCGAAAGGGCGCAATGCCTGAGTACGTGACTTGACGTGACGTGAAGTGGTGACTTGAGGGGCGTGGCCGGCGGAACAGCGCCGGCCAGCATGCCCAGGTGCGTCATGCAAGGCGAGACATTCCGTTGGCCCACAACCGACCGACTATGGCCAGTTTCTGGCCTATCTTCAACGCCCTGAACTACGGGTCTTCCCTATAGTTGAATCATTCGTTGCACCCCAGTCGGTGCGGCGCGCAAGAAAGCCGGTCGCGTACCCGCTTGTTTCTTGATGCTGCAGGGATGATCGAACATGGACTTTGGAAGATTTCACGGGAAGACGCTGACAGATCGGGAACGGAAGCGGATTTTGTGGGCGCTCGTCGAGACCGAGGGCTTCGGGAGGTTTCTCGAAGAAAGGTTTGCCGGAACAAGGCGATTCGGACTGGATGGCGCCGAAGCCGCCATCCCGGCACTGGAGGAAATTCTGCGTCGCGGATCGCTTCTTGGCCTGACCGACGTGGTAATCGGCATGGCGCACCGTGGCCGCCTCAACGTCCTCGGCCAGATTCTGCGGAAGCCCCCCAGGGCCATATTCAAGGAACTCAAGGGTGGTCCATTGGTTTCCGAATCGGGAGCATCTGCCGACCGCGAATTCGATGGGCGCTCGCTTCATCTCTCTGTGACAGGAAATCCTTCACATCTCGAAACTCCGAGTCCCGGAGATGTCATCGATCGTTCCAGTGTTCTTTCGCTACTCGTCCATGATGATGCGGCCTTTGCGCATGGAGGTGCTGTCGAGGGCTTCGATGGCTTGAAGGGCGATGGCACCGGTGGTTCCGTACATCTGGTTATCAATCGTCAGATCGGTATTCCCCCGGCCCCCCGCCATTCGCGCTCTTATCGCGATCCATCGGACTTCGGCAGGACATTGGACGCGCCAGTCTTTCAAGTGAATGGGGACGACCCGGAGGCGGTTGTTCGCGTTGCCGCGATGGCAATAGCGTTCCGGCAGGAATTCCGCAAGCCGGTGGTTATCGACATGCTCTGCTTCCGCCACGACGGGGATAGCGAGGGAGATGAGCTGGCATTCACGCAACCCGGGGTGAACAGGACCATTCGCGCTCGCGAGTCGGCGCTGGAAATCTACGGCCGGAAGCTGATCGAAAAAGGCGTTATTACCCAAGCGTTCATCGACAGTGCGAAGGCTTCCTGGGCGGCTCGCCTCGCGTCGGAATATGACGCCAGCCACGATGACATGCCCGCCGAGGCCGATTGGCTTGAAGGAAAGTGGGCTGGCCTCTCACTGATCTCGCTCTTTAAACCTCGGCCATTGCACGTGGCATCTCCATGTGTGACTTGAGGGTGAAGGAAAGACAAATGAAATCTCTACATCTGGTCCCGGCGCCGGGACCTTCCGGGCGCTTGCAGGACCTGATGAAGACAGGACTTTCGGCGGTGTTCTGTGGATTGAATCCCGGATTGCAGGCCGCAGCGACTGGCTATCACTTCGCTGGCCATGGAAACCGATTCTGGCAGGCCATCTATCTTGCGGGATTCACCGACCATGAGATCAAGCCTGCGGATTGCCATCGACTGCTGTCATATGGATACGGCCTGGCAACCGCGGTGAGTCGACCGACTGCCAGTGCGAGCGAACTCTCGCATGCGGAGTATGTCGCTGCTTCGCAGCAGTTCGCCCTGAAGCTCGGGTACTTCGGCCCCGCCTACGTTGCATTCCTGGGTAAGGCCGCTTATGCGGCGATGGCCCATCAGCGAATAGTCAATTGGGGGCCGCAGTCGCAGTCAATAGGCGGTTCGAAGGTATGGGTATTGCCCAACCCAAGTGGCCGGAATCGTGGATTCAGTCTTGCCAATCTGGTTGATGCCTACAGCGAATTCCGTCGAACCGTGGAGAGTGAAAGCGCCGACGAGGATTTCCTTGCGGCTTTCGGCAAACAACGTCAACGCGAGTTGAACGGGAGGTAGTGAAATGGTATGGACGACCGACGAGATCGTCGAGCGGGCAACAACGCATCTCAATGATGGAGAGTTTGTCTATCTGGGCCCCGGGTTACCCGCGGCTGTAGCGAGCCGGATTCCGGCAGATACCGAAGTCTGGCTGCATGTGCATGACGGCGTTCCGGGAATGATGTCCTATCCTACGGATGATTATATGGACGCGGGGTTCATCGCTGGCAGTCGGGAGCGACATGCCGATGCGCGGCAACGGGAGGTATACCACTCCACGGATTCCTTCGCGGAGATGACCAGCGCATCCATGGACATGGCGATCCTTGACGCAAGTGGCCAGTATGGAAATGGGGTGGCGATTGCCCAATGGGCGATCGGCAGCGGCGCCAGAAGCGTTGTGCTCCTGCTTCAATCAGCGCGCGGGATCAAGGACATCGCCGATTCGTTGATGGGCAGCGAGGGCGATGGTGTCAGCTACAGAATCATCTCCGACTCGGTGGTCGTGGATGTCACCCCAAAAGGCGTGACGTTTGTCGAGGCGATGAACGGTACAACGCGCGCTGATATCGAGGCACTGACATCACTGCGATTTGCATGAAATTCGTGCCGGACGTGTCGCGGAAGGCTTGAACGGTCGCGTCCATCGAACGTATTTTCCTGGTTCCGCGATTCACGGTGGCCAGAAACCGGCAAAGGTTGTCTCCAAACAGCCTCGCGCAGCGGAAACTCCACTCAGTACCAAACCTATACTCGGCACATCGCTACAGGGTAACGATGTCCGTGTGTAGTCCTTTACTGAGGAGAACCGATGCAGACTGTGCCACCCCCCATTGAGCGCAGCATTGAGGAACGCGAGATATCGGTAAAGCATCTCCCTGTGAATCTCTTTGCCTCGGTCATGGGAATCTCGGGGCTTGCCCTTGCCTGGCGACTCGCCGCACATCAGTACGGCGTCAGTCCGGTCGTCTCTGGCGTGATCGGCCTGGTGGCCGTGATCGCGTTTCTGATTCTGGCCATCTCGTACACGGTGAAACTCGCAAAGTATCCGAATGCGGTGATGCACGAGTTTCGACATCCCATCGCCGGGAATTTCTTCGGCACCGTGCCTATTGCGGTCTTGCTGATTTCTTCGATTATTGGCGAAGCCGATCACGGCGTGGCGGAGGTGGTGTGGGCCATCGGGGCGATTGGCACCATTGCGCTCTCGTTCACCATTTTCAGTCGGCTTTTCCAGGGAAAGATCGATTCCGGGCATGCGCTGCCGGCCTGGCTGATCCCCGGCGTCGCGACACTCGACATTCCTGTTGCAGGCGGGGCAATGCGCATGCCGTGGGCGCACGAGCTCAACATCTTTTCACTGGCTGTCGGGACGATTCTTGCTCTGGTGTTCTTCACCATGATTGTGTCCCGGTTGATTCATCATGAGAAGCTGGCGAGCAATATGATTCCGTCGCTCATGATCCTCATCGCGCCATTCGAAGTGGGGTTCCTGGCGTACACGAACTTCATGCAGCGAATCGATGTGTTCGCGGCAGTCTTGTTCTATTTCGGATTGTTCCTTTTCTTTACCCTGGTGCTCAAGGTGTTCCGCCGAAGCATTCCGTTCACCGCGGGTTGGTGGGGCGTCAGCTTTCCGATTGCGGCACTGTCGAATGCGGCATTGAAATATGCGGATACGGTTCGCCTCTGGCCGATTACCGTGCTGGCGATTCTTCTGCTGGCGTTCTTGAACGTGGTCATCGTCATGCTGTTCATACGAACCATGCGGACTGTGTTCAACGGTGACTTGCTATCCGGCAGGTGATGCGCCTGTTGCAATAGAGGCTTGAGAAATAGGGTGCGCGTCGTACGACGGCTCGCGCCTCTTAGTGCTCGACGATGGCGGCTGCGTGCGATGCCGAAATCCGGCCCACCCGGCGCGGTTTTTGCGGCATCGGATGCTCGCTGTTGTTGCGCTGCTCCGCGGCATCGCGTGACGCGCCCTCGCTCTCCAGGAAGCGCAGGCGATATTCCTTGGGCGTGATATCGAGGCGTCGTGAAAATATCATCCGCATGTGCGTGGAGCTATGGAATCCGCATCTGAAGGCGATGGTTTTCAGAGGCACATCCGTCTGCTCAAGCAATTTTCTCGCAAAGTCAACGCGTACCTGCTCGACGAAGACAGAAGGCGAAACCTTGGCGTGCTTCGCGAAGGTACGGCTGAACGTGCGTCGGCTCACGCCTACCGCGTCCGCCAATTCCTCGATCGAGAAGGCGTCGGCAATATGGTCGTTGACGTACCGTAGCGCCTTGCTGACGATGGAATCCTCTTCCGGGCCAACGGCGAGATATGGGCTGTACTGGGATTGCCCGCCATCGCGGCGGATATAGACAATCAAGCGCTTTGCAACTTTCACCGCCAGCGCGTGCCCGAGGTCTTCCGCGACCAATGCGAGACACAGGTCAATGCCGGCGGTAACGCCGCCACATGTAAACAAGCTGCCGTCACGGACAAAAATCTTGTCTGGCCGTACGCAGGCGCGAGGGAAGTGCTCCTGAAGCCGTTTCGTTTCAGACCAGTGCGTGGTGACTTCCCGCCCGTCAAGCAGCCCCGCATGGGCGAGCAGGAATACGCCGTTGCAAACTGCACCGAATCGCTGTGTCGACAGTGCCTTGTCGTGAAGCCAGGACAGGAATTCCGGGTCGGGCTGCATCTCGGGAGCGCGTGGGCCCCCGGCTACCAGCAACAGATCGCAGTTGTCGGCGTAATTGCGATAGTCCACCGGCACGCTGATTTGCATACCATTCGAACAGGTGACGCTATCGGGACGCACGCCCACCAACGAAATCTCGTATCGCTTGTGGGGTGGCAATAGCGCATTGGCCTCCGCAAAAACATCCATCGGACCAGCAATGTCCAGCGCTTGTACGCCATCAAACACAACAACAGCGAGTTTCATTAATTGATCTGTTCGTTCACTTCTAGACTGACGTCACGGCTATCGCATTCTTGAGCGCAACTGTCTGGGTTGTTCGAGCAAAGTCAAACGACCGACGGCTTGCCAAGTGCGTCAGGAGACATTTCGCCGTCAACGCGCTTGCATCTATTCCACGCTGTTTAGAATATCAGATGTTGATCCGGCAGCGTGGACCGAGCCACCGATCCATCATTCGATCTCCAATGCATCTGCGGTGTCACTTTAGCGATCTAAATGAGGTCAGCGTGACGAGATATCTGCAATTCGCCCAGATCACCATGCTAGCCGTTACAGGCTGCGCCCGCGCGGATAGCACGGTGATCGTCAATGGTCATCAGGTTACGGTCACCGGCAACAACAGCTATGTCGAAGTGAACGGAACGGTATATCGAGACACCGGAGGCGTGACGGAGGAGGCAAAAGGCCCGATCGCGATGGAAACCCGCTCGCTCGACAAGTTCACGGCCGTTTCACTGAACATCCCGGCCAACGTCACGTATCGGATCGAGCCCACGCCGCGCGTGACGGTGACGGCGCAGGCCGACATCCTGGCGAAAATCCGAACCGCTGTGGAAGGGAAGGTGCTGGTCATCGGGGTATCCGGTCCCATCGTGACGAGCAAGCCCATCCAGCTCGATATCGAGGGGCCGAATCTCACGGGCATTGGTGTAACGGGCGCGGGGCAGTTCAGTGCGTCCCGTCTGCGCGGAAAGGCCGTGACGTTTGACGTCTCCGGCGCGGGGCACATCATGGCGGACGGCGTGGTCGAGCGTGCGGACGTCGATGTGAGTGGGGCCGGGCAGGTGGACCTCACGGACCTTCGCACGAAAGAAATACGTATTGATGCTTCCGGCGCCGGCCGCGTGCAGGCTCACGCCACCGAGATTGCGGACGTGAATGTCAGCGGCGCGGCAGATGTTCGCGTCGCGGGCAATCCAGCCAGGCGCCACGTGGATCGAACCGGGGCCGCCTCGGTCAAATTCGAATAGCCCGCGGCACCTTGCCGTTGACGCCTGTTCGACGTGCAGACATACGAGATTCCGGAGAATCCGACGCCATGGCCAGAAATGAGCAGGGAATGTCCCCAAACCAACATAGCTAGGGCGTCAATGAAAATCCGCAAAGCGTAATCTGGTCCCCATCAGCAGTCAGGAGATTGCTGATCCTGGCGGGCACAGGGACCTGGTGGCAGAAGTCACGGGGTTTTGCACAAGCTGACGCGGACCGGATCGCACTGAAAGTTGCCTCTTTTCGCCGTCGGAACTTTGTCTTCGTGTACCTGTGGAAGCATTGGCTTGGCCAAGGCGGCAGCAGGTGCTGCCTTGGGTTATGGCAGATACCGGGCGTGAGCCCGACTGAGGACAGAGTCATCATGATGATGCGGAATCGGAATACCTCCTTTCTATTCGGAGGCAATGCTCCATATGTCGAAGAGCAATACGAGGCATACCTTGCCGACCCGAACACGGTGTCGGAGGAATGGCGCGGATATTTTGACGCATTGCAGGGCATGCCGGCGGTTGATGGATCGGATGCGGGTGACGTCGCGCACGCGCCGGTGGTGTCTCGTTTTGTCGAGTTGACCAGGCAGGCGCGCAGTGGCGGACGCTCGGAGAACGAAATATTGGGTTTCGCCCGGAAACAGGTCGCCGTTCAGGCACTGATTTCGGCGTATCGCATGGTCGGCACCCGCAATGCCCATCTCGATCCGCTGCGCTGGACCGCGCCAGTGCCGTTGCCTGAATTAAACCCGAGCTACTACGGGTTGTCCCAGGCGGATATGAACACGAAGTTCAGCATGTCGGGCGCTTATTTTTCAGGCGACGATGCAACGCTCGGCGATTTGGTGCAGGCGCTGACAGAGACATATTGCGGGACACTGGGCGCCGAGTTCATGCATCTGGCCGATCCGGACCAGCGTAACTGGTGGCCAATGCGTCTTGAGCCTTCGCGTTCAAAAGCGACCCTGGATGGCGGCGACAAGCTGCACATTCTCGAACGGCTGACGGCTGCCGAGGGCCTTGAAAAATACCTGCATGCACGCTACGTCGGCCAGAAGCGCTTTTCGCTCGAGGGCGGTGAATCGCTCATCGTCCTGCTGGATGAATTGATCGCATACGGTGCCACGAAGGGCGTCAAGAGTTCGATTCTCGGCATGGCACACCGTGGACGCCTGAATGTTCTCGTCAATATTGTGGGGAAGCCGCCGGCTGCGTTGTTCGACGAGTTCGAGGGGAAGACCGCGCATCTTCTTCCGGCCGGCGACGTCAAATATCACAAGGGTTTTACCGGCTTGCTCCCGACGGCAACCGGACCGGCGGAAGTCACGCTCGCGTTCAACCCGTCGCACCTTGAAATTGTCAACCCGGTTGTTCAGGGCATCGCTCGCGCGCGCGCCGAAGTATTGGGGCAAGGTGCGAGCGCAGTCCTGCCGGTGGAAATCCATGGGGACGCGGCGATTTCGGGGCAGGGCATTGTCATGGAGACGATGAATCTGGCGAATACCCGGGGATACGGCACGGGCGGCACGATACATGTGGTCGTGAATAACCAGGTTGGCTTCACCACTTCCGATCCGAGGGATGTCCGGTCTTCGTTTTATTGCACCGACATCGCCAAAATGATCGAGGCACCGATCCTGCACGTGAATGGCGACGACCCTGAGGCGATTATTGCCGCAACGCGTCTGGCGATTGATTTTCGTGCGACGTTCGGGAAGAGCGTCGTGATCGAGCTGGTTTGCTTCCGCCGCCATGGCCACCAGGAACAGGACACGCCGAGCATCACGCAACCGCTGATGTATCGCTCCATTGCAGGACACCCCGGCGCCCGTACGATCTACGCCAGGAAGCTGGTGGAAGAGGGGATTCTGACGGCGGAAGACGTGGAGGAATATATCCATGACTACCGCGAGCGTCTCGACGCCGCGCAAACCGCCGAAGAGAGGAATCCAGTCGATCAAAACGAAGAGGTGAGCTGGCCGCGACTGCTCGATGGAAACGCTGACCGTATTTACTACACGGCGCCCTTGCCTGATCTCGTTCAAAGCCTGGCACTCAAGATCACGAGCATTCCCGAGCAGTATTCGGTGCATCCGCTGGTCGGAAAAGTCATGACTGCCCGCCGCGAGATGGCGGAAGGCAAGCGTCCGCTGGACTGGGGCATGGGCGAACATCTGGCCTTCGCGTCTCTTCTCTCCGCGGGCATTGACGTGCGCCTGAGCGGGCAAGACAGTGAACGCGGCACCTTCAGCCATCGGCACGCGGTGCTCCACGATCAGAAACGGTCGGCTCGGGGAGAGGGCACATACGTCCCGCTGCGCCATGTGTCCGATAACCAGGGACGATTTTCAGTCACCAACTCGGTGCTGTCAGAGGCTGCGGTGCTCGGCTTCGAGTACGGATACTCGATTGTTCGACAAAATGCGCTCGTATTGTGGGAGGCGCAGTTCGGCGATTTCGCGAACGGGGCGCAGGTTGTTATCGACAACTTTCTGTCCGCAGGCGCTGCAAAGTGGGGGCAGCATAGTGGTGTGACGATGCTGCTTCCGCACGGGCAGGAGGGGGAAGGTCCGGAACACGCGTCGGCGCGCCTCGAGCGCTACCTGCAACTGTGCGCACAGGAGAATATGCGAGTCTGTCAGCCCACGACGCCGGCTCAGATTTTCCACCTGCTCCGGATGCAAGCCATGTCGCGCGATCGCGTTCCGCTTATTGTGATGACGCCGAAGTCCCTTCTGCGCCATCCGGAAGCTGTCAGCAGCCTCGAGGATCTCGCCACGGGGCAATTCAACGAGATCATTGCCGAATCGTCCGCTGAGGAAGTCGCGGCCAACGTCGATCGGGTCATCCTGTGTTCGGGCAAGGTCTACTTCGAACTTCTGGAGCGTCGGCGCAAGGCCCAGAAGGACAATATCGCGTTGATTCGCATCGAGCAGTTGTATCCGTTCCCGGCGAAGCAGATCAGTTCGGAACTGGAGCGCTATCCGAACCTGAAGCAAGTCGTCTGGTGCCAGGAAGAGTCAAAGAACCAGGGCTCGTGGCATTTCGTCATGGAACCGTTGCTGGAAATCGTGAAAGCCCCCGCGGCGCTGCGCTATATCGGACCCGAGGCCGCCGCATCGACCGCACCGGGTTACCGGTCGATGCACCTTGCACGTCAGGAAGAGTTCCTCCACGCGGCGATTGACGAGTAATGCGATGGCCAGGGCGAATCGGAGACGATGTCACCGATTCGCCTTGCCCGGTAGGTACGCCTGATGCCGCGAGCCGTCCAACGATCGCGATGATGGCGGTCTAGAGAACAATACCGTGGGGAGACGCCGGCTCGGGGATCGGGCTCTTCTCGCCGAGCATTTCCATGAGCTCGCGCTCGATCTTCCGGCAGATGAGTGCAATCGGGACATCGTTGGGGCTTCCTTCAAATGGATTCTCGGTGCTTTCGCCCACCTGCTCCAGTGCGAGATACATCCAGGAGATCATCGTGCTGAACGGAATGACCAGCCAGATCATGTTGCCATGCATGAAGCCTGAGACGACATCGTTGAGCTTTTCGAACTCCGTGAGAATGCCAAAGGGAAGCAGGACGCAAAAGGAGCGGACAAACAGCTTGTTGATGACCGCATACTGCCTCGGATACGGATAATCCTTGATTCGCTCCGCCCGTCCTTGCTGTTCGAAGGCATCCCTGATCGAACTTCCAAGCTCCATATAGAAGGCGTTGCTGATCTCGCCAGTTTCCAGAAGCCGCTTGATGGTCGTTGCCTGCGTCCCCAGCAACCGGCTTGTCTTGCTCTCGGCGTGCATGAGCGTGTCGATCTCGGCCTGCGGCAGATACCGCGCGAGTTCCTGTTCCAGCGGCGCTTCCCATTCGGGAACCCGGTAGTGCTTCCGGTATTCCACGTTGGATATGTTGTCCGCGTTTTCCCAAACCTTCGGGGTTCTCAGTTGATAGCGCAGCGCCGTCAGCCATGCGCAATGACGGAGAATCAGTTCTCGCCCGGCCGCCGGTCCCGCTGGAAAATCCCGGCTGATCACCCCCAGGAACCGGCTGCCAGTCAGGATGGCAGTCCAGACCTGTTGCGCCTCGGAGGCCCTGTTGTAGGTCTGCACGTTCTTGAAACCCACGATGAATGACGTGGCCGTGCCCAGCAGTACCACGACGGAAAGCGGGATCGACAGCCATTTCAGTCCGAGGAACTGATACAGGACGATCGGCAGCGCACCGCATGCCAGCAAGGCATAGAGTTGCCGTCTCGACCAAATAATGAACTCGGGCAACGTGTACGATTTTCCCAGGTGCATGGTGTGCATCTCGCGGTGGATTGGCGGCGCTTAGCGCCGAGGTCGGGGCTGCCAGCCAATAATATGGGCAGCCGGCTTCACCCCTGATACGAAGACGGCCGGAGCCCCGGTTTTGTGACAGCAACCAGTGCCTGGGGCTGTTGCCGGGCAGCCCGTGTAGCCGCAGTTTCCGTCTCGCGATTCAGTATTTCATACAGGCCGGACAGCGCGATAGCAGCAATGGAGCTGGCAAACCAGAAGGCGATGGCGCTCAGGAATTTCATGCGGCAGACACAAAAAGAGGCGCGCCCGGGGGGGCGCGGTTTAAAAGGGACGAAGAACGCGTCAGGACGAACCACTCTCGCACCGGATCATGCGATCCAGTCAGCGGCGCGTGGTCACCCCGCGATGCCCAGGGCGCTCGCCACGCCGGCACCGTAGGCGGGATCGGCCTTGGCGCAGTTGTTGACGTGCCGTTCCTGGATATGGCGAGACACGCCCGTCAGTGCGCGCGCGGTGTTCTCGAACAGCGCTTGTCTTTCCTGAGGCGACATCAACCGGAACAGATTGCCGGGCTGTTCGTAGTGATCGTCGTCGACACGATGATCCCAATGGGCCGCCGCGCCGCTCAGTGCCATGGGCGGTTCCCGGAAGTCTGGCTGCTCCGCCCATTCGCCCTGGCTATTCGGGGAATAGGAAACGGTCGCTCCGCTGTTCCCGTCGACGCGCATGGCGCCATCGCGATGGAAACTATGGACCGGGCAGCGTGGCGCGTTGACGGGAATCTGGTGATGATTCACGCCCAACCGATAGCGCGCCGCATCGCCATACGAGAACAGGCGGGCCTGCAGCATTCGATCCGGCGAAAAGCCGATGCCCGGGACGATGGTCGAGGGCGCGAAGGACGCTTGCTCGACCTCCGCAAACACGTTCTCCGGGTTGCGGTTCAGTTCCAGGACACCAACTTCCATCAGCGGATACGTCTGGTGTGGCCACACCTTGGTCAGGTCGAACGGATTGACCTCGTGCGCCAGTGCCTGTTCCTCGGTCATGATCTGCACATACAGGGTCCAGCGCGGATACTCGTGACGCTCGATGCTCTCGAACAGGTCACGATGGTGACTCTCGCGGTCGCGTCCGATCACCTCCGCCGCTTCCACATCCGTCAGGTTCTCGATGCCCTGGTGCGTTTTGAAGGTGAACTTCACCCAGTGACGCTCGTTGTCCGCGTTGATGAAGCTGTAGGTATGGCTGCCAAAGCCGTGCATATGGCGAAAGCTTTTGGGAATGCCACGGTCGCTCATGACAATCGTGACCTGGTGCAACGCCTCGGGGAGAAGCGACCAGAAGTCCCAATTGTTCTCGGCGCTGCGCATGCCGGTACGCGGGTCGCGCTTGACCGCATGATTCAGGTCCGGGAAACGCAGCGGATCGCGGAAGAAGAAGACCGGGGTGTTGTTGCCAACGAGATCCCAGTTCCCTTGATCGGTGTAGAACTTGAGCGCAAAGCCCCGGATGTCCCGCTCGGCGTCGGCCGCGCCACGTTCCCCGGCGACTGAGGAGAAGCGCGCAAACAACGGCGTCTGCTTGCCGACGCGCGAGAAGATGCTGGCCCTCGTGTAGCGGGTGATGTCGTGCGTGACCGTGAAGGTGCCATAGGCGCCCGCGCCCTTGGCATGCATGCGGCGCTCGGGGATGACTTCGCGGTCGAAGTGAGCGAGCTTCTCAAGCAGCCAGACATCCTGGAGCAGGGCGGGTCCGCGTGGGCCGGCGGTTTGTATATTGAAGTTATCGACGACCGGCGCGCCGTTCGCCGTGGTCAGTTTCCGATTGGACATTGTGGCTTTCTTCAGGAATGTTTTGCGGGAACAGCGCGACGGTGGGAACCGCGTCGGCGAGTCCCCTTGTTGGTCCGAATCAGCTACGCAGGAAGGCCAGAAGGTCCTGGTTGAGCTGGTCCTTATGGGTCTCGGCCAGGCCGTGCGGGGCACCCTTGTAGATCTTCAGGATCGCGTGCGGAACCAGCTTCTTCGCCGCGCGTCCGCCCACGTCGACCGGCACAACCTGGTCGTCGTCGCCGTGCACGATCAGCGTCGGCTTGTCGAACTTCTTCAGGTCCGCGGTGAAGTCGGTTTCCGAGAACGCGCGAATCGATTCGTAGGTGTTCTTGAAGCCGCCCATCATGCCCTGCAGCCACCACGACTCAATCATCCCTTGAGACGCCTTTGCGCCAGGACGATTGAAGCCATAGAAGGGGCCGCTCGCGATATCGCGGAACAGCTGCGAGCGGTCTGCGATCATCCCCGCGCGGATCCCGTCAAACGCCTCGATCGGCACGCCGCCCGGGTTGCTGGCGGACTTGACCATCAGCGGTGGGACTGCCGAGATCAGGCCGATCCTTGCCACGCGCGAGGTGCCATGGCGGCCGACATACCGGGCAACCTCGCCGCCGCCGGTCGAGAAGCCGATCGCCGTCACGTTCTTCAGGTCCAGCGTCTCGATGACTGCGGCGAGGTCGTCGGCGTAGTGGTCCATGTCGTTGCCGTCCCAGGGCTGGCTGGACCTGCCGTGTCCGCGCCGGTCATGCGCGACCACCCGGAAGCCGTTCGAGGCAAGGAAGAATGCCTGGTTCTCCCAGCTGTCCGAGGAGAGCGGCCAGCCGTGGCTGAGCGTGACGACCGGACCGCTCTTCGGGCCCCAGTCCTTGTAGTAGAGCTGGACCCCATCTTTGGTGGTGATCCTGTCGCCGGATGGGTTTCCCGCCGCGCCATGCGCAGCGGCGGACGTCGACGGGCGGCTGGTGCCGGCCATCGCGGCAGTCGGGACAACGGACGCAATCGTCGCAGCGACGCCGCCCAGCATGAGGTTTCGACGGCTTGCGTCGTCGGGAGACAGGGTAGGTTCAAGCTTCAAGGTACAGGCTCCGGTGGTGGATGGCCTCGCCATCGCGGTCGAACGGCCCGGGATGGATCGGCCGGGCGAAGTGACGCTGCCGTTGACGGGTGACGGTGCGGGTTGGGCGATGTAAGACGAGATAGCCGTCGCAGTCGACGTTGCGCGGCGCGAAGTGAATCGTACGAGTGCCGCCGTGCCAGCGGTAGATACGCGAAGATGCACACGCTGTTGTCCAGATCGCACCAATCCGGACCGCACGGTCATGTCCTGCCGGAGCGACGGAGGGGGATCGCCATGCGCTGTGGCGTCTTGCCGGCAAGCACGCCGGCGGTCCGGAATTCGGCGTTCGCCCAATCCCCAAGGGGCTCCCGAGCAACCTTTCCCAATCCGATCTATGCTCACGCCTGCGGGGACGGCGGGCGAGCGAGGTGACGCCGGACAACACGCAATTCCAGACACGACACACGACACAGCAAGGAGCCCCCATGGCCCTCTCGATGTACGAGGTATCGATCCCGGTATTTATCCGGGGCCTGACCAATCTGTCCGCGATCCTGGAGAAGGGCGCCGCCCATGCCCAGGCGCAGGGCACCGATTCTTCGGACCTGATTCAGACGCGGCTGATTTCCGACATGGACGCGCTGCCGGCCCAGATCCAGCGCGCCAGCGATTCCGCCAAGGGCTGCGCGGCGCGGCTTGCCGGGATCGACATCCCGTCCTATGCCGACGACGAGGTGACGTTCCCGGAGCTGCAGGCGCGCATCGCCAAGACCATCGGTTTCCTGAAATCGATTCGCCCGGAGCAACTGGAAGGCAGCGAGACCCGCACCGTCGAGCTCAAGCTCCGTAGTGGCCCGGTGACGTTCGACGGCAAGAGCTACCTGTTGGGCTTTGCGCTGCCCAACTTCTATTTCCACGTGACCACCGCCTACGACATCCTGCGTCACAAGGGCGTGCAGATCGGCAAGATGGACTTCCTCGGCGCCCCACGCTGAGCCAGCACTGACGCGCCCCGGCGCGCCAACGGCCAAAGGGCCGGCAACGGATGATTCCGATGCCGGCCCTTGCCATTTCAGTGCTGTATCGCGCCGGCCGGTACGCCGCCGCCGCGAAGTTCGATGCCGGCGGCACGGTCCAGCCGGCCGCTCCATTCGGTCAGGCCCAGCGCCACGAGCACCACCAGTGCGCCGATCCACGGCGTATGCATCAGCCCCAGGTGTTCGACGATCAGGCCACCCGCCCACGCCGCGCCGGCAATACCGAGGTTGAACGCCGCGATGTTCAGGCCCGATGCCACATCGACCGCCTGCGGCGTATGGCGTTCCGCCTGCTTGACGACGTAGACCTGCAGGCCCGGCACGTTGCCGAAGGCGACGGCGCCCCAGGCCAGCACGGTTGCGATCACCAGCCAGCGATGCGGCGCGGTGAACGTCAGCACGAACAGCACGGCGGCGAGCAGCAGGAAGACGATGCGCAGCGCCGGGATCGGGCCGTGGCGGTCCGCCAGGCGGCCGCCCCAGATATTCCCGATGGCCACGGATACGCCATACACCAGCATCACCAGCCCCACGGCGCCCGCGCTGAACCCGGACACGTCCTGCAGGATCGGGGCGAGGAACGTGAACGGGATGAAGGAACCACCATAGCCGATGGCCGTCTTGGCATAGACCAGCAGCAGTCGCGGTTCCGCCAGCACGCGCGCCTGCTCCAGCAGGGACGCCGGCGGGGTATGGCGGATTGCCGATGGCACGAAGAGCAGGCTGCCGATGAACGCGATCACGCCCAGGCCGGATACGGCCAGGAAGGTTTCGCGCCAGCCGAAGTGCTGGCCGACGAAGGTGCCCAGCGGCACGCCCGTCACCAGCGCCACGGTCAGGCCCGTGAACATGATGGCGATGGCGCTGGCGGCGCGCTCCCGGGGTACCAGACCCGTGGCGATGGTCGATCCGATGGAGAAGAACACGCCGTGCGCCAGCCCGGTCAGGATGCGCGCCACGATCAGCGATTCATAGCTTGGCGCCTTCCATGCCAGCAGGTTTCCGGCGGTAAACAGTG
This sequence comes from Cupriavidus sp. YR651, assembly GCF_900101625.1. Classification (GTDB taxonomy): domain Bacteria; phylum Pseudomonadota; class Gammaproteobacteria; order Burkholderiales; family Burkholderiaceae; genus Cupriavidus. Next base: position 147,294 of record NZ_FMYZ01000005.1, on the reverse strand, counting down.
CCATCAGGGACAGCAGCAGAAGCTTGCGGGGCAGGCGGCCGGTGAGCGCGGTCAGCACCGGTGCGCCGATGGCCACGCCCAGTGCGTACAGGCTGACCAGCAGGCCGGCCGAGGGCACGGTGATATGCAGATCCGCGGCAATGGTGGGAATCAGCCCGACGATCACGAATTCCGTCGTGCCGATGGCGAAGGCGCTGATCGTCAGCGCCAGCAAGGCGATAGGCATGGTGTGCCTCCAGGTTTTTGGATGGACGCAGTGTGCCCGGTCGTTTCTTGCAGAAAAACTGGCTGATGTGCAGAAGATATTTGACTAGAATTCAAGAATGAAACTCACGCTCGAAGAACTGCTCGGCTTTGTCACGGTGGTGGACAGCGGGTCGATCACCGCCGCGGCGGAGCAACTCGACCAGACGGTGTCCGGCATCAGCCGCGCGCTGTCACGGCTGGAAGAGAAACTGGAGACCACGCTGCTGCGCCGGACCACGCGCCGGCTGGAGCTGACCGAGGAAGGTGCGGCCATGCTGGCCCACGCGCGCCAGATCCTGGCGGCTGCCGATCAGGCGGAGGAACAGATGCGCTTGCGGCGTCAGCGGCCCGCCGGACGGCTGCGCGTCAACGCCGCGTCGCCATTCATGTTCCACGTGGTCGTACCGCTGGTGGGCGCGTTTCGCGAGGCCTATCCGGAGATCGAGCTGGAGCTGAACACGAACGACCAGATCATCGACCTGCTGGAACACCGCACCGACGTGGCCATCCGGATCGGCGCGCTGCGCGACTCCACGCTCCATGCGCGCCCGCTCGGCAACAGCCGGATCCGCGTGGTGGCGACGCCGGATTACCTGAAAGCCCACGGCCGGCCGAAGACCGTGGCCGATCTAGCCGCGCATTCCCTTATCGGCTTCACGCAGCCGGAATCCCTGAATCGCTGGCCCTTGCGCGATGCGCAAGGCAGCGATGTGCAGATTCGTCCGCATATTGCGGCATCGAGCGGCGAAACGTTGCGCCAGCTTGCGCTGGCCGGGCAGGGTATCGTTTGCCTGGCGGACTATATGACCGATGCGGACCGTCGCGCTGGCAACCTGGTGCAGGTGCTGGTGAAAGAGACCGTCGACGTGCGCCAGCCGATCCACGCCGTGTACTACCTGAATACCCAGCTTTCGGCACGAATCGCAGTATTTCTGGACTTTCTGGCCGACCGGCTGGGGGCGCTGGCCGAGGGCGGCAAGGGCATGGAACGTCACGGCGTGGCTTAGCGAAAACCCTACGTTGTTGCTGTATACTTCTAGGTTGCCCGCTCGCCGGACATTCGCCTCTTCTGGTGATGCCCGGACCCGCCGCGAGGCCGCGGTGCCCCATCCGCGTTACCTGGTCATACACTGGCCGCAGAACGATCGAATCCCGGTCTCAGGACCCCAAGCATGACTTACGCCGTCAAGGAAATCTTCTACACGCTACAGGGCGAAGGCGCCAATGCCGGCCGCGCCGCGGTGTTCTGCCGCTTCTCGGGCTGCAACCTGTGGACCGGGCGCGAGGAAGATCGCGAACGCGCGGTGTGCCAGTTCTGCGATACCGATTTCGTCGGCACGGACGGCACGCGCGGCGGCAAGTACAAGACGGCCGGGGATCTGGCGGCGACCGTGGCGTCCGAATGGCCGCAGGGCGCCGGCGGCAAGCCGCTGGTGGTCTGCACTGGCGGCGAGCCGCTGCTGCAACTGGATGCGGCGCTAATCGACGCGCTGCACGCGCAAGGCTTCGAGATCGCCATCGAAACCAACGGCACGATCCCGGTTCCGGACGGCATCGACTGGGTGTGCGTGAGCCCCAAGATGGGCTCCGAACTTGTCGTGAAGAAGGGCGACGAACTCAAGGTCGTCATCCCGCAGGACGGCCAGGACTTCGCGGCATACGAGCAACTGGATTTCCGCTATTTCATGGTGCAGGCCATGGATGGCCCGCTGGCCCGGCAGAATACGGTGGCGGCGGTCGATTTCTGCCAGCGTCATCCGCGCTGGCGCCTGTCGCTGCAAACCCACAAGCTGCTGGGCATTCGCTGACACATGAGCAAACAAGTCTCCATCACCCGCCGGCTGGAATTCGATTCCGGCCACCGCATCCCGAGCCACGGCGGCCAGTGCCGCAATATCCACGGCCACCGCTATCGGCTGGATCTGACGTTGTCGGGCGAGGTCCTGCAAAAGGAAGGCGCGTCCGACGACGGCATGATCCTGGATTTCGGCGACATCAAGACGCTGGCCAACGAGCACCTGGTCTCCAAGTGGGATCATGCCTTCCTGATCTATCGGGGCGACACGGCGCTGCTGAATTTCCTGCAGTCGATGGACAACCACAAGACCGTCGTCATCGACAGCATTCCGACCGTTGAGAATCTGGCGCAGGTGGCGTTCGACATCCTGGCGCCGGTCTTCAAGGACTGCTTCGGCCACCATCTGCAATTGACGAAGCTAGTGTTGTTCGAAACGCCGAACTGCTGGGCCGAGGTCAGCGCGCCGGTCTATCTGCCGGCGCAGGACTGAGGGGCGTCCCAAGTCCGATGTCCGACGCAACGTCTATCGTGTTTGCCGACGCCGCGGCGCGCGACCGCCACTACATGGCCGCCGCGCTGGACGAGGCTCGCCTGGCCGGGGCCGCCGGCGAAGTGCCGGTTGGCGCCGTGGTGGTGTGGAACGATACGATCATCGCGCGCGGCCACAACCTGCCGATCCGCTCCGTGGACCCGTCCGCCCATGCCGAGATGCAGGCGCTGCGCGCCGCCGCGCAGGTGCTCGGCAACTACCGCATGCCCGAGTGCGAGCTGTATGTGACGCTGGAACCGTGCGCGATGTGTAGTGGCGCGATCCTCCACGCGCGGCTGCGCCACGTGGTGTTTGGCGCGACCGATCCCAAGACCGGCGCGGCAGGCAGCGTGGTGGACCTCTTTGCACAGGCCTCGCTGAATCACCAGACCACCGTCAGCCGGGGCGTGATGGCCGACGAATGCGGCCAGTTGTTGCGCGATTTCTTCGGCGCGCGCCGTCGGGCGCAAAAGTCGGCCCGCGCGGCGCAGGCCACGCCGGATCCGGCACAAGTCTCGCCAACGGCCGCCGATTCGGACAAAATCCCGGCTTCCGATCCGACACCTGACGCGTCACCCGGCGCGACCCCCGACGCATGAGCCAGCCCACCGAAGTCCGCCTGATCGCCTCGTCCGGCTACCCGCATGACGTGGCCATTGCCGCGCATGGCTGTGCCTGGCTCAAGCACCATGGCTACCACGTCAACAATCCGGACGTCCTGGCGCGCCGCTACCTGCGATTCGGCGGTACGGACGACGAGCGTCTGGCGGATCTGCATGCCATCGGCACGGGTCCGGCCCGCGAGTTGACGCTGGCCGTGCGCGGCGGCTACGGCCTGGCGCGTCTGCTCGACCGGATCGACTTTGGCCGCATTGCCGAGCAGGCGCGCGCCAGTGGCACGCCGATCGTCGGCCACAGCGACTTCACCGCCTTCCAGATGGCCTATCTGGCGGCCACGGGTGGCGTGACGTTTGCCGGCCCGATGCTGCTGGCGGATTTTGGCGCCGAGCCCGTCGACGCATTCATGTGGCAGCACTTCGAGGCCATCCTGCACGATCCGGCGTACACCGTCGATGTGCAGGCGCCGCAGGTCGGCAAGCTGCCGTCCGCCGTGGAGGGCGCGCTTTGGGGCGGCAACCTGGCCATGCTGTGCAGTCTGCTGGGCACCCCGTACATGCCCAACATCGATGGCGGCATCCTGTTCCTGGAGGACATCAACGAGCCGCCTTACCGTGTGGAGCGGATGCTGCTGCAACTGCTGCAAGCCGGCGTGCTGGCACGCCAGCAGGCCATTGTGCTCGGCGATTTCTCGAACTACCGCACCACGGACTACGACAACGGCTACGACATGGACGCCGTATTCGACTACGTGCGTGCCCGGCTGGGCATCCCCGTGCTGACGGGGCTGCCGTTCGGCCATTGCGTACGCAAGCTGACGCTGCCGGTGGGTGGCCATGCCCGTCTCTCCGCGCATGCGGACGGCTTTTCGCTGGCCCTGTCGGGCTATCCGACGCTGTAACGCACAGGTGGCGGCCGGTGCCGCCATCGCTCTTCCGGCCCGCGAGTGGTAAAATCGCGGGTTACTTCCTCATGATTGCTCCGCCGGACGCGCTGATGGGCTGTTCTTCCACGCGATCCCGCCGCCAGCAAACAGGCCAGGCGCACCCCGCGCCGCTTCACACAAGGTTTCAGACGTGCTTTCTACCGCAAACATCACCATGCAGTTCGGCCCGAAGCCGCTGTTCGAGAACATCTCGGTCAAGTTCGGCGAGGGTAACCGCTACGGCCTGATCGGCGCGAACGGCTGCGGCAAGTCCACCTTCATGAAGATCCTCGGCAGCGACCTCGAGCCGTCGTCCGGCAACGTCATGCTGGAGCCGGGTATCCGCCTGGGCAAGCTGCGCCAGGACCAGTTCGCCTATGAAGACAACCGCGTGCTGGACGTGGTGATGATGGGCCATACCGAGATGTGGGCCGCCGCCGCGGAACGTGACGCGATCTACGCCAATCCGGAAGCCACGGACGAGGACTACATGAAGGCCGCCGAGCTGGAGGCCAAGTATGCCGAGTACGACGGCTACACGGCCGAGGCGCGCGCCGGCGAACTGCTGCTGGGCGTGGGCATCCCGACGGAACAGCACCAGGGCCCGATGAGCGATGTCGCGCCGGGCTGGAAGCTGCGTGTGCTGCTGGCGCAGGCGCTGTTCTCGAACCCGGACGTCCTGCTGCTGGACGAGCCGACCAACAACCTGGACATCAACACGATCCGCTGGCTGGAAGACGTGCTCAACGAGCGCAACTCCACCATGATCATCATCTCCCACGATCGCCACTTCCTGAACTCCGTGTGCACGCACATGGCCGACATGGACTACGGCACGCTGAAGGTCTACCCGGGCAACTACGACGACTACATGGAAGCGTCGATGCAGGCCCGCGAGCGCCAGGTGGCCGCCAACGCGCGCGCCAAGGAGCGCATCAGCGAACTGCAGGACTTCGTGCGCCGCTTCTCGGCCAACAAGTCCAAGGCCCGCCAGGCCACCTCGCGCGCAAAGCAGATCGAGAAGATCAAGGTCGAGGACATCAAGCCGTCGTCGCGCCAGAACCCGTTCATCCGCTTCGAGTTCGAGAAGAAGCTGCACAACCTGGCCGTCGAAGTGGAAGGCGTCACCAAGACCTACGACCGCAAGATCATCAACAACCTGTCGCTGGCGATCCAGGCCGGCGAGCGCGTGGCGATCATCGGCGAGAACGGCGCGGGCAAGAGCACGCTGCTGCGCAGCCTGCTGAACAACGTCGTGCAGGACGGCGTGCAGCGCGGCGTGGAGGTGGACCGCGGCACCGTGAAGTGGGCGGAGAACGCCAACGTCGGCTACATGCCGCAGGACACGTACGAGGAGTTCCCGGTAGACCGCGACGTGATGGACTGGATGAGCCAGTGGACGCAGGCCGGCGATGACGAAACGTCGCTGCGCGGCACGCTGGGCCGCCTGCTGTTCTCGGCCGACGACATCAAGAAGTCGGTCAAGGTGCTGTCCGGCGGCGAAAAGGGCCGCATGATCTGGGGCAAGCTGATGCTGGGCCGCCACAACGTGCTGGCGCTGGACGAGCCGACCAACCACATGGACATGGAGTCGATCGAGTCGATGCAGATCGCGCTGGACAAGTTCCAGGGCACGCTGGTCTTCGTATCGCACGACCGTGAGTTCGTGAGCGGTCTGGCCACGCGCGTGATCGAAGTGCGCACCGACGGCACGCTGACCGACTACCTCGGCACGTACGACGAGTACCTGCAATCGCAAGGCATCAACGCCTGATCATGATTTGCGGACGGTGATCCGTCCGCAAATCCGTGCTTGCCATGAAAAAAGGCCGCGACTCTGAACGGAGTCGCGGCCTTTTTCATTGGGTGCCCGGGATGCTGCCGCCGGGCAGTGTGACCACCTCAGCGTGCGGTGCTATCGCGCTGGTGCCACCCCCATGTCGGCCAGCATGGCGTCGAGCTGGTCGATGATGGCCCGGGCGGTGATGTCGCCCTTGGCCTTCTGCAGCGCGGCACCGAGCGCATCGCGTAGCGCGGCCAGCTCGACGATCGTGCCGGCCTTTTCCACCTTGACTTGCATGACGTAGCCGCGCAGCCCGAGGTGGTTGCCGATCACATCCGTAAAGAAGTGATAGAGCTGCTGGTATCCGTCCGGCGTGGCGGCCGCGCGCGCGGGTGGGGCGGGCGGTGCAATCGTGGTATCGGCGAGCACGTCGTCGATGCCCTTGCCGAGTGCCGAATAGGCGGCAAACAGATTGGTGTCCGCCGGGGCGCTCTGGGGCGCGGATTTGCTCTGGCGCACCGGTGTGGGCGCCGCCGGCGCGACTTCTTCTGACGAAGGGGCGATCAGACCCAACGAAAGCAGGGTATCGAAAGATTCCTCGCCAACACCCATTCCGCCAACCTGCGCCAACAGGTCCGATTTGCGGCGTTCCCCGTTCACGATCAGCAACAATGCACGCACCTTCTGGTCCAGCTTGCGTGCACGCGTGCGGATCTCCTCTTGTCCTGCGTCCGTCTTCTGGTAAGTCGGATCGACCATGCCTCGCTCCTTTGTTATGGATCGGCCGTCCGTGGCGGGCGCCCTCGGGTGAGACTTCGCGGCCGATTTTCGACTTCTGCTTGTTCGAGGGAGAGGGCGGCGAAATAATCGATGCCGCAATCCGCTCTACAATGTGGTGCACCATAAAAGTAACAAAAAAATTGCAACCGCCGATCCACCTATTGAGAACTGTGGCCATGCAACAACGAGACAAACTATTTATCAACGGTAAATGGGTCACCCCGCACGGTACGGGGCTGATCGACGTCATCCATTCGGCGACCGAGGCGGTCATGGGCAAGATTCCCGAGGGCCATGCCCGCGATGCCGAGGATGCCATCGCCGCCGCACGCGCGGCATTCGACGGCTGGTCCACCACGCCGCCCGCTGTGCGCGCCGGCTACATCCGCAAGATCGCCGAAGGCCTGAAGGACCGGACCGAGGAACTGGCGCAACTGATCGCCGGCGAAGTTGGCATGCCGATCAGGCTTGCCCGTGCCATCCAGGTCGGCGGGCCCGTCTATAACTGGGGCCAGGCGGCCACGCTGCTGGAATCGTTCGAATTCGAGGAGCAGGTGGGCAACTCTCTCGTCGTGCGCGAGCCGATGGGCGTGGTGGCGGCCATCACGCCGTGGAATTACCCGCTGAACCAGATCACGCTGAAGGTGGCGCCCGCGCTGGCGGCGGGCTGCACCGTCGTGCTCAAGCCGTCCGAGGTGGCACCGCTGAATGCGTTTGTGCTGGCGGAGGTGATCGAGGCCGCAGGCCTGCCGCCGGGTGTGTTCAACCTGGTGACCGGTTTCGGGCCGGTGGTGGGCGAAGTGCTGGCCAGCCATCCGGAAGTGGATATGGTGTCGTTCACGGGCTCGACGCGCGCCGGCAAGCGCGTATCGGAGCTGGCGGCCCAGTCGGTCAAGCGCGTGGCGCTGGAGCTGGGTGGCAAGTCGGCCTCGGTGATCCTCGACGACGCGGACCTGCAGCAAGCCGTCAAGGGGACCATCAATGCGTGCTTCCTGAACTCGGGCCAGACCTGCTCGGCGCACACCCGCATGCTGGTGCCGCGTGCCCGCTATGACGAGGTCAAGGCCATCGCGGCCAAGATTGCGGAGGGCTTCACCGTCGGCGATCCGCTGGCAGAAACTAGCAAGCTCGGGCCGCTGATTTCGGCGGCGCAGAAGGAGCGCGTCACGGGCTATATTCGGCGCGGCCTGGAAGAGGGCGCGGAACTGGTGGCCGGCGGCCCGGATACGCCGGTGGGGCTGGACAAGGGCTTTTTCGTCAAGCCGACCGTGCTCGGCAACGTCGATCCCCGGGCCACCGTGGCGCAGGAAGAGATTTTCGGTCCGGTGCTGTCGGTGATCTGCTATGACACGGAAGACGACGCGGTCCGTATCGCCAATGACAGCATCTACGGGCTGGGCGGCGGCGTGTGGTCCGGCGACGAGGCTCGCGCGATCCGCGTGGCGCGCCGCATCCGTACTGGCCAGGTTGACATCAACGGCGGGCCGTTCAACATGAACGCGCCGTTCGGTGGCTACAAGCAATCCGGCAACGGGCGCGAGGCCGGCAAGTACGGCCTGGAGGAATTCCTCGAGTACAAGTCCCTGCAGATGAAAAAGCCGGCCTGACGTGGCGGGCTTGGATGTGTCCTGACGCGTCCCGGAAGAATGCCCGGCTGGTCCGGGCATTTTTTCGTGGATGAGATCCGCGATCCTCTGAAGCTTCGGGAAGCTTGATCGCACAAGGTTTCACGGGCGGAAGCCTGCGATCATTCGAGATTCCGATCCTTGCGATCGCCTATGACTGGAGAGGTTCCGATGGGCTGGTTCAAACGGCTGGGTTGGTGGCTGGTGTCGATCGCGCTGCTGGCGGTCACGGGCGCGGCTGGCGGCTATATCTGGTATCGCCAGGCCTCGCAGCCGGATTCGGCCGGCACGCTGCGGCTGCCCGGACTGAAGGACCGCGTGGTGGTGGTCCGGGACCGCAACGCCGTACCGCACATCCAGGCCGCCAACGCGCTCGATGCGTACTACGCGCTGGGCTACGTCCACGCGCAGGACCGGCTGTGGCAGATGCAGATGAACAAGCGGATCGTGGCGGGCCGGCTCGCGGAGATCCTGGGGCCGAGTGCGCTCGATACCGACCGCTTCCTGCGCACGCTGGGCGTGCGGCGCAACGCCGAGGCGATCCTGGCCCAGTCGTCGCCCGAGACCCGCGCGGTGCTGCAGGCCTATGCCAACGGCGTCAATGCGTTCATCGATACCCGCAAGTCCGCGCTGCCACCGGAATTCCTGATCCTGCGGACCCGCCCGGAACGCTGGGAACCGGCCGATACGCTCGGCTGGCAGACCATGATGGCGTGGGACCTGGGCGGAAACTGGACCCAGGAGGTCTTGCGCATGGGGCTGGCGCAGCAACTGCCGACCGCCCGCATCGCCGAGATCCTGGCGCCGTACCCCGGCGACAAGCCGCTGCGGACCATGGACTACGCCAGCTTCTACCGGCAACTGGCGCCGGTCGCGACGGCGATGGCAAGCGTGGTGCAGCGCGCGCCGTCGGGTTACGTGGAGGGCATGGGCTCGAACAACTGGGTGGTATCCGGGGCCCATACGCGTAGCGGCAAGCCCTTGCTGGCCAACGATCCGCACCTGGGGCTGCAGGCGCCGGCGCTGTGGTATGTCGCCCGCCTGCAGGCGCCGGGACTCGACGTCACCGGTGCCACGCTGCCCGGCGCACCGCTTGTGGTGCTGGGCCATAACAAGCGCATCGCGTGGGGCTTCACCAATACCGCGCCCGATGTGCAGGATCTCTATATCGAACGCGTGGCGCCCGGCAACCCGGGCCAATACCAGACGCCGGACGGCTGGGCCGACTTCGAGACCCGTACCGAGATCATCCATGTGAAGGGCGAGAATGACGTCACGCTGACCGTCCGCGCCACGCGGCATGGCCCGGTCTTGTCCGATGTCGCCGAACCGCTCGTCGCCGCCGCGAAGCCGCTTGGCGCGCAATATGTGGTGGCGTTCCAGTGGACGGCGCTCCGGCCAGACGATCGTACGTTCCAGGGCGGCCTGAAGCTCGGCCAGGCCTCGGACTGGAACAGTTTCCTGGCGGCGATGCGGGATTTCCACGCGCCGCAACAGAACATTGTCTATGCCGATGTCGACGGCAATATCGGCTATATCGCACCGGGACGCGTGCCGCTGCGGCGTGCCGACAACGACCTCAAGGGGCTGGCGCCGGCGCCGGGCTGGGAGGCCCGCTACGACTGGACGGGCTTCGTGCCGTTCGAGCAGTTGCCGCGCAGCTATAACCCGCCGACGGGCATGATCGTCACCGCCAACCAGAAGATCGTGGCGGACGACTACCCGTACTTCATTACCAGCGAATGGACGGTGCCGTATCGCTACCAGCGCATCAAGGCGCTGCTGGAGGCCAATCCGCGCCATACCCCGGACAGCTTCGCGGCCATCCAGAAGGACGTGGTGTCGCTGGCCGTGCGCGAAGCCCTGCCGCTGTTGCTGGCGGCGCCGGTGGCGCAGGACGCCAGTCTCCCGCCGCGTGAACGCGGACTGCTGGATGCGCTGCGCAAGTGGGACGGCACGATGGCGGCGGATCGCGCCGAGCCGCTGGTGGTCACCGCGTGGCTGCGCGAGTTGTCTCGCCTGCTGTTCGAGGACAAGGTCGGCGAGGTGCAGTTCAACCGGCTCTGGGATCAACGCAATGTCCAGTTGCCGATGCTCAACGCCATGCGCGATCCCGACGGCGCGGGCGCGTTCTGGTGTGACAACACGCGAACCCCTGCGCGCGAGACCTGCGGCGAGACGATTAGCCTGGCCTGGCGACGTGCCATCGCGGACCTGGACGCGCGCTATGGCGACAATGCCGAACGCTGGCGCTGGGGCAAGGCGCATACGGCACGCGCGGAGCACAAGCCATTCGGCAAGGTCCCGTATCTGGCCGGCTTGTTCAACGTGCGCGTCCAGACCGGTGGCGATACGTATACCGTCGACGTCGGCCGCCACAACCTCCGTGACGAACGTGCCCCATTCGAGAGCACCCATGCCGCGAGCCTGCGTGCCATCTACGATCTTTCGGATTTGTCTGAATCCCGATTCATGACTTCGACGGGACAATCGGGCAATGCGCTCTCGCCCCACTACCGGGACTGGACGGACAAGTGGGCGGGAGTGCAGTTCATCACGGTCGGCGCGCACCGGCGCAATCCCGGTGGCGACAGCTTCGACACGATGGTGCTGCGCCCTGCGGCGGAGGCGCTACCATGACGCACGCTTTTCGCACCGAACTTTCAGGAGTGGATTCATGACCGAAATTCCCGGCATTCCCAACGATGCGGCCCCGGGCGGCACGGCGCGCCGTACCGATGTCATCCAGCATGTGGCGTTCGAGCACGCCGGCGTCATCGCCAATGCCGTGCGGGCGCGTGGGCACGGTATCCGCATCTACCAGGCCGGCGTCGACGACCTGACGCCCGTGATGGCGGACCCGGCCGATCTGCTTGTGGTACTGGGCGGGCCGATCGGCGTGTACGAGACGCAAGCCTATCCGTGGCTGGAGGCCGAGATCGCCGTGATTCGCGAGCGGCTGGCATCGCGTCGCCCGATGATCGGTGCATGCCTTGGCGCGCAACTGATTGCGGCGGCGTCGGATGCCCGGGTGTATCCCGGCACGCGCGAGATCGGCTGGGCGCCGGTGACGCCGACCGAGGCCGGATTGCGGTCCCCGCTGGCGGCACTGGCCGACGCCGACTGGCAGGTGCTGCACTGGCATGGCGATACATTCGACCTGCCGGCGGGCGCCGAACTGCTGGCTTCCACGGCGGGCAACACGAATCAGGCCTATGCCATCGGCAAGCATGTACTGGCGCTGCAATTCCACCCGGAAGTGCTTGCCAGCGATATCGAGACCTGGCTGATCGGCCATACCGTGGAGCTGGCCAAGGCCGGTATCGACCCGCGCACGATTCGCCGGCGTACCGCGGAGATCGGGGCGACCGTCGCGGCGGCTGGCGAGCGGATGTTCACCCGTTGGCTGAGCGAGGCCGGGCTGTGAGTCTCGCGGTCATCGATATCGCCATCGACGCCGTGCTCGCGGGCAAGGTTCGCCCATACGGCCCCAAGGGGCTGCCGAGCGGCATCGACAAGACCGAAGTTCACGACGCGGTGCGCGTGACGACAATCGGGCTTGCAATCGACGAGCAGGGGGACCCGAAGCACCACGGCGGCCCGGAAAAGGCCTTGCATCACTATGCACGGGATCACTACGCTCACTGGCAGACCGAACTGTCGGCTTATGCCGACGCGGCCATCGATGTCCTGGCCCGTCCGGGCGCGTTTGGCGAGAACCTGAGCACCCGGGGTTTGACGGAAGCGGACGTGTGCGTTGGCGACCGGTTCCGGCTTGGCACGGCGCTGGTGGAGGTCTCACAAGCCAGGCAGCCGTGCTGGAAGCTCAATCACCGCTTTGGTTATGCCGGCATGTCACGCGCGGTGCAGAACAGCCAGCGGACAGGCTGGTACTACCGTGTGCTGGAAGAGGGCGAGGTGCGTCGCGGCGACCGGCTGATCCTGCTTGCGCGGCCCTGTCCGCAGTGGAGCCTGCAGCGGTTGCTGCGCGTGCTGTATGTGGATCGGCTCGACTATGCGGCGCTGGCCGAGATGGCGGAGCTGCCGGTGCTGGCGGAAAGCTGGCGCAAGCTGGCCCGGCAGCGCGTGGCGCGCCGCGAGGTGGAAGATATGGAGAAGCGGTTATCTGGCAGCCCGGCTGCGGATCAGTCCTGACGGAAGCGTCGCGCGGTGCCTTCGCGCGTGATGCGTTCCCAGATGACCTGTTTTTCGTCGTCGCTGTAGAACACCCAGTTGCTGACTTCCGCCGCGGTGCGGCCACAGCCCTGGCAGATTTCGTCGAACAGCGTGGAGCAGATGCCGATGCACGGACTGTCCGGACGGTTGCTCAGCCCGCCCTGGCCCTCGGAAGTGGCGGCTGCGGCAGGTGACAGGACGGAATCGGACGGAGTGACGGGCATGCGGTCGGCGGGTGGAGCGGCTGGGGGCACATTATAAACGGGGCAGATGGCCGGCCCGGCGATGGCGATACGACGTTTCCGGTCAGGTCGGCCAGGGTCGGCCAGGATCGGTCATGGTCGGCCGGGAACCGGCCAACGCGGACTACCGCCGTCTGCAGGGATTACCCCGGAAGTTATTGAGCTGGGCGCGGTGGTTGGCTACGCTGGCAGTGTCTCGATTCACGACTCATTCCCCATTCTTCCCGGAGTTTGCCGATGTCTGAAGCCTCTGCTGGCATTTCCCGCCATTCGGACGGCACCGTCGCGCCGCGTGTGGCGGCCGTGGTGGAGTCCGTGTTGATGCAGTCCCCGGTGGCGCGTGCGCTAGGCATTCGCCTCGATGCCCTCGCACCCGATCACGCCGAACTGCTGCTCCCGTTCAGCATGGAACACACCACGGTGGCGGACATCGTGCACGGCGGCGTCATTGCGACGCTGATCGACATCGCGGGCGCGACGGCCGCATTCTCCAATATCGATCCGGATGTGGTGCGCAGTGGCGCGACAGGAAACTTGTCGATCCAGTATCTGGCGCCGGCAAGATCGGCGACGCTGCGTGCGGTGGCGGTGGTGATCCGCCGCGGCAAGCGACAGGTTTCCACGGATGTGTCCGTCTATGCCGAGGGCCCCGACGAAGGTGTGCTGGTCGCCAAGGCGCTCATGAGCACCACCTTGTTCTGAAATGCCGGAGGAAGGGCCAGCGCATCCGCCTGCGGCGACGCCAGCCCTTCCGCGTGACTTCCGCCGATCAGTACTTCCAGAAGATCTGCTGCAGCGCCTTCGGATCGTTGGTCTGCGTGAGCGCCAGCGCCATCAGGATGCGCGCCTTCTGCGGCAGCTGGTCGTCAGTAACGATCCAGTCGTACTTGTCGTCCGGCTGCTCGGCGTTGCGAACCACCACGCCACTGCCCGTACGCGAAGCACGAACGATCTGCACGCCCTTGGCCCGCGCGGCCTTCAGCGGCTCCACCATGTAGTCGCCCACGCTGCCGTTGCCGGTGGCCGCATAGACGATGGCCTTGGCGCCATTTTTCACCGCGGCGTCGATGCTGGCCGGGTTGACGTTGCCGTAGGCATAGACCACGGCGACCTCGGGCAGCTTGTCGATCTTGTCGATGTCCCATTGGGTTTGCATCGTGTGCGGGCGGGCCGGGATGCGATAGAACAGCGTGCGGCCTTCCACCACGTAGCCCAGCGGGCCGAACGGCGAGCGGAACGTCTCGGTCTTGAACGTGTTGGTCTTGGTCACGTCGCGGCCCGTGTGGATCTCGTCGTTCAGCACGACCAGCGTGCCCTTGCCGCGCGATGCCGGATTCGATGCGACCAGAACGGCGTCATAGAGATTCAGTGCGCCGTCCGCGCCCAGCGCGGTACCCGGACGCATCGAGCCGACCACCACTACGGGCTTGTCGCTCTTCAGCGTCAGGTTCAGGAAGTACGACGTTTCCTCGATGGTGTCGGTGCCGTGGGTAATCACGATGCCATCCACGTCCGGTTGCTTCAGCAACTCGGAAACCCGCTTGCCCAGTTTGAGCAGGCGCTCATTGTTGAAGCTCTCCGAGCCGATCTGGAAAATCTGCTCGCCCTTGACGTTGGCGACCTTCGAGATCTCTGGTACCGAGGCGATGATCTTGTCGACCGGCACCACGGCGGACTGGTAGGCCGCCGTGTTGGTGGCCGATGCGCCCGCGCCGGCAATGGTGCCACCGGTGCCGATGATGACGATGTTGGCCTTGCGGGCTTCGGCGGTGGCGCCGGCAGGTGCCGCGGTCGGGGCCGAGGCTGGTGCCAGTTGGGCGTGGGCCACGCCGGACAGCAGGCTGGCCGACAGCAGCAGGGCGGCCAGGGACTTGAGATGGGCAGTACGTTTCATGATTCTCCTCGTATCGGCGATTGACGCGTGTCTTATGGAACGCGTTGCCACTTGTCATCGATTCATGGGTTCCGCCCGTCGGGGGTCATGGGGGTTGCCAGGGACCGCCGTCCCGGACGGAGCGTGCACTATACCGAGGCAAGCGCGTTGCGTCGACAACCTCGTCGTCGCCATGAATGACCGGAAACGTATGCCCAGTAAGACAAAGCGGCATCTTCCCCAAGGAAAGATGCCGCTTTTTCAAGGCATTGCCGATGAGGGATTACGCCGTACATTGCGCCCCGTTTTGGCCCTGTCTCGCGCCCCGTTTTGCGCCTAGAACGTGTCGCCCGGCACGCGTACCCAGCCTTCCATCAGCACGCGCGCGCTGCGGCTCATGACGGCCTTGGTCACCGTCCATTCGCCATCGACCTGGCTGGCTTGCGCGCCCACGCGCAGCGTGCCCGACGGATGGCCGAAACGCACGGCCTCGCGTTCGCCACCACCGGCGGCCAGGTTGACCAGCGTGCCGGGAATCGCGGAGGCGGTGCCGATGGCCACGGCTGCCGTACCCATCATCGCGTGGTGCAGCTTGCCCATCGACAGCGCGCGCACCAGCAGGTCCACGTCGCCGGCGTTGACCGCCTTGCCGCTCGATGCCGTATAGGTCGCCGGCCGGGCCACGAAGGCCACCTTCGGCGTGTGCTGGCGCCGGGCCGCTTCGTCGATGTCCTGGATCAGGCCCATGCGCCTGGCGCCGTAAGCGCGAATCGTCTCGAACATCGCCAGCGCCTTGGGGTCGCCGTTGATGGCGTCCTGCAGTTCCGTGCCCGTGTAGCCGATGGCCTCCGCGTTGACGAAGATCGTCGGAATGCCGGCGTTGATCATCGTCGCCTTGAGCGTGCCGACGCCGGGCACTTCCAGGTCATCGACAAGGTTGCCGGTCGGGAACATCGCGCCGCCGCCATCGTCACCTTCCTCGGCGGCCGGATCCATGAACTCGAGTTGCACCTCGGCGGCGGGGAACGTCACGCCGTCCAGCTCGAAATCGCCGGTTTCCTGCACCGCGCCCTCGGTCACCGGTACGTGCGCGACGATGGTCTTGCCGATATTGGCCTGCCAGATGCGCACGGTCACCATGCCGTTCCGCGGGATGCGTGCCGCATCGATGAAGCCGTTGCTGATCGCAAACGGACCCACGGCGGCCGAGAGATTGCCGCAGTTGCCGCTCCAGTCGATGAACGGCTGGTCGATCGATACCTGGCCGAACAGGTAGTCGACGTCATGGTCCGGGCGCGTGCTCTTCGAGATGATCACCGTCTTGCTGGTGCTCGAGGTGGCGGCGCCCATGCCGTCGATCTGCTTGCCATAGGGGTCGGGGCTGCCGATGACGCGCAGCAGCAGCGCGTCGCGGGCGCGGCCCGGGACCTGCGCCGCCTCGGGCAAATCCTGCAGGCGGAAGAAGACACCCTTGCTGGTGCCGCCCCGCATATAGGTTGCGGGAATCTTGATCTGGGGTACGTGAGGCATCGTGACTTGTCCACTTGTCCAATAGCGCGGGGCGGCATGTCGCCATGCCGCCCGCCTTGCGCTGACTGTTTAACGCTTAAGCCGCGGCGCGCGAGGATTCCAGGAAATCCTGTGCAAACCGCTGCAGCACGCCGCCGGCCTCGTAGATCGAGACCTCTTCGGCCGTATCCAGCCGGCACAGCACCGGCACCTCCACGCGCTCGCCGTTCTGGCGCCGGATCACCAGCGTCAGTTCGGCGCGCGGCTTGCGCTCGCCGATCACGTCGAACGTCTCGGTGCCGTCGATGCCCAGCGTGAGGCGGTTGACACCCGGTCCGAATTCCACGGGCAACACGCCCATGCCGATCAGGTTGGTGCGGTGGATACGCTCGAAGCCTTCCGCGACGATCGCTTCCACGCCCGCCAGCCGCACGCCCTTGGCCGCCCAGTCGCGCGACGACCCCTGGCCGTAGTCGGCCCCAGCCACCACGATCAGCGGCTGCTTGCGGTCCATGTAGGTCTCGATGGCTTCCCACATGCGTACGACCTTGCCTTCCGGCTCGATGCGCGCCAGCGATCCCTTCTTGACCGCGCCGTCGATCACCGCCATCTCATTGATGAGCGTCGGGTTGGCAAACGTCGCGCGCTGCGCCGTCAGGTGATCGCCACGATGGGTGGCGTACGAGTTGAAGTCCTCTTCCGGCAGGCCCATCTTCGCCAGGTACTCGCCGGCCGCGCTGCTGGCCAGGATGGCGTTGGAGGGCGACAGGTGATCGGTCGTGATGTTGTCGCCCAGCACCGCCAGCGGCCGCATGCCCTGGAGCGTGCGCTCCCCGGCCAGAGCGCCTTCCCAGTACGGCGGACGGCGGATGTACGTGCTTTGCGGACGCCAGTCGTAGAGCGGGTCGATCGATTCGCCGGAAGCCGCCGTGATGGCGAACATCGGCTCGTAGACCTTGCGGAACTGCTCGGGCTTCACGCTCTTCGTCACGATCGCGTCGATTTCCTCGTCGCTCGGCCAGATGTCCTTCAGGTACACCGGCTTGCCGTCGGCATCCGTGCCCAGCACGTCGCGCTCGATGTCGAAGCGGATCGTGCCGGCGATGGCGTAGGCCACCACCAGCGGCGGCGAGGCCAGGAAGGCTTGCTTGGCGTAGGGATGAATGCGGCCGTCGAAGTTGCGGTTGCCGGACAGCACCGCCGTGGCGTACAGGTCGCGATCGACGATTTCCTGCTGGATCTTCGGATCCAGCGCACCCGACATGCCATTGCAGGTGGTGCAGGCAAACGCCACGATGCCAAAGCCGAGTTTTTCCAGGTCGGGCAGCAGGTTGGCTTCCTGCAGATACAGTTCCACGGCCTTGGAGCCCGGCGCCAGCGACGATTTCACCCACGGCTTGCGGGTGAGGCCGCGCGCGTTGGCGTTGCGCGCCAGCAGGGCCGCGGCAATCACGTTGCGCGGGTTGCTGGTGTTGGTGCAACTGGTGATCGCGGCAATGATCACCGCGCCATCGGGCATCTGGCCGGGGACTTCCTCCCACTTGCCCGCGATGCCGCGCGCAGCCAGGTCGGCGGTGGGCAGGCGCTTGTGCGGGTTCGACGGACCGGCCATGTTGCGTCCGACCGTGGACAGGTCGAACTTCAGCACGCGCTCGTATTCGGCGGCGTCCAGCGCATCTGCCCACAGCCCGGCGGTCTTTGCGTAGGTCTCCACCAGGCTGACCTGGGCGTCCTCGCGGCCGGTGAGGCGCAGGTACGACAGGGTCTGGTCGTCGATGAAGAACATGGCGGCGGTGGCGCCGTATTCCGGGGCCATGTTCGAGATCGTGGCGCGGTCGCCCAGCGTCAGGCTCGATGCGCCTTCGCCACGGAATTCCAGATACGCGCCAACCACCTTTTCCTTGCGCAGGAACTCGGTCAGGGCCAGCACGATGTCGGTGGCGGTAATGCCGGGTTGGCGGCGGCCGGTCAGTTCCACGCCGACGATATCCGGCAGGCGCATCCACGACGCGCGGCCCAGCATCACGTTTTCGGCTTCCAGCCCGCCCACGCCGATGGCGATCACGCCGAGCGCGTCCACGTGCGGGGTGTGGCTGTCGGTGCCCACGCAGGTGTCGGGGTAGGCCACGCCGTGGTCGGCATGGATCACCGGGGACATCTTCTCCAGGTTGATCTGGTGCATGATGCCGTTGCCCGGCGGGATCACATCGACGTTGCGGAAGGCCTTCTTGGTCCAGTTGATGAAGTCGAAGCGGTCTTCATTGCGGCGGTCCTCGATGGCGCGGTTCTTCGTGAACGCATCGGGATCAAAGCCGCCGCATTCCACGGCCAGCGAATGGTCGACGATCAGCTGCACCGGCACCACCGGATTGACCAGCGCGGGGTCGCCACCCTGGTCGGCAATGGCGTCGCGCAGGCCGGCCAGGTCCACCAGCGCGGTCTGGCCCAGGATGTCGTGGCACACCACGCGGGCGGGGAACCACGGGAAGTCGAGGTCGCGGCGCCGCCCGATGATCTGTTTCAGGGAGTCCGTCAGCGTGGCGGGGTCGCAGCGGCGGACGAGGTTTTCGGCCAGCACGCGCGACGTGTAGGGCAGCTTGTCATAGGCGCCCGGCTGGATGGCGTCGACCGCGGCGCGCGTGTCGAAGTAATCCAGTTTGGTGCCGGGCAGCGGCTTGCGGTATGCAGTGTTCATGGCGTGTGGAGGACTGGCGTGCCTGCCACCCCGGCGGGCAATCACCGGGCGGGGTGGTGGCACTGTTGCTTTTGCTGTGAATCAGGCGCGCTTTTCGATGGGCACGAACTTCAGGTTCTCGGGGCCGGTGTAGTTGGCCGTCGGACGAATGATCTTGTTGTCGATCCGTTGCTCGATCACGTGCGCCGCCCAGCCCGACGTGCGGGCAATCACGAACAGCGGCGTGAACATCGCGGTGGGCACGCCCATCATGTGGTAGCTGACGGCGCTGAACCAGTCGAGGTTCGGGAACATCTTCTTGGCGTCGGCCATGACCGTCTCCAGGCGCTCGGCGATGTTGAACATCTTCAGCGAGCCGGCGTCCTTCGACAGCTTGCGGGCCACCTCCTTGATCACCACGTTGCGCGGGTCGGAAATCGTGTACACCGGGTGACCGAAGCCGATCACCACTTCCTTGTTTTCCACGCGCTGGCGGATGTCGGCCTCGGCCTCGTCCGGGGTGTCATAGCGCTTCTGGATCTCGAAGGCCACCTCGTTGGCGCCGCCATGCTTCGGGCCACGCAGCGCACCGATGCCGCCGCAGATGGCCGAATACATGTCGGAGCCGGTGCCCGCCACCACGCGGCACGCGAACGTCGAGGCGTTGAACTCGTGCTCCGCGTACAGGATCAGCGACGTCTGCATCGCGCGCTCCCACAGCTTGGAGGGCGACTCGCCGTGCAGCAGGTGCAGGAAGTGGGCGGCGATCGAGTCGTCGTCGGTTTCCACCTCGATGCGGCGGCCGTTGTGGCTGTAGTGGTACCAGTACAGCAGCATCGAACCGAGGCTCGCCATCAGGCGGTCGGCGATGTCGCGTGCGCCCGGCGTGTTGTGGTCGTCCTTCTCCGGCAGCACGGTGCCCAGCACCGACACGCCGGTCCGCATCACGTCCATCGGGTGGGCACTGGCCGGCACCCATTCCAGCGCGGCCTTCACGTTGGCGGGCAGGCCGCGCAGCGCCTTGAGCTTGGTCTTGTAGGCAGCCAGCTCGGACTTGTTCGGCAGCTTGCCGTGCACCAGCAGGTGGGCGATTTCCTCGAATTCGCAGGTGTCGGCGATGTCGAGGATGTCGTAGCCGCGGTAATGCAGGTCATTGCCGCTGCGGCCCACGGTGCACAGGGCGGTGTTGCCGGCGGCAACACCCGACAGGGCGACGGACTTCTTGGGCTTCGGCGTGGCCAGCGGTTGGGCTTCGGACATTGGGGTCTCCTTGGTATGTTGGTTTGGCTTGCGTGCGGGCATGTCGGTTTCAGAAACGGATGAGATTCCGCAGCTTACTTGCCCTTGCCCTGCGCGAACAGGGCATCCAGCTTTTGTTCGTAGACGTGATAGCCGATGCGCTCATACAGCTCGTTCCGCGTCTGCATGGTGTCGACCACATTCTTCTGCGTGCCGTCGCGGCGGATGGCTTCGTATACGTTCTCGGCGGCCTTGTTCATCGCGCGGAAGGCGGACAGCGGGTACAGCGTCATCGCCACGCCGATCTCGCGCAGCTCGTCCACGGTGAAGTACGGCGTTGCGCCGAATTCGGTCAGGTTGGCCAGCACCGGCACCTTGACGGCATCGACAAAGCGGCGATACATGTCCAGGTCCGTCATGGCCTCCGGGAAAATCGCGTCGGCGCCGGCTTCCACGCAGGCCACGGCACGCTCGATGGCCTTGTCGAGGCCTTCCACGGCCAGCGCGTCGGTGCGGGCCATGATCACGAAGTTCTGGTCGGTACGGGCGTCCACGGCGGCCTTGATGCGGTCGACCATTTCGCCTTGCGTCACGATTTCCTTGCCCGGGCGATGGCCGCAGCGCTTGGCGCCCACCTGGTCTTCGATATGCATGGCGGCGGCGCCGAACTTGATCAGCGAGCGCGTGGTGCGGGCCACGTTGAAGGCGGAGGCGCCGAAGCCGGTGTCCACATCGACCAGCAGCGGGGTGTCGCAGACGTCGGTGATGCGGCGGATGTCGGTCAGGACGTCGTCCAGGTTGGAGATGCCCAGGTCGGGAAGACCCAGGGAGCCGGCAGCCACGCCGCCACCCGACAGGTAGATGGCGCGATAGCCGGCGCGCGTGGCCAGCAGCGCGTGATTCGCGTTGATGGTGCCGGGAATCTGCAGTGGGCTTTCATCGACCAGGGCCTGGCGGAAGCGGGCGCCGGCGGAGCGGGCGAGTTCGGATGCAGAAAAGGTCATGGCGTGGAGTTGAAATATCGGATTCGAAACGGACCCATATGGCGCAAGGCGTGTGCCAGCCCGGAATCCACCCTCGGCGGGCGGGCTCCGGTCGGTCCATAAACCCTTACAGATCAAAGGGTTAGGCCATATCGACGCTGAAATTCCACAAGTTTCACGAGCCGATTACATCCCTTCGGCATTTCAATATTGAAATTCAGGCGTTTCAATATTGAAATGCCAGCGGCGCCGGCGCACAATCCAAATCGACCCCAATCAATCCGAATCGACTATACGCCCGAACGCGTCGCCAATCCCGGCGGTTCGCGCGCCTGCCATCCCCGTCAATCGTGGCTGCACCATGACTCCCTCGCAGAATCCGATTCCTCTCAATGCGCCCGCCATTCCGGCCGGCGCCCGACCCCGTATCTGGGCCATGGGCATCAGCCGCTTGTCGCGCGCCTTTGCCGAACTGATCCCGGCCTATGCCGGGCGCGCCGAGTTCCGGATCGTCGGGCGTGCGTTCGAGGCCGCCGCCAGCGCGATCAACCGGGAGGCCCGCGAAGGCCGGGTGGACGTGGTGGTGGCGGGCGGCTCCAACGGCGCCTACCTGCGCCAGCACGTGGATGTCCCCGTGGTGCTGGTGAAAGTGACCGGTTTCGACGTGATGAATGCGCTGGCCACCGCGCGGCGCATTTCGCCGATGGTGGCACTGGTCACCCATGCGTCGACGTATGCCGAAGTCGACGAATTCGTGCGGGCCTTCTCGCTATCCATTCCCACCTACACCTACCTGACCGAGGACGATGCCACGGCGCGCGTGCGGGCGCTCAAGGAGGAAGGCGTGCGCGTGGTGGTGGGGCCGGGCATGGTGACGGACCTGGCGGACAAGCATGGCCTGCTGGGCGTGTTCCTGTACTCAGGGAATGCCGTGCGGCTGGCGCTGGAAGATGCCATCGAGGCGGCACGGCTGCGGCGTATCGAATCGACCCGCCGCGACTACGTCAACACCATCCTCGCGCACCTGAACGAGGGCGTGGCGGCCGTGGACCCGGAAGGCCGTGTGCAGGCGTTCAACCCGGCCATGGAGCGCTTTCTGGGCACGCCCGCCGGCGCGGCCGTGGGGCGCAAGCTGTCCACGCTGGCGCCCGGGCTCTCGCTCGACGGGGTCATGCAAAGTGGCACGCGGGAACTGGAGGCGATCCATCGGCTGGGTGACAAGATGGTGGTGGTCAACCGGATTCCGATCGTCGGCGAGGCCGGCACCACCGGCGCGGTGCTGACGATCCAGGACGCCAATGCGATCCATCGCGCCGACCGCAACCTGCGTTCGCGCACGCGGACACGGCCAGCGGGTGTGCGTTACTCGCTGGATGACCTGGCCGGGGCGTCGGCGGCGATGACGGACCTGCGGGCGCTGGCGCGGCGGTATGCGATGGTCGATTCCACCGTGCTGGTGGGCGGGGAGAGCGGCACCGGCAAGGAGGTGCTGGCGCAGGGCATGCATGACGCCAGCCCCCGGCGCGCGTTCCCGTTCGTGGCCGTCAATTGCGCGGCATTCCCGGAAGCGCTGCTGGAGTCGGAACTGTTTGGCTACGAAGAGGGCGCGTTCACCGGTGCGCGGCGTGGCGGCAAGGCCGGGCTGTTCGAATCGGCGCATGACGGCACGTTGTTCCTCGACGAGGTGGGCGACATGCCGCCGGCCTTGCAGACGCGGCTGCTGCGCGTGCTGCAGGAAAAACAGGTATTGCCGATTGGCGGCATCGAGGCCGTTCCCGTCAACGTGCGGGTGATCGCCGCCACCCACAGGGACCTGGCCGCGCTCGTGCGCGAGGGCACGTTTCGGCAGGATCTTTACTACCGGCTCAATATCCTGCGGATCGAGATGCCCCCGCTGCGGGACCGCGCCGCGGACCTGGCCGATCTGGCCGAGATGCTCTACCGGCGCGCGCAGGAGCGGCTGGGTGTCGCCGATCCGCTGCAGTTGCCTGCAACGGTACGCACGCGGCTGGCACGTTATTCGTGGCCCGGGAATATTCGCGAGCTGGAAAACGTGACGGAGCGCATTGCCGTGCTGGTAGCCGGCGCAAGGCTGGAGCCGGCCGCGCTGCAGCGCGAATTGCAGTCCGCCGTCCCCGAGCTGTTTTCCACGGATTCCCGGGATCCGGCCAGTGCAGGCATGGCGGCGGTCGATGCGCCCGTCTTGTCCGCCGCGGTGGCGTTGCCGGCGGGTGCGAGCCAATCGCTGGCAGGCGTCGCGCGCGTCAGCCAGGCCGAGCATATCCGTCGGGTCCTGGCGGAATGTGGCGGCAATCGCGCGGCGGCTTGTGCGCAACTCGGCATCAGTGCCACCACGCTTTGGCGCCGCTTGCGCGGCGACTGAGCTGCGCCGGGTGGCTACCTGAAAAACGGCGGATAGTGGCTATTGGCCGGACCGCTCCGGACGCCTAGTGTGAGAGGCGTCGGATCGGGTTTGCCGATCCTTTTCCGGATGCATTTCAAGGCACGACATGACCCAGCGGCTGGATTCCTACCGGGCTAACCGCCCCAGCATCGAGCTATTGCTGCGCCTCGACAAGCGTAGCGACGCCTATCGCCTCGAACATTCGCTGGCGGACCTGGTGCGGCTACGCGTGTCGCAGGTCAATGGGTGCCCGTACTGCATCGACCTGCACACGGCGCGCGCGCGGCGGGCAGGGGAGATGGCCGGGCGTATCGACATGCTGCCGGCATGGCGCGAGAGCGAGCTTTATACGGACCGCGAGCGGGCGGCACTCGCCTGGGCGGAAGCCGTGACGCGCGTGGCGGAAACCGGGGTGCCGGACGACGTGTGGGAGGCGGTCCGGCCGCTGTTCAGCGACCGGGAACTGACGGACCTGACGTTGCTGATCAGTGCGATCAACGGGTTGAACCGTTTTGGCATCGCTTTCCGGCGCTCGCCGGAATAGACCTTCGAAGCAAAGGAAGCCCAACCGCATGCGGGATCGCCGATCATTCGGCACCCGCAATGCTTCTACTGTTTGTTTGCAATTAACGGCCAGGAATCTCCGAATACTTCGATCCGGGATTTGCCGATTGGAGAGGCTCCTGGCTGGCGGCATGCCTGGCGGTAGGAAACGATCAGAAGATCAGGCCGAAGCAGAAAACCTGAAAGCGAGGGCGCCGCGAAAAAACCCGGAAAGCCGGAAAGCCCCTGACGGCGCTGCGCGCCAGCAGATCCGCTATTGCGGCAGCGGCACCTTTACCGGCGCCTTGTCTGCCACGATCGCGTACACGAGCAGCTTGGCGGGGCGGGTCTGGCTCGCGTTGCGGGAAACCAGGTGGCGAGCGTTGGGCGGCTCATACCAGGCCTCGCCTTGCTTGAATACGCGTGCTGGCTGGCCATCGAGCTGGGATTCCACTTCGCCCTCGAGCACGTAGGCGAAGATCGAACCCGGGTGCATATGCGGCGTGGAGGCCTGGCCCGGCGCGTAGCTCACCGTGATCATCAGCGCGTCGCGGCCGACGGCTTCGGGAAGCGCCTGTTTCATGACCGGGGCGATCGTTTCCTCGCCACGGCCACCGGCGGTCTCGTGCGCCTGGGCGGGGCGGGCAACGCCGAAGATCAGCGCGCCCAGCGTAGCCAGCACGGTCAGCGCCGGCCCGGCGCCGGCCCCCTTCAGAATCTGTCGGGACATGGCGTTGCCTCAGGCCGGCGTCTTGCGGAACGAGATCGCAAAGCGGTTCCACGCGTTGATCGTGGAAATCAGCAACGTCAGATCCACCAGTTCCGCGTCCGAGAAGTGCGGGCGAACGGCCTCCCAGGCGGCGTCGGGCACATGGTCTTGCGACACCAGCGTCACGGCTTCCGTCCAGGCCAGCGCGGCGCGCTCGCGATCCGAGAAGAAGGGCGTTTCGTGCCAGACCGACAGCGTGGCCAGGCGGCGATCATCCTCGCCGGCCTTTCGGGCGTCCGAGCTGTGCAGATCGATGCAATACGCGCAGCCGTTGATTTGCGAGGCGCGCAGGCGAACCAGTTCCACCAGCGACTGCTCCAGACCGGCTTCGCTGATGCGCTTTTCCAGGCCGAGCATGGCCTTGATGGCGGCGGGGCTGGCGTTATAGAAATCAAGACGTTGTGCCATGACTTGCTCCTGTTTTATCAGTTGGCTTCGCCGGATTGGCGTTGCGACAGGATCAAGATTAGGCGCGGCAGTGGCTTGCTGGAATAACCGGTTTTTTCTATTTTGAGGTAGCCACCTAACTGGCGTGCGGGTCCGGACTAGAGGCTGTTTCAAAACGAAGCGAAGCGGTCCCGGCTAGACGCGCAGCCGCAGACAGTACAAGTGGTACGGCAAGCGAGTGTGGCTAACCCGGCAACAACGCCAGAATCATTTTGATAGTGCCTCTCAGATGTCGTCGGCCAGGCGGACGCCGGTGAATTGCCAGCGCTGATGCGGGTAGAAGAAGTTGCGGTAGCTCGCGCGGATGTGGGACTCCGGCGTGACGCAGGAACCGCCGCGCAGCACCATCTGGCTGCTCATGAACTTGCCGTTGTACTCGCCGACGGCGCCGGCGCTGGGCCGGAAACCGGGGTACGGCAGGAAGGCGCTGCCGGTCCATTCCCAGACATCGCCAAACATCTGGCGCAACGCGCCGGCCGTGTTCTGGCGATCCGGTAGTGGTCGCAGTACCCGGCCATCCAGGAAATTGCCGGTGGCGGGCAGATTGCGCGCCGCGTGCTCCCATTCAGCCTCCGTGGGCAGGCGGCGCTCGGCCCAACGGGCGAAGGCGTCGGCCTCGAAGAAACTCACGTGCGTGACGGGGCTGTCCGGATCCACCGGCTGCATGCCGCGCAGGCTCATTTGCCACCATGTGCCCTCGCGTTCCTCCCAGTAGAGCGGCGCCTGGATGCCGTGATCGCACACCCAGCGCCAGCCGTCGGACAGCCAGAGCCCAGCCGTTTGATAGCCCCCGTCCTCGATGAATTCGAACCACTGGTGATTGCTCACCGGGTGCGAGCACAGCGCGTAAGGTTGCAGCAGCACGTTATGGCGTGGCGTCTCACAGTCGAACGCGAAGTCGTCGCCGCCATGCCCGATGGCAACCACACCGCCCGTGAAGCGGATCCACTCCGGCGCGGGACGCGGGTCCGCGATCACCGGCGCCGCCAGCTCCGGCGCGAAGGCCGGGCGCAACGGGTTCTGGGCGAACAGGTGCAGGATGTCGGTCAGCAGCAGCTCCTGGTGCTGCTGTTCGTGGTTCAGGCCGAGCGTGATGAGCGCCGCCTCGTCGTCGGTCTGCGCCTTCGTCAGCAGGGACAACATGGTCTCGTCGACGGCCTCGCGATACGCCAGCACCTCGTCGAGCGAGGGACGCGACAGCAGGCCACGCCGGGGACGCGGATGCCGCGCGCCCACGGCCTCGTAGTACGAATTGAACAGGTAGCGATACTGGGGGTCCACCGGCTCGTAATCCGGCAGTCGCGCCGCCAGCACGAATTCCTCGAAAAACCAGGTGGTATGCGCCAGGTGCCACTTCGCCGGGCTGGCATCTTCCATTGACTGCACGGTCGCATCCGCATCGGACAGGTCCGCCACCATGGCTTCCGTTGCGGCGCGCACATGGCGGTACTGGCCAAGCAGGGCGGGCTCGTGCGGGGGATGGTTCGCGGCGGCAGGCAACAGTGCTGAGGTCATGCAGGCTCCCGGAGACGGATCAAGGCAGAGACAACACGGGTGAGACGGCGCTGCGCCAGGCAGCACGGACAAGGCAGGCGACGGAGGGCGTGCCATGCGGCACGGCGCTGGATGAATCCGCCAGATTTCGAATCATCATAGACCTGATCGCCGGGCGGAGCGAGCCGGGGCGGGGCGCGAACGGCTGCAGGGCAAGGCCCGGGGCGGCGCGCGGGAAGGGCCGGCGCCTGCAAACGCGCATGCCAATGCACGCGCGCGCAAGAAAAAACGGGCCGCACCAATAAAGGCGGGGCCCGGCGGGAAAGCGCCGGCACCGCGGAGGGCGGCACCGGACACGGAGGAGAGCGTCAGGTTCAGGCGGCGGCGCGGGTGCCGTCGTTCAGCGCGGCGATGGCCGTGCGGGCGGCGGCGAGGCCGGCTTCGCGGGCATCCGGGCCCATGGCCAGGCCGTGCGCGCGGACGATGGTGACGTCCGTGATGCCCAGGAATCGCAGCACCGTGTCGACAGTGATTTCATGCAGATCCAGCGCGTTGGCGTCCTGGCGCACACCGCCGCGGGACGACACCACGATGGCGCGCTTGCCCTTGGCCAGGCCTTCCGGGCCGTTGGCCGTGTATTGGAACGTGCGGCCGGCCTGGGCGATGCGGTCGATCCAGGACTTCAGCTGGCTCGGAATGCCAAAGTTGTATTGCGGGGCGCCAATGACCAGCACGTCGGCGGCCATGAACTCCGCCAGCCACGCTTCCGTACGCTGCAGCTCGGCTTCCTGCACGGCGTTCAGGCCGTCCTTCGGGCCACCCAGCACGGGCAGCAGGTTGCCGGTCAGGTGGGCGGGGGCGTCCTGGTCCAGATCGCGGACGGTCACCTTGGCCTGGGGGTTCTTGGCAACCAGGTCGGCGACCACGCTGGCCGTCAGGCCACGGGAAACGGAGTTATCGCCAAGTACGCTGGAATCGATTTGCAGGATGTTCATGTCTGGCTCCACGGGGGCTGTGTTCGGTTGGGATGACTGAAAGATAAGCCCTGGCCATTGGTGCCGGTAGTGAGGCAAAATGCAAATAATTGTTCTACCTGCGCAACGCCGCGACCAGAGCCTTTGTGGCAGCGCGCGATGTCCGATGGAGATTCGGCATGCAAGACCTCAACGATCTGTCGCTGTTTGCCCAGGTGGTGCAGCACGGCAGCTTTTCGGCCGCCAGCCGCGCCACCGGCGTGCCCAAATCGCGGCTGTCGCGCCGGATCGCCCAGCTGGAGCGGGACCTGGGCGTGCAACTGTTGCGCCGGACCACGCGCCAGGTGCGCGTTACGCCGCTCGGCGAGTCGTATTACGAACATTGTCGGGAAATGCTGCAGGCGGCGGAAGCGGCACGCGAGGTGATCGAGCATGCGCGAGAGCAGCCGGGCGGTTCGCTGAAGATCAGTTGCCCGGTGGCGATCACCCAGATATTGCTGGCACCCGAGATCGGCACCTTCATGCGCGCCAATCCGGGCATCCGGCTGGAGATCGACGCCACCAATCGCCGCGTCGATGTGATTGGCGAGGGCTACGATCTGGCGCTGCGCGTGCGCGATGTGCTGGAGGATTCCAGCCTGGCGGTGCGCACCTTCGGCAAGAGCGACATGAAGCTGGTGGCCAGCCCGGCGCTGCTGGACAGCATCGGGCGGCCGCGCACGCCGCAGGCGCTCGACGGCATGCCGGGGGTCGGCCAGAAGCCGCATGACGGCAAGCACGCGTGGACGCTATTCAGCAAGTCCGGCGAATCCATCCATATT
The DNA here is from genome assembly GCF_900101625.1 of Cupriavidus sp. YR651. Lineage (GTDB taxonomy): Bacteria > Pseudomonadota > Gammaproteobacteria > Burkholderiales > Burkholderiaceae > Cupriavidus. The sequence continues at coordinate 118,842 of NZ_FMYZ01000005.1, read as the reverse complement.
TCCTACGATCCACGGCTGGTATCGGACGAGTTCGCACTGCTGCGCGAGGCCGCCATGGCCGGCGTCGGCGTGGCCATGCTGCCGCGCATGTACTGCCGGGACGAGATCGAAAGCGGAGAACTGGAGGAGCTGTTGCCGCAATGGGATTTGCCGATGGGCGTGCTGCATGCCGTATTTCCGTCGCGCAAGGGCGTGACGCCCCCGCTGCGCCGCTTCCTGGAGTTTCTCGCCGAAGTATTGCCGGAACACGCGCGCCGCGTCGGCATGATGACGGCGAGCACTCCGCCCATGCACGTGGCACCGCCGACGGAGCCGCCTGCGCGCCACGGCCCGCCATGAGGAACCTCGGGATGCCGTGTGCCGGAAGTACGACGTTTGTGGCCGCTGCGCCTTTACCTTCACGCCAGTGCGCACTAAGGTAGTTGTGCAGGTCACTTGCGCGAGGGCAAGGGCGCCCGGCGCGCGCACCAAATTTCACGGCAAGGAGCAGAGTCGATGAGTCGCACGCAAGGATCGCAGGACGTGGGCAAGGCGATACTCCGTATCGCACTCGGTGCGCTGATCCTGGTGCACGGAATTTCCAAGCTGATGACGGGGCCGGGCTTCATCGTGCAGGTGGTCACCAAGGCGGGGCTGCCGGAATCCGTGGCCTATCTGGTCTACATCGGCGAAATCGTCGCGCCCATCCTGCTGATCATTGGCCTCTGGACGCGGCTTGCCGGCCTGATCATTGCCATCAACATGATCGTGGCGCTGGCGCTGGTGCACGCGAGTCAGTTCGGCGATATGGCCCCGACCGGCGGCTGGGCGCTGGAGTTGCAGGGCATGTACCTGGCGGGGGCGCTGGCCGTGGCGCTGCTGGGGGCAGGCCGCATGAGTGTCGGCGGCATTGACGGCAGATGGAATTAGCGCCGCGGAGCATTGCCATGGGACCCCGACTGCCTGACCGTCTCCACATCCAGAGATGCGCGCTCGGCGCCATGACGCTGGTCGCGCTGGCCGGGTGCGCCACCGGGCCCGATATCCGCACCGACTACAACCGCGCCGTGGATTTCTCGGCGTATCGCACCTTCGGATTCGTGGCGCGGCCTGGCACCGATCGCGAGGGCTATGAAAGCCTGACCACGCAATACCTGAAGGCGGCGGTCCAGCGGGAGATGACCGCGCGCGGCTATCGCTACGCCGCCGCGTCGTCCGACCTGCTGATCAACTTCAATGCCCGCTTGCAGCAGAAGATCGTCAGCGATCCCATGCCGATGGGGCCGGGCTACATGGGCTATTACGGCTATCGGCGCGGCCTCTATGCGCCGTGGCCCGGATACGGCTTCTATAGCGACACCTATTCGTACACCGAAGGCACGCTGAACATCGACCTGATCGATGCGAAAAAGAACCAGCTGGTCTGGGAGGGCGTGGCGCAAGGCGATGCCAGCCAGGCCGATTCCAAGGACAACCAGCAGGCGCTGGACAAGGTGGTGTCACAGATTTTTGCGAAGTATCCGTTCCGGGCCGCGCCGTAGCACGCCGGCGCCCCTTGCGTGCCTATCACGCACCCCTTGCGTGCCCATCACGCACCCATCACGCGCCCGGGCCGTCGGCGGTCCGCCAGTCGCCGGCCCGCGACAGGGCATTGGTGACGAAGGCGTCGATCGGCAGCGGGCGTGACCACAGATAGCCCTGGCCGACATCGCACCCCAGCGCCAGCAGCGCGTCGCGTTGCGATTCTGTTTCGATTCCCTCGGCCACACACGTCAGCCCCAGGTCCCGCGCGAGCCGGATCATGCTGCGGCAGATCACGGTGCGCTGGTTCTCTGCATCCACGTTGACGACGAACGAGCGGTCCAGCTTGATCTGCGTGAAAGGCAGGTCCGCCAGCAGCTTGAGCGTGGCGATGCCCACGCCGAAATCGTCGATCGCCACTCCGTAGCCCAGCAGCCGCAGGCGGTTCAGGGCAACCGACAGCGCCACGGTATCGGCGACGGGAAATCCTTCGGTCAGTTCGATGGTCAGCAGACGCCGCGGAACGCCCGCGGCCTCGACCATGGCTTCCACCCGTTCCAGCACATCCGGCCGGCACAGCGTCTGCGCCGATGCATTGATGCCCAGCTCGATCTCCATGCCGGCGGTGCGCAGGCGCTGGTGCACGTCGAGACAGCGTCGGGCGGCCAGGAACAGGATCGGGTCGGCGGCACCCAGCGCTTCCAGGCGCGGGATGAACAGATCCGGGCGGATGTTGCCGAGCGCAGGGTGGTGCCAGCGGCAGAGCGCTTCGGCACCTGCCAGCCGCCCCGTCGCCAGATGGAACTGGGGTTGCAGCACGATCTCGAAACTGGCGTCGTCGCGCACGGCGGCGAGTAGCGCCTCGTCGTCCGGCATGCCTGCATGAGCCGGCGCCGCATCGTCGCGCTCGGCGGTTTGCGTCAGGATGGATTCCAGCAGCGTGGCCACCAGGGGCTTGTGCAAGGCGTGCACGTACGGCAATCCGAGCGTCTCGGCCAGGTCGCGGTGCGAGGCGAGGATGTCGTCGGCCAGAAGGGTCATCCAGACCCAGACGGGCGAGGCGCCGGCAAACGCGCCGCTGCCTCGCCGGGCCAGCTCCGCCATCAGCTGGGGGCCATTGATCACGGGCATCTCGATATCGCAGAGCACCACGTCGAATGGCGACGCCGCGAGCATGGCCATCGCTTCGCCGCCGTCGCAGGCCAGCGTGACCTGCGTCACGCCCAGTCCGCGCAGCAGGTTGGCGGCCACCGTCCGCTGGAACGGATGGTCTTCGACCACAAGGACGCGAAGGTCGGCGAGGGGAGTTGGCATCGGTACGGCAACGGCATCGGGCAGTGGAACGATGGTACCGCAGGTGTTGCGGCTGCCCCGCATCGAGCAAGAAAAGGGTGAAAAACCTTTACGCCAGGCGTGCGGCGAGCCCAGACCCGCTACAATCGCTGCCCGCAGTTTTGAACGTGTCATATCAATCATGGGTCTGGGCTGGTTCGGATTATCGACCTTCTGGCTGTTGCCGCTTGTCTGGCGAATGGTGGGGCGCGCGCTTGCAGGCGATCGCCGGCTGTTCGGTCGTGGCTCGTTGCGCGTCTGGCTGGGTACGCTGCTGGTGCTGGGCGCCAGCGCAACGCTGGAATCGCTGACAGGAGGCGAGGGCGAGGGCGCTGCCGCGGGCGGCGCAGTGGGCCATGCGCTGGCCGGCGGCGCGGCAAGCCTGCTGGGCTGGACGGGTTCGCTGCTGATGATGCTGGCCGTGCTGGGCCTGGCTGCACCGATGGTGTTCGGCGAGACCTGGCGCAGCCTGTTCCTGCTGCGCAAGCCGCGCGCCGCTGCCGACGAAGGCCGTCCCGAGGTGCGTAACGACGCCCGAGCCGACGCCCGCGCCGATTTCCGTGGGGCCGGTCGCAGCGAGCTTCGTGGCGACGTCGGCGGAGATTTCCGCGCCGACATCGGCACGTCGCATGCCGCAACTTCCGCGCAGCCCGGCTCGCGCGAGTCCGTGGATCGCTGGGAGACCACGTCGCTGCCGACGCATTCGTCGGCGGGCTGGAATCCCACGCCGCCGCGACACAAGGGCATCGAGGCCGTTTCCGCACGCCGTCAGCCGGCGTGGGAGCCGCCTCCACGCACACGCCAGTCGCCGCCGCAGCCGGGTGAAATCTGGCTGCATCATGCCGAGGCGCCGGGTGCGGTGAAGCCAGCACCCGCACGCGCCGCGACCACGTCGACATCCGCTGCGCCAGCGGCTGTCGTGCCGCCCGCGTCGGCGGGTGCGTCAGGTGTGTCGGCTGCGTCGACCGCATCGGCACGCGCGGCGAAGCCGATGACGCCAGCAGGCCACGCCGGCCACATGTCTCACGCTGCATCGATGCAGTCAGCCGCATCGGCAATCTCATCCGCCGCCGCGCGTCCGTCGCCGGCCGCTGCAACGACGTCGAAACCGGCGCCCGCGCGAGCCACCGTCGTCAGCAGCCCCTTCCGCAATCCGCAGCTCGGCCTGCGTGCCGCCGTCACTACGCTGCCCGAGGCGATGGCGACTTCCGCGGCGGTTGCCGTGGCGCCGGTCGCAACGGTTCCGGCAACAATGGACGAAGCGCCGGAAGTCGTGGTCATCGATCCGGCCGCAGTTGCCGTGCTCGCCACATCCGAGGACGTCTCCAGGGCTGACGCGGAGGCTGGAGCCGAGGCCGTAGCCGAGCCAACGTCCTCATCCGAATCCTCGCCCGAATCCTTGTCCGAGTCCGCAGCTTCGTCCGAATCCGGGACCGGGGCTGGTGCGGTGGCGCGGGCCGAGGCGATCGTGACGGAAATCGACGACATGGCCGAAGCCAGCGACGAAGACCGTGCCGAGTCGCCCGTGACCATGGCCGCCATCCGGCAGGAAGCCATGGAGCTGCTGGCCGAGCTGCGCGCGCTGGCCGCGCGGCCGCTCGATGCTGAAGATATGGAGCAGCCCGATACGGTGGAAGCCATGTCGGCCACGGAAGCCATCGACGCCGTGGAAGCCGTTGCGGCAGAGGAAGCCGTCGTAGTTGGAGAAGCCGTCGCAACAGGAGAGGCCGCAGCCATCCGGGTAACGGCAGCGCCCGGGGTCGAATCGAATACCTCGGCGCCCGTCGCCGAAGCCGTGCCGGCCGTTGCATCGGACGATGAGGCTGCAGAAGAGGGTGTCCCTGCGGCCGCGCTTGATGCGGTTGCTACGGTTGCTACGGCGGCTGATGTCACGGTGGCAGATGAGGTGGCAGACGAGGTGGCAGCCGTGGTGGCCGAGGCCGGCACACCAGTGCAATCGTCGGCCGAGGCGGTCGCGCAGGCCATGGCGTCCGCTGCCGATGCCATGGAGTCCGACACCGAGGACAGCACCGATACCACCAACGCTGCCGACAACGACGACCATACCGACCATCCCCATAACGCCGACAGCACCGACGCCAGCGACAACACCGATGCCATGACCGCCGTCGCGGCCGAGGCGCCATCGCCGGACGTCGAGCCAGTCGAAGAGGATGCCGGCGCCGCGGTGCTCGACGCCAATGCGCTCGTGCAGGCCACCCCCAAGCCGCGCATCGTGCTGCAGGCGGTGGTTGGCAAGACCGTGCCGCTCGCGCCCGCGCCGGCCATCCAGTCGTCGTCGCCGCTGGTGCCATCGCTGCCGGTGTCTTATCCCGTGCCCCCGGCACCTCCGGCGCCGCCGCGCATCGTCGACTATCGCCTGCCTGGCGGCGACCTGCTGGAAGCGGCGATGGATAGCGGGGAACAGGTATCCGAGGAGCGGCTGCAGGAGACGGGCGAACTGATCGCCCAGCGTCTGGCCGAGTTCAAGGTGCCGGTATCGGTGGTCGGCGCCAGTGCCGGCCCCGTCATTACGCGATTCGAGGTCGATCCGGCCATGGGCGTGCGCGGCGCGCAGGTGGTGGGTCTGATGAAGGATCTGGCGCGCGCGCTGGGCGTGACGTCGATCCGCGTGGTGGAAACCATCCCCGGCAAGACCTGCATGGGGCTGGAGCTGCCAAACGCCAAACGGCAGATGATCCGGCTCTCGGAGATCGTCACCGGCGCCGCGTTCCAGGCGCACGCATCGCGTCTGGTGCTGGCGATGGGCAAGGACATCACCGGCAACCCGGTGGTGACCGACCTGGCCCGGGCGCCGCACCTGCTGGTGGCCGGCACGACCGGCTCCGGCAAGTCGGTCGCGGTCAACGCCATGATCCTGTCGATGCTGTACAAGGCCACGCCGGAAGACGTGCGCATGATCATGATCGACCCGAAGATGCTGGAACTGTCCGTCTACGAGGGCATCCCGCATCTGCTCGCGCCCGTGGTCACGGACATGAAGCAGGCCGCGCACGCGCTCAACTGGTGCGTGGGCGAGATGGAAAAGCGCTATCGGCTGATGTCCGCGCTGGGCGTGCGCAATCTGGCCGGCTACAACCAGAAGATCCGCGCGGCCGAGGCCGCCGGCGAGAAGGTGCCCAACCCGTTCTCGCTGACGCCGGACGCGCCCGAGCCGCTGTCCACGTTGCCGTTGATCGTGGTGGTGATTGACGAGCTGGCGGACCTGATGATGGTGGCCGGCAAGAAGATCGAGGAACTGATCGCGCGGCTGGCGCAGAAGGCCCGCGCCGCCGGCATCCACCTGATCCTGGCCACGCAGCGGCCGTCGGTGGACGTGATTACCGGCCTGATCAAGGCGAACATCCCGACGCGCGTGGCGTTCCAGGTGTCGTCGAAGATCGATTCGCGCACGATCCTGGACCAGATGGGCGCGGAAAGCCTGCTGGGGCAGGGCGACATGCTGTTCCTGCCACCGGGTACCGGCTATCCGCAGCGGGTGCACGGCGCCTTCGTGGCCGACGACGAGGTGCACCGCGTGGTGGAGCACTGGAAGCAGTTTGGCGAGCCGGACTACGACGAGGCCATCCTGGCCGGGGATACGCCGGATGCCGGCGGCGCCGACCTGTTTGGCGATGGCGGTGGGGATGGCGAGGCCGATCCGCTCTACGACGAGGCGGCCCAGTATGTGCTGACCTCGCGCCGGGCGTCGATCTCGTCGGTCCAGCGGCAATTGCGGATTGGTTACAACCGGGCTGCGCGGCTGATCGAGCAGATGGAGGCAGCCGGTTTGGTATCGCCGATGGGTCGCAACGGCACGCGCGAGGTGCTCGCACCCGGGGCGGGCGACTGAGGCCACTGCACGCATGGCGATCATGGCGACCTCCCACGGCAACCTCCTGCACGATGTGCCGTCCGGCGCGCCGGACGAGGTCTTCACGGCGCTGCTGCAACGGCAGGCTGCCGGCGAGGTGACGATCGAGCGCATCGTCTCCAATGGCCAGTCCAGTCCGCCCGGATTCTGGTACGACAATCCGCAGGACGAATGGGTGCTCGTGGTCGCCGGCAGCGGGGCCGTGGAGACCGATACCGGAGCCATGCACAAGTTGGTGCCGGGCGACTGGCTCCATCTGCCCGCGCATTGCCGGCATCGCGTCGCCTGGACCGATCCGGCGCAGCCAACCGTCTGGCTGGCCGTGCATTTCACGGCGAAACCCTAGGCGCGACGGGCGCTGGGCGGGCGATCCCCTTATGATGGCGGGAAATCCCGATGCGAGATCCCCGCTTGCCATTGCTTCCGCAGCGTTTCCGAATCTCCGTACCGCGCCTCCGGCGGCCATGCCCGCCAATGCCGGCGGCGTGGCTGGTGGCGCTGTTGTTGGCGCTATCGATGGCGCTCACCGGGCATGCCGCGCAGGCGGACACGCTGCGCGTCGGCTCCAAGCGCTTCACCGAGTCCTACATCCTGGGCGAAATCCTCACCCAGACCGCATCCGCCGCCCATGGCGAAGCCCGGCACCTGCAAGGGCTGGGCAATACGGCGATCGTCTTTGAAGCGATCAAGGCCGGAAGCATCGACCTCTATCCCGATTACACCGGCACGCTGGCCAGCGAGATCCTGAAGCTGCCGCTCGGCGCCACGCTCGCCCAGATCAACCTGGCGCTGGCGCCGATGGGGCTGGCAGCCGCCATCCCACTGGGGTTCGAAAACACCTACGCGATTGCGGTGTCCGAGGCGCGTGGCCGCGACGTTGCCACGCTCTCCGATCTGGCCCGGCATCCCGCGATGCGGCTGGGGCTGTCCCATGAATTCCTCGGCCGCGTCGACGGCTGGCCCGGACTGGCGCGACGCTATGGCCTGCCGCAGCGGCCGGCAGGTATCGATCACGGCATTGCCTACGAGGCGCTGGCGCAGGGGCAGATCGATGCGACCGACATCTATTCCACCGACGCCAAGATCCGCAGATTCCATCTCCGCGTGCTGGAGGACAACCTGCATTTCTTCCCGCGCTACGACGCGGTGGTGGTCTACCGGCTCGATGTGCCACGGCGTTACCCGGGGATGTGGCAAGCGCTGGAGGGCCTCGCGGGCAAGATTCGCGTGGCGGACATGATCGACATGAACGCCGCGGCCGAGATTGATGGCCAGTCTTTTGTTGCCGTGGCGCGCCAATTCCTGGCCGGCAATCTGCAAGGCAACCCGAATGCCATGTCGAATGCCAACCCGGGCACCAACCCGGGTGCCAGCGCGAATGCGGAGTCGAAGGGCGCCAATGCGCAGGCGATTCCGGCGGACGCACGACGCGGCGGCCTTGCCGCCACGCTATTCAGCGCGGACACATGGCGACTGACAGTTCGCCATGTTGCGCTGGTGATGGGGGCGGTGGGCGTGGCGACGCTGATTGGTGTGCCGCTGGGCATCGTCGCGGCGCGGCGGCGCCGGCTCGGGCAGGTTGTGCTGGCTACCGTCAGCGTGCTGCAGACGGTCCCGTCGCTGGCGCTGCTGGCCATGTTGATACCGTTGCTGGGTCGCATTGGCGTCTGGCCGGCGATGGTCGCGCTGTTTCTCTATGCGCTGCTGCCGATCGTCCGCAACACATGCACGGGCCTGCAACAGGTGTCGGGTGGGATGCGCGATGCGGCGCGGGCGTTGGGATTCCGGTCGATGCAGGTGCTCCGGTATGTCGAAGTCCCGCTGGCAATGCCGATCGTCCTGGCCGGCATCAAGACGGCCGCCATTATCAGCGTAGGCACGGCGACGATTGCCGCCTTCGTGGGGGCTGGTGGATTCGGGGAACGCATCGCCACGGGACTGGCGCTGAATGATTCCACGCAATTGCTGGCCGGGGCGATTCCTGCCGCCGTGCTGGCGTTGGTGGTGCAGGCGGGCTTCGGCCTGCTGGAGATGTTCTGGGGCCGCGAGCGGCACGCCTGATCGCGGTTGGTGGCCCCGGACCGCGCCTTACCGCACCACCTGCAGACCGGCACGCCGTGATGACCGTGGATGCCGGCCACAGGCCCGCGCACCGTTACCGTCGCGCCGCCGCGACCGACTGCGCGCGCGCCAGCGCCCCCAGCGTGGCCACCGCCGCTTCGGCCCGCGCATCCCATGCATGACCGTAGTTCAGCCGGATGCAATTCCGGTATCCCTGCCGTGCGGAGAAGATCGGGCCGGGTGCGATGGCGATGCCTTCCGCCAGCGCCGCGCGATGCAGCGCCAGCGCGTCAAAGCCGCTGGCGAATTCGACCCACAGGAAGTAGCCACCGTCCGGCCGCGAGACGCGTACCTCGTCCGGAAAATGCTGGCCGATGGCGGTGATCATTTGCCCCTGCCGGGTCTCCAGCACATGCCGCAGGCGGCGCAGATGCTTGTCGTAGCTGCCGTGTTGCAGATACTCGGCCAGCGCGACCTGCGTCGGCACACCGGCTGACAGCGTAGTCATCAGCTTCAGATGGCGAATGGCCTCGCCAAACCGGCCCGGCGCCACCCAGCCGATGCGGAATCCCGGCGAAAGTGTCTTGGAGAACGAGCTGCAGTGCATGACCAGCCCGTCGGTATCGAACGCCTTGGCCGGCAAGGGGCAGCGATCGCCAAAGTACAGCTCGCCATACACATCGTCCTCGATCAGCGGCACCTGGTGCCGGGTCAGCAGGGCCACCAATGCCTGCTTCTTGTCCTCCGGCATGCTGGCGCCAGTCGGGTTGTGGAACTGCGTCATGAACCAGCACGCCTTGATCGGATGGCGCCCGATTGCGGCTTCCAGGGCGTCGAGGTCCACGCCGTCGACCGGGTCGACGGGGATTTCCACGGCCTTGAGCTTCAGCCGTTCCAGCGCCTGGAGCGCGGCGTAGAAGCCTGGCGACTCGATGGCCACCACGTCGCCCGGCTGGGTGACCGCCATCAGGCAAAGGTTCAGCGCTTCCAGGGCGCCGTTAGTGACGATGATGTCGTCGGTGGGCTGCGGCGCACCGGCGCCGAGGTAACGCAGGCCGATCTGCTGGCGCAGCACCGGATTGCCGGGCGGCAGGTCGTTGACGGAATACCACGGGTCCAGGTCCCGGCCGGCGCGGGCAAGCGACTTGCCCAGGCGATTCCACGGGAACAGTTCGGGCGAGGGGAAGGCGGAGCCGAACTGCACCAGTTCGCGGTCCCGCGCGGCCTCCAGCACGGCGAAAACCAGCCGGGAGATATCCACCTCCGTTGACACCTTTTGCGACGGGCGCGCCTTGGGCGGGGGCAGCGTACGGCCAGTCGGGCCTGCCACGTAGTAGCCGGACCGCTCGCGGGCGCGCACCAGGCCGCGTTCTTCCAGCCGGTAGTAGGCCTGGAAGGCCGTGGAAGGGCTCACGCCATACTGGGCCACGGTCTTGCGGATCGACGGCATCCGCGTGCCGGCTGGCAGGCTGCCGTTGCGAATGTCTTGCGCCAGGGTTTCGGCCAGGGCTTCGTATCGTTTCATGTGGGGGCGTTCGGGGGCGTTCCGGGTCGTGCTGGTCGTCTTGGGGGGGGCGGACAACTGATACGCAGAATTATTGCAGATCATGTGCTGATCCGATAACTCCGGGTGGATTTTCCGGGCTTCTGATCCGTATGAATCGCACGAGGCTGATTCTGTTCCCTCACGGTGCATCGCGGCATGATTGCGATATCTGCCGAAAGGCATGGCCACGACGGGAGCTCGCACGTGCATCCACTCAGACTGATTGCCACTGTCCTCTGGGGCTTCTTCGGCCTGCGCAAGGGGCAGGCGTACGAACAAGACCTCCAGAACGTGCGGCCGGTGCCGCTGATCCTGACCGGAATCGGCATGGCGGCGGGGCTGGTCGGATGCCTGGTATTGCTGGCACACTGGGCCGTCTCGCACGGCTGAGCTACGCTCATTCCGTGACCCGTGATGACTGCAGCGACTTGCCCCGACGGCCAACCTGACGCCAACCCTCACGCCCTCCTCATGCGCCCCTACGGCCGGTGGCTGTCAGCCGCCATCCTTGTCCTGACCAGCGCCGGCGCCCACGCGGCGGCGTCCGCGCCGGCAGACCAGATCGCACGTGGCCGGTATCTGGCGAGCATCGCCAACTGCGCCGCCTGCCATACACGCGAGGGCGGGGCGCCGATGGCGGGCGGGCTGGCCCTGCGCACCGGCGTCGGCACGGTGTATTCGACCAATATCACGCCGGATGCGGAGACCGGGCTCGGCAAGTATTCCCTCGACGATTTCGACCGCGCGGTGCGCCATGGCGTGGCGCGCGACGGCAAGCGGCTGTATCCGGCCATGCCGTATACCTCATACGCAAAGATGTCGCGGGACGACGTCGCGGCGCTGTATGCCTATCTGCGTGCCGATGTGAAACCGGTCCGCCAGACCAACATGGATGCCGACATGCGCTGGCCGTACAGCATGCGCTGGCTGCTGGTGCCGTGGAACTGGCTGAATCTCTCCGATCGCCCGGTGCGGACGGATGCGGCGAAAGGCGCGGCGTGGAACCGTGGCGCATATGTGGTGCAGGCGGTGGCGCATTGCGGCGCCTGCCATACGCCGCGCGGCATGCTGCACGGGGAAAAAGGCACCGACGAACGCAGCGGATATTTCCTGGCAGGAGCGTCCGTGGAGGGCTGGTCGGCCACCAACCTGACCGGCGACCAGATCACCGGCCTGGGGGCATGGTCGAAGGCGGAGATCGCCGAATACCTTCGGACCGGACGCAATGCCCATGCCACGTCATTCGGCCCGATGTCGACGGTCGTGGCTTCCTCCACGCAACACATGGCGTCCGACGACCTGGACGCCGTGGCGACTTACCTCAAATCCTTGCCCGGCGCCCGGGGCGAAGCCCAGCCGTTCCGTTACGACCCGACGATGACGACACAACTGGAGGCCGGCAGGTTCGACACCGCCGGATCGCGCCAGTACGCCACGTTCTGCATGCCTTGCCATCACGCCAGCGGCAAGGGCTTTGCACGCGTCTTCCCGCCGCTGGCCGGCAATCCGACGGTGGCCGACCCGGACCCGGCATCGCTGATCAACCTGCTGCTGGACGGCGCGGTGACCGCGCGTGTCAACACGGCACCCACGGACTACCACATGCCGGGTTACGGCTGGACGATGGAAGACCAGGAGATTGCCAACGTGCTGACCTTCATCCGCAGCAACTGGGGCAATCGCGCCAAGCCGGTCTCGGAAGGCACGGTCGCCGCGCGCCGGCAGGCACTGGGTACGCGTGCGCCCGAGTCGGCCAACGCCAACAAGCCGCTCTCATCCCCATGACCATCACTCGCAGAGACTTCCTGAACGGGAGCGCGCTGGCCATCGCCGCAGGCATGACGCCCGCCGGGCTGCTCCGGGCCGCACAAGCCACGGCGCCGGTCTATCCGCCGGCGCTGACCGGGCTGCGTGGCAATCATGCCGGCACGTTTACGCTGGCGCACAGTCTTGCGCGCGAGGGTGCGAAGTATCCGACGGTCCTGGCCCGCGAGTCCTATGACCTCGTGGTCGTGGGGGGCGGCATCAGCGGGCTGGCGGCGGCCTGGTTCTACCGGCGCAAGTTCGGCGCTGACCGGCGAATCCTGATTCTCGATAATCACGATGACTTCGGCGGGCACGCCAAGCGCAACGAGTTCACGGTCCGGGGCCGCACGCTGGTGACCTATGGCGGCAGCGCGGAGATGCCGCCGTCCGCCACCGACAATGCAGCGATGCGCGAGATGCTGTCGGGTCTCGGCCTGACGCCGTCGATTCCGGCGCAGACCCGCCCCGGCGACGGCTACGTCCGGCGCGGGCTGGGCAGGGCGGTATTCCTTGATGCGGAGCATTTCGGGCGCGACCAGTGGCTGTCCGGCGACCCGCTGGCCGACTGGATCGATGCCAGCAATGCCGGGGCGCCGACGTCTTCCGATGGATTGGCACGTTTCCTCGATGCCGCGCCGCTACCGGCCGCGGACCGCCAGGCCCTGATACGGCTGACGCAGGCGCAGGTCGACTATCTCTCCGGCATGCCACCCGAGAGCCGGTCGGCTTACCTGCGAACCACGCGCTACGCCACGTTCCTGCGCGACAAGGCCGGCGTGGGCCTGGCCGGCGTGCGCTTCCTGCGCAGCCGCAGCCAGGATGCCTACGCGCTCGATGCCGATGGCATTTCCGTGGCGCAGGCGATCGCCATCGGCCTGCCTGCCGGGGCGAACATGCCAGCGCCGGCGGTGGATCCGCGCCTTGGCAAGTCGCCGGCTTCGCGCCTGTGGTTTCCGGACGGCAATGCCTCGCTGGCACGCGCCCTCGTCAACAATCTGGTGCCCGGCGCGGCATCGGGGCGAGCGGGCGAAGGCGCCAATGCTCGCTTCGACTACAGCCGGCTGGATGTCAGCGGCAGTCGCGTGCGCATCCGGCTCAACAGCACCGCGCTCGCCATCGAGCCCGATGTACGGCTCACCCGCGTCACCTACGGCTGGCAGGGCAATCTGCAGCGCGTGGAAACCCAGCACGTGGTGGTGGCCGGCTACAACATGATGGTGCCGTTCATCCTGCCGACGCTGCCGGACGACGCCAAGGCGACGCTACGGTCCTGCGTGAAGGCGCCCGTCGTCTACACCAAGGTGGCGCTCGATCACTGGCGCGCGTTCGATGCGCTCAAGACCTGGCGCATTCACGCGCCAACCATGGCCTATTCCGATCTGTGGCTTGAAGCGGCCGGCGATCCCGGCGACCCGGTCGTTCTGCACATGCTTTACGTGCCGACCGTGCCGGACAGCGGGATGAGTGCACGCGAGCGCTTCCGCGCCGGACGGGCGTTCCTGCTGGGGACGCCATTTGATGCGCTGGAGCACGAGATCCGCGCGCAACTGGATCGCATGCTCGCACCGGGTGGCTTTTCCTCGGCGGCGACGATTCGCGGGATCACGGTGAACCGCTGGGCGCACGGCTACAGCTACATGCCGGGCAGTCTCTCGCCCGATGACGCCACGCTGCAGGCGGCGCTGGAGCAGGCCGGACGTGGCGTGGGCAGTATCCGCATTGCCGGCGCCGATACGGCGGGGAGTCCGTCGGTCACGGGCGCGGTGGAGCAGGCCTCGCGCGCGGTGTCATCGCTGACCGCTCCGGCCGCGTAGCGACGCCACAGTCAGGCCAGCCGTGCGCGATCATGCGGGGCCATGAAGTCCTGCATCGGTCCCACCGGCACGATGCCCGCCGGATTCAGCGTGAGATGGCTTTCGTAGTAGTGCCGTTTGACGTGTTCCAGGTTGACCGTCGGCGCCACGCCAGGCCACTGGTAGATATCGCGCACGTAGCCGGACAGGTTCGGATAATCGGCAATCCTGCGGATATTGCATTTGAAGTGGCCCACGTACACCGCATCAAAGCGGATCAGCGTGGTGAACAGGCGGATATCGGCTTCGGTGAGCACGTTGCCGACCAGAAAGCGGCGCGTCGCCAGATGGTTTTCCAGCCAGTCCAGCGTATCGAACAGGGGGGCGACCGCTTCCTCGTACGCCGTCTGCGAGGTGGCGAATCCCGCCTTGTACACCCCGTTGTTGACGTTGTCGTAGATGCGGGGATTGATTGCATCGATTTCCGCGCGCAACGCCTCCGGGTAGTAGTCGCCGGGAGCGGCGCCCACGCCGTCGAATGCACTGTTGAACATCCGGATGATCTCGGACGATTCGTTGTTGACGATGGTCTGGCGTTGCTTGTCCCAGAGCACCGGCACCGTGACGCGGCCCGTGTAGTCCGGCGCCGCCGTCGTGTAGACCTGATGCAGCACGCGTGCGCCGTTGACCGTGTCCGACGCGACGCCCGGCCCATCGGCAAATGTCCAGCCTTCCTCGCGCATCAGCCAGTGCACCACCGACACGCCGATCATGTCCTCCAGCCCTTTCAGCTTGCGCAGGATCAGTGTCCGGTGCGCCCACGGGCAGGCCAGGCTGACGTAGAGGTGGTAGCGGCCCGGCTCGGCGCGGAATCCGCCGGTGCCGCTCGGGCCCGGCGCGCCGTCGGCCGTTACCCAGTTGCGGAAGGCCGCGTCCCTGCGGACAAAGCGGCCGCCGGTGGAGGCCGTGTCATACCACTTGTCCTGCCAGTGGCCGTTGACCAGAAGTCCCATGATGCATCCTTGGCGATGTGAAATCAGATAGCGCCAGTGTGGACGATCCGCGACCGCCTGCCGTACGATTCTGCTGACCAAGACATTCGACAGGATTGAACATGTTGAGCGAGGACGAACTGGCGTTGCTGGAAGCCATCCGGGAGAGCGGCAGTTTGTCCCGGGCGGCCGCGCGGCTGGGCAAGGCGCCGTCAACGGTATCCCACGCCGCCCGTCAGCTGGAATCGCGCTTCGATGCCTTGCTGTTCGACCGGCGCCGCTACCGGCTCCAGCTCACGCCGGCCGGCCGGCTGCTTGCGCAGGAGGCGGCGCGCCTCATGGTGGATGTGTCGCGCATGACGCAACGCGTGCGCCAGATCGCGAGCGGCTGGGAAGACCGGCTCTGGATCGTCTCCGACGAACTGCTCGAATTCGAGCTGCTGTTGCCCGTTATCCGTACCTTCGACGGCCTGAAATCGGGCGTCGCGCTGCGTCTCACGACGGAAGTGCTCGGTGGCACCTGGGAAGCGCTCCGCGACGGTCGCGCCGACCTGGTGATCGGCGCGACTAACGAACCGCCCGGTATGCCCGATCTGCGCTGGGCCGAGCTGGGGGTGATGGAGTGGGTATTCGCGGTGTCGCCGCGCCATCCGCTGGCGGCGGTCAAGACGCCGCTGACGCGCGACCAGATCGCTGAACATCGCGCCGTGGTCGTGGCGGACACCTCGCGCCAGACGGCGGCACGCGGCTATGGCGTGGTGGGCGGGCAGGCCGCGCTGGCGGTACCCAGCATGCGGGCCAAGATCCTCGCGCAGCGCGAAGGACTGGGCGTCGGCTGGCTGCCACGGCAGCGGGTGGCCGGACTGCTGGCCAAGGGCGAGCTTGTGGAAAAGAAGACGGTGGATCCGCGCGAGCCTAATGTGCTCTATCTGGGCTGGCGGGGGGACAACGATGGCCGGGCCCTGCAATGGTGGCTCGATCAACTCAGCCAGCCGAGACTGGCCAAGCGCCTGGTCCAGGGTGCCGAGGTGCGCTTCTGACAACGCCAGCCGCGGCGATGGCACAAAAAAGCCACCGGTGACGGTGGCGGTGCAGTGCCTCTTAGCGCGTCGAGACGAATTTCTGCAGGAGCCGGCGGAATTCCAGGAATTCCGCCTCGGAAAACTCCTTCAGCCGCTGATTCAGCACTTCCGGCGCAATTTCGGGGATCTGGGCGGCGACGGCCTTGCCTTTTTCGGTCAGCGTCAGATTGACCACCCGGCGGTCATCGATGCTGCGGCTGCGCTCGAGGAGGCCTTTTTCCTCAAGCTTGTCGAGCATGCGGGTCATCAGGCCACTGTCGATCCCGAGCAGCTTGCTGATCTCGAACGGTGTGCTCGCCACGCCACGTGTCAGGGAGAGCAGGATGCCCATCTGCTGACCGTTGATGTCGAGCGGGCGCAGCGCCGAATCCATTTCCATCAGCAGGCTGTTGCGTGCCTTGTTGAGATGGAAGCCGATGCTCTGTGTGAGCTGAAAGTTGTCTCGTGTGTAGTGCTTCACTGCCGTTTCCTTGTGTTGCACTGAAAACTATTTGATAAGTCAGAAAGTGTCAAGACACCTTGGGGCGTCCTGCCACCCGAATCACTTTGGCGGGGCCGTTTGGCGGAGCCGCTTTCGTCCCGCCCGTCGCGCTCGTCACGCATCATCATCCGCAACGCCCCGGACTCCCACGGTGAATCCACTGCTCATCCATCGTCCTTCATCTGGCTCGGACGATCGTCGGACACCAGTCTGGCAAATTCTGCGCAGATTGAGAATTCAATTTTGTTGTTTGTCGATGTAGAAGGAATGCATTGCAAAGACTAAAACTGCCGCGCAGTACGAAATCCGGCCGGTATGGCAGAAATAATCGAGCATCCCAATGCAAATCGACGCCGCGCGCCGGTCGGGGCGCTGCAGCGTCGGCAACGGGTTGCAGTTTTCGAGATCGCCGGAACACCCTGCACGTGGCGGTGTAGCGCTCCGGTGCGCGGCCTCAGTTGACCGCAGGGAAGTCCAGCGTCGTGTCGTTGACGCGGTTGATCATGTTCGTGAACAGGATCGCGCTGATCGCCTGGACGGCCTCGACAACCTGACGGTCCGTGTAGCCGGCCGCCTTCAGGCCATCCACGCTGCTGGCCGGCAACGTGCCCCGCGTGGTCACCAGTTCCACGGCAAACCGCGTCAACGCATCGATCTTCGCGTCTTCCGGATAGTTGCCCTGGCGCAACTGGCGGGTCTGCTCGGTGGTATAGCCAGCCCCCTTGGCCATCAGCGTATGGGCCGCCAGACAATAGTCACACTGGGTGGCCTGGCTCACGGACAGGTTGATGGCCTCGAGTTCGCGTGCCGACAGTGTGCCGCTCTTCAGCACCTGGCCGGTTTGCAGCGCCTGGGCCAGTACGGCGGGGGCATTGCTGCCGATGGTTGCGTAGGCGTTCGGTACCTTGCCGACGGCCTTGCGGATGGCGCCGAACAGCTCGGCGGTCTGGCCGGTGGCGTCTTCGATGGCGATGGTGTGCAGGCGGGTGGTCATGATCGTATCTCCTTGGGGGTTCCGGTTAGCGGATTCGCCGGTGAGTGTGTGGCGCTTCCTTGGACTCAATGGTAGGTGTGGAGGCGATACGTATTGACTAGAATAGGTTCATGTTTTTGCTTATTCGTCTCAACTCTATTTCCACGCAAGGGTGACTCATGGATAGCGTATGGACAGCCTGAGTGAACTGGTCCGCCTGCTGGCGCCGTCAGGCACCGTGGATCTGCATTGCCGCGTGGCTGGCGCGTGGTCGGCGTTCAATGCGCAGGCCGCGCCGGGCCATATCCCATATCACGTCGTTCTGGACGGGCAAGCCGAAGTCACCGTGGGCAAGGATCGCCTGCGGGTGTCGGCGGGCGACGTGCTGCTGTTTCCGCACGGTGCGGCCCATACGCTGACCGGGCGACATGCGAGCAAGCGGCGCGTCACGGAATCGCGCCATTTCAATGGCGTGGTGACGGAAGTCACCGTTCCTGGCGCGGCCGCGCCGCTGGACATCCTGTGTGGCACCTTCGTGCTGGGCAGTGCCGCGGACATCCTCCTGCGCACGCTGCCGGAAGTGCTGTGCATTCCGACGGCCGATCCGGACCCGTCAGTCGCAAGCAACGATGGCAACGATCAGAACGATGGCAACGATGGCGGCTGGTTGCGCGGGTTGATCGGCATGATGCACGCGGAGACGGACCGTCCACGGCCGGGCGGGGCGGCGATCGTCGCGGATCTGTCCACCACGTTGTTTACCGTGCTGTTGCGCACGTTGATCGCGCGCGGTGGCGTGGCGCACAGCCTGATCGCACTGATGGCCGACGCACGCATGGCGCGCGCGGTCGAGGCCGTGGTGCGAGCGCCGGAGGCGCCGTGGACGGTCGACAGTCTGGCCGAGGTCTGCAATGTCTCGCGTGCCACGCTGGCGCGGCGCTTTGCCCAGCTCGGCGGCATCACGCCGCTGGAGCTGGTGACCACGCTGCGCATGGAGCGCGCCGCGCGGCTGCTGCGCCAGGACGGGCTGTCAGCCGCCGCAGTCGGCGAGCAATGCGGCTATGCCTCGCAAGCGGCGTTCGGTCGCGTCTTCACACAGCATTTCGGGATCGGCCCCGGCGCGTATCGGCGGCAGCATCGCGCGCAACGCGCGGGCGGGGCGCCGGCCGGCGCATGATGTTTGCCGGCGGTTAGCAATGGCGTGCCCTGTCTGTCCGAGTCGCCCAATCGGCACAACGCCGGCGCTGGCGCGGCCCCTCCGGCACTTGCACTGTTGGCGGCTGGAACTGATCGGGCGTGGCGGACTAGACTGGCCAGAATGACAGGTGCTTCACCGGAGGTATGCGCCATGGCCGCACGTTCCATCGCCTCGCTATCCATCAGCTTCGGGCTCGTTTCCATCCCGGTGAAGGTCTACTCGGCCACCGAGAGCAAGTCCGCGATCAGCTTTAACCTGTTGCACAAGGGCTGCGGATCGCGCCTGCGTCAGCAGTACATCTGCCTGAGGGAAGACGTGGTCGTGGAACGGGCCGACATGGTCAAGGGCTACGAGTTCGACAAGGACCGCTACGTGACCTTCGACCCCGACGAGCTGAAGGCGCTGGAAGAGGCGGCCGAGCAGACCATCGACATCGTGTCCTTCATGCCGGCCGGCGCCATCGATCCCATTTACTACGACAAGGCCTACTACCTGGGGCCGGACAAGCGCGGCGCCAAGCCCTACAACTTGCTGTCGGAGGCCATGCGCAAGACGAAGACCTGCGCGCTGGCCAAGTGGTCGTGGAAGGGCAAGCAGTACATGGTGCAGATCCGCGTGGGCGACGACGGCCTGATCCTGCAGCAACTGCTCTATGCGGACGAGGTGCGCGACATGGCGGACCTGCATGTGGAACGCACGGACGTGCTGCCGGCCGAACTGGCGCTGGCGCAGCAGTTGATCGAGCAGAACTCGGTGAAGGGGTATGACGCGTCGGCCTACACGGACGAGGAGAAGCAGCGGATCCTGGCGCAGATCGACAAGAAGATCGCCGGCAAGAAGATCACCGTGGCCGCTGAAGCCCCGCCGGCAACAGGCGGCGAAGTGATCGACCTGATGGAGGCGCTGCGCAAGAGCATCGGCGCCAACAAGCGGCAGCCGGCGGCCGGCAAGACCGCCGCCAAGTCCACGGCGGAGCCCGCGCCACGCAAGACCGCCAAGCGGGCGGCGGCGACGGTGGCCGAGGCGCCCCGGCGCGCGGCGCGCAAATAGCAGGCAAGGGGACTGGCGCGACAATGGAAGCCTATTCCATGCGGGATGTTCAGGCGCTGCTTGGCATCCCGCGTACCGTGGTGACCGCGATGATCGCGGCGGGCGTCATCGCTCCCCGGCGCGGCACGCGGCATGAGTACCGGTTTTCGTTCCAGGACATCGTGCTGCTGCGCACGGCGCAGTCATTGCGAGAGTCGCGCATTCCCACACGTCATATCACGCGGTCGCTCAGGCGCTTGCAGGGACTGGGCGAGGGGCGCCCGCCGACTGGCCTGCGTGTGACCGCCGTCGGTGGCGACGTCACGGTCCACGACCGGCAGGGGCGCTGGCATGTCGATACCGGGCAGTTCGTGCTGGACCTGGACGCGGCCGGCAGCGATGACGCGGCGGGCAGCGGTGCCGTCGTCGATCTGCGTCGGCCACGCAAGCAGGCGCCGCCGGACGACCCCGTCACGTGGTTCGACCACGCCGTGTCGCTGGAGCCGACCGATCCGGCCGGCGCGGAGGCGGCTTACCAGCGCGCGGTGACGGCTGCGCCCGACTACCTCGATGCGTGGCTGAATCTGGGTTGCCTGTTGTGCGAGCAGGGGCGATTCGACGAGGCCGTGACGCGCTACCGCGTGGCGCTGGAACACCTGCCGACGCAGCCCATGCTGCATTTCAACCTTGGCGTCGCACTGGAGGATGCTGGCGCCAGACGCGAGGCGCTGGCGAGCTACCACGCGTGCATCGACCAGGCCCCGGACTTTGCCGATGCGCACTACAACGCCGCGCGGCTGCACGAGGAACTGGGCGACCCGCATCGCGCCATCCGCCACTACAACCAGTACCGCAAGCTTGAGCCTGTGGTGTAGGCGCGCCGGCGGAGATGCCCCCCGTCAGGCCATCGCGCCTTGCCAGAGCAGCGCGCCGTTCAGCAGCACGATCAGGCCGGCGGATGCCCAGGCCAGCGCCAGCGCCACGCCGCGTACGCGCCATTCGCCCATCAGGCCGCGATCGGCACCAAAGCGGATCAGCGGCACCACGGCCAGCGGCAGCGACAGGCTCAACACCACCTGGCTGGCCACCAGCAACTGGGCCGACCCATGCTCGCCGAACAGCCAGACCGCCAGCAGCGCCGGTACGATGGCCAGCCCGCGTGTCAGCAGTGTGCGGCGCACGCGCGACATCTTCAGGTTCAGGAAGCCTTCCATCACCGCCTGGCCAGCGAGTGTGCCCGTCAGCGTGGAATTCAGTCCGCAGGCCAGCAACGCCACGGCGAACATCAGGCTGGCCAGGTCCGAGTGCAGCAGCGGGGCCAGCAGGCGATGGGCATCGGCCAGGTCGCTGACCTCGGTGATGCCGTTGGCGTGGAAGACGGCGGCGGCCACGATCAGCAGCGCCGCGTTAATCAGGAAAGCAAAACCCAGCGAGCCGAAGGTGTCGAGATTGACGCCGCGCAGCGTTTGCACCATGGCCCGGCGACGCGTGCCGGCGCTGCCTTGCCGGGGCGCGTGGCGGCGCACCAGCGACGAGTGCAGGTAAAGGTTGTGCGGCATTACGGTGGCGCCGACGATGCCCGCCGCGAGCCACACCATGCCGGCATTCCGCACCAGTTCCGGGGACGGCGCGAAGCCGCCGGCCACGGCGGCCCAGTCGGGCTGGGCCATCGCCAGTTGCGCGACAAAACACAGCGCCACCAGCAGGATCAGCCCGGCCACCATCGCTTCCATCGTGCGCTGCCCGTGACGCTGGACGGCCAGCATCGCCACGGTGGCGACGGCCGACATCAGCACGCCGACCCACAGGTTCACATGGAGCAGCAGTTGCAGCGCCACGGCACTGCCGACGACTTCCGCGACATCGCAGGCGATGATCGCGATCTCGCTGGCGATCCAGAGTGCCACCACGGTGCGCCGCGAAAACCGCTCGCGGCTCAGTTGCGCCAGGTCGCGCCCGGTGACCACGCCCAGGCGCGCGGCGATCCACTGGAGCAGGATTGCCACCAGGCTGGCGGTGGCGACGACGACCAGCAGGCTGTAGCCATACCTGGCTCCGCCGGAGATGGCGGTCGCCCAGTTGCCCGGGTCCATGTAGCCCACGGCCACCAGCGCTCCGGCGCCCAGGAAGGCGGCGCGCGAACGCGGGACGCGTGCCGCCGGAGCATCGCCGACGGTGGCAGGCGAGGCAGCGGGCAGGGCGGGGGTGTCGAGGGTCGGGGGCATGGTCCGGGGCGCGCAAATGTCTCGTACAGGTGGCAAGGCTGGCAAAGCCACCTATGCGAAGCATTGTGGGCGCGCCCGCCCATGATTCCCAATTGGATCTCGCTAATACTCCGATAAGCGCTGTCCGCGCGCCGCTCAGGCCGTCGCACGCCCCTTTGCCGGCGCGGCCTTCAGCCCGGCCAGCAGCTTGGGTGGGAGGAACGGCACCGAGCGCAGCCGCACGCCCGTGGCGGCGAAGACCGCGTTGGAGATCGCGGCCGGGATCGTCGCCGGCGCCATTTCCCCGGCGCCCCAGGGCGACGCCTCGGGGCGGTCGATCAGGCTGACCGTGATCCGGGGCACGTCGGGAAAGCGCAGGATCGGATAGCTGGCCCAGTCGAGCGACGTCACGCGATGCGCATCGAACTGCAATTCCTCCAGCAGCACGCGGCTGATGGTCTGGACGATGCCGCCTTCGATCTGGTTGCGTGTGCCGTCGGGGTTGATGATCTGCCCGCAGTCATGGCTGCACCAGACGTCGGTCACGCGGATATGGCCATCCTTCTTGTTGACGGCCACTTCCAGCACGGTGGCCACGTAAGTCCGGTCGTTGTCGTAGCGGACGAATGCCAGACCACGGCCGCGCACCACATCGCGCGGATCGCCCTTGCGGCGTATCGCGCGGGCGGTCTTCGCATTCCAGCCGGCCAGCCTGGCCACGTCCTCCAGCACGGCGCGGGCGCGCGGATCGGGCAGGTAATCCAGCCGCCATTGCAGCGGGTCCGCACCGGCCGCGGTGGCCAGTTCGTCGAAGAAGGCTTCGTTGGCAAAGGCGTTCTGCAGCCGGCCCGGCGAGCGCAGGTGCGCCGTGCGGAATGCGCTGTCGGTCAGCTTGTGGACCTTGGTGCTGACGTTGGGCAATGTGTAGAGGATGTCCGCGTTCTTCTGGATATTGCCGGTAACGTAGGAGGCGCGGGGAATACCGGACGTGATCGTCGCCAGCAGCGGAAATTCCTCGATGGTGCCTTTCTGCGCCGCCACGTAGAAGTCCGATTTCCACGCCAGCGGACGGTGCTGCGCGTCCAGGCCGCCCTCGAGGTCGATGGCGGTCGGCGGGCTCTTGGGGTCCCAGCCGTGCTCGTCGGCGCGCATCCATTGCACGCGCACCGGCGCGCCGGCCAGTTGCGAGACCAGCGCGGCATCGGCCGAGCAATCCTCGTGGCCATTGCGGCCATAGCAGCCGGCGCCGTCCAGATAGATCAGCCGGACGCTTGCCTTGTCGAGGCCAAGCGTGACAGCGATCTCCCCCTGCAGCGAGTGAGTGGACTGCGCGGCCGACCAGATCGTGCACTGGCCGTCGCGGAAGTCCGCCACGGCGCAGGCGGGGCCGATCGACCCGTGCGTATGCGGCGGAAACTCGTAGGTCGCCTTGAGCCGCTTGCTGGCGCCGGCCAGCGCCGTGGCGGTGTCGCCCTTGTCGGCGGCGGTTTCCACCTTGTTCACCGGCAACCCGCGCCAGTAGGTGTACATCTGGTCCTGCGGAGGGAAGTGCGGTTGGTCGTCCCACTGCACCTTCAGCAGGCGCGCGGCCTTGACCGCACCCCATTCGCTCGGGCTCAGCACGGCCAGGAAGTCCTGCTTGCGGACGATGCGCACGCCGGGCAGGTCGCGGATCGAGTTCTCATCGACGCTGACCAGCCGCGCGCCGGGTCCGGCCGGGCGGATGACCCGCGCATGCAGCATGCCGGGCAGTTTGAAGTCTTGCATGAAGGTGAACTGGCCGGTGACCTTGCCGGGGATATCGACGCGCGCCACGGTCTTGCCGACCAGCTTGCGGTCTGCTGGCGCCTTCAGCGGCACCTTGGGGTCCAGCGCCACCTCCAGTGGCTTGCCGGCGACGAGTTCGCCATAGCCGATGCGGCGATCCCCGGCACGCGTGGCGACGACGCCGTCGGTGACGGTCAACGCTTCCCGCGAGACGGCCCACTGCGCCGCGACGCGCGACACCAGAGCCTGCCGCGCGCTGGCGGCCGCCCGTCGCAGCGTACCGCCGCCGTCCTGGATCGTCAGGCTGCCGGCGGTCTGGCCTTGATCCAGCGTCAGCAGCGTGTCGCCCATGATCATGTCGACGTTGCCGAATGGCACGTCGAGTTCCTCGGCCACCATCTGCGCCAGCGCCGTGCGGGCGCCCGTGCCCAGGTCCACCTTGCCGCTATACACCGTCACGCGGCCATCCGGCGCGATCGCCAGCCAGGCATCGACCTGGCCCTTCACCGTGGACGCCTTCGTCACGGTCTGTCCGGCGGCATCGACGGCGGTCAGCGCCCGGGCACTGGCAGGGGCCAGCAGTCCCGGCAGCGTGAACGACACCACCAACCCACCCGAACCCTTGAGAAAAGTGCGGCGATCCATGGCTCAGGCCTCCTTTACCGGCGTGCCGGCGGCACGTTGCACGGCCTTGATGATCCGGGTGTGCGTGCCACAGCGGCACAGGTTGCCGGCCAGCGCGTCGCGAATCTGCGTCTCCGTGGGCTTCGCCGTCTGGGACAGCAGCCCCACCGACGTCATCACCATGCCGTTGATGCAGTAGCCGCATTGCGCCGCCTGTTCGGCGATGAAGGCGGCCTGCACGGGATGCGGGTGCTCGGGCGTGCCGAGTCCTTCCAGCGTGGTGACCTTGGCATCGCCGACGGACGACACGGGCAGCACGCACGACCGCGTGGCCGCGCCATTGAACAACACCGTGCAGGCGCCGCACTGGCCGAGCCCGCAACCGAATTTCGGGCCGTGCAGGCCAAGGTCGTCGCGCAGGACGTAGAGCAGGGGGGTATCGCTATCGACGTCGACGGTCCGGGTCTGGCCGTTGACCTGCAATGTGTAGGCCGGCATGGTGCTCCTCTGTTTGTCTTGTGATTGTCAGGGTGCTGGGGACGTACGCGCCCGCCCGGCACGGCAGCGGCATAGCGGCACGGCGGAAATGCCCATGCGGCGGCGCGGGGCGCAACAGGTAATCTAGGCGACGCACGGCACGCCGGACAGCCGTGGCCGCGCATCATTTCCACGGCATGGAAATCGATGCTTCTGGCCGGTGGATTTCTTCCTACACTGTGCGGATTCGATAACAGCCGGACCCCGATTGCGACAAGGCAACGGGCGTACCGGAGACTGCCGGAGACTTCCGCATGACCCGTTTTGCCCTCCCGCCCACGCATCCGACGGCGCCGACAGAGTCGACGGCATCGACAGGAGGCCCCGTGGATGCCCGCCGGCGCGTGCTGCTCAAGGCGGCGCCCGCCGCGCTGGCCGCCGGCTGGCTGCCATCGGCCCGTGCTGCCACGTACCCCGACAAGCCCTTGCGGCTGGTCGTGCCGTTCGCGGCTGGTGGCCCGGTCGATGCGATTGCGCGGCTGCTGTCGCGCCAGATGGGCGGCAGCCTCAGCCAGCCCGTCGTCGTGGAAAACCGGCCGGGCGCCGGGGGCGTGATCGGATTGGGGCAGGTCACCAGCGCGCCGGCGGACGGCTACACGATGGTGCTGTCGTCGATCCAGCTCGTCACCAACCCCGCGCTGATGCCGTCCGTGCCCTACGTGGCGGACAAGGACTTCGCGCCGGTGACGGTCGTCGGCTTTATTCCGCACGTGCTGGTGGTGCGCGCCGACGCGCCCGCCAGAACACTGCAGGAACTGGTGGCGCAGGCCAAGCGCGCGGGCGGGTCGATGAGCTATGGCTCCTCGGGGCCCGGCACCTCCGCGCATCTGGCCGGCGCGCTGTTTGCGGACCGTGCCGGCATCCAGGTCGTGCACGCGCCGTATCGCGGGGCTTCGCCCGCCGTCACGGACCTGCTGGGCGGCCAGATCCATTTCATGTTCCTGGACACGCCCACGGCGCTACCTTACCTGCGTGCGGGCAAGCTGCGTGCGCTGGCCGTGGCGCCGGCCAGCGGGGCGAAGGTGTTGCCCGACGTGCCGACGGTGGCCGCATGCGGCTATCCCGGCTTCGATATCCACGCGTGGTACGGCATGCTGGTGCGCGCGGGGACGCCGGCGCCGGTGCAGCAACGGCTCTACGACGAGATCCGCGCCGCGCTGCAAAGTCCCGCCGGCGTGCAATACCTGCACGAGCAGGGCATCGATCCCGGCGGCATGCCCCCGGCGGAGTTCGGCGCGCTGATCCGCAAGGATCTGGCGAGCTGGCAAGACGTCGTGCACCGCCTCCACATTTCCCTTTCGTAATTTCACCGTCTGCAACCCTAGAGGTTGTTTAAAAATGAAGCGAAGCGGTCCTGGCTAGGCGCGCGGCCGCAGACAGTACAAGTGGTACGGCCAGGCCGCGCAACGACGCCAGGATCTTTTTTAATCGACCTCCTACTCCAACTATGCGAATCGCCATTCCCGATGACTACCAGGACTGCGTACGGACCCTGGATTGCTTTGCCCGGCTGGCCGGTCACGATGTGACGGTCTACCACGACAACGTCAAGGACATCGACGCACTGGCTGCCCGGCTGGGCGATGCCGATGCCATCGTGCTGACGCGCGAGCGTACGGTCATCACCGCCGCATTGCTGGACCGCCTGCCGCGCTTGCGGCTGATCAGCCAGACCGGCAAGGTGGCGGGGCACATCGACCTCGCGGCCTGCTCCGCGCGCGGCATCGCCGTGGCGGAGGGCAGCGGGTCCGGCGCCGCGACGGCCGAACTGGCCTGGGCACTGATGCTGGCCAGCCGCCGGCATCTGGTGGCCGAGGTCAACCGCTTGCGCGCCGGCCAGTGGCAGGGCCATCTGGGGCAGCAACTGCGCGGCCAGCGCCTGGGGGTCTGGAGCTATGGCCGCATTGGCAAGCAGGTGGCGGGCTTTGGGCGCGCGTTCGGCATGAAGGTGTGGGTATGGGGGCGCGAAGGCTCCACCGCCGATGCCCGCGCGGACGGCTTCGAGGTGGCGCCCTCGCGCGAGGCGTTCTTTGCCGACAGCGACATCGTCTCGCTCCATATCCGCCTGACAAAGGACTCGGAGGGCATCGTCACCGCCGCCGATCTCGCCCGCATGAAGCCGACGGGATTGCTGGTCAATACGAGCCGCGCGGAACTGATTCCGCCCGGCGTGCTGGCCGAGGCGCTGCGCGCGGGGCGGCCGGGCTTTGCCGCCGTGGACGCCTACGAACGCGAGCCGGTGCTCGGCGCCGACGATCCGCTGCTCACGCTCAATAACGCGCTCTGCACGCCCCACATCGGCTTTGTCGAGAAGGATAACTACGAGGCCTACTACGGCACCGCCTTCGACAATCTCAACAGCTTCTTCGCGGGCAAACCGGTGAACCTCGCCAATCCTGACGTCGTAGCGCACCTGCGCGCCTGACCACTCCGCTTACGCTCCACTTGAGCTCCACTTAAGCTCCCTTAAGGACGGCCATTCGCTCTCTCTCGCGGCCGTCCATTTTTTTGCCTGCTTCACGACGCCTCGCGGGCGCAGGTGCCGGTGTCGCAGCCTGTTGCCGGTCGCTCGCCATTCGCCATCGGGGCCTGTTCCGCAGGAGCATCGGACGGCGGCGTCTCGCCCACCAGTTGCCCGATCAATGCGCCGACCGCCATGTCATCGGCTTGCCCGAAATGGTGGAGGCGAATATTGCCGGCCTTGTCCAGCACGATCAGGCTTGGTGTGCCACGCATACCATAGGCCTGCATCGTCATCGGCACGGCTTGCCCGGGCGTCGGCTGATCCACGCCGATCGGGATGCTCACGCGATATTCGTGGAGAAAGACCTTCAGCGCGTCGACGGTCATGACGGCATGGTGCTCGAAGACCGAATGCAGGCCGATCACCGCCACGTCGTCGCGAAACGTCCGGCGAATGCGTTCCGCCTGCGGAATCCCATGTGAAACGCAGCCGGGGCAAAGCATCTGGAATGCGTGGATCACCACCACCTTGCCGCGCAAGTCGCGCAATGTGATGGGCTGCGGCGTATTCAGCCACTCCGTCACATGGAGTTCCGGCGCCGGCATCGACGATAAGCGGGATTGAGCCATCTTCCACCTCCAATGGGTAGTCTGGGAGCGTTGCGACAAGGGGTGCCGCGCTGGCATCCGGCGGGGTCGCGCATGACGCGCCGCCGCCCCTGTCTGGCTGGTTTCCAGTATGGATCGCCAGGCTGGGGCATTGGATACGTTCCGTCCTTTCCGCATACCCATTCGTCCAGATCTGGCCGTCGCTTGCGGACCTGGCGACGCCGCCTCCATGCGGTACTCGCGGGCTATTCAATTCCACAAAACGGAATTGACGGGCTGCGTGAAACGACGCATGCGCCTACGCTGTAGCCATTGAAGACGTGCCGTCCGATCCCCGCGGATGACGCGACAACAGCAACAGGAGACAGCCTTGGCATTCCCTTATTTCCGCGCCGCCGGCCGGCTGGCCGTGGTATCCGCATCCGCGATGTTCGCGATCCTGGGCGCCTCGGCGCCCGCCACCACGCACGCCGCGGCCTCCACGTTCCCCGACAAGCCGATCCGCATCGTGGTGCCGTTCTCGCCGGGCGGCGGGACGGACCTGATTGCCCGCGCGATGGGCGTGGCGATGGGGCAGGACCTGGGCCAGACCGTCGTGGTCGACAACCGTCCCGGCGGCGGCACGATCATCGGCACGGACAACGTGGCCAAGAGCGCGCCGGATGGCTACACGCTGGTCATGGCCACCTTCGCGCATGCCGTCAACCCGAGCCTGCAGCCCAAGCTGCCGTATGCCACCGACAAGGCGTTCGCGCCGGTCATGCTGGTGGGCCGCTCGCCCAATGTGCTGGTGGTGCGTGCGGACAGCCCGTACAAATCGGTGCGCGACGTGATCGCGGCGGCCAAGGCCCAGCCGGGCCGCATCTCGTTCGCCTCGCAAGGTCCGGGCACGTCCGCGCATCTGGCCGGGGAACTGTTCAAGAGCCTGGCCAGGGTCGACTTGAACCACATCCCCTACAAGGGCGCCGGCCCCGCCATTACCGACCTGCTGGGTGGCCAGGTGGACCTGATGTTCGCCACGGCCTCCGCCGTCGGCAACCTGCTGGAGTCCGGCAAGCTGCGCGCGCTCGGCGTCACCAGCGCCCAGCGTTCGGCCAGCCCTGATCTGTCCAAGGTGCCGACCATCGCCGAGAGCGGCGTGCCCGGCTACGTCGCCGAAAGCTGGTATGGCCTGTTCGTCCCAGCCGGCACGCCTGCGCCGGTGATCGCCCGCCTCAACGCCGCCGCGCACAAGGCCGTGACCACCGAGGCATTCCGCAAGCGCGCCGATGCCGAGGGCCTGATCGTCAGCCCCGGCACACCCGAGGAACTCGCCCGCTACGTGCGCGGCGAAGAGGTGCGCTGGAGCAAGGTCGTCAAGGACGCCAAGATCACCCTGAATTGATTTCGCCCGAATTTTCCGAGAACTTCACCATGACCGATTTCAACCTGATCCAGCTCGACGTCCGCGACGGCATTGCCGTGCTGACCCTGAATCGTCCCGAAAAACGCAACGCCATCAGCGACGACATGCGCACCGAGCTGATTACCGCGCTGGAACGCGTGACCGCCGACCGCGCCATCCGCGCGCTGGTGCTGACCGGTGCCGGCAAGGGCTTCTGCGCGGGTGGCGATGTCGCCGGCATGCAGCGCCGCATGGACGCGCCGCCAGGAGAGGTGGGCTTCAATGGCTGGACCCGCCAGCAGCGCGTGCATCATTCCGTGGGCTTGCTGCACAACATGCCCAAGCCGACCATTGCCGCCGTCAATGGCGGTGCCAACGGGCTGGGTGCCGACATGGCGATGGCCTGCGATTTCGTGATCGCATCGGACGCCGCCAGCTTCACGTGGTCGTATATCCACCGTGGCCTGATTCCCGATGGCGGCGGCATGTACTTCCTGCCGCGCCGCACGGGCCTGCCTGCGGCCAAGGAACTGATTTTCTCGGGCCGCAAGGTGGACGCCGCCGAGGCGCTGAAGCTTGGCATCGCCGACCGGCTGTCGTCGTCGGAGACATTGATCGGCGATGCGCTGACGTGGGCCGCCGAACTGTCGCACGGCTCGCCGACCGCACTGGCGCTGGGCAAGAGCATCCTGAACCAGACCTTCGAGCTGACCGCCGACCAGGTCTTCGGGCAAGGCAGCCAGGCACAGGGCATCTGCTACACCAGCGCCGAGCACCGGGAATCCGTGCTGGCCTTCCTGGCCAAGACGGCCGCCGCAAAGGGCTGAGCGATGGCGACCGAACTGATGACCTCCACGTCCGCCGCCATCGCGCGCCTGGTCAAGCCGCGCAGCGTGGCCGTGATCGGCGCATCGGCCGATCCCAACAAGACGGCGGGCCGCCCGGTGTCGTACCTGACGCGCCACGGCTTTGACGGCGCGATCTATCCGGTCAATCCCAAGGTGGATGCCATCGACGGGCTGCGCTGCTATCCGGATATCGGTTCGCTGCCCGAGGTGCCGGACGTCGGCATCGTGCTGCTGGGCGCGGAACGCGCGCATCACGCAGTGCGCGAACTGGCACGGCGCGGCACGGGCGCGGCGATCGTGCTGGCCAGCGGCTATACGGAAACGGGTGCCGAGGGCGCGCGCCGGCAGGCGGAACTGATCGAGGCCGCAGGCAGCATGCGCTTGCTCGGGCCCAACACCATCGGCCTCGTCAATCTGACCGACAGCATTCCGTTGTCGGCCAGCGGCGCGCTGGAAATGGAACACTTTCCGGCGGGCAGCATCGGCGTGGTGTCGCAGAGCGGCGGCATCCTCGGTGCGCTGCTGTCGCGTGCGGCGGCGCGCGGGATCGGGCTGTCCAAGCTGGTTTCCACCAGCAATGAGGCGGACCTGGACCTGGCCGACTTCATCGACTACCTGGCCGATGACGACGCCACGCGGGTGATCGCGCTGTACGTGGAAAGCGTGCGGCATCCCGAGAAATTCCGCGCGGCGGCGCTGAAGGCCGCGGCGGCGGGCAAGCCCGTGGTGGCGTTCAAGATCGGCCGGTCGGAGGCCGGGGCCCGCGCGGCGGTGTCGCACACGGGCGCCATGGCCGGGGCCGACAAGATGTACGACGCGCTGTTCCGGCAGGTGGGCGTGATCCGCGCGCAGACCTTCGCGGATCTCATCGACATTCCCGCGGCGCTCGCCACGGGCCGCGTGCTGCATGGCAATCGCGTGGCGGTGCTGACCTCGACGGGCGGCGCCGGCACGCTGGTGTCCGACAGCCTGGGCGTGTCCGGCTTTGAAACCCCGGCGCCCGACGTGGCCACCGCCGATCGCCTGCGGGCGCTGCAGAAGGGCGACCACGCGGCGCTGGACCGCAACCCGATCGACGTGACGCTGGCGGGCCTGCAACCCGACCTGCTGCGCGGTGCGATTCGCGCCTTGCAGGCCAGTCCGTCGTACGACGCGGTGGCGATCATCGTCGGCTCGTCCGGGCTGGCCATGCCGGACCTGATGGCCAATGCAATCCGGGACTGCCTGCCGGAGAGCGACAAGCCGGTGCTGGCCTACGTCAGCCCGCACGCGCCGCAGGTGGCGGCGGTGCTGAACCAGCGCGGCGTGCCGGCGTT
Source organism: Cupriavidus sp. YR651 (assembly GCF_900101625.1). Taxonomy (GTDB): domain Bacteria; phylum Pseudomonadota; class Gammaproteobacteria; order Burkholderiales; family Burkholderiaceae; genus Cupriavidus. The sequence continues at coordinate 87,423 of NZ_FMYZ01000005.1, read as the reverse complement.
CAGCGCGCCGGAATCGTGCGCCGTGGCGCTCGGCGCGATGCTGGCCGCCGGGCAACTGAAGGCGCTGGCCCCCGCGCAGGGCGCCGCGATCCGTGCCGACGTCGATACGTCCGACCTGCAGCCGGGATCGCTCGACGAGGCCGCCGCCAAGCAGCTGTTTGCGCGCTTCGGCCTGCCGGGCGTGCGGGAAGTCGTGGTGACGGATGCGGACGCCGCCGCCAGCGCCGCGCGCGATCTCGGTGATCGCGTGGTGCTCAAGATCCTGTCGTCCACCATCACGCACAAGAGCGACATCGGCGGCGTGGCGGTCAATATCGCGCCGCAGGACATTCCGGCCCGGCTGGCGAGGATGGCCGATGACGTGAAAGCGCACACCGGCGACGCGCCGACGCGCTTCCTGGTGCAGGAGATGGTCAGCGGCGGCGTGGAGCTGATCCTCGGCATGCACCGCGATGCGCTCGGCACGGCGATCCTGCTCGGCATGGGCGGGGTCACGGCCGAATTGTTCCAGGACACCACGATGCGTCTGCTGCCGCCAACGGGTGGCCTCTCGCGTGACGAGGCCCTGTCCATGATCCGCGACCTGAAGACGTGGCCGCTGCTCGATGGCTACCGTGGCCGGCCCAAAGCCGACGTGGAGGCGCTGGCGGATGCTATTGTCGCGTTTTCGGTGATGACGGCATCGGTTGGCACACGGCTGGTCGAGGCGGAAATCAACCCCGTCTTCGTGCTGCCCGCCGGGCAGGGCGTGCGCGCGGCGGACGGCGTGGTGGTGATTGGCGAGGCATGACAGGGAAGGGAGCGACGATGACGGCATCCGCGGAGCGCGTGACGGTGAATGAGGCAGGCGTGGCAAACGCGGCAAGCGCAGCAAACGCAGCAAACGCGGCGGCGGAGGTCGAATGGCTGATGCAGCAGGCCACGACCTTTATCACGGACGCGGGCGGCTGCCGCATCGTCTGGCGGCGTTTTGGCAGTGGCCCGGCCGTGCTGCTGGTGCATGGCGGCCACGGCAGCTGGCTGCATTGGGTTCGCAATATCGAGGCGCTCGCGGCGCGGCATACGGTCTGGGCGCCGGACCTGCCGGGCTACGGCGAATCGGGCGATCCGGCGGACGGGGCGCTGCAGTCCCTGATCGACGCGGTGGTGGCGGGCTTTGCCGAATTGCCCGACACGCACACGGTGGATCTGGTCGGGTTCTCTTTCGGCGGGCTCACGGCGTCGCATCTCGCCAGCCAGTTGCCGGGTGTGCGCCGTCTGGCACTGCTTGGGCCGGGCGGTCACGGCGGCGTGCGGCGGCAGCAGACGGCGCTGGTCGACTGGCGCCGCGCCGAAGGGGCCGAGGCGCTCACGCAGGCGATGCGCCACAACGTCGAGGCATTCATGATCGCGGACCCCGCCAGCGTGGATGCGCTGGCGCTGCTGGCCTACACGGAGTCCTGCCGTCATGCGCGCTTTCGCAGCAAGCACATTTCGCGCGCCGGCGGCTTGGCGGATGCGCTCGACCGCTTCGACGGCCCGGTGCTGGTGGCCTACGGCGAGCACGACGTGACGGCCGATCCGCGCGCGGTGCTGGACCAACTGGTGACAGGCCGTCCCGATCGCCGGGGCGCATTCATCCCGGGTGCGGGGCATTGGGTCCAGTACGAGGCCCACGATGCCATCAACACCGTGCTGGGCGAGTGGCTGGCCTGAGAGCGGGCCCGCACGGGTGCTCCTGATTTGTGCGAGACTGCCGTCTGACATTTCCGCTTGACGGAATTGCAGAACAACAACGCAGAAGCGACGCGCAGGAGACAGCACCGTGGATACGCAGGACGCCCGCAGCCGGGCCCGTGGCCGCCCGGCCAGCACGCTGGCCAATCGCTCGCTCGAACGCGGCATCGAGATCCTGCGGGCCTTCCGGCCCGGTTCCGATGTGCTGGGCAACGGCGACCTCGCCGAGCGTACCGGACTGGCACGTTCGACCGTCTCGCGGCTGACCCAGAGTCTTGTCGATACCGGTTTTCTTCAATACGATGCCGCGCTGCGCGCCTATCGGCTCGGGGCACCGGTCCTCAGCCTGGCGCACGCGATGCACACCGGTTCTGCGGTGTTGCATGTGGCGGCGCCACTGATGCGCGAACTGGCCCAGGCCGAACATCTCAACGTCGGGCTGGCGATGGCCGACCGCGACGAGATGGTCTATCTCGAATCGATCCGCTACAGCCGCAAGGTGTCACTGCGCACCGTCGTGACCGGGCAGCGCGTGCCGATGGCGCTGACTTCGCTCGGACGCGCCTGGCTGGCCGTGGCGCCCGCCGACGAGCGGCAGGGCCTGATGGCCGTGTTCGCGCGGCGGTTTCCCGCCGGCTGGGCCGAACTGGAGGCGGACATTCTCGATGCCGTGGCGCAGGTCCAGCGGCGCGGCTGGTGCGCGGCCAGCTGGCAACCCGAAGTGGTGGCGATGTCCGCGCCGCTGCGGCTGGGACATCATCCGGTGCATGTGCTTAACGTCAGCCTGTCGACCCGTGCCTCCGTGGCGGAGGCCGCTCGCGAACTCGAGCCGCACCTGATGCGGCTGGTCACGCAGATTGGCGACGCGTTCCGCGCGGGAACCGGGGGCCTCTAGGTCGAATCCACGGGCGCTCTGCTCGTCGCGCTCTGCTCGTCGCGGTCTGGTGTCGATCAGCGCGCGCCGCCCCTGCGCATTCCCGGCCCATCCGAGCGGCCGGCCAGCTTGACCGGCCCGCAGCACGCACATCCCGCGCCGTGGCTCGATGATTCGTTCGATGCCGATCCGCTGCTGTCACTGCCCGCCAGCGCCGGCGCGGCCACCAGCGCGCGTGCCGCCATCGCCCCGCACCGAGGGCAGGCCGCCGGCTCATCGCGCCGGGCAATCGGCCGCATCAGCGCGAAGTCGCCACAGTCGTCACACCGATAGTCATAGGTGGGCATTGCTTCTCCGCCTGAAGGGGTCGCATCAGGCTACCAGCTTAGATCAGGTCGCGCCACAATGGGCGGCCCCGCTGTCGCGCCGCGACAGTACGTTCCGGGCGACGAACTCCCTCTCACCGCGCGATGGAAATGAATCTCGAAAAGCGCTTCGGCTTCCTGGTGGCGGACGTCGGCCGGCTGTCCGGCAAGCGGTTCGACGAACTCGCCCGCAGCTCGCTTGACCTGACGCGGGCCCAATACCGGGCGCTGGCCTACCTGTCGCACTACGGCGAAGTGAACCAGGCATCGCTGGCGGACCTGATGGAAGTCGCGCCGATCTCGGCCGGGCGGCTGCTGGACCGCATGGAAGAGGGCGGGTGGATCGCACGCCGGCCCAATCCCGAGGATCGTCGCGAGCGCATGGTACGCATGACCGACAAGGCGGGCCAGGCGCTGGACGCGGCACGCAGGGTCGGAGACCTGGTGGCCGAGCAGGCGCTCGACGGCCTGACCCCGGCCGAAGCCGACCAGTTCATCGGCCTGTTGCAACGCGTACGCGCCAACCTGTCACGCACATAGATTCCCGGAGCGCGCACCGGTCGGGGCCTGCGTCCCGCGCCCCGGGCAGGCGGGTGGACTATGCTGTAGACAGCCCGGCTTCGCCGGCTGGACGCCGGGCGGCGGATGTTGTCATCTGCCGGTATTCCCAGCCGTGCAGACCTGCAGCGAGGCATTGATGCCATGTCCAGGTACACCATTCCCACGCTGGCCGCGATCGTGGCGCTGGGGCTGCCGGCCATCGTCGGCGCCGCACCGTCTCCCCCCGTGGCCGACCATCCGTCCGGCACGCTGTCCGTAACGTTTGTCCACCCCGAGACCTTTACCGATGCGGCATGGTCGCAGTCGTACGGTAGCGACCGGCAAGTGCTCGACGACATCAGCCAGCACCTGGCCAGGCTTGCCGCCCGGAACCTGCCCGAAGGCTATGCGCTCAGCATCGAGATACTCGACATCGATCTGGCCGGCTATGTCGACTGGCGCTACTCATCGCAGGTGAGGGTGATTCGCGACGCGACGTGGCCGCGCATGTTATTGCGCTACGTGCTCAAGCATGGCGAGGAAGTCATCGCCAGCGGCCAGGAGCGTCTGGCCAACATGAACTTCACGTGGGGCGTCAACCTGTATGGCTACGCGGACCGGCTGCGGTATGAAAAGGCGATGCTCGACGAGTGGTTCGAGCGCCGGATCACCAAGGTCACCGGCCACGCCTGACCGGGCGGATTGGGCGGATCGGGCCTCGTCCGTCGTCGTCAGGATGCTGGCGGGAACCGCACCGCGACGGTCAGCCCGCCGCCTTGCGTTTCCGCCAACGCGACCGTGGCGCCATGCAGGCGCGCGATCTCGCGAACGATCGACAGCCCCAGCCCGCTGCCCGCGCGTGCCGCGCTGGCCTCGCCGCGATAGAAGCGATGGAACACCGAGTCCCGCTCGAACGTGGCGATGCCCGGGCCGTTATCCTCGACGAACAGACACGGGCCATCGATCCGCACCGTGACGATGGCCCCGGCCCCCGCATAGCGGATCGCATTGTCGATCAGGTTGCCCAGCATCTCTTGCAGCAGGTCCGGCTGACCGTCGATCTCCACCGCCGTGTTGCCTTCAAAGCCCAGGTCCACCCCATCGCGCCGCGCGAGCGGTGCCCATTCCAGTGCCACGGTCTGCGCGATCGTATCGAGCCGCAGCCGCCGCAACGTAGGCGCGTAGCCACTGTCCGGCTCCAGCCGCGACAGCGACAGCAGTTGTTCCACTTCCTTGGCGGCCTGACGGACGGAGCCATGCAACCGCTCGACATGCGTGCGTACGCCCGGCAGGTCCTGCTCGCGCAGGGCCAGCTCGGATTCAGCCTGGATGATGGCCAGCGGCGTCTTGAGCTGGTGCGCCGCGTCCGCAAAGAAGCGCTTGCGTCCCTGCACCATGCCGTGCAGGCGGGCCACGTACTGGTTGACGGCCAGCACCAGCGGCTTGGTTTCGACGGGCAGGGCGGCGTCCGCGAGCGGCTCGAGGTCGTCGGGGCCGCGCGCGGTCATCGCATCGGAGAGGCGCCGTAATGGCCGCAGACCGCGCTGCACGCCGAACCAGACGATGACGAGCGCCAGGCTGACCAGCATCAGCTCCTGCAGCAGCGAACCGACCAGGATGTCCTGCGCTAGCTGCTCGCGCGGCTCGGTGGTCTCCGCCACAAGCACCCAGACCAGTTGCGTGCGCGCGGATCGCACATCGTGCAGCGGTAGTGGCATCGCGGCCATGCGCAGCGGCTCGCCACGATATTCGGCGTCATAGAACTGGGTGCGATAGAGCGAGCGCACCGGCTCGGGCGGCATCGGCAGGCCCTCGTAGCCGGTGATCGTGACGCCATGGTCGTCGCGGATCTGGTAGTAGATCCGCGATCCGGCTTCGGCATCGAAGACCTCCAGCGCCAGATAGGGGACTTCCACTTCCACGCGGCCATCGCGCAGGCTGATGCCTTCGCGCATCGACTTGAGCGATGCGGCCAGCGTGCGGTCGAATGCATGATGCGCCGCCGCCATGGCGCGCCGGTCCGTCAGCCACGCATCCAGCGCCAGCAGGCCCAGCAGCGGCAGCAACAACCAGAGCGTAAGTTGCAGGCGCAGGCTGGCGGCCCTCATGGGCGCGCGGCCTCCGCGGAGGATTCGCGCGCTTCCAGCAGGTAGCCCAGCCCGCGCAGCGTGACAATGCCCACGCCGCTGCCTTCCAGCTTCTTGCGCAGGCGATAGACGTAGATCTCGATGGCATCCGCGTTGACCGATTCGTCGATCCCGAAGATTTTCTCGGACAGCGCCGCCTTGTTGACGGCGCGGCCATCGCGCAGCAGCAGGATTTCCAGCACCGCGCGTTCGCGCCCCGTCAGCGCCAGCAGTTCGCCATGCAGCGTGAAGGCGCGGCTGACGCTGTCGTAGTGGAGCGGGCCGCAGTGGAGTTCGGTCCGGTCGTGCCCATGGCTGCGGCGGATCAGGGCGCGTGCGCGCGCCTCCAGCTCGCTCAGGGCGAATGGCTTGGCCAGGTAGTCGTCGGCGCCCAGATCGAGCCCGCGTACGCGGTCTTCCACCGATCCATGGGCCGTCAGCACCAGCACGGGCACCGCGTTGCGCCGCTGGCGCAGCCGACGCAGCACCTCCAGCCCGTCGAGGCGCGGCAGGCCGATATCGAGGATCGCCAGCGCGTAGTCCTGCGTGGTCAGCAGGTGGTCCGCACTGGCCCCGTCATGCATGCAATCGACCGTGAAGCCGGTCTGGCTCAGCGACTCCACAAGGGAGGCGGCCAGTTTGAGGTTGTCTTCGGCAAGCAGGATACGCATGGCAGGGATACGGCACGGCGGCAGGGAGGGATGATGCGGCCGACAGATGGCCGCGTGGAGTGATACCCGCAAGCGACAGTCCGTGCCTAGCTAGGGAAACCCCCAATCGGAGGCCGCGCAACAGCCTGAAATGACAGGAATTTCGAAAGCGATCTGAAAGTGAGGCTCCCATACCATCCGTGCCGTTCCACAACTAGAACGACACTGGGAGACTGGTATGAAAGGGAAGGCATTGACCCTGGCCGCGTTGGGTTGCGCGGTATCGGGTGGCGCGGCGGCGCAGTCCAGCGTGACGCTGTACGGCCTCGTCGACTCCGGCATCGAGTACGTGAATCATGCGGGCCCGGGCGGCACCTCCACGGTCAAGATGACCTCGGGCGGCAAGAATACGTCCCGCTGGGGCCTGCGCGGCACGGAAGACCTGGGCGGTGGGCTGAAGGCCGTGTTCGTGCTCGAATCCGGCATCGCGGTGGATACCGGCAAGCTTGACACCGACAACACGCTGTTCGACCGCCGCGCGACGGTGGGCCTGTCCGGCAAGTACGGCCGGGTACTGATGGGCCGCGACTTCACCACGACTTACGATTTCATGCTGCCCTTCGACCCGATGGGCTACGCGCCAAACTACTCGTGGGCCACGTCGTCCAACGCCACGGGCGGCCGCAAGGATGGCATGTTCACGCGCGCCACCAACATGGTCCGCTACGACGGCACGTTCGGCGGCGTCAAGCTGGGCGCCACCGTGGCGCTGGGCGAGGTGGCGGGCAGCTTCAAGAGTTCGTCCAAGTACGACCTGGGCGTCGGCTACAACGCGGGCGGCTTCGCGGCGGCCGTGACCTGGGATCGCCAGAACGGCGCGGGCACCAGCACCACGCCGGCCGACAGCGTCGACTACATCCAGGGCATCCACGCCGGGGCGAGCTACGACTTCGGCTCGCTGGCGGTGTACGCCGGCTACCGCAACTACAAGCGCACGTTCACCACGGCCGCGGCTTCGCAGCTGAGCGACATGTACTGGCTGGGTGCCGCGTACGACTTCACGCCCGCCTTCACGCTCTACGGCGCGGTGTACAAGCAGAACATCAAGGGCGATACCGACGCAGACCCGATCCTGTTTTCGCTGCGCGCCCAGTACAACCTTTCCAAACGCACCATGGCCTACCTGTCAGCCGGGTATGCCAAGGCGCGCAATGGTCAGAACGTGAGTGTCTCGCGTGATTTCGTTGGCTACGCCAACAATCAGGTCGGCGTGACGGCGGGCTTGCAGCACCGCTTCTGATCGTTGTTTCAACCGTCGTGGTGGACGGTTCCCGGCAGCGCGAGGGGCTCGCGCTGCCGGTTTTTGTTTGGAGATCGTTTCAAAACGATTCTGGCGTCGTTGCGCGGCCTTGCCGTACCACTTGTACTGTCTGCGGCCGCGCGTCTAGCCAGAACCGCTATCGCTTCGTTTTGAAACAATCTCCTGGGTACTTCTTGCCCTCTAGGAGAGCAACCCATGACGCTCATGCCATTCGCGTAGCGATTCATGTGGCCATGTGCGGGCGTGCTGGTGTGCGCGTCCGCGCGGCACATCGACCCATGGCGCCGCGAAGTCCAGCGCGGCTTCGACCACCTCCGGTGGCTTAGGCAGTGCAGTGTCGATGGCGCTGGCATTGGGATGGACGAGTTCCGGCCAGCGTGGGTCCCACAGCCAGAGCGGGCTGCCGCATTGCGTGCAGAAATGCCGGAACGCCTTTGATCGTGTCGGGCGCTTGCCGGGTTCACGCATCACCGCATGGAAGAAGCCGACGTATTTCTTGCCGCGCACGCGCAGGGTGGCGGCATCGCCACCGAGGTTGATCGCATAGCCGCCGCCACCGCCGGTCTTGCGACAGATGCTGCAATGGCAGTGCATGAACGGGTAAGGCGAATCGGACTCCAGGCTGAAATGCACGGCGCCGCATTGGCAAGAGCCTTCGAGATGCATGGCGATGTCTCCACGAGATCCTGCCGGCAGTGTGTGGCACGCGCGTGGCTGCCACAAGCGCTTTTTTTCCTCGAAAACTGTGGCGTTGTCAGGCGCCGTCTGTCAGCGCGGATGAGTTTTTGTAAGGAGATGTGTGGATGCGGCACGCGGTGCACGGCGCGACTTCTAGACTTCGGTGCGCGGTGCAGGAGCGGCAACGCTGCTGCGCACGGCATGTGTGGTGTCTTCTCCGTGTGGCCGATGCGTCGATGCACAAGCGCGTGCATCGCGCGCACGACACCGGCGGAAGACGCTGTCCGCCAACAACATCATGAGAGGTCTCATATGTCTTCGAACCGAATCATCCGTACTACCTCGCTGATCGGCGCTCTGGCAGCCGGCCTGATGTCTGCCACCGCCTTTGCCCAGACCACCACGGCACCGGCCGATGCCAATGCGGTGCCGCCGGGCATGACCCAGATTCAACCGCCGAAGGATCCGCTGGTGGAACGCCGCGAAGCGCGCAAGGTCGCCAAGGATCAGTACAACGCCGAGAAGTCAGCCGCCAAGGCGGAATACAAGCAGGACGTCGGCGCCGCCAAGCAGGAACGCAAGGACGCGAACAAGGCGGCCAATGAGACGGCCAGGCAGGAAATGCAGCAGGGCACGATGAAGCAGTGATGAGGCCCGTACCGCGTGCGCTGGCCGGGCGCAGGGGCGCCAGGCCAGCGCACACAGTCGGGCGCCGGGCCAGCGCACACAGTCGATTGCGGTCGGTGGCTTGGAGGCGCTATCAAAATGAAGCGCTAGCGGTTCTGGCTAGGGCGAAGCAGGGGTTTCGGATCGCATGCGATCCGGCTGCGTAGCAGCATGCGCCTGCCAGCGCATGCGCGCCCTGCAAGGGCGCGGCCGCAGACAGTACAAGCGGTACGGCAAGGCCGCGCAACGACGCCAGAATCATTTTGATAGTACCTCTTACACCAGACGCGCCCCCGGCCACGCACCGGACATCACGATATTGCGCACGGACTGCCTGACGGTCTGCATGATGTCCCACAGCTCCGGCACGGCCGGGCGGTTGCGCGCGGTGGCCAGCGCCACCTGGCGCGTCACCACCGGATCGATCAGTCGCGCCGAATGCAGGCGACCTTGCGCGACGCGGTCCGCCACGGCCGCGAACGGCAACAGCGTCGCGCCGCATCCGTCTTCCACCAGCCGCATCGCCACCGTATTCGACGCGTCGCACTCCAGCGCCATGTTCAGCGTGGTGCCGACGCGCGTGGCGAGCGATTCGGCCAGCATGCGCAAGCCGTGCCCGGTGCTCGGCAGGATCAGCGGCACTTCGGCCAGCCGGCGGGCGGGGAAGGTCGGCCCGAGATGACTCCATGAGGTCGGCGCGACCAGCGTCAGGTCCTCTTCCAGCAGGATGTCCACCTTCAGCCCGCCTTGTTGCTCGGGCAGGTAGAGCAGGGCGACATCGATCTCGCCCGCCGCCAGCCACGCCAGGACGGGGCTCGCCAGACCTTCGACAAAACGCAGCTTGGTGGCCGGGAATCGCTGCTTGAGCGCGGTGCCGATGGCGGCGAATGCCGTATTGGCGATGGTCGGCTGCGCGGCGATTACTAGTTGCGTGGGGCCTTGCGCGGTGGAGGCTCGAACGGCCGCGCGCGCTTCCGTCAGCGTGGCGGCCACCTGTCGCGCATAACCGAGCAGCGTGGTGCCGGCTTCCGTCAGCACCACGCCGCGCCCGCTGCGATGGAACAGTCGCGTATCGAGCGCTGCCTCCAGCCGCGCGATCTGGCGGCTGACGGTGGACTGGTCGGCACCAAGCTCCAGCGCCGCGCGCGAAATGCTCTGTGTGTTGGCCACGCAAACAAAGCACGCCAGGTCGTCGGAGTTCAGGGTTGTCATCAGCCCGCTTTGCCCGCCTTCTTGCCCGCGTCCCCGGCAGCGTCCTTCGGCTTGTCACCGATTGCGAACGACGACAGGTGCTCGATCGCCTTGACCAGCCCCGAATGGTCCCAGCCCGCGCCGCCCTGGGCTACGCAGACGTTGAACAACTGCTGGCACGATGCGGTATTGGGCAGCCCCAGCCCCAGCGCCTTCGCGGTGGACAGCGCCAGGTTCAGGTCTTTCTGGTGCAGCTCGATGCGGAAGCCCGGATCGAAGGTCCGCTTGATCATGCGTTCGCCGTGCACCTCCAGGATGCGCGAGCTGGCAAAGCCGCCCATCAGCGCCTGACGCACGCGCGCCGGGTCGGCACCAGCCTTGGCGGCCAGCACCAGTGCTTCGCTGACGGCCTCGATCGTCAGGGCGACGATGACCTGGTTGGCCACCTTCGCCACCTGCCCGTCGCCAACGTTGCCGACCAGCGTGATGTTCTTGCCCATCAGTTGCAGTAGCGGCAGCACGCGGTCGAATACATCCGCCTTGCCGCCGGCCATGATCGACAGCGTGCCGGCCTTGGCCCCGACCTCGCCGCCGGATACGGGCGCATCCACATAGTCGCAGCCGAGCTGTTCGATGCGCGCGGCGAACGCGCGGGTCTCGATCGGCGAGATCGAGCTCATGTCGACCACGATCTTGCCTGCCGTCAGCCCTGCCGCAACGCCGTTCTCACCGAACAGCACGCGATCCACGTCGGGGGTGTCCGGCAGCATCAGGAAGATGACGTCCGCCTGTCTGGCGACCTCGGTGGCGTTGGCGCAGGCCTGCATGCCGGCGTCCTGGAGCGCCTGCGGTACGCCGCTGCGCGTGTGCGCGCAGACCGTGTGGCCGCCGGCCTGCAGATGCTGTGCCATCGGCGTGCCCATCACGCCGAGTCCGATAAATCCGATCTTGCTCATGTCAGTGTCCAGTTGTGATGCGGGTGATGCGGGTGATGCTGGAAATGCGGATGATGCGACGGCGGCGGGTCACGAGGCAAAGCGCTCGCGCAGCGCACGCGAGGCATCGCGCAGGAGCCCGTGGTCGAGCCCGACGGCCACGAAATGCGCGCCCATGTCGAGGTAGCGCCGCGCGTCGGCTTCGACCGGCGTCAGCGTGCCAATGGCCTTGCCGGCACGGTTGGCCGCGTCGTAGATGCGGGCCACGGCCGCCTGCACATCCGGATGGTTCGGGTTGCCCAGGTGCCCGTAGGCCGCGGCCAGGTCGTTCGGACCGATGAAGATGCCGTCGACGCCCGGCTCGGCGCAGATCGCGTCGGCGGCGTCCACGCCTTTGCGGCTTTCGATCTGCACCAGCACGCAGATGTTGTCGTTGATGGTCTTGAAGAAGTCCGGCAGGGTGCCGTAGTGGTTCTGGCGTTGCGCCCCGGAGACGCCGCGAATGCCGTCCGGCGGATAGCGCGTGGCGCGGACGGCGCGACGTGCTTCCTCCGCCGACTCCACGAACGGCACGAGGAAGTTGTAGAAGCCGATATCCAGCAGGCGCTTGAGGATTACCGGATCGTTCCACGGCGGGCGCACCACGGGCGCGCTGGTGCTGTCCTTCAGCGCCATCAGCTGCGGCACGAAGCTCAGGATGTCATTGGGCGAGTGTTCGCCGTCCAGCAGCAGCCAGTCGAAACCGGCCAGGCCGAGGATTTCCGCGGTCACGGGCTGGCCCAGCGAGCTCCAGCAGCCGATCAGGCGCTTGCGCGCGAGGATATCGGCCCGGAAACGATTGGGCAGCGGCGAGATTTGTGGCAGGTGAGCGGTGGTGGTCATGGTGTGCATTCCCCTTTATTCAGTCCGCAGCCAGCGCCGAGAGCGGCCCCGGCGATTGTCCGCGCGCCTGCAGCACGCGGGCGGCGGCATCGTCCAGTTGGGACAGCGTGCTGCTGTCCACCGGAATGATTTCGGCCCGCGCGCGGCGCCAGGCGCGTTCAGGATCGCCGGGCAGGCGGATGGCGTCGTTGCCGGGCTGCAGGCGCGATGCGCGCAGCCATTCGACGAACGCCTCCACCTCGTGGCCGAAGGTGGTGGTGCTGCCCAGCCTTGCCGGGTCGAAGATGATCGCCAGCATGTTGTTCCAGACCGCGTGCTCGTGGGTGAGCGTCTCGGGGCGGATCGTGTGGCCGCCCGTGACGGCCGCGCCCAGCAGCTCGCACATCACGGCCAGCACATAGCCCTTGTGCTCGCCGAACGTGCGCAGCGCGCCTTGCGGCGAGCCGGGCGGCGGGAACATGACGGACGGGTCGTCGGTGGGATGCCCCGACGGATCCATCAGGCTGCCGGCCGGCACCGGTACGCCCTTGTTGTTGGCTACGCGGACCTTGCCCAGTGCGATGGCGCTGGTCGCAAAGTCCAGCACCAGCGGCGGCGCACCGGCCACGGGCACGCCGATCGTGAACGGGTTGGTGCCAAAGCGCGCATCGTAGCCACCGTGCGGCGCGACGATCGGCTTGGACAGCACGTTGACGAAGTGGATCGAGATCATGCCGGCCGCCGTGGCCTGTTCCGCCCAGTGGCCGACGCGCCCGAGATGGTGCGAGCGGCGCAGGCCCAGCACGCAGACACCGTGCGCCTGCGCGCGCTCGATACCCATGCGCATCGCTTCCTCGGTCACGGCCTGGCCCATGCCTCGGTTGCCATCCAGGCTCAGGATGCCGCCCGATTCATGGACCACGCTGACATGCTGGTTCAGCTGCAACTGCTCGCCCTGCCAGGACATGACGTACTTCGGGATCATCCCCACGCCGTGCGAGTCGTGGCCGGACAGGTTGGCGCCGACCAGGTGATCGGCGGTCAGCGTGGCCTCGCGGGCATCGGAGCCGGCGGCCAGCCAGAGATCGGCAACCCACCGATGCAGCGCGGCGGTCGGAATACGGTGTTCAGCCATGCTTACTCCAGGTGAATGTTGGCCACCTTGATGAGATTGGCCCACTTGGCGACCTCGCTCTTCTGGAAGCTGCCCAGTTCCGCAGGGCCCGCACCCGAGGGCTCCACGCCCATCGATGCCAGCCTGGCCTTCATGTCCGGCTGGCGGATGATCTTGCCGATCTCGGCGGAAAGCTTGTTCACGATCGGCATCGGCGTGCCGGCCGGCGCGAAGATGGCTTGCCACGACACGATCTCGTAGCCGGCCAGTCCGGACTCGGCCATGGTCGGCACGTCGGGCAGTTCCGCCGCGCGCTTGCTGCCGGTGGTGGCCAGCGCGCGGAACTTGCCGGACTGGATCATCGGCATGGCGGCCACGCTGTTTTCGAACACCAGGTCCACCTGGCTGCCCAGCAGCGCCTGCACGGCCTGGCTGCTGCCCTTGTACGGGACGTGGGTCATGCGCAGGCTGGCCATGTTGGCGAACAATTCCGCGGCCAGATGCTGGGAGGTGCCATTGCCCGACGAGCCAAAGTTGATCGAGCCCGGTTTGGCCTTCGCGGCGGCGATCACGTCCTGGACGGACTTCCACGGGCTGTTGGCGTTGACCACCAGCACATTGGGCAGCGTGCCGATCAGCGCGACAGGCTGGAAGTTCTTGACCGGGTCGTACGGCATCTTGGGGTAGAGGCTCACGTTGATGGCGTGGGAGCTGATGGTGCCGCCCAGCAGCGTGTAGCCATCCGGCGCGGCCTTGGCCACGTAGTCGGAGCCGATATTGCCGCCGGCGCCGGCGCGATTTTCCACCACCACGGACTGGCCGAGGGCCGTCGCCAGCTTCTGGCCGATCAGCCGGCCCAGCAGGTCGGTCGTGCCGCCGGCGGCAAACGGGACCACGTAGGTGATGGGCTTGCTCGGCCAGCCATCGGCGGTCTGGGCGGACTGGGCGCGGACCTGCGGGGCTGCCATGCATCCAAGGCAAAGCATCGTCAGCAGCGGCCGCATCAGTCGATGAGGGAAGGGCATTGCGTGGTCTCCGGTTGCGCGATCGTTGTGGATATCAATCACGGGCGTCTTCTGGGGCGCCTCGCCAGCAAATCTACACGGGCGCGTGGCGGGCTGACTTGCATAAAATGCATAGCAGAAATGCACGATAGACCCCGCGCATAAGGCCGTCAAACGGAAAAATCCCTGTCATCCCGCTTTTGCTCCGACCATACTCACTGCCATGACCGCACATACCCCATCCCCCAAGGCCCGCACTGGCGGCCGAGTCCTCGTGGACCAACTGCGCCTGCATGGCACCGAGCGGATCTTCTGCGTGCCGGGCGAGAGTTTCCTGGACGTGCTGGACGCCTTGCATGACCAGCCGGCCATCGACCTCGTCGTCTGCAAGCACGAAGGCGCCGCCGCCAACATGGCCGAGGCCGACGGCAAGCTGACCGGCCGCCCCGGCGTGTGCTTTGTCACGCGGGGGCCGGGCGCGACGCACGCCAGCATCGGCGTCCATATCGCCGCGCAGGACTCCACGCCGATGATCCTGTTCGTCGGCCAGATCGCGCGCCAGCACAAGGGCCGGGAGGCGTTCCAGGAAGTGGACTACGCCGCCGTGTTCGGATCGATGGCCAAATGGGCCGCCGAGATCGACGATCCGGCGCGGATTCCGGAGATGGTGGCGCGCGCGTTCCAGGTGGCCACGTCAGGGCGCCCGGGCCCGGTGGTGCTGGCCCTGCCGGAAGATGTGCTGGACGATCTGGTGGCATGCGCCGATGCGGCGCCGTACCGGGCCGTGGCCGCCGCGCCGCGCGCCGAGGATGCCAGGGCGCTGGCGGCGGCGCTGGCCGAGGCCCGGCAGCCGCTGGTGATTGCCGGCGGCGCCAACTGGACCGCGTCGGCGGTGAAGGATTTTGCGGCCTTCGTGAAAGCGTGGGATCTGCCCGTGGCCTGCGCGTTTCGCCGCCAGGACGTGATCGACAACCGCGATCCGCACTACATCGGCCACCTGAGCCTGGGCGTGAGCCCCAGGCTGGCCGAGCGCGTGAAGACGGCGGACCTGATCGTGGCCTTCGGCACCCGGCTCGGCGATATCGCCACGGACGGCTATACGCTGCTGGAAGCCCCGCAGCCGAAGCAGAAACTCGTCCACATCCATGCGGACAGCGCCGAACTGGGTCGCGTGTATCAGGCAGCCCTGCCGATCCATGCGGGCATCGAGGCCGGTGCCGCGATGCTGGCCGCCCTGCAGCCGCCATCGGCCCCGGCCTGGCATGACTGGACCGCAGGAGCCCGCGCAGAGCACGAAGCCTTCGTCTTCCCGCCCAAGTCCCATCCGGAGCTGGCCGGTGTGGACATGACCGCCGCCATGGCGCACCTGAACGCGGTCTTGCCGGAAGACGCGATCCTGACTAACGGCGCCGGCAACTACACGGTCTGGCTGCACCGCTTCTATGCCTACAAGCGGGCGCGGACCGAGCTGGCGCCGACGTGCGGGGCGATGGGCTACGGACTGCCGGCGGCCATCGCCGCCAAGCTCCGGTCGCCGGAGACGACCGTGGTCTGCCTGGCCGGCGACGGCTGCTTCCTGATGTATCCGCAGGAAATCGCCACGGCCGCCGCGCATGGCGCGAACCTGGTGGTCATCGTGGTCAACAATCGCATGTACGGCACGATCCGGATGCACCAGGAGCGGCGCTATCCGGGCCGGCAGAGCGGGACGACGATCGCCAATCCGGACTTCGTGGCGATGGCTCGCGCATGTGGCGCCTGGGCGGAGCGCGTGGAAAAGACGGAAGATTTCGCGGCCGCATTCGAGCGCGCCCGCAACGCCGGCCAGCCAGCCGTGCTGGAGCTCATGACCGATCCGCTCCAGATCACGCCGGCGATGCGGGTCACCGACTTGCCCGCATAGCTGTCCGTCTCGTCCTAGAACAGTGAACCTTGCGGCCGGGCCTCGTGCCCGGCTTTTTCACGTCCGGCGGCAGGCTGGCCGAGGATCTGGCGGATCTTCTCCAGGTATTGCTCGCCGACGGCGCGATGCAAATGCCGCGCCTCGTCCGCAAACGCGCGGCGCGACGGCGGGCGAATGTTCAGCATGCGGCAAATCGTTGAAAGATAAGGCTTTTTCCCGTCGCTGGCGGCCCGGCGGGCGGCCGAGAGCAGCGCCGCATCGGCAATGCGTCCCCTCAGCCATCCCAGGACCTGGCGGTCATATTCATTCTGCACGCGAATCAGATGCTCCATGACGCCCACTCCGATACTGTTCATTTATACAGTTACTGTAAATATATACAGTGAATCGGATATTTCAAGGCGCGCGTGGTGCTAGTGATTGCTAGCGACAGGGCCGAGGTTCAAAAACCAAAACCACTACGCTTGCGCAGCGCGACCGAGCCTTCACCGGCCAGCACCTCGACAAACTTCGCCGCCAGCGCGGGTGACCGTGCCTGGTTGCAAACGGCCGCGGTGTACACCGTGCTCAACGCGTGCGCCGCGGGTAGTTCGCCCACCAGACGCACGCCCGGCGTGTAAAGGATTTCGGTCACCTGCGTGCAGCCCAGCATGCCTTCGCCCTCGCTGCGCGCGAGCTCGCGCATGGCAGTGGCTCCGTTCGGAAACTCGTGGATGCGCCCGGCCAGCGCTTCGGCCAGCCCCAGTGCCTTCAGCATGCCCCCGATGTGGATGCCCGCGCTCGACTTGGTCATGTCCGGCACGTAGAGGCCGCGCGCCGCCGCGAGTGTGGCCTTCAGCGCCTCGCTGGTGCCAACCGCCGCGGCGGGCATGCCCTCGCGCACCGCGACGCCGGTGGCCACGGGCCCTAGCGCGCGTGCGCTGCCAGGTACGACGTGGCCTTGCGCGGCAAGCTGTTCGATCAGCGCCGCCGACAGCACTAACAGGTCGCAGGGCTCGCCGGCCAGCAGCTTGTCGCGCATTGTGCCGACGGCGCCGAAGGTCGGGGCGAGGGTGCAGCCGTTGGCATGCTCAAAGTTCTGTTGCAGCCCGGTCACCACGGCCTGGGCCGCGCCGCCGCTGAAGATGGTCAGGTTCATTGTTGTTCCATCGATATCAAAAGAATAATCAGGAGGCCTCGCCCGCGCCGGGCGAGGCCTCCGCACGTCATCAGTCCACCGTGATACGCGCCGACTCAACGATCTTGCGCCACTTCGCGATGTCCTGATTCAGGTATTGCGTAAAGGCCGCGGGCGACATCGTCATGCCTTCGATGCTGCTCCTGGCCCACTGCGCGCGCACGGCCGGGTCTTGCACGGCCTTTGTGATCCGCTGGTTGAGCTGATCGACGATCGGCTGCGGCGTGCCTTTGGGCGCGAGGATGCCAAGCCACAGCGTGGCGGTGTAGTCGGGCAGCCCCAGTTCGGCCATGGTCGGCACGTCGGGCAGCACGCTCGAACGCGTCTTGCCGGTGGTGGCCAGCGCGCGCACCTTGCCGGTGGCGATCAGGTCCGTCATGGTACTGACCGCATCGAGCATCATGTCGACCTGGCCGCCAAGCACGTCGGTGCGCGCACCGCCGCTGCTCTTGTACGGGATGTGCACGATGTCGATGCCCGCCATGTTCTTGAAGAGCTCACCGGCCATGTGGTAGGGCGTGCCAGTGCCGGAGGAGGCGTAGTTGAGCTTGCCCGGCGCGGCCTTGGCATACTTGATCAGATCAGGCAGCGTTTTCGGCGCGAGACCCTCACGCACCACCAATACCAGGGGCGCTTCGTTCACCGGTGCCACCGCCACAAAATCGCGCATCAGCGCATAGGGCTTCTGGTGCAGTAGCGATTCGTTCACGGTCTGCGTGTTCGACATCATCAGCAGCGTGTAGCCGTCGGCCGGTGCCTTGGCTACGAACAGGGTTCCGATGACCGCTCCGGCACCGGGGCGGTTTTCGACGATGAATGGCTTGCCGCTTTCGCGGCTCAGCTTATCGGCCAGCACGCGGGCGTACACATCGGCAGATCCGCCCGGCCCAAAAGGCACGACGATGGTTACCGGGCGCGATGGATACGCCGACGCATCTTCGGCCCTGGCCGCCGCGCTCAGCCCGAGCGAAAACGCGGCGAGCGCAAGCGCGGCCAGGCCGCGCACTGGTCCTGCTTTCCACATGGGTTGTCTCCTTTTGTTCTTGTCGTGTGGCCTGTATCAGTGCCCAGCCAATCGCCTATTCCACCTTTCCGATCTTGCGCACGGCGGTGGCGATCTTGCCGGCATCCTTGTCCCAGTACGCCTGGAACTGGGGCGAATCCATGTAGAGGACCGGCGACCCGGCGTTCTGGATGACCGAGTTGACCTTGGGGTCGGCCGCAGCGATACGCGCGGCATCGCGCAAGCGTTTGACGATCGGGTCCGGGGTGCCTGCGGGCACGAACAGGCCCGACCATTGCGCGAATTCGACGTTGTAGCCCAGCTCCGTCAGGCTGGGTACATCGGGAAGCGCGACGAGCCGATTGTCGCCCCAGTGGGCCAGTGCGCGCAGCTTGCCGCCCTTGATGAACTGGAGGACGGACGAGGGTCCTGTCGAGACGGCGTCCACCTGACCGCCCATCAGGGCCACCACCGCCGGGCCGGCCCCCGTGTATGGCACGTGGAGCATGCTCAGCCCGGCCTGGTTGGACAGCATGGCCATCGGCACATGCATGGTGCCGTAGTTGCCCGATGAGCCGTAGCTATAGCGACCGGGATGCGATTTCACATCGGCGATGAAGTCCTTTGCGGTCTGCCACGGACTGTCGGCGCGCACCACCAGGACGGTAGGATCGGCCGTGAAGCGCGCGATGGGCTTGAGCTGGTCAAGCTGAAACAAGGGCTTGCGCCCGATGATCTTGTCGGCTTCCGGAATGATGGAAATCGACGAAAGCGCCATCAGGACCGTGTAGCCATCGGGAGACGACTTGGCGACGTAACCCATGCCGATGCCGCCACCAGCGCCCGCCCTGTTGTCCACTACTACCGGCTGGTGAAGTTCGCGCGAAAGTGCTTCGGCAACCGGCCGTGCCACCGCGTCCGCCACACCACCGGGCGCGAAGGGCACCACCATCGTGATCGGCCGCGTGGGCCATGAGTCCTGAGCAGATACTGCTGGTGCGGCCAGGATCAGCGCCACACCTGAGATGTTGAGCCATTTGTTGTTCATCTTGTCTCCTACCGCACTCAGCGCGAGGTGGCCTGCGTCTTCTTCATCTTCTCTTTGAGCAGGTCCACCCGGCTTATGTTTTTTGTCACCCGGCGCGTGCTGCGTTGCCGGGATCGCGCTCAGACAACGCGATTGGTCAGCGTACCGATGCCTTCGATACTCACTGCCATCACATCGCCCGGTTGCAGGAACTTTGGCGGCTTGAAGCCCAGGCCGACACCGGCAGGCGTGCCGGTCGCGATCACATCACCGGGGCGCAGTTCCATTGCCGCGGACAGCGTTTCGATCAGTGTCGGGATATCGAAGATCAGGTCCGCGGTGTTGGCGTCCTGGCGCAACTCTCCATTCACGCGGCACTGAATGGTCAGGTTGGCGGCATCGACAGCATCGGCTGTGGCAATCCACGGCCCCATCGGGCAGAAGGTGTCGATGGACTTGCCCAGAAACCACTGACGGTGCTGCTGCTGCAGATCTCGTGCGGTCACATCATTGACGATGGTGTAGCCAAAGATATGCTGCCAGGCGTTCGCCTTCGAGATCGCCTTGCCGGCCTTGCCGATGACGATGGCCAGTTCGGCCTCGTAGTCCAGCTGCGAGGTGATTTGCCGATGGGCATCGACGGCCTCGCCGTCTGCGATGATGGAAGTTGGCGCCTTGGTGAAGATCACTGGATACGGCGGCGCATGTTCCCCGTCCTTGGACGACGAGTCGAAGCCAGACTGCTGGAACTCCCTGGCATGCTCGTGGTAGTTCTTGCCGACACAAAAAACATTGCGCCGCGGGCTCAGCGGCGCGAGCAGCTTCGTTCCATCGAGCGCTTTCCAATCGGCATCAGCGGGCGGATTGGTCAGTTTGGCGCCGGCGACAAACTCGCTGATCAGCGATTCCATGTCGCCTTCGTAGGCGGCGCCATTCTTGAATGTCTGGCAATAGTTCTTGCCGTCGGCGGAGATTGCCACCACACGCGGGCCGGTGGCGGTTTGGATGCGGGCGAGCTTCATCGATTGGGCCTATTTGGGTTGATATGGGTCTGACGACAACCCAATTTACCGCAGGGATTTCGATGGAGTCAATACAAAGCCGCGGCTTTAAGGGGGTTTCGTTCGTTACGCTGGCAACCCAATTTGGCCCAATTTAGGCTCTCGCGATAGAATGCTGTTCGTTGACAGGGCAGAAACAGTGATGACGCAACTTATCGAGGAAGACGGTATCCAGGGCGCACTGGCTCTCAAGAACCAGATTCTGGAGAACCTCAGAAGCGGTCGGTGGATCGCCGGGCAGAAACTACCGACGGAGCGAAAACTTAGTGAGACTTTCCAGATTGGACGCTCCACCGTACGCCGCGTGCTTGCGCAGCTGAAGGCGAAAGGTCTCTTGCGCCAAAGCGTGGGCAGCGGAACCTATGTCGCCGACGAAATCGAGAAGACGATCAGTGTAGAGCGTGCTGCAACCGTCAATGTCAGCCCTGCGGACCTGATGGAGGCGCGCCTGGTTCTCGAGCCATCCCTGGTGGAGCTAATCGTTCGCAACGCCACGGCGGCGGACTTCGCCGAGATGGAAAGGTGCTGCGACGAAGCCGAGGCCGCTACCAGTCTGGAATTGTTCGAGTATTGGGACGGTGCGCTACATCGGCAAATTGCGGCTGCCGCGCATAACAATTTCGTACTGGACGTATTCGAATCGATGAATCGCGTCAGGGCAACGGGCGAGTGGGGTGCGATGAAACGCAAGAGCGTCACGCCCGAGCGGCGGGCGGCCTACCAGGTTGAGCATCGCGCCATCGTCAGAGCACTGAAGGACAGGGACATCGATCAGGCGCGCGAAGCGACCCTGGATCATCTCGTGCATGTAAGGAAGAACCTTCTGGGTTACTAGTGCCGCGCAGAGCTTCACGAACGACGTAACGAGATGAAAATCGCCCGTTCATCGGTAACGTCTGTTCGATATCCATGTCTTCTGAGAAGCGTGGCTGGCTGGCGTCCGGCGCGCGGACGAAAAAAAGCCCGCCGAAGCGGGCCGAGCAAGACGAAGGGAAAGTCTTCGCCGGATGGTGTCGTTGTGGTTAGAAGCGATGGCGTACGCCAATGATCGCGCCGAACTGGTTCTGGCCGGCGCCCACTTGCTCGGACGTGGCGGTCAGCGTGGTGGCGCTGCGGTTCAGCGACGGGCCAAAACCCCCCAGTCCCATTGACGACCCTTCGTTGTTCTTGGCGAAGGCCAGGACCGTGTACAGGTCCGTGCGCTTGGAGAATGCGTACGTACCGGTCAGCACGAAGCTGTACGGGTCGCCGCTGCTGTTGCGCACGTCGGTGTAATAGGCGGCACCGGTCAGCGTGATGGCCGGCGTCACCTGGTACGTGGCACCCACCCAGTACAGATTGGTGCGCAGCGAGCTGGTGGCGAAGTCGCCGTAGTACCAGCGATAGGCGGCAAATACGCGGCCACGGGCGAAATCGTAGGCGGTGCCGATGGTGGCGCGGCGCTCGCGGTTGTCGTCGGTGGCGACCGTGCTGCCGCGCACTTCGTCATAGACCACGCGGGCGGACAACGGGCCGGCCGAGTATCCGACGGCTGCGGACCAGTTGCGGCCCGCCTTGTAGTCGCCCGGAATTTCGCCACCGGCGCTGCTGTCGTAGCCGGTGCTGTAGAACAGGCCGTAGTACAGGCCACCAGTCTGGCCGGTCAGCTTCAGCGAGTTGTCGGCACGGCCGGACAGCCACTTGTCATGCGACAACACCGAATAGCGCGAGGCCACGGCCATCGGGTCATACGTCAGCGAGAAGTCGTAGAGCACCGTCTGATGGCGGCCCAGCGACAGCGTGCCGTACTGGTTCTGCAGGCCCACGAACGCCTGGCGGCCAAACAGCCGGCCCCCCTGGTTGACGTTCGCGGTGTCCAGGTCAAAACCGCTTTCCAGCGTGAAGATGGCTTTCAGGCCGCCACCGAGATCTTCGTTGCCGCGCAGGCCCCAGCGGGACGTCGACAGGTTGCCGGCGGACATGCGCACGGTATCGTGGCTGGTGCCGCCGGCCGTCGGCAAGTTGGTCAGGTATTCGATACCGGCGTCGACGACGCCGTAGAGGGTGATGCTGCCCTGGGCATGGGCAGCGGCGGGCAGGGCAGCGGGGAGCACGGCCATGGCGGCCAGGCAGGCGAGACGGGTCTTCATATCTTCGTGATCCTTGTTATATGGCGCGCAGACGTTCTCCGGTAGGGCTCGGAAAGCATGCGGCGATTCGCAATGTAACGAGGGGTCAGCGAGCGAAAAAGACCGGGCGCGTCGACAGTCTGTTCCAGCGGTTGAACAATGGAAGCTTGTGCCGGACCGCGATTTGCGTCTTCGGGGCGTATCAGTCGACGATTTCCATGAGCGCATCGACAACGATGGCACCGTCCGCACTCACCATGACCGGGTTGAGGTCGATCGACCGGATCGCCCCCTGGGCCGCGTGGATCAGGGCGCCAACGCGCGCCGCCAGCTTGCAGAGCGCTGGCATGTCGACGGCCGGCTCGCCACGCACGCCTGCCAGCAACGGGGCGATCCGCAACGTGGCCAGCGCACGCGCGATGGCCGCCGGACTGGCCGGCGCCAGCAGCACGGCGGTGTCGTGCAGCACCTCCACATACTTGCCGCCGTCGCCAATCAGCAACACCGCGCCGAAGACCGGGTCCCAGTGCGCGCCGACCAGGCATTCCTGCAGGCCCTTGATCATCCGCGCCACCAGCACGCCCTCGCACGGCGCTCCCAGGGCTTTCAGCGTCTGCGTTTGCCGCGCATAGGCTTGCGCGATGGCGTCGGGGTCATTGCAGTGCAGCGCCACCAGCCCATGCTCGCTCTTGTGCGGCACCTCGGGCGAACAGGCCTTCACGGCTACCGGCGCGCCGATCCGCTGCCATGCGGCAACCGCCTCGTCGGCGCTCCGGCAGAGCTGATGATCGACCACCGGCACGCCGGCCACCGCCAGACGCGCGAGGCTTGCGGCTTCGCTCAGGGTCCGGGTGGCCCCCATCGACTCCATCGACCCCATCGCCCCGACCGGTGGCATCGCGGGTTCCGTGGCGACTTCGCGCAGCAGTTGCTGATGCCCGGTGAGCTGGTGGAACGCGGCCAGCGCATCCGCCGCGCTGGAAAAGGTCGGCACCCCGGCCTGCCGGAAGGCGCCGGCAACCGATTCCTGCCACGCCGCCACGGCAATCGGCTTGCCGGCGTGGTTGGCAAACTCGGCGGCATCGCGCGCAAAGCGCGGCACGTCGTAGCCCATGCCGGCCACGGGGATGTCGAGCAGGAACAGGTCCGCCGCAGGGTCCGCGCCAACCACCGGCAGGACGTCGCCGAACAAGGCGCTGTTTGTCAGCAGCGCCGCGGTGACATCGACGGGATTGGCGGTGGCCGCAAAGCCGGGCAGGCGTTCGGCCAGCGCGGCCTGCGTGGCATCGGCCAGCGGCGCCATGCCGATGCCGAGCGTATCCGCCGCGTCGGCCGCCATCACACAACTCGCGCCGGAGTTGCTGACCACCACCAGACGCCGCCCCGTGGGTTGCCACCCGCGCAGATAGAGCGGCGCGCAGCGGGCCAGCGCGTGGGCGTCGTCGACACGCCAGATGCCATGCCGCGCAAGGAAGGCATCGACGGCGCGGTCTTCGTTGGCGATGGCGCCGGTGTGCGACGCCGCCGCGCGCTGCCCGGCGTTCGACCTGCCGGCCTTGACCGCGACCACCGGCACGCCGCGCGCGCGCGCCACGGCGGCGGCCCGGGCCAGCACATCGGGGTCCAACAGGGTTTCCAGATAGAGCAACAGCACCCGGACGTCCGGGTCCTGCGCCACCGCCAGCGCCAGTTCGCTGGCGGTGACATCGGCCTGGTTGCCGGTGGCATGGACGTGCCGCACCCCCAGCCCCTGGCTGCGCAGCAGGCCATAGACCATGGCCGCCGTACCGCCGCTCTGGCTCACCACGGCGACGGGCCCGTCCAGCGGCGCGATCTCGATGAACATCGTGGAAAAGCTGGCCACGGCACCGTTGCCGAAGTTCGCCAGCCCCTGGCTGTTGGGCCCGATCAGCCGCAGGTTGGCCGCGCGGGCGACGCGGACCATCTCGTCCTGCTGGCGCCGGCCTTCCTCGCCGGCTTCGCCAAAGCCGGAGGCGATCACGATGGCGGCGCCGACGCCCAGCCGCGCCGCATCGCGGACGGCCTCCACGGCGGCCTGCCCGCTGACGACGATGATGGCGAGGTCGGGCACGGCGGGCAGGGCGTCGAGCGATGGGTAGCCGGGCAGCCCCTGGATGGTGGTGCGCTGCGGGTTGACCGGGTAGATCGTGCCGGCATAGCCCTGCTGGCGCATGTAGTAGATCGGTCGGCCGCCGATCTTGTGGATGTTGTCCGAGGCGCCGACGATGGCGACCGATCGCGGGGCGAGGAGGGCGGGGAGCGTGGAGGATGTGGACGGTGGGGTGGGCATCGTGGTGACTCGAAACAGGGACCCGGGCGTAGGCGGTGGCCGCAAGATGCGGCGGCGCTACGCCCGCTGAAACCGCAGTAGCGTCTGCGTGCCGATTGTCAGGAAGCCGGCCCGGACGCGATCCCCGATCGCCACGCCCGGCTCCGCATGCCCCATCACGCGGGGCCCTTCATCGAGCGTCGCCAGCACCAGCGTGTAGGGCGCCAGCGCGCGAAACGCCTCGGTGGGCGCGCGCGCGACCTCGGTCACCGCATAGACGGTGGCGCCGCCGCCGGCATCGCGCCAGAGCAGCCGCTGCCCGCCGCACAGCCGGCAGGCATGGCGCGCGAGCGGTTGCCAGGCGCCGCACGTCTCGCACACCTGATAGCGGACCACGCCGGCGGCCAGGCCTTCCAGATAGGCGCCGGGCGGATGTGGGGGACTTCCGGGGCTTGCCGTGTCCGGGTGGCTCATGTCGCCTCCAATACCAGGCTGACGTGCGACGACAGCACGCCACCGTCGGCATGAAACAGTGCGCGATGGCGCCGGGGCAATTGCCGCGTGCCGGCGCGGCCGGCGAGCTGGCGGGCCGCCTCCGCCAGATGCATCAGGCCGCCCGCCACGCCCGAGTGACCGAAGCCGAGCAGGCCGCCATGGGTATTCAACGGCAGGGCGCCGTCGACGCCGAAATCCCCGGCCCGCAGCCGGTGGATGGCCTGTCCGCGTGCGGCAATGCCAAGCTCTTCCAGCAGCATCACCAGCGTGATCGTGAACGAGTCGTAGATCGCCAGGTAGTCCGCGTCGACCACGGCACAGCCGGCCTGGGCCAGCGCGCGATGCATGGCGTCCGCGGCGCCGGTCTCCATCACGCTCTCCATGGCGCCCAGATGCTGGTGGCGATGCCCTTGGCCGGCCCCGGCAATCCGCACTGGCGTGCCCGGGCCGGCATCCGTCGAGACCACCACCGCCACGGCGCCGTCGGAAATCGGGCAGCAATCGGACAGCCGCAGCGGCGCGGCAATGGGGCGCGCATTGCGGGCATCCTCGATGGTCAGGGGATCGCGCAGGTGGGCGTCGGGATGCCCGCACGCGTGCCGGCGCATCAGTACCGCGAAATCGGCCAGCCCATCCGCCGCCATGCCGGTTTCGTGCAGGTAGCGCGAGGCCAGCAGCGCGTAGTAGGCCGGCACCGAGGCGCCATTGGGCACCTCCATGTCGGGCTCGCCGACCTGCGCCAGCGTCTGCATCGACTGATCGCGGCTCTGGCCGGTCAGCCGGTTTTCCCCGGCCACCACCAGCACATGCCGGCAGCGGCCGGCGCGCACCAGATCGTGTGCGAGCATCGCCATCAGCCCGCCCGTGGCGCCACCGCCGGCCATGCCATGGGCGTAGGCCGGCGTCAGGGACGCGTACTCGCAGAACCGGTCGGCCAGCATCAGGTGCGGCAGCGTGGTGGCGTAGCCGCACAGCACGCCGTCCACCTGATCCCGGGCGAGCCCGGCGTCCGCGAGCGCGCCATCTGCGGCCTGCGCCATCAGCGTCAGCGGCGTGCTGCCCGGCAGGCGTCCGAACGGCGTGTTGGCAACGCCGCGCACATAGGTGGGGACGCCCGCCTCGGGACGGTCGATCACTTCTTCAGCAGCGGGCACTGCGATTTCGACACCGGCATGAACGCCTGATCGCCCGGTACGGTCGCCAGCACCTTGTAGTAGTCCCACGGGTACTTGGACTCGGCCGGCGTCTTGACCTCGAACAGGTACATGTCGTGGATCATGCGACCGTCCTCGCGGATGCGGCCGTTCTTGGCGAAGAAGTCGTTGATCGGCAGCGTCTTCATCTGCTTCATCACGGCGGCGGTTTCATCGGTGCCGGCGGCCTGGACGGACTTCAGGTAATGCGTGACCGACGAATAGACGCCCGCCTGGCTCATGTTGGGCATCTTCTTGAGCTTGTCGAAGTAGCGGCGCGACCACGTGCGCGTGGCGTCGTTCATGTCCCAGTAGAAGGCCTCGGTCAGCACCAGCCCCTGCGCGGTCTTCAGGCCAATCGCATGGATGTCGTTGATATAGAGCAGCAGCCCGGCCATGCGCTGGGCGCCGTTGCGGGTCAGACCGAACTCGGACGCCGCCTTGATGGCGTTGACGGTGTCGCCGCCCGCGTTGGCCAGCCCCACAACCTGCGCCTTGCTGGCCTGCGCCTGCAGCAGGTACGAGGCGAAATCGCTCGCGCCGATCGGATGCCGCGCGGCCCCCAGCACTTGTCCGCCCGCCTCGGTCACGACCGCCGTGGCCGATTGCTGCAGCGTATGGCCGAACGCGTAGTCGGCGGTCAGGAAGAACCACGTCTTGCCACCGCGCTGCACCATCGCCTTGGCCGTGGTATTGGCCAGCGCGTAGGTGTCATACGCGTAGTGGACCGATACCGGCGTGCACAGGTCATTGGTGATCCGCTCGCTGCCGGGGCCGGAGAACACCACGATCTTGTTCTTCTGCTTCGCCACATCCAGCACGGCCAGCGCGGGCGCGGAAGCCGCCACGTCCAGGATCGCGTCCACGTGGTCCGTGTCGAACCATTCGCGGGCCTTGTTGGCGGCGATGTCCGCCTTGTTCTGGTGATCGACCACCACCAGCTCGACCTTCTTGCCCATCACCTTGCCGCCGAAGTCGTCGATCGCCATCTGGGCTGCCGTGGCGCTGCCCCGGCCCGTGACGTCCGCGTAGAGGCCGCTCATATCCAGCAGCAGGCCGATCTTCACCACATCGTCGGAAATCCCCGCCTTCGGCTGGGCGGCCGCGCCGCCTGCCGCGCTGGCCAGCGTGACGGCCAGCAGCAGCGCGCCGACCGATGGAATCTTCCGAAGCGTCCGTGCCTGCATCCCGGTGTTCATCATGTTGTCTCCTCCTGGTTCTTGTCGGCGTTGTCTTCTGGGGGCTCGGGCCGGCGCTTCAGACCGTCGCGATCGGTGTCACCGGCGAGCCCACGGCACCCGGCAGCCGCAAAGGTGGCGCGGTCAGCATGAAGCGCGTGCGCCGGTGCGCGCGCAGCCAGTCGGCCAGCTCCTTCATGTACCAGAGCTCGCCCAGCGGCAGGCCGAGCTTGAACAGGCAGTGGTGATGCAGGGGCAGCAGCGGGTGGGTCCTGGCATCGGCGGGCGCCGGCCGCGCGGGGTAGCGCTCCACGGCGTAGTTGTCGGCGATCAGCGCGGCGATGCCGGCGTCGGTGATCCAGTTCAGCAGCCGCTCGTCGCGGCCATCGAGGGCGCAGCAGCTGTGGTGCAGCACGGTCTCGTCCGGGGTGCGCTGCATCGACAGCACCACCTCGGCAAAGCCGGTGCGCAGCAACAACATGTCGCCGGACTCCACCTCCACGCGGTGCGCCTCCATCGCGCGCATGAGGCCGTCATAGCCCACGTCGCGGAAGTCCATGCCGAACACGTCGGCCAGATCCACCAGCACGCCGCGTCCCTGCATGCCCTTGACGGCGAAGTTCTCGATCCCGAGCGCATCGGCGTGGCTGTGCTGGCCGTGGCCGCAGTCGTGGGCCTCGAAGTGGTCGTCATCGGCGTAGTCCACGGGCCCGACGATGTCCGCATTCGCGCGGTAGCCGTTGTAGTACACCCGCTCGGGCCGGCCGTCGCCGTCGGCATCGAACAGCGCCCCCACGTGCGCGAGCGAATCCCATTGGGTCGAGTACTGCAGCGACAGCAGGACCTGGTCGTCGCTGATCACATCCGTGGCGGCCGGGTTGACCTTGGCCAGCGGGAAGTTGAGGTAGGGGATGTCGTCGCGCAGCGTGGGCCGCAGCACCGGCGGATGGCGGCGCGGGTTGAGCTTGTTGCCGCCCGGATAGTCCAGCGGCAGCGAAAGGCAGAAGCTCAGGCCGGCCTGGATCTCGCGCGCGCCCTTGACCACCTGGTCGGGGCCGATCAGGTTGACGCGGCCAAGTTGATCGTCGGGGCCGAAATCGCCCCAGTTGGAGCCTTGCGGACGTTGCTTCCAACGCATGCTGTCATGCCTCCTGGCGAAGAGTGGGCCGGCCTGGCGCCGGCTTGTGGGAATCCGGTGTGGCGGGAGGCTGGCCGCGCCAGGTGGCGCAGATGGCCTCGGCCTCGCGGCGCAGCGCACGTGCCATGACGGCTTCGCGCCCGGTGATGCGTTCGTTCAGCGCGGCAATGCTGATGGCGCCCAGCGGGTAGCCGTCGGCGCCGGGCAGGGCGATGGCGATGCCGCCCATGCGCTCCACCACCACATCGAGCAGCAACGCGTAGCCGCGTGCGCGCGTGGTCGCCACATGGCGGCGCAGCAAGTCGGTATCGATGCGCGGATAGTGGCGCAGTGCGGGGCCGATGCAGTCGAGCACGGCGTCGACCTCCGCATCGGGCAGCGCGGCCAGCAGGGCCAGGCTGCCGGCCCCCACGCCCAGCGGGCGGCGGCTGCCGACTTCCAGATAGCTGGCGCGGATGGGGAAGGTGCCCAGCCGCAGTTCGATGCAGACGGATTCCCAGCCGCTTGGCACGGAGAGGATCGCGGAATCCTCGAACGCATTGGCCAGCCGGATCAGCGCCGGGCGCACCAGCGGACGCAAGTCGAGCCGGCACAGGGTCGCGGCCTGCAGCGTCAGCCACTCGCGCCCGGGCGAGAAGGCCTTGGTGTCGGGGTTGCGTTCCACCAGCCCTTCCGCCGTCAGTGTTTCCAGCAGCCGCAACGCCGACGCCTTGTCCACGCCTGCCGCGGCGGCCAGATCGGTCAGCCGGGCATGGCGCGTATCGGACAGCGCACGCAGCAGCCGGCAGGCCTTCTGCAGGGAAGTGCTCGGTACTGTCACGCGACAGGGCCTCCGGAACCGGTGGGATTTCGCGGCGTGAAACCGGCGCGCCGCGGCAACCGTTGGGTTATAGGCGATCCGGCACGTCTGGTCATTCTGCGATGCATCAAAGTTTTGCCGGCTGAAACTCCATCGGCGGCTTCGATGCGTAGTTCTGCGGTGCAGTGCCCCTTACTCGCCGAGGAACTCCGCGAGCAGCTCAAGCCCCTCCACGTGATCCGCCACGACTTTGGCGATGACGGCGAGGGGAATCGCCAGCAACATGCCCCAGGTGCCCCACAGCCAGGTGAACAGCAGCAGCGAGACGAACACCGCCACGGCATTCATGCGGGCCATGCGTCCCGTCATCCAGGTCTGCATGCCCGAGCCGATCAGCGTGGCGATCAGCAGCGAGCCGCCCCCCGCGATGGCGGCGATGCCGAGCGTGCCGAACTGCATGAACGCCGCCACGCCCAGGCAGATGGCGATCAGGACCGCGCCGAAGTAGGGCACCAGGTGCAGCGCGGCGGCGGCCAGGGCCCAGGTGCCGGCATTGTCGATCGACAGGTACTTCAGCAGGACGTACACGCCGACGCCCAGCGAGGCATTGGTGATCAGCAGCATCAGCATGTAGCGCTGGATCGAGCGGTTGATTTCGTCGAGCATGTGTACGCTGATTTTCTTCTGGCTGATGGTGGTGCCCACCATCTTGACGAACTTGCGCTTGAAGATGTCGCCGGCTAGCAGCAGGAACCACGTCAGGAACAGCACCACGATGGTCTGGGCCACCATCTCGAACGCACCCCGCCAGCTGGCCAGCAGCACGGTATTGAGGCTGTCCGCCGGGCGTTCCACCATGATCGGTGCGCCACGCACCGGCAGCGGTTGCCCTGTGCCACTGAGCACCGTGGCCGCGCGGCGGATTTTCTGCAGCATGGAGTCGTCCCCGCTCAGCAAGGCGCCCACGGAGCGCGAGAGCTTGCGGGCGATCTCGGGCAGGCGGTCGACGATTGACTCCACCTGCCCCTGCAGCAGATACGCGCAGCAAAGCACGATCGCGAGCAGACCCATCAGCACGGCGGTGGCGCCAATCGCACGCGGAATGCGCTGGCGCTGCAACAGCGCGACCAGGGGATTGAGCAGGTAGGCCATGACAATCGCCACCACCACGGGAACGATGAACGCCTGGGCGATATGCAGCGCGGACAACGCGGCCAGCGTGGCCAGGATGGTGAGCGCGGTGCTGGCGCGGCGCAGGGACAGGGTCCAGGCGGGCGGCGTGTCCTCAGCCGGTTCCGTGGGTGCCGCAGGCGTCTTGTCCGGGACTTCGGAGGTGTCGGGGCTGTCGGCGTCAGCGGGGATTTCCGGGACAAAGGCCACCGGGTCCGCGGCAGGCGAGGCCGTAACCTCAGGTGAGGCGGCCCGCATGGCAGGCCGGGACGTGTCAGACGGCATGGGAAGCAGGGCGGCAAACCCGATACATGGATCGATACATGGATGGCGGCGCATCTGGAATCACAGGTGCGCCAGGCCCGCGCATGCAGGGCCGCACGACACCCTGTGGCGCCTGCTCTAACCATAGCGAGGGTGGCGATGCTGGATGTGTCGGCGCGTGGCGCCTTGTTGTGTAGGACAGCGGCGCAACGGCGGGTGGAAGCGGGAGCGTGTGCCGGGCGCGGCACGAGGAAGGGGCCGGTGGGCTGGTGATCCGGTGGCCGCTCCGGAGCGCTGGTGAGGCGGGAAAAAAGTAGGAAAGAGGAGGCCGGGAGGGCGACGCTGGAAGGCGCGTGCGAAACGCGCGCGAAAACAAAAAACCCGGTCTCGTGAACCGGGTTTTTCGATATTAGCGCGTCAGCGTGGGATGCTCGTCAGCGTGCGGGCCAGCGCCCGGGTCCAGCATGTGCTGCTGCTTGAGCAGCGGATCATTCTTGAGCACCCAACGGGCGCCAATGGCCAGTGCAACGATGCAGGCCAGCATATACGCAACGATCACAGTGAGGGTAAGCATGGTCTTCACAGGAGTGGGTTGCGACCGCAGTGCCAGCGCGATCCGCGGAGGTCGCGGGTCAATGTGGCGGGCCGGATGGGAACGAATTGTATGTGACACAAGACGTTATTCCGCCCCGAGATCGCCTGAAATTTTCTGTATGCCGATCTAAGCACCGCTAATATCGGCAGGTTGTCCGACGCACTGCGCCGCAGCACGCAAGACGAGCGCCTCATGTATGCGACATGGACGCACAAACGCCGCCGCAATCGGGCCGCAACCGGTTCACAACCGGGCCACCATCGATCGCGTCAGCGAAGAAAAATCAGAAGATTCCGACGCCAGGTGCCGCGCGCGTCAGAACACGCAACCCATCTCGTACTGCTGGGCGCGTAGCGCGCGGACGTCGTTGCGATAGCGGTCGGCGTAGCTCCAGTATTCGGTCTGGTGCATCGCACGCTCGGTCGCACGGGCCTGGTACTCGAGTGCCCGGCACTGGTTCCAGAACGCATTCTGGGCGCGCCAGTCCAGCTCGTCTTCCTGCGCGTTCCAATTCTGGATCTGCTGGGCCATCTGGGCGCGGTTGCGCAGGTATGCCTGCTCGTCCTGCCGGGTCTTGGCGGACTTGGCGACCGTGGTCACGTTGCCGCGCATGCCCGCGCTGACATCCTTGTAGCCGGCGGGGCAGGACGCCGTCGTGTAGAGCGTTTCCCGGCCGCTCTCGCACTTGGTCACGGCCTGTGCCGCACCTGTGGCGGCCAATAACAGCAGCATCACGGCAAAGTGTCTGGACATGGCGGCGATCCCGGCGGATGGCGATGACCTCAATGTAGGCAGCGATCGGGCCCACCGCCAGTCCGGCAAGGTATCCAGATATTTCACAGGCTTTCAGTTTGCTTGCAGCCGGCGCGCGGCCGTCCGCACGGTTGTCTGATCTCCCGCGTTGCGTCCCTTCTTGCGCCCCGTGTCGCCATCGGCGTTGGCGGTGAGCAACATGTCGTAAAGCTGCTGCGCTGCGGGAGACAGGGACCGGCCGCGCTTGCGGATCAGGCCCACGGTGCGCGACACCGTCGGCTCCACCAGCGGCACGCTGGTGAGCGTGGGATGCTTGCCCGGCGGCATGGCCAGCCGGGGCACCGCCGCCACGCCCAGCCCGGCTTCCACCAGGCTGACCAGCGTGCTGACGTGACGGACCTCGCAATACCACTGGGGGCGCGTCGGCACGTCCGTCAGCGCCAGGTCCAGCAGCATGCGGTTGCCGCTGGCCTTGCCCACGGTCATGTATTCGTAGTTGCCCAGCTCGGCCCAGGTCACCTTGCGCTTGCGCGCGAGCGGATGATCGGGCGGGCACGCCAGCACGAAGGATTCCTTGAGCACGGGCTCGAAGTCGACGTCCGGTTCCTGCGTGCCGATGTAGTTGAGCCCGAAATCGGCCTCGTTGCGTACGATCAGGTTCAGAACCTCGTTGGCGCCTTCGTCGATCAGGCGCACCACGATGCGCGGATAGGTCTCGTGGTATTTGCGCAGGACCGCCGGCAGGAAATAGCGCACGGCGGACGGCACGCAAGCCACCGTGACCTCGCCCGTGACGCGCGTGGCGACGTCGCGGATGCCCAGCAGGGACTCATCCAGCCCGTTCAGCAGCTCGCGCGCCTTGCGCGAAAACTCACGGCCCACGGCAGTCATTTCCACGGACCGCGTCGTGCGGTCGAACAGACGAACGCCCAGCGCGTCTTCCAGCTTCTCGATACGCCGCGACAGCGCGGGCTGTGACAGGTGCAGTTCCGCCGCCGCGGCGCGGAAGCTGCTCAGTTCCGCGACGGCCACGAAGGCGCGCAGGTCCGACAGGTTGAAATTCATGCAGTCCTTGCATCAATCTTGAGGAAATTTGCAATTCACAGTCTAGCACCGGGCGGCGATGATGCGGCTTCATCCAAGAACAAGGCGCCACGCGATAAAGGCGCATCTGGAGGAGACATGAATCCGAAACGCCGGGTCCTGATGAAAGCCAGCACCTTGCTGCTGGCCGTGCCTGGCCTCGCCGAGGCCCAGGACAGCTTTCCCACCAAGCCGATCCGCTACGTGGTGCCGGTGTCCGCCGGGGGCGGATCGGATCTCGTCGGCCGGACCGTGGCCGAGCGCTGGGGCAAGGTACTGGGGCAATCGATCGTGGTGGAAAACCAGGCTGGCGGTGGCGGTGTGATCGCCTGCCAGATGACCGCCAAGGCCAGTCCGGACGGCTACAGCCTGATGCAGGGGTACGTGGCCACGCATGGCACCAATCCGGCGACGCGCAAGGTGCCCTACGACCCGGTCAAGGACTTCACGCCGATCGGCATGATCGGCGGCACGCCCAACGTGCTGGTGGTCAACAGCGCGGTGCCGGTGGCCAATCTCAAGGAATTCATCGAGTACGCGCGCAAGCAGCCGGTGGCCTACGGATCGGCCGGGCCGGGATCGCTGACACACCTGACGATGGAATTGTTCGCCCAGCAGCTTGGCCTGAAGATGACCCACGCGGCCTATCGCGGCATTGCCCCGGCTTTCACTGACCTGATCGGCGGCCAAACGCAGGCGATGTTCCCGGGGCTGGCGGCGGCGCTGCCGAATATCCGCTCAGGCCGGGTCAGGCCGCTGGCCGTGACCGGCCACGCGCGCCATCCGCTGGCGAAGGACGTGCCGACGCTGGAAGAGGCCGGGCTCAAGGGCTTCGACGCCATGCAGTGGTACGGCGTGGTGGGCCCCGCCGGCATTCCGGCCGATGTGGTGAAGCGCCTGAATACGTCGCTGACCACGGTGCTGCAGAGCCCGGATCTGAAGGACAGGCTGTCGGCAGAGGCGCTGGACCCGACCCCGATGACCCCGGATCAGTTCGGCCATTTCATTGCCGACGAGGTGAACCGCTGGAGCCAGCTGGCCAAGGCGCGCGGCATCCGGCTCGACACCTGACATCCTCCCCTCGGCGCGCGCCTGACTATCCGGCCTGACTTCAGGCCAGATGCCAGATGCCGTCGATTTCCCGCGCCACACCGTCCGCCTCCAGCTTGCGCAGGTGGGCCAGCAGCGAGCGCTGTGCGACGGGATGCATGCGCGGAGGCACGTCGTCATAGACGCTGGCGAGGACGGTGGCAAGGTCCGCCGGGGCCAGCGCACGCAGTGCATTCACGACCTTGGCTTCGCGTTGCCGGCGATGGCGGATCAGCAGGCGGATGGCGTCATGGGGCCGTGACATCAGGAATCCGTGCCCGGGCGCGATCCACTCCAGGTCTTCGTCCAGCAGCGCCTGCAATGACGCCAGGTAGGCTTGCATATCGCCATCGGGCGGGTTGATGACGACCGTCGAGCCCTGCATGACATGGTCGCCGGTGAAGAGCGTCTTTTCTTCCTCCAGCAGGTAGCAGAGATGGTTCGACGCATGGCCCGGCGTGTGGATCACACGCAGCGTGGTCTGCGGCCCCAGCACGATCCGGTCGCCGTGGGCGGGCATGTGGTCCGGGGCGAAGGTTTGGTCCTGGCGGTCCTGCACGGCGGTCACGCGACCCCAGACCGGCGCGCCGGTGGCTTCGCGCATGCGGTTCGATGCCGGCGAGTGATCCAGGTGCGTATGCGTGACCAGGATCCATTTCACGGGCCCCGGCGCGGCGGCCAGCACGGCATCGATGTGCGCGGGATCGTCCGGGCCCGGATCGATCATGGCCCAGGTATTGTCCGGGGCACCGCCGACGAAATAGGTATTCGTGCCCGGGCCGGTCATCACGTTGCCATTGTTGGCCGTGACGCGCCAGACGCGATCCGACAGCTTCACCGCTACCCCGGGCTCCAGCGCATAGCGGCCGTGGCCAGCGCCATCCGGGTCGATGCGGGCGATTTCCGCGTAAGGCGATTCTTCCGGCATGACCGGCCGCACGCCCTTGGGTCCATTGGCCAGCCGGGGCATGATGAGGGAAACGCTGCGCAGTTGCCGCGCATGGTCGAAGCAGGCCTGCGCGCGATCGAAATGCACGATCGACTGAAGCATCTTGCGGGTGACATTGACCAGCGAGATGTTGTTGGCGGGGTCCAGTGCGTCCGCGGGGCGCATCCAGCGGTGTTCCTCCGCCTCCACGCCATCGTGCTGCGCGGTCTGGCCAGCCGGCGCCAGCGCCAGGAAAAATCGCGTATCGAAGCGCTTGGGCAGGCCCGGCGGCGTCAGCCAGTGGCTGCAGTACGCCAGCTTGTCCACGGCGATGCGCAGGCCCAGGCCTTCGCAGGCGTGGGCCAGGCCCTTGCCATCACGCGCAACGGCTTCGCGCAGTTGGGCGCGGGTGTCCGCGTCGAGCTGGTCGAGCGCGATGACCTCGCCGCGCGCATCGTAGGCGAACAGCAGGCTGGCTTCCTCGAAGGCTTCCCGCACCGCGCAAAGGTAGTAGTCCAGTCCGTTCGCATCGACATTCAGCCGGGCGCTGGCGGCGGCGTCATCGAGCCCCGCGCAGTGTGGATGCAGCGCGGCGTCCTGCGGATCGAGCGTGCCGCCCGGGAAAACGAAGGCGCCGGCGCTGCGGTCGTCGTCGCGCTGCGGGCGGCGCATCATCAGGACTTCCATGCCTTGTGGCCCGTCACGCAAGACCAGCAGGCTGGCAGCCTTGCGCAGGGCTTTGGAACGGTCGGTGGGAACTGCGGCAGCGGTGGTCTGGGACATGAACGGCAGGGCGGGGCGCACGGGGGAATTGGCGGGAAGCCGCCAGTGTACTGGTTCGTCGCCCCGTCATTTCCCCGCAGTGCAGCATCAAACCGGGTCATATCGGGGCATTGGCCGCCCGCGCGGGGCTTCCCGCTAGTCCGGGAACAACGCCATCTGCCCGGTCAGCAACGTTTCGAAGTCGTCGTCCAGGAACGGCAGGATCGCATCCGCCACCGGCTGTAGCTGGCGCGTGACGTAATGGTCATAGTCGATGGCGGCCTTGCGCGTCTCCAGCGGCTCCGGACCGCTCATCGTCATGACATAGCTGATCCAGCCGCCG
Source organism: Cupriavidus sp. YR651 (assembly GCF_900101625.1). Lineage (GTDB taxonomy): Bacteria > Pseudomonadota > Gammaproteobacteria > Burkholderiales > Burkholderiaceae > Cupriavidus. Next base: position 51,023 of record NZ_FMYZ01000005.1, on the reverse strand, counting down.
TTCTGGTACTGACGGGGGCGTCCCTGCTGGTCGTTGAAGGCATCGGCCATGCGCGCCGCGCGCACGTGGGGCGGCACGTTGCGCTGGTAGTCGTCGAGCTGGCGGCGCAGGCGCTTGCGATAGATCAGCAGTTCGTCGAGCTCGCCCGCGCGCGTCCGGCGGACGATGTCGCGCACGTAGTCCTGATAGGGCTCGCGATTGAAGATCTTCGCGTAGAGCGCCTGCTGGAATTGCTGCGCCAACGGCGACCAGTCCGTGCGGACCGTTTCCAGCCCCTTGAACACCATTTCGACGCGACCGTCGGCATGCGCCACCTGGCCTGCATAGCGCTTCTTGCTGCCGAGTTCCGCGCCCCGGATCGTCGGCATCAGGAAGCGCTGGAAATGGGTCTCGAACTGGAGTTCGAGCGCGCTGTCGAGCCCGAACTGCTGCTGCAGATGGTCGCGCCACCACGCGTTGACGTGCGTGACCAGCTCGCGGCCGATGTGCGCGGCGTCCGCTTCCGCGTGGGCGCGCCGCAGCCAGACGAACGTGGAGTCGGTGTCGCCATAGATGACGTCGTAGCCCCTGGCCTCGATCAGGGCCCGCGTCTGGCGCATGATCTCGTGGCCGCGCATCGTGATCGACGAGGCCAGGCGCGGGTCGAAGAACCGGCAGCCGCTGGACCCCAGCACGCCGTAGAACGCGTTCATGATGATCTTGAGCGCCTGGGATAGCGGCTTGTTCTTGTCGCGCTTGGCGGCTTCGCGCCCCTGCCAGACCCGGGCGACGATGGCCGGCAGGCAGTGCTTCGTGCGCGAAAACCGTGCCCCGCGAAAACCCGGCACGGAATCGGCATCGCCCGGATGCGCGAGGCCTTCCACAAGGCCAATCGGATCAATCAGGAAGGTGCGGATGATCGACGGATACAGGCTCTTGTAGTCCAGCACCAGCACCGATTCATACAGCCCCGGGCGGGAATCCATGACGAATCCCCCCGGGCTGGCCTCGGGCTCCAGTTCGCCCAGGTTGGGCGCCACATAGCCCTGCCGGTGCATCAGCGGCATATACAGATGTGTGAACGCGGCGACCGAACCACCGTTGCGATCCGTCGGCAGGCCGGTGACCGTGGCGCGCTCCAGCAGGAAGCTCAGCAACTCGGTCTTCTCGAAGATGCGTGTCACCAGCTCGCAATCGCGCAGGTTGTACCGGGCCAGCGCCGGTTTGTCTTCGGCGAACATCCGGTCGATCGCGTCCATGCGGTCGTACGGATTGTCGATGGCCTTGCCTTCGCCCAGCAGGGTCTGCGCGACGGACTCCAGGCTGAACGACGGAAAACTCCACGTCGCCGAGCGCAGGGCCTCGATGCCGTCGATGATCAGCCGGCCCGCCGCCGCCGCAAAGTAGTGCTGCTGCCGGTTGTGTTCGCGCCATTCCATCTCGGCGCCCCCACGGCCCAGCCGCAGCGGCACCTGGAACTGCTTCGCGTGGGCTTGCAGTACGCGCAGATCGAACTGGACGAGGTTCCAGCCGATGATCGCGTCCGGATCATGCGTGGCCAGCCACAGGTTGAGTTGTTCCAGCAACTGCGCGCGGGTCTCGCAATACGCGAGATCGAAGTCGGTGGGAACGGTCTCGCCCTGCGGGGCCGTGCCGAGCATATAGACCTGGCGCTGGCCGCAGCCCTCGAGCGCAATCGAATACAACTCGCCGAAGGCATTGGTTTCGATGTCGAGCGAGGCGAGACGCAGCGTCGGGCGATAGTCGGCGGCGGGCTTCATCTGCGCGTCCCGCAGCACGCCGTCGTCGCCCGGCTGACCATCGAACCAGACCGGCGCGGTGATGAAGCGCTCCATCAGATAGCGTTCCGGCGGACGGATATCGGCCTCGAAGACATCCACGCCGCCCTGGCGCAGCGTCCTGTCGAGCTTGATCAGCTGGCGATGCTGCGGGCAATAGAGACCCAGCACGGGCCGGCGCCGGAAATCCTGGAGTTGCAGCGCACGCAGTTCGACATTGCGTTCGTTGCGCAGCAACGCCTCTGCCTGCTCGCGTTGCTCGGCGGGCAGGAAAGCGACGGACGGTTGATAGGGCAGGCGCAGCTGGCGCGGGCCGTGGTCGGTCGCCAGCCAGAAATCGACTTCCGTGCCGGCGGGGGTGTCGCGCCAATGTCGGGTCAGGATAAAACCCTGCTGAAGTGCCACGCTGGAAACCTTGGGGGGACGACTGGAGACTGTTACTGAGCGCGATTCTAGCGGAGATCGCCGCCATGCCAGCGCTGTCAGGAGACGGCAGCAAGCTCGGAAACCTGCGGAGGAAGACGTTGCAGGATGGGTTGTGCCGCATGGTGGCTGACATGGTGGCCGGCATGTCGCCGCTCGCCGAGGTGGGATGGCTGTTGCGGGTCGGACCTTCGCAGGGTCGGAACTATCTGGCTGAGAAGGCGTGCACCCAGCCTTCGGCGGCCGCATGGCCCAGGAAGTCGGGGTCCGAGATGGCAGCCAGGCGCCGTTTGATCGACACCTTCTGCGCACTGACCGTCTTGAAGCTTCGATCCAGCATCGATGCGATCGCCATGACGGGGAAGCCGCTCAGCAACAAGCCGAGGATCTCCAGTTCGCGCCGCGAAAGCGTCTTCAGCGCTTCCGCGGCCCTGACGCCTGCTGCGCTGGCGCGGGCGGCTTCCGCCATCGGCGACAAGTATTGCTGGCCGGCGACCGCCGACCTGACCGCCGTGACAATGTCGCCGGAAGCATCTCTCTTGCTGACGATGCCCGAGACCCCCAGCCTGGCAAGCGCCACGACGAGCTCGGGCGCGTCGAAGGCGGTATGGCAAACCACTGGCGTGCGTGGCAGCCGGTTCAGAAGGTTGACGAACAACGCCCATTTGTCGTTGGAAAGCCCCTCCGACATGGCGTAGTCCGTCACGATGGCGTCGCACGGCACGCGATCGAGCAATGCCGTCAGGCGTTCCGCGCTGTCGGCCGTGCCCACGACATGGATGCCGGATTGCGACAGGAGCGCGCACTTCAAACCATGAAGCGCGAATGGATGGTCATCGGCCAGGATGGTCCGGATATTGGCACGTTTATCTGTCATGGCGTCAGATTTACTCGGCAACCTTCAGGTGATCGATTCCCAGCGTATGACGCGGCGGAACTGACCCGATATCGGAATACTCCGAAAGTCGAGTATCCGCAAATAACAGCACAGGTTTTTTCGGGCGATCACAAAGATTAATGACGAGCGGACCGATAGCATTTCCGCACCTTGTTTCCACGCAATGCATTTTTGATATTTTTAATATTCTTTGGTGCTAATCGGCATGAAAATGATGCGCCTGGCGTCCGCTTCGGACCTGATTGGGTTGATTTTTGTGATGTCCGTGCTTCTGCTGTGGATTGGCTCGGTGATTGCGGTTCGAGTGCTGTCGTCGCACTGAATCCCCTCGGAATGCCATGTGGCGCGCCGGAGCCATCGGGCGCACTGCGAATGTGTCCGGATGGATATCGTGATGATTCAGCGGGAAATACCGGCACCGGCTGAGCGAATACGCGAGCCGGACTTCGGTCACTGCAGAAATAAAGCCGGCGTGCTTGTGCAAAAAGAACCCAGGCCAAAAAGGTAAATGCTGGCCTGGGCGACGGAAGTCCAGACGAGCGGGGTCAACGTCTCGGCTGATCCGACATCTTGCTGAATCGATATCGGACCGGCGGTATTTCCGCTGAAATCTCGACGCGCAACAATCGACAACCCTCGAAAATTCCGAAAATGCAGTGCGAGGGAGTATGTGGAACGTTATGCACATCGAGATGCCGTCATGATTCCGGGTTCCGTTGATAAGAATTCGTCTGTCGGTTTTCGAACTTCTCCCATTCACCATCCGGCGCATCGCCATTACCCTTGCGCGCAGGGATGTGCTGCAAGGTGGCGGGATTTTCAGTGCTGCATTGCGGCGCCCATCGGTTTGAAAGGATTCGAGGTAACTGTGGTGAATAAGGCAGGGATACCGGGTGAGGCGAGGGTACCGGGATGAAGGTGGCATGCGTAGGGGCGGGCCTCGGCAACTTGGCCAGGATGGACGACACGGGCCCGCTGGGCATGGTGTTCAACCACTTCGACAATATTCCAGACCTGCTCCACAGGCTTCGACATGAGGACCATTGCCTGATTGTCCTGGAGCAGCAGGGCGACAACCGGTGCGCCGCGGGACAAATCCGGGCCGTGCGCGGGGCGCTCGGCACAGAGATGCCGATCCTGGTCGTTGCCGAAAACGTGCGCGAGGACGCTGTCGTCGATGCACTCCACGCCGGGGCGGACGACTACATGGGATTTCCCCTGCGCCGCCGCGAGTTCATCGTTCGCCTGATGGCGCTGGATCGCCGCGGCCTGCGCCGGGCCGCCTGCCGCCGGATGGAGGTCAGCCGGGTGGGGCCGTATGAGATTGACCGCATCTCGCGCAGGATCATGATCGACGGCGGTCCCATCGCCATGACGGCGATGGTGTTCGAACTGGCTTGCCTGTTCTTCGCCAATGTGGGGACCGTGCTCGGACGGGGTTATCTCGAACGAGCGCTGTGGGGGCATGAACTCAGTGCGACGTCTCGCGCGCTCGACGCACTGATCTACCGGGTCCGCAGGGATCTTGGGCTGACGTCGGAGCGCGGCGTCATCCTGGCGACGATCCGTACCCGCGGCTACCAGTTGATAGCCATCAATCAAGCTTGAACCCGTCACAGGCTGACATATTCCGGCATGCGCCGGCCATGTCAGCTACCGCGCATTGCAGTAAAGGGCGGCACGCATTCAGCCGGATGCGTGCCGCCCAATTTATCGACGTCCGAATGGTCCACATCGACGCATGTCCCGATTGTTGCCCGGACCATCCTGGCGACCTTTGCAGTAAAGCGGTCAGGGATACGACAGGCCGATCCCGCGGTCCCGCTGCCTCCTGCCCCCATCATCACGGATATCCCGGAAGACGAACATGAAGGTTCAGGTCATTCTCGCTGACGATCACCCACTGATCATCTTTGGTGTAAAGCAGACGCTGGTTGGCACAAAAGGCGTCGAGGTCGTGGCGGAAGCATCCACCCCGCGGCAACTCATGGAAAAACTCGTGACCGTGCCGTGCGATGTGCTGATCACGGATTTCTCCATGCCTGCCGATGACGGTCCGGACGGACTCGTCATGCTGAATGCCATCCGCATCAAGTATCCCGGCGTAAGGGTTATCGTGCTGACGATGCTGGAGAACCCGGGCCTGCTGGTCAGCATGCGCGATGCGGGCGTGCGCGGCATCCTGAACAAGCGCGACGACATCCCCGAGTTGCCGGTGGCGCTGGTCGCCACCCACCAGGGGCGCACGTACTTCGGATCTTCAGTGCGCCGGGAAATCGCGCGAGTGGAATCCGGCGCGATCGCGCGCTCGCTCGAACGCACGCTGAGCCCGCGGGAGCTGGAGGTTGTCCGCCTTTACGTGAACGGCATGACGATGACTGAAGTGGCCCGGCATTTGCATCGCAGCGTCAATACGGTCAGCACCCAGAAGGGTAGCGCCATGCGCAAGCTCGGCCTGACCAGCGATGCCGAACTGTTCGACTATGCCGTCGAACATGGCATGCGGGGCTGACACAGGACGATCCGTCCACGACCCATGTAAGCCACTGATGTCCAGCAAGGGAACCGGAAGGTTCCCTTGTTGCTTTTCCGGCGCCCCCATTTCGGCGCGCCGTCTCGGCGCCCCCCGTTTCGCCTCCCCCTGTTTTGGCTCCCCCCCCCCCCGTTACGGCTCCCCATTCCGGCGCTGCGAGATCGCTAGGGTTTCCCCCCGGTTGAGTTCTTCGGTTGCGCGGTATTTAATTCACCGTGAATTAATTAATAGGAGCCGCCAGCAGCCATCCAGCTGCCAGAAGCGGCGCATCCGACACCGGAGACAGCATGACCCTTTCCAAAGCCGGCCGTGGCGTCAACTCGGCAAGCCTGCGGCTGTATAACGAACGTGCGCTGTTGCTGGCATTGCGTCGGGCAGGCGAGGCGTCCAAGGCCGACCTCGCGCGCATGGCCAGGCTCACCAACACGGCCGTTGGCAGCATCGTGCAGACGCTCACGGAGGACGGGCTGGTCCAGCCAGTCGGCCGGCGGGTGGAGGGGCAGCGCGGGCAGCCGGCAAGCCTGATCCGCCTGCAGTCCAAGGGCGCCTTCGGGATCGGTGTCCGGCTGGACCGTTCCGGCATCGAATGCGTGATGGTCGATTTTGGCGGTGCGATCCTTGCCAGCCGCAACCATCCCGGCATCCTCGCGCATCCCGACGCCGTGCTCGCGCAGGTCAGCCAGGACGTTGCCGAACTGCGCGCGACGCTCGATGCCAGCGAGCAGAAGCGCTTGCTGGGTATCGGCGTGGCGCAGCCGTATAACCTCGGCGCCTGGCTCCGTGAACTCGATATCGAGGACGCCGCCATGCGCGACAGCTTTCGCGCATGGGACGACGTGGACTTCGCCGCCGCACTGAGCGAGGCCACCGATCTGCCGGTGTTCAGCGAGAACGACGGCACCGCCGCGGCCGTTGCGGAGTTGTTCTATGGCCGCCATCACGCGCAGAACTTCCTCTATGTGTTCATGGGGCCGGCGGTCGGCGGCGGCGTGGTTCTCAACGGCGATTGCCTGCGCGGCATGACGGGCAATGCCGGAGACATCGGCATGATTCCGGTCACTCCCAGTACGCTGCCGTCGGCACCGCATACCGGCAAGCGCCGTGACATCCTGTTGGCGCGCGCGTCGCTCAACGCGCTGACACGGCATCTGCGCCATCACGGCATCGCCATCCACTCCCTCGCCGACCTGGAAGCGCAGGTTCTCGCGCGGCATCCCGCCGTGACCGAATGGCTCGAGGACTGCATCGACGCGCTGGTGCCCGCATTGCAATCGGCGCTGGCAGTGCTGGATGTGCCACTGATCATCTTCGATGCCGATATCGGGGACGCGCTGCTGCCCGAACTGATCGCCAGCCTGCAGGCCTCGCTCGAGGAAAGCGCACCGGAAGCGCGCCGCGCGCCGCGCATCGTGCGTGGTTGTTTCGGCTCCAACGCCGGCGCCATCGGCGCGGCGTCGCTCCCCATGTTCATCAATTTCTCCCCGCGCGCCGAGTTGCTGAAAGGCGGTTCGGCCATGATTCCGGAGGCAAACCATGCCATCGTCTGATTCCGATCTCCAGGCCGGCCACGGTGGCGCGGCTGCGCCACTGCTCGCGCTGCGCAATATCTCGAAGACGTTTCCGGGCGTCAAGGCGTTGTCCAACGTCGAACTCACGGCATGGCCCGGAGAGGTGCACGCGCTGATGGGGGAAAACGGCGCCGGCAAATCGACGCTGATGAAGATCCTCTCCGGCGCCTATATTGCCGACCCTGGCGGCGAGTGCCGTATCGGTGGCGACGTGGTGCATATCGACGGCCCGCAGGCCGCGAGAGAGCTGGGCGTGGCGGTGATCTACCAGGAGTTCAGTCTCGCGCCCAACCTGACCGTGGCGGAGAACATCTATCTTGGCCGCCACCTGCATCGCCGTGGCGTGGTGGACCGCGCCGGCATGGCCCGAGCCTGTGTGCCCACGCTGGAGCGGCTCGGAGCGGACTTCACGGCCACCACCACCGTCGCGGACTTGTCGATCGCGCAGCGCCAGCTGGTGGAAATCGCGCGCGCCGTGCACTTTGAAGCGCGCATCCTGGTGATGGACGAACCCACCACACCGCTCTCCACGCGCGAGACGGACCGGCTGTTCGCGCTGATCCGCAAGCTGCGCAGCGAGGGACTGGCCATCCTCTATATCAGCCACCGCATGGCGGAGATCGATGAGCTGGCCGACCGCGTCACCGTGTTGCGCGACGGCTGCTACGTGGGCACGATCGACCGCGCGCATCTGTCGCAGGCCGCGCTGGTCAAGATGATGGTGGGGCGGGATCTCTCGGGGTTCTATGCCCGCACCCACGAAGAACACCCGCCTCACGACAAGCCGGTGCTGACGGTGCGCGATGTTGCCGATGGACGGCGCGTGCGCGGATGCAGCTTCGACCTGCATGCCGGCGAAGTGCTGGGCCTGGCCGGGCTGGTCGGCGCGGGGCGCACGGAGCTTGCGCGGCTGGTGTTCGGCGCCGATCCACGCAAGGCGGGCGAAGTGTGCATCGCGGCCGAGGCGTCTGCTGATTCGTCGGCGGCTTCGGCTGCAGTGTCGACCGTCCCGGGCGCACTGAAACCGCTGCCGCCAGGCAGCCCGCGCGTGGCGATTGACGCCGGCATGGTTTACCTGACCGAAGACCGCAAGCTCCAGGGCCTGTTCCTGGACCAGAGCGTGCACGAGAACATCAACCTGATCGTGGCCTCGCGTGACGCAAAAGGGCTGGGGCGTCTCAATCGCCCGGCGGCGCGAGAGCGGACCCGCGCGGCAATTGGCGCGCTCGGCATCCGCGTGGCGCACGCGGGCGTCAATGTCGGCGCGCTGTCCGGTGGCAACCAGCAGAAGGTCATGCTTTCGCGCCTGCTGGAAATCCGCCCGCGCGTGCTGATCCTTGACGAACCGACTCGCGGCGTCGACATCGGCGCCAAATCGGAGATCTACCGCCTGATCGGCCAGCTGGCCGCGAGCGGCGTGGCGATCCTGCTGATCTCCAGCGAGCTTCCCGAGGTGGTGGCGCTGTGCGACCGCGTGCTGGTCATGCGCGAGGGTGAGCTGGCCGGCGAGGTTCGCGCGCAGGCCAGTGCCGCGTCGATGCAGGAACACATCATCGCGCTGGCCACCGGCGCCCCGTCCACCGCCATGCCAGCCGGCGCCGCACTGCACTAGCCCACGATTTCCACGCCACGCCAGACAGATTCACGGCGCCGCCACCAGGGCGACCGTGACAGGAGACAGCCATGCATCTTTCCCGCCCCCATCACAACGCCGCGGCCATCGCCGCACCCACCGGCCGCAGCGGCATCACCACGCAGGAGCGCCTGCGCGCGCTGGGCATGTTGCCGATCCTGGTGCTGCTTTGTATCGGCTTCGCGGTGCTCACGGAGAACTTCGCGAGCTGGCAGAACCTCTCCATCGTCGCGCAGCAGGCATCGATCAACATGGTGCTGGCCGCCGGCATGACCTTTGTGATCCTGACGGGCGGCATTGACCTCTCGGTGGGTTCCATCCTGTCGATCTCCGCCGTGGTGGCGATGCTCGTCTCGCTCATGCCGCAGCTGGGCGCGCTGAGCGTGCCGGCCGCGCTGCTGTGCGGGCTGTTGTTCGGGCTGGTGAACGGCGCGCTGGTGGCCTTCCTCAACCTGCCGCCGTTCATCGTCACGCTGGGCACGCTCACCGCGGTGCGCGGCCTGGCGCGGCTGGTGGGGCATGACAGCACGATCTACAACCCTGATATCGGCTTTGCCTTCATCGGCAATGGCGAAGTCCTCGGCGTGCCCTGGCTGGTGGTGATTGCCATCGCGGTCGTGGCGGTGGCCTGGTTCGTCCTGCGCCGGACCGTGCTTGGCCTGCATATCTATGCCGTGGGCGGCAATGCCGAGGCCGCGCGGCTCTCCGGCATCAAGGTGTGGATCGTGCTGCTGTTCGTCTATGCGGTGTCCGGCCTGCTGTCGGGGCTGGGCGGCGTGATGTCGGCCTCGCGGCTCTATGCCGCCAACGGGCTGCAGCTCGGGCAGTCCTATGAGCTGGATGCCATCGCGGCGGTCATTCTCGGCGGCACCAGCTTTGTCGGCGGCGTGGGCTCCATCGGCGGCACCCTGATCGGTGCGCTGATCATCGCGGTGCTGTCCAACGGACTGATCCTGCTGGGCGTGTCGGACATCTGGCAGTACATCATCAAGGGTCTGGTCATCATCGGCGCTGTGACGCTGGATCGCTATCGCCGCAAGGGTTCGGCCCGGACGTGATGCGACGCGACGCGACGCAACGTGACGTGACGTGACGCAACGACTGGCGAATCCCTGTTCAGGAGACATGACGTGTGGAAGCAAACTCTGATGGCCGTGACCATGGCCGCCTGCGCGGCGGGCGCCCAAGCGCAGGCGCAGGCACAGGGCCAGACGGCCCCGGCGACGTCCGCCGATAGCCGCCCGCTGAAGAAGGTTGGCGTAACGCTCGGCTCGCTTGGCAATCCTTACTTCGTCGCGCTGGCGCGCGGCGCGGAGGCCGCGGCCAAACAGGTCAATCCCGATGCCCGGGTCACCGTGCTGTCGGCCGACTACGACCTGAACAAGCAGTTCTCCCACATCGACAGCTTCATCGTGTCGAAGGTGGACCTTATCCTGATCAATGCAGCCGATGCCCGTGCGATCGAGCCCGCCGTGCGCAAGGCCCGCAAGGCTGGCATCGTCGTCGTGGCGGTGGACGTCGGGGCGGCTGGCGCCGATGCCACCGTCCAGACCGACAACACGCGCGCCGGCGAACTGGCATGCGGCTATATCGCGGACCGCCTGAAGGGCACCGGCGCCGTAATCATCCAGAACGGTCCGCCGGTTTCCGCCGTGCTCGACCGCGTGAAAGGGTGCAAGACCGTATTCGCCAGGCATCCGGCCATTCGAATTCTTTCCGACGACCAGGATGCGAAGGGATCGCGCGAGGGCGGCCTGAACGTGATGCAGCACTACCTGACTCGCTTCCCGAAGATCGATGCGGTCTTCACCATCAACGACCCGCAGGCGGTGGGGGCAGACCTGGCCGCGCGGCAGCTGAACCGCCGGGGCATCGTGATTGCCTCGGTGGACGGGGCACCCGATATCGAGGCCGCGCTCAAGGCCGATACGCTGGTGCAGGCGTCCGCCAGCCAGGACCCCTGGGCCATCGCCCGCACCGCCGTGGAGATCGGCGTCGGCCTGATGCACGGGCAGGCGCCCGCCAGCCGTACGGTGCTGCTGGCGCCGACGCTGGTCACGCGTGACAACGTGAAGGAATACCGCGGCTGGTCCGCGCCGCGATAGCGGATAGCCGATAGCTGGTAGCGCCAGCGAGAGCAATGCAACCCACGTGGATCGGCCCGCCAGTGCAGGCGGCGTCCACGTCCGATACAGGTGACACGATGCAGAACCCATCCATACCGGCGGTGCCGGAATTCGATTTCGTCCTTTTCGGCGGCACTGGCGACCTGGCCAGGCGCAAGCTGCTGCCGGCGCTGTTCGATGCGCACAGCGTGGGATCGCTGCATGAGCGGGGACGCATCATTGCACTCGGCAGCCAGCCGCTGACGCAGTCCGCCTACCTGAACATGCTGGAGGCCGAGGTCCGCCCGGCGTTGCCCGCCGCGGCGGCCGCCGAGGTATGGAACGCCTTCGTCGCCCGCATCACCTATCTGCAGGTCGACGCCAACGTACCGCAGCAATTCGACGCGCTGGCGGAACTGGTGCGGGCCCGTGCGGCGCCCGTCGTGGTCTGCTACTTCGCCACCGGCCCGCAGCTGTTCGTGCCGATCTGCCAGCAGCTGGCGCGCACGGGGCTCAATCATCCCGGCGTGCGCGTGGTGCTGGAGAAGCCGCTCGGCCATGACCTGCAATCGTCCGAATCCATCAATGCCGCGGTGGCCGAATTCTTTGCCGAAGACCAGATCTATCGCATCGACCACTACCTGGGCAAGGAGTCCGTTCAGAACCTGCTGGCCATGCGCTTCGGGAACGCGCTGTTCGAACCCCTCTGGCGGCGCGAATGGGTGCGGGATGTCCAGATCACCATCGCCGAAGAGCTTGGCGTGGAAAAGCGCGGTGGCTTCTATGACGGCACTGGTGCGCTGCGCGACATGGTGCAGAACCACCTGCTGCAACTGCTCTGCATGGTGGCGATGGAGCCTCCCGCCAGCCTGGCGGAAGACGCCATCCGCGACGAGAAGCTGAAGGTGCTCAAGGCGCTCAAGCCGATCGCGCTCCATGAGGTGGCGGAAAAGGCGGTGCGGGGCCAGTACTGCCGTGGCGCGGCGGTGGGCGGTCCGGTGCAGGGCTACGTGAACGAGCCGGGCATCCCCGCCGACAGTCGCACCGAGACCTTTGTGGCCGTCAAGGCCGAGATCGCCAACTGGCGCTGGGCGGGCGTGCCGTTCTACCTGCGCACCGGCAAGCGCATGCAGCAGCGCCTGGCCGAGATCGTGGTGCAGTTCCGCGACGTGCCGTACTCGCTGTTTCCGCGCCCGCTGGACCATGCGCCCGGCAACCGGCTGGTGATCACGTTGCAGCCCGAGGAAAGCATCCGGTTGCATTTCCTCGTCAAGCAGCCCGGCGATACCCAGGCGCTGCAGCCCGCCTCGCTGGATCTGCAACGCATCCTGCCGCGCGGGCAGGGTGCCCGCCATGAGCGCAAGGCCGGCGCGTATGAGCGGCTGTTGCTCGATGTCATCCGCGGCCGGTTGCGGCTGTTCGTGCGGCGCGACGAGCAGGCACAGGCCTGGCGCTGGGTGGCACCGATCCTGCGGGCGTGGGAGCACAACCGCGAGGCGCCCAAGCTCTACACGGCCGGCACCTGGGGCCCGGCGGCGTCGAGCGCGCTGCTGTCGCGCAACGGGGCAGTCTGGCACGAGGAACTATAGGCAACGCATGCTGCGCGGGCCAACGGGTCGACACGACGACGGACCGCTGAACAGCCCGCAATCCGGTCCGTCACACGGCAAGCCACGCAGCAAGCCAGGCAGTACACAACGCAGGAGGCCACATCATGTCCCACACGCTACCCGCCTGGCGGGCCCTGGAGATTCACGCCGAATCGCTCCGCCATGCGCATATGCGCGACTGGTTCGAGGGCGAGGCCGGCGCCGCGCGCAGCCAGCAATTCGTGGTGGAAGCCGCCGGCCTGACGCTCGACTATGCAAAGAACCTGATCACCACGGAAACGCTTTCGCTGCTGCGCGATCTCGCCAACCAGATCGGACTGGTGCAGCGGCGCGAGGCGATGTTCCGCGGCGAGACCGTGAACACGACCGAATGCCGCGCGGCGCTGCACATGGCGCTGCGCGCGCATCCCTCGGATGACTACCGGGCGCAGGGCCTGGCCGTGACAGCGACAGTGGCCGCCGTGCTCGACCAGATGGCGCGCTTTGCCGATGCCGTGCGCAGCGGCAAGTGGCGCGGCCACGACGGCCAGACGATTTCCGATGTGGTCAATATCGGCATCGGTGGCTCGGACCTTGGCCCACGCATGGTGTGCCGCGCGCTCGGCCATCTGGACCCGACCGGGCCGCGCATGCACTTCGTGGCCAATGTCGACGGCAGCGACCTCGCTACCGTGCTGGCGCACCTGGACCCGGCCCGCACGCTGGTGATCGTCTGCTCCAAGACGTTCACCACGCTGGAGACCATGGCCAACGCGCATACCGCGCGCGCGTGGTACCTGGACCGTGGCGTCAGGTCCGATCAACTGGCGCGTCATTTCGTGGCGGTGTCCACGCATCGCGAGGCCGTCGCGGCCTTCGGCATAGATCCGGTGAACATGTTCCCGTTCTGGGACTGGGTTGGTGGCCGCTTCTCGCTATGGTCCGCAGTGGGGTTGTCGATCGTGCTGGCGATCGGCTTCGAACGCTTTCGCGCATTGCTCGACGGCGCCCGCGCGATGGATCAGCACTTTGCGCAGGCGCCGCTGGCGCACAACATGCCGGTCATCCTCGGCTTGCTGGATGTCTGGTACCGCAGTTTCCTCGGCACGGGCAGCCGCTGCGTGGCGCCATACTGCGAACCGCTGGAACTGCTGCCGGCGTACCTCCAGCAACTGGAAATGGAAAGCAACGGCAAGTCGGTGCAGCACGACGGCTCGCCCGTTGTCGGCGGTACGGCGCCCGTGGTGTGGGGCACGACGGGCACCAACGGCCAGCACGCCTATTTTCAGATGGTGCATCAGGGCTCGCACTGGATGCCGGTGGATTTCATCACCACGCTGACTCCCGTGCGCGACGTGCCGGGCCATCACAGCAAGCTGCTGGCCAACTGCTTCGCCCAGGGCGAGGCATTGCTGCGCGGCCGCACGGCCGACGAGGTCCGCGCACTGGGCATCGACGACGAACGACTGGTGCCGCACATGGTCTTCCATGGCAATCGTCCGAGCCATACCATCCTGCTGCAGCGTCTGGACCCGTTCCACCTCGGCGCGCTGATCGCGCTGTCGGAGCACCGCACGTTCGTTCAGGGCGTGCTGTGGAATGTCAATTCGTTCGACCAGTGGGGCGTGGAACTCGGCAAGACGCTGGCCGGGCCGATCGAGCGCGAGCTGGAGGGCGGGCCGAGCCAATCGCACGATGCCTCCACCACGGCGCTGATCCGCCGGGCGCGGCTTGCCGCAGGCACTCGTCGTTCGCAACCCGTCGCGGCCGGATGCCGTATGGAGGCATCGCAATCATGACGCCGCTACCGTCCTATGTGGTCTTTGGCGAAGCGCTGACCGACATGGTCTGCCAGGGTGGCCAGCACTGGCTGGGGCTGCCGGGGGGCTCGTGCTGGAATGTGGCGCGTGTTGGCGCGCGCCAGGGCATCCCCACCGCCTTCGCGGGCGCCATCAGCCAGGACACGCTCGGTGACGCGCTGACCGAGGCGAGCCTGGAGGCCGGTCTGGACCTGCGTTACCTGCAGCGGGTGGACCGGTCACCGTTGCTGGCCTTCGTGACCGCCCAGCATCCGCCGCAATACTTCTTCGTGGGCGATGACAGTGCGGACCTGTATTTCGAGCCGGCGCGTCTCCCCCCGGGCTGGCGGGAAGCGGCACGCACCGTGCACTTCGGCTCCCTGAGCCTGGCACGCGAGCCCCTGGCCGGCAGGCTGTGCGCGGAAGCCGGGCAGGCTGCCGCCGCCGGCAAACGCATCGCCTTTGATCCCAATTTCCGCGAGCCGATGCGCGATCCGGCCTATGCGCGGGTGTTCGCCCATATGGCGGGGCTGGCCCACTACATCAAGGTATCCGACGAAGACCTGCGGGCCCTGTACCCATCGCTTGACGAGGGTGCGGCAGTGGCCGCGCTGCGCGCAATGGCGCCGAAGGCAGCGGTGCTGCTGACGCGCGGCGCGCATGGCATGACGCTCCTGCAAGGCGATGACATTGTGGAACAGCGGGCCCTGCCGGTGGAGGTCAGCGATACCGTGGGCTGTGGCGATGCGGCGATGGGGGGATGGATGACGGCGCTGCTGCGCAATCCGGCTGCCACACCGGCCGAGCAGGTTCACTGGGCGGCGGCCACGGCAGCCGCGGCCGCCATGCGATCCGGCGCTTATGCGCCGACGACGGAAGAAGTGGCCGACCTGCTGCGGGAGGCGCGTCCCCTTGGTTACGCCCGTTAACATCTGCTCACCATCGCGTAACCCACTGTAATGAATCGTCGTGCATGATGGATTCCATCTGGCAACGCCAATCTGGGCGACAAGGAGCCTGAAATGCGCAAGTCGATTCGTTACACCGGTATGGCCGTACTTTGTGCCGCGATGGTTGCCGCAGGGCCGGCCTCGGCCCATGGACGCTACCACGGCGGCGGATCAAACGATGGCATCGTGCTGGCGTTGGGGGCGCTCGCTGGTTTGGCCATCGGCGCCGCCGTGGTCGGCAGCCAGGTAGCCGTTGCCGCGCCGGCACCGGTCTATGCGCCCCCGCAACCGGTCAGCTATGCCGCGCCGCAGGTGCCGCCGGGCTACTGCTATCGCAACTACGACGGCGCCTACGTGCCATGCCAGCCGGCCGCGCCGGTGCGTTATATGGCGC
The DNA here is from genome assembly GCF_900101625.1 of Cupriavidus sp. YR651. Classification (GTDB taxonomy): domain Bacteria; phylum Pseudomonadota; class Gammaproteobacteria; order Burkholderiales; family Burkholderiaceae; genus Cupriavidus. The sequence goes on along the minus strand of NZ_FMYZ01000005.1, from coordinate 35,353 downwards.
CGCAACCTATGTACGGCTACTGAGGGGCATTGAACCGCGCTAACGGCAGTCCCGGCGGCGACGGTCACCATCGTGGGTGATTGACCGTTGCCGCCGTTGCCACCGTAGCCGGGCGTCTGACCGAGGCGCCGCCACGGTGCGCCACCTCGGCAGGCCATGTTCGACAACGGCCCGCAAGACGCACGGAAAACTTAGCCGCATCTCCCATGCGGCCATGACTTCGGCCCGCGGGGCCGCCCCGGGCTTCCGCCCCTCGTAACGAGGGCGGCCCGGCTTCTCTCCCGCTCACACCTCATCCCCGGCACAGGCCTGGCTGCCTTGACCACCGGCATGCCATTCGCCTTCCGCACGAGTGCGCCCGGGCGCCGCTTCCTGCATATATGTTCGAGCCCCCGTTTACTGACGCAAGCTGCGCAAGATTGGTGGACGAATAAAACTATTTAAATTACTATGTCCACAAACGTCGAACTAGAACAACCGAAGGAGACCCAATGTTGCGCCTCATGAAGTACACCATGTCGCTGGCCACCCTGCTGGCCGTCGGTTCAGCGCAGGCAGCCTTTCCGGAAAAGCCGGTGGTCCTGATCGTGCCGTTTGCGGCCGGGGGGCCGGCGGACGTCATGGCGAGAACCCTCGCCAAGTCCATGGGGACCCGCCTCGGGCAGACCATCGTGGTCGAAAACCGCCCGGGGGCGGGCGGCGTGGTGGGGATTTCATCGGTGGCAAGGGCGCAGGCCGATGGCTACACGCTCGGCATGGCCGGCACCGGTGCCATGGTCTATGCACCGTTCATCTCCCCCAAGATGCCGTTTGACCCGCTCAAGGATGTCACGTACCTGACCACGATGGTCCGTACGCCGAACCTGCTGGTCGTCAATGCCGGCTCGCCGATGAAGTCGGTCGCGGACTTGCTCGCCAGCGCCAAACGGGAGCCGGACAAGTTCACGGTCGCCTCCGCAGGCGTAGGCAGCAGTACCCATGTCGTCGGCGCGCTGTTCCAGCGTGAAGCGGCCGTCCGACTGCGACATATCCCCTACAAGGGGGGCGCACCGGCAGTGCAGGACCTGATGGGCGGACAGGTGGACATGTTCATCGCCGAGGTTCCTGCCGTGGCCCATCTGATCAAGTCCGGCAAGTTGCGCGGATTGATGGTGACGGACACCAAGCGGCTGCCCGCGCTGCCCGATGTGCCGACGGCCGCCGAAGTCGGCTTGCCCAAGGTCATCGCGTCGGGTGCCTACGGCATCGTCGCACCGCGAGGATTGCCGGACGACGTGGCGCGCAAGATCGTCGACGCCGCCACCGCAGCGTTGCGCTCGCCCGAGGTCGTGGAGAAGTTTGCAGAGCAGGGCGGCATCGCACAACCCGGCGGGCCGGATGCCTACCGCGCGCAGGTGAAGGCCGAACAGGATCGCTGGGGGCCGATCATCAAGGCGGCAGGCATCACGTCGGAGTGACCGGGTTTTCAAGAGGAAGCACAACATGAGCATCAAGACGCGCATCACCGAACTACTCGGGATTCGCTACCCCATTTTCCAGGCGGGCATGAGTTGGGCGTCGTCGAGTTCCCTGCTTGCCGGGACGGTGTCGAAAGCCGGCGGCCTTGGGGTCATCGCGGCCGGGCCGATGCGGCCCGAGGACCTGCGCAGCGCGATTCGCGAAGTGCGCGAGATCACCGATGCGCCGTTCGCCGTCAACGTCGCGCTGTACAACAAACGCGCGGCCGAGCACCTGCAGATCGTGCTCGATGAAGGGGTGCCGGTCCTGATCGCCTCGCAGGGAAGCCCGCGCGAACATATCGCGCGCTTCAAGAGCGCAGGGGTCAAGTGGCTGCATGTCGTGGCGCATCCGGATCACGCACGCAAGGCGGAAGCCGCAGGGGTGGACGGGCTGATCGTGGTTGGTGGCGAAGCCGGCGGACATCCGCCACCAAGCGGCACGAGCACGCTGGTCCTGGTGCGGATGATTGCCAGGGCGGTTGGCATCCCGGTCGTGGCGGGCGGGGGCGTGGCCGATGGCGCCGGCGTGGCGGCCATGCTGTGCCTGGGCGCCGATGCGGTCCAGATGGGAACACGCTTCCTGCTGACGCCCGAAGCGTCGCTGCATGATGCCTACAAGGAAAAGGTGCTGGCCGCCGGTGTCGGCGATACCACGCTGGTGGGCTGGCGCGGCTTGCCGATCCGCGCGGTACGCAACGCCTTTACGGCCGAGTACGAGGCCGCCGAGCAGGCCGGCCAGCCGCGCGAGGCACTTGAGGCGCTATTTGGCAGCCGATCACTGAAAATGGCGGCGCTCGACGGCGACGTCGAGCAAGGCAAGGTCGAAGCGGGCCAGTGTGCCGCGCTGATCGATGAGTTGGTGCCGGCGGCCACGCTGGTGGAGCGCATCATGGCCGAGACATGCGAAGCGGTAGGACATATTGCGAAACAACAAGGGTACAGACATGGATGAGCTCCTGATCGAGGACGTCGGCCACGTGCGCGTGCTGCGCATGAACCGGCCGGCCAAGCGCAATGCGCTGAACAATGCGCTGACCCGCGGGCTGGTCGACGCCCTGGCCGCCGCCGAAGCCGACGATGCGGTGCACGTGGTGGTGCTGACAGGAAACGGCCCCGCATTCTGCGCGGGTGCCGACATCTCCGAATTCAAGGATCTCACGCCTGACCAGATGTCACGCGTGGAGGATCGCGCCGAGCTGACGATGCAGCTTCACCTCAGCGTATCGCGCATGAGCAAGCCCGTGATTGCCGCCGTCAATGGCTTCGCGATGGGTGGCGGGGCGGGGCTGGCCATCGCCTGCGACCTGGCGCTTGCGGCACGCTCCGCGCGCATCGGTTATCCCGAGGTCAAGCATGGCATCGTCGCCGCCATCGTATTGCCGAACCTGACGCGCCAGATTGGCCGCAAGGCGGCCTTCCATCTGGTGGCGACCGGCGAGACCATCGACGCGGAACGTGCCGTCGAGCTGGGCATGTTCAACGCGGTGCACGCCGATGACGTGCTGATGGATGAAACCATGGCGCTCGCGAGCCGGCTCGCGGATGTCAGCCGTGCCGCCATGGCCACGACCAAGCGGACCTTCCACGAGGTGGTGGATGCCCCGCTCGCGCGCGGCCTGGAGATCGGCCGGGAAGCCAACAAGCGCATGCGCAGCTTCGTGCCGAAGGGGCAGTAGATCGCCATGGCAAAGCCACTCGAGCACATCACCATTCTCGACCTCTCGCGGGTGCTGGCATGCCCGTTCGCGTCGATGATTCTTGCGGAACTCGGCGCCACGGTGATCAAGGTCGAGCAGCCCGATGTCGGCGACGAGACACGCGGTTTCGAGCCGCGCGTCGAAACGTCTGCGGGCTCCGAGAGCGCCTATTACATGGCCTTCAACCGCAGCAAGCAGTCGATCACGGTCAACCTGCGCAGCGAGGCGGGCCAGCAGATCGTGCGGGATCTGGCGGCGGGCGTTGACGTGGTGATCGAGAACTTCCCCGTGGGTACGCTGAAGCGCTACGGACTGGGTCCCGAGACGCTCAGGGAAATCAATCCGCGCCTGGTCTACCTGTCTTGCACGGGCTTCGGACAAACCGGCCCCTACGCGCCGCGCAAGGGCTATGACACGGTGTTTCAGGCCATGGGCGGCATCATGAGCCTGACCGGAGAGCGCGATGGCGGCCCGGTCAAGCCGGGGCTGCCGGTGGCCGACCTGACCTCGGGCCTCTGGGCGGCCATCGCCGTCCTGTCCGCGTTGCAGGGCCGCAGCGCAACGGGCGAAGGCTGCCACATCGATCTTTCCATGTTCGATGGGCAGGTCAGCCTGCTGACGCTGGCCGCGGCGCGCTGGTTTGCGCTGCACGAGGTGCCGCCGCGCATGGGCACCGAGCATCCGGGGCGAGTGCCGTCGGCCAGCTTCCAGGCGGCGGACGGGCGCTGGCTGCATATCACCGCCAGCGATCAGCACTGGCTGCCGTTGTGCAAGGCGCTCGGACTCGAGGCCTGGGGCGCCGAGCCGGAGCTGCTGACCAATGCCGGCCGCGTGCGCCGGCGCGACGAGGTGATGCGGCAACTGACGCAGGCGATGGCCGCGCACGAACGCGACGCGCTTTGCGATCTGCTGGACGCCGCAGGCGTGCCTGCCGGGCCGATCAAGGCCGTCGATGAAATCCTGACGGATCCCCATGTGCTGGCACGCGGCATGGTCTCCAGTTTCGATCATCCCGTCATCGGCTCCTTTCCGGCGCTGCCGGTGCCCTTGCGCTTTGACGGCTGGGACAACCCCGAGGTCGGGAGGCCCCCGCTGCTCGGGGAGCATACGAGCGACGTTCTCCAGGCGCGGCTCGGGATCGATGCGGAACGCGTGCGGCAGTTGCGCGAAATGAAGGCCATTTGAGGGCCAATCGAGGCAATCATGACTGAAGCAAACGAACAGGCGGTGCGCTATGCCGTTGACGGCGGCATCGCCACCATCACGCTGAACCGGCCGGAAGCCCGCAATGCGCTGAACCTGGCGATGTGCGAAGGCCTGCAGGCCGCGGCCAGCGCGGCGGCTGCCAACCCGGAGGTCCGCGTGGTGCTGGTGCGAGCTGCCGGCTCCGTGTTCTGCGCGGGAGCCGACCTCAAAGAGCGCAAGACGATGGACGAGTCGCAGGTGCTGGCGCGCCGCATGCGCGGATTCTTCGCCTATGAGGCGCTGGAGAGCCTGCCGATGCCGGTGATCGCCGTGATCGAGGGCGCCGCGGCGGGCTCGGGCGTGGAAATCACCGCCGCTTGCGACTTCGCCGTTGCCACGCCGGATGCGACGTTCTGGACGCCGGAAGCGCAGTGGGGCACCGTGGGCGCGACCCAGCGCCTGTCGCGCATCGTCGGCAAGCGTCTGGCGAAGGACATGATGTTCACCGGGCGCCGCCTGACGGCTGCGGAGGCGCTCGAGGTGGGTCTCGTCACGCGCATCGTCGCGCGCGATGCGCTGGAAGCGGAAGTCGGCCAGATGGCCGCGACCATCGCCAAGGCGCCGCCGCTGGGGATGCGGCTGGCCAAGCGTTGCATCGATCGCGGCATCGAGCTGGGCCCGCGCGGCGCCCTGGCCGAGGAATTGCTGGCGATCGAGGAAAATCTGGCACGTTCCGACTGGCGGTCGGGGATCGGTGCCTTTGGAGAGACGAAATGAAATGGGAACCTCGCACGCTGAGTGCCAACCTGTCGTTGCAAGCGAGGCAACGGGGGGCACAGCAAGCCCTCGTGACGCAGGATGCATCCACCAGCTGGCGCGATCTCGAAGCGCAGGCGATCCGCGTTGCCAAGGCATTGCTGGCCCACGGCGTGCGCCGGGGGGACTTTGTCGGCCTGCTGTGCGGCAACGATGAACATTGGGTGGCTAGCTTCTACGGGGCCGCGCTGATCGGCGCCGTGACCGTGCCCGTGAATACCCGCTTCAAGGCGGCCGAGATCGAATACTGCCTGCGCCAGTCGGACGTGCGGCTGCTGATCCTGGCCGATCGCTTCCTCAAGATCGACTTCATGGCATTCCTCCGCGAGGTCGAGCCGGCGGTCGATCAGGCGCTCCCGGGGCAGGCGCTGCCGTTGCTGGACAACGTGGTGGTCATCGGCGAGGACGTGCCGCACGCCGGGCTTGACTGGTTTGCGTTCCTCGATGCCGGCGCCGCGGTGTCGGACGACGTGCTCGCCGAAGCCATGCGATGCGTGACGCCGTTCGACCTCTTGCTCATCCAGTTCACCTCCGGCACGACGGCGCACCCCAAGGGGGTGATGCTCACGCACGACAACATGTTGCGCAACGCCACCGCCGTGGGCCGGCGACTGGGCATCGAGGCTTCGGATCGCTACTTCAACTGCCGCCCGTTCTTCCACGTTGCGGGCTCGACGCTCTCGCTGTTGTGCGCGCTGTGCGCCGGCGCGTGCATCGTCACGCTGCCAACCTTCGAGCCGGGCGCCGCGCTGACGATGCTCGCGGACGAGCGCTGCACCTTCATTTCGGGCAACGACACGATCTTCCAGATGCTGATGGCGCATGCCTCGTTCGACCGCACGCGGCTCCACCTGCGGGGTGGGTGGGCCGCGGCGGGCCCGGACACCATGCGGCGCATCATCGACGAGATGGGCATCGACAAGATCTGCTGGGCCTACGGCCTGTCGGAAGCCTCGCCGAATGTCGCGATCAATGACTGGCGCGATGAGGAGTCGCTGCGCGTGGGCGGCTTTGCCTCGCCGCACGACGGCGTGGCCGTGCGCATCGTCGATGAAGCGTCCGGGCACCCGTGCGCGGCCGGGGAAGTGGGCGAGATCCAGGTGCGCGGCTGGGGGGTGATGAAGGGCTACTACAAGCAGGCCGAGGCCAACGCCAGGGTGTTCACCGCCGACGATTGGCTGAGGACCGGCGATCTGGGTGCCTTGCGCGCCGACGGGCGGCTGCGTCTGGTTGGCCGCCTGAAGGATGTGTTCCGCGTGGGCGGGGAGAACGTCGCGCCTGCCGAGGTGGAGCAGGTGCTGCTGTCTCATCCGGCAGTCGCGACCGCCCAGGTGGTGGGGGTGCCGGACGCGCGCCTCGGCGAGGTGCCTGCCGCGTTCGTGACGCTCAAGCCGGGCCAGACGCTGGACGCCGAGGCGCTTCTGGCCTGGAGCAAGCCGCGCATGGCCAACTTCCGGATCCCGCGCTATGCGCAGGTGGTGACGGATTTCGAACGCATCGGCATGACGGCCAGCGGCAAGGTGCAGAAGAACAAGCTGCGTGAACACGCGATTGCGCTGTTTCAACTGTCGGGCAAGCCATGATTGCGGAGACTGCCATGAATGCCGAAGTCGTGCTGTGTGAGTGCTTTGCCCGTGACGGGTTGCAGCATGAACCGGATTTTGTGCCCACCGAGATCAAGGCGGCACTGGTCGATCGCTTCGCGCAGATCGGATTTCCTCGCGTGGAGGCCACGTCGTACTCGAATCCGAAGGTCGTGCCGCAGTTCTCCGACGCGACGGCACTGCTGCGCACGCTGCCGCGACGCGATGGCGTCATGTACAAGGCGACCTGCGCCAATCTGCATGCCGTGGAACGCGCACTGACCGACCGCGAGGCCGGCATCGGCGCGAATGAGGTGAGCTTGCTGGTGTCCGCATCGGCGTCGCATTCCGAGCGCAACCTCAAGCGCAGCCGCGAGGCGCAGTGGGAAAACGTTCGCGCCATGGCGGAGGCGGCGCGGGGGCGCTTTCGCATGGTGGGGACCATTTCGGTGGCCTTCGGCTGCCCGTTCGAAGGCCGTGTCGATGCGCAGGAAGTGCTGCGCGATGTCGGCCGCTTCCGCGACCTGGGCGTCGGGCTGGTGACGCTGGGCGATACCACCGGCATGGCCACGCCGCACACGGTCCGCGCGCTGTTCCGCGCCATGCGCAAGGACTTCCCCGACGTCTCGCCGATCGCACATTTTCACGATACGCGGGGCACGGGCCTGGTCAACTACGTCGCCGCGCTGGAAGCCGGTGTCACCCACTTCGATTGCGCAATGGGCGGGGTCGGCGGGCATCCGGCCAAGGTGCAGTACGGCGGCGGCCATACCGGCAATGTGTGCACGGAGGACTGGGTCGGGCTGCTCGATTCCATGGGGGTGCGCACCGGCATCGACCTCGACGGGCTGCTGGAAGCATCGAGGCAGTGCGAAGCGGTGCTCGACCGGCCGCTGCACAGCCGGGTACTGCGCAGCGGATTCAATCCGCTGCGTGCCTCGTCAGTTGCCGCCAACCAGACGGTTGAGCCGTGACACCAGCGCGCGGATCTCGGCAAGATCGAGTCCGTCGCTGTTCCCCGAATCCGCCGGCGACGTGCCGGTCGCGGCGGGCTCGTCCTCGTCGATCGTCTCGCCGCTGGCTGCCCGCCGTTCGTCCTCCAGTACGCTGCGTGCGCTGACGGTCAGCGCCGCCAGCATCTCCATGAGCTGACTGCGCTGCTCGGTGCTGAGCGGGCTCAGCAGCCGTTCATTGCGTGCATTCGCATCGACAATCACCTTGCGGTAGAGCGCATCGCCTGCCTTGGTCAGGCTGAGCAGCACGGCGCGGGCATCCGCGTCACTGCGCTCGCTGGCGACGAGTCCGCGCTCGATCAGACCCGACACCGTACGGCTTGCATAGCTCTTGTCCAGGGCGGCACGGCGTGCGAGTTCCTTCAGCGAAAGCGGCGCGTGGGCGCCGAGCATCCCGATTGAACGCCATTCGAGCAGCGTGAGGTTGAACTTGCGCTGTACGCGCAACGACGCGCTCGCGGCGGAGAGGCCGGCCAGGTTATGCAGGCGCGAGGAGAGCAGGTCGGTAATGACCCGCGGTGCCGCGCTTGAGCCGCGTTTCGATCCGCTCATTGGCAAGGACTCCGGTTGGTTGTTTCCGTCAACGATTCTAACTGCATTGTCTGATGCGCAGGCGACACAGTGACGCGTCCATTTAGTTTACCTCGTCCATCATATAGTTTACATTCGAAACCACTTTAAACGAGAAGAGAGAGGAGACAGCATGTACGTCACAGCAGGAACGTTCGAGGTCAACGTGCGAGGCCGGACGACGCGATGAAGAAGATCTGGACTGTCGGCATCATGCTGACCATGACCGGCGCCGCGCACGCGCAAACCTCGATCACGCTTTACGGTCTGCTCGATACGGCGATTTCGTATCAGACGCACCAGGTCGCCGCGACGAACGCGGCAGGCCGCGCCACCAGCAGTGGTTCGGTGCTCGGCGTGGCACCGGGATTTTTCAACGGATCGCGTTGGGGCATCCTGGGGAGCGAGGACCTCGGTGGCGGCCTGTCCGCGGTGTTCCGGCTCGAATCCGGATTCGCCCCGGATACCGGCCTGTCGCTGCAGGGCGCGCGGCTGTTCGGTCGACAAGCCTTTGTCGGCCTGAACGGGGAATACGGACAGATCACGCTGGGTCGTCAATACAGCGTACCGTTCGACGTCCTGCTGCCGTTCGACACGATTGGCTGGGGCAACACGCCCGCAAGCGACGTCTGGGTGCAATTGCTGGCCGGGTCGCGCCTCGACAACTCGGTCAAGTACGCGCAGCAAATCGGGCCGCTCAAGCTGACGGCGGCGTATTCCGCCGGCGAACTGGCGGGAAGCGTCGCCAATGGATCGACGTTTGCGGCGGGCGTTGGCTACGCAAGCGGAAAGTTTGCAACCGGGATTGTCGGCCAGCAGGCCAAGGATCCGGCCGGACACAAGCAGACCAATTCCGGTGTGGGCGCGTCGTACGTGATCGGCCCGGTGACCTTGCATGGCTACTATCTCTTCGCGCGCCGCGATGGCGCCTTCGCGCCGTCGGGCGGCCAGGACTTTGCGCCGACCTATGGCACCTTCGCCCAGGCGTATGCCAATCCGGGACTGACCAACGTCGGGGCCAGCACCACGGCGCGGACGGATCACGTGTTCCAGTTCGGCACCACCTACCAGGTCACGTCAGCGCTGCAGGTGAAAGCGGCGGCCATCTATGACACGGCCAGGCATGTCAGCGCCGCCGGCGAGAATGGCTACAAGCTGTCCGCATTCCTGATCGGGGATTACTTCTTCTCCAAGCGCACGGACGTCTATCTCGCAGGGACCTACAACAAGGTCAGCGCCAGCCTGAACGCGCCCTATGGCGGTCACTCCGACAGCATCGGCGCACTGCTGGGGATGCGGCATCGGTTCTGAGGCCGACCGCATCGGAGGGGTCAATCGGTGGGGCTCACATCGCCTGCGCGCGATGTGAGCTCGCCGGGGCAGGCAGCATGGCCCCGGGATCTTTCATATTCGAGCGGTCAGAGCATGGATTTGCCCTGGGCGAGGATCTTGTCGCAGACCTGCTTGGTGACCTCGGCTTTCAGGCCGCTGCTGCTGAGATCCATCTTGCTGCCACTGCTGGTGGACAGGATGCCGCGCGAGCCGTCGCTATAGCCGCTGTCCTTCGTGCCGCCTGAAACCGAGCCGAGCAATTTGTCCTTCACCGCGGAGGTCGCGGCATCCGCGTTCAGATAGTTGTTCTTGACGCAGTATTCGATCACGCCGGCTGCGTTGCCGGCGCTGCCGGAACTGAGCGATGACATCGACAGGCCGCCGAGGCTGCCGAGCGCACCGGTGGCACTCTGGCCGGAGCCGCCGCCCAGCGGGGACGATTTCATCATGTCGCCGAGCTGCGCATTGGCAAGACCGGACATGACGAGAAGGCACGCGGGAACGGTCAGCCATGCCGTGCGGCGCACGGCGGCGGGGAGGGAAAACTCAGCCATGGGAAGACTCCTTGTGAGGTCATGCCGTGAATGGCCTCACTACTATATGCCGCGTAAAGCGGGCGAATCCGGAATCGACGCCGTGACATGATCTATCGGGCACAACCGCAGGGCCTCGGCCGACGTGGCGTTACGGCTGCGCCCGGTGACGCGGTGCCATGGCAAGCGCCGTGAGCGACAGTATTGCCAGCGCACTGCCGGTCAGTGCCACGCCGTGCCAGCCCAGGCGGGCGTACAGCCCGCTGGCCATCGCCGAGCCCGCGGCGCCGCCTGCGAAGATTGCCGTCATGTAGAGCGCATTGAGCCTGGCGCGGCTGGCGGCATCGAGCGCATAGATCGCGCGCTGGCCCAGCACCATGTTCATCTGCACCGCAAAGTCCAGCGCGATGCCGGTAAGGGCGAGCCAGTAGACGCCATGCGCCCCCCCCGTCATGCCGGGCACGAAGCTCAGCGCGGCGAGGATCATCGCGGCAAACGAGGCGATGCGGGTATGGCCCGCGTCCGCCAGGCGGCCAGCAATCGGTGCGGCGGCGGCGCCCAGCGCGCCGACCAGCGCGAACAGGCCGATCTGCGATTGCGACAAGCCATAGTGGCTGGCCAGCTCCATCGGCGCGGCCGTCCAGAACAAGCTGAACGCCGCGAACAACAGGGCCTGATACAGCGCGCGCTGGCGCAGCACCGCAAAGCGCGCGAATAGTTGCCACAACGACGCGAGCAGGCTCCGGTAGCTGGCCTTGTGCTGCGGCACATGGCGCGGCAGCGTGCTGGCCATGATGCCGACGGTCGCGAGCGTCATCGCCGCGGCCACCATGAAGACCGCGCGCCATCCGAAGTACTGGGCAAGCAGGCTCGACAGCGGGCGCGCCAGCAGGATGCCGGAAAGCAGGCCGCCCATGATCGTGCCGACGATGCGGCCGCGCATGGCCTCGGGTGCCAGATGTGCCGCGAGCGGAATCAGGATCTGCACGCTGACGGAGCTGAGGCCGAGCAGCAGCGACACCAGCAGGAACGGGCCCGGATGTGCGGCGAGCCCGGCGGCGACGAGGCTCACCGTGGCCGCTGCGCCACTGAGCATCAGCAGGCGGCGGTTCTCGTGGAGATCGGCCAGCGGCACCAGGAAGAACAGGCCGAACGCATAGCCGACTTGCGTGAGCGAGACGATCAGGCTGGCGCTGTGCGCGGACAAGCCGATTTCGGGGGCGATCAGCTCGATGATCGGCTGCGCATAGTAGAGATTGGCCACGAGCACGCCGGCGCAAAGCGCAAACAAGGCGATGAGTGCCGCCGGCATGGCGTGGGGCGCGGAACGGACGGTTTCGAGGGCAGGGGAGGTGGGTGTGGGGGTATCCATGGCGAAGGCGTTGGGCCTGTGCGGTTGCAATGCCCAAAGCTTAAAAACAGGATGGCGCCAGGGGAATGCCAACGCCTCGCAACTCAGCGTTGCGCCCAGGGCAATGCGCATGCCTCAGGCGTCACGGCGAAAGGGGCCGGGAAGCTCCGCGAGGAATGCGAGGAATGCACCAATGCGGCGCGAACCGCGTTGGTTTGGCAGGTAGAGCGCGGAGATCACGCCGCTGGTCTGGTCCGGATTGACCGTCCAGTCGTCGAACAGGGCGATCAGGTCGCCGCGTGCGATGTCGTCATCGATGAGCCAGTCGGGCAGCAGGCCGATGCCGCCGCCGGACAGCACGATCTCGCGCAGCACCTCGGCGTTGTTGGCGCGGAATGGGCCGCCGACCGGCACCCTGAGCTCATCGCCACCATCGCCGCCGCCGCGCCGGAACGTCCAGACCTGATCGCGTGCGCCATAACTGAATCGCAGGCAGCGGTGATTGACCAGCGCCATCGGCTCCGCCGGCGAACCGGCATCTTTCAGGTAAGGGGGGCTCGCCACCACGCGTCGCCGGAACTGTCCGATCTCGCGCGCGATGACGTTGTCATAGGTCGCCGCGGTGCCCAGACGTACCGAGAGGTCGATGCGCTCGCCGAGCAGGTCGACAATCTCGTCGGTCAGCGTGACTTCCAGCTCGAGTTGCGGATACCGGGCGAGCAGGCTGCCAAGGTGGGGCGCGATACAGCGCCGGCCGAAGGCGACGGGCATCGACACGCGTAGCTGCCCCACCGGCACCTCGCCGCGGTCCGCGATCAGCGCATCGGCTTCTTCCACGGCATCCAGGATCTTGCGCGCCTGCTGGTAATACGCCGCGCCAGCCTCGGTGACGGTCACCTGGCGTGTGGAGCGGTTCAGCAGCACGGCACCGAGCGAGTTCTCCAGGCCGTCCAGCGCACGGGTGACCGACGACGTGGCCAGATCCATGCGACGCGCGGCGGCGGAAAAGCCCTGCGCATCCACGGTCTCGACGAACATCTTCAATGCGAGCAGCTTGTCCATGGCGGTGTCAGCGTTTTGCAGCGCACAGGATGCGCAGGGTGGTGGCGGGCGCGCGGTGCAGGCATAGGTCGACCATATCGTCCCTCTGGCAAACGCCACATAATTTCGGTAGCGGCGATTCTACCAACCGGGTGCTACATCGGCCGTGAAATGGCAAGCCTCCCCCGGACGGCGCGGGGCTTGCCGCCCTGCGGGCGAAACGCCCGGGCAAGCCGGTTGCGGCGTTCTCAATGCACCGCGCCTGTGCCAGAATGTACCGTCATCATCCCAGACCGGCATTCACTGCCCGTGCCCTCGCTTGACAGGCCTGTCCGCTACCGTTCCCATCTCCGTCGTCAACGGCTTCCTGTCGGGCGCGGATCCGGCTGCTATCGCGCGGCTTGCCGAACGCTCGGGCATTGCCCATGAACTTCTGCGGGAACCCGCCGCACGGGTGACCCAGGAGCAATTCGCCACGCTCTATCGGCTGCTGGCGATGGAGCTCGACGATGAAATGCCCGGCATCTTCAGTCGTCCGCTGCGCAATGGCGTGCTGAAGTTCCTGGGTCTCAGCCTGCTCGACGCGCCGAAGCTGGAGGTCGCCCTGCATCGCTTTGGCCAGTTTTTCCATCTGATCCTGGACGAATTCCGCCTGACGTCACGGCGCGAAGGCAGCGCGGCGCACGTCGAGCTGGTGGCGAACCCTGAAGGCCCCGGCGTCAGCGTACTGGGCTGCGAGCTGATGCTGAAGCTGGTGCATGGGATGGCCTCGTGGCTCATCCTCCAGAGAATCCCGCTCCATGGCGCGGAGTTCGCATTTCCGGTCCCGCCGCAAAGCAGCGATCATCTCTACCTGTTTCCGGGCCCGGTCCGCTTTGACTGCGCCCACACGCGGATCAGCTTCGATGCGGCCTACCTGGACCTGCCGGTCAGGCAACGCAAGCCAGACCTCGAAAAGTTCCTGGCGCGTGCCCCCGAAGACTGGATCTTCGTCGCCTTCGCCGAGCAACTGACCTGCCACCGCGTGCGCCAGCACCTTGCCGAATGCCTGCCCGCGTCGCCCACCATCGACGCCGTTGCGCAGGCACTCCATCACTCCGTGCGCACCTTGTGCCGGCGCCTGTCGGCCGAAGGCACGACATTCCAGGCCATCAAGGATGAAGTGCGGCGCGATATCGCCATCCAGCGCCTGACGCGCTCCGAGGACTCCATCGCCGCGATTGCCTACGACGTCGGCTTCGACAATCCCACCGCCTTCCATCGCGCGTTCCGGCACTGGACGGGCAGCACGCCCAACGCCTACCGCCGCCCGCTCTGATCCGTCGATGGGCGCCGCCTGGCGCCGATCCATGCTGGTCGATGCCGACTGGCAATCCTGGCCGTCGACTTACAAATCCTGCCACTTCAGGCGGCGCAAACGCCGTCTGACGGCCGCGCACGCCCAGTCGTGGCGCAAAGCGGCAGGATTTGTCAGCGAATGGGCTGGTTCGGGTAATCGTCTTTGCGCCGTCTGACATTACGATCCATTCCGTCAATGTCGCAGCGCAGCGAGCCAACCAGCCGCGGGTGCTGCATCTCAAGATAAGAGGCACGAGATGAGCTATACCGCACCTACCAAAGATATGTTGTTTGTCATTCAGGACCTGGCCGGACTGACAAAGATTGCCACGCTTCCCGGTTTCGAGGACGCCACGCTGGAGACGGTCGAGGCCGTCCTCGACGAGGCCGCGAAATTCCACGGCGAGGTACTTGCGCCGCTGAACGCGGCAGGGGACACGGCGCCGAGCAGCTGGCACGACGGCGAAGTGCGCACGACGGCAGGCTTCAAGGAGGCGTTCCGCCAGTTCGGCGAAGGCGGCTGGCAAGGCATCGTCCATCCGACCGAATTCGGCGGCCAGGGCCTGCCCAAGCTGGTCGCCACGCCCTGCATCGAGATGATGAATGCGGCGAACATGTCCTTCGCGCTGTGCCCGCTGCTGACCGACGGTGCCATCGAGGCGCTGCTCACGGCGGGCTCCGACGAACTCCGTCAACGCTACCTGCCGCGCCTGATCGCTGGCGAGTGGACCGGGACGATGAACCTCACCGAGCCGCAAGCCGGCTCCGATCTGGCGCTGGTCCGCACGCGCGCCGTGCGCCAGCCGAACGGTACCTACAAGGTATCGGGCACCAAGATCTTCATCACCTACGGTGAGCACGACATGGCCGAAAACATCGTCCATCTGGTGCTGGCGCGCACGCCGGACGCGCCCGAAGGCGTGAAGGGCATCTCGCTGTTCCTGGTGCCCAAGTTCCTCGTCAACGAAGACGGCTCCCTCGGTGCGCGCAACGACGTCGAGTGCGTGTCGATCGAGCACAAGCTCGGCATCAAGGCCAGCCCTACCGCCGTGCTTCAGTTCGGCGACAACGGCGGCGCCACGGGCTACCTGATCGGCGAGGAGAACCGCGGGCTGGAGTACATGTTCGTCATGATGAATGCGGCACGCTTTGGCGTGGGCGTGCAGGGCATCGCGATCTCGGATCGCGCCTACCAGCAGGCCGTCGCCTACGCGAAGGATCGCGTCCAGAGCCGGCCGGTGGATGGATCGGCAAAGGAAGCCGTACCGATCATCCGGCACCCTGACGTACGCCGCATGCTGACGGAAATGCGTGCGCTGACCGAAGGCGCACGGGCGCTCGCGCTGGTGGCGGCCGGCTACTCGGACATCGCGCACCACGCCGCCGATGCCGAAACGCGCGAGCAATATGCCGCGGCCTATGAATACCTCGTCCCGGTCATCAAGGGATGGAGCACGGAGATGTCCGTGGAAGTGACCAGCCTCGGCGTGCAGGTGCACGGTGGCATGGGCTTTATCGAGGAAACCGGTGCGGCGCAACACTACCGCGATGCGCGCATCCTGCCGATCTACGAAGGCACCACCGCCATCCAGGCCAACGACCTGGTGGGCCGCAAGACGGTCCGCGATGGCGGCGCCACTGCACGGGCCATCCTCGCGCAGATCGACGACACGCTGGCCGCGCTCGCAGAGCGTGGCGCGAACGCGGCGTGCAGTGCGATGTACGCCCGCCTCGGCGCGGCACACACCGCACTGGCCAATGTCGTCGAGTTCATCGTCGCGAAGACGCGCACCGATGCCAACGCCGTGTTTGGCACCAGCGTGGCCTACCTGAAGCTGGCCGGCATCGTGCTGACCGGCTGGCAGATGGCGCGGGCGCTCATCGTTGCCATCGAGAAGCATCACGAAGACGAGGCCTTCTACGGCGCCAAGATCGCCACCGCGGAATTCTTTGCCAACCATATCCTGACCCGCGCGCCGGGCATGGAGGTGGCTATCACCAGTGCCGCCGGCACGGACGGATTCCTTGCCCTGAATGACGCACAGTTCTGAGGCAGCCAGACCAAAATCAGAGACATAGAAGGAAAACAACATGGCAATCGATGGATACAGCATGGCGACGCTTGACGCGTTCGTCGGCCAGGAGTTGGGCGTATCGGAGTGGGTCGAAGTGGACCAGGCGCGCATCGACGCGTTTGCAGACTGCACGAACGATCATCAGTGGATTCACGTGGACGTGGACCGGGCGGGCCGCGAGAGCCCGTTTGGCGGCACTGTCGCGCACGGCTTCCTCACGCTTTCGCTGCTGGGCGGCCAGCTCACCCGCATGGGCATCGTCCCTGACGATGCGAAGGCGGCAGTGAACTGCGGTCTGGAGAAGACGCGCTTCCTGACGCCGGTAAAGGCCGGTGCCCGGGTGCGCAATCGCGTGAAGCTGCTGGCGGCAGAAGACAAGGGCGAAGGCCGCGTCATGCTGAGGACGGAGAACACGATGGAGATCGAAGGGCAGGCCAGGCCGGCCCTGGTCGCCGAGTCGCTGGCATTGCTGGTGGCCTGAGGAGATACGTCATGACAATCACAAAGCAACGTACCAGCAACGCCGGCAAGGGTAGCAAGGCCGGCAAGCCGGCCAGCGTCACCCGGCCGGTCGCGCCCGACAACGGCGGTCCGCTCGTGGCTGGCCTCAATCCCTTCGTGGGCTTGCGTCCGGAGGATCTGATGTCCACGGCCCAGCAGATCGGCGCGCAATGCGTTCAGGAGCCCGCACTGCTGCTTGAGCAGCAGACGCGGCTGGCCGACGACCTGCTGCGCGTGCTGGATGGCACGGCTTCCGCGCCCCCAGCCCGCGACCGTCGCTTCGCGGACCGCGAATGGCACGACAACCCGCTGTACCGCATGCCGCTGCAAGGCTACCTGGCCTGGCGCGATGCCGCGGCCGGCTTTGTCAGCCGATCCGTCATGGATGCGCGCAGCAAGGAACGCGCGCAGTTCTTCACGTCACTCGTGTTCGACGCGCTGGCGCCGACCAATATGCTGCTGGGCAACCCGGCTGCGCTGAGGGAGACGTTCGAGTCCTGCGGTCTCAACCTGCTTTCGGGCATGACCAACCTGCTGACCGATGCCCTGACCAATCAGGGCATGCCTTCCCAGGTCGACAAGAGCGCGTTTCGTGTTGGCCGCGACCTGGCGAGCACGCCGGGGACGGTGGTCTTCCGCAATGACGTACTCGAACTGATCCAGTACGCGCCCGTCACGGCCAAAGTCCACGCACGGCCCCAACTCATCGTGCCGCCGCAGGTCAACAAGTTCTACGTGTTCGACCTCGCGTCGGGCAAGAGCATCGTCGAGTACCTGCTGGGGCAGGAGTTCCAGGTGTTCATGGTGAGCTGGCGCAATCCGACTGCGGCGCAGCGCGAGTGGGACCTCGACACCTACGTGGCCGCGTTGATCGAGGCTATCCATGCCATCCGCGAGATCACCGGCAGTGACGATGTGAACCTGCACGGCGCCTGCGCCGGCGCGATGACGATGGCCGCGCTGATGGGCTATTGCGCAAGCCGTGGCGAGAAGCTGGTGAATGCCGCCACGCTGATGGTGTCCGTGTTCGGCCTGGACGAGCAGTCTCAGCTCGGCCTGTTCGCCACGCCGGAGGCCGTCACCACCGCGCGGCAAAGCAGCCAGGCAAGAGGCGTGCTCGACGGCGAGGAACTGGGCCGGGTGTTCGCATGGATGCGGCCCAATGACCTGGTGTGGAACTACTGGGTGAACAACTACCTGCTCGGCAAGGCGCCGCCGGCGTTTGACGTGCTGTACTGGAACAACGACACGACGCGGCTGCCCGCGGGGTTCCATTGCCAGTTGCTCGACATTCTCTCGGACAACCTGCTTGCCACGCCGGGCGCCTTGACGGTACTCGGCGCGCCGATCGATCTGTCCAAGGTCGACTGCGACAAGTTCGTGGTCGGCGGCATGACCGACCATATCACCCCGTGGCAGGGCGTATTCCGCTCGGCACGCGCCTTTGGCGGACAGACCGAATTCGTCCTGAGCTCCAGCGGCCACATTCAAAGCCTGATCAATCCCCCCGGCAACCCGAAGGCAAAGTTCTTCGTGAATGACGACAGTACGTCTGATCCGGAGGCCTGGCTGGACGGCGCCACATCCACGTCCGATTCGTGGTGGAGCCACTGGAGCCAGTGGCTGAAGCAGCGCTCCGGCCCGAAGCGGAATGCGCCCACTGCGCCGGGCAGCGCCCGTTATGCGCCGTGTGGCGATGCCCCCGGACGCTACGTGATCGAAGCCTGACGCGCCGCATCCCGCAGTTTTTTAGTTTCTCAACGCAACCTGAATGGAGACCATGAAGATGGAATCGACCAACACCGCGAGCACGTTTGCTCCGCACAAGAAGCTGCTGGACTTCGTCAAGCAGAACCGCCTTGACCCCGTGGCAATCCTGGAGTCGCGCCGCAAGGACATCGAGGCGCTGGCCAGTGTCAATCTGACGCTGCTGGGCGGCCTGCAATCGCTGGTTCGTCTGCAGGCCGAGTACCTGTGTGGCACCGCAGCCGATCTGCAATCGCTCGGCACCAAGAAAGAGGGCGATGACGCCAAGACCGTCCGCGTGACCGAACTGCTGCCGGCGACCCTGAACAAGGCCGTGACCAGCCTGCGCGGCCTGACCGACACCGTGTACAAGACGCAGGCCGACAGCTTTGCCGTGGTCGGCAAGCGCTTTGCGGAGAACGTGGAAGAAGCGAAGGGCATCCTCCGCCCCAAGCAGTAAGCGCCACGGCACGGCCTTACCGGGTCGTGCCGTCTCGCCCGTTTCAGGGCAATGCATCCAGGATGACTTGATGACAATAAGCGGTGCCAGCGTTGAATCTGGCCACAAGATGGCAATCCGGACGGTAGACCTGGATGGACAAGTGCTGCGGGTCGGCATCCGGCCCGGCAGCGATGCAGGGCCGCCGCTGCTCATCTTTAACGGCATCGGCGCCAACCTGGAGCTCGTCGAGCCATTCGTCGATGCGCTCGAGGGTGTCGAAGTGATCATCTTCGACGTCCCCGGCGCCGGCGGGTCCCCCGCGCCGTTGCTGCCCTATCGCCTTTCCAACCTGTGCGTGCTCGCCGACAAGCTGCTTGGCCATCTCGGCTATGCAGGACAGGTCGACACGCTCGGCGTTTCCTGGGGCGGGGCGCTCGCGCAGGAGTTCGCGCATCTCTATCCGGAGCGCTGCCGGCGGCTTGTGCTGGCGGCGACGTCGCCGGGCGTGATCATGGTGCCGGGCAGCGTGTCGGTGCTCTCGAAGATGATCGGTGCGCGTCGCTATACCGACCCGGACTACCTGCGCCGCGTGGGTGCCGACATCTATGGTGGCGCGTTTCGCGACGATCCGGCATTGCTGGAAGAGCACGGCCGGCATATGCATCCGCCGCGCGGTCGTGGCTATGTCTATCAGTTGCTGGCGGCATGGGGATGGAGCAGCTTGTTGTGGCTCGGTGCCCTGGGCCAGCCCACGCTGATCCTGCACGGGTCTGACGACCCCATCGTGCCCGTCGTCAATGCGAGGATCCTCGCTTCGCGCATTCGCAATGCCGCACTCCACGTATTCGAGGACGGCCACCTCTTCCTGCTGACGCGCGTCAGCGAAGTGGCACCGGTGGTGCTGCGCTTCCTGCGTCGGCCTCAGGCCTGACGCCGCGGGCGCCCGGATTCCCGGGCGCCCCGCATTCCATATCCCATCCGCTCAGAACTTGTGACGCAGGCCGACGGCCGCGCCGATCATCGTGCTTTGCCCGTTGCCGAGCGCATAGTTGTTGCCCAGCGAAAGGCTGTTGGCGTAGACCGTTGCGAGTGATTCGAGCATCAGGCCGGCGTTCTTGGCGAACGCGGTGCTGACATAGACATCCGTACGCTTCGAAAATGCATAGTTCGCGACGAAGGCGACCTGCCACGGGTTGGCGACCTGCGTGTTGCCGAACAAATTCTTCAGGTTGTCGTAGTTGTATTCGAGCGTGAGGCCCACGGCAGCGGTGGCCTGATAGGTCGCGCCAATCCAGTAGAAATCGTCCCGCTGGAACAGCACGTCCGCCGCGTTCGTGTTCCGCCCCCAGCGATAGCCGCCCATGACCTTGGCCGGGCCGTAGGTGTAGCTGGCCCCGACCACGGCCTTCCTGACGGTGCCGCTGCTGGTGCCGATGGTCGGATTCCACTGGTCATAGCCAACGGTGACGCCAAACGGGCCCGCCTCGTACGCCACGGCGGCGCCATACGCGGTGTCGCGCCGGAACTGGCCGGGGACTTCGCCGTTGCCGCCAATCGGCGTGGCGATGCCGACCGTCGCGGGCAGGGCCACGCCGACGCCGAACGACCAGTGTGCAAGGGCCTTTACCGGGCCGAACTGGCCGGTGTACTTGACGGTATTGTCTTCGCGGAAGTTGGGGCCAGATTGCAGGATGATGGGCTCATACTGCGTGGCATAGGCGGTCGGCGAGTAATTGGCGAGCGCCTCGAACATCGAGGTGTACTGGCGGCCGAAACTGATCTGGCCATAGGGGCTTTGCAGGCCCACAAACGCCTGGCGGCCGAATAGCCGGCCGCTTTGCTGGGAGGTGCCGCTGTCGAGGTTGAAACCGCTTTCCAGGACAAACACGGCTTTCATGCCACCACCGAGGTCTTCGGCGCCGCGCAGACCCCAGCGCGAGCCGGATAGTCCACCCGAACTCATCCGGACGACATCATGGGCGGGCCCGCGATTGAACTGGTTGAACGCCGTGGGCACCACGCCCAGGTGATTGACATACTCGATGTTGGTGTCGACCACGCCGTACAGCGTGACGTTCGACTGCGCAAAGGCTGCCCCCGAGCAGATGGGCAGCGATGCCATGGCAAGGCTCTTCAGTTTCACCTGGTCTCCTCCTGTTTTCCTTCATGGAGATGCGACGCCGGATCATCCCGTAAATCCCATCATAGGAGAGCGCAGGGGAAAGAGGTCAGGTCTGCGCTTGTGCGGCGCGGTGGCTTTCAATGCGACGCAGGTCGGCGGCGTAGTACTTGCGGCCGATCGCGAAACACAATGTGGCGCACAGGCCAGCCAGCGGAATGATCTGCAGGGCGCCGAGCAGGCCGATCCTGTCGGCAATCAGGCCGGTCACGAAGGGGCCGGGCGCCAGGCCCAGCAGGTTGTTGGCAAGCGTGAGCGTGGCGAAGGCAGTCGCGTGAATGCTGGGATGCGTGAGGTTGGCCACCACGGCGCTCGCCGGTCCGGCCGTACCGCCAACCAGCAACATGCCGGCGAAGATCAGGGCCATTTGCGCGGCGCCTGCCGGCGTGTGGAAGGCAGCCACGAGCAGCGTGCAACTGGTGATGCTGTAGGCAATGGCCATCAGCCACTTGCGGGTCGGGGCCTTGCGGGCCACCCAGTCGGTCAGCGCGCCGCAGGCAATCATGCCTGCGCCGGCGGCCAGCACGAAGCCGGCGGCTGTCAGGCCTGCGCGGTCCGTTGCCATGCCGTAGTAGCGCGACAGGTAGCTCGGCATCCACGCCAGCAGGGCACCCGTGACGAGCAGCTGCATGGCGCTGCCGACATAGGCACAAAGAATCGAAGGGGCCGAAAACAGGGCGGATACCATGGGCCGCAAAGCCAGGCGCTTGGGTGCCGACGCGTCGCCTTGTTCCTCGCCGATCCGTTCGCGCTGCGCCTTCAGGCGCGGCTCCGTCACCACGAATCGAAACACGGCCACCAGCACCAGTCCGAAGATGGCCATGGCGGCAAACGCCCAGCGCCACCCGAGGTGGGCGGAGAGGGTGCCGCCGAGTGCCATCCCCAGCACCGACCCGAACGGGCCGCCGGCGATGAACGCCGCGCTCAGGCTGGATCGCAGTCGGCGGGGAAACACCGACAGCACCATCGCAATGCCCACGCTGCCATAGGCGGCTTCACCGATTCCCACGAACAGCCGGGCGATGAACATTTCGCCGAAGTTGGTCGCCACCGCGCAGCCAAGCGTCGCGAGGCTCCACAGGCCGGCCATCAGCATGAGGCTTCTGACGCGGCCCCAGCGGTCGGCCAGGACCGACAGCGGCAAGGTCAGGACGCCCACCATCAGCGCAACAATGCCGCCAAGCGCGCCCAGCTCAGTATCGGTCAGCGTCCATTCGTGCTTCAGCAGCGGAAATACCGCATTGAGCACCTGGCGCGACATGTAGTCGGAAAGCAGCAGGCCAAAGCCGAGTGCGAAAACCACCCACGAGTAGTAATGGATACCGACTGGCCGGTCCGGATTGGCTGTCATAGTGGGAAGTGTGGAACGTTGGCCGTACATGAATACCTCAGAAGGAACATTTTGACGACTCCCGGCTACTGAGCCGAGGCGCTGCCGCTCCCTTCCAACGGCACTTGCCGGGCCGGTCGCAACTGAAGCAAGTATCTAGTATCAGTAGCGTCCGGTTTGATCATCCGGGACATGCATTTTGCTTTCTGGGACAGTTCGGGAAAACCTCAGGCCCTTGTTGTGGCGTTGTCGTGGCCGGTCAGCATCGCAGGTTTTCGCAGGTCTTCGCAGGTCTTCGCCCGCGCCGATTTCGTCACGTGCGCCGGTAGCGATTTTCGATGCGCTGGGCGGCGGTAATCAGACGCGGCCGCACGACCGAAAGGAACTTCTCCGCCGTGATCGTCCGGGCCGGCGCGGCGGCATTGATGACAATCGGCGGCAAGGTGCTGCCCAGTTTCAGCGGCACGGCGATCCCGTTGATTTCCTTGTTCCAGTCGCCAAAGGAAGTCACGCACCCCAGTTCCGCAATCTCGACGGATGCTTTCGCGATGCCTTGCTCGATGGCCGGCCAGTTGGCCTCGTTCAGCGCCTGGAGCCGTCCCATGACACTGCGGCGTTCGGTAGCGCTCATCATCGCGATATGCGCCCGGCCCATCGCTGTCGTGCCAAGCGGCAGCCGGCTGCCGATGTCGAGATTGAGAGTCACGGCGGTGGACTGGCTCCGGCGGCAGTCGATATACAGGACGGACAGGTCTTCGCGAATACCCAGCGAGATCATGGATCGCGTACTGTCGGCCAGTTCCTGCAGCAGCGTCTCGCTGGCCTCGCGCAGATCCAGCCGCGAATGCGCCACGTGGGACAGCGTAAGCGTGGCCAGGCCGATGCGATAGCGGCCGAGGTCGGGGATGTGGTGCAGAAAGCCGAGCGTGGTCAGGGTATAGGTCAGCCGGGTCACGGTGGACTTCGGCAGGCCGCAACGGTGAGCGATTTCAAGGTTGCTCAGGCGCTCCTCGCTGGAGTGGAAGGCTTGCAGGATGCGCAGCCCCCGCGCGAGGGCCTCGACGAAGTTGCGATCGGCACCTTCCCCGATGATGGACGTCACGGCATCGGCGTCCGCAATGGTGTCGGTGGAAGGCTGCTCCTGTCCCGATCTCTTCAAGTTGACCCTCCCGAAGGCTGATAGCGTTCGCGCATGGCGCGCTTGTCATACTTGCCGACGCTGGTACGCGGCAGTGCGTCCACAAAGTGTATCGCCTCCGGAATCGCATATCGCGGAATCCGACCCGACGTGACGTAATCGCCCAGATGCTTGCGGAGGGCGCTGGCATCAAACCAGCTCGGGGTTGCGATTTCCGTGACCACGATCGCCATCGGCCGTTCGCCCCACCGCGCGTCCGGCACGGCGATGACCGCGGCCTCCCTGACATACGGGTGCTGGCAGATCAGGTCCTCCAGCGTGCCAGATGACAGCCATTCCCCGCCGCTCTTGATGACGTCCTTGAGGCGGTCGGTAATGCGCAGGTATCCATCTGCGCTGATGACGCCGATATCGCCAGTGTGAAGATACCCGCCACGCCAGAGGTCCTGCGTGGCCTGGTCATTCGCCAGGTATCCCGGCGTGAGCCACGGCGCGCGCAGGACAACCTCTCCCTGAGCCTGGTTTCCCGGCGGCAGTGCGTGCATCGATTCATCCACGATTTGCATGTCGACCAGCGGCAAGGCCCGTCCTGCGCGGGTGCGGGCGGCAAGCGCCGCGTCGAAATCCCCGGCATCGCCGGCATCGTCGCTCTCGTTGATATCGGCGATGGCCTGGACCTGGTGCGAGGCGGTCACGAACGGAGCGGTCTCCGACATGCCATAGCCCGCAAACGCATCGATGCCATGTTTCATGGCCCTGCGGGCGAGGTGCGTGGAGAACGGCGCGCCACCGACAATGATCTTCCAGCCGGACAGGTCGCTCTGGTCGGTCTGGTCGGTCTGGTCGGACTCCGCACGATCCAGGATCATCTGCAGGAGGGTCGGCACGCAATGGGAGAACGTCACGCCTTCGCGGGTGCGCAGCGTCAGCAACATCTCCGGCGTATAGCGCCCGGGATAGACCTGCTTGACGCCCAGCATGGTCGCCACATAGGGCATGCCCCAGGCGTGGACGTGGAACATCGGGGTGATCGGCATATAGACGTCTTCCCGGTGAAACCGGCCATGGCTGCTCGTGCCGAAGGCGACGCACACGGCAAGCGTGTGGAGCACCAACTGCCGATGGCTGAAGAAGACGCCCTTGGGCAGGCCCGTGGTGCCACTTGTGTAGAACTGGGTGGCGCGGGTGTTCTCGTCGAAATCGGGGAAGACGAAATCCGGCCGGCTGCCGGCGAGCAGGGCCTCGTAGCCATCGGCGGCGGTGCCGTCATCGCCGTCATCGAGGATCACCATGGCCGCCGCGTCGACCACACCGCGCAGGGAGGAGACGAGCTCAAGGAAATCGCGGTGTACCAGAAGGACTTTGGGCTTCGATTGCTCCAGCGTGTACTGGATCTGCTGCGGGCTTAGCCGAATGTTGGCGGTCATCAGCACGGCACCCATCATCGGCACCGCAAAAAAGCCTTCCAGGTACCGATGGCTGTCCCAGTCCAGGATGGCGACCGTATCGCCGTGGCCAACGCCCAGCGATTGCAGCCCGGACGCCAGCCGGCCAATCCGCTCGCGCAGCCCGCGGTAGGTGTATCGGCAGATGTCGCGATAGACAATGGTCTGGTCAGGCGTCTGCGCCAACGGCGTGAGCAACAGTTGCTTGATCAGCAGTGGGTACTGCGCCCCCGGTGGCGACGCGTGGGTGTCGCTGGCTTGCATTCCAAGTCTCCTGTGTGGCGTTCGGAAGTTCAGGGTTGCCGCGCGGTGGTCTGGCGCTGCGCATGGACGAAGTTCGTCAGGACCCGCGCCAAGGCTTCCGGTTGTTCCAGTTGTGGCCAGTGGCCGGCGCCAGATACTTTCGCGACGGCGCCTTGTGCAAACCGTCGCGCCGTTGCCTTGATCAGATCCTCTGTGAAGAACTTGTCGTCAGTGGCAATGCAGAGGGTGGGGGGCTTGATTGGCGATGGAGACTCGCCGTCGGGATGCCCCCCAGTCCACGCATGCAGCTGTGCAATTGACTCGTCGCGGCGGGTGGCAAGCGTGCCATCGACCAGGATCTCCAGTCCTTCCTGATCGAGCGCCACCGCCAGGCCTCGCTTGCCATCGGCGATGACGCTGCGGTCGGTCAGGCCGGCCCGCGAGATGAAGCGCTCCATGACCGGCGGCGGCAGCGCATAGCCGCCCAGCGGGGCGGAGGTGATCAGCACCAGCCCCGCCAGCCGATCGCCAAGCCGCCGCGCCACCAGTTCGGCAATCTGCCCGCCCATGCTGTGCCCAACCACGACAACGCGCGCCGATGGATTGACGCTGGCCTCCTGAATCTGCGCCATGACGTGGCTGGCGTATTGCTCGAGCTGTTGTGCGGAGGTCGCTGCCGGTGGTCGGTCGGATTTCAAGGCGACGGGCAGGAGATGCCAGCCCGGCAGATCCAGCCGGCCGATCAGGCGATCCCAGACTTTCGGCCCGTCGAGATAGCCATGCACGAGCACCACGATGCCGTCGGGCGTGGGCATGTCATGCGGCGTGGTCATGCCGGTGCTCCGGGCTTCAGATGGGTCCGGAACCAGTCGAGCGCCGCCGAGCTGGAGGCCTCGAATTCCTTGCGATAGGCGTCGAAATGGCCGCCACCGATGATCTGCAGGCGCTTCGGCTCCACGGCGCGCTCATAGGCGGCCAGCGCCAGATCCGTGGGGGTTACCACGTCGTTTTCCGCCACCACCATCAGCAGCGGCTTCGGTCCAATGCGCGGAATCCACTGACCCGGCTCATACATCTGCGACAGCTTCGACGAGCGTATCGTGACATACTCGCTTGGCTCCACGCCGTCCGGAATCTCGTAGGCGTCGTGGAATGCCAGCATGTCCGTGGAACGGTAGACGGCGCGTACCGCAGGGTCGAGGCTCACCACGCGCTGCAGCATCGGTGGCTCGCCGCGCAACTGCGCACGCTCGTCTTCATTGAACAGCGCTTGCTGGGCCGCGCGGGCATCCGGCGGCACGCGCCGGAGGCTTTGTTCGTATCCGCTGACGATCGGCACCTGCGCCACGACCACGCGCAGGCGGGCGTCGGTAGCGGCCAACACCGTGGCATGCCCGCCTGCATAGCTCGTGCCCCAGATGCCGAGGCGATTTCTGTCGACGCCATCGAGCAATTCGAGATAGCTGATGACACGGCGCCAGTCCGCAATTTGCTGCCATGGATCGATATCGCCGCGCACCGCGCCGCCGCTGAGCCCGAAGTTGCGGTGATCGTGGACGATCACGACGAAGCCGGCTGCGGCGAATCGCTCGGCGTACTCGCGCAGGCCACGATACTTCAGGCCGGAGAAGCCGTGCGCCATCGTAATCGCGGGAGCCGGGCCGGTGACGCCGGTTGGCCGGAAGACCCAGGCATGGAGTTCAATACCGCCCTCGGCGGGAATGTAGTGTTCTTCTGCTTGCATCGGACGCCTGCCTTTATTGACCGTTGAATGAGATGTCCGGCCGGGCCACGCCGGCCTCGATCGCCTGGATGGCGGAGCTCACGCCGCGCTGCACGTCGTCGGTAGCCAGCAGCACCGAGACGTGCTCGATCATGGCCTCGTCGGCACTGCGCACACCGCCGGCGGACCACGCCGCCAGCACCGACTTGGTCACGGCGTGGGCACGCGTGGGGCCGGCGGCGAGCGCTTGCGCATGGGCCAGCGCAACGTCCGCGAGCTGCTCGTCGGGCACCACCTTGGCGACGATGTTCAGCGACAGGGCTTCCGCCGCCGTGATTTCTTCGGACAGCATCACCAGCCGCGCCGCCACGCTGCGTCCGCTGCGTTCGGCAATGCGCTGGACCCCACCCGCCAGCGGCGATACGCCCAGCGTCGCCTCGGTAAAGCGGAACCTGGCGGACTCGGCGGCGATGATCAGGTCGGTGTGCAGCGCGAATTCGAAGCCGCCGCCGTAGGCCCGGCCATTGACTGCGGTGATGGTGGGAATCGGCAGCGATTCAATCGCGTTCAGGATGCCGTTGGAGTAGCCGAAGCGTTCGCGCCGGGCGGCATGGGTTTCCAGATGGGGCCACTCGCGAAAGTCGCCGCCGAGGCAGAAATCATCGAGATCGCTGCGAAACAGCATGCATCGGGCGCCCTCGCGGACGGCCTGGCGGACCGCGGTTTCCAGCTCGGCATAGAGCGGCCGGGTCAGGCGGTTCTGCGGCGGCCGGTTGAGCGTGACGATCGCCACGCCGTTCTGCAGTGCGTACCGCACCAGTCCGGTTTCGGTGGAAGGCTTCATCTTGATTTCCTCGTGCTTTAGAGCTTCAGACGGTTTCCCAGATTTCGCTGAGCGAGGTCTGGTCGGTCAACGTGCTGGCCACGGTGACCACGCGCCAGCCTTCGCTGGTGCGATGGATGTCGAAGTGGACCGCGCGGCGCTCGATCTCACTTTCGTCAGCGCGGCGGCGTGACCAGATCACGTCGATCGATCCGGCGTTGCTGTTGTAGCCCTTGACGGCGCGGTCCAGGACCACGGTGTGGGTGTACTGCTGGGCCTGCAATGGCGCCTGGTTCGCGCGCAGCAGTCCGATGACCTGGTCGCCGGTCAACAGGCATTTGGTCATGTTGACCGATGCGGCGTGCAGGGGCGCGCCCCAGTACTGCAGGATGGCGTCGTCGCTGGTGGCGGCGTCGGCACCCATCCGGACCCAGTCGGGCAGGTAGGTGTCGAAGAACCAGCTGTTCATTTCGCGCACTGCGGTGCGATCAGCGGTCGTGGCCGTGGTCTGGGTCTTGGTCGTTTCGGGGGAGGTCATGTTGCGCGCTCTTGGTGAGGGGGAGCTAGTCGAGCTTGGCGCCGGACTGGCGTACCACTTCCTTCCAGATCGGCGCCTCGCGTCGATACGTCGCGGCGATGTCTTCGGGCCCCTGGTAGCTGGGCGCCCAGCCCAGGTCGCGGATGCGCTTCTGCACGTCGGGCTTGCGGAGGGCCTTGTCGATTTCGCTCGCCAACCGGTCGACCACGGGCGCCGGCGTGCCGGCGGGCGCGGCGACGCCAACCCAGCCCACGGCGCGGAGCAGCGGGTCACTGATGCCGGTTTCGCTCAACGTTGGCACTTCAGGTAACGCGGTGAGCCGCGCCGGACCAGTGACGCCGATCGCCTTCAGCCGCCCGGCCGCGATGAACTGTGGCGCCTGTGCGCCCGTCACGAAGGAAACCTGGATGTTCCCGGCGACCAGGTCGTTGATCATTGGCGATTCCCCGCGATAGGCAACGTGCGCCATGTCGCCGCCAAGCAGGTCGTTCAGCCGGCTGGCACTCAGATGGGAAATCGTGCCCACGCCCCACGATCCGTAGGACATCTTGCCCTTGTGCGACTGCACATACTTGCGTAGCTCGGCGATGTTGCTGACTTCAAGGTGCGAGTTCACGACCAGCACCAGCGGGGCTTCGGCGACTTTCGCCACCAGCTTCAGGTCTTTTTCAGGGTGGTAGGGCAGCTTCGTATAGAGAAACTGGTTGATCATCAGGTTGGAACTCAGCGCGACGGTCAGCGTGTAGCCATCGGGCGGTGCCTTGGCCACGGCATCCACGCCGAGGTTGCCCGCCGCACCGGTACGGTTGTCGACCACCAGCGGCTGGCCCAGCGCCCGGCCCACCGGTTCCGACAGGGTGCGCGCAACGATGTCGATGGCCCCGCCCGCCGCGTACGGCGCCACGACCTTGATGGGTCGGGAAGGGTAAGACTCCGCGGCGAACGAGAATTGACCGAGGGCCAGCAGTGCGGTGCCGAGCAAGCCGGCGCACGCGGGGCGCAATTGCAGATGCATGATGGTCTCCGTTGGGTTTTGTTTTTTGGGGGGCGGCTTACATCCAGCTGAGGATTTGTCCGCCATCGATGGGAATGACGGCGCCTGTCATGTAGCGGCCAGCTTCGGAGGCCAGCAGCAACGTGGCGCCGTCGAGGTCGGACGGCTCGCCAAAGCGGCGCATCGGGATGCGCTTGAGGATGCCGTCCTCGATGCCGCGTTCGGCGAACTCGGCCTGCATGTCGGTCAGGATGTTG
The DNA here is from genome assembly GCF_900101625.1 of Cupriavidus sp. YR651. GTDB lineage: Bacteria > Pseudomonadota > Gammaproteobacteria > Burkholderiales > Burkholderiaceae > Cupriavidus. Next base: position 5,961 of record NZ_FMYZ01000005.1, on the reverse strand, counting down.
CCCGGCGCCAGCGCGTTGACACGCACCCCCTTGCTGGCCAGTTCCAGGGCCATGATGTGCGTCAGGTGAATCAGCCCGGCCTTGGAGGCGCCATAGCTCGACATCTGGCCGCCGGCACGCAAGCCCGACGAGGAGGCGATATTGATGATGCTGCCGCTGCCGCGCGCCGCCATGCGACGGGCGGCCTCCTGGGCCATCAGGAAGGCGCCCTTGAGGTTGGTATCGAAGATGCGCGATACCTCGTCGTGGCTTTGCGAGATGAAGCGCTCGACGTAGATCACGCCGGCGTTGTTGAACAGGATGTCGATCGGCTGGCCGAGCTGGCTCTCGGCTTCCTGCCAGGCGGGGGCGATGCGGGCCGGATCGGTGACATCGAGCGGGACAGCGCATGCCGTGTGGCCCTGTGCGCGGAGTTCGGCGACAACGGCATCAAGACGATCGGCACGCCGCGCGCCCAGCGCCACCGCCGCGCCGGCTTCCGCCAGTGTGCGTGCCGTATGCAGACCGATGCCGCTTGAGGCACCGGAGATGAATGCGGCTTTGCCGCTCAGATCGAAGCGTGACATCGGGTGGTTCATAGGGGGCCTGATTTCCATGCCCGGCGTTGACGGGTCTCCGGGAGTCGGAGCCCGTGAGCGGCGGTGTGGAGAGTCTAGGTTGGGGTCGGCCCGCTCTCCAACGTCGCGTTCCGCTCTGCGGTCTGAAGTTGAGCGCGCCGTGAAGGCCGGGCTGCGGGGGAATCCGTGAACGCGGGCATGCTTCAGCGCGGAAGCGACGTGAACGCCGGGGTGACGGCCCGCTCAACGGATCGCGAAGCGGCTCCTGAAGGCGCTCCAGTTGCCGAAGGCCATTGAAGGCCAACTGGTCGACGTGGGGGCAAGCATCGGCATCCGCAGAACGGCGCAGACGTGGCCGTGCTGCTGCGTCGCGCGGATATCGCGATGTACGCCGCCAATGGGATGTGATTGAATCTGGCGAAACGACCTGGCAGCGCGGTCCGCCATCGCGCTTTCGTGACTACTCTTTGGACTCCTGCCGAACGCTCGGCATGCGGTGCCGCACAGGCTTACGCCGTCCACTCCTGCGCCGGATTGCAGGCAAGATAACGCGCCGGTTCGGCGATGCCGAGCCGCTCTCGCGCCGCCTCGATCGGCTCGCGAAGCAGCTTCTCGTAGTCCTCGCCGAGCAGCCAGCTTGCCCGGCGGCCCAGGCGGTAGCCTTCCAGCACCGCGCGGGCGAAGGCCAGGCTGCCGGTCACGCGCAGGCTTTTCAGCGAGGCCGCGACGGCGATGAAGGCCCAGCCGGTGCCGCCGGTCTGCGCGTAGCTGAACGCAACCAGCGCGGCCTCGCCGAGGCTTTCGTCGGCGCGATAGCCGGTCAGCACATGCCAGATGTCATGGATGTCGCGCGTCCGGCGGCCAAACCACATATAGGCGTCCTCGATCAGCGGCTCCTGGTTCAGGTTGGATACCTGGGCCAGGCCGTCGGCGCTGTAGCCGGTCTTTTCGAGGAACGCGCGATAGGCGGCGCCGACCGTACCCGGTGCGAAGCTGGCGATGTAGGCCGGATCGGTAAGGCGCTCGGCCAGTTCGATGCGCTGATAGGCCAGCCGCCTGCCGTCGGGTGTGCTCAGCAGCCGGCGGTAGTTCTTCGGCATGGCAGGGCCGTTCATCGCCCGCATGATGCGGAACACCTGCTCGGTGTCGTTGCCGTCCGCCAGCAGCTTGCGCACGGCGCGGAATGCCGTGAGCAGGTCGCGCCTGTAGGGATCGATACCGGTTGAAGCAGCCATGGCAGGGTTCCTTTCAGTCATCACGATCAGGCTCAGGCGGGTACCGCGTCGCCCAGGCTTGCCGCGGCGGTACGCACGAAATCGACGCTGGCGTCGACGGCAGTCACGGGCAGCATGTGCCCGCCGGTGACCAGGGTCAGTCTGGCGGCCGGCACCTTGGCGACGAACGCTTCACCGTTCATCCGGTAGTCGAGGATGCGGTCTTCGCGGCCAAACAGGATGCTGACCGGCACGCGCAGTTCGCCATAGCGCGGCAGCAGCGGCGGCAGGCTGTGCGCCACGCCGATCAGGTCTTCCGACGCGCCGATGAAATGGCTGGGCCGCAGTGCAAGCAGGCCGCCACCGCGCGTGGGGAAGTCCGCCGGCACCGCGTCGGGGCCGAAGACGATATTCATGACTTGCTCGCGGCGGCGGATCGACATCGGGATGACAAGCGTCCAGGCGATCAGCTTGCGCATCAGCGCGCCTTGCACCGTCATCGCCTTGAATACCGGCGACACCTCGCCCGGGGGATGCGTCAGCGGGGCGATCAGCGCCAGGCCGCCGACGCGTTCGGGGTAGTGGGTGGCCAGCGCCAGGGAGATGGCACCGCCGAGCGAATGGCCGACCACGAGCGGTTTTTCCAGCCCCAGCGTGTCGATCAGCGCGGCCAGCGTGTCGGCCTGCGCGCGGAGGTCGGCGGGCGAACCGGGCTCGCGCGTGGAATAGCCTGCGCCGGGGCGGTCGACGGCGATGACGCGGAAGTCGCGCGACAACGGCGCGATCATGCCGTAGTCGAAGTTGCCAAGCTGGCCGGACAAGCCGTGCACCAGCAGCACGGCGGGGCCCCGGCCACGTTCGACGATATGCAGGCGCGCGCCGGGCACATCGACGAACTGGCCGGCGGGTGGCAGGGCGGCCTCGATCTTGCGCGTGGTGCGCCAGGTAAACAGGAAGAGCAGGGCGAGCAGCGCCAGTAGCGGCACCGCGATGACAAGCGCGAGAATCAGGAGGGCGTTCATGGCTGGGCTTCTGCGATCGGCTCGTTGTTTGGCATCGTGGCGGATTGCGTGGGGTCGAACCGGAGCACGCCGTCGTCGATGCGGCCGTGACGGATCGTCAGCATATCCATCAGGTAGTTCTGGTAGACCCGCCAGGGCTTGCGATGCCCCTGCCGGGGCAGCACCGTGGCAGCACGCTGCACGTAGCCCGAGGTGAAATCGAGGAACGGCACCGCCTGTATGTCAGGGTCAATCTGTGGCATGGCGTAGCGGTAGCTGCGGCGATCCATGAACCGGAGCAGGCGGCAGACGTACTCGGCGGTCAGGTCTGCCTTCAGCGTCCATGACGCATTGGTGTAGCCGAAGGCCAGCACAAGGTTCGGCACGTTGCTCAGCATCATGCCCTTGTACGCGAGCGATTCCGACGGGCGGCGCGGCTGGCCATCGACGCTGAGCGCGATGTCGCCCAGCATGTTGAGCTTCAGCCCGGTGGCGACCACGACGATATCGGCGGGCAGCGTCTTGCCTGACTTGAGAAGGAGGCCAGCTTCCGTGAATCGGTCGATCTGGTCGGTCACCACCGACGCGCGGCCATCGCGGATTTCGCGGAACAGGTCGCCATCGGGGACCAGGCAGACGCGCTGGTCCCACGGGTTGTAGCGCGGGGTGAAATGCGTATCGACATCGAAACCGGGTTCGAGCTGCGCGGCGGCCAGGCTGACCAGGCGCTGCTTGACCTTTGCCGGCCGACGGCGCGCCAGCTGGAAGAAGAACATGCCCAGCAGCACGTTCTTCCAGCGCGTGGCGCGATAGGCCAGGTGCTCGGGCAGCACGCGTCGCAGTTGCTGCGCGATGGCATCTTCGCCGGGGCGGGTCACGATAAAGGTGGGCGAACGCTGGAGCATCGTCACGTGCGCGGCGGTCTGCGCCATGGCTGGCACCAGCGTCACGGCGGTGGCGCCGCTGCCGATCACCACCACGCGCTTGCCGGCATAGTCGAGCGAGTCGTCCCAGAACTGGGGATGCACCATCTGGCCGCGGAAGTTTTCCTCGCCCGGGAAGGTGGGCCGGTGGCCTTCGGCATAGCTGTAGTAGCCGGCGCAAACGTACAGGAACCGGGCGCGCAGCCGTATCCGGGTGCTGTCCGTCGCGCGATCGACCTCGACGGTCCAGCAGGCTTCCCGGCTATCCCACGCCGCGCTGACGACCTTGTGGCCGAAGCGGATGTGGCGGGTAATGCCGGCTTCCTCGGCGGTTTCGCGGATATAGGCCAGGATCGACGGTCCGTCGGCGATGGCTTTGGCGCCACGCCACGGCTTGAATCGGTAGCCCAGGGTGTACATGTCCGAGTCCGACCGGATGCCCGGATAGCGGAACAGGTCCCAGGTGCCGCCCATTGATTCACGGGCCTCGAGGATCACATAGCGCTTGCCGGCGCAGCGCTGCTGCAGCTGCCGGGCGGCGCCGATGCCGGACAGGCCGGCGCCGACGATCAGGACATCAAGGACTGCGTCACTGGAAGAGGGGGCTGTCATGACGGAAATCCGAATCGGGGATGTATTTGACAACATAGGTTGTCAGACGCAATCTGACAATAGGGAATGTCATAATGGCTTCCATGACTGCCGAGCTAGCCCCCGCACGCCGCTACCGCGGCGCCGAAGCCGACGAGCGCCGCGCCCAGCGTCGCGCCCAGCTGATTGCTGCCGCCGTGCAGGTCTATGGCGAACGTGGCTACCAGAACGCGACCGTCAAGGCCGTGTGCGAGGCCGCTGGCCTGACCGAGCGCTATTTCTACGAATCGTTTGCCAACAGCGAGGCCTTGCTGCTGGCATCGTTTGAAACGGTCACGCAGCTGTTGCTGCAGAAGATCGAGAAAGCGGGGGAGGCGGCCGGTGGAGATGGCCAGCACCGGGCACTGGCGATGCTGCGCACGTACTTCGGCACGCTGCAATGTGAACCGCGCTCGGCGCGGGTGTTCCTGGTGGAAATCCGTGGCGTGAGCCGGCCGGTGGATGCCGCGCTGGGCTTGTCGCTACGCGAATTTGGCGGACTACTGTCGCGCGCGCTGTTGCCGGGCGAAGCCGAGCCCGATCCGATGCTGCTGGCCGGCGTGGCAGGCGGGATCATCCACGTGGCGCTGCACTGGATCCGCCATGGTTACTCGCCCGATGTCGACACGGTGGCCGCCACGGCGCTACAGCTGGCGCTGGTGCTGAAGCGCGGCGCGGACTGAAGCCGCACCGCCTATATCCGATCAGCGATCCGCCGATCGGCCGCCCGCCAGCGCTGCGGCGGCATTCACGCTTTTGCGAGTGCGACAGCCGTGACTATGCGGTGGTCGCCACGTCGACCGTCCCCGATTCACTCCGGAGTTCCCTCCGGTAGCGGTTCAGGTCCTGGACCGTATCAAACGTGCGCTCGAACAGCAGCGACATGTTGTGCAGGATCCGTTCGATCACCTTCTTTTCCCAGCCTTCGTCAAAGCGGATCTGCTCGTCGAGCCAGTGCTCGAGCCAGTCCGGGTCCGGCAGGCGCGACTGCACCGTGTCGCGGGGGAACAACGCCTTGTTCACGTGCAGGTTGGTCGGGTGCAGCGGCTTTTCCGTGCGGCGGGCCGATGCCATCAGCACGCCGATTTTGGCAAACGCCGCGCGTGCCGAGTCGCCAAACTGGGCCAGGTACTTCTTCATGTAGCGCAGGTACGCGCCGCCGTGGCGGGCTTCGTCCTGGGACAGCGTGCGGTAGATGTGCTTGATCACCGGTTCCGAGTGCCATTCGGCGGCGCGGCGATACCAGTGGTTCAGGCGGATCTCGCCGCAGAAATGCAGCATCAGCGTTTCCAGCGGCGGGGCCGGGTCGAACTCGAAGCGCACGGCGTGCAGCTCCTCCTCGGTCGGCACCAGGTCGGGGCGGAAGCGGCGCAGGTACTCCATCAGCACCAGCGAGTGCTTCTGTTCCTCGAAGAACCAGATGCTCATGAACGCCGAAAAGTCGGAATCGTGGCGGTTGTCGCGCAGGAACATCTCCGTGGCCGGCAGGGCGGACCATTCGGTGATGGCATTCATGCGGATGGTTTTCGCCTGGTCATCGGTCAGCAGACTGGCGTCGAAGGAATCCCATGGGATGTCCTTGTCCATGTGCCAGCGGACCGATTCCAACGATTTGAACAGTTCGGGGTAGAGCATG
>NZ_FMYZ01000038.1 GCF_900101625.1 Cupriavidus sp. YR651 | reverse complement strand
CGTTAGAGCATGTAAGCACTGAAATGAGCCTGCACGTGCTCGCATACAATCTCAAACGGGTAATCAGGGTGCTAGGAATCGCCAAAATGATGAAAGCGGTAAAGCTGGCGGGGGCATAAGCCCTTCTTGGCGATCTTTTAACGCTCGTGAGGAGCCTCACAGCCAATTAGGAAGGCATTACTGCCTTCGGTGTCGAATCGGCACTGAATCGACACCGAAAGGAACGCCAGGCGCGACCTACGTATATGGACGCGACCAGGGCAGCCCACTGACCGTTTCCACACGGCCTCGGCCAGAAGCGGTCGTTTGTTCAGCTCGCGCGGAGGGCGCGATCACATCCGCCGGGATCTACCACTACCATGTTGTGAACTGCTGACACCCCTCTCCCAAAAAATATGGCTCAACCCCCAAGTACAGTGGTACGTTCATCCGCGTTTTGTATTAAGGGCCTTTACCCTTAAACCTAACTCTGAGAACCTACTCCTCGCCCGCTATGCCTAGTCTGGTCGGGTTATCCAGTGAAATGGCCAACTAACATGAAGAAGATTTTCACTTGGATCGCATCTATTCTGATTCTGGTGGCTTTTGCTTGGAACTGGATCGGCGTGACAGACGAGATAAAGCTCGCAAGATTCGAGAGGCTTTGTCGCGAGCAAGCCACGGAGGATGTTCGCGAGAATTCCGCGGATGGCACTGCCATACTATCCGGAACCGGTCTGGAGGAGCGGCTCGACGGCTGGAAAATTGCCGGCACTTTCAGAAGAACATGGAACCAATTGGTGCGGCGCAATTGCCGGCGCTGGATCTAGAATATGATCCGGCGGCTGTGCTCCCCAATCTCTTCCGGGGCTCTGATCCGCTTCGTGCAGTGGCCTATTCGCGCTCATCTATCGGACGTGCCATCGGCATACCGGAGGCCTGTCGTGAACACCATCTGCTTCTCGTCTCAAGCGAGGAAGAAAGCGAAGCCGCGATCCACAATCGCTGCGATGACCGTCGTGTGGTTCGGACGAGCGATGGCATCCGGTACTACATAGGTCTTGCATATGGTGACCTTGATTTTTACGAGATCAGGCCATTCATTTTCTATCTGAAAGACCGATTCAACGGCCGAATTCTGGCCGAGCAGCGCTCTTACCAGATCCTGCTCGGAGGAATGAGCCACCATCGAGTTCTTCATGGATGGGGTAGCTCACAGGGAGTAAAAAAGTGTGGTCTTACGCCGCCGGACCAACTCATTAAGCGCGCCTTTCGTTGATCCTTGTGAACCGCACCTTCAACGTCGGCTTTCGCGATCTTGGAAAGTCCGCTAAGAGTTGAGGATTCACCCGGTCAACACGCTGATTGGCAAACGTGCCCCCGAGCTCATGTGTAATATTCAGAGCGAAAACGACCTCATCATCCCAAGGTTTCTGAGCACCGAAAAATCATGGCGCGGCGTCTTTAACCAGCTTTGCCTCGCGCGCTTTGTTTAAACTCCCTGCGGCTACGAAAAGTCTTCGGACGGTGCAGTGGCTGCTCGAACATGCGAAGCTCGAAAGCGCCGTCCGGTATCCCGGCATTGGAGATATATGCCTTCCGATTTTCCTACCAGCCTGCAGTTCGATGGCATCGCGGAGTTCGTGGCGGTTGCGCGATTGGGTACCTTTACTTCTGCAGCCGATGAGCTTGGTCTGACGAAGTCAGCGGTCGCTCGCGCGGTTTCGCGCCTGGAGGCACGACTTGATGCCAAGTTGCTGCACCGCACGACGCGTCGTCTTACGCTGACGTCCTATGGCGAAGCGTGGCTGGAACATTGCGCGGCCGCGTTGGATGAACTACAACGTGGCGAGAACATTCTGAAGCTCGCGCAGAACTGCCCGGCAGGTCAGGTTCGCATTGACCTCCCGACCGCGTTCGGTCGGCTATACGTGATGCCGGTCTTGCTCGAGGTGGCGGCCCAATGTCCCGCCTTGCAGCTCAACGTCAGTTTCACCGACCGGCTGGTCGATCTGATCGATGAGGGCATCGATCTCGCCGTGCGTATTGGCGAACCCGGCGACTCCACCGATCTGGTCGCTCGAAGGCTAGGCGTGCAACACATGGTCATTTGCGGATCGTCGGCGTATGTCGCTGCACGTGGCGCGCCCCAGCATGCGGCCGATCTTGCCCATCACGATTGCATTGCTGGCTGGAATTCCACGCGTCGCATGGCATGGTTGCTCAAGCAGCCTGACGGCTCGGTCGTTCCGCATACCGTACCGATCAAACACAGGGCGTGCGACTTCGAGATGGTGCTGGCGACGATCAAGTCGGGGCAAGGGCTCGGTCAGCTCCCGCTGTGGATGGTCCAGGATGACATCAGGAGCGGCCATCTTGTCACCGTGCTCGACGGGATGTCGGGCGGCGAGGTGCCCATCAACCTGTTGTGGGCGCGAACACCAGCGTTGCCGGCGAAACTTCGCGTCATTGTCGATGCCCTGCTCGACCGCGCGCTTCAATTCCCGGTAGCGGCACCCGGGCGATAAGGCGCTTGCCTCGCGTGAGCGAAGTTGAATAGACACGCTTCGCTCCAGCAGTCGGGCAGCGGCAAAGCGCTGTCGGCCCGCCGCGTTCACCCGATTGCGGAAAAACTTCAGGGCAGGAGATACGCCGCCGTCCTACTCGTAGGCGCTGTAGTCCGTGTAGCCCCTGGCTCCCGCCGTATAGAACGTCTCCTCATCCCATTGATTAAGCGGCCAGTCGTTGCGCAGGCGCTCGATCAGGTCTGGGTTTGCGATGAAGGGCTTCCCGATCCCAATCAGATCCGCCTCTCCCGAATCGATGGCTGCCTGTCCGTTATCCCGGAGGTAGCCGCCGGCGAGTATCAACGGTCTCCGAAAGGCGCCGCGAAACGCCCGGAGAAAATGTTCGGGAATGGAGACATCGTCAGCCCATCGGGTTTGGTCGCTGATGTGCACATAGGCGATGCCACGCTTCGAAAGCTCGGACGCAAGCGTCAGGTACGTCTCGGCCTGGTCATCGAAAGCCGGCATTTCGTTGTAGCGGCCGAAGGGCGAGAGGCGGATGCCAGTACGCTCGGCACCGATGGCGTCGATAACCGCATCGACCGTCTCAAGCGTGAAGCGAAGACGATTCGCGATCGAGCCACCGTACCGGTCGTCGCGGGTGTTAAGCGTTCCATTGATGAACTGATCATGAAGGTAACCATTGGCGCCGTGGATCTCGATACCGTCGAATCCACCTTCGCGAGCATTGCGCGAAGCCTGAGCAAATTCGCCGACGATCTGGGACACCTCGTCGGTGCGCAACGCACGAGGCTTGCCTTGCAACAGAAAGGCGGGTTGGCCACTCTCATCGAACGCCATGGAAATCGCTTTCGTCGCCCCGGTGTCGGTAGAGCTGACTGTCGGCTGGCGATTCGGCTGATGTGAAACGTGACTCGCGCGGCCACCATGCCTGATCTGCCCGAAGATCACCCCGCCATGATCGTGAACCTCTCCGGTGACATGGCGCCAGGCCTTGATCTGGGTCGGGGTGTACAGGCCGGGCTCGAACGCCCAGGTGCGCGCCCATTCGCTGATGGCGATGCTGCCAGTCACGATGAGACCGGCCCCCGCGCGCTGCGCAAAGTAGCGGGCTGTGCCGAGTAGTGGCGCCCAGTCCGGATTGCGCGCGCGCGAGCGCTCCATGGGTGCCATGACAACACGGTTCTTGAGGCGGAATGGTCCAAGATCGTACGGATCGAACAAAGAAGACATAGTGCTAGCCCATTTGAAGTCATCCAAAACGGGCTCACTCTAGGCCGGTCGATGCAAATGAAAAACGGCCTGCGCCTCGACTCAGAGTTGCGTCGGAAGCGACAATGCCACGCCGAGTCGAGTCCCCGCCGAACCATTCATCGCTGCCCTGGAGGTTCCGTCCCGACGTGGAAAATGCACTACCATCGTCTTACCCCCTGGCGCCAAGGAGCAGGGCATGCAGTTTCTCTGGCCGCAGATGCTCTGGCTGTTGCTCTCGCTTCCCCTGCTGGCAGCCGCTTACCTGTACCTGATTGCGCGGCGCAAAAAAGTCGCCCTGTTGTATGCCAGTCTTGCACTGCCGCGCGCCGTGCTGGGTCGCAGCCAACGACTGCGGCGTCATATCCCGCCGCTACTCTTCTTGTTCGCGCTGGGCGCAGCCCTGCTGGCTTGCGCGCGTCCTACCGCGACCATCACGCTGCCGTCCGATACCATCACACTGGTACTGGCCATGGATACCTCCCGCAGCATGGCGGCGACCGACGTCGCGCCCACCCGGATCGGCGCCGCCCAGCATGCCGCGCGGGATCTCGTCGTCGGCCTGCCGGCCAGCGTGCGCCTGGGCATTGTTTCTTTTGCCGCCACGGCGACCGTGGTGCTGCCCCCCACCGATAAGCGGCTGGACATGCTCGACGCGATCGATCGCTTCCAACTCCAGCACGGCACGGCGACCGGCAGCGGACTGATCCAGGCGCTGGCGGTGTTGTTCCCCGATGACGGCATCGACCTCGAAACGATTCTCTTCAGTGGCGAGTCGCTCGCACCCGGGCCCGGCGGCCGATCGCTGACAGAGGCCGCCGCGGCGGACGCCGTCCGCAAGCGTGAGCAGCAGGGGGTGGAGGTGCAGCCGGGCTCTTACCGGCACGGTGCGGTGATCCTGCTCAGCGATGGTCGCCGCACCACCGGCCCGGACCCTCTGGACGCCGCGCGCATGGCCGCCCAGCGCGGCGTGCGCGTCTATACCGTGGGCTTCGGCACGCCGCAGGACGCGGGTGCGGCCGTGTCGAGCCTGTCTTTCTCCATACAGCTGGATGAATCAACGCTACGCGAGGTCGCGGCGCTCACTGACGGCGAGTACTTCCAGGCTGGTTCGGCCGCGGACCTGACGCAGGTGTATCGCCAGCTGAGCGCCCGTTTTGCGCTGGAGCGCAAGGAAGTCGAAATCAGTGCCTTGCTGGCGGCGGGCGCGGTCCTGCTGCTGGTCGCGGCGTGCGCGCTGTCGCTGCTGTGGTTCCGCCGATGAATTGAAGCGCTGGTGGCCGCTTCGGCACCCGGCCTTCTTTTATAGCGAGGAAGACGGCGAGGCGGAGTCGGCAGCCCCGGGCTTCAGCGCGGCCAGCTTCTTGTAGAACGCCGCCCGGCTGATGCCGATGTGGGCGGCCGCGTCCGCCACGCGTCCGCCGCAGGCGTCGAGCGCTTGCGCGAGGAAGGCGGCTTCGAACCGGGCCATGGCCTCTGCGTAGGATTGCGCGGGCATTGCCGCAACGGTCGGCGCCGCCGATGCGGGCGAGGCGGGAGTTGAGGGCGATGAGAGCGAAGCTGGTGTGACAGCAGGTGTGACAGCGGGCGGCGTCAGGCTGGGTGCCTCCGGTTCGGTCGGCGCGTCCGCCGGCGCGAGTGCCGCAGGCGTGGCGGAAGCAACCGCCGCAACAGACGTCGCTGCCGAGCGCCTGCCGAGCAGTGGTGCGAGCGTCGCGGCGTCGATGGTGTCCTCGTCGCAGAGCATCACCACGCGCTCCAGCACATTACGCAATTCGCGCACATTGCCCGGCCAGTCGTATTCGCCCAGCAGTTGCAGCGCGTCCTCGCACAGGCCGGGCGCATTGCGTTCCGCCTTGATGCACAGCTCCTCGATGATGGCGTAGGCCAGGGGCAGCAGGTCGGATCGCCGCTCGCGCAGCGCGGGCAGTTCGATCGTCAGGACATTGAGCCGGTAATAGAGGTCGGCGCGGAACTTGCCGGCCGCGACCAGCGCCGGCAGGTCGGCCGACGTCGCGGCGATGATGCGCACGTCCGAGCGCACGATGCGGTTGGACCCCAGCGGTTCGAACTCCTTGTCCTGCAGGGCGCGTAGCAGCTTGCTCTGCAGCATCAACGGCATGTCGCCGACTTCGTCGAGAAACAGCGTGCCGCCATCGGCCAGCTCGAACTTGCCGACGCGGCCCTTGCGGTCGACGCCCGTATAGGCCCCCGGCGCGGCGCCAAAGAACTCGACTTCCAGCAAGGTATCGGGGATGGCCGCCACGTTGACCGTGACCAGCGGCTGCTCGGCGCGCGCGGAACCCGCATGGATGCCGTGCGCCAGCAGTTCCTTGCCCGTGCCGGTTTCACCGAGCAGCAGCACCGGCGACTCCACCAGCGCCGCGCGCCGCCCCTGGCGCTTGACCTCCTGCGCGGCCGGGCTGGCGCCGACAAAGCTCGCGAAGGTGTACTTGGCCCGGCGCGCCTGGTCGAGCGATCGCCGCGCGGCGGCCAGTTCGGACTGCGCGCGCGAATAGTGGGCGAACAGCGGGGTCAGCGCCTTGAGTTCGTCGAACAAGGCAAAGCCCACCGCGCCGATGGTCCGGCCGTCGTCGTCCTTGATCGGCAGGCGCGTGACGATCATCGGGTCGCGGTCCGTCTCCAGGATGTCCAGCAGGATCGGCTTGCCCGTGGCCACCACCTCGCGCATCAGGCTGTTGGGGATGACCTGTTCGCAATCCCGGCCGATAGCCTCCTGCGGATTGCTGAAGCCAAAGCGGGCGGCGTAGCGCTTGTTGATCCACACCACGCGCGCATGTTCGTCGACGACGAAGGTGCCCTCGCTGAAGTTCTCGAAGGTGCGGAAGAGGGACTCCATCGCCCTGCGGGCCACGTAGTCGTAGTCAAACAGGAGGGCGCCTCCCGCGTCGGCGATCTTTTGCATGCTGCTGTCGTTCTCGATTCGGAGACGCGGAGTGTCTCATATCGTGGACGCCTGCGTCCGGGGTCTCCGTGTCTAGTCTTCAAATCGAGACAACAGCCTTCGTCCGCACGAGTTTGGACGCGAAAAAGGCTGCATGAAGCATTTTTCAACGCTGGCACAAAGCGTGCAATCGCAAGCGGCCCCCGCAAAACACAGACGGGGACAACTACGCGCGGCGGCCTGCCTGAGGCCCCTCGACGCGTCCAAGAACAAATCCTCGGAGACCTCATGTCTTTTGTTGTCGTGCTCGCCGCGCTGGCGTTCCTGATGTTTGCCGCCTATCGCGGACTCAGCGTGATCCTGTTCGCGCCGATCGCCGCGCTCGGCGCCGTGCTGCTCACCGATCCCTCGGCCGTCGCCCCGGTGTTCTCCGGCATCTTCATGGAGAAGATGGTCGGCTTCGTGAAGCTCTATTTCCCCGTGTTCCTGCTCGGCGCCGTCTTCGGCAAGGTCATCGAGCTCTCGGGCTTTTCCGAGTCGATCGTCGCCGCCGCCATCCGCTACATCGGCCGCTCGCGCGCCAATGCGGTCATCGTCGCGGTCTGCGCGCTGCTCACCTACGGCGGCGTGTCCCTGTTCGTGGTGGTGTTCGCGGTCTATCCGTTTGCCGCCGAACTCTATCGCCAGAGCAACATCCCCAAGCGCCTGATGCCGGGCGCCATCGCGCTGGGCGCGTTCTCGTTCACGATGGACTCGCTGCCGGGCACCCCGCAGATCCAGAACATCATCCCCACCACCTTCTTCAAGACCACCTCGTGGGCCGCGCCGGCGCTGGGCG
>NZ_FMYZ01000020.1 GCF_900101625.1 Cupriavidus sp. YR651 | reverse complement strand
CGGCGCGTTCGCCATCAAGCGCCCACACTTATCGGTTGTTTGGTTGTTAAAGAACTTGCGCATCCGGCTTTGCCGTCTGCGTCGCTGCGTCGTTTGCGTCAGCAGCAGAGAAACGAGATTATGAAGAACAACCTGCGTTTCGTCAACAGGGCAGCGAAGTTTTTTTCGCTTCGGTCAGCGCCGCATTCCTTCGCGACCCCAACCCCCCATCCACCCCGCAACCCTTGCCAGTGCTGCCTTGCAGCGGCGGTTTGTGTTGCGAGGGGGCGAATATTAAGGGACTCCTCACCCGCTGGCAAGCGATTTCGAAAAAGAATTTTTGCATCCATTAGAATCGCCGCATGACGACGATGCCGGACCACCCCACCTATATGCCCGAACGCCTGGCGAGCCGCGACGCCGGCACGCTCGACGCGCACGCGCTCGCCGCCGCGCTGACGCGCCCGATTGTCTTCGTCGACCTGGAGACCACCGGCGCCGATGCCCAGCGCGATCGCATTACAGAGATCGGCGTTGTCGAAGTCGGCCCCGACGGCATCCACGAGTGGGACACGTTGATCGACCCTCAAGCCAGCATCCCGCCCTTCATCCAGGGCATGACCGGCATTACCGACGACATGGTCCGCGGCCAGCCGACTTTCGAGTCTATCGCCGAATCCCTGGCCGAACGCCTGCAAGGCCGCCTCTTCGTCGCGCACAACGCGCGCTTCGACTACGGCTTTCTCAAGAATGCGTTCCGCCGCGCCGGCATCACCTTCCGTGCCGACGTCCTCTGCACCGTGCGCCTGTCGCGCTCGCTGTTCCCGTCGGTGGAGCGCCACGGCCTGGACGCGCTGATCGCCCGCTTTGGCCTGACCCCCAAGGGGCGGCACCGCGCGCTGGCCGATGCCGAACTACTCTGGCAGTTCTGGCAGAAGATTCACGACGTATATTCCGTCGACCTGGTCGAGTCCGCGGTGAAGTCGCTCGTCAAGCATGCCAGCCTGCCGGCAGGCCTGACCGAGACCGCGCTCGACGATGTGCCGGACCGTCCCGGCGTCTATCTGTTCTTCGGCGACCAGGACGCGCCGCTCTACGTCGGCAAGAGCATCCACCTGCGCCAGCGCATCCGCGCCCATTTCTCCGGCGATCATAGTCATGAGAAGGAGATGCGGCTTGCCCGCGGCGTGCGGCGTGTCGAATGGCGCGAAACCGGCGGCGAAGTGGGCGCGCTGCTATTGGAGGCCCATCTGGTCAAGGCGCTGCAGCCGCTCCACAACCAGTTGCTGCGCCAGAACACCGAGCTGTTTTCATGGGAACTGGCTGCGGGCCTGTCCGCGCCGCGCCTGCGTTCCGACCGCCACATCAATTTCAGCCGCCACGCCGGGCTCTACGGCGCGTTCGGCAGCCGTGCCGCCGCGCAGGCCCGGCTGCGCGAGCTGGCGGACGAACATCAGCTCTGCCTGGCGACGTTGATGCTGGAAGCGACCAGCCACCGCGGCAATCCCTGTTTCGCCCGGCAACTGCACCGTTGCGCAGGCGCGTGCACCGGCGACGAGGCACGCGCCAGCCATCGCGAACGCACGATGTCGGCCATCGCCGCACTGGCACTGCAGCCCTGGCCGTTCGACGGGGCCATTGCCTGGAGAGAGACGGACGACGCCGGGCATCCATGGCACGTCATCGAAGACTGGTGCTACCTCGGCACCGCGCCGACGCTGGAAGACGCTGCGAAGCTGCAGTCCGACGCCGCCCGTTTCGATGCCGACACCTATCAGATTCTGGCGCCGCGCCTGCAAGACCTGAAGGCGACGGCCGTGCCGCTGGTCGCCACGCGCACGCTGGTCCTGACACCACCGGAGCCACCCGCGCCGAAGCGCACAACGCAGGCAAGTCCGTCAGCAACCACCCGGCGTACCTCCGCGGCCAGTCCGGATCAGCAAACCCTTGCGCTGTTTTCCTGACACCGGCCACGCATTTTTCGTGCGCCAGCGCGCATAGACGCACTGGCAGCGACAGCGCCGCTCGGCTAGTCTGCGAAGGAGGGTCTGCTACCGTTGGAGCCGCCATGCCGTCGCGCCGCCATTCCGCCCCCTGTGTCGCCATGATCTCCATCTGCGCGATGAGCCTCACCGCCGCGTGCGCCAACATCGAGGCCAGCACGATGCAGCGGATCTTCGATTCGTGGCGAGGCGCGCCAGTCGATCAGGCCAAAGCCCAGTGGGGACCGCCGCAATCCGTGCAAGCCGTGGCGGGCGGCACCGCCTATGTCTGGACCGATGAAGTCCCCACCGCGCACCCGCCGGGCAGCGGCCCGCGCGATGCGCGGCTGGAGCCTCCGCCCACCGCCGCCTATTGCCAGCGCAAACTGATGGCCGGCCCGGACGGCAACGTCATCGGCGGCGAATGGAGCGGCAGCGCATGCTGCGTGCAGACACTGATCGGTCAGTGCGCGGGACTGACCCGGAAACCGCCCCAGGCGGCAAGCTGACGGCGCCGCGCCGCTCAGGACAGCGGCGACGGCGGCGATAGCCGCAGCCGTTTTACCGCGACGCCATCAGTCGATCTTCGCGCCGGATGCCTTCACGGCCTGACCCCAACGCGCCTGCTCGTTCAGGATCGTCGTCGTGAACGCCTCCGGTGATTGCCAGGCCGGTTCGGCACCCTGCTGCTCGAACTTGGCCTTCGTATCGGGATCCGCCAGGACGGTGCGCAGCGCGCCGGACAGCTTGTCGACGACCTCCTTCGGCGTGCCGGCAGGGGCCAGCATCCCGTAAAAACCCACCACCTCGAAACCCTTGAGCCCCGACTCTTCCATCGTCGGCACGTCGGGCAGCGCCGGCGAACGCTGGCGCGACGTCACCGCCAGTGGCCGCACCTTGCCCGCCTTGATCTGCTGCGTGAACAGTGGAATCGAATCGGCCATCATCTGCGCCTGCCCTCCCATTACGTCGGTCAACGCCGGGGCGCTGCCCTTATAGGGAATGTGGACGATGAACGTGCCAGACGCCTGCTTGAACATCTCGGGCATCAGGTGCGAGATCCCGCCATTGCCGCCCGAGGCGAAGTTCAGCTTGCCGGGATTCCCCTTGGCATAGGCGATGAACTCCTTGAGGTTCTTCGCCGGCACGTTGTTATTGACGACCATCACCAGCGGAATCAGCGCCGTGCGGGCCACGGGCGCGAAATCCCTGGGCATGGCGTAAGGCAACTTGGGATAGAGCGAGTTGTTGATCGCCATCTGCCCAGTATTGGCGATGAGCAGCGTGTAGCCGTCGGGCGCGGCCTTGGCCACGTTATCGGAGCCGATATTGCCGGCTGCGCCAGCCTTGTAGTCCAGCACCAGCGTCTGGCCGAGAATCGGCTGCAGCTTTTCGGCCAGGATGCGCGCGTGCGTGTCGACCGGGCCGCCCGGGGGAAAGGCCACCACCAGCCGGATCGGCTTTTCCGGCCAGGCCGCCTGCGCGGCGCCGGCAGCAATGGCCAGTGGCGCCACGGCGAGTACGGCCAGGGTGCGTCGGAGGCGACGGGTAAACAGGGTTGCGGTAGCGGCGGACAACGTCATCTCTTCTCTCTCCGGAAATGGCCCCAGCTCTTTGCGGCAGGGCCTGGCTGCCATTGTGACGTTTTTATGACATCTTGGCGAAGCCAGCCGTATGTGTTCGATGTACGGGATGTCCCCTGTTTCCGCAGTGGGCGGCTCCCCGCGGCTTGTGTCAGCAGGCAGAGCGAGTTTCCCCCGATATTGGAAATCGTAAACCCCAGCTTGACGCTCCAGACTGGCCACACGTAAGGTGCAAAACCGAATTCGAATTCGAATACGAAAATTGCCCATGCATGCTTCGCCCCCAGGTGACGAGATCGCCGCCACCGCCTTCCCCCGCATCGACACGCCGTCGATCCTTCAGCCGCCGCGCCAGCGCCGCGCGCGTGAGACCGAACAGGCACTGCTGACGGCCGGGCGCGAACTGCTGGCGCAGCGCGACTTTGCCGCCGTGTCCGTCGCACAGATCGCCGCAGCATGCCAGGTCTCCGTAGGTGCGTTCTACGGACGCTTCCGCGACAAGATGTCGTTCTTCGAATCGCTTCGCTCGCTGGTCATGCAGGAGACGGAGGCCTCCGTCGCGCGCTATATGGCGGAAGAGCGCTGGAGCGAGGTGCCGGCAAGCCAGATTGTCGAGAAGACCATGCGATTCCTGACGAACGGATGCCACAACAACCGCGGCGTCATCCGGGCTTCGCTCAAGCACGCTTCCGCCCGGCCCGAGGAATGGCTGCCCCATCAGAAGAATGGCGAGGAGATCGTCGAGCGCCTGGTCGCGCTGCTGGTGCCACGCCTGCCGGATCCTCCCGCCGAGGCGGAACTGCGCGTGCGCTTTGCAATGCAGATGGTCTTCGGCACGCTGGTCAACGCCGTGCTCAACAATCCCGGCCCACTGCCGCTGGGCGATGAACGGCTGCCCGCCGAGATGACGCGCATGGTCACCAGCTATCTCGGGCTCGACGCCAACGTCGCAGGCTGATGCCGTCGCCCTGATGCCCTGAAGTCAAAACGCCGCATCCGTATCGCCATACCGCGCCTCCCTTCGCTTTGCAGTCACGACCACATCCGCGCGCCATTGCCGGCACAACGCGGCACACGGCCGGGCGCGGGACCGCATGGGGCAATGCATCGCGGAAATGGCCGCTATGAATTCCGGCGGGGCTTGCTTTGTGCGCCGGCGCAGTCCCCCTAGAATCCGTCTCAACCGAATTCATGCTGGCGCGAGACGCCCGTCACATCGTGGCAACGCTTTTCCTGGTCCGTCACGGCCAAGCCTCGTTCGGGGCCGCCAACTATGATTGCTTGTCTGACGTGGGCCGCCAGCAGGCGCGCTGGCTCGGCGAGTATTTCCGTGATCGCGGCATCAGTTTCCGGCGCGTCATCGCCGGCACGCTGGTGCGCCAGCAGGACACCGCCACCGGCATCCTGGCCGGCATGGGCGCCGCCGACACTGTTGTGGCATCGCACGCCGGTCTGAACGAATACGATGGTGAGGCGCTGTACCGCAGCTTCACCCAGGGCGCCGACCATCGTGCTCACCAGAACGGCGACTATCAGGACTACTGGCGCACGTTCCGTGCAGCCTTCGCGGCGTGGACACAAGACAAGCTGACGGGGATGCCGGAGACCTGGTCAGAGTTCGGCGCCCGCATGCAGGCCGCACTGACCCACGCCACTGAAGGTGCCGCGCGCGAGGATGCGCTGCTGGTGGTCAGTTCCGGCGGCGCCATTGGCCGCGCGGTGGCGGACCTGCTGGGCGCGCCGACGCAGACCGCCATCGAACTGAACCTTCAGTTCCGCAACACGGGCTTTTGCGAGTTGATCGTCGGCCGTGACACGCAGCGACTCCTGAGCTTCAACAACGTGCCACACCTGGAACGTGCCGAGCGGCGGGACGCGATCACCTTCGCCTGACCGACCGCGCCGTTACCGCTGCGACAACGCCAACCGGCCCGCCAGGGCCAGGAATACCGTTCCGGCAAACCAGTTCACTGCCCGCTGCACGCGGGCCGATCGCATCAGGATCCGGCCAAACACACCGGAGAACCACGCGATCGCGCCGAACACCAGCAGCGTGGCCAGGATGAACACGAATCCCAGCACCATCAGCTGCAGCGCCACGTGACCGCGTTCGGGCGTCACGAACTGCGGCAGGAATGCCAGGAAGAAAATCACGACCTTGGGGTTGGTGAGGTTCATCACCACACCACGCCAGTACATGTGCTTGCCGGGCTTGACGCCCTCGCCGGCCTTCGGCAACTCACCCACCGGTGCGCGAAACGCCTGCCACGCCAGATAGATCAGGTACAGCGCACCCGCGATCTTCAACACGGTAAACGCCACCACTGACGCCGCAAGCAATGCGGCCAGACCGACCGCCACCACGGCCGTATGCACGAGCAATCCCGTACACAGCCCCAGTACGACGGTCAGCCCCGCCCGTGTGCCATGCATGGCGGACTGCAGCAATACGAAGATATTGTCCGGCCCGGGGGCTAGCCCCAGCAGGATGGCGATGCCGAGGAAAGGCAGCAGGGTATCGAGCGATGGCATGTGAGAAGTCCTCTTCGATGAGAGGGTGATGGTAGCCCAAAGTACCCGATGCGAGGACGGCGCGAATCGGCCCGGCGCCCGCGCTTTAGCATGCCGAATGCCGTCTGCACGACACGCGGCGGCGCCACCTCGATTGCGATCACGCCACGCCGGACACGGCAATCCGTCGCCCAAAAAGGAAAGCGGGGCGCAGGCAGACTTCCTGCGCCCCGCTCTTGCGTGGGCAAATCACTACTTGTTCCTTATGGGTTCCTCTTACGCACGGGCGCCGTCGAGGTATGGGTCAAAGCCACGCGCCGGGCTGGCCGATACACCGACGTTATCCAGGCCAGCGACGAAACGTGCGCCATCGGTGTACGGATCGGCACCACGGGCACCGTCGGCATACGGATCGAAGGTCCGTGCGGGGGGAGCCGAGACGCCTACCTTGTCCAGGCCCGCCACGGTGCGGGCGCCGTCGGCATACGGATCAAACTTGCCAGTGCGGGCGCCGTCCGTAAAGGCGTCGTGCGTCCGGAATTCGTAGCCGTATTGGTCAGCGGGTACGCCGGTGCGGAATTCGTAGCCGTACTTGTCGGCCGGCACGGTGCTCGCCTGAACGGTGCCGAGGGCGGCCAGGGACAGGAGGAGCGTGGATGCGATCTTCAGGGCGGCGGTCTTGGTCATGATTTCTCTCCGTAAGTCATTAAGTTGATTTGATGGCTCCGGACGTCCGCGTTTGCTCGTTCGCGCCGTCCATGTGCTGAACTATATGCCTCGCAAGTGATCGATACCGGGCCACGTTCAGGATAAGTCATTCAATTTTTTTCAACTTTAACCGGCGATCGGAAATTCGCTGCAACGCGGATGGCATGCCCGACTTCGCGTGCCGATGCGCTACAGTGACGCGATGCTGGCATTCCGTCCGGAGCCAGCCAGACGTCCCGTCTCTGCGCGCCCCGCATCCATGCACCGTCTGCCCCTTCGATTCCTGACCCTGGCACTGCTGCCGCTCGCCCTGCTGGCGATGGCGCTTGCGGCCGCGGCCCATGCGGCCCCCGCCAATCCGATCGTCGCCGCCGTGAAGAAGGCCGAAGCCGCCTCGGCGCCAGCCGCCCCGGCCAGCGTGCCACTGACACAATCGATCGACCAGGTCATTGGCACGCTGCAGAACGAGAAGGAGCGCCAGAACCTGGTCAACCAGTTGCAAGCGCTGAGACGCGGTCTCGATGCATCTGCGGCAGCCGCCGCTTCCGCCGCCCAGGCCAGCGCGCCGGCACCTGGACTGATCGGCGCCGTCACGCAGGCGCTGCAGGACATCGACAACGCCCCGCACAGGGACCGCGGCCCGTGGCACTACTGGGACTGGCGCATGCGGTTTGCCGGCGAGGAATGGCGCGAGGCCCTCACGCTCAACCACACGCGGCCAGCCATCGTCTCGATCCGCGAGTTCGCCACCGTCCTGGCCGGCTGGGCACTGACGGGCTGGCTGCTCTGGGAACTCTCGCGAAGACTGCACCGGAACCGTTTGCAACCCGCCAGGCCGACGCCCTTGCCGTCCATCCCTTCCTGGGTCGATGTGGGCATCTACTTCCTGCGGCGGATCGGGCCGTGGATCGTGGCTTTCGCCCTGACGGTTCTGCTGGCCTATCAGATCTTTGGCCGGACCCCTGCCAGCATGGCGGGCGTCATCGTGGCCTATGCCATCGTCGCGGGCGCCGTGATGTCGGCGGTGTGCCAGGTCATCTTCGCGCTGTTCCAGTCCGCGCATCGTGCGCGCGCCGTACGCGACCTCCTGCAACACTCGCCGTGGCTCCTGTTCGTCACCGGCTCGCTGGCCGCGCTGGGCGAAGCCAACACGGACCCCCGCGCCATTTCCGCGCTCGGCGTCAATCTCGCTGGGCTCATCGGCACCTACGCCAACATCCTCGCCGCGATCCTGATCGGCGTGTTCGCCATACGCTTCCGGCGACAGGTGGGCCACCTGATCGCGCTGCGACCGCTGGCTTTCCGCCAGCAACACCCGGCCATCATGGACCTGCTGCGGATTGCCGGGCAGGCCTGGTACCTGCCGATGCTCGCAGTGGTCGTGTCATCCGTGATCGGCACGATCATGGCTACCGGTCACGCCGACGAATTCCTGCGGCGCGCGGTGGCTACCGTGGCACTGTTCGTGGCGGCACTGATGATGACCCTGGTGGTGGGCCGGTCCCCCAAGGCGACAGTGCGCGCGCCGCGGCTGCGTGACCGGCGGCGCTCCGCCTACATACAACGCTTCGGCCGCTTTGGCGCGGCCCTGATCCGCGTCGGGATCTGGCTGGTGTTTTTCGAGATCAACGCGCGGATCTGGCACACATCACTGATGCGGATGGCCGAAACCACTGTACTCGGGCGGCACATCACGCAAGCCATCCTGAGCGTCATCGGCATCGTGCTGCTGTCCTGGCTGGCGTGGCTGCTGATCGACACCGCCATCACGCAAACCTTGTCCCCCACCCATGGCCGCGCCGCCCAGCCCAGCCTGCGCGCCAAGACCATCCTGCCACTGGTTCGCAATGCATCATTCGTCGCGCTGCTGGTCGTGGCGATGATCGCGGTCATGGCCAACCTTGGCATCAACGTCACGCCGCTGCTGGCCGGTGCCGGCGTGGTCGGCCTGGCCATCGGATTTGGTGCGCAAAGCCTGGTGCAGGACCTGATCACGGGGCTCTTCATCGTGATCGAGGACTCCATCGCCATCGGGGACTCCATCGAACTGCCCGACCACGCTGGCGTCGTGGAGGCCATGACGATCCGCACCGTCAGGCTGCGCGACGGCAAGGGCGCGTTGCACACGCTGCCCTATAGCCAGATCAAGACCGTCAAGAACCTGTCACGGGGCTACGCGTTCGCGGTGTTCAACATCTCGGTGGCCTACCAGAGCGACCTGGACCGCGCGCTGGAGATCATTCGCAGCACGGGTGCCGAGTTGGCGCGCGACCACCGCTACAGCCGCAACCTGCTGTCCGGCCTCGACATCCTGGGGCTGGACCGGTTCGACCCCAACGGGCAGGTAGTCCTGGCGCAGTTCAAAACCCGGCCGCTGACGCAGGCGGAAATCACACGCGCCTTCAATGTCCGGCTCAAGCGCAATTTCGACGCCAACGGCATCCGCATGGCCGCACCCCACCTGACCGTGCAGGTCGACGGCGGCGCGGCAGGCGATGCCGGCGTGACCGCGGCGGCAGCCGGCGCGGGCGTCGAACTCGTCACCCCGCAGCAAGGAAAAACCGCCTGATCTCAGGCCCTGTCACGTCCATCGGCTCCCGCCGACATAAAGCTGTCGCTTTTGCGCAAACGCGTGCCAAAACAATGATTGCGATGCTTTGAGATACGGGAGGCCCCGCATTACTATCACGCGAGTCTCGGCTGTGACAGCCGGTGCGGCGGGGGGAGCCTGCCGACGCCGTCGCAAGCGGACCGGCAATCTGCCGGAAAGCCACGCGAGACGCGGGGTGTGCCCCCCTAAGGCGGGATGTTCCCGGTGCCGGTTTCTGCACGATCATCATCATGCGTCCGGGGCCGGCAGTGCCATCGCCTGCCAGATCACAGAGACGTCGCCACCGGGTCAAACCGGTGAGCCAGGGATGCATACATAACAAGGGGACCACGCCTCGATGCAGTGGTCTTGAGGAAAAGGCGTTTGCCACCGGGGGAAATCAATATGGGCGAACACCCGTCTGCCGACGACGTATTTCATCGTCTGGTCGATTGTATCTACGAGTCCGCCATGGACGTGGCGGCCATGCCGGCCGCCCTTGACCTGTTTTCCCGCTACACCTGCACCGACAGTCCGAGCTACCTGATCTGGGACAAGCTCGCGGGTCAGGCACGCCTTGGGGTCACGCCACATGGCTGCTTCACGAGCGCCAACAGCATGCCTGACAGCATGCGGTCCCTGCCCGGCCCCGCCACGCGCGCGACCGCCGCGCTGGCCTGCGAGGCCATGCCGGCAGCCGCCGGCGCGCAGATGGTGGCCACACCCGTGCTTGCCGGTGCCGCGGTGTACGACTGCGGCGGCCTCGAGCATGGCGTCCGCCTGTTCGACACCGCCGAGGTCTGCGTGATGATGAGCGCCACACCCAACGGCGCGGACCCGCTGCCGCGGGATCACCGCGATCGACGGCTGGCGCAGGTCATGCCGCACTGGGCACGCGCCGCGCGCATGCAGCATCGCAATTTCGAACTGAGCGGCCTGGCGTCGCTCGGCCTGGCGGGACTCGACACCCTCGACTTCGGCGTCATGGTCCTTCAGGCCGATATGCGCGTGCGCTACGCCAACAGCTGGGCCGAAGCCCTCGTGCAGGCCGACGCCAATCTCGCGCTCGAAAACGGCGTTCTCTGCGCGCACCCGGAATCGCTTCAGGCAGTGCTCAACAAGATGCTCGACGCCGCCGTGCACGGTGGCCGCAACGGCGGCGCCGCGGCGGGGTCGTGGATGCACATCACGTCCGGCGGCCAGCCGGTGCCGATGATCGTCATGCCGCTGGTGTCGCGCCAGCCCGTGGAAGGGCCGTGGCAACTGCCGGCGGCGATGATGCTGCTGGGCAACTCGGAATCGAGGTCGGTGCTTGACGCCGCCGTGCTGACGTCGCTGTTCGGGCTGTCGAAGAAGGAGAGCATCATCGCCATCCGACTGGCGGCCGGCGAGACGCTGAATGAAATCGCCGAGCGCGAATTCCTGTCGCCGCACACCGTGCGCGTCCATATCCGCGATACGCTGCGCAAGACCGGCACGCATCGGCAATCGGAGTTGGTCCGACTGCTGCACCTGCTGCCCGGCGTGGACCTGGAGCGCGCCGGCGCCAGTTCCGCGGCGCGCCCGAGGTCCGCGCGGCTGCATGCGGTGCGGCGCTGACCGGGCGCCCACGCGACCGCAAAAAACAAACCGGGCCCTGTGAGGCCCGGTTTGCATTGGTGCCAGCAGCTCGCGTCGCTAGGCCGCCTTGCGTTGGTGATGGTGCTTGCGCTCCGGCTTGCACTCGTACTTGAGTTCGCGCCGGCCGTCCTCGTAGGCCACTTCGAGCCGCACCGTGAACCCCCATAGCCGCGTGACGTGCCGCACCACTTCGTCGAAGCTCTGCGCCAGCGGCCGGCGATCGCTCTGCAGGTGCCGCAGCGTCAGCGAGCGGTCGCCCCCGACATCCACATTGGTGACCTGGATGTTGGGCTCCATGTTCGACAGGTCGTACTGATTGGCCAGCAACTGGCGGATGCCGCGGTAGCCTTCGTCGTCATGGATGGCGGTCACGCGCAGCTTGCCTTCGCGATCATCATCCAGCACCGAGAACAGCTTCAGTTCCCGGATCACGCGTGGCGACAGGAACTGCAGCAGGAAGCTCTCGTCCTTGAAGTTGCGCATGGCGAAGTCCAGCGTCGTGCGCCAGTCGGTGCCCGCGATTTCCGGCGCCCAGCGCCTGTCTTCCTCGGTCGGGTTCTCGCACATGCGACGAATGTCCTGGAACATCAGGAAACCCAGCGTGTACGGGTTCAGGCCGCTGTAGTACGGGCTGTGGTAAGGCGGCTGGTAGATGACATTGGTGTGCGCCTGCAGCAGTTCGAGCATGAACGCATCGTTGACGAGCTTCTCTTCGTAGAGCTGGTGCAGGATCGTGTAGTGCCAGAACGTCGCCCAGCCCTCGTTCATGACCTTGGTCTGGCGCTGCGGATAGAAGTACTGCGCGATCTTGCGCACGATGCGCACGATCTCGCGCTGCCACGGCTGCAGCTTGGGCGCATTTTTCTCGATGAAGTAAAGCAGGTTCTCCTGCGGCTCCGGCGGAAAGGCGATGTCCGGTTCCCCGTTCTCCTCTTCTTCCTTGAGCAGATGGGGCCGATGCTTCGGCAGCGTGCGCCAGAGGTCGTTGACCTGCATCTGCAGGTAGTTCTCGCGCTCGGTCTGACGCGCCATCTCCTCGGTGATCGACAGCTTCTTGGGCCGCTTGTAGCGGTCCACGCCGTAGTTCTGAAGCGCGTGGCAGGAATCCAGCAGCAGCTCCACCTCCTGCTCGCCGTAGCGCTGCTCGCACTGCGCCACATAGTTCTTGGCGAACAGCAGGTAGTCGATGATGGCGTCCGCATTGGTCCAGGTGCGGAACAGATAGTTGCCCTTGAAAAACGAGTTATGGCCGTAGCAGGCGTGCGCGATGGTCAGCGCTTGCATCGGCATCGTGTTCTCCTCCATCAGGTACGCGATGCACGGATTGGAGTTGATCACGATCTCGTACGCCAGCCCCATGTGGCCGCGCTGGTAGCTGCGCTCGGAGGCCAGGAAATGCTTGCCGTACGACCAGTGGCTGTAGCCCACCGGCAGCCCCGCGGACGCATAGGCGTCCAGCATCTGCTCCGCGGTGATGATCTCGATCTGGTTCGGATAGGTGTCCAGCCCGAAATCGCCGGCAATGCGGGCGATCTCGCGGTCGTAACGCTGGATCAGCTCGAAGGTCCACTCCGAGCCCGTGGAGAGATAGGCCATAGACGTCCCCAGTTACGTACCACTACCGGTCAGGCGAACCGGCAGCTACCTGCCAGGCCACGCGGCCCGCTTCTGGAAGAGATCGTGCAGCACGGGATAGATCTCGTCGGCACCGATGATGCGCTGCATCGCAAAGTGCTCGAACTGACTCTTCACCGTGAGGTATTCCTCCCAGAGATTCTGCGGTTCCTCCGAGGCCACTTCCACATAGGCGTAGTACTGCACGAGCGGCAGGATCGAATCGCGCAGCAGGCGTCCGCACAACTCCGAATCGCCGGCCCAGTTATCGCCATCGGAAGCCTGGGCGCAGTAGATGTTCCACTGGCTCGGCGGGTAGCGGTCGTGGATGACCTCCACCATCAGTTTGAGCGCACTGGAGACCACGGTACCACCGGACTCGCGCGAATGGAAGAAGTCTTCCTCCTCCACCTCTTTCGCCACCGTGTGATGGCGGATGAACACCACGTCGATGCGCTCGTAGTTCCGTTTGAGGAACAGATACAGCAGCATGAAGAAGCGCTTGGCCAGGTCCTTGCGGCTTTCGTCCATGGACCCCGACACGTCCATCAGGCAGAACATCACGGCCTGCGCCTGGGGCCGCTTCTTGAGCACGCGGTTGTTGTAGCGCAGGTCAAGCTTCTCGATAAAGGGCACGCGGTCCACGCAGGCGCGCAGGTGACGCATCTTCTCCATCAGAGCCACCGCGTTGTCCGAGTAAGGCCCTTCCTTTTCGATCTCCTCGCTGTACTCGATCTCGAGTTCGCGCAAGCGCTTGATGTAGGGGCTCGACAGCGCGATGCGCCGCCCGATCGAACTGCGCATGGTGCGCAGGATCGACAGGTTCGATGGCGTGCCGTCAATGGAGTAGCCGGCGCGCACCTTGCGCACCTCGGCGATCTTGGCGAGGTGGCGCTTGGCCAGGTCCGGCAGCGCCATGTCCTCGAAGAAGAAATTCAGGAAGTCCTCGCGCGACAGCGTAAAGACGAAATCGTCCTCGCCCTCGCCGCTGTCGCTGGCGCGCGACCCACCGCCACCGCCACCCTGCTGCTGGCGGTCAAAGCTGTCGCCTTTGACAAACTTCTTGTTGCCCGGGTGGATCCATTCGCGCTTGCCGCCCTGGCCGTGGTGGAAGATCGGCTCGGTGATGTCCTTGACCGGAATGGACACCTGCCCGCTCTGCTCGATGTCCATGATCTTCCGGCCGGACACCGCCTTCGCCACCGCTTGCCGGATCTGCTCGCGGTAGCGCTTGATGAAGCGTTGCTGATTGACGGCACTCTTGTTGCCGCCATTTTCGCGCCGATCGATGACCGTAGCCATAAGCCGCCCGCCCGCCTTGATGAAACGCCACTAAAAAGTCGCGTGGATGAAGGACACCGCGTCCGGTTGTTGTTACGACGATTTCCTGACGCGCAAATACCACTCCACCAGTAGTCGAACCTGTTTCGGCGTGTACCCTTTCTCAACCATGCGATTGACGAAGTTCTCGTGTTTGTCCTGGTCTTCCCGTGACGACTTCGCGTTGAACGAGATGACCGGCAGCAGATCCTCCGTCGTGGAGAACATGCGTTTTTCGATCACCATTCGCAGCTTTTCGTAGCTGGTCCAGACCGGATTCTTGCCACCGTTGTTGGCGCGGGCCCGCAGTACGAAGTTGACGATCTCGTTGCGGAAATCCTTCGGGTTCGAGATCCCCGCCGGCTTTTCCACCTTCTCGAGCTCATCGTTCAGCGCGTTGCGGTCGAGGATTTCGCCGGTGTTCGGATCCCTGTACTCCTGGTCCTGGATCCACAGGTCGGCAAACACCACATAGCGGTCGAAGATGTTCTGGCCATACTCGGAATAGGACTCCAGGTAAGCGGTCTGGATTTCCTTGCCGATGAACTCCACGAACGGCGTTGTCAGATACTCCTTGATATACGACAGCAGCTTGGCTTCCTGCTCGGGCGGAAACTGTTCGCGCTCGATCTGCTGCTCGAGCACGTAGAGCAGGTGCACCGGATTGGCCGCGACCTCGGTATTGTCGAAGTTGAAGACCTTGGACAGCACCTTGAACGCGAAGCGCGTCGACAACCCGTTCATGCCTTCGTCGATGCCGGCGTAGTCGCGATATTCCTGGTACGACTTCGCCTTCGGGTCCACGTCCTTCAGGCTCTCGCCGTCATAGACGCGCATCTTCGAGAAGATGTTCGAATTCTCCGGCTCCTTGATCCGCGTGAGCACCGCGAACTGCGCCATCATCTTCAGCGTGTTCGGCGCGTTCGGCGCGGCGGAGAGCGAACTGCTGCGCAGCAGCTTGTCGTAGATCTTCACCTCGTCGGACACGCGCAGGCAGTACGGCACCTTCACGATATAGATCCGGTCGAGGAAAGCCTCGTTGTTCTTGTCGGCCTTGAAGGTCTGCCATTCGGCCTCGTTCGAGTGCGCGAGGATGATGCCGTCGAACGGGATCGCGCCGAAGCCTTCCGTCCCCTTGTAGTTGCCTTCCTGCGTCGCGGTCAGCAGCGGGTGCAGAACCTTGATGGGCGCCTTGAACATTTCCACGAACTCGAGAAGGCCGCGGTTGGCCAGGCAAAGTCCGCCGGAATACGAATAGGCGTCCGGGTCATCCTGCGGGAAGTCCTCCAGTTTGCGAATGTCGACCTTGCCGACCAGCGAGGAGATATCCTGGTTGTTTTCATCGCCAGGCTCCGTCTTGGAAATCGCGATCTGCGACAGCACCGACGGCCGCAGCTTGACCACGCGGAATTTGGTGATGTCACCATTGAACTCGTGCAGACGCTTGACCGTCCACGGCGAGGGAATGGTATTCAGGTAGCGCACCGGAATGCCATAGTCCTCCTCCATGATCTTGCCGTCCTCCTCGGGCGAGAACAGTCCGAGTGGCGATTCATGGATGGGGGACCCCTTCAGCGCGTAAATGGGGATCTCCTCCATCAGCGCCTTGAGCTTCTCGGCAAGAGACGATTTGCCGCCGCCAGGGGGCCCAAGCAGATACAGGATCTGTTTGCGTTCTTCAAGGCCCTGCGCCGCGTGCTTGAAGAAGGAGACGATCTGCTCGATCGTGTCTTCCATCCCATAGAAGTCGCGGAAGGCCGGGTACACCCGGATGACCTTGTTGAAGAACAGTCGGGACAGCCGCGGATCGTGGTGGGTATCCACCAGTTCAGGCTGTCCGATTGCGGCGAGCATGCGCTCTGCGGCGGTCGCGTAGGCAGTAGGATCCTTCTTGCAGATCTCCAGGTACTCCTGGATGCTGAATTCCTCTTCCTTACGGCCTTCGAAGCGCGTGGCGTAGTGGCCAAAAATGTCCATACCTCACTCCCGTCAGAGTCCCACGTCCGAGGCGAAGGTAGTTCTGCTCCCCTAAGACTCCGCGGCAATGTTGCGTTCCACCACCCCGGCCTGGCGGAGTTGCCATGTTGCGAAGTCTTTACTTCATCATAGTCAATAACGACGATGGTGAGACCGGAGTTGACGTGCTAAATCCACATCCCTTCAGTCGTTGCGACGGGTGTCGACACCGCGCATCGCACTCACTGAAACACTCGCCTGCTCACCCCGCGCGACGGGCCATTGACCATGCTTGTGACACACCTTACACCTTTCTGGCGGCTAATGCACAGACGCCGTGTGTAACCAGCGCACAAAACCAGTAACGTCTGACAGCGCTTGTCGGCCATGGTCCTACATCGCTATCTCTACTGTGCCCGATCACGCATTGTCATGACATCATGCGAACGAACGATTTATGCATGACGTCCTGCCACTTTCACATAAAACGCGTGACGCGGAATCCATCGTCGCCACGCAATGCCGCATTCAAATTCCATGCGCGCGATAGGGGCGCTTCCTCCACCGATCCGCGCGCTCCATCGACACGACGACACTACAGGCCACGCTGCGACAGGATGACGCAGACCTGTCCATGCACATCAGCACTGTCGGTCCGCGAGTGCCAGTCATCCGCAGTTGCCGGTCGATCGCTTCGTCAGCACCACGCGCACCGAATCGGCCGGGGCTTCCAGCCATCGAGACACCCCCGCAGGCGAGCCCGCCAGCCATCGCGGACCACGGCCTGCCTTTCGGCATCTGCACTGTTTTGAGTTCTCCCGGCGGCATCGCTGTAGCGCGCGCACCTTGCGGGTGCGCAGTCTCCATCCGTCCGCTGCCATGTGCACTGCTGAGCAGATTGCGTGCCATGCGTGCTGCGGAGCAAGACTGCCTGCGCTGCGGCGCAGCACGAATGCGCGTTTGTCGCAGCGCATCATGTCACGCGCATGCTGGCGCGGATTCGTGGGTCCATCCATTGAACAAGCGTGCGCAAGCCGCCTGCGCAACGCGCCCGTGAGGCCGCATGAGCCGTCTTGCGCGACGGCAGCAAGCGGCTCGCACATCACACCCATCCGAATGCCATCGATCGGCAAGCGTCGCCCGACCCTCGATCGCCGACGGCCCGGCGAGAGGCGCGCTGGCCGTCGCGGACGGCGCCGTCGGTCAGATCGGATCCCAGTTGATCACGTCGGGCGAGCGCTCCAGCGGATAGAAGCTGCCGCGCATCGCCGGCATGGCGATCTCCGCCACGGTCTCGGGCGTCCAGCCTTCGCTGGTATGGACCGACCGCACCGGGCGGGGCTGACTCATCAGCATGATTTCGTTGGCGCGCACGGCGAAGATCTGCGCATTGACCTCATGTGCCGCATCGCTGGCCAGAAACACGGCCACCGGGGCGATCTTGCCCGCTTCCATCTTCTGCAGCCGGGCCACTCGTGCGCGCTCTTCCGGCGTCTCGGCCGGGATCGAGCTGGTCATGCGGCTCCACGCGAACGGCGCGATGCAGTTGGATCGCACGTTGAAGCGCGCCATGTCCAACGCGATGGACTTCGACAACGCGGCAATCCCCAGCTTGGCCGCCGAGTAATTGGCCTGCCCGAGGTTGCCGATCAGGCCGGACGTCGAGGTCATGTGGACGAACGCCCCGCTTTCCTGGTCCTTGAAATAGTTGGCCGCCGCGCGGCTGACGAAGAATGTGCCGTTGAGGTGGACGTCAATCACCGAGCGCCATTCCTCCTCGTTCATCTTGAAGAACATGCGGTCGCGCAGGTTGCCGGCATTGTTGACCACGGCATCGATGCGGCCAAACTGATCGAGCGCGCACTGCACGATGGCATTGGCGCCGCTCCAGCTGGACACGCTGTCCGTGCTGGCCACCGCCTCGCCACCCGCGGCACGGATTTCCTCCACCACGCGCTCCGCCGGTCCCTTGTCGCCGCCCTCGCCGCTCATCGACACGCCCAGGTCATTGACCACCACCCTGGCACCCGCCGCCGCCATGCCCAGCGCGATCCCGCGCCCGATGCCACCGCCCGCGCCGGTAACCAGCACCACCTTGCCTGCCATCAAACCGCTCATTGCCTCACTCCTTTGTCGTGCGATACGGGGAAGGTACCCGTTTTATTGCTGCGCCGGATACGATAGATTGATGGCCGACGCTTTGGAATTCACGAATCACAAAAGTGGGCTTAGGCCCGACGGAAGCCATGCACTACGACCTGACTGACCTGCGGCTGTTCCTCAATGTCGGGGAAACCGAAAACCTGACGCGGGCGGCTGAACGCAGCTTCCTTTCCCTTCCCGCCGCCAGCACGCGCATCAAGCAGCTGGAGGAAGCGTTCCAGACCCAGCTGTTGATCCGCCAGGTCAAGGGCGTGCGGCTGACGCCCGCCGGCGACGCGCTGCTGCGCCACGCGCGGGAAGTGTTTCGCGAGCTTGAATGCCTGCATTCGGACCTGCGGCCCTATGCCAAGGGCGTCAAGGGCCGCGTGCGGCTGCTGGCCAATACCACCGCCACCAATTCATTCCTGGCCACGGCGCTGTCGCGCTTCCTGTCGGAAAACCCGGATGTCGATATCGAGCTGGAAGAACACCTGTCGGCGGAAATCGTCTCGGCCATCAGCGCCGGCGCCGCGGATCTCGGCATCGTGGCGGGCGAGGTGGCCACGGAGGACCTGGACGCCATGCAGTTGTGCAGTGACGAGCTGATCGTCATCGCGCCCGTCAATCACCCGCTGCCGGCGTTCAAGACGCTGCATTTCGCCGATCTGCTCGATAGCTGCCGCTTTGTCGGCCTGAACCAGTTCTCGGCGATCCAGTCATTCCTCGACCGCATCGCCAGTGGCATGGGCAAGCGGATCAGCCTGCGGATCCAGGTGGGGAGCTTCGACGCGGTGTGCCGGATGGTGGAAGCCGGCGCGGGCATCGCCATCGTGCCGAACAGTTGCGCGCGCCGCTACGCCAGCCGCAAGGTGCTGCGCTTCATCCGCCTGGAAGACGACTGGGCCCGGCGCGAGATACGGCTGGTGCGCAGGCCGGGGCGCGAATTGCCGCAGTTCGCGGAGACGCTGATCCACTACCTCGTGGATGCGGCGCGCGAGCCCGTATGACGACTTGAAAGGCCCGCGCGCGAAGGATGATTCGTGCTCAGTCGGCCTTCACACCCGCCGCCTTGATGATCGGCGACCATTTGTCGATCTCGGCCGCCAGCCACGTGCGCAAGCCTTCCGGCGTCTGCTTGTCCTCCGGCACGATCACGGCGCCCAGCTCTTGCAGCCGCGCCGCCACGGCCGGGTCCTTCAGCGCCGCACGCAATGCGCCGTTGAGCTTGTCGATGACCGCAGGCGGCGTGCCCTTCGGCGCGTACACGCCGTGCCAGACCTTGACCTCGAAGCCCTTCAGCCCGCCCTCGCGCAACGTCGGCGCATTCGGCAGCGCCTGGATGCGGTCCACGGTAGTCACGCCGTACAGCTTGACCTTGTCGGCCTTGATATGCGGCAGCGTCTGCGTGGTCTGGTCGCACAGCACGTCAACCTGCCCGCCCAGCAGCGCCGTCATCGCCGGCGCGGTGCCCTGGTAGGGAATCGCCTGCAGATCCACGCCGATGGCCTTCTGGAACAGCATGCCGCATAGCTGCGACACGGCTCCCAGTCCGGCATTGGCCAGGTTCACCTTGCTCTGGTTCTTCTGGATGTAGGTCACCAGTTCCGGCAGGCTGTTCGGCGGCAGGTCATGCCGACCCAGCAGCGTCATCGGCACGTCAGCCACCTGGCCCACAAAGGCAAAGTCGGTGAGCGGCTTGTACGACAGCTTCGAATACAGGGCCGGCGCCGTGGCCATGCCGTTATGGTGGATCAGGATCGTGTAGCCATCCGGCGCCGCCTTGGCCACGTACGACGCCGACACGGTGCCGCCGGCGCCCAGCCGGTTTTCCACCACCACGCTCTGCCCCAGGGACTTCGACATCGCCGCGGCCACCGAGCGCGCCACGACATCTGTCGGACCACCCGCCGCGAACGGCACCACCATCACGATCGGCTTGGACGGGAATGCGTCCGCCGCGTGGCCGCGCACCGGCGCCGCTATCGCGATCGCCGCGGCCATGCCGAGTGCGGCCCACGTCATGCCTGGCCAATTGCGGGCAACGCCGGCTGGCACCAGCCTGGATGAGGTCATACGCTGTCTCCTGAAAGCGCGCGTGTCGCGCGTCTGCGTTTTGATGGGAATGTGAGCAGCGTGAAAGCAAACGTGCCTGCGCACAATTCCGATTTGCCGAAGGGGGAACAAGGCCGGCATGAAGACCTCGGGCATTCCCTTATGCCTTCCCCTCGCCCGAAGCCAGCTCCGAATTCGACCCCTGAACCAGCCCCTGAGCCTGCCCCTAAGTCAGCCCCTAAGCCGCGCTTCGGCAAATCCGAATTACGCCGCCCCGGTGCCTCGGGAATAATGACCCCACTCGACAATCACAGACATTGCCATGCTTGCAGATCAGGACCAAGACCAGATTTACCCGGAAATCCGCGAAGCCGTGCGTGATCTCTGCCGCGAATTCGACTCCGCCTACTGGCAGCGCGTGGAAGAACAGAACGCCTTTCCGGAGACCTTCGTGCAGGCGCTGACCCAGGCCGGCTGGCTCTCCGCGCTGATTCCCGAGGCATACGGCGGCTCCGGACTGCCGCTGACGGCGGCGTCGGTCATCATGGAGGAGATCAACCGCAGCGGCGGCAACTCGGGCGCGTGCCACGGGCAGATGTACGTGATGGGCTGCCTGCTGCGCCACGGTTCCGATGCGCAGAAACAACGCTGGCTGCCCGGTATCG
The DNA here is from genome assembly GCF_900101625.1 of Cupriavidus sp. YR651. Classification (GTDB taxonomy): domain Bacteria; phylum Pseudomonadota; class Gammaproteobacteria; order Burkholderiales; family Burkholderiaceae; genus Cupriavidus. The sequence continues at coordinate 50,779 of NZ_FMYZ01000020.1, read as the reverse complement.
CCTCCGGCGAACTGCGCATGCAGTCGATGGCGGTGACCGAGCCCACGACCGGCACCGACACCACCAAGCTCAAGACCACCGCGGTGCGGCAGGGCGACAAGTACGTCGTCAACGGCCAGAAGGTGTGGATCTCGCGCGTGCAGCACTCCGACCTCATGCTGCTGCTCGCGCGGACCACGCCGCTCGACCAGGTGAAGAAGAAGTCCGACGGCCTGTCCGTCTTCGTGGTGGACCTGCGCGAGGCCATCGGCAACGGCCTGACCGTGCAGCCGATCCGCAATATGGTCAATCACGAAACCAACGAACTGTTCTTCGATAACCTCGAAATTCCCGCCGCGAACCTGATCGGCGAGGAAGGCAAGGGGCTCAAGTACATCCTCGATGGCTTGAACGCGGAACGCATCCTGATCGCCGCCGAATGCATTGGCGACGGCTACTGGTTCGTGGAGCGCGCCACCGGCTATGCGCGCGAGCGCATCGTGTTCGACCGCCCGATCGGCCAGAACCAGGGCGTGCAGTTTCCCATCGCGCGCGCGTTCGTCAACGTGGAAGCGGCCAGCCTGATGCGCTACAAGGCCGCGCAGCTGTTCGATGCCGGCAAGCCGTGTGGCAAGGAGGCCAACATCTCCAAACTGCTGGCGGCCGATGCCTCGTGGGAGGCGGCCAACGTCTGCCTGCAGACGCATGGCGGCTTCGGCTTCGCCGCCGAGTACGACATCGAACGCAAGTTCCGCGAAACGCGCCTCTACCAGGTGGCGCCGATCTCCACCAACCTCATCCTGTCCTACGTGGCCGAACACGTGCTGGACCTGCCCCGTTCCTTCTGACCACGCCATGTCCGTCAACGCCGAAACCACCTATCCCACGCGCCGGCTGTGCGAATTCCTGGCCCGCCTGACGCTCGACGATGTGCCCGCGCCGGTCATCGAGCGCACCAAGGACCTGTTCCTGGACTGGATCGCCTCCGCCATCGCCGGCAAGGACGCGCCCGCCATTCGCCGCATCCAGGAGTTCGCGGCGGCGATGGGGCCGCGCGACGGTGATGCGGAAGTCCTCGTCGATCGTCGCCGCACGTCGCCGTACTTTGCCGCGCTGATCAACGCCGCATCCTCCCACGTCGTGGAGCAGGATGACGTCCACAACGGATCGGTGCTGCACCCGGCGGCCGTGGTGTTTCCGGCGGTCCTGGCCGCCGCGCAGGCGGAAGGCAAGAGCGGTGCCGAGGTGCTGCTGGCATCGATCGCCGGCTACGAGGCCGGCATCCGCATCGGCGAATTCATGGGCCGCTCGCACTACCGCGTGTTCCATACGACGGGCACCGTCGGCACGCTGGCCGCCGCGGCAGCCGTCGCCAAGCTGTACGGCATGGACGCCGAGGGCATCAACCAGGCGCTCGGCTCCGCCGGCACACAGGCTGCGGGCCTGTGGGAATTCCTGCGCGACGCCGCCGATTCCAAGCAGTTGCATACCGCAAAGGCCGCCGCCGACGGCCTGCAGTCGGCGTGGCTGGCGCGTGCGGGCTTCACCGGTGCCCGCCAGATCCTCGAAGGCGCGCAGGGCATGGCCGCCGGCATGTCGAGCGACGCCAGCCCCGCCGCGCTGACCGATGGCCTCGGCACGCGCTGGGCCACGGCCGAGACGTCGTTCAAGTTCTTCGCCTCGTGCCGCCACACCCACCCCGCCGCCGACGCCCTCAAGGCGCTGATGCAGCGCGAGGGACTGCATGCCGAACAGATCGCCGCTGTCACCGCGCACGTGCACCAGGGTGCCATCGACGTGCTGGGGCCCGTGGTCAATCCGGCGACGATCCATCAGGCCAAGTTCTCGATGGGCACGGTGCTCGGCCTCGTTGCCGTGTACGCGCACGCCGGCCTGGGAGAATTCGAGGAACACGCGCTGCGCGATGCGCAGGTCGCGGCATTCCGCGACAAGGTGTCGATGACGCTCGATGACGAAATCAATGCCGCCTATCCGCGCCAGTGGATCGGTCGCGTGACGGTGCGCACCACCGATGGCCGCACGCTGGGGGCACGCGTGGACGTGCCAAAGGGCGACCCGGAAAATACGCTGACGCGGCCCGAACTGGAGGCCAAGGCGATCCAGCTCGGCGCCTTCCGCCACGGCGCCACGGAAGCCGACATGCGCGCCATCATCGCGCGCGTGTGGCGACTGGAAACCGAGGCCAACGTCGACAACTGGCTGCCGGCCGCTTGCTGAACCTGTTGCAGAGATCCCGATGACTACAAACCCCACCCCCGCCGCCGCCCCGACCCTCGCCGAGCAGCGCGAATGGATTGGCCGCTCGGAGACCCGCACCGAGACCCTGGCGATAGAGCCCGTTCTCGCGCTGGCCGCCACGTTCGATCTCGATGGCGAGGCCGTTGCCCGCGAGCCGCTGCCGCCGCTCTGGCACTGGCTCTATTTCCTGCCGCGCGCGCCGCAGCACGTGCTCGGTGCCGATGGCCATCCCGCGCTCGGCGGCTTCCTGCCGCCGGTGCCGCTGCCGCGCCGGATGTGGGCCGGCGGTGAACTGACGTTTGCGCGCGGCCTGCGCGTGGGCGACTCCGTGACCAGGACGTCGACGATCACGGATGTCCAGCACAAGTCCGGCCGCACTGGCGAACTGTGGTTCGTGACCGTCGAGCACGTGCTCACGGTGGACGGCGAGACCGCGCTGACGGAGCGCCACGACATCGTCTATCGCGCGATGCCGGAAAAGGGCCAGCCGCAGCCGCCTCGTCCCCGCCTGGCGCAGGTAGCGCAGTTCGGCCGAGAGCTGGTGGCGGACCCCGTGCTGCTGTTCCGCTTCTCCGCGCTGACGTTCAATGGTCACCGCATCCACTATGACCTGGACTACGTGCGCGATGTGGAAGGCTATCCGGGCCTGATCGTGCATGGGCCACTGCAGGCGATGCTGACACTGGAACTGCTGCGGCACGCGCGCCCGGATGCGAAGGTACGTCGCTTCGGTTTCCGCGGACTGGCGCCGCTATTCCATCAGGACACGGTCACGGTCGGCGGCCGGGACGATCCGGAGGCCGCCGGCAGGATCATCCTGTGGACCGGCGACAACGCCGGCGGGCAAGCCATGCAGGCGTGGGCCGACGTTGGACGCTAAAACGCAATAACGCGCGATAACGCAAAGGCGGCGGGTTCTCCCGCGCCTTTGCGTCAACCTGCGCGGTCTCCCGCGCCCGCTCACTCCACCTGGATTCTTGCCGCCTTCACCACCCCGCCCCACAGGTTCAGCTCCCGCTCGATGCGATCCGCCAGTGGCTTCGGCCCGGTCACGTCCAGGTCATATCCCACCTGCGTCATCTTCTGCTGGAAGGCGGGATCCGCGCCCACTGTCTTCTGTGCCTTGACGAGCCTGTCGACCACGTCGGCGGGCAGCTTTGGCGGCCCCACCAGCGCATACCAGCCGGTCAGGTCATAGTCCTTCAGCCCCGACTCAATCATCGTTGGCACCGTGGGCATCGCGGCATTGCGCGCCTTCGATGTCACCGCCAGCGCGCGCACCTTGCCGCCCTGCACGTGGCCGATGGCCGTGCCGGTAATGTCGAACATGAAGGCGACCTTGCCGCTCATGACATCGGCCATGGCCGGCGCATTGCCCTTGTAAGGCACGTGCAGCATCTTCACGCCACTCATCTGCGCCAGCAGTTCCGCCGAAAGGTGATTCGACGCGCCCACGCCGGCGGAACCGAACGCCACCCCTTCCGGGTTCTTGCGCGCATAGTCCACCAGCTCCTGCACGTTCTTCGCCGGGAAGTCCTTGTTGATCACCAGCACGTTGGTGTAGTCGGTAATCAGCCCCACGTAGCTGAAATCCTTCAGCGGATTGAAGTTGACCGACTTCTGGATCAGCGGTGTCATCGTCATCGTCGGACTGGCGACAAAGTAGAGCGTGTAGCCGTCCGGTGTCGACTTCGCCGTCATGTCCGCGGCAATCGCACCGCTCGCGCCCGCGCGGTTGTCCACGACCACCGGCTGCTTCAGCACGCGTCCCATGTAGTCCGCATAGGTGCGCGCAGCGGTATCCACCGGACCACCCGGCGCATACCCCACGATCAATCGCACCGGCCTTGACGGGTACCCGTCCGCCCACGCCATGCCCTGGGCGAGCGCCAGCCCCAGCGCCACCGCTGTCTTCCATCCTTTCATCGTCTCCTCCAATCTGGTTTTGTCGGTGAATGAACCTGGCTATTCGAGCATCGCGCGCAGCGGCTGCTTCAGCAGCTTGCCGCTGGCCGTGGTGGGAATGGTGTCGATCACGCGGATTTCGGCGGGTCGTTTGTAGGGCGCCAGGCTGTCGCGCAGGTAGGCGTCCAGCGCGGGGCGGTCCGGATCGCCCCCATGCGTTTCGATGAAGGCAACCACTTCCTCGTTGCCATCTGGCGTGCGCCGGCCCACCACCGCGGATTGCCGCACACCCGGGAACGCATTGATGACCGCCTCGACCTCGATCGGGTAGACATTGAAGCCGGAACGGATGATGAGATCCTTCGACCGCCCGGAGATGAAGAGCGCACCATCGGCGTCCAGGTAGCCGAGATCGCCCGTATTGAGCCAGCCGCCAGGCAGCAACGCCTCGGCCGTTTGCGCGGGGTTGCGATAGTAGCCGCGCATCACGCCGGGTCCGCGCACGCGGATCTGCCCGCGCTCGCCTGCGGGCACCGGCAAGCCGTCCGCATCGGTAATGGCAATCTCCACGCCTTCGACGATATAGCCGGCGGAGCAATCGTCGCGCGGCGCATCCTGGCGCGTCAGGAACAGCGATCCCGCGTATTCCGTGATGCCGTAGCCGTGATGCAGGGGCTGGCCGAACCACGCCTCCACGTCGCGCTTGAGCGTCGGATCGAGCGGCGCGCCGCCGGTGTAGAGATAGCGCAGGCGGGGCGCCAGCGCCTGTGCATCCAGCGACGATGAGGCCGACCCACGGCCCGATGCCACGGCCATGATGCGCGTGAACATGGTCGGCACGCCTTGCAGGATGGTCACGCCGGGAGACGCCAGCGCGGCAAAGACATCGTCGGCATCGAAGCGCGGGCGCAGGAACAGCGCGGCGCCCGCGTACAGCGTGGCCATCAGGACCGTGGCGATGCCGAAGACATGCGACATCGGCAATGCCGCGTAGGCAATGTCGCCGGCGCCGAGATCGCGTGACTGCGCGGAGATCCGTGCAAACTGGGTCAGGCCCGCGTGCGGCACCATCACGCCTTTCGGCGCGCCCGTGGTTCCCGAGGTGTAGATCAGGGTCGCGACCGCACGCGCCTCGTCGTCAGATACACGCGCCGTCGCGTGCGAGGCACGCAGGGCGCTGACCCCATCGGACATCGCCGTGCAACCGGCGGGCACGGCCCCCAGCCGCGCCGCATGGGCGGCCGCCACATCGGATACGTTGCCCGTGAACAGCGTGAGTTGCGGTTCCGCATGGGCGCGAATGGTGTCGACCTCACGCGGCGACAGCCGCGCATTGACATTGACCGGCCACGCCTGCAGCAGGCTGCAGGCAAACAGCACCGACACCATCTCGCTGCAGTTCTCGCCCACGACCATCACGCGGTCCCCCACGCCCACACCCTGCGCCGCCAGCCAGTCACGCACGCCTTCGATGCGGTGCATCAATTCGCCGTAGCGAATCACCGCGCCGGCTTCATACAGACACGGCGCGTCGGGGGCACGACTGGCCCAGTACCGGGGAATCTCGTGGAGATGGACAGGACGAAATGAGGACATGGGGCGCACGATGAACAGGTCGATCGGAATGACACATGCCGCATGCAGCCGGCGCGGCCAGTGTGCCCCCGGCACGGGCCGGGGGCCATTCCGAATTCCCTAAGGCCGCCTTCCGCCCCAGTATGCGCGGGCGCTGAGCTGTGAAAGCCCTCGCCAAACCAAGATCGCGGGCCGGTTTCAAAGTAAATCTCGAATATCTGATTTTCTCTTTGAAACTTCATTTTTCTTACGAATACCCTCAGTAATGCGCCTTTTTATCCATATTTTTCATCAACAGTTCGCCGCAAAACATGCTGTTTCAAAGTAAACTAGACGAATGACAATTTTGCTTTGAAACGATGGAACGCTGGCTCGAAATCGGCGAGGACGCCCTGAGACAATACATCGACGCCAAGATGGTGTTCGAGGCGCTGGAGGCTGCCCGGAAGAAAGCTGCGGAGGTCCGCGGCGGCATGGTGTGGCGGACGATCAAGGGCCGCGATTACCTTATCAAGACAGGCACGGACGCAAGCCATCGGAGCGTCGGGCCGCGATCCGAAGAAACAGAGGCCATCTACACCAAGTTCAAGACGCGCAAGGAAGTCGACGAAGCGCGTGTGAAGACGCTAAGGGACGAGTTGGAGAAGCATCAGCGAATCAACCGCGCGGTGCATGTCGGGCGCGCGCCTGACCTGCTCGTTGGGATCCTCGCCATGCTGGACCAGCTCAATATCGCCGAGCACTTCATCGTCATCGGGACTCACGCGCTCTACGCTTACGAAGCCGCCGCAGGCGTTCGCTTTGAGGAAGGCGCGCTGGCTACACGGGATGTGGACCTGCTCTGGGATACTCGCAAGCGCGTTCAGTTTTGGTCCCAGATGAAGGAGACGGACACGACGATGCTGAACGCCCTCCGCAAGGTCGATAAAACCTTCGAGTTGCGCGAGGACCAACCTTCCACGGCCGTGAACGCGAAAGGCTTCGAGGTCGATATCATTCGCCGCGAGGCCGCCAATACTACGGACCCCCATCCCCTCCGATTGACCGACGATGAGGATGATCTCTGGGCGGTCCAGGCTCACCGCGCGAGCGCGCTCCTCGGCGCGAAGCCTTTCAGCGTGCCGATCGTGTCGGTCACCGGAAAGATGGCTCGAATGAGGACGATCGATCCTCTGGATTTCGCCAAGTTCAAACGTTGGATGTCTGCGTTGCCAAACCGCGATCCTCTCAAGGTCTCGCGGGACAAGTTGCAGGCGTCGATCGTGGAGCAGGTCGCGAAGGAGCGGTTGGCGCTCTGAGCCCTGGGCCGCGCTGCCGACAAACGTCAGTAGCGCAGCCGCTCGGGCCCCGCACCACCCGCAGAGCAAACCGCAGCGCGTTACAGCGCGGCTGCCGTCCCCAGCAATGCGGTCGACTGGCTCGACAGCGTGCCGCCATTGCCGTGCACCAGCGCGATTTCCGCGCCCTGCACCTGCCGTTCGCCGCATTCCCCGCGCAACTGCCGTACGGCCTCGATCGTGATGAACATGCCGTACATGCCCGGATGCACGCATGACAGGCCGCCGCCGTTGGTGTTCACCGGCAACCGTCCGCCCGGCGCGATGGCGCCGCCGGCGACGAACGCGCCGCCCTCGCCCTTGGCGCAGAAGCCCAGGTCTTCGAGAAACAGGATCGTGTTGATGGTGAAGGCGTCGTAGAGCTCCAGCACATCCACGTCGGACGGCTTGAGGCCCGCCATCGCAAACGCGCGCTCGCCGGATTCCTTCGCGGCCGTCACGGTCAGGTCGGGCATGCACGAGATCTGCCGGTGCCACGTCGCCGTGGCGTTGCCCAGCACATACACCGGCGGCTTCGCCAGCGACTTCGCGCGGTCGGCGCGCACCATCACATACGCGCCGGCGCCGTCGGTCACCAGGCAGCAGTCGCGCACGCTCAGCGGATCGGACACCATGCGCGCGTTCAGCACATCGTCGATGCCGAGCGGGTCGCGCATCATCGCTTCCGGGTTCATCTGCGCCCACTTGCGCGCCGCCACGGCCACCTCGGCCAGGTGCTCGCGCGTGGTGCCGTACTGATGCATGTGCCGCGCCGCGGCCAGCGCGTACGAGGTAATCGGCTGCAGCGGCGCGTACGGGTTCTCGTAGGGCTGCGGATCGAGCTTCGCCCTCACCTTCGAGATGCCCGCGCGGCCCACCGTCGACGTCCGCTGGTTGCTGCCGTAGCAGACCAGTACCGCGTCGCACAGGCCGGCCTCCAGCGCCATCATGGCAGGCAGCATGTGCGATACGAAGCTGGAGCCGCCGATCATCGTGCTGTCGACGAATTTCGGCTGGATGCCGAGGTATTCGGCCACGGGCATCACCCACATGGTCGCGCCGACACTGGCGGTGGCGATGCCGTCGATGTCGCGCATCGACATCCCCGCATCCCGGACCGCGGCCTTGGCCGCTTCCACCAGGATTTCCATCTCGGTCTTGCCGTGGGCTTCGCCCAGGCCGGCCTGGCCCACGCCGACAATCGCGACGCTGCCGCGCAAGGAAGAGGCGTGCATGATGTCAGCCCTCCACCGGATCGAAGACCACCAGCGCGGGCTCGGACGGGTCTTCAGCCTGATTCTTGGCCTCGCTCGCGGCGTCACGCTTCGCCGCCGCCACGCGCGCCCTGACGCGCATGCCGATGCGCACGTCCTTCGGCGCGATGCCCTCCACCCGGCTCATCATGCGCACGCCTTCATCGAGGTCGATCAGCGCCACGTTGTAGTCGCCGCCGGCCTCGGGCTTGCGCCGGACCACGCTGGTCGAATACACCGTGCCCGTGCCGGCGGGCGCCGTCCATGTCAGCGCGTCGCCACCGCAATGGGGGCAGATATTGCGCGGATAGAAGACATGGCGATTGCAGTCGTGGCACAGCTGGATGCGGAACTGGCCGGCCGCGAGCGCCTCGGCGTACTGCTTGTCCGGACCGGACGCCGTGGCCGCCGCATCAACGGGGTGAGACATGGGGGCTCCTTGATCGATATCTGTCGTGACGGGCAGCTTGCCCGATGCCCACCGGCGCGACCATTCACATCTCCCGAAGGCTGGAATTCCCCGGGCGGAAGATGCCCGGGGCGGCGTCACTCACGCAGCGCCGGCGCAACCCTCGGGCTTGAACACGCGCTCGGTCGAGGCCGGGTGCCGCGCCAGCTTGTCAGCGGGCCGGCGCGGGCGCGCCACCAGCTCGCCGCCGCAATTGGGGCAGCGGCCGGCCAGCACCTTGTCCGCGCAGTCCGCACAGAACGTGCATTCGAACGAACAGATGCGGGCGTCGGCCGAATCGGGCGGCAGATCTTTGTCACAGCATTCACAGCCAGGGCGAAGTTGCAGCATTGCGATCTCCTACTGGGAAACGGGAAAGCCCGGCCGGTCAGATCACCAGTTCGATCAGGAACGGGCCCTTGCGCTGGTTGGCCATGCGGAACAGATCGGCGAAGGTTTCCATGTTGTCGGCGCGCGCGGCCTCCACGCCCATGCCGTTGGCCATCTTGACCCAGTCGAGGTCCGGGTTGCCGATGTCGAGCATGTCCAGCGCGGTCTTGCCCGGGTTGGCGCCCACGCCGGCCAACTCGCCCAGCAGGATCGCGTACTTGCGGTTGGCCAGCAGCACGATGGTGACGTCCAGCTTCTCGCGCGCCATCGTCCACAGCGACTGCAGCGTGTACATGCCCGAGCCATCGGCCTGCAACGCCACCACGCGGCGATCCGGCGCCGCAATGGCGGCACCCGTGGCCAGCGGCAGGCCGGCGCCGATGGCACCGCCCGTCAGCTGCAGCCAGTCGTGCGGAGCGGCATGCACGGTGCCGGGGTAGAACGCGCGGCCAAAGCTCACGCTTTCCTCCACCACCACGGCCTGCTCCGGCAGCAACGCGGACAGCGTCTGCGCCACGGCTTCCGATGTCACCGCACCTTTCGCGGGTTCATGCGACACCGGTGCCGACGCGGGCAGCGGGGCCTTGCGTGCGCCGAGCTCGTCGGCCAGACGCGCCAGCGCCTCGCCGAGGTCCTCTTCCGGACGCGCCAGCACGTGAATCACGGCATCGTCCGGATAGGGGCGCGGCGACTTGCCGGGATACGCAAAGAACGTTACCGGTGCCGGCGCGCCCACCAGGATCACGTTGCGGATGCCCGCCAGCTTGCTGCGCGCGGCATCGCCGGAATACGGAATGCGATCGACGGCCAGCCGCCCCTGACCGCGCGTGACGCGGGCATTCGACATCGGCGTGATCAGGCGTGCGTCGGTGGTGGCGGCGATGCGATGGGCATCGGCCAGCGCGCCTTCGCGCAGCGCATTGCCGGCCAGCACGATCAGCGTGGGCTGCCCGCTGCGCAGCACGCGCGCGGCATGCTGCACGGCATCGGGCGACACGCGGGGCACCGGAATCGCCGGCAGTGGCGCGGCCACCTGGCCGCCGGCATCCCAGCACACGTCGGACGGCAGGATCAGGCTGGCGACGCCGCCCGGCGTGGAACGCGCGGCCTGCACGGCGGCGGCGGCATCGGCACCGACCGACGCGGCGTGCGTGGCGGTACGCGTCCAGACGGAGACGGGGCGCGCCCAGCCTTCGGTGTCGGCTGTCAGCGGCGCATCGAGCGGACGGTGATAGGTGGCCTGATCCCCGATGATATTGACGATCGGTGTCTGCGCACGGCGCGCGTTGTGCAGGTTGGCCAGCCCATTGGCCAGACCCGGACCGCAATGCAGCAGCGTGGCCGCCGGCTTGTCCGCCATGCGCGCATAGCCATCGGCCGCGCCGGTGACGACGCCTTCGAACAGCCCGAGCACGCAGCGCATGCCGGGAATGCGGTCCAGCGCGGCGACGAAGTGCATCTCGCTCGTGCCCGGGTTGGCGAAGCAGGTATCCACGCCGGAGGCCAGCAGCGTCTTGACGAGGCTCTCGGCCCCGTTCATCGCTTCGTTTGCACCATTCGCACCATTCGCACCATTCGCGCCGCTCATCGGTTGGGTAGTCTCCATGTTGCAGGTTCCGTTCTTGTTGGGGTGTCAGGAATGCGGGGCCAGCAGGTCGAAATCCAGGCAGACGTACTCCGTCGGGAATTCGATGCGGGCGTAATAGACGATCACGTTGTCGACGCAGGCAAAGCGGCGCAGCTCCGCGACCGGCGCGCCCACGCCCAGCTCCAGCGCACCGGCCGATGCCGCGCCGGCGGCCACGATCGACAGGCGCTGGCGCGCGGCGTTGACCTTGAGGCCGGGAAAACGATCGAGGACCGGGACGGAGGCGCCGTGGCGGAACGCTTCGGGTTCGCGCGCGAACACATCGGCGGCGATATAGACCTCGCCCACGGCAAACGGACGGCCGTCCACACGATGCGCGCGGCGCAGGAAGTGATAGGCGTCGGCGCGGCGGCCGTCGCAGGGCATGCCCAGGTCGTCGGGCAACGGCACATCGGCGGTGGACTCGACCATCGCCTCGGTGGAAAGCTGGTCCCCCACGGCCACGGCCTGGTCCCAGCTGATAGGCAATGCAAGCTGACGCCGCGCGCGGCCCGCGGCCTTGACGAAGGTGCCCCGGCCGCGCGCGCGGGCCACCAGGCCTTCGGCGTCGAGCTCGGACAGCGCGTGATGCATCGTCATCCGCGCCACGCCGTATTGCCGGCACAGGGCGTCGAGCGACGGAATCTGCTCGCCCGGCCGCCACACGCCGCTTTCGATCTGGCGGCGAAAAATGGTGGCGAGTTGCAGGTAGACGGGCTCGCGGCTACGGGAGAGAAGGTCGGTGGCAGGGGCGTCCGGCATGCGCAGCGCGCCCGCGGGCGCGTCAGGGGGATACCGGACTCTATAAAAGTCTAGGTGGCTAGACTACTAGGGTTTACCGCCCCGACCTGCCGCACATGGGCAGGTCGGGGTTGCCGCGAGTGGCAAGACGGGTGTGAAGCCCGATCAGGCGGCGGCGAAGGCGACGTGCGGCACGCGCGGATCGTTTTCCGCGGGGGTGGCATCGGCGCGCAGCCAGGCGCCCACCGCGTGACGCACGGTCTCCGCCAGCGCCTGCTTGCGGCGCCAGGCCGAACGCTTCTTGGACGGAATCTCGTTGATATCGCGTTGGGGCTGGCAAACGGGAATGTCGATGTTGCCATTCGGCATTGGCTGGCCGTGGGCCTCCATCCAGAAGCCTTCGTAGTCGGCCTGGATCTCGCGCGGGGTGTGGCGCTGGCGGCCGACATGATTGGCGCGCGACACCGCGACGATGCGACGCGCCCGCATCTGGGCGGCAAAGCCCAACAGGGCCTCCATCACGACATCCTTGGGACGCAGGCCTTCGCACGCCTTGGTCGCCATGCGGATCAGCTCGCGGCTGCTTTCGCCCATCGGCCCCTGCAGCCCGCCGATGAAAATCGCCGGGCCATCATAGTCATGCGTCAGGTAGAAGCTGATCTGTGCAAGGCAAACCCCGGCCTGGGTATCGACCCAGTAGAACGCAAGTTCGCCTTCCTTGGGATTCGGGCCGGAATCGGCCAGCCGCAGTACGTAGCGGCCATCGTCGGACTGCCACGTCAGGCCATCGCCAAGGTAGATGCGCTCGGAGACGCAGACTGGCAACACGGCATGCATGACACCGTAGTGATCCAGCACCATGCGCACGCGCTCGTGAAAGCTCTTGCCCTGCTCCCCAAGCGGACGGTAGGGCTTTTCCAGCACCGCCGGCCGCGCGGCCACCACACGCTGCAGCAGTGCACACGACCCGGCGGCGCGCAGCCACGCCTGCCCGGCGCGCGCCCGAATGGCGGACATTGCAACAAGCTTGACACGTCGGGTCCAGCATTTGCGGCTGCCCGGGGGATAACAGAACGACGACAACGTCGCCACGGTGGTGAGATAGCGAAGGTAAAACGTTGGATTCGTCTCCAACATCCCTCCCGCACGGGCATGAATGAGCCCCTGCAGATATGACACAGGTCCTTGCACGACTGACTGCTCCCCTTGTATTGCGCGGCATTGCGTCCGATGAGCCGGAAGTCAATGCGCAGATTTCAGCGCTTTCCTCTGATACATAGTGCCGGCCCGTCTCGTTCTTTTTGTTTGTGGGGGCGCGCAGGCCTGGCTAGTAATAATCCGTAACGCATTGAAATATACCCGGTTGACGCGCTTACAAATATGACAGTTAACCCGCGCTCTATGTGCTTCATAAACCTCTTTATCGCAACCCTTGTATCCGGTTTGTTATCTCTACCCGACACCCAACCGATGAGGGGAAGTGGGGGCAGCGGCGGCCTTTTATGATCCGGCCCGGCGTATTCAGTCGCCGCATAAAACAGAGCCACAAGAATCCATAACAAAGGGAAGACTTTTCATGGGAAATCATCGGGAAATGCGCAAGCCGGGCTTGCGGGGTCGTGCATGGGCGCCCGCGCTGGCGCTGGTGACGGTTGCGGTGTTGTCGGCGTGCGGGGGTGGTGGCAGCGGAGATGGCGCGGCCAAGTCGCCTGCCACGGTGCAAGGCACGGCGGCATCCGGCGCCTTCATGGCCGGAGCGACGGTCACCGTCCGTGACGCGGACGGCAGGCTTGTCGGCACGAGCATCGCCGACGCCAACGGCAAGTACAGCTTCGATGTATCCGACTTCCGCGCACCGTTCGTGGTGGTCGCCACGGGCAACGCGGGCGGCGGCACCGTCAGCTACGTTTCCGTGCTGGCCAGCAAGCCGGCCAGTGGCGCGACGACCACGGTGAACGTGTCGCCGCTGACGAACGCGCTGGCGGCACTGCTGGTCGGCGGCAATCCGCTCGACCTGATCAACGCCGCCACGCTGAACAGCAAGGTCACCAGCGCCCAGGTCCAGCAGGCCGTGGCAGCGCTGCGCGCGGTGCTGGCCAATATCGCGGCCGACGCAGGGCTGGATGCCGGCGCCTTCGACCCGATTTCCACGCCGCTGTCGACGCAAGGCCAGGGCGCCGATGCCGTGATCGACCGCGTGCTGGTTACGCTGACCTCCACCGGCGTGAAGGTGGCCTCCACGGGCGCCGTCATGTCCGGCGGCACCGTGCCGGAACGGACGCTGACGCCAGGTTCGCTCGCCAACCCGCCCGCCGCCCTGCCGGCACCGGCCGCCCGCACCAACGCCGCCACGTTCGAAGCCATCCGCGCCAGTCTCCAGGCCTGCTTTGCCGTGGCACCGTCGGCGCGCGCCAGTGTGTCCGCACTGCTGGGCGCCTGCGCACCGGCCTTCGCCAGCAACTACCTGAACAGCAGCTACACGGCACGCGATGATTTCGATGCGCTGCTGACGTCCGCCGACATGACCGGCGCCAAATTCCAGGCGCCGATCGTGCTGTTCAACGGCAAGAATGGCAGCAACGAGGACGACGCCTTCGTGCGCTTCCCGTATATCCGCGCCGATGGCACCACGTCCCAGTTCTCGCGCCGGGTGACCAACCGGGCTGCGACGGGCTGGACCCTGACCGGCAACGAGCGCCCTTACGAGGCCGCCGTCACGCGCCGCATCAGCAAGGTCGTCGAGCAGAACCCGGGCGGCGGCATCGTGTCCCGCTACGAAACCGCGTTGCGCGTGTTGCTGAATCCGCAGCGCGCAGCGGGCGCGAACGTGCAGCTCGTGCGCGTGACCGGCCCCGGCCTGCCCGCCGCCGGTGTGGTGCTGGCGCGTTCGCGCGTTTGCGGCACGTTTGCCAACATGGTCGTGCAGAACCTGAACGGCGCGCTCACCTACGCGGCGAACGATCCCGTTTCGCCGAACGCCACGATCGGGGACTCGGGCCAGTCCAGCAGCACCGTGGTGCTCGCCGCCACGCCGCTCAACACCGCCGACACGATGACGTGGGCCTCGCTGGCCAGCGGCGGCAACACGTATGCCGCCACGCCGCTGACGGACGACGGCATCGACGCCGTACCGACCTTTGCCAGCTACACCTTCGAAGTCTGGAACCGGAACGCCGACCTGTCCTACAAGACGTCCCTGTCCGCCACGCCGGATGACACCTTCACGCTGACGTCGTCGGGCGCCATCATGACGCCGTCCGTGATCGCACGGGAAACCTGGAATGCGATCGATCCGGCCAGCCTCGGCTTTCTGACGCTCAATGGCAAGATCGACGCGCAGTTGGACACCACCGTCAGCTGGACGCAGAACGCCGAGCCGGTGGACCGGGCCCTCGCCTTCGGACGCAAGAACGTGGTGCCCAACCCGTCGCCGCTCGATCGCACGCTGATCCAGACCAACGTGCCGTCGTACAAGGCGCGCTCGGTAGTGGTCACCACGCTGGGCCAGGGCTCCAGCGCCGGCAATGGCACGGGCATCAACCCCGCCGGCAACTGCGCGATCATCGGCTTCCCGACCTACATGGCCGCCGGTGACCAGCGCACCGTCGAGGTCCGCTCCACCACGGCGGACGACACCCAGAAGTTCGTGCGCGTGATCGGCACCTATCGCTGACCCGCTGGCGCGGCACACGCCGCATCCACGCTGAGAAGCGCCACGAAGCGCCACGAAGCGCCCCGGCTGCAGGACACACGTCCCGCCGCCGGGGCGTTTTGCTTTTGGGCGCGGCGCTCCCCTCGCCGCCATCCCCGCGTGCAGCGCTCCGTGACGCAGAATGACTCATGCCCCGCAACTGCTGGCGGGGCAGGCGTCGGCTGCCGCTCGCAGCCAGTCACACAGGAGTCGTTCCATGTTGATGCGAGACGTGATCCCCCAAGTGCTGAACCGCGGTACCGCCCTGCTTGCCCAGGACGTATCGGAGACCCCGCCTCAAAAAACCTTCCACCATGCCATCGATATCTACCTCAAGGATTCCAATGCCTTCATGAACACGTATTTCGCCCGCTACTTCGAGTGGCAGGGAATCTGCCGCGAACGCTGGTTCCACGAATGCATTCACAGCAACCTGCTGGCTGCCGGCGGCGTCTTCGTGACCAAGCGCGCGCATCAGGAATACGTGGAGGAAACCTTCCCGTTCCAGCATGTGGACTGCTACCTGAACACGTTCCAGGTGCGCCAGTGCTCTGCGTATCTGCTGTTCCGCTTCTGCGTGGACGGCCGGCCGGTATCGCTGGGTTACCAGCAGATCGTGTTCGCCGGACGGGACAAGCGCATCACGCGCTTCCCGAAGGAGATCATCGAGAAAGTCAGGGAATATGAACTGATCCTGCCGCCGCTCGCCAACTAAGCGGCGACGACAATCGTGGAGCCCGCCGGCGTTGGGTCAGCCGGCGGCGCTGGCGGGAAACCGGCCCTCCGGCCGGTCCGCCAGCGGCTGAAAGCACGGCAGGCGCAGCGTGAAGGTGGTATGGGCGCCGGGCACGGATGCGCAGTCGATACGGCCGCCGAATGCCTCCAGCACGCGACGGCAGAACGCCAGCCCCAGGCCGTTGCCCTTGCCGTGGGCCTTGGTGGAGAAGAACGGGTCGAAGATGCGCGGCAGCACGTCGGCCGGAATGCCCGGGCCGGTGTCGCGGACACGCAGCAGATAGTAGTTGTGCTCCACCCCGCCGGTGATGTCGATATGGCCGGCGCCATGCGCGCGAATCGCGTACAGGCTGTTCTTCAGCAGGTTGAACAGCACGTAGACCAGCAGCGTCTCGGACCCGACGAAGCGCCAGGCGGGATCGATCGCCGCCAGGCGCACGCGCGCGCGCTCGTCCGGCTGGAACGGATACCGCTCCAGCGCGTTGTCCACGCAGGCCGCCAGCCCATGCGGCGCGAAGGTGCTGCGGTCGAGCCGTTCCAGCGTCACCGACGCCAGCGCCATGTCGATCACCGTGCTGGTGCCATCGACCTCGCGCGTGATGCCCTCAAGCAGGTGGCACATGCGCTCGAGCTGTCCCGGCCGCAAGCGGTCCTCGATCAGCCCTTGCTCCACGGCCAGCCGGTAGCCTTGCACCACCTGCGGGAAGGTTCGCGCCATTTCCTGAGCCTGCATGCGGATGGTGGCCAGCGGCGTGCGCACCTCGTGCGCCACCGTGGCGGCCAGCGAATACGGGTGCATCAGGTCGTAGCGCACCACGCTCACGGCCAGGATGCCGAGGCTCAGCGCAATGAAGATCACGCCCGGCGGATAGAACGCGAAGCCATAGTTGACCGCATAGTCCACCGCGGCGAGCGAATACAGCGCCAGGCTCAGCAGGCAGAGGTTGAAGCGCCGGCGCCGTTCCGCCGTGGCGTTGGTGCGCGCGGCCATCAGCAGCCAGCCGCAGCGGCACGCCAGGATCGCCGTCTGCAATACGTGCAGCGGGTGCAGCGGCCCTGCCTTGGGATAATCCCCGAAGAACAGCACGTAGTAGCCGGACACCACGTTGCTGGTGGTCAGCAGCAGGACGGACAGGATCAGGCTGAGCCCGTACGACGCCAGCAGCGCAGGCCGCTCGCGCCGGCATTCCGTGACCTCGCAGATGAAGTGATAGAACGTGGTGGGCAGGAAGATGATGAACAGGTAGCCCACCTTGGCCAGCACCAGTGCGACGTCGGGGTGCGTCGCCTGGAACAGGAACGCCCAGGTGCCCTGCCAGGCGAACGTGGTGAAGCACAGCAGGAAGAACGATGCCGATACACGCGTCACGCCCTGGGTCACCAGCACATAGAGGCCGTAACCGAGGAAAATCGCCGAGACGAATGCGGGAAGGATCGCGTACATGCAGGGCCGCAGCGGTCCAGCCGCGCGGCAGGCAGAGAAGGACCCGCCATGGTAAGGCGCGGCCGCTACCCCCGTACTAAATTCGGCTGCACACTGACCTTAGCGATGCTGAATTCGCCACACGGATTCCGAACCGTTGGCCACTCATCTTGCACGGCGGCTTTTCAGACGCCATGCCTTGCGTGGCGCGGGTTTCCGGGTACGAGCATCCGATGGCGACGGCGCTCGCACGTGCACGGCACCGCAGCGTATCAACGGATTTTCCGCGCGCCGGCCTCACCCTACTGAAGAGGCATACAAGCGATCCGGGCGTCGGAATCGAGCGGAGTCGGCCAAAAAGAAGCGGCGGGGTGGAAGCCCCGCCGCGGCCATCGCGCACGTCCGCGCATGACAATCTGGCACTACACATCAGGAACTGCGCGCCCGCTTACCAGCGCACGTCGCGTTCCCAGGCCTTCATCTCTTCTTCGGCGCGTTCCCGCGTATAGCCGTAACGCTCCTGGATGCGGCCGGCCAGCTGGTCGCGCTTGCCGTTGATGACGGTCATGTCATCGTCGGTCAGCTTGCCCCACTTCTCCTTGATCTTGCCCTTCGCCTGATCCCACTTGCCTTCGATCTGATCCCAGTTCATTTGCGGCTCCTTTCAGGTGTCGATGCCGGGGGATGCCATCGGCGTCCCCCGGTCGGACTTACTTTGCGGACTTACTTGGCGTACTTGATCTTCACGTTAGCCTGGCACTTGTCCTTGGCATCGCCGGACATCGCATCGCACTTTTCCTTGTCGGCCTTGTAGGCGGCGTCGACGGTGTCCTTCTTCGCGTCGGCACGGGCTTCGGCCACATCCGTGCTGGTGCCCGTGGCGGCGGCCTTTTCGACCTTGGCGGCACCCAGGGCCTGCTCATGCGAGGCCTTGGCTTCCTTCACGCACACGTCCTTGTCGTTGCCCTTCTTGTCGTCGCACATTTCCTTGGCCACGTCGTAGTCGCGGTCGGCCTTGGTCTTCATGGCCTTGGCGTGGGCCTTCTCGGTGCCGTCGCGCCGGGCTTCGGCGTTGGCCTTGGCCACGTCGCGGTCACGCTTGGCCTCCAGCTTGCAAACGTCCCTGGCGTTGTCCTTCATCGCGCCGCACTTGCTCGTGGCGACCTTGTAGTCCGCATCCGCCTGCCTGGTGGCGGCATCGTAGTCGGCCTTCGAGCCTGCTTGCGCATAGGCAAAGCCGGCAGGGGCCGCAACCATCATCGAACACACTGCCGCAGTCAGCCATTTCCTCGTCATCATGTCGTGCTCCTTTTCAGGTGGATACTTTGCCGGCCTGGCGCTTTCTCCTCGCCTTGTGGCCACGCTGTATCTGCAGGTTATGTTTTGGCACCGCCATGAAGCAGACGACCGCTGCTGAAATGTACGTAAGACAATTCCCACAGCATCGCCTGGGAACGCCCGTGCGCGAGGAAGCGGGGAGCGGGAGCAGTGGGCACTCGCATGCCAATGCGAAAGCGGTCGTGCCGGCGATCACGGAAAGCGCCGTGAGGGGACGAGAAGGGAACGACAGGGGGACCGTGAGGGCCCACGAAAAAGGGCCGGCAAAGGCCGGCCCCGGGCAGGACTGCTACCACCGAAAATCTGTCAGGGTTTCGATTCCGGCACGGAATCGAGACCGGTCTCCTTGACGACCGATTGCGCCGCCGGCGCGGCCAGATATTCGAGCAACGCCCTGGCTTCCGCCGGATGGGCGGCATTGACAGGAATGCCCGCGGCAAAGCGCGTCACCGACTGAACGTCCTCCGGAATCCGTCCGGCAAAGGTCACGCCGGGCACTGGCAACAGTTCGCTGACTTGCTGGAAGCCGATCTCGTACTGACCGTCCGCCACCACGGTGGCCACGGGGATCTTCGGAATCATCTTCGCCTTGGCCTGCAGCGCGGCGGCATCACCCAGGCGCTTGAACAGTTCCCGCTCGATATAGACGCCGCTGGCGCTATCGGAATACGCGATTGACCTGGCCTGCATCAGCGTCTGCCGCAGCGCGTCGAGGGTGCGGATGTCGGGCACCACAGCACCCTGGCGGACCACCATGCCGATCCGCGAATCAGCCAGTTCCACGCGCGACTTCGGATCGACCACGCCCTTCTTGATGAGATCGTCGAGCGCATAGCCGACCATGATGACCACGTCGGCCTGCTCGCCACGCGCGAGTCGATTGGGAATGGCCTCTGGCGCTTGCCCCATCGACGGACCGAGCGCGGTGTCCAGGGTGTTGCCGGACTGCGCGGCGAACTTCGGTCCGAGGATCTTGTAGGCGGCGGTGAATCCGCCCGAGGTCATCACGTGAATGTCCGCGGCCTGCACGGCGGGGGCCAGCAGCGCGGTGGTGGCAGCGGCGGCCAATGCGGCCGCCCAGCTTTTATACATGTTGTCTCCTGTCGGCGGCGCGGCATCTGTCGTGCCATTCGTCCGGCGTGGTTGCGCCGGGCCGTGGGCGGATGCGCGCCATATCGGCCGCACTATAGATATCGCAATGCAGCACCGCTAGTCGGCTTTCGTGAATGCGGCCTTCAGTTCCCGTGAACACCCAGTCACCAGCCCGCCGTCACGAGTGAAGAATTCGCCGCACGGCGATAGGAAGCACCGCTGGCGACGAGGCTGACGCCGATTCACGCTTGACGGCCACCGACGCTCCACATATTCTTTTATGAACTTCTTGTTCATTTTTGAACATCAATGCGGTTTGTGAAGAGCAGACCGCCGCAACGGAGCGTCCCCCCATGATTTCAGGAAAGATCGGCATCAACGGTGCCGGCATCGGCGGCCTGGCCGCGGCCATCGCCTTGCGCAAACTCGGCATGGATGTCGTGGTGTTCGAGCAGGCCGCGCGATTCGCGCGCGTCGGCGCGGACATCAACCTCACGCCCAACGCCGTCCGCGCGCTGGACGGCCTGGGCGTGGGGGATGCGCTGCGCGAAACCGCCGCGCGCCCGACGCACCGGATCAGCCGCATGTGGGACACGGGCGAGGAAACCTCGCGCCTGGCAATGTCCGATGACGCCGAGCGCCGCTACGGGGCCCCGCAGCTGACGATGCATCGTGGCGACCTGATGTCCGCGCTGGAAGCCGCCGTGCCGGCATCGTGCGTGAAGCTGGCGCACAAGGCGGACAGCATCGTTCCGCACGGGCAAGGCGCCACGATCCACTTTGCCAACGGCAGCGCCGAAGAGGTGGACGTGCTGATCGGCGCCGACGGCATCCACTCAATCGTGCGCAAGGCCATCCTTGGCGAGGAGCATCCGATCTTCACCGGCGTGGTGGCCTATCGCGCCGTGGTTCCCGCCGAACGGCTCGCAGGCGTCCCCAATATCGGCGCGTTCACGAAATGGTGGGGAGCGGAGCCGACCAGCCAGATCGTCACGTTTCCGCTCAACCGGGGCCGCGAGATTTTCGTCTTCGCGACGGTGGCACAGGACAGCTGGCGCCATGAATCGTGGACCACGCCGGGCCGCGTGGAAGACCTGCGCGCCGCCTATGCCGGCTTCCATCCGGACGCCCGCGCGCTGCTCGATGCCTGCGATGACGTCCTGATCTCCGCGCTCTACGTGCGCGATCCGCTGCCGTCGTGGTCGGCCGGCCATGTCGCGCTGATGGGCGACGCCTGTCATCCGATGATGCCGTTCATGGCGCAGGGCGCCGGCATGGCGATCGAGGACGGCGTGGTGCTGGCCCGCTGCCTGGCCGAAGCCAGCGCAGACACCGTGCCCGCCGCGCTGGAGCGCTATCAAGCCACGCGTCACGCGCGGACCAGTCGCATCCAGATCGGCTCGCGCGGCAACGAATGGCTCAAGGCCGGCGGCAATGCGGACTGGGTGTACGATTACGACGCCTGGAACGTGGCACTCGACTGAGCCCACCGTTCGTTCTTCACTTCATTTCCCCGATGCCCAAGCCAGCCCCGCTGCCAGACCTGTCTTCCGAATCCGATGCCGACGACGCGGCAGGCATGTCCCAGCAACTGGTCTCCCCGGTCATCCGTGGCCTGCGGCTGCTGCGCTTTATCGCGGAAGGCGGATCGACCGCCAACCTGAGCGAGGTGGGCCGCCGCATCGACGTCAACCGCGTCACCGTCATGCGCCTGCTGGCGACGCTCGAGCACGAGGGCATGGTCGAGCGATTGCCACAGGGCGGTCATACCGTCGGCTTCTCGTTCCTGAAGCTGGCCTCCCATGTGCTGGCCGCCAATGACCTGACCACATTCGCGCGACGCGTGCTCGCGCGCCTGAGCGGATCGCTGCAACTGTCCGCCTATCTGGCGGTGCCCGATGGCGGCGACGTGCTCTACTTGCTGCGCGACATGCCGAACACCGGGCTGGTCAGCAATATCCAGGTGGGCAGCCGCGTGCCGGCGCACCTGACCACGCCGGGGCGGATGCTGATCGCGCATCTGTCGCCGGAACAACTGCGCGAGCGGCTGGGCGACGATCCGTTGCCGACCGTCACCGGCCAGAGCCCCGGCACGCACGCGCGGCTGGCGGAGATCCTCGCCGCCGACCTCGAACGTGGCTGCGCCTGGAGCTTCTCCGCGTTCGAGCCCGGCATCGATGCCTGCGCGGCGCCAGTGCATGACGCCACAGGCGAAGTCGTGGCGGCCATCAGCGTCGCGGGCCCCCAGCAACGATTCGAAGCCGACGGCACGTTGAGAGATCGCGTGCAGAAAGAGGTGAAGTCAGCAGCCAGGGATCTCTCGGCGCTGCTGGGCCATCGACCGTAAGCGGTCGTTTCAAAAGGATCCTGGCGTCGTTGCGCGCCCTTGCCGTACCCGGTCGCCGCGGCGACCTTCAGTAAGAAAGGGGAGCACCTTCGCTCCCCTTTCCCTTTAGGTTTCCAGCTTCATCGGCATCGACCTGCGTCGCGATTTCGTCGCCAGGTAGAGCGCGTGCGCCACGGCTGGTGCCACCGGCCCCACCGACACCTCGCCACAGCCTTGCGGCGGGCGGTCGCTGTCGACGATCACCACTTCGATCCTCGGCATTTCCGCCAGTTGCAGCAGCGGATAGTCGTGGAAATTGCTTTGCTGCACCACGCCTTCCTTGAAGGTGATCTCGCTCTTGAGCGTATTGGTCAGCGCAAAGCCGATCCCGCCTTCGATGTTCGCGCGGATCAGGTTCGGGTTGATCGCCCGGCCCGCTTCCACGGCGCACACCACGCGGCGCACCTTGAAGGCCTTGCCGGCGCGCTCCAGTTCCAGCGCCATCGCCACGTAGGTCTGGAATGCCTCGCCCCGCCCCGTGTACAGGTTGAACGTAAAGCCCCGCGTGATGTTGGGCGCCGGCTTGCGATCCCAGTTGGCGCCCCTGGCCGCCGCATCGAGCACGCGCACGGCCAGCGGGTTGTGCGCCAGCAGCGCGCGACGATAGCGGTACGGGTCCATGCCCGCCGCGTCGGCCAACTCGTTCACGAAGCTCTCGAGCATGAAGATGCTCGACGTCGACCCCACGCTGCGCATGAAGCTGACGGGGATCGGCTGCTTCACGTCGATCATGTCGACCTTGAGGTTGGGCACGCGATAGACGCAGTCGTAGATCGCCTCGAGCATCGTCTCGTCCCAGCCACCGTTCTTCGCCATGCGATCGGCCTTGATCACACCGTATAGCGACTGCCCCGTCAGGCGCGCGTGCATCGCCTTGGGCATACCGCGCTCATCGAGCACCGCACGGAAGCGGCCCGATACGCCGGGCCGGTAGAAGCCGTGGCGGATGTCGTCCTCGCGCGAGCGGATCACCTTCACCGGCTTGCCTACCGCCGCCGACGCGCGCGCGGCATGCACGACGAAGTCCGGCAGGAACTTGCGCCCGAAGCTGCCGCCGAGGAACGTCGTGTGGACGATGATGGTCTCGGGCTTGCGGTTGTAGAGCTTGCCCAGCGCGTTGCGCACGAAATCCTGGCCCTGGATCGGCCCCCAGACCTCGATGGCATCCTCGCGCACGTGCACCGTGGCGTTCACGGACTCCATCGTTGCGTGCACGATGTAGGGCGTGTGATAGTCGGCTTCGACCACCTTGCCGCCAGCGGCCAGCAGCGCGTCCGGGTCGCCCAGCTTCGTGGCGACCACCGCTTCCGGCGCGCCCAGCGCGGCCTTGCGCACGGCCATGATGGCGTCGCTGTCGAGGCTCTTCGCTGCACCCGGATCGACGTCGATCTCCAGCGCGTCCGCGCCCTTCTTGGCCAGCCAGTAGCTCGTGGCCACCACGATGGCCGTATCCGGGGCCTGGACCACGGCCTTCACGCCCGGCATGGCCCTGACCGCATCGGCATTGCGGATGCCAACAACCTTGCCGGTCACGGTCGGCGGCATCTTCAGCGCGCCATACAGCATGTCGCCGACCTTGACGTCAATGCCGAACTCGGCGGAACCATCCACCTTCGCCGGCGTGTCCAGACGCAGCAAATCCTTGCCGATCAGCTTGTGGGCGGCCTCGTTCTTCAGGCGCGGCGTGGGATTCAGCGGCAGCTTCGCGGCTTCCTCGGCGAGTTCGCCATAGCCGAGCGACCGCCCCGTGGCACCGTGATAGACGCTGCCCCGCTCCGTATGGCACTGGCCGGGGCGCACCTGCATGCGCCTTGCGGCGGTCAGCACCAGCACTTCGCGCGCCTGCGCGCCCGCGATGCGCAGGCGCTGGTAGAACAGCGTGGCCGACATCGAGGCGCCCACGAACTGCTGCGGCTCTTCATACGCGGCGCCAGTACGATAGGCGTCGCGACCGGTGACGAAGGTCACCGTGATGCCCTGCCAGTCCGCGTCGAGCTCGTCGGCCAGCACCTGCGGCATGCCCGTGTAGACGCCTTGCCCGCATTCGCATTGCGACAGCCCCAGCGTGATCTTGCCGTTCGGCTCGATCCAGATCCAGTCGGTGATCTCGCTGGTGCCATGGGGCCCGCTATCGACGGTGCGGTTGGCCAGCACCGGCAGGGGAATGCACAGCGCGCCCGCAATCGCCGCGCTGCCCTTCAGGAAACCACGGCGCGACAGGCTGGCGACCGATTCACTTTGCAGCGGCATGAACGGCCTCCCGGATACGGTGATAGGTGGCGCAACGGCACAGGTTGCTGACGGACGCATCGATCTCCTTGTCCGTGGGATGCGGGTTCTGCCTGAGCAGCGCGGTCACGGCCATCACCATGCCGGACTGGCAGTAGCCGCACTGCGGCACATCCTTGGCGATCCACGCCTGCTGCACCTTCGACGAGCGGTCCGGCGACAGCCCCTCGATAGTGGTCACGTTGCGCCCCGCCACGCTGGAGACGGGCGTCACGCAGGAGCGCTGCGCGTGGCCGTCGATGTGAACGGTGCAGGCGCCGCAAGCGCCGATCCCGCAGCCGTACTTGGTGCCGGTCAGCCCGGCGTCATCGCGAATCACCCACAGCAACGGCGTGTCGCCGTCGCCGTCAAAGCGGGTCGCTTTTCCGTTCAACACAAAGTCCATGGTTGCCTCGCTCGTGCAAGAAAAGACGGCCGCGGGCCACCCTGCACGGTGCGGGGTGCGGCCAGGTACGACTCAGATGTAAATAGGGATGCGCCGCGCGAGCGCGCTCGGACTAGTCCGCGGTGATGTGATAAGTGCGGATCAGCGTCGCCCACGCCGCGGTGTCATCGCGGATGCGTGCGGCCAGGGCTTCGGGGGTGCTCGCCACGGGCTCCAGGCCCTGGCGCTGCAAGTCATTGCGTACGGTGGGCGTGGCAAACAGCACGCGTACGTCGGCGGACAGCGCATCGGCCAGCGGTTGCGGCGTGGCACCCGGCACCAGCAGCGCATACCAGGAACTCACGTCGATGCCCGGCACGCCTTGTTCCGCCAGCGACGGCACATCGGGAGCCGCCGGGGAACGCTTCGACTGCGTGACGGCCAGCGCGCGCAGCGCGCCCGACTGGATGAACGGCGCCAGCGTCGGCCACGTGCCGAACAGCACCGGCACCTGCCCGCCCACCACGTCGTTGACGGCCTGCGTCGTGCCCTTGTACGGCACGTGCAGCATCTTGACGCCGGCCTTGTGATGGAACAGTTCGCCCGCCAGATGCAGACCGCTGCCAACACCGGGACTGGCATAGCCCAGCGGCGTCCTGGCCTGATCCGCCTGCCTTGCCAGCGCGATCAGTTCCGGCACCGTGCGCGCCTTGACCGACGGATGCACGGCCAGCACGTTCGGCGAACTCGCCAGCAGCGATACCGGCTTGAAGTCGCGCGTCACGTTGTAGGACAGCGCAGGAAACAGCGTGGGATTGATGGTCAGGTTGCCGGCCGGCACGACCAGCCAGGTACAGCCATCACCGGCCGCACGGCGCACCGCGTCGATGCCGATATTGCCGTTGGCGCCGGGCTTGTTGTCGACGACGATCGTCGTGCCCCGGCGTTGCTGCAGCCCTTGTGAGACGGTGCGTGCCAGCTGGTCCGCGGCACCGCCGGCGGGAAATGGCACGACGATCCGCACGGTCGCGCAGGCGCTTGCGGCCTGCGCCGCGCCGGCGAGGCTCGTGGACAGCAACGCGACGGCCAGTCCCAGCCACGCGGCGCGCCGGGTAGTCATGCGCCCGGATACTCGCGCGGATGCTCGCCCGGATGCTCGCCCAATTGCACTCCCGGATACACGCCCGGAGGCCCATCGTGCTGCGCGTAGTGGTGCGCTCGGTGCGCTCGCCTTGTGGCTGCCGTCCTGCATCGTCGTTCCTGCCCGTTGTTACGTCATTCGTTACGTCATTCGTTGGCCACCCTGCCCTGCGGGACTGGCCGGTAATCCAGCAGGCTCGACAGCTCCGCCGCCGCACCGCGCACCTTTTCGACCATCGAATCCAGTTGCGCCGGATCGATCCGCGATGCAGGGATCGTCGCCCCCAGCGCCGCCACCACGCGCGTGGTGCGGTCTCGCACCGGCGCGGCAATCGTCGAGATGCTCGCCTCGAAGAATCCTTCGTGCAGCACGTAGCCGCGTTGCCGGTCGCGCTGCACCATGTCGTACAGCTCTTCCACTGTGCGCGGCGTGCTTTCCGAATACACCTCGAGTCGAGGCTCCGGATACAGCTCGCGCAACGCCGCCAGTGACAGGTCTTCCAGCAGCACCCGGCCCAGCACCGTGGCATGCGCCGGCAGGCGCGTGCCCACGTTGACCGTGCTCGTGAAAGGCCGCGCTGCCACCGACTTGGCCACATACACGATCGACCGGCCATCACGCACGACCAGGTTGCACGGGTAGTGAATCTCGTCGCGCAGGCGGTCCAGCAACGGCCGTCCGAGTTCGGTCAGCTCCAGCGACGCCAGGTAGTCGAACCCCAGCCGCAGCACCGCCATCCCCAGGCGGAATTCCCGCCCGCCGTCCGTGCGCTCCACGAACCCCATCATTTCCAGCGTGGCGAGCAGCCGGAAGACTGTCGAGCGCGGCACCTGCAGCCGCCTCGCCAGTTCCGCCGCCGACAACGTGCGGTCCTTGCTGCTGAACTCTCCCAGCAGCCTCAGCCCCCGCTCCAGGCCCGGCACGATGTACTTGTCCTGTGTTTCCTCTGCGGGAAGATCTTTGCTCATGGTCTCTCTCTGCTTGACGTTCGGTTGTGGGGCCGGCCTGTCGAGGCCAGCCGACCGGCAACGGATCGATATAACATGACGCGTCGCGCACAGCACGCTCGCGCGCACTGCCTCACCCGGAACACTAGCAGATGTGTTTTATCTATGAAACCTAGATTCACATCAGGAACGTCTTCACTGTAGGTCAGGGTTGTTGATGACTCAACTTAAGTAAACCACCGATTGACATTCCCCTATCGCGAAAGGTCTCGCATCGTGTGGCACAAAGTTGCCCATATGCCCCCGTGTGAGACAATCGCGCCCGGTTTCCAGCCGCCCCGCGGCATTCCTTCCCCGCTCCGTCAGTCATGCCCAATTCGCTCCGCCCCCAAGACAATGCGTCCGACATGACCGACCCGTGGTCGGACCTCGACGAAGCCGGCACCGGCCTGACCGTCAACGACTTCCTGACCACGATGCTGAGCCAGCTGGCCACCGCGCTGCGCAGCAGCGTGACGGAGCCCTACGCGTCCCAATTCAACCTGACGGTGCCCGAATGGCGCCTGCTCGCGCTGCTCGCGCATGGCAAGGAGCTGTCGTTCGCGGAACTGGTCAGGCAATCCACCTCCGACAAGGCGCTGGTCAGCCGCACGTTGCGACTGCTGGAAGACCGTGGCCTGGTCACGCTCGAGGCGGAAGGCAATACGCCGCGAAAGCGCCTGATCTGCCGTATCACGCCAGCCGGGGAAGCGCTGCACGCGCAGGTCATTCCGCTGGCGCAGCGCGGCCAGGCGTCCGTGATCCGCATGCTCTCCCCCGAGGAACGCCACGGGCTCTATGTCGGCCTGCGCAAGCTGCACGGCATCTGCACCAGCGCCGGCAAGGCATGAGCCCGCCATGACAAAACGCCCTGCGCCGCAAAGCGGCCGCAGGGCGTTTGTCATGAAGCGGAGCCGTGATGGCGCTCAGACCTCAAGCTCTTCCAGCACCTGCCCCTTGGTCTCGATGCCGAGGAAGTACACCGTGATGGCCGCCAGGAACGGCACGGCAGCCAGGCCGTAGAACGCGGTACTGAGGTTCCCGGTGCCGATCGTGCCGGCGATCAGGCCCGGCGCGAAGATCGCCGAGATCTTCAGCCACGCGCCACCCAGACCACAGCCCATCGCCCGGATGCTCGTCGGGTACAGCTCCGGCGTGTAGACGTAGGCCGTGATAAAGCCGCTGGCCAGGAAGCCCATCGCCAGCGCGCAGAACGTGGCCACCACGTAGACCGACGACGCATGGAACACACCGGCCAGGATCAGCGATACCGTGCAGAGGATGAAGGACACGTTGATCACCGGCTTGCGGCCCACCTTGTCCACCACCATCGCGCAGATCAGCGAACCCACTACGCCCAGCACCGATGCACCTGCCGCCAGGTTCAGCGCCAGCTGCAGCGGCGCGTGATAGACGGTCTTGTAGATGGTCGGGAGCCACGTCGACAAGCCGTACTGAATAAAGCCACAGGTCGCCCACAGCATCCACACGGCCAGCGTGCGGCCGATATAGGCGCGGCCCACCAGGTCGCGCACGCGGCGGCGCGGATGCTTCGCGCTCAGCGCATCGAAGGCCGCTGCATTGGCGATCGGCGGCAGCGGCTGCTTCGCGCGGGACTCGAATTGCTGCAATGCCTGATTGGCCTCCGCGAGCCGGCCCTTCTCCGCCAGCCAGCGCGGCGATTCCGGCACCAGACGGCGCAGCACGAAGTACAGCACGATCGGCACGCCGCCGAGGAAGTACATCACCTCCCAGCCGAAGCGCGGCACGAGGAAAGCACCCGTGGCGTTGGACACCATCAGCCCGATGGGGAACACGATTTCATACAGCAGCACGAACCGGCCCCGCCCGTGGGCGCGCGTGACCTCGTTGATGTAGGTGGCGGCCACGGGCAACTCTCCACCCAGCCCCAGGCCCTGCACGATCCGCAGCAGCGCGAAGATCTCGAATGACGGCGCAAAGCCACACGCGATGCTCATCAGGCCGATGATGCCCGCGCTCCAGCCAATCGACCGCAGGCGGCCGAACCGTTCCGCCAGCGCCGGGAACAGCAGCGCGCCGACGAGTTGCCCCACGGACGGCGCCGCGATCAGGAAGCCGATCTGGCCCGGCGTGAGCGACCACTTGCCGATCAGCAGAGGCAGCGTGGCCGCGATGGCGATGACGTCGAAGCCATCGAAGAACGTGGCCAGGCCGATCAGCAGCCGCGCGCGGATGTGCATCGCGTTGCCCGGCATGCGCTCGATGCGCGCGATGATCTGGCCGCGGGTCACCGTGGTGGCCGTCGTGTGGGTATCGGCGCGGGCGCCAACGTCGTTGGCCGCCGCGCCGCCAAGCGTGGCGGCGGCAGCGTTCGCGCCCGGGGGCGCGGCGTCATGTCTCTGGATCAACACGGTATCTATTCCCGAATCTCGTGAGGGGCAGGCACCCGCGTGGCCGCTTGGGCGGCTCGTGTGCGCGGGCATTCGTCGTGGCCGCGGCAAGCACGCGGCAGGGGGAAATCAGAGATCCAGCACCAGGCGCTGGCCCTTGCAGCCGGATACACAGACCATCATGGTCTTGTTCGATGCGCGCTCGCTGTTGCTCAGCACGCTGTCGCGGTGGTCCGGACAACCGTCGAGCACGGCCGTCTCGCAAGACCCGCACACGCCTTCGCGGCAGCTATATTCCATCTGCACGCCCGATTCCAGCAGCGCATCCAGCAGCGACTTGCCGGCGGGCACGTGCACAAGCTTGCCGGTGCGCTGCAGCGTGACGCTGTATTCGCCTTCCTGCACGGCTTCCGTGCCGGGGTCGGCGGCAAAGCGCTCGATGTGGACGTTGGCGTAGCCGTTGGCTTCGCACGCGGCCTCGAACGCGTTCAGCATCGGGCCGGGGCCGCAGCAATAGAAATGCGTATCGGCATCCTGCCCGGCCAGCAAGGCCTTGAGGTCCGGCGGCGCGCCGGCTTCATCGTCGAAGTGGAAACGCACCGCATCGCCATAGGCCGAGAGTTCCTCCACGAAGGCGGCTTCCGAGCGCGAGCGGGCGCAGTACAGCAGCGTGAAGCCGCGGCCGCGCTCGGCCAGCCGGCGCGCCATGCAGACGATCGGCGTGACGCCGATGCCGCCGGCCACCAGCACGGTATGCGCGGCATCTTCCTCCAGCGCGAAGTGATTGCGCGGCGCGGCCACGGTCAGCGTGGTGCCCACGCGCAACTGCTCGTGCACGAAGCGCGAGCCCCCGCGGCTGTTGCGGTCCAGCAGCACGCCCACGGTGTAGCGGTCGCGCGCTTCCGGCGCGCCGCACAGCGAGTAGCTGCGCACCAGGCCGTTGGCCAGGTGCAGGTCGATGTGCGCGCCCGGGCTGAACTCGGGCAGCACCGCGCCGGTGGGATCTTGCAATTCGATGCTGACGACACCGCGCGCTTCAAAGCGCATGGCCTGCACGCGCATCGTCAGGGATTGGCTGGCACTCATGACGGCTTCCTTCTTAATACGGCTTCAACGCTTTTCCGTCAGGAACTTGCGCCCCGGACCACCGGCGTTCTTCTGCCGGCGGGTATTGCCATCGATCCCGCCCTCGATCGCCCATTCGGCGAACATGGTCGGACCCGGTTCAAATGCGCGCGGCTCCCAGTGGGCGTCGAGCTGGTCTTCGTCGGCGTAGTACTCGATCAGGCCACCGGCCGGATTCTTGAAGTACCAGAAGTACGCCGAGGAAATCGGGTGCCGGCCCGGACCGAGCTGCGTATCCCAGCCGGTGCGCGACATGTGCATGCCGCCGCCGAACACCTCGTGGATATCGCGCACGGTGAATGCCACGTGGTTCAGCCCGCTCCGGGGTTGCGGCAGTTGCAGCAGGAACAGGTCGTGGTGCCCGCCTTCGGCGGCGCAGCGCAGGAACGCGCCGCGATCCGGGTAGCGGTCCGACGGCACGAAGCCGAACTTCTCCACGTAGAAGCGCTCGGTTGCCTTGACGTCCTTCACGAAGAACACCACGTGGCCCACTTCGATCGGCGTGGCGCGTTCGTAGATCGGGCTGCGCTGGTTCAGGCGCGGCTTGTCGTTCCACGTATTCATCACCGCGCATTCGACCTGCACATCGTGCTTCGCCGAGACCTGGAAGCGCACGGCCAGCCCGTTCGGATCGGTGCAGCCGATGCGGGCACCGTTTTCCAGCGATACGAACGTCGGCTCGTTGCCGATGGCGTCGCGGATGGCGTGCAGCGACGCCTGGTTGTCCACACCCCACACCACTTCGCGCAGCGTCGGGCCATCCTCGATGGCCGGCGCCAGCGACGCGTCGCCGATCTTGCGCACCAGTACGCGGCAGCCGTTCAGCGTCTCGAAGTCCAGCCCCTCGGCGTCATCGCGCCTGACGGTCAGGCCCCAGTCGCTGAAGAAGCCGCGACACGCGTCGAAGTCGTCCGCGCCGTACACGATTTCATCGATTCCCAATACCTTCATGATTCCAGTCTCCGTCATGCCGTTTGCAACGGGCTCAGTTAGCGGCCCACGGCAGCGGTTGTTCGTTCAGTCCCCAGTACACGCTCTTCTGCTCCATGTACTGCAGGATGCCCAGTCGTCCCTTCTCGCGGCCCAGGCCGCTGTCGCGCCATCCGCCGAACGGCGTCGCGATGGAAAATTGCTTGTAGGTGTTGATCCACACGTTGCCGGCTTGCACGGACCGTGCCACCCGCCATGCGCGCTTGTAGTCGCGCGTCCAGATGCCGGCCGCCAGCGCGTACACGCTGTCGTTGGCCTGCTCGATCAGGTCGTCCTCGTCGTCGAACGGCATCGCCACCAGCACCGGCCCGAAGATTTCCTCCTGGCAGATGCGGTCGTCGTTATCGAGCCCCTCGATGATCGTCGGCGTGTAGAAGTAGCCGTTGGGCAGGCCCGCCACCTCGGGGCGCAGGCCACCGGTGCGCAGCTGGCCGCCGTCCGCGACGCCCATCGCCACGTACGATTCGATGCTGTCGCGATGCCGGTCGGTAATCAGCGGCCCCATCTGGGTGCGCTCGTCGGCCGGATCGCCCACACGCAGTTTTGCGGCAGCGGCGGCCAGGCGGTCGATGAACGGCTCGTACTGCGAGCGCGCCACGAACAGGCGCGAACCCGCGATGCACGATTCGCCCGACGAACTGAAGATGCCGTACAGCACGCCATTGACCGCGTGATCGAGGTCGGCATCGTCAAACACCATCGTCGGCGACTTGCCACCAAGCTCCAGCGACACCGGCATCATCTTGTCGGCGGCGATGTGGGCAATGTGCTTGCCCGTGGTGGTGCCGCCCGTGAACGACACGCGACGCACCAGCGGATGCCTGGTGATGGCGTCCCCGATCACCGAGCCCTTGCCGGGCAGCACGCTGATCAGGCCCTTCGGCACGCCGGCTTCCTCGCAGATCGCGGCCAGTTCCAGCGCCATCAGCGGCGTGACTTCCGCCGGCTTGACGACCACGGCGTTGCCGGCGGCCAGCGCCGGCGCCATCTTCTGCGCCTCGCTGGCGATCGGCGAATTCCACGGCGTGATGGCCGCCACGACGCCCATCGGCTCGTAGACGCTCATCGTCAGGCAGTCGCCGCGCTGCGGCGTGATGGATTCTTCCAGCGTCTCGCACGCCGCCGCGAAATACTGGAACGTGCCGGCGGCGCTGGCCACCAGTGCGCGGGTTTCGCTGATCGGCTTGCCGTTGTCCAGGCGCTGGCGCTGGGCCAGGGGCTCGGCGCGTGCGCGGATCAGTTCGGCCACGCGATACAGCACGGCGGCGCGCTCGTGCGGCTTGCGCTGGGCCCAGCCGCTGGTCAGGAAGGCGCGATGCGCGCCCTGCACGGCCTCTTCCACATCGTCGAGGCTGGCCGCGTTCAGTTCGGCCACGACCTCGCCGGTGGCGGGATAGCGCGTGGCGTAGCGGTCGCCCGCACCCAGGCGCCATTCGCCGGCGATGCAGATCGGGAGGGGGTGTTGCGTCGTCATGAGTCAGGCTCGCTTCAGATCGACACCGCGTGAGCGCGGTTGCCGAGGGCGCGCACCACGCTGAACACGGTCAGCGCGGACGTCTTGGGATTGGCCGCAAGCGGCTTGCCGCGCATGGTCAGCTCAAAGCCGCCAAACGCGCCGCGTGCTTCCACGTGATGGACGTTTTCCACCGCGGCCGGGTCGGCCAGCAGCCGGACCGAGGTACGGTCCAGGCCCAGCCCGGCCAGCGACACCGTGGCCGCGACGTTGGCGTTCTTCGGATACAGGCGCGCCGCGTCGCGCGCGGTGCCTTCGAAGATCACCGTCGGCTCGGTCAGCGCGTCGAGGTCGAACAGCTGGGCGGCTGGCGTGCCGAGCCAGGCGCGGGCCGGCTTGCGGCCGGTGTAGATGACTTCGTCCAGGCCGCCCACGCGGGCCGCGGCCAGCGCGTCGATGGCACCGATGGCGCCCGACAGCAGCTGCACCTGCGTGTTGCCGCGACGGGCCGCCGCCTCGAGGCGCTCGGCCAGCCCGGGCTCGGACAACGCGCCCACGGACACCACCATGCAGGGGATGCCGCGCTCCAGCGCCGGAACGATGTGCTCTTCCAGCGCGTGGTGGCCCGCGCACTCGACCAGCAGATCGGGGCGCCGGTCGCCATCGGCCAGGCCCGTCGCCACGCGGACGTTGGGGGCCAGCGCGGACAGTGCGCCACGCGCCTCGTCCTGCGTGCCCTCCGGCACGATCACGACGTCGAACACGACGTCCGGATCGGACTTGAGCAGTTCCAGCACGCCGCGGCCAATCGCCCCGCAACCCACCATGGACACATGCAGCATGGACGTTTCTCCTCAGGCAGCGGCCGTCGCCGGGCTGGCGATGGGTGCCTGCTTGTTGACCGGCGGGCCGGCAAACACGGTTTTGAAAGTGCCGATCGACAGCATGTCGATCTCCAGCATGAACGGACCCGGCTCTACGGTGGCGTCTTCCAGCGCGGCGCCGATGTCGGCCAGGTTGCTCACGCGACGGTGACGCAGCGCCAGCGACTGGCAGAGCTGCGCGTAGTCCGGCGTATGCAGGTCCACGTAGTGGCGGCGGCCGCCGTATTGCGCGTCCTGGATGTTCTTGATCACGCCATAGCCCTTGTCGTTCATCAGCACGATGACCATGTCGGCACGCTCCTGCACGGCGGTGGCCAGTTCACCCAGGTTCAGGATGAAGCCGCCGTCGCCGGCCAGCGTGAAGGTCTTCTTGCCCGATACCGTGGCCGCCGCGCCCACTGCCGCGCCGATGCCCATGGCAAGGCCCTGGCCGATGCCGCCGCCCAGCGCGTGCACGCCGGCACGCGAATCGAAGATCTGCAGGTGGCGGTTGCCCCAGGTGCTGTTGGATACGGTCACGTCGCGCACCCAATTGAAGTTGCGGCCCACGGCCTGTTGCAGCGCCTGCACCAGCGTGCTGTACGGGCCCAGGCCATCGACCAGCGCGCCCACGGCCACGTCATGCGCACGGCGCAGGTCGGCGGCGAAGCCGGCGTCGATCTGCATGCGGCCTTCCAGGCGATCGGCCAGCCCGTCCAGCGCCAGCGCGGCGTCACCGCTCACGAAGTAATCGCTCTGGTAGCAGCGGCCTTCCGATGCGGGATCGGCGTCGATGCGCAGCAGCGGGCGCGGCAGCTTCAGTTCGTACTTCAGCGTTTCATTGCCGCGCAGGCGCGAGCCAACCACCAGCATCGCGTCGCAGGTCTGGTAGAAGGTCTCGACCGGCTTGTGCAGGTTGTAGGCGCCCAGCGAGCGGGGATCGTCCTCCGGCACGATGCCGCGGCCCTGCGTCGACGTCACCACACCGAAGCCCAGGTCCAGCAGGCGCTTCACCTGCCTGGTGGCATGACGCGCGCCACCGCCCAGCCACAGCATCGGCCGCTTGGCGCGCGCCAGGTGCTCGGCCAGCGCATCCAGCGCGTGCGCGGACGGCTGGTGCTGCGCCACCGGCAGCGGCTGCAGGTCGGTCGGCATGGGGATCAGCGCGGCCTGGATGTCGATGGGAATCTCGACGCTGACCGGGCCCGTGGGCGCCGTCAGCGCGGTCTGCACAGCCAGCTTGATCGTCGACAGCGCGGTATCGGCGCTGCGGATGCGGAACGCGGCCTTCGACACGGCCTTCAGCATCGTCAGCTGGTCCGGCGCTTCGTGGATGTAGGCGAGGCTCTGGTCCAGGTACGGCGTTTCGATCTGGCCCGTGATATGCAGCATCGGCGTACCGGCGGTCAGCGCTTCCACCATCGCGCCGGCGGCGTTGCCGGCGGCGGTGCCCGTGGAGGTCAGGCAGACGCCCAGGCCACCCGTGGTGCGGGCATAGGCGTCGGCCATGTTGGTGCCGCCCGCTTCGCCGCGTGCCGGCACAAAGCGGATCTTGCCGCGTTCGCCCATCGCGTCAAGGATGGGCATGTTGTGGATCGAGATCACGCCGAACGCGGCCTTGACGCCGCATTGCTCGAGGAAGGCAGCAATGGCGCAGCCCACGGTGACTTGTTGTTGCTCGTTACGCATGACGGGAGAGTCCTCCGGAAATATCGATGTGGCTGCCCGTGGTGTACGAAGACAACGGCGAGGCAAGGAACAGGATGGCGCGTGCGGCTTCCTGCGGCAGGCCGAGACGGCCGAGTTGAATGTTTTTCTGACGGGCCAGGCGCGCGGTCCACGCGCCCCAGTCCAGATGGCGATCCTCTTCGGGGCGCGCCTCGAAGCGGCGACGCCACTGGCCCGATTCCACCAGTCCGATCAGGATGCCGTTGACGCGAACGCCGCGCGGCGCGAATTCGGTGGCCAGCGATCGCACCAGGTTGTGCACGCCGGCGCGCGCGGCGGAGGTCGCCACCATATGCGGCTCCGGCTGCGTGGCCAGCAGCGAGTTCACGCAGACGATGGCGCCCTGCGATGACTGCTCCAGTTGCGGCAGGAAGGCGCGCGTCGGATGAATCACGGAGAAGAACTTGAGCTGGAGTTCTTCCACCCAGGCGGCGTCCTCGGTATTGGCGAACGTCGAGACGCGGCCCTGGCCGGCGTTGTTCACCAGCATGTCCACCGGCCCCAGTTCGCGCGCCACGTCGGCGGCAAAGGCGTTGACCTGCTGCGGATCGAGCACGTTGCAGGTGGCCGCATGGAGGCGGCATCCGGCAAAGCGCTTGCGCAGATCGGCTTCGGCGCTGCGCAGGCGCGCTTCGTCGCGGCCACACATGGCCACGGCCGCGCCGGCTTCCAGCAGCAACTCGACGGTCGCCAGCCCGATGCCGGAGGACCCGCCGGTCACGACGGCTACCTTGCCGTCGAGTTCAATCATGGACATCGTCCTCACTCCCCTCACTCGCGATTCAATGAAACGACCTTGCCGTGCCGATGTGGCCGGTAGTCGAGCAGGCGCGACAGCTCGCCTGCGGTGCCCCTGACTTTCTCCACCATCAGGCCCAGCTGGTCCGGGTCGATCCGCGAAGCCGGGATGGTGGCGCCCAGCGCCGCCGTCACCTTGCCCGTGCGGTCGCGCACCGGTGCCGCGATGGTGGAGATACTGGCTTCGAAGAAGCCCTCGTGCAGCACGTAGCCGCGCTGGCGGTCCTGCTGCACCATGTCGAACAGCGCCTCCGCGGTGCGCGGCGTGCTGTCCGAATAGACCTGCAGCTGCGGCTCCGGATAGATGTCGCGCAATTGCGCCAGCGACAGGTCTTCCAGCAGCACGCGGCCCAGCACGGTGGCGTGCGCCGGCAGGCGGGTGCCGACGTTGACGTTGCTGGCGAACGGGCGCGACGCCGCCGACTTGGCCACGTACACCACCGACCGGCCATCGCGCACCACGAGGTTGCACGGGTACTCGATGTCGTCGCGCAGTTTGTTCAGCAGCGGTCCGCCCAGCTCCGTCAGCTCCAGCGACGCCAGGTAGTCGAACCCGAGCCGCAGCACCGCCAGGCCCAGCCGGTATTCGCGGCCGCCATCTGCGCGCTCCACGTAGCCGGTGGCTTCCAGCGTGGCCAGCAGGCGGAACACCGTGGAACGGGGCACGCTCAGCCGGCGCGCCAGGTCCGCCGCGGACAGCACGCGGTCACGCGCGCTGAACTCGCCCAGCAGGCGCAGGCCGCGTTCCAGCCCCGGGACGATGTACTTGTCCTGGATTTCGGCGGAGAGGGGTTGGGTGCTCATGGCTCGATGCTCGACTGACGGCGCGGATCAGCGCTTGACCTGGGTGAGCGGGTGCTCGGGCGGGTACGTCGGCGTGATGGGCTTCTTGGCGCCCAGCATCACGCACATCAGCGCGTCTTCCTCGCCGATGTTGATTTCCTCGCGATACACGCCCGGGGGCACGGACACCAGGTCGCGGTCCGTCAGGATGGTCTCGAAGCGCTCGCCGTCCTTTTCCAGGATCAGCTTGATCTTGCCGCGCAGGACGAAGAAGACTTCTTCCACATCGGTGTGCAGGTGCGACGGGCCTTCATGCCCGGCCGGGATGATCATCGTCGAGAACGTGAAGTTTTCCGACGGCACCGTGTTGGTGTCGGCGGCCACGCCCGTGCCGCCCGTGCCGAGGTAGCGCATCTGCGCGCGGCGGTACTTGGGGTCGTAGTCGGCCTGGAACTTCAGGGCGTCCCAGTCATAGCGGCGCGTGCTGAACCGCGCGACGCGGGATTCCATCCATTGATCGAACGAAGCGCCATCCGGTTGTTCCCAGCTGCGCTTGATGTTTTGCTGTTGCGACATATCGCTCATTTGGTGATTTCCTTCGTTTCAGTGCATGACAAAGCCGCCGTTGACCGCCAGCGTCTGGCCGGTCACGAATCGGGAAAGGTCGGACAGCGCGAACAGCACGGCGCCGCAGACGTCGTCGGGGACTTGCTCGCGCGCGATGGCGCGCTGGTTGCGATACAGGTCGTGCCGGTGTTGCGGCACGTATTCCGTGGCTTCCACCAGCGTCAGGCCCGGCGCCACCGCATTGACCGTGACTTGCGCATCGCCAAGCTCGCGGGCCAGCGACCGCGTCATGCCGATGATGGCGCTCTTGCTGGCGACGTAGGCCAGCAGGTTAGGCGCGCCCCACAGCGGCGTGTCCGAGGCCAGGTTGATGACGGCGCCCCGGCCGCTGGCGCGCAGGGCCGGCGTGCAGGCGGCGGTCATCAGCCAGGTGCCGCGCACGTTGACGTTCATCACGCGGTCCCACGTGGCGACGTCGAGCGCGGTGGCATCGCGGCCGCCGGAATCGGTCACGGCGCCGTTGTTGACCAGGCCGTCGAGACCGCCGAGCGCTTCCACGGCCGCCGCGGCGCAGGCCTGGACGGAAGCCGGATCGATCAGGTCCAGCGTGAGCGGCACGGCCGTGAAACCACGGGCTTGCAATGCGGCGGCGGATTCGCGCACGCGGTCGCCGAGGATGTCGGCCATCGCCACGGCGCCGCCGGCTTCGGCAATCGCGGTGGCAAAGGCCAGACCCAGTCCGCGCGCGGCGCCGGTCACCAGCACCTTGCGGCCGGCCAGCAGGTTGGCGGGGACGTGATCAAGCATGGCTTGCCACTCCAGCCGGTTGCAGCATCGCCACCGGTTCGTCGGCCACTTCGGCGTCGGCGCGGCGCTTCAGCAGACGGCGCACGCGCGTGATGCCGGCATCGTGCGCGTAGAGCATTTCGTGATCGCGCGCGTTCGGCGCCATCGATTCCAGCACCACGCGGTCTTGCTCCAGCACGTCCCAGTGCAGGCCTTCCAGGCGGTTGCGATACAGGAAGCGCCACACATCGCGCTCCCAGCCCTGGACGTGGCGGGTACGCCAGAAGAACACCAGGCAGTGCTCTTCATCGACCGGCGTGGCCATGCCGACGATGCCGAACGGACCGCCGGGGCCGACCTTGTCGCGATAGGGGATCGACAGGCGCAGCCACAGCGTGCCGGTTTCGCCGAACTCCACCCAGTCGAAATTCACGCCGCGCTGGCCGGTCTTTTCGAAGACCAGTCCATGATCGGTTTCCACGACCTGCATCACGGCGGACTTTTCGCCGCTGGCCATCGAGTGCGACACCGCATGCAGGTAGGCGCCGTGCATCGGGTCCATGACGTTGTCGATCGCGTAGCGGTAGTTGCAGTCCCAGTGCGCCACGCACAGGAAGTGGCTGTGCTCGTCGGACGCCAGTTCTTCGGGCAGGCGCAGCGCGTCGGCTTCGGTCGGCGCACGGTCGCCGAACCACAGGAAGATGGCGCCGGCCTTTTCTTCCACCGGATAGCTGCGCACGCAGGTGCGGCCTTCCAGCGGGCAGTTGTCGACGGCCGGCACGCTCTTGACCTGGCCGTCGCCGCCCACTTCCACGCCGTGATACCAGCAGGCGACGCGGTCGCCCAGGTTCCAGCCCATCGACAGACGGGCGCCACGGTGCGGGCAGCGGTCTTCCAGCGCGTGCAGCGCGCCGGCGTTGTCACGCCACACCACGATGTTCTGGGAAAGGCGCGTGATGCCGATGGGCGCGTGGGTGACCTGCCACGAGGCGGCCACCGGGTACCAGTAGTTACGCAGGCCGGTGTTCAGGCGCGCTTCGGCGCGTGCTTGCTTGTTCGATTCCATTTGCTTGTCTCGCTGCGGCTCTGGGATGGGGGCTCAGGCGCCCAGTCGATGGATTTCGGCGAGGAAGCGTTCCTCGGTCCAGCCCTGGCCGTCGGCGGCCAGGAAGCCAGCGTGGTTGAAGGCGCGGACGATGTCTTCGGGGGTCCTGGCGCCACCTTCGAAGGCGGACTCCAGCGCGTCGCCCAGGGCGTCCTCGTAAGCGGTGGGCGCGGCGGCGCGCGTTTGCCAGACGATGTTGACGACCTTGCCCGGCTGCTCGATCTGGCCCTTGCCCGCTACGTTGTTCGGCGCGGGGCGCTCCCACGGCACCAGGTTCGGGTTGTACGAGAGGCTTTCCATTGCGCTTTGCTCCATGGCTTTGCTTGTTGGGGACGGCTGGCTCAATCCGTTCGCGTTCGCTGGTTTTGTTTTACCTGTGAAACACGAGTTTAAATATTGAACACAGGTACGACTATAGACAACGACGCTTCAAAAATTGACTGGGGTTAACCCGCCGTTCTGGCGAAGAATGGCCGCTTGTTCGGCCGGTGCCAGCGACGCGGCACACGGCCGCAAGGGGCCGGCGCGCCGAATGAGAAGAAAACTAGGCTTGCAGCGTGGCGCGGATCAGCCGGGCCACGGACTGCGGCTGCTCGATGTAGCAGGCGTGGCCGGCATCGGGGATCAGGTGGAATGGCAGGCCGAAGCGCTCCGCAAGCGCGGCGGAGGCGGCGGGCGTGGTCACGACGTCATGCGCGCCGCAGCCCACCTCGACCGGCCGTGCGGCGCTGGCGAGGTATTGCCCGATGTCGTCGCCACAAAGCAGCGCCACGGCCTGGCGATAGCCGTCGGGATTGAGGCGCTGCATATTCCAGCGCACCCACGCCTGGGCGTCGGACGTGGCCGCGGCGCTCAGCAGCCGCGCGGGACCGCGCTGGGCCAGGCCATCGACGCCGAGGGTTTCCAGTGCGCGCAGGCGCTGCCCGGCCACCTCGCGCGATTTCTCCTCCTTGCCCGGCGCGCCGTAGCCGAGCGCCGGGCTCAATAGCAGGAAGCGATTCGGCAGCGTCGCCGGCGCCGCGTGCGTCGCGTGTGTCGCTTGCGCCGCATAGGCGGCTGCCATCAGCGCACCCAGTGAATGGCCGACGATCAGGTCAGGCTTCACCTGCAGCGCGGCGAGCAACTGCCCAAGCCTCGCCGCGTAGTCGCGCGCGGTTGGCGCGGGCATCGGCAATGGCGTCGACTGCCCGTAGCCGGGAGCGTCCCAGGCAATGACGCGCGCGTGGGCCGCGAGCAGGCTTGCGCAGGGCAGCCACGATGCCGCGCCGGAACTGATGCCATGAAGCAGGACGATGACCGGCCCCCGGGTCCCGCCGATGCGACAGGTCAGGCGGGCGCCGTCATGGCCGACCATCACGGCGCGTTCGGCGAAATGGCTGTCGAGGGCGGCCAGCAGGTCTGCTCCGGGCGCAAGTGCTCGATGGGACGCGTTATGTTCCATATATGAAACTCATGTTTGCAAATAAAACCCTTCGACTATAGGCCGTGATGGTTTGGCTGTGGGATCAGGGTAAACATGGACGACGAATGCGCCGGATCGCAGCGCCGCACCGGACGGATTCGACGCCCCATCGCGAGGCACAACCCAGGCGCAACCGGCCCGCGCCCCGAAAGCCGCGTCGCGCATCGCCCTCACGACAATCGCCACTTGCCGCCGCAACATGCCGTGCGCCGACCCGGTGCGCGCCGCTCCGCTTTCTTGTGCAGCCATTCCCCTCTCGCGAGTGGCACCCATGCCGCACCGCGTCGTCGTGACAAGACCTCACTAGGGATCACCCTTATCTAC
Source organism: Cupriavidus sp. YR651 (assembly GCF_900101625.1). Taxonomy (GTDB): domain Bacteria; phylum Pseudomonadota; class Gammaproteobacteria; order Burkholderiales; family Burkholderiaceae; genus Cupriavidus. The sequence goes on along the minus strand of NZ_FMYZ01000020.1, from coordinate 9,485 downwards.
GCCACTCGATCTCGTGACTATATTTCGCTGAACGTTTCTTATGTAGTTCATTGTTTTACTAATGAAACACAACGTCGGCAGCCCCCCATACCGCGGCCGGCAGCGGAAACGCGAAAAGAGCCCACGAAAAAACGAGAGAAGGAAACGGTAGATGAACATCGGAAAGTATGCGGCTGGCCTGCTGGCCGCCGCGCCCCTGCTGGCCTCAGCCCAGTCGTCCGTCACCCTGTATGGCGTGGTGGATACGGGTGTGGAATATGTGAGCAACGTTGGCGCGGGCGGACACGGCGTCGTCCGCATGAACACCCTGACCGGCACCGTGCCTTCGCGTTGGGGCCTGCGTGGCACCGAGGACCTCGGCGGCGGGCTCAAGAGCATCTTCGTGCTGGAGTCGGGCTTTGCGCCGGATTCCGGCACCCCCAACCAGGGCGGTCGCCTGTTCGGCCGTCAGGCGCTGGTCGGCTTGTCCAACCAGTGGGGGCAGATCTCCTTCGGCCGCCAGTACACCATGCTGTTCTGGGCCACGCTCGATCCGGACATCCTGGGCCCGAACGCCTTCGGCTCGGGATCGCTGGACAGCTACCTGCCCAACACGCGCGCCGACAATTCCATCGCCTACAAGGGCACGTTCGGCGGCCTGACGCTGGGCGCCACGTACAGCTTCGGCCGGGACAACGCCAACGGCGGCCCGAGCCCCTCGGGCACCAACTGCGGCGGCGAGAATCCTGCCGACAAGAGCCAGTGCCGCGAGTGGTCGGCCATGATCGGCTGGGACCAGAAATGGTGGGGCGTCACGGCGGCGTATGACTCGCAGCGCGGCGGCCCGGGCGCGTTCGGCGGCCTGACCAGCAGCAGCCTGCGCGATGACCGCGCGTCGCTGTCCGGCTACGTCCTGCTGAACAAGACCAAGCTCGGCGCCGGCGTGATCCGTCGCGAGAACCAGGGCAGCGTGACGCCGTTGTCCGAGCTGTACTACATCGGCGCCGCGTACGACATCACGCCCGCCTTCACGCTGGCCGGGCAGGTCTACTACCTGAACTACCAGAACAGCGACAACAAGGCGATGCTCTACGCCGTGCGCGGCATGTACAACTTCAGCAAGCGCACGGCCGTCTATGCCACGGCCGGCTACATCAACAACGACGGCACGCTGGCGATGTCGGTCAGCGGCGCGCAGGCCGGTGCCAACCCGAAGCCGGGTGGCCAGCAGTTTGGCGCCATGATGGGCATCAAGCACATCTTCTAAGCCCGACGGATACGCGCGGCGCCGGGCAGCTTTCCTCTGCCCGGCGACACGTGCGCCGAGTGCCCCCACGGGAACGCCGGCACAGCACCGCTTCCCCATACCGCTTCCCCGTACCCTTCTTGCGCGGCGGACGACTTGTCCCCTGACTGGCGCGAGACCTGACCAGAGGTGTTTCGATCATGATGACTGTCCGCTGCAACCGACCCGGCTGCAACCTGCTCGCCGCCATCGGCGCGACCCTCGGCGCCACCGCGCTGCTTGCTGCCCTGCCCGCGATGGCCCAGGGTAGCTACCCCAACAAGCCGATCACCATCGTCGTGGCCTACCCGGCCGGCGGCGACACCGACGTGCTGGCTCGCCTGATGGCCGAGAAGCTCGGCACGCGGCTCAAGCAATCCGTCGTCGTGGAAAACCGTACGGGCGCGGCCGGCACCATCGGCAGCGCCTACGTGGCCCGCGCGGCGGCCGACGGCTACACGCTGCTGGTGGCGCCCAACACCGTGTCCATCGCACCACTGGTGCTGAAGGCCGGCACCGGCGCCAACTACGACGTGCAGAACGATTTCACGCCGATCGCGCAGCTCGGTACGCAATCGCTGTTCGTGGTGGTGAACAAGAACAGCGGCATCGCGAAGATGAGCGACCTGGTGGCGCGCGCCAAGGCTGGCAAGCTGGAGACGTATGCCACGCCGGGCAATGGATCGCCAATGCACATCATGGGCGAGATGTTCAACAAGTCCGCCAGCGTGAAGCTCTCGCAGGTGCCGTACCGCGGCACGGCGCCTGCCATCGTCGACGTGCTGGGCGGCCAGGTGCCGATGACCTACGTGACCTATGGCGCCGTGGCGCAATACGTGGGCAATGGCAGCCTGGTGCCGCTGGCCGTGGCGGACCAGAAGCGCTCCCCGTTCGCGCCGAACGTGCCGACGCTGGGCGAGCTGGGCTACAAGGATGTGGAGATCGGCGCGTGGCAGGCGCTGATGGGCCCGAAGAACCTGCCGGCCGACATCGTCCGCACGCTCAACGGCCATATCAACGACATCCTGAAGCAGCCCGACGTGGTCGCCAAGATGGCCACCATCGCGGTGACCCCAGTCGGCGGCGAACCCGCCGTGCTCCAGAAGCTGATTGCCGCGGACACCGCGCGCTATACGAAGCTTGTGAAGGAATTTGGTATCCAGGCCGACTAGGCGCTGCTTTTATCTTCCGGCGCCGAAATCAACGGTAGTCCTGGCAGCCCCGGCAACGTCGTCGCCGGGGCTTTTTTATGGCTGCGGCCTCACGGCTCCCCGAACGCCGCGTCCACCATCGCGCCGGCCAGTCCGATCAGCAAGGCGACTGCCGAGGCGATAAAGCAGCGGACGGTCCTGCGGTATTCGCCCACTTCGTCATCCTCGATTCGCAGCGCCCGGAACAGGGCCACGATCTGCAGGACGACCGCGACCAGCAGCGAGGCCGCGGCGAAGACAGCACGGACACCCCAGTGCCCCGGCGTCTCCAGCCCCCAGAAGCGCCAGAACGCCAGCGAGAACCCGAGCAGCACGGTGATGGCCGTGATGATGCCCTGCCGGTAGCCGGAGGGAACGAGCTGCGGCGCGGGCGGCTTTGCTGGCGTTGAGGGCGGCGGTGGCGTCGGTGGCGGGTCCTGCGGGACGGGCGGCGAGGTCATGGCAATGCCTTTCTGCTCGGGAGCGGCGAGTGGAGTATAGGTGCCGGGAAGAGTGAAGGGAGGCGACGGGTGGTGATCGAAGGCGATGGGACACAACAACGCATGACGTGCGCGCGCAAAATGCGAATCGTCTTATCGACGGGATACGGGTCACGGGCAACACTTGGCGCACTCGCCGGCGACCGGCGACGCCGACCCGACCCGACCCGACCCGACCCGAAAGGAAGACCATGCCCGTACTGACCCAAACCCGCGACCCGGCCCATCCACACCATGACACATGCCTGGTCACCGCCGAGGACGCCCATACCGTGCTCGCCGGCATCGACGGTGTGCTGGAGTTACTGGAGCGACAGAGCGAGACGTCCGAAACCTCGTTTAACGCGTTCTGCCTGCTGTGCCTGGTCAGGGGCCAGATCGAGGACATCCTCAGCGACACGTCCGCGCATCGCTAGCGCGCGGCCTGCGCGTGGGTGAGTGGGTGGGCAGGTGAGAGGGTGAGCGGGTGATGGCGCTCCGCCGTGCCCCGCCATGCCCCGCTGTATCCCGATGGTCGCGGGCACCGGGGCAGGCTGACGACTACATCAATGACGTTGATGTCAGTGGCGAAGGCAGTTGGCGAAGATAGTTCGCGAAAACAGCTGACGACGGTATCAGAACCTGATGCACGCAAAGCTCTTCTGCTTGGGCCGCGTACGCTCGACTTCGACGGGCGCGCCGCCGTCGGTTTCGTCCTGGACGGCGATGCCGCAGGTCGGTCGGCCGACCAGGCTCCTCAGCTGACCCATTATCGAGCGCTCCGCGTCGTCGTCGCCGGTGCCCTAGGTGGAGCAGGCAGTCAGTGCGACGGCGCATGCCAGGACGGAAATGCGAAGCGGATTCATCGGCACGACATTTTCTTGTTGGGATGTCAGGTAAACGACACTTCAGCACGTTTCCTGATGGCCACCCGACGCCCGCCCAACTAGTCAAACTAATTACAAGCACCGGTAAGTTGCGGACGCGTTTCTATCATGGAGGACGCGCATGCCCGCCTCCATCGCCGCGACAACTATGGCAACCCGTCGCGGCGGCACGCTGGTACGGAAGATGCGCAGGGGTGAGAGGCCTTGCCCCTTGATGACTTCACGCCCACCCTCACCGGAGACGCCATGGACCCGAACGACCCCAACCCGGAAGACAAGGATGCCGCCGCTGCGGCAGCCAGGTCGAACCTGCGTGCCGACGCCGATCAGTTGGCGAAGGATCTCGACGATCTGCTCGCCCAACTGCCCAGCCTGACCGGGGAGGCCGTCAGCACGGCCAAGAAGACCTTTCTCGCCAAGGCCGAACGCGGCTCCGATACGCTGGCGTCGATCAAGTCGTCGGTATGTCACAGCATGGAGCAGTGCCAGGAGTGCGTGACCGAGTACGTGCACAAGGAACCCATGCGCGCGCTCGGCATGGCATTGGGCCTGGGTGTGTTGCTTGGCGCGCTGCTGTGCCGTCCGGGGCGACGCAGCTACAACGGCGATTAGCGGTTGTTTCAGAATGAAGCGCACCTCTCACGCGTCCTGCCTGGCATCGCGGATTGCCGACAGCAGGATCGCCGCCAGACGCTCGACTTCCGGCGGCATCGTGGCCGCGGCGCGCACCATCACCAACGAGAGCGACGGCAACGTCGGCAAGCCAGTCTCGGCGGTCGGCAGCTCGCGCACATTCGCCGGCAGCCCGTAGCGCGAACGCACCGTGAGCCCCAGCCCGGCTGCGGCAGCGGCCCAGAGGCCGCCCAGATTCGGGCTGGAAAACGTGACGCGCCATGGAATGCCGGCGCGGTCGAGCGCGGCGGTGGCGGCGGCGTGAAACTGGCACGGACGGTCGAAGGCGACCAGCGGCAACGGCTCGCCAGGCGTGTACTGCCACGGCACGCTTGCGGAACCCACCCAGCACATCGGCGGCTCGTCGATGGGCTCGGCCATGCGGTGGCCCATCGCGTAGCCAGCCTCCGCGAGGTTGCCAGGTTCCGCCCGGTGGTCCGCCCGATAGTCCGACTCATCGTCAGCCCCATCGTCCGCGCCGTAGCGCGCGTCCGCCCTGCCCCCTCGCCCCGCTTCTCGCGAGTCTGGCGACTGGTGGACGTTGGCCCAGACCAGCGCGAGGTCGCAGCGGCCGGCGTCGATACGCGCCAACAGGTCGGCATTGCGCGACACCACCGCTTCGATGCGGATTTTCGGATGCGCGCGTGCGAATCGGCCGAGCACCTCGGGTAGCAGCCCCTCGCCGAATTCCTCCTGCAACCCCAGCCGGATGCCGCCGGCCAGATCCACGCCGCGTATCGCCACGGCGGCCTCGTCGTTCAGGTCCACCAGACGGCGTGCGTAGCCAAGCATCGCCTCGCCCGCCGCCGTCAGCGCCAGTCCGCGCCCCGACTTGCGGAACAGCGGCGTGCCGGCCTGCTCTTCCAGCTTGCGGATCTGGGCGCTGATGGCCGATGTGGATCGGCCGACGCGATCGGCTGCGCGGGCAAAGCTGCCCAACTCCATGCCGGCCAGCAGGCTGCGCAAGGCTGCCATGTCGAAATTGGTCCGCGACATCGCATCATCCTGTTTTATCGAACGGTTAGCGAAATATTTTCTGATATTCAGGACGAATTCTCGGTGACAGACTGGGTCCGGTCAATCGGCTTTCCGGAGCACCTGTCAATCATGGCCTCGCAAATCCTTGTTTCCTCCCCCGCGTCGATCCCACGGCACTTCGGCCCCGCGCATCGCTGGAAAGTGCTGGGGGTTGGCGTGGCCGCCAACGCCAGCGTCATGGCGGCGGCCGGCGGCATTCCCACCACGGCGGTCTGGCTGCGTGGCGACTACCAGCTCGACAACGCCGGCCTGGGGCTGGCACTGGGCGCACTCGGCTTTGGTATCGCGCTATCCGAGTTGCCCTGGGGCGTGGCGGCTGACCGCTGGGGCGACCGTCCCGTCCTGTTGGGCGGACTCGCGGCGACCGGTGCCGCGCTGCTGGCGATGGCGCTATGGCTGGCGCCGGAGTCTGGCCATCTTCCGCCGCTGGCATGGCTGATGGCGGCGATGGCCGCCGTCGGCCTGTTCGGCGGCAGCGTGAACGGGGCCAGCGGGCGGGCGGTGATGCGCTGGTTCCACGAGGGTGAGCGCGGCCTGGCGATGAGCATCCGGCAAACCGCCGTCCCGCTGGGCGGCGGCATCGGCGCGCTCACGCTGCCGTGGCTCGCATCGACGGCCGGCTTTGCGTGGGTCTATGGCTGGGTGGCGTTGCTATGCGGCGCGTCCGCGTTGCTGACCTGGCGATGGCTGCATGAGCCGCCGCCTGAGAGGGTGACTCATGGTGCGAATCTGGATGCGAACGTCGGAGGTGCGGAGATGGATGATGTCACCGTCCACGCCACCCCGACCGCCGCCACCCCCAATCCGCTGCGGCGCCTGCGGATCTGGCGCATCGTGGCGGCCATCGGCATCCTCTGCGTGCCGCAGTTCGCGGTGCTGACATTCGCCTCGGTGTTCCTGCACGATTTTGCCCACGCCGGACTTGGCGCCATCACGGCGACGATGGCCACCGTACAGGGCGGTGCGATGGCGATGCGGGTCTGGAGCGGACGCTGGACCGACCGTCACGGCAATCGCCGGCAATACCTGCGCGCCTGCACGGTCGTGACAGTCGCCGCTTTCCTGGTGCTGGCCGCCTGCGTGCACGGCAGCGGCGCGATCGCCGGCGGCAGTGCGTGGAGTCTGGCCCTGCCCGTGATCCTTGCCGTGGCCGGCGTCTGTGTCTCCGCGTGGCACGGCGTGGCGTATGCCGAGCTGGCCGCGATGGCGGGCGCCGACCGCGCCGGCACCGCGCCGGGCATGGCCAACACGGCGGTCTTCTTCGGCTACTTCCTCACGCCACTGTGCCTGCCGCACTGGCTGGCGCTGACGTCGTGGCCGGTGGTGTGGGCGACGACGGCCATGGTGGCGATGCTGGCGTGGCCGCTATTTCCGTCACCACAGCGCGCCATGGCGCGATAGCCCCCCTCTGAAGTGGGCTCAAATGTGGTGACTTCCCGACGTTATACGTCCCGAGATTATTCAACCCCAACTCAGAAAAGGGAGAAGTCATGGGTCGTATCCGTCTGGCCGGCTTGTTGCTGGCATTGAGCACGCTTGCGGGCTGCGCAGTGGTACAGAAGCCGATTCCGGCATCCAGCGCGCTGTTCGAAAACAAGACCACCACCATTGCCGTCGCCGTGGAAAAGCTGCCTGAGCCGACGCAGATCATGCTTGGCCAGCAGGGGCTGCTGGACATCGTGATCAACAAGGCCAACGCCGCGGCCATCGTCGAGCGCCTGCAAAAGCAGGATTTCTCGATGATCAGCGACCTCGGCAAGGCATTCGGCACGGGCCTGGAATCGCGCCAGATCAAGGTGGTGATGATCGACAAGCCACTGGATGCGGAAGCGCTGCCCAAGTTCACCGAGGGCTCCGGCGAGGGCATCGCCCTGCGCGACTATCGTGCGCTGGCCAAGCAATACAATGCCGACCGCCTGCTGCTGCTCACGCCGCGCGAGCTGGGCACCGTGCGCTACTACTACTACGGCTTCCTGCCGCAGGGCGCGCCGGTCGGCCATGTGGCGCTGACGGGTCAGCTGGTCAACTTGTCCAGCAACCGGCTGGAATGGTATGAGCGCGTGGAGATCAACACCGCCGCACTGGGCGAGTGGGACCAGGCACCGGAGTACGAGAACCTGATGCGCGCCGTCACAGAAAGCACGCGCAGCGCCACTTCCCGGCTGCGGGGCGCGTTCTTCATGGAAAACCTGAAGGCCCCGGTGCAACCGGTGGCGGGTACGCCGGTTACTGCCGCGCAGTAAGCGACGGTTGGCGTCGGTTAGCGCCGACCACGCTGGCCGCGAAGCGACAAATCGCTATTCGGTCAGGCAAAAAAGGAAAGGGCCGAGTCCTGCATTGCTGCGGGACTCGGCCCTTTATGTTTGCGCTTGCCATCGCTGTGAGGCGTGCCGTGGCAGAACGCCTCCCTTTATATGCATGTCAACCGGGATCACGGATACAAGATGCTGAATGTCATCGAACTGTTGGCGGTGCCTCCTCTCACAGAGCCCTCCGTCTGACGGTAGCGTGCGCGCAACGGGATGGTGTAGGAGCTGGCACCGTTGACGCCGGCCAGGGTATTTTCCACACCCAGCGTCTGCACATTGCCCGCGTTATTCAAGAGCTGTACACCCACCCCTTTCGCTGAGGAACTGCCATCCAGCGCTACCACTGCATTAGCGGCATCCAGGACTGACGTGACGGCATCGATTTGATACTTGATGGCCGTGATATCGGCGGGGCAGTTGTTCAAGGCAATGTTGAAATTGGTCGACGACGTCGATGTGCCGATCCCTGACATCTCAGTGCTCTTGTGCGAGCCCATGTCGACGGTAATGTTAGGGGTAGCGCACGCGTTGGTGCTGATCGTACCCGTCGCGCTTCCACTGAAGAAAGGAGTGATTTCAGATCTCGCCGGCCGATCGGTAAAGGCATATTCCACCTTGACTCGCGGTACCGTCGTTAGCGTTCCGGGGGAAATTGGACCTGTCTTGATAAACTCAGTGATGGTTGTGATGAGACTGCCGACGGTGTCGGGGCCGATGTCTACAATCTCGCACGTCATCTGAAAACCTAGGCTGGTGATTGCCGTGACGGGTGTATTGTAATCGCATCCATTTGCGACCAGATACCTGATACCCAGACCAGCAATATTTGTTGGGTACACATCGGTGAACCCCGGAACAGGAGCCGAATCCACAGTGAAGAAAAATAAGGCATTATGGTCATTGCTAGCATCGCAGACTTCGTGGTACCGCGGTAGATAAGGAGTCCGTGGGATCACGACACTGCCTACCGCAGCATCGCGCGGAATAGCCTGACTCCCAACTGAAACATTATAGTTGCCACCCTCAACAGTACGGCAAGACTGAGCAAAAACAGGCAAAGAGATAGTGCAGACGCAACTAGCGAAGAGCAGGGCGACGAGATTTTTGAAGTTTGAGCGCATGGCCTTTTTCGCCACATCATGCACAAGCCATCTCAATAGCCTTCCAAGGTCGGGTTTCATAATCGTTTCTCTAATCTGGTTATCGAACACATTCACCATCAACTGGCGAATGGCGATGAGGAATCGTTGTCGGTCTGCGGCAGCGCGTAGCCCATCGCTCGGCCCCAGTCCAACGTCATTTGGGAGGAGGCCGTTTTTCTGATGTCTGTAATGTAGAAATCGGCACGGGCACAATACATAGGACTATTCCTAAATTCCGAGGCCCCCTGCCATTCACAATGGGCTGTCAGCCTGGGGGTGCCGCGAACGGCATAACGGGGGCTGGTAGTCAGAGAATCACTGCGGCGCGTGACCGGATTCGACTGCCAAAGGTCGGGTTTCATCATCGTTTCCCCCATCCTGCTTATCGAACACATTCACCCTCAACGGCGGTGAATGCCGATGCGGAACCCTTCACCGTCGGCGGCAGCGCGTAGTTCAGCGTGCAGGCGTCTTCCGGCTTGTTGCCCAGCGACACCTTCAACG
>NZ_FMYZ01000037.1 GCF_900101625.1 Cupriavidus sp. YR651 | reverse complement strand
ATCGGTGATCGCAGGTTGATTCCAGGCGATCGGACTCAGCCGGGCCTTAGTTTCAGGCGTGCGCACGGCGATGAAGCGCCAGTTCTGCAAGTGGAAGGATGTCGGCGCAGCGGTGCCGATTCGCACCAGCTCGCGGATTTGGTCGTCGCTCAAGGTGGCGGCCGGGTCGTAGTACTTGGCGGCGCTGCGGCTCAAGATACATTCGATGACGGCATTGGGCTTGGTAGTTCCGTTGGTCATGGCGAAGGTGGCGGACTCGATGGCGGGAATAGCGATATGGCTCATGTTGCGGCCCTTTCATCAGGCGGTTAGGAGCCTCCACTTTAGGCGTACCCGATACCAATTTCGAGACTACTTCCGCTCAATAAAATGCCAGAAAGGATCAAGAAGAATAGTGATTCATCCTGCAGTTAAGGCAGGGCACTGAAGAGCGGCGCTTATGGCACGGTTCTCGGATCCGGACATGCGGCAGTGGTAATCACACATGACATACATGGGCAGCATCCATGCAGTGATTGGTACCGCTGAAGAGCCCGGCGCACGGACATCGGCAAGCGATGTCCCCGGTCTGTGCCAGCGCGCCGAAGCAAAAAATAATCGGTGGTCACACCGCGACTTGCCGCGGTGTCGTGCCGAAATGCGGATGATTCGAAAAGATCTCGGCGGCCCAGTTCACGAACACCCGAACCTTCGCCGACAGGTGCCGGTTCTGCGGATACATCGCTGAGATTGGTAGTTCGTCGGTCTGCCATTCCGTCATGATCTCCACTAGCCGGCCGCTATGGACGTAGGGCTCGGCCATCGCCCGCGAGATGCGCGTAATGCCACGGCCTTCCACTGCGCAGCCCAGATTGACGTCAGCATCGTTGGTGGAGATCACCGAAGGCAGCAGTACTTCGCTGCGTTCGCCAGCGCGGACTAGCGGCCACGGCGTCTCGCGTCCGGTTCGGTTCGACAGGAGATTTACCGCCTTGTGCCGTGCCAGCTCTGTGAGATCGTGAGGCGTGCCGAAGCGGCGTAGATATATCGGCGACGCGTAGAAGGCCAGCTTCACCTGACCGATGCGGCGTGCCACCATCGATTCGTCGAGCACCCCCACGCGCAACGCGACGTCTACGCCTTCTGTGAGCAGATCAATCGGCTTGCCGTTGACGGTCAGTTCGAGCTTCAGTTCCGGATACGCATTCAGGAAGTCGTGCAGTTGCGGCATCAATACCATTTGCGCGAGCGCGCTAGTGGTGTCCACCGCCAGCGTGCCGCGCGGCGATTCGTTATCGAGCGTCAGCGATTGCTCCGCCTCCTCGACGTCTGCCAGGATGCGCACGCAGCGTTCGTAGTAGGCTGCGCCGTCGGTGGTCACGTTGATGCGCCGTGTGGTCCGGTGCACCAGCTTGACGCCAAGATGGGTCTCCAGGTTCTGGATCATGCGGGTGAGCGTAGCCTTGGGTAGGTCGAGCGACTTCGCAGCGCGCCCGAAGCCACCGACGTCCACCACCCGAGTGAATGCCTGCATTGAGACTAGACGATCCATAATGAAGCTTTCCAAAGGAGTAAGATTTGGAGACTGAGTCAAGAATGCCGCTCGGCGGGCCTTCTGCCAGTCGCACAAACGAGCGAGCATGGGTAGCCATCGATGACCGGCGAGCCCGTCTCCTTGGTCCCTATTGTTGAGGCGTCGAAAGGTTAAGAACTGACCGAAGAAGTTAACATCCCCCTTGGTTTCCTTTTGAAGCGGTCTCTAGATGAAGCCGCTACCCTTCTTCAATCAACGAAAACGTACGGCGAAAGCGACTTGGGTCCATGCCGTGAAGTTGGCTAAATGCCAGAGAAAAATTACTCCAACTAGAGAACCCGACTCGTTTGGCGATTTCACGTACGGTAAGCGCGGTCGTGATCAATAGTTCGCTGGCGCGGCGCAACCGCACGAGCTTGACCAGGCTCATCGGCGATTGACCAAAAGCAGTGCGAAATGCGGCGGCAAACGCGGAACGGCTCATGCCTGCGATCAGTGCAAGACTGTCTACTGTGTATGCGACGTCAGGTTGTTCAAGAATAGCGACCAAAGCACGACTTAGCCGCATGTCAGCCATAGCGGCCATCCAGGGCAATGGCGAGAGATCACTCTCCATCCAGCGTCGTAACGCGAGTACTAGACATTGCTTAAGCAATGCCTCAGTCAGGACGCGTGAGCCCATCCTCGGCCGGACCGACTCAGCCAACAACATTACAAACTGGTCCCGCAACCCGTCGGTGTCGTCAAATCGCACCACCAGTGGTTTTCCCAATGAGGTGAAAAGGTCCCACCCATCGATCAATCCGGCGCGAATTTCACCACATGCCGTTTCAATGCCCCGCCGACCTTCGCCGGCAGTGAGTGTTGGAACGGATTCCTGCGACGGCACCCCGCGCACGCGCGTACGGCACTCAAGCCGGACCGGTTTGGACGAGGCGCTTTCGAGACAGTACGCAACCCCTGGCGGCAGGAGCACGAAACTGTGTGGCTCAAGTTGAACGGGAGGTAAGCCACGAACAGCTAGTGTGCCGACGCCGGCCAGGCAGTAATGCAGACTCGCCGTCTTGCAAGTATCGAAGCGAATTCCCCAACCACTACGTATGTCGCAAACCGTGAAATTGTTCACACCGATATCAAGCACAGCTAGCAAATGATCCAAGATCACGTGCGCGGATAAGGACGATTCGATCATGTGGATGATTCTGAGAATGACTCAAACGGAGGGGGCAACTAGCGCCTTATCTACGCTGCATACCGATAGCGAAGCGCTTTACTCACCCCCGCGCACCATGTGGCGCCATTGCCCAGGCGTCATCCCCATCTTGTCGGTGAACACGCGCCGGAACGCCGCTACGGATCGATATCCGACCGAGTCGGCCACGGCCTCGGTGGTCATCGCCGGCTTTTTTAGCTCGTTGGCGGCAAGGCTCATTCGGATATCGGTCAACAGTTCGGAGGCTGAACGTCCCAGCTTGTCCTGAAAGTGTCGCATGAAGGTTGCGCGTGACATGCTGCACAAGTCAGCTAGATCAGGCAGATTCCAGGGCCGCGCCGGATCGGCGAACATGGCTGAAATGGCCGGGGCCAGTCGCGGATGGCCCGTCAGTGCCAACAAGCCTGCCGGAGCTTGCTGGGATTCACTGGCCGCGCGCAGCGCAAGTGCAAACAGTGCCGACGTAAGCGCGTTGAGAATGGCGGATGCGCCCGCTTTGTCGCCGGCGGACTCCATGCGCATCAACTCCACGAGATTGGCCAAGTTGCTCAAGGCCGTTCCGATGCCTTCTTCACCGTGACCGTCCATGGCCCGTACCATTAGAGTCGCGGGTAGATAGTCACGAATCAATCGATCATGGGGCGATCCGATGAAAAATCTCCCACACAACATGTCCAGATGCTCGCCGTGGCCCTCATTCTCACTGAGCGTCCATCCTGTAGAAGCTTGGCGATTGTAGGTAAGACCCGGAGCATGTCCGCTACCATCATGCAGCACGTGGGCCGACCCGTGAGGCAACAGCACGATATCTCCGCCTACGAGCTCGCTTGTCTTTCCCGTCTCCGGGTCCTCAATAATGGCTCGGCCCTTGAGCACGACGTGGTAGGGGATCTCGTGCGCAGCGGACCGAGCCCAAGCCACACGCCAAGGCGCACCGTAGGCACAGCGGACTTCCAACTGGCCAGTGATGGTGATCATTTGCAGAAGCTGGCTCAGCCAGTCGACTTGGGACATATCAACTCAGTAATTTGAGACGCTTGAGATTCGCGGTTGACACGCCGCTTGTACGCGCCACGCAACCCCAGTACACGAGCTCGTCTGCGAAACCGGACGGGGACGGTACATACGAAAAGCCCAGATACGTTCCCCAGATCTTTCCTAGGCGCTTCCGGGCTTTGCGTTAGCTCGCATCGATGGCACCTTTCGGGGCTCTCAGAGATGGTCGATGCGAGCAGGTACAAGCCGGTCAGATCGATCCAACCGGTGTGACCGGCTTTAGCACTACAGTTCTTGCCATCATCATTTCCTTGGATAAATGATTTGACTAATATTCAAACGAGGTCCAGCACATCGGCCACCGGCAGGCGCGGCTTCTGTGCCCAGTTTCCCGGGCGCTCTGCCCCGATGGACAACAGCATGACCGGTACTTCGTTTGAAACCAGTCCGAACTCGCGGTGGACCGCTTCGGCATCGAAACCGATCATCGGCGTCGAACCCAGGCCCAGCGAGCGGGCCGCGTAGATCATCGCTGCCGCGCCGAAGGTGCCGGTGCGTACGGCCTCGTCGCGCTGGCGCTGCGGGTGGTCCATGTACAGATCGCGTGCGGGGATTTCCCATTCGGACACCATCGCCGCCGGCATGACGCCCATTTCAACCAGTGGAGCCAGGCGATCAGGAATAACGCTGGAGTCGGCCAACTGGCCGCAGATGATGAAGGTGACGGCTGCGTCGGTAATCGCAGGCTGATTCCAGGCGATCGGACTCAGCCGAGCCTTGGCTTCACGCGTGCGCACAGCGATGAAGCGCCAATTCTGCAAGTGAAACGACGTCGGCGCGCTGGTGCCGATCCGCACCAGTTCACGGATTTGGTCGTCGCTCAGAGTGGCGGCTGGGTCGTAATACTTGGCGGCGCTGCGGCTCAGAATACATTCGATGACGGCGTTGGTCATGGTGGTTCCGTTGCTCCTGGTGATTCCTATGGGGAAGGGACAGTCTGGGGTAGACGGGTGTTCCCGCTCTATACAGAGCTGCTTTCGTTCAACGTGTTGGGCGGCGTTTTCTCCTCTGATCCGCGTGCTTGCCGCACGGACGTGTCTCTCGCGGTAGCCATGTGCGGATCGGCGCTTGTCGGCGGCCTGCGAGGTGGCGCCGGACCCCTCGCGGGCATTTGATTGCGCTGCCACCACGGCGTAGAAATCAAGGCAGTTGAGGTCCTGTTCGGATCCGGCACGCAAAGCTATCCTTGTTGGCGGGTAGATGGCATTTACCTGACCGGTGTGGTCAGTTCTTTGTCGTTGCTATCAACGACAAATACCGCCAATAGCTTCGCCGGTTTAGTTTTGCTCGCGTTCCGACTTACTGGATGGCTTGCGCCGGGCGGTTCAGACCAGCTCTCTCCAGCGTGGTACACGTGTACATCACCATCGTTGACCTTCGATTCGACTGTGCCCGATACCACGTACGCGTAAATGAAGGCGGACTTCGCGTGCATGTGAGGTAACGAGCTTCCGCCCGGTGGATACTCGACTTCTACAGCGACGATTGATTTCCCTGGCAGATTGGGAATCGGTTGTTCGAACTTCGGCTTCACGATGTCGCCGGGCCCATGTGCCGCCGCGCCAGTGCTGGCGAAGATCGCAACTGTCACACAAAATCTTGTCAGAATAGGACGAATGATCATGGTCGAATTGCTCCATTTTGAGGCTCAAATTCTGTACGGTAGATGGCACAAGTTAAAGAGCCAAGAATCCTCATTGTTGTGTGTACTAAGAATAGTGATGAGCTATTGCCCAGCACTGACGCTTCGACGTAGCTTACGGCCATTGGAGGTCCGGCAAAGGAATCGACCATCTCGTGTCGGGAAGAATGCTTGATCTGGCCCCGATGTCGGGCCAAAGGGGCGCGACCAGTCGTGATGTACTTCGAAAATGGCAATGTGAACAGAGCCAATACGAGCTGTTCAGAACTCGATATCCGTCTCGCAGAACCTTGGGCATGCGCGGGCGGGCCTTAGCTGTTGACTTCACTAGCGTTTCCTTCGTGCTCTCATGTGGGGTCCCAGGGCACTGCGCTAGCGATATTGGTCGATGATTTCGAACAATCGATGGCACGAAGTAGCGAGATACGGCTCAGGCGCTGTGGCGACCCCGAGCAAAAGCCCTGGTAAGGCCCAGGAAGGAGTCGCGAACCATCTAGACAAAGGCGATGGTGCCATTCCGACGGCCATCGCCTCCCGAACGATCTGCATGTCGGGCGCACCATCGGGGAGTTTGAGAAGTATTGCAAGGCCGGCCTTGATCCACTCTGCATCGCGCATTTGCAGCTGTTCGCAGAGAGCATCACGCTGGGCAGAATATAGTCGCTTGAGCCGACGTATGCGGCGGATGTAGTGGCCATCACGCATGAATTGTGCGGTGGCGAGTTGAACTACTGGTGAAGGAGCGGGGGCAAGCGTTGCGGCTACCTCAGAGAACGCGTTAACCAGTTCAGGTGGCGCCACAACAAATCCAAGTCGCAGCCCCGGGTTAATAGTCTTGCTGAAAGTACCTATGTGGATAACGCGCTTGCCCTCGTCCAAAGACGCCAAGGCGGGTGCCGCTCTGCCTTCAAGTTGTAGCTCGCCGAGGTAGTCATCTTCGATGATCCACGCGCCGCTCGAGGCCGCCCATTCAAGCAGCTGAAGCCGTCGCCTCGAAGACAGGGTCGAGCCCAACGGAGCTTGCTGACCAGGCGTCACCACGGCTAACGCAGCGTCCGCAGCGTTTTCCATTCCGTACCCGACGTTGATGCCGTCAGCGTCTACCGGCACCGGAACGATACTCAAACGAGCGAGCTCGAGCCCCTTCCGGGTAAGCAGAAAACCGGGGTCCTCCATCCAAACCTTCTTACCGTCCAGACCTAACACTCGCAATGCTAGACCTAGGCCGGAGCTGTATCCCGAAGTGATAAATACCTGCTCCGGGACGCAATGGAGATCTCTAGAAATGGACAGATAGCCCGCAATCTCTTGGCGCAGACGGGACTCCCCTCTAGGATCGGGATAGACCAGTGACGAGAAGGGTCCCGTCTTCAATAGATTGGAGGAGCGCGCGCGCGCGAAGATCTTATCCGGCGGGCCTTCGAACGCCGGAATGCCGAGCTGGAAGATCGCTGGCCCGACGTTCATCTCCTGAATGGTTTTCATAAAACCACCAGGCCGCGGTGCGTCCGGTTGAGTACTCACCGCGCGGGGCCGTGGCGCCACGCGGGTGCCCTTTGCTCCAAATGCTTCAATCATCTGGGACTCGGACAACCGTTCATACGCCGTTCGAACCGTACCGCGCGCGACACCAAGCTGCGTAGCAAGGCACCGCCACGACGGCAATCGGGTGCCGGGTGCTAGCAAGCCGGAATCAATTGCCCTGACAATATTCATACGAATTTGTTCTGACAGGGGCAGCTTCCCTCTCCGGTCAAGGTGGATCTGCAGGTCCAAACAGTCAGAATACGATGCGTCGTTCACAACGGTGCTCCTTTCGTGGCAGAGGCCTTAGCCGTGCGGGAGGACGTCGGCGGGTCGTACAACACGAAATCTCCATTGCGCGCGACCATGAAGTCAATGATCTGCTGGTGGCTACGGCCTTCTCTCAGCATGCGATGGATTTCGCCGTGTAAATCGTTGACAATGGGCGAACTCGATTCCGCGCATACTCCCTCTTCAGTTATCGTGGACCGGGGTGACGTTTCCCAAAGCGCGGCGAATATCGTTTCAATGGCGGCGCGGAAACTACTGCCGCGGGACTCATTACCCTCGGCCCTTGCCAGGCTGGCTGGGTGATTTCTGTGTCTTGATCGGAATTTGACTTTTGAGGCCGTTGATGAGGAGAGTTACGGAGTAGGTCTTGCGTAATCCCCCGAGTCCTCACGGACGAACGCGGATGATCGTCTTTCCGCTGATCCGCTTGGTCGGATTGAAAGCGGCGACAGCATCATCGAGGGCCGAGATGTTGCCAATGTTCGTCCACAGTCGTCCGTCGCGCACCCGTTGGACAATCTCACCCAGTTGGGCTCGATCTGGCACGAGAACAAAGTCGATCGCGAGCCCGTCGGCGGGCCTCGCCTCGGTAGGCCCCGCGATGGTCACGAGCGTTCCTCCGCGCCGGACCACGCCGGCAGATCGCTTCGCGATGTCTCCACCGAAGACATCGAATACCAGATCGACGCTGCCGACGTCTTCCAAGGCGTCGTTCTCCAGGTCAAGGAACTCGCGCGCACCAAGCTCGAGCACTCTCTGACGGTGGGAGCCGCGTCCAGTGCCGATGACATACGCGCCGGCCTCGCGTGCAAGCTGCGTCACCATCGACCCGACAGCACCTGCTGCGCCGTGCACGAGAACGTTTTGCCCCGCCTGAAGGCGACCGTGCTCGAACAGTCCTTGCCACGCGGTCAGGCCGGGCATCGCCACGCTCGCGCCCACTGTGAAGTCGACATCCGCAGGCAGCGGCGCGAGGTTGCGCGCCTCGACGGCTACATACTCGGCGAGGGTGCCGCTGCGATACGAGTCTGTGAGGCCAAACACCCGCTGCCCTAGTGACAGCCCCGTCGTGCCATAGCCAAGAGCGATGACGACTCCCGCAAGCTCTTGGCCCGGAATCACTGGCGCCCGGTCACGGCCGAGGCGATCGGTCCAGGTCGAAGGCCACGTCAGCTCATCCCACGTAAATCCCGACGCATGAACCTGAACGACGACATCGTTGATTGCTGCCACCGGCTCGGGTCGGTCCACCAGCGTCATTCCGGCCGTTCCCGCAGTCTGATCCGTTACCACGATTGCCTTCATCGTCTTTCTCCCTGTGTCGAGTACACACGACTCTATGTGAAATGGGCGTACCCCTGCAGTCTCACGCGATTTTTCTCCACGGTCATTCGTCCCTTTGCAGGAACATCTTGCGGAGATCGAAAACCCGTTCCACATAGGGTGTTACCACTGGTCAACGTAACCTTGCTTCCCGAACGGGTTGATGCAAAGCACCGGTGAGATTAGTGAGCATCATCGAGCGGCGCCTTCTATCGGCTCAGAGGCGGATAGCCATGGGTGTAAATCCAGTCTGATGCTCGCGCCGGCACGTGACAGGATTGACAGTCCTTCTTGTAGTCCGTGGATGTAGTCTTCGTGGGATCAGTTGAATCGAACCAGGCCCAACCCCAGCCGTCTCCCCAAAGCTCGTTTTTGGGGAATCGGCCGACGTCGTCTTTCACCATGACAAACCAACCGGCAAGGGTGCCGGCGCTACTTACCGTTCCGGTTGTCATAGATTTTGTGGTCGTCTTGAACACTTCCTTCACGAGAACAGTGCCATCAGGAAAGCGCCCGGACTTGCGGTATGCGGCGATGGTTCCCGGGGATGCATAGACCACGTGCATCTCCTTCGAGCCTGGGCTATTGTCTGCAGCCACTGCCCAAGTGCCCAGCATCTGATAAGCG
>NZ_FMYZ01000002.1:762016-766085 GCF_900101625.1 Cupriavidus sp. YR651 | reverse complement strand
GTGACAAAGCCGTACAGCCCCAGATGCGCGTGGCCAACTGTATGGTGCGTGAAATGGACGACCACATTGAGGCTGCGCAGCGCTTCGAAGGCCCCCTGGATCGAACTGACCGTGTACATCAGGCCGCCAAAGCCGATGAAGCGAAGCGTGGGCGAATAGCGCAGCGCAGCCAGCTTGCCCTTGAGCGTGCCATGCATGTTCACCGTGAACGCCATCACCGGAATGATCATCATCATGCTCTGCACGATCGACAGCGTGACCATCCATCCGGGCACCGGCCCACCCACGAGATGGTGGCCACCGACCTGGCCATAGAAGAAGGCCAGCCCCCAGAAGCCGAGCAGCGATAGATTGTAGGACTGCACCGGCCGGCCAATGATCTTTGGCAGGAAGTAGTAGATCGAGGCCAACGCCAGCGGCGTATAGAACAGGCCCAGCACATTGTGGGCGAACCACCAGTTCATTGTGGCCTCCTCAATGCCATGGTGCAGCCCCGGAACATTGGCGACCAGGAATAGCACGGGGAACCAGAACAGCGCACAGCCCATGTACCAGACGGATACGTAGAGATGTTCGACGTTGCGGTTGAGTAATGTCAGTGCGAGCGGCACACCGAGCAGCGCGCCACCGGCCACAAAGAGAATGTCGATCTGCCAGGGAATCTCCAGCCATTCGAGCCCGTCGGCCAGGCCTGCGCCGATCGCACCCAGTCCCGCGATCAGTGCCGCGTTCCACAGTGCGGCACCGAGGAATGCATAGCGCGCGCCGACAAGTTCGGTCTTGAGCAGCCGCGGGATCACGAACAGCGCGATACCCAGTCCGGCCATCGGCGCCCAGCCATAGGCTACGGCGTTCAGGTGAATAGTGCGAATGCGGCCAAAGGTGAGCCAGGCCTCATCGGCGAGCCAGTCGGGCGCGTGCAGCTTGACTGACGCTGTCAGGCCCGCGGCGGATGCGACCAGCAGCCACGCAAACGCGCAGCAGAACAGGAAGAACACCAGCGGCGCGGTCGAGGCATCCGCGCGGGCACGCTGGGCCAGCTCGGCGCTCGCACCGGAGCCCGCATGGTGCGGGGCCGCCGACTGCCACCGCGCGATACGCGCGGCATCATTGGCGGGGTCTTCGACGGAGCCGATCTCGCCCGGCGCGAAGATGACTTCCGCTGCCTTGGGATCGCGGTCGAACAGGCCACGACGCTGCGACCAGATGAAAGCGAACAGCCCGATCATCGACAGCACGAAGGCAGATAGCAGAATCGCGATGGTGCTCACGGGAACTCTCCAGAGAAATGCGAATGGGCGCGGTACGGTCGAGGTAGTGCTACCTGCGGCGCACTGCGGCAGCGGGCCGAAATTCTGCGCTTGCTAAGGCGTTGTGATGGGCCTCGCTTGGGCTTCGCGGCATTCTATTAAAGATGCATATCAAATGCAATATATTGATTATCGCCTTCCCCATTACTGCGCTGGCGAAATGGCGCCACGACGGGATAGGGCCAGCGCCAGTCCGACGGAGGCTGGAGACGATGATCCATCCCGATAGATGACATGGTAGGCACGGCCCGATGACCGGGGTAGACACATAGCGGACTCTTCTGCGTTTCCTATTTCGCACCAATGCCTCTGGTGCGGATGCCGCTCCGACGTCCGTACTTCCGCATCCACCGGATAGCGACTGACCAGTGAGCACCCAATCTGGACCCAGAATTTGCGTCAAAAACTGAACGTGAGCCGTCACTGCGCTTGCGCTTCAGCAGCTATGGCCATGTGCTGCTCGGCCGCCGGCATCGCATTTTTTCGGTCGCGCGCCTCGGCCACAGCGCTCAGGTTCAAAACCTTCAGAGGTACTGACTTGTGGTGGCTCGCGCATGAGAACATGAATCATCCAACTCGCGTGAGCATTTCCCTGGTGTGAGGGACGTGAAACAGATCCTTGTCGATCAACTCGACAGGTTCCCCGCTGGACAGGCGCCAATTCTTGGCGCCTGGATAGACGCGCAGGCCTCTAGGCGTCACCACTGACGTGAAGTAGCGACACTCAAGCACAAAAACGCATCGGTCGTCCTCGCCAGCGCAAGTCAGTCGCTGTACCACCTTGTTGCCATGGCGTGGGCCGGCGAGGGGATGCAACAGCTTGATAGCCATGTCAGGAAACGTGATAGCAGGAAAAAACAGAGGCAACTGGCCGGCTTAATCTCGTATGCGTCTTGAGCGCGCGCATGCCTCGATTAGCCTCGGCAGCAATTGCCTACAGACGAGCCCCGGCCCTGTCGGCTTTCGATCCTGTATTGGGAGCGCAGGTGCTTGGCAACCTCGCGGGTCACGGCGACGCTGACGCCATGACCCTCTGGATAGCGCAGGATTACATGCTGGGTGGCAGATTGACGGGGATCTGGTTGCGCAGGCTCTGATTGATAGCGTTCCAGCCGCGAATGAGCGCGATCGTGTATGACATTTCAGCGATTTCCTGCTCGCTGAAGTGCTCGCGCAGTTGGGGGTAGAGGGCGTCCGTATCGTCGCGATGTGGCAGGGCGTTGACGGCCTCCGCCCAGGCCAGGGCGGCGCGCTCGCGCGCGTCGAAGAATGGCGCCTCGCGCCAGCCGGCAATCGCGTTCACGTGGCGTGGGTCCGCGCCCTGCTTGATCAGGTCGCGCCAGTGCACGTCGACGCACACACCACAGCCGTTGATTTGCGATACGCGCAACAGGATGAGGTCTACGAGCCGGCGGCCGAATGAGCTGTTCTTGCACGTTTGCGTCAGATGGATCATCGCTTTCAGGTGGACCGGGGCGAGCTGGAAGAGGTTCAGGCGTGCTGCAGACATGGGGTGCACCTTTCTTCTGGTTGGATAGCAGATTCACCGACACTCGAGAGTCGGAGCGTTTCGTCTGCGGCTGCCGCCGCCCGGGTGCGCGCGTCATCCAACAAGGGGTCGCGTCGCCCATCGAGGCGGGCGACGCTCACCGGCGTCCCGTGCATATCGGAAGGGTGGGCTTGCGAGGTCGCCCGCTCGTCAATACGCTGATAGACCCGAGCAAGCCTGTCGACCAAAGGACTGCTGGCGATGAGGGAAGACATGGCGAGCGTGCTTCCCGTCAATGCGGCGATGGCCAGGGCCGCGAAAAATGTGGACATGATGGTATCTAATAGCCGCCACGTTCGTGTGGTTGGCGAAGAAAAGGCACCTTCGGCGTGCAAGTAGGTGCCACGTTAAGACATTAGAACGGCTTAGTCGGCAGGTACTTGCCGTCCAGGGTGATCACCGCGCGGTGGCCGCCCTCGGGGTCGTCCACCTTCTTGATGTCGAGCTTGAAGTTGATGGCGCTTATGATGCCGTCGCCGAACTGCTCGTGAACCAGGGCCTTGAGCGTGGAGCCGTAGATCTGCACGATCTCGTAGAAGCGGTAGATGGTCGGGTCAGTCGGTACGCCGCCAGGGATGCTGCCGCGCACAGGAATGGTCTGCAACTGGCGCACGGCATCTTCGCCCAGGTCCAGCTTGTCGGCGACGATCTTTGCCGCGGAGGCGGGCAGCGGATGCTGGCCGAGGAGGGCGGCCGTGACAAAGGCCAGGCTCAGTCCGGTGCCTTCGTTGATCTGCTCGAAGGTGAGCCCCTTGCGGCTCTTTGCATCGATGATGTTATCGCTCAGGGCTTGACGGGAGGATTGGCTGAATTGGGATTGGGTCATGCTAACTCCTTGAGAGGGTGAAACGTGGGGGTGAGGCATTCAGGCAGCGATCGACTCGCGACTGCGTGGAGTTGCGGATGCATTGGGATGCGCCGCGAGCGAAACGAAAGTATTGGTCGAGCCATCCAGGGCATCGATCGCGCCGGTTTCGATGTCATAGAGCCAGCCGTGTAGGTTCAGGCGGCCTTGTTCAAGCGCGAGTGCCACGGCGGGGTGGGTCTTGATGTTGGCCAGCTGGGCGATGACGTTCTCGCGGACCATGGAATTCACGCGTGCTTGCGTGGATGCGTGCGCACTCGCCTCGTTGACGGCCTTGGCGGCGTCGGCATGGTGAAGCCAGCTTTTCACGGCGGGCATGTGGGCCAGGCATTTGCATGTGGCCAC
>NZ_FMYZ01000002.1:0-760776 GCF_900101625.1 Cupriavidus sp. YR651 | reverse complement strand
CCGTGCGCGGCAGGTCCAGCGTAATGTCTGTCTTCGGCAGAGCCGGATCAACGGGATCTGCATACTGGGGGAGATTGGACATGGAAATTACCTCTAAATGGTGAGCCCGGTGGGCGTCGTTTCAATTACGGATGAAGGTCAGCAGGTCTGCATTGAACCGGTTTTTGTTTAATACGCGACCAGTCGGCTATTTAAAGCCGCAAAAAAATTCAGGACAACAGCCGCTTGAGCGTCACCTGCAGAAAGCGTTGGCAGGCGTCGCCGTTGCGCTCGAGCTTGCTGCGCAGGACCGCCCCCTGCCAAGTCTCGATTATGACGGCCGCGCGTTGCGCGGAATCACCATCCGCCGGCAGTTCCTGGCGCATCCTGGCCTCATCAAGGCAGGCGACGATCATGCCTTCCCAGCGCGCCAGGATGCGCCCCAGAACCGTTCGGACTTCGCCACTGAGATTGGACAATTCGAGCGAAAGGTTGCCTATAAGGCACCCTAACTCGAATTTTTGCGCCGCCTGGTCCGCCAGCAGCAACTCGAACAACTTTTCGATCCGGACCAACGGCTTGATGCGAGCGTCGTACATCACGTTGCTATGGCGTTGTTCAATGGACTCCCAGTACGCTTCGAGCACTTCGGCGGCAAAGGCTTCCTTGCTGTCAAAATAGCTGTAGAAAGATCCCTTGGGAACAGCCGCGGCAGCTACGATGTCTTGCACGCCGGCCCCGTTGAACCCGGCGCTATGAATCACACGGCCACCGTCGATCAGGAGGCGGTGACGGATTTCGGGGTTGGCAGGTCTTGGCATGTCGCGGTGGTTGGTGAGCAGTTCGAAAAAATAATAGACGACTGGTTGGTTATTGTCAAGCATCGGCGAAGCGGAATGCGAGTGCGGCCCGCCGGTGCCTCCATTCAGGGATCCCAATGCATCTTTCTTCGACAACATCCCGATGCGGCGTTAGCCAAGGCTTGCGAGACACGCCTGCAACCGGTCCAGGCCGTACGCAAGCGACCCAAGAAATCCGAAAATACGGTTCTCGGCAATCGCTCAACGACCAGCCGGTGCCATCGGGCGACGGCAGCTGACAGGGCACGCTCAAGGCAGTGGTCGCATTGGTGGATCACGTCCATAACGTGGAAGGCAATACGACCGCATACCCTTCACGAAGGGCGCACGAACTGTGGGGCGATCAAGCGGACCTGATGCCCGAACGCCTGGAGCTTGCGAGCCAGCCGGTGCGCGTACTTCCATCGCGACCGTAGCAAGTCCCACATAACATTGTCCAAATCGACCAAACGTAACGTTCAGATACGGCCCGGATCAAACATGTATAATAAATACATCTTAAACTCTCCCGCAAGGAGATGGGAAATGCTGAAACGTACAAGCCAAACGAGCCTACAGCGTGCGGGTCTGACCCTGCAAGTATGCTTGGCCGCAATGCTAAGCCTGTCTGGCGCTGTTCATGCGCAGGCGCACAATGACAAGCAACTAGATGGGCTAAAACAATTGCGCTGGTCGAAGCCGAATCCGGTGGAGCCCATGGCTGGCACATGGCGCGGGTTGTCTTTTCCCGATCCGCAGAGCTACACGCTGAGTGCTCCGCCAGCCAATGATTCGGCCTCCACGCGAGCGGACCTGGAGGAACTGCACCGGCTTGCGGCCCAACGTAATGAAGCTGACCGCAAAGAGATCGATTTCTGGTCCATAGACATGGTAAGCCCGAACAGCCACTGGTTCGTCGTGACCGAGAAAATGATTGAAAAATACAAGCTGAGTCACCCCGCCGCAGTGCGAGTCCACGCGCTGCTGGCAGGCGCGTTGCATACTACGGTGGTCGCGACGTTCCGGGCCAA
This sequence comes from Cupriavidus sp. YR651, assembly GCF_900101625.1. GTDB lineage: Bacteria > Pseudomonadota > Gammaproteobacteria > Burkholderiales > Burkholderiaceae > Cupriavidus. The sequence continues at coordinate 758,927 of NZ_FMYZ01000002.1, read as the reverse complement.
ATACCAGCACCTGCGGCCTCGCCCAACGGACTTAGACGCTTCACTCCCGCTGCCCTCCGGATTCGGCGTCCCACCCCACCCCTCTTATCCTTCCGGGCATTCAGCTTTGTCGGGAGCTGCCAAGACCATACTTTCAGAAATATTTCCCAACGATGCAGCGACTTTTCAGGCCATGGCCAATGAGGCTGGTATGTCTCGCCTGAAAGCTGGCATCCACTTTCGCACCGACATGGAGGATGGCGATCGCTTGGGCGCCCGCATTGCAAGCGACGTGTTGCGCATGAATACGCCAAGGCATGGAGAAAGCGCGCTACGCTTTACCGCACTGCCCGCAACGCCCGGCGCACACTAAGCTGACCGCTTGACAAAGAAGGCCGGCATGACGGGCTGGACTAATGCAGAATGTCCCGCAGAGAGCGGTGCCTGAACTGGTCCACCGGCCTTCTGCCCAGCCGTACAGGGTCATGCACGACGCTACCGGGCCGCGACTGCAATGGCCTTGGACCAGCTTACTACGGGCAGAATCGCACCTGGCAAAGGACGTATTTGCAGCGTGCGTTCTCGACGCCACTGGTGCCGTAGTGGAACGGCGTGTTCCGCGACGCGAGACCTTTATGCGATGGCTGAACATATCTTCACCGAAGGGCATCAGCCGCTTTGCCATACATCGCAAATTCTGTGCTGTTGCGGCTAACAGGAACTCGTCCTGCGCGCCGGTTAGCCCTCGTAGCCGTAAGCGATCCACTTTCAGGATCCGCTTCAGATGAGCAAATAGCATTTCCACCTTCTTTCGCTCCCGGCGCGATTGCTCGAACTCGAGTGTCGCCGCGAGGTTACGTGCTACGACTCGCGCATTCTCGTGGATGCTGCGCATGTTCTTGTGAACTGGTGTGTTCGGGCAGCATTGATTTTTTATCGAGCATCCACTGCAGCCGTGATCGCTTTCTCTTCGATCATCCATCCAAGCATCGGCGCCGTCCCATAGGCAGTATCGCCGGCGAGGCGCTGAGGTTTAAATGCAAAGCGTTCCTCGACACGGTAGATCATCGACTTCGCTGACTCCACCTCTGCGGTCCGATGCGCGGGCGTGGCCTCGACATCCAGGATGATTCCCGCGTGCAGGTCTATCAGCCAGTTGGTCGAGTATGCGAAGAAGGCTGGACCACCAGATGCGGCGGTCCAGGGCAATTCAGGATCAGTCAGCGAGATATTCTTCGACGGGGTTGTGGGTTCTGCTTTGGGCGCTGCCTCGTCACTGGCTTGCCTGAACTCATCCAGCGCAGAATGGTACTTCTCGTGACTTTAGCGCACTCACGAATAGTGCTCTGTTGGGCGGGCCAACCTGCTGGGCATTAGCAGCGGAGCGACAAAAACATCCGGCGCCTGCTGGTGCGGTGCGCCAGTGCCTAAATGGAACGGCTGGACGAGCAAACTGGCCGGCTTGCTGACTGAGCCCGCATCATGCTGACACGTCGGCATTCAAACGTTGTGGCCTGCGCCTTAGCTAACAAGCTCAGGCGTATGCGCCGTCGAGGTACGGGTCGACCGCGCGCGACGGGTCAGCCGACACGCCCGTGCGGTCCAGGCCGGCCACAGTGTGGGCGCCGTCGTCGTACGGACTGCGCTGATCCTGCACGGAACGGGCACCTTCGCTGAACACATCGCGGGACTCATGCTCGGCGCGGGCACCATCCGAGTACGGATTGCGGGGGCTGTTGACGGCAGCCTGAGCACCGACGGCGGCGGCGGCCAGGGAAACGGCAAGGACGAGACGCTTGGTGAATTGGGTGAACATGATCAGTTTCCTTTGGATTTAACGGTTTTGCGTGGGCGATATGCCGAGGCTGCAGTGTCGCTGTGCCGTTACGGACTACCCCGCCACGGAAAGGATTAAAGGCGATGGATGTATCGCGCCGCGATGAACCAAGGAAAAGCCAGCCACTCCCGGTGGGCTATCTCCATCGGTCCAACCAGACGCTTCACGTCAACTGTCCAACCGACTCCTTCGTTTTCAGCGCGTTGGCAAAGCCGTGGTTGACGTCGCGGTGTCCGACTTCGTCGGCACGCACCGCCTCCACCACGTCGCGCAGCCGGGCGTTGGGCACCAAGTGCCAGTAATCGATCGCGAAAGCCGGGGCCGGGACGTTTTCCACGCGGCCCGCGTCGATTTCGGCCAGGTAGAGCGTGTAGCTGATAACGGCCTGTTCCTCAAAATAGCCCACGAGTCGGTGCGCGGTGCGGGCGGAGATCAGGTACAGCACGAAGTACACAACGAAGAAGATGGCCTGGACGAGCAGGATGACGATGCGCTCGAACCAGCTGGGCTTGGCGATCTGGATGAACGTCATCAGGTGCATGCGCTCGTTCTCGGCTTCGTCGAGCAGCGTGCGGATCCAGCCTTCGTCGGCCACCATCCAGCGCAGGCAGCGCAGGTGGACCAGCATGCCGCCAACCATGCCCGGAACCGCAGCGACGGTTTCAAGGACGATGGCGCGATTGCCGTAGCGCTTGGCGAAGAACGTATCGGCGAAGAACCGTAGCGTGAGCGTGATGGCCAGAGCGATCCGGTCGGAAACACCGGCGGCGTCGTGATGGGTATCGAGATCTGCGGAAGCAGGGTCGGCCGTCGCGTGGGCGGGGGCTTGCATGATGGGCTCCGAGAAAGTGAGTGCGGTTTAGGGCTTTGCGTGTCCAGCGGGCCGTTTGGCGATTCCGTTCCGCAAAACATGCATCCACAATACATTTTTAATGTGTCAGCGACAAGGACGATCTTCTGCCGCGCAACAGCGGATTGTGCGATTACCGGCCGATCGCAGTCCGTCTCACGCTTGGCGGAGAGCTAGCTTCGGCGAGGAGCGGTGTAGGACTCCAGCAGTGCGTGCTGCGCGGCCGGAATCTCGTAGTCCCAACCGAACATCCCTAGTTGCAGGCTGCTGGCGATACGCAGTGCCGGCCGCACGAATTCGGTGGCCACAGCGTCGTCGAACGTGGCATGCGCGGTGGCGATGAAGATCTCGATCCAGCGCGCGAAATGCGGCCCTTCGATGCCCGACAGCGTCAGATGCTTGGCCAGTACATGGCCGCGATACCGCTTGCTGCCCAGCACGATGCTCGACCAGAAGTCATTCATCTTGTCGAGGTGCACATCCCACGCGCCGGCGATCTTCTTCTCGAACAGCGGCCCGATGTCGCCATCGGCGCGCACGTTGGCATAGAACCGCTGCACGAACGCAGCGATAGCCTCTTCACTCGGTAACGACAAAAATTCGGCTTGCTCGGTCATGATGAAGACTCCGGCATTATCGATCCATTCCTTAAGGCAAAGAAGCGAACGGCGGCCGCAGCATGGTTCAGGCGCGTGCGCGCGTCGTCACAGACCCCACCGGAATCCGCGCGATCTCGGCGTGATTGTCGAGCACGCGCTGCAACGCATTGGGCTTCTTAATCAGATCCTCGAGCGTGTGCGAGTCGAGCACCTTGAAGTACGCATCCAATGCCGCGTGCAGCACGCCGCGCAGGCCGCAGACCGGTGTGATCAGGCATTCGTTGTCGGTACGGAAGCACTCGACCATGCCGAAGTCCAGCTCCATCGTGCGGATCACCGCACCGACGTTGATCTTGCCCGGCGGCTGATTGAGCTGGATGCCGCCCGACCTGCCCCGCAGCGTGTGCAGGAATCCCTCCTGGCCGAGCCGATGGACAATCTTCACCAGATGGTTCTTCGGAATGCCAAAGCTGTCGGCGATCTGCTGGATGGTAACCAGCCTCTCCGGATGAACGGCGATATAGATCAGCGTTCGCAGGGCGTAGTCCGTGTAGTCGGTCAGTTTCATCGTCGTGTCGCGTGGCGCGGGCTAGGTAAAGTATCCAAAGCATACATCTTTTATCAGAATCGGTACTTCACACCCGCATAGAACGCTCGACCCACCCCCGGATAGAACACCGATGTGTTGGTGCCGGGCTTGCTCGCATCGGCCACGGTGCCGAAGTCGCTGATGTAGCGCTTGTCGGCCAGGTTGCGGGCGTCGAAGAACAGCGTCACGCCACGCTCGAATTCGTAGCTGGCCTCGAAGCCGAACAGCACATACGACGGCACCTTCAGCGTGTTGGCGTAGTCGACGTAGGCGCCGGTCGGCACCCAGTCGATGGTGCCAGCCACACGCAGCTGCGCGTTGCGGCTGTACGCCAGCGTGGTGCGCAGCACGTGCTTTGGCACACCCGCGATGCGGTTGTTGCCGTAGACCGGATCGTTGTCGAAGCGGAAGTCGCTGAAATTCCACAATTGAGACAGCGTCAGCTTGTCACCCACGCCCACGAGGTTCCGCAGCACGTCCGCGCTCGCGCCCAGCTCCACGCCCTGCAGGATCGTCCTGTTGGCATTGAACGTGGAGGCCGGCACGTCGGCATTCACGGTGTACTGCAGCAGCTGGTCACGCACCAGCGACCGGTATGCCGTGATATCCCACGCGAAGCGCTCATGCCGGCCGCGCGTGCCCAATTCCACGGTCCAGCCATGCTGCGCCGCCAGCGGCACAAACTGTTGCGTGGCGCCGATGGTCTGGTTCAGGTCCGAGAAGTCAGGGACGTCCGCGCTGCGTGCGATGTCGATGAACGCCTGCACATCGGGCTTGGGCTCCCACAGCACACCGAACTTCGGGTTCACGCCGCCGTAGGTGGAGGCATCGGCCTTTGGCGTGGGATTCGTCGGCAGGCCGCCGTAATCCGTGTACTCGCGCCGGCTGCGGTACGCCTTGGCGCCGGCCATCAGCGCCACGGTGGGCAACACATAAAGTCGGTCTTCCAGATAGGCCTCGTAGTTGTAGGCATCCTGCTTCGCGCTCAGCGTTTGCGCGCCGCGGTTGCCATTGACGTTGATGTACTGGCGCGCATCGTTGTTGCCGCCAAAGTAGCGCGCGCCGGCAATCAGCTGGTTGTGCAGCCCGCCTACAGTGAAGTTGCCCGTATAGCGCGGGGCAAAGCCGTACGTCCAGCTGTCCTGGTCGATCACCTGGAAGATCGGGTGGTACAGGCTCTTGTGGATGCCCCAGGTGGTGAGGTCAAGCTGGCCGCTGTCGAGCTTCACGCTGGTCACGTTGGCCAGCCGCTCGGTGCGCGTGTTGCGCGCCTGGTCGCCCGCCAGCGCGCTGGCCGAGGCCATGCGCGGCTTGTTGAGCGCCTGATTCAGCGTGAGCGCGCCAGGCAGCAGCTGGTCCACGATATACGCGCCGAAGTAGAAGCGCGTCTCCACCCTCGGGCTAAAACAGTAACCGAAGTTGGCATTGAGCTGCTCGTACTGGCCACGCTCGTGGTTGCGGTAGCCCTCTGAGTGGTTGACGCTCAGGTTGGCGAGGAAGTCGAACGCGCCGATCTGGCGCGATACCTGGCCGCTCGCACGTGCGGTGCCGAAGCTGCCGCCATCAATGCGCACCATGTTCTGCGCGTCGGCCGTCAGCGCGGTCGGCGTGGTGAAGTTGACCGCGCCGCCGAGCGTGGTGCTGCCATAGGCGAGCCCGTTGCCGCCCTTGTAGACCTCGGCGGCAGACAGACCGAGCGGGTCGATCTGGTAGTAGTCGCCGCTGCCGTCGGCGAAGTTGGTCGGCACGCCGTCCTGCAGGATCTCGAGCCCGCGAGTGTGAAAGCCGCGCGCGATGCCGGAGCCGCGGATCGAGAGCCGCAGTTCCTGACCGTAGCGCTCCTGCACGTAGACGCCGGGCGCGTCCTTGAGCACGTCGCGCAGGTTGCTCGCGTAGGTATTCGTATAGGACGCCGCGTCGACAAAGCCGACTGAGCCTGCGGTCTGGTTCAGCGCTTCGCGCTGCTGCGCCACACCGGGCACCGTGAGGGATCCCTCCGCGGCAGCGGTGACGGTGGCGGCCGGCAGCGTGACGACCGCCTCCTCCGCGCGAGCGGCCACGGCGACAAACAGAGTGGAGACGACCACGGCACATGCCGCGGCAATGGCGTTCAAGCGCCATGTATCAACCAATTTCATCGATGCTCTCTTCGTAAATTTATGCGGGACAACACAAGACAGAGCGGCAGCTTACAAAGCTCCATACATGGCGCGCCATGTGGCAACGCCGCGCAGGTCACGCATGCGGTCATCGCGCCAGGTCCGCGATCGAATAACCGTCGAGCACGGCCCGGTATGCCCCGAGCGCGCTCTTCAGCGCCTCGCCGCATTGCGTGCTGGCTTCCATCGCGCAACGGCCATCTCCGTGCAGGCAGTCGGCCAGCACATGCGGATGCTCGAGTGTCCTCACCACCTCGCCAACCCGGATCGAGTCGGCCGGCCGCGCCAGGCGCGTGCCGCCGTTACGGCCGCGCGTGGTATCCAGAAAGCCGGCCTGACGAAGCCGATGCAGGATCTTGACCAGATGGTTGAGCGGCAGGCCGATCGCCTCTGCGATCTGGCGCGCCGTCGGTGCCTCGCCTTGCCGGCGCGCCAGATACACCAGCGCGTGTAGCCCGTATTCGGTATAGGCCGTCAGTTGCATGACACCGGGCGCGGCAGTGGCGCGCTCGCTGCGATCCTCTTTCCATTGCGGCCGGTAGCCATTGCTAGACCTCCCTGTCGTTGTTATCGGCCGAAGTCTATAAACAATGTATTTTCAATACAACTAATCTTCATTTCTGTCGCGTTACAGCCGAATTAATCCTCACGACGCGTGTGGCTTACGGTTGTCAGCTCTCCATAACATGTATGCTCCATGCATCTTTAAGCCGGAGACGGCGACTCATCCAACAGGGGTAATAAGTTGAAATCCTTACTTGCCGCAATCACCGCCGCGTCGGCGCTCATGATGACCGCGCACGGGGCATGGGCAGCGACCCGTTCCTTCGAAATGAACATCGAGGATACGCGGATCACGCTGGTGGACAAGCAGCAGTTCCACACGTTCGCGTTCAACGGACAGGTCCCGGGACCGCTGTACTACGTCGATGAAGGAGACGAGGTAAACGTCACCGTCAACAACCTGACCGCCCTGCCCCACACCGTGCACTGGCACGGCATGTACCAGAAGGGAACGTGGAAGAATGACGGCGTGCCCGGCGTGACGCAGGAAGCGATCAAGCCCGGCGATTCGTTCAAGTACAAGTTCATCGCCGAGCCGTCGGGAACGATGTGGTACCACTGCCACGTGAACGTGAACGAGCACGTGGCGCTGCGCGGCATGTGGGGTCCGTTCATCGTCCGTCCGAAGGCACCGACCGCGCTCGAGAAGAAGGTCACCAAGGACTTCATCTTGATGTTCTCCGAGTGGGATTCCAAGTGGGCGGACAAGCCCGGCTTCGGCGGCCTCCCCTCGGACAAGCCTGACTACTTCACCATCAACGGCAAGGCCTACCCCGACACCCAGCCGATCCGCGTGGACAAGGGTGACGTCGTCCGGCTGCGCCTGATCGGCGCTGGCGACACGATGCACAGCTTCCACCTGCACGGCCACAGCTTCAAGGTCGCGTTCAAGGATGGCTTCCCGCTGTCGCAGCCGTACATGGCCGACACCATCACGTTCGGTCCTGGCGAACGCTACGACATCATCTTCGAGGCCAACAACCCCGGCCGCTGGATGGTCCACGACCACGTCGACTCGCATACCGTCAACGGCGACCGTCCGATGGGCGGGATCATGAGCGTGGTCGAGTACTCCGGCATTCCTTCCGACCCCTGGTACGACTGGGCCGGCAAGAAATACCAGCCCAACTTCTATTACGAGGAATCGCTGAAGAAGGGGCCGGGTCAGCACGCCAACGAGAACCTCAAGGGCCAGGCCATCCAGTAATCGAGACATTGGAGTCGTAGATGAAAGTCCCCCGTCTTTCAACACTGTTGTTATCAGCCGCCGCATTCGCGGCTGCCGGTGGCGCCCAGGCCAAAAGCGGCCAGGAAATCCTGCAGGCGCAATGCGTTGCCTGCCACGCAGTCGCCAAGCCGGCCAAGCTCGATCTCGAGCGACTGTGGCAGCGCAAGGGCCCGGATCTCTACTACGCCGGCGTGAAGTTCAACCAGCCTTGGCTTGAGAAGTGGCTGCAGAACCCGACCACCATCCGCCCGAGCGGTGTGATGGTGGCGCGCTCGGTCAAGGCGTCGGCCGACAAGGGTCCGGACGCGATCGATCCGGCCGCGCTCGCGCCGCACACGAAGCTCGAGAAGGATGACGCCATCGCCGTGGCTGCTGAGCTGATGAAGCTCGGCAACGAGTTCAACCTCGTGGAGAAGGGCGGGTTCAAGAACGATCCGCCGAACGCCTCGATGGCGAGCCTGCTGTTCACCAAGCTGCGCGGCTGCGCCTCTTGTCACTCGGCCAAGCCGGGCAGCGGCGGAATCTCGGGTCCCGAGATGGTCGACGGCGGCGCGCGCCTGCAGCCGGACTATGTAGTGGCCTACATAAAGGACCCGCAGAAGTTCGACCCGCACACCTGGATGCCGCGCCTCGATCTGACCGACGCCGACGTCCAGAAGCTCACGGGCTACATCACCACGCTGAAGGGAGAGGTCAAATGAGGCGCAAGACCCTGATCCTGCTGCTCTCGCCGCTGCTCGCCATGGCAACCGCCACGGCCGCGCGCGCAGACGACCAGTACGCGAACGCCACGCGTCTCTACAACAGCTACTGCGTGCAATGCCATGGCGTGAACCGCGATGGCAATGGTGTGAACAGCCGCGATATGGCCGTCAAGCCTCGCGATCACACCGACACCAAGGCCATGGGCGACACGCCGGATGAAACGCTGCTCAAGGCGATCAAGGGAGGCGGTCTGGCCGTGGGGAAATCCGTTCTGATGCCGAAATGGGAGGGCGTTCTTACTGAAGATGAAATGAAAGAGATGGTGAGTTACCTGCGCTTCGTCAGCAAGACGAAGTGAACTGCAACAAGGACAACAATACAAGCATGAGATTAATTCCAACGCTCCTCTTCAGCGCCGCCGCCCTGCTCGCGGGTGCGCAAGGCGTCTACGCGAAAACCGTCAAGGTCACGCTGACGGCCAAGGAAATCGACCTCCCGATCGACAACAAGGGCACGATGTACCGCACCTGGACCTTTGACGGCCAGGTACCGGGCACCGTGGTCCGCGTGACCGAGGGTGACACCGTCGAGTTTACGCTGATCAACGACAAGGCGAACAAGAACTCGCATTCGGTGGACTTCCACGCGGCGCGCGCCGACGTAGTGAAGGACTTCGACTCCGTCAAGCCGGGTGAACAGGGCAGCTACACGTTCACCGCCGACTACCCGGGCGTGTTCTTCTACCACTGCGGTTCGGACCCGATGATCCAGCACATCGCGCGCGGCATGTACGGCGCGATCATCGTCGACCCGAAGGACGCCAAGGCAATGCCGAAGGCCGACCGCGAGTACGTGCTGATCCAGTCCGAGCTGTACGCCAATCCGGACAGCCAGGCGGACATGATGGCCAACAAGTGGACTAACGTCATGTTCAACGGCGGCATCTTCAAGTACGACCCGGTACACGATCCGAACGCCAGTCGCATCCTGCAGGCCAAGCCGGGCGAGCGCGTGCGTGTCTACTTCGTGAACGCCGGCGTCAACGAGTTCTCGTCGTTCCACCCTATCGCCGGCATCTGGGACCGCGTGTACAGCAGCGGCAACCCGAAGAACGTGCAGTTCGGCCTGCAAAGCTTCGTGGTCGGACCGGGCGATGCCGCCACGTTCGACCTGATCTCGCCGAAGGAAGGCGCCAATGCCATCGTCACGCACTCGCTACGCGGCGCGCTGTCCGGCGCCATCGCGATCCTGCAATTCTCGAACGACGCGGATCCGAAGGCCGGCAAGGGCGAGAACATCCTGCCACGATAAGTGAGCGTGTGTGAGTAGCAGGTAGTGAGTGCAGTACGGGGCCGGCCTGACCTTGACAGGGATTGAGGGTCGGCCCCCTTTATAGGGTAGTGATCATGAAAGACCGTGCGATGCTGGGCACCGGCGCGGCGGCTGTTCTGCTGCTGTCGGCCGTGGTGGGTGTGTTGGCGATGCAGGATTCGGCGACCGATCCATTCATCGGCCATGCGCTGGCCTCCTCCGCCGACACGATGGCGCATGTACATGCCGCTCACGCGAATCACAATAGCCACATGCATGGTGCAATGGCCGAGGCGACGCCCGCGCCCTCCGCCGCACCGATCGCCGTAGCCAAGTCCGCCGACGGCGCCGCCACGCAGTACACGTGCCCGATGCACGCGAACATCCTCTTGAGCAAGGCCGGCAGCTGCCCGATCTGTGGCATGCGGCTGGTCAAGGTGGGTGTTCAACAGTCGATGCAGGAGCAGGCAGCGGGAATGGCCAGCGCCGCCGCGCCGGTGACGATTGACGTGGCCGACTCGGTCTACCGCCAGTTAGGCGTGGCCGTCGAAGTCATCAGCCACCAGGCGCTCAAGCCAGTCATCCAGACCTATGCCGTGCTCGAATCCGACCAGGGCCGCGCGACCACCGCCACGCCGAAGTTCGAAGGCTGGGTCAAGCGCCTCGGCGTCTCGGCCGTGGGCGAGAAGGTCCGCCGCGGCCAGGTGCTCTACGACTTCTATTCCGCCGAGGCACAGCAGCGCCAGCGCGACTATATCGACTTGCTGACACGCCGCGACAGCCTGACCTCGGGCGGCATGAGCGCCACCGCTGGCCAGAACAACATGCTGACCAGCGTGGCGCGCGAGATCGTGCGCATGCGCGACCGCCTACACGAGGCGGAGATTCCCAACGCCGTGATCGACCGGCTCGAAAGCGAGCGCCGTATCACCGAGGTGATCCCGGTCACCGCCCTGGCCGACGGCGTGGTCTCGGCCATCAACGTGCGCGTCGGCGGCACCGCGGGGCCGAACCAGCCCGTGTTGACCTACAGCGACCCGCGCGGTACCAGCGTCACCGTGACGCTCTATCCCGACCAGTTGCCGCAACTGGCTAACGGCGGACAACTGACGATAACGTCGGACGCGCTGCCGGGCTGGCGCGCCCGCACCGCACTCCGCGTAGGTGCGGCCGAAGTGGACCCCGTCACGCGCCGGGCGCGCGTACGTGTGCCGTTGCAGCAAGTACCCGCCACGCTGGTGGCTGGCACGGTGCTGCAGGCCTCGATCGAGGTTCGCGGCAATACCGGGCTGGCGGCACCGCGCGATGCGGTGCTCCGCACGGGCCACGGCAACTTCGTCATGGTCTCGCTCGGCAACGGCCGCTTCGCGCCCACCGAAGTCCAGCTCGGCAAGGAAGACGCCGAGCGCGTGGAGATCACCGACGGCCTCGAAGACGGCGCCGCCATCGCCGTCAACGGTCAGTTCCTGCTCGGCGCGGAGGCCTCACTGGCCGCCACGCGCCGGCGCATGAGCGGCGGCGCGACCGCGAAGGACGTGCTGTAGCCACCCATCGAACCTGAACATCCGGAGAATTCGCCGTGATCGCCCGCATCATCGACTGGTCCATCCGCCACCGCATGCTAGTACTGCTGGCCGCGGCCATGCTGTGCGCGGCGGCGGTCGTCTCGCTGCGCTCGCTGCCGCTCGACGCCCTCCCCGACCTGTCCGACACCCAGGTCGTCGTCAAGACCGACTATCCGGGCCAGCCGCCACAACTGGTGGAGGACCAGGTCACCTACCCGCTCGCCAGCGCGCTCCTGTCCATTCCGGATGCCAGCGCGGTGCGCGGCTTCTCGATGTACGGCCAGTCGTACGTTTACATCGTGTTCCGCGACGGCGTGGCCCCCACCGTGGCGCGTGCCCGCGTCACGGAGCAACTAAATCAGGTGCGCGACCGCATGCCCGCCGGCGTGACGCCCTCGCTCGGGCCCGATGCCTCGGGCGTGGGCTGGATTCTCGTCTACTCGGTCGAGGACCCTACCGGCAAGGTGCCACTCGACCGCCTCAAGGCGCTACAGGACTACTACATCGCGCCGGAGCTGCGTGCGCTGCCCGGCGTGGCCGAGATCGCCGGCGTCGGCGGCAAAAGCCGCCAGTATGAAATTCAGGTCGATCCGCAGAAGCTCGCGGCGCTCGATCTCTCTGTGGCCGACGTGGCCGCTGCCGTGCGCGAAAGCAACCAGGCCATCGAGGGCGGGTCGTTCGAGCTGGCCCGCTCTCGGCTCGTGGTGCGTGCCAACGGCCTGCTGCGCTCGCCCAACGACCTCCTCGACGTGCCGCTCGCGGTCGGCCCTGACGGCGGCAGCGTGCGGCTGCGCGACGTCGCGCGGATCGTCATGGTGCCGCGTCCGGCCGAGGGCTCGGTCGATATCGACGGCCACGGCGACGCCGCCAGCGCGATCGTCGTGATGCGCCAGGGCCAGAACACGCTCGACACCATCGAGCGCGTGAAGGCACGGCTTGGCGAGCTGCAGAGCGGATTGCCGCCCGGCGTGCGCGTCGCGCTCGAATACGACCGCTCGAGCCTGATCCTGCGCGCGATCGACACGCTGCGCGGCAAGCTAATGGAGGAATCGCTGGCCGTGGCGCTGGTGTGCCTGGTGTTCCTCCTGCATCTGCGCTCGTCGCTGACCGCGATCGTGACGCTGCCGGTGGGCATCCTCGGCGCACTGCTCGTGCTGCGCCTGCAAGGCAGCACCGCCAACATCATGTCGCTCGGCGGCATCGCCATCGCGGTGGGCGCGATGGTCGACGCAGCCATCGTCATGGTGGAAAGCATGCACCGCCGCCTGGAGAAGGAACCGAACCTGACCAACGAACGCCGCTGGGAACTCGTGCGCGCAAGCGCCGTGGAAGTCGGCCCTTCGTTGTTCTTCTCGCTCGTGATTGTCGCGGTGTCGTTCCTGCCGATCTTCGCGCTGCAGGGCCAGGAAGCCAAGCTGTTCTTCCCGCTCGCGTTTACCAAGACCTATGCGATGGCGTTCGCCGCCGCGCTCGCCATCACGCTGACGCCAGTGCTCATGGGCTATGCGGTGCGCGGCAAGATTCGCGGCGAATCGCACAATCCGCTCAGCCGCGTGCTGCGCGCGCTGTACGCCCCGCTACTGTTCGGCACGCTGCGCCGCACGCGGCTCGCGCTGGCCGGCGGCCTGCTGTTCGTGCTCAGCGCCGCCTGGCCGCTCACCCAGATGGGCAGCGAATTCATGCCGCCGCTTGACGAGGGCGACCTGCTCTACATGCCCACCACGCTGTCGTCGGTATCGGCGGCGGAGGCGCAGCATATCCTGCAGCTGACCAACCGCATGATCCTGCAGGTGCCGGAAGTCGAGCACGTATTCGGCAAGGTCGGCCGCTCCGACTCGGCCACCGACCCCGCTCCGCTGGCGATGATCGAAACCACGATCCGCCTCAAGCCGCGCCGGCAATGGGCCAAGGGCGAGACGATCCAGGACATCATCGCCAAGCTGGACGCGGCCGTGCGCGTGCCCGGCCTGACCAATTCGTGGGGCTATCCGATCCGCACGCGCATCGACATGGTGTCCACTGGCATCCGCAGCCAGCTTGCACTGAAGGTCAGCGGTCCGACGCTCGCCGGCATCGACGCCATGGCCGGCGAGATCCAGGCCGTGCTGCACAACGTCGAGGGCACGCGGTCCGTGTTCGCCGAGCGTGCTGGCAGCGGCCGCTACCTCGATATCGACATCGACCGCGCCGCGCTGGGCCGCCTGGGCCTGCGCATGGGCGACGTGCAGGCCGTGATCGAGGGCGCCGTGGGCGGCCAGCAGTTGACCAGCCTCCTCGACGGCCGCGAACGCGTGCCCGTCACGCTGCGCTTGCCGAGCTGGCTGCGCGACACGACCGATGCGATCGGCAACCTGCAGATCAAAGCACCATCCGGCGCGCGCGTGCTGCTGCGCGACATCGCGCGCATCGAGATCGCGGATGGTCCCAATGAAGTGAAGAGCGAGAACGCCAAGCTGATCGGCTATGTGTTCGTCGACGTGGCCGGCGCCGATATCGGTGGCTATTACAAGCGTGCCAGCGCAGCGCTTGCGGCGGCCAATCTGCAGCATGAAGGCTATACGGCGACGTGGACCGGCCAGTATCTGCAGTTCGAGCACGCGTCGGCCAACCTAACGGCGATCGGCATCGGAACGGCCGCGCTGGTGCTGGCCCTGCTCTACCTGCACTTCCACAGTCTGCGCCGCGTGCTGCTGGTGTTGCTGTGCTTGCCGGCCGCAGTAGCAGGCGGCCTGTGGCTGATCTGGGCGCTCGACTACCAGATGTCCGTGGCCGTCATCATCGGCTTTATCGCATTGGCCGGCGTGGCCACCGAGTTCGGCGTGGTGATGGTGCTCTACCTCGACCAGGCAGTGGAACGCTGGGAGACGCACGGCCGGCCGCTCGGCGGCACCGGCTTCTACCGGGCGATCGTTGGCGGCGCGCTGTTGCGGCTCCGCCCGAAGGCGATGACAGTGTCGGTGATTCTCGCGGGCCTGTTGCCGGTGATGCTGTCCCACGCCACCGGTACCGACGTGATGCAGCGAATCGCCGCGCCAATGATCGGCGGCATGCTGTCCGCCCCGCTGTTCTCGCTGCTGCTGATGCCGGCGCTGTACGTGTGGATGTTCGGCGAGCGGGCGACACGGGCCCAGCCCGCGTTGGCCGGCACGGCCATACCCACCGATCACAAGGCCATCGTATGAGACCGAACTTCCATGACCTTTACCGGCTGCTCGGATCGATGCGATTCGCGGTCGGCATCCTCGTGGTGGTAGCCATCGCGGCCAGCATCGGCAGCGTGGTACCGCAGAACGCCGGGCTGGCCGCCTACGTGTCCAGTTACGGCGAGTCCTTGGCATCCTTGCTCGCGTTCCTCGGCCTGACCGACGTCTATCACACGGTCTGGTTCGCCGCGCTGCTGGTAATCATGGCCATGTCCACGGGCATCTGCGTGATTCGCAACGGCGTGCCGATGGTGCGCCAGATGCGTGATCCGCAGGACCACGTCAACCGGCGCTTCGTCGCGGGCATGCCGGCGCGCACGGCGCTCGAACACGCGGACGGCGAGGCCCTGCTGGCCGAGGTGTCGCCACTGCTGCGCCGCGCGCGTTACAGGACGGCCGTGCGCCGCCACGACAACGGTGCGCTGCTGATCGCTGCCCGGCGCGGCGGCTCGCGCCGCCTCGGCTATCTGTTCACGCACACAGCCATCGTGCTGATCACAGTGGCGGCGTTCCTCAACAGCGATATCGCGCTGCGTGCACGCGTGGCACTGGGTCTGAGCCAAATCGAGACGCGCAGCCTCTCGGTCGGCAAGGTGCCGGCCGAGAGCAAGCTGGCCAACGACACGCTGAGCTATCGCGGCCAGGTAACGTTGTCCGAGGGCGAGGATGCCAGCCATGCGATCGTGGCGATGGGCGACGGCTACTTGGTCCAGTCGCTGCCGTTCTCGGTGCATCTGCGCCGCTTCCATATCGTGCGCTACGCCAACGGCCAGCCGCGCGATTTCGTCAGCGAACTCGAAGTGCGGCGGCCGGGCCATGCGCCCACGCAGCACGCGCTGCGCGTCAATCACCCGCTCGTCGTCGATGGCGTTACGCTCTACCAGTCCGGCTTTGCCGACGGCGGCAGCACGCTGCGGCTAGCCACGTTGTCGCGCGACGGCAGCACGACGCCGCTCGAGGCGACGGTCGGCAACGACGTGCCGGTGCTGGTCGGCGACGCGCCGTGGACGTTCGAGGCGACGGACCTGCGCCTCGAGAACGTCCAGGGCGCGGGCGAGGCGGCCGGCGGTGGCACATTGTCCCGCTTCCTGCGTGGTCATGGGCCGGCAGGCACGGACGCGGCCGACCTTGGCCCGAGCCTCGAATACCAGTTGCGCGATCCGTCCGGCCAGGCACGCGCGATGGTTACCTATCTGCAGCCGCTGACGTTCGAAGGTGTCCGTTACCGCGTGAGCGGCGTGCGGCGCGCCGATGGCGGCGGCTTCGACTACGTTCGCGTACCCGTCGATGCCGATGGTGGCACCGCGACATTCGAGCACTTCGAGGCGCGGCTGCGTAACGCCGAGGCCCGTGTCGCCGCCACCCACGACGCGCTGCAGTCGAAAGACAGCGCGGCGCTTGCCGCGCGCGCGCTCGAAGCCTTCACCAAGGATGGTCTGAGAGGTATCGACGCGCTCGTCAAGGCCTCCGTACCCGAGGCCGAACAGGCCGGCGCCACGGCGCTGCTGATCGGCCTGGTCGCACGCACCACCCCCGTGCTGGCGGGTCTGACCGGTGCTCCCGATTTGGGCCAGATCCAGCGGCTGCTCGCCGCGCACGACGACCTGGCCACCCTGGATGCGCCGCTTTGGGTGCTCGGCGGCACGTTCGACAAGCGCAACGCGTCAGGCCTGCAGGTAGCGCGGCAAGGCGGCGATGGCCTGCTCACGCTCAGCCTGCTGATGCTGGCCGTCGGCGTCTGCCTGCAATACATGGTGCGCGAGCGCCGGTTCTGGCTCTGGTGGGACCCCGCCAGCCGTACCGCCGTGGCCGGCCTGCGCGCGCACCGCAAGATCCCGGGCCTGGACGAGGAACTGTCCGGCCTGCTCTCTCCCCTGCCAGCGCGGCCCGGCACCGCCCGTCCCGCGCCACTCCCTTTCCTGGAGTCATCATGCGCACGATAGCCTCCCCCATGCCCGGCAATGCAGCAGCCGCCACACCCACCGCTACGGTCGGCCGGTTCTGGCGCCAGTTCATCGTGTACTTGCTCGGCGTGGCGCTGGTGGCGCTGCTCACGATCTGGCAGATCGGCCGCGATTCCGGCCGCACGCTGCAGCCCAACGACATGGCCAACGGCCCCGTGAGCCAGCCGATGCTGCTGGCATCGGGCCTGCTGACCAGCGTGGCGATGGCGCTCTATCTGGCCGGCTGGCTCGCGCGGCGGACGCGCGTCACGGCCGCCGGCCGCCTGTCGATGTGGGTCGCGCTGGGCCTTGCCACCTGCGCGTGGGTGGTGCGCTGGTACGAGTCCTACCAGATCGGCGCCGGCATGGGCCACATACCGGTGAGCAACCTCTATGAAGTATTTGTCGTCTTCATCATCCTGACCGGCGTGATGATGCTGTACGTCGAGGATCGTTACCGTTCAGACGGCATGACCGTGTTCACGCTGCCGCTGGTCGGCGCGGCATACGCCTTTCTCTATTGGTACGGCGGCACGCGTGGCGCGGGCGCCATCACGCCGCTGATCCCCGCGCTGCAGTCCTATTGGATGAAGCTGCATGTACCGGCCAACTTCCTCGCCTACGGCGCGTACTCGATCGCCGCGATGCTGGCGGCCGCACGGCTGCTGTCCGGCGTGCGTTTCCTGTCCGCACGGCTACCCGCGGTGGCCTGGATCGACGAGGCCATGTATCGTGCGATCGCGGTCGGCTTTGCCTGCTTCACAGTGGCGACGATCCTCGGCGCGCTCTGGGCCGCGGAAGCCTGGGGCGGCTACTGGTCGTGGGACCCGAAGGAAACCTGGGCGCTCGTGGTCTGGCTCAACTACGCCGCGTGGCTGCACTTCCGCATGCTCGGCAAGGTGCGCCCGGTTGCACTGGCATGGTGGTCGCTGATCGGGCTATTCGTCACGCTGTTCGCGTTCCTCGGCGTCAATATGTATCTCGCGGGGCTGCACTCGTACGGGAGCCTGTAGGGCGTTATCAAAATAAAGCAGTTGTGACGTCTCGAAGGGGGGGCGCCTTATAAGCGGCGGTCCCCCATCGTGATCTAGGCACGCATTCTTTCCACTTTCATGGCCAGCACAAAACGGGCAACGCCGTGTTTCGCACCAAGCAACAACTGACAGCCTTTGGGGTGGGTCAGTTTTCGATGCAAATTTCGATGCAAATCGTGGAGGTGCGGCAGGAATCTTGGACTCGTTTATGCCGCGAGTCCAAGATTCCTGCCGCACCCCCGTGGGTCAGGATTCAGGGCAAATCAACACTGATGTCCATGCGTTGTACCTTGAGGTGCGCGCGTGACACCATGACTGGGCGCCGGGGTCGAAATGCGTCAGGCCGCCTTGCCTTCCAGCATCTTTACCGTATCGTCCGTGGTCCAGACCCCATTGGCGATGAAGCGGTAATTGACCAGCGCAGCGCCATAGCCGTCGCCTTCTGGTAGCTTCGGCCCGGCTACGGCGTCACGCACCACTGCCACCTCAAAGCCCTGCTCGAGCAGATCGCGCAGATGCGACTCCACGCACAGGTTGGCCAGCATGCCCGCGAGAATGACCTGGTCCACCCGCTGCTTGCCCAACTGGAGCTTCAGGTCGTTGACCTGCGGGCCATAGAGCTTGTGCGGCGAGCAGATGATGGTCTTGCCATCCTCGATGTACGGTTTGAACTCCGGGAGGAAATCCGATCCCGACCCGCGGAAGCCCTCGAGCGACAGCGCGCCCGGACGGTCGAACAGGCCGAGGTTGTGCTGGAAGATCTCCGCCCCCCCCTGGAACCGCCACCGATGGTCCTGCGGGTAGTAGTAATGGGGGGAAATCGCCACCGTAATGCCGGCCTTCTTGGACGCCTGAAACAGGCGCAGCAGGTTTTGCACCATGTTCTGCTCGGTCACGCTTTCACCCACCACTGCCCACGCCTTGCCCGTCGGACTCATAAAGTCGATCTGCGGATCGATGACGACAAACGCAGTGCGCGCGAGATCTAGCTTCATGCCCGTCTTGGGCAGTGCCGGTTTGGATGGATCTGCATACTTGGCAACACCACCGGCCGGAGCTGCGTTGGCCAGCGAGGGCAGTTGCGTGGACGCTACCGCGGCGGCGGCAACCGTGCCCTTCAAGAACGTACGGCGGCCGTTAAATTCTGAGGTCTCAGACATAATGATTCTCAGGTCAGATGCGCAGGGACGCGAGCAGGTGCAACAAACGCACCACCATGGGGTCCATAGCGCACTCTCGTTGGCATGCCTTCTAGAGCCGGGAATAGGCGCGGTATCGTCACGATCGCAAGCTTTCCTTCACCGCATGAAGAGCTCACCCCATATTTGGAAGTGCCTCGGTGAAGCCGATCTTCACAAGCAATCGCCTGCTCCTCGCGTGGCCCATTGAGCGAGTGCTTCTGTATTTGACCGCCTTGCGTCCTGACTTGTGTAGCGGAGCGTTGCCATCAGGCATCCGTTGGATGCCCCTTCCTGTCCGAAGAAGATCGAAGGAAGAGTGATGATTATCTCGCTAACTTACCCCCTGTCCCGCGCACAACGACAGTAAGCCGCGACCACTGGCGCTCTATTCGCGATCGGGCTCCACCTGCAATTTAGTATGGCGCAGGTGTGAATGCACCTCAAGCCAAAACGCGGCTACGGCAAGCGTTGGCGGCATCGGCGAATACGATACGAATGGACCACGGCGATTCGCTTCTCCCGGGCGTGTCGTCGCCGCAATGCGCCTGCTTCGCCTGGTCCCGACAGGCGCTCGCAGAAGGCGACGGAAGCAGACATTGTGGAACTCCTATTTCATTGCCGCACTCCGGCGGGGTTGGACAGTCGCGCAATAGCGTGAGCGCATCACATGATTAGTGGACCGCTCGCGGTGACGATGGCGTGGGGACGGGAAAGTCTCAGTGGGCAGACTGACATATGCCGTGTATGTCGTCGCCGCAATCGTCAAAGTTATCCAAATGGAGCGCACGGACCTCTTCAGTCATGAAGTCAATGAACACACGCACTCGCGACGGCATATGCTGCCGACTCAGGTAGCAAAGGTAGTGCCCCCGATCTTCTGGTGCATATTCCGGCAGTGCCACTACGAGTTCCCTTGCCTGCACATAGGGACGAATGAGATATCCCGGCAGATGTGCAATGCCTCTCCCCTGCAGAACGGCGCGCAGGACCAGATCGAAATTGTTGAAGGTAAGATGGGCGCCCGGAAGAAGCTTCCGCGTCAACCCATCCGCACGGAATTCCCACTCCAGTCCCAGGCCGTTCCAATACCGATAGTTGATGCACTTATGGTGAATCATGTCCTCCGGCGTATCCGGAAGACCGTTGGCTGCGATATACGACGGCGAGGCGATGGTTGCCATGCGCATCGGGACCAATTGCTTCGCAATAACCTGCGAATCCGTTACCCGCCCATTCCGGAACGCTACATCCACCTGGTCCGTCGCAAAGTCGGTGGGACGATCGTCTAGCAGAAGCTCGATTTTGACCTCGGGGTAGGCATTGATAAACTTGTCTAATAGGGGCGCAATGATCCTTCTGCCGAATGTGACCGGCGAGCTAATCCGAATGGAACTCCGCGGCGCGCGCCATGAACACGATGATGCCTGGGTAAGCTGCCGATTGATTGTTGAGGATAAAAGCACTCATGTTACTAGTACGCCATTAAATCGTGAGCGATATATTTACGATGTGTTGGATGCTAAACGACGCGGCATCCCCGCGCCAAATCGACGGGAAGCGCGGAGAGTTTCCGGCGTGGCAACAATCCGGAAGCGGCGCAGCGCTGCTTTCCACATCATCCCGCCGCGCGCCAAAATATCGGGGAGCGCCTCCTGACTCACGCGCACGAAGGGTGGGGAACGACCGATCCGGTTGAGTGAGTGCCTGGGCGCATCAGCCTGTCTCGCCTCCATGCAGGCGGGCGCGTTCCTGCTCCACCCACGCCGCGCGCATCACGCGCCCGTGAAAAAGCCGGCGTCCCGGAGGAGGAAGACGCCGGCAAGCGGGACGAAGTCGATGAAAGTCTAGCCCGTACGCCTATTCGTACGCGTTATGCAGATTGACGGCGGGCAAACTCCGGCCCATTATCAGCGGACCGCGTGATCACCGGCTACATCGCCTAGAGCCCTCTCAACTCCAGCACCGTAAGCGGGATCAGCCTTGGAACAGTTGTCGATGTGCCGTTCCTGGATATGTTGAGACACGCCCGCCAGTGCCCGCGCGGTGTTCTCGAATAGCGCTTGTTTTTCCTGAGGCGACATCAACCGGAACAGCTTGCCGGGCTGTTCATAATGGTCCTCGTCGACACGATGATCCCAGTGGGCCGCCGCGCCGCTCAGTGCCATGGGTGGTTCCCGGAAGTCAGGCTGCTCCGCCCATTCGCCCTGGCTGTTCGGAGAGTAGGAGACCGTCGCGCCGTTGTTCCCGTCGACGCGCATGGCGCCATCGCGATGAAAACTATGGACCGGGCAGCGTGGCGCGTTGACGGGAATCTGGTGATGATTCACGCCCAACCGATAGCGCGCCGCATCGCCATACGAGAACAAGCGGGCCTGCAGCATCCGATCCGGCGAAAAGCCGATGCCCGGGATGATGGTCGAGGGCGAGAAGGCGGCTTGCTCGACCTCCGCAAACACGTTATCGGGGTTGCGGTTCAGCTCCAGGACGCCAACTTCCATCAGTGGATACGTCTGGTGTGGCCACACCTTGGTCAGGTCGAACGGATTGACCTCGTGCGCCAGGGCCTGCTCCTCGGTCATGATCTGCACATACAAGGTCCAGCGCGGATACTCGCGACGCTCGATGCTCTCGAACAGGTCACGATGATGGCTCTCGCGGTCGCGCCCGATCACATCCGCCGCCTCCGCATCCGTCAGGTTCTGTATGCCCTGGTGCGTCTTGAACGTGAACTTTACCCAGTGACGCTCGTTGGCGGCGTTGATGAAGCTGTAGGTATGGCTGCCAAAGCCGTGCATGTGCCGAAAGCTTCTGGGAATGCCACGTTCGCTCATCACAATTGTGACCTGGTGCAACGCCTCGGGGAGAAGGGTCCAGAAATCCCAATTGTTCTCGGCGCTGCGCAGGCCGGTACGTGGATCGCGCTTGACCGCATGATTCAGGTCCGGGAAACGCAATGGATCACGGAAGAAGAAGACTGGGGTGTTATTGCCGACGAGATCCCAGTTCCCTTGATCGGTGTAGAACTTCAGCGCGAAGCCCCGGATGTCCCGCTCGGCGTCGGCCGCGCCACGTTCCCCGGCGACGGAGGAGAAGCGCGCAAACAGCGGCGTCTGCTTGCCGACGCGCGAAAAGATGCTGGCCCTCGTATAGCGGGTGATGTCGTGCGTGACCGTGAAGGTGCCGTAGGCGCCCGCGCCCTTGGCATGCATGCGGCGCTCAGGGATGACTTCGCGATCGAAATGAGCGAGTTTCTCCAGTAGCCAAACATCCTGGAGCAGCGCGGGCCCGCGCGGGCCTGCAGTTTGAATGTTGAAGTTATCGACGACCGGCGCCCCGTTCGCCGTGGTCAGTTTTCGATCGGACATTGTGTTTCTCTTCAGGTATGGTTTGGAGTAACAGCACTATGGTGAACCGGGTCCAGCGCGACTGCCCGCACGCATGCCTGGCTCGCAAATTCGGCAAGCTGACGCATTCGCTTCGAACGTCGCGTCGATATCCATCCCACTCTGCTCACGCTCGCCTGCGCTGTCATCTGCTCTCGATTCGTTGAGGAGTTTTGTTAGCGGGTATAAATACGCGCTGGTCGACTTGCCCGTTTGCTCGGTGTGGCGCCAAAGCTCTCGGTCTCGCAACCAGCGCTGCGACACATCACCGCTTAGCAGGCTTCTGAAGTCGCGCGACGACCTCATCCGTGGTCCAGAGCGCGTTGGCCAAGTAGCGGAAGTTGATCAGTGCGCTCAGGTTGCCATCACCCTCGGGCAGCTTCGGTCCCGCAACGGCGTCACGCACGACGGCCACCTCGAAGCCCTCTTCTAGGAACTCGCGCAGGTGCGACTCAACGCACAGGTTTGCCAGCATGCCGGCAAGGATGATCTTGGTCACGCCCTGCTTGCGAAGTTGCAGCGAGAGATCATTGGTCTGCGGTCCGTAGAGCTTGTGCGGCGAGGCGATGATGGTCTTGCCGTCCTCGATGTAGGGCTTGAATTCAGGCATGAAATCAGCGCCCGAACCGCGGAAGCCATCCAGGCTTAGAGCGCTGGGGCGGTCGAAGACCTTGATCTTGTGCTGGAACAGCTCGACGGGGCCCTGGAATTTCCAGCTGTGGTCGTGCGGGTAGTAGTAGTGAGGCGAGATCCCGACGACGATGCCGGCCTTCTTTGATGCCTCGAACAGGCGAAGCAGGTGTGGGACGAGCTGCTGCTCGGTGACGGCTTCACCCACGGCGGACCAAGCGGCGCCCTTCGGGCTCATGAAGTCGATTTGGGGATCAATCACGACCAAGGCGGTGCGTTCCAGGTCGAGCGTCATTTCGGGGACGGGCATCGCGCGCTCGACCGGTTCGTTGTACTGCGCCGGACTTACCGAGTGTGCTTGTGCTGTCATGCTTGCGATACTTGCCACGGTTATGGCAAGCGCAGCCGTCCAACGAAGGGCAGTGCGGTTGGCGCATCGGTACTCACGACTCTTGAGTGGTTCTCGCGACTGCTGCGAGTAGTTGCTGTGCGGTGTCATGTTGGTTCCTGGAAGTTGAGTGGGGTCCAGCTTGAATTGACCTTCGGCAGCGCCACGTCAATGGCATCTGCGTAAGGGGTACGGTGATTGCACATGGGAGGCACCGCTTGTGGTGATGCCATCGGCACCGGACACCGCGAGAGTGCCCGGCCATTTCGGCGGCGTTAGCTGCGGACAAATGCCAGCAGATCGGCGTTGAATTTTTCCTTGTGCGTGTCGGTAAGCCCATGCGGCGCACCGGGGTAGACGATCAGCTTCGAGTTCCTAACCAGCCTCGCGGATGCGCGTCCGGCGGCATCGATCGGAACGATCTGGTCGTCGTCGCCGTGAATGATCAGGACGGGCACGTCGATCTTCTTGAGATCCTCGGTGAAATCGGTTTCCGAGAACGCCTTGATCGAGTCATAGGTGTTCTTGTGTCCGCCCTGCATGCCCTGGGCCCACCATGCGTCAATCAGACCTTGCGACGGCTTGGCGCCGGGACGGTTGAAGCCGTAGAACGGCCCGGCCGGCACATCCTTGTAGAGCTGGGATCGATTGGCGAGTTGCGCAGCGCGCAGGCCGTCGAACACTTCAACCGGCAGCCCACGCGGATTGGTGGCGGTCTTGAGCATCAGGGGCGGCACTGCCGACACCAGCATCACTTTTGAGACGCGTCGCGTGCCGTGCCGGCCGATATACCGCGCCACCTCGCCACCGCCGGTGGAGAAACCCACGAGGATGGCGTCCCTCAGGTCGAGGGTTTCGAACACGGTCGCCAGATCGTCGGCATAGGTATTCATCTCGTTGCCATTCCAGGGCTGGCTTGAACGGCCGTGGCCACGACGATCATGCGCGACCGCGCGATACCCTTCCGACGCGACGAGCATCATCTGGGACTCCCAGCTGTCCGAGCTAAGCGGCCAGCCGTGGCAGAACACCACCGGGCGACCGGCGCCCCAGTCCTTGAAATAGAGTTGGGTGCCATCCTTTGCCGTGAGGTAGCTGCCTGAGGCCTTGCCGTTTGCCGTTACAGGACTCGCCCCCTTTGCCGACGGTGCTGCCGCAGCAGGTCCGGGCAGGCCGGAAGCCGCCAGCGCGCCGGCTGCGGCCGCGCTGCCGAGCAGCAGGTTGCGTCGCGAAACGCCTTGGTCGAGGTTGTGGTTGGATGACATGAGGAGGCTCCTTTCTTGGTGGGTGAGCGCATTGCTCTGTATATACGACCAGTCGTCTATTTAAAGAGGCAAAAAAATATCAGATCAACAATCGCTTGAGCGTTACCTGCTGAAACCGGCGGCACGCGTCGCCACTGCACTCGACCTTGCTGCGCATGACCGCGCCTTCCCAGGCTTCGATGATGATGGACGCGAGCTGCTCGGAGTCACTGTCCGCGGGCAGTTCCTGGCGCATCTTGGCCTCGTCTAGACAGGCTGTGATCATGCCTTGCCAGCGCGCCAGAATGCGCTCCAGGACCTTTCGGACTTCACTGCTGGTATTGGACAATTCGAGGGAAAGATTGCCTACAAGGCATCCAGGTCTGAATTTCTGTGCTGCGTGATCGACCACCAGCAACTCGAATAGCTTTTCGATCCGGGCCAACGGCGCGATGCGCGCGTCGTACATCACTTTGCCATGTCGTTGCTCAACTGAATCCCAATAAGCCTCGAGCACTGCGGCGGCAAAGGCTTCCTTGCTCTCGAAGTAGCTATAGAACGATCCCTTGGGAACATCCGCGGCAGCTACGATGTCCTGCACACCGGCCCCGTTGAACCCGGCGGTGTGGATCACACGGCCACCGTCGATCAGGAGGCGGTGACGGATTTCGGGGTTGGCAGGTCTTGGCATGTCGCGATGGTTGGTGAGCAGTTCGAAAAAATAATAGCCGACTGGTTGGTTATTGTCAAACATCGACGGGGCGGATTGCCGGCGTGCGGGCCGGTGCCTCTATTCAGGGCTCCCAATGCATATTTTCGACAACATCCCACTGCGGCCTTAGCCCAGGCTGTTGACCTGCACTGAATCCTGACCCACCCACGGCAGGCTCTTGCATCGAATGTTGACCCACGTTTAGAACACTTGCCCGCTTGGGAACGAGTGGGAGTTCGGCGTGCTCGACGTGGCCATACTGAGCATCATTCGACGCTAGCATCTTCGCGACCAGATCGGGATCATCGGGCTGATCCTCCAAAGTGCGACCTTCTCCTCACCGGTCTCCAGCGCTTGCTATATTTGGCGTCAGTTGAAATCGTGGCGCTCACAGGCTAATCAGCGAAAGCCTAGCTGTCGCTCGCATATCTGTAGTGCGTTTAAAGCAGCCGCTCGTCGGACTTTGGGCGAATGTCACAGAAGGGTTCAGAGACAGTCGGAAGCTTCATGGCAGGGGGCCGGAAATGTCAGCCAACTTTAAAGTTGCAGGCATCTGGCGTGTGCTCCCGCCTTCGAGCGTTAATGGCGAACTCCCCAACATCTGGCCCCGTGCGTGTTCGGGAGATTGCATCGTTAATAGTCCTTCGGAAAATCGCGATGCACGACTAAACCTGAAGGCGCATATACATCACTCGCTTCCAATTTCGTATATATGTCAACAGTCGCACTGTCCAAGGACGGTTGCGCCCGGCGGTATGGTGGCGCGGGGTTGGGCCCGGCCCGGCTCGGCCATAGGAGCTCTACGCCGAAAATACCGTGCAGACCAGCATGAAACCGCATGCAGTTGCACTTTGCTGGCCGTCTTCTACGCTTCTTACATTTCCTGAAGTGCATTCACGTGCGTCCGCATTTAAGTACGCAAGAAGAATGCAAAACAGCGGTAGCGCCTTCGATGACACCAGGCACGGCGGCGGGCGAGACTCCAGACGATCGACAGAGTGACTGGGAGAGGATAAAAAATTGCATTTCGAAATTGATCGGCACCCGTGGCCTGCGCAAGCGGGCACAATGCCCCGGCAAAGAGTTTCCGTTTGCTGACGTTGCCACTGGTTTTTCTCACTAGCGCAAGCGCGACTTCAGACCGAACTCATGTAGACACGATAGGAAGATGCGGGAAAAGCGATC
The DNA here is from genome assembly GCF_900101625.1 of Cupriavidus sp. YR651. Lineage (GTDB taxonomy): Bacteria > Pseudomonadota > Gammaproteobacteria > Burkholderiales > Burkholderiaceae > Cupriavidus. The sequence continues at coordinate 732,638 of NZ_FMYZ01000002.1, read as the reverse complement.
TTGACGTTAGGATGGTGTGCGCGGCCTAGTGCCGCCAAAGGAGGTTCTTATGCCTACGAAGCTCGTCCAGACCCAAGGGAAGGGGTCTTCGAATCCCCAACTGCAGGACTGCCCGCCTGACTATCACTTCGAACTGACCGAAGATGAGCTGTTGGGGGCAATCCGGAACCCGCAGTCGCTAGCACAGACGCTAACCGCGAGTGGGGTTCCGGGCCTAGAGCGTATCAGAAGCATTGTTGTCTCGTTCCCAGAGTACGGGACAACGCTACGCAACCCGACCACATATTGCTGCAAGAAATGTCTCAGTGAATCGGTCTGCTGCATGGCATGGCCCGATTGATGCGCATGTTGCATCGAAGCTGACAGATCGCCCGCCCCGGCCTCGGCTTGCCGCCCGGCATGCCGCGCTCGCTGAGGGCCGGGCCCAATCGCGCTTCAGGCACGCAAAGCCCCATCCGGATGTGCTGTAGGATCGTGCGCGGTGAACAATTCGTCCTCCAAGCTTGGAACACCTTGATGACTGCGTTTCGCGGATCGACCGCACGCCTCAAGGCGGCCGAATGTCCCAGAAAGGTGCGACTGGTGCCTGCCGTGCTCGGCTCGCCGGATCGCCAAGTTGGATCAGGCGCTCGCTGGGCCAGATGCAGCAATCGATAGCCGCGTGGCGACCGTCCATTTCCAGCGAAAGCCGTTTCAGCGCAAAGTCCTCACGATCAACTCGTGATGAAGGTTGTACAAATCGAAGCGACAGACCCATTTGAACTCTTGCCACAGATCTGGGCGGCAGCGGTCACAAATCGGTAATGCCGTGGCCGCCGCAAATGCCCGGGAGAATGCCCAGCAAGAACAGGAATAGTCGAGGCCCACCACACGAGCCGGCGAAGGTCCTGTCCGAAATTGCAACAAAACCTTGCCCACTGCGCCCTCCAACCGCTGGATCAAAAGACTCAGAACCCCTTCTGCGCCAGCCTTTACTGGACAAGCGTTTGCAGGTTGTGAACTGAATTTGTCACCCGCAAGCTGGGCCGATGGGCTGGTTCCTGCCAGGCCTGACCAAGGGCAGAGATCGGGCCAGAAGCGGTCATCGACTCTGACGAAGGGGGCGTGCCAGGATAAAGCCGGAAATATGCGGTCTTCCTGCCTCGAATGAAGTCGCCTCTGAGCCCCAGTCGTTTCACTTATCCGCCGATCTACGGCTCAAGGTGGGCACCGTCACTTTCGACGACGACAAGACATCGTGAAGCCGGCTTTGATTGCCGTACTTTTGCAATGGATGCTGGCGAAGAAGACCGTCGCGGCCCTTACGGTCGGTTGCCAGGGCTTTTCCCGCCATGCAACGCGTACGGAGTTGGCGGGACTGGCGGAGGCGACAAGGGACATCCCCCGTAGGGACTTGATAATGGCGAAAACTAGGTTCGATGTTTTCCATTGAACCTTAGTTTGACTCGTTCCATACGACGGGTGCGCCGTCAATCCTCGCCGCGCGCGTAGGCCGTCGGCATCCTAGCTAGCCCGGTAGCGCCTCAGCAGTTCCACCGCAGGTGGTTCTGTGGCTCCAGGTAGGCAAGGCGGTTCTTAATCAAGCACGCCAGCAGCGGGTTCTCGCCTGCGCGAGCTTGTGAGGATCTATTGGCGCCTAACGATAAGGCCTGGGGCCGTCGGTCCAGCATCGCGCGATGCTTTACTCTTCTGCGATCAAATAGCGATTCGGGTTCTTGCCAAGCCAAGCGGGCGCCCGACCGCGGCCCGACCATGTCTTGCCTGACTTCGGGTCGCGGTATTTCGGCGGCAGGGGTTCCTTGGCTGCCTTAGCAACGCCGCTTCCGGCCGGTCGACCACGACGGCGTTTGCCCTGGATGTCCTCGAGGGACAGACCGTATTGCTCCATCAGCGTTCGGATCTGCTCAATGACGCCGGCCACTTCATTAGCGCGGACTTCAGCGAGTTGGGCCTCCAACGCTTCCTTTTGAGCCAGCAGTTGCTTGTAGGTTGCCATTCGGTCTTTCTCCACTAGTTTCGTGCTGATAGGTAGCTTAACAGATAGCTTCGCCAAAATAGAGCCAGCTCAGTGACCGTCCCAACGGCTCCATTTTTGCGCCCGTCGCCAGGGATCGGAAATGAGAACACCTGCCCAAGGATTCCAAATGCGAAAGGGGCCCCTCTTTTTATCACTGCTAGCTGCTGTACCTCACACCGCAGCGTCCTTCAGCTTCTTCAGCGGACGAACCTTGACCTTCACGGACGCCGGCTTGGCAGCAAACCACTGATCCTGGCCAGTGAACGGATTCTTGCCGAAGCGCTTCTTCGTGGCGGGAACCTGGATGGCCGACACCTTGAAGAGGCCCGGCAGCGTGAATTCGCCTGCGCCCTTCTTGTGGATCGAGCTCACGATGGTGTTCTCGAGGTGCGACAGGACCGTCTGCACCGTCTTCTTGTCCAACTCAGTCTGGGTAACCAGGTGGGCCAGCAGGCTCGACTTGTTGAACGTGTCCTTCAGCGGCTTTGCTACGGGCGCTGCTGCAGCCTTCTTCGCTACGGGCGCGGCCTTCCTCACTACGGGAGCAGCCTTCTTTGCCGGTGCTGCCGCTTTCTTTACCGCAGTCTTCGGGGCGGCCGTCTTCTTCGTTGCCATGTGGCTCCTGTCGCAGAACTACCGGCACTATTGCCGGAATCCGCGCAGCATAGCGAAGATTTGAACCGGCGCGCAATGGGTGGAGATGTCACAATTTTCCGGCGTCCAAATCGCGCCGGGCCAGCCCATAGAAACAGCGCTATTGCTACGGCAGTGGAAGTGTGAGTTACCAAGGCGTTCCATTTGCTCACCCCTCCCCGATCGGGGTTGACCAGCAAGCGCGCGAAAACGGTCCCAACCATTCTTCTTCCCTCATCTGTTCCCACGCCCGATACGCTTGCCGAAGGCGTCCCCACGCGCGCGGGCGCCCAATCCTTGGCGCTGCAGAACAACGTTGGGGCTGTTGTTGCCTTTACAAATTGCTACAGATGCCGAAAAATGTGCTTCGAAGCGACAGAGCGACATTTAGTTCAAATTTCGCAGCTGTTGGCGACCTGGGAGCATTACTTGGGCCTTGACCAAAACACTTTTACCCGAATTTTCCGGGATCGGACTCCATCAGGTCACTGGAATACGCCGATCCACTTCGTCCTCCTCCGAGGACTGGGTTAGGGGCGGGAGAATCCACTGTGTTCTCGACTCCGTACGGCCCGTTTGATGGGAATAGCTGGGAAAGACTCTGCCAACTCGTCTTCAAGCGCAAATTCGCTGAGGACGGCTATCTCAATATTCCCGCCACACCTGGGGACTATGGCTTGGAAGGTTTCACCAAGAGCACGGGATGTGGATACCAGTGCTACTGCCCAGACAAGGCCTACCCCACCAAGGACCTGCACGATAAGCAACGCGACAAGATTACGACTGATCTAAAAAAGCTGCGGACCAACGAGGCAGACCTGAAGAAGCTTTTGGGGCCCACGAAGTTGCGACGCTGGTACTTGGTCACCCCGGTCATCGCCCACAACGAGCTACTCAAGCACGCTCAGACAAAGGAAGCAGAGGTTCGCGGATGGAGTCTATCGATTCTCGAACCGGACTTTCAAGTTCTGGTGCATGACGGCGACCACTACGCGGCAGAGATTCAGGAGATGATGGCCGCCACCGGTCAGTCCATGAATTTCGGCGGCCTGCCTGTTACGCTTCCGCATGTAGACGTCGGCGCGGCCATATACCACGAGAACGTCGCACGAAAAACCAGGGCTAGATTTGAAGGGAGATATCCGCCCGAAAAGGTCGACTCATTGACCGAAAAGTTCGCGAAAATAACGTTGAAGGAGTTCTTGGAGCATGACGCTCACTTCAGACGGATAAATGAAGAAGCGCCTGCTGTTCACTCGCGACTGGCCAAGCTCATCAACGGCTATGAGGCCGACGTCGTCGAGGCGTGCGCCACCTGGGAAGGAACACCTCAGGAACTTACCGAAAAAATTCGCGATGGCTTGACTGACCGCATTACCAAGGAATTGGCCCCCGCCATCGACGGGACTGAAGCTGCGTTGATCGCGCGGCTGATGGTGTCGAGATGGATTGCCGTGTGCGAGGTTGACTATGGCTGAACTATTGGCTGAAAAGCGCCATCTTCGCTTTGTACGCCGCCCTTCTCCTGTTCTCGTAGAGCACCGCCCACTGTATAAGATCGCGCAGGTACTACTAGTACTTCATTTGTCCTCTCGGGGCGGGAAGTCCTCCCTGGCTCGCCTCCATTTGTTCAATTGGGCGTTGAAGAGAACCGACCGCATTCAGAAGCTCGTGGAAGCGGCGAAGGCAAAGGTCCTTCTCATGACGGCCTGGGGATTCGACCCGGCATTAGCTATTGCCGTTCGTTTCGCGATCGCGGAAGAACTTGTTCAACCGACATCGACCGGATACCAAATCGCAGACAAAGGCAAGGCATTCATCGCGGAGGTGCTCAAAGACTCCGGCGCGTTCGCAGAAGAACGCAGCTTACTGATACAGATTGGCAAGGACATAACCGAGGCTATGATCGACAAAGTTGCTAAGGGATGGGAGGCAGCATGATCATCCGTGCCATCAAGCTGAGATTGAAGACCGCCGCCGGAGAGTTTGGCTTCAAATTCGAGTTCGGGCGCGGCCTTACTGTTATCCGTGGGAGCAATTCAAGCGGGAAGAGTACCCTCTTCAACTGCCTGATCTACGGGCTAGGCATGGAGGAGCTAATTGGCGGCAAAGGCGAGAAGGTTCTCAACTACGCCGTCAAGGACTACTTCGTTCATGGTGAGACACGCATTCAGGTCGACATGTCTGAGGTACTTCTCGAACTGGAGAATGCTGACGGTCGAATCGTCACCCTTCGAAGGGCCATCAATGATGACGCCCGTAGCTCCAAACTTGTGGAAATCTTTGAAGGTGCGCGCCTGACTGGCGACGCGGCACTGGGATCTCCACGACCGACCTATCTATTTGACTCCGGTAGCGCCCAAAAGGAAGAAGGCTTCTTTCTGTTCCTAGAGCAGTTCCTGGGTTATCAACTTCCTCAGGTCCCAACGACGAACGGAGGGATGGCGAAACTTTACCTCCAGACGATTTTCGCGGCCCTGGCGGTGGAGCAGAAGCGCGGATGGACAGACTACATTGCCAATGCTCCTTTCTTTGGAATTCGGGATACCCGCATCCGTGTGACCGAGTTCTTGTTGGGGTTGAGCGTTTTCGAACGGCAGGCCGAGCGCGCCAAGCTGGATGCTGAGTCGCTGGGAATCGACTCCGATTGGCGAAAGGCTTACGAGAAGCTCCGCCTTGCTACGACCGCGAATGGAGTCGTCATCGAGGGCCTCTCTGCGACTGCAACGTCCACCTTCGACGCGTCATCGGTGCAACTCGTAAAGTCAGACGGGAAGACCCAGACTTCGCTGGCATACTATGTCAGCGCCCTGCGAGAGGAGCACGCAACGCTCGGCGCAAAAGCTGAGGCATACAAGGAGGCTTCGGGTGCTGAAGCGCTTCAGGAACTCGAGTCGGTTTCGGCGGAACTTCAACGGCTGAGCGTTCTGCATGAGCGGGTGACGACGAACCTCACGCTGCAGAATGCATCTCTGGCGGAGCTTCGTCAGTTGCACGCTGAAGCGACCGAAGATGTAGAGCGTAACAAGACCGCACTAAAGCTACGTGTGCTCGGAGCTCAGCTGGACCTCGAGCTTGCCACCGATCACTGCCCTACATGCCATCAGGCCGTCGAGAGCACCCTGCTGGCGGGAATCGTCTCCGGGCCTCAGATGGATCTTGAGACGAACATCAAATACCTCGACAGTCAGCGGCTCATGCTGCAGAGCCAAATTAACGGCGTGTTGGAGGAAATTCGTAACTCCGAGATTGCCGCAGGCGACGTAGCGGCACGTCTGGCGGCAACCCGCGACTATCATAACTCGCTGCGCGGCGACCTCAGCAATGGCGTTGTTGAGTCTCGCGCCGTCGTTCGCAGGCAAATTCAGATTGAACTGGAACTGTCCAACCTGAAAGTCCTGACTTCCCAGTTTGATACCTTAATAACCGTCTTTGAAGGGGTGGCGAGTCGTCTTGGCGCCAACCAAGCCAGTCGCCGCGCTCTACCGAAAGAGACATACAGCAAAACGGACCTCGCACACATCCGGTACTTTGAGAACTTCTTCCGGAGCAATGCGAGTTCGTTTGGCTACGAGAGCGCGGAAGTTGAGGACATCCGCATCAGTCTGGACACTTTGACACCCGTCCTCTCTGACATTGAGCTGAGGCAGATCATCAAGACCAAGGGCCAGCAAACAAACCTCACCGCCGACTCCAGCGCAAGCGACTTCGTACGACTCATTTGGGGCTACCTGTTGGCTCTCTACCAAGCATCTTCGATGCCAGATGTAGAAGGACATCATCCGGGGATCCTTCTAATGGATGAGCCCGGGCAGCATTCGATGCGCGCCATGAGCCAGCACGCCCTACTTCAGCTGTTGAGCGCGCAAACCGGTCTGCAGTCCATCGTTGCCGCTTCTTTCGATGAGATGGAGTCGGTGTTTCTTGAGGCGACCGCCGGCCTCAAGTTCCAGCTGATTCAGTGGGAAGGCAAGGTCATTCGGCCACTGAACTAGGGAGAGATCATGGGAAAATCTGTTTCCATCAACTTGCCCAACGGCCGTAGCTGGTCGAAGAAGGGCGATGCGGTTGAGCACTTTAAGGCTATGCTCGCCAGGTACTCAGATGGGGCGCGTGTCACTGACGCAGGCGACCACGACGACCTGGCAGCGCTGCTACAGGTCTACGACTCGGTATTGAGTCCAGGTGAGCCGACCAAAGTCGGCTCGGGCATTTCGCACTTTGAGCGCCGCAAGGACCAAGACCACCCCGGCGATACGTCGTGTTTCTTCGTCGTTCGCAGCGATGGAACAAGCATTGACTTCAGCACCCGGAAGGCACTTGATGTGGCCGGGTCGCGAACACCGTGACATCGGTAACCTTCCTAAAGACATAATTCAAATCGCACTACAATCAGTATATAAGAACTAAAAATAATGAATCGGGGGGTACATGAAGGGAAGGCATCATACCTGTCAGACTAACTGGCCTGACATGGGCTGCCCAAGAAAATCAGCCCAGTTAGCTCACGGGGGTGCACGATGAAGGTTCACTCATTGCCTGAGCGGCTACTTGCTGAACTCCATGCGCTTGATGATCCCTGGCTGCACTACAGCTATTGCGCGGGGTATGAGCTTAGCGAATGGCGATGTGGTGCGCTTGCCGACCACATAATCGAATGGATTCCCGATTACGCCTTGAAAGAGGAAGAGTTGGACGTGCATCACGGAAACATGTACGTCCGCCTCAAAGAGGCCGCTGTGCGAGTTTATGCAACCGACAACTACCACAAGCGCGGTGAGGTTGGAGAGATCGCCCTACATGCTATCTGTCGAGATTTTTTCGGCACAGTTCCCTTAGCCCCAAGAGTATTTTATAAAACAGCGTCGAACGATGTCGTAAAGTCATTTGACTTGATCCATGTTCGCTACATCGGCGAAGATGATTTCGAGGTATGGCTGGGGGAGTCCAAGTTCTACACGGACGGTACCGACGCTGTCGCATCAGCCATCAAGTCCGTAAGCGAGCACATTGATGCCGGTTTCCTCAAGCAAGAGAAGCTCTTGCTTTCGCCATTGGTTCCAAAATATCTACCACACTCGGACAAGATCCGAAAGATTCTCTCGAGTCAGACTTCCATCGACGCTCTCTTCGAGAACGCGGTCTTCCCAATATGTATTGCCTGCGATAGCAATGCTGTCAAACAGCACAAGTCCCATACGGATGAGTACATAGGAAGCGTGTTGCAGGAACTCAGCGCACTTCGCGACAAGCTTTCGGCATCAAAGCTCCCGCAGAAGATTAAGGTTCATCTAATTTACGTACCGCTAGAATCTAAAGAGCGGCTGGCGAACGCGTTTGATAGGCGATTGAAGGGTCTATTGATTAAGGACTGACCATGCAAATTTCTGCCCAAGAATGGTCAACGATCACAGCTATGCAAGGGCAAGCCCTGAAGGCGCAGGTGTTCAGTGTCCTCCAACGTGCAGCGAGCGCGGTCCAATCGGAGGCGCCAATCAGCCCAAGCGTGCTCGAGATAGTCCCACGACTTTCCGAGCTTGTTGTCGAGCGTCCCGAACTGGACTCCTTCCGTGAGCCCTTGAGCTCGCTCGCCCGAGCCTGCGGACTTTGGAACTATATCGACAAGGGTGCAGCTACTGATTCGGATTTGCTGCTTGCGGAAGCAGTGACGGTTCCCGAGCTTGACGGGGTTACCCTGCACCGTGAACAGATCGAAGCCCTAAATATCCTCCTGGCTGGCAAGAACCTCATACTTAGCGCCCCCACGAGTTTCGGAAAGAGTCTGTTGGTCGATGCGTTGCTCGCCTCTGGAAAGTATTCCCGGATTGCCATCGTATTGCCGACTATCGCCCTCCTGGATGAGTTCCGTCGCAGGTTCCAACGGCGATTCAGGGACCGATTCGTCGTGGTGATGCACCCTAACGAGGCGGCACCAGAAGGCGTACCGACCATCTTCTTGGGCACCCAGGAACGACTGATTCATCGCACAGACTTAGGTAAGTTGGACCTCACAGTCGTCGATGAATTCTATAAGCTCGACCCGAACAGGCGGGACGATAGAAGCATCACGCTGAACGCTGCGGTGTACAAGCTGCTCAACCGCTCGAGACAATACTTCTTCCTCGGCCCGAACATCGACAACGTCCACTTCACCGAAGGCGGGCGCTGGAAGTTCGAGTTTCTTCGAACGAAGTTCTCTACTGTCGCCGTCGACACCTTTGACTTGCGTGGTATTGACAACAAGGAGGAGCGACTTCTTGACGAGATTGGTGAGGACGACAACTGGCCGGCGCTGGTTTTCGTGTCGTCTCCCGACCGCGCCAACAAGATCGCCGCATCCGCGGCAGACAGCATGGCGGTATCCGATACCGCGGACCAGTTCTCGGCTTGGTTAGCGGAGAACGTAGGTGCAAACTGGTCTCTAGTTTCCACTGTGAGGTTTGGATTCGGGGTCCATCACGGCAGATTGCCTCGTGCCATTGCTGCTCATATGGTTAGGCTCTTCAATGATGACACGCTCCCCGTCATGTTCTGTACATCCACGCTCATCGAAGGTGTCAACACGGCCGCTAAAACCGTCCTTATTTATGACAAGAGCATAAACAAGGAGCCATACGACTTCTTCACGTATTCCAACATCAAGGGAAGAGCCGGACGACTCGGACAACACCACGTAGGAAAGGTCTTCTTGTTTAACGAAACACCTCTTGAAGAAGAGATGGAGGTGTATCCAACCCTGTTCGCAGATGAGGACGTTGTACCCTTGGATTACGTCGTGCAGCTCGATGATATGCCTGCGAAGAAGTCAACGGACGAGCGACTGACATCCGTACGTGAGCTCCTCGGCCTCGACGGTCCGGGGCTCAAGCTAGCAGCTTCCCTAGGCCTCGAAAGCGCTGGTCGATTGAAGGACGCCGTTTCAGAGGCTCTAAAAAAAGGAGCGGAGCTGACATGGACCAGATACCCTCACTATGAGCAAATCAAGACGCTTGTAGATGTAGTGTGCTCGGTCAGGCGGCCAAACGAGTTCGGCGCTTTCACGGCGAAATCGCTTACCTACCTAATTTACTCCATTCGAAAGGCCCGCACGATGAAGGCCTTTCTTAACGAGTATGACTCGAAGTACATCGGCAACCCAGAGAACTACGACAACGTCTTTCGCTTTCTTCGGGCTTGCGAGTACGGTCTCCCTCAGTGGTTCTCACTTGTTGAAGCTTTTGTACGGGCTGAGCAGAAGCCGGCGGACTACAGTCTCTTTGTTCAGCTGCTGAGCCGGTGGTTTAAGGACGAGATATTGAAGAACCTTGACGAAGAGGGCATCCCCATTCAGATCTCGGAACGCTTCCACACCGGTGATACCAAGGCTGGCCTTACGGCTAAGCTGGCAGCTATAGCACAGTCTAAGAGCGCCGCCTTGACGCCGTTCGAACGTAAATGGGTCATTTCAGCACTCGAGCCGTAGCCATAAATTTGCCGATGAGACGCATTATTTGTTATCAATCTATGATTTAATTTGAGTCCAGTATGTCGACCAAGGTTCGCGCATTTATCAGCAGCACGATGGAAGACCTGCAGAACGAACGCAGGGCAGTAGTAAAGAGCTTGAAAGGCCTGGGAATCGACCCGGTATTCGCCGAGGAATTCAGTCCTACTGGCGAGTCCAGTTGGGAAGTTATTCGGGAAAAGATGGAGCAATGCCATGTTTGCGTGCTCATACTTGGTACTAGTTATGGCTGGAACCCCACGAGTGGCTACGGAGCAGGACAGAAGAAATCTGTGACTCACCTGGAATTCGACTACGCTCGCGAGTTGGGAATTCCCGTAATCGCCTTCATGAAGAAGCTTTCATATGGCACTAAACCGGACGAGCAGCGGGATAACTTTAGAAAGGAAGTTTCTGATTGGCATAATGGGCTATTTCGCACCGAGTTCGAATGGGCTGACGATCTGGCAGAGAAAGCGTCCAGCGCTTTTGTGAGTCTATGGACGAATTCTTTCCTCAAGGAACACGTTCGATCACGGGATTCAAAAATCACCCCCGTACCTGCCATTCCGAGACCCTCTCAAGAGGGCGCTCGTACCAACACTCAAGACTCCGAATGGGTTCTTGTTGCAGGAGCAGGACTTTCCATAATTGCCGGCTACCCGACCGCCTACGTACTGACCACGGCGTTGGCACGATTCTTGTGGCCATCAATGGAAGATACGTCAGACCTCTATCGATACAACTTTAGCGAGGTAGCTAGTCTTTTGGAGGCGCGCCTTGGAAGAGCGAAGCTTCTAGATGTAGTCGAACAGACGATGAATCCGCCACAGCACGTACGCCCAACCGTAGCTCACCAGCAGGCTGTGCTGAAGTTTAAGGCCATCGTGACGACGAATTTCGACACACTCTTCGAGTTGGCTTGCATCGAGAAGAACGTTCCCTATGAAGTCATCACCCCTGACTCTGAGGCCCCTGCGACAAATGATGGTCGCCTTCGCATCTATAAGATGAACGGGAGCATTACTGATCTGAAGTCACTGTGTCTTACGACAGCCGATCTTCGAGCCATCGAAAATCGCCCGGTATTTCAGAGCCTACGCGCACTATTGTCCACAAGCCGGGTGGCGGTGGTCGGGCACTCTTTGCGAGATGGCAACATGGCGGAACTTATGGAAGACCGCAATCGGAATGGCGATCGGAGCGTTTATGTATCACCGGCCCAAGTCGAGGTAGACGACATAACACTCGCACGGTTCAACCTGATTGGAGTTCGTCAGAATGCGGACGACTTCCTTGAGTCATTCGACCCGACGCTCAACTGAGAACGTACCATACACTTGCAAAGTGATGCCCCTAGCCTCGCTGAGGTAGGGGCCACCTGAGGTTACTCCTCGGCAATAAGGAACCGATTGGGGTTCTTTCCCAGCCAAGCAGGCGCACGGCCGCGGCCCGACCAAGTCGCGCCAGTCTTCGGGTCACGATACTTCGGGGGCAACGGCTCTTTGGCGGCCTTCACTGCCCCACTTCCTGCTGGGCGACCGCGGCGACGCTTGCCTTGGACATCTTCGACGGACAGCCCGTACTGTTCCATCAACGTGCGAATCTGCTCAATGACGCCGGCGACTTCGGTCGAGCGCACCTCTGCGATTTGCGCTTCCAGTGCTTCCTTTTGGGCCAACAGTTGCTTGTAAGTAGCCATTGCGTTCGTTCTCCTTGTTGATTTGCCAACTTAAGGTGGCGCAATAGCTTAACTGTCTCAGGCTGCATTTCAACAGCGGAGAAAAATTACCTAAAATTCTCTTGACGTTGAAATTGATACATTCGGCGTAGAATGTATTTCGTTCAAACGGGTACCCATTCGGCGCGAATCGTCCAGAGAAAGGCGAGAGGCATGGCAATCAAGCAGATTACGAAACTTCAAGGTTACCGAATCTTCAGGAACTTCAAGTGGAACGAGCTTCCAGACTTTGGTCGCTACAACCTCATCTATGGCTGGAACGGCGCAGGTAAGACCTCTCTATCCACCCTATTTCGATTTCTCCAGCGGGGCGAGACACCCGATGCGGCCTACGTGGAGCTGCTGTTGGAAAGCGGTGCGCTAAAGGGGGCAGACTTCGGAGTGGCCACGTCACCTCCCATCAGGGTCTTCAACCGAGATTTCGTCGATCGAAACGTCTTCGAAGTGCCTGGGCATGAACTACCTCCTGTTTTCTATTTGGGAGAGGACAGCACAAACAAACAGAAGCAGGTCACTGATCTGCTACAGCTTCAAGACGACCTCCGGAAACGGGTCACTTCGATTTCCAAGCAGCTAGAGACGACTACAGCTGACTTCAATAGCTTCTGCACCAACCAAGCCCGTAGCATTCGGAACCTCCTTCTCGGTGATGCGCGTTACAACAACTACGAAGCGCCGAAGTTCAAGGAATTGATGCGTCGCGTAGCTGGCAAAAAGTCCGCGACCGCGCAGTTGGACGATGCGGAACGCAAACGGCTAGAGGATGCTATTAAGGGCACGCAGATGCCCAAGCTGCCCCAACCTACATCTGGAAATATCCAACTCCCCGAACTCACGCAAGCAGTTATTGAAGAACTTCGGGTCACAGTTGTCTCAAGTACCATCGAGGAACTCGTTCGAGCTCCAGAGCTTGCAGACTGGGTCGAAGAAGGTGTTCACTTGCATAGCGAAGACGCGACGCACTGCAAATTCTGTGATCAGCCGCTGCCGCTTCTTCGACTAAAGACTCTCGCCGCACACTTCAACGACAATTTCAAGGCACATCAGGAGCGCCTTCAAATCCTCATCGAAACGGTTGGTTCGATTCGCAGCGAGGCTTTGGCAAAGACCATCCCAGAGCGGTCAGCACTCTATCCTCATCTCCATTCGGAGTTCGATGCCGCCATTGGGCAACTGAAGACCCAGTCTTTGAGTGTTGAGATGTATCTCAAGGGAGTTCAAAGTGCCCTTGAGGAAAAACTCAAACAGCCCTTCCGCTCGCTCAATCTCACGGACTATCTTCCGAGATTCGACTTCCCCACAGATTCCGGGCTCGCGAAGTTCATTGAACTGATATTCAATGGCGTAACAGCAATCGGGGCGTTGTCGGGTTTCTCGGCAGTGCAGCGACTACTGAATGTGGTCCAGAAACACAACACTCACACCGACAATTTTGACGTAGCCGCCGCAGCCGCCCGAGCAGCCCTGGAAATCGATGAAGGCGTCAAGACGCTGGAAGAATGGGGTTCTCGGACTACGTCTATCTCCGACCTAAGAGTTTTGCTGGACGTAGAGAGCGTCAGGCTCGAACCAATTGCTGGCCAGGTGCGGAATCTCCAGCGCGAGATTCGACAGCATCTCAAGCCCGCCGAAGAGCTCAACCGTGAGATGGCTGCCTATCTAGGAAGAGACGAGCTTCGCTTTGAGGTGAGGGATACGGGTTACACCATCATGCGGGGCGCTCTGCCGGCCATGCATTTGAGTGACGGGGAGCGGACGGCGATAGCCTTCATGTATTTCTTGAAGACGCTGAGTGATGCGACGTTCGACATCAAGAACGGCATCGTGGTCATCGACGACCCGGTATCGAGCCTAGACGCGAATTCGCTGTACTGCGCCTTCGGCTACATGAAGACGCGTACGAAGGACGCAAAGCAGATCTTCATCCTTACCCACAACTTTAGCTTCTTCCGGCAAGTTAAGAATTGGTTCAACTATGCAGGGAAGATCAACAACAAACCGTACGAGCCCGCGAAGTCCAAGGACACACACTTCTATATGCTCGCACCGACGATAGAAGACGGACAACGGGGTGCCACCCTCCGTACGCTGGATCCGCTCTTGCATGAATACGAGTCGGAGTATCACTACCTTTTCCGGTGCGTGAGTGACGGCTCCAAAGCGGCTGCACCAAAGAGTCTCGCTGAAGTGTACGGTCTACCCAATATTGCTCGGCGTTTGCTTGAATCGTTCTTGTCGTTCCGAGTCCCTGGTCGCGCTGGGAATCTCGGGCAGCAGATTGATGCATTGCAGGGCGACGCCGCAGCGAAGGCGAGAGTCGTGCGGTTCTTACACACCCACTCGCATATGGAACAGGTCGAAGCTGACCACGACCTGTCGGTGCTGTCCGAGGCTCCCGCCGTGCTCACGGACTTGCTTGGCCTCATCCAGACCAACGACAAGGATCATTTCGAGGCGATGATGAAGATCATCTAGCTTCGATTTGCCATCGCATTCCGCCTCACCCAGTACCCAGCATGCGTTGAGTCCCGGCTATCGAGCACTCAGGCTCCAGGTTCTTGTGTTCATAAACGTTCCGTCATGACAGCAGAAACTCCCCCTATTCCGCCTGACGAACCGAATCGGCCAGGCAAGCAACAGCTTAAGCTTGATGACCTCATCCCAAAGAAGTCCGCCGTGGAAACATCCATTGGGACACTGTATGTCAGAGCTCCAACCTGGAGAGAATGGTCGTCGCTCGATGACAAGGAAGCTCCGCTAGTAGGCAGCACAGCGATCCGACTGCTTACAAACCGCAATCCCGATAGGGAAGACGCCAGTCCACTGGACGATCGCGACATGGTGGCGCTGCTTCCGGAAGACTTGTCGATGCTGGCAACGGTTCTGACCAAGCGTAATGACTGGGACGATCTGCCACCGGACGCCGACATGACGGCGTTCGGCGAGTTGCTTATTAAACAGAAAGGTGAGGAGACTGAGCGCCTCCGGGCCATATTCGACAAGATGCAAATCGGGGCGGGCTACAGCTTCCTTGCAGGAGATACGCTCAAGAAGCTACAAGGTAGCCTTGACGGGCTTGCAAACATCCGATCAGCGGCGAGCGGCTTTCGCGAGCAACTCGACAAACTTCCCGACCTTGGCGGCGCCGCCAAAGCATGGAGCGGACTTAAGCTGCCGACGGAGGTTGACCTAGGCCGTGGTATCCCGAGCGATCCTGTCAGACCGAGGACTGCCGATCTCATAGTTCCTCGTATCTCAAGACCCGAGGAAATGCCGCTCGGGCGAGCGACGCTTGAGAACGCTGCAAACAGCCGCGAGACGCTGCAAAAGATGAATGCGCTGGTCGACGTAGTCGCGGGGCTGAATGAGACGATGGTCAAGGAGGTACTGCCGGCCTGGTTCAAGAAGGTGGAGGACGACCAGAAGGGGGCAAAGGAGACGGTCGCCCAAGCGGCGAGGAGCCTTTGGTGGACCAAATGGGCTGTCGTTGCATCCGTGGTGGTGACGGTCTTCGCCACCGGTATTCAGCTCTGGGTGGCAATAGAGATGGATCGAGATAACGGGGCGCAACAGCAGCGGGTCGAGTCCATCCTTCGCGAGCAACTCGCCATGCAGCAAAGATTTCTCGACCAGCAGGCACGCGCCATCCAGTCGGCCAGCACGCCTTCATCCGCGAAGGAGACGCAGCCCACATCGACGAAGAGACGCTAGCCCCTTCGCTCACGGCCTCAACCAATCCAATGCAAGCACTATCACGCTTCACAACGAAATCTAGACGCTGGATCTTGATTGTTCTCCTGGCAGGCAGTCTCTATCCAGCCCTGTCCGCGGTGATGGAAAGTGGGCATGACAGGATGATCGGATACATCACGGCTGTCCTGATGCCCATCTTCTTCACTCTGTTGACACGGTCGAGTATTGCTCAGTATCGAGTCTCATCTGACGCAAAGCGAAAACTCGCTAAGCTGATGGCGCTGCAATGCCAAGCACGGCGTCGGTACGCACTGTGTGAGAAAGCGTCCAGGACGGCCACTTGTCCGGCGAATCATCGACAGCAATCCACTGGCAGACATCGAGAAGGACTTGGTCCGGCCGTGACATGCTTTCGAACCATGCCTTCCGCGTTACGTGCCGGTCGAAGGTGCCACCCATGCACCGCGCGTTGGGGCTTTTAGAGGGCCGCGATTTTTCATACTCATAACCACCTTCAAGCGGTTGCCACGACGTCGATAGGACAATCCGGGACATCAGGGTACGGAGCTAGAACTTCTTCTAGCAGTGGCACGTGTTCGAACAAACTGTACCGGGGATGGCGCAACAGCTCAATGCCGTTGGGGGTCCGGTAGACCCCCTCGGGATGGCGCGATCCATCGAAACCCAAGTAGAGCATGTGCAGCTGCGTGACGGACATCTCTGCCATCATGACAGCCGCCTTGGCTTCAGCATGCAGTCGTTCGAATGGATGTGCCGATACTTCCCGCCAAACATGGTCTTTCTCCTCGCGTTGCGATGGAGATTATCAAGGCCAAGCCATGATTGGAAATCATCTTCAAGCTGGCCCGGACTAACCGGCAAGATCGTGCCGGTTACGCGAAGACTTCCCTACCCCCGCTGTAATCGCAATACACTGCGCTTCCACTGTCTCGCAAGAGAGTCGCTGTAACGACGTTCATCATCATGCTTAAAGTCACTGTAGAAGTAGTTCGACCGGGGCGCGACGACTCAGGAAGGCAGATTGCAACGGCATACATCGGCAGGCTTGAGCACAGCGCAATGTCCGACTACTCCGTGCAACTGAACGAGCTTCCCTTTGGCGATAGGGTGAAGCAAACTTTGCGCGCCTACCCCCGCTACGCATCATCTGTTTTTGATTTAGTAGCTCGTGCGCTGGCAGTAGGACTAACTGGGACCGAAGAGTTGCCACCGCGACCTGAGGCTGTGGGTGTCCCCATTCACCAATCTGGAAACACCAGCTACGTTCGGCTTTCTGAGATCCCTGAGCCGGCGGCCACGTTCTTTCGCAAGCGCATTGAGTTTTCGGGTTGTCCAGTTATCGAAGAAGACCCCGAGCCAATGCAATGCGCGTACGCGTCGGACTGGCTTGCCTTCATGGCCGGCCGGCGATAGCCCAACGGTTGCTGCCGAATCCCAAGACATCGGAAGAGGCGGAAGGTGCGCCCGCCGCAATGGGCCGCCTCAGTGCCTTTGCTCGCTGACGGTTCAGGCTTGAGGTGAGACTTTTTGTGTAGTAGTGCACCGCGCAAAAAATGCGCAACCACATGGGTCGCGCACTTGAGAGTTCTTAAACGTACCTTCTTGCCTCCAGCTTAGCTGTCCTGTCCGGCATGAGGGCCTGGACCATCGAATAGGTTGACATCGCGTTCACAAAAACATGACGAAGTGGCACCCCGGGGATGTCGGAGGTCGCGGCCTCTTGCAGTTGTCCGCTTGAAACCAAATCAAACAACTCGTATAGGGTACTAGCGCTCGGTACCGCGTCCGGGGTGCCCCTAAATGCTTCATTCCGCAGCGGACCTGTAATCGCATCGACAACAACGAACGACGCGTCCCACGAGTCCCCTTCTTCGACGTAGAACAGGAACGGAAGACGTCCCACCGTTCGCCACACGTCGATTGCCTCCCACATCGTTGCGTCGAGCATGTCTGCCACGAAGTAGAACTGCAAATCTCCCATCTGGAAGCGAAGCGTCTGCAGCTTGCGCCGCTCATCAAGGTCGATGAACCCGAACCCGAGGGTTGACTTTTCATACGTCGAGCCCAAGAGGTGTCGTTTTTCCTTCGGGATCGCGCACGTAAGTGCGGGCATGTCGCCCGGCAAACCTCGCGCTTGCCTGAACGGGGCGCCCACTTCGTCCAGTGCGCGCAGTAAAGCGATGGGCATCCGATTCGGGCCCACGAAGTAGTTAATATCCATTTCCAATGTCCTGCTGAAGTTATGACCAAGGATTGCGCGCTCTAGTCGAACGCGGCAGATGAGGTCCACGTGGCGCCATGCACCGTCGTGGGCTTCTGCGATCTGCAATCCCGTATAGCGCCAAAACTCCTGCATCTGACATGACCCGGAATCATCCGGATGCGGAGGGTTTCCAGCTGCGAATGGCCGCATGTTACGGCGTGAAATTCGCGGGGAAAAGAGCCCAAACGAGCCGTTCGTGAGGCGCCTCGAAGCTCGCTGAAAAAACTGGTTTGGATTAGGCAGAGAATTTCAAATTTGAAGAATTCCTCTAATTTGCGAAGTTTCTGCGGGTCGCGCCCCTTCTGCGCTGCTCTGCTTATCAGGAAGCACCTCGCTCAGTCAGCCAAGAGTCGATGTCCGCCCGTCTCCCACGAAGCGAAAAGGGAGGGCCGAGATGCGCGGCGGCGGCAAAGTATGGGGGTGACCTCGGACACGGCGGAGGATGATGGCGGCAGTGATGTTGGAGCCGACGGCAACACTCATTGCATCGGGCGATAAACCTGTAATCGCGCCGCTGCGGCGAGCCGAAAGATGGGCTGCCAGGGCCGACGTCCGGGTCCAATTCGCTCATGTACAGACCCCGAATCCGCTCAAAATGAGCGGATTCCAGCCGAAATGAGCGGATACTTGAGCGGATACTCACGTTTTATGACTGTTTAAGCACTCGCACGGCGAACATCAAGCCAAACGTCTACGTCTGTCCGACGCCAGCGAAGTGGAAAGCGCGGCCCGAGGTAAGCGGGCGCAGGCAACGTATGAGGCCGTCGTTTGGAGCGGCGGAGGATTGTGGCGGGAGTGACCTTGAGAACAGCTGCAAGGTCGTGAGCGTCGAGGTAGGTGGTCGATGTCTGTTGCATCCTGAGTATAGGGACAGCAGGTATCCTCAGCGCACTCCCGCGGCGTAAATAAGAAAAACCACGCCCGAGGTATCACGAGGTGTCATCCGTTTTGAGAAGTTTCAAAACTAGTGATACCGCGTGATACCGCAACTAGACTGGCACGCAATGGAGGGCGCGCTCTTACCAAGAGAATGCTGGCGGGCCCTTCGGGCGAGACCAGTCGTGATACCTACCTGGACATGTAGCAGGACCGCAATCCCCGCCCGACTCAATTGAGACCCGCACACCTAATCCATGCCCAGATACTTAAGAGCTCCGAAGCCGGCGGGACGCGGAAGCGCCGGAACCCGTGTAGACACAACCGGAAACGCTGCGCCATGGGCCTTGCAGTACGCAGCCATGCTCGTCCATGGCTCCATGTCACCCCAACCGTCGGCCCAGCCCAGTAAATCACCGGATGGGCGCACGTCCGAGCTCATCGCCGGAAGGAAGAATCGATAACTCTTCTCGCCCTGCTCTTCCACGCCAAGCACGATGGGCACGACCTGCCACTTTCTCCAGAACTCGATGCCCATCCAGTTGTCTGCGTCCTCCGCGTCGGCGAGCCAGACAATCTCCAAGCCAGCGAGGACCAATTTAATCGCAATGATCGGATGCCCGCCGAGCTCCACGCTCTCGAAGGAGATTGTCGCCGGCGAGAGGCTCTCGGGCAGGCTGGCCAGGGCTGAAGCTGTCACTGGGCACGTCAATGCCATTGCGTAGCTAGGAAGACCTTCCGCCGGCATCTCCGGCTTGCGCCAGTATCGAGCGAAGAAGTCCATGGTACCGACGGCATGCACGTTGCCGCCTAAGTCATTGAGTCGTTTCACGTGTTTCGCAGAGGCGACCGGGACGCGCTGAAGCTGCTACCAGGTCGGAGATTGCGAAGCTGCGGGCGCGCAGTTCGCGCAGGCGCGTGGCCTACATAGGAGTGTAGGTGCGCGAAAGCTTCATGAACGACGCGAGGCTGCCGAAAATGCGCATCTGCGGACCGAAAGCGCCTGAAACGCTCCCGAAGAATAGGCGTAAAGCCGTGCCATTCTCTCGCTCACCTGATGAACGAAAATTTCCGACCTCCGGCGTGGACACGCACGCGGCTTGATCGGAGCGCCTTGTCGAAACGTATATCGTAAAAACGTACTGGTGCGAGTCGTGCTCGGAATTCAGTGCCCACCGGTTGTCGGCAGCTTCGCTTTCCGCTTCGGCTTCTTCTGTGAAGCAAGCGCAGCAACGGTGTCCTCGAAAGCGAGCAACGTAGATTCGAGCTCGTCCATGAACGCGCTTACCGATGTTCCCAAAGCTATGCACCATTCCCGGAGTTCGATCACATCCATCCGGCGCTGCCCCAGCTCGCACTTGCTGACGAACGCCTGTCTCACTCCTAAGGACTTTGCAATCTCAACCTGAGTTAGCTTAGCCTCCTCCCGCTTGACACGAAGCAACTCCAGCATCAGGCGGTTCTCCTCCGCATGAATAGTCTTCTTCATCACTAGTCCGAGTGCAATCGAACGGGCCAGCTTGCACTCCGATTTGGAATACCCCAAAATGGAGTATTCGCAAACTACTGAAGCTGCCACTCCCGCATGGAACGCGCCGACCAGGGGAGGTCGTGGCTCAACATTGGTCCTCCGGACTACGAGATTTTGAAATGGAACACATACGCAAGGGCTTGGCCGCATTGCTCGATGAGTGGCCCGAGGGGGCGACGACCACTACCAAGCACAGCTTTGGCAAAGCCATCGACCAGATGAACGAGCTCGAGCTGATGTACCAGCTATGCATAACGGATGAGCTCGAAATCATTGGCGACCCCACAAAGGCTTTTGCCGCGTACGACGCCAGCAGAGGTAGCCTTCGGGTCTATTCGATGAATAACGCCCATGTACAGCTGACGCCTTGCGACTCGACGAGCCGCTTGGCCGTCCTCGAATACGCACAGACGCACGGCGCGAGTTTCACCGCCACCAAAGAAGAAGTGACCTGCACCATCGACGACGTCACAGCAACGGGGAAGACATACTTCGTGGCCGCGCTCAGGACGATGGCGAAGTACCACGCCACACATAAGCCTGAGTAGCCTCGACCAACATGCCGAACCGAGCCACCCTTTCCCTCTGCTTCAACCGGCAAGAAGTTGCCTGTAGTGAGGTCGAAACGGCTGCTAGCGGAACAAATGTGCCCGTAGTTGCAGAGACATTTTTGCGCCAGAAGGTAGTGACATGGCGCGAGTAGACCCGACTCGGTCGTACACCCCTGAGGAGCTCGAACACGAGATTGGCAGCAGTCTCAAGCGCCTACGCATCAATTGCAATCTGGAACAGGCCGTCCTGGCTGAGCGCGCCGGCGTCAGCACGCGGGCGTTGCGGAACCTCGAGCTGGGTAACGGCTCGTCGTTACACACGCTCGTCTGCGTCGTTCGAGCGTTGGGCAGGCAGGAGTGGTTCGCCACGATTGGGCCAGTTGCGACCATCAATCCATTGATGATGACCAGGGGTGCTGAGCCTCGCCAGCGCGCGAGCAAGCCTCGGGCGAAGAAGCCGGAAATCAAACATGAACCTCAATGACGTGCCTGAGAACTTCCCGCGCATCACGATTCCCGCGGTAGTTACTGGCGTGCAGCCAAAAATCGGCGTTCGAGGGATTGACGGGCGATACGTCGTCGGTCAGACCGAGGAAGAGCGTTATGAGCGTTGGGATATCTGCGAAGACCTGGCGCAGCAGCTATTGCAAGTTGCGCAGAAGGACGAGACGGGGCATCCAGGACAGGCGCGGGAGAAGACGCTTCGAAGGCTGCGGATATCAGTGTCGCAGAAAGGCTGGTGCTCCGAGGATGAGCTGGATTGGCTCATCGGGAGACTGGCAGCGTTGCTGCAGGGCTGAGCGGGCAACCAGGGAGGGATAGAAGTGCCGCTTCAGTTGAAGGATGCTATCGACAAGCTCTATAAGCCGCCGAGGGACGGAAAACGCCAGGTGCTGGCAGTGTCGCGGGATGTCGCAGAGAAGTTGCCGCGATTGGAGTCGGTGGCCGTCATTTCCGTGACAGCGCCGGGGAGGCAGTTGGCCAGCCTGGATGGATTCAACCAGGTTTTGCGGCTGAGCTTCGCCGATGTGGATTTCATGAACCCGGAGCTATCGGCTCGAGCGAAGGAGAAGCTCGCAGATTCGTTCCGGCCGGAGCACGCAGTGGCGATTCTAAGGTTCGTCGTGGAGCTGCCAGGAGAGGTGGCGACCGTGGTGGTGCACTGTGAAGGTGGGTATTCTCGGTCGGCAGCGATCGCGCTGGGGCTCCACCGCCTCTACGGCTATGCGGCCGACGTGAAGCACCTAGGAGAGGCTAATCCCTCCATTGTTCGTCAGATGGCGCAGAAGGCCGGGAGGCGTCCTTAGGAACGATATGGGTAACGTTGCCCTTCGCAGACAGCGTTCTGCGAAGACGCGCCGCTCGACCTTCTGCGACGTCCGCCCTCTTCTCGGCTTTTACGCGCGCGAGGTAGTGTGCGGTCGCTTCAGCCTTGTACTGGTTGACCCGAACAATAAGCTCAGCCTTGTCGGCACGCAGCCGCTGTATAAGCTCGGTGTGTGTTGTTGGGAGAGAGCTTTTGCCCTGTTTGGCTTGCTTGATTAACTGGCGAACGATGGGGTATCGACATTCGTCCATTCCTATCAGCGTACGCGAGTGACCTGCCTCAATCGCCACATTGGTAGGGTTGATTCGTAGCGTTCCTTTCGAAGCCAACTCCTTGAGCTTCTCATTCTTAGGCTTTCCATCAATCAGCCGCTGGAGCGCATCCCGGAATGCCTGCTCAATTGGGTCCATGTCTGCAGGCGGCTCACGTCGCAGCTTGGTCATGAGGCGCCCTCCGCTGCATGGTTAATTGACGAACGATTGGGTATCGGCATCCGTCCATTCCTATCAGCGTACGCGAGTAACCTGCCTCAAGCGCCACGCTAGCAGAGTTAATTCGTAGAATTCCTTTCGAAGCCAACTCTTTGAGCCTCTTGTTCTTGGGCTCTCCCTCAATCAGTCGCTGAAGCGCATCCCGAAATGCCTGCTCTATCGGGTCGAGTCCTGCTTGCCGCTCACGTCGAAGCTTGATCATGAGGCACCCTCCACTTGCTGTCTGACGAGAATATCCAGGGGAGCCAAATCTGTTCCAAAAGACGCCAGGAATCGTTTCGCCTGCTCCGCACGGGCCTGTATCACTTTGAACTGGCCGGTCGTGCCGAGTTGCTCAGCACGCCAGATCGCCACTTTGTGTTGCACATAGCGGTTGGCCCAAAACGGCTCGTGACTCTGATCTACTATTGCGCACGCACAGCCAGCACACAAGCCCGGCTCACGCGTCCGAAAATTCGGCCG
Organism: Cupriavidus sp. YR651; assembly: GCF_900101625.1. GTDB lineage: Bacteria > Pseudomonadota > Gammaproteobacteria > Burkholderiales > Burkholderiaceae > Cupriavidus. Next base: position 709,549 of record NZ_FMYZ01000002.1, on the reverse strand, counting down.
AACACGCAGCCAAATAGGCGTCTTAGCAACATCCTGACACCGCATTTCACTGCGCAGCATGGGATTGCATGTACTGTGATCTGCGAAGAAAAAGTTAATCTCGTTTCCGTCTGCCCACCGGGCAATTCTCTTCCACCGCTCCGCCGTGGGCAAGTTCGTCCAATGCGCGTGAAGATGTTTTGAGGCCTCGTACAGTTGCTTGCCCATCCTCCCGCTTGCCGCCAACTGGCCGGTCGCCATCTCATATATCCACATATTTCGCTTCTGCCGCGCGACCGAATCAAGAGACTCGACCAACAGGGGATTGCTCCCGATATAGCTAACTTCAGTAACAGCCGAGCGAAGATGGTGAAACTGCATCTGTATCGCTCTAAGCAAACGAGGGTTAACTGCCAGGGTGAAACTCGCCCATGTTTTTCTGAGCATATAAGTGCTCAATATTCTTCCTTTTGTCTCCCGCCAAGGAATCAGGTCGTTATCCGAAGTTTTATGCCTACTCTCATCCGGGAGATTAGATAGATCCACCCAGTTAGCGACGAAATCCTTCATCGTCATCCTAAGCTCATCAGCAGGAATCCCTGCAAGCGCATTTCCCGGCACAGCAAGCGAATTTTTTTGGCAGCACTGTAGTAGCAGCTTGGTGCAGCCTGCCGTTTCCCGCCAAATCGAAAAAAGTCGATTTAGCAACTGCAATACATGAACTGCGGGCGGTATCTCATTACTACCGGCCAGACGCATCCCGAGCACCCACTCAACCTCAACCAAAATCCCCTTGTTTCCCTTTGCCTCAACCGATTTGAGCACAAACCACTCGTACAAACCAGAGGCACCTGTTTCTATACGAACATTAGTAGGCAATTTAGTCTTGGGGTCGATACCCACCTCCAAACCGCACATCTCGGAAATTCGCATCCCCGACAGCCCTCCCAGGAGGATTGCGCAGGCACCAACCAAATTCCGGACTAGATGTTTCACAGTGAGGGTCGGTGTGAAATCGTATGAAGCTCTCTTTGGAATAATATCTGCGATGCTTTTATGCCACCGACCACCATTACTTTCATCGTGAGCAAAATTGAAACTCAGTATTCTCCGACGTATGCGTTTTGACCTAACGTCTGCACTTTCCCCCGTCCTTACCTCGTGAGCTTCAACCAGTTTCAAAATATCCTCGGCCGGCACTCTCACAAACCAAAAAGCCTTGTTGAAAATGGGGATAGCAACTTCATCAGGAAGTGGGGGAATCCACCCCACCCCTTGCCCCGATATATCCTCTGCGACTGTTGCTACGCCTTTTTGAAAAAACGGGTCACTTTGAAGTGACTCAATCCCGAATCTTTTGAGTTGCTTACGCTGTTGCCAAAGCACAGCCAGCGCGTCTAGCGCACGACTGGTCGTAGAGATCGTCAGCACTTCCTCTTCGTTGCAGTCCAAGATAAATCGAGGTAAATCCTCGATGTAGTGCTCCACCACAGACGGAGTGAGTTCTGATGGCAGAAAATAGGCCATTTCAGACATCCAGGACAACAACCATTTGAATGCCTGCTGGTAAGCAAGCATGCTTCCAGGTGCGGGAGGGGCTCCGTATTCAGGGTCCTTCAATAGAGTCAGCATCGCGATTTTGGCCCAGCACAACTTTTGTGCATGCTCTGGATCGCTTAAGCGACTCCCATCATAGAGTTTCATCCCCCAATTCAGCGTGCTGCTCGATTTCTTTGCTCCGGGCGTCTGGTTCGGGAAGAACCATTCAAGGTCTTTTACCTGACTACAGTCGCTTACCCAGAAATCCCCTAACTCATCATCGCTCAAATCATAAATGCTCTGAGACCTTTCGTTTGGCGCAACTTTTTCCGGCTTGTATTTTACATTCATGACATCAGCCCACCATCGGCAGAGTTACACTGAAACTCTTCGAGTCTTCAACCACCTCACTCGGAACGGCGCCCAAGAGATTATTCAGTGCGATCAGTTGCGGTTCCCATCGCTGAACCCACGTTTCTGGACTCATTTGATACCGGCTCTCAAAAATAGATTTTTGCAACGCGAAATAATGCGCAACACACAGAGATTCAAGAGGTAAAGCTCCAGCGTTAGGACACCCGGGGCATTCACCATAAGCATTGCATAAAATGTTTCCGCGCTGATTCGAGAGAGGTGAATCAAATGGGTCAGCGCAGAGAAAGCCAGGAGTCGCCGCCCCCTTATCCTGCCACGGCAAGAGTTTGCGTGGATCAATCCTCCCGGCTGTGGTAAACCATCTCTCCCGGAGGAGGGTTACGATCCCTATGCTTTCCCTATTTTTCTTCTTTGTGCCATCACTCGTATAACTTATCCACGTTGTGTAGATTTTGGAGTGATCACCGATGGCCTTTGCCTCCTCAAGCCCTCCGCCAAAAATTTGCACAAGATCTATTATCGTGGGGCGGATTTGATCGAGCGCGAAATGTGGCAGGTTGCTATCCTTTATAAAATTCTTTAGACCATTCGTCCAACTAACTCCACTCTGCCCTATATTTTTGTCCATCAAAGTGGCCACCCTTTTAGTTTTTGTTTCTGGGACATAAAGAAAAAGATCCTCTGCATCCTCCTCATTCGCAAAGCGACGGATACGTGCAGTAACCTTCTCCAAGATTTCCAAAAGCTCGCCCAAACCAAGCTGGCCATCGCCACCTGGATTTGGGTCTAGAACGCGTACCGGATCGGCATTGGCACGCGCCTTCTCGCCCACAATTAAAATAGCGAGCGAGCCAGCATTGTCCACATCCCGATCTATGTGATCCCATCTCAGGCTGCGCACCGTATCAGCATTAAATACTGTGACAACGGCCAGGAGAATGACAAACGGAATAAGGTCCCGCGCAGACGGATATAGATAGCATGTCAACTTTCCGATACCATGCTTTTTCGCCCTCAGCCCAAGCTCTGGAAATTCCTTCTTAAAATCACCAACGTTAGGTACAACGCCAGGATACTTATCTGCCAATAGCGCCAAACATACTGACAGATCTTTGAGATCTACATCTTCAGCACAGATCTTTACTCGCCCTTCCCGAAGAAGAATTTCGCCCTGCTCCCATCGAGCCTTGAACGCCAACACCTCATTCTCGCAAGAACGTATGATGTTGACCAAGGTGTCGACGCTTAACACCTCGATTGGCGTGTTGTGTTTGGTTATTTCTTGCGGACCGAAAGGTACCCTCTGCGCCACTGAACAGGCTATTGCAACCCATTTGCCGGTGCTAAGACTTGCCAATATTGACCGAAGGGCACCTAGTTTTCTTCCGACATATTTGGGATGATAGGGCTTGCCATCTATTGCCCTTTTTTGCTTTGTAAGCCACGTTCGAAATTCAACCAACAATTCATCGGTTATATCTTCCGGTCGCAGGCTTGCGGTCGGGCAATACTCGTGAAGAAATTTGAAAAACCCATCTTTTAGGTCGTCGACTCCATGCATTCGCGTCCTATGGGAACGCGCGGGCAAATACCCTATCAATCCTGCCAAGAAGAATGAACAGAGCAATGGATAGGAACGAAGGAAGCTCACATCATATTTGTGAGGGACAGGCCTCTTGGCCGAGGGAATCACTATTAGAAGGAGTGCCTTTCCTGTCGCATCCCCAGCCCGCTCGACGCGAACGAGCGGAAGCGCGCCAGTCCCATCGCCTTCTTCCCCTTGCTTTTCGGCGTGCGCCTTGGCTTGAGCAACAACTGCCGACGCGGAATTCTTTCTGCCCTGTTTCATACGCCCAGCATTTTACGAACGTTGATCAAGCCCGGCTTCTTGCTGAAGATCTCGACATAGGCAAGGTAAATCTGAATGGTGGTCTCCAAATTCTCGTGGCCCAGTTGAGCTTGGATCTTTTTCCAGGGCTCTGAATTGCCGTTCAGTACTTCCGCATGGTAGGTATAAACGGCATAGGTGTGCCGCAAGTCGTGAATGCAGTGTCGCGCTCGCATGCGTTGAGTAGTTTCGCCATTTTCATCTCGGAACTTGAAGTGCTTCACCAGACCAGTTGCCAGGCAAGCTTCCTCGAACATGCCTTGCATGCGACTAATTGAAAGTCGGCGGCCGGCGCGATTGCTGTCGGGGTGCGTCAAAAAGAGAGTGATGGGGGCGTTCCTCGCGCTCACTTCTGCGGCTCGAAGAGAAGCCGCACGCTCTCCTTCGATGTAAGCCAGAATGTCCATTACTAACCACGTGGGCATGGCGACAATCTTCTTTACACCTCCCTTTCGTAGGATTGTTATCGGGAGGTCGGCGTAAAGCGCTTCGGGATCCGGGGATAGGCTGAGAAACTGAAGGGTAGTGAGATTCGCAATTTCCCCTACCCTTAGGCCCGCAGCCCACCCGCAATCCATAGTGAGCCTGTCACGAGGCGACCGAGCATCGTTTCCTGGCTGCGACGCACGAGGCCCTGCAAATGCAAGAAGCGCTTGCAATGGAAGTGGGGAAATTGGGTGGATGACAGAACTTTTTCTGGCTTTAGGTAGGTCCCGATCCTTTTGTCCGGTAAGTCTGCCCTTACCTCTTTTCCCCGTCTGCTCAGGAACTAGCTCTACATTTTCGCCGATATCACCATCATACCAACCGGAAGAACGTCCATAGACGTAAAGCTCCCGGATGATAGACATCCGGGAGCTTATTGTCCCTGCGTCGTATTGCTCACCGGTACGGGGTGAATATGCTATTTTATAGGCTTCACGATAATCAATTCGGTCTTGCGCAGTCGCGTCGCGCCAGAATCTTCCTATTGCCTGCAGAAATTGAAGCCATGTCCTAAGGGCTTGAGCAGCCGCCGCCCATGTATGACGACTGGGAGTACTACCCGCATAAACGAAGTGCCTCGCCAAAAAGAGAGTTATCTCTTCCAAAATATGGGCAGCATTCTCGGTCTCGATGAAAAAGGATGGATGCCCGGGTTTCAGTTCCCCTTCGCCCCCTTCATGCGTGAATAGGACAACCTCGCCTTCGAGAAAATCGCTGACTTCGCTCATTGAACGCTCCCAAGTCTTTCGAACCGCATAAGCCACGCCGTCGGAGCCTGAGAATTCCGTGAGACGAAAATATGGCAGACGTGATTCCACTGCGTCACGGTACATGTGAGGCTAGGTTTCTTTGAGCCCTAAGTCCGCCGCAACGGGTGGTCCGATCGAATGCGTCGGTGAGTCTCATTGAGCACAGATGGAATGTTCACATTGCTCATTTGGGACCTCCGTAGTGCTGAACATTCTGGAGCAGCATGTACTGCACGAGCCTAGTCAGCAGAGACCAAAAGTCAAGGACATGAACATTGCGGCAACTTGAGCAATAAGTTGCGCACTTCCCCGAGAGCGGCCGCCACACAAGGGATTTCACTGTTTCCGTGAACACTTCTTGGGGCTACATAACGTGCTCGCACCCTCGGTAGGGATTCAGTGAAACATCGAACGGAATGTCCGGCGATGCATTGCGCGTAAGAATCGAGCGCGCTCGCTCCGTGGTCACCTGCGTGATCAGGCGGGCCGGCGGCGACTCGATCGCATCCGCTCCCGCAGCAACCTCAACCGTGTGCACGACATCTTCGTCGGCCGACGCCCAGCCATCGTCAAACGCCTCGCGCTGATCGCGTTCGAAGCGCCCCTGCAGGTTGCTGACCGCGCCTCGCCCCTTGCGGGCCGCCGTTGGTCGACGCTGGCCCTGGCCGTCGTCGTCGCGGTCGCTCCGATCCCTCTCTTCGCGTGTCTGGTCGCGCCGCTGTTCGCTCATGCCAAGCCTTGCTGGCCCCGCTCTTTCTCTTCGACCGAGATGGCCAGTGTCTCCTTGATCTCTTCCATCACCACATAGCTTTTCGACTGCGCGGCGCCCGGCAGCTGCAGCAGGATATCGCCGAGCAGCCGGCGGTACTCGCCGATCTCGCGGATGCGCGCCTTGATCAGGTAGTCGAAATCACCCGATACCAGATGGCACTCGAGCACCTCCGGAATGCGCAGTACTTCGCGCCGGAACTGCTCGAACATGTTGCCTGATTTGTTGCCCAGCGAAATCTCGACGAACACCAGTAACGCGCTGCCCAGTAACGCCGGATTCAGTCGTGCGTAGTAGCCCATGATGACACCGTCGCGCTCCAGCCGCTTCACGCGCTCGATGCACGGCGTGATGGTCAGTCCCACGGTCTCCGCCAGATCCTTCATCGACACCCGTCCGTCCGCCTGCAGCACCGTCAGGATTTTCCGATCCAGTCGATCCAGGGTCCGTACTGGCTGACGACTCGTTCTCATGATTTTTTCCTGTTTTCGAGATAAGTTCGATAACTATGACTGCCTGGAAGTCAATAGTATAGATACGAATCCTTTATTACCCTGACATTGCAGTTGGGAGCCCCCGAAAATGCGCGTTCTCGTTCTTGGCAGTGGCGTCATCGGCGTCACCAGTGCCTGGTATCTGGCCCGAGCCGGTCACGAAGTGATCGTGGTCGATCGCGAGGCAGCGCCCGCGCTCGGCACCAGCTTTGCCAATGCCGGCCAGATCTCGCCGGGCTACGCGTCGCCGTGGGCGGCCCCTGGGGTCCCGCTCAAGGCCATCAAATGGATGTTCCAGGAGCACGCTCCTCTCTCCATCAAACCTGACGGCACGCTGTTCCAGCTGCAGTGGATGTGGCAAATGCTGCAGAACTGCACGGCCGACCGCTACGCGGTCAACAAGGAACGCATGGTTCGCCTGGCCGAATACAGCCGCGACTGCATTCGCGCGCTGCGTGCCGAGACCGGTATTTCCTACGAAGGCCGCCAGCAAGGCACGCTCCAGGTGTTCCGCACCGCCGAGCAGATGGAAGGCGCGGCCAAGGATATCGCCGTGCTGAAGGACGCAGGCGTGCCCTACGAGTTGCTCTCGCGCGAGGAACTCGCCGCGAGCGAACCGGCGCTTGCCGCCGTCGGCCACAAGCTGGCCGGTGGTTTGCGCCTGCCGAATGATGAAACCGGGGATTGCCAGCTGTTTACCCAGCGGCTGGCAGCCATGGCCGAATCCATCGGCGTGCAGTTCCTCTATGGCCGTTCGATTGACGGCCTGCTGACCGAAGGCGACGCCGTGACCGGCGCCCTGGTGGCCGGCCAGCCGATGTTCGCCGATGCCGTCGTGGTGGCGCTGGGCAGTTGGTCCACGCCGTTCGTGAAGCATGTGCTGCCGGGCCTGTCGAACCTGCCGGTGTATCCGCTCAAGGGTTTTTCCATCACCGTGCCGATGACCGATGCGTCGCGCAGCCCGGTGTCGACGGTGCTCGACGAAACGTACAAGGTCGCCATTACGCGCTTCGACGACCGCATCCGCGTGGGTGGCATGGCGCAGATCGTCGGCTATGACCGGTCGCTGGATCCGGCCAAGCGCCGCACCCTGGAACATGTGGTGACCGACCTGTTCCCAGGCGCGGGCGATGTGAGCCGCGCCACGTTCTGGACTGGCCTGCGCCCGATGACGCCCGATGGCACGCCAGTGGTCGGCCCTGCCGGCATTCGCGGCCTGTGGTTGAACACGGGTCACGGCACGCTGGGCTGGACGATGGCATGCGGCTCCGGCCAGCTGCTGTCCGACCTGGTTTCCGGCACGCGGCCGGCCATTCGTGCCGACGACCTTTCGGTCGACCGTTATCGCAAGCCGGCGCGCATGCAAGGCGTGCCGCGTCCGATGCCGGCCTGACCGCCGACAGCAGGAACGAGAAAGGGCGACCCGCGGGTCGCCCTTTGTCTTATCCACCTCCGTCGAGCAATCGCGGAGGAGACTATCCCGGAAGCCGCTGCACCTCCGCCAGCGCGGCCTGCGATGGCGCCGGCAGGGTCGAGACCGCGAGGCCGGCGCGGGCGCGCAACGCTTCGGTGGTTTCGTGTTCGCCATTGGCGCGCCATCCCGGGGGCATGCAGAGCAGGCCGATGACTTCCCGCAACGATCGCGCCGCGAGCAAATCGCGGCCCAGCGCAACCCATTGCGACAGCTCCACCACCAGCGGGTTATAGCTGGTGACCGGCTTGACTAGGCCGTAGATGCACGGCTCGCTCTTGTCTTCCGGGATGTACGTTCCGAATAGCCGGTCGAACAGAATCAGCACACCACCATAGTTGGCATCCAGGTAACGCAGGTTGGACGCGTGATGCACGCGATGCGCGGACGGCGTGTTGAGGATTTTCTCGAGCCAGCCCAGACGCGGAATCCAGGTGGCATGGATCCAGAACTGGTACAGCAGATTCAGCGCCAGCATGGTCAGCACCAGCCGGGGCTCGAATCCCAGCCAGACCAGCGGCGTGTAGAACACCGTGGAGCCGGTGAGCCGACCGGTCCAGCCCAGCCGATACGCGGCCGACAGATTCAGCTGATTCGGCGAATGGTGGACCGCATGCGTGGCCCAGAACCAGCGCACACGGTGCGCGGCGCGGTGGAACCAGTAATAGCAGAACTCCTGCCCGACGAAGAGCACCGCAAAGGTCCACCACGGCCCCAGCGTGATCGTCGCGACGCGATGTTGCCAGGCAAGGGCGAATACCGGCGCGGCCAGCGAGATGGGGACGGCCAGGATGAAATGCCGCACGAGTTGATCGAACAGGCTGACGCTCATGGCCCGCCAGTCAAACGGCTCGGTGCCGGAGAACCGCGCGCGGAGCGTCAGCGTGATCGCCTCGGCCAGCGAGAGCAGGAATACGACGGGCAGCGCCCACAACAAGATTTTCGAGGGGACCATGAAGTCTCGGGACGGATCGACAAGAGTCGCGCATTGCAGCGGTATGGCGATAATATGAACAAAGCTCAGTTTCTTGTACTCGCCTTCTCCGCCCACCCTCATGCCAGAGAAAAACGTTGCCAAACAAGGCCCTGCGCGGCGCCAGCCCAGTCAGCAGCGCGCCCTGGACAAGATTGGACTCATGTTCGAGGCGGCGATCCGCATCCTGGAGCAGGACGGTTTGCAGGGCTTCACGACGAACCGCGTCGCCGAGCTGGCCGGCATCAGCATCGGCACGCTGTATCAGTACTTTCCAAACAAGGAAGCCTTGCTCCTGGCGTTGGCAAAACGCGAAATGAAACAGACCTTCGAGCGGCTGCGCACCGAGATGCAGGCTCGCGCGGATGCTGCGCAGGCGACGGATGCGGCACCTCATCAGGGCGCCCGGATGGCCGTGCGCGCCATCCTCGGCGCTTTCGGCGGCCGCATGCGGGCCCGTGAGCAGATGCTTGAGATCATGGCGCGCAGCGGGCAGGCAGGCGCGATCGATGCCCAGATCGACGCCATGACGCAGGGCCTGCTCCTGGGCTGGCGTGCGCCGCTGGACGCGCACGCCGAACCGCTCGACGCCATGCAGGCCTTCGTGCTTGGGCGCGCCGTGATGGGCGTTCTGCGTGCGGCGCTACGGCAGGATGTCGCCATGCTGAGCCAGCCGGCGTTTGAAGATGCACTGGTCCGGCTCGTGGTCGGCTATCTCGCAGGCAGCCGGCCGGCCAGATAAAAGCGGCTTCGTCGATCTGCATGGCGTCAAGCGCACGCGCCAAATGCGAAGGGACTTGCCGCGAACATCGACGTGCGCATCAGTGCGTTTTTTGCAGTGCAGAACCACCTCGACGCTGCGGCGGCCATGCCGCCACGTCACCCCGTGCTAGGATGAACGCCCTCCCCCGCAGTCGCCTCATCGGCTCATGATTACCCTATACACGACCCTCGGCGTGCACGCGGACGCCACTCTGGACGAGATCAAGCGCGCCTACCGCCGCGCGGCCATGAAGTGGCACCCCGACCGCAACCTTGGCCGCGAGGCGGAAGCGCATGCTGCGTTCCAGGAAATCCGCGATGCCTACTCCATCCTTTCCGATGCCGAACAGCGCCGCGTCTACGACGAGGTATTCGAGCAGGAGATGCGACGCTGGGAGGCTGAACACGCGGCGCAGGAAGAACAGGAACGCGAGGCGCAACGCGAAGCCCAGCGCATCGAGCAGGAACACTACGAGAAGATGGTGGCGATCGCGATGCGATATGCCGGCGAGGGCCACCATCGCGACGTCCTCTTCGGCGTGTTGCTCGGCCGGGATTGCGAGGCGGAACTGGCGGGACGCATCGCGGACAGCGTATGGGCCTTGCAGGAGTCCCGGCGGGCCAGTGAGCTGGCTGCGGATGCAGCTGAGGCCAAGGCGTCCGCTGGCGCGGCGGCGTCAAACGCTGACGACGGGACGCGAGCCAGGCGCCACCCCGGCGCCTTCGATTCGTTCTGGCACGGCCTGTTCGGCATCCGCTCCTAGCACGGAGCATGTCGATGCCGAATATCCGAACCAGAACCGCTTCGCTTCAATTTCGCTTCAGTTTGAAGCCACCTCTTAGTCCACAACGGCCACGACATTGACGGTCCCTTGCCGGGCCATCTTTGCGTAAGGGCACAAGCGCTCGGCATTTCGAACCAGCTCTTCCGCCACGTGGCGTTCAACGCCCGGCACCCGGACCCGGACATCGATGAGCAATGCGTAGCCTCCATCCATGGGGTCACGGCCGAACGACACCTGCACCTCCACAGAGGTATCGTTGCTCTCCATGTTGACACGCTTGCAAAGCAAGTTCAGCGCGCCGTGAAAGCAAGCGGCAAAGCCCGCGGCAAACAACTGCTCGGGATTGGTCCCATTGCCGGGCCCTCCGAGCTCCTCGGGCAACCGCAGATCCACGACAAGATTCCCGTCATCGGAACGGGCCACGCCAGATGCCCGACCGTGTCCGGTCTCGCCGCCGGAAACGGTGACGGTCGTTGTGTACAGTGGCTCAAAATCCCGGCCCCGATACCTGTCGAGGAGGGAAAGTGGGGGAGGCTGCAGCTTCTCGTTGTCCATGTTGCATTCTCGAGCTCAGTGACGAGCGCTCCGACGCAGTCATCCATTCGTCGAAGCCTCACTTGCCAGGGCGCGCTGCGCCTGGACCTTTGCTGCCGATCGGGCCGGTACCCCCAGTCACGACGATCTTCGTGACGCACGTCGATGTTGGCAAGGCTACGGTACAACCCGTGTCAATCCTAGATGACCTCCGATTGTGACGGTAGGGCCTTCCAGGGATGCACGGTGTTTCCGGTTTGGCACCAATTCCGCTGGCACGTGCTCCGAGATCAAACGCCAGATGCAAAACGAGGCAGTCGCGATGACTGCCTCGTTTTCTTTTGAAGCGAGAACGGCTTTACGTCAGAACTGATCCGCCGTCAGCGCATTGACCGGCGTGGCGCCGTCGACGATGGCGTCACGCAATGCCGATGCCTGCGACAGGATGTGCTGGCCGAAGAAATGCGCCGTGGCGATCTTGGCATCGTAGAACGCCGGATCTTCACCGCGCCGGGCATCCGCTGCCAGCATCGCGCGGCCGAACTGCCAGCCGGAGAAGACGATGCCGCACAGCTTCAGGTACGGCACGCTGCCCGCGAACACGGCGTTGGGGTCCCCCTTGGCGTTGTCGACAACAAACCGCACGACGGCTTCCAGCGCCTCGCGGCCCTTCTTCAGTTGCCCCTGCACGGCAGTGAATGCCGCGCCGCCGTGCTTGCCCAGCGCAGCTTCGGTTTCGGCGATCTGCGCGCAGATCGCGCGTGCCACGGCGCCACCGTCGCGCAAGGTCTTGCGCCCGACGAGGTCGTTGGCCTGGATCGCCGTCGTGCCTTCGTAGATAGGCAGGATGCGGGCGTCGCGATAGTGCTGCGCAGCGCCGGTTTCCTCGATAAAGCCCATGCCACCGTGCACCTGCACGCCCAGGCTCGTCACGTCGATCGACAGCTCCGTGCTCCAGCCCTTCACCACTGGCACCATGAACTCGTAGAACGCCTGGTTCTGCTTGCGCACGGCCTCGTCCGGATGCTGGTGCGCGGTGTCGCACGCGGCGGCGGCCACGTAGGCGACCGAGCGCGCGCCTTCGATCAGTGCCCGCATCGTCATCAGCATGCGTTTGACGTCCGGATGGTGAATGATCGTCACGGCTTCGCGCGCCGACCCATCGACCGGGCGGCTCTGCACGCGCTCGCGCGCGAAGGCCACCGCTTGCTGATAGGCACGCTCGGACACCGCGATGCCCTGCATGCCTACCGAGAAGCGCGCGGAGTTCATCATGATGAACATGTACTCCAGCCCGCGATTCTCCTCGCCCACCAGCGTGCCGATGGCGCCGCCGTGATCGCCGAACTGCAGGACGGCCGTCGGGCTGGCCTTGATGCCGAGCTTGTGTTCGATCGACACGCAATGCACGTCGTTGCGCTCGCCAACGCTGCCGTCCGCATTGACGAGGAACTTCGGCACGATAAACAGCGAGATACCCTTCACGCCTTCCGGCGCGTTCGGCGTGCGCGCCAGCACGAGGTGGACGATGTTGTCCGCCATGTCGTGCTCGCCATAGGTGATGAAAATCTTGGTGCCGAAGACCTTGTACGTGCCGTCGCCTTGCGGTTCGGCGCGGGTGCGCACCGCGGCAAGGTCCGAGCCGGCCTGGGGCTCGGTCAGATTCATGGTGCCGGTCCATTCGCCCGAGATCAGCTTCGGCAGGAACGTTGTCCGTTGCGCTTCCGTGCCGCCGGTCAGCAGCGCTTCGATCGCGCCATCGGTCAGTAACGGGCACAGTGCGAACGACAGGTTCGCGGTGTTCAGCATCTCGTTGCACGGCGTGGCCACCAGCTTGGGCAGACCCTGGCCGCCAAACTCGACCGGGTGCAGCACACCCTGCCAGCCGCCTTCACCAAACTGGCGGAAGGCGTCGCGGAAGCCCGGCGTGGTGGTCACGACGCCGGCTTTCCAGCTGCTCGGGTCCGTGTCGCCGATGCGGTTCAGCGGCGCCAACACTTGTTCGTTGAACTTGGCGGCTTCTTCCAGCACAGCCTGCGCCGTGTCCGGCGTGGCGTCCTCATAGCCAGGCAACTGACTGACGGTTTCCAGGCTCGCCAGTTCGTTCATGACGAACAGCATGTCCTTGAGCGGTGCACGGTAGGTCATCGATGTCTCCAGAGTTTGTAAAAAAGCCGCTCGCGGGACGCGCCCGGAACGGCTCAATTTCTCTTGTTCTTGCCGGCCGGGTCTGCCCCGGCCGGTCGGGCATCAGCCCAGTGCGGCCACCAGCTCCGGCACCACGGTGTTCAGGTCACCCACGAGGCCGTAGTCCGCCACCGAGAAGATCGGGGCTTCCGCGTCCTTGTTGATCGCGACGATCACCTTGGAGTCCTTCATGCCGGCCAGATGCTGGATCGCGCCCGAGATACCCACGGCGATATACAGCTGCGGTGCCACAATCTTGCCGGTCTGGCCAACCTGGTAGTCGTTCGGCACGAAACCGGCGTCCACGGCGGCGCGCGAGGCGCCCAGGGCGGCGCCCAGCTTGTCGGCCAGCGGGGTCAACACCTTGGTGTAGTTCTCGCCCGAACCCACGCCACGGCCACCGGACACGATGATCTTGGCGGCGGTCAGTTCCGGACGGTCGCTCTTGGTCACTTCGCGCGACACGAATTGCGAGATGCCCACATCGGCCACGGCCGGCAGCGCTTCGACGGCAGCCGAGCCACCTTCGGCGGCAGCCGGGTCGAACGCCGTGCCACGCACGGTGATGATCTTGATCTTGTCCGACGACTTCACGGTGGCAATCGCGTTGCCCGCGTAGATCGGGCGCTCGAACGTGTCAGGCGAATCGATCCTGGTGATGTCCGACAGCTGGGCCACGTCCAGCTTGGCGGCCACGCGCGGCAGGATGTTCTTGCCCGAGGCAGTCGCCGGGGCCAGGATGTGCGAGTAGTCGTTGGCGATGGCCAGGATCTGCTCGCCCACGTTCTCGGCGAGGCCGTCGCCGAAGTAGGCGGCGTCGGCCAGCAGCACCTTGGATACGCCGGCGATCTTCGCGGCAGCATCGGCGGCAGCCTTGGCGTTCGAGCCGGCCACCAGCACGTGGACATCGCCACCGCATTGGGCAGCCGCCGTCACGGTGTTGAGCGTGGCGGCCTTGATCGATTGATTGTCGTGTTCAGCAATGACGAGTGCAGTCATGTTTTCTCTCCCCGCGCTCAGATAACCTTGGCTTCAGACTTCAGCTTTTGCACCAGCGTGGCTACGTCCGGCACCATCACGCCAGCACTGCGCTTGGCAGGCTCCACCACCTTGACGGTGGCCAGGCGCGGCTTGACGTCAACGCCGAGGTCTTCCGGCTTCACGATGTCCAGCGGCTTCTTCTTGGCCTTCATGATGTTCGGCAGCGTCACGTAGCGCGGCTCGTTCAGGCGCAGGTCGGTGGTCACCACGGCCGGCAGCTTCACCGACAGCGTTTCCAGACCGCCATCCACTTCACGCGTCACCGAAGCCTTGCCGTCAGCGACAACCACCTTCGAGGCGAACGTCGCTTGCGGCAGGCCCGCCAGCGCAGCCACCATCTGGCCGGTCTGGTTCGAGTCGTCGTCGATGGCCTGCTTGCCCAGGATCACCAGTTGCGGCTGCTCCTTGTCGATCAGGGCCTTGAGCAGCTTGGCCACGGCCAGCGGCTGAAGGTCTTCATTCGACTCCACCAGGATGCCGCGGTCGGCGCCGATGGCCATCGCGGTGCGCAGGGTTTCCTGGCATTGCGTCACGCCGCACGACACGGCGATAACCTCGGTGACGACGCCAGCTTCCTTCAGGCGCACGGCCTCTTCCACGGCGATTTCGTCGAACGGGTTCATGCTCATCTTGACATTGGCCAGGTCGACGCCCGTGCCATCCGACTTCACGCGGACCTTGACGTTGTAGTCCACCACCCGCTTGACTGCGACGAGTACTTTCATGCGCTCACTCCACTGATAGCTGATAGTCCAAAGATTTGAATCGCTCGCCATTATAACCACCGGGGTGGCGGCGCTTTTGTTTTTCGAACGATCGTACTATTTTATAGGCAAAGAATTGCCGGGCATAGCCCGGCAATCCATAAAAAGTTCACCCATTGTGCCGCAGGATGCCCTGCGCGCACAGAGTTTGGATGAAAACCTCGAAAACCTGCCCGGCGGCAATCACCATGCGGTGATCACGGATTCCTTGTAGGTGTTCGCGATGTACTGCTTCACTTCCGGCGAATGGTAGGCCTTCACGAGCTTGGCGACCCACGGCTTGTTCTTGTCGGCTTCGCGGATGGCGATCAGGTTGGCGTAGGGACCCTTCGGACCTTCCGTGGCGATTGCGTCACGCGTCGGCGACAGGCCAGCCGATTCCGCGTAGTTGCCGTTGATCGCGGCGGCGTCCAGATCGTCCAGCGAACGCGGCAGTTGCGCGGCGTCCAGTTCCACAATCTTGATCTTCTTCGGGTTCTCGACGATGTCGAGCGGCGTGGCCTTCAGGCCGGCATCCGGGCGAAGCTTGATCAGGCCCTTCGCCTGCAGCAGCAGCAGGCCGCGGCCGCCGTTGGTCGGGTCATTCGGCACGCCCACGCGGGCACCCTGCTTCAGTTGGTCGAGCGACTTCACCTTCTTCGAGTAGACACCCATCGGAAACGTCACCGTGAAGCCGATGTGCGTGAACTTGTAGCCGCGATCCTTGATCTGGGCTTCCAGGTACGGCAGGTGCTGGTAGCTGTTGGCGTCCAGGTCACCGGCGGCCAGCGCCGCGTTCGGCTGGATGTAGTCGCTGAATTCCACCACCTGAATATTCAGGCCATCCTTGGCCGCCACCTTCTTCACCTGCTCCATGATCTGGGCGTGCGGGCCGCCAGTCACGCCAACCTTGATCGGCTTGTCTTGCGCGAAGGCGCCAGCGGACACCACCACACCCAGCGCCACGATGGCGGTCTTGAGCAAATTGCGACGTTGCATTTCGATGTACCCCTTGTTCCCTGTTATGTATGTGGAATGACGTAGTCAGCGGTGGCTGATGCGGCGGACCAGCCAGTCGCCAAAGCTCTGCACGGCCTGCACGAAGACGATCAGGATCACCACCACGGCGACCATGACCTCGGTGATGTAGCGTTGGTAGCCGTAGCGGATGCCCAAGTCGCCCAGCCCGCCGCCGCCGATGGCGCCGGCCATGGCCGAATAGCCAACCAGGCTCACGAACGTGATGGTGAGGCCCGCCACGATGCCCGGCATCGCCTCGGGCAGCAGCACCTTCCAGACAATCTGCCCGGTGGTGGCGCCCATCGACTGCGCGGCTTCCACCAGGCCCTTGTCCACTTCGCGCAGCGCGGCTTCCACCAGGCGCGCGATGAACGGAATCGCGGCGATCGTCAGCGGCACCACGGCCGCGGTCGTGCCGATCGACGAGCCGACGATAAAGCGCGTGAACGGGATCACCACCACCAGCAGGATGATGAACGGAATCGAGCGCACCGCATTCACAACCACACCGATCGTGCGGTTGAACAGCGGATGCGACACCACGCCGCCACGGTTGGTCAGATGCAGCAGCACGCCCAGCGGCACGCCAAACAGCGCGCCCACCACGCCGGAGATGCTCACCATCAGCAGGGTCTCGCCAAACGAGGCCAGGAACAGGTCAAACATTTCAGACCACATGTTCGATCTCCTCCACCAGAACGCCTTGCGCCTGCAGATAGCCCATGGCCGCGCGCACGTCGGCCGGTTCGCCCGTCGCCATGATCGCCAGCGAGCCAAAGGCCTGCCCCTGGATCTCGTCGATGTGGCCGTGGAGGATGTTGAAGTCCAGCCCGTGCTGGCGGATCGCCTGGGCCAGCACCGGCTGGTCCACGTTATCGCCCGTGAAGGCGAGGCGATAGACATGGTCGCGACCGTTGCCGAGGCGGCTTTCCACGCGCCTGAGCACGCTCGCCGGCAGTTCCTGCGCGATCACGTCGCCGATCATCGCGCGCGTGACCTCGTGCTGCGGGCGCAGGAAAACATCGATCACTCGTCCGCTCTCCACCACCTGCCCGGCTTCCAGCACGGCCACGCGATCGCAGACCTGTTTGATCACTTCCATCTGGTGCGTGATCATGACGATGGTCAGGCCCAGCTCGCGATTGATCTGCTTGAGCAGATCCAGGATCGCGCGTGTGGTTTCCGGATCCAGCGCCGAGGTCGCTTCGTCGGACAGCAGCACCTTCGGCTTGCTAGCCAGCGCGCGGGCGATGCCTACGCGCTGCTTCTGGCCGCCGCTGATCTGCGCGGGATAGCGGTCGCGCAGCGCCGACAGGCCAACCAGTTCCAGCAGCGGCAGCACCGTCGCGGCGATCTCGTCGCGCGACTTGCCTGCAAGCTCCAGCGGCAGCGCCACGTTGTCATAGACGGTACGCGACGACAGCAGGTTGAAGTGCTGGAAGATCATGCCGATCTCGCGGCGAGCCTCGCGCAGCGCGCCGTTGTCGAGCGTGGTGAGGTCCTGCCCGTCGACGATCACACGACCGCTGGTCGGCCGGTTCAGCAGGTTGATGGCACGCACCAGCGTGCTCTTGCCGGCGCCGCTACGGCCGATGATGCCGAAGACCTCGCCAGGCGCGATGGAGAGACTGACGTCCCGCAGTGCATGCACTTCCCCCGACCCGCCGGGGAATCGCTGCGAGAGTCCTTGCAGTTCGATCATGGAAAGAGGAAAAGAAAACGGCAACAGCGCGGGGTCTCCTGCGTTGTTGCCGCTCATTATTTTTCTGAAGCCCGCATTTTATGCGATCCGCTTCATACCTCAAACGAGAATTTTTCGATGGCTTTATGCGCTGACGGCATATAGCGTGGCTTTTGGACGCCAATTCGCCACAAATTGAGGTCTTGGCGTCTCATTTTCCACCCCATCCACCGCGTGATCAGCTCTCCACCAATACCTTCAGGTGAGCCAGGACGCTGCGGGCCAGCGCGCTGAGGTTGTAGCCCCCTTCCAGGCAACTGACGATGCGGCCCTTGCCATAGGCACGCGCCACTTCGACCAGCCGCTCGGTCATCCAGGCGTAGTCCTGCTCCACCAGCCCCATCTGCCCGAGGTCGTCCTCCCGGTGCGCATCGAAGCCGGCGGAGATAAACAGCATCTCCGGCTTGAACTCATTCAGGCGTGGCAGCCAGATCGTCTCCACCACCTCACGTACCGCCATGCCATTGGAATAGGCCGGCAGCGGGATGTTCGACATGTTGGAGGCGATATGCTCCGTGCCGCTGTACGGATAGAACGGATGCTGGAAGAAGCTGCACATCAGCACCTGCGGATCGCCGCGGAATGCGGCCTCGGTGCCGTTGCCGTGATGGACGTCGAAATCGATGATCGCCACGCGCGCCAGTCCGTGCGCGGCCAGCGCATGTCGGGCGGCAATCGCGACGTTATTGAAAAAGCAGAACCCCATCGCGCGATCGGGCTCGGCATGGTGTCCCGGCGGCCGCACGCAGCAGAACGCATTCTCCAGCTCGCCGGCAATCACGGCGTCGGTGGCCGCCACCGCCGCGCCAGCCGCATGCGTGGCGGCGGTCAGCGTGTGGCGGTTCATCGTCGTGTCCGGGTCGATCGGATGGTAGCCGCTGACCGGACTCACGGTGGCCAGGCTGGCCACATAGTCCGGCCGGTGCACCCGCTCGATCTGCTCTTCTGTCGCGGCCGGGGCGTCGCGCCGGTCCAGAAGACCATCCATCCCATGCGAGATCAGATGGTCCTCGATCGCCTGCAGTCGTTCCGGGCACTCAGGATGGAAATGTCCCATCTCGTGCAACAGGAACGCCGGGTGTGTGTAGTAGCCCGTTGGCATTGTCGTTGTGGGTCAAGTTTGTCTCCAAACGTTACGTTAGCACAGGACGTGCCGGGCCTGCGTGGACCGGGATGTGGGCCGGGATGCGGGCCGTGGCGTCCATGCCATCCGCTATACTCGGTGCGACTTGCAAAGGACAACATGACCGACAAACAGCGTTCCTTGCGCCGCCCGCTGATGGGCGCCGCACTCACCGCTGCCGCATTGGGCCTGTGCGGCGTTTCTCCTCAGCTCCTCGCCGCCGGCAAACGCCGCGTGAGCGTCCGGGAGGAAGAAATCGAACCGGGCCGCTATCAGAATCATCCGCAAACCCGCGCGTTCATCGACGACATGGTGGCACGCCACGGTTTTCAGCGGGCCGAGCTCGACACGTGGTTCAGCCAGGCCGTGTATTCGGCCACGGTGTCCCGGTTGATCATGCCGCCGGCCACGCCGGGCAAGAAGAGCTGGCGCGCGTATCGCTCGCGCTTCATCGAGCCGATCCGCATCAACGCCGGCGTCCGCTTCTGGCAGCAGCACCGCGACACGCTTCGCCGCGCGGAGGCCGAGTTCGGCGTACCGGCATCGGTCATCGTCGGCATCATCGGCGTGGAAACCATCTACGGGCGCGACATGGGCACGTTCCGCGTGCTCGACTCCCTTTCCACGCTGGCCTTCGACTATCCCGATACGCCCAACCGCGAGTCACGCACCAAACTGTTCCGTGACCAGCTGGCCGACTACCTGCTCTGGTGCCGCGAGACAAAGACCGACGTGTACTCGGTGCTGGGTTCGTTCGCTGGTGCTGTCGGCATTCCGCAGTTCATGCCGACCAGCCTGCGCGAGTACGCGATCGACTATGACAACGACGGCCACGTCGACCTGCGCAACAGCCCGACCGACGCCATCGGCAGCGTGGGTCGCTTCCTGCAGCTGCATGGCTGGGAACAGGGCCGTCCGGTCGTCTGGCGCATCGCGGGCGACGACGGCAGCCGGGGCATCGCCACCGCCGCAGCGGATGGCGAACCGTGGCCGACCCGCACGCTGAATCAGCTGACGCGTGCAGGCCTGCGCGTGGACGAGCCCATCGACGTCAACCGTGAAGGCGAAACCGGCGTACTGGTCGTCGACCTGCCCACGCCCGACCAGCCGACCGAGTACATGATCGGCTTGCGCAATTTCTACGTGCTCACCCGCTATAACCGCAGCTTCTTCTACGCGCTGGCGGTATATCAACTGGGTGAGGCAGTGAAGGCGGCAATGGGCTGATGGGCTGACGAGCCCGAAAAGCAAACTGCCCGCATGGCGCGGGCAGTTTGAACTGACTGGGCGGCGCGGCGGCCGCTGACTTCGTTCGACAGGCGTCGGTCAGCAAGACCATCCCCGCTCACCGGGCACGCTCGCTCGGGCTGTCAGGCCGGGAAAACGCCCGTCGACAGGTAGCGGTCGCCGCGGTCGCAGACCACGAACACGATCGTGGCATTCTCCACCTCCTCGGCAATCTGCAGCGCCACGCACAGCGCGCCGGCGGCCGAGATCCCGCAGAAAATGCCCTCCTCGCGCGCCATGCGCCTGGCCATGTGCTCGGCATCGGCCTGGCTCACCGGCTCCTGGCGATCGATGAACTTCGGATCGTAGATCTTCGGCAGGTAGGCTTCCGGCCACTTGCGGATGCCGGGGATACGCGAACCTTCCGCCGGCTGGGCACCGATGATCTGGATCGCGGGATTTTTTTCCTTCAGGTAGCGCGAGACACCGGTAATGGTGCCGGTGGTACCCATTGCCGACACGAAGTGCGTGATGCGGCCTTCCGTTTCCTGCCAGATTTCCGGGCCGGTGGTCTCGTAGTGGGCCAGCGGGTTATCCGGATTGGCAAACTGGTCGAGGATCACGCCCTTGCCTTCGCGCTCCATGGCGTCCGCGAGGTCACGCGCGTATTCCATGCCGCCCTTGACTGGCGTGAGGATGATCTCCGCCCCGTAGGCCGCCATGCTCTGACGGCGCTCCAGGCTCAGATCCTCGGGCATGATCAGCACCATGCGATAGCCGCGGATGGCGGCGGCCATGGCCAGGGCAATGCCGGTGTTGCCGGAAGTCGCCTCGATCAGCGTATCGCCGGGCTTGATGCGGCCACGCTCCTCCGCACGACGGATCATCGACAATGCCGGGCGGTCCTTGACGGAACCAGCCGGATTGTTGCCTTCGAGCTTGCCGAGAATCGTATTACCGCGCGCGTCGATGGCGGCGCCGGGGATGCGCTGGAGTCGGACCAGCGGCGTATTGCCGATGGTGTCTTCAATCGTTTTGTAGGCCATGGTGCGGGGAGAGTCAGTTTTCGCAGGCCATTGTAATGCACCCACGTTACCCGCATCGCCAGGGCGGGCATTGCACCCGCCCCCGCCAGACCCCGGTCAGTGCGTCAGGCTCTGCTCTTCGGTCCGGCCCTTGCCCAGCAGGTGATACAGCAGAATGGCACCGAAGGTGGCCGTCCCGATGCCGCCCAGCGTCATGCCACCCAGCTTGAGCGTCAGATCGCCGGCCGCCACGGTCAGCGTGGCACCTACGGTGATCAGATTGCGAGAGCTTGAGAAATCCACGTGGTTCTGCACCCAGATCCGGCCAGCGGTGGCCGAAATCAGGCCGAACACAACGATTGTCAGGCCACCGATCACGGGACCGGGAATCGTCAGGATCAGCGCACCGAACTTGGGCGAGAATCCCAGCAGGATGGCCACTGCGGCAGCCACCACGAAGATCAGTGTCGAATAGATCTTCGTCACGGCCATCACGCCCATGTTTTCGGCGTAGGTGGTCACGCCGGTGCCACCCCCGGTGGCGGACAGCATCGTCGCCACGCCATCGCCGATGAAGGCGCGGCCGATGTAAGGGTCGAGATTGCGTCCCGTCATCACACCGATCGCCTTGATGTGGCCCAAATTCTCTGCCACCAGCACGATGGCAACTGGTGCGATCAGCAGCATCGCACTCGGCACGAACACCGGCGCCGCGAACGCCGGCAGGCCGAACCAGCTGGCCGCGACCACGCCAGAGAAATCGATGGCCTTGCCCAGGCCCATGATGTTGGTGGTGACGTAGTACGCGACATAGCCGGCCAGTCCGCCCAGCAGAACCGGCAGTCGGCCCACCATGCCGGGCGCGCGCACGGCGATCAGTCCCACGGCCAGCACGGTCAGCAAGCCGATCCAGGTGTCCAGCGGCGCGCCGCTGACGGCCCTGACGGCCACCGGGGCCAGGTTCAGGCCGATGGCGGCGACGATCGCGCCCGTTACCACCGGCGGCATCAGCTTCTCCACCCATGCATAGCCTGCCGCCTGGACGATCAGGCCGATGACGGTGTAGACGGCGCCGGCCGCAATGATTCCGCCCAGCGCGACGGGAATGTTCGGATTGGGGCCGCTACCCGCGTAGCCCGTGGCCGCAATCACCACGGCGATGAACGCAAAGCTCGATCCCAGGTAGCTTGGCACCCGGCCGCGCACGCACAGGAAGAAGATCAGCGTGCCAATGCCCGAGAACAAGATGGCGATATTCGGATTGAAGCCCATCAGGATCGGCGCGATGGCGGTCGAACCGAACATCGCCACCACATGCTGGACCCCGGCCAGCAGCGTCTGCCCTGCGGGTAACCGCTCATCCGGACCGATCACGCCCTCGGTCTTGAGCCGCCAGGTCGGCAGGAAGCCCGCGTCCTCGCCATTCGCCATGTTTTTCTCTCCCTTTCAATGACCAGGCCTGCAGAGGCCCGGCCCATTCGTGGTGTCGTTGTTGGATGGAATTGCTGTATTGCGCGATGCGGCAGGCGCTGCCGCCAGCAGCGTTGCGCATGATACTCCGCGCGTTCGCGTACCGCGAGACGGCCGGCGGGGTGGCGCCGGTCGTCAATCAAGCACAACGCATACCAACCCCGCGTTGTTGACCCCGGAGCGAGGCGCTGGCCTCAGCGCTGGGCCTTCGGCGCCGGCTTGGTGTCCTTGCGGGCTACCGCCGCCGTCGCCGCCGTCTTGCCGAATGACAACCCGGCTTCCTGCAGGTTGGCCACGGACTTGGGCCCGACGCCCGGCACGCGGTCTGCCAGGTCGTTGGCATCCTTGAACGCACCACCCTTGCCGCGTTCTTCGACAATGCGCTTTGCGGTGGCCGGGCCGATGCCCTTGACCGCGGTCAGCGCCGCCTCGTCGGCCGCGTTGACGTCAACCTCGGCGTAGGCCGTGCCGGCGATCGCGACCGACATGGCCAGGACCGCGCCCGCGCGGCGAATGCATCGAAAGAGGGAAGTATTGAACGAACGATGATCAGAAGACTTGCGCATCTGGGAGACTCCTTTCCGTTTCTGGTGACTGCCCCACCGCCGGGATGGCAGTGAGGGACAGTCAGGATAGGAGCGTGCGCAGCCGTCGGAAACGGCTTGCCACAAAGGTTCACAACCCCCGCGCGGTTGTGTGGCGGACCGCAACCGGCTTGTTGCGGTTGCGGGTCGGAAACGTCCGAAACGGCTTCAGGCGTTGCGTTCCAGCAACCACTTGCAGTAACGCGACACGCCTTCCTGGACCGTGAGGAATGGCGCGGTGTACCCGGCCGCGCGCAGCCGCGACACATCGGACTGCGTGAAGCACTGGTATTTGCCGCGCAGCGCATCGGGAAACTTGACGTACTCGACCAGCCCTTCCTGCACCAGCTCTTCCAGCGTCAGGGGCGGCTTGTCGTCGATTTCGCGCAGCGCGTTGACGACCGACATGGCGATGTCATTGAACGGCTGCGACCTGCCCGTACCCAGGTTGAAGATGCCGGATTTTTCCGGGTGGTCCAGGAAATGCAGGTTCACCTTGACCACGTCCTCGACGGAGACGAAGTCGCGGCTCTGCGTGCCGGGCGCGTAGCCGTTGTACTCACCGAAGAGCTTGACCGTTCCTTCCGCGCGGAACTGATTGAAGTGGTGGAACGCCACGGATGCCATGCGGCCCTTGTGGAATTCACGCGGTCCGTACACGTTGAAGTAGCGGAAGCCCACGATCTGCGAATGCGCCGACGGCAATCGACGGCGCACCACCTGGTCGAACAGGAACTTGGAGTAGCCGTAGACATTCAGCGGCTTTTCATACTCGCGGTCCTCGCGGAACATTGTCGACGCACCATACGTCGCCGCCGACGACGCGTAGAGGAACTGCGTGCCCTGCTCCAGGCATGCTTCCATCAACGCCAGCGTGTAGCGGTAGTTGTTGTCCATCATGTAGCGGCCGTCGGTCTCCATGGTGTCGGAGCAGGCGCCTTCATGGAAGACCGCACGCACCTTGCCGAAGTCGCCGCGCGCAAAGCGGGCGACGAAGTCCTCCTTGTCGAGGTAGTCGGCAATTTCGCAGTCAACGAGGTTGTTGAATTTCTCGGCGCGTGTCAGGTTGTCCACGGCGACGATATTCGTCTCGCCACGTTCGTTCAGGCCTTTGACGAGGTTGCTGCCGATAAAGCCGGCGGCGCCGGTCACGATGATGGTCATGATGGATACAGGGGCGATGGGCGCGCGTCAGGCAGCGCCGAACAGTTCGGAATAAGTGACAACGGCGGTACCCAGCTTGCCCACGACGATGCTGCCGGCACGGTTGGCGTGCTGGACGGCCTCCTTGAGCGGCACACCTGCGCCGATCATGGTGGCCAGCGTGGCGATCACGGTGTCGCCAGCCCCCGATACATCATAGACCTCACGGGCCTGGGCCGAGACGTGCAGGACTTCCGCCTCGGTGTAGAGCGTCATGCCCTCTTCCGACCGCGTCAGCAGCAGGGCTTCCAGCTGGAGTTCGCGGCGCAGGTTCTGGGCGCGGATCGTCAGGTCGGCCTCGGTCTTCCAGGCGCCGACGACGGCACGCATCTCGGCGCGATTGGGCGTAATCAGTGTGGCCCCGCGATAGCGTGAATAGTCGTCGCCCTTCGGATCGATCAGCACGGCGCAGCCCGCCGCGCGACCGGCGTCGACCATGCGGCCTACGTGCGTCAGGCCGCCCTTGCCATAATCGGACAGCACCAGCACCCGGTAGTCCGTCAACAGGCTGTTGAAACGATCCTGTACCGAAGCCAGCACTTCCGTCGCGGGCGCATTTTCGAAATCGACGCGCAGCAACTGCTGCTGGTGCGCCACCACGCGCAGCTTGATGGTGGTGTTGAGGCTGGCATCTCGATGCAGGTAAGGCTGCACATGGCTTTCGGCCAGCAGCGCCTCCAGCGTGCGTCCGGGCTCGTCGTCGCCCACCACGCCCAGCATTCCCACTCTTGCGCCCAGCGCGGCGGCGTTGCGCGCCACGTTGGCGGCGCCGCCCAGGCGCTCGTCGCTGCGCTTGATTCGCACGACGGGCACGGGAGCCTCGGGCGAAATGCGCTCGACGTCGCCAAACCAGTAGCGGTCGAGCATCATGTCGCCCACCACCAGTACGTGAGATTGTCGGATCTGGTCCTGCGGAATCGGGTTCTTGCTCATGAACTTCCCTTTGCGAAGCCGCCGCGCCAGGTCATGGCGCGGCGGTCTGGATACGCGGGTTGAACGTGTCAGCGATTCGAGGTGGAACGCCCGATCGCGTGATACTCGATGCCGGCCTCGGCCATCGCATCGGGCTCATAGAGGTTACGACCATCGACGATGACCGGCGTTTTCAGCAAGCCGCGAATCTGCGCGAAATCGGGGCTGCGGAACACCTTCCACTCGGTCACGATCACCAGCGCGTCAGCGTCGCGCAGGACATCCATCTGCGCGTCGCAGAAGTGTACCCGCGCCATGCCGCCGGGAATGTCGGCCAGGTCGGCCTCGATCACGCGGCGGGCTTCTTCCATCGCCACGGGATCGTGCACGCGCAGCGAGGCGCCGCGCGAAACCAGTTCCCGGGCCAGCACGCGGGACGGTGCCTCGCGCATGTCGTCGGTATTCGGCTTGAACGCCAGGCCCCAGACGCCAAACGTCTTGCCGGTCAGGTCTTCGCCGAAACGCTTGATCACCTTGTTGGCCAGCACCTGCTTCTGGGCATCATTGACCGCTTCGACCGCCTCCAGCACACGCATCGGCTTGCCATGCGCGCTGGCCGTGCGCATCAGCGCCTGCACGTCCTTCGGGAAACAGGAGCCGCCGTAGCCGGCCCCGGCGTAGAGGAAGCTGTAGCCAATGCGCGGGTCGGAGCCGATGCCCAGGCGCACCAGTTCGATGTCGGCGCCGACCTGGTCGGCCAGGTTGGCCAGTTCGTTCATGAACGAGATCCGCGTGGCCAGCATCGAGTTGGCGGCGTACTTGGTGAATTCGGCCGAGCGGACGTCCATATAGAACGTGCGCTCGTGATTGCGGTTGAACGGCGAGTAGAGCTGGCGCATGATGGCCTGCGCATGGCGGCCTGCCGCGTCCGGCGCGCAGCCCAGCACGATGCGGTCCGGCCGCATGAAATCTTCCACCGCGGCACCTTCCTTCAGGAACTCGGGGTTCGACACCACGGAGAACTGCAGGTCTTCCAGGCCGCGTGCGGCCAGTTCCTCGCGAATCACGGCGGTCACGCGATCGCCAGTGCCCACTGGCACGGTCGACTTGTCCACCACGACCTTGAAACCGGTCATGTGACGGCCGATGTTGCGCGCGGCGGCGAGCACGTATTGGAGGTCGGCGGAACCATCTTCATCCGGCGGTGTGCCGACGGCGATGAACTGCACATCGGCATGCTCCACGCTGGCGGCGACATCCGTGGAGAACGTCAGGCGGCCGGCGGCGCGATTGCGCTCGATCAGCTCCTTCAGGCCGGGTTCGTAAATTGGTACGCCGCCGGCATTCAGCAGCGCAATTTTCTTTTCATCGACATCGAGGCAGAACACGGAATTGCCGAGTTCGGCCAGGCAGGCACCGGTAACCAGGCCAACATAGCCGCTACCGATAATCGTGACTTTCATAGCAGAAGCTCCAATACAGGGAGGGTCTCAGTCGCGTCAGGCGGATTTAGCCGAGCGCTTCGGAACGGCGCGGCGCATAGGTTTCCCAGCGATTGCAGCCGGGGCATTGCCAGTAGAACAGGCGCGCACGGAAACCACACTCGCGACAGGTATAGCGGGCCAGGTTGCGGGTGCGTAGCTGCAGTAGATCGCGAATGGCCGCGGTCTCTTTGCCTTGCCCCTCCGCGGTCGCATCGTCACCGGTCGTGGCTACCGCGCCGCCTTCGGTCGCAACGGTCTCCAGCGATTGCATCTCGGCGGCCTGCGCCTCGAAATACTTCGTCAAGGCCAGCAGCGTCGGCTGGCGACGCAGCTGATCGCGCATCAGCGCGGCGGCTGCAACGGGCCCGTTGACGTCCAACTCGGTGCGATAGGCGGTATCGAGTAGTTCGGGCGCCAGATTGCCCTGCAACAGGCCACGCAACCAGTCGAGGGCCTGGCCCTGCTCACCGAGCGTGGCGTATGCCTTGACCACGCGATCGGCCACCAGCGGCAGGTACGCGGCATCTTGCGACTCGATGCCGAGCCAGTGATTCAGCGCGCCGCGGGCATCGCCGGCCGTGGCGGCCACGTCACCAAGCAGCATCGGCGCCCGCACATTGGCGGGATTTTCCTCGGAGGCGCGGCGCAGCCAGCTGATGGCATCCTCGGGGCGCTTCTTCTGCAGCGCGTCTTGTGCCAGCTCGCAGCAGAACTGGGCGATCTGCACACGGTAGTCCTTCTGCTCCAGCGTCTGCAGCTCGCGCGCGGCGTCGATGGCTTTCTGCCATTCCTTCTCGACTTCGTAAAGCTCCAGCAGCACGCGCTTGGCGGAGACCGCATACGGCCCGGACATCAGGCGCCGCAGCGATTCTTCGGCACGATCGAGCAAACCGGCGCGCAGGAAGTCCTGGCCCAGTTCATACAACGCATGCTCGCGTTCGGGTTCTGGCAGGTCTGGCCGGGTAGCCAGGTTCTGGTGCACGCGGATAGCACGCTCGGTCTCACCGCGACGGCGGAACAGAGCCCCCAGCGCAAAGTGGAGTTCAGTGGTTTCCGGGTCCAGCCGGGCGACTTCGACAAATGCATCGATCGCCTGATCCGGTTGCTCGTTAAGCAGGAAATTGAGGCCTTTGAAATACGAGCGCGGCAGTGCGCCCTGCTCGCTGATCAACTGGCGCAGATCAAAGCGCGCGGCCATCCAGCCAAGGCCAAAGACAAGTGGCAGCGCTAGCAGCCACCAGGATTCAAACATCATGGGTCAGACTTTCGGACCGACTACGTTATAGGGGACACCGGGCTTGGCTTCAGGCGGCACGCTGTCGGTGGGCGCAGGCGCGCGCGCCTCTCCCAGCGCCCGGCGCAGCCGCGCAGCCTCCATGCGCTGCCGCATCAGCCCTGGCGCCACGGCCGCGAGGGCCGCAACGATTCCCAGGCCAAACGCAGCCAGCAGGATCAGGATCAGCGGGGCATGCCAGACTGCACCGAAGAACAGCTGCAGGGAAGCATCGTCTGTGTTGCGCAAGGCCAGCACGAACAGCAGGGCGAACAGGACGATGCGGAAAATCCAGGCGACAAGTTTCATGCAGTGACTGCCATCGAGACGAAAACGGGGACACCCCGACCGTGCGTTCGCGCGTCAGGGCACCGGCGACGGATTCCCGGCATTGTAACGGAATCACTTATTGCAGACGGTAACCTTTGGTCGCACCGCCCCGAGTGGCGCCGCCAACGCATTGCCAACGAAAAAGCGCTCCCGGAGGAGCGCTTTCCAACAGCTTTGCAGATCGAAGCGAGCGGTATGCGCCGCCACGCATCGTCAGGACCGGACCAGATTAAGCTGGCTGTCCTCGTGCAGTGCACCGGCCGAGGCCGAAGACTGCGACGGAGCCAGCGACTGGCCCACCTTGCCGTGCGTCGCCTGACCGTTGCCGGTCACGACGCTGCCCTGAGACGGAGCGAGGCTACGGTCAACCCGTTCGCGCAACTCCTTGCCCGCCTTGAAGTGCGGGACCCGCTTTTCGGGCACCAGCACACGTTCGCCGGACTTGGGGTTGCGACCCACGCGCGGAGGCCGCCGATTCAGACCGAAGCTGCCGAAGCCGCGAATCTCGATACGGTGGCCATCGGCCAACGCCTCGGACATCGCGTCGAGAATCGTTTTCACCGAGATGTCCGCATCCCGCAGCAGCAACTGCGGGAAACGGGCAGCCAGTTTTTCGACGAGCTCGGACTTGGTCATGGGCGGTCTCGCGGACGCGGGCGCTTGCGATTACTGGTTGTCCTGGCCGAGCTTGGCCTTCAGCAGCGCGCCGAGGTTGGTCGTGCCAGCCGTGCCGGTGTCAGCCTGGAACTTCTGCATCGCTTCCTGCTGCTCTACATTGTCCTTGGCCTTGATCGACAGGTTGATGTTGCGCGACTTGCGGTCGACGTTCACCACCAGGGCGGTGATCTGTTCGCCTTCCTTCAGCACGTTGCGGGCATCTTCCACGCGGTCAGCGGAGATTTCCGAAGCACGCAGGTAGCCTTCCACGTCGTCAGCCAGCTGCACCACGGCGCCCTTCGGGTCCACGGCCTTGATGACGCCGGTCACGAGCGAGCCCTTGTCGTTGGCCGAGATGAAGTTGTTGAACGGATCGCCCGACAGCTGCTTGATGCCCAGCGAGATGCGTTCCTTGTCGACGTCGATGCCCAGTACCACGGCTTCCACTTCGTCGCCCTTCTTGTACTTGCGCACGGCCTCTTCGCCGGTCTCTTGCCAGGACAGGTCGGACAGGTGCACCAGGCCGTCGATGCCGCCAGGCAGACCGATGAACACGCCAAAGTCGGTGATCGACTTGATCTGGCCCGACAGCTTGTCGCCCTTCTTGTGGTTACGGCTGAAATCGTCCCACGGATTGGCCTTGCACTGCTTCATGCCCAGGCTGATACGACGCTTGTCTTCGTCGATATCCAGGACCATGACTTCCACTTCGTCGCCCAGCTGGACAACCTTCGACGGCGCCACGTTCTTGTTGGTCCAGTCCATTTCGGACACGTGCACCAGACCTTCGATGCCGGCTTCGATCTCGACGAATGCGCCGTAGTCGGTCAGGTTGGTCACCTTGCCGAACAGGCGGGTGCCTTGCGGGTAGCGACGCGAGATGCCCACCCACGGATCTTCGCCCAGTTGCTTCACGCCCAGCGAGACGCGGTTCTTCTCTTGGTCGAACTTGAGGATCTTGGCGGTGATTTCCTGGCCAACCGACAGCACTTCGCTCGGGTGACGCACGCGACGCCATGCCAGGTCGGTGATGTGCAGCAGACCGTCGATACCACCCAGGTCCACGAACGCGCCGTAGTCGGTGATGTTCTTGACGATACCGTTGACGATGGCGCCTTCCTTCAGCGTTTCCATCAGCTTCTGGCGCTCTTCGCCCAGGGTGGCTTCCACCACGGCGCGACGCGACAGCACGACGTTGTTACGCTTGCGGTCCAGCTTGATGACCTTGAATTCCAGGGTCTTGCCTTCGTACGGCGTGGTGTCCTTGATCGGACGCACGTCCACGAGCGAGCCCGGGAGGAAGGCGCGGATGCCATTGACCATCACGGTCAGGCCACCCTTGACCTTGCCGGTCACGGTACCCGAGATGATTTCGCCGTCTTCCAGCGCCTTCTCGAGGTTCAGCCACGATGCCAGGCGCTTGGCCTTGTCGCGGGAAAGAATGGTGTCGCCATAGCCGTTCTCGAGCGCGTCGATGGCCACGGAGACGTAGTCGCCGGCCTGCACTTCGAGTTCGCCCTGGTCGTTCAGGAACTCCTCCACCGGCACGAAGGCCTCGGACTTGAGGCCGGCGTTGACGACCACGAAGTTGTGGTCGATGCGCACGACTTCAGCGGAGATCACTTCGCCAGCCTTCATATTGGAGCGGGCGACAGATTCCTCGAACAGTGCGGCAAAGGATTCGTTAGTTTGCAGGTCGGACATAAACGTAAGTTAGCAATCCGCAGTACGCTGGCCGGCGCGACGATCGCGCTCAGTCTGCCAATGCAGCGGGGTTGGGTTGAACAACACCTGCCATCGACATGTTTCCGATGTCAGGCTCTTGCCGGCGCTGGCCGGTCAATGCCGCACGGCGGCAAACCACTCCAGCACCTGCGCCACGGCTTCCTCCACCGTCATTTCGGAGGTATCGAGCCGTTGCGCATCTTCAGCGGGACGCAGCGGCGCGGCGGTCCGGGTGCGATCCCGGGCGTCGCGTGCTTCAAGGTCACGCAAAAGGTCTTCGATATTAGCAGAAATTCCCTTATCAATCAATTGTTTATAGCGCCTCCGGGCGCGCGCCTCGACACTCGCGGTCAGGAATACCTTGAGGCGGGCGTCAGGGAAGATCACCGTGCCCATATCGCGGCCGTCGGCCACGAGGCCCGGAAGCTTGCGAAAGCCCCGCTGGAGTGCCGTCAACGCATCACGCACCGGCTGATGCACGGCGATTGCCGACGCACGGTTGCCAATCGCCTCCTGGCGAATCGCCTGGCTGACCTCCTCGCCAGACAGCCAGACCCGGTCCGGGCCGAACTTCACATCGAGACGAGCCGCCATTCTTGCAAGGGTATCGACGTCCTGCAGGTCGACGTCAGCCCGATCGCTCGCCAGGGCCACCAGACGGTACAAGGCTCCGCTGTCGAGCAGGTGAAATGCCAGAGCGTCCGCCACCTTGTGCGCCACCGTGCCTTTGCCGGATGCGGTAGGGCCATCTATGGTGATGACGTCAATAATAGTCATTTTTTATTACAAAGCTAGAAACTATTGATTGTCGAAATCAATTTGGAATTATTATCATCTGGGCCATGAGTCGTGCGGGATGGCCCCGCCATGAAGCACGACGCCAAGTCCACGAACGCGAGGCAATCTAACATGGCCAAGACCCTGACTTTCGGCATCATGCACCTGGGCATCGCCTTCAGCGTGACCTATGCGTTGACAGGCAATCTGGCCATCAGCGGTGCCATCACCTTCATCGAGCCAGCCGTCAATACCGTAGCCCACTACTTCTTCGACAAGTACTGGAACCGCCGGGAAGCGCGCGCGCTCGCCCGGGCGACGGAAAACCGCGCACCCGCGGCGGCCCGACTCGCCGCCGCCTGATATTTGACCGGAGCTGGCGCTTACCGCGCCACCCCGGCAAACACCGAGAAATACTCCGGGAACGTCTTGCCGACGCAGCCCGGATCATTGATCCGCACGGGCAGCGGTCCGAAGGCGGCGAGCGAGAAACACATCGCCACGCGATGATCATCATAGGTGTCAATGCCGTCGGCGGGAGTCTGCCAGTCCGATAGCGATGCCGGCGGGGTCACGCGCAGGTAGTCGGCGCCCTCCTCCACCTCGGCGCCGAGTTTGCGCAACTCGGTCGCCATGGCTGAAATCCGATCCGTCTCCTTGACGCGCCAACTGGCGATATTGGTCAGCGTGGTCGTGCCCTCTGCAAACAACGCCGCCACGGCCAGGGTCATGGCCGCATCGGGAATATGGTTGCAATCGAGTTCAATACCATGCAGGCGCCCGTCATCGCGTTCCGTGCCGCGTACCTCGATCCAGTTGTCGCCCGCCATGACGTTGGCACCCATCCGGTTCAACGCCTCGGCAAAACGCACGTCGCCCTGGATGCTCGACATCCCCACGCCTTCCACGCGCACCGGTCCGCCGCCAATGGCCCCCGCAGCCAGGAAGTACGAGGCGGTCGAAGCATCGCCCTCGACATAAATCTCGCCCGGCGACTGGTATTGCGCACCGGCCGGCAGGAGGAATCGCTCCCAGCCCTCGCGCTCCACCTGGATGCCGAAGCGCGCCAGCAGGTTCAGCGTGATCTCGATATACGGTTTCGAAATCAGCTCGCCGATCACCTCGATTTCGATCCGGCCCGCCGGTGCCGATGCCATCGGCAACGTCATCAGCAGCGCGGTCAGGAACTGGCTCGACACATCGCCACGCACCCGGATCGGCGCATCGATATGGATTTGCGCGGGGCGAATCTGCAGCGGCGGATAGCCTTCCGTGCCGAGATAGTCGATCGCGGCGCCCACCTGCCGCAGGCCATCGACGAGATCGCCGATCGGCCGCTCGTGCATGCGCGGCACGCCGGACAGCTTGTAGGTGCCACCCTGGAGCGCCAGCGCGGACGTCAGCGGGCGAATCGCCGTGCCGGCATTGCCCATGAACAGATCCGCCGACTGGTTCGGAAACTTGCCGCCGACGCCAGTCACGATGCAGTCATTGCCATCGCGCCGCCACGCCACGCCAAGGACTTTCAGCGCCTCGAGCATGACGCGCGTGTCGTCGGAATCGAGCAACTCGCGCACGCGCGTTTCGCCGGTCGCCAGCGCAGCCAGCAACAACACGCGGTTGGAGATGCTCTTCGAGCCAGGCAGGCGGACCGTGCCGGATGCACGACTCAGGGGGCCGAGGGTGAGATGTTCCATGGTCTTTGCAGCGTGGTCGTGGCGCGTTCAAATGCGCGCGACGACATCAGGGTTCGACATTCGTGGTTGCCGCACGTGCGGCGCCCCACTTCAGGCGGGCGGCGCTGGCGCGCGCAAACACGCGTTCGAGCGCGTCGCCGTCGCCGTTCTTGATTTGTGTCTTCAGGTGCGCGAGCACGGCCTCGTAGGTGCTGATCTCACGCAACAGGGCTTCCTTGTTGGCGACGCAGATGTCGCGCCACATCTCCGGGGACGAGGCCGCGATTCGCGTGAAGTCGCGGAAACCTCCGCCGGCAAAATCCAGCTTCAGCGCTGCGTCCTCGGCGTTGGCCACCTGAGCGACCAATGCATAGGACAACAGGTGCGGCAGGTGGCTGACCGAGGCAAACACGGCATCATGCTGGACCGCCGACATCACGTGGCAATGGGCACCCGCGGCTTCCCACATCGCGCGCACAGCCGCCACGTCGGCCCGCGCATTCTCCTGCAGCGGGCACAGCACCACCTTCTTGCCGAGGTACAGGTCGTCGAGCGCAGCTTCCACGCCATTCAGTTCGCGGCCGGCAATCGGGTGTGCCGGCACGAACTGCGCAACCTTGTCGCCGAGCGCCGTCTTGGCCGCGACGATAACGTCAGACTTGGTGCTGCCCGCATCGGTCACGATAGTGCCCGGCTGCAGGTGCGGCTCCAGCGCATGCAGCAGCGCAAAGTTCTGGGCCACCGGCGCGCACAGCACGATCATGCTGGCGCCGCGCGCGGCATCTTCCAGCGAGGCGATCTCATCGATCACCCCCAGCGCCTTTGCCTTTTCGAGCGACGCCGCCGAGCGGCCCACGCCCACCACGGTTCCCACCACGCCTGCGCGTTTGAGCGACAACGCCAGCGAGCCGCCGATCAAGCCCACGCCGACAATCACAACACGAGAAAAATGCAGATCGCTCACGGTATCAGGCCACCAGGGCGGGAAAATTCAGGAAATCAGCCATCATTTCAGTTCACTTCAGCGCTTGTTCGAGGGCCGCGATGAACGCGGCATTCTCTTCCGGCAGGCCGATCGTCACCCGCAGCCATTGCGGCAGGCCGTAGTTGGCCACCGGGCGGACGATCACGCCCTGCTGGAGCAGCGCAAGGTTGACGCGCGCGCCGGCGCCATCGTCATCGCCCACACGGACCATGACGAAATTGCCGGACGACTTCACGTATTCCAGTTTCAGGCGGTCGAACGCATCCACCAACTGCGCCTTGCCCGTACGATTCAGTTCCGCACTCTGGCGCAGGAAATCCGTATCGCCCAGCGCTGCCACGGCTGCGGCTTGCGCCAGCGTGTTGACATTGAACGGCTGGCGCACGCGATTCAGCAGATCAGTCAGCGCAGGTTGCGCGACGCCATAGCCCACACGCAAGCCGGCCAGACCATAGGCCTTGGAGAACGTGCGCGACACCATCAGGTTCGGATACTTGCGCACCCATGCCACCGACTCGTATTGCTGGCCGGCGTCGAGATATTCGTTATAGGCCTCGTCCAGCACCACCACCACATTCGGCGGCACCCTGGCCAGGAAGGCTTCGATCTCGCCTGCCGACACGAAGGTGCCGGTGGGATTATTCGGATTGGCGATAAAGATCAGACGCGTATCCGGCGCGATCGCCTTGGCCATCGCATCGAGGTCGTGGCCGTAGTTGCGCGCCTTGACTTCGATGGCGCGAGCGCCCACTTCCTGCGTGGCCAGCGCGTACACCGCGAACGAAAACTCGGCGTAGACAATCGACTCGCCCGGACGCACCAATGCGTGGGCGGCCAGCTCGAGGATATCGTTGCTGCCGTTACCCAGCGTCAGCCATTCGGCCGGTACGTCATACCGCGCGGCCAGTTTCGCCTTCAGCTCGAAACCATTGCTGTCCGGATAGCGACCAAGGTCGTCCATGGCAGCCGCGATGGCGGACTTCGCTGACGCTGGCATGCCAAGCGGATTCTCGTTCGATGCCAGTTTGACGATGCGCGCTTCGTCGAGCCCGAACTCGCGGGCCACTTCCGAAATCGGCTTGCCTGCGATGTACGGAGAAATCTTTCGCACATAGGAAGGGCCGAAATAGTCGGCGAAATTGCCCGGATCGGCGCTGCGCTGCTCTGCCATGAGTCTCCTCGCTCCCTTGTTATTTGCTGGACGGATACGAACCGAGCACCTTCAGGTACGCGGCATTGCGGTGCAGCGCCTGCAGCGCCCGCGCAACGGCGGGCTCGTGCTGGTGGCCTTCCACGTCCACATAGAAGTAGTACTCCCACGCGCCACTGCGCGCGGGGCGCGATTCGAATCGGCACATCGACACGCCGTTCTCGGCCAGCGGCGCCAGCAGCTGATACACCGCGCCGGCCTTGTTCGGCACCGACAGGATCAGCGACGTCTGGTCGCTGCCTGACGGCTCCGTCTCGTAGCGGCCAATCACGGCAAAGCGCGTGCGATTGTGCGGATCGTCCTGGATGTGGGTCCGCACCACGTGCAGGTGATAGCGATTGGCCGCGGACTCGCCAGCGATCGCCGCCACGGTGGGATCCTCGCTCGCCATGCGCGCGGCCTCGGCATTGCTGGACACCGCCTGGCGCTCCAGATGCGGATAGTTGGCCGTCAGCCAGTGCTGGCACTGCGCCAGCGCCTGCGCATGCGCGCGCACGACGGTCACGCCATTCATGTCCGGCGTGGACGCCATGAGGTTGTGATGCACCTTCAGCGCAATCTCGCCACTGATCTTGAGCGACGTTTGCAGGAACAGGTCCAGCGTGCGCGATACCGCGCCTTCGGTGGAGTTCTCGACCGGCACCACGCCGTATTCGACGGTGCCCGCCTCCACGGCACGGAACACTTCGTCGATGCTCGGGCACGGCACGCCAGTGACCTCGTGGCCAAAGTGCGCATACAGCGCCTGTTCCGAGAACGTGCCGGCCGGGCCCAGGAATGCGATTTCCAGCGGCTTCTCCAGTCCACGACAAGCCGACATGACCTCGCGCCAGATCGACGCCACGCTCTCGCCGAGCAGCGGGCCCGGATTCGCGGCCTGCACCTTGCGGATGACCTGCAGTTCGCGCTCGGGACGGAACACAGGCGCGCCATATTTCTTCTTGACCTCGCCAACGTCCAGCGCAAGCTGGGCGCGACGGTTTAGCAGGGCCAGCAGTTCACGGTCCACGGTATCGATCTGGTCGCGCAGCGGCGCCAGGTCGGCGGACAGCGCCTGCTCCTGGGGGCTCGGCCCGGCGTTGCCATTCGATTGTGCATCCGCGTCTGCGCGAGGCTTGTCTTGGTGGGTCATATCAAGGCCTGGTCGGCCGCAACGGGCGGCCTGGGGAAAATCGGGGCGATGCCGCGCGGCACGACTCATGCGCGCCGGCGCGGCCGGAAGCCGTCGTCAGGCGGCGGTGCGCTCGAACTCGCGCATGAAGTCGATCAGCGCGGAAACACCTTCCAGTGGCATCGCGTTGTAGATGCTGGCGCGCATGCCGCCCACGGACTTGTGGCCCTTGAGCTGTACCAGGCCGTTCGCGCGCGCCTGGGTCAGGAATGCTTCGTTGCGCGATTCATCGCCCAGGAAGAACGGTACGTTCATCCGCGAGCGGCAGCTGGGGTCGATTTCGTTACGATAAAAGTCGCTCTGGTCCAGGAAGTCGTAGAGCGCGCGCGCCTTGGCGATATTGCGCTGCTCGATCGCGTCCACGCCGCCCCGGGCCTTGAGCCATTTGAACACGAGCCCCGCGATGTAGATCGCGTAGGTGGGCGGCGTGTTGTACATCGAATCGTGCTCGTCCACCAGGCGCCAGTTGAACGCCGTGGGGCACAGCGGATGCGCGAAGCCGATCAGGTCCTCGCGCACGATCACGATCGTCACGCCGGCCGGGCCGATGTTCTTCTGCGCGCCGCCGTAGACCACCTGTACACGCGACCAGTCGATCGGGCGCGACAGGATGTGGCTCGACGCATCGGCCACGACGATACGCCCCTTGTCGTGCGTGCCGGTCTGGCCGATGTCGGGGATCTCGTGGAACTCCACGCCGACAATCGTCTCGTTGGTGCACAGGTGCACGTATGCGGCATCGTTGGACAGCTTCCAGCTACCTGCGTCGGGAATCTTGACGAACTTCTGATCCTTGCTGGAGGCCGCGATATTGACCTCGCCGTAGCGGCGCGCTTCCTGCTCGGTCTTGACCGACCAGGTACCCGTCACGACGAAATCGGTCTTCGGCTTGTCCGCGTGAACGCGATTGGCCAGGTTCAGCGGCACGATGCCGTTTTCGCCAATAGCGCCGCCCTGCAGGAACAGGATGCGGAAATTCTTCGGAACCTGCAGCAGCTCGCGCAGGTCGGCAAGGGCCTCGTTGTGGATACCCTCGAACTCGCGGCTGCGGTGGCTCATTTCCATCACCGAGACACCGGTGCCCCGCCATGACAGCATTTCCTCGGCGGCCTGCTGGAGGACTTCGGTCGGCAGCGCGGCCGGGCCCGGCGAGAAATTGAACACACGCTCGGCCAGGGTACGTTGCAGGCCAGCGAGGGCGGGATTCTGGGGATCGTTCATGGAGGGGAGATGGAAAAATGGCTGCCGGTTTGAACCAGGCAGCCATTATCCCTCAAACCCGCGCCCCTTGGACACCTCGGGGGCGGCGGTGGTGCGGCCCCACCGGGTGGAATACCCTGCGAGGCCAGCCGTCGATCACTTACTTGGCGGCGGCGGCCACTTCCTTCTCAGCCGCGTCACGCATCGACTTGCCCACTTGCGGGCCGTACTTCTGCATCATCGAACCCCAGATTTCCTGCGTCGCCTTGCCCTGGTTGGCCATGAACTTCTGGCCGGTCGGCGACTTCAGGAACGTGGTGAGATCCTTGATTTCCTGCGTCGAGTAGTACTTGCCGAACGCATCGTAGTGGGCCTTGAGAGCGTCCTGCTTGAAGCCGTCGGTCGAGAACTGCGTGCCGGCGCCGTCGACCATGCGCTGCACGGCACCGTTCTTCTTGAGCTTGTCGACAGCGGCCTGCTTCTGCTTGTCGTTCAGCGTCTTGTTTTCCACCAGGACCTGCTCCAGGACCAGCGGTGCTTCCTGCTTGGCGCCTGCTTGCCAGTTATCGGCCTGGCCCTTCACGGCTTGATCTGCCTGCATGACGGAAAGCAGTTCCTTGATGGCAGCGGTCTTGTCCTTGTCGTTGTCCTGCGCATGCACGCCTTGCGCCATCATGAACGTCGGGACAAAAGCAGCCAGAACAGCGATACGTCGATAGGTTTTCAGCATTATGACTCCCTGGAAAATATGTCCGGATTAGTCCGGACGGCCGTCTGGCGAGTTCCGGCCGCCGTCCTGTTGTTGCAACAACTTACGAATTGGCACCCGCGTCGGCGGCACCGGCATCGGTGGCGCCCGTGGCGTCGTCTGCCTCTTCAGCCTCTTCCGAAGCGCCGTTGTCGGCATCGCTCTCGACAATGCGCTGGAGGCCCGACAGCTTGGTACCCTCATCGACGTTGATCAGCGTGACCCCTTGCGTGGCGCGCCCCATCTCGCGGATTTCAGCCACCCGGGTGCGGATCAGCACGCCACCGGTCGTAATCAGCATGATTTCGTCTTCGGGCGAAACCAGCGCCGCCGCAACCACGCGGCCATTGCGCTCGCTCGTCTGGATCGCAATCATGCCTTTGGTCCCGCGACCGTGTCGAGTGTATTCGGAAATCGGCGTACGCTTGCCGTAGCCGTTTTCCGTAGCAGTCAGCACGCTGCCCACAGTCGCGGCAGCACCCTCTTCCGCAGCGTCAGTCGCCTCGGTTTCCGCCGGGGCCACCAGCATTGCGATCACGGCCTGGCCTTCATCGAGGTTCATACCGCGAACGCCGCGCGCCTGACGACCCATCGGGCGCACATCGTTTTCGTCAAAGCGCACCGCCTTGCCGGCGTCGGAGAACAGCATGACGTCATGCTGGCCATCCGTCACTGCGGCGCCGATCAGGAAATCGCCCTCATCCAGGTCCACGGCGATGATGCCGGCCTTGCGCGGGTTCGAGAACTCGGTCAGGGCGGTCTTCTTCACGGTGCCACGGGCCGTGGACATGAAGATGAAGTGCTCGGCGTCGAACTGGCGCACGGGCAGGATCACGTTGATCTTCTCGCCATCCGCCAGCGGGAACATGTTCACGATGGGGCGGCCACGCGAGTTGCGCGAACCCTGCGGTACTTCATAGACCTTCAGCCAGTACAACCGGCCACGGTTCGAGAAGCACAGGATGTAGTCGTGGGTATTGGCGACGAACAACGTGTCGATCCAGTCGTCTTCCTTCGTCGCGGCCGCCTGCTTGCCACGGCCTCCGCGCTTCTGAGCGCGATACTCGGAAATCGGCTGGCTCTTCATATAGCCGCTGTGCGACAGCGTGACGACCATGTCCTGCGGCGTGATCAGGTCCTCGGTGTCCAGTTCGGTCGCGTTCAGCTCGATCTGCGAACGGCGCTCGTCGCCGAACTCGGCACGAATGGCACCCAGCTCGTCGGTGATGATGGTCGTGATCCGCTCGGGACGCGCCAGGATGTCCAGCAGGTCGGCGATCACCGCCATGACTTCGCGGTACTCCTGAACGATCTTGTCCTGCTCCAGCCC
Organism: Cupriavidus sp. YR651; assembly: GCF_900101625.1. Classification (GTDB taxonomy): domain Bacteria; phylum Pseudomonadota; class Gammaproteobacteria; order Burkholderiales; family Burkholderiaceae; genus Cupriavidus. The sequence continues at coordinate 669,903 of NZ_FMYZ01000002.1, read as the reverse complement.
GGTGAGGCGTTGCAGACGCATTTGCAGGATTTCCTGCGCCTGGCCATCGGACAGACGATACAGACCATCCGGCTGCATGCCGAACAGGGCCGGCAGGCCGTCCGGACGATACGAGGCGCGGCCGCCCGGCGTGTCGCTTTCGGCACGTGCGAGCATCTCGCGCACGAGGCCCGAATCCCACGACTTCGCCATCAGTTCCTGCTTGGCGATCGGCGGGGTCGGCGCGGCCTTGATGATGGCGATGAACTCGTCGATATTGGCCAGCGCAACAGCCAGCCCTTCCAGCACATGGCCGCGCTCGCGCGCCTTGCGCAGCTCGAACACGGTGCGGCGGGTCACCACCTCGCGGCGGTGCGACAGGAACGCGTCCAGCATCTGGCGCAGGTTCAGCAGGCGTGGCTGCCCATCGACCAGCGCCACCATGTTCATGCCGAAGGTGTCCTGCAGCTGGGTGTTCTTATAGAGGTTGTTCAGGACAACCTCGGGCACTTCGTTGCGCTTGAGTTCGATCACCACGCGCATACCTGACTTGTCAGATTCGTCGCGAATATCGGAAATGCCCTCGACCTTCTTCTCGGTCACCAGCTCGGCGATACGCTCAAGCAGCGTCCGCTTGTTCACCTGGTACGGCAGCTCGTCGACGATGATCGCCTGGCGCTGCCCGCGATCGATATCCTCGAAGTGCGTCCGGGCGCGCATGACCACGCGGCCGCGGCCGGTGCGGTATCCCTCTCGGACGCCCTGAATGCCATAGATAATGCCGGCGGTCGGAAAATCGGGCGCCGGCACCAGCTCGATCAGTTCGTCGACAGTGGCTTCCGGATTGCGCAGCAGATGCAGACAGGCATCGACGACTTCATTCAGGTTATGCGGCGGGATATTGGTCGCCATACCGACCGCAATACCCGACGAACCATTGATCAGCAAATTCGGAATACGGGCCGGCAAAATACCGGGCTCTTTCTCCGAACCGTCATAGTTGGCTTCGAAATCGACCGTTTCCTTGTCGATATCGTGAAGCATTTCATGGGCAATCTTCGAAAGGCGGATTTCGGTATAACGCATCGCCGCCGCGTTATCGCCGTCCACCGAACCGAAGTTACCCTGGCCGTCCACCAGCATGTAGCGCAGCGAAAAGTTCTGCGCCATCCGGACGATGGTGTCGTAGACAGCGGTGTCACCGTGCGGGTGATACTTACCAATCACGTCACCGACGATACGGGCCGATTTCTTGTAAGGCCGGTTCCAGTCGTTATTGAGCTCATGCATCGCATAGAGCACGCGCCGGTGTACCGGTTTCAGGCCGTCCCGGACGTCGGGAAGCGCGCGCCCCACGATAACGCTCATGGCGTAATCGAGGTATGAGCGGCGCATTTCCTCTTCCAGGGAGACCGGAAGGGTTTCTTTGGCGAATTGATCCATTGCGGCGTGGTTTATGCGGCGGGTTTAAGCGAATGAGACCCGAAATCCGGAGCGCAAGACAGACACCTCCCGGACATGGGTAACGTGCCATTCTATCATGCGCGGCACCCCCTTCCCGCCCCCTCCCCGGCCCCTCCCGAACGCCCCCGGCACCGACGTCCACCAGCCACCCCCTGCCGCCCACAACCCATACGGGACAAGGCTTTGCGGGCGATGCAAGGTCGATGTTGCACAAACACCACAGGCCTAAAAGCCAGAGGTTGAATCGAATATATTTACTTCTTAGGAAACGAGCCTTGTGGCACAATTCCCCAGCGAAGAGCCAGACATTGTTCGAAGTGGAGCATCAACCACATCGAGAATGTTATACTCCGAAGAATGTATGACTTGTTTTCGTCCATTTGCTCGCAGTAACCCTGCGGTGATCTCATCCTGAGAGGAGAAATATGAAAAAATTTGCCAAGCTCGCGCTCGTTGCAGCTACCGCAGTAATGGCTGCATCCGCTCAAGCCCAGTCCGTCCCCTATGAAAAGAAGGCTGTGAACGACAACTGGGGCAACGGTACGAGCGAGTACGTGTGGAAGAATGGCACGAACGAGCTCTGCTGGCGCGACAGCTCCTGGACCCCGGCAACGGCTAACGCCCTGTGCGATGGCGCACTGGCTCCGGCTGCTGCTCCGGCTCCGGCCCCGACCCCGGTTGCTCCGCCGGTTGTGTCGAGCGAGAAGGTCACTTTCGCTGCTGACACCCTGTTCGACTTCGACAAGGCTGTTCTGAAGCCCGAAGGCAAGGCCAAGCTGGACGATCTGGTCTCGAAGCTGCAAGGCATCACCCTCGAAGTGATCATCGCCGTTGGCCACACCGACTCGTTCGGTTCGGACAAGTACAACGATCGCCTGTCGATCCGCCGTGCTGAATCCGTCAAGGCTTACCTGGTAAGCAAGGGCGTGGAAGCCAACCGCGTGTACACCGAAGGCAAGGGCAAGCGTCAGCTGAAGGTGGATCCGAAGTCGTGCAAGGGCAACCGCACCGCTCAGATCTCCTGCCAGCAGCCGAACCGCCGCGTGGAAGTCGAAGTGGTCGGCACCCGCAGCGCACGTTAATCGGAAGAGCCTCTCCGATGAAGAAAGCCCAGCGCAAGCTGGGCTTTTTTTTTGGTAAAGTTGGCGCAGACTTCTCTCAGACCTGCCGGCCCGTCGGCGCGGCTGTCGGCATATTGACGGGGTGATTGCTCACCCTCGACAGGTCGCCGGCACACCCAATTCATGATGTCGCAATCGTCCACCCTGCATCCCCCTATCGACTCCACTACTGGCGGCCGCAATGCCGACCCTAAGGAGATCGACAAGTTCAGCGAGCTGGCCCACCGATGGTGGGACCCGAACAGCGAGTTCAAGCCGCTGCATGACCTGAACCCGTTGCGGCTTGGCTGGATTGACGGCATCGCGCGTATTGCGGGCAAACATGTGGTGGATGTAGGTTGCGGCGGCGGCATCCTGTCTGAAAGCATGGCGCACGCAGGCGCAACCGTGCGAGGCATCGACCTGTCGACCAAGGCGCTGAAGGTAGCGGACCTGCACAGCCTGGAATCGGGCGTCACGGTCACCTACGAGGAAATCGCCGTCGAAGACCTGGCGGCACGCATGCCGGCCAGTGTTGATGTCGTGACCTGCATGGAGATGCTGGAACACGTACCCGATCCGGCCTCCATCGTGCGCGCCTGCACGACGCTGGTCCGCCCGGGCGGCTACGTCTTCTTTTCCACGATCAACCGCAACCTGAAGGCCTACCTCCTGGCCATCGTCGGCGCGGAGTACGTGCTGAACATGCTGCCGCGCGGTACGCATGACTACGAGAAATTCATTACGCCATCCGAACTGGCTCGCTTTGCGCGCAATGCGGGGCTTGACCTGATCGAGATGCGTGGCATGACCTACAACCCGCTGTCGCAGGAGTACGCGCTTGCCAACGATACGGGCGTCAACTACATGATGGCCTTTCGGAAAACGGCCTGAGCCCATGCGTACCTTCGACGCAGTCTTTTTCGATCTCGACGGCACGCTGGCCGATACCGCCCCCGACCTCGCCGCCGCCGCAAATCGGCTGGTGGTGGAGCACGGCCTGCCACCCGTCGCCTATGAGAAGCTTCGCCCGGTGGCATCGCACGGCGCGCGCGGCCTGATCGGCGCGGCGTTCGGCAAGTGCCCCGAAGATCCCGAATTCCCCGCGCTGCGTGATACGTTCCTCAATTACTACGAAGCGGATATCGCCGTACATACGCGCCTGTTCGACGGCATGGACGAGGTGCTGGCGAAACTCGAAGCCGCGGGTATTCGCTGGGGAATCGTGACCAACAAGATCGCCCGCTTCACGGTGCCACTGGTGGCTGCCATCGGGCTGGCGCCGCGCGCATCAGCGGTGGTCAGCGGCGACACCACCCCCCATGCCAAGCCGCACCCTGCTCCGTTGCTGCACGCCGCCGAGGTCAGCGGTGTCGCGCCAGAGCGCTGCCTGTATGTGGGCGACGACCTGCGCGACATCCAGGCCGGCAAGGCCGCAGGCATGGCCACGGTGACGGCGGCGTACGGCTACTGCGGCGACGGCGAACGACCCGAGAACTGGGGTGCCGACTATCTCATCCGGCACCCTGCCGAACTGATTCCCCTCATCGCCTGATCGCGACGGGAACCCACGCGCCCGGCACGCGTCGAAACCGGGTACAATCCGTTTTCTTCACACTGGGGCCGACCTGGTTTCGACGTGGGTTGCGAAGCAGTGGAGGGCATACCGAGGACCCGTCACCTCGTTAATCAATGGGAATGCAATAACTGCTAACGACGAACGTTACGCACTGGCCGCTTAATTGCGGCCGTCCTCGCACTGGCTCGCTGACGGGCTAGGGTCGCAAGACTACGCGAGGTCATTTACGTCAGATAAGCTCCGGGAGTGTCACGGGTCCGGAGACGAAAATTTAGTGACTCGCCGTCGTAGAGCGTGTTCGTCCGCGATGCGGCGGTTAAATCAAATGACAGAACTAAGTATGTAGAACTCTCTGTGGAGGGCTTGCGGACGCGGGTTCGATTCCCGCCGGCTCCACCAGTTATTAAAAAACCCCGTAGACGTGAAGTCTGCGGGGTTTTTTTCTTTTCCACTCGATCTAGTGGACCGATGTGTTCTCGACGGGGAAGTTGGCGAGGCGTGCCGAGTGGAAACGCTCCACCGGCAGGCTGACGCCCAAGTGTTCGAACAGCGTTCCCGCCTGGTCGACGGATGTCAGCACGCCTGGCATCCAGAGTCGAGCCAGGCGCGCCGGCGCCTCACCCGAACGTTCTGCGAACTGACGTGGACCGAATTCCTGAATCGCCTTGAACAAGACCAATCCCACCAGGTACATGTCACCAGTGTCCAGCGCGATCATCGCCTGGGCAGTCCAGCGCTCTTCGCGATTTTCAATTTTTTCCGCCTCGGCGAATCGCTCCGTCATGGTCGGGACGACAGCATCGCCGGGCAAGTGAAACGTAAAGCTCATTTTCCCGTCTCCAATGCCAAGTCTCATCTATGACGGCATTCACGAGGCGAAACTGTAGCGGCCAACGGCATTTCATGCACGATTCCACCCCTCTAAATCGACGCCCTATGACAAGAAACAACACTGCCTGGAGACCATCGCAAGCGTACGGTGACTAAGCGGCGCCCCGGCCCATCCGGCGCGTGGCGAACAAGGCCGTTTTCGCGCGCCGCGTTTTCATCGCGCCGTGACATGTCCCGCTTCTTTGGAGCGAGCGCACGGTGAATGAGCGTATGCGTGAATGGGGTCGTCGACGAAGCCGCACCTCCGATAATCGATGGCCGACGTGCAGGCGCGGCTACAATAGGCCACCGTTGCTCCCTCCCTCCTTCCTTCCTCCATGACCGACCATCCGCGCTTTACCCTGAATCGCTCCATGATCATGCTGATCCCCGAGCAGCCGTTCCTGGACTGGATCAAGGCGGTTGACCCCGAGCCGGTCCCGACCCTGTCACTGGAAGATGTCCGTGACGACGGGAGTGTCTTCCTGTTGCCATCCGATGTGGCCGACTCGCCAGAGAACGCGCTTCACTGGGTGGAAAAACGCTGGCAAGAGTTCTTCGAATTCATGCTCGGCGAGTGGTTCGATGACTCGATGTGGCCGGAAGAACTGTCGCTGGCGATGTTCCGCGAATGGTTCACCGTCCGCTTCCATTCGATGGTCTGGGACATGGTGCCCGATTCGCCGGTGGTGCACGAAGACTGGGACGACGAGGACGACGACACACCGCCCTTCCTGCACTGACTGGACTGGGTTCCCAAAAGCAAAACGGCACGCGTGACTTGCGTGCCGTTTTGCTTTGTGACTCCAGGTCGCCGGAAGCCGCCTGGACCGCCTAGAGGAAACGATCCAGGATCTTGCGGCTGTGCTTGTCGAGCGCGAACTGGTCGCGGATCAGATAGTGAATGCCGTGGTTATCCGAGATCAGCAGCGTGCTCCCCGTGAGCCGGCGGATATCCTCCTCGCCACGCAGCACAAGATCGGTCTGCCCGCGATCAGTCTGCACGGTCCACACGCTCGGCGTCGCGTAGGTGGAAACATCCACGATGCTGCGAATTTCCGGCATGAACTCCCGCCCGGCCAGTTCTCCCTCGATCAGCGCGCGCATCGGGGCCGGCAGCGCATCCAGGCGCGGAATCCATGCCAGTTCGCGGCCATCGGCACTGACCATGCCGACCCCGTCATCTGGCGCGGAGATCGGGAATGCGCGCACTGGCACCACCCCCTCATGCGCCGTGCCATCGGCCAGCGTCAGCACCAGTTTGCCGAATTGGTTACGGGACAGCGTGTATTCAGGCTTCTGCATGGCCGTTTGTTCGAAATTCTGATCATTGGGCATTGACGGCCTCCACGGGTGCCAGCTTCTCGCCGTCGCTGGTCACATCGGTATCGGCATCGACATTGCGGGCCTGGGCCTGGTACAGCTTGAAATACGCGCCTTCGCGCGCCAGCAGTTCATCGTGGTTGCCCACTTCGACAATCTGACCTCGGTCCATGACCACCAGACGGTCCGCCTTGCGCAGCGTCGACAGCCGGTGCGCGATGGCAATGGTCGTACGACCTTGCACAAGATTGTCCAGCGCCTTCTGGATTTCCTTCTCCGTCGTGGTATCCACGGACGACGTGGCTTCGTCCATGATCAGAATGCGCGGGTTGATCAACAGCGCACGAGCGATGGAGATCCGCTGGCGCTCCCCGCCAGACAGCGCCTGGCCACGCTCACCTACCAGCGAATCGTAGCCATGAGGCAGGCGCAGGATGAACTCGTGCGCGTGGGCAGCGCGGGCCGCGGCAATGATCTCGTCGCGCGTTGCATCGGGCTTGCCGTAGGCGATGTTGTCGGCGATCGTGCCGAAGAACAGGAAAGGCTCCTGCAACACCAGCCCGATATGGCGCCGGAATTCAGACACCGGCAGCGAGCGGATGTCGATACCGTCCACGCGGATCGCACCCTCGGACACATCGTAGAAACGGCAGATCAGATTGACCAGCGTGCTCTTGCCGGATCCGCTGTGACCCACCAGGCCAATCATCTCGCCCGGCTGGATCGACAGGTTCAGGCCGCGAATCACCGCACGGTTGCCGTAGCGGAAGCCCAGGTCGCGCAGCTCGATCGCCCCCTTCACGTTGTCGATGTGCACGGGCTTCTGCGGCTCCGGCACGCTCGAAACATGGTCGAGGATGTCGAAGATCCGCTTGGCGCCAGCGGCCGCCTTCTGCGTAACCGACACGATGCGACTCATCGAATCCAGGCGCGTGTAGAAGCGACTGATATAGGTCAGGAACGCGACGAGCACACCTACCGTGATGGCGTTGTGGCTCACCTGCCAGATACCGAAGATCCACACCACCAGCAAGCCCACTTCCGTCAGCAGCGTCACCGTCGGCGTGAACAGCGACCACACCGCGTTTACGCGGTCGTTGACGGCCAGATTGTGCTTGTTGGCTTCACGGAAGCGTTCGACCTCGCGCTTTTCCTGCGCAAAGGCCTTCACCACACGGATGCCCGGGATGGTATCGGCCAGCACATTGGTGATTTCGGACCAGATCCGGTCGATCTTCTCAAAGCCGTGGCGCAGACGGTCTCGCACCATGTGGATCATCCACGCAATAAACGGCAGCGGCACCAGCGTAACCAGCGCGAGCCACGGGTTGATCGAGATAAGGATGATCGCGGTCATGGCGATCATCAGCACGTCGGTGGCGAAGTCGAGCAGATGCAACGACAGGAACACGCTGATCCGGTCGCTCTCCGAACCGATGCGCGCCATCAGGTCGCCGGTTCGCTTGCCGCCGAAGTATTCGAGCGACAGCTTGAGCAGATGCTCATAAGTGGTGGTACGCAGGTCGGCACTGATGCGCTCGGATACGCGCGCCAGCAGATAGGTCCGTGCCCAGCCCAACCCCCATGCCACCAGTGCGGCACCGAGCAGGCCGGCGAGGTACAGCTTGACCTGGTCATAGTCGATCGGCGCGCCGTTCTGATACGGAATCAGCACCTTGTCCATCAGCGGCATGGTCAGGTATGGCGGCACCAGCGTGGCGGCGGTACCCAGCAGCAGCAGGACAAAGCCGCCCAGCAATTCCCAGCGATAGGGGTGGGCAAAGCGCCAGAGCCGCAGCAGCGCCCAGGTGGAAGGCGGGGTTTCCAGGTCGCGGCTGCATTGCGGGCACACCTCCTCGCCCGGCGGGATCGGCGCCTTGCAGGTCGGGCATACGTCATCGTCGGACGCCGCGACAGCTTGCCCGGTAATCAGCAGGTCCCGGCGCGCTTCGAACTGATCGGCCAGCCGCAGGGCGTCGGGATTGTAACCAAGCGTGTAGCGCCAGTTGCCCAGACGACCTGTCGCATCGGTCAGTTCCAGCATCCCCACGCCGGCATGGTCGCTGTGGGACAGGGTCAGACCGGGCGCAAGGTCCCAGCTCTTGAGGTTTTTTTCGCCGGGAGAGCGGCCGATCAGACGGCGATCCGTCACAACCAGCCACCCTTGGGTAAAATGCAGGCTTGCGTCCAGGTCCAGCTCCAGCCCGGCCAGGATAGTTTCCCCGGGCACGAGGTGGGAGCCGAGATCGGCGCCCCAGGGTCCTTGCGGGCCGGGGTGGGTGGAAGCGGACAGGGAAGACTGGGTCATTGTTGGCGCGAAATGCGTCCGCAATACGTCCACAAAGGGTGAGAGACGGACATAACTTGAAACAATTTAAGGCGGTCGCCGACTGGCGGCCCGCAATTTTGCCCGCAAGTATACATAACGCAAACAAGCGGGGGCGCCTGGTGCGCTGCACAACGCGTTCCGGCCTTCAAGGGTCAACCCTGATGCCGTTGTAACGTTAATGAAAGGTTAGGCTTCCATTTCTCGGGCATTCGCCCACAGCCTCAAGCTAAATCAATGAAAAAGAAGGACATTGAGATTTTCGATGTCATGTCGCTGCGCGGCCCGAATATGTGGACATATCGGCCCGTTCTGGAGGCATGGGTCGATATCGGGGAACTGGAGGATTTTCCCTCCAACAAGATTCCGGGGTTCTACGAGCGCCTGTCGACCTGGTTGCCGACGCTGATCGAGCATCGCTGCAGTATCGGCGAGCGCGGCGGCTTCCTCCAGCGACTGAAGGAAGGCACCTGGCCCGGTCACATCCTGGAACACGTCACGCTTGAGTTGCAGAACCTCGCCGGCATGCCCGGCGGCTTCGGCAAGGCCCGCGAGACCCCGGTACGCGGCGTCTACAAGGTCATCGTGCGCGCCTGGCACGAGGAAGTCACCCGTGCCGCCCTGTTCACCGCCCGCGACCTGGTCATGGCCGCCATCGAGGACCGCCCGTTCGACGTGCCAGAAGCCGTCGACAACCTGCGTCGCCTGGTGGACGAGCACTGCCTGGGGCCGAGCACCGCCTGCATCGTCGATGCAGCCGACGACCGCGACATCCCGTCCATCCGACTGTCGGATGGCAATCTGGTTCAATTGGGATACGGCGCGCGCCAGCGGCGCATCTGGACGGCCGAGACCGACCGCACCAGCGCCATCGGCGAATCCATTTCGCGCGACAAGGACCTGACCAAGAGCCTGCTGGAATCCTGCGGCGTACCCGTACCGGAAGGCCGCATGGTCGACAGTCCCGGGGATGCGTGGGACGCCGCCGAGCGTATCGGCGTGCCGGTGGTGGTCAAGCCCTATGACGGCAATCACGGCCGCGGCGTGTTCACCAACCTGATGACGCGCGAGGAAGTGGAAACGGCCTACAGCGTAGCCATCGACGAAGGCAACGGCGTGATCGTCGAGCGCTTCGTTCCCGGCAACGAGCACCGCCTGCTGGTGGTGGGCGGCCGCCTGGTGGCCGCCGCGATGGGCGAGACCGCCAGCGTCGTGGGCGACGGCAAGTCGACCATCGACGAACTGATCGAATCGCAGATCAATTCCGACCCGCGCCGTGGCAGCACGGAAGACCATCCGCTGAACCGCGTGCGCCTGGATTCCGCCGCGCGCCTGGAGCTGAAGCGCCAGGGGCTGGTGGACGGCAATTCCGTGCCGACCGAAGGATGCCACGTGCTGATCCAGCGCAACGGCAACGTCGCCTTCGACGTGACCGATCGCGTGCATCCGAGCGTGGCCGCGCATGCGTCGCTGGCCGCCCGCGTGGTGGGCCTGGACATCGCCGGCGTGGACCTGGTGGCCGAGGACATCTCGCGTCCGCTGGCCGAGCAGCGTGGCGCCATCGTCGAAGTCAACGCCGGCCCTGGCCTGCTGATGCACATCAAGCCGGCCGACGGCACGCCGCGCCCCGTGGGCCGCGCCATCGTCGACCACCTGTTCCCGGCAGCCAAGGACGGCGGCGAGGACGACGGCCGCATCCCGGTGGTGGGCATCACCGGCACCAACGGCAAGACCGTGGTGGCCAAGCTGGTCGCGCGCCTGCTGCAACTGTCGGGCAAGCACACCGGCCTGGCATGCAGCGACGGTTTGTTCCTGGATCGCCGCCAGGTGGATGCGGGCGACCGCGCCAACTGGGAAGCCGGCCACCGCATCCTGATGAACCGCGCGGTGGAAGCCGCCGTGTTCGAAAACGACAGCGGCATGATCCTGTCGCAAGGCCTGCCCTATGACCGCTGCCAGGTTGGCGTGGTCACCAACTTCGACCATCCCGACCACCTTGGCGACTACTACGTCGAGGACGAGGACCGCATGTACAGCGTCATGCGTACGCAGGTCGATGTCGTGCTCAAGAACGGCGTGGCCGTGCTCAACGCGCGCGATGAGCGCGTGGTGGAGATGGCCGACCTGTGCGATGGCGACGTGATCTTCTTCGGCTTGTCCACGGACCTGCCCGCCATCGCCGCCCATCGCGCCAGCGGCAAGCGTGCCGTGTTCGTGCGCGACGGCAAGATCGTGCTGGCCACGGGCAACAGCGAGACCGCGCTGACCGATGTGTCGGCCATCCCGCTGACTTACGCGGGCCGCGTGGCGTTCCAGATCGAGAACGTGCTGGCGGCCGTGGCGACCGGCTGGGCACTGGGCATCTCCAACGACCTGATCCGCGCCGGCGTGGTGACGTTCGACGTGGGCCAGGTGGACGTGCCGGGCCGCTTTACGCTGTTCGAGCGCCAGGGTGCCACGGTGATCGTCGACGACGCGCACAACGCGACTGCGCTGGAAGCGCTGGCCGCCGCGCTGGATCGCTTCCCGGCGGAGCGACGCATGCTGGTATTCGGTGCCGGCGTGCAGCGCCGCGACGAAGACCTGATCGCGCAAGGCAAGGTGATCGGCAAGAGCTTCGACCGTGTGTTCCTGTGCGAGGACCACAGCGTCAGGCGCGACCTGCCGGACGCGGAGGCCCGCGCGCAGCTCAAGAAGGGGCTGTACGAAGGCCGCCGCGTGACCAAGATCATCGACGAAGGCTCGCGCCGCGCCGCCATCGAGGCCGCGCTGTCGCAGCTGGTGGCGGGCGACCTGCTGGTCCTGCAATGCGACGAGGGCTCCCCCGAGAGCACCGTCGAGCAGGTCCACCAGTGGATGGGCCGCCCCGGCCGCCGCGCGTAGTTCCGTACCTGCCAGCGCGAAGAACAACGGAAAACAGATTCTATGGAAGTCTCTCGCATCCGGGCCCTGCGTGGCCCGAATCTCTGGTGCCGCCACACCGCCATCGAGGCCATCGTGGCGTGCCCGGACACCTCGCACTTGCTGGCGGACCTGCCTGGCTTCGAAGACCGCCTGCGTGCGCGCTTCCCCGCCATCGGCCCGCTGCGTCCGGACGATGAAGCCGGATCGCCATCGATGGCCCACGCACTGGAGACGGCCGCGCTCGGCCTGCAGGCCTCCGCCGGCTGCCCGGTGACGTTCGCCAATACGTCGCCAACCGTGGAGCCGGGCACGTACCAGGTAGTCGTGCAGTACAGCGAGGAAGAGGTCGGCCGCCTGGCATTCGGCCTCGCCGAGCAACTCTGCATCGCCGCCCGCGACGACACGCCGTTCGACCTTGACGATGCGCTGCACCGTCTGCGTGAACTGGACGAGGATGTGCGCCTGGGGCCCAGCACGGGCTCGATCGTTTATGCGGCCGTGGCGCGTGGCATTCCGTATCGCCGCCTGACGCAGGGATCGATGGTGCAGTTCGGCTGGGGCAGCAAGCAGCGCCGCATCCAGGCTGCCGAGACCGACATGACCAGCGCGGTCTCCGAGTCGATCGCCCAGGACAAGGAGCTGACCAAGAGCCTGCTGCACGCCGCCGGCGTGCCGGTGCCGATGGGCCGATCCGTCAGCAGCGCCGAGGAAGCCTGGGCCGCCGCCCAGGAAATCAACGGCCCGGTGGTGGTGAAGCCGCGTGACGGCAACCAGGGCAAGGGCGTGGCCGTGCGCATCCGCACGCGCGAGGAAGTGATGACGGCCTACGAAGTCGCGGCCGATATCTCGTCCGACGTCATCGTCGAACGCTACATCCCCGGTCACGACTTCCGCCTGCTGGTGGTGGGCAAGCACCTGGTGGCCGCGGCGCGCCGCGATCCGCCGCAGGTGATTGGCGATGGCGTGCACACCGTGCGCCAGCTCGTCGAGGACGTCAACCGCGACCCGCGCCGTGGCGAAGGCCATGCCACGTCGCTGACCAAGATCCGTTTCGACGATATCGCGCTGGCCACGCTGGCCAAGCAGAACCTGAGCGCCGACGCCGTGCCCGCCAAGGGCACGCGCGTCGTGCTGCGCAACAACGCCAACCTGTCCACGGGCGGCAGCGCCACCGACGTGACGGACGATGTCCACCCGGACATCGCCTCGCGCGCCGTGGCCGCGGCGCAGATGGTCGGTCTGGACATCTGCGGCGTGGACGCCGTGTGCGAGACGATGCTCAAGCCGTTCGAGGAACAGGCCGGCGGCATCGTCGAAGTCAACGCAGCCCCCGGCCTGCGCATGCACCTGCAGCCGTCGTACGGCAAAGGCCGTGCGGTTGGCGAGGCCATCGTCTCCACGATGTTTGCCGACGGCGATGACGGCCGCATTCCCGTGGTGGCCGTATCGGGCACCAACGGCAAGACCACCACGGTGCGGCTGATCACGCATCTGCTGGCGACCAGCGGCCTGCGCATGGGCATGACCGGCACCGACGGCGTGTACATCCAGGGCGAGCGCATCGACACCGGCGATTGCAGCGGCCCGCGCAGCGCGCGCAACGTGCTGCTGCACCCGGATGTGGATGCCGCCGTGTTTGAAACCGCGCGCGGCGGCCTGCTTCGCGAGGGCCTGGCGTTCGACCGCTGCGACGTGGCCGTGGTGACCAACGTGGGCGAAGGCGATCATCTGGGCCTGTCCTACATCAGCACGGTGGAAGACCTGGCCGTGCTGAAGAGCGTGATCGTGCAGAACGTGGCGCCGCACGGCATGGCCGTGCTGAACGCCGCGGATCCGATGGTGGCGCGCATGGCCGATGCCTGCCCGGGCACGGTCACCTTCTTCGCCCAAGACCCGGGCCTGCCGACCATGGCGCTGCACCGTGCGCAGGGCAAGCGCGTGGTGTTCGTCGACGGCGACCACATCGTGGCGTCCGAGGGCGAGAATCAGGTGCGCATTGCGCTGGCGGACATTCCGCTCACGCGTAACGGCAGCATCGGCTTCCAGGTGGAAAACGCGATGTCCTCCGTCGCCGCCGCGTGGGCGCTGGGCATCGACTGGGCCGTGATCCGCCGTGGACTGGCAACCTTCGTGAACGACGCCGCGACGGCCCCGGGCCGCTTCAACGTGTTCGACTACAAGGGCGCCACGCTGATCGCCGACTACGGCCACAACCCGGACGCCATCCAGGCGCTGTGCAACGCGGTGGAGACCATGAAGTCGAGCCGCCGCGTGGTCGTGATCAGCGGCGCGGGCGATCGGCGCGACGTCGACATCCGTCGGCAAACCCAGATCCTGGGCGGCGTGTTCGACGAGGTCGTGCTGTATCAGGATCAGTGCCAGCGTGGCCGCGAAGATGGCGAAGTCCTGGCGCTGCTGCGCGAGGGGCTGGAAGGGGCGCAGCGCACCAGCCATGTCGAGGAAATCCGGGGCGAGTTCCTGGCCATTGATACGGCATTGGGTCACCTGCGGCCCGGCGATCTCTGCCTGATCCTGGTGGACCAGGTCGAAGAGGCCCTGGGGCATATCGCGGAACGTATCGCGCAAGGCTGAGCGGCATCGGGGGATGCCCCCGCCGCACCCCGCTGTTGCCACGCAAGGCCGGCTCCGTTGAGCCGGCCTTTTTCATGGGCCGCCACTTGCCGCGCAGACGGGACAGGTCCACAGTACGATCACCATCGCTATCGACCGCCCTGCTCCGCCGGTCGCCATCCGATCTCAGAGGAGGTTCGCATGCGCACCCCGCATACCGTAGTCGTTACCTACATCGCCGCCACGCCGGAGCAGGTCTGGGCCGCGCTGACAGACCCCGCGCAAAGCGTGAAATATTTCTTCGGCCGGCGCGTCGAATCGGACTGGCAGGTGGGCAGCCCATTCGTGCTGCGCATGGACGACGGCAAGGTGGATTCCCAGGGCGTGGTCCTGGCGGCGGAGCCGCCCTACCGGCTATCGGTGACGTGGCGCGTGGAGTGGCTGGAGGCGTTCCGGTCGCTGCCCGAAGTGGTGGTCACGTGGCAGCTCGATGCCCTGGGCGAAGCCGTACGGCTCACCGTCAGCGAAACCCATCAGGAACCCGTGGACGAGCAGATCCTGCAAGGCGGCCGCAATGGCTGGCCGCTGATCCTGGCGGGGCTCAAGACGCTGCTGGAAACGGGCCAGCCACTCAAGGTCGAGACGCCCAAGCCTCCGCCTGCCCCATCAAAGGCGCAGTGACGACGCGGGACGATTCGGTGGTGGCGCGGCAGGGATCTCAGTGACGGCCCGGCAGTGACAGCCTGCGCTCCAGCGCGCGCTGCACAAAGGACAACCCGGTGCTGAGCACCCAGTAGATGGCAGCCACCGCCAGATAGAGCGGCAGCGGCTGGTAAGTGGCCGCGATGATCTCCTGCGCGGTGCGCAGCAATTCGGTCACGGTAATGACCGACACCAGCGAGGTGTCCTTGATCAGGCTGATCAGGCTGTTGGAAAGGCTTGGCACCGCCAGCCGCAGGGCCTGCGGACCCACGATGTAGCGCAGCGTCTGGCCTCGCGTCATCCCCAGGCTGGAGGCGGCCAGCCACTGTCCGCGCGAGACGCCCAGGATGGCGCCACGCATGCTCTCTGACAGATAGGCGCCCACGTTCAGACTCAGCGTCAGCACCCCTGCCGGCGTGGGCTCCAGCGCAATGCCGATGCCCGGCAAACCATAGTAGACGACGAAGATCTGAACCAGCAGCGGCGTACCTCGCATGATGCTGACGTACACCCGCGCCGCCCTATTGAGAACCGGCGCATGGCTGATTCCCATCAGCGCGACCACAATCCCAATAAGCAGGCCGAACGCCATCGACAACACGGCGAACTTGAGCGTGAGCACCGCACCCTGCAGCAGCACGGGCAGCGAATCCACAACGAGCGCAAGAGCAGACATGGAAGGAACGGCAGGAATCAGGAATGGCGCGATCATACGTGATCGGCACAGATCCCGGCACGTGGGTGTTGTCTTACGCCCTGGGCGGGCGGCGATGCCTGTGCCGGCGTGGGCGGCTACGGATATCGCTTGTGGCGGCCACCCGCGCCAGGGGCGCCTTCGGCTATTTCAGCGGCCGCGGCGGCCACGGCGCGGATCGAGATCAGGACTTGGCATCAGCGCAAGCAGCGTGGCAACCGCCGCTTGCGCTGCAACAGCATCACTTCAGTGGCTTGGTCACATCCGAACCGAACCACTTGTTCGACAGCTTCGCCAGCGTGCCGTCCTTGCGGAGATCATCCAGGGCCTTGTCGATGGCCTGTGCGAACTTGGGGTTGTCCTTGCGGAACGGGATGGCCACTTCCGTGTTGGCGCCCGGCACCACGGCGCCCGGCCGCAGCGGCAGGTTGGCGGTCTTGATCAGGTAGTTGACCATCAGGCGGTCATTGAGCGCGGCGTCGACGCGTTGCGCGGCCAGATCCCGCAGGTATTCGGGCGCGCCCGGATAGGTCTTGACGTCGATGGCGGGCACGGACTTGGCCAGCTCGTTGTAGTTGCTGCCCAGGCTCACACCCAGCTTGTGGCCCTTCAGATCTTCCAGCGACTTGAACTCGCGCTTGTCATCCTTGCGCTGGATCAGTTGAGCGGCCGAGTAGACGTACGGCGTGGAAAAATCGAGCGCCTGCTTGCGCTGCGGCGTGACGGCGACCTGGTTGACGATGACGTCGAACTTGCCCGCCTGCAGGCCGGCAATGATCGCGCTCCATTCAGTAGTCACGAACTCCGGCTTGACGCCGAGCTTGCCGGCGATGGCCCGCGCCACATCGACGTCGAAACCTTCCAGCTCGTTCTTGGCGCCTCGATATCCGAACGGCGGGTAGGTACCTTCCACGCCGATCTTCAGCACACCCGCCTGCTTTACCGTGTCGAGCAAGTCCGCGGCTTGTGCAGCGGTGGCAGTCAGGCCTGCGGTGCCAGCCAGCAGCGCGGCAGCGAGCAGGGATTTGAACCAACCCGTACGAATCGATCGCATATGTTCTCCAGTGGGATGCGGTATCAGATCCGGCTGCGCTCTTCATTTTCTGGAGGCGCGCCGGTGGCCCTATGAGCCTATAACGGGCTACACACTACCGCAAACGCTATCACCAGCGAAATAACGATTCATTATGGCTATATAACCGATCCGCCTCCCGACGTGGCGGACCGGCTGCGACCCCTCGCTTATTGGAATGCCTTGTCGTTCGGTTCCGCAAACAACTGCTTCATGTCCGGCGACAGCGGGTAGTTCATGTTGATGCCGCGCGGCGGGATCGGCGACTGGAACCACTTGGCGTAGAGCTTCTCGGCACGGCCGCTCGTCATCAGGTCCGCCACCACGCCATCGGCCAGCTTCTTGAACGACGGATCGTCCTTGCGGAACATGCACGCGTAGTTCTCGGTCTGCAGCGGCGCGCCGACGACAAGCCAGTCGCCCGCGTTCTTGGCCTTGGTCCGTTCGCCATACAGCAGCGGCTCATCCATGACGAACGCGACCGCGCGCCCCGTCTCCAGGATCAGGAAGGACTGGCCGTGATCCTTGGCGCTGATCAGGTTCATGTTCATGCCCTGCTCGCCATTCATCTTGACCAGCAGGCGCTCACCCGTGGTGCCGGCGGTAGTCACCACGTTCTTGTCCTTCAACTGCGGGAACTCCTTGATGCCCGAGTCCTTCTTGGTCAGCATGCGGATGCCGTAGACGAACAGGCTGTTCGAGAACGCCACCTGTTTCTGCCGCTCCAGGTTGTTCGTGGTGCTGCCGCACTCGATGTCGATGGTCCCGTTCTGCATCAGCGGGATACGGTTCTGCGAGGTGATCGGCGTCAGCTTGACTTGCAGGTTCGGCATGTTCAGCGTCGTCTTGATCTTGTCGACGATCTGCAACAGGATCTCATGGGAGTACCCCATGACTTCCTTGCCGTCCGAATACGAGAACGGAATCGAGGACTCGCGGTAGCCGAGCGAGATCACACCGCTGTCCTTGATCTTCTTGAGCGTGTCGCCATCGGCGGCGTGCGCGCCGGTGGCGGCGCAGACCAGCGCGGCAGCGGCCAGCAGGCGGGCGGTGGGGGTCAGACGGACAGGCAGTTGCTTCATGTTTCGCTCCTTGATGGGGCTTGGTTTAATGGCATGACTTGAGGCAATCTCACAACCAACTCTCAAACTTCCAGCACAACCCGTGTGCGCCGGCTACGCCAGCGCTGCACTGAAATCTTCCGCATCGATGGCCGGCTTGCGGCCCGCCATCTTGTCGGCGAGCAGCCCTGCGCTGCCCATGGCCAACGTAAATCCGAGCGCACCATGGCCGAGGTTCAGCCAGAGCCCGCGCACGCGCGACTCGCCGACCATCGGCAGACCATCCGGCGTGGCGGGCCGCAGCCCCGCCCACGGCTGCAGCGCATCGAGGTCGGTGCCATTGGTCACGCTGCCGAACACGGCACGCGTCTGCGTGACCAGCGTCTGCGCACGCTCGCGGTCAATCGTGGCGCCGCCGCGTACCAGATCCGCCATGCCCGCCACGCGCAGCGTGTTGCCGATCCGCGCGTAGACGATCTTGTTCGCAAAATCCGTCACGCTGATGTGCGGCGCGTGAGCCCCGTCGACAATCGGCACCGTGATGCTGTAACCCTTGAGCGGCCAGAGCATGGGGCGCACTCCCAGCGGGCGCAGCAGCGGCACGCTGCCGATGCCGCCCGCCACGATCACGGCGTCGGCGCGGACCTCGCCTTCGTCCGTTTTCACCCCCGTCACGCGGTCACCCGATTGCACCAGACCCGTGACGCGCGTACCAAAGCGCATCGTCACAGCGCCCTTCCCTTGCAACAGATGGGCCAGCGACAGACAAAAGCGATGACAATCGCCCACTTCCTCGCTCGGCGTGTAGATGGCCCCGGCGATGTCATGGCGGATGCCGCCCAGCGCCGGCTCCAGCGCGACGGTCGCGTCGCGGTCCATCGCCTGCTGTTCGCAACCCAGGCTGGCCTGGTAGTCGAGCAGGCGGCAAGCCGATTCGTAGGCGGCAGCGTCGCGATGAACGATCAGCTTGCCGCGCCGCGCAAAATCAAAGCCGCCGCCTTCCTCGCGCGCCTCCGGACGCTGCACGAACGCCTGCATCAGGTCGCGCGAATAAAACGCCAGCCGCAGGAGCTTGCGCGTTGTTGCCTCGCTGGTGGCGGCGTTGCATGCCCGCACGAACGCCAGTAGCCAACGCCACTGCGCCGGGTCAGCCGTCGGGCGGAAGCGCATCGGCGAATCGCGATCCAGCAACCAGCCGGGCACCTTCGACAACACGCCCGGACCGGCCAGCGGCGCCACGTAGCTGTAGCTGAGCTGACCGCCGTTGGCAAAGCTGGTTTCCTCGCCCGGACCGTCATGACGCTCCAGCACCGTGACCTCGTGACCGTCATGGGCCAGCCGCCAGGCGGTGGTCATGCCGACCACGCCGGCTCCTACGATTGCTACGCGCATCGACTTGCCTTGCATTCAGAACATACGATGGGCCAGAGCGTAGTCGACCCGGCGCGGCTTGCCCAATGCCAATACGTGCCAGAATATGTCTTCAGGCTATGGATGGCCGCCACCCGGGCTTACCCGTAGTGCACAGCACCATTTCCCGCACCACTGAAGGCTTTTCTCCGCACCACAACAATGCGTCTGCGCCAGATCGAAGTCTTTCGCGCCGTCATGCTGACCGGCACTGTCAGCGAGGCCGCACGGCTGCTCCATGTCTCCCAGCCCGTGGTAACACGCGTGCTGCAGCATGCCGAAGCCTCTCTCGGCTTCCGCCTGTTCGAGCGCGTGCGCGGCCGGCTGCAGCCCACGCCGGAAGCCACCGCGCTCTACGGCGATGTCGAAAGGCTATATGGCGAGATCGAGCGTGTGCGACGCGTCTCGGAAAGCCTGCGGCACAAGGGCGCGGGACGCCTGAGGGTTGCCGCGACGCCCAGCCTGGCCAATCCGCTGCTGGTCCCCGCGGTACGGCGTTTCTGTGCGCGACATCCTGAAACGCAGGTTCAGGTGCTGACACACCACACCAACGAGATCGTTGACGCGCTGCTCGCCAACCAGATCGATGTCGGCTTCGCGTTCTCGCCACCGCGGCATGAAGCCATCACCAGCGAACCGGTGGCCGCGGGCCGCATGCTGCTGGCCGCGCCGCGCACGCAGCCAATTCCGGCAGGCGGACGCCGCGGTACCGTCGCCATGCGCAAGCTGATGGAGCGGCCGTTCATTGGCTATGACGATGACAGCTCGCTTGGGCTGCTGGTACGCCAGACGCTGGCACGCCATGCGCTGGAACCGCACTCGACGCTCGAGGTGCAAACCTATTCGCTGGCGCTCGCGCTGGTCGATGCCGGGCTGGGTGTGACGCTGCTCGACCAGTACACGGCACTGAGCGCCAACCCCGCCAATGTGGCGTTGCACGACGTGCAACCGATGCTGCCATTCGAGATCCAGCGCCTGCGCGCGAGCCATCGCGGCGCTTCGAGTCTTGTCGATGACATGCAGACGCAATTCGCGGCGGCAGCGGCGGAACTCGCGGCCACGCTGCCACAGCGCCTGGACGCGCCGGCCGTGCAATTCGACCCCGTCACCAAATAGCGCGCGCGAGGCCAGATTGACAGACCATCGCGCCGTGCACCATCATCAACACGCCCAGACAGGCGCGTGAAACCAACATGTTCGTCCTGACCCTGATTCTTCTCGTGCTGATCAGTGCGTTCTTCTCGATCTCCGAGATTGCGCTGACCGCCGCCCGCCGCACCAAGCTGCAAGTCTTGTCCGAGCGCGGGGATCGCCGCGCCACCAAGGTCCTGCTCCTCAAGGAGGAGCCCGGCAACTTCTTCACGATCGTGCAGATCGGCGTCAACAGCGTGGCCATCCTCGCCGGCATCCTCGGCGAGAAGCATGTCTCCGACCTCGTCTATGAGGCGCTGGCCCCCTATATGGATGCCGGGCATGCGCAGCGCGTCGCCAATATCGGCTCCTTCCTCGTGGTCACGCTGCTGTTCATCCAGTTTGCCGACCTGATTCCGAAGCGGATCGCGATGACTTTCCCGGAGGCCTGCGCGGTCGCCGTCATCGGACCGATTCTGACGCTGCTCAAGGTGCTCCGGCCCGTGGTCTGGATCTTCAACGCCGCGGCCGATGCCATGCTGCGCCTCTTCGGCGTGCCCACCAAGCCCGTGGACCAGATCACCACGGAAGATATCGCGGCGATGGTCGACGCGGGCGCCGAGGCTGGCGTGCTCCACAAGCATGAACTGCACCTGATCGAAAACGTCTTCGAACTCGATTCCAAGGGCATCACGGCGATCATGACGCCACGGGACGACGTGGTCTACCTGACGCTCGACGAAACCGCCGACAGCGTGCGGCGCAAGCTGGTCAACCAGCCGCATGCGCAATATCCGGTCTGCGGACACGACCTCGACGATGTGCTCGGCTACATCGATTCCAAGGACATCCTGCAGTTGCTGCTGGCCGACGAAAGCGCCACGGTGCTCGGCAACATCGGCCGGCACCACGACAAGAATGTGCGGGTGATCCCGGATACGCTGACGCTGTCGGAGTCGCTGACGCGTTTCCGCGAGATGCACGAGAGCTTTGCCGTGGTGATGAACGAATACGGACTGGTGGTAGGCATCGTCACGCTGGACGACATCGTCGGCGCACTGATGGGAGACATCCTGTATTCCGCCGAAGACGAGCAGATCGTGCGGCGCGACGAATCGTCATGGCTCGTCGACGGCCTGACGCCGCTCGGGGACCTCAAGAAGGCGCTCGACCTGGACACGTTGCCCGGCGAAGACTACGTCGATACGGCGGCGGGCCTTGTGATCTATTCGCTCAAGCGAATTCCGAAGAAATCGGAATCGATCACCGTGGCGGGCTTCAGGTTCGAGGTTGTGGATATCGACCACCACAAGATCGACCAGTTGCTGGTGTCGCGCCTGCCCGCCGCACCGGCCACGCCAGCCGCGCCCGCCGACGCGGCCTGACGGATCAGGCCCCGGCGCCTGGCTGCAGCAGACGCACGATATTGCCGCGAGCGCTCGCCTCCGCATCGGCGAAGGCATCGGTCAGGAACAGACGCGGCCGCTCCGCCAGCTTGCCGAGGAACGCGGCCCGACGCTGCATGAACGCCTGCCACAGCGCCTCCCCTTCCAGCCCCGTGCGCGCGGCCAGCAACGCGCGATTCTCCGCAAACACTGCCTCGCTGTAGCGATCGAAATCGTCCGCCGGCGCGGCAAGGCGCAACAGGTCGAGATCGAGCACGATGGCAGCATCGTCGGTGGACGGCGTATGCGTGGCGGTATCACGCACGATGCTGGCGGCAGCGGCGATTGTCGAGGCATCGACATTGGGCGCCATCGTCTCGATCAACGCCGCCGATGCCGCCTCGTTGTGCTCGCAGCCGGGCACATAGACCGCATCGTGGAACAACACGGCCAGCGCCTGCGCGGCGTTCAGCGCGATGCCCCGTGCGCGGGCGGCCTCGAACATCTCGAGCACATGCGTGCGGTCGTGGTACTTGCGATATGGCGCGTCATAGAGCGACAGCACCGCCAGCACATCGCTGCGTGACAGGAAATCCAGACAAGCCAGCGACGCCGGCCAGGCCGGCGCGAATCGCGGCACCGTGCCCGCGGGCGTGTCCACGGGTTCGACAAAGACGCTGGCCGGCCGCACCCACAGCAGCGACCGGTCGCGCATCGATTCATACACCACTACTGCCGACAGGTCGGACTCCAGCCGCCCGATCCCGGCGATGGCGTAGGCGCCGCCCTTGTAGTGACGGTACGGCATGCCCGCAATCAGGTTGGGATCGTCGGGCAATACGGGAAGATTGTCGGGCGCTACGGGCGTGCTGGTCGAGGACATGTGGCCGGATCGGGTGGACGGATTGGCGAGTTGGAGAGCTGGCGAGTTGCCGGCCTGACAGCCGGCCCGCCTGGCATCAGCGGAGACGCGTCATCTTAAAACAACGACGCCCGGACCATACCGGGCGTCGTGATGCAGGATTCTGAGCTGCAGCTATTTGCGATGGGTCCGCTGCCGCATGCCGCCGGGCTCGGGCATCTTCATCTCGCGATGCACTTGCGTGGCCTGTTGCATATCAGTGTCCTTGCTGTGCCGCTTCTCGATTCGGATATTCGGCGACGGCCGCTTCGAATTTGAGTGCGTGTTGCGACTCATAGGCATCCCTCCTGCCGGTTGCCATGGCATGGCGCCACGTCACCAATATAGATTGCGGAAGGGTTGCCAGCGCTGCGCCAGAAAAACAAAACCGACGGCTGCTTGCGCAGTGCGTCGGTTTGAGTGTTACTACAGTTTGTTGCTTGCCCGGCGAACCGGACAGCTTCTTATAAATGGCGGAGAGGGTCCATTTCGATCCCCCTAAACTCCTTGCCGCTCCTGCGTGCCTCTTCTTGGGCAAGCATCAGGAACACCTCGCCCGGGTCCATCTGAGCTTCATTCGCAAGCTGCAGGGCCACGTCGAACGGGGGCATCCGCTCTCCATTGCAGTACTTCCGCAAAGAGGGCTGCGGGATGTTCAAGTCCATGGCTGCTTTCAACACGCTTCTACCGTGCAACGCCTTCTCTATCAGTTCGCGGTAGCTCATAGAAATTTCCTCTTTGCTGCGTTGTTCCGAACGTAATAATCTTCGTGTGTTCCGAACGTAATAATTTCGAACGGAATAACAGAAGTTTAGGGCGTAAACGACGGCGGGTAAACCGCTCCGGGCTGGCACGGCCGGCCTCATTCATTTCGAAAGGTAACAAGCCATGAATTTCAAGCTGACGATTCTTGCTGTGAACACGCGTTCGGGCCGGTCGATCAAGACGGGCCGTGACTACACCATGCACGAAGCTCAGTGCGTCATTACCGCGCAACGCGACGGTGAGGACCCGCGCATCAGCGTGGGCACGGTCATGCTGGCGGACGCGCTCAAGGACACGCCGCAAGGTGACTACCTGCCCGAGTTCTCGCCTCGTGTTCGTGACGGTCGTATCGATTTCGAAGTGTCGGGCCTGAAGGGTCTGAATGGTCGACCGGTGGCACAACCGGCGAAGCAGGCCCAAGCGGCCTAACAACAAGATGGGGCCGGTTCGCCGGCCTCAGTTTCGTTTACGGGGACTGGTGATGAACATCCTTCGCGGCCTTCTCTTCAACTTTCTCGAATTTCGCGCTGACCTGTACTGGCAGGCCAATCCTGAGCACGCAGCGCGTGTGCTTCAGGGTATGGGAGGTTTGATGGGGGAATGGTGATGGATCGCGAGCTCCTTCGTTTCGACCTGGGCGATCTGCTGTGCGAATTTCGCGATCCCCGCTATGCCGACATGCCGATGCATCTGCGTCTCACGCGCATCGAATTGCGCAAGGTTGTCGCTGAACTCGGCGGTTTGATGGGGGAATGGTGATGAGCGCGTTGGGTCATCCTGGCGAGGAAATTCGGTGGCGCGAGTGCTTGGATTGCGGCTGCGTCGATCAATCGACGCTGTTCGAGGATGAGGCTACGGGCGGTTACTACTGCCCTGTTTGCGATTCGCCGGAGAGTTGCGAAACGCAAGAACCTGAGGGTGAGTGATGCGCTGGCTCCTGTCTCTGCTCTCTGAACATGTGGCCGTCGAGAAGGATCGCCGCGCTCATTCTCAGGCGCTGTACGCAAAGTACCGCTCTGCCCTTTCTGCGGTGGCGCGTCGTGACTGAGACCTGCTGCACTCTGGCCCAGCTCGCCACCATCGGCATCACGCCCCAGGACGTCCTGGCGGTGTTCTCCTGGGGCTTCATGTCTGTCGTTGTGTCCTGGTCGGTGGGATTCGCCATCGGCGTGGCGGTGGACATGATCCGCAAGGTTTAAAGGGGCTCTACCCCAACCGGCGTCGGGGCGGCTTCCCTGGCAAACCTCAAGGGAGTTTGGAAATGGCTGACATTTTTGCTGCTGTGGATTTTTCGACCGTGACGGCTTTCGTCGCTGCAACGGGCGTTGTCGTGATCGCCATCAACATGGCGTTCAAGGGCATCGACCTGGGCAAGCGCGGCGTCAAGAAGGCCTAAGGGGTCAGTGATGGCAACAGGGGCGCTCGTAGCACTCTTCTACGGCCTGATGGCTGTCCTGGGGGGCTTGAGCGCCTTCTGTTTTCTGATGGCTTTCCGGGGGCGGGCATCGTGATTAAGCGTTACTTGGGATGGTTAATGACAGGGCTCTTGTTGGCCCTGTTTTTCATTGGGCAAGCGCGCGCGCAAACGCAACTGCATTGGGACGCGAACGGCAACATCATCGGTTCCAGCTCACAGGCCAATATCGACCAGCTCACGCGCGATATTTCGGCCTACAACCGGGCGCGGTATCCAGGGGCGCCCCAGGTGGTCACGCTCAATGGTGGGATCGCCACGATGGAGCGTACGGCGGTCCTGGAGGTCGGCGCAGGGTCGGGCATGGGGGCGGCGGTCAAGACGGCAGTGATCGACGTCATCAAGTCACCTGTGTCTTCCCTGGGAAAAGGCATCGTCAACGTCGCGCGGATCTCGCCTGGCGGGATCGCCGGCACCGTGGCGGCTTCGCTCCTGCTGGAGGCTGGGATCTCGTACCTCAACGGTGCGTGGACGAAAGCGGGCACACCTGAGCAGGCGCCTAACGGTACGCCTTACCCGTCGACGGAATACGGGCTGGTGTCGCTTAGCACGGGAACGATGTACGGCGATGGCGCGACCTTGTGCAAGGCGCTCATTGCGGACCGGATAAAAACGGGCACGGGTGTGGCGACGACTTATGCCGGCATTAGCGTTCACCCTACGACGTATGGGTGCTTGCGTCAGCGCGTTGACAACGGTGTGATTTTTGAAGACCTCAGTATTAATCGCTTCACGGACGGCACTTGTGTTCAGCCTGGCTCGACCAAGGTCAACGGGCAATGTATGCCGCCTGGCTATGCCCCGGCACAGGGTGCGACTCCGGCCACGGATGCGCAGATTGAGTCAGCTATCACCAATGGCCTTGGCGCGCATGCGAACCTGGCGCCTGACGTCATCAAGAATATTTACGACAACGGTGGATGGGTGCCCCTGGATGCCGTTGATGCGGCCTCCTGGACGATTCCTTCGCCCACGATCCAGGGCAAGCCTTCGACCAAGACCACGACTGGTGCAGATGGTCAGACGTACACGACCACGTCCACGACCACGCCGACAATGAAGATCGGTCAGACCGGCAACACGGCGGGGGATAACGCCCTGGGCTACACGGTCACCAACGAGACCACCACGACTACCAAGGATTCCCAGGGCAACACTGTCGGCTCGGGGTCGTCGTCGGAAAAGCCGGATTACACCTTCCAGGACTCGGACATGCCTGAGGTGCCGAAGCTGTACACGCAGAAGTATCCGGACGGCCTGGCGGGGGTGTGGCGGGACAACAAGCCGAACATCCAGACGACTGAGTTTTACCAGGCGGTGAAGACGATGTTCCCGAGCTTTGGCGCGGGGCAATGCCCGGTGTGGGGCCTGTCGTTCAACCTGGGCAAGGCGGGCAATTTTGGCTCTCGGCAGTTCGACGTGCCGTGCTGGATCTTCCAGACGGTGGGCTTGATCCTGATGGCCACGGCGGCCTTCACGGCGCGCAAGATCATTTTCTAAGGGGGCGGACATGGGTGCTTTCTTCACGGCGATCTTGCTCAAGATCGTCAAGCTCGCGACCTGGTTGGGGTCGCTCGCCGTTGCGGCGTTCGCCGCGGCTTGGCTGCTCGGCACTGACCTGGGCTGCTGGCTGGTCGAGGGCCTTCTGAAAATGACGCAGACCGCGCTCAACGGCTTGCCTGGGACGGATGCCTTTGCGGCGATGAACCCGGCGCAGTACATCAGCGGCATGCCGCCCGACCTGGTCAACATGATCGGGCTGGTTCGGGTGGGCGAGTCCCTGGCGATCATCCTGGCGGCGATCCTGATCAAGCTCACTCTGCAGGTGATCCCGTTCACGCGCTTGGGGAGCTGACATGTCATACAGCCGTGACGAGTTGATGGAGTTCAATGGCGAGGTTGTGGACCGCATCATGGATGTGCAGGCCAAGCTCGCTGAGCTGGAGGACCAAATGCCAGCGCCAACCGATCGCATTGAGGCGCTCCAGGAGCGTCTGGAGCGGTTGCAGGAGAAGTACGAGCGTATCCAGGCTGCGTTCGATGCCCTGGACGATGACGACCAGGATGGCGACCATGATTAACCTTCTCCTGGGAGCGCCTGGCGGCGGTAAGTCATACGAGGCGGTGGCGTATCACGTGATCCCTGCCCTGGCATCCGGGCGCAAGGTCATTACTAACCTTCCGCTGGTGCTCGACCAGTTTCCGCCAGAGCAACGGGCGTTGCTGGAGATCCGCAGTCATGCCCTGGGCAAGCCAGAGGCACGGCGCGGGGCGTTTGGCCTGGTCGATGATGCGGACTCTGAGGTGTACCGCCGTCCCTTCTCTACGGGCGAGTGCTACGGAGATACGTGGCGGCATCCTGACAATGGCGCGGGGCCGCTCTACGTCATTGACGAGGTGCACATGTGCCTGCCCAGGGAAGGCACCCAGCGCAAGGTGCGGGAGTGGTACTCGATGCACCGCCATGAGCTGGCGGACGTGCTGCTCATCACGCAGTCGCATGGCAAGGTCTGCAAGGACATCGTTGACCTGGTGCAGGTCTGCTATCGAGTGCGCAAGGCCACGGCGTTTGGCTCGAACAATGGCTATATCCGTAAGGTGGTGGACGGTGTCCGGGGCGACGTGGTCAATACCGGGGTGCGGAAATATGATTCGAAGTACTTCCGGTTCTATCGCTCCCACACCAAGACGAGCCAGGCCGGCGCCGAGCTGACCGCCAATGACATTGTCCCGCTGTGGCGTCGCTGGCCTTTCATCGGCTTCGGTATTTGCATGGTGCTCCTGGTCGTGATCCTCACCACGAGCAAGAGCGTCAATCCGCTCAAGGGCGCGCCGCGTGACAAGCCGCTTGCCGCCCAGCGGAATGCCACCGCTTCACCTGGTGTTGTTCCTGCGGTCGCTCCTGCTTCTGCACCAGGTGCGCGCGCAGGCAATGAGCACGCACCTGGTGATGGCCAGTCGGCCCGCAATGGCCAGGTAAGCGGCCATCCCTTCGCGGGGCTAGGTATCCACGTCACGGGCATTGCCACCATGCACGGACGGATGGTTGTGGCCCTGGTGATGTCGCAGAACGGCCAGCGGGTATTCGTGAGCAATTCCGAGCAGATGCAGGAGGCGGGCTACAAGGTCACGCGGCTCAATGACTGCGCGGTCAAGTTCAAGTACGACCAGGTCGAGCTCGTGGCCCTATGCGACGCGCCGCAGGTTGCGGCGGTGCCGGCAGATGGCGTGATGAACCAAAAGCCGGTGCCTCAGGCCTCGGAAGGTTAGCGTTTGCGGCGCGACGCTTGTAGACGTTCCGCGATGGGCAGCAGGCCACGAAGGATCGCGCCATCGTAGTCCATGACGCGGGCTACGAGCTGACGGATGGTGCGGCAGACGAATTGCTTGCCATCGGGGCGCGTCCACACGAAGTGGGAGGTATTGCGGATGAGTTTGCGAATAGGCAGTTTGAGCACGAGCTGGACCCAAGGGCGGAAAGCGAACTTGGCGCGCGATGCGCGGCGCTTACGCGGAAGGGCGAACCACAGCGGGGCGTTGCACATGCCGCCGGCGAGCGAGAGAGTGAGTTGGTTCATGGTTTCCGCCTTTAAGGTCATCGGGCCGCTAGATTCTGAGTCCCGGCGTCTTGGTCTCCGGGAGGCTTGCCGAAGCTGCTTCGGCATCAGTCCGCTGAGTTCGTCGTCCCGCGAACATGCAAGGCCGCTCCCTTCGGAACGTGGAATAAATGGGAGGGGCCCAATTGCGGCCTTTTCGCAATTGGGAGGTCGCCCGTTTATGCCGCGAAAGTCCGAAGGGAGTGGACTATGTTCGGAAAAGGGACGACGAGCTCAGCGGGCCACTGACGCGCCCAGGCTGACCGGAGACGCCGCGCGGCGAGCGCCCCTAGCGCGAAGCGCTCTATTCAATCTTTTGAGGGCGTTTGGTGCCTGGGTAGCTTGGATGTGGCAACGGCGCTCTAAGGGCTTCTGTTGCGGTTGGCAGGGGCGTCTGGCCCGCCGCCCCGACCGCCCGCACGGAGGAGGACGGTCGGGGCGAGCGGAGCGAGCCCTAGACTTGAAGTAATAACACTTAACGGAAATGCGGTACTGGCGCGGCTTGCAGGGCGACATGAGCTCGAAGCCGAAATGAAAAAGCCCGGCATCTGTTGGCGCAGACCCGGGCCTACATCGCGACACGTTCAAGGACACTCGCAATGCGTGCGAACAGTATAGATTCGAACTATCGCCTTGTTCAAGGCAATTACTCCGAAGCGGATGCCCGTGCCTTGGCCTTTCAAGCCCAGGTACGTGACAACGATGTGGGGCGTGGCTTTACCGATGGTCCGTGGAAGGACACTATCGTTGGGCGCATGCGGTACTTCGAGGGCGACGGCTCAGTAAATTTCTACGGCTACCCGCTCGCAGTGCGTGCCCGGATGGATGAGATTCGAGCCCGGCCGCGTGCAAAACGCGGTGAGTCCGAGAACGTCGAGCAATCGAAACATGCGTCCTCGAAACGTGCCCGCAAGAACGTGCGACTGCGCTGTCAGAGCATTCAAGCTGATCGTCTGCTGACCCTCACATACCGGGAGAACATGCAAGACATCGAGCGTTGCAAGGCCGATTTTGACTCGTTCCGTCGTGCCATGCGTTGTGCTGGCGTGTGGCACTACGTTGCTGTGCCTGAGCGCCAAACGCGGGGCGCTTGGCATGTCCATGTGGCCGTACATGGTCGCCTCGTCTACAACCTCGTGCGTGGCATTTGGCGACGTATTGTGGGTCGTGATGAGCTGGGCAGGCCCAATGGCAATGTCGATGTGCGAAACCCAAAGACTGGCGGCAAATGGAAGCGTCACGCGCTGGCCGCATACATCGCGAAGTACATCACCAAAGACGTTGATGACCACGAGCTCAACAAAAAACGTTACTGGACGTCCAAGGGCATCGTTGTGCCTGAGCCGGTGACCTACTTCAGCCTGGACACGACCGATATGCATACGGTGATCGTGGACGCCATGAAAGCAGCCATGGAAGTGTGCCCCGCGCATGAGATACAGGCATATGTGTCCGATGGTGGGCGCTACTTCTTCGTTGGAGCCTCGCCATCCCCGTGAATTTCCCTTACGTGTGACAGATATTCGGAGAATATTTCGTCAAGGCTTAGCTGCGGGTCGAATATTGTTGTAAATTTTACCCTTTCAAATATCTCGCAGCGGTCATGAACGATTTCTGGAGTTTGTTGAGCACACCCGGCTGGTGGGTCAGTGTGGTTATCGTTGGCATATTGATTAATTTCGCTAGCTCGTTTCTGCAACGCTGGCTAGCGGTATTCTCCGAACGATTGGCGCGAGCGCTTGATTCCCGCAATGCCCAAGCTCAGGAAAAGCGCCAGGCGCTTGTAGATTTGATACGCTCCGATGCGCGCGCGCTCTATCTGATGGTGGCGACTGAGCAACGTCATACTGGTCGGGCCGTCACTATGTTGCTAATGGGCGTTGGCTTGATGATCGTTTCGCAGAAGTCCTTCTCAGGCATGGGGTTGGCGGTTGGAACACGGTTCGGGGCGTTTATGGACCCCCTTTACACGCCCGTATGCTTGTCATTGGCATCCATGACAATACTCTTGACCGTGATGTCTGTGATGCAAGCATACAGATGCTGGTCGATCATCCGCGAGGCTACTGGTTGGCACGTTTGGTGAGCGGCTACGCCGCCGCAAACAGTGTTCGGAGGAAAAAATATGAAACCGCAAATTGCGCTCGCAAAGCTTCGGGAACTCGAGGAATCACTCCCCGATTTCGAACGAGGATACGCAGTTCCTCAGATGAAGTGGATCGCGAATCTTTTGGCTGTAGCCAATATCGTGGACTCACAGGCCGCGACATCTCTTCGAGTTGCAGCGGGGATGCTGCCTGGTGCGCTGACCCCGTCGACGTGGGTTGCTCAGATTCTGCAGGGCCTCTATTCGCTTATTGCCAAGCTCGAGCATGGATTGTCACAACAGCAGCAGCCAGGAAGCGTTTTTGGCCCAGGAGCCGTTTATGACTTCTTTGTCGCGCTGAGGGACATTCTTGGAAGCGTGCGGAATCGAGTGTTGGTCGTCGACCCTTATCTCGATGCGAACGTCTTCGACACCTACGTTTCGGCTGTTCCTTCGTCCGCGAGCGTGGATATGATTCTTGGACCGAACGCAAAGAAGGCTGAGGTAAAGGCGGCTCTTGAGGCGTTTCGTCAACAGACTGGGCGTCAAGTCGCTGTTAAACGCAACAACACGATTCATGATCGGATTGTGATCATTGATGATGGTGAGTGCTACGTGCTTGGACAGTCGCTAAAGGATGCCGCTAAGAAGTCCACCACATACATTGCGCCGTTGCCTTCGGAGATTGCGGGGCTGAAGCGGGATGCCTACGCGGATGTGTGGCTCAACTCGAACGACATCTGAACTTAGTTGGGAATTGCTCGGAGGCCGGAATCCTTCGTGCAGTCTTCTTTGGCCATCAATTAACAGCCGAGTCTGTACTGCTGGTCGCGAACGTTCTTGTGTTGCTGCTTGAGGTTGTCGAGCCATTGAGGTGAATTTGGCTGACGCATGACGGCCTCCAGTGAGCGAGCTTGATCGGCAAGCGCAGAGCACATTCCCTGATTTGAGCTAGCCTGTACGGTGGTGGTGCTAACCGTAGATAGATCTGCTGTGCCGCTCGCGGCGTTCATCCTTGCTCGGCCTGACAGAAAGTCTTGTTCCTGCTGCCGGACAGCATCGGATTTTCCAATTGTGGAGACCGTGCCGTTAAACGTGTCTGAGACATCGGCGTAGCCGCTGGGACATTTGGTTTCCTGCGTGTACAAAGTCTTCTTACCGCTTCGACACTTGGTGGCGTTCGCAAGACCGCTTGCGGCTACCGCGCATATGACCAAGAAAGCATGAGCTAGCCTCATGTTTGACCCCGGTTGTTTTTGTCGGGGGTAAACTACCACGATCTTGGCGGCGCCCAGCATCCCTACGCTGAATAGTCGAAGTTCGGCGGCCGAAACGACGCGCGCGAACTACTCGTTTTTTCTTTTGATGAATTTCCAAGGAGGGGGGGATGAGTGTACAAATCACAAAGGACGTATTGCGGGATTTTCTGAGCAACAAGGATGCTGACGTACTAGCGCTTACCGGGGCTTGGGGTACAGGTAAGACATACGCTTGGCGTGAGGCTCTGATGGCCCACAAAGATAGCGTTCAGTTTACGCACTATTGCTACGTCAGCCTATTCGGCATCAACAGCATGGCCGAGTTGCGCATGGCGCTCTTCACCAAGTCGATAGCCGTCGCCACCCTTGGAAGAAAGCTAGACTTCGGCACAATCAATGAACACTGGAGCTCGCTCACAAGGGACTGGCTTAAAGGACAATACGCGCGATTCGCGCCGATGCTGAAAAGCCTTCCGCATGGCAGTAGCGTTTCGCTAGGACTTGAAGCGCTTGCTCCTAGCGCCGTCCACGACACGCTCGTCTGCATAGATGACCTTGAACGGACAAAGATAAAGCCGGAGGACATTCTAGGCTTCATTACCGAACTAAGCGAAGAACGCAGTTGCAAAGTAGCCTTGATCTTCAACGCTGAGAAGCTTGCCGATAAAGATGCATACCGCGCTTACCGCGAAAAGGCCGTCGATTTCGAAATTCACTACGCACCAACAGTGCAAGAAGCTTTCGACGTGGTTTTTGACCCCAATGATACTTATAGACACCTGGTGTACCGCCACGTCGCCGATCTCGAAATCACCAACGTCCGCATCCTGCGAAAGCTTCGGCAACTAGTGGAGCGTATTACAGCGACCACAAGTGGAATGCACCCTAAGGTAGTCGAGGCATCCATCGCGACCACCGTTTTGCTTTGCTGGTGCGCGTACGCTCCCGACTCTTCTAAGCCAAAGATCGAAGACATTGAGAAGTGGAATAAGGACTTGATCTCGTTCATGAAGGAGGCTGAGCGAGATCCCATAACGGTGGCCTGGGTGAAGCGGCTGAAGGCTTACGGATTTACTCACGTCGATGACTTCGATCTCGCCATTGCACGCGTGGTGGAGCGTGGTTACCTTGAGGGAACAGGGTTCGTAGACGTCGCTAAAAAAACGGATGAAGAGCTTCGCCGCACAGAAGTGTCCGTACCGTTTACGGCCACATGGCAGCGCTTTCACAACTCCTTTGTCGGCGATCAGGAACTGTTTATCACGGACCTCCATTCCTCCGCGACTAGCGCGCTCGCTGAAATCAGCGTTGGCGATCTCAACGGCACCGTCCGCCTGCTGAGAGAGCTGAGACGAGACGATTTAGCAGACGACTTGATCGGCAAATATGTCGATACGAATATGGCGAAGCCCGCAACATTTGATTTAACCGGGCATCCCTTCGGCGGAACTATCGATGACGGAAAACTTCGTGCCACCTTCGCGACTGTGCAAAGCACGCTCACGCAGCTGCCCAGCCTCGAAGAGGCTGTCAGCTTTATGGCTAAGAACAGCGGCTACAACCCCGAACATATCGAAGCGATGAGGAAGGCCTCGGTAGACGACTACTATGCGCTATTCATGGGTGATCACCGTGACCCAACATTGTCAGCTCTGATCAAGTGGACGTTGAGATGGGTAGACACTGAGCATGCAGAAATTGCAGCTAAGGCAAAGGAAGCGCTGGAACGCATCAAAGCAACGAGCCTGTTGAACTCGATTCGAGTCAGCCGGTATGGGATTTAGCAGCAGCTACGTGCGGTGCCGTGAGCACACGCCTTGCAGCGCTATCACGTTACGCTGCGTCCAGGAGGCTTGGTTGGTGACGCTCACGGTATCGCTTGATGGCTCGTTTGATGCTGGAGATGTGTGTGCCGTATCGGCGGGCTAGGGCGATTTTTGTGTAGTCGCCTGTGAACCATAGTCGCATAGCTTCGGCCTCTTCTGCTTCGCTCATGGCCGTGGGTCGGCCCATCTTGACCCCGCGCCGCATTGCCGCCGCCATCCCTACGCGTGTTCGCTCTCGGATCAGCTCGCGTTCGAACTCTGCAAATGCCCCTACGATTTGGAAGAACATCCGCCCAGCCGGGGAACGGGTATCAATTAGTTCCGTCAAGCTGCGGAATTCTGCCCCTGCAGCCTCGATTCGCTCGATGATGATGAGTAGGTCTTTGAGCGAGCGTGCGATGCGGTCCAGCTTGTACACGACAACCGTGTCGCCGGCGCCGATCTTGGTGAGCATTTCCTCGAGTGCAGGCCGCTTGGCCATGCTGCCGCCTGATCGCTTCTCGGAAAAAATAAAACCGACGCCTGCGTTACGCAGTGCATCGGTTTGGGCGTGTGTTTCTTGTTCCTGCGTACTTACGCGTGCATATCCGACTAACATGTGACCGCTGAGTAGATTGTTGTTGTTTGGAACAATCTATGTCGTGCGTCTGATAGCAGACTCCATACCCCGCTAAGGATGGGCTTCGCAGAAAAACAAAACCGACGGCTGCTTGCGCAGTGCGTCGGTTTGAGCGATACAGCAAGTTGTTGCTCACCCGATGCTGCTGGGTGGCTTCTTATATGGCGGAGAGGGTGGGATTCGAACCCACGGTAGGCTCGCACCTACGCCTGATTTCGAGTCAGGTACATTCGACCACTCTGCCACCTCTCCGGTAACTGGGTCGCGCGTCAGCGGCGAAACCAAGATTATAGCGAGATCGCTCGCGGGAATGCAAGCGACTTCCGCAACAATTTTTACGCTTCCGGT
The DNA here is from genome assembly GCF_900101625.1 of Cupriavidus sp. YR651. GTDB lineage: Bacteria > Pseudomonadota > Gammaproteobacteria > Burkholderiales > Burkholderiaceae > Cupriavidus. Next base: position 635,458 of record NZ_FMYZ01000002.1, on the reverse strand, counting down.
TCCAGGCGCGTGATGCCGCCCATGTACGGCTGCAGCGCCTTCGGCACTGTCACCGAACCGTCGGCATTCTGGTAGTTCTCCAGGATCGCGACGAGCGTGCGACCAACGGCGAGGCCGGAGCCGTTGAGCGTATGCACGAGTTCCGGCTTGCCCTGGCCCGCGCGGAAACGCGCCTGCATGCGGCGCGCCTGGAAATCGCCCATATTCGAGCAGGAGCTGATCTCGCGATACGTGTTCTGCGCCGGGATCCAGACTTCCAGGTCGTAGGTCTTGGTGCTGCCGAAGCCCATGTCGCCCGTGCACAGCACGATCGTGCGGAACGGCAGTTCCAGCTTCTTCAGGATTGCCTCGGCGTGCGCAGTCAGCTCTTCCAGCGCGGCCATCGACTGATCGGGCGCCACCACCTGCACCATTTCCACCTTGTCGAACTGGTGCTGGCGGATCATGCCGCGCGTGTCCTTGCCGTAGGAACCCGCCTCCGAGCGGAAGCATGGCGTATGGGCGACAAAGCGCAGCGGCAGCTTGTCGCCGGCGACGATCGCATCGCGAACCATATTGGTCAGCGGCACTTCGGCGGTCGGGATCAGGTAGAAATTCTCGATGGCGTCCTGGCCGTCTTCGCCGCCTACCTTGCGCGGCACCTTGAACAGGTCGTCCTCGAACTTCGGCAGTTGGCCGGTACCTCGCATCGACGCCGCATTGACGATGTACGGCACGTACATCTCCGTGTAGCCGTGCTCGGCGGAATGCGTGTCCACCATCAGTTGCACCAGCGCGCGATGCATGCGGGCCACGCCGCCGCGAAGGAACGCGAAGCGCGAGCCGGTCACGCGCGCGGCGGTGTCGAAGTCCAAGCCGAGCTTCGCGCCCACGTCCACGTGATCCTTGATCTCGAAGTCGAACGTGCGCGGCGTGCCGACGCGGCGCACTTCCACGTTGGCGGTCTCGTCCTTGCCGACCGGCACGCTCTCATCCGGCAGGTTGGGAATCGAGAGCACGGCGTCGCTGATCTGTTCCTGGATCTCGGCGAGTCGCTGGGCCGATGCCTTCAGCGTGTCGCCGATGCCAGCCACCTCCGCCATCGGGCCCGAGGCATCCTCGCCCTTGCCCTTGAGCATGCCGATCTGCTTGGACAGGCTGTTGCGGCGGGCCTGCAGCTCCTCGGTCTGGGTCTGCAGTTGCTTGCGTTCGGCCTCGATGGCCTTGAACGCAGCCACGTCGAGTTGGAATCCGCGCGTGGCAAGGCGTTGGGCCACGGCGTCGATGTCTTTGCGGAGCAGCTGGATGTCGAGCATGTTGCGATCGGTGTGCAGTGCCGGCGACATGCCGGCGAACGCGACATTTTACTGCACCGGCCAGCCCTGCCGTGACCGAATCTGCCGGGATTTACGGTCCTGTTCCGCGATTTCAGAATCGGCTTCGGGTGGCCGCTTAGCGATCGCCCTCCGGGTCGGGGTCACGGGCCGCATTTTCGCCATGCTTTTCGTCCTTCTTTTCGCCCTTCTTTTCGTCCCTCATTTGCCCCATCTCGCCGCCGCCCGCCGGCCCACGCGCCCCGCCCTTCCGTGCCCGATGCCAGGCGTCGTCCAGGTCGCGCAAATGGCGCAGCTTGTCGCCAATCTTGCCCTCCAGCCCGCGCGGCGTGGGCTGGTACCAGTCCTGGCGGCGCAGGTCGTCCGGCAGGTAATGCTCGCCGGCAGCGTAGGCCTCCGGCTCGTCATGGGCATAGCGGTACGCGTGGCCGTAGCCCAGCTCCTTCATCAACTTGGTGGGCGCGTTACGCAGGTGCACGGGGACCGTGCGCGACTTGTCCTTGGCAACGAAAGCACGCACGGCGTTGTAGGCGTTGTAGCCCGCGTTCGACTTCGGCGCCACGGCCAGGTAGATCAGCGCCTGCGCAAGTGCCAGCTCGCCTTCGGGCGATCCCAGGCGCTCATAGGTTTCGGCGGCGTCCAGCGTGATGCGGGCGGCACGGGGATCGGCCAGGCCGATGTCTTCCCACGCCATCCGCACAATGCGCCGCGCCAGATAGCGCGGGTCGGCGCCACCATCCAGCATCCGGCAGAACCAGTACAGCGCGCCGTCGGGATCGGAGCCGCGCACCGACTTGTGCAGCGCGCTGATCTGGTCATAGAACGCGTCGCCACCCTTGTCGAAACGGCGCAGGTTCTCGGACAGCGCGCTGCCCAGCAATGCGGTATCGACCTTGTCCACGCCAGCGTTTCGCGCTGCACGCACCACGATCTCGATGTTGTTCAGCAGCTTGCGCCCATCGCCGTCGGCGGAAGCGACGATCAGCTGCAAGGCCTCCTCATCCCACGTCACGCCGCCCAGTTCCTCGCTGGCGCGCAGCACGAGCTGCCCCAGTTCGCCCTCGTCCAGGCTCTTGAGCACGTAGACGGCGGCACGCGACAGCAGTGCGCCGTTGACCTCGAACGATGGATTTTCGGTCGTCGCGCCGATGAACGTGAACAAGCCGCTTTCCACGTGTGGCAGGAAGGCATCCTGCTGGCTCTTGTTGAAGCGGTGCACCTCATCCACGAACACCAGCGTGCGGCGGCCATGCGCGCGGTACTGCTCGGCGCGTTCCACCGCTTCGCGGATGTCCTTGACGCCAGAAAGCACCGCGGACAGCGCGATGAACTCCGCATCGAAGGCGTCCGCCATCAGCCGCGCCAGGGTGGTCTTGCCCACGCCGGGCGGGCCCCACAGGATCATCGAATGCGGTTCGCCCGATTCGAACGCCACACGCAGCGGCCTGCCGGGGCCGAGCAGGTGCTGTTGCCCGATCACGTCATCGATAGTGCGTGGGCGCAGGCGCTCCGCCAGCGGCTGGCGGGTACGTTCAGGGGGGTCGGAAAACAGCGAGTCCGCCACGGTCGATCTACCTCGTAGTCAAAGCGCGCGCGGCGGCAGCGGCCGGCAGCGGCGCGGAACGTGACAGTGTAGACGATTGACGCTTGCCAGCCCGCCAGTCCGCACCCACAACCATCCAGCCCCCACGCCCGGTGCCGAGCCGCCTGAAAATGTGCGGCAACGGGCTAAAGATTCCTGCCGTGTTGCCGATACCTTCCAATGGCCCGCGTCTTATTCGACGCGAGACGCCACGCCGGCGTGACCGGCGGTTGTCGCAGACATTCATCGGTTACCAAGTTCGAGGATTTCTATGCTGCGTTACCGCATGCTGTTGTTCAAGATGTCCAGGCTCGCGAGCAAGAACAAGCTCAGCGGCGTGGAGGAGATCTCGCTGGCAGGGCAATTTGCCGAGCTGATTTCCGCACAGGAGGACGCCGACCGCGTGATCTCGGACCTGATCGACCATGAGAATCCGCAGGTACGCCGGATCGGGCTAAGCGCGATCCGCCGCTCGCGCCGGTTTGGCGGCGCCCTGCTGCTGCCCGCGCTGGTGCGCCGGCTGGCGGACGTGGAAGGTTGGCTGCGGCATGACGCCGTGTGGATCGTGCAGGAAGCGGAAATGGACGGCGCGGAACTCCGTGCGGGGCTGCGCCGCGTGGCCGGCAATGTGCAGTTGCCGCAAGATGCGGTCCGCGCCCGCGCCAACCCGGCCGACGGTCCGCTTCACGCGGCGGTGCGGGCGCGCCAGGTGCTGGACGTCCTGATCCAGAAATCGGCCGCGGCCCACAATGCCGCGCTGGCGGCTGGTGGCGGCCTGCCGGGCGCCACCGACGGCAAGCCATACGCGCAGGGATCCGTAGGCCATATTGGGGCCGTGCATCGCCAGCTGCAGCGCAAGATGGCCGGCCGCAAGCTCAATAGCAGCACCAAGTTGCGGTTCCGCAAGGTCGAAACACCCTACCCGCCGAACGATAACCGTCGCTTTCTGCTCTGAATCGCCACCGGCCGTGTGCCGGAGCCAAATTCAGTCCCTTCGACGCCCGATCTGAATTCTTTTGACTTCGGCCGTGACCGCGGCCGTCGGGCTTACCATGGCGGTCAGCCGGCGCCGTTGCCGTCATCCAGGAGGGAGCCACTGCCATGGCCATCACGACCCGCATCCGCAAGAAAAAGCAATACCGGAAAGCCGTGTTGAAGCTGCGCGCGGCCATCAAGCGCGGTGACGAGGAGGCGATCCGCATCCGGCGCGAGAAGCTGCAAAAGCTGCCCGTGCCGCGGCAGCGCTACGCGCGCGAGGCGCAGGCGTAGCCCTTCCCCAGGGGCGTCAGCCCTTGGCCCGCGACGTCAGGGCCTTCATGGCGTCCGCGGGCAGCGGGCCGTGGCAGTTGCGCTGGCCACCGGCCTCGCTCACCACCAGCCAGACCTTGTCCGGCGAACCCGCCGGATGGAGCAGCCATGCCGGGCCCCGCGCCGTGTTGCTGGCCGGCAGGTCCTCCAGCGCGCCGATGTGAGGCGACTGCAGGAGCGTGGCGCATTGCTCGTGCGATACGCGCGTTGCTTTCAGGAAATCCGCATTGCCGAGCACTTCCGGCAGCGCCGTGTCGGACGCGCGCAGGAAGGCATCGACATCGAACTTGCTTGCGCCGGAATGGGCGCAGGCGGACAACAACAGCGCGGCGACCAGGGCGCCACCCGGCACACCGAGCTTGCGGCGGGCCGGCGGCACGGACGATGGAACCGACGAAGAAGCGGACGACAAATCGAACGACGGGGTCATGTTGATCGCGGCTCCTATTGCTTCATCACGTCGGCGCCTTTGGGCACCGTGAAGCGGAATGCGTCCGCCGGCAGCGACGGATTCTTCTGCATGGCGGTGAATGTCAGCAGCGTGGTGTTGCCAAACGCGTCGCGCAACTCCATCGCCTCCAGGTTGCCGCCCTTGAAGCCGATGCTGATCTTCTCGAACTGCGTGTCCTTCGACTTCGGCGTCAGGTCCAGCCACTCCACGCCATCGCGCGTCGCGCCATTCTTCACGTCGAAGTTCTTCGTCAGGTCGTTGCTGCCGAACAGGATGGCGGCCGGGCTGGAGCCCAGCGCGCCGTCAAGCTTGCGCTCGGTGACCTGGTTCAGGTCCTTGTCGTAGATGTAGAGCGTCTGGCCATCGGCCTGCAACAGCTGGTCATACGGCTTGGTGTAGCGCCACGTGAACTTGCCAGGCCGCGAGAACGCGAACGTGCCGCTGGACGAGCCCGCCACCTTGGCGTCACCGCCCTGCCCCTTGAGCTGCTTTTGCGTGAATTCGCCGCGAGCGCTCTTCACGCTCGTGACAAAGCTCTGCAACTGGTCGGTGGCGGCAGCCTGGGCGGCCGGCACGGTGGCGGCCAGCATGGCCAGCGCCGCACACGTCGACGCAAGAATGCGATATCCCATGGATTCAGATCCCTTCTTCGTGAGTCACTGGATGCCGGGTTAGAGCACGGCGTTGGAAGGCGAATTCCTGTGACGACGGTAACGGTATGTTACCCGTCACATTTCGCCCGTCGCCGGCTATTCGTCGCCGGCCCCAACGCAAACTATTCGTCGTCGGCTACTCGTCGTCGCGTGCCGAGGCCCCGGCGGGCACCAGAATATCGCGGTTGCCATTGCCCGACATGGCGGAGACCAGCCCAGCCTTCTCCATGTCTTCCAGCAGCCGTGCGGCACGGTTGTAGCCGATGCGCAGATGGCGCTGCACCAGCGAGATCGACGCCCGGCGGTTCTTGATCACCACTTCCACCGCCTGATCGTAGAGCGGATCGGCCTCGCCACCGCCGCCGCCGGCAATCCCGGCGCCGCCGCCCAGGCTGTCGCCCGCACCGTCGCCGTCAACCAGTCCGCCTTCAAGGATGCCCTCGATGTAGTTGGCCGCGCCCGATTCCTTGAGCTTGTCGACCACGCGGTGGACCTCGTCGTCGGACACAAAGGCGCCGTGCACGCGTATCGGCAGGCCGGTGCCCGGCGCCAGGTAGAGCATGTCGCCCATGCCCAGCAGCGCTTCCGCGCCCTGCTGGTCGAGGATGGTGCGCGAGTCGATCTTGCTGCTGACCTGGAACGCGATCCGCGTCGGCACGTTGGCCTTGATCAGGCCGGTGATCACATCCACCGACGGACGTTGCGTGGCCAGCACCAGGTGCAGGCCGGCCGCGCGCGCCTTCTGCGCGATGCGGGCGATCAGTTCCTCGACCTTCTTGCCCACCACCATCATCAGGTCGGCCAGTTCGTCGATGACGATCACGATCGTCGGCAACTTGTCGAGCGGCTCCGGCGCGTCCGGCGTCAGGCTGAACGGATTCGGGATCTTCTCTTCCCGGGCCGCCGCCTCGTCGATCTTCTTGTTGTAGCCGGCCAGGTTGCGCACGCCAAGCTTGCTCATGAGCTTGTAGCGGCGCTCCATCTCGCCCACGGCCCAGTTCAGCGCATTGCCAGCCTGGCGCATATCCGTCACCACCGGGCACAGCAGGTGCGGGATGCCCTCGTAGACGCTCATTTCCAGCATCTTCGGGTCGATCAGGATCAGCCGCACCTGATCGGCGCGGGCCTTGTAGAGCAGCGACAGGATCATCGCGTTGATGCCCACCGACTTGCCGGAACCGGTCGTGCCCGCAACCATGCAGTGGGGCATCCTGGCCAGATCGGCCACCATCGGCTTGCCGGCGATGTCCTTGCCCAGCGCCATCGTCAGGCTGGAGGCGCTTTCGTTGTAGACCTGGGAACCGAGAATTTCAGACAGACGAACGGTCTGACGCTTGGGATTGGGGAGTTCCAGCCCCATGTAGTTCTTGCCCGGGATGGTCTCGACCACGCGGATCGACACGAGCGACAGGCTCCGCGCCAGGTCGCGCGCCAGATTGACGACCTGGCTGCCCTTCACGCCGGTGGCCGGCTCGATTTCGTAGCGCGTGATGACCGGACCGGGATAGGCAGCCACGACCTTGACCTCGACGCCGAAGTCCTTGAGCTTCTTCTCGATCAGGCGGGATGTGAATTCCAGCGTCTCGGCGCTCACCGTTTCCTGGTGGGTGGGAGTCGGATCGAGCAGCGACAGCGGCGGCAGGGCGGAGTCCTGGATATCGGCGAACAGCGGCTGCTGTTTCTCGCGCTCCACGCGCTCGTGCTTGGGCACGGCCTGCGGACGCACGATCTGCACCGGCACCGCTTCCTCCTGGCGCACGCGCTGGACTTCCACGGTCTCGGTGCGTTCCACCTTGGCCGCGGCGCCGATGATGCGGTCCTGCTTCTTCTCGCGGCGGGCCTTGAAGCCGAGGAACAGCGTCTCGACGAAACCGCCGACGTGTTCGGCCACGGAGAGCCAGGAGAAATGGAACAGCAGCGACAGCCCGATGGCGAACATCAGCAGCAGGAGCAGCGTGGCGCCGGAGAACCCCAGCGCCAGTTGCAGCCAGCCGCCGAGCAGATCGCCCAGCACGCCGCCGGGCGCGCGCGGCAGCGCCGACCGCAGCGGATACATGCGAATGGCTTCGAGACCCATGCTGGACACCAGCGTCAGCGCGAAGCCGATCCAGCTGATGGTCACGCTGTGATGGGGCTCCGCCACGCGTTCGGGCAGCTCCGCGGTCAGCGTGCGCCACCCGCGCCAGCAGCGGCGCATCAGCAGCACGCTCCACCAGTAGGCGGAGAAGCCGAAGATGAAGAACAGCACGTCCGCCACCCAGGCGCCGACGCGGCCGCCCAGGTTGTGGATATCCGCCACCTGGCTGGCGTGGGACCAGCCTGGGTCAGCCTTGCTGTAGCTGGCCAGCACGCACAGGAAGCCGAGGGTGACGGCGAGCAACAGGAACCATCGCACCTCGCCAAGCAGCTTGCCGATGCGCGATGGGAGTGCCGACGGGTCGGTCCGGGTAGTGGTGGTTGCGCGGGCCATTCGGTGGGTCTATAGATCGCTCGATGTGGACGATGGCGGCCATTTTAACCTTGGCCGGCCCTATCGCCTCCATTGGAATTTGCAACAGTAGGCAAACGCCAGCCCACTTATAATGGCGGTTTCGAGTTACACCGGCGCGACGCCTACGGCGCGCAACGCCGGCCACAGGAAAGCATCATGTCCGCAAAACACGCAAAAGTACTGATTCTCGGGTCCGGTCCCGCCGGCTACACCGCCGCCGTCTACGCAGCCCGCGCCAACCTGAACCCCGTACTGATCACCGGCCTGGCCCAGGGCGGCCAGCTGATGACCACCACCGACGTGGAAAACTGGCCTGCCGATGCTAACGGCGTGCAGGGCCCGGACTTGATGCAGCGCTTCCTGGCGCACGCCGAGCGCTTCAACACTGAAATCATTTTCGATCACATCCACACGGCCAAGCTGACCGAAAGGCCGATCCGCCTGATCGGCGACTCCGGCGAGTACACCTGCGATTCCCTGATCATCGCCACCGGCGCCTCGGCGCAGTACCTGGGCCTGCCCTCGGAAGAAACCTTCATGGGCCGCGGCGTGTCCGCCTGCGCCACCTGCGACGGCTTCTTCTACAAGAACCAGGAAGTCGCCGTCATCGGCGGCGGCAACACGGCCGTCGAGGAAGCACTGTACCTGTCGCACATCGCCAGCAAGGTGACGCTGATCCACCGCCGCGACAAGTTCCGCGCGGAGCCGATCCTGGTGGACCGCCTGCTCCAGCGCGTCAAGGAAGGCCGCATCGAACTTCGCTACGACAGCACGCTGGACGAAGTGCTGGGCGACGAATCGGGCGTGACCGGCCTGCGCATCCGCGGCACCAAGGATACGAACCAGACCGAAGAGCTGAAGCTGGCCGGCGTGTTCGTGGCGATCGGCCACAAGCCGAACACCGACCTGTTCGAAGGCCAGCTCGAGATGAAGAACGGCTACATCGTGACCAAGAGCGGCCTGGGCGGCGACGCCACCGCCACGAGCATCCCGGGCGTGTTTGCCGCCGGCGACGTGCAGGACCACGTCTACCGCCAGGCCATCACCAGCGCCGGCACGGGCTGCATGGCCGCGCTGGACGCCCAGCGCTTCGTGGAAGCCCTGCAGTAAGGTCCGACCTGCCGGGGCCCTGCGCCCCGGCGTCCCCCGATATAATCGTCGCCGAGCCCCCGGAGAAATCCCATGCCGCACGGCGCAAAAACCCCATCCAAGCGATTCGGCCTGCACGATCTGGCCAACCTGCGTGACGACCTGAAGGCCGATGCCGAACGGCGCGAGGCCGAGCGCATCGCAGCCGAAGCCGCCGCACGGCGCGCCGAGGAAGAAGCCAACGTCTTCCGCGCCAGCATCGGCCAGGTCAGCACCCTGCGCGACCGCAATCGCGTCTCGCCCCCTCAGAAACTTCCCGCCCCCGTCGCGGTGCAGACCCAGCGCAACGACAAGGCCGTGCTGGAGGCCTCCCTGTCCGACGAGTTCGATGTCGAGAACCTGCTCGATATCGACGAAACCATGTCTTTCCGCCGCCCCGGCATCGGGCTGGACGTGATCAAGAAGCTGCGGCGCGGCGAATGGGTACCGCAGGACAAGGTGGACCTGCATGGGCTGCGCAGCGACGAAGCACGCGAGGCACTGGCCGAATTCCTGCGGCGCTCCGTACGCAACGGCGTGCGCTGCGTGCGCGTGATCCACGGCAAGGGCATCGGCTCGCCCGACAAGCTGCCCGTGCTCAAGGGCAAGGTGCGCAGCTGGCTGGTGCAGAAGGAAGAGGTCATCGCCTTCGTCCAGGCCCGCGAGTCCCTGGGCGGCGCGGGCGCCCTCATGATATTGCTGCGCCAGCCGCGCGCCTGATGCACCTGCACCTGCCGATCGATCTCCTGATGGGGCGGCTGCCCCTGATCCTTCACGTGATGGAGGTCATCGGCGTCCTGGCGTTTGCCATCTCCGGCGTGGTCGATGCCCGCAAGCAGCGGCTCGATGCCGTCGGCACCTTCATCGTCGCCTTCGCCACCGCATTCGGCGGCGGCACCGTGCGTGACGTGCTGCTGGACCGCCGGCCCTTCTACTGGGTCGAGCACGAATACTACGTGTTGCTGATCTTCGCGATGTCGATTGGCGCGGCCATCGTCTTCCGCGTGGTCAGCACCGTGGCATCGGACCGCGCCATGCTGGTGGCCGACGCGATCGGGCTCGGACTGTTCTCTGTGACAGGCACGTCACTGGCGCTGGTGGCGCAGATGACGCCGACGGTGGCGGTCATGATGGGCATCATCTCGGCCGTGTTCGGCGGCGTGGTGCGCGACGTGCTGTGCAACGAGGTGCCGATGATCTTGCGCGACCGTTCACCCTATGCCACATGCTCGTTCGTCGGCTGCTGGGTCTATGTCGGGCTGACCTGGCTGCGTGCGGACCAGGAACTGGCGCTGCTGGCCGGCGCCCTGGTCACGATGGCCATGCGGCTGCTGTCGGTCCAGCTCGGCTGGAAGCTCCCCAGTTAGCGGCACTTGCCGGAAAGCAGAAAAGCCGGCGCAAGGCCGGCTTTTCCCATTGTGTGGCGACGTCTCGGCGATCAGACGGCCGCTTCGTCCTGTTCGCCGGTACGGATGCGGATCACGCGCTCGATTTCCGTCACGAAGATCTTGCCGTCACCGATCTTGCCCGTGTGGGCCGCCTTGACGATCGAATCCAGCACCGTATCCAGCTGATTCTCGGCAACCACCACCTCGATCTTGATCTTCGGCAGGAAGTCCACCACGTACTCGGCGCCGCGATACAGCTCGGTGTGCCCCTTCTGACGGCCAAACCCCTTGACCTCGGTCACCGTCAGCCCCGTCACGCCCACATCGGCCAGCGCCTCGCGCACCTCGTCGAGCTTGAACGGTTTGATGATGGCGGTAATCTGCTTCATGGCTGGCCCCTGTATTTGTTTGTCGGAAGATGACAGATTCTAGCCCGAAACCCCACTCCGGGACTGCGGACCCGCCCACACAAGGCCGGAAACCGCCCGGATACCGGTCGAAAATTGCTCGAATCCGGCCGGAAACCAGCCGGATTCGATCGCATTGCCGGCGCCCTTCAGTCGGGAATCCGCGCCAGATCGCGCATCCACACCGCCGATTCGCCGTCGCTCGGCGCGCGCCAGTCGCCACGCGGGGACAGCGACCCGCCCGAGCCCACTTTCGGGGCATTGGGGATGCAGGACCGCTTGAACTGGCTCGTACGGAAGAAGCGGTCGACGAAGATACCGAGGATGCGCTTGATTTCCGGAAGCTGGTACGCGTTGCGCGCCACATGCGGGCCGTTCGGCCAGACGCCACGTTCCACGTCACCCCAGGCGGATAGCGCCAGAAACGCGACCTTGGACGGCGAAAACCCGAAGCGCAGCGTGTAGTACAGGTTGAAATCCTGCAACTCGTACGGGCCGATGATGTTCTCGGTCTTCTGCTCGGGCGCCTCGTCCTGCCCCTTCCCAGTCGCGCCGCCAGGCACCAGTTCCGGGCTGATGTCCGTGGCCAGCACGGCCAGCAGCACATCCTGCCCGCCCGCCGCCACCTGCCCGGTTTCCGCCACCCATCGTACGAGGTGGCTGATCAGCGTCTTCGGCACGCTGGCGTTCACGTTGTAGTGCGACATGTGATCGCCAACGCCATAGGTGCACCATCCCAGCGCCAGTTCGCTGAGATCACCGGTCCCGATGACGATCGCATGGTTGTGGTTGGCCAGCCGGAACAGGTGATTGGTGCGCTCGCCGGCCTGCACGTTTTCGAAGGTCACGTCGTAGACCGGCTCGCCATGCGCGTACGGATGGCCCAGGTCCTTGAGCATCGCCATGCAGCTCGGGCGGATGTCGATCTCGCGCGCCGTGCAGCCAATCAGCGTCATCAGCTGGCGGGCCTGCTGCAGCGTACGGTCGCTCGTCGCAAAGCCCGGCATCGTGTAGGCCAGGATGTTCGAGCGCGGCAGTCCCAGGCGGTCCATGGTCTTGGCGCAGACCAACAGCGCGTGGGTGGAATCGAGCCCGCCGGACACGCCGATCACCACCTTGGAAATCTTGCTGGACGACAGTCGCTGCACCAGCGCCTGGACCTGGATGTTGTAGACCTCCATGCAGCGCTCGTCGCGGCGGCGCGGGTCCGACGGCACGTACGGGAAGCGTTCGACCTTGCGCTGCAGCGGCAGGTCCTTCGTCATCGGCACCTCGACGCGGAAAGTCACCACGTCGAACTGCTCCACCTCCTCGCGATGGCGGCGCACCGACTGGCCAAACGTGGTCTGGTGCATGCGTTCGCGCGACAAGCGCTCCAGGTCCACGTCGGCAAACAGCAAATGAGACGTATCGGAAAAGCGCTCCGATTCGCCCAGCAGTTCACCGTTCTCATAGATCAGCGCCTGCCCGTCCCAGGCCAGGTCGGTCGACGATTCGCCCTTGCCGGCCGAGGTGTACAGGTAGGCCGCCAGGCAACGCGCCGACTGCTGCGACACCAGCTGGTGCCGGTAGCCGGACTTGCCGATCACGATATTCGACGCCGACAGGTTCACCAGCACCGTCGCCCCGGCCAGCGCCGCGAACGACGATGGCGGAATCGGCACCCAGACGTCCTCGCAGATTTCCACATGGAAACGGAAGAACGGGATGTTCTCGATCTCGAACAGCAGCCCCGCCCCGAACGGCACGTTCACGCCGAGCAGCGGGATGCGGCCCGTGGGCGCGCAATCGGCGGCGCTGAACTGGCGCGCCTCGTAGAACTCCCAGTAGTTCGGCAGATAGCTCTTGGGCACCACGCCCCGGACTGCCCCGTTGGCCACCACCACGGCGCAGTTGAACAACTGGTGTTCCACCAGCAGCGGCATGCCGACAATCAGCGCAGCCGGAATCGAGGCCGATGCATCCACGATCTGCTGCAGCGCCGTTTCGCATTCGCGCAGCAGCGCGCGTTGATGGAACAGGTCGTCACAGGTGTAGGCCGACAGGCCCAGTTCCGGGAACGCGACCAGCGCCGCGCCGCCGTCGGCAGCCTGCCGCGCCAGCGCGAGCGTCTGCGCGGCGTTGTAGGCGGGATCGGCCACCCGGCACTCGGGCACGCCAACGGCCACGCGCGCAAAGCCGTGGGAATAGAGATTGAAGAATGGGTGTGTCATGTCGGGCCTGGATGGCGGCTTTTTGCCATTCTACGACGCGCCCGCGCCGCACGTCGTGTCATGCACCTGTGCCGCCTGCACTGCAGCAAGTCTTCCGGTAGACTCGACCGGCGCTGAAGTGTCGGAAAACATGGAATTCATGAGTGGATCGGGCGGAATGCAGTCGGAATCTTGCAAGCCGGTGGAAGACCGGGAGGCCGGGAAGTCCCCGCTGGAGAGCGATCCGGTGGCCAACTACCGGACGGATATTGTGTCGGACCTGGCCGACATCGACGCCGCCGACTGGGACGCCCTGGTCGCCGCGCAGCCCGAAGCCACGCCGTTCCTGCGTCACGCCTTCCTGCATGCGATGCACGCCAGCGGCAGCGCCACCGACGACACCGGCTGGTCGGCCCGTTTCCTGACCCTCTGGGTGCCCGATGGCCACGCCCCCGGCCGGGACCGGCTGGCCGCCGCGATGCCGCTCTACGCAAAATCCCACTCCTACGGGGAATACGTGTTCGACTGGGCCTGGGCCGATGCCTATCGCCAGCACGACATCCCCTACTACCCCAAGTGGTTATCCGCCATTCCATTCACGCCGGTGCGCGGCGCCCGGCTACTGGCCGAAAGCGATATCGCGCGCCGCGTGCTGTTGCGCTTTGCCCTGGCACTGGCCGAAGAAAGCCAGCTCTCGTCGCTGCATGTGCTCTTCCCGTCGGACCATGAGGCGGACCTGATGCAGGAAGCCGGCATGATGATGCGGCATGGCGTGCAGTTCCATTGGACCAATCCGGGCTATGACAGCTTCGAAGCCTTCCTGGCCACGCTGTCGCAAAAGAAGCGCAAGAATATCCGTGCCGAACGCCGCCGCGTGGCCGAGGCCGGCATCACGTTCCGGCAACTGCGCGGCGCGGAGATCGACGATGAAGCGTGGAAGCTGTTCAACCGCTGCTACCGCCAGACCTACCGCGAGCATCACTCCACGCCGTACCTGAACCTCGATTTCTTCCGCAGGATTGGGGAAGCGATGCCGGAGCACCTGCTGCTGGTCATCGCCGAACGCGACGGCAAGGCCATTGCCAGTTCGCTGGTTTTCTACGACGCGGACCCGAAGGTCAGCACGCTCTACGGCCGCTACTGGGGCGCGCTGGAGCACCACCCCTGCCTGCACTTCGAGACGGCCTATTACCAGCCGCTGGAATTCTGCATCGCCGAAGGCTTGCGCACGTTCGAAGGCGGCGCGCAGGGCGAACACAAGATGGCACGCGGCTTCCTGCCCGTGGCCACGCGTTCGGCGCATTGGCTCGCCCATCCGTCGTTTGCCGACGCGGTCGAGCGCTTCCTGGTGCGCGAGCGCCAGGGCATCGACGCCTACATGGACGAGCTCAACGAGCGCAATCCGTTCGCACGCGGCTGATCAGCGGCCGCGCCCCATCCGCCGCAGGGTGTTGTCGCCAAGCATGTAGTGGTGGAACAGCGCGGCCATGGCATGCAGGCCGATGACGAGGTAGAACGCCGTCCCCAGCCATTCGTGCACGCCCTTCAACGTCGTGCCCAGCGCCTTGTCCGGCGAGACCAGCGTGGGCAGCACGATCCCCAGCGAGCGCAGCTCGACCGCATGCCCCGTCGCATTGACCGTCAGCCACCCCAGCACCGGCTGGGCGAAGAGAAATGCATACAGCACGATGTGGGCGCCATGCGCCAGCACGTGCGACCATCGCGGGCCCGGCTCCGGCGGCGGTGCGCCGGCCACGAGACGCCACAGCAGCCTTGGCGCGGCCAGCCCCAGCACGAGGATGCCGGCAACCTCATGGGTGGCCATCGCCATCGACCGGGCGTCGCTGCCCCGGGGAAACATCCCCTTCAGGTTGATGGCGACGTAGGCCACTCCCACCAGCACGAACATCGCCCAGTGCAGATAAACCAGCGGTGGCGCATAGCGGCGGATGCCGTCCGGCTCTCCGGCGGCAGGCACGAATCGCATGAAGACTCCTTGTGCGGCGCAACAGGCGCTTGGGTGATTGCCGGGGGATGCGCGGAGGCTCCGGCACTCGCTTCGCGTCTGCGTGCAAAGCCGCGCGCTATCGCGGGCGATGCCCAGTCCGGGGCCGCAAGATCGCCCGGAAGTCATAAAAAAACCCCGCACGCTGGCGGGGTTCATTCTGGCAGAAGCCGCCGGGTGCCGCTTACTTCTTGTAGTTCGCCACGCCGTCGATGATTTCCTTGTGGGCTTCTTCGATGCCGGCCCAGCCGTCCACCTTCACCCACTTGCCGGCTTCGAGTGCCTTGTAGTGCTCAAAGAAGTGCTTGATCTGGTCCAGCAGGTTCTGCGGCACATCCGACAGGCCCTTCATGAAGGCGGTGGCCGGCGACAGCTTGTCCACAGGCACGGCCACCAGCTTGGCGTCCACGCCGGATTCGTCGGTCATCTTCAGCATGCCGAGCGCACGGCAGCGCACGACAGCGCCAGCCAGGATCGGGAACGGAGTCAGCACCAGCACATCCACGGGGTCGCCGTCGCCCGACAGGGTCTGGGGGATAAAGCCGTAGTTGGCCGGATAGCGCATGCCAGTGCCGATGAAACGGTCGACGAACAGCAGGCCGGTTTCCTTGTCGGCCTCGTACTTCACCGGATCGCTCTGGGCCGAGATCTCGATGATGACGTTGAAATCGTTGGGAATGTCCTTGCCCGGGGAGACGAGGTTGAAGCTCATGCGAGTTCTCCGAATGCCAGTGTTGTGGGATGGGCGGCATTATAGCGGGTCAGGCCTGACCGCACGCTGACAAAGCAGGTGCCTTGCGCGGCCCGCGCACTGCGCGATAATGCGGCATTCCCGATTAAGCATTTGCTCAAAACCTGAGCCCCGGAGGCACCCATGCACGCCCAGCATTTCGTCGCCAACCGCCTGATCGCCCCCGACTCCGGCCTGCGCATCAAGGTATTCGACCCCTCCAGCGGCCAACCGTTTGCGGAGATCGCCCGCGGCAACAGCACCGACATCAGCGTGGCCGTCCACGCCGCCCGCCAGGCCGCCGAAGGCGCCTGGGGTGCGATGGCCCCGGCCGATCGCGTGCGCCTGCTGAACCGGGTGGCGCTGGTCCTGATCGCCCATGAGGACGAACTGACCGAGCTGGAAGCCCGCGATACCGGCAAGCCGCTGCGCCAGGCCCGCGCCGACGCCCGTGCCGTCGCGCGCTACTTCGAGTTCTACGCCGGCGCCGTGGACAAGCTCCACGGCCAGACCATTCCCTACCAGCCCGGCTACACGGTGCTGACCATCCGCGAGCCGCACGGCGTGACCGGCCACATCATCCCGTGGAACTATCCTCTGCAGATCTTCGGCCGCAGCGTGGGCGCGGCGCTGGCCACCGGCAACGCCTGCGTGGTCAAGCCGGCCGAGGACGCCTGCCTGTCACTGCTGCGCGTGGCCGAGCTGGCCGCCGAAGCCGGCCTGCCCGAAGGCGCGCTCAATATCGTCACGGGCTACGGCCATGAGGCCGGCGCCGCGCTAGCCCGGCATCCGGGGATCAACCATATCTCGTTCACGGGATCGCCCGAGACCGGCAAGCTCGTGGCCCAGCTTGCGGCCGAGAATCACGTCCCGGTGACGCTCGAGCTTGGCGGCAAGTCGCCGCAGCTGGTGTTTGCCGATGCCGATCTGGACGCGCTGCTGCCCGTGGTGGTCAATGGCATCGTCCAGAATGCCGGCCAGACCTGTTCAGCCGGCAGCCGCCTGCTGGTGGAGCGTCCCGTCTACGAGGCGCTGCTGGATCGGCTGTCCGGCGTGTTCGAATCGCTGCGCGTGGGACCGTCGGAACTGGACCTCGAATGCGGCCCGCTGATCAGCCGCAGGCAACAGCAGCGCGTGTGGGATTTCGTCTCCGATGCCCAGCACGCCGGCATCGCCGTGATGGCGCAGGGCCAGATCGTCGGCGAGGCGCCGGAGTCCGGCTACTACCAGGTGCCGATGCTGTTCCGCGACGTTCCGCCAACGCACCGCCTGGCCCAGGAGGAAGTCTTCGGCCCGCTGCTGGCCGCCATGCCGTTCGATACCGAGGACGAGGCCGTGCGCCTGGCCAACGGCACGGCGTACGGACTGGTGGCCGGCCTGTGGACGCGCGACGGCGCACGCCAGATGCGCCTGGCCCGCAAGCTGCGCGCCGGCCAGGTCTTCATCAACAACTACGGTGCCGGCGGCGGCGTGGAGCTGCCATTCGGCGGCACCGGCCAGTCCGGCTACGGCCGTGAAAAGGGCTTCGAGGCCCTGTACGGATTCACCACTCTGAAAACCATTGCCATTCAACATGGGTAACATCAATTTTCTGTCGATCGCATTTGCCATCTTCTTTTTCTGGATGGCGTGGCATGTCCGGAACAAGCGCGCCACCAACCCATCCGGCATGCCCCGCCTGCAAGTCTTCAAGCGCAAATGGGGCGAGACGGTGGGCGACCGCGTCCACTGGTGCCTCTATGTCGCGCTGCCCTTCCTGCTGGCGGTGATGATGGTCGCCAACGCCCTGCGCGGCCGGGGACCGTTCTCTCACTAGGAGGTTGTTCAAAAAAGATCTGGCGTCGTTGCCGGGTTAGCCACATTCGCTTGCCGTACTACTTGTACTGTCTGCGGCCGCGCGCCTAGCCAGAACCGCTTCGCTTCATTTTTATACAACCTCCAGGAAGCACGAACAAAAGAATCGGGCTGCGCCGCCGAACACCTTTTCCGACTAAAACCTCTCGAATTTTTCACCGATGCACGGCCCGCCAGCGGCACCAAGATCGCGGCGGGCATCAACAGGAGACATGCAATGGCAAGGCTGGCTGGCAAGGTAGCGGTAGTCACGGGCGGCGGTTCCGGCTTCGGCGAGGGCATTGCCCACACCTTCGCGCGGGAAGGCGCCAGTGTGATGGTGGCGGACCTGAACCTGGACGCCGCGGAAATCGTGGCCAGGGCCATCCGCGACGCGGGCGGCCAGGCCCGCGCGGTACGTGCGGACGTGGCGCAAGGCGCTGACGTGGCGGCGATGCGCGACGCCACGCTTGCCGCTTTCGGCGACGTGCATATCGTCGTCAACAACGCCGGCACGACCCACCGCAACAAGCCGATCATGGAAGTGACCGAGGAAGAGTTCGACCGCGTCTACGCGGTCAACGTCAAGAGCATCTACTGGTCGGCGCATCACTTCATTCCGCACTTCCGCCGCCGTGGCGGTGGCAACTTCGTCAACATCGCATCCACGGCCGGCATCCGGCCGCGCCCGGGCCTGGTCTGGTACAACGGCAGCAAGGGCGCGGTGATCGTCGCCAGCAAGGCCATGGCCGCCGAACTGGGCCCGGACAATATCCGCGTGAACTGCGTGAATCCCGTGATCGGCGCCACCGGCCTGCTCGAGCAATTCATGGGCGTGCCCGATACCCCCGAGAACCGCGCCAAATTTCTCGCCACGATCCCGATGGGCCGCATGTCGACCCCGCAGGACGTGGCCAACGCCTGCCTGTACCTGGCCTCCGACGAGGCCGCCTTCATCACTGGCACCTGCATCGAAGTGGACGGCGGACGCTGCGTCTAGCGCCCTCGTCCTGACCCATTTTTCAACCCGCGGTACGTCGTAAATAAAACCATACCCAATGAGGAGACAACCATGACCACGACCGCAGTCAATCCCGGCGTGCGCGACGCCGGCTTCGAGGACGCCACCTATCGCAAGGTGAGCTGGCGGCTGGTGCCGTTCCTGCTGCTTTGCTACGTGGTGGCCTATCTGGACCGCGTCAACGTGGGCTTTGCCAAGCTGCAGATGCTCAACGACCTGAAGTTCAGCGAGACCATCTACGGCCTGGGCGCGGGGATCTTCTTCATCGGCTACTTCCTGTTCGAGGTGCCGAGCAACGTGATCCTGCACAAGGTAGGCGCGCGCATCTGGATCGCGCGGATCATGATCACGTGGGGGCTGATCTCGGCGGCGATGATGTTCGTCACCACGCCGACGATGTTCTACGTGCTGCGCTTCCTGCTGGGCGTGGCGGAAGCCGGCTTCTTCCCCGGCATCATCCTGTACCTGACCTACTGGTACCCGGCCAACCGGCGCGGCCGCACCACCACGTTCTTCATGACGGCCATTGCGTTGTCCGGCGTGATCGGCGGCCCGCTGTCAGGCTGGGTCATGCAGTCGTTCGACGGTCACAACGGCTGGGCCGGCTGGCAATGGATGTTCCTGCTGGAAGGCATTCCGTCGATCCTCGTCGGCCTGTGGGTGCTCGCCTACCTGGACGACCGCATCTCGCACGCCAAGTGGCTGACGGCCGACGAAAAGGCGCTGCTGGAGCGCAATATCGCCGACGAAGACCAGCACAAGGAAGACCCGCCCGTGAGCAAGGTGCTGGCCAGCCCGCGCGTGTGGCTGATGAGTGCGATCTACTTCTGCTTCGTGATGGGCCTGTACGGCGTGAGCTTCTGGCTGCCGACGATCATCAAGCAGACCGGTGTAAAGGGCGCGCTCGACATCGGCCTGCTGACGGCGATTCCCTACGGCTGCGCGGTGATCGGCATGATCCTGGTGGCCTACAGCGCGGACCGCAGTGGCGAGCGGCGCTGGCACATCGCGCTGCCGGCGCTGGCGGGTGCGGTGGGGCTGGTGCTGTCGGTGCAGTGGCACGGCGACACCACGCTGGCCATGGTGGCGCTGACGCTGGCGACAATCGGCATCCTCACCACGCTGCCGCTGTTCTGGAGTCTGCCGACGGCCTTCCTGGCCGGCACGGGCGCGGCGGCCGGTATCGCGCTGATCAACTCGCTGGGTAACCTGGCCGGATTCATCAGCCCGTATGCGGTGGGCTGGCTGAAGGACCTGACGCACAGCACGGACACCGGCATGTACCTGCTGGCGGTCTGCCTGGTGGTGGGCGCGGCGCTGACGTTGTCGGTGCCGGCACGGATGGTCGGCAAGCGGGACTGAGCTGCACCTGCCCCGCTGGTCAACGCGCCAGCAGGCGGAAAGCAAAAAAGCGCGGACATTGCTGTCCGCGCTTTTTTTATCTGCCGGGTGCGCTGTCGGGTCCGACGCAGTGCTTCGTCAGATACCCGATGCGCGATGCGTGATGCCCGAAGCCTGATGCGTGTTGCCTCAGGCCTCGCCCAGCATCTGTGCCACCGACCCTGCCGTGCCCTCCGCCTTCTTGCCGATCAGCTGTTGCAGCGTGCGCAGCAGCTCGTCTTCGTTGAACGGCTTGCCGAGGTACACGTTCACGCCGATCTCGGCCGCGTAGCGGCGGTGCTTCTCCGCCGTCCGCGACGTGATCATCACCACCGGCATGTGGCTGGTACGGCTGTCGGCACGGACGTTCCGCGTGAGATCGAAGCCGTCCATGTTCGGCATCTCGATATCCACCAGCATCGCGTCCGGCATGACTTCCTGCAACTGCCGCAGGGCGTCCACACCGTCGCGGGCCAGCACCACCTGGTATCCCGCGCGCGACAGCAGCCGCTGGCTGGCCTTGCGCACGGTCAGCGAATCGTCCACCACCATCACGGTAGGCTGCGTCACCAGGCCCGCCACCGGTACCGGCTGGCCGGCACCGAATTCGGCCACGGCACCCATCGTTGCGGGTGCGGGCAGCAGCGTCGTCGGCACCACCTCGCCGCGTTCGCGCACAAAGCGCTGGGCCAGTACCACCGGGTTGTAGATCAGCACGATCTCGCCATCACCGAGGGTGGTGGCGCCGGCAATCCCTTCCAGACGTGCCAGATGCGGGCCGATGTGCTTCACCACCACTTCGCGGTTGCCGATCACGTCGTCGACGTGGACGGCCACGCGCTCGGCGCCGGAGCGCACCACCACCACTGGCGAGTACTTGCGGCCGGACGCCATCGCGGCGCTCTCCTCCAGCAGCGTGCCGAAGTAGAAGAACGGCGCATCGGCACCGGCAGCGCCGAAGCGGCCGGCGTTATAGGCCTCGAGCAGCGGCTTCTCGCGCAACTGGTGGACCTGGTCGATCATGCCGCTTGGCATCGCATACAGGCGCCCGCCCAGCGAGACCAGCAGCACCTGCGTAATGGCCGTGGTCAGCGGCAGGTGCACCGTGAAGCTGGTGCCACGGCCGGCATCCGTCGACAGCGTGATCCGGCCGCCGAGCGCCACGGTTTCCGCGCGCACCACGTCCATGCCCACGCCACGGCCCGCCAGCTCCGACACCGAATCCGCCGTCGAGAAGCCCGGCGCGAAGATCATCTCCGTCAGGCGCGCATCGCTGGCTTCGTCATCGTGCGTGAGCAACTGGCGCGCGATGGCGCGCTCGCGAATCCGCGCGAGGTTCAGGCCACCGCCATCGTCGAAGAAGGTCAGCACGACTTCGTTGCCTTCCTGCTGCACTTCCAGCGTCAGCGCGCCGGTCGTCGACTTGCCCGCGGCGCGGCGAATCTCCGCCGGCTCGATGCCGTGAACCACGGCGTTGCGGATCAGGTGTTCGATCGGACCGGCCATGCGGTCCAGCACCGAGCGGTCGATTTCCACCGTGCCGCCCTTGATCAGCAGGCGCACTTCCTTGCCGGTTTCGGTGGCCGACTGGCGTGCCACGCGATAGAGACGTTCGGCCAGCGCGTCGAACTGCACCATGCGCGCCTGCATCAGGCCGCGCTGCAGGCCACGCGTCAGCCGGGCCTGCGCCGCCAGGTCGCCCGAGGCGCGGTCGAAGCCGCGCTGCAGGTTCTGCTCCACCGTTGCCACGTCGTTCACCGACTCGGCCATCATCCGCGTCAGTTCCTGGAAGCGCGTGAAGCGGTCGAACTCGAGCGGGTCGAACTCCTGGTTGTGCTGCGAATCGGCGATACGCGAGGCCATCTGCGTTTCCGCCTGGATTTCGATCTCGCGCAGCTGCGTGCGCAAACGTCCCACGTTGTCGTTCAGTTCGCCCAGGTAGGAACGCAGCGCTTCCAGCTCGCTGTCCAGACGTGCGCGCGTGGCGCCCACTTCGCCGGCATCGGTGATCAGCGTGTCGAGCGTACGGGCCTGCACGCGCACCAGTGCGCGCTGACGCTCGGGGTCGGCCGGGATCGCTGTCGGCGTCGCCGGCACGAGCGGCGCGGCGGCCGTTACCAGCGCGGTACCCGTCGACGCCTGCGACGGTTGGTCTTCGACCGATGCGGCGGGCTCGACCGGTGCTTCCACCAGCCCGTTCACCACATCGGCATCGTCCACAGGCAGCAGGCGGCCGTTCTGGAGCGCATCCACATGCGCCAGGATGCGGTCGTACCACGCATACAGTCGGCCAAACAGATCCGGCGTCACGCGCTGGCCCCGCACGCTGGCTTCCAGCAGCGTTTCCATTTCGTGAGCCGCCTGGCCCAGCGCCATCGCGCCGGCCATCCGCGCACTGCCCTTCAGCGTATGCAGCGCGCGCAGGACGAGCCCGCCATGCTGCGTATCTTCCGGCGCGGATTCCCACGTGCGCAGCAGCTTGCCCAGCTCCGGCAGGCTGCCGTGCGCTTCTTCCAGGAAGATGTCGACGAGATCCTGGTCCAGCGACGAGGCATCGAGTTCGGCGTCGTCCGGTTGCAGCGTCTCCGGCGATTGCGACGACACGTGCGCCACGGCCACCGAGTCGTGCCGGGATTGCGTGGGCAGCGAAATGATCACGGCGTCATGCGCAGCCGAGCCCGGCGTGACGGCCGTCACAGGTGTGAGCGTGGGCGCCGACATCGGCGGCAGCGACGTGATCGGCGTCAGCTTGACCGGCATATCCGTGACGGGCGGCAGCCCGGCGGCCGGCGCGGCGGGTTCGGTCACCAGTGGCAACACCGGCGCCTGCGGCATCTGGCCGAACAGCCGTGCCACGGAGCCTTCCTGCTCGGCAGGGGCCTGCTGGCCGGACACCGCCGCGCGCGGGCGCACCAGCGCGCGCTCGCCAAAGTCGTTCAGCTCGCGGCACAGCGCCGGATCGGCATCGGGCCAGACCCCGGCGGCGAACTGGTGCAGCATCGCGCGCAGGCGATCCACGGCCTGCTCCAGCAGGCGGAAATCGCCCGGATGCATGACCACCGGATGGCGGCCCAGCAACAGCAGCAGTTGTTCCAGCGACTCGGCGATCTCGCGCACCGGCTCCAGTCCGACCGTCGATGCGCTGCCCTGCAGCGTGTGGGCCACGCGCAGCGCGAGTTCGCTCGGGCACGGATGATTCTCGTGCTTCCACTCGGACAGGTCCGTGGCGAACTGGCGCAGCAGGTCGTCGGCCTCTTGCAGGTAGACGTTGTACAGCGCCAGGCCGATGCGGACCGGGCCGATGACCTTGTAGTTGTCATCGTCGCTGCCCAGCCCGCCGGACAGGCGGAACGGCAGGACGTTGGTGTCCTCGGCCTCGGCCACCTGCTCCGGTGCGCGGGCCGCGATGGCAGCATCGTTGGCATCGGCGGCCGCCAGCAGCGCATCGAGCGGATCGACTTCGGCCACGGGCTCGACCGGTGCCGTGGCGGCCTGGCCGGGGTCGCGCACAGCCTGGGCCTCGTCGACCAGCGGCGCGATGTCGCGCACCGTGAACGGGTCGGCCTGCAAGGCGATCGCCCACTCCTTGAGCAGGTCGTGCGCGTGATGCAGTAACGCCAGCAGTTCGGGGACCGGCTCGCGCGACTCGGCAATCCACAGGTTCATCACCTGCTCGATCGCCCAGGCGGCTTCGCCATAGCGGTTCAGGCCGACCATGCGGCTGGAACCCTTGAGCGTGTGGAAGGCGCGCCGGGTGCGGCTCAGCATGTCGGCATCGCGCAGCACGTCCAGTCCGCCGGGCAGGTCGCTGGCGATATTGCCCAGCACTTCCTCCGCCTCGGACAGGAAGATTTCCAGCAGCTCCGCGTCGATGGCGGCCGCATCGGCCGGCAGCGGCGCCGCGGCGGGTACAACGGCCATCTGCGCGGCCATCTGCGCAGCGGCGGACGGCAGCGGCTCCGCCAGCGCCACGACCATGCGCTCGGCGGCGGAATCGCTGCCCGCCAGCCACGCATGCAACTGCGTGGTGGCTTCGCTGGCCTGACGGCGCAGGCTGGCATCGTCGTCGATGGCGGCCTGGTCGCTCACGGCCTGCAGCGCGGTGCGCAGGCGCTGGATCTCGGGCGAATCGGCGCCCGCGGCCACGCGGATGGCATCCATCGCCGCACCGCGCGCCGCGGCCAGCGCGCTCGCCGGCACGACGTCGGTCTGGCGCGGCGCCAGCAGGTCATCGTCGCCGACCTCGGCCTTGCTGCGGCCGAATTCGAGCGTATCGGCAAATGCATGCACGGCGCCGAGTTCCGCGGCGATCTCGGACAGCAGCGCGACGCGGCTGGGCTGCGTCTCCGTATCGCGCAAGACGTCCAGGTGTTGCAGCACGGAACGCGCGGCGGCCAGTGCGGCGTTGGCGGCCTCCTCGATGCCATCCGGCATCGCGGCACTGCCCTGCAGGCGTTCCAGCGTCGCCAGCAGCGCGCCGAATGCCTGGGCGGCATCGCCCAGCGAATTCACTGCATCGGGGCGCGCGGCATTACGGTCGAAGGTATCGAGCCACGACTCGCCGCTGTCCAGCTGCGCGCGAAGTTGTGACACGGCCTCGGCACGCTGCGCCTGGGCGCCCGCAGCCTCGACCATCGCGGCCAGCCAGTCCGGCGCCGTGGCGGCCGGATCGGCCAGGCAGGCGGACAGCGTGTCGCAGCGTTGTGCGAATTCCGTGGCCGACGCATGGCCGGAATTGCCGTGGACGCGCCACGGCATGGCCAGCGCGCGCGACAGGAACAGCGCCACGCCGACCGGGCCCAACGCTTCGCCCGGCGCGTTGCGCTGGCCCGCGTAGGCGGCGGCAGCCGTCAGGCAGTGTTGCAGCGACGGCTGGGCCAGCGGCTGCGCGGCTTCGGCCAGCGAGGCGAGCGCGAGCTCCCAACCCGATGCGTCGTCACCGGCGGCGCGTTCGATGGCGGCGGCCGCCGTCTGCAGGTTGCGCGTGTCGATCGGATCCAGCCAGCCGTAGTAGCGCAGGCGATAGTCGGCGCGCGCCACGGCGTGGGCCGGGTCGACGCGGAAGGCCAGCAGCACGCGGGCGATATCGGCGCGCAGCACCTGCACGGCCGCCTGCGTCGCGGGCGGCGTGGTGTCTTCCGGGCCGTCGGGCGTCAGGGCCGTGCTGACCAGCAGGAAAACGGCGTCGTTGAGCAGCGCCTGCGGCACGCGCACCTGGCCTTGCAGGTATTGACGCAACAGCAGGTGGGATCGCGCCGCGAAGCGCTTGGCCAGCAGGTCGGACGGCAGCAGCCCATGCGCCAGCCCGCGGAACACCATGGCCAGCACCTGCCAGATGCCGCGATCGGGGGTATCGGTCGTGCGGCGGGCGTCCTGCTCGTGGTTGCGCACTTCATCCAGCGCCGTCTGCAGCGGCAGGTAGGCCTCGCGCAGCAGCGCGCCGTCGGTGCACGGCGTGGGCAGGCGCAGCGCCTTCAGCAAGGCGGCCTCGAAGCGCTGGCGCGCGCGCGTGACCGAAGACGTCGAACGCGTGGGCAGCACGATGCCCGGCAGCATCTGCAGCTCTTCGAGCCACAGGTCGGCCGGATGCACGCGCTCGTCGCCCATCAGCGTCAGCGCGTCGGCGTAGGTGCGGAACAGGCGCAGCGGATCCTCGGGATCGCCGGCCATCAGGTCATCGACGTACTCGGCGAGCGCCTGCACGCCACGGCGGAAGACCCCGAACGTTTCCGGAGTCGGGGCCACGGTGCCGGCGTCGATCGCTTCCAGCAGGCGGCGCAGCGCCTGGCAGTACGCATCCACCCCGCGCAGGCCGACGATATGCACGGCGCCCGCTGCCTGGTGCAGCTGCTGGCCGGCCAGGCGCAGCGACGTGGTGTCGCGCGCGCCCAGCGCCTCCGGCGCCTGCTGGATCTCGTCCACATAGTGGCCAAGCTCCGTGGCGGCGTCGTCAAGCGCCGAACGCAGGCTGGGCGCCAGCCAGGCCAGCACGGACAGGTCGCGCTGCGGCACGGCCGACGCTTCCGCCGGCGGCACCGGCGCCGCTTCCGGCGCTTGGGACGATTGCGGCGCGGCCAGCTCGGCCACGTCGCTCGATACAGGGGAATTCAAAGACATGACCAGTTCCGTTGCACCCGCAGGCGGGTGTCAGGCGATCTTGAACCGCGACACCGAGTTACGCAGTTCTTCGGTCAGTGCCGTCAGCTGGCGCACCGAAGTCGCAGTCTGGCGCGTACCGGCGGTGGTCTGCGCAGTGACCTGCAGAATCCCGTCGATGTGGTGCGCCACGTTGGTGGCCAGGTTCGCCTCGTGCGAGGTGGTCTGCGAGATCTGCTCGATCAGCTCGGCCAGCTGGCGCGACACGCGGCCGATCTCCACCAGTGCGGCACCCGCGTTATCGGACAGCCGGGCCCCTTCCACCACGCCCTGCGTGCTCTGCTCCATGGCGTGCACGGCGTCCTGGGTATCGGTCTGAATCGTGCGGATCAGCGCGCCAATCTGCTTGGTTGCCTCGCCCGAGCGTTCCGCCAGGCGCTGCACTTCTTCCGCCACCACCGAGAAGCCTCGGCCGGCTTCACCCGCGGATGCGGCCTGGATGGCGGCGTTCAGTGCCAGCACGTTGGTCTGCTCGGTAATGTCCGAAATCAGCTCCACGATTTCGCCGATTTCCTGCGACGATTCACCCAGGCGCTTGATCCGCTTGGAGGTTTCCTGGATCTGCTCGCGAATGCCGTTCATGCCCGCGATGGCGTTCTGCACGGCTTGCTGGCCCTGCTCGGCGGCGGTCAGCGACGCGCGCGCCACGTTGGCGGATTCGGCCGCGCCGCGCGACACCTGCGTGATGCGGTCCGCCATCTCCACCACGGACTCGCCGGTCTGGCGGATCTGGCGCGACTGCTCTTCGGTCGTGGCGGCCAGCTGCACCGAGGTCTCCTGCACCTGCGAGGAAGCCTGCTGCACGTCACCGGCGGTCTGCTGCACGCGGCCCACCAGTTCCTTCAGTTCTTCCACCGTGTAGTTCACCGAGTCGGCAATGGCGCCGGTGATGTCCTCGGTCACGGTCGCCTGACGCGTCAGGTCACCGTCGGCGATGTCCTGCAGTTCGTTCATCAGCTGCAGAATGGCCTTCTGGGTGGCGTCGTTGTTGCGCTTTTCGTCCAGGCGGCGCGATTCGGCTTCGCGTTCGCGCGCTTCGGCTTCCAGTGCGCGGACACGCGAGTCGCGCAGGTACAGCGCCGCCAGCCCGGCCAGGAACAGCAGCGTGGCCGCGGCGGAGACGATCGTCGCGCCCAGGGTCCAGGGACGGAACCGCGCGCCCTCGGCGTAGGCGGTCTGCAGCGTCGACAACTCGCCGCGCAGTGCTTCGTTGTCGTTGAAGATCTGCTGCTGGGCACGCTTGGCGGCGATCAGGCCCGGCAGGTTCTGCAGGATGGTCTGCGTGGTCTTCTGCACCGCCTCGAAACGCTGCGAGAGCTGCTGCAGGTAGCTGCGCGTCTCGGCATCGCTCGCGGCCGCGAGGCGCAGCGCATCGGAACCGTTCGTCAGGCCGTCCAGCGTTTCGCGGAACGTGTTGGTGTCCTTGCCCAGCAGGAACGCAGTCTCGGGGTTGACGCCTTCGCCGGAGAGGAACTCGTTCAGGTTCTTGCCCAGGCGCTGCGTCAGCATCACCAGCTGCGCGGAGGCGGCCACCTCGCGGGCGTTGGAGTTGGCCTGCAGCTTCATGGCGGCCACCTGTTCGGCGGCCTCGAGCAGTTCGGGGTTGGAGGCGTTGAAGATCTGCAGCGTCTGGCCGATGGTGGTCAGGATGGGCTGCTGGGCCAACACGTCGGCCGCGCTCTTCTCCGAGCGCTTCCACGAGGTCATGGCGGCCTCGAGCAGCGGCTCCGCCGCGCCGGAGGTGGCGCGCACATGCTTCTCGTCGCTACCGGTCTGGAGCGCCAGCAAGTCGGCGGTCAGCTGTTCCTTGGACTGGCGCAGCTGCGTGAACGCCTGGGCGTTGCCGAGCAGTGCCACGGGAACCGCCTTGCCGAGACGCTGCGAGTGCATCAGCATGTCACCGGCGATCTGGATCTGCGCCGCGCCGTTGGTCGCCTGGCGGTTATCGAGGTAGACCGAAGCCAGCAGGGCCACCAGCGACACCACTACGCCCACCGTCAGTGCACGTTGCTGGGATGCGAAGGGCATGCGCGACAGCCAGCCGCCCAGTTGCTCCATCGGGGTACGGCCCAGGCCGCTCTTCTTTGCGTCCGCATTGGCGAACACCGACCCGCGCGGCGCAACCGCTTCGGCGGCGGCGCCGGCCGCTGCCGTCCGGCGTCCAAGGCCCATCTTCTTGATACCCATAGCAACCCTCTGTCCGTTGTTTTTCGTCTCGCCAGTGATTCTGGCGGTATCTGCCACTGCGCCAGCCGCCCGGAAGCGACTGGCATTCCCGTTTGTTCCGTCTGGTCCGTCTGGTCCGTCAGTTCCTGCCAATGCCTTGCCCGGTGGCACTCCCCGGCCTACCCGGGCAAACCTGCTTCGTCAGGCCGCCACGCGCCCGGCCTGCAGGAACACCGGGGAATCCAGCAGTTGCCGGATGTCCAGCACCTGCCAGCCACGTCCGTCGCGGTCGGAAAAATGCGCGCCGCTCCAGCCCTCCGGGGCATCGCCAGGCGCCGGCGTCAGATCGCCGGCATGGCGCAGCCCCACGACGCGCGTGGCGATGATCCCGCACGCACGCTCCACCTGGCGCGACAGCACCACGATCTTGCTGCCCGGCTGCACCGGCGTGGGGGCGTCGCCGCAGAACATGGAGAAGTCGATCACGCCCAGCAGGTTGCCCCGCGCATTGACCAGGCCGCGATACCACGGCTGGGTCAGCGGCACGCCGGCGGGCTGGCGCAGTTCCAGCACCTCGCCGGTCTCCGGCAGCGGCAGCAGCCATTGGCGCTGGCCGATCAGCACCGCCAGGTAGCTGTCGACGGCCG
The DNA here is from genome assembly GCF_900101625.1 of Cupriavidus sp. YR651. GTDB lineage: Bacteria > Pseudomonadota > Gammaproteobacteria > Burkholderiales > Burkholderiaceae > Cupriavidus. Next base: position 606,607 of record NZ_FMYZ01000002.1, on the reverse strand, counting down.
GCAGGTTGCGCGCTTCCCGCAGGCGCCGGGCCAGCATGGCCTGATAGTCCTGCAGGCGGGTCTGGCGGGCACGGATGTCTTGGCGCGGCGCGTTCATGATCGGATTACCGGTGGAGATGGGACCGCCACGGCGGCGGGCACGATGGCCGGCTCGCACCCGATGCGCGTCCGGCCCTGCAAATTCTTCGGGCGTCCCGCGGGACGCCCGGTCTTGTGCTTCGATACGACCCGGGCAATCAGTGCGCCAGCGCGGCAATCTTGGACAGCAGCTCCTCGCTGTCCACCGGCTTGACGATGTAGTCCGATGCGCCCTGGCGCATGCCCCAGATACGGTCCGTGTCCAGGCCCTTGCTGGTGCACATGATCACGGGAATGTCCTTGAAGCGGTCGTCGCGCTTGATCGCGCGGGTGGTCTGGTAGCCGTTCTGGCCCGGCATGACCACGTCCATCAGGATCAGGTCGAAGGGTTCCGCTTCCAGTCGGGCCATGGCCTGGTCACTGTTGCCGGCCACGGAGACCTTGAAGCCCTTCTTGCCGAGCAGGTCCGACATGAACAGGGCTTCGGTGGGGGAATCGTCGACGATAAGGATTTTGCTGATGGTCATTGCTTATTTCCTGGTTGCTTCAGTGGCGGGCTTCAGGCCGCCACGGCCGCGCCCTCGTCCTGTGCGCAGCCTCCGAGGCAGGCCTGTACGGCCTGCAGCAGGGCTTCGCGGGAAAAGGGCTTGGCAAGATGGTCATGCGCGCCGACGAGCTTGCCGCGCGACCGGTCGAACACGCCGTCGCGGGACGACAGCATGATGACGGGGATCGCGTGGAACCGCGGGCTTTTCTTGATCAGGGAACAGGTCTGGTACCCGTCCAGGCGGGGCATCAGGATGTCGCAGAAGATGACGTCCGGGTGCATGTCGCCAACCTTGGCGAGCGCCTCGAAGCCATCCTCCGCCAGCATGACCTGATAGCCTGCCTGTGAAAGGAAGATCTCCGCCGTGCGGCGGATGGTGCTGGAATCGTCGATGACGAGGATCTTGCGGCGCGATGCCGCAGCCTTGCCGGTATCGGCGGCACCGGATTCCGTGCCGGCGTTGACCCCATCGACAGACTTGTTGTCTTGTTCTGTTTGAGCGACCCGCATGTTGTTCCCGCGACCGGCTGTCTGCATGGCAGACGTCGGCATTCACTTGAGAACACCCGCACGGCACCACGCGTTGCGTGCCGGCGGCCCCCGATTTGCAAAGCGGCATCCGATGGATGTCGCCCCTCATTCCCAGTCAAAAAAAGCCGGCTAACCGGCCGGTGCTGGCGGCACGTTTAACCGTGCCTGCCTGTGCGCTGCTATGTTTTTGCCGCCCCTGACGTGCCAATGCAGCCGGGACGGGTGTTCAGTTTTGCTGCAAAGTGTGACAACTCGTGCTGGGGCCGTCAATCCGGACAGCCCGGCGCGGCCTGCCGATCTGTCGCTTTGGCGCGACGCGGCGGCACTTCCCGGACGGCTGGCGTCAGATCGCCACCATCTCGAAATCTTCCTTGCGGGCACCGCATTCCGGGCAAGTCCAGTTGATGGGCACGTCTTCCCATTTGGTACCCGGGGCGATGCCGTCTTCCGGGGCGCCGGTGGCCTCGTCATAGATCCAACCGCAGATCAGGCACATCCAAGTCTTGTATTCCATATGCAGGCTCTTGCCACTCTCCATTAAAATCCAGCGCAGATGGTACAGAAACAGCGCCGATGACGCCACCCATGGCCCGGCGCGATCTTGCCAGTATCGCCGCGTTCGCGCATGTTAGCGTGCAGATGCCGTTCAAACGGCACGCATTTCACTCGCCTTGCCCGCTTTTTAGGCACGGGTCCCGACTCCGCCCCCGGCCGGACGCGATTTCCTCCAGCATTTGATTCAGGCCACTCCATGTCCCGTAACCAGCAGCTCTTCGACCGCGCCCAGCAGACCATCCCCGGCGGCGTCAATTCGCCCGTGCGGGCCTTCCGTTCCGTGGGCGGCACGCCGCGCTTCATCACCCGCGCCGAGGGCGCGTACATGTGGGATGCCGACGGCCAGCGCTATATCGACTACATCGGCTCCTGGGGTCCGATGATCGTCGGCCACGCCCACCCGGACGTGGTCCGCGCCGTGCAGGACACCGCCGCCCACAGTTTTTCGTTTGGCGCCCCGACCGAGGCCGAGATCGAGATGGCCGAGGAAATCTGCAAGCTCGTGCCGTCGATCGAGCAGGTGCGGCTGGTGTCGTCGGGCACCGAGGCGACCATGAGCGCCCTGCGCCTGGCGCGCGGATTCACGGGCCGGGACCTGATCATCAAGTTCGAGGGCTGCTATCACGGCCACGCCGACAGTCTGCTGGTCAAGGCCGGCTCCGGCCTGCTGACCTTTGCCGATACCACCCAGAACGCGCCCTCGTCCGCCGGGGTCCCGGCCGACGTCACGCGCCACACGATGGTGCTGGAGTACAACAACGTCGCCCAGCTGGAAGAAGCGTTTGGCCGCCACAAGGGTGAGATCGCCGCCGTGATCGTGGAACCGGTGGCCGGCAACATGAACCTGGTGCGCGCCAGCGAAGCCTTCCTGAACAGCATGCGCAACCTGTGCAGCGAGCACGGCGCCGTGCTGATCTTCGACGAAGTGATGACGGGCTTCCGTGTGGCGCTGGGCGGCGCGCAGGCCCACTACGGCATCCGGCCGGACATGACCTGCCTGGGCAAGGTGATCGGCGGCGGCATGCCGGCCGCGGCCTTTGGCGGCCGGCGCGACATCATGGCGAAGCTGGCCCCGCTGGGCGGCGTCTACCAGGCCGGCACGCTGTCCGGCAACCCGCTGGCCGTGGCCGCGGGCCTGACCACGCTCCGGCTGATCCAGGCGCCCGGCTTCTACGAGCAACTGACCGCCCAGACCCGCAAGCTGGCCGACGGCCTGACCGCCGTCGCGCGCGCCGCCGGCGTGCCGTTTGCCGCCGACGCCATTGGCGGCATGTTCGGCCTCTATTTCCTCAACACCGTGCCGACCAGCTTTGCCGAGGTCACCCAGGCCGACGTCGGCCACTTCAACCGCTTCTTCCACGCGATGCTCAACGAGGGCGTCTACCTGGCGCCATCGGCCTTCGAGGCCGGCTTCGTCTCGGCCCGGCATGACGACGCCATCATCCAGACCACGCTGGACGCGGCAGCCCGGGCCTTCGCGACGACGTAAGTTCGTACGGCAAGACCGCGCGGAGGCTGAGCAGCAAATCCGCGCGGTCGACCCTCACGGCAAGCCCCCGCAGGTTCAGCTTCCCCCACGGGCGGGCCACGCCGCGCAGCGCTCGCGCGGCCCGCCCGTGGCGGTTCCCGGTTCTGGCTCAGGCCGGGACCGCCCGCACCGCCTCTAGGTCGTCGACCAGCGCCGCCAGCCGGTCCGCCAGCGCGGCGGACGCCGGCGTCATCGGCGTGCGCAATGCGTCGCGCAGCCAGCCCTGCCGTGCCAGCAAGGCCTTGACCGGGCCGGGATTGGGCTCGGCGAACAGTGCCTGCACCAGCGGCATCAGCGCATGGAACAGCCGCCGGGCTTCCGCAAGCCGGCCCTCTGCCACGGCCCGCCAGATCGCCACGAACAGGTCCGGCCGGCAATGTGCCGACGCGATGATCGCGCCCTGCCCGCCCAGCGCCAGCGTGCCCAGCAGCTGGTCATCCTCCCCCGCCAGCACCGCCAGCCGTCCATCGGCGATCAGCGCCTGCGTCGTCCGCGCGTTGCCGCCGCAATCCTTGATCGCGACGATATTGTCGTGGTCAGCCAGTGCCAGCAGCGTATCCAGGGTGAGCGTCGCGCCGGTGCGGTATGGAATGTCATAGAGCACCAGCGGTGCCCGGGAGCGGTCGGCCAGCCAGCGGAAGTAGTCGCGCAAACCCTCCTGCGAGGGCCGGATGTAATACGGCGCGGGCGCCAGCACGCCGGCCAGGGGGCGATCGCCAAACCGCTCCAGCCGCGCCAGCACGTGGCCAAGGTGGTTGCCCGCCAGACCCATCATGACGGGCAGGCCACCCGCGGCCTCCAGCACCGTGTCGAGCACCGCCAGTTGCTCGGCTTCGTCGAGCGCGGCCGCTTCGCCGGTGCTACCGCAGACCACGAAGCCGGCCAGGCCGGTGCGCCGGTAGTGATCCACCATCCGCCGCAGTGCGGCGTGGTCGACGTCGTCGTGAAGAAAAGGGGTCACCAGCGGCAGCCAGATGCCGTGGCAGGAAGTCTGCATGTCTTGCATGGAATTGCTCCGGATCGACCGATTCGGAAACCGACGGATGCACGGCGGAGCAGGACGCGGGGAAAACGGGAGGAAAGAGAAAGGCCAATCACCCGACTTGCCGGTGCTGTTCCGTCGCCCATCTGACGGAACAGCACGCTCCGGTCAGATGAGCGACTGTTTTTTGGCTTTGGCGCGCGCGGCCAGCCCTGCGCGACCCGTGACGAAGACGGTCACGGGCGCGATATCGATCAGGGGAAGGCAAGCTGGCTGGCGCGGCATGGCGTCAATCTACCGGCCCGCGCCATGCCCGGTCAAGCCGGCTTGCATGGCTCGCAAATGCCACCGGCGTCGCAATGGCCCTGCGCTACACTTGGGAATTGCCGAGCCCGGCCATCCCAGGAGCCATCGATGCGCGCTGCCACCCCATCCCTGCCCGCCTTGTTCCGCTGGCTGGTCCTCGCCATGCTGGCCAGCCTGCTGTCGGCCTGCGGCTACAACGACTTCCAGTCCAAGGACGAAGCCGTCAAGGCAGCCTGGGGCGAAGTCGTCAACCAGTACCAGCGCCGCGCCGACCTGATCCCGAACCTCGTCGCCACCGTGAAGGGCTATGCCAGCCACGAGCGCGAGACGCTCGAGGCCGTCACCAAGGCCCGCGCGCAGGCCACGAGCATCCAGGTCACGCCCGAGACCCTCAACGACCCGGAAGCCTTCGCGCGCTTCCAGCAGGCGCAGGGTCAGCTGACCAGCGCGCTGTCGCGACTGCTGGCGGTGTCCGAGAACTATCCCCAGCTGAAGGCCGATGCGGCGTTCCGCGACCTGCAATCCCAGCTGGAAGGCACCGAGAACCGCATCACCGTGGCGCGGCAGCGCTATATCGCGGCGGTGCAGGCGTACAACGTGCTGGCGCGCAGCTTCCCGACCAATCTCACGGCAATGGTCTTCAAGTATCCGGTCAAGCCGTCCTTCACGGTGGAGAACGAAAAGGCCATCTCCGCCCCCCCCGCCGTCAAGTTCTGACGCCCGCCATCATGCGCACGTTCATCGCCCGCCGCCTGGCCACGCTGCTGTGGCTGGTGGCGATGGTCCTCGCGCTCCCCACCTTCGCCATCGCCGCGGATGGCTTCGTCGCGGTGCCCCCGCTCACGCAACGCGTGACAGACCTGACAGGCACGCTGTCCGCCGACCAGCGCTCCGCGCTGGAAAACGTGCTGGCGGAGTACGAGCAGCAGCGCGGCAGCCAGATCTTCGTGCTGATGGTGCCGACCACGGACCCCGAGACGATCGACGCCTACAGCATCCGCGTGGCCGATGTCTGGCGCGCGGGCCGCAAGGGCATCGACGACGGCGTGATCGTGCTGATCGCCAAGAACAACCCGCCCGGGCTGCGCAAGATGCGGATCGAAGTGGGTCGCGGCGTGCAGGGTTCGCTGACGGACGCGATGTCCAACCGCATCCTGCAGGAAGTGATGGCACCGCATTTCAGGCAGAACGATTTCTATGGCGGGCTGGCCGCCGGGGTCTCGGCCATCCAGGCCACCATCGACAAGGAAGGGCTGGCCGGACCGGACCGCACTCGCCGGCAGGCGTCGTCGGGGGTTGGCGACTGGCTGCCGGTTCTCTTTCCGCTAGCGATCATCGCGTTCTTCTTTCTCTCCGCAATGATGCGACGCGGCCGCAGCCCGCAAATCGTCACCGGCCGGCGCGGCTGGCCGACCACCACCGCAGGCGGCCTCGGCGGCCTGGGTGGCTATGAGATTGGCCGCCAGTGGGGACGCGGCGGTGGCGGCTTCGGCGGGGGCGATTTTGGCGGCGGGGGTGGAGGTGGCGGAGGCGGTGGATTCAGCGGCGGCGGGGGCGGTGGCTTTGACGGCGGCGGCGCCTCCGGCAACTGGTGACAGGAACCACGATGACATCGACATCGGGCAGGCAGAAGTCTCTCAAGCGCGCGCTGCGGCATCTCGGCACGTCGTCGGCAATTGCCCGCAAGGCGTTTCCGGCCGAGGCGCAACACCAGCTGCAGGTGGCCGTGCATACGGGCGAGCAACATCACCGGGGAGAAGTGCGCGTGGTGATCGAGGCCAGCCTGCCCGTCGACCATGCCTGGCGCGGCGTCACGCCCCGCGAGCGGGCGCGGACGCTGTTCGGCGCGCTGGAGGTGTGGAATACGGAAGACCACTCCGGCGTGCTGCTCTATATCAACCTGGCCGACCACGCCATCGAGATCCTGGCCGACCGGGGCATCGACGCGCGCGTCAGCCCGGGCGCCTGGACGGGCATCTGCACCGACCTCGCCGACGGCCTGGCCCGCGACCTGTCGGTACGCCCCGTGCTGGTCGCGGTATCGCGCATTCACGCGCTGCTGACCGAGCACTTCCCGTCGGGCGATGGCTACAACCCCAACGAACTCGACGACCGGCCCATCGTGCTGTAGGGCCGGGGCCTGACGCGGTCAGGACTTCTTTTCCATCAGGTACCAGATCGCCGCCAGCACCTGCGTCAGCACCAGGCCGGCCCACACGCTCAGGTGCGCGGCCACCGGATAGTGGCCGCCCGTCGTCGGGAAGAAGTCCAGCACAAACCCGATGCCAAGCTGGAACGCGAAGGTCGCCAGGAACACCGTCAGCGTCATGGCCGTCGTGGCCCGTCCGATCAGCGCATCCGGAAAGCGTCGCGCCAGCATCGCGTAGGTAAGAATCCCGCTGGAGCCAAATACGCCGTACGCCGCCCACAACAGCGGGAGCGGCAGGAACGACAGCCGGGCCATCAGCAGCAACTGGACGACGATGAAACTCATCATCCCAAAACCGGCAAATGCGTAGAGGCTGATCCCGCGACGCTCCAGATGGCGCGCGGCCCAGCCCGCACCCACGCAACCGGCCATCATCGCAAAGCCGATCACCGACACCATCCGCGCGCCCTGCGTGGACGTCAGGCCCTGCACATCGCGCATGAACGCGCTGACCCACAGCGTCTGCACGGCCAGGAAGATGCCCTGGTTGAGCAGCGTCAGCGGCACCACGCGCCAGAAGCGCTCGCTGCCGAGGATCTGTCGCGTGCCGCGCCATTGCTCGGCAAAACTCTCCTTGCCCACGCGCTTCACGTCCGGCACGCCAAACCACAGCAGCACCGCCATGCCGAAGGACACCACGGCCATACCCGCGCTGACCGTGCGCCAGTCCGTCCACGACAGCAGCCACGACAGCGGGCTGCCGACGACCACCGCCCCGAGCCCGCCGATGGCCATCACCAGCCCGTTCAGCAACGGCATGCGCGACAGCGGGAACCACATCGACAAGGCCTGGATGGCGGCGCCCAGGCATACCGACACGCCCACGCCGATCATCGCGCGCCCCGCCGCCAGTCCGGCCATGCCGGGCGCCCAGGCGAACACGAACGATCCGGCCACGGCCAGCAGCAGCAGAGCCGCCTCGGTACGGCGGGGGCCAAAGCGATCCAGCAGGATGCCCGCCGGCAACTGCGCGCAGGCAAACCCGAGGAAGTAGAAGCTGGTGAGCAGGCCGAGGTCGCCTGCCGTCAAACCCAGCTCACGCGTCAGATAGGGGGCGAACCCGAGATTGACCCCGCGGAAAATATAGGAAACCAGGAAGCCAAGCGAAAACACCGCCAGCACGCGCCAGCGGGCGCCGGAAGCGTGGTTGGGCTGGGCCGCCATGGCGGTCTGGGTTGCGGTTGTTGCGTTCATGCCCTGCATTGTCGTCACCAGCGTGGTGCATGACCAGCGAAAGATACCCGCGAGAATTGTGAGTAGAATTTGACGATCATGCCTCCCCGCCCCCCACGCCTGCACCCTCACCTGCCCCCGCTCCAGGCGCTCCGTGCGCTCGAAGCCGCCACGCGCCACCGCAGTTTCACGCGCGCGGCGGAGGAGCTCGCGCTCACCCACAGCGCTATCAGCCATCATGTTCGCGGGCTGGAGGACAACCTGGGCACCAAGCTGTTCCAGCGCACGGGCCTGTCGATGACGCCCACCAGCGCCGGCATGCGGCTGGCCGAGCAGGTGCGCGCCGCGCTGGACCAGCTCGAATCCGCGCTGCGCGAGGCCAGCAACACCGCGGGGCCGCCCGTGGTCAGGCTGCAGGTCAGCGTGATGGCGGACCTGGCCAACGCCTGGCTGATCCGCCGGTTGCCCAGCCTGCATGCGCTGGCGCCGGAACTCGATCTGCATCTGCGGCTGCACGCCGACATATCGCCGCCCGACCCGTACTCCGTCGACGTCGGCATCTGGCACCAGCGCGTGGACCTGCCCGGTTTCGCGTGCCACAACCTGATCGAAGACGATGTGATCGCGGTGGCCAGCCCGTCCCTGCTGGCCCAGTACCCCGGCTTCACGGTGGCCGACCTGCCGAAGCTGCCGATGCTGCGGTTTGCGCTGCGGCCCTGGCGCGACTGGCTGCTGCTGGCCGGCCTGCCCACCGACGAACCCGAGCGCGGCCCGATCTTCCAGGACGCCGGGCTGATGCTCCAGTCCGCCGTGGCCGGGCTCGGCGTGGCCACGGCGCGTACCCAGCTGGCCCACGACTACCTCGCCAGCGGCCAGCTCGTGCAGATCGGCACCACTCGCATCCCGTCCAGCCTGCACTACTGGGTCACATGGCGTGAAGGCAATCCGCGCGAAAAAGCGATCCAGCGTTTCCATGCCTGGCTGCGCGAACAGGTGGCGGAGTCTGTATCGCCCCCGTCACCCTGATCCTCATCGCGCTAAAACCGTGCCAGGCGGGGTTGTAACCTGGTGTAACCGGATACTGTATGAAGCGCTTCAGTTGCGTAACCAGAAGCGCCTTCTCGCCCCCCACGTTTCAGACCTGCAACCATTCGTCCTGACAGCTCGCGCGGTGCGATTTTTGCCCTCCTCTCCATCGCCTGGATGACACGTTGTGGCGCCTGAGAGCCATCTCAAAATGGCCTCGTCCAGAAGGATGACCCTGGCATCGGCCATCGCAACGGCCTGATCGTGCACTACCGCGCATTCATGCGTCGGGGTGCATACAACCATGCATCGACACTTCCCGGCCATCCGGCAATGCCAGACGGATGAGCTTGAGCGAATGCGCGTTATCAGGCGCTCCATAAATGCAACGTTTTGGTCTTGGTGGCCCTACCCCGTGGCAACCCTGCCTCGCTGTTCGCATACATCACTTTTTCACCTGTTTGGTACGTCTCACACGGCACAAAGCCATGTAAGCGATACAAAACACCGGGGCAAAGTGCGCTATCGAGCCTGCACAGATCCAGATACATCTGGTTACACAGTCTCGGAAACGACGCATCCCGAAAAACCCACCCCCATATAAATCAACGACTTAACCCCCGTGGCACGTTCGTCGCTCTATGTCCCGCAACCACGGCAAGCCCGTAGGTCCTGCGACAGACAGGATCCCGGAGGCGCCAGATAACAAGTGGGACGGGAAAAGGGCGAGACATCCGTCAGACCCAGGGGGAGGAAAAGGACCGCCACGCTGCAGTGGCGGTCCGGGCGGTCCGGCACCCGCTGGAACGTCCGAGTGAGTTGCAGCACTTTCAGGCGCGGGTCGATCCCTGGAGAGGTTCGGATCGGTCAGCGGGCAACCACAAAGTGCCATGCCGCGGGGAGCGGCGACGCATCGGATGCAAGCAAGGGCCCATCTCGGTTGGGTCCTTGCCCCTGAGCCAGGTGGAACCGGCAAGACGTCACGGCAGTGACAGCTATCCGGTTTGGCCTCGGCCGGTTTCCGGCCGAAACCTTGTGCCCGATCTCCAGCGGGCGCTTTTTTCCACAAACCATGACGTGAAGGAGAAGGACATGAACACCATGTTCAATGGCATCAAGCGTTTTGTGCGTGAAGAAGACGGCGCAGCCGGCGTGGAATATGCCCTGTTGCTGGCCTTCGTAGCCCTGGTGATGGTGACCTATGGCGGCACCGTCAAGACCGCCGTTGGCACGATCTGGAACTCGGTCGCCACTGCGCTCGCCGCCGCCTGACCCGCGCTGGCACCCCGGACCGGCCCAGTGCGCCTGGGGCCGGTCCGGCCAGATTCCAAAACACAACCACCAGCAGGATAGCGCCATGACCATCGTGATAGCCCTCGCCAATCTGAGCCTGGTCGCCATGGTGACGATTGCCGCGGTGTGCGATGCACGCACGCGGCGCATTCCGAACTGGCTGGTGGGTTGCGGACTCGCCATCGCGCTGATGGCACAGATCGCAACGCAGGGGTTGGCAGCCGGCGGCATTCAATGGCTTGGCGGTACCGCGACGGGAATGGGCCTTTGCCTCGGCATCTATGTGCTCGGTGGCATGGGTGCAGGGGACGTGAAGCTGATGGGTGCGGTCGGCGCCTTTATGGGGCCGTTGGGCGGTGCCCACGTGGCAATCGTGAGTTTTCTGGCAGGAGGCGTGCTGGCCGTCGTCGCCATCCTGCTGCGCAAGGAGTCGCGGCGCGCCGCGGCGGGTGTCTCGGCGCTGTTGCTGTCGCTGCCGTTCGGCACCAGGGTGGCGTCGGCCGGGCAAAGCGAGCCCGGAGAGCCGGCCCTGGCGTGCGCCGCGCCGAGACTGCCCTACGCGATCGCCATCGCGGCGGGCACCTTGCTGGTGAAGTGGCAGGTGTTCTGAGTGCCGCCGCAAGGCGACGCAGGGCGATTGCAGCGCGCACGGCCAGGCCGGGCGCCCAACCAACGCTGAAGAAGGTCCCGGCGCAGTGACAAGAGGGATCAGGAACGGGGGAAATTGTCATGCACGAAAGTAGCCGCATCCACGCGCGGCACGGACAGGCCAGGGCCTGCGCCGCGCCGCATCGCCAGCGCACACCGTCGCGCGACGCCTGGCCCCAGCCGGCCACGAGCCGCCGCCCGCATCGCCACCAACGCGCCGACGACCGGCGTACCGGCCGCCCGGCCATTCCAGTCCTCTGCCGCCGTGTCGTGGCGCACCGGGCGTGGATGAATTTCTGAACGAGGGAGGACCTGGAAATGAAAAACGTGCGAATCCTGTTCATGCTGCTAGTGGCGACGGTCGCCGGCCTGGCCGCCGTCATGCTGGCCTCGCGCTGGCTCCTGCAGCAAGGCAGCAACGGCATCACCAAGGTCGCAGTGGCCGCGGCCGACATCAGCCTGGGCCAGCAGATCACGCCAGACATCGTCAAGCTCGTCGACTGGCCCGCATCCAGCCTGCCGCCGGGGGTCATCACCGACCAGCACGCGCTCGATGGCCGCGTGGCCAGGACCAGCCTCTCGCGCGGCGAGCCAGTGCTGGAGTCGAAGCTGACGCCGGTGGGCACCAAGGGCGGCCTGTCCGCGGTCATCGCCGACGGCAAGCGCGCCATCACCGTGCGTGTGAACGACGTGGTGGGCGTGGCGGGCTTCGCCCTGCCGGGCAGCTTCGTCGACATCATCGTCAATACCCAGAAAGACAAGGACATCAAGGGCGGCACCACGGCCGACCGCAACGAGCAGTCCATCTCCAAGATCGTGCTCGAGAAGATCCTGGTGCTGGCCGTGGCGCAGGAAGTCAACCGCGATGAGACCAAGCCCAAGGTGGTGAACGCCGTGACGCTGGAGGTCTCGCCCGAAGAGGCGGAGCAACTCGACCTGGCGCGCAGCGTGGGCACGCTCTCGCTGGTGCTGCGCAACCAGATTGACCCGCGCCCCGCGCTGACGGCTGGCGCCACCAAGAACACGCTGCTCAAGGAACCCGTCATCGCGGTTGCCGCACCCGTGACCAGGACGGTACAGGTGGTGCGGCGCGTCTCCGAGAAAAGGTTTGCCGGCACATGCATCGGCGTCATCAGCGGTACGCAACACAATCAGGAATGCTTCTGAAACAAGAGGGAGTGCGCGCCGAAAGAAGCAGGCCATTCCGGTAACTGCTCTCGGCACAGCACGACCCATCCGGGGGATCATCATGGACCGAGTCACCGATCTTTGCGGCGTGCCGCGCCGTCTGTCACCGCAACTCCAGGCCACCGCGCTCGCGGTCGCCGTACTGGGCGCCCTGTGGGGCGGCACCGTCCAGGCCCAGGCCGGCGTGGAAGCGGCTATCAACACCGCCAACGCCGCCGCGCCGGGCAAGCCGTTGCGCCTGGCCGCCAGTGGCCCTGTGCAGCTGACCATCGGCGCCGATGCCGGCAGCGCGAACCGCGACGCCCCGCCCGCCCGTGGCCCGAACTGCGCGGGCCCCATCCGCGAACGCCGCGAGGTGGCGGTGCCCGTGGGCAAATCCGTGATGGTGGACTTGCCCGAGCCCGTGAAGGGCCGCACGCTGGGCAACCCGAACGTGGCCCAGGCCATGCTGGTGTCGCCGCAAACGCTCTACGTGCTGGGCCAGGAAGTCGGCAGCACCAACATGATCGTCCAGGGCCGCAGCGGCTCGTGCAGCGTGATCGACGTCGTCGTCGGGGCCGACCCGGGCGGCCTGCAGGCCACGCTGCGCGACCTGCTGCCAGAAGCCCGGCGCGTGCGGGTATCGTCCGCCGCCGACAGCCTGGTGCTGAGCGGCACGGTGTCCGATTCCGTGCAGGCCCAGAAGATCCTCGATATCGCCAACGCCTTCGTGATCCGCCAGACCCGGGGGCCGGCGCAAACGCAGCAGGGTGGCATGCTCCAGCCGCCGCCGGCGCCCAACAACCCGTCCACGGCCGGCATGCCGCTACGCAGCCCCCGCATCATCAACATGATGGTGGTCGAGGCCCCGCAGCAGGTCATGCTGGAGGTCAAGGTGGCGGAAGTGTCCAAGAGTCTGATCGATCAGATGGGCTCCGCCGTCAACCTGAACAGCGCCTTTGGCAGCTGGAGCTTTGGCCTGCTGGCCAATTTCCTCTCGGGCGCGAGCGATCTGCTAACGTTCAGCAAGGCCAACAATCTGCCGCTGAAGTTCGCGCTGGACGCGCAAAAAGGCGATGGTCTGGTCAAGATCCTGGCCGAGCCAAACCTCATGGCCATCAGCGGGCAGGAGGCCAGCTTCCTGGCCGGCGGCAAGGTCTTCATCCCGGTACCGCAGAGCTTTGGCGGCACCGGCACCACCATCGTCCTGCAGGAAGAGACCTTCGGCGTGGGCCTGCGCTTCACGCCCACGGTGATGGAGAACGGCCGCATCAACCTGAAGGTCGCGCCCGAGGTGTCGGAGCTGTCGCCCACGGGCGTGGCGCTGACCGCGCCCAATGTGGCCGGCACGTCGATCCTGCCGCTGATCAATACGCGCCGGGCCTCCACCACGTTGCAGGTTTATGACGGCCAGAGCTTCGCGATCGGCGGGCTGATCAAGAACAACGTCACAGGCAGCATCAAGGGCCTGCCCGGCGTTGGCGACCTGCCCGTCGTCGGCGCGCTGACGCGCAGCACCAACTTCCAGCAAGACCGCACCGAACTGCTGTTCGTGGTCACGCCGCGCCTGGTCAAGCCGCTGCCGCCGAACTATCCGATGCCCACCGACACCTTCGGGCCGCCCATCCCCGGCGAGGTCTACCTGAACGGCAACATGGAAGGCCACCCGGCGCGTCCGGCCGCCGCCCCGCTGCCGGCCGGCACGCTGCCCGCCCCTGCCTCGGCCACGCCGGCCGTCGCCCCGGCGCCGACGACGAGCACCCCGGTGCCGTCCGCCGCCACCCTGGCCGCCGCCGAATCACCGGCCGCCACACCTGCCGCCGACCGCTGAGCCGACGCCACGATCAAGGAGCCCATCATGACGATCCACTCCATCCCCGCGCGTGTGCGCCGCCCGGCCACCCTGGCAGGCCTGCTCGCCACCATTGCCGCACTCGCCGGTTGCATGTCCACCACGCCGGTCTACGACGCGCATTTCGGCGAGGCCGTGCGCACCGTGCGTGCCATGCAGACGCTGAATCCCGATGCATCGTCGAACACCAATGCGGTGGCCGGCATCGACGGCCGGGCGGCCACGGCCGCCATGGACCGGTACAACACGCAGTACACGAAGCCGCAGTCCGACATCAACGCCTTCACCATTGGCGTGGGCGCGTCGGGCGGACTCAACGCAATGGGCCGGTAAGGCTGCGCGGCGCGCGACGGGCGCACCGCATGACGCTTCCAGGAGCAGGCAATGGCCAAGATCGCCGTAGTATCCGCCGATGATTCGCACCTGCAGTATGTCGCGGGGCTGATCGCGCAAACCGCCAACCACGTCGTGCAGCGCACACGGGCCACGCCGGCGCTGGCGCTGGCGCAGCCGGGGCTCACGCTGGGCACCGACCTGCTGATTCTCGACGCGCCGGACTTCGGCGCCGACGACATCGCCCAGTTGCGCCGCGTCACGTCCGAGCATCCGGAAACCCTGTGCATGCTGCTGACCGAGAGCCCCTCGGCCGACGTGCTGATGCGCGCCATGCGCGCCGGCGTGCAGTGCGTGCTGCCGTGGCCACCCGACGCCCAGGAGTTTCGCGACGAGCTGCAGCGCTGCACCAGCCACGCACTCAGCACCGGCCGGGGCGATGGCCAGGTGCTGTCCTTCATCTCGTGCAAGGGCGGCAGCGGCACCACGTTTACCGCGGCCAATTTCGGCTACGTGCTGGCGGCCCGGCATCACAAGCGCGTGCTGCTCGTCGATCTGAGCCAGCAATACGGCGACGCGGCCTTTCTGGTGACGGACCAGACCCCGCCCGCCGCGCTGTCGGAGGTCTGCAAGCAGATCGAGCGGCTCGACGCGGCGCTGCTCGATGCCTGCGTGACCCACGTCTGCCCCCACTTCGACGTGCTGCCCGCCGCGGGCGATCCCGTCAAGGCGGGCGCGGTCAAGGCCGCGCACCTGGAGCGCATCCTGGCCGTGGCCCGCCAGCAATACGACGTGGTGATCTTCGACGTCGGCCAGGACATCAATCCCGCCTCGATCATGGTGCTGGACCACAGCAACCTGATCTACGCAGTGCTGCAACTCAACCTGTCGTACCTGCGCGCCGGCCGGCGGATGCGTGACATCTGCCATTCGCTGGGCTACCACGCCGAGCGCCTGCGCCTGGTGATCAACCGACACGACAAGCACGCGCCCATCGACCTGCGCACCATGGAAGAGTGTTTCGGCATCCGCGCCAGCCACGTGCTGCCGCACGATCCGGGCCCGGTACGCGACGCCGCCAACCAGGGCGTTCCCGTGCTGCAGCTGGCGGAGTCCAGCGCCATCGCGCGCGCACTGTCCGACATGGCGCGCCAGCTCTATCCCGAAGCGGCGCCCCGCCGCGACAGCCTGCTGCGCAAGCTCTTCGGCCAGGCCAGCCAGGTGCCGGCGCCGGCGCGCGCATAACCGATCCGAGTGGAGCGCATCATGTCATTGCGAGAGCAACTCTTCCAGCAGGCGGGCGAAGCCCTGCCGCAGCGCGTCGCCAAGGCGAACGGGGCGGTCACCCAGGCCTACCAGCAGCTGGCGATGGAAATCCACCAGACCATTGTCGACCGCGTGGAACTGAGCCGGCTGCAGCACCTGACGCCAGAGCAGGTCAAGCGCGAGCTGGCCCAGTTGGTGGAACGCATCATCGACGAGGGCAACCACCCCGTCAACGAATCGGAGCGCCGCCGGCTGGTCTCCGACGTGCAGGACGAGATGCTGGGCTATGGCCCGCTTGAGCCCTTGCTGGCCGACCCGACCATCTCCGACATCCTGGTCAACACCGCCAAACAGGTGTATGTGGAGCGCCGCGGCAAGCTGGAACTGACCGACGTGACCTTCCTCGACGACGCCCACCTGCTGCGCGTGATCGAGAAGATGGTGTCGCGCATGGGCCGGCGCATCGACGAATCGAGCCCGATGGTCGACGCCCGCCTGCCGGATGGCTCGCGCATCAACGCGATCATCCCGCCGTCGGCCATCGACGGTCCGCTGCTGTCGATCCGCCGCTTCGCCGTGAATCCGCTGCAGGTGAAAGACCTGATCAATCTCTGCACGCTGACGCCCGAAATGGCGCAACTGCTGGAGGCGATGGTCCAGGCCAAGCTCAACATCCTGATCTCCGGCGGCACCGGCAGCGGCAAGACCACGCTGCTCAACATCCTGTCGGGGTTCATCCCCATCGATGAGCGCATCGTGACGATCGAGGATGCCGCCGAACTGCAACTGCGGCAAGACCACGTGCTGCGCCTGGAGACCCGCCCGGCCAACATCGAGGGCCGCGGCGAGATCACCCAGCGCGCGCTAGTGAAGAACGCGCTGCGGATGCGCCCCGACCGCATCATCCTGGGCGAAGTGCGCGGTGCGGAGGCGCTGGACATGCTGCACGCGATGAACACCGGCCACGAGGGCTCGCTGGCCACCGTCCACGCCAACACGCCGCGCGACGCGCTGACCCGCCTGGAAAATATGATCAGCATGGCCGGGCTGTCGTTGCCCACGCGCACCATGCGCCAGCAGATCACGTCGGCGCTGTCGGTGGTGGTACAGGTGTCGCGGCTCACGGATGGCCGCCGCAAGCTGGTCAGCGTGCAGGAGATCACCGGCATGGAAGGCGAGATCGTCAACATGCAAGAGATCTTCACGTTCCGCCGCAAGGGCGTAGAGCGTGACGGCCGCATCCGCGGGCACTTCTGCGCCACGGGCGTGCGGCCGAAGTTCTGCGAGCGGCTGCAGGCTTTCGGCATCCACCTTCCCGAGACACTGTTCGACCCCGCCGTGCTCCACGAGGTCTAGGAGAAGATCATGAACACCACGATGATCGGTTTCGCGCTGTCGGTGTTCGTCGCGATCGCGCTGGGCCTGCTGGGGGCCTACCAGTGGTGGAACCAGCACCACAGCCAGCGCGCGCGGCGTTTCAGCCATCGCGTGGAAGCCGCGCTGCTCAACAGCGCGGGCCACGGCCAGGACGCCGGCATCCTGAAGCAGCGCGTGCTGAGCGACTCGCCCACGTTCGCGCGGCTGCTGCGCCGCCTGCCGCGCGTCCACAGGCTGGACCTGATAATGCTGCAGTCGGGGCTGAACTGGTCGGTTGGGCGCTTCCTGGCGCTGACGCTGGCCATGCCGGTCATCGTCGGCATCGGGCTGTTCTCGCTCCACCCGCCCGGACTGGCGGTCGCGCTCATGGCCGGCGCCGCGGCCTCGCTGCCATTGCTCCATGTGCTCAGAAGGCGCGGCAAGCGCCTGGCCAGGCTCGAAGCGCAACTGCCCGAGGCGTCCGACATGCTCAGCCGCGCGCTGCGCGCCGGCCACTCGCTGCCAAGCGCGCTGGACATGGCCGGCCAGGAACTGCCGGCGCCCATCGGCACCGAGCTGTCGCTGGTCTTCAGCGAGGTGAACTACGGCATCTCCATGAACGACGCGCTGGCCGGCCTGACCGACCGCGTGCCGATCGAGGACCTGCGCTACCTGGTGATCGCCGTGCTGATCCAGCGCGAATCGGGCGGCAACCTTGCCGAGATCCTCGATAACGTCGGCGCCCTGATCCGCAAGCGGCTGCAGTTGCTGGACAAGGTACGCGTGCTGTCGGCCGAAGGCCGGCTCGGTGGCTGGATTCTGACGCTGCTGCCGGTGGTGGTGGGCGGCATCGTGTTCCAGATCAATCCGGAGCTGATGTCGACGCTCTGGACCGATCCGGCTGGCATCCAGATGCTCTGGTATTCCGTCGCCATGACCTGCGTGGGCATCATCTGGATGCGGCAGATCGTGCGCATCCATGTGTAGGCGCCCCCAAGCTACCGAGGCGGGAACTGATCCCGGACCACCATGCCAATCACCACGATCCTCCTGTTTGCCGCGACATTCGCCATCGTCTTCGGCGCCGTCTGGGTGGCCATGTCCGTCATGCGGCCAAGCACCGTGCAACGGCGTCTGGGGCAGATCCAGCGCGAGATCCCGGGCGCCGTGCCCCAGGACGACAATCGCGAATGGCTGCGCCAAATCGAGCGGCTGGCCCGGCCGCTGGCCCAGCTCTCGTTGCCGAAGGAAGGCTGGGAGAACTCGGCGTTGCGCACGCGCTTCATCCACGCCGGCTGGCGCGCGCCGGAGGCCATCCCCTTCTACTTCGGCGTCAAGACGCTGCTCGCCGCCGGCTTGCCGATGATCCTGTGGCCGGCGCTGGTCGGCCGCTTCGATGCCAGCCAGCACTCCGAGTTCATGACCCTGCTGTTCGGCTCGGCGGTGATCGGCTTCTACCTGCCCAACTTCGTCCTGCGCTTCAAGGTGAAGCGCAGGCAACGCGACATCTTCGAATCGTTCCCTGACAGCCTGGACCTGATCATGGTCTGCGTGGAAGCCGGGCTTGGCCTGGACGCCGCCATCCTGCGCGTGGTCGAGGAAATGCGGACGGCGCGACCCGCCATGGCCGAGGAATACGAACTACTCACGCTGGAGTTGCGGGCCGGGCTGCCGCGCGAGAAGGCGCTGCGCAACCTGGCCGCCCGCACCGGCGTGGAAGACGTCAGCATGCTGGTGGCGATGCTGATCCAGGCGGACCGCTTCGGCACCAGCGTGGCGGATTCGCTGCGCGTGCATTCCGACATGCTCCGCACCAAGCGGCACATGCTGGCCGAGGAACGCGCCGCCAAGATCGGTACCAAGATCCTGTTCCCGCTGATCTTCTGCATCTTCCCGTCCCTGTTCGTGGTGTTGCTCGGACCCGCCGCCATCCAGGTCATCACGGCGCTGCGCTCAGTTACCGCCAACTAGCGCTGCCTTTCGCAGGAGCCATCATGCGTCGCTTCGCCAATCGTCACGGGGCACATCCCCGCCCACAGCCCCATCGGGTGGCCGGTGCCGCCGCCGTCGAGTTCGCGCTGATCTTTCCGCTGATCCTGTTCATCATCTTCGGCGCAATCGAGTTCGGCACCGCGCTCTACGACAAGGCGGTGATCACCAATGCCAGCCGCGAGGCAGCCCGCGCGGGCGTGGTGCTGAAATCGCCACCAATGACCAGCACCCAGATCAAGCAGGTGGCGCTCAACTATTGCCAGAACAAACTGGTCACCTATGGCGCGGCGGCCACCTGCACCTTTCCGCTCACGGTCACGCCATGCGCGTCCACGGGCACGGCGCTGACGGTGCAGGTGGCGTACACCTTCAACGGCCTGCTGCTGGGCCCGCTGATCCGCCCCTTTACCGGCGCGCTCACGATCAACGCGCTGACCACCATGCTGTGCGAATGACCGCGCCAGCGGCCTTTGCTTCCCATCCGCTCATCCAGAAGAGGGACGCCATGCCAACACACAAGATCCTGCCGGGCAGCCGCTACCAGCGTGGCGCGGTCGGCATCATGATGCCGTTCATGCTGATCTCGGTGCTGTCCGTCGGCGCGCTGGCCATGGACGTCGCGCACCTGGTCATCGTGCGCAACGAACTCCAGAACGCCGCCGACGCCGCCGCCCTGGCCGGCGCCGCCGGCCTGTACCCGGCCAACCCTAATCCGGCCTGGACCAACGGCGTCACCAAGGGCACCAATGCCATCGCCCTGAACAAGGCTGCCGGCACGACGCTGGCCACCGGCACAGTGCAGGCCGGCTACTGGAACCTGACCGGCACGCCGGCCGGCTTGCAACCGCAAGACATTACGCCTGGCACCAATGACGTGCCCGCGGTGCAGGTAACCATCAGCCGCAGCGCCGGCAACAACGGCGGCCCCGTCGCCACGCTGCTGGCACAGGTCTTCGACGGCGGGGCCAAGGGCACGACGGCCACGGCGGTGGCCGTGCTTGCCGCGCCAGGCATCATCGGCAACGGCGGCCTCTTTCCCGTGGCGTTGAGCCAGTGCCTGTACAACTACTACTGGAACAGCGCGACCAACCAGCCGAAGATCGACCCGGCCACCAACAAGCCCTACCTGTTCCGCATCGGCTCGGCGTACCACTATGGGCTGTGCGAGTCGGGCCAGTGGACTACCTTCAAGTCCACCGACAACAGTGCCACCGCCACCCGCGACCTGATCCTCAACGGAAATCCCGCGCCCGTGGCGATCGGCGACCAGATCTGGATACAGGACGGCACCAAGACGTCGAACTACAACTTCATCACCGTCAACAAGGACTACGTGATGCCGGTGACCAATTCGCTGAACGCCGGGTCGCTGGGCCCGATCACCGCCTTCGCCGCGTTCCACGTCACCGCCGCAGTGGGCGGCAGCGGCAAATACATCGAAGGGTATTTCATCCCCAACTACAAGGTCACCAACAGCGGCGGCGGCGTGGGACCGTACTACGGGGCTTACGTCCCGCCGCGCCTGGCGAAATGACGCGGACAGGAGCCAATGGCACGATGGCGCCGCCCCTTTTGGGGGGGAGCTGACCGCCCCAGGCGTGATTGGCCCCTCACGGTGCCCCCCATGAAGCACCGCCGAGGCCCCCTTGGCTCCTCTTTTGCAGCCCGGTCTTGACCGGGCTGTCTTTTTTTTGAAGAATCGGTCGCTAGCCACCCCGGCACAGGCGACGCCCCGCCTCACGGCATCTGGCGCGCCCGCCGCCACGACGCCCCGTCAGGAGCCCCCATGAAGCTGCGCGTCCTCAGCGATATCCACCTGGAACACGACACGCCCGAGACGGTGCCGGACTGCGCCGCCGATCTCGTCATCCTGGCCGGCGACATCGCCAATGGCCGCGACGGCATCGACTGGGCCGCGCGCACCTTCGACGTGCCCGTGGTCTACGTGCCCGGCAATCACGAGTACTACGAAAGCAACTTCGACGCGGTGGATCAGCAAATGGCCGAGGCCGCCGCCGAATGCCCCAACGTCGCGCTGCTCAACGGTTCCGTGGCCGAGTTTGCCGATAGCGACGGCCGGCCGGTCCGCGTGATCGGCACCACCTGGTGGACCGACTACTGCCTGTACGGCGCCGATCGTGCCGGCGAAGCCATGCAGGCGTGCGCCGGCGTGATGGTGGATCATCGCCTGATCGAGACGGCCGATGCCGAGGGCCATTGCCGGATCTTCACGCCCGCCGACGCGCTGGAGCGCCACCGCGCCGCCACCGCCTGGCTGGCGGACACCCTCGCGCAGCCGTTCGACGGCAAGACCGTGGTCGTCACGCACCACGGCCCCGACCTGGGCAGCCTGGACCCGCGCTACGCGCACGACATCGTCTCCGCCGGCTTCCTGTCGCGGCGCCCCGATCTGGTGGCGCAGGCCGACCTCTGGATCCACGGCCATACCCACACAGGCTTCGATTACTGGATCGACCATTCACGCGTGGTCTGCAATCCGCGCGGCTATATCTCGCGCCGCACCGGCGTGCCAGAGAATGCGGCGTTCGACTGGATGCGCGTGGTCGAGGTTTGAGGGATCTGATCGCAGGTCATCCGGGGTCTGGCAGCCTTGGAGGCGCTATCAAAATGAAGCGATAGCGGTTCTGGCTAGGGCGAAGCAGGGGTTTCGGATCGCACGCGATCCGCCTGCGTAGCGGCATGCGCCTGCCGGCGCATGCGCGCCCTGCAAGGGCGCGGCCGCAGACAGTACAAGTGGTACGGCAAGCGGGTGTGACAAGCCCGGCAACGACGCCAGAATCATTTTGATAGTGCCTCCAAATGAAAAAACCCCCGCGGGTTCGCACCCGCGGGGGTCTTGTCAGACAGGCTGAATGGCTTCAGCAGTCCGGCATCAATTACATCATGCCGTCCATGCCGCCCATGCCGCCCATGCCGCCCGGCATTGCCGGAGCGGATTCTTCCTTCGGCGATTCGGCCACTGCGCAGTCCGTGGTCAGCATCAGCGATGCGACCGAAGCGGCGTTCTGCAGCGCGGTGCGGGTCACCTTGGTCGGGTCCAGCACGCCCATTTCCACCAGGTCGCCGTACTCGCCGGAGGCAGCGTTGTAACCGTAGTTACCCTTGCCTTCGATGACCTTGGCCACCACGACGGAAGCTTCTTCACCAGCGTTCAGCACGATCTGGCGCAGCGGCTCTTCCATGGCGCGCAGCACGATCTTGATACCGGCGTTCTGGTCGGCGTTGTCGCCGTTCAGGCCAGCGATCGCAGCGCGGGCACGCAGCAGGGCCACACCGCCGCCGGGGACGATACCTTCTTCCACGGCTGCGCGGGTCGCGTGCAGTGCATCTTCCACGCGGGCCTTCTTTTCCTTCATTTCGACTTCGGTGGCAGCGCCAACCTTGATCACGGCAACACCGCCGGCCAGCTTGGCCACGCGCTCTTGCAGCTTTTCACGGTCGTAGTCCGAGGTCGCTTCTTCGATCTGCGCGCGGATTTGCTTCACGCGGGCTTCGATGTTGGCAGCGTCGCCGAAGCCATCGATGATGATGGTGTTTTCCTTGCCGATCTCGATGCGCTTGGCCTGGCCCAGATCGTTCAGGGTCGCCTTTTCCAGCGTCAGGCCGACTTCTTCAGCGATCACGGTACCGCCGGTCAGGATGGCGATGTCTTCCAGCATGGCCTTGCGGCGGTCGCCGAAGCCCGGAGCCTTCACGGCGGCGGTCTTCAGGATGCCACGGATGTTGTTCACCACCAGGGTCGCCAGGGCTTCGCCTTCGACGTCTTCAGCGATGATCAGCAGCGGGCGGCTCGACTTGGCCACTTGCTCCAGCACCGGCAGCAGGTCACGGATGTTCGACACCTTCTTGTCGAACAGCAGCACGTACGGGCTGTCCAGGGCAACAACCTGCTTTTCCGGGTTGTTGATGAAGTACGGCGACAGGTAGCCGCGGTCGAACTGCATGCCTTCCACGACTTCCAGCTCGTCGGCCAGCGACTTGCCGTCTTCCACGGTGATCACGCCTTCCTTGCCGACCTTGTCCATGGCTTCGGCGATGCGCTCGCCGATGGAGTTGTCGCTGTTGGCCGAGATGGCGCCAACCTGGGCGATTTCCTTGCTGGTGGTGGTCGGCTTGGACAGCTTCTTCAGCTCTTCCACGGCAGCGCCGACAGCCTTGTCGATGCCGCGCTTCAGGTCCATCGGGTTCATGCCGGCGGCCACGAACTTCATGCCTTCGCGCACGATCGACTGGGCCAGCACGGTAGCGGTGGTGGTACCGTCACCGGCGTTGTCGCTGGTCTTGGAAGCCACTTCCTTGACCATTTGCGCGCCCATGTTCTGGAGCTTGTCCTTCAGTTCGATTTCCTTGGCCACGGACACACCGTCCTTGGTCACGGTCGGGCCGCCGAAGCTGCGCTCCAGCACCACGTTGCGACCCTTCGGGCCCAGGGTCACCTTCACTGCGTTGGCGAGAATGTTCACGCCTTCGACCATCTTGGCACGGGCGGCGTCGCCAAACACTACGTCTTTTGCTGCCATGTTCTGATTCTCCTGAATTCGGTTCGGTGGACGCGTGGATTACTTGTTGACCACGGCCATGATGTCTTCTTCGCGCATGACCAGCAGTTCCTGGCCATCCACCTTCACGCCCTGGCCGGCGTACTTGCCGAACAGCACGCGATCACCCACCTTGACGTCGAGGGCGATGTTGTTGCCCTTGTCATCCTTCTTGCCGGGGCCGATGGCGAGGACTTCGCCTTGATCGGGCTTCTCGGCAGCATTGTCGGGAATCACGATGCCGGATGCGGTCTTGGTTTCATTGTCCAGACGCTTCACGATCACACGGTCGTGCAGAGGACGCAGGTTCATACGGACTCCTAATACAAAAAGTGAGTTTTGATTCACAAATGGCCGTCAAAGTGGGACGGCCATCGGGTTTTCGGGGCACCGCGAGGGCTGTTAGCACTCACCCCCAGCGAGTGCTAATTATAGGGACGGGGGTTCGCGTTTTCAAGACGACACCTGAATACGGGTTTTCCCGAGGCCCCACGAAAGAGGGTGTCGGGATGCATGGGAGATTGCCCGGTTTCCATGTTTCGACTATATTCGAATCATGGAAACCGATAACGCCCTTGAAGCGCTTGCTGCGCTCGCTCACGCCGTCCGCCTGGCCGTGTTCCGCCTGCTCGTGCAGGCCGGACCAGAGGGCCTGCCTGCCGGGCGCATCGCCGAACTGATGGAGATGCCAGCGTCGTCCCTGTCCTTCCATCTGAAGGAACTGCACCGGGCCGGCCTGCTGGCCAGCCGCCAGGACGGCCGATCCATCATCTACATGGCTCGATTCGAGACCATGAACGCCTTGATTGGCTATCTCACGGAGAACTGCTGCGGCGGGAATCTGTGCTCGCCAGTCACCGGCTGTGCTGTTCCCTCGGAGTCCCAATCATGAAGCGCTTCCACGTTCACGTCAGCGTGACCGACCTGTCGGCCAGCATCCGTTATTACTCCGCGCTGTTCGCCGCCGAGCCGAGCGTCGTCAAGGACGACTACGCGAAATGGATGCTCGAAGACCCTCGCGTGAACTTCGCCATTTCCGCACGCGGCGCGGCGCCCGGTGTGGACCACCTCGGATTCCAGACCGACGACGCCGCCGAACTGGCGGAACTGAAGTCGCGCGCCGAGGCGGCCGACATGGCGCGGCTCGACGAAGGCGAGACGACCTGCTGCTACGCCCGCAGCGACAAGTATTGGCTCACCGATCCGCAAGGCATCGCGTGGGAACACTTCCACACGCTTGGCAATGTGCCGGTGTACGGGGAGTCCCGGCAGGTCGAGGCCACGCCGGCGGAATCCGCATGCTGTGCCCCGCGAGCCCCGAAGGGAAAGCCCATCGGCGTCGCGGTCACGTCCAAACCCGTCGCCCTCCAGAAAGCCGAGCGGGACATCGGAACGAGCTGACCGCATCTCGCTCGCCAGACCCCTATCTTTTTAGCTGCCCCCATGACCACTAACGTCCTGATTCTCTGTACCCACAATTCCGCACGCAGCGTGCTCAGCGAAGGCATGCTGAACCATCTTGCGAAGCAATTTGGCCGCGACGTGCGCGCCTACAGCGCCGGCAGCTCGCCAAGCGGCCGCATCAACCCGTTCGCCATCGACGTGCTACGCGAAGCCGGGGTCGACGTAAGCGACTTCCGTAGCAAGAACTGGGACGAATTCGTCGCCGAAGGCGCGCCCAAGATGCGCGTTGTCATCACTGTCTGCGATAGCGCCGCCGAGGAGGAATGCCCCTATTGGCCCGGCAGCCCGGTCAAGGTCCATTGGGGCTATCCGGACCCGTCGAATACGGAAGGCGGAGACGACAAGAAGCGGCTCGCGTTCGAACTGACGCGGCAGGCCATCGCCTACCGGATGCTGCAGTTGCTGCTGCTGCCGATCGATGAGATGACCGACGCGGAGTTGCAAGAAACTCTGCAGCGTCTCGCGCGGAGCTAGTCGATGACGAAAATTGATTTGCCACGCCAGCTCGCCGGGGAGCTCATCGGCACGGCGCTGCTGCTTGCGGTGGTCATCGGCTCAGGCATCATGGCCGAGCGGTTGGCTGGCGGGAACGTTGCTGTTGCGCTGTTGGCCAACACGCTGGCCACGGTCGGTGGACTTTACGTGCTCATCGAGGTGTTCGGCCCCGTCAGCGGTGCCCATTTCAATCCGGCGGTCAGCATGGTGATGGCGTTCAGGGGCGAATTGCCGGGATCTGCCTTGGCCCCGTACATCATCGCCCAGTTGACCGGCGCGGTGCTGGGTGCCTGGCTGGCGCATGCCATGTTCGACGTCAGCATCCTTCAGCTCTCGTCCAAGCTCCGCAGTGGGCCGGGCCAATGGATCGCGGAGGCCGTGGCGACGGCCGGGCTAATTCTGGTCATCCTGCGCGCACCCAACGGACGGGCCCCGGCCATGGTAGCCAGCTACATCGGCGCGGCCTACTGGTTCACTGCTTCCACCTCCTTCGCCAATCCGGCAGCCGCCTTCGGACGGATGTTCAGTGACAGCTTTGCAGGCATCGCACCAACCAGCGTGCCCGGATTCATGTTTGCCGAACTGGTCGGCGCCGCTATCGGGCTGCTGGTTCACGCCGCCTTGCTGCCACGCCCAGATGCGCCCGGACATCCGAACGTCATCGAGGCGTCTGGCCAGCACGCGACGCGCGATGATTGATACGGCAGCTGGCAAGTAGTACGAGGCCAACCCCAACCAAGGAAACCTGATGTCTGTCACGATCTACCACAACCCTGAATGCGGAACGTCGCGCAACACGTTGGCGATGATCCGCAATGCGGGTATCGAGCCCGAGGTCATCGAGTATCTGATGACACCGCCCTCGCGCGCGCAATTGCAGCAGATGATCGCGCAAGCGGGCCTGACCGTGCGGGAAGCGATTCGCGAGAAAGGCACGCCGTACGCGGAACTGGGCCTCGCCGATCCGGCATTGACCGACGATCAGTTGCTCGACGCGATGCTCGCGCATCCGATCCTGATCAACCGTCCTTTCGTGGTGACGGAGCACGGCGCCCGGCTGTGCCGACCGTCGGAGCTTGTGCTCGACATCCTGCCGTCGCCGCAGCAAGGTCCGTTCACCAAGGAGGATGGCGAGGTCGTCATCGATGCGCAGGGCCAGAGGGTCACGCGATGACAGGTGCCTTGCCCAACGTCGTGCCGTCGGTGCTCGACACGCCTGACCTGCAGAAGCTCGAACCCGCGCGCGTCAGCACGCACCCGCCGCGCATCCTGCTGCTCTACGGCTCGCTGCGCGCGACGTCCTACAGCCGGCTGCTGACGCTGGAAGCGGAGCGCATCCTCCAACACTACGGCGCCGAGACGCGTGTGTTCGATCCACATGGCCTGCCCGTGACTGACAGCGTGCCCGCCGACCATCCGAAGGTCGTCGAGCTGCGCAAGCTATCTGAATGGTCCGAGGGTCAGGTCTGGTGCAGCCCGGAGCGCCACGGCACGCTGACGGCGGTCTTCAAGAACCAGATCGACTGGCTGCCTCTGGAAAACGCCGGCATCCGGCCGACGCAGGGCCGCACGCTGGCTGTGATGCAGGTCTGCGGGGGATCGCAATCGTTCAATGCGGTCAACGCGCTGCGCGTGCTGGGTCGCTGGATGCGGATGGTGACGATCCCGAATCAGTCGTCGGTGGCCAAGGCGTACCAGGAATTCGACACGTCCGGCCGCATGAAGCCCTCTTCCTACTACGACCGCGTGGTCGATGTGATGGAGGAACTGTACAAGTTCACGCTGCTGGTCCGGGACCGGTCCGACTATCTGACCGACCGCTACAGCGAGCGCAAGGAAGCGGCCCCGGCGCGCGCGGCGGCGCTGGCTACCGCGGCGATGGACCACGAGCGGCACGCGGCCGACGCAGACACCGACGACGACGAAGTCGAGTAGGACAGAACATGGCGAATTCGCCGACTGGCAGCCTCGTGGCCCGACTTGGGGCCGCGCAAACGCTCGCATGGGCGTCCTCCTACTATCTGGTGGCAATGCTGGCCGTGCCCATGGCGCGGGACACGGGGGTAGCCGTGCCCACGGTCTTCGCGGCATTCAGCGCGGCGCTGGTTATCTCCGCGCTGCTCGGACCATACGCCGGGCGACTGATCGACCGTCTGGGAGGACGGCCGGTGCTGATCGGCACCAGCCTTGTATTCGCGGTGGGGCTCGCCGGCCTCGGGTTCGCGCGGGAGGTCGTCGGCTTGTTCGCAGCGTGGCTGATCCTCGGCATCGGCATGGGTAGCGGCCTTTACGAAGCCGCTTTCGCGACGCTGGTGCGCCTGTACGGCACGCGTTCGCGCAACGCCATCACCGGCATCACGCTGATCGCCGGCTTCGCGAGCACGGTTGGCTGGCCCCTCTCCTCCTATCTTGAGAGCCACTACGGCTGGCGTGTGGCCTGCTTCGCGTGGGCGGCGTTGCACTTGACGCTCGGCCTGGCGCTCAATGCCAGCCTGCCGCATGCCGGGGAGGAACTCGCCCCAAAAAGCGCCGGGCAGACCGCGAGTTCTGGTGGCGCCGATCCGACCGCCCCCAATCCCGGGCCGATGGCGACCTATGCGCTGGCCTTCGTGTTCGCGGCGACGTGGTTTATCAGCACGGCCATGGCGGCGCACCTGCCTCGGCTGCTGCAGGCCGGCGGCGCGACACTGGCCACCGCCGTGATGGTCGGCGCGCTGATCGGTCCCTCGCAGGTGGGCGCCCGTCTGCTCGAATTCGGCCTGCTGCGCAAGGTCCATCCACTGCTGTCGGCACGGCTTGCCGCCTCGCTGCACCCGGTGGGCGCGGCGGCCTTCGTGATCCTCGGCGCACCGGCGGCCACGCTGTTCGGCGTGTTGCACGGCGCAGGCAATGGCATCCTGACCATCGCCAAGGGCACGCTGCCGCTCGTCATCTTCGGTCCGCACGGCTATGGACATCGCCAGGGCCTGCTGATGGTGCCGGCACGGATTGCGCAGGCGCTGGCGCCGTGGCTGTTCGGCATCTGCATCGACCTCTGGGGCGCGCAAGCGCTGTGGGTGTCGGGCGGATTGGGACTCGCAGCCACCGGCGCGCTGTTCGCCATTCACTCGGCGACGACAGAGCCAGCGGCGCGCGTTGCCGCCGCCGAATAGCGCCTCCCGCCCCGAACGCATTCACGCACGTTGGCACGGACGTTGCTTTCCAGTCCACCACTACATGGTGGTTTCAGACTATTGGAGTCTGAATTTTTGGGAGCATCGGATGAAGAAGAAGATTGCGCGCGGGGCAGCGTTGGCGCTGTCCATTTGCGTACTGGCTTTCAGTGCTGGTACTGCATTGGCGCAGGCATACCCCTCCAGGACGATCAGGCTGGTGGTGCCTTTTCCGCCGGCCGGTGCCACGGATGTCCTGGGCCGGGCGATTGCCCAGAAGCTGTCCGAAGGACTGGGTCAACCGGTGGTGGTGGAGAACCGGCCTGGTGCAGGCAGCACGATAGGCTCGGACATCGTTGCAAAGGCGGCGCCCGATGGCTACACGCTGTTGCTGGCGTCCGGCTCGCTGGCCATCGCATCCAACCTCTACACCAAACTCAGCTTCGATGTTCTGAAAAGCTTCACGCCGATCTCGCTGGTGGGCCACGTACCCCATATGCTGGTCGTGAACCCTTCGGTGCCAGCGAATTCGGTCAAGGAGTTGGTCGCGCTGGCCAAGGCCAGGCCCGGACAGCTGAGCGCCGCATCGCAAGGAAATGGCACGCTGTCCCACCTTGAACTGGAAATGTTCAAGATTTCCACTGGCGCCGACATGCTGCATGTCCCCTATAAAGGCAGCAATAACGTCATGCCCGATCTGCTTGCCGGCAATGTCTCGGTGTTCTTCGACAGCGTGCCGTCTTCCATGCCACTGGTGAAGAGCGGCAAGCTCAAGGCGCTGGGTATCGTAGGGACCAAGCGCTTGCCCACAAGCCCGGATATTCCGACACTCGCCGAAGCCGGCCTTCCCGGGTTCGAAATCAAGAACTGGTTCGCGCTACTTGCACCCGCCGGCACACCCGGCGAGATTGTGGAGTTGCTCAATGCGCAGATGCAAAAGGCCGTTGCCTCGCCGGAGCTTGCTGCGCGGTTGGCCGACCAGGGGGTCATCCTGGAAGCCAGCACGCCAAAGCAGTTGGCCGCAATGATGCAATCCGACGTCGCAAAATGGGGCAAGATCGTGAAAAGCGCCAATGTGCACCTGAATTGAACGCGGCGGGTACGGAGGAATGCAGCCCTGAAGACCCAACCTGCGTTACAGCAGGGCGCCGTCGCGCAGCCATCGCGCGGCCTGGTCTTCGATCGCAAATCGAGGCGCCTCTGCAAACGCCAGGCCCGTGGCGTGCGTGAACCGGATGTCCTTGAGGCCGATGACGCCAAGCACTGCGGTCAGGTACGGGCGAAAGAAGTCCGGTTGAACGGGAGGATCGCGGAACATGGCGCCGCCGGAGGTCACCGCCACGAACGTCGGGCGATCACGCAGCAATCCGACCTTTCCTTCGGCCGTGTTGACGAATGTGACGTCGCGTCGCACCACGAGATCGATCCAGTTCTTGAGCACGGCCGGCACCGTGAAGTTGTAGACCGGCGTGGAGATCCAGAGCATGTCGGCCTGTTCGAGTTCCTCGATCAGCGCGTCCGAAACCGCGAGCGCTGCGCCGTGGCTCTCCTTCGCTTCGGCGACAGGCAGAAGCAGCGACTCGGCATACGCCGCGGTGATGGCCGGCAGGGGCTCGGTACCCAGGTTGCGTTTCGTGACTCGGATCTCCCGCCCTGAAGGCACCGATAACGCAGGAAGCAGTTGCTCGGTCAGGTGCCGGCTCGTGGAAAAGTCGCGGCGAGGGCTGCAATCGAGCAGCAGCACATTAAGCGGTTTCATTGCAATTCCATGCTGAAGTGGAGACCCTGGGCGAGCAGGCCTGAACGGAAGTAAAAACGGTGCGCCAGCGTGTTCGCGAGAGCGGTATCCAGAACGAGTTTCCGGCAGCCTTCCGTGCGTCCAAGCTCGCGAAGCGCTTCCAGCAGCCGCTCGCCGTGGCCCTGCCCCCGGCCTTCCGCACTGGTAATCAGGTCGTCAACATAGATGAAGCGCCCGTGAATCATGTTGTCGAGCCGGCGATATCCGGCCAGCGCCACAGGCTTGCCGTCGTCCCAGACGCCGAGCAGCCGGTAACCTTGTTCGCCTTGCAGCCTGACGGCGGCCAGAAGGTCTTCAGGTGTCTTCAGTTGGGGGCGCAGTTGCCGCATGACAGGAAAGCAGGCGCGAACGTCCGCCTCCGTCTCCGCATGTCCGAGAATCAGGTTGTTTGCCATGGTGCCGATGAGTGCTGGTTTGTGTAGCTTCAATGTAGTGGAGCGATGTCACAGCCAACAGGGACATGATTTGCCCTTTCAACTAGACCATTGGCCGGATGGCGCCTGGCCGCGGCCCGGCGGAGGTTGCGATGCAGCCGCATGACGGGACGGCAGAACAGGTCCCGGAAGGTGGAAAGCCGGACGCGCTGGCAGCCAGTGTTGATACTGGCAAGCCATCAGGACATCAGGTCTGGCGATGACTGGTGATGCGATCGACGATGCGTCGAATAAGGGGAGCCGCCAACACCACAATCGGCACCATGGTCAGCCAGGAGATGCCCCATGCTCTCAGCCAGTGCTGAAGGAACATGCCCCGGTCTGCAAATGGCAAATTCGCGATGGCGGCGGAAATCGAACAGGTGAATCCGGTCTGGATAACGCCATAGGCGAGATGGCTGTAACGCGAAGGAATCTTGAGCATCAGAGCCACCTCTTTTCTTCCTCTATTGCGCGAGCGTTATGCCCGTTATGCCGGGACGACCGCGCTTTCCGTAAGCCGCCGCACGGTTTCGTCGGTATCCCAGAGGGCGTTCGCGATATAGCGGAAATTGACCAGCGCCGCGTGATAGCCGTCGCCCTCCGGCAGCTTCGGGCCGGCCACGGCGTCGCGCACGACCGCAACTTCGAAGCCCTGCTCCAGCAGATCCCTCAAATGGGATTCGACGCAGAGATTGGCGGCCATGCCCGCGAGGATCACCTGATCGACGCGCTGCTTGCGCAACTGCAGAACGACGTCGTTGGATTGCGGGCCATAGAGCTTGTGCGTCGAGCAGATAATGGTCTTGCCATCCTCGATGTACGGCTTGAGTTCCGGCATGAAATCCGCACCGGAGCCGCGAAATCCGTCCAGCGTCAGCGCGCCAGGGCGGTCAAACATGCCGACGGCATGCTGGAACATCTCCGCGGGGCCCTGCACTTTCCACGTGTGATCGTGGGGAAAATAATAATGCGGGGAAATCGCGACGGTAATGCCGGCCTGCTTCGCGGCCTCGAACAGACGTACCAGGTTGGGCACCAGGTTCTGCTCCGTCACGCTTTCTCCGACAACGCCCCAGCTACGGCCTTCGGGACTCATGAAGTCGATCTGCGGATCAATCACCACGAGCGCTGTGCGCGACAGGTCCAGCGTAAGGCTGGCTTTCGGCAACGCCGGATCGACCGGATCTGCATACTGGGTGGGGGGATTGCACATGGGAATTACCTCTTGCGATGAATGAACCGGTTCGACGCCGTGCACCTCGGTGCTGTCGGAGAGAGGGCGACGGGTTTAACTGCGAATAAATGCGAGAAGGTCGGCATTGAACTTGTCGCGATGCGTATCGGTGAGCCCATGCGGCGCGCCGGGATAAACAATCAGCTTCGAGTTCCTGACCAGCCTCGCGGATGCGCGTCCGGCGGCATCGATCGGAACGATCTGGTCGTCGTCGCCGTGAATGATCAGCGTAGGCACGTCGATCTTTCTGAGGTCCTCGGTGAAATCGGTTTCCGAGAACGCCTTGATCGAGTCATAGGTGTTCTTGTGTCCGCCCTGCATGCCCTGGGCCCACCATGCGTCGATCAGACCTTGCGACGGCTTTGCACCGGGACGGTTGAAGCCGTAGAACGGCCCGGCCGGCACATCCTTGTAGAACTGGGATCGATTGGCGAGTTGCGCGGCGCGCAGGCCGTCGAACACTTCAAGCGGCAGGCCGCGCGGATTGGCGGCGGTCTTGAGCATCAGGGGCGGCACGGCCGACACCAGCACCACTTTCGAGACGCGTCGCGTGCCGTGCCGGCCGATATACCGCGCCACCTCGCCACCGCCGGTGGAGAAACCCACGAGGATGGCGTCCCTCAGGTCAAGGGTTTCGAACACGGTCGCCAGATCGTCGGCATAGGTGTTCATCTCGTTGCCATTCCAGGGCTGGCTTGAACGGCCGTGGCCACGACGATCATGCGCGACCGCGCGATACCCTTCCGACGCGACGAGCATCATCTGGGCCTCCCAGCTATCCGAGCTGAGCGGCCAGCCGTGGCTGAAGACAACGGGCCGGCCGGTACCCCAGTCCTTGTAATAGAGCTGGGTGCCGTCCTTCGTCGTGATGTAACTGCCGGACGCCGCACCATTCGGCTTCGCGGAGGCGGCCCTCGCGGCGGACGATGCCGCCGTCGCTGACCCGGGCAAGCCGGCGGCGACCAGCGCGCTGGCCGTGGCTGCGCTGCCGAGCAGCAAGTCACGCCGGGACACACCTTGGGCAAGACGACGATTGGCTGACATGGTGAGATTCCTTTCTTCGCTATATGAGTGGGAATTGGTCGGGTGACTGCATTGCACCGAAGTTATAAACGACCAGTCGTCTATTTAAAGGGTAAAAAAAATCAACCCAGTAACCGCTTGAGGGTGATCTGATGAAAACGTCGGCAAGCGTCGCCATTGCGCTCGACCTTGCTGCGCATGACGGCCCCTTCCCATGCCTCGACGATGATGGCCGCCAACTGCGCGGAATCACAATCCGCATCCAGTTCCTGCCGGGTCTTCGCCTCCTCGAGGCAGGCCGCCACCATGCCTTCCCACTTGGTCAGGATCTGCGCCAGGGCAGCCCGGACTTCGACGCTG
Source organism: Cupriavidus sp. YR651 (assembly GCF_900101625.1). Classification (GTDB taxonomy): domain Bacteria; phylum Pseudomonadota; class Gammaproteobacteria; order Burkholderiales; family Burkholderiaceae; genus Cupriavidus. The sequence goes on along the minus strand of NZ_FMYZ01000002.1, from coordinate 573,264 downwards.
GAATGGGAAAGCTCAAGAGAAAAGTTGGCGATGATGCACCCCAGCTTGAATTCATGCGCCGCATGGTCTTCCACCAGCAATTCGAACAGCTTTTCGATCCTCGCCAGCGGCTTGATGCGTGCGTCGTACATCACCTTGCCATGGCGTTGTTCGATGGACTCCCAATAGGCTTCGAGCACTTCGGCGGCAAACGCTTCCTTGCTGTCGAAGTAGCTGTAGAAGGACCCCTTGGGGACACCCGCAGCCGCCACGATGTCCTGCACTCCAGACCCGTTGAAGCCCAGTTCATGAACAACACGACCGCCGTCGGTCAGCAGTCGGTGACGAATCTCGGGGTTGGCGGGCCGTGGCATGTGGGATTTGCGGGTGAAGGTCGATGGACGAAAGATAGACGACTGTCTGGTTATTGTCAAACGGCACGCACGTCACTTTGACCAGAAACGATCGCCCTATGCTTTCAGCACCTGCATCAGGTCCGCCACCAGCCGATTGGCTTCGGTCTGACTGCGCAGATTGGTAAAGCCCATGAGCAAGCCCCGCCGGCCTGGCGCACCATGCCGCCATGCCGTCAGCGAGTGGATACCGAATCCGGCCGCCCGCGCGCGACGAACCATCGCCAGATCGTCAAGTTCATCCCTGACGCCGACCAGCAGATGCATCCCGCCATCCTGCAGGCAAACCGTGAAGCCGTCCGCCTTGTAGGGCGCCAGCGCCTCGGCCAGCATCGCGCGCCGCCGCGCGTAAAGCGTCCGCATGCGCTTGATATGCCGGGCGAAGTGCCCCTCGGCGATAAACTCCGCCGCCACGGCTTGCAGCAGCTCGGGGCAGCCGCCGTGCGCCGCGCGCCTGCAGGCCAGATCCACCGCCGCCACCTGACTTTGCGGCACGACCAGGTATGAGAGCCGTAGCCCCGGGTAAAGGACCTTGCTGAGCGTGCCGCAATAAATTACCCGGTCGCCTGTATCCAGGCTCTTCAACGCCGGCAACGGGTGGCCGCGGTAACGATATTCGCCGTCGTAGTCGTCCTCGATGATCCACGCGCCCTGATCGCCAGCCCAGTCGAGCAGCTCGACGCGCCGTTGCAGTGTCAGCGCGACGCCCGTCGGGCACTGGTGCGATGGCGTCACCACGGCCAGGCGTGCATTGGGAAAATGCTGACGCCCAAACTCCACGTCGAGGCCATGTTCATCGACTGGCACGGTCGAGACTTGCAAGCGCTGCCGCTTGAGCGATTGGGCAGTCGGCGGGTAGCCGGGGGACTCCACCCACGCACCTTCGCCCTCCAGATTGAGGGCATCCATCATCATCGCGAGGCCGGCGGTGTAGGCCGGCACGACATACACCTGGTGCGGCTGGGCGTCGATGCCCCGTGAGCGTTGCAAGTAAGCGGCCAGCGCTTCCCGCAGAGGGCCATATCCGGCGGGCGCCGGCTTGGTGAGCGAGCCGGCCCTTCGTATTTGCCGCGCCATCAGCCTCGTCCACAGCTTTCGCGGGAACTCATCGAGCGCGGGAAGCCCCAGCTGGAACGGCGTGGGAGCCCCACCATCCGTTTCGATGAAGCCTTCGGTAGCGCCCGGGACTGCCAGTGTGGGATTCGCCGGTGCGGCGTCCGCGCGATGGGGGCGCGATGACGTGATTTGCTCGGAAACGAAAGTCCCCGCAGGGCCCCTGGCGATCAGGTAGCCCTCACCCAACAGCCTGTCGTAGGCGACCTGGACGGTCCCGCGGGCCACCCCAAGCTCGACGGCAAATGCACGCAGGGAAGCTACCCGCTGCCCGGGCTTCAGTTGCCCCTGCTCGATCAACGCGCGAACCCGGGCATATATCTGCTCGTGCAGCGGCGATGCATTGGATGTGTCCTGAACCGATGACTTCGACATGGCGTGGTCAAAAAACAAGAAGCGCCCGGTTCCGACGAGCGGACACGGGCGCAGCACAACGTGGGTACGGCGTGCCTGAGTGTGCGTGAGTCAGCCTGAGCGGCCCGACGGCAAGCGACGACGCGGCAGGCCGAGGCAACCATTCCCCGTGTCCGGGGTGAACACGCGAACTTGCCGCTACGGCAGGACCGCTGCCCGTCGTCACCGGCTTCCGGCCGGACGCCGTAGAGCTTACACCGCGGTGCCGGTGAACGGGTTGGCGGCTTGGCGGCGCACCAGGCTTCCGGCTCAGCTGCCGGAGAAATTCACACGCATTCCGCACATGGCGAGCATGATGACGATCGCGACCAGCACGGCAAAGGCGGTGCCCCACAGCACCAGACCGTCGGCCAGTCGGCGTCGGGTGCCATGCGCCAGCGCCACGATCCGCATCCCCGCAAACGGGTGAGCGATCACGGCCACCACGGCCAACAGGTAGTAAGGCACCAACCGGATATTCCAGGCATCGCGAATCAGCCCGGCCGGCGCGCCGATTCCGAACGACCAGTCCGACTCGATATGCAGATGGATGCGTGCGAGGTACAGCACCGCATTCAGGTGGCTTGTGATCGCCACCGCAAGATAGACGCCCGACGCGATCTGGAATGCGCGGAAGCCATCACAGGGACGCTCGGTCTGCCGCCACGCCATGACCAGCCCGGAGCCGATCAGGAACACCGTGCCGGCGATCAGCAGCGGCTCGAACACGGTCGAACGGTAGAACAGCCGCAGCACCTTCATCACGGCAACGTGTGTGTCATTGCCCGCCAGACCCAGCAGGTGATTGCCCAAATGAAGGCTCAGATAGGTCACGATAAATCCCAGGGCCACGATGCCATGCGCCCAGCGCAACCGGACCAGCGGCGCGCGCTCCTGCAGCGTCACGGGCCGCTGGTTATCGGACCGCGCGATGGCGATCGCCAGGCCGCCCCAGAAGACCGCCAGCACCCATTTGTCGATCGCCGACACGCCCGCCAGGAAGCAAACCACGCCGATCAGCGTGAACAAGGGCGGCGCGGCCACGGCAAATATCGCCACCCGGCGCGCCAGCAAGACCGCCGCCGTCGGCGAGGTCAGCCGGAACAGCGGCACCGAGACTGCCAGCGCCAGCAGCGGCACGGCAAACGCCAGGGCCAGACTGATCGCCGCGATGGCAATGGCCAGCACGCTGCCGTCCGCCGCGGCCGGCACGGCCTGGTGAAAACTCATCAACGGGAACGGGTAGAGCGCCGCCGCCAGCGGCGGCAGCAACCACGTCACAGGCGTGATGGCGCCAGCGCGGGCCTCCCCACGATCTTGCGAAACAACATCCATCGATATCTCCTCGGAAGGGTAGTCGGCGTTGCGCGGCAGTGCCCTGCCCGATACCCGCCTTCGTCACGGCCCGGCCGTGAATGGGACTTACAGATTCAGCAATGCGCCGATAGCAGAGGGCCGCGACATGCAGCCACAATCAGCGGCGGAATTCTGGCCGATCGACACCTCCATCGACAGGCACAGATTTTGAACTTTCGACTAGGCCATGAACCAGCGCGGGAAGAATCGAATACGCTGCTTGCCAGCGGGACACCATGCTCACATCAACACGGCTGGCCTCGGCGCAGCGGGTGACTCAGGCGTGGCTGAAGCGCGCATCGCCGACGCCCCTTGCCGTTGAATTTTCTGTTGGATGTGCTAGTCCTTAGATATTTTCCTCAGCCGCATTCGGACCCATCCAAAGGGGTAATCATGAAGATCGTCATCATCGGCGGCACCGGCCTGATCGGGTCGAAGACCGTCGCCATCCTGCGCCAGGGCGGCCACGAGGTCATTGCCGCGTCGCCCAAGAGCGGGATCAACACCATCACAGGCGAGGGTCTCCAGGCAGCCCTGGCCGGCGCGCAGGTGGTGGTCGACCTCGCCAACTCGCCCTCGTTTGAAGACAAGGCAGTGCTGGAATTCTTCGAGACCTCCGGCCGCAACCTCGCGGCAGCGGAGGTCGCGGCGGGCGTCGGACATCATGTCGCGCTCTCCATCGTCGGCATCGAACGGTCGCCCGACAACGGCTATTTCCGCGCCAAGGTCGCCCAGGAAAAACTGATCGAGGGCGCCGGCATCCCCTACACCGTCATCCGCTCGACCCAGTTCCTGGAGTTCCTCGGTGGCATCGCCGCATCCAGTGTGGATGGCGACGTCGTCAAGCTTTCGCCCGGCCTGTTCCAGCCCATCGCGGCGGACGACGTGGCCGCCATCGTTGCCGATGTCGCGGTCGCGGCGCCGCGCAACGGCATCGTCGAGATCGCGGGCCCGGAGCGCGCGCCGTTCGACGAAATCATCGCCCGCTACCTGAAGGCGGTCGGCGACCCGCGCAAGGTCGTGCGCGACCCCGACGCCCTGTACTTCGGCGGCCGCGTCGAAGAGCATTCGCTCGTGCCATTGGGCGAGGCGCGCCTCGGCCAGATCGGCCTGGATGAATGGCTGCGTCGCGCCAAGTCAGGCGCCTGATTCCGTATTCACCAACACGAAAAAGAACCATGAAACGCATCCTCTGTTCCCTGCTTCTCGCCGCCCTGCCGTTCGGCAGCGTGCTCGCGGAGTCGCCGGCGTCGAAGAACGCCAAGGTCACCGTCGTCTACCAGCACGAGCTGCCGAATGTTCCGGGCAAGAGCATCAAGGGCGTGCTCGTCGAATACGGCCCGGGCGGCTACTCGCCCGGCCACACGCACGCCAAATCCGCGTTCATCTACGCGACAGTGCTTGAGGGAGAGGTCAACAGTCAGATCAACGATGGACCGGTGACAACCTACAAGGCCGGACAAAACTTCTCCGAGATGCCTGGCGACCGCCACGGCGTCAGCGCCAATGCCAGCAAGACCAAGCCGGCCAAGCTCCTCGCGGTATTCGTGGTGGACACGGCCGATACGGAACTGACGACGCCGTTCGGGCACTGAGGTGTAAAACCTCCGTGCGGAGGTATGGCGTCACGTGAAAGCGGGACGCCGTGCCTCCGGCGTGTAGTGCCTCTTAATGAGCGGTTAAGCAAGCTGACGTAGGCTGACATTCCAACCTACAGCATTGCTCCGCTCATGCCCCCTCCCAGCACTGCTTCCCCGGACGCACGAAACGCGGAGCAAGCCACGTGGAGACTCGCCACGCATGGTCTGGCGGATACCATCGGACGCCGCGCGGCGATCCTGCTCCTGCTGGAAAGCCCGCAACGCCACCAGACTGCCGATGCGCTATGTGCCGCGATGCTGGTCTCGCGGCATCGCTGCGCCTTGTCCAGTTTCCGCAAGGCCATCTATGAGCTCGCTGCCGCAGGGGTGCTGGCACGCGTCACGGTCTGCCCGTTCGGCAGTCACCAGATGCACTACTACGAGCTCGCGGAACGCCCGCATCACCATCTGTTCTGCGTGCGCTGCCATCGCATCGACGAAGTGGCCGATGGCATCCTCGACGATCTCCAGCAGCGCGCCTTGCGCGCGCATGGCCTGACGCCAGTCTTCGCCATCAGCGGCGCGATGCACGGTGTATGCGCGGCATGCGCCAGCGCCGGCACGAACTCGGCGGCGCGCGCCGACGCATTGCATCACCCTGCGTGATTCGACGGCGCGCCGCGTGACAGCGCGTTTATAGCGACTCGCGCCTGGCGTCGGCAGTTGCCTCCGTGTCGCCGCCCTTTGCCGAGCCCCGCTTCGGTCGGCGAACAGCCCTGATCTTTCCGCTGTCTCCGCCTCCGCAGAAGAACTGGTCTGCGCCATCCGACTCCAGCCCCGACACGCCGACACCCGCCGGCAGCGCCAGCTGCTCCAGCACCTCGCCCGTCTGGGGATCGACTCGCCTCAGCTCGCTCGCGTCGTTTTCCCAGGTGCCGTGCCACAGCTCTCCGTCGACCCACGTCACACCCGTCACAAACCGGTTGGACTCGATGGTGCGGAGAATCGCCCCGGACTGGGGATCGACCTGATGAATCTTCCGGTCCCGATACTGCCCCACCCAGAGCGTGCCTTCGGCCCAGGCGAGACCCGAGTCGCCACCGCCGCCGGGCGCCGGGATCGTGGCCAGGACACGGCCAGTCGCCGGATCGATCTTCTGGATGCGATCCTCCGCGATCTGGAACAGGTGCTGGCCGTCGAATGCCGTGCCCGCGTGGGCGGCGACATTGATCGAGCGCAATCGCTTTCCGGTCGCCGGATCAAGCGCGTTCAGCTTGTCTCCGGCGGCAAACCAGACTTGCTGGCCGTCATAGGTGACCCCGTGCACATGGTCGACATCCGGATAGGGGCCGTACTCGCGGATGATCTGGGCGCTGGATTGGTTCATGGATTTCACGATGGGCTGGTTGATGGCTCCATCCTAGTCGCCCGGCAGGGGCGCGGGGAGTAACAAGGTCGTCGCGAATCCCGGCACGGGCGGCGTCATCCATCGGCGCGCCCGTCCGCGACCGAACGCCTGCACCTTGCCGGCTGCCGCAAGCGTATCGAGTGCCCGCTGCACGGTGCGCTGGCTGGCGCCCAGCGCCACGGCCAGCGCCGAGCTCGACCACGACTCGCCATCGGCGAGGAAGGCGATCACCGCCGCATGCGGCGCCTCGACGGGCTGCGCCAGCACGACGACCTCGCCGTCGTGGCGCGGCACCAGCACGAACCCTCGCGGTGTCGCGCTGACGTCGGCAAGCGTGCCAAGCAGCGTGCGCAGTCGCCCGATCTCGACCCGCAGCCGCGCGCGATGCGATTCATCGGCGTGCTTCGCACGGAATGCCCGTGCGACGAGCGTATCCCTCGGCACGTCTTGCGGCCACGCCTCGGCCAGCACGCGGGCCAGCGTGAACAACACCGGGCGCGTGGAGAGCGAGACCACCGCGTCGCCACGGCGCACCGCATAGCGGCACGCGTCCACGACGAACGCCTTCGACGCCAGCAGCGCCTCCACTTCTTCGAGGCGGAGCAGCCGCTGCCCGCCACGCGCGATGAGGCGCGCCACGGGCGTGGCGAGGACGAGGGCCACGTTGTCGACCTCCGCCGCCAGCGCGGGAATTCCCGCGTGACGCGCGGCGTGTCCGGCCCGCGCGAGCGCGGCGCGTGCCGTCTTCGTCCGGATGCGTCGTATCGCGATCCCCGCGACGACCAGTTCGTGAGCGGCCCGCAAGGCTGGGGGAAACGGTGTGGGATCGAGTTCGCCGAGCGTTCGCTCGGCGTCGTCAAGGCGCCCGATCAGGAGCAGGCGCCGGACTTCGAGGTAACGCGCATGCGCGGCATTCACGCGGTCGCCGTGCGCTTCGAGCGTCGCCCGTGCGGCATCGAGCGCCTTGGCAGACCAGCCCAGGTCGCGAGAAACCAGCGCGATCTCGGCCTCCGCGACGATGCATCGCGCGCGGGCAACGGCCTCCCTGGGGCCGAAGGCGCGCGCCGCGCCACGCACGAGCGCCTTCGCACGAACGAGGTCGCCCAGCTGGGCCATCGCGATACCGCGAAGCGCCAGCGCGGGGGCGTCGTCGCGCAAGGCGACCCGGTTCAGTGCACCAAGCGGATCACCCGCCGCGAGCGCGCGCGCTGCGGCTGTAATGAGAGAGTCCATCAGAATCCCGCCACGCTGGACCGGCGGGCGGGGTTACCCGAGGCCACTGCTATCGACGTACTCCAGCGCCTCGCGCACCGCGCGGCGCGCCTTGAGCACGTAGCAGACGCGGCGGTCGCGGATGGTCAGCGTCACCACATCGGCCTGAACCAGCTCCTGGAAGTGATGCGTGGCGCGCGGCAGGCTGAGCCCGGCCAGCTCGGCGAGGCTCACCGCGGGCAAGCCGGCTTCGCCAGCCTCCAGCAGCGCCCGGCAAATGACCGCGCGCGCCGGCACGGCCAACAGGGCGAGGGTCAGGGCGCTTTCCTGGGTCTCCATCTTCAACCCCTTCTTCTGGTCTGTCCGGCAACGGCTCCAACCGCTGCCATGCGGCGGCAACGGCCTCCCGCTTTCCTTCTACGCCGCGTGTTGCGCAAACGCAATAGGGACCACCGCCCGATAGGGGCGCCGCACAACACCTGACCCGCTCCCCTCCCCGGCGCCACCCGTCGGACGCCTGAAATACTGAAATAAACAGTAATAGGACGGTCGTATCGCACATACCTCGTGCGCAGTATGCTTGTACGGTCAAGCGACGGATGTTGCGCCAGACCGCCCCGCGCGGCAGCGCCCCCACCGAGGCCACCATGCCCGCTTCTGCTCCCCTCCACAGGCGGCCGCTCGCGCTCGCCCTTGCCGTCATCGCCGTGGCACTCGTTGCCTGGCTGCTGGCCGGCCCGGCGGCCAGGCTGCTCGGCCCCCGCGAAGCCGCCAGGGCCGCCCCGGCGATCGTCGTCACCACCGCCACCGCCCGCGCCGAGGATGTCGATATCGGCCTGACCGGCGTCGGCACGGTGCAGGCCATGGCCACGGTGACCGTGAAGCCACGCGTCGATGGCCAGCTCGATCGCGTGGGCTTTGTCGAAGGCCAGGATGTGCAGGCCGGGCAGGTCCTGGCGCAGATCGATCCGCGCACATTCCAGGCGCAGCTGCAGCAGGCCCAGGCCACCAAGGCGCGTGACGAGGCGCAACTGGCCAACGCCCGGCTGGACCTGCAGCGTTTCGAACAACTGATCAAACAGGACTCCACCACGCAGCAGACCCTGGATACCCAGCGTGCGCTGGTGGGCCAGCTCGCCGCCGCCGTGCGCAACGACGAGGCGCAGATCGCGCTGGCCAGGGTGCAACTCGATTTCACCATCATCACCGCACCGCTGGCGGGCCGGGTGGGCGCGCGGCTGGTGGACCCCGGCAATATCGTGCATGCCGCCGACTCCACCGGCATCGTCGTGATTCGCCAGATCGACCCGATCGACGTGGTGTTCACGCTGCCCGACGATGCATTCGGCCGGATCAACCGCGCGGTGCAGGCCAGCCGCACGCCGCTGGCGGTCTACGCCAACGAACGCGTCAGCGACATCGAACTCGGCAAGGGCAGCCTGATACTCGTCAACAATACGATCGACACCACCAGCGGCACCATCCAGCTCAAGGCGCGCTTTGCCAATCCCACGCACGCGCTGTGGCCCGGACAGTACGTCAACGCGCGGCTGGTACTCGGCCAGCGCGACCGCGCCGTGACGATTCCCGCCTCCGCCGTCCAGCGCAATGACACCGGCACCTATGTCTACACGGTGCAGCAGGACGCCACCGTCAGGCTCCAGCCCGTGGAAGTGGGCGAGCTGCAGGGTGCCCGCGCGATCATCGCCAAGGGCGTCAGCGCCGGAGACCGCGTCGTGGCGGATGGCCAGTACAAGCTCAAGCCCGGCGCCACGATCGCCGAGGCGCCGGCCCGCCCCGCCCCCGGCGCGGCCAGCGGGCCGGTGGTCGCCGCGAATGCCGCGAATGCCGCGAACGCCACGAATGCCACGAAGGCCACGAACGCCGCCAACCCCGCGACTGGCGTGCGCCCATGAGCATTTCGGCCATCTTCATCAAGCGGCCGATCGGCACGTCGCTGCTGGCGCTGGCGCTGTTGCTGGTGGGTGTGGCCGCGTGGCCGCTGTTGCCGATCGCCCCGCTGCCGCAGGTGGACTTCCCGACCATCCAGGTCTCGGCCAGCCTGCCCGGCGCCAACCCCGAGACGATGGCGTCCAACGTGGCGCAGCCGCTGGAGCGGCAGTTCTCGCTGATTGCCGGGCTTGCGCAGATGACCTCCACCAGCGCGCAGGGCACCACGCAGATCACGCTGCAATTCGACCTGAACCGCAGCATCGACGCCGCTGCTGTGGATGTGCAGGCCGCCATCAACGCAGCCGGCGGCCAGTTGCCGGCCAACCTGCCCAGCCCGCCATCGTTCCGCAAGATCAATCCGGCCGACTCGCCGATCCTGGTCCTGGCCGTGCAATCCGATGCGCTGCCACTGACCACCGTCAATGACTTCGCGGACAACATCCTGGCGCAGCAGATCTCGCAGATTGCCGGCGTAGGGCTGGTCAATATCGGCGGACAGCAAAAGCCCGCGGTGCGCATCCAGGTGGACCCGGGCAAGCTGGCGGCGATGGGCATGAGCCTGGAAGACATCCGTGGCGTAATCGCCGCCACCACGGTCAACCAGCCCACCGGCAGCACCGATGGCGCCACCAAGGCCTTCAACGTCTACACCAACGACCAGCTGACCAAGGCCTCCGCGTGGAACGACATGGTGCTGGCATACCGCAACGGCGCCCCCGTACGCGTGCGGGATGTCGGCCAGGCCGTGGACGGCCCCGAGAACAACCGGCTGGCCGGCTGGGGCTTCGCCGGGGCGGCGGCGCCAGGGGACAACACGTTCCACAACGGCCGCGCGATCATCCTCGCGGTCACCAAGCAGCCGGGCGCCAACGTCATCGCCACGGTGGACCGCATCAAGGCCGCCCTGCCACGGCTGCAGTTGTCGATTCCGGCATCGGTCAGCGTCAACGTGCTGGCGGACCGCACGCAGAACATCCGCGCATCCGAGGCCGACGTGGAATTCACGCTGATCCTGACCATCGTGCTGGTCGTGGCGATCATCTTCGTGTTCCTGCGCAACCTGCCGGCCACGCTGATCCCGAGCGTGACCGTTCCGCTGGCGCTGCTCGGCACGGCCGGCGGCATGTACCTGCTGGGCTACAGCCGCGACAACCTGTCGCTGATGGCGCTGACCATCGCCGTGGGCTTCGTGGTGGACGACGCCATCGTGATGCTGGAAAACATCTATCGTCACGTGGAAGCCGGCATGACGCCGATGGAAGCCGCCCTGCAGGGCGCCGGCGAAATCGCCTTCACGATCGTATCGATCTCCGTGTCGCTGGTGGCCGTGTTCATCCCGCTGCTGCTGATGGGCGGCATCGTCGGACGGCTGTTCCGCGAATTCGCGGTGACCGTCACGCTGACCATTGCCGTGTCGGTGCTCGTCTCGCTGACGCTCACGCCGATGCTGTGCTCGCGCTTCCTGCGTCCCCACGACCCGGCGCATGCCGAACAGCATGGCCGCGTCTATCAATGGTTCGAGCGGGGCTTCGATGCGATGCTCGGCGCCTACCGGCGCGGGCTGGATCGCGTGCTGCGCCATCAGTTTGTCACGCTGTGCGTCTTCCTGCTGACCGTGGCCACCACCGTGGCACTGTTCCTCTATATCCCCAAGGGCTTCTTTCCGCAACAGGACACCGGCTTCCTGTTCGGCATCGCCGAATCGGCGCAGGACGCTTCGTTCAAGTCGATGAATGCGCGCATGGTGGCACTGGCCGACGTGGTGCGCAGCGACCCCGACGTGGCCGCCGTGGGCATGACCGGCGGACAGAACACCGTCAACACGGGCAATTTCTTCATCAGCCTGCGCCCGAAGGAGCAAGGCCGCACGGTGACCGCCGACGAGGTCATCGCCCGGCTGCGGCCCCGGCTGGCCAGGGTGGAAGGCGCCAACCTCTTCCTGCAGGCCGGGCAGGACATCAACGTGGGCGGGCGGCTGTCGCGCACGCAGTACCAGTTCACGCTGACCGATGCCAACCTGGACGAGCTGAACAGCTGGGCGCCGCGCGTCCTCGCGCGCTTCCGCGAGCTGCCGCAACTCGCCGACGTGGCCTCGGACCAGCAGAACGCGGCCGCAGCCGCGATGCTGACGATCGATCGCGCGCGCGCGTCCAGCTTCGGCATCACGCCGGCGCTGATCGACGCCACGTTGTACGACGCCATTGGCCAGCGACAGGTGGCGCAGTACTTCACGCAGATCAACAGCTACCACGTGATCCTGGAAGCCACGCCGCAAATGCAGGACGACCCCCGCCTTCTGGACAAGCTCTATCTCACCTCGCCCATCACGGGCCAGCAGGTGCCGCTGTCCGCCTTCGTCAAGGTGGACACCAACCGCACGGCCTACCTGTCGATCAGCCACCAGGGGCAATTCCCGGCCGTGACGATTTCGTTCAACCTGGCGAGCGGCGCGGCGCTCGGCGATGCGGTCACGGCCATCAACGAGGCGCTGGCCGGCATGGGCCGGCCGCGCACGCTCACCGGCGCCTTCCAGGGCACGGCGCAGGCGTTCGGCGCTTCGCTGGCATCGCAGCCGTACCTGATCGCCGCCGCGCTGATCGCCGTCTACATCGTGCTCGGCCTGCTCTACGAGAGCTACATCCACCCGCTGACAATTCTCTCCACCCTGCCCTCCGCCGGCGTGGGGGCGCTGCTGGTGCTGATGCTGGGTGGCTACGATTTCACGGTGATCGCGCTGATCGGCGTGATCCTGCTGATCGGCATCGTCAAGAAAAACGGGATCATGATGGTGGACTTCGCCCTCGTGGCGGAGCGCGAGCGCGGCATGTCGCCGCACGACGCCATCTATGAAGCCTGCCTGCTGCGCTTCCGCCCGATCATGATGACGACGATGTGCGCACTGCTGGCCGGCCTGCCCCTGATGCTGGGGCACGGCGCCGGGTCGGAGCTGCGCCGGCCGCTTGGCTACGCGATGGTCGGCGGGCTGGTGGTGTCGCAGATGCTCACGCTGTTCAGCACGCCGGTGGTCTATCTCTACCTCGACCGCGCGCACCACTGGTACGTGCGGCGCAAGGCGGCACGCAGCGGACGCCCGCTGCCCCCGCACACCGACAAGCACGCGGAAAAGACGCGTGAGTACATCGGTGGCGAAGGCGACTAAGGCGGCGCCATGCCAGCGTGATGCGCCACGTCGAATCACGTCACCTCGATGGTTCCCCCCATGCTCTCATGGCCCGACCCGCAGAAGATGTCGCACAGAAAGCCGTAGCTGCCGGGCTTGCCCGCCGTCAGCGGCACCTGCACCGTCCGGCCTGGCGGGAGATCGGCGCGCACCTTGAAGTCCGGCGCGCTGAAGCCCATGACGACGTCCTCGGCGGTCATGGCGAGCAACACGGTTTCACCCGCTTTCAGGGCGATGCGGTCCGGCGTGAAGACGAAGCGGCGGGCACGCACGGCAATCACGCGCGGCGCGGCGGCATCGCCATGACGAACCACGGGCGCCACCGCGGCGGCCAGCAGCCACCCCAGCAGCGCGCGGCGAGACAACTTGTCGGTCATCGCTGGCTCCTTACGCGCTGGTTTTCACTGGCCGCTCGGCGAGGCGAAAGCCCTCCGGTGGCTGCGTGGCCGTCACTTCGCGCCAGCCCAGGCCGCGATAGGGCTGCGCGGCGTCCCATGGCAGCGGGGTTCGCTTGGGTTGCGATCCGGGCGGCGGGAGCGGAAACATCAGCGAGCGCGCCGCGTGGTGCGCGATGTGGCCGGTCATCTGGTGGTGCTCCTGGTGGATATGCCCGTAGAACACCGTGACATTGCGATAAGGCATCAGCAGGTCCACGACCTGTGCGCCGTCGCGCGTCGCCCAGTCCCATTGCGGATAGAGATCGAACAGCGGCCGGTGCGTGAAGACGACGATGCGGGCATCGCGCGACCGCTTGCCGAGGTCTTCCCGCAGCCAGGCGCGCTGGGCATCGCCGACCTGGCCGGCCGGGTCCGACACGTTGTCCAGCACGATGAAATGCACGCCCTTGTGATCGAACGTGTAGTGCGTGGGGCCGAAGAGTTCTCGATACGCCTCGCCGGCGTCGAGGCTCGCATCGTGCTCCCCGGGCATCAGGTGCACGGCGCCGGCCTTGAGCGGGGCGATGATCTCCTTGAATTCGCGCATGCGGCGCCGCCGTTCGCCGGCATCGTCGGTGGTATGCGTCAGGTCGCCCGTGAACATGATGAAATCGGGTGGCTGCGGCAGCGCGTTGACCGCCGCCACCGCGCGGGGCAGCGTGCCGCGCGCATCGGGATTGGGCGGGCCTTCGAAGCCCCAATGCGCATCGGACAGCTGGACGAAGACGAAATCCTCGTCGCGCCCCGCCGCCCAGCCGGGCAGGGCCGACGCAAACACGGCGCCGCCGGCCGCGCCCGCCAGGCGCAGCACATCGCGCCGACTCCAGGTTCCATGCATGACTGCCTCCATACTTCAGGTGGGTGTGCCTGTCATACCGGCTGGGGTCGTGTGTTATTCCCGGTTGGATGCACGATCTGGTGCCGGATTTCGCGGCCGGCAGGATGCCCGGCGGTCCGAATGAAAAAAATCGGCCAGATGCGGCGGCGACGGGAATAGAATCGGCGCAGCGCCGGTATATCGGAGAACGCACCATGCTTCTACGCCCACGCCTCACGCCTCGCCCAAAGGACTGACTTGGACGCCGCCGCCACGCGCCGCCGATTCGACGACCTGGTGTTGCCGCACCTGGATGCCGCGTACAACCTCGCCCGCTGGCTGTGCGGCAACACGGGTGACGCCGACGACGTGGTGCAGGAGGCCTTCCTGCGCGCGTTCCGGCTTTTCGGCAGCTTCCGGGGCGACCAGCCACGGCCGTGGTTGCTGGCCATCGTCCGCAATACCTGGTTCACGACGTGGCGAAAGCGCAAGACGGCGGCCGAGACCGGCTACGACGAGGCGGCGGAAACCGACACGGCGCTGCCCGACTGGCACGGATCGCCGACCGACCCCGAGCAATGGCTGCTGCGCGAGGAAGACGTCCGGCTGGTGCACGCCGCGCTCGAACAATTGCCGGTGGCTTTCCGTGAAGTCCTGATACTGCGCGAGCTGGAGGAACTGCACTACCGCGACATCGCCCGCATCGCGGATATTCCGGTCGGCACGGTGATGTCCCGGCTGGCCCGTGGGCGGCGGATGCTGGCCGCCGCGGTGGTGGCGCTGCGCGACGACGCGGCGCCGCGCGCGACGGCCAACGCCGCGCGTCATGACACAGGAGCGGACTCGGGTACGGATACGGGCGTGAACACCACGCGTCCCGCGGGGGAGACAGGCCATGGACTGCAATGACGCGAGGAACCTGCTGCAGGCCTGTGCCGACGGCGAAGTCGGCGCGGCGGACAGCGTGCGGCTGGAGCGACACCTCGAAGACTGCGACGGCTGCGTCGCCAGCCTGCGCAATTTGCAGGCGCTGCGCGCGGCCACGCGTCACGGCGCATCCTATCATCGCGCGCCCGCCGAATTGCGCGCGCGCGTGCTGGCCGCGCTGCCGGGCGCACCACAGGAAACCTTCGACGATCTCGCCGCGCCGCCCGCCCCCGCGGGCTGGCGCAACTGGTTCACGTGGGCGCCCGCCGCCAATGCCGCGATGGCGGTCGTTACGGTGGCAGCGGTCGGGCTGGGCCTGTCCCAGTACGCGCAGCGCGAAACGCCGGGCGACGTCACCGCCAACGCCATCGTCGCCAGCCACGTGCGCGCACTGATGTCGACGCGCGCGATCGACGTGGCATCGTCCGACCAGCACACCGTCAAGCCGTGGTTCAACGGCCGCATCGATTACGCCCCCGAAGTGCGCGACCTGTCCGCGGCGGGCTTCCCGCTGGTGGGCGGCCGGCTCGACTACATCGACGGGCAGCGCGTGGCGGTGCTCGTGTACCGGCGCAACCAGCATCCGGTCGACGTGTTCGTCATGCCGGGCGACAGTTCAGGCGATCTGGGGGAACGGGTGCGCCAGGGATACCAGCTGGAGTCCTGGGCGGCGCGGGGGATGCGCTACTGGGCCGTGACCGATGCGTCGGCGGGCGATCTGCGCGCCTTCGTGCAGGCGTGGCGCAATGCGGAGGGTGGCGGGGAACGGTAGCGCCGAAGGGCGGCACCGAAGGGTCGCGCGTTGCGCACCGGCGGATCACCGGTGCGCAACGCGAACCTGCTGCTTGCGTCAGGTTGTCAGCACGAACGGCAGCTGACGCTGGCGCTTGCCGGTGAGGCGGAACAGTGCGTTGGCCACCGCGGGCGCGATGGCGGGCACGCCCGGTTCGCCGAGGCCGGTCGGGTTGTCATCGGAAGGCACGAAGAACACGTCCACGCGCGGCGCGTCCGGCATGCGCGGCGGCGGATAGTCGGGGAAGTTGCTGTTCTTCACCACCCCGTTCTCGATCTCGATGGCAAACCCGGGCCGGGTCATCGCCAGGCCAAACACGCAGCCACCCTGGATCTGCGCCTCGGCGGACAAGGGGTTGACCACGCGGTTGGCATGCACGCCCGCGGTCACGCGATGCACGCGCGGCTCGCCCTTGACGATCGACACGTCCACCACGTACGCCACCACGGAGCCGAACGACTCGTGCACGGCCACGCCCCAGGCATGGCCTTTGGGCAGCTTCTTCTTGCCGTAGCCGGAATTGTCCACCGCCAGCTGCAGCGCGGCGCGATGCCGCGCGTGCTTGCTGGCATCGAGTTGCGCCATGCGCCATGCCACGGGGTCCTGCTTCGCGGCGGTGGCCATTTCATCGGCCAGGGTCTCCTTGACGAAGCCCGTATGCGTGTTGCCCACGGACCGCCACCAGAGCACCGGCACATCCACCTTCGGGTGATGCACGGCCAGCTGCAGCGGCAGGGCGTAGTCGTTCTCCAGGATGCCCTCGGTCATCGTGGCGTCCACGCCGTTCTTGACCATCATCGGCTCGAACGGCGTACCGGTGATGATCGACTGGCCGACGATGGTGTGCTGCCAGCCCACGACCTTGCCTTGCGCATCGAGCCCGATGCGAGCGCGGTGCACATGCAGCGGACGGTAGTAGCCGCCCTTGATGTCGTCCTCGCGGCTCCACATCACCTTGAGCGGCTCGGCATGTCCATTGGCCACCCATGCACGCAGCACGCCGGCCGCTTCCACCAGGTAGTCCGACGTGGGTACCGCGCGGCGGCCGAAGCCACCACCGGCCATCATCGTGTTGAGCGTGACCTTGTCCGGTGTCAGCGACAGCGTGCGCGCGATGGCCATCTGGTCGATGGTCTGGAACTGCGAGCCCACCCACACCTTCACGGCGGTGGCCTTGTTGCCGGCCACTTCCGCCTGCATCGTGCAGTTCAGCGGCTCCATCGGCGCGTGGGCCAGGTAGGGCACGCGGTACTCGGCTTCGATCACCTTCGCGGCCCCGGACAGCGCCGTGTTGATGTCGCCGCCCTCCAGCGCCCGGGCCACCGTGCCCGGCTGCGCGGCCAGCTTGCTGTACTGGTCGTACAGCGCGGCCGTGCTGACGGTGGAGCCGGCGTCTTCCCAGACGATCTCCAGCGCCTCGCGCGCCGTCTTGGCCGGCCAGTAGCCGTCGGCCACCACCGCCACGCCGGTGCCGCCGCGATCCACGGGCACCAGCATCACGTCGACCACACCCTTGATCTTGCGGGCGCGGTCGGCATTGAAGGACTTGACCTTGCCGCCAAAACGCGGCGGGCGGGCCACCACGGCCACGACCATGTCCTTGAGCCGGGTGTCGATGCCGAACACGGCATCGCCATGCAGCTTGGAAGCCGAATCCAGCCGCGGCGTGGGCTTGCCGACGATGCGGAACTGCGACGGGTCCTTCAGGCTGACCTGCGCGGGCACCGGCAGCCCCATCGCGGCCTGCGCCAGTTCGCCATAGGTGGCGCGGTTGGACCCGGACGTGACCACGCCCATCGACGTGGTGCAACTGGCCGGGGCGACCTTCCACTGCTGCGCGGCGGCGGACACCAGCATCGCGCGGGCGCGGGCGCCCAGTTCGCGGTACTGCTGGAACGAGTGGTTCAGCGCGGTGGAACCGCCCGTCATCTGGATGCCGAACGCGGGATCCTTGTAGGCGTCGCCGGCCGGTGCCAGCGTCGCGCGTACGTTGCGCCAGTCGACGTCCAGCTCTTCGGCCAGCGCCATCGGCAACGCGGTGTGGACACCCTGGCCGAACTCCAGCCGATTGACGGCAATCGTCACGGTGTTGTCCGGCGCGATGATCAGGAACGCCTGCGGCGGCGACGGCGGCTTGGCCGCCCCGCCCTCCTGGGCCTGGGCCATGCCGCTGGCACCCACGCCCGCGATGCCGATCGCTAGCCCGCCACCCGCCAGCCCGGTCAGTTTCAGAAAGCTGCGGCGGGACAGCGGTGCGACGGGCGCGGCGCTCGCCGGCTGGTCCGCATGAACGCCGCTGCCGCCGGCGAGGGCCGCAATGCCATGTTCGATGTCACGAATGCGCATGATGGCTCCCCCGGATCAGGCGATGGCCCGGGCGGCATCCTTGATGGCCGCGCGGATCCGTTGGTAGGTGCCACAGCGGCAGACGTTGCCGGCCATGGCCTGGTCGATATCCGCATCGGTCGGACGCGGCTTGCTGCGCAGCAGTCCGACGGCGCTCATCACCTGGCCGTTCTGACAGTAGCCGCACTGCGCCACGTCATGCTGGATCCAGGCAGCGAGCACGGCACGGCCGATCTTGTCGTCCGGCATGCCTTCGATGGTGCCGACCTTGCTGCCGGCGGCGGCGGAAACCGGCGTCACGCAGCTGCGCGTGGCCTGGCCGTTGATGTGGACCGTGCAGGCGCCGCAGGCGGCCATGCCGCAGCCGAACTTGGTGCCCGTCATCGCGAGGTTGTCGCGCAGGGCCCAGAGCAGTGGCGTGGACGGATCGGCGTCCACCTCCACGGTTTTACCGTTGATGGTGAGGGTGGTCATTTTGGGGACAACTCCTTGGGTGCTTTGCCCGTCGAGATTTTTTTCGAGCGGACCGCCGGGCCGATGGCGATTCGGCATCGCTGGCTACCGGCGGAACCCAACGAGAATAGTGCAAATCGGGATTTCGTGCGTTGCACCGTCCACATCACGCGCGATGCACCGCAATGGGGCGAAACGGGGCGATGGGAGACGATGGACGTGATGGCGCCGCCGTGGATGACGCCGGGCCTGGCTGGCCCGGATCAGACCGGGCCGGGCGTGCCGTGGCACGGTCCGGCGGTCGACAAAGGACTAAGGTCGCTGCGTCCCGGTCAGGTAGAGATACAACGCGTTGAGGTCCGTATCGTTCATCCTGGAAAACGACGCGATTGGCATCACGCGGCTGACTTCGGTGCCGTCCGGGCGTTTGCCGGTGCGCATCATGGTGACGAACTGCCCGGGCTGGGCATAGCGCTTCATCACCCCGCCCGGGCGCAGGTCGGACGCGGGCGGCCAGTCCGGCGGCGCGCCGGGAATATTGCCGCCGCGCAGGTCGGCGCCGTGGCAGCCCATGCAGGCGTTGGCCACGTAGGCGCCATAGGATGCGGAGACCGTCGCCGCGATCGGCGCCGATGGCGGCAAGCGGTGGTCGATCTTTTCGGCGGCGTCCTGGATCACGCCGGCACCGTAGAGCCCGCGCAAGAACCAGGGCAGCCGGATCTCGGCGGGCTGCCCCCTGGCCGGCGGCAGGCTGCGGACGTAGGCGACCAGCGCGGCGAAGTCGTCGTTGCTCAGGCGGTTGTATTCCTCGCTCGGCATGATGAGGAGTGGCCGGCCCGATGGCGCCACGCCGTGGCGGATGGCGCGGTCCCAGTCTTCGGGCTGGTACCTGGCGATGGCGGGATTGGCCGACGTCAGGTCGGGCGCCCGCACGCGCAGGCCGTTAGGCTCGTCGAAAACCTGCTTCCCGGCGGCGTTGACGCCATGGCAATCCATGCAGCCGCGCGATTCATACAGATACTTGCCGTGGGCGATGGATGCGGCGTCGTCGCGAAAGGCGACCGGCTGGACCTCGACATCGATCTTGCGCTCGAGCTTGCGGCCGCCCCACCACCACGTGCTGCCGACGGCCACGACCACGACCACGACGAAGGCAATGAGCGCCGAACTGCTGATGCGGAAAAATCGCGCGATATCCATGGGATCCCCTGATATGCCGCCTGCCGCGCGGCACCGGGGGTGATTGCAGCCGGTGGGCCCCCGCGCGGTCTGTGCGCGATAGTACAGACCGGCGGCGCCACGGGAAAGGGCTTCGGAGCCGCGTCAGGCCATGCCGGCCGGCGCGCGGTCGATAAAGCCGGTCATGCCTTGCAGGCGGCCATCGGCCGACACCGTGGCGAAGTCCGTCCCCACCACCAGCGCGGCATCGCCGGCGGGGCCCAGCTCCCACGAAAAGCGCAGGTGCTCGCCGTGGGCGTCCACCGGCGTGACCCGCGTAAAGCGGAAGCCCGGGAAGCGCTCCTGCACCCCGGCGATCATCGCGTCGATGCCCGCATGGCCCTCGCCCCGCATCAGCGGATCCACGTAGACCGCCGTTTCGGTCCAGGTGCGGCCGATCAACGCGCGGCGGCGTGATGCATCGGTCTCGTTCCACGCGGCCAGGTAGCGGTCGGCCAGGTCGGTCAGGGCTGGGTTGGCGGGGGTTGCGGTCATCATGCGCTCCTTTATCAAGGCGGTTGCGAATGCGGGATGACTGCATGATCGGCGCCCGGCGACCGTCGCGCGATTACGCATCAGGTAATCGTCACGATTTGGCGTCACGATTCTGCCTGGCGGGCCTCTACCAAAAATCCCGCCCGAACGCCAGCCCCAACAGGGCCCACCACCACCCCCTATCTCCGCACTCAAACATCCGTTGGCGCGATTACAGTGCGCACTACGCTGGGCAGGGTGCGGCCATCGCACCCGTGCCGGCAGCAGATCTGGCTTGCCCTTTGGCGGCCATCGACATCGAACGACATGACGCCCGAGACGGCCGCGACTTCCCTGACCACCCTGCCGCCGCCCGCCGCAGCCCGCTGGCGCCCGCTGCTGCTGGCGGCCGTGGGATTTTTCGTGCTGGCCTCGGCGGGCATCTGGCTGGCGCGCATGCCGGGCAACGCGGCAGCGCTCTGGCTGGCCAATGCATTCGGCCTTGGCCTGATGCTGAACCGCCCGCGCAGGGAGGGCCCGCCGCTGCTGGCTGCCATGCTGGCCGCCAATATCCTGGCCAACTGGCTGGTACGGGATCAGGTCGGTGTGTCCGTGCTGCTGTCGCTGGCCAACCTGCTGGAGATCGGCAGCACCGCCGTGCTGTTGCGGCTGATGGCAAGCCAGGGCGCACTGGCGCGGTCGGGCGCGCTGGCCACGTTCGCGCTGACGCTCGGCGTGGCGGCCATCGTGGGGCCTGCCCTTGGCGGTCTGGTCGGGGCGGCGGTGCTATCGGCGGCTTATGACACGCGGTTTTCGCGCGTCTGGTGGGCCTGGTGGAATGCGGGCGCCCTCGGCATGGTGATGCTGTTGCCGCTGATGGTGTCGGCCACGCGCGAGCGCATGCGCGCCACGTTCCGGCGCCAGATGATCTTCCGGCTCGCCGGGCTGCTGGCGCTTTGCGTGGCCATCGGCGCGGCGGCCGTCAGGGCGGGACATGACCCGTTCGTGGCCATGTCGCTGCCGCTGGTGGTGGTGGCGCTCGTCAGCAATCCGTTCGCCACGGCGCTGCTGATGCTGGTGTGCATGCTGGCCACCGAATCCCTCGCGCTGCTGGCCGGCGTGCAGTTCATCGCCAGCCGCAGCGTGCCGCTGTCTGGCGCGCTGATCATGGTCTTCCCGATCTGCATCGCGTTCATGACCGAGCAGAACCGCAAAGGCCGCGCCGAACTGCGCAGCAGCGAACGCCGCTTTCGCCAGGCGCTGGAGCACTCGGCTATCGGCATGGCGCTGGTCGGGCTGGACGGACGCTGGCAGCTCGTCAACCGGGCCATGACCGACCTGCTCGGATACACCGCCGAAGAGTTGCGCGACCTGCCGTTCCAGCAGATAACGCACCCGGACGACCTGGCCGCCGACCTGCATCATCTCCAGCTACTGCTGCAGGGGGAGATCGACACCTACCGGATGGAGAAGCGCTACCGGCACAAGGACGGCCACTATCTGTGGGCCCTGCTGGCGGTCTCGCTGGTGCGCGACGAACACACCGGACGTCCCGACCACTTCATCTCGCAGGTGGAGGATATCCACCTGCGCAAGCTGGCCCAGGAACAGATGGAACAGTTCGCGCGCCGCACCCAGCTGGCCGTGGAGGCAGGCGGTGTCGGCATCTGGGAATGGGATTTCACCAACGCCGCCATTACCTGGGATGCCCGCATGCACGCGCTGCACGGCACGCCCCTGGAACTGGGCGCGCCCACGCTGGCGCAGTGGATCGCCATGCTGCATCCGGAAGACGTGAGCCGCGTCAGCACGGAAATGCGCCAGGCCATCCGCGGAATCCAGCGCTTCGACACCGAATACCGCGTGGTCCGCCCGACCGGCGAGGTCCGGCACGTGCGGGCCATGGCGATGGTGTCCCGCCACGAGGAAGGCGGACGAGAGGGCGGCATGACGCGCGCGCTGGTGGGCACCAACTGGGACATCACCGAGCAGCGCCGGCTGACCACGCAGCTATACGAGGAAAAGGAGCGCCTGCACATCACGCTGCGCTCGATCGGCGACGCCGTGATCTGCACCGACCGGATCATGCGCGTCACGTTCATGAATCCGATTGCCGAGCAGCTGACGGGCTGGAGCCTGGACGCCGCGATGGGCCAGCCACTGGAGCAGGTCTTCCGCATCGTCGACGAGATCACGGGCGGCAGCATCCCGAGCCCGGTCGAGCAATGCCTGCAAACACTGCGTCCCGCGTACCTGCAGGAAGGCGCCGTGCTGCAGAGCCTGACGGGCGAGCGCCACGATGTGCAGGACTCCGCGGCACCGGTGCTGACCAACGACGGCAGCGTGCTGGGCGCCGTGCTGGTGTTCCAGGACATCACCACGTCCCGCGCGCTCCAGCGTGAACTGGCCCACTCCGCCACGCACGACGCGCTGACCGGGCTGCCCAACCGGGCCTGGTTCGAAAAGCGCCTGCGCGAAGCCAGCGAGAATGCCCGCCTGCACGGCCACCGCGCCGCGCTGTGCTTCATCGACCTGGACCGCTTCAAGATCGTCAACGACACGGCCGGACACGGCGCCGGCGACGTGCTGCTGCGCGAGCTGGGCTATGTCATCCGCCATCACGTGCGGCCCGACGACCTCCTGGCGCGCCTTGGCGGCGACGAGTTCGCCCTGCTGCTCAAGGACTGCTCCGTCGACCACGCCGAACACGTCTGCCAGAAGGTCATCGACGCGATTCGCGAGCGGCGCTTTCCGTGGGATGGCCGCGTCTATGACGTGGGGGCCAGCATCGGCATCGCCGCCATCGACGACGACGCGCCGCCCGTGGGCGAGCTGATGAGCCGCGCGGACGTGGCCTGCTACGCCGCCAAGGCCGCCGGCCGCAACCGGGTGTCGGTCTACCGTCGCGACGAAAGCGATGCGCGGCGCCACCATCGTGAACTGGAAGTGGCCGCGGGCATCCACTCGGCGCTGGACGGCAACCGCTTCCGGCTCTTCGCCCAGGAAATCCGCGCGCTGCGGCCGGACCAGGAGCACACGTGCCATATCGAGATCCTGGTGCGCATGGTCGACGAGCAAGGCGCGCTCATCATGCCCGGCGCGTTCATCCCGGCCGCCGAGCGCTACGACCTGATGGGCCATATCGACCGCTGGGTGATCCGCACGGTGCTGCATCGCTACGGCGACCGCCTGGCCGCGGTGCCGGGGCTGTCGGTGGCCATCAACCTGTCGGCCAACTCGCTCGGGGAGCCGTTCCTGCTGCCGTTCCTGCACGCGGCGCTACAGGATTCCGTGCTGCCGGCACACCGCATCCGGCTGGAAATCACCGAGACCGCGCTGATCAACAACATGGCCGCGGCCAGCCGGCTGGTGGCGGAAATGCGCAGCGCCGGCTGCACGGTCGCGCTCGACGACTTTGGCGCCGGCCTGTCGTCGTTCGCCTACCTGAAGCAGTTCCCGGTGGACTTCCTGAAGATCGACGGGAGCTTCATTCGTCACCTGGCCGATAACGTGGTGGACCGCGAGATCGTGAGCTCGATCAACGACATCGGCCACCGCCTGGGTGTGCGCACGGTCGCCGAATCGGTCGAGAATGAGCAGACCCTGAATGCATTGCGCGCCATCGGCGTGGACTATGCGCAGGGCTATGTCATCGGCCGCCCGATGCCGCTGGAAGCCTTCCTCGACATCTGCGAAAGCCAGCCGGCCGACGCGCCCGACGCCTGACCCCCACCGCCCGGGTGACCGGGTCGTCACAACACTTAGCCGCCTCACCAAACGCCGTTCGGATTTCCGGACGGCGCTTGCGTTCGTACGTCCGGAAATCCGAACGGCGCGTTTTCGTCACTCGCAAATCCCCTTTGTATTCATCGGCTTACATCTGTATCCGAGGGCGCCGGCGCTGGCACGCCTCGTGCAAACCTAGGCGCCGCCGTCAGGGCAACAGAGGACGCCACGCCTGCCCCCACCCGGCGCGGCTCACGCGAAGTACAAAGGAGGATGTACCCACGATGACAATGAAACGACTTCCCACGCTGATCTTCATCGCGATGCTGCTCGGCGTGCTGGCCGGCACCGCCGCGCACCACCTGGCGCCCGACGCCGCCACCGCGAAATCGATTGCGGATCACCTTTCCATCCTGACCGACGTCTTCCTGCGGATGATCAAGATGATCATCGGGCCGCTGGTCTTTGCCACGCTGGTCTCGGGCATCGCCGGCATGGGCGATGGCCGCGCCGTGGGCCGCATCGGCCTGAAGGCCATGGCGTGGTTCCTGGCCGCGTCGATCACGTCGCTGCTGCTGGGCCTGGTCATGGCCAACCTGCTGGCACCGGGCCACGGCATGAACCTGCCGCTGCCGGCCGCCGACGCCGCGTCCAGCCTGAAGACTGGTGCGCTGAACCTGCGCGACTTCATCGCCCACATGTTCCCCAAGAGCTTCGTGGAAGCGATGGCCACCAACGAGATCCTGCAGATCGTGGTGTTCTCGCTGTTCTTCGGCTTTGCGCTGGGCACCGTCAAGGACGGCGTGGGCAAGCCCGTGCTGCAAGGCATCGATGGCCTGGGCCACGTGATGCTGAAGGTGACCAACTACGTGATGGCCTTCGCGCCGGTCGGCGTGTTCGGCGCCATCTCCGCCGTCATCACCGCGCAGGGCCTGGGCGTGCTGACCGTCTACGCCAAGCTGCTGGGCAGCCTGTACCTGGCGCTGGCACTGCTGTGGGTGGCGCTGATCGCCGGCGGCTACTTCTTCCTGGGCCGCGACATCTTCCGCCTGATCCGCCAGTTGCGCGCGCCGCTGATGATCGGCTTTGCCACGGCCAGCAGCGAATCGGCGTACCCGAAGGTCATCGAGCAACTGACCCGCTTCGGCGTGAAGCCGCGTATCACCGGCTTTGTGCTGCCGCTGGGCTACTCGTTCAACCTGGACGGCTCGATCATGTACACCTCGTTCGCCGCGCTGTTCGTGGCGCAGGTGTACGGCATCCAGCTGTCGCTGACGCAGCAGATCACCATGCTGCTGGTGCTGCTGGTCACCAGCAAGGGCATCGCCGGCGTGCCGCGCGCCTCGCTGGTGGTGGTGGCGGCCGTGCTGCCGATGTTCGGGCTGCCGGAAGCCGGCATCCTGCTGGTGCTGGGCATCGACCATATCCTCGATATGGGCCGCACCGTGACCAATGTGCTTGGCAATGCCATTGCCACGACCGTCGTCGCCAAAAGCGAAGGCGCGATCGGCGCGCCGGAACTATCCGATGAGGACGACACCTCCCCGGACAGCAACACCGGCCTGACACCCGTTCAGGTCCTGGCCAGCAAGTAAGCTGCCGCCAGGCGTGCCAGGGCCCGGTTGCCGATCAGGCAGCCGGGCCTTTTTGCGTTTGGAGGTGGTTTCAAAATGAAGCGAAGCGGACCTGGCTGGCAGCCTCCTGGGATGGTCGCGGCGCGGGGTGTGGTACAAAGTCAGCCTTGCCGGTGGCGCCGGCACACCCTTGCCCCGGCGATCCCGGCGGCGGCAAGAAAACGCCCCGCGCGCCACACGGCGGCATTGCCACCGGCTTCACCGAATCCCTCATGAACGGCCCCCTGCCTTCCCCTGCCGACGCCCGCGCCCAAGACGACGCGGCTCCTGCCACGATGTGGCGTCGCGCCGGCCCGCTCCTCGCCCTGCTGGCGCTCGCCGCGCTGGTGGGCCTGGCGGGCTGGCTCGGCTACCGGTACACCTATGACACTGCCCTGGCGCGCCAGGCCGAGCGTGGCCAGGTGCAGTTGCGGCTGTACGCGCAGGCGCTGGAGTCGGAGCTGGCGCGCTATGACTACGTGCCGAGCCTGCTGTCGCTGGATATGCGCATCGAGGCCCTGCTGCGCCAGCCGGGCAATCCCGATCGCGTGGCGCAGGCCAACGCCTACCTGGCGGCGCTCAACGGCCGGGCCGGCACGCGGGTGATCTATGTGCTCGACGCCCGCGGCAAGGTGCTGGCCACCAGCAACTTCCAGCGCCCGGACAGCTACCTGGGCGAAGACCTGAGCTTTCGCCCCTATTTCCACACCGCCATCGAAGGCCAGCTCGGCCGCTTCTACGGCGTGGGCACCACACGCAGCGAATCGGGCTATTACCTTTCCGCCCCGCTTGGGGACCGCGACAAGCCCATCGGCGTGGCGGTGGTCAAGATCGGACTGGAGCCGCTGGAGAACCGCTGGCAGGGCGCGGACAGCCAGATGCTGCTGGCCGACGAGAACGGCGTGGTGATCCTGGCGTCCGATCCGTCCTGGAAGCTGGCGGCGTTGCGTCCGCTGACGCCGGAACTGCGCGAGAAGCTTGACCGCAACCTTCACTACAACCGCGCGCCGTTGCCGCTGCTGGCCCTGTCCACGGTGCGCGCGCTGGGCGGCGGGCCTGGTCCGGGTGGCGACGCACTGGTGCGGTTGCGCCAGGGCCCGCCGATGCTGGCCCAGCATGCCGCGCTCCCCGGCACCGACTGGGATCTCACGCTGCTGACCAACACGTCGCAGGCGCGCGTGGCGGCGCTCAACAGCGCCGCGCTGGCCGGCGTGGTGGCAGCCTTCGTGCTGCTGCTGGCGGCCGCGTGGAACGTGCGCCGGCGCATCGTCAGCGAACGGCTGGCGGCGCGCGCAGC
Source organism: Cupriavidus sp. YR651 (assembly GCF_900101625.1). Classification (GTDB taxonomy): domain Bacteria; phylum Pseudomonadota; class Gammaproteobacteria; order Burkholderiales; family Burkholderiaceae; genus Cupriavidus. Next base: position 546,575 of record NZ_FMYZ01000002.1, on the reverse strand, counting down.
GCTGGAAGCCGCCAACAGCGAGCTCGAACGCAAGGTCGCGGAACGGACCGCCGACCTGTCGGCCGCCAACCAGCAGTTGCACGCGGAGGTGGCCGAGCGCGCCCGCACCGAGACGTTCCTGCGCCAGGCCCAGGACGGGCTGATGCAGGCGGGCAAGCTGGCCGCCGTGGGGCAGATGTCGACCGGCATCGCGCACGAACTGAACCAGCCGCTGGCCGCGCTGCGCACGCTGTCCGGCAACACCGGCAAGTTCCTGGAGCGCGGCGACTATGCCACCGCGCAGGACAACCTCGGCAAGATCATCGGCCTGGTGGAGCGCATGGGCCGCATCACCGGTGCGCTAAAGTCCTTCGCGCGCAATCCGGCAGTGGGCCAGCGCGCCTCGGCGAACCTCGGCGACGCCGTGGACAACGCGCTGTTTCTGCTGGAGACGCGTGTCGCGGCCGTGGCGCCGACAATCGAGCGCGATATCGATGCACACCTGGCCGTGGCCTGCGACCCCAACCGGCTGGAGCAGGTGCTGGTCAACCTGATGAGCAATGCCCTGGACGCGCTGGCAGGACGCCCCGCGCCGCGCCTGTGGGTGCACGCCTACGAGAGCGGCGGCCTCGCCCACCTGACCGTGCGGGACAACGGGCCCGGTTTGTCGGAGTCTGCGTTCGCGCGGCTGTTCGAGCCGTTCTTCACCACCAAGCCGGCGGGCGAGGGACTGGGACTCGGCCTGACGCTGTCCGCCGGCATCCTCCATGAAAACGGCGGCACGCTGACCGCCATCAATCATCCCGACGGTGGCGCCTGCTTCACGCTGGCCCTGCCGCTGGCCCGCCAGGAGGCACGGCATGTCGGCTGAACTGACGGTGCTGATCGTCGAGGACGATCCCGATGTGCGGCTCGGCTGCGAGCAGGCATTACGGCTGGAAGGCATCGCCGCGCGCGCGGTGGGCAGCGCCGAGGCCGCACTGCGCGAGGTGGAAGCCGGCTATCCCGGCATCGTCGTCAGCGACATCCATCTGCCCGGCGCCGACGGCATGGCATTGCTGCGCGAGCTGGTCGGGCGCGACGCGGCCCTGCCGGTCATCATGATCACCGGCCATGGCGATGTGACGCTGGCCGTGCAGGCCATGAAACAAGGCGCGTACGACTTCCTGGAGAAGCCGTTTTCCCCGGAGCGGCTGGTGGCCACGTGCCGGCGCGCGCTGGAGAAGCGCCGGCTGGCGCTGGAGGTGGCGGACTTGCGCGCGCGGCTGGCGGGACGCGAGACGCTGGCGGCCCGGCTGATCGGCCATTCGCCGGCCATCGACCGGTTGCGGCAGATGATCGCCGACCTCGCCGACACGGCGGCCAACGTACTGATCCACGGCGAGACCGGCACCGGCAAGGAACTGGTGGCGCGCTGCCTGCATGAGGCCAGCGGCCGGCGTGCGCGGCATTTCGTGCCGATCAATTGCGGCGGGCTGCCGGAGCAACTGTTCGAATCCGAGATCTTCGGCCACGAGGCCGGATCGTTCACGGGCGCGGCCAAGCGCCGCATCGGCAAGATCGAGCACGCGGAAGGCGGCACGCTGTTTCTCGACGAGATCGAGAGCATGCCGATGCCGATGCAGATCAAGCTGCTGCGCGTATTGCAGGAACGGGTGGTGGAGCGCCTTGGCTCCAACCAGCCTGTGCCGGTCAACGCGCGCGTGGTGGCGGCCACCAAGGCAGATCTGCGTGCACTTGCCGATGCCAGCCAGTTCCGCGCGGACCTTTACTACCGGCTGAATGTGGTGACGCTGGAACTGCCGCCGCTGCGCGAGAGGCGCGAGGATGTGCCGCTCTTGTTCGAGCATTTCGTTGCCCAGGCGGCACTGCGCTTCGAGCGCGAGGCCTTGCCCGCCACGCCGGCGGAACTGGCGACGCTGGTGGCCTACCCGTGGCCCGGCAATGTGCGCGAGTTGCGCAACCTCGCCGAGCGCCACGTGCTGGGCCTGGGCTGCGATCCGGGCCAGGGCAGCACCGCACCCGCCGCCCTGCCGCTGCCCCAGGCCGTGGAGCAGTTCGAGCGCGCGCTGATCGCCGATGCGCTGCGGCGGCACGACGGCAGCCTGACGCGCGCGGGCGAAGCGCTGGGCGTCGCCAAGACCACGCTGTTCGACAAGGTACGCAAGTACGGACTGTCATGACGATGATGGCCGGCGGGCGTCGCCGAGAGGCCAAATGCCTGCTGGATGGGGAGCTGGGGGAACTGGTGACGCACCGCCACTGTCTCTGAAACAACTCAATCTGCAATGTTCAGGCATGACGTTCATCGTGACACTGTCCACGCAACCTGCCTGATGTACGTTAAACAACAAAAGTGTGACTCGAATCATTGCTTTCCCTGTAGCGACGATTCGTCCTGACACCTTACTATTGGCATTCGGACTGCCGGGCGAGGTTGGCGCGGCAGAGACCAGGCGGCACAGACCGCCGGCACCGATGGCGTGCACGGGGCCCGACTCCGCGCCACGCCCACAATGAAATGCAAAGCAACAAAGACCGGCCGGGGAGCAGGTCGCAAGCAGCAGGGTCAGTAAAAATCCGGCAGCCCGGATCAACCGGCGTGGCGCGTCCGAGGGCGTCACGGGGCGTGCGCGTCGCGCCATGCTGCTGAACGACACTACGGGTGAATGGATGAAACTGGATCCGGAACTGGCTGACAAGCCCTACTACAGCACACGCACTGCGGCAAAACTTCTCAATGTATCGCTCGGCACCGTCCAGAAAATGGTCGAACGCGGGGAATTGGGCGCGTGGAAAACCAACGGTGGCCATCGGCGCATCCACAAGGAAACCGTCCATCGCCTGCTGGCAAGCCGTTCGACGCCCGATACGGCCATCGAGCATGACCTGGACCTGGTGGTGTTCCACCCCAATCACCAGGAAGCGCAACGCATCAGCACCCAGCTCGGCAAGTGGTCGCTCCCGCTGAAGACCCAGGTGCTCGAGGATGTGGTCGACACCGTCATCATGTCCATCGATGCCAGGCCGCGCGTGGTGCTCTACTACGTGGAAGAGCTCAACGATGCGGAATCCGCCACGATCGAGAAGCTGCAGAATTTCTTCGCACGACAGCGCGTGATCTTTGCGGTCATCACGAATCGGCAGGCCTATGACGGCGTGGCCGACGCGCTGCAGCAATGGGGCATCATGGTCTTCCTGAAGACGCCGTCGCTGGAAGAGATCAAGGGCTTCCTGCGCGCGCAGCTGATGATGGGGCGCGCGGGCGTCTGAGCCCTGCCGGCACGGCGTCGTGCCAACCCCTCGCGGCCCGGACATTGCGTCCGGGCCGTTCTTCATAGTGGCTTCGGTTCTTAAGTATGTGCCCCGTTCACTACGCCCCTTATGCTTCGAGCACTGCTGCGGTCTGGACGGACGCCGCAGGTACGTCGGGCGTCATCATCCAGCCATAGAGATCGCGCGGATCGGGCGGCATTGCCACCAGCTCGATGTGCCGGCCCGCGTGGCGCGCATGCGCGGCGGCATGAAGCCAGCGCAGGGCCGAATAATCTTCCAGTGCAAACCCCACCGAATCGAAGATCGTCACCTCATTCGCGTCGACGCGGCCCGGTGCGGCACCCGACAGGACTTCCCACAACTCGCTGACCGGTGCATCCGGCAACTGCTGGATCTCACCCTCGATACGCGATTGCGGCGCGTATTCCACAACGATGCGCGCGCCGCGCAGGATATCGACATGCAGCTCCGTCTTGCCCGGGCAGTCGCCGCCCACGGCGTTCAGGTGCATGCCGGGGGCGATCATCTCCGGCGTGAGAATCGTGGCGCGCGTCTTGTCGGCCGTGACCGTGGTGACGATCTGCGCGCCCGCCAGCGCCTGCTGCACTGACGTAGTCGGCATGATCGTCAGCCCCGGCACGCTGGCCAGGTTACGCACCAGCCGCGCGGTGGCCTCCGGGTCGATGTCGTAGGCGCGGATCTCGCGCACGCCAAGCAAGGCATGGAAGGCCAGGGACTGGAACTCGGCCTGCGCGCCGTTGCCGATCAGCGCCATGGTCCGTGCGCCTTGCGCCCCCGCTTGTGTCATCGCACGGGCCGCCAGCGCGGATGTGGCCGCCGTGCGTAGTGCCGTGGCCAGCGTCAGATCGGCCAGCAGCAGCGGAAAGCCGGTGCGCACCTCGGCCAGAACGCCGCACGCCATCACCGTCGGCAACGCATGCAGCGCGTTGCGAGGATGGCCGTTGACATACTTGAACGCGTATTGCACCCCGTCGGTGACCGGCATCAGCTCGATCACCCCCACCGGGGAATGGCTGGCCAGCCGGGCGGATTTTTCAAACGCGTTCCAGCGCAGGAAGTCCTGACGCACGTAGTCGGCCATCTGCATGATCGCGTGCTGCACGCCGATGCCACGCACGAGCGCGGCCACATCGTTCGCATCGAGAAACCGGGTCATTGCCGTTTCTTTCATGATCGGCTCCTTGTTTCATGCGGCCACGGCGCGCCGGGCGGCCATGCTGGAGCGGTCGAGGCGCAGCGTCATGCAATACGCGCCACCGCCGGACAGCATGAACGGCGACAGGTCGACCTCGTGCAGCCGATAGCCGCGCTGGCCCAGCTCGGCGCGCAGATGCGGCGTGGTGGATGTCATGACGACGTGGTCGTCGAGATTGACGGCGTTGACGCTGAAGTGGCGCAGATCGTCCACGCTCGCTTCGATGCGCAAGCCGGCCGGCACGCGGGCGCGGATCACTTGCAGCGATGCCTCGGAGAAAGCCGGCGGGTAGTAGAGCACCTCGCCGCCCGCCAGCGGGCAGAAGCAGACATCGAGGTGATAGCTTTGCGCGGTGGCCAGCTCGAGTGCCACGACTTCCTGCCCAAAGTGGCTCGACATGGCGTCGGCCGCCTCGCGCGACGAGCGCGGCCCGAAGCCGGCCCAGAAATGGCCGCGCTGCACATCCCAGATGCAGTCGCCCGCACCTTCCTGGAAGCAGCCCTCGGGCAGCGTGACCACGCTGTCGATCAGGCCGCGTGCGCGAAGACCTTCGAAGATCGCTTCGAACGGGGCTTCCTCGCCCCGGCGTTGCGGATAGCGGAAGCGCGCCAGCACGGCCTTGCCATCGAGCACCACCGCGGCGTTGGCCGGGAAGACCATGTCGGGCTGGCCCGGCGCACCGTCGGCGACTTCCACCGCAAAGCCAGAAGCGTCGAGCGCATCGCGCAAGGCCTGGAATGACGTCATGGCATGGCGATGCATGCCGCGCGGATCGCGCGCCCAGGCATCGGGATCCATCCACGGATTGATGCTGTAGGAAACGTCGTAGAAGGTCGGTGCGACCAGCAGGATGGTGGGGCGATCAGTCAAGGTGGCTCTCCTCGTTGTTGGGGTGTCCGTGACTGAATTCTGGTCAAGACCCACGTCAACGAAAAGCCAGCAAACTGGACAAATCGCTACGTCAGCATGCCAATTTGCCGGTAGCCACTGGCAATCTGCCAGCGGCCGCCGGAAACGCCCTTTTCAGGTCGCGACCGCGGCGCCACGCAGGCGTTCGCGACGGGTTTCCTCGTGCAGCACGTGTCCGCTCGGACCCAGCAGGTCGCGTAGCGAGACGATGCCAACCAGGCGCATGGTTGTCAGGCTGTCCACCACCGGCAGGCGCGCCACGCTGAGCTCCGCCATGCTGCCGGCGGCCGAGCGGCCCGTCTGCGAGGGCAACAGGATCGCGGGTGCGGTCCACGCCGCCACCAGATCGCGACAGCGCAGGCCGACGTGATCGTCGCCGGAGGCCACCGTGGCCGCGACGGCTGCGCGATGCAGCATGCCGACCACGCGTCCTGCGCTGACCACCGGGTAGGCGCGATGCGCGGCATGGTCGCCAAAGTAGCGCGGAATCGCCTCGCTCACGGGAAGGTCGCCGTCGATCGCGACCACGTCGCGCGTCATCAGCTCGGCCACGTGGGCACGCTCGAGCGGGTCCACGCCGTATTCGCGATAGATATGCAGGCCACGGCGCGCAATCTTCTCCGTCATGATCGATCGCTTCATCGTCAGCACCGAGAAGCCATAGGCCACGGCCGTGGTCAGCAACAGCGGCAGGAGCGCCTCGCTGTCATGCGTGAGCCCGAACGCGAACACGATGGCGGTCAGCGGCGCGCCCAGCACGCTGCCCAGCACGCCGGCCATGCAGACCAGCGCCCATAGCGTGGGCGATCCCCCCGGCAGCATCGGCGCCAGCACCACGCCCAGACCGGCGCCGAGCATCAGCAACGGCGCGAGCACACCGCCGGAGGTGCCCGAGCCCAGCGCGGCAATCCAGATCACGGCCTTGACCGTCAGCAGCATCACGGCCAGCCCGATCGCCATCCGGTTGTTCAGCAGGTCGCCGATGACGTCGTACCCGACGCCCAGCGCACGCGGCTCGAAGTATCCGCCGATGCCGACCACCAGCCCGCCGATGGCCGGCCACCACATCCAGTGCAGCGGCAGCTTGCTGAAGGCGTCTTCCGTCCGATACAGCGCGAGGGTCATCGCGGCGCCGAGAATGCCGCACAGCAGGCCAGCCAGCACGCACGAGCCCAGCGCCACGGTGCTGGCCGGCGCGGTCTGCAAGGGAAAGAGCGGGCCGGCTTCGAACACGAACGGACGCAGGAATCCAGCCACCGCGCAGGCCAGCGCCACCGGCAGCAGGCTGCGCGGGCGCAGTTCGAACAGCAGCAGCTCGATGGCCAGCAGTACCGCCGCCACCGGCGTGCCGAAGATCGCCGTCATGCCGGCACAAGCGCCGGCCACCAGCAGCGTCTTGCGCTCCGCGGCGGTCAGATGCAGGTATTGCGCCAGCAGCGAGGCGATCGACCCGCCCGTCATGATGATCGGCCCCTCGGCGCCAAACGGGCCGCCGCTGCCGATCACAATGCCCGATGACAACGGCTTGAGCACCGCCACTTTCGGCGACATCTTGCTCTTGCCAAACAGCACGGCCTCGATGGCTTCCGGGATGCCGTGGCCGCGAATCTTGTCGCTGCCATACCTGGCCATCAGGCCGACGATCAGCCCGCCCACCGCTGGCACCACGATGACCCAGGCGCCGAGCGCATGATGCGCCGGCGAGCGGTCGGCAAACGACAACGTCTGGAAGAAGAACAGGTTGGTGAAGAAGCGGATCAGGTTGACCAGGACGAAGGCGGCGGCCGTGCTGATCGCGCCGATGCCCAGGGCGATGGTCGCCAGCATCAGCAGCCGGCGATTGACGGCGTAGTCGCGCTTCTCGACGTGAGTGGAATCGGTATGCATGGGGCCTCCTCCGCAGCCGGGGATATGGGAACGGAGGCGTGGGGGCGGCTTACCGTTCAGTGTGCGGCGCAATATATCACGCCATGATATATTTGCGGACCCCCGCAACCGCCCCCTGCGCCCCCCGTATTCATGCCGACAGCATTCGACTTGTCCGCCTCCGCGACCCAGGCACGCGCCTGGCTGCGCACATTTGTTCCCATGCCGATCACCGCCGGCCGCCACGAGCGCATCAAGAGTTGCGCCGGCGCGCTGCTCGGCCTGTTCGTCACGGAGTGGATCAGTCGCCACATCCTGCATGGATTCAATCCCTGGTTCGTGGCGCCAATGGGGGCTTCCGCCGTATTGCTGTTCGCGGTGCCAGCCAGTCCGCTGGCCCAGCCGTGGTCGATCATCGGCGGCAACCTGGTGGCGGCGACCGTAGGCGTGGCCTGCGCGCGCTGGATCCCGGACCCCGGCCTGGCGGCCGGCGTGGCCGTCGCCGTGGCCATCGCGCTGATGTTCCAGTTGCGCTGCGTCCACCCGCCCAGCGGCGCCGTGGCCATGACGGCGGTGCTCGGCGGGCCAGCGGTGCAGGCGCTGGGCTTCGGCTTCGTCGTGGTGCCGGTGGCCATCAATTCGATGCTGTTGCTGCTGATGGCGCTGGCTTTCAACAACCTCGCCCGGCGCCGCTATCCGCACCGCCCGCCGGAGGCGGCCACGCAGCATCACACCCGCGACGTGCCGCCGAGCCAGCGCGTGGGCTTTACCCGCGCCGACCTGGACGCGGTGCTGGCCGCCCGGGGCGAATTTCTCGACATCGAGGAAGATGACCTGGAAGCCATCCTGGTGGCGGCGGAGCTGCGCGCTTATCGCCGACGCTTTGGCGACGTGCGCTGCGCGGAGATCATGTCGCGCGACGTGGTGACGGTGCGCCCCGGCCAGCCTTCCACGGAGGCGGCCGCCCTGCTCACGCGCCATCACATCAAGGCGCTGCCCGTGGTGGATGGCCAACGCCGGCTGCTCGGCATCGTCACGCAAAGTGACTTCTTCCGCGCCCAGCGCACGGGGTCGCGCCGCGCCAGCGGCAATGTGCGCGATCTCATGACGCGCGCGGTGACCTCGGCCCGCGCCGACCAGCCGATGGTCGAACTTGCGCGCGCGTTCTCGGACGGCGGGTTGCACCATGTGCCGGTGCTCGACGACAACCGGCGCGTGGTGGGCATCGTCACGCAATCGGACCTCGTGGCGGCACTGCTGCGCAATAACATGGTGGCGAGCTGAGGCGGCTGAATCCGCAGATCCGGCTCGCCCGGATCGGAGCGGCGCCGTGCGGTGCCGCCATCGCCACGCGCCGTCCCACCTCGGCCTCCCCCCCATCCCACCGCCTATAACTACTCACTGAGGCCACGTCCTGCCCGCGAAAGGGGCTGTCATCGATTTCCGCTATGCTTACGGCGTTTTCGTCACACGGCCGCCCGAGGAGATCTGCGCGATGATGAGTTCCGGACAACTGATTGAAAAGCTCGCCGCCGTCTTTGCGCTGATCGTGCTGATTGGCGGCTCGCTGCTCGTGCTGGCCCCGTTCGCCACGGCGCTGATCTGGGGTGCCATTCTCGCCTTCAGTTCGTGGTACCCCTACACCGTGCTGTCGCGCTGGCTCGGCAATCGCCGCGTACTGGCCGCGCTGATCTGCGTGCTGGTCACCACGGTGATCGTCCTCGGTCCGTTCGTCTACGCCGGCGCCAGCTTTTCGGCTCACCTGGACGAGTTGACCGCACTGGTCAATCGCTACGCCGAACGCGGCCTGCCGCAGTTGCCCGACTGGCTCGGCGGCCTGCCGTACGTCGGCCCGCAACTGCAATCCGCCTGGAACAAGGTGATCACCGCCGACTCGGACATGGTCGCCAACCTGCGCAAGCTGATCGCCCCGGTGGGGCATGTGCTGCTGGGCGCCGGGCTGTCAATCGGCGCCGGACTCGGGCAACTGGCGTTGTCGATCGTGCTGGCGTTCTTCTTCTACACGGGCGGCGAACTGGCCGTGGATTGGCTGCGCGGCGGCATGCGCCGCGTGGCGGGCGACCGCGCCGACCATCTGCTGGCACTGGCCGGCGGCACCGTCAAGGGCGTGGTCTACGGGGTGCTGGGTACCGCATTCGTGCAGGCGGTGCTGGCCGCCATCGGCTTCTGGATCGCCGGCGTGCCCGGCGCGGCCATCCTCGGCTTCATTACGTTCTTCCTGTCCGTGGTGCCGGTGGGCCCGCCGCTGGTCTGGATACCGGCCGCGCTGTGGCTCTACCACTCGGGAGAGACCGGCTGGGCCATCTTCATGGTGGTCTGGGGCGGCGTTGTGGTCAGCATGGCCGACAACGTCATCAAGCCGCTACTGATCAGCAAGGGCACGGGCCTGCCGCTGATCTGGATCATGATGGGCGTGCTGGGCGGTGCGCTGGCCTTTGGCTTCCTCGGGGTCTTCATCGGCCCGACCGTGCTGGCCGTGGCCTACGCGCTGCTGCGTGACTGGACCATCGGCACGCAGGAACCCGCGGCGATCGCCTCGGTCACGGCGCCGCCGCCCTCGCAACTCACCCCGGACGCATGACGTCGCACACACCCGTATCGACGGATGCGCCGGCGCAGGATCTGCACCGGCTTGTGGCCTGCGAATACTGCGATGCGCTGTACGCGCGCACGGCGCTGGAGCCCGGTGAGCGTGCCACGTGCCTGCGCTGCGGCGGCCCGCTCTATCGCGAAAGCTCGCAGGCCTACCGGCGCCTGCTGCCGCTGGTGTTCACCGCGCTGATCCTGTTCCTGATCTCCAACACCTACCCCATCGTGGAGATGGACCTCAAGGGCGTGCGTACGCAGACCACCCTCTGGGGCGCCGTGCAGGCCCTCTATGCGGACCACATGGCGCTGGTGGCCATCCTGGTATTCGCCACGACCATCCTGTTCCCGCTCTCCGAGATGCTGATGATGTGCTACCTGCTGGTGCCGATGGCGCGCCGCAGGATGCCGCCCGGCTTTGACCGGATCGTGCGTGGCATTCGCCAGACCCGTCCGTGGGGCATGATCGAGGTCTTCATGATCGGCGTGCTGGTCACGCTGGTGAAGCTGTCCACGATGGCGCAGGTATTGCCCGGTGTGGCGCTGTGGTCGTTCGGGGCGCTCGTCGTCGTTCTGGCCGCGATGCTTTCCTTCGATCCGCGCGACCTCTGGCATTACCTGGAGGCGCCCGGTGCCGACGAAACGCCATCCCGCACACCGCCGCCGCGCACGCCGGAGGCCGCACCATGACGCCCCCGCCCGATCGTCCGTCCCCGTCGCGCACGGCCACCGCACGCGAGCAACTGGAACGCTCGCGCCGCATGGCCGCCGGGATGGTTGCGGAGTTGACCGACGACGACGAGCAGACGCCGCTGCCGCAAGTCCCGACCGCCGCATCGCGCGGCCTGCTGTCCTGCCACGCCTGCGACCTGGTCAGCCCGGTCACGCTGGAAGGCGAGCCCTGCCCGCGCTGCGGCGCCACGCTCCACCGTCGCAAGCCGGGCAGCCTGGCCCGCACCTGGGCGTTCCTGCTGGCCGCGTACATCCTCTACATCCCCGCCAACCTGCTGCCGGTGATGGTGACCCAGTCGATCCTGGGCACGCAGCGCGACACGATCCTGTCCGGCGTGATCTACCTCTGGCTGTCGGGGTCGCACCTGCTGGCCGGCGTGGTGCTGGTGGCCAGCATCGTGGTACCCATGCTCAAGATGATGATCCTGACGCTGTTGCTGGCGTCGGTGCATTTGCGCTCGACCTGGCGCATCCGCCAGCAAACCCGGCTCTACTGGCTGGTCGAGGTCATCGGCCGATGGTCGATGCTGGATATTTTCGTGGTGGCGCTGCTGGCGTCACTGGTGCGGGCCGGGGCGCTCGCCACTATTATTCCCGGGGCGGGGGCGCTGGCCTTTGCCTCGGTCGTCGTACTGACCATGCTGGCGTCGCTGAGCTTCGACCCGCGCCTGCTGTGGGACTCGCTCGATTCGCAGGATTCCGACAATGCCCGAGACTGATACTCCTCCCCCAACCCAGGACATCCCGCAGCCGGCGCGCAAGCGTCGCACGCGCTGGCTGCCGTCGCTGGTCTGGCTGATTCCGATCGTCGCGGCGATTGTCGGCGTCTCGCTGCTGATCAACACGCTGGCGTCGCGCGGTCCCGAGATCACCGTGAAATTCAGCACGGCCGAGGGCCTGACACCCGGCAAGACGGTGGTGCGCTACAAGGACGTCGAAATCGGCCTCGTCAAGTCCGTCAAGCTGGCGTCGGACCGCTCGCACGTGGTGGCCAACATCGAGCTGACCAAGGACGCCGAGAACTTCGCGGTGACCGATACGCGCTTCTGGGTCGTGCGCCCGCGCTTTGCCATCAGCGGCGTGTCCGGGCTGGAAACACTGCTGTCCGGCGCCTATATCGGCGTGGATGCGGGCAAGTCCAGCGAGCGCACGCGCAGCTTCACCGGGCTGGAGGTGCCGCCGGTGGTGACCACGGATGCGTCCGGCCGCCAGTTCGTATTGCGCGCGCAGGACCTGGGCTCGCTCGATATCGGCTCGCCGGTGTACTACCGGCGCGTGCAGGTGGGGCAGGTGGTGGCCTATCAGCTCGAGCCCAATGGCCGCGACATCACGCTGCGTGTGTTCGTCAACAAGCCGTACGACAAGCTCGTGACCGCCGATACGCGCTTCTGGCACGCCAGCGGCGTCGACCTCAAGCTCGATGCCGGCGGCCTGAAGCTCTCCACGCAGTCGCTGGTGACGGTGCTCCTGGGCGGCGTGGCCTTCCAGGCGCCGGAACACACCACGGCCCGTGACGCGGCGGCCGAGAACACGCAGTTCCTGCTGGCCAGCGACCAGACCGAGGCGATGAAGGAACCCGAGGAACTCGCGCCGACGCTGGCCGTGCTGAACTTCGACCAGTCCGTGCGCGGGCTGTCCCCCGGCGCGCCGGTGGACTTCCGCGGCGTGATCGTGGGCGTCGTGCGGTCGATCGGCATCGAATACCTGAGCGACAAGAAGGCATTCCGACTCCCGGTGGTGGTGGAGTTCTACCCGTCACGCATGGGCTTCCGCGAGCGCGACGTCGCCGACGAGGCCAAGAAGCGCAGCACCGTGCAGGCCCTGATCAACCGTGGCCTGCGCGCCCAGCTGCGCACCGGCAACCTGCTGACCGGCCAGTTGTACGTGGCGCTGGACTTCTTCCCGAAGGCGCCGGCCCCGACGGGCGTCGACCTCGACGCCTCGATGCCGGAGCTGCCGACCACGCCGGGCACCTTCGACACGCTGCAGGCCAAGCTGGGCGACATCGTCAACCGGATCGACAGGGTGCCGTTCGACCAGATCGGGCAGGACCTGCGCACCTCCGTGGCATCGCTGAACGCGATGCTCGTCAAGGCCGACAAGCTGGTGGACCAGCTCAATGGCGACGTGGCGCCGCAAGTGCTGGCCGCGCTGCAGGATGCGCGCCGCACGCTGACATCGGCCAATGGCACGCTGGCGTCCGATGCGCCGCTGCAGCAGGACACGCGGCGCATGCTGCAGGAACTGACGCGCACGGCCGTATCGCTGCGCGCGCTGACCGACTATCTCGAACGCCATCCCGAGGCGCTGCTGCGCGGCAAGGCGGAGAAACCATGATGAATCGCTCGCAAAATCGCCGGTTCGGCGCCGCCGCGCGGCCAGCGGCCGTGTCAATGCTGGCGGCCCTGGCCGTCCTGACCTTCCTGACGGCGGGCTGCGCCTCTCCGGAGCCCCGCTACTACACGCTGGCCACCGGTCCGGAGACCGCCAATATCCCCGCGCAAACCGCTGCGCTGGCACCGGCGGCAAACCCCGTCTGGATCGAGGTGGCGCCCGTGCGCGTGCCCGAACGCCTGAACCGGCAACAGCTCGTCGTGGCCGATGGCACCGCCGGGGGCGTGAAGTTGCTGGACCTGTCGCGCTGGACGTCGCCATTGCCGGATGAACTGCGCGATGCGCTCTCGCAGCAGCTGCAGGCCAACCTGGGCGCCGTGGATACTTACCAGCAGGGATTGTCGGGCGTGGAGCCCGTGTTTCGCGTGACGACGGAGGTCGTGCAGCTCGATGCCGACCTGAACCAGCGCGCCGGTGCCACGATCGCCTGGACCGTGCGCCGCCTGCCAGACGGCAAGGTACTCACCGGACGTACGCAAGCCGAACTGCCCGCACCGGGACAGGTCGACGGCATGGTGAGCGCATATCGCCAGATCGTGGCGACGACCGCGGCCGACATCGCGGCGGGCGTGCGGTCGCTACGCCGCTAGCGGCACGCCGGCAAGTCAGTCTTCGGGGCCGGCGGCTTCCAGCGCCAGCGCGCGACGCGCGGCGCGACGACGGTCCGCCTCGGCCATCGCGGCCAGACACTCCGCAGGGCCGCCCGCCACCATCCGCACGCTGCACGCCAGCATCAGGTTCTTCGACAAGCCAAAGTTCTCCACCACGTAGCCCCGGGCGTCGAGCACGTCGCCGTCGGCATCCGTGCCGGCACCGGCGCGCACGCGGTCAAGCAAGGTGCCCGCGTCGGCGGAATAGCCCCACACCGTCTTTTGCAGCGCCACCGCAAACCCGACCTCAAAGGCCGTGCCGCTGTCCGGCTCGCCAGGGCCGCGGAAATCGTCAAGGTTGGCCATCACGATGTCCGCGCGGCGAATCAGCGCGACGTTGGCCTCATAGATCCACTGCGCGGTATCCGGGCCGGACAGTCCCGGCGGCGCGGACTTGTCGAGTGGGTAGAGCCCCTCGTAACCATGCGCCGCACACAGCGCCTTGAGTTGCGCCCCGTAGGCGAGCGCATCCTTGCGAAACACATCGAAACCGGCGAGGTAGATCGTTTTCATGACGCGTAGGGAAAGGGCATCCGGGGGAACCGGATGCCAGCTTACCTCAGTGCGCCGCGCTTGAGACAGGCCGTAATTGGGCGCCGGGTGCTGCAGCTATTGCGTGCTCGGTATCGGCCGGGCGTGCGCGATCCGACCCGTCGCGCGACGGCTGCGCCAGTTCCGCATGGCGTGTGCCGGTCTGGTGTCGCCACACGGCGGCGCCCGCCACGCCGGCCGTGGCCACCGTGATGGCAAGCGTGGCAGCCACGAACAGCGGATGGATGCGCCGGCGCGGCGATCGGCTGGCAATCCTGACGGGGAAACTGGCTGACGTCGTCATCGTGGGATTCGTTAGGTGCGGGATCAAAGGCTCAGGTCAGTGGCGCCTGGGTCAACCGGCCGATTATGCGAATCCGCGATGGCAGGAAAGTGGCAATACGGTGTCAGGGGCATGACTGCCCTGCGATCGAGGCCAGTCACACCCCACGGTGCCACGGAAAACGACCCAGCAAAAAGCGGCGTAAATATCACAAATCAAGATCGAAAGCGGTGTCGATCTGCTGAAAGACCTTATCCGTCCGGGCGATTGACGGTTCGCTATATACCAACTTATATTGCGCATTGTTGCGTGTGCATTTCACTCCACCCCTTCTCCAAGCCATGACCCAACGTTCGCTGCCCTTTTTGCGTCGCACCGTCTGCGGCGCCGCCCTCGCCGTCCTGACCTTCGCCGCGCCGTCCGCGTTCGCCGCGGATCTCATCGTATCGGCCGCCGCCAGCCTGACCAACGCCTTCAAGACGCTGGCCGAGCAATACGAGAAGGTGCATCCGGATACCAAGGTGATCCTGAACTTCGGCGCGTCGGACGTGCTGATGCAGCAGATCGTCAAGGGCGCCCCGGCCGACGTGTTCGCGTCCGCCGACCAGGAAGCCATGAACAAGGCGGAGGCCGAGAAGGTCGTGCAACCGGCCACGCGCAAGGACTTTGCCGCCAACCAGGTGGTGCTGATCGTCCCGAACGACAGCAAGCTGGGCATCGGCACGCTGAAGGACCTGACCAAGGCGGACGTCAGGCGCGTGGCGTATGGCAACCCGTCGTCGGTGCCGGTGGGCCGCTATACCAAGGGCGCGCTCGAGGCCGAAGGCCTGTGGGATGCCGTAGCCGCCAAGGGCGTGCCGGCGCAGAACGTGCGCCAGAGCCTGGACTATGTGGCGCGCGGCGAAGTCGATGCCGGCTTCGTGTTCGCCACCGATGCCGCGATCATGCCGGACAAGGTCAAGGTGGCCGTCCGCGTGCCCAACCGCACGCCGGTGACCTATCCGATCGCCGTGACGGCGCAGACGAAGCAGGGTCCGCAGGCCAACAGCTTCGTGCAGTACGTGCTGTCGCCTGAAGGCCAGGCGGTGTTGTCGAAGTACGGCTTCCAGAAGCCCTGACCGATCGAAAGGATCGATCGAAAGTCTTGCCGCGCGCCCGCTGACCCGGGCGCCGGCTGTCAACTCACCTGATTGCCGGAATTGCCATGGATGCCGTCTGGGTCCCCCTGCTGCTCTCGCTCAAGGTAGCGGGCTGGGCCACGCTGCTGAACACCGTCCTCGGCGTGGCCGCGGCCTACGGCATCGCGCGCTGGCGGTCGTCGGCGCGCGACGTCGTCGACGCCATCCTCACCCTTCCCCTCGTCCTGCCACCCACCGTGCTCGGCTATTACCTGCTGGTGCTGGTGGGCCGCCGTGGCGTGTTTGGCGCCTGGCTGGAGAGTGTCGGCATCACGCTGGTCTTCACCTGGCAGGGCGCCGTGCTGGCGTCCACGGTGGTGGCGTTTCCGCTGGTGCTCAAGTCGGCGCGCGCCGCATTCGAGGGCGTGGATCATCAACTGGAGAACGCCGCGCGCGTGCTGGGCGTATCGGAAGTCGGCATCTTCTTCCGCATCACGCTGCCACTGGCGGCCCGCGGCATCGTGGCGGGCGTGCTGCTGGCCTTTGCGCGGGCGCTGGGGGAATTCGGTGCCACGCTGATGATCGCGGGCAACCTGCCCGGCCGTACGCAGACGTTGTCCGTCGCCATCTACGAGGCCGTGCAGGCCGGTGACGACAACACCGCCAACCTGCTCGTGCTGGTGACGTCCGTCACCTGCATCGTGTTGCTGGTGGTGGCGGGCCGGCTGGTGCCGCCCACCGCGCGCGGGGTCGGCGAAGTCTACGAGCGTCGCGCGTTCCGCCGCGACCCGGTTACGAAGTGAGCGCACCATGAGCATGCACGTCACCATCCGCAAGCGCATGACTTCGGCCGACCGGCAGTTTGCACTGGATATTGCGTTCGATTCCGATAGCCGGCGGGTTGCGCTGTTCGGCCCGTCCGGCGCTGGCAAAAGCCTGACGCTGCGCGCCATCGCCGGGTTGCTCGCGCCGGACAGCGGGCGCATTGTGCTCAACGGCCGTATCTTGTTCGACAGCGAGACCGGCATCGACGTGCGCCCGCAGGAGCGTCGCGTGGCCTATCTGTTCCAGGACTACGCGCTGTTTCCGCATCTGACCGTGGCACAGAACATCGCCTTCGGACTGAGCAGGGGCTGGCGCAATCCCGCACGCCAGGCGATGCCGCCCGAGGCGGCTCGCTGGATCGACGCCTTCGGATTACGCGACATCGTGAGCCAGTATCCCGCGCAGATCTCGGGCGGACAGAAGCAGCGTGTGGCGCTGGCGCGCGCACTGGTGGCGCGGCCCGATATCGTGCTGCTGGACGAGCCGTTCTCCGCGCTGGATCCGGCGCTGCGCGTTCGCATGCGCGCGGAGCTGCGCGCGCTGCAGGAAAGCCTGGACGTGCCGATGGTGGTCATCTCGCACGACCCGGAAGATGTGGAAGTACTGGGCGACCATGTGCTGGAAATCCGCGACGGCCGCATCTACGGCAGCGGCCGCGCCAGCCAGCATCCGCCGGTCTACGCCCCGCTGCCACTGCACGCGGTCTAGGCCGCGCGCAGCAAGTCCACGTAGGCGCCTTCGATCAGGGCGCCGGCATCCACGCCAAGGCTGGCCATCAGCGCATGCGCTTCGGCCACGCCATGCTCGACCGGCTCGCCATCGGCCAGCACCACTTCCAGTTCGAGAAAATCCCCGAGCCCTTCCACGCGGTCCAGGTGCACACGCGTGCGTCCCACCAGGAACAGCGTGCGGACCTTGCGTACGCGGCCGGTTTCGCCGTGCGCCGCACTCAGCGCGGCACGCAACGTATCCGGCGATGCCGTGGGCGAGAGGATATAGAAGCTCTCCTTGGGGCCAGCCTGGTCGGGCCGGGCATAGAAGATCAGCTGGCCGCTGCCAGCGTGGAAAGCGCGCAGCTTGAGCCGTCCGTTTGGACAGGTGAAGAAGGTATCGTCCTGCTCGATCCGTTCCGGACCGTGGTTCGCCAGCGCCGCCGCGCGCGGCAGCAGGGCCTCGATGCTGACGATACGCGCCTTGATTTCAACGTTCCTTGCCATGATCCCTACTGACCTCCATCCATGAGGAGCCTGGCGGCGATGACCCACATGGTCAAGCCGACGATCACCTCGAGCACCTGCCACGCGCGGGGCCGCGCAAACACCGGCCGCAGCAGCGCCGCACCATAGCCGAGCGAGAAGAAAAACAGGAATGACGCGGTCATCGCGCCCGTCGCGAACGCCAGCTCATGGCCCGCGAACTGCGTGGAGACGGAGCCGATCAGCACCACGGTATCGAGCCAGACATGCGGATTCAGCCAGGTAAAGGCCAGGCAGATCGCGAGCGTGGCGACCAGCGGGCGCGATTCGGCGTCGGCCGGCGCGAGTGCGGCGTGGGATCGCCAGGCCGTCCACAGGCTGCGCGCGCCGTACCAGATGAGGAATGCGGCGCCGCCGTAACGCATCGCATCGCCAAGCCACGGCAGCTTGCGAATCATCACGGCAAATCCGGATACGCCCATGAAAATCAACGCGGCATCCGACGCCGCGCAGATCAGGCAGACCCAGAACACATGCTCGCGGCGCAGACCCTGGCGCAGCACGAAGGCGTTCTGGGAGCCGATGGCAAGAATCAGCGACAGCCCGAGGCTGAAGCCGGCGATGGCAGCGTGCATGAGTGAGGCAAGCCAGGCGAAAGGTGAAAGGTGAAAAGGAAACGGGCGCCCGCAAGGCGCCCGAAGTCCGGTCATTCTACACGCGGCTCCGGCGAGCCACGGTCCTCAGGCCATCGTCCCGAGGATCACGCTCGAGGCTTTGAAGATAGCCAGTGCCTGCATGCCTTCGGCCAGCCCGAGGTCCGTCAGCGCCGTGTTCGTGATGATGGCCGCCACGGTGCCACCGCCATCGAGGTCCAGCACGACTTCCGCATTGACAGCCCCGGGAACCACGCGCGACACCACGCCCGGCAACTGGTTGCGCGCGGAAAGTCGCACGCCGGGGTCCGGCAGGCCAATCATCACGGACGAGGCCTTGACGAGCGCGAAAGCCTCGGCGCCGGCCATCAGGCCCAGCGTCTCCACGCTCTCATGCGTGATCGTGGAGACGATGCGCTGGCCACCGGGCAGCACCAGCGTGATCTCGTCATTGACCGCGCCGCCACGCACGGACTCCACCCGGCCGAACAACTTGTTGCGCGCACTGGTCTGGATCATGAATCGTTTCATCAGGTGAATATCGTCGGCATCCGCATCGGACAGCGTACTGCCCACCTTGCCGAGCCATGCGACGAAGCGCTGGTGCTCCTCCGCCATCGCGCGATAGGTGCGGATCAGCCGTTCGGCCCGGTCGGTCAGGCGCGTACCGCCGCCGCCCTTGCCGCCCGCCGCGCGCACGACCAGCGGCTCGCCCGCACTGTTGTTCATCGCGTCGATGGCATCCCAGGCGGCCTTGTAGCTGATGCCGACCGCGCGCGCCGCGGCAGTAATCGATCCGTGCTCGCCAATGGCGGCCAGCAATGCGATGCGGTCCTTGCCGCCCCAGTCCTGGGCACCGGCGCGAAACCAGATGGCGCCTTCGAGTTCGAGCATGAGCGAATGAGGAAGAGTCGGATGAACGGCTATGGTAATGCGAATCGCCGCCAGCCCGATGGCGCCGCTAACTCTGGTGCGCCGGGATATACCAGCGCATGACGCTGCCAGCGAAGTACTGCTTGTCGAACTGACGCAGCAGGCGCCACGCGGTGAACGGGTCGATCGCCAGATCCACCCACGCCCACGGATGATCGGGGTCACCCTCCCGCACGATCTCCACGGAATTCACCGGTGCGTAGTCTTTCAGCTTGTCCCGCAGCATTTCCTCGGTCACATCACGATGCAGCCCGCGGATCAGTACCTGCATTGCAGCCTCTCCTGGATGCGGCCGGAACCTGCCGTGGCGCACCATGCGTCGCCGCGCCGGCCATGCGAATATTGTAGGCCGCGTCGCGGTATGCGTCGCAGCAATGATGTATTTCGATTCAGGCCATGATGTGCACGCCACCATCCACGTACACCGTATTGCCCGATAGCCGGCGAGCGTACGGGGTAGCCAGGTAGGCCGTGGCAAAGCCGACGTCCATGATGTCGACCAGCTCGCCCAGCGGCGCGCGGCCCGCGGCCTCCGCCAACAGATGGTCGAAGTCCTTGAGACCCGATGCCGCGCGCGTCTTCAGCGGCCCCGGCGAGATCGCGTGCACGCGAATGCCTTGCGGGCCGAGTTCGTGCGCCAGGTAGCGGCAACTCGCCTCCAACGCCGCCTTCACGGGCCCCATCAGGTTGTAGTTGGGCACCACGCGGTTGGCGCCGTCATAGCTCATCGCAAACAGCGTGCCACCATCCGACATCAGCGGCACCGCGCGGCGCGCCATGCGGATGAACGAATGGCACGACACATCCATTGCGCGCGCGAAGCCGCCCGCCGACGAATTCAGCAGGCCGCCTTGCAGGTCCGCCTTGGGCGCGAATGCCACCGAATGCACGACGGCATCGAGACGCCCCCACTCCTCCGCGATGCGCGCGAACAGCGCGTCCATCTGCGCATCGTCCTCGACGTTCAGCGGCATCAGAATTGGCGCGCCGACCTGTTCGGCGAGCGGCGCTACATGTGGCAACGCCTTGTCGTTGAGGTAGGTCAACGCCAGGTCGGCGCCCAGTTCGCGGAATGCGCGCGCGCAACCCCACGCAATCGATTCTGCATTGGCCACGCCGACCACCAGCACACGGGCGCCGGCGAGCGGCGGGTTGGGTACCTGCACCATGGGATGCTCCTCCTCGATGGCGGAAATATGGAGTCAGGCTTCGTCTTCCTCGCCACGTGCGGCGCGGCTGTGGTCGGTGCCCAGCACGTCGGCCACCTCGCGGTAGCGCGCGAGCCAGTCGGTCTCCAGCGGGCCGCGCACGGTCAGCACGCGGTGTGCCAGCACCATGATGCGGCGGCGCTCCTTCATGTCAGGCACCAGTTGCGGCAGCGACTGCAAGGCCGCCTCGGGGTCCAGGGTCACCACATAGCTCTGGCGGCGGACGGCGTTCTTGAAATCGGCCAGGCTGACGCGCTTGTCCGGCGGATTTTCGCGCGCCAGCTTGCGCAGCAGGTTGAACGGACGCTCCTCGATGGCGGACCGGTTTTGCGTGACATACGCGAGGATCCTCAGGAACGCGTCGAGCGAAGTGCCCTCGCCGATTTGCGCCCGCGCCTCGCGCCGGCGCAGGTCGGCCACTTCCTTGCGCAGGGCGGTGACGGCGGGAGATTCCGCACGCCCGGTCGCGGCCTCCATGCCCAGCATCGCCGCCATCCAGGGCGTGGCGTAGAGCGACTCGAAAAATTGTTCCTGCCAGGCGTCCCGTACGTCGCGGTACTGGTTCAGCGAGCGCACGATATGGTCGGACATGACGCGCTCCATCGCCAGGAACGGGTTGTCGTCATCGACCGGTTGGCGCGCGTCGCGCACGGCCGGTGCCATGGCGCCGATCCACGCCATCCACGGATTGACATCGCTGGCCAGCGTCCGCTCCAGCCGCGCAGGGTGCATCTCGCGCATGGCCTGCGCGGAGGCCTCGGTGGAGGCCGCCCGCACCAGCGGCGAGGCGAACGTGTCGTACAGGTGCTGATTGATCTCGGCCACGCGGCGCACGACCTCGAACGGTTTCTCGTCGTCGCGTCCGTCATCGAGCGCCAAAATGTCGTCGATCGTCCGTCGCTCGAAGCGCACGAGATAGCGGCCTTCGATCAGGTCCAGGTGCGAGGTGCCCGGCGCCACGTCCTCGATCTTCGCTTCGTACAGGCCGGGCGGCAGCACGTCGATCAGGTCCAGCGCGCAGAAGAGTTCCGTGTGTTCGCGGTTGGCCACGCTGGCCGAGACAAAGATGCCGAGGTGACCAATCGACGGGTGCAGGCAGTAGACGATGGTCTGCTCGTTGGCCACGATGTCGTCGACGCTCTCATACAGGTCCGGAATCCAGTTCAACGCCTGTTGCGGCGGCGTGATGTTGTCCCCCCAGGAGGCAAACACGATCACCGGCGAGCGCAGGTTGCGCAAATCGACCACGGTCTTGCCATCGGCGCTGTGCACATCGCCCGCGGCCAGGTGATTGCCGACGAAGAGGTTCTGGACGATCCAGTCGATCTCCGCGCGGTTCATCAGGAAATGTCCGCCCCACCAGCGCTCGAATTCGAGGAAACGCGGCCCCTCGGTATCGGCCTTGGCGTAGACGTTGTAGAGCTTTTCCCACAGCGAATTCGCGGGATTGAGGCTCTCGAAGTTCTGCACGAGCCAGGCGCCGTCGAATCGCCCGTTGCCGAGGTCCGCCGTCAGCGAAGCCAGCCATGAGCCACCGAGCAATCCGCCGCTGTAGCGCATCGGGTTGCGTCCGCGTACGCCAGACCAGTACGCCACCGGGGCGCCGGCCAGCAGGATCGGCCCGGTCACGTCGGGCGCCGCGGCCGCCAGCATCAGCAAGGCCCAGCCCGCCTGACAATTGCCCACGACGAATGGCTTGCCCGGTGCATCGGGATGTCGCTCGGCCACCGCGCGTAGGAAACTTCCTTCCGTGCGGGCCACATCCTCGATGGTCTGTTCCGGGCAGGGATCGCGATAGAACGTGATGAAGTAGCACGGGTGTCCGCTGCGGATGGCATTGCCGATCTCGCTGTCCGCCTTGAAGCCGCCGATGCCGGGTCCGTGACCCGCGCGCGGGTCCATGACGACGAACGGGCGTTTCTCCGGATCCGTCGGGTGCGCCTCTGGCGGGACAATGCGCAGCAGCGCGTAGTTGACGGGCTTGGGCAGGTTGCGGCCATCGATCAGCACTTCGTAGTCGAAGACCAGCACGGGTGGCATGCCGCCGCGCTCATGTTCGGCGGACTCGTTGCCGCGGCGACGCAGGATGTCGAGGAAAAGGATCGCGCGCTGCCAGGAATCCACGCCGTATTCCCAGGCTGCCTGCGGCAGCGCAAGTGGAGATGGCGGCATGGGGGTGGATTCGGGTGTGGCGGGCGAGGCTTGGTCGGCCGGCTGGATGCCGGTCACGGGTTGGCGTGCGTTCATTCCGGTTCTCCCCTCCGAGAGGTCAGACTCGTCAGATAGTCGCAGCGGCGCGGTTGCCTGCTGCAACGCAACACATAAAATCTATCAGCCTGCGCCGGCACTGACAACCGACGGAATGGAATATTGCAGTCTCTGTGCCAGACATGACGTTCACGTGTCATCGCCGTGCGCTGTACATTGGCCTATACTTGCCCCAGACGTTTGCGCAATGCAGCATCCGTGGCCCTCAGGATGCCTGCCCTTCAGAAGGTTTTCGGTTCCAGGGAACGCTGCCAATGCTCACACCATCGTCCACCGACAAGTACGCCAGGCTGCTGGCCCGCTGCGAGGGCCTGCCGCCGATTCCCACCGCCGTGGCGCACCCTTGCGATTATTCGTCGCTCGACGGCGCGCTGGAAGCGGCCCGGCTTGGCCTGATCGCGCCGCTGCTGATCGGGCCCGAGGTCCGCATCCGGCAGATCGCGCAGGAACACGGGCTGCCACTGGGCGACACACCCATCATAGACGCCCCGCACAGTCATGCCGCCGCGTTGCGCGCCGTGGAGGCCGTGCGGAACGGCGAGGCCGAACTGCTCATGAAGGGTAGTCTGCACAGCGACGAGCTGCTGCACGCGGTAGCCAGCGGGTCCAGTGGCCTGCGCACCGGCCGGCGCCTCTCGCATGTATTCGCGATGGACGTGCCGAACTACCACAAGCCACTGTTCATCACCGACGCCGCGGTCAACATCTTCCCCACGCTGAACGAAAAGGCGGACATCGTCCGCAATGCGATCGACCTCGTGCGCGTGCTTGGCGTCGAACGGCCCAAGGTGGCGATCCTTTCCGCAGTGGAAACAGTCACCGACAAGATCCCGTCGACCATCGACGCCGCCGCGCTCTGCATGATGAGCCTGCGCGGCCAGATCGAGGGCGGCATCCTCGACGGCCCGCTGGCGTTCGACAACGCCATCAGCAGGGCGGCGGCGGACACCAAGGGCATCCGCTCCGAAGTCGCCGGCGACCCCGACATCCTGCTGGTCCCGGACCTGGAAGCGGGCAACATGCTGGCCAAGCAACTGACCTTCCTCGCGGGCGCGGAGTCGGCCGGCATCGTGCTTGGCGCGCGCGTGCCGATCATCCTGACGAGCCGTGCCGACAGCGTGCGCGCTCGCATCGGCAGCTGTGCCATCGCGGTCCTGCTCGCGCATGCGCGCCGTACCGCGGGCGACGCCGCGGTCAAGGCCTGAACCGGCAGTCCCCATTCGACAGGAGCATTGTCAGCGTGAGTACCCCACACCCCGCCAATCGCGTCATCCTCGTCGTCAACGCCGGCTCGTCCAGCGTGAAGGTCTCCGTCTATGCCGTGCCGGACTCCGCGCACGACAACGTCGACATCCAGCCCACACTCTCCGCGCACGGCCAGATCGAAGGCATCGGCGTGGCACCGCGGCTGATGGCGCGCATGGCCGATGGACGAGTCGTCGCCGACGAGCGTTTTCCCGTCGAACAGATCTCGGACCATGACGCCGCGTTCCGGCTGATCCGTCTGACGCTGAGTGTGGGCTTGCGTGACACGCCACCGGTGGCGATCGGCCATCGCGTGGTCCACGGCGGTGCGGATTTTGCCGATGCAGTGCGTATCGACGACGAGGTGATCGCGAAGCTGGAGGCGCTGGTGCCGCTGGCCCCGCTGCATCAGCCGCACAACCTCACGGCGATCCGTGCGGTGCGCGCGGCGGTGCCGGAACTGCTGCAGGTGGCCTGCTTCGACACGGCGTTTCACGCGGGTCACGATCCGCTGGCCCAGCTGATGGCACTGCCCTATGAGTATTACGAACGCGGCGTGCGCCGCTATGGTTTTCACGGGCTGTCGTACGCATACATTGCGCGCCGGCTGCACCAGGTGGCGCCCGACCTGCTGGAAGGCCGCGTTGTCGTGGCGCATCTGGGCAACGGGGCGAGCCTGTGTGCGATGCGCGCCGGCAAGAGCGTGGATTCGACCATGGGGCTCACCGCGCTCGACGGCATGCCGATGGGCACGCGGTGCGGATCGATCGACCCCGGTGCGATCCTGTGGCTGGCCGCACAGGGCATGGATGCCGATGCGATCCAGAACATGCTCTATGGCCAGTCCGGCCTCAAGGGCATCTCCGGCGTCAGTAGCGACATGCGGGCACTGCTGGCCAGCAACGATCCGCGCGCGAAGCTGGCCGTGGACTTCTACGCCTTCCGCGCCGCACAGGAAATCGGCAAGCTCGCCGTCACGTTGGGCGGGCTCGATGCGCTGGTGTTCACGGCCGGCATCGGCGCCAATTCGCCAGAGGTCCGCGCGCGCATCTGCGCCCATCTGACCGGCCTGTTCGGCGTTGCGCTCGATGACGCGGCGAACAATGAAAACTGCCAGCGTGTCAGCCAGGATGCGAGCCGCGTGCCGGTGCTGGTCTTGCCGACCGACGAGGAAGGCATGATCGCGCTGTCCACGGCACGCATCCTGCGCGAATGCGGGGGACTCGGACCCTGCCCCTGAGCCCGACCCGGACCCTGTTCCTGACTCTTGACGCGCCGATGCGCGGGCCGGACGCCCGTCCGGGTCGCGGCTCAGTCCTCGAGGTAGTGCGCGCGTAGCCGGTCGACGTCGACCTGCAAGCCGTCGGCCAGGAATCGCTCCACGCTGCCGTATGTCTGACTGATCGACGACATCGACGCCTCCAGGTACTCCGGCCGGACCTCCAGCAACGGCAAGATCGCCTCCGGTCGCACGCCGATCGGGCCCACCCGTGCCAGCACGTCGTCGTTGAATCGACGATTCCAGTGGTTTGACTCGAGGTAGTTGGCGACGATGTCGTCCTGCGACACGCCCAGCGCGGACAGCAGCAGCACCGATGCGAAGCCCGTGCGGTCCTTGCCGGCCGTGCAGTGGTAGTAGAGCGTCTTGCCCGCCTCCGCGTTGCGCAGGAACCCGCCGAACGCATCCCGGTATCGCACCGGAAAGTCGCGGTACACATCGAGCATGAACGCATGCATCTGCGCCGGCGTGCTTTCCCGCAGGCGCGGCATCAGCACGTCCATCGCCATGCTGCCATCCAGCACGGGCACGGACACCCAGTGGAAACGCTCTCCGAACGCCGACTCCGCAGGTGATTTCTCGCCCGGCGAGCGGAAGTCGATCACCATGTCGAGCCCCAGTGCATGCAGGCGGTCGAGATCGGCCGCGCTCGCCAGCGCGGGGTTGCCGCTGCGGAACAGCCGGCCGTGGCGCACGCGGCGGTTGGATACGCCCACCAGACCACCAAGATCGCGCGCATTGCTGATGGTCTCCAGCGGCAGGCACGGGCGGATGGACGATGCGCTATCGGGCGACATCGCTCGCAAGGGAATCAGCGCGTGGGCCAGCCACGCACACCAGGTCTGGATCATGTCGTTTTCTCGTGGATGGCGTCCCGGATGACAGATTCGTGGACACCATGCGTTGTACGTTGGGGCCAATGTGGTGGTCGGTGCGGTGCGACGCGCTGGCCGACAGCCGCGGCCGGCAAATTGCCGCAAGTGGCGCGCAGGCCACGACGGCGATGCGGCGTACCGCAAACTAAAAACCTTCAACACCGATGCCAATTATTTCAGATCGTGCGAGCGCGCGGGCGTCACTTGCCTGCCTGAGTCTGCGAGCCTTTGCGCTGTCTCAATCGTGAGTTTCCCACTGACTTCGCAGAGTCTTGATCTGGGGCATTCGCGCGGCAGTGGCCACCTTGGCACGCTTCATCGCGCTTCACATAATGAAGTGCATGCCGAACGCAGCACTCGCGCGTGGCAACGCGTCCGGCAGGATCTATCCACCCAGGGATTCCATGATGCCTGATTCGCACACTTCCCCCGCCGCCCTTCCATCCACCGCGGCAACCAAGCCCCTTGCTCCCAAGGTCGCCCTGCACTGGGGCCTGTTTCTGGCTATCGCCGCACTGATCGGTGTTCTGCTGATTCCTACCCCCGCCGATCTTCCCGTGGCCGGGCACCGCATGCTCGCCATCCTGGCCTTCGCCGTGGTGGTCTGGATCACCGAGGCCGTGACCTACGAGACCAGCGCGATCATGATCACGTCGCTGATGGCCGCGTTGGTCGGCTTCTCGCCAACAGTCAACGATCCCGCCACGCAATATGGCACGTCGAAGGCGCTCGGCATGGCGCTGGCCGGGTTCTCCAACACGGCGCTCGCGCTGGTCGCGGCGGCGCTGTTCATCTCGGCCGCGATGACCGTGACGGGGCTTGACCGCCGCATCGCACTGGTCACGTTGTCCGCCATCGGCACCAGCACGCGGCGCATCCTGATCGGCACGATCGCCGTCACGATCCTGCTGAGCCTGGTGGTGCCCAGCGCCACGGCGCGCAGCGCCTGCACGGTGCCGATCATGATGGGCGTGATCGCGGCGTTCGGCGTGGACAAGAAGTCGAACATCGCGGCCGGCATCATGATCATGGTGGCGCAGGCGACCAGTGTGTGGAACGTCGGCATCCAGACGGCCGCCGCGCAAAACCTCCTGACCATCGGGTTCATGGACAAGCTGCTCGGGGACCGCGTGACATGGCTGCAATGGCTCATCGCCGGTGCGCCCTGGGCCATCGTGATGTCGGCCGTGCTGTACTTCCTGGTGCGCTGGCTGCTTCCGCCCGAAACCGACGCCATCGTCGGCGGCAAGGAAGCGGTGCAACGCGAACTTGCGGCGCTCGGTCCCATGACCGCCCCGCAGAAGCGCCTGGCCGCCGTCGCCATCGGCCTGCTGCTGTTCTGGGCCACCGAGGGCAAGCTGCATCAGTTCGACACGGCAAGCATCACCTTCGTGGGGCTGGTCATCCTGATGCTGCCGCGTATCGGCGTGATGGACTGGAAGACCATGCAGCAACGCACGCCCTGGGGCACGCTGATCGTGTTCGGCGTGGGGATCAGCCTGGGGACCGCGCTGCTGACCACGCAGGCCGGCCAGTGGCTCGGCAAGTTCGTGGTGACGCATTCCGGCCTGGCCGACCACGGCACGCTGATGGTCTTCGCGGTGCTTGCCGCGTTCCTGATCCTGATTCACCTGGGCTTTGCCAGTGCGACGGCGCTGACCGCCGCGCTGCTGCCCATCCTCATCTCGGTGCTGCAGACGCTGCCCGGGGACATGAACAAGGTCGGCATGACCATGTTGCTCGGCTACACGGTCAGCTTCGGCTTCATCCTGCCGATCAACGCGCCACAGAACATGGTCTGCCTGGGCACCGACACGTTCAACGGACGACAGTTCGCCCGCATCGGCATCCCGGTCACGATCATCGGCTACGTGCTGATGCTGGTGTTCGCCACCACCTACTGGCGCTGGCTGGGCTGGGTCTGACCACAATCAACTACGCCGCCCCCTTATGAAAATCACCCTCGACTCCGCACAACGCTTCGCGCGCGACATCCTCACCGCGCAAGCCGTCCCCGCCGACATTGCCGACGATGTGGCCGAGCATCTGGTCGAATCCGACCGCTGCGGCTACATCAGCCACGGGCTGTCGATCCTGCCGAACTATCGCCGCGCCATCGATGGCGGCAGCGTCAACCCCGATGGCCGCGCGGACTGCGTGCTGGACAAGGACACGCTGATGGTCTTCGACGGCAACGGCGGCTTTGGCCAGCACGTGGGCAAGGTCGTCATGGCCCGGGCCATCGAGCGCGTGCGACAGCATGGGCATTGCATCGTGACGCTGCGCAAGTCTCACCACCTCGGCCGCATGGGCCACTACGGCGAGATGGTCGCCGCAGCCGGCTTCGTATTGCTCAGTTTCACCAATGTCATCAACCGCCCACCCGTGGTGGCGCCGTACGGCGGACGTGTGGCAAGGCTGACCACCAACCCGCTCTGCTTTGCGGGCCCCATGCCAAATGGCCGGCCGCCGCTGGTGGTGGACATTGCCACCAGCGCGATCGCCATCAACAAGGCGCG
This sequence comes from Cupriavidus sp. YR651, assembly GCF_900101625.1. Taxonomy (GTDB): domain Bacteria; phylum Pseudomonadota; class Gammaproteobacteria; order Burkholderiales; family Burkholderiaceae; genus Cupriavidus. Next base: position 518,013 of record NZ_FMYZ01000002.1, on the reverse strand, counting down.
CGTGCTGGCCGAAAAAGGCGAGCCGGCGCCTGAGCACAGCATCATCGACGCCGATGGCAACCCGACGACCGATGCCTCGGTCATGTTCGGCGAGCGGCCCGGGTCACTGCTGCCGTTCGGTGCGCACAAGGGATACGCGCTGGGCGTGGTGGCGGAATTACTGGCCGGTGTGCTGTCCGGTGGCGGCACGATCCAGCCAGAGAACCCGCGGGCCGGCGTGGCCACCAACAACCTGTTCGCCGTACTGCTGAACCCGCAGTTCGACCTCGGGCTGAACTGGGAGCGTGGCGAGGTGGAAGCGTTCATCAACTACCTGCATGACACACCCACCGCGCCCGGCTTCGACCAGGTGCAGTATCCCGGCGAATACGAAGCGGCCAACCGGGCCGCGGCCGCCACGCATCTGGAAATCAACCCGAACATCTGGCGAAATCTGGAAACGCTGGCGTTATCGCTGGGGGTGGCGGTGCCGAGGGAATAGGCGTTTTCCGATGGCGGCGTCCAGAGCGATGGCACAATACGTGCCATGCAACGTATCTGGTCCGCCTTCGTCAAGCTCGTCCTGCTCGCCGTCATCGGCGGCGCGTTGCTGGCCACCCTTGCGGTCGTCATGGCCAGCCGGCAATTGCCGTCGCTCGATGCCCTCACCGCATTCCGCGATACGCCCGACTACATCCAGCTCAGACAATTCCCACCGGCGCTGTCCGAGGCCGTGGTCGCCATCGAGGACGACCGTTTCTACCTGCACGATGGCGTGGACTATGTGGGCGTGATGCGCGCCGGCATCGCCAATCTCTCCGACGATCTGTCGCAGGGCGCCTCCACCATCACCATGCAGGTGGCTCGCAACTTCTTCTTTTCGCGCCAGAAGACCTATACGCGCAAGCTGTATGAAGCGCTGATGGCCTATCGCATCGAGCAGTCGCTGACCAAGGACGAGATCCTCGAGCTCTATCTGAACAAGATCTACCTCGGCCAGGGCGCCTACGGCTTTGGCGAAGCGGCGCAGACCTACTTCGGCAAGCCCGTGGCGCAGCTCTCGCTGGCCGAATGCGCGATGCTGGCCGGCCTACCCAAGGCGCCTTCGGCCAACAATCCCGTGGCCAACCCCCGTCGCGCACGCCAGCGTCAGGCGTACATCCTGCTGCGCATGATGGAACTGGGCCGCATCACGCGCACCCAGTACGACGCGGCCCTATTGGAACCTCTGCGGCTGCGCTGAGTACGCCACATTTCCCGCGCACCTCCGCCGCTTTCTCGCGGCCTGCGCGCGCCTTTCCCCCGATGCTTGTCAGCCGGCGCCCGACTGCGGAGCGCCGCGGCCGCATGCTAGCTTGCCAACCATCGGAAGACGCCAGACGGGAGGCCGCTATGGAAAGCCTGTGGGGAGATGTCTACGGCACGCTGCGCGCCGAGTTTGCCGACGTGCCGGACGTCAAGGAGCTGACCCGCATTCTGCTGCGGCTCACGCTGGCCGTATTGCTTGGCGGGATGATCGGCTACGAGCGCGAGGCGGCCGGCAAGGCCGCTGGGCTGCGCACGCACATGCTGGTCGCATTGGGGTCGGCGTTGTTCGTGCTGGTGCCGCTCCAGGCAGGCGTGCCACTGCCGGACATGAGCCGCGTGCTGCAAGGGCTGGCGTCTGGCATCGGCTTCCTGGGCGCCGGCGCCATCATCAAGCTCAACAGCGAGGAAGACATCCGCGGCCTGACCACGGCGGCCAGCATCTGGACCGTCGCCGCCATCGGCATCGCCTGCGGACTGGGGCGGGAGAGCACCGCGGTCGTCGCCACGCTGTTCGGGCTGACGATCCTGCAAGTGCTTTACTGGCTCAAGAAATAGCGCGGCCGGAATCAGGTGCCATTCGGCGTGCCATTCGGGGTGCCATTCAGGACGCTGTTCAGGGCGCTGTTCAGGCGGCCGCAGCCTGCGCGACCTCAACCTTCTCGCGGTGGCGTGCGATGGCCGTCAGTACGATGGCATCCAGCCCTTCGCCACCGTGCACATCCACGTGGGCCAGCAGCGCGCGCCGCATGCGCGGCTCCCAGAAACGCTTCAGGTGGCTGGCGATGTCCGCGAGCGCTTCGTCCCGGTCCGGCATCGCTTCAAAGAAGCCGCCGATCTGGTTGGCCATCTTGATCAGGTTTTCGATATGCATGCCAGGCTCTAGGAAATCTTTAGTCGATGAGAATGGGCGTAGGCAACGAGGCTGCCCGCACGAACGAAGCCGGCCAGCGTGACGCCCGCGGATTCGGCCAGACGCACCGCCAGCGCGGTCGGCCCGGACACCGCCGCCAGCACGCCCGCGCCGATCATCGCCGTCTTCAGGACCATCTCGTAGCTGGCGCGACTGGTCACGATCACCGCGCCACGCGAAACATCTTCGTTGCCGATGGCGAGCGCGCCGGCCAGCTTGTCCAGCGCATTGTGCCGGCCGACGTCCTCGCGCACCAGCGCGACCGTGCCGTCCGCACGCAGCCAGCCCGCCGCGTGCGTGGCGCCGGTATCGCGCTGCAGCGCCTGACGCGTCTGAAGCTGTGCAAAGGCGGCGTCCAGCAATGCAGGATCGAACGACGCCGCGCTTTGCACCGTGGCCGGTACGCGCATGACCTCGTCAAGCGATTCCGTGCCGCACAGCCCGCATCCGGTGCGGCCGGCCAGCGCGCGGCGCCGCGCCTTGAGTCCGACGAAGGCCTCCGTCGCGATCTCCAGCTTCACGGCCACGCCGTTCGGCCGGACCTCCACGTCGATGCCATACACGTCGCGCGGACTGGCCACGATGCCTTCGCTCAGGCTGAAGCCCAGCGCGAAGTCTTCCAGGTCCGCCGGCGTGGCCAGCATCACCGCATGAGAGACGCCGTTGTACTCCAGCGCCACCGGGACTTCCTCGGCGATGTGGTCGATCTCGGCCATCGCCGCGCCATTCCGCCAGCGGTTGACGGCGAAGGTATTTCGCGTGGCCGGCAACGCCTCGTCGGACGGCTCGGCCTCCTGCGGCAGGATGCAGCGCTTCATGGCGTGGCTCGCTTATTCCGCCGAAGCCTGCGCCGGCTCGCTGGCCGCGCGCAGGTGCGCCAGCTGTTCCTCGTTGAACGCCTGGTACTCGCGTTGCCACGTGGACGGCTGCGCCACCGGCATCACCTGCACCGCGGTCACCTTGTACTCCGGACAGTTGGTCGCCCAGTCCGAGTTGTCGGTGGTGATGACGTTGGCGCCCGACTCCGGGAAGTGGAACGTCGTGTACACCACGCCCGGCTGCATGCGCTGGCTGACGATAGCGCGCAGCACGGTCTCCCCTGCCCGGCTCTGCACGCCAACCCAGTCGCCATCCTTGATGCCACGTTCCTCGGCGTCGTGCGGATGAATTTCCAGCCGGTCTTCATCGTGCCAGTGCACGTTGTGCGTACGCCGCGTCTGCGCACCCACGTTGTACTGCGACAGGATGCGGCCCGTGGTCAGGATCAGCGGGTACTTGCGGTTGACCTTCTCCGTGGTCGCCACGTACTTGGTGATGATGAACTTGCCCTTGCCGCGCACGAAGGCGTCGACGTGCATGGTCGGCGTGCCTTCCGGCGCATCGGCATTGCACGGCCACTGGATGCTGCCCAGTTCGTCAAGCTTCTTGTAGCTCACACCGGCGAACGTCGGCGTCAGCCGCGCGATCTCGTCCATGATCTCGGACGGGTGGTTGTAGTGCATCGGGTAGCCGAGCGCATTGGCCAGCAGGATCGTGGCCTCCCAGTCGGCATAGCCGCCCTTCGCGGGCATGACCTTGCGCACGCGCGAGATGCGGCGCTCCGCGTTGGTGAAGGTGCCATCCTTTTCCAGGAACGACGACCCCGGCAGGAACACGTGCGCGTACTTCGCGGTTTCGTTCAGGAAGATGTCCTGCACGACGATGCACTCCATCGACGAGAGCGCCTCCGCCACGTGCTGCGTGTTGGGGTCGGACTGGACGATATCCTCGCCCTGGCAGTACAGGCCCTTGAACGAGCCCGTCAGCGCGGCCTCGAACATGTTCGGGATGCGCAGGCCCGGCTCCGGGTTGATTTCGACATTCCACGCCGCCTCGAACGCGCCGCGCACGGTGGAGTCCGACACGTGGCGATAGCCCGGCAACTCGTGCGGGAACGATCCGATGTCGCAGGAGCCCTGCACGTTGTTCTGGCCGCGCAGCGGATTCACGCCGACGCCTTCGCGACCGATATTGCCCGTGGCCATTGCCAGGTTGGCGATGCCCATCACGGTCGTCGAGCCTTGCGCGTGCTCCGTCACACCGAGGCCGTAGTAGATGGCCGCGTTGCCGCCGGTGGCATACAGGCGGGCCGCGCCGCGGAGCTGGTCCGCCGGCACGCCGGTCACCGACTCCATCTCCTCCGGCGAGTTTTCGGGCAGTGCGACGAAATCGCGCCATTGCTGGAACGCGCGGTCTTCGCAACGCTCGGCGATGAACGCGTCGGCCAGCAGGCCTTCGGTGACGATCACGTGCGCCATCGACGTCACCAGCGCGACGTTGGTGCCCGGGCGCAGCTGCAGGTGGTAATCGGCGCGGATATGCGGGGAATCAACCAGGTCGATGCGGCGCGGATCGGCGACGATCAGCTTTGCCCCGGCGCGCAGGCGCTTCTTCATGCGCGAGGCGAACACCGGGTGGCCATCGGTCGGGTTGGCGCCGATCACCATGATCACATCGGCCTTGGCCACCGAGCGGAAGGTCTGCGTACCAGCCGATTCGCCGAGCGTGGTCTTGAGTCCGTAGCCGGTCGGCGAGTGGCAGACGCGCGCGCAAGTATCGACGTTGTTATTGCCGAACGCCGCCCGCACCAGCTTCTGCACCAGGTAGCCTTCTTCGTTCGTGCAGCGCGACGACACGATGCCACCGATCGAATCCTTGCCATGCTCGGCCTGGATGCGTTTGAACTGCGACGCGGCGTAGCCGATCGCTTCCTCCCACGACACCTCGCGCCACGGATCGGTGATCTTCGCGCGGATCATCGGCTTGAGGATGCGGTCCTGGTGCGTGGCATAGCCCCAGGCGAAGCGGCCCTTCACGCAGGCGTGGCCTTCGTTGGCCTGGCCGTCCTTGTACGGCACCATGCGCACGACCTCGTTGCCCTTCATCTCGGCCTTGAACGAGCAACCCACGCCGCAATAGGCGCAGGTGGTGACCGTGCTGTGCGATGCCTGCCCCAGCTTGATGACCGAGGTTTCCGTCAGCGTGGCCGTCGGGCAGGCCTGCACGCAGGCGCCGCACGACACGCAATCGGATTCCATGAACGACTGGCTGGTGCCTGCCGCCACACGGGAGTCGAAGCCGCGGCCGCTGATCGTCAGCGCGAACGTGCCTTGCGTCTCCTCGCACGCGCGGACGCAGCGGTTGCAGACGATGCACTTGGACGCGTCATACGTGAAATACGGGTTCGACTCGTCCTTCGCCAGCTGCGTATGCGTGGCGATCGGCGCGGCGCCGTCGTTGTAGCGCACCTCGCGCAGCCCCACCACGCCGGCCATGTCCTGCAGCTCGCAGTTGCCATTGGTCGGACAGGTCAGGCAATCGAGCGGGTGGTCTGAGATGTAGAGTTCCATTACGCCACGGCGCAGGTCGCCGAGCTTGTCGCTCTGCGTCTTCACCTTCATGCCCGCTTCCACCGGCGTCGTGCACGAGGCCGGATAGCCGCGGCGGCCTTCGATCTCCACGAGGCACAGCCGGCACGAACCGAAAGACTTCAGCGAATCCGTGGCGCACAGCTTGGGCACGCCCACGCCGGCCTCGGCGGCGGCGCGCATGACCGAGGTGCCGGCCGGCACGGTGACGGGCACACCGTCGATCTCCAGCGTGATCAGCGTTTCGGATTCGCTGGGCGGGGTACCGTAGTCGAAATCGTCGCGAGCGTTCAAGGGATGTCTCCCGTTTCTAGATCTGTAGGGTGCGTGCCCCTGAGGGGCACGTCGTTGTCATGGACCGGAGCGAACTCAGGCTGCCCGGGCCGGCTTGGCGGCCAGGCCGAAATCCTCTGGGAACTCGTTCAGCGCGGACAGCACCGGATAGGGCGTCATGCCACCCATCGCGCAGAGCGACCCGTTGAGCATGGTGTCGCAGAGATCGCGAACCAGCGCCACGTGCTTCACCGGCGCCTCGCCCGCGATGATGCGGTCGATCACCTCCACGCCGCGCGTGGAGCCGATCCGGCACGGCGTGCACTTGCCGCACGACTCGATCGCGCAGAACTCCATCGCGTAGCGCGCCATCTTCGCCATGTCGACGGTTTCGTCGAACACCACGATGCCGCCGTGGCCCACAACCGCGCCAAATGCCGCGTAGGCCTCGTAGTCCAGCGGCGTATCGAAGCGCGATTCGGGCAGGTAGGCACCCAGCGGGCCACCCACCTGCACGGCGCGGATCGCGCGGCCGCTGCGCGTGCCGCCGCCGAAGTCGACCAGCAGTTCACGCAGCGTGATGCCGAACGCCTTCTCCACCAGACCGCCCTGCAGGATGTTGCCGGCAAGCTGGAATGGCAGCGTACCGCGCGAGCGGCCCATGCCGAAGTCGCGATAGAACGTGGCGCCGCGCGCCAGGATCACCGGCACCGTGGCCAGCGAAATCACGTTGTTGATGACGGTCGGCTTGCCGAACAGCCCTTCCAGCGCCGGCAGCGGCGGCTTGGCGCGCACCACGCCGCGCTTGCCCTCCAGGCTTTCGAGCAGCGCGGTTTCTTCGCCGCAGACGTAGGCGCCGGCACCCTTGCGCACTTCCAGCCGGAAGCGCCGGCCGCTGCCACGGATGTTGTCGCCGAGCCAGCCGGCCTGGGTCGCGATCTCGATGGCGGCCTCGGTGGCGGCAATCGCGTGCGGATACTCGGAGCGCGTGTAGATGTAGCCCTGCTCGGCGCCGACGGCCAGCCCCGCAATCGTCATGCCCTCGATCAACATGAACGGATCGTCCTCCATGACCATGCGGTCGGAGAACGTGCCGGAGTCGCCCTCATCGGCGTTGCAAACGATGTACTTGATGTCGGAGGCCGCGCCCAGCACAGTCTTCCACTTGATGCCCGTGGGGAACGCCGCACCGCCGCGTCCCCGCAGGCCGGAGTCGGTGACCTCCTGCACGATCTGCGCGGGGGCCATCGACAGCGCGCGCGTCAGGCCGGCATAGCCTTCGTGCGCGATGTAGTCGTCCAGCGACAGCGGATCGGTGATGCCGACGCGCGCGAAGGTCAACCGCTCCTGCTTCTTCAGGAACGGAATCTCGCCGGTGGGACCATGCGCCAGCGCGTGCGTGCCGCCGGCGAGGAATCCGGCGTCGAACAGCGCGCCCACATCCTCCGCCGTCACCGGGCCGTAGGCGACGCGGCCGGCATCGGTCTGCACTTCGACCAGTGGTTCAAGCCAGAACATGCCGCGCGAGCCATTGCGGACGATGCGGACATCGGCGCCACGTTTGGCGGCCTCCTGGGCGATGGCGTGCGCGACGTCGTCGGCGCCAAGCGCCAGCGCGGTGGAATCGCGGGGAACGAAGATCGTGGTGCTCATGCCTGGGTCTCCACGGATTGCGCGGGCTGTACCGCCGGTTCGCGCAGCGCGCCGGTCAAGGCGTCGAAGCGCCGGGCGTCGACGCGGGCGTGGAGCCGGTCGCCAATCATCACGGCGGGGCCGCATGCGCACTGGCCCAGGCAGTAGACCGGCTCCAGCGTGAACTGGCCGTCGGCCGTGGTCTCGTGGAAATCGCAACCGAGCGCCTTGCTGGCGTGCGCGGCCAGTGCGTCGGCGCCGACGGACTGGCACGCCTCGGCGCGGCAGACCTGCACGACGTGACGGCCGGCCGGTTGGTCGCGGAAGTGGTGATAGAAGGTGATGACGCCGTGCACCTCGGCGCGCGACAGGTTCAGAGCCTTGGCAATGACCGGCACCGCCTCGGCGGGGATGAATCCCTGGCTGTCCTGGATGTCGTGCAGAATCGGCAGCAATGCGCCGGGCATGTCGCGCCGTGCGGCAACGATGCGCGCGATGGCGTCGCCGTCAGCCGGCGCAGTGGGGGTGGCGATGTCTGGCATGGTGTCTCCGTGCTTATATCGTCGTGGTCTGGCGAGCCCATGCTGACCCGCCAACCCGCTAGCCGTACGTGTCGCCTGCTGACACGATATAGGCTTTTTTTTTCATATTCGGGGGCGTTGCAGCGGGCTCTTTGGCCTGTTTGTGCGACTATAGGCGGGTGATTTGGCCCATTCAATATGCTATTTTTCGCATATGCTACGCATCTCGATTCTTCCCCATCTCCAGATCCGTGACGACACTGCCCCGACGCCCGCGCCGGGCCTCGATGTATCGCGTCTGGTCGCCCTGCTGGGCCATATCGAGGCCACCGGCAACATCGCGCAGTCGGCCGAGGCCGTGGCGTTGTCATATCGCTACGCCTGGGGCATCTTGCGCGACGCCGAAACCCTGTTCGGCGGCGCGCTGATCGCCAAGACCCGTGGGCGCGGGTCCACGCTGACGCCATTGGCGCAGCAGCTGGTCTGGGCCAGCAAGCGGATTGCGGCGCGCCTGTCGCCGACGCTGGACAGTCTGGCATCAGAGCTGGAAATCGAGCTGAAGAAGCTGATGGCCGAATCCGACCCCGCGGTGCGCATCCACGCCAGCCATGGATTTGCGGTGGCCGCGCTGCGGGACTTCCTGGACGAGCACAAAGTGCGGCACGACCTCAAGTACTGCGGCAGCCTGGAGGCCGTGGCGGCGCTGGCCGAGGGCGCTTGCGACGTGGCGGGCTTCCACGTGCCGATCGGCGAGTTCGAGCAGGAAACGTTGCGGCGTTTCACTGCCTGGCTGCGGCCGGAAACCCATTGCCTGATCCATCTGGCGGTGCGCTCCCAAGGCCTGTTCGTACGGCCCGGAAACCCGTTGGGTGTGCATTCGCTGGACGACCTGGTGCGATCCGATGTGCGATTCGTGAATCGGCAGGTTGGCTCCGGCACGCGGCTGCTGCTGGATCTCATGTTGGCGCGGCGGGGGATCGATCCCAACCGGATCGAGGGCTTCAGCAATGGCGAGTTCACCCATGCCGCAGTGGCCGCCTACATCGGCAGCGGGATGGCGGATGTCGGCTTCGGCGTGGAAACCGCGGCGCGACGATTCGGGCTCGAATTCGTGCCCGTGCTGAAGGAGCGGTATTTCTTCGCGATCGAGAAAAGGATGCTGGAGAGCCCGGCACTGGTGGGCGCCGTCTCGGCCATGAATAACAGGAATTTCCGGGAGCGGGTGGATGCCCTGCCCGGCTACGAGGCCGAACTGACCGGCGTCGTGCAGACCTTTGGGGAAGCGTTTCCCGGCATACCGCTGTAGTACCGGGACACGGCCCGCCGGGCGGCGGGCCGTGCAATGGAGGAAGACTCCGCAAGACGTTCCCGCTCGCGCGGGAACGTCAGACGATCAGTACACCACCACGGACAGCGTCGCGCCGGCCGGGACGCGTACCTTGTCGCTGTACACGCCGTTGGTCGCGCTGCGAGCGACCGGGAACGTGCCATACGCTTCCAGCAACGAAGGCAGCACCACCGGCAGCTTGCGCAGCGACGCATACACCGATGCCGACGGATCGATCTCCGGCAGCACATACGTGCCATCGGTGCGTGCCGGATAGCCATAGCCAGTCGGAGACTTGGCCGCCGGCATGCCGCTGCTGGTCGTCACCTTCCAGCGCAGCAACTGCTGCTCGAAGCTGGAGCCCGCCTGCGCCGCGACGATCGCCTGGTTCAGTGCCGTCTTCGAATCCGCCGTCCGGCGGGTCAGCAGGTCCTTGTAGAACGCGAGGCCAAGCTGGCGATCCAGGAAGCCACCAAAGCTGCCGGACACCGAATAGCTCTCGCACGGCGTGCCAAAGCCCGTGAACTGCAGGATGTTGCAGTTGTAGCTGCTGTAGCGATAGAAGTCCGGGAAGCGCACATTGCTGATGGCATTGAAGGTCGGGTCGATGCTGTGGCTCAGGAAGTCCTCCATCTGCATCGCCGTCATTTCCTCGAGCCAGTCGGCATACACGTACGACGGGCCCATCATGATGCCGCGACGGTAGAAGTTCTGCATGTGCGTGCCTTCATGCGCCATGGTCACCTTCATCGCCTGCATGCCGGCGGCGCCGCCCAGCGCCAGCGTTTCGCTGTCCAGGTAGAGCGAGATCGACTCGTTGCTGCGCGGATCCGTGGTCTTCGACAGGTTGTGCAGGCCCCAGAAATAGGCCACGCTGCCGTACGGCTTGCCGTCGTTATTGAAGTTCAGGATGACGATGTCGATGGGCTGGCCGGTAGCCGGCACCACCTGCGTGCCGTAGCTGTTCGGACCCCAGACCGGACCGCCAATGTCTTTCAGCATGTCGTAGATCTGGCCGGTCCCGGCGAAGGCCGTCGCCAGCGTGCCAACCGTGGTCAGGCTGATCTGGTTGGCGCCGGCACCGAACTGCGAGTTTTCCACCCAGAGGTTGACGATGGTCCCGTCGGTGGCGGTCACCTGCTGCTGCAGCGTGGCCAGCCGCATGGTGGTATCGGTGTGATACCAGGTCTTCGTGGCGCCCACGCCCAGCCCTGCCGTCGATTGCTGTACCGGCGGCGCGCTCATCGAACGCAGCATCGGCTGCGATGCCTGAATCGCGTCGATCCAGCCCGTGCGGTTGAAATCGCCGATGGCGCGCCGGGAGGCCTCGTCGTCGGCCTCGGCGGTCAGCGCCTGCGGCGACAGCCGTGCCAGCGACGATGCGTCGACCATGCTCGACAGCGGCACCGACGGCATGGCGACCGACTGGCCCGTCAGGTTGGTCAGCATCATCGCGATGGACTTGCCGGCCACACCCGAGATCGAATACTGCACGTCCTGGGCGGCGGTGGACGCGTTGGCGCGGCCCCAGATGCCGGTGCCGGAGCCGGAATAGCTGGCGGCGGTGGCCGCGCTGCACTGGCCACCGGCGCTGCAGGCCTGGTCCAGGCCGTTGACCAGCAGCGGACCGCTCGAGCCCGGCGACCCGGCAGGACCCTGCGTCGACGATCCGCTGTCACCACCACCGCCGCAGGCGGCCAGGGTCAACGCGGCCACGGCCGTGAGCGCCGGCAAGGCGCGAGACAACAAATCTCGGGAAAAAATACGGGAAGACGTACGGGTAGACGTACGCGCAGCAATGCGACCCATCAGGAACACTCCGTCAAAAGTATTGAGCACCGGTGTTATGGCGCGCTACACGCACCAATCCGGGGAACGTCCCGATTTATCGGCGCGCGCGAAGACGCGCTTGAGATGACTTTTCGACGCCCCACGCAAGTGGGGCATCGCGCGCGCCGCATCCGGCATTAGTGCTTCGCACGCAAAAAGTATCGAAAATGAATTTTATTGGACATGACGAACCCCGCACAATATGTTCGGGGTCCGTCCGCGCATTGCACGCGAGTAGGGTTGACAGTCGTCAATAGACTTCAGGCACGATCAAACTCGCCGGCACGGGCTGACGCGTGTAGTCGGCGTGGCGCTCGCGCTCGGGCAGCACGATGGTCGGCTGCGGCGGTTCCACGTAGGGCATCTGCTGCAGCAGGTGATGGATACAGTTCAGGCGCGCGCGCTTCTTGTCCACGGCCTGCACCACCCACCACGGCGCCTCCGCGATATGGGTGCGCTCCAGCATGATTTCCTTGGCGCGCGTGTAGTCTTCCCAGCGACGGCGCGACTCCAGGTCCATCGGGCTCAGCTTCCACTGCTTGAGCGGATCATGGATACGGCTCAGGAAGCGCAGGTGCTGCTCCTCGTCCGATATCGAAAACCAGTACTTGATGACCTGGATGCCGGAACGCACCAGCATGCGCTCGAATTCCGGCACGGAGCGGAAGAATTCCTCGTACTGGTCGTCCGAGCAGAAGCCCATCACGCGCTCCACGCCGGCGCGGTTGTACCAGCTGCGGTCGAACAACACCATCTCGCCGGCCGCCGGCAGGTGCGATACGTAACGCTGGAAATACCACTGGGTCTGCTCGCGATCGTTCGGCGCCGGCAGCGCGGCCACGCGGCACACGCGCGGATTCAGGCGCTGCGTGATGCGCTTGATCACCCCGCCCTTGCCGGCGGCATCGCGCCCTTCGAAGAGGATCACGACCTTGTGCCCGGTGGCTACCACCCAGCTCTGCAGCTTGACCAGTTCGCCCTGCAAGCGGAACAACTCGCGGAAGTACATGTGCCGTTCGGCACGCTCGGCGTCGGTGTCGCCGATATCGCTGTTGTCGCCAGGGCCACCCGACTCCCCGGACAACAAGCTCTGGACGAGGCTCGGATCGCGGTCCTCGAGCTCCAGCTCGAGTTCCTCGTCGTAGTAGTCCGCCACCTCGCGGTGAATGCGCCGGATCAGCGCCTCGTCGTTGTAATCCATGTTTTGCTCCGTCACGGGGATCGGGTCGATTGCCGATCGCACAGCAGTGACCAGATATCGTACGCCCGTGCTGTGGCAATTGCATGAAAAAGCACGGCGGACGTCACTCCGTCTGCTTGCGGAACGCCCACCGCCCCGCCAGCACCGTGAAGCTGGCCACCAGCACCACCAGCACCCAGAAACCGTGCGGATGATCGGCCAGCGGAATGCCGCCGACATTCATCCCGAAAAAGCCCGCCACGATGTTGATCGGCAGTGCGAGCACGGTCACCAGCGTCAGCGTGAACAGCGTACGGTTGGTCTGCTCATTCAGTTTGGCAGCAATTTCTTCCTGCAACAGCTTGATGCGCTCCACCAGCGCGGCCAGATCGTTGAGCACCAGCGAGAACTCTTCAGTGGATTCACGCAACTCCTGCAAGTCCCCTTCCTGCAGCCAGGCCGGCGGGCGATTCAGCAGCCGAAACAGCGCGCCCGGCTCCGGCGCCAGCAGCCGCTGCAATCGCACCAGTCCGCGCCGCATTGCCCCCAGGTCCGCGCGGTTGCCCTTCAGGCGCTGCGACAGCAACTGGTCCTCGATCTGGTCAACGCCGCTCCCCGTCTCCCGCACGATCTGCACCAGCACGTCAGCCTGGTCGCGCAGCAAGTGCACGACGAGATCCAACGGCGACCGGAAGGCCTCTCCGCGACGCACGGCGGCGCGCAACCTGTCGACCGAGCGTAGCGGCCGGGCACGCGCTGTCACCAGCAACCGGTGGTCGGCGTTTGCCCAGAGCGTGGAGATGTCGGTGGACGTGACACCGAAGTTGTAGATGACGTCGTTGACCACGGCCAGCAGGGCCCTGTCCTGACGCTCGATACGCGTCGATCGCGAGCCCTGGCGCAGGGCCTCGAAGTAATCGTCAGGCAGGTCAAGCTGGCTCCGCATCCAGCGCTCGCAGGCACTGTGGGAAAGGTTGAAGTGGAGCCAGAGGAAAGGGCGATCGTGCGTGGCCGCCACATCAGACGCGGCGGACGCGGCTTGCGATCCGGCATCCTGTTGCCGCAACCACGCCACCGCGGCATGGGAGTCGATTTCCCGGGTCGGCTGCCCGGGAGCGAACAAGAAACCGCTGACCATCCCGACCGGATCGGAACCATAGCCGGATTCGACAATGCCGGATTGCATGAAGTCTCCCACCTGAGAATGCCTGAAACGATACGCGCCAGCGCGCGACGCTAGCACAGCTCGATGACAGTGCTGGAGATCCTCGGAAGAAAGCATGCCTGCCCGATGGGAACGCGTGCCCCGCATGACGTACATGAGAAGCCCCTCTCACGTTCAGGTCGAGGCAAAAGCGTGTTCGACACATCATGCGGAAAATAATCAGCAGTGCGGTGATTCAAGGGGCGTACAGTGACCGAATACCCTCATCGGAGAGCGGCCATGGACACATCACCCAGCGCCAACTACAAGGGCTATGACATCTATCCACTGATCTACACCTACCACGCGACACGCGAGTGGTATGAACGACGGCCGGATCGCACCTACAGCGCGTCTGTCGTCATTTGCAAGGAAGGCCAGGATCCCGCCTCGGATCAGGTCAGGCTCTTTCCGATGCTCTCCAACCAATGGGATAGCCTGGGCGGCGCACGACGTGCAGCGGTGCAAGCCGGCGAGGACATCATTGACGGTTTTGTGCCCGGACAGTCGATCACAGGGCTGTAGGCTGAGCGGCGTGCCGCACGCTCCGTTCAGTGCATGTCACGAAGCACATCTATCGCAAGCTTCCCATAGTGCAGTGCGGCCTGCTCCGCAGCCTCCGCGGTGTAGTAGTCGTCCTGGTCCTGCTCCAATCCGATCCCACGGTCTGATGGCCGCGCGCTAAAGCTGATCGCCAGGACGTAGCCCCATCGTTGCCCAGGCAGCGTTGCGCTCTCCCGCTCCTCGTCGATCCGGATGGCGAGCCCGTGGGCATACATGCCACGATAGGGCTCAGTGACCCAGCGCGGATCTTCGCTCATGAACGGCCTCTGGCATCGGGGCAATATCGGCCATGGCGGCGTCAGGGCGCCTGAATCTGGCTGTCGGCGGGCAACGTCCGCAGATCGGTCCAGCCCTGAAGGTTGCCGTCGGGCCGGTCGCGATAGACCCACGTGGCGCCGCACGTGCCGCAGACGAACGTGCTGATTGTCACAGCGCGCGCCTTGCTCAGCTTGCGCCGTTGGGTATCCGTGATGCGCAGCCCCACGTGACCCGGCGCACCGATTTCCCCCTGCCTGATCGCCCGGCATTCATCGCAGTACGTCACGATGTTCCCCCAGCTTGGCGTCGCTCCCGCCGGAGGGGCATGGAGCGCTGGCTTGCAGGTTTATTCATGCGATGGTGTCCTACTCAAACGACTGCGACATTCGCGTGATTGCCTGTGTCGTACATTGAATCCTGCATTGACCACGTCTGCACCCGGAGTGCTGCCCGCCCGAATAGCCGGAGCCCGATCAGAATCGATTCGGCAGATTCACACTCGTGCGGACATGCTTGCCCACTGCCTTGAGCTCCCCCGTCCAACGCTCGGAGGAAAGGTCCAGAACAAAATTGCCTACGCCGAGTTTGTCGTGCAGGTTGTCCCGGATGACCTGGCCGATCGCGATGCGACAAATCGCTTCGTAATTGCCTGCGCCTGGCTCAAGGGGAAGCGTTACGTCGGATGCCTGGACTTCGAAGGAACGCCTGCCGGCGCCCACAAAGCTCGTGAAAATAACCTTCGTGGGCCGGGCGTCATCAAGCAGGACTGCCAGGTGATAGGCAATGTTCCCGCTCGGGCCAGGCAAATCGCAAATGAAGGTCGGTGAAGAGCGCGATGCTTCCATGCTGAAGTCCCTCTATCGACAAACATTGGCCGGAATAACCTGCCAGCCCGGCCTGGAAAGCCATTGGGTCCCTGACAAGAGGTGGAAACCGCTGGCAGGCATGGATCGCCCGATGATTACAACGCGGACACGGATTCGCCCGGCACCAGGCCGTCGATCACGCGCTGCCCGAATTCGATCGCGCCGCGTCGCGCCGAACCGATGTTCTCCCATGGGGCGCTCTCGATCCGGAATACGCGTGTGGGGTCCTCGCCATCGGGGCGCCCCCCCTCCCGGCAAATCACCACGGAGGCGTTGAACGTGCGGTCCGGCTTGGTGCGAGGCCACGACGCGACGGGGGGAATCCGATACACCAACGGATAGAGGTCGAAACCTTTGTAAGTTGCCGACGGTTTGTTATCCAAAATCAGCTCCAGGATGCGTAAGGGGTTCGCCACGCGGCACATGCTGCGCGGCTGTTGAGTTCTGTTGCTTGACTGGGATCCGGCGCCGCCGCAAACAAGCCGGAGGCGTACGCGGCCGGCCGAAGCAAGCAGGGCCAATTGCCGCTGCGCCGAATGCGATCCGGCGCTTGTCTGCGTCAGTGCCAGCGAGACTTCGCGCAATGCTGATCGCGGTGACACGACCCCATCACACTAAACCAGCACCACGCGCCAGACGAACATCAGGCGTGGACGGCAGGAGGAATCCTCGTGTTCCGCCCGAGCCGTAGCAATAGGGTTGAATGCTGTGGAAGGGCCAGACCACGTTCACGCGAGCGCTGGCCATCCCTGTATCTACGCTTATACAGGGCCACCGGTAGGGCGTCAATGAAGGGGCCTCATGCCGGATCGAATTCCAGAGCGCACGTCGGACAGACGCGCCGCGTTGATTCGTCGACCATGATCCGGGCGATCGACACGGGGTTTCGTCACGTCCAATGCCAATCGGCGCCGACTGATTCTCGCCGCCCAATGGCCCGCTTAATTCGGAGAACGCTATCGGACAAACCCCATGAGCAATCTCAACCGCGACTACTCTCTTCCGGAATATTGAATTGCTGCTGCAAGGAGATGACCAGGGGTTGGATGGCATCCACGCAGGCGGCGCTGTTTTCCCCTTCCATCCGGGACAAACTCCAGTTGCAGCCATCCGCGTCGGGTTGGTGCCAACAGACATCGCCAAAGCAAGTGCCTGTGCATGCCGGCAGCTTCTCTTGTGCCGCGCGGATCATCGCGCGCAATTCCGCCTTGTTCTTAATCTGTCTCGCCATACTTGCCTCCCTGGTTTCAGTAAGTATTGATTTGAGACTTATCTTTCGCGGGCCTTGAGGCAGCATACCCTGATTGCCATCGAGTGTCCGTTCTTTCGTTGACGGGTCTCCGGCACATTGCTCCACCAATTTGACGAGGCGGGCTTTCAGCGGGATGCGTAGCAAATGCGGCGACTGCGCCAAATGCGATGCGTCGGGGGCATGTGCGCCCAAGGTTAAAACCGCCGCCCGGCACAGACCAGGCGACCGACAGACTTGCATTGACGCCCCACCATGGAGGCTGTATAAGTGGTTGTGCAGGACCCTTCAAGCAGTTACACCTAGATGTTTGTGGGTCGTCTACGTGCGATTCATTGCTCCATGTGCCTTCCTTGATAGTCATGCCTGATGGGCAATTTCTCGTCCATTCAGAACTCAAAAAGGAATTCCAGCATGGAAACCGGTACCGTAAAGTGGTTCAACGACTCCAAGGGCTTCGGCTTCATCACCCCTGACGCAGGCGGTGAGGATCTCTTCGCACACTTCTCCGAAATTCAAGGCAGCGGCTTCAAGTCGCTGCAAGAAGGCCAGAAGGTGCGTTTCGTGGTGGGCGTCGGCCAAAAGGGCCCGGCAGCAACCAAGATCGAGCCGATCTGAACGCTCTGAAATCAGCGCGAGCTGATGGATGACAGAAAGGGCTGAGTCCTGCAACGCAGGGGACTCAGCCCTTTTCCATTCCGGGCTTCGGCAAACTGCCTCCACAGCCCATTCACCCTGCATGTCATCCGATGTGCCGCCGCACGGTGGCGACGCTCGCTCGGGGTTAACGCCGAATATGCGAGCAAGACAATAACGAGTGACGCCGGGATAAATCGCATCGCCTCTTCGCGCTCATAATTCCCGACATGCGCGACAGCCAACCGACAGGGCTCTGCAAATCCGATCCCGCATGGTCCGGGACACTTCTCAGGATACCGACAGTGACCCGGATCTGAGCAACAGGCTGGCGCGCAATCATTGCGTCCCGCAAGCCACCGGGGCCGACCAAACGGTCAGGTCGATCGGAAGGGAACAACCTGTTCCCGCGCTCGCGGCTTCATCCGCCGAGACCTCGCACACGCCGCTGGCGCGAGAACCGGCCTTACCTCAACATGAAGTTGTTCCTATGCGAATGAAGGACAAGGTTGCACTCGTGACCGGCGTCGGGCCGGGCCTGGGCAAGGCGATTGCCATCACGCTCGCGCGCGAAGGCGCCCGCGTCGTGATCTGCGACGTAGACGAGGCCTCGCTGGCCGACGCCCGCGACGCGGTGGAGGCGGCAGGTGGTACCTGCCTCGCCGTGCGCTGCGATGTCTCCTCGAGCGCCGAAGTGACCGACATGTTCGCAGCCGCGGTGGCACGCTTCGGCACCGTGCATGTGCTCGTCAACAACGCCGCGCTGGTGCCGAACCGGCCAATCGATACCGAACGCCGAAACAGGTTCTACGCCTACATGCAAACGCCGGTGGCACGTGACACGCTGAACTTCACCAGCGAAATCACCGATGACGAATGGATGCGCTATTGGGGTGTCAACGTGCATGGCGTGTTCTTCTGCACGCGCGAAGCACTCAGGCTCATGCAACCGCAACGCTACGGACGCATCGTCAATATTGCGTCGGTTGCCGGCACATCGCCCAAGAGTGCGCATAGCCCGCACTACAGCGCGACCAAGGGCGCGGTGATCGCGTTCAGCCGCTCGGTGGCGATGGAAGTGGCCGGCGCCAACATCTACGTCAATGTGATGGCACCGGGCGGCGTCGCAACGCCCGATTTCAACGCTTATCTCGACCAGATCGGGGACACCGGCCGCAACCGGCTATGGCAGGGCTGCCCCTCGGGACGTTTCGGCACGCCTGAGGAATACGCCGCAACGGTGCTACACCTCGCCAGCGACGAGCACTACCTGGTCGGACAGGTCATCAGCCCGAATGGCGGCTCGGTAATGTGATGGCCGGCCACGAATCGCGGTCCTGAAAACAAAAAAGAGTCCTTGGAAAAGGACTCTTTCGATGGCCTGGACTTCGCCGCAGCGCGTAGCCCGATTGCAGGCTATCGCGCCGCGTTCCAAACCATCTTGCCACGCGACAACAGGGAATCAGCCGGCGAAGTTCTTCGACGCGAAGTCCCAGTTCACGACATTCCAGAATGCCTCGACGTACTTCGGACGGGCATTGCGGTAGTCGATGTAGTAGGCATGTTCCCACACGTCGCACGTCAGCAGCGGCTTGGCGTCGGTGGTCAGCGGGGTGGCGGCGTTGGAGGTGGAGACCAGGTCCAGCGAACCGTCGGTCTTCTTCACCAGCCAGGCCCAGCCCGAACCGAAGGTGCCCACGGCGACCTTCGTGAACTCTTCCTTGAACTTGTCGAACGAGCCCCACTTGGCGTTGATGGCATCAGCCAGAGCACCAGCCGGCTGACCGCCGCCGTTCGGCTTCATCGATTCCCAGTAGAACGTGTGGTTCCACACTTGGGCAGCGTTGTTGAAGATGCCACCCGACGACTTCTTGACAATGGCTTCGAGCGAATCGTTCTCGAATTCGGTGCCCTTGATCAGGTTGTTCAGGTTCGTGACATACGTCTGGTGGTGCTTGTCATGATGGAACTCCAGGGTCTCCTTGGAGACGTGGGGAGCAAGCGCATCATGTGCGTAGGGGAGCGGGGGGAGCTTATGTTCCATTGTTCTGTCTCAGCGGATTTGAGTGGTGGGGAGTTGCCGATTGTAGGTGACTTGCCAGACCCGCGCAAACGCGCGCGCAAAGCCCCCTGGAGTCATGTTAGTTTGCCCTGCAGCGGTCGGCGGATCGATTGAGAATCAATCGCGGAGCGCCTGAATTCGCAGCATTCAGAACGCGGCAAGCTTGGCCTGCACACCGGCGATCTCGATATCGGCCACACCCTCGGCCAGATGCGCTTCCACCACGCTGCCCGCGCGCAAATCCGTGGGCGAGCGCAGGGCGCGGCCACGATTGTCGAGCAATACCGCGTAGCCGCGTTCCAGCGTCCGCTGCGGTGCGAGCAGTTCCAGCGCGCCTGCCACGCGCGCCAGGTGCAACCTCTCGCGCTCCTGCCGACGCGCGGCCGCCGCTTCCATGCGTGCGGCAAGGCGATCCAGGTCCGCTTGCGCCGCGGCCACATCCGGCCGGCAGGCCTGCCAGCGCATAGCCAGCATCTCGTGCCGATGGCGGTGACCGGCCACCGTATCGCGCAATGCGGAACGCAAATGTCGGGCCAGATTGTCGACCTGGGCAAACCGCTCCTGCAACTGCGCCCGCGGGCTGCGTAGCCTTCGTGCCAGCCAGTCCAGGTGCTGTGTGCGGCGTTCCATCTGGCGGTCCATGCATTGCGCCAGCGCATCGCGCGCGCGGCGAGCCGCCTGCAGCAAGTGCGCGCGGTCCGGACTGACCAGCTCGGCCGCGCCAGTGGGGGTGGGGGCTCGCACATCGGCAACGAAATCCGCGATCGTGAAATCGGTTTCATGACCTACGCCCGACACAACGGGCACCGTGCTTCGCGCAATCGCGTGGGCCACCACTTCCTCGTTAAACGACCACAGGTCTTCGATACTGCCGCCGCCGCGGCATAAGATCAGCACGTCGCATTCGCCGCGCGCTGCCGCCACGTCCAGCATCGCCGCGATCTTCTCCGCGGCACCGGCGCCCTGCACCGGCACGGGATAGACGATGACAGGCACGTGCGGCGCACGACGCTGCAGGGTCGTCAGCACGTCGCGCATGGCCGCGGCCTGCAGCGATGTCACCACGCCAATCGTGCGCGGATGCGTGGGCACGGGGCGTTTGCGCTCGGGCGCGAACAGCCCGGCCTGTGCAAGTTTTTCCTTGAGCCGGAGGAATGCCTCGTAAAGATTGCCGAGGCCGGCGCGGCGCATGGCTTCGACGCCGAGTTGCAGTTCGCCACGCGCCTCGTACATGGATACCACCGCGCGCACTTCCACGGCCTCGCCCTCGCGTGGCGTGAAGTCGACATGCTGGTTGCGTCCCCGGAACATCACGCAGCGAATCTGCGCACGCGCGTCCTTGAGGGAAAAGTACCAGTGCCCGCTGGCCGCCCGCGTGAAGTTTGAGATTTCTCCCCTCACCCATGCCAGCGGAAAGCTGCGCTCCAGCACGCCGGCAATCGCGTGATTCAGTTCGCTCACCGGAATCACCTCCCGGGTGCGGGTGGGCAGCGTAGACGGCATCTGGCGCGAAGAGTTCTCGAAGTCTGGCATGGCGCACGGCCGCACAGGCGGCGTGGAATGGACATGTCCACAGCATAACCGCTATGTCAAGAGGCATAGCGCAAGGCACATGCGCTATGCCCAGTCCCGCATGGACCCGTACAAGCCTTTGATTCTTATGATTTTTCGGGCGGACCAAAAAAGTGGCAGCGGAAGAGAAAACCTTACGCGTCAACGACTTACCGCCAGCGCCCAAGTCTTGTTCACAAAGTTATCCACAGAAGCTTTGGATAATTCATCTGTCAAGGGCCCGGGCTGTGGAAAATACACGCGAGTGTGCCCGACTTGCGCTGTAGCAACGATCCGCGATAGCGATGTCAACCTCTCCGCACTGCCGTTTTCCAGGGCCATTTCTGCCTATTTTTTAATCAAAAATCTGGCACTCCATACAGATCAATGGTTTACGTCGCTTCTCCATGCTTTATCCACAGACGTTCCACAGTCCTGTCCCGAAACAGTGTGGAAAGCGGGCGACTTTTCCCATTGCCACCTCATCGATAACGACCGACCTGCCCTTTTTCAGCCCTGTCGCCCGCCCAGGGGCCATCTGCCATGCCATCGGCGACCATTTGCACGTTTTTTAAGCAGCCGAAGTTTCCCCCTTACGGATCAATGACTTGAGCGGCTTCTCAGCCACCTTTCCACAACCGGTCCACAACACTGTCCCGCGTGGTTGTGGAAAGACCTGATTGCCAGCCGCCGCGCCGCGCGGACCGGCACCATGCAGGCCACGAGCAAGCGGTTTACCCGTCCTGGCCACGATTGCCTAAATTTGTGGCAGAGGCGACCACTACCTTTTCGATCAAGGGGTTAGCGCGCTTTTCCGGCAGCTGTCCACAACCGGTCCACAGCACTGTCCCGTATCTGTGTGGACAGCCGCCCGGGGCCGGCGATGCGCGCCGGAGACAGCACGTATGCGAGTGTCTTGCCGCGCGCCGAGGGCCGGGGTAGAGTGGCGCCTGCATTTTTCGAGCATTGCCGCTGCGCGTGGCGTGATGACGCGCATCAAAGGCTGCCACGCACCGCTGTTTCAAGTCCATTTCGGGTCTGTCGTTGGTTGTGTAGATTTCGGGGGTCCACGTGTTTTCCATCATTCAAGCGGCCGGCTGGCCGATCTGGCCGCTGCTGCTCGCCTCGGTCATCGCGCTTGCGCTGATCGTCGAACGTTTTCTTTCCCTCAAGCGCAGCAAGGTCTTGCCGCCGAAGTTGTACGAGGAGGCCCTGTCGGCCGCCCAGCAACGCAAGGCGACGCCTGAGGTCGTCAACAATCTCGAAAAGAACTCCCCGCTCGGCCGCGTGCTGGCCGCCGGCCTGCGCCATGTGGTGCTGCAGCCCCACACTTCGCGCGACGCCGCGAAGGACGTGGTGGAAGAAGCCGGCCGCGTCGTGGCGCACGAGCTGGAGCGTTACCTGAACGCGCTGGGCACGATCGCCTCGGTGGCGCCGCTGATGGGCCTGCTGGGCACCGTGATCGGCATGATCGAGATCTTTGGCAACCAGGGCGGCACGGGCGCCAATCCGGAGCAGCTCGCACACGGCATCTCGGTGGCGCTGTACAACACGGCGTTTGGCCTGATCGTGGCGATTCCGGCGCTGATCTTCTGGCGCTACTTCCGCCGTCGCGTGGACGACTACGTGGCCGAACTGGAATTCCGGGCGACCGCCTTCCTCGACGCCATCCTGCCGCAACGGCGGGCGTAAGCCGCGGAGACGCGCCATGCATTTCCGTTCCCGTCAGCGCCGCGAGGAGCCGGAGATCAACCTGATCCCGCTCATCGACGTCCTGCTCGTGATCCTGATCTTTCTCATGATCACGACCACCTATTCGCGCTACACCGAGCTGCAGATCCAGCTGCCCACCGCCGAGGCCGAACGCGCCCAGCAACGGCCCAGCGAGATCGTGGTATCCGTCTCGGCCCGTGGTGTCTATTCCGTCAACAAGCAGGTCCTCGAGCAGAAGGACGTGACCAGCCTGGCCGACCAGTTGCGCAACGCCGCCGGCCCCGCCGGCAACGGGCCGCCGCCGGTGGTGATCGTCAATGCCGACGCCCAGGCCACGCACCAGGCCGTGATCAATGTGATGGAAGCCGCGCGCGTGGCTGGCCTGTCGCGGCTGACCTTCGCCACGCAGAGCGCCCAGCAGCGCTGACCTGCGGCAGTTGGGGCGACCGGCACCAGGGTGGCGCCGGTCATTCCTGTACTATCCGGACCGGGCTTGCGGCATGCGCCGCCCAATGCCCATAATGTTTGCATTCGTGCGATTCCCTGCGCGATCCCGCTTCTGCAGCGGCATCGCGCTCCTCTGCCGCCCCGCCCATGCCCGCTCCCCGACACGCCCTTGCCGACTTCGTCACCACCCAGTGGCAGCGCCGTGGCTGGTTTGCATGGCTGATGTGGCCGGCCTCGCTGCTGTTCGGCCTGATCGCGCGCATTCGCCGGCATGGCTATCAGCAGGGCTGGTTCAAGTCGACACGCCTGCCAATGCCGGTCGTCGTGGTCGGCAACGTGACCGTGGGCGGCACTGGCAAGACGCCGGCCGTCATTGCCCTGGCGCAGGCACTGGCCGAAGCCGGGCTGCGCCCCGGTGTGGTGTCGCGTGGCTATGGCGTGACACTCGCGCATCCACGCCGCGTCAAGCCGACGTCGAAGGCGTCTGACGTCGGCGATGAACCGTTGCTGATTGCGCGCGCCGCGGACGTGCCCGTCTGGGTGTTTCCGGACCGCGCCCTCTGCGCACAGACCATGCTGGTCTCGCATCCGGGCGTGAACGTGCTGCTGCTCGACGATGGCCTGCAGCACTACAAATTGCAGCGGGACTTCGAGATCGTGATGTTCGATACCCGGATGGGGGGCAATGGCATGTTGCTGCCGGCCGGGCCGCTGCGCGAGCCGCTGACCCGTCCGCGCGACGCGACGCTGATCAACGATCCCAATTTCCGCGCCACGCCAGACCAGCCCGATGTCTACGGCATGCGGCTCGAACTCGACGACGCCTGGCAGCTTAACGATCCGACGATGGCGCGCCCGGTGTCCGCATTCGCGGACCGGCGCGTGCTGGCGGCGGCCGGCATCGGCAATCCGGAACGCTTCTTCGCCAGCCTGCGCAAGGCCGGACTCAACCCGGCGACCCTGCCGTTACCCGACCACTACGACTTCGCCGACGACCCGTTTGCGGGCCATCCGGCAGCGCTCGACGCCGACATCATTCTGATCACCGAAAAGGATGCCGTAAAATGCGAGCGCTTTGACGACCCGCGTATCTGGGTCGTGCCCACCACGCCCGTGATCGACGCGGGCCTGATCGACAAAATCCGCCGCGCCATTGCCGCGCGCAACCCGGCCGTCGCCACGCCCGTCACTGTGGGGCAAGCCGCCAATCCCGGCGCGACGAACGGTTTCGACAAGGAACACCAGGATGGACAACCGGCTGCTTGAAATCCTCGTCTGCCCGCTGTGCAAGGCCAAGCTGGAATACGACCGCGCCGCGCAGGAGCTGATCTGCCACGCCGACAAGCTGGCCTACCCGATTCGCGACGGCATTCCCGTCATGCTCGCCGACGAAGCTCGCCAGACCGTGCCGGGCCGCGTCGTGCCAGTGGAGCCGTCGGCGCCTGCCGGCAACTGATCTCACTGCGACCGCATTCACGGCAATGAGCATTCCCACCTTCACCGTCGTCATTCCCGCCCGGCTCGCCTCGACGCGCCTGCCCGACAAGCCGCTCGCCGATATCGGCGGACACCCGATGATCGTGCGCGTGGCCGAACGCGCTCATGCGTCATCGGCACAACGCACCGTGGTGGCCACCGATGCCCCGGCAGTGGCCGTGGCCTGTGCCGCTCGCGGCGTGGAAGCGATCATCACGCGCGCCGACCACCCTTCGGGTACGGACCGACTGGCGGAAGTGGCCACCCGGCTCGGCCTGGCTGACGATGCCATCGTCGTCAACGTGCAAGGCGACGAACCGCTGATCGACCCGAACCTGATCGACGAGGTGGCGCTGCATCTGGCGTCGCATCCCGATTGCGCGATTGCGACGGCTGCCCACCCGCTCGACGACGTGGCCGACGTCTTCAATCCCAATGTGGTCAAGGTCGTGTGCGACAACGCCGGACGCGCGCTGTATTTCTCGCGCGCGCCAATTCCCTGGGCGCGGGATGCCTGGGCCGGCGTGCCCGCCGAGCCGGCCGCCAGTGCCAGCGTGCCGCTGCCCGCCATGCCCGTGCTGCGCCATATTGGCATCTATGCCTACCGCGCGGGCTTCCTGCGCCGGTTTCCGACCCTCGCCGCCGCGCCGGTCGAGCAGACCGAAGCGCTGGAACAGCTGCGCGCGATGTGGCACGGCGAGCGCATTGGCGTGATGGTGACGGCTGCGGCCCCCGCCCCCGGCGTGGACACGCAAGCGGACCTGGACCGCGTGCGTGCGCTCTGGGCACAGGGGATGGCGCAGGAAGGTCCGTGACGCGCGGGCGGGGGAAGACTGCAATCGCCCGCTAAAGTTCATACTGCTGCAACCGAAGCAGGGTTCGAATCTGCACTACGCGTGGCATAATGCTTGCCGAACAGAGCCCGCTGGCGCGCCAAGCACGCCGGCAAAGGCTCGGTGGGGAGATAGAGATTGAGCCGACCGGATGTCGCCGCTGCCGCCAGGCAGGCGTTGCGCCCGGGCGTCGAGCATGACCTGACTCCGGCATATGCCTCGACCGTCACGTCGCGGCTTTGCCGTCGTAAGTCTTGCGTCAAGTTGCGGCGTTACCCTCCTTCCGACCCTCCCGCCAGACCGAATTCAAAAACTTCTGAGGACCCGTAAATGCGTTTGATCCTGTTGGGCGCACCTGGCGCCGGCAAAGGCACGCAAGCCAAGTTCATCTGCGAGAAATTCGGCATTCCGCAAATCTCCACGGGCGACATGCTGCGCGCCGCGGTGAAGGCCGGTACGCCGCTCGGCATCGAAGCCAAGAAGGTCATGGACGCAGGCGGACTGGTGTCGGATGACATCATTATCGGCCTGGTGAAGGACCGTCTTAAGGAATGCGATTGCGATCAGGGATACCTCTTCGACGGATTCCCGCGCACGATTCCGCAAGCCGAAGCCATGAAGGAAGCCGGCGTGGCCATCGACTACGTGCTGGAAATCGACGTGCCGTTCGACGCGATCATCGAGCGCATGAGCGGCCGTCGGGTACACGTGGCCTCGGGCCGCACCTATCACGTCAAGTACAACCCGCCCAAGGCGGACATGCTGGACGACGTCACGGGCGAGCCGCTGATCCAGCGCGACGACGACAAGGAAGAAACCGTTCGCAAGCGCCTGGACGTCTATTCGCAGCAAACCCGCCCGCTGGTGGACTACTACTCGAACTGGGCCGCCAACGGCGACGCTTCGGCCAAGGTGGCAGCGCCGAAGTACCGCAAGATCTCCGGCCTCGGCGACGTCGACAAGATCACGGCCAGCGTGTTCGACGCGCTGAAGTGATGTGATGTGATGTAGCGACGCGGCGCGGCCATGCTGGCAGCACGTGCAAAAGGCGACCTCCGGGTCGCCTTTTTCATTGGTGCTTGCATCGGCGATTTGCGTCCGTACAATAGGCCTCGATTTACGTTAACGTAAACGGCAAATACTTTCGGCACGACCAGTGAGGAGACAAACGGATGGATATCCAGAACAACGTATTTATCGTGACCGGCGGCGCGTCGGGACTGGGCGCTGGCACGGCCCGCATGCTGGCCGAAGCGGGCGGCAAGGTCGTGATCGCCGACCTGAATGAGGCCACCGGCACGGCGTTGGCCAAGGAGCTGGGCGGCCAGTTCGTCAAATGCGACGTGGCGTCCGAGGCGGACGGCCAGGCGGTGGTCGACGCGGCACAAAAGCTGGGCCGCCTGTCGGGACTGATCAACTGCGCGGGCGTCGCGGTTGCCGCCAAGACGGTGGGCAAGAATGGCCCGCACCCGCTCGACGCGTTCGACAAGACCATCCGCGTCAACCTGATCGGCACATTCAACATGATTCGCCTGGCCGCCGCGGCCATGGTGCAGAACACGCCGGACGCCGAGGGCGAGCGCGGCGTGATCGTCAATACCGCGTCAGTGGCGGCATTCGACGGCCAGATCGGCCAGGCCGCCTATGCGGCATCGAAGGGCGGCGTGGTCGGCATGACGCTGGCGATTGCCCGCGACCTCGCGCGCGACGGCGTGCGTTGCATGACCATCGCCCCGGGCCTGTTCGAGACGCCGATGCTGCTGGGCATGCCACCGGAAGTGCAGGACGCACTGGGCAAGATGGTACCGTTCCCACCGCGCCTGGGCCGTCCGGTCGAGTACGCGAAGCTGGTCAAGGCGATCCTCGGCAATACGATGATGAATGGCGAAGTGATCCGCCTGGATGGCGCCATCCGGATGCAGCCGAAGTAAATTGCGACCTCGGTGCCCGGTGCGAGTCGTCGACTCGCATCGGGACTCGCGCTGGAGCGCTAACCTGCCGCCGGCTCCGACGCCATCCGTTCCGCGGGCAGCAACATCCCGAGCATCAGCCCGGGCGCGGCGGGCGGCACCAGCGTGAGCTGTTCGAAGTAGATCAGGCCGCGCGTCGGGTGATGGAACCCGCGCCGGCCACCCTGGCGCTCCTCCACATCCTGCGATCGCCAGTCCGCCTGGAACGCCGGGCTTTCCGCCAGCAACGCCTCCACCAGTGCCCGCGTCGGGGGTTCTTCGGCATGGCGCAGGCTGTGCACGCGGAATTCCGCCACCAGCCGCGCCGCACGGTGCGGCCAGTCTTCCACCAGTGCCTGCAGCGCCGGCGACAGGAACATCGCGCGGAGCAGATTGCGATCCTGACTCTTCTCGTCGAGCCAGCCGACAAACAGCTCGGCCGCTGCCGCATTCCACGCCAGCGCCGTCCACTGACGATCAAGCAAGTACGCCGGACCGGCGATCGCATGCACGCTGGCCAGCAGCGCAGGCGGCACGGCGGGATCGGCATCCTGCCGGGGCTCCGGCCTGCCGGCGAGCGCAAACAGATAGGCACGCTCCGCGCGCGACAATTTCAGCGCCTGCGCCAGGCTGGTCAGCGCCCGCGCCGACATCATCACGGACCTCCCCTGCTCCAGCCACGTCACCCACGTTGCACTGAGCCCCGCCAGCTGGGCGACTTCCTCGCGCCGCAAGCCGGGCGTGCGCCGGCGGCGACCGGGCGGCAGGCCCACGTCGGCCGGCGTCAGGCGTTCGCGGTGGCTGCGCAGGAAGGCGCCCAGTTCGGCCTCGCGGCGCGCGTCGGCAATGATTGGAGGTTCGGGCGACATGGCTGGTGGCTTTTATACCAGGATAAAAGTGTGACTTGTACCGGGAAAACGCGCCCACTACAGTACGTGAACCCCCGGGCCCGGGCAAGCGTCCTTCCCACGACAACCGTCTCACACAAGAACGAGGCAACCCCATGCAACAACAGGAACTCGTCGCCGCACAGTTCGGCGCCACCGCCAACGCCTACCTCACCAGCGCCGTCCATGCGCAAGGCGCGGACCTCGAGCAACTCAAGGAAGCGCTCGCTCACCTGAAACCCGTGGCGCATAGCCGGGTGCTGGACCTGGGCTGCGGGGCGGGCCACGCCAGCTTTGCCGCGGCGAGCATGGCCAACGAAGTCGTCGCCTACGACCTGTCGGCCGAAATGCTCGAGGTGGTGACCGGTGCCGCACAGGCGCGCGGTCTTGCCAATATCCGCACGCAACAAGGGGCGGCGGAACAACTGCCCTTCGATGACGCCAGCTTCTGCGCAGTGGTCTCGCGCATGAGCGCCCATCACTGGCGCGACCTGCCCGCCGCGCTGCGCGAGATCCGGCGCGTGGTCAAGCCGCAGGGCAAGGTGGTGCTGGTCGATATCGCCGGCGCGGAAGACCCGCTCTGCGATACGTGGTTGCAATCGGTGGAGTTGCTGCGCGATCCGTCACACATCCGCGACTACACGCCGGCTGGCTGGGCGCAGATGTTCGAGGCCGCCGGGTTCGATGTCGAGGTGTCGCCCGTCTGGCGCATCGACATCGAGTTCCGCAGTTGGGTGGCGCGCATGCGCACACCGGAGGTGGCCGTGGCCGCCATCCGCCACCTGTGGCAGGTGGCGCCGGCCGAAGTGCGCGACCGCTATCGCGTCCAGGCCGATGGCAGCTTCGCGCTCGAGGCGATCATGGTGACCGCCAGACCTCGTCAGTAAGCGACGGCCTCCGCCGGAATCGGCATCGTCTGGACCATCTGCCACACGGCGGCGGCGGCGGGCGACAGCGACCGGTCCTCCCGCCGGACCATGACGATGCTGCGCTCCTCGCGCGGCGTCAGCGGCCTCGACACCAGCGGCGATGCCGCCGGCAGCGGCAGCGAGAACGACGGCAGCACGGAGGCGCCGATCCCCGCCTCCACCATCCCGAATACGCTGGCCGAGTGGCCCAGCTCTTGCACCACATGCGGCGCCACACCGTGACGCGCCAGGATGCGGTCGATCAGCGGCCGGCTGCCCGAAGCAAAATCCAGCAAGACCAGGCGCTGCCCGTGCAGCGCGCTCCACGGGACCGAATCGGCTGCGGCAAGCGGATGGTCGCGACGGCAGACGAAGCAGAACGGGTCGGTTGCCAGCGGGGCGATGGTCAGGCCCTCGCGCCCCATCGGATCGATCAGCACGCCGAAGTCCACTGCGCCAGCGCGGATCTGCTCCAGCCCGTCAGCCTGCACGTTGTCGCGCACGAACAGGCGGATTTCCGGGTATTGGCTGGCACAGGCCGCCACATACATCGGCATCAGCCGCGCCGAAATGGTCGGTGCGCTGGCAATCACCACCCGGCCACGATAACGCTCACCCAACTGCCGGGTCTCTTCCAGAGTATCGTCAAGTTGCCCGAGCAGCCGTTCCAGTGCCGGGACCAGCGCCGTGCCGGCGTCGGTCAGGATCACTTCGCGCGTGGTGCGATCCAATAGCCGTACGCCAAGTGCTTCTTCCAGCTCCGCCACGCCCCGGCTGACGGCGGGCTGCGTCAGGCCGACGGCATCCGCTGCCCGGCTGAAACTGCCATGCGCCGCTACTGCCAGGAAGACCCGCAACTGCCGCAATGTGTAATTCATGCAACGATCAGATGAATGAATGAGATAAATGAATTTGCATTCTAGACACCATTGGCGTCCAATACCAAGCGGAAACCCTTAAGCAATATCCCCAATGTCTGCCATTCTCGCTCCCTTCAAGAAAATCTATGACCTGATCGACGGATTCGTCCTGATCATGTTGACCGCCATCGGCGTGGCGCTGGTCGCGCCGGAACTCGGTACCGGCAACGGTCCGCTACACCTTGGCATCGTGACCAACATCGGTGTGGCGCTGGTCTTCTTCCTGCACGGCGCCGCGCTGTCGCGCGAGAAACTCGTGTCCGGCGCGCGCCACTGGCGGCTGCACGTATTCGTGCAGGCATTTACGTACGTCGTGTTTCCGATTGTCGGCGTGCTGCTGATGCTCTCGCTGCGCAACACGCTGCCGGCCGACCTGCTGCTCGGCGTGTTCTATCTCTGCGCACTGCCTTCGACGGTATCGTCCTCCGTTGCCATGACGTCGATGGCGCGTGGCAACGTGCCCGGCGCCATCTTCAACGCCACCATCTCCGGCCTGATCGGCATGGCCGCCACGCCGTTGCTGATGGGCCTGGTCATCAGCGCCAGCGGCGCCTCGATGCCGCTGGGCCGCGCGCTGATGGGCGTGGCGCTGCAACTGCTGCTGCCGTTTGCACTCGGCCAGATCGCGCGCCCGCTGATCGGCAGCTGGCTCGCCAAGAAGAAACAGATCACCAACAAGATCGACCGCGGCGTGATCGTGCTGATCGTCTACTCGTCGTTCTGCGATGCCACCGCCGCCGGCCTGTGGCACCAGTATCACTGGCAGACCATCGGCGCCGTGATGGGCATGGCCGCCGTGCTGCTGTTCGTTGTGCTGGGCACCACCACCTTCACCGCGCGCCGCCTGGGCTTCTCCGTGGAAGACGAGATCACCGCCGTGTTCTGCGGCTCCAAGAAGAGCCTGGCCAACGGCATCCCGATGGCCAAGATCCTGTTTGCCGGCCACCCGGCGCTGGGCCTGCTGGTGCTGCCGCTGATGGTGTATCACCAGCTGCAGCTGATCGTCTGCTCGGTGATTGCCGCACGCTATGCCAGCCGCGACGACGCCGTGGAGGACCACACCGCCGTGCGCGCCTGACGACGTTTCCCGCTCGAGCAAAAAGCGGCGCCTCGGCGCCGCTTTTTGTTTGTGCCTGCCACGCAGGCCATCACCACACTGTAGTGCCGTCACACCGACGGATTCTTCGATAGCGGCGGGTTGCGCGCAAAGTACGACCGGATGCCGCGCAGGATGGCATTGGCCAGTTGTTCCTGATGAGCGTCGTCGTTGAGCTTGCGCTCTTCCTCGGGATTGCTGATGAACGCGGTCTCGATCAGGATCGACGGAATGTCCGGCGCCTTCAGCACCGCAAACCCGGCCTGCTCCACCGCACCCTTGTGCAGCTTGTTGATGCCGCCGATTTCGGACAGCACGGCCCTTCCCACCTGCATGCTGTCGTTGATCTGCGCCGTGGTGGACAAATCCAGCAGCACGCGCGCCACCTGGGCATCCTTGTTGCCCATGTTGGTGCCGCCGATCAGGTCGGCATTGTTTTCCTTGTTGGCCAGCCAGCGTGCGGCCGAACTCGACGCCCCCCGCTCCGACAGCGCAAACACCGATGCGCCGCGCGCTTCCGGCGACAGGAACGCATCCGCGTGGATCGACACGAACAGGTCAGCCTGCACGCGTCGCGCCTTCTGCACGCGCACGTTCAGCGGCACGAAGAAGTCCGAGTCACGCGTCATCATCGCGCGCATATTGGGCTGGGCATCGATCTTGGCGCGCAGCCGATGCGCGATCTGCAACACCACGTCCTTCTCGCGCGATCCCGCGGCACCAATGGCGCCCGGGTCCTCGCCGCCGTGGCCGGGGTCGATGGCCACCGTCAACAGGCGACGCATCTTGAACTGGCTCGGCGGCGGCACGTTGGTCTGCGCCATCGGCGGCGGCACGGGTGGCGCCGATGGCGCCGCCGGCGTGGGCACCGGCTTCGGCTTCACGGTTGCCACGGCGGGCGGCGGCGCGGTGGTTGCCGGCGGCAACTGATCCTTGTCCTCGAACTTGCGCACCAGCGCGCCAATGGCATCTTCCTCGGCACCGGCCGGGGCACCGGACACGCCTTCGCTGCCCGATGGGGGAGGATTCGACGCGAAGCGACGCTGCTTTTCCTCGGTATCGCGCACCAGCTTCCAGAGCGGATCAGGCGGATTGACCGGATACAGGTCAAACACGAGACGGTTGCGGTAGTCGCCGATCGGCGCCAGCGTGAACACCTGCGGCGAGACGTCTTCCTTCAGGTCGAACACCATCCGCACCACGCGCGGCCGGTTCTGGCCCACGCGCACCGTCTGGATATAGGGGTCGTTGGGAGTGATCTTGGCAACCAGCTCGCGCAGTGTGGGCGACAGGTCCAGCCCGTCGATATCCACCACCAGGCGGTCCGGATTGCGGATCATCTGGTGCGCGGCGGCAAGCGGTGAGTCGGATTCGATCGTGACGCGCGTGTAGTCCTCGGCCGGCCAGACCCGCACCGCGACGATGCCGGCGCCTGCCGCGATTTGTGGCCCCGCAAGGGTCAGCACTACCGTACCGGCACCCAGCTTCAGGGCCTGCGCCATCCACTTGCGCCGGGCCTGCAGCAGTCCGTCGGGTCCATCGGGTCGGTCGGTGGCAAGTCGCTTGATCAGCATGCGGTCAGCAGGGTAAGTCCAGTGGGAGTATAGGCGCGCAACATGGCCATGCGGCGATCGGCGCCGTCGATGTCGACGTGCCCGGCGGCATCCGGCGCACGATTGTCCGATTGGAGCAACACGTGGAGATCCGGTTCCCCGAGCAGGCGGCCGGCCTTTTCCGGCCATTCGACAAGATTGAACGCGGGCTCGGCAAAACAGTCGCGAAACCCCGCGTCGATCCATTCCTCGGGATCGGCAAAACGGTACAGGTCGAAGTGGTAGACGGTCAGCGGCGAGCCATCGGCGCGAGACACCTCGTACGGCTCGCACAGCGTGTAGGTGGGGCTGCGGACCTTGCCGGCGTGCCCCAGCGCGCGCAGCACGGCGCGAGACAGCGTGGTCTTGCCGGCGCCCAGGTCGCCGGACAGCTGTACGTGCACCGTGCGCGGCGACATGACGCGCACCGCGCCCGCCAGCGCGGCACCGAACCGGTCGGTGGCGGCTTCGTCCGGCAGCAACAGGATGCGTTCTTCAAGCAGGGGCATTGCGTACAATTCAGGGATGATCGACCGCGCAGTACCCGCCTCCCTCCCCTCGAAAGACTTGCCACCAGCGCCACTGGCCACCGCATCCGGCACCTCCGGCATTTCCGGCGGTTCGCCGGCTGCGGATGACCTGGCGTTGCTGGTGCAATCCATTCGTGACTGGGGCGCCGAACTCGGTTTCGATGCAATCCGCATCGCCGATGTGGACCTGAGCCACGCGGAAGCGGGCCTGTTGGCGTGGTTGCAGGCGGGTTACCACGGCGACATGGATTATATGGCCAACCACGGCACGCGGCGCGCCCGTCCGGCGGAACTCGTGCCCGGCACCGTGCGCGCGATCGTCGCCCGCATGCCGTACCTGCCGGCCCAGGGCCCCGACGACTGGCGCCGCCATGAACTCGCGCGGCTCGAGGACCCCGCCACCGCCGTCATCTCGCTTTACGCGCGTGGCCGCGACTATCACAAGGTCCTGCGCAACCGGCTGCAGCAGCTCGCGGGGCGCATCGAGACCGCGATCGGCGCGTTCGGCTACCGCGTCTTCACCGACTCCGCACCGGTCATGGAGGTGGCACTGGCCAGCCAGGGCGGGCTGGGCTGGCGCGGCAAGCACACCCTGCTGCTGGACCGCGAAGGCGGATCGATGTTCTTCCTGGGCGAAATCCTGGTCGACATTCCTCTACCCGCCGACCCGGCCGAAGATCCCCATTGCGGCTCGTGCCGCCGCTGCATCGACATTTGCCCGACCGGCGCCATCCTGGCCCCCTACCGGCTGGACGCCCGCCGTTGTATTTCTTACCTGACGATCGAGCACAAGGGCCCGATCCCCGTGGAATTTCGCGCACCGATGGGCAACCGCGTCTATGGCTGCGACGACTGCCAGCTGGCCTGCCCGTGGAACAAGTTCGCGCATCGCGCCGCGCTGCCAGACTTCGACGTTCGCAATGGCTTTGACGCGCCGGACATGGTCGAGCTGTTCCTGTGGACCGAGGAAGCCTTCAATCAGCGGCTAGAGGGCAGCCCGATCCGTCGGATCGGCCATGAGCGCTGGCTGCGAAACCTGGCAATCGGGCTGGGCAACAGCCTGCGCACGGCCTCGGCGACCGATGCCGCGCTGGCGGATCGCATCCGCAGCGCCCTGTTGGCCCGGCGGGACGACGCCACGCCGCTCGTGCGCGAGCACATCGACTGGGCGCTGGCCCAGGACGCCGCGGCTAGCTGACCAGCGCCAGCCAGAACGGCGTGGTGACGATGGCCGTCACGGTCATCAACGAGATCGTGGCAGCAACCATCGGCCCATTGCCGCCCATGCGCACGGCCAGGATATAGGCGCTCGATGCCGTCGGCAGCGATGCGTAAACCACCACGATCTGGTACTGCAGCGCGGTCAGCGGCAAGTGCCGTCCGACGAGCCACGCAAAACACGGCATCGCCAGCAGCTTGACCCCGCTCCACCACGCAACCGGGCCGACGGTGCCCGTGGCGCCGCTCATCTGCAGCCCCGCCCCGACCGTCATCAGGCCCAGGGCCGTGGAGGCCGACCCAAGCCGGCTGAGGGTCATCGCCACCACTTCGGGCGGATGCAGGCCAAGCAGGTTCGTGATCAGCCCGCCAGCCGTGGCCAGGATCAGCGGATTCCGCGCCAGCTCGCGCAGCAACCGGGATTCACCGTGCTTCGCCAGCGCCCAGACGGCCACCACATTGCACAACGGCACGGTCACGCCGACCACCAGCGCCATCATCGCCAAACCCTCGCTGCCACCGAGCCGCGATGCCAGCGCCAGCGCGATATAGGAATTGAAGCGGAACGCAGTCTGCAGGCCCGAGGCGAAATCCAGCGGCGCCGGCTGCAGGACCCATTTGACGAGATAGCCGCCGATCATGCCGAACGCGGTCGTCGCCAGGGCCAGGCCGAGCATGGCCGACGTGGAAGAGAAATCGAAGGTTGCGCTGTTGGTGGACTGCAACAGCAGCGCGGGAAACAGGACGAAATAGACCAGACGTTCCACACCGGACCAGAACGCACGGTCGAACGGCGTGTAGCGGACGAGTAGCCAGCCGATCAGGATCAGGCTGAAATCCGGCACCAGCAACAAGGCGGAGGACATTTGTCTCTATTTTGTTCTAACGGTTGTCGCGACCGTGCTCTTGAGCGTTGTCGTGACGGGTGCGACGCCCGGGGAGAGGGGGAAGTGGCGCGTCCGATGACGGCGGAGGCACCCTGGCCTGTCCATGCAAATGTGCAGACTAGGGCAGATACGGATGGGTATTGTTTCAGAAATCCGGCAACATGGCATGCCAAATCTTGCCTGCCGTTTTTACGCAGCCTCGTCGTACCACGCAGCCCCGTCGCACCATGAAGTACGCAATCCGCCGATCCGCCCTTCCCCGAAAGCTTGTCGCCGCGATCTGCGCGACGGTGGCACTGGCCGTGCTGGCGCCGCAGGTGTCGGCCATGGAAATCGAGGGCGTGCGCTTCGACGACGCCGCGCGCCTGGGCGGCAAGGCACTGCAGCTCAACGGTACCGGCCTGCGCTCGGTGTTCGTGATCAAGGGCTACGTGGCCGCGCTCTACCTGCCCGAACGCGCGCGCAACGCAACGGTGGCGCTCGGCACGCGCGGCCCCAAGCGGCTGCAGATCCGTCTGCTGCGCGAGGTGGAATCCGATACCTTCGTGAAGGCGCTCAACGAGGGCCTGCGCGAGAACCACTCCGAACTCCAGATGAGGATGCTGGGGGACCGCGTGACGCAACTGGAGAGCGCCATGAACGAGGTAGGCACGGCGCGCAGGGGCGACATCATCAATTTCGACTTCACGCCTGACGGCGGCACGGTGGTGGCCATGAACGGCATCCCGCGCGGCCGGCCGATTCCGGGCGAAGACTTCTACCAGGCCGTGCTGCGCATCTTCCTGGGCGAACATCCGGTGGACCGCGCGCTCAAGCGCGGCCTGCTGGGCGGCTGATCGCGACGCGGGCCGCCGATTTGCCGACAACATGCCCGCCAAAATGCCCGCCGATTTGCCGCAGCGAACTGCGCGCGGCATACCGGCGTTTTATGACCTCCCCGGGCGCGATCCGCCCGGCTTTACCGACGGGAGATTTCCTTCCATGCAAGCTGGCAAAACCGCACTGACCCTGGCCCTCGCGGCCACCGCCGCCGTTGCCTCCGTGGCGCATGCGCAGAGCACCTTTCCGACCAAGCCGATCCGCCTGATCATCCCGTTCGCGCCGGGCGGCACCACCGACATCGTGGGCCGCGGCGTTGCCGACCAGATGAGCCGCATCCTCGGTCAGGCCGTGGTGGTCGAAAACCGTGCCGGCGGGGGCGGTTCGATCGGGGCGGACGCCATCGCCAAGGCACCGCCCGATGGCTACACGATCGGCATCTCCACCGTGTCGACGATGGCCGTGAACCCGGCCTGCAACCCCAAGCTGTCGTATGACCCGATCAAGGACTTCAGGCCGATCACCAACGTGGCCAACGTGGCCAACGTGATCGCCGTGAACCCGAATTTCCCGGCCAAGGACTACAAGGAATTCCTGGCCGTGCTGAAGGCCAACCCGGGCAAGTACTCGTACGCGTCGTCGGGCACCTGCGGCTTCGGCCACATGCTGGGCGAGCAGTTCAAGGTCTCGACCAAGACCTTCATGGTCCACATCCCCTACCGCGGCGCGGGTCCGGCCCTGAACGACGTGCTGGCCGGCCAGGTGCCGATCATGGTGGACAACCTGCCGTCGTCGATTCCGTACATCAAGGCCGGCAAGCTGCGTCCGCTGGTAGTGGCATGGAACAAGCGCGTGGAGGGCTTGCCTGACGTGCCGACGTTTGCCGAAGTGGGCCTGAAGGAGCCGAACGATCCGGCCTGGTATGGCCTGGTGGCGCCCGCCGGCACGCCTGACGACGTGATCAACAAGCTGAACGCCGCCGCCGTGAAGGCGCTGCAGGACAAGGACTTCGTCCAGCGCCTGCGCACGGCGGGCGCCGAGCCGTCGGGCAATACCCCGGCCCAGCACGCCGCCGAGATCAAGAAGGAATTCGACAAGATGAAAAATCTGGTGAAGGTGCAGAACATCAAGCTGGAGCAATAAGCGAGCAGGCGCGCGTCAGGCCGGCATCGCTCGATGCGAACCTGACGCGCGGTGGCATCGGGAAAGCGACGCATGGCAGAAGGACCTCCCAGGAGGTCCTTTTACTTTTGGCGTACGGCCGACGGAATCGGCATAAAATCAGGGACTATCCCCTCTGCCCCACCGCCGCCCGCCATGCCACAGCCTTTCGATGCCGTCCTGCCCGCGCCCTTTGGCAAGGTCGGCGTACGTACCGTGGGCGCGCAAGTCCATGAGATCGTCTACCTGCCGGACAGCTTCGCGCTGGTTGCGCCGACCACGCCGCTCCTGCGTCTCGTCGCCGAGCAGCTGGACGCCTACTACGCCGATCCCGACACGGTATTCGACCTGCCGCTGGCCCCTCGCGGCACGGACTTCCAGCGCAGGGTCTGGGACGCGATCAGCGCCGTGCCGCGCGGCGGCCTGACCACCTACGGCACCATCGCCAGAACGCTGCGCAGCATGCCGCGAGCAGTCGGCCAGGCGTGCGGCCAGAACTGGTTCCCCGTGGTCATCCCCTGCCATCGCGTGGTTTCCGCAAACGGCCTCGGCGGCTTTGCCCATCATGGCGAGGAAGGCTTCCACCTGGGCGTCAAACGCTGGCTGCTGCGCCACGAAGGCGCGATGCTGCTATGAGCGAGGCCACGATCACCGTCGACGCCGCCGCGCTGGCCGCCGACCTTTCGCTGGTGGACCGTTTCTGCGATGCGCTGTGGCTCGAGGACGGGCTCTCGCGCAATACCATCGACGCCTATCGCCGGGATCTGTCACTGCTGGCGCGATGGCTGCATGAAACCGGCCACGGCAAGCTGCTCGGCGTGGACGACACCGTGCTCTCCGCGTACTTCGCCGCGCGTCACCTGGAAACGCGCGCGTCGTCGGCCAATCGCCGGCTCACGGTATTTCGGCGCTTCTATCAGTGGGCGCTGCGCGAGCACATGATCCAGGCCGATCCCTGCCTCCTGCTGCGTCCCGCCAAGCAGCCGCCGCGCTTTCCCAAGACGCTGTCGGAAGCACAGGTCGAAGCATTGCTCGACGCGCCCGACGCCGGCACCCCTCTCGGCATCCGCGACCGCACGATGCTCGAGCTGATGTACGCAAGTGGCCTGCGCGTTTCCGAACTCACCAACATGAAGACCGTGGAAGTGGGTCTGAACGAGGGTGTGGCGCGCGTGGTGGGTGGCAAGGGCAACAAGGAACGGCTGGTGCCGTTTGGCGCACAGGCCGGCGACTGGCTGCGCCGCTACCTGGCCGAATCGCGTCCCGCGCTGCTGTCGGGCCGCGCCTGCGATGCGTTGTTCGTCACGCAACGGGGCGAAGGCATGACGCGGCAGGCATTCTGGCACCTGATCAAGAAGCACGCGCGCGAGGGCGGCATTCACGCGCCGTTGTCGCCGCACACGCTGCGGCACGCGTTTGCCACGCACCTGCTCAACCACGGCGCGGACCTGCGCGTGGTGCAGCTTCTGCTGGGCCATGCCGATATCTCCACCACGCAGATCTACACGCATGTGGCGCGCGAGCGGCTGCGCGAGTTGCATCAGCACCACCATCCGCGCGGATGATGCGTTGCGTGGCAATATGCCTGCCCGGACGGCAGCCGTGGCGTGGCGGGCGATGGCGTTACCTTGGCTGTGGTGACGCCGAAAGCGCAAGCAACATCGATGTGGCGCCGTGGCCTTGATCTCGGTCACGAACACCAGAATTTGCAGCGCCGGCTACTATTTCGAACCCTCATTGGGGACAGAATGCACGGTTGCATTCGGTTCCCTTCTGTAACGTAACCCTTCCTGATACCCCTCTGGATCTCTTCCCGCGACAATGACGCGCAACCTGCTCCACTTTCTTCTTGGCGTGCTCAGCGTCCTGCTGCTCGCTCTCAACACCGTGTTCTGGTGCCTGCCGCTATTCGCGCTGTCCGTGCTGAAACTGCTACTGCCAGTGCCCGCGATACGGCAACGCATCGACCCCCTGCTCAACCGGATCGCCACCGCCTGGATTTCCTGCAACAGCGCATGGATCGGCCTGCTGCAGTCCGAGCCCTGGCAGGTGGAGGGCGCGGACGCGCTGCGCTACGCGGGCTGGTATCTGGTCAACGCCAACCACCGTTCCTGGGTCGATATCTTCGTGCTGCAGCGCGTGCTCAATCGCCGCATTCCGCTGCTGAAGTTCTTCCTCAAGCAGCAGCTGATCTACGTGCCCGTGATCGGGCTGGCGTGGTGGGCGCTGGACTTTCCCTTCATGCGCCGGCACTCGAAGGCCGCGCTGCGCAAGCGGCCCGAGCTTCGCGAGCAGGACCGCGAGACGACGCGACGCGCCTGCGCCAAGTTCGCGCTGGTGCCCACCAGTGTCATGAACTTCTCGGAAGGCACGCGCTTTACGCCCGCCAAGCACCGCGCGCAGAGCTCGCCCTACCAGCACCTGCTCAAGCCGAAGGCCGGGGCACTGGCCCTGGCGTTGAATGCGATGGGGCACCAGTTCCGCTCGATGCTGGATATCAGCATCGCCTATCCCGATGGCACGCCCACTTTCTGGCAGCTGGCCTGCGGCCGCAGCGGGCGCGTCATGGTGCGGGTCCGGGAATTGCCGATTCCGCCTGAACTGTGTGTTGGCGACTACGCCAAGGATTCGGCCTTCCGCGCCGAGTTCCACCGCTGGCTGGGTGCGCTGTGGGAAGAGAAGGACCGGGATATCGCCGCCATGCTGGCGCAGGCCGGGAAATCCGCGGCATAGGGCCGACGCGAGTCCGGCCGCGGCCGTCATCCGGTGTCCGGCAGCGCCTTGCCGGACGCCGGATCAGTCGATGGCGACCTCGACAACCCTGGGGTCGAGCAGCCGTGTCAGCTCGGTCGGCGACAAGCCAACGAGATAGCCACGGCGGCCACCATTGATGTAAATGAGCGGCAGATCAAGGATCGATTTCTCGACGTAGACCGGCATCTTCTTTTTGGTGCCGAACGGGCTCGTGCCGCCCACCAGGAAGCCGGAATGCCGGTTGGCCACCTCGGGCTTGCACGACTCCACCTTCTTGCAGCCGGCCTGCCGCGCAAGCTCCTTCGTCGATACCTTGCGGTCACCGTGCATCAGCACGATGAGCGGCTTGGCCGACTCATCCTGCATGACCAGCGTCTTGACGACGGCGTGCTCGTCGACGTTCAGTTCCCGCGAGGAAACCTTGGTGCCGCCGTGCTCCTCGTAGTCGTAGAAATGGCTGGAGTAGTTGACCCCGTGCTGACGCAGGAATTTCGTCGCTGGGGTCTCGGGGCCGCTTTCGGGTTTCATCGTGTCATCCGCATGCGCGCACTGCCGCGCGATATGCGTGCATATTAAACAAGCTGCCGGCCGCCTGCCCGGCGGTTGCCGGCAAAACGCCCGCCCGGACGCCGCCGGACAGGGATTCGGGCGCCACGCCGCGCGATATTGGGGAAGTCACGGAGTTGGCGACCTCGCCGGCGCGCTACAATCGCGCCAAACTGAAAATCTGCCAGATTTCCCGCAATGATCAACCTGCTATTCGCCGTCATCGCCTACCTGATCGGGTCGGTGTCCTTCGCCGTCGTGGTCAGCAAGCTCATGGGGTTGCCGGACCCGCACAGCTATGGCTCCGGCAACCCCGGCGCCACCAATGTGCTGCGCACGGGCAACAAGAAGGCGGCCATCCTGACGCTGATCGGCGACGGCCTGAAGGGCTGGCTGGCGGTCTGGCTGGCCAGGCACTTCGGCCCGGCGTATGGCCTGGAGGATTCCGGCATCGCGCTGGTCGCGGTCGCCGTGTTCCTGGGTCACCTGTTCCCCGTGTTCCATCGCTTTGCCGGCGGCAAGGGCGTGGCCACGGCGGCCGGTATCCTGCTGGCGATCGACCCGATCCTGGGCGCCGGCACGCTGGCCACCTGGCTGATCATCGCGTTCTTCTTCCGCTACTCGTCGCTGGCCGCGCTGGTGGCGGCGATCTTCGCCCCGTTCTTCTACGTGCTGATGTTCGGCGTGGATATCGTGACGGGCGCCATCTTCGTGATCAGCGTGCTGCTGATCGTGCGACACCGCGCGAATATCGCCAAGCTGCTGGCCGGCAAGGAAAGCCGCATCGGCGACAAGAAAAAGCCCGGCTAAGCCGGGCATGTCTCTCCGACTCGCGGAGAGACCAGGAATAACCTCTCAGGCTGCCTGGGCCATCGCGGCGAACGGAAAGACCATCTCCACGCGCAGCCCGCCCTCGGGCCGGTTGAGCAGCGCCAGCCGCCCGCCGGCCTGGCGCACCAGCCTGTCCACGATCGCCAGCCCCAGCCCCGAGTGGGCATTGCCGCCACGGGCCGGATCCAGCCGCACGAACGGCAGCGTCACGCGGTCCATCGCTTCTTCCGGAATCCCCGGGCCCTGATCCTCCACCGTCAGCCGCCAGCCTTCCTGCGTGCGCCCGGTGGCCACATACACGGGCGGCGCGCCGTAGGCATAGGCGTTGTCGACCAGGTTGCCGACGATGCGGTCGAGTTGCGTGGCGATCATGCGGAAGCCGTCACCCGCCGCCAGTTCCAGCACCACGGTGCGGTCCTGCTCCAGCAGCGACGCCGCCAGTTCCCCGATGCGCTTGTCAACAGGCACCGGACGGGCCGTCGGCTCGCTGCTCTGCGCAAAGCTCAGGAACTGCTCGACGATGGCGGACATCGATTCGACGTCGCGCGTCACCCCGGCCGCGGCCTTCGGGTCGGCCAGCATCTCGGCGCGCAGCCGCAGCCGCGCCAGCGGTGTCTTCAGGTCATGGGCGATGCCGGCCAGCATCGTGTTGCGCTCCTGGTCGATGCGCGCCAGATCCCCCACCATGCGGTTGAATCGCACGATCAGCTGCCGCAGCTCATGCGGACCCCGCTCGCGCAACGGCTTCACGATGTGCTGGCGCGAGAGCTGCTCGGCCGCCTCGGCCATGTCACGCACCGGGCGCTGGATCTGCCACGCCACCAGCAGCGCGAACAGGATCGCCACCCCGACCACCAGCACCACGCCCGGCACCAGCCGGTTATCCGGCGGCGGATTGTGGACCCACAGGATCGGCATGGCGATCCACTTGTTTCGCGTCGGCAACTTGATCCACAAGCGCGGCGTGGCCTCGTCTTCCAGCCGGATCTGCGTCCCCGGCGGCAGGCGGCCGATGAACTGCTCCACCAGGCGGCGCGGCCGGCCACCCTGCGGCACCGCGGCATGTTCTTCCGCCGCGGCATTGTCCGCCACCTCCACCAGGCTCGGCAGCGCCGCCGGCGGCCTGGCATCCAGCGCGCGCTCGATGCTCTGCAACTG
Source organism: Cupriavidus sp. YR651 (assembly GCF_900101625.1). GTDB lineage: Bacteria > Pseudomonadota > Gammaproteobacteria > Burkholderiales > Burkholderiaceae > Cupriavidus. Next base: position 475,531 of record NZ_FMYZ01000002.1, on the reverse strand, counting down.
GAAAATCATCTGCTCGACCGAATAGTCGACCTGCTGCTGGCGGCGGTCCATGCGCAGGATCGCCAGCCAGGAAAAATGGCTGATCACCAGCACGGCCGCAATCAGCAGCGCCATGCGGCCGAACAGGGTATCGATCCTCAGCTTCATTGGGGAATGCTGTCCTCGGCTTCGTCCGGCACAAACGTGTAGCCACGCCCGCGTACGGTCTGGATATAACGGGGACGCTGCGCGTCTTCGTCCAGCAGGCGGCGCAGGCGCCAGATCTGCACGTCGATGCCGCGGTCGCTGATGCCGCTGGCGCTGCCGTACATCAGTTCGACGATGCGTTCACGGGAAAGCACCTCCAGCGGATGCATCAGCAGCAGCTTCAGCAGCGCAAACTCCGTGTCGCTGATCGACACCGTCTGGCCGCTGCGGATCAGCGAGCGCTGGCGGAAATTCACGCGGAACGGCCCGAAGGCGATCGACTCGCGGTCCTCGGGCGCGGCAGCGGGGCGGGCCAGCTTGCGGCGCAGCACCGCATTGATGCGCGCCAGCAGCTCGCGCGGCGAGAACGGCTTGCCCAGGTAGTCGTCGGCGCCGATCTCCAGGCCGACGATGCGGTCGATCTCGTCGCTGCGCGCGGTGAGCAGGATCACCGGGATATCGTCGTTCTTGGCGCGCAGGTTGCGCAGCGCCGTCAGCCCATCGACCTTGGGCATCATCAGGTCCAGCACGATCAGCGCCGGGCGCTCGCGCTCCAGGCGCGCCTGCAGCCCGTCGCCATCGTGCAGCACCGATACGGCAAAGCCCTGGCTGGTCAGGTATTCGCGCAGCAGGTCGCGCAATTCGGGATCGTCGTCGACGACGAGGATCTGGGTAGGCTGGTTCGTTCGCATAGGCACATGATAGTCAGGCCGGGCGCGCGACATGGCAATTCGGGTCGGCCGTTTTGTTTCCGGAGGTTACACCCGGGCCCATCGTAATCCGCTGTAATAAAACCGGGAAGCCACGAAATACGTGGGGTGACGGCGGCACATTATCCTTCAGGCCATGGCGCGGCAGCTTACCCCGCACACCCGGATTCCCGGACCGACGCCATCCCCCCGGACGGCGGGACGCCCGTCCGGCGCGATGCGGCATACTGCTGCAACTTCGCCGTCCAGACTCCGTGCGAACACCGTTGGCACGTCTTTTTTCGTCGTGCCGTCCCCAGGATCCCGGTCATGTCCAACCCCGAACAAGGTCAATCTATTCCGCCCACTCCGCCCGCCCCGCCCCAGGGTCCCGCCCGGCGCCGCCGCACCTGGATTGCTGCCGCCGTCATCGTCGTCCTGGCCGGTGCCGGCTGGTACTGGCACAGCCACCGCAAGGCCGCGCAGGACCCGGCGGCAGCCACGGCGGCTGGCGGCGCCAGCGGCGCGATGGGCGCGGGCCGGCGGAATGGAGCCGGGGGCCCCGGAGGCCCGGGTGCGCAGCCGCGCTCGCCAGTCGTCGTCAACACCGTGGCCCGCCGCAATATGGACGTGGTGCTCAACGGACTGGGCAACGTGACGCCCGTGACCAACGTCACCGTGCGCGCCCAGGTGTCCGGCCCGCTGCTGAAGGTCCTGTTCAAGGAAGGCCAGATGGTCAAGGCCGGCGACGTGCTGGCGGAGATCGACCCGCGCCCGTTTCAGGCCGCGCTGGATCAGGCCGTGGGCCAGCTGGCGCGCGACCAGGCGTTGCTGCAGAACGCGCGCCTGGACCAGAAGCGATACAAGACACTGCTGCAGCAGGACTCGATCTCCAGCCAGCAGGTGGATACCCAGGACGCACTGGTGCGTCAGTATGAAGGCGTGGTGAAGACCGATCAGGGCAACGTGGATAACGCCCGCCTGCAGCTGGGCTACACGCGCATCGTGGCGCCGAACTCCGGCCGCATCGGCCTGCGCCAGGTGGACCCGGGCAACATCGTCAGCACCAGCGACACCAACGGCATCGCGCTGATCACCCAGATCCAGCCCATCGCCGTGCTCTACACGATCCCCGAAGACAATCTCCCCGCCGTCCTGAAGAAACTCAACGCCGGAGAGAAGCTGCCCGTGCAGGCCTGGGATCGCCAGGCGCGCAACCAGCTTGGCGAAGGCGCGCTGCTGACCACCGACAACCAGATCGACACCACCACCGGCACCGTCAAGCTCAAGGCGATCTTCCCGAACGCGGACGGCATGCTGTTCCCCAACCAGTTCGTGAATGTGCGCACGCGCGTCGATACACTGGAAGACGCCACCGTGATTCCCGTGGCAGCCATCCAGCGCGGCCAGCAGGGCACCTTCGTCTACGTGGTGACCGATGACAGCAAGGTCAAGGTGCAGGTCGTCACGCTGGGCCCGGGCGACGGCAGCCACACCGCCGTGATGAAGGGCCTGGAGCCGGGCGATCGCGTCGTGGTGGATGGCGCGGACCGGCTCAAGGAAGGCATGACCGTGGAGGCCGTGGACCCGGCCGCCCGTGCGGCGCAGCTGACGCCGGCATCGGCGCCGCGTGGCCGCGGACGTCGCCGCGACGGTGGTGGCGGGGCCAGTGGCGCACACGGCGCCGCCAGCGAGTCCGGCGCAGCCCAGGGAGGCGAGCGTCGCCGCCACCGCGACGCGGATGCCAGCCAGAATCCTGCGGCGACCACGCCGGCCAGCCCCGCGGCCAACCCCGGCGCGGGCGTCGGCCAGCGTCCGCAGCAGTAAGCGCGCAGCGAGGAGTCGAGAAGCGGCATGAATCCCTCACGCATTTTCATCGAGCGGCCAGTCGCCACGGCGTTGCTGATGGTGGCCATCCTGCTGTCCGGGCTGGTCGCGTTCCGCCTGCTGCCGCTGTCCGCGCTGCCGGAGGTGGACTACCCGACCATCCAGGTCACCACGCTGTATCCGGGCGCCAGCCCGGACGTGATGACGTCGTCGGTCACCGCGCCGCTCGAGCGCCAGTTCGGCCAGATGCCGGGCCTCAAGCAGATGTCGTCGTCGTCCTCGGGCGGCGCGTCGGTCATCACGCTGCAGTTCGAACTGACGCTCTCGCTCGACGTGGCCGAGCAGGAAGTCCAGGCCGCCATCAACGCCGGCGGCAACCTGCTGCCGGCCGACTTGCCGATGCCGCCCGTCTACAGCAAGGTCAACCCGGCCGACGCGCCGATCATGACGCTGGCGATGACCTCCGACACCCTGCCGCTGCCCAAGCTGCAGGACATGGTCGATACGCGCGTGGCGGCCAAGATCTCGCAGATCCAGGGCGTGGGCCTGGTCACGATCAGCGGCGGCCAGCGGCCCGCCGTGCGCATCCAGGCCAACCCGACCGCGCTGGCCTCGCTCGGCATGTCGATCGACGACCTGCGCACCGCCATCGGCAGCGCCAACGTGAACGGCGCCAAGGGCAGCTTCGACGGCCCCGCGCGCGCTTCCACGATCGACGCCAACGACCAGCTCAAGTCCGCCGACGAGTATCGCCAGATCATCATCGGCTACCAGAACGGCGCGCCGATCCGCATCACCGACGTGGCCGATATCGTCGATGGCCCCGAGAACAGCCGTCTGGCGGCGTGGGCCAACGCCAAGCCGGCCATCGTGCTGAACATCCAGCGCCAGCCGGGCGCCAACGTGATCGAGGTGGTGAACCGCATCAAGACGCTGCTGCCACAGCTTCAGCTGTCGCTGCCGGCGTCCGTGCATGTGCAGCAGCTGACTGACCGGACCACCACCATCCGCGCTTCCGTGGAGGACGTCGAGTTCGAGCTGCTGCTGGCCGTAGCCCTCGTGGTGATGGTGATCTTCGTCTTCCTGCGCAACGTGCCGGCCACGATCATCCCGGGCGTGGCCGTGCCGCTGTCGCTGGTCGGCACCTTCGGCGTGATGTACATGGCCGGGTTCTCGATCAACAACCTCACGCTGATGGCGCTGACTATCGCCACGGGCTTCGTGGTCGACGACGCCATCGTGATGATCGAGAACATCATGCGCTACATCGAGGAAGGTGACTCCCCGATGGAAGCGGCGCTCAAGGGCTCCAAGCAGATCGGCTTCACCATCATCTCGCTGACGTTCTCGCTGGTGGCCGTGCTGATTCCGCTGCTGTTCATGGGCGACGTGGTCGGCCGGCTGTTCCGCGAGTTCGCCATCACGCTGGCGGTGTCGATCCTGATCTCGGCCGTGGTCTCCCTGACGCTGACGCCGATGATGTGCGCGCGCCTGCTGCACCACGTGCCGGAAGAAAAGCTGTCGCGCTTCCATCTCGCCACGGGCCGCTTCTTCGACAGCGTGATCCGCCGCTACGGCCGCGCGCTGGAATGGGTGCTCGATCGCCAGCCCGCCACGCTCGTCGTGGCCGTGGCCACGCTGGTGCTGACTGGCGTGCTCTACCTGCTGGTGCCCAAGGGCTTCTTCCCGGTGCAGGACACCGGCGTGATCCAGGCGATCACCGAGGCTGCCCAGACCACCTCGTTCTCCGCCATGGGCCGCAAGCAGGAGGCCGTGCAGAAGGTGATCCTCGAAGACCCGGCCGTGGCCAGCGTGTCGTCGTTCATCGGCGTGGATGGCACCAATACCACGCTGAATGCCGGGCGCATGCTGATCAACCTGAAGCCCAAGGACGAGCGTGACTCGATGGAAGTCATCACGCAGCGCCTGCAGGATTCCGTGCAAAAGCTCGGCGGCGTCGCGCTCTACATGCAGCCGGTGCAGGACCTGACCATCGAAGACCGCGTCTCGCGCACGCAGTACCAGTTCACCGTGGAAGACCCCGATCCGGCCGTGCTGGCCGAATGGGTGCCCAAGCTCGTGGAACGGCTGCGGCAGGCACCCGAATTGCGCGACGTGGCCAGCGACCAGCAGAACAATGGCCTGCGCGCGTTCGTGGAGATCGATCGCGACGCCGCCGCGCGCTTCGGCATCACCACGGCCGTGATCGACAGCGCACTCTACAGCGCATTCGGCCAGCGGCTCATTTCCACGATCTTCACGCAGGCAAGCCAGTACCGCGTGGTGCTGGAGACCATGCCGCAGTTCCGCACCAGCCCGCAGTCGCTGGCGGAGTTGCGCCTGCCGTCGTCCTCGGGCGGCCAGGTGCCGCTGGGTTCGATCGCGCACATCAGCGAGCGCACCGGCCAGCTGGTGATCAACCATCAGGGCCAGTTCCCCGCCGCGACGATCTCGTTCAACCTGGCGCCGGGCGAATCGCTGGGTGCCGCCGTCGACAAGATCACGAAGGTGGAGAACGAACTGGGCCTGCCGATCTCGATGGCCACGGAGTTCCAGGGCGCCGCGCTGGCGTTCCGCGCCTCGCTGTCCAATACGCTGTGGCTGATCCTGGCCGCCGTGATCACGATGTATATCGTGCTGGGCGTGCTCTACGAGAGCACGATCCACCCGGTGACGATCCTCTCCACGCTGCCGTCCGCGGGCGTGGGCGCGCTGCTGGCGCTGCTGGTGTCCGGACAGGACCTCGGCATCATCGCGATCATCGGCATCATCCTGCTGATCGGTATCGTCAAGAAGAACGCCATCATGATGATCGACTTCGCGCTGGAGGCCGAGCGCGAAGGCGGCATGGCCCCGCGGGAGGCGATCTTCCAGGCCTGCCTGCTGCGCTTCCGCCCGATCATGATGACGACGATGGCCGCGCTGCTGGCTGCCCTGCCGCTGATGCTCGGCACGGGCATCGGTTCGGAGCTGCGCCGGCCGCTGGGCGTGACGATGGTCGGTGGCCTGCTGGTCAGCCAGGTGCTGACGCTGTTCACCACGCCGGTGATCTACCTGGCGTTCGACCGCGTGGCGTACCGCCTGAAGGACTGGCGCCGCCGCCGCTTCGGCGATCCGGACGAGGGTGGCGACGAGGGCAGCAACGAGGGCGGCAGCACGGGCCCCGGCGGTACGCCGGCGACGCCGCGTCCGCAGGAGCCTGGCGCCTGATGAACCTGTCCGCCGCCTTCATCCATCGCCCGGTCGCCACCGCGCTGCTGACCATCGGCATCCTGCTGGCGGGCCTGGCCGCGCTGCGGCTGCTGCCGGTGTCGCCCCTGCCGCAGGTGGACTTTCCCACGATCTCGGTATCGGCCTCGCTGCCGGGCGCCAGCCCGGAGACGATGGCCGCCACGGTGGCCACGCCGCTCGAACGGGCGCTGGGCACCATCGCCGGTGTCAACGAGATCACCTCGAGCAGCTCGCTGGGTTCGACGCGCGTGACGCTGCAGTTCGACCTGTCGCGCAATATCGACGGCGCGGCCCGCGACGTGCAGGCCGCCATCAACGCCTCGCGCGCCACGCTGCCCACCAGCCTGCCGAACAACCCGACGTACCGCAAGGTCAACCCGGCCGACGCGCCGATCATGATCATCGGGCTGACCTCGCCCACCATGACGCGCGGCCAGCTGTATGACGCGGCGTCCACGGTCCTCGCGCAGAAGCTCTCCCAGATCGAGGGCGTGGGCCAGGTGACGATCGGCGGCGCGTCGCTGCCGGCCGTGCGCGTGGAGCTGAACCCCACGGCGCTGAACAAGTACGGCATCGCGCTGGAGGACGTGCGCAACACGATCAGCGCGACCAACGCCAACCGTCCGCTGGGCGTGCTGGAGAACAACGTCAACAACTGGCAGGTCTACGCCAACGACCAGGCGATGGCGGCCAAGGACTACATGCCGCTGATCATCCGCTACGCCACGCCGGGCACGTTCTCGTCAGCATCGGCAGGCGCATTGATCGCCAGCACCGCCAACGCCACCGCGGGTGGCGGCGTGAGCACGAAAACCGTCAACGGCATCACCACGACCACCATCACCACCAGCAGCGGCACCACCACGATCAGCACGGGCGCCACTGGCGGCAACAACGCCACCTCGGGGCCGAATGCGTTCGCGGTGCCGATCCGGCTGCAGGACGTGGCCAACGTCGTGGACTCCGTGCAGGACATCCGCAACGCGGGCTCCGCCAACGGCAAGCCGTCCGTGCTGCTGGTGCTCAATCGCTCGCCGGGTGCCAACATCATCGAGACCGTGGATCGCGTCAACGAGATGCTGCCGCAGCTGCGCAAGATGATTCCGGCCGCGATCGCGATGGATGTGATGATGGATCGCACGCCCACCATCCGCGCATCGCTGCGCGAGGTGGAGCGCACGCTGATGATCTCGGTGGCGCTGGTCATCATGGTGGTGTTCCTGTTCCTGCGCAACGTGCGCGCCACCCTGATCCCCAGCGTGGCCGTGCCGGTGTCGCTGGTGGGCACATTCTCGGTGATGTACCTGGCGGGGTTCTCGCTCAACAACCTTTCGCTGATGGCGCTGACGATCGCCACCGGCTTCGTGGTGGATGACGCGATCGTGGTGCTGGAGAACATCTCGCGCCACATCGAGGCAGGCATGAAGCCAAAGGCCGCCGCGCTGCGCGGCGCGCGCGAGGTCGGCTTTACCGTGTTGTCGATGAGCCTGTCGCTGATCGCGGTATTCATTCCGCTACTGATGATGGGCGGCATCGTCGGCCGGCTGTTCCAGGAATTCGCGATCACGCTGTCCGTGGCGATTCTCGTGTCGCTGGTGGTCTCGCTGACCACCACGCCGATGATGTGCGCGCGCCTGCTGCGCCCGGTGCCGGAGGAGAAGCGCGGCCGCTTCTACCACGCCAGCGAGCGCGCCTTCACCTGGCTGCATGACGGCTATGCGCGCACGCTGGCCGTGGCGCTGCGCTACAGCGCCATCGTCTGGCTGGTGCTGCTGGCCACGGTGGCGCTGAACGTCTGGCTGTACGTGATCGTGCCCAAGGGATTTTTCCCGCAGCAGGACACCGGCCGGCTGATCGGCTTTATCCGCGCGGACCAGGCCACGTCGTTCCAGGCCATGCGTGTCAAGCTCGACAACTTCATCCGCATCGTCCAGTCCGATCCGGCCGTGGTCAACGTCACGGGCTTCACGGGTGGCTCGCAGCGCAACACCGGGCAGATGTTCGTCACGCTCAAGCCGCTGTCCGAACGCGCGGAAACCGCCGACGCGATCATCGCCCGGCTGCGCGTGAAACTGGCCAAGGAACCCGGCGCGAACCTGTTCCTGCAATCGGTGCAGGACATCCGCATTGGCGGCCGCCAGAGCAGTTCGCAGTACCAGTTCACGCTGCAGTCCGACGACCTGGAAACGCTGCGCACGTGGGAGCCCAAGGTGCGCGCGGCGCTGACCAACCTGAAGGGCATCGAGGACGTGGACACCGACACCAACGACAAGGGCTTGCAGACCTCGGTGTTCATTGATCGCGATACGGCTTCGAAGCTCGGCGTCACCGCGCAGCAGGTGGATGCGGTCCTCAACGACGCCTTCGGCCAGCGCCTGGTGTCGACGATCTATCACCCGCTCAACCAGTACCGCGTGGTGATGGAACTGAGCCAGGAATACCTGCAGGGGCCGCACGCGCTGCAGGACATCTACGTGGTCACCGGCGGCGGCCGGCGCGTGCCGCTCTCCGCGTTCGCGCGCGTGGCGCCGACCAGCACGCCGCTGGGCGTCAACCATCAGGGGCAGTTTGCCGCGTCGACGATCTCCTTCAACCTGGCCGAGGGCTACTCGCTATCGGAGGCCACCGACGCGATCAAGGGCGCCATGGCGAAGATCGGCGCGCCGGAGACGCTGCAAGCCAACTTCCAGGGTGGCGCCAAGGCGTTCCAGGATTCGCTCAAGAGCCAGCCGCTCCTGATCCTGGCCGCGCTGATCACGATCTACATCGTGCTGGGCATCCTCTATGAAAGCTACGTGCACCCGCTGACGATCCTCTCCACGCTGCCGTCGGCGGGGGTAGGCGCGCTGCTGGCGCTGCTGGCGTTCAAGACGGAATTCAGCATCATCGCGCTGATCGGCGTGATCCTGCTGATCGGCATCGTCAAGAAGAACGCGATCATGATGATCGACTTCGCCATCGATGCCGAACGGCGTGAAGGCATGAGCCCGCGCGATGCCATCCATCGTGCCTGCCTGCTGCGTTTCCGCCCGATCCTGATGACGACGATGGCGGCACTGCTCGGTGCCGTCCCGCTGGCGATTGGCCGTGGCGACGGCGCGGAGCTGCGCGCGCCGCTGGGCATCTCCATCGTTGGCGGCCTGGTGGTCAGCCAGTTGCTGACGCTCTACACCACACCCGTCGTGTACCTGACGCTTGACCGCTGGCGCCTGAAGGTCGGGGCCTGGCGCGAACGCCGCCGCGCGCGCCGGAATCCGGACACCACCGCGCCGCGACTTGAACACTGAAGGCGATTGCCATGATCCACACTCTCCGCCCGCATCTGCCCCGCCCCCTCCTGTCGCGCCCGCTCCACGGCGTCACCGCGCTGGCGCTGGCCTGCTCGCTGCTGGCCGGCTGCGCCGTCGGCCCCGACTACAAGCGCCCCGACGCGCCCGTGCCGCAGGCATTCAAGGAAGCTAGCGATGCCATGCCCGCGTGGACGGGCGACTGGAAAACCGCCGAGCCGCAGGATGCGATGTCGCGCCCCGACTGGTGGCGCGTCTTCGGCGATCCGGCGCTCGACGACCTGATGTCGCAAGTGCAGGTGTCCAACCAGAACATCAAGGCGGCCGAGGCCCAGTATCGCCAGGCCGCGGCAGCGCTGGCGGCGGCGCGGGCCGGCTTCTTTCCCGTGATCGGCGCGCAGGCGGGCGTGTCGCGCGGCGCCTCTGGCTCCAGCAGCAGCATCATCAACGGCCAAAGCGCCACGCTGTCCGCCACGTGGGAAATCGATGTCTGGGGCCGCATCCGCCGGCAGGTGGAGTCCGCCGACGCCGGTGCCCAGGCCAGCCAGGCCGACCTCGCCGCGACGCTGCTATCCACGCAGGCCACGCTCGCGCAGAGCTACTTCCTGCTGCGCATCGCCGACGCCCAGCGCGCGCTGCTGGACCGCACCGTGGCCGACTACGCCAAGTCCCTGCAGCTCGTGCAGAACCAGTACAAGGCTGGCACCGCGCAGCGCTCCGACGTGCTGCAGTCGGAGACGCAGCTCAAGTCCGCGCAGGCGCAGCAGATCGATATCCAGATCACGCGCGCGCAGCTCGAACATTCGATTGCCGTGCTGGTGGGCAAGCCGCCAGCAGACCTGACGATGGCCACCGTGGACACGAGCACCGCGATCCCGCGCGTGCCCGTGGCCGTGCCATCGCAATTGCTGGAGCGCCGGCCCGACATCGGCGCGGCGGAACGGCGCATGGCATCGGCCAATGCCGAAATCGGCGTGGCGCAGGCGGCCTACTACCCGACGCTGTCGCTGTCCGCCACGGGCGGGCTGACGGCCAGCACGCTGGCGCGCTGGCTCTCGCTGCCGGACCGTATCTGGTCGGTGGGCGCCGGACTGGCCGGCACGGTATTCGATGGCGGCCTGCGCGGCGCAGCCAAGGCGCAGGCGGTGGCCGCCTACGACCAGACCGTGGCCAACTATCGCCAGACCGTGCTGGGCGCGTTCCAGGAGGTGGAAGACAACCTTGCGGCCGCGCGCCTGCTGGAGGAGGAATCCACGGTGCAGAACGACGCCTTGCGCTCCGCACGCGAAGCGCTGGCGCTGGTCAACAACCGCTACAAGGCCGGCACCGCCGGGCTGCTCGATGTGCTGACCGCGCAGACTGCCGCGTACACGGCGGAACGCACGGCACTATCGATCACGGGCCGCCAGTACACCTCGGCCGTCACGCTGATCAAGGCGCTTGGCGGCGGCTGGCACGCGCCGGATGTAGCGGTAGGCAAGGCTGACGCGCCGCCGCCGGCTGCAACGGGCACACCGCAATAGGGCGGTCCGGCTACCGCTGTGCCGGCACGGGCAGCGGCTGCTGACTGACCCGCTCCCGCAGCGGGGTAGCCGCCTTTCCCGGAGATCGGGAAGCAACGACCGGGTTGATGTGACCACCACATTGCCCGCACTTGTCGTGGCGCATTTGCAGCTTTGATTTCGTAGATATATGAAGGACACCCAGGCGCTCGCACGTTAGCGTTGCGCGCTGTCGCCCCCTTTCTTCCCAATGGAGGGGTGACATGTCTCTGGAAGGCGCGGACGAATTCAAGGCACCACAGCCATACATCCGCAACAAGCTCGATCCAATTCTCGCGATCGATCGGCGTTGGAAGCTTTACGACGGATGGCGCGCCTGTACGCCCATGGACATCCACGACTTCGGTCTAAGCCTGCACAAGGCGCCGCCGCCCTTTCGCGACTGGTCGTACTACGCGACACAGGACAACAGCGTGGACTCGTCGCCCAACACGTCAAAAGCAGCAAGCGCGCCGCCGGCTGCAGTGCCTCCGCCGTATTGTTTCTTCGAGAGCGCGAAGGCAAGCGAAGCCCGCCAGCTTGCACCCTTCGACCTCTATGACTTGCCCGCTGCCATGCGCGCCGAGGACTTCCCAGTCGCCGCGAAATTCGCAGAGCGCTGGCTCAATGAGCGTCGGTTTGACGCCCATCGCTACGACTACGACAAAAGGATGTTTATCGAAGGCCAATACGCCCCGGACATGATCGACACAAATACGATCAAGTTGAAATGGCTTTTCAGATTTGGCCGTGTTCGGGAGAGGTATGACGAACTAATAAGAAAGCTCGACAACAATATCTCCCAAGATGCACTGCGGGAGAATTTGACGGCTTTTCTGTCGGCGCAGCCGCGATTCAGAGGCGTGCTCAACACTCTCGAATATTGTCGTGGGGACCTGCAAAAACTGCACAGCGAATTTCAATACCAGTATGTGGGCGTAGGCATGCAACACACCATGGCCGCCGCTCCGGTAAGCGGAGGCAAATGGTTGCCTATTGGAATGACGGATGTTTCAGCAGCGCTAGGCAGGTTCAATTTCTACGCGACCATCGCGCAAGCCCACGTATACGATAAGCCGCGCCATCGGACCGACGCCAGGCCATCCGAGGCAGCATGCTCACAGGTACTTGCCTCGGTAACTCACGTCCATGTTTACATGCGCGATAGCTATTCATTTCAAGATTCGCATCGCTCATCGCAGTACCTGGGGCACTGGAACAAGAGGGGCATGATCCTGCTGCCTGCAGCCGCAGTCGCTCACTTTCTTGGGAGCATTGTGAAAGAAGGCTCCTGGCTGGACGTGCGATTCGAACCCGATGACATGGGACTGCTTCCCGTCGTGATAAAAAATCGACTGGAACCAGAAAATGTGTACTACCCGGTTCGCAATCGGGATTTTCGCGCCTGGCAAAGCAAGCACAACCGCGGGGGCGACTTTCTGGTCTACTCGGACTTCGCAACGGTTCGCCTGGCTCAACCTGTCCATCTAAACCTCGAAAAGCAATGCTGATCAGAGCGCGTCACACCATATGGATCTCGCTCTTGATATTGGCATATCTATTTGCGCTTGTAGCTGTGCCCGTCGTCCTGTTTCTCTTATTGACCTACCCGGATCGCGAGCCGCTGGTTTGCGACAGGCCAGTCATGACGTTCGCTAACACCGAGTATCGAATAGAACTGTGTTTCCGCGTCAATTTCGACCACGGCGAAGAGCGCGGTCGATTGCGGGTCTATGCGATCAATCGGAACAGCCTGCTGGCACAGCGTGACTTTCTGATACTCCGGGATTCTCGCCTGGGCGAAATCGAATACCTCGACACCGGTATCCGCTATACCGACGCAACAAAGACCCAAAACATCGATCTGCCCGAAGAGAAATTCCTGCAGTTTCCACCCACCCGCTGGGACTGGCTGACCGCCAACCTGGTGCGCCTGACGTACGATCCCTGAACGAATCCTTGCCATGTCCGAGAAAACCTTTATCCGGCTGCGCACGCTGCTCCTGGCCTTGCTCGTGCTGGTCATTGCGGTGGGTGTATATGCCGCCAAACTGACGCCTCGTCCATGGGATTGCGGGTCGGCCGAGAGGTCGATTGCCGGCAGCAACTATGTCATCGAAATCTGCGGCATGGCGAGCGAGCGGGCCGGCAACCTGGACGACTCGCGACTGCGCGTCTACGACACGGCCGGAACCTTGTTGGCGCAACGTCGATACCATTTCGAGCCATGGTCGCCCCTGAACGGATTCGCGATCGGTGAAAGCGAGATCCGGTACACCGATGCAGACAGTCGCGCAGACGACGGCACCTTCGAGGTCCAAACCCTGACATTTCCACCAACGCTAGCCGACTGGCGAGCGGCCAACGTCGACAGATGGTTCTTCGACAGGTAGGGGGCGGCTGGCCGAGGCCTACCGCTGTGCCGGCACGGGCAGCGGCTGCTGACTGACCCGCTCCCGCAGCCACGTGGCGGCCTTGCCCAGCGGGCGCTGCTTGTGCCACACCAGTTCCATCGCCACGGGCCAGTCCTGGTCCTGGAACGCCAGTTGCGGCGACACCAGTTGTGCCGCGGCCGGGGAGTTCGCGACGATGTGCCACGGCACGAAGGCCCAGCCCAATCGCCGCTTGACCAGTTCGACGATGACCCACTGGCTTTCCACCCACCAGACCTCCGCCGCCACGCGCAGGCGCTTCTTCTCCTCGCTGTCGCTGCGCGTGGCCACCATCAGTTGCCGATAGCGCTTCAACTCCTCGAAATCGACCCGCGATTGCGCGGCCAGCGGATGATCCGGCGCGCAGATGATCGGCATCGGCACCCAGCCCAACGCGTGGAACGCCAGCTCCGGCGGCAACACCTCCTGCCGCCACATGATGCCGAGGTCCGCGCACTGGCTCAGCACCAGGCGGCTGACGTCCTCCATCAGCGGAAACAGCAACTCCAGTTCCACCGACGGGAAGCGCTGCGAGAACTCCTCCAGCAGCACGCCGAGCGTTTCCTCGGGATACAGCTCGTCCACCGCCAGCGTCAGGCGCGACTCCACGCCCTCCCCCAGGCTCTTGGCCACGCCGCGGAAATGCTCGCAGCGCTCCAGGATCACGCGCGCTTCCACCAGCAGGCGCTCGCCGGCCGGCGTCAGCACCGGATAGCGGGCACTGCGGTCGAACAGCGCGTTGTCGAGGTCGATCTCCAGGTTGGCCACGGCGGCGCTGATCACCGATTGCGCCTTGCCGAGCTGCCGGGCGGCGGCGGAAAACGATCCGCTCTCGGCGGCCGCCACAAAGGCTTGCAGCTGATCGATAGACAGGCTCATGTGCGCACTCCTTTGCATTTCCCGCGAACCATCGGTTTAGGCGATGGTATCCAACTTGTGTCCAGCTGTCTCGCCGATAGAATGGCACCCATTGTTTGACGTTCTACGTCACCGCTTTAACGCCGTAATCGGCAGGAGAGACCCATGCGCACCACCGGAGACCGGATTCGCCACACCATTGGCTTCGAGCTGATCGGGCTGATGGCCTTCGCCCCGCTGGCCAGTTGGGTGTTCGGCTTCGCGCTGCACCAGATGGGCCTGATCGGCGCCGTGGCGTCGCTGATCGCCGCGATCTGGAACTACGTCTACAACCTGATGTTCGACAAGGCGATGCTGCGCGTCACCGGCCAGCTCAGGAAGACGCCAGCCATCCGCGTGTTGCACGCGATCCTGTTCGAAGGCGGCCTGCTGCTGGTGTTCCTGCCGGGGGTGGCCTGGTACCTGGACATCAGCCTGATCGATGCCTTCATCATGGACATCGCCGTGGCCGGCTTCTACATGGTCTACGCGCTGATCTACAACTGGGTCTACGACGCGATCTTCCCGATCCCGAACGCCACGCCACGCGACTGCCAGTCGGTCAGCTAGCCCTCCGCGCCGCGCGGCGCGGCGTGTGGCCGACTTCGTTGTCGAATTGAACCGCGAAGCCCCCGTATTACGTCATCCGCGCGGCACGAGGCATGCGTTAACATGCTCGCCATGCCAAATCGCCCGTCCTTGTTCCACCGCAGCCTGACGCCCGTCGTCACGGCCACCCTGCTGCTCGCCTTCGGCCTCTCCGCCGCGCAAGCCAAGCCTCCCGCCCACGCCGTCAAGGCCTCCGCCACCGCCAAGTCCGCATCCGTCCAGCGCGTCAGCACCACCGAAGCCGCCGATCCGGCGGCCTCGCGGACCGGCCTGCCCGCTGCGGTCACTGCCGGGCTACGCCGTGCCCACGTGCCGCTGTCCGCCGCCAGCTTCTACGTCGTCAAGGTCGGCGCGCCGCAGGCGCGGGTGAGCTGGAATGCGGAGGCGCCGATGAATCCGGCCTCGACGATGAAGCTGGTCACGACGTTCGCCGGCCTGCAGTTGCTGGGGCCCGACTACCGCTGGCTGACCTCGCTGTATGCCGACAACCAGCCGGGGGCCGACGGCACCGTCAACGGCAACGTCTACCTGCGCGGCCGTGGCGACCCGAAGCTCGTGCCGGAAGAAATGGCCAAGCTGGTGACCACCGCGCGCAATGCCGGCGCGACGACCATCAATGGCGACCTCGTGCTGGACCGCAGCTTCTTTGCCGATGGCACTGACGGCACGTACACCATCGACGGCGAGACCCAGCGCGCCTACAACGTCAATCCGGACGCGCTGCTGTACGCCTTCAAGACGCTTTCCTTCACGATTACGCCCGACGCGGCCAATCGCACGGTCGATGTCGCAGTCACGCCGGCACTCGCGCAACTGCGCGTCGACAATCGCCTGACGCTGACCAATGGCCGTTGCGGCGACTGGCGCACGCGCGCCAACCCGAACATCACGCCGCAGCCGGACGGCTCCATCGTCGCCGCGTTTGACGGCAGCTACTCGACGGACTGCGGCGAGCACATCATCAACCTGGCCACGCTGTCGCACAGCGACTTCATCTGGGGCGGATTCGTGGCCGAATGGCAGCAGGCCGGCGGCCGCTTCACGCACCAGCCGGCGCTGCGCAGCGGCGCGGTGCCGCGCAACGCCTTCCTGCTGGCCCGCCACTACGGGCTGCCGCTGGGCGATATCGTCCGCGACATCAACAAGTACTCGAACAATGTGATGGCGCGCCAGCTATTCCTGACCATCGGCGCGGAGATCGATCGCAGCGGCCCGGCCAGCACGGCGCGGTCTTCTCGCGTGATCCAGCGCTGGCTGACACGGCAGGGACTGGACATGCCGGGACTGGTGCTGGAAAACGGCTCGGGTCTGTCGCGCGAGGAACGGATCAGCGCCTACGACATGGCGCGCCTGCTGCAGCAGGCGCTGGCCAGCAACGTCGGCCCGACACTGCTGGATTCCCTGCCGATCCTCGGCGTGGATGGCACGCTGCGCAACCGCCTGACGCGTGCCAATGCGGCCGGCAATGCCTACCTGAAGACCGGCACGCTGCAGGACGTGCGCGCGCTGGCCGGATATGTCGACGCACTGAATGGGGAACGCTACGTGGTGGTGGCCTACATCAACCACCCGAACGCCTCGGCCGCGCAGGAAGCGCATGATGCGTTGATGCAGTGGGTGTATCGCGGCGCGCCCTGAGGGCGGGGAGAAGTCGGGGCGGCGGCAGCGGCGATCCGCCGTGCCGGCCCGTGCAACGTGTTTTACGCCTCGAACGCCGCCGCGGCGCGTCCCAGCCGGTCGCGCACGCCATCCCATTCGGGCGTATCGGGCAGCGGCTCGAATACCAGGCGGTTGAATCCTTCCTTGTCGAGCCGGCGTAGCAGGCGGTAGAGCTCATGCGCGTAGGCGTCCGGCGTGGCCGGTGCCTGCACGAACACGCAGCGCGCATCGTCGCTGGCCGCCGCGCGGCCCACCCAGGCCAGGCGGCCATCGGCGGGTAGCGCGTGCAGGTAGTCGGGCAGCGATGCGGCCTGCGCCAGCGTCAGCGTGGTCCGCGGCGCGTAGTGGGCCTTGAGCGTGCCCGATGCGCGCGGCGCGGCGGCATCGGGCGGCAGCGGCAGCGTGCCGAGCACCTCGGCCATCATCGCCGCCGTGATCGCGCCGGGACGCAGCAAGACCGGCCCCACCTCATCCAGACGCGACAGGTCGACGATCGACGATTCGATCCCGACATCCACGCCGTCCCCTTCCAGCACATAAATCGTACCGGCGAATTCATCACGCACGTGCTCGGCCGTGGTCGGGCTGACCTGGCCGAACTTGTTGGCGGACGGTGCCGCAATGCCGCCGCGGCCACGGCGAAAGCGCGACAGCAGCGCCTGCGCGACCGGATGCGACGGGCAGCGCAGCCCCAGGCTGTCCTGGCCGCCAGCCACCGCCGCGGGGATGTGCGCGGCGCGCTTGAGGATGATCGTCAGCGGACCGGGCCAGAAGGCATCGATCAGCTTTTGCGCGGCCTCGGGCACGACTTCGGCCCAGTAGCCCACGTCGGCGCCATCCACCACGTGCACGATGACGGGATGGTTGGACGGCCGGCCCTTTGCGGCAAAAATGCGCGCCACGGCCTCGGGGTTCTCGGCGTCAGCGCCGAGCCCGTAGACGGTTTCGGTCGGAAAGGCGACCAGCTGGCCCGCCTCGAGCAGGCGGACGGCTTCGTCCAGCTCGGCAGCCGTGGGCATGCGTGAAGACATCGAAAGCTCTCAGAGCGGAATATGAAGTGCCTGCGCGGCGGCGGCGAAGGCCAGCTCCGCCGCTTCGGCATGATCGCCCACGCAGTTCACATGGCCCATCTTGCGCGACGGGCGCGCATCGTTCTTGCCGTACAGGTGCAGCTTGGTGCCCGGCTTGGCCACCACTTCGTCCCAGGCGGGCGTGCGCTCCAGGCCAAACTCGAACCAGGCATCGCCCAGCAGGTTCAGCATCTTGCCGGACGAGTGCTGGCGCGTGCTGCCCAGCGGCAGGCGGGCCATCGCGCGGACCTGCTGCTCGAACTGGCTGGTCTCGCAGGCATCCATGGTGATGTGCCCCGAGTTATGCGGGCGCGGGGCCATTTCGTTGGCCACCAGCGTGCCATCGGTCAGCACGAAAAATTCGATGCAGAGCACGCCGACGTAGCCCATTTCCGATGCGATCGTCGCGGCAGCCGCACGCGCGCGGGTCGCGATGTCGGCGGACACGCTCTCGGACGGCATCGTCGTCGAGAACAGGATGCCATCGCGGTGCACGTTCTCGGCCAGCGGCCAGGTCGCGGTCGTGCCGTCGGCAGCGCGCGCGGCCAGCACCGACACCTCGTAGGCCAGCGGCAGCATCTGCTCCAGCACGCACGGCACATGCTGCATGGCATTCCATGCGGCGCGCACGTCCTCGCGCGTCTTCACGCGGGCCTGGCCCTTGCCGTCGTAACCCATGCGCGCGGTCTTCAGGATGCCGGGCAGCACGTGGTCGGGCACCTGGTCCACATCGGCGTCATGCTGGATGACCCAGTGCGGGGCCGGCGGCACGCCGGTGCGGTCCGCGCACGCCGCGAAGAACTTCTTTTCGCCGATACGGTTCTGCGCGATCGACACGCAATAGCCGCGCGGCGCGACGAACGCACCCAGCTGCTCGAGCCGGTCCAGCGACAGCGACGGCACGTTCTCGAACTCCGTGCTCACCGCCTGGCACAGCTTCCCCATCTCCGCCAGTGCGGCCTCGTCGGTATAGGTGGCGCAGATATGACGGTCGGCCACCGCGCCGGCCGGGCTGTCCTGGTCCGGATCGAGCACGCAGACGCGATAGCCCATCGCCTGCGCCGCATGCGTGAACATGCGGCCAAGCTGGCCGCCGCCGAGCATGCCGAGCCAGGCGCCCGGCAGGATCGGCGCGCTCGGGTTATCGACACCGAATTCGGCGCGCGACTCCGGCGTGTGGGCTTCGGACAGGTAGGGATGGATATCGGTCGGCATGCGGATAACTTCCGGCGGCGGTGAATACGGGAAAGATCAGACGGGCAGCGTCATGGCGCGCGCGGCCTCGGTCTGCTTCGCGCGGAACGCTTCGAGTGCGGCGGCCAGTGCCTCGTCGGTGGTGGCCAGCGTGGCGATGGCGTGCAGCGCCGCGTTGGCCGCGCCGGCTTCGCCAATCGCGAACGTGGCCACCGGCACACCCTTGGGCATCTGCACGATCGACAGCAGCGAATCCTCGCCGCGCAGGTACTTCGACGGCACGGGCACGCCGAACACCGGCACGATCGTCTTGGCGGCGATCATGCCCGGCAGGTGCGCGGCACCGCCGGCACCGGCGATGATCGCGCGGATGCCGCGGCTGCGCGCCGATTCGGCGTAGCGGAACATGTCGTCGGCCATGCGATGCGCGGAGACCACCTGGGCCTCGAACGGCACGCCAAAGTCCTTGAGCATGGCCACGGCGTGCTGCATGACGTCCCAGTCGGAACTGCTGCCCATCACCACGCCGACCACTGGCTTCGATACATTGCTCACTTCGGTCTTCCTTACTGGAGTTCTTCGCCGGTCAGGCGCGTCAGCGCCTCGCGGTACTTGTCGGCGGTCTTCTGCACCACGTCTTCCGGCAGCTTGGGTGCCGGGGCAGTCTTCGGCCAGGGCTTGCCGTCGATGCGCACGGCCTCGAGCCAGTCGCGCACGAACTGCTTGTCGAACGACGGCGGGTTGGTGCCCACCTGATACGAATCCGCCGGCCAGAAGCGCGACGAATCGGCGGTCAGCACTTCGTCCATCAGCGTCAGCGTGCCGTTCTCGTCCAGGCCGAACTCGAACTTGGTGTCGGCGATGATGATGCCGCGCGTGGCGGCGTAGTCGGCTGCTTCCTTGTACAGGCGGATCGAGATGTCGCGCATCTGCGCCGCCAGGTCCTTGCCGATACGGGCTTCGGTTTCCGCGTACGAGATATTCTCGTCGTGCTCGCCCATCTCGGCCTTGGCCGCCGGCGTGAAAATCGGTTCGGGCAGCTTCTGCGCGTTCTGCAGGCCAGCCGGCAGTTCGATGCCGCAGACCTTGCCCGTGGCCTGGTAATCCTTCCAGCCGCTGCCGGCCAGGTAGCCGCGCACCACGGCTTCCACCAGGATCGGCTTCAGGCGCTTGACCACCACGGCGCGGCCTGCCACCTGGGCCACCTCGCCCGGCGCCACCACGCTCTCGGCGCTGATCCCGGTCTCGTGGTTCGGCACGATATGCGCCAGCTTCCGGAACCAGAAGTTCGCCATCTGGTTCAGCACGCGGCCCTTGGCCGGGATCGGCTCGCCCAGGATGACGTCGAAGGCCGACAGGCGATCGGTCGTGACGATCAGCAGCTTGTCATCGCCGACGGCGTAGTTGTCGCGGACCTTGCCGTGGCCGAGCAGCGGCAGGGACTTGATGGAGGATTCGTAGAGTGCGTCGGACATGATGAGAGTGCGGCAGCGGCTGAAAACAAGCGGGGCTTCGTGCGCGATGCGAAGCCCCATGAAGAACAATCGCCCCGTGCGCGAACGACGCGCAACGGGGCGGCACTACGATTACTGCACGACCTGGGCGAGCTTGCCGGCCTTGTACTGGCCAGCGACATCGACCAGCGTCACCGGCTTGATCTTGCTGGCCTGGCCTTCGCAGCCGAATGCCACGTAGCGGGCCTTGCACACCAGCTTGGCGGCTTCGCGGGCCGGCTTCAGGAACTCGCGCGGGTCGAACTTGCTCGGGTTTTCCGCGAAGAAGCGGCGGACCGCGCCGGTCATCGCCAGACGGATATCCGTGTCGATGTTGATCTTGCGGACGCCGTACTTGATGGCTTCCTGGATCTCTTCCACGGGCACGCCGTACGTTTCCTTCATGTCGCCACCGAACTTGCGGATTTCTTCCAGCAGTTCCTGCGGCACCGACGACGAACCGTGCATCACCAGATGGGTGTTGGGGATACGGGCGTGGATTTCCTTGATGCGGCTGATCGCCAGGATGTCGCCCGTGGGCTTGCGCGTGAACTTGTAGGCGCCGTGCGACGTGCCGATGGCGATGGCGAGAGCGTCCAGCTGGGTGGCCTTGACGAAGTCGGCGGCCTGCTCCGGGTCCGTCAGCAGCATGGAGTGGTCCAGCTTGCCTTCGGCGCCGATGCCGTCTTCCTCGCCGGCTTCACCGGTTTCCAGCGAACCCAGGCAGCCCAGTTCGCCTTCCACGGTCACGCCCACGGCGTGGGCCAGTTGCACGACCTTGCGGGTCACGTCCACGTTGTAGTCGTAGTCGGCCGGGGTCTTGCCGTCTTCGCGCAGCGATCCATCCATCATCACCGACGAGAAGCCCAGGTCGATGGCGCCCTGGCAGATGGCCGGTGACTGGCCGTGATCCTGGTGCATGACCACCGGGATGTGCGGGTAGGCTTCCACGGCGGCTTCGATCAGGTGGCGCAGGAAATGCTCGCCGGCGTATTTGCGCGCGCCGGCCGAAGCCTGCATGATCACCGGGGCATTGACCTCGTCGGCGGCCTGCATGATGGCCTGCACCTGCTCGAGGTTGTTCACGTTGAACGCCGGCAGCGCGTAGTTGTTCTCGGCAGCATGGTCCAGTAGCTGGCGCATGGAAACGAGTGGCATGTCAAACTCCTGAATAAAAAATTGGGGTGTCTCGGTATTCTTCCGGATGCGGTTTCGTGTGCTGCGCCAGCAGGTTCGCGCACACCAGTGCGCCGCGTCTGTCCGGCGCACCACATCGGGCGGCCGGTGCCTAGCTTCCCACCCTCACGATCTTGAGGGTGTTGGTGCCGCCGGGCTGGCCCATCGGCTCGCCGATCGTCAGCACGATGAAATCGCCGCGCTGCACCACGCCTTGCGCCAGCAGCAGTTCCTCGGCCTGTTCCAGCGCCACGTCGCGGTCCGAGCTGGACTGCAGCGGCAGCGGCACCACATTGCGGTACAGCTGCATCTTGCGTTGCGAGGCCAGGTTTGGCGTCATCGCGTAGATCGGCACGTGGATACGGTGGCGGCTCATCCAGAGGGCGGTCGCGCCGGAATCGGTCAGCGCCGCAATCGCCTTCACTCCCAAATGATAGGCGGTGAACAGCGCACCCATGGCGATCGACTGGTCGATGCGCGAGAAGGTCTGGTTGAGGAAGTCGGTATCGAGCTGCACGACTTCGGATTTTTCCGCCTCCAGGCAGATAGCGGCCATGGCCTCCACCGTTTCGATCGGATAGCGGCCCGCGGCGGTCTCGGCCGACGTCATCACGGCGTCGGTGCCGTCCAGCACGGCGTTGGCCACGTCGGACACCTCGGCGCGCGTCGGCACCGGGTTCACGATCATGCTCTCCATCATCTGCGTGGCGGTGATCGTCAGCTTGTTGGCTTCGCGCGCCAGCCGGATCATGCGCTTCTGCAGCGCGGGCACGGCGGCATTGCCGACTTCCACCGCCAGGTCGCCGCGCGCCACCATGATGCCGTCGGACGCCTGCAGGATCTCTTCCAGCACGCCCGGGCGGATGGCCTCGGCGCGCTCGATCTTGGCGATCATGCGCGCCTTGTGCCCATGCGGCTGGCCGGCCACGGCGGCCAGCTGGCGCGCCATTTCCATGTCGGTAGCGTTCTTCGGGAAGCTGACGGCGACGTAGTCGGCGCCCAGGGCCATGGCGGTCTTGATGTCCTCCATGTCCTTGGCGGTCAGCGCCGGCGCGGACAGGCCGCCGCCCTGGCGGTTGATGCCCTTGTTGTTGGACAGGTCGCCGCCCACACGCACCGTGGTGAAGATCTCGGTGCCGATCACGCGGTCCACCACCAGCACGATCAGGCCGTCATTGAGCAACAGCACATCGCCGGGGCCCACGTCGCGCGGCAGGTCTTCGTAGTCGAGGCCCGCACGCTCCTGGTTGCCCATCGTGCAGGAGGAGTCGAGGACGAAGGGGTCGCCGGGCTTGAGCGTGACCTTGCCGTTCTCGAACTTGCCCACGCGGATCTTGGGGCCCTGCAGGTCGGCCATGATGGCCACCTCGCGCCCACACGCCCGGGCTGCCTCGCGCACCATGCTGGCGCGATCGATATGGTCCTGCGCGGTGCCGTGGGAGAAATTCAGGCGCACCACGTCGACACCGGCCGCGATCATGCGGGTCAGTACATCCAGCGTGCTGGAGGCGGGTCCGATGGTGGCGACGATCTTGGTGGAGCGGGTCATGCGTGCGGTTTCCTTCAGTCGGTGGGCGTACTCGGGACTTCGCTGTCATTCGGGCCGGCCGGGTCGCGCCCGCCGGCCCCTTGGGGCATCAGGCTGCGGCGCGCTGTTCCAGCACTTCGAACGCGGGCAGCTTCTTGCCTTCCAGGAACTCCAGGAAGGCGCCGCCGCCGGTGGAGATATAGCCCACGCGGTCGGCAATGCCGTACTTGGCGATGGCGGCCAGCGTGTCGCCGCCACCGGCGATCGAGAATGCACTGGAATCGGCAATCGCCTGGGCCAGCACCTTGGTGCCGTTGCCAAACTGGTCGAATTCGAACACGCCCACGGGGCCGTTCCAGACGATGGTGCCGGCGGCCTTGAGCTGCTCGGCCAGTTGCGCGGCGGTCTTCGGGCCGATGTCCAGGATCAGGTCGTCGTCGGTCACATCCTTGACGTCCTTGACGGTCGCGGCGGCGTTGGCGCTGAATTCCTTGGCGCACACCACGTCCACGGGAATGGGCACCGAGGCGCCGCGAGCGGCCATGATGTCGATGATGCTGCGGGCGTCGGCCACGAGGTCGGCCTCCGCCAGCGACTTGCCGATCTTGAGGCCGGCGGCCAGCATGAACGTGTTGGCAATGCCGCCGCCGACGATCAGCTGGTCGACCTTGTCAGCCAGCGACTTCAGGATGGTCAGCTTGGTCGACACCTTGGAGCCGGCCACGATGGCCACCAGCGGACGAGCCGGCTGGCCCAGGGACTTGCCGAGCGCGTCGATTTCGGCGGCCAGCAACGGGCCGGCGCAGGCGACCGGGGCGTACTTGGCGATGCCGTGCGTGGTGGCTTCCGCGCGGTGGGCGGTGCCGAACGCGTCGTTGACATAGACATCGCACAGCCTGGCCATCTTTTGCGCCAGTTCGTCGCTGTTCTTCTTCTCGCCCTTGTTCACGCGGCAGTTTTCCAGCAGCACGACCTGGCCCGGCGCCACGTCCACGCCATCCACCCAGTTCTGCACCAGCCGCACGGGCTTGCCCAGCAGTTCGGACAGGCGCGTCGCGATCGGCGCCAGCGAGTCTTCCGGCTTGAATTCGCCTTCGGTCGGGCGACCCAGGTGCGACGTCACCATCACGGCCGCGCCAGCGTCCAGGCAAGCCTGGATGGCCGGCACGGAGGCGCGGATACGGGTGTCTTCGGTGATGTTGCCCGCGTCATCCTGCGGCACGTTCAGGTCGGCACGGATAAACACGCGTTTGCCGGAGATTTTGCCTTGGGAGATGAGATCGGTAAGACGCAGGACAGAGGTCATGGCGATAAGAGCGAGACGAGGACGACAGAAAGCCGTCGGGAAATTCGGGGAAGCCGGCATTTTACCTGATCGCCGTCACGGTTTTACGCGATCCCGCCCTGAAATGCCGGAAACGTCACTACCGCCCGAAAACGTGGCAGACGACGTTTCCCCGAAGCGTTGCAACCTGGCCAGACCCCACCGAAGCGGGGTGCAGGGAAGTGCGCACCCGCCGTGGCTTGGGTTAATGTACGCACCAATGTACTAAACGTATGCATAGCCAGACACTTGAGTGCGTTTTGGCGTTTTTAGTACAGGACGACGAAAGCCGGCAACGATCGGCGATAAAAAAAATCACTTCCCGGCCAGGGCAACCGGCACGGCAAGGAAAAACGTTGTCGCGAATGCAAAGGGGTAGTCATGAATCAGGCGAGCATGCACGGGGTCATCCGTGGCTTGTACGAAGGCATACTGGATCCCGGCGCCTGGCAGCACAGCCTGCGCGCGCTCACGGAAATGGCTGGGACCGCGCACGCGTCCATGATGGTGTGGGACACCGTTCGCGACCAGGTCACCGTCAACGAGATCGTCAATCCGGTGGAAGAATTGTTTTCCACCTATGAGAACGATTTCCAGGCCGTCGACCCGGCCAAGGCCTTCGCACCGCGCCTGGTGCCCGGTGCCTGGTATATCGACGCGCGCGACCTCGGCCCGCATGCCATGGCACGGCACCCGTTCTACTGCGACTTCTTCAACCGCTTCGAACTGCGTTCCTACGTGGCATGCCTGGTCGAGCGCCAGCCGCACTACGAGGTCTATTTCTCGATGCAGCGCGCGCTGTCGCAGGAAGCCTTTTCCGGCGAGGACACCCGCGCGCTGGACTGGGTGATCCCGCACATGCGCAGCGCCATCGCCATGCGCGACCGCACGCTTGGCCTGTCCACGCTGGCCGCCCTGTCGGCACGGCTGCTGGAGCGACTGGCCTTCGCGGTGGCCGTCTACACGCCGGACCGCCGCATGCTGCTGGCCAATACCGCCGGCGAACGCTGGGCGCGCCGGCTCGATCCCGCCGGCAAGACCGGCGACTGGCACCTGTCGCGCGGCTTTGCCGACATGCTCCAGGCCGCCTGCAACCCCGGGCGCCCCGTCGCCGCCCAGGCCGCGCGCGCCACCGACGCCAGCGGCGCGCAGGCGCAGGTCCTGGTGCTGCCGCTGCCGCCCACCCACATCCTGGCATCGCACTGGCAGCAGCCCGCGGCGGTCGTCGTGGTCCATGAGGCCGATGCCCCCTCCATCCTGCTCGAGACGGTCCTGCGCGACCTGTACGCGCTGACGCCGGCCGAAACGCGCCTGGCGACGCGACTGGCCACGGGAGAAGGCCTGCCAGATGCCAGCCGGCAACTGCGCATCCGGCACGAGACCGCACGCACCCAACTCAAATCCATCTTCCTGAAGACCGGCTGTGGCAGCCAGGCGCAACTCACGCACCTGCTGTCGCGGCTGGCCGCCACGCTCGAGGGAAACTGACAACAACAGCCTCCCCGAGGCGTTCCATAAAGAGCCTGCGGTTCACCACACGACTTGCAGGCAAGCGACCCGGCTCGCCACGGCTATCCGCCGTGCGCGCGCACGAGAGAACACGCAAGAAGGAAGACCAGGTCATGAACGACAGTGAGATGCACGAGACCATTCGCGGTCTCTATCAAGGCATTTTCGAACCCGATGCATGGCAACGCAGCCTGGCCGCGCTCCGCGACGTCAGCGGCAGCGCGCACGCCGCGTTGCTGGTCCTCGACACCGAGCAAGACAGGGTGCTGGTCAGCCAGGCCGCCCATCCCGCCACGAATGAGGCCGCGGCACATGACGCGCGCCCCCATCGCCCGGACCCTGGCCTGCCGTTTGCCGAACGCCTGGCCGTGGGCGACTGGTATATCGACCGGCGCGACGCGGGCGAGGCCGTCACGCGCCGGCCGGCCTACGGCGAGTTCTTCCACGATTTCGAGTTGTCGTCGATCATGGCCTGCCTGATCGACCGCCGCCCGACCTACGAGGTCTACCTGTCGCTGCAACGGCCTGCCGGGCGCGAAGGCTACTCCGAGGCGGACGCGCGCGCGCTGGACTGGGCCATCCCGCACCTGCGCGAAGCCATCGCCCTGCGCGAGCGGACGCATGCCGTGGCAGCACATGGCCATGTCTCGGCGGATCTGCTGAACCGGCTGCCGTTTGGCGTGGTGGTGTTTTCCCAGTCGGGCAAGGCCATGCTGACCAATCCCGCGGGCGAACCGTGGGTGCGCCGACTGGTGCCGGTGGCCGGCGCCGGCGCGGCGGACACGCCGCCGCCGAATGGCAACGGCTGGCGGCTGTCGCGCCCGTTCGCCGAGGTCATCCGCAGCGTTTGCGATGCAGCCACCTCGCAATCGGTGCAGGCGATCCAGGCGATCGGCACGGATGGGCGCAGCGTCCAGATCGTGGCCATGGCGCTGACCCCCGCCCTCCGTCTCGACGCCGACTGGCACGGGCAGGCGGTGCTGGTGGCGATCCACGAAGGCGTCGGCACGCCGCGCGCGACCACCGCGGTGCTACGCGACCTCTACGGGCTCACACCGGCGGAGACACGGCTGGCGATGCTGCTGACCACGGGCATGGGCCTGCCCGATGCCTGCGCGCAGCTTGGCATCAAACGCGAAACCAGCCGCACCCAGCTCAAGTCCGTCTTCACCAAGACCAACACCGGCACGCAGGCCCAGCTCGCCCACCTGCTGACGCGGCTGGGCACCGTGCTGACGGAATCGGCCCGCTTCTGACTTGCTGACTTGCTGATTCGCTGACGTATCGACGTGCCGACGCGCTCTCCGGGCTGGACTCAGCCCAGGAAACGCAGCGCGGTGTAGACCGCCATCCCCGCCACGATCATGCCGACCATGCGGCGCGTGAGCAGGTAGAACACCGTGGCCGCGATGCCCGCGATCAGCTTGTCGTTGACCGGGGAGAGCGTGAAATGCCCCTGCCAGGTCAGGAAGTCCGGCAGGATGATCGCCGCCAGCGCGGCGGCCGGCGCGTAGCGCAGCGCGCGCTGGATGCGGTCCGGCACCGTGACGCGCTCACCCGCCATCAGGAACAGCGCGCGGCTGAAGATGGTCACCACCGCCATGCCGACGATGGCGATCCAGGTTTCGAGGTGGCTCATGCCCGGTCTCCCGTCTGCGGATGCGTGGCCTTGCGGGCGCGGATCGCGCGCAGCGTGGCGCGCGCGGCCAGCTCGTCGCTGGCCATGCCGGCAGCGATGGCCCCCACCACGGCCACCACCAGGCTGAGCCGGTACGGCAGGTCGAAGCACAACAGCGCCAGCACGGCGGACACCACCACCGCCATCAGCGTCGAGCGCGAATTGATGGTGGCGATCATCACCGGGATCAGCGCCATCGTCCCCGCCAGGCCCAGGCCCCAGCTATCGGGGAAGAGGCTGGCCAGCACGATGCCGATAATCGACGACACCTGCCATGTCATGGCGTTGATCAGCGCCATGCCCCAGAAATAGCCTTCCTTGCCGGGCGCGTAGCCGGGCTCGGTGTAGCGCTGCATGAAGTAGACGAAGTGCAGGTCGCCGTTGAAGAACCCCAGCGCGGTGCGCCGCCATAGCGGCAGGTAGCTGAAGTGCGGCTGCAGCGCCGCGCTGAAGATCACGAAGCGCAGGTTGACCACGGCGGCGGTGAGCCACACCGTCCAGATCGGCAGCCCGGCGGCGAACAGCGGCAGCACCGCCAGTTGCGCGGAGCCCGCGTAGACCAGCAGCGACATGCCGATGGCCTCCGGCACGGTCAGCGCCGATTTGCTCATGGCCACCCCGGTGACCAGCCCCCACGAAAACACGGCGGGCAGGGAAGGCGCGAAAAAGCGCGCGCCGGCGAGGAAGCTGTTGCGCTCCACCTCGGCAAAGCGATGCCAGAGGCGCAACCACACCGGGGACGACTGTCGGGGAGTCATGTCGAAGAACAAAAAACGCTGAATGAGGGGCAAGGCTACGGCGGCGCCACGTTTGTACGGTACGCGTGTGTATCGAACGTATCGTGCGTATCGTGCAAAAGGGCCAGGCCGTCGGGGGGCACCTTCGGCCGCGCGGGCGCGTGGCCGAAGGCAAAGCAGCCATTATAGGCTTGGGAGGGTCGCTGGTAAGCGGCGACTTAAAAGTGTTGTTTCGCGGTAAATCGGCCTACAGGTCGGCACTTAGATCGGCCCACGGATCGACACATCAACGCCGCCCGTGGGCGATTGACTCGATGGAAAGCCCGGACGCCCACGCACGGCGTCCGCGCGGAACCCTCCTCAGGCCGGACGCCCCGTCGGCGTCAGGGTGGCCGGCTCGGCCGTCGCTTCCGGCACCTTGTGTTCGTCGCCGCCGCCAGCCTCGCCCAGGTCGATGCCCGAGGTCTCCGGCAGCAACGCGGCCGACACCATCACCACGGCGTAGCCGACCCCGGCCACCATCGCGATGGCCAGCGCCAGCGACGTCCGGCCGCTGTTGAGCCAGCCCACCGCCAGCGGGAAGAACGACCCGATCACCCGGCCCAGGTTGTACGACACGCCGTAGCCCGTGGCGCGGACACTGCTCGGGTAGGACTCCGAGATCGTGGCGCCGATGCCCGCGAACACGCCCTGCATCAGCACGCCCAGCGGGAAGCCCAGGAACAGCATCGACGTGTTGGACACCGGGATCACCATGTAGACCATCGCCATGACAAAGGCGCCCGCCGCGAACACGATGTACGTCAGGCGGCGCCCCCAGCGGTCCGTCGCGTAGGCACCGGCCACGTAGCCGACCAGCGAACCGAGGATCGTCACGGCCAGGTAGGAACTCGTGCCAAACACCGACAGGCCGCGTTCGGTCTTGAGAAAGGTCGGCAGCCAGGTGGCAATCGCGTAGTAGGCGCCCAGCATCCCGCCCGACAGCAGACTGCACAGCACGGTCTTGCGCAGCAGCGGGCGGCGGAACACGCGTGCGAGATCGGCGACGGGCGAGACCTTGCCACGCTCGGCCCGGCTCTTCAGGAACACCTCCGGCTCCTGCAGGTTGCGGCGCAGGTAGACCACCACCAGCGCCGGCAGGATACCCAGGAAGAAGCAGACGCGCCATGCCACCTCGGGCTCGAACAGGTTGAACGTGATCGCGTACGCAATGGCCGCGCCGCCCCAGCCGAACGAATAGCTGCTGGCGGTAAAGCCCGAGTACTTGCCGCGATGCGCCGGATTGCGGATCAGCTCCGTCACCAGCACCATGCACAGCGACGACTCGCCGCCAAACCCGAGCCCCTGCAGCATCCGGAACGCCATCAGCTGTTCCGGCGAATTGGCCATGCCGCACAGGAAGCACGACACGGCGAATACCAGGATCGTCCAGCGCAGCACACGCACGCGGCCGAAGCGGTCGGCCAGCAGCCCGGCGCCGATCGCGCCCACCAGCGACGACACCAGCGTCCACGTGACGATGGCGCCGGCCATCGACTTGCTCATGCCCCATTGCGCCAGCAACGTGGAAATGAGGAACGAATAGATCATGAAGTCGAACACGTCGACCGCATGGCCGAGGAACGCTCCATAGAACCCTTTGCGCTCGGCGCGCGACAGCTCCCTGAACCAGCTCAGCATGATCCCCTCCTCCTGTCAGACGTCTTGATGGTGATTGGTCGTGAACGGCGTGCCAGGTGCGCCCCGTGACGGGCGGCCCGGTCGGTGACGCAGCGGTTCGCCCGGCGGCTGAAACGCGTAGCCGGCGTCTTCCAGCCGTTGCGCGAAGCCGAGCGAGGTCAGGTCGCCGTGGCGGCGCGCGACGATCTGCACGCCTACCGGCAGGCCGCCGCACGCGGGGCCGATCGGGGCCACCGTCGATGGCAGTCCGCACAGGCCGGAATGGCCGGCCCAGAACAGCTGCGACGTCAGCGGCCACGGGCGTCGGTTGACCTGCAACGTGCGCTGCCAGGGCTCGCCGGTTTCGTCGATCGGGAACGCCGTCGTCGTGGCGGCCGGGCACAGCAGCACGTCGTAATCGGCAAAGAAACGCTGCCACGCTCGCGCGAACTGTTCGCGGGCCGTTTGCAGGCGCAGCCAGTCGCGGTGCGTGAGCACGGCACCTTCGAACTGGAGCGACGCGTAGTCGTCGCTGCCGCTACCCGCTTGTGCCCGCGACAGGGCGTCGGCGAACGCGGCGTCATCCATGTAGAGCGATGTCGTCGCGCGCAGCAGCAGCACGTAGACGCGCCACAGCGCCGCGGGGTCGAAGTCGGGGCGCACGTTCCAGCTAACCTGCGCACCCTGCGCCGCGAGCCAGTGCCCCAGCCGTTCGATCTCGCCGCTCACGGCCGCGTCGGCCTCCGCCAGCGGGTGGGTCGGCAGCACCGCCACGCGGAAGTCGGACAGGCGCGCGGGACCGCACGGCGGCAGATCGAGCCGCCATGCCGACGCCTCGTCGCCATCCGGCCCCGCAATGGCGCGCAGCACCAGCTCCAGGTCATGCGCGCTGCGCGCCACCGGCCCCGCCACGTTGATGTCCTGCGCGGCGAACCCGGCCTCGGCATTGCCATGCCCGCGCAGCGGCACCAGCCCGTGGCTGCTCTTGTGCGAGAACACGCCGCAGTAGTGCGCGGGATTGCGCAGCGACGAGCCGATGTCCGAGCCGATGTCGAAGAAACTCATGCCGGCGCAGACCGCCGCCGCGCTCCCGCCCGACGATCCGCCCGGGGTACGGGCCAGGTCGCGCGGATTGCGCGTGGTGCCGTAGATCGCGTTGTAGCTCTGCCAGTCGCGCAGGCCCAGTGGCACGTTGGTCTTGCCGAGCAGCACGGCGCCTTGCGCGCGCAGCCGCGCCACGACCACGGCATCGGCCGCCGCCCGATGGTCACGCCGCGCGGGGCTGCCGCACGTGGTGGGCCAGCCGGCCACATCGAACGACTCCTTGACCGAGAACGGGATGCCATCGAGCGGGCCACGCGCGCATCCGGCGAGGCGGCGCTGGTCGCTCTGCCGCGCTGCCTCGCGCGCGGCCTCGAAGTCGGCCAGCACCATCGCATTGATCTCACCGTTACGCGCGGCCCAGGCGGTCTGGCAGGCATCGACCAGCGCCACGGCGGTGGTTTCGCCGCGGGCGAGTTGCCCGGCGGCTTGCCAGAGCGGCAAAAAGGTCGCCTCCGGCCGAGGAGTGTCGGCCGGCATGAGGTCGGGCAGGGTCACAGTCGCTCCGTGTTGTCGTGGGCCGGCAGTTGGCTCGGGCCGGCCTGTGGGGGCTATCGGGAAGCAGCGTTCGGTATACTATATTCACAATTCTGCGAAGTACAAGGCAGCATTTGTGCCAGCTTGAATGCACTGCAACAAGGCAAAACAAGGGGAAATTCTGCTTTCAGGCGGCCCGGTTGCAGCAGTGCGCACCATCTGCGGGACGGTTTTGGTATACCGTTTGGTGCAATACCAGTCAGCGGCGCAGCAAACCCACGAGTTCGTCGATATCCGGCAGCGGCACGTCGCGGCCAGTCGCCTCGCCGTCCGTGCCGTCCAGCACGCCATCCGCCAGCGCGCGCTTGCCCTGATGGAGCTCGACGATCCGTTCCTCGATCGTCCCGGCCGCGATCAGCCGGTAGACCGTGACCGGGCGCTGCTGGCCGATCCGGTGCGCACGGCCCATCGCCTGATCCTCGGCGGCGGGATTCCACCACGGGTCGGCAATCACGATGTAGTCGGCGGCGGTCAGGTTCAGGCCGAAACCGCCGGCCTTGAGGCTGATCAGGAAGACATCGCCCTCCCCCGCCTGGAACGCGGCCACGCGACGCGTGCGTTCGCCGGCCGGCGTGGCGCCATCCAGGTATTGATATGTCAGGCCGGCATCGTCCAGCGCCTGCCGCAGCAATCGCAGGAAATCGACAAACTGGCTGAAGACCAGCGTCTTGTGGCCATTGGCAGCCAGCGTGGCGGCCAGCTCGGCGAACGCGCGGACCTTGGCGCCTGGCTGGCCGACTTCCGGCGTGACCAGGCGCGGATCGCAGGCCGCGCGTCGCATGCGCATCAGTTGGGCCAGCACATGGATGCGCGCCTCGGGCTCCACCGGCTTCGGGCGTCCCTTCTTGCCCCGGGCCGGCCGCAGCAGCGCGCGTTCGGCCTCGGACAGCGCCTGGCGGCGCAGCGCTTCGTAGTGCGCGGCCTCCGCGGGTTCCGGTTCCACGCGGATGACCAGCTCGGTGCGCGGCGGCAGTTCGTCCAGCACCTGCGCCTTGGTTCGGCGCAGCACGAAGGGCGCGATCATGCGCCGCAGCCGCAGGCGCGGGTCCCGCGCGCCGTTGCGCTCGATCGGGTTCGCGAAATGCTCGTTGAAGCGGACCAGCGACCCGAGCAGCCCCGGATTGCAGAAGCGCATCACGGCCCAGAGTTCGGCCAGCCGGTTTTCCACCGGCGTGCCTGACAGCGCCAGCCGGCCATCGGCCTGCAGCGCGAACATCGCCTGGGCACGCCGTGACGACGGATTCTTGAACGACTGCGCCTCGTCGGCCACCACGGTATGCCAGTGCCGGCCGCAGAAATCCTTGCGCGCCTGCTGCAGCAGGTTGTACGACACGATGACCAGATCGTGCGCGCCGGCCTGCCCGACGATGGCCTCGCGGTCCCCCTCGGCATAGACATGCACGCGCAGCGATGGCGCAAAGCGACGGGCCTCGGCCGCCCAGTTGCCGCAGACGGAAGTCGGGGCGACCACCAGCGCGGCCCCGCCCGCCGCGCGCGCCAGCATCACGGCCAGCGACTGCAGCGTCTTGCCGAGCCCCATGTCATCGGCCAGGCAAGCGCCGAAGCCGGCCTCGACCAGCGCCATCATCCAGCGGTAGCCCTCTTCCTGATACGGGCGAAGGTCGGCCGCCAGCGTGGCCGGAACCGCCGCATCGACGTCGCGCGCGGCACGCAGGCGCGCCACGCGCGTGCGGAAGTGCGCATCGGGATTGACACCCACGCCGGCCAGCACGTCGTCCAGCCACGGCGCGGCCACCAGCGGCACGCGGATGCCGTCGCGCAGACCGTCTCCCACGCCGGCCAGGTCACGCAGCCGCCCGCGCAACTGGCGCGTCAGCGCCACGTAGACGCCCTGCCCCATCGGCATGAAGCGGCCAGCGTGCCCGTGCGCCCAGGCCACGAGCTTTTCCAGCGACATCACCAGCCCCTCGGCCACGCGCAGTTCGCCGACGAGCTTGAACCACTCGCTGCCCGTCTCCACGCTGACTGCCAGTTGCGGGATATCGGCTGCAATCAGGCGGATCTCGCGGCCGCGCGGCCATTCGAGGTCGATCACGCCGGCGAGCCCGGGCAGCACCTCCACGGCCGTCAGCGCGTCTTCGGGATCGTCGAGCGTCCATGTGTATTCGCCGCTGGCCGGTGCCTGCTCCACGAGGAACGGCAGGGCCTGGAACACCTCGGCCATGTGCGCCAGCTCGGCGTCGACATCGCGATGCGTGACGAGGGTCTCGCCGCCGACCGTCGCCATCAACCGGGTCCGGCCGCTGCCCGGCGCCAGGCGGGGACCGAGCGGCCCCAGCGGCGTGACCACCAGCCGCAGGCTGATGCCGCGACCGACCGGCGCCACTTCGGCGCGCAAGCGGCCCTCGGGCGCGCGTTCGCGCGCTTCGCCCGATGCATCGGCATGGATCTGGAAATGGCCGGCAAGCGCCCGCAGCGTGCTGTCCAGCCTGGCCTGGGCATTGGCCGGCACGGCCAGCCCGTCGGCGATCAGACGCGCGGCGCCCTGCTGGGCCGGCGTGAAGCGGATCACCCGCAGGCGGCGCGGGCCGTCCTGCAGGACGGAAATCTGGCGCAGTGCCTCGGCTTCCTGCCGGGCAGCGGCGGGCAGGAAGTCCTCCATCGCCGGCGCCTCGCGCAGCGGCGGCACGATGCGCAACACGTAGCGGTCCCCTTCGCGCACGGCTTCCAGCGTTGGCGCGGCCTCCACCACCTCCATCGGAACCGTGGGTGCATGAGACAGCACCACGCCCGGATGGCCGACCAGCGCCATCACGGCGGCGGCCCGATCGATCACGTGGCGGCGATTGCGCGACTGGTCGCGGCGGATGGCGCGCGCCACGCGGGCATCCCACGGCGCCAGCGTGTCGTCGTCGGCCACACGCGCCAACGGCAGCGGACGCGGCTTGCTCCAGCCGCGCGGGCCGTGGGTCTGCTCCATCGCCTCGACCGTCCCGACCACGCCGTCCGCGTCGATCGTCAGCGCCCAGAGCAGACGCCGGCCATCGACGGCGCCCGCGGCCTCGCCGCCGGCAAGCGCCGCCAGCGCGCCTAGCGCGTCCTGCCAGCGGTCGTCGTCGGGAACATCCCCGTCTTCAGCGGGGTGGATTGCGGACACGGGCGAGAGATTGAAGCCGAAGGGTGGGTCGGAGGTGCGATTGTAGAACGCGGCGGCGCCCAAGCCACCCGCCGCGCGTTGGCACGTCAGGGCGCGCGGCTTACAATGGCGTCTTTGCGACTTTTCTTGGTGCACAGGGAGACAACCATGTCGATGGCGGATCGCGACGGCAAGATCTGGATGGACGGCAAGCTCATTGAGTGGCGCGATGCCAAGATTCACGTGCTGACGCACACCCTGCACTACGGCATGGGCGTATTCGAAGGCGTGCGCGCCTACAAGACGCCGGACGGCACCGCGATTTTCCGCCTGAAAGAGCACACGCGCCGCCTGTTCAATTCGGCCAAGATCTTCCAGATGACCATGCCGTTCGATGAAGCCACGCTCGAGGCCGCCCAGCGCGAGGTCGTGCGGGCCAACAACCTCGAATCGTGCTACATCCGCCCGCTGGTGTGGATCGGCTCGGAAAAGCTCGGCGTATCCGCCCGGGGCAACACGATCCACGTGGCCATCGCCGCCTGGCCGTGGGGCGCCTACCTGGGCGAGGAAGGCATGGAACGCGGCATCCGCGTGAAGACGTCGTCGTTCACGCGCCACCATGTCAACGTGTCGCTGGTGCGCGCCAAGGCCAGCGGGTACTACATCAACTCGATCCTGGCCAACCAGGAGGCCACGGGCCTCGGCTACGACGAAGCGCTGCTGCTGGACACCGACGGCTACGTGAGCGAAGGCTCCGGCGAGAACGTGTTCATCGTGCGAAATGGCGTGATCTACACGCCGGACCTGGCCTCGTGCCTGGACGGCATCACGCGCGACGCCACGCTGACGATCGCCCGCGACCTCGGCATCGAGGTGCGCGAAAAGCGCATCACGCGCGACGAGATGTACTGCGCCGACGAAGCGTTCTTCACCGGCACCGCCGCCGAAGTGACCCCGATCCGCGAGCTGGACGACCGCGTGATTGGCGAAGGCCGCCGTGGCCCGATCACCAAGCGCATCCAGGACACGTTCTTTGCCGCCGTGGGCGGCACGGACGAGAAGTACAAGAAATGGCTGACGCCGGTCTGAGCGACGGCGCCATCCCGCATTACCCATAAATCACCCTGCAAGACAACGCAACACCATGACCCAGACCGCATCCGTCGTCGAAATCGGCGCAGAAGACATTCCGCTGCATTGCCCCACGGGCAACACGCCCGCCTGGAACTACCACCCCCGCGTCTTCCTGGACGTTGTGGACACCGGCGAGGTCAAGTGCCCGTACTGCGGCACCGTGTATAAGCTCAAGCCGGGCACCGTGCTCAAGGGTCACCACTGACACACCCGGCCCAAGCCACTTTCCGTCGGATCACCCAGACGCCCCGGGCCGCCCCGCGCCCCGGGGCGTTGGCATACGCGGCGTCCGCCTGTGACGCCGGCCCCGCTCCGGGCACCGTACTACAGGGCCACGCAACACCCACAATATGAAAAAAGCCCTCGTCATCGCCCCCAACTGGATCGGCGACGCCCTGATGGCGCAGCCGCTGTTCGCGCTGCTCAAGGCTCGCAACCCTCGACTGGTCATCGACGCCCTGGCGCCCAAGTGGGTCGCCCCGGTGCTGGCGCGCATGCCGGAAATCAGCACTGTGTTCCCGAGCGAGCTCGCGCACGGCAAGCTGCAACTGTCCGCCCGGCTGTTGTTCGCGCAACAGCTCAAGCATGAAGGCTACGACGTGGCCTACGTGCTGCCGAATTCGCTGAAGTCGTCGCTGATTCCGTTCCTGGCCGGCATTCCGCTGCGCGTCGGCTATCGCGGCGAAGCGCGCTTCGGCATGCTCAATGTGCGCCACGCCAATCCGCCGCGCGACAAGCGCCCGCCGATGGTGGAGCACTACGCCCGGCTGGCGGTGAAGCCGGGCGGCAGGCTGCCGGAGTCGATCCCCGACCCGAAGCTCAAGACCGATCCCGTACGCATGGCCGCCACCGCGGAACGCTTCGGCATCCCGCCGCAGACGCGCGTGATCGCGTTTTGCCCGGGCGCCGAATTCGGCCCGGCCAAGCGCTGGCCCGCCGCGCATTTTGCCGAACTGGCGCAAATGCTGCGGCGTTCGTTCCCCTACGCACAGATCATCGCGCTGGGGTCGGGCAAGGATGCCGAGATCGCCGACGAGATCGTCAAGGGGGCGCCGTTTGTGCGCAACCTGTGCGGCCAGACCTCGCTGGACGATGCCGTGGACCTGCTGGCGCTCTCCGAGGCCGCGGTCTGCAACGATTCCGGCCTGATGCACGTGACCGCCGCGCTGAACCGGCCCCAGGTGGCCGTCTTCGGTTCGAGTGATCCCCGCCACACGCCCCCGCTGTCACAGGCAGCGAGTATCATGTGGCTGCAACTCGAGTGCAGTCCCTGCTTCAAGCGGGAGTGCCCGCTCGGCCACCTGCGCTGCCTGAAGGAAATCGAACCCGAAATGGTGTTCGTCGAGTTGCGCCAGCTTCTGCACCGTCCCTGACCACGCCAACATGCCTCGTTTCGCCCGCCTGTTCGATTCCGCCGAAGACATCGTCGATGCCTTCCGTGAAGCCATGAAGTTGCGTGACGCCGACGGCGCGCTGCGGCTGTGGCTGGACGAAGACTCGGTCACCTGCGTGATGCCCGACGGCCAGCGCCTGATCGGACACGAGCACCTGCGCCAGGCCTTTGCGCAACTGCTGGAAGAGCAGCCGGTGCTGATCGACGCCATCGAGACCAGCAGCCATGCCTCGCTCGGCGTGTCGATCTTCGACGTCACCGAGGCCCTGCGCTTTGGCGACGATCGCGTGGAGGCCGATCTCTACGTGCACACCACCTACGTGCTGATGCAGAACCACGAGGGCTGGCGCCTTGCCCACATCCACTGCAGCCCGGCCAACGCGGTGCAGGTGGCCGCCGTGGCCGCCGTGGCCGCCGCACCGGGCCAGGCGCTGCACTGACTGGCCGCACCGCCATGCTGTTCGGCGAGGCCTTCCACACCCCGTGGTGGCTGCGCGGTGGCCATGCGCAAACCATCCTTGCCGCACGCTTCACGCGATACCGCCGCGTCACCTTCCGGCGGGAACGCTGGGATACGCCGGACGGCGATTTCATCGACCTGGACTGGACCACGCACCCGGTTGCGCCCGGTGCGCCGCTGGTCATCATGTTCCACGGCCTGGAAGGCGATTCCCGCAGCCACTACGCGCAGACGCTGATGCACGCGTTGCGCGAGCGCGGCTGGCAAGGCGTGATTCCGCATTTCCGCGGCTGCTCGGGCGAACTGAACCGCGCGCCGCGCTTCTATCATTCGGGCGATTCGGCCGAGATCCGCTGGGTGCTGGAGCGCCTGCGCACGCAGGTCCACGCCACGGAACCGGATCGGCATATGCTGGCGGTAGGCATCTCGCTGGGTGGCAATGCCCTGCTGCGCTACCTGGGCGAGGAAGGCCGCGGTGCGGGCTTCCTGTCCGCCGCGGCAGCGATCTCCGCCCCGGTGGACCTGGCTGCCGGCGGCGCGGCGCTATCGAGCGGGTTCAACCTGATCTATACGCGGATGTTCCTGCAGACGCTCAAGCGCAAGTCGCTGGCCAAGCTGGATCAGTTTCCGAACCTGTTCGACCGCGCCACGATGCTGGCCAGCCGCGATCTGTACGCATTCGACAACGTCGTGACCGCACCGCTGCATGGCTTTCGCGATACCGACGACTACTGGGCCCGCGCGGCCAGCAAACCCATCCTCGGCGAGATCCGCATTCCCACGCTGGTGCTGAACGCGCGCAACGACCCGTTCCTGCCGGAACATCACCTGCCGGGCCCCGCCGACGTCAGTACGGACGTGTTGCTGGAGCAGCCCGAGCACGGCGGCCACGTCGGCTTCATGACGCCGCGCGGCGGCATGCTGGGGCAGATGCCGCTGCTGCCGGTGGCGGGCCACATCGAATGGCTGCCCGCGCGCATCCTCGATTTCTTCGACAGCGTGGGCTGACCCTGCGCGCGGCATAAAGCGCGGGATGCCGCGTGACGGAAGGAGACAACGACCATGGACGAGATCGTCAAGCAAGCGATGGCCCGCTGGCCCAACGTGCCCAACTGCTACGGCTGGCTGGCATTGGACCGGCGCGGGCAATGGCGCATGCGCAATGAATTCGCGCAGCAGCATGGCCTGTCCGGCGACCCGATCCGGCATGACGCCCTGGTCGGCTTTATCGAGCGTAACTATGTGCAGGATGCGCGCGGCGGCTGGTTCTTCCAGAACGGGCCGCAACGCGTGTTCGTCTCGCTGGCCTATGCACCCTGGATCGTGCGGCTGCACGAGGGGCGGCTGACCACCACCACGCAACGGCCGTTCGCGCTTGAGGCCTGCCATGCCGACGAGCACGGCAACGTGGTGCTGGCGGGCAAGGTGGAGGGCCTGAGCGGCGATGCGGCACGGACGCAGGCCGCGCTGCTGCACGACCATGATCTCGACGCCTTCAGCAGCGCCTGCACATGGCACGGCGAGGCATGCGGCGCCGTGCTCGGCGTGTTCCATCACGCCGGGCGCGACATCGATATCGAACCGATCGTGGAAGACGAGGTGCCGAAGCGTTTCGGCTTCGTCCGGATGCCGGAGCCGGAGGCAGAGCCAGGCTGATCCGCGCGGGAGTGCCTCCCGGGGACATGCCAGCCTAGTTCGGCATCCCCTTGTTGTCCTGCCGCTCCTCGCGGTACTGCAGCTGCAGCTGGTGCAGCCGCGCATCGACCTCGGACAACGTATAGAAGTCGCCATCGCCGGCCTTGCGGGCGATCTGCAGTTGCTCGATGGCGGCCTGGTACGAGCCATCCATCGCATATTTCTCAGCCAGCGCCTGGTGTTGCTTCAGGCGCTTGCCCTGCGCCGCATACGCGCGCGCCAGCAAATCCCACCATTCACTGCGCGCGGTTTCCTCGCGCGTCCGGGAACGCAGGAAGGTGACGGCGTCGTCGAGCTTGCCCGCGGCCACCAGCGAATCGGCATAGGTCAGCGCCACGGCGTGCGACAGCGGAAACGCGCGCAGCGATGCCGTGGCCTGGGCCAGCGCATCCTGCGGGCGGCCTTCGGCGCGCGCCAGCTCGATCGCCATCACGTCGAGCATCGGGCTGCCCGACGACGCGCCAGGAATATTGCCGTAGAGGCGCCGTGCCTCCGCCAGCGCCTGGTCGGCCGCCGGGTAACGGCCCAGCCGCTGGTTGGCGAACGCGATGCCGTAGTACACCGCCGGCAGGCGCATGGCCGGCGCGCCGTTCAACTGGGCCTGGAGGGCCGCCAGCGCATCGCGTTGATCGTTTGGCGTGGTCGCCTGGATGACCCGCGCCCGCACCCGGGCAAATTCATACTCGGGTGTATTGGCGACCTTGCGCGCCATCACGTGACGCACGCGGTCCTGCATGTCTGCGATCCGCTCCGACGTCAGCGGGTGCGTCCGCACGTAGGTCGGCACCGAGTTATCCGAGATACCCGTCACGCGCTGCAGGCGCGAGAAGAAATCGGGCATGCCCTGCGGATCAAACCCGGCCGCCGTCATGATCTGGAAGCCGACGCGGTCCGCCTCGCGTTCCGCGCCGCGCGAAAACGACAGCTGGTTGGCCGCCGCCGCGCCCTGCCCGCCCATCGCCAGCGCCGCCGCGGCATCGCCGCTCTTGGTCGCGGCCAGCCCGGCCAGCACCATCGAGGCCAGCGCGATCCACATCGACTGGTCCTGATTGGTGATGCCGCGCGCGATGTGACGCTGCATCACGTGGCCGATTTCATGGCCGAGCACCGAGGCCAGTTCGGATTCGGTGTCGGACTGGACCAGCAGGCCGGTATGCACACCGATATAGCCGCCGGGCAGCGCGAATGCATTGATCGACCGGTCGCGCACGCCGAACAGTTCGAAACCGGTGGCAAAGGTGCCTGAACCGTTGGAACCCGAAATGTTCTGCTTGCGAGCCGCCTGCACCAGGCGATAGCCCAGCATATTGAGATAGTCGTTCAGCAGTGCATCGGACACGAAATCCGGATCGCGCCGGATATCGCGCATGATGCGGTCACCGAGGCGCTTTTCCATGTCCGGCGACAACGCCGCGGTGGACGGGTCGCCGAGATCCGGCAACTGGACGCCGCCGCCTTCCACCACCGCATTGTTGGTGCGCAGGCCGAACTCGGACTTCTGGCCAGCCTTCACGCTACGGTTGAGGTTGTCGTAGACCTGGTCGCTGGCGTCACCGGACAGCGTCGGGAGCGATGCCGCGCCGGGAGCCTGGCTGGAGATGGCGGTCGGCGTCGCACTGGATGTTGGGCTGGACGTCGCGCTGGACGTCGGGCTGGCGGATTTCAGCCGTGCGGGCGGCACGCCCTGCGGCCAGGCCGGCGCTGCCAGCGTCAGCACGAGCAGGGTCGCCAGCAGCCGCGCGCAATGTGACGCTCGGACGGCGGGAATTCCGGGATCGGTATCGCGGGCACTTGCCGGATCGGGCAGGCGGCGAGGCCATGATGTCTTGGGCATATTGCTATGATAGCGGCCTCCGGAACAGCTTCCCATCGGGCGCGCCCCGGCCCCTGCCGGCCAACGCGATTTCGCAACTCCGAACGCCCATCAGCCGCAAATTGCCATGAGCCAGCTCACCCACTTCGACAACGCCGGACAAGCCCACATGGTGGACGTCGGCAACAAAGCCAGCACCCACCGCGTGGCGGTAGCCACGGGCACGATCACGATGCAGCCCGCCACCTTCGCGCTGGTCCGTGACGGCAACGCCAAGAAAGGCGATGTACTCGGCATTGCCCGCGTGGCCGCCATCATGGCCACCAAGCGCACATCCGACCTGATCCCGCTCTGCCACCCGATCGGCCTGACCAAGGTGGCCGTCGACTTCGCGCTGGACGCGCCGAGCTCCACCATCACCTGCGTGGTCCGCACCGAAACGCACGGCCAGACCGGCGTGGAAATGGAGGCGCTGACCGGCGTGCAGGTCGCCCTGCTGACCATCTACGACATGTGCAAGGCGGTGGATCGGGGGATGGTGATGGGCAACGTGAAGTTGCTGGAAAAGCATGGGGGGAAGTCGGGGGATTGGGTGGCCGAGTAAGGGCCAGGTCAGCGAATCCTCACCCGGCGTTACCGCCCGCGACACAGAAGTGCCCCCGCCTTGTCCCGCCCGTAATAAAGGTAACGCCACATTTCCAAGTTCCCCGCGCCGGCGCCGCTTGCGGCAAATTGGTATTGAATACCAGTCAAGACCGCACGCGGTGCACGGGTTCGCCGCGCGAGCCGTTAATCCAGACGGGTTCGATAACAGGATGCCAGCGCGACGTTCCACGTGACGCGTCCGGCATGTACGCAGTAACTTGGGGTACACATCATGAACGGGCGCAAGCTTTGCCAGATCGCCCTGGCATTCACCGCGCTGGCCGCGACGGTCGCCAGCACATCCGCGCTGGCAGGCGGCCACGGCGGCTACTATCACTCGCGGGCCCGTGTGGGCGTCGGCGTCTATGTCGGTCCTGGCTGGGGCTGGGGCCCCGGTTGGGGTCCGGGGTGGGGCTACCCATATGGCTACGGCCCCTACTACCCCGGCTACGGCTACTATCCGGCGCCTGCGGTGGTTACCGTGCCGGCCAATCCGCCGCAGTACATCGAGCAAGGTTCGGATGGGAACCCGGCCCTGACGGACGGCTCCTCGCCCAATGCCTGGTGGTATCACTGCGACCAGCCCGAGGGCTACTACCCGTATGTCAAGAACTGCCCGGGCGGCTGGCAACGCGTGCCGGCGCAGCCGCCGTCGTCGTGACGCAGGAGCAGACGCCATGAAGTTCCGATCCCTTCCCCTCCTGCTGGCCTGCGCCACCCTGGGCGCCTGCGCCGTGATGCCGTCCGGCCCCAGCGTGATGGTGCTGCCGGGCACCAACAAGTCCTTCGACCAGTTTCGTGGCGATGACTACAACTGCCGCCAGTTCGCGTTTGGCCAGGTGGGCGGCGTGAGCGCCCAGCAGGCTTCCAACGCGTCCGCGGTGGGTAGCGCGGCCGTCGGCACGGCCCTCGGCGCGGCAGCCGGCGCGGCATTCGATGGCGGTGCGGGCGCGGCAGTCGGTGCGGGCGTCGGCCTGCTGACCGGTGCGGCCGTCGGTGCGGGCAATTCGTATAACGCGGGCTACGGTACGCAACGGCAGTACGACGCCGCGTACATCCAATGCATGTATGCCAGCGGCAACCGCGTGCCCGTCTATGGGCAGATGATGTCGTCGCCGCAGCGCTCCTCCGCCGCGACGCCGCCGTCCAACTACCAGCCTTACTACCCACCGCCCCCGCCGCCGGGATACGTGCGCTGAGGTAGCGATGATCGTGGGCTAGCGCAGGGGGACTTAGCTGTGCCCCCGTCGCGCGCGCATGCGGACCCATGCGCAGAACTCGTGCGGACGAATGTCCGGCTCGACTTCATCGCAATCGCGATCCAGCGCGTTGAACTGCGCCACTTCGTCACCCTGATAGTAGTAACGCAGGCGCTCCATCCACAACCGCGCGCGGGCGGGCTCGTCCGTCAACGCCAGCAGCCATGCGGTGCGACGGATCAGGTTCGGCGTCGGCAGCAGATGCAGGGCGGCGATATGCTCCGGCAGCAGGCCGGCAGCATTGTCGGGCGTGATGACGGCGCGCTCGGTGACGTCAGACGCGGCATGCTGGCGGAACCAGTGTTCCGGTAGCGGCAGGCTGTCGCGACGTTCGTCGCTCGCGTATTCGCGCGCCTCCACCCGGCGATAGTCTTGCCAAAGCGTGACCAGCACGAATCCGGAAAGGACGACGAACGCGGTACCCACCGCCACCGACAACGTCTTCGGCCATCGCACCTTGCCAAAGCCCGCCGGTTCCAGCCATGCCAGCAGGAAGCAGAACGGCAGGAAGAAATACAGGTAGTGCAGCGGGTACTCAAGCATCGAGTGGGCGCCGATCATCGCCAGCCAGACCAGCACGAGCACCGTTTGCGCGCGATCCGCATGGGTGGTATGCCAGAGTCGGGCACGGACGACGCGCCAGAACCACCCTGCCAGCACCAGCGCGACACCCCCTGCCCCCACCGCGCCAGTCTTGGCCAGCAGATCGAGGATGGCGTTGTGTGAGTGGAGCGACATCTCCGTCGTCACGCGCAGTTGCGACATCTGCTGGAACTGGGCCCAGCCGAATTCTCCATAGCCGACGCC
Organism: Cupriavidus sp. YR651; assembly: GCF_900101625.1. Lineage (GTDB taxonomy): Bacteria > Pseudomonadota > Gammaproteobacteria > Burkholderiales > Burkholderiaceae > Cupriavidus. The sequence continues at coordinate 431,864 of NZ_FMYZ01000002.1, read as the reverse complement.
GAGCAAGGGATGCGCGCGGAACATCGCGAGCGCATGGGCCCAGAGCGCGCCGCGCGCCGAGACCTGATCGCCCGCCTTCAGTTGCGCGACGGTATCGAACAAGTGCCAATCGAAGGCCTGCCCGGCAGCCTTGATCGCCGGCTGGAGGAAGACGATACCGACCACCATCACCACTGCCGCTACGATTAGCGCGGGCGCGCGCTGCATCGTGCTGTGCATCGACCTGGCGCCGCGCGACGCATTCCGAGCCATGAAGGCAGCGATCAACGCGTAGATCGCCGCCAATCCAACATGGACCAGACCGGTGCGCGAGCCTGACAGCACGATGCCCGACTCCAGCAGTAACGCGGCGGTCAGCCATGCCGGAAATCGCAGCCGGCCGCGCGACGCCAGCCAAATGCTGGCGGCCAGCGCCAGCCCTTGCACGGTTGCCTGATGGTTGGGCTGATTCAGATTGCCCCAGAGCCGCCGGTTGTCATCGTAGAAGTAAGCCGACACCAAACCGAACGCTTGGTCTTCCATGTGGAAAACCTGGATCCATTGCGCAAGCGTGCCCAGCAGGCCGGCGACGACGAAGGCAATCGCGATGGCGTCGGCAATATCGACGCGCTCATCAGGGGAGAGACCCTGCCCGGTGCGCCATGCGGCGAACATCATGGAGGCGCCGAGGGCCAGGACGATCTGGGTGGTAAAACGGCTGCCTGAGACGTCTTCCATGCCGGTGGCCGCCTGCAGGATCGTCGTGGCAATCAGCCACAACGGCAGGAGCGCGATCCACGGGAGGAAGCGTGAGCTATCGGATGGCGGCGCGGATCGGTGGAAAGCGAGAAGAAGGACAAGCACCGCGCCGAGCAAGCCAGCAGTCCATTCGCCATAGAAGGTGGCGAGGGGAAGCGTGTGCTTCGAGACCAGCAGCGGGAGAGTGAAGGCTACGACAATCGCCGTCGCCGGGAGCGAAACCCTGGATGGCGGCATGCACGCAGGAAGTGGGGCAAAGGCGCCATCATAGCGTGGAGCACATGCAAAGAAAAAGGCCCTGCGGAAAGTTCAGGGCCTTTTCACAAAACGCTTAGCCTAAATTACAGGCAGCCGGCAGGCTTGTAGCTCGGCTTCCAGGCGCCAGCACCAGTGCCGACGACCGTGCACGTCCAGGTACCGGCCGTGTCGCGGGAGATGTTGATGGTCGCACCGGCGACTGCCGCGTTAGCGTTCTTCGGCGGGGTCGCGGCCGTGTTGCTCGTCATCGTAGCGGTATAGCTGACCGTGCCACCAGCACCGACGGCGGTAGGCGAAACGGGATCGGCATACATGTTCGATGCGACGAAGCCCAGTTCGGCATTCGTGATGCTGGTCGAGCCCTGGTTGATGCGGTCTTCAAAGGCCGTCTTGTATGCCGAGATTTCGCCGACGGCACGCGCCACTTGCGACTTCGCCACGTAATCCTGATATTGCGGGATTGCGATGGCAGCCAGGATACCGATGATCGCCACAACGATCATCAGTTCGATCAGCGTGAAGCCCTTTTGGACTTGACGGCCCATTTTCTTGATTTGTTGTACCCGTTGCATAAGGATTGACCCCTCGATGAGATTTTCGTTACAGAAAGAAACATCTTGTAGCATGTGATGCATTACCCCTAAAGCAGGGAGCGTGCCAGGCACAAGATGGCCGTAAATCTCGTCGTGACGTGACAATTTTTGCCAGCACAGGCGCAATTGCCAGGGGTCATAGGGCAGGAATTGTCACTTCGGTGTGGCGAAGTTCGTCAGTTTGTTGCACTGAGGGCCTCCTCTCTTGCGGCCAACAAAAAAGCGCCCAATCGGGCGCTTTCACATTGCTGGTTTGTACCTTGCCGTTGCCTTAGCTCTTTTTCGCGAACCCGCAAGACTGAGGCAGATACTTGGCCAACGCCGACGACGTGCAATTCCAGCCCACAGACCCCTTGTCAGCATTGACCATGGTGAGCACCACATTCTGATTGATCAGGCCCTTCGCGATGCCCGTCGATCTGAAGTTGGCCGTAATGGTGCAGCCGCCACGATCGTTGGACACCCCACCCGTCACCACGCTGGCGACATAGTTGCCGTTGATGTCGCCGCTCGCCGCAATGCCATAGGCGCCAGCGCCTGCATTGCTAGGGCAGATGCCCGAATTGGCATACACCTCGGTGACGGCAATCTTCTGCCCTGACGCCAGGCTCAACGCTTCCGAAAACTGCGCGCGCGCCACGTAGTCCTGATATTGCGGAATCGCGATACCCGCCAGGATGCCGATGATCGCCACCACGATCATCAGCTCGATCAGCGTGAAGCCACCCCTGCGGGATATACGGTGGAGCGAAACCCGGTCCGACGACGGGCAGCGATGTTTGCGTTGCATATGACCCCCTTGAATCGATATTGGAAATGGATGCTGCGGCGCCCGGCAAAGACACTGTGGTCGCCAAGCAAGGGGCCATCATCGGGGCCGTGTTTCACTCCAAATTTGATGCCGCGCAACCCGCCAAAATTTGGCGCAATTCGGGGTAAATCGCCCGGAATTGCGACGTTTTCCGACTCTTCGGAACCTTCGCACAAGCGGACCAGAGTTTTCCGGTCCGCCCCACTACGCTTCGGTCATCACGCCTGCGCGGCTAGCCTGCCGCCCCCAGTTCCTCACAGGCTTTCGGCAAGTACTTCCTGTCGGCCGACGACTGGCAGCGCCACGTGACTGAGCCCTTGTCCGCATTGCCCATCGTCAGCTTCAGGGACTGGCCGACCAGACCCTTGGCGATGCCGCTGTCCTTGAAGTTGGCCGTGATCGTGCAGCCCCCCTCGGCCGACGCCGTGCCGCCCACGACCACGCTCTTGATGTAGCTGCCGTTGATGGCGGTCGAGACCGGAATACCTTCGGCCGCCGCGCTCGCGTTATCCGGGCAGTTGCCCGAATGCGAGAACGACTCCGTGACCATCGGCTTCTGCCCCGAAGCCAGACTGAGCCCCTCCGAGAATTGCGACCGTGCCACGTAGTCCTGGTACTGCGGAATCGCGATGCCAGCCAGGATGCCGATGATCGCCACCACGATCATCAGTTCGATCAGCGTAAAGCCGTTCGGTTGGGCGGATGCGGGGGCCGTCCGCGCGAGAGGCGCCCGGCACGACGGCTGGCAGATGGATCGGCGGCAAGACAGCCGGCAATTCCTGTCAGATGACCCCGAAGCCGGCTCAAGATCCGGCGGGCACGACGACTCGCAGGATGCGCCACAGGACGGCCCGCAAGGCTCGCCGTTGGTTTGATGTCTGGTTTGCATATGGACCCCTTCATTCATTGAGATGGAAGCAATGCGTGCCGCGCGACGAGAGATCGCGAGCACGGGGGTCATCATCGGAATGCAGGCACGAGGTCGCGATTGACCTCGGACAATTCCGATCGGCTTGTCGGAATTGCTTGGAAATCGGAAGGAATCCGTTGCGTGGTCGCGCCGCGGCGACTGTTGCGGCAATGCCACGCAAAAAAAAGGGCGGCCAAGCGGCCGCCCTTCCTGATGCTCTTGATGCAGACAATCTTCTCGCAACCGGCAGGTTCTGAAAAACCTGCCCGCCGCTTGCAATCCGGCTATCGCAGATCCCTGGCGGGACCGATCAGGCCGTCTGTGCGGTACGTCGCGACAACATCTTGCCGACCAGCACCACCAGCACGGCGCCCACGACGCCAAACACCAGATGGGCATGCGGCACATGCACCTGGAACCACTCGGCATCCACAGGATCGCTCACCAGCATTTCGCCGGCCAGATAGCCCAGCAGCGCGGCGCCCAGCACGATGATGATCGGGAAGCGCTCCATGACCTTCAGCAGGATGGTGCTGCCGAACACGATCAGCGGAATCGACAGGCCCAGGCCCAGGACCAGCAGCATCAGCTGGCTGCCCTCGGGGCCTTTCTGGGCGGCGGCGGCGACGGCCACCACGTTGTCCAGCGACATCACCAGGTCGGCAATCAGGATGGTGCGGATGGCCGCCCAGATGTTTTCCTTGGCGTCATGACCTTCCTCGTCGTCGTCGCCGGTCAGCAATTGCACGCCGATGTAGACGAGCAGCAAGGCGCCCACGATCTTGAGGTACGGCAGGGTCAGCAGCTTGACGGCTGCTACGGTCAGCACCACCCGCATGATGATGGCGGCGGCGCTGCCCCAGAAAATGGCTTTCTTCTGCTGGGCAGGGGGCAGGTTGCGCGATGCAAGGGCGATCACGACCGCGTTGTCGCCCGACAGGACGATGTTGGTCAGGATGATCGATCCCAGCGCGATCCAGAATGCGCTGCTGGACAACAATTCCACGGCAAGACTCCTCGAATTTCTAGGTGATGTTCCAAGCCTGCGGTGCTCACCACTGCGGGCTTTTGGATGTCTGAATTTCCAGACATGAAGATTTATCGTACGAACCTTTCGATTCGGTTTCAATCTCCCTGTCCAACGCCTTGGGACATACCCTAAGGGGCGCGTCACCAGAATGACGATGCCCCCGCACTCGGACGGGGGCAACGAGATTGCGGCGATTCGCGCCAGAGAAGGCCGCTCGCCGCGGGTACACCCGCCGTGGCGTGCCGCATGCCGATCAGGGCACACTCACGCCGCGGCGTATGCAGCACTACTTACAGCATGGCCTTCAACAGACGGGCCATTTCCGACGGGTTCTTGGTAACCGTGATACCGCAGGCTTCCATGATTTCCAGCTTGGCCTGGGCGGTATCGGCACCGCCCGAGATCAGCGCGCCAGCGTGGCCCATGCGCTTGCCCGGAGGCGCCGTCACGCCGGCGATGAAGCCAACCACCGGCTTCTTCATGTTTTCCTTGATCCAGTAAGCCGCGTTGGCTTCGTCCGGACCGCCGATTTCACCGATCATGACCACGGCGTCCGTATCCGGATCGTCGTTGAACATCTTCATCACGTCGATGTGCTTCAGGCCGTTGATGGGGTCGCCACCAATGCCGACTGCCGACGACTGGCCCAGGCCCAGCGCCGTCAGTTGGCCCACGGCTTCGTACGTCAGGGTGCCCGAACGCGACACCACGCCGATGCGGCCCTTGCGGTGGATGTGACCCGGCATGATGCCGATCTTGATCTCGTCCGGCGTGATCAGGCCCGGGCAGTTCGGTCCCAGCAGCAGAGTCTTCTTGTTCTGCTTACGCATCTTGTCCTTGACTTCCATCATGTCGCGGACGGGGATGCCTTCGGTGATGCAGACCACCAGGTCAAGGTCAGCGTCGACGGCTTCCCAGATGGCGGCAGCGGCGCCTGCGGGCGGCACGTAGATCACGGAAACGGTGGCGCCGGTTTGTTCCTTGGCGTCCTTCACGCTGGCGTAAATGGGAATGCCCTCGAAGTCCTCGCCGGCCTTCTTCGGGTTCACGCCCGCCACGTAGGCGTTCTTGCCGTTGGCGTAGTCGCGGCAGCCACGGGTGTGGAACTGGCCGGTCTTGCCGGTAATGCCCTGGGTGATGACTTTGGTGTCTTTGTTAATCAGAATCGACATGCTGTAATCCTTTGCTTGGCGTCGCGCAGCGCGGGCAACACCCACGCGCTGCGTGCACGCATGTGTTTGCGTATCGGCTTACTTGCCAGCGGCAGCGGCCACGACCTTCTGGGCGGCCTCTTCCATCGTGTCCGCCGAGATGATCGGCAGGCCCGAGTCGGCCAGCATCTTCTTGCCCAGGTCTTCGTTGGTGCCCTTCATGCGGACCACCAGCGGCACGCCCAGCTTCACGGCCTTCGACGCCGAGATCACGCCTTCGGCGATCACGTCGCAACGCATGATGCCGCCGAAGATGTTGACCAGGATGGCCTGCACGTTCGGGTTCTTCAGCATCAGCTTGAAGGCTTCGGTCACCTTCTCGGTGGTGGCACCGCCGCCCACGTCCAGGAAGTTGGCCGGCTCGCCGCCGAACAGCTTGATGGTGTCCATGGTGGCCATGGCCAGGCCGGCGCCGTTCACCAGGCAGCCGATGTTGCCGTCCAGCGAGATGTAGGCCAGGTCGAACTTCGAGGCTTCGATTTCGTTGGCGTCTTCTTCATCCAGGTCGCGGTAGGCCACGATTTCCGGGTGACGGAACAGCGCGTTGGAGTCGAAGTTGAACTTGGCGTCCAGCGCGATCACCTTGCCGTCGCCGGTCAGGATCAGCGGGTTGATTTCGGCCAGCGAAGCGTCGGTTTCCCAGAACGCCTTGTACAGGCCTTGCAGGGCCTGGCGGGCTTGCGCAACGCTCGCGTCGGGCACGCCGATCTTGCGGGCGATGTCGTCGGCGTCAGCGTCCTTCAGGCCTTCGGCCGGATCGACGATCAGCGTGTGGATCTTTTCCGGGCTATGGGCAGCGACTTCTTCGATGTCCATGCCGCCTTCGCTGGAGGCCATCAGGGCCACCTTCTGCGAAACGCGGTCCACCACCAGCGAAACGTACAGTTCCTTCTTGATGTCGGCGCCTTCTTCGATCAGCAGGCGGTTGACCTTCTTGCCTTCCGGACCGGTCTGGTGCGTGACGAGCTGCATGCCCAGGATGTTGGTGGCGTAGGTCTTCACCTCGTCGATGCTCTTGGCCACCTTCACGCCGCCGCCCTTGCCGCGGCCACCTGCGTGGATCTGTGCCTTGACGACCCACACCGGACCGCCGAGCTGTTCTGCAGCCTTCAGGGCTTCTTCAACCGAGAAAGCCGGGATGCCGCGCGGAACCGGCACATTGTATTTGCGCAGGATTTCCTTGCCTTGGTACTCATGGATATTCATGCGTGTTTCCTTTCGGGTAGGCGTAAAGGGGATGGGAAAAATTTGGGGGAGACGAACTCTCGCCTGTTCCTGTGGGCCGGCCGTGACGGTCAGCCCGAGGTACCGTTGGGCCGGTCGGCCAGGGTGTCTTCGCCACCTGATGCCAGGGCATCGGCGCGTGACGCGGTCTGGGGGGACGACGCCCGTGCGCCGGCTTTGGGTTTCGGCTGGTGACCATACCAGCGCGGGTAAAACTGGCGAACCACCTCGCCCTCGAAATGGAGCGCATGGCATCCATGGAGCTGGTAGGGTGGTTCGGGATTGGGATCGTCGGCGGCGCCTTCGCGCACCTTGAAGACATCGCCCGCAAAGGCCTGGATCGCCGTGGTTGGCAGCACGCCAGCCAGTTCGGTCAGGTGGGTGCATCCCGCCACGCCGGACAGCCGCTCTCGTACTGCCTTGCGGAATCCCTTCATCAGGTTCAGGCCGATCAGCGCCTTGTAGGCCGGGCCAATGGTGTCGCAATGCGTCGGGTACGGCACCCAGTCGGAGCAGGCTTCAGCGTCCACGATGTTCATGCGCAGATCGATCGTCACGCGCAGCCACAGGTCATGCAATGGCTGGCCGATCGACCGGACGCCACCGCCAGCCAGCGGAATCTCGCGTGGCTTGGTGTCGGTCAGGCGCGCCTCGATGTCCCACAGGCCGTCTTCCCGCAAATACGCTTCCGCCGTAATGGCACGGCGATGACGCAAGGCACGGTTGACGGGCGGGGAGAGTGGCATGACACCAGGGGCAGACGCGGCAGGAAATTGAGGCTGTAACCGGGGGCAAAATGTCGCGGCGCGGGCGGGTCGGCGGATCGCCGCACGGCCACCTTGGCCGGAAAACCCGAAGAGTTTAACATGCCGCGCCGCTTTGACCGGGAACATCCTGTGCTCACAACTGTCGGGGTCGAATTGTTGCAGCGGCAACAACAGCAAACCCAGGCCCGACAAGGGCTGCGCGGCAGCCGCACGGCACGCTGCTGCAGCGCAGCCAAGGGGGACACGGCTCGAAATCCCCTCCTGCGCACGCAGGTATACAGATGTCTGCATCACATCCGGATTTGGGCGTTGGCGAGCCCGGCGGCGCTACCCTGCGGGATCAACCCTCGCCGCCATCCCCATCACCGAAGTCATCGTCCTCTGCGCCACGGATGATCCTGCCGACCACCGCCCGGGAGAAGCCTCGCGCGACCATGAAGCGGATCTGCTTCGCCCGCGCCTCTGGCGATTCGGGGGCGGTGCCGAAGCGCTTGCGCCAGACTTCGCGCGCGCGCTCGAACTCCGATTCGCGCAAGCGGTCCTGCAGCGCATGCAGTTGCTCGTTGGCCAGTTGATGCGTCTTGGCCTCCTGCATCACACGCGCCGCGCCATAGCGGCTGGCGCGCCGGTGGACAAGGCTGTCGACAAAACGCTCGTTGGACAGCCAGTTTTCCCGTTCCAGCGCATCCAGCAACGTCTCGATTTCCTCGGCCGACTCGGCATGTGGCGCCAGCTTGCGCGCCAGTTCCGCACGGCTGTGCTCGCGCCGGGAGAGGTAGCCGACGGCGCGGGCCTTCAGGGAAAGAGGAGGACGTGAGCCAGCCATCGGGAGTCGTCGGGAAGTCGTCAAAAAGAAAAAAGCCGCCGCACTGTCATGCGACGGCCTTTGGTCACCGGGGAAGCGTGTCTCAGCCTTCGATCTCAGCCGGGGCGGCACTTGCAGTGTTGTTCAGCAGGGCCACGCCCAGCGCCGCGCGGACCTTGTTCTCGATCTCGTCGGCGATATCCGGGTTCTCGCGCAGGTACTCGCGGGCATTGTCCTTGCCCTGGCCGATCTTCTCGCCGTTGTAGCTGTACCACGCGCCGGCCTTCTCGACGATCTTGGCGTCCACGCCGAGGTCGATGATCTCGCCCTGGCGAGAGATGCCCTGGCCGTACAGGATGTCGAAGAACGCCTCGCGGAACGGGGGCGATACCTTGTTCTTCACCACCTTGACCTTGGTCTCGTTGCCGACCACCTCGTCGCCCTTCTTGATCGAGCCGATGCGGCGGATGTCCAGTCGGACCGAAGCGTAGAACTTCAGCGCGTTACCGCCGGTAGTGGTTTCGGGTGAGCCAAACATCACACCGATCTTCATGCGGATCTGGTTGATGAAGATCACCAGGCAGTTGGTGCGCTTGATCGTGCCGGTCAGCTTGCGCAGCGCCTGGCTCATCAGGCGGGCCTGCAGGCCGGGCAGCGAATCGCCCATTTCGCCTTCGATTTCAGCCTTCGGCACCAGCGCGGCCACGGAGTCGATCACGATCATGTCGATCGAACCCGAGCGCACCAGCGCGTCGGTGATTTCCAGCGCCTGCTCGCCCGTGTCCGGCTGCGAAATCAGCAGGTCGTTGACGTTCACGCCCAGCTTGCCGGCGTAGTTGACGTCCAGCGCATGCTCGGCGTCGATGAAGGCGCAGGTGCCGCCCAGCTTCTGCATCTCGGCCACCACCTGCAGTGTCAGCGTGGTCTTGCCGGACGATTCCGGACCGTAGATCTCGACCACGCGGCCGCGCGGCAGGCCGCCGACGCCCAATGCGATATCCAGGCCCAGCGAGCCGGTGGAGACCACCTGGATGTCCTGCTCGATGTCCCCATCGCCCAGGCGCATGATCGAACCCTTGCCGAACTGCTTCTCGATCTGGGAGAGCGCGGCGGCAAGCGCCTTCTGCTTCTCAGCGCTCACGCCGGCGCCGGCCTTCTTGTCGTCCATGGTCGTCCTTGAGTCAATGGTGTATAAATAGGCCGCATATGCGGCGCGTGCCTGATTTTTAAGCATTTTCCGAGATCAGGCGAGATCGGACGAGCTTTGATACGGGATCCCGGAGGGACTCCGGCGATCTCTGGTACGCGACCCGGCGCCTGCGCAAACTGCCTTCTGCGGCAGCGCCTGCGGAATGTCGGGTACTGTATAAAAAAACAGTATGCTTGGCAAGCCCCACCGGCACCGCGGCCGGCGGGCGGCGATGCCGGCCACGGGTGGAGACAACCATGCGGATTCTGATCGCCGAAGATGACGATGTGCTGGCAGACGGCCTCACGCGTTCCCTGCGCCATTCCGGCTATGCCGTCGACCACGTCGCCAATGGCGTGGAGGCCGATTCGGCCCTGTCGACCCAGAATTTCGACCTGCTGATCCTGGATCTGGGCCTGCCGCGCATGCCCGGACTGGAAGTGCTCAAGCGGCTGCGCGCCCGGGGCGCCATGCTGCCGGTGATGATACTCACCGCTGCCGACGGCGTGGATGAACGCGTCAAGGGCCTGGATCTTGGCGCCGACGACTACATGGCCAAGCCCTTTGCCCTGTCGGAACTCGAGGCGCGCGTGCGCGCGCTCGTCCGGCGCGGCGCGGGCGGCGGCGCCACGCTGATGCGCCACGGTCCGCTGGCATTCGACCAGGTCGGCCGCATCGCCTACCTGAACGAGCAGTTACTGGACCTGTCGGCACGCGAGATCGGCCTGCTGGAGATCCTGCTCACGCGCTGCGGGCGGCTGGTGTCCAAGGAACAGTTGGTGGACCACCTGTGCGAATGGGGCGAGGAAGTCAGCAACAACGCGATCGAGGTCTATGTGCACCGCCTGCGCAAGAAGATCGAGATCGGCGGCATCCGTATTGCCACCGTGCGCGGACTGGGCTACTGCCTCGAGAAATTCCAGCCGGCGGTGGCGACGCATGGATAAGCCGGGGACGGCATGAGCCTGCTGCGATTGCCCTGGCGGCGCCACGCCGCCGGCACTGCCCGTCCGGTCGAACCGCCACGGCCCACGCTGGCCGATGCGGCGGCGGAAGATGCGGCGCTGGCCGACGCGCTTCCCCACCTGGAAGAGTCGGCCGCGCATCCGGCGCCACGCTCGTTGTTCGGCGAGATCCTGGACTGGATGCTCGCGCCGCTGCTGCTGCTCTGGCCGATGAGCATCGCGGTCACCTACCTGGTCGCCAAATCCATTGCCAACGGCCCCTTCGACCGATCGCTGGAAGCCAGCGCCATCGTGCTGTCGCAACAGGTACGCGAGGTCAACGGCCGCGTGACGCTGCAACTGCCGCTGTCCGCGCGCGAGATCCTGCGTGCCGACGAAACCGACAACATCTACTACCAGGTCGTCGGCAAGCACGGCGAATATGTGGCGGGAGATCACGACCTGCCGCTGCCGTCCGAGGAAGATCAGGGCCACGCCGGTCTGGTGTCCCTGCGCGACGAGCGCATCGCCGGCAACGACGTGCGGGTGGCCTACACCTACGTGGACCTGAAGAATGTGGGGGGCACCCAACCTGTACTGGTGCAGGTGGCGGAAACGCTCGACAAGCGCGCGCGGCTGGCCAACGAAATCATCAAGGGCGTGATCCTGCCGCAGTTCGTGATCCTGCCGCTGGCCGTGGTGCTGGTGTGGTTCGGACTCACGCGGGGGCTGGCGCCGCTCACCGCGATCCAGCAGCGCATTCGCGCACGCAACCCCGGCGACACCAGCCCCATCGACGAAAGTGCCGCGCCGCAGGAAATCACGCCGCTGGTGGCCTCGTTCAATGACCTGCTCGCGCAGCTCGACCTGTCCGTGCAGACCCAGAAGCGCTTCATCGCCGATGCAGCGCACCAGATGAAGACGCCGCTGGCCGGCCTGCGCATGCAGGCCGAACTGGCCCAGCGCGAACAATCGCCCGAGGAATTGCGCAGGTCGCTGGCGCAGATCGCCGGCAGTTCGGAGCGCACCGCGCACCTGGTCACGCAGCTGCTGTCACTGGCCCGCATGGAGAATCTGGCCGGCGCGGGTGGCATGGCGTCGCTGGACCTGGCGGCGCTGGCACGCGAGGTGGTCAAGGACTGGCTGCCGCAGGCGTGGGCGCGCAAGATCGACCTGGGGCTGGAGGCGGACGATCACCCGGTGATGGTGACCGGCAACCGCCTGATGCTGACCGAGATGCTGAACAACCTCGTCGACAACGCCATCCGCTACACGCCGACCGGCGGCCATGCCACGGTACGCGTCGTCGCGGATGCCTTCGAGCCGTTCGCCTATCTGGACGTGGAAGACACCGGGCCCGGCATCGCGCCCGCGGAGCGCGAGCGCGTGATGGAACGCTTCTATCGCGTGCTGGGCACCAACACCGAGGGCAGCGGCCTTGGCCTGGCCATCGTCCGGGAAATCGTCCAGCAACATGGGGGCGAAGTCCGCATCGACGACCACGTCTACCAGGCGTCGCCGCGCCTGGCCGGTACGCGCCTGCGCGTGACGCTGCGCCGCACCACCGAGGAATTGCCGGCATGAAGACCACGTCGAACCGCATGACGCCGCAGGAGCGCCGCGCGTGGCACCACAACCTGCGCTGGATTGTCGGCCTGCTGGCGGTCTGGTTCGTGGTGACGTTCGTCATCGCCTGGTTTGCGCGGGAGCTGCGCTTCGATTTCTTCGGCTGGCCGTTTTCGTTCTGGGTGGGCGCGCAGGGCGCACTGATCATCTACGTGCTGATGGCCGCGCTCTACGCCTGGCGCATGAACCGTGCGGACCGGGAAACCGAACCTGACGCGCACCCGGTACCGCCCATCGGGGTTGACCACGGTGGGGACCACGGCACCTCGAGCCCGGCCACCACCGATGCTGCATAGCAAGAAGCGCGCGCATCCGCCTGGCGCGGCGCTGTGTACGCTGGCTGGCGCGGCATCGCAGCATTTTCCGGGCCGGATTTCACCCGGGCCGGCTAGCGTATACCCCGACGGTTTCAGGCCGTTCCGCGGGGAATCTGTCAGAACGCAGTAAGTTTCGCCACCCACAATCGTCTCCAACTTCGGTGCACAGGTCCGCACGCGCACGGCTATAGGTTGCGCATGACGTGGCCAGACATCGGGGGCCCTTTCGACAGACGGAGGAGACAATAATGGGTAACGCGCAAAACGTGGCAATGCCGGGAGGCACTGCCCACAACGCGCCGATGACGCGCGAGGAAAAAAAGGTCATCTTTGCCTCTTCACTCGGCACGGTGTTCGAGTGGTATGACTTTTATCTCTACGGTTCGCTGGCTGCGGTCATCGCCAAGCAGTTCTTTGCGGGCCTGGATCCGACGTCCGCCTTCATCTTCGCCCTGCTGGCGTTCGCCGCCGGCTTCATCGTGCGCCCGTTCGGCGCGCTGGTGTTTGGCCGCCTGGGCGACATGATCGGCCGCAAGTACACCTTCCTGGTGACGATCCTGATCATGGGCCTGTCGACGTTCATCGTCGGCCTGCTGCCCGGCTACGCCACCATTGGCTGGGCCGCGCCGATCATCCTGATCGCGCTGCGCATGCTGCAGGGCCTGGCGCTCGGCGGCGAGTACGGCGGTGCCGCCACGTATGTGGCCGAGCACTCGCCGCACGGCAGGCGCGGTGCCTACACGGCGTGGATCCAGACCACGGCCACGCTGGGCCTGTTCCTGTCGCTGATCGTGATCCTGCTGTGCCGCGAGCTCACGGGCCCGAACTTCGACACCTGGGGCTGGCGCATCCCGTTCCTGGTCTCGATCCTGCTGCTGGCCATGTCGGTCTACATCCGCCTGTCGATGAGCGAATCGCCGGCGTTCCAGCGCATGAAGGCCGAGGGCAAGACCTCCAAGGCCCCGCTGACCGAAGCCTTCGGCCAGTGGCGCAACCTGAAGATCGTGATCCTGGCGCTGCTGGGCCTGACCGCCGGCCAGGCCGTGGTCTGGTACACGGGCCAGTTCTACTCGCTGTTCTTCCTGACGCAGGTGCTGAAGGTGGACGCGAAGACGGCCAACCTGCTGATCGCCGGCGCACTGGTGATCGGCACGCCGTTCTTCATCTTCTTCGGTTCGCTGTCGGACAAGATCGGCCGCAAGTGGATCATCATGCTGGGCTGCGCGCTGGCCGTGCTGACCTACTTCCCGCTGTTCAAGGCGCTGACGCACTACGCCAACCCGGCGCTGGAGCGTGCGCAGCAGACCGCGCAGATCGTCGTCACCGCCGACCCGAAGACCTGCTCGTTCCAGGGCAGCCCGATCGCCCGCGAGATCGACTTCCGCAGCTCGTGCGATATCGTCAAGCGTACCCTGGCGCAGGCCTCGGCCAGCTATGAAGTGGTGGAGGCTCCGGCCGGCACCGTCGCAACGGTGAAGATCGGCGATAAGGAGATCAAGGCGTTCAACGCAACCGTCACCGGCGGCCACAGCTTCGACGACGCGAGCAAGAAGCAGATCGCCGCGTTCAAGAAGGAGGTGGGCGAGTCGATGGCCTCCGCCGGCTACCCGACCAAGGCCGACCCGGCCCAGATGAACACGATCATGGTGCTGGTGGTCCTGGTCATCCTGGTGATCTACGTGACGATGGTCTACGGCCCGATTGCTGCCATGCTGGTGGAACTGTTCCCGACGCGCATCCGCTATTCGTCGATGTCGCTGCCGTATCACATCGGCAACGGCTGGTTTGGCGGCCTGCTGCCGACGATCTCGTTCGCCCTGGTGGCCCAGAACGGCAACATCTACTACGGCCTCTGGTACCCGATCATCATCGCCGCCTTCACCTTCGTGATTGGCGCGCTGTTTGTCCGGGAAACCAAGGACGTTGACATCTACGCCAACGACTAAGGCAACCTCGCTCAGGAAAGACCGATCCGGTAATGTCGGTCGCTCCTTCTCACGGCAGGCCCCAGGGCCTGCCCTTTTTTTGGGCACCGCGAAAGCGTGCACAAGGCTGTCACAAAGGTGTTGACAGGCCCCAAACCGTAGGTATAATTGCGGTCTTCGTTGGCGAATTAGCTCAGTCGGTTAGAGCGACGGAATCATAATCCGCAGGTCCGGGGTTCGAGTCCCTGATTCGCCACCATCTATTTGAAAAGCCGCGATCCCGCAAGGGTTCGCGGCTTTTTGCTTTGGGGCATCGCCAAAGGTGTCTCACAGGGGTGCCTCGCGCGGAGGCACCGCGGCTGACGATTTCCTGCAGCGGACGCGACTTCACCTGTAGATGACCCGGCGTGGACGCCTGGAATGGCTGTTCCACCCACCGGCCGTCGCGTTCGTGACGGGCACGGCGGTCGCGGTGCAGATGCTGTTGCTGCTGACGCTGATAAAGCCCTTCGATGCCGCCGTCCATCTTGTCGGCCAGATTGCCGTGCCAATGCTGATCGCCAATACCGCGGGTGCGGGTTTCTTCATGAGCATCCTGCTGGACCGGCGGATGTCCCTCGAGCGTCAGTCCAGCGTGTTCTCGGCCAAGGCGCTCGAGATCGCGGCGCGCGCCGAAGGCGCCCTGCGCGGCGGGCTGGACGCCGACAGCGCGATCCGCGTGGCCCGCATCGTCTACGAAGAGACCGGCGTCGGCGCGGTGGCCATCACCGATCGCCAGCGGCTGCTGGCCTTCATCGGTGTCGGGGGCGACCATCATCGGTCCGGCATGCAGATCCTCTCGCGGCAGACGCTGGAGGCAATTGAGAAAAACATCGTCATCTATGCCGACGGCAACGAGGTGGCCTACCAGTGCTCGATCAGCCGGACCGACGCCCGGCCTGTACGAGCCTGGCCGGCTGCTGCGCAGATTCCGTGCTGCAGGCAGAACCACATCTACCTGGCCAGGGTGAGCGAGATCGAATACGTGATCTCGCGCGCGAGCGGCGTGTTCGTCATCGACGGTCTGGCGCAGGAGCGATTCACCGAACTGACGCTGAAAACGCTGGAACAACGCACGTCGCTGTTCCGCTGCCACCGCCAGGTGCTCGTGAACCCCGACGCGATCCGCGAGATCGTGTTCCAGTCGAACGGCCTGGCCGAGATCATCTCCCTCGGCGGCCAGAAGATCCCGGTCAGCCGGCGTTTCCTCAGCGCGCTCAAGTACCGACTGGCGATCTCGTAGCGTGACCCGGGCGCCGTTCAGCCGGCGCGCGTACGGCAATAGGCGAACCAGTACGTCGCGCCGACGAGCAGCGCGCCACCGATCAGGATCAGCACAAGCCCGAGCGAGAAGACGCCGCCGCCGAGCAGGCGCGTGACGCCATACGACAGGTGGCCGTCGGCACCCGCCATCGCAACCGTGGCGAACAGGCCACCAAGCGAGATGAAGGCACCGCCGAGGATGGTCATCACGAACAGCGTTGCGTTGCCGTAGCGCGCTTTCCTGACGCCAAGCTCCTCCGCCGCGCGGGCAATGGCAGGCGGCAGAGCCGCCTCGAGACCGTGATCAACGGTCATCGCCAGCATTCCCGCGCGCGCCGGCCGCAGCCTGTACGGCGGTGAGCGCGATCGTGTAGACGATATCGTCGACGAGCGCACCGCGCGACAGGTCGTTCACCGGCTTGCGCAGGCCTTGCAGCATCGGCCCAACGGAAACGACGTTGGCCGACCGCTGCACGGCCTTGTAGGTCGTGTTGCCGGTGTTCAGGTCCGGGAAGATGAACACGTTCGCATTCCCGGCGACCGGGCTCTCCGGCGCCTTCTGCCGCGCCACGCTCGCGACGGACGCGGCGTCATACTGGATCGGGCCGTCGACGATCAGGTCGGGGCGCCGTTCGCGTACGAGCGCGGTGGCTTCGCGCACCTTGTCGACGTCCTGGCCCGCGCCGGACGCACCGGTGGAGTAGGAGATCATCGCGATGCGCGGGTCGATGCCGAAGGCGCGCGCGCTGTCAGCCGACTGGATCGCGATCTCGGCCAGCTCGGCTGCAGTGGGGTCCGGATTGATCGCGCAGTCGCCGTACACGAACACCTGGTCGGGCATCAGCATGAAGAACACGCTGGAAACGATCTTCATTGCGGGTGCGGCCCGGATCAACTGCAGCGCGGGACGCACGGTGCTGGCCGTGGTGTGGACCGCGCCGGAGACGAGGCCGTCGACGTCGCCGTTGGCCAGCATCATCGTGCCGAGCACCACGGTGTCTTCCAGGTGCGCGCGCGCCTGCAGCGCGGTGAGTCCCTTGGACTTGCGCAACGCGACCATTGGCTCGACATAGTCGGCGCGGATACTGTCCGGGTCGAGAATCTCCACGCCCGGCGGCAGTTCGATGCCGTGATTGGCAGCGACGGTGCGGATCGCTTCCGGCGCGCCAAGCAGCACGCACCGCGCGATGCCCTTCTCGGCACAGATGGCGGCGGCGCGGAGCGTGCGCGGCTCGTCGCCCTCGGGCAGCACGATACGGCGATTGGCCGTGCGCGCGGCCTGCACCAGCCGGTGACGGAACATCGGCGGCGGCATCAACGGCTCGACGGGCACGTCGAGGCGAGCCATCAGCGGGCGCGTATCAACGCGCTCGGCGATGAATGCGATGACGCGCTCCATGCGCGCCAGATCGTCGCAGGGCACGTGGACGGACAGATTGGCCAGCCGCGACGCGATGGTGAAGGTGTCGTCGGCGGAAGCGAGGATCGGCAGGCTGTCGAGCGGCGGCGCATCGAGCAGCCCCGCCAGTTCGGGGGCGAGCTGGCCCCCGCAGGTCAGCAGCAGGCCCGCCAGCGGCATGCCGCGCTGCGCGGCGAACGCGGCCGCAAGGATCGCGTCGGAGCGGTCGCCAGGCATCACCGCCAGCGTGCCCGGCCGCAGGTCCGCGATCAGCTTCTCGGGTGAACGCGCGGCCACCAGCACACTCTCGACCCGATTGATCGCGATGTTGCCGGATTGGATCACGTGCAGGCCGAGGCCGGCGGCAACGTCGGCCATTCGCGGCGCGGACAGCTGCGGTGCGGACGGCACGGCCGCCACGATCGGCACACGGCGCTCCTGGCCATTGGGATAGAGGCCGTCGAGCGCGCTGAGCGACGCCGCGCAGGCGTCGTTGCAGCGGTTGACCAGCACGCCGGCGAGCGGACGGCGCCCGTGGTTGCCATACTGCTCGGCCGCTGCGGCGGCGATGGCCGTCAGCGTCGCCGCGTCGCGGTCGTTGCCCGCGAGAACCGGTACCACGTCAGCGCCGAGCGAGCGGATGATCTCGATGTTCAGCCGCGTGGCGATCTGAAAATCGACATCGGGAATCAGGCCTTCGACGATCACGACATGGTTGTTCCCGCGTGCGGACTCAATCATGGCGACGACCTCCTCCATCAGGCCCGCAAGGTGGCCGGAACGCACCATTTCCGCCGCGTGGGCGAACGGGATCGGCTCGGGCGTCGCCGTGCCGCACAGCGTGCGTGCGAAGTGGCTGGCGACGTCGTAGTCGCCGACGATGGCCTCCGGCTGGACGATCGGCTTGACAAAGCCGACCCGTGCCCCGGCCAGTTGCAGCGCGCGCACGAGACCGAGCGCCATGGAAGTCAGGCCGGTATCGCGCGATACCGGGACGAGATAAAACCTGTGGGGATGGGAAGTGGCATTCATGGGTAGTTCAACAATAAGCAATCAGGCGCGGGGCAGGCCCGCAAGTCGTGCCGCATCGCGCGCGATCAGTCCTTCCTCGTCGGTGGGCACGACCCAGGCTGCGGGGCCGACGCCGCCGTCGATGCGCCCCGCGCGGCCGCGTACGGCCTGGGCGTTGGCCACCTCGTCCAGCGTGAAGCCGAAGACCGCCAGCCGGCGCAGCGTCATGGCGCGTACGCGGGCAGAGTTCTCGCCGATGCCGCCGGTGAAGACGAGCGCGTCGAGGCGCGGCAACGATGTGGCCAGCGCGCCAACATGGCGGGCCAGCCGGTGCACGAAGACCTCCAGTGCCAGCGTCGCGCCCGCGTGCCCTTCATCCGCCGCGGCTTCGAGTTGCCGGCAGTCGCTCGATAGCGACGACAGGCCGAGCAGTCCACTCTGCTTGTTCAGCAGCGCCTCCACGCCGGCCAGGTCGACACCCGCCGCACGGCCGATGTGCGCAGCGGCGCCGAAGTCGATGTCGCCGCTGCGGGTGCCCATCACGAGACCCTCGAGCGGGGTCAGGCCCATACTGGTGTCGACACTGCGGCCGTTGTGTACGGCCGTGGCCGAGGCTCCGTTGCCGAGGTGCGCGACGACCAGTCCGTGATCGCCTTGCTCCAGGCCGGCCAGGTGCACGGCCTGCGCCGAGACGTAGCGATGAGATGTGCCGTGAAAGCCGTAGCGGCGCACGCCGTGCTCGCGGTAGAAGTGCTGCGGCACCGCATAGCTGTAGGCCTCCCGCGACATGGTCTGGTGGAAGGCCGTGTCGAACACAGCCACCTGCGGCACGTCGGGCAGCCCCGCAAGGCAGGCGCGGATGCCGACCAGGTTGGCGGGGTTGTGCAGCGGGGCGAGGGCCGACACCGCCTCGATGTCGTCGAGCACCTGTGCCGTGATCCGGACGGACTCGATGAAGCGCTCGCCGCCGTGGACCACACGATGGCCGACCACCGCGACGCGGCCGAGCAGTCCTCCGTCATCGAGGCGCGCGAGCAGCGTGGCGAGCGCGTCGCCATGGCTGCGGCCATCGAGCAGCACGGTGTCGCGCTCGCCGCCCTGTTTGAGGATCAGCCTGGCATCGGGAAGTCCGAGGCATTCGGCGATGCCGCTGACGAGCGGATTCTCGCCATCGGCATGCAGCACGGAAAACTTCAGCGACGACGAGCCACAGTTAATGACGAGGACGAGATCTGGCGGGGGGGACATGCGGTTGGATTTCCTGACGATATAGCTAGAAGACCGGAAGCTCCCGATTGCGCAGGGTTCCGATGGCGGTGGCGACTTGCCCTGGTGTGGGGGTCGGTGTGCGGGCAAGCGGATCGGGGTAGCCGAGCGCCTTCCATTTGTGGGCGCCCAACTGGTGAAAGGGCAGCAGATCCACGCGCTCGACCAGTGGCCCGAGGCCGGCCTGGTAGTCGGCAAGACGCGAGAGATCGTCCGGGTTGTCAGTCAGGCCGGGAACCAGCACGTGGCGGATCCACATCGGCTTGCCGAGGCGGACCATGCGCGCGGCGAAGTCAAGCGTTGGTGCGAGCGCGTGCCCCGTGATGGACTGGTAGCGCGCGGGGTCGATGTGCTTGATGTCGAGCAGCACGAGGTCGACTGCATCGAACCAGTCATCGTGGAGCTTCCGGCTCGGAAACCCCTGGGTGTCGATGGCTGTGTGAATGCCATGCTCGTCGTGGAGCACGCGCAGCAGCGCGCCGACGAATGCGGGCTGTGCGAGCGGCTCGCCGCCCGAGACAGTGACGCCACCGGCTGTCCTGAGGAACCCGAGATAAGGACGGACCTCGTCGAACGCCTCTGCGTCGTTCGCGGCGAGTACCTTGCTCACGAAGAAGATGCCGTAGAAGCGGTAGGCGAGCATCAGGATGCACGCTGACGCAATGACGATATATAGGGCGTGTGTCATGGACATCCCCTGTGAATCTTGGGGATTTATATCGCCGCAGTCTCCCTCCGTGGGGACTGTCTGGCGAGCGGTCGGGAGCGCGGTGTCAGCGGTTGCCGGCGCCGTCGAGCGGTAGCGTGGAGCGGCTTGCTGCGCGTGCGCCGCGAGCTCGTTCTTCAGCGAGCAAGCCCGCGACAACATCTATGGAACAGCATGCGGTATCGGTTGCTGCAGCTGAATAGAATTATTCTGAAATGCAGGCGCACCCGGACGCTCATTGACCCACGTACAGGTGTTGCACGCGTCAGAGACGGGGAAGTTTGGGCGGCACGGGGTGAAGGAAAGATCCTTCGGCTCGGCCGGCTGAAGTGACGGACTCGGAGTCCGCAGGCCTGGGGTTCGAGTCTTTGATTCACGCCTCAAAATGAAAAGCCGCGATCCCGCATGGGTTCGCGGCTTTTTCTTTGGGGCTTTGGGCGGAGGCTCTTCACACGAGGACGGGAGCAAAGGCGCCGCACCGCCTCATGATTCGAGCGTTATCAGAATCGCGTTGTCAGCGTCGTGAGCCACGCGGGCGAGTGTGCGACCAGCCAGGCTTCCAGCGGCTTGTCGATGCCGGTCAGAATTCCCGCCGCAATGACGAGCATCGCCGCACCGAGAATCAGCTTGCCGGTTTTGCCTGCCTGCATGAGCTTGCCCCGCACCCTCAACATCGCAGCTCGCGACACATAGACCAACGCGACGATAGGTATTGCCGCGCCAATCCCGAAAACTCCCATCAGCGATGCAACTTGCGGCAGATCCTGACCCTGGCTGGCCAGAACGATTGCCGCACCAAGCGTGGGACCGACACAGGGACTCCAGACCACCCCGAGCACCAGCCCAATGGCGAACTGGCCCCATAGTCCATCAAGCCGCATGCGGGCGATGAGATTGTTGCCGGCGTCGCCAATGCCCGACGTCGCCGAGGCAAAGCGCTGCTGGAGACTCGTGGACATCAGCACGATGCCGAATAGCCCGAGGATGACCGCGCCTGCCTCGCGAAATATCGACGTATCCACGCCGACCGCGGCACCCGCCCATGCCAGGGCACTGCCGACAATGGCGTAGGAAAGCGCCAGGCCCCCGGCCAATGCCAGTGGCTCCCGGGCATGAGCACTGGCAGCGGATCCCAGCAGTATCGGAATGATTGGCAGGACGCATGGCGAGAGCGTCGAGAGGATTCCGGCCAGCAACCCGAATCCATAGGATGCGATGCCGAACGACATCGCTTAGTTGACTGTCTTCTTGAGCAGGCCCTCGATGCCAGCCTTGGTGGTATCACCGACCGAGCGACCCACTTCCTTTTCGCCCTTGAAGCCGATCAGCGTGCTTTGCGTGCCGACCTTGAAGCGCTTCAACAAAGGTTTTTCCGCGTCGAAGTCGACCACCAGGGCCGTCACATCCTTGTACGCGCCCTCCCCCATCAACTGGCCAATGATGGGCTCCTGCGCCTTGCAGGTCGGGCACCAGCTCGCGTGAACCGCGACCAGCACAGGCTTCCCTTCATGCGTGAGCTTGTCGAATTGGGCCTGACTGTAGGGCTTGATCTCGCCCGCCATCGATAGGGAAGCAAAGGTGGAGAGGACGAACAACAAGGCGACCTTGACGAACTTCATGGCGGATCCTTTTCAGAGAGAGTCCTGGTTAGCTACCAGCAGCCGCCAGCACATCGGGACGATGGTCAGCGCGGCAGTCTCTTGGTCGGGGCCAGGCGCCTTTCCTTACACTCGCTTCTGATCTTTTCAATCCCACCCGGCAATCCATCCGAAATGGCGATTCAGCCTGCCGCGCAGCCTCTCACCAGCGCAGCAGTCGTGGCCCGAGCAAGGCTCCGGCGATGGCCGGCACCATCATGCCGAGCACGTACCAGACACCCCAGAAGGCGACGCCCATTTCCGGACAATGCAGACAGTAGGCAAGCGTTGCGATGGCGCCGGACAGCAAGCCGCCGGCGGCGCCAGTCAACACCAGCCGCGTGGGCGCCAGGCCGCGAAGCGCCCAGAAGACCGCAATGAACACGGGCACCGACAGCACCGCGATATTGAGAGGACAAACCCGCCACGTCTGCCCCAGCACCGCCGCAAGCCGGTCAACCGATGGTGTTTGCGCGAGGGTGTAGAGCGCCGCAAGCCAGACTGTGCCCAGTGGCAGTGCGATGCCCAGCCAACTCATGCCCGGCCCGACGCCCGGACGCGCGAGCCGCGCCGTCATCCACAGGCTGCCCAGCATCAGCGTCAATGGCAGCGCCACCTTGCCCCAGAACAGCGGGGTCGATGCGATCACGGCCAGATCGGCACGGAACCGCAGCATGACGATCATCAACGCCGTCGCGGCCAGCGCACCACTCAGTCCTGCGATCCCAATGCGCCTGCCGATGGCGTGTCGATCCACGGGGGGCTCGCCAGCGGCCAGCAGGGAAATCAGCTCATCCGTTCTCATCGCGATCCTCGCATCTTTGCCGCCAGCGCCTTCAATCCGCGATGCACACCAATCTTCACTGCCGATTCCGACAGCCCGGTAATCCGCGCAGTCTCCGAAACAGAGAGACCTTCCAGCTTTACATGCACGATCGGCAGGCGCTGACGATCGGGCAGTTGTTCGAGTAGCAACGCCAGGTCGCGTCGGGCCTGTGCGGGCTCAAGATCGGACGATGCAAGCAGTTCCCGCTCATCGTCCAGCGGGTCGTTCATGCCGTCGTGCCGCGCGTACGCCCGGAAATGATCCGCGAGTTTATAGCGGGCAATGGCGTGGACCCAGGCTGTCAGCGGCTGGCCCGGCAGATAGGTATGCCGCGCGTTGTGCACCGCCAGCAAGACTTCCTGCGTCAGATCCTCGACATCGCCAGCCTGCCATTGCAGCCGCTTGCGAAAAAAACCGCGTAGCAACGCACCCAACTCGGTCAGGAAGCGCCGGTATGCCGCCTGATCACCAGCCAGGCTGCGCGTCATCAGGTCGTGCAGCTGCGCCTCCCGAGTTTGCAGTGCGTCCTGATCGGGAATTCGGTCCATCGCTCGCGTCGGTTACACCCTGCCCCATTTCATTTGCGCGGATTCTACGCCGACACCCCCGGTGTGTGTAGTTCTGGCAACTCCGCCTCCGCGGCCGGAGGATTGCCACAGGAAGTGCCGTTATTACATTGTCACCGACAAAAAAACCGGCTGGCTGTAACCAGTTCGCCGTCGATGGCGAATTCCCGTTCAGACACGCACAAACGGGGTGTCAGACCAGCGCTCGCCGACCACGGCCAGCCGCGACGTTCGAAGCCCGGAAGTCTCCGGGCAATCTCATAGTCAACAAGGAGTCACAATGAAACAAATCGCAATCGCCGCGCTTGCTGCCGCAGCCCTGGTATGTGGAACCTCGGCGTTCGCGCAGACGAACAGCGGCATGGCAAAGGATTCGATGTCCAAGGACGCCATGGCCAAGGATGCAATGTCCAAGGACGGCATGCACAAGGACAAGATGGGCAAGGACGCGATGTCCAAGGATGGCATGCACAAGGACAAGATGAGCAAGGACGCGATGTCCAAGGACAAGATGGGTAAGGATGCAATGTCCGACGGCATGAAGAAGTAATCGCGTACCAGGATGGTGGCGGCACGGCACATCGGGACTTTCCGGTAGCCGGTAGCCGCCATCCGTGCCGGCTGCATTCCGATCACTGGCACGCCAATGGCAACCCATTTGCGGATCGCAAGGTCCAGTCGATGGCCATTGGCACATTTGCAATATGGGGGTTGAGATGGAAACAACTCAGGGTGCCGCGGCGCCCCGCGCGACCAAGCGTGCAATTCAACCCGCCTGGGTGCGGATCACCCACTGGCTCAATGCACTGGCAGCGATAGTGCTGATGCTGTCGGGCTGGCGCATCTACAACGCGTCCCCGGTCTTTTCCGGCCTCGTCATTCCGCGCGACATCACCTTGGGCGGGTGGCTCGGCGGCGCCTTGCAGTGGCATTTCGCCGCCATGTGGTTGCTGTTTTTCAACGGCCTGTTCTATCTGGCGATGAATATCGTCACCGGTCGCATCGCTTCCAAGTTCTTTCCGCTTGGCCCTCGCGCGGTGATACGCGATCTGGCCGATGCCCTGAGGGGGCGTCTGCGACATGCTGATCTCAGCCGCTACAACGCGGTGCAGAAGTTCGCCTATCTGTTCGTGATACTCGATCTCATCGTGCTGGTGCTGTCAGGTATCGCCATCTGGAAGTCGGTGCAGTTTCCGTTAGTGCGAACGCTGATGGGCGGCTACGATTTCGCGCGCGTTGTCCACTTCTTGGCGATGTCTCTGCTGGCAGCATTCATCGTTGTTCATCTGGTGATGGTCGCGCTGGTTCCACGTAGCCTGCTAACCATGATTCGCGGGCGTTAGTACGCGGCCAACCACACTGGAGACTGATCGTGACCCCGAAATCTCCCAAGCGCATCGCCGTCGATCGCGCATCCCTGATCATCGACGTACGTCGCGAACTCGACCTGCCTTCTCGCCGTCTGTTCGGCAAACGCATCCTCACCCTCGGCGGCCTGGCGATGCTCACCGGTTGCAGCCTGACCGACGATGCGTCCGTCGAAACCTTCCTGGGTCGTGTATCGCAGATGAATGACCGGGTGCAGGCCTGGCTGTTCGATCCGAACCGGCTTGCACCGACCTACACGCAAGCGGAGATCACGCGTCCGTTTCCGTTCAATGCCTTCTATGGCCTCGACGAAGTGCCTGCGGTCAATGGCGACAACTTCAGGCTCGAGGTTGGCGGGCTGGTGCGTGACAAGCAAAGCTGGACACTCGATGCGCTTTACGCGCTGCCGCAGGCGGAGCAGATCACCCGGCATATCTGCGTGGAAGGCTGGAGCGCGATCGGACGTTGGGGCGGAACGCCTTTCGCCGAATTCCTCCGGCGAATCGGCGCGGACACCACCGCAAAATACGTGGGGTTCAAGTGTGCCGACGACTACTACGAAAGCATCGACATGCCGACGGCGCTGCACCCGCAGACCTTGCTGACATTCACCTATGACGGTCAGCGCCTGCCGCCGAAGTATGGCTATCCCATGAAGCTCCGGATGCCGACCAAGCTTGGCTACAAGAATCCCAAGCACATCATGGAGATCTTCGTGACCAACTCGTACCCCGGCGGCTATTGGGTGGATCAGGGATACAACTGGTTTGGCGGTTCGTGACAAACGCGGAGCGACCAACTGCGCGAGCGGCCCGCCAGTGGTTCACGTCGGAGATTCGGTTGGATCGCGTCGTCGTTGGCGTAGATGGCGCGCAAGCGCATCAGGCCACACTGGCGTCTTCCGGCGCTGCCTCACCCTTCACCATTCGTCGAATCGCCTGCGGCGGCTGGCCGAACGCCCGCAGGAACGCTCGCCGCATCCGCTCCCGATCACCAAAGCCCGTGTCCCGCGCCACGATGTCGATCGGATGCCGGCTTGACTCCATCATCAGTCGCGCAGCCTCCACGCGCAGATGCTCAACCGCCTTGGCCGGTGTCTGGCCCGTCTCCTCGCGAAACGCCCGCGCAAACTGGCGCGGGCTAAGGTGCGCCGCGTCCGCCAGTTGATCTACCGAGAGTTCCAGCTGCAAGTTTTGGCGAGCAAAATCCAATGCCGCCTGGATGCGGTCCGAGCGTGGCTCCAGTTCCAGCAGCGCGGAGAACTGCGACTGCCCACCCGCGCGTCGGTGGTACACCACGAGCTTCTTGGCCACGTCGCGCGCCACTGCCGCACCGACGTCCTTTTCCACCAGCGCCAGCGTCAGGTCGATGCAAGCCGTCATTCCCGCTGACGTCCACACCGGGCCGTCGATGATGAAGATGCGATCCTCCTCCATCGTCACGCCGGGATAGCGCCGACGAAACTGCGCCGCGTGATACCAGTGGGTCGTGGCCCGTCGCCCCTCGAGCACGCCGGCTTCCGCCAGATTGAAGGCCCCCGTGCACGTCGCGCCGATCCGCCGCGACGTGCGGGCGGCGCGCCGCACAAAATCCACCAGCGCAGGCGGCGTGGGCATCACGTTGTTGTCCCCCACCACGAGCACCGTATCGAAGCGGCGCTTGCCGAACGCCTCGGTGCTCACGGCAAAGCCGCCCGAACACATGATCGGCCCGCCATGTTCGGACAGCAGATGCACCTGATACAGGGGCGCATCAAGTGTCTGGTTAGCGAATTCCAGCACCGTCGTGACCGCGAGGTTCAGGACCTGGAAGCCCGGATAGAGGGCAAGGGCGACATGCAGCATTTCAATCACTTTCCTGACGCTGCCAGTGGATGGCAGAAAAGGTGGCATCTACGACATAGGCGCCATCGCATTGTGCCCCTAATCTTCGTTTCATGCAGTCGGCAATGTTGATGTGATGCCCGCCGGCGGCAAGGCATTCCCCTCCCCGAATCCAACGTCTCGAAACGGAGTATCGACATGAACACCACCACACACCCGGGCACGGCCCTGATTACCGGTGCTTCCTCCGGCATCGGCGCCATCTATGCCGACCGTCTGGCACGCCGTGGCTACGACCTGATCCTTGTGGCACGCAATCGCCAGCGACTGGAAACGCTAGCCCGCGGCATCACTGACAAGACCGGCCGGTCGGTCGAAATCGTGACGGCCGATCTTGGCCAGCCTGCGGACGTGCAGCGGATTGAAGCGCTGCTGCGCAGCGATGCAAGCATCACGATGCTCGTCAATAACGCCGGTGTCGGTGGTGCTGCGCCGCTGCTGCAATCGGACGTCGACAAGATGCAGGCGATGATCGAACTCAACGTCACCGCACTGACGCGCCTGACCTATGCCGTTGCGCCGGCCTTCGTCGCTCGCGGCCGCGGCACCATCATCAACATTGCCTCCATCGTCGCCGTGGCGCCCACGCTGCTGAACGGTGTGTATGGCGCCTCCAAGGCATTCGTGCTCGCGTTCACGCAAACGCTGCAGCACGAACTTGCCGACAAGGGCGTACGCGTACAGGCCGTATTGCCGGGCGCGACGCGCACCGAGTTCTGGGATATCGCCGGCCACTCGGTGGACAACCTGCCCCAGGCGTGGGTAATGAGCGGCGATGATCTTGTCGACGCCGCGCTGGCTGGCCTCGACCAGGGCGAGGTGATCACGCTGCCGTCGTTGCCGGACGCGGCGGACTGGCACGCCTTCGAGTCCGCACGCGCGGCGCTGGGGCCCAATCTGTCGCATGACCGCCCCGCAGCGCGATTTGGCGTGCCGCGCTGATCTTCGCCACCCGATGCGCCGGCGGCCTCAGCTCAGCAGCTGATGCCGCCGCGCAAACTCGCCGAGTTCGATCAGGGAGCCAAAGCCAAGCTTGGCCATGATGCTGGTCTTGTGCGAACTGACCGTCTTGTTGCTGATGCACAGCACATCGGAGATGGTCTTGTTCGAGTAGCCGGATGCCAGGAAACGCAGGACCGTCAGTTCACGTTTGCTCAACAGGCTCAACAGGTCGCCTTGCGTAGCCGTCTGGCGGATCGACTGGAGCAGCTTCACCGGGAATACCGCATAGCCGGCCATGACCGCACGTATCGCGTGCATCAGTTCCTGGAGCCCCTCCTGCTTGGCCACGTAGCCATGGGCACCGCCGTGCATGGCGCGCTCGCCCGCGCCGGGCATCGCCGACAGCACCAGCACGCGTGCGGCGGGATAGCGTGATGCCGCCTCTTCGAGCACGGCATCGCCGGCAACACCCGGCAGATCCAGATCCACGATGATCAGGTCCGTCGCACCTCGTCGCAAAACCTGCAGCGCATCGGGGCCGTTGGAGGCTTCCCGGATCTCTTCGAAGCCCAGGTCACACATCAGCTGATTGCCGACGGCGAGCCGGATGGCGGGGTGGTCGTCGACGACGAGGGCTGTGGGCATGGCAAGACTCCGACGCAATGATGATGAGCCGAGAATAGGCCGTCCGATACTTCCCGGGATGCGGAAATGGCTGGGAAAGTCATGCGAATCTTCCGGCGGTTTCAGCGGAAAATTCAGCTGTTGCGAATATGTGTCCGGCAGGACGCGTTCAATGGATGACGGCCGCACCATGCCCAATCACATTTGTCGCAACATGACAATCGTGCAATCACGAAATACTTTGGGTCGATTTGATTTAAGTTTCGGTATGGGCACCGGAGACCTGCCATGATCGCCGGTATCCCTCTCGCAGTTTCCAACCGGAGATCGAAGCCATGCCCCATATCGTCCTTCCCACCGACGGTTCTAGCTTCAGCGATGCCGCCGCCCGTTTCCTGACCGAAGGCAAGCTGCTGCAACCCGGCTTTACTGTCCATGTGCTGCACGTAACGCCCGAACTGACCGGCCAGGTCCGTGCCTTCGTCAGCAAGGAAACCATCGACGCGTGGCACAACGAGGCCAGCGAAAAAGCCATGGCATCGGTCTGCGACATCCTGGCAACGGCCAATGTGCCGTTTGAGCGCCACGCGCAGCACGGTTTTGCGCCGGAGAAGATCGTGAGCTATGCGAAGTCGGTGAATGCCGGCGCCATCGTGATGGGCACGCACGGCCGCGGGGCGTTTTTCGACGCGGTGATCGGATCGGTGGCCGGCCGCGTGCTGGCGCAGGCGGAATGCCCGGTGATCATGGTCAAGGCGGAGAAGGCCGCCTGATGCGCAGGCGGATCACCAGGCGCTGATTTGGATTGAATGACGACCGGCGCGGCGCGCCGGCCCTCAGCCCCAGAGCGGCGGCTCGTCCATGAGCGCGATCTGCTCGCGCAACTCCAGGATGCGGTCCTGCCAGTAGCGTGCGCCCCCGAACCACGGGAAGGCGGCCGGGAAGGCGGGATCGCCCCAGCGGCTGGCCAGCCACGCGCTGTAGTGCAGCAGGCGCAGCGTACGCAGCGCCTCCACCAGCCAGAGTTCGCGCGTCTCGAACTCTGCAAAATCCTCATAGCCCGCGACGATGTCGGCCAGTTGGTCCTGCATCGCCGCGCGGTCTCCCTCCAGCAACATCCAGAGATCCTGCACCGCCGGACCCATGCGGCTGTCGTCGAAGTCCACGAAATGTGGACCCGGCGCGCCGCGGCCTCGCGCATCATCCTCGTCGATCCACAGTACGTTGCCGCGATGGCAATCGCCATGCAGGCGCAACAGACGGATATCGCCGGCCCGGTCGTAGCAGCGACGCACGCCGTCGAGGGCGAGATCGACCGCCGCGCGCCACGGCGCCAGCAGGTCGGCGGGGATGCAGTCGTTTGCCAGCAGCCAATCGCGCGCGGCAACGCCGAAAGTTTCCACGTCGAGCGTCGGACGAGCCTGGTACGGCACCACAGCCCCCACGGCATGGATCCGGCCGATGAATCGGCCAAGCCAGGTCAGGGTGTCGGGCTTGTCGAGCGCCGGTTCGCGGCCGCCACAGCGCGGAAAAACGGCAAAACGGAAACCTTCGTGCGCAAGGAGTGTGCTGGCGGATTGCGCGCCGATCAACGCAGTCATTGCCGGCACGGCGGGAATCTCCGTGTCGGCCAGCTGTTGCACGAACGCGTGCTCTTCAAGGATGGCCGCGTCGGTCCATCGGCCAGGCCGATAGAACTTGGCGATGACCGGGGATGCGTCCTCGATGCCCACCTGCCAGACGCGGTTCTCGTAGCTATTGAGCGCCAGCAGGCGCCCGTCCGGACGATATCCCGCGGCCTCCAGCGCATCGAGGATGCGCTCCGGCGTCAGGCCGGCGTAGGGCACGTCATCCGACGATGCCGTGCCGGGGAGGTCCTGGGACGGGGCCATGGCCGCGTGGATCCGGTTCGATCAGGGCTTGCGGCTGCCGCCAAGCAGCGCCGCCTGCGGAGCCGGGCGACGATTGCGCGCGGGCGACGCGCCTGCCGCATCCTGTGCCGGCCGCGCTTGCGCAGCCCGCCCGTTGTTGCCATTGCCATTGCCTGCGGCATTGCCGCCGGTTTTGCCGGCACCGTTGCCGCCCCGGCTCCGGTTACCGTTGCCGCTGGCATTTCCGCCGGCCCCGTTCGCACCATTCGCACCGTTGCCGCGTACTTCGCCGCGCGCAGGCTGGGCCGGACGATTACGCGGAGCTTCCTGGCGCTGGCCGTCCGGACGCGGACCGGCCGGGCGCGCCGTTTGCGGTGCGCGTTCCTGGCGGCGCTCGCCGCCATTGCCGCCGTTGCCACGTGCCTGGCCCTGGGCCGGCGCGCGACCGCCACGGCCGCCGCCGCCTTGCCCGCCACCCTGGCCGCCGCGCTGCTGGCGTCCCTTCTGGATCGGTTCGGCAACGATGCTCGGGTCCACTTCAAACCCGGGAAGAATCGTTTGTTCGATCTGGCGCTTGATCAGGCGCTCGATGTCGCGCAACAACGCATGTTCGTCGACGCACACCAGCGAAATCGCCTCGCCCTCGGCCCCGGCACGACCCGTCCGGCCGATGCGGTGCACATAGTCTTCCGGCACGTTGGGCAGGTCGAAATTGACCACATGGGGCAGTTGGTCGATGTCGATGCCGCGTGCGGCGATATCGGTCGCCACCAGCAGGCGCAGCGTGCCAGCCTTGAACTCGGTCAGCGCGCGCGTGCGGGCCGACTGGCTCTTGTTGCCGTGAATCGCCAGCGCGGACAGGCCGTCCTTGGCCAATTGCTCGGCCAGGCGGTTGGCGCCGTGCTTGGTGCGCGTGAACACCAGCACCTGGTGCCAGTCGTGCTGGCGCACCAGGTGAGCCAGCAGTTCGCGCTTGCGTTCGCGGTCCACCGGGTACACGCGCTGCGCCACGGTCTCGGCCGTGGTGTTGCGCCGTGCCACCTCGATCGATGCCGGGTTGTTCAGCAGGCGGTCCGCCAGCGCACGGATATCGTCCGAGAACGTCGCCGAGAACAGCAGGTTCTGGCGCTTGGCCGGCAGGATGTTCAGGATCTTGCGGATATCGTGGATGAAGCCCATGTCGAGCATGCGGTCGGCTTCATCCAGTACCAGCAGTTCCACCTGCGACAGGTCGATCGTGCGCTGCGAGACGTGATCCAGCAGGCGGCCCGGCGTGGCCACGACGATGTCGACGCCGCGCTTCAACGCTTCGATCTGCGGGTTGATGCCAACCCCGCCGAACATCACCATCGAGCGGAGCTTCAGGTACTTGCCGTAGTTGCGGACGCTTTCCTCGACCTGGGCCGCGAGTTCGCGGGTCGGCGTCAGCACGAGGGCGCGCACCGGCTGGCGTGGGCCACGCGGCGCGCTGTTGCGGGCAGCGGATTCCGCCAGCAGTTGCAGCATTGGCAATGTAAAGCCGGCTGTCTTGCCGGTGCCGGTCTGGGCGCCGGCGAGAAGATCGCCACCTTTGAGAATTGCAGGAATTGCCTGCGCTTGAATCGGGGTCGGCGTGGAGTAGCCCTGTTCGGCCACGGCGCGCACCAGCTTGTCGGACAAGCCGAGTTCGGAAAAAGACATGAAATGACGCTTCGGCCGCCCGTCGCGCAAGATGTGCGCCAATCGTGGGGCAGGCTCGGGTAGAGGACCGGACCCCGAGGGGATCGGAGCCGGCGGGACGGGTCGATTGCCCCCATCGCCGATGGAAAGGCCCGTAGTGTACCAGTCCGGCGACGACCCCATACCCATGCGGTCGCGGGGTGGCGCTGCGCTATCATGGCGTCCAGTCCGCCCCGGCACCCCCAGCCTTGTCCCACCATGCGTTTGCGCTTTCTCGAAGATCAGGAAGTCACGCTCTTTGCGGCCATTCCGGTCGGGATCCTGGCCGGCATCGTCACCACGCTGTTCAAGGAGGCGCTGGAAGCCAGCGGCCTGGTCATGTTCGGCAGCCATACGGACGTCGTCATGGTCTTTGCCGGCCTCGCGCTGTTCTGGCGCGTCGTGATCCCGGCACTCGGCGGCGCGCTGGCCGGGGCACTGCTGATGCTGGCCAGCCGGCTGGCGGCGGCGCAGCCCGGGCCCACCGACTATATGGAAGCGGTGTCACGCGGCACCGGCCGGCTGCCGCTGGCGATCACGCTGCTGCGGTCGCTATCGTCGTTCTGCTCGATCGTCTCCGGCAGTTCCGTCGGCAAGGAAGGCGCGATGATCCAGCTAGCGGCGCTGTGCGGGTCGCTGTTTCCATCTTCTCGCGCCGACAACGCGGCGGGCGACTCCAACATGCGCCGGATGCTGACCGCCTGCGGCGCGGCGGCCGGGCTGGCCACGGTCTATCACACGCCGCTGTCCGCCGCGGTATTCGTGGCCGAAGTGGTGTTCGGGGCCCTGGCCGTTCAGCGCCTGATGCCGCTCTTCCTGGCCTCCGTGGCTGGCGCGATGGTCAGCCAGTGGCATGGCGGACTGCAGCCGCTCTACCCCGGCCTGCATATCGCGCCCGACCTCCGCCCCCAAATCCTGCTGGCCGCCGCGGCGCTAGGCGTGCTGGCGGGCGCGGCCGGGGCCCTGTTCATGCGCGCCGCCACGCTGGCCCGCAACGCCTTTACCCATGTGCCGGGCGGCCCCATCGCGAGGCTGGCGATCGGCGGCGCGCTGGTCGGCGCACTGGCCATGGCGGTGCCCGAAGTCGTCGGCAACGGTTTTTTCACGATCCAGACCATCCTGCATGGAGATCCGCTCTCGGTGCCCGTGTGGGGCGTGCTGGTGGCCAAGCTCGTGGCAACCGTGGCGAGCATGGGCTCGGGCGCGGTGGGTGGCGTGTTCACGCCGTCGCTGTTCGTGGGCGCGGCGCTGGGCCAAATGCTGGCCATCATGATTCCGGGCGGGACGGTGTCGCCGGTCCTGCCACTGGTCGGCATGAGCGCATTCCTGGCCGCCACCAGCCAGGCGCCGCTGATGTCGGTGCTGATGGTCTTTGAGATGACCCTGGCACCGGCGCTGCTGCTGCCGTCGATGATCGGCGCGGTGGCGGCGTACTACACGGCGTCGCGCTGCCAGACGATGTCCCTCTACAGCGTGGTGGTGGAGCGCGCGCAGGCCTCCGCGGCCGTGGAACGCGCGCGGGCGCTGCGCCTGGCCGGCCTGTGCGACCCCACCGACACAGTGATCGACCCCGATGCCACCGTGGCCGCCACCGCCGACAAATTCGCCGAAACCGGCACCCGCTATCTTTATCTCGTCACCCCGGCCGGCACGTTGCTGGGCGCCATCTCGATCCACGCGATCCAGCGTGCCCAGCGGGAGCGGCCCGATGCCAGCCTGCTGGCGCTGGCCGAGCGCGACTTCCCCTCCCTGACGCCGGATTCGCGGTTGCGAGACGCCCTCGCGCTATTCTCGGAGCACGGCATCAACCGCATCCCGCTGATTCGCGACACCGTCAGCCGCGAACTGCTGGGCACCGTATCCAAACAACGGGTGCTGCAGGAAGCGTCCTGCCTGTTCTGATCTCGCCACAAACACCGGCGCCGGGCGCCGCATCCCCCGCCAAAGGGGTAAAATGCCGGGTTGCCCTGCCTGCTCGATGCCGGCTGTCATGATGGCGTCCGGCGCCGGCTGTACCCACCATCCATTTCTTGCCGGAGTCTTCATGTCCCTGCGCATCCTGCTTTCGCGCCAGTCGCTGGCCGTGGCCGCCTTCGCCGCCGTCCTGCTGCCCATGGCACCCGTCATGGCACAGGAGACGCTGCCGGTCGCCGGCACGCCGATCCGTGTGATTCCCGCCGATGCCCCGATGGCGCGTCTGCAACTGGCCACGCCGACGGCGTCGGAACCGCTGACCGCAAAGCTCGACGGCAAGACCGTCGGCGTGGCCCCGGGCCTGCGGATCTTCAGCACGGAAACGCAGTTGCTGAGCCCGGTCGCGGTGGCCGGCCAGAAGCTCCAGGTGCGCTACAAGCTGGACCTCTATGGCCAGTTGCTGAGCGCCTGGGTGCTGACCGATGCCGAAGTCAAGGCGTGGAAGGCATCGCACTGAACCGACTGGGCGCCTGGCAGGCGCAAGAAGCACGCGGCCATGGAAACCGGGCCGCTTTGTCGTAACCCCCCCTGATGCCCCCAGGTAAACCACTGAGACCGGCACCATGAAGAAAGTATTTGTGAAGACGTACGGCTGCCAGATGAACGAGTACGACTCGGACAAGATGGTGGACGTACTGCACGCCACACAAGGCCTTGAACCCACGGACAATGTCGAGGACGCCGACGTCATCCTGTTCAACACGTGCTCCGTGCGCGAGAAGGCCCAGGAGAAAGTTTTCTCCGAGCTGGGCCGCATGAAGGCCCTGAAGGCCGCCAAGCCGGACCTCGTGATCGGCGTGGGCGGCTGCGTGGCCAGCCAGGAAGGCGCGACCATCGTGTCGCGCGCCCCGTATGTGGACGTGGTGTTTGGCCCGCAGACGCTGCACCGCCTGCCCGACCTGATCAACCGCCGCCGCCAGACCGGCCTGTCGCAGGTCGATATCTCCTTCCCCGAGATCGAGAAGTTCGATCACCTGCCGCCCGCCCGCGTTGACGGCCCGAGCGCGTTCGTGTCGATCATGGAAGGCTGCTCGAAGTACTGCAGCTACTGCGTGGTGCCCTACACGCGCGGCGAGGAAGTTTCCCGCCCGTTCGAGGACGTGCTGGCGGAAGTGGCGGGCCTGGCCGAGCAAGGCGTGCGCGAAATCACGCTACTGGGCCAGAACGTCAACGCCTATCGCGGCGCGATGGGCGGCACCAGCGAGATCGCGGACTTCGCGCTCCTGATCGAATACGTGGCGGAAATCCCCGGCATCGAGCGCATCCGCTACACCACGAGCCATCCGAAGGAATTCACGTCGCGGCTGATCGAACTCTACGAGCGGTGCGACAAGCTCGTGAACCATCTTCACCTGCCGGTGCAGCATGCATCGGACCGCGTGCTGATGGCGATGAAGCGCGGATACAGCGTGCTGGAGTACAAGAGCATCATCCGCCGGCTGCGCGCGATCCGCCCGGACATGTCGATGTCGTCGGACTTCATCGTCGGCTTCCCCGGCGAGACCGATGCCGATTTCGACAAGCTGATGGCGATGATCGAGGAAGTCGGCTATGACACGTCGTTCTCGTTCATCTTCAGCCCGCGCCCCGGAACGCCGGCCGCCAACCTGGCCGACGACACGCCGCACGAGGTGAAGCTGCGCCGCCTGCAACACCTGCAGGCCACCATCGAGGAGAACGTGCAGCGCATCAGCCGCAACATGGTCGGCACCGTGCAGCGCATCCTGGTGGAAGGTCCGGCCCGCAAGGACCCGACCGAGCTGCATGGCCGCACCGAGAACAACCGCGTGGTCAACTTTGCGCTGCCGGGCGTGCCGCAGGCCCAGCGCGACCGCATGATCGGCCAGATGGTCGACGTGAGCATCATGCAGGCGTTCCCGCACTCGCTGCGCGGCGAGATCGTGGTGCGTCAATAAGAACGGTATGAAGATTCCTTCAGCAGAATTCGTCGCCCCCAAGGACGACAACACGCGCCTGCAGAACCTGTGCGGGCCGCTCGACGAAAACCTGCGCCAGATCGAGCAGGCGCTTGACGTGACCATCCAGCGCCGCGGCCATCGCATGACCGTGCGCGGCACCCGCGCGCAGGACGCCGCACTGGCGCTGGAACGTTTCTACAACGACGCCCGCGTGGCGCTGTCCATCGACGACGTGCAACTGGGCCTGGTGGAATCGCGCCAGGTGGCCGCGCACGGCGCCTACCTGCCGGACCCCGCCGGCAACGGCGAGGGCGGGCGCAGCGTGGACGACGAGTCCCCGGTGCTGCACACGCGCCGCGTCGGCCTGCAGGGCCGCACGGTTGCCCAGCGCGACTACCTGCGCAACATCCTGTCGCACGACCTGACCATGGGCATCGGGCCGGCGGGTACGGGCAAGACCTACCTGGCCGTCGCCTGCGCCGTGGATGCGCTCGAGCGCGACGCGGTGAAGCGCATCGTGCTGACGCGCCCGGCCGTGGAAGCGGGCGAACGCCTGGGCTTCCTGCCCGGTGACCTCGCCCAGAAGGTCGATCCGTACCTGCGCCCGCTCTATGACGCGCTGTACGACCTGCTCGGTTTTGATCGCACCCAGAAGATGTTCGAGCGCCAGATGATCGAGATCGCGCCGCTCGCCTATATGCGCGGTCGCACGCTGAACCACGCGTTCATCATCCTCGACGAAGCCCAGAACACCACGCCGGAACAGATGAAGATGTTCCTGACCCGGATCGGCTTCGGCTCCAGGGCCGTGATCACCGGCGACATCACGCAGATCGACCTGCCACGCGGCCAGAAGAGCGGCCTGGTGGAATCGCAGCACGTGCTGCGCGAAGTGCGCGGCGTCGCGTTCACCCGCTTTACCAGTATCGACGTCGTGCGCCACCCGCTGGTGGCTCGCATCGTCGATGCCTATGACGAATACCACGCCCAGCATAAGGACGCCTGATCTTGACCAAGAAGTCTCCCGCCGCCAGCCTGACCCTGTTTGACGCGGACGGCCGCGCCCGCAAGAGCGCCGCCCACGCGCTGCGCGTGCAACTGCCCGATGGCCGCAGCCTGACCGTGGACTTGTCCCAGGCCGCCGACGGTGTGGTCGCCTTGCTGGCGGAACACACCGACACCCGCCAGCAAGCCGGCCTGCTGGTGCGCCCCGACAACCACGACGCGCTGTCCGTGGCGGTCACGGCGACGCCAGTCACCACCACCACCGGAACGCCAGCCACGCCGCCGGACGTCGAGCTCGACATCCAGCACGGCGATGGCGTGGACAAGCGGCGCGGCCTGCCTGGCAACAAGCAGATCGAAAAGTGGGTGAAATCGGCGCTGTACGCCGATGCCGCGCTGACCGTGCGCTTTGTCGGCGAAGAGGAAGGTCGCACGCTGAACCGCACCTATCGCGGCAAGGACTACGCCACCAACGTGCTGACGTTTGCCTACGCCGAACACGCCGATGACCCCGTGACCGGCGACATCGTGCTGTGCTGCCCGGTGGTGGAAGCCGAGGCGACGGAGCAGAAGAAGCCGCTGGAGGCGCACTATGCGCACCTCATCGTGCATGGCGTGCTGCACGCGCAGGGCTACGAACACGAGGACGACGCCGAGGCGGAAGAGATGGAAGCGATCGAGACCGAGACGCTGCACGCGCTCGGATTCGCCGATCCGTATCAGCCAGTGCGCGAAGATCGCTGAAGCCTCCTGAAGCCTCTTCCAAAGAGGTTGTTTCAGAATGAAGTGAAGCGGTCCAGTTTTGAAGCAACCTCCAAGTGGCGCGGGCAGCACGCAATGGCATGTCATCCGGCCCCGTCACGGGGCTGGAATGCTTTTAGTGTATGCTTCAGACGATCTCCACCACGCGCTCGCCGCGACATGAACGACCCCTATCCCAGTTCGAAACCTGCCAATCACAAGCAGGCGGATCGCCCCAGATCCCTTCTCGAACGCCTTTCAGATTTCATCTCTCCCGAGCCGGACACCCGAGCCGAACTGCTCGAAGTGCTGCAGGACGCGCACGAGCGCAACCTGATCGATGCCGAATCGCTCTCGATGATCGAGGGCGTGTTCCAGGTCTCGGAACTCACCGCGCGCGACATCATGGTGCCGCGCGCCCAGATGGACGCCGTCAACATCGCCGACGCGCCCGAGGCCTTCATCCCCTACATGCAGCAGACGGCGCATTCGCGCTTTCCGGTCTACGAGGGCAGCCGCGACAACATCATCGGCATCCTGCTCGCCAAGGATCTGCTGCGCTATTACACCGACGAGAATTTCGACCTGCGTGAAACACTGCGCCCAGCGGTCTTCATCCCGGAATCCAAGCGTCTGAACATCCTGCTGCGCGAGTTCCGCATCAACCGCAACCACATCGCCATCGTGGTGGACGAATACGGCGGCGTGGCCGGCCTGTTGACGATCGAGGACGTGCTGGAACAGATCGTCGGCGACATCGAGGACGAATTCGACCTCGATGAAGACCAGGACAACATCCTGCCCACCACCGATGGTGCGTGGCGCGTGCACGGCCTGACCGAGATCGGACAGTTCAACGAGTCCTTCGGCACCGCGTTTTCCGATCACGATGTCGACACCGTGGGCGGCCTGCTGACCAACCACGTGGGCCACGTGCCGCATCGTGGCGAGATCATCACGCTGCCGCCGATCCGTTTCGAGGTCCTGCGCGCGGATGCGCGGCAGGTGCACCTGCTACTGGTGCGCCGCGAGGCACCCGTCGAATCTCCGGCAACGGCCGACGCATGAAGCGTGTCGATCAATCGGGCGCCACAGGCGTCCGCCGTACCGATGGCAGTGTCGGTACCGCCACCCCCTTCCCTTCCGAATCGCTGCGTCCTGCATCGCGCGCCAGTACGGTATTCCGGCTGCTGATCGCCGCCGTGCTGGGCGTGGCGCACACGCAGGCCTACGCCCCGCACGACTGGTGGTGGCTGCAACTGCTGTCGCTGGCCGGACTGGTGGCGCTGGTGGCCGGCGCCCCGCGGCCACGCGCGGCCGCCACCACGGCCTATGCGTTCGGCCTCGGCTGGTTCCTGTCAGGCATCTGGTGGCTCTATATCAGCATGCACGTCTACGGCGAAATGCCGGCGTGGATGGCGGCACTGGCCGTCGTGCTGTTTGCGGCCTACCTGTCGATCTGGCCTGCGCTGGCCAGCGCCACGTGGCACTGGCTGACCGGTCGCGGCCGGGACGGCGTGTTGCCGGCGCTGGCGTTCGGGGCCGTGTGGGCCTTGTCCGAGTGGCTGCGCGGCGTGATTTTCACGGGCTTTC
Organism: Cupriavidus sp. YR651; assembly: GCF_900101625.1. GTDB lineage: Bacteria > Pseudomonadota > Gammaproteobacteria > Burkholderiales > Burkholderiaceae > Cupriavidus. Next base: position 393,185 of record NZ_FMYZ01000002.1, on the reverse strand, counting down.
CGTGGCTCGGTAGCGGCTATCCCCATACGGACGGCCCGCTGGCCGGCTTTGCGCCGCTGATCGGCGTCTACGGCATCGCCGCGCTGGCGGGCACAATCGCCGCACTGCTGGTGACCGGCGTGCGCGCCGCCTGCCGGCGCGGAGAGCCTGGCGCTGCGCGCACGACCGCGCTGGCGCTCGGGCTGGCCGTGGCACTGCCGCTGGCTGGCGCCGCACTGGCGCCGATCGGCTGGACTTCGCCCGTCGGCCAACCCGTCTCCGTCCGGCTGCTGCAAGGGAATGTAGCCCAGGACATCAAGTTCGAGCCCATCGGCATCCAGCGCTCGCTGGAGCTCTATCGTGACCTGATCACGGCGGCGCCGGCGGACCTGGTGGTCACGCCCGAGACGGCGTTCCCGGTCATCCTGCAGGAGCTGCCCGTCGATATCGCCCAGGCCGTGCGCAAGTACATGGAGTCGACTGGCAGCACCGTGCTGTTTGGCGCAGCGGGTGCCGACTCGCCGGTGGACTTCACCAACAGCGTGTTTGCGATCGGGCCGGAACAGCCCAGGCTGTACCGCTACAACAAGCACCATCTGGTGCCGTTTGGCGAGTTCATCCCATTCGGCTTCCACTGGTTCGTAAACATGATGAAGATGCCGCTGGGCGATTTCCGCCGCGGCGGGCTGGACCAGCCGGCGGTGCCGGTGCGCGGCATCCGGGTGGCCCCCAATATCTGCTACGAGGATCTGTTCGGCGAGGAAATCGCCGAGACCCTTCGCCAGCAGGACACGCCGGCCAATATGCTGGCCAACGTGACCAACCTGGCCTGGTTTGGCGACACCATCGCACTGGACCAGCATTTGCAGATTTCGCGGATGCGCGCGCTGGAAACCCGCCGCCCGATGCTGCGGGCCACCAACACCGGCATGACGGCGGTGGTAAAGCCCGATGGCACGGTGCAGGCGCGGCTGCCGACGTTCCAGGTGGGCACGCTGGCGGCGTCCGTGCAGGGCACGCAGGGGCTGACACCCTATGTCCGCTGGGGGAATGCGCCGGTGCTGCTTGGCAGCCTGCTGGTGCTGCTGCTGGCGGTTCAGGTACGGCGGGCACGCCGCTAGGGCCCACCGGGTCCGGTGCCGGCTGGCGCCGATGCGGTTGGCGAGGTAAACGAAAAAACGGGCCGGTTGGGCCCGTTTTTTAATGCGTCCCGGGGGCTTAACCCAGGAGCGATGTCGCGACGGAAACCGCTGCGGCGGCGGCCATCACGGCCAGGGCGACAAGATATGGTTTGCGAGAAAGCAGCGTCATGACCAATCCCCAAAAATGTTATCGAATTCCCGGACTCCTGTTTTGAGCGGTTGTCCCCCCGAAAGGGGTTGTCCGGACGCGGCCACCGTTTGAAGCAGCTGCGTAGTTCCACTGTATACAAAAATGGTATCGGCACCTATCAGCCGACTCTGAAACCCATGTCAGGATTTACCCGACCCGTTGCGAAAGCCCGACACCGGCCGACAACACCTCCGAACGGTCGATCCGCGGTCCAGGCGACCCATTCCCGGCCATTTCCGGGCGGGTGACGCCCAAAAACCCGATAGAATCCAAGGTTTGGCAAACCCGGCGCGAGACGCCTCGCGCACTTGCCCGCCAGCTTCTTTTTTCGTCTTCCTATGCTGACCTTCCAACAAATGATTCTCACCTTGCAGGCCTACTGGGACCGGCAAGGGTGCGCACTGCTGCAACCGATCGATCTGGAGGTCGGCGCGGGGACGTCGCACGTGCACACGTTCCTGCGCGCGATCGGCCCGGAGCCGTGGCGGGCAGCCTACGTGCAGCCGTCGCGCCGCCCCAAGGACGGCCGCTACGGCGAGAACCCGAACCGTCTGCAGCATTACTACCAATACCAGGTGGTGCTGAAGCCCGCCCCGGAGAACATCCTGGAGCTCTACCTGGGCTCACTGGAGGCGCTGGGCCTGGACCTGAAGCAGAACGACATCCGCTTCGTCGAGGACGACTGGGAGAACCCCACGCTCGGCGCCTGGGGCCTGGGCTGGGAAGTCTGGCTGAACGGCATGGAAGTCACGCAGTTCACGTACTTCCAGCAGGTCGGCGGCATCGACTGCAAGCCCATCACCGGCGAAATCACCTACGGCATCGAGCGGCTGGCGATGTACCTGCAGAAGGTGGAAAACGTCTATGACCTGGTCTGGACCGAGTGGGAGGAGAACGGCGAGACCCGCCGCCTGACCTACGGCGACGTCTATCACCAGAACGAGGTGGAGCAGTCCACCTACAACTTCGAGCACAGCAACACGGAAATCCTGTTCCGCCATTTCTCCGAGCACGAGGGCGAAGCCCGGCGCCTGATGGGCGATACCGGCGAGAAGGCCGAGGGCGACGAGGTTGCGAAGGACAAGGCGGCCGGCACGCGCCTGGCCCTGCCCGCCTACGAGCAGGTGCTCAAGGCCGCGCACACGTTCAACCTGCTCGATGCCCGCGGGGCCATTTCGGTTACGGAGCGCGCCGCCTACATCGGCCGCATCCGCAACCTGTCCCGCCAGGTGGCGCAGGCCTACTACGATTCGCGTGAAGCGCTGGGCTTTCCGATGTGCAACACCGGGGCTCGCGCATGATGCCCCGCATGCGCGGCGTGCTCGCGTTCGCCGCGCTGGCCTCGTTGCCGTTTGCCGGCAGTGCCGCCGCGGCGCGTACGGCGACACCGCCCACCCCGCAGGCGCTGTACCTGCCCGCGGAACTGTCCAATATCTGCGAGGCCGATCCGCAGGCACTGCAGCAGGCCATCGCGCGCCACTGGCGCCCGTCGCTCAATGCCGTGGACCAGTGGACGCAGCTGGTGCGCTCCTTCTCGTGCGACCTGTCCGGATCGCGTGATCTGGGCTGGCATCGCGTGCCGTTGCGCGCCTATGAAAGCGCCATCCGCTACCCGCTGCAGTGGGCCGAGTGGGAAGACCGCAACGGCCGCTCGCGCCGCACGGTGCGCATGTACTACTCGGCCACCCAGTTGCCGCCGAAGATCGATTTCTGGATCGGCGGCCGCATCGACGAGATCCGCTATGACCGTCGTGCGCAGCGGATCGACGCGCGCTTCCCGGCCGCAGGCAGCCGCGGCGCCTCCGGCGTGGCGGCGCAATGCGCCTACACCACGCTGCAATTCCGCCAGCAGAACGGCCTGTGGCTGCTGTCTGGCGTAGAACCCAATCTCGCGCCGCGCTGCTGACAGCGCGCGCACTCATACCTGCTGGATACGATTCATGTCGCAACCCATCACCGACTCGCTGCTGATCGAACTGTTCACCGAAGAGCTGCCGCCCAAGGCCCTCGCCCGCCTGGGCGAGTCCTTCGCGCAGGGCCTCCTTGACGGCCTCGGCGCCCGCGACCTGCTGGAGGCCGGCGCGACGGTGACGCCGTTCGCCACGCCGCGCCGCCTGGCCGCGCTGGTGACCGGCGTGCGCCACGGCGCACCGGACCGCGAGCAGCGCGAGAAGGTCCTGCCCCTGACCGTCGCCCTGGACGCCAACGGCGCCCCGACCGCTCCGCTGGCCAAGAAGCTGGCCGCGCTGGCCAAGTCCGTCGGCGTGACCGAGATCGACTGGCAGACGCTGGAGCGTGCCTCCGATGGCAAGGCCGACGCGTTCTTCTATCGCTACACCGCCCGCGGCGCCACCCTGGCCGACGGCCTGCAGGCCGCGCTGGACGACACGCTGGCAAAGCTGCCGATCCCGAAGCTGATGAGCTACCAGCGGCCGGACGGCACCACGGTGCACTTCGTGCGCCCGGCGCACAGCCTGATCGCGCTGCACGGCGCGGAGATCGTGCCGGTATCCGTGCTGGGCCTTGCGGCCAGCAACGTGACGCAGGGTCACCGTTTCCTGTCGCACGGCACGATCGAGGTGCCGCATGCCACCGAATACGCCAGCCTGCTCGAAAGCCAGGGCCGCGTCATCACGAGCTATGCGGAACGCCGCGAGCGCATCCGCGCCGCGCTGCTCCGGGAAGCGGGCGCCGACCAGGTCGTCATGCCGGACGCGCTGCTCGACGAAGTGAACTCGCTGGTGGAATGGCCCGTGGTCTATGCCTGCCACTTCGAGGAAGCGTTCCTGGCCGTCCCGCAGGAGTGCCTGATCCTGACAATGCAGACCAACCAGAAGTACTTCGCACTGACCGACGCCGCCGGCCACCTGCGCAACCGCTTCCTGATCGTCTCGAACCTGGCCACCGACACGCCGCAGTCGATCATCACCGGCAACGAGCGCGTGGTGCGCCCGCGCCTGGCCGACGCCAAGTTCTTCTTCGACCAGGACCGCAAGAAGACGCTGGCCTCGCGCGTGCCGCAGCTGGGCAACGTGGTCTACCACAACAAGATTGGCAGCCAGCTTGACCGCGTGCAGCGCCTGCAGCAGATCGCCGGCCATATCGCCGACGCGATGAACGCCGCCGGCGTGTCCGTTGACAAGGCCGCCGCGATGCGCGGCGCCGAACTGGCCAAGGCCGACCTGCTGACCGACATGGTCGGCGAGTTTCCCGAGCTGCAGGGCACGATGGGCACGTACTACGCCCGTCATGACGATGAAGCCGACGACGTCGCGCTGGCCTGTTCCGAGCACTACCGCCCCCGCTTTGCCGGCGACGCGTTGCCTGAAGGCGCCGTGAGCACCGCCGTGGCGCTGGCCGACAAGCTGGAAACGCTGGTCGGCATCTGGGGCATCGGCCTGCAGCCGACCGGCGAAAAGGACCCGTTCGCGCTGCGCCGCCATGCGCTGGGCATCCTGCGCATGCTGATCGAAAAGCCGCTGGCGCTGTCGCTGGACACGTTGCTGGCCCTGACCGGTCGGGCATTCGCCGGCATTGCCGCTGTCAAGCCGTCGCAGGAGGCCATCACCGACTTCCTGTACGACCGCGTGCGCGGCTACCTGAAGGACAAGGGCTATACGACCAATGAAGTCGAGGCCGTGGTCAGCCTGCGCCCGCAGACGCTGCACGACATCCTGGGCCGCATGGAAGCCGTGCGTACGTTTGCCGCGCTGCCGGAAGCCGAGGCCCTCGCCGCCGCCAACAAGCGCATCACCAACATCCTGCGCAAGACCGACGAGGCCATCGGCAACGTCGATCCGGCACTGTTCCAGGAAGCGGCGGAAAGCACGCTGCACGGCGCCATCGAGCGCGTGCGACCGGGTGTGGAAGCTGCCTTCTCCGACGGCGATTTCACTGGCGCGCTGCGCGACCTGGCACAACTGCGCGACGCCGTGGATCAGTTCTTCAACGACGTGATGGTGATGGCCGAAGACGCGCGGCTGCGCGCCAACCGCCTGGCCCTGCTGTCCACGCTGCACGGCCTGGCCAACCGCGTCGCGGACATCTCCAAGCTGGCGGCGTAGTCAACAGCCTGCCCGAACCGGAGCGCCCCCATGCCACAGTCCCAGCCCAAGTTTGTCATCCTCGATCGCGACGGGGTGGTCAACCTCGACAGCGACCATTTCATCAAGACGCCCGATGAATGGGTGCCCATCACGGGCAGCCTGGAGGCCATCGCCACGCTGAATCAGGCCGGCTACCGCGTGGTGATCGCCAGCAACCAGTCGGGCATCGGCCGCGGCCTGTTCGAGATGAGCGCGCTCAACGCCATGCACGAGAAGATGTACAAGGCGCTGGCCAACCTGGGCGGCCGTGTGGAAGCGGTGTTCTTCTGCCCCCACACGGCGGCGGACAACTGCGACTGCCGCAAGCCGAAGCCGGGCTTGTTCGAGCAGATCGGCGAGCGCTTCGGTGTCGAACTGCGTGCCGTGCCGGTCGTCGGCGATTCGCTGCGCGACCTGGAGGCAGGTGTGGCGGTGGGCTGCATTCCGCACCTGGTCCGCACCGGCAAGGGCGCAAAGACGCTGGCGAAAGGCGGCCTGCCCGCCGGCACACGCGTCCACGACGACCTGGCCGCCTTTGCACAATGGCTGATTGCAGGCGATCACGCGCACAAGTCGCCCGCCCCCTGATTTACCTGTCGCCCCCGATGACTTTTATCCGTTCCCTGCTGCTCTCGCTATACCTGCTGGTTCTGACGCCGCCGTACGCGTGCGCCTGCTTTATCGTCTTTCCTTTCATGAGCGCCGAGCGCCGTTTCCGCTTCGTGCGCGGCTGGACCCGACTCGTGATCTGGGCGGCGCGCGGGATCTGCGGCATCCGCTACCGCATCGAAGGGGCCGAACACTTCGACGGCATGCTCGACAAGCCGGTGGTGCTGCTCTCCAAGCACCAGTCGGCATGGGAAACCGTCGCCTACGTGGCGCTGATGCCCAAGCCGCTGTGCTTCGTGTTCAAGCGCGAGCTGCTCCTGGTGCCGTTCTTCGGCTGGGCGCTGGGCATGCTCAAGATGGTCCACATCAACCGCAAGGAAGGCACGCGGGCGTTTGCGTCGGCTGCGCGCCAGGGCCGTGAACGCCTGGCCGAAGGCGCGTGGATCATCATGTTCCCCGAAGGCACCCGCACGCCCTCCGGCCTGGAACACCCCCGTTACAAGAGCGGCGGTGCGCGCCTGGCCGTCGAGACGGGCGCCTGGGTCATCCCCATGGCCGTCAACTCGGGCCGCCTCTGGCCGCGCAATTCATTCATGAAGTATCCGGGCATGGTGACGATTTCGATCGGCCAGCCGGTTTCGTCGGCCAACAAGACCGCCGACCAGCTGAACCAGGAAGTTGCCATCTGGATCGAGGCCGAAATGCGCCGCATCGACCCGGACAGCTATCGCAGCACAGCGCACCGGGCCGCCGCATGAAGCTGCTGCGTCCCGTCCCCGACACGCCCGGTGCCCAGTTGGAGCTGCCGCTGGCGGAGTCATCCGCCGCGGCCGCCGAGTCCCCCAAGGACGCGGCCCTGCTGGCGCCCCCCGGCGAGACGCTGTCGCCCGAGATCCTGGCGTGGCCGCCCGCGCAGCCCAATGCCCGAGCCCTGCACGTGGGGGAACGCACGCTGCACTACACGCTCAAGCGGTCGTCGCGGCGGACCATCGGCTTTACCGTCGATGACCGCGGCCTGTCCATTACCGCACCGCGCTGGGTGACGCTGGCCGATGTCGAAGCGGCCATCCTCGAAAAACAGCGCTGGATCTTCAACAAGCTGGGCGAATGGCGGCACCGCGAAGCGCGTCGGGTACTGCCCACCGTGCAGTGGCGCGAAGGCGCAAGCCTGCCGTTCCTTGGCAAGCCGATCACGCTCCAGCTGGAATCGCCCGCCGGCGCGCTGCTGTTCGATGCCGATACGCGCGTGCTGCACCTGGCGCTGCCCACGCACGCCGACGAGCAGCAGATCAAGGATCGCGTGCAGGGCTGGCTGCAGCACCAGGCCCGCCGCCTGCTGGTCGAGCGGCTCGAGATCTATGCCGACAAGCTGGGCGTGCGGCACACCGGCTTTGCGCTGACCTCCGCCGCCACGCGCTGGGGCAGTTGCACGGCCGACGGCAAGATCCGCCTGAACTGGCGGCTGATGCATTTCCCGCTGTCGATGATCGACTATGTGGCCGCGCATGAACTGGCCCACCTGAAGGAAATGAACCACGGCCCGCGCTTCTGGGAAACCGTGGAGTCGATCTTCCCCGAGTTCCGCGACGCCCGCGCGCAACTGCGCGCGCATCCGCCCGAGCTGCTGCCGACGTTCTAGCCGGCGCGGTCCTGGCCACGCCTGCCCGCACTGGTCCGGCGCTGGCCGGGCGCGTTTGCGGAGTGTGGGAGGCGTGCGGGTGGCATGCAAGCGGCGCATGTCCGGCAAGAGGTCTAAAATGGCGGCCTCTGCAGTGACAACATCCACGAGAAGAAGGCCCCATGCGACTCCTCCACACCATGCTCCGCGTTGGCGACTACCAGCGCTCCATCGACTTCTACACGCGCGTGCTGGGCATGACGCTGCTGCGCGAGAGCGACAATCCCGAATACAAGTACCGCCTGGCCTTTGTCGGCTATGGCCCCGAGAGCGAGACCGCGGTCCTCGAACTCACCTACAACTACGGCGTGGACCAATACGACCTGGGCACTGCCTATGGTCACATCGCGCTGGAAACGGACAATGCGGCCGCGGCCTGCGACCGTATCCGCGCCGCTGGCGGCAAGGTCACGCGCGAGGCCGGCCCGGTCAAGGGCGGCACCACGGTGATTGCATTCGTCGAAGACCCGGACGGCTACAAGATCGAACTCATCGAGCGCCACACCACGCGCGACGCCGCGCGTCCGTAAGCGACGCAGCGATGAGCGCGCAAAGCATCACGCGGCGTCCGCTGGACGGTACCGCCATCGGCCTGATGGTGTTGCTGTGCGCCGCGTGGGGACTCCAGCAGGTGGTCATCAAGGTCACCGCGCCGCTGATGGGTGCGGTGCTGCAGGCGGGCGTCCGCTCCGCCGTGGCGGCATTGCTCGTCTTTGGCTTTGCCGCGTGGCGCGGCACCCCGCTCTGGCAGCGCGACGGGACGTTGCGCCCGGGCCTGGTGGCCGGACTGCTGTTCGGTGCCGAGTTCTTCTGCATCTTTGTCGGGCTCGGCCACACCACGGCATCGCGCATGGCGGTGTTTCTCTACACGGCGCCGATCTTCACGGCACTGGGCCTGCACGTATTCGTGCCGGGCGAGCATCTGCAACGCGGCCAGTGGTTCGGCGTGGTCCTGGCATTCTGCGGCATGGCGCTGGCGTTCGCGGATGGCATCGTGTCGCCTTCCGCGCATGGCAGCACGCTGGTGGGCGATGGCCTCGGCATCCTGGCGGGCGCGCTGTGGGCGGCCACGACGATTGTGGTGCGCGGCAGCAAGCTGTCGAGCGCGCCGGCCAGCAAGACGCTGCTCTATCAACTGGCGGTGTCGGCGGTATTGCTGCTGGCGATGGCGCTGGCTGCCGGCCAGGCCGCACGCGTGGAAGTGAACAGCCTGGTGCTCGCGAGCCTGTTCTACCAGTCCGTGCTGATCGCATTTGCCAGCTACCTGACGTGGTTCTGGCTGCTGCGTCAGTACCTGGCGTCGCGCCTGTCGGTGTTTTCGTTCCTGACGCCGCTGTTCGGCGTGGCCTTTGGCGTGGTGCTGATGCACGATGCCGTCGGCATGCGGTTTGCCGTGGCGGCCGTGCTGGTGCTGCTGGGGATCGTGCTGGTGAATCGCAAGGCTTGAGAGGTCGCCTCAAAACGATCCTGGCGTCGTTGCGCGGCCTTGCCGTACTAGTTGTACTGTCTGCGGCCGCGCGCCTAGCCAGGACCGCTTCGCTTCATTTTGAAACAACCTCTAAGGCAGCCGCCCTGCGGGGCGGCGCCTGCTTGCCGCGGGCTTCCTCTTCCGCGCTCGGGAGAGGAAAGCCGGCGTGGCGTCTTACTGGCGTGCTTCGAACGAGAACATGCCCAGCGCGGCGCGCACTTCCTCCAGCGTCTGCTGGGTGATCTCGCGCGCTTCGGCGGTGCCCTTCTTCAGGATGTCGAACACATAGCCCGGGTCCTTCGCCAGTTGCTCGCGGCGCTCGCGGATCGGCTGCAGCAGATCCTGCAGGAGCCCTTCCACACGACGCTTGAGCACCATGTCGCCCAGGCCGCCGCGGCGATAGTGTTCCTTCAGCGCCGTCACTTCCTCCACGTTCGGATCGAACGCGTCCAGGTAAGTGAACACCATGTTGCCTTCCACCTGCCCCGGGTCGGACACCTTGAGGTGGTTCGGATCGGTGTACATGCTGTGCACCGCCGCCTTGATCTGCTCCGGCGAAGCGCCCAGCGAAATCGCGTTGCCCTGCGACTTGCTCATCTTGGCCTTGCCGTCCACGCCCGGCAGGCGGCCATGCTTCGGGATCAGCGCGGTGGCCTCCGGCAGCACGTCACGGCCCACCTGGTGGTTGATACGGCGCACGATCTCGTTCGTCTGTTCGATCAGGGGCGCCTGATCCTCGCCCACCGGCACCAGCACGGCCTTGAAGGCGGTGATGTCCGCGGCCTGCGACGCCGGGTAGCACAGGAAGCCAGCCGGGATGTCGCGGCCAAAGCCGCGCGCCTGGATTTCTTCCTTGATCGTCGGGTTGCGCTCCAGGCGCGACACCGTGACGAAGTTCAGATACATCAGCGTCAGCTCCGCCAGCGCCGGCAGGTGCGACTGCACGGTGATGGTGGTCTTGGCGGGGTCGATGCCCACGGCGAGGTAGTCCAGCGCCACTTCGAGCACGTTGCGGCGGACCTTGTCCGGATCGTGCGCGTTGTCGGTCATGGCCTGCGTGTCCGCCAGCAGCAGATATTGCTTGTGCGAGTCCTGCAGGGATACGCGGCTCTTGAGCGAGCCGACGTAGTGGCCCAGGTGGAGCGGGCCGGTGGGACGGTCACCCGTCAGGATGACGGGACGCGTATCGGTTTGCGTATTGGCGGTCATGTGCGTCACTGAGACTTCAGGATATTTCGGAATAAGGTTGGTGCGGTCAGGCCGTGCCGCGCGCACGCGGCGCGGCGCCTTCGCCGACCAGTCGGGCGAGTTCGACATATTCGGCCACGGGGACTTCCTCCGCGCGGCGGCCCAGGTCAAACCCAAGGGCGTCGAAATCGACCTGGTCGCGCAGGAACGACAAGGTGTTGCGGAGCACCTTGCGGCGCTGCGAAAACGCAGCTGCCACCACGTCGCCCAGCACGCCGGTATCGCAGCCGGGATACGGCGAGCGCAGGCGGCCATCCTCGGTGCGCGGCCACGGGATCATGCGCACGACCGCGGAATCCACCTTCGGCGGCGGGTTGAACGAACCCGGCGGCACGTCCAGCACGTGCTCCATGTGGTAGCGGACCTGCAGCATGATCGACAGTCGCCCGAACGCCTTGCTGCCGGGCTCGGCCACCATGCGTTCCACCACTTCCTTCTGCAGCATGAAGTGCTGGTCGCGCACATGGTCCGCGAACGCCATCAGGTGGAACAGCAGCGGGCTGGAAATGTTGTAGGGCAGGTTGCCGACGATGCGCAGCGCACGGCCGGACTCCTGCAGCTTGCCGAAGTCGAACGCGAGGGCGTCGCCGGCATGCACGATCAGGCGGTCGCTGTAGCGGCGGCGCAGCCGTTCCACGAGATCGCGGTCCAGCTCCACCACCTGCATCTGCGGCAGGCGCTCCAGCAGCGGATCGGTCAACGCCCCGAGGCCCGGCCCGATCTCGACCAGGATGTCGTCAGGCTGCGGATCGATGGCGTTGACGATGCCGTGGATGATGCTGTCGTCGACCAGAAAATTCTGACCGAATCGTTTGCGGGCCACATGGCCCTGATGTACGTTTGAACGCATGGTGTCTGCGCTGGCCGTCAGCGGGTTGCGGGCCGCGCGCCGGCATTGCCGTCGTCGTGGCGCCCGTTGGCATGGCCAGCCATGGTAATGGCGCACCGGATGGCCTCGATCATGCTGCCGTGCTCGGCGCGGCCGGTGCCGGCCAGGTCGAGTGCGGTGCCGTGGTCCACCGATGTGCGAATAAAGGGCAGCCCCAGCGTGATATTGACGCCATGGCCGAAGGTGCCGTACTTCAGCGGCGCCAGCCCCTGGTCATGGTACATCGCCAGCACGCAGTCGGCGTCGCGCAGGTGGCGGGGCTGGAACAGGGTGTCGGCCGGGTACGGCCCGCGCGCATCGATGCCGGCATCGCAGGCCTGGGCCAGCGCGGGCGCGATGACGTCGATTTCCTCGCGGCCCATGTGACCGGCCTCGCCGGCATGCGGGTTCAGCCCGGTCACCAGGATGCGTGGCCGCGCGATGCCGAAGTGGCGCCTCAGGTCGTCATCGACGATCGTCAGCGTTTCCACCAGCAAGGGAATCGTGAGGGCGTCGGGCACTGCGCGCAGCGGCAGGTGAGTGGTCGCCAGGGCCACACGCAGCATGGCGTTGTCATGCGCCGGCTGCGGGCCGGCCAGCATCATCACCACGCGCGGCACGGCGGCGCGCGCCGCCAGGTATTCGGTATGGCCGGTAAAGGGCACGCCAGCATCGTTGATCGTGCTCTTCTGCACCGGCGCGGTGACCATGGCCGCATAGCGGCCGGCCTCCAGGCCATCCACCGCGGCATCGAGCAGCGCCAGCACATACCGGCCGTTGCGGGCATCCAGCCGGCCAGGCTCGGCCTGCACACCCAGCGGGATGTCTTCCACCACCACCGCGGCCTCGGCGATCAGGCGCGCCCAGGCGTGGGCCACGCCCAGCGCCGCGGCCCGGTCGGCCAGCAGCCGGGCATCGCCCAGCACATGGAAGCGATAGTGCCCGTTGCGCTTGCCATTGCCACCCGCAAGCTGCAGCAGTGCCCCGATGGTGATATCGGGGCCGATGCCGGCGGGTTCGCCGGTGGAGATGGCTAGCGCGAGAGGGGCGGGCATGGTCCTGGGGCCGCGCGTCAGCGCTGGCGGTTGATCCGGTATTCCACGTACGCCGCACTGCGCAGCTGGCGCACCCAGTCATCATAGGCCGAGCGCAGCTTCTGCTCGCGCACTTCCGCACGGGCGAAATCGCGCTGCTTCTCGGGCGACACTTCGGTCTCGCGGCGGTTCATGACCTGAATCAGGTGCACGCCGAACTGCGAGACGACGGGATCGGAAATCTCGCCCGGCCGCAGGCGGTTCATCGCCTGCTCGAACTCGGGCACCAGTTCTCCCGGCGACACCCAGCCGAGGTCACCGCCCTGGGCCGCCGAACCGTCCTGCGAGAAGCGGCGCGCCGCGTCGGCAAAATCGCCGCCGTGCGTGACGCGGTCACGGATCGTCGTCATCTGGCGCCTGGCTTCCGCTTCCGGCATGTTGGGGCCGGTGCGGATCAGGATGTGGCGCACCTGCGTCTGGGTGATGCGGTCGCTCGCCTGCGGCTGCTGCGCCGGCGCCGTGCGCTTGGCGCTCAGCTTGACCACGTGGAAGCCGTTTGCGGACTCCACCAGCTCGGGTGCCACGGCGCCCGGCTGCAGGTCGACCACGGCGTTGGCGAACACGGCCGGAAGACGGCCGATCTCGCGGAAGCCCAGCGCGCCGCCTTGCGACGCTTCGGGCGCCTCGGAATTGGCCTTGGCAAGCTCGGCAAAGTCGGCACCGCCCAGTGCCTGCTTCAGCAAGCCCTCGGCCTTGGTCTTGAGCTGGGCCTTCTGGGCGTCGGACGCGTCCTCGGGCACACGCACCAGGATCTGGGCGACGTTGAATTCGGTCGGGCCGGTGGCGGTGCCCTTGCCGCTGCGTGCGGCAATGTAGTTGTCGATCTCGCCGTCGTAGACCTGGACCTTGGAATCGACCTCGCGCTCGCGCAGACGGATCACCTGCACCTGCTTGCGCAGCTCGTCGCGGTACTTGGTCCAGCTCATGCCGGTGGCTTCCACCCGCCGGCGCAGGTCGGTGGCGGACAGGCGGTTCTGCTGCGCCACGGATTCGATGGCGCGGTCCACTTCCTGGTCCGTCACGCGGATGCCGGCATCCTGGGCAGCCTGCGTCTGCACGCGCTCCATCACCAGGCGCTCCAGCACTTCACCGAGCAGGTCGGCGCGCGGCGGCACTTCGCGATTCGCGGTACGCAGCTGGCTTTCGATCTCGTCGGCACGGTCAAGCAGTTCGCGGCGCGTGATCACGCTGTTGTTGACGATCGCCACCACCTCGTCCACCAGTTGCGATCGCTTCTGCGTGGGTTGCGGCACGCCAAGCTGCGGCTGGCTCGACGGCACCGCGGTTTCCTGGCCGGCCTGCGGCAGGAAGATGCCGCTGGTCCGGCCGGCGGCACCGGAGGCACCGGGAGCACGGAGCTGGGCCGCGGCCGGCAATGCCAGCGTGGCGAGCACCGTGGACAGCAACAGGCGGTGCCAGGGGTTCATGCGGGACAACGCGGAGAAAGCTTGACGTTTCATCTTGGTCCGTCATTCATAGTGATCGTACTGGGACGTCGGCACCGGACGTGCGGTGACGGGCTCGTAGCCTGGCACGTTCAGGCGCAACATGTCCAGCGGGTTCGAGCCGATTTTCGACAGTCCGCGGAATTCCACCTGCAGGAAAATCCGGCCGGTGTAGCCCTGCGTGGTGTTGCGGAAACGCTGGTAGACCACGCGGCCCACCCAGCAGTCGGCGGCATATTCGATGCCGGCCAGCGCATCGACGAGCTGATTCGCCTCTTTGTCGAACGCCACGCGGCCAACGCCGTAGGTGCGGCGTGTCAGCGGCCACTGGCCGGACACTTCGAGCTGGTCGATGGCGGAATTGTCCGTCACCGACGTGGGGCGCCGGTAGCGGTAGCCGAAGTTCACCAGCTTGCGCGACTCCGGGCGCCACGAGAACGCCACGTTCGAGTAGTTCATGCGGTTGTCTTCGGGGCTGTACTGGATACCCGCATCGAGATAGTAGCCGCGAAACAGCTGGATTGTCGTGGCGGCCAGCAGGTCGGAATAGCTCGGCTTGGTGTCCTGCGTGGTGCCGCTGATCTGCACGCGCTGGCCGGTGAAATCGAAGCGCTGCGCGATCGTGCCGCGGAAGCGCTCGATACCGGTGTCGGATTCGATCAGGCGCGTGGTCACACCCGCCGTCAGCTTGTTGTTGTCCGCAACCCGGTCATTACCGGTGAAGGGATTCTCGCTGAAGATCTGCCCGTAGCCAAAGTCCGACTGCACGGTATCGAACAGCGGGAAGGCGCTCTGGTCGCGGAACGGCGTATAGACGTAGAACAGGCGCGGCTCCAGCGTCTGCGTGTAGTTCACGCCGAACAGCTTGCTCACGCTCGGCGCCGAGCGGTCGAACGTCATCCCCGTGTCCAGGCTCACGGTCGGCACCGTCCGGTTCAGCGTATTGGACGCACCAGTCGTATTGGTGCCCTGGTCCATGTTGTACTGCGCCGCGTTGAAGATGACCTTCGGCGTCACGAACCAGCCCGGACGGATGATCGGGTAGCTGATCACCGGCTGGATGAACGCGCGGCTGCCTTCCGGCTGCTGGATGCCGGTGCTGGTCAGCGGAATGCGGAAGCGCGTGTAGTCCGCTTCCACCGAGATATCGAAGCCATGGAAGTCATAGCGCGTGTAGCGGCCGTTCAACTGCGGCTCACGCTCGTACGACGGTTCGCTGGGCCGCAGCGTCTGGAACTTCTGCACCCGGGCGAGGAACACGAAGTCCTGCCAGGCGTAGACGACGCCACCTTCCTGCGTGTACTGGCGCAGCGTCGATTGCGACACCGAGCGCGTCAGATCGTCCGGGTACTGGTCGTCCGAAACCTTGCTGACGTTGGCGTAGGCCGTCAGGCCCGGGATGATCCGCTGGGTGTGCTGGATCGAGTAGGCCCAGCGGTCGCGGCCCGCCTTCTTGTCGTCCGGCAGGAACTCGCCCCGGATACGGCCGCTGTAGCCGTCGCCGAGGTAGCGGAAATCTTCACCCAGTTGCACGCCGCGCGAAGACAGCAGGCGCGGATAGAGCGTCAGGTCCCGGTTCGGCGCGAGGTTGAAGTAGTACGGGACGGTCAGGTCCAGGCCCGATTTCGAGCTGTAGCCGAACAGCGGCGCCAGCACGCCGCTGCGGCGCTCGTCATTGAGCGGGAACGTGAACGCGGGCGCACCGGCAATCGGCACATCGAAGAAACGCAGCACACCGCCATAGGCGGTGCCCACCTGGCGGTCGTTGTCGATATCCAGCTTGTTGGCGCTGAAATACCAGTCCGCGTTGTCCGGCGAGCAGGTCGTGTACGACGCCTTCTTCAGCGTGCTCCGGTCCGGGTCGATGAAGTCGATCCGCTCCGCACTGCCCGCGCCACCAGTCTGCTTGAAGTAGTAGTCCGGCGACAGCATGTAGCCTTCGTTGGCTTCCACGCGCATGCGGGCCTCGGGGCCCACGGCCAGCGTGCCGCCCTTGGACATGCGGACATTGCCGGTGGCGAATGCCTCATCGGTGTCCTGGTCGTAGGTCAGCTTGTCGCCCTTGATCACGGCGCCGTCACGGCGCAGTTCCGCATTGCCTTCCAGCGCCACACCCTTTTCGCTGTAGCCGTCAAGACGATCGCCAGACACATAGGCGGGCGCGCTGGGGTTGGATGGCGCGGACGGCGTGACGCTGATGCTGCTTCCGGTCGGCGCGGCCCGACCGCCCGGCTCGGCCAGCCGCGGCACCAGTTCGCCGGATTCCGGCGGTGGCGGAGGGGGCTCCGGTGTTTGCGTGACGGTCGGCTCCGCCACATCGATACCGGGAATGGCAGAGCCGGCGTTGTACTGGGCGTGCACGCTCACCGACAGGCCAGCCATGGCCAGCACGAGCGGGCGCAGCGCGCTGGCGGGCGGCAGGACGGCGCGCACGCGCCGGAGCCGGCCCGGTGGCTCAGGCGGTCGGGTGGCCGGATGATGCGGTGATCGTTCTTGTTCGGTCATTCGAGCGGTTGTCGGTCGGCTCGGCGTCGGGCGCTGCTGACGGACCGCGGACGGTCCATATCTCCCGCCAGCCCTTGCCGGAGCGGGCTGCGGGGCAACATAGGCCCCTCCCGGGGGCCACCCGGCGCCCGGGTCTGGTCGGGTATTATACGGGGCATCGTATCCTCCCTTTCCGGCATGGCAGCACTTCTTCACGACCCGGGCCACGACCCGCGCATCACACAACTCAAATCCTGGGTTGCCGGACTTGGCGCCGCATGGTCCATCGACCCTGATTCCTGCGCCCCGGCATCCGCCGACGCCAGCTTCCGGCGCTACTTCCGCGTCCGCACCGGCCACGCGGCGCATCCCACCGCCATCGTGATGGATGCGCCACCGACGCATGAGGACTGCGGGCCCTTCATCCATGTGGCCGCGCTCTTCGGCGAGGCCGGCGTGACCGTGCCAACCGTGCTGGCGCAGGACCTGGCGCAGGGATTCCTGCTGCTGGCCGACCTGGGCAGCCAGACGTACCTGTCCCGGCTGGACGAAACGTCGGCCAACGGCCTGTATGGCGATGCCGCCGCCGCGCTGGTGAAGATCCAGGCCGGCACGCGCCCCGGCACCCTGCCCGCCTACGACCGCGCGCTGCTGCAGCGGGAGCTGGACCTCTTCCCGCAGTGGTATGTGGCAAAGCATCTTGGCGTCACGCTCACGGAGGCCCAGCAGGCGGACCTGCACGAGGTCTTCGGCAGCATCCTGGCCAACAACCTGGCCCAGCCGCAGGTCTATGTGCACCGCGACTATCACTCCCGCAACCTGATGGTGATGCCGGATGGCGCCAATCCCGGCATCCTGGACTTCCAGGACGCGGTGATCGGCCCGATCACCTATGACGCGGTGTCGCTGTGGCGCGACGCCTATATCGAGTGGGACGAGGAACAGCAGCTCGACTGGCTGATCCGCTACTGGGAACGCGCACGCAAGGCCGGCCTGCCCGTGGCTGCCGATTTTGGCGATTTCTACCGCGACTACGAGTGGATGGGCCTGCAACGCCACCTGAAAGTCCTGGGCATCTTCGCCCGCCTGTATCACCGCGACGGCAAGGACGGCTACCTGGCCAACCTGCCGCTGGTGCTCAAGTACACGCGTAACGTCGCCGGCCGCTACAGCGAACTGCGCAAGCTCATGCGACTGCTGGATGCGCTGGAAGGCGCCGAGCGCCCGGCCGGCTACACGTTCTGAGCGTGCCACTCCCCTCGCCGCCCCCACCCTCCCTGTTGTCGACCGCTCCCCTGCCGCCCACCCGCGGCGGCGAGTGGTGGGCCGGCGTGCGCGCGCTGGCGCCCATGCTGCTGGGCGTGGTGCCGTTCGGCCTGATCTATGGCGTGCTGGCGGTCAATGCGGGCATGCCGGCGTGGCTCGCCTGCGCGATGAGCGCGATCGTGTTCGGCGGCGCCTCGCAGATGATCCTCACGCAACTGTGGTCGGCGGGCACGCCCGCGCTCGTGATCGCCTTCACGGTGGCAATGGTGAACCTGCGCCACGCGCTGTACTCCGCCACGATCGCCGCCTCGCTGGCACCGCTGCCGCGCCGGTGGAAAGCGCTGATCGCCTATCTGCTGACCGACGAAGCCTTTGCCGCGATGACGCGCCGCCTGGGAGACACCGGTGACCACCAGCGCTACCGCCACTGGTTCTATTTCGGCGCGGGCTTCGCGTTGTGGTCCAGCTGGCAGCTCTCCACGCTGGCTGGCGTACTGGTGGGCGCGCAGGTGCCCCGCGACTGGCCGCTCGATTTCTTCCTGCCGCTGACCTTTATCGCGATCATCGTGCCCAACCTGAAGCATCGTGCCCAGGTGGCGGCGGCGCTGGCGGCCACGGCGCTGGCGGTGGTCTGCTTCAGCCTGCCGCACAAGCTGGGCATCATGGTGGCGGCACTCGGCGGGATTGCCGTGGGCATGCTGCTGCTCGGCCGCGGACATGCCGCGCCGGGCCGCACGGAGCACAAGGAGCCCGCCGCATGAGCCCGATGACGCTGCTCTGGGTGTTCCTTGGCGCCGGAATGGCCACGTTCCTGATCCGCCTGTCCTTTATCGCCATCGAAGGCCGCGTGCGGTTGCCGGCATGGTTTCGGGTCGCACTGCAGTTCGTGCCGGCCGCGATGCTTTCGGCGCTGATCGCACCCGATCTGCTGATGCGCGATGGCACCCTCTATCTGAGCCCGCATAACACGCGGCTGCTGGCCGGGCTGGTGGCCATCGTCATCGCGGCCCGCACGCGCAGCGTCGGCTGGACGATCGCCGGCGGCATGGCCACCCTGATTGCACTGGAGTTCCTGCTGTGAAAGCGATGATTTTTGCCGCCGGCCGCGGCGACCGCATGCGGCCGCTGACCGACACCTGCCCCAAGCCGTTGCTCCCGGTGGGTGGCAAGCCGCTGATCGTCTGGAAGATCGAAGCGCTGGCCCGCGCCGGCTTCACCGATATCGTCATCAATCACGCGTGGCTCGGCGAGCAGCTGGAAGCCGCACTTGGCGATGGCGCGCGCCACGGCGTGCGCATCCATTGGTCGGCCGAAGGCAGCGCGCTGGAGACTGCCGGCGGGATTGCCCGGGCGTTGCCGCTGCTGACGGCCGGTCCCGCGGATGGCGGCATCTTCCTGGCGGTTTCGGGCGACATTTTCTGCGATTTCGACTTCCGCACGCTGCTGCCCCGCGCCCGTGAAATGGCCGGCGCGGCGCGCCCGCGCATGCATCTGGTCATGGTGCCGAATCCGCCGTTTCATCCGCGCGGCGACTTTGCGCTGGGCCCGGACGGGCGGCTGCACATGCCCGATGCCGCGAACCCCGGCGAGGCGCTGACGTTTGGCAATATCGGCCTGTACGACACCCGCCTGTTCCGCGACATCGAGCCCGGCGAGAAGGTGGCGATGTCGCCGTACTACCGCGCGGCGATTGCCGACGGCACGGCTACCGGCGAGCGCTTCGACGGTCGCTGGGAGAACGTTGGCACCCCGGCGCAGCTGGCCGCACTGGACGCGGCACTGACCGCCCCCGCCACCGGTACGCGCGGGGCCTGAGCGCCCCGCTCCCCGCGCCCGCGTGCCATCCCGGGCCGCGGGCAGCCCGCATCACGCGCCGACGGGTTTAGAATCGGCACATTCCCCCTCACCGCTTTCATCCCATGTCCGCACCCGACTCCGCTCTCCTTGGCGCGTGCCGCGACCGCCGCGCCCGTGTGCTGCAACACCTGCGTGCCGGCGGTGGCGGCGTGGCCATCGTGCCCACCGCGGCCGAAGCCATGCGCAATCGCGACAGCGACTACCCGTACCGGCACGACAGCTATTTCTATTACCTGACCGGCTTCACGGAACCCGAGGCCGTGCTGGTGCTCGTGGCCGGCGGGCCCGGCGACGGCGCCGACCGCAGCATCCTGTTCTGCCGCCCCAAGCATGAGGAGCGCGAGATCTGGGACGGTTTCCGCTACGGCCCGGAAGGCGCGCGCGCCACATTCGGCTTTGACGATGCGTACTCCGTCGAGGACATCGACACGCAACTGCCGCCGCTGCTGGCAAACCGGGCCCAGGTGGCCTACCCGCTGGCCGCATCGGCGGAGACGGACCTCAAGGTGCGCCGCTGGCTAGATGCCGTGCGCACGCAAGGCCGGGCTGGCGTGGCCGCCCCGCCCGTGGCGCTGGACGTGCGCACGCTGCTGGACGAGATGCGCCTGTTCAAGGATGCCGGCGAGATCGCCACCATGCGCCGCGCCGGCGAGATCTCGGCCCAGGCCCACGTCCGCGCGATGCGCACGTCGCGCCAGGGTCTGCGCGAGTACCACCTGGAGGCGGAGCTGCTCTATGAATTCCGTCGCCACGGCGCGCAAAGCGTGGCCTACAACTCGATCGTCGCCACTGGCGCCAACGCCTGCGTGCTGCACTACCGCGCCGGCCCCGCCGAACTGCGCGACGGCGATCTCTGCCTGATCGATGCCGGCTGCGAACTGGACGGCTACGCGTCGGACATCACGCGCACCTTCCCGGTCTCCGGCCGCTTCTCGCCGGCGCAACGCGAGCTTTATGACCTGGTGCTGGCCGCGCAGGAAGCCGCCATTGCCGAGACGCGTGCCGGCGTGCCTTACAACGTGCCGCACGACGCCGCCGTGCGCGTGCTGGCGCAGGGCATGCTCGATACCGGCCTGCTGGACCGCAACAAGGAAGGCTCGCTGGACGATGTGCTGGCAAGCGGCAGCTACCGCCGTTTCTACATGCACCGCACGGGCCACTGGCTCGGCATGGACGTGCACGACGTGGGCGAGTACCGCGTGCCGGGCCCGCTGCCCGCGGGGCACGAAGGCGAGCGCCCGTGGCGGCCGCTGCAGCCGGGCATGGTCCTGACCGTCGAACCCGGCATCTATGTGCGTCCGTCGGAAGACGTACCTGAACGCTACTGGCATATCGGCATCCGCATCGAGGACGACGCCGTGGTCACCGCAGGCGACTGCGAGATCCTGACGCGCGGCGTGCCGGTGAAGGCCGACGAGATCGAAGCGCTGATGCGCGACAAGGAGGGAGCATTGCAATGATGGATTGGCTGCGCAACCGGTTTTTCAATGCGGGCAGTGCAAAGCCCGCGACACGGCGCGTCGACCCGAACGTGCCGTTCGTGATCAATATGTTTGACGACCATGTGGTCGTGCATCGCCCTGACGCCCAGCGCGAGGAAATCTCGTGGGATGCGCTCGAACGCGTGGTCGTGCGCGTGTCCGACCGCGCGCCGTGGGCCGGCACCGCCTGGCTGATCCTCGCCGGCGACGCCGCCAGCCAGCAGGGTTGCGTGGTGCCGCTCGATGCCGCCAACCACGATTCGCTCGTGGAACGGCTGCAGGCGCTGCCCGATTTCAACCAGCAGAAACTGGACAACGCGATGCGCGACGCCGCCGCCGGCAAATCGCGCTCGGACGCGATCCTGTGGAAGCGCGCCGCCGCCAGCACGGAAGCCGCGACGCCCGCCCCTGGCGCGCGCGAGGAGCCCAGCCATGACTCAGCCGGACAGCACTGAACCCCGCGACATCGCCATCGTCGGCGGTGGCCCCGTCGGCCTGGCGCTGGCCAGCCAGTTGCTGCGCACTACACCTTGGCGCATCACGCTGATCGATGCCGCCACGCCCGCGCGGGCCGCACGCGATCCGCGCGCGATTGCGCTGTCCCATGGCAGCCGCCAGCTGCTGGAGCAGATCGGCGCGTGGCCCATGCCAATGCAGCCGATCGGGCATATCCACGTGTCGCAGCGCGGGCGTTTCGGCCACGTGAAATTGCACCATGACGACTACTGCGTGCCCGCGCTCGGCTACGTCGTGAAGTACGGCGACCTGTGCCAGACGCTTGAGCGCGCACTGGCTCGCGCGGCGGAAGCCGCACCCGGACGACTCGAACGCGCGTTCGAAACGCGCATCGACGAGATCGTCGAGAGCGACCCGCGCAACAAGCTTGAGAGCGCCGGCGTGCGGCTGACCGGAACGTCGCACGCCGACCACGACGGCCTGCCCGCCAGCTTCGCGGCGAGCATCGCCGTGCAGGCCGAAGGCGGCCTCTTCCATCAACAGGTCCAGCGCCTGTCGGGTGCAGCGGAATCGACACGGCGCCGCGACTACCAGCAGACCGCGATCATCGGCCATGTGACCTGTACGCAGCCGCAACCCGGCTGGGCATGGGAGCGTTTCACCGAGGAAGGCCCGCTGGCGCTGCTGCCCCATGACGAACACGGCACGCCGGGCTATGCGCTGGTGTGGTGCTGTGCACCCGAGCAGGCCGTGCGCCGGCTGGCGCTGCCGGAGGCCGCCTTTGCCGAGGAACTCGGCGAGGCATTCGGCACGCGGCTGGGCCGGTTCACCCTGATCGGCAAGCGCCACGCGTTTCCGCTCGGGCTCAATGCCGCGCCGGTGACGGTGAAGGGCCGTATCGCCGCCGTGGGCAACGCGGCCCAGACGCTGCACCCGGTGGCCGGGCAAGGACTGAACCTCGGTCTGCGCGATGCCTTTGCGCTGGCGGATTCGCTGCGCGGCGGCTGCACGCCGCAGGCGCTGCAGGCATTTGCCAGCCGCCACCGCGTGGATCGCGCGATGACCATCGGCGTGACCGACCTGCTGCCGCGCGTGTTTGGCATCGGCGGACCGCTGGCTGCCCATGCGCGTGGAGCGTCGCTGGCGGCGCTGGCCTGCATCGCCCCGCTCAAGGACGCCCTGGCGCGCCAGATGATGTACGGCGCACGCCGGTAGCGCGCACGTCGCCCCGCCGCACGCGGCGGTGGCGACAACGGTTCGGCTTTCGGCCCGGTGATTGTTGCCGGCACGCGTACCCGACCATCGGCACGGGCAGCTCTCGTCTCCAGCCGTCGATGGTCGCCGGCCCCGTGGCCCGCAGCCGACGGGGCCGGGCCGGTCCATGATATTTGCTCATTTCTTGAGCAACCCGTCCGGTTTGGCGGTAAAATCCCGCCCTCGCACATGACCCGACTCACGCCGACCGCAAGCTCGGCCGGGGCATGTCTTTGCATCCCGCCGCCCATCCCGGGGCTTCTCCTATCGTGCAGATCGGTCCGCATCGCCTTCGCAACAACCTGTTTGTCGCCCCCATGGCCGGGGTGACGGACCGGCCGTTCCGCCAGCTCTGCAAGCAGCTGGGGGCGGGCTATGCGGTGTCGGAGATGGTGGCGTCCAACGCCCAGCTCTGGAAGAGCGAGAAGACCATGCGCCGTGCCAATCATGCCGGCGAGGTGGAACCCATCTCGGTGCAGATCGCCGGTGCCGAGCCCGGCATGATGGCCGAGGCGGCCCGCTACAACGTGGACCGCGGCGCACAGATCATCGACATCAACATGGGGTGCCCGGCCAAGAAGGTCTGCAACGTCGCGGCCGGGTCGGCGCTGCTGCAGAACGAGCCGCTGGTGGTGCGCATCGTCGAAGCCGTGGTGGCCGCCGTGGGCGACCGCGTGCCGGTGACGCTGAAGATCCGCACGGGCTGGGATCGCGAGCACAAGAATGCGCTGCGCGTGGCGCGCCTGGTGGAAGACGCCGGCATCAGCATGCTGACGATCCACGGCCGCACGCGCGCGGACCTGTATCACGGCGAGGCCGAGTACGAGACGATCGCCGCGGTCAAGGCATCGATCCGCATTCCGGTGGTCGCCAACGGCGACATCGCCACGCCGCAGAAGGCGAAGCACGTGCTGGCGGTGACCGGCGCGGATGCGATCATGATCGGCCGCGCGGCGCAGGGCCGGCCGTGGCTGTTCCGCGAGATCGAACACTTCCTGGCGACCGGCGAGATGCTGCCGCCGCCCGAGGTGGCCGAGATCCGCGCGATCATGAACCACCACCTGGCCGATCACTACGACTTCTACGGCGAATTCACCGGGGTGCGCACCGCGCGCAAGCACATCGCGTGGTACACCCGCGGGCTCAAGGGCGCCAACCTGTTCCGGCATCGCATGAACACGCTGGAATCGACCGACGCGCAGCTGGAAGCGGTCAATGCGTTCTTTGACGAACAGGCGATGATTTCCGATCGCCTGGTTTATGTCGACGAGAACGCCGCAGTAACGGACGACGCCGAAGGCGCGCCGGATAAAAACAAATCTGAAAACAACAAGAAACGGGAACTGCTTGCCGCATGAGCCGCAACGCCATCGACCAATGCATCCGGGACAGCCTGGATACCTACTTTCGCGACCTGGACGGCGAAGAGCCGTCCAACATGTACAACATGGTGCTGGAGGCCGTGGAGCGCCCCCTGCTGGAAGCCGTGATGGTGCGCGCCGAGCGCAACCAGTCGCTGGCGGCCGCGTATCTCGGCATCAATCGCAACACGCTGCGCAAGAAGCTGCAGCAACACGGTTTACTTTGAAGCGTTCCCCCAAGCCATGATCAAGCAAGCCCTTCTCTCCGTTTCTGACAAGACCGGCATCGTCGATTTCGCGCGCGAACTGAACGCGCTCGGCGTGGTGCTGCTTTCCACCGGCGGCACCGCCAAGCTGCTGGCCGACGCCGGCCTGCCCGTGACGGAAGTGGCCGACTACACCGGCTTCCCCGAAATGCTGGACGGCCGCGTGAAAACGCTGCACCCCAAGGTGCACGGCGGCATCCTGGCGCGCCGCGACCTGCCCGAGCACATGGCCGCGCTGGCCGAGCACAACATCCCGACGATCGACCTGCTGGTGGTGAACCTGTACCCGTTCCAGCAGACCGTGGCCAAGGATGACTGCACGCTGCCGGACGCCATCGAGAACATCGACATCGGCGGCCCGACCATGCTGCGCTCGGCCGCCAAGAACCACCGCGACGTGACCGTGATCGTCGATCCGGCCGACTACGCCGTGGTGCTGGACGAAATGCGCGCCAGCGGCAACACCGTCGGCTACGACACCAACTTCCACCTGGCGACCAAGGTGTTCGCGCACACCGCGCAATACGACGGCGCGATCACCAACTACCTCACCAGCCTGGGCGCGGACAAGTCGCACCAGGCGCGCAGCGCCTTCCCGCAGACGCTGAACCTGGCCTTCGACAAGGTGCAGGAAATGCGTTATGGCGAGAATCCGCACCAGTCGGCGGCGTTCTACCGCGACCTGAAGACCGTGGACGGCGCGCTGGCCAACTACGTGCAGCTACAAGGCAAGGAACTGTCGTACAACAACATCGCCGACGCGGACGCCGCGTGGGAATGCGTGAAGTCGTTCGACGCCGCCGCCGGCGCCGCCTGCGTGATCATCAAGCACGCCAACCCGTGCGGCGTGGCCGTGGGTGTGAACGCGCAGGAAGCCTACGACAAGGCGTTCAAGACCGATTCGACCTCGGCATTCGGCGGCATCATCGCCTTCAACGTGGAACTGGACGAAGCCGCGGCGCAGGCCGTGGCCAGGCAGTTCGTGGAAGTGCTGATCGCGCCGTCGTTCAGCGCCGCGGCGCGCAAGGTGTTTGCCGCCAAGCAGAACGTGCGCCTGCTGGAAATCCCGCTGGGCAAGGCCGTGAACCAGTACGACCTGAAGCGCGTGGGCGGCGGCCTGCTGGTGCAGAGCCCGGACGCCAAGAACGTCCAGCCGGGCGAACTGCGCGTGGTGACCAAGCGCCACCCGACCCCGAAGGAAATGGACGACCTGATGTTCGCGTGGCGCGTGGCCAAGTTCGTGAAGTCGAACGCCATCGTGTTCTGTGGTGGCGGCATGACGCTGGGCGTCGGCGCCGGCCAGATGAGCCGCGTGGATTCGGCTCGCATCGCCAGCATCAAGGCGCAGAACGCCGGGCTGACCCTGGCCGGTTCCGCGGTGGCTTCGGACGCATTCTTCCCGTTCCGCGACGGTCTGGACGTGGTGGTGGACGCCGGCGCGAGCTGCGTGATCCAGCCGGGCGGCTCGGTCCGTGACGACGAGGTGATCGCCGCCGCCGACGAGCGGAACATCGCGATGGTGCTGACCGGCACGCGCCACTTCCGCCACTGATCAGCGTCTCGTTTTTGCACGAAGGCCTTCGATGTCCGCATCGAAGGCCTTTTTGTTTTGGGGATTGCCGTTACACTACGCCCGCCAACTCCCTCTGAATTCATGCGCATCCTTGGCATCGACCCCGGTCTGCGGACCACCGGCTTCGGCGTGTTGGAAAAACACGGCAGCAAGCTCGCCTACGTGGCCTCCGGCACGATCAGGAGCGACGGCAACTCCAGCCTGCCCGAACGGCTGAAGACGCTCTTTGACGGGATCTCCGAGGTGGCGCGGACCTATGCGCCCGACTGCGCGGCCATCGAAAAGGTCTTCGTCAACGTCAACCCGCAATCCACGCTGTTGCTCGGCCAGGCGCGCGGCGCCGCCATCTGCGGGCTGGTTGGCCAGGGCCTGCCCGTGTTCGAGTACACCGCGCTGCAGCTGAAGGTGGCGGTGGTCGGATATGGCCGCGCCAACAAGGAGCAGGTACAGGAGATGGTCATGCGGCTGCTGTCGCTGTCGGGGCGGCCCAGCTCCGATGCGGCCGATGCGCTCGGCGTGGCGATCTGCCACGCGAACGGCGGCGACACGCTCGGCACGCTGGCCGGCATGGCGCCCGAACTGGCCCGCAAGGGCTTGCGCGTCCGCCGTGGCCGCCTGATTGGCTGATTGGCTGATTGGCTGTTCGGCGGCTGATCCGCCCGATCCGGTCGCCTGATCCGTCGCCTGCAGGCCGCCTGATCCGTTTGGCCGACCTGCCCGGCTGCGCATTGGGGTCCGGTTTCCCGCGTCGGCCAGCTGCCCGACAGGCCCGCACCCGCTTCGTCTCTTACAATCGGCGTTCGTCCACGAGGAACGTCCCGATGCGCCATCCGATCGTTATCCGTCTTGCCGTCGCCGCCGCCACCGCCACGCTGTTCGCCGGCTGCGTGACGCCGCCCCGGGCCCCTACCGCCGCGACGCCTGCTCACCCGGTCACCCCACCCGCCACGCTGGCGCCCAAAGCGCTGGTGATCGGCCACCGGGGCGCCAGCGCCCTGCGGCCCGAGCACACGCTCGCGTCCTACGCCAAGGCCATCGAAGACGGCGCCGACATCATCGAGCCAGACCTGGTGCCAACCCGGGACGGCGTGCTGGTGGCGCGGCACGAGAACGACATCACCGGCACCACCAACGTCGCCGAGCTGCCGCAGTTTGCCGACCGCAAGCGCATCAAGGTCATCGACGGCGAGCGGCTGACGGGCTGGTTCACCGAGGACTTCACCCTGGCCGAGCTCAAGATGCTGCGCGCCCGCGAGCGGATTCCCAAGCTGCGCCCCGCCAACGCCAAGCTGAACGATCAGTTCGAGGTGCCCACGTTCGACGAAATCCTGAAGCTCGCCGAACAGGCCGCGCAAAAGCGTGGGCGGCCCGTCGGCCTTTATCCGGAACTGAAGCATCCGAGCTACTTCCGCGGCATTGGCCTGCCTCTCGAGGAAAAGGTCGTGGCCACGCTGCAAGGCAACTTCTACGCCCGCACGGCACCGGTTTACGTGCAATCGTTCGAGGTCGGGCCGCTGCGCACCGTGAAGCGACTGCTGGGCACGTCGATGCCAAACGTGAAGATCGTCCAGCTCATCGGCAACCCGCGCAACCGGCCCGCCGACTGGCGCCTGGCCGGCGACACCCGCACCTATGCGGACATGCTGACACCGCTGGGCCTGCGCGAAGTGGCCGCCTATGCCAACGGCATCGGCCCGGAGAAGAACAGCGTCGTGCCGCGTGACGCGCAGGGCGGGCTGGCCTCGCCCACCGCGCTCGTGGCCAATGCCCACGCTGCCGGGCTCGTCGTCCATCCGTACACGTTCCGGCCCGAGAACAATTTCCTGCCGACGCCCCTGCGCGCCGCCGGCGACGACGCCACGCGTAGTCCGTCCGGGATGATCCGCGAGATCCAGGCCTTCGTCGCCGCCGGCGTGGACGGCGTCTTCACGGACGATCCGGCATTGGGACGTCGCGCCGTGGACACACCCGTCACCGCCGCCCAATAAACACGATCCAGCAATACGGCTGGCCGCGCTACACTTGCGGCCACTTTCGCCTTCCCCATTCGCTTCATCATGATCGGACGCATCGCCGGCACCCTGCTCGAGAAGAATCCCCCGCATCTGCTGGTCGACTGCCACGGCGTCGGCTATGAGATCGATGTGCCGATGAGCACGTTCTACAACCTGCCCGCGGTCGGCCAGCCCGTGACGCTGCTCACGCAGCAGATCGTGCGCGAGGACGCGCACCTGCTGTACGGCTTCGGCTCCGCGTCGGAGCGCAACACGTTCCGCGAACTGATCAAGATCACCGGCATCGGCGCCCGCATGGCCCTGGCCGTCCTGTCGGGGCTCTCGGTCTCCGAACTGGCGCAGGCCATCACGCTGCAGGAGGCCGGCCGGCTGACGCGCATTCCCGGCATCGGCAAGAAGACCGCGGAGCGGCTGCTGCTGGAGCTCAAGGGCAAGCTGGGCGCCGAACTGGGTCACGCACCGGGCGGCACGCCGGTGCACGACAGCGCGGTGGACATCCTCAACGCGCTGCTGGCACTGGGTTACTCGGAAAAGGAAGCCGCGCTGGCCATCAAGCAGGTGCCAGCCGGCACCGGCGTGTCCGACGGCATCAAGCTGGCCCTCAAGGCGCTCTCCAAGGGCTAGGGGCCACGATCGATCCGATCCTCGCGTCCGGCCAGAACGCTATTGCTTCATTCTGATAGCGCCTCTGACGCCTTGGGGCCACCCAGGGCGGCCAGCGTAGAATGGCGGCAACTCGTATTCCACTGCCATGATTGAAACCGACAAGCTGACCGGCGCCGACCGCATTCCCGACCGCGTGATTTCGGCCACGCCCGCCTCCACCCACGAGGAGGCCTTCGAGCGCGCCCTCCGGCCCAAGCTGCTGGACGAGTACGTCGGCCAGGAAAAGGTGCGCGGACAGCTGGACATCTTCATGCATGCGGCCCGCAACCGCCGCGAGGCGCTGGACCACGTGCTGCTGTTTGGCCCGCCGGGCCTGGGCAAGACCACGCTGGCCCACATCATCGCGCGCGAGATGGGTGTCAACCTGCGCCAGACGTCGGGGCCCGTGCTCGAGCGCCCGGGCGACCTGGCCGCGCTGCTGACGAACCTGGAAGCCAACGACGTCCTGTTCATCGATGAAATCCACCGGCTGTCGCCGGTTGTCGAGGAAATCCTGTACCCGGCGCTGGAGGACTACCAGATCGACATCATGATCGGCGAAGGGCCGGCGGCCCGGTCCGTGAAACTGGACCTGCAGCCATTTACGCTGGTGGGCGCCACCACGCGGGCTGGCATGCTGACCAATCCGCTGCGGGACCGCTTCGGCATCGTGGCCCGGCTGGAGTTCTATACCGCGGAGGAACTCGCGCGCATCGTCACGCGCTCCGCGCAGTTGCTCAATGCCACCATCGACGCGAAAGGCGCGCTCGAGATCGCGCGCCGCGCGCGCGGCACGCCCCGGATCGCCAACCGCCTGCTGCGCCGCGTGCGCGACTATGCCGAGGTCAAGAGCGACGGCACGATTACCCGCGAACTGGCCGACGCCGCACTGGCCATGCTCGACGTGGACCGCGTGGGCTTCGACCTGATGGACCGCAAGTTGCTGGAAGCCGTGCTGCACAAATTTGGCGGCGGCCCGGTCGGCGTGGACAACCTGGCCGCGGCGATCGGCGAGGAGCGCGACACGATCGAAGACGTGCTGGAACCGTACCTGATCCAGCAGGGCTACCTGCAGCGCACGCCGCGCGGTCGCGTGGCCACGGCGGCCGCATACCTGCATTTCGGCCTGGCCTCGCCGCAGGGCGAAACCGGCGGCGCGCCGTCCGACGCACCCTGATTCCTCCCCGCCCCCGGGCGCCAGACCCGGGGCAACCGATGCCTGCTGCGGTGCGCCAGCAGCAACATGCCGCAGCGCACGCGCCTCAATTAAACGTTTTCAAGCACCATCCCAAATTTTTTCGAAGTGGATTGCTTGGCCCACGGCCTCTTGTCCACAATGGCTGCATCAAATCCGATGATCACGCCTGCGGGCGACAAGGACAGCCATGACCATTCGCGTAAGCCCGACCTTCGCCCTTGCAGCCGCCGTAGCCAGCCTGGCCTTTGCCACCGCCGGTACTGTGCATGCGCAAAAGACGCCTGCTCCCATCGGCGTGGCGGAGGAAGCCGTGATCAGCGGCAAGGTCGTGGAGGTCAATCCCGACACCAAGGCCGTCATCATCCAGGGTCCGCGGGGCAACGTGGTGGAAATGGTGGCCGGTGACGAAGCCAAGAATATCGGCAACGTGCGCAAGGGCGATATTGTCACGCTCACCCGCGGCGCCGCCATCGTGGCGTCGCTGGAGCCGGTGGGCAGCAAGGACACCGCCCTGGTGGAGCAGGTGGAACGCACCTCCCGCGCGGCCGATGGCGGCAAACCCGGCGTGATGCGGGAAATCACCACCACGATCACCGCCCAGATCACCAAGGTGGATACCGCCAAGCGCACCATCACCTTCCGCGGTCCGCGCGAGACGCTGCGGACGGTGAAAGTCAACGACCCCAATATCGACCTGTCCAACATCAAGCAGGGACAGATGGCCAAGATCGTGGTCCGCGAAATCGTGGCCATCACGGTGAAGTCGCCGAGCGCGGGCTGAGTCCGGGTTCTCCGAAAAAGAGTCGAATGCAGTACTTTTCCCCATCAGGAGGTTGCATATGAATCGACGCCACTTTGTGACCCGGGTTGCCGGGTCTGGCCTGGTAGTGGCCACGGCCTTCGCTGCCGGTTGCACCACCACTGGCACCAGCTCGCCGACGGACTCCGCCGCGAAGAAACAGGAGATCGACGCAGGCGTGGATGGCGCGCTGAACCGGCTCTATGCATCCGTGGACGGCTCGCGTGAACTGGCCAGCCGCGCCCAGGGCATCCTCGTTTTCCCGCGCGTGATTGGCGGCGGCCTGGTGGTGGGGGCCGAGTATGGCGATGGTGCGCTGCGTTCGAAGGGCGCCACGGTGGGCTACTACCGCACCATCTCCGGATCGTTCGGGCTGATCGCGGGCGGCCAGTCCAAGGCCATGATCATCATGTTCATGACGCCGGAGGCGTACAACAAGTTCGTCCAGTCCAGCGGCTGGACGGCCGGCGTGGACGCCAGCGTGGCGATAGCCAAGGTGGGCGCCAACGGCAAGCTGGATACGGTCACGGGCCAGCAGCCGGTGGTCGGCTTCGTGCAGACCAATGCCGGCCTGATGTTCGATGTCTCGCTGGACGGATCCAAGATCAGCAAGCTGTCGCTCTGAGTTTTTTCCCTGTCGTCGCAGGCTCATTGCTCCCGGCTCCGGCCGGGAGCTTTCTTTTGGCCACAGCCTCCGGCGCGTCAGGCGCCTCGCTGGCATAATCGCGCGAAACCGCCGCGCCGTCGCTTGTCGCGGACCGACAAGACCGTGTCGACGACCGGAACCTGACAATGCCCGAGCCCCACGCCG
Source organism: Cupriavidus sp. YR651 (assembly GCF_900101625.1). GTDB lineage: Bacteria > Pseudomonadota > Gammaproteobacteria > Burkholderiales > Burkholderiaceae > Cupriavidus. Next base: position 361,913 of record NZ_FMYZ01000002.1, on the reverse strand, counting down.
CCCCCGCCCACGCCGCCGCACACGCGTCCACGCCCCCCTCCACACATACCGGACGCGTCTATCGCTACTACGACCTCGTGATGGTGGCATTCGTCACGGTGCTGCTCTGCTCCAACCTGATTGGCGCCGCCAAGGCGGCGCAGGTCGACCTGCCAGTGCTGGGGCCGGTCGTCTTTGGCGCCGGCGTGCTGTTCTTCCCGATCTCCTACATCTTCGGCGACGTGCTGACCGAGGTTTACGGCTATGGGCGGGATCGTCGCGTGGTTTGGGCCGGTTTCGCGGCGCTGGCCTTCGCCACGTTCATGAGCCTGGTGGTGCTGAAGATGCCGGTGGCGCCGTTCATGGCGGACTATCAGAAAAGCCTGGAGGAGGTGTTCGGCAACACATGGCGGATTGCACTGGGGTCGCTGATCGCCTTCTGCTGCGGCAGCTTTGCCAACAGCTACGTGCTGGCCAAGATGAAGCTATGGACGGGTGGCCGCTGGCTGTGGACGCGCACGATCGGCTCGACACTGGCGGGCGAGCTCGTCGACTCGTCCTTGTTCTACGTGATTGCGTTCTATGGCATCTGGCCGCTGGAAAAGGTGATCCAGGTGGCGGTAGCCCAGTACGTGCTCAAAACCGGCTGGGAGGTCGTGATGACGCCCGTGACCTACAAGGTAGTCGGCTTCCTGAAGCGGGCGGAGAACGAGGACTGGTTCGATCGCCACACCAACTTCACGCCGTTCCGGCTGAAGGTCTGAACGGGCCGGGGCTGGACGCGGGCGGGTCCAGGCAGGCTCAGGGCACCCGCTTGTCCACCTCATCCAGCGCCAGCGCCTCCAGATGGGCCACGTCGGCCCACTGCAGCAGCGTCAGGTGCGTGCTGTCGCTACGCAGCCGGTTGACACTGGCGTTGAGAAGTTCGTGCTGGCGTGGCGCCTCCAGCGTCATGCCGGTGGCCTCGCGATAGAGGCAGTCGAGCACGCCGCCATGGGCGACCAGCGCGATGCGCTCGCCCGGATGCCGGCGCGACAGCGACAGCGCAATCTCGACGGCACGCTCATGAAAGGTGAGCAAGGATTCACCTGCCGGTGGCGCGTAGTCCGGCACGCGTGCCTGCCAGCGTGCGAAATCCTCCGGGCGCTTTTCCGCCACCTCCGCGTACGTCATGCCTTGCAGGTCGCCGTAGCAGCGCTCGCGCAGGCGCGGCTCCGGACGCACCGGCAACCCCAGCGTCCCGGCCAGCGGCGCGGCGGTTTCCATCGCACGGCCGAGGTCGCTCGAATAGACCGCGTCGATCGGCTCGCCAGCCAGCGCCTCGGCCAGCGCGCGCGCCTGCGCACGGCCCGTGTCGTTCAGCGGGATGTCGATCTGGCCTTGCAGGCGCCGTTCCTTGTTCCAGGCCGTCTCGCCATGGCGGATCACGATCAGGTGGGTGAAGGCCAGCGACTGCGGCCCGGTGCTTTGCGACATGCCGGTTCCTTGGGGCGACGTCCGCGCCGGGTCTCTCGCCCGGCGACGGTTGAATTACCTGGCGACGTTGGGGTTGAGCGTGTACGTGCCGGTCACGCTGGCTTGCGCCAGCACGTGGCCCTGGATGGCGCGGCGAGCGTCGGCGCCCGTGAAGTTGCCTTCGACGGGCAGGCGGTCGATATCGAGCGCATACACGGTGAACACATAGTGGTGGACGATCGAGTCGTTCCACGGCGGGCACGGGCCGTCATAGCCGAAGTAGTCGCCCTTCATGTCCGGATCGTTCGCAAACCAGCCCGTGTAGTCATTCAGGCCGTGACGCAGGCCGCCAGCCGTGGCGGTGCCGACCAGCGCCTCCGGCCCCGGCTTGCCGCGCGCGATCACGCCGTCGCTGTGCGAGCCGGCCGAGATCGTGTTCAGGCCGGGCGGGATATCGACCAGCACCCAGTGGAAGAAATCCACGCGCGGCAGCGACGCCGGCACTTCACGGCCTTCCTGGTTCACGTCGTCGCCCTTGCTGGGCACATCGGGATCATGGCAGATCAGCGCGAACGACCGCGTGCCAGCCGGCACGTCGTCCCAATGCAGGTCCGGGTTGCGGTTGTTCGACAACGCCACGTGGTTCGCCGCATCGGGCACGCAGAAGGCGAACTCGCCGGGAATCGGCGCATTGTCGGCAAAGGCCTTGCTCCAGAGTTTCATGGGGATCTCCTTCAGGGTATCGATGGCCGTGGCGTCATGCCGTGCCGGCCGGCGCTACGCGCAGCCAGAACGTCACCGGGCCATCGTTGGTCAGGCTGACCTGCATCATCGCGCCGAATTCGCCGGTCTGGACCGACGGATGCGCGGCGCGGGCGCGGGTCACGAAGTGGTCGTACAGCCGGCGGCCGTCCTCGGGGGACGCCGCCGGTGTAAAGCTGGGCCGCGTGCCGCTGTTGGTATCGGCCGCGAGCGTGAATTGCGACACCACCAGCAGGCCACCGGCGGTCCCATTGCCGTCGATGTTCTGCACGGGCAGGTTCATCTTGCCGTCGGCATCCGAGAACACGCGGTAGGCGAGCATCTTGGCCAGCAGGCGCTCGGCCTGGGCCTCGGTGTCGCCGCGTTCGGCGCAGACCAGCGCCAGCAGCCCCGCGCCGATCTCGCCGGTGGTACGGCCCTCCACGGTGACGCGGGCCTGGGCCACGCGCTGGATCAAGGCAATCATCGCGCCATCAGGCCAGGGTCACGCGCGCAAAGCGGCGCTTGCCCACCTGGACCACGTAGGTGCCGGCCGCCACTTTGGTCGCCTTGTCGCCGACCACGGCGCCGTCGATCTTCACGCCGCCCTGCTCGATGTTGCGGTTGGCCTCGGAGGTCGAGGGCACCAGGTTGGCCTGCTTGAGCAGCTGGGCGATGCCCAGCGGCGCGCCGGCGAGGCTTACCGAGGGAATGTCGTCCGGCACGCCGCCGCGCGCGCGGTGATTGAAGTCTTCCAGGGCCTTCTCGGCATCGGCGGCGCTGTGGAAGCGCGTGACGATCTCCTGCGCCAGCGCCACCTTGCAGTCGCGCGGATTGCGGCCCAGCGCGATCTCCTCCTTCATCAGGTCGATCTCGCTCATCGGGCGGAAAGACAGCAGCGTGAAGTACTGCCACATCAGGTCGTCCGAGATGCTCATCAGCTTGCCGAACATGTCGTTCGGGGCTTCCGTCACGCCGATGTAGTTGTTCTTGGACTTCGACATCTTTTCCACGCCGTCCAGGCCCACCAGCAGCGGCATGGTCAGGATGCACTGCGGCTCCTGCCCGTATTCCTTCTGCAGTTCGCGGCCGACCAGCAGGTTGAACTTCTGGTCGGTGCCGCCGAGCTCAAGGTCCGACTTCAGCGCGACGGAATCGTAGCCCTGCATGAGCGGATAAAGGAACTCATGGACCGAAATCGGAATCCCAGACCGGAACCGTTTGGTGAAGTCGTCGCGCTCCATCATCCGCGCGACCGTGTATTTGGCCGCCAGCTGGATCATGCCGCGCGCGCCGAGGGGGTCGCTCCACTCGCTGTTGTAGCGGATCTCGGTCTTCGACGGGTCGAGTACCAGGCTGGCCTGACGGTAGTAGGTCTGGGCGTTGGCCTCGATCTGCTCGCGGGTGAGCGGAGGACGCGTGGCGTTGCGGCCCGAGGGATCGCCGATGGTGGACGTGAAGTCGCCGATCAGGAAGATGACCTGGTGGCCAAGGTCCTGCAGCTGGCGCAGCTTGTTGAGGACCACGGTGTGGCCGAGGTGGATGTCGGGCGCGGTCGGATCCAGGCCGAGCTTGATCCGCAGGGGCACGCCGGTGGCTTCGCTGCGGGCTAGCTTCTGCAGCCATTCGGATTCGATCAGCAGCTCGTCGCAGCCACGTCTCGTGACCTCAAGTGCGCGCATCACCGACGGCGTAAGTGGATATTTGGCCGCGGCGGCCGGGGACACTTCAGTCATGACGTAAGTCGTTGAAATAAATAGGAAATCTTCGAAGTATGGCTGGCAGCGTTCTGGTATAATTCGCGCTTTGCGCCTGGTGGGACTACCCGCCGGCCAACCGCCAAACCGTCATTGTAGGCGGCAACGCAGGCGGCAAACCAACACGGCCCGCGCCGCACCTCGGGGGAGGAAGGCAGGCGATACACATCGTCGCGGCAGCGGAGCCCGAATTTAAGGCTGAATTTTACGTGATGTGGTCCAGACTCCGCGAAGTTTTCGCGCGCGAGCTGGTGGTGCTTGTCGACCCGACCAACCCCCAGCATGCCCGGCGCCGGAAGCAACTGACCGTTGCGGTCGGTACGGTTTTCACGCTCGGCATGGCAGCGGCGATGGGCGTCGCCCCCCGCAACGCCTATATAGATCCCCAGGCACCCCGCGTGCTGCAACCCCTGCGCATGCCAGACCTGCGCGCACAGCTGGATCAGCTGACCGAGACCGACTCCAGCATTTATGTGCGGCAGGATCGCATGCAGCGCGGCGACACCATCGCCACCGTGCTGCGCCGCCTGGGCGTCGACGATCCCGATGCGCAGTCCTTCATCCTCAAGAACCCCACCGCCCGCGGCCTGTTCAACCTGAACCCGGGCCAGGCCTTGCAGGCGGAAATCGACGACAGCAACCTGCTGGTGTCGTTGCAGGCCAATCTAGGCGGCGATGCCGCCGCTTCCCGCGAACTGGTGATCGAGCGCGTGGCGCCGAAGACCGAAGGCGGCGACTACACCTACAAGGCCCGCATCCAGACCGTCGACAACGACGTGCACTATGAGATGGCGTCCGGCGCCATCGATGCGGCAGGCTTCTTCAAGTCGATGGACGCGGCCAACGTCCCGGACGAAATCGTCGAACAGATGATCTCGATCTTCTCGGGTGTCATCGACTTCCATCACGACATTGCACGCGGCGACCGCTTCCGCATCATCTACGAAGCTGGCTTCCGCGATGGCAGCTTCGTGCGCAACGGCCGTGTGGTGGCCGTGGAACTGATCAACCGCAACGCCCTGCACCAGGCGCTCTGGTACGCGCCGGAAGACGGCGAGCCGGGCGCCTACTACACGTTCGACGGCCGCAGCATGAAGCGCCCGTTCCTGCGATCGCCGGTGGAGTTTTCACGCGTGTCGTCGGGCTTCGGTGGCCGCGATCATCCGTTGCACCACAGGTGGGCGCAGCACAAGGGCGTGGACTTTGCCGCGCCGCAAGGCACCAAGGTCTTTGCGTCCGGTGACGGCACCGTGGAGTTCGTTGGCCAGCAGAACGGCTACGGCAATATCATCGTGCTGCAACATGCGGGCGGCTATTCGACTTACTACGCCCACCTGTCCGGCTTTTCCGGCGTGCGCCAGGGCCAGCACGTGAACCAGGGTCAGGTGATCGGGTTCGTCGGCTCCACGGGCTGGGCAACAGGCCCGCACCTGCACTACGAGTTCCGCTTCAACGACGTGCCGCAGAACCCGCTCACCATCACGCTGATGGAAGCGCCGACGTTGACCGGCAAGTCACGCGCGCAGTTCCTGACCTATACCAGCGCCATGCTGAGCCGCATCAACATGCTGCGCACCTACAACGTCCTGACCGCCAGCAACTAACCATGTCCGTGCCCCCGGTGCCCAGCGAGCGATTCATCGGCCTGATGTCGGGCACCAGCATGGACGGCGCGGACGGCGTGCTCGTCGATTTCTCGGGTGAGCAGCCCTTGGTACTGGCAGCGGCCCACGAGCCGTTTCCGGCAGCGGTGCGCGAGGCATTTGGCGCGCTCCAGCAGCCCGGCGACGATGAGATTCACCGCGAGGCGATGGCAGCCAACGCCCTGGCACGCGTCTATGCCGATTGCGTGGCCACGCTGCTGCGGCTGTCCGGCGTCTCCGCCGCAACGGTGGCCGCGATCGGCGCGCACGGCCAGACTATCCGTCACCGGCCCGGTCAATACGACAACATCGGCTACACACGGCAGAGCCAGCATCCGGCATTGCTGGCAGAGCTCACGCGAATCGACGTGGTGGCGGACTTCCGCAGCCGCGATATCGCCGCCGGGGGCCAAGGCGCGCCCTTGGTGCCCGCGGTGCATGCAGCGCTGTTCGGCGTGCCTGACGAGACGCGAGTGGTCTGCAATATCGGCGGCATCTCCAACATCAGCATCCTGCCGGCGGCCAGCACGGGCCGTCCGGTGACCGGCTTCGACTGCGGCCCCGGCAATGCGCTGCTCGACGACTGGATCCTTCGCCATCGCGGCCTGCCATACGACGACGACGGTGCATGGGCGGCCAGCGGCAAGGTCGACGCGACACTCCTCGAACAATGCCTGGCGGAGCCGTACTTCCGCGCGGCGCCTCCCAAGAGCACCGGACGCGATCTCTTTCATCCCGGATGGTTGCAGGCATTACTCACGCCACTCGGCGAACAGCAGCCGGCGACCAGGGACATCCAGGCCACGCTGGCCACGCTGACAGCCACGGCCATCGCGCGCGATGTGCAGGCGTACGCCGCCGATGCGAGTCGACTGATCGTCTGTGGTGGCGGCGCGCGCAACGGCTTCGTCATGGCAACGTTGGCGCGACTGCTGCCGGGCGTCAGCGTACAAACGACGGATGACTTCGGCGTGCCCGTATCGCAGGTGGAGGCCCTCGCCTTCGCCTGGCTGGCGCGCCAGTGCCTGCTTCGGGCACCGGGCAACGTCCCCACGGTCACTGGTGCCACGGGCTCGCGCGTTCTCGGGGCGATTTACCCGCGTTGAACCGAGCGCGCGAAGCGCTGCACATGGGTCTGCGTGCAGTGCTTGCCTGGCCGAGTGCCAGCCCCTCAGGCCCCGTCAGCATCCAGAAACAAAAAAGCGCACCGAAGTGCGCTTTTTTGCTGAGCAAGGCTGCGGTCTCAGACCGAGAACGACGAGCCGCAACCACAGGTGGTCGAAGCGTTCGGGTTCTTGATCACAAACTGGGCGCCGTTGATGTCTTCCTTGTAGTCGATCTCAGCGCCTACCAGGTACTGATAGCTCATCGAGTCGATCAGCAGCGTGACGCCGTTCTTGACCATCGTGGTGTCGTCTTCGTTGACGTCTTCGTCAAACGTGAAGCCGTATTGGAAGCCAGAGCAGCCGCCGCCCTGCACAAACACGCGCAGCTTCAGCTCGGCATTGCCCTCTTCCTCGATCAACTGCTTGACCTTGTCGGCGGCGCTGTCGGTAAAGACGAACGGTGCCGGCACGTCCTCGGTTACGGGTGCCTCTGCGACTGCGTTCATGGGGGTTCTCCTGTTTAGATACGCTCGTATTCTAAGCGCTACTCACAAATCGTGCCGAAGCCCTTTGTTTTCAAGGGGCTCTGGGCGCTAACGCCACATGCTCATGCGGGCACACCCGCGCGTTCAGGGGCGTTGTCGTCGTCCTGCATCGCCGCCGCGTCGGGGGATTGATCCGTTGCCTTGTCCGCCTTGCCTGTTTTGGCCTCGGCGGAGCCGGAGAAGTTCGGCAGTGCCTTCACTTCGCCCTGGACCAGCGGCACCAGACGACCTTCGACGATGGCACCTTGATGCATTTCAAGCGCAGCATAGTGCACCTCACCATGGACGCGAGCATGCGGTTGCAGCTCGAGCAACTCACCAGCGTGAACAGGTCCCGTCACGGTGCCATTGAGGATCAGGTGGCCAACGCGAACCTCCCCTTCGACGATCCCTTTTTCGCTGATGACGAGCATGCTGGGCTTACCGTCGGCGGCAACCACGTTGCCACGCACGCGACCATCCAGCCGCAGCCCGCCGGAAAACGTCACATCGCCTTCGATGGCGGTATCCTGGCCCACGAGCGTATCGATGGACAGGCCTTTCTTCTTCGAAAACAGCATGTTCTTCTCCTTGTTCTCGCGAACTACGGCGTTACCGACTGTGTCGCGCGCACCTGCCCGTTCTGAAGAACACGGACTGATACGGCGCGGACTTCGGCATCCTGGGGAATCCCCAGATCGCCTTCGATGCGCTGGTAATGCGTGAGCCGAACCGCCGGCAAGGGCGGCTCGCTCGGCTGAGGCACCGTGAGCGTTAACGGCTTCCCACTCCGAATTGCTGAAATTATGAACTGCAATTCACCCCGAAATTCCGGCTGCTCGACAAAAGCCTTGGAGCCACCCTGCATCACGAGCAAACGATAGTGCATGGCATGCGGTCGAGTTTCATCCATCGCGACCCGGAAACTCCGGACGTGAATGCCCGAGGTATCGCCGGACGTAGGCAGGAGTGTCTCGAAAAATCCCAGGTCCTCCTTCAACTGCCCGGCCTCCGCTTCCGCGGTCTTCAACTGCCGGGCGAGCTGATCCTGCGCCGCATGCGCCATCTCCAGCTGCGCCTCCGCCGTGTCCGCACCCGCCCGCAACCGGTCGCGCTCGGCCGTTACGTCCGCCAGTTGCGTGCGCAGTTGTGCATTGACCGCGGCCAGTTCCTGTCCGCCGGTCATTCGGCTGTTGGCGGTGTAGGCCCAGAAGGCCAGACACGTACCGACGAACAGCAACAGCGCAACGCTCAGCGCCCATGTTCGCCACGAGCGATGCCCGCGAAGCATCGCGCGCGACGTCCGCAAACCCTTGCGAGGCCGCAACGGCCGGTACTTCAGGCCCATCTGGCTACCCGGCTCGACGCGCGGTGGCCGCCAAACTGCCCGGCAATCCAGTGCTCCATGATTTGCCTCTCCATTCGCAGGCCCGTGATTGTATCTCCGGACGGTCATTGTGCGAATGACAAGTATGACAACTGGAACACTTACCCATCTCTGTAACGTATTCGAGTCGAATCACGAGCCACAGCGCGAGTCGGGGCAAAAAAAAACCGCACGACGAATCGTGCGGTTTTTCCGGATTCGCAAGGCTCGCCAGAGCGAACCTGCGAATGCGCATCAGCGCTTCGAGAACTGCTTCCGGCGACGTGCCTTGTGCAGACCGACCTTCTTACGTTCCACTTCACGTGCATCGCGCGTGACGTAGCCAGCCTTCGACAGCGCCGACTTCAGCGTGGCGTCATAGTCGATCAGGGCGCGGGTGATGCCGTGACGGACAGCACCGGCCTGGCCGGTTTCGCCACCACCGGTGACGTTGACCTTGATGTCGAACGTCTCGGCGTGAGCCGTCAGTTCCAGCGGCTGGCGCACGATCATCAGCGAGGTTTCGCGAGCGAAGTACTCATTGATGGGCTTGCCATTGACGACGATGTCGCCCTTGCCCGACTTGATGAAGACACGTGCCACAGCGCTCTTGCGGCGGCCAGTACCGTAATTCCAGTTACCGATCATGGATTGGCCCCCTTAGATTTCCAGCACCTTGGGCTGCTGCGCTTCATGCGGATGCTCGGCTTCGGCGTAAACCTTCAGCTTCTTGATCATCGCATAGCCCAGCGGACCCTTCGGCAGCATGCCCTTCACAGCCTTTTCCAGGGCGCGGCCCGGGAAACGTTGCTGCATCTTGCCGAACGTCGTTTCGTAGATACCGCCCGGGTAACCCGAGTGGCGGTAATACTTCTTGTCCGTTTCTTTGGTACCCGTGACGCGCAGCTTTGCTGCGTTGACGATGATGATGTAATCACCGGTGTCGACGTGCGGAGTAAATTCCGGCTTGTGCTTGCCGCGCAGTCGGCGTGCCACTTCGCTGGCAACACGGCCGAGGACCTTGTCCGTCGCGTCAATCACGTACCAGTCGCGCTTTACCTCATGAGGCTTGGCGGAAAAGGTCTTCATGATTTTTCCTGACTATTGAATACTGCCCGATTTGACGGTCGCCGTTTTAGCGTCCTGTCGATCGGCCGGCCCTTTGGACCTGACCTTCCTGCTTGTATTTGCAGGCTCTCCCTGACTTCTTTCCCGGGGGCAATGACCGGAAAAGCCGTCGATTATACTGGCGGACGACTGGAACGCACAAGCAAAGTCGTGGCTTTTCGTCAAGATGTCCGACCCGATGCCGAGCAACCCGCGCAAACATGCGGCTCCGGCGCCACGCGATGTGCGCCGGGCCTGGATAATTGCCTCCGCGAGCCCTGTCTTCGAGATCTGTCACCGCTTGCCATCGACGAAAGCATGGACAAAAGCACGGACGAAAAAAAACCCAAGTCGGTTGGACTTGGGTTTGAATCCACCAAAGGAGGAGGGTGGAGGAGACACTGGGTGATCGACGGTGCCGGTCGTGGCGGGCGGTGCGGCGAGCGATGGAGGTGTTGATTACCTGACTTTCGCTTTCGCACTCTGGCGCGCTGCATGCGCCGTCGTTCAATGACTGGAATTATACATGCAGGTCCCGCGGATGCAAGAAAATTTGCACTGCGAAATCGCATTGCATATTACGAAATGCCCTACACGATACACACAAGAACACAATATTCTTTAAAAACAACCGCTTGAGGAAAGTCATCGGATGACAGTCAGACGCCGACTTAGAGGAAACCCTCGGATTTGCGCGGGAAATCCCTTGGCCGCGACGCCGCACCCCGATGTCATATACTCAGCAAATGCAAGATTCGTGATCACGCGGACGTGAGCGAAAACACACAATCAGGAACCAAGGAACGAACAAAATGGAATGCAAAGTGACATGGATGGGCCCCGAGGGCATGAGCTTTGTGGCCCAGACCGGTAGCGGTCACATCGTTGCGATGGACGGTGCACCCGATGGCGGCGGCAACAACCTTGCGCCGCGCCCCATGGAAATGGTGCTGCTCGGCACGGGCGGCTGCACGGCCTATGACGTGGTACTGATCCTCAAGCGCGGCCGCCAGGACGTGCGCGGCTGCTCGGTCAGGCTCGAAGCCGAGCGCGCCGACGCCGATCCGAAGGTCTTCACGAAGATCAATTTCCACTTCACGGTTACCGGCCGCGGCCTGGACCCCGTCAAGGTGGAACGCGCGATCGAGCTGTCGCACGAAAAGTATTGCTCGGCCTCGATCATGCTGGCCAAGACCGCCGAGATCACGCACACGATGGAAATCGTCGAGGGCTGAACGCCCCGACCGAAGACGCCGCCCGGCCGCGCCGGGTGGCTTGGGAAACAGAAGCAAAGCAGGCCGATAAGCCGGATTCTGTGCACCCCGCCCACCTTGCGGCGGACGACGCGTGACAACCATTCCTCTAGGCCGACCGTTACCGGCCGGCTCCAGCTCCCTACCCGCAGGCTCAGCGGGCCGCTTCAGCGCCTGCCTATTTGGGATTGCTCCAGGTGGAGGTTACCGCGTTTCACCCTTCCCGCCAGGCGAACCTGGCGGCAAGACTCGTCTCTGTGGCCCTATTCCGCACGTTGCCGTGGATGGCTGTTAGCCAACACCCTGCCCTGTGGAGTCCGGACTTTCCTCCCCTTGCGCCTTGCGACGCAAGCAGCGGTTGTCTGGCCTGCTTTGCGGGCCGCAGTCTAACACTGATGGATCGGCAGGTCAGCCCGTCACTGCAGCCGACCCGCGCCGGCCCGGGCGAAACACGGAGACGTCGTCATAGAACGCCGGCTCGGCGTTTTCGTCACACCAGCCCGGAATGCCCAGTACCGGGAGCGGCGCGAAGCAGCGCCCGCCCTGCAATGTCCCCTGATCCGCCGCCGTGGCGAGCGACCGCGCCAGCAGCCGGTCCAGTTCCTCTCGCGGGGTATTCGGGGGCGCCGCGATCCACCAGGCATGAGCCGTCACGGCTTTGTACGGCCGCACGAGCTTTTGCAGCAACGCATGGCCGAACGGCACTACGGTGACGGCTTCGGGCCAGGCCGCCCGGCGGTCGATAAAAAGACTGCGCCATGCAAACCCGCGCAATGCCGCCACCAGGCCAGCGTCCTCTGTGACCAGGATCACCGCGTTCTCGTCGAACAGCGTTGCCGCATCACGCACCCCTCCGCGCACGGGTTGGATGCCGTCCCGATCAATCGCGTCGGCCTGCAGCCGGTTCAGCAGCGATTTGGTCTCGGGAAAATGCAGCCAGACGAGCGCATTGAACACGTCGTGGAGATTGTCGCGCGTCGGCACCTCACCGGTCGCGAAGATGTGGGATTCGTAGGCCTGACCGTCCGGCAGCGCGGCCTGCGGTACGAACCGTAGGGGCAGCCCCCGGGCATTGGTCAGGCCAGCAGCTTGCCGGCTGAGTGCCTGCCGGACATCGCCGCCGTCCAGTGCCATGCCGGACGCGGCAAATGGCCGGAACCACGGCCGCGTCCAATCGATGCCGTCAAACAATGCGCTCAGCGCGCCTTCCAGCGCAGCGTTTCGCCGCCACGCAGCGGCACCAGCGTGGTGTCGCCAAACGGCAGTTCCGCCGGCAGCTCCCAGTCCTCGCGCGCCAGCGTGAGCGTGCCCGTGTTGCGCGGCAGGCCGTAGAACGCCGGGCCGTTGAAGCTGGAGAACGCCTCGAGCTTGTCCAGCGCGCCGGCGATGTCGAACGCCTCGGCATACAGCTCCATCGCGTGCAGGGCCGTATAGCAACCGGCACAGCCGCAGGCATGTTCCTTCAGGCCACGCGCATGCGGCGCGCTGTCGGTGCCCAGGAAGAAACGCGCATCGCCCGACGTGGCCGCCTTGACCAGCGCCTCGCGGTGGATTTCGCGCTTGAGCACCGGCAGGCAGTAGTAGTGCGGACGAATGCCGCCGGTAAAGATTGCGTTGCGGTTGTATAGCAGGTGGTGAGCGGTGATCGTCGCGCCGACCGGACCTTCGGCCTCGGCGACATATTCGGCCGCGTCCTTCGTGGTGATGTGCTCGAACACCACCTTCAGCTCCGGAAGATCCTTGCGCAGCGGGCGCATCACGCGGTCGATGAACACCGCCTCGCGGTCGAAGATGTCGATGTCGCCATCGGTCACCTCACCATGCACCAGCAGCGGCAAGCCTTCGCGCTGCATGGCTTCCAGGGTGGCGTAGCACCGGCGGATATCGGTCACGCCGGCATCGCTGTTGGTCGTGGCGCCGGCCGGATACAGCTTCACCGCATGGATAAAGCCACTGGCCCTGGCAGCCGCGATTTCCTCGGGCGGCGTGTTGTCGGTCAGGTACAGCGTCATCAGCGGCTCGAACGTCATGCCGGTCGGCAGCGCGGCCAGGATGCGGGCGCGGTAGGCACGGGCCTGCTCCACCGTGGTCACGGGCGGCTTCAGGTTCGGCATGATGATCGCGCGGGCAAACTGGCGCGCGGTGTCAGGCAGCACGGCGGCCAGCGCCGCGCCGTCGCGCAGGTGCAGGTGCCAGTCGTCCGGGCGGGTGATCGTGAGCTTCTGGGTCATTGCTGGTATGCGTCCCGAAACCGCGAGGGCAGCGACGGGACTGTGCGAAGTTAGAGAATCAGGATGGCGCGGTAATCGTTCACATTGGTGCGTGTCGGGCCGGTCACGACGAGATCGCCAATCGCGTCGAAGAACCCCCAGGCATCGTGCGCATCGAGCTGCCGCCGCGCCGAGATGCCCGCGGCCTCGGCCCGCGTCAGCGAATCCGGCGCCGCCAGGGCACCGGCATTGTCCTCGGAGCCATCGATGCCGTCGGTATCGGCCGCGATTGCATGGACATTTTCCGCCCCCGCCAGCTCGATGACCAGCGACAGCAGGAATTCGGAACAACGCCCGCCGCGGGCCTTGTCCGCGCCTTCGCCCGGCAATGTGACCGTGCATTCGCCCCCGGAAATCAGCGCCACCGGCGCGGCGAACGGCGCATTGTACGCGCGAATTTCACGCACCAGCGCGGCGTAGACGCGCGCGACTTCCTGGGCTTCGCCGGTGACGGTATCGCCTAGAACCACCGGCTGGATGCCTTGTTTGCGGAACAGCGCCGCGGCCGCATCCAGACTCCCGTGCGCCGTGGCGATCATGCGATTGTCCACGCGGGCGAACAACGGGTCGCCAGGCTTTGGCGTTTCATCGATCTCGCCGCGCGCACCGCGCTCCAGATGCGACTGCACCGTGGCCGGCACGGTCGCGCCATAACGCTTCAGGATGGCGAGTGCGTCACCATAGGTACTCGGATCGGCCACCGTCGGGCCCGAGGCGATCGCGCTCGGGTCGTCGCCCGCCACGTCGGAGACGATCAGCGTCGTCACCGGCGCGCGGCTGGCCTGCGCCAGACGTCCACCCTGGATCCGCGAAATGTGCTTGCGCACGATGTTCATCTCGGTGATCGGCGCGCCGCAGCGCAGCAATTCGCGCGTGGTGGCCTTCAGATCCGCCATCGGAATACCCTCGGCCGGCAGCGACAGCAGGCTGGAGCCACCGCCGGAAACCAGCACGATCAGCCGGTCATCGGGCCCCAGCGCCTGGACGCGCGCGAGAATCTCCGCGGCAGCCTGCTCTCCCGCCTCGTCCGGAACCGGATGGCCCGCCTCGATCACGCGGATATGCGCGGTCGGCAACCCGTGGGCATAGCGCGTGACGACGATGCCTTCCAGCGTGGCTCGGCCCGCGTAGGCCTGCTCCACGGCCAGCGCCATCGACGCCGCGGCCTTGCCTGCACCGACCACCAGCGTCCGGCCACCCGCATGGGGTTCCGGCAGATGGTCAGCCACGATCTGGAGCGGATCGGCGGCGGCAACCGCTGCGCGGAAGCTATCAAGCAGCAATGTACGGGGATCGATATGCAGGCTCACAGCGCCTCCGCAATCGCGCGGCCCAGGTCGGCGGTACTGGCCGTGCCGCCAATATCCCGCGTCAACGGGGCGTGGCCCGGGCCCGCGGCCAGGACCTTTTCGATCGCACTCAGCACGGCGGCACCCGCTTCGGCATGGCCAAGATGTTCGAGCATCATCGCGCCGCACCAGATCTGTCCGATCGGGTTGGCTACGCCGCGCCCGGCGATGTCCGGTGCCGAGCCGTGCACCGGCTCGAACAGGCTCGGATAGGTCCGATCCGGGTTGATGTTGCCGGAAGGCGCCACGCCGATCGTGCCCGTGCAGGCCGGTCCCAGGTCCGAAAGAATGTCGCCAAACAGGTTGCTGGCCACCACGACATCGAACCAGTCCGGGTGCTGCACGAAGTGTGCGGTCAGGATGTCGATGTGGTACTTGTCCACCTTCAGGCCCGGATAGTTGGCGGCCATGGCCTCCACGCGCTCATCCCAGTAGGGCATCGTGATCGAAATGCCGTTGGACTTGGTGGCCGATGTCAGGTGCTTCTTCGGGCGTTTCTGCGCCAGTTCAAACGCGAACTTGAGAATACGATCCACGCCGGTGCGGCTCATGACCGTTTCCTGGACCACGATTTCCCGCTCCGTGCCCGGGAACATGCGGCCGCCAATGCTGGAGTACTCGCCCTCGGTGTTTTCCCGCACGACGTAGAAGTCGATATCTCCGGGCTTGCGATCGGCCAGCGGGCTCTTGATCCCGGGCATCAGCCGCACGGGACGCAGGTTCACATATTGATCGAACGAGCGGCGGAACTGCAGTAGCGAACCCCACAGCGACACGTGGTCAGGGATCTTTTCCGGCCAGCCCACGGCCCCGAAGTAGATGGCGTCGTACTTCGTCAGCGTATCGAACCAGTCGTCCGGCAGCATCTTGCCGTGGCGCTCATAGTAGGCGTAGCTGGAAAAATCGAAGTGGTCCCACTGGAAGTCGATGCCAAAGCGGCGCGCGGCGGCGTCCATGACACGGATGCCTTCGGGCATCACTTCCGTTCCAATTCCGTCTCCGGGAATGACAGCGATCTTGTATTGGCTCATGGCTGGGAAGGGTCGGGGCTGAACAGCTTGAGGGGGCGCCCGGGCGCCGCGCTTGGCAGCGTCCCGCACGCGCGGGATAATGTCCGCATTCTATTGCAAAGCGGCAGCCCCCTGCCGCACCGGTGCCCCGCCATGTGCCAGCTGCTAGGCATGAACTGCGCCACGCCTACCGACGTGACGTTCTCCTTCACCGGCTTCGCCGCCCGCGGCGGCGTGACCGACCATCACTCCGACGGCTTCGGCGTGGCGTTCTTCGAAGACAAGGCCTGCCGGCTGTTCATCGACAACCAGTCGGCCGGTACATCGCCCGTGGCGGATCTGATCAAGAAATATCCGATCAAGTCCAAGAACGTCATCTCGCATATCCGCAAGGCCACGCAGGGCACGGTCCTGTTGGAGAACTGCCACCCGTTCATGCGCGAGCTCTGGGGCCGGCACTGGATCTTTGCCCACAACGGCGACCTGAAGAACTTTGCGCCGTTCCTCTCAGGGGTCTACCAGCCCGTGGGCGACACCGACAGCGAACTGGCGTTCTGCACGCTGATGCAGGGCCTGCGCAAGCGGTTTCCGGGATCCCAGCCGCCGCTGAACGAACTCGGCCATGCGCTGGCGGACATCACGCGCGACATCACGCTGCACGGCGTCTTCAATTTCCTGCTCTGCAACGGTCAGGCGCTCTTCGCGCATTGCTCCACGCACCTGTATTACATCGTGCGGCAGTGGCCGTTCTCCAAGGCGCATCTGATCGATGCCGACCTGTCGATCGACTTTGCCCAGGTGACCACGCCCGACGACCGCGTGGCGGTAATCGCCACCGCGCCGCTGACGGACAACGAGACCTGGACGCGCTTTGCGCCGGGAGAGCTGATCATGTTCGAGAACGGCCTGCCGACGATGACGCTGACCGTGCCGATTCCGCCTGAGGTGCAGGCGAAGAACGCGGCGAACACCGCCTGCACCTGATCCCGCGCCGCGGCGGATGCGGGTGCCGGAACGAAAAAAGGGACGCCAGCAGGCGTCCCTTCTTGCTTCCAGGCCTTGCAGGCCGGCCGTCGATCAGTGATGCAGGATCTTCGACAGGAATTGCCTGGCGCGGTCCGAGCGCGCATCGATGTTGCCGAAGAATTCTTCCTTCGCGCAGTCCTCGACGATCTTGCCGGCGTCCATGAAGATCACGCGGTTGGCCACCTTGCGTGCAAAACCCATTTCGTGGGTCACGCACATCATGGTCATGCCTTCCTGCGCCAGCTGCACCATCACGTCCAGCACCTCGTTGACCATTTCCGGGTCCAGCGCCGACGTCGGTTCGTCGAACAGCATGCAGATCGGGTCCATCGACAGCGCACGGGCGATGGCCACGCGCTGCTGCTGCCCGCCCGACAGCTGGCCGGGGAACTTGGCCGCCTGGCTCTTCAGGCCCACGCGCTCCAGGTACTTCAGGCCCTTGGCGGTGGCTTCTTCCTTCGAACGGCCGAGCACCTTCATCTGGGCGATGGTCAGGTTCTCGGTGATCGACAGGTGCGGGAACAGCTCGAAGTTCTGGAACACCATGCCCACGCGCGATCGCAGCTTGGGCAGGTTGGTCTTCGGATTGCCCACCGAGGTGCCATCGACCAGGATGTCGCCCTTCTGGAACGGCTCCAGCGCGTTGACAGTCTTGATCAGCGTGGACTTGCCTGAGCCCGACGGGCCGCACACCACCACCACTTCACCCTTGGCGACCTTGGTGGTGCAGTCGGTCAGCACCTGGAAGGCGCCGTACCACTTGGAAACGTCATTAATTTCGATCATACAGCCACCTTTTTCTGGTAACGCTTGACCAGCAGCGAAGCGGAGAAGCAGATAAGGAAGTACACGAGACCGGCGAACAGCAGCATTTCCACGATGCGGCCGTCGCGCTCGCCAATGCCATAGGCCTGGCCGAAGAAGTCAGCCAGCGCGCTCACGTACACCAGCGACGTATCCTGGAACAGGATGATGCCCTGGGTCAGCAGCAGCGGCACCATGTTGCGGAACGCCTGCGGCAGGACCACCAGCCGCATGGTCTGGCCGTAGGTCATGCCCAGCGCCTGTGCGGCGAACATCTGCCCGCGCGACACGCTCTGGATACCGGCACGGATGATTTCCGAGTAGTACGCGGCCTCGAACAGCGCAAACGCCACCAGCGCGGAGGTCATCCGCAAATCGGCCGCGGGAGACAGGTTGAACACCTTCTGCAGCAGCTGCGGAATGATCAGGAAGAACCACAGCAGCACCATCACCAGCGGAATGGAGCGGAAGATAGTCACGTACCCCTGCGCAAACCAGTTCAGCGGCTTGATGGAGGACAGGCGCATCATCGCGAGGATGGTGCCCCAGACGATGCCGACGACCACCGCGGTGACGGTGATCTTGAGCGACACCAGCATGCCCTCGCCCAGCACGTGCAGCGTGGAGGGATTGATGGAGGTGAAATCGAATTCGTATGCCATGATCGTCCCCTTACTTGCCGCCAATGAAGCCCGGCACGCGGGTACGGCGTTCCACCCAGCGCATGATCAGCATCACCGTCACATTGATCAGCGCATACATCAGCGTGACCGCAATGAACGACTCGTACGGGCGCGCCGTGTAGTCCACCAGCTGGCGGCCCTGCGCGGCCAGCTCCAGCAGACCGATCGTCGACGCGACCGCGGAGTTCTTGAAGATGTTCAGGAACTCGGAGGTCAGCGGCGGCACGATCACGCGGAACGACATCGGCAGCAGCACGTAGCGATACGTCTGCGCCAGCGAGAAGCCCATCGCCAGACCTGCATTGCGCTGGCCTGGCGGCAGCGAATTGATACCCGATCGCACCTGCTCGCAAACCCGCGCGGCGGTAAACGTGCCCAGGCAGAGCATGGCAGCGACGAACTGCTGCGCGAACGGGTTCATCTGCTTGATCGTCTCGCCGCCGGGCAACAGCTCCGGCATCACGAAATACCAGATGAACAACTGCACGAGCAGCGGAATATTCCGGAAGATTTCGACGTAGGTGGCTGCCAGCCCCGACAGCCACTTGTTCGGCACGGTGCGCAGCACGCCCAGCACCGACCCGATGGCAAGGGCGATCACCCACGAGGACAGGCCCAGCGCGACCGTGACCTTGAGACCGGAGATCATCCAGTCCAGGTACGTTTCGTTCTGCGCCGCCTGCTCGAGGAAGACTCCCCAGTGAAAGATGTAATCCATGTTGCGTCCTCAAAAAGAAACGGAAGGACTTCTCCTTCCGTTTCGCACTGCCCTGATCGCGGAGATCAGTCGAGTGCCTTGTCGTTCGGGGTCTTGAAGAGCGCCTTCATGTCTTCGGACAGCGGGAAGTCCAGGTTCAGGCCCTTCGGCGGCACCGGTTGCATGAACCACTTGGCATACATCGTGTTGATCGAGCCGTCCTTCATCAGGCCGGTGATCACGTTGTCGGACAGCTTCTTGAACGGTGCGTCATCCTTGCGGATCATGCAGCCGTACGACTCGCGCGACTGCGCCTTGCCCACGACGATCCAGTCGGCCGGGTTCTTGGCCTTGGCGCGTTCGCCGTAGAGCAGCGCGTCGTCCATCATGAACGCCACGGCACGGCCCGATTCCAGCGTCAGGAACGACTGGCCATGGTCCTTGGTGCTGATGATGTTGAGGCCCAGCTTCTGGTCATCGTTCATCTTGCGCAGCAGGCGCTCGGACGTGGTACCGGCGGTGGTCACCACGTTCTTGCCCTTCAGGTCGGCCCAGTCCTTGATGCCGCCATCCTTCTTCACCATGATGCGGGTGCCGATGATGAAGATGCTGGTGGTAAACGATGCCTGCTTCTGGCGCTCGAGGTTATTGGTCGTGGACCCGCACTCGATGTCGATCGTGCCGTTCTGCAGCAGCGTGATGCGGTTCTGCGAGGTGATCGGGATTTCCTTGACCTGCAGGTTCGGCAGCTTCAGCTGGTCCTTGATGGCTTCCACGATCTTCATGTTGATATCGTAGGAATAGCCCACCTGGCGCACGCCGCCCAGGTTGTAGTTGAACGGAATCGAAGAATCCCGCACGCCCAGCGTGATAACACCCGTATCCTTGATCTTCTGCAGTGTGCCCGTCAGCGGCTCGGCTGCCTGCGCGGTACCGCACAGGACGCCCGCCGCGATCATCAGGCTAGCCAGCTTGGCTACATTCATAACATCTCCTTGACCATGAAGAGAAAGGCGGGACTCTAGCAAAAAGGTCCCACCAGCGAAACAGTATTGCTTAGCTCGTGACCCAAAACAACGGGTTTTTCCCCTAAGTGGTGCCGTTTCGGGCATGGTTTCGCGGCGATGCGTCAAAATGAGACACAACTGCGAACGCTTGCGCCATTCGGCTGCGGGCCGCACAGGTACGAAAACGCGGCGACCGGAACTCTCCGGCCGCCGCGTTGTGCCATTTGCCGAAGCGGAGTCATGCTGCATCGCAGCACTATCTCCGCTCCAAGTCCCGCCTCAATCAGGGATACAGGCCGCGCATCTCGCGCGCCTGCAGGATTCGCGTACAGGCGACGATGAACGCAGCCGTACGCAGCGTGACCTTGTTTTCCTGGGCAACCTGCCAGATCGCCCGGAAGGCTTCTTGCATGATTCGTACCAGGCGTTCGTTGATTTCCTCCTCGGTCCAGAAGAAGCTCGAGAAATCCTGCACCCATTCAAAGTAGGACACGGTCACGCCGCCGGCGTTGGCAATCACGTCCGGGCAGACCAGGATGTTGCGCTCGCGCAGGATGTCATCCGCTTCCGGCGTGGTCGGGCCGTTGGCGCCCTCGATCACCAGCCGGGCGGTGATCTTTGGCGCGTTCTCCGCCGTGATCTGGCCTTCCAGCGCGGCCGGAATCAGGATGTCGCACTCGACTTCCCAGAACTGCCCGGTCGCCAGGACCTCGCCGCGGAAGCCCTCGATGGTGCCGCTGTGCGAGGCATATTCCATCATCGCCGGAACATCCAGGCCAGCCGGGTTGTACAGCGTGGTGCGGTGATCCTGCACGGCCACGACCTTGGCGCCGGCCTCATGGAACAGCTTGGCGGCGACCGCGCCCACATTGCCGAAACCCTGTACGGCCACGCGCGCGCCCTTGATGTCCATACCCAGGTTGCGGGCGGCTTCCGAGCCCACGACGAACACGCCGCGGCCGGTGGCCTCGTGACGGCCCAGGGAGCCGCCCAGCGAGATCGGCTTGCCGGTCACCACGCCGGTGGACGTGCTACCCGAATTCATCGAGTACGTATCCATCATCCAGGCCATGACCTGGGCGTTGGTATTGACGTCCGGCGCAGGAATGTCCTTGCTCGGTCCGATGATGATGTTGATTTCGCTGGTGTAGCGGCGGGTCAGGCGTTCCAGCTCGCCCTTCGACAGCGAGCGCGGATCCACGCGGATGCCGCCCTTGGCGCCGCCGTACGGCACGTTGACCGCGGCGTTCTTGACCGACATCCACGCCGACAGCGCCATCACTTCCGACAGCGTCACGTCCTGGTGGAAACGCACGCCACCCTTGCCCGGGCCGCGCGACAGGTTGTGCTGCACGCGATAGCCCTCGTAGTGGGCGATCGTGCCGTTATCCATTTCGATGGGCACGTCCACGACCAGCGCACGCTTGGGGCGCTTCAGCGTTTCGACCCAGCGCGCCAGCGAGCCCAGGTAGGGCGTGACGCGGTCGACTTGCTGCAGGTAGATGCCCCAGGGCCCGAGCGCCTCGGCGTTCAGGTAGGAAGGCAGGATATGGGAGTTGACGGACGACTTGGACGGTGCTGCGGAAGACATCGTTGGGTTCCGAGTGAAGGTGACACGGAGCATATCGGCGCCCCGCACCCCGAATCCAATGCCGATTGCTCATCCGCCCCCGAACGGTTATGCAACCCTTGCATAACCTTGCCTGCCGCGTCTTACGCCGTCAGGGACGCCCAGATCTTGTCCACCAGTTGGCGCTTGCGCCGGACCTGGCCACCGCGCCGGTCGTTGGACGCCTCGGAGGGCCGTTCCCGATAAAGCCGGATCTCCATGTCGATGGACCGCGGCAACCCGCGCGCGGCCTCGGCCCGCACGAGCCGGCCGGCGGCCACGTCCTCGCGCACCGCGCTCTCGGGCAGGAAGGCCATGCCGTGCCCCGCCAGCGCCATCACCTTGAGGGCCTCGGCCATATCGGTCTCGTAGCATTTGTCGAGCTTGAGCGTGTCGCCCGATTCCGCCAGCAGCATGTCCACCATCCGGCCCAGGAAGGCATTGGGGGTATAGCTCAGGAACGGCACGGGCTTCTTGTCCGTGCCCGGCAGCCGGAACAATGGCCGCCCGGTGGCATCCGGCACGCTGAAGGGCGACAGCCTTTCCGTACCAAGTACCAGCATGTCGTAGTGCGCCGGATCAAGCTGGATCGCCTGGCGCGCGTGGTGATAGACCATGACCAGGTCGCACCCCCCTTCCACCAGCATCAGCACCGCGTCGTGGACGTTCAGCGCGCGCAGCCGGCACGGCAGCGTGCCGACCTTGCGCTCCACGCCCTTGAGCCATTCCGGGAAGAATGTCAGGGACAGCGTGTGCGGCACCGCGAATTCCAGCACCTGCGCGTTGGCGGAACGCTGGCCGCGCATCAGCGCGCGGGTTTCGCTGACCTGCGCCAGCATCGCCAGGGCCTGCTCGTAGAACACCTTGCCAGCCGCCGTCAGGCTGGTGGGATAGCTGGAGCGGTCGATCAGCTCGGTGCCAACCCACGCCTCCAGCGACTGGATGCGGCGCGAGAACGCCGGCTGGGTCACGTGCCGCAGCTCCGCCGAGCGCGAAAAGCTGTGCGTCTCGGCCAGGCTGACGAAGTCTTCAAGCCATTTGATTTCCATGGCGCGAATTATCGCTTGCCGCTCGTCGTAGCGCACGATGAGCAAGCTGATTCCAATTTTCTGCCAGCCTGTAGAACAGGATTACAATTTGGAACCGATTCCGACCAAAGAATGCATGATCTTGCTCCGGAGGCACTTCTATGATGGATGGCATACCACATCGAATCCGAGCCAGCCATGCCCGCCCCGCACACGTCCGCCGTTCAACCATGCGTCCCCAGTGGGCCCACGACGTCTCCCCTGAACCTGCTGGCCACCGGCATGGAAGCCACGCTGGCCCAGAGCGCCCGCATGGTCGCCGCCCACGTGGCAGCCAGCCTGTCCGATGCCGATACGCTGCTGGCAGCGCTGCCGCCCGGCGCGCTGGACGGCAGCCCCGAGACCTACACGCGCCATCTGGTCCATGCCGATCCATACGAGCGGTTCTCCGTCATGCTGCTGATCTGGCGTCCCGGCCAGTTCAGCCCCGTCCACGGCCATCGCACCTGGTGCGCGTACCGCGTGCTGCGCGGCACGCTGTCCGAGCGGCACTACCGCTGGAATCCCGAGAGCCGGACCGCCACACAAGTCAACGCGGTAACGCGCGAGGCCGGCGCGACGTTCAGCGTGCCGGCCGGCTTGCAGCATATCCACGCGCTGGGCAACACCAGCGACGAGGTCGCCATCTCGCTCCACATCTACGGCGTGGAGCAGGACCGCATCGCCACCGGCGTCAACCTGCTGATCGACACCGTCACGACCTGACACTCGCGGCGCCGGGCCCCGGCGGGTGTGCAGCGCCCCGGGGCCCATTACCCATTGACGCGAGACGCCATGGACCGCTATGACCGCCAGATCCTCGGCATCCTGCAGGAAGATGCCACCGTGCCCGTCGCCGAGATCGGCGAACAGGTCGGACTGACCTCCACGCCCTGCTGGCGCCGGGTGCAGAAGCTGGAAGAATCCGGCGTCATCCGCAAGCGCGTGGCGCTGCTGGATGCCGGCAAGCTCAATGTGGGCGTGACGGTGTTCGTCTCGATCCGGACCAACCAGCACAACGTGAAGTGGCTGAAGGCCTTTCACGGGCTGGTCGCGTCGATTCCCGAGGTCACCGAGTTCTATCGGATGGCCGGGGATACCGACTACCTGCTGCGCGTGGTCGTGCCGGACATCGCCGCCTATGACGCCGTGTACAAGAAGCTGATCCAGGGCGCGGAGCTGGCCGATGTCAGCTCGAGCTTCGCGATGGAGCAAATCAAATACACCACGGCACTGCCGCTCGACTACGCCTGAGCCGCCAAAGACGCGAACGGCGCATCGCGGGCCTCATCAGCCGCGATGCGCCCATCCTGTCATTCGCTTCTCCAGCACGGAAAACAGCTCGTACATCCCCATCGCCATCGCGGCGATGACCACGAGCCCCGCAAACGCCAGCGGCATCTTCATCGCCGAACCGGCGGACACCAGCAGATAGCCAATTCCTTCGTTCGCCGCGTTCATCTCGGACACCGTCGTGCCGACGAACGCGAGCGTGATCGCCACCTTCAGCGACGCAAAGAAAAATGGCATGGCACGCGGCAGGCCGACCTTGAACAGGACGTCCCGCCGCCTGGCGCCGAGCACGCGCAGCACGTCCTCAAGTTCCGGCTCCAGCGTGGCCAGGCCCGTGGCGATGTTGACCATGATCGGGAAGAACGAGATCAGGAACGCGGTCAGGATGGCCGGGCCTGCGCCAAGGCCGAACCACACCACCAGGATGGGCACGAATGCCGCCTTGGGCAGCGCATTGAACGCCGTCATCAGCGGATACGTGGCCGCATAGGTCAGCCTGGACGAACCCATCAGCAGCCCCAGCACCACGCCTACGCCGATGGCCAGCCCGAAGCCGACCATCGTGGTCCAGAACGTGCGCCACGCATGGCCCGCGATCACGTCGCCATATTCGGTCAGCGACGACACGATGGCCGACGGGCTCGGCAGGATGAAGTCGGAAATATCAAAGATCAGGCACGCACCCTGCCACAGCAGCAGGAAGGCACCCAGCAGAAGCCACGGCGCGACGCGCTGCACGCGCCTCGCCTGGGAAGACGTCAGTGTCGTCATGATCAATGCTGCCGGACGTGGCCGATCTTCTCGCGCAGTTCGTGCACGCGTTCGGCAAAGGGTTCGGTGTAGGTGACTTCGAGCGGTCGCGGGCGCGCCAGGTCGATTTCCTTGCGCAACAGGATGCGGCCCGGCCGGGCGCTCATCACGTAGACGGTGTCGGCCAGGAACACCGCCTCACGCAGATCGTGCGTGACGAGGATCACGTTGAAGCGTTGCGCCTGCCAGAGATCGCGCAGCACGCACCAGAGTTCTTCACGCGTGAACGCGTCGAGCGCGCCAAACGGTTCGTCCAGCAGCAACATGCGTGGCCGGTGGATCAGCGCCCGGCAGATTGACGCGCGTTGCTGCATGCCGCCCGAAAGCTGCCACGGATACTTGTCCTCGTATCCGGACAGCCCCACGGTCTTCAGCAATTCGCGCGCACGCGCCACGTATGCATCGCGCTTCGCGCGCATGGTCGACCGGTACGGCTCGACAATCTCCAGCGGCAGCATCACGTTGTCGAGCGTGGTTCGCCACGGCAGGAGCGTCGGCGCCTGGAAGGCCATGCCGACCTGCTTGAGCGGGCCGTGGACCTTCTCGCCGGCAATGCTCACCGCGCCGCGCGTGGCCGGACGCAGGCCGGTGGCCAGCTTCATGAACGTCGACTTGCCGCAGCCGGACGGGCCGACGATGGCGATGAACTCGCCCGCCGCCGCCTGCAGCGAAATGTCTTCCACCGCGAACTCGCCACGGCGGGCGAGTTCGTCGTCATAGGCCAGCCAGACACGATTGAAATCGACGAACGGCTTGCTCTCGGTAGGCGCCCCGCCCGTGGCGGGGGAAATGTCCTGCCTTGCCATCATCGCAGCACATCCAGGTCAGCCGCAGGCGGCAGGTAGGCGTCGGTCCACAACGCGTCCGGGTTGATGCGGCCCTTGGTGCCGAAGGCATCGGCCACCTGCGACGCCATCAGCGATAGCCGCGGCTTGCTCACCCGCCCAAAGCCCTCCGCCCTGGCATCCGGCGACTTCACCACGCTATCAAGGGCGAGCTTCAGGCGGCGCACCTCCAGCTTCTCGTCGATGATCCCGTCGCGCGCCTTGACCGCCTTGATGCCCTCCTCCGGATGCGCGATCACGTCGCGCGCGGATTTGGCAAACGCGCGCAGGAACGCCTTGACGGCCTCCGGATTGCTCTTCAGGAACGACTCCGAGGCAATCACCGCGTTGCCATACAGCTTCACGCCGTATTGGGGATACGGCAGCACGACGATGTCCTCGTCCTTCACGCCGCGCGCATTGAGGTTCAGGATCGACGTGAAGGAGAAGCCCGTGATCGCATCGAGATCGCCACGCGTCAGCATGGTCTCGCGCAGCGTGGGATCCATCGCCTGCCAGTTGAACGACGACGCCTGCAAGCCGTTGGCCTTGGCGAAGATCGGGAATGCGCGGCGGCCCGCGTCAAACACCGGGGCGCCGAGCTTCTTGCCGGCCAGGTCCTTCGGCGCGCGGATGCCGGACTTCTTCAGCGCCAGTACGGCCGCGGGCGTGTTGTTGTAGACCATCATCACGGCCACCGGCTTGTTCTTCGCGTCCGGGTTGTTGCCGTAGAACTCCATCACCGACGCCATGTCGGCAAAGCCCATGTCATACGTGCCGGTGGCCACGCGGTTGACCACGTTGCCGGACCCGTTGCCGGCGTCGATCGACACATCCAGGCGCTCGCTCTTGTAGTAGCCCTTCTGCTCGCCCAGCAGGAACAGCGCGGACGGGCCCTCGAAGCGCCAGTCGAGCTGGAAACGGATCCTGGTGGTGGCTTGCGCCTGTGCGGTGCCTGCGCAGAGTGTCGACAGCACCATCGCAGTGCCAAGGGCGGCGCTCAGCTTCAGGCATTGACGGCGCGCGAGGGATTGCGGCATGAACCTTCTCCAGTAGTTGATCTCTCTGGAGAAGGCTTTTCGCAAGGCGCGTGCCAGCTATTCACATGGCCGTCGCGCCCCGATGCAGGGCGTGAACGTGGTCCATTGACGAACCATGATTGTGCGCAGGTGCGTGTGGAGCGCAGTTGCCGACCGCAATTGTCGACAATCGCGGTCGATGCGAGGACGGTCTCAGGCGTCCTGCGTGGCGTCACCGACGTCGATGGCCAGCGCGTCCGAGTGTGGCGCCCCTTCGGCCGCGCTGCGCGCCTGAATCTGCCACATCTCGGCATAGCGCCCGTTGGCCCGCATCAGCGCGGCGTGCGTACCGCGTTCGATGATGCGGCCGTGATCCATCACCAGGATCTGGTCGGCGTGGACCACCGTGGACAGTCGGTGGGCGATCAGCAGCGTGGTGCGGTTCTGCGCCAGCCGCATGAGCTCGGCCTGGATCGCCTGCTCGGTGCGGGAATCCAGCGCCGACGTGGCTTCGTCGAACACGAGGATCGGCGGGTTCTTCAGCAGCGTCCGGGCGATGGCCACGCGTTGCTTCTCGCCACCCGACAGCTTCAGGCCGCGCTCGCCCACCGGCGTGTCGTAGCCCTGTGGCAGTTCGCGGATGAAGCTGTCGATCTGCGCGGCGCGCGCGGCGTCGATGACCTCGTCGCGCGTGGCTTCGGGACGGCCGTAGGCGATGTTGTAGTAGATGCTGTCGTTGAACAACACGGTGTCCTGCGGCACGATGCCGATCGACGCACGCAGGCTCGCCTGGCGGATGCTGCGGATATCCTGCCCGTCGATCTCGATGCCGCCGCTGCTGGCGTCGTAGAAGCGGAACAGCAACCGCGCCAGCGTCGACTTGCCCGAACCGCTATGCCCGACCACGGCCGTCGTCGTGCCCGCCGCGATCGTGAAGTCCACATCATTCAGGATCACGCGATTGTTTTCGTAGCCAAAGCCAACGTGGCGGAAGCGCACCTCGGCACCCGTCACCTGCAGCGCCGGCGCGTCGGGCGCGTCCGCCACTTCCATGTTCGTGCCCAGCAGAACGAACATGCGATCCATGTCCGTGGTGGCCTGCTTGATTTCCCGGTAGATCACGCCCAGGAAATTCAGCGGGATATAGAGCTGGATCATCAGCGTGTTGACCAGCACAAGATCGCCGAGCGTCAGCTTGCCGGCCGCAACGCCGACGGTGGCGCGCCACAGGATCAGGATCAGCCCCACCGCGATGATCGCCTGCTGGCCGAAGTTCAGGAACGACAGCGAGTTCTGCGAGCGGATGGCCGCCGTGCGATAGGTGCGCAGGTTCTCGTCATAGCGCCGCGCCTCGTACTCCTCGTTGCCGAAGTACTTCACGGTCTCGAAGTTCAGCAGCGAGTCGATGGCCTTCTGGTTGGCACGCGAATCGAGCTCGTTCATCTTGCGCCGGAAGTGCGTGCGCCACTCGGTCACGACGATCGTGAAGACGATGTAGCCCACCAGCGCGCAGGTGGTGATGGCCGCGAACCAGATGTCGTAGCGCACGACGAAGAAGCCGATCACCAGCGACATCTCCACCAGCGTGGGCAGGATGCTGTACAGCGAATAGGAAATCAGCGACTGGATGCCGCGCGTGCCGCGCTCGATGTCGCGGCTCATGCCGCCAGTCTGCCGCTCCAGGTGGAAGCGTAGCGACAGGGCATGAAGATGCCGGAACACCTGCAGCGCGATCTCGCGCACGGCGCTCTGCGTGACCTTGGAAAAGAGGATCTCGCGCAACTCGGTGAATAACGTGCCGGAGAGTCGCAGCACGCCATAGGCAACAATCAGCCCGACAGGCACCACCAGCAAGGCAGCCGTGTCGCCCGGCCCGATGTTCATGCTGTCGACCAGCTTCTTCATCAGCACGGGCACGCCCAGGTTGGCCACCTTGGCCGCCACCAGGCAGGTCAGCGCCAGCATCACGCGCCACTTGTAGTGCCAGACGTAGGGCAGGAGGTTACGGACGGTCTGCCAGTCGCTGCGAGGCGCACCGGTGTTATGGAACAGCGTGTTGGCCGGGTCGGCGGGGGCGGGCTCGGCGGTCGTGGAATAGCGGCGCATACGTTAGAATTCGGGCCAATGCCGCGATTGTCGCAGAGATCGCACAGCCCGGCAGATCAAGCCCTCCGTACCCTACCTGCCCGCCATGACCATACCTGCCCCCCTCTCCGAACTGCCAGCCGGCAAGAACCCCGCCCTGCGCGTCGTGCCCATGCCGGCCGATGCCAATGTGCACGGCGATGTATTCGGCGGCTGGATCATGTCGCAAGTGGATATCGCGGGGTCCATCCCCGCGGTGGAACGCGCCCAGGGCCGCGTGGCCACGGTGGCGGTCAATTCGTTCCTGTTCAAGCACCCCGTGTTCGTGGGAGACCTCGTGAGCTTCTATGCGGAGATCGTGAAGACGGGCCGGACCTCGATCACGGTGTCCGTGGAGGTGTACGCGCAACGCATGCGCCACAGGCACGCGGTGGTGAAGGTCACGGAAGCCACGTTGACGTACGTGGCAACGGATGAGAGCCGCCAGCCGCGCACGCTGCCGACGGCCTGAACTTCGCCGGCTGTGGCCTCGCCGCCCCGCAAGCGGGAGAGCGAGGCCACACCTCAGCCTTCGACGCGCGCCGCCGAAGCATCGGCTTTGGGCGCCCGGGAAAACACCGAGGCGCGCGCCGCTCAACTGAACTTCGAGAAATCCGGCTTGCGTTTCTCGAAGAACGCCGAGAACGCCTCCTTCGCTTCCGGCGCTCCCAGCATCTGGCGGAACACCTCGCCTTCCTCGGCCATCTTCTTCTCCACGGCCGCCACATCATCCCCCTTCATCAGCCGCTTGGTCTCCCGTAGCGACGACGCCGGCAACGCGGCCAGCTTCGCTGCCTGCTGACGCACGTAGTCCGCCAGTTCGGCCACGGGGAGCACCTTGGTCACCAACCCCATCGCGTGGGCTTCCTGCGCGCTGAACGCCTCGCCCAGCAGCAGCTTCTCCGCGGCACGCTGGTAGCCGACCAGACGCGGCAGCAACAGGCTCGACGCTGCCTCCGGGCACAGGCCCAACTGCGCGAACGGCAGCGACAGCCTGGCGGAATCCGACGCATAGACCAGATCGCAATGCAGCAGCAGCGTGGTGCCGATACCCACCGCTGCACCGCTTACCGATGCCACCACCGGCTTGCTCGCGTGGCTGATCGCGTGCAGGAACTGGAACACCGGCGCCGGCGTGCCATCCGCGCCGTGCGTCGGCGGACGCTTCATGAAGTCCTCCAGGTCGTTGCCGGCCGTGAAGATCTCCGGCTTGCCTTCGATCACGATCACGCGCACGGCGGTATCGGTCTCGGCGGCGCGCAGGGCGTCGGCCATCGTCTGGTACATCGCCGCGGTGATGGCGTTCTTCTTGTCGATGCGATCGAAGCCAATGGTCAGGATGCCCTGGTCGATGCGGGTGGCAATGCTCATGTCAAACCTCGTCTCTATCGTGCTCGGTGGTTATCGTGCGCCGCTCAGACGAACGGTGGCGGCACTTCGGAAAGGTAACTCAGGCCAAACGCGCCCGCGCCCACGTTGAGCGCGACGGTCAGGCTCATCGGGGCCAGCATCAGCTCCACGTCATGCGTCTGCGCCGTCCGGGCCAGCGACTGCCACGCGGGCCATGCCCGCACGTCGCCGATATTGCCCGCGTAGGCGGCGGAAATCGCCGGCGTGAGCAGACAGCCGTTGCGGATGCAGGTCTCGGTATGGGCCAGCAGTCGACGGATGCCGTCTTCGGGGCCGCGCGCCTTGGCGATGGCCGCGGTGTCCCCCTGGTGCATATGGATCACCGGACGGATATTGAACGCGCTACCCAGCATGTAGCGGCTCCATGTGATGCTGTTCTCGCCCTTGAGCTTGGCGCGCGTGTACATGTACAGCAGTTCGTTGGGAATCAGGAACATGTGGGCGGCGTCGCGCAACCGGGTTTCGACGGCGTCCGACACGGCAGCGGCATCGGCGCCATCGGCCAGCATGCGCGCGGCCTCGCGCACGATCAGCGCCTGCCCCGGCCCGATCGCGCCGGTGTCGATCACGGTCAGATCGAACAGGCCGCTACGGCCGGCGTCCTTGCGCAGCTTGAAACTGCGTGCGACGGTCCCGACCACGGCACCCGTGGCGTTCGCGTAGAACTTGCTGCGCGTGCTCGCGATGGTCAGCAGAATGGCGCGATCGCAGCCGGCCACCACATTCCTGAGCAAGTGGTCCTCCAGCTCGCGTTCGAGCAGGGGAATCGATTCGGCGTAGTGGTCCTGCTTGCCGACCAGGTATTGCTGATACAGATCGGGCAGCGCTTCCTCGTCGCGGGTGTCGACCACGAAGCGGTCGCCCGCGCGGATGCGGAAAGGAATGGTGCGGACGCCCAGGGCGTCCATCATTGCGCGCGGCATGTCGCATGCCGCGTCGGCCAGAATTGCTGTCTCCTGCATATTGTTGTTTTCCTCCGTTTCAAGTGTGTTGGCATCTCCGTGTCCATCGCACTACTTTCTTCACCTGATCAGAGGGTGGGACAGCCAGCGGCTGGCTGTCCCGTCGGCGCGTTCAGACGCGCTCGAAGATTCCGGCTGCACCCATGCCCGTTCCCACGCACATGGTGACCATGCCGTACTTCAGGTTATGGCGGCGCAGCGCGTGCACCACGGTGGCCGAGCGGATCGCGCCCGTCGCACCGAGCGGATGGCCCAGTGCGATCGCACCGCCCATCCGGTTGACCCTGGCCGGGTCCAGCTCCAGGTCGCGCATCACCGCCAGCGACTGCGCGGCAAACGCTTCATTCAGTTCGATCCAGTCCATCTGATCCTGGGTCAGGCCGGCCGCGGCCAGCGCGGCAGGAATCGCCACCTTCGGGCCGATCCCCATGATCTCCGGCGGCACGCCGCGCACCGCGAACGACACGAAGCGCGCCAGCGGCACCAGGTTGAACTGCTTGAGGATCTTTTCCGAAACCAGGATCAGTGCGCCCGCGCCATCCGAAGTCTGCGAGCTGTTGCCGGCCGTGACGCTGCCCTTGTTGGCAAACACGGGGCGCAGCTTGCCGAGTCCTTCCAGCGACGTATCGAGACGCGGACCTTCGTCGAGCGAAATAGTACGCGTCTTTACGCTGACCTCGCCAGTGGCCAGATCCGGGAATTTCTCGACTACCTCAATCGGGGTAATTTCGTCGCTGAACTCGCCGGCCTGCTGCGCGGCGATCGCCTTCTGGTGCGATGCCAGCGAGAACGCATCCTGATCTTCCCGGCTGACCTTCCACTGGGTGGCCACCTTTTCGGCGGTCAGGCCCATGCCGTAGGCGATGCCCACGTTCTCGTCGCGCTCGAAGATCGACGGCGACATCGACGGCGAGTTGCCCATCATCGGCACCATGCTCATCGATTCGATGCCGGCGGCGATCATCACGTCGGATTCGCCCACGCGGATGCGGTCGGCGGCCATCGCCACGGCAGACAGGCCGGAGGCGCAGAAGCGGTTCACGGTGATGCCGCCCACGGTGTTGGGCAGGCCGGACAGCAGCGCGCCGATGCGCGCCACGTTCAGGCCCTGCTGCGCTTCGGGAATCGCGCAGCCGACGATGGCGTCTTCGATCAGGGCCGGGTCCAGGCCGGGTACCTGGGCCACGGCAGCCTTCAGGATCGTGGCCAGCAGGTCATCCGGACGCGTGTTCTTGAATGCGCCCTTCGGGGCCTTGCCGATCGGCGAACGGGTAGCCGCGACGATGTAAGCGTCTTGCAGTTGTTTCATGATGTCGGTTCCTCGTTGGCCTCTTAGTTGCGCACCGGCTTGCCGGTCTGCAGCATGCCCATGATGCGCTCCTGCGTCTTGCCCGTGCCCAGCAGTTCGATGAATGCCTTGCGTTCCAGCGCCAGCAGCCATTCCTCGCTGACCAGCGAGCCGGCTTCCACATCGCCGCCGCAGACGGCTTCGGCAATGCGCGAGGCGATCAGGAAATCATGCGCGGAGATGAAATTGCCGTCGCGCATGTTGACCAGCGACGCCTTGATCGTGGCGATGCCAGAACGGCCCGCCACTGGCACCAGCGCGCCCGGCACCGGCGCACGGTAGCCGGCGTTGGCCAGCGCGCGCACTTCGCTCTGCGCCACGTACAGCAGCTCGTGCACGTTATAGACGATGGTGTCGGTCGGCTGCACATAGCCCATCTTCTGGGCGTCCAGCGCCGAGGTCGACACCTTGGCCATCGCCGCCGCCTGGAAGCGGTTGGTGAGGAAGCTCAGGTAGTTCGTGCTGCCGGCGGCCTGTGCGGCCCGGGCAGCGGCAATCGCGGCTTCCTTCAGGCCGCCGCCGGCCGGCACGAGGCCCACGCCAACTTCCACCAGGCCCACGTAGCTTTCCAGCGCCACCACGCGCTTGGCCGACTGCAGCATCAGCTCGCAGCCGCCGCCGAGCGCGATGCCCGACACCGCTGGCACCACCGGCACCGCGGCGTACTTCACGCGCATCATGGTGTCCTGGAACTTCTTCACAAACGGTTCGATGCCCTTGGCACCGCCCATCATGAAGGCCGGCATCGCGGCTTCCAGATTGGCACCGGCGGAGAACGGGCCGCCCGGCGCGCCCAGTTGCAGCGACGTCGGCTGCCACACCACCAGGCCCTTGTAGTCGGCTTCGGCCAGTTCCACGGCACGCACGATCGTATCGAGCACGTCCGGGCCGACCGTGTTCATCTTGCTCTTGAACGAGATGATCAGCACATCGTCAGCGCCTTCGCTGGTCCAGATGCGCGCGCCATCATTCTCTTCGACGGTCTTGCCAGCCTTGCGCGGATCGGCGGCATCCGTGCCCTTGAGCGCGGCGCGGAACACCTGGCGCTCATAGACCGGCAGCGCGGCGCGCTTGACGAAGGCGCTGGCCGCCGGCGACCACGAACCTTGCGCGCTGTGCACGCCCTGGTTCGCAGCCACGGCACCGTCCAGCACCCATGCCGGCAGCGGCGCGTTCGACAGCGCGCGGCCAGCATCGATATCTTCCTTGACCCACTCGGCCACCTGCTTCCAGCCCGCGGCCTGCCAGTCTTCGAACGGACCCGAGTTCCAGCCGAAGCCCCAGCGGATGGCCAGATCGATATCGGCCGCCGAACCGGCGATCTGTTCGAGGTACACGGCGATGTAGTGGAACACGTCACGGAACACGCCCCACAGGAACTGCGCCTGCGGGTTGGTCGACTCGCGCAGCAGCTTGATGCGCTCGGCGGGGTCCTTCTTCAACATGCGTACGACGATCTCGTCGGCCTTCTTGCCCGACTCCACGTACTGGCCCGTCTTCGCGTCCAGCACCTTGATCGCCTTGCCTTCCTTCTTGTAGAAGCCGGCGCCGGTCTTCTGGCCCAGTGCGCCTGCGTCGACCAGGCCCTTGAGCACGGCCGGGGTCTTGTACACCGGCGCGAACGGGTCGTTGGTCAGGTTGTCCTGCATCGTCTTGATGACGTGCGCCATCGTGTCCAGACCGACCACGTCGGCGGTGCGGAACGTGGCCGACTTGGCGCGGCCCAGCTTGGAGCCGGTGAGGTCGTCGACGACATCGAACGGGATGCCGAACTTCTCGGCTTCGGCAAACACGGCCAGGATCGAGAAGATGCCGACGCGGTTGGCGATGAAGTTCGGCGTGTCCTTGGCACGCACCACGCCCTTGCCGAGCGTGGTGGTCAGGAACGCTTCCAGGCGGTCCAGGATCTCGGGCTGCGTGGTGGCCGTGGGGATCAGCTCCACCAGGTGCATGTAGCGCGGCGGATTGAAGAAGTGCACGCCGCAGAAGCGCGCCTTCAGATCGGCATCAAACCCGTCGGACAGCGCGGTGATCGACAGGCCCGAGGTGTTGGTCGCGAAGATCGCATTCGGCGCCAGATGCGGAGCGACCTTCTTGTACAGGTCGTGCTTCCAGTCCATGCGCTCGGCGATGGCTTCGATGACAACGTCGCACTCCTTCAGCAGGGCGATATCGTCTTCGTAGTTGGCGGGACGGATCAGGCCGGCTTCGTCCTTGATGCCAAGCGGCGCCGGGGACAACTTCTTCAGGTTCTCGATCGCACGTTGGGCGATGCCGTTCTTCGGGCCTTCCTTGGCGGGGAGATCGAACAGCACCACGGGCACGCGGGCGTTGACCAGGTGGGCGGCGATCTGCGCGCCCATGACGCCGGCACCCAGCACGGCGACCTTCTTGACGATGAAATTGGACATGCGCGCTCCTTGAGTCGTGAGCGTTGAGATGAGAGGTGTGCCGGGGGCGCCGGGCCGCCGCTCGTTATTCGCGCCGCCCCGGTTCACGGGAGCGGCGATCGAGCGAAGCGGCAGGTCGGGCGTCCCTCCGGCCAATCAGAACAGGTCTGCGTCCAGCGCCATCAGCGTGGCGGAACCGGCGCGCGCCTTGCGGATTTCGGCGGCGGTTTCCGGCAGCAGCTTGGCAAAGTAGAAGCGTGCCGTGGCCAGCTTGCTGGTGTAGAACTTGTCGCCGCTGGCTTCCTTCTCCAGTGCGATCTTGGCCATGCGGGCCCAGAAGTACGAGAACACCAGGTGACCCACCACACGCAGGTACGGCACGGCGGCGGCGCCCACTTCGTCCGGGTTGCCCATGGCCTTCATGCCGATTTCCATCGTCAGCTTCTGGACCTTGTCGCCGATGTCCGCCAGCGGATTGACGAACTCCTGCATGGCTTCGTTGGTGCCCTCTTCCTCGACGAAGGCCTGCACGATCTTGCCGAAGACCTTCATCCGCGCGCCCATGTCGCCCAGGATCTTGCGGCCCAGCAGGTCCAGCGCCTGGATCGTGTTGGTGCCTTCGTAGATCATGTTGATGCGGGCGTCGCGCACGTATTGCTCCATGCCCCACTCGGCGATGTAGCCGTGGCCGCCAAACACCTGCATGCCTTCGTTGGTCGACGTGAAGGCGTTGTCCGTCAGGAATGCCTTGATCACCGGCGTCAGCAGCGCCACCAGGTCACCGGCCTCCTTGCGCACGTCGGCGTCCGGGTGCGACAGCTCGCGGTCGATCTGCAGGGCGGTCCAGTAGCTGAACGCGCGGCCACCTTCGACGTAGGCCTTCTGCGTCAGCAGCATGCGGCGCACGTCCGGGTGCACGATGATCGGATCGGCGGGCTTCTCCGGCGCCTTCGGGCCGGTCAGCGCGCGCATCTGCAGGCGGTCCTTGGCGTAGGCCACCGAGTTCTGGTACGCCACCTCGGTCAGACCCAGGCCCTGTGCGCCCACGCCCAGCCGCGCGGCGTTCATCATCACGAACATGGCGTTCAGGCCCTTGTTGGGCTCGCCCACCATCCAGCCGCGGGCGCCGTCCAGGTTCATGACGCAGGTGGCGTTGCCGTGGATGCCCATCTTGTGCTCGATCGAGCCGCACTTGATGCCATTGCGCTCGCCCGGATTGCCACTGGCATCGGGAATGAACTTCGGCACGACGAACAGCGAGATGCCCTTGGTGCCTTGCGGCGCGTCCGGCAGGCGGGCCAGCACCAGGTGGATGATGTTCTCGGCCAGGTCGTGTTCGCCGGCGGAGATGAAGATCTTGGTGCCCGTGATCAGGTACGAACCGTCGGCCTGCGGCTCGGCCTTGCTGCGCAGGATGCCGAGGTCGGTGCCGCAATGCGGCTCGGTCAGGCACATCGTGCCGGTCCATTCGCCCGAGACCAGCTTCGGCAGGTAAGCCTGCTTCAGCTCGGGGGTGCCGTGGGCATGCAGGGCCTCGTAGGCGCCGTGCGACAGGCCCGGGTACATCGTCCACGCCTGGCCGGCCGAGTTCAGCATCTCGTACAGCGCGTTGTTGATGATGATCGGCAGGCCCTGGCCGCCGAATTCCGGATCGCACGCCAGGGCGGGCCAGCCGGCTTCGACGTACTGCTGGTAGGCCTCCTTGAAGCCCTTGGGCGCGCGCACCACACCGTCGCCAACATAGGTGCAGCCCTCGCGGTCGCCCGGCTGGTTGAGCGGGAAGACCACGTCGGCGCAGAACTTGCCGGCTTCCTCGATGACCTGGTTGATGGTGTCCGCGTCGACGTCCGCGTGTTGCGGCATCGCCTTGAGTTCGGCTTCTGCGCCGAGCAGTTCATGGAGCACGAACTGCATGTCGCGCAACGGTGCGGTGTACTGGCCCATCAAAGACTCCTTGGAGGTTTTCAATGCCGCCACACGCGCATGCCTCGCCACCAGGGGTCGAGGCCGTTGCCCGGGGGCGGCTTCAGGTACGGTAGGACTGAATCAGTTTGTTGAGCGCGACCATGGCAAGCTCGGCACTGTCGGGCAGGCGCAGGAAACGGGCGTCGTGATGCAAGCCTAGTTCAAGGCTGTACATCTCGAACAGCATCGTGCGCGGATCGCAGTCCGCGCGCAGGTGCCCCTCTTCCTTCGCCTGGTCGATTGCGCGCATCAGCGCGGCCCGCCAGATGGTGACGCTCTTGACGAGTTCGTCCCGCACCGGGCTTTCCGCGCGATCGTCGTATTCGACCGCCCCGCTGATGTAGATGCAGCCCGTGGTCACTTCCTGGATGCGCTTTTCCATCCAGCGCCGCACCATCGACCACAGTCGGGGCAGACCGCGTGGCTCCTGCAGCGAGGGATAGAACACCTCTTGCTCGAACCGGCGGTGATACTCCCGCACCACTTCCACCTGCAGGTCTTCGCGCGAACCAAAATGCGCGAACACGCCGCTCTTGCTCATCTGCATGCGTTCCGCGAGCAGGCCGATGGTCAGCCCTTCCAGCCCGTCGCGGGACGACAGTTCCAGTGCGGCATCGAGAATCGCCACGCGCGTCATCTCGCCCTTGCGCAAGGGCGTGGGTGCGGCGGCGGATTCAAGACGAACTGACTGGTGTCGCATGGTTTTCTCTCCGTTCTCGCAGCCCCTCCCCGAGGGGCTGCATATGACCCTGACTTTGCTTTGAAACAGGCATTGCGGATGCCGTGACAACCGCGAATGCACGCAGTCTAAGCCAAAAAAGAACGGTCGTTCAGATTATTCTGGCGGGGCCGATTGGCATCAAGCAATTAATTAGACCTTGGTTTCTAAACGGACGGCAACGGCAGCGCATTGCAGCATCGGCTTAAAACGGTCTTGCGCCAACACGCGGGGGACATGGCGTGCGGCAGGGCAGCATGGTAGCGCGGGCAGCCTCAGTAACGCCCTGTCACACCCGCGATGACGACGCCCACGCGCAACACGTAGTACGCGGCCCAATTGGCAAACCGGCGCAGGCGGGGAAGCCTGGCATGGACCTCCGGCATCACGCGCGCACTGCGCTGGGCCATGGCCCGCTCCAGCCGGGCGCGCAGTTCGTTGGCGAAGGTCGCGTCATAGACGGCCACGTTGGCCTCGCGCGCCAGCAACAGGCTGAACGGATCCATGTTGCTGGACCCCACCGTCGCCCACGTGTCATCGACCACGGCGACCTTGGCATGGAGGAAGCTGGCCTCGTACTCGTAGATCTCGACGCCGGCGGCCAGCAGCGTGGCGTAGAGCGCGTGCGTGGCGTAGTGCTGGAGCCGGTATTCGACCATGCCCTGCAACAGCAGCCGCACGCGCACGCCGCGCTTCCGGCAGGCCAGCAAGGCGCGACGCATCTTGTGCCCCGGCAGGAAGTAGGCGTTCGCCAGGATCACGTCCTGGCGCGCCGAGCCCAGCGCATACAGGTACTCCCGCTCGATCGTGCGGCGATTGCGCAGGTTGTCGCGCAGCAGCAACGCGGCCGGTACGCCACCCGGCTGCACACTGCGCCGCGCCTGGCGCGCAGCCGTGGCCAGGGTCTCGACTTCCTCGAACGCCTCGGCGGTTTCGCGCAGGCCGCGGCGTTGTGCAATGCGGAACCAGAGCCGCGCGGACGCCAGCGCAATCTGCGCCACCAGCGGCCCCCGTACCTGCAAGGCGAAGTCGAAACGCGGCCCAAGGTCCGGCAAGTCGATCGGGCCGTGATTGTGGTCGTCGATGATGTTGATGCCGCCGACGAAGGCCACTTCGCCGTCGATGACGGCAAGCTTGCGATGCAACCGGCGCAGATGTCGCCGTGCCAGCTTGAAGCCGCGCACCGGGCGATAGATCTCCAGCTTGACGCCTCCCTCGCGCAGGCGCGTGGCCAGGGAATCAGACATGTCGCCCGCGCCAAAGCCATCGACGACCACCCGCACATCCACGCCACGCTGCGCGGCGCGGACCAGCGCATCGGTCACGCGCGCGCCGACGTCATCGTCGGCGTAGATGTAGGTCTCCAGCACAACATGGATGCTGGCCTCGTCGATTGCAGCAATCAGCGCGGGAAAAAAGGCCTGCCCGTTGGAAAGAAGATGGACGAGGTTGCCCGGCACGGGACTGCCACGGCGTCGCACCCAGCGCATCAGGCGGGCGGGCGTGGCGGCGTCCGCCGGCGCAGGCTCCGTCAGGCCTGACGTGGGCGTCTGAGGAGACGGGGGGGACGGGGGAGCGGGGTCGACCCGGTCGTAGATCCGTGACATGGCTCGATTATCGACCAACGGGCGGTTCCTGCACATCGCCGCAGTCATCTCTGCTATTGTCATTAGATTCTGACGCCACAAAACGGAAAGTATTGTGAAGGTATTCGGCATTGCCGGTTCGTCGGGCAGCGGCAAGACCACACTGCTGGACCAACTGATTGCGCGCTTCGTGGCTGACGGCCTGCGGGTGGCCGGCATCAAGCATACGCACCACGGATTCGACCCCGACACGCCCGGCAAGGACTCGTGGCGCATGCGCGAGGCTGGCTGCGAGAACGTGGTACTGGTGGGTGCGCGGCATCTGACGCTGATGCGGCACTATCCGGAATCGAAGGCTTCGCCCGAGATTGGCGAGGCACTGGCCGTGCTGCCGCCCGATACCGACCTGGTGCTGGTGGAAGGCTACAAGTGGAGCGACTTCCCGAAGCTGGAAATCTATCGGCCCGCCAATGGCAAGGCGCCGCTATGGCACGACGTGCCGGGCGTGGTGGCCGTGGCGACCGATGCGCCGGCCGAAGTGGCCGCGCAAACTTCGCTGCCGGTCATGGACCTGGCCGACGTCGACGCCATTTACCGCTGGGTCCGGGACGCTCTCAAGGGCTGAGCCGCGTCTAGACTTCCGGAATCGCCACGTGCCGCGCCAGTTCGGCAACCAGCGGCACGTGATCCGAGCGCTGCGCCCATTCGCGGCCCGTCAATGCATGCGTACGTTCGATCTCAAAACCGCGCACGTAGATGCGGTCGAGTTGCCACCACGGCATGTGGCTGGGAAACGTATGAATCCGCCCGCTCTTCGCGTGTGCGGACTCCACGGCACCGAGCGTATTGCAGATCTGCGCATCGAGCCGGTGATTCCAGTCGTTGAAATCCCCTGCGATCACCAGCGGCGCATTGGACGGCACCACGCTGCGCACGCGCTCCACCAGCGCACTGGCCTGCCGGGCCCGGCTGCGGGCGAACAGGCCAAAGTGCACGCAGATCAGGTGTGCCTCCACACCGTTGATATCGGCGACGGCATGCAGCAGGCCGCGCTGTTCGAAGCGGTGGTCGGAAATATCGAGATTCTCGGACATCAGGATCGGGTGGCGCGACAGGATCGCGTTGCCATGATGTCCGTGGTCATAGACCGCATTGCGGCCGTAGACCGAGTGCGGATAGGCGTCGGTGGCCAGGTAGTTCAGTTGCGTGTGGTCGGGATCGAACAGTTCGGCGGCAACCAGCCGGTCGTTGCGGTCCTGCACTTCCTGCAGGAAGACGATGTCGGCGTCCATCGCCTGCAGGCCCGTGCGAACGTTCTGGATACGCGGCTTGCCGGTAAACCCCTGCACCCCTTTGTGGATGTTGTAGGTAACCACGCGCAACTTCATCATGCGGCTCCGGAGGTGACGTCGAGCCCCGCCGCGGCGCGCCATGCCAGCTGGCGCACCGCTTCCGCATTGCTGCTGGAAAAGCAGCGCTCCGCAGCCGCCTGCCAGGGCAGCCATTCGTAGCGCAGGTGTTCGCGCGGCGCCAGCGTCACGGGCACCGGCGCCGGCACGCACAGGCCGAACCAGTGCTCCGTGTTGCGCACGATACCGGGCGCATAGCGGTGCCGCCACTGGGGATAGATTTCGTAGTCGATGGTGTGTTGCCAGTCGGTCAGCGCGTGATTGCCGGCGATGAGGCCGGTTTCCTCGGCCACCTCGCGCGCCGCCGTGACCAGCAGGGGCTCATCGTCGGCATCGAGGCTACCCGTGACCGATTGCCAGTAGCCTGGCCGGTCGGCGCGCTCGATCAGCAGGACTTGCAGGTCTGGCGTGTAGATGACGACCAGCACCGATTCGGGAATCTTGTAGGGCATGGGGCGAGTGAAAAGGACAAACCCAAGCATAACGCAGCCCGGTGGCGTTGCCACGCCCGTGACGCGCCCGATGACCCTGGCTCCACTCCGCGCGGGGCATCGGCGATAAGACGTTGCAGACTTTTCCCAGGATGTGGAATCTCGCCAGTATCGCGGGATATCGGCAATCCCGAGATCGGGCGATCAGGCCGCGCTGCGTGCGGTGCCCGGCTGGACCGCGGCCGTCGGGGTGGCGGCCTCCGGTGAAGGCGTGGAACGCAGCCAGGTGTCGAAGACCTCGGGAGAATCCCCGTGGCCCCACGCCGATCGCAATTGCTGCATCAGCGGCGCCAGCGACTGCGTGTAGCGCTGCGACGCCACATGCGCATGTTCGGCCAGCGCGTCCGCACTTTCGCGCACCTGGGCTGCCAGCGCGGCGCGTTCCTGGCCGATTTCCTTTTCGCGCACGCCCAGCTGGTTGTACTTCTGGATCAGGAATCGCTGATAGTCGCCGGCTTCGACACCCTGCGCCGCCTGGGCGTTGACCTGCTCGAAACGCATCACGATGCTGGCGGTCTCCTGTTCGACGTGGCTCGCCTCGGCCGCCAGGTCCTGCAGCGCTTCCTGCAGGCGCAACGCCTCGCGCCGATGGGTCTGCAGCCGCGTCGCCTCGCCCTCGAACGTGCGCTGCGCAGCCAGGTACGCCTGCACCACGGGCTGTGGCGCCACCACCAGCAAGGGATCGGCGCCGCCGGCGCGGCTGCCGGACAGCAGCGCATCTTCCGGCAAGCGCAGGTTGCCCACATCCTCGAGCCACCGTCCACGCGCCATCACGGTGGCGACCGTATCGAGCGCCAGGCGACGCAGGGCGTCGGCACGTTGCGCCGCCACCGGCTCGACGGCATCGGCGCCGCCCACAGGCGCGGGATGCGCCGTCTGCGCGGCATGGGCAATTTCCGGCACACAGGCGGCCACGGTGGTTGCCACGGATTCGGACATCGCCAGGGCGGACTTGCGCACCGCCCGGCGCAGTTCAAAGCGCGCCAGCAGCATCATCAGGAATCCGGCGACGAGCCAGGTCAGGATGGTTTCCGCATGCAGCTGCAGGAACTGGCGAATCTGTTCGATATCGATATTCACGGTTTTTCCTCCCACGTCGCGGCGGCCTTCGTAGTGTGCCCGCATCACGCGCATCAGGAGGAGACCTTGGGCAATCGGGCTTCGTTCCGAGTCGTAACAAATGGAAACGCATCCTTGCTCAGACAACAAAAAAGCCGCGCATCGGCGCGGCTTTCTTGCGGCGGCAGCGGACTGCCGACTGTGACGGGGCCGGTCCTCAGGCCGTGGTCTTCGGCTCCTGCGCGCGCAGGCGGATATGCAGCTCGCGCAGTTGCTTCTCGTCCACCGAGCTCGGGGCCTGCGTCAACAGGTCCTGTGCGCGCTGGGTCTTCGGGAAGGCGATCACGTCGCGGATCGAATCGGCACCGGCCATCATCGTGACGATACGGTCCAGACCGAAGGCCAGGCCGCCGTGCGGAGGCGCGCCGTACTGCAGCGCGTCCAGCAGGTAGCCGAACTTCGCACGGGCTTCTTCCTCGCCAATGTTCAGGGCGCGGAACACCTTGCTCTGCACGTCTTCACGGTAGATACGCACCGAGCCGCCGCCCATTTCCCAGCCATTGAGAACCATGTCGTAGGCCTTGGCGATGCACTTGCCCGGATCGGTTTCCAGGTATTGCAGATGCTCGTCCTTCGGGCTCGTGAACGGGTGGTGCATCGCGACCCAGCGGGCATCTTCCTCGTCGTACTCGAACATCGGGAAGTCGATCACCCATAGCGGCTTCCACACGTCCTCGAACAGGCCGCTGGCCTTGCCGAAATCGGAATGGCCGATCTTCAGGCGCAGGCCGCCGATGGCGTCGTTGACCACCTTGGCCTTGTCCGCACCGAAGAAAATGATGTCGCCGTCCTGAGCGCCGGTGCGCTTCAGGATCTCGGCGATCGCCGCGTCGTGCAGGTTCTTCACGATCGGCGATTGCAGGCCGTCACGGCCCTTGGCCACTTCGTTGACCTTGATCCAGGCCAGGCCCTTGGCGCCGTAGATCGCCACGAACTGGGTGTAGGCATCGATCTCGCCGCGCGAGATCGCACCGCCGCCCGGCACGCGCAAGCCGACCACGCGGCCGTTGTCGCTGTTGGCGGGGCCCGAGAACACCTTGAAGTCGACGTCCTTCATCACGTCGGTCAGCTCGGTGAACTCCAGCTTCACGCGCAGATCCGGCTTGTCCGAGCCGAAGCGGGCCATGGCCTCGCGGAACTCCATCACCGGGAACTTGGCGTCCAGGTCCACGTCGATGGCGTTCTTGAACACGGTGCGCATCATGCCTTCGAACAGGTCACGGATTTCCTGTTCGGTCAGGAACGACGTCTCGCAGTCGATCTGCGTGAATTCGGGCTGGCGGTCGGCGCGCAGGTCCTCGTCGCGGAAGCACTTGGTGATCTGGTAGTAGCGGTCGAAGCCCGAGACCATCAGCATCTGCTTGAAGATCTGCGGCGACTGCGGCAGCGCGAAGAAGTGGCCCGGGTTCACGCGGGACGGCACCAGGTAGTCGCGCGCGCCTTCGGGCGTGCTCTTGCCCAGCATCGGCGTTTCGATGTCGATGAAGCCCTGGGCGTCCAGGAACTTGCGCACTTCCATGGCCACCTTGTAGCGCAGGCGCAGGTTGTATTGCATCTGCGGACGGCGCAGGTCCAGCACGCGGTGCGTGAGGCGCGTGGTCTCGGACAGGTTGTCGTCGTCCAGCTGGAACGGCGGCGTGACCGACGGGTTCAGCACGGTCAGCTCATGGCACAGCACCTCGATCTTGCCCGAAGTCAGGTTGGCGTTCTCGGTGCCGGCAGGACGGGGGCGCACCTTGCCGGTAATGCGGATGCAGAACTCGTTGCGGATTTCCTCGGCCGCCTTGAACATCTCCGGGCGGTCCGGATCGCACACCACCTGCACCAGGCCCTCGCGGTCACGCAGGTCGACGAAGATCACGCCGCCGTGGTCGCGCCGGCGCTGCACCCAGCCGGTCAGGGCCACTTCCTGGCCGATCAGTTGTTCGGTCACCAGACCGCAGTAGTGAGTACGCATGGAGGACATAGGAGAGATTCCCGGTAATGCGCGGCCGCGATGCGGCCCGCGCTCAATTGGTATGGGTGGGATCGGTGGCCGCGACCGCTTCGTCGTCGCCGGCGTCGCCGGCCACGGCCGCAGGGGCCACCGCATCCGCCGGACGGCTCGCGATGCCGTTCTTGCGGGGCAGTTCCGTCGGCGCCACCACCCCCATCGAGACGATGTACTTGAGGGCGGCGTCGACAGTCATGTCGAGTTCGATGGTGTCGGCCTTGGGCATCATCAGGAAGAAGCCCGAAGTCGGATTCGGCGTGGTCGGCACGTAGACGCTGACGTATTCGCCCTGCAGGTGGTTCTGCACGTCTCCGCCGGGGCGGCCGGTCAGGAATGCGATCGTCCAGGAACCCTCGCGCGGATACTGCACCAGCAGCGCCTTGCGGAAAGCGTTGCCGGACGAGGACAGCAGCGTGTCCGACACCTGCTTCACGCTGGTGTAGATCGGGCCCACCACGGGGATGCGTCCGAGCAGGGCTTCCCACCAGCGCACCAGGCGCTGGCCGATGAAGTTATGGGCCAGTACGCCCACCACCAGGATGAACAGCAGCGTGAGGATGGCGCCCAGGCCCGGAATGCGGCGCCCGAACAGGTTCTCGGGCTGCCATGCCACCGGCAGCAGGGCCATGCTCTGGTCCATCGTGCCGATGATCAGGTTGAGCACCCACAGCGTGATGCCCAGCGGCACCAGCACGAGCAGACCGGTCAGGAACCAGGTCTTGAGGGCGGAGGTCTTCTTGACCACGACGGTTTTCTTGGCGACCACGACGTGTCCGGGTTCAGTGGCAGGCGCAGGAGCCAGCGCAGCCCCCGGCAGCCGGAGCCGCGGCGGCGGTGCTGCCGCCAGTCGACTCGCCAGCCGATGCCGCCGAGGACGTTGCGGCCGTCGCTGCCGCGC
This sequence comes from Cupriavidus sp. YR651, assembly GCF_900101625.1. Lineage (GTDB taxonomy): Bacteria > Pseudomonadota > Gammaproteobacteria > Burkholderiales > Burkholderiaceae > Cupriavidus. Next base: position 317,101 of record NZ_FMYZ01000002.1, on the reverse strand, counting down.
CGCCGGCCGTGGCCGGAGCGCTGGTGCCGCCGCTGCCGCCACGGAAATCCGTGACATACCAGCCCGAGCCCTTGAGCTGGAAGCCGGCGGCGGTCAGTTGTTTCTTGAAGGTCCCGGCAGCGCCGCAGGATGGGCAGTCCGTGAGCGGGGCATCGCTCATCTTCTGCAGCACATCGCGCCCGTGGCCGCAGGCGTCGCAACGGTAGGCATAGATCGGCATCGTGGTTCTTTCGCGGAAATCTGGATCGGAAAAACTAAAGGTGGCAGCGCCGGCACCATTTGCAATGGCAGCCATGGCAAAAACGCGGAAGAAACCCGCACGGCGATGCAAAGCCTCGGATTATAAACTGTCGGCGGCCCGACCATCGCCGGGAAAAGATGCCATTCCGAGGCGCATACGCCTCTTGAATGCTTCCCGGACGGCGATTGGAGCGTCTCCGGGTGCGAGTTGGCTGTCGCGCGCCCTGTTTTGCCATCGCACAGCGACGCCGCGGGACGAGAGTTCCAGTGCCTCGGATCGGGTTCCTGCCTGCGCGCCGGACCAGCCGACGCGCCACAAGTTAAGCAATATGCACTTCCCGGACACCGGGCCGATCGCTGATCCATTGCGGCATCAGCGATCCCACGACCATGCCGCCAATCGAGAACAGCAGCCCCACCATCTGCGGCGGCACCGTCGCGTCGGCGAATGTCACCTCGCACGTCAGCCATGACGTCAGGCCCAGAAGGATCGCGGCCAGTCCGCCCTGGCGGGTGGCCGGCTTCCAGAACATGCCAAAGGCCAGCGGCACGAACGACGACACCAGCGTCACCTTGTAGGCGTTCTCGACCATGTGGAAGATCGACAGGTGCGAGTTCAGCGCGAACAACGTCACCAGCGTCGTGAATACCAGCACCACACACTGCATCACGCGCAGGAACTGCTTGTCGCTCAGGTGCCGGAAATAAGGGCGCAGGATGTTCTCGGCAAAGGTCACGGACGGCGCCAGCAACGTGGCCGAGGCGCAACTCTTGATGGCCGACAGCAGCGCCCCGAAGAACATCACCTGCGCGAACATCGGCGCGTGGGTCAGGATGAGCTGCGGCAGGATCAGCTGGGAATCCGCGTTGATGTATTTCTCCACCATCGTCGGGTCGATCATCGTGGCCGAGTAGGCCAGGAACATCGGGATGAAGGCGAAGAAGAAGTACAGCACGCCGCCCAGAACCGAGGCGCGGCCGGCAATCTGCTCCGTGCGTGACGAGGTGACGCGCTGGAACACATCCTGCTGGGGAATCGAGCCCAGCATCATCGTGAACAGCGCCGCCGCAAAGCCAATGATCTGTACGAGGTCCAGCGACGGCAGGAATTCGAACTTGCCAGCCGCCGCCGCATGCGACACCACGGCCGCCACGCCGCCGGCCTGCCCGCTGACCTCGTAGCCGATGTAGAGCATGCCGACCACGATGATGATCATCTGGATGAAGTCGGTCACGGCCACCGACCACATGCCGCCGAACAACGTATAGACCAGCACGCTGGCTGCGCCGATCATCATGCCGGCGTCCTGCGACAGCGCGCCGTCGGACACCGTATAGAACACCAGGCCCAGCGCCTTGATCTGCGCGGCCACCCAGCCAAGGTACGACACCACGATACATAGCGTGGTCAGCACTTCGGCCAGCCGTCCGTAGCGGTTGTGATAGTAGTCGCCGATCGTGAGCAGGTTCATCCGGTACAGCGGCCGGGCGAAGAACAATCCCACGAGGATCAGGCAGAGGGAGGAACCAAAGGGATCGGACACCACGCCCGACAGCCCTTCCTTGAGGAATACGGCCGGAATGCCCAGCACGGTCTCGGAGCCGAACCACGTGGCGAACACCGTGGCGGTGACGATATAGAACGGGAGGCTGCGTCCGGCGACGGCGAAGTCTGCGGTGCCCTTGACGCGCAGCGCCGCCCACAGGCCGATACCGACCGAGATAACCCAATAGACGATGACGAACCAGATCAGCATGCCGCTGCCCTATCCCAGAAATGCCCTGGTGGCGAAAAACCGAAAGCCGGCCGGGTGCGCCGCAACCTGAGCGGCCGGCACCAGCCGGAGTCCAATTCATCGGTCGGGGCCGCGGGCGCCCGGGGCGGGCAAATGCGGTCGTAGCCGAATCAAAACGCGGATTATAGCGACGCAGACCTTCGTGGGAGAAAAAAATTCCCGGACGCAGGCATTTCCCCACATCGGTGCATCGCCGGGGTCACCGGAGGCGCGCCCCTTGTTGCGCGGGCGCCGAAACCGCCGGTTACACGGCTTACAAACCTCCGGTCGGCGGGCATCCGGCCTCCCGCATTAGTGCAGGCAGGCCACCGCCGTCTTGCCTGCGGCGGGCGGCCCGAACGCAAACCCACAACGGAGGAATCCACCATGACGCGTACCCCCCTGCTGCTCGCCGGCCTGATGGCCGCCGCCCTGTCCGGCATTGCCAGCGCCCAGACCGGCGCCGTCACCCATGAAGTGCAACGCGACGTGAACCAGCAGCAGCGCATCGAGAATGGCCTGCAGTCCGGCGCGCTGACCACGAAGGAAGCCTCCAGCCTGGAAAAGCAGACCGCCAAGGTCGACCGGATGGAAGCGAACGCCATGAAGAACGGCTCGGTATCGCCGCAGGAGCAGGCCCGGATCCAGAATGCCCAGAACCGCGTGAGCCAGGACATCGCCCGCGACACCCATAACGGCAGGATTGGCAATCCGGACAGCGCGTCGTCGCAGAGGACGCAGGCCGATGTGCAGCGCAACATCAACCAGGAGACGCGGATTCGCAACGGGGTGCAGAACGGCTCGCTGACTAACCGGGAGACGGCGCGGCTGGAGCGCGGCCAGGCGCACGTGGATCGCACGGAGGCACGTGCCGGCCGCAACGGCCATGTCGGCGCGGGCGAGCAGCGCGCCATCGATCGGACGGAGAACCACGCCAGCGGCGGCATTTACCGCGAAAAGCACAACGGCCGCCAGCGTGGCTAAGGGAGCGGCGCCTCAGGCCTGACGACGGCGCCAGACCTGCCAGCGCTCCTGCCCGGTGGTGAACACCGGCAGGGGCGCTGCGGAAGGACGATCCTCGATTTGCTCGAAGGCTGGCGACAGCAAGGCGTTGAGATCCGATTCCGGCATCGCGAACGGCGGACCGCCACGGGCATCGCCAATGAAGAAGTAGCCGGCCAGCAGGCCGCCCGGCGGTAGCAGCGCCGCCGCCCGTTCGCCGTAGGATTCGCGCAGGGCCGGCGGCAGCGCGCACAGGAAGGCGCGTTCGTAGATCAGCGTGCAAGGCGGCTCCGGCGTGAAGTCGAAGAAATCCGCCTCCTGCACCACCGCCCCCGCCGGCCCGAGAGCGCGGCGCGCCGAGGCCACCGCCTCGGCGGAGAAATCGATGGCCGTCACCGGCCAGCCCCGCTCGGCCAGCCAGCCCGCTTCCCAGCCATTCCCGCACCCCGGAACCAGCGTCGAGCACGGCGCCATCGCCTGGGCAAACGCCTGAAATTCCGCCGGCACGCCGCGCGCATCCCAGGGGGTGAAGTTGCGGGCAAAGCGTTCGTCCCAGAATGCGGCATCGGCGGCATTGCGGGTTTCAAACACTGGCCTGGAATCCTCGGTGGCGCTCATCGTCCGTTACCAGTAGCCGGCCCAGGCCAGCGCCTGCACGAGCACGATACCCACCAGGAAGCCGCCGACCAGCAGCAGCGCCGTGGACAGCCGGCGATTGGTCCGCCGCTGTTCGACGACGAGCTGCGCCAGCAGCCGCTCCTGCTCGCCGTTGTTCTGCATGGCGCGATTTTCCAGGAACTGGTGCGCCAGGCGCGGAAAATCCGGCAGCATCTTGGCCCACTGCGGGGCTTCCACCTTGATGCGCTCCCACGCGCCCTGCCAGCCCACCTGCTCGTACATCCAGCGTTCCAGGAACGGCTTGGCGGTTTTCCAGAGGTCGAGTTCGGGATCGAGCTGACGGCCCAACCCTTCGATATTGAGCAGCGTCTTCTGCAGCAGCACCAGCTGCGGCTGGATTTCCACGTTGAAGCGGCGCGACGTCTGGAACAGCCGCATCAGCACCATGCCCAGCGAGATCTCGCGCAGCGGCTTGTCGAAATAGGGCTCGCAGCACGCGCGCACGGCGGATTCCAGTTCCTCCACCCGCGTCTCGCGCGGCACCCAGCCGGATTCGACGTGCAGCAGCGCCACACGGTGATAGTCGCGGCGGAAGAACGCAATGAAGTTCTGCGCCAGGTAATTCTTGTCGAACTCGGACAGCGCGCCGACGATGCCGAAATCCAGCGCGATATAGCGCCCGAACGTCTCCGGCCGGATCGACACCAGGATGTTGCCGGGGTGCATGTCCGCGTGGAAGAAGCCGTCGCGGAACACCTGCGTGAAGAAGATCTCCACCCCCTCCTCGGCCAGCTGGTGCATGTCCACGCCGGCGGCCTTGAGCGATTCCGTGCGCGAGATCGGAATGCCATGCATGCGCTCCATCACGAACACGCTGCTCGTGCACCAGTCCCAGAACACCTCGGGCACCAGCAGCAGGTTGCTGTCCGCGAAATTCCGGCGCAGCTGGCTGGCGTTGGCCGCCTCGATCATCAGGTCCAGCTCGTCGTGCAGGTACTTGTCGAACTCGGCCACCACTTCGCGCGGCTTCAGGCGGCGGCCATCCACCCAGACGCGCTCCAGCCATGTGGCCATGTCGCGCATCAGCGCGAGGTCGCTGTCGATCACCGGCAACATGCCGGGGCGCAGCACCTTCACCGCTACCTCGCGGCCATGGTTCGATCCGCCGCGCAGCGTGGCAAAGTGCACCTGGGCGATCGACGCGCTGGCCACGGGCTGGTGCTCGAAGTTCTCGAACAGTTGCGCAAGCGGGCGGCCCAGCGACTTCTCGATGATCTTCACGGCCACCACCGAATCGAACGGCGGCACCTGGTCCTGCAACTTGGCGAGTTCGTCGGCAATGTCCGGTGGCATCAGATCGCGACGCGTGGACAGCACCTGGCCGAACTTCACGAAGATCGGGCCCAGCGCGGTCAGCGCCATGCGCAGGCGTTCGCCGCGCGGCTGCTCGAGCTTGCGTCCGATGGTGATGACGCGTACCAGGAACTTGATGCGCCGGCTCTTGAAGCCGGACAGGACGAGTTCATCGAGCCCGTAGTACAGGATGACGAAGATGATCTTGCAGAGACGCAGGAGGCGGGTCATGCGGGGTCTTCAGAAAGCGGAGCCGCGCGGCGCGGCAACGGGAAGCAACATGGCGAAGGCGTTGGCGGGATCAGCGGTGGGCGGATGGCAGCGCGCCCGGACTACCGGTGGCCGGCGATTGCCGCTCCAGCCGCTCCAGGCGCTTTTCCAGCCGCGCCAGGTCGTCGCGCAGGCGAGCCACGTCGGCGCCAAACCCATCCAGCGCCGCGTGGCGCACCAGGGTCGGCTGTTCGTCGAGCAAATATTCGGTCACGTTGTCGAGCAACGCACGGCCCACGCGCGTGGCGCCTTCATGCACCTGACGGGCGCCGTCGACCATGCGCTGGGCCACGCTGTCGCTGACCGGGCCGCCCATGACGCCGCGCAACGCGCGCGACAGGTCTTCGGCGGCGTCCCAGCGCAGGTTGCGAGCCAGCGTGGAGACGACGTTGGCCAGTTCGGCATCGCCCTCGATCCGGACATGGCGCATCGCCGCGGCCTGCCCGCCTTCCGCCACATCGGCCACCACCAGTGGCCATTGCTGCAGCGGCACGATCAGCGTCACGGCGGCGCCATCTGCCGCAGGGGCCTGTTCGATGCCGCCCTGCTCCGTCACCTTCAGCGACAGCGCAAAGGCGGCCGCGTCAAAGCGGATCACGCGGCCAGCAAAGGGCGCCAGCAGGCTGCAGGCCCAGGGCTCCTGTTCAATCAGGTGGTTCAGCGCGGCGACGATCGGCGAGGCCAGCGAGGTAGGCAGAGCGTTCATGGCGTCCGGATTGCGGGGATCATGCCCAATAAAAAAGGCCCACGCACGCGTGGGCCTCCATTCTAAGCTACTCGCCCGCCGCATCACCTGATGCGGGCAGGCGCGGCCATGCTCAGGACTCCTGCTGGATGCCGGCCAGCAGCCAGCCGCCGGTACCCGACGTGGCCTTGGCGAGGTTCCAGACTTCCCCGAACGGCTGGGCCGGATCGCCCGCACGCTCGCGGATCATGCCCGAGAAGCGCACGCTGGCGATGTGCTGGGCCGCCGTCGACTCGATACCGAGCAGTTGCGCATCCAGCGTGACGACGTCGGTCTTGTTGACCTCGGCGCCCCGTTCGGACAGGTCCATCTTGATCTCGGCGAACATTTCCGGGGTGGTGAATTCCCGGATATCGTCGAGGTTGCCGGCGTCCCACGCGGCCTGCAGGCGGACGTAGTGAACCTTGGCGTTACGCAGGAAGGATTCGGTGTCGAAGTCCGCCGGCACACCCCAAGGCTGCGGAGCCGCTGCCACACCGGCTGCCCCGGCCGCCGCGCCGGCCATGACCGGTGCCGACGACGCGCCACCGTAAGACGCCGGTTGCGCCGGCTCGGGCTCGCGCAGTGTCGGCTCGGCGCTGCGCGGCATGCCGCCGCCCAATCCGTTGTTGCCCATGCCGGCGTAGGCCGGTTGCTGCGGGCGGGCGCTGCCGCCACGGAACTTGCGGAACAGCCAGAGCGCCAGCAGGGCGATGGCCGCGATCATGATCACGTTGGCCAGGAAGCTGGCGGCTGCGCCGCCCAGGCCGAAGTGCGACAGCAGGTAGCCGAGACCCAGGCCGGCCGCCAGGCCACCCAGCATGCCGCCCCAGTTACGCTTGGGCGCCGCGGCGGCGGCACCGCCGGCGGCTGCACCAGCCGTGGCGGGCGCTGCCTGATTGGGCTGCTGAGCCGGTTGCTGCTGGGCTGGCGCATTCTGCGCCGGTGCCTGCTGGCGTTGCTGCGTCACGCTGGACGACTGCTTGCCAACGCTGCGCGAGCCGCCCAGCCGTTTGGCATTGGCGTCCAGCGCGACCCCGAGGGCCAGCGTCGCAATCAGCGACATGGCCAGGAATTTTCCACGTAAAGAAGACATATTCTGTGATCCCCTGTCATTTCCAGCCCATCGAGGGCCGGACATGGCGAATTAGTACTTTCTCCCGACGTGGAGCGCCACCACTCCGGCCGTCAGATTGAAGTATTCGACCTTCTCGAGCCCGGCTTGTTCCATCATGCGGACAAGTGAACCCTGGTCTGGATGCATTCTGATCGATTCCGCGAGATAGCGATAGCTAGGGGCATCCCCGGCCACACGCTCGCCCAGCCAGGGCAGGACCTTGAAAGAATAGACGTCGTAGGCCTTTTCCAGGGGTTTCCAGACCTTGGAAAACTCCAGGACCATGACCTTGCCGCCCGGTTTCAGCACGCGGCGCATCTCGGCCAGCGCCGCATCCTTGTGGGTCATGTTGCGCAGGCCGAACGCCACCGTAACCAGGTCGAAGTAGTTGTCCGGGAAAGGAATTCTCTCCGCGTCGCAAAGCGCCACCGGGGTGGCGACGCCCTTGTCCAGCAGGCGGTCGCGTCCTACCCGCAACATGGATTCGTTGATGTCGGTCAGCCAGACCTCGCCCGTCGGACCGGCCTGCTTCGCGAACGCCTTGGCCAGGTCGCCCGTGCCGCCGGCGATATCCAGCACTTTCTGGCCCGGCCGCACATTGGCCTGGGCAATCGTGAACATCTTCCAGATCCGGTGCATGCCACCGGACATCAGGTCGTTCATCACATCGTATTTGCTCGCCACCGAATGGAAGACGCCCGCAACCTTGCCGGCCTTCTCCGCTTCGTCGACTTTCTCGAACCCGAAGTGGGTTTCGCTCATCTCTCGGACTCCAGATTCAGAAATCAGTGGTGATGGCCACAGGCGTGGCCGCCGGCGGCGATCATGGGCGTGTCGCGGTCCACGCCGGCGGCTTCCAGCCGCTTGAGGTAATCGGCCCAGAGCACGTCTTGCTGGTCGCCCAGGCGGTACAGCAGCTCCCACGAGTAAATGCCCGTGTCGTGGCCGTCGTCAAAGCGGATCAGGATCGCGTAGTTGCCCACGGGTTCCACGGCCGCGATGCCGACGTCGCGCTTGCCGGTCTGCAGCGTTTCCTGGCCCGGGCCGTGGCCCTGAACCTCGGCGGAAGGCGAAAACACGCGCAGCAACTCGAACGGCAGGCGCCACGTGCGGCCGTTGTCGAAGCCGATTTCCAGCACGCGAGACTGCGTGTGGACGGTCAGCGCGGTGGGGTGAGGGGTATCTTTTTCCAGGCCAGCCATGATGGTGGGGACGGCACCGCGCCGTGGCCCCACCCGCAATGCGAGTCAGGCCGCGACGGCGCCGTCACGCGTCTTGTACGACCCGATAGCTTACTCCACCGCCCCCGCCTTGCCCATCCCGAGGCCCGGCGCCGCTTTCGTCACGACCGCCGCCATCGACGGGGAGGTAGCGCAGGCGTCGGTCGTGGAACGCGGCGACGGTGCTGCGGTGGGCGATGCTGATGATCGCCGCCGCGGGCAAGGTGTCGACCACCAGCTTGTACATGGCGCCTTCGGTCTCCTCATCCAGCGCGCTGGTGGCCTCGTCCAGGAACAGGTAGTCGGGCTTCTGCAGCAATGCGCGGGCGAAGGCCAGCCGCTGCTGCTCGCCGGGCGACAGCCGCAGCGACCAGTTGTCGAAGACGTCGAGCTGCTTCGTGAGCATGCCCAGCCGGGCCTGGCGCAGCACATGCTCCAGGGTCTCGCACGAGTGGGCGTTGCCGGCGTCCGGGTAGGAAAGCGCGTCGGCCAGCGTCCCAATCGGCAGATAGCTGCGCTGCGGCAGGAACATCAGGCGTTTCTCCGGCACGGTGATGCGGCCGCTGCCGTACGGCCAGATCCCCGCCAGTGCGCGGAACAGCACGCTCTTGCCGCAGCCGGACGGTCCGTTGACAAGCCAGCGTTCGCCGGGCGCGATCGAGAGCGAAAACGGCGCGACCAGCGGCCGCTGCCCCGGGTGACGCTCCGTATCGACCCCGCCATCGTCCTGGCTGGTCCCGCCGCGCACCGGCAGCGCCAATTCCAGGCCGGCAATGGTGATGCCGTTCAGCGCGCGGTCCACGCCATCGGCCTGCACCACCTCGATATCGCCCGGGCCTTCGTGCGCCAGGTCCTGGCGCTCGGCCACGCGCATGGCTTCCTGGAAATCGATCAGACGGTTGGCGGCGGCCTTCCAGCCCACCAGCGTGGCGTAGCTGTCCACGAACCAGGACAAGGCGCCCTGCACCTGGCCGAACGCCGAGTTGATTTGCATGAGGCCGCCCAGCGTGAGCTTGCCCGAGAAGTAGCGCGGCGCGGCCACCAGCAGCGGGAAGATGATCGCGAACTGCCCGTAGCCGGAATTCACGAAGGTAAGACGCCGCGTATAGCGCATCAGCTGGTTCCAGTTGGCCCGGATCCGTTCGAATCGCGCGCGCAGCCCGGCCTGCTCGGTCGGCTCGCCGCGATACAGCGCCACGGGCTCGCTGTTCTCGCGCAAGCGCACGAGCATGAAACGGAAATTTGCTTCGTATTGCTCCTGCTGGAACGACAGGCCGATCAGCGGGCGGCCCACGAAGTGGGCAATCAGCGAGCCCACCACGGCGTACCCCACCGCGAACCAGACCATATAGCCCGGAATCGTCAGGTCGGTGCCGCCCAGCGCAAAGCTGATCGGGCCGGAGACGACCCAGAGAATGCCGATGAACGACACCAGCGTCACCACGGAGTTGAGCAACCCCATCGACAGCGTCAGCGCGCCGTCGGTGAACTGGCGCAGGTCGTCGGCCAGCCGCTGGTCGGGGTTATCCGTGGTGTGGGTCTGTTCGATCCGGTAGTAGGCCTGGTGCCCGAGCCAGCGCTGCATGAAGGTGCCGGTCATCCACGTCCGCCAGCGCATCTGCAGCATCATCTGGTAGTACTGGCGCGAGATCGCCAGCACGATGAAGCAGGCCGCGATCCACGAAAACCGCAGCAGCAGCGCCTTGAACGAGACGAAGTCGCGCTGCTCCAGCGCGTTGTAGAACACGCGGTTCCACTCGGTCAGCAGCACGTTGATGTAGACGATACCCAGGTTCAGGGCGATCACCAGGAACAGCAGCCCGAGCCCGGCCTTGCGGTCCTCGGACTTCCAATAGGGCTTGATCAGCGCCCAGGTGGCACCCAGGCGCAGCCGGCTCTGGATCTTGAGGGCCTCGGCCGGAACGGCCGGACCCGGCACGGTGACGGAAGACGGTGTGGAAGACATGGCGCCAGCGGTTTGGCCCGCCACGCTTTTTTGGCCGGCGAGCCGTGTTGTTGTTCGACGGGTGTCAGACGCACCGCCGCATCGGCGGGTTCCGTATCAGACTGCAACCGCACATTACCCAAGGTCGCGTACGGGCGCTACGGGATTGCGATCAGCTGGAGGTTTCGAGCGCGGAAAGTGCCGTGCGCAGCGCCGGCAGCCGGCTGGCCAGCTCGCCGAGGCGCACCGGATCCTCCGCTCGCCGGGGCGCGGCCCAGATGGCTTCCGGGAAATGGGTGTCCCAGCGGTAGCGCGGAATGATGTGCCAGTGCAGGTGCGGCACCATGTTGCCGAACGCGGCCAGGTTGACCTTGTCCGGGTCCATGACCTCGCGCACCAGGCGCTCGACCCGCGCAACCAGGCGCATCAGCCAGGCCTGGTCGGCATCGTCGAGGTCGGTCAGCTCGGCCAAATGGTCGTTCCAGACCACGCGGCAGAAACCGGGAAAGCGGTCATGCTCGACCAGGATCACGCGGGCGCGATCCCCCATCCAGACGAGTTCGCCGCCGTCGGTTTCGCACAGTGGGCAATTCGGCTCGCGGGTCATGGCGATCGCAATCAGACCAGCACCCGCTCGATGCCGCCCGCGTTGGCCTTGGCCACGTACTCGGGCAGCCAGTCTTCACCCAACAGGTGCTTGGCGATCTCGATCACGATGTAGTCCGCCGTCACCGATGCGTCCTCGTTGTAGCGCGACAGGCCCTGCAGGCACGACGGACAGCTGGTCAGGATCTTCACGTCGCCGTCGAAGCCATCGGTCCGCAGCTTGTCCGCACCCTTCTTCATTTCCTCTTCCTTGCGGAAGCGGACCTGCGTGGAGATGTCCGGGCGCGACACGGCCAGCGTGCCGGATTCCCCGCAGCAACGCTCGCTCTTCTCGATCTTGCCCAAGCCGGTGTTGCCGCCCATCAGGTCGTTGACCAGCCTGGTCGGGTCCATCGTCTTGATCGGGGTGTGGCAGGGGTCGTGGTACATGTACCGCGTACCGGTCACGCCCTCGAGCTTTACACCCTTTTCCAGCAGGTATTCGTGGATGTCGATAATGCGGCAGCCCGGGAAGATCTTGTCGAATTCATACCCGGCCAGCTGGTCGTAGCAGGTGCCACAGCTCACCACCACCGTCTTGATGTCGAGATAGTTCAGCGTATTCGCCACGCGGTGGAACAGCACGCGGTTGTCGCTGACCATCTTCTCGGCCTTGTCGTACTGGCCGTTGCCGCGTTGCGGATAACCGCAGCACAGGTAGCCCGGCGGCAGCACGGTCTGCACGCCCACGTGCCACAGCATGGCCTGCGTGGCCAGACCCACTTGCGAGAAAAGGCGCTCGGAGCCGCAGCCCGGGAAGTAGAAGACCGCTTCGCTCTCGGCGGTGGTCGCCTTCGGGTCGCGGATGATCGGGACGATCTCGTTGTCCTCGATATCCAGCAGCGCGCGCGCCGTCTTCTTGGGCAGGTTGCCCGGCATCTTCTTGTTGATGAAGTGGATCACCTGCTCCTGCACGGGCGGCTTGCCGACCGTGGCGGGCGGGTGCTGCGTCTGCTTCTTCGCAAACTTCTTTAGCACTTCGTTGCCCAGGCGCTGCACCTTGTAGCCCCAGCCGATCATGGCCGTGCGGGTCATGTTGATCGTCTGCGGGTTAGTCGCGTTCAGGAAGAACATCGACGCCGCGGTACCCGGGTTGAACTTCTTCTGGCCCATCTTGCGCAGCAGGTTGCGCATGTTCATGGACACGTCGCCAAAGTCGATTTTCACCGGGCATGGCGTCACGCACTTGTGGCAAACCGTGCAGTGGTCGGCCACATCCGAGAATTCATCCCAATGCTTGATGGACACGCCGCGGCGCGTCTGCTCCTCGTACAGGAACGCCTCCACCAGCAGCGAGGTCGCCAGGATCTTGTTGCGCGGGCTGTAGAGCAGGTTGGCGCGCGGCACGTGCGTGGCGCAAACGGGCTTGCACTTGCCGCAGCGCAGGCAGTCCTTGACGCTGTCCGCGATGGCGCCGATGTCGCTCTGCTGCATGATGATGGACTCGTGCCCCATCAGCCCGAACGACGGCGTGTACGCATTGCGCAGGTCCGCGCCCGGCAGCAGCTTGCCCTTGTTGAAGCGCCCCTGCGGGTCCACGCGCTGCTTGTACGCGCGGAAATCGCCGATCTCTTCCTCGGTCAGGAATTCCAGCTTGGTGATGCCGATGCCGTGCTCGCCGGAGATCACGCCGTCCAGCGACCGGGCCAGCGCCATGATGCGGGCCACCGCGCGGTGGGCGTCCTGCAGCATGTCGTAGTCGTCCGAGTTCACCGGGATGTTGGTGTGCACGTTGCCGTCGCCGGCGTGCATGTGCAGCGCCACGAAGACGCGGCCGCGCAGCACCTGCTTGTGGATCTTCTGCGCCTCGTCCAGGATCGGCTTGAACTCCCCGCCGTTGAAGATCTTGCGCAGTTCGGCCCGGATCTCGCTCTTCCAGCTCACGCGGATCGTGCGGTCCTGCAGCAAATGGAACACGCTGGCATCGGGCTGCTGTTGCAGGCGTTGCTCGAATGCCGGACCCAGCAGGCCCAGGCCGTGCCCGATCAGCGCGGCGCGGGCGGTGGCCAGCGGCGTGTCCAGGTGGTCCTGCAGGTAACGCCAGCGCGCGCGGATTTCGCGCAGCAGCGTCAGCGCATGCTGTACGCGGTCCTCGAGCAGCTCGGCGCTGGGGATTTCGTTGGCGTCGTCGCTACGGCCCAGCGGCAGGTTGCCGCGCGCGAAGAAGGCCTCCAGCTCGTCCGTCAGCTTGAGCTTGTTCTTGGTCGACAGCTCGATGTTGATGCGCTCGATGCCGTCCGTGTACTCGCCCATGCGGGGCAGCGGAATCACCACGTCCTCGTTGATCTTGAAGGCGTTGGTGTGGCGGGCGATCGCGGCCGTGCGCGAGCGGTCCAGCCAGAATTTCTTGCGGGCCTCCGGGCTCACGGCGACAAAGCCTTCGCCGCTCTTGCCGTTGGCCATGCGGATCACTTCCGAGGTGGCGCGCGCCACGGCGTCTTCGTCGTCGCCAACGATATCGCCGATCAGCACCATCTTCGGGAAGGCATTGCGCTTGCTCTTGGTGGCGTACCCCACGGCGCGCAGGTAGCGCTCGTCCAGGTGCTCCAGGCCGGCCAGGATCGCCCCGCCCTCGCGCTTGGACTCCCCGTCCAGGTAATCCTTGATCTCGACGATGCTCGGAATGGCGTCGCGCGGCTGGCCGAAGAACTCCAGGCAGACCGTGCGGACATGCTTCGGCATGCGGTGCAGGATCCAGCGCGCGCTGGTGATGATGCCGTCGCAGCCTTCCTTCTGCACACCGGGCAGGCCAGCCAGGAACTTGTCCGTGACGTCCTTGCCCAGGCCTTCCTTGCGGAACTTGCGCCCTTCGATGACCAGCGTCTCGGTGCGCAATACCTTCTCGCCCGGATCGCGGTTGCCGTCCGACCACTTCAGTTCGAACGTGGCCACCGGCACATCATGGATCTTGCCCAGGTTGTGGTCCATGCGCGTGATCTCGAGCCAGTTGCCCTCGGGATCCACCATGCGCCACCAGGCCAGGTTGTCCAGCGCGGTCCCCCACAGCACGGCCTTCTTGCCGCCTGCGTTCATGGCAACGTTGCCGCCGATGCAGGACGCGTCGATCGACGTCGGGTCCACGGCAAAGACCAGCCCGGCACGGTCGGCGGCGTCGGCCACGCGGCGCGTCACCACGCCGGCGCCGGAGAAGATCGTGGCCACCTTGCGCGACACGCCCGGCAGATCGGTCTCTTCGACCGGGCCCAGCTGTTCCAGCTTCTCGGTATTGATGACGGCCGAGAACGGCGTCAGCGGCACCGCGCCACCGGTGTAGCCGGTGCCGCCCCCACGCGGGATGATGGTCAGGCCCAGCTCGAAGCAGCCCTTGACCATCCCGGCGATCTCTTCCTCGGTGTCCGGCGTCAGCACGACGAACGGATATTCCACACGCCAGTCGGTGGCGTCGGTCACGTGCGAGACGCGCGACAGGCCGTCGAACTTGATGTTGTCCTTCTGCGTGACGCGGCCCAGCACGCGCTGCGTGCGCTTGCGCAGGTCGTAGGCGTCGGCGAATTCCTGCTTGAACGACTCGATCGCCTGCTTGGCGAAGGCGACCAGCTGCTCCACGCGATGCGAGCGGTCTTCCGCGGCGGGCTCGGCGTGCTCGGCACGGTCGGCGGCGCGGCGCTTTTCGATTTCGTTCAGGCGATGGTGCAGCGCGGTCACCAGCATCTGGCGGCGCTTGGGATTTTCCAGCAGGTCGTCCTGCAGGTACGGGTTGCGGCGGACCACCCAGATATCGCCCAGCACCTCGTAGAGCATGCGGGCCGAACGGCCGGTACGGCGTTCGCTGCGCAGTTCGTCCAGGATGCGCCAGGCTTCCTCGCCCAGCAGGCGGATGACGATCTCGCGATCCGAAAATGACGTGTAGTTATAAGGGATCTCGCGCAGGCGCGGCGGGGCGTCCTGAGCGGCGAGCTTGGCATCGAGCACGAGTGGGGCGTTCATGGCGGGACCGCTTCCTGCTGCGCACGGGGACGGTGCGCGATTATCGTCATTAAAGGGCGATTGTACTGCAACGCCCCGATTCGCCGCACCGCAACATGGCCTTAACCCCAGACTTCCGCGGGGTTCGCCGGTGTTGCCTGCGCCTTTGCGCTCAGAACCACCCTCGGATGAGCTGGCCCACGCCGTGCCAAAAGCTGTCCGGAATCCACATCAGGCTCCCGGTCATGGCCAGATAGCGCAGGAATTTGCCGATGGCCATATAGCCAAGGCTGGGCCAGAACGACAATCTCAGCCACCCCGCAAGAGTGCACAATGGATCACCTATGGCTGGCAGCCACGACAGCAGCAACGTCGGCGGCCCGAGGCGCCGCATCCACCGGAAGTATCTGGCGTCCAGCTTCGGCTTGCGCGGATGGCGCGGGTGACCCCGGTGTTCGGCATGCTCCTGCTCGTGCTGCAGATGCTGGCGCCGCTGACGATAGCGCACCAGCGCCAGCTTGGCCGCGTAGCCCAGCCACCAGTCAATGGCGCCGCCCAGCGTATTGCCCAGCGTGGCCACCAGGATCGCCGGCCAGAACATCTCCGGATTGAGCTTGATATAGCCGAACACGGCCGGCTCGGACCCCAGCGGCAGCAGCGTGGCGGAAATCAGGCTGACCAGGAAGATGGCGGGCAGGCCCACTTTCGGCAAGGCAACCGTTCCAAACAGCCAGTCGATGAAGGCTTCCATTGTCGAGGGTCGAGGGAAAAGCGGCGTTTGGCGGCGTCTGTGCGGCAGCCCCGCCCTGCTGGGGGAACCCGCATGGCAGCACCGGTGGATTTGTGATTAACTGTTAGAGCCTGTTGCGGTCAATCGTTCAAGACCTCATCGCAAACCGGGCAAACCCGGCAGCACCAATATCACGAAATAGCCGTCTCAACCAAGCGGCAGTACCGCGTCGTGGCCCGTCCCGCGCTGTTCGGGATTGGCGGAGCTGGCCATGCGCGTCCACCCACATGGAGACAAGCATGGCGATTCCGATCCGCCTGACGGTCAATGGCAAGCCCGTTGACGCTCAGGTCGAACCTCACACCCTTCTGGTCCAGTTCCTGCGCGAGCAGCTTCACCTGACCGGCACGCACGTGGGCTGCGACACCGCGCAATGCGGGGCCTGCACCGTCCACCTGGACGGCCGCGCGGTCAAGTCCTGCAACATGCTGGCGGTCCAGGCGGACGGCGCCAGCGTGACCACGATCGAGGGCCTGGCCCCCAACGGCCAGCTCCACCCGATGCAGGAAGCGTTCCGCGAATGCCATGGCCTGCAATGCGGCTTCTGCACGCCCGGCATGGTGATGGCTGCCACCGCGCTGCTCAAGGAACGTCCGAACGCCGACGCCCAGGCCATCCGCGACCAGCTGGAAGGCAACCTGTGCCGCTGCACGGGCTATCACAACATCGTCCGCGCGGTGCAGCAAGGCCAGTCGGGCATGCGCAGCGGCCAGGCGGCCGCCAGCGCCGAATAAGGGGGATGTCATGAACGCACCCGACAATCACCCGCTCATCGGCAGCCCGGTCAAGCGCAAGGAGGACTACCGCTTCCTGACCGGCAATGGCCAGTACACGGACGACGTGACCCTGCCGCGCCAGAGCTATGGCTATTTCGTTCGATCCCCGCACGCCCACGCGCGTATCCGGTCGGTCAACACCTCCGAGGCGCTGGCCGCCCCGGGCGTGATCGCCGTACTGACCGGCGCGGACATGGCAGGCGACAAGGTCGGCGGCCTGCCCTGCGGCTGGCTGATCCACAGCATCGACGGCACGCCGATGAAGGAGCCGCCGCATCCCGCGCTGGCGCACGACAAGGTCCGCCACGTCGGCGACCAGGTCGCGCTGGTGATCGCCGAATCGCTGCAACAGGCGCGCGACGCCGCCGAGCGCGTCGACGTCGAGTACGAAGAGCTCCCCGCAGTGGTCGGCGCGGGCACCGCCGCGGCGTCCTCCACGCTGGTCCACGACGATGTGGCCGCCAACACGTGCTACACGTGGGGCCACGGCGACAAGGCCGCCACCGATGCCGCGTTTGCAAAGGCCGCGCACGTGACCACGCTGGAGATCGTCAACAACCGGCTGATCCCCAACGCGATCGAGCCGCGCGCGGTCAATGCCAGCTACACGCGCCAGGACGACAGCTACACGGTCTACGTGGCCAACCAGAACCCGCACGTCGAACGCCTGCTGATGGGCGCCTTCGTGCTGGGGCTGCCCGAGTCCCGGCTGCGCATCATCGCGCCGGACGTGGGCGGCGGCTTCGGCTCGAAGATCTTCCTCTATCCGGAGGACGTGGCGCTGACGTGGGCGTCGAAGAAGGTCGGCCGGCCGATCAAGTGGACCGCCGAACGCTCCGAGTCCTTCCTGACGGACGCGCACGGGCGCGACCACGTGACCCGCGCCGAGCTGGCGCTGGACGCAGACGGGAAGTTCCTGGCGATGCGCGTGCACACGGTGGCCAACATGGGCGCGTACCTGTCCACGTTCGCCAGCAGCGTGCCGACCATCCTCTACGCCACGCTGCTCGCCGGCCAGTACGCCACGCCGGCGATCTATGCCGAGGTGCAGGCCGTCTTCACCAACACCGCGCCGGTGGACGCCTACCGCGGTGCCGGCCGACCCGAGGCCACGTACGTCGTGGAGCGGCTGGTGGAATCCGCCGCGCGCGAGCTGAAGATGGATCCGGCCACGCTGCGCCGCAAGAACTTCATCCGCACCTTCCCATACGCCACGCCGGTCGGGCTGACCTATGACACCGGCGACTACGAGCCCTGCCTGGCGCGCGCCGAGGAACTGGCCGACGTGGCCGGCTTCCCCGCGCGGCGCGAGGCCGCGAAGCAGCGCGGCAAGCTGCGCGGGCTGGGCTACTCGTGCTACATCGAGGCATGCGGGCTGGCGCCGTCCAACATCGCGGGGGCGCTCGGCGCGCGTGCGGGCCTGTTCGAGGTCGGCGAGATTCGCGTGCATCCCACCGGCACGGTGACGGTGTTCACCGGATCCCACAGCCATGGCCAGGGGCACGAAACCACGTTCGCGCAAATCGTGGCGGACCGGCTCGGCATTGCGCTGGACGCCGTGGAGATCGTCCACGGCGACACCGGCCGCGTGCCATTCGGCATGGGCACGTACGGATCGCGTTCGCTGGCGGTGGGCGGGTCGGCCATCATGAAGGCGCTGGACAAGGTCGAGGCCAAGGCCAAGAAGATCGCCGCCCATTTGCTGGAAGCGTCCGACGCCGACATCGAGTTCAAGGACGGCGTGTTCCGCGTGGCCGGCACCGATCGCACCAAGACGTTCGGCGAGGTGGCGCTGACCGCCTACGTGCCGCACAACTACCCGCTCGACAAGCTGGAACCCGGCCTGAACGAAAACGCGTTCTACGATCCGACCAACTTCACCTACCCTTCGGGCGCCTACGTATGCGAGGTGGAGGTGGACCCGGACACGGGCGAATCGCACGTGGTGAAGTTCACCGCCGTGGACGACTTCGGCAACATCATCAATCCGATGATCGTCGAAGGCCAGGTGCATGGCGGCATCGGCCAGGGCCTCGGGCAGGCCATGCTGGAGCAGTGCGTGTATGACCCCGACAGCGGCCAGTTGCTGACCGGCTCGTACATGGACTACGCGATGCCACGCGCGGCCGACCTGCCGGACTTCACGGTGGAAACCGCCAAGGGCACCCCGTGCACGCACAATCCGCTCGGGGTAAAGGGCTGCGGAGAGGCTGGGGCGATCGGTTCGCCACCGGCGTTCATCAACGCGCTGGTCGATGCGTTGTCGCCGCTGGGGGTACGCGATGTGCAGATGCCCGCCACGCCGCACCGCGTGTGGCAGGCGATCCAGGCCGCGCAGTCCGGCCAGCCGGCTTGATCACGGAGGACCACAACCATGTACGCATTCCAGTTCGAACGCGCCACGGATGCCAAGGCCGCCGTGGCGAAGTTGCAGGCCGATGCCGACGCCAAGTTCCTGGCCGGCGGGCAAAGCCTGCTGGCCGCGATGAAGTTGCGGCTGGCGGCGCCGTCCACGCTGATCGACGTCTCGCGCATTCCCGGCATGGCCGACATCCGCGTGGAGGGCGACGACATCGTGATCGGCGCGGCCGCGCGCCATGCCGACGTGGCCGCCAATGCGGAAGTCATGCGCCGCATCCCCGCGCTGGCGGCCCTGGCCAATGGTATTGGCGACCGGCAGGTGCGCGCGATGGGGACGATCGGCGGCTCGCTGGCCAATGACGATCCCGCAGCCGACTATCCGGCCGCGGTGCTCGGCCTGAACGCCACGGTGGTGACCGATCGCCGCAGCATCGCCGCCGACAACTTCTTTGTGAGCCTGTATGAAACCGCGCTCGCCCCGGACGAGCTGATCACGGCCGTGCGCTTCCCCGCGCCGGACCAGGCCGCCTACGTCAAGTTCCGCAACCCGGCCTCGCGTTTTGCGCTGGTGGGCGTGCTGGTGGCGCGCACGGGCAAGACGGTGCGCGTGGCGGTGACCGGCGCGGCGGATAGCGTGTTCCGCGCGCCGGCACTGGAGCAGGCGCTCGTGGCCAGCTTCACGCCGGCGGCGGCACGCGCGGTGAAGATGGATCCATCGGGGCTCAATGCCGATCTGCATGCGTCAGCCGAATATCGCGCGCATCTGATTCCGGTACTGGCGGCGCGCGCGGTGGAGCAGGCGCTGAAAGGGTAGCCACCACGTCGACGGTCGTCGCCAGCGCCCGCGAGGCGAAGCGACGACCGCGCGACAACCCGGACGACAACCCGGGCAACCACCCCAACGCATCGCCCCGCGAGTCCTTGCTCCCCTTCCGCCTGCCCGCGTCCGCATGCGCAATGGGGCGAGCCCTGCGGTCCATTCACGCCTGTCGGCAAAGTGCTGTTCATCATGCTCCCCACCTCCATCGACCAGACCGTCTCGCTCCTGGAACGCCAGCAGTACTTCGCCGACCGCGAGACCGCCACAGTCCTCTACCTGGCGCTGCGCATGCAACGGCCGCTGTTCCTGGAAGGCGAGCCCGGCGTCGGCAAGACCGCGCTGGCGCAGGCGATGGCTGGCGCGCTGGGCACGCGCCTGTTGCGGCTGCAATGCTACGAGGGGCTCGACGCCGCCAGCGCGCTCTATGAATGGGATTACCCGCGCCAGATCATGGCGTTGCGGCTTGCCGAAGCGCGCGGCGAGCGGCCCGAGCAGCAATCGCTCTATCACGACGACTACCTGCTCAAGCGGCCCCTGCTGGAATCCCTGCTGCCCGACCCCGCCGCGCCTGACGTGCCGCGCGTGCTGCTGATCGACGAGATCGACCGCGCCGACGAGCCGTTCGAAGCCTTCCTGCTGGAAGTGCTGTCCGAATATCAGGTATCGATTCCGGAGATCGGCATGGTGCGCGCCGAGCGGCCGCCGCTGATCATCGTCACGTCCAACCGCACACGCGAGGTTCACGACGCGCTCAAGCGCCGTTGCCTGTATCAGTGGATGGGCTACCCCGGGCGCGACCGCGAACTGCAGATCGTTGCCGCCCGCGCGCCCGAGGCCGCCGTGGCGCTGCAGCACCAGGCCGTCGATTTCATCCACCGCTTGCGCGGCATCGACCTTTTCAAGGCGCCGGGCATCGCCGAGGCCATCGACTGGTGCCGCGCGTTGTCGGCGCTCGGCGTGACCGAACTCGATCCGCAATCGGTGCGGGACACGCTGGGGGTCCTGCTGAAATACCAGGACGACCTGGCCCGCGCCGACGGCCCGACCGTGGCCGAGCTGCTGGCGGGCACCGCCCCGGAGCCCTAGGCCGATGCCCCACGCCGCCCCCACCGTCCTGCAAGGCGCCGCACCCGCGCTGCCGATGCTGGCGCGCAACGTCACGCACTTCATGCGGCTGTTGCGCGATGCCGGCTTCGGGCTGTCGCCCGCGCATGCCGTCGATGCGCTCGACGCGCTGTGCCATGTCGACATCGGCGCGCGCGAGGAAGTCCGCGCCGCACTGGCCGCGCTGGTGCTGTCCGGCCCCGACCAGCGCCCGTTGTTCGACGCCGCCTTCGATCTGTTCTGGCGCGACCCCGACTGGGAAGGCAAGATGCGCGCGATGCTGTTGCCACGCGTCGATGCCGGCGCGCCGCCGCCGAAGCGCAGCAACCGGCTGGCCGATGCACTCGCCGCACGCAACCCTCCGGCCCCCTCCCGTGACCAGCCGGGCCGCGAGGAACGCTTCACCGCCCCGCTGACGTTCTCCGACCAGGAGCGGCTGGCGCAGCGCGATTTCGAAACCCTCACCGCCGACGAATGGCGTGCGCTGCAGCATATGGTCCGCACGCGCCGCACCCATCTTGCGCTGCAGCGCACGCGCCGGCTGCGGGCGGCCGCCTGCGGCACCCGTGCCGACCTGCGCGCCAGCGCGCGGCTGGCGGTCCGGCAACACGGTGAATGGCTGCGCTGGAAGTTCCGCAAGCATGCCGAGCGCAAGCCGCCCGTCGTCCTGCTGCTCGATATCTCGGGATCGATGAGCCAGTACTCGCGCGCCGTGCTGTATTTCTGCCATGCGCTGATGCAATCGCGCGAGCGCATGCACGTGTTTCTGTTCGGCACGCGGCTGACCAACGTGACGCGCGCGTTGCGCGAGCGCGACCCCGACGACGCCGTCAACCTGATCGCTGGCCAGGTGCGCGACTGGGCCGGCGGCACGCGCATCGGCGCCGCGCTGGCCACCTTCAACCGGCAGTGGGCGCGCCGCACGCTGGCCGGACGCGCCACGGTGCTGCTGGTCAGCGACGGCATCGACCTGGAACACATCGACCTGCTGGACGCGGAAATGGCTCGCCTGCGCCGCTTTGCGCACCGCATCATCTGGCTCAACCCGTTGTTGCGCTACGCGGAATTCTCGCCCCGCGCGCGCGGCATTCAGGCCATCCTGCCGCACGTGGACGCGCTGCGCCCCGCGCACAACCTGGACAGCCTGTTTGCGCTGGAATCCCTGCTGGCCGAAGATGTCCGCCAGCCCGTCACCCAAGGAATGCCGACATGGAAATGAACCAGACCCAGCGCCTGCCCGTGCCCCAGCAGGTCGCCTGGGAGGCACTGAACGACACGGCCCTGCTCAAGCAATGTATTCCGGGATGTGAGAGCATCGAGCCCGACGGCGAAAACGCCTACCTGCTGGCCCTCACCGCCGCGGTGGGGCCGGTCAAGGCGCGCTTCAAGGGCCGCATGGCGCTGCAGGACATCCAGGCGCCGGACAGCTACACCATCCAGTTCGATGGACAGGGCGGTGCGGCCGGATTCGGCAAGGGGACGGCACGCGTCACGCTGGCGCCGGAAGGCGACGAGACCGTGCTCACCTATGCGGTGCAGGCGCAGGTGGGCGGCAAGATCGCCCAGATCGGCTCGCGGCTGGTGGACGCCGCCGCGCGAAAGATGGCCGACGCCTTCTTCACCCGCTTTACCGAAGCAGTGGGCGGCGGCGCGACGGGCGATGACGACGCGAACGAAGCAGCCGGCGACGCGCAAGCGGCCGACGGCAACGAAGAACAGGGTAGCGAAACAAAGCGGAAACGATCATGGACAGCGTGGATCTCGAAGTCCTGAAGTGCAGCGTGCGATGGCAGCAGGAAGGTCACGCCGTATTGCTGGTGACGGTGGTCAGGACCTGGGGCTCTTCCCCCCGCCCCGAGGGCGCGATGCTGGCGGTACGCGATGACGGCCTCGTGGTGGGCTCGGTCTCCGGAGGCTGCATCGAGGACGACATCATTGACCGTGTGCGGCGCGAAGGCATCAAGGCCAACCGGCCGGAGGCCATCAAGTACGGCATCAGCGCAGAGGAAGCCCATCGCTTCGGCCTGCCGTGCGGTGGCACGATCGAACTGGTGGCGGAGCCGCTGTCGAAGGCCAGCGGCATCGCCGATCTGCTGGAGTTCGTCGAAAGCGGCCGGCTGGTGGCGCGCACGCTCGACATGGCCACCGGCGCGGCCACACTCGGCCATGCCGAGGCCACGGACGGCCTGGCGTTCGACGGCAAGACGCTGCTCACCATCCACGGGCCGCGCTACCGGATGCTGGTGATCGGGGCCGGGCAGTTGTCCAAGTACCTGTGCCAGATCGCCGTCGGCCTCGGCTTCCAGGTGACGGTCTGCGATCCGCGCGAGGAATACACGGAGACGTGGGATATCCCGGGCGTGACGATGGTGCGCACGATGCCGGACGACACCGTGATGGACATGAAGATGGACGAGCGTTGCGCCGTGATCGCGCTGACGCACGATCCCAAGCTCGACGACCTGGCGCTGATGGAGGCGCTGCGCACGCCGGCGTTCTACGTGGGTGCGCTGGGGTCGCGCCGCAACAACCAGGCGCGGCGCGAGCGGCTCAAGGAGTTCGACCTCACCGAGCTGGAGCTCGCGCGCCTGCACGGGCCGGTCGGCATCTATATCGGCAGCCGCACGCCGCCGGAGATCGCGATCTCGATCCTGGCCGAGGTGATCGCCGCCAAGAACCACGTCTCGCTGCCGGACATCCTGCAGGTGGAAGGCGCCAAGGCGGCGCGCGAGATTGCCGCGGGCGAAGCCAGTTGCCCGATTCCCCCCGCTCCTTCCGCGGGGGCGACGAGCCCCTCCGCGGCACACTCATGACCCGGCCCGCCCGCGCCCCGCTGACCACCACCGACCTGCCCACCGGGGTCCTTCTGGCGGCAGGATTTGGCCGGCGCTTCGACCCGGCCGGCCAGCGCAACAAGCTGCTGGAGACCTTGCCCGATGGCCGTACGGTAGCGTGGCGCAGCGCCCGCACGCTGGCCGCCGCGCTGCCGAACTCGATTGCCGTGGTGCGTCCGGGCAATCCGGCCCTGAACGAGGAATTGCGGCGCGGTGGCTGCCGCGTCATCGAAGCCCCGGATGCCGAAGCCGGCATGGGCATGGCGCTGCGCGCCGCGGTGGCGGCCAGCCCCGACGCGCGCGGCTGGGTGGTGGCCCTGGCGGACATGCCGTGGCTGCCGATGGAACTGGTGCGCGCCGTGGCGCTGACAATCACCACGCCCGACACCATTGCCGCGCCGTGGCGCAATGGCCAGCGCGGCCATCCGGTGGGATTCGGCGCCGCGTGGCGCGACGACCTGCTGCGGCTCGATGGCGACGAGGGCGCGCGCGCACTGCTGAAGTCGCAACCGGTCACACGCATCCTGACCGAGGACGACGGCGCGTTCCGGGACATCGACACGCCGGGGGATCTCCCGACGTAGGCCTTATCCCCCTTCCGCTTCCATCAGGGTGCGCAGGTACTCGCTGCTCCACCAGTGCACATCCTGATGACGGATGCCTTCGAGCAACTTCTGGTGCCGCGCACGGCGTTCCGCCAGCGGCATGTGCAACGCCTGCTGGATCGCCTGCGCGGTGGCGCGCGTGTCGTAGGGATTGACCAGCAGGGCTTCCTTCAGTTGTTCCGCCGCGCCCGCGAAGCGCGACAGCACCAGCACGCCCGGATCGTCCGGGTCCTGCGCGGCGATGTATTCCTTCGCCACCAGGTTCATCCCGTCGCGCAGCGGCGTCACCAGCGCCACGCTGCTGGCACGGCACAACCCCGGCAGCCGCCGCCGTGACGTGGAGCGGTGGATGTAGCGCACCGGCATCCAGTCCAGCTCGCCAAATTCCCCGTTGATCGCGCCCGTGATGCCTTCCATTTCGCGCCGCAGGTCCGCATAGGCATCCACGGACTCCCGCGATGGTGCGGCAATCTGGACCAGCGTGGCGCTGGAGCGATTCTCCGGATACTCCGTCAGCAGCGTGTGGAACGCCTTGAGCCGCTGCGGCAGCCCCTTCGAATAGTCGAGCCGGTCGATGCCGAGCAGCAGCCTCCGCCGTGCGTACTGGGCAAGCATCATCTCGTAGGTTTCCTGCGCCTCCTCGCCGCGCCCGAGTTCGGCGAATTCGTCCACGTCGATGCCGATCGGGAACGCCTGCGCGCGCACGGTGCGGTGAAACGCGCGGAAGCGGTATTCGCCCATCGGCTCGGCGCCGGCTTCGCCCTGCACGTAGCGCGAGAAGTGATCGAGATCGGCCTGGCTCTGGAAGCCCAGCAGGTCATATGCGAACAACGCGCGCATCAGCCACTCGTGCTGCGGGATCGCGGCCAGGATCAGTGGCGGCGGCAGCGGGATATGGAGGAAGAAGCCGATCCGCTGGCCGCAACCGATCGCGCGAAGGTCGGCCGCCAGCGGGATCAGGTGGTAGTCGTGGATCCAGATCACGTCATCGGGCTTCAGCAGCGGCGCCAGCTTGCGCGCGAACAACTGGTTCACGCGCCGGTAGGCGGTCAGGTTGCTGCCCACGTCGAAGTTAGCCAGGTCCAGCCGGTAGTGGAACACCGGCCAGAGCACGCCGTTGCTGTAGCCCAGGTAGTAGGTTTCATAGTCCTCGCGGCTCAGGTCCACCGTGGCCAGCGTCACGTTGCCGGCCTGCGACAGGTGCAGTTCGCCCTCGCCTGGCGTGCCGCCGTGGCTGGGTTCCACGGCCCGGCCGCTCCAGCCGAACCACAGGCCGCCGGTCTTGCTGAGCGCCCCGGCCAGCGCCACGGCCAGGCCGCCCGCCGCGTGGTTGCGTGGATCGGCGACCCGGTTGGATACCGCTACAAGTCTTCCCATAGATCGCTTTTTGTCGTTGCCAATCCCTTCTTCAGATCACGGATTCCCACGGCGCGGACAAGCGCATGGCACCGTTGATCAGGCCGACCATCGAATAGGTCTGGGGAAAATTGCCCCACATCTCTCCGGTGACCGGGTGGGTGTCTTCCGAGAGCAGCCCCAATGGATTGCGCGCGGCCAGCATGGCCTCGAAGATCTCGCGCGCCTCATCGCGACGGCCAATGCGCGCCAGCGCGTCGATGCGCCAGAACGTGCAGATGTTGAATGCCGTCTCCGGCTTGCCGAAGTCATCCGGTGCCTCGTAGCGGCGCATGTAAGGCCCGTCGCAGAGCGATTCCTCCAGCGCCTTGACCGTGGCGATGAAGCGCGGGTCCTTCGGATCGATGATATTGACCTCGGCCATCAACAGCACGCTGGCGTCGAGCTCCTTGCCGCCGAAGCTCTCCGCAAACGCCTGCCGCGACTCGGACCATGACTCTTCCAGGATGCGCTTCTTCATGCGGTCCGCGTGGTCGTGCCAGTACGCGGCGCGCGCAGGCTGCCCGAGCTTTTCACCGATCTTGGCCAGCCGGTCGCACGCCGCCCAGCTCATCAGCGCGGAGGACGTATGCACCCGCGCCCGCGTGCGCAACTCCCACATGCCGGCGTCCGGCGTGCCGAATACGCGCACGGCCTGTTCGCCCACGTCCTCGAGCCGGCGATACTCGGCGGGCCCGCCGCGATGCAGCAGCCGGTGGTCGTGGAAGGCCTGCGCGGCGCCGAGCACCACGTTGCCGTAGACATCGTGCTGGAAGTGTTCCTGCGCCTGGTTGCCAACGCGCACCGGGCCCATGCCGCGATAGCCGCACAGGTGGTCGAGCACGCTTTCCGGTAGCTCGCGCTCCAGGCCAATGCCATAGAGCGGCTGGATGTGCCCGTCCTGCGACTGCATGACCACGTTGGACAGCCAGCGCAGGTAGTCCTCCATCGTGCCGACCTCGGACAAGCTGTTCAGCGCGCGCACGACGAAGAACGCGTCACGCAGCCAGCAATAGCGGTAGTCCCAGTTGCGGCCGCTGCCGGGTGCCTCGGGGATGCTCGTAGTCATCGCCGCGACGATGGCCCCCGTCTCCTCGTACAGCGACAGCTTGAGGGTGATGGCGGCGCGGATCACCGCTTCCTGCCATTCGCGCGGCACCGCCAGGCGCCGGCTCCAGAGCCGCCAGTACGACGTGGTTTCCTGCTCGAAATCGCGGGCGATTTCTTCCACGCCGTGCGCCAGCGTCTCGTCCGGGCCGAGGATGAAGTTGTAGCCGCGCGTCACCAGGAACGGCGTGTTCGACAGCACGTACGCCAGCGGCGCGTCGGTGGTCATGCGCAGCGTCAGGCCATCGCCGATGTAGCGCACGTGGCTGCTTCCGCGCGTCATCTCCGGCTTGATGCGGCCCCAGTTGAAGCGCGGCGCCACGGTCACGCGCACGCGCGGCGCGCCACGGACCGGGCGAATGCGGCGCACCAGCGTCAGCGGGCGGAAATAGCGCCCAAGCCGGAAGAAGCGCGGACAGAAGTCGGTGATCTCGAGGCAGCTGCCGTGCTTGTCGATCAGGTGCGTGCGCAGGATGGCCGTGTTCGGCTCGTACCACTGCGTGGCTTCGTGGAAATCCTCGATCTCGATCGAGAAGTGGCCGCCGTTTTCGGTCGGGTCCAGCAGCTTGTTGAACACCGGGTCGGCGTCGAAGCGCGGCATGCAGCACCAGACGATGCGGCCGCGGCCGTCGACGAGCGCCGAGAACCCGCAATTGCCGATCATGCCGAGCGACAGCGAAGGCTCGGCGTAGCGGCTGGAACAATCGGAATCGGTATTGACCGCCGGCGTCTCCGGCGCGATGGACCCGTGCGTGGCCGGGCTGGCAGGGTTGGTCACAGCGAATTCTCCCTTAGCGTCGATGTGATGGGTTCTGCGCGTGGAGCCGCGCCTCGGCATCGGCGGCGGAGGGATCGGCGTCCCGGTTCGCCATGCGATGCGTCAGCGCGTGCGCGGAGCGGTGCAGCCAGCAGCGCAGCGCGGCGGGGCCGGTCACGCTGACCGTCGCGGCGCTGGCGCGCTGCCCGACCAGCACGCCGACGCCGCCCAGTTCGCGCACGACCGCAAAGCCGGCTTCGTCGGTGACGTCGTCACCGGCGAACAGCGGCATGCGGCCGGCAAACGTCGGCGAGCGCATGAACGATGCAATCGCATCGCCCTTGTCCACGCCGGCGGGCTTGATCTCGACAACCATCTTGCCGGGCAATCCTTCCAGGCCTACGGCATCGCGCAGCACGTCGGCCACGGCGGCGCGCACGAGCGGCTCCAGTTCCGGAACCTGGCGGTAGTGAATGGCCACGGCCACGGATTTGCGCTCGAGCTGGAGCCCCGGATGCCGTTGCACCAGGGCCTCCAGATGCGGCAGCAAGGGGCCGATGCCCGGCGCCGGCGGCGTGATGATCCGCTCGCCGCCATGACGGAATTCGGCACCGTGCACGCCGGCAGCGGGGAGTCGCAGGGGTTGCAGGAAGTAGTCGAGCTCGACCACGGGCCGGCCCGAGATGATGGCAAGCGCGCCGTTCAGGCAGGTATGCAGGGCACGCAGCGTGCCAACCAGTTCCGGCTCCACCTGCACCAGGTCGGGGCGCGGCGCGAGGTCGGCCAGCGTGCCGTCGAAGTCCAGAAACAGCGCGGTATTGGGTTCGATGAGAGGTAGCGAGGGCATCGCGGTACACCGTAGCACGTGACTTTGACCAGCGTCCACCGGGCGCTGTCCTACAGCGCCGCCCGCGATTTCCGCAGTCGCCAGTGGCTCTTGCGCCACGTCGCGGAGCGTATCGCGTGCCATCGCCAACGCACGGGGGACGCCCCCGCAACGCGTCGCGGATGGGCGCCATCCATTATCATTGGCGGTTTCCGCCGATTTTTCCGGCTTTTTTTGCCACCCGCGTTGCCATGCGCGCGCGCGTGATGCCCCTGCCCACCATGACCCGCACGCCAGCCAAGCCCGACTACCTCAAGAAGATCCTGACCGCCAAGGTGTACGACGTGGCGCAGGAAACCGAACTGACCTATGCGCACGCGCTTTCCGCGCGCACCGGCAACGCGGTCTGGTTCAAGCGCGAGGACACCCAGCCGGTGTTCTCGTTCAAGCTGCGCGGCGCGTACAACAAGATGGCGTCGCTGTCGCCCGAGGAACTCCGACGCGGCGTGATCGCCGCATCGGCCGGCAACCATGCGCAGGGCGTGGCGCTGTCCGCCGCACGCCTGCAGTGCAAGGCGATCATCGCCATGCCGACCACCACGCCGCAGGTGAAGATCGACGCCGTACGCGAACGGGGCGGCGACTGGGTCCAGATCGTGCTGCACGGCGATTCGTACAGCGATGCGTACAACCACGCGGCGGAGCTCGAGAAGAAGCACAAGCTCACGTTCATCCACCCGTTCGACGATCCCGAGGTCATCGCCGGCCAGGGCACGATCGCGATGGAGATCCTGCGGCAGCACCCGGGCCCGATCCATGCGATCTTCGTGGCCATCGGCGGCGGCGGCCTGATCTCCGGCATCGCGTCGTACATCAAGGCGGTGCGGCCGGACATCAAGGTGATTGGCGTGCAGACTTTCGATTCCGACGCGATGAAGCGCTCGGTGGAAGCCGGCAAGCGCGTGGAACTGAAGGACGTGGGCCTGTTCTCGGACGGCACCGCCGTGAAGCTGGTCGGCAAGGAGACCTTCCGCATCACGCGGGAACTGGTCGACGAGATCATCCTTGTCGACACCGACGCGATCTGCGCGGGCGTGAAGGATGTGTTCCAGGACACGCGCAGCATCCTGGAGCCGGCGGGCGCGCTGGCGGTGGCCGGCCTGAAGGCCTACGCCGAACGCGAAAAGCTGAAGAACCAGCACCTCGTGGCGATTGCGTGCGGCGCCAACATGAACTTCGACCGCCTGCGCTTCGTCGCCGAGCGCGCCGAGGTGGGCGAGGCCCGCGAGGCCGTCTTCGCCGTCACGATCCCGGAGGAACGCGGCAGCTTCAAGCGTTTCTGCGAGCAGGTGGGCACGCGCAGCGTGACCGAGTTCAACTACCGGATCGCCGACAAGGGCGTGGCGCATATCTTCGTGGGCGTGCAGATCGCCAGCCGCGCGGAGAGCGACAAGATCGCCGCCAACTTCCGCCGCCACGGATTCGATACGCTGGACCTGTCCAACGACGAACTGGCCAAGCAACACATCCGCTACATGGTCGGCGGGCACTCGCCGCTGGCCCATGACGAATTGCTGTATCGCTTCGAATTCCCGGAGCGGCCGGGCGCGCTGATGCGCTTCCTGTCGAGCATGAGCCCGAACTGGAACATCAGCCTGTTCCACTACCGCAACCAGGGCGCGGACACCTCCAACATCCTGGTGGGCATCCAGGTTCCGAAGAACGAGAAGCGCGCGTTCCGCGCCTTCCTTTCCACGCTGGGTTACGTACACTGGGACGAGACTGACAACCCCGTCTACAAGCTGTTCCTTTCCTGATTCCCGACCATGACGCTCCCCGAACACTCCCCGCTGGGCAAGCCCTCGGCCTACAAGACCGAGTACGACCCCGCGCTGCTGTTCCCGATCCCGCGGCAGCCCAAGCGTACCGAGATCGGCCTGGCCGAAGGTCGCGCGCTGCCGTTCTTCGGCGTGGA
This sequence comes from Cupriavidus sp. YR651, assembly GCF_900101625.1. Lineage (GTDB taxonomy): Bacteria > Pseudomonadota > Gammaproteobacteria > Burkholderiales > Burkholderiaceae > Cupriavidus. The sequence continues at coordinate 286,915 of NZ_FMYZ01000002.1, read as the reverse complement.
CATCTGGAACGCCTATGAGGTCTCCTGGCTGAACCTGAAGGGCAAGCCGCAGGTGGCGCTGGCCACGTTCATCATTCCGGCCGATACGCCGAACATCGTCGAATCCAAGTCGTTCAAGCTGTACCTGAATTCGTTCAACCAGAGCAAGGTGGCTTCGGCGGAGGCGCTCCAGCAGTTGCTGCACCACGATCTCTCGGAAGCGACCGGCGGCACCGTGCAGGTGCGGCTGGTGACCGAGGCAGATCTCGGCACGCAGAAGATGGGCGAACTGGAAGGCTTGTTGCTGGATCGGCTCGATATCGAAACCGACATCTACGAGCCGGACCCGTCCCTGCTGTCAGCGGACCAGGACGAATCGCCGGTGGAGGAATCGCTGGTCTCGCACCTGCTGAAGTCCAATTGCCTGGTGACGGGCCAGCCGGACTGGGGCAGCGTGCAGATCCGCTACGTGGGTGCGCCGATCGACCAGGAAGGGCTGCTGAAATATCTGATTTCGTTCCGCAACCACAACGAGTTCCACGAGCAGTGCGTGGAGCGGATCTTCACGGACGTCATGCGCATGTGCAAGCCGGTGAAGCTGGCGGTCTACGCACGCTATACGCGGCGCGGCGGACTCGACATCAACCCGTTCCGCACCAACTTCAATACGCCGTGGCCGGATAACCGGCGCAACGCGCGGCAATAGTTGCCAGTCATGCAAAAAAAACCGGCCCGATTGGGCCGGCTTTTTTTTGCGTCAGAACTCGGCGTGCGCGCGAATACCGATGAACTTCGCCGGTCCGCGGTCGCGGTTGTAGCCGGGGTTGCGGATGTACTGGAAGTCCGGGCTCAGACTCAGCGTCTTCCACACCGCCAGGCTGTAGTAGATCTCGAACACCTGTTCGGGCCCGTAGCGCAGCGCGCCGTCGCCAAGGAATGCGCCCAGGCCTCCTGCGGCCAGGTAGTTGCGGTGCGATGACCCCAGCATGTTGACCGCGACGGCCAGACCCACTTCATCGTTGGGGCGGCCCCACGACGTTCCCCGCAGCGTGCCGCCGCCTGACACCTGCCGGCCGATTTCCGTGAAGGCGTACGTCTCCGTCTTGTCGTCGGACATATTCGCGCGGAAGAACACCCCGAACGAATCGGAAACTTCCTGCAGCACGGCGACGCCCACACCAAGCTTGGTGTGTTCGCGGCGCACATCCCCCACATCCGGCGTCACGCCGTTGGCCTGCCCGAAGGCAATGGCATCGTTGAACGATCCCATCTTCGCCTTGTTCCGCCACAGCAGCAGCCGCGCCTGCCCCGGCCGCCCGGCCAGCGCATAGCGCTTCTCCAGCTCGATGATGTCGCCGTAGTGTTCGAACATGCGCGTGTCGAGCTCGCGGCCGTTCGACTCAAGCGGCTGCAGGAAGTGGCCGTAGCGCGCCGACCAGCCATCGCCGATGTACTCGATCGCGGCGCCCCAGTTGTAGCCGCGCGAATCCGCCGCGTAGTCAAACGAGCCGTGCGTGAGGAACGACCAGTTCATGAACTGCGTACGGGGGTCCGATCCATAGGGGTTCTGGTCGAACACGTCGAGCACGCCGAAATTGCCGGCGGTCAGCACCACGCGCTGCTTGTCGACCGTCCGCGCGAACTGGTTGAAGTCCGATTCGAGCTTTTCCTCGCCGCCGCCCAGGCCCCACGTCTGCCGGATAAACGCCCGCGCGCGATAGAACTTGGGGCTGGTGCTGGCCGTCTTGGCCAGCTCGCCGTTGGAGAGCCCGCCCAGGCCGTGCAGGTTCGAGAACGGCACCCCCTGCGCGACTTCCGGGTTGAAGTGAAACTCCGCGCCCTGCCAGAGCCGCAGGCCGAGATCGAGCGTGGCCGTGAAGGAATAGCTCTTGGCGCGCGCCGCAGTCAGGCTGTTTTCGCCCGAATAGGCGGCGCCGAACGACGGCTTGCGCTGCCAGATATAGGTCGCCTGCCCGTGGATCGCGAACGGGCTTTCCACGTCGCCATCGGCCTTCGAATCGGCCTTCGAATCGGCGCCGATGTCGGTTGTGGCTCCGGCCTGGTTGTCGGCCGCCGGCGTCTCCTGCGCAAACACCGGCGGCATCAATCCACCCGTCAGCAGCACGCTGGCGAGACAGAGGGCAAAACCGGGGCGCAGCCGCATCAAGGCGGCCAGGGGACGAAAACGCGACATGGGAAACGAGAGAAAAGCGGATGCGCCACATGCGGACATCCGTTGGACTGGCGCGAGGATAGCCGCGGCGCCATGACATGTCTACCGCGCATTGTTGCGGCGCAGCAGTGCTGGCGATCCGACATTGTAACGAGCCTTGAATTAATTAACTCACAAATTAATATTCCAGGACAGTGAAGGAAAACATCCATGTCCGCCAAGTCCGCCCCGCCCACCCCGTCGGTTCCACCCGCCGCGCCTCCCGACCAGCCCACCGATGCCGCGCCACCTCAGCGCCGCCCCGGCCGGCCCACCTCCCGCGCGACCGATGCCGGCCAGCGCGACCGGCTGATTGAAGCCGCCGTGACCCTGTTTGCGCAGCACGGCGTGGCCGCGACACCCGTCAAGGCCATTGCCACGGAAGCCGGCGTCACCCCCGCGCTGGTCCACTACTACTTTCGCGACCGCGATCAACTGCTCGACGCGGTATTCGACGAACGCCTGCAGCCCCTGATCGAGCAGGTGTTCAGCACCGCCGCGAGCGGGGCGCCCGATATCACGACGCTGATTCAGGGATTGGCCGCCCGACTGATCCGCGTTGCATCCGCGACCCCGTGGTTTCCCGGCCTGTGGATCCGGGAGATCGTCGGCACCGACGGCCAGTTGCGCGAACGCATGCTGCAACGCGTGGCCCTGCAGCGCGCCACGCTCATCCTCGGCCCGTTCGCCGCGGCCCAGGCCCACGGCAAGCTCAATCCTGGCCTGGAGCCAGCGCTCATCATGGTGTCCCTGATCGGCCTGACCCTGCTGCCGCTGGCGACCACCCATATCTGGCGACAGCTACCCGGCGCCGCTGCCATCGATACGGAAACGCTCGTGCGCCACGTCACCGCGTTGCTCGCCCACGGGCTGACCGGCGCCCCGCCCGCCGCGCCTCCTGCATCGACTCCCGCCTCCCCATCCGCCTTGCGATAAAGCCGCCACGGAGCCCGTATGTTTACGTCCCCCCTCCTCCCCGCATCCGCCCGGCCCCTGCCCGCGCTGGCTGTGCTCGCCGCCTGCGCAATGCTGGCCGCCTGCAGCAACGACAAGCCCGCTAGCTGGCAAGGCTATGTCGAAGGCGAATTCGTCGCCGTGGCCTCGCCGTTCGCGGGCCGCCTGGAGAAACTCGCCGTCGATCGCGGCCAGCAGGTTGCCAACGGCGCGCCGCTGTTCATCCTCGAATCCGACGACGAGCGCGCCGCCCGCCAGCAGGCTGCCGAGCAGGTCCGCGTGGCCGAAGCGCAACTGGCCGACATCCAGACGGGCAAGCGGCCCGTCGAGGTGGCGGTCAACCAGGCCCAGTTGGCGCAGGCCCAGGCGCAGGCGGTCCGCAGCGCGGCGCAGCGCAAGCGCGACGAGGCGCAGTTCGAGATCGGCGGCATTTCGAAGGCGCAGCTCGATGAAAGCCGCGCCACCGCCGACGCCGACGCGGCGCGCGTGCGCGAACTGCAACGCGATATCGATGTGGCCCGCCTGCCGGGCCGCAAGGACCAGCTTGCCGCGCAGGCCGCGCAGGTGGAGTCCGCCCGCGCCGCGCTCGCGCAGGCCGAATGGAAACTGTCGCGCAAGTTCGTCAATGCCACCGCGGCGGGTCTGGTCTACGACGTGCCGTTCCGCCCGGGCGAGTGGGTGCCGGCGGGCAGCGCCGTCGTGCGGATGTTGCCGCCGGGCAATGTGAAGGTCCGCTTCTACGTGCCCGAAGCGGTGGTCGGATCGCTGAAGAACGGACAGGCCGTGCGGATCCATTGCGATGGCTGTGCCGCGCCCGTGCCGGCGAAAATCACCTATGTGTCGAACGAGGCCGAGTTCACGCCGCCCGTCATCTACAGCAACGAGACGCGCCGCAAGCTCGTGTTCCTGATCGAGGCCCGGCCCGCCACCGATGACGCGCCCAAGCTGCGTCCGGGCCAGCCCGTGGAGGTCACGCAGTCATGAACACGCCGGCTTCCTCACCGCAGACGAATCACCACGACGGCCGGAACGGACGGAATGGCGAGCTCGCGATCGACGTGCATGACCTGAACAAGCGCTTTGGCGACAAGCACGTGGTCAACAACTTGACCATGCAGGTGGCCCGTGGCGAGATCTTCGGTTTTCTCGGCCCTAACGGCAGCGGCAAGACCACGTCGATCCGCATGATGTGCGGCCTGCTGACGCCGGACTCCGGCTCCGGCACCTGCCTGGGCTACGACATCCTGAAGCAGGCCGCCGAGATCAAGCGCAACGTCGGCTACATGACGCAACGCTTCTCGTACTGGGAAGACCTGTCGATCCGCGAGAACCTGGACTTCGTCGCCCGCGTCTACGACATGCCCAACCGCCGCGAGGCGGTGGACCGCGCGCTGGAAGACCTGGGCCTGCAATCGCGTGCCGCGCAGCTGGCCGGATCGCTCTCGGGCGGCTGGAAGCAACGGCTGGCGCTGGCGGCCTGCCTGCTGCACAACCCGCGTCTGCTGCTGCTCGACGAACCCACGGCCGGCGTGGACCCCAAGGCGCGCCGCGATTTCTGGGAGCAGTTGCACCAGCTGGCCGCGCGCGGCATCTCCGTGCTGGTCAGCACGCACTACATGGATGAAGCGGAGCGCTGCCACAAGCTGGCGTATATCGCCTACGGCAAGCTGCTTGCGCAAGGCACATCGGCGGAAGTCGTGGCGAGCCAGAACCTCGCGACGTGGAGCGTGGAAGGGGATGAGCTGGCCGAGCTGTCCGCGCAGTTGCAGGGCAAGCCCGGCGTCGACCAGACCGTGGCGTTCGGCACCGCGCTGCACGTCACCGGCAAGGATGCGGACCTGCTCGAGCAGACCCTGAAGCAATATGCCCGGCCGCATCAACGGATCCTGCAGACCGAGACCAGCCTGGAAGACGTGTTCATCCACATGATGGGCGGCGCGCAGGACAACATGGCCGCACCGCCGGCGGCGCGCAAGAAGGCTACGCCTCCCGCGCCCGATCGCAAGGAGGCGCCATGACGGCATCCGCCATCCCCCCTCCCCCGAGCGGCCCGGCAAGCCCGCCCGGCTCGCCGGAACCGGCCCGTCCGGCGCGGACCCGCACCGTGTTCTCGGTGCAGCGCTGGTGGAGCATCGTGCTGAAGGAATTCCTGCAGCTGCGGCGCGATCGCGTCACCTTCGGGATGATCGTCGGCCTGCCGATCATGCAGCTGCTGCTGTTCGGCTTTGCCATCAACAGCGATCCGCGTCACATGCCCACTGCCGTGATCGTCGCCGAGCACAGCGACTTCTCCCGTACGTTCATCACCGCGCTGGAGAACACCACGTACTTCAAGGTCGTCCGCACGATGCCCGACGAGGCCACGGGCCGCGACGCGCTGATGCGCGGCGATGTGCAGTTCGTCGTCAGCATCCCCACGGATTTCTCGCGGCGCCTGCTGCGTGGCGAGCGGCCATCGATTCTCGTGGAAGCCGATGCGACCGACCCGTCCGCCACGGGTCCCGCCATCGCCGCGCTGACCCAGTTGCCGGCCAGCGTCGCGCGCATCGACCTCAAGGGCGCGCTGGCGCCGCTGGCTGGCGGCAAGTCCGCGTTCGACGTCAACGTGCAGCACCTGTACAACCCCGAGGGCATCACGCAGTACAACATCGTGCCGGGCCTGATGGGCGTGATCCTGACCATGACGATGGTGATGATGACCGGCCTCGCCATGACCCGCGAGCGCGAGCGCGGCACCATGGAAAACCTGCTGGCCACGCCGGTGCAGCCGGTCGAGGTGATCTCCGGCAAGATCGTCCCGTACATCTTCATCGGGCTGATCCAGTCCACCATCATCCTGCTGGCGTCGCGCTATGTGTTCGCGGTGCCGTTCCTCGGCTCCGTGGTGGCCGTGTACCTGGCCGCGCTGCTGTTTATCGCCGCCAACCTGACGGTGGGCATCACGCTGTCGTCGCTGGCCAAGAATCAGTTGCAGGCCGTGCAGCTCACGTTCTTCTATTTCCTGCCCAACATCCTGCTGTCCGGATTCATGTTTCCGTTCGCCGGCATGCCCACCTGGGCGCAATGGATCGGCAACGTGCTGCCGATGACCTACTTCAACCGGATGATCCGCAGCATCCTGCTCAAGGGCAGCGGCTGGACCGAGCTGTGGCCCAACGTGTGGCCGGTGGCGCTGTTCACCGCGATCGTCATGACCATCGCCGTGCGCTTCTACAAGCGCACGCTGGACTGAAGGAGACCGCCATGCGTGCGATCCCAACCCCGCCGGCCCGCACGGCCACCGCCCGCTTCACCCGTTTCACGCTCGTTGCGCTCGTTGCGCTGGTATCCGGCTGCGCCGTCGGGCCCGATTTCAAGACCCCCGATGCGGTGGCCGATACGCGCTACACGACCGGCCCGCAGCCCACGCAAACGGGCGCGGCCATCATGCCGGACAGCGGGGACGCACGCTTCGGCCAGTCCCAGTCGTTCGTCGACGGCGACGTCCCGGCGCAGTGGTGGGCGCTGTATCGCAACCCGGCCCTGGACGAGACGATCCGCGCGGCGCTGGCATCGAGTCCGACACTGCGGCAAGCCAGCGCCCGTCTGCGCGAGGCGCAGGAGAACCTGGCCGCGCGCACCGGTGCCACGCAGTTCCCCAGCGTGGATGCCAAGCTCAGCGCCACGCGGCAGCAGGTGGACCTGACCTCCATCGGCGTCACGCAATTCCCGAGCCCCGGCCCGTTCACGCTCTACAACGCCACCGTGCAGGTGTCCTATGCGCTCGACCTGTTCGGTGGCCAGCGTCGCGAGCTGGAAGGCCTGCGCGCGGCGGTCGACTACCAGCGTTACGAGCTGGAGGCCGCCAGGCTGTCGCTGGCCGCGAATGTCGCCACGGCGGCCATCCGTGAAGCGGGGCTGCGTGCGCAGCTGGCCGATACAGTGGCCATCGCCGAGGCCCAGCAACGCCAGCTCGGCATCATGCGGCAACGCCTGCAACAAGGCGGCGTGGCACGCGTCGACGTACAGCGCCAGCAAGCCGAACTCGCGCAGACGCAGGCGCTGATCCCGGGGCTGTCGCAGCAGATCGATGCGGCGCGTCATCAGCTGGCGGTGTACACCGGGCAGACACCCGCCAGCGCGCAGCTGCCGGAATTCCGGCTTGAGGACATGCAGTTGCCGGACACGCTGCCGGTGAGCCTGCCGTCGGAACTGGCGCGGCGCCGGCCGGATATCCGCGCGGCGGAAGCGCTGTTGCACCAGGCCTCCGCCGACATCGGCGTGGCGACGGCCAACCTCTATCCGCAAATCACGCTGACTGCCAGCGGCGGAACACAGCAGATGCGCGCACGCGACCTGTTCAGCAGCATGAATGTGTGGAGCCTGGCCGCAGGCGTGGTGCAGCCGATCTTTCACGGTGGCGAGCTGCGCGCCCAGAAGCGCGCGAAGGAAGCGGCCTACGAGCAGTCGCTGGGCGCGTACCAGCAGGCCGTGCTACAGGGATTGCAGAACGTGGCCGATGCGCTGCGGACGCTGGAGGCCGACGCCGGCACACTGCAAGCGCGCGCGGATAACGCGCGGCAGATCCGCGACACGCTGTCGATCGTCTCGGAGCAGTATCGGCTGGGTGGCGTGAGCCAGTTCACGCTGCTCGATGCGGAGCGGCAGGCGCGCCAGGCGGCGCTGGATCTGGCGCAGGCGAAGGCGAACCGGCTTGCGGACTCCGCCGCGCTGATGCAGGCGCTCGGCGGCGGATGGTGGCAGCAGCCCGCCACGGTCGGCATGACCGCGCCACCTGCAAAATAGAGGTCGTTTCAAAATGAAGCGACCTCTTGGGGCGAATCAGCGGCCGAGGTAGGCCCTCAACCGCTTCACCCCCTCGTCCAGCCGCGCCACGTCGCACGCATAGCACCAGCGGACGAAGCCCTCGCCCTCGTCGCCGAACGCGCTGCCGGGGGCCAGGCCGAGATGCGCCTCGCGCACGAGTTGCTTGCATAGCGCGAGACTGTCCTTGGCGCCGTCGAGACGGAAGAATACATACATCGCGCCTTCGGGCGCGTGCGCATCGACGCCGGGCATCGCCTCCAGCGCGGCGACCAGATGATCCCGCGCGCCGCGCAGCCGCTTCACCAGGTCCTGCGTGAACGATTCGCCCTCCTGCACGGCCACGACACCGGCCTCCTGCACGAACGACGGCGCGCACGACGTGTTGTACTCGACGAGCTTGCCCAGGTCGTCCATCAGCGCGGACGGCAGCACCATCCACCCGAGCCGCCAGCCCGTCATCAGCCATGCCTTGGAGAACGAATTCACCGCGATCACACGTTCCTCGCGGCCGGCAATATCGAGGAATGACGGCGCGGTCACGCCGGTGCCTTCGTGGCCGTAGTACAGCCGCTCATACACCTCGTCGGCGATGATCCAGATGCCATGCCGGCGGCAGTGATCGAGCACCACCTGCTGGGCGGCGCGCGGCATCACCCAACCGGTCGGGTTGTTCGGCGAATTGATCATGACCGCGCGCGTGCCCGGGGTGAGCGCGGCCAGCAGCTTGTCGACATCGAGCCTCCAGCCGTGCGGACCGTAGTCGAGGCTCACGGTCTCCACCGTGGCGCCGAGAATGCGCGGGATTTCGACGAGGTTCGGCCACAGCGGCGTAACCGCGACGACGCGGTCGCCAGGGCCGGTGACCAGCTGCGCCGCCAGCATCAGCGCGTTGACGCCGGCACTGGTGACGGCGACGTTGCCGACCGCCGTGGGGCCATGCAGGCGGCTGGCGTAGTCCGCCAGCGCAGCACGCAGCGGGGGGATGCCGAGGTTATGGGTGTAGAACGTGGCGCCGCCGGCCAGCGCGCGGCTGGCCGCATCGCGAATGAAGGACGGCGTGACCTGATCCGATTCGCCGAACCAGAAGGGCAGCACGTCCGGCAACCCGATGCCGGCGTTGGCGACCTCGCGGATCCGGGAGGCCCGCAGGCCGCGCACGACATCGCGCGCCAGCGGCGCGGCTTCGGTGGAGGAAGGAAGGCGGGACGGGCTGGCGGACATCGGGACTCCTGAGGGTGGATGCGATGAAGCGCCTAGCGTACCGGAAAGTGCGCAAGGTTGCGTACCCCTCCGCTGGCGCCACGCACTGAAATGGGCCGCCGAAAGTGCCTGCGGCCCCTCAGTCCGCGAAGCGTCCGCGCAAGTCGTCGGCTGTCATCGACGCATACCCGAGTCCGTCGAGCGGCGTGCGCACTGCGTGGAGCAGCGCCGCGTTGTCCGGTGCCGTGGTGCCGTCCGGAAGGAACATATTGTTCTCGAAGCCGATCCGCGCGTGGCCGCCCATCATCACCGCCGCGGCGGCGCAATCCGCTTCCTGCCGACCGAAGGCGCAGACGGCCCACTCCGTGCCCGACTTGTCGAGCCCGGTCTCCTGCCATGCCGCCAGGAACGGCAGCAGGTCCGATGGCGACGACTTCTGGCCCGCCGAATAGCGCCCGAGCACGAACAGCACCCAGTGGCGCCCGGCCGGAATCGCGCCGCTCGCGCGCAGCGCGGCGTAACGGCGGACATCGTTGGCGTCATAGAGGATGTACTGCGCCACCACGCGCTCCCGATGCATCCACTGGAAGAAGTCGTCGGCGGCGGGCAGCGCGGCGTCGTCCGGCGCCAGTTCGCGCACCGCCACGGAGGCGGCTTCCGGACGCAGCGCGCGGACCGTCGCGATCTGCTGCGCGGGCTGGTAGATGCCGACGGCTTCCGTTGTCAGTTGGAGCACCAGGGCGTCGCCCACGGCCTTGCGCACGGCGGCCATGGCCGGCTCGTAGTCGCCGACTTCCAGGCTATGCGTGCCGTCCGCGCGCCGCACATGCAGGTGGATCATCGCGGCACCGGCGTCCACGCATTCCCGCGCGCACTGCGCGAGCTCGTCGGGCGTCATCGGCAGCCGCGGGTGGTCGGCGTGGGTCTTGCGCGCACCATTTGGGGCCACGGCCAGCGCAAACGGGCGGCGCAGGATATCGTCGCTCATCGCCATGCCTCCTTATGCGGGCAGGACCGTGTTCACGGCTTGCGCAAAACGATCGACGATGTTGTCGATTTGGGCCGCCGTGCAGATGAACGGCGGGGCAAACAGCACGTGATCGCCATGGATGCCATCGACCGTGCCACCCATCGGATAGACCAGCAAGCCGTGCTCCACGCACGCGCGCTTGAGCGCCGCATGCGTCTTCCTGGCCGGGTCGAGCGTGGCCTTGGTGGCGCGGTCGGCGACGAACTCCACGCCGACGAACAAACCGCGCCCGCGCACATCGCCAAGATTGGGATGGTCACCCAGCGCCTCGCGCAGACGCGCGCGGAGTTGCTCGCCGCGCGCCAGCACGTTGTCGAGCAGCTTTTCCTCGGCAATCGTCTGCTGCACAGCCAGCGCGGCCGCGCACGCCGTGGCGTGGCCGATGTAGGTGTGGCCGTGCTGGAAGAAGCCGCTACCGCCGACGATCGCGTCATAGATGCGCGCAGTGGACAGCATCGCGCCGATCGGCTGGTAGCCGGCGCCGAGACCCTTGGCGATCGTGACGATATCCGGCACCACGCCGTCTTCCTCGCAAGCGAACAGGTAGCCCGTGCGGCCCATGCCGGACATCACTTCGTCCAGGATCAGCAGCACGCCGTACTTGTCGCACACCGCGCGGATGCGCTTCAGGTAGTCCGCCACCGGCGGCACCGCGCCGGCCGTGGCACCGACCACGGTTTCCGCCACGAAGCCTGCCACCGTTTCCGGCCCCAGTTCGAGGATCTTGGCCTCCAGTTCATCGGCCAGGCGCTGCGCGTACTGCGTATCGGTTTCGCCGCCAGCCTGGTCACGGTAGGCATAGCAAGGCGATACGTGATGCGCGGGCACCAGCAGCGGCAGGAACGGCTCCCGGCGCCACGCGTTGCCACCGATCGCCAGCGCACCGAGGGTGTTGCCGTGGTAGCTCTGGCGGCGCGCGATGAAATGCCGGCGCTGCGGCTGGCTGGTTTCGACAAAGTACTGGCGGGCCAGCTTCAGCGCCGCCTCCACGGCCTCGGAGCCGCCCGAGACAAAGTACACGTGGTCCAGGTCGCCCGGAGCCGCTTCGGCCAGCGTCCGGGCCAGCGTTTCAGAGACTTCCGTGGTGAAGAACGAGGTATGCGCGTACGCGATGGTGTCCAGCTGCGCCTTGATCGCCGCGATGACGCGCGGGTGGCCGTGACCGAGGCAGGACACGGCTGCCCCGCCCGAGGCGTCCAGATAGTGGCGACCGGTGCTGTCGACCAGTTCAATGCCCTGGCCAGCCACGGCGACCGGCATGGTTTGCTTGGGATTGCGATGGAATACGTGCGTCATGGTGGGGGAAACCTGTCCTGTGCGAGGCGCGAAACAGGTGTGAGTATAGGAAGAAGACGGCCCGCCGCGCAACAAGTGTTTCATAAATAGATCGAAAAGAAACACCTGATACCAAGTAACGAGACGGCGCCGCCGCTCCGCCGGCGACGACCTGTGCAACAATCGTTGCATTACGCGATTTTCAACCGCCAGATGCCTACTGACAGCCAGACCCCGCCGCAGTCCCTCGACACTCTGCTCGCCCAGCTGCGGGCCGATTTCCCGTCACTGAGCGCGCAGTTCCAGAGCGGTGCGCGATACCTGCTGGATCATCCGCAGGACATCGCCATTCATTCCATGCGCAAGGTTGCCGCCAATGCCGGCGTGCAGCCGGCCACGCTGGTGCGGCTGTCGCAGTCGCTGGGGTTCGACGGATGGCAAGGGTTGCGCGAGCTGTTCGTGGAGGCCTTGCGCGATGGCGGCAGCCAGCCCTACGCGCGCCGGGCAAGGAAAGTGGTCAAGGAAAGCGGCTCCAGCCGCATGCTGGCGGAGATGATGGAGGTCCAGCATCACAACCTGGACGCGCTGCTGGCCAGCAATGCCGATACGCTGCCGCGTGCCGCCGACCTGCTGGCCGCGGCGCCGACGGTCCACGTGGCCGGCTTCCGCTCCTGCTTTCCCATCGCGTTCACCTTCCACTACATCTACCGGCTGTTCCGCAGCTCGGTGCATCTGATTCGCGGCGACGCCGGCACGCTGGAGATGGAGCTGCGCGCGCTGACGGCCAAGGACGCCGTCCTGGTGGCGGGCTTTGCGCCTTACTCGCAGGAAAGCCTGCGCGTGGCCACCGCCGCGCGCGAGGCCGGCTGCAAGGTGATCGCCCTGACGGACAGCACCGTTGCCCCGATCGCACTGGAAGCCGACTGCACGCTGCTGTTTGCCATCGACAGCCCGTCGTTCTTCCCGTCGATCACCGCCGGCATTGCGATGGTCGAGGCACTCGTGGAGCAGTTGCTGGCGAAGAAGGGCAAGGGCGCCATCCGCGCACTGGAACAGACGGAAGGCCAGCTCCACCGCACGGGCGCCTACGTGCCCGCGCGACGTGGCTGAAGGCTCTCCTACTCGAACGCTTCGTCGTTGGGGCTGGCGTAGGCCTTCTTCAGCGGATCGCTCTGCGGCAGGTCGAAGCTGATGTTCTTCGGCGGCACCGGCCTGGCGAACCACTTGGCGTAGAGCGTGTTGATCTCGCCGCTCTTGATCAGCCCGTTGATCGCGCCGTCCACCACCTGCTTGAAGCCCGGATCGTCCTTGCGCATCATGAAGGCGTAGGCCTCGAACGATTGCGGCGTGCCGACCACGGCCCAGTCCTTGGGGTTCGGCGCCAGCGTGCGTGCGCCCGACAGCAGCACGTCATCCATCATGAATGCCGCCACGCGGCCCGACTGCAGGATCAGGAACGATTCGCCGTAATCCTTGGCGCTCTGGATCGTGATATTGGCCTGCTTCTCGTCATTGAGCTTGCGCAGGATACGTTCCGACGTGGTGCCGGCATTGGTGACCACGGTCTTGCCCGAGAGGTCGCCAAAATCGTGGACCGGGCTACCCTTCTTCACCAGCAGGCGCGTACCGGCCACGAAGAACGTGGTCGAGAACGCCACTTGTTGCTGGCGCGACTTCAGGTTGGTCGTCACCCCGCACTCCAGATCGACCGTGCCGTTCTGCACCAGCGAGATGCGGTTCTGCGACGTGACCGGCACCATCCGCACCTGCAAGCCGGCCGCGCCGGTTTCCTTCTTTACCGCGTCAATCACCCGGTCGCAAATGTCCTGCGAAAAGCCGATCACTTTCTGGTTCGCGTCGTAGTAGGAGAACGGAATCGACGAGGTTCGGTGGCCGATCGATATCGTTGCGGACGACTTGATCTTGCTGAGCGTGGGGCTGGCGGCCACATCGACCGCCTGCGCCGGGGCAGCGGCCAGCACGGCGACGGCCGCCGCCGCGAATGTCAGGGCGGAACGGGCAAAGAGAGACGGCTGCTTCATGGAAAACACTCCTGGTTGGCGAGCACGCGAGGCGACAAGGCGACCTCGAATGCGTGAGGTGTTGCAATGCTAGGCATTGAGCAACAACTGTTCCATCATGGATTACCATGAAACAAATGTATTTCTCACGGAAATGGGGCGGCAGCGCCCGGTATTGGGGCGCCCGCGGTTATGAAGGGGATGTTGCGGTGCAAGAAGCTTTTGTACCGCGAGAGGGGGTCCGGGTGCTCCTGTCAGGAGTGCCCGGACGAATGACTGGCGGGGAACGTGCGGAGGGTGGCTAGCGCCCGCACTTCTCGTTGAACGTGCGCTGCAACTGGCGGCGCGTGCGATCGCGCTCCACCGCCAGCACGTCGTTGCCCTGGCTGTTTTCCACCGGGGCGTCTGACGGCCGGTAACTGCGCTTCGGGGTTTCGTTGATCTGCGCGAGCAGTTGCTTGCACTCTTCCAGCTGGGGATCCTGGGGCGGCCCCGACGGGCGCGGCGTCGGGCGATACGGCGAACTGCCTTCCTTGACCGCATCGCTGATCGCGCTGTCGATCGCTGCTTCACCAGACGGCGGCGTCTGGGCGAAGCCGGGCGCACTGGCGCCCAGCGCAAGGAGTACGGCGGCACGGCATTTCACTGCGGCAAGGCGACGGCTCGACATGACGGACTCCTTTCCTCGGTATAAGGATGCCGCCATGGTAGCGCCGTCCCGGCCGTGCGGGGGGCTTATCCGGCCGTAGTTTGACGCGGCACGCCCTTCCACATCGCCACGCCGCTGGCCAGCAGCAGGCCCGCCAGCAGATAGAGCGCGTTGTCCATGCTGCCCGTGTGCGTCTTGATCTGGCCGATCACCCACGGGCTGACGATGCCGCTGGTGATGCCGATGCTCGAGATGAACGCGATGCCGGTGGCGGCCGTCTGCGCGGGCAGATGGCTCGGCGGCAGCGCCCAGAAGATCGGCAGCGCGGCAAAGATCAGCACGGCGGCCACCGAGAGGATCGCCAGCGAGATGCCCAGGCTCGGCACATGCAGGGTCAGCGCCGCCAGCGCCAGCGCGCCGCCAGCCGTGCAGAACAGGAAATGGCCGTGCCGTTCGCCGCGCCGGTCGGACCGGCGTGCAATCCAGATCAGTCCCACGGCGCCGATGGCGTTGGGGATCACCGAGTAGAGGCTGATCGCCATGACGTCGCGGATGCCGAAGTCGCGGATCATCAACGGCATCCAGAACGACAGCGTCAGCGATCCACAGGTCAGCGCAAAGTAGATGAAGGCGAACAGATAGACGCGCGGATTGCGCAGCGCCTGCGCCAGCGCGGCGACGGAATGCGCGTGGGCGCCACCGCCCTTCGCTTCGGCCGCGTGCTGCGCCACGAGGAAGTCCTGCTCGTCCTTCGACAGCCAGCGCGCCTGGCGGGGCCCGTCGACCAGGCACGTCGCGGCGACCAGGCCCAGCAGCACCGCTGGCGCGCCTTCGATCGCGAACATCCATTGCCAGCCATGCAGGCCCATGACGCCGGCCATGTCGCGCATGATCCAGCCCGACACCAGTCCGCCCAGCACACCCGCCACCGCCACGCCGGCAAAGAAGATGGCCATCACCGAAGCACGGCGCCGCGCCGGGAACCAGTAGGTCAGGTACAGGACGATGCCCGGGAAGAAGCCCGCCTCGAACACCCCGAGCAGAAAGCGCAGCGCGTAGAAGTGCGAGGGCTGCGACACCATCATCATCCCGACCGATGCCGCGCCCCACAGCAGCATGATCCGTGTGAACGTGCGGCGCGCGCCAAAGCGCGCCAGCAGCATGTTGCTCGGCACCTCGCACAGCACGTAGCCAACGTAGAACACTGCGGCGCCGAGGCCGTACATCGCGTCGCTGAAGCCGAGGTCCTGCTTCATCTGCAGCTGGGCAAAGCCGATGTTGATGCGATCCAGGAACGACACCACGTAGCAGATGAACAGGAACGGGATGATGCGCAGCCAGACCTTGCGATACAGCGCGTCCTCCTCGTGCGAGGCCAGCGCGCGGGTTTCGGGCAAGAAGGGGGCATTGCCCACGGGCGCGGCGGCGCCCAGGCTCGGGGTATTCATGCGTTGTCTCCGGTAATGCGGGGCGCGCGGGCAAAACGCGGCCCCGGGACGTCTGTCGCGTCCCTGTCAGGGAATGAAGCGGATAAAGCGGATGAAGCGGTAGGTGCCGGCGGCACTTGCCGGCGGAAGTCCGGCAGCGGCGGATCGCGTCAGCGGATCGCGCCTTCCATCATGCAGCGATCACGACGCCATCACGCGCCGGATTGGCCAGCGGCTAGGCCGGCGTTGGCAACGGTGCTGCAGCGGGCACCGTTGCGGCGTCCCGCGCCAGTACCATCGCCTGCACCAGCGTCTCGTGGTCGCCGATGTGGTTGGCCAGCAGCAGGATCAGGCGCGCATTGACGGCCTGGCTTTCGGCATCGTCGAGATCACGGTGCATGTCGATCAGCGCCTCGTAGAAATCGTCGGGGCGAGCCAGGTTGGGGGTGGTGTTGAGGGCCATCGGCTTGTCTCCTTCTCTTGCGTCGTACCCGATGGATCAGGCGAGCACGGGCGCTCGCGTCGCGGGCGCCCGTGCGGTGGATGGTTGCGCCGACGCGCGACCGGTGGCCTGCGCGAGCGCTTCGGCAATGCGCGCGGCATCCACGGCACGCCAGCGGGCGCATACGTGTTGGTCGGGACGCACCAGATAGCAGGTGCCGGGGCGTGCGTCATAGCGCTTTGCCGCCAGTCCCTCGGCATCGCGAACCACCATCGCACCGGGCCACGCTTCGGCCGACGCGGCCATGCCGGCATCGGTGACGAACACCAGCCGCAGCGGCACGGCGTCCTGTTGCAGCCGCATCAGCGCTTCACGGCACGCCATGTCGAGCCCCGCAGGCGCGCCAAAGATCAGCGCGACAAACGCATCGCCAAGTTGAGGCAACAGCCATTGCTGGCCCTGCGGCCCGGCGACCGGCGCATCGACGCATGCGGCACCGGGCACCATCGCCCCGGCAAAGCCGTCGGTGTCCGCCGTGTTCAGCGTCGATCCGTGCAGTACCGCCGGCACCGACAGCCGGCCGCTGTTGACCAGCTGGCGCGCGAACGCGTGATCGCGTGCCAGCGTCAGCACGGCGTCGCGGAAGATCTTGCTGACCGCGCTCTTGGGTGTGATGAAGTCAGTCGATCGCGTGGAGTTGCGGATGTTCTCGTCGGCGGCGTATTCGCGCTCGCTGGCATAGGTGTCGAGCAGGCTGTCCGGCGCCTTGTCTTGCAGCACGTAGGCCAGCTTCCACGCCAGGTTCTCGGCATCCTGCACGCCGCTGTTGGCGCCGCGTGCGCCGAAGGGCGAGACCCCGTGTGCGGCGTCGCCGGCGAACAGCACGCGGCCATGACGGAAGCTGTCCATGCGCGTGCACGCGAACGTGTAGACGCTGACCCATTCCAGTTCGAATTTCGCGTCGGGGCCCAGCAGCGCCTGCACGCGGGGAATCACGCGCTCGGGCGTTTTCTCCAGCACCGGGTCGGCATCCCAGCCCAGCTGGAAGTCGATGCGCCACACGTTGTCCGGCTGGCGATGCAGCAGCACCGACTGGTTCGGATGAAACGGCGGATCGAACCAGAACCAGCGCTCGGCCGGGAACGGCGCTTCCATCTTCACGTCGGCGATCAGGAAGCGGTCGCGGAATGTATGACCGTGGGTCTCCAGCCCCATCATCTTGCGCAGCGGACTGCGCGAGCCATCGGCGGCCACCACATATCGGCCGCACAGCGTGTAGCTGCCATCAGGCGTTTCCACGGTCAGCGCCACGTGGTCATCCCGCATCTCGATGCCGGCCACCCGGCTCTTCCAGCGAATCTCGATATTCGGCAGCGTGCGGGCCCGATCCAGCAGGTAGCCCTCCACGTAGTACTGCTGCAGGTTGATGAACGCCGGGCGATGGTGGCCATCTTCCGGCAGCAGGTCGAACGCATAGACCTGCCGGTCGCGCAGAAAGACCTTGCCGAGGTGCCAGCGCACGCCCTTGTCCACCATGCGGTCGCCACAGCCCAGGCGGTCGAAGATGTCGAGCGTGCGCTTGGCGAAGCAGATGGCGCGCGACCCGGTGGACAGCGTGCAGTCGTCATCGACGAGCACCACGGGCACGCCATTCCGGGCCAGGTCGATGGCCGTGGCCAGCCCGACCGGGCCGGCACCCACGACGATCACGGGATGCGCGGCCCCGGCGGCCTGCCCGGGGCGCTGTTCGGCGCACGGCACGTAGTCATACGTCTGGCGCTGATAATCGATATCGACTGCGGTACTGCTCATGATGCGGTTGTCTCCGTCCACTGCCTTGGCGGCAAGTTCTGTGCTGGGTGTCGGGTCGGCGTCAGTCCTGCAGCGCCGCCCACATCTCCTGGTCGCGCTGGGCCGTCCAGATGCGCGGATGCGTGATGCCGGCGGCCTCGTCGAAGGCGCGCGAGACATCGAACGGCAGGCAGTGTTCGTAGATGAACACCTGGCCAAATTTCGGATCCATCGACTTGCGCGCGTGCGCCATCGCGGCCTTCAGGTCCATCCGGTCGGCCACGGCATCCTTGCCGGCCTGGAACAGCGTGGAGACGAAATCCTTGGTGTAGGCCAGGCCCCGCGATACGTCCTCGGGCGTGGTCAGCGCCGGGCCTCGGCCGGGGACCAGCTTTTCGGGCTGCAGCGCCGCCAGCGCGTCGAGCGTGGCCGGCCATTGTTCGAGCTGCGCGTCGCCGCAATAGCAGGCAGCGTCGTACTCGACCAGATCGCCGGAGAACAACACCTTCTGCTGCGGCAGCCAGACCACGGTGTCGCCCTTGGTGTGGCCGGCGCCCAGATGCGCGATGCGGACCTCCAGCTTGCCCATGAACAGCGTGATCTCCTTGTCGAACACCAGCGTCGGCCATGTCAGCCCCGGCACGGTCTCCACGCCGGCGAACAGGCGCGGAAAGCGTTCGATCTCGGACTTCATGTCGGCCTCGCCACGCTCCACGATCATCTCGTAGGTGCCGCGGCTGGCGATCACCTGCTGCGCACCCTCGGCAAAATAAGCCGACGCGCCCAGCACGCGCACCGCGTGGTAGTGAGACAGCACGACATACTTGATGGGCTTGTCGGTCACCGCGCGGATCCTGGCGATCAGGTCCTGCGCCATGGCAGGCGTGGCGGTGGTGTCGACGATCATCACGCCGTCGTCGCCGATGATCACGCCGGAATTGGGATCGCCCTCGGCCGTGTAGGCGTAGGCGTTTTCGGAAAGCTGGGTGAACGTGATCTGCTTGGCTTCCAGATCGGCCTGGGACGCGAAGGCTTTTGCCATGTCTGCCTCGTATGAGATGTTCGAATCGTTGGATGGGGTCGAGGCGGGACGGCTGGCACGGCCTGCATGGTTTGCGGTCGAGACTCAGTGGTCACGGACAGCAGCTGGCTTTTGTGGCGTTGTCTCGCCCCGTTCGTTTTTCTGGACTGCACCGGATGTCGGGGTAAGGGAATCTTAGGAAGTCAGTCGTTATTAGTCAATG
This sequence comes from Cupriavidus sp. YR651, assembly GCF_900101625.1. Classification (GTDB taxonomy): domain Bacteria; phylum Pseudomonadota; class Gammaproteobacteria; order Burkholderiales; family Burkholderiaceae; genus Cupriavidus. The sequence goes on along the minus strand of NZ_FMYZ01000002.1, from coordinate 267,885 downwards.
ACAAATACAGTTGCCAATGACTAATATTCCGCGAAGACGCTTTCCACCGTGGCGGACTCCGGGAAAACCCCAGCGCCGCAAGTCAGGAGGGCCGGGGGCACGCGGCGTCGCTTCCTTTAATATCTGGGCTTTCAACGCCTGGTCGGGCAAGGCACACACGCATGGCAAGAAACGCGGGCACGGGGTCTTCCGAGACCGGCGACAAGACACAGCGCGGCATCCAGAGCGTGGAGGTCGGCGGCCGTGTGCTGCGTGCGCTGGCCGACGCACGCCGTCCGATGGCGCTGGCGGACCTGGCCGCCGCCGCGCAGATCGCCCCGGCCCAGGCCCATACCTACCTGGTGAGCCTGACCCGGCTTGGCCTGATCAAGCGCGACCATATCGATGGCCACTACGAGCCCGGCCCGCTCGCGCTGCGGCTCGGCATGCTGCACCTCGATCATGATCCGGCCTATCGCGCCGCCGTTCCGCGCACGCAGGCACTGGCGGCCGAGATCGGGCACAGCGTGGCGATCAGCCTGCCCACGCCGCAGGGCCCGACCATCGTCCATTTCGCGCACGCCGGCAGCCCCTTGCACGTGAACCTGCACGTGGGCACGGTGATGGCGCTGGCAGCGACGGCTACCGGGCGGACCTACTGCGCCTTCCAGCCGGCGGCGCACTGGCAGTCGATCTGGACGCGCCAGCAGGCCACGACGAATGTCCCCGGCCTGCCGGCGTTCCAGGAGGCCCTTGCCGCCATCCGCGAGCGTGGCATGGAACGCAGCATCGATTCGCCGAGCCCAGCGGTCAGCAGCCTGGCAATGCCGTTACTCGACGATGCGGGCGCGTTGCGGCTGATCCTGACGGCGATCGGATCGACGGGTGCGATCGATGTGGACTGGGCGGGACCAGTCGCCCGAGCCCTGCGCGCCGCGCTGGACGACATCGCCGATGTCTTTGCGCACGCGGACACCCACGCATGACGGCCATCACCGACATCACTGACATGAGCGACATCGCGGACAACACGCTGGCCGACAGCGGCAAACCCCAGCGCGGCATCCAGTCGCTCGACAACACTGGGCAGTTGCTCGCCGCGCTGGTCGCGGCGGGCCGCCCGTTACCCCTGGGAGAGCTGGCGCGCGCCGCGGGCATGGTGCCAGCCAAGGCGTTCCCGCACCTGGTGAGCCTGCAGAAGATCGGCTTGCTGTCGCGCGATGCGTCCGGGGACTTCCTGGCGGGGCCGCTGGGCCTGGAACTGGGACTCATCGCGCTGCAGCGGCTCTCCCCCACCCGCGAGGCGGAACCCGAGGTCATCGCATTGGCGCATGCCACCGGGTTGTCCGTGGCGATGGCGGTGCATGGCCCGCTCGGGCCCACCGTGATCCGCCTGGAGGAATCGGCGCGTCCGCAGCACGTCAGCCTGCGTGTGGGCACCGTGCTGTCGATGGTGAACACGGCAATCGGCCGAACCGTGGCAGCGCATCTGTCGGCCGACGTCCTGGCCGGCGCGCTGGCGCAGGATGCCATCCGCATGGCGGGCGTGGCGCCTGACACGGTGCTGTCCGCGGACGGCACGCTGCAGGCGCACTATGCGGAGCGGTTGCGAGGCGTGCGCGAGGCCGGCATCGACAACGCCGTGAGCCGGCCCGTGCCCGGCATCGATACGCTGGCCGCACCGGTCTTCGACCACACGGGCGCACTCGCCGTCGTGATTGCGGTGATGGGCAGCAGCGGCAGCTTCGACAGCGACACCGGCAGCGATACCGCCACGGTGGTCCGCCAGGCCGCGCAGCGGCTGTCATGGCGATTCGGCGCGCCAGCTTAGTTTTAAAGGTCGTCGAACTTAAATGAAAAAACCCCGCGCAAAGGCGGGGTTCTTCATGCGGTGCAACTATGTACTCTCCGTTGCCTGGTCCTTCAGCCACTGCCTGAAGACCTGCAGCGATTGCAACTGTGCGGACTCGTCTGGATATACGAGGTAGTAGCCCTTTGCGTAGCGCCACCTTCGACGAGAAAGGCGTTTCAATCGCCCCAGTGCAACCATGTCGTCCGCCATGTAGGGCGGCAGCAATGCAACGCCCATGCCGGCGACCGAAGCGTTCAGCGCCATCGACATGATCTCGTATCGGGGGCCTTCCCGACCGGCTTCGCCATCGATGCCTTCGAGCGCGAACCACTCATCCCACGCATCAGGCAAGGTCTGGTGGTGAATCAGCGATGATCGAGGCGTACGTGCGTCGATCGTCTTTCCGTGCTTGCCAATCCATTCAGGCGCCGCGTAGGGCGAGAGAATCAATGGCAGCACGAATTCATTGTGCAGCCCCTCGCGCTGGCCATCGCCGAACTCCAGCGACGCATCCACGGCCGTGGTGCGGAAATCCACCGGGCCTACACGCGTGCCGAGATTCAGCGTGATTTCACCATGGTCTCTCGTGAAGCCGGGCAGGCGTGGAATCAGCCAGTATGTGCCGACCGATGCGCCGACCGACAGCGAAAGGGTCCCCCCTCGTCCCTTGAGGGCCATCACGTTGGCCGTGGCTCGCTCGAGCCTTTGCAGCAGCGGGGCGATCTCGCCCAGGTAGTAGCGGCCGGCGTCGGTCAATACCAATGCGTCGCGTCGGCGAGTGAACAGCCTGACGCCGAGTCGATCTTCCAGTGTCTGAATTTGCCGGCTCACCGCGCCCTGTGTGAGCCGGAGCTCCTTGGCTGCCGCCGTAAAGGAAAGCAGGCGCGCGCTCGCTTCCAGGCATAGCAAGGACATCGTCGATGGGGCACGCACGTGGAAGTTCATTGGAGTGATGCTGGCTTGTCAGGTGGCAACCGGGATCGCGATGTCAGCAGCGCATCCATGAGGAAATCTCATGCTATCCCCAGTAAACATGGTTTGTCCAACACCGACTGCAATTCTAGGATCTGATCGACACACCCACGGTTATCCAAGGAGAAGAGAGGAGCCAATGACCACAAGACGCTTCACCCGGCGCGAGATGATGACGCTGGGAATCGCCGCCACATCCCTGGTCCTTCCAGGCCTGGCCCGCGCCGCCGGCTGGCCTGGCCGACCAGTCAGACTCGTTGTGCCATCCGCCGCTGGCGGCTCGCCCGATGCCATATGTCGGATACTTACCGAGGAACTTTCACTCTCGCTGGGTCAGTCCTTTATCGTGGATAACAAGCCCGGCGGCGCGGGCAACGTGGGCATGGTCGACCTGGTCCATGCAGCGCCCGACGGCTACACGCTCGGCTACGGCAACGTTGGCACCCTCGCCATCAACAAGGCGCTGTTCAGGAAACTTCCCTACGACCCCGACAAGCAGCTCGCACCGGTGGCCTTGCTCGGCTATGTGCAAAACGCATTGGTGGTGCGCAAGGACCTCGGTGTCGACAGTGTCCAGGCACTGATCGCCCGGGCCAAGGCCAAGCCTGGCGCGCTGACCATGGGGTCGGCTGGCAATGGCACGACGGGGCATCTGAGCGGGGAACTGTTCAAGAGCATGACGGGGACGTCGATCACCCATGTCCCGTATCGCGGCAGTCCACAAGCCATCCAGGATCTGCTGGGTGGCCAGGTGGATCTGATGTTTGACAACCTGAGCTCGATTTCACCGCATATCAAGGCGGGACGACTCAAGGCGCTGGCCGTGACGGGTGCGCAGCGCAGCGCGCTGTTCCCCGACATTCCCACGCTCGCCGAATCGGGTGTCCAAGGCTACGACATCGTGGCGTGGGGCGGAATCGTTGCACCGGCGCGAACGTCGCCGGACATCATCGCGCAGCTGAACAGCGTCATCAACGCCATTCTGGCCAGGCCCGCTGTCCGCGAACGGTATGCCGCCATCGGCTTCGAGACGCTAACGGGTCCTCCTGCGCGGCTCACCGAGCGCGTGGCGCGCGAGACACCGCTCTGGGCCGGTGTCGTGAAGCGCTCCGGCGCACAAGTTGGCTGACGACTCGAATTTCATCCATCCCCCCGACATCATGAAGACTTCCATTCGCGCGTTCCTGACGTGGTTTGCGTTGGCGAACCTGTTCGTACTCCCTGCCGCAGCTCAACAGGTCAAAGGCCAGCCGGATCAGCCCGGCAACGCCCGCAAGCCTGGTGTCGTCATCCTTGCCACCGGCGGCACGATTGTCAGTGCCACCCCCTCGCCAACCGACATGGCCAACTACACTGGCCAGTTGGCCGGCGTCGATTCGCTGTTGAAGGCGGTTCCCCAGATTCACAACTACGCGAATGTTCGCGCCGAGCAGATCGTCAACGTCGGCAGCAACGTCATTACCAGCGAGAACATCCTCAATCTCGCCAAGCGGGTCAACGCAGTGCTGGCGGAGCCGGATGTCGCCGGTGTCGTCATCACGCATGGCACCGACACGATGGAGGAAACGGCTTACTTCCTGAGCCTGGCCACCCGCTCGAGCAAGCCGATCGTCATCACCGGATCGATGCGTCCGGCGACATCGCTCAGCGCCGACGGGCCCGTCAATCTTCTCGATGCCGTCATGGTGGCTGCAGATCCCGGCTCGCGCGACCGAGGCGTGATGGTGGTGATGAACGACCGTATCAGCGCGGCCCGGTATGTGACCAAGATGAACACCCTCAACGTTGACACCATGGGTGCACTGGAACAGGGCTACCTCGGTGCCATCGCCGGAGAGCGCGTGCTCTTCTACTTCGAGCCCGCGCGGGCCAGGGGTGAACTGTACTTCGATGTGTCGGCGGTCACGAAGCTGCCGCATGTCGAGCTGGTGTATCGCTATCAGGGGCAGGAAATGCAGCTAGTGCGCGATGCCGTAAAGGAGGGCGCACAGGGCGTGGTCATCGGATTCACGGGCAACGGCAATGCCAGTCCGGACCATGAGGCGCTGATCCGCGAGTTCGGCAGCAAGGGGGTTTCGGTCGTTCGAAGCTCACGCGTGGTGAGCGGCATCGTCACGCCGAAGGTGTCGGGAAGCATGGCCACCGGCAGCCTCACGGCGCAGAAGGCCCGGATCCTGTTGATGCTCGCGCTGACCCGGACCAAAGATCTGGGGCAGATCTCCGAGTTCTTCGCACAGCAATGAATGACAGAGGCGAGCGCATGAATACGACGCTGGATCTGATTCTCGAAGGCGGCACCGTCATCGATGGCACCGGGGCTCCCCGCCAACGCCTGGACGTTGGCATTGCCGCGGACCGCATCGTTCGGCTAGGAGACTTGTCGCGTGTCCCGGCTACCAGGCGCTTCGATGCAACCGGCTGTATCGTTGCTCCCGGTTTCATCGATGTCCATACGCATGATGACCGGCTCTTGCTGGAGGCCCCCGAGGGTGCGCATCCGAAGCTATCGCAAGGGGTGACAACTGTCATCACCGGAAATTGCGGTATCAGTCTGGCGCCGCTCCATTCGCTGGAAACCCCGCCAGCACCGCTCGATCTGCTGGGTGCAGGCCCCTGGCGTTACGGGAGATTTGGCGACTATCTGAACGAGCTTGAGGAGTCCGGGCCGGCGGTCAATGCCGCCTGCCTGGTCGGGCACTCCACCTTGCGTGTCAGCCGCATGGAGCGACTGGATCGTGTCGCGACGATGAGGGAGCAGCGACTCATGGCGAGCGACCTCGCGATGGCCTTGGACGCGGGAGCCATCGGCATGTCCACGGGGCTCTACTACCCGCCCGCCACCGCCGCGAATACCGACGAAGTCATCGCGGTTGGCGCACCGCTTACGGCCGCCCGGGGAATCATCACCATGCACATCCGGGATGAAGGCGATGCCATCGCCGACGCATTGAGCGAGGCGTTGCTGATTGGACGCGCACTCGGTATCGAAGCCGTGCTGTCACACCACAAGCTGGTCGGCAAGGCGAATCATGGACGCTCCGTGGAAACCCTGTCCATGATTGACGCCGCATCGAGGAGTCAGTCTGTCTGTCTCGACTGCTATCCCTACAACGCTTCCTCGACGATGCTGTTACCGGGCCGAATCGCACAGTCCGATGATGTACGGGTGACCTGGTCGCAGGCCGATCCCAGCGCCGCCGGTCGCTCGTTGTTTTCGCTGGCAAGGGAACGCGGGGTGCCACCTGAGGTGCTGGCGGAGACCTTGCAGCCGGCTGGCGCGATCTACTTCGCCATGAGCGAAGACGATGTCGGTCGCATTCTTCAGTATCCGGCAACAATGGTGGGCTCCGACGGCCTGGCACACGACGTGAGTCCGCATCCGCGCCTGTGGGGCACTTTCCCACGGGTCCTGGGCCACTATGTGCGCGAGCGTCGCCTGTTTTCCCTCGAGACAGCTGTTCACAAGATGACCGGGCTGAGTGCCAGCCGTTTCGGTATCACGGAAAAGGGGATCCTCGCCGAGAACCACTACGCCGATATCGCTGTTTTCGATGAGCAATCCGTGGGCGATGCGGCCACCTTCGAAAATCCGACCGCGGTGAGCACTGGCATCAAGGCAGTATTCATCAACGGAAAGCTCGCCTGCCGGGACGGAGAGACCATGGAGGTGCACGCGGGCAGGGTGCTTCGGCACGGCCGCTCCAACTGACACGCGTTCTCGCTGCGGTCAGGCTGCCATGCTGGCCGGCTGCCCTGCTGCGCCACATAAGGTACTGAGGTAAAAGAAAAAACCCCGCGCAAAGGCGGGGTTCTTCTTTACAGATTCTGCTTACGCGAGGTCAGAACGGGATATCGTCATCCATATCCTCAAACCCGTTCGACGGGGCTTGCGGCTGGCGGCGCTGGCCGCCCTGCTGACCGCCGGCTTGCTGGGCGCCACCGCCCTGGCCACGGCTTGCACCACCGCCGTAGCCGCCACCACCGGCACCACCCTGCGCCTCACGGCTGTAGCCACCGCCACCACCGCCGAAGCTGCCTTCTTCACCACCGCCACCCGCGCCACGGCCACCCAGCATCTGCATCTGGTCCGCAACGATTTCGGTGCTGTACTTTTCCTGGCCCGACTGGTCCTGCCACTTGCGCGTGCGGATGCGGCCCTCGATGTAGACCGACGAGCCCTTCTTCAGATACTGGCCGGCGATCTCTGCCAGCTTGCCGAAGAAGGCAATGCGGTGCCATTCGGTCGCTTCCTTGAACTCGCCGGACTGCTTGTCCTTGTAGCGGTCAGTCGTCGCCAGCCGGATGTTGGTCACGGCATCGCCGCTGGGCATGTAGCGGGTTTCCGGGTCGGCGCCCAGGTTACCGACGAGAATGACTTTGTTGACCGATGCCATGTAAATGTTCTCCAAGGACCGCGCCCCGTCCGGCGGCAGTTGCGCGGCAATACTGAATTTGCTGTGGGTTGTTCGTCAAGGATGCCTGGCAGGGATGCGCAATCCACTTCAGCGCGTCACCTGTTTCACCGCTTCACCGCTTTGCCTGTTGGCGTCACCTGCTGGCGATCACCGATCGGCGCCACGCTTCAGGTAAGCGACACTTCACGTAAACGACGTCACGCGCCCTCCGGACCCCCGGTCGGGCGCGTGCTCATGCTAACCCCGATAAGACGAAAAAGCGTTTCGGGCTGTTACGGATACGACACAAACTGTGTCTAACCCGCCACTGCCGGCGCGCCACCGTTGTTGCCCATGCCCGCACGGGCCGGCGGCGCCTTCATGCTCCACGCGATTATAAGCCAGACCATCAACACGGCCGCGCAGCCGACGAACACGGCGCTCCGGCCTTCGTGCTTGAGCAGCCAGCCGCCCACCACGCCGCCCAGGAACAGCCCCATGGCCTGCGTGGTGTTGTAGATCCCCAGCGCGGCGCCCCGGCCGGATGCCGCGTAGCGCGATACCAGCGAGGGCTGCATGGCCTCCAGTACGTTGAACGCCACGAAAAACAGCAGCAGCACGCCGACAATCGGCCAGAGGCCGTGGACGACGGCAAACAGCAGCTGGACCGCGGTCATCAGCGCCACGGACGCCAGCAGCACCGGGCGCACGCGGCCGTAGCGCTCGGCAGCCATCATCGGCCCCAGCATGAGAACGAACGACACCAACACCACCGGCAGGTAGACCTTCCAGTGCTGGTCCAGCGGCATGCCGGCGTCCTTCAGCATGGCGGGCACCACCATGAACATGGCGACCTGGCTGGCATGCAGCGCCAGCACGCCGACATTCAGGCGGGCCAGGTCGGCGTTGAACAACACCTTGCGGAACGGCATCTGCACGGGATGCGGCGGCGGCGGCGCGGGCACCAGGAACAGTGTCACGCCGATGGCGAGCACGCCCAGCACGGCCATCAGGCCAAAGATGCCCGGCATGCCAATGCTGTGCAGCAGCGGCGACGCGATCACGAGCGACAGGGCAAAGGTCAGCCCGATGCTGCCGCCCACCATCGCCATGGCCTTGGTGCGATGCCGTTCGCGCGTCAGGTCGGCAATGCACGCCGTGATGGCCGCCGAAATGGCGCCCATGCCCTGTAGCGCGCGGCCGACGGTGATGCCGGTCAGCGTGTCGGAGAAGGCGGCGATCAACGCGCCCGCCACGAACAGCAGCAGCCCGCCCACCATGACCGGCTTGCGCCCGATGCGGTCGGAGAGCCAGCCCAGCGGGATGTGCAGGAACGCCTGCATCAGCCCGTAGATGCCCATGGCGATGCCGATGCGCTGGGCATCGTGCCCGTCGGGCAGGCCGCGCGCGTATTCGGCGAATACCGGCAGGATCAGGAACAGGCCCAGCATGCGCAGGGCAAAGATACTGGCCAGCGAGAGACTGGCACGCAACTCGCTTTTGGTCATACGGTCGCGCACGGCTTCCGTCTTGGCGGGCTCGTCGGCGATGGTCGCGGGCTGTGGGGAAGAAGGGATCGACGGCATTGCGGTCGTGAATGGAATTCTGGCGCGGTCGGCCCTGGGGCAAACAAGGTGCCGCCAGGCCGGGATGGCGTGGGCGACGGGAGCTTCGATCGTCCTGGCACCGGGAAGTTGCCTGCGGGCGGCATGCCGCGCGGGGCACTGACGGTGCACTGACGGGCGCCGATGCAACGCTCACGGGACCCGCGGGGACGTTGTCTTCTACCCGCCTTGCGCCGGGCAACCCCGGAAACCGAAGTTCGGTATATTAGCAGGTTTGCTCCCCGCGCTTCCCGGGTCACGTGGCCGCAGTCGGCCACCCCCAAAGTGCGTGGGGCGGCAGGGCTTGCGCCCGTTTTCTGGGCGCCGCAGGCGTTGCTTTAGGCACTTTGACATTTCCGTGAGACCGACCTGTCTGCCATCCGGCGGCATTGGCGGCCTGGCTGGGCGAACTATCGGTATATGGAAGAAATCAAGATCCGTGGGGCACGAACCCACAACCTGAAGAACATCAATCTCGACCTGCCGCGCAACAAGCTCATCGTCATCACGGGCCTGTCCGGTTCCGGCAAGTCGTCGCTGGCGTTCGATACCCTCTACGCGGAGGGCCAGCGCCGCTATGTGGAGTCCCTCTCCGCCTACGCCCGGCAGTTCCTGCAACTGATGGAAAAGCCCGACGTGGACCTGATCGAGGGCCTGTCTCCCGCCATTTCCATCGAGCAGAAGGCCACCAGCCACAACCCGCGCTCCACCGTGGGCACGGTGACCGAAATCCACGACTACCTGCGCCTGCTGTTTGCCCGCGCCGGCACGCCCCACTGCCCCGACCACAACCTCGCCCTGCAGGCCCAGAGCGTGGCCCAGATGGTGGATGCGGCGCTGGCGATGCCCGAGGACACCAAGCTGATGATCCTGGCGCCAGTGGTGTCCGACCGCAAGGGCGAGCATTCGGACCTGTTCGATTCGATGCAGGCGCAGGGTTTCGTGCGCTTCCGCATCCGCTCGGGTGGTGGTACGGCTCACGAGGCGGAGGCCAAGGTCTATGAGGTCGACGCCCTGCCCAAGCTGAAGAAGACCGAGAAGCACACCATCGAGGTGGTGGTGGATCGCGTCAAGGTGCGGGCGGACATCAAGCAGCGCCTGGCGGAATCGTTCGAAACCGCGCTGCGCCTGGCTGACGGCCGCGCCATCGCGCTGGAAATGGATACCGGCCGCGAGCACGTGTTCAGCTCGCGCTTTGCCTGCCCGATCTGCTCATACTCGCTGCAGGAGCTGGAGCCGCGGCTGTTTTCGTTCAACAACCCGATGGGCGCCTGCCCGAGTTGCGACGGCCTGGGCCAGATCACGTTCTTCGATCCGAAGCGCGTGGTGGCCTTCCCGAATCTCTCGCTGGCTTCCGGCGCCATCAAGGGGTGGGATCGCCGCAACCAGTTCTACTTCCAGATGCTGCAAAGTCTGGCGGCGTTCTACGACTTCGACACGGAAACGTCGTTCGAGGATCTGCCGCCCAACGTTCAGCAGGTAGTGCTGCACGGGTCCGGCGAGGAAGAGATTCCGTTCACCTATATCAACGAAAAAGGCCGCACCACGGTGCGCGCGCACGCCTTCGAAGGGATCATCCCCAACCTGGAGCGCCGCTACCGTGAAACCGATTCGGTGGCCGTGCGCGAGGAACTGGCCAAGTACCAGAACAACCAGCCCTGCCCGGTCTGCCATGGCACGCGGCTGCGCACGGAAGCGCGCCACGTCAAGGTGGGCGAGGACGACCAGGCGCGTGCGATCTACGAGATCAATGGCTGGCCGCTGCGCGACGCACTGACCTACTTCCTGACGCTGAACCTGCACGGCGCCAAGCGCGAGATCGCCGACAAGATCGTCAAGGAAATCACCGCGCGGCTGAACTTCCTGAACAACGTCGGGCTGGACTACCTGTCGCTGGAGCGCAGCGCCGATACGCTCTCGGGCGGCGAGGCGCAGCGGATCCGGCTGGCGTCCCAGATCGGCTCCGGCCTGACCGGCGTGATGTACGTGCTGGACGAGCCGTCGATCGGCCTGCACCAGCGCGACAACGACCGGCTGATCGGCACGCTCAAGCACCTGCGCGACATCGGCAACTCGGTGCTGGTGGTGGAGCACGACGAAGACATGATCCGGGCGTGTGACTACGTGGTCGACATCGGCCCCGGCGCGGGTGTGCATGGCGGCATGATCGTGGCCGAAGGCACGCCTGACCAGATCGAGGACGCCGTGGCATCGCTGACGGGCCAGTACCTGTCCGGCAAGCGGCGCATCGAGGTGCCGAAGACGCGCGCCGAGCCTGACGAGGAGCGCCTGCTGCGCATCGTCAACGCAACCGGCAACAACCTGCGCAACGTCACGGCAGACATTCCGGTGGGCCTGCTGACCTGCATCACGGGCGTGTCCGGGTCGGGCAAGTCGACGCTGATCAACGACACGCTCTATCACGCCGTGGCGCGACACCTGTACGGCTCCACGGCGGAACCGGCCGCGCACGACCGCATCGAAGGCCTCGAGCACTTCGACAAGGTCATCAACGTCGACCAGAGCCCGATCGGCCGCACGCCGCGATCGAATCCCGCCACCTACACGGGGCTGTTCACACCGATTCGCGAACTGTTTGCCGGCGTGCCGTCGGCCAAGGAGCGCGGCTACGATCCGGGCCGTTTCTCGTTCAACGTCAAGGGCGGCCGATGCGAATCCTGCCAGGGCGATGGCGTGATCAAGGTGGAGATGCACTTCCTGCCGGATGTCTATGTGCCGTGCGATGTCTGCCACGGCCAGCGCTACAACCGCGAGACCCTGGAGGTGCAATACAAGGGCAAGAGCATCTCCGAGGTGCTGGACCTGACCGTCGAGCAGGCGCACGAGTTCTTCAGCGCGGTGCCGGTGGTGCGCCGCAAGCTGCAGACGCTGCTGGACGTGGGCCTGGGCTATATCCGCCTGGGGCAGTCGGCCACGACGTTGTCCGGCGGCGAAGCGCAGCGCGTCAAGCTGTCGCTGGAACTGTCGAAGCGCGACACGGGGCGCACGCTCTACATCCTGGACGAGCCGACCACGGGCCTGCACTTCCACGATATCGAGCTGCTGCTCAAGGTCATCCACAAGCTGCGCGACCAGGGCAACACCGTCGTGATCATCGAGCACAACCTGGACGTCATCAAGACGGCGGACTGGCTGCTGGACATGGGTCCGGAGGGCGGTGCGGGCGGTGGGCAGGTCATTGCGAAGGGCACGCCGGAGACGGTGGCCAGCAGCAAGGCCAGCTTTACCGGGAAATACCTGGCACCGCTGCTGAAGCGGGCCTGACCGACACGATCAAAAAGAATCCGGCGTCGTTGCCGGATTTGCCGCACGCGCTTGCCGTACTACGTGTACGGCAAGCGGCAGCGCGGGAGAGAAAGCCCCTCAGCGTGCCTGTGCCTGCGCCTCCGGCACGTCGGCCACCTTTGGCGGCTCGTCTTCCTTCATCCGGCTGCGGTTCATCATCCCGGCCTGCTCCAGCACCGGATACGCCGTGGCGCAGAACAGCGAATTCAACCGCTTGAGTTCACTGATCACGTCCAGGTGCAGCGAACTGGTCTCGATGCTCTCCGTCGTCTGGATCGCCACGCGCTGCAGATGGGTGCGCGCGTACTTGCGCTCCAGGTCGCGGAAGTTGGCCTTTTCCGCCATCAGCTGCTGCGCGCTGCGGAGGTCGCCGGTCAGGAACACCGACAAGCCCAGCCGCAGGTTGGCCACCAGCCGCCCGTGCATCTCGGCGATCTCCTGCATGCCTGCCTCCGAGAAGGCCAGGTTGTGGGCAATCTTCTTTTCCTTGGCATCCAGCACGATCCGCTCGATCAGGTCGCCCGCATGCTCCAGGTTGATCGTCAGCGAGATGATCTCGGTCCAGCGCTGGCCGTCGCGCTCGTCCAGGGCCTCGGTGCTGATGCGCGTCAGGTACAGCTTGATGGCGGTGTAGAGATCGTCCACCTCGTTGTCGATCCGGCACGTCGCATTGGCCAGCTTGACGTCGTTGGTGCGCAGCACACGCAGCATGTTGTCCAGCATCTGCTCGACGCGGTCGCCGATGCGCAGCACCTCGCGTGCGGCATTGGCTAGCGCCAGCGTGGGCGTGGGCAGCGCGGCGGGGTCCAGGTGGCGCGGCGTCACCTGGCTATCGCCGGTGTTGCGGCCCGGCAGGATCGCCTCGCAGACACGCGCCATCGGCCCGGTGGCGCCCAGCAGCAGGATGGCCAGCGCCACGTTGAACAACAGGTGGAAATTGACGATCAGGCGCTGCGGGTCCGCATCGGCCATCGCCAGCAGCTCCTCCGCCCGCGTCAGCAGCGGCAGCGCGATCACGCAACCCAGCAGCCGCGACAGCAGGTTGCCCATCGTCACGCGCTTGCCCGGCTGGTTGTTGCCGGACGTGGTCAGGAGCGCCGAGATGCCCGAGCCCAGGTTGGCGCCAAGCACCAGCGCCATCGCCACGTGGATCGACACCACGCCCGCGGACGCCAGCGCGCCGCAGAACAGCACCACGGCCAGGCTCGAATAGCAAAGGATGGTCAGGAATGCGCCGATCAGCATGTCGAGCGCGGCATCGCCGGTCAGCGTGCTGAACAGCACCTTCACGCCGGCGGCCTGCACCACGGGGCGCGTGGCGATCGAGATCAGCTCCAGCGCCAGCGTGATCAGGCCCAGCCCGATCAGTACGCGGCCCACGTGGCCCGCCTTGCTGCCCTTCCACGACAGATGGAAGATCACGCCGACGAAGATCAGCAACGGCGACAGCCAGGACAAATCCAGCGAGAACACCTGCACCATCACCGCGGTGCCCACGTTGGCGCCCAGCATGATGGCGAGCGCGGGTGCCACCGCGATCAGGCCCTGGCCCACGAACGAGCTGACGATCACGGCCGTGGCATTGCTGCTCTGGACGAGGCCGGTCACGCCCAGTCCGGCGACAAAGGCGGTGAAGCGATTGGAAACGCTGACAGAAAGCACGTGCCGGAGATTGGCGCCGTACACGCGCAGGATGCCGACCTTGACGATGTTGGTACCCCAGACCAGGAGCGCCACGCCGGAAAGCAGATGAAGGAGTACGCCCATCGTGCGTCCTTGTTGTGACCGGTGCCGACATGGAACAACGGAGGCGCCGCCCGGTCATCGTGTTGTTGTCAATGAGGCATTATGCGCCCCCACCCCCTGTGGGGCAACGGACGGCCCCGACGCTGGCGCGTGCAGGCAACAGCCGCCGCGCCGCGTGTTGGATTCATCGGCATCGGCGGGCGGAAGCTGTAGGGAAAGCGCGCGAATGCGCGCGAGGCAGAAGGCCTTGGAGGACCTCTTAGTGGCCTTCGAAATTGCAAACCGTGAACAGCGGCAGGCCGCTCCGTTGCAGCAGCTTGGAGCCACCAAGCTCAGGAAGATCGACGATCGCGGCGCCCTCCACCACCGTTGCGCCCAGGCGCTCCAGCAGCTTGCGGCCGGCCATCATGGTGCCGCCGGTGGCAATCAGGTCATCGATCAGCAGCACGCGGTCGCCAGGCTTGCAGGCGTCGGCGTGGATTTCCACCGTGGCGCTGCCGTACTCGAGCTCGTATTCCTCGGCCACGGTCTGGAACGGCAGCTTTCCCTTCTTGCGGATCGGCACGAAGCCCAGGTTCAGCTCGTACGCGATGATCGATCCGAGGATGAAGCCGCGCGCATCGATGCCGGCCACGAGGTCCAGCCGCTGATCCATGTAGCGGTGCACAAAAACGTCGATCAGCACGCGCAGCGTCTTGGGGCTCTGCAGCAGCGGCGTGATGTCGCGGAACATCACGCCCGCCTGGGGCCAGTCCGGCACGGTGCGGATGCGATCGCGCAGGTAACCGGTGACGTCGCCAAGATCGGGGGACTGGATGATGGAATCTGCCATGGGGAAATACGTGGAATAAGTAATCGCGCCGGCGGACGCACGGCAAGAGCCAGCGCCGGGACGCGCGCCGGCCCGCATTATGGGTCACAACCGCGCGGCTTGTGTGCCGTGCGGCAGCGGCTGCGCGCATCGGCTTTGCGAATCGCCTGCGGTAACGGGCTACCACCCGTGCCGCGTCAGGCCGCCGCACAATGATCCGGCCGGCCCAACGGGCCCCGGACACCCGTAACCATACAGGAGACAGCGATGGCAAAGAAGATTCTGATGCTGGTAGGCGACTTTGCGGAGGACTACGAGACCATGGTGCCATTCCAGGCACTGCAGATGGTGGGCCACACCGTCCATGCGGTCTGCCCTGACAAGAAGGCAGGCGATGCCTGTGCCACGGCCATCCACGACTTCGAAGGCGACCAGACCTATACCGAAAAGCGCGGCCACAACTTCACGCTCAACGCCACCTTCGCGGACGTCGATCCCGCAGCGTATGACGCACTCGTCATCCCCGGCGGCCGTGCGCCCGAATACCTGCGGCTGAACGCGCGCGTCGTCGAGATCGTCCGGCACTTCGCCACCGCCAACAAGCCGATTGCCGCCGTCTGCCATGGCGCACAATTGCTGGCCGCGGCCGAGGTCCTGGAAGGCCGCACCTGCTCCGCCTACCCCGCCTGCGCGCCGGAAGTCCGGCTGGCGGGCGGCAAGTACGCCGATATCCCGGTCGACCAGGCACACACCGACGGCAACCTCGTCACGGCACCGGCCTGGCCCGCCCATCCGGCCTGGCTGGCACAGTTCCTTGCCGTGCTCGGGACGCGGATCGTACAGTAGAGACTTCCGAACGCGGCACCGCCGCACGGGGGCTTCGCATGTGTGAGATCTTCATCCGGGCCAATCCGGATTCGTACCAGACCCAGTCGAGGTCGCTGCGCCTGCACGGCGTGGCGACCAGCATCCGCCTGGAAAGCCTGTTCTGGGAAGTCCTGGAAGAGCTGGCCCAGCGCGACGCGATGAGCGTCAACCAGCTGCTGACCCGGCTGCATGACGAACTGGCCGAGCACCGCGGCGAGGCGTCGCTGTCAGCCAATTTCTCGTCGTTCCTGCGCGTGTGCTGTCTGCGCTACCTGCTGCTGCAGGGCGAGGGCCGGATTCCTGCCGATACGTCCGTGCCGCTCCGCTCGCTGGACGCGTGCGCCGTGCTGGACAGTCTGCCGCCGTCGTGGGTGGAGGCCGACGCTGGCAGCCGCCGCACCACCGCATCACCACGCAAGGCGGACGCCGCAGCCGCGCGCTAATCCCGGATCAGCCGTTCCTCGGCGGATTCCAGTGCCTCCGGTGTGCCGCGCAGCACGATGATGTCGCCCGGTTCCAGCACCGTTTCCGGCTGGGGATCGAAGGCCCGGATGCCGCGCCGGCGTACCGCCGTCACCTCCACGCCGATCCGGTCCAGCCCCAGCGCGCCCAGCCGGCGCCCCACCGCCGTGTGTTCCGGCCCCAGCGACACCGAATGCAGCCGCACCGTGTCGCGCTCGACCATGTCTTCTTCATCATCGCGCCCGTGGAAGTAGCCGCGCAGCAGGCTGTAGCGCGCGTCGCGCGCCTGCTGCACGCCACGCACCACGCGTCGCATCGGCACGCCCAGCAGCACCAGCGCGTGAGAGGCCAGCATCAGGCTGCCTTCGATGATTTCCGGCACCACCTCGGTGGCGCCAGCCTTCTGGAGGGTGTCGAGCTCCGAATCGTCCACCGTGCGGACGATCACCGGCAGCGCCGGCGCCAGCTCCTGCACGTGGCGCAGCACCTTGAGCGCGGACGGCGTATTGGCGTACGTCACCACCACCGCCGCCGCGCGATGGATACCGGCGGCGATCAGCGCCTCGCGCCGGCCCGCATCGCCGTACACGACGGTGTCGCCTGCGGCGGCGGCCTCCCGCACGCGGTCCGGATCAAGATCCAGCGCCACGTAGGTGATGCCCTCGCGCTCCAGCATATGCGCCAGGTTCTGCCCGCTGCGGCCAAAGCCGCAAATGATGGCGTGCTTTTCCGTCTGCAGGCTCTGCGCGGCGATCCGCGTCATGTTCAGCGACTGCATCAGCCATTCGTTGGCGGCAAAGCGCAGCACGATGGCATCGCTGTACTGGATCAGGAACGGCGCCGCCAGCATCGACAACAGCATCGAGGCCAGGATCACCTGGATCAGCACCGGGTCCACCAGACCCATGCCATCGATCTGGTTCAGCAGCACGAAGCCGAATTCGCCGGCCTGCGCCAGCCCCAGGCCCGTGCGGATGGCCACCCCCTGGCGCGAGCCGAACAACCGCGCCAGCCCCGTGATCAGCACCAGCTTGAACAGGATCGGCACCGCCAGCAGGCCCAGCACCAGCCAGATGTGGTCCAGCACCACGCGGATATTCAGCAACATGCCGATGGTGACGAAGAACAGCCCCAGCAGCACGTCGCGGAACGGCTTGATGTCCTCCTCCACCTGGTGGCGGTAGGGCGTCTCGGAGATCAGCATGCCGGCCATGAACGCGCCCAGTGCCATCGACAGGCCCAGCCGTTCGGTCAGCGCGGCCATGCCCAGTGTCACCAGCAGCAGGTTGAGCATGAACAGCTCCTGCGACCGGCGCGCCGCCACCACGTGGAACCAGCGGCTCATCAGCCGCTGGCCCAGGAAGAAGATCGCGCCCAGGGCCACCACGATCTTGACCGTGGCCAATCCGAGCGCCGCGGCCAGATCCGCGGGATCGCGCGACAACGCCGGGATGACGATCAGCAGCGGCACCACGGCCAGATCCTGGAACAGCAGCACGCTGATGATGTTGCGGCCGTGTTCGCTTTCCAGCTCCATCCGCTCGGACAGCATCTTCGACACGATGGCCGTCGACGACATGGCCAGCGCCCCGCCCAGCGCCACCGACGCCTGCCAGGACAGCGGGAAGAGCCAGTTGAACAGCCAGCTGGCGGGGATCACGACCAGCATCGACAGCACGACCTGGGACCCGCCCAGCCCAAACACCAGCCGCCGCATGGCGCGCAGCTTGCTCAGGCTGAACTCCAGCCCGATCGAGAACATCAGGAAGACGACGCCGAATTCGGCCAGGTACTTGGTCTGGCCCGAATCGCTGGCCAGGCCGAGGGCGTGGGGACCGATCAGGATGCCAACCGCCAGGTAGCCCAGCATGGGCGGCAGCTGCAGCATGCGGAAGGCCACCACGCCGAGCACGGCGGCGGCCAGCAGCATCAGGGTCAGTTCCAGCGGAGAATGCATTCGGCAGGCTTAGAGTGATCGACCGGGCACGCGCGCCGTCCCGGCATTTGCGCCCTGCCGGCGAAACGGCAAGCGCGGCGGTCGTCGGGGCCCCTCGGGCGGGGAGCCGGGCCAGACGCCATCGCATTCGTTGGTATACTTCGTCGCCATGATAGCCAATTTCGATGCGGATCGAGCACTCCGGCTCGCCCGCCATACCCTCCAGATTGAAGCCGAGGCCGTTTCCGCGCTGGCCGGCCGACTGACACCCGCGTTCACCAAGGCCGTGGAGATGATCCTGGCCTGCACGGGGCGCGTCGTCGTGTCGGGCATCGGCAAGTCGGGCCATATTGGCCGCAAGGTGGCGGCCACGCTGGCCTCCACCGGCACGCCGTCGTTTTTCGTGCATCCGGCCGAGGCCAGCCACGGCGACCTGGGGATGATCACGCGCGACGACGTGCTGATCGCATTCTCCAATTCCGGCGAAACCGCCGAATTGCTGTCGATCATCCCCATCGTCAAGCGCATCGGTGCCGGCCTGATCTCGGTGACCGGCAATCCGGAGTCGAACCTGGCCAAGCTGGCCGACGCGCACCTGGACGGTGCCGTGGCCCAGGAAGCCTGCCCGCTGAACCTGGCGCCGACCGCCAGCACCACCGCCGCACTGGCGCTGGGCGACGCTCTCGCCGTGGCCGTGCTCGATGCGCGCGGCTTTGGCGAAGAAGACTTTGCCCGGTCCCACCCGGGCGGCGCGCTGGGCCGCAAGCTGCTGACCCACGTGCGCGACGTCATGCGCACCGGCAACGGCGTGCCGGAAGTGCGCGAAAACACGCCGCTGGCCCAGGCGCTGATGGAAATCACCCGCAAGGGCATGGCCATGACGGCCGTGGTCGACCCGGACGGCCATGCCATCGGCGTGTTCACCGACGGCGACCTGCGCCGGCTGCTGGAAACCCCGCGCGACTGGCGGACCGTGCCGATTGGCGACGTCATGCACCGCAACCCGCACACGGTCAACCAGGACCAACTGGCGGTGGAAGCCGTGCAGGTCATGGAAGCCAACCGCATCAACCAGTTGCTGGTGGTGGACGGCGACGGCCGCCTGGTGGGCGCCCTGCATATCCACGACCTGACGCGCGCCAAGGTCATCTGAACGATGCAGGACCTCTTCGCCAGGCTCACCGGGTTCATCATGCGGCTGTTGCCGCTGCTGCTGATGGCAATCGTCGCCGGCAGCACCTTCTGGCTGGTCCAGGTCAATTCGCCGCGCGAAGACACCTCCCGCGAGAACGTCAAGCGGCACGAGCCGGACTACTGGATGGAGCGCTTCTCCGCCACGGAGCTGGCCGAAGACGGCACCACGAAGCTGCGCTTCACGGGCATCAAGATGATCCATTTCGAGGACGACCAGACCTACGACGTGACCCGTCCGGCCATGCGCGCCTACCAGCCCGATCGCCCGCCCGTCACCGCCAACTCCGACCGCGGGGTGATGAATGCCGAGGGCTCCATCATCGACCTGTACGGCAATGCATTCGTCGTGCGGCAGGCCGGCCCGGACCCGTCCAAGGACCCGCGCATGACTGCCGCTTCTCAATATTTCCAGTTGCTGGTCAATGACGATATCGTCAAGACCGACAAGGCGGTGGAACTGCATCGCGGCCCGTCGGTGATGACCGCCAACGGCCTGATCTTCAACAACGTCACCCGCGAAGTACAATTGCTGGGCAACGTCCGCGGCACGATCATCATGAATCCGCCGTCAGGGCAGGCCAAGACCCCCTAATCATCGCCGCGACGATGCCAGAGCGCCGTCAGGTGCCGACCTGATCGCCGTCCCTTTCTCACCGCTAGCCAAACATGACTTCATCCCTGACGACATTGTCCTGTCGCCGCATCGCGCCCGCCCTGCTGGCGGCAACCGCCGCGCTCGGCATGACCCTGGCCCAGCCGGTCCTTGCCGAACGCGCGGACAAGGACAAGCCGCTGGTGCTGGAGGCCAACAATGCCAGCTACGACGACGTCAAACAGATCTACACGCTGACCGGCAACGTGGTGCTGACCAAGGGCACGATGGTGCTGAAGTCCGATGCGGCCGAAATCCGCACCGACCCCGAGGGCTACCAGTACGCCGTGGCCACCGCCAAGCCGGGCCGGCAGGCCTATATCCGCCAGAAGCGCGATGGTGTGGACGAGTACATCGACGGCTGGGGCGACCGCATCGAATACGACGGCAAGGCCGAGATCAACAAGCTGATCGGCCATGCCCGCGCGGCGCGTGTGGCCGGCACCGGCGCGAAGATCATCGACGAGATCCGCGGGGCCGTCATCACCTACGACAGCCGCAACGAGCTGTATACGGCCACCGGCGGCGGCGACAATACGTCCACCGGCAATCCGTCCGGCCGCGTGCGCGCCGTGCTGTCGCCGCGTGCGGACCAGGCCAGCGGCCCTGCCGCCCCGCCCCTCGAACTGAAGCCGGCGCCCGCGCCCGCCAAGCCCTGAACGACACGCTGCCCGCAGCGTCACGCACTGCATGATTGCCTGAGATGAACGATACCGCCACGCTCGCCACCCCCGACGCTTCCGCCGTCCGCACCGACAGCAGCACCCTCGTCGTGCGCCACCTGAAGAAGCGCTACGGCTCGCGCACCGTGGTCAAGGACGTCTCGCTGGACGTGAAGAGCGGCGAGGTGGTCGGCCTGCTGGGCCCCAACGGCGCGGGCAAGACCACGTCGTTCTACATGATCGTGGGCCTGGTGGCGCTGGACGAAGGGGACATCGTGCTGGACGACCAGCACATCAGCGGCCTGGCGATCCATGAGCGCGCGCGCATGGGCCTGTCATACCTGCCGCAGGAGGCGTCGGTCTTCCGCAAGCTCAACGTCGAGGAGAACATCCGCGCCGTGCTGGAGCTGCAGGTGGAAAACGGCAAGCCGCTATCCAGGGCCGAGCTGGACCGCCGCCTGGATGCGCTGCTGGACGACCTGCAGATTGCCCACCTGCGCAACAATCCGGCGCTGTCGCTGTCCGGCGGCGAGCGTCGCCGGGTGGAAATCGCGCGTGCGCTGGCCTCGTCGCCGCGCTTCATCCTGCTGGATGAGCCGTTCGCCGGCGTGGACCCGATTGCCGTGGGCGAAATCCAGCGCATCGTCAGCTTCCTCAAGGCGCGCAACATCGGCGTGCTGATCACGGACCACAACGTGC
Source organism: Cupriavidus sp. YR651 (assembly GCF_900101625.1). Lineage (GTDB taxonomy): Bacteria > Pseudomonadota > Gammaproteobacteria > Burkholderiales > Burkholderiaceae > Cupriavidus. The sequence goes on along the minus strand of NZ_FMYZ01000002.1, from coordinate 246,749 downwards.
GGGAGACGCTGGGGATCTGCGACCACGCCTACATCATCAGCGAAGGCACCGTGCTGGCCGCCGGCATGCCCGAGGAAATCATCGCCAACGAGTCCGTGCGGCGCGTCTACCTGGGCGAGAATTTCCGCATGTGATGCCCCGTCCGCGCACCCCGCGCGGACCGCTCGCCGACAGTGGTTGGCGATCACGAAGCAAAAGCGATAGGCGATAGCAATTTCCGTTCCAACAACGGAAAGATGCGCATAGAATAGGTCGCTATGAAACCGTCGCTTCAGCTTCGCCTCTCCCAGCACCTTGCCCTGACTCCGCAGCTGCAGCAGTCCATCCGGCTGTTGCAACTCTCGACGCTGGAACTGCAGCAGGAAGTGGAGCAGGCGCTGACCGAGAACCCCCTGCTGGAACGCGAAAACGACTGGATCGAAAGCCCGCTGCGCGTGGGCGCGGACGGCTCCGTCAACCTCCAGAGCGCACCCGCGCCGGCCCCTGCCGAGCAGCAGGGTGGCAACGGCGAGGACCGCGCTGAAGGCGCGTCCGGTGGCGACGAAGACAACTACAGCGACAGCGGTGGCGAGGACTACGGCAACGACTGGAGCCTCGATGACTTTGCCCGCCGCCCCCAGGGCGACGAGGACGAAAAGACGCCGATGCAGTTGCGCGATGCCGAACCGACGCTGCGCGAATACCTGATGGAACAGCTTGCGCCGCTCAAGATTTCGACGCGCGACAAGGGCCTGGCCATCTTCCTGATCGAATCGCTGGACGACGACGGCTACCTGAGCGCGTCGCTCGAGGAAATCTGCACCGAACTCCCCGAGGAACTGGAGTTCGAGATCGACGAAGTCCACGCGATACTGACGCTGCTGCAAAGCTTCGACCCGCCCGGCGTGGGCGCGCGCAATGCCGCGGAATGCCTGGCCCTGCAACTGCGCCGACTGCAGCATCCGCAGCGTGAACTGGCGCTGTCCATCGTCAACCATCACCTGGAACTGCTGGCCGTCCGTGACTACACGCGACTCAAGAAAGCGCTGCAGGTGGACGAAATAGCATTGAAGGCAGCGCACGATCTGATTCGCTCGCTCGCGCCCTACCCCGGTCATGCATACAGCCGCCCGGAAGCGGACTTTGTCGTGCCCGATGTGTTCGTGCGCAAGACTGGTGGTGGATGGATCGCGCAGCTCAATCCCGACGTCATGCCGCGCCTGCGCATCAACGATATGTATGCGCAGATTTTGCGCGGTGCAAAAGGGGAATCGGGCACTGCCGGGCTGCAACAAAAACTGCAGGAGGCGCGGTGGCTCATCAAGAACATCCAGCAGCGATTCGACACGATCCTGCGCGTGGCGCAGGCGATTGTGGAGCGTCAAAAGAACTTTTTCACGCACGGCGAAATCGCGATGCGCCCCTTGGTTTTGAGGGAGATTGCCGATACACTGGGTTTACATGAGTCAACCATTTCCCGGGTCACGACGAATAAATACATGGCCACGCCAATGGGTACTTTCGAACTTAAGTACTTCTTTGGCAGCCACGTCTCCACGGAGACGGGCGGCGCGGCCTCATCCACGGCAATCCGCGCGCTGATCAAGCAACTGATAGGAGCCGAAGACCCCAGGAATCCTCTTTCCGACAGCCGGATCGCCGAACTGCTTGGCGAGCAAGGCTTTGTGGTTGCACGCCGCACGGTGGCCAAATACCGCGAAGCGCTCAAGATCCCAGCAGTCAATCTCCGCAAGACTTTGTAGCCGAGCCGCAACCGCCTGCCTGGTGCGGCTCTTTCAGAAGGAGAAGCGCTATGAACTTCAAGATCAGTGGACACCACCTCGACATCACGCCGCCGCTGCGTGAGTATGTGGAAACGAAACTGGAGCGTATCGTCAGGCATTTCGATCAAGTCATTGGCGTTAGTGTGCTGCTATCGGTGGATAACCATAAGGAAAAGGACCGGCGTCAGTACGCGGAAATCAATCTGCATCTCAAGGGCAAGGACATCTTCGTCGAAGCACATCATGAAGACCTGTATGCGGCGATCGACGCTCTGGTCGACAAGCTCGACCGGCAAGTGATCCGCTACAAGGACCGCGTACAAGGCCACGATCGCGAAGCAGTCAAGTACCAGATGGCTGAAGCGCAACTACAGCAGCAATAGCCTTGCCGGCACCCCATTCGGGTTGCCTTGAAGAGGACTGAAAAGAAGAGATCAAGCCGCGCAATCAGCGCGGCTTTTTTGATGGGCGCGCGGATTTGTGTCGCCACCGGCACTCCGGATTCCACTTGTTTCATTCGTTACCTTGGCGCCACGGCCAAAGGCTCCAGGGTGTTCGCAACGCGTCCCGCTCAGTGTATGCTGCGCCATACAAACAAGGCAGAACGGCCCCGGCGCACCGGACCGACATATCGCACGGCAAGAGACCATGCGTGGCGGGCGGCGGCAACGGGTGGGCAAGCCGGCCGGAATTCTTGCGGCACCACCCGCAGAACCGGCGTTGCATCGCACAAGTGCGGTGTGACCCTGCTCTATAATGGCCGGACGCTCCAATGCGGGCGTCCTGACAAAGCACTCGATATCCTGAATTGCCCCCACGCGGCGGGACGGCCTATGCGCCCCGGCCCGCTAACCTGACTTCTCGTGCATCGCCCATGAATCGTTTGGCCAAATTGCTGCCACCCGGCAACATCCACCTCGACGTCACCGTCACCAGCAAGAAGCGGGTGTTCGAGCAAGCCGGGCTCTTATTCGAGAACAACCATGGCGTGGCGCGTGCCACCGTGACGGATAACCTGTTTGCCCGGGAATCGCTCGGTTCGACCGGCCTCGGCGCCGGGGTCGCCATTCCGCACGGCCGCATCAAGGGCCTCAAGCAGCCGCTGGCCGGCTTCATGCGCCTGGCCGAGCCGATTCCGTTCGAATCCCCCGATGGCAAGCCCGTCTCGCTCCTGATCTTCCTGCTCGTGCCGGAACAGGCCACGCAGCAACATCTGGAAATCCTCTCGGAGATTGCGCAACTGCTGTCGGACCGCGACATGCGCGAAGGGCTGGCTACGTTGCCGACCCCGGAAGCTGTCCACCAGTTACTGACGCAGTGGCACCCCTGATCCCCGTGATTGCCCGCCCCATCGCCTCGCGCACCGCGGCCACCGCCGTCTGACGCGCAAAGCCAGTCCCGAAAGTCATCCCGCATGGAACTCACCGGCGTCACCTCGCAGTCGATCTTCGACGACAACGCAGCCGACATCAAACTCTCGTGGGTCGCCGGTCTCGAAGGAGCCGATCGTGCCTTCGATGTCGAATTCGCCCGTGAAGCCACATCCGCGGCCGATTTGGTGGGCCACCTGAACCTCATCCACCCGAACCGGATCCAGGTGCTCGGCAAGCCCGAGATCCTGTACTACCAGCGGCTCGACGACGAACCGCGCAAGCGGCAGATGGGCGAACTGATCCTGCTGGAGCCGCCGTTCCTGGTCGTGGCCGATGGCATGGAGCCCCCGCCGGACCTGGAACTGCGCTGCACGCGCTCGTCCACGCCACTGTTCACCACGCCGGTTTCCTCGGCGGCCGTGATCGATCACCTCCGGCTGTACCTGTCGCGCATCTCCGCGCCCCGCGTGACGATGCACGGTGTGTTCCTGGACATCCTGGGCATGGGCGTGCTGATCATGGGCGAATCCGGCCTGGGCAAGAGCGAACTGGGCCTGGAACTGATCTCGCGCGGCCACGGGCTGGTGGCCGACGACGCCGTGGACTTTGTCCGGCTGGGTCCCGATTTCATCGAGGGCCGCTGCCCGCCGCTGCTGCAGAACCTGCTGGAAGTGCGCGGCCTGGGCCTGCTCGATATCAAGACGATCTTCGGTGAGACGGCGGTCCGCCGGAAGATGAAACTCAAGCTTGTGGTGCAACTGGTGCGCCGCAATGACGGAGAGTTCGAACGCCTGCCGCTCGACTCGCAGTATCTCGATGTGCTCGGCCTGCCGATCCACATGGTGAAGATCCAGGTGGCGGCCGGCCGAAACCTCGCCGTGCTGGTGGAAGCCGCCGTACGCAACACGATCCTGCGCCTGCGTGGCATCGACACCCTGCGCGACTTCATGGACCGCCAGCGCGCCGCCATGCAGGCCGACGTGGTCTCCCGGGGCCAGGGACGACTGCTCTAGGCACGCCAGCCGCTCCAGCCACCGGCAAACGCCCGCCGACACCCGCCAACGCCCGCACCTCGCGGGCGTTTTTCATTTGCTTACAAGCGCCTGCCTGACTTGCGTCAACGGTCTACGGGTGCCCCCCGTTTTGTGCTGTAATGGGCATCGAGCCCAGTCCGGTACCGCCAGCCAGCCTTTCAGTGTCAGAACGATGGTGCGCGGCCAAGATGTTTTTCCACAGCCAGGAGAGAAGCATGAAGAAACTGATCGCGATGTGTGTGCTGGTGACCCCCCTGTTCGCCACGGCTGCATTTGCCCAAGGCGCTTCGGCTCCGGCCGCAGAGAAATCTGGCAAGACCGCGCAGCAGGAAAAGATGTCGGCCTGCGCCAAGCAGAACAAGGGCAAGAAGGGCGACGAATACAAGAAGGCCCAGAGCGAGTGCCTGTCCGGCAGTGGCCCGGCAGCCGCGGCCGAGCCGAAGACCCAGCAGGAAAAGATGGCGGCCTGTGCCAAGCAGAACAAGGGCAAGAAGGGCGACGAATACAAGAAGGCCCAGAGCGAGTGCCTGTCGGCCAAGCCAGCCTGATCCGTCCCCACCCTCCAGCAAAGGCGAACCCCACACGGTTCGCCTTTGTTGTTTGGGTCACGCTGTCATGACGCCGCCATCACCCGATGCTATGCTTCCATTGATATGCGGATCATTCTCATCACCGGAATTTCCGGCTCCGGCAAGTCGGTCGCCCTGAACGTCCTGGAAGATGCAGGCTACTACTGTGTCGACAACCTGCCGGCCCAGTTCATCCCCGAGCTGACCAGCTACCTGGCCGACCAGGGCTACACGCACCTCGGCGTGGCCACCGACATCCGCAGCCGCGAATCGCTCGCGCGCCTTCCGGATACCGTGCGCAGCCTGGCCGCCGAACACCAGGTCCAGGTCCTGTTCCTGACCGCCAGCACCGATGCGCTGGTCCAGCGTTATTCGGAGACACGCCGCCGCCATCCCCTGTCCGCACAGACCGATGCACCCCTGGCGACGACAGACAGCGTGGAGGGTGGAGACACCCGCATCAATACCTCGCTGATCGAAGCCATCGAAATGGAGCGCGAGCTGCTCAGCCCGCTGGCGGAATCGGCGCACCGCATCGATACAAGCAACGTGCGCACCAATGCGCTGCGCAGCTGGATCAAGGAACTGATCCGCGATGACAGGCAGCAGCTGACGCTGCTGTTCGAGTCCTTTGGCTTCAAGCATGGCGTGCCGAGCGATGCCGACCTGGTATTCGACGTACGCTCGCTGCCGAACCCCTACTACGACCTCGCGCTGCGCCCGTTGACGGGCCGCGACGCGCCCGTGATCGACTTCCTGCAAAGCCAGCCGATGGTGCTGGCCATGGCCGAGGACATCCGCGCCTACGTGGAGAAGTGGCTGCCGAGTTTCATTGCCGATAACCGCAGCTACCTGACCGTCGCAATCGGCTGCACAGGCGGCCAGCACCGGTCGGTGTTTATTGCGGAAAGACTTGCCAACTACTTCCGGGCACATGGTAATGTGCTGGTCAGACACCGCGAGCTTGCCCCGGCAAGCTGAAGCGTTGTACCGAGGTTTTGTACCCGGGTTTCGGCGATGCGCGCCGCACCGACGCCGCCGACCCGCCACTGGAACCGGCACCGCATGTCGTCACATCCGCCCGACACCGCACCCAGGACTACCGACCTGGACGCCCTGCCACTGTTTCCGCTGCACACGGTGTTATTCCCGGATGGCCGCCTGCCGTTGCGCGTGTTCGAGAAGCGCTACGTGGACATGGTGCGCAACTGCATGCGCGACCACACCCCGTTCGGTGTCTGCCTGATTGCCAGCGGCGAGGAAGTCAGCCGTCCCGGCCACCCCACCGATCCCGAACCCATTGGCTGCCTGGCCGACATCGTCGACTGCAACATGGAGCAGCTGGGTGTGCTGCTGATCGAGGCACGCGGGCGCCAGCGCTTTCAGGTGCTGTCGCACGAAACGCGCGAAGACGGCCTGATCGTGGCGCGCGCGGAGTTGATCCCGCCGGACGTCATCGATTGCAAGCTGGAGTTGCTCGGCGAATGCCTGGCCGCGTTGCGCCGCCTCGTGACCGCGATCCACGCGGAGCAGACCGACAAGTCCAGGATGCCGTTTGCCGAACCCTACCTCTGGGACGACCCGAGCTGGGTGGCCAACCGGCTCTGCGAACTGCTGCCCGTGCCGCTAAAGGCCAAGCAAATGCTGATGGCCCTGCCCGATGCCGGCATGCGCATCGAGATCGTTCATCGCTACATGCGCCAGCACCACATCATGTGACGCGCCTCGCTCATTTTCAGAACAATCCGATTCTTGCCTGATCCTCAAGCAGCCGGCGCACGGGCGCCGGCGTGCCGAGCGCGTCGAGGTCATCGAGTGACAGCCAGCGCCGGCTGGCGCCATCATCGGCACCGCTGCGCAGCGCGAGCGCACCGAGGTCGACGCGGATCGCGCGAATCAGCAGCCGGAAATGCGTGAATACGTGGGTCAGTTCGCCGGTCAGGCAGGCGCGCGTGGGTGTTCCAAACGCGCTGGCGGCATCCAGCGCCGCCTGCTCCGCGGCCTCCGCATCGAACGGCACCGAGGTCACCGCCATCTCTGGCAGGCTCCAGAGGCCGCCCCAGATGCCGCTGTCCGGCCGCAGGGAGACCAGCACGTCGCGCCCATGCCGTACGATCAGCATCACCGTGCTCCGCTCGGGAATTGCGGCACGCGGCTTGGGCGTGGGCAACACGGCGGTCAGGCCATCGCGCCGCGCCACGCAATCCGCCGATAGCGGACAGGCCTCGGCGTCGACCAGGCAGGCGGGCTTGCCGCGCGAGCAAATCGTCGCGCCAAGATCCATCAGCCCCTGCGTGTACGCAACCATGTCTTCCGCTTGTCGCGGCCCCGCTGCGGGCAACGCAAGCTCTGCCAGCTGCCACATGCGTGTCTCGATCGCCCGCTCACCCGGATATCCGTGGATGCCGAAGACTCGCGCAAACACGCGTTTCACGTTGCCGTCGAGAATCGGCGATCGTACGCCCGCGCTGAACGCCGCGATGGCAGCCGCGGTGGAACGGCCAATGCCGGGCAGCGTGACGAGCACGGCGGGATCGGTCGGAAACACGCCGCCGTGGTCTTCCATCACCGACCTGGCGCATCGATGCAGATTGCGCGCGCGCGAGTAGTAGCCCAGGCCGGCCCAGAGCGCCATCACTTCGTCCGCTGGCGCCGCGGCCAGTGCGGCCACCGTGGGCAGCGCGGTGACAAACCGCTGGAAGTACTCGATGACCGCCGCGACCTGCGTCTGCTGCAGCATGATTTCCGACAACCAGATGCGGTAGGGATCGCGCGTGTTCTGCCACGGCAGGTCATGCCGTCCGTGATCGCGCTGCCAGCACACCACGCGTGCGCCGAAGTCCGGTGGCACGGTGATGTCGGGCGATGTGTTGACAGCGGGAACAGAGGCGGCAGCGGACTTGCGGGGCATTGCGTGGGAACAGGTTGGGTGTGCGGCACCAGGGCGAATCGGAGGCGTCTCGGAGGCCAATCAGACGCGCAGAGGCGAATCAGGGACGAACATCCGGGGGCGACGGGCCAAAAAACAAGGCGCCGCTCGAAGGCGGCGCCACATGATACCGCGCGGGCGTCCCGATGCTGCCGGGGACGCCCCGCCAAAAGCCTTACGCGGCGCGCGCGCTGGCTTCCTCCTGCGGCTCCACCAGCTTCCTGGCATACGACTCGATCTTGCCGCTGCGCTCGTCCAGCCCGTTGAGCACTTCCTCCAGTTGCGAGATGCGGCTCTCCAGCGTGTCCGTCGCCTCATGGATGCGCTCGATCGAATCGACGCGGCGGCGCAGTTGCTTCTGGTGCTCGCGCACCTGGGCCTCCAGCGGCGTCATGACCGACTTCAGCCAGATCTCGATATCGCGGTTGAGGTCGCGGAAGTTCTCCAGCACGCGGCTGGCCATCGTCGCAAATGCGTTCTGCACCAGTTGCGGGCGCGAGCGCGTGAGCATGTTGACCGCACCGAAGTGATTGTTGACCAGTTGCAGCGTCTCCTGCAGCTCCGCAACGTAGCGCGACGTCACGAACTGCATCGGCGACGGCAGCGTAAAGCCATGCTCTGCATTGAAGCGGCGATACATGCTGTCCACGAGCTGGTGCAGCCCGGCGATCTTCTGGTCGGCATCCGTGATCAGCCCGGTGAGCTGGCCAAACAGCGCCTCCATGTCTTCGCGCAGACCACGCGAGAAGAATCGCTCCTTCATCTGCTCGCGCGCATCTCGCATGGTGCGGCGCACGTCGCGCAGTTGCAGGCTCTTGATGATGTCGGCGCTGTGGCGGCCAAACACCAGACGCAGGGCCTGGAACTTGGAGATGCTCTGCTCGAATTCTTCCTTCTCGCCCTGCACGCGCAGCAGCATGTGCTTGACCATCGCATGGTTCTTGCCGCGCAGGCCGCGCAACTCGAAGAGCTGCTCGACGATGTCGCGACGGCGGCTCTGCAGCAGTTGCTGCGCGCCGCGCGACATGTCCTGCACGAGCCGCTGGACCTGATCGGACACGATCTCGCGGCGCTGCGGGATCAGTTGGTCCGAAAGCACATGCTCGAACTGCGGCAGGTTACTGCGCACGAGCAGCGGCTGGTCATGCGTGACCTTGGCCACCAGGCCCTTCTGGGCCGAGACCGGATAGACGCGACGCTCCTCGATGCCAAGGATCTGCGCAGTCGAACGGACCTGGCGCGAAATCTCGCTGGCGATCTCGGGCGACGACTTCAGCGGATCCCACAGGCCGTCGATCTTGTTCAGCACCGCCAGGCAGCCGCGGCGATGGCCCGCGCCCACGTGGCTGCGCCACAGTTCCAGGTCGCTCTTGGTCACGCCGGCATCGGCGGCCAGCACGAACACCACCACGTGCGCATCCGGAATCAGGCGCAGCGTCAGTTCCGGTTCCGTACCGATCGCGTTCAGGCCCGGCGTGTCCAGGATCACCAGACCCTGGCGCAGCAGCGGATGCGGGAAATTGATGACGGCATGGCGCCAGCGCGAAATCTCGACCATGCCATCGGCATCGACGGACCAGGCAGCGTCAGGGTCGCTCTCGTTGTACAGGCCAAGCGATTCGGCCACGGCCGGCGCCACGCGCGTGGTTTCCACCACGTGCTGGAACGCGGCCAGCATGCCGTCGGGCGACGACGGGTCCAGCGGCACCGTGGTCCAGTGGGACCCGGCGGAACCTGGCTCCATGAAGTCCGCGGTGGATGCATCCTGCAGGCGCGTCTCGATCGGCAGCAGCCGGATGCACGGCTGCTCGTTCTCGTCGTAGCGCAACTCGGTCGGACACATCGTGGTCCGCCCGGCGGACGACGGCAGGATGCGGCGGCCGTAGTCGGCAAAGAAGATAGCGTTGATCAGTTCGCTCTTGCCGCGCGAGAACTCGGCAATGAACGCAACCTTCAGCCGGTCGCTCTTCAGGACGCTCTGGATGCGCTGCACGCGGTCTTCCGCAGTGGCGTCATAGAGGTCGTACTGTTGCAGCCAGGACTGGAATTCGGCGAGAGACTGAAGGACCCCGGTTCTCCAGGCGCCATATTGTTCGAATTGGTGGGCGAGGCTCGTCATGGAGGTGTTCGCGTTGGCTGGTTCGGCTCGGATTTATCGTTTCGGGCTCGTAGAACACGTCTCGTCCCGGCTTGGCCCGCTGACCCTGCGGAACCGGAACAAAACGCCGCACCGGATCCATGTCATATCGGTGGGATTCGGTGCATTTTGTAACTTTTTATGTCTGCGCACACGATACAGGTTTCTTGCCGGATTTTGTGGAATTCGCGTCCCTTGTTGCTTCCGTGACGAGCGAGTGTTGCGCCGACCCATCGGCAATGTCTTACGACAATGCCCCTGCACCGGATTGCCGTGTGCTGTGATGCTTCAGGCACGCGCGGGAGGGCCGCCGCCGCCTTCCGCCTTCCGACGTCCGCCCCTCGGTCAGTGCTGGCAGTGCGGGCAGTAGAACGTGGAACGCTGTCCCTGCACGATCTGGCGGACGGGGTTACCGCAGACGCGGCAGGGCTCGCCGGCGCGGTCGTAGACGAAGCAGTCCAGCTGGAAGTACCCGCTGCTGCCATCGCTGCCAACAAAGTCGCGCAGCGTGCTCCCGCCCCGGGCAATGGCTTCGGCGAGTGTCTCGCGTACGGCGACGGCAAGCTTCTCGCAACGGGCCAGGCTGAGGCGGCCCGCCGGAGTCGTCGGCCGGATGCCGGCCCGGAACAGGCTCTCGGAACAGTAGATGTTGCCGACCCCGACCACGATGTCACCGGCCAGCAGCGCAGTCTTGATGGCCACGCTGCGCCAACGCGTATGGCGATGCAGCCACGCGCCGTCAAAGCGTGGATCGAACGGCTCGATGCCAAGCTTGCGCAACAGTGGATGATCGGAGAGGTCCGACTCGGGCAGCGGGCTCCACACGATCGCCCCAAAACGGCGCGGATCGCGAAAGCGCAGGACGACCGGCCGGGGGTCGGCCCCGGCGTCATCGGGTTCAGCTGCCAGCAGCAGGTCCAGGTGGTCGTGCGGGCCCGGCGCAGGCGCCTCCGGATAGACCCGCAGGGTACCGGTCATGCCGAGGTGGACCAGCAGCCAACCGGTTTCGGAATCGCCCTCGGGGCGGTTCGCGCTCGCGGCCACGTGCACTGGCGGCAGGCACTCCAGCAGCAAGTACTTGCCGCGTCGCTCGATCCGCCCGATCACGCGTCCGGCCAGCCGGCCCTCGAGTTCGGGCTCCACGGGCCAGCGCAGGCCACGATGACGTACCGTCACGTCGACGATACGGCGCCCGACCACATGCGGCAGCAGTCCGCGCCGCGTGACTTCGACTTCCGGCAATTCTGGCATCGCGCCCGTGTCTCCCGGCCGGCATCCGGCCCGCTTTCAAGAACCACTTGCCCGCTTTGGCGCTCCAATCACGCAGGAATCCGCACGCCGCCATGCCTTGCGGCAACGCGCTGTGCGGGCTCTCATACGTTTCGGCCCTTCGGGGCAAGCAGGGCATTGTAGCGGCAGGCTACAATGCCTCTCATCCATTCCTACGCCCCCGTGCGCCGGAGCATTGATTTCATGCCGGACTTCCGTTCGTCCCTTCAGGCCATGCGCCCGGACTCTTTCCCAATGACCGCTTTCGCCGCCGCCCCAATGGGTTCGCCCGCCGCCCGGTTCCGCCGCCACGCGCGTGCGCTGGGCGTCGCCGCCTGCCTGGCGTTTGCCTCGCTGGCGCACGCCGCACCCGCCACCGTTGCTCAGACCGAAGACGAAGTCATCGACGTCCCGGCATCCGCGGCCAAGTCTCGCGCGCCGCGCACGCCGCTGCCCAACGTGACGCTGACGCCGGACATCCTCTATCGGGTGCTGGCGGCAGAGATCTCGCTGCAGCGTGGCCTGGTCGGCACCGCGTACCGCACATACCTGGACCTGGCCCGCCAGACGCGCGATCCGCGCCTGGCCCAGCGCGCCACGGAGATTGCGTTCAACGCACGCATCTCGCAGCAGGCGCTGGATGGCGCCCGCCTGTGGGCCGAACTGGCGCCCACATCGCCTGCGGCCAGGCAGGTCCTGTCGACGCTGCTCGTGCTGAACGGCCGCTGGGACGAGGCCGAACCGCTGCTGGTCCAGCAACTGGCCAGCGCGCCGGCCGGCCATCGCGGCGACGCCATCCTGCAGATGCAGCAGCAGCTGTCGCGCACGAGCGACCCGGCCGGCGCCGTGGGCGTGCTCCAGCGCGTTACCGCCAACGACATGAAGCTGGCGGAGACGCACCTGGCCATGGCCCGCGCCAAGGAAGCTGCCGGCGACAATGCGGGATCGCTCGCCGAACTCGACGAAGCACTGCGCCTGAAGCCGGATATGGAGGCCGCCGCGCTGATGGCCGCCGAGATGCAGGTCGAGTCCGATCCCGACAAGTCCATCGCGGTGCTCAAGCGCTTCCTGTCGAAGTCGCCGAAGTCGGTGAATGGCCATATCACGCTGGCTCGGGTGTACCTGCAGAAGAACGACATGCAGGCCGCCCGCGCCGAGTTCGAAGTCCTGCGCAAGGTTGCGCCCAACGACCCGCGCGTGCCGCTGGCGCTGGGCCTGACCAGCCTGCAGGCGCGCAGCTACGATGACGCCGAGCGCTATCTGAAGGAATACCTGGAGATGGCGGCGAAGTCGCCGGCCGCCAACCCCGACGTGGCCTTCCAGTATCTGGCCCAGATCGCCGAGGAAAAGAAGGACTACGCTGGCGCGATCGAGTGGCTGGACCGCATCGAGGACAGCCGCCTGGCGCCCGCCGCACAGGCCAAGCGCGCGCAGTTGCTGGCGCGCATGGGCAAGCTCGACGACGCCCAGGCCGTGTTCGGCGACATGCTGGCCGATGCCGAGGACATCGCCGATCCCGGCCAGCGCGCGCAGCGCATGACGGCGATCCGCCAGGCCGAGGTGGCCACGCTGATGGACAGCAAGGCGTACGACCGCGCACGCAAGCTGCTGGACGAACGCGTCAAGGTCGAGCCCGACAACGCCGACTGGGTCTACGAACTGGCCATGCTGGACGAACGCGAGAAGCGCTACGACAGCATGGAGCGCGGCCTGCGCAAGGTTATCGACCTGCAGCCCGACCAGAAGCAGGGCTACAACGCGCTGGGCTATTCGCTGGCCGATCGCAACGAACGGCTGCCGGAGGCCCGCAAGCTGCTCGAACGCGCCTCCGAACTCGGCCCGGACGATCCCTACATCATGGACAGCCTGGGTTGGGTCAAGTACCGGCAGGGCGAACTCCAGCCGGCGGCAGACCTGCTGAAGAGCGCCTACGCCAAGGCTCCGGAGGCCGAGATCGGCGCGCACCTGGGCGAGGTGCTCTGGCAGCTTGGCCAGCACGAAGAGGCACGCAAGACGTGGACAGAAGCCGCCAAGGCCGAGCCCGAAAACCAGACGCTGCTCGACACGCTGCGTCGCTACAACCAGAACGTGCTGCTGTCGAAGTAATCCGAGGACGACGACGCAGCATGATGCGCCCGGGCCGCGTGCCCGGGCTTGCCATGCCGGGCCGCCATGTCAACGCGCCATGCCAACTCGCGTGATGGCCGCGCCGATCGCCCATCTACTTATCCCCACCCATTCGTGACCATGCTCCGACTCCGTCGCCTGGCCCTGCTTTGCGCGACCGCCCCGCTCTGGCTCGCCGGCTGTGCGAGCGTTGTGCCTAGCCGCAGCTTCGATGCCGGCGAAACCGCACGCGCCGAACTGTATTCCGGCCGCTTTGCCGCCAACTACGTCCGCTACGGCCGCAACGAGGGTGTGCAGGGCAGCTTCCGCTGGGAAGAACAGGGCCGCAATGTCCGGCTGGACCTGGTGTCGCCGCTGGGCCAGACGCTTGCCGTCGTGACGTCCACGCCGTCCGGCGCCACGCTCGACCTGCCCAACGAACCGCCGCGTAACGCGCCCGAGGTGGACAGCCTGATGGAGCAGGCGCTCGGTTTTTCGCTGCCCGTGGCCGGCATGCGTGACTGGCTGCATGGCCGGCCCGCGAGCGGCGCGCCATCGAAGTCGACGCGCGATGCGAAAGGCCGCCTCGATACCCTGATGCAAAGCGGCTGGACCGTGCGCTATGTGGACTGGCAGGAATCGCCCGAGGGTGCTGCACCGGCCACCGCGCGGCCGCGTCGCGTCGACATGGCGCGCGACGGCGCCGACTCGCCGCTGTCCGTGCGGCTCGTGATCGATCCGGAGACCAAGCAATGACCGCTGGCACACCCCTGCCACCGCCCGAACTGCGCGACTGCCCCGCGCCGGCCAAGCTCAACCTGTTCCTGCATGTGACGGGACGCCGCCCCGACGGCTATCACACGCTCCAGACCGTTTTCCAGCTGGTGGACTGGTCGGACACACTGCACTTTCATCGTCGCGAGGATGGCGTGATCGCGCGCACCACGGATATTCCTGGGGTGCCGGCCGATACCGATCTCGTCGTGCGTGCGGCCCGCGCATTGCAGCAGGCCAGCGGAACGCGTTTCGGCGCGGACATCGCGGTCGACAAGCGGCTGCCGATGGGCGGCGGCATCGGCGGCGGATCGTCGGATGCCGCGACGACGCTGCTCGCGCTGAACCACCTGTGGGGATTGGGCTTGCAACGCACCGCACTGATGCGCATCGGCCTTGCGCTGGGCGCTGATGTGCCCGTGTTCGTATTCGGCCAGAACGCGTTTGCGGAGGGTGTTGGCGAGGAGCTGACGGCCGTCGAATTGCCCGCGAGTTGGTTCGTCGTCATCCACCCTCGGCAGCATGTCCCCACTGCTGCAATTTTTTCCGACGAACGCTTGACAAGGAATACGCCCATCTCCATAATTGCGGACTTCGCTGCTTGCACAAACAAATTCGCTTTCGGTCGCAACGACTTGCAAGCGGTAGCAACAGCGAAGTTCGGCGAAGTTGCCCGAGCCCTTGAATGGCTGAGACAATATTGTCCGCATGCAAGGATGACCGGTTCCGGAGCCTGCGTGTTTGCCCGATTTGATGACGAGCAGACTGCGCAGCAGGTGGTGGATCGGTTGCCATCCGAATGGGATGGCAGGTGTGTCAGAAGTTTGTCGCACCACCCGCTCGCAACATTCGCATAGCAAGTTTTCGTTTGGCGAAGTGCCGGAAGTATTCAGACGGCGCAGCGACAGACGATAAAGGTTGTGTAGGGGAGTCGCCAAGTTGGTCAAGGCACCGGATTTTGATTCCGGCATTCGAAGGTTCGAATCCTTCTTCCCCTGCCATTACTTCCTATAGTGTCCTGACGGATACGCAGATATCGCTGCCGGCACCAGCCGGTAGCGCAAAGCTCCCCCAGCAGCAAGACAGGTGCCCCGAATGAGCAGCGAAGGCTTGATGGTATTTACCGGCAACGCCAACCCCAAACTCGCGGAGGCTGTCGTACAGCACCTCGGCATTCCTCTGGGAAAAGCGCTGGTAGGCCGTTTCTCCGACGGTGAAGTCCAGGTCGAAATCCAGGAAAACGTTCGCGGCAAGCACGTCATCGTGCTGCAGTCGACCTGCGCGCCGACCAACGACAACCTCATGGAACTGATGGTGATGGTCGATGCCCTCAAGCGCGCCTCGGCACGCAGCATCACCGCCGCCATGCCGTACTTCGGCTATGCCCGCCAGGATCGCCGCCCGCGTTCGGCGCGCGTGGCCATCTCGGCCAAGATCGTCGCCAACATGCTGGAAGTCGCCGGCGTGGAACGGGTCCTGACGATGGACCTGCACGCGGACCAGATCCAGGGTTTCTTCGATATCCCCGTCGACAACATCTACGCATCCCCGGTACTGCTGGGCGACCTGCGCGAGAAGAACTACGGCGACCTGCTGGTCGTGTCGCCGGACGTTGGCGGCGTGGTACGCGCCCGTGCACTGGCCAAGCAGCTGAACTGCGACCTGGCCATCATCGACAAGCGTCGCCCCAAGGCCAACGTGGCCGAGGTGATGAACATCATCGGTGAAGTCGCCGGCCGCAACTGCGTCATCATGGACGACATGATCGACACCGGCGGCACGCTGTGCAAGGCGGCCCAGGTGCTGAAGGAACGCGGCGCGCTGAAGGTGTTCGCCTACTGCACCCACCCGGTGTTGTCCGGCGGCGCTGCCGCCCGCATCGCGGCGTCCGAACTCGACGAAGTGGTGGTGTGCGACACCATCCCGCTGTCGGACGAGGCACGCCAGTCCGGCAAGATCCGCCAGGTCTCCACCGCCCCGCTGCTGGCCGAGACCTTTACCCGGATCGTGAAGGGCGACTCGATCATGTCGCTGTTTGCCGACGCCTGATCCGGCCGCTCGCCCGTTTCACATGGAGCGGGCGATTTGAGCGGGGAATCCTGCTAAAATGCAAGGCTTTACCGCGTTGGCTGCCATATCGGCGGTCAACGTGATTCAGGCGGCGCACCATTCAAGATGCGTCGCCCAGTCGAGGCTGTCTGGTCGCGGACAGCCTTCTTACTTTTGGAGTTCACAATGAAAGTTATCGCTTTCGAGCGTAGCGTACAGGGTACGGGTGCGAGCCGCCGCCTGCGCAATTCCGGCAAGACCCCCGGCATCATCTACGGCGGCGCCAACGAGCCGAAGATGATCGAGCTGGATCACAACGCCCTGTGGCACGCCCTGAAGAAGGAAGCGTTCCACTCGTCGATCCTGGACCTCGAAGTGGCTGGCAAGTCCGAGAAGGCCCTGCTGCGCGCCTTCCAGATGCACCCGTTCAAGCCGCTGGTGCTGCACGTCGACTTCCAGCGCGTGTCCGCCACCGACAAGATCCACGTGAAGGTGCCCCTGCACTTCATGAACCAGGAATCCGCTCCTGGCGTGAAGCTGGGCCACGGCATCGTCAACCACATCCTGAATGACCTGGAAGTGTCGTGCCTGCCGGGCGACCTGCCCGAGTTCATCGAAGTGGATCTGGGCAAGGCCGAACTGAACCAGACCATCCACCTGTCGGACCTGAACCTGCCGAAGGGCGTGACCGCCATCACCCACGGTGACGAGAACCCCGCCATCGCCAACATCTCGCTGCCGGCCGGCGGCGTGGCGGCAGCTGAAGGCGGTGAAGCAGCCGCTGGCGAAACGCCGGCTGCCTGAGCGACATTGCATCAGGTGCCGTAGCGGACCAGCGCCGCTGCTGCATCGAAGAAACCGCCGGTTCGCCGGCGGTTTTTTTTCGCGCGGATTTTTCGCGTATCCTGTCTGGCGCCAACCGGTGCCGTCAGGCACCCGACTCCCGATATAACGCATGATCAAGCTCATCGTCGGCCTCGGCAATCCCGGGGCGGAATACGAAGCCACGCGGCACAACGCCGGATTCTGGCTCGTCGACCAGCTCGCCCGCATGGGTGGCACAACGCTACGCGTGGAAGGCCGCTTCCACGGCCTGGCCGGCCGTGCGCGGCTGTGGGACCAGGACATCTGGCTGCTCAAGCCATCAACATTCATGAACCGTTCCGGCCTGGCCGTGGTATCGCTGGCGCGCTTCTATAAAGTCCTGCCGGACGAAATCCTCGTGGCACATGATGAGATGGACCTGCCTGCGGGCGCCGTCAAGCTCAAGCGCGGCGGCGGTGCGGGCGGCCATAACGGGCTGAAGGACATCGCCGCTCACCTGACCACACAGGACTACTGGCGGCTGCGCCTGGGCGTGGGCCATCCGCGCAATGCCCCGGGCGGCGCCGGAGCCGCCCGCGAGGACGTGGTGAACTATGTGCTGAAGCCGCCGCGGAAGGAAGAACAGCAAGCCATCGACGAGGCCATCGACCGCAGCATCGACCCGCTGGGACTGCTGGCGCGAGGCGAGAGCGAGCGTGCGATGATGGAACTGCACACGGGACGCTGATCGCGCCTCATCCCCTAAGCCTGAGCGGAGCAATCCGCCACGCGGCCAGCAAAAAACCCCGCCAACATGCGTTGAGCGGGGTTTTTCTTTTCCGGATAGCCCGGAACGAGCAACGAGTCGACCGCCGATGCGATCCGGCTTCAGGCCGCGTGCCTTGCCGCGGTCAGCAACCGGTAGCGTTGCATCAGCACTTCATGCGTTTCCACCCGGTTGGGATCCTTGGGAATACACGCAACGGGGCAGACTTGCTGGCACTGCGGTTCGTCAAAGTGGCCGACGCACTCGGTGCACTTGTTGGGGTCGATCTCGTAGATCTCGGGCCCCATCGAAATTGCTTCGTTCGGGCACTCGGGCTCACAAACGTCGCAGTTGATGCAGTCGTCGGTGATGATCAGCGCCATGATATTTCCTTCCAGCGACCCGCCCGCGCCCGACTGGCCACGTCGGCGGGATCGAAGACTTCTATTTTATTCCGGTTTGCCAATCTTCTCCTGAAGCCAGCGCTCCACGGAGGGAAAGACAAACTTGCTGACATCGCCGCCCAGCACCGCGATTTCGCGCACGAAGGTGCCCGAGATGAACTGGTACTGGTCAGACGGCGTCAGGAACATGGTTTCGACGTCAGGCAGCAGATAGCGGTTCATGCCGGCCATCTGGAACTCGTATTCGAAATCCGACACGGCGCGCAGGCCGCGGACGATCACGCGCGCATTGTTCTTGCGCACGAAATCCTTAAGCAGGCCCGAGAAGCCTTCCACCCGCACGTTGGGGTAGTGGCCGAGCACCTCGCGCGCGATGCCGATGCGCTCCTCGAGCGAGAAGAATGGGCGTTTGTTGGGGCTGTGCGCCACACCGACCACCAGCTCGTCGAAGATATTCGACGCGCGGCGGACGAGATCCTCGTGTCCCCGGGTCATGGGATCGAATGTACCGGGATAGACCGCGACGACCATATTTCCTCCTTTGGGCTGCCCGTTGCCGGCTTCACTTGCCGTTTCGAATGATTCTTGGTGACGAGCGTTGAACAAACAACAGCGGCGTAGTGTAACGCCAAATGCCGCGTTTGGAAGTCGGCACGCGCACCCTTTTTGCGGCATTGCAGCACGACCGGAAAGGCTTATACGGCGCGGAACTCGTCGTACGACGTCTCTATTCCGATCCGCCTGGCAGGCGATGTTGCAACAGGTGGAAGTGCACCGCGCCGGCCCGTGCCTGACGCACGATCTCCAGCGATGCCGGCACCGGCGCATCCGGTCCGATCAGCGCACGATCGGTTTCCACATACACGGCCCCGCCCGGACGTGACAGCCGCGCCGCATGCTCCAGTGCGGGCCCGAGCCAGTCCTCCGCAAACGGGGGGTCCAGGAAGATCACGTCGAAGCTGGCGGCGGGCATCTGCGCGGCCACACCAAAGGCATCGCCCTGGATGACCTTGACCTGCACGGCGTCAAACCGGTACTGGTTGTCACGCAACTGGCGCGCCACACGCGGGTTGGCTTCCACCAGCGTCACGGCGGCGGCGCCGCGCGACGCGGCTTCGAAGCCAAGTGCGCCGGAGCCCGCAAACAGGTCGAGGCAGCTCAGCCCGGACAGGTCCTGGCCAAGCCAGTTGAACAGGGTTTCCCGGACGCGGTCCGGGGTCGGGCGTAAGCCCTCGGCGTCAAGCACCGGCAACAGGGAGCGCTTCCAGCGCCCGCCGATGATCCGCACCTGGGCGGTCGCCGATCGTGACGCTGGGGAAGAGGATCGCACGCGCGGCGCGGGCGAAGGTCGGGAACGCGAATTCATGCCGTGATTGTAGAGCCTGCCACGCCGCGCCACACCGGCCGCGGGGCGGCGCGCCCCACCATCGGATGGGGCGCACGATGATCAACGGCTACTTTTCGGGGCCGCCAACAATGACCGTGGCCATCGCGTCCGGGTGAACATGGCGCTGGAATGCCGCACGGACCTGATCGCGCGTGATCTTGTTGATCTGCGCGGTCCACGTGTCGAGGTAGTCGAGCGGCAGGCCATACCAGCCGATATTGGCCACATTGGTCAGCAGCTTGCGATTGCTGTCGATTCGCAGCGGAAAGCCGTTGACCAGGTTGTCCTTGGCAGCGCGCAATTCAGCGTCGGTCGGGCCCTGCGCCACGAATTGGGCAACGATCTGGCGCACCAGCGTCAGCGCCTCATCGGTGTTGGCCTTCTTCGTCTGCAGCGTGATGCCGAACGGACCCGGCTGCCTGGACGGTGCGAAATAGCTGTCCACGCCGTAGGTCAGCCCCCGCTTCTCGCGCACCTGATCCGTCAGGCGCGAGCTGAAACCGCCGCCGCCCAGCACGTAGTTGCCCACCAGCAGCGCGAAGTAGTCGGGGTCGCCACGCGCGATAGCGGGCTGGCCCATCGCCACGCTGGCCTGCTGCGCCGGATGCGGGATGCGCTTCTCGCTGGCCGGAATCGTCATCTGCACGTCGGGGATCGCCGGCGGCGCGACGCCTTCGGGCAGGCCCTTCGTCAGGTCTTCGGCGATCTGTTCGGCCTGCTTGCGGTCGATCGCGCCGATCAGCGTCACGACGGCGCGCTTTGCGCTGTAGGTGTCGCGCCAGAACTTCGTCAGGTCGTCGCGCGTGATTGATCCGACCGACTCCGGCGTGGCCGATACCCCGTAGGGATGGTTCGGGTACATCGCCTTCGACACGGTCTTGTCGGCGATTACGCCCGGGCGCGTATCGCCCTCGCGGATCGCGGTGATCAGGCGCTGCTTTTCGCGAGCGACCACGGCGTCCGGATAGGTCGGCGCCTTGATGAGCTGCCCGGCCAGACGCAGTGACTGCTCACGTTCAGGCGATGCCGTCAGCGTCCGCAGGCCGATGCCACCGCGGTCTCCCCCGGCAGCGCCGCCAAAATCGGCACCGGTATCGGCGAATGCATCGGCGATCTGCGCTTCGTTGCGCGCCGGCTGGCCATCCTGCGCGGCGGCACCCTTGTCGAGCAACGCGGCGGCGAGCGTTGCCAGCCCGGCCTTGCCCGGCGGGTCATAGCGGCTGCCGGCGTCGAAGTCGATATTGACGTCGAGCATCGGGATCGACGGGCTCGGCACGAAAAATACCTTTGCCCCGGTGGATGCGGTCCAGCTCTCGATCGGGATGGCGGCATGGGCCACGGCACCGGCGAGGAACGCGACCACCCCGCAGGCGGCGCCAGCCAGCCGGCGCACCATGCGTGGCGATGCAATCGTCATGACGGATACGGACATCGTCGCTCCTCAGTGACGCAGGCCCTCGGGGGCCGCGGTCTTGGGCTTGTTGGGGTCGATCGGCTGCGGCAGCAGCGTGGCCACGGTCAGGTTGTCGTCGCTGAAATACTTGCCGGCGACGGCCTGCACCTGGGCTGGCGTGACTTCCTTGATCTTGTCGAGCATGCGGTCGATCTGGCGCCAGGAGAGGCCTGCGATCTCGGCCACGCCGATTTCCATGCCCTGCCCGAAGACCGAGTCGCGCTTGTAGATCTGGCCGGCCACGACCTGCGCCTTCACGCGCTTCAGCTCCTCTTCGGACACGCCGTTCTTCGCGATCCGCTGGATTTCCTCGCGCAACGCGCGCTCGATCTCCTCGGTGGTATGACCGCTGGCGGGCGTGCCGTCGAGCACGAAGAGCGATTCGCCACGATTGATGCTGTCGTAGCCAACGTTGACGTCGTCGGCCAGCCGCTGCTCGCGCACCAGCTCGCGCGTCAGGCGGGCGTTGTCGTAGCCGTTGAGCACGGCGGACAGGACTTCCAGCGCGTACGGATCGACATCCTTCTCCACGTCATGCAGGCGCGGCACCTTGTAGGCCATCACCATGTACGGGTTCTCGGCCGGCGCCTTGACCCAGATGCGCTTGATGCCTTCCTGCTTGGCCTCCAGCTGCGTCTTGCGCAGCGGCAGCGTGCGCGGCTTGAGCTTGCCGTAGTAGCGCTCGGCCATCGCGCGGACCTCGTCCGGGCGGACGTCGCCGGTCACCACCAGCATCGCGTTGTTGGGCACATACCAGGCCTTGTACCACTCCTGCACATCCTCGACCCGCATGTTCACGAGGTCGTCCATCCAGCCGATCACCGGGTGGCGGTACGGCGCGGCCGTGTAGACCGTGGCCAGCAACTGCTCGTAGACGGTGCCGCGCGGGGAGTCGTCGGTACGCAGGCGGCGCTCCTCCATCACGACCTTCATCTCGCGGTCGAACTCATCCTTCTTGATGATGAGGTTGGCCATGCGGTCGGCCTCCAGCTCCATCATCTTCGGCAGGTATTGCTTGGCGATCTGCTGGTAATAAAGCGTGAAGTCCCGATTGGTCATCGCGTTCTCGCGTCCGCCCAGCATGGCGATCTGGCGCGAGAACTCGCCCACCGGCACCTTGGGCGTCCCCTTGAACATCATGTGCTCGAGCATGTGGGCCACGCCGGTGGTTCCGCTGACCTCGTCGATGCCACCGGTCCGATACCAGATCTGGTGCGCCACCGTCGGCGCGCGATGGTCTTCCTTGACGATCACGCGCATGCCGTTGGACAAGCGGAATTCCGTGGTGCCGGCCTCTGGCTGCCCCACGGCCGCCGTGCGGGCGCCCGAGGGCGGCGACTGGGGGGCGGGCGCGGACGTCGTCCGGGCAGTCTCGTTCGATGGCTGGGCAAGCGCCGGCCCGGCCGGCAGACCGGCCAGGGCAGCGGCGAACGCGGCGGCAATCATGGTGGGATGGATGCGCCGCGCGAGTGCGGCGGCGCCGGCGGGCAGCGATTCGGGACGGGCGGCGCCCGGTCCGGACATGACAGCGCAATGGTTCATGCGACCCCGTCTGCTAGAATTTTGGCGATTGATTCTACCGGGGTATTGACCCCTTTCCCAATGTTTAGTTTCTGGAAGAAGCGCAAGGCCGAGCCGGCCCCTGCGCCTGCCGAGTCGCCGGCCGCCGTGCCCGCGCCGGCCGTGGCACCGGCGCCCCTGGCCGCACCCGCGCCCGCCCCGACCCTCGCGCCGGCTCCCACGCCTGCGCCGACGGCGGCCCCAACCCCTTCACCTGTCCCTTCGCCAGCCCCTGTTCCGGCGCCAGTTCCCGCGCCAATTCCCGCGCCAATTCCCGCTCCGGCCCCCATTCCCGCGCCCATTCCCGCCCTCGCTCCGGTGCCAGCACCAGTGCCGGCACCGGCCCCCGCGCAGGTTCCGCCACCCCGGCCGGCTCCGGTTGCCTTCGATCCGCCGGTGGCGGATGACATGGAACTGACCCCGCCGCCCGCGCCGACGCCTGAGGCCAAACGTGGCTGGATGTCGCGCCTGCGCGCCGGGTTATCAAAGACCAGCAAGAACATCGGCACGCTGTTCGTTGGCGTGAAGGTCGACGAAGCCCTGTACGAGGAACTGGAGACCGCGCTGCTGATGGCCGATGCGGGCGTCGAGGCGACGGAATACCTGCTGGGCGAACTGCGCCGCCGCGTCAAGAGCGAGCGCATCGAGACGTCCGAGGGCGTGAAAGCCGCGCTGAAGGACCTGTTGACCGATCTGCTGCGTCCGCTCGAGAAGACGATGGAGCTGGGCCGCGAACAGCCGCTGGTCATGATGATCGCGGGCGTGAACGGCGCCGGCAAGACCACCAGCATCGGCAAGCTCTGCAAGCATTTCCAGGCCTACCACCAGTCGGTGCTGCTGGCCGCCGGCGACACGTTCCGCGCCGCCGCGCGCGAGCAGCTGACCATCTGGGGCGAACGCAACAACGTGACGGTGGTCGCCCAGGAGAGCGGCGATCCGGCCGCGGTGATCTTCGATGCGGTGAACGCGGCGCGCGCCCGCAAGATCGATGTCGTGATGGCCGACACCGCTGGCCGCCTGCCCACGCAGCTTCACCTGATGGAAGAGCTGAAGAAGGTCAAGCGCGTGATCGCCAAGGCCATGCCCACGGCACCGCACGAGTGCCTGCTGGTGATCGACGCCAACACGGGGCAGAACGCCCTGGCCCAGACGCGCGCGTTTGACGATGCGCTCGGTCTGACCGGCCTGATCGTCACCAAGCTCGACGGCACTGCCAAGGGCGGCATCTTGGCGGCGATCGCCCGCCAGCGCCCGGTGCCGGTGTATTTCATCGGCGTGGGCGAGAAGGTGGAAGACCTGCAGCCGTTCAGGGCCGACGAGTTCGCGGAGGCGCTGCTGGGATAGCGTGGGATAGCGCGCCGCGCCGCACAAGCCACCGAAAGAAAAAACCCCGGTATCGCTACCGGGGTTTTTCCTTGCCTCGCGCTGGGCGCGCGCTCGCGCTTACTCGCTATCCGGCTGCACGCCCGGTGCCGCCTTCTGGAACGCCTCCAGCGCCATGCACGCATCGTTGATCTTCGCGATCGTCGGAAAACGGCTCATGTCGACGTTGAAGCGTTGCGCGTTGAAGACCTGCGGTACCAGGCACAGGTCGATCAGCGTCGGCGTGTCGCCGAACGCGAACCGGCCCACACGGCCGAGCTGCGACAGGTTGACCTCCAGCGACGCAAAGCCCTCCTCGACCCAGTGCTTGTACCACGCGTCCTTGACCTCGTCCGTCGCGCCCAGCTTGTGCTTCACGTACTTCAGCACGCGCAGGTTGTTCAGCGGATGGATCTCGCACGCGATCTCCTGCGCCAGGCCACGCACGATGGCGCGGTCCAGCGCATCCTTTGGCAACAGCGGCGGCTCCGGGTGTACCTCGTCCAGATACTCGATGATCGCCATCGACTGGATCAGCGGCTGACCGTCGACGACCAGCGTCGGCACCACGCCATCTGCGTTGAGCGCGCGGTATTCCGGCTTCAGCTGCATGCCGCCCTCCTTCAGCAGATGCACGCCCACGTACTCATAGGGCAGGCCCTTCAGGCCGAGGGCGATGCGCACCCGGAAGGAGGCCGAGCTGCGGAAGTAGCTGTAAAGCTTGAGCATCGCGTCAGACCACCTTGACGGTCAGGTCGCCCACACCCTCGATGTGGCATTGCATGACGTCGCCCTTGACCACCGGGCCCACGCCTTCAGGCGTCCCGCTATAGATCAGGTCGCCCGGCTGCAGCTCGAACAGCTTCGACAGATACGACACCATCTCCGGCACCGACCAGATCAGGTCCGACAGGTCGCCGCGCTGCTTCTCGGCACCGTTGACGGCCAGCGTCACCGCGCCCTTCTCCGGATGGCCGATGGCGGACACGGGCACGATCGGGCCAATCGGCGCCGATTTGTCGAAGGCCTTGCCGGTCTCCCAGGGGCGGCCGGTCTTCTTCGATTCGTTCTGGAGGTCGCGGCGCGTCATGTCCAGGCCAATGGCGTAGCCATAGACGTGGCTGGCGGCTTGCTCCACGGAGATGTCCTTGCCACCCTTGCCGATGGCCACGACCAGTTCCACTTCATAGTGGCAGTTGCCGGTGCCGGGGGGGTACGGGAAGGTGCCCTCGGTGTTGTCGGCAATGTAGCTGACGGCGTCAGACGGCTTGCAGAAGAAAAACGGCGGTTCGCGATCGGGATCCGAACCCATCTCGCGGGCGTGTGCGGCATAGTTGCGGCCCACGCAATAGACACGGCGCACAGGAAACGCGGCGCTGCTGCCTCGCACGGGAACGCCGACGGGGGCTTGCGGGGCGAATACGAACTCGGTCATCCAACTCTCCAGACTCTTTTTTCTGATGGAACGCTGGGCGGACGCATCCGGCACCTCCCGCGGCAGGTGTGCCACGGGAGCGCCGCGCCCGGCGCAGCAGGGCAAAAGCATACACCTTGCGTACCGCGGCATACAGTACAGGTAGTCCCGGCGCGAATCTTGCATATTGCACCGCAACCAAGCGACCGCCATGACCCGCCGCCACCCGCCCCCATCCGCCAATGCACCACCGGCCGCTCCACCCCGCCAGCTCCGCATCTTGCTGGTGCGGGATCCGCATGACGCCGATCCGCTCAACGTGGAGACCATCCGCGCCGGACTGGCGCAGGCCGGCTTCCCGGAGGTGGAGACCGTCGATGCCGACCTGCGCCTGCCCGACGTGATCGCCGCCAGCCAGCCGGACCTCGTCATCATTGCCTCCGAATCGGCCGCCCGCGACACCATCGAGCACGTCTGCGTTTCCACGCAGCACGCGCCGCGCCCGATCGTGCTGTTCACGGATAACGACGACGCCCAGCGCATCAAGGGGGCGCTGTCCGCCGGCATCACCGCCTATATCGTCGACGGCCTGCGCGCCGAGCGCGTGAAGACGGTGCTGAACGTTGCCTATGCCCGTTTCGAACTCGACCAGCAACTGCGCGCGGAGCTGGACGCCACCAGGCTCAAGCTGGCCGAGCGCAAGACGGTCGAGCGCGCCAAGGGGCTGCTGATGGAGGCGCGCGGCATCAACGAGGAAGAGGCCTTCAAGCGCCTGCGCAACATGGCGATGGAGCGCGGCATCAAGCTGGTGGAAGCTGCCCAGCGCGTCATCGATGTGATGACCTGATCGCCCGCACCGGCCGCACGCGGCTGGTGCAATGCACAATTTCGGCGCCACCGGCCGGTCGTCCCGCACGACTTCGCGCCCACTTCGCGCCCGACAGCAAAGCCGGCGTGCCCGTTCGCGGTACGCCGTCGGCACCGCTTGCGAGCGTGCCGCATCCGCGTGGTGAATTTCCCGCGTTTCGTCCTCCGCCATCCCGCTGGCACGTCGCTTGCGTTATCGATGTCGCGACCAACGACGGTTGCGCGGTACGAAGTCTGAAGCATCACCGAACAACATATGCACGCGGTCAACGACGACCGCGCGGCATCGGACAACGGCGTCCTGAACTGCACCCTGATTTCTGGCGAAGGCGGGATGCGGATCGGGACGCCTTTTTCTTTCTGGAGCCATCGCAATGCCCTCTCGCCTGAAGATTGCCAAGACCCCGCGCGCCGCCGTGGAATCCGCCGCCGCCGAAACGGCCCCCGCGAGCCACGGCCGTCGCCGCGCGTTGGCCACCATCGCCGGTGCCAGCGTGATGACGCTGGTGGACCCGCTGGTGCGCAGCGGTGCCTGGGCGGCGGGCTCCGACGCGCCGGAGAAGTCCGAGGTGAAGATCGGCTTCATCCCGCTGACCGATTGCGCGTCCGTCGTCATGGCATCGACGCTGGGCCTGGACAAGAAGTACGGCATCAAGATCACGCCGAGCAAGGAAGCATCCTGGGCGGCCGTGCGCGACAAGCTGGTCAATGGCGAACTGGACGCCGCCCACGTGCTGTATGGCCTCATCTACGGCGTGCAGCTGGGCATCGGCGGCCCCAAGAAGGACATGGCCGTGCTGATGAACCTGAACCACAATGGCCAGGCCATCACGCTGTCGTCCAAGCTGTCCGAGAAGGGCGTCCGCGACGGCGCCAGCCTGCGCGCGCTGATGGCCAAGGAGAAGCGCGACTACACGTTCGCGCAAACCTTCCCCACCGGCACGCACGCGATGTGGCTCTACTACTGGCTGGCGGCCAACGGCATCAATCCGATGCAGGACGCCAAGGCGATCACGGTGCCGCCGCCGCAGATGGTGGCCAACATGCGCGTGGGCAACATGGACGGCTTCTGCGTCGGCGAACCCTGGGGCGCGCGCGCCATCGCCGACAAGATTGGCTTCACCGTGGAAACCACGCAGGCCATCTGGAAGGATCACCCGGAAAAGACGCTCGGCACCACCGCCGACTTCGTTCAGAAGAATCCGAACACGGCGCGTGCCATGGTGGCCGCGATCCTGGAAGCGTCGAAATACATCGACGCATCGGCTTCGAACCGTCGCAAGACGGCGGAAACCATCGCCGCCAAGTCCTACGTCAATACCGACATGGACATCATCCTGGACCGCATGCTCGGCCGCTACAGCAACGGCCTGGGCAAGACCTGGGACGACCCCGATTCCATGAAGTTCTATCAGGACGGCACGGCGAACTACCCGTTCCTCTCAGACGGCATGTGGTTCCTGACCCAGCACAAGCGCTGGGGCCTGCTGAAGGACCACCCGGACTACCTCGCCGTGGCCAGGCAGGTGAACCGGATCGACGTATTCAAGCAAGCGGCCGCAGCCGCGCAGGTAGCGGTGCCCAAGAGCGACTTCCGCACCGCCCGGCTGATCGACGGCGTGACGTGGGATGCGACCAAGGACCCGAAGGCCTACGCCGACGGCTTCAAGATCAAGGCCTGACGCTGCTCCGCTGGCGGCGCAGCCTGCCCGGCTTGCTCCGCCTACCTTTCCCTGCCCGCCCCTTCAGGAGCCAGACGTGAACGCAATTGCCCAAGCCGCGCCGGAAGGCGCCACCGCCATAAACGCGGAATCCGTCGACCCCGATATCAAGGAGCAGACGCGCCGCCGCAAGCTGGAGATCGCCGCGCAGGAGCGCCAGGCCGCGCGACGCGACGCGTTCGGCGGCGTCGTGCTCAAGGCCGTACCGCCGGTGGTTGGCTTTGTGTTGTTCCTGCTCGTGTGGCACGGCATCGCCACCATGATCCCGGCCATCCCCACGCCCGGCGCGACGTGGAACGCGGCGGTGCCGCTGTTCTCCGATCCGTTCTACCGCAACGGGCCGAACGACCAGGGCATCGGCTGGAACGTGCTGGCATCGCTGACCCGCGTGGCGGCGGGCTTTGGCCTGGCCGCGCTGGTCGGCATTCCGGCCGGCTTCCTGCTCGGGCGTTTTGCGTTCCTGAACGCGATGGCCGCGCCCGTGATCAGCCTGCTGCGTCCGGTGTCGCCACTGGCATGGCTGCCGATCGGCCTGCTGCTGTTCAAGGCGGCCAACCCTGCCGCCATCTGGGCGATCTTCATCTGCTCGATCTGGCCGATGATCATCAACACCGCCGTGGGCGTGACGCGCGTGCCGCAGGACTACCTGAACGTGGCGCGTGTGCTGGATCTGTCCGAATGGAAGGTATTCCGCCGCGTGCTGTTCCCGGCCGTGCTGCCCTACATGCTTACCGGCGTGCGGTTGTCGATCGGTACGGCATGGCTCGTGATCGTCGCCGCGGAGATGCTGACGGGCGGCACCGGCATCGGCTTCTGGCTCTGGGATGAATGGAACAACCTGAAGGTCGAGCACATCGTGATCGCGATCTTCATCATCGGCGTGGTCGGCCTGGTGCTGGAGCACCTGCTGCTGGCGCTGGCCCGCCGCTTCAGCTACGGCAACACCTGATCGGGGACGGACGTCATGGAAAAGTTTGTCAGCATCGAGAACGTCGGGCAGACGTTCAAGACACGCAAGGGGCCGTTCGTGGCCCTGCGCGAGATCCACCTCTCCATCGCCGAGGGGGAATTCATCACGCTGATCGGGCACTCCGGCTGCGGCAAGTCCACGCTGCTGAACCTGATTGCCGGACTGACCAGCCCGACCTCCGGCGCACTGATCTGCGCGGGCCGCGAGATCGCTGGCCCGGGGCCGGAGCGTGCGGTGGTATTCCAGAACCATTCGCTGCTGCCGTGGATGACTTGCTTCGAGAACGTGCACCTGGGCGTGGAGCGCGTGTTCGGCGCCACCGAAAGCAAGGCGCAGCTGAAGGCGCGCACCCACGACACGCTCGCGCTGGTTGGCCTGACGCATGCGGAGGCCAAATATCCGCACGAGATCTCGGGCGGGATGAAGCAGCGGGTAGGCATTGCCCGTGCGCTGGCGATGCAGCCCAAGGTCCTGCTGATGGACGAACCGTTCGGCGCGCTGGATGCGCTGACGCGCGCCCACCTGCAGGACGAGCTGATCAAGATCGTCGCCCGCACCAGGAGCACGGTGGTCATGGTCACGCACGACGTGGACGAGGCCGTGCTGCTGGCCGATCGTATCGTCATGATGACCAACGGCCCCGCGGCGACGATCGGCGAGATCCTGAAGGTCGATATTCCGCGCCCGCGCGATCGCGTGGCGCTGGCCGACGACAAGACCTACCACGCTTGCCGCACGGCCGTGCTGGACTTCCTGTACCGGAAGCAGCGCAATCCGGCGCTGCAGGAGGCCGCATAGGCGGGACCGCACACCCCAGATCAACCCGACGCGGCGGCGATGGGATCAGGCAGGCGTGGGCGAAGCCGCCCCGCTCCGCTATCATGAACCCCAAACTCCACGATCCAAGCGCCGCGCCATGACGTCCTCCACAGACACCCCCGCCACCCCCGGTGGCAACAGCTTTCCCGCCGCGAAGTTCATCAAGGAAATCGGACGCGGCGTGAATGGCGCCCGCGCGCTGCCGCGCGAGGATGCGCAGGCGCTGTTCGATGCCATGCTGGCCGGTCGTGTGTCCGACATCGAACTGGGCGCCGTGCTGATGGCGTACCGGATCAAGGGCGAGGCGCCCCATGAGCTGGCCGGCATGCTGGAGGCGGCTCACGGCCACTGCACGCCGCTGGCGCCGCCGCCGGACAAACCCGTGGTGGTGATTCCCAGCTACAACGGCGCGCGCAAGCAACCCAACCTGGTACCACTGCTGGCATTGCTGCTGGCGCGCGATGGCGTGCCGACGCTGGTGCATGGCACGCGCCAGTTTCATGGCCGCGTGACCAGCATGACGTTGTTCGAAGCGCTGGGCGTGCCGCTGTGCACGACCACCCAGGCGGCGCAGGACCAGTTGCGTGCGGCGGCGAATCCGCTGGCCGTGCTGCCGATCGAGGTGCTGTCACCGGCACTGGCGCGACTGCTGGAGAAGCGATCGATCATCGGCCTGCGCAATTCGTCGCACACGATCGTCAAGATGCTGCAGCCCATCGGGGCCCACACGCCTGCCGAAGCGCTGCGCCTCTACAGCTACACCCATCCCGAATATCGCGAGACGCTGACCGACTACTTTTCGCACGAGCCGGCCAACGTACTGCTGGCGCGCGGCACCGAGGGCGAAGTCGTGGCCGATGCGCGCCGCAGCAGCCGCATCGACTGGCTCCACGACGGCCATCAGCGCACGATGGTCGACCCGGTCGGCGGATCGATCGGCGAGGTCCCGGAACTGCCGTCGGGCAACGACCCCGCCCAGACCGCCGCCTGGATCCGCAAGGTGATGGATGGCACCGTGCCAGTACCGGCGCCGATCGTCACCCAGTTGGAAACGATCAAGGACTGCCTGAAGCAGGCGACCCGGGTGGCGTGGGCCAGCCCAGTCTGAGCGCTCGGCCTGCGTCCGCTTATGACCGGCGCGGCGGCAGCGGAATGCGCTCGGTTTCGCCCGGCACATGCGGAAACTGGTCGTCCTGCCAGCGCTGGGCGGCCTCTTCGATGGCTTCCTTACTGCTTGCCACGAAATTCCAGTAGATAAAGCGCCGGCCGTCAGTCGGATCGCCACCCAGCAGCATCACGCGCGAGGGGATCGTCGCCGTGATCGTCACGCTCTCACCCGGCACCAGCACGACGAGGTGCTCGGCCGGCAGGGTCTCGCCATCGAGCGTCAGGTTGCCGTCGACCGGATAGACACCCCGCTGGACGTGCTCGGGCGGAATCACCAGGCTGGCCCCGGCATCCATCTCGATCGCCACGTAAAGCGTCCGGCTATACACCCTGACCGGGGACTCGGCGCCGAATGCGTCACCGGCGATCACCGTCATCCGGACGCCGGGCAGCTCCAGCTTGGGGAGGGTCGCGCCCGGGTGATGATGGAACGAGGGCTGATCGTTCTCGTGCCCCTTGGGCAGCGCCACCCAGGTCTGAATGCCATGCAGCCGCGGGCCGGCTTCGCGGGCGCCATCGGGCGAACGCTCCGAATGCGTGATGCCGCGACCGGCCGTCATCCAGTTCACGTCGCCGGGCCGGATCACCTGTTCGCTGCCCAGGCTGTCCCGGTGCATGATTTCCCCCTCGAACAGGTAGGTGACGGTCGCCAGACCGATATGAGGATGCGGACGCACATCCATGCCATTGCCGGGAGGCATCGCCACCGGCCCCATGTGATCGAAGAAGATGAATGGTCCAACGGTCTGGGTGGTGGCGGCGGGCAGCAAGCGCCGCACCGTGAATTCGCCGATGTCCCGCACATGGGGCTTTAGCAAGTGTTCGATGGCAGACATGACGGGTACTCCGTGGATGAGATAAACGTTGTCGGTGAGATCAGAAAACAACTCGAGTGTAGCGAATCGCGCAATACAGAATCCCGGAATCGAAGCGAAACTGACGGGCTCCGCTCCCCTCTAATCCTCGTACCCCAGACGGCCTGCCCGCAAGTCCTTATCGGACGCGGCATGCCGATTCGGGCGATAGTTTTCTCGCTATTTGAAAATGCCTTTTGATCGTCGGGAACTATCACCCCTATAACTTCTCCAACTTAGCACTCACCCGGCCTGAGTGCTAATATGCGTTGCAATGCGGTGTCCCTTCGCCTTTGACGGGACACACCGGCAACCCACCGCCGGATGCGAAAGGAGCAATTGAGTGAACGCAGTCCTGTCTGCCGATCAGAATCAAGTTTCCCGCCGTCTGCCGACGGCGCCCCAGAGTACTGCCGCGGCCAGCTTCGCGCTGACGTTCCCCGGTACGCTGGGAAATCTGGACAGCTACATCCAGGCTGTCCACCGTAT
Source organism: Cupriavidus sp. YR651 (assembly GCF_900101625.1). GTDB lineage: Bacteria > Pseudomonadota > Gammaproteobacteria > Burkholderiales > Burkholderiaceae > Cupriavidus. The sequence goes on along the minus strand of NZ_FMYZ01000002.1, from coordinate 214,709 downwards.
TCCGCTGCTCACCCATGAGGAAGAGCAGCGTCTGGCACGTGACCTGCGCGACACGGATTCCGTCGATGCCGCCCGTCGCCTGGTGATGTCCCACCTCCGCCTGGTGGTGTCCATCGCGCGTCAGTACCTGGGCTACGGCCTGCCGCACGCGGACCTGATCCAGGAAGGCAACATTGGCCTGATGAAGGCCGTGAAGCGCTTCGACCCGGATCAGGGTGTGCGTCTCGTGTCGTACGCGATGCACTGGATCAAGGCCGAAATCCACGAGTACGTGCTGAAGAACTGGCGCATGGTCAAGGTGGCGACCACCAAGGCCCAGCGCAAGCTGTTCTTCAACCTGCGCAGCCACAAGCAGGGTGCTCACACCTTCACACCCGAACAGGTGGAAGCCGTTGCGCGCGAGCTCAACGTGAAGCCCGAGGAAGTGATGGAGATGGAAACCCGCCTGTCGGGCGGCGACCTGGCGCTGGAAGGCCAGATCGACGACGGCGAGGAGGAATTCGCCCCCATCGCCTATCTGGCGGACAACCATAACGAGCCGACTCGCGTGCTGGAGGCCAAGCGCCAGGACCGCATGCAGGTGGAAGGCCTGGAAGAGGCCCTGGAGCGCCTGGACGCGCGTAGCCGCCGCATCATCGAGGCACGCTGGCTGGACGTGAACGACGACGGCTCGGGCGGCTCCACGCTGCATGAGCTGGCCGACGAATTCGGCGTCTCAGCCGAGCGCATCCGCCAGATCGAGGCGGCCGCGATGAAGAAGATGAAGGGTGCGCTGGCGGCTTTCGCCTGATTCCACCGTCGCAGCAAAAACGAAGGGCCGGTCATGTGACCGGCCCTTCTTGTTTCTGGCGCGCGCCTGGCGGCGCTTGCACATTCTACGAGAGCAGTTGCTTCAGGTCGTGAGCGATCGGCTCCGGGCCTTGGCCATGGCGGATGAACAGGCGCAGCTGGCCGTTCGGATCAAAGACATAGCTCCCCGCCGAATGATCCATCGTGTAGTTGTTGGGCGACGTGCCCGGCACCTTGGCGTAGTAGACCTTGAAGTCCTTGGTCACCTTCTTCAGCGCCGCCTCGTCGGCAGGGCGCAGGCCCAGGAAACGCGCATCGAAGGCCGGAACGTACTGGCCCAGCAACGCGCCGGTATCGCGCTCCGGATCCAGGGTCACGAACAGCACCTGCACCTTGTCCGCATCCGGCCCCAGTTGCTCCATGACGGCCTTCAGCTCGGCCATCGTGGTCGGGCAGACATCCGGGCAATGCGTGTAGCCAAAGAACATCACCACGGCCTTGCCCTTGAAATCCGCCAGCGTGCGGGTCTTGCCGGCCGGATCGGTCAGGGCGAAGTCCTTGCCGAACTCGGTGGCGCCGGAGATATCGACGTTGCGGAACGAGGGCTTCGGTTGCCCGCAGGCGGCCAGCAAGGCCGTGCAGAGCGCCAGCAGGCAGAAGCGGCGGATCATGGCCAGGAGGCCTTGGGAAGAGGTCGGCATGCGCGGTCGTCGGGAAAGGTTGCCCGGAAGTATCGCCGATGGAACCGGCACTGGCCTCCGGGCGCGGCAAGATGCCGCAGGACATGGCCCCTGCGGGCCGTGCTCAGACCTGCGGCACGAACTTGAAGTAGTGATCCACCAGCAGCGCGGCGAACAGCAGCGACAGGTACAGGATCGAGTAGCGGAAGGTGCGTTGCGCCAGCCCGTCCGAATAGTTGCGGAACAGCTTCCAGGCGTAGCCGAGGAACACCAGCCCCAGCCCCAGCGCAGCCGCCAGGTAGATGTAGCCGCACATGCCGTACACGAACGGCAGCAGCGTGGCGGCGATCATGACGAGCGTGTACAGCAGGATATGGAGCAGCGTGTAGCGCTCCCCGTGCGTGATCGGCAACATCGGCAGACCGGACTTGGCGTAGTCCGCACGGCGATACAGCGCCAGCGCCCAGAAGTGCGGTGGCGTCCATGTGAAGATGATCAGCACCAGGAACCAGGCCTCGGCCGGCACCGTACCGGCGACGGCGGCCCAACCCAGCGCGGGCGGCATGGCGCCCGACAGGCCGCCGATGACGATGTTCTGCGGCGTGGCCGGCTTCAACAGGATCGTGTACACCACCGCATAGCCCAGGAACGTGGCGAAGGTAAGCCACATCGTCAGGTCGTTGGCAAACACGTGCAGCAGCCACATGCCCGCGCCACCCAGGATGGCCGAGAAGATCAGCGTCTGCGTGGTGGTGATCTCGCCCGTGGCGGACGGCCGCCACGCGGTTCGGCGCATCAGTGCGTCGATCTTCTGCTCGACCAGGCAATTGATGGCGAACGCCGCGCCGGCCAGCAGCCAGATGCCGGCGGCACCGCCGATCAGCACGGACCAGGGCACCATGCCGGGCGTGGCCAGGAACATGCCGATGACAGCGCAGAAGACCGCAAGCTGGGTCACGCGCGGCTTGGTCAGGGCGGCGTATTGGCGGGCCAGATGACGTAATCGGCCCACGGAAGAGTGGGGGTGGGTAGCAGTAACCACGGGGGGCATCTTGTCCTTCATGTGGCGCGCGCGGCAATGGACGATTGGGCGGCGGCGCCGGCGAAACGGGTCGCGAGGCCGATATTGTAGTTGAGACGGAGCAACAGCATCAGCAGCAGGGCTGCTCCGCCGTTATGGGCGACCGCCGCCACCAGCGGCCAGTCGAACACGATATTCGACATCCCCGTGGCCAGTTGCAGCGCCAGCACGGCCAACAGCCATCTGGCATGACGGGCGAGCCCCTCAAGCCGGCGGGCGCGCAGGCCGAACCACGCCAGGTAGCCCAGCACCACGAAAGCAAAGCCGCGGTGCACCCAGTGGATGGCCACCAGCGCGGCATGCGGGATGTAGTCGCCATCCGCCGTCATGCCGAGTTGGCGCCAGAGCGTGAAGCCATGGCGGAAGTCCATCTCCGGCACCAGTTGCCCGTTGCAGAGCGGGAAGTCCGTGCAGGCCAGCACCGCGTAGTTGGTGCTGACCCAGCCGCCCAGGAAGATCTGGATCACCAGCAGCACGATCCCGATTGCGCCCGCCCACCGCAGCGATGCCGCCTGCGGCGCCACCACATGCGGCGGATCGTTACGCGATCCCAGCCAGATCAGCGACGCCAGCAGCGCCATCGCCAGCAGCAGGTGGGTGACGACGATGACCGGTTGCAGCTTCATGGTCACGGTCAGCATGCCAAACGCGCCCTGCACGCAGACCAGCACCAGCACGCCCGTGGCAAACCACGGCGACTGCTTCAACTCGCGGCGCTTGACCCAGGCCAGCACCATCAGGGAGATGATGAGAACCCCCACCGCCATGGCGAAATAGCGGTGGATCATTTCGATCCACGCCTTCGCCAGCGTCACCGGGCCGCTGGGCAGCGCCGTTTCGGCGGCGCGGATCGGCTCCATGGCCGCGTGCGGATTCGAATGGCCATAGCAGCCCGGCCAGTCCGGGCAGCCCAGGCCCGAATCGGTCAGCCGGGTAAAGCTGCCGAACATGATGAGGTCCAGCGTCAGGAACGCCGTGATCCAGACGAGCTTGCGGTATTTGTCGCGGTCGCCGCGCACCAGTACGTAGGACAGCGGCAGCAGCGCGATCAGGATGCCGATGATGGCGAGTTGGAGCAGCATGGAAAATCAGCCAATTCGGGAATACTTGAGCAGCTTCTTCAGGTCACTGCTCATCTGCTTGGGGTCGGGCTCCTTCGGCCAGCGCATCATCAGGTTGCCCAGCGGGTCGACCAGAAATACCGTGTCTTCGATGCGCGCGCCGGACTCCGCCGGCAGCCACTGCCGGATCGCCTCGCGATCCATGCGCAGGAACCGCACGCCCGCATAGGGTTCGTTGTAGGCAGTGGAGAGCCGCTCGTCCACGGCGCCGTTGTCGGAAATCAGCCAGACCGGCACGATCCGCTCGCGGCCTTCGCCCTGCCCCGCGCGAATCTGGCGCATCGTGAAGAGCTTTTTCGCGCAGGCTTCGTCACAGGCGGACGGGTCCGTCATCACCATCAGCCACTTGCCCCGGAACGCCGCCAGCGGCACCGACTCGGCGCGCTCGTTGGCAACCTGGACGGCCGGCATGGGCCGTTGCGGATCGATCAGCGTGCCGTAGTTGGTGCTGCCACCAGTCGGCTTGATCACGTAGAACGTGAAGTACGAAAAGATCACTGGCGATGCGCAGACCAGCAGCAGCATCAGCATCTGCAGGCGGCCACGGCGCGTGCGCGCGTCGATGCGGGAATCCGGCGGGGCCGTAGGGTCTTGCTGCGACATGGAGTTCGTCTGTACGTTCATCGTTCGGTTGTCAGTTCTCGCCGCGCCGCGCGCGGCGCCAGCCCAGCACGCCCACCAGCACCGCGGTCAGCGCGGCCAGGCCGAACCACTGGAAGGCGTATCCGTAGTGGCGATCGGCACCAAGATCGGCAGGTGCCCAGTCGCGCGCCAGCCCGTCGCCATTATCCGTGGCCTGCTCGATCACGAGCGGCAGCAGCGGTGCGCCGATTTCCTTGCCATACGCGTCCAGGTCGACATTCTGACGGATCTTTCGCCCGGCCTCGGCGGAAGCGTCCTGCCCGAGGCTGTAGACGCGCGGAACCGCCGCCAGCGCGGTGCCTTCCAGCGTGATCTCGCCCGACGGCGTCTGAAACGGCGCGATGCGCGTACGGTCCTGTACATCGCGCGGCAGCCAGCCCCGCAATACCAGCACGCTGCCCCCGCCGCCCGCAAGCTGCAGCGGGGTCAGCACGAGGAAGCCGGCGCGACTGTCGGTGCCATTGCCGTGCGGGCGATTGTCCAGCAACACGGTCTTTTCCGCATCGAGACGGCCACGCGCGCGAACGCGGCGGTCAGCCAGTTGCCTCACATCCCGATTGCCCGCGCCGAGTTCCTCCGGCGGCTGCGCCGCCAGCGCGGCCAGGCGTGCGGCACGGTCGATCTTCTCGTGCGCGCGCTTCAGTTGCCAGTTGCCCAGCGCGCACGTGACGGCGATCACCACCAGCGCCGCCACCATCGGCACCGGACCCGGTGCACGCCACCCCCTGCGGGTCGTCACGACTTCCCCCCGGCCACCACGGTGCGATAATGACCACTTCCGAGAGCGGACCCCATCACGGCCCCCATGCGCTTCGTCATCGTCGTTGCCTTCATCCTGATCATCGGCAGCCTTGCCTCCGCGCTATTTTTCATGATGCGCGACCGGGGCCGCACGCCCAACATGATGCGATCGCTGATGTTCCGCGTCGGCTTCTCCGTGGCGCTGTTCCTGTTCATCCTGTTTTCGCACTGGATGGGATGGATACAAAGCACCGGCATCCAGATGTCGCCGTGAGCGTTGCAGGCTCCGCAAAAAAGAAGCGCCGCTGAGGAGGTCTCTCGCGGCGCTTCTTTTTTGTACTGCATGCACAGCGGGCGCGGGAGAATCTCCCGCCATCCGCCGCAATCGGTTGCAATCCGTCGTGTCGACGGCTTACAGCCAGTACACCACCACGTAGAGACCGAGCCAGACCACGTCCACGAAGTGCCAGTACCAGGCGGCGCCTTCGAACGCGAAGTGATGCTCCGGCGTGAAATGCCCGCGCAGTACGCGGCCCAGCACCACCGCCAGCATGATCGCGCCCATCGTCACGTGGAAGCCGTGGAAGCCGGTCAGCAGGAAGAACGTCGAACCATAGACACCCGAGGTCAGCTTCAGGTTCAGTTCGTGGTACGCGTGCATGTACTCGTAGACCTGCAGGCACATGAAGATCGCGCCCAGCAGGATGGTCAGCACCAGGCCCTGGATCAGCTGGCTGCGCTTGCCGGCCAGCAGCGCGTGGTGCGCCCAGGTCAGCGTTACACCCGAGGTCAGCAGCAGCGCCGTGTTGATCGTCGGGATCGGCCACGGGCCCATCGTCTGGAAGCTCTCCACCGTACCCGCCGGGCCGACGTTGGGCCACACGGCCGCGAAATCCGGCCAGATGATCTTGTTGTTCAGGTCACCCAGCCACGGCATGGCGATGGTGCGGGCATAGAACAGCGCGCCGAAGAACGCCGCGAAGAACATCACCTCCGAGAAGATGAACCAGCCCATCGACCAGCGGAACGATACGTCGATGTTCTTGCCGTACAGGCCGCCTTCGGACTCGCGGATGGCATCGCCAAACCAGCTCTTGAGCACGAACAGGAACCACAGCAGGCCGAAACCGCACAAATACGGCGCCCACGGTTGCCCGTTGACCCAACCGGCAGCGCCGGCGCCAGTCATCAGCAGGCCGAATGCCGCCGTGATCGGATGGCGCGACGGGCCCGGTACGAAGTAGTACGGAGCGTTTGCGCGATTCGCACTCATTCTTCTATCTCCAGCTCAGAGTCTTTGATTCAGTGGTCGTTATCCGCACATCCGGCCCCAACGGCTGGCCGGCGGCGTGCTCTACTTTCTTATCTTCTGTCCAACCCTGCTCCGCGTGCGACCGCGGTCTCCTACCCCACCACGGCGCGCACGATGCCGATCAGTATCGCCACGAACACCGCCGCGGCAATCAGCCCGGCGATGATCACGTGCACCGGATTCAGGCGCGCCATGTCGGTCTCATGCTCCGACCCCTTGCGCAACCCGACGAACGACCAGAGCACCGCCCGCACGGTCTGCATGAACGATGCCTTGCGATGCACCGGATCATCCATGTTGCCCACCTCAGCTACCCTGCCGCGGGGCGTCCAGCTCGCCCTGCGGCGCTTGCGCGACCGGCGTGCCGACCTCGAAGAACGTGTACGACAGCGTGATGTTCTTCACATCCTTCGGCAGGTTCGGATCGATCACGAACACCACCGGCATCTCGCGCGCCTCGTTGGCCTTGAGCGTCTGCTGCTTGAAGCAGAAGCACTCCACCTTCTTGAAGTACTCCGTCGCCTGCTTTGGCGCGTAGCTCGGGATTGCCTGCGCGGAAATATCGCGCGACTGCCCGTTGGCCACTTCGTACACGATCGTCGTCAGCTCGCCCGGATGGACCTCCATCGAATTCTTCACGGGGCGGAACGCAAACGGGCCGCGCGCGTTGGAATCGAATTCGACGGTGATCGTCCGGCTCTTGTCGATCTGCGTGTTCTTCACCGATCCGCCATACAGATCGCGCGTGGTCACCACGTTGAGGCCGGTGAGGTCGCAAATCTTCTTGTACAGCGGCACGAGCGCATAGCCAAAGCTGAACATCAGACCCACCACCACCAGCAGCCGCAACAGCATGCCGCGGTTGAAGCGCTTCTCGAGAGCCTTGTCCTGCGCGTCCACGCCAGTCTCCTGCTTCCGTACTGCTACGACTTGAAGGTTTCAGCCGCCAAGGAACACCATCTTGGCAAAGAATCCCAGGAAGAAGACCACCACGATGGACAGGAGGATCAGGCCCAGCCGGCGATTGGCGGCTTGCTGCGTGGCTTGACGGTCCTGCTGTGACGGGCTTTTTTCTGAGGGCTGCATGTCGATACCTGCTCGGGCGCCGGGTGCATGGGCATCCTGCCCACGCACCCGTTGCCAGTTACTGTCTGCTGCGTGATACCTGGCCGGGCATTACCTGACCCGCGGCGGCTCTTCGAAGGTGTGGAACGGGGCCGGCGACGGCACGGTCCACTCCAGGCCTTCGGCGCCATCCCACGGCTTGTCGCCGGCCTGCTGGCCGCCACGGTACGACGGCAGCACCACGAAGAAGAAGAAATACACCTGCATCAGGCCAAAGCCCAGCGCGCCGATCGACGCGATCGCGTTGAAGTCCGTGAACTGGGTCGGATAGTCCGCATAACGACGCGGCATGCCGGCCAGGCCCAGGAAGTGCATCGGGAAGAAGGTCACGTTGAAGAAGATCAGCGAACCCCAGAAGTGGATCTGACCGCGGGTCTCGTTGTACATGAACCCGCTCCACTTCGGCCCCCAGTAGTAGAAGCCCGCGAACAGCGCGAACAGCGAACCGGCCACCAGCACGTAGTGGAAGTGCGCCACGATGAAGTACGTGTCCTGCAGCTGGATGTCGATCGGGGCGACGGCCGGCATCAGGCCCGTGAAGCCGCCGATCGTGAACACGAAGATAAAGCCGATCGCGAACAGCATCGGGGTCTCAAACGTCATCGAGCCGCGCCACATCGTGGCGATCCAGTTGAAGATCTTCACGGCCGTCGGCACCGCGATCAGCATCGTCGCGTACATGAAGAACAGCTGGCCGGTCACCGGCATGCCGGTCGTGAACATGTGGTGGGCCCACACGATGAACGACAGGATGGCGATGGAGGCCGTGGCGTACACCATCGAGCTGTAGCCGAACAGGCGCTTGCGCGCGAAGGCCGGCACGACGTGCGAGACGATCCCGAACGCCGGCAGAATCATGATGTAGACCTCGGGATGGCCGAAGAACCAGAAGATGTGCTGGTACATCACCGGGTCACCGCCACCGGCGGCCGAGAAGAAGCTCGTGCCGAAGTGGCGATCGGTCAGCACCATGGTGATGGCGCCGGCCAGCACGGGCATCACGGCGATCAGCAGGTAGGCGGTGATCAGCCAGGTCCAGCAGAACATCGGCATCTTCATCAGCGTCATGCCGGGCGCGCGCATGTTGAGGATGGTCACGATGATGTTGATCGAGCCCATGATCGACGATGCACCCATGATGTGCATGGCGAAGATGGCCATGTCCATGCCGGGGCCCATCTGCACCGACAGCGGCGCGTACAGCGTCCAGCCGGCGGCGGTGGCGCCGCCCGGGACGAAGAACGATCCGACCAGCAGCAGCGCGGCGGGCGGCATCAGCCAGAAGCTGAAGTTGTTCATCCGGGCAAAGGCCATGTCGGATGCGCCGATCTGCAGCGGGATCATCCAGTTCGCAAAGCCGACGAAGGCCGGCATGATCGCGCCGAACACCATGATCAGGCCGTGCATGGTGGTGAACTGGTTGAACAGTTCCGGGCGGAAGAACTGCAGGCCCGGCTCGAACAGCTCCAGGCGGATCAGCAGGGCCAGCACGCCGCCCGAGAGCAGCATCGTGAACGAGAACAGCAGGTACAGCGTACCGATGTCCTTGTGGTTGGTGGCAAACAGCCAGCGGCGCCAGCCGTGCGGATGATCGTGTGCGTGATCATCGTGGGCGTGATCGTGCGGATGACCCAGTGCTTCCGGGGTAGCGGTACTCATCGCGATGACTCCTGAATTCCTGATGCGGGTGCTTCCGCGGGTCAGCCTGCGACGCGGTTGCCCGCGAGGCTGGCCTGCTTGTCAGTGGATGCGGCGGCCGGCTTGGCCTGGGCCTTGGGCGAGGCATCGCCTGCGCCGGCCGTGGGTGCGCCACCGCCCTCGGGGAACTTGCCCGCACGGGCGTTCACGAAGTCAGCCGGCTGGATCACCTCGCCGGTCCGGTTGCTCCAGCTGTTGCGCGTGTACGTCATGGCCGCGGCCAGCTCGGTATCGGAGAGCTGCTTCCACGACGGCATGCCGCCCTTGCCTTCCAGCAGGATGTGCATCTGGCCGGCCTTCGGCCCGTTCACGACCTTGGAGCCGTCGAGCGCCGGGAACGCGCCGCCGCCCTTGCCGTTCGGCTGGTGGCAGACCGCGCAGTTGGACGCATAGACCTTCTCGCCCCGGACCTTCATCTCGTCGAGCGTCCAGGTCTTGTTGGGATCATCCGCCGCCGCAGCCAGGGCCTTCTTCTTCTCGTCGACCCACTTGGTGTAGTCGGCGTCAGACACGACGCGCACGACGATCGGCATGAAGGCGTGTTCCTTGCCGCACAGCTCCGCGCACTGGCCGCGGTAGATGCCGGTCTTCTCGGCCTTGAACCAGGTGTCGCGCACGAAGCCCGGGATGGCGTCCTGCTTGACGCCGAACGCCGGGATCATCCACGCGTGGATCACGTCGTTGGCCGTCGTGACGATGCGGATCTTCTTGTTGACCGGCACCACCAGCTCGTTGTCCACCTCCATCAGGTAGGTGTTCGACTTTTCCTGCTGGTTGTTGATCTGCTCGCGCGGCGTGGTCAGCGTGGACACGAAGGAAATCCCCTCGCCCTGGCCCTTCAGGTAGTCGTAGCCCCACTTCCACTGGTATCCGGTGGCCTTGATGGTGATGTCGGAGTTGGTGGTGTCCTTCATCGCGACCACGGTCTTGGTGGCCGGCAGCGCCATCGCAATCACGATCAGGAACGGGACGATGGTCCAGACAACTTCGACGGTAATGCTTTCGTGGAAGGATGCCGACTTGGCGCCGCGGCTCTTCCGGTGCGTGAAGATGGAATAGAACATCACGCCGAACACGGCGACGAAGATCACCGTGCAGATGATCAGCATCATCCAGTTCAGCCAGTGAATCTGTTCGGCGATCTTTGTAACGGGTTCGGTCAGGTTCAGCTGTCGGACGGCGGGGCCGCCTGGCATGTCACTGACCGCGGAGGCCGCCTGGCTGACAAGCAGGGACGCGCCTGCCAGACATGCTGCGGATGCCTTCTTCCACATTTTCATTGTTTATCTACCCAATTTACAGATTCAAATCTGTCCCCGCCCTGCCCGGCACCCCGTCCTTTCAGACGCGATGCAAGGCCGCTGCGAGTTCCTGCGCGAACTTGCGTCGCCGCCTCGGGTCCAGATAACACCCCACCCGCACGGCTCGCTTGTCCGACCGCAAGACCACCAGCGCCCGGAACGATTCACCCAGTTCGACCCGCACCCAGCGCGGGTTGAATTCCTCACGCGTGACCCGCGTGGCACTGGCTGTCTCCACGACCAGTATCCCGTCAGTCACACTCACGCGTTCATAATCCGCCGCATGGCGCGCATACACCAGCAGGGCAATCCCCAGCCCGAGCAGCTCCAGCCCGGCAAACGGCAGCACGAGCCAGGCCCCCTGCCACACGGCAAGAAACACCGCGATGGCAGTCGAGAAACATACGATGGAGAAGTAAAACCAGCCGACCTGGCGTGGAGACAGCGAGCAATTTCGCTTCATCAGCCAGTCGTTGCTCGGCAAGGGAGGTCGTCCGTCGAGATTTCCGCCGGAGTCACCTACTGCCGTCTGGAATGCGATACCCAAGTCTTGCATCGCCAACCACTCTGCATCGGATGCACACCCGGGACGAATGGCGCTCCCGTCCGGCACGTGCGAAGTGCATTCCGGGGGCGTTCTTGTGCCAGGGGACCACTGCGACAAACTGGCGCATTATATGGCGCTTCGCATACTCGAACAAGGCCGGATTTGACCGCAGCGCTTGCGCTATTCAAATTTTTGTGCATGACCTCGACGCGCGCGATAGTCAACACAATCGATGCCAGCGGATTGTCGGGCGACCGATTACCGGCGCGGCTGCGCGCGACCGATTTTGTCGACCGGCACGACGGCGCGCCCCTGGTCGTCGACCGCCTGCTTGCCACGCGGCGCCAGCTTCCACGCGTGGCCGTAGACAATTTCGAACGTCAGCGGGATCACGCCGTCGGCATTGCGCTGACGATCCAGCGCGGCCAGCACGGCGGCATGCCAGCGGCGTCCGCGCAGGCCCACCGGGCCGGGACGGCGGAAGCCGCCGAACGCCTGGACTTCGCGCAGCAGCGTTTCGGGCGATTCATAGGTCACGGTCAGCGTCTCCATGTCCATCACCGGCGTCGACCAGCCGCTGTGGACCAGCATGTCGCCAATGTCATGCATGTCGACGAAGCGCAGCGTGTGCGCATCGAGGTCCACCTCGCCAAACGCCGCGCGCAGTTCACGCAGCGTGTCAGGGCCGAATAGCGAGAACAGCACGAGGCCCTCGTCGCGGGTGACGCGATGCCATTCCGGGAACACGCGATGTGGCTCCGGATGCCAGTGCAATGCCAGGTTGGACCAGAGCAGGTCGAAGCTGGCGGCGTCGAAGGGGAGTGTGGCAAGATCGCCCTGCACCAGGTCGAACATGGGGCGCTTGCCGAGCATGCGTCCGATCCAGCCGGGCCTGCGCTGCGGATCACGCTGTCCGGCCTGCCGCAGCATCTCGCCTGACACATCCAGTCCCGCAATCTGGGCATCAGGAAAGCGTGCGCGCAGCCCCGCCAGGCCCTGGCCATGACCGCAGCCGATATCGAGCGCCCGGCGCGGTGCCAGCCGGATGACTTCCATCCGCTCCTGCATGCGCTGGCCAATCTCGCCCAGCAGGAAATCGAGCTGACCAAACCTGGCGCTACGGCGATCAAAGGCAAGCCGGGTCAGCCGCGCAGGCGGCAACCAGGCATCAGGGGAATCGGTGGCATGCAGGGACACGGACAAGCTGGGCAACAAGAGACGGATCGGCGGGCGCTGCGACAAAGTGTCGCACGCGGAAAAATGTCGGCCACGCATGGCGCGCCGGCAACAGGAGCGCAAGTATACGCGCCCGCCGCGCAGGCTGCCGGGGGTGCCGGCAGCGGCATCAGCCAGCGATTGGTGGCCGGCCTGTGGCGCGCCTTGCTGCCATCAGCCTGCGCGCTGTGCGGTGCCGTGCAGTCGGAAGTGGTCTGTGCGGCGTGTGCGGAGATCGCGCTTCAGCCAACGCCGCGCTGTCCGCGCTGCGCCAGTCCGGGCGATGTCCGCGGACTTGGGCTCGCTTGCCATGCCTGCCTCGCCTGTGTCGACGACGATCCGCTCGATGCGACGCTGACGCTCGGGGACTACGCGGGCCCGCTCGACACCCTGGTGCTCCGCCTGAAGTTCGGGGCCGCGCTGCCCCTGGCGGAATGGATCGCCGCCCGGCTGGCCGATCGCCTTTGCGCCGCGTCCGACACCATTCCCGACGTACTCGTGCCCGTGCCGCTGTCGCCGCAGCGGCTGGCGGCACGCGGCTTCAATCAGGCGTGGGAGATCGCCCGCCCGCTCTCGCTCCGGCTCGACATCCGCGCCGACGCCACACTGCTGGCGCGCCGGCGCGACACCGTCACGCAACGCACACTGGACCTGCCGGCGCGCCGGGCCAACCTGCGCGACGCATTCGCGGTCAGACACCATGAGCGGCTCGACGGATTGCATATCGGCCTGGTCGACGATGTCATGACGACGGGCGCCACGCTGCGGGAAGCCGCCCGTGTGCTCAAGGCACACGGGGCGTCGCGGGTCACCGCACTCCCCGCCTTGCGCACGCCCTGACCGGGCATTCGGTGACAACCGTGACAACGGTGACAATGATCCGGTGGCTGTCGCTCCGTGACAGCCACTGCGCCGCACGGTAAGCTGCGCTCCGGTTTTCCAGCCCCAGATCCCATGTTTAACGTCGTCCTCGTCGAACCCGAAATCCCGCCCAACACTGGCAACGTGATCCGCCTGTGCGCCAACACGGGCGCGCAGCTGCATCTGGTCAAACCGCTGGGATTTCCACTGGAAGACGCGCGCATGCGCCGCGCCGGGCTGGACTATCACGAGTACGCGACGATGCGCGTGCACGAGAGCTGGGACGCATTGATGGCCACCGAGCAGCCCGACCCGACGCGCATGTTCGCGCTCACCACGCATGGCGCCACGCCGTTCGGCCAGGTTAGCTTTGCGCCGGGCGACTGGTTTGTGTTCGGCTCGGAGACGCGCGGGCTGGCGCCTGAACGCCGCGAGTGGTTTCCCGCCGCGCAGCGCATCCGCCTGCCGATGCGCCCCAACAACCGCAGCCTGAACCTGTCGAACACGGTGGCCGTGGTCGTGTTCGAGGCGTGGCGCCAGAACGGCTTCGCCGGCGGCGCCTGACGCTGCGTCGCGCTCAACCCTCCGGCTGCACGCCGGCGGCGCGAATCACCTTGTCCCAACGCACCTTCTCGCTCGCCATCGTCTGCCGCAGCGATGCCGGCGCCGTGCCCGCTGGCACGAAGTACTGCGCACGCATCTTCTCCCGCACGTCGTCGCTGCCGATGATGGCCACCAGCTCGCGATACAGCCGGTCGATGATCGGTGCCGGCGTGCCGGCCGGGGCCAGCACGGCCTGCCAGGAAATCGCCTCGAATCCCGGATAGCCGGATTCCGCTACCGTCGGGACCGAAGGCAGCACGGCAGTGCGGCCCGTCGTGGTCACGGCCAGTATCCGCAGCTTGCCAGCCGTCACCATCGGCATGGCGATCGCCGGGACCATGAATCCGGCCTGTACCTGACCACCGACCATGGCGGTCGTGATCTGCGGAAAGCCGGGATACGGCACATGTTGCAGGTCGATGCCGGCCATCGTCTTGAGTTGCTCCATCGCCAGATGGGCCGCGCTGCCGTTGCCCACCGACCCGTAGTTCAGTGTGCCCGGCTTCGACTTGGCCAACGCCACGAACTCGCGCAGGTTGTGGACGGGCAGGCGCGCATCGACGACCAGCACGTTTGGCGATGTCGCCACCAGCGTCACAGGCGCCAGCTGGCGCACCGGGTCATAGCTGAGATGGCGATAGAGCGACGGCGCGGTCACGAGCGGACCGTTGATCGTGAACAGCAGCGTGTAGCCGTCGGGTGCCGCCTTGGCCACCATGCCGGTGCCGATATTGCCGCCGGCGCCGGGCCGGTTTTCGATCACCACGGGCTGCCCGAGCACGGCGGCCAGCTTCTCCGTCACCAGGCGCGCCATCAGGTCCGGCGACGAGCCGGGCGGGAACGGCACGATCATGCGGATCGGCTTCGCGGGCCAGGTGTCGGCAAGCGCGGCGGGCGCCCAGGCTGCGACGGCGGCGGTAGCGGAGGCGGCAAGGAGCGCCCCGAGGGCGCGGCGGCGTGAAGTCATGGGAGGGGGATTTATTCGTCTCGGGCGTCGCGTTGCAGCAGACGGGCGACGGCATCGGCCGCATTCAGGCCTTCAAACAACACCGCGCAGACGGCGCGCGTGATCGGCATGTCCACGCCGTGCCGGGCAGCTAGCGCGGCCACGGCCTGCGCGCAGCGCACGCCTTCGGCCACATGGCCGAGGTCCGCCAGGATCTGGTCAAGGGTCTTGCCGCTGGCCAGTTGCTGGCCGACCTTGCGGTTGCGCGACAGGTCACCCGTGGCCGTCAGGATCAGATCGCCCATGCCTGCGAGGCCCATGAAGGTTTCCAGGCGGCCGCCCAGTGCCAGCCCAAGCCGGGTCATTTCGGCCAGGCCACGCGTGACCAGGGCCGCGCGGGCGTTCAGGCCGAGTCCGAGCCCATCGCTCGCGCCCGTGGCAATCGCCAGCACGTTCTTCACGGCACCGCCGACTTCGACGCCAGTCAGGTCGTCGCTGCCATAGATGCGCATCGCGTGGTGGTGGAACGCCGCCTGCGCGCGATCCGCCAGCATGTGCGCAGACCCGGCCACGGTCAGCGCACATGGCAAGCCTTGGGCCACTTCCTTCGCAAAGCTCGGGCCGGTCAGCACACCGTATTCGATCTCGCCGGCGGCGACGCCCAGCGCATCGAGTTCCTCCCGCACCATCTGGTGCGGCAACGCGTGGGTCTCGGCCTCGAAGCCCTTGCAGAGCCAGAGCATCGCCAGCGGCCCCTTGCGGCGCGCCGCCAGCCGGCGCGTCATCTCGCGCAGGCCGGACACTGGCGTCGCCACGATCACGAGGCCATCCGGATCGGCAAGCGCATGGTCGACGGCCCGGTCGAAGTCCGGCTCACAGGCCAGCTTCGGCGCAAGCGGTACTCCGGGGAGATAGGCCGCGTTCGTGCCCGTCCGGGCGATGCCGGCAAGCTGTTCGGGATCGCGGCCCCAAAGCACCACGTCGTGCACGGCGGCCGCATGGCTGGCAAGGGCGGTACCCCACGCACCGGCTCCGAGGAAGGTCAGTTTCATGGCAGGTCTGGCGGTTGGCGCTGTCATGAAGACAGTATGGACGTCAAAGAAAGCCAAAACGGGGCCGAAGCCCCGTTCTTGCGATGACCGCGGTCAGTCGTCCCGATCAGTGGCGGGCCTGGCTGCCGTCGGGCATGACGATGCCGGACTCGCCACCCTGACCGGCTTCCTGCATGGCAGCCTGCAGGCGTTGCTCGTACAGCGCCTGGAAGTTGATTTCCGACAGGTGGATGGCCTGAAAGCCCGCACGCGTGATCACGTCTGCCACGTTGCCGCGCAGGTACGGATAGAGGATGGTCGGGCAGGCGATGCCCAGCAGCGGGTCAAGCTGCTCCGCGGGCACATTGCGGATGTCGAAGATGCCAGCCTGGTGCGCTTCCACCAGGAATGCCACCTTGTCCTGCACCTTGGTCGTCACGGTGCCCGTCACCACCACTTCGAAGATGCCTTCCTGCAGTTGGGCGGCGGCCACGTTGACCTGCACTTCCACCGACGGCGCTTCCGATTCCAGGAAGATGGCCGGGGAATTCGGCTGCTCCAGCGACATGTCCTTCAGGTACACGCGCTGAATGTTGAAGAAGGGCTGGTCGTCCTGCTGGGTGGCTTGTTGCTGGTCGCTCATATGAGGCTTCCGGATGGTCGGTTTGGGCGCACTGCGCCATGGAGGCCGGCAACGCGAACGGACAGCCACGCCTGGGGCGGAGCCGTTTCGGCGCGGGCCGGCGCCCGGTTGGGAAAACGCATATGGTACATGACGCGGATGGCGAATTCACCCGGCGCCAGCGGAATCAGAATCTTCCTAGACGAAGCCCCGGCCCACGGGCGCGGGCCGGGGCGCTGTCAGGCCGCCAGCAGGGGCATGAGGCCGCCCTGGCGGTCCAGCGCGGAGAGGTCGTCGAAGCCGCCTACATGTGTCTCGTCGATGTAGATCTGCGGCACGGTCCGGCGGCCGGTTCGCGTCATCATTTCCTCGCGCTTGCCGGGTTCGCGATCGATCAGAATCTTTTCGATCTCACCGACCCCACGTTGCTTCAGCAGGCGCTCGGCCATCTGGCAATAGGGGCACACCACCGTGCTGTACATGACGACGCGGGCCATGCGTGTTCTCCTTGACTTTGAAATGCAACGACGCGGACCGCCATGGGCGGATCCGCGCCGTGACTGCAATGATTACTGGACGTTGACTGGGTTACTTGATGACCGGCAGGCCGGCCTGCTGCCAGGCAGCCATGCCGCCCTCCAGCGCGTAGACCTCACTGTACCCGGCTTCCTTCAGGGCTGCTTGCGCCTTGCCCGAGCGCTGGCCGGTCTGGCAGATCACGATGATGGGGACCGACTTGTCCTTTGCGAGTCCGGGCGCCCGCGAGGGAAGGTCGGCAAGGGGCGCGCTCTTCGCTTGCGGCAGGTGGCCCTTGGCGTACTCGGCGGCGTCGCGGATGTCCACCACCACGGCATTGCGCTTGTTGATCAGCTGGGTCGCGGCGGCCGTATTGACACGCTTGCCGCCCGTGCCAGCCTTGATCTGCGGCCAGGCCAGCAGGCCGCCGGAGACCACGGCGATGGCGATCAGGGCCAGGTTGTTGTAATCGGCGAAGAAATTCACGTTGGCATTCCGTTGGGTTGGGTCGGCGGCATTATAAAATACGCGGTTTCGCGCCCGCGCCGATATTTGTCGGTGGCCGCCAGCCGGCCAGGCAGGGGCGCCGCAGGTCACTTACTCCCTGGAAGCAGCATGTACAAGCTCGTTCTCATCCGCCACGGCGAATCCACGTGGAATCTCGAAAACCGCTTCACCGGCTGGGTCGACGTCGACCTGACCGATACGGGCGTCGCCCAGGCCACCCTGGCCGGCAAGCTGCTCAAGGAAGCCGGTTTCGCCTTCGATGTGGCCTACACGTCCGTGCTCAAGCGCGCCATCCGCACGCTCTGGCACGTGCAGGACGAAATGGACCAGATGTGGATTCCCGTGCGCAATGAATGGCGCCTGAATGAACGCCACTACGGTGCGCTGGCCGGCCTGAACAAGGCGGAAACCGCCAAGAAGTACGGCGACGAGCAGGTGCTGGTCTGGCGCCGCAGCTACGACACCCCGCCCCCGGCGCTGGAAGCGACCGATGAACGTGCTTCGTTCAACGACCCGCGCTATGCCAATGTGCCGCGCGAGCTGATCCCGCTGACAGAGTGCCTGAAGGACACCGTGGCCCGCGTGCTGCCGCTGTGGAACGAATCGATCGCTCCTGACATCCAATCCGGCAAGCGCGTGGTCATCGCCGCCCATGGCAACAGTATCCGCGCGCTGGTGAAGTACCTGGATCAGATTTCGGATGACGACATCGTCGGCCTCAACATTCCCAATGGCACCCCGCTCGTGTACGAGCTGGACGCCAACCTGCGCCCGCTGCGCCATTACTACCTGGGCGACCAGGAAGCCATCGCCGCATCGCTGGCCGCCGTGGCCAACCAGGGCAAGGCCCGCTGACCGTCCGTGTGGCGTAGAAGTGCCTGCCCGGGGGTCCTCCGGGTAGGCGCCGACTGCTTGTGTGGCCGCGCCCACCTCGGATTTGCGGCGCACAGGTCTTTTTCTGCGCACCCTCTTATACTGTCGGTTCGAATCCGGCCCCGGCCTGCCCCCCAGGCCGCGCCCGGGCGATATATTGCAACATCCTCACACGTTCAGGCTGCCCATGCGTAAGACGCTCAAGAACATTAGCCTCGTCTCAGTCGGCGTCGTTGCCGGCGTGCTCGCCACGCTGCAGATCTCGGCGACGGCCCAGAATTCGTCCGGGCCGCTGCCGCTCGACCAGCTGCGGCTGATGTCGGACATCTTCGGGCAGATCAAGCGCGAATATGTGGAGCCGGTCGACGACAAGAAACTGCTGACCGAAGCCATCAAGGGCATGGTCGCCAGCCTCGACCCCCACTCGGCCTACCTGGACGAGAAGGACTTCAAGGAACTGCAGGAAGGCACGCGCGGCCGCTTTGCCGGCCTGGGCATCGAGATCTCGCAGGAAGAAGGCCTGGTCAAGGTCATCAACCCGATCGAGGATACCCCCGCGTTCCGCGCCGGTATCCAGCCGGGCGACCTGATCACCCGCATCGACGACAAACCCGTGCGCGGCCTGCCGCTGGAGCAGGCGGTCAAGCGCATGCGCGGCGAGCCCGGCACCAAGGTCACGCTGACCATCTACCGCAAGAGCGAGGAACGCACGTTCCCGGTCTCGATCACCCGCGCGGAAATCCGCGTGCAGTCGGTCAAGACCAAGATGCTCGACAACAACACCATCGGCTGGGTGCGCCTGACGAGCTTCCAGGAGCGCACCGTGTCCGACCTGGGGCGCCGCCTGAAGGACATGGCCGACAAGAATCCCGGCCTGAAGGGCATCATCCTGGACCTGCGCAACAACGGCGGCGGCGTGCTGCAAGGCGCGGTCGGCGTGGCCGCGGCGTTCCTGCCGGACGATGCCACGGTGGTTTCCACCAACGGCCAGGTGCCGGACGCCAAGCGCGTCTACAAGGCATCGTTCAACAACTACCGCTTGTCGTCGATCGAGGACGATCCGCTCAAGGACCTGCCGGCAACGTTCAAGAAGATTCCGATGGTCGTGCTGACCAACGCCTACTCGGCATCGGCGTCGGAAATCGTGGCGGGCGCGCTGCAGGATCACCACCGCGCGCTGATCATGGGCAAGACGACGTTCGGCAAGGGCTCGGTCCAGACCGTGCGCCCGTTGACCAACGACACCGGCATCAAGCTGACCATCGCGTACTACTACACGCCGACGGGCAAGTCGATCCAGGCCAAGGGCATCCGTCCGGACATTCCGGTCGACCAGACTCCCGAGGGCGATCCGGACGACGCGCTGATCACGCGCGAGATCGACACCGAGCGCCACCTGCACAACAAGCAGGAGTCGGAAGAGCCGGAAATGAACGAGCGCGAGCAGCGCCGCGTGGAAGAATTGCGCCGCCTGGAAGAAGAGAACGCGAAGAAGACGCCGGAAGAGCGCGAGAAGGATCGCCGCAAGAAGCCGGTGGAGTTTGGCTCCGCGGATGACTTCATGCTCCAGCAGGCGATCGCGCAACTGAACGGCAAGCCGGTCCAGCGCTCGAAGTCGCGCCTGGAGGCGGCCCAGTCCGCGGGCAAGCCGGACAAGGAAAAGGTATCGGACAAGGCCCCGGCCAAGCCGGCCGCCAAACCGGCCGCGGCGCCCAAGCCGGCCAGCCAGCCGCCGGCAAGCGCCCCGATCGGCGATCCGCTCGGCACGCCGACCGGCAAGAACCGCTAAGCGGCGTTTTTCCACCCCTCCCCTGCGCGGCCCGCGGTGCACGACCGACGGGCCGCTTTTGTTTGACGGGCACCATGAACGACGATCAGCTTCTGCGCTACTCGCGCCATATCCTGCTGGATGAACTCGGTATCGAAGGTCAGGAACGCCTGCTGGCCGGGCATGCCCTGGTCATCGGCGCGGGCGGACTGGGGGCAGCGGCACTGCCCTACCTGGCGTCGGCCGGCGTGGGGCGGATCACGATCGTTGACAACGACGACGTCGATCTGACCAACCTGCAGCGCCAGATCCTTCACACGACGGCCAATGTCGGCCGCCCCAAGGTGGAGTCGGCAAAGGAAGGACTGTTGCGCATCAATCCGGGCGTCGACGTCACCCTCATACCGCAGCGCGTTGGCGATGCCGAACTCGATGGACTGGTCGCGCTGGCCGATGTGGTGCTGGACTGCTGCGACAACTTTGCCACGCGCCAGGCCGTGAACCGCGCTTGCCTGCGGCACCGCAAGCCGCTGGTCTCGGGCGCTGCGCTGCGCTTCGACGGCCAGGTGAGCGTATTCGACCTGCGCCATCCGGACGCGCCGTGCTATGCCTGCCTGTTCCCGCCCTCCGAGCCGGCGCCCGAGGCCGCGTGCGCGACCATGGGCGTGTTTGCGCCGCTGGTCGGCATCGTCGGCACGGTGCAGGCGGCGGAAGCCCTGAAGCTGCTGACTGGCGTCGGTCAAACCCTGGCTGGGCGGCTGCTGATGGTCAACGCGATGACGATGGAGTGGACGACGATGCGGCTGGCCCGCACCCCGGACTGCGAGGTTTGCGGCCACCATTGATGGGGCACTGCTGGGTACCGTGGGAGCCACCAAGAAGCGCCCGCAGAATCGTGGCGTTGCGGCGGGCCCTTCAAGCGAGCCCTGGGGCCAGCCATCGCGGCATCGACCCGAGCAACCCATGCGGCGGAGCCCATCCCCGCTGAGTCACTCAAGCCGACGCGATTCGACTGGATGAAGACAAGAATCCGAATGAGAACGGTTAATGACCGGCCTCGCATTCGGACGTGGCGTCATGCAACGCCACGCGGATCGCCGGCCACCGCCTCACTTCCCTGGCAGCGGCTGGCGCATATTCCTTGCTGACGTCGCCTGCGCGCTTACTGCGCGCCCGGCTCCATCTGCGACTGCAGGTAATTCTGCAGGCCGACCTTGTCGATCAGGTCCAGCTGCGTTTCCAGGTACTCGATATGCTCCTCGGTGTCCGTGAGGATATCGACCAGGATCTCGCGGCTGACGTAATCGCCAACGGATTCGCAATATGCGATGCCTTCCTTTACGGTGGCGTGGGCGGTCTGCTCCAGCTTCAGGTCGCACTTGAGCATTTCGGGCGTATCTTCGCCGAGCAGCAGCTTGTGCAGGTCCTGCAGGTTGGGCAGCCCATCGAGCATCAGAATGCGGTCAATCAGGCGGTCGGCGTGCTTCATTTCGCCGATCGACTCCTTGTACTCCACGTCGCCCAGCTTCTTCAGGCCCCAATGGCGGTACATGCGGGCGTGCAGGAAATACTGGTTGATGGCGGTCAGCTCATTCTTGAGCTGGGCATTCAGATGCTGGATGACCTTCTTGTCACCTTTCATTCGGGGCTCCTGTTGCAACGGGCCCGCGTAAAAGCACGACGGGGCGTCCGAAGACGCCCCGTGCAGTCGGAAATCACGAATGCAACAAAAAGCGCGCCGCGGACTTGCCAGTCCGTGGGCGCGCTTCTCAATGCACGCGTTATTCGGTGTATTTCAGGCGACCAGCTCGGTACGCTGGTCATTCGCGACTGCCGGGTCCCGAGTGTCCATTATGGCACGTGACGTGGCCGTGGAACAGGTCGAAATCTCGACAACCTGAATGGTCGAGATCGTGGAAGCCTTCATGTTCTGTACGGCGGCCACGCCTTCGCACAGCACCTGCTGCGCGCAATCGCGGCAACGGCCGCAGCAAGTCCCAACGCCGAGCGTTTCCGCCAGCTCGTCCATCGTCGACACGCCAAGGTGGGCGGCGCCGTGGATTTCATGATCGGTGACCTGATTGCAGATGCAGACGTACACAAAAGCCTCCTGGGGGCAGCGTCGGCACCGGCATGCCGAACGCGATGAGAGGCAGAATATCAGAGATCGAAAATGATAACAATTCCCATTAAGCCACATCGGGAATCCGTATCGGAAGGATCACAAAACGGTTTTCGAATGGATTTCCAACGCCACTTTTCGGCCCGAAACGCGGCGTTGGCGTTGCAGATCCGCAGACAAAAACCCCAGTTGTCTTAGGGTTGTCTTACGCCGACAGCTGCTTCAGCGCTGCGGCAAGTTCATCGGGCTCGTAGGCATTGAGCACCCGATCAACGATCGGACCCAGGCTTTCGCAGTGCGCGTGGATGACTTCCTGCTTGACCCGCAGCAATTGCGCCGGATGCATGGAAAACTCGCGCAGGCCCATGCCCAGCAGCAGGCGTGTCATGAGGGGGTCCCCGGCCATTTCGCCGCAGACGGCCACCGGTACGCCGGCGCGATTGGCATCGCGGATCGTGCGGGCGATCAATTGCAGCACGGCCGGATGCAGCGGGTCGTACAGGTGCGCGACCGCGTTGTCGGCCCGGTCGATGGCCAGCGTGTACTGGATCAGGTCATTGGTGCCGATCGACAGGAAGTCCATGCGCCGCAGGAACAGCGGCAACATCAGCACCGCCGCCGGAATCTCGATCATCGCGCCGATCTTCACACCCGGATCGTATGGCTGGCCGCGGTCGTCCAACTGGCGCTTGGCCTGGGCGATCAGATCCAGCGTCTGGTCGATCTCGCTCGCGTGGGCCAGCATCGGAATCAGCAGCCGCACCGGACCGAACGCGGAGGCTCGCAACAGGGCGCGCAGCTGGGTCAGGAACATCGCCGGCTCGGACAGCGACCAGCGGATCGCCCGCAGCCCCAGCGCCGGGTTGAGCGCAGTCTCAAAGTCGTCACCGCGGCCGTCGAACGGCTTGTCCGCGCCGATGTCGATCGTGCGGATCGTCACCGGCAGGCCGTGCATGGCCTCCACGGCGCCCCGATAGGCGGTGAACTGCTCTTCCTCGTCCGGAAGTTCGCCGCGCCGGTTCATGAACAGGAATTCGGAACGGAACAGCCCCACCCCGACCGCCCCGGCGGCCAGCGCCGCGCCGGCATCCTCGGCCATTTCGATGTTGGCCAGCAGCTCGATCTCGAGCCCGTCCAGCGTAACGGCCGGCGTATGCCGCAACCGTTGCAGGCGCTTCTTCTCCAGCACCCGCTCGCTTTGGCGGTGACGGTATTCCTCGAGGATGATCGCCGACGGGTCCACGATAACCAGTCCGGCATCGCCGTCGATGATGATCCAGTCGTCCTGCCGGATCAGCTCGCTGGCGCTCTTCACGCCCACGGCGGCCGGAATGTCCAGGCTGCGCGCGACAATGGCGGTATGCGATGTGCGCCCGCCCAGATCCGTCACGAAGCCGTGGAAAACGGTGTGGCGGAATTGCAGCATGTCCGCCGGGCCGATGTCGTGGGCCACCACGATCACGCCTGGTGCTGGCACGCCGTCAGCAGCCAGCGCCGGCACCGGTGCGGGCGCCAGCACGGGCGCGCCGGCCAGCACCTTGAGAATCCGCTCCACCACCTGCTGGATGTCGGCCTTGCGTTCGCGCAGGTACTCGTCCTCGATTTCCTCGAACTGCCGCATCAGCTCTTCGAGCCGTGTGGTCAGCGCCCACTCCGCGTTGTAGCGGCGATGGAGAATCAGCTCCTCCGGCTCGCGCGACAGCGCCTCGTCGTCGAGGATCATCGTGTGCACGTCGAGGAATGCCCCCATCTCCTCGGGCGCATCGCGCGGCAGGTCGCGCTTGAGCGCGATCAGCTCGGCGCGAACGGCGGCACGCGCCGCGCGCAAACGCTCGACCTCCGCATCCAGCCGGTCTTCGTCGACCAGGTAATGCGAAACGTCGAGCGCAGCCGGCGCCAGGATGTGGGCACGCCCGATGGCGACCCCACGCGAGACCGGAATGCCGTGCAAGGCAAAGGGCATGAACCGCTCCGTCAGGAACGTTTAAGAATGCGGGTTGTGTCGTCGAATCTCACTCGCCCTCGCCGAAGCGGTTGGCAATCAGCGCCAGCAGCGCGTCCATTGCCTCCTGCTCGTCGGGGCCGTCGGTTTCGATCGTGACCGTGGAGCCAATGCCCGCCGCCAGCATCATCACGCCCATGATGCTCTTGGCATCAACCTGGCGACCGTTGCGGGACATCTTGACCTGACTCACATAATTGCCCGCCAGTTGCGTGAGCTTGGCGGAGGCACGAGCATGCAGCCCGAGCTTATTGATGATGGTTGTGTCCCTCTGCAGCATATTTGTCGGGATGATTTGCGGTTTGGTTCTGGACGGTGGTCGTACCGACCTGCAGTACACCTTGCGCGCCGCCTGCCAGCGCCTTGGTCGCCAGCTGGTCGAGCTTTTCGGTGCGATAGCAGATAGCCCGCACGAGCATGGGAAGGTTGACGCCGGCCAGCACCTTGACGCGGCCCGGCTCCGCCAGGCGCGCCGCAATATTGGCGGGCGTGGCGCCGAAAATATCGGTCAGCACCAGGGCGCCGTTTTCCTCGCACACGGTGGCAAGGCGGCTGCGCGCCTCGGCCAGCACGGCGGCGGGGTCGGCGTCAGGGATGACGTCGATGGCCTCGAGCCGCGGCGGCTGGCCGCAGTAGACGTGGGCAGCGCAATCGCGTAGCGCCGAAGCCAGTGGCGCATGCGCGATGATCAGAATTCCTGCCATGATGGTGAATCCGTTGGACTGCCCGAATTGTAGCAGGCAGCCCAGCGGCCCCTTCCCATGATTGCCCGGGTATGGACGATTGTGGTGCGTTAGCGTCGGTCAGCGGCGACGGCTGCTTCCAGCGCGTCGATGAACATGGCCGCCACGGGGAACCCCGTCTGCTGGGTGATTTCCTGAAAACAGGTCGGACTCGTCACATTTACCTCGGTCAGGCAGTCACCGATCACATCCAGTCCCACCAGCAGCAACCCTTGCTTCCACAGGCCCGGCGCCAGCGTCTCGGCAATCTCGCGATCGCGCGCGCTCAGTTCCTGCGCCCGGCCCAGGCCACCGGCGGCCAGGTTGCCCCGGATCTCGCTGCCTTGCGGAATGCGCGCCAGCGAATACGGCACCGGCTTGCCGCCGATCAGCAGAATGCGCTTGTCACCGTCCTTGATGGCTGGAATGTAGCGCTGGATCATCAGCGTGCGGGCGCCGTTGTCGCCCAGCGTCTCGACGATCGCGCCCAGGTTCATGGCGTCCGCGCCCACGCGGAAGATGCCCATGCCGCCCATGCCGTCCAGCGGCTTGACGATGATGTCCTTGTGCTCGGCATGGAACGCGCGGATGCGTCCCGCGTCGCGCGTGACCAGCGTGGGCGTGATGAACTGAGGGTACTGGCCGATTGCCAGCTTTTCCGAGTGATCGCGAATGGCGCGCGGCTTGTTGAAGACGCGTGCGCCCTGTGACTCGGCCAGCTCCAGCAGCCAGGTGCTGGTCACGTACTCCATGTCGAACGGCGGGTCCTTGCGCATCAGCACCGCATCGAACGTGCCCAGCGGCATCAGCGCGGCTTCGCCCAGGCGGAACCAGTCGTGCGCGTCTTCCGTGAGAGCCAGCGGCTGCGCCACGGCCTCGACCACGTTGGCCGACAGCGACAACTGCGACTGCAGGCAGAAGAACAGGTCATGCCCACGCGCGGCGGCCTCGGTCATCATGGCGTAGGTGGAGTCCTTGTACGTCTTGAAGGTCTCCAGCGGGTCGGTAATGAAGAGGATGCGCATGATGATTCGTCGCGTTCGCGTCAGAAAGGAAACGTCCGGGCGGGAGATGCCCGGACGGCAGGCGGCGCAAGCCGCGGATCAGAGAATCGGATTCGGGTCGGTCTTCTCGAGTTCCAGCGATGCCGCCAGCAGCGCCAGCCGCGCCACCACGCCATACATGTAGAAGCGGTTGGGCACGGCCGCGCCCGGCTTGGCGTGGCTGTCCGGAATGCCATTCGGGGCAAACGCCAGCGGCACGAAGTGCATGCCGGGCGCATTCAGGTTCTCGTCGTTGCCGCGACCCGTGTGCACGCGGTAGAAGCCGCCAACCACGTAGCGGTCGATCATGTAGACCACCGGCTCGGCCACGGCCTCGTTCACCTTCTCGAACGTGTGCACGCCTTCCTGGATGATGACGTCACTGACCTCAAGGCCTTCCTTGACGACGCTCATCTTGTTGCGTTCCTTGCGGTTCAGACCCTTCACCTCGGACGGGTCCCGCACGGTCATGATGCCCATGCCGTAGGTGCCGGCATCCGCCTTGACCACCACGTAGGGCGTTTCCTTGATGCCGTACTCGCGGTACTTCTTGGCGATCTTCTTGAGCACGCCCTCGACGGCATCGGCCAGCTCTTCCTCGCCCACACGCTCGTGGAAGTCCACGCCGGTGGTACGCGCGAAGTACGGGTTGACCATCCACGGGTCGATGTCGATCAGCTTGGCGAACTTCTTGGCCACCTCGTCATAGGCGGCAAAGTGGCTGCTCTTGCGGCGCGTGGACCAGCCCGCGTGCAGCGGCGGCAGCAGGTATTGCTCGTTGATGTTCTCGAGGATCGGCGGAATGCCGGCCGAGAGGTCGTTGTTGAGCAGGATCGAGCAGGGATCGAAGTCCTTCAGCCCCAGCCGGCGGCCTTTGGTGCCCAGGCGCGCGAGCGGCTCCACGACCAGCGTCTGGCCGTCGGGCAATTCGATCGGCGTTGGTTCGGTGATGTCTTCGGACAGCGATCCCAGGCGCACGTTCAGGCCCGCCTGGCGCATGATCAGCGACAGACGCGCCACGTTCTGCAGGTAGAACATGTTGCGGGTGTGACGCTCGGGGATCAGCAGCAGGTTCTTGGCATCCGGGCAGATCTTCTCGATGGCGGCCATCGCGGCCTGCACGGCCAGCGGCAGCATCTCGGGCGCCAGGTTGTTGAAGCCGCCGGGGAACAGGTTGGTGTCGACCGGCGCCAGCTTGAAGCCGGCGTTGCGCAGGTCGACAGAACAGTAGAACGGCGGGGTATGTTCCTGCCATTCCAGCCTGAACCAGCGCTCGATGGACGGCGTGGCGTCCAGGATCTTCTTTTCCAGTTCGAGCAGCGGACCGTTCAGCGCGGTGATGAGATGCGGGACCATATCCATCCTAATTAATCATCTTTTGTTGTCCGCCCCGATTGTAGAGGAACGGCCAACTGGCTGCAGGCAGGCCATACATAAGCATATGCAGCAGCCGGCATAAGGGATAACGATATGGGGACGGCTCCGGGAAATTCAAAGGGCGGGCTGGCGATGCCGGGATCGCCGGGGTTGCGCGGCCGGGTGGGTCAGGGTGCGGCGGAGCGCGGGGGGCAAAAAAAAAGCGCGGCATGGCGCCGCGCTTTCAAATGGCCTGACAGATACGGGGAGCGTTCTGCAGGTGGAGGAAACTGCCTCACTGGCACTGTATGTGCGCTCCCCCTTAAAGACAATTGAGACTTTTTAAGATCCGATTTAAGCACCCTGCGAATATCCCGCGGCCCCTTGACAACGCTTGGCTGGCGCCCCTCGCAGGCAGAAAAAAGCCCGGCACGTGGCCGGGCAAAACTCCTGAGAGAAGATTCCCAATCAGCTCTCCAGCACAACACTTTCGTTGATATCAGACCTCGTAGGCGGTTTCGCCGTGGGAGGTGATATCCAGACCTTCGCGCTCTTCTTCTTCCGGAACGCGCAGGCCAATCAGCATATCGACCAGCTTGTAGGCCACCAGGGCCACCAGGCCCGACCACACGATGGTGGTCAGCACGCCTTCGAACTGGATCCAGACCTGGCCGGCGATGGAGTAGTCGTCAGCCACCTTGTTGGCCACGTAGTCATAGATGCCCGTGCCGCCCAGGCTGGGCGATGCGAACACACCGGTCAGCAGCGCGCCGAGGATGCCGCCCACGCCGTGCACGCCGAACACGTCCAGCGAGTCGTCCATGCCGAGCATGCGCTTCAGGCCGGTCACGCCCCACAGGCACAGCAGGCCGGCGATCAGGCCGATCGCGATCGAACCCATCGGACCGACGAAGCCGGCTGCCGGGGTGATGGCCACCAGGCCGGCCACCGCGCCGGATGCGCCACCCAGCATCGAGGGCTTGCCCTTGCCGATCCACTCGCCGAAGGTCCAGGCCAGCACGGCGCCGCAGGTGGCCAGCAGCGTGTTGACGAAGGCCAGGGCGGCGCCGCCGTTGGCTTCCAGGGCCGAACCGGCGTTGAAGCCGAACCAGCCGAACCACAGCAGCGAGGCACCCACCATCGTGAAGGTCAGGCTGTGCGGACGAATCGCTTCGCGACCGAAGCCGATGCGCTTGCCGAACATGAATGCGCCCACCAGGCCGGCCACGGCTGCGTTGATGTGCACCACGGTGCCACCAGCGAAGTCGAGCGCACCCTTCTGGAACAGCCAGCCCGCCTTGGCCGTGGCGGCAGTGCCGGCCGCGGCGTCGGTGTAGGCATCCGGACCCGGCCAGAACCAGACCATGTGGGCCATCGGGATGTAGGCGAACGTGAACCACAGCACCACGAACACCAGCACGGCGGAGAACTTGGCGCGCTCGGCGAAGGCGCCGATGATCAGGCCGCAGGTGATGGCGGCGAACGCACACTGGAACGCGAAGTAGCCAAGCTCCGGCACGACCACGCCCTTGCTGAAGGTGGCGGCCACGGCGTCAACCGTGAGTCCCTTCATGAACAGCCGGTCGGTGCCGCCGAAGAACGCGTTGCCTTCGGTGAACGCGAAGCTGTAGCCGTAGACGGCCCACAGGATCGATACCACCGAGAAGATCACCAGGCACTGCATCAGCACCGACAGCATGTTCTTGGAGCGAACCAGGCCGCCATAGAACAGCGCCAGGCCAGGCAGCGTCATCAGGATGACGAAGGCCGTGGAGACCAGCAGCCAGGCGGTATCGCCCTTGTTGGGGACCGGGGCTGCCGGGGCCGCGGCGGCATCGGCCGGGGCGGCGGCGGCAGCAGCAGCCGGAGCCGCTGCGGGAGCGGCGGCCGGCGCAGCAGCCGGGGCGGCGGAAGCGGCCGGAGCCGATGCCTCGGCGGCCGGCTTGTCCTGTGCCACGGCGTGCGTGGACAGGCCGAGTCCGGCCGTGCCGATTGCCAGCGTCATTGCGCCAGCCGTCAGGATTCGCTTGAACCAGGTTTTCATGGGGTGAGCCTCTTGTCTCTGTCTCTCAGTTGTCACAGGGCATCGCTGCCGGTCTCGCCGGTGCGGATGCGAATGACTTGTTCTATCGGAGCGACGAAAATCTTGCCGTCGCCGATCTTGCCGGTCCGGGCCGACTTCTCGATGGCCTCGATGGCACGTTCCACTACGTCGTCGGGCACGGCCACTTCGATCTTCACCTTGGGCAGGAAGTCGACGATGTACTCGGCGCCGCGGTACAGCTCCGTATGGCCCTTCTGGCGACCAAAGCCCTTGACTTCGGTCACGGTGATACCGGACACGCCGACGTCGGAGAGCGCCTCGCGCACCTCGTCCAGCTTGAACGGCTTGATGACTGCAATGATGAGTTTCATCCGATTTCTCCTCGGGGCGGCCTCCTCAGGCGGGCCGCCCGGCCTCATACGCTGTTAGAAAGTCTTGGTGATCGAAGCCCAGGCCGTCGCCTTGCCCACGTAGCGCCCGCGCGTGTTGGTGTAGACGGTCTTGTCGGCATTGGTGTCGATGTACGCCACCGCGACCGAGAAGCCCTTGCCCAGATCCTTGGTCAGGCCGATCTTCCAGTCGGTGTACGACGCATCGCTGAAGTGACGGACGCCCTGGTAGCCCACGTGGGCATTCAGCGTCAGGTCCCAGAAGTTCAGCGGCACGTTGGCGGTCAGGTCGATGTAGTAGCTGTTCTTGCTGTCGTCGAAGCCGAACAGGTTGGTCACCGCGTGCGAGTACTTCAGGAACACCGGACCCCAGCCCATGCCGGCGTACAGCTCCGTGGTGTACGGACGGGTCGTGGTGTAGCCGCCCGGGTAGTAGTACTGCAGCACGCCCACGTCATAGTTGAACTCGACCTCGGACACCTTGAAGGTGTTCTTGAAACCACCGTAGAAGTCCATTTCCACCGGGGCCGATACGGACGAGTCGGCGTCCTCGAGCCAGCTGATGCTGGAGTTCCAGTTGCCGAGGTAGAAGCCGCTCGAGTGCGCGTAGTCAAAACCGCCCTGGATCGCCGGACGACGGTTGGTCTGGCTGATACCGCGATAGCGGTAGTCGGTGACCAGCGAGACGTTGGCCGTGAACGTATGCGGCGATGCTTCCTCTGCGGCGGGCGCGGCTGCGGGGGCGGCCGGCGCTTCAGCGGCCGCCTGTGCGAACGCGGCGGGGGCGGCGAGGCTAAGCAGGGCCGCAGTGGCGCTGGCTGCGAGGCTCAACTTCTTCATCGGGGTTTCTCCTTTTCCTTAAGTCTTCGCGGGCTCGAATTGAGGGAACTGCTACTTTTGTTTTCTTGCTTTGGGTACTGACGCTCCTGACCGTTACTACTGCAACAGCCGTGCCAGCCTCCCGCCCCGTCCCGAGGCATCGCGGGCAAACCCCTACCGAGCGTCGACGAGCGTCGCCGGAACCACTTTGGAGACGATCGAGCGCGTCATTCGCACACACGCGATTCCGTTAAAAGATGTGAGCAACCCTTGCCGGCGCTTTCATGGCGGGCGCCAAAGGGCCATAATCCGCCTCATGCAGGGCCAAGTGCTGCCCGCGTGGCGTGCCCGACCCTATGGGTGCGGTCTAGGTGCGGTCTGGGTGCGGTCCAGGTGCGGTCTGGCCGGCCGGTGTCGCGGTACGCCCCAGACAAGTGCATCGCAATGGGTGCGTTGCCCGCCCTTAGCCCCGCCTTTTCGCACCATTGCGGTGCCGGAGTGCGGATGGCGGCGCAGCCTGGCCTCTCAACCGGATCTAATTGGTCACAACAGGAGTTCCACCATGAAACCGACCGATCTCTTCAACGACCTGCAGAGCAAGGTCAGCGAAGCGCTGCGCAACTCGCCGGCCAAGGACATCGAGAAAAACGTGCGCAGCATGATGACCCAGGGCTTTGCGCGCCTCGACCTGGTCACGCGCGAGGAATTCGATGTCCAGTCGCAGGTGCTGGCCCGCACGCGCGCGCGCCTGGAGGAACTGGAAGCCCGCGTGGCCGAACTCGAACGCCGCGCCGGCGTGGCGCCGGGGGCCGGCGGGACGTCCACCGGCGGGGTATGAGACCCCCCACGCCACACCGCATCACGCCAGAAGGCCGCCGGATTCCGGCGGCCTTTTTCATTCCCGGTCGTTAACAATTTCGCAAAGGTATGAGCCTCGCTGTCCTGCGCAGCCGCGCCCTGACCGGCATCGAGGCGCCCCCGGTCTCGGTGGAGATCCATCTCGCCAACGGCTTGCCCGTCTTCAACATCGTCGGCCTGGCCGATACCGAGGTCCGCGAGAGCCGGGAGCGCGTGCGAGCTGCCCTCGTCAACAGCCAGTTTGAATTCCCGAGCCGGCGTATCACCGTCAATCTCGCCCCCGCCGACCTGCCGAAGGAGTCGGGCCGGTTTGACCTCGCCATCGCGCTGGGCATCCTGGCAGCCAGCGGGCAAATCCCCGCCGACGGCCTCGATGCGTTCGAATTCGCGGGCGAGCTGTCGCTGGCTGGCGACCTGCGCCCGGTACGGGGTGCACTGGCCATGGCCATGGGACTGGCGCGCGACAACGCCCGGCGCGCAGCCGACGGCTTGCCGGCGCGCGCGTTCGTCGTCGCCGCCGGCAACGGCCCCGAGGCGGCGCTGATCGACGGCCTGGCGGTCTACCCGGGCGCGACGCTCCTTGATATCTGCAACCACCTGAGCCCGCTGCCGGATCGCCGGCTGCCACAGGCCCGGCCATCCGCGCTGGCCGCCCGCGCGGACGGCGGCCCGGACATGCGGGATGTGCGCGGCCAGTTGCAGGCAAGGCGCGCGATGGAAATCGCCGCCGCCGGCCAGCATTCGGTGTTGTTGCTCGGCCCACCCGGCACGGGCAAATCGATGCTCGCGCAGCGCTTTCCCGGCCTGTTGCCGCCGATGACCCAGCAGGAGGCGCTGGAGGCCGCGGCGGTGCAGAGCCTGACCACGGGCGGTTTCCAGCCCGCGCTCTGGGGCCGCAGGCCGTTTCGCAGCCCGCACCACACGGCCAGTGCGCCCGCGCTGGTGGGCGGTGGTGGCAACCCGAGGCCCGGCGAGATCTCGCTGGCCCATCACGGCGTGCTGTTCCTCGACGAACTCCCGGAGTTCGAACGCAAGGTGCTGGAGGTCCTGCGCGAGCCGCTGGAAACCGGCCGGATCACGATCTCGCGTGCGATGGCACAGGCGGACTTCCCGGCGCGTTTCCAGTTTGTCGCCGCGATGAATCCGTGCCCCTGCGGCTACCTCGGGCATCCGTCGCGGCCATGCCGCTGCACGCCGGACCAGGTGCTGCGCTACCAGTCGCACATTTCGGGGCCGCTGCTCGACCGCGTCGACCTGCAGATCGAGGTTCCCGCGCAAAGCCAGCAGGACATGTTCGACGGACCGCCCGGCGAGCCGAGCGACGCAGTACGCGCGCGCGCCGCGGTTGCGCGCGAGCGTCAGCTGGCGCGCCAGGGAATGCCCAATGGAGATTTGTCCGGGCGCGAGATCGACGCCCATTGCCCGCTCGGCAACGACGCACAGAACCTGTTGCGCGGCGCGATGCAGACGCTCGGCTGGTCCGCGCGCGCGTACTTCCGCGTGCTGAAGGTGGCGAGGACCATCGCGGATCTGGAAGGGGCGAGCGTGCTGACCGCCGCCCATGTCGCCGAGGCCATCCAGTATCGGCGCGCGCTACGCACGGCATGAGAGCGGTCCGGCAAGGCCCACTCTCAACCGGGGCACGTGGAAACTGGAGGCGTGAAAAGGGGACGCGTGACTTTCCGCGCCCTCACCCCCTCACACCGGTGGTTCGACGGGCGGCGGGGGTGGCTCCTCGATTGGCGGCAGATCCGGGGGAATGCCGGGCGGGATCGGCTCCTCGGGGGGAGGCTCCCGGTGTGCAGTGACAGGGGCACTGAGGGGGAAGGCGTCGCGCATCGGACTCTCCAGGCAACCGGTCTACCCCCATTGAAGCAAACCCGGCCAGCGGGCGCCAGCCGGAATCTTTCGGCCGATGCCCACGCGTCAGGCCGGATGGCGCCGCACAAAGAACAGCGCGGTGCCCACCGCCACCAGCACGCCGCCAAAGAACCGGTTCTGCCAGCGCACGGCGCGGGCGTTGCGGAACAGGCCCTGCATGCGCGACGCCAGCAGCGCGTAGCCGTGCATGACGACCAAATCGACGCCGCACATCGTGGCCGCGAGAATGGCCAGCTGGGGTCCCAGCGGATGCGTCGGGTCGATGAACTGCGGCAGCACCGCGACCATGAAGATGATGCCCTTGGGGTTCGTCACGTTGGTCAGCAGCCCGGTCGCAAAGCGGCGATGCGGGCTCATCACGGCCATGCGCACGCTCGCATCCTTTCCGTCATCCTTGCCCGATTCCACCCTGGCGCGCCATTGCTGGATGCCGAGGTAGATCAGGTAGGCGGCACCCACCGTCTTGACGACCAGGAACGCCTCCTCGGACGCCAGCAGCAGCGCGCCCAGCCCGCCGCCGGCCACCAGCAGGATGATGACCAGCCCCAGCTGCAGGCCGAGGATCGTCGTCGACGTCTTCTTCAACCCGTACGACAGGCCATGGCTCATTGACAACACCGCGCCCGATCCCGGCGAGATCGCGATGACCCAGCACGCGGCGAAATAGGCCAGCCAGACTTCCCAACGCATTTCCACTCTCCTAGCTACAGATTCGCAAAGCGCCGACCGCCGGCACTCCGCATCGATTCAAAACGGATGAAAGCCGCTCAGGAACTGATCGACCTGCTCCGCCTGCCGGCCGTCCCGCGCGGCATCGCCGGACTCCAGCACCACGGCCTGATAGACGTGCACGCCCGAGGCGACCAGCCGCGCGGTCAATCGTCGCGGCGACTTGTCTTGCGGCGAGACGCCGGTCACGGTCAGTTCCACGCCATCGAGCACGACGGGCGGCTGGGCGGCGGACTTGATCGCGACCGCGCGCGCACGCATCGGCGTTTCGGGGTGCGCGCCCAGGTTGGCCACCAACCCGTCCTGCATCGACGCCAGCGCGTCGCGCCGCAGCGCGGCATCGTCGGCAGGCAACGTGACGACGCCGACCGCGAACAGCGTGTTATCCACACGTGCGGCCTCCATCGTCATGGGCAGCTTGCGCCCGGCGATGGCCACATCGCGCGCGGCGCTGGTTGGCTTGCCCGGGTAGAGGGCCGCATAGTGGCCATCGCTGGAGACAATCGTCCGCCAGTCATAGCGCGGCGAGCAGCCTGCAAACGCCATCAGCGTCGTCAGCGCCAATAGCGGCAATAGCGCGGCAGAGGAATGCAAGGGCAGGCGGAAATTCAGGCGGCGCATGGGGGCAGGCCGGAGTTCGGGGGCGGGTTGACGGATGGCGTGCGGCCGATAGTGGCCGGTTCGAAAGACGGGCGCGGAGGGCGCCGCATCGCGCACCCGCACACCTTCAGGCGCAAGCCGCTATTATCCCGGAAGCCGTGCGTGCCCGCTTGCCGCCGGCATCGCTTTTTTCCGAGCTCCCATGCCCCCTCGCCTGCCCACGCATCGCCTGCCCGCGTCCCGCCGCGCCGTGCCCTGGCTTGCCGCCCTTGCGCTCGCGCTCGGCGCGGGAGCCAGCCTTGCCGCCGGACACCTGCCACCCGTGACGGACGTGGCCGCCCAGTCGACCGCCGCCGCCCGGGACGGCGAACCGCTCGTGGTCCTGGTCAGCCTGCCAGGCTGCACGTATTGCGAGACCGTACGCCGCAACTACCTGGCGCCGCAGCTGGCGGCCGGTGAAATTGCCGCCCGCGAAGTCGACATGACCGCCGATACGCCGATGCGCGACGTCGACGGATCGATGACCACGGCAAAGCAGTGGGCACGCGCGCACAACATCTCAGTGGCCCCGACCGTGCTGTTCCTCGACCGGAACGGCCGGAATGCGGCCAGCCCGCTCCGGGGGCTGCAGGGCGATTTCTACGGGGCGTACCTGGAACAGGCCCTGGACGAGGCACGCGCCAGGATCGCCGCGAACGCGCCGGCGCGGTGATCCGCTGATCCACAGGCACGCCGGCCTGGCGGCCGATACGGCTGAAGCCTCCCGGCCCTTGCGGCCATTTGCCGCAGGTCACCCGCACCGGACTGCCGGCAGCACAGACCGGCGCCGCCAGCAGTAGAATGGCCGGTGATCCGGGCCACGCCGCTCGCCGACTTTTCCCATCGGGACCGCTACTCCATGTCGACTTCCGCCTCTTCCGCCACTTCGCGCAAGCGCTGGCCCATCGCCGCCGCCGTCGTGGTGATCGCGCTGCTTGGTTTCTTCGGTTATCGCGCCCTGACGCCGGCCAGCACCGTGCCGGCTGCCACCTTCACCCTGCTGTCTGGTGAAAAAGTCAGCACCGCCGACCTCAAGGGCAAGGTCTACCTGGTCAACTTCTGGGCCACGAGCTGCACCACCTGCGTCAAGGAAATGCCGGACATGGTGCGCACCTACAAGCAGTACAAGGACAAGGGACTGGAGTTCGTGGCCGTGGCCATGAACTACGATCCGCCGATGTACGTGATGAATTACGCCAAGACCCGCGAACTGCCGTTCAAGGTGGCGATGGATTCCGACGGCGCCGCCGCCAAGGCCTTCGGCAATGTCCAGCTGACCCCGACCACCTTCGTGGTGGACAAGAACGGGAAGATCCTCAAGCGCTACGTCGGCGAGCCCGAGTGGGATGCGCTGCACAAGCTGCTCGACGGCGCACTGGCCAGCGCGGCCTGACCCCACGCCTCCTCACTGGAAAGGTGCCCATGCGGCACCTTTTTTGTTGGCTTTTCGGCGCCGCCGCACGGGCGGCTTGCCTGGTGTGGCTGTATGGATATACAGTGGGCGCCAGATTTTTCTCAGCCGCTCGCCACCCTGCCCGTGCCCCCGGATCTCGCCCCTGATGTCGATATCGCCCTCGCCGACGTACGCGCCAGCGAGCCCGCGGGCGTCCATGCCGACGCCCCGCCGGCCTACCTCTCGCGGCTGAACCCCGAGCAGCGGGCTGCGGTGGAACACCCTGGCGACGCGCCGCTGCTGATCATTGCCGGCGCGGGGTCCGGAAAGACCAATACGCTGGCACATCGCGTGGCGCATCTGGTGCTGGCGGGCGCCGATCCGCGCCGCATCCTGCTGCTGACGTTTTCCCGCCGCGCCGCGGCCGAGATGGGTCGCCGCGTGGAGCGCATCCTCGACCAGGCACTCGGCACGCAGACCGGCGCCGGCCGGGCCGCGTTGCAATGGTCGGGCACCTTCCATGCAATCGGCGCGCGGCTGCTGCGCGAATACGCGGAGACGCTCGGGCTGGCGCCGACCTTCACCATCAGCGATCGCGGCGACGCGGCCGACCTGATGCATGTCGTGCGGCACGACCTGGGCCTGTCGGAGCAGACCTCGCGCTTTCCGCGCAAGGAGACCTGCCTGGCGATCTACTCGCGCGTGGTCAACACGCAGCTGCCGCTGGAGGTGGTGCTCAAGACCCAGTTTCCCCGCTATGCGATGTGGGCGGATGCGCTCAAGGGCCTGTTCGCCGGCTATGTGGCCGCCAAGCAGAAGCAGCAGGTGCTCGACTACGACGACTTGCTGCTCTATTGGGCGCAGGCACTGACCGAGCCGGCGCTGGCGCTGGACATGGGCGCGCGGTTCGACCACGTGCTCGTCGACGAATACCAGGACACCAACGCGCTGCAGGCATCGATCCTGCTGGCGCTCAAGCCGGATGGACGCGGCCTGACCGTGGTGGGCGATGACGCACAGTCGATCTATGCGTTCCGCGGCGCCACGGTGCGCAATATCCTCGACTTCCCCACGCATTTCTCGCCTGCCGCGCACCAGGTCACGCTGTCCCGGAACTACCGTTCGACGCAGCCCATCCTGACTGCTGCTAACGCGGTCATCGGACTGGCGGCCGAACGCTTCACCAAGGACCTCTGGTCCGACCGGGAATCGGCGGAAAAGCCGGGCGTCGTGGTCGTCAACGATGAAGCCGATCAGGCGCGCTTCGTGGTGGAGCAGATTCTTGCCCGACGCGAGGCCGGCTTGTCGCTCATGGCACAGGCCGTCCTGTTCCGCGCGGCCGACCACAGCGCGCAGGTGGAGATCGAACTCGCCCGGCGCAACATCCCGTTCGTGAAATTCGGTGGCCTGAAATTCCTGGAATCGACCCACGTCAAGGACGTGATGGCCGTGGTGCGCTGGCTCGAAAATCCGCGCGACCGCATGGCCGGGTTCCGCACGCTGCAACTGCTGCCGGGCATCGGACCGAAGACGGCCGCACGCGTGCTGGAGGGACTCGAGACCGCGCAGGAGCCGCTCGTGGCGCTGGAAGCCTTCGAGCCCCCGCCCGCGGCGGCGCCAGCCTGGGAGGACCTGATCGCGCTGGCGCGCACGCTGATGGCACCCGCCTCGCCGTGGCCTTCCGAGTTCGAGCAGGTCGTCGCGTGGTACCTGCCGCATCTGGAACGCATCCACGACGACGCCCCCGCGCGTCAGGCGGACCTGCAGCAGATCGAGCGCATCGCGGCCACCTATGCATCGCGCGAACGCTTTCTCACCGAGCTGACGCTCGACCCGCCCAGCGCGTCGAGCGACGAATCCGGTGTGCCGTCACGCGACGAGGATTACCTGATCCTGTCGACGATCCATTCGGCCAAGGGGCAGGAGTGGAAAGCGGTGTACGTGCTCAACGCGGTGGACGGCTGCATGCCGTCCGACCTCGCCACCGGCACCACGGAAGAAATCGAAGAGGAGCGCCGCCTGCTGTACGTGGCAATGACGCGCGCGAAGGATCATCTGGACATCGTGGTGCCGCAGCGGTTCTACGTGCACCAGCAGGTGGGCTTTGGCGATCGTCACGTCTACGCATCGCGCACGCGCTTCCTGCCCAACCGCGTGATGCCGAACTTCTACAGCCGGTCCTGGCCGCCGCCGCCCATGCCGGGCGAAGCGCCCGCGAAGACGCCCCTGCCGCAAGTCGACCTCGCCAGCCGCATGCGCAATATGTGGAAGTAGCGCCAGCCGGCGCGTTCAGATCCCGGCAACGACGCCGGGATCTCTGATAGTGCCTCATCAGAGATCGCTTCAAAATGAAGCGAAGCGGTCCTGGCTAGGGCGTAGCAGGGGTTTCGGATTGCACGCGATCCGCCTGCGTAGCGGCATGCGCCTGCCGGCGCATGCGCGCCCTGCAAGGGTGCGGCCGCAGACAGTACAAGTGGTACGGCAAGGCCGCGCAACGACGCCAGGATCTTTTTGAAGCGATCTCTAGTGGACGTCAACGCCGGCGCGGCGGACGACATCCAGCACTGCCCCGTCGCGCAGCAGCGCGGCGACCAATTCGATGTCATCGGTCATGTAGCGGTCCATCGCCAGGAACGGCACGCGCTCGCGGACGAACCCGAACACCGCGCGGCCGGCCGGCGCCAGTTGCTCCACGGCGCCCGCGAGTTCGGCGGCCTGACACGCGGCCAGCAGCTCGATGGCCAGGATGTACTGGTTGTTGTCCAGGATGCGGCGCGCGTTGCGGGCCGC
Organism: Cupriavidus sp. YR651; assembly: GCF_900101625.1. GTDB lineage: Bacteria > Pseudomonadota > Gammaproteobacteria > Burkholderiales > Burkholderiaceae > Cupriavidus. The sequence continues at coordinate 175,943 of NZ_FMYZ01000002.1, read as the reverse complement.
GATCAGCCCCATGCTCACCACGTCCTGGTTGTCGCCGTTCGACGGCACGCTCTGGATGCTGGCCGGGCTGCAGATCGTGCGGTTCTCCGCGATCAGCGCCGTCGCCGGGTATTGCGCGCCAGCGAAGCCGCAGGACAGGCCCTCGTTGGCGGCCGCCAGGAACGCCGGCAGGCGGTTGTTCAGGTGCGGGCTCAGCAGGCGGTTCAGGCGGCGCTCCGACACCACGCCCAGTTGCGTGGCGGCGATGGCCAGGAAGTCCATCGCAAAGGCCACCTGCTGGCCGTGGAAATTGCCGCCGTGGAACAGCGCGCCATCATCGAAGAACAACGGGTTGTCGTTCGACGAGTTGAGCTCGCGCTCGACTACGGTGGCGCAGTGTTCCAGCGTGTCGCGCACGGCGCCGAGCACTTGCGGAATGCAACGCAGCGTGTACGCCTTCTGGATGAATACGCCCGTGCCGGTGTTCTTCTCGTCACCGGCACGCGTCTTCATCTCGGCGGACAGTTCGCCATGCCCCGCGAGCCGGTCGGAATCGGCCAGCAGCGCGCGCATGTTGGCGGCCGAGCGGATCTGCCCGGGGTGCGGCTTGGCGATGTCGTGGCCGTGGGTCATGAAGGCATCGGCGGAAGCCGACAGGCCCTCCAGCGCCAGCGCGGCGATGATCTCGGCCTGCGTGACCTGCGCGCGCAATGTCTCCAGCAACAGGCACGACACCCCGGTCATCGCGGACGTGCCGTTGATCAGCGCCAGGCCTTCCTTGTACGCCAGCGCGATCGGCGCAATGCCATGCTCGCGCAGCACATCGGCCGTCGGCGCCGTGCCGCCATCGGCCGTCAGCACCTTGCCTTCGCCGATCAGCGTGATGGCCACGTGCGACAACGGTGCCAGGTCGCCGCTGGCGCCCAGTGACCCCACCTGCGGCACGGCCGGCGTGATGCCGGCTTCCAGGTACTTCAGCAGTTGCTCGATGACAACAGGCCGCACGGCCGAATAGCCGCGCGACAGGGCGTTGGCGCGCGCCACCATCATCGCGCGAACCTCATCGCGCGAAAACAACGGGCCGACGCCGGCGCAGTGGCTGCGCAGCAGGTTTTCCTGCAGCGCCCGGCCGTGCTCGATATCGACCCAGTTGTGGACGAGTTCGCCAAATCCGGTGGATACACCATAGATCGGCACATTCGCGGCGGCCACCTGCTCGAAGCGCGCGCGGGCTTCTCCCACCTTGTCCATGACGGCGCCGGGCACGCGTGCGGCGCGGCGGCCACGAGCCACGGCAACCACGGCAGGAGCAGTCAGGTGATGGCCGTCGATCTCGGCGGCGTGCATGGCGGAGCGGGAAACTTCAGACATGGGGCGAATCCGTGGCTTGAATCGTGGGGTAAGGGGTACGCGCGCAGGCGCGAGGGGCCTGAGTGTACCAAGCCCGGTCCGCACGCGTGTTGCGTCCGGGCCGCTGCCGCAGACGCCATGCATCGGTGCCTCTTGGGAGGTTGCTTCAAAACGAAGCGCAGCGGTCCTGGCTAGGGCGGAGCAGGGGTTTCGGATCGCGCGCGATCCGCCTGCGTAGAGGTATGCGCCTGCGAGCGCATACGCGCCCCGCAAGGGTGCGGCCGCAGACAGTACAAGTGGTACGGCCAGGCCGCGCAACGACGCCAGGATCGTTTTGAAGCGACCTCCTAGAGGCCGTATCGCTTGATTTTGTCGTAGAGAGTGGCTTTCCCCACCTGCAGCAAGTCCGCTGCCTGGCTGACCGCGCCGCCCGTGCGGGCGAGCGTGTCGGCGATCAACGCGCGTTCGTAGTGCTCCATGCGCTCGCGCAACGGCATGGATTCGTCGGAAGGTTCGATCCTGGCGCCGCCCTGCCCGCCTTCGGGCACGCCCAGCACCAGCCGGTCGGCGGCATTGCGCAGCTCGCGCACGTTGCCGGGCCAGGGCCGCTGCATCAGCTGCTGGCGCTGCAGCTCGGACAAGATCGGCGCGGGCCGCTGGTAGCGCACGGCGGCCACCAGCATGAAATGCTCGAACAGCGGCACGATGTCTTCACGCCGCTCACGCAGCGGCGGCAGCGGAATCGTCACCACATTCAGGCGATACAGCAGATCCTGGCGGAACGCGCCCTGGGCGACGAGCGACTCCATGTCGCCCTTGGCGGCGGCGACGATGCGCACGTCGATGGGCACCGACGTATTGGAGCCCAGCCGCTCCAGCGTGCCTTCCTGCAGCACGCGCAGCAGCTTGACCTGCAAGGCCAGCGGCATGCTTTCGATCTCGTCGAGGAACAGCGTGCCGCCCGAGGCGTGCTCGAGCTTGCCGACGCGACGCTTGCCAGCGCCCGTGAACGCGCCAGCTTCATGGCCAAACATCTCGCTCTCGAAGATCGCCTCCGGCACGGCACCGCAGTTCAGCGCGATGAACGGCGCGTCATGGCGCGTGGACAGCGCGTGCAGGCTGCGCGCCACCAGTTCCTTGCCGGTGCCGGTCTCGCCGTTGATCATCACCGGCACGTCGGTGGCGGCCACGTTGGCCACCAGGTCGCGCACCCGCGCGATGGCCGCCGAGCGGCCGATGATGCGGGTGCCCGCCGCCGGCCCCGCCAGTTCGCGGCGCAGCGCCAGGTTTTCCAGCTCCAGCGCGCGGCGTTCCAACGCGCGGCGCACGGTATCCGTCAGGCGGTCGGCGCCGAAGGGCTTCTCGATAAAGTCGTAGGCGCCCTCGCGCATGGCTTGCACGGCCATGGTGATGTCGCCGTGGCCGGTCACCAGGATCACGGGTACGCCGGGCGCCGTATTGCGGCAGTGCTGCAGCAGGTCCAGCCCGCTGGCGCCCGACAGGCGCACATCCGTCACCAGCACCCCGGGAAAATCCGCCGTCAGGTGCGGCATCGCGGCTTCCGCCGAGGGCAGCGCAAGCACGGCGAAACCCGCCAGCTCCAGGCTCTGCGCGGTCGCCTGGCGCACCAGCGGCTCATCCTCGACAAACAACACCCGCAATCCGTCTTGCATCGCCATCATTTTCCTGCGTCCATCATTGCCTGCGCCTCAGGTGGCGGCTGGTAGGCCCGCCGCAATGTCACCACAAACTCCGCGCCGCCGCCATCCACATTGCCGGCGACCAGCTGGCCGCCGAATTCGCGCACGATCGACGACGAGATCGCCAGCCCGAGCCCGAGGCCCTGCCCGATCTCCTTCGTCGTGAAGAAGGGTTCGAACAGCCGCGGCAGCGCGTCGGGCGGAATGCCTGCGCCATTGTCGCGCACGGCCACCGTGACCGTGTTGCTGTCGGGACCGGCCTGCACGACGATGTCGATGCGCCCGGCCGGGCGCCCTTCCGTGCCTGCTCCGGCGATGGCATCGAGCGCGTTGCCCACCAGGTTCAGGAAGACCTGCTCGAGCTTGAGTTCATCGGCCCAGACCGCCACATCGTCCCCGATGGCAGCCCGATCTGCAGCCCCATCTGCAGCCCCATCCGCATTCACGTCCAGCCCGCGCACCGCCACCGTCACCCCATCCAGGCGCGGCGCCATCAATTGCAGCACGTGGTCCAGCGCGGCGCGCATGCGCACTGCGTTGCGGCGCGGCCGGGCCTTGCCCGCAAACAGCTTGAGCTGCCCGGTGATCTTGCCCATGCGCTCGGTCAGGTCGGCGATGGCGGACAGATTGCCGGTGGCCGCATCCAGCTGGCCGCGTTCCAGCAGCACACGCGTGTTGTCAGAAAACGTGCGCAGCGCCGCCAGCGGCTGGTTCAGTTCATGTGTGATGCCGGCGGCCATCTGCCCCAGCGCGGCCAGCTTGCTGGCCTGCACGAGTTCGTCCTGCGTGGCGCGCAGCTCTCCCTCGGTGCGGGTGCGCTCGGCCACCTCGCCTTCCAGTTGTTCGTTGATCGCCATCAGGTCCGCCGTGCGGGCCTCCACGCGGCGCTCCAGCTCGTCGTACGCCGCCTCCAGCATCTGGCGGCTGTACTGCATGTCCCGCGCGCGCTGGCGGCGCTGACGCAGGTTGAACAGCAACAGGCAGATGCAGGCATAGGCCAGCGCCGCGCCGAGGGTGGCACTGCGCGCACTGGCCAGCACCGGCTCCAGCGGAGCCATCACCAGCATGGTCCAGCCGGCCGGGCCTACGCCGCGGCTGATTTCGAGATAGCGGTCGCTGCCGTCGTCGTCGAGACCAAACCGGCCGCTCTCCCCGTCGATGCCATCCGGCGCGCGTGGCCGCTCGACGGTCGGGCCGACGCGCACCAGCCGCACGCCGTCGTTGAGCGTGGTGTTGGCCAGCCAGCGCGTCACCGGCGACGCCAGCGGCTGCAGCGGCAGCGGCGTGACGTCCCGGTCGTGATACTGCCGCGTCTTGTGCAGCTCGGCCTGCAGCGCCGCCGGCAGCGGCCGCAGCGTGCGGTACTGCCAGGCCGGCACCGACGACAGGAAGATCACGCCATGATCGTCGGACACCACCAGCGGCTCGGCGCTACCCGCGCCGGCGCGCTGAAACCACTCCAGGTTGAGCTTGACCACCGTGACGCCGATCACCTTGCCGCCGGATTCGATCGGCTGCGCAATGTAGTAGCCGGGCTCGTCGCTGGTGACCCCGATGGCGTAGAAACGACCGATCTGGCCGCTCGACGCCATCTGGAAGTACGGCCGGAAACGGTAGTCGGTGCCGACGAAACTGCCGGGCTCGCCATGGTTGCTCGCGGCCAGCGCCAGGCCGTTTGCGGCGATCACGTAGGTGGCGGAGGCGCGGGCGCGCCGGTTGACATCGACGAGGTAGTCGTTGACGGTCGCGATGCGCGCGGGGTCGTCTGGCGCGGCCAGCAGCGCGCGGACGGACGGATGCAGGGAAATCAGCGCGGGGAGGAATTCGTAACGGTCGAGCGTGGATTCCAGCGTGGCCGCATAGCGATCCGTGCGCATGACGGCGGACTGCTGCAGGGCGGCGATGCCGCGCTGCACGGACACCAGCCAGGTCAGCGCGCAGAGCGCCAGCAACCCGGCCAGCAGCGCGGCGGCAAAGCTCCACCAGCGCGTGCTCGACCCCGGCGCGTGCACCAGGCCGGGCGCGGCGGGGTCATGCACGGCAAGGAAATCGTCGGAATGAGGCATCGGCACGCGCGAAGTTTCTCGCGCCGATGATACCCGCTGGCGAGGGATGCCGGCGGGCGGGGCGGGCGGCGTGGGCACGGCGCCGGCGGCAGGCGCCGCCGGGCTGGCCGGTACCGCCCCGGTCACGTCAGCGTGCGCCGGCGTCGGCGAGTTCGACCGTGTCGTCAACATCGCCGCGCAGCACACGGGCGAGACGTGCGCGGTCCAGCTCATGCTCCCAGGCCGAGACCACCACGGTGGCCACGCCGTTGCCGATGATGTTGGTCAGCGCGCGGCATTCGCTCATGAAGCGGTCGATGCCCAGGATCAGCACCATGCCGGCCACCGGGATCGTCGGCACCACGGCCAGCGTCGCCGCCAGCGTGATGAAGCCGGACCCCGTCACGCCGCTGGCGCCCTTGGACGTCACCATCGCCACGGCCAGGATCGTCAGCTGCTGCATCAACGTCAGTTCGATGCCGGTGGCCTGTGCGATGAAGATCACCGCCATCGTCATGTAGATGTTGGTGCCGTCCAGGTTGAACGAGTAGCCGGTCGGCACGACCAGGCCCACCACGGACTTGGAGCAGCCCAGCTTCTCCATCTTCTCCATCAGGTGCGGCAGCGCGGCTTCCGACGAGCTGGTGCCCAGCACGATCAGCAGCTCTTCCTTGATGTACGCCACGAAGCGGATGATCGAGAAGCCGGTCATGCGCGCCACGGTGCCCAGCACCACCAGCACGAACACGATGGCCGTGAAGTAGAACGTGCCAATCAGCTTGAGCAGCGGAACCAGCGAACCCAGGCCGTACTTGCCGATCGTGAATGCCATGGCGCCAAACGCGCCGATCGGGGCGACCTTGGTGATCACGTGCACGATGTGGAAGAACACCTTGGACACCTGGTCCACCATGTCGTGGATGATGCGGGCACGCTCACCGACCACGGCCAGCGCCGAGCCGAAGAACAGCGAGACCAGCAGGATCTGCAGGATGTCGCCATTGGCGAACGCGCTGAAGATCGTGTCCGGGATGATGTGCATGAAGAACTCGACCGTGCTTTGGCCATGCGCCTTCGACACGTATTGCGAGATCGACTTGGTGTCGAGCGTCGCCGGATCGATGTTGAAGCCCACGCCCGGCTTGAGCGCATGGGCGGCCAGCAGGCCGATCAGCAGCGCGAAGGTCGACACGATCTCGAAGTAGAGCAGCGCCTTGCCGCCCACGCGGCCCACCTTCTTCATGTCGCGCATGCCGGCAATGCCGGACACCACGGTACAGAAGATGATCGGGCCGATGATCATCTTGATCAGCTTGATGAAGGCGTCGCCCAGCGGCTTCATCTCCACGCCGGTATCGGGCCAGAAATGGCCTAGCAGGATGCCCACGGCAATCGCGAACAGTACCTGCACATACAGGATCTTGTAGAAGGGTTTCCTCATGATGTCGTCCTCGGTGTGTGTGACCGGTGCCGGGGCGCTCGGGGTGGCGCACCGCTTCGCACGCCTCACGAAATGCGGCGCGTCTGGACGTAACGAATTGCAACAGCCGTGCCATCGGCGCCGGGCTCGGCAAATCGTTGATTTGCAAGGAAAGTGGGAAATCCCTGGCGGCGCGGGGCTCCGGGATTCCGGAAATCCGGAATTGGCGACTCCAGACTTTCGGACGCCAAACCTGGCCCGGCATCGCGATTTGTGCCGCATCAGGCGCTCCGGCGGTTGCATTCACCGCGGCGACGGCGGGCGCGAGGGGCGGCTGGCGGGTCAGATTCCGGAAATCCGGGCACCTCCGCATGGCGGAATGGGGGGTCCGACCACGTATAATTCCACGCTTCCGTTCCACCGCCCCGGCCCGCGCCGGCCGAACGTGCCCTCGGGGCCGGTTCGCGTCGCGTCCCCCGAGTCCGTCTGGTTCGCCCCGTTTGTCCCGTCCGCCCCAGCATGACCAGCTACTACCAACACCACGTCTTCTTCTGCCTGAACCAGCGCGAAAACGGCGAAGCCTGCTGCGCCGACCACAACGCCAAGGCGCTGCAGGAGTACGCCAAGAAACGTTGCAAGGAGCTCGGCATTGCCGGCGGCGAAGGCCGCGTCCGCATCAACAAGGCGGGCTGCCTGAACCGGTGTGAACTCGGTCCGGTGCTCGTGGTCTACCCCGAGGCCGTCTGGTACACCTTCGTCGACGAGCAGGACATCGACGAAATCATCGACAGCCATCTGGTGAACGGCAAGCCCGTCGAACGCCTGATGGTGGATCGCTGATCCGTAGCCCGTCGTGCCCTGCCGGGTTCCGCCCGGTTTTTTGTTGTTCCGCTTGTTGTTCCGTTCGTAGTCCCTGCTTGTAGTCCCGGCTTGCTGTCCCGCCATCCGATTGCTTTCCCGAGTCGCCCGTAACGCCCGCCTGTCCACCATGAACGCGCACACCCAGGTCACCACCATCGCCGGCCCCGTCGGCGCCATCGATATCTCCATCGACCTGCCGCAGAACGCGCCAGTGCGCGGGCTGGCGCTCGTGGCGCACCCGCACCCGCTGTTTGCCGGCACCAAGGACAACAAGGTGGCGCAGACGCTGGCGCGCACCTTCGTTGCGCTGGGCTACGCCACGGTGCGGCCGAACTTCCGCGGCGTGGGCGGCACCGCCGGCGAGCATGACAAGGGCATCGGCGAACAGGACGACCTGCTGGCGGTGATCGACTGGATGCGCACGCAGACCGCGTGGTCGCCGGAGGCCGCGACGCTGCCGCTGGCGCTGGGCGGTTTCTCGTTCGGCAGCTTCGTGCAGACGCACGTGGCGCGGCGCCTGGCCGAGGCCGGCACGCCCGCGCAGCGCCTGGTGCTGGTGGGCACCGCCGCGAGCCGCTGGGAAGTCGCCACCGTGCCGGCGGACACCATCGTGATCCACGGCGAGCAGGACGACACCGTGCCGCTGGCCAGCGTACTGGACTGGGCACGTCCGCAGGAATTGCCGGTCATCGTCATCCCCGGCGCCGATCATTTCTTTCATCGCAAGCTGCACCTGATCAAGCAGCTCGTCGTCAACGCGTGGGACCGGTGAACCGTCCCGTCCGCGCAAACCTTTTCTTGTTGGAAATCGCACACATGCTGAACAGAGCCACGCCGCGTTTCGCGTCCGCCCTTGCCCCCGTTGCCGTCGCCGCGACGATCGCCACCGCGCTTGCCGCCGCCCCCGCCACCGTCCTGGCGCAAGGCGTACCGACGCCCCAGGTGGCCGCCAAGTCCTGGATGCTGTACGACGTGACGAGCGGGCAGGCCCTGGCGTCGCAGAACGCCGACCTGCGCATCGAGCCCGCGTCGCTGACCAAGCTGATGACCGCCTATCTGGCCTTCGAGGCGCTCAAGGAAAAGCGCCTGACGCTGGACCAGACCGTGGTGCCTACCGCACTGGTGCTGAAGGTGAAAAGCGACGAGTCCCGCATGTTCATCGAGCCGAACAAGCCGGTCAGCGTGCAGGACCTGCTGCTGGGCCTGATCGTCCAGTCGGGCAACGACGCCGCGCTGGCGCTGGCCGAGGCCGTGGGCGGGTCCGAGGAAGGCTTCGTCGCGATGATGAATCGCGAGGCCCAGCGCATGGGCATGAAGAACACGCACTTCACCAACACGGACGGCATTCCCGACCCGAACCACTACACCACCGCGGTGGATCTGGCCACGCTGACCACGCGCATCATCAAGGACTTCCCCGAGTACTACAGCATGTACTCGCAGAAGGAGTTCACCTATAACAAGATCAAGCAGCCCAACCGCAACCGGCTGCTGTACATCGACCCGACCGTGGACGGCGTGAAGACCGGCCACACCAAGTCCGCCGGCTACTGCCTGATTTCGTCGGCCAAGCGTCCGCTGGCCAACGTGCCCAACGGTTCGCGCCGCCTGGTGTCGATCGTGATCGGCACCACCACGGAGCAGGTGCGCACGCAGGAAAGCCTCAAGATCCTGAACTACGGCTTCCAGTTCTTCGACACGCTGCGCCTGTACGACAAGGGCCAGGTGCTGGCCACGCCCGAGATCTACAAGGGCAAGTCCGGCACCGTGAAGATCGGCGTGGCCAACGAGACCTTCGTCACGGTGCCCAAGGGCACGGGCGGCCGTCTCAAGCCGGTGCTGGAGCGTCAGGAACTGCTGCTGGCGCCGATCGCCGCGGGCCAGCAGGTGGGCACCGTCAAGTTGATGGATGGCGCCACCAAGGTGGGCGAGTTCCCGGTGGTGGCCCTGGAAGAGGTGCCCGAGGCCGGTTTCTTCGGCCGCCTGTGGGACACCATCCGCCTGTGGTTCAAGCGCAAGTAATCACGCGAAGCGAGATCAGATCATGACGACCGATTCGAATGGCGGTCAGCAGCCCGGCGACATCCCGCCGCAGGCTTCGCTGATCGAGTACCCGAGCGCTTTCCCGATCAAGGTCATGGGCGCGATGCAGGACGGCTTTGCCGAAGCCATCGTGAGCCTGGTGCAGGGTTTCGACCCCGACTTCCACGCCGGCAAGATGGAGATGCGTCCGTCGCGCAATGGCAACTACCTCGGCCTGACGGTGACGGTGTGGATCACCAGCCGCGAGCAGCTCGACGACCTGTATCGCGCGCTGACTTCGCACCCGATGGTCAAGGTGGTGCTGTAACCGCATGAACGTCATCACCCTCAAGCCCGGCAAGGAAAAGTCCTTGCTCCGGCGCCATCCCTGGGTCTACGCCACGGGCATCGCCAGCACCGAAGGCCGCTGCGAGCCCGGCTCGACCGTGACCATCCGCGCCGCCGATGGCCGCTTCCTGGCCAAGGGTGCCTACAGCCCCGAATCCCAGATCCGCGCCCGCGTGTGGACGTTCGACGAGAACGAACCCGTCGATCACGCGCTGTTCAAGCGCCGCGTGGGCGCCGCCATCGCCCACCGCAGGCAATGGGTGCGCGACAGCAATGCCGTGCGCCTGATCTTCGGCGAATCGGACCGGCTGCCGGGCCTGATCGTCGACTACTACGGCACCGGCGAGACCGGCCAGCTGGTCTGCCAGTTCAACTCCGCCGGCGTGGAGCAATGGAAGGACGCACTCGTGCAGGCGCTGGTCAGGGAGACCGGTTGCCCGAACGTCTACGAGCGCTCCGACGCGGCCGTGCGCCAGCGCGAGGGCCTGCCGCTGGTGACCGGCGTGCTGGCCGGCGCCGAGCCCGATCCGCAACTGTCCGTCACCGAGCACGGTGTGCGCTACTACGTGGATGTGCGCAGCGGCCACAAGACCGGCTTCTACGTCGACCAGCGCGACAACCGCAAGCTCGTCGGGGACCTGGCCGAAGGCCGCGAGGTACTGAACTGCTTCTGCTACACGGGCGGCTTTTCGCTGGCGGCGCTGCGCGGTGGCGCCAAGTCGGTGACGTCGATCGATTCGTCCGGCGATGCGCTGAAGATCGCCGAAGCCAACGTCGCGCTGAACGGCTTCGATGCCGCACGTGCCACGTGGCTCGATGCCGACGTGTTCAAGATGCTGCGCGAGTTCCGCGCCGAGGGTCGCCAGTTCGACCTGATCGTGCTGGATCCGCCCAAGTTCGCACCGTCGGCCCAGCATATCGACCGTGCCGCGCGCGCGTACAAGGAAATCAACCTGGTCGGCATGCAACTGCTGCGTCCGGGCGGCCTGCTGTTCACGTATTCCTGCTCGGGTGCGATCAGCATGGAGCTGTTCCAGAAGATCGTGGCCGGCGCGGCCACCGATGCACGGACCGATGCGCGCATCCTGCGCCGCCTGTCGGCCGGCACGGATCACCCGATGTCCGCCGCATTCCCTGAAGGCGAGTATCTGAAGGGACTGCTGCTGGAGAAGATCTGAGGAACTGAAGGAGAGCCGGATACGCGTCCGGCACTTGCCGTGGCGCTCGCCGGGGGGTCGGAAAATGTGGCATCGCTGTCTTTTGGCGGTCACATTCACCGACTATCCTTCGGTTCGCGGTGAGGCAATTGGCAGGTTGTCTTACCGTCTCTTCTTATCAGTCTTCGTGGTAATTGCCCCGCGGTTTCGCGGGGCATTTTTTTGCGCGAACGCTGACGAACTCCAGTGGCGTAGATTGGAGCCTCTAGCGCCCCGACAGCGCCGCGCGAAGCGAAACTCCCTATAATCGAACGATCGTTCAATTAGACGGATGCGGATGCATCCGCACAGTGGATTGAGGAGACTCCATGCCTGCCGCCAAACATATTCCACCGGCCCTGCAAAACCTGGCCCTGCCCGTCATTGCGTCGCCGATGTTCATCGTCAGCTACCCCGAGCTGGTGCTGGCGCAGTGCAAGGCCGGCATCGTCGGATCCTTCCCGGCGCTGAACGCACGCCCGGCGGAGCTGCTCGACGAATGGCTCACGCAGATCCAGGAAGACCTGGCGGCGTTCAAGGCGGCCAACCCGGGCAAGCCCGTGGGGCCCGTCGCCGTGAACCAGATCGTGCATACGTCCAACGCGCGGCTGGAGCACGACGTGAAGGTTTGCGTCGATCACAAGGTGCCGATCTTCATCACGTCGCTGCGCGCGCCTGTCAAGGAAATGATCGACGCCGTGCACAGCTACGGCGGCATCGTGCTGCATGACGTCATCAACCTGCGCCATGCGGAGAAGGCCATCGAGGCCGGCGTGGATGGCCTGATCCTGGTGGCAGCCGGTGCCGGCGGCCACGCGGGCATGCTGTCGCCGTTCGCGCTGGTGGGTGAAGTGCGCAAGATCTTCGACGGCCCCATCGCGCTGTCGGGCTCCATCACCACCGGCGACGCCGTGCTGGCCGCGCAGGCCATGGGCGCCGACTTCGCCTATGTGGGCACCCGCTTCATCGCGTCGCAAGAGGCCCACGCCAGCACCGAATACAAGCAGTCGATCACCAGCTCCGCCGCCGCGGACATCGTCTACACGAACCTGTTCACGGGCGTGCACGGCAACTACATCCGCGAGAGCATCAGCAACTCCGGCCTGGACCCGGACAACCTGCCGGTGGCGGACAAGACCAAGATGGATTTTTCCAGCGGCGCCTCCAAGGCCAAGGCATGGAAGGACATCTGGGGCGCCGGCCAGGGCGTGGGCCAGATCCACGACATCCCCACCGCCGGCGAAATCGTGGCACGGATGACGGCCGAGTACGATGCGGCGCGCGCCCGCCTGGGGCTGGTACGATAAGGGCGTTTTTCGCCTCGCCACGCCCTCCCTTGCCGCCGACCGACCCCAAACGCCAGACCGAAGCCTCGCCCGACGCGCGCACGCCCCATGAGCGCGCGATTCGCGCATTCTGGGTCACCTGCGGCATCCTGAGCCTTGCCCTCGGCATCATCGGCATCTTCCTGCCGTTGCTGCCGACCACGCCATTCATCTTGCTGGCGGCCGCGTGCTTCGCACGCGGGTCGGAGAAATTCCACAACTGGCTGATCACGCACGAGCGCTTCGGGCCACTCGTGCGTGACTGGCAGGCCCACCGCAGCATTCCGCTGCGCGCCAAGTGCCTCGCGCTGTCGATGATGTGGACCTCGATGGGCACCACGGCCTGGCTGCTGCGCGCGCGACCGGTATCGTCGCTCACGCTGCTGGCCATCGGCCTGGCCGTCACGGTGTGGATGGTGCGCTTGCCGACGCGACCGCGCGGGGGCTATCCCAATACGGGCGACCCCCAGGCGTAGTTCAAGGCGTAGCTCAGCTGTAGTCTCGCGCGTCTTCGATCACTTTGCCATCCTGCGGCAGCGATCCCGCCGACACGAACCGTACCTCGCCGCGCAGGCGCAGGACCTCGCGCATGGATTCGCCGATGGCGCGCGCCAGGCCTTCGTCGTCGTGCGTGGCGTCGCAGTGCAGCGTCATGGTGTCCGCGCCAACCGAACCCGTCACCACCAGCCGCGCCGCACGCACCTCCGGATGGCGACGGACCACGTCCGCCACCTGCCCGGGATGCACGAACATGCCCTTGACCTTGGTGGTCTGGTCGGCCCGGCCCAGCCATCCCTTGAGCCGGATATTGGTTCGGCCGCATGGACTGGCGCGATGCGAGGAATCCGTGACGATCGCCGACAGGTCGCCGGTCCCGAAGCGGATCAGCGGATAGTCGCCGTTGCCAAGCACCGTGACGACGACTTCGCCGGTTTCGCCCTCGGGCATCGGCTTCGTGCCGCCCGGCTCCACGATCTCCACCAGCACGCCTTCATCGACCACCCAGCCGTCACCCCCATCGGTCTCGAAAGCGATCAGGCCAAGGTCCGCCGTGCCATACATCTGCCGCGCGGTGATGCCGTGGTCCTGCAGCCATGCACGTAGCGGCGGCGGGCAGGCCTCGCCGGACACCAGGGCCTTGCTCAGGCTCGCGCAGGGTGTTCCCATCTCCTCGCCGCGCTCCAGCAGCAGCTTGAGGAATGACGGCGTGCCGGCATAGGCCGATGGCCGCAGGCTGGCCAGCGCCTGCACCTGCGACTCCGTCTGGCCGACGCCCGCCGGAAACACGCAGCAGCCGATCCGGTGCGCGCCGGCTTCCATCATCATCCCGGCCGGCGTGAAGTGGTAGGAGAACGTGTTGTAGACCAGGTCGCCCGCACGGAAGCCCGCCGCGAACATCGCCCGCGCGGTGCGCCACCAGTCCGCCGAATGGCCGTCCGGCTCATTGATCGGCCCCGGCGACTGGAACACATGCCGCAAGCCGCCCAACGGCGTGGCGTTGAGCCCGCCCAACGGCGGCATCGTGCGCTGGCGCGCGGTGAGCTCCGACTTGCGCGTGACCGGCAAGGCAGCCAGCGCCTCGCGCGACGTCAGCGCGCGGGGATCGACCTCGCGCAGCACCTCGGCAAAGTACGGCGCGTGCGACTGGGCATGCGCCACCTGGCGCGACAGCGCGGCGAGCAACGCCGCCTCGCGCTCGGCCGGCGCGCGCGTCTCGAGCGAATCGAAATATTCAGCCATGATGTCCTGGGGTCAGGCCAGCCAGCGCTTGCGGCGGCGATAGCTCTTCACGTCACGGAAGGATTTGCGCGCGGCGCCGTCGGCATCGTTAGCCGCCACGCCCAGGTAAAACTCCTTCACGTCCTCGTTGGTGCGCAGCGATTCGGCGGCGCCATCCATCACCACGCGGCCGTTCTCGAGGATGTAGCCGTAGTCGGCATAGCGCAGCGCGACCATCGTGTTCTGTTCGGCCAGCAGGAAGCTGACCCTCTCGCGCGTGTTCAGGTCGCGCACGATCTCGAAGATCTCCTCGACGATCTGCGGCGCCAGCCCCATCGACGGCTCATCGAGCAGGATCATCGCCGGCTTGGCCATCATCGCCCGGCCAATCGCGCACATCTGTTGTTCGCCGCCCGAGGTGTAGCCCGCCTGCGACTTGCGGCGCGTCTTCAGGCGCGGGAAATAGGTGTAGATCTTTTCGAGTTCATCGCGCGTATCGCCGCGCGACAGTCCGCGCGTATAGGCGCCCGTGAGCAGGTTTTCCTCGATGGTCAGATGGGCGAAGCAATGGCGCCCCTCCATCACCTGGATCACGCCACGCCTGACGAGGTCGTTGGGCGTGAGCTGGTCGATACGGTCGCCGCGATACTCGATCGATCCCTTGGTCACGTCGCCGCGCTCCGCGTGCAGCAGGTTGGAGATGGCCTTGAGCGTGGTGGTCTTGCCCGCGCCGTTGGCGCCCAGCAGGGCCACGATCCGGCCCTCCGGCACCTCCAGCGAGACGCCCTTGAGCACCAGGATCACGTGATCGTAGATAACTTCGATGTTGTTGACGGAGAGAAGGGTCATGTCGGCATTCCTGATTCGACCACCTGTTTCGCTCCCCTCTCCCGCCATGCAAGAGAGGGGAGAACACCCATCACAAACTAGCCTTGCAACTTCATGCAAGCCGGCGTGATGCCCTTCTCCTTCGCGTACTGCGCGGCGGTCGCCTTGAACAGCGGGTGGATCAGGTTCTTGTTGCCTTCGATCCAGTCGGACACCACCACCCACTTGGTGCCATCCCATTGCTGGATCTTCACCTTGCCCGAGCCTTCGTGGTTGTCGCAGCTGGTCTTGATCTCGGGCAGCAGGCCCGTGGCACCGAGCTGCTGCAGGCGCGCACTGGTCAGGTTCAGGTTCTCGAACGCCCAGCGCATGTCGTCGCCGGTCATCACCTTGCCCTTGCCGAACTTCGCCTGCGCCACGCGGATGGCCTCCACGGTCACCACCGCCGCCGACACGCCGCGGTTATAGAGCACCGACCCGACCTTGTTGCGGTCCTGCATATTGCCCTTGCTGGCGCCATACACCACCTTGTCGATGTCCGCGATCAGCGGCACGCTCTTGCCCGCCACGTTCCAGGTGGCGCTCATGTAGCCCTTGGCAGCGTCGCCGGCCGGCACCGTATCTTCCTCGGACCCGGCCCACCAGGACCCGATCATCTTGTCGCGCGAAAAGCCAACCTTCTGCGCGGCCTTCAGCGCGGTCTGGTTCATCACGCCCCAGCCCCAGAAGATCACGTAGTCGGGGTTCTCCTGGCGAATCTTCAGCCATTGCGCGCCCTGCTCGTTGCCGGGGTGCGCCACGGGAATCTCGACCAGGTTGAACTTGCCGAGCTTCGCCTCCGCCTCCAGCGCGACGATCGGCTCCTTGCCATACGCCGAGTCGTGATACAGGTAGACGATCTTCTTGCCCGCCAGCGAGCCACCGTTCTTCGACGCCAGGAACCTGACGATGGCCGACACCTGCATCTGGTACGTGGTCACCAGCGGAAACGCGTAGGGGAACACCGAGCCATCGACGGCGTCGGTGCGGCCGTAGCCCATCATCACCAGCGGCACCTTGTCGCCGGCGGTCTTGTCGACCAGCGCGTAGGAAATGCCGGTGGACATGGTGTGGTACGCCGTGCCCTTGCTCGTGCTGTTCTTGGCCTTCAGCCGCTCGTAGCACTCCACGCCCTTGGCGTTGTTGTACTCGGTCTCGCACTCTTCCCACGACAGCTTGACGCCATTGACGCCGCCATCCTTCAGGTTGACGTAGTTCAGGTAGTCGACAAAGCCGCCATAGAACGATTGCCCGTTGGCACCGTAAGGGCCCACGCGATAGCTTGGCAACGCGACGAACTGCTCGTTGGCTTGCGCCAGCGCCGGTATTGACGGCGCCAGCAGCGCAGCCGCGACGCTGACCACCAGGGCGGCGCGCTGCACATTGCGAAATACGGTTGTCATGACTGTCTCCTTCACCTCGGACGGGCGTTGTTATAAGAACGACGTAGAAATCTTTCCAGGTACTCCTATTGCCTGAAGAGGTTGTTTCAAAATGAAGCGAAGCGGTCCTGGCTAGGCGCGCGGCCGCAGACAGTACAACTGGTACGGCAAGGCCGCGCAACGACGCCAGGATCTTTTTGAAACGACCTCTAGTGCGGGAACGGCCACAGGCGCAGTTTCTCCTTGGCGATCTGCCAGAGCCGCGCCAGGCCATGCGGCTCCACGATCAGGAAGAAGATGATCAGGCCGCCAAACACCATGAGCTGGATGTGCGACACGGTGGCGTTGGTGAACGGCAGGTGCAGCAGCGCCGCCAGCCCCGGCAGCACGTTATCCAGGAAGATCGGCAGCAGCAGGATGAACGCGGCACCGAGGAACGACCCCAGGATGCTGCCCACGCCGCCGATGATGATCATGAACAGGATGCGGAACGACAGGTCCAGCGAGAAGCCATCGGGCTCCACCGAACCGAGATAGCAGAAAGCGTACAGCGCGCCCGCCACACCGCAGTAGAACGAGCTGACCGCGAAGGCGAGCAGCTTCGTGCGCATCAGCGGAATGCCGATGACCTCGGCGGCCACATCCATGTCCCGCACGGCCATCCACGCGCGGCCCGTGGCGGAGCGCACGAGGTTCTTGGCGATCAGCGCCAGGACGGTGACCATCGCCAGCACGAACAGGTAGCGCTTGACCGGCGTGTCGATGGCGATGCCGAACAGATCGAGCCGTTGCGCCGTGATCACGCCCGACGAACTGTTGTTCGACAGCCAGGGAAACTTGGTCAGCGCCCACACCACGAAGAACTGCGCGGCCAGCGTCGCCACGGCCAGGTAGAAGCCCTTGATCCGCAGCGACGGCAGCCCGAACGCGACGCCCACCAGCGCCGCGGACAACCCGGCGAGGATGAACGTCAGCAGCACCGGAATGCCCTCGATGCGAAGCTGGAAGTTGTAGGCCGCATACGCGCCCACGGCCATGAAGGCGGCGGTGCCCAGCGACAACTGCCCGGCGTAGCCGGTCAGGATATTCAGCCCCAGCGCCGCCAGCGCGAGAATCAGGAAGGGCGTCAGGATGGCGGTGAACCAGTACTCGGAGCCGACCAGCGGAATGCCGATGAAGGCCACCGCCATCAGGACCCCGAAGCCGATACGGTCCTGGCGGATGGGGAAGATCTGGCTGTCGGCGACGTAGCTGGTCTTGAACTGGCCGGATTCGCGGTAGAGCATCGTTCGGTCCTCCGGTTACACGCGGTCGATGTGTTTTTCCCCGAACAGCCCTTCGGGCCGTACGAGCAGAAACAACAACGCAAACACATAGGGGAACCAGCCTTCGATGCCCCCGAAATTGCCGCCGAACATCGACTGGAACACGGGCGGGATGTAGATCTCCGCCAGCTTCTCCGATGCACCGATGATCAGCCCGCCGACGATGGCGCCCGGCACCGAGGTGAAGCCGCCGAGAATCAGTACCGGCAGCGCCTTCAGCGCGGTCAGCGTCAGCGCGAACTGCACGCCGTTGCGCGATCCCCAGAGCATGCCGGCCACCAGTGCGACAAAGCCGGCCACGCCCCAGACAATGGCCCAGATGTTCTGCAGCGGAATGCCGAGCGACAAGGCCGCCTGGTGATCGTCCGCCACGGCGCGCAGCGCGCGGCCCACCTTCGTGTACTGGAAGAACAGCGCGAGCGAACCCACCAGGATCCCCGCGATGGCCGCGGCCGCCAGGTCGAACTTCGACAGGACGATATTGAAGCGCGTCATGATCGACTCGATCGGCTCGTCGACGATGCCGAGGTTGATCGGGCGCACCTCGTTGCCGAACAGCAGCGGCCCCAGCCCTTCCAGGAAGAACGACAGACCGATGGTCGCCATGAAGAGCGTGATCGGTGGCTGGTTCACCAGCTTGCGCAGCACGAAGCGCTCGGTGCTCATGCCGACGATGATCATCACGACGAACGCGCCGATCACGGCCGCCCACATCGGCAGGCCCTTGTCCATCAGCCCCACCACCGCCAGCGCGGCAAAGTAGACCATCGCGCCCTGCGCGAAGTTGAACACGCCGGACGCCTTGTAGATCAGCACGAAGCCAAGCGCCACCAGCGAATACATCAGCCCGGACAACAGCCCGCCGATGAGGATTTCGATGAAAAACGTCATGATGGGTCTCTGCCTTGTGCGCTAGTGAGAGGTGCCCAGATAGGCGCGGATCACATCGGGATTCGACTTCACCTCTTCAGGCGTGCCGTCGCCAATTTTCTTGCCGTAGTCCAGCACCACCACGCGGTCGGAGATGTCCATCACCACGCCCATGTCGTGCTCGATCAGCACGATCGTGGTGCCGAACTGGTGATTCACATCGAGGATGAAGCGGCACATGTCCTGCTTCTCTTCCACATTCATGCCGGCCATCGGCTCATCCAGCAACAGCATCGACGGCTCGGCGGCCAGCGCGCGCGCCAGCTCCACGCGCTTCTGCAGGCCATACGGCAGCCGGCCCACCGGCGTCTTGCGGATCGCCTGGATCTCCAGGAAGTCGATCACCTCTTCCACCTTGCGGCGGTGGCGCATCTCTTCGGCGCGGGCCGGTCCCCACCAGAGCGCATGGGCGAACAGGCCGGTGCGGAACTGCGTGTTGCGACCGGTCATGATGTTGTCGAGCACGGTCATGCCCTTGAACAGCGCGATATTCTGGAACGTGCGCGCGATGCCCTGCCGCGCAGCGGCGGTCGGATGCATCTGGCGGCGTTCCTCGCCACGGAAGATGATGCGGCCGTGCTGCGGGTGGTACACGCCGTTGATCACGTTCAGCATCGAACTCTTGCCCGCGCCGTTGGGGCCGATGATCGCGCGGATCTCGTGCTCGCAGACATCGAACGAGATGTCGGTCAGCGCCTTGACGCCGCCAAACGCCAGCGAGATGTTCTGAAGATCCAGGATCACATCGCCGCGCGTGTGGACATGCGCCGTGGAATCGGCCTGCCACGCATCGCCGGTACGCAGCGTCTCGCCTTGCACCCCTTCGGCGTGACCGGACGGGGTAATCGGGCCAGCCGGCGCAATCGTGCCGGTGGCGTCCACGCGCGCCGTGCCGCTCCAGGCCGGCCGGCCATCAGCCTGCCGGGTCGCTCCTTGCCAAGCCCTTTGCGTCATGCCATCGCCCCTGTTCATGCCGCGCGCGCACCGCCCGCGGGCGGAAAGCGTTTGACGTCCACCAGCTTCAGCGTCGCGGAGACACTGCCCTCGCGCCCGTCCTCGAACTTCACGCGCGTCTCGATGAACTGCTCTGGCTTGCCCGCGTACAGCGCGTCCACCAGCACCGCGTATTTCTCGGCGATGAAGCCGCGTCGCACCTTGCGCGTGCGGGTCAGCTCGTCGTCGTCCGGATCCAGCTCCTTGTGGAGAATCAGGAAGCGCGCGACCTGCGATCCGGCCAGCATCGCATCGTTCGCCAGATCCGCATTCACCTGTTCCACGCACTCGGCGATCATCGCGATCACATCTGGCTGCGCGGCCAGGTCGACGTAGCCCGCATAGGGCAGATGCCGGCGCTCGGCCCAGTTGCCCACGGCGTCGAAGTCGACATTGATGAACGCGCAGACACTCTCGCGGTCCGTGCCGAACGCCACGGCTTCCTTGATGTACGGAAAGAACTTGAGCTTGTTCTCGATGTACTTGGGCGCGAACATCGACCCGTCCGCCAGCTTGCCGACGTCCTTGGCGCGGTCGATGATCTTCAGGTGGCCGTCCGCATCGATCACGCCGGCGTCGCCGGTCATGAAGTAGCCCTCGTCGTTGATGGCCTCGCGGGTAGCGTCCTCGCGCTTGTAGTAAGACTTGAGCAGCCCCACGCCGCGCACCAGCACCTCGCCGTTATCCGCGATGCGGATCTCCATGCCCGGTGCCGCCGGCCCGACCGAGTCGAACTTGACCTGGCCGTCCGGTTGCAGGCACACGTAGGCGCAGGTCTCGGTCTGGCCATAGAACTGCTTCAGGTTGACGCCGATCGAGCGATAGAAGCGGAACAGGTCCGGGCCAATCGCCTCGCCGGCCGTGTAGCCCACGCGAATCCGGCTCATGCCCAGCACGTTGCGCAGCGGGCCGTAGATCAGCATTTCACCCAGCGCGTAGCGCAGGCGATCGCCCAGCGCCACCGGTCGCTTGTCCAGGATGTCGGCGCCACAGCGGCGCGCCACGTCCATCGCCCAGTGGAACATCTTGCGCTTGATCCAGCCGGCGTCTTCCATGCGGATCATGACCTGCGTGAGCAAGCCTTCGTAGATCCGTGGCGGGGCAAAGTAATACGTGGGGCCGATCTCACGCAGGTCCGTCATCACGGTTTCGCGCGATTCCGGGCAATTCACGGTGAAGCCGGCCACCATGGCCTGCGCGTAGGAAAACAGGTTGTCGCCCACCCACGCCATCGGCAGGTAGGACAGCACGTCGTCGTCGGGGCCCAGCCCATCGAACTGGCAGCCGTTGCGGGCCGCGCCAATCAGCCCGCTGTGCGCGTGGCAGACGCCCTTCGGCTTGCCCGTGGTGCCGGACGTATAGAGGATGATCGCGGTGTCGTCGGGCGCGCCAGCCTCGACGGCTGCGTCAAAGAAACCCGGATGCGCCTGGTCGTACTCACGGCCGATTTCCTGCAGGCGCTCATACGACAGCAGCGACGGATGATCATAGTCGCGCAGGCCGCGCGGGTCTTCGTAGATGACATGGCGCACGGCGCGACCGCGCGTGGCGAGCTGCGCTTCCACTTCGAGCAGTTTGTCCACCTGCTCCTGGTCCTCGACGATGGCGAAGTCGATCTCGGCATCGTCCAGCACATACACCATCTCGTTGGCGATGGCGTCCTGATAGAGGGGCACCGGAACGCCACCCAGCGCCTGCGCGGCGGTCATGGCCCAGTAAAGGCGCGGGCGGTTGTCACCCACCACGGCCAGGTTCATGCCGCGCCGGAAGCCGAGCGCGGCCAGCCCGCATGCCAGCGCGCGTACCTCGCGAGCGGCCTGCGACCAGCTGTATGTCTGCCAGATACCCAGATCCTTCTCGCGATAGGCCGGATGATCCGGGCGCTGACTGGCATGCGCCAGTAGCCATCGCGGAAAGGTCGTCGCCGACGATTCCTGCATCGCTGTCTCCTGTCCCTGATGGCGTAGGGGCCACGCCGGGTATCAAGCCGCCAGACCGGTCGCTATACTGGGCCTTTGCGCGAAGCGTGCGTTACCGCACCGCACCAAGCCCGCCATGCCTTGTGGAATCTGGCTGGGGCGGTTCCGTCGTGATCGTAAGATAGCCGATGCCCACCCCCCCGGTTGTCACGCCGGTGACAATTCCGGGTTAATCCCTACGGGAGAACAGACTGGCGATGTCTAACGCGATTTCCAACGATTTCATCGACCGTTGCGCCTGGGCCGTCGACCTGAGCCCCGAGCAGCGCGAGCGTGTCAAACGCGTGACGACCGTGCGCGAGTACGCCCAGGGCGACTACGTCTGCCACAAGGGGGACCGGGCGGAGCACTGGCTTGGCGTGGTCGAAGGCATCGTCAAGATCACCACGGTATCGCCGTCCGGCAAGTCGGTCACCTTCACCGGCGTGCCGACAGGCGGCTGGTTTGGCGAAGGCGCGGTGCTGAAGTCGGAAATCCGCAAATACGACGTGATGTCGCTGCGGCGCTCGCGCATCGCCTTCATCCCGCGCGACACTTTTCAGTGGTTGCTGGATACCAGCCTGCCGTTCACGCGCTTCCTGCTGATGCAGTTCAACGAGCGGCTCGGACAGTTCATCGCGGCGGTGGAATATGAGCGCCTGCTCGACATCGATTCCCGCGTGGCACGCGCCGTGTCGTCGCTGTTCAACGAGCACCTGTATCCGGCCCTCGGCAATACGCTGGAAATTTCACAGGAAGAGATCGGCCTGCTGGCAGGCATCTCGCGCCAGCGCGCCAACCAGGCGCTGAAGGTGCTGGAACAGCAGGGACTGGTCCGCGTGGACTACGGCGTGATCGAGGTACTCGATCTAGAGAGCCTGCGGCAGTACGGAGAGTGACGCCGGGTGACGACGGGTGTGAAACGGGCTGAGTGGGACCGAGGAAAGCAAAACGCCGGCATGTAGCCGGCGTTGATGGTGTCGCTGCGACAGCTTACTTGCTGTACACGTACACGCCGCGGCCCGTCTTGCGGCCAAGGTAGCCGGCGGCCACCATCTCGCGCATCAGCATGGCCGGACGGTACTTCGGATCGGCGAACTCGGTGTAGAGCACTTCCATCACGGCGAGCATCGTGTCCAGGCCGATCATGTCCGCCAGCGCCAGCGGGCCGATCGGATGATTGCAGCCCAGTTTCATGCCCTCGTCGATTTCTTCCGGCGATGCCAGGCCCTCGCCCAGCACGCAGAAGGCCTCATTGATCATCGGGCAGAGAATGCGGTTGACCACGAAGCCCGGGCTGTTCTTCACCGTGATCGGGTACTTGCCCAGGCGCCTGGAGAGGTCCTCCACATCGGCATGCGTCGCGTCGCTGGTCTGCAAGCCGCGAATCAGCTCCACCAGCGCCATCATCGGCACCGGATTGAAGAAGTGCATGCCGATGAAGCGATCCGCGCGCGACGTGGCGGCGGCCAGCTTGGTGATCGAGATCGACGAGGTGTTCGACGCCACGATCACGTCCGGCCCCACGATGCTGTCGATCTGCTTGAGGATCTTCAGCTTCAGTTCGTAGTTTTCGGTGGCGGCCTCGATCACGATGTCGGCGCGCTTCAGATCGTCATAGGACGTGCTGCCGTGGATGTGCGCCAGCGCGGCGGCCTTGTCGGCCTCGGTGGCCTTGTCCTTCTTGATCAGGCGGTCCAGGCTGCCCGCCACGGTGGCGATGCCCTTCTGCACGGCGGCGTCGCTGATATCCACCATGATGACGTCCAGGCCGACCACCGCGCATGCCTGCGCAATGCCGTTGCCCATCGTGCCGGCACCGACGATGCCTACTGTCTTGATTGCCATGTACTTCCTTGCTTGGTCAGGGATTCAGAATCATTCGGAGCGAGAGCCGGTGGACTCCGCTCAGGCCGGCAGTTTTGCCAGCGCGGCAATCACGCGATCGGCGTGTTCCCGGAGCACATCCATGCTCTGCTTCTCGCGCGCGTGGCCGCGCAGCGTCTGGTCCACGTAGCGCGGCACGATATGGAAGTGGATGTGCGGCACGGTCTGCCCGGCGGCGGCGCCGTTGAACTGGGTGATCACCACGCCATCGGGCTGGAACGCCTCGCGCACACCACGCGCCACGCGCTGGGTCGCGCGGATCGCCGCCGCGGCGCCGGCTTCGGACAGGCCGAAGAAGTCCACCGCTGGCTCCTTCGGCACGACGAGCGCGTGGCCATCGGACTGCGGCATGATGTCAAGGAACGCGATGTTGTCGGCGTCCTCGTAGATCTTGAAACACGGGAGTTCGCCGCGCAGGATGCGGGCGAAGATATTGTTGCTGTCGTACTCGGCTTGCATGACTGTCTCGGAGAAAACTCGCCTCGCGGCGGAGGAGCGTTGAGTGTAACGCAGCGCTCCTCCGCGGCGAACCTCCTCCCCTACATGTTTCGACGATACTGCCCGCCGACTTCGAACAAGGCATGCGTGATCTGCCCCAGCGAGCACACGCGCACCGCATCCATCAGCACCGCGAACACGTTCTCGTTGGCGATCACGGCCAGCCGCAGGCGTTCCAGCATGGCCGGCGCGTCACCCGCACAGGTCTGCTGGAATTCCGCCAGGCGGTTCAGCTGACTCTGCTTTTCCTCCTCGCTCGAACGGGCCAGTTCCAGCGTCTGCGGAATCGGATCGCCATCCGGGTTGCGGAAGGTGTTCACGCCGATGATCGGCAACGTGCCGTCATGCTTGAGTTGCTCGTAGTAGAGCGACTCCTCCTGGATCTTGCCGCGCTGGTAGCCGGTCTCCATCGCGCCAAGCACGCCGCCACGCTCGGCGATGCGCTCGAACTCCTGCAGCACGGCTTCTTCCACGAGGTCGGTCAGCTCCTCGATCAGGAAGCTGCCCTGGTTGGGGTTCTCGCACTTGGCGACGCCCCACTCGCGGTTGATGATCAGCTGGATGGCCAGCGCGCGCCGCACCGATTCTCCAGTCGGCGTGGTGATCGCCTCGTCATACGCGTTGGTGTGCAGCGAATTGCAGTTGTCGTAGATCGCGATCAGCGCCTGCAACGTGGTGCGGATGTCGTTGAAGTCGATCTCCTGCGCATGCAGCGACCGCCCGGACGTCTGGATGTGGTACTTCAGCTTCTGGCTGCGCTCGTTGGCGCCGTACTTGTCACGCATCGTCACGGCCCAGATGCGGCGTGCCACGCGGCCCAGCACGCTGTATTCCGGGTCCATGCCGTTGGAGAAGAAGAACGACAGGTTCGGCGCGAAGTCGTCGATGTGCATGCCGCGCGCCAGGTAGGCCTCGACATACGTAAAGCCATTCGACAACGTGAACGCCAGCTGCGAGATCGGATTCGCGCCGGCCTCGGCGATGTGATAGCCCGAAATCGACACCGAGTAGAAATTGCGCACCTGATGGTGGACGAAGTACTCCTGGATGTCCCCCATGACCTTGAGCGAAAACTCCGTGGAGAAGATGCAGGTGTTCTGGCCCTGGTCTTCCTTGAGGATGTCCGCCTGCACGGTGCCGCGCACGTTCTGGAGCACCCAGGCGCGGATCTTCGATTCCTCGTCGGCGGTGGGTTCGCGACGGTTGTCGGTGCGGAACTTGTCGAGTTGCTGGTCGATGGCGGTGTTCATGAACATCGCCAGCAGCGTGGGTGCCGGGCCGTTGATCGTCATCGACACCGACGTGCTCGGGCTGGTCAGGTCAAAGCCGTCGTAGAGCACCTTCATGTCGTCGAGCGTGGCGATCGACACGCCCGAGTTGCCGACCTTGCCGTAGATGTCGGGACGCACGTGCGGATCTTCGCCATAGAGCGTCACCGAATCGAACGCGGTCGACAGTCGCTTGGCGTCCATACCCTCGGAGACCAGCTTGAAACGCCGGTTGGTGCGGAACGCGTCGCCCTCCCCTGCGAACATCCGCGTGGGGTCCTCGCCTTCGCGCTTGAAGGCGAACACGCCGGCGGTGTAGGGGAAGCTGCCCGGTACGTTCTCGCGCATCAGCCACTTGAGTACTTCGCCGTCATCCTCGAAGCGCGGCAGCACCACCTTGCGGATCTTGGTGCCGGATAGCGTGGTGGTCACCAGTCCGGTGCGGATCTCCTTGTCGCGGATCTTCACGACGTATTCGTCGCCGCTATAGGCCTGCTGCATCTGCGGCCACATCGACAGCAGCTTGCGCTCCACGCTGCCCAGCGCGGTATCTCGTTCGGCGGCGAGCGTTTCGAGCGCGGCACCATCGGCCGTCGCGTTGCCGTCCACACCAGCAGCCTGCAGCATCGCGCGCGCGGCACGCAGCTGCTGACGTTCGCGCGCCAGCTTGCTCTGTTCGGCCACGCGGCGATGGTAGGCGCGCACCGTATCGGCCAGCTCGGCCAGATAGCGGCTGCGCGCGGGCGGCACGATCACGTTCTGGCCGGTGGAGATCCGCCCGGCCGGCGCCGGCAGCACACCGGGCTTGAGCTGCAGACCCCGTTCCGCCAGCGCGGCACTGAGGCCCTGATAGAGCATGGTCACGCCATCGTCATTGAAGCGGGACGCCTGCGTGCCGTAGACCGGCATCTCGTCCGGCTTGCTGTGCCACTGCTCGCGGTTGCGCTGGACCTGCTTGGCCACATCGCGCCACGCGTCCTGCGCGCCCTTCCGGTCGAACTTGTTGATGGCGACGAAGTCGGCGAAGTCGAGCATGTCGATCTTCTCGAGTTGGCTGGCCGCGCCGAATTCGGGCGTCATTACATACAGCGAGAGATCCACGTGCGGCACGATGGCGGCGTCGCCCTGGCCGATGCCGGAGGTTTCCACGATCACCATGTCGAAGCGCGCCGCCTTGCATGCGGCGATCACGTCGGGCAACGCCTGCGAAATCTCCGATCCCGCTTCGCGCGTGGCCAGCGACCGCATGAAGATATTCGGGTGGTTGATCGCGTTCATGCGGATGCGGTCGCCCAGCAGCGCACCGCCAGACTTGCGGCGCGACGGGTCGATCGAAATCACGGCGATCGACAGCGCATCCTGCTGGTCAAGGCGGAAGCGGCGGATCAGTTCATCGGTCAGCGACGACTTGCCCGCGCCGCCCGTGCCGGTGATGCCGAGTACCGGCGTCTTCACGGCCTTGGCCTGCGCGTGGAGCGCACTGACCAGGGATGCGTCGGCCTTGCCGTTTTCAAGTGCGGTAATCAGTTGCGCGAGCGCGCGGCGGTCGCCCGCAGCCACGGCATCGAGCGTGGCCGGCGCATAGCGCGTGAGGTCGATGTCGCAACGCTGGACCATGTCCGCGATCATCCCGGCCAGCCCCATGCGCTGGCCGTCCTCGGGACTGTAGATGCGTGCCACGCCGTAGGCCTGCAGTTCGCGGATCTCATCGGGCACGATCACGCCGCCCCCGCCGCCGAACACCTGGATGTGCTCACCGCCGTTCTCGCGCAGCAGGTCGATCATGTACTTGAAGTACTCGACGTGCCCACCCTGGTAACTGGAGATGGCGATGCCCTGGGCATCTTCCTGCAGCGCGGCCGTGACCACTTCCTGCACGGAGCGGTTGTGGCCCAGATGGATGACCTCGCAGCCGTGGGACTGGAGGATGCGCCGCATGATGTTGATGGATGCGTCGTGGCCGTCGAACAGCGATGCCGCCGTCACGAACCGCACCTTGTTGACAGGGGTCCGGCTCGCGGCCGTCTGCGGCGTAGCGGCCGCAGTCCTGCTCACATCGGAAAGATCAGTCATTGTCTCCACCGCTCTGATATGTGGCTGGCTGCCGCACGCCGGCGATTCTGACGATCGCACTGACGAGGGCCGGACGATTATATGACGTTTACGTTAACGTAAGGCAAGGGGCGCAGACAGTATGCCTGCACGCGCCATCACGGCATCGTCGCATAGCGGGGAGTTTCGGGCCAGACGGGCTGGCGCGGAGTGGCGTGGCCGGCGCCCGGGTGGTGCGTTGGCCGAAAGGGGAAGGCCGGATAGGCCGGATGTACTGGACGCCCGGTCAGGCGGGCATCCGGTCGGTGCAGCGAGGTCAGGGCGTGGAATTAGGCGCTGATCTGGGGGCAGTCGCCAAAGGCGTCGGTCTTGCGCTCCGCCCAGCGGCGGGCCAGCTGGCACGCGATGGCGGCGATGCGCCGGAGCGACAGCGGCGCCGCGCTCTCGGCCAGACGGAAGCGGGCGACGGGCGATTCGCCCGACAGCCAGACCCGCGTACCTTCCGGCAACGCCACGACATCGCCCGGACGCAGCCACATGTCCGCGATCTGGCCTTCCACGGTCAGCCACAGCCGGCCCTCCAGCACGGTCACGCTCTGCCCATGCGGGGCGCGCCAGCTGACTGGCAACCCGGGTTCATCGAGTTCAAAGGTCTTGAGTTCACGCATCGGTGTCTCCTCGTCATGCCCGGCGGAGCGGCGATCCTGGGGGCGCCTCCGCCACGCTTCCATTATTCATGGCGCGGACTACAATCCCATGCACAGTTCCGAACAGTTTTCGTTGAACTGTTCAGTAGTTTTTACTGACACTTGCCGCCCCCGCCCCCATGAAACTGATGCTCGACCCCTCCACCGGTGTGCCCCTGACGGAGCAGATCGTCCTTGCCGTCAAATCGTGGATCAGTTCGCGCGAGGCGACGCCGGGGGCACGCCTGCCGTCGATCCGGCAAATGGCGGCCGAGCACAAGATCAGCCGCTTCCCGGTGATCGAGGCCTATGACCGGCTGGTGTCGCAGGGGCTGGTCGACTCGCGGCAGGGGTCGGGCTTCTACGTGGCGGATAGCCCGCTCGCCGGGCGCAGCGGGCGCGGCTGGTCGGACCCGAGCCTGGCCGAGGACCTGTCGCTCCACATCATCGACCAGTTCCACCATCCGAGCGGCGCGCTGAAGCTGGCGGGTGGCTTCGTCCCCGAGGAATGGCGCGACGTGGAGGGACTGACCCAGGCCATTCGCCATATCGCGCGTCACGACATCGACAGCGTGATCCACTACGCCACCCCGCTGGGGCATCCCGAGCTGCGCAAGCAGGTATTGATGCGCGTGCGGCAGGTCGGCATCCAGGCGGAACTGTCGCAGGTGCTGATCACCTCGGGCGCCAGCCAGGCGCTGGACCTCGTGGTCCGCCACCTGCTCAAGCCCGGCGACACCGTGTTTGTCGAGGACCCCGGCTACTACAACCTGTTCGGGCTCCTGCGCATGCATGGCGTGCAGCTGGTGGGTGTGCCGCACACGCCGAACGGGCCCGATCCCGAGGCCTGCGAGCGGCTGCTGCGCGACCACAAGCCCAAGCTGTTCTTCACCAACAGCATCCTGCAGAATCCCACCGGCTCGACGCTGTCGCCGCCGGTCGCATTCCGCCTGCTCGAACTCGCGCGCAAGCACAACTTCCGCTTCGTCGAGGACGACATCTTTTCCGACTTCCAGCTCCACTTCACCGACCGGCTCGCCACGCTCGACCAGCTCGAGCACGTGATCTATATCGGCGGATTCTCGAAGACGGTGTCGGCGGCGCTGCGCGTGGGCTACCTCGTCGCCGACAAGACGCTCATCAAGGACCTGATCGACGTGAAAGTGCTGACCAGCGTAGCCGGATCGCACTTCGCGGAGGCCGTGACGGCGACGATGCTGGAGCGCGGCGCCTATCGCAAATACGTGGAGCGGCTGCGCGTGCGCACGCGCGAGGTGACCGCCGATGCGGTCAAGATCCTCGGCCAGAGCGGATGGGACGTGTTCTGCGAACCCGCCGGTGGCAATTTCCTGTGGGCGCGCCCGCGCGGCATCGAGGATTCCCGCGAACTGGTGACACTGGGCGAGCAATACGGGATCGCGCTGGCACCCGGCCATTTCTTCCGGCCGGGCGGCGACACCACGCCGTGGGTGCGCATCAACTCCGCCTACGCGGGCGAACCCCGCTCGCGGGCGTTCCTGCAGGATGCGGGGTCGCGCGGCGGCTAGCCTTCGGCGTCGCCGCCGTGGTTATGCAACACGGCGTTGCGGCGCGAATACGCGAAGTAGATCACCAGCCCCAGCGCCAGCCAGCACAGGAAGGCAATCCACGTCAGCGCCTGCAGGTGTGCCATCAGGAACAGGCAGAACACCACCGCCAGCAACGGAATCACCGGCACGCCCGGGCAGCGGAACGCGCGCGGCAGATTCGGCCGCGTGCGCCGCAGCACCAGGATCGCAATCGAGATCAGCGTGAAGGCCGCCAGCGTGCCGATGTTGATCAGCTCGGCCAGCACGTTCAGCGGCACGAACGCCGCGATCGCGGCGAACACCAGCCCGACCGTCCACGTGGCGACGAAAGGCGTGGCGTGGACCGGATGCACGGCTGACAGCCGCTCGGGCAGCAGGCCGTCGCGCGACATTGCAAAGATGATGCGGGTCTGCCCGTAGGTCATGACCAGGATCACCGTGGTCATGCCGAGGATCGCGCCGAGGTCGACAAACCCCGCCACCCAGTTCTGCCCCGCATATTGCAAGGCCAGCGAGACCGGGTGATCGACCCCTTCGAACTTCATGTACGGCACGATGCCGGTCATGATCGCCGCCACGGTGACATAGAGGATGGTGCAGACGGCCAGGGATCCGATGATGCCGATCGGCAGGTCCCGGCGCGGGTTGCGCACTTCTTCGGCGGCGGACGTCACGGCATCGAAACCAATGAACGCGAAGAACACCAGCGCCGCGGCGTTGAAGACGCCGTCGAAACCGAACGGCGCGAACGGCTGCCAGTTCTGCGGCTGCACATGCCAGACACCCACGACGATGAACAACAGCACCACGCTGATCTTGATCGCCACCATGACGTTGTTCAGCCGCGTGGACTCGCGCACGCCGTACGACACCACCCAGGTGATCGCCAGCATGATCAGGCAGGCCGGCAGGTTCAGGATCGTCTCGGCACCCGGCACCGAACCCGGCGCAGCGGTCAGTGCCACGGGCAGGTGAAAACCGAATCCGGCGATCAGCGACTGGAAGTATCCCGACCACCCGACCGACACCGCCGACGTCGCCAGCCCATACTCCAGCAACAGGTCCCAGCCGATCATCCACGCCACGATCTCGCCCAGCGTGGCGTAGCTATAGGTATAGATCGATCCGGACACCGGAATCGCGGAAGCGAACTCCGCGTAGCAGAGCGCGGCAAACCCGCACGCCATGGCCGCGATCACGAAGGAGACTGTCAGCGCCGGGCCGGCCGTCAGCGCACCGGTCCCGGTCAGTACGAAGATGCCGGTGCCGATGATGGCGCCGATGCCCATCAGCACCAGATCGACGGGCCCGAGCACCTTGCGCAACCCGTCATGCTCGCTGACCTCCAGCATGGCTTCGATGTTCTTGGTACGAAAGAGGCTCATGGGTGCTCCGGCCGGAATCCAGTCAAGACGACTATTGTTGTACTTGCCGGCCGAATGCGATAGCGGAATCGACGAGAGCCGATTGCGATAACGCAAGCGAGGTGCGCATGCGGAGCGAAGCGGGTCGAACTGCGACAGATCTGGAACTATTCGACCGTCACCGATTTTGCAAGATTTCGCGGCTTGTCGATGTCTGTCCCGCGCGCCAGCGCGGCATGGTAGGCCAGCAACTGCATCGGAATCGTATGAAGGATCGGAGACATCAGGCCATGGTGTTCGGTGAGCCGGATGATCTCCACGCCGTTTGCCGACGACAGCGCGCCATCCATGTCCGCGAAGACGAAGAGCCGGCCGCCGCGCGCGCTGACCTCGTGCATGTTGGACTTCAGCTTTTCGAGCAGACGGTCGCTGGGAGCCACGGCCACCACGGGCATCTCGTCGCTGATCAGCGCCAGCGGTCCATGCTTCAGTTCTCCGGCGGCATAGCCTTCCGCGTGAATGTAGGAAATTTCCTTCATCTTCAGCGCGCCTTCGAGTGCGATCGGATAGTGCATGCCGCGACCGAGGAACAGGATGTTCTCCTTACGGGTCAGCTGCTCCGCCCAGCCGATGATATGCGGCTCCAGCGCCAGCACGCGGCTCATCGCGTCAGGGAGGTGACGCAGCGCGCGCAGGTGCTCCTGTTCCTCCTGGTCGGAGAGGCGACCGCGCATCTTTGCGAGCGTCAGCGCCAGCAGGAACAGCGCCACCAGTTGCGTCGTGAACGCCTTGGTCGATGCCACGCCGATCTCCACGCCCGCACGCGTGATGAAGTGCAAGGCGCATTCGCGGACCAGTGCGCTGGTGGCGACGTTGCAGATCGCCAGCGTCCGGGTCATGCCGCGTTGCTTCGCCACCTGCACCGCGCCGAGCACGTCGGCGGTTTCCCCGCTCTGCGACACCGCCACGACCAGCGTATTGGGATTGACCACCGAGTCGCGATAGCGGTATTCGCTCGCAATCTCCACCCGCACCGGCAGGTTCGCGAGGCCTTCGATCCAGTAGCCGGCGGTCAGCGCCGCGTGATAGCTGCCGCCACACGCCAGCACCAGCACATCCTCCACGCCATTGAGCGCGCGCCACGCGCCATCGCCGAACAGCTCCGGCATGATCGACGTGATGTCCTGGAGCGTATCCGCCACCGCGCGGGGCTGCTCGAAGATCTCCTTCTGCATGTAGTGGCGATACAGCCCGAGGTCGGCGGCGGCGCTGTGGGCGGCAACGGTGTGGACGCGACGTTCGGCGCGCTGGCCGTCGCCATCGACAATCCAGTAGCGATGCAGCTGCACGTCCACCACATCGCCATCTTCCAGGTAGACGATCTGGTCGGTCACGTTCGCCAGTGCAATCGCATCGGAGGCGAGGAAGTTCTCGCCCTGGCCCACGCCGATCACCAGCGGCATGCCGCTGCGCGCACCGACCAGGCGATGGGGTTCGTCGCGGCACAGCACCGCGATCGCGTAGCTGCCGCGCAGGCGGGCCACGGCTTGGCGCACGGCTTCGAACAGGTCGCCGTTGTAGAGGTGATCGACCAGATGGGCGATGACCTCGCTGTCGGTCTGGCTGGCAAACACGTAGCCGTGGCGCTCGAGTTCCTCGCGCAGCGCCTCATGGTTTTCGATGATGCCGTTGTGGGACAGCGCGATGCGCGGCGCGGCGTCGCTGGGCGAGAAGTGCGGATGGGCGTTGGCCGTGACGGGCATGCCATGCGTGGCCCAGCGCGTGTGGGCAATCCCGGTGTAGCCGGACAGCGCCTGCGCGGCGATATCCTCGGCAAGCCGCGCCACGCGATCGACACTGCGCGCCCGCACCAGCCGGCGGTCCAGGTGCAGCGCCACGCCGCACGAGTCGTAGCCGCGATACTCCAGCCGTTTCAGGCCATCCACCAGGTCAGGCAGGATGTTTCGTTGCGCCACCGCCCCAACAATTCCACACATGTCGCCGCTCCGTTTGATGGGTTCGTATGAACCGATGGCTGCGATGGTAGAGTTGCTCCCGTGAAATTTTCTTTCAGATTTTCCGCCTTTATGAAATCACAGGAGTCATTCCTATCGTGATGAAATTTTCTTTCACACCATGCGGCGCAGGAGTCGCCCCGTGATCGACGTCGAACTGGACGATCTCGACCGCCGCATTCTCCGCGCACTGCAGGCGGATGCGTCGCTGTCGAATGCCGCGCTTGCCGCGCAGGTGTTCGCCTCGGCACCGACTTGCCTGCGCCGTGTGCGCAGGCTGCGGGAGTCGGGCGTGATCCAGCGCGAAATCGCCATCCTCGACCCCGCCAGGCTCGGCGTGCGGCTGACGGCGATCATCGAGATCACGCTGGACCGGCAGACCGCCGAGGACTACGACGCGTTCGAGGCGTACGTCTGCGGCGAGAGCGTCGTCACCCAGTGCTATCGCGTGTCACCGGGGCCGGACTTTGTCGTCCTCACGGAGATGCCCGACATGGCCGCCTACGACGCCTTCGCGCGCCGGCTTTTCACGGGTGCCTCCAACGTGCGCAATGTCCGCACGTTCTTTTCCACACATCGCGCGAAGTTCGAAGCCAATGCGCCGGTCGGCGGCGCGCAGGATGCCAGCCCGACGCACGCGCCCGGCGGGGCCAGCGCGAGCTCCGCCACACGGCCATGAAAAAGCGCCCCGCGAAGGGGCGCTCAAGCGTGACAGGGCGAACGGGCGGTAAAGCCCGCAGGCCAATGCAGCGTTACTTCGCCACCGGCATCGTGAATTCCGCGCCCTTGCCGATGCTGTCCGGCCAGCGCTGCATGATGCTCTTGTAGCGCGTGTAGAAGCGCACGCCCTCTTCGCCATAGGCGTGGTGATCGCCGAACAGCGAGCGCTTCCAGCCACCGAACGAATGCCACGCCATCGGCACGGGAATCGGCACGTTGATACCGACCATGCCCACCTGGATCTGACGCGAGAACGCGCGCGCGATGCCGCCGTCGCTGGTGTAGCACGACACGCCGTTGCCGAACTCATGGCGGTTGATCAGGTCCACGGCCTCGGCAAAATCATGCACGCGCACCACCGACAGCACCGGGCCGAAGATCTCTTCCTTGTAGATCGTCATGTCCGGCTTGACGTTGTCGAACAGCGTGCCGCCGACGAAGAAGCCGTTGTCATGGCCTTCCACCTTGTGGCCGCGTCCGTCGGTCACCAGCGTCGCGCCCTCGGTCACGCCCTTGGCGATATAGCCCTCCACCTTCGCCTTGTGGACGCCCGTCACCAGCGGACCCATTTCGGCGTCGGCATCCATGCCGTTGCGGATCTTGAGCGACGCGGCACGTTCGGCCAGGCGCGGCACGAGCTTGTCGGCCACATCGCCCACGGCCACCGCCACCGAGATCGCCATGCAGCGCTCTCCCGCCGATCCGTAGGCCGCGCCCACCAGCGCGTCGACGGCCTGATCGAGGTCGGCGTCAGGCATCACCACGAGGTGGTTCTTCGCGCCGCCCAGCGCCTGCACGCGCTTGCCGTGCTTCGTGCCTTCCGTGTAGATGTACTCGGCGATCGGCGTGGAGCCGACAAACGACAGCGCCTGCACGTCCGGGTGCGCTAGCAGCGCGTCGACGGCCACCTTGTCGCCCTGCACGACGTTGAACACGCCATCGGGCAGGCCGGCCTGCTTGAGCAGATCGGCGATCAGCAGGCTGGGCGACGGGTCACGCTCGGACGGCTTGAGCACGAACGTGTTGCCGCAGGCCAGCGCCACCGGGAACATCCACATCGGCACCATCACCGGGAAGTTGAACGGCGTAATGCCGGCCACCACGCCCAGCGGCTGGCGCAGGTTCCAGTTGTCGATGCCGCCGCCGATGTTGTCAGTGAAATCGGTCTTGAGCAGGTTGGGGATGCCGCAGGCGAACTCCACCACCTCGATCCCGCGCGTGACCTCGCCCTTGGCGTCCGAGAACACCTTGCCGTGCTCGCGCGTGATCAGCGCAGCCAGGTCGTCATGATGCTTGTCCAGCAGCTCCTTGAACTTGAACAGGATGCGCGCGCGGCGCAGCGGCGCCAGTTCGGCCCACGCCGGAAATGCCGCGCGGGCCGCGGCAACGGCGCTGGCCACGTCCTCGGCGGAGCCCAGCGCCACGCGCGCGGCGACCTCGCCCGTAGCCGGGTTGAAGACATCGGCGAAGCGGCCCGCGCCGCCATTGCGCATGGCGCCGCCGATGTAGTGGTGGATCTCGGCGATCTGCCGGTTTTCTGCGATGTTCACTGCGGTCTTCCTCTCAGTCTCTTTGGCGTGGGCGCAGGTCTTACTGCACGTCCTGCAGCGCCTGCTTCACGGTATCGAACAACTGGTCGATCTCGGCCTCCGAAATAATCAGCGGCGGCGAGAACGCCAGGATATCGCCGGTGTAACGCACCAGCACGCCGCGCTCCAGGCACTTGAGGAAGGCCTCGTAGGCGCGGGCGCCCGGTGCGCCGGGGCGCGATTCCAGTTCCACGCCGGCCACCAGGCCCAGGTTGCGGATGTCCTTCACATGCGGCGCGCCGCGCAGGCCATGCACGGCGGCTTCGAACTTCGGCGACAGCTCGGCGGCACGCGCGAACAGCTTGTCGCGCTGGTAGATGTCGAGCGTGGCGATGCAGGCCGCCATCGCCAGCGGGTGGCCCGAATAGGTGTAGCCGTGCGGCAGTTCGATGCCGCCCTGGGCCGTGGCGTTGATCACGGCGTCATGCACTTCGCGACGCACCGCCACGGCGCCCATCGGCACGGCGGCATTGTTGATGGCCTTGGCCATCGTGATCAGGTCCGGCGTGACGTTCAGGCGTTCGGCGGCAGTGGCCGCGCCCAGGCGGCCAAAGGCCGTGATCACCTCGTCGAAGATCAGCAGGATGCCGTGCTTGCTGGTGATGGCGCGCAGTTTTTCCAGATAGCCCACCGGCGGCACCAGCACGCCGGCGGAGCCGGCCAGCGGCTCGACGATCACGGCGGCGATGTTCGAGGCGTCATGCAGCGCGATGATGCGTTCGAGTTCATCGGCCAGATGGGCGCCCCATTGCGGCTGGCCCTTCGAGTACGCGGCCTCGGCAATGTTCAGCGTGGCCGGGAGATGATCGGCGCCCGGCATCACGTTGGCCGACCACATCTTGCGGTTCGGGCCAATGCCGCCCACCGCCAGCCCGCCAAAGCCCACGCCGTGGTAGCCGCGCTCGCGGCCGATGATGCGCGTGCGCTGGCCTTCGCCACGCGCGCGGTGGTACGCCAGCGCGATCTTCAGGGCGGTATCCACGGATTCCGAACCTGAGTTCGTGAAGAAGATGCGGTCCAGCCCTTGTGGCATGAGCGACGCCACCTTGGTGGCGGCTTCGAATTCCAGCGGATGGCCCATCTGGAACGGTGGGGCGTAGTCAAGCGTGGCCGCCTGTTGCGCGATCGCCTCGACAATCTCCTTGCGCGCATGGCCCGCGGCCACGCACCAGAGACCGGCACAGCCGTCCAGGATCTTGCGGCCGTCGTGGGTCGTGTAGTACATGCCGCTGGCCGATGCCAGCAGGCGCGGAGCGGCCTTGTACTGGCGGTTGGCGGTGAACGGCATCCACAGGGCTTCCATATCGGGGATCACGGTCTTGGCGGCGTCCATACATTCTCCTGAGGCAATGGGGGAGGAGTGGCGGCGACACGCCACGGATTCCGGCAACTCTACCGGCGGGGTTGGGCCGACAAAATATACGGTCGGCAAAACGCCACCTCACCGTACAGTTTAGGCTGCGACAACCGTACAGGATGGCGAGCAGGCGCGCGGCGCACCGGACAACCGGTGTCAGGCTTCCATCGGCTTGTCTACGCGGGTTCGCGCTGCGGCGCACCATTTTAAAACTCTGCCGATCGGTGTGTCGTATGTCGTTAAACTGTACAGGTCTTGCAATCCGCAGAGTGCTGCATGCTTAACCTGAACCTGAATCTTGCCCGCAGCCGTCGTGGCGGCGAAACCCTGACCGAACAGATCGTCGCCGCTATTGCCGGCCTGGTGGACCGCCGCGCGTTGCGCGCCGGCGCCGCGCTGCCCTCGGTGCGGCGCTTTGCGCAACAACACAACGTCAGCACGTTTACCGTGGCGGAGGCCTATGGCCGGCTGACCGCGCTCGGCTACCTGGCGGCGCGACCGGGGTCGGGCTACACCGTGGCGCATCGCCACGCACCGTCCGGGCACGCGCGCGCCTCGCACTGGGAGGCCCCCGGCCTGAACGCGGCGTGGCTGCTGTCCGACGTATTCGCCGACCATTCGGTGCCGATCAAGGCCGGTGCCGGCTGGCTGCCGGGGGACTGGCTCAATGAGGAGGGTCTGCACCAGGCCATGCGTAGCGCGGCGCGCGTGCCGGCCGCGCAGGTCTCCGGCTATGGCCATCCGTACGGATTCGGCGTGTTGCGCGAACACATCGCCACGCACCTGAGCCAGTACGGCATGCCCGTGCAGGCCCAGCAGGTCGTGCTCACACAGGGCGCCACGCAAGCGCTGGACCTGGTGGTGCGCACGCTTCTGCGGCCTGGCGATACCGTGCTCGTGGAAGCCCCCTGCTACTGCAACCTGCTGCAGATCCTGCGACTGGCGGGGCTGCGCGTGATCGGCGTGGCGCGCACTGCGGCGGGGCTGGATACCGATGCGCTCGAGGACGCGATCCGCCAGCACGCGCCGCGTGCGTTGTTCATCAACACCGTGCTGCAGAACCCCACCGGCGCCAGCCTGACCAGCATGAACGCGTTCCGCGTGCTGCAACTGGCCGAGCAGCATCGGCTGCTGGTGGTGGAAGACGACATCTACCGCGAGCTGGCGCCCGCCGGATCGCCGATGCTGGCGGCGATGGATGGCCTGTCGCAGGTGGTCTATGTGAACGGCTTTTCGAAGACCATCGCGCCGTCGCTGCGCGTGGGTTATCTGGCGGCCAGCCCGGACCTGGCCAAGGCTTTCGCGCGAACGAAGATGGCGGTGGGTCTGACGTCATCGGAGGTCACCGAGCGGCTGGTCTATTCGGTGCTGACCAGCGGCCACTACGGGCGACACGTTGGGGCGCTCGCCGAGCGGCTACGCGCGCAGCAGGATCGTGTGACGGAAAAGATGGAAGCGCACGGGCTGGAGGTATTGCTGCGCCCCGAAGGCGGGATGTTTGCGTGGGCGCGACTGGCGCCGGGGGAAGACAGTGTCGTCCTGACCGGCAACCAGCTGGCCACGCTGGCGCTGGAGCACGGCATCTGGCTGGCGCCCGGGTCTTACTTCGAACCGGACGAAACGGATTCGCCGTGGATCCGCTTCAATGTGGCGACCAGCGACGCCGGTGAGCTGTGGACGTTCTTCGATGCGGTGCGCAGCGGCCGGACGGCGATCGCTCGCGCCGCCTAGATCCGGCCGCTGCGCCCGGAAACCGCTCAGAAGCGATAACGCACGTAGCCCGTGTAGTAGTTGCTGCCCGGGTTCGGTTCCTTGATCCCGGCATTCGAGATGTGCTGGAAGCGGAAGCCCACTTCCGTATTGGCGTTCTTGCCAAAGCCCACGCCCACGCCAAGCATGTCGGAGAACTGGAATGCGCTGCCCATGCGGTGTTCGTCGGACGTGCCCGTGTGGCTCAGCACGCGCAGGCCCACCGACGCCTCGGCGAACGGCACGAAGTAGCTGCCGCGCTTTTCCACGCGCAGGATCGGCGAGATGCCGAATTCGAACAGGTTCTGCTGGTTGGTGCCGCCGCGGGCGTCCCAGCCGGCCACGTTGACTTCCGCCTGGAGCCGGAACAGCCAGCCTTGCGGGTTGCCGTACTGGATGGGGGTGTTGAAGTTGACGCCAAGCTCGTACTTGTTGACGTCATGGCTGGTATCGCGGCCATACGCCACGTGCACGGCCGGATGGCTCCAGCCCACCAGCTCTTCGGCACTGACGGCCGAACTGGCGATGGCAAGCAACGACGCGGCGACGATAGGGAAGGAAAAGCGCTTGCGGAGAAATGCAAAGGAGGGCATGCGGCGGTCTTGTTGTTCTTTCTTCATATGGAAGGCTTCGACGAAGAGAGAGTGGCTCGGCAACGGAAATGCAACGAGCCTGACCTGCCTGGCACACGGTGAAGTGTCGTTTGCAACGCGTCTGGTGCGCGTCGCACCCGGCCCCTTCCGGATTTCCCGGCAAGTCAGGCCCAAAGCCGCTCGACGAGCCAGCTCGCAGCAACACAAATGCCGAGCCAGACGGCGAGACAGCCTGCAATAAATCGGTACGTCATGATGAAAATTAACTACGTGGGGGCTTTCGGACGGGTCGCATTATACATCCATACATGTATGTATGTTTAGCGCGCAATTGCCAATGCCGGTGGCATGGCAACGTCAGACACATCAGAAATCCACCAGTTCGCCATCATGCCAGTGTGCGGATCACTCTGCACAGCGATGATTAAATGGTTGTTTCAAAAAAATTGGCGCTGCGGCGGCGTCGGACGTGCGGGGGATGCGCCGTCGGCGCGAGCGGGCAGAAGCGGGGAATGAGGCGAGTGAGGCGA
The DNA here is from genome assembly GCF_900101625.1 of Cupriavidus sp. YR651. Classification (GTDB taxonomy): domain Bacteria; phylum Pseudomonadota; class Gammaproteobacteria; order Burkholderiales; family Burkholderiaceae; genus Cupriavidus. The sequence continues at coordinate 136,647 of NZ_FMYZ01000002.1, read as the reverse complement.
ATGAGGAGGCGAATGGGCGATGACGGGCGCGGCGGGGTCAAGCCCACGCCGCGCCGCTGGGGGATTCAGCCCTTCAGGAAGGGCAACGCTTCTTCGAGCAACTGATCGGGCACTTCCTCGGCGATGTAGTGGCCGCACGGCAGCGCGTGGCCCGTGACGCGGCGCGCCACCTTGCGCCACTCTTCCAGCGGCTGGAAGCACTTGCCGACCGCGCCGTCGGCTCCCCAGAGCGCCAGCATCTCGCACTCCACCATGCGGCCCGCCGCGATGTCCGCGCGATCGTGTTCCAGATCGATCCCCGCGCTGGCCCGATAGTCCTCGCACAGCCCATGTGCGGCGCCGGGGGTCTTCAGGCAACGCAGATATTCGGCCAGCGCCGCCTCGGTGAACGGCGCCAGGCCCGCGCTGCGGCCGCCCATCGTCTGGCGGATGTAAAGCTCGGGATCGGCCTCGATCAGCGTTTCCGGGAACGGCGCCGGGCGGATCAGGAAGAACCAGTGGTAGTACGCCCGCGCAAAGGCTTCGTTGGTCTGGGCATACATCGCCAGCGTCGGGGCGATATCCAGCGTGACCAGCTTTTCCACCGCATCGGGATAGTCCACCGCGAGCCGGTGCGCCACGCGCGCGCCACGGTCGTGCGCCAGCACGCGGAAGCGCTCGAAGCCCAGCGCGCGCATGACTGCGAGCTGGTCGGCGGCCATCGCGCGCTTGCTGTAGTTGCTGTGGTCCGCCACGCCGGCGGGCTTGTCACTGTCACCATAGCCGCGCAGGTCCGTCGCGACCACGGTGAAATGGCGCGCCAGCTCGCCCGCCACCTTGTGCCAGATCACATGCGTCTGGGGGTGACCATGCAACAGCAGCAGCGCCGGGCCCTGACCACCCACGACGGCATGGATGGCGACGCCGTTGGCGTCGATGCGGCGCTCCGTGAATCCCTCGAACATCATGTGGCTCCTTTAGCGGTTGGCGACTGGCTGGCCGTTGAGTCTTGCCATGGTAACGGCCGCCACGTCGCGCAGCCAGGGACTGGCGGCGTAATGGCCGCGGGCGAACGCCGCGATCGCATCGGCATGGGTCAGAGACAGTCCGATGATGTCCAGCCCCAGCCGGAACATGTCCAGATGGCGCGGGGACAGCGTGAAGCCGACGCTGAAATCGCCCGCGCTGACCGTCATGGCGCGCAGGTCGATGCGGAGCGTGGCCGGCGCCACCGGGTCCGACACGGCCGCCATCAACCGGTCCACATCCGCTTGCGGCAGCATCACCAGCAGCAGCCGGTTGTTCATCGCGTTGGAGTAGAAGATCTCGCCGAAGCTCGGTGCGATCACCGCCTGGATGCCATATTGCTGCAGCCCCCAGACCGCATGTTCGCGGCTGGACCCGCACCCGAAGTTGGGCCCGGCCACCAGCACCCGCGTATTGCGATACGCCGGCTGGTTCAGTACGAAATCCGCGCGCGGGCCGCCGGCCTCGTCAAAGCGCATGTCATACAGCAGACCCTTGTCCAGGCCGGCCTTGTCGATGCCGCGCAGGAACTGCTTGGGCATGATCTGGTCGGTATCCAGGTTCGGCAGCGGCAACGGTGCGCCGGTGCCTTCGATCAGCGTGTAGTCAGACATGTTGGATCTCCAGGCGGCGCACGTCGGTGATGTAGCCGGTGACGGCCGCGGCGGCGGCCATGGCGGGACTCATCAGGTGCGTGCGTCCCGCGCGTCCCTGGCGTCCCTCGAAATTGCGATTGGTGGTGGACGCGCAGCGCTCGCCCGGCGTCAGCACGTCGTCGTTCATGGCCAGGCACATCGAGCAACCCGGCTTGCGCCATTCGAAGCCCGCCGCCCTCAGCTGCGCGGCGATGCCCTCGGCTTCGGCCTGATCGCGCACGGCCCCCGAACCCGGGACCACCATCGCCCGCACGCCCGGCGCCACCTTGCGGCCACGCACGACGTCCGCCACGGCGCGCAGGTCCTCGATGCGGCCATTGGTGCAGGACCCGATGAACACGCGTTGCACGGGCAGGCCCTGCAGCGACGCACCGGCCGCGAGCCCGATATACCCGAGCGCGCGCTCGGCGGAGGCTCGGGCAATCGCATCGGCGGCATCCGCGGGATGCGGCACGCGTGCGCCGACGGGGATGGCCTGGTCCGGGCTGGTGCCCCAGGTCACGTACGGCTCGACGACGGCGGCATCGAACACGAGTTCGGCATCGAATCGGGCGTCGTCATCGGAAACCAGCTCCGCCCACGCCGCGCGGGCGCGCTGCGCCATGGCGGCGTCGATGTCCGGCGCGCGATCCAGCACGTAGGCGATCGAGGTGGCATCGGGCGCAATCAGCGCGCCGCGTGCGCCGGCCTCCACCGTCATGTTGCACAAGGTCATGCGTGCTTCCATCGACAGCGCGCGAATCGCCTCGCCCGTGAACTCCACCGCATAGCCACGCGCGCCCTGCGCGCTGATGCGGGCGATGATATGGAGAATCAGGTCCTTCGACGTCGTCCCGTGCGGCAACAGGCCATCCACACGAATGCGCATGTCGCGCGCCACGCGATAAACCAGCGTCTGCGTGGCCAGCACGTGCTCCACCTCGGACGTGCCGATGCCAAACCCCAGCGCACCGAACGCGCCGTACGTCGTGGTATGGCTGTCGCCGCAGAGCACGACCATGCCGGGGCGGATCATGCCGTGCTCCGGCGTAATGACGTGCTCGATCCCCTGCAACGGGTCGTTGGTGTCGAACAGCGGAATCCCGTGGAGATCACAGTTGCGCTTCAGGTTGCGCGCCTGCAGCGCCGACGCCGGGTCCCGGATCACGCGCGGCGTTTCCGCATGCGTGGGGATGATGTGGTCCACCACCGCCAGTTGCTGCCCGGGCACGGGCACCTTGCGACCGTGTTCGGCCAGCCCGGCAAACGCCTGCGGACTGGTGTACTCGTTCATGATGTGCAGATCCGCATAGAGCAACACGTTGTCCGCATCGAGCGCGACGACGGTGTGCGAATCCACCAGTTTGCGATAGAGGGTAAGACCGGCCATGAGAAATGCTCTGCCTGCTTGAGTGGGGGAATGGCGGCAGTGTAATCACGGAATCCATCGCTATAATTTCGCGAATCGACTGACATTCATGCCCTGGATTCACGATTCCCCAGAGCGCCAGATTCGCCACTTTTCCCCGCATGGACGCCTTTTCCGATCTCGCCTTCTTCGTGTTGCTGGTCAAGCGCGGCAGTCTGGCCGGCACCGCGCAACAGCTTGGCATCACGCCGTCCGCGGCCAGCAAGCGGCTGGCCGCGCTGGAGGCGCGCCTGGGCGTGCGGCTGCTCAACCGGACCACGCGCCGGCTGTCGGTGACGCCCGAAGGCGAGGCCTATCTGGCGCAGGGCGGGCGAATCCTGTCGGAACTGGAAGAACTGGAGCAAGGCCTGGGCGGCAGCCGCGTGGCCCCGCGCGGGCTGCTGCGCGTCAACGCCACGCTGGGATTCGGGCGGCGCCATCTTGCGCCGGCCGTGGGAGATTTCCTGCAGGCGTTTCCCGACGTGGAAATCCAGCTCCAGCTCACCGACCGGGCGATGAACCTGGCCGAGGAAGGCTATGACGTGGGCATCCTCGTCGGCGACCTGCCCGATGCCCGGCTGAACGCGCGCAGGCTCGCGCCCAACAACCGGCTGCTGTGCGCATCCCCGGCCTACCTCGCACGGCATGGCGAGCCGGCATCGCCGCGTGCCTTGCAGCAGCATCGCTGCATCGTGATCCGCGAAAGCGAGTCGGCCTACGGCACGTGGCACCTGCACGCCGCGGGCCGGCAGGAGACCGTCAAGGTACGTGGCCCGGCGGCGACCAACGACGGCGAAGTGGCGGTCGGCTGGGCGCTGCAGGGGCATGGAATCCTGCTGCGATCGGAATGGGAAGTGGCGCCGCTGCTGCGCTCCGGGCGTCTGCGGCAGGTGCTGACCGAATGGGCGGCGCCGCCTGCGGATATCTACGCGGTGTATCTGTCGCGCGACAAGCTGTCCGCGCGCGTCCGCGCGTTTGTCGACTTCCTGGCCGAGCGCTTCGGCGCCTACGACGCGTCGGCGCCCTATCATGGGTGGTAGGCGTCTGGCAGACGGGGAACGAGCCACCGGTTGATGGCACGTGGGCGGCATGCCGATGCGCCACTGGCGCGCCAGGGTTATCGAACAGGCGCGGCCAACCCCATCCCGGCCGCATGGGCGAGCGCGCTGCGGCGCGGCATTGCTGCTACGCTTCGTGTGCGCCCTTCAACACGACGGATTCCGATTTCACCATGCACACGCACGACCTGTCCGCGTGGACCCATTCCCACGTCTTCGATACCGGCAACCAGGCCGCCGAACGCAGCACGCGCCTGGTCATGTGGATCACGCTGGCCACCATGGCCATCGAGATCACGGCCGGCCTCTGGTTCAACTCCATGGCCCTGCTGGCCGACGGCTGGCATATGAGCTCGCACGCCGTCGCCATCGGCGCCTCCGCCTTTGCCTACGCGGCGGCACGAAAGCTGGCCGGCGACGCCCGGTTTACGTTCGGCACCTGGAAGATCGAAGTGCTGGCCGCCTTTGCCAGTGCAGTATTCCTGTTCGGCGTGGCCGCGCTGATGGTGTTCGCCTCGGTCGAACGCCTGTTCAGCCCGCAGTCGATCCACTACCAGCAAGCCCTGGCCATCACCGCCTTCGGCCTGCTGGTGAATCTGGTCAGCGCGCTGATCCTTGGCGGCGCGCATTCCCACGACCACGATCACGCCCATCATCACGACCATGCGCACGGGCACGACCACGGGCACCATCACCATGACATCAACCTGCGTTCGGCCTACGTGCACGTGCTGGCCGATGCCGCCACCTCGGTGCTGGCCATCGTGGCACTCGCTGGCGGGTGGTGGCTGGGCTGGAGCTGGCTGGACCCTGTGATGGGGCTGGTCGGCGCTGTACTGGTCGGCCGATGGGCGATCGGCCTGATGCGCCAGAGCGGCAGGGTCCTGCTGGACCGCGAGATGGACCATCCGGTCGTGGAGGAAGTGCGCGAAGTCCTGGCCGGATTCGATCGGGGCGAAGACGGCACGCGCGTGGCGGACTTGCACATCTGGCGCGTGGGCCGCGAGCAGTTTGCCTGCATCGCCAGCCTGGTCACCCATGACACCACGCTCACACCGCAGCGCGTGCGGCAGGCCTTGTCCGTGCACGAGGAACTCGTGCACGTGAGCGTCGAGATCAGTTTCTGCGACGGGGCGCCGCACCAGTAGGACGCCCTACCGGGGGCGATCCGATCCGCGCGACGCCGGATGCATGCATGGCGTCAGCGCGGCGTGGTCTCAGGGCAACAGCAGGATGGCTCCCGTCGTCTCCCGCCGCTCCGCGGCCTCGTGCGCGCGGGCGACATCGGCAAGCGGAAAGCGCGCACCGATCTCCACCTTCACATGGCCCGCGGCAATGGCGTCGAACAGGTCTTTCGCATTGGCGCGGAAACGCGCCGGATCGGCGTTGTGCGGGAATACCGACGGACGCGTCAGGAACAGGCAACCCTTCTTGTTGAGCAATTCGGGCTCGATGGCCGGCGCGGGACCCGATGCCCCACCGTACAGCACCACCATGCCGAATGTCTGCGCGCAGTCGAGCGAGCCCAGGAAGGTGTCCTTGCCCACGGCGTCGTACACCACGGTCACCCCGCGGCCATCCGTGGCGGCGCGCACCTGCTGCACCCAGTCGCCCTGGCTATAGTCGATGGCGACGTCACAGCCCGCCGCCCTCGCCCGTTCGCACTTTGCGGCGGAGCCGGCCGTGCCGATTACCCGCGCGCCGAGTGCCTTCGCCCACCCACTGAGAATCTGGCCCACGCCGCCGGCCGCCGCATGCACCAGCACCGTGTCGCCCGGCTTCACCGCATGGGTATGGCGCACCAGATACTGCGCGGTCATGCCCTTGAAGATCACGGCCGCGGCCTGCTCGTCGCCGAGCCCGTCGGGCAGCTTCACCAGCTTGTCGGCGGCCACGTTGCGGCCTTCGGCATAGGCGCCCAGGCCGGCATTCATGTACGCAACGCGGTCGCCCACCGCGACGTCGCGCACGCCCTCCCCGACCGCTTCCACCACGCCGGCCGCCTCATGGCCAAGGCCCGTGCCGACCGGCAGCGGATAGGTGCCCTTGCGCTGGTAGACGTCGATGAAGTTGAAGCCAATCGCGGTGTGCCGCACGCGAGCCTCGCCGGCAGCCGGCGGCGGCAACTCGACGGGCTCGAGGCGCATGACCTGCGGCGGACCAAACTCGTGAAGGCGTACGGCGCGGACGGTCGTCGGCATGTTGTCTCCTGCTTGCAAGCGCAAATTTGGGAACCCGATTATTTACGCTTTTGTAAAACCTTGCAGAAGGACGGTTAAAGCTCGGCGCTCATGCACAGCGCGCTGGTGTTGCGCAGGCGCTGGAACTCCTTGCTCTCCAGCACCTCGTTCGGCAACTTGGAGGCATGGATCAGCGAGAAACCGTAGCGCGCGAAGTAGCTCGGGCAACTGGAGGTCAGCAGCACGGCGCGGCGGCTGCCGTTGGCGCGGGCCCGCATCATCACGGCGTTGACGAGGTGGCTGGCAATGCCCTGGTCGCGCCATTCGCGCAGCACCGCCACCGAGCGGACGATGGCCGTATCGCCGAAGAGCTCGGCGCAGGCACATCCAACCAGCTGGGATTCAAGCAGGGCGACGTGGAATCCCCCCACGAGCCGCGGCAAATCGTCCACCGGAAGGCCGCACCGCTCTAGAACGGCCTCGATGGCGGGCGCATCCGACGGCTGCGCCGCGCGGACTCGCAGATCTTTAATCATCGGGAGCCTCTGTTTTTCTCATCACGTTGAGACGGAAATGCCATGGAAGCCCTGCATGGTGGAACTGTGTCGTCGATCACCGATGGGAAATATCGGAAGTCGTACGACGACGCGTGCCACGGGAGCGGTGAGATGCTGACAGTTGGTGCACGCGCGGCCCCACATTATCGCAATCGGGGCGGAGTTTCCAGAGGGGATTCACCGAATGCGACGTTTGCCATGCCTGGGCAAAACGGAGCATGAAATGCGCCAGCCGACCGATAAGGGGTCAGGCCAAAAGCATATCCGGGAAAGATGACAGAACAGTCAGAGGGGAATGGAGGCGGGGATACGGAATCGAACCGTCGTACACGGCTTTGCAGGCCGTCGCATCACCACTCTGCCACCCCGCCCCGGAATGACGTCCTTGCGGACAATCGATGTTGCGGGGCGCAGTGTAGCCGAAGTCGATCAAGTCTGCAGACGGCCCATCAGTCGGCCCTCACTCGGGCTCGCCCATCGCCGATTGCAGGTAGTTCTGCAGGCCGACCTTGTTCACGAGTTCCAGCTGCGTCTGCAGCCAGTCGATGTGGTTCTCGGTGTCTTCGAGGATATGGCTGACGACCTCGCGCGACACGTAGTCGCCCACCGATTCGAAGTACTTGATCGCTTCCTTGCAGCTGGCTTGCGACACCAGTTCCAGCTTGAGGTCGCAGCCGAGCATCTCCTCGGTGTTCTCGCCCAGCAGCAGCTTGTCCAGGTCCTGCAGGTTGGGCAGGCCGTCGAGCAGCAGGATGCGCTCGATCAGCTTGTCCGCGTGCTTCATCTCTTCGATCGATTCTTCGTACTCGTGCTTGCCGAGCGCGGTGAGCCCCCAGTGGCGATACATGCGGGCATGCAGGAAATATTGATTGATGGCCGTCAGTTCGTGCTTGAGCTGACCGTTGAGCAATTGAATTACCTTCTTGTCGCTTTTCATGACATCGTTTCCCGTGACCGCATCGAAACTGGCGTCGAAAACAAAGCGCCGGAGATTTTCATGGTAATTCCCATGGCCAGAAGGTCAAGGCTTATACGATAATGGCTGCGTGCTGGACGAAAGCGTTATCCGACGCGGCATTCGCGGTAATGCGCATGATTTTGGACATGATTTTGCGCATGATTGCGATTCCGATTTCGCACGATGCACAAGGGAAGCGCATATCGTTGCAGCCCTGTTGCAGGCCAGTTACAGGCCTGGCATTCCGGACCTCGACCATTAATCGCCCGCCAAAAAAAAAGCGCTTCCCGAAGGAAGCGCTCATGGCTATCGGCAATCGACAATCCCGATTTGCAATCATTCACCGCTGGCGCGGTAGCGATTACGCAGGTCGCGGATCATGTCGTGATTGCGCAGCACGCCCTGATACTGGCGTTCGATCAATGCGCGGATATCGAAGCTGAGGTCGGTCTCCTGCAGCGCGTCGGCGTACTTCTTCTTGGCCACGTCCTCGCCCTTCTCGGTGTCTTCGAGAATGGCCAGGTCGGAGCGGTCGGCGACGGCGGTGCGCAGGCTGACCCAGCCGCGATGCAGTGCGCCGGCCACGCTGCCGCTTTCTTCCGGCTTGCTGCCCAGCGCCGTCACCCGGCCCTGCAACTCACGCACGGCGGCACCGATTTCCGTGGCACGGCTGGAGAACAGCGTCTTCAGTTCCGGATTCTTTGCATCCTCCGCCGCCTTGCGGAAACCTTCCTCGCCATCGCGCGAAACCTCGATCAGGTCGTTCAACACGGAAACGTTGTTGTCAGCCATAGTGGGCTCCTCTCATCGAGCGCGCCGCCTGAGAAACCAGCGCAACGCGTCATGGAACATTCCGCGCCATTCAGCAAGAGATGGCGCGGCCTTGATTCCAAGATAGGGGAGTGACCCTGCGCAGGCTGTCGGGTGGCCTCGCAAGCGGTTGTCGGTCGATGCCTACATGCCCCGCGCCGGGCGGCGCGAGAGGCAGCGGATCAGTCCAGCAGGTGACCCATGCGAGACCGCTTGGTCGCCAGGTACTTTTCGTTCTCGGCGTTCGGCGGCACGATGTGACGCATCTGCTCGGTCACGGCGATGCCGGCATCTTCAAGCGCCTTGATCTTGACCGGATTGTTGCTCATCAGGCGGACGGACTTGACGCCCCATTGCTGGAGCATGTCGGCGGCGAACGCATAGGTACGTGCGTCGATGGCTTGCCCGAGGGCGAGGTTGGCGTCGACGGTATCGAGCCCGCCGTCCTGCAGTGCGTAGGCGCGAATCTTGTTCGACAAGCCGATGCCGCGGCCCTCATGGCCGCGCAGGTACAGCAGGATGCCGCGCCCTTCCTCGGCGATCTTCTGCATGGCCAGGTCGAGTTGCTCGCCGCAGTCGCAGCGGCAGGACCCGAACACGTCGCCGGTCAGGCACTCCGAATGCAGCCGGACCAATACGTTTTCGCCGGAGATATCGCCGATCGAGAGCGCCAGGTGTTCGGTGCCGGTGTCGGCGCCCTGGAAGGCATGCGCCGTGAAGTCGCCATAGCGGGTCGGCAGCCGGGCGGAGCCGATCAGCTCACTTTCTAGGTCTTTCATATTTCTGTGGAATCGCTGGGAGCGCCGTGGGGCCCGGGGCGGCAAGATGCGGCACCGGGACAGGCGCACTGCGCGCCACCCGGGGAGGCGTGCGCGCGGCATGCCGGCAAGGATACCCCGAAACCGCCAACCCTATCGGGAATGGGGAGGATGCGTGGGACGGCGCGGCGGGCATTTACCGCCGCTTGCGAAACTTGCCACCACTACCGAGCGCGTGAAAGTCGTAGTGGCGAACGATGCACCGGCTGCGCCGCCCCGGCGCTCCCCGTAATGGAGAGCGCTTGGAGGTTGCTTCAAAATGAAGCGGAGCGGTCCTGGCTAGGGCGAAGCAGGGGTTTCGGATCGCACGCGATCCGCCTGCGTAGCGGCATGCGCCTGCTGGCGCATGCGCGCCCTGCAAGGGCGCGGCCGCAGACAGTACAACTGGTACGGCCAGGCCGCGCAACGACGCCAGGATCTTTTTGAAGCGACCTCTCTTATTCCACCGTCACGGACTTCGCCAAATTGCGCGGTTTGTCCACATCCGTACCCCGGGCGCAGGCCGTGTGATACGCCAGCAGTTGCAGCGGCACCACGTGCAGAATCGGCGAGAGCGCGCCATAGTGCTCCGGCATGCGGATCACCTGGATGCCGTCCGACGACTGGATATGCGTGTCGGCATCGGCAAATACATACAGGCGGCCGCCACGCGCGCGCACTTCCTGGATGTTGGACTTGAGCTTTTCCAGCAGCGCATCGTTCGGCGCCACCGTCACTACTGGCATCGCCTCCGTCACCAGCGCCAGCGGGCCGTGCTTGAGCTCGCCGGCCGGATAGGCTTCGGCGTGGATGTACGAGATTTCCTTGAGCTTGAGCGCGCCTTCCAGGGCGATCGGGTAGTGCAGGCCACGGCCCAGGAACAGCGCGTTCTCGCGACGGGCGAATTCTTCCGACCACGCGATGATCTGCGGTTCCAGCGCCAGCACGCCATGCAGCGCGGACGGCAGGTGGCGCAGGTTGGTCAGCGCCGCCGACTCCTGCTCTTCCGTCAGGTGGCCACGCACCTTCGCCAGTGCCAGCGTCAGCATGTAGAGCGCTGCCAGTTGCGTGGTGAAGGCCTTGGTCGATGCCACGCCGATCTCGGTGCCGGCGCGCGTCAGGAAGCGCAGTTCCGTCTCGCGCACCATGGCGCTCGTCGCCACGTTGCAGACGGCCAGCGTATGCGCATGACCCAGCGAACGGGCGTGGCGCAGCGCGGCCATCGTATCGGCGGTCTCGCCCGATTGCGAGATCACCACCACCAGCGCGCGCGGGTTCGGCACGGTGTCGCGGTAGCGGTACTCGCTGGCCACTTCCACCTGCGTCGGGATCTTCGCCACGGACTCCAGCCAGTACTTGGCCGTGCAGCCCGAGTAGTAGCTGGTGCCGCAGGCCAGGATCAGCACGCTGTCGATCCCCGCGAACACAGACGCGGCGGTCTCGCCGAACAGGTCCGGCGTGATGGCGGCGATGCCTTCCAGCGTATCGCCCAGCGCACGCGGCTGCTCGAAGATTTCCTTCTGCATGAAATGGCGATACGGACCCAGTTCCACCGCGGCGGCGTGGGTTTCCACCACGCGCGCCTCGCGCTGGACTTCGATGTCGTTTGCGTCGTGGATCGTGGCGCCGGCGCGCGTGAGTTCCACCACATCGCCCTCTTCCAGATAAATGATCCGGTTGGCGGTGCCGGCCACGGCCAGCGCATCGGATGCGAGGAACGACTCGCCCTCGCCCAGCGCCACCACCAGCGGCGACCCGGCGCGGGCGCCCACCACGACGTCGGGCTGGTCCTTGGCCACTACGGCAATGGCGTAGGCGCCATGCAGGCGCTTGGTGACCGCGCGGACGGAGCCGAACAGGTCGCCACGCGTGGCGCTGCTCGGATAGGTGTAGGCCTGGTGAACCAGGTGGGCCACCACCTCGGTATCGGTCTGCGACTCGAAGCCGTAGCCCACCGCGCGCAGTTCGTCGCGCAGCGGCTCGTAGTTCTCGATGATGCCGTTGTGCACCAGCGCGATGGTTTCGTCCGAGAAATGCGGGTGGGCGTTGATCGTATCGGGCTTGCCGTGCGTCGCCCAGCGCGTGTGGGCGATGCCCAGATGGCCTGCCAGGCCGGACGATTGCGTCTGGGTGTCGAGATCGGCCACGCGCGACACGGTACGGGCACGCTCGAGCATGTCATCGCGCACCACGGCCACGCCGCAGGAATCATAGCCACGGTACTCGAGGCGACGCAGGCCCTCGATCAGGACCGGAACAATATTGCGGTTGGAAACCGCGCCGACGATGCCACACATGCTGGGACCCCCCGATTTGGCGCGCACGTCCCGCGCGCCCTGTCACTGAATGATTGTCGGGCCCGACGCCGGGCCCGCTTCGCGATGGAATCGCGTTTATGGCTTGGGCTGCTTCACCGGGCGTTGCCACGCGTCCACGGTCATCTGCTTCGAACGCGACAGCGTCAGCTTGTCCGCCGGGGCTTCCTTGGTCAGCGTCGTGCCCGCGCCGATCGTCGCGCCACGGCGCACCGTCACGGGCGCCACCAGCTGCGTGTCGGAACCGATAAACACGTCGTCCTCGATCACGGTACGGTGCTTGTTGACGCCATCGTAGTTGCAGGTAATGGTACCCGCGCCGATATTGACGCGCTGGCCCACCGTGGAATCGCCCACGTAGGCCAGGTGATTGGCCTTGCTGTGGTCGGCGATCTGGCTGTTCTTGACCTCGACGAAGTTGCCGATATGCACATCCTCGCCCAGCTCCGTACCGGGACGCAGGCGCGCATACGGCCCGATCCGGCCGGCCGGCCCGATCTTTGCTTCCTCGATGTGGCAGAACGGTTGCATACGTGTGCCGGCGCCGACGGTGGCGTTGCGGATCACGCAATTCGCCCCGATGTGCACGCCATCCTCCAGGTGCACGCGGCCTTCGAACACGCAGCCCACGTCGATGGTCACGTCGCGCCCGCAGGTCAGCTGGCCGCGCACGTCGATGCGCGCGGGGTCCGTCAGCGTCACGCCGGCTTCCAGCAGTTGCTGCGCCAGGTTGCGCTGGTGGATGCGCTCGACCTCGGCCAGCTGGACCTTGCTGTTGACGCCCAGCGTCTCCCACAGCGCGGCCGGCTGGGCCGACACAACCTCCACCCCTTCCGTGGCGGCGCGTTCGATGGTGTCGGTGAGGTAGTACTCACCTTGCGCGTTGTCGTTGCGCAGCGTGCTCAGCCAGCGGCGCAGGTGGCCGGTGGGGCAGACGATGATGCCGGTGTTGATCTCGCGGATGGCGCGGACTTCATCGCTGGCATCCTTCTGCTCGACAATGCGTACGATGTTCCCGGCGGCGTCCCGTACGATGCGGCCATATCCGGTAGGATCGGGCATCTCGACGGTGAGCACGCCCATGCGCTCGCTGCCGGCAGCGTGGACCAGGCTCCGCAACGTGGCCGCCGTGGTGAGGGGCACATCGCCGTACAGGACCAGCGTGGGCTGGCTGTCGTCGAGCAACGGCAGTGCCTGCATGACGGCGTGCCCGGTGCCCAGCTGCTGGGCCTGTTCGGCAAAGGCGACGTCTTGCGCGCCAACGGCTTCGCGGACCCGCTCGGCACCGTGACCGACCACCACCACGAGTCGCGTGGGCGACAGGGTACGGGCGGTGTCCAGCACGTGCGACAGCATCGGCTGTCCGGCGACCGGGTGCAGGACCTTGGGGAGTGCGGAGTTCATCCGTTTGCCCATGCCCGCGGCAAGAATGACGATATTCACAAGGAGGTCCGTAAGTGAGTGTGTCTGAGAAGAAGCTGGAATTTCCGTGCCACGATGCCAGGCGCCCGGCATTGCGCGGGGCCCTCCGGCCCTGGCGCGCCCGATGGCTGCCGGCGCTGCGACCAAACCCGCAAAGCCATTGCCAGGACTGGGCTGGCGGGCGATCCGGCACGACGGAAAACATGCGCGCCGATTTTAGCATGGTGACTTGCACCCGACGGCAGGCCGTTTCTTATGTTCACATTTGGCCGAAGCGCGTTTTTGCATGGTTTGCAGCATTTACCATCGCCGCGACGCTGGTGGGGGCGCTGAGTGGCTGCAACGCCATGAAACTGGGCTACCAGCAGGGTGACCGGCTCGCCTACTGGTGGGTGGATCGCTATGTGGATGTCTCCGACGTCCAGGAACCACCGACCCGGGACGCCATCGCCCGGTTCTTTGCCTGGCACCGCCAGGCCCAGTTGCCCGAGATCGCCACCGTACTCACACGGGTCAAGGGCGAAGTGACCGGCCCGGTGGACGCGGCGATGGTCCGCCAGATCCAGCAGGACACCCAGCGGCTGGGCCGCCAGGCCTTCGAGAACGCGGTGCCTGACCTCGCCGACCTGATGCTGACGCTGGCGCCCGACCAGATCAGGCGCATGGAATCGAAGTTTGCGGAAAGCAACGCGAAGTATCGCAAGGAATACCTCAAGTCCGACCCGGGGGCGCGCACGGAGGCTCGTTTCGACAAGATCATGGACTACGCCAGGCTGGTCTATGGGCGGTTCTCCGACGATCAGGAGCGGGCAATCCGTGACGCGATGGGGCCGTACATGCAGGGCGCGGAAACGCGCTATGCCGAGCGCGTGAAGCGCCAGCAGGAATGGGTCGCGCTGGCCCGCGAGGTGTCAACCACGCATCCGCCCAAGCCGCAGGTGGAAGACCGGCTGCGCAAGTACGCCGACCACTGGCAGCGCCCGCCGGCCGAACGCGCCCAGCCGTACCAGGCCGCCAGCCAGGCCGGCGTGGCGCTGACGGTGACGATCGCCAACCTGACCACACCGGAGCAGAAGGTCCATGCGGCAACCCGCTTCCAGAAGTGGATCGACGATATGCGGTCGCTGATGCGCGAGGGCAACGGCGCCTCGTCACAGGCATCGAAGTGACGAACGGAAGGGGTGCCCCAATGGACAGCGGGAAATGAAGGCCATCAGTCGTAGGCCTCAGTCGAAGGCCTTCAGCCAGGGCCGGATGTGATCGCCGGCACGGCAAAAAGCAAAACGCCCGCTTGCATGCGGGCGTTCTGTCTTGCGGATGCGGCCTTGACGGCCGGCGGGATCGCGCTGGTGAAGTCCTGGCTTCGAACTCAATCCGCGCCGGCCTGTGCCTGCTCCGGACTGGCCGGCGCCTTGGCCGGGCGATCGAATCGCACGAACTCCATGCGATTGGCCTCGGTGCTGCCGGTGAACGTCAGCGCCTGCTGGCTGTAGGTGGTTTCGCCGAACAGCGATGCCTCGTCGATCTTGGCCAGGCCGGTGGCCAGCCCCGTGAACGGGAACAGCTCGGTATCGGCCAGGTGGGACGGCACGACGTTGCGCAGCGACGCAAAGATATTGTCGATACGGCCGGGGTTCTCGCGCTCCCAGCCCTGCAACATCTCGCTGACTTTCTTGCGCTGCAGGTTTTCCTGCGATCCGCACAGGTTGCACGGAATGATCGGGTATTCCATGGCGCGCGCGTACGACGCAATGTCCTTCTCCGCGCAATAGGCCAGCGGGCGGATCACGATGTGCTGGCCATCGTCGGTCGACAGCTTGGGCGGCATCGCCTTCATCTTGCCGCCGAAGAACATGTTCAGGAAGAAGGTCTGGACGATGTCGTCGCGATGATGGCCCAGCGCGATCTTGTTGGCGCCCAGCTCCTTGGCCGTACGGTAGATCACTCCGCGACGCAGGCGCGAGCACAGCGAGCACGTGGTCTTGCCCTCCGGCACCTTCTCCTTGACGATCGAATAGGTGTCCGCCTCCACGATCACGTACTCCACGCCCACCGACTTCAGGTACTCCGGCAGGATGTGTTCCGGAAAACCAGGCTGTTTCTGGTCCAGGTTCATCGCGATCAGCTTGAACTGGATGGGCGCGCGCTTCTGTAGCGCCATCAGGACCGACAGCATCGTGTAGGAGTCCTTGCCGCCGCTCATGCAGACCAGCACGGTATCGCCGTCCTCGATCATGCCGAAGTCGCCAATAGCCTTGCCGGTCAACGACTGCAAGCGGGTTTCGAGGCGATAGAAGTTAGCGGAGTGACTCATGGGAGATACCTGATGCAAGAGGCGGGCCTCAAAAACGGACCCGGCGCGGACCCGAAGAACGGGCCGTTATTCTACTTGAGGCGCCCTCAGGCCTGCTTGACGTGGAAAACCTCCACGCCGACCGAATCGCAATCCGGGTAGACGTCCGGCTTTTCCGTGGACACGCGCACGGCACGCACCTTCGGATGCTGGAGCATCGCGCGTGCCACGTCGTCGCAGAGCGTTTCCTGAAGGTGGATGTGGCCCTGGGCCATGCGCGCAGCCACGGTGTTGCGCATGAAGTCGTAGTCCACGACTTCTTCGAGCTTGTCGGCCTGGGGCGTGCTCTGGGCCAGCGGCACGAACAGGTCGATATTGACCAGCACGCGCTGCTCGCCCTTCTTTTCGAATTCGTGCACGCCGATGTTGATCTGCACTTCGTAGTTGCGCAGGAACATGCGGCGGCAGTTTTGCAGGCTGGGATGGGAAAGGGCGGCAAAGGTCATGGCAGCGCGTCAGACAGGGGAATCGGAAACAAACGGCAATCGAACAACGATCAAAACGCGCGCGGCCTGGAACAAGGCCCGCGCGCGGCTTACTCGGTCAGGAACATCACGTCGCGGGCCAGCGGCATCAGATGCTGGCCACCGTCGACGTACAGCGTGGTGCCGGTCACGGCCCGGGCGATGGCCAGGTAGGCCACGGCCTGGGCGATATCGTCCGGTGTGGAGGACTTGCCCAGCGGGGTCATCCCATGGGCGCGCACGAAGCCCGGATCGGTCTGGTCGCCGGACACCAGCGTGATGCCCGGTGCCACGCCCACCACGCGCAGGCGCGGCGCAAGTGCCTGCGCCAGTTGCAGCGTGGCCGTCTGCAACGCCGCCTTGGACAGCGTGTAGGACAGGAAATCCGGGTTCAGGTTGTCCAGCTTCTGGTCCAGCAGGTTGATCACCACGCCACGCTGGTCGGTCTCGTTGCCATCGGCGCCAAGCGCCTTGTGCATCTCACGCGCCAGCAGCAAAGGGGCGGCCACGTTGGTGCGCATATGGGTATCGAGCGAGGCATACGAGAAGCTGGTCGCCACGTCGTACTGGAACAGCGACGCATTATTGACCAGGCAGGTCGGCACGCCCAGCGCCTCGACACAGGCGGCGATCAGGCGCCCGGTGGCGGCTTCGTCGGACAGGTCCGCCTGCAGCACCGCGGCGCGGCGCCCCAGGCCACGGATCTGCACGGCGAGCGCGTCGGCTTCCTCGCGCGACCGGTTGCAGTGGACGGCCACGTCCCAGCCTTGCGTGGCAAGCTCCAGGGCGATGGCACGGCCCAGGCGACGCGCCGCGCCGGTGACCAGCGCCACGCCGCGCGAGGCGCCGGATTTGGCGCCGACGGCACCGGGAGTCAAAGAGTCTGGCATTGCTACAATTCGCGGTATGCAGAAAGTCGCTAGTCTACCCCTTCCCCCCGCGGACGCGCTGGCCGCCTCCAGGGCACTTTCCACCTCTATCGGCGACGCCATCGATGCGGCCGGCGGCTGGATCGGCTTTGACCGGTACATGTCGCTGGCGCTCTACGCCCCGCGGCTGGGCTACTACAGCGGCGGCTCGGCCAAGTTTGGCCGCGATGTCCGCGACGGCAGCGACTTCATCACCGCCCCCGAACTGACCCCATTCTTCGCCCGCACGCTGGCACGCCAGATTGCGCCGCTGGTCGCCATGAACCTGCCCCGGCTGCTGGAATTCGGCGCCGGCACCGGTCGCCTGGCGGCCGACTTGCTGCTGGCGCTGGAAGCCGAGGGCGCCCTGCCCGACGAGTACTGCATCGTCGAACTGTCCGGAGAACTGCGGGTGCGCCAGCAGGAAACGCTGACCGCGCGAGCGCCGCACCTCGCCGGCCGCGTAACCTGGCTCGATGCGCTGCCCGAGCACTTCGAAGGCGTGATCGTCGGCAACGAGGTGCTGGACGCGATGCCGGTGCGCCTGTTTGCCCGCACGGGCGGTCGCTGGCACGAGCGCGGCGTGGCCCACAGCGTGGCCGGCAGCGAGGGCGCCCATGCGTTCAGGTATGAAGACCGGCTGGTGCCCGACCACGCCGTGCCCGAGGCGCTGCACGCGATCCCCGGCGACCATGATGTGGTCACCGAAACGCATGCCGAAGCCGAAGGATTTGCCCGGGCGGTGGGCGCGATGCTCGCGCGCGGCGCGGCGTTCTTCATCGACTACGGCTTCCCGGCGGCGGAGTACTACCATCCGCAGCGCGCGGGCGGTACGCTGATGTGCCACTACCGCCACCACGCGCATCCCGATCCGTTCCTGTATCCCGGGCTGCAGGACATTACGGCACACGTGAACTTCAGCAGCATCGCGCATGCGGCCGTGGACGCGGGGCTGGAGGTGAGCGGATTTGCGTCCCAGGCGCGGTTCCTGATGAACGCGGGTATCACGGACCTGCTGATGGAGCTGGACCCGTCCGATGCACGCGCCTTCCTGCCGCAAGCCAATGCGGTGCAGAAGCTGTTGTCGGAGGCCGAGATGGGCGAACTGTTCAAGGTCATCGCCCTCGCGCGCGGGATCGACGCCGCCCTGCCGCTCGCCGGGTTCGCGCGCGGCGACCGCAGTCACGCGCTGTAACGCATCATGCTGCGCTGGACCTTCACCATCTTTCTCTGCGTGATCGTGCTGTCTGCCGCGTTGCCGTGGCTGCAGAAGATCGGTCTTGGACGCCTGCCGGGCGATGTGCGATTCCGGCTGTTCGGCCGCGACTACGTGCTGCCATTCGCCTCGACGATCATCCTGTCGCTGGCCGCGCTGCTGATCGGCAAGCTGCTGTAGCCCCGCGCTATTTCACGGCTCCGACGGTAAACCCGGCGACGAAGCGGTCGACGAAGGCGTTGTAGAGCATGGCCACCGGCACGCTGACGATCAGGCACGCACCCATCAGCGAGCCCCAGAAGTAGACGTCACCCCGCACCAGGAAGGTCGGCACGCCGACGCTTACCGTGTATTGCGAAGACGTGGTGATGAAGGTCAGCGCGTAGACGAATTCCTGCATCGCCAGGGTCATGGCGAAGATGACCACCGTCAGTATCCCGCTCGACGATAACGGCACCACCACTTTCATGAACGCGCCGAAGCGACTCAGGCCGTCCATCATGGCGGCTTCCTCGATATCGCGCGGCACCGCCTTGAAGAACCCCATCATCAGCCAGCTGCAGAACGGCACCGTGAAGCTGGGATACACAAGCACCAGTGACCAGAGCGAGTCCTGCAGGCCCAGCGCCCCGATGATGCGCGAGAACGGGATGAACAGGATGGTGGGGGGAACGAGGTAGGTCAGGAAGATGCCAATGGCCCACTGCCGCCCCCACCGCCCCGACAGGCGCGCCAGGCTGTAGCCGGCGGGCACCGCGAGCAACAGCGTGATCACCACCACGCCCACGCCGACGACCAGCGTATTGAACACCCAGCGCACGTAGCGGGTCTCGCCAAACAGAACCCGCAGGTTCTCCAGCGTGGGCGGCAGGTTGAAGAGAAACGGATTGTTGGCGGTGTCGATCAGGTCATGGACATCCTTGAAGGTGGTGATCAGCATCCAGTAGAACGGAAACGCGCAGAACGCGACGAACGCGGCGATACACCCGAAATGGGCGCCGCGCGCGGCCCAGCGTCGGAAGGCAATGGCGGCGTATTCCATTTCAGGTCACCTCCGTACGGCGGGCGATGGTCAGCAGCACGATCACGACCGCAACCAGCACCGGAAACAGGAACAGCGAGATGGCGGCGCCTTCCGCGAGGTCGCCGCCCTGGATGCCGGTGAAGAACGCCAGGCTGGCCACCACCTGGGTGGTGTCATAGGGGCCGCCGCGGGTCAGCACATAGATGATGATCATGTCGGTGAACGTGAACACGATGCCGAACAGCAGCGCCACCAGCATGATCGGCATCACCAGCGGGATGTTGATGCGGAACAGGTGCCGCCAGAAGCCGGCGCCGTCCATCGCGGCCGCATCATGGATGTCCTGGGGAATGCCGCTGAGGCCGGCGAGGATGATCACCGTGGCCAGCGGCAGCAGGCGCCAGACATCCACCAGGATCACCGACGCCATCGCCAGGCTCGGCTGGCCGAGCCACACGGGCCAGACGTGCGGGCCCAGCACGCCGGCCGCACGCAGGATCCAGTTGATGACGCTGTAGACCGGGTCGAAGATCCACAGCCAGCCGATGGTGCCGAGCGAGATCGGCGCCACCCACGGCAGCAGGATCAGCAAGCGCACCAGCCATTTGCCTCGGAAGTCCCGATACAGGGCCATCGCCAGGATCTTTGCCAGCACCACCACCAGGGCCTGCGACACCAGCGTGAAGACCAGCGCGTTGCCCAGCGAGCGCCAGAAGGTAGGGTTCTCCAGCACGCGGATGAAGTTTCGGAGGCCGACGAAGTGCAGCACCTGACTGCCCACCGTGGCGTCCGAGAGGCTGTAGTAGATCGACAGCGCAAACGGAAAGCCAACCAGCAACGCGATGTAGATCACCGCCGGTGCCAGCATGGCGCGGCCCAGCCAGCGATCGTCGTCGGCCAGCCGGCGCGCCGGCTGTTCTCCCAGTTGCTGCGCCGGCTGCCCCGTGAGAATGGATGTGCGCTTCACGATACGGCCCCGAGATTCGCGCCGGATTTCAGGTCGAAGCGATGCAGGTCACGCTCGCGCACCGCGAACGGGCAGGCATCGCCGGCCGCGATCGGGATCGTCACCGTGCAGGGAATGCGCGACACCACGCTGACCTGCGGCAGCGGCGCCTCCAGCGCTCCGTACACGAGGCGGTCGGAGCCCAGGTTCTCGATGCGCGTGACACGCAGGACAAAGGGCCGCACCGCGTCGTCCGCGGCATAGGCCCCGCGAGGCAGGAAGTGCTCGGGCCGGAAACCTGTCACCACGCCATCGGCCTCGAGCAGATTCATCGGCGGCGAGCCGATGAAGGTAGCGACGAAGAGGTCGGCAGGCTGCTCATAGACCTGCTGCGGCGTGCCGAGCTGGTGAATCTTGCCATGATCGAGGATGGCAATGCGGTCGCCCAGGCCCAGCGCTTCGATCTGGTCGTGGGTGACGTAGATGGTGGTGGTGGCGAGCCGGCGCTGGAACCGCTGCAGCTCGTCGCGTGCGGAAGTCCTGAGTTTCGCATCGAGATTGGACAGCGGCTCATCGAGCAGGAACGCGATCGGCTCGCGCACCACCGCGCGCGCCAGTGCCACCCGCTGCCGCTCCCCGCCGGACAGCTGACGCGGCTTGCGCTTCAGCAGATGCGCGATGCCGAACAGCTGCGCAGCCCAGTCCACCTTGCCATTGACCTGCCCGCGCGCGATACCCCTGGCCCGCAGCGGAAACGCGATGTTCTCGAAGACATTCAGATGCGGGTACAAGGCGTAGCTCTGGAACACCATTGCCATGTTGCGCAGCCTCGGGGGCAGCGCCGTGACAACGCGCCCGTCGACCAGGATATCGCCCCGGGTGGGCGTCTCGAGCCCGGCAATCAGGCGCAGCAAGGTGGTCTTGCCGGAGCCGGAGGGCCCCAGCAGGACCAGGAATTCCGCATCCCGGGCACCCAGGTCGACGTTGTCCACCGCGTTGGTGCCATCGAAATGCTTGGTGAGCGAGCGAACCTCTATGGAGGCCATGGGCCACGTTCCATCCGCGCTACGCCACGCCCGCTACACCATGCCCTTGTCGCGCCACTTGGCGAAGATGCGCTTGCACGTCGCGTCGGCGATCCTGACCGCGTTTTCCGGCGTCTCGTCGCCCGTGGCCGCCTTGGCGAACATGGTGTTGAGCACCCAGGTATTGAAGATCTCGTCGACGGCGGCATTGGCATAGCCGGGATAGCCGACGTTGGTCGCCTGGTTCATCAGTGCGCCGAGCACCTTGTACTTGTCATGCGGCGTGGCCTTGGGGTCGTCGGCAATGAGCTTCTGCAGATCGGGAACGGTGCTGAGGAAGCAGGGAAAATTGTAGAACTCGCTGCCCAGGAAGCCTTGCCGGAAGTTGTCGATATAGTCGACCAGGAACTGCTTCGCGCCGCCGATGTTCTCGGCGAACTTCCAGATCACGTAGCAGTCCATCACGTGCTCCAGCGCGATGCGTCGCACCGGGCCCTGCAAGGCCTGCGTGAGCCAGATGTCGCGCGCGATCGGCAGGTTCTTGTTTTCGGCCTCGCGGGTGATGGAGATGGCGTTCAGGCAGAGCGAGATCTTGCCCGCCAGCATCGCGCGATTGTTGGACGACGGGTCCCATGCCAGCACTTCCGGCGTCATGGTCTCCTGGTACAGCGCCCTGACGAACTTCACGGCTTCCACCGTCTGCCTTGAGTTCAGCACCACGGTGTGCCGGTCATCCTGGACCGAGCCGCCAAAGGCGTACAGGATGGCGCGCACCGCCATCGCGGTATCGAGTTCCGCCGACAGGCCGACGCCGATTGGAATGCCACGCCCGGCCTTGATCTTGCGGCCCGCGGCGAGGACATCGAGCCAGGTATCGGGCGGCTTCATGCCGGCCTCGTCCCAGAGGTCCTTGCGATAGTTGATCGGATCGGGGACGAAGCTGTCGGAGAACGCGAAGTACTTCTTCGTCTTCGGGTTGTACGTGCTCTTGATCGCCAGCTCGACCGGCTTGCCGTGCTTGCGCTGGCATTCCTCATAGATCTCGCGATGGTCGATGACCTGATCCTCGTAGACCGGCGGAGGCGACAGGAACATGAACAGGTCATGCCCCTTCTGCGCGGAGACCTCGGCCGCCGCGCGCGTGGCCAGCGCGGGAATGCCGACGTGGTCCACCACCACCTCGGTATCGTTCTTCTGCCCCCACTGCTTCACATAGACGTCGTCGAACCACTTGTCGTAACCCGGCACAAAGTGGTTCCACTGCAGGATCTTCAGCGTGCGCCTGGCTGCGTGGGCGCGAGGAAGGAAGGCGCCGAGACCAGCGGCAAGGCCAACGCCGCCCGCGGCCTGTATGAATCTGCGGCGGTTGGTGTCAGTGTCCGCGCCAGCGGTTGCGTTGGGGGTTGCGCTAGGGGTTACGCTAGGGATTGCGTCAGGGGTTGCGACCCGCGCCGCCTTACGGATGGCGCCGACCCGGCCGGAACCTGGATGCGTTGAATTGGCCATGGCATTTCTCCCGTCGAGAAAGCGGTTGGCTCCCGGTCGTCTTAAGGGTAGGTCTCATTTGAGGAATAGGAAATACGGCACGCATCGGCAAGTGCGGGAATGAATACATGCCGCCCCCTTCCCTGTCCCTTTCCAAAATGAGTCCTAAGCTGGGAATGGTGAGGATCCATGCAAGGCATCCGGCGCCGGTTGGCAAGGAGACTGACATGTTCAAGCATCTGCTGGTAGCGGTCGACGGCTCAGACTTGTCCGACGCGGCCTACCGCAAGACCATCGCACTGGCGCGATCCATCCACGCCCGCATCACGGCAATCCAGGTCGTGCCACATTTCGATACGATGCGCCTGCAGACCGCCATCCTGGCGGAAAGCAGGGACCGCTACATGCATGAGGCCTATCGGCAGGCCGAAGCCTATCTGGCGACCATTGCGCAGGAAGCCGCCGCCGCGGGCGTGGCATGCGACACCGCCTGCATCACGCGGGACCACATCTTCCAGGCCATCGTCGACGAGGCCGGCGCCAGGCGCTGCGACCTGATCGTCATGGCTTCACACGGACGGCGAGGCGTGCAGGCGATGCTGATCGGCAGCGAAACGCAAAAGGTGCTGACGCATACAACGATTCCGGTGCTGGTCTATCGGTAGACACGGCCCGGCGTTGCGCCGGAGTGCCTACAGTCCGAGCCGCTCCGCGACGGCCGCCACGCGCGCCGCGTGAACGCGGTCCCTGATCTGGGCGACATCGCCGCAGGCCCGTGCGATGGCGCCAGCGTCAATGGATGCGGCGGCTTCGAGCGCCGTCAGCAAGCGTGCCGTCTGCGGATATTCCCGATCCTCGAAACCCAGCCGGCCACGCGCATCGGCCTCGCAGGCCTGCAAGGCCTCGGCAAAACGGGCCGGCTTGCGCAAGGCGTCGCTGCGTTCGATCAGGCGCGTCAGCGCGGCGGCGCCGAATTCGGTGGAACGGTGGATGTTGCCGTGCTCGCATGCCACCAGCACGGCCAGTTCGCGGCAATCGTTCGGCACGCGCAGGCGCTGGCAAACCGCCTCTAGCAGATCGACACTGCGCTGCTCATGCCCGATATGACGCGGCAGCACGTCCTCGGGCGTGGTGCCCTTGCCCAGGTCGTGCACGAGCGCGGCAAACCGCACGGGCAACGCCGCGCCCACGCTCGCCGCGTAGTCGATCACCATCATGACGTGCACGCCCGTGTCGACCTCCGGGTGATAGTCGGCCCGCTGCGGCACGCCCCAGAGCCTGTCGAGTTCCGGCAGCAGCCGCGCCAGCGCCCCGCACTCGCGCAACACCTCAAACATGCGCGAGGGCTTGGCCTCCATCAGGCCGCGTGCGATTTCCTGCCACACGCGCTCGGGCACCAGCGCATCGACCTCGCCCGCATCGACCATCCTGCGCATCAGCGCGACGGTCTCGGGTGCCACGGCGAAATCATGGAAGCGCGCGGCAAAGCGCGCCGCGCGCAGGATGCGCACGGGGTCCTCGGCAAATGCGTCCGACACATGGCGGAACAGGCGTGCCGCGAGATCCCGCTGGCCGCCATAGGGGTCGATCACCGGACCGACGAGATTGCCATCGGCATCGACGGCCTGCGCCATCGCGTTGATGGTCAGGTCGCGGCGCACGAGGTCGTCTTCCAGCGTCACATCGGGCTCGCAATAGAACGCGAACCCCTTGTAGCCGACGGCGGTCTTGCGTTCCGTGCGCGCCAGCGCGTACTCCGCCCTCGTTTCGGGATGCAGGAACACCGGAAAATCCTTGCCCACCGGCTTGTAGCCGGCGGCCTCCATCGCGGCCGGCGTCGCGCCCACGACCACGTAGTCGCGGTCCTGGCTTGGCTTGCCCAGCAGCTGGTCGCGGATGGCTCCGCCGACGGCGTACACCTGCATGAATTTCCCTTGCGCGTTCGCGCTTCTCGTCAGTGATGAATGATGATGGCGTCCGGGCGATCCGGTTCCGTCCGATACGGTTCGTCATCGGCCAGGAAGTCGCGCTCCTCGCCGGCGGCGGAGATCCATTCTTGCATGGCCGGCAGCGCCAGCATGAAATCCGCGTAGGCCTTGGCCGCGTCGGGCAGGTGCACGCCATAGGTGGCAAAGCGGCTGACCACCGGCGCGAAGAACGCGTCGGCCACCGAGAACTTGCCGAACAGGAACGGGCCCTCGGCACCGTAACGCGCGCGCAGGTCTTCCCAGATGGCGGCGATGCGGTCCACGTCGCGCTGCACGGCCACGTTCCAGCCGCAGCCCGGCAGCACGGCCGTCACGTTCATCGGCATCTGGCTGCGCAGGTCGCCAAAGCCCGAATGCATTTCCGCGCAGACCGAACGCGCCAGCGCGCGGGTGGCCGGGTCGGCCGGCCAGAGCGACTTCTCAGGAAAGCGCTCCGCCACGTATTCGGAGATCGACAGCGAATCCCAGACCGTCACGCCGTCGTCGACCAGCACCGGCACCTTGCCGGCGGGCGAAAAGCGCGCGACATCCGAGGAGAATTCCTTCGTGGACAGGCGTACCGGGATTTCCTCGAACGCAATGCCGGCATGGCGCAACAGCAGCCAGGGGCGCAGCGACCAGGAGGAATAGTTCTTGTTGCCGATGACGAGCTTCATCGCGGATCCTTGGGGGCGGAGATCGAAAGAGGCGGGCGCACCGTTGCGCACCTGAACCGGTCATTCTATCCAGCCCCGCAGGCCGCCTCAAAGCGAATTGCGCTCGCAAGGGTGTGAGCAAAAGTCACATCGGCGTCACTTCCCGACTCAACGGTGGACGCTGCCGCGCATGATCTGCATCGACAGCTCCCGGTTGCGGCCAGACAGCACGTCGGTCATCACGGACTCCAGGCTGGCAGGATGCAGCCCCAGTTCCGGCGCCATCGGCGCGCCCAGCACGTTGTCGAGGCGCATGGAATCGAGGTTGTCGCGCGACATGACCGGGCCGCCGGGCATGTGCTCCAGCACGGCCGCCTGGACGCGCGCCAGGGCATCCGGCAGCGTAATGACCGGACGGGGATGGCCCGATGCCCGGCCGGCGAAGCGAACCAGCTCCTCGAGCGTATAGACCTGCGGTCCGCCGAGTTCATAACCGTGGCCGATCGTCGCCGGATTGACCATCGCGTTAAGGAACGCCTGCACCACGTCCATCACGAATACGGGCTGGAAACGCGCGTGCGCGCAGGCCAGCGGCACCACAGGCGCCATCTGTTGCATCTGGGCGAACAGGTTCAGGAAATGGTCGTCGGGGCCAAACACCACCGACGGGCGAAAGATCGTCCAGTCCAGGCCACTGTTGCGGATGATGCGCTCCCCTTCACCCTTGCTGCGCAAGTACATCGAGGGCCCCTGCACATCGGCGCCCAGCGCGCTCATGTGGATCAGCCTGCGAACACCGGTTCGCAGGCAGGATTCGACGATCTGGCGCGGCAGATACACATGGGCCGAGGCAAATGCCGGGCCGTAGGGGTCGCCACGCTCGCCATGCAGCACTCCGACGAGGTTGACGACGATGCCGTCCACGCCGAGCGACCCGATGGCGTCATCGAGCGCGGCATCGTCAGCCAGCCCCAGCTCGAAGACCTCCACGCGCGGCAGCAGCAGCAGGTGCTGCGCGTGCTCGACGTTGCGGGCGCCGACGAGAATGCGCTCGGGTGCGATGGGACTGTCGGGATTGGTGGCCGGGTTGAGCGGCGCGCCGGAGGCGGATGCCGCGCCGGCCAGGCGGGAGATGAGGTGACTGCCGATGAATCCGGCCCCCCCGATCACAAGGACATTGCTGGTCTGCATGGTGGGCTCCGTGACGATCACGTTACGCTGACATCAGACGATGACGCGTCCGTGGCCACGGTGCCGGCCACGCCGGCCGGATCAGGGTCCGGCCGGCGCGGGGCGTGCCCCGAAGCGGTGCTCAGGGCAGGCTGGTCGTCGTGACCGAGGACGGTGCGACCGAACCCAGGCGATCCTTCAGCGACTGGGGCCGACCACTCATCAATGCAGCATAGTACGTTGCGTTGGAAAGCACATTCTTCACGTAGGTTCGCGTTTCCGTGAACGGAATCGTCTCTGCAAAGATCGCGCCTTCCACCGGACGGGACAGGCTGCCGCGCCAGTTCTTGGGACGTCCCGGGCCGGCGTTGTAGCCGGCCGAGGCCAGCGTCCAGGAGCTGTCGAGGTCGGTCAGCACCATGCTCATGTAGTTGGTGCCGAGCAGGATATTGATGTTGGGATCGCTCATCATCGTCGGCGAGAAGTCCGTCATGCCGATCTTCTTCGCCACGTACCTGGCGGTGGCCGGCATGACCTGCATCAGCCCATGCGCGCCGGCCGACGACCGCGCGTTCATGATGAAGCGCGATTCCTGGCGGATCAGGCCGTAGGCCCAGGCCATGTCGAGCCCGACGTCATCCGTGGCCCGCTGCATGATGTCGCGATACGGCATCGGGAAGCGCTGTGCGAAATCGTGTTCGGCCTTCGTACGGTCCGATGTATTGACGGTGCGATCGAGCAGTTCGACCTTGCGCGCGTACTCGGCGGTCGCCAGCAGCTCGCGGTCGCTCATGCCGCGCAACTCCCAGTTCCACTCGCGGTTACCTTCGAAGCGCAGGTTCATGTCGTAGAACTTCAGCGCGCGGACGAAGCCGGGGCGCGTGCGCATGGCCATCGCCTCGGCATCGGTCACCGTGGTGCGTGCGGGCAGCGTGATGCGATTGCCCAGTTCCTCGCTGGCCAGCTGGCCATAGAAGTTGAACTGGCCCGCGATCGACTGGAACTGCGCCTGGGCATCGTTGGCGCGGCCATCGGCCTTGAGGGCGCGGCCATACCAGTAGGTCCAGGCCGGATCCTTGGCGCGCAGCTCGGCACGCATCAGTTCCACGGCCTGGCGCACCTGCTTCCAGTCGCCCTGGCGCAGCGCGGCGCGCACGCGCCATTCCTGGGTTTCGTCGGACAGCCACTGGTTGCCGCCCAGGTCCATCTGGCGGCGGTAGTAGCCGGCGGCCTCGGGCATCAGCTTCTTGGCGGCAAACTGGCCGACCACGCCCCACGCGGCACCCTGCTCGTCGCGTGACAGGCTGCCGCCCATCGCGCTGAGATAGGAAGCTGCCTGCGACGGATCATTGCGGGCCATCTTGACCACGGTGGCCAGCGTGTCACCGTCCACGCGCGCGTCGGGCACGGCGGCGGCGATCTTGCCGGCCAGCGTGGTGAAGTTCTGCTCCAGCGCCTGGCGCGCCTGGAAGGCCACGTCGCTGCGCTGGATCTGCTGGCTCTGCGCGAGGTAGCTGATCAGATCGACGCAACCCTCGCCGTAGTAGCGCGGATCGGACAGCGCGGCACGCGATTCGGCCGCCACGTTCTGCCCCTTCAGCGCGCGGGACAACAGCGCGTAGCACTCCACCTGCGAGTCGTCCTTGAGCACGAACTGCGGATACTCGACGTCGAAATTGGCCCAGTCGCGCTTCTTGCCCAGCACCAGCAGCCAGTCGTTGCGCATGCGGTCCGCAATCGCCTCGCCCTGGTAGCGTTGCAGGAACACGCGCACCTGGTCGTCGGGCGTGTCGATCCGGGCCAGGCCGCTGGCGTCGAACAGTTGCGGCTTGATGCGGAAGTATTCGACGTACGACGGGATGGGATAGTCGACCAGCGTGGCCGAGATGGCCGCCGCGCGGTCAACATCATTCTTGCGGGCGGCCTCGCGCAGTGCGGCGAAGGCGTCGTCCGGATTGCTCGGGATGGTCAGCGCGGGCGGCTGTTGCGGCGGCTGCGGCCGCTTCTGCGCATACCCGGGCGTGGCCAGCAGTGCACCGGCAAACGCGAGCCAGGCGGCGCGTCCTGCACGGCGCAGATATACTCCCTTCGGCATTCTTGTTTCCCTTGTTGGTAGCGCGTGAACCACCTCGGCCACGCGCCTGTGTTTGAGTCTGATCGTCGATCATTATTGCACGCCATGCCCCCCGACCAAGCTCCGGACAACGGGGTAGAGAACGGCCAATTCCCTGCCATGTCCGACATTGCCGCCGAGCCGGCCGAAGCGCGCGGCGCCATGCGGCGTCGGCTGCTCGCCGTGCGCGCAACGCTACCTGACCGGGCCAGCGCGGACGCGCGCATTGCCGGCGCGCTCGCAACCCTGCTTGCACGCCTGGGGGCACAACGGCTGGGGTTCTACTGGCCGATCCAGCAGGAATTCGACGCACGCGAGGTCGTTGCGCAATGGCTTGCCGCGCTGCCCGGCCGCCAGGCCGCATTGCCCGTGGTGAGCCGCCCCGGCGCGCCGCTCGACTTCCATGCATGGACGCCGGACACGACCATGCGTACCGGCCACTACGGCATCCCGGTGCCTGATGGCACCGACGCCGTCCTGCCCGACGCGCTGCTTATTCCCTGTGTCGGTTTCAGCCCCGATAAGTTCCGCCTCGGCTATGGCGGCGGTTTCTACGACCGCACGCTGGCCGCGCTGGCTGAATCGGCCACGGCTGGCACCGCGCCGCCGCTGGCTATCGGCATTGGCTTCGATGCCTGCCGCGTGCCGCTGCAAGCGCAGGGACATGACCTGCCGATGGACTGGATCGTCACGGAATCGGGCGCGGTGTAGACGCCGCCAGCGTGTCGAAATCGGGGGCAAGACCGGGGGCGCAATCTGCGGCACCGTCAGCTTGCGCGATCTCCGCCGGCCGCATCAACTCATCCACCAGCGCGCGCATCTTGCGCCAGTGCGATCCCTCCCAGAACACCCGCCGGCACTGCGGGCAAGTGACAAAGCGCTCGTGCCGCGCAAAAACGCCATCGGGCACGCGACCGTCCGCTTCCGTCTTGTCGATCCGGTGCAGCGGCACGTTGCAGTCCAGGCAAAGTGCGAACGGCCGCGCGCTGCCGGCGAGATCGAGCCTTGAGAAGATCTCGCGCACCTGCAGCGACGACTTGATCGCCCGCACGTAGCAGCCATGCGTGATGCCACGGCGCTTGAGCAGTTCGCGGTCGCGTGTCAGGACGACGCGCATCTCCTCGGCGGCGATGCGCTCGATCTCGCTATCTTCGAAGTGGTTGTCATAGAGCGTGTCGAAGCCCGTCATGCGCAGCAGATGGGCCAGCCCGCCGAGGTGCGCATCCGCGACAAAACGCATGACGCGCAGCGGGCGCTCACGCACTCGCAGCAGCGGCGAGACATCGAGCGATTCGAACTTGGGGTAGACGGCCACGCGGTCGCCGTCCTGCAGGATCTGCTCGAACGGCACCGACTCGCCATTGACCAGAATCAGCTCCACCTCGGTGTGGGGCACCCCGAGCGCCTCGATCATGTGCTTGACCGTGGCTGCCCGCGCGCATGGGCACGACAGGTCCCGGCGGCGCTGGGATGGCGCCAGGAAGTCGTTCAGTTCCTCGTAGAAACGGAAGGTGGCGGTGACCATGGTGCCGAGTATGACACCATCGACTTCGCGGGTGGAAGGAGACTTGGCGGGTGCCTGGTGGGCGTCTGACGGATGGCTGGTGGCCGCCTGGAGGCGCGTTCAGCGGGCATTGCCGAGGCGCAGCGCCGCTTCCACCGCCCGCTGCGCCCACGGTGTCATCGCGGCGGGAGACTCGAGGCAGGCCGCGGGCAGGCTCAGGTAGTGACGCATCGTGACTTCGCGCCTGGCCGACTGGTAGCGAAACGGCTCGCTGCCTTCGGCCTCGAAGCATGCCAGCGTCGCATCGTCGGCCTTCAGGTAGCACTGGCCGCCGCTGACCAGCCCGAACATCAATCCGTCGTAGAACAGGCCGTGGCCGCCGAACATGCGCTTGGCGGTGATCGCGCCGATGCGCGCCGCCAGCGGCGCCATCAGTTCGAGCAGGTGCTCGACGAACGGATCGCGACGGGCGGAGCGCGACGAAGCGGCGCGCGCAGCGGCGGGCACGGGGCCGACGACGGAACTACAGCTTCAGGCGCTGCCAGATCGCCTTGGTCGCGCCGGCCGCGTTCAGCGTGTAGAAGTGCAGGCCGGGCACGCCGGCAGCGAGCAGACGTTCGCACAGGCCAGTCACCACATCCAGGCCGAAGGCGCGGATCGACTCCTTGTCGTCGCCGAACGACTCCAGCCGCTTTGCCACCCAGCGCGGCACTTCGGCGCCGCACATCTCGGAGAAGCGCATCAGCTGCGAGTAGTTGGTGATCGGCATGATGCCGGCCACGATGGGGACGTCCACGCCCAGCGCGCGCACGTCGTCGACAAAACGGAAATACGCATCCGCGTTGTAGAAGTACTGCGTGATCGCCGAGTCGGCGCCGGCACGGACCTTGCGCACGAAGTTGTCGAGGTCGTGGCGCGGGGAGCGGGCCTGCGGGTGGTACTCGGGATAGGCGGCTACCTCGATGTTGAACCAGTCGCCGGTTTCGGCCCGGATGAACTCCACGAGCTCGTTGGCATAGCGGAACTCGCCGATCTCGCCCATGCCTGACGGCATGTCGCCGCGCAGCGCCACGATATGCCGAATGCCGCCGTCGCGGTACTTGCCGAGAATCTGGCGAATGCTGTCGCGCGTGGAGCCCACGCACGACAGGTGCGGCGCGGCCTCGATGCCTTCGCGCTGGATTTCCAGCACGGCGTCCAGCGTGCCCTGCTGCGTAGTACCGCCGGCGCCGAACGTCACCGAAATGTACTTGGGCTGCAGCGGCGCCAGTTGCGCGCGCGTGTTGCGCAGTTTCTCCGCGCCTTCCGCCGTCTTGGGCGGGAAGAATTCGAAGCTGAAGTAGCGGTCTGTCATGGAATGGCACGCCGCATTGGGCGGCGCCCCGGAAGTGAAGTCAGTCGCGATCGCCCAGCAGGAGGCTGGAGAGAATCCACGAAATCACGCTGTACAAGATGGAGCCCAGCAGCGCGGCGCCAAAGCCCTGCACCACGAAGCCCGACAGCAGATTGCCGACGAACAGGAACAGCAGCGCGTTGATGACGAAGATGAACAGGCCCAGCGTCAGCAACGTGACCGGCAGCGTCAGGATGACCAGGATTGGCCGGATCAGCGTGTTGACCAGGCCCAGCACCAGCGCGGCGATCATGGCCGAGCCAAACCCGCCCAGCGTGATCCCGCTGATGACGCTGCCCACCAGGAACAGCGACGCGGCATTGATGATCCATACGGCCAATAGTCTCATTACGACTCCTTTTCGGTCAGGACAGCATCAATGGGAACATGCCTCCCTCTCCCACGCATGGGAGAGGGAGAGACCCGCGGCTTAGTAGCGGTAGTGGTCGGCCTTGTACGGGCCTTCCTTCTTCACGCCGATGTAGGCGGCCTGCTGCTCGGTCAGCTCGGTCAGCTGCGCGTTGAGCTTCTTCAGCTGCAGGCGCGCGACCTTTTCGTCCAGGTGCTTCGGCAGCACGTAGACGCCAACCGGGTACTTGCCGCTGTCGCGCTCCAGCCAGAGTTCGATCTGGGCGATGGTCTGGTTGGCGAACGAGCTGCTCATCACGTACGACGGGTGGCCCGTGGCGCAGCCCAGGTTCACCAGGCGGCCCTTGGCCAGCAGGATGATCTTCTTGCCGTCGGGGAAGATCACGTGATCAACCTGCGGCTTGATCTCGTCCCACTTGTACTTCTCGATCGAGGCGATATCGATCTCGTTGTCGAAGTGGCCGATGTTGCAGACGATGGCCTGGTCCTTCATCTTGGCCATGTGATCATGCGTGATGACATGGTAGTTGCCGGTGCAGGTCACGAAAATGTCGCCCTTGTCGGCGGCATAGTCCATCGTCACCACGCGGTAGCCTTCCATGGCGGCCTGCAGTGCGCAGATCGGATCGACTTCCGTCACCCACACCTGTGCCGACAGCGCGCGCAGGGCCTGGGCGCTGCCCTTGCCCACATCGCCATAGCCGCAAACCACGGCAACCTTGCCGGCGATCATCACGTCGGTGGCGCGCTTGATGCCGTCCACCAGCGACTCGCGGCAACCGTACAGGTTGTCGAACTTGCTCTTGGTCACCGAGTCGTTCACGTTGATGGCGGGGAACTTCAGTTCGCCCTTTTGCGCCATCTGGTACAGGCGGTGCACGCCGGTGGTGGTTTCCTCGGTCACGCCGCGGATGGCGTCCAGGTTGCGGCTATACCAGCCCGAATCCTTGGCCAGCTTTTCCTTGATCGCCGCGAACAGGAAGGTCTCTTCCTCGCTGGTCGGGTTGGCGATGATCGACGCGTCCTTTTCGGCACGGGCGCCCAGGTGCAGCAGCAGCGTGGCGTCGCCGCCGTCGTCCAGGATCATGTTCGGCGTGCCGCCGTCAGCCCAGTCGAAGATGCGGTGCGTGTAGTCCCAGTATTCCTTCAGCGATTCGCCCTTGAAGGCGAACACCGGCGTACCCGACGCGGCGATGGCGGCGGCGGCGTGATCCTGGGTCGAGAAGATGTTGCACGAGGCCCAGCGCACGTCGGCGCCGAGCGCCTTGAGCGTCTCGATCAGCACGGCGGTCTGGATGGTCATGTGCAGGGAGCCGGCGATGCGGGCGCCCTTGAGCGGCTGGCTGGCGGCGAATTCGTCGCGGATCGCCATCAGGCCGGGCATTTCGGTCTCGGCAATGGCGATTTCCTTGCGGCCCCAGCCGGCCAGGCCGATGTCGGCCACGATGTAGTCTTGCTTCAGATCGGTCACAGCGTTCATGATTCACTCCGGTGAAGAGTGGCACGCAGGTGACGAGTGGGAGATAGCGGCCGCGCCAGCCATCAATGCGGTAAACCAGCATCGATTGGCAAAGCGGGCGGATAGGTCGACTCGCCTCCGTGCGAACCACGGATCAGCGAGCGCCGTTGAAACAGTCCGAGCCTGGCGGTGACGCATCGGCATCGTGCATCAAGGCACTTACCAGGCTGGTCATCCGTTGCAACGCTCCTCGGAGTGGCGGTATTGTAGCGTGCCTGTCATGCCCGTGCGGCGCGATAAGCCAGATTTTTTCCCCGTTATTTGTTTCCGATTGTTCCCTCAATTGTTCCCCCGATCCTTCCCGCCGCCCACATGCTCCCCACGCCACCCCGCACGCTGACCATCGCCGGCTCCGACTCCGGCGGCGGTGCCGGCATCCAGGCGGACCTGAAGACTTTTGCCGCGCTCGGCTGCTTTGGCATGAGCGCCATCACCGCGATCACGGCCCAGAACACGCTGGGCGTCACGGGCGTCCACGCGATCCCGGCCGACATGGTCGCGGCGCAGATCGACGCGGTGGCCAGCGATATCGGCGTGGATGCGGCCAAGACCGGCATGCTGGGCACGGCCGCCATCGTCGAGGCCGTGGCCGGGGCCGTGGACCGCCACGGCATCCGCAAGCTGGTGGTGGACCCGGTGATGATCTCGACATCCGGCGCCACGCTTTCCGATGACGCCACGAGCCAGGCGATGGTGAAACTGCTGTTCCCGCGCGCGATGCTGGTGACGCCAAACCTGCCGGAAGCGTCCTATCTCCTCGGCCGGCGCATCACTCGCCGCGCGGAGATGGAGGCCGCCGCCGCCGACCTGATCGCGCTCGGCTGCCCGGCGGTACTGCTCAAGGGTGGGCATCTGGAGGATGACGGCCCGAATGCCGCCGGCGGTCTCGACGACCTGCTGATGCTGGCCGATGGCACGGTGCGTGTGTTCACGCATCCGCGCATCGACACACGCAACCTGCATGGCACTGGCTGCACGCTGGCGGCCGCCATCGCCGCGCAACTGGCCCGAGGCGAGGCGCTGCCCGATGCCGCGAGTACGGCACTGGACTACGTCGCCCAGGCCATCGCCGCGGGCGCGCAACTGCGCCTGGGCGCCGGCAACGGCCCGCTGAACCACAGCTTCGCGCCGCGCACTTTGGGTTGAATCGATATGGAAACGCTGACGAACATCGACCTGCGCGAAGATCCCGCCGCGCGCTGGTACGTGAAGAATGAA
Organism: Cupriavidus sp. YR651; assembly: GCF_900101625.1. Classification (GTDB taxonomy): domain Bacteria; phylum Pseudomonadota; class Gammaproteobacteria; order Burkholderiales; family Burkholderiaceae; genus Cupriavidus. Next base: position 102,172 of record NZ_FMYZ01000002.1, on the reverse strand, counting down.
ACGGTGCAGGTGAGCTTTCCTGGCGAGCCGGGCGAGCTGATCAGCCGCGAAGGCCCCAACCGCTATCTGCCCGGCGATGCCATCGTGACCGGCGCCACCGGTGACCGCTGGGTCGTCTCGCGCGAACGCTTCGATGCACGCTACGTGGCCATCGGGCCCAACGCGCATGGCGAACCTGGCCCGTATCGGAACAAGCCGGTGCCTGTATTGGTGAAGGAAATGCCGGGGGCGTTTGCCATCGCCCGCTCCGCTGGGGGCGATGTGCTGACAGGCAAGGCCGGCGACTGGCTGATGCAGTACGCACCCGGCGACTACGGCATCACCGAGCGCGCGCGGTTCATGGCGGTGTATCGCCAGGCCGAAAACGCCGCCCCCTAAGAGGTCGTTTCAAAAAGATCCTGCCGTCGTTGCGCGGCCTTGCCGTACCACTTGTACTGTCTGCGGCCGCGCGCCTAGCCAGGACCGCTGCGCTTCATTTTGAAACAACCTCTAAGCAAGACACTAGGGGCGCGCTCTCAAATTTGATCGCGTCGCCTAGTTGCCGCCGGCCAGCGCCACCAGCTTGAACGCCGCGCGCGCCACGCACACCACGGTGCCGGAGGCGTCCTTCGCCTCGCCCTCGCAGAACGCGATCTTCGCCCCGCGACGGATGCAGCGCGACTCGAACGTCAGTTCCCCACGCGCGGCGGCCAGGAAGTGCGTCGACATGTCGATCGTGATCACGCCGATATCCAGCGGCGCGTGCGATCTTGCGGCGCCGCTCAGCGTGAAATCTAGCACCGCCATCAGCGTGCCGCCGTGCACGTCGCCCCGGCTGTTCACCAGCGACGGATTCGCCGGCAGGCGCGTGCGGCACAGGCCTTCCTCCAGATGGACCGGTTGCAGGCCCAGGTGCCGCATCAGCGGGATGTCGATGCCGAAATAAGGCTTGTCCGGCGTACCGGGGGCCACGGGGCTGATCTCGTTCACTGCGTTTCCTCTCTGCACGCCGCGTTCCGTATAGCGGAACGTCGATCCGTTATGTCCGATGGATGAGAGAGGATATGCGGATTTCCCGGGCCGTACCAGATGCGTGGGCGGTCAGCGCCCAAACAATGCGTGGAGCCCGGCCACCGCCGCCGGCACATCATGTGCCTCGGTGATCGCACGCACCACGGCCGCGCTGCCAACGCCCACCGCCAGCACCTCCGGCATGTTCGTGGCGTTCACGCCACCGATGCCGACCAGCGAGGGAATCACCGGCTTCATCAGCGCCACGTAGGCCTGGAAGCGTCCCATGCCCTGTGGCGACGTCGGCATGACCTTGGTCGTGGTCGGGAAGATCGCCCCGAGCGCGAGATAGCTGGGAGCGATCGCGGCGACGCGCAGCATCTCGGCGTAGCCATGCGTCGACACCCCCAGCCGCAGTCCCGATGCGCGAATCGCATCGAGATCCGCCTCGTCGAGATCTTCCTGCCCGAGGTGAATCCCGTAGATGCCGCTGTCGCCGCCGCATGACGCGTGATAGTCGATCGCCACGCGCCAGTGATCGTTGATGAACAATCGCGACGACGCGCCCTTGGCCGCCGTGGCCGCGCGAGCCACTTCCTCGCGAACCGCCTCGACGTCATCGGACTTGAAGCGCAATTGCACGGTCGGCACCGCCAGCGGCACGAGCGTTTCGATCCACGCCGCACTCGGCATCACCGCGTACAGGCCCAGGTCGGGCGGGCACGGGGCAAACGGGGCCGCCGGCTGGTCCGGCGACGCCAGCGCGGCATGGCGCACGCGCGGGAAGCGAGCGAAGTCGCTCGGCCACGCCGAGGTGCCCGGCTGCCAGGCGCGCGCGATGCACAGGGCGTCATGCGCCGGGAAATGCAGCGACATCGCCGCCAGCAGCACGGCGACGAAGGCCGCCGAATGCGGCGTGTCGTCATCGGCGGCCACCTCGAGCACCCATATGCCCATGGGCGATCGCACCGTATCGATCCAGCGGCCGCCCTCGCGGTCGCTCTCGATCAGCACCGCGCCGGCGGCGGCGATGCGGTCAATCGCATCGGCCGCGGCCTCGCCATCGGCAAGCACCACGTCATGGCGGCCGAGCGCGGCCGGCGCATTGGCGAGCGGCCAGGCACGCCACTCGGCTTTATCGCGCCCGAATGTCGCACCGAAGCGCGCCATCAGATCCTTGAACAGCGCGGCATCCACCGTGGCGGCAACCCCCTGACGCGTCATGTGCGATCCTCCGCGCCCTCGGCGTGCCAGAACGGCATGCCCACCACCGGCGTGCTGGCTTGCGCCACCTCGCGCTCGGGCATCGGACCGGCCAGATAGGCGGTGCGCCCTGCCTCCACGGCCAGCGCGAACGCGCGCGCCATGTTCACCGGATAGGCGGCCTGGGCCACGGCGGTGTTCAGCAGCACGCCGTCATAGCCCCACTCCAGCACCTGTGCAGCGTGTGATGGCAAGCCCAGGCCCGCGTCGACGATCAGCGGTGTGTCCGGCAAGCGGTCGCGCAGCGTGCGCATGGCATGTGGATTCACAGCGCCACGGCCCGTGCCGATCGGCGCGGCCCACGGCATCAGCGCCTGGCACCCCACATCGAGCAGGCGGCGGCACAGCACCAGGTCCTCGGTGCAGTACGGCAGCACCTTGAAGCCCTCCTTGACCAGCGTCTCGGCCACGGCCGGCATGTTCAGCGTGTCCGGCTGCAGCGTGTAGTCGTCGCCGATCAGTTCCAGCTTGATCCAGTCGGTCTCGAAGACTTCGCGCGCCATCATCGCCGTGGTGATGACTTCCTGCGCGGTAAAGCAACCAGCCGTGTTCGGCAGCACCGGCACGCCAAGCGTGCGCAGCATCTGCCAGAACGCCTGTCCGCCCAGCGTCTGGCCGTCGCCGTGGCCCACCGCGGTCTGGCGGCGCAGGGCCACGGTCACCATGGCCGGGCGCGATGCCTCCACGGCGGCCTGCAGCGTGGCGGGCGATGGGTAACGCGCCGTGCCGAGCAGCAGGCGGGAGGCGAACGATTCGCCGTAGAGCACGAACGGATCGCGCAGGGTTTCAGCAGGTTCGAAGGTCATGATGGGTTCAGCCTCCCGTCACGGGTTGCACGAGATCGATCTGGTCGCCAGTGGAGAGTGGCGTGGCCGCATGCGCGGCGCGCGGCACGAACTGGCCGTTCACCGCCGCGGCAAACGGCGGCGCGATGGCGGCCGCCGTCACCGCGTCCGCCAGCGTGGCGGCATCGGCAAGGACCAGCGGTCGGCCATTGAGCAGGATTTCCATGATGGTGTCCTGGGTCTTTCTGTTAGTGCAGCAGGCCGCCGGCGGCCTCTGCCGCCGCGCCGTGCGTGCGCGATCCGGGCTCGCACACGGCCTCGATCATGCCCGGCCAGCGGATCGCCGCCGGCACCGCATGGGCGGCCGGGTCGCCAGCCAGCAAGGCACGCACCACGGCACAGGCGGCCTCGGTGACGGCAGGCGCAATCAGCCAGCCGTGGCGATACAGCCCGTTGACGCGCACCACGCGCGCCTGCTGGTCGACGCGAATCGCCGGCAAGTGGTCCGGCCGTGTGGGGCGGCGCTGCACGTTGAGTTCCAGCACGCGCGCCTCGCCAAACGCCGGGTGCAGCGAATGCGCCGCCGACAGCAGTTCCAGCGCGGAGCGCACGCTCATCGGCGAATCGTCCTCACTCTCGATCTCGGTCGCGCCGATCACGTAGAGGTCATTCGGCTTGGGCGCGATGTAGATCGGGTAGCGCGGATGCAGAAGCCTGACGGGCCGGTGCAATGTCACATCGGGCGCATGCACGCGGATGACCTCGCCGCGCAGGCCGCGCAGGCCCGGCATCGCCACACCGCCTTCGGTGGCGCGATTGGCCCACGCCGCGCGAGCGCCCAGCCCGCGGCAGTCCAGCACCACATCGGCGCGGATACCAAGCCCCGGTAATGCATCGGCGTCGATCTCGCCGGCTTCCCATACGCAATGCAGGCCTTCCTCGACCGCGCACGACAGCAGCGCCCGCATCGCGCCACGGTTGTCGAGCTGGCCTTCGCCCTGCAGCAGCAGGCCCTGCGGAAACCGTCCGGCCAGCGCCGGCTCTACCGCCGCCACGCCGTTTCCGTCCAGCGCGCGCAGCCGTTGCTGCACCAGCTCGGGCGGCGCCACGGCGCGCATGCGGCCGGTAAACAGCGACACCTCGCTGCGGTCCCGCGCGTGCCAGACCACCAGCGTGCCGTCTTCCTGGAAGAAAACCGGCTCGGGCAATTGCGCGAGCCAGGTGCGCCACAGATCGACACTGGCAACGCCGAGGTCGACGATGCGCCGCTCCGCAATCGCGGACTCCGCCAGCGGGGCCAGCATGGCCGCGGCCACGTGCGCGGCCGATCCGCTTCCATCCGGGCTGCCACGCTCGACCAGCGCCACGCGGGCGCCCGCGCGCACCAGCAACCAGGCGGATAACCGCCCGGCCAGGCCGGCACCGAGGATGGCGACATCGAAGGACTGTACTGCTGTCATGGGCTTGTTCTGCCGGCGACGCCGAATCGGTTGGCGTGCGCGCGGCCTCCTGTTGGTGAATTCCGCCGCGCCGCGTGGGGGCGCCGCGGGCGGGACTCGGGGTACTGCAGGGCATGGCGCGATGCCATGCCCCTGACTGCAAGGAACTGCCTACCGCTTGTGATTCTTGCGTTCTTACGAATAGATCTTCGCGCCCGACTTCACGAACTCGATCGACTTCTCCTGCATGCCGCGTTCGGCTGCGGGCAACGATGCCGCGTAGTCGCGCACTTCCTGCGTGATCTTCATCGAGCAGAACTTGGGACCGCACATCGAGCAGAAGTGCGCGATCTTGGCGCCTTCCGCCGGCAGCGTGGCATCGTGGAACGACCGCGCGCGCTCGGGATCGAGGCCCAGGTTGAACTGGTCTTCCCAGCGGAACTCAAAGCGCGCCTTGGACAGCGCATTGTCGCGCAGCTGCGCGCCGGGCCAGCCCTTGGCGAGGTCGGCGGCGTGCGCGGCAATCTTGTACGTGATGATGCCCTCGCGCACGTCTTCCTTGTCCGGCAGGCCCAGGTGCTCCTTCGGCGTGACGTAGCACAGCATGGCGGTGCCCATCCAGCCGATGTTGGCCGCGCCGATGCCGCTGGTGATGTGGTCATAGCCCGGGGCGATGTCCGTCACGAGCGGTCCCAGCGTGTAGAACGGGGCCTCGTAGCAGTGCTTCAGTTCCTCGTCCATGTTGGCCTGGATGCGCTGCAGCGGCACGTGGCCCGGGCCTTCGATCATCACCTGCACGTCGTGCTCCCACGCCTTGGCGGTCAGCTCGCCCAGCGTGCGCAGTTCGCCGAATTGCGCGTCGTCGTTGGAGTCCGCGATGCAACCGGGGCGCAGGCCGTCGCCGAGGCTGAACGACACGTCGTACGCCTTCATGATTTCGCAGATCTCGTCGAAGTGCGTGTACAGGAAGTTTTCCTTGTGGTGGGCCAGGCACCACTTGGCCATGATCGAGCCGCCGCGCGAGACGATGCCCGTCACGCGGTCCGCCGTCATCGGCACGTAGCGCAGCAGCACGCCGGCGTGGATCGTGAAGTAGTCCACGCCCTGCTCGGCCTGCTCGATCAGCGTGTCGCGGAACATTTCCCAGGTCAGGTCCTCGGCGATGCCGCCGGTCTTGTCCAGCGCCTGGTAGATCGGCACCGTGCCGATGGGCACCGGCGAGTTGCGCAGGATCCATTCACGCGTTTCGTGAATGTGCTTGCCGGTGGACAGATCCATGATGGTGTCCGCGCCCCAGCGGATCGACCACACCATCTTTTCCACTTCCTCGGCCAGCGACGACGTCACCGCGGAGTTGCCCAGGTTGCCGTTGATCTTGACGCGGAAGTTGCGCCCGATCGCCATCGGCTCCAGCTCGGTGTGGTTGATGTTGGCGGGGATGATCGCGCGGCCGGCGGCGATCTCGCGGCGCACGAATTCCGGCGTCATGTCTTCCGGACGCAGCGGCAGCGCCGCGCCCAGCGCGTTGCCCGGATGCTGGCGCAGCAGCGCCTTGTACTCGGGCTTGTCGTACAGCGCCTGCAGGTTCAGCGATTCGCGCAGCGCCACGTATTCCATCTCGGGCGTGATGATGCCGCGACGCGCATAGTGCATCTGCGACACATTCGCGCCGGCCTTGGCGCGGCGCGGGTTGGTCAGCTGGGCAAAGCGCAGGTGGGCCGTGGCCGGGTCGTTGGCGCGGTCGCGGCCATATTCGGAGGTCAGGCCCGACAGGATCTCGGTGTCGCCGCGCTCGTCGATCCACTTGTCGCGGACGTGCGGCAGGCCGGATTTCAGGTTGATGTGCACGTCCGGGTCGCTGTACGGGCCCGAGGTGTCGTACACGGGAATCGGCGGATTGGACATCTCGCCCTTGTCCGTGCGCGTGGACGTCTGCAGGATCGTGCGCAGCGGCACGCGGATGTCCGGGCGGCTGCCGGTCAGGTAGGTCTTGCTGGACGCCGGATAGGCAAATTTCTGATCGAGATCGCTTTCCAGCGATTCGAACGAAGCGGCGGGGGCAGTATTTCGGGCCATGGATATCGTCCTCTCTCTTGCGGGGGATGGACGAAACCAGGAGCCCTGTGAGCCAGCCTGCGCGGTGGTGCCGGAGGCGGGGTCCCGTTGCGGGACAGGAGCTGTTCGGTATTCATGAAGAAACTTCCCACGCCGGTACTAGCCGGATCGGGTTCGAAGGGACTCTCTCAGCCGCACGGCCCATCCGTACGGCACCCCTGTTTCATCCAACGGGGTGAATTTAAGCACAAGCCCCCGCCCCGCGCCACCTTGAATTTTGTTGCAGCTGTCGTGCGCCAGGGTATCGACCGGCCGATGCTGCGCTGCACGAATGCGTCGATGTGCGTATCGCGGCGCATCCCGCAGGGGGATCGCGCGTTTTCCGAACGCGGCAGTTGCCGTACCATGCCCCTAGCTGTCCTCGTCGCAATGCCAACCACGCAGCCAGGAGACGCCATGACCGCCCTTCCCGCCGCCGATTCCCCTGCCGGTATCCCCGCAGACGTGCTCGCCGGCTCCGCGCAGACCCACACCGTCTTCAACCAGGTTCCCGACCTCGCGCACTACAACCTGTTCGAGACGGACGCGACGCTGCGGACCGCGCTGGACCGGGTGGGCGGCGGCTGGCACGCGGAGACGCTGTCCACCTTCGGCGCGCGGCTGGGCCAACCCGATGTGCAGGCCTGGGCTGCCGACGCCAACCGTCTCACGCCGGAACTCCATACCCACAGCCGCACGGGCGAGCGGATCGACCAGATTGCCTTTCATCCGGCATGGCACGAATTGTTGACGCTGCTGCGCAGCCAGCAACTGCAGTCGCTGCCCTTCGCGCAACCGCGCGCGGGCGCATGGGCCGCGCGCACGGCGGGCTACTTCCTGCAATCGCAGATCGAGTCGGGATCCCTGTGCCCGACCACGATGACCTTCGCGAGCATCCCTGTGCTGCGCAAGGAACCGGCGCTGTTCCGCGACCTCGAACCGCGGCTCTACGCCGCCGGCCACGACGCCCGCGACCTGCCGTGGCGCGAGAAGACCGCGATCCTGATCGGCATGGGCATGACGGAGAAACAGGGCGGGTCCGACGTACGCGCCAACACCACCGTCGCCATGCCGGTTCGTGGCGAGGGCCGCGGGGCGGAATACGCGCTGACGGGCCACAAGTGGTTCTTCTCCGCGCCGATGTGCGACGCACATCTCGTGGTCGCCCGCATGGGCGCCGCCGATGGTCCACTGTCGTGCTTCTTCGTGCCGCGCTTCCGCGATGACGGCAGCAAGAATCCCATCCTGATCCAGCGGCTCAAGGACAAGCTTGGCAATCGCTCCAACGCCAGCAGCGAAGTGGAATTCCGCGGCGCCACGGGCATCCTGATCGGCGAGGAAGGGCGTGGCATCCCCACCATCATCGAGATGGCCACCAGCACGCGGCTCGACTGCGTGATCGGCAGCGCGGGACTGCTGCGCGCGGGACTGGTGCAGGCGCTGCATCACGCGCGCCATCGCATGGCGTTCGGCCGGTTGCTCGCGGATCAGCCGCTCATGCGCAACGTGCTGGCGGACCTGGCGCTGGAATCGGAAGCCGCCACCCTGCTGATGATGGCGCTGGCGAATGCGTTCGAGCAAGCCGATGACGATCCGCTCGCCGCCGCGTGGAAGCGCGTGGTGACGCCGGCGGCCAAGTTCTGGATCTGCAAGCGCGCGCTGGAGGCCACCGGCGAGGCCATGGAAGTCTGGGGCGGCAACGGCTACGTCGAGGAAGGCCCGATGGCGCGCCTCTATCGCGAGGCGCCGGTGAACTCGATCTGGGAGGGCTCGGGCAACATCATGTGCCTCGATGTCCTGCGCGCGTTGCAGCGCAATCCCGAGGATGGCGCGCGCATCCTGCAGGACCTGGCGCGGTTGGCCAACGGCCACGCCGCCGTGCGCGCGGAGCTGGCGTCCCTGCAGGCGATGCTGCGCGAACCCGCGGAGCACCTGGAGGCCAGCGGCCGCCGGTTTGCGCAGGGCCTCGTCCTGACGGCGCAGGCGGCACTGATGCTGGCGCATGGCGACCCCGAATCGGCCGAGCAGTTTGTCGCCAGCCGCCTTGGCCGCCAGCACGGGCGCGTGTTCGGTACGCTCGATGCCGATTCGGGCACGCTCCTGCGTATCGCCAATCGCGCCTGGCCGGCCTGAATCGCCCGATTCGCTGGATTCACCGGATTCACCGCTCACCCCGGACGGGATGCAGGCCTGACGCGCCCGTCCGCCCTCCCATGACTGATCCGGTGATTCGCGCTCCCCGTGGGCAGCCCAGCGTTTCAAACGTCCCGTGCGGACTTCGCACAGTCGATGCTGCAGTGCACATACTGCACCTTCAGGCGCCGTCGGCCCTGCCGTAAACCTTGAGGCGACGGGCTCCGGCCTGCTGCATACCCCAAGTCGCCATCAACGGGCTGCCGTGCCACAAGCATGTGCCGCAAACGCCTCATGAACATCAGCAAACGCCTGCTTCTTACGCTTTCCCTCGCCTTGCTTGCCCTGCTTTTCGTCGGCCTCGGCGGCATCTGGCAACTCAATCGATCGCAACAACGCTTCGATTTCTTCAACGACAACACGCTGGGCAGCGTGCGGCACCTGAACGCCGTCGCGGATGCCGTGGGCAACATGCGTGAAGGGCTGTACCGCCACGCGATGACCGACGACACCGCGGCGAAGGCCCAGGCCGAAGCGCTGCTGGCCAAGAGCGGCCAACGCTTCGACGAGTTGCTGGCGGTCTATGAGCGCGATGACATCGCCGACGATACCGATCGCAAGCTGCTCGCAGCCGATCGCGCCGCGGGCAAGCGCTATCGCGACGAATTCGCCGCATTCTTCGATCGCTCCAATAACAACGACTACGCCGCCACGCAGCAAATGCTGACCGCCGGCGCCATGCACGACGCTTCGATCGCGCTGCGCAAGGCCATCGACGAGCATGTCGCGTACAACACGAAGCTCGGCGACGAGACCGTGGCGGACAACAAGGTGCAGCACAAGTGGTCCGTGCGCGTGTTCCTGACCGTCATCGCCGCATCCGTCCTGTTCACGGGCTTCATGGCGTTGTCGCTCTACCGCCGGATCCGGCACAGCCTGGAAGACATCCAGGGCACGCTGCTGCATGTCAGCCAGTCGCTGGACCTCGATCACCGGGCGACGGTCGGCCAGCTCGATGAAATCGGCCTGACCGCGCAGTCGTTCAATACGCTGATCGAGCGCGTCGGGCAGACGCTGCGCGACGTGCGCCAGTCCAGCGATTCCGTCAGCGTGGCCGCCGCGCAGATCGCCGCCGGCAACACCGACCTGTCCGCCCGCACGGAGCAACAGGCCGCATCGCTGGAAGAGACCGCATCGAGCATGGAGGAGCTGACCACCACCGTGCGCCAGAACGCGGATAACGCCCGCCAGGCGAGCTCGCTCGCGTCCAACGCGGCGCTGGTCGCGGACGAAGGCAATCATGCCGTCCAGCAGATGGTCGATACGATGGGCGCCATCAGCGGCAGCTCGGAGCGCATCGCCGAAATCACCACGCTGATCGAGGGCATCGCGTTCCAGACCAACATCCTGGCACTCAACGCCGCCGTGGAAGCGGCGCGCGCCGGGGAACAGGGCCGGGGCTTTGCCGTGGTGGCCGGCGAGGTGCGCAGCCTGGCGCAGCGCTCGTCCAGCGCCGCCAAGGAGATCAAGGAACTGATCGAGAGCTCGGTCGATACGGTGCGCACCGGCTCCAGCCAGGCGCAGGGCGTGGGCAACACGATGACGGAGATCCGCCAGGCCGTGAAGCGCGTGTCGGACATCATCGCGGAGATCGCCGCGGCGTCGCAGGAACAGAGCGCCGGCATCGAGCAGGTGGGCCACGCGGTGGGCCAGATGGACCAGGTGACGCAGCAGAACGCGGCATTGGTGGAAGAAGCGGCCGCAGCCGCCCAGTCCCTGGATGAACAGGCGGGCAAGCTGCGCGAGACCGTGGGTCAGTTCCAGATGCGCAGCTGAACCACGCGGGAGGCGGGCGCCGCCTAGTCGGCGGCTACTGTCTCCCGTATTCGCAGCGTCACGTGGGGCGCATAGCGGATCAGATCGTGGGCGCGCTCGCCGATCATGATCGACGGCGCGTTGGTATTGCCGCCGATCAGCGTCGGCATGACGGACGCGTCCACGACACGCAGCCCCTCCACGCCCCGCACGCGCAGCTGCGGATCCACGACGGCCAGCGGGTCCATGCCCATGCGGCACGTACCCACCGGATGGTAAATCGTGTCCGCGCGACGGCGGATCATCGCGCGCACCGCATCGTCGTCGGTGCCATCCGCCTGCAATCCCTCCGAATACAGCTCGCGGCCGCCAAAGGATGCCAGCGGCGGCTGGGCAAAGATCTGCCGCACGATCCGCACGCCGGCCAGCAGGTCCTCCATGTCTTGTGGATCGGACAGGTAGCGGGGATCGATATGCGGGGCATCGCGCATGTCGGGCGATGCCAGCCTGACCTCGCCACGGCTGCGCGGCCGCAGCCCGCAGACGTGGCAGGAATAGCCATGCCCCAGGTTGAGGTGCCGCATATGGTCGTCGGCCATGCCCACCACGAAGTGGAGCTGCAGGTCCGGCTCGTCCAGATCCGGCCGGCTGCGCAGGAATGCGCCGGCTTCCGCGAAATTCGACGTCAGCATGCCGGAATGATCGCGCCGGTAGCGCAATATCTCGCTCACCAGGTGGCCCGCGCCACGCAGCGACAGGCCGAACAGTTCCGTCGCGGCCACGCGCTTGTGCAGGATGACGTCCAGGTGGTCCTGCAGGTTGCCGCCGACGCCGGGCAGGTCGTGCACCACGGCCACGCCGTGTTCGCGCAGGTGCGCGGCGGGGCCGATGCCTGACGCCATCAGCAACTGGGGCGACCCGAACGCCCCGGCCGACACGATGACCTCGCGTCGCGCGTGCAGGACGACTTCGCGGCCATCGCGCCACGCCAGCACGCCGACGGCACGCCGCCCCTCGAACAGGATGCGCAGCACCTGGGTGCCGGTCAGCACATGCAGATGCGCACGGCCGCCGTTGCAGGCGCGGTCGCGCGCGTTGCCGCCATGCAGGTAGGCGCGCGCGGCATTCCAGCGTTCACCGTTGTGCTGCGTGACCTGGAACCAGCCCACGCCCTCCTGCTCGTCACCGTTGAAGTCGTCGTTGCGCGGATAGCCAGCCAGCTGCGCGGCGTCGATGAAATGCTGGCCGAAAGGATTGGGCGAGCGCAGGTCGCTGACATGAAGCGGGCCGGTGCCGCCGTGCAGGGGATCGTCGTCATGGCCGGCCACGCGCTCGTTGCACTCCGCGCGGCGGAAGTACGGCAGCACGTCGTCCCACGACCAGCCATCGCAACCGGCGGCGGCCCAGCCGTCGTAGTCGCGGGGGCGGCCGCGCATGTAGATCATGGCGTTGATGGATGACGATCCGCCCAGGCCCCGGCCACGAGGCTGGTAGCCGCGCCGGCCGTCCAGCCCGTCCTGCGGCACGGTCTGGTAGGCGTAGTTGCGCGCGCCCGCACGCGGCAGGATGGCCGCGCACGCCGCGGGTGTGCGGACCAGCACATGATGATCGTGCTGCCCCGCCTCCACGAGGCCGATGCTGTCGTTCCCGCTGTCGGCCAGCCGGCCAGCCAGCGCGCAGCCGGCGGAGCCGGCCCCCACGACGAGATAGTCAAAGGTCATTTCCATCTGTATCCCCGTGAGTCCGGTGTCCGGCACGGCAATGCTGGTCTGGCATGCCCCCCGGTCCCGGTGGGCGCCTGCCGCGAAAATTCAGTGTAGGCGCTGGCGCCGGGGGGGAGAAGCGGCGCGGACGCCGGAACGGGCGCCGTCCGCCATCGCCCTGCACCGACCGTCATGAGCCGCGCGGGCCGCCGTGGCCGCCCCCTGCGTTTGAGGGCAGCCCTCCATTGCGATAACCGAAGGGTTCGCTTATGTTGCGCGATGGTATCTGGCACCCCCAGCCAGACCAGTCGGCCATCAGTCCTGCCCCGGTGAGAAGAAGGAGACCGCAAAAATGAGAGAAGTCCCCGCCATGTCCTCGGTGTTCGACGCGATGCGCGCGGCGTCGCGGCACGATCAAACCCCATCGTGGGAAATCCGGGCGGATCGCCTGCGCCGGCTGCGGCGGCTCGTGCACGCCAACCAGGAGGCGATCGCCACCGCCATCAGCGATGACTTCACCAACCGGCCCCGCCAGGAGACCGCGCTGCTGGAGACCTTTCCGAGCATCGCCGGCATCAATGATGCACTGCGGCACGGCAAGCGCTGGATGCGCGTGCGCCGGGCCCGCACCGGCCTCTGGTTCAAGCCGGGGCGCTCGCGGCTGATGCCGCAGCCGCTGGGCGTGATCGGCATCGTGGTGCCGTGGAACTACCCGCTGTTCCTGACCGTCGGCCCGCTTGCGGGTGCGCTGGTGGCCGGCAACCGCGCGATGATCAAGCTATCGGAATACACACCGCGCTTCTCGGCGCTGTTCGCCCAGCTGGTACAGGCCACGTTTGCGCCGGACGAGGTGGCGATCATCAATGGCGATGCCGAGGTTGCCAGCACATTCACCGCGCTGCCGTTCGACCACCTGCTGTTCACGGGATCGACCAGCGTCGGCCATCACGTCATGCGCGCCGCCGCGGCCAACCTGACGCCGGTAACGCTGGAGCTGGGCGGGAAGTCGCCGGCCATCGTCGGACCGGGCGCCGATTTCGACCACGCCGTGGAACGGATCCTGGTCGGCAAGCTGCTCAATGCGGGCCAGACCTGCATCGCCCCCGACTACGTGCTGGTGCCCGAAGCGCAACGCGACCGCTTTGTGGAATCCGCGCGCCGCTGCGTGAACCGGCTTTACCCCGGCCTCGCGCACAACCCCGATTACACGAGCATCATCAGTCCGCGCCACTTCGGGCGGCTGGTGTCGATGATCGAGGCTGCCGGCGCGGCCGGTGCGCGCGTGGTGCCGCTCACCGACGCCGCACCGGATGCCGACGCGCGCCGGCTGCCACCCGTGCTGCTGATGGATGTGCCGGATGACGCGATGGCGATGCAGGAGGAGATCTTCGGGCCCGTGCTGCCTGTGGTGACCTATCGCACCGTGGGCGAGGCCATCGGCTTCGTCAATGCGCGCCCGCGCCCGCTGGCGCTGTATGTGTTCGACAAGGGCGCCGAGGTGGTCGATCGCGTGATGCGCCAGACCGTGGCCGGCGGCGTGACCGTCAACGACACGCTATTCCATATCGCCCAGGACGACCTGCCGTTCGGCGGCGTGGGGCCGAGCGGCATGGGCGCCTATCACGGCGAGGCGGGCTTCGAGACGTTTTCCAAGCTCAAGCCGGTGTTCCATCAGGCCAGCCTGAATGGCGCCGGCCTGCTCAAGCCGCCGTATGGCAAGCGCTTCGAGTCGATGCTGAAGCTGTTGCTGCGCTGAATTTGCCCGATGCCGGGCCTCGTTCGCGGCGGCGCCTACGCGGCCAGCATGGGCCGCCCCAGCATGCGCGTCAGCACGGCCTCCGGCGAGTGCGTGTGATCGCTGATGGCTTGCGGATCGAGGTAGATGGTCTGCTCCATCATCGCGCGGCCGCGCATGGCGGCGTGCAGCAGCTGGTCGCTGAACACGATCCAGGTCGAGCCCGGCGGGAAGCGGAACTCCTGCTGCGGCACGGTCTTCTGGTAGTCCAGGTCCGCCTTGGCCAGGTCGTGCAGTTGCAGCATGCGGTGGTCATACTCGGATCGCGTGCGCTTGGTGATGTGCAACTGCTTCATCAGCCACGCCTGGCCGGGCCACATGCCGTGCGTCTTCGGCACGAAGTGCTTCGCAAAATCACCGAACGGCTCGCCCACGCGCCAGACGCGCGGCTCGGCGGGGTCGATGTTGTGGAATACGCGCAGCAACCGCTTGCCCAGCATCGGATTGGACGGGAATGAGTCCACGTGCAGCCGCGTATCGTCCTTGCGCCAGCTGACCGGGCGACCGGCGATCTGGCTCGGCCGCAGCGACGTGCCCGCGCGCGTCATGTGCGGGATGTACTCCGGAAACAGCGCGTGGATCAGCGATTCGCTCGATTCGGCATAACGGCGAATCAGCGCGTAGAGATCGGCCAGGTCCTTCTCGCTGCCGGTGGCGCCGCGCACGGCCCGGTCATCGGCGCGCAGGTTGATGTTCTTGGACTTGCCATCGGACCAGCGGCTGTCGAGGAAGCGCTCCTCGCCGGACTGGAAGGGGAAATGGAGGTTCGGGAAATACAGCACGGCGCCCTGCTCCAGCTCGCGGCGCAGCGTGGCGCGGGTCTCGGCAGCGACGGCGGGCGCCCAGTCGGTATAGGGCTGCGTGCGGATCAGGTCCAGGGCGGCGCCTGCCGGCACGGCGCCGGCGGCGGACTGGGGTACGAGGGTGGGCGTGTCGATGGACATGGCCATTCCGGTGGATTGCGGTTGCCCGGATTCTACTCCGCGACGTGCCGGCTGCCACGTGACGCCCGCGCAACAAAAAACCCCGCGGGTCCCGAAGGACCGGCGGGGTTTCACCTGACCGCGATGCGGCGGGTGCTTACAGGCCGGCGGCTGCGCGCAGGGCGGCAACCTTGTCCGTGGCTTCCCACGAGAATTCCGGCTCTTCGCGGCCAAAGTGGCCGTATGCGGCGCTCTTCTCGTAGATCGGACGCAGCAGGTCGAGCATCTGCACGATGCCCTTCGGACGCAGGTCGAAATGCTCCTGCACCAGTGCGGCGATCTTCTCGTCGGAGATCTTGCCGGTGCCTTCCGTGTACACGGTCACGTTGATCGGGCGGGCCACGCCGATGGCGTAGCTCACCTGCACCTGGCACTGACGCGCCAGGCCGGCGGCCACGACGTTCTTGGCCACGTAGCGGGCGGCGTAGGCGGCCGAGCGGTCCACCTTCGACGGATCCTTGCCGGAGAACGCGCCGCCACCGTGCGGCGAAGCGCCACCGTAGGTGTCGACGATGATCTTGCGGCCGGTCAGGCCGCAGTCGCCTTGCGGGCCACCGATCACGAAACGGCCGGTCGGGTTCACCAGGTACTTGGTTTCCTTGAGCATCTCGGCCGGCAGCACCGGCTTGATGATCTCTTCGATCACGGCTTCGCGGATCTGTGCCTGCGAGATGTCCGGTGCGTGCTGGGTCGACAGCACCACGGTATCCACGCTGTGCGGGCGGCCGTCGACGTAACGCACGGTCACCTGCGACTTGGCATCCGGACGCAGCCAGGGCAGGCGGCCGTCGCGGCGCAGTTGCGACTGACGCTCCACCAGACGGTGGGCGTAGTAGATCGGGAACGGCATCAGTTCCGGGGTCTCGTCGCAGGCGTAGCCAAACATCAGGCCCTGGTCGCCGGCACCCTGGTTCAGGTAGTCGTCGGACGCGCGGTCCACGCCCTGGGCGATGTCCGGGGATTGCTTGTCGTACGCCACCAGCACGGCGCAACCCTTGTAGTCGATGCCGTAGTCGGTGTTGTCGTAACCGATGCGCTTGATGGTGTCGCGAGCGACTTGGATGTAGTCGACGTTGGCCGTCGTGGTGATTTCACCAGCCAGCACTACCAGACCGGTGTTGCACAGGGTTTCGGCCGCCACGCGGGCGTACTTGTCCTGAGCAAGGATGGCGTCCAGGACGGCGTCCGAAATCTGGTCGGCGACTTTATCGGGATGACCTTCGGAAACGGATTCCGAAGTGAACAGGAAGTCGTTTGCCACGAGCTTATTTCTCCAGGTTGGCTATTGCGTGCCAGCGTTGGGAAACGGCGCGGCGACGCTTTAGCGGTATTTTCAGGCCACTCGGATAGAGCGGCATCGCCCCGCAAGTTGTCAGTTAACTCGGCGATACAGGCTATTATACGCGCCTGCCGTCTTCGCTGCATCGCGCCAATGAAGGCAGCGCCACAGCGCAAGCCCGGGCGGGTACGCATTCAGCACGATACCAGCGAGGCAGCTCGCGCAATCTGGCGCCGGCAAGCCTTTTTTGCCCGCAATTCCGCGAATTGCCCGGCGGCGCAAGCCTCGGGCCACCCCGGGTACGTGACCCGGGACGGCAGCCAAGACCAAGAACACCCTGCCGGCCCCAGGCCGGCCTTTGTCCCTGACGGCGTCATGACATTTCTCTTCTGGCTCATTTCCCGCCTGCCGCTACGCGTGCTGCACGCCATCGGTGGCGCGCTGGGCTTGCTGGTGGCGCGCCTGCCCGGCCGCTACGGCCGGCGGCTCACCGAGAACTTCCGCCTGGCGTACCCGGACGCCACCGACGACATGCTGGCGGAGGCCGCCCGCTCCACCGGCCGGCTGATCATGGAGATGCCGTACTTCTGGAGCCGCAAGTCACTCGACGTCCCCCTGGAAAGATTCGACGACTACCTCTGGCCCTACCTGAACGAGATCCGGCCGAATGGCAAGGGCGTGATCATCCTGACGCCGCATCTTGGCTGTTTCGAGGTGCTGCCACAGTCGCATGCGCAACACCATCCGGTGACCTGCCTGTTCAAGCCGCCCCATCAGCCGTGGTTGCGAGACTTCGTCGAACGCATGCGCGCGCGCCACAACATTTCCATGGCGCCGGCCAACCCCCGAGGCGTTCGCATGCTGGTCAAGGCACTCAAGCGCGGCCAGGCCGTGGGCATCCTGCCGGACCAGGTGCCCAGCGCCGGTGAAGGCACATGGGCGCCCTTCTTCGGCAAGCCGGCCTATTCCATGACGCTGGTGCACCGGCTGCAGCAGCTGACCCAATCCCCGGTGGTGATGGTGTTTGCCGAGCGCCTGCCGCGCGGCGCCGGCTATCGGGGACACCTGCGCGTCCTGTGCGACGGCGGCATGCTGCCCGAGGATCCGTCCGCGGGCGCCGCCGTGATCAACCGGACCATCGAGGAACTGATCGCGATCAACCCGACCCAGTACCTCTGGGGCTACAACCGCTACAAGCATCCGGCCGGCGCCGGACTGCCGCCCGATACCGCCGGCACTGCCCCGGCGGCTTCCAACGACACCATCCAATGAGCCGCATCTTTACCTGGCTCGGCATCGGTCTCCTGACCGTGCTGGGCAAATTGCCATACCCGCTCGTCGCCCGTTTTGGCGAAGGCCTGGGCAGCCTGCTGTACCGGATCCCCAGCAGCCGCCGCGAGGTGGTGCGCGCCAATCTGCGCCTGTGCTTGCCGGACAAGACCGACGCGGAAATCGACGCGATGTCGCGCGAGACCTTCCGCCATATCTTCCGCAGCTTTGCCGAGCGCGGCATCTTCTGGACCGGCAGCGAGGCGCAGATGCGCCGCTGGGTGCAGATCGACGACCAGGCGAACCTGGTTGCGCTGGACGGAAAGCCCCATATCCTGGTGACGATGCACCTCTCCGGCGTGGAAGCCGGCGCGATTCGCCTGACGATCCACCTGCGCGACCACGTGGGGCGCTCGGGGGCCTCGCTCTACACGAAGCAGAAGAATGCGCTGTTCGACGGCTTCCTGAAGCATGCGCGGGGCCGCTTTGGCGCCAACATGATTTCCCGCAATGACAGCGCGCGCGACATCCTGCGCTGCCTGAAGAAGGGCGAGGCGCTGCAACTGATCGCCGACATGGACTTTGGCGAGCGGGACTCGGAATTCGTGCCATTCTTCGGCGTGCAGGCGCTGACGCTCACGTCCGTATCGCGGCTGGCCCGGCTGACCGGCGCCAAGGTGGTGCCGATCTACACGGAGATGCTGCCGGACTACAAGGGCTACATCCTGCACATCCTGCCCGCGTGGGAGGACTATCCCGGAGACAGCGTGACCGACGACACGCGCCGCATGAACGCCTTCTTCGAGGACGCGATCCGGCCCCGCGTGACCGAGTACTACTGGGTCCACAAGCGCTTCAAGCATCGCCCGCCCGGCGAACCCGAGATCTACTGACGCCCCCCCCCCGGCAGACTGCCACGGCCACCGCTACAATCGCACCATGAAACTCCAGTTCACCAAGATGCATGGCGCCGGCAACGACTTCGTCGTGCTGGACGGCATTCACCAGAAGCTCGACCTCACCGAGACGCAATGGCGCGCGCTGGCCAGCCGGCATTTCGGCGTGGGCGCGGACCAGATCCTGATCGTCGAAAAATCCACCCGCGACGATGTGGACTTCCGCTACCGCATCTTCAATTCGGATGGCGGCGAGGTGGAGCATTGCGGCAACGGTGCCCGCTGCTTCGTGCGATTCGTCACGGACAAGGGCATGACCGACAAGCGCTCGGTGCGCGTGGAAGTGATGAACGGCGTCATCACGCTGACGCTGCAGGATGACGGCCAGGTCACGGTCGACATGGGTGCGCCCGAACTGGAGCCGGCACGCGTGCCGTTCCAGTCCGAGGGCCTGCCAACGCGCACGGAAGGCGACGACACGCTCTACGGCCTGGAAATCAACGGCCGCACCGCCTGGATCTCGGCAGTGTCGATGGGCAATCCGCACGCGGTGCAGGTGGTGGACGATGTGGAACAGTTCCCGGTGCTGCAGGATGGCCCCGTGATCGAGCATCACAAGACTTTCCCGAGGCGCGTCAACGCCGGCTTCATGCAGATCGTGGATCGCCGCACGATCCGCCTGCGCGTCTTTGAACGTGGCGCGGGTGAAACGCTGGCCTGCGGCACGGGCGCATGCGCGGCCGTGGTGGCCGGCATCCGGCGTGGCCTGCTCGACTCGCCCGTCAAGGTGCACACGCACGGCGGCGACCTGACCATCGCCTGGGACGGCACGGGTCAGCCCGTGCAGATGACGGGGCCGGCCACGACGGTCTTCGAAGGCTCCATCGACCTTGCCGCGCTGAATACCTGAATTCCCGACCACCTGCCGGACGGCACCGCGATTTGACGGTGCCGGCGGCTTGCACGACCATGCAGTCTGGTGTGACCCTCAGATGGAGAGCCCATGACGCTGGACGACTTCCGCATCGCCAACGGCAAGAAATTCAACCTTGCCGACTTTGCCGCCGACAGCAAACCGCTGTCCACCGGCAGCAAGGAATCCGACCTCGCCCGGCTGGCCATTCTCTCGGCCCAGCTCGATGTGCAACAGGACATCTTCTACGCCGAGCACCGCCGCAAGCTGCTGGTCATCCTGCAAGGGATGGATACCAGCGGCAAGGACGGCACGGTGCGTTCGGTCTTCCGCAGTTTCGATCCGTTGGGCATCCGCGTGGTGAGCTTCAAGGCGCCCACCGCGGAGGAGCTTGCGCGGGACTACCTGTGGCGCGTTCACGCACAGGTGCCTCGCGCCGGCGAGATCGCGCTGTTCAATCGCAGCCAGTATGAGGACGTGCTGATCACGCGCGTGCACGGGTGGATCGATGACGCCGAGTGCGAGCGGCGATACCGGCAGATCCGGGCCTTCGAATCGATGCTGACCGAGACCGGCACGACGATCGTCAAATGCTTCCTGCACATCTCCAAGGGCGAGCAGAAGGCGCGCCTGGAGGCACGCATCGCCGATCCGGAAAAGCACTGGAAATTCGATCCGCAGGACCTGGCCGAACGCAAGTTCTGGAAGGAATATCAGCTGGCCTACGAGGCCGCCATCGCGGCTACCGCCACGCCAGAATGCCCGTGGTACGTCGTGCCGGCCGATTCCAAAAGCCACCGCAACCTGATGGTGGCGGAGATCCTGGCCGCGGTATTCGAGCAGCTCAAGCCGGCCTACCCGCCGCCCAAGCCGGAGCTGGCGAAGCTGGTCGTGGAGTAACTACGGTTCGTCGCCGCGGTGTACGTCATGCGTTACAAAGGGCCGCTCCGGACCGGGCATCGCCAGCCACTTCGGATGCCTGAGCGTATCGCGGATGTCTTCCAGCCCGCTGGCCCAGTGTTCGTGCATGGTCAGCGCGCCGAACTGGTAATCCTTGGCGCTGCCTTCGAACGATTTGTCGCGGTAGATCAGCTGGATCACGTTGCGACGCGCGTCGCACGCGTGGTCGGCCGCGCGCTGGTACCACGGGTCGTCGCGCTTTGACGGCGGCACCAGCGCCATCAGTTCACTCAACATGCGGCGATAGTTCTGCTGCTCGCGCATATAGTCGGTGATGGCCCGCGTGCGGCTGGAATACTGGATGTCCTTCTGACGCTCGGCCACATCCAGCAGATTGTGCGGCAGCTTGCCGCGCGCGCTCCACAGGTCGACCTGGAAGATCAGCGCATCGCGTCGCGGCTGCGCGGTCAGCACTTCCTGCAACGGCGTGTTCGAGACCAGTCCGCCATCCCAGTAATACTCCCCATCGATCTCGACAGCCGGGAAACCAGGCGGCAAAGCGCCCGACGCCATGAAATGCTCGGGCCGCAGCGTCTGGCGGGTATTGTCGAAATAGGCGAAGTTGTCTGTGCGTACGTTGACGGCGCCCACCGAGACACGCATCTCCTTAGGGTGGTTGATGCGATCGAAATCGGCAAAGCGCTCGAGCGTGGCCTTGAGCGGCGCGGTGTCGTAGTAGCTGGCGCGGGCCGGATCGTCGCAACGTGCCCAGAGGTCGGTGATGCCGCGCGGCGTGAAAAAGCCACGCTGGCCTTCGAGCATCGCGCGCGCGGCATTGAAGCTGTCGAACCAGATCCGCATCGGCTCCGGCCACGTGGGGGCCGTCTCCGTCAGCAATTCGACCGGCAGGCCCGGCAGCCAGGGCTGCGCGCAAATGTATTCCCAGAACGCGCGCAGTTGCGCGACGCGGGTTTCGGGTGGGTTGCCGGCGATCACTGCGGCATTGAGCGCGCCGATGGAGATTCCGGCGATCCAGTTGGGATGGATGCCACCTTCGGACAGGCCCTGGTAGACGCCGGCCTGGTAGGCGCCGAGCGCGCCGCCGCCCTGCAGCACCAGCGCGCGCACCGCGTAGGCTTCATGCGCCGGGCCGTCGCCGGGCAGCGCGTCGGGGGCGCAGTGATCGCTCACGGCGGAGCGGCGGCGGCTGGCGCCGGACTTCGTCGATTTGGCTGCTTTGGCTGATTTGGCGGGCGTCTCCGGGATCGTCGATCCACCGGGGCGTTTTGCCCGCGCGGGCGTCGCCGTCGATGCAGAATCCTGCGGGGCCGCGCCCTGCTCGCCGAGCTCCCGCCCGATGACCTCCGCTACCTGCTGCTGCCGCTTGTCCGCCACACCGCGCTCCTAGGTGGGCGCGCCACAAGGAGCGCGCCCGGGTTCCCGCCCGTGCTGCCGATGCCCGCCCCGACGGGGCGGTGCCGTCAGACGCCGTACTTCTGACGATAGGCCGCCACGGCGTCGCGAGAGTTCCCGAGGGCCGGGTCCTTCGAGGCATCGAGGTAGGCCAGCAGGTCCTTCAGGCTGGCGATGGAGATCACCGGCACGCCGAATTCGCGCTGCACATCCTGCACCGCCGAATGCGTGCCGATGTTGTCGGCCGTGCCGCTCTTTTCCATGCGGTCGAGGGCAATCAGCACGGCGGCCGGCTCGGCGCCCGCAGCGCGGATCAGCTGCATCGACTCGCGCACGGAGGTGCCCGCCGAGATCACGTCGTCGACGATCACGACCTTGCCCCGCAGCTTGGCGCCCACCAGCGTGCCACCTTCGCCGTGGTCCTTGGCTTCCTTGCGGTTGTAGGCAAACCCGACATCGCGGCCCAGGCCGGCCAGCGCCACGGCGGTGGCCGACGCCAGCGTGATGCCCTTGTAGGCCGGTCCGAACAGCACGTCGAACTGCACGCCCGAGCCAAGCAGGGTTTTCGCATAGAATTGCGCCACCTGACCCAGCATCGCGCCCTGATTGAACAGGCCGGCGTTGAAGAAGTACGGCGACTTGCGGCCCGCCTTGGTCACGAACTCGCCGAAAGACAGCACACCCGCGTCGAGTGCGAAGCGGATGAAGGTCTGGCTGAGGTCGTCCGGCGTCGTCTGCTGCGTCATCTTTTCTCTCTGAATTCAAAATTTCCCGAGATGTTACGGATTATCAGCGCCAACCTCAACGGCATCCGTTCGGCCTCCAAGAAGGGCTTCTTCGAATGGATGGGCAAGCAGGAAGCGGACATGGTCTGCGTCCAGGAACTCAAGGCCCAGGAAGCCGACATGACCGAGGCGTTCCTCGCGCCACATGGCTACCACGGCTTTTTCCACTATGCCGAGAAAAAGGGCTATAGCGGTGTTGGCCTGTACACCCGGCACAAGCCCGAACGCGTGATCACGGGCTTTGGCAATCCCGAGTTCGACGCCGAGGGTCGCTACGTGGAGGTGCAGTATCCGCACCTCGCGGTGATCTCGGTCTATGTGCCGTCGGGCTCGAGTTCCGAGGAACGCCAGCTCGCCAAGTTCCGCTTCATGGAGGCCTTCCTGCCTCACCTGCTCCAGCTGCGGGCCAGCGGGCGCGAGGTCGTGCTGTGCGGTGATGTCAACATCGCGCACAAGGAAATCGACATCAAGAACTGGAAGGGCAACCTGAAGAATTCCGGGTTCCTGCCCGAGGAGCGCGCCTGGATCGGCGAACTCTTCGACCGCCACGGCTACGTGGACGTGTTCCGCAAGCTGGATCCGCGTCCGGAGCAATACACCTGGTGGAGCAATCGCGGCCAGGCGTACGCGAAGAACGTCGGGTGGCGTATCGATTACCACCTGGCCACGGCGACCATCGCCGCCACGGCAAAGGCCTGCTCGATCTACAAGGACGAGAAATTCAGCGACCACGCGCCGCTGTCGATCGACTACGACTTCCGGCTGTGAGTGGTGGCCAAGGCGATCGGGCCGCCCCCAAGCGCCCGATCACCGGAAGCGTTGCCGACCGGTGGTCTGGCCGGCGCCGGACATCGGTCCGGTAGTCTCCCGTAACAGCCGCCTCGCCACTTTCTCGTAAACCCTGCGTGTGGCTGCCAACCTCGCTACAATGCAGGTTCCGCGCCGCCCTGGCGGCGGGGGCTTTTTCGTATTTTCCAGAGTGAGTCCGCCATGGTTTTCAAAGTGTTCGTCGATGGTCAGGAAGGCACCACCGGTCTCCGGCTGCTTGACTATCTCTCGGGTCGCACCGATGTGGAGCTGCTGCGCATTGCCGATGACAAGCGCAAGGACCCGCAAGAGCGAGCACGCTTCCTGAATGCCTCGGACGTGTCGTTCCTCTGCCTGCCGGACGTGGCCTCGCGCGAGGCCGTATCGCTGGTGACCAACCCGAACACCTGCGTGATCGACGCCAGCACGGCATTCCGCACCTCGGACAACTGGGCCTATGGCCTTCCGGAACTGACCCGCGGCCAGCGTGAAAAGGTACGCGCCAGCAAGCGCATCGCAGTGCCGGGCTGCCACGCCAGCGCCTTTGTCCTCGCCGTGCGTCCGCTGGTGGAAGCCGGCCTGATGCCGGCCGACTACCCGGTTTCGGCCTTCTCGCTGACCGGCTACAGCGGTGGCGGCAAGAAGATGATCGCCGAGTTCGAAGCCGGCGGTAACCCGAAGCTGGAAAGCCCGCGCCCGTACGCGCTGGGCCTGGAACACAAGCACCTGCCCGAAATGCGCGTGCAGGCCGGCCTGTCGCAGGCGCCGATCTTCAACCCGATCGTCGGCAACTTCCTGAAGGGCCTGGCCGTGACCGTGCCGGTATTCCCGGCGCTGCTGTCGCGCAAGGCCGATGCCGAGGCGATCCTGGACATCTATCGCCGGCATTACGAAGGCGAGCAGTTCGTGCGCGTGCATCCGTTCAACAGCGATGCCA
Organism: Cupriavidus sp. YR651; assembly: GCF_900101625.1. GTDB lineage: Bacteria > Pseudomonadota > Gammaproteobacteria > Burkholderiales > Burkholderiaceae > Cupriavidus. The sequence continues at coordinate 77,973 of NZ_FMYZ01000002.1, read as the reverse complement.
ACCTGGACGGCGGATTCTTTGACGTGCAGGCCAGCAACGACACCAACCGTGTCGACCTGTTCGTGTTCGGCAACGGCGAGCGCATGGACCTGGTGGCACGCCTGGACAACCTCGGCAAGGGCGCGGCCGGTGCGGCCGTGCAATGCATGAACGTCCACCTGGGCGCGGACGAGGCAACTGGCCTGACTGCCTGAGCCCTCCCCCTCCCGTCCCAATGAAAAAGCCGGCGCAAGCCGGCTTTTCTGCTTTCTGGCGATCCACGCGGCAATCCACGAGCCAATCCGCGAACTAACTGGCCACCGAATCCGCGCGGCGATCCACGCGGCGATCAGCCGCCCGAGGCCTTCACCACCGTGGCCTTTAGCGCCACGCCGATATATGCGGACCCCTTGGCGCAGACGTAGGTCGCGTCGCTGGCGGTTTCGTCATTCTTCCAGTTGCTGTGGATCTCGACCACCGCGTTGCTACCCTCCTGGCTGGCGCGCTGCTGCAACTCCTGCACGGCCTGCACGAAGACCGTGGCACACAGGTCGGCATCGGTCGGCATCGCGCTGTCGGGCACCTGGCTGACCGGACGGCGCACCCGCTTGACGGTCTTGAACGGTTTGGGGTCCGTCGCCCCGTCGAGCCTGTTGAAACCGAACAGCAGCTTCACGTTGGGATTGATGCGGGACTTGGCGTCCGGCGAGGCCAGCGCCTTGTCGATCGGCATCGTCAGCAATTCATCGGCGGCGCTGACAGCGCCGCTGGCCAGCAGGGCGGCCGCCACCAGGCCGCAACGCAATACTGTCTTCATCTCGGTTCTCCCTGATCAGGCGATGCAATGCCTGGATGAATGCGGCCTGAACGCGGCTTGGACGCGCGCTGGCGCGCCCCGCCCAACCGGGACGCAAGCACCACTTTTTCATCCTACAGGATAGGTCGATAACCGGACCGGATGGCCGTCTTTACTTTTTTAGTGGCCGCTGGCGGTCTTCGTCGCCGGCGTCGACGGGCGCGCCCCCGAGATTGGCCATGTTGGGCTTGTAGGGCGCGAGCTTCTCCATCGGCATGCTCATGGCCTTGGCATAGAGCGGCATGACCTCGGCCATATGCGCCTCCAGCACGGCGATGCGGCTGCGCCCGGAAGGGTGGGTGGAGGTGAACTCGTCCCCCGCCTGCAGCACGGTCCCCATCTTCTGCCACAAGGTGATGGCCGCACGCGGATCGTAGCCGGCCCGCGCGGCGATATCCATGCCGATCAGGTCCGCCTCGGTTTCCTCCAGCCGCGAGAACCGCAGGGTCACCAGCCGGGCATTGTTGCCAATGTCGGTGTTGCCGAGGTTGCCGAACCCGGTCAGTTGCGACACCACATTGGCCCCGAGATTGGAGATTTCCGACTGGGCCGCGCGTTGGCGCGCGTGCTCCTCCAGCGCATGGGCGATCTCGTGGCCCATGACCATGGCCACTTCGTCGTCGGTGAGCTTGAGCTGGTCCAGCAGGCCCGTGTAAATGGCCATCTTGCCGCCGGGCATGCAGAACGCGTTGACCTGCTTCGACCCGATCAGATTGATTTCCCACGCCCAGCGGCCGGCGCGCGGATTCCACAGGACGGTCTCCGGCAACAGCCGGATGCCGATCTCGCGCAGGCGCTGCACCTGCGGGTTGTCGTCGCCGGCCAGCGCATGCTTGGCAATGGCCTCCTGCTTGAGCTGCTCATATTCCCGGGCGGCCTGCTGGTCGATGACCTCCATCGGCACGATCTCGCGCACCTTGGAATAGCGGCGCTCCACGCGCACGCCGTCGTCCGGCGCGGCGACCAGGGCCACCTCCTGCGCCATGGCCGGCAGGCCAAGACAGGCCGCCGCCGCGCAGACCAGCCATGCGGCGGGCAGGCGATACCGGTGGGGGAATGCGGGCGATTCCTCGGACGCGATCAGGGGCACGACAGGGCTCGGTAACGAAGAGTTCGGGGCGGCGCAAACGGTGATGCAATAATACACGGCACCCGTGCAACGGCGACGTCGGGCATTCCCCGTCCCGCGTGCCACCGCACGGCCGCGGCATCCGCCTCATCGCACCGCCATCCATGAATTTTCGCGACTATCTCGACATCTTCCGCAACCGCCGCATCGGCGCCATGCTGACGCTGGGCTTTGCGTCCGGGCTGCCGCTGGCACTCACTTCGGGCACGCTGCAGGCCTGGATGACCGTCGAGGGCCTCGACATCAAGACCATCGGCTTCTTCTCGCTGGTCGGGCAGGCCTATATCTTCAAGTTCCTGTGGGCGCCGCTGATGGACCGCTTCACGCCGCCGCTGCTCGGCCGCCGGCGCGGCTGGCTGCTGGTGACGCAGCTCGGGCTGGTGGCCAGCATCGCCGCCATGGCGTTCTGTCCGCCGCGGGAGGCGCTCTGGGCGCTGGCCGCGCTGGCCACGCTGGTCGCCTTCCTGTCGGCGTCCCAGGACATTGTGTTCGATGCCTACAGCACCGACGTGCTGCGCCCCGCCGAGCGCGGCGCCGGAGCGGCGGTCAAGGTGCTGGGCTACCGCCTGGCAATGCTGGTATCGGGCGGGCTGGCCTTGTACCTGGCCGATCGCGTGCTGGGGTGGCCGCAGATGTACCTGCTGATGGCCGCCCTGATGGCGGTCGGGCTGGTCACGCTGCTCTGGGCCCCCGAACCCGACGCGCCGGCGCGGGCGCCGCGATCGCTGGAAGAGGCGGTGGTCGGCCCGCTGCGCGACTTCTTTGGTCGCCAGGGCGCCTGGTGGCTGTTGCTGCTGATCGTGCTCTACAAGCTGGGCGATGCCTTCGCGGGCAGCCTGTCGACCACGTTCCTGATCCGCGGGCTCGGCTTCGACCCGGGCGAGGTCGGCATCGTCAACAAGACGCTCGGGCTGGCCGCCACCATCATCGGCGCGCTGTTCGGCGGGTCGCTGATGGTGCGCCTGGGGCTGTATCGGTCCCTGATGCTGTTCGGCATCCTGCAGGGGGTGTCGAACCTGGGCTACTGGATCCTGTCCGTCACGCCACCGCACCTGTGGTCGATGGGCGCGACGATTGCCATCGAGAACATCTGCGGCGGCATGGGCACGGCGGCCTTCGTGGCGCTGCTGATGACGCTGTGTAATCGCTCGTTCTCCGCCACGCAATACGCGTTGCTGTCCGCCCTGGCGTCGATCGGCCGCGTGTATGTGGGCCCGACGTCCGGCTACATGGTCGAAGCCTGGGGCTGGGCGCCGTTCTACCTTGGCACGGTCCTCGCCGCCGTGCCCGGCGTGGCGCTGCTGTGGGCGATGCGTGACACCGTCCACCGCTACGAGGCGCAGGCGCGGGAGCCGGCCGAGGCGGCCGTCGCGCGCCCGGCCTGATTATTCCTTGTAGTAGACGATCTGGTGTGACGTGGCCAGCAGCTCGCCGCTGGCACTCCAGATCTGCGCGCTCTGGTCGAAAAATCCCTGACGGAACACCTGCGCCCGCGCGCTGCCGAGCACGTGGCTGTCGCCCAGCCCGGCCAGCGTGGCCGCATCGGCATGGAAATAGGTGGTCAGGGACACCGTGCCGGCCGGCACGAAGCCCGCACGCTTGAGGAAGATCCGGGGGTAGAACGCGTCGCACCAGGCGGCCACGGCCGCGTAGTCGGGCGTGCGGGCCGGCTCGTCGCGGAGCCAGAACTGCGTCAGGCTGTCCGGATGCTCGGTGCCCGGCGATGCGGAGGGCTTGGCGCCACGCACCGCGCGCATGTCGTAGCTGCCCAGCCAACGCACGGGTGCAAAGCCGCCCATGCCAGGCAAGGTCTCGGCCGGCGGCACATCGGGCATCACCGCCTCGCCCGTCCCCCATGTTGCGCGACGCACCGCGAACACGGCACTGCCAGTGGTCGTCACCTCGCCGTTCTGGCGCAGTTCCAGGTGCCAGTGCTGGGTCGAACGGTTGGTACGGGAAGGCCGTGCCTCGATCTCGAAGGGCCCCTCGGCGATCGGTCCGGCGAAGTTGACGGTCAGCGCGCTCGGATCGCCCAGCCGCTCCGGGTGTTGCAGCGCGGCCTGCAGCAGCGTGGCCGCCGTGACGCCGCCAAACGGGCCGATCATGTTCCAGTAGGCCTGGCTCGTGCGGCCCAGAAAGCGGTGCGGGCCGGCGGGCTCCAGCGTCAGGGCATCGTCCAGCGGATGTAGCGTATCCGCCACGATGGCGGTTGCGAGGGCAGCTTGGGTCATGGCAAAAAAGTACGATCGTTCGGTAACTGACGTACGGTATGCCTGCCCTGCCCCGGCGTCAAGCCGGCGGAATTCCCGTCCCGCCAGGCAGACCGGTCAGCCGCGTGCGCGGCGCCCGATCGGCAGCGTCCAGCCCAGTTGGTTGGCAATCACGCCCAGGAGCACCAGCACCATGCCGGCAATCTGCAGGGGCGACAGCCGCAGGTCGAAGACAATCACGTCGATGACGATTGCCACCAGCGGGTAGACGAACGACAGCGTGGCGATGGACACCATCGTCAGCCGCTGGAAGGCGCCGTAGAGCAGCGTGTACATGAAGCCGGTGTGGATGAAGCCCAGCGCCAGCAACGCGCCCCAGGTCTTCGCGTCGTACGTGCCGACGGCGGGATGCGCCAGCGGCGCCAGCATGACGATGCCGATCACCATCTGCAGCCCCGCAATCTGCCCCGGCGAGATCTCCTTGAGCTTGCGCGTGGCCAGCGTCGTCAGCGCGTACAGCAGCGCCGCCGACAGCGCCAGCCCGATGCCGGCCAGCATGCCGCCCACGGCGCCGTGCTCGAGGCCGGTGATCAGCACCACGCCGCCAAAGGCCAGCAACAGCCACGGCAGGCGGCCCAGCGGAAACGGTTCGCGCTGGAACAGCGTACCCAGGATCAGCAGGAAGAACGGTTGCGTGTGATAGACCACCGTCGACACGGAAATGCCGCTGTAGTGGTACGCCGAGAACAGGCAAAGCCAGTTCAGGATCAGCGTCACGCCGCCGAACGCCAGCCAGCCCGCCTGGCGCCGGCTCAGCCGCACCCAGCCGCGTCGCAGCGTCAGCATGCCGAGCAGTGCCAGCGCACCGAACACACAGCGGAAGAACACCACGTCCAGGGGCGATTGCCCGCTCGTCACCACAAACCAGCCGATGGTGCCCGAGAGCGCCATCGCGGCAATCATGCGCCACGTGCCGCCGGTCCGCGGCGCCGCCTGGCCGGGGGTTCCGCTCACGCCGCGCAAACCCGGTAGACGGCCAGGCTGCCGCGCCAGTTGACGCCCCAGTTCACCGTCACGCCCTCGTGCATGACCACGCGGTCCAGCACGCGCAGGCCGACCTTGGGGGCCAGCGCCTCGAAGTCACTGATCGTCAGCACGCGCACGTTGGGGGTGTTGTACCACTGGTATGGCAGCGACTCGGACACCGGCATGCGGCCCCGGAACACCGACAGGCGGTGCGGCCAGTAGCCAAAGTTCGGGAACGAGACGATGCACTCGCGGCCGACGCGCAGCGTGTCGCGCAGCACCTGCGCCGTGTTGTGGATGGTCTGCAGCGTCTGCGACAGGATCACGGTATCGAAGCTCTGGTCCTCGAACAGCGCGAGCCCGCCCTCCAGGTTTTGCTGGATCACGTGCACGCCCTTCTGGGCGCAGGCCAGCACCTCTTCGTCGCGGATCTCGATGCCGTACGCCTGGACGTCCAGTTCGTCCTGCAGCACGCGCAGCAGGCTGCCGTCGCCGCAGCCGGCATCCAGCACGGTGGAATTGGGTTCGATCCAGCGCGCGATCGCGCGAAAGTCCGGACGCAGCGCCAGGATGTTGGGATTGGCGGAGGCATTCATGCGCCGATCTCCTCGGCAATGCGGTCGTAGTAGGCGCGCATCAGGTTGTGGTATCGCGGATCTTCCAGCAGGAAGGCGTCATGGCCGTGCGGGGCATCGATCTCGGCGTAGGAGACCGGGCGCTTGTTGTCCAGCAGCGCCTTCACCAGCTCGCGGCTGCGGTTGGGGGCAAAGCGCCAGTCCGTGGTGAAGCTCGCCACCAGGAAGCTGGCCTGGGTGTGCGACATCGCGCGGGTCAGGTCGCCACCATAGGCCAGCGCCGGATCGAAGTAATCCAGCGCCCGCGTGATCAGCAAGTACGTGTTGGCGTCGAAGTACTCGGCAAACTTGTCGCCCTGGTAACGCAGGTAGCTCTCCACCTGGAATTCGACGTCGAACGAGAAGCGGATGTCCTCGCTCTTCAGCGACCGGCCGAATTTCTCGGCCATGTCCTCGTCCGACAGGTAGGTGATATGGCCGATCATCCGCGCCACGCGCAGCCCGCGCTTGGGCTTGACGTTGCGCGCGTAGTAATTGCCGCCGTGAAAATCGGGGTCGGAGAGGATGGCGCTGCGTGCCACCTCGTTGAAGGCGATGTTCTGCGCCGACAGCTTCGGCGTGGAGGCCACCACGATGCAGTGGCGCAGGCGGTCCGGGTACATCAGGCTCCAGGCCAGCGCCTGCATGCCCCCAAGGCTGCCGCCCATCACCGCGGCGAACTGTGCGATGCCAAAGGCGTCGGCCACGCGCGCCTGCGCGTTGACCCAGTCTTCGACGGTCACCACCGGGAACAGCGCGCCGTACGGCTCGCCCGTGGCCGGGTTGGTGCTCATCGGGCCGGTCGAGCCGAAGCACGAGCCGAGGTTGTTGACGCCGATGACAAAGAAGCGGTTGGTATCGAGCGGCTTGCCGGGCCCGACCATGTTGTCCCACCAGCCGACATCGCGCGGATTGTCGGCGGCGATGCCCGCCACATGGTGCGAGGCGTTGAGCGCGTGGCACACCAGCACGGCATTGGAGCGCGCGGCGTTGAGCGTGCCGTAGGTTTCGACCATCAGGTCATAGCCGGCGATCTGGCTGCCATTGCGCAGCTTCAGCGGATCGGCGAAATGCATGCGCTGGGGCGTGACGACGCCGACGGAATCGGTCGGCACATCGAACACGGCAGCGGGAGGAGCGACATCGGTCATGGAACGGGGCCCGTCAGCAAACAGGCATAAAAAAACCCGACTGGCAGTGCGTGTGTTGCATCGCAGCCAAGTCGGGCTTGCGCGGTTTCCCGCGTGTCGGCGCTATCCGTGGACCCTGATCCGCGAGGCACCGACCCAACCTCTTTAGCCGCATTTATATTGGCAGTCGGTGCGGACCCAGGGTCCCTCCGGCTGCCGCGCGCCCGCAAGCCAGTCATCAAATCGGCGCGACGCGCAGATTATAGAGCAATCCGCGCGATGCGTATCGCATACGATGCTCGCCCTGCCGGATAAGGCACGCGTGCGGTGGAAGCGGGCAGAAACGACAACCGGGCCCTGAGGCCCGGCTGGTGTACGTGGTGCGGCGGCATTCAGCCCAGCAGGACGCGCAGCTGGGTGTCGATGGTTTCGCTCGGCGCCTTGCGGAAACCGCTCTTCACATACCGGTGCCAATGCCCCTGGACCGTCGCCGTGATCAGCGTCACGCGCACCGGAATATCGACATCGGGCGGAAATGCCGCCTGCGTGACCGCCACCTTCAGGCACTGCCGCAGCGACGCCTCGATGCGGTCCACCATCTGGTTGATGCGTTCCTGCAAGCGCTCGTGCTCGCCCACCAGCGCCTCGCCGGTCAGCACGCGCGTCATGCCGGGGTTCTTCTCGGCAAACGACAACAGCATGCGCACGATGGCCTGCGCCTGGCGCAGGCCGTGCTCTTCCTGCGTGGTGATCTGGTTGATCAGGCCGAAAACGGTTTGCTCGATAAAGCCGATCAGGCCCTCGAACATCTGCGCCTTGCTGGCGAAGTGCCGGTACAGCGCGGCTTCCGAGACCGACAGCCGGGCGGCCAGCGCCGCCGTGGTGATTTTTTCCCCGCGGGGATGCTCCAGCATGCCTGCCAGTGTCTGCAGGATCTGGATGCGGCGCTCGCCCGGACGGGGGCGTTTGCGCGCAGGGACGTCCGGCTCGAGGGCGCCCGTTGGCGCCTCTGGCTGGCGTGCGATGGTTTGCGTCATGACCCGATTCTCCGCATTCGTCGTAGGAGTTGATGCATCGATTGTACTTTTATGTCCACATAGCCCGGGCGATTCACCACGCGCGCCCGTACGCGCGGGGCCTGGTCGGGCTGCGATTGCGGCGCCAGCTTCGCGCCGCCACCGGCTGCCGGCGGGTCCTGGCTTTCCGCCGCCACTAGCGTGACCGAGTGCTCCTGTGCCGCATGACCCACGCCCTGGCGATCCTCGGCAGCCAGCGTCGAGCGCATCGCCGCGTCTCCGGTGGCGCCGGGCACGGCGGCATCGACCGGAGCCGGCGCCGCGTGCGGCCGTGACGGCGCCAGCGTGCGGAGGTACCCCGTCACCCAGGCGGTGCGGATGCCCGTGCCCGCATAGTGCTTCAGATGCGACAGCGTGTCTTCCACCAGCACCGCGCGGTGTGGCGCCACCCCGGTGCGTGCCAGCAGGCGCCGCAGCATGCGGCGGTCCGGCTTGGGCCGCAGGTGGCCATGCACCCACATATCCTCGATGGCGACCACGCGTTCGAAACACCGGTCGATGCCGGCGATGGCCATCACGGACCGCGCGTACTGTCGCGGCGCGTTGGTGACCAGGATCTTGCGCCCGGGCAGCCGGCGCAGCGCCGCCACCAGGCCACGGCGCACGCGCACCATGTCGGCCAGTTCGGGGAAGTCATGCGCCGCGCGCAGGAAGTCCGCCGGATCGACATCGTGGTGCCGGATCATGCCGAGCAGCGTGGCGCCGTAGCGCTGCCAGTAGTCCACGCGGACGCGGCTGGCCGTGGCGTCGTCGCTGCCGATCACGCGCGCCACGTAGGCGGTCATCAGCCGGTTGATGGCCGGGAAGATCGCGTGCGAGGCGTCGTGCAGCGTGTTGTCGAGATCGAACAGCCAGACCGTATCGCCCGACGTATCGCCGGCGGGACGCCTCACCAGCGGATGCCGGGGCCGTTGCCCCGATGGGCGCGCGCGAAGACCGCGGCGCGAGGTAGGTTGTCGGAGAAACACGCCGGCTGCTGGGGAATTCAATGGGGGAAGTGACCGGCGGAGCGGCGGGCCGAAGCATCCGGCGCCGCCCCGCGCTAGTCCGCTCAGTGCGAGCGGATCATCGTGCCGAAGGCCTGCTCGGTCAGGATTTCCAGCAGCAACGAATGCTCGATGCGGCCGTCGACGATGTGGACCGAGTTGACGCCGCTCTTGGCGGCGTCCAGTGCCGACGAGATCTTCGGCAGCATGCCGCCGGAAATGGTGCCGTCGGCAAACAGTTCCTCGATCTCGCGGGCGGACAGGTCGGTCAGCAGGTTGCCCTTCTTGTCCATCACGCCCGGGATGTTGGTCATCATGACCAGCTTCTCGGCCTTCAGGATCTCGGCCATCTTGCCGGCGACCACGTCCGCGTTGATGTTGTAGGCCTGGCCATCGTCCGAGAAACCGATCGGCGAGATCACCGGGATGAAGGCATCGTCCTGCAGCGCCTTGACGACGGCCGGGTTGATCGCCTCGATGTCGCCCACATAGCCGATGTCGATGAAGGCGCCCGGGTTTTCGCGGTCGGGCATCTGCAGGCGCTTGGCGCGGATCAGGCCGCCATCCTTGCCGGTCAGGCCCACGGCCTGGCCGCCGTACTGGTTGATCAGCATGACGATGTCCTGCTGGACTTCGCCGCCGAGCACCCACTCGACCACTTCCATGGTCTCTTCGTCCGTGACGCGCATGCCCTGGATGAACGTGCCGACCTTGCCGACCTTCTTCAGGGCTTCATCGATCTGCGGGCCGCCACCGTGCACGACCACCGGGTTCATGCCGACCAGCTTCAGCAGGATCACGTCGCGCGCAAAGCCGTGCTTGAGCTTTTCTTCCGTCATCGCATTGCCGCCGTACTTGACCACGATGGTCTTGCCGTGGAACTTGCGGATATAGGGAAGCGCTTCGGCGAGGATCTCGGCCTTGAGGGCGGGGGCGATGGCCGCTACCGAGGTGGTGGCAGGCCCGGGGGTGTCGGCGTTCATGGCTAGGGACATCCGTGTGATTCAACAGGTATCATGGCGAATCCGTCCGCCTGGCAGGCGTTGACGGGCGAGGCCGGTGTTGCGCCGGGAACCGTCGGGAGCAAAGGCGCCCTGGGGGGATCTCCCGAATGTGCGCCAACCGGCCACGGCAGGCGCCGATTTTACAAGAAACCGCAGGGCGCGCGAGGGAAGCGGGCTGGCGATGTCATCTGGACTCCGATCGCGCCGTACGTGTGTCCATATCGCGCCACAGTGATTGCCGCAGTAAGTGGCAGTTTGCGCGGCACAACGATCGTTCGCAAAGCCCGCCCCGGACCACAAGACCCGAAGGGCCTCACGACATGAGCCTCGATCCCGCTGAACTCCAGACCGTGCGGCCCTACCTGCTGCGTTTTGCCCACCTGCAGCTGCGCGACGAGGCGCTGGCCGAGGACACGGTTTCCGAGACGCTGCTGGCCGCGCTGGAGCATCCGGAGCGCTTTGCAGGCCAGTCGACGCTACGCACCTATCTGGTCGGCATTCTCAAGCACAAGATCATCGATATCCTGCGCAGCGGCAAGCGCGAGGTGCGGCTGACGCTCACCGCCGACGACGACGGCGAGTCGCAGTCCGAGCAGGATGCCTTCGACGCGCTGTTTGCGCGCAACGGCCACTACCAGCACCCGCCATCCGACTGGGGCGATCCGCACAGCACATTCGAGCGACGTGAATTCTTCGAGATCCTGCAGGTTTGCGTCGACCGCTTGCCACCCAAGGCCGGCCGGATTTTCATGATGCGGGAATGGCTGGAACTGGAGACGGAAGAAATCTGTCAGGATCTGCAGATCAGCGCGACCAATGCCTGGGTCATGCTGTACCGCGCCCGCATGCGACTGCGCGAATGCCTGGAGGTGAACTGGTTCGGGCAGCGTGGCGGTGACGCCACAAAGCCCGTGGCCCGCTGAAACGCCACTGAAACGCCGCCGAAATTCCGCCGAAAGGCACAGGCCCGACAGCATCGACCCGAGCCAACCCGCCCCAACACCAAAACGCACCTGCCCACAGCCCATGTCCGAGCCCCGTCCTTCCCGCCGCTTCATGCCGAACTGCGAAGAGGTACATCACCTGACCATGAAGGGCATGGACCGTCCGCTGTCGTGGATCGAGCGATTGCGCGTGCGCAGCCATCTGGCCATCTGCGAGGCCTGCACCAATTTCAGCGGTCAGATGCGGACAATGCGCGAGGCGATGCGCCGGCTGGGGCAGGACGAGGGCGGCCCCGACCAGCCATGACCGATCCGTCGACGATCCAGACGGGCCAGCTTCGCCCCGTCGAACATTGCAGCCGCTGCGGCGCCTCGTTCGTGTGCGGTTATGTGGCGGGGCTGCCGGAATGCTGGTGCGCCAGCCAGCCCTTGTTGCCCGCCCGCCAGATCGTGGCGGGGCAACACTGTCTCTGCCCGAACTGCCTGAAACAGCGGCAGGACGCGGGCGCCTCCTGAAAAATTCCGCACGACGAATGACAAAACCGAAGTCATCCGGTTTAACATTCGTCACATGAATGATCTACGCGGAATCGACCTCAATTTGCTGGTGGTGCTGGAAGCACTGCTGGCCGAACGCCACATCTCGCGCGCCGCACTGCGGCTGCAGCTGAGCCAGCCAGCCGTCAGCCATTCGCTGGCACGGCTGCGACAACTCCTCGACGATCCCGTGCTGGTGCGCGGCCAGGGTGGCCTGGTGCTGACGCCACGCGCCCACGAACTGGCCAGCCCGCTGGCGGAGGCGCTGGCGCAGGTGCGCATCCTGCTGGGCCCCACGGGCTTCCAGCCGTCCACCGCGCGACGCACGTTCAAGCTGGCGATGTCGGACTACGGCACGCTGGTGGTGCTGCCGCGGCTGCTGCGCGCCGTTCGCAAGGCCGCGCCCAATATCGACCTGGTGGTCACGCAGGCCAGCCGCGAGACCATGACCGCGCAGGTGGCGGACGGGGAAATCGACATCGCGCTCGGTGCCTTCAGCTACCAGCCCGATGGCGTGCGCACGGACATCCTGTTCGACGATGACTTTGCCTGTGCCGTGGACGCCGCGACGGTACGCGACACCGGCCGGCTTGACCATGTGGCCTACCTGGCGCGGTCCCACGTGCTGGTGACGGCGGCCAGCGAGCGCGGCGAGGTGGTGGACGCCACCGTGGCCCGCCTGGGCGGCCGGCGCAAGATTGCCTGCACGGTCCCGCACTGGAGCGTGGCGCCCGGGCTGATCGTGGGGACGAACATGGTGCTGACCGCCGCGCGGCGCAGCCTGCAGGCGCTGGCCGATCCGCGCCTGGCGATATTCGAGGCGCCGTTCGCGATTCCCGGCTTCACCTACAGCATGATCTGGCCCGAGCGGGCCGAGGCCGATCCCGGCCACACCTGGCTGCGCGAGCGGATGCTGCAGGCCGCCGCCGCGCCGGAGACCGAGGAGGCCATCAGCCTGCGCGGCTGACCGTGCGCGCGCTGTCGCCGCGCGCCGTGATCTGGTGATCAGTGCTTGTGATCGCCGTGAGCGCCGGATGCAGCCGCCGGCGCGGCGGCGGTCAGGTCGCGGACCTCGGCCTTGACCTGCTGCTCGATCACCTTGCCGTTCTGCTCGATCTTCAACGTGATGGGCACCGTGTCCCCGGCCTTGAGCTGGGACTTCAGGCCCATCAGCATCACGTGGTAGCCGCCCGGCTTGAGTTCCACGTTCTGCATCTTCGGCAGGTCCAGCGACGGAACCTGACGCATCCGCATCACGTTGTTTTCCATCTTCATCTCATGCAGTTCGGCCGTGGCCACCGGCGAGGACACGCCGACCAGCTTTGCCGTGTCGTGCGCATGAAGGGTCATGAACGCGCCGGAGGCGGTCTGCGCCGGCACGGTGCCACGTACCCAGGCGTTGCTGACGTCCACCTGCGCCATGGCATGCGCGCTGCCCAGCAGGCCGCCCAGGGCCAGGGTGACGATCGTGGCGGCGCGGGCCGCGCGGAAGTTGGCTTGCATCTTGGAGGTCTCCACGAGTCTGCTAGAAAAGTGCGGTCATTAGACCATGCCGGCCAGGGCGAGGCCCGGGACGGCGCAACCGCGTAGTCTGGCAGCGCCCGCCGCGCGCCAGAATGCGGCACGGTGTCGCACGCGTGGGGTCGGTGCGGCGGCATTGCTACACTCGCGGCATGGAAGCCACCGTCGCCATGTCCACTGTCCACCACTCCGCCCCCGCCAGCTTTCCCGGCACGGCGCCTCAGCGCCACAGCCTGGTCAGCCTGCGCCGCCTGTGCTGGCTGCGCTGGGCGCTGCTGGCCGGGCAGGCGACGTTGCTGGTGTCGTGCGAATCCATCGCCGGCATCATCCTGCCCTACAAGCCGCTACTGTTCCTGTTCGTGTTGCAGACGATGTTCAATCTGCTCACGGTGGCGCGGTTGCGGTGGCACGCCACACGCAATACCGTGCCCACGGACGCCGAGCTGATGGGCCAGATGATGGTGGACCTGACCGCCCTGTCCGCGATCCTGTTCTACACCGGGGGCGCCACCAACCCGTTTGTGTCGTTCTACCTGCCGGGGCTGGCGATTGCCGCCGCCATCCTGCCGTGGCGGCTGGTCTCCGTGCTCGCGCTGTACGCGCTGGCCTGCTACTCGCTGCTGTTGCTCGAATATGTCCCGCTGAACCTGCACAACCCGGACAACGCGGTGAACTACCACCTGGCCGGGATGTGGCTCAACTTCATGGCCAGCGCGGTGATGATCGCGTTCTTCGTCGCGCGCCTGTCCGGCGTGCTGCGCCAGCGCGACGCGCAGCTCAACCAGGCGCGCGAGCAGCTGCTGCGCGAAGCGCGTGTGGAAGCGCTGAACGACCAGGCTGCGGCCGTGGCCCACGAGATCGGCACGCCGCTGGCCACGCTGGCCGTCATTGCCGGCGAGCTGCGCGCCGATGCCGCCGATGGCCGGCGCGGCACCACGCCGGTGGCGGACTACCTGTCGGACCTGCGCACGATGGAACAGCAACTGGAGCTCTGCCGGTCGATCCTGGCGCGGCTGCGCGAGGATCACGAGACGCTGGCGCCGCAGCCTGTCGAGGCGTGGCTCGCGCCGTTCGTCGAACGCTGGCAACTGCGCCACCCGCAGGCCAGCCTGCAATCGTGCGTCACGCCGGAAGCGGCAACGCAACCCACCGATACCGCCCGCGTGAGCCAGATCCTCACCATCCTGCTCGATAACGCCGCGCGCAGCCAGCGATCGGCGGGGCAGGCGACGCGCCAAGGGCCGCCGCTGCGGCTGGACATCGCGCTCGAAGGCGCGTCGCTGTGCTGCCGCGTGACCGATCATGGCGGCGGCATCCCGCCCGCGCTGCGCGCACGACTGGGTGAAGCGCCCGTGGTCAGCGCGCATGGCGGCCAGGGCATCGGACTCTATCTCGCGCAAAGCGCGGCACGCCAACTCGGCGGCAACCTCGCCTGGCATGATCACCCCGACGGTGGCACCGTGGCCGAACTGCGGCTGCCACTACCGGGCGCGACTCGCGCAGCCGATCGCGCGCTCGCGCCTCAACCCGACTTCCAACCGTGATGACCGACGCCTCCGCGCCTACCGACGCCACCCCCTTCCTTGTGATCGATGACGACGAGGTGTTCTCCGGCACGCTGGCCCGTGCGCTGACGCGGCGCGGCTATGCGGTGCAGGTGGCGCACAACGGCAGTACGGCGCTCGCGCTGGCGGCGCGTACGTCGTTTGCGTATGTCACGCTCGATCTCCATCTGGGGCCCCCGGCGGAATCGGGCGGCACCGCGCCGGCCGAATCGGGCCTGCATCTGGTGGCACCGCTGCGCGCCGCGTTGCCGGACGCGCGCATCCTCGTGCTGACAGGCTATGCGAGCATCGCCACGGCCGTGGCCGCGGTCAAGCAGGGGGCGGACGAATACCTGGCCAAGCCGGCCAATGTCGATTCGATCCTGACGGCGCTGATGGCGGGGATTTCAGAAGATGCGGCGGAAGCCGCGCTCGAGGAACCGGTGCCGCTATCCGTGGCACGGCTCGAGTGGGAGCACATCCAGCGCGTGCTCACGGAGCACGGTGGCAATATCTCGGCCACGGCGCGGGCGCTCAACATGCATCGGCGCACATTGCAGCGCAAGCTGGGCAAGCGGCCGGTGTCGCGCTAGGACCCTCGCTTGCAGGCGCCGTCGCTTACAGGCGCAGTTGCACGTAGTCCCAGCCGAGGTCGTCCACGGACGCATTGTCCGAAGCATCGGCCATGCGCACGGCATCGCTGGCGTGACGGTCGACCAGCGTGACCATTGCGCCCGATGCCATCGCCACGGCGGCCACGGCGGCCGCGCCGTCGTGCGCGGCCTGGCGCTCCGGCTGATCGGCCTTCGCCGACGTTGTGATCGGCAGCGACGCCGCGACGGCAGGCGCTACCGCGGGCCGCAGACACAGGAACACGGTGGCGGCGGTGATCCCGGCCACGACACTCGCCGTGGCTATCGCCACCCGGCGCTTTCGCACCTGGTTGCGTTTGAAAAAGGGGGTACGCGAGGTATTGCGCGACATGGCTGACTCCCGGCAGGTATTTGAGGTGGATGCGGTGGCTCCCGCCCCGGTCCCAGTAGACCGACAAGGTGCGCAAGGGTCTCATTCGCCCCGGGTGCCGCGCCAGTGTGCTTACCAATGCTTACCAACCTTACCGGTGAGAGCCAAGCCGATACGCACGGATAACCGCGCTGCGTCGCGTGCCTCGATGTGACCGGATATCCGCGCTGCGGCACCAGGTCGCACAGCCATGCGGCGGATTGACGCTAGACTGGCGCGCGATTTCAATTTCCTTACCGACTTCCGAATCCCGATCCATCATGACCTTGCGCCTGCGCCCTGCTCTCGCTCCCCTGTTCGCCACCTTCGCCGGTGTTGCCTGCCTGGCGGCGGCGGCGTGGTCGCCCAACGCATCGGCGCATATCGTGTTCGAACAGAAGCAGGCGGCGGCCGGCAGCTACTTCAAGGGCGTGCTGCTGGTGGGCCACGGCTGCAACGGCAGCGCGACGCGCGCCATCACGGTCACCATCCCGGACGGCGTGCAGGGCGCCCATCCGCAGCCGAAGGCGGGCTGGCAGGTCGAGGTTCGCCGCGAGAAGCTGGCCAAGCCGTACGCGTCGCACGGCAAGACCGTGGAGGAAGACGTCCGCACGCTGCGCTGGTTCGGCGGCACGCTGGCCGACGCGCACTTCGATGAATTCCGGATGCTGATGAAGCTGCCGGAGCAAGGCGGCAAGCTGTATTTCCCGGTGCTGCAGGAATGCGAGAACGGCAAGAGCGAGTGGACGCAGGTGCCTGCCGCCGGGCAAAACCCGCGTGAACTGAAGTCGCCCGCACCGGCGCTCGACGTGATCGCGCCCGAAGGCACACAGGGCGGCCACGCCGGCCACGTGCACTGAGGCACTGAGGCACCGAGGCACTGAACGCAAGACAAAAAAAGAGCCGGACAGATGTCCGGCTCTTTTTCTTTGCGCGTGATCGCGCGCGTCAGCGAGTTAGAGAACGTAGCGCGACAAATCCTCATTGCCGGCCAGATCGCCCAACCGCTCGTCGACATACTTGGCATCGATCGTCACCGTCTCGCCCGACGACTTCGTCGCGTGGAACGACAGGTCTTCCAGCAGACGTTCCATCACCGTGTACAGGCGGCGCGCGCCGATGTTCTCAACCTTCTCGTTCACCGAGAACGCGATCTCCGCCAGCCGGCGGATACCATCCGGCGCGAACAGCAGCTCTACCTCTTCCGTCTTCAGCAGCGCCTGGTATTGCTTGGTCAGGCTCGCATCGGTCTGCGTGAGGATGGCCTCGAAGTCCTGCACGGACAGCGATTCCAGCTCGACGCGAATCGGGAAGCGGCCCTGCAGTTCGGGAATCAGGTCGCTCGGCTTGGAAAGATGGAACGCGCCCGACGCGATGAACAGGATGTGGTCGGTCCGGATCATGCCGTACTTGGTGCTCACCGTCGTGCCTTCCACCAGCGGCAGCAGGTCGCGCTGCACACCCTGGCGCGACACCTCGCCACCGCCGATCTCGCTGCGGCTGGCGATCTTGTCGATCTCGTCCAGGAACACGATGCCGTTCTGCTCCACGTTGGCGATGGCCTTGTGCTTGAGCTCCTCTTCATTGACGAGCTTGGCCGCCTCTTCGTCGATCAGCAGCTTGAAGGCTTCCTTCACCTTCAGCTTGCGGCGATGCTTCTTGCCCTGGCCCAGGCCGGCGAACATCGTGCGGATCTGCTCGGTCATGTCTTCCATGCCCGGCGGACCCATGATGTCCATGCTCGGCAGGCCGGCGGCCACTTCGAGCTCGATGTCCTTGTCGTCGAGCTGGCCTTCGCGCAGCTTCTTGCGGAAGACCTGGCGCGTGTTGGAATCCTTGTCCTCGGTCTGCGCAAAGCCGATGTCGCGCGGCGGCGGCAGCAGCACATCCAGCAGGCGGTCCTCGGCGGCTTCCTCGGCCTTGGTGCGCACCTTCTTCATTTCGGATTCGCGCGTCTGCTTGATGGCCATCTCAGCCAGGTCGCGCACGATCGTGTCGACGTCGCGGCCCACGTAGCCCACTTCCGTGAACTTGGTGGCCTCGATCTTGATGAACGGCGCGTCGGCCAGCTTGGCCAGCCGGCGGGCGATCTCCGTCTTGCCGACGCCGGTCGGTCCGATCATCAGGATGTTCTTGGGCGTGATTTCCTGGCGCAGGGGGTCGGCCACCTGCTGGCGACGCCAGCGGTTGCGCAGCGCCACGGCCACGGCCTTCTTGGCCTTGTTCTGGCCGATGATGTGCTTGTCGAGTTCGGAAACGATTTCCGACGGGGTCATGGTTTGCGACATGGTATCCGTTCAGTGCGCCGGACCGATGGGTCCGGTCGAAATCGGGAGCGGCCGCGCAACGCTGGCGCGCGGCCCGCGATGCGACGCTTATTCCAGCGTCTCGATAACGAAATTGGTGTTCGTGTAGATGCAGAGCTCGCCGGCGATGGTCAGGGCCTTTTCGACCACGTCCTTCGGCGCCAGCTCGGTGTTCTCGATCAGCGCCTTGGCCGCCGACTGCGCGTAGGCGCCGCCCGACCCGATCGCCGCGATGCCGCCTTCGGGGTCCAGCACGTCGCCGTTGCCGGTGATGACCAGCGTGGTGTCGCGGTCGGCCGTGATCAGCATCGCCTCCAGGCGTCGCAGCGCGCGATCCGATCGCCAGTCCTTGGCCAGGTCCACCGCGGCGCGGGTCAGGTTGCCCTGGTACTTCTCGAGCTTGGCTTCAAAGCGGTCCAGCAGCGAGAAGGCATCGGCCGTGCTGCCGGCAAACCCGACCAGCACCTTGCCGTTGTAGATGCGCCGCACCTTGCGGGCCGTACCCTTCATCACGATGTTGCCGAGAGTGACCTGGCCGTCACCGCCCAGCGCGACCTGGTTGCCGCGGCGAACGCTGACGATGGTAGTGCCGTGATACTGTTCCATGGTGCCTTCTGTCGTGTGTGTCAGGTCGGTAGGTGGCGCCACCCGCCCCGCTTTCAAGTGCCATTTCAGCAGCGGATTTCGTGCGGGTTTCAGTGCGGGTTTCAGTGCGGGATTCCATCCGGGAAATCAACGGCCAGTCCGGCCGGTTTCCTCCCCGCCGCCGGCCAGCGTGTCTCCCCAATATAGGAGACGCGCGCCGCCCATCGTGCCAATGCAAAAAGGCCACGCATCGCTGCGTGGCCTTTCGTCCATCTGGTGCCGGCGCAATGGCCGGTCAGGTGGTCATCAGTCGGCGTACACACCCGCCTTCTTGATCACCGGCGTCCACTTGTTGATTTCGGCGGTCAGGAACGTGCGCAGCGAGTCCGGCGTGGCGCGCTGGGCCGGCACGGCCTCCGCACCCAGCTCAGCCATCTTGGCGCGGAAGGTTGGATCGGCCACCGCCTTCTGCAGCGCGGCCGACAGCTTGTCGATCACCGGCTTCGGCGTGCCCTTCGGCGCGTACATGGCGTGCCAGATCTTCACTTCCACGCCCGGCAGGCCCTGCTCGGCGGCGGTCGGGATGTCCTTGAACGCTTCCACGCGGCGCGACTGCATCGCGGCATACGGCTTCAGCGCGTTGGCCTTCAGCTGGCCGGCGATGTTGGTGGTCTGATCGCAGATCAGGTTCACCTGGCCGCCGAGGATATCGGTCAGCGCCGGCGCCGTGCCCTTGTACGGCACGGTGGTCAGTTCGGTCTGGATGGCGCTCTGGAACAGCAGCCCGCAGAGGTGCGAGGCCGAGCCGATCCCGGCGTTGGCCAGCGACAGCTTGCTGGCGTTGGCCTTGATATAAGGCACCAGGTCCTTGAAGTTGGCCGGCGGCAGTTGCTTGTTGCCCACCAGCACCATCGGTACGTCGGCCACCTCGCCGACCATCTCGAAATCCTTCAGCGGATCGAAGCCCAGGTTGCGGTACAGCGCCGGGGCCGTGGACATGCCGATGTGGTGGATCAGGATGGTGTAACCATCGCCCTTGGCCTGCGCCACTTTCTTGGCGCCGATGGTGCCGCCGGCACCGCCCAGGTTCTCGATCACGATCGTCGTGCCCAGATGCTTGGACATGACCATCGTCAGTTCACGCGCCACCTTGTCGGTCGGGCCACCCGCGGCAAACGGCACTACCGCCTGCACCGGCTTGTTGCCCGGATATTCCTGCGCCTGCGCCCCGGTGAAAGCACCCACGCCTGCAACAGCCAGCGCGGCCGCAATGTTCATTGCAACTCGTTTCATCTCTGTCTCTCCTGAATACCCTATGCCCCGTTCCTGCGCCGCAGCTGCCGCCGGAGGCGCGCCGCGTGCGGGCGCTCCGGTCGTGCGATCCATATCGGATCGCCACGATGACCATCGGCAGGATGTATGGGTGCCGTGCGGCGCCTGGCCCCGCCGACAGGCGGAGCCGGAGGTGGATGTTAGCAACCGCGAACATGCACGAGGTATAGGGGGTAACCCGCGAGAATGCGGCCTACCCGAAGAAACCGAGCATCTCCTCCAGCAGCGCGTCCGGGGCCTCTTCCGGAACGTAGTGGCCGCAGGCCAGCGCGGCGCCCGAGACATCCTCGGAGACGGCCTGCCACAGCGCCAGCGGCTCGAAGCAGCGCGCCACCACGCCGTGCTCGCCCCACAGCACGCGCATGGGCAGCGCCAGCTTGCGCCCCGCTTCGCGGTCCGCGCGGTCGTGTTCCAGGTCGACGGTGGCGGCGGCGCGATAGTCCTCGCACATCCCGTGCACGCGCGCGGGGTCCCGCATCGCGGCGATGTAGGCCGCCATGGCGTCCGGCGCGAAGGGATTCGCCCCGGCATGCCGCAGGCCCAGCAACTTCTCAAGGAAAAACTCGGGCTCGGCGTTGATCAGCGTTTCCGGGAACGGCGCGGGCTGGATCAGGAAGAACCAGTGCCAGTACGCGGCGGCAAAGGCCATGCTGGTCGCTTCGTACATCGCCAGCGTGGGGGCGATGTCAAGGAACATCGCGCGGTCGACGCTGTCCGGATGATCCATGCAGAGCCGGTGTGCCACGCGCGCACCACGGTCGTGCGCGCACAGCGCAAAGCGCTTGAAGCCAAGCCGACGCATCACCTCCACCTGGTCGTGCGCCATGGCCCGCTTGCTGTACGCCTCATGGCCCGGATTTCCCGGCGGCGCGGCACTGCTGCCGTAGCCCCGCAGGTCGGTGGCGATGACCGTGAAGCGGTCCGCCAGCGCCGGGGCCACCTTGTGCCAGATCAGGTGACTCTGCGGAAATCCATGCAGCAGCAGCAGCGGCGGACCGGAGCCGCCGCGCACGCCGGCAATCTCCACGTCGTCCACCTGCACGCGAAACCACTCGAAGTTGGGAAACAGCAACGCGCTGGCGTCGTTCTGCATGACATCGTCTCCTCGATTCCTGGGCCGGCGACTGATTCTCTCCCTGCCGATCATAGGCGCAATCGGCACCTGCCGCTGCCGGCAAAACCCTGCTTACGCAACTGAATTGCATCGAGCGGATGGCTATGGTTAAATGGCCCGCATGACTCGTCCCACTCCGCATCCGGCGCCCGCCAACGGCGCCCCGCTGCCCGGCACCACGCTCGACGCTGCCGAGGAACGCCTGCGCCAGCTGGGCGCACGGGTGACGCAGCCGCGCGTGGCCATCCTCGCCTGCCTGATCGACGCCGAGGACGCGATGACCCACCAGGCCGTGATCGACCGCCTGCCGGCCGACGGCGAGGTGGACCGCGTCACGGTGTATCGCGTGCTGGACTGGCTCGTGGACCAGGGCCTGGCGCAGAAGCGCGCCGGCAACGACCGCGTGTTCCGCTTCGCGCTGGTCGAGCACGAAGCCGCGCGCGCCGAAGTCCACCGCCAGCACAGCCATTTCCATTGCACCCGCTGCGACCGCACGTTTTGCCTGGAAGCCGCCGGCCTGCCCGCGCCGTCCGTCACGCCCAAGGTGCCCAGCGGCTTTGCCGTCGAGCACGTGGAACTGACGGTCAACGGCGTCTGCGCCGAATGCGGCAAGCCTCGCGGCGACGCAGCGCACTGATGCGCACGGACGCGCAAACGCTTTCCTCGGAGAACAACTACATGTCCAAACTGACCCCGGTCACGATCCTGACTGGCTTCCTCGGCAGCGGCAAGACGACGCTGCTCAAGCGCATCCTCACCGAGCAGCACGGCATGAAGATCGCCGTGATCGAGAACGAGTTCGGCGAAGAGAACATCGACAACGAGATCCTGGTGCAGGACGGCCGCGAGCAGATCGTGCAGATGAGCAACGGCTGCATCTGCTGCACGATCCGCGGCGACCTGGTGCAGGCGTTGTCCGATCTGATCACGCAGCGCGACGAGGGCAAGCTCGACTTCGACCGCGTGGTGATCGAAACCACCGGCGTCGCCAACCCGGGCCCGGTGGCACAGACGTTCTTCATGGACGAGGAAATCGCCTCGCGCTACCTGCTGGATGCCGTGATCACGCTGGTGGACGCCAAGCACGCCCACCTGCAGCTGGACAAGCAGGAAGAGGCGCAACGCCAGGTGGGCTTCGCCGATGCCATCTTCATCACCAAGGCCGACCTGGTCAGCGACGGCGACGTGGCCGACCTGCGCCACCGCCTGCTGCACATGAACCCGCGCGCCCCGATCAACACGGCGCACTTCGGCGAAGCCCCGATCGAGACAATCTTCGACCTTCGCGGCTTCAACCTGAACGAGAAACTGGAGATCGACCCCGACTTCCTGCGCGCCGACGAGCACGATCATGATCACGACCACGTGCATGACGAGCACTGCGGCCACGATCACGACCATGACGATGACCACGGGCATGGCCACGCGCACGATCACCACCACCATCACCACCATACGGACCGCATCGCGTCGTTTGTCTTCCGCAGCGACAAGCCGTTCCACTATGGCAAGCTCGAGGAGTTCCTGTCGGGCATCCTGTCCGTGTACGGCGAAAAGCTGCTGCGCTACAAGGGCGTGCTCTATATGGAAGGCGTGGATCGCAAGGTGGTATTCCAGGGGGTGCACCAGCTGATGGGCAGCGACGTCGGCGCCAAATGGGACGATGAAACCCCGGGCACCAAGATGGTCTTTATCGGCGTGGACCTGCCGCGCGACGCCATTCTGAAAGGTTTGGCGGCCTGCCTGGCCTGAGTGCCCCTTCCGCCGCTTGTGCGGCGGGCACCGTTCCGGCCCCCTGTTGCGGGGTCGGGCGGTGACACCGGACACCTCCCACGCCTCCCTACCAGAGGGGTACCGGGAAAACTCCTGCCTGTTGTCCGGCTTTCTCCCATATCTCGGAAAAATTTGTTCAAGTACAATAGGCCGGATTTGATGCGGGCGACGCACCTTTTCTGACGCCGTCCGTATTTGCAGGGCGGCGGTCGTCGTCAGCATGAGGCGGGCCGCCGGCAGGCGCGGTCGCAGTGCTTCGTGCGGAGACCGCCCTCCGCTTGGGGTACCTCGGCAAGAGCGCCGTCACTCTTCGACGCGTAGAGAGAGGTGTCCCCATGACAGCCGCAACAAAGACGAAAGAAAGCCGCAGCAAGACAGGTACCGCTGCGGCGGAGACGCTCAAGGCGCAGTCGGTGAAGGCTGCGCCAGCTCCCCGCGGCAGTACGGCGCACGCCGATGCGGGCGAGGCCAAGGGAGGCACGCGAAGCAGCAAGACTGCAGCCAGCCAGAGTGAAACGACCGCGCCGCGCAAGCGGACGGCCACTGCACCCGAGCGGACGAAGACGCCGCCGGTCGCATCAACAAGAGAATCAGCAGCAACCATGAGCAGCAACAAACTTCTGACTGAAGCTGAAATCCTGAAGATGAGCGACAAGGATTACATGAACGAGGCGCAGCTTGCCTTCTTCAGGAATCGCCTTGAGCAGCTTCGCGACGAAATTCTCAAGAACGCCGATCAGACCACGGAACACCTGCGCGAAACGGTCATCGTGCCCGATCCCGCCGACCGCGCAACGATCGAGGAAGAACACGCGCTGGAACTGCGCACGCGCGACCGCGAGCGCAAGCTGCTGAAGAAGGTCGAGCAGTCGCTGCAGCGCATCGAATCCGGCGACTACGGCTGGTGCGAGGAAACCGGCGAGCCGATCGGCGTGCCCCGCCTGCTGGCCCGCCCGACCGCCACGCTGTCGCTGGAAGCCCAGCAGCGCCGCGAACTGCGCCAGAAGCTGTTCGGGGACTGATTCCCCGCACGCCCAGGCGGCACCGAGACGGCCCGGAATTCCGGGCCGTTTTGTTTTGGTGCAGCGCGATCCGGGTGCGCTGCACGCCAGCGTGCCGGCGCGCTCGCTTCGCCGATGGCCGAACCAATGTCGTTGTCGCGCCATGGCCACGGCACTACCATTGGGAGACACCGGCCGGCGCCACTTTGAGACGCGATCACCTGTTGCCGCCGCCGGCTTTCTGCTACAGTCGCAACTTTGTTGCAATAACCCCTTACACCACTCACCGCGCGCCATGGCCGATCGCCTGCCCGTCACTGTGCTGTCCGGATTCTCCGGCGCCGGCAAGACCTCCGTGCTGAACCATCTGCTCGCCCAACCCGGCAAGCGCGTGGCCGTGCTCGGCGGCGAGGGCGATTTGCTGGCGGAGGTCGATCGTCTCGCGCAAGCGGGCCAGCACGACTGCGTGGTCATCGAAGCCGGCCCGGCCGACGAGCCGCTCGGCATCGCCGAGGGTTTCGCGTTCGAGGACGAACATGGCGAACAGGGCGCCGCGTCCGCTGGCGTCGCCCATCTCGACACGCTGGTCACGGTTGTCGATGCCAGCCGCTTCCTGCAGGACTATCACGACGCCGACTACCTGTCGGACCGGGGACTTCGCGCGCATAGCGGCGACGATCGCACCGTGGTGGATGTGCTGATCGACCAGATCGAGGTCTGCGACGTCATCGTCGTCAACAAGATCGACCTCGTCGACGCCGGCCAGCTGGGGCATCTGCATGCCGTGCTGCATGCGCTGAACCCGCGCGCCGACATCGTCGAGGCCAGCCACGGCAAGGTCCCGGCGGACCGCGTGCTGGACACCGGCCGCTTCGATATCGATGCCACGCCCAACGCGGCCGGCTGGCAGGCGGCGCTTCAGGGCGAACCCGTGCCTGCGGCGGCCGGACTCGGCACACTGCTGTATCGCCGGCGCCGCCCGTTCCATCCGCAGCGCTTTGCCGACCTGATTCACACCGAATGGATGCGCGAGCACGGCGACGTGCTGCGCTCGAAGGGCATCTTCTGGCTGGCCAGCCGCATGGATATCGCCGGCGACTGGAGCCAGGCCGGCGGGGTATGCCGTCCCGGCGCGGCCGGTGCCTGGTGGGCCGCCATCGACGCCGACGAATGGCCGGCCGACGCGGCATCGCGCGCCGGCATCGAAGCCGACATGATCGAAGACGGCTTGCCCGCCCCGTTCGGCGACCGCCGGCAGGAACTGGCGCTGATCGGCGAGAAGCTGAACGCCCACGCGCTGGAAGCCTTGCTGGACGCCTGCCTGCTGACCGATGCCGAAATGGCTGCCGGTCCCGAGACGTGGGCCGCCTATCCCGATCCGTTCCCGGACTGGGGCGATGCCTTTGGCGACGATCACGACCACGACCACGATCACGACGCTGCGCATGGCCGTGACCACCATGACCATAAGCACGGCGACGACCCGTGCGATTGCGGACATGGGCACTGAGTCGCGTACGCTCCACGCTCGCCCGACCGGCCAGTTGGCCCGGTGGCGTTCGCGCGGCCTGGGTATCTGGCCCGCGTTGTGGCTTGTGCTGTGTCTGCTGCTCGCGCAACAGGCCGGCCTGACACACCGCGTGGTCCACGGCGGGCTGCTGAACCTGCCGCAGGCCGCCGCCGCATTGTCCACTGCGTCGGATGCGTCCGACACATCCATCGCGTCCGATGCCACCGACGCAGACCATGCCGAGCCGCTGTCGCTGAAACTCGGCCTGCACTCCTGCGTGCTGTTCGACGGCGCGACCATCGCCGACAGTCACGTCGACACATTCACCCTGCCGCTGCTTGCCTTCGGCAAACCGGTCAAGCCGGCCAGCCTGGCCTGGCGCTGGCCAGATCTTCCCGCCGCGCGCCCTTTCCACACGCGCGCCCCGCCTGCCTCGCCCGCCTTCGTTTGATTGCCTGAGCGCGGATGGCGGCCTGACGCCGCCCATCCGCCTGTCTTGCGCAGCGCCCACCTGATGATTCGCCATATCGCCATGCGCCGGTCCGAGTACCGGGGCACGTCGCGCCATCAGCCGGGCGCTCGCCTTCCGAATTCGAATCGCGAGCCATGTTCTCGAATCCCACTCTCTCCCCGGCGGTGCGCCGCACCCCGCTGGCGGCCGTCGCCGCCCTGATCGTCAGCGCCAGCCTGTCGTCCCACGCCGTGGCCCAGGACGCCACGCCGCCAGCCGATGCCAAGGCCCCGGCACCCCAGACACTCAAGGAAGTCGTCGTCACCGCCAATCCGCTGGGCAGCGACCTCAACGACATGGTCGCACCGGTCTCCACCCTCGGCGGCGATGCGCTGGCCGTGCGCCAGACCAGCACGCTCGGCGAAACGCTGAACAGCCTGCCCGGCGTGGCGTCCAGCTACTTCGGCCCCAACGCCAGCCGCCCGGCCATCCGCGGGCTGGACGGCGACCGCATCAAGGTGCTGCAGAACGGTGGCTCCACGCTGGACGCCTCGACGCTGTCCTATGACCACGCGGTGCCGATCGACCCGCTCGTGGCGGAAAAAATCGAAGTCGTCCGCGGACCGGCGGCGCTGATGTACGGCGGCAGCGCGCTGGGCGGCGTGGTCAATGTGATCGACAACCGGATTCCGAGGGACCCCATCACGGGTGTGTCCGGCGCCACGGACGTGAGCGGCACCATCGGCGGCGACAAGGGCCGCAACGCCAGCGGCCTGATCGAGGCCGGCAACGGCAAGTTCGCGGTGCACGCCGACGCCTTCGTCCGCCAGACCAGCGACCTGCGCATCCCCGGCTTTGCCCGCAGCGGCAACCTGCGCGCGACGCAACCGCTGCCCGAGGGCGAAACCGAGGCCTACGGCAAGATCCCGAACACCAACGCCCACCAGGAAGGCGGCTCGATGGGCGGCTCCTACACGTGGGCGGACGGCTTCGTCGGCGCCAACTACTCGACCTATCGCAACGACTACGGCACGCCGGCTGAGGAAGCCGCGCGCATCAAGATGCGCCAGGACCGGTTTGCGCTGGAGGGTGAGGCGCGCAACCTGGCCGGCACCACTGGCGGGGTCATCGAATCGGTGAAGGGCAAGTTCAACTACACCGACTACGAGCACCGCGAAATCGAAGACGGCGTCACCGGCACCACGTTCAAGAATCACGGCTGGGATGCGCGCCTGGAAGCCACGCACGGCAAGATCGGCAACATGACCGGCGTGATCGGCACGCAGTTCGGCCACACCGATTTTTCGGCGCTCGGCGAGGAAGCGTTCGTGCCGAGCACCACCACCGACAACGCCGCGCTGTTCGTCTTCGAGGAACTGCCGCTGACGGCATCGGGCGACCTCAAGCTCAATCTGGGCGGACGGCTCGACCACAGCAGCGTCAAGGCCAGCGCCAATGGCAACGACCGCTTCACCGATGCCGACCGCAGCTTCAACGCCGGCAGCGCGTCGGCCGGCCTGCTGTACAAGCTGAACCCGGTCTGGTCCGTGACGACCAACCTGTCGTACACCGAGCGCGCGCCAACCTTCTATGAGCTGTACGCCAACGGCCCTCACCTGGCCACCGGCGCTTTCGAGGTGGGCGACCCCAACGCGAACAAGGAACGCGCAACATCGATCGACCTCGGCGTGCGCTTCAAGCAAGGGCCGCATAGTGGCAGCCTCTCCGGCTACTACAGCCGCTTCCAGAACTACCTGGCGCTGCTGAACACGGGCAACTTCCGCGACGCGGAAGGCAATGTGGTGGCCGCCGGCAGCGACGGCGCGCTGCCCGAGCAGCAATACCTGGGGGTGCCGGCCACGCTGTACGGCTTCGAGGCCGAAGGCAAGACACGCCTGCTGCAGAAAATGCTGACGACGAGCGACACGCTCGACTTCGAGGCGCGGGCCGACTACGTGCATGGCGAGAACCGCAACACGGGCGAGCCGCTGCCGCGCCTGTCGCCGCTGCGGCTGGGCGGTGCGCTGGCGTACGCCGCCGGCCCCTGGGGCGCGCGCGTCAATCTCGACTGGTACGCGCGCCAGAGCCGCGTGCCCGCGGGCGACACCGCAAGCGATGCCTACACCTTGCTCGGCGTGGCGCTGACCTACAAGCTGAAGCTGTCGGGCACGCAGACGCTGCTGTATGTGCGTGGCGACAATCTCACCAACACGGAAGCCCGCAGCGCCACGTCGATCCTGCGTGACATCGCGCCGCTGCCGGGTCGAAGTGTGAAGATCGGGATGCGCACGACGTTCTGACGGATCAGCGCGATCAGCACCGCCATGCCGGGCGCCCCAGTCCTCTCCCGCCATGCGGGAGAGGACATCCGGCATCGGCAGGCTGCGTATCAAATGCCGCCGAATGACTCCGGCACCAGCGAATACACGGCCGCCGCAATCGGCCTGCCGCGCAGGATCAGCCGGTTTCGCGCGATGCATTCGAACTGCGCGCCAACCCGCTCCGCCACACCACGGCTCGCCAGGTTAGCCTCGGCCGCCACGATCTCCAGCCGCGTCAGCCCCAGTCCGTGGAAGCCGTGGCACGCCATCATCGTCGCCGCGCCGGTCGCCAGGCCCTGCCGCTGGCGGCCCTGACGAATCCAGTAGCCGAGATTGCCAAGATTGTCCTCGCGCCGGATCTGGTTGATCGCCACGCCGCCGTAGAGCTCGCGTCCATCGGGGGCAAATACGCCGATATCGAACGCGCTGCCGTCCGCCATGTTGACGTCGCAGCGCGCGAACCATTCCTGTGCGTCGTAGGCGTTGTAGTCGATCCGCGCCCAGGGCATCCATACGCCCACGGTCGCCATGGACTCGCGTACGGCCGCGACGAACTGCGCCACGTCGGCCGCGCGAAATGGCCGCAACATGAAGTCCTTGCCACGCAGCGGTTGCATCATGGCCGCGTCTCCCGCTCCGCTCAATCCCGGTTGACGACGAGGTCGCCGTCAAGCGTCAGCGCGCCCACGCCGGCCAGTCCCCGCAGCGTCTGGTCGAACATCCCGTCCAGCGCTTGCGCGGGCATGAAGCGCGCGTGAATCCGCTGCATCAGCGGCGTGTCGCACATCCACGCAAACAACGCGTCGCGCGACACCGATTGCACCTCCAGCATCCGGAACTTCACCAGCACTTTCACGGCATGCGTGGCGTTGCGCAACGCGTCGCCACGCAGATGCGCAAGCCGTCCGCGTGCGCGCGTCACGGCCGCCGCCACATCGTCGAACACGCGGCCGTGGCCGGGGATGACGATGCGGGCATCGAGCGTATCGATGCGGTCGAGCACGGCGGCCTGTTCGTCAAACCCGCTCTCGCCATCGAGCTCGGGAAAGATCACGCCAAAGCCGTTCTCCCACAGCGCATCGCCCGAGATCAGGATGCGCGGCCCCGGCGCGAACAACATCACGGCATGCGCGTCGTGCCCCGGCGCGGCCACCACTTCCCAGTCGATGCCCCCCAGGCGCAGGCGGTCGCCGTCGTGCAGGACGGCATCGAAGGTGAAGCGCTGGCACTGCTGGCCGGTGGCCTTGTAGCTGAGTGCGTCCTCGTCCCAGGCCGATACCGCAGCGGCGTCGGCGGCGGGAATCCACGTGCGCGGGTGCCAGCGCGCTTGCAGCTGCGCATTGCCGCCGCAGTGATCCGAGTGGAGATGGGTATTGATCAGCCGATGCAGGGGCCGGCCATCGAGCGCCGATTCCACCAAGGCCTCGGTCTGCCCGGCATGCGTCACGTAGCCGCTGTCGACGAGCGCGGCCTCGCCGGTTTGGTCGTCGATGAACAGCACGTTGTTGGCCGACAGCCAGCCACGCTCGAACACACGCATCGTGGCGGGCAGTTGCGCCGGCGTGGTCATGCGGCGCTCCCCGGTACGCTCCCGGGCACAGCCTGCGCGCCGCGCGGCGCCAGGCGATCGGGCAGCAGTTGCCAGATGCGCCGGCGTTCCGCGTCATCGGCCTTCGACCAGCCGGCGATCTCGGGAATCGTACGCAGGCACCCTTCGCAATAGAGTCGTGCCGCGTCCATCTTGCATACGTTGCGGCACGGCGACGGCACCGGCTCCGCCCGCTGGGCCGCGGCGGCGCCACGGATCAGGTCGGCATGCAGCCGGCGCCGGGCCGGGGTGTCGAGGGTATCGGGGGTGCCGGGCGCCTCGGGTGTCTCCGGCATATCCGGTGCATCCGGTGTGGCGGGCGTCATGCAAGCCATCACGTCAGCCTTTCATGCGGCCGACCTTGGCCGCGATCTTGTCGTTGAAGCGCGCCGGGTCGATCAGGTGACGCTCGTGCACGCCTTCCGAAATCTTGTCTTCGCCGTCCCACGCCGTCAGGGCAAACCGCACCTTGCGGCCTTCCACGGCCACCAGTTCGCCCTTGACCGTGACGGTCATGCCGGGCGGCGTGGCGGCCAGATGCGTGAAGTTGACCAGCGTGCCGAGCGATTGCTCGCGCGGCCAGTCCATGTGCTCGCGCAGCATCTGCAGGCAGGCGCATTCCATGATGCCGACCATGTAGCCCGTGGCGAGCACATCGGGCATGTCCGCGCAGCCCGGGATGTCGTCATAGAGATTGGGCACGGTAGCCTTGGGCGGCACCACATACTGCCACTCGAACCGCAGGCCGGGACGCAGGCCCCGCGCGTTCGCGGCGCCGATCGGCTCGCCCTCCGCCTGGCTCATTGCGCGGCTCCCTGCGTCACGCCCAGCGCAACATCGGCCACCTCGGCCCCAGTCATCACCTGCAGTTGCTGCGGCGTCAGGTTGAACACCGCGTGCGGATGGCCGGCGGCCGCCCACAGGCTGTCATACCGGAACAGGTCCTGGTCCAGCAGCATCACCGGCTTCACGGCGTGGCCGATCGGGCAGACGCCGCCAATCGCATAGCCAGTCTTCTCGCGCACGAACTTCGCGTCGGCCTTGCCCAGCGCGCCCACGCGCGCGGCCACCTTGGCCTCGTCCACGCGATTACTGCCGCTGGCGATCACCAGCACCGGCACGTCATCCGCCACGCGGCGGAAGATGATCGACTTGGCGATCTCGGCCACGCTGCAACCCAGCCCGGCGGCCGCTTCCGCCGAGGTCTTGCCGGTGGCCGGCAGCATCACCACCGGGCGGTCATGGCCGATACCAGCCAGCAGGTCCGCCACGCGCTGCGCGGCATCGGGGAGCACGGTCGTTTCGCTCATCGTCGGGTTCTCCTTATGTATGCTCGCGTGACGACTTCACGCGCAGACCGCCGCGTCGCCGGCGGCGGCCCACTTGGTCAGCAACGCGCGTCCCACGCGCGAGTTGTTCGGGCGGCCGATGGCCTGCGAGATGTAGTCGCCGGTGCGCACCACGGCTTCAAGGTCGATGCCGGTATGCAAGCCCATGCCGTGCAGCATGTACAGCACGTCCTCGGTCGCCACGTTGCCGGTCGCGCCCTTCGCGTACGGGCAGCCGCCCAGCCCCGCCACGGAGGCGTGGAAGATGCCGATGCCGACCTCCAGGCTGGCCAGGATGTTGGACAGCGCCTGCCCGTAGGTATCGTGGAAGTGGCCCGACAGCCGGTCGATCGGAAACTCCGCCACCGCCGCGCGCATCACGTCCTGCACCTTGCCCGGCGTACCCACGCCAATCGTGTCGGCGATGTCGATCTCGTCGCAGCCGAGTTCGCGCATGCGGCGCACCACATCGATCACGGCGCTCACCGGCACCTCGCCCTGATACGGGCAGCCGAGCGAGCACGAGATGCTGCCGCGCAGGCGCACGCCGGCCTCCTTGGCCGCGGCCGCGACAGGCGCAAAGCGCGCGATCGACTCGGCGATCGAGCAATTGATGTTCTTCTGCGAGAACGCCTCGCTGGCGGCGCTGAAGATCACCACCTCGTCGGCCCCGGCCGCCACGGCGCCCTCGAAGCCCTTCATATTGGGCGTCAGCACCGAGTACAGCGTGCCGGGGCGGCGCTGGATGCGCGCCATCACATCCGCGCCATCGGCCATCTGCGGCACCCACTTGGGCGACACGAACGATGCGGCCTCGATGTTGACGAAACCTGCGTCGGTCAGCTGGTTGACCAGCGCGACCTTGACGTCGGTGGGCACCATCGCCTTTTCGTTCTGGAGGCCATCGCGCGGACCCACTTCCACGATCTTCACGTACTGGGGCAGATTCATGACTGTCTCCTTGGGCGGTGCTGCGTCGGGAGCATTCCGGCCGGCCTCGCACCGGCCGGCACGGCGTCCCTTCACTCCGGCCACGCCTCCATTTTTATCAAACCAATATTCAATACCCGCGCGCCAGATCCACGATGCCGGCGATCGGCTTGCCTTCGGCCAGCGCGTGAATCTTGCCGGCAATCTGGGCGATGCTGTCTTCGCGCAGCGTCAGTGCCGAGATATGCGGCGTAATGGTGATGCGCGGCTCCTGCCAGAACGGATGATCGGCCGGCAGCGGCTCCTTGCGGAACACGTCGAGCGTGGCGCCCGCGATCTGTCCTTCCTGCACTGCAGCCAGCAAGTCTTCTTCCACCAGATGCTGGCCGCGTGCCACGTTGACCACGTAGGCACCGCGCGCCAGGCGATACAGCAATCCGGTGTCGATGAGGTCCTCGGTATCCGGCGTCAGCGGCAACACGTTGACGAGCACGCGCAAACCGCCGAGGAATGCCGCCTGGCCTTCCTCGCCGTGGAACGACTGCACGCCTTCCACGGTCTTCGGCGAGCGGCTCCAGCCGCGCACCGGAAAGCCGAAGCCGGCCAACGTGCGGGCGATGTGCGTCCCCAATGCGCCGATGCCCATCACGCCGATCGTGAAGTCGGCGCGACGGTGCGGCTTGAGGAATTTCCACGTGCCGGCCTTCTCCTGCGTGTCGTAGGCGTCGAGCTTGCGGAAATAACGCAGCACGGCGGCGGCGACGTACTCCGCCATCTGCGCGGCCATGCCGGCGTCATCGAGTCGCACGATGGGCACGCCCGCCGGCAGCGCATCCGGATCGCTGTCGCGCAGCTTCAGGATGCCATCCACGCCGGCGCCGAGATTGAAGACGGCTTTCAGGTCCTTGCGGCCGCGCAGCATTTCCAGCGGCGGGCGCCACACCACGGCGTAGTCGGCAGCCTGGCCCTGGCTCTCTTCCCACTTGAGGCATTGCGCCTCGGGCAACACTTCGGCGAACCCTTCGATCCACGGCTCATAGCGGCCATCCGGCACGTACAACTGCAACTTCATCTCGACTCCAGTTCTCTTCGGGGGACGTTGATACAGTGCATTTTGGCAGAGGTCGGCGCGAAGCGGTGGGATTGCGGGACGGTGTTCCGCATGGCGGACGCCCCACCTCCCACCGGTTCCCGCGCGATCAGGCCGGTGCGGTGTCGCCTACCGCGAATGCCAGCAGTTGCGCGCCTTCCGCCACTTGCTCGCCCACCCCGTAGAGCACCTCGCTCACCACGCCGTCGGCCGGCGCGCTGATGGTGTGCTCCATCTTCATCGCTTCCATCACCAGCAGCGGCGTGCCGCGCGTGACGGTGCTGCCCGGCTCGACCATCACGGCGATGACCTTGCCGGGCATCGGCGCGGTGAGCTTGCCGCCTTCGCCTTCGGATTCCCCGGCGTGGGACAGCGGGTCCTGCCACTCCAGCACCGTATGGCGCCCGGCGGTGAAGACGTGGAACGTGTCGCCCTCCACATGGACCTGGCCGTGCGTGCGGCGTGTGCCCAGGTCCACGCGGATATCGTCGGCATTGAAGGTGTACGCGAACGGCGCCGCCTGGTCGGCATAGATCAGCGTGCTGCGGCGCGTGTCGTCCTTCAGCACGACCTCGAGCTTGCTGCCGCCGCACGTGAAGTGCAGCGTGCGCGTATCGCGGCCGTTCAGGCGCCATGCGCCCGCGTG
This sequence comes from Cupriavidus sp. YR651, assembly GCF_900101625.1. Taxonomy (GTDB): domain Bacteria; phylum Pseudomonadota; class Gammaproteobacteria; order Burkholderiales; family Burkholderiaceae; genus Cupriavidus. The sequence goes on along the minus strand of NZ_FMYZ01000002.1, from coordinate 44,440 downwards.
GGTCCACGGCGAATTCCGGTCCGCCGCGTCGATATGGCGCGTGCGGATGTCGCGCTCGACCAGCGCGGCGACGGCCAGCGAGATGGACTCGATGCCGACCGACTTCTGCGGCGGGAACAACACGGCCTGGTTGCGCTCGATCAGGCCGGTGTCGAGATCCGCCGTCCGGAACGCTTCGGACTTCACCAGCCGCTGCAGGAATGCAACGTTGGTCGACAGCCCCACCACGTGATAGCTGGCCAGCGCCTGGGCCATGCGGGCCAGCGCCTCGTCGCGGTCGCGCCCCCAGACGATCAGCTTGGCGATCATCGGGTCATAGAACGGACTGATGGTGTCGCCTTCGCGCACGCCGGCATCGATCCGCACGCCAGCCGGGCCGTGGGCGTCGCCGCCGCGCATGAACTGCACCGCCGGCGGCGTGCGCAGGAAGCGCAGCGTGCCCGTCGACGGCAGGAATTGCTTGTCGGGGTTCTCGGCGTAGATGCGCGCCTCCAGCGCGTGGCCGCTGATCTGCAACTGGTCCTGCGTCAGCGGCAGCGCCTCGCCCGCCGCCACGCGCAGTTGCCATTCCACGAGGTCCTGCCCCGTGATCATCTCGGTGACGGGGTGCTCCACCTGCAGGCGGGTGTTCATCTCCATGAAGTAGAACGAACCATCCTGGTTGGCGATGAACTCCACCGTGCCGGCGCCGACGTAGCCAACCGCCTTGGCGGCGGCCACCGCGGCCTCGCCCATCGCGCGGCGGCGATCCTCGGTCATGCCCGGCGCGGGGGCTTCCTCCAGCACCTTCTGGTGACGGCGCTGCACCGAGCAGTCGCGCTCGAACAGGTAGACGCAGTTGCCGTGGGTATCGGCAAAGACCTGGATCTCGATGTGGCGCGGACGGGTCAGGTATTTCTCGACGAGCACCTTGTCGTCGCCGAAGCTGGCCGATGCCTCGCGCTTGACGGACGCCAGCGCGGCCTCGAAGCCGTCGCCCGATTCCACCACGCGCATGCCCTTGCCGCCGCCGCCCGCGCTGGCCTTGAGCAGCACCGGGTAGCCGATGCGGTCCGCCTCGCGGCGCAGCAGCGCGGGGTCCTGATCCTCGCCGTGATAGCCGGGCACCAGCGGCACCGCGGCCTTTTCCATCAACTGCTTGGCCGCGCTCTTGCTGCCCATCGCGTGGATGGCCGATGCCGGCGGCCCGATGAAGGCCAGCCCGGCGGCGGCGCACGCTTCGGCGAACGCCTCGTTCTCGGACAGGAAGCCGTAGCCCGGGTGAATTGCCTGGGCGCCGGTTGCCCTCGCCATCTCGATGATGTGGTCCGCGCGCAGGTAGCTGTCGCGCGCGGCGGGGCCGCCGATATGCACGGCCTCGTCGCAGAACGCCACGTGCCGGGCATCCGCGTCCGCATCCGAGTAGACGGCCACCGTGCGAATCCCCAGCCGGCGGCACGTGGCCGCCACACGGCAGGCAATCTCGCCACGGTTGGCGATCAGGATCTTGTTGAACATGGCTCCTCCTTGTTATATCCGGGGGGCGGCCAGCTTGCTTACCTCACGGCAGACTCGTCATCCGGCATACCCTTCCGCGCGGATGTCGAGGCGAGCCAGCAGGGCGCGATCGCGGTCGGCCTGCGGGTTGCCGGTGGTCAGCAGCTTTTCGCCATAGAAAATGGAATTGGCGCCTGCCATGAAGCACAGCGCCTGCAACGCTTCGTCCATGGCCTCGCGGCCGGCGGACAGGCGCACCATCGCGCGCGGCATCGTGATGCGTGCCACGGCAATCGTGCGGACGAACTCGAACGGGTCCAGCGCGGCAGTGCCCGCCAGCGGCGTGCCTTCCACCTGCACCAGGTTGTTGATGGGTACCGACTCGGGGTACGGGTCCAGGTTGGCCAGCTGCGCGATCAGGCCGGCGCGCGCCTCGCGCGTCTCGCCCATGCCGACGATGCCGCCGCAGCAGACGTTGATGCCCGCTTCGCGCACATGGCCGATGGTGTCCAGCCGGTCCTGATACGTGCGCGTACCGATGATCTTGCCGTAGAACTCCGGCGAGGTATCGAGGTTGTGGTTGTAGTAGTCCAGCCCGGCGTCCTTCAGGCGCAGCGCCTGCTCGGCCTTGAGCATGCCCAGCGTCACGCAGGTTTCCAGGCCCATCGCCTTCACCTCGCGCACCATGTCGATCACGGGCTCCAGGTGGCGGTCTTTCGGGCTGCGCCAGGCGGCGCCCATGCAGAAGCGCGTGGCGCCGTTGGCCTTGGCCGCGCGCGCGGCATCGAGCACTTCATCCAGCGCCATCAGCTTCTCGGCCTTCACGCCGGCATCGTGGTGCGCGCTTTGCGGGCAGTAGCCGCAATCTTCCTCGCAGCCGCCGGTCTTGATCGACAGCAGCGTGGAGAGTTGCACCGTGTTGGCGTCGAAGTGCTCGCGATGCACTTGCTGCGCGCGGAACAGCAGGTCGTTGAACGGCAGCGCGAACAGCGCGGCCACGTCGTCGACGCGCCACGCGGCGTCCGGTTGCGGCGCGGCGGCCTGCAGGTTGCGGGCCGACTGGCGCAGGGCTTCGGCGGAAATGGTGGCGACGGTCTGGGTGTTGGTGGTTTGCGTCATGATCAATGCGAATTCGGTTCAGGCGCGGCTCGGGGCCGCGTCGGTATGGGAGGTCACGGCCTGGCGTTGCGGCGGCACACTGGCCAGCAACGGTGCGAGGTCGAGATGGCTGGCGGCGACGGCGGGCGCCACCTGCCAGGGCAGTTCGCCCAGGCAGGGCACATCCAGCGCGTCGTGCAACGTGGCGATGTTCTCTTGCGGCAGCAGCATGTCGGGGTCCATGCGGTTGGCGATCCAGCCAGCCAGCCTGAGCCCGCGCGCCCGGACCGCGTCGGCAGTCAGCGTGGCGTGGTTCAGGCAGCCGAGCCGGATGCCGACCACCATCACGACGGGCAGGTCGAGCATCACGGCCAGGTCCGCCGTATTCCAGCGGGCCGCGCCCACGTCGAGCGGGACCTGGAAGCCGCCCACGCCCTCCACCACCACGGCCTGCGCGCGCTGCCGCAGCGCATCGAACGCCGCGCGGATCGGCTCGCGCGTGATGCGCACACCTTCCATGGCGGCGGCCAGGTGCGGCGACACCGGCGTGCGCAACAGGAACGGGCACATCTCCTCCTGCGGCACGATGACCGAGCACGCCGCGCGTAGCTGCTCCACGTCGTCGTTCTGCCAGCGCTCGTCGAGCCATTCGCCCCCACTGGCCACGGGCTTCATGCCCACCGTGCTGTAGCCGGCGTCATGCAGCGCATGCAGCAGCGTGGCCGTGGCGTGCGTCTTGCCGACGCCCGTGTCGGTGCCGGTGACAAAACAGGCAAAGCGGGGCGGCATGTTGTCGATGGCGCTCATGCGGCCTCCCTGTCGGAAATGCCAGCAATATCGCTGGCACCCGGCACGGCGCGCGCCACCGCATCGAGCAGCCGCTGCACATCCTCGGCCGTATGCGATGCCGACAGCGTGATCCGCAGTCGCGCGGTGCCCGCTGGCACGGTAGGCGGGCGGATGGCGCCCACGCGGATGCCGTCGGCCTCGAGCGCCGCCGACAAGGCCAGCGCGGCGGCGTTGTCGCCAACGATCAGCGGCTGGATGGCGGTTTCGCTGTCGCCAAGGGTCCAGCCCGCCTGCGCGGCCAGCCGGCCCAGCCCGTCGCGCAGTTGCGCAATCAGCTCGGCCAGGTGCGCGCGACGGCTGCGGCCTTCCTCGCCGTCGATGATGCCGAGGCTGGTCAGCAACGCATGCGCCACGGCCGGTGGCGCGGCCGTCGTGTAGATATAGGGACGCGCGGTGTTGACCAGGTGCTCGACGATCGTCGCGTGCGCGGCCACGAAGGCCCCCGCCACGCCGGCCGCCTTGCCCAGCGTGCCGATATAGACAAAACGCTCCGAGGCGAGGCCCAGATGCTCCAGCACGCCGCGACCGTTCTCGCCGAGCACGCCGAAGCCATGCGCGTCGTCGACGATGATCCACGCGTCGTGGCGTTCGGCCAGCGCCAGCAGCGCCGCCATCGGCGCCATGTCGCCGTCCATGCTGAATACGCTGTCGGTGACGATCAGCTTGAGCGGGCTCTGGCTGGCAGCCAGCAGGGCGTCCAGCGCGCCGGTGTCGCCGTGCGGGTAGCGTTGCACGTCGGCGCGCGCAAGCCGTGCGCCATCGATCAGCGAGGCGTGATTCAGCGTTTCGCAGAACAGCGTGGCGCCAGCCGTCCCCAGCGACGTCAGCACCGCGAGGTTGGCCATGTAGCCCGTGCAGAAGTACAGCGCCTGCGCCTGCGGGATGAACGGCGCCATCCAGCGTGCCAGCACGTGCTCGAGTTGCGCGTGGGCCAGCGAATGGCCGCTGACCAGGTGAGATGCGCCACTGCCCGCGCCATAGCGATAGGCGCCCTCGGCGAGCGCGTTGGCGATGGACGGATGGTTGGCCAGCCCCAGGTAGTCGTTGCTGCAGAACGTCAGCAGCGGCGTGGGGGTGGCATCGATCCCGCCGACCGACTGGTGCGGCGCGCAGGCCGTATGCGCAATGCGGCGGCGGCGCGTGAGCGACTGGGCTTCGCGCTCCGCGGCGGCGCGTGTCAGGTGTTCAAGCAGCATGGCGCACCTCCTGGATCGGGGATGCACCGAGCGGGGATGCCCCAAGCGGCGATGCACCAAGCGGGCCTGCCACGGCGTGCAGCGTGGACAGCAACTGATCACCCAGCCACTGCGCCAGCGCAGCGTCGAACACATACGGCGGCATCACATACAGCGTGGTGCCGATCGGCCGCACCAGTACGCCGCGCTCGCGCGCCGCCAGATGGAAGCGCGCGGCAAAGTCCGCGCCGGCGGCGTCCGCATCGATATCGGCGGCCCAGATCATGCCGCGCTGGCGCACGTGCGTCACGCGCGGATCGGCGGCCAGGGGGGCCATCGCGTCGGCCAGCCATTGCGCGCGGTCGCGGTTGCGGGCGATCACGTCTTCCGATTCGAACAGGTCCAGCGTGGCCAGCGCTGCGCGGCAGGCCAGCGGATTGCCGGTGTACGAATGCGAATGCAGGAAGCTGCGCGCGATGTCGTCGGCAACGAACGCGCGCTGGATCTCCGGACGCGACAACACCAGCGACAACGGCAGGTAGCCGCCGCTGATGCCTTTGGAGAGGCACAGGAAATCGGGCCACGCGTGCGCGGGCAGGGGATCACCCGCGCGTGCCTGCTCCCAGGCGAAGAACGTGCCAGTGCGGCCGCAGCCCACGGCGATCTCGTCGGCGATCAGGTGTACGCGGTAGCGGTCGCACAACGCGCGTGCGCCTTCGAGGTACAACGGGTCGTACATCGCCATGCCCGCCGCGCCCTGCACCAGCGGTTCGACGATCAGCGCGGCGATCTGGCCGGCATGCTCGCGCAACAGCGCCTCGAGTTCGACCAGCGCGCGCGCGGCCACGCCGGCCGCGGATTCGCCGGGGGCGGCCTGGCGGGCATCCGGCGACATCACCACGTGCGCACGCCGGGTCAGCGCGTCATAGGCATCGCGGAAGATCTCGACGTCGGTCACCGCCAGCGCGCCAACGGTCTCGCCGTGATAGCCGTGGCGCAGGCACACGAACTCGCGCTTGGCCGGCAGGCCGGTGTTGCGCCAGTAGTGGAAGCTCATCTTGAGCGCGATCTCCACCGCCGACGCGCCATCGGACGCGTAGAACGTATTGCCGAGCGCGCCGCCGGTCAGCGCGGAGAGCCGCTCGGCCAGCTCGACGGCGGGCGCATGCGTGCAGCCGGCCAGCATCACGTGTTCCAGCGTTTGCAGTTGTGCGGTGAGCGCGGCGTTGATGGCCGGGTTGGCGTGGCCAAACAGGTTGACCCACCATGAGCTGATGGCGTCGAAGTACCGTTTGCCGCCGGTGTCGACCAGCCACGGACCCTCGCCGCGCGCGATCGCCAGCGGCGGCTCGTTGGCGCCGGCGTCGGGGCGCAGGCGCGTGCACGGGTGCCAGACGGCGCGCTGGCTGCGCGCCGCCAGGGACGCGTCGCCGCCTGTCGGTAATGGGGAAAGGTGTTCCAAGGGGACCCTCCTTTGTTGACCGTCCGCGCAGGCGTCACGCCCGGCTGTGCCGGGGTGCGCTTGCAGGGCGAACGGATTGGGGAGGCTCATGGTAGGAAGGTCCCTGTGGACTTGGCAAACCGGGCGCCGTCAGCGCGTTGGCGACACGTTGGCGGATGTTGTGCGATCTTGGCTAGTGCAGTGCAGCATGAACCGCTCCACCACCGGCTTCTCGCCAGCAACGCCCGTCAACGGTCGATAAAAATTACTGGGGACGCCACGACGGCGTGCGCTTTTCGAGGAACGCGCGCACACCTTCGCGCCCCTCGCTGGACGAACGGATGGCGGCGATGCGGTTGGCGGTATCGGCCAGCAGATCATTGTCGATGGCCCTTCCCGCCACTTCCTGCACAAGCCGCTTGCTCTCGCGCACGGCGTTCGGGCTGTTGGCCACCAGCGCGGCGGCAATCTCGGCCACGCGCGCGTCGAGCCCCGAGACGGGCACCACCTCATGGACAAAGCCAATCCGCAGGGCCTCGGCGGCGTCGAAGCGCTCGGCCGTGATGAAGTAGCGGCGCGCGGCCTGCTCGCCCATCGCACGGATCACATAGGGGCTGATGGTGGCCGGCAGCAGGCCCAGGCGCGCCTCCGACAGGCAGAAGCTGACGGGCTCCGCAGCCACGGCGATATCGCACGCCGCCACCAGCCCGACCCCGCCGGCGTAGGTATCGCCATGAATCCGCGCGATCACGGGCTTGGGGCAGACCCAGATGGTGTGGAGCATCTGCGCCAGCGTCAGCGCGTCGGCGCGGTTCTCGTCGTCCGAGTAGCCGGCCATCTTCTTCATCCAGTTCAGGTCCGCGCCCGCGCAGAACGCCGGGCCGTTGCCGGCCAGCACGATGGCGCGTACTTCGGGCGTGTCGCCCAGCGCGCGGAAGGCGCCGGTCAGTTCCGCGATGACGGTCTCGTTGAACGCGTTACGCACGTCGGGCCGGTTCAGCGTGATCGTGGCGACGTGATGGGCGGCAGTGACCGTGAGCGTGGTGAAATTCATGTCTCTCTCCGATGACGGATGTTGTCGTGCGTATCTCAGGAGGCGCGATCCGTCGACGACCCGCGCCCGGCAGGATCGGCGGCGTCCGGCGTGCGATCGAACGGCAGGCCGAGCTGGCGGAAGAATGTTTCCACCTCCGGCAGCCAGATCGCGATGCCGTTTCGGCTGCTGAACAGCCGATGCGAATCACCCTCGAACTCGCCCACGTCCACGAACCGCGCATCGGCGGCGGCGCCCGTGGCATGGGCCTTGTAGTTGTTGAACATGCGCTCGGGCAACGGCCACGGCCAGTAGCTGTCGTTGTCGCCGTACACCCAGAGCGAGGGATAGCGCGCGCCGCGGCCATATTCGCCGAACGCGTCGACCAGATTGCCTTCCCAGCCCACGCAGTTGTCGTTGCGCAGGCCGCCGGCGAAGTTCACGACGCCGCGCACGCCCGGATAGCCGATCGTGGACAACGCCATGGTCGACAGGCCGCCATGCGACTGCCCGATCACGATGATCCGCGTGGGGTCCACGTACGGTTGCCGCACGAGGTAATCGAGCGCGGCCACCACGTCCTCCGCCTGCATCATGCCGTTGTCGCGCACATTGCAGCCGCCGCCGATATACGCGCCGCCGGACTTCGAGAAGCCCTGGCGCATCGGCAGGGCCACGACGTAGCCGCGCCGCAGGAACTCCGCGGTCTGCGCGGCAAAGCGCGCGCGGCCCTGGAAGGCCGGCTTGCCTGGCGCCTTGCCGTGATTGATCACGACCAGCGGATAGCGCCCGTCGCCGGCCGGACGAAAGATCGTCGTCTCCAGATCCACCGAGAAGAGCGCGCCGGCCTTCGGCACCATCACGACCTGCTCGATCGTGCGCGGCGGCAACGGCGCCTGCGCGACAGCCGTGCCGTGCTGCGCGAGGCAGACCAGCGCGGCAATGCCGAAAACGATGGAGGCAAGTCGGGACATGATGACGATGGATACCAGGTGCGTGCGTCGGCCGTTACATGCGGAACACGCCGAACTTCATGTCGCCGATCGGCGCATTGAGGCTCGCCGACAGGCCCAGGCCGAGTACGGTGCGCGTCTGCGCCGGATCGATGACGCCGTCATCCCACAGCCGTGCGCTGGCGTAGTACGGGTGCCCCTGGTGTTCGTACTGGTCGCGGATCGGCGCCTTGAACGCCTCCTCCTCCTCCGCGCTCCACTGGCCACCGCGACCCTCGATGCCGTCGCGGCGCACCGTGGCCAGCACGCTGGCGGCCTGCTCACCACCCATCACCGAGATCCGCGCGTTCGGCCACATCCACAGGAAACGCGGCGAATACGCGCGGCCGCACATGCCGTAGTTGCCGGCGCCGAACGACCCGCCGATGATGACCGTGAACTTGGGCACCTGCGCCGTGGCCACGGCCGTCACCATCTTGGCGCCGTTGCGCGCGATGCCTTCGTTCTCGTACTTGCGGCCGACCATGAAGCCGGTGATGTTCTGCAGGAACACCAGCGGGATCTTGCGCTGGCAGCACAGTTCGATGAAGTGGGCGCCCTTGAGCGCCGACTCCGAGAACAGGATGCCGTTGTTGGCGATGATGCCGACCGGGTAGCCCCAGATGCGCGCGAAGCCGCAGACCAGCGTGGTGCCATAGCGCGCCTTGAATTCGTCGAAATCGGAACCATCGACCAGCCGCGCGATGACTTCGCGCACGTCGTACGGCTTGCGGGTATCCGTCGGAATCACGCCATAGAGTTCCTCGGGCGGATACAGCGGCTCCACGGGCTCGTGCAGGCGGATCTGGTCCGGCTTGCGGCGGTTCAGGTGCTGGACGATATTGCGTGCCAGCGACAGCGCGTGGTGATCGTTCTGCGCGAAGTAGTCGGCCACGCCGGAGAGCCGCGTGTGCACATCCGCACCGCCCAGGTCCTCGGCGCTGACTTCCTCGCCGGTGGCCGCCTTCACCAGCGGCGGGCCGCCCAGGAAAATCGTGCCCTGGTTCTTGACGATGATCGACTCGTCGCTCATGGCCGGCACGTAGGCGCCGCCCGCCGTGCACGAACCCATCACCACGGCGATCTGCGGAATGCCCTGCCGGGAGAGGTTGGCCTGGTTGTAGAAGATGCGGCCGAAGTGGTCGCGGTCCGGAAACACGTCATCCTGGTTCGGCAGGTTGGCACCGCCGGAATCCACCAGGTAGATGCAGGGCAGATTGTTCTGCTCGGCGATCTCCTGTGCACGCACGTGCTTCTTGACGGTCAGCGGGTAGTACGTGCCGCCCTTGACCGTGGCGTCGTTGCAGACGATCACGCATTCCTGGCCGGCCACGCGGCCGATGCCGGTGATGATGCCCGCGCCGGGGGCCGCATCGTCGTACATGTCGTACGCGGCCAGCTGGGACAGTTCCAGGAACGGCGTACCCGGGTCCAGCAGTTGTTGCACGCGGTCGCGTGGCAGCAGCTTGCCGCGCGACAGATGCTTGGCGCGCGCGTCTTCGCCGCCGCCCTCGGCCAGCTTCGCGATCTTCTGCTTGAGATCGGCCACCAGCGCCTGCATGGACTCCGCGTTCGCCTTGAAGGCTTCGGAGCGGGCGTTCAGTTTGGTTTCCAGCGTGGGCATGTCTCTTCCTGTTTTGTCTTGATCCCGGAGCGCCGCAGGCGGCACGATCCACATGATTCGGGCGTCGTTGCCGGCGTTGCCACACTCCCTTGCCTTACCACTTGTACTGCCTGCGGCCGCGTCCGGCGAGAACCGCTATCGCTTCATCCTGACAAGCGCCTCCATGAGCCGGAGTCAGTATTTCTCCATCATCTCGCCATCGACGTAAAGCCAGCGCGGCGTGGTGCCAGCCTCGCGCGGCTCGAACACGAAACGGCTGCGCTCATGCAGCCGCCATGCACGGCCGCCCACCTTGTAGCGCGCGACGAACTCCACCGTGGCATGCGTATCGTCCTGCTGCGCATGCGCCTTGACTGCCAGCCCGAGCCAGCGCGTACCCGTATCGGCGGCCAGGTCGCCCGGGCAGGTGGTGGCGTGCCAGGTCTGGCGCAACCAGTCGAGGTTGTTCAGCACATAGGCGCTGTAGCGCGAGCGCATCAGGGCCTCGGCGTTGGGGGGCATCACCTCGCCGCGATGGAAGCGGCCGCAGCACGCCGCATAGTCGGCGTTGCCGCACGGGCAGGGCTCGGCGCTGGCGCGCGGCGGGCGACGCGCGCTCATCCGATCAGCTCCGGCAGGTCGCGCATGTCGGTGAAGACCGTCTTGACGCCGGCCGCACGCAGTTCGTCCGCGTTGGTGCGCGCGGCGTAGCCAAACACGGTCATGCCCGCGGCGACCCCCGCCGTGACGCCGGTGGGGCTGTCCTCGACGACCGCGCAGCGCGACGGGTCCACGCCCATCGTGCGGGCGGCCAGCAGGTACACATCGGGCGCCGGCTTGCTGTGCTCGACCTCGGTGGCGGTGAAGATGTGCTCGCGCGCATCGCCGTCGGTGAACAGGTCGATCAGCGCCGTGTGCCCGAGTTGCAGCTTGACCTTGATACGGTCCGCGCCAGACGCCACGCAAACCGGCAGGCCGCTTGCCTTGATAGCCTCGATCGTCGGGCGGATGTGCGGCACCGCTTCCAGTTCCTCGATCAGCGCGGCATCGCGCCGCACGAACCACTCGGACAGGAAATTGCGCGACAGTGGCTTGCCGAGGCGCGCCTCGATGTTGCCCAGCTCGTCCCGCACGGCCTTGCCGAGGAACCAGCGCGTGGACTCCTCCAGCGTGATCTCGATGCCCAGTTCGTTGAGCACGCGGTTCAGCACGCGATGGACGATGGGCTCGCTGTCGACGAGCACGCCGTCGCAGTCGAAGATGACACAATCAAAGCGTGCGGGCTGGTTTGCTGCGGTCATGCGGGTTTCTTTTCCTTGGTGATGTCGTTGCCGCCGACGGCGCGCAGTTCGGTCTGCCGACGGCTCTTCAGATGTTGCTCGACCTGGTCGAAGCGATCGAAGCCCCAGAACGGTTCGCCGTCGATGATGACGAACGGGGACCCGAAGACGCCCTTGGCCATCGCCACGTCGATCTCGGCCTTCAGCTGGTCCTTGATCTGGTAGCTCGTGGCGCCTTCATTCATGGCGATCGGGTCGATGCCGAGCGCCTCGGCCAGCCTGGCCAGCTCCGCGGGCTCGGCGATATTGATGTCATCGACGAACAGCGCGCGATAGACCGCCTTGGCGAAGGCCGTGGCCTTGTCCGCGCCGTGCTGGTTGTGCAGCCACAGCATCGCGCGCGCGGCATGCTGCGTCGGCAGCGGGAAATGCGTGGGCCGCTTGTAGTCGATGTCGTGGAACTGCGCCGTGCGCTCGAAGTCGCGCCAGCAGTATTCGCCCTTGAGCGGAATGCTCGGCAGCGGCGAAGACCCCGTGGTCTTGAACACCACCCCCAGCAGGATCGGATGCCACACCACGTAGCGGCCGTGCTTCTGCGCGATCTCGTCGATGCGGGTGCTGGCGAAGTAGCCGTAGGGCGAGGAAAAATCGAAGTAGAAATCGATCGGTGCGGTCATGGCGAGCGGGCTCCGGTTCAGGATTCAGTGACGACTGGGCTAACGGTGCTGCGTCTTTCTGTGCTGCGTCCTTCGGGTCTTCTTCTTGCGGGGCGAATCCGTGCGCGGCGCGTCAGCCGAGCGCGCGGGCGATCAGGATCTTCTGGATGTCGCTGGTGCCTTCGTAGATCTGGCAGACGCGCACATCACGATAGATCCGCTCGACCGGGAAATCATTCACGTAGCCGTAGCCGCCGAACACCTGGATGGCATCCGAGCAAACGGCCTCGGCCATTTCGCTGGCGAACAGCTTGGCCATCGCGGCCTCTTTCAGGCAGGGGCGTCCGGCATCCTTGAGCGCGGCGGCGTGCCACACCATCTGGCGGGCCACATCGATGCGCGTCGCCATGTCGGCCAGGCGGAACTGCACGGCCTGATGCTGGAACAGCGGCTGACCGAAGCTCTCGCGCTCCTTGGCGTAGGCCAGCGCGGCCTCGAACGCGGCGCGCGCCATGCCGATGCTCTGCGAGGCAATGCCGATGCGGCCGCCCTCGAGGCCGGACAGCGCCATCTTGTAGCCGGCGCCCTCCTCGCCCAGCAGGTTCGCGGCGGGGATGCGGCAGTCCTCGAACACGATCTGCGCGGTGTCCGACGAATGCTGGCCCAGCTTGTCTTCCAGGCGCGCGACGATGTACCCCGGCGTGGCGGTCGGCACCAGGAAGGCGCTGATGCCGCGCTTGCCGGCGGCCTTGTCGGTGACCGCCATGACGATCGCCACATCGGCATGCTTGCCGCTGGTGATGAACTGCTTCACGCCGTTCAGCACGTAGTGGTCGCCGTCGCGCCGGGCCGTGGTGCGCAGCGCCGATGCATCCGAGCCCACGTGCGGCTCGGTCAGGCAGAACGCGCCGAGCATCTCGCCACGCGCCAGCGGCACCAGCCACTGCTGCTTCTGCGCATCGTCGGCAAACGACATCAGCATGCTGCACACCGGGCAGTTGTTCACGCTGATGACCGTGGAGGTGCCGCCATCGCCGGCCGCGATCTCTTCCAGGATCAGCGCCAGCGACAGGTAGTCGAGCCCGGCACCGCCGAGTTCTTCCGGCACGGCCACGCCATAGGCGCCCAGCGCCGCGAGTTCCTTGTGGACGTCCTTGGGAAACGTCTTGTCGCGGTCCCACTGCGCCGCCTGCGGCGCGATGACTTCCTGCGCGAACTGCCGGACGGCGTCGCGGATCATTTCCTGTTCGGGGGTCAGCAGCATGTCGTCTTACCAGGGGATGGCGGTGCCATCGTAGTTGTGGAAGCTGCCGTTATCGCGATGGGTCACGCCGGCCAGCACGCGGCGCATGCCGGACACGCTCTGCCGCGCCGTGATATCGGCCTTCGGGCCGCCCATGTCGGTCTGCACCCAGCCGGGATGCAGCGCCACGCAGGTCGCATGACGCGCATCGAGCGAGATCGATTTCAGCGCGGCATTGGCCGCCGCCTTGCTGACGCGATAGAGCCAGCTGCGATTGCTGTCCATCGCGCTGATGCTGCCCATGCGGGACGACAGCACGGCAAGCACGCCGCCGCGCCCCTGGTTGCCGGTCTCGACGAACGGCAGCATCACCGGCAGCGCCATCATCGCGCCCAGCACGTTGGTGTGCATCACGGCATCGAAGTCCTCGCGCGTGACCGGTTGCGCGCCTTCCGTGCGCGGGCCGATCACGCCGGCGTTGTAGATCGCCACGTCCAGCGATTCGCCGTCCAGCTTCCAGCCCAGTCCCGCCATGGCGGCGGCATCGGTCACGTCCAGCTTGTGGGCTTCCGCGCCGAGGGCCTTGAGTTCCGCCACGCCTTCATCGCTGCGCGCGGCAGCGATCACGCGCCAGCCATCGGCACGATACTGGCGGACAAACTCGAGACCCAGACCGCGCGATGCGCCAAGGACGAGGGCTGTGGGCATGGAGAGACTCCTGTTCTTCGATGTGGGTGGAGGGATCAGAGCAGTTCGATACCGACCGCGGTGGCCTCGCCGCCGCCGATGCACAGGCTGGCCACGCCCCGCTTGCCACCGGTCTTGCGCAGCGCGCCGATCAGCGTGGTCATGATGCGTGCGCCCGATGCGCCAATCGGATGGCCCAGCGCGCAGGCGCCGCCGTGGATGTTGACCTTCTCGCGCGGAATCCTGAGGTCGTGCATCGCGGCCATCGGCACCACGGCAAAGGCTTCGTTGATCTCGAACAGGTCGACACTGTCGCTGTTCCAGTCGAGCTTGCGATACAGCTTGGAGATGGCTTCCACCGGCGCGGTGGTGAACCAGCCCGGCGCCTGCGCGTGCGAGGTGTGGCCAAGCATGCGGGCCAGCGGCTGCAGCCCCAGCGCCTTCGCGGTGGATTCGCGCATCATCACCAGCGCGGCCGCGCCGTCATTGATCGACGACGACGAGGCGGCCGTGATGGTGCCGTCCTTGGCGAAGGCGGGCTTCAGCGAGGGAATCTTGTCGACCTTGATGCGGCGCGGGCCTTCGTCGGTGTCGATCACCGTGTCGCCGGCCTTGCCGGACACCGTCACCGGGGCGATCTCCCAGCGGAAGTCGCCGCGCTCGGTGGCCTGCTGCGCGCGGCGCACCGATTCCATCGCAAAGGCATCCTGCGCCTCGCGCGTGAACTGGTACTTGGCGGCACAGTCCTCGCCGAAGGTGCCCATCGCGCGGCCTTTGTCGTACGCGTCCTCCAGGCCATCCAGCATCATGTGGTCGTAGATCATGCCGTGGCCGATGCGATAGCCGCCGCGCCCCTTCGGAATCAGGTACGGCGCGTTGGTCATGCTCTCCATGCCGCCGGCCACGGCGATCTCGAACGAACCCGCCAGCAGGCCGTCGTGGACGGTCATCGCGGCGCGCATGCCGGACCCGCACATCTTGTTGACGGTGGTACACGCCACGTCCAGCGGCAAGCCCGCGCCCAGGGCCGCCTGACGGGCCGGGGCCTGGCCCTGGCCGGCTGGCAGCACGCAGCCGAACACCACTTCCTGAATCTGCTCGGGCTTCAGCCCCGCACGCTCGACGGCGGCGCGAATCGCGGCGGCACCGAGCTGGGGAGCCGTCACGCTGGCGAGTTCTCCCTGGAACGCACCCATCGGGGTGCGGGCGGCGGATACGATAACGATCGGGTCTTGCATGTCGGTCTCCTGAAGGCGGGGGGGTGGCCCGGGATGTCGGAATCAGCGGATCGATGCTTGTGGCGGATCGCCGAACTGGCGGTAGGCGGCGGCCAGTTGCGCCTGAAGTTCATCGTTGCTGCTGGCGGCCATGCCGAGGTCGCGCAGCAGGCCGTCGGACACGCCGTAGACCCAGCCATGCACGGTCAGGGCCTGGCCGCGGTCCCAGGCGTCCTGCAGCACCGTGGTCTGGCAGACGTTGTTGACCTGCTCGATCACGTTCAGCTCGCACAGGCGCGTGTGGGCGTCGTCCTCGCGCAGCACCGTGCCGAGATAGGCCGAGTGCTTGTCGGCCACGTCCTGCACGTGGCGCAGCCAGTTGTCGGCCAGGCCGACGCGCTGGCGCTTGAGTGCCACCTTCACGCCACCGCAGCCGTAGTGGCCCACCACGGTGATGTGGCGCACCTTGAGCACATCCACCGCGAACTGCAGCACGGACAGCGCGTTGAGGTCGCTGTGCGAGATCACGTTGGCGATGTTGCGGTGGACGAAGACCTCGCCCGGTGCCAGGCCGAGGATCTGGTTGGCGGGCACGCGCGAATCGGAACAGCCGATCCACAGGTATTCCGGTGCCTGCTGGTTGGCGAGGCGCGTGAAGAACGTGGGGTCTTCCGCGTTGACGCGGTCCACCCATTCGCGGTTGTTGCGGAACAGCTGGGCGATGGCGTCACTCATGCTGCCCTCCTTGCGAGATCTGTTGCAGGCTGGCCCGCGCCGGGGCCGTAGCGATTGATGAAGCGCTCTTTACTGTCGTAGGCAAAAAAGTCATGGACATGTCCGGCCAGCAGCCGGTCTTTGTGGTGCTGCCACATGGTGGCGTCAAAGAAATCTTCGTGATGCCGCAGGAAGGCGGCGCGCACGCGGAGGTCCCCCAGCAGGAAGGTGCGATAGGTCTCCGGAAAGATATCGTGCGGATGTACGGTGTACCACACCTCGCCGGACATTTCCTCTTCCTCGTTGCGGGGTTCCGGCACGCGGCGGATATTGCAGTCGGTCAGGTACTCGATCTCGTCATAGTCGTAGAACACCACGCGGCCATGGCGCGTCACGCCGAAGTTCTTGTAGAGCATGTCGCCCGGGAAGATGTTCGCGGCGATCAGCTCCTTCACGGCGTTGCCATATTCGATGATGCCGTGCTCCACCTGCTCGTCGGTGCCCTCCTGCAGCCAGAGGTTCAGCGGCGTCATGCGGCGCTCGATATAGACGTGGCGCACGACGATTTCCTCGCCACCGTCCTTGCCACGCTGATATTCGATCATCGACGGCGCGTGCTGGTGGAGCTCGCGCACCAGCGCCTCGTCAAAGCGCGCCAGCGGGAAGGCCACGTCCGAGTATTCGAGCGTATCGGCCATGCGGCCCACGCGATCGTGCTGCTTCACGAGCTGGTACTTCGACTGTACCAGTTCGCGCGTGGTTTCCTTCGGCGCCGGAAAGAAGTCCCGGATGACCTTGAACACGTACGGGTATGACGGCAGCGTGAACACCAGCATCACCAGCCCCTTGATGCCGGGCGCGCTGATGAACTTGTCCGACGAGTGCTGCAGGTGGTGCAGGAAGTCCCGGTAGAACAGGTTCTTGCCCTGCTTCTGCAAACCCAGGGACGTGTAGATTTCCGCGCGCGATTTGCGGGGCAGGAGGTCGCGCAGGAAAGTCACGTAGGCCGACGGGATCTCCATGTCGACCATGAAATAGGCGTGCGCGAACGAAAACAGGATCAGCAGCTGTTCCTGGCGCAGCAGCACCGTGTCCAGCATCAGCTTGCCGGACGGGCCGTGGATGATCGGGATTGCCAGCGGATAGGTCTGGTCGCCATTGAGCACGCGGCCGATGATGAATGCCGACTTGTTGCGGAAGAACAGCGACGACAGCGTGTGTACCTGGAAATTTGGGGCGATCCGGAACTCGCCGAAGTGCTCGGTCACGGCGCGCACCACGTAGCCGATGTCGCGCGTGAGGTCCTCGAATGGTCGCTCGAGCTGGTAGTTGTGGACGACCCGCTCGAAGCAGGCGGCCATGCCTTCGCGGCTGCCCGGGTAGTAGGCCCGGAACGTCGGCCGGGTCGGCGATTCCTCGTTCTCGATGTACTCGGTCGAGATCGCCGGCCGCACGAAGATGAAATCGTTGTTGAAGTACGAACGGTGCAGCAGCCGCGTGCAGACCGAGTTGAAGAACGTCTCGGCCAGTTCCGGCTGATGATGCTTGGTCAGCAGTCCGATGTAATGCAGCTTGATCTGCTGCCAGATGCCGTCCTCGATGCGCTCGGCGTCGTATTCCTCTTGCAGGATCAGGCTGGTTTCGCGCACGCGCTCGTTGTAGAACGCGATGCGGTCGCGCTGCAGTTGCTGCAGGCCATGCCAGTCGCCCGCCTCGAAGCGGAGCTTGGCCGCATGGCTGACTTCCCGGAACAGGCGATAGTGCTTGTCGAACCCGTCCAGCATGGTCCGCGCCACATCGTAGGCAATCTGCGACGAGAGCAGCTTGGGGAAGTGCGACATGACTCGGACGGGCAGAGGATGGCGGTCAGGAGATTGTATGCGCGTTCGGTGGCCGCTTCCGCGCCCCACCGAACGGCGCTTGCATCACATTGTTTCGGAGAAAAGCTCGCGGCCGATCAGCATCCGGCGGATCTCCGACGTGCCGGCACCGATCTCGTACAACTTGGCATCGCGCCACAGGCGACCGGTCGGGTAATCGTTGATGTAGCCGTTGCCACCGAGGATCTGCACGGATTCGCCGGCCATCCAGGTCGCTTTTTCCGCGGTGTACAGGATCACGGCGGCGCAATCCTTGCGCACCTGGCGCACGTGCCCGGAGCCCAGCGCGTCGAGGTTCTTCCCCACCGTATAGAGGTAGCTGCGGGCGGCCTGCAGCGTGGTGTACATGTCCGCCACCTTGCCCTGGATCAGCTGGAATTCGCCGATGCTCTGGCCGAACTGCTTGCGGTCATGGATATACGGCGTGATGACATCCATGCAGGCCTGCATGATGCCGACCGGGCCGCCGGACAGCACGGCGCGCTCATAGTCGAGCCCGCTCATGAGCACCTTGGCGCCACCGTTCTCCGCGCCGAGGATGTTCTCGATGGGCACTTCGACGTCCTGGAACACCAGCTCGCCCGTATGGGAACCGCGCATGCCCAGCTTGTCCAGCTTCTGCGCGACCGAAAAGCCCTTCATGCCCTTTTCGACGATGAAGGCGGTCATGCCGCGCGCGCCCAGGTCCGGCTCGGTCTTGGCGTAGACCACCAGCACATCGCAGTCCGGACCGTTGGTGATCCACATCTTGGTGCCGTTGAGCACGTAGCGGTCGCCCTTGAGATCGGCCCGCAGCTTCATGCTGACCACATCCGACCCGGCGTTGGGCTCGCTCATCGCCAGCGCGCCGATCCATTCGCCCGAGACCAGCTTGGGCAGGTACTTCGCCTTCTGGGCAGCCGAGCCGTTGCGGTGGATCTGGTTCACGCACAGGTTCGAGTGAGCGCCGTAGGACAACCCCACCGACGCCGACGCGCGGCTGATCTCCTCCATGGCGATCATATGGGCCAGGTAGCCCATGTTGGCGCCGCCGTATTCCTCGGCCACCGTGATCCCCAACACGCCGAGGTCGCCCATCTTCTTCCAGGCGTCCATGGGGAACTGGTCGGTCCGGTCGATCTCGGCCGCACGGGGCGCCAGCTCCGTCTGGGCCCAGCCGCGCACGGATTCGCGCAGCATCTCGATGTCCTCGCCCAGATCGAATCTCAGGCCTGGCAGTTCGGTCATGTTGGTCTCCTGTCGGTATGGGTATGGTGTCGTCCGGATATTCTATTGACGTTTACGTAAACGTCAATTGAAACCGGTGTGTCGGGCAAAAAAGTGGCGAATCAGGCCGTACCGGTCTTGGCGTGGCCATGGGCGTGTGACGCCAGCAGGGACTTGCACTGGCGCTCGTGCTGATCGATCTCGGCTAGTTGGGCCTGCAGGTCCTCCATTTGCCGCTCCAGCGTCCGGCGGTGCTGGGCCAGCGAGTGCAGGAAGCGCTCAAGCTGGGGCGCGGTGTCGCGGGGCGATTCGTAGAGATCCAGAATTTCGCGGATTTCATTGAGAGTGAGCCCTAACCGCTTGCCCCGTAGTGTCAGTTTGAGGCGGGTCCGTTCGCGGCCGTTATAGACGCGCTTGCGGCCGCCCGGGCCTTCGCGGTCCGGCGACAGCAGGCCCTGATCCTCATAGAACCGGATGGCGCGAGGGGTGACGTCGAACTCGCGCGCGAGGTCGGTGATCGTGTAAGTGGCGGAAGATGGCTGTGCCGGCATGGTGCGCCCAGAAAAGTGAACGGTCGTTCGTTGCGCGATCAACTTTTCGTCTAAGATTGAGAATCGTGATGCGCGAATTGACGTTAACGTTAGCGTCAACTGCGGCGCCTGACAATGACCCTGACAAGAGCGCAGCCCGATGCGCCAGATTGACGAGACATTCCCCATGAACGCACTCGAACACCAGCTTCAATACCCGTTTGGCGACACCATGCCGGAGCCCGGCACCCGGCAGGAAGTGGCACCCGGCGTCTACTGGCTGCGCATGCCGCTGCCCTTCGCGCTGGACCATATCAACCTGTGGCTCGTGCGCGACCATCTGGATGGCCGGGACGGCTGGACCATCATCGATTGCGGCATCACCAACGACACCATCAAGACCCACTGGGAAACCATCTTCGCCAACGAGCTGGAGGGCCTGCCGGTACTGCGCGTGCTGGTGACCCACTGCCACCCGGACCACGTGGGGCTGGCGCACTGGCTGTGCAAGCACTGGAACGTGCGGCTGTGGATGAGCCTGGGCGACTACATGTCCGCGCGCGTGATGGCCGGCGGCTCGGGCGTCGGCTCGAACGCGGGCGGAGATTTTGCCGCAAGCCACTTTGCCCGCCATGGGCTCGTGGATCCGGACAACCTGGAAAAGCTGCGCGCCCGCAAGAGCTACTACCCGTCGCTGGTGCCCGACCTGCCCACGCAATACCGTCGCCTGATGGATGGCGACACGGTCTCGATCGGCACCGATCCGGCCACGTCCGCCTGGCGCGTCATCACGGGTTACGGCCACGCCCCGGAACATGTCGCGTTGTTCAACCCGGCGACCCATGTGCTGATTTCCGGGGACATGGTGCTGCCGCGGATCTCGACCAACGTGAGCGTGTTCGACATGGAGCCCGAGGCCAATCCGCTGCAGCTCTACCTGGATTCGCTCGGCAAGTACGCCGACCTGCCCGAGGATGTGAAGATCCTGCCGTCGCACGGCCGGCCGTTCCAGAACCTGCATATCCGCATCCGGCAACTGCAGGAGCACCACGTCGATCGCCTGGCCGAAACACTGGCCGCCTGCGCGGAAAAGCCGTGCAATGCGCACGACATCGTCGGCGTGATCTTCCGGCGCCAGTTCGACATTCACCAGCTGACGTTCGCGATGGGCGAAGCGCTGGCGCACTTGCACGCGCTCTGGCATCGCGGCGAGCTGGTGCGGGAATGCGGCGATGACGGCGTGATCCGCTTCCGCAAGAAATGATTCAGCCGTCGTTGCGCAGCCTGGCCAGAATCGCTATCGCTTCGTTCTGATAGCGCCTCTAGGGCCAGAGCCCTCAAGGCCCGACACCCAGACGCCCCGGCATCCGTCGGGGCGTTTGCATTTCAGAACCCTTCCGCGAGCGTCTTCAGATAGCGCACCCCGGCGACGGCCCGGCTGCCGTACCACGACAGCATTTCCCCGTCGACCAGCATCACCGGCTTGCCGAGCTGACGCTCCAGCGCATCGGCGTGGTCTTCGGTGAATCGATAGGGCTCGGTCGACAGCAGCACGGCATCGAGGTCCCGCACGAGCGCGTCGCTCCAGCGGAAGGTCGGATAGCGTTCGCCCGGCGCATTGGGACGGCTGCAGTCGCCATCGACGCAGGCCGCCAAGTCCGCGCTGTCGTCCGGCCACGTGGCCCAGTTCACCAGCGCGAGCATCCGGCTGATGTAGGTGGCGCGCGAAACCGTCATCCATGGGTCCTGCCAGATCGCGTAGAGCACGCGACGGGCGGGCCACGACCTGGCGCGGATGCTGTCGAGTTCGGCCTGCAGGGCCGTTACCAGCGCTTCCGCCTGCGGCTGGCGACCAAAGATCCCGCCGAGGAGCCGGTACAGCGCGACGTTGTCTTCCGGCGTGCAGGGATGGGTCACGATCACGTGCGGCACGAACGTGCGAATCTCGTCGACGGTGTCGCGGCGATTCTCGTCGATGTTGACCACCACATGCGTCGGCGCGAGGTCGCGCAGCTTGTCGAGCCTGACGTCCTTGGTGCCGCCGACCTTGGCCACGGCACGCACGGCAGGCTCGGGATGGATGCAGAAGCCGGTGCGCGCCACCATCCGGTCGGCAAGATCCAGGTCGAACAGCAGCTCCGTCACCGACGGCACCAGCGATGCGATCCGCACCTCGCCGGCAGCGACGGCGTGCGACTGCCCGATCGCGTCCGTCCACATCACGCGCTCCCGGACCGGCGCGGCTTGCGCGGCGCACGGGCGAACAGCGCGTCGTAGAGCCATAGCGGCATCACGTGCAGGATCGACGCCACCACGCCCATTGGCCACGGAATCACCGTGTAGCGCGTGCCTGCGGCGATCCTTCGCACGGCCTTGCGGGCGAAGACGTCGGCGTCCATCAGGAACGGCATCCGGTACGGGTTGCGCGCGGTCATCGGCGTGCGAATGTAGCCCGGTGCGATCGTCACCACGCGGATCCGATGACGCGTCTGCTCCAGCCGCAGGCTTTCCAGCAGTTTGACCACGGCGGACTTCGAGGCGCTGTACGCCCCGCCACCCGGCAGGCCGCGCACACCGGCCACGCTGGCGATGCCGACCAGCGTGCCCCGCCAGCCGCCGGCCCCGGGCGCGCGCTCGCGCATCGGATTCAGGAACGGCTGGAACGTCGTCAGCACGCCAAACCAGTTGGTATCCATGACCGTGCGGAATACCTCCAGGTCCTCACGCTCGCTGGCGACGGTGCCCACCGATATGCCCGCATTGGCGATCACCACGTCCGGGCAACCGAAGTGGGCCAGGAAATCCGCGGCGGCATCGCCCATGGCGTCGGCATCGCGCACATCCACGGCATACACGCGCACGGCACCGGGATTGGGCAGGGATGCGGCGAATTCGCGCAGCGCATCCTCGCGCCGGCCCACCAGACCCAGTACGGCGCCTTGCGCGGCATAGGTACGGGCCAGTGCCTGGCCAATGCCGCTGGAGGCACCGGTAAGGAAGACTTTCAGGGCTTGCATCGGATCAATATAGCGAACTCGGGAATGGATGAATGGCATGGCCACATGGCAAAACGGCCCGGCGCACTGAAACGTGCACCGGGCCGTCGGGGATCACACGCCAGGTGGCTGCGACAATTTGCCACGGCCTCCGCCGCAGCACGCCTGCCAGCCGATGGCGATCAGAGCTTCTTGTCGCGGACGCCCGTGACCAGGAAGTCCATGGCCTGGATGGCCGCCGGCTTGGTGCCGGCGATGGACGGCGAGGTCTCGTACTTGCCCTGCACCACCACCGTCGGCACGCCGTCGATCTTGTAGGCATCGGCAATCTTGTTGGCGCGCTGCGAATTGGTGGTCACCGAGAACGAGTTGTAGGTGTCCAGCCACTGCTTGCGGTCGATGCCGTTCTTGGCCATGAAATCGGCGATTTCGTCCGTGGACAGCATGCGCTTGCGGTCCTTGTGCATCGCATCGAAGACCTTGCCGTGCAGGGCCTCCAGCTTGCCCAGCGATTCCAGCGCATAGAAGATCTTCGTGTGCGGCAGCAGGTCTTCGCGGAAAGCCACCGGCACGCGCTTGAACACCACATCCTTGCCCTGCTTCTTCACCCAGGCTTCGAGTTCCGGCTCGAAGTCGTAGCAATGCGGGCAGCCGTACCAGAAGAACTCGGTCACCTCGATCTTGCCGGCGGGCACGGGCTGCGGGGACTTCAGCACCGTGTAGTCCTTGCCCTCCGTCGGCGCGGCCATGGCGGCGGGGGCGGTCATCAGCAGGCCGCTGACAGCGGCAAGCGTGGCAAACAGGGCGGCGATTTTCTTCATCTTTGAAGGGCCTTCTGGTTAGGCAGGATAGTTAAGCGAGGTGAACGACGGATCGAACTCAGCGTATGACCGCGGCACCGGGTTCCGGTTCACCGCGGCCGCCAGCCATCTTACTGCTTGGTAAAGCGGATCACGGACGCTTCGAAACCCGCCGACTGCAGGCGGTCCCGGGCGCGGTTCATTTCCTCGATGCGGTTGAACGGCCCAAGTCGAACGCGATACATCTTCACGCCGTTGACATCACGGTCGGTCACCTTGGCCTCGAAGCCCTGCATGGCCAGGTTGGCTTTCTGGCGATCGGCGTCATCCTGCGACCGGAAGGCCCCGACCTGCAACAGATAGCCGACCTTGTTGGCATCGGCCTGCGCGATTTCGGCAATCGGGTCCGCCACCGGCTTCTCCGCCGGACGCGTGGCAGGCTTTTCCGCCGGCTTCGACGCCTCGGCCGGCTTGCCGTTGGGCACCTCCGTCGGGCGGGTCACCGCCACGGGCGGCTGCTGCGGCGCGGGGGCCGACGGCTGGGCGGCCTCGGGCGGCTGGCCCACCGGCTTGGCCGGGGTCTTGCTCCACAACGGCTTGTTGGGATCGCTCTGCGCTTCGCCCTGCTGCTGCGGTTGCTGCGCCGGATTGGGCAGCGTGCTGGCCACGTTGCCGGGCTCGCTCGGCCGGGGCGCGCTGCTGCCGTTGCCGCCCTTCTGCTGGAACGGCGCGGGCGACTTGGTGATGTACAGGGCGACCACCACGGCGATGGCCAGGCCGACGATCAGCCCGAGCACCAGGCCCAGGAACGTACCGCCGCGCTGCATCCGGACGGGGCGGTGCGGGCGCGGATCGCGCTTGCGTTGCTGTTGCATGAAGTCCTCTTCGGTGTTGCCGGGGATTATAGAGCCAGTCCCGTGGGGTGCTGTCTCATATTGGCCTGAAATTCCGAAACGGCGACCACCCCCGTGGCGGGCCCGGCGCGCGACGCGGCTGCACGACGACACGCCGCGCCGCCGCTTCGCGCATCGCTCAGTTGGCCGGGGCTTCCCGGTCCATGCGCTGCGGCGCGGAGACGCCGATCACGGCCAGGCCGTTCTTCAGCACCTGGCGCGTGGCGGCCAGCAGCGCCAGTCGCGCGCGCTTGACCGCTTCATCGTCCACCAGCACGCGGTCGGCGTTGTAGAAGGCGTGGAAGTCGCCGGCCAGGTCGCGCAGGTAGAACGCCACGGCGTGCGGGGCCAGTTCCGTCGAGGCGGCGGCCAGCATGTCCGGGAATTCGGCCAGGCGGCGGCCCAGGGCGATGGCCTGCGGGCTCACGTCCGCGGCGGTCACCGCGGCCAGGTCGGCGCCGGCCAGCTCCGGCAGGCGGGCTTCCCAGTCCGCGCCGCCCCATGCCTCGAAGATCGAGCAGATCCGGGCGTGGGCGTATTGCACGTAGTACACCGGGTTTTCATCGTTCTGCTTCAGCGCCAGGTCCACGTCGAACACGAATTCGGTGTCGGCCTTGCGCGACAGCAGGAAGAAGCGCACCGCATCGCGGCCGCGCGTGAAGTGCGCAGGCCAGTCGGCCACGCCCGCTTCCAGGCAGCCGCGGATAGTCTCGTCGCCGCCGTTGCTCCATTCGATCAGGTCGCGCACGGTCACGTACGAACCGGCACGCTTGGAGATCTTCACCTCCTCGCCGTTCTTCATCACGGTGACCATCTTGTGCAGCACGTAGTCCGGATAGCCCTGGGGAATGCCCAGGTCCAGGCCCTGCAGGCCGGCGCGCACGCGGGCGATGGTGCCGTGGTGGTCGCTGCCCTGCACGTTGATGACCTTGGCGAAACCGCGCTCCCACTTGGTGGTGTGGTACGCCACGTCCGGCACGAAATACGTGTAGGTGCCGTCCGTCTTCTTCATGACGCGGTCCTTGTCGTCGCCGTCATCGGTCGTGCGCAGCCACAGGGCGCCTTCGTTCTCGTAGGTCTTGCCCTTGGCGACCAGCGACTGCACGGCGGCATCCACGCGGCCGTCGCTGTAGAGCGACGACTCCAGGTAGTAGCGGTCGAACTTCACGCCAAAAGCCTGCAGGTCGATGTCCTGCTCGTTGCGCAGGTAGGTCACCGCGAACTTGCGGATCGACTCGATATCCTCGATGTTGCCGGACGCCATCACGGGCTCGCCATCGGAGGCGGCGACGGTCTTGCCGGCCAGGAAATCGGCGGCGATGTCGGCGATGTAGTCGCCGTTGTAGGCGGCCTCGGGCCAGCCGTCATCCCCCGGCTTCAGCCCGCGCGCGCGGGCCTGGACGGAGATCGCGAGCGTCTGGATCTGCACGCCGGCGTCGTTGTAGTAGAACTCGCGATGGACCGCCCAGCCCTGCCAGGCCAGCAGGTTGGCCAGCGCGTCGCCCAGCGCGGCCTGGCGGCCGTGGCCCACGTGCAGCGGGCCGGTGGGGTTGGCGGAAACGAATTCGACCAGCACCTGGCCATGCTCGCCGGCCGGCCGGGCGCCGAAACGGTTGCCTTCGGCCAGGATGGCGCGCAGCACGTCGGCGCGGGCGGCCGGCGTCAGGCGCAGGTTGATGAAGCCGGGGCCGGCGATTTCCAGCGCGGCCACCAGCGCGGACGCGCGGGGATCGGCCTTGACGGCGTCGACGACCTTCTGGGCCAGTTCGCGCGGGTTGCTCTTGAGCGCGCGGGCCACCTGCATGGCGATGTTGCAGGCCAGGTCGCCGTGGGCGGCCGCCTTGGGACGCTCGAAGGTGACCGCGGGCAGGGCGGCGTCGGCCGGGGCGAGCGCGCGTACGGCGTCCGTGAACGCGGCGGCAAGATTGGAGGTCTGAACTGGCAGCATGGATCTCTGGGCCCTGAGGCCGGGTGCGTCCGGCACCGCGGGGGTCGCTCACGATCGCGGCGGCCAGGGATGGCCGGCATGTGAACGCCGCGTCGCGTGACCGGCTCTGGAATTCGGGAAACGCGGAATTTTATCAGGTGCTATGCTGACATCATGCGACGACTCGTGTGCTTCGCGCGCGGGTATCGCCACTCGTGAAAGGAAACATCATGCTGATCACCTTCAAATCCCACGCGGCGCAAGACCTGATCATGATGAAGGATCTTGCCATGACGCTGCTTGGCATCATCGGCAAGCATCTGGGCGAACGCGGGGTGATCACAACCGAAGAGCTGCCGCGCGCCATCCAGAAGCTGGAAGCCGCCGTCCAGGACGCCAGGAAGGTTCACCCTGCCGACACCTCCGTCCATCCCGGCAAGGATGACGATCAGGAGGAAGAGCCGCTGCACCTTGGCCAGCGCGCCTACCCGTTCCTCGACATGTTGCGCGCCTCGCAGAAGGAAGGCACCGACGTGATGTGGGGCGTCTGACCCGCTGACCGATCCGGGCGTCGCCTTAAGCGGCGCCCCTATGCGTCGCGTTGTGCGGCGCCTGCCCCCCTACTATCCCCGCGCCGGGTCTCCGGCGCGCCAGCCCCGCCCAGCCGCCTCCCCCTCCCAGCCCCGTCTGACCCCGCCGGGCATCCTGCCCGTTTTCCACCCGATTCCCGCGCCTCGCCCATTGCCGGAAAGCCGATGGAAGCCGTCAGCCCTCGCCTTGGGGATCGGGGCCGGCGCGCGCAAAAAAAAGCCCGGTCGCCGTGTTAGGGTGACCGGGCGTCCCGGACCAGGGAGATATCCGGAAAGGGGGTTCTGCTACAGGGGTAAAGCGAAAAACGGTTGATGCGACGGAGATCGTCGACGGAAAACGGCTACTCGCCCCGGCGGCCGGCCAGCAGCAGACCGATGAAGGCACCTGCCAGCGCGGCCAGTCCCACGGCCTTCAGCGGCGAATCCACCACGCGTTGACGACCGTGATCCACGGCCACGTCCACCTGGTCGCGCGCCCAGTGCATCCCGTCGGCGCCGCGCGCACGCACGCGGTCCGCCATGTCCTGGGCGCGCATGCGCAGGCGGCGGCCGGCGGCCATGCTTTCCGCCGATCCTTCGTGTGCCAGCACATCGATCGTCTGCTGGAGCTGGGCGATCAGCGCGCGTACTTCGTCAGATACCGGACCGGCGGCGTCGCGCGCGGCATCGCGGGTATCGCGGGCGGCATGTTTGATCTGCCGTACGGCCGCGTCGGCGTTGTCGTGCAGATGATTGATTTCCTTCCGGACTTTGGGGTTCTGCGTGAGCATAGGTACTCCTCTATTCGGATGTGAGGCCCGCGAAGCAAAGCGAGGCCCACTGGCAGCACTGCTGCCAGTCAACTCCCCCCGGCGGGCGGATGCGGGTCGCCGCGCTCCCTATCGTCCTCGACGGAGCAGGCCCATGACGAAGGTCACCAGCGCCACGATCAGGAAGATGAAGAACAGGATCTTCGCGATTTCCACGGCGCCGGCGGCAATACCGCCAAAGCCGAAGATCGCGGCGATCAGGGCGACGATGAAGAAAACGAGTGCGTAGTGCAGCATGGCCAGTCTCCCGAGGTTAGCGGGCGCACCGGCGGGTGGTGCGTCCGGCTTGCGCCACGGTGCGCAAGCTCATAGCCTCATCCTAGGGTCCGTCCCCGGCAGGCAGTACCGAAACCACACCGATTCCCGTGTCAGCCGAGTCCTACAACGCGCATCGCTCCACGCCGGGTGCGCCGGCCCGCCGCGCCCGGTACGATTGACCCCGCAATGACGATGTGATTCCATGGCCGCACGCCAGAAACCGGTACTCCTCATGGCCAAGCATTCCCTCCTGCTCCGGAACACCCTGCTGCTTGCAGGCGGCATCGTGCTGACGCTGGCGGTGCTGATCGCCTCCGAGACGGGCAACCTGCGCCTGCGCGCCGGCTACACCGAGGCCATCCGCTCCCAGCAACTGCAAAGCGATCTCGGAGCGCTGGTCGGCGAACTCGTCAATGCGGAAGCTGGCCAGCGCGGCTTCCTCCTGACCGGCAAGGACAGCTACCTGGATCCGTACTACAAGGCGCTCCCCCACATCAACGAGCTGATGGCACGGATCCGCCAGCACTACGCCAACGATCCCGAGGGCCTGCGGCAGTTTGGCGAGGCGTCGCAGTTCGTCACGCGCAAGCTCAACGAGATGGCGCTGACGCTGGTCTACGGTAAACGCGACGTCGAAGTGGCGATGGACCTGATTCGCACGGACTTCGGCCGGCAAACCATGGAAAGCGCCCGGCGCGGGCTGGAGCAACTGCAGGCGCGCGAATCCGGCACGGTGACCCACAACCTGGAAGCCGCCGAGCACGATCTCCAGCTTTCGCGCTACGGCATCGGGCTGCTGACAGCCATCAACATCCTGCTGCTGGTCACGGTGGGGCTGGGACATGCGCGCCGGATGTCGATGGCCGAGGCCGCCCGCACCCAGCTGGAAGAGGAAAGCGCCCGGCTGGACCGCAAGGTGCGCTCCCGCACCCGCCAGCTGTCCGCGCTGGCCGCGCACTTGCAACGCGTGACCGAAGACGAGAAGACCCGGCTGGCGCGCGAGTTGCACGATGAACTGGGCGCCATCCTGACCGCCATCAAGCTCGACCTGCACTGGGTGCGCATGCGCGTGCAGGAGAATCATCCGGAGGCGCGCGACAAGTTGACCCGCGTGATGCTGCACGTCGACCAGGGCATCCAGATCAAGCGCCGGCTGATCGAGGACCTGCGCCCGACCGTGCTGCTGAACCTGGGCCTGCGCGAGGCCATTCTCCAGCTGGTAGAGGACGTGGGCACGCGCAACCAGTGGGAAATGAAAGTGAACGTCCCGGAGACGCTGCCGCAATTGCGCGACAGCGCCGCCATCGCGCTATACCGCATCGTGCAGGAATCGCTGACCAATGCCAGCAAGTACGCGGAGGCCGTGCATGTCTCGGTCAGCCTGGCACACACCGGCCACCACCTGACGCTGACCATCCGCGACGACGGCAAGGGGTTGCCTCCCGATTTCGAAGCCGGCAGCATCGCCGGCCATCACGGCCTGCTGGGCATGGAGCAACGCGTGCTGGCGCTGGGCGGCACCATGCACATCGACTCGGCACCCGGCGAGGGCGTGGAGGTGCGGATCGAAGTGCCGCTCACGACCAGCGTGCTGGCACCGCCGGAAGACACCGAGGTGTGATGAAGGCGAAGGGGGTGGCGTCGCTATGACGCCGAGGTGGCGTAGTCCTCGATGACCCGGAACACTTGTTCCAGCTCGAGCGACTTGTCGAAGAAGTAGTCCGCGCCCGCCTCCGCGCATTGGCGGCGGTACATCGATACCTGGGCGTGGTTCGTGTACACGATGCGGATTCCGGACAGCCCGGCGCGCTGCATCTCCCGCAGCACGTTGATGCCATTACCCTGGCGCAGTTGCAGGTCGACGATCACCACGTGGTAATGGCCATCCGTGGCCAGCCGCAGCGCCATGCTTTCCGTATCAGCCCAGTCCACCGTTTCCACGAACGGGAACGCCGTCAGGTACTCCAGGAGCATACCCCGCAATACTGCGGAGTCCTCGATCAGGAGGACGCGCAGCGATCGGTTCGGGGAGGCCGTGGCTTGCTCCGGCATGGTGTGAGGGGGCGGACTGACGAATGGGTTTTGCGAGGGAGTCAGACCATTCCTATTCGACCAGGCCATTCTTGATAGCGTAGTAGGTCAGGTCGGCGTTGGTCTTCATGCCCATTTTCTCCAGGATCCTCGAGCGATAGGTGCTCACGGTCTTCACGCTCAGGAAAAGCTCGTCCGCGATCACCGATACCGACTGGCCGCGCGACAGCTTGCAGAAGATCTGGAACTCGCGTTCGGAAAGCGTCTGGTGCACCGGTTGCTCGGTCGGCTTGTCCAGACCGCCGATCAGCAGGTCCGCCACCGTGGGGCTGACGTAGCGACGGCCCTGGGCCACGGTGCGGATCGCCTTGACGAGGTCCTCCGGCGCGGACTCCTTGGTCAGATAGCCGGACGCGCCTGCACGGATCAGGTTGATCGCGTACTGGTCTTCCGGATAGGTCGAGAGGATCAGCACCGGCAGATTGGGCAAGCGCTGCCGGATGAGCTTGAGCACATCGATGCCATTGCGGTCCGGCATGGAAATATCGAGCACGAGGACATCGAACTCGCTGTCGCGCAACTGCGCCATCACTTCGTCGCCACTGGCGGCTTCGCCCGTCACCTTGATGTCGGGTTCCTCTGAAATGAACTGGCGCAGACCGGCGCGAACGATCTCATGATCGTCGGCGATCAAGACGCGGATCATCGGTGTCTCCACGGTGAGGGTGCGGCCCGCATGTCGCTGCACGGTCCGGGCCGGTTTCCTGCATTGTAGTGCCGCCCTCGCGCCAAATATGTCGGTGTCGCGCTGACATGACGCGCCACGGCGACAGTCGGATGCGGCTTGCAGGCGGCCATCGGCGCGGAGCGGGACGCTGCGCATTGCTGCATTGCGCCACGTCGGCGGCGGCATGAAAAAACGGGCGCCGAAGCGCCCGTTTCCCGGTTTGTCGAGGCGGCCTGGAGGGGGCCGTCGATCGGAACGATGGAATCGTTACTGGATCTTGGCACCGGCATCCGCGCCGCCGCTGGCGCCGAGCGGCGTCACGCCGTCCTTGGCATCGCCCTTCTTCGACTTGGCCTTGGCATGGCTGCTGTGCTTGCTCTTCGCCTTGCTGTCGGCCTGGGCGCCGGCATCGGCCTTGGCGTCCGCGGCGGACGGCGTGGCGGCGGCACCCTGGGTGCTCAGCCCGCCCGACGTGTTGACCCCTGCGTTGACACCGGACTGCGCACCCGGCGCGGTCACGGCGGCGCCCACGCCGGCTTGCGTGCCGGCGGTCGCGCCAGTTCCTTGCGCCATCGCAAGCGAGGAAGCGGCGGCGATCGACAGGGCGGACAGGGAGATCAGCAGTTTGTTCATGGAAGAGACTCCTTTTCTGGAATGCTCCGCGGCGAAACATTCGCCGCGGCATTCACGCGGTGTCACGTGAACTGAGGCTCAGTCTATGGAGTCCCTGCTACCCGGTCTGTGAGCACTTGTAATGCCCTGTAAGCAGTAGTGAGTGCGCCGTGCACCTGTCATCGGGGTGCGATGTGGCTCATCGCTGCCCGCGTGGCCGCGCGAATTCCCTTACGCATCAACGGCCGTGGCACCCGCCGCAGCGGCCGGACCACTGCCCGCAAGCAGCGCGCCGGCCATTGCACATCGTTACAGGTTCGGTGCGAGCGCCCGCTCCATCGTCGCGCGATCTTCGCCGCGACGGGCCACCATGTCTTCCAGCTGGTCCTGGCCGATCTTGCCCACGCTGAAGTACGTGGCATCGGGATGCGACAGGTAGAAGCCGCTGACCGAAGCGGCCGGCGTCATCGCCAGTCCGTCGGTGATGCCCATGCCGATCTCGGTGGCATCGAGATACTCGAACATCGGCGCCTTGACCGTATGCTCGGGGCAAGCCGGATAACCGGGCGCCGGGCGGACGCCACGGTAGTCCTCGGCGATCAGCTCGTCGTTGCTCAGGGACTCGCCGGCGGCGTAGCCCCACAGGTCCGTCCGCACGCGCGCGTGCAGGCATTCGGCGAACGCTTCCGCCAGACGGTCGGCCAGCGACTTGAGCATGATCGCGCTGTAGTCATCGTGATCCGCTTCGAACTGCGCCTCCTTCTTGTCCACGCCGATGCCGGCCGTCACCGCGAACAGGCCGATGTAGTCGGCCACGCCACTCGACTTCGGCGCGATGAAGTCGGCCAGGCAGCGGTTGGGACGACGCACGCCATCGACCACGGGGCGCTCGCTCTGCTGGCGCAGGTTGTGCCACGTCAGCGCGACTTGGCTGCGCGATTCGTCGGTGTAGATCTCGATGTCGTCGTCGTTGACGGTGTTGGCCGGCAGCAGTGCCATCACCCCGTTGGCGGACAGCCAGCGGCCCTGGATCAGGCGGGCCAGCATGCTCTTGCCATCCGAGAAGACCCGGCGGGCGGACTCGCCGACGATCTCATCATTGAGGATGTCCGGGAATTTGCCGGCCAGATCCCACGTCTGGAAGAACGGGCCCCAGTCGATGTAGTTGGCCAGCTCGGAAAGATCGTAGTTGCGGAACACGCGCCGGCCGATGAACTTGGGCTTCGGCGGCACGTACGTGCTCCAGTCGAACGGCGTCTTGTTGGCGCGGGCCTGCGCCAGCGTCACCATCGGCGTGGCCTTCTTGCTGGCGTGCTGCGTGCGGATGCGGTCGTAGTCCGTCTTGAGCTCGTCCAGGTAGCGGGCCGCGCCTTCGTCGGACAGCAGGCTCGATGCCACGCTGACCGATCGCGAAGCGTCCGGCACGTACACCACCGGGCCTTCATAGTTCGGGGCGATCTTCACGGCCGTGTGCACGCGCGACGTGGTCGCGCCGCCGATCAGCAGCGGAATCTTCTTGATGCGGAAGTAGTCGTCACGCTGCATCTCGGATGCCACGTAGGCCATTTCCTCGAGCGACGGCGTGATCAGCCCGGACAGGCCGACGATGTCCGCGCCCTCGACCTTGGCGCGCGCCAGGATCTCGTTGCACGGGACCATCACGCCCATGTTGACCACTTCGAAGTTGTTGCACTGGAGCACCACCGACACGATGTTCTTGCCGATGTCGTGCACATCGCCCTTTACCGTGGCGATCACGATCTTGCCGCGCGCCCTGACGTCGCCGCCGGCTTCGGCCAGCAGGCGCTTCTCTTCCTCGATGAACGGCAGCAGGTGCGCCACGGCCTGCTTCATCACCCGCGCGCTCTTCACCACCTGCGGCAGGAACATCTTGCCCGCGCCGAACAGGTCGCCCACGACATTCATGCCATCCATCAGCGGGCCTTCGATCACTTCGATCGGACGGCCGCCGCGCGCGGCGATCTCCTGGCGCGCTTCCTCGGTGTCCTCGACGATGAACGTGGTGATGCCATGCACCAGCGCGTGCGCGAGCCGCGCCCCGACCGTCACGGGCTGCTCGGGTGTGCCGCGCCAGGCCAGGTTTTCTTCCTTCTTCGCGGCGCCGCCCTTGAAGCGGTCGGCAATCTCCAGCAGGCGGTCCGTGGCGTCGTCGCGGCGGTTCAGCACCACGTCTTCCACCCGCTCGCGCAGCTCGGGGTCGAGCTGGTCGTACACGCCGAGCTGGCCGGCATTGACGATGCCCATGTCCATGCCGGCTTCGATGGCGTGGTACAGGAACACGGTGTGGATGGCCTCGCGCACCATGTCGTTGCCGCGGAACGAGAACGACACGTTGGAGACGCCGCCGCTCACCTTGGCGTATGGCAGGTTCTCCTTGATCCAGCGCGTGGCGTTGATGAAGTCCACCGCGTAGTTGTTGTGCTCCTCGATCCCGGTGGCCACCGCGAAGATGTTCGGGTCGAAGATGATGTCCTCGGGCGGGAAGCCGACCTCGTTCACCAGGAAGTCGTAGCTGCGCTTGCAGATCTCGGTCTTGCGCGCGAAGGTATCGGCCTGGCCCTTCTCGTCGAAAGCCATCACCACGCTCGCGGCGCCATAGCGGCGGATCAGTTCGGCGTGATGGCGGAATTGCTCCTCGCCCTCCTTGAGCGAGATCGAGTTCACCACGGGCTTGCCTTGCACGCACTGCAGGCCGGCCTCGATGACTTCCCACTTGGACGAGTCGATCATGATCGGCACGCGCGCGATGTCCGGCTCGGACGCGATCAGGTTCAGGAAGCGAACCATCGCGGCCTTGGAGTCCAGCATCGCCTCGTCCATGTTGATGTCGATGATCTGGGCGCCGTTCTCCACCTGCTGGCGGGCCACCGCCAGCGCCTCGTCGAACTGGCTGTTCAGGATCATGCGCGCGAAGGCCTTGGAGCCGGTGACGTTGGTCCGCTCGCCCACGTTGACGAACAGCGTGTCGTCATCGATGGTGAAGGGTTCCAGGCCGGACAGGCGCATCGGACGCGGGGGGAGGTTTTGCTGGCTCATGGGAATTCTTGTCTTGGGGGCTGGGGGCGCTCGATGGATCAGGCGG
Organism: Cupriavidus sp. YR651; assembly: GCF_900101625.1. GTDB lineage: Bacteria > Pseudomonadota > Gammaproteobacteria > Burkholderiales > Burkholderiaceae > Cupriavidus. The sequence continues at coordinate 10,614 of NZ_FMYZ01000002.1, read as the reverse complement.
CGTGGCGCTGGGCGTCGTCTTCGCGGTACTGGCCGGGCCAGGCGCGCGGTGCCTTGTCGGCGACCCGCTTCGCGATGGCGGCGATGTGCTCCGGCGTAGTGCCGCAGCAGCCGCCCACCAGGTTCACCAGGCCGGACGCAGCGAATTCCTCGACGAGCGAGGACGTCACCTCCGGTGTTTCATCGAAGCCCGTGTCGCTCATCGGGTTGGGCAGGCCGGCATTCGGGTAGCACGACACGGCGGCGTCGCATACCTTGGCCAGTTCGGCGATGTACGGACGCATCAGCGTGGCACCGAGCGCGCAGTTCAGGCCGAACGTGATCGGCCTGGCGTGACGCAGGCTGTTCCAGAACGCTTCCACGGTTTGCCCGGAGAGGATGCGGCCCGACGCGTCGGTCACGGTGCCGGAGATCATCACGGGCAGGCGCTCGCCGGTATCCTCGAACAACTGGTCGATCGCGAACAACGCGGCCTTGGCATTGAGCGTGTCGAAGATCGTCTCGACCAGGAACACGTCGGCGCCCCCGTCGAGCAGTCCCTTGCCTTGCTCGTAGTACGAGGCGCGCAGCTCCTCGAACGAGACATTGCGTGCGCCGGGATCGTTGACGTCCGGGCTGATGCTGGCGGTCTTGGGCGTGGGGCCGAACGCGCCGGCCACGAAGCGCGGCTTCTCGGGCGTGCTGTACTTGTCGCAGGCGGCGCGCGCCAGGCGGGCAGCCTCGACGTTCATCTCGTACGCCAGCCCGGCCAGCTTGTAGTCTTCCTGCGCGACGCCCGTCGCCCCGAACGTGTTGGTTTCGATCAGGTCGGCGCCGGCGGCCAGGTATTGCTCGTGGATCTCGCTGATGACTTGCGGACGCGTGAGCAGCAGCAGCTCGTTGTTGCCCTTCACGTCGATGATGTGGTCGGCGAAACGCGTACCGCGATAGTCCGCCTCGGTCAGCTTGTAGCGCTGGATCATGGTCCCCATGGCGCCATCCAGGATCAGGATGCGGTCGCGCAGCAGCCGGGGCAGGTTGGCGGCCCGGGTATAGGGGCGTGCGGGGGTGGAGTTGGCGGCGCTCATGATGGGGCTCAGGCGAAAGACTGCGGATTTTAGGTAAGAGCGGGATTTTATCAGGTAGATCAAGGCATTGCGGCCGATAAGGGCATGCGTTGGGGCCCTTTTTCGCGGTTGCCAGCGGCCGGCCCGCAAGCCTACACTGGGAGACGCATTCGCCACCATTCCTCCGCCCCGCTCACCGGTACATGATCCACCCGATGCAACATCTGATCCCCGCCGACGCCCTTGCCCTGCTCGACAATGCCCCGGACGCGCTATTCATCGATTGCCGTAGCGAGATGGAATACCTGTTCGTCGGCCACCCCAAGGGTGCGCACAACGTGCCCTGGAATGACGGCCCGGACTGGGAGGTCAATCCGCACTTTGTGCAGGCGGTGAAGAAGCTGGCCGGGCATGCATCGGCGCGCCCGGTGCTGCTGATCTGTCGCAGCGGCAACCGCTCGTCGGCAGCCGCGCGGGCGCTGGAGGGCGCCGGCTTCACCACGGTCTACTACGTGATGCACGGGTTCGAGGGCGATCTCGACCCACAGCGGCATCGCAATACGCTCAACGGCTGGCGCCATGACGGGCTGCCGTGGGAGCAGTACTGATCGCATCGGAAGAAGGCCGGGAGCGCAGCGCCGAATGTGGCCGCCAGAAGCAAAAATGCCCGCGACCTGCGGGCATTTGATCTATGAGGCGCGATGTGCGCCGCCTGGAGGTTGCTTCAAAATGAAGCGAAGCGGTCCTGGCTAGGCGCGCGGCCGCAGACAGTACAAGTGGTACGGCAAGGCCGCGCAACGACGCCAGGATCTTTTTGAAGCGACCTCCTAGTGCATGACTAGCGGGTTGTTCATCACGATATCGAACTTGCCGAGAAATTCATCCACCTCCTCCACGGATGGCTCGCTCTCAATCAGACGCGTCACGTCGGCGCGGAAGGTCTCGGCCAATTGGCCACCGAGGAAAATTTCGCGTTTCAGGTTCTTGTCGACGATTTCGTAGCCGCCCGAGGCAAGGGGCGCATGCTCGACATCTGCTCCAAACTCGACAATGCAGTAATTGTCGCTGTTGTAGATCATTTGCATCGCACTACCTCCTGGCGTTTAGTTGGCGACAGTCCCGCGCAATTGCGGCGCGCTTCCGGCCCAAGGCCTCGGGGACTGACGCGATTTCACCTCCAAGCTGAGGGTAGTCGCCCGTAATTCAAGTTCTTACTGCCGGACGAACCTTCGTAGCATTGCCCTCCTTTATTGGGCATCGGCGCGTTCCGCAAGTTTCTTGAGCGCCGTGCATTACTGTGTTGCGATCTTCTCAACGGCGTTACGGAATATCACACTGCCCGCCGCACGCGGCATTGCCCAGGAACGCATCGAAGACCGCATGAAAGCGTTCCGGTTGCTCGATAAACGCCAGGTGGGCCGCGTCGGGCAACACCTCCAGCCTGGCACCGTGAATCTTTTCCGCGATGGACCGGGCCATCGCGACGGGCGCGCCTTCGTCATTCGCCCCCGCCACCACCAGCGTCGGACAGTGGATGCGGCCAATCGCCTCCGCCAGGTCAAAGGCCACGATCGCCTGCGCCACGCCGACGTAGCCATGCACCGGTGTGGTCAGCAGCATCTTGCGAATGCCCTCGACCACGCCGGGATGCGCGCGACGAAACGGAGCGGTCAGCCATCGTTCGAGCGTCGCGTCGGTCATCCCCGCCATGCCATGCGCCTCCGCCTGGCCGATCCGGTTGGCCCACATCGGATGGGCCTCCATCGGCGTGTGGTGGATGGTGTCCACCAGCGTCAGCGACAACAACCGCTCCGCATGCCGCACCCCCAGCGTCTGTCCGATCATTCCGCCAACCGACACGCCACAGAAGTGCGCCTGCCCGATCTCCTGCGCGTCCATCAGCGCCGCTACGTCGTCAGCCAGGCGCGGCATCGTATAGGGCCCGACCGGCGCATCACTGCCGCCATGACCGCGCAGGTCGTAACGCATCACACGATAGCGGCCCGCAAGATGGCGCGCGGTGTCGTCCCACAGGCTCAGGTTCGCGCCCAGCGCATGCGCCAGGATCACCCACGGGCCGTCATTGCCGTCGATCCGCACTTGCAGATTGACGTCGCCGGCACGCACGCGGCGGGTCTGCGAAGCAATCGACGGCGCCGTTGTGACAGACATGTGGCAGTCTCCTGACACGGCGTCGACGATCAACGCCCTTCACTACTACGATAGACGAGATCGATCTGCGTGCCATCAGGCTCCGTCTGACGCAAGCGCGCCGGCATCCACCCGAGCGACTGCGCCAGCCAGATTTCCACGCGCCGTTTGTCACCCGGGTGGCGTGGCAGCCGCACGAAGTGCTTTGCGCGCACCATGCCGCTGCCGGTGTCGATGGTGTCCTCGCCCACGTACTGAACCTGCATGGCCTCGACATCTCGCGTATCGGCCACGTTGAAGGTCTCGGTCACGCCCGGCGTGGCGTAGCGTTGCGGGTCGGCCCGCACCCAGCCCACCAGTTGCAGGAAAACGCTGAAGCGGTCCTGGAAGTTCGCCGGCATCGGCACCTGGTTGCCACGCGTCTCGAACGCGACAACGCCAGCCGCCGGATCAAACCGCGCAACCTCCACCTTGCTGCGGCGGGCTTCCTCGTAGCGCCCTGGCACGAGTCCGCGCTCGCCCATCTCGCCACTGCTCTGGAATACGAAACGGAACCACAGCACCCGCGTTTCCACAGCCAGGTGATAGCGCTTGCCGTCCTGTTCCCAGCGGATCAGGCCATCGGGGTTTTGCACGCCGTTGACGTAGCTGGCGTAGTGCATCGTGGCGGAAGGCGGCGCCGTGTACTGCGGCGCGGGGGGGCCCGGTTCGGCGGCCGGTGCGCCGGCGGACGCGCCCGGCGCTGCAGCGGCGCCTTCGCCCCCCGGGCCCGTTGTGGCGGTGGTGGCGCCTCCGGACGAAGTCGCCAGGTCGGGCGCCGATGCCTGCGACGTCGGCTCATCGGGCGTGGGGGTGCCCGGCTGGGTCTGCGGCGTGGCACGCGGCCGCGGCTGGCGCGGCGGCGCGGGGGGCGTGGGCGGTGCCGGCGGCGGGAGCAGGATCGCGTCTATCGTCGGCGGCAGCCTGGTATCCGGCAATCCGGGCCACATCGGCATGTGCACCAGTCCCAGCAGCGCCAGCGCGTGCAAGATGACGACAATGGCGGCGACGGCAAGCCAGCGCCGCCGCCGCTGCTTCTTGATATCAGGGGTGACCGTCTTGTCCGGCCGGCTGGCTGCCGCCAAGGTAACCAAGCTCCGAAGAAATCTGTCGGGCGATGTCCCGCACGCGGCGGTTCACCAAACCATCCCATTCTGCATCGAATACGCTTTGTGCACCGAGCACAATGAGCGCCATCGACAAATGACCGTTGGCGTCGAACACCGGCGTGGAGATCGCATTGATGCCGGGCAGCACGCCACCGCGCGTGCGTGCCGCGCCCTGGGCGCGCACGTCGGCGCAGATCGCGTCGTATTCCGCCAGCGACGCGGGCATGTCCGGCAGCGGCACGTCTCCGCGCGTGGCCAGTTCGCGCTCGATCAGCGGCAGCGTCTGCCGGCGCGACAGGTACGCGCCATACAGGCGCCCAGTCGCCGAATTCAGCATCGGCATGACATCGCCGAGGCGCAGGCTCACGCTGACCGGATGGCTCGACTCCTCCCAATGGACGATGGTGGGCCCGTGATTGCCCCACACGGCAATGCCGGCGGTCTGGTCGATCTCGTCGCGCAGTTGCGACAGAATGGGGCGCGCGCGGCGCACGGGATCCAGCCGGTTCAGCCCGGCCAGCCCGAGCTGCAGCGCGAACGGGCCGAGGTCATAGCGGCCGCTCACCGCGTCCTGCGTGACGGCGCCCAGCCGCTGGAAGCTCACCAGGTAGCGGTGCGCCTTGGCCGGGTTCATGTCCGCGGCGGCGGCCAGGTCGCGCAGCATCATCGCGCGCGGCGACGCGGCCAGTGCCTGCAGCAGCCGGAATCCGACCTCGATGGACTGGATGCCCGAGCGCTTCGCGTCGTCGTCCCTGGAATCGTCGTCTTCGGCTGCGGTCATGCGGGCGTGAAAAGGTGGAAGTGAAGGGGGAGGTATTGCCGGCCATTCTATACGGGCGCCGGTTGCCGCGATGGCAGGTCCGGTAGACTACCGCCCCATCGCATATCGCCACTGCCCGATACCCGCATGAAACTCGCAACCCTGAAGGACGGCTCGCGCGACGGCCAGCTCGTCGTCGTGTCCCGCGATCTGAAGACCGCGCACTTTGCCACCGATATCGCCGGCAAGCTGCAGACCGCGCTGGATGACTGGAACTTCTACGCCCCGCAGCTGCAGGACCTCTTTGACGCGCTGAACGCCGGCCGCGCCCGCCATCCGTTCCCGTTCCAGGCGAAGGACTGCATGGCGCCGCTGCCACGCGCGTACCAGTGGGCCGACGGCTCCGCCTACGTGAATCACGTGGAACTGGTGCGCAAGGCTCGCGGCGCCGAGATGCCGCCCGAATTCTGGACCGATCCCCTGATGTACCAGGGTGGCTCCGACGACTTCATCGGCCCGCAGGACGACATTGTCTGCGCCAACGAGGCCTTCGGCATCGACTTCGAGGCCGAGGTGGCCGTCATTACCGGCGACGTGCGCATGGGCGCCACGCCCGCGCAGGCCGCCGATAGCATCCGCCTGGTGATGCTGGCCAACGATGTCTCGCTGCGCAACCTGATCCCGGCCGAGCTGGGCAAGGGCTTCGGCTTCTTCCAGAGCAAGCCGGCCACGGCGTTCTCTCCCGTGGCGGTCACGCCCGACGAGCTTGGCGACGCCTGGCGCGAGCGCAAGGTCCACCGCCCGCTGACCGTGCACTGGAACAGCAAAAAGGTCGGCGCGCCCGACTGCGGCACGGACATGGTGTTCGACTTCGGCCAGCTGATCGCCCACATCTGCAAGACGCGCAACGTGCGCGCGGGGAGCATCGTCGGCTCGGGCACGATTTCCAACGTCGATCGCAGCAAGGGCTACTGCTGCATCGCCGAGAAGCGCATGCTGGAGACGATCGACGGCGGCAAGCCGGTCACCGAGTTCATGAAGTACGGCGATGCCGTGCGGATCGAGATGCTCGACGCCCAGGGTCAATCCATTTTTGGCGCGATCGACCAGGTGGTGGCGGCGCGCTGACCGTCGGCAAACACCGGGACCTTGCCGGGGCGCACCGGGGGAAACCCGCCTGTCCGCCGGCCCGGGGATTGCGCCTATAATTGCCCGACCGCGCGGTCGGGAAATAGACGCATCCCCGATCTTCAGGCCCGCACCGGGCGGCTCGCATCCTGTCGTACCCAGGCGTCCGCGGACGCCGCAACGGAAAGCCGCCATGACCACCCCCAGCCAGCCGGACACCGCCGCCAACTCCGGCGCCGACGCCAACGCACTCTCCCCCCGCCTCGCCCGCTATCGTGCGCTGACCCTGCGCCGGCACGGACCCGTGCTTGAAGTCGTCATGGGCGCCGCACAGTCCGCCAACCAGAAACTGGCCACCGCCGATGCCAGCATGCATCGCGAGCTGGCCGAGATCTGGCGCGACATTTCCGCCGATCCGGACGTCCGCGTCGCCATCATCCGCGGCGAAGGCAAGGGATTTTCCGCCGGCGGCGACCTGGCGCTGGTCGAGGACATGGCCAACGACTTCGCCACCCGTACCCGGGTCTGGCATGAGGCGCGCGACCTGGTCTACAACGTCATCAACTGCGACAAACCCATCGTCTCCGCCATGCACGGGCCAGCGGTCGGCGCTGGCCTGGTGGCCGGCCTGCTGGCCGACATCTCGATCGCATCGAAGACGGCGCGCATCGTCGACGGCCACACGCGGCTGGGCGTGGCGGCGGGCGATCATGCCGCCATCGTGTGGCCGCTGCTGTGCGGAATGGCCAAGGCCAAGTACTATCTGATGCTGTGCGAGTCGGTCAGCGGCGAGGAAGCCGAGCGGATCGGCCTGGTGTCGCTGGCGGTGGAGGAAGACGAGTTGGTGGCCAAGGCCTTCGAGGTGGCCAACCGGCTTGCGGCGGGATCTCAGACCGCCATCCGCTGGACCAAGTACGCGCTCAACAACTGGCTGCGCATGGCCGGTCCCGCGTTCGATACCTCGCTGGCGCTCGAATTCATGGGCTTTGCCGGCCCCGACGTGCACGAAGGCATGGCGAGCCTGCGCCAGAAGCGGCCGCCCGAATTCCAGTAACCGGCCGGCCGGACTTGCAGTCACGGGCCGCCAAGTCAGACGGAGTTGCGCGACCATGTTCGGACAGATCCCCGATTTCACCAACGGCTTCGAGTTCCTGCGCAAGCTCTGGGCCTCCGGCAGCGGCATGCCTAGCGGCCTGATGCCGGGCCTGGGCGCGATGACGCCCCCCATGGACCTCGACGAGGTCGACAAGCGCATTCATGACCTCAAGGCAGTGGAAGGCTGGCTGCAACTGAACGCCAGCCTGCTGCGCACGACCATCCAGGGCCTCGAAGTCCAGCGTGCCACGCTGGTGGCGCTGCAGACGTTCGGCAACGCCCTGTCGCCCGAGGCCATGCAGAGCGCGATGGAAAACGTGGCACGCGCGGCGAACGCGCCAAGCGCCACGCCGCCGCATTTCCATCAGCCGGCCCCGACCGGGCCCCAGGCCGAAACCATCTCCGAGGAAGAGGCCGATGCGGCCAACGCCGAGGAGGATGAGGACGATTTCGACGCGCCGCCGGATACGGGCGCCGCCGAGGCGAGTTCATCCGCGAGTGCGTCCGGCGACGAAGCGTCCCCGGAATCGTCGGCCGGCGCCGCCCAGTTGCCACCCAACGCGTCACTGTGGTGGGATCTGCTCCAACAGCAGTTCACCCAGATCGCCGCCGGAGCCACCGCAGCCGCGGCGAGTGGCGCACCGTTCGGCAACCTCGCGGGATTCGGCGCGACGCCGCCGGGTGCCGAGGGCACCGACGCAGGTGCGAAACCCGCCAACGGCGCTACCGCTCCCAAGCCGGCCGCCAAGCGTCCGGCCGCAAAGAAGGCGGCGACGAAGAAGGCGGCCACAAAGAAGCCCGCAGCAAAGAACAGCGAAGCCAGCAAGGTCGCTGCAAAGAAGGTCGTAACAAAGAAGGCCACGGCAAAGACAGCCACCGCAAAGAAGGCGCCCGTGAAGAAGACTCCGGCGAAGGCGCCTTCGCCAAATCCGGCCACAACCACTAGGCCGGACACCCCTGAGGACACGTCCGAGTGAGTACTGGCCAGGCCAACCCGGCCGCCCGTGCGCTGCAGCGTCAGAGCACGGCGCTGGTCATGATGGGCGGCGGCGCACGCGCGGCCTACCAGGCGGGCGTGCTGGCCGGCATCGCGCGCATTGCCGCTCGCCACGGGCTGGGACACTGCCCACTGCCGTTCGGCATCGTGGCGGGAACCTCGGCCGGGGCGATCAACGGCGCCGGCCTGGCGGTGGGCGCCGCCGACTTCCAGGCCGCCGCCGACAGCCTTGCCGCCCTCTGGCATGGCATCCACGCCGACGATGTCTACCGGACCGATGTGCTGCGCGTAGGCCTGTCCGGCGCGCGCTGGCTGTCGTCGCTGGCCTTCGGCTGGGTCACTCGTACATCCCCGCGTGCGCTCTTCGACAATGCGCCGCTGGGCAGCTTTCTCACCGAACTGTTCGAACCGGAGCGCGTGCAGGCCAGCCTCGACGCCGGCGTGCTGCAGGCGTTCGCCGTCACCGCGCTGTCATACAGCACGGGCCGGCACGTCACGTTCTACCAGTCGCACCGCCGCATCCATCCCTGGCAGCGCAGCCAGCGGCTGGCAGTGGAAGCGCAGATCGGCGTGGACCACCTGCTGGCGTCGTCGTCGATCCCGTTCCTGTTCCCGTCGATGCCGCTGGAGATCGAAGGCCATCATGAATGGTTCGGCGATGGCACGATGCGGCAAATGTCGCCGCTTTCGCCCGCCATCCACCTCGGCGCGTCGCGCATCCTGGCGATTGGGGCGGCATCGCGCCAGCGGCCCGGCTGGTTCGACACCGTGCCGTCCGGCGGCTACCCATCGCTGGCGCAGGTGGGCGGGCAGGCGCTGGCGAGCATTTTCCTGGACGGCCTGCAGGCCGACATCGAACGGCTGATGCACATCAACCGCCTGCTGGCGCGCATGCCCGAGATTGCCGGCGATGCCGAAGGCTGGCGGCCGGTGGAGGTGATGACCATCGCCCCGAGCGAGCCGATCGAAGCCATTGCCGCCTGGCACCTGCACCGGTTGCCGCGAACCGTGCGGGCATTCCTGGCGCCGCTGGGCGGCACCGAGGCGCGCGGCGCCGCGTTTGCCAGCTACCTGCTGTTCGAGCCCGCCTTCACGCAAGCCCTGCTGGCGCTGGGCGAACGTGACGCCGAAGCCCAGGCCGACGAAATCGCCGCATTCCTGTACGGCGTGGTGCCCGAGACCACGTCTCCGGCGCGAGCGGGCACACCGGACGTCGTCGCGACGTAGAGTGGATGTAGTGGGGACGTAGTGACGACGTTGGCGAAGCCAGCCCGGAGCCGGGTGGCGCCTCACGCACGTCGGCCGTGCCGACACCGTCCTTGCGCCACTTTCGGGGCCGGGGCCGGCAATTCTGTCAAGAAGACTTCTCGAAAACCGGGCTAGCCGGTTGCATTCCCGCGCATCCGCGCTAAAAAGGGATTAGAGAAAAGATTCGAGAATAATTCCCATCTGGTAGAATCCGCCCGTAATTTCAAAGGCTTACCATGCTCTACCCCGAACTGTTCAAATCGTTGGAATCGGTCCGCTGGCACATGGACAAGGACATCCCATGGGATTCCTTCGACGCCAGTCTGCTGACCGATGACCAGGCGAAAACCATCCGCATGAATGCCATCACCGAATGGTCCGCCCTGCCGGCCACGGAGATGTTCCTGCGCGACAACCGCCACGATTCCGACTTTTCGGCGTTCATGAGCATCTGGTTCTTCGAGGAACAGAAGCACTCGCTGGTGCTGATGGAGTACCTGCGCCGCTTCCGCCCCGACCTGGTGCCGACCGAGGAGGAGCTGCACGCCGTGCGCTTCGAGTTCGACCCGGCCCCGCCGCTGGAAACGCTGATGCTGCATTTCTGCGGCGAGATCCGCCTGAACCACTGGTATCGCCGCGCCGCCGAATGGCACTCGGAACCGGTGATCAAGCACATCTACCGCACGCTGTCCCAGGACGAAGCCCGCCACGGCGGCGCGTACCTGCGCTACATGAAGAAGTACCTGGCCCAGTTTGGCGACTCGGCACGCGCGGCGTTTGCCAAAATCGGCGTGCTGATGGCATCGGCCCGCCGCACGGAAAAGCCGCTGCACCCGACCAACCTGCACGTGAACAAGGCGTTGTTCCCCCGCGACACGGTGCAGTCGCGCCTGCCGGACCCGGACTGGCTCGAGCACTGGCTCGACGAGCAGATCCGCTTTGACGAAGGCTGGGAAAAGAAGGTGATCGAACGGATCCTGCACAACATGTCGCTGCTGTTCGAGCGCACGTTTGATACGGTCCAGGACCTGAACCGCTACCG
>NZ_FMYZ01000003.1 GCF_900101625.1 Cupriavidus sp. YR651 | reverse complement strand
GCCGGTTGCGGCTTGGGCGGCGCCGGTCACGAAGGCGGCGGCGAGGGCGGCGGCGGTCAGGATGGTCTTGGCGTTCATGATGGTGCTCCTTGCGGTGGGCTGGCGATCTCGTTGTGTGTGGATCGCACGGCCGGTGTTTGCTGCGTTTTCAGGGGTCTTTGTTTTCGTCTTCCGCTGCTGCTATCTACTGCTAGGTAGAGAGCAAGGGCTAAAAAAAAGACCGCCTCCCGGTACTGACAAACTGCTGGTGTTGCGTGGAGCGGAGCTGCTTGCCGGGGGGGTGTTGCTGTTTCCGGGGTGGTGCAGCGCTGTCCATGGCTCGAATATTATCTACTACTAGATAGATAAGCAAGGACGAATTTGCGAAGTGGCGCAAAAAGTTTCCAATCGGTCCGATAGCTATTCGCAATGTCCGCCTCAAACCCTTGATTTCTTGCGGAAAATATCGCAGCGACAAGCGCCGGCCCCCTGCCTTCCCGTGGCGACCCGTCGCGCTTCACCCTGTTATTTGTCCGCGCAAGTGCTAGGGTTATCACATCCGTCCCCCACCCCGATGACGCGCGATGCCGTCGACTCCCTCACCCGTCACTTCCCGCAGCGGCACCCGCTGGCTGGCCGGCGCCGCCGGGGTGGCCGGACTGGCGCTGGCGGCTGGCTTCGGGCGGATGCTGATCTTCCGCGCGATGGAGCGCGACGCCTTTGTCACCTGCCCGCTCGGCGAACTGACCGCCGAGGCCCTGGGCGTGCCGTCGCGCCAATACACCTTTGCAAGCGGCGACCGCGAACTCCATGCCTGCTTCGTAGCCGCACCCGATCCCCACGCCCCTGCGCTGGCGGTCTTTCATGGCGACCAGGAATGCCTGTCCGACTGGGCCCCCGTCCAGGCCATGCTCCATGCCGCTGGCATCACATCCTTCGTGTTCGACTACAGCGGCTATGGCGCCAGCACCGGCCGTCCCAGCGTGCGCAACCTGCAGCAGGATGCGCTCGCGGCCTACACGCAGTTCGTCGCCGCCACGCCGGACGCTTGCCGGCACCACGTGATGGGTTTCTCGCTCGGCAGCGGCATCCTGCTAGATATCGCCGGCCGCCTGCAGCCCCCGCCTGACGGCGCGATCATCGGCGCCGGCTTTCGCTCGGCCCGCGCCGCCGCGGTGGCCACGGGGCGCGTACCACGCTGGCTTGCATGGATGCTGCCGGACCCCTGGAACAACGCCGCGCGCATCCGCAAGCTGAGTCTGCCGGTGCTGCTGATCCACAGCCGGGCGGACGCCACCATTCCGTTCAGCCACGGCGAGCATCTCGCCCGCATGGCGCGGGGTCCAAGCCGGCTGGAGATATTCGAGGACCTGCCCCACAACGCCGCGATCGACCCGCCGCACATCCCCGCATTCTGGGCGCCGGTAATCGCCTACCTCCGCACGGATCGCCTGACCTGAGCCCTCGTCGATCGTCCAGCGCCAGCTCGTCCAATCATTTCGAACGTTTCCACCGCAGCCACGGCATGTCTTGCCGGGCCCGCCTCCGTACGCTTGTACGCGTAGTCCCCATCTCACCTTCCGCTCACTTGATTTCCGGATTCGAAGGAACCGACCATGCGTACCACTCTGATCTCCGCGATGCTGGCCACGGCGCTGGCGCTTGGCGGCGCGTCCTGGCAACGCCAGGCCCACGCCGCGGACACAACCATTCCGGCCGCGCGGATCGCGGAAGCCACCGCGAAAATCCAGGACGGCAAGGCCGACGTCAACGGCGTGCGCTACCACTACCTGCTGGCACGCGGCGGCAGCCAGACCGTCGTGCTGCTGCACGGCTGGGCCTCCACGTCATACATGTGGCGCTTCGTGATGCCGCAGCTGGTGGCGCGCGGCTACACGGTGCTGGCGCCGGATCTGCGCGGGCTGGGCGATACGACCAAGCCGGCCACCGGCTATGACAAGGCCAGCGTCGCGGAAGACATCCACGTACTGGTGCAGACGCTGCAACTCGGCCCCGTGGTCAACGTCGTGGGTCATGACCTCGGCGGGATGGTGGCCTACGCCTATGCCGCGCAACATCCGGACGCGGTGCGTACGCTGTCGATCATGGACGTACCGCTGCCAGGCATTGCGCCGTGGGATCAGCTGGTGCAGAGCCCGCGCACGTGGCACTTCCGCTTCTATCAGGTGCAGGACGTGCCCGAGATGCTGATCGCCGGGCGGGAATTGCAATACCTGAAGTGGTTCCACAACTCGGAAGCCGTGAATGCGCGGGCGTTCACGCCGGAAGCGGAAGACACGTACGCGCGGGCGTACGCCATACCCGGCGCCTTGCGCGCCGGATTCGAGTACTACCGGGCCTTCCCGCAGGATGCAAAGCAGAACCAGCAGTTTGCCCAGCACAAGCTGACCATGCCCGTGCTGGGCGTGGGCGGCGCCGGCAGCTTCGGCCCGATCATCGGCGACCACCTGCGCAACGTGGCCACCAACGTGCAGGCCGTCAGCATCGACGGTGCCGGTCACTGGGTGGCCGAGGAACAACCGGCCGCCGTGACCGACGCGCTCGTCAGATTCTTGCCGGCTGCCCGCTGAACCCCAGGGCCGTGCGCGATGCCGGGCGGGCAGGCTCGTCCGGCTCCAGCTTGAATTCGCCCACCACCTTCTGCAGTTGCTGCGCCTGTTCGGCCAGCGCCGACGACGCCGCGGCCGCTTGCTCCACCAGCGCGGCGTTCTGCTGCGTCACGTCGTCCATCTGCATCACGGCCTCGTTGACCTGCGCGATGCCGCTGCTCTGATGCTCGGATGCCAGCGCAATCTCGCCCAGGATCTGCGTCACGCGACGCACCGCCTGCACGATCTCCGCCATGGTCTGGCCCGCCTGGCCAACCAGCGTCGAGCCGCTATCCACCTGCTTGGCCGAATCGCTGATCAGCACATTGATTTCCTTGGCGGCCGCCGCGCTGCGCTGGGCCAGCGTGCGGACCTCGCCGGCCACCACGGCAAAGCCGCGCCCCTGCTCGCCCGCGCGCGCGGCTTCCACCGCGGCGTTCAGGGCCAGGATATTGGTCTGGAAGGCGATGCCCTCGATCACGGCGATGATGTCCGTCACCTTGCGCGAGCTCGCGCTGATCGCCTGCATGGTCTCCACCACATTGCCGACGATCGCGCCGCCGCGCTCGGCAATGCCCGACGCAGACTCCGCCAGCCCGTTGGCCGTGCGGGCACGTTCGGTGTTCTGCTTCACCATCGACGTCAGCTCACCCATGCTCGACGCGGTTTCCTCCAGCGTCGCAGCCTGTTCCTCCGTGCGCTGCGACAGGTCGGTGTTGCCGGCAGCGATCTGGTGCGAGGCCGACGAGATCGAATCGCTGGCCGACTTGATGCGCGTGACCAGGTCCGTCAGCATGTCTTCCATCTCGCCCAGCCCGCCCAGCAGGCGGCCGAAGTCGCCACCGCGCTCGGTCTCGAACTCCTTGCTGAGGTCGCCCGCCGCCACCGTTTCGGCGATGAATTCGGCCTCCTTGAGCGGCTCCTCGATGGCGCGCACCAGCCGGAACCAGCAGACCACGCTGAAGATCAGCACCGCGCCGCCGAGGCCGAGGACCCAGCCGCGCGTATTGTCGTCGTCCGCCGCAACGGCTTGCGCGGTGACGGCCGGCTTGTCGGCCCCCGCGCCCGCGCGTTTTTCCAGGTCGCCGATCCGCCCCAGCGCAATCGTCATCATGACCGCCACCAACAGCACGACCACGCCAAGTGCGGCACCCAGCCGAGTCCGCATACTCAAGTTATCCCAAGCCATGATGCCTTTCCGCTCCTCGTTGTACCCCGACTCGTCGCTCTATGGGGCTATCGGTGGGCTAACGGCAGGACCCCCGCGGGACTTTAGCCCCACCAAAGGATGGCGGGAAAGTGCGGATTGCGGCGACCCTCGAAAAAGTTCTACTCCGGACAACCGGCGCGTCTACAATGGCCGTCGCCAGAAATGGCATCCGATTGAAGGTGCCCGAATCGGCCGCAGGCCGACAGGGTTAAACGGGAAACAGGTGCGCCGCCCCAAGGATGACCGGGTGGCAAGGCCTGTGCTGCCCCCGCAACGGTCGGCAGGTTTCAAGGCTCCACGCCGGCATGGCCGGCAGCCACTGCGCCCTGGCGCGGGAAGGCGGATCCCTGGTACGCGGCATGCGCCGCGCACCGCCTGCAAGCCCGGATACCGGCCTCCGATCCCATCACCGATGTCGCGGACGGGCGGCGTGCGGGGACATGACGGCCAACGCGGCCGCTCTTCACCCACGCGTGCGCCCGGGCATCGGCCCCGAGATCGAACCAGGCGCATACATGTTGCTCGACACCCTTCGCTTCCTGCGCAGCGTCTTCAATGACGAGGACGCCGACGTCCGCCGCAAGACCATTGCCCTCTACGGCCTGCTGATCGCCGCCAATATCGGCGCATGGCTCTGGGCGCTGACCGCCTTCCGCGACTACCCGATGCTGCTGGCCTCCGCCGTGCTGGCCTACACGCTGGGCCTACGGCACGCGGTGGACGCGGACCATATCGCCGCCATCGACAACGTCACGCGCAAGCTGATGCAGGAAGGCAAGCGCCCGGTGGCAGTGGGCTTCTTCTTTTCGCTCGGCCACTCCGCCGTGGTCACGCTGATGTCGATCGGGATCGCGCTGGCGGCCGCCGCCCTGCAATCGCGCTTTGCCGAGATGAAGAGCGTCGGCAGCATGATCAGCACCAGCATGTCCGCCCTCTTCCTGTTCCTGCTGGCGTTCTTCAACCTGCTGATCCTGCTGTCCGTGTGGCGCGCGTTCCGGGCGGTGAAGCGCGGTGAAACCCTGCGCGCGCAGGACCTGGACCTTCTGCTGTCCGAGCACGGCGTGATGGCCCGGCTGTTCCGTCCGCTGTTCCGGCTGGCCAGCCGCAGCTGGCACCTGTTCCCGATGGGCTTCCTGTTCGGGCTCGGCTTCGACACCGCGACGGAGGTGGCGCTGTTCGGCATCTCTGCGGCAGAGGCCGCCCGAGGCGTGCCGTTCTGGACCATCATGGTGTTTCCCGCGCTGTTCACGGCGGGCATGTCGCTGGTGGACACCACCGACGGCGTGCTGATGCTGGGCGCCTACGGCTGGGCGTTCACCAAGCCCATCCGCAAGCTCTACTACAACATGACGATCACGCTGGTCTCGGTGGTCGTCGCCGTGGTCATCGGCGGCATCGAGTCGCTGGGGCTGATCGCGGACAAGCTCGGGCTGGAAGGCGGCCTGTGGGACGTGATCGGCGCGCTCAACGACCACTTCGGCATGCTGGGCTACGTGATCATCGGCGTGTTCGTGGTGAGCTGGCTGGTGTCGCTGGCGGTCTACCGGCTGCGCGGCTACGACAAGATCGAGGTCCGGCTCGGTTAGCTCACCAGGTCGGCGACGTCGCCGGCGTCCCCAGCGTCCCGGTATGCGGCGCCCCACGCCTCCGCAATCCGCCGGCAGCGACCGAGCGGCATCGCATGCCGCTCCACATCGACGATGACCACGTGATCGGCCCAGGCTGGCCGGGGCGGCAGCTCGCTGCTGCGGCCATCGGTCAGCAGCCACAGCCAGCGTTGCTGCGCCGGGCGCCGCCGCGCACTGCGCGCCAGCAGCTGATCGGCACGCGCCACGCCCAGCGCCAGCGGCGTGCCGCCACCACCGCCAATCGGACGGATCCAGTCTTCGTTCCACAACCGCGCGCGCGAGGGCGGCAGGCGCACCTCGGCGCGTCCTGCGGCAAAGCAGACCAGCGCGGCGTCCGCACGCGACTGATAGGCGCGCTCCAGCACACGCAACAGCACGCCCTTGGCCAGCGCCAGCGGTTCGCCATGCGCCATCGATCCCGAGCAGTCGAGCGCCACGCAATGCAGCACGCCGGCGCGCGCATCTACCCGGCGGTGGCGCACATGTTCGATGGAGAGCGGCGCCTGCCGCTTGGCCGCGAGCGTGCGCGGCCAGTGGATGCGCGTGCCCGTCGAATCTCCGCGTGGAGCGACGGATCGCGGAACTTGTCGCGGCGCCAGCCACCGGTGGCCGCCTCGCCCGATGGGCACGGCCGCCTGCCGGTGGCTCAGGCTTTTTTTGCCGGGGGCCCCCGGAAGGGCTTCAGCGGCTTCACGTCGGCAATGCCAGCCGATGCCGGGGGCGGCATGGCGCCCCAGGGATTGTCGCGATCCGCAGCGGATGACGCCGACGCCGAAGACGCCGAGTCCGAAGACGATGTTGAAGACGAAGCTGAAGACGAAGCCGACGATGCTGACGACGGCTCCCCGGCATCCCGCCCCGCCGGTCGATCCGCGCCGGGCGTTTGCGGCGCGCCAGCATGACGGCGATGGTGAAGAACGAATTCCGCCACGTGGTCGACATGGGCCGCCGCGATGGCATCGGCGCCCTCCCACGCAGCCAGCGCACGGGCGGCGCGCAGCATCACCAGGTCGGCACGTACTCCGTCGACGGCGGCCGCCAGGCACAGCGCGCTGACCTGCGCATGCACCGCATCGGAGAACGTCAACCCGAGCAGCGCCGCACGCGCCCGCACGACGCGATCCGCCAGTTCGCGCTGCGGCGTGGCCACGGCCGCGCGGAAGCCTTCGGGGTCCGCATCGAACGCCAGCCGTGCGCGCACGATGGCCTGCCGCGTGGCGGGATCGTCGTAGTTGGCCAGCGCCAGCGCCAGGCCAAAGCGATCCAGCAGTTGCGGGCGCAACTCGCCTTCCTCCGGATTCATGGTGCCCACCAGCACAAAGCGCGCGGCGTGCTGATGCGAGACGCCATCGCGCTCCACCACGTTCACGCCACTGGCGGCCACGTCGAGCAACTGGTCGACCAGCGGGTCGGGCAGCAGGTTGACTTCGTCCACATACAACACGCCATCGTGCGCGCGGGCCAGCAGGCCGGGGGCAAATCGCACCTGCCCTTCCTGCAGCACGTGGCCCAGGTCCAGCGTGCCGGTCAGCTGTTCCTCGCTGGCGCCCAGCGGCAGCGTCACGAAGTGGCCGTGCGGCAGCAGTTCGGCCAGCGCGCGGGCGGCCGTGGACTTGGCCGTGCCGCGCGGGCCCGTCACCAGCACGCCGCCAATGCCGGGGTCGACAGCCGCCAGCAGCAGCGCCAGCTGCAACCGGTCCTGTCCGACCAGTGCGCCGAAGGGAAAAACAGGTCGTACCGCGGTGTTCATGATTGGGTTCCTTCCAGCCGCTGCTCGTTGTCGAGCAAATGCGCCTCGATCCGCTCGCGCTGATCGCCCGGCGCCTGCCACAGTCCGCGTGCCATCGCTTCCAGCAGCCGCTCGCAGATGCCCTGCAGCGCGCGCGGATTGTGGCGCGCGAGAAATTCGCGCGTGGCGGCGTCGTTGACATAGGCATCCGCCACCAGCGCGTACTGGTGGTCGGCCACCACGCGCGCCGTGGCATCGTAACCGAACAGGTAGTCCACGGTGGCCGCCATCTCGAACGCGCCCTTGTAGCCGTGGCGCTTCATGCCGTCGATCCACTTGGGATTCACCACCCGCGTGCGAATCACGCGGGCGATTTCCTCGCCCAGCGTGCGCACGCGTGGCGCGGCCGGGTTGGCGTGGTCGCCGTGGTAGATCGCGGGCTGGCTGCCGCCAAGATGGCGCACGGCGGCGACCATGCCGCCCTGGAACTGGTAGTAGTCGTTGGCGTCCAGGATGTCGTGCTCGCGGTTGTCCTGGTTCTGCACCACGGCGTCGAGCGCGGCCAGCCGCGTCGCGAACGTCTCGCGCGCCTCGATGCCGTCCGCGCGCTGGCCATAGGCATAGCCGCCCGCGTGCAGGTAGGCGTGGGCCAGGTCCGCGTCGTCCTGCCAGCGGCGGCCATCGATCAATGCCTGCAGGCCGGTGCCGTAATCGCCGGGCCGCGCGCCGAAGATGCGCCAGCCGGCGCGCTCGCGGGCGGCGTCGGCCGGCACGCCCTCGCCTTCCAGCCGCGCACGCTCCGCCAGCATGCGCGCGCGGATCGGGTTGACGTCGTCGGGTTCGTCGAGCTCGGCCACCGCGCGCACAGCGGCGTCAAACAGCGCGACGAGGTTCGCAAACGCGTCCCGGAAGAAGCCCGAGACCCGCAACGTGACGTCGACGCGCGGACGGTCGAAGATCGTCATCGGCAGGATCTCGAAGTCCACCACGCGGTGGCTGCCCTGCGCCCATTTGGGCCGCACGCCCAGCAACGCCATGGCCTGGGCGATGTCGTCGCCACCGGTCCGCATCGTGGCCGTGCCCCACACCGACAGCCCGACTGCGCGCGGGTATTCGCCATGCTCCTGCAAATGACGCTCGATCAGCTGCGACGCGGAACGCAGGCCCAGCGTCCACGCGGTGCGCGTGGGCACCGCGCGCGTATCGACCGAGTAGAAATTGCGCCCTGTCGGCAGCACATCCGGCCGGCCTCGCGACGGGGCGCCACTGGGCCCCGGCGGCACGAAGCGCCCTTCCAGGCCGCGCGCCAGTTGCGTGAGCTCCTGTGGTCCGCAAGCGTCGAGGCTCGGCAGGACGACGTCGCGCAATCGCGCCAGCACCGCCGCCGTGCGGGGCATCTGCAATGGCAACGACGGCGACAACGGCGATGACATGTCGCCCGCCATCTCCTCCAGGCATTGCAGCGCTACCGCTTCCAGCCGCTCGCGCGTATCGCCGTAGTGCCGCCACGGTCCGGCATCGACGGCCGCCAGCAGCGCGGGGCGCGGGCCCGTCCACGGTGCGGCCCAGTCGGCATCGAGCGGATCGAAACCATCGCCAAGCGCAAGATCCGCGGCCAGCGCGGTGAGCAGCCCCGCGCTCGCGTCCTTGCCATTGCCGACCGGAAAACGCCCGAGCGCGGCCAGCGTGTCGCGCCGTTGCTGGCCCGTCGGCGACTGGCCGAACACGTGCAGGCCATCGCGGATCTGGGACTCCTTGAGCTCGCACAGCCAGGCATCGGTCCGGTTCAGCAGCGCATCCTCTTCCTCGCCACCGCTCGGCGCCTCCAGCCCGAGTTCGCGATGCAGCTGCTGGCCGACGATCGACGCCAGGATTTCCTTGCGCAGCAGCCGCGCGCGGCGCGGATCGACGGTCAGGGCCTCGTAGTACTCATCGACCTGACGTTCCAGGTCCTGCAAGGGACCGTAATTCTCCGCGCGGGTCAGCGGCGGCATCAGGTGATCGATGATCACGGCCTGCGCGCGGCGCTTGGCCTGTGCGCCCTCGCCGGGGTCGTTGACGATAAACGGGTAGAGGTGCGGCAGCGGCCCGAGGATCGCGTCGGGCCAGCAGGCCTCGGACAGCGCCACGCTCTTGCCCGGCAGCCACTCCAGGTTGCCGTGCTTGCCGACGTGCACGACGGCATCGATGCCAAAGACGTGCCGCAGCCAGAAGTAGAACGCCAGATAGCCATGCGGCGGCACCAGCTCGGCATCGTGGTAGCTCGCGTAGTCATCCACGCCATACGCGCGCGCCGGCTGGATGCCGACGAACACCTTGCCCGTGCGGATGCCCGCGATCATGAAGCGGCCGTCGCGCACCATCGGGTCCGCCTCCGGCGCTCCCCATCGCGCGGCAATCGCTTCCTGGCTGGCGACGGGCAGTTCGGCAAGCCAGCGACGATAGTCGGCCACCGCCACACTCTGGAAAGCGGGCCGCAGCGCGTGCTGCGCCAGATCGTTGGTGACCCCGCGCGTCAGACCCTGCATCAGCGCATCGCCGTCGGCGGGCAGCGGGCCCACGGCATACCCCTGCGCCGCCAGCATCGACAGGATCTGCACGACCGATGCCGGCGTGTCGAGCCCCACGCCATTGCCGATGCGCCCTTCACTGGCCGGATAGTTGGCAAGGATCAGCGCCAGCGTCTTGTCCGCATTCGGCAACGTGCGCAACCGGCACCAGCGGCGCGCAAGCTCCGCCACAAAGCGCACGCGCTCCGCATCGGGCTGGTAGCGCACCACATCCACTTCCGTCTGCGCGCAACGATAAGCCAGGCCCTTGAAGCTGACAGCGCGCGTGATGATGCGGCCATCGACCTCGGGCATCGCGATATGCATCGCCACATCGCGCGTGCTGAGCCCCTGGCTGTCCTGCAGCCAGTCCTCGCGATTGCCGCCGCTCAGGATCACTTGCAGCACCGGTGCGTCGTTGGCCAGCGGGGCATCCCGGTCGCCGGCCTCGCCCGCCTCGCCTGTCTTGTCCGCCTGGTCGAGCGATGCCACGGAAAATGCCGTGGTGTTGAGCACCAGCGCCACACCGTGCGCGTCGCACAGACGCTGCAGCACTTCGCGGCACAACGGCTCCTTCAGCGAGCTGACGGCCAGCGGCAGCGGGCACAGGCCCGCCGCGTAGAGCGCGTCGATCATCGCGTCGAACACCAACGTATTGCCGGCCTGCAGATGCGAACGATAGAACAGCAGCGCCACGACCGGGCCACCGGCCACGCCACGCGCGGCCCAGTCGCGCGTCCAGTCGTCTGCCGTGGCCACCCCGTGCGCGGGGTGGTAGATCGCGGCCTGCGGCAAGACTCGCGGCGGCAGCGCGGGCTCTCCCCAGCCAAACGCGTGCTGCCCGAGGCAATGGAAAAACTGCGCGGCGTTGCCTGCGCCGCCTTCGCGCAAGTAGCGCCATAGCTGGTGCGACAGTGCGGCCGGCGCATTGCCGCGCCGCGCGAGGTTGTCGTCCTCGGCCAGATCGCCGGAGAACATCACCAGCAACTGTCCGCGCGCGCGCGCCAGTTCGGGCAGGCGTTCCAGCCCGTACGCCCAGTCGCTCTCGCCGCCGAGATGGTCCACCACCACCACGCGGGCGTGCTGCAGGACGTCATCGATGTAGAGATCGAGCGACGCCGGCTGGCGCAGGTACATCTGGTTGGCCAGCCGCACGCTCGGGTAGCCCGCGCCGAGTTTCGGCACGGCCTCGGCCAGCAGCGACAGCGTGGTATCCGCCGCGCTCAGGATGACAATGTCGCCCGGCGTCTGCGTGATGCGCAGGACGACGGCGCTGTCTTCGACAAAGCCACCGGGCCGGGTGGACAGCAGGTGCATGGATCAGCGCGCGGCGGCCAGCGCGGTATCGAGCGCGGATTGCAGCGCCGCGCCGTCAAGGTCCTGCCCGATCAGCACTACGCGCGTACCCTGCGGCTCGCCGGCGCGCCAGGCGCGGTCGAAATAGCTGTCGAACCGCTGGCCCACGCCATGCAGCACCAGCCGCATGGCCTTGCCCGGCAGCGCCGCGAAACCCTTGATGCGATAGATCGTATGGCCGGCGACGAGCTGCTGCAGCGCGCCGAGCAAATGTTCGCGATCGACCGTGCCGGCCTCCACCACCACGGAGTCGAATTCGTCGTGATGATGGTCGGCGTGATCGGGATCGTCTGCGTTGCCGTGGTGATCCACGCGCAGATGAATCGTCTCTTCCGATGCGCGCTTCAGGCCAAGCAGCATCGCCACGTCCAGCTTGCCGGCCTGCGACGGCACGATCTTGACCTCCGCCGGAATCTCCGGGCGCACCAGCGCTTCCACGCCGGCGATCTGCGCGGCGTCCATCAGGTCGGTCTTGTTGAGGATCACGAGGTCGGCGCTGGCAAGCTGGTCTGCGAACAGCTCGTGCAGCGGCGACTCGTGATCGAGGTTGGGGTCGGCGCGGCGTTGCGCATCCACCGCCACGGGATTGGCGGCGAATTGCCCGGCCGCGGCGGCGGGGCCATCGACCACCGTGACCACGGCGTCCACGGTAAACGCGTTGCGGATGCTGGGCCAGTGGAAGGCCTGCACCAGCGGCTTGGGCAGCGCCAGCCCGGAGGTTTCGATCAGCACGTGATCGATCTGGTCGCGCCGCTCCAGCAATTGCTCCATGACCGGGAAGAACTCTTCCTGCACCGTGCAGCACAGGCAGCCGTTGGCCAGTTCATAGAGCTGGCCCGTGGGCTCGCCCGCGTCGTCGCAACCGATGCCGCAGCCCTTCAGGATCTCGCCGTCGATGCCCAGTTCACCAAACTCGTTGACGATGACCGCGATGCGGCGGCCGTTGGCGTTGTCGAGGATATGACGCAGCAAGGTGGTCTTGCCGCTGCCGAGGAAGCCGGTGACGATGGTGGCCGGGATCTTGGACGTTTGCATGCGAGGGTTCCGGTAGGGTTCTTGGCGCGGCAGGGTCTGGCGCCGTGTGACGTGATGAGGTCGCGGAAAACTGGATGGATGCCGACAGCGTCGGACGCCATCAGGGCGGAGCGGAACGCGACGAGGCGCCCAGCATAATGAGATCGGCTGGCGCTGTCCATTGGCGGCGGAAAGCATATCCACGGCGGATCATCGCGCCCTCGCCCGCGCGCGCCGCCATTCCACGAACGCCCCCGTGGCGACGGCCAGCAGCGCCAGTGCGAGTGCCGCCATCGCGTGGCTGGCGTGGGTCGCCGCCGGGGCGGCCGCCGGTGATGCACGCATCTCCAGCCGCTGGCCGGTGACGGGCTGCGCCGGACCGTCGGCGGACCTCGGCGGCATCGGGACGGACATCGTCGATGCCGTCGGCGATGATGGCGTAGCGGGTGCCGGGGTGGGCGCGGATGCCTTGCTGGCGCGCGGTGGCTCGACGTCGGCCGGCTTCGCCAGCGGCCCGGGCGCCACCATGGCATCGGCCAGCTGGCGGCCCAGAGCACGCAGCGCGTCCGGGTTCACCTGCGCATCCCGGCCCGCCCGCGCGATATGTGCCATCAGCACCGGATTGCCGCAGGTATTGGCGGTGCACGACAGCCCGTCGCGGCCGACCGAGGCCGCGTAGCGCCGCAGGAGTTCCGCGCGCTCCGCCTCGGAAAACCGGTAGCTGCCCTGCCGGTCCACTTCCAGCAGGCGCGCCAGGATGCCCTGCTGCGCATGCGGATTCGCCTTGCGGAAGAAATCGTCCATGCCGAGGCCGAGCTTGTCCGCCACGTAGACGTCGTAGGTGCGCTGCCAGAATTCGCCGGACATCTGCTCGGGCACCGTGGCCTGGAAGCCATACAGGTGCTCGATTTCCTTGAACATCTCGCGCGCGCCGGCGTAGCCCGAACGCTGCATCGCGCCGACCCACTTCGGGTTCCACTGGCGCGCGTTCAGTTCCGTGGCCAGCCAGGTGCGGGCGTCCACCGTTTCCGCATCCCCGACGCGGCGCAGGTTGTGCAGCCAGAAACGCGGAGCCTGGCCGCTGACGGCGCGCGTGGCCGCCGTCAGCCCGCCCGCGTACTGGTAGGTATCGTCGTTGTCCAGCGCGCCATACAAGGTGCTGGCGCGCGAGAACAGCACTGCCTGATTGGATTGGAGGTGGCTGGCCAGCGCCGCCGGCGCGCTCTCGCCCCAGCCTTCCGCCGAGTAGGCAAAGTTCATGTAGCGCAGATACTGTCGCGCCAGCGCGTCCGGCGCGCCCTGCGCATCGCGGCTCTGTTCGACCATCTGCTGCACGCCGATCGCATAGTTGCCGGGTTTCGCCGCAAACACGCGTGCGCGGGCCAGCCGCCCGGCCTGCGCGGGATCGACACCGCTGGCAGTCAGCGCCGCCGCCACGGCACGGTCGTGGCGGCTTACCGCGTTGTCGCCGGCTGCGGCGGCCAACCGCGCGGCCTTGTCGAGCAGCGCCACCTTGTCGCCAAAGCCATCGCGATAGATGCCCGAGATCGTCAGCAGCACGTTCACGCGGGGCCGCCCGAGCGCGCTATCGGGAATCAGCCGGACATCTTCCACGCCGCCTCGCGCGTTCCAGACCGGCTCCACGCCCATCAGGTACAGCGCCTCGGCCTCCATCGCTCCCTGATGGCGCTCCGTTTCGCCATACCAGAGCACCATCGACACCGATTCCGGCACACGGCCCGTTTCCTCGCGGAACCGCGCCAGCGTCTGGTCAGCCATCGCCTTGCCGAGCTGCCATGCCGCCTGCGTGGGAATCCTTGCGCCGTCAAAGGCGTGGAGGTTGCGCCCTGTGGGCAGGCTGTCCGGCGTGCGCACGGGATCGCCCAACGGTCCCGACGGCAGATAGCGGCCCGACAGCACGGTGACCAGCCCGTCGAGCTCCTGCCGTGGCGACGCGCGCAAGTCCGCCAGCCATTGCCGGCCAGCGGCGATGGCATCGCACGCGGGGCCGCGCAGCGACTCGGGCAGGTCGTCCGTGGACGGATCGCGTGCGGCCGCCGCTTTCCCCAACTGATCGTTCACCACCTGATTGTCCAACTGAGCGCCCACCAGCTCGCCGGCCCATCGGCGCAGGCGCGTGGTGCCCACGGCCTTCGCGGCGTCACCGCGCAATTGCGCGGCCAGCATCGTCACCAGCGCGTCCACCTGATCCGATGCGGGCGGCATGTCGCCCAGCGCGTGGATGCCCAGCGGCATCGGTTCCGCCTCCACCTTGTGCAGGAAAGCGTGGATCGTGGGCTCGATCGACGCCCACGGCGCGCCCGCATCGAGCCCCAGCTGCTGATCGAGCTTCAGCGCGCGCACCTGCGCGATGGCCTGTGCGCGGTATTGCGCCGCCAGCTCGGGCGATGCATCGCGCGTTGCCGCCTCCTGCTCGATTGCTTCGTCGAGCGCGGCCAGCGCGGGCGGCTGTCCGGCGTTGGCCAGCAATGGTGACAGATGGCTCACCAGCACCGCCGCGCTGCGCCGCTTGGCCTGGATCGCCTCGCCGCCACCATCCTGGATGTAGACGTAGGCGTTGGGCAGGTCGCCCAGCAGCACCTCCGAGCTGTCATCGCCAGCCTGGCCAACCTGCTTGCCCGGCAGCCACTCCAGCGTGCCGTGACGGCCAACGTGCACGACGGCGTCCGCGCCAAACGTGTGGCGATACCAGAGATATGCGGCGATAAACGAATGCGGAGGTGGCGTGATGGTGTCGTGCGAGGTGTCCATCGCGCGCGCGAATGTCGAGCGCAGTGGTTGCGGGCCGACGAACACGTTGCCGAAGCGCAAACCTGGAATCGCGAACGCCGGCGCGCCGTGTGCATCGCGCGTCAGCATCAGCGGGTTGCGCTCGGGCGGCCCCCACGCTTGCGTGACGGCCGCGCGGAACGAGGCGGGCAGCGCGTCGAACCAGCGCCGGTACTGCGCCACGGGCAAGAGCGTGACGTGGCCGCCGCGCACCATGCGGTCCAGTTCGCCGGGAGACCAGGTTTCGATATTGCGGCCGTTGGCCTCGAGCAGCGCGGTCAGTGTGGCAGCGTCGGGCAACTGAGCGGGTAACTGTGAGGGTGACTTGTCGCCCGATCGCGAATCGTCGGTGCGATAGCCCGCTTCGTGCAGGCGCTGCAGGATCCGCGTCAGCGAGGGCAGCGTGGCCAGGTAGCTGGCGCCGATATTGCCGCGCCCCGGCGGGTTGTTGTAGTAGAGGATGGCCACGTGCTTGTCAGCCGCGGGCTTGTCCTGCAGCGCGATCCAGCGCCGCACGCGCGCCACCACGGCCTCCACGCGCTCGGGCACCGCGATGCTGGCCTTGGCGCCATCGGCATCTTCCTGCGTCGCAAACAGGATGGGCTCGGTCGCCCCGCTGCGCTCCGGCGCCGTCAGCAACAACGGCAGCCGTTCTCCGGCAATGCCGCGCACGTCGGCGCGCCACGCGGACTGGCTGTCGCGGGTGGCAAGCAGGTTGATCGTGTGCAGGCCATGGCGGGCCAGCCAGTCCTTGTCCTCGGCGCGGGGAATGGTCAGGTTCAGCGCCAGCAGCACACGCAGCGGCGTATCGGCGTGCAGGCCGCCCGACTCTGTCAGCATGGCATCGAGCCCTGACAGCGGCCAGCCGAACACCGGCACGGCGCCGATGCCCTGATGTTCGAGCGCGGCGATCAGCGCATCGACATGGGCCAGGTCTCGCTGGCGATAGCTGGTGGCATAGAAACTGATGCCGACCAGCGGCGCATCGGCGCGCAGACCGCCCGCCTGCCGATACCAGCGCAAGTAATCCGCGAGCGATGCGAAAGGCTGCGGCGCGCGAGGATGATAGATGCCCGCTGCAGGCGCGGGCCGAACCGGCGGCACGGCAATCGGCACAACGCCCTGCGCGCGCTGGCTTGCGGCCACGGCAAAGGCGAGGAAACCCGCGAGATTGTCGGCGCCGCCCGCTTCCCAGTAGGGCTGCGCGATGGCGTTCTGCACCGCGTCGGTCGAGAAGCCCCACGCCGCATCCACGCTCTGTGCGGGCGCACCGAGAATCAGCGCCCCACGCGCACGGGCCCGACGCACGCCGGGCGCCATCTCGCGCAGCACGGCACTGGGCGCGAACCATGTGTAGATGACGTCCGCGCGCGCCAGGCTGGCGGCATCCGGCGCCTGTGTCGTGAACGCGAGTTCAGCCACGCCATCGCCATGCGCGGCACGAAACGCCGCCTGCGCGGCGGGCAAGAGATGGGGATTCGTGGTGACCACCAGCACGCGTACCGGTGCGGCCAATGCCGCCAGTGGCAACAACATCAGGCATAGCAGCCAGAGCCGGCGCAACAGGCGCGGAGACACGGTGGACTCGGGGAACACGGTGGACACTTCGGAGGACGCTTGGGAGGTTCGCGGATTTGCAGACGCACGATGCCGGCGCTGCCGGCCGTGCATTCTACCCGCGCGCCATCGGCGGTGGTCGTACAACCGCAGTTCATCCCTGCGTCATGAACTGTTGTGGCGCGCCGACGGACGGCGTCAGGCGTGTTGTTTTTTTACGCACCGGAATCATGCGGCGACACGCGGACCCCCTGGCAAGTTTCACCAGAATTGGCAATAAACGTCGCGGGGTTGTCGGCAAAAAAGAAAAAATGGTCAACGCGCAGCGGCGCCGAGCGCACGTGCGAACCGGCCTGGCGATGCGCCATGCCCGATGGGCGGCCGATGGAAGGCTGACGGGAGGCCGATGGGCGGTCAATCTACTCCCGTCAAGTAGCGGCGGCAATCATTCTTGTGGGGGACCCCACATCAGCCATGGTGACCCATCGTGTACCTTGCGCCGAATCGTCTATATTGGTCGACATGGCGCGCACATCCGACTCACCCAGCCGTAGACAGCCCTGGAGGTATCTGCCATGCGTTCGCTTGCAAACTTGTTCAGTC
The DNA here is from genome assembly GCF_900101625.1 of Cupriavidus sp. YR651. Classification (GTDB taxonomy): domain Bacteria; phylum Pseudomonadota; class Gammaproteobacteria; order Burkholderiales; family Burkholderiaceae; genus Cupriavidus. Next base: position 647,499 of record NZ_FMYZ01000003.1, on the reverse strand, counting down.
CGCCGACGCCCGAGAAGATCGCCGAAAAGGAACTGCAAGACATGAGGCTGACGCTTTTCCAGGCAGAACGCCGCCTGCTTGAAGCGCAGATGCAAGTCGACTACTACCGCAACATGATCGCGTTCCTGGAGGAAGTGGGCGCGACCGGTGTGGAAGGCGTCGCCGACAAGCGTCATGCCGCCGCGGCCTCGGTCGATGCACCGACGGCGGCGCTGCCGCAGCCGACGCGCTCGGCCCCCGGCCTCACCACCGTACCGATCGTTCCGTCGGCAGCCTGAGGGCTGCCACGCGCACCACCGCATGGGCCAACCGGGCCAACGCGCAGGCCGGCACACCGGCCTGTGCGATACTCGCCCGGGTCTACGCCATGCCGCCTCAGCCAGGGGCGGCATGCGCACGTCCCCTTCAGGAAACGGCCCATGAGCGAACTGCTGCCCGCGATCGAAATTGAAACCGCGCCGAACCCGGCGTTTTCCGTCATCTGGATGCACGGCCTGGGTGCCGATGGCAGCGACTTCGTGCCCGTGGTACCCGAACTCGGCTTGCCCGATGCACCCGCGGTCCGCTTTATCTTTCCGCACGCGCCCGCGATTCCGGTCACCTGCAACAACGGCTACGTCATGCCGGCGTGGTACGACATCTACTCGCTCGACGAAGCGGGCCGCCGCGCGGATGAAGCCGGCATCCGTGCCTCGCGCGACGCCATCCGCGCGCTGATCGCCCGCGAAAACGCGCGCGGCGTGCCCACGGACCACATCGTGCTGGCGGGATTCTCGCAAGGCGGCGCCATCGCGTACACCACGGCGCTGACCCATCCGGAAACGCTGGCCGGCGTGGTGGCGCTCTCCACGTATATGCCATCGACGGATCTGATCGCAGCCGAGGCCACGCAAGCCAACGCCGCAACGCCGGTGTTCGCCGCGCATGGCACCCAGGACGACGTGGTGCCGCTCGCCCTGGGCGCACGCGCCCGCGACTTCCTGATCGCCCGCGAGCAGCCGGTGACATGGCATACCTATCCGATGCCCCATTCCGTCTGCCTGGAAGAGATCGCCGAGATCGGCGCCTGGCTGCACGCGCGTCTTGACGGCGCGGCGCCGGGCTCCGCATAGAGGTTGTTTCAAAATGAAGCGAAGCGGTCCTGGCTAGACGCGCGGCCGCAGACAGTACAACTGGTACGGCAAGGCCGCGCAACGACGCCAGGATCTTTTTGAAACAACCTCCTTCAATCGAATGATTCCCGCCACGCCCCTGCCCCGTATCGACTTCAACACCCGCAAGGCGCTGATGTTTGCGCTGACGGCCGAACGGCTGTCCGCGTTCTATGAGCACCGCACCTGGATGACGGATGCGCAAGGGGCCACGCTGGCCGGCTTGTGGCTGTCGCGATCCAAACTGCAACTGGCGTTATCGGAACGGCGGCTGCTCTCTGAACTGAGCGACCAGTTTGCACGCCAGCTGGCGGCGTCACTGTCCCGCGAGGCCGGCCTCTATGCCGCGCACGAGATGATGGAAGCGCTGGACCCGAACTACCAGTCGGCGTTCGCGCACGACATGCTCGACGAATGCGATCGGCTGCTGCGCGAAAACGGCGTCACCGAATCGGACTGAACCGGCGCCCGGATAGCACAGGATCGCGTGCCGGCCCGGGCTATCGCGCAGGCGGCGCCTCGGCCGGACGACGTACGGGATTCAGCGCGTCGGCATCGAGCCGCCGGAACACCAGCGCCGACAGCAGGGTGATGACGCCCACGCTCAGGAAGGCCAGCCGATAGGCCGGCGCGGCCACCCCCAGCTTGACCGAGAACAGGCTGACCAGCCCGCCGCCGATGGTCACGCCCAGCCCGATCGCCAGCATCTGCACCATCGAAAACAGGCTGTTGCCGCTGCCCGCGTCCTCGCGCGACAGCCCCTTCAGCGTGACGCTGTTCATCGCCGCGAACTGCATCGAATTGGCGGCGCCGAAGACCGCTAGCTGCACGATCGACATCGCCAGCGGCCAGCCCGGCGACATCGCCGCGAACGAGGCAATCGACGCGCCCACGATCAGCGTGTTGATCAGCAGGAAGTTGTCGTAACCATAGCGGTTCACCAGCGGCACGATCCAGCGCTTGGAAATCGTGCCGGCGATGGCCACCGGCAGCAGCATCAGGCCCGAATGGAATGGCGAATAGCCGAGCTGGAGCTGGAACAGCAGCGGCAGCAGGAACGGCACCGCGCCCGAGCCGATGCGGCACACCAGGTTACCGATCAGGCCGACGCTGAAATTGGGCTCGCGGAACAGGGCCAGCCGGAACAGCGGCGTGCGATGCCGGCGCGCATGGGGAATATAGAGCAGCGCGGCGGCAACGCTCGTGGCCGCCAGTGCGGCGCTCCAGCGGCCATTTTCCGCCCCGTTTTCCAGCGCCAGCGAGAACGCCACCATGCAGAGCGAGAGGAGTCCGCAGCCAATCCAGTCGAAGGGCGGTGCCTCGCCAGCCTCGCCGGCCGGCAGGTAGCGGCGCACGGCCAGCAGGCCAACCAGTCCCACCGGCAGGTTGATCAGGAAGATCCAGTGCCACGATGCGCTTTGCACCAGCCAGCCACCCAGCACCGGGCCGAAGATCGGCCCCACCTGCCCCGCGATCGATACGAACGCCAGCGCGGCGATGTACTGCTCGCCCGGAATATTGCGCAGCACGGCCAGCCGTCCGATCGGCAGCAGCATCGATCCACCCACGCCCTGCAGCACGCGCGCGATGACCAGTTGCGTCAGCGTGTGCGCCGTGGCGCAGAACATCGACCCCAGCACGAAGATCAGGATTGCGCTGAAGTAGACGCGCCGCGTGCCGAACTTGTCCGCGAGCCACCCCGAGGCCGGCGTCAGCATCGCCATGGTCAGCGTGTACGCCACCACCACGGGCTTGAGGTCGAGCGGTTTCTCACCCAGGCTGTGCGCCATCGACGGCAACGCGGTGTTGACGATGGTGGTGTCCAGGGTCTGCATGAAGAAGCCAGTGAAGACGATCCACAACATGGCCTTCTGGGAAAAGGCCTGGCTGGCGGCGGAGGATGAAGCGGTATGCATTGGGGCTCTTGGGGGCGATATCCCGGAATATCCGGGAATCAGTGCCAATGGTAATCAGCGCGCACCCCATCGGGAACCCCTCTGGTGTTGTTGACTGCAATCGGAAATGCCGATCACAATCCCGCCATGCTCAATCCCACCTGGATCCAGACCTTCGCCACGGTAGCCACGGCGCGCAGCTTCACGGACGCCGGACGGCAGCTCGGCCTGTCGCAGTCCTCGGTCAGCGATCACATTCGCCGGCTGGAGCAAAGCGTCGGCCGACGGCTGTTCATCCGCGATACGCACTCGCTGTCGCTCACGCCGGACGGCGAGGCCTTGCTGGTTCACGCCCGGCTGATCCTGGAGTCGCTGGCGCGTGCCGAATCCCAGTTCAGCGCGCCGCGGCTGCAGGGGCGTGTGCGACTGGGCACGTCGGAGGACCTGGCCCAGGGCCCGCTACCCAACATGCTGGCAGCATTCCGGGCCACGCACCCCGATGTGGAGCTGGAAATCACGATCGGCATGACGGGCAAGCTCTACGAGCTGATCGAGGCCGGCACGCTGGACCTGATGGTAGGCAAGCGCCGCGAGAGCGACCGGCGCGGCGTGCCGCTGTTCCGGGGCCAACTGGCATGGCTGGCGCGGCCCGGGACGGTCATCGATGTGCGCCAGCCGTTGCCCCTGATCCTGGTGAACGAGCCGAGCGTGACGCGCTCCATCGTGCTCGACACGCTGGCCAAGGGCGGCTGGCGCTGGCGCATGGTCTGCACCAGCAGCAGCCATTCCGGCTGCATTGCCGCCGCACGCGGCGGACTGGGCATTACGGTACGCGCGCAGAACCTGTCCGGCGGTGGCCTGGTGCCGCCCGTGAATGTCGACGCGTTGCCGGTGCTGCCCGAGGTGGATTTCATCACGCTGGCGGCGCGGCGACTGTCCAAGCCCGCCGAGACGCTGCTGCGGCTGATCCAGAAGAGCGACTTACGCGCCGCACGGGTCGACTAGGCGCAGCGGGGATTACCTGACCAGCGTAGCCAGCGCCTGGTAGGCGGTCAGCAGGTGATAGGGCGTGGTGGAAGGCATTTCCGCACGCACGATCTCGCCATCGGGTGCCACGCATTCGTGCCAGCCATCGGCGTGGAGAAAGCGGCCCCGGAAGCACTCGATCCAGGTTTCCAGCTCGGCCAGCATTACGGGGTCCTGGTCGGCGCGGCCCTTGACGGCCAGCGCGCGCGCAAACTCGGTCTGCGCCCAGATGCGCTGCGTGCCATCCTGCACGGCGCCCTCCCCGTCCAGCGCCGCGCAAACCCCCAGCGTTCCATCCGCCACACCGTGGCGGCGCGCGAAGTCGAATGCCTGACCCAGACTTGCGGCGAGCGGCGTGGTGGCGAACAGTGCCGGCGCCATCATGACCAGCGAGTACCACTCGAACTGATGGCCCGGTTCGATCCGATTGCCGGGCGTCCCCTGCGGCAGTTCCGCCACGCAGCCATTGGCGGGCGCGACAAAACCGGCGTACACGGCACCGGCCAGCGCCTGCAGACGGCTGGCGAACCAGGGGTCGCCGGTGGCCTCCAGCGCGGCCAGATATGCCTCCGTCAGGTGCATGACGGGGTTCTGGAGGACGCCGCTGCCATTGGCGGTGAAGTTGGCCGCCAATGCCGCCTGATACAGGCCATTGCCATCGGCAAAACGCTGCTCGATGACATCCACGGTACGCCGGAGCACCGCGAGCGCATCGGGATTGCCTCCCGCCCGGTGGTAGTGCGCGCAGGCGAAGACGACAAAAGCGTGGGTATAAAGGTCGCGCGTGGTGTCTTGCGGCTTGCCGTCCGCATCCACGCTGTAGATCCAGCCGCCCATGCCGTCGCCAAAATACTGCTGCAGCGACGCAAACAACGTGTCCGCGTGGGCGAGGTGGCCCACCGCCGAAAACACGTAGAGCTGGCGCGCGCACGCCATCGCCCGATAGCGCTTGTCTGGCAAGGGCTGGCCCGTGGCACCGGCCAGCGCCTCATGCGCCAGGCGCATGGCGGGGTTCCAGCCGACACCGGTCCAGGCCGGCAGAATGGCTGCGTCGAAGTGCGCGATCAGCGAGGAAATCCGTTCGGAGAGGGTCGGCGAAACGTGCATGGTGGAATCAGTTGCGGGCGCCGCACGGGTCGGTCCCCGGCGCCAAGCGACAGAAGATACTGTAAATGTCGGGGCCGCGAAAGGAGCCAAAGGGCGCCGGCGCCGCACCGCAGCACGCAGCCGTATATCGGGGTGGCAATGCCGCGCCGCGGTGTCTATGTTGAAAGTCTATCGGTCGCTGACCCTTGCCGCACGGGAGAGATGCCATGTCCACACATCCGATGACCCTGACTGATCATCGCCGCACGCTCGTGATGCATGTGCTGGAAGACCCACCCGGGCGTTATACGTGGCGGATCGTCGTGGAAGAGAAATGCGGCGGTGCCGACTGCGACAGCATGATCGAGGCCGCGTCCGATTATCCATCCCATGCCGAAGCGGAAGCGGCGTGCTGGGCAGCCGGGAATGGCATGCTCGACGGCCCCCGCGCCGCAAGCGAATCCACCGGCACACGAATGCCGCATTAGGCACTCGTCACCACTATCCGACACTTGATCCGTGCCATCCATCGCCTAGGCTGGAAATGTGGTGGCACGCGAGACGGGACCCATTTGGCCCGTTTTTTCCGTTTCCGCACGCGCCTGCCGGGGCCGCTCCCGGCCGCGCGACAGGAAGGGCAGCCGCGGCCACCCGCCTGACGATTCCGGGTCCCGCCCGCAGGCGCCGGACCAAGGGTGAACAAGAAGCCCGCCGGCCGGACCCAGGGAGAGAAGCGATGGACAAGCCGACCGTAAGCCCCCGCCGCTTTGTCGAACTAATGAATGAGCGGCTCTGTAAACACCCCCTTTATCGGGAAGGGATGCACGTCTACGCCATACCGCCCCATTCGGAACACCCGCGCAGCCTGGTTTGCGTAGGACCGCGCGGCACCGAAGGGATTTGCGCCACGATCGAGAACATCGTTCGCGGCGAATGCGATGTCTTCCCGGATATCCCACAGGAATGGCACCGGCATCCCGGCATGGAATCCCACTCGCAGACGGCGTCGCGATCCCACCGCTAACCGGGCGTATCTGACCCCTCTTACCTTCTTCTTAGCCTCTTGCCGGCGGGCCCAGTCCCGCCGGGCTCCGTTCGGCCCTCACGCCGCCGTCAGCCAAACCAGGCAAACCAGCCAGACAGACTGGCGGCTGGCACGCGCACCGGACAGCCGCCGACTCGTGTCGCGCCTGGCATCCTCCATGTGATTCCCTCTGGCCATCCGGCCATCCCCATCGCGCGGTGATTGCCCCGCCGGCCGCCTCACGCGCGGCAGTGCGATATCGTCACGCGCTGGATACAATGGCTCCGCAATCCCCTGCCCGGAGAGCCAATGAAAAAAGAATTCGACATGGATGGCGTCGTGGCTGACCTGCCAGCAGCCAGCGCCGAAGCACGGGCCGCCGCGGTGGCCGCCACCATTGCCCGCGCGGCGGTCGACCAGGCCGACCATGCGATGCGCAACTGGTCGGATCCCACCCCGGGGCCGCTCCGCATCGGGTCGGCCGAACACCTGCGCATGTTCTGCAACATGCTGCTGCAAACCCACAACCCCTATAAGCCCGCGGTCATCGACTGGCCGGCGCTGTCGCCTGACGCGCTGAAGCGTGTGACGTCGCTGCCAATCTGGGACATCGCCGTGCAGACCGAAGGCCGCGCGTCCGTGCGCGTGCGAAGCTACGCCAGCACTGTCCGCGATCCGTTGCTGCGCAGCGCCCTGGAAATGGACGCCGACGAGGAGGCGCGCCACAAGGTCGTGCTGTCGAAGCTGGTGGAAGCCTATGGCATCGCGCTGGCGCCGGAGCCCGAATACCTGCCGCCCGCCGACCGGGAATGGGGCTGGCTGGTGACCGGCTACAGCGAATGCATCGACAGTTTCGCCGCGTTCGGGCTGTTTGCCGCAGCCAGGGATTCGGGCTACTTCCCGGCAGAACTGGTGGAGACATTTGAGCCCGTGATCCAGGAGGAAGGCCGGCATATCCTGTTTTTTGCGAACTGGGTCGCCTGGTATCGTGCCAGCCTGCCATGGTGGCGCCGCCCGGCATTCGCCTTCAAGGTCTGCCGGGTCTGGTTCTTCCTGATCCGGGAACGCATCGGCATCGCCCGGGGCATCGACGTGGATGTCGAGGGCGCGGCGCAGGATGCCAACTTCCCGATGAACGCGGCCGGGTCGCTGGGCCAGACGCTGTCCGCCGGCGCCATGATCGATCTCTGCCTGGCCGAGAACGAACGGCGCATGGCGGGGTATGATGCGCGCCTTGTGCGTCCGACCACCGTGCCCTGGCTGGCCCGGCTGGCCCGACGCTTCATCCACTAATCAGGAACGACGCACGTCATGGCGTTTGGATTGTCTTTGCTGACCCTCGTGGTCTGGTGCGTGCTGGTGTTTGCCCGCGCCGGTTTCTGGCGTGTGCGCAAGCCGGCGCCGTCTCCCCGTCCCGCCGCATGGCCCGCAGTGGTCACGGTGATCCCGGCGCGCAACGAGGCCGATGTTATCGGCCGCGCCGTCACCGGGGTGCTGGGCCAGCACTATGCAGGCCGCCTGCACCTGGTGGTGGTCGACGATCACAGTACCGACGGGACCGCCGATATCGCGCGCGCCGCCGCCCTGGCGATCGGCAAGGCCGATGCCCTGACCGTGGTGACCGCCCGCGAATTGCCGGCCGGCTGGAGCGGCAAGGTCTGGGCGCAGTCGGAAGGCCTGGCGGAAGCGGATATTCAGGTGCCGGACGCTGCATTCACGTGGCTGACCGACGCCGACATCTGGCACGGCCCGCAGACCCTGACCGAACTGGTGGCCCGCGCCGAGGACGAGAAGCGTGACCTGGTCTCCCTGATGGTGCGCCTGCGCTGCGACTCCGCATGGGAGCGCATGATCGTGCCGGCTTTTGTGTTCTATTTCGCCAAACTCTATCCATTCTCCCGCGTGGCAGATCCGCGCAGCCGTGTCGCGGCCGCCGCTGGCGGGTGCATGCTGGCGCGCCGCTCCGCGCTGGCACGGATCGGCGGATTCGCCGCCATTCGGGGCGAACTGATCGACGATTGCAGCCTGGCGGCGCAAATCAAGGCCGGGGGCTCGATCCGACTGGATCTGGCGGACGACAGCATTTCGCTGCGCCCCTATGACGACTGGCAGAGCCTGTGGAACATGATCGCCCGCAGCGCCTACACCCAGTTGCATTACTCGCCGCTGATGCTGGCGGGGGCCACGCTGGGCATGATCCTCACCTACTTCGCGCCGCCCGTGCTGGCGCTGGCCGGTGGCGCGGCGCTGTGGCCGGCATGGCTGGCCTGGATCCTGATGGCGGCAAGTTACCGGCCGATGCTGCGCGAATACCGCCAGCCGGCATGGATGGCGCCGCTCCTGCCCGTAACGGCGCTGTTCTACCTCGGCGCAACCCTCGATTCCGCCCGCCGCTACTGGCTGCGGCGCGGCGGACAGTGGAAGGGACGCTCCCAGGCACCGATGCGGTCCTGATCCGGACCGCCCGCATTCCCCTGTCCGCGCGACCGCCGCCTTGGAGGCTCTTTTCGAGGCGACCTCTTATTTGAGATAACCCGCCTGGCGGAACCAGTCGAGTGCGTCGCGCAGGCCTTGCTGATAGGGCCGGGGCGCGTAGCCGAGTTCGCGCTGGGCCTTGGCCGAGGTGAAGAACATCCGGTATTGCGACATCTTCAGGCCGTCAACGGTCACGAACGGCTCCTTGCCGGTAAAGCGCGCCACGGTTTCGGCCGCGCGGGCCAGCGGATACAGCGGCCAGCGCGGCAGTTGAATGGTCGGCGCCTTGCGGCCCGTCATTTGCGCGATGTCATGCAGCATCTGCTGAAGCGTCACGTCCTGCCCGCCAAGGATGTAGCGCTCGCCTACCTTGCCGCGATCCAGCGCCAGGAAGTGGCCGGTTGCCACGTCATCCACGTGCGCCAGGTTCAGTCCCGTATCCACGAAGGCCGGGATCTTGCCGGTGGCCGCCTCGACGATGATCCGGCCGGTCGGCGTGGGCCGCACATCTCGCGGGCCGATCGGCGTCGACGGATTCACGATCACGGCCGGCAGCCCCTCGGCCACCATGCGCTCGACCTCCCGCTCCGCCAGCACCTTGCTGCGTTTGTAGGCGCCAATGGCCTCGTGGCCAGCCATCGCCGCCGTCTCGTCCACGGGCGCCGTGGCACCGGCCACGCGAAGGGTCGCGACGCTGCTGGTATAGACAATGCGCTCCACTCCGGCCTGGCGTGCCGCCGTCATCACGGTCACCGTGCCGTCGACGTTCGATCGCACGATTTCCTCGGGATCTGGCGCCCAGAGACGGTAATCGGCCGCCACGTGGAACAGGTAGCGCACGCCATCCATCGCGCGGGCCATGGACGCCGCGTCGCGCATATCGCCCTCGACCACCTCCACTGGCAGGCCCGTCAGGTTGGCGCGCGGGCTGGTGGCGCGCACCAGCACCCGGACCTGGAAGCCCCGGTCGAGTGCCTGTCGCATCACAGACGAACCCAGGAAGCCCGACGCACCGGTCACCAAAATGCAATTGTTAATTTCAAATCCCCTGTCTTCTATTAGCGGTTTCTGGCCGTTGATGTTGCCATAACGGCCCATTCGGGCCGAAAAAACGGTGTTGGCCACGGCCAACGCGCCAGACAAGAAAATCGGCACCGGTATATAGTAACCACCGTGAGCCGCAAAAGTGATGCCGGAATACCAATTTCAGATGTTCAATATTTGTAAAAGGGTCGGGGGGCCGTCTCTATGCAGGTGATTCTTGCCCAGCCTCGGGGCTTCTGTGCAGGCGTGGTCCGCGCGATTGAAATCGTCGACCGCGCCCTCGTGAAGCACCACGCCCCCGTTTACGTGCGACACGAGATCGTACACAACAAGCACGTCGTCGAAGGCCTCAGGCAAAAGGGCGCCCGGTTCGTCGAGGAACTGGAAGAAGTCCCCAGTGGCGCAGTCACCATTTTCAGTGCCCACGGGGTGTCGCGCGAAGTGGTGGCGGATGCCCAGCGCCGCGAGCTGCACGCCATCGACGCCACCTGCCCCCTCGTCATCAAGGTCCATACCCAAGGCCGCCAGTACGCCGCCGCCGGCCGCCACGTGATACTGATCGGTCACGCGGGGCACCCGGAAGTGGAAGGCACGATGGGCCAGATTCCTGGCAAGGTCATCCTGGTCCAGAACGAAGCCGACGTGGAAAGACTGGAGCTGCCGACCGACGCGCCAGCAGCCTATATCACGCAAACTACGTTGTCGGTTGACGACACCCGTAATATCATTGCGGCGCTTGGCCGGCGCTTTACCAACCTGGTAGGCCCGAATACGCGCGATATCTGCTACGCCACGCAGAACCGCCAGACCGCGGTGCGCGAATTGTCCGCCCATGTGGACGTCATTCTCGTGATTGGCGCCACGAACAGCTCCAATTCCAACCGGCTGCGTGAAATCGGCACGGAAAGCGGTGTGCCGAGTTACCTGATCGCCGACGGCAGCGAACTCGATCCCGCCTGGGTGCGGGACGCGAACGTCGTCGGCATTACCGCGGGAGCCTCGGCGCCCGAGGAAATGGTGGAAGACGTCATCGCGGCATTGCGCCGCCTCGGTCCGGTCGATGTATCGACCATGGAAGGCATCGAGGAACATGCCGAATTCCGCCTGCCGGCCGAACTGGCCGACGCTAGCCTGGCCGCGCCGGCCAGAAAGACAACCGAAAAGAGCGATACGCGCCTTGCCGACCAGACGGCGGCAGGCTGAATCGCAACGCTGAACCCTCACAGGAAGCACCCCTTGGCCATTCCGTTTCTGCAGGTTGCCCGCGTAGGCACCTACATCGCACGCAAGCACCTGTCCGGGCAAAAGCGCTACCCGCTCGCCCTGATGCTTGAGCCCCTGTTCCGCTGCAACCTGGCCTGCTCGGGCTGCGGCAAGATCGATTATCCGGACCCCATCCTCAACCAGCGCCTGTCGGTGCAGGAATGCCTGGAGGCCGTGGACGAATGCGGCGCCCCCGTGGTGTCGATCGCCGGCGGCGAGCCGCTGCTGCACAAGGACATGCCCGAGATCGTGCGCGGCATCATCGCGCGCAAGCGCTTTGTCTACCTGTGCACCAACGCGCTGCTGCTGGAAAAGAAGATCGACCAGTACAAGCCCAGCCCGTATTTCGTCTGGTCCATCCACCTGGATGGCGACCGTGAGATGCACGACCATTCCGTGAACCAGGAAGGCGTCTACGACCGCTGCGTCGAGGCGATCCGTCTGGCCAAGGAACGTGGCTTCCGCGTGAACATCAACTGCACGCTGTTCAACGACGCCAAGCCGGACCGCGTGGCGAAGTTCTTCGACTCCGTGAAGGCAATGGGCGTGGACGGCATCACCGTCTCCCCGGGCTACGCATACGAGCGCGCCCCGGACCAGCAGCACTTCCTGAACCGCAACAAGACCAAGCAACTCTTCCGCGACATTCTGTCGCGCGGCCGCGCCGGCAAGAACTGGGCGTTCAGCCAGTCCACGATGTTCCTGGACTTCCTGGCCGGCAACCAGACCTACAAGTGCACGCCGTGGGGCAACCCGGCCCGCACCGTGTTCGGCTGGCAGCGTCCGTGCTACCTGGTGGGCGAAGGTTATGTGAAGACCTTCAAGGAACTGATGGAAGAGACCGACTGGGACGCCTACGGCGTCGGCCACTACGAAAAGTGCGCCGATTGCATGGTGCACAGCGGCTTCGAAGCCACGGCCGTGGCCGACACCTTCTCGCATCCGCTGAAGGCGCTCGGCGTGAGCCTGCGCGGCGTGCGGACCGAGGGCCCGATGGCGCCGGACATTTCGCTCGACAAGCAGCGCCCCGCGGACTACGTGTTCTCGCGCCACGTCGAGATCAAGCTGTCCGAGATCGGCAACCTGAAGAAAGCCCAGGGTAGCCGCGCGGAAGCGGCCCAAGCCCAAGCCACTCATTAAGAAAACGGGTAGCGATAGCGGGCCGCACGAGACCACGTGTCTCGTGCGGCCCGTTTCCATTTCCAGGGTGCCCCCGCCCGAATCACGTGCCGCTCCCGCCACAAATGGCATGAAGCCGTCCTGACTACGTTTGTCGTCAGGACGGCTTCATGTTTTTCCGGCCGGCAATCTCTGCAACAGCCGGCGGATGTGGGGGACTTAGGGCCGCGCGTTGTGTTTGGTCAGGTACGCCACCAGGCCGTCCACGCCGTCGCGTGCCACGATGTCCGCGAATTGCTTGCGATACACCTCGATCAGCCAGGCGCCCATCATGTTGATGTCGTAGATCTTCCAGCCATTGGCGCCACGCTGCAGCCGGTAGTCGATCAGCATCTCGTCGCCGTTGTTAAGCACGCGCGTGGCGACGACCGCGTCATTGGCATTGCTGCCGGCGGCGGCCGGTTTATAGGTGAACTTGGGGCTCTGGTCGCGCAGTTGGGACAGCGACACCGCGTAGCTGCGGACCAGGAGTGCAGTGAATTGCTCCTGGAGCTTTTTTTGCTGCTCTGGGGTAGCCTGCTTCCAGGTGTTGCCCAGCGCCAGCCGCGTGGTGCGGCCAAAGTCGGTGTAGGGCAGGAACTCGCGCTGGACCACGGCGGTAATTTTTGCAAGGTCTCCGCTGCGCGTCTCCGGATCTGACTTGATCTTGGTGATCACGCCCTCCACGGCCGATTGCACGAGCTTGTCAGGTGACGCGCTGGTCTGTGCATGGGCGGTGGACACCACCATCACGGCGGCGATGGGAGCGATGACGGCAGCGGTAAGGAATCCGTGTCGGTTCATAACGATCTGATGCTATAGGTGTCGACCAATCGGCCAGTCGGCCCAGTATATAGCGGATCGCAACCGGGCCGGCCGCATGACGCACGCGGCACCCTGCCCGCCAACCGCTATACTCCGGGCTGCTGCCCCCTGCGCCCGGCCCTTGCCCGGCGCTGATGACTCAACGCACATGATCAGATCGCTGCTGACCCGTACCGTCAAATTCGCCACCGTCCGCGCCTGGACCGTGATCGGTATTGCCTTGTTGCTGACCGTCGGCAGTGGCATCTACGTGGCCCGCAATTTCGCCATCAACACCGATATCAGCCGCCTGCTGGAATCGGACGCGCCGTGGGCCAGGAACGACGCCGCCATCAGCGAGGCCTTCCCCCAACGGGACAAGATGATCCTGGCCGTCGTGCAGGCGCCCGCCAAGGAACTGGCCGATGCCGCCGCCAATGAGCTGGCCGATGCGCTGCGCCAGCAGACCAAGCGGTTTCGTGCCGTAGGCCAGCCCGGCTCCGGCCCGTTCTTCGAACGCAATGGCCTGCTGTTTGCCGACACCGCCACGGTCAACGACATGGCGGAGAAGCTGACGCAGGCCCGCCCGCTCATCAACAGCCTGGCCCATGACCCCACCCTGCGCGGCCTGGCCGACCTGCTGACGACCACGCTGACCCTGCCGCTGCAGCTCGGCCAGGTCAAGCTGGGGGACATGGAAAAGCTGCTCGCGGCCAGCGCCACCACCGTCGACGGCGTGCTGGCGAAGAAGCCCGTGGCGCTGTCCTGGCTCGGCCTGGTCGATGACGGCCTCAAACCCAATGCCGACGGACGCGCCTTCAGCTTTGTCACGCTCTCGCCGGTGCTCGACTTCAGCGACCTGCAGGCCGGCGCCGGCGCCAGCGACACCATCCGCGCCGCCGCCGCCAGCCTCAAGCTCGAGGAACGCTACGGCGCCGTGGTGCGCCTGACCGGCCCGCAGCCGCTGGCCGATGACGAGTTCGCGTCCGTCAGCGATGGCGCGGTGCTCAACGGCGTGCTGACGCTGGTCGTGGTCATCGGCATCCTGTGGATGGCGCTGCGCTCGGGCCGCCTGATCCTGGCCGTGCTGGCCAGCCTGATTTCCGGCCTGCTGATGACGGCGGCGCTGGGCCTGATGATGGTCGGCGCGCTGAACATGATCTCGGTCGCGTTCGCGGTGCTGTTCGTCGGCCTGGGGGTGGACTTCGGCATCCAGTTTGGCGTGCGCTATCGGGCCGAGCGGCACGAGCACGACGACCTCGTCACCGCGCTCACGCTGACCGCGCGAGACGTGGGCACGCCGCTCACGCTGGCGGCGGCGGCCACGGCGGCGGCATTCTTCTGCTTCCTGCCCACCGACTACCGGGGCGTGGCCGAGCTTGGCAAGATCGCCGGCGTCGGCATGTTCATCGCGTTTGGCACCACGTTCACGCTGCTGCCGGCCCTGATTCGCGTGCTCGCCCCGCCGGGCGAAAACGAGGCCCCCGGTTTTGCCTGGCTGGCGTCCGCCGACACGTTCTTCGAGCGCCACCGCAAGGGCGTGCTGGTAGGCGTGCTCGGCACGATTCTGGCGGGTGCCCCGCTGCTGCCCCATCTGCGCTTTGACTTCGACCCGCTGCACCTGAAGGACCCGCACTCCGAGTCGATGTCGACGCTGCTCGCGCTGAAGGATGCGCCGCAGGCCGGCACCGATGACGTCAAGGTTCTCGCGCCGTCGCTGGCCGCAGCCGGGCAGATCGATGCCAGACTGCGCGCCCTGCCCGAAGTCGAGCGCGTGGTCACGCTGCAAACGTTCACCCCGGACGATCAGCCAGCCAAGCTGGCCGCCATCGCGGGCATGGCCAAGACGCTGATGCCGTCCCTCACGCAGACGCCGTCCGAGCCGGCCGACGACGCGCGGCGTGTCGCCTCGCTGCGCAATGCGTCGCGGCAGCTGGCCCTGGCCGCCGAGGACCACCCCGGTCCGGGCGCCGCCGCCGCCGAGCACCTGTCCCGGGGGCTCAAGAAGCTGGCCGACGCCGACGCCGCCACGCGCGACCGCGCGGAACGGGCCATCGCCCTGCCACTGCGGCTGGCGCTGGCCAAGCTGCAACGCGCACTGCAGCCGGAGCCCATCACGCTGCAAACGCTGCCGCCCGATCTGGTGCGCGACTGGCTGGCGCCCGACGGACGCGCGCTGGTCAGCGTCAGCCCCAGGCTGCCGCCGCCGGGCGCGAAGAATGACGATGCCCGGCAGATCGCGCTCAACCGATTCCTGGAGGTGATGGCCCGCGTCCAGCCCGATGCCACCGGCGGCCCCATCGCCATCAAGGGCTCGGCGGACACCATCATGACCGCGTTCGGCCATGCCGGGCTGTGGGCCGTGCTGTCGATCGCGGTACTGCTCTGGATCACACTGCGCCGCATCAGCGATGTGCTGCGCACGCTGATCCCGCTGCTGGTCTCGGCCATCGTCACGCTGGAGCTCTGCGTGGTGTTCGGCATCGCCCTGAACTTCGCCAACGTGATTGCGCTGCCACTGCTGCTGGGGATTGGCGTCGCCTTCAAGATCTACTACGTGATTGCCTGGCGCCACGGCAAGACCAAGCTGCTGCAATCGAGCCTGACGCATGCCGTGCTCTACAGCGCGGCCACCACGGCCACGGCCTTCGGCAGCCTCTGGCTATCCCACCACCCTGGCACGGCCAGCATGGGCAAGCTGCTGGCGCTGGCGCTGTTCTGCACGCTGGCGGGCGCGGTGTTCTTCCAGCCGATCCTGATGGGGCGTCCACGCAGACTCTCCACCGGGCGGGTCGATCCGCTCGGCCCGTCGCTGCCCCCCTTGACGGTGGCTACGACCATGGGAAATTCCGCCGATAACCATGGTGGACCAGACAACGGAAATACCAGGCGGTAAGTCCCGGCAATCCGGTATCGTTACCGTCCGAATCTGACGCTTGAAGTCACGGCGGCTGGCCCCATAACAAGTCACCAAAAGAACATCCGTCTCACCATGCTCTCCCGTTTCTCACAGAAGCGCGCCGTGCCGGCGCGCCCCGCCCCGTTTGCCAATGCGCTGGCCGTTGCCGCGCTCGCCGTGATCTCCACCGGCTGCGCCACCGGCCCGCAAGCCAATCCGGACGATCCGCTGGAGCCGATGAACCGCGTGGTGTTCACGGTCAACGACAAGGCGGATGAGTACGTGGCCGTGCCGCTCGCCAAGGGCTACAAGGCGGTCACACCGGAGCCCGTACGCATCGCGGTGACAAATTTCTTCGCGAACCTGTCGGACGTGGGCAACTTCGCCAACAACGTGCTGCAAGGCAAGGGCACGGACGCGGCGGAAAGCCTGATGCGGGTGGCGATCAACTCGGTGCTCGGCATCGGCGGCCTGATCGACATCGCCACGCCGGCCGGCCTGCAACGCCACTCGCAGGATCTCGGGCTGACGCTGGGCACATGGGGTTTCCCGTCCGGTCCGTACCTGGTCCTGCCGCTGTTCGGCCCCAGCTCGATCCGTGATGGCATCGGGCTGGCAGGCCAGTTCTACCTCGATCCGGCCCACTACCTCGACCCCGCGTGGCGCAATTCGCTGTTCGGGGTCAACGTGATCAACGTACGGACCAACCTGCTCGGCGCCACGGACCTGCTCTCGCAGGCCGCGCTGGACAAGTACGCCTTCGTGCGCGACGGCTACCTGCAACGCCGTCGGTACCTGCTGGGCGAGGGCAGCAATCAGTTGCCGTCGTACGAGGAAGATGAAGACACGGGTGCGACTCCGGGCACGCCGTCGCCGTCTACCCCCGCCACGCCGTCTACGCCCTCCACACCGACCGCGCCCGCAAAGCCCTCAACACCCTCCACGCCGGACGCACCGGGCAAGCCGGAAGCCTCCGGCACCGCAGCGGAACCGGCCGCACCTGCGCCGGCCGCCACACCTGCACCGGAGCCAGCCAAGTAACGGAGGTACCGAGGGAAGCGCCGAGGGAAGTGCCGAGTCGCTGACACGGGGGATACAAGGCCGCCCCGCATGGGGGTCTTCCGAAGGGGCCACCGAAGGGGTCACCGAAGGGGTCACCGAAGGGGGTCTGCCGAGGGGAGTCTGCCGAGTGCGCCTTGCCAGGGTCGACAGAAAAAGCTGTGTCCGCGCCGTAGACCGACGCGGACACAAAATCGCGGATGCGGTGTCCGCGACCCGCAGATCGTAGGCAATTTTTGCAAAACCAACTGCCAACAATTGTGTCGGCAACCGGCTGCGCGAAACGATCCGCGCTCTAGCTGATACGGCTACGACGCGGCAACAGGATGGTGAATGTCGCGCCGGCGCCCGCCTCGCTGGCCACGGTGACGCGGCCGCCATGACGCTCCGCCACCGTCTTCACGAACACCAGCCCCAATCCGCTGCCCCCGGGCGCATCGGCACCGGCATGGTGAACGCGGCTGAACGGCCGGAACAGCCGGGACTGCGCCTCGCGCGGAATCCCCGGCCCCTTGTCCTCCACGTCGATGGCCATGTACGGCCCCACGCGCCGCAACCGCACCACCACGGATTGGCCGGGCGGGCCGAACTTGATCGCATTGCTGACCAGGTTGGCGATAGCGCGCACCAGCAGCACCGGCGCCGCGCGCAGCGGCGCACAGTCGGCATCCATGTCCAGTTGCAATTCGATGCCGCGCGCCTTGGCCAGCGCCCAAAGTTCATCGGTGGCATCCATCACCAGCGTGGCCAGGTCGACTTCGGCAAACACCAGATTCTGGGATTCCGCCTGCGCCAGCCGGATGAAGTCGTCCGCCAGCGCCAGCGTGCGGTGCGCGTGCTCGCCGATCCGGCCGAGCAGCTGGTCCTGCGGCAGGGCCCGCTCCGGACGCGATTGCAGGTCGATCAGCGCCAGGATGGAAGCCTGTGGCGAACGCATGTCGTGCGAGAGGAAGTGCAAGGTCTGCTCGCGCTGGCGCTCGGCGCGGCGCACCGCGGTGATATCGATCAGGCTGACGATCACGCCGGCCGGCCGGCCCGCCTCGCCGTGCAGCGGCGCACCGTGCAGCAGGTAGCGGCGATCGTCCTCCGTGGCCAGCTCCACGCCGTGCGAATCGGCGGAAGACATGACCGGCGCGTCGGACTCCATCACCGCGCACAGCGCATCCCAGTAGACGAGCCCCGGGCCCGGCACCGGGAACAATGACTCGATGATGTCCGGCAGGCCCGGCCGATCCAGTCCGCCATAGGCATCGGCATGGGCACCGGGGCCGTCGCCCGCGCCGTCCTGCGGCAGTCCGTTGATACCGCTCAGCACCGCGGGCGCCAGCGCCACCGCGCGCCGGTTGGCCACCAGGATGCCGCCATCCAGATTGCAGATCACCGTGGCCTCGGGCAGGCTTTCCAGGCCGTCCGACAGGAAGCGGCGCATGTCCCGCAGGCGCGCGGTCATGCCGTAGACAGCCAGCATGCGGCCATCGAGCGAATGGTCGGGACGCGTCCGCAACGGCAACAGCCCGGGTTCCAGCGCCAGCCGCCCCAGTTCCTCCGACAGGAAACGCAAGGCTGCCTCCTGCCGGCGCCAGCTCCAGAGCGGATAGACCAGCAGGCATCCGAGCACGCCGGCCGAGGGCGCGAACCACAGGTGCGCCTGCCCCACCAGCAACAGGCTGCCGCCCACCAGCGCCATCACCAGCAGGCCGGTCGCGAGCAGCGCATCGCGCGGGGTCAGCAGCAACGCCGCCCACGCAGCCAGCAGCACAGGCAGCATCGTGCCGGTCCAGAACACGGCGGGCGGCACCGCGACGATGCCATCGCCGTCCACCAGCGCCTGCAGCGTGTTGGCCAGGATCTCCACGCCGCTCATGCCGCGCCCGTCGCGCGACACCGGCGTCGGGAACACGTCGCCCAGCCCCGTGGCCATCGCCCCGACGATCACGGACTTGCCACGGAAGTACCCTGCCCCGACCTGGCCCGTCAGGACGTCCAGCACCGACACGCGCGTGAATGTTCCCGGCGGCCCGGCAAACGGAATCCGCAGGCGGTCGTGACTGATCCAGCCGGCGGCGTCCACGCGCCGGGCGGGTTCGTGACGCCAGGAATCCAGCGTCGCTGGCGAAGCGTGCCCGAACGCCGCCATGGCCGCCGCGAAGTGCCAGACCGGCCGCGCATCGTCGTCGCCTTCGCGCAGATAGACCTGCCGCGCCAGCCCGTCCGCATCGACCACCAGGTTGATATGCCCCATCCCCGCACCGAATCCGTCCATCGGCCCGCGCATGGTCGGGCCGTCCGGGCCGGATTCCGCCACCACGGGCAGGATCACGTTGCCGGCGCGCGCCAGGCTGCGCGCCAGTGCGGCGTCGTCGGTCGGGTAGCGCGTATCGGCTTCGGACAGGATCACGTCCATGCCGATGACTTGCGGCTTGTCGGCGGCGATGCGGTCGATCAGCGCGGCCAGCACCGACCGTCGCCACGGCCAGCGGCCCAGCGCATTGATGCTGGCATCGTCCACGGCGACGATCACGATGTCGTCGCGCGCCGGATGCGCCTGGCTGGCCACGGCCAGGTCCAGTACCGCCAGGTCCGCCCGCGCGAACCACTCGTAGCGCGCGACCACGGCGGTCACCACCATCACCGCGGCCAGGAGCAGCGCCCATTCGACCAGGGTACGGCGGCGGAATCGCACCGCCCCGGGTCTACTGAACACCGAGGCGAACACCATGGCCCTCGCCACCCATGACGATGGCGCTGCCCCGCGCATCGCGCAGGACCTGAAGGATGTCGATACGTTGCGCCGCCGAAAACGCCTCCGTGGGCGGCACGGGCCGGCCGGCATCGCGCGCCACGCGAACGTAGTAGGTGCCGGGCGCCGGACGCGGCAGCGTCACGTCATTGCTTGCCGTGCGCCGCGTGACGACGTCGGACGCGAAGCCTGCGTCGGCGGACATCTGCACCACGTATCCCGTGGCGCCGGTGCTGGTGGCCGGGCCATCCTGCGCCGCCGCGCCCGCCGCACCAGCGGGCCAGCGGACGCGCAACGTCCGGCCATCGTCCTCCGGAGCCGGCACCGGGGGCGCGGGCGCCACCGCGATGGCCAGCGACTCGCCCCACGGACCCGGCTGGCCCTGCGCGTCGATCGACCGCACGCGCCACCACCACTGGCCGATGGGCAGCGTATGGCGGGCTTCCACAACGTCCATGCGCGAAATATCGGCGTGCTGCGTGAATGCCTTGTCTGCCGCCACCGCCAGTTCATAGCCGGCGGCGGCGTCCACCCCAGCCCAGCGGAAGGTCACCGGACCGCCATGCTGCGTGCCGTCCGGTTGCGGCGCCAGCGTGAACGGCGGCGGCGGACTGAGGCGAACCGTGAAAGGTCTCACGCCGGGCAGCCCCGTCAACTGGTCCTGCGCGATGGCGTTGACGACCAGGTACAGCGGGCCTTCCGGCAACCCGGAGAGCATGGCCTCGGGCGCGTCCACCTGGCCCGAGGAGATCCATTCCGTCAGCGCGGCATCGCGCGTCACGCCCACGCGGTAGGCGACGGCGCCCTTCACCGGCGACCATCGCACCGTCAGGCTGGCACCGAGCACCGGCATCGGCACGGGCGCCACCACCGGTGCGGGCAACAGCGCGGCCGGACTGGAAACCCGGCCGGCCGGCGACACGCCCACGCCATACCCGGCCGCCACGGCCACCGTATTGTCCGGCTGGCGGCCCGCGCCCACGCCCACCTTGCCTTCCAGGACCTCGCTGCGGCTACCCTCCGCGTCCGCCGTCACGCGATAGCGCGTGCCGCGCACGCCCGTCACCATCAGCGGTGTACGCATCTCGTAGCGGCCCACGCCGCCACCGTTTGGCGCCACGCGCGATTCCGCCGCACCGCGCTCGACGCCGATCACGGTATCGGTAAGCCCGCTGCGCGAGAACTTGCGCAAACGCCGCACCTGCGCGGTGGTCGACGGCGGCAGGACCACGCGGCTGCCATCCGGCAATTCCAGCGTGGCGGTGCCGTCGGCGCCGGTCTCGATCCGCGCCGATTCCGCCAGCATGGCACCGGCCCGCAGCGGCGCACCGTCGGCACGCACCTGTCCGCGCACGAACGACACGCGTGCGGTGGCCGGGGTGACGGGAATCTGTGACAGCGGAATGCGGATGCGGGACCCCGGCACCAGCCGGTACGGATCGGGCACGCGATTGACCGATTGCAGCAGGCGCCAGCCATCGGGGCCGGCCATGTAGCGCGCGGCCAGCCCGATCAGGGTGTCGCCGGGCTCCACCTCGTAGATGAAGTCGTCGCCTTGCGCGCCAGCCGGGCCGGCGAGCACTCCACCCGGCAGGCTGGCGCCGGCCATCGCCCCGCACAGCAGCGCGCGGGCGAGCCACCGCCGCGCGCTACGCATTGGCACGTCCGATCATGACGGGCGCGGCAGCAACCTCTTCAAAACGGTAGCCGTGCGAATACACCGACATCAGCCGCACGCCGTGGTCCGGCCGCAGCGCCAGCTTGATACGCAGCCGCGAGATATGGGTGTCGAGGGTGCGGGACCCGGCCTCCATGGCGCGGCCCCAGACGGCCTGCTCGATCACATCGCGCGACAGCAGGCGGCCGATATTGCGGAACAGGAACAGCGCGAGGTCGAATTCGCGCGGGGACAGTTCGATATTGAGTCCCGACAGCATGATGACGCGCCGGCGCACGTCGATGACGTAGTCGCCCTGGCGGATCAGCTGGTCGTCATGCGCGGCGTCGGGATACGCGCGGCGCAACAGCGCCCGGACGCGCGCAATGAATTCGCCCGGACGGATGGGCTTGGCCAGGTAGTCGTCGGCGCCGATGGCGAGGCCCGCGACGATATCGGCCTCCTCCATGCGGCTGGTCAGGAACAGGATGGGCGGCAGGCGGCCGGAATGCTGGCGGACCCAGCTGACCACCTCGTAGCCGCTCACATCCGGCAGTTGCCAGTCCATGATCAGCAGGTCGAACGCCTGGTCGCGCAACGCGCGCAGGAACGCGGACCCGGTGGCAAAGCTCGCACAGGTAAAACCGGCCTCATCGAGCAACTGGACAATCTGTTCGGCCTGGCTGACGTCGTCCTCCACGGAGGCAATTCTCATACTTCCCTCTGTTGACTGCGGCCTGGGTCGGGCTCGGCGGCGCCATGTTACCCAAACGCGGCACGCTGCGTCGAGGCTACATTAGAGGGGGTCGCCGCAGGTGTTGCAACCGTGCCGCGATGCCGTGCCCTTGCGGGCGTAAGCGATCCTTGACAGACGAAAAACGTGACGGAGCCGCCCCACCGCCACCCCACCGCCCCGGGCGCGGCGACCCGGCGATGATTCCCCCTATTGCAGCATGTAGGTTTCGTATTCCAGCCGGTCCAGCTTGCGGTCCAGCAGGTACAGGGACAGCGCCACCACGATCAGCAGCGACACCGCGAAACCGTAGCCATACCACGCCGGCCCCAGCGCCAGCGTCAGCCGCGTCAGCACGAAGTTCAGCACGACGAACGTACCGGTCAGCAGCAGCACCTCGCGGCGGCGATCCAGGTAGAAATAGATGTTCAGCACGCCCAGCAGCACCACCTGCAGGCTGGCGCCGATCACGTCCACATAGAGCAGGGGCAGGTAGAGCTCGGAGATCCCCAGCAGGCCCAGGACCCAGCGCCCCACCACGAACAGCAGCAGCGCGGCGATGGCCTGTACCTTCACGATCTCGTACAGCCCCAGGCGGATGGTCTGGACCATCGTGTTGCGCATGTCCTCGATATGCTCCAGCGAGCTGCCGCCGCGCACCGCGTTGTAGAACGCGTCGTAGTACTCGACGAAGTCCGTCTCGATCCGCACCAGGAACACGGCCATGCCGGGGATGATCGCCAGGTAGGCCAGGAAGACCGGGATGTCGTAGATGATGGACGCATGCAGCGGGCCGATCACCTGCTGGCCCGTGGACGGCGCGTACCAGAACATGAACTTGTCCAGCCAGATCCCCAGGTTGTAGAACAGGCCGATCACCACCAGGCTCGGGTACGCATGGCGCTTCTGGAAGACTTCGAACGAGATGAAGCGCTGGCTGGTGTAGTTGCGGTAGATCAGCGTGATCATGCCCACCAGCAGGCAAAGCTGCCCCGCCACGAAGCCGGCCAGCAGCCCTTCCAGGCCGTGGCCGCGCAGCCCCAGCGCGGCCAGCACCGTGATGGTGTAGCCGACGAAGAACGTCCACACGATGGCCTTGTACTGCTTCATCCCGGACAGGAAGATCGCGGCGATCCAGATATTGCTCATGATCACGAAGCCCGCGATCATCAGCAGCCGGTACAGCACGGACTGCTCCGGGAAGGCCCACACCGCGCAGGCCAGGCCGATCGTCCCCGCCAGCGCCGTGGAAAGCAGCGCCACCGCGTGGTAGTTCGACAGCACCAGGTGATCGCGGCGCTCGAACAGGCGGTCCGACGTGAAGCGCGTGAACGAGAGCTGCATCGGCCCGGTCAGGATCAGGCTGCAGGCGATCAGGTAGGTCACGGAAACCTGGAACTGCGTGATCAGCAGGCCGGGCACCACGAACCCGATGGAAAGCAGGCCGATCAGCAGGATGCCGAGGATCGACAGCACCCACGGGCCCGAGCTGATCACGCCGGCGTAGGCATAGGCGCCCAGCATGCCCGACAGGCTGTCCCGCCGGAGCATCTTGCGCAATTCGAAACCGATGCCTGCCATGTCAGCGTCCTCCGTGGACCGGGCACCGTGCCGGATTGCCGCCTGCGGCGCCGTCCTGCCGCGCGTGGTCAGGCAATGCCGTCAGGGACTCGTACAGCGTGCGATAGCTGCCCACCATCTGGTCCTGTGTGTAGTAGCGTTCCACGCGCGCGATGCCGCTGGCCTGCGCCGCCCGCCAGCGTGCGGGGTCCGTCAGCAGCGCCAGCGCCGCGCCGGCCAGCGCGGCCGGGTCGGCAATGCGCACCACGCCGCCCGCCGCGCCCAGGTCCGCATCCTCGCCGGGCAGGCCGAAGATCAGCTCGCGGCAGGACCCCACGTCCGTCGTCACGCATGGCACGCCGGCCGCAAAGCCCTCCAGCACCACCAGCGGCAGCGCCTCGGAAATCGAACTCAGCACCAGCACGCCCACCTTCGGCAGCAGTTCGTCGATCTTCTGGAAGCCCAGGAATTTCACCTTGTCGCCCAGGCCCAGGCTTTCCGCCAGGCTGCGGCATTCGCGCGCGTATTCCGGATCCTCGTCCTCCGGTCCGGCGATCCAGCCCTCGGCATCCGGGCACTCGCGCACCACGGTCAGCATCGCGCGGATAAATGTCTTGATGTCCTTGATGGGCACCACCCGGCCGATCAGGCACAGCACCGGCGGCACACCCGGCGCGCGCTTTTCGCGCAGCGCGGCCAGCCGGGGCAGGTTGATGCCGTTCGGGATGTTGCGCGTGCGCCCGGCCGGCGCGCCATCCGCCACCTGGCGGCGGCGATTGCCTTCGTACAGCGCCACGATCTCGTCGCCGGCGTCGTAGCAGACGCGGCCCAGCGTTTCGAAGAAGCGCACCCAGAGCTCGCGGAAGTAGCTGATCTGGGAGATGTCGCGCTCGAACACGTTGCGGTTGTCGCGGATCCACTGGCTCTGGAACAGGTCGATCTTGCGTTCCTTGGTATAGATGCCGTGCTCCGACACCAGCAGGGGGCGCGCGTTGCGATAGCGCAGCATCGCTCCCAGAAAGCCGGCATAGCCCGTGGACACGGTGTGGTAGACGCGGGCCGGGATCAACCCTTCCGCAATCCGCACCAGTTGCCAGAGTGGCTTGTGCATGATGCGGACGGTCCAGAAATAGTCCGTGAACGACGGGTCCGTGCAGAACTGGCGGTATTGCTCCGTAATGGTCTGCCAGGCGCGCTTGCTGTAGAGGAAGGCATCCTTGGACAACGCCCCGCCCTCGCGCAGCAGCGGCATCAGTTCGCGGATCAGCTCGCCGGCGCGCGCTTCGTGGCCCGGCTCGCGCAGGATCTCGTGCAGTTCGTCCGATTTCGCGAAGGCCTTCGCGTCGCCGGCGCTGCCATGGACCATCGGCGGCGGTGGAAAGTCGTACAGGAAATGGGATTCCAGATGCACCACGTTCTCGGGCAGCGCGTACACCATCTCGCCATAGTCCTGGCGGCGGCTGCCGATGAAGACGATGCCGAAGCGGATCTCCGGGAACGCCCGGATCATCTGGTTGACCCAGCTCGACACGCCACCGCTCACATAGGGGAACGTGCCCTCCAGCAGCAGCATGACGTCGGCGGACGTGCCCTTGACCAATATCTCGCTCATGATTGCCAGTACCGCAGGAGGGGCCGCACCAGCGGGAGCGGCGAAGGACTGTCGAAGGCCGCCATGAGCTTGCGCACGGCGGCATAGTCGCGTTCCAGGTAGGCGGCTTCCGCCAGCAGCGGCAGCACGCGCTCGCGCGCGAAGCCGAGCGACTCGGCGCGCACGAGCCATTCGCGGGCCTCGCCCGGCGCGTTGCGCGCCAGCGCCAGGCGCCCGCGCATATACCAGAGCGCGGCATTGCTGTCGTCGATCTCCAGTGCCGCGCTGGCGTAGCGTTCCACCTGGCTCGCGGTGTAGCGGTAGACGTCGCCCTGCACCAGGTTCTGATAGATCAGCTCCCAGTACAGGTCCGCCAGCCGTTTGTTGATCTCGCCGCGCGCCTGCGGCGTGTCCGCGGCCTCCAGCCGTGGCAGCTCCGCCAGGATCTGCTGCGTCAACTGCTTCTCGGCGCCGTCGAGCATGCCGTAGGCCAGCAGCCGGATATCGTCCGTGCTGTCCGCCAGCAGTTCGCGGAGCACCGGGCTGGCCGTGCGCGTGGGCATCGACTGCATGGCCACCAGCGCCGTCATGCGCTCCGGCAGCGGCGCGCGCGTATTGCCGAGCTGGGCGCGCAACCGCGCGCCGCCGCCGTGCGTGACGCGCTGGATCAGGTGCGTCACGAACTCCGGCAGCGCCACCGAGGCGATGCCGGTGGCATCCCGCTTGCCCGGGAACAGTTTGGAGAACAGCAGGCTGCCCAGGCACACCAGCGTGCCACCCAGCGGCACGAAGAAACAGAACGCGGCCAGGTAGAGGTAGCTCCAGAAAAACGGCACGCGGAAGCGCCGTGGCAGCAGGCGCCATAGCGCCAGCCCGAGCAGCGCGGCCGCCGTGGCCTGCAGCCCCAGGAACGACAACAGCAGCGGCAGCCCCGTGCCGCCACTGCGCAGCAGCAGCGTGAGCGCGGCGATCTGGGCGGCGGTGCCACCGATGGTCAGCTTGCCCATGCGTCAGCTTGCCCGGGTCTGGCCGGCAACCGGCGCCGGGCCGGTGCCTGGCGCCGCGTCAGCCGTGGCCGCCGTGCCGTTGCCGCCATCGATCTGGCAGCGCTGCAGCAGCCGCACCAGGGCGTCCTCCGCCCCGGTGGCCGGCACCGCCAGCGTGTACACGCCGATATGCGCGGTGGCGAAATCGGTGCCGAACTGGGCGCGCAGCATGTCCTCGATCCGCACCAGATAGGCCGATACGGCCTGGCTGTCCGACAACGGCATCAGCGTCAGCATGGCGCGCTGGCGCTGGCTGCGCGCGGGCCATGCCACATCCAGCGCGCGACGGCTGCGCACCACCTGTTCGAACAACGCATCGCGCGCCTCGTCGAGATCGAATACCAGTGCCACCACCGAGCTTTCGATACCGGTCTCGCGACGCAGCCGCGACAGCCGCGCATAGTCCAGCGCAAACGCATACGGAATGGCCGGCGCCAGCGACTGGATGCCATGCGTGGCGTGCGCGTGCTCCACGCCGTCGGCGTAGTAGCCCATCAGCACCATCAGCAGCTGCAGGTTTTCATAGGTCAGCGACAGGAACGGCATGCGCTCCACCACCAGCACCCCGATCAGGCGGTCCGATCCGGCCAGCACCGGCGCCACGGCCACGTAGCGGGTCTGCGCATCCTGCTGCAGGCCCGTGGAGCGCAGATGGGCCAGCGTGCGCGTATCCAGGCAATGCCTCACCAGCGGATCGTTTACATCCAGCGAAAAGGATCGTCCGATGCTGGCCACGGCCTCGGTGGACAAGTGGTCGCCATCGCACGGATACAGCGCGGCCGCCTCGACCTGGCAGGCCTGTGCCACCACCTGGAGCATCGGTTGCGCGCCAGCCAGATGGCCGGCTGCCGTGTTGCCAGCGATCTGGCCGCGCGCCGCATCCTCCAGCGCCACGCCACGCAGTTGCGACAGCGTGTCGCGCAATGTGGTCGGACGGGCCAGCAGATCGTTTTCCAGCCGCGCGTGGGAAATGCGCAGCAGGTAGTGGTTCTTGGTCAGCGCGGCCAGCCGCTCGTCCAGGTAGCGGTTCACGGCGCGCGCGCGCGCCAGGCGCGTGCCCCAGACGTCGCCGAACTGGCCGGCCACCAGCACCAGCAGCAGTCCGCCGAGGAAGAACATGCGCGGGAACGCTCCGCTGTAGGCACCCACGCTCTCGAAGAAGAACCAGCCACCCAGCAGCATCAGCACGGCGCCCACGCCGATCAGCGTGCCGTAGCGCAGCGCCAGGATGACCGGCAGCAGCCAGGCCCAGGGAAAGCCCATGCCCAGCAGCAGCGGATTCTGCGGCAGCACCAGGTACGCGAGCCCCATCGCCACCACCATGGTGACGATCAGCTCCAGCACGGCCGCCGGCCCGCTCACCGCGGGCGCCAGCCAGCGCGCATAGCGCCCGCCAAGGCCGATTCCCTGCCCCTGGCGCGTCTTTTCCACGGAATTGGCCACGCGTATCACCCGTCCTTTTGCGCTCAACCTTGCATCAGCGGCGCCAGCAGGCGGCGCAGCAGCTTCTGTGCCGTGCCGGACAGCGATTCACGGCTCCAGCCGCTGTTGCTGCCCGTGGCGGACCACACCACCTGGCCGCTGGCCACGTCGATCAGTTGCAGCGAGATGCCAACCGCCGGCTCGCCATCCACGCCGACCTTGTAACGCCATTCCTGCACGGCGCCGGTCAGCGCATAGCGGGCGCGTTCGCCACGGGCCCATTCCAGCGCGCGGCCCACGGACTCGCGCTCGGCCGGCTCGAACAGCGTTTCCGGGTTCAGGGCCGCCGGATAGCGTTTCAGGTTGGCCACGCCCCCGGTCTTGAGCAGGGATTCGGCGATGGCTTCCGCACGCAGGCCGGCCTGCGGCGTCTCCGTGTAGTTCACGATCGGCAGCACGGCCACCGTGTCGCCCGGCGACATCTGCGGTGCGCGGCCCACGTCCGTCACCGCGCAACCGGCCAGCCACAGCGCCGCGCCCATCGCGCCGCACCATGCCACCACCCGTCCCATGCGTGTTGTCTTCCCGTTCATGTCGATCCCCCTCGTTACCTTGAAATCCAGTCGTCAGTACAGCCAGCGATAGCGCAGGCCCAGTTCGGTGAGCGGTGTGCCGCCATTGCGGGCCGCGGTTTCATGCAAGACATACAGCGACAGGTGGTCGTTGCCCAATACCGATCCGGCCACGCCCAGCTGGGCACGGAAGTTGTGGCCCGCCCGCGTGTCGCGCAACGCGCCCACTTCAGCAAACGGGCGCCACTTGCGCGTGTAGTCGTCAATCAGGTCGGTGCCGAAGCCGAACAGCACGCCGGCCTGCGTAAAGCCCTGCGGCATGTAGAACCCCGGCGTGGCTTCATCGTCATCGGCGGGCAGCAGGCGCTGCATGCGCGGCGTCAGCGTGCCGGCATTGGTGCTGTAGTTGGCGTGCGTGCCCACGATGCGCACCGTGTAGTCCGGGTACGCCGTGCGGATACGATAGCCCGCCTCTACGTCATACACCATGCCGTGGCCCAGCGCGCTGCGATCCTGCCCGTAGAAGTGGCTGTACTCCACCCGCCCGCTGACGAACTCGCGCAGGCCGATGCGCCACATCGCGCCCAGCCCCAGCACATCCTTCATGCCGCCCACGCGCAGCTGCGATGACTCTTCCGCCGGCTGGTTATAGCCGGCCAGCGTCGTGAACGACACCCGGCCTTCCCGGTTCCACTCGCCCTGCAGGCGCGCGGTGGTGAAGGACTCCAGGCCATCGCGGCGGCCCACGCCGAGCGCCCAGCGCTTCTGCGAATCGCGGTAGCTCAGCGCCAGTTCCGCGCGCCGGTCCGATGCCGGCACATTGTCCAGCTGCGCGCGGTCCGTGGTGCGCTGGTCGCGGAACACGCCGCGCAGATTCAGCGCGTAGCCGTCCCACAGGCGCGCGCCGCCGGCCAGGCTGTATTCGAAGTACTCCAGCGGCTTCTGGTGCTGCATCGTCACGCGCGGCTCGATGGCCTGCGCATCCGTCAGCAGCGCATCCTGCAGCGTCTCCTGCAGGGCGTCGTCGGTGCGGGCCATCTCCTGCGTCTCGAAGGCCTGCGTCTGCGCCGCGGCCAGCCGGTCAAGTTGCCGGTTGGCCTCGATCTGGCTCGTCACGGGCACGCGGCCCGCCTGGCGCTCCATGATGCGGTCCAGTGCCTCGAGATCGTTGTTGTCGAGCGCGATCGAGATCTCGGCGTACGCGGGGCGCTGCAGCGTGCGCACATACTGGCGCGCCAGCCAGGCGCGCGCGAGTTCGTTCGATTCCGACGACATCGCCCAGGCCAGCGCCACCTCGCGGCTGGCCGCCGAAATCTGGCGCTGGCGGCGGCGTTCGCGCTCGCTCAGCTCGGCCTGCGGAGGCACCACCAGCGGCGGCAGGCCCGGCACTTCGCCCAGTTGCGAGGCCGCATTCGGGTCGGGCGGCGTCAGGCGCCGCGCCGCCACTTCCGCGCGGTCGCGGCGCAGCATCTCGATCACCAACTGGCGCGACACGTCGCCCGATGCGAACACCTGCCCCAGCGCCACCACCTGTCGGCGCAAGTCGGTGCGCGCGGGAGCGCCCTGCTCGCCTTCCTCGTCGTCAGGCTGGGCATCTTCCTCGTCTTCGCCGGTGTGGCGCGCTTCCGCACCCCGCAGGCCCGACGTCGACCATGCGTGATGCAGGTCGATCCACGCCTGCTTGCGGATGCGCCACGCCATCGACGTCTCGCCGATCGCCTCATAGGCGTCCGCGATCAGGCCCAGCCACAGGGGGTCCGCGCTCTTGCCTTGCTGCATCTTGCGCAGGTAGTGCAGCGCGGTGCGACCGTCCTGGAAGCGCATGGCGCCCGCCGCGTAGGCACCCCACAGGCCCGGATCGTCCTCGGCCTCGTTGTGCAGGCGCCGCATGACTGCGCGCACTTCGCTGTCGGTGCCCATGTCGATCAGCGCCCACAGCAGCGCGGCATAGGTCTCGCTGTCGGCGTCCGGCAGGCTGGCGGCGTGGCGCAGGTCGGCCAGCGCACGCTCGCGATCACCCGTCAGGCGCCAGAATTCGGCACGGCGCATCATGAACGCGGCCGACGACTCGGCCTCGCGCTTCTGCTCGGGCGTCAGGCTGGCGAGCAAGCGTTCGATGCGCACATAGGCGTGGGCGCGCGTGTAGTAGTACACGGCCAGTTCCAGCTGTTCGCGCTTGCCGTGCTTCCGCCAGCTGGCTTCGGCGATGCGGCCCGCGTCGATTGGCGACCTGTTGTAGTAGTCGATCAGGTTCGAGAAATCGCGGTCTTCCGCATCGCGAAGCTCGGACAGGCAGTCGTTGCGTGCGGCGCCCGGCGGCATCGTCATGCAGTGCTCGTCCTGCGTCTGCGCCACGGCGATCATCATCTGCCGGTAGCCATCCTTGAGCAGGTCGTCGCGCTGCGTCAGGCGAGCCAGTTCCGTGTACGTGCGCCAGTACAGCAAGTCCTTCGGCCCCGCGCTGCCACGCGCCGGAAGCATCGCGTCCATCGCGTCCGTCAGGCGGCCGTCGACGTAGAGCATGTTGGCCCGCTTGAGCGCGTACTGCGGGCGCGGCCCATAGCGCCGCTGCAGCTGGCCATAGAGTTCGAAGGCGCGGGCGTCGCGGCCGGCGCGCTCGGCCAGTGCGGCGTTGCGCTCCATGATCTCGCGGCCGTGCGGCCCGTGGGCGATGCCGTCGAGGAAGGCCATGCCAGCCTCGGGCTCACCCAGCCGCTCGTAGGCGGCCACCACTTCGTCCACGGTTTTCAGGTCGCCGCCGGCGGCGCGATGGCGCAGCGCGGCCAGGTAGGCGCGGTCATCGTTCAGCCCGGGGGCCAGGCGCATGACGTTGTTCCACGCGCGCTCGTCGTTGGTCGCCTGCGCGTACTCCAGCCAGCTTTGCAGCGCGACCATCGGCTGGCGATTCCATTCGGAGACCTGCGCCAGGCGCTCGCGCCAGACGGGCTCGTTCGGCAGCTTCTGCACGGCCGTCTGGGCCACACGCTGCGCCTGATCGAGCTTGCCCGCGGCCAGGAACACGCGATACGCCAGATCGTAGTCGTCGGCGTTGAACGGCCGGCCCTCGGCGGCGGCCTGCGCAACCTCCGTTTTGGCGGCCGCCTGCGCCTCGGACTGCGTGACATTCCTGCTGTCGGCCTTGGGGGCGGCGGGCGCCCTGGCAGTGGCTGTGGCAGTGGCGACGGGTGCTGATGCGGGTGCGGATGCGGTGGTGGCTGCGACGTGGCGCACGCCGAACTCGCCGGCATCGGCCAGCTTCTGGCGCATCGCCTGGCCGCGCGGGCCATCGAGGAAGACATGGCCACGCGCCAGCCACGGCTCTGTATCGGAAACCCGCCGCAAATGCGCCTGCGCCAGCCGCGTCGCGTCCATCGGCTTGATGGCCGACAGCTTCAGCAGCCGCTCGACATACTTCGCCGCCACGTCCGGCTTGTTGGCGGCCAGCGCCAGCCTGGTGAGAAAACGCAGGACGTCGGGGTCGTCCAGCAACTTGCCGCCACGCCGCTCCGCTTCCATGAGCGCCTCGTCGAGCAGATTGCCCGCTTGCAGCGTCTGCAACGCCTGCAGGAACAGCGTGCGCTGTTCATACAGGTTCTTGGAGCGTGCCTGCGCCTCGAACAGCGCGCGGGCGGCATCGCGATAGTTGCCACCGGACAGCGCGATGCCAGCCAGTTGCTGGTTGTAGAAATCGGCATGCGCCGGGTCCCGCACGGCCAGCTCGCGGTAGAGCTTGCCGGCGGCACTGGCGTCGCCGATCTGGCGCGACTGCGTGGCCAGCGCCTGCAGGTCGCCGAGCGACCACTTGCGCAGCGCGGCCGGCGCAGAGGCCTCCTTCAGCAGCTCCGACATCAGCGCCAGGCGCTGCGCCCGCTCGGGCGTGTCCGGCAACGCGGCGTAGGCGCGCTGCTGCGTGATCTCGATGCGCGTGCGCAGGATCGGGCCGGTCAGGTCCGCGCCCTGCACGGCCTGCATGCGGGCGAGCATCGCCTCGGCGTCGTCCAGCCGGCCGCTGCGCGCGTATTGCTCCGCCAGCACGCCCATGAAGCTCGTGTCGTCGGGGGCCACCCGCGACCACGCCTCCAGGTACGCCACCGTCAGGCCGTCGACGGTGCGGCCCTGGCCGAGCAGGCGCTCGCGCAGGGTCTCGCGCGGGAACATCAGCGCCAGCCCGACTCCCACCATCGCGGTAAAGGTCAGAACCAGCGCCGGCGGCAACAGCCGCTCGCGCTCAGCCGGCGCAGCGGACTTCGATTTGTTGCTGGACATGGATCGGATCATTCACCGCGGGGATATCGATGCGCAGCGTATTACGCTCGCGCACGCCGGCCACGGGCTTGCCGTCAACCGTCACGCTGCACTGGCCGGCGTTGGCCAGGCGGAAGAAGGGCTTGTAGTAGCCACTGAAGGCGAAACGCGTGGTATTGCCATCGCGACGCCAGTCGCGGACCAGGCCGTTGGCCTCGGGCAGTTCCGGCACGGCGCGGGAGGCGGCCGGCACCACCGAGAACCGCGCGTCACCGCCATCCAGGTGCACGTACACGCCGCCGCCCGGCGCCGGGGAAGACCCCGTCACGCCGCGCGCGGTGGCCACGTCAGGCACGCCGGCGCCGGTCCAGCGCAGGTTGCGCAGGTTACCGTCCCCGCGCACCACCCAGGGACCGCTGGCCGGCGCGTCACTGATGCCATCGGCACCCACGGCACCACCGGCACCACCGGCCGCCGAGGCGCCATCGCCCAGGTCGCGCGCCACGGCCATGCCTTGCCAGTCGAGAACCTTGAGCACGTAGTCCGTCGAATGCATCGGCAGCAGCGGCTGCGACACCACGTAGTCGTAGACCTTGCGCAGCGCCTTCAGCGACGCCACCTTGGTGCCCGAATAGCTGTGGTAGTAGATGTTGACGGCCTTGAAACGGTACGGCTTCTCCGTGAGCTCGTAAGTCTCGATCACGCGCTCGAAGCCGTAGTACGGCCCGTGCCAGAGGTTGGTGTAGACGTTCTCGTTCTGGTTGGTCGCGAACACCTGGAAGGTGTTGTCGGCCTTGTGGATGCCCAGCGGCGCAATCGCCGTCCAGGTGGGATTGCTGCGCGTGATCAGCGTGTCCCCGCCGTTCATGTTCAGCACGCCGGCACGATCGGTGAGCTTGAGCGCTTCCGGCGGGGCCTGGCAATCGCCGGGCCACAGCAGCATTTTCACCGGCTTGTCCGCGGGCGCCAGCACCTTGTTGATGTAGTCGATGGAGCCGCCGATCTCGCGGTTCAGGTCCATCTTGTAGCCGGGAATCGCCAGGTGGAAGTCCTCGTCGCCCTCCTGGATCCTGGCGTCATGCTCGTGTCCGGGCACCGTGCGCGCCCATTGGAACGGGTGCGAGTACGTGTGGCTGGCCACCTCCACATAGGGCTGCGCAAAGATCTTGCGGGCGATGGGTTCGAGCTCCGGCGTGAGCTTCGGATACATGCCGGACTTGCCGACTTCGCCCTCGATCACCGACATGGTCATCGGCAGGCGGTATTTGTCGAAGATCTCGCGAAGCAGGACGTCGCCCGAGTAGCCGCCACCGGGAATCTCGGCCCTGGACGCAAAGCCGTCGCCATCGATATGGATCGTCAGCAGGCGTCGGCCGCTTTCCGTGGTGGTGTCCGGCACGGGCATTTGCGGCAGGCGCAGCGCCTCGCGCAGGAAAGCCAGCGGCTGCACCACCCAGCGGTCCTGGGCGTTGGCGGTGTTCTGGCGCACCGCGTAGGGGCCCGTCACATAGCCGCCCCATGGCGTGATGGCGGCAGCATCGAACGTCAGCGTGCCCGATCTCATGCGCATCAGCGACCGCGTATCGGCGGCGCCGTCCTGCACCTGCACCGGCACGGCATCGCTGCGATCCGGCGCCACGGGCATCTCGAAGCCCATCATCGGGTCCTTCGACAGGATCTGCACCGGCCCGGACGTCCGGCCCTTGACGGTCTTCAGGCCCAGCGTACGCGCAAGCGCACCAGTCACCGGCGCGCCAAACCCGTTCATGAAGACCACCGGCACGCCCTGCCCGATCCGCTTTTCGATCCATGCATAGAGGCGCCCCGGCTGCTGCGTGAAACTGCCGTTGGACCACACCACCACGCCGGCGTAGCGGTCGGGGCCGATGTCCGGCAGCGGGTCGCGGGTCTCGGCAAAGTCGACGCGATAG
Source organism: Cupriavidus sp. YR651 (assembly GCF_900101625.1). Taxonomy (GTDB): domain Bacteria; phylum Pseudomonadota; class Gammaproteobacteria; order Burkholderiales; family Burkholderiaceae; genus Cupriavidus. Next base: position 613,118 of record NZ_FMYZ01000003.1, on the reverse strand, counting down.
CCCAGGTAGTTGATCGGCATCGACACGAAGCGCACGCCTTCGGTGTTGTCGATGACCACGCCCGGCTCGGTCTCCTGCACGATCAGTACGCGGCGTGGCAGCACTTCGAGCGGCCCCACGCCCACGGTCTGCAGGCCGGAGTCGGTCACATAGGGCGTGATGCCCAGGGCCCGGATGCGTCGCGCGGTCTCTCGCGCGCAACGACGATCCCTGGGCGGACAGTAGTCGATCGAGATCACCGGCAGCCGGTATTGGTCGCGAATGATCCGGGCCTGGTTCAGCAGCCAGTCGCGGTCTTGCTGGCTGACTTCCGTGTAGCGGCTCTGGCTCTGGTTCCAGCCACGAAACAGCGACTCGAATACCACGCCATGGGCCAGCGCATGGACCTGCGGAAGAATCTCGAAGCCACGGTTGAACAGCAGCTTCGCGTCCGGGTAGCGGGCCTTGATCGCCCGGATCACGCGAACCATGCCCGCTTCCTGGCGCGCACGGTCCGCATCGGTCTTGGCCACCAGCTGGTACGAATCGAGCGTATCGAGGAAGAAGCCGCGATAGCCGCGCTCCCACAGCGGCGTGATGACCTTGTCTACATAGAATGCGGGCCAGCCGTCGGCGGCCTGGTCCACCACGCGGGCGTTCCAGGCGTCATTGCTGCCGGTGAGCCAGGCCTTGGGGATGTCCTTGAAGTAGGGGCGCGCGGGCAGCACCTCGCCCACGCTGACGTAGGCGAACCAGGCGGTATGGGGGGTATTGGCGCGGCGCGGGTCGAAGCCGCTGTCGGGCTCCACCACGGCGATATCGAAAGCCTGGAGCATGTCCACCGGCGGCGTGCTGCCATAGTGGAAGGCGACGCTGGGCGATGCGGGCGCGGTCACCTGGGCCACGGCGGCGGTCGATGGTGTCAGCGTGGCCAGCACCACGCCGGCGATCGACGCGAACACGGCGGCAATGGTTGCCGCCCATCGGCATGCACGCGCCACAGATAATGACGGCACATGGCCGGCATCAAGGAAACGTCCCCGGATTGATCGTTGCACTTGCTTCACTGGCCTGTTTTCCGCTGCTCTTGTTATGCCACGGCGCGCAACCGCTTCGCGACTCGTCGCATCCGCCATGTGCCCGCTGCCCCGCATTATGCCGTCCTTGCCGCCGGTTATAGGATTTTTCCCAATTGGCAAGCAGGCAGGATGCTAGGCCATTCGTTTGAAACAGATTGTCAATAATTGTGCCGGCCGCGGCTTGACATATACCAGTCACTACCGTGCGCCACAATGCCGGCGCCTGGAATGCACAGGCGCGCGTTCAGGCGGGTCGGGACGGGTCGGGAAAGGACGCGGGAATGGGAGTGCGGGTCGATTGTCCAGACAATGGAGAGAAACCCTTGGCGGCAGAAACGCTTGACGGAATGTCGCACTGGAATGTCGAGCCGGAATGTCGCGCCAACATCCGCGCGCCGGGTTCGCGCATCGCCGTCAGGCCTCCTGCGGCTGGCCGGCGCTCTCCCGGCATCGTCCGCCGAAAGCCATAGTCCATATGGACTACAGGAGGATGAGTCCACCGGCTGCGCGGGGATTGGTATGCACGCGGCGCGTCGATTCATTTTTGTACCGGCTATCGATACTTTCGTTGCCATGCCTCGCCTCTTAACAGCCTGTAACCCGTTCTGATGTCAGACAAATCCGGATTCGATGTAGATTTCTCTAATATCTGCTGTTTGCATGCCGAAACACCGTTAGGGCATAGGCGGATTGACACACGAAAAAAAACCGGCAGAATGGGTCCTCGCATGTGCACCGGCCTGAAGCGTTTTTGCTCCGGTTCGTTGTGGGCAGCATGCTAGGTCGGGCAATTACGCCCATTTGATATTCAAGGTTGGAAAGAGATATGGAAACCGGTACCGTTAAGTGGTTCAACGACGCCAAGGGCTTCGGCTTCATCACCCCGGACGCAGGCGGCAATGACCTGTTCGCGCATTTCTCGGCGATTGAAGGCAATGGCTTCAAGTCGCTGAAGGAAGGCCAGAAGGTCCGCTACGTCAAGGCAATGGGCCAGAAGGGCGAACAAGCCACGAAGATCCAGGCAGTCTGATCGCCGCCTGAATAGCCCGGCAATATCTTGCCTGGGAAGCCCCGCTCCGGCGGGGCTTTCTGCTTTGTGCGAGGCCAATAATGTATGGCGTTGCTGACGTTTCACGGACCTGCCCGACTGCGCGCCGGAAGATTTTCCGGCCGGCTCGTCGGATGACTCGTCGGATGACTTCACGACTCCTGGCACCGGCCCTGTTTGCCGCCATGACCGGCGCGACGAATATCGTCCTGGCCCAGACCCTGCGCAACTTCGGCGACGATCCGTTCTTGCAGGTCTCGCAGGCCATTTCCGATTGCCCGGAGCCGGCAGGCCCACGCATTTCGGAAGATGAATGGAAGCGCGACGCCCATCACCGCATCGAGGAAGGCAACCATTGCTATGTGGAAGGCCGCTGTCGCCTGGCCAACGCCTATCGCTATGACAAGGATATTGCGGAGGCGGTGCAGCGCCGGCTGGACACCTTGCGCCGGACGCTCCCGGGCTGGCAGAACAGTTCCCTGTGGATCATGGTGCGGGGGCGCTGGCTGACGGTCCAGGGATGCGTGGCACCCGGTTTTGACCGCGCGCCGTTCCTGGCCGCCTTGAAGGAAGTGGCCGACGTGGAACGCGTGATCGACCAGACCACGGCGACGCCCGCACGTGGCGTTCCGTACACGCGGTATGCACTTCCCGCCACAAATGCCCCGTCGCGTTGAAGTTGTTATAATCGCCCGACTCTGAAAACCCCCAAGCCACGCCGTTCTTGCGGCACTGTCCGCCCGGCCCGCCAAGCCATCCGGCGGGCGGCGCCCAGGACGGCGAGACCCCAGCGTGCCGAGGAAACCCGTGGCCGGAACTGAAATCGCAACGCCAGGCAGCCCGCTTGCCGGACCTGCCGTGTCATCTGGAAGTTCGTTCCATGCGGCAATGCGGATCCTGCCTGCCTCACAACGGCAGGCCATGTTCGAGATCTACGCGTTCTGCCGCGCCGTGGACGACATCGCCGATGGCGACACCCAGCACGCCGACCGTCTGGCCGCGCTGGAGCAATGGCGCGCGGACATCGCGGCGTGCTATGCCGGCATGGCGCCGGCCGCGTTGCGATCGCTCGACGAACAGATCAAGGCGTTCGATCTCCGTCAGCAGGATTTTTCCGATGTCATCGACGGCATGATCATGGACGTCGTGGCGACCATCGTCGCGCCGGACGCGGCCACGCTGGATGTTTACTGCGACCGCGTGGCCAGCGCCGTCGGCCGGCTGGCCGTACGCGTGTTTGGCCTGGAAGAGGCGCCCGGCATCGCGCTGGCCCACCATCTGGGCCGCGCGCTGCAGCTCACCAATATCGTGCGCGATATCGACGAGGACGCCGGCATCGGCCGGCTCTACCTGCCCGCGGAGGCCCTGGCCGCCGCCGGCATCCCGGTCGGTACGCCGGACGAAGTCATTCGCCACCCCGCCATTGGCGAGGTGTGCAAAGCGCTGGCGCGCGAGGCCCAGGCGCACTACGACGCCTCGGCTGCCATCATGGCGCGCTGCCCGGCGCGCGTCGTGCGCTCGCCGCGCATCATGTCGGATGTCTATCACGGCATCCTGACCCGTCTGCTGGCCCGTGGCTGGCAGGCCCCGCGCGCACGCGTGCGCGTGCCCAAGGCAAAGCTGGTGTGGATCCTGCTCCGGCACTCCATTGCCTGATATGTCATCGCCGATGCGAGGGGTCCCGGCCGCTCGCATCGCCAGAAAGAGAAGTGCCCCCGAATTGATGAACCAGGCCGCAACAATCACCCGCACTCAAGACGACGCGCTGGCTGCCAGCGTGAACCGCATCGCCCAGCCCGCCCTGCCCGATCCGCTCGACGCCGGCATCGCGCATGCCGTGGACACCCTGCTGTCCCAACAGCAAGCCGATGGCCACTGGGTCTACGAGCTGGAAGCCGACGCCACCATCCCGGCCGAATACATCCTGATGGTGCACTACCTCGGTGAAACACCCGACCTGGTGCTCGAGGGCAAGATCGCCAATTACCTGCGCCGCATCCAGAACGCCGACGGCGGCTGGCCGCTGTTCCATGCGGGTGCATCCGATATCAGCGCCAGCGTGAAGGGCTACTTCGCGCTCAAGATGGCCGGGGACGATCCCGAGGCCGAACATATGCGCCGCGCCCGCACCGCCATTCATGCGATGGGCGGCGCCGAAGCCAGCAATGTCTTCACGCGCACGCTGCTGGCGCTGTACGGCGTGATGCCGTGGCAGGCCGTGCCGATGATGCCCGTGGAAATCATGCTGCTGCCGCAGTGGTTCCCGTTCCATCTGTCGAAGGTTTCGTACTGGGCCCGCACGGTGATCGTGCCTCTGCTGGTGCTCAACAGCCTGCGTCCGCAGGCGCGCAATCCGCGCAAGATCGGCATCGACGAACTGTTCGTGCGCCCCTGCCAGGCCACGCGCCTGCCGCGCCGGGCGCCGCACCAGAGCCCGCTGTGGGTCGGCGTGTTCCGTGCGCTGGACGCCGTGGTCCGCGTGGCCGAGCCGCTGTTTCCGCGCGGCCTGCGCCGCCGCGCCATCGAGCGCGCGCGCGAATTCACCGTGGAGCGCCTGAATGGCGAAGACGGCCTGGGCGCGATCTTCCCCGCCATGGTCAATTCGGTGCTGATGTTCGATGTGCTCGGCGTGCCGGAATCGGACCCGGCGCGCGCCATCGCCCGCCGCTCGATCGACAAGCTGCTGGTCGTCCGGGACGACGAGGCCTACTGCCAGCCGTGCCTGTCGCCCGTGTGGGACACCTCGCTGGCCAGCCACGCACTGCTGGAAGTGGGCGAGCCGCGCGCCATTGCCGCCGCCGCCCGCGGCCTGGACTGGCTGGTGCCGCTGCAGGAACTGAACGTCCGCGGCGACTGGATCGTGCGCCGTCCCAATGTGCGTCCCGGCGGCTGGGCGTTCCAGTATGCCAACCCGCACTACCCTGACGTGGACGACACCGCCGTGGTGGTCGCGGCCATGGACCGCGCCGATCGCGGCGACCGCTCCCACCGCTACGACGAAGCCGTATCGCGCGCCTGCGAATGGGTCGTCGGCATGCAGAGCGGCAATGGCGGCTGGGGCGCGTTCGAGCCCGAGAACACCCACCTCTACCTGAACAACATTCCGTTTGCCGATCACGGCGCGCTGCTGGACCCGCCCACGTCGGATGTCTCCGCACGCTGCCTGGCCATGCTCTGCCAGATCGGCCAGATGCCCGCCAACAGCGAACCGGCCGCACGCGCGCTGCGTTACCTGCTGGACGAGCAGGAAGCCGACGGCAGCTGGTTTGGCCGCTGGGGCACCAACTATATCTATGGGACGTGGAGCGCGCTCTGCGGCCTGAACGCCGCCGACATCGGCGCCGATGCGCCCGAGATGAAGCGTGCGGCCGCGTGGCTGCTTTCCATCCAGAACAAGGACGGTGGCTGGGGTGAATCGGGCGACAGCTACAAGCTGGAGTACCGCGGCTACGAGCGCGCACCGAGTACGGCGTCGCAAACCGCATGGGCGATGCTGGGCCTGATGGCGGCCGGCGTGGGCGACCATCCGGCCGTGGCGCGCGGCGTCGAGTACCTGCTGCGCACCCAGGCCAGCCATGGCTTCTGGGACGAGCCCTACTTCACCGCCGTGGGCTTCCCGCGCGTGTTCTACCTGCGCTACCACGGTTATTCGCGCTTCTTCCCGCTGTGGGCGCTGGCGCGTTTCCGCAACCTGCGGCGTGACGGCAACCATGCCGTGACCTGGGCCCTGTGAGCCCCGGGAGTCCTGCGATGCGTACGGTATTGGCGGTCAGCGGTATGTCGTTCGAATCCCGCATTGCCGCCGGACCGGGGGTGGAGACACTGCACGGCTATCGCGATGCCGCGCTGGCCCGTGCGCTGGAAGCCCGACTGGCGCGGGACTATGCGGGCGTGATCAGCTTCGGCGTGGCCGGCGGACTCGATCCGACGCTGCCGCCGGGCACCGTCATCGTGGCGACCGGCGTGCGTGCCGGCGCCGAATCGTTTTCCACCGATCCGTTCTGGACGGCCGCACTACGCCGCGCGATGCCCAATGCGATCTGCGGGCTGCTGGCAGGGTCCGATACCGCCGTCACCGCCGTGGCCGACAAGGCCGCGCTGCACGAAGCGCATGGCGCGTTGGCGGTGGACATGGAATCGCATATCGCCGCCCGCGTTGCGCGTGCGCACGGCGTGCCGTTCGTGGCACTGCGCGTGGTCGTGGACCCCGCGGACCGGCCCGTGCCGCCGCTGGCCGTGGCGGGCATGGCTGCCGATGGCAGCACCGATATCGGCGCGATCCTGATCGGCCTGGCGAAGGCACCTCACCATCTGGGCGGCCTGCTGCGCCTGGGCCGCGACGCGTCGGCGGCAAAAGCCGCTCTCGTATCCGCGCGCAAGGCGCTGGGCGAAGGACTCGCCCAGCCGGCGACCGCCCTCGCCTGAGCCCTCGGGCTCACTCTCATCTTCCCGGCCCGCGCTCATCTTCCCGGGCTCACTCTCATCCCCTCATCGCTGCCGCCTGTCTGGTCTGACCTCTTACGTCCGACCTCTGATGGCCGATTCCCTGCGCACTGACCCCGTCCCCGGGGCCGTGCCGGTTCAGCCGAACTTGCGCGCCGCGTCGCGCGCGAGTCCGGACCCGATCCCGCCAAACAGATCGCCTTCCACACGCCGCGCCGACGGCAGCAACTCCGACAGCCGCTGACGCAGCATCGGCACGCTACTCGATCCGCCCGTGAACAGGATGGTGTCGACCTTGTCAGCCGCCACGCCCGCGGTGGACAGCATGTGGCGCACCGTGTTCTCCGTCTTCGTCACCAGCTTGGCGATGGCCCCGTCGAAGTCATCGCGCGTAATCAGCAGCTGGGTGTCCGGCGCGATGCGATGCAGGTCCACCCACGTCTTGTCGTCGTCGGACAGCGCGATCTTGGCGCCTTCCACCTGGATCGCCAGCCAGTGGCCCGCGCGGTCCTTGATCAGGCGGATCAGCCGATCCAGCTTTTCGGTCTCGGCCGCATCGCGGTAGTTGTCCATCACCAGCGACCATGCCTTGCGCGTGTACAGCAGGTTGATCGTGTGCCAGCTGGCCAGGTCGAAGTACTGGCTCGACGGCATCTCCTTGCCATTGCGCAACTGGCTGCCCAGGCCGAGCAGCGGCATCGCGCTGGCCAGGCTCAGCGCGCGGTCGAAATCGGTCCCGCCGATATGCACGCCGCCATTGGCGAGGATGTCCGCCTTGCGGTCGAGGCGCTTCGCGCGCTCGGGCGACAGCCGCACCAGCGAAAAGTCCGACGTGCCGCCACCGATATCGGCCACCATCACCAGCTCTTCGCCCGAGATTCCCGCCTCGTAGTCGAATGCGGCGGCAATCGGCTCGTACTGGAAGTCGATGTGCTCGAAGCCCGCGGCGCGCGCGATCTCGCCGAGCGTGTCTTCGGCAAGCTGGTCCGCCTTCGGGTCTTCGTCGATGAAGAACACCGGCCGGCCCAGCACGGCTTTCGTGAACGGGATGCCCGCCGCCTGTTCTCCCCGGCGCTTGAGCTCGCCGATGAAGTGCGCAAGCAACTGGCGGAACGGCATGGCCTGGCCCATGACTTCCGTGCTGTCGTCCATCATCGACGTGCCGAGCAGGCTCTTGAGCGACCGCATCAGACGGCCCTCGTAGCCGGCCAGGTAGTCGCCCAGCGCCGCGCGGCCGTAGCTGACCAGCGGGTCTTCCGCGTGGAAGAAGATGACCGACGGCAGGGTCACCTTGTCGTCTTCCAGCGGTAACAGCACGGGGTGGCCGGGGCGCAGCCAGCCCATGGTGGAGTTGGAGGTTCCGAAGTCGAGGCCGCACGCCTGGGACATGTTCTTGATCACTTTTCTGTCTGGGGGAAACGGCCCTTGCGGCCATCCGGGGCCGCCATTGTAGTGGAGCCGCACGGCAGACCGATGCAACCGCCTTGCCCGCCTGCCGCCATGTTGCCGCCACGTCGCTCCCCTCCCATCGACTTGACATCCCCCGGCATCCGCTCCTATTCTTCTCGTGTTCCTTCTTTAAGACCGTTGTTCCATCTTACAGAACATACCAAGAACGATCGGCAATCCCCTGGAGACCCCATGACCCGCCTGCTGTCCTCGCCCATCCGTCGCACCGGCCTCAAGGCCGCAAGCCCTGTCAATGCCGTCAGCGCCCGGAGCGTCCTGATCGCGCTGGCCGCCATCCCGGCCCTGCTGGGCGCCGCGCCGGTGCTGGCCGCCGACGCCTACCCGAGCCAGCCCGTGCGGCTGGTGGTGCCGTTCCCGCCGGCGGGTGGCACGGACGTGTTGTCGCGGCTGGTCTTCAACAAGGTGGGCGCGGCCACGCACTGGACCATCGTCGTGGAAAACCGCGCCGGTGCCGGCGGCAACATCGGGCTGGACAGCGTGGCCAAGGCGCGTGCGGATGGCTACACGATCGGCATGGGCCAGACCGCCAACCTGGCGATCAACCCGTCGCTCTATCCCAAGATGCCCTATGACGCCGTGAAGGACTTCACGCCGGTGGTGCTGGTGTCCGCCCAGCCTGTTGTGGTGATCGTGCGCCAGGATTCGCCGTTCAAGACGCTGGCCGAGCTGGTGGCTGCCGGCAAGGCCAAGCAACTGTCGATGGCATCGGCCGGCACCGGCACCGTGGGCCACCTGACCGGCGAGATGTTCCAGCGCCGCGCCGGCATCAAGGCGCTGCACGTGCCTTACAAGGGCGCATCGCCCGCGCTGACCGACCTGATGGGCGGCCAGACCGACTTCTACTTCGCCACGCCGCCCATCGCCATGCCGATGCTCAAGGCCGGCAAGCTGCGCGCGCTGGCGGTGACGTCGGCCAAGCGCCTGGCGCTGCTGCCCAACGTGCCGACCGTGGCGGAACAGGGCTATGCTGGCTTCCAGGCCGAGGACTGGAAGGCGCTGGTGGCGCCGGCCGGCACCCCGGCCGATGTGATCAAGCGCCTCAACGCGGAGGTCAACAAGGCGCTGGCGCAACCGGACACCGTGACCAAGCTGCGCGAGGAAGGCAGCGAGGCGCGCGGCGGCTCGCCGACGGACCTGGCGGCGTTCATCAAGAGCGAGAACACGCGCTGGGGTGCCATCGTGCGCGAATCCGGCGCCAAGGCCGAGTAATTGGCAGCGCAGCGCGAGACCGGCGCCAGACCAGGCGCCGGGTCAGCCCCACATCCGCATCAAGGCAGGACCCTCATGCAAAAGCCGCTACGCAATATCCGCGTGCTCGATCTCACCAACGTGCTGGCCGGCCCCTTCTGCTGCCACCAGCTGGCGCATATGGGCGCCGAGGTCATCAAGGTGGAAACCCCCGGCACCGGCGACCTGGCCCGCCAGCTTGGCGCCGATGCCGACCTGAACAAGCGCCTGATGGGGGTCTCGTTCCTGGCCCAGAACCCGGGCAAGCGGTCGATCACGATCAACTTCAAGCATGCGCGCGGCAAGGAAGTCTTCCGCAAGCTCGTGCAGAGCGCCGACGTGGTGGTGGAAAACTTCCGCCCCGGCGTGATGACGCGACTCGGGCTGGGCTACGAAGAACTGAAGCAGGTCAATCCACGCCTGATCTACTGCGCGATCTCGGGTTTCGGGCAGGACGGTCCGCTCTCCGACCTGCCGGCGTATGACCAGATCATCCAGGGCATGTCCGGCGTGATGAGCATCACCGGCGATGCGGAAACCGCGCCGTATCGCGTGGGCTATCCGGTATCGGACACGATCGGCGGCATCACGGCGGCGTTCGCGATTGCCGCGTCGCTGGCCGACACCGAACGCACCGAAGGCTATTTCCTCGACGTCTCGATGCTGGAGGCCACGCTGGCCACGATGGGATGGGTAGTCTCCAACCACCTGATCGCGGGCAAGGCGCCGAGCCCCATGGGCAACGAGAACATGACCGCGAGCCCCTCCGGCACGTTCCGCACGGGCGATGGCCCGCTGAACATCGCGGCCAACAAGCAGGAGCAGTTCGAGGCCGTGTGCCGCGTGGTGGGCCGTCCGGAGCTGGCCACCGACCCGCGCTTCGCGGATCGCCAGGCGCGGCTGGCCAACCGGGCCGCGCTGACGGCCGCGCTGGAAGCCGAGCTGGCCACGAAATCCGCCACCGAATGGTGGCAACTGCTGAACGAGGCCGGCGTGCCGGCGGGTCCGGTCCTGAACGTGCCGGATACGCTCGCGCATCCGCAGGTGCGCGACCGCGGCATGATCGGCCACTTTGCCAACGTGCCCGGCGTGGGCCGCGACATCCGGCTGGTGCGCACGGGCTTCAAGGTCAACCATGAAGCGCCGTCGGTCGATACGCCGCCGCCCGAACTAGGCCAGCACACCAACGAGATCCTTGCCGAGCTGGGTTACGGCGCGGCCGACATCGAGACCATGAAACAGGAGCGCGCACTATGAGCGAAGCCATTGACGCCGGCCAGCAGGCCTCCCAGGACTGGTGGCGCACCGAGATCATCGATATGAAGCCGGGCGAGATCCGGTATCGCGGCTATCCGATCGAGCAACTGATCGGCAACGTGTCCTTTGCGCAGATGATCTGGCTGATGCTGCGCGGCGAGCTACCCGCGAAGCGCGAAGGCGAGTTGCTGGATGCGGCGCTGATGGCCGCGGTGGACCACGGCCCGCAAGCGCCTAGCATCGCCATCGCCCGCATGGCGGCGACGTGCGGCGTGGGCCTGAACAATGCGATGGCGTCCGCCGTCAACGTGCTCGGCGACGTGCACGGTGGCGCGGGCGAGCAGGCGGTGGAGCTGTATCAGGACATCGCACGCCGCATCGATGCGGGCGCAACGCAGGCCGATGCCGTGGACGCCGCGCTGCGCGACTATCGCGACCTGCACGGCAAGTTTGTCTCGGGCTTCGGGCATCGCTTCCATCCGCTCGATCCGCGCGCGCCGCGCCTGCTGGCGCTGGTGGACCAGGCGGCTGCCGATGGCGTGGTATCGGGGCGCTACGCGAACATCGCCCGCGCCGTGGAGCAGGCGCTGGGCGCAGGCCGCGCCAAGCCGATTCCGATGAATATCGACGGCGCCACGGCCGTCATCTACGCCGAGCTGGGTTTCCCGGCACCGCTGGCACGCGGCCTGTTCTGCCTGTCGCGCTCGGTCGGGATCCTGTCCCATGCCTGGGAGCAAACGCAGCAAGGCGGCCGCAACAAGGGGCCGATCCCGCGCCAGTACATCTGGACGTACGACGGCCAGCCGCAACGGGACGTGCCGCCGCAGGACTGATCAGCGGATTTCCGGATAGTGCCCTGCCCCTGCAGCCGCGGGCGGCAGGGTGTCATAGGCGCGTACATCCGGCACCGCAAAGCGGCTGACCAGCACGGCATCCAGCCACGGCGCGTAGCGTGGGTCATCATGCAAGCCGCACAGCTTGTCGCGCAGGCGCGCAAGATCTGCCTCCGGCAAGCCATCCGATGCCACCAGCAACGGAATTGGTGTCCACGGTGTGGTGGCGATCGTCTCCAGCCCCGCCAGCATCACCGGCTCGTGGCGCCGCACCAGATCGAGGAAATAGCTGTCGAGCGCCGTGACATCGATCTGCCGCTCCTGCAGCGCCGTCAGCACGCGCATCGGCGTATCGAGCGGTCCCACGGACGCCGAGAACAGCGCCCGCCCATCCTTTGCATGATCGGCAAGCAGCAGCCGGGCGGATTGATAGCCCGATTGCGAATGCGGCACCATCCAGCCAAAGCGATGGCCGAAGGTCTCTTCCAGCGTGCGCCATCCGCATTCGCTGCGCACCAGCAGTTCGCTGCGATAGCGCGCGAGGCCCTCGTACACCGCCGGCGCGGGCACCGGCGCCACTAGCGGCACCACGGGTGCCCCCCCCTGCGCGAAAGGCAGTCCGCACATGAAGCCGCAGACCAGGTCGCGCCGCTGCCAGAGCACCGTCAGCGACGCCGGCCACGCGTGCGGCACCACCTGCACCGGCCAGTCCAGGTCGGCAAAGACCTGGACGAACAGCCGTCGCCACGCGGCGGCCACCGCCGGCGTGGCGTTGTACATGCGGAACGAGGCAATGCCGGCAACCATGCGCAGCCCCGCTCAGGCGAAACGCAAGGTCTGGCCCAGGCCCATCGCGCGCGCCTTGGTCAGCATGGCATGGCCCAGGGCGATGTCGGTGGTCGACAAGCCACGGTGCCAGAACAGGATCGTCTCGTCATCGCGCTCGCGCCCCGGCTTGCTGCCCGCCACGATCTGGCCGAGTTCCGCGTGCAGGTTCTCTTCGTTCAGCCGCCCGCTGTCCACATGCTGGCGCAGCGCGCCAAACGGCAGGCCCTTGCGGCACTGGCCCCAGTCATCCACCACCATCTTGCTCATGATGTCCGTGAGCGACAGTTCCACGGCGCTCATCGTCCCGTAGGGAATCACCAGCGCGCCCGGCTTGATCCACTCGGTCAGCAGCATCGGCGTGGGCTTGGGCAGGCGCGACGCCTCCACGACGATATCCGCGCCCCGCACGCACGATTCCCAGTCGTCGGTGACGATTACCGGCTTGCCCAGGTCGCGCGTCAGCCGTGCGGCAAAGGCGTCGCGGCTCTCGGGCCGGCGCGAATGCACGCGGATCTCGTCGAAATCGAACAGCGAATCCAGCAGCCGCACATTCCAGTACGAGGTGCCGCGCGCGCCCACGTGCCCGAGGATCTTGCTGCCCTTGCGCGCCAGATGCTTCGCGCCGAGCGCGGTGACCGCGCCCGTGCGCATGTCGGTGATCGCGGTGGCATCGATCACGGCCAGCGGCACGCCGTTGTCGGGATCGAACAGGTTCAGCAGCGCCATCTCGGAAGGCAGGCCCTGCTTGTAGTTGTCGACGTAATCGGAGACCACCTTCACGCCGGCCACGTGCAGCGGCTTGATGAACCCGCGCAGCACGTTGAAATGGCCCTTGTCCGACGATTCCGGCACCAGGTGCACGCGCGGCTCGATCACGGTCTCGCGGCGGCCCTGCGCGGCCAGCGCCTGTTCCACGGCCGCGAGAATCTCGGCATCGGTCAACGCCAGCGCCGCGACATCGGGGCCATTCAGGTAGGTCAGGTACAACTCTTTCACGGGGGTCTCCTTCCTTAGAGGCGCTATCAACATGAAGCGCCAGCGGTTCTGGCTAGACGCGTGGCCGCAGACAGTACAAGTGGTACGACCAGCGAGTGTGGCAAATGCGGCAACGACGCCAGGATCTTTTTTTAAGCGGCCCCTCTCACTGCAGCGGGGGGATGTTGGCGCGGTGCACGATCGCGCGCCATTTGGTGGTTTCGCTGGCGATCGTCGCGCCGAAGGCCTGCGCGCTGTTGCCCACGGGCTCGAGGCCCAGGCCGTCGAGCTTTTCGCGCACGTCCGGCTGCCGCAACACCGTGGCCACGTCGGCCTGCCACTTCTGCACGATGGCGTCTGGCGTGCCCTTTGGCGCCACCAGCCCGTACCACGACGTCACGTCAAAGCCGGGATAGCCGGATTCCGCCACCGTCGGCACGTTCGGCAACTGCGGCAGCCGGCGCGGGCCCGCCACGGCCAGCGGCACCAGCTTGCCGGTGCGGATGTGCTGCAGCACCGTGGAAATGCCGCCGAACATCATCTGCACCTGGCCGGCCAGCACATCGTTCAACGCCGTGGCCATGCCGTTGTAAGGCACGTGCACGGTCTTGATGCCGGCCTCCAGGTTCAGCAGTTCACCCGCCAGATGGGCGCCACTGCCATTGCCGGGCGACGCGAAATTCAGCTCGCCGGGATGCCCCTTGGCGTAGGCCACCAGTTCCTTCAGGGAGTGCGCACGCACCGCGGGATTCACCACCAGCACATTCGGCGATGCGGCCAGCATCGTCACGGGCACGAAATCGCGCGTGTCGTAGTTGAGTTTGGGAAACAGGATCGGGTTGACGGTCAGGTTGCCGGCCGGCGCCAGGCCCAGCGTGTAGCCGTCCGGGGCCGAGCGGGCGACGGCCTCCATGCCGATGTTGCCGGCCGCGCCGGGCTTGTTGTCGACCACGACCGACCTGCCCCACTTCTCCGACAGCTTCTGGCCCACGAGTCGCGGCAGCGCATCGGCCACACCGCCAGCGGCAAACGGCACGATGATCCGCACCGGCTTGTTGGGATAGGCGTCCGACTGCGCGGCAACGCGCGCGGACCATGACAGGGCGGCTAGCGGCAACAGCAACGCCGACGCCAGCTTGCAGACGAGACGACTCACTTCGGGCTCCCCGGTTTGATGCCTGGATCTGGATGCCAGCCACGCGACCGGCATTGCGCACTTGTCTTCACGGCTGGCTTGTATAGACTGATCTTAGCGACGCCGCCTGTTACTGTATAGACAACTTTTCGCAGATGGAAAAGCGATTTCCGCATAAGATGCGGAGCCGCACGCGGATGGTGCGGCGCAGCACCACACGGGTGCCCTGCCGTGCGAGGCGTGGATCGCATTGCACCGAAGCGGCCCGCGTACGCCCTTCGCATTTTTCCCATCGACACTGACGATCCGCCCGCCAGGAGCCTGCATGCCCTCAGCCCAACCGTCGCCCGATCCGACGCCTGCGTTCCAGCGCATCAAGAACTATGTGCAGGGACAGATCGAGGCCGGCACTTGGCAGGAAGGCGATGCGATTCCGCCGGAACTCAGGCTGGCGGCCGAGTTCGGCGTGTCGCGCATGACGGTGAATCGCGCCCTGAATGAGCTGGAGGCCGAGCAGGTGCTCGTGCGGCGCAAGGGCGCGGGGACGTTCGTGGCGCAGCAACGCTACCAGGCCACGGTGGTGGAAATCCGCAGCATCGCGGAAGAGATTCGCGCGCGCGGCCATCGGCATCGCAGCGCGTTGTTCCGGCTGGAACGCCAGCGCGCCACGCGGCTGCTGGCCACGCAGTTCGACGTGACCGAGCGCAGCACCCTGTTCCATTCGCTGATCCTGCACTACGAGAACGACACGCCGATCCAGGTGGAAGACCGCTGGGTCAACCCGGCGCTGGCGCCGGGCTATATGGAGCTGGATTTCGGCGCGGTCACGCCGAATGAACACCTGATGCGCGTGGCGCCGCTGCAGCGCGTGGAGTACCAGATCGAGGCACAACTGCCGACGGCCGAGGTGGCCGAGATGCTTGGCATCGGCGAGGAAGAGCCCGCGCTGGTGCTGCGCCGGCGCACGTTCTCCCGCGACGCGGTGGCTTCCCTCGTGGTGCTATGGCATCCGGGCAAGCGATACAGGTTCGGGGGAGCACTGGGCTAGAGGTCGTTTCAAAAAGATCCTGGCGTCGTTGCGCGGCCTGGCCGTACCACTTGTACTGTCTGCGGCCGCACGCCTAGCCAGGACCGCTTCGCTTCATTTTGAAACAACCTCCAAGGCGCGCCCGCCGGTTGGCGCTGGACGTTTCAACATTGCGGCCATCAAGCCGGCGTCGCGCAGTCCAGGTCCGCCTGCGCCGGCGCCTCCGATGCGGCGTCCTCCGCCACCACGGGCAACATGCTGGAGCCCAGCACGTATTGATCCCGGCCGCGCTGCTTGGCGGTATAGAGCGCGCGATCGGCATCGGCAAACAGATTGCGCCACAGGCCTTCACGACTGGTGGGCGCGCCGCGTAGTTGCGCCACGCCGATGCTCACGCTGGCGTAGCCGCCGTTGCCCGGCAGTTCGATGGCGCGCACCTTGCGCAGGATCCGGTTGGCCAGCGCCGTGGCCTGATGCTCGTCCGTGTGGGGACACAGGATGCAGAATTCCTCGCCGCCGTAGCGTGCGGCGATATCCGAGGCGCGACGCGAATTGTCCAGCGCGGTGGCGATCTCCCGCAACACGTTGTCCCCCGCATGATGGCCGTGGGTATCGTTGACAAGCTTGAAGTGATCGACGTCGATGACCAGGCAGGACAGCGCTTCGCCGTCGCGTTGCCAGCGGGCCACCATGCCGACGGCGGTCATGTCCAGCGCCCCGCGGTTGAGCAGGCCGGTCAGCGCATCCAGGCGCGCCCCGCTCTCGTTGCGGGCGATGATCTGCTCCATCGCCATCAGGCTGAAACCGAACAAACCCAGCAGCACGGCAATCAGCGGCGCCAGCGGCCAGACCGAGCCACTGGCCTGCACGAACACCGGCACGCCGGGTATCCCTTTCGGCGTTGCCACATAGGTCAGCGTCACCACCTGCGAGGCCAGCAGCACGAGGTGCGAGGCCAGCACCAGCGGACCACCGATGCTGGTACGCCCACGCACGCCGCGCAACATCGTGACGATGGTGCTGAGCGACGCCACGGCCAGCACGCTGTACGCCACGGCGGAAATGAGCTGACGACCATTGGACAGGCCGGTCATGAGCAAGAGCAGCGCCAGCACCAGCAGGCCGATGCCGCGCAGTGTCGCGGCGTACTCCGGCAAGCCGTAGTAGACCCGCACGCCACGGTAGATGGCCAGGCGGCCGATGACATAGGCGCCGGCGCCCAGCGCGATCAGTGGCAGGGAGTCGGCACCCGCGCTGGCCGCCACCACCAGCCCCGCGCCGGAGGCGATGACGTGCCCCGATGCCCACAGCCGCCCGGCCTCGCTCCTGCGAAGCGCGAGCACAAGCCCCGCCGCCATGACCAGCGTGCTGGAGAACACCACCATCATGACGACCAGAATGGTCTGCGGGGCCAGGTGCAAGGGAATCAAAATCCTCTCAAGTGACCGGGGGCGGCTACCGTTATTGCGGTTAACCCTTAACGGGTCTGGATGCCGGGAATATGCGGCAAGAAAGCCGCATGATAGCCCGCGCCTTCTACGCCGGGGCACCCCCGACAAGCCGGGTTAGCGTGGGCACAACGCTCTGAATTTGCGGCGAAAACTGGCTGGCCCGAATCGGGAGAATCCCGGCCGGTTCAGTCCTCCTCAGGCTCCGCCATCTGGCTGCCCGGGGACGACGTGCCCGCCGGCACCACGTCCGGGAATGTGCCGCCCAGCGCGCGCGTCAGCGCCCTGGCCGCATCGAGCACCTGATCGCGGAAGGCTTCCGAGAACCGCGGCGTGGGGCACGTCAGCGTCAAGGCGCCCTTCAATTCCCCGGCCGGGCCGAACACCGGCGAAGAGACCCCCGCGATATCGGGGCTGCGATCGCCGACCAGCGCGATCACGCCCTCGTCGCGAATGCGCTGGTAGATCTCGCCGCGCGCCCCCGAGAATGCCCGCAGCACGCGCCCGCCCGATCCGCGATGACGCGGCAGCAGATCGCCCGCGCGGATGTGGTCGCGCACGGGCTGCGGGGAATCCACGCGATACAGGCAGAGCCGGTGTTCGCCCTGCTCGACGTGGAACGCCGCGGATTCCCGCGTGACGCGCACCAGCTCGCGCAGCGCCGGCATCACCACCTGCTCCAGCGAGAACGATGCGGCATAGACCGCATTCAGGCGTGCCACCTCGGACCCCAGCCCGTAACGGCCATCGGCCAGCCGCTGCACCAGCCGCGCATGCTCCAGCGATGCCAGCAAGCGCAGCAAGGTGCTCTTGTAGAGCCCGCTGCGTTGCGCCAGCTCGGCCAGGCTCAGCGTGGCGTCGCCCTCGCGGAACGCCGACAGCACGTACAGCGCCCGATCCACGGCCACGGCGCCGCCCTCGGCGGAATGCTTGTCGGCTTCGGAAAGTTGGGCGGCTTTGCGTGGCATAGGGAGAGGGGTGGCCCCCGCCGTGGAGGGCTGGTCGGAACGGGCGTCCACCGTATAGAACGCCACATGGCTTGTCAATCGGCCAAAAGCGGTCTCGCGGGCGCGTCCGGCACGTCAGCGGCGAGATCGACGCAATCCCGGTATGATCCCTGCTTCCGGGTTTTCCCTAAGAGGTTGCTTCAAAATGAAGCGAAGCGGTCCTGGCTAGGGCGAAGCAGGGGTTTCGGATCGCACGCGATCCGCCTGCGTAGCGGCATGCGCCTGCCAGCGCATGCGCGCCCTGCAAGGGCGCGGCCGCAGGCAGTACAAGTGGTACGACCAGGCCGCGCAACGACGCCAGGATCATTTTTAAGCAACCTCTGCACCAGACCCGGGCCTGACGCCCCAATCCGAACGACCGCCCCGCATGACCGCCCCGACTTCCGCCCTGGATATGCCGCCGCATGGCGATTCCGCCCCCGGCACACTGAACCGCCGCATCCTTTCCGTCGTCTTCTTCAACTTCATCGCCTATCTGGCGGTGGGCTTGCCGATCGCCGTCGTACCGGGCTTCGTCCACGGCGACCTGGGCTACAGCGCCGTCGTCGCCGGGCTGGCGGTCAGCATCCAGTACCTGGCCACGCTGATGAGCCGCCCGTGGGCGGGCACGCTCTGCGACACGCAGGGGCCCAAGCGGTCCGTGCTGACCGGG
The DNA here is from genome assembly GCF_900101625.1 of Cupriavidus sp. YR651. Lineage (GTDB taxonomy): Bacteria > Pseudomonadota > Gammaproteobacteria > Burkholderiales > Burkholderiaceae > Cupriavidus. The sequence continues at coordinate 594,710 of NZ_FMYZ01000003.1, read as the reverse complement.
CTGGCGCTGTGCACGGGTAGCGGCGTGCTGACGCTGGTGGCCGCGCTGTTCGCGGGCACCGACTGGCTAGGGCTGGGCTGGCTGCTGGCGGCGCGCCTGATGCTGGGCGCCGGCGAGAGCCTGGTCACCACCGGCACCATCGCGTGGGGCATCGGCAGCGCGGGTGCGCGCCACACGGCCAAGGTGATTTCGTGGAACGGCATCACCACCTATGGTGCGCTGGCGCTCGGCGCACCGGTGGGCGTGGTGCTGGCCCGGCACGGCGGTCTGGCATCGATCGGCGTGGTGACGATGGTGACGGCCTGCGTCGCGCTGCTGCTGGCGCGTCGCAAGGCGCCCGTGCCGATCCTCAAGGGCGAACGCCTGCCCTTCCGCCGCGTATTCCGCGCGGTGATGCCATTCGGTCTGTGCCTGGCGCTGGGTTCGGTCGGCTTCGGCGTCATCACGGCATTTATCACGCTCTACTACGGCAGCCATGGCTGGGACCATGCGGCGCTGGCGCTGACGGCGCTCGGCACTTGCTTTGTGCTGGCGCGGCTGGTCATGGCCGACAGCATCGGCCGCTTTGGTGGCTATCCGGTGGCCCTGGTGTCATTCGCGGTGGAAGCGGCCGGCCTGGCGATCCTGTGGCTGGCGCAGGCACCGTGGCAGGCGCTGGTGGGCGCGGGCGTGGTGGGCTTTGGCTTCGCGCTGGTATTCCCGGCGCTCGGCATGGAGGCCGTCAAGCGCGTGCCGCTGACCAATCGCGGCTCCGCGCTCGGCGCCTACGCGCTGTTCCTCGACGTGGCGCTCGGCCTGACCGGTCCGCTGGCCGGTCTGGTGGCCAAGCAGGCCGGCTATGCGTCGGTGTTCCTGTGCGCCGCCGTGGCGGCGCTGCTTGCGCTCGGCTTCAGCCAGTGGCTGGCCGCGCGCTACCGGCAGCAACTGGTGCCGGCCCGCTAGGCGTCAGTCGCGTCGTTCGCGTCGTTCGCCTCAGGCGCGCCGTTCGCAGCAGTACGCTTCGGTGCTGTACGGGAACGCCACCTCATCCCGCCCCTGCAGCGCCGGATCGGTGGCGATCACCTCGCGCAACTGCGCACGCACGGCGTCCTGCTTCGCCGCCGGCAACGACGCGATAAAACTCACCGACATCACGCGGTCCACCACCACCTGCTCCGGCGGGCCGCTGTGCGTGTAGGGCATGCGCGTCAGGCCGAGCGGACCAAAGCCTTCCGCGGGAAACACCTTCTTCCAGTCACCCCGGTAGAAACGCGGGGCATCGCCCTCGAACGGGGTCATGATCTGCGTGAGCTTCGCCACCCAGCCGACCGACTCGTCGCGGACATTCCACACCAGCCCGAGCTTGCCGCCGGGGCGCAGCACGCGACGGATCTCGCGCATGGCGGCCGTGTTGGCAAACCAGTGAAAGGCCTGTGCGCACACCACGGCGTCGACGCTGCCATCGGGCAGCGGCATCGACTCCGCGCTGCCTTCCAGCGCCGTCACGGTCGGCAGTTTCGACGTAAGCTGCGCGCGCATCTGCGCGACGGGCTCGACGGCGATGACCGTGGCGCCCGAAGGCAGCAGTAACGGGGTGAACTTGCCGGTGCCGGCGCCGAGGTCGACAACGGTCTTGCCGGGCGCGAGCCCCAGCGTGTCGCGGAGCCAGTCGGCAAGTCCGGCAGGATAGTCGGGACGCCCGCGGGCGTAGGCATCGGCCTGGGCGGAGAAGCCCTGGGCGGCGGCGTGGTGGATGGCGGTCATGGGCGCGAGTCGGGAATGGTTGGGGACGCAAACGAAATGGCGGCCAGGCAGGCCGTGCCGTGTTTGTCCAGACGTTTCCCGGCCGTGCGCTGCGATGCCGGAGACGTACCTTACTCCGCCCCCGGTGCTCGGGCAAGCCGCGTACTTGCCGCAGGATGAATCGCTTTGATCGTATCGCTTAGAGGCGCTATAAAAATGAAGCGCCAGCGGTTCTGGCTAGGGCGAAGCAGGGGTTTCGGATCGCACGCGATCCGCCTGCGTAGCGGCATGCGCCTGCTGGCGCATGCGCGCCCTGCAAGGGCGCGGCCGCAGACACCATACAAGTGGTACGGCAAGCGAGTGTGGCAAAACCCGGCAACGACGCCAGAATCATTTTTATAGTGCCTCTCAGTGTTGCATGCCCCAGCGGCGTACCGTCAAACGCTCCAGCGTGGAAAACACCAGCCCCTCCACCGCCAGTCCGATCAGGATCACGGTGGCCAGCCCGGCGAAGACGCGGTCGGTGTAGAGCTCATTGCGATTCTGGAAGATGTACCAGCCGAGTCCCCCCTTGCCCGACGATGCGCCGAACACCAGCTCGGCTGCGATCAGCGTGCGCCATGCAAAGGCCCAGCCGATCTTGAGCCCGGACAGGATCGCGGGCAGCGCGGCGGGCACCAGGATCAGCACCACAAAACGCAGCCCACGCAGCCCGTAGTTGCGGCCCGCCATGCGCAGGGTCTCCGGCACGCCCCGGAAGCCGGCATAGGCGTTGAGGGCCAGCGGCCACAGCACCGAATGGATTAGCACGAAAATCAGGCTCTTGCTGCCCAGGCCGAACCACAGCAGCGCCAGCGGCAACAACGCGATGGCCGGCAGCGGGTTGAACATGGCGGTGAGCGTATCCAGCACATCGCGCCCGATGCGCGTGGACACCGCCAGCGTGGTCAGCGCGAATGCCAGCGCAATGCCGGCCAGATAGCCCTGCAGCAGGATCGACAGCGACACCGCGGCCTTGCCCGGCAGCTCGCCGCTGGCGACGCCCTCCGCGAAAGCCCGCGCGGTGGCCAGAAACGTCGGCAGCAGCAGGTCGTTATCCTGGATGCGCGCAACGACTTCCCAGATCACCGCCAGCGCCAGCAGGATCACGGTCTTGCGCAACCAGCCCTGCTGCCATAGCCGGCGATGCCACGGCAGCGGCCGGGACAGCGGGACGGCGGTGAACGGTTCGAGCGCCAGCTCGTATTCGGGGCGGATGGGGGTGTCCAGCGTGGTCATGAATGGTCTCTCGTTGGCGCGCTAGGCATGGACCACCTTGCCGTGCGCCGCGGTTCGCGCCTCGGGTTCGTCGAACAGCATCTGGTGGATCCGCTGCGCGGCGGCCTGAAAATCGGCACTGCCCTGGCTCGCCAGGCTGAACTGATGGCTGTTGAGCTCCGCGCGCACGCGGCCCGGATGCGGCGACAACAGCAGGATGCGGCTGCCCACCACCAAGGCCTCTTCAATCGAATGCGTGACAAACAGCAGCGTGAACGCCGCGTCGTCCCACAGCGCCAGCAATTCCTCCTGCATGCGCCGGCGCGTCAGCGCATCCAGCGCGGCAAACGGTTCATCCATCAGCAGCACCTTGGGCCGCATCGCCAGCGCGCGCGCAATCGCCACGCGCTGCTTCATGCCACCCGACAGCGTATGCGGATACGCGTCCGCGAACGCCGACAGTCCCACTTTGGCGAGGCTATCCATCGCCGCATCGGACGCTTCCGCGCGCGACATGCCGCGCGACCGTTGCAGCGGGAACATGACGTTCTGCCTGACCGTCTTCCACGGCGGCAACTGGTCGAATTCCTGGAACACGACGATGCGGTCCGGCCCCGGCGCCTGCACGCGCTGGCCATCGAGCCGGATCACCCCCTCGGCCGGCGGCACGAAGCCGGCCACCGCCTTGAGCAGCGTGGACTTGCCGCAACCGGAAGGTCCCAGCAGCACGAAGCGGTCCCCCGCGTGCACGTCGAAACTCACGCGATGCGTGGCGCGCACCACGCGTGCGGGCGTGCGGTACTCCAGCGAGACGCCGTCCACCTGCAGCAGCGGCCCACGGCTGGCACCGCGATCGGATACGACGCGCAGGTGCGCGCTGTTGTGGAGGGCGTCGGCCATGTCAGCTCCCCTGCGCGGTGGCGGGGTCCTGGAAGAAGTAGTCCTGCCAGGACTTCGGCTGGTTCTTGATGGCACCCACGCGATGCATGAACGTCGCCAGCGGGTAGGTGTTCTGCGGCGTCACCTTGAACTGCACCTGCGGATTCTTCAGCACCTTGACCAGCAGCGCGCGGTCGATCCGGGCCTTGTTCACGCGGATGTAGAGGTCCGCCGCCGCTTCCGGATTCGCCGTGGCAAACGCCGCGGCCTCCGCCAGCGCATCGACGAAGGCGCGATACGTCCTGGGGTTTTCGTTCCGGAATTTCTCGGTTGCGTAAAGCACCGTGGCGGAGCTGGGTCCGCCCAGCACGTCATACGAATTCAGCACGATGCGCGCGTTGGCGTTGCCGGCCAGTTCCTGCTCCTGGAACGGCGGATTGCCGAAGTGGCCCGTGATTTCGGTGCCGCCGGCGATGATGGCGGCGGCGGCGTCCGGGTGCGGCACCGCCACGGTCCACTTGTCCAGGCGATTGAACTCCTTGTCGCCCCATTGCTTCGCGGCAGCCAGTTGCAGCACGCGCGACTGCACGGAAACGCCGACGGCAGGCAGCGCGATGCGATCCTTGTCGGTGAAGTCGGCAATGGTCTTCACATTGGGATTGTTGCTGACCAGGTAGTACGGGAAGTTGCCGAGCGACGCCACGCCCTTCACGTTCTGGCGGCCGTGGGTGCGATCCCACAGCGTCAGCAGCGGGCCCACGCCGGCACCGGCGATATCGATCGATCCCGACAACAACGCATCGTTGACGGCGGAGCCGCCGGACAATTGCGTCCATTCCACCTTGATGTCGACGCCCTGCTGCTTGCCGTGCTTTTCGATCAGCTGCTGGTCACGCGCCACGTTCAGCAGCAGATAGACCACGCCGAATTGCTCGGCGATGCGCAGCCGGCCTTCCGCATGGGCCGTGCCAGTCAGTGCAAGGCCAGCGGTCAGCAGCGCCACGGCGGCGCGACGAGCGAAGGTCGATGAGGACGAAAACAAGGACATGCGGTGGCTCCGGAATTGGGATGTCAGGTACGGCGATGCGGCTCAGAATGGCGCGTCGCCTTCAATGGTCGTGCGATACATCACGCGGCGCAGGTGGTCGGGCGTGCCGCCCGCCAGATGCAACAGCGAGCGGTTATCCCAGAACACGAGGTCGTGCGGCTGCCACTGGTGACGATAGACGTGCGCCGGCTTGACGCTGTGCGCAAAGAGTTCCGCCAGCAGGTCGCGGCTTTCGTCTTCGGGAATGCCGACGATGCGCGTCGTGAAATGCTCGCTCACGAACAGCGCCTTGCGGCCCGTCTCCGGGTGCGTGCGCACGACCGGTTGCAACACCGGCCGCACCTGCGCGATCTGTTCGGCCGTCAGATTTGGGCGCCACGGGCTGCGGCGCTGCAGCTCGGCATACCTGGCCAGGTAGGTGTGCTCGGCCTGGAGGCCCTCCACCCGGCGTTGCAAGCCGGCAGGCAATGTGTCCCACGCGGTGTGCATGTTGGCGAACAGCGTGTCGCCGCCTTCGGCTGGCAACTCGCGCGCATGGAGCAGCGAGCCGAGGCTCGGCTTTTCCTTGTACGAGAGATCCGAATGCCAGAAATGGCCGGCGTCGCCAAGGCCAATCGGCTTGCCATCCTCCAGCACGTTGGAGACGATCAGTATCTCGGGATGACCGGCCAGCTGGAACTGGTGCAGCACGTGGATTTGCAGCGGGCCAAAGCGGCGGCTGAATGCGACCTGCTGGTCGGGCGTGATGCGCTGGTCGCGGAATACCACCACGTGATAGTCGAGGTGCGCGCGATGGATGCGCTGGAAATCGTCGGCTGAGAGCGGCTTGCCGAGGTCCAGGCCGATGACCTCCGCGCCCAGCGCGGCATCGAGCGGACGGATATCGAAAGTCTGCGCGTCGGAAGGGTCGGAAGGAAACGCGGCGAGCGGAGGCGCGCTGGCGGCGCTGGCCGCCCGGGTGGCAATCGTCATGGCAAGGTCTCGGCTTGTGGGGGAGTCCCGCGGCGGCAAGGCAGTGCTCGCCGCGAGCACAAGCCTTGCACTGTAGAGAGGCCGCCGTGGTGCGACAACGAATGAAATCGTCGTCCGTTATACGTTCAGCGCATATCCGGCATCCGTGCACATGGAACATGGTCGTGGCACGGGCACCTGGGATTCCCGCCGGATTTCCGCATAAGCAAACGCGACTTCCTTCGTTCCCCCCGGCGGCGGCCTTCGCCTACGCTGGCGGACTGCTCCGAACGAAGGAAACGCCCATGTCGTCCCTGACTGATCCCAGCCGGCGCCGCGCCGTGGTGGCCGGCCTTGCCGGGCTCGCCAGCATCGGCGCTGGCGCCTTGCCGACCCTTGCCCGCGCCGCCCAGGCTTCCGATACGCCCGAGACGCTGCGGATCGGCTATCAGAAATCGTCGACGCTGATGATCTGGCTGAAATCGCGCCAGACGCTGGAAAAAGCGCTGGCACCGCTCGCGGTCAACGTGCAATGGCACGAGTTCACCTCCGGGCTGCCGCTGCTCGAATCGCTCAACGTGGGCAACCTCGACCTGACCGCCGATGTGGCTGACGCGGTGCCGCCGTTCGCGCTGGCCGCCGGCGCCAACCTGACGTACTACGCCATCGAGACCCCGTCGCCGACCGCGCAGGCCATCGTGGTCCGGCAGGATTCACCGATCCGCGGCGTGGCCCAGCTCAAGGGGCAGCGCGTGGCGTTTGCCAAGGGCGCGGGCGCGCACTACCTGCTGCTGGAAGCGCTGGCCGAGGCCGGCTTGTCGATGCGCGATATCGAGCCGGCCTACCTGACGCCGGCGGATGCGCGCGCCGCATTCGAGCGCGGCAGCGTGGCGGCATGGGTGATCTGGGACCCGTTCCTCGCGGCCGTGCAACGCCAGGCCAATGCGCGCATCCTGCGCGACGGCACGAAGCTGGCCAGCTACCGGCGCTTCTATCTGGCCGCCACGCCGTATGCGAAGCGCCGGCCCGATGTGCTGGCGCTGGTCTACGAGGAACTGCGCCGCGCGGGTGACTGGATCAAGCAGAACCCGGGGCCGGCCGCGGCGTGGCATGCGCCGCTGATCGGGCTCGATGCGGCAACCGTCGAAGCCGCCAACACGCGCCGTACGTACCAGGTGCAGGCGGTGGATGCGGCGTCCATCGGCGAGCAGCAGCGCATTGCCGATGCATTCACCGGCCAGGGCATCCTGCCGAAAAAGGTGACGGTGGCGTCGTCACCGGTCTGGAAGCCAGCCTGAACACCCCCGGCCCTCCCCGCGAGCGGGAGGGCCACCCGTGCGCCAGCGCACGCCCATTCCCCTGATCCGTGCCCTACACTCGAACACAGCAGCGTCCACAAGATGCTGCGCCGCACAGGACACAGCGAACCACAAGGGGACATCCACATGGGCACTGTTGCGCGCTTTGAAATCGGCTTTACGCAATATCTCTCTCCGCAGGGTACGCCTGCCTGCCCCGACCTCCCCGCCTTTGCCCGCGACCCGGCCGCCCTGCTGCCGCTGTATCGCGCCATGGTGCTGACCCGCCAGTTCGATCTCAAGGCCATCGCGATGCAGCGCACCGGTCAGATCGGCACGTTCGCGTCCGCGCTCGGGCAGGAAGCGATCGGCGTGGGCGTGGCGAGTGCGATGCACGTCGATGACGTGCTCGTCCCCTCCTACCGGGACCACGCCGCGCAGTTTGTGCGCGGCGTCACGATGACGGAAAGCCTGCTGTACTGGGGCGGCGACGAACGCGGCAGCGGATTTGCCGCGGTGCCGCAAGACTTCGGCAATTGCGTGCCGATCGGCACCCAGGTGGGCCATGCGGCCGGCGTGGCCTATGCGTTCAAGCTGCGCGGGCAGCCTCGCGTGGCCGTCAGCATCCTGGGCGATGGCGGCACCTCCACGGGCGATTTCTACGAGGGCATGAACATGGCCGGCGCGTGGCACGTGCCGCTGGTCATCGTCATCAACAACAACCAGTGGGCCATCTCCATGCCGCGCGGCAAGCAGACCGCGGCGCAGACGCTGGCGCAAAAGGCCATTGCCGCCGGCATTCCCGGCGAGCAGGTCGACGGCAACGACATCGTGGCAGTGCGGCATCGCGTCGGCGAGGCCATCGAGCGCGCCCGCGCGGGCGAGGGCCCCGCGCTGATCGAAGCGGTGACCTATCGCCTGGGCGATCACACCACGGCCGACGATGCGTCGCGCTACCGCGACGAGGCCATCGTCAAGGAAGCGTGGCGGCATGAACCCATCGCGCGCCTGCGCGACTACCTGGCCAGCCTCGGCGCATGGGACGCGGCACACGAGGAAGCGCTGATCAAGGAATGCCATCAAGCCGTGTCGGCCGCCGTGGAAGCCTATCTCGCATTGCCGCCGCCAGAACCGTCCGCCATGTTCGACTGCCTGTTCGAGACCCTGCCCGCCGCGATGGCGGACCAGCTCGACACCGCGCGGCGCTACAACACGCCGAATGCCTGACATCGTCCCCACCTGAATCGCGGAGCGCATCATGGCTGAACTCCATCTGGTCGAAGCCGTCAACCAGGCGCTGGCCCACGCACTGGCCAACGATCCCGACGTGGTCCTGCTGGGCGAGGACATCGGCGTCAACGGCGGCGTGTTCCGCGCCACCGTCGGGCTGCAGGCGCGCTTTGGCGAGGCGCGCGTCATCGATACGCCGCTGGCCGAGGGCGGCATCGTCGGCGCGGCCATCGGCATGGCGGCGATGGGCCTGAAGCCCGTGGCGGAAATCCAGTTCGCCGGCTTTATCCATCCCGCCATCGACAACATCCTCAACCATGCCGGTCATATGCGGCATCGCACGCGCGGGCGGCTGGGCTGTCCGATGGTGGTGCGCGCGCCCAGCGGCGCCGGCATTCACGCGCCAGAGCACCATTCGGAGAGCCCGGAAGCGATGCTCGCGCACATCCCCGGCATCCGCGTGGTGATGCCGTCCTCCCCCGCGCGCGCCTACGGACTGCTGCTGGCCGCGATCCGCGATCCGGACCCGGTGATCTTCCTGGAACCAACGCGGCTATACCGGCTGTTCCGGCAGGAGGTACCCGACGACGGCGAGGCCCTGCCGCTCGACGCGTGCTTCATGCTGCGCGACGGCGCCGATATCACGCTGGTCAGCTGGGGCGCGATGCTGCAGGAAACACTGGCCGCCGCCGACCAGCTGGCGGAGGAAGGCGTGGCCGCCGCGGTGATCGACGTGGCCACGCTCAAGCCGCTGGACATGGAGACCATCATCGAATCCGTGGCCCAGACGGGCCGCTGCGTGATCGTGCATGAGGCGCCACGCACCGCCGGGCTGGGTGCGGAAATCGCGGCCAACCTGGCCGACGCGGGGCTCTATTCGCTCAGCGCCCCCGTGCAGCGCGTGACCGGCTTCGACACCGTGGTGCCGCTGGCACGGCTGGAACATTGCTACCTGCCATCGGTGGCGCGCATCGTCGATGCCGCGCGGCGTGCGCTGGCCACGTAGCCGCACGGCCGCGTCACCGCGCAGGCACATCACTCGCCGACACCCGCCGATACCACGAGGAGACAACGATGAGGATCTTCAAGCTGCCCGACCTGGGCGAAGGCCTGCAGGAAGCCGAAATCGTGACCTGGCACGTCAAGGCCGGAGACACCGTGGCGGCGGATCAGCCGCTGCTGTCGGTGGAAACCGCGAAGGCGATCGTCGAGATCCCCTCGCCGTTCGGCGGCCAGGTGGCAAAGCTGTTTGCCCAGCCGGGCGATATCGTCCACCTGGGGGCGCCGCTTGTCGGCTTTGAAGGCGCCGGCAGCACGTCCGACGATGCGGGCACCGTGGTGGGCGCGGTCAAGGTCGGCACGCAGGTGGTGGCGGAAGCCGCGGCACCGGTGGGTCCCGGCGGCGCACACGGCATCAAGGCCACGCCGGCGGTACGGGCCCTGGCGCGCAAGCTGTCCGTCGACCTGGCGATGGTGACGCCATCCGGCACCGATGGCCTCATCACCGCCACGGATGTGCAGCGCGTGGCCACCACGCTGGCCGAGATCGGGCCTGCCGAGGTGGTGCGCGGCGTACGACGGGCGATGGCCCAGAACATGGCCCGCGCGCAGAGCGAAGTGGCCGCCGCCACGGTGATGGATGACGCGGACCTCCATGCGTGGCAATCGACCGGCGAATCCGGCATCGCCACGGACATCACGATCCGGCTCGTGCGCGCGCTGGTCGCCGGGGTTCATGCGGAACCGGGGCTCAACGCTTGGTACGAAGGCCAGACCGGCCGGCGGCACGTACTGGAGCGGATCGATGTGGGCATTGCGGCGGACCTGCCCGAAGGGCTGTTCGTGCCGGTGCTGCGCAACGTGGGCAAGCGCGTCGCGGCGGATCTGCGCGCGGGCCTGGACCGCATGCGCGCCGACATCATCGCGCGCACCATCGCGCCGGAGGAAATGCGCGGCAACACGATCACGCTGTCCAACTTCGGCATGATCGCGGGGCGCTACGCCGCCCCCATCGTGGTGCCACCCACGGTGGCGATCCTCGGCGCCGGACGCATCCGCGACGAAGTGGTGGCCGCGGGCGGCGTGCCGGCGGTGCATCGCGTCATGCCGCTGTCACTGACATTCGATCACCGGGTGGTGACGGGTGGCGAGGCCGCGCGATTCCTGCGTGCCGTGATCGCGGACCTGGAGCGCCCGGCCTGACAAGTGCCGAGTGACGCGCGCGACACCGGCGCGCCGTCGCAACGCGTGCGAGCGCACAGACGGGCCGCAAGGGAGACGGCAAAAAAGGAGGCTGGGGTGGCGGCTGGCGGTGGCGGCTGGGGTGGCAACTGAAAGGGGGGCGGCTTTTTTGTTCGCCGCTTCCTATACTGATCTCGCCCGGGCACGCCGGCAGCCAAACCACTCAGCCGTCGAAAGCCATCCACGCGACGACCCGGAAATCCACTGACCACCACCACGAGAAAGGAGCCCGACCATGGCAATTCGACTCGGCGAAGAAGCACCGGACTTCACCGCTGATACCACCGAAGGGAAGATCCAGTTTCACGAATGGATCGGCAACAGCTGGGCGATTCTGTTCTCTCACCCGAAGGACTTCACGCCGGTCTGCACGACCGAACTTGGCTACATGGCCAAGCTGAAGCCCGAGTTCGACAAACGAAACACCAAGATCATCGGCCTGTCGATCGACCCCGTCGACGATCACAAGCGTTGGGCCAAGGACATCGAGGAAACCCAGGGCACCGCGGTCAACTATCCGATGATCGGCGACGCCGACCTGAAGGTGGCCAAGCTTTACGACATGATCCACCCCGAGGCCAGCGGCGGTCCGCGCACGGCGGTCGACAACGCCACGATCCGCTCCGTGTTCATGATCGGCCCGGACAAGAAGGTCAAGGCGATGCTGGTCTATCCGATGAGCGCCGGCCGGAACTTCGACGAGGTGCTGCGCCTGCTGGATTCCCTGCAGCTCAACGCGAAGCACACCGTGGCCACGCCGGTTAACTGGAAACCCGGCGACGACGTGATCATCCCAACCTCGGTGTCGGACGACGACGCAAAGAAGAAGTATCCGCAAGGATTCAACACGCTGAAGCCCTACCTGCGCACGGTGGCGCAGCCGAAGTAGCCACGCTCGTTTGCATTGGCCGACGTCGGCCGGTGTCGGCCGGTGTCGGCCGGGGTCCGCCGCGATCAGGCCATCCTCACGAGGAACGAACCGGGGCCAATACGCGCCAGCCACACACCGGAAGCGAAGCGCGGGCAGACATCTCGATGCATGCCCGCGCTGCCGCATGAACTATCCACAGACTCAGTGGATAATCCCCCTCTTGACAACCCGCCATCCCGCGCCGGTATTGGCAGGAGCTGGACTGCCCGAATTTTGGGCAACCTGCGCGGACGGGGCTTTGCTTGCGTCGGCAAGCGATCTGTGCGTGCGGCGGGACCGCATCGGGCTACTGCATTTGAGGTAGCGGCGACACGCTGCCGCGCGCATTTGCATTGCAGCGACGACACCCCGGCCGTCGGGCCAGGGTGTAGACACGCTTGCGTGAGGAGGATGCCGTCGCGAGCGCCTCGTGACGGCAACTAGTGACGACTAGCGGCGGCTGGCGGCGGCGGTTTACGGATGTCGCGCCAGCACCCCGCGGATCGTCTCCGCCAGGTCCTTGGCGAGGAACTTCGACACATACGCATCGGCACCGACCTTGCGCACGTGCTCCTCGCTCGCCTCGCCCGACAGCGACGAGTGAATGACCACGGGCAGCGACTTCAGCCGCGCATCCGCCTTGATCTTGCGCGTCAGCGTGAAGCCATCCATCTCGGGCATTTCCAGGTCGGTCAGCACCAGCGCGATTTCGTCGCGCACGGTCTTGCCGTGGCTGGCCGCCTGGTCGGCGATGCTGCCGAGCATCTCCCAGGCCTCCTGCCCGGTCTTGGTCATGACCACCTGCACGCCCATCGCCTTCAGGCCGTTTTCGATCAGGCCACGCGCCAGCGCGGAATCGTCGGCGGCCAGCACCTTGGTGCCGGGGCGGAGGTTCAGCGCCGGACCCACGGTAGCCGGGTCGACATCCGGCTGGCGCGTGGGCAGCACGTCGCGCAGGATCTGCTCCACATCCAGCACCTGCACCAGGCGCGGATTGTCGCCGCCGACGTCAAGCTTGGCGATGCTGGTCACCAGCCCGCCCTTGACGCTGGTCTCGGCGGAGATCACCTGGCTCCAGTCCAGGCGCACGATCTCTTCCACCGCTTCCACCGCGAAGCCCTGTGTGGACCGCGCATATTCCGTGACCAGCATGATGTTCAGCCCGGACGTGGGCTTGCATTCCAGCAGGCGCGGCAGGTCGATGACGGGAATCACCTGGCCGCGAATGTCGGCCATGCCCAGGATGGACAACCCCGCGCCCACCACCGTCGTCACCGACGGCATGACCAGGATTTCCCGGACCTTGAATACGTTGATGCCGAACAGCTCGGACTGTCCGCTGTTTGCCGCGTCGCCAAGTCGGAACAACAACAGCTCGAACTGGTTGTTGTTGGTAAGGTTGGTGCGCTCGTCGATATCCCTCATCGCGCTGGTCATGCTGTGCTCCGCTGGCTGGCTGTGGTTGATGTGTACAGGTGTTGCCAAAGGTCTATCGGCGCCCCGGCCGCGACCTTTAGCCTGCCGGGCCCGGAGTGACCGATACCCGCCTTCGCACCGCAAGCCATGCGGCGCGTCCGCCGCCCGCAGCGCCACCGAGGGAAATCCCTGAGCCTTGCGGCGCACCGCAAACCCGTGGTTATTCGGGCAACGGCATATTCCGCATGCGGACGCCATGATGAAGTGCGTGCGCGAGTCCCCTACCTTTGAGCCTCGCCGGATCCCACCCGCCAGAGGTGGCCGACCGGCCCCGGCCACCGAGCCGGACACCGAGGAACGAGACACCCGCTGCCCAGACCCGATGCCCCCGGGACCTCTGCCCTCGCACCCAGAACCAAAGAGAGACAAGCTGACGCCCGATCCGTACGCGGACGTGCGCGGCGCCCCTGCATGGAGGCAGACCATCATGATCGAACAGCCGTATCCGTCCGTGACGGACGTCGAGACCGCAAGCGCCGGCAGCGACGGCAAAATCGACCAGTACTTTCAGATCAGCGCGCGCGGCAGCACGCAGCGTCGCGAAGTATTGGCCGGCATCACCACCTTCATGGCGATGGTCTACGCCGTGTTCGTCGTTCCGGGCATGCTCGGCAAGGCGGGCTTTGACACCAGCGCCGTCTTCGTGGCCGTCTGCCTGACCACGGCCTTCGGGTCGCTGCTCATGGGCCTGTGGGCCAAGCTGCCGATCGCCATCGGCTGCGCGATCTCGCTGACCGCGTTCATGGCCTTCGGCCTCGTGCTCGGCCAGCACCTGACCCCCGCGGTGGCACTTGGCGCCGTCTTCCTGATGGGCATTGTGTTTACGGCCATCTCGGTCACCGGCGTGCGCTCCTGGATCCTGCGCAACCTGCCCGCCGGCGTGGCGCACGGCGCCGGTATCGGCATCGGCCTGTTCCTGTTGCTCATCGCATCGAACGAAGTCGGCCTGGTGGTCAAGAACCCCGGCGCCGGACTGCCCGTTGCGCTGGGCAAGATCACCGCATTCCCGGTGCTGATGTCGATCCTGGGCCTGGCCGCGATCTTCGGCCTGGAACGGCGCCGCGTGCCGGGCGGCATCCTGCTGGTGATCATCGCCATCTCCGCGCTGGGCCTGGCCTTCGACCCCGCCGTGAAATTCACTGGCGTGTTCGCGCTGCCGTCGCTGTCCACACCGGGGCACGCCTCGCTGATCGGCGCCATGGATATCCGCGGCGCGCTCTCCGCCGCCGTGCTGCCCAGCGTGCTGGCGCTGGTGATGACCGCCGTGTTCGACGCCACCGGCACCATCCGCGCTGTCGCCGGGCAGGCCAACCAGCTTGACGCCACCGGCCGCATCCATAACGGTGGCCGCGCGCTGACGGCGGACTCGGTCAGCTCGATCTTCTCCGCCGTGTTCGGTGGTGCCCCGGCTGCCGCCTATATCGAATCGACGGTGGGCGTGGCCGCCGGCGCGCGTACCGGCCTCGCTGCCGTCACCGTTGGCCTGCTGTTCCTCGCCGTGATGTTCTTCTCGCCGCTGGCGGGACTGGTGCCGTCGTATGCCACCGCCCCCGCGCTGATGTACGTGGGCCTGCTGATGTTGTCGAGCGTGAGCCGCCTGCACATGGACGACCTCGTCGATGCAATGGCCGGCCTGGTCTGCGCGGTGTTCATCGTGCTGACCTGCAATATCGTCACCGGGATCATGCTGGGCTTCTGCACGCTGGTCATCGGTCGCATAGTCTCCGGCGAATGGCGCAAGCTCAATGTCGGCACCGTGGCCATCGCCGTGGCACTGGCCGCCTTCTATGCAGGTGGCTGGGCCATCTGACGACGCTGTCTCCTCCACCTGGGACACCGGTGGATTTCTCAGCCCCCGGGGACTTTCCCCCCGGGGGCTTTTTTTATTTTCCGCCGGATGCCAGTCATGGCCGCGCCGCTAACCGCTGCATCCGTGGATGCGCTCCCGACAGGGCAATAAGGTCTTGAAATCCTTGCCCCGATATCCACGGCGAGTCCGGGGCCGTCTTATCGATATTGCCGCCGCCTGCCAGCGATTCGCGCGCCAGCATATCCCCTCGAATTCCCGCGCCCGAATCCCCGCCCTCCGAATTCCCGCACCCCGAATCCCGGAATCCCCAATCCTCGTATTGGCGGTTTTTCACTACGGCTACAGCCCGGTAAATTCCGCACATTACCGATTTCACCCCGGTAAAGACCCCGGCTCCGGACCGGGCCGGCAACATGACAAAAATATCATCGCTGACAAAATATGCGCGCCGCATTCGCATTCGTGAATAGGCGGACGCAGGCGACTGCCAGCCGCGCGGAGATGCCATCGAGAAAATTCCAGGAATCCGCCGATTGCGCGCAGGCGGATTTACAAAAAACTGAGTGGCTATATTGCCTCCTTTTGGATAGGATTCGGATCGGCGGTATCCCGATGGCCACCCGGGCAAAAGCGATGACGTTTAGAACAAGGCTGTGTGCAACCCGATAGCCATCGAACGGAATGCATGCCGGTTCGCGTTTAAATCGTGCATTTCCGGTGATTTTTTGTAATATTTTTCTTATGCAGACGCGTTGCGTGGTCTTGTAACATGCTGCAAACAAACACTGAACGGGGATTCAAAATGCCGACTTACAAGCAACTGCTGGCTGAAAAAGAAGCACTGGAAGCCAAGCTCAGCGAAGTCCGCGCCAATGAAGTGGCCGGCGTGATCGATCAAATTCGCCAGTTGATGGCTGACTACGATCTGACTGTCGACGATATCGCACCGAAACGCCGCCGGGGCCGCCCCGCCGGCAGCAGTGTCGCCGCGGCGCGCAAGACTTCGTCGCTGCCCCCGAAATACATGGATCCGAAGTCCGGCAAGACGTGGTCTGGCCGTGGCCGCGCACCGGCCTGGCTCGGCAAGCGCCCCGAGCGCTTCCTGATCCAGCCCGAGTAATTCCCGCCGACCTGCCTGCCCGGGCCAGTCGTCCTGACTGGCCCAACACCCTCTGCCCCAATGCGCTGAACCCGCCGTTCAGAGCGCCTCGCAGACATATTCCTTGCGCAATGCCCGAAAGCCCTGCTGGCTGGGTTCCTGCACGACAGCGGCCCCGCCGTCCGGCTGCGGTTGCAGCCGCAGCACGCGCGCCGAGCACTGGCTGGCCGACTCATTGCGCGTATAGCGGATCTCGTACTGTCCGCCCGCCTGCGGGATGAACGACACGCCCGCCGCGCAACGCAACTCCTCCGCCGGGGGCGCGGCCGTCGAGGTCACCGCGACATAAAGCCGCTTGCCGATGCCCACCTTGCGCTCGCGCGTCCGCGACGCAGGCTCCGGCGAGCTGCCGGCCATGGCCAGCTGGGTGTCCCGTCCCATCGCCGCCAGGTGCTTGCCCATCCCGGCCAGGACGAGGGAGCGCGGAGGCGTCGGACACGCGGCGGGGTCCACGACGCTGAACGTCGTGTTGTCGTCCGTCGTGGTCATCAGCCGCACGCTGGCATAGGGCGCGTCGCTGGGGACGCGGTACCGCGCCACGCAACCGGACAGGCCCGCGACACACATCAGGACAAGCGGTACCGCGACAAGCCGGATCTTGCGCATAGGAAGCACGAAGCAGACCGTTGGACGAGGTTGATGACACAGCATACCGGTGCCGGTCACCGTCCGGGGTGGGGTGGACCACGTTGAGGATATCCACAGGTTCTGTGGATATCCTGCCGTGTCGAACCGCCAGGCCCCAGTCTGTGCGGTAACGCACCGGACTGCACAAGAATTAAGCAACCGGTCAGATCATTCCGACGGACCTTCGCCCGCCTGCCGCATGGAATAGCTACTGTAGGTCAGGATCGTGCGGCACCCAAGTCCGCATCCGGCCACGCGGCCCACGGCGGATCTTCGCCCCAGCGCTCGGCCAGGAAATCGACGAATGCGCGCACGCGCGGCGGCACCAGCCGGCGCTGTGGCATGACGGCGTAGATGCCGCTGTCCGCGATCGGATAGTCGGGCAACACCCGCACCAGCCGACCCGCGCGCAGATCCTCGCCAACGTGCCAGACCGAATGCATGGCAATGCCGAAGCCGGCGATGGCCGCATCCGTCAGCAGCTCGCCCGTGTTGGCCTCCACACGCCCACGCACGCGCACGGCGATCTCCCCGCCTGCGCCATCGCCGAGGCGCCAGACATCGGCTCGCCCCTGGCTGCCGACCAGCACCAGGCATTGGTGGCGAGCCAGGTCGTGCGGGGTCTCCGGCCAGCCATGCTGCCGCAGGTATTCGGGCGAGGCGCACAACAATCGACGGTTGTCCGCGAGCTTGCGCGCGACCAGCGTGGAATCCGCCAGCGAGCCGATGCGGATGGCCAGGTCGAAGCCGCTGCTGACCAGGTCGAGGACATGGTCGTTCAGGTTGATGCTCAGATTGACCCCGGGGTGCGCACGCAGAAAGTCCGGCAGCAGCGGCGAGACATACTGCCGCCCGAACGACGCCGACGTCGTCACCCGCAGCGTCCCGGTGATGCCGGTGCCGGCCTGGCGCAACGATCCCGACAAGGCCTCGAGGTCCTCCACCAAGACGCGGCCCTGCTCGGCCAGCACGGCCCCTTCGGGCGTGGCATGCAGGCGGCGCGTGGTCCGGTGCAGCAGCCGGACGCCCAGGTCGCGCTCCAGCCGTTGCAGGCGCTGGCTGGCCACCGCCACGGACAAGTCCAGGCTACGCGCGGCCGCGCTGATCGATCCCAGGTCCAGCACCCGCAGGAACAGGCCGATATCGCCGATACGGTCCATGATTCTCAAGATTCCGTTGAAGCTGATTCTGGATCTTGCCCGTTTTTGGATAAGCCGGATAGGCCCAGACTGCGGACCTTCATTGCCATCCATTCATGGAGAGACGCCTCATGGCCGCGCCCCTGGCTCCCCCTTCCCCCGCTTCCACCGGCCCGCGCGAACGGCTACCAGTGGCGCTTTATGCACTCACCGCCGGCTCGTTCGGCATCGGCTGTGCGGAATTCGTCATCATGGGCCTGCTGCTGCAGGTCTCCGCCGACCTCGGCGTGACCATCGCGGCCGCCGGCATGCTGGTGTCCGGCTACGCGCTGGGTGTCTTTGCCGGCGCGCCGTTGCTGACCCTGGCGACGCGCCGCATGCCGCGCAAGGCGGTGCTGATGGCGCTGATGGTGATCTACACCATCGGCAATGCCGCCTGCGCGCTGGCGCCCGACTACACCACGCTGATGATCGCCCGCGTGATCACGTCGCTCACGCACGGTACGTTCTTTGGTGTCGGCGCCGTGGTGGCGACCGGCCTGGTGCCCGCCAATCGTCGCGCATCGGCCATCTCGGTCATGTTCTCGGGCCTGACCCTGGCCACGCTGCTGGGCATGCCCGCCGGCGCCTGGCTGGGCCTGCACTTCGGCTGGCGCGCCACGTTCTGGGCGATGACCCTGATCGGACTGGTCTCGCTGGCGGTCATCGCGCTGCTGGTGCAGAAGAGCCGCGATGACAGCGCCCCGGCGCGGCTGGTCGACGAACTGAAGACCATCGCGCGCCCGCAAGTGCTGCTGGGCCTGCTGATGACGGTCTTGCAGTCCATCGGCATCTTCGCGGTGATCACCTATGTGCAGCCGCTGTTGACGAAGGTCACGGGCTACGGCGAGGCCGCGGTCTCCCCGATCCTGCTGCTGTTCGGCGGCGGCATGATCATCGGCAACATCCTCGGTGGCCGCATGGCGGACCGCAAGCCGACCGGCGCCCTGCTGGGCGCGCTCGGTGCATTGACGGTGGTGCTGGCCGCGATGACGTTCTCGCTCCATCACCACGTGGCGGTGGTGGTGTTCGTCGGCGTGCTGGGCGTTGCAGCGTTTTCCACCGTGTCGCCGCTGCAGTTGCGTGTGCTGCGCCACGCCAGCGGTGCGGGCCAGAACCTCGCCTCCAGCTTCAATATCGCCGCGTTCAATCTGGGCAACGGCATCGGTGCCTGGCTCGGCGGCGTGGTCGTCGATCACGGCCCGGGCCTGACCGCGTTGCCGTGGGTGGCGGCCCTGGCGCCGCTGGTGGCGCTGGTCGTCGCCCTGCTGGCCGTGCGCATGGAGCAGGCCGGAGACGCCGTCGGCCTGGCACCCGAGGCGTCGTGACCTGCCAACCGGACTAGCTCCATCGACGGGGGCCGCGCGCGCCCCCGCTGTGCGCACGGCGAATAGGCAGACCATGTGCGCGTGCCTACGCTGGGAAGCAATTCTTATTGTCGACCCAGGAGCATGGTCATGGCCTCACCCTCCGCACCCGGCACGATCGCCGCGGCTCCGGCGCACGCGGTCCCGCGTGGCGCCTACAGTGTTCTCACTTCCAGTACGTTCGCGTTCACCATCTGCTTTGCCGTATGGATGGTGTTCGCGGTGCTGGGCATTCCCCTCAAGAAGCAACTGGGCCTGAACGACACCGAATTCGGCCTGCTGGCCGCCATGCCGGTGCTCAGCGGATCGCTGATCCGCGTGCCGCTCGGCATCTGGACCGACCGCTACGGCGGCCGCATCGTGTTCTTCCTGCTGATGCTGGCCACGGTCATTCCGATCTGGCTGATCGCGTATGCCACGACGCTGTGGCAACTGCTGGCGCTGGGCCTGCTGCTGGGCCTGGCGGGCGGCTCGTTCTCGGTGGGCACGCCCTACGTGGCGCGCTGGTTTCCCCCCAGCCGCAAGGGCCTGGCGATGGGCGTCTTCGGCGCCGGCAATTCGGGCGCCGCGCTGACCAAGTTCGTCGCGCCCGCGCTGATCGCCGCGGCCGGCACGTGGACCATCGTGCCGAAGGTCTATTCGGTCGCCATGCTGATCACGGCCGCCGTGTTCTGGCTGTTCTCGGCCAGCAACCCGGCGCACCGCGTGGCATCCACCGATGGCGGCTGGCGCGCCCAGCTCGCCATGCTGCGCGACCCGCGCGTATGGCGCTATTCGCAGTACTACTCCGTGGTGTTCGGCGGCTATGTGGGCCTGTCGCTGTGGATGACCAAGTACTACATCGGCGAATACGGCTTCGACATCAAGATCGCCGCGTTCCTGGCCGCCTGCTTCTCGCTGCCAGGCGGCGTGCTGCGCGCCATCGGGGGCTGGATCTCCGACAAGTACGGCGCGCATCGCACCACGTGGTGGGTGATGTGGATCAGCTGGGTCGGCTTCTTCCTGCTGAGCTACCCGCAGACCGACCTCACCATCCAGACCACCAGCGGCCCGCTGTCGCTGCACATCGGCCTGTCGCCGACGCTGTTCACGGTGCTGCTGTTCGTCGTGGGCATCGCCTTCGCGATCGGCAAGGCCTCGGTGTTCAAGTTCATCGCCAATGACTTCTCGCACAACATCGGCGCCGTCTCCGGTGTGGTGGGCCTGGCCGGCGGCCTGGGCGGCTTCCTGCTGCCAATCCTGTTCGGCGCGCTGGCGGACCTGACCGGCGTGCGCAGCAGCTGCTTCATGCTGATGTACGCCACGGTCTGCGTGAGCCTGGTGTGGATGCACTACAGCCAGCGCGACGATTCCCGCCGCCTCGCCGCGCAGCCCGCCTGATCCCCTTTCCGCCGCCGCGTGCCCACTGGGCGCGCGGCAGCCCATTGCATCTCCATCGGGAGTTCCCGTCATGAGCACATCCGTACTGACCCGCTGGGAGCCTGAAGACAAGGCCTTCTGGCAATCCAAGGGCGAGCGCATCGCCTATCGCAATCTCTGGATCTCCATCCCCGCGCTGATGCTGGCGTTCGTGGTCTGGATGCTCTGGAGCGTGGTGGCCGTCAACCTCGACCGCGCCGGCTTCCAGTTCACCAAGAACCAGCTGTTCTGGCTGACCGCGCTGCCCGCGCTGTCCGGCGCCACGCTGCGCATCTTCTATTCGTTCCTGGTGCCGATCTTCGGCGGCCGGCGCTTTACCGCCATCTCCACCGCGCTGCTGCTGATCCCGGCGCTGGGCATGGGCTTTGCACTGCGCGACCCGTCCACCGGCTATCCGACGCTGCTGGTGCTGGCGCTGCTATGCGGGCTGGGCGGGGCCAACTTCAGCTCGTCGATGGCCAACATCAGCTTCTTCTTTCCCAAGGCCAAGAAGGGCCTGGCCACGGGACTGAACGCCGGCATCGGCAACCTTGGCGTGTCCGTGGTGCAGTTCGTCACGCCGCTGGTGGTGTCGCTGTCCGTGTTCGGCACGCTGGGCGGCGATTCGCAGAGCTACCAGGCCGCCAACGGCGCGACGCTGAACCTGTGGCTGCAGAACGCCGGCTTTGTCTGGGTGCCGTTCATCGCGGTGTCGGCGCTGGCCGCGTGGTTCGGCATGCACGACATCGCCGACGCGCGCGCATCGTTCGCCGAGCAAGCCGTGATCTTCCGGCGCGCCCACAACTGGCTGATGTGCTGGCTCTATGTGGGCACCTTCGGTTCCTTCATCGGCTTCTCGGCGGGCCTTGCGCTGCTGACCAAGTCGCAGTTCCCCGACGTGAACCCCACCGCGTACGCCTTCCTGGGCCCGCTGGTCGGCGCGCTGACGCGTCCGGTTGGTGGCTGGATGTCGGACAAGCTTGGCGGCGCACGCGTGACGCTGTGGACGTTCGTGGGCATGATCGCCGCCGTCTGGGCGGTGCTGATGGCGCTGCCCCACGGTGGCACCGGCGGCAACTTCACGGGCTTCCTGGCGGCGTTCATCGCGCTGTTCGCGCTGACGGGCATCGGCAACGGCTCCACCTTCCGCATGATTCCCGTGATCTTCCTGACCGAGCGCCAGCGCGCCGCCGCCGGCCAGGACGCCGCCGCGCAACGCCAGGCGCTGCAGGACGCCGGCAAGGAATCGGCCGCCGTGCTGGGCTTTTCCGGTGCCATCGGTGCCTATGGCGGCTTCTTCATCCCCAAGAGCTTCGGCACCGCGCTGGAGCTGACCGGATCGCCTGACGCCGCGCTGTACGCCTTCATCTTGTTCTATGTCAGCTGCGTGCTGGTGACGTGGTGGTTCTACGCGCGCCGCAACGCCACCATGCCCTGCTGACCCCGCCTGTCAATCCCTTCCGGCGGCATAGTTCCAACGAACTATGCCGCCGGCGCGTTTCTAGCCCGATCGCATCGCCGCGCCTCTTCCACTAGCGAATGGCCGCCGCGGCACTCGCTCCGTAAAGTGAAAGCGTCCCTGCAGCGGCCACCCGGCCGTCCCGGCAGACAGCATTCTGCGGAGCATAACAATGAGTCATTTTCTGGATCGACTGAAGTTCATGTCGCGCGTGAAGTCCACCTATGCGGACGGCCACGGCGCCGTCGTGGACGAGGACCGCCGGTGGGAAGACGGCTATCGCAGCCGCTGGCAGCACGACAAGATCGTGCGCTCCACCCACGGCGTCAACTGCACGGGTTCGTGCTCATGGAAGGTCTACGTCAAGAACGGCCTGATCACCTGGGAAACCCAGCAGACCGACTACCCGCGCACCCGGCCTGACCTGCCCAACCATGAACCGCGCGGCTGCCCGCGCGGCGCGTCCTACAGCTGGTACGTGTATTCGGCGCAGCGGGTCAAGTATCCGATGATCCGTGGCCGCCTGATGGAGATGTGGCGCGAGGCCCGCAAGACCATGGACCCCATTGCCGCCTGGGCATCCATCAGCCAGGACCCCGAGAAAGCGAAGCGCTACAAGTCGGTACGCGGCCAGGGCGGCTTCGTGCGCGCGGACTGGGACACCACCACCGAGATCATCGCCGCAGCCAACGCCTACACGGTCAAGCAATTCGGCCCGGACCGCGTGGTCGGCTTCTCGCCAATTCCCGCGATGTCGATGGTGTCCTACGCGGCCGGCGCGCGCTACCTGAGCCTGCTGGGCGGCGCCTGCCTGTCGTTCTACGACTGGTACTGCGACCTGCCGCCGGCCAGCCCGCAGGTCTGGGGCGAACAGACCGACGTGCCGGAATCGGCCGACTGGTACAACTCCACCTACCTGATGGTGTGGGGCTCCAACGTGCCGCAGACGCGCACGCCGGACGCCCACTTCTACACCGAGGTCCGCTACAAGGGCACCAAGACCGTGGCGGTGTCGTCCGACTTCGGCGAAATGGTCAAGTTCGGCGACATCTGGCTGGCACCGAAGCAAGGCACCGACGCCGCGCTGGCAATGGCCATGGGCCACGTGGTGCTCAAGGAATTCCACGCCAACGCCAGGTCCGCCTACTTCCGCGACTACATCAAGCGCTACACCGACATGCCGATGCTGGTGATGCTGCGCGAACAGGACGGCACGCTGGTGCCCGATCACTTCCTGCGCGCCTCGCACCTGGCCGGCAATCACGGCGAAGCCAACCACCCGGACTGGAAGACCCTGCTGATCGACAGCAAGACCGGCGAGCTGGTGGTGCCCAATGGCACCATCGGCTTCCGCTGGGGCGAAGCCGCGCACGACGATGGCGCCAAGGTGGGCCGCTGGAACCTGGAAGCACGCGACGGCAACTCCGGCCGCGAGATCGACCCCGCGCTGTCGATGCTGGACCGCGAACACGAAGTCGTCGAAGTGGGATTCAACTACTTCGGCGGCGAGCACGACGCGCTGCTGCGCCGCCGTGTACCGGCCCGCCGCATCACGCTGGCGGACGGCACCTCGGCGCTGGTCGCCACCGTGTACGACCTGCAGATGGCCAACTACGGCGTCGACCAGGGCCTGGGCGGCCCCAATGTGGCCGCGAGCTACGACGACGACGTGCCCTACACGCCCGCCTGGCAGGAAAAGCACACCACGGTGCCGCGTCACCTGGTGATCCAGGTGGCACGCGAATTCGCCGAGAACGCCAACCGCACCGAAGGCAAGAGCATGGTGATCGTGGGTGCCGCGCTGAACCACTGGTACCACAACGACATGATCTACCGGGGCATCATCAACCTGCTGATGATGTGCGGCTGCGTGGGCAAGAGTGGTGGTGGCTGGGCGCACTATGTCGGCCAGGAAAAGCTGCGTCCGCAGTTCGGCTGGGCCCCGCTGGCCTTCGCGCTGGACTGGGCGCGTCCGCCGCGCCAGATGAACGGCACCTCGTTCTTCTACAGCCACACCAGCCAGTGGCGCCACGAAAAGCTGGCCGTGGACGAAATCCTGGCGCCAACCGCCGACCGCGCGCGCTATGACGGCCTCTCGCTGCTCGACCTGAATGCCCGCGCCGAACGCATGGGCTGGCTGCCGTCCGCGCCGCAACTGAACACCAACCCGCTCGACGTGGTGGATGCCGCCGAGCGTGCCGGCCAGGACCCGGTGGCCTACACGGTCGACCAGCTCAAGTCCGGCGCGCTGGAGTTTGCCTGCGACGATCCCGACAATCCCGCCAACTTCCCGCGCAACATGTTCGTGTGGCGGTCCAACATCCTGGGAAGCTCGGGCAAGGGCCACGAGTACTTCCTCAAGTACCTGCTGGGCACGCAGAACGCCGTGTTCGGCGATGAAGCCGACGCGATCACCCCCGGTGAAGTGAATGTGCGCCCGGCCGCGGAAGGCAAGCTGGACCTGCTGACCGTGCTGGATTTCCGCATGAGCACGACCTGCCTGTACGGCGACATCGTGCTGCCGACGGCCACGTGGTACGAGAAGGACGACCTCAACACGTCGGACATGCACCCGTTCATCCACCCGCTGTCGGAGGCCGTCCAGCCGCTGTGGGAAAGCAAGACCGACTGGGAAATCTACAAGGCCATCGCGAAGAAGTTCAGCGAGATTGGCGGCGCCTACCTTGGTACCCGCCGCGACCTGGTCTGCACGCCGCTGATGCATGACACCCCGGGGGAACTCGGCCAGCCCTTCGACCCGAAGGACTGGAAGCATGGCGAATGCGACCTGATCCCCGGCAAGACCGCGCCATCCATGACCGTCGTGGAACGCAACTACGCCGACATCTACAAGAAGTTCACGTCGATCGGCCCGTTGCTGGACAAGCTGGGCAACGGCGGCAAGGGCATCAACTGGAACACGCAGCATGAAGTCGCGGAAATCGGCCGGCTGAGCAACACCGTCACCGAACCCGGCGTCAGCCAGGGCCGCCCGCGCCTGGAATCGGCGATCGATGCCGCGGAGATGATCCTGACCTTCGCGCCCGAAACCAATGGCCACGTCGCCGTCAAGGCGTGGGAAGCGCTGTCGAAGATCACCGGCCGCGAACATGCGCACCTGGCCGTTGGCCGCGAGCACGACAAGATCCGCTTCCGCGACGTACAGGTGCAGCCGCGCAAGATCATCTCGGCACCGACGTGGTCCGGCCTGGAATCGGAGGAAGTCAGCTACAACGCCGGCTACACCAACGTCCACGAGCTGATTCCATGGCGCACGCTGACCGGCCGCCAGCAGTTCTACCAGGATCACCGCTGGATGCTCGATTTCGGCGAAGGCGCATGCGTCTACAAGCCGGCCATCGACACCAAGACCGTGGCGCCGATGCTCAACCGCAAGCCGAACGGCAATCCGGAGCTGGTGCTGAACTGGATCACGCCGCACCAGAAGTGGGGCATCCACTCCACCTACTCGGACAACCTGCGCATGCTCACGCTGTCGCGTGGCGGGCCGCACGTATGGATCTCGGAGACCGAGGCCCAGGCCAACGGCATCCGCGACAACGACTGGGTCGAGGTGTTCAACGTCAACGGCACCCTCACCGCCCGCGTGGTGGTGTCCCAGCGTGTTCCGAAGGGCATGTGCCTGATGTACCACGCCCAGGAGAAGATCGTGAACGTGCCCGGCGCGGAAACCAGCGGCATGCGCGGCGGCATCCACAACTCCGTGACACGCGCGGTGACCAAGCCCACGCACATGATCGGCGGCTACGCACAACTGGCCTACGGGTTCAACTACTACGGCACCGTGGGCAGCAACCGGGATGAATTCATCATCCTGCGCAAGATGAACAAGGTCGACTGGCTGGAAGGCCCGCTGGTCGAACAATCGGAAAAGGAAGGAGCCGCGCAATGAAGATCCGTGCCCAGGTGGCCATGGTGCTGAACCTCGACAAATGCATCGGCTGCCATACCTGCTCCGTGACCTGCAAGAACGTGTGGACCAGCCGCGACGGCGTGGAATACGCGTGGTTCAACAACGTCGAAACCAAGCCCGGCATTGGCTATCCCAAGGAATGGGAGAACCAGGAGAAGTGGCAAGGCGGCTGGCAGCGTCATCCGGACGGCACCCTGACGCCCCGCCAGGGCGGCCGGTTGCGCATCCTCGCCAACCTGTTCGCCAACCCCAACCTGCCGCAGATCGACGACTACTACGAGCCGTTCACCTACGACTACGAGCATCTGCAGCGCGCCCCGCTGGTGCAGACCCCGCCGACGGCACGTCCTGTTTCCGTGCTGACGGGCAAGAAGATGGACAAGATCGAATGGGGCCCGAACTGGGAGGACGACCTGGGCGGCGAATTTGCTTCCCGCAGCCGCGACAAGCTGTTTGACGACGTGCAGAAGGAGATGTACTCCACGTTCGAGAACACCTTCATGATGTACCTGCCCCGGCTGTGCGAGCACTGCCTGAACCCGGCGTGCGTGGCATCCTGCCCCAGCGGCTCGATCTACAAGCGCGAGGACGACGGCATCGTGCTGGTGGACCAGGACAAGTGCCGTGGCTGGCGGATGTGCATCTCCGGCTGCCCGTACAAGAAGATCTACTTCAACTGGCAGAGCGGCAAGGCCGAGAAGTGCCTGTTCTGCTATCCACGCATCGAGGCCGGCCAGCCGACCGTCTGCGCCGAAACCTGCGTTGGCCGCATCCGCTATCTCGGCGTGATGTTGTATGACGCGGACCGCATCGAATCGGCGGCGGCCGTGGAAGACACGCGCGACCTGTACCAGTCGCAGCTCGACATCTTCCTGGACCCGAATGACCCGGCCGTGCAGGCCGAGGCGCTGCGCCAGGGCATTCCGCAAAGCTGGGTCGACGCCGCAAGCAAGTCGCCCGTCTACAAGATGGCCTGCGAGTGGAAGATCGCCTTCCCGCTGCATCCGGAATACCGCACGCTGCCGATGGTCTGGTATGTCCCGCCGCTCTCCCCGATCCAGACCGCGGCGCAGGCCGGCCACATGGGCATGAATGGCGTGATCCCGGACGTGAAGAGCCTGCGCATCCCGGTGAAATACCTGGCCAACCTGCTGACCGCCGGCGATGTCATTCCCGTGCTGTCCGCGCTGGATCGCATGCTGGCGATGCGCGCGTTCAAGCGATCCGAGGTCGTCGACGGCGTACAGGACCTGGGCGTGCTGGAACAGGTGGGCCTCACGCCCGCGCAGGTGGAAGACATGTACCAGACCATGGCCATCGCCAACTACGAGGATCGCTTCGTGATTCCGTCGTCGCACAAGGAAATGGTCGAGGACAGCTTCAACGACAAGGCGAGCTGTGGCTTCAGCTTCGGCAACGGCTGCTCTGGCGGCACCACGTCCGGATCGCTGTTCGGCAAGAAGCCGCAGGGCAGCGTGGTCTTCGCGGACATGCCCAAGTCCCGCAAGCAGAAGCCCGAGACCACCGTCTGAGCCGCGTCACCCAAGGATTCATCATGACCCTCTACCCCGTGCTCAGCGCCCTGCTGGGCTACCCCGAATCGGCGCTCGTCGATGCCATGCCGGAAATCGAGCGCGAAGTGGCCGTCTGGCCGCAGGCGTGCGAGATACTGGCGCCGCTGACAGCGCTGCTGCGCGACACACCGCTTATCGCGCTGCAGGAGAACTACGTCGCCACGTTCGACCGCAATCCCGCGCATTCGCTGCACCTGTTCGAGCATGTCCACGGAGAGTCCCGCGACCGGGGCCAGGCCATGGTCGACCTGATCGACGAATACCGGCGCGAAGGCTTCGAGCCGATCGGCTCGGAGCTGCCCGACTACGTGCCTCTGTTCCTGGAATTCCTGGGGGCACTGGCCGGCGAGGACAAGGAAGCGCACGCCGAGCAATTGCTGGGCGATGCGATCCACGTGCTGGCCGCCATCGGCGACCGCCTGGCCCGGCACGACAGCCCGTATGCCGGCGTGTTCCGGGTACTGCAAACGCTGACCGACGTCCAGCCCGAGGCGCGACAGGACCCGCCCGTCCGCGACATGGACGAAGCGATGGAAGTGTTCGGCCCCGGCGCCGATGGCGTCGAGCCGCTGCTGGCGATCCGGCCGGCCGCCGAACAGGTGGTCCGCTTCCACACGCGCCAGCCCCAACCCGCCCACTGACCGCGGAGCCATCATGGATCTACTGAACCAATTCCTCTACGGCATCTATCCGTACATCGCCGCCGCGCTGTTCCTGTTCGGCAGCCTGGCACGCTTTGAACGCGAACAGTACAGCTGGAAGACCGACAGCTCCCAGTTGCTCTATCGCGGCAATCTGCGGCTGGGCAATATCCTGTTCCACGTCGGCATCCTCGGGCTGTTCTTCGGCCACCTGGTCGGGCTGCTGACGCCCGTGGCCGTCTGGGATGCGCTTGGCGTCTCGCACGGCTTCAAGCAAGGCGTGGCCATGGCGGCCGGCGGCGTGATGGGCACGATGTGCCTGGCCGGCCTGCTGATCCTGCTGCACCGCCGCCTGACCAACCCGCGCGTATCCGCCGTGACGCGCACCGGCGACAAGGTCTTGCTCGTCTGGCTGCTGGTGACGCTGCTCCTTGGCCTGTCCACGATCGGCGTGTCCGCCGGCCACATGGACGGCCACATGATGGTGCAGCTGATGACGTGGGCCCAGCATATCGTCACGCTGCGTGGCGACGCCGCCGGCTACGTTGCCGATGCGCCGATCCTGTTCCGCGCGCACCTGTTCATGGGCATCACGCTGTTTGCCATCTTCCCGTTCACGCGGCTGGTGCATGTGTGGAGCGGCTTCGGATCGGTCACCTATCTGGGCCGCGCCTGGCAGCTCGTACGCGGCCGCTGACCGCATCGGAGACCAACATGCCTGTCATTGTCAACGGCGCCGAACTGCAGGATGCCGACATCGAACGCGAGTTGCCGCTGTATGAAGGCACACGCAACCCGGCTCGCGAGGCCACCGTGGCGGCCATCCTCCGCCGTCTGGTACGGGAAGAAGCCGCACGTCTGGGGCTGGCCGCGCCGGACGGCCACGCCGACCCCGACGAAGCGCTGACCACCGCGCTGCTGGACCATGAGGCCACGGTGCCCACGCCCGACGAGGCCAGCTGCCGGCGCCACTACGAAGGCCACCCCGAACATTTCCACGTGGGTGCCTGGGTGGAGGCCGAACATATCCTCTTCCAGGTCACGCCCTACGCACGGCTCGACGCACTGCGCGCGCTGGCGGAGCGGACCCTGGACGAGGTACGTGCCCGGCCGTCGCGCTTCGCCGAGCTGGCCCGCACCCGCTCCAACTGCCCGAGCGGTGGCGGGGGCGGACGCCTTGGGCGGCTGTTTCGCGGCGAAACCACGCCGGAGTTCGAACGCGCGCTGTTCGAGATGCGCGGCACCGGTGTCCTGCCCGCTATCGTCGAAAGTCGCCACGGCCTGCACGTGGTCAAGGTCCTGGACCGCCATGCGGGCGAGCGGATGCCCTTCGAGACCGTGCACGCCGATATCGCCCGGGCGCTTGCCGCCGCCGCACGCGATCGCGCGTGGAAGCAGTACGCCACGGTATTGATCGGCAAGTCACGCATCGAGGGCATCGAACTCGACGGCGCCGACAGCCCGCTCGTCCAGTAGCCGAATTTGTGAGTCAGCCATGCACGAGATCGAACGGCTGCTGAAGGGATTCGAACGCTTCCAGCAACGCTACTTCGACGCCGAGCCGGCCTTGTTCGACACCTTGCGGCGAGGCCAGCATCCACCCACGCTGCTGATCGGCTGCAGCGACTCGCGCGTGGACCCCGGCATGCTGCTCGGCTGCGATCCTGGCGACCTCTTTACCGTACGCAATATCGCCAACCTGGTCCCGCCCTGCCGTCACGACGCGGAGGACACCCTTCACGGCGTATCCGCGGCCATCCAGTTCGCCGTCACGCAGTTGCAGGTCGCCCGCATCATCGTCATGGGACACGCCGGCTGCGGCGGCATCCGCGCACTGATGGCAATGGACCCCGACGAGCCTCCCGCGCCCGGCGATTTCATCGCCCCATGGGTGCGCATCGCGGCATCGGCGCGCCATCAGGTCGACGAAGCGCTGCGGCATGCCAGCGCCGCACAACGCCAGCATGCATGCGAACAAGCGGCGATCCTCGTCTCCCTGCGCAACCTGGAAACCTTCCCGGCCGTGCGGGAGGCCATGTCGCAGGGTCGGTTGTCGCTGCACGGCTGGTATTTCGACCTCCAGGCCGGCGCGCTGCTTGCGTACTCCGAGCGCGCCGACGGTTTTCTCCCCCTCGTATGTCCGCTGGAAACCACGCTCTGAAATTTTTCCCCATGTCCGCCCTTGTCCTCGGCATCACCGGCACGTCCGGCAGCGGCAAGACCACGCTGATTGCCGCGCTGCTGCGCTGGTACCGACAACGCGAGTACACCGTCAACGTCATCAAGCATTCGCACAAGGCCATCACGCTGGAACCCGACAACAAGGACAGCGCGCGCTTCCGCCGGGCGGAAGCCGGCGAGGTGCTGGTCGCTTCCCCATATCGCTACGCCATCATGCGCGAGATCGGCAACGCGCCCGAGCCCTGCCTGCACGATCATCTGGCGCGCCTGTCGCCGGCGCACCTGACGCTGGTCGAAGGCTTTCGCCAGGAGCACCTGCCACGCATCGAGGTCTACCGGCCGTCGCGCGGCGAGGCGCCGTACTTCCCCGCTGACGACTCCGTGGTCGCCGTGGCCACGGACGAACCGCTCGACATCGCACTGCCCTGCCTGCCGCTGAACCAGCCGGACCAGATCGCGCGATTCATCCTCAACCTGCTGCGGATCGATTCCCCAACCGGAGCCCTGTCATGAACGACGTGTCCCGCGCCGCCTCCCACCTGCCCCTTGTCTACGCCTGCTCAGGATGTTCGAGCGTCGCGCAGCTGGCCAACAGCTTCGCCGTGCGACTGGACCGCGCCGGCCGCGCGGAGATGTCCTGCATCAGCGGCGTCGGCGGGGGCGTGCCCGCGCTGACGCGTGTGGCACACTCGGGCCGGCCGATCCTCGCGCTCGACGGGTGCCCCCTCGCGTGCGTGAAAGCGTGCCTGGAAAACACCGGCGTGCAGCCTTCGCGCCATCTCGTGCTGAACCGCCTGGGTGCCACCAAGCGCCAGCACGGCGAATGCACGACCGCCGAAGCCACTGTCGCGTGGGCCGCTGTATCGGCGGCACTCGACGAGCTCTCGGAGCCCTCGGAGGGACGATGATTTTCGCAGCCGCACGACATCGTCATGCGATGTCGTGCGCGCTTGATGGCAGTCAACGATATGCGAGGGGAACTTCTCGATGATGCTTGCATGACACATGCGCGACCACAGGTTCATCGCACTTCCGTCGGGCATCCAACAAAGGCTTTTTCCCCACCTCGCTGAAAGAGAGCCATGAAAGCGAAACGTCGGTTGTCTCCCGTGCTGGCGGCCCTGCCGCTCCTGTCCATACTGATCCACGCCGGCCCATCCGCGGCTGCAACACAGGACGGCACAGCACCTCCCGCGCAGGCAGCCCCGGCGCCCACACTCACCTCGGCCGAATTCGACCACGCCCGCGAGATCTACTTCCAGCGCTGCGCCGGCTGCCACGGCGTACTGCGCAAAGGCGCGACGGGCAAGCCGCTGACACCTGACATCACGCGCAGCCGCGGCACCGAATACCTGAAGACCTTCATTACTTATGGCAGCCCGGCCGGCATGCCGAACTTCGGCACATCCAACGAGCTGCCCGCCGCCGACATCGACCTGATGGCGCGATACGTCCAGCTGGACCCTCCCACGCCGCCTGAATTCTCGCTGGCCGACATCGAGGCCACGCGCAAGGACATCGTGCCGGTGGCGCAGCGCCCCACGCGCAAGATGAATGCGTACAACCTCGACAACCTGTTCTCGGTCACGTTGCGGGATGCAGGCGAGGTCGCGCTGATCGACGGCGACAGCAAGAAGATCATCAACATCGTCAAGACCGGCTACGCGGTGCATATTTCGCGCATGTCCGCGTCCGGCCGCTACCTGTATGTGATCGGACGTGACGCGCGCCTGGACCTGATCGACCTCTGGCTACCCACGCCGGCCATCGTCGCGGAAGTCCGCATCGGGCTGGAAGCACGCTCGGTGGAAACCTCCAAGTACAAGGACTACGAGGATAAGTACGCCGTCGCCGGGTCCTACTGGCCGCCACAGTACGTGATCATGGAAGGCGACACGCTCAAGCCGCTGAAGGTGGTCTCCA
Organism: Cupriavidus sp. YR651; assembly: GCF_900101625.1. Classification (GTDB taxonomy): domain Bacteria; phylum Pseudomonadota; class Gammaproteobacteria; order Burkholderiales; family Burkholderiaceae; genus Cupriavidus. The sequence goes on along the minus strand of NZ_FMYZ01000003.1, from coordinate 562,447 downwards.
CGCGCGGCATGACCGTTGACAACGCCTATCACCCCGAGCCGCGTGTCGCATCGATCGTGGCCAGCCACTTCCATCCCGAGTTCGTCATCACGGCCAAGGAGACGGGCAAGGTTCTGATGGTCAACTACGCGGACCTGAACAACCTCAAGACCACCACGATCGACACCGCCAAGTTCCTGCATGACGGCGGCTTCGACGCGACGGGCCGCTACTTCATGGTCGCTGCCAACGCGTCCGACAAGATCGCCGTGGTGGACACCAAGGACGACAAGCTCGCCGCGCTGGTCAACGTGGGCAAGACCCCGCACCCCGGGCGCGGCGCCAACCTCGTCCATCCGAAGTTCGGTCCGGTCTGGGCGACCAGTCACCTTGGCGACGAGACCATCAGCCTCATCGGCACCGATCCGGTCGGCCACAAGGCCCAGGCCTGGAAGGTGGTGCAGACCGTCAAGGGCCAGGGCGGCGGGTCGCTGTTCATCAAGACCCATCCGAAATCGAGCAACCTGTGGGTCGATACGCCGCTGAACCCGGACCCGAAGCTCAATCAGTCCGTGGCGGTGTTCGACACACGCAATCTCGGCGCCGGCTTCAAGGTACTGCCGATCGCTGACTGGGCGGAGCTCAAGGGCACTGGTGCCAAGCGCGTGGTGCAGGCGGAATACAACAAGGCGGGCGACGAGGTGTGGTTCTCCGTCTGGGGCACGAAGGATGGCGAGTCCGCCATCGTGGTCGTCGACGACAAGACCCGCGCGCTCAAGACCGTGATTCGCGACCCCCGGCTGGTCACGCCCACCGGCAAGTTCAACGCCTACAACACCCAGCACGACGTCTACTAAGGAGCATCGAGATGAGTATCCGACACAAGCTGTGGATGGCTGGCATCACGCTGGCCGCCATCGGTGCACTGACGCTGGCCGGCCGTCCCGCCCACGCCAGCCCCGCGCTGGCGCAGTCGAAGAACTGCCTGGCCTGCCATAGCACGGACAAGAAGGTTCTCGGCCCGGCCTTCAAGGATGTCGCCGCGAAATACAAGGCTGACAAGAAGGCGGCGGTTGCGATTGCCACGTCGATCCAGAAAGGCAGCAGCGGCAAATGGGGCGCCATTCCGATGCCGCCCAACGCGGTATCGGAAGCGGAGGCCAACCAGCTGGCGACGTGGATCCTGAGCCTCTGAGTGTCGCGCCGGGCGCCCGTGTGAGGGGCGAAGCGTGGCGCCGCCGGCCCCGGCCGGCGGCTGTCTGGGCTGCGATGGCGTGGCTGCTGGTGTTTGTAGCCGCGCCCGGTGCCGCTGCGCCGGACACGACCCAACCTGGCACCTCGGCGCCCGACCCCGCCCGGGAGGCGCAACTGGCGCACTGGCTGCGCGACGACTGCGGTGCCTGCCACGGCATGACGCTGCGTGGCGGGCTGGGATCGCCGCTCACTGCTGACGCACTGGCCGGCAAGCCACGCGACAGTCTGGTGGCCACCGTGCTCCACGGCCGCCCGGGTACGGCGATGCCGCCCTGGCAGCCTTTCATGACGCAGGACGAAGCCCAATGGCTGATCGAACAACTGCAACGCGGGACGCCTCCCACCGTGACATCGGCAGGCGGCGTTCCCTGATCCTCGCTCCCCGGACATTCGCGCTCCCGAAGTCGATGCCCGGCGCACGCGCCCTGAAGCATGCGGCCGCCTGGCTGTGTGCGGCGGCGCTGCTGGGCTGCGCGACACCGAACGAGCATGCACTGCGGGGCACCGGTGACCTTGGTGTCGTCGTCGAGCGTGCGGCCGGCAGGATCCAGATCGTGGAAACCACCGGCATGACGCGGCTGGCCACCGTCTCCGGTTTGGGGGACCTCTCCCATGCCAGCGTGGTGTTCTCGCGCGACGGCCGCTACGCCTTCGTGTTCGGTCGCGATGGGGCACTCTCGCGGGTCGACCTGCTCACCGCGCAAATCACGCACAGGACCATGCAGGCCGGCAACAGCATCGGCGGCGCGATCCTGCAGGACGGCAGCGTGGTCGCCGCACAGAACTACGCACCGGGCGGCATCCGGTTGTTCGACGCCAGGACGCTGGCGCCGCTCGCCGATATTCCGGCGATAGGTGCCGACGGGCGGCGCAGCAAGGTCGTCGGCCTGGCGGACCTGCCCGGGCGGCGCCTGGCCGCCAGCCTGTTCGAGGCCGGCGAAGTCTGGATCCTCGATGTCGCCGACCCGCGTCAGCCAGTCATCACCAAACTCAAGGCGGGCCGCGAACCCTATGACGGGCTGGTCACGCCTGACGGCCGCTGGTATATCGCCGGCCTGTTCGGCGAGGACGGACTGGCACTGGTCGACCTCTGGCAAACGCCGGTCGCGACACGCAAGGTGCTGGACGGCTACGGCCGCGGCGAAACACGGTTGCCCGTCTACAAGATGCCACACCTGCGCGGCTGGGCGATGGCGCAAGGCAAGGCCTGGCTACCGGCCGTCGGCCGGCACGAGGTGCTTGTGGCCGATCCCGCGGCGGACTGGCGCGAGGCCGGTCGCGTCGCCATGGCGGGGCAACCCGTGTTCGTCATGGCCCGGCCAGACGGCCGCCAGGTCTGGGTCAACTTTGCCTTCCCCGACAACGGCATCGTGCAGGTGATCGACACCGCCACGCGGCAGGTAGTGCACACGCTGCGCCCATGCCGGGGCGTGCTGCACATGGAGTTCGCGCCCAAGGGGGAATCGGTCTGGCTGTCCTGCCGCGACGACAACCGCGTGGAGGTCTACGACACCCAGACCTTTGCCCGACTGGCCACGCTGCCGGCCGATCAGCCCAGCGGCATTTTCTTTACGGCGCGGGCCCATCGTTTCGGAATGTAGCCACATGTTCGACGAACTCCAGTTCTACAACCACATCCAGCGAGACTTCCCGCTGGAGCTACGACCTTACTTCTGTGCGGCCGAAGCGTTGGGCATGTCGGAGCGGATGGTGCTGAGTTTGCTGGCGCGCGACCTTGGCGCCGGCCGGATCAGCCGCATCGGCGCCGTCTTTGCGCCCAACACCATTGGTGTCAGCACGCTGGCCGCGCTGGCCGTGCCTTCCGCGCGGATGGACCGCGTGGCGGGACGGGTCAGCGCCGATCCCGCCGTCAGCCACAACTACGCGCGCGATGGCCATCACTACAACCTCTGGTTTGTCGCGGGGGCCCGGGATCGCCCGCAACTCGACGCCGTCCTGGATGACATCGCCTACGACGTCGGGCAGGCTCCGCTGGATCTCCCGCTGGAGCGCGAATACCACATCGACCTGGGATTTCCCCTTTCCAGGGGCAGGCATGGCGCTAGGGAGGCGCGGGGGCCGCGCGAGACCTGTACGCAGCCTGCGCAGGCGCTGAGCCACGCGGACTGGCGGCTGATCGCAGCGCTGGAAGCCGGGCTGCCCCTGACGCCGTTTCCTTACCACGCCCTGGCGCGCCGTTGCGGCATCTCGCCGACGGAGATTCTTTGTCGCCTGGCGCAGTGGCGCAACACAGGCATCATCCGACGCTTCGGCGCGATCCTGCATCACCGCAAGTTTGGCTATGCCCACAATGCGATGTGCGTCTGGAACGTACCGGATGCGCGGGTGGACGCCATCGGCATGCGGCTGGCGCACGTGCCACATGTCACGCTGTGCTATCGGCGGCCCCGCCGCCTGCCGGACTGGCCGTACAACCTGTTCGCGATGGTGCACGCGCGCAGCCAGGCCGAACTGCAGGCGACGCTCGCGCGCTTCAATGCGGTCGGCGGCCTGGCCGCCGTGCCGCGCGCCGTCCTGCCGGCCAGCCGCTGCTTCAAGCAGCGCGGCACGCGTTACAGCTGCACACTGGCCGCCGCATGAACGCGCCCGATTGCCATCGCCCCGCGGTCGCCGACGTCACCACCACCGCCGCCTTGACTGACATCGACCGGCGGATCGTCAACGCGCTCCAGCACGGCTTTCCACTGACGCCCCGGCCGTACGCCGATGCCGCCGCTGCGCTTGGCCTCGATGAAGCCACATTGCTGGCCCGTCTGCGGGCGCTGCTCCATCAGGGCGTGCTGACGCGTTTCGGCCCGCTGTTCGAGGCGGAGCGCGCCGGTGGTCGTTTCGTCCTTTGCGCCTGCCATGCACCGGAGGCGCGGCTGGAGGAGATCATCGAGGCCATCAACGCCCGGCCGGAGGTCGCCCACCACTACGCGCGGACCCATCATCTGAATCTCTGGTTCGTGCTCGCGGTATCTGACCCAGGCGCCGTGACGCCCACGCTTGCAGCGATCGAGGCGGCCGCCGGCGTCAATGTGTTCGCCTTCCCCAAGGAACGCGAGTACTTCGTCCGCCTTTACCTGCCTGCATGATCATGCCCGCCCCTTTCCCTCTCGACCCCTCGCCGCCCGCCCCCTCCCCGCCCGGCTTTTCCACGCTCGACCTCACGGACCGTGCGCTGATGCTTGCCACGCAATCCGGCCTGCCGCTTGTACCGGCACCTTATGCAACCCTGGGTGCCACGCTGGGAATCGGCGAGCAGGAAGTCATCGACCGGCTGCAGGCCATGCAGGAGCGCGGCGTCATCCGCCGCATCGGCGCGGTGCCGAATCACTACGCACTGGGATGGCGTGCCAACGGGATGACGGTCTGGGACGTCGACGACGACGTCGTCGATGCGCTTGGTCTGCGGATCGGAGCGCTGCCGTTCGTCAGCCACTGCTATCGCCGGCCGCGTCACCTGCCGTCGTGGCGATACAACCTGTTCGCCATGGTCCATGCACGCACGCATGAAGACGCCTTGCCATTGATCGATGCGATCCGTGCGCGGCTGGGCGACGCCTGCCGTGGCCACGACGTGCTCTGGTCCACGCGGATCCTCAAGAAGACCGGGCTGCGTTGGCCCGGCACGACGCCTTCCGACAAGACCCCCTGAGCCATGTTTCGTCTCTCCCGCTTTCTCGAAGCCTTGCGTGACGGTGGCCCGGTGCCTTCCGCGCGCAAGCCCGCCGGCCCGGTCGTTATCTGGAACCTGGTGCGCCGCTGCAACCTGAACTGCCGCCACTGCTACGCCACGTCGGCGGACGTCGACTTTCGAGGCGAGCTAGAAACCGACGAGGCACTTGCCGTGCTCGATCAGCTCAAAGCGACGGGCGTACCGGCCCTGATCCTGTCCGGCGGCGAGCCGCTGATGCGGCAGGACCTTTACGTGATCGCCACCCGGGCGCGGGAACTTGGCTTTCATCTGTCGCTATCGTCCAACGGCACGCTGCTGGATGCGGGCCACGCCGCACGGCTGGCTGCAACCGGCTTCGACTACGTCGGCGTAAGTCTGGACGGGCTGGCGCCGACCCACGACCGCTTCCGGCGTAGCGACGGCGCGTTCGACCGGGCCCTGGCCGGCCTGCGTACGGCACGTGCAGCCGGCCTTCGCGTCGGGGTCCGGATGACGCTGACGGAGGCCAACGCAGCGCAACTGGCGGATGTGGTGGCCCTGACCGAGGCCGAGGGTATCGACAAGTTCTACCTGTCCCATTTCAACTACGCGGGGCGCGGCAAGGGCTATCGCGCCGACGATGCCCGGCATGCGAGGACCCGTGCGGCGCTGGACTGGCTGATCGACCACGTCTGGTCCCGCGCGCAGGCAGGACACGCCGGCGATTTCGTTACCGGCAATAACGACGCTGACGGCGTCTACCTGCTCCAGTGGATTTCGCAGCGCTATCCGGAGCGCGTGGCTGACATGCGCGCCCGGCTGACGGCCTGGGGCGGCAACGCCACCGGCGTCGGCGTGGCCAACATCGACAATCTCGGCAACGTGCATCCGGACACGATGTGGTGGCACGTGACGATCGGCAACGTGCGCGAGCGCCCGTTCGGCGAGATCTGGGCCGACCGCACGGATCCGCTCATGGCAGGACTGAAGGCAAGTCCGCGTCCGCTGGAGGGCCGCTGCGCGGCCTGCCTGCATCGCGACATCTGCAATGGCAATACCCGCGTACGCGCCTGGGCGGTCAGCGGCAATCCGTGGGCCGAGGATCCGGGCTGCTATCTGACAGACACCGAGCTCAGGGCGCCGGGCGGCATCGACCAGACGGAGACCTTCGCATGCGTGCAATAACCGCGACACTGCGCATGGTGCGCATCGCCACGGTGGGCCTTGGCGTGCTGGCCGTCTGCCTGTCCGCCCGGGCACAGCCTGACAGCACGGCGCTTGCGCCGGGCGCCCTGTACCAGCAACACTGCGCGGCCTGTCACGGCACCGACCGCCTGGGCGGCATGGGGCCGGCCTTGCTGCCGCAAAGCCTGGAAAGACTCAAGGCAAAGGAACTGGATGAGGTCCTGCGTCAGGGCCGCGTGGCGACGCAGATGCCGGGGTTCGGCACGCAGATCCCGGCTGTGGCGCTTGAGCAGTTGGCCCGCTGGCTGCGGACCGAGCCCACGAAGTCGCCCCACTGGACCGCCGACGATATCCGCGCCTCCCGCGTGGTTCTCCACGCCGATGGCACCCTGCCGGCGAAGCCGGCTTTCCGCGCCGATCCCGCCAACCTGTTCCTGGTGGTGGAGGCCGGCAGCCACCACTTGAGCGTGCTGGACGGCGATCGACTGGAGCCGATTCATCGCTTTGCCACGCGCTTTGCGCTGCACGGCGGCCCCAAGTTCAGCCGCGACGGCCGCTATGTGTTCGTTGCCAGCCGGGACGGGTGGATCAGCAAGTTCGACCTCTGGAACCTCAGCCTCGTCGCCGAGATCCGGGTCGGACTGAACACGCGCAATGTGGCCGTCAGCGACGACGGCAAGTGGGTGCTGGCCGGAAACACCCTGCCGGCCAGCATGGTGTTACTCGATGCGCGGGACCTCGCGCTCGCGCGCGTCTATCCCGTGCAGGATGCGGACGGCACGCCATCGCGTGTCTCGGCCGTCTACGATGCGGCGCCTCGCGGCAGTTTCATCGCGGCGCTGCGGGACATTCCGGAAGTCTGGGAGATCCCCTATGGCAATGTGCCGGACGCGCTAGCGCCAAGAAAGATCCGGCTCGATGCGGTGCTCGACGACTTCTTCTTCGACCCGCCCTATCGCCATATTCTCGGCGCTTCGCGCACGGGCGGCGGGCAGGTCATCGACCTCGATGCCGGCCACAAGGTGGCCACACTGGCGCTACAGGGCATGCCGCATCTGGGCAGCGGCATCACCTGGGAGCGCAATGGCCAGTCGGTCATGGCCTCACCGGACCTGAAGCAGGCGGCCATCAGCGTGATCGACATGGGCGACTGGCACACAGTGGCCACGATTCCGACTGCCGGACCCGGCTTCTTCCTGCGCAGTCATGAGCAAACCCCTTACGCCTGGACCGACGCGATGATGAGCCCGCACCGGGACACGCTGCAGGTCATCGACAAGCAAAGCCTGCGTGTGGTGGGCAGCGTCACACCGGCCCCGGGGCATACGGCCGCTCATGTGGAGTTCACGCGCGACGGGCGCTATGCACTGGTGAGCCTGATGGAGCGCGATGGCGCGATCGTCGTCTATGACGCCACCACACTGCGCGAAGTCAAGCGCATCCCGATGGACAAACCCATCGGCAAATACAACGTGTTCAACAAGACGACTCGTTCGTCCGGCACCAGCCATTGACCAACAGGATCACGACATGAACCGGCATCCCAAGGCAGGCAAGGTCTGGCTGGTGGGCGCGGGCCCCGGCGACCCCGAACTGCTGACCGTCAAGGCAGCCCGCATACTCGGCGCGACAGACGTCTGGCTCGTGGACGACCTTGTCTCTCCGGACATCGCACAGTACGCCAGTACCGGCACACACATCGCTTCAGTGGGCAAGCGGGGTGGCCGCTGCTCCGTCAGCCAGGCACAGATCGATGCACTGACACTGGCCCATGCGCTGGCGGGGCGTAGCGTTGCCCGCGTCAAGGGCGGCGACCCGCTGCTGTTCGGACGTGGCGGCGAAGAGGCGGCGTTCCTGCGCGCGCATGGCGTCGAAGTGGAGGTGATCAACGGCATCAGCAGCGCTGCCGCGGCCGCGCAGGCGCTGGGCATCGCCCTGACGCACCGTGCTCATTGTCATGGCGTGACCTTCGTGACCGCGCATACACGCGGCGATGGCGGACCCGACTGGCGGGCGCTGGCATCGAGCGAGACAACGCTGGCCATCTACATGGGAATGGGCAGGATCGGCGAGATCCAGGCCGCGCTGCTGGCCGCGGGCATGGCACCCGACATGCCCGCAGCCGTGGTCATGCACGCGAGTGGTCCCGCGCAACGCTGCTGGACCGGCACACTGCAGACACTGGACGCGGCGCTGTCAGCCGGACTGGCCAGCCCGGCGGTCATTCTGATCGGCCACGTGGTCTCGGAGATCACCAGCGACGTCTGCGAGCGGTAGTCTGCCGGCGTATGCGCGCCCTGCAAGGGTGAGGCCGCTGGCAGTACAAGTCATACGGCAAGCCAATGTGGCAAACCCGGCAACGACGCCAGGATCTTTTTGAAACGACCTCTAAAACGCCGACGGCCCCTTGCGGGGCCGTCTTCATTCAATCACCTGTCACGAACGCGACCGGCTGGCTTGCAACTCCCTTTCGGGTGCCGGTTGCACTGGTCGACCGCTTAGCAGGCCAATCACCACCTGCAACGCAAAGGTCAGTGCGGCTACGAGGAACACCACGTCGCCAAACGTCCGCACCCACCGCAGGGTCTGCAGCAGCGGCTGCTGCAGGAAGGCTTCGCTGCGCGCATACCACAACCCTTCGCTCGCGCTGGCGAGGAACTGGATGATGCCGATCGGCAACAGGCTGGTGGCGATCATGAGGACCAGGCCGCCATTCAGCCCCCAAAAGGCGATCTTCATCAGCGACGGGCTCAACTCGAAATGCGGGCGGATGTAGCGCAGCACCAGCAGCGTGAAGCCCAGCGCCAGGAAGCCATAGACCCCGAACAATGCCGCGTGAGCGTGCACCGGCGTGGTATTCAGCCCCTGCGAGTAGTACAGCGAAATCGGCGGGTTGATCATGAAGCCGAACACACCTGCGCCGAGCATGTTCCAGAATGCCACGGCCACAAAGCACATCAGCGGCCACTTCACATGCGCCATCCACGGCGCCCGGTCCTTCAGGCTCCAGTTCTCCCAGGCCTCGTGACCCAGCACGATCAGCGGCACCACTTCCAGCGCGCTGAAACTGGCCCCCATGGCCATCACCGGCGTGGTGGTGCCAGCAAAGTACAGGTGGTGGAAAGTGCCAGGCAAGCCGCCAAGCATGAACAGCGACGCCGACGCCAGGCTGGCCGTGGTGGCCATGCGGCGCGACACGAGTCCCAGAGTCGAGAAGATGAACGCCAGTGCCGTGGTAGCGAAAACCTCGAAGAAGCCTTCCACCCAAAGGTGCACGACCCACCAGCGCCAGTATTCCATGATGGTCAGGCTGGTGCGCTCGCCGTAGAACAGGCCGGCGCCATAGAACAGGCCAATGGCCACCACCGACGCGGTCAGCAGTGCCAGCAGGTTCTTGTCGGTGTTGCGCGCACGGAGCGCGGGCACCATCCCCCGCAGCATCAGGACCAGCCAGAGCAGGATGCCGACAAACTTGCCGATCTGCCAGAGACGGCCCAGGTCCACGTACTCGTAACCCTGATGGCCGAGCCAGAAATTCAGTTCGGCCGGCATGATCTGGGCGATCGCCAGGTAGTTGCCCGTGAAGGAGCCCACCACCACTGCCACCAGCGCCCAGAACAGGATGTCAACGCCAAGCTTCTGATACTTCGGGTCCTTGCCGCCATGGATCAGCGGCGCCAGGAACAAACCCGCCGCCAGGAAGCCGGTGGCAATCCAGAACAGTGCGCTCTGGATATGCCAGGTTCGCGTAAGCGAGTACGGGAACCACTGCGACACGTCGAAACCGTAGAACTTCTGCCCTTCCACGGTGTAGTGCGCTGTAAAGCCGCCCAGCAACACCTGGAACGCCAACAGCGCCACGACCAGGAACAGGTATTTGCCCAAGGCGCGCTGCGACGGCGTAAGCGCGAAGGTCGTCAGCGGATCGCGCTGCGCCGGGGCCGGCGGCAACTCCTCTTGACCGCGCAGGAACGACCAGGCCCAGATCAGGAAGCCGACACCCGCCAGCAGGAACACCACGCTGGCGATCGACCAGGCAATGTTCTCGCTGGTGGGCTTGTTACCGATCAGCGGCTCGTGCGGCCAGTTATTGGTATAGGTCGCCACCTTGCCGGGCCGCTCGGTGGCGGCAGCCCAGGCGGTCCAGAAGAAGAAGTGCGTCAACTGCGCGCGACGTTCCGCACTGGGCAGCGTGTTTTCCTTCATCGCAAAAGACTCGCGCGATTTTTGCAACGCGGGTGCGTCCGAAAACAGCTTGTCGTAGTAGCTGGCCGTCTGCGCCACGGCTTGCGCCCGGCGCTGGGTCACGGTCAGCACGCCAGTGGCGGGATCGGTGCGGTTGCCACGGTATTCCAGGCGCAGCGCCTCACGCAGCGCCGCCTGCCGGGGTCCGTCGAGATCCGCGTAGGCGAGCTGGTACTCGTCATGCGCGGCGATATCGAGCCACGCCGTCAGTTCCCGGTGCAGCCAGTCGGCCGTCCAGTCCGGCGCCTGGTACGCGCCGTGGCCCCAGATGGAGCCGAGCTGCATGCCGCCAACGGATTGCCAGGCGGTCTGGCCGTCGAGGATTTCGTCACCCGTGAAAAGCTTGTGGCCATCGGTCGTGACCACCTGCGTTGGCATCGGTGGCGCCTGGCGGTAAACCTCCGCGCCGTAGTATCCGAGCAGCGAAAATGTGACCGCCAGTACGGCGATCAACAGAAACCATAGTTTGCGATATTGGCCCATGATGGGTTCGGATTTTGTTTTACGAGGGGATTGGCGACGCGCTCAGGCACGCGCCGGGTGATCGAACAACACGTTGTTCTCAAGTTCGATGTGATCGCGCAGGTCGTCGCGGAATTCGCGCAACGCGGCGTAGAGCGTGCGCCACGTATTGCAGGCCGACGCCGGCGGCGTCTGATCGTGCGTCAGCGCGTCGAGTTGGCGAAGCGCCTCATCGTGCGTGTCGTGCTCCATGCGCATGACGGAAATCGGCCCGCCTGCCATGGCTGCCATGCCGCGCGACAGCATCGGAAACAGAATCTGCTCCTCCTTCTGCATGTGGCTGACCAGTTCCTGCTCCATGGCCAGCAGATGGGCCGCCAGCCCGTGCGGGCAGTCGCCGCTGGTGGCATGAACCTCCTCCACGCGCCGCGCCATCCGGATCAATTCCGGCAATTGCTCCCGGTGGCGGGCGTGGTACCGCACCAGGATGTGGTCGATAAGCGCCCCCGGCGATTGTTCGCGCCAGTCCTGCATTGCTGCTGTCTGCATGCTCATGGATTGCTCCTTCTCAAATTGCACCGATAAGACTTGTGCGAATCTCATGCCTGCCTCAAGACTTCAGAAAATCAAGGGGTTACGATGCATCCCGGTAAATGCGACCCTAGAATGTGCGGTACATCCAACCCAGTCGGGTTGAAAACACCATGATGGAAAATCTGCTGCTGGCGGACCTGACCGCCGATCTCACCCAACCGATACGCATGCAACGGCTGGTCGGCGCACTAAGGGCGCACTTTCGATGCGGCGCGGTGGCCTTGCTGCAACTGGAAGGCGATCATCTACGGCCTATGGCGGTGGACGGGGTGGTCCCGGACGCGTTGGGCCGCAGCTTTGCCGTGGCCTTGCATCCGCGCCTGGCGGCGATCCTGGCCCATTCCGGGCCGATTGTTTTTCCCCATGACAGCACGCTGCCTGACCCGTATGACGGCCTGATCGACTCCCATGTGGGGGAACCGCTGCCCGTGCACGACTGCATGGGTACGCGGCTGGAGGTGGAAGGCCGCACATGGGGCGTGCTGACTCTCGACGCCCTTGCGGTCGGCACGTTTGATGCCGCTGCGCAGCTGGAGCTGCAGCGGCTGAAGTCAGCAGTGGAAGCCACAGTGCGTGTGACTCGTCTGGAAGCGGCCCTGCGCGCGCTGCGCCGTATCCGCAGCGATATGCCCGGCAGCGAGTCCTTGCCCGCGTCAGGCGCAGGAGACATTCTTGGCGAAAGCGAACCCATCACACGGTTGCTGCATGAACTGGCCGTCGTGGCGGATTCGGAACTGCCGGTGCTGTTGCTTGGGGAAACGGGCGTCGGCAAGGAGCTGTTTGCCCACCGGCTGCACCAGCAATCGCGCCGCAGCCAGAAGCCACTTGTTCACGTCAACTGTGCCGCACTGCCAGACTCCCTCGCGGAAAGCGAACTGTTCGGCCACGCACGGGGCGCCTTTTCCGGTGCAACGGGCGAGCGACCGGGGCGGTTTGAAGCCGCGGACGGCGGCACGGTATTCCTGGACGAAGTGGGGGAATTGCCACTATCGACCCAGGCCAAGCTCCTCCGGACATTGCAAAACGGCGAGATCCAGCGGCTCGGATCGGACCGCCCCCGGCGTGTGGACGTGCGTGTGATCGCCGCGACCAACCGCAACCTGCAACAGCTTGTACGCGACGGCACGTTCCGGGCCGACCTGTACCACCGCTTGTCGGTCTATCCCATCCCGATCCCTCCGTTGCGCGAACGCGGGGATGACGTGCTGGTGCTGGCCGGCAATTTCCTGGAACTCAATCGTGCACGGCTAGGCCTTCGCAGCCTGCGGCTGTCGCCGGGCGCGCAGGACGCGCTGCGGCGTTACCGGTGGCCGGGCAATGTGCGGGAACTGGAACATGTGATCAGCCGTGCAGCGCTCCGCGCAGTCAGCCACGGCGTCGGCCGACATGAGATCGTTACACTTGATACGCCATGGCTGGACCTCGATGGCATCGAGCCCGCTGCGGATTGCAAGGGGAGCGCCGCGGCAGGTCGCCCCGAGCAAGGGCCGGCCACGATGTTCAACGGCACGCTGCGCGACGCCATGGATGCCTGCCAGCGGCAGTGCATCGAACAAGCGCTTGCCATGCAGGACGGCAACTGGGCGCGCGCCGCACGCCAGCTTGGCGTGGACAGCAGCAATCTCCACAAACTGGCCAGGCGGCTCGGCATCAAGCCAACGCGCGGCCGCTAGCCAACCTCACCCGTCACCCCTCCGCTCTTCTGTTTTTCGGTCTTGGAGATACCCGTCAAGCCGTGCGCGGTGACGGCGGGAACAGCACCGACAGCCTCGCCACCATGGGCTCTACCCATCCGGGGCGCGGTGCGGCGTCGAGCCAATATTTGACCTCCAACCCCAGTGCCGTATCGCCACTGATCGACAGCCGCCGCTGAAAAAACAACGTGTCGGTATCGGCCTCGCCGCCCAACAGTTGCAGGTAATCCGCGGCCCGGGCGCGCAGAGTCAGCGCAGGTGCCTGACCATCGAACGGGCCGCCAAGGAAGCGCCCACCCGCGCAGCGAAAACGGATATCAAGCCCAAGATCCTCGACGGTCAGCAGGAACGCATGCCCGTCGAGCGCTGCAGGCGGCTGCAGCCAGCCCGCACGGCGCGCGCCTTCCAGTGCCAGCACCAACGGCAGCGCCCGGGCGCGCGCCGGCATGCGGCGATGCACGCCAGCCATCAGTTGTGTCAGCGCCATCATGCCGTCACTCCAGCATCGTCTTCGACCTGCTGCCAGCGAATGCCGGCCTGCCCCGTCCAGTAGCCGTTACTTGGCAGCGCACCGGCGGGCATGATGCCGCTGCGCATCGCGTTCCTATCGCCTTTGCGCCACGCGTCAAGCATGGCCACCACCTCCAGCGTGCCACTGGCGTGAGGGCTGACACGAACCGAATCGACGCCCATTTCCGCCATGGCCGGCACTTCCGCACACAGGTCAAGGCAGGTGGCCGACTGCACCTGGATGCCGTTCAGCGTGAAGAACGCCTGGCCCTCGCCAGTGTCCGCGACCAGTCCGTCCGGGTAGTCGAGGCAACGGAACTCGCAGGCGTCCTTGCGCAACCGGTGGTGGCGGGCGGTAAAACAACGCGCCGAAAACGCCAGTGGCATGCGGCCCCACACCATCACCTCGATCGACGTACCGCCGGGCCGGGCCGCCGCCAGGGCGGCCAGCGTCGTCCGGTCCATTTCCACCGGCATCGCGCAACCGCGCCCGCCCAGCTCGACCAGCCAGGCGAACATGTCGGCGTGATAGACATTCAGGTGAGGGCCGCCCAGGAACGGGCGCCCGCCCATGCAGCGCACGGCGCCAAGGTCATTGGCCTCGACCAGGAAATCTTCCTGCTCGCACACCCGGCGCATCACAGCGATGTCACTGTCCGATTCCACCAGCACCGGCGTGGACAGCACGACCTCCTTGCCCGCCTGGCGCAGCATTTCCCCGATCTCCATCCAGTCTGCATGACGCAACTCGTGCCGGCGCGTGCAGACAGTCTCGCCCAGATGCACGCGGTCCACAGGCGCGTCGGCCACGGCGGCATAGAACTGGAACACCGTGGTGCGGGGCCAGTAGTACAACAGGGGACCCAGCGTGATGCGGAACGGAACGGCAGCGGGAACGGAATCTGGGACGGAATCGGGATATCGGACAGTCATGGAAAGCTCTGACGGGAAGATGTTCGGTGGAGGCAGACGCCTAGCGCCACGGGCGATCGTAGGCGCCCTGGGTCACCTGGTCGCCCTCGGCGTGGCGGCCAAGCGCGGCCTGCCAGTCCTGGCGCGGCACGAATCGCTTGGGATCGCGGCAGGCATCGTCGATGGCCGCGCGCAGTACGCCCACCACATCGGCCACATAGCGCGGGCTGCGTTGGCGGCCCTCGATCTTGATGGCGGCGATGCCGATGTCGATCAGCGCCGGCAGCAGTGACACCGCGTTCAGGCTGGTAGGCTCTTCGAGCACGTAGCCGCGCTCGCCCTCCACCGTGAAGCGGCCCTTGCACAGCGTGGGATAGCCCGCTGGCTCGCCCGGCGCGTAGCTGTCGATCAGGATGCCGGAGAGCCGCGCATGCATGGTGCCGTCCGCCTCATCCCAGCGCACCGCATGGGCCGGCGAACAAACGCCCTTGTTGTTGGGAGAATCGCCGGTGGCATAGGAAGACAACAGGCAGCGGCCCTCGGCCATCACGCAGAGGCTGCCGAAACCGAATACTTCGAGCTCGACGTCGGTCTGGCGCGCCAGCTTGGCGATCTGGGCCATCGTGAGCACGCGCGGCAGTACCACGCGGCGGATACCGAAACGCTCGCGCATCAGCTCGATGGCGTCGGCATGTGTGGCCGATCCCTGTACGGACAGGTGCAGCCGCAGCGAGGGATGACGCCTGGCCGCGTAGGCCATCAGGCCGGGATCGGCCATGATCACCGCGTCCGCCCCCAGCGCGGCGGCCGCATCCACGGCGCGATGCCAGCGCGTCACCTCGCCCATCTGCGCAAACGTATTGATCGCGAACAGCACCTCCGCGCCGCGCGCATGTGCTTCCGCCACGCCGGTGCGGATGTCGTCCTCGGAGAAATTGAGGCCACCGAAGTTACGCGCGTTGGTGGCGTCGCGCAGGCCCAGGTAAACCGCGTCGGCGCCGTGTTGCAGCGCCATGCGCAAAGCCGCCAGTGATCCGGCAGGTGCGACCAGTTGGGGTTGGCGGGCGCCGGAGGATGCATGAGCCGCGGCAGGCATGGTGGAGGTCATGTGAATGGCGTCAGGTTGGCAGCCACCGGATGCTAGCCATGCACGGACCTGACACCTTTGACCAGGCGCAAATCGGCGGACATGTCGGCTGTCCGGCACGGCCCGATCCGGGCCGTCTTCTCCATCCGAACTAGGCCTACCGGACGGGCCATCCCGAGATTTTGATCTGACACAAGCTGGCACCCGCGCGCGCGTGAGAGCCTTTGCGCTTCCGCAATGCAACAGGTACCCATTCCGATCATGCAATCACGATGGCTCAACCTCGCCGGCCGCAAGCTGCTGCCGATCGTTCAAGGCGGCATGGGCGTGGGTATCTCCGCGCATCGGCTGGCCGGCACCGTGGCCAGCCACAACGCCGTGGGCACGATCGCCAGCATCGACCTGCGCCATCATCATCCGGACCTTCTGGCCGCCACCGCCGGCAAGCGTGACAAGGCCGCGCTGGAAGCCGCCAATCTCACCGCGCTCGATCGTGAAATCCGTGCCGCGCAGGCATTGTCGGGTGGCCGCGGCATGGTGGCCGTGAATGTCATGAAGGCCGTCAGCGCCCATGCGGCACTCGTGCGCCAGGCTTGCGAGAGCGGCGCGGACGCGATCGTGATGGGCGCCGGCCTGCCGCTGGACCTGCCCGACCTGACCGCCAACCACCCCAAGGTGGCGCTGATCCCGATCCTGTCGGACTCGCGCGGCGTGGGGCTGGTACTACGCAAATGGATGAAGAAAGGCCGCCTTCCGGACGCCATCGTGATCGAACATCCGGCCTATGCGGGTGGCCACCTTGGCGCGGCACGCATGGAGGACCTGGGCGACGATCGCTTCTCATTCGGCCGCGTGTTGACCGAATGTCGCGAGATATTTGCCACGCTGGGCATTGCATGGGACTCGGTGCCGCTCATCCTGGCCGGCGGGCTTGGCCATCACGGCAAGATCCGGCACTGGCTGAATGAAGGCGCCGCCGCCGTGCAGGTGGGCACCGCCTTTGCAGTCACGGAGGAGTGCGACGCCCATCCCGCGTTCAAGCAGGTCCTGGCCACCGCGCCGGTGGAGCAGTTGAGCGAGTTCACCAGCGTTGCCGGCCTGCCCGCGCGCGCCGTGCTGACGCCCTGGCTCAAGCGCTATCTGTCGCGCGAGACCGCGTTGCAGGCTCGCGCCAAGGTCCGGGAATGTCTGGAAGGATTCGATTGCCTGCAAGCCTGTGGACTGCGTGACGGAGTGGCCCGCATCGGTCAGTTCTGCATCGATCTGAAACTGGCACAGGCGTTGCGCGGCGACGTGGAGCGCGGCCTGTTCTTCCGCGGCAAGGGCTCGCTGCCGTTTGGCGATGCGGTCCGCCCCGTGGCCGACCTGATCCACTACCTGATGACCGGGGAGAAGCCCACGGAGCTTTCGCGCAGCGAGATAGACGCCAGCGCACTGGCCTGAAGACCACCCCTGTGGCGGGCGATCGGACCGTTCAACCGAAGCCCGCCACTCCAATCCACCGCACCAACCCACCGCACCAACCCGCCGCTGCAACCGGCCACTACAGCCCCTTCAGCCGCGACCAATCAGACAGAACCGGCCATATCGGCGCGTGGCGGCAACCCGCCCTGCTTCAGCACTGTCCGCAAGCAGCGCAGGGCCGCCAGCAACTGCACACCCAACCACGCATTGGCGACGGCGAACGTGATGCCGCCCGAGATCGCCAACCACGCCGGCGCCCATGGCAGGGCCAGGCATTGCACATAGGCGGCCAGCAATACTAGCGCCTGCAGTCGCTGCCGCGACGGCACAATGACCTGCTGCATTACCGGCACCCGCGCACGCGGCGGCAACAGCCGGCGCAGATGCAGCCATACCAGGAACGGCACGATCTTGCCGAGCATCGCGGTCACCGGCAACACACCACCACCAACCAGCGCCAGCGTGCCGATCCACCATGCCAGCGGCCACGTCGCATCCAGCCATGGCGTGAGCGCGGCCAGCAGCGCCGCCAGCAACCCGCTGGCCCAGGCGACGGGCCAGAGTATCCAGGACGGGTCGTGCCGGCGCCGGGCGCGCAGCACGCCGACCAGCCCGCATCCCGCGATCACCACGACGACGAGCAGCCATGGCACCGCCGCAATGGGCGCCAGATCCGGCATGCCGAGGCGCGTCGCGCCATCGACGATCAACAGCACCCATAGGACCGCCGGCAGGCATCGCTCCAGTCGGCCGGGCGGCCGCGGCGTCTGCCAGAACATGGGCAGCACGGTGGTGGCCACGCCAGCCACCAGCGCGGCCAGCCATCCGCCCAGGCCCCACGACACGTGGATCGCCAGCAATGTGGAGGGCGACACCTGCCCCAGCCCTCCCAGTAATCCGCCAAACAGTGCAGCCAGCGCCCCGCCGCACAGCACCGTCGCCAGCAACGCCCCGCCGATGCCGGCCAGCGTGCGCGTCGTCGCATCGATTCGCCGGACCCGCCGGCCGGAAAGCCATAGCAGACATCCGGCGATAGCAAAGAAGGGGGCGCCGGCCAAAGCCGCAATGCGGAACCCCGCGCGAACGCCGTCGACAAACCCCAGGCCCAGCGCCAGCGCGGTGCCCGCCCCCGCCAGTGCCACCAGCGGCGCCACCCACGGCATCCCTCGCACATCCACGCGTGCGATGACGGGCATCATCTGGAAAAGTGCTCCGATCATCACTGGCAGCAGCATACCCAGCGCCAGAACGTGGGCCACCGCGAGCGCGAGCGGCGCGTAGCGGTCCGGTAGCCCGGCCGATGGGCCCAACGCCAGCAGCAAGCCGGCAGCCGCCCCCAGCCATGGCGCGGGCATCAGGCAGCCGAATATCACAGCCGGACGCGGCGCGCGCGCGTAGTCCAGGTCCGCAGGCTTCATGTGTTGTTTTTTCCTCTGTTGGGGGTCGATTTGCGAGCCCGGGGCAGCATGCCCGGAAGAAATGCGGGGCGAGTTGATCTGGCACAGATTCGCGCGCGCGGGCGCGCGCAAGAATCTCCGCAACTCCGCACGTGCCCAACGCCATCCGACGCGGGCGGCAATCCGACGGAGCCACCGACCATGACAGCGCCCTCAGCCCCCCTAGCCCCTTCAGTCATCCCCTCAGCCTTCGACGGTGCCCTGGCTCCCGACGTGGCTCCCAACCTGGCCCGCGACCTGCCCCACAATGCGTCTCACAGTGCGGCTCACAGCGCGGCCCACAAATCGGCCACCAGATCGGCCCACAAGCCGGCCACCCATCCGTTTTCCCATCCGTCCTTCGCCCCGGCCCCCAACCTGGCTTCGGCCACGCCCTCCATGCCCTCGACCCCCGTGGCGCTGCCGGGTCTGCGCCACCGGCTATCCACCCGCATCATCTCACTGTCCCTGATCGCCTTGCTGGTTGTCCTGACGATGATCGGGGGCACCCTGTGGCTGTCCTGGAACCTGGAAGGCGCCGGCGCCGCCATCAATGACGCTGGCAGCATACGAATGCGCGCCAATGCGGTCGCCATCGAACTGGCCAAGGCGCGCAACGGCGAGCCCTCGTTGCTGGAAGCCCAGATGTCGCGCATGGACCACACGCTCGCCCAGTTGCGTCGTGGCAATCCGCAACGCCCGCTCTTCCTGCCGACTGAGCCCGCCATCCATGCCCAGTTCGATCGCGTGGCCCTGGCCTGGAGCGACCAGATGAAGCCCCAGGTGGCCAGGGACCTTGCCCAGGCGGGTGGTGTGCCGCTCGGCTACGTGGCCGCCTTGCCCGCTTTTGTCCATCAGGCCGACCAGCTGGTTGGGATGATCGAGGCCGACAACGCGCGCATGACGGACTTGCTGCGCATGTCGCAGGCCGCACTGGCCGCCATCGCCTGCATGGGCACCGTCGCCGTCATCTACCTGCTCTACCTCTGGATCATCCTCCCCGTGCTGAGACTTCAGGACGGGCTGCGGCGCATGGCCGAACGCGAGTTCTCGCTGCGCCTGCCGGTGGAAAGCCGCGATGAATTCGGCACCCTGAGCGAAGGCTTCAACCGCATGGCGGCCGAGCTGCAGAGCCTCTACCGAGGCCTGGAGGCGCGCGTGGCGCAGAAGACCGCCGAACTGGCGCGCCGCAACCGCGACCTGGAAACGCTCTACGACGTGGCCGCCTTCCTGAGCGAGCCCAACGAGGCCGAGGCACTGTGCCGCGGCTTCCTGACGCGACTCATGCAACGGTTCGATGCCGACGGCGGCAGCGTCCGCGTGGTGGACGCCGTGCCCGGCAAACTCCATATGCTGGTTTCCGAGGGACTGCCCGCGGATCTCGTGGAGGATGAGCACTGGATGGCCACGGATGCCTGTCACTGCGGCACCGCCACGCGCGACCGCATCGTGACGGTTGCCGACTTGCGCTCGCGCCTGCGCGTACCGGATACCCATGCCGACACGGGTGCCGATCCCGCCGAGAGCGAGACTTTGCGCTGCGGGGATTGCGGCTTCGCCGGCCTGGCCGCATTCCGCATCGATACGCCGCGCGGCGTGCTGGGCATGTTCGGGCTTCATTTCCGCACGCCCCACGTGCTGAACGCCTCGGACCGGCAGTTGCTCGAAACACTGGCCCAGCATCTCGGCGTGGCGCTGGAGCATCTGCGCCTGGCGGCCACGGCCAGGCAACTGGCGGTGGTCGAGGAACGCAATCTTGTGGCCCAGGGCCTGCATGACAGCATCGCCCAGGGTCTGAACTTTCTTAACCTGCAGGTGCAATTGCTGGATGACGCCACCGCGCGCGGCAATCTGCAGGAGATCGGCGATATCGTGCCCTTGCTGCGCTTTGGCGTGGAAGAGAGCTATCAGGACGTGCGCGAGCTGCTGCTGAACTTCCGCTCGCGGCTGACGCAAGGCGAACTGCGCCGCGCGGTGGAAGATACGGTGGCACGCTTCCGCCGCCAGTGCCGGACCGAGGCCCAGCTGGATATCGACGACAACGACGGCCGGCCGCTTCAACCGGACGAGCAACTCCAGGTGCTTTTTGTATTGCAGGAGGCCCTGTCCAACGTTCGCAAGCACGCGCAAGCCGCGCACGTCAGCGTGCGCCTGCATAATGGCCGCGACTTCCGGCTCACCGTGCAGGATGACGGCGAAGGCTTCGACTCGGCGGAGCTGGCCACACGCGGCGACGCCCATGTCGGCCTGCACATCATGCGCGAACGTGCGACACGCCTGAACGCGCAACTCACCATCGAATCCCGGCCCGGCCAGGGCACGCGCGTGGCGTTGCTGCTCCCGCGCGGCACGGCCGCCTCCCCTTCCCCGGCAACTTCTGCCACAAACCAACCGGCGCCCCTGCCATGACCACCCGCATCCTGCTGATCGACGATCACACCCTGTTCCGCTCAGGCATTCGTGTCCTGCTGCAACGCCAGTCCGACTTCGAAGTCGTCGACGAAGCCGCCGATGGCGTGGAAGGCATCAAGCGCGCCAAGCAGCATCGGCCGGACGTGATCCTGCTGGACCTCAACATGCCGGGCCTGTCAGGCCTGGAAACGCTGCAACTGCTGGCACAGGACCTGCCGAACACCGCTGTGCTCGTGCTGACCGTATCGGAAGAAGCCGAGGAACTCGCGGCAGCACTGCGTGGCGGCGCGCGCGGTTACCTGCTGAAGAATATCGAAGCCGATTTCCTGGCCTCCGCCATCCGCCGCGCTGTCGCGGGCGAGCCGGTGTTCTCGGACGGGATGACCGCCAAGCTCGTGGCACAGTTCCGCTCCCCGGTACCCACGGCACCCGCGCAGCCATCGGCGGAGGACGGCGCCAGGCTCACCGCGCGCGAGCGCGATATCGTGCGCGGCCTGCGGCGAGGCGAGAGCAACAAGGAGATCGCGCGGGATCTCGGCGTGGCGGAGAGCACCGTCAAGATCCACGTGCAGAACATTCTGAAGAAGCTCAACCTGGCCAGCCGCGTGCAGGTGGCTGTCTACGCCGTCGAGCATGGACTGACGGACTGAGCCGTCAAACATGGACGGACCGGGCCATCTCAGGCCGGCGCGCCCAGCCGCGCCGAAAGCCGGTCCGCCAGCGCCCTCACCTCGCGGCCGATGCGCTCCCCGGTCGTCACATCGATTTCATTGGTCAGGTAGCTGACCGCGATCGCCCCCACCGCGCGCGGCCCGGTGGCGTCGAACACCGGCGCGCCGAAGCATGTCATGCCGTCGCGCATCTGGCCGTTGTCGGTCGAATAGCCCGCCACCCTGACCTGTTCCAGTTCCGCGGCCAGCGCCTCGGGCGACGCCACGCTGGCGCGTGTCAGCGGCGCCGGCATGCCCCCGGCGAACAAGTGCCGCACCTCCGCCGGCGACAACGTGCTCATCATCGCCTTGCCGGTCGCGGTATAGGGCGCCGGCAGCCGCATGCCGATCCGGAACGTCACCCCCAGCGGCCGGTCCCCGTTCTGGCAGGCCAGGTACACCACGTCGATACCGTCCAGCATCGACAACGTGACCGTGGCGTCATGGAACGCATCCGTGGCATCCCATAGCGCACGAAATTCCTCGGTGATCTGCGTCTGCGACAGAAACGCATTGGCCCAGCCCATCACATGCGGCCCAACCATCATTGCCCCGTTGGGCAGCCGCTTGATCAGCCGAAGCTGGACCAGCGTGTCGCACAGCCCGTGCAGGGAGCTCTTCGGCGCGCCGGTCAGCCGCGTCAGCTCCGCCAGCGTCAGCGGCTCCGTGGCGGCAGCCATCGCATCCATGACCTGCACGGCGCGCACGACCGCTGGCGAGGTGGACTTCATCGGCGGCGAGGCATCATCGGCAGGCGTGGCGTAAGCGGACTTGGGCATCGGTCAGGGAGTATTGGGCGGGAAGCATCCGGGATGGGCGCGATTGTACTGGCTGCGCGGAACGCGCCGTTCCCACTGGCGGTCTCCCGTTCATGGGCGTATCATCGCATAATCGTTCCACATATCGAATTATATTCAATCTATTGAACGATTGCGACTGACGTGCTGCCAGCGCAATGCACCTGACCCACCCCGGGAAACCGTCCCCGTACCCATATCCGGAAACTCGCCATGCAACTCAAAGACCCGTCGCTCCTGAAACAGCTGGCCTACGTCGATGGCCAATGGATTGGCGCCGACAACGGCGCCACGTTCGATGTGACTGATCCGGCCACCGGCGAGGTGCTCGCCAAGGTCGCGGACCTCGGTGCAGCCGAAACCGAACGCGCCATCGTCGCCGCGGAAGCTGCCCAGAAGAGCTGGGCGGCCAAGACCGGCAAGGAGCGCGCCACGATCCTGCGACGCTGGTTCGACCTGATGCTGGCCAACACGGACGATCTGGCCTACCTGATGACGCGCGAGCAAGGCAAGCCGCTGGCCGAGGCCAGGGGCGAGATTGCCTACGCCGCCAGCTTCATCGAGTGGTTTGCGGAGGAAGCCAAGCGCGTGGACGGCGAGGTGCTGGCCACGCCGGCCGCCGACAAGCGTCTGGTCACGCTGCGTCAGCCAGTGGGCGTCTGCGCCGCCATCACGCCGTGGAATTTCCCGGCCGCGATGATCACGCGCAAGGCGGCACCCGCGCTCGCCGCCGGCTGCGCCATCGTCATCAAGCCGGCCGAACTGACGCCGCTGTCTGCCTTCGCGCTGGCCGAACTGGCCCACCGCGCCGGCATTCCCGGCGGCGTACTGCAGGTCATCACTGGCGATGCCAGGACCATCGGCGGCGTGCTGACCGCCAGCCCGGTGGTGCGCAAGCTGTCGTTCACCGGCTCGACGGAAGTCGGCCGCATCCTGATGGCGCAGTCCGCGCCGACCATCAAGCGGCTGTCGCTGGAACTCGGTGGCAACGCACCGTTCATCGTCTTCGATGATGCCGACGTGGACGCCGCCGTGGAAGGCGCGCTGGCCGCCAAGTACCGCAACGGCGGCCAGACCTGCGTCTGCGTCAACCGCTTCTACGTCCAGGACGGCATCTACGATGCGTTCGCCGCCAGGTTCGCGGAGCGGGCCGGCAAGCTGCGCGTTGGCAACGGTCTGGAAGACGGCGTGCTGATCGGCCCGCTGATCGAGGACGCGGCGCTGGACAAGGTAGCCACGCTGGTCGATGACGCCCGGGCAAAGGGCGGCCGCGTACTGACCGGCGGTGCCCCGCACGCGCTTGGCGGCACGTTCTACGCGCCCACCGTCATCGCCGATGCCACCGCCGAGATGCGCATGGCACGCGAGGAAATCTTCGGGCCGGTAGCGCCGCTGTTCCGGTTCCACAAGGACGAGGAAGCGATCGCCGCCGCCAACGCCACCGAATATGGCCTGGCCGCTTACCTCTACACGCGCGATATCTCTCGCGCGTGGCGCACGGCCGAGGCGCTGGAGTACGGCATGGTCGGCCTGAACACCGGCCTGATCTCCAACGAGGTGGCGCCGTTTGGCGGCATCAAGCAGTCGGGCGTCGGCCGCGAGGGCTCGCGGCACGGCATCGACGAATACCTCGAAATCAAGTACCTCTGCCTGCAGATGTAATGGGATACGGCGTGGCGCCGTGACACGCGAAGCCACGCCGGTTGGCCGGCCGGTGCATACTGTGCCGGCCGTACCGCCGAGGGCGACCCCGATCACCCCGCGCCAGGACACTCCGGAGACACCATGAACCCGTTCCGCTTCCAGACCGTGCCGACGGTCATCGTCGAATTCGGCGCCGCGCGCCGGCTGGGCGCACTGCTGCGCGAGTCCTTTCCGCAGGCGCAGCGCCTGTGCGTCGTGACCGATGGATTCCTGGCGAAGAGCGGCCTGCTGGCCCCCGCTCTCGACGATCTCGGCAAGCATGGCTGGCAGGTCACCGTGATCGACGACGTCATCGCCGATCCTCCCGAACACGTCGTGCTGGAAGCCACCGAACGCGCGCGCCAGGCCGATGCGGAAGTCGTGCTGGGCCTGGGCGGCGGATCGTCGATGGATGTGGCCAAGCTGATCGCCGTGCTGCTGCCGGCCACGCAGCCGCTGAAAGACATGTATGGCGTGAAAAAGGTCACGGGTTCGCGGCTGCCGCTGGTGCAAATGCCGACGACGGCGGGCACGGGGTCGGAGGTGACCGCGGTGTCCATCGTCACCACTGGCGAGACCACCAAGATGGGCGTCGTCGCGCCCCAGCTGTTCGCCGACGTGGCGATCCTGGACGCCGAACTGACGCTGGGCCTGCCGCGCGCCGCCACGGCCGCCACCGGCATTGACGCGATGGTGCATGCGATCGAGGCCTACACCAGCGCGCACCTGAAGAATCCGATTTCCGACATGCTGGCGATACGCGCGCTGGAGCTGCTGTCGCAAAACCTCATGCTCGCCTGCGACAACGGCCATGACCGCGTCGCACGCGAGGCCATGCTGCTGGGCGCGATGTTCGCCGGCCAGGCCTTCGCCAATTCCCCGGTGGCCGCCGTGCATGCGCTGGCCTATCCGATCGGGGGCATCTTCCACGTGGCGCACGGGCTGTCCAACGCGCTGGTGCTGCCACACGTGATGAAGTTCAATGCCCCGGCGGCCAGCCAGCGTTACTCGGAACTTGCCGACGCGGTTCTGCCCGGCACCACGGGTAGCTGCGAGACCAAGGCGGCCGCGCTGATCGCGCATATCGAAGGCCTGGTTCTGGCCACCGGCATCCCGCGCACACTGCGCGAGGTGGGCGTCAAGGAAGGCGATCTCGGCAGGCTGGCCAGCGATGCGATGCTGCAGACGCGCTTGCTGGTCAACAATCCGCGCGAGGTGAAGGAAGCCGACGCGTTCGCGATCTACAGCGCGGCATTCTGACGCCGGCATTCCGATCCGACCGTCCGGCAGATTGTCCGGCGGACAGCAACGGCGGCCACTGTGCCGCCGTTTTGCTTTGGCGCGATGCATCCGGCGATCTGTCGGCGATCCGTCGGCAATGCGTCGTCCGATTCCTACACCGATATCAGCCCCAGCCCGCCTTGGTTGCCACCTGCCCTGTCCTAACCTGAAAGGACAGAGAGGTGCGGGAAACCGCCCGACGCGAGAATCGCCGGATTCACGCAGTCTCCTGCGTATGCAGTCTTGGTCGGGTGGTGATCGTCGCACTCATCTCCGCACTGCCCCGACCACAAGAAAAGGAGCACGCCATGGGTATCGGCACAATTCTTCTGATCCTTCTTATCCTGCTGCTGGTCGGCGCACTGCCGGCATGGCCATACAGTACCGGTTGGGGCTACTGGCCAAGCGGCGGGCTGGGCCTCGTCGTCCTGATTGTCGTGCTCC
Source organism: Cupriavidus sp. YR651 (assembly GCF_900101625.1). Classification (GTDB taxonomy): domain Bacteria; phylum Pseudomonadota; class Gammaproteobacteria; order Burkholderiales; family Burkholderiaceae; genus Cupriavidus. The sequence goes on along the minus strand of NZ_FMYZ01000003.1, from coordinate 536,637 downwards.
TTGTCGTCCTCGGCCGAATATAAATAGAGGTCGTTTCAAAAAGACGAAGGAGACTGACATGCCAGCCAAGTCGAAGGCTCAGCAAATGGCCGCCGGCGCGGCCCTGTCCGCCAAGCGCGGGGATCAGAAGGCCAGCGCGCTCAAGGGCGCTTCCAGATCGATGTACAAGTCCATGAGCGAGAAGGAACTGCACGACATGGCCGCCACCAGCCAAAAGGGCAAGCCGGCCCACAAGTCCAAGCGCTGATGTCGTTCGAGAGGCTGCAGCGCATGCTGGCGGCCCTCGCCACCCCCTAAGCCTTTCGCTTCGACGCCGCCACGCACGGCCCGATAAAACCTGGCAGCCTGCGCGCCTTGCCGCTGCGTGCCAGCGGAATCGCCACGGTCATCGCGCGCGCAAAACCGGCGATGCTGTGCATGTCCTCCTCCACGTGCCGCCGGAAGAAGCCGGCCCAGCTGAAATCGCCATACGCATTGCCCGGCTTGCGGTACGCGCCCGCATCGCGCGTGAACGCCGCCAGGCTGCGATAGGGGTCGTCACGCATGCCCATGACCGTGGCCGGCAACGCGCCGGCATCGAGCCGCTTGCCGCGCTCGTCGTAAGGATGCAGATGGCCGAGCGCGCGCATGCGCTTCCAGAACTGCCCCGGCGAAAGGTCGCTGAGATCGGCGGCGATACGCACCGGCGCGCGGCGCCAGCCCAGCTCCAGCCACGCGCGTGCCCAATGGTGATGATCGGTGATGTAGAGCGCCCCGCCCGGCCCCGCAATCGTCCGGATGCGATGCCCGCGCAGGAACCTGCGCAATGCGGCCGCATTGCGCGGCCTCGCGCTGATATCCATCTTCTGGCGGACCTGGTAGATCCCCAGCGTGAGTTGTGTCGGACGCAGCGTGTCAAGCTCCGCCATCGCCTTGCGAGACATGGCGCTCCTGAATAATGAGGATCAGGCGGCGGATCGCGAAGCCCCGCGAGTCAACCATGGCTGCCGATCTGCTTGTCGACGTAGTGCTCCAGCTCGCTGCCCGGATCTTCGTTGCCGGTGCTTTCCATCGCCACGGCTTCCGCAGCTACCGGCCCCGCGTGCGGGGGGCGCGATGCGCTGTCGTCATGCCGCGCCGATACCGGCGCCGGCCAGCATTCGCCCGCTGGTTCTTCGTCGATCAGCGCGGGCGGCCGATGCGGATCGAAGTCGGTCCATTGGCCGCCATCCCACTTGCCGCTCGCCTTTTCCAGATCGAGCGCGCCACCTTCCCGCAGCACGTCGGCAACCTCTTCGCGCCGGTCCCGCTTGGCATGGGCCGCCAGCAACACGCCCGGCGGACGGGCACCACCCGGGTTGACGGACATGACCGAAACATCCCAGACCGAGAACCCGCGCGCGTAGAGCTTGCGCGCCACTTCTTCGGCCTCGGGGATAGACGCGAAGCGCCCCGCTACGATGGATGACATGATCTTGCTCCCTCCTGTGGCATGCAAGGTCGCATGCATCTGCACGCCTGTATTCAGGATAGTCGCGCCCTTGTGCATAGGCGGCAACGCCCCGCGCGTGACATGGAACATGGCAAAGACATTGGTGCGGAATTGCAGGTCATCGCGCAAATTCCATGCCGCGCCGAACGCGGCGTACCTGGGCCCTCCCGCAGGCGGATCGCACGTAACGGTTACAAGGCGTGGCAAGGATTCCACCCCGCAGCGCGAGCCAGCGCTTTACCTGGCCGGACACAACAGGGCCTCCACAGAGTCATCACAAAGCCACCACAGCGCTGCGAGCCGCTTATCGCAAGCGCCACATTTCCAGCTCGCGCGGCATGGAAATTGCGGCATACGGGCAGCACCGAACCCGAGAGGAGCAAGACATGTTCAGTTCCCGAGGAAGCCGCAGAGCAAGCCGGGCCAGCCGTGAAGCGCCCGAGTCGGTCTCCAGCCGGCGCGAGCGCTGAGGACGGTGCCGATGACAAAGCGCCTGCGCGAGGGCGCCAAGCTCATGGTGCCCATCGACCACCTGCGTCCGACCCAGATCACGATCGGCGGCTACCACGTCGCCCAGAAGATCCACGTCACCCGCCGGCTGTCGCACGCCGACCTGCCCGCGTTCCTGGACCGCCATCGCGTGCACGTAGTGATCGGGCCCGAACACAGCCTGTTCGTGGTCGATCATCATCACTGGGTCCGCGCATGGCACGAGATGGGCATGGCGATGGTTCCGGTACTCGTCCGGCTCGACCTCAGCCATCTCTCCGTGCGGAAATTCCGGAAGTTCATGCTGGACAACCACATGGTCCATCCCTACGACGAGCACGGAAAGCGGCGACCACTGAAGGACCTGCCACCGGACATCCACGCCATGCGCGACGATCCGTTCCGGAGCCTGGAGGCCTTCGTGCAGCTATCCGGCGGCTATCGCAAGGTCAAGGCGGCGTATCCGGACTTTCGCTGGGCAGACTTCTTCCGCGAGCATATCGACGGTCCGCTGGACAGCCACCACACGTTCGCGGCAGCGCTGGCGCGCGCCGTGCAACTTGCCCACAGCACCAAGGCACGCGGCCTGCCCGGCTACATCGGCCCGTGCCGCAAGTGCAAGGGCAAGCGGGCGGCGCGGAGGGCCTGAGCCATCACGATTTAAACGACCTCTCAGGCGCCGCGATCCAACGGTGCGTCGGGACGCGGCGGGCGCGCGGGCTGCGGTGTCTCCTGCCGCTGCGGCGCACCGGCGCGCCGCGCTTCGTCCCGCGCGAGCGTCAACACGCAGCACAGCAGCAGGTAGGCGCGCTTCAACTCGCCGGCCGCTTCGCGCGACAAGCCAGTGTCTGCGTGACGGAAAGCGGCATCCAGTCGATCCTCGATACCGCGCTCGATCTCCGGTTGCGTAAACAGCTCACGCTGCCGGTTGTGCCAGAGCGCCATCGTCGCCGTGCGGCGGCTGGAGAATGTCGCGCGCGACCATCCGCCCTGGCTCGCTCCCAGTTCGACGCGCATCTCGCACAACGCTTTCATCAGCACATGCGTCTGCCGCAAGTCAGGGCCGCGCAATGCGCGCACGGTGCCGCGCGTGCCGCGACGTGCAACCGTCGCCACGGCAGCCGCCAGTCGCCCCAGCGGGGCCGGCGCGGTGCGTACGCTGTCGGTTCGTAACGATGCCGGGATGGAGGAAGGATCGGTCGCATCGCATGGATTGCGCGGATCGCAACCGCCGAACATATCGGATAGATCGGATGATGGGGAAGACGGGGATGATGGGCAAGACGGCACCCTGGCAGCGGGAAGCGCATGAGCGGCTTCCGAATGAATCGTTGTCGGGCCGCTGCTATCCGCCTCAAGACAACTGATGACTGCATGTTCCACAATGGCCTCGCTAACTGCGCGTGTTCTGCTTGTTGATTGTTGGTAGGCGTAACGATGCAATTGCCGTGCCGGATCTGCGTGGATGCCAAGTCAGTGGGCAAGTTAGTGGGCAAGTAGGCGGCCGAGTGCCGTTGGCGTCCATCGCTGGCGACAGCCGTGCACCATTCAGGCCTTCAGGCCGCCAGCAATCCATGCCAGTCAGGCAGCCGGAGCGGCCTCGCGATGGCGCCGCGCGCGCGTCTTGGCCGCATGGTTCTCGTTGGCCTCGTCAATCGAATGGCTGCATTTCACCCCGCCCTCCTGGTCGGCCAGCCTTGCCAGATGGCGGTAGAACTTGACCAGCTGGCGCAACTCCTCCTCGTCGAGGTCCTCGATGGCCACCAGGTGGTTGCTGGCTTCCTTATGCGAAGCCAGCAGTTCGTTAAGCTTCAGGTGCACGGCTACGGCGTCCTTGTTCTGGCTTTGCTGGATCAGGAACACCATCAGGAAAGTGATGATCGTGGTACCCGTGTTGATCACCAGTTGCCAGGTCTCCGAGTAATCGAAGACCGGCCCCGTCACGGCCCACGCCAGGACGACGCCCATGGCCAGCACGAACGCCGCCGGGGATCCCGCCCGCCGGGTGGCGGCACCTGCGAAGCGGTCGAACAGATGCATCAGGCGATGTCGCCTAGGCGGCGCATCGCCATCGTCGCTGCTGTCGCCGCCGGCCCCGCCCCCGTTGGAATCCCGTTGCGGGGGTTGCGGCGATTGCCGTCGCTGCGCAGGCTTGTTCATAGGGCGCTCCTCGGCGCATCAAACTGTCTAAATTGTAGGGAGCGTCCCGTTGCAATTTCAGTCGGCGGCGTCCTACAAGGGCGGCGCGCGACGCGCTGACGTGTCCTTTTTACAAGGGACCAGCCGGGGGCGCGGACATCCCGCGGGCAAGACGATTGCGTCGCACCCGGGGGCGGACACCATCGAGAGGAACCGTCATGCAGACCGAAGACCAGGGCGCGCCACAAGCCAGCCCAGATGAAGACGACGAACTGCTGCGGGAACGCATCGGCACCTGCATTGCCGAAGCGTGCGGCGGCGACATGCCAGACGGCGTGGCCGTGCATGTGGTGAACCGGCGCGTCACCATCACGGGCCGCGTGGAGGACGTGGACCTCGCCCAACGCATCGAGAAAGCCGCCGCGACGCCGCCGGGCATCCTCGGCGTGTCGAATCAGCTGACCACGCGCGTGCCGCCGCCCGTGGAGCCACCCGGCCAGCCCCCGGCCAGCGGCATGCAGGCGGACCCCGCCAAGCGGCCACCCGGGCAGGTCAACCACAAGGTTTGACCGGGGCAGCATGAGATCCGGCGCGCCGCGCGTCTCGCGCGCGGTTACGCCTTGGAGGTTGTTTAAAAATGAAGCGAAGCGGTCCTGGCTAGGGCGAAGCAGGGGTTTCGGATCGCACGCGATCCGCCTGCGTAGCGGCATGCGCCTGCTGGCGCATGCGCGCCCTGCAAGGGCGCGGCCGCAGACAGTACAACTGGTACGGCAAGCGAATGTGGCAAACCCGGCAACGACGCCGGGATCTGTTTCGAGACGACCTCTTGGAGGTTGTTTAAAAATGAAGCGAAGCGGTCCTGGCTAGGGCGAAGCAGGGGTTTCGGATCGCACGCGATCCGCCTGCGTAGCGGCATGCGCCTGCTGGCGCATGCGCGCCCTGCAAGGGCGCGGCCGCAGACAGTACAACTGGTACGGCAAGCGAATGTGGCAAACCCGGCAACGACGCCAGGATCTTTTTTAAACGACCTCCTAGGCCCAAGGGTCGTAGCGATCCTTCTCCCAGTACGGCGAGATGCCGTAGTACTCGTGGATGCTGGTGGCCCACTGCGAATTGGCCATGGTGGGCCAGTGTTCCTTGTCAAAGCCGGGCGCGGCCTTGATGCGATCCTTCTCCACCCCCAGCACGAAGCACTTGCGGCGCGTATCGAGCGTCAGCGCGGACCACGGCACCGCATGGAGTTTCTCGCCGATGCCGAGGAAGCCGCCCATCGCCATCACGGCGTAGGCGATCCGCCCGCCCAGCACATCCAGCATGATGTGGTCGATGGTGCCGATCTCCTCGCCGGAAGGATCGATGACCTTGTTGCCTTCCAGCGTGTCCGAGGCCATCACGAACGGGCCCGGACCCGCCGTGTTCTGCTCGACGCCGCCGATGATGGCGGCACCGCGCGGTGGCGCTTCCGGTGACGAGCCCGGCGGCGTTTGCGGGTCAATGCGATTCATGGGAGCTCCTCCTGTGAACGAGCGGTTGCGAGCCATTTACTGACGCCAGCGGGCGGCGTCCTCCCCTTCCATCGGTTCCGCGGGTACCAGCGGCGCCCGCGGATCGAAACCTTCCCAGTGGCCATCGCGCCACCGGCCTTGCCTGACGCCCCTGGCCCGCTAACGCCTCGCGGCGGTCTCGGCCCGGGAAAACGTATCGAATCGTCCTGCGATGATCGTAGTCATCCTGAAGCTCTGTTCAAGGCGTGATGCGGTGCATCGGTTGGGGGACGTACATGCAAATGCACTTGGCGGCACCTGGCTGGCCCCGGGGTGACTGCATGGAGGTGGCCGATGCCGCAATGTGGCGGCAGGTGCTATCCGCAATCAACCGCGCAATCACCCTCGTAATCACCTGCGTATTCAACCGCACAATCACCCGCGTGCCGCGACACTACTTGCCATGCTTTCCGCCAGCCTTTCCCGCGCCCTTGTCGGTGGCACCCTTTCTATCGGCCGCGGCCTTCGCGCCAGCGGGCTGATGTTCGCTGCCGCGCTTGAGGGTCCAGTCGACATCGTCGCGCTTGGTCTGGGTCTTCTTCTCGGCATGCATGGCCGCACTCGGGGAAATCGGATCGCTGGCCGGGAACGTCATGTCGAGCGACTCGTCCACGGCGGCCTGATAGGTCCTCTTGCGCTTGTCGGCGGACTTGTCGGCGGACTTGTCGACCGATTTGCCCGCGGCGGCCTTCTCGGAGGTCTTGCCATGAGGACGAGCCGATGGCTTGTGCGAGGCCTTGGAGGCGTGGGCTTTTGACATGGCATCTCTCCTTTTGCGATTTCGCGATATCGAATCCGGGCCCAGCCAAGCGGGCTCCGATGCCAACTCATGCAAGCCGTGGGCCAGCCAGACCCGGACACCAGACTTCCTGCACGAGGCGCAGGCGCGTAAGACCGGCCGTGGCGCACAGCACGGACTGCTGTACAAGCGGGCGCACACGGGCGCGGCCCCTGCCGTTGCAGATCGTGCGCGCGATGGTAAAAATTGCCGATCGCCCGATGGCGTGGCATGACGGCGTGCAGCCTTGACTGGCGGCGTCGCCAACACACGTCATCTCAGGCGGCCGATTTGCGCGGAAATCGCACGGCAATACACACGGTGACATTGTCGGCATCGCAGTTGTCGTTCTCGGCGGTAAGCATGGCGCCGTGGAGTTCCACCATGCGCCGCGTCAGCAGCAGTGCCGTGCTTTGCCGGGGAGAATGCGTGCCATCCTCGGGCGCGCGGCGCCCGAAGAAATCGGTCAGCGCGGCCAGGCGCGAGGCGCCCCTGGCACGTTCGATGGGCGGACTTTCGGTGATCCGGAACTTCACGAAATCGGCCTCGGCCGTCAGATAGGCCTTCACGGAACCGCCCGCCTGCGCCCGCCAGATGCAGTGAATCAGCAAATGACGCATGAGCGGCGCCAGACGCAGCGCGTCGCTATCGACGCGGAAGTCCGCGCCATCCGCACTCTTGCATTCCAGCGTCCCCAGGATGACGCCGCGCGCCTCGGCGGCGCCACGCTTGTCGGCAATCGCCTGTTCGGCGGCGGCACGCAAGTCCGTGCCCTGCCACGCCGGGGCGCGCTCGTCGGCCAGCAACCGCACCGCCTCTTCCATTTCCTCGATCAGGGCCAGTTGCTGCTGCATGCCAGAGCGGATGCCGTCCAGCGCACGCTGCGCAGGTGCCGCCAGCGAATCGATCGAGCGGTCCAGCACGTAGCCCCAGCTCTGAATGGCGTTCAGCGACGAGCGCAAGTCGTGCGCGGCCTGCTCGATCAGGGCCGCCACCTCGGCAATGCTGCGCACAAGCGGCAGCTCCGCGTCTGCCTGGGCGCCGTCCGGCGGAGAGTAGGAGGAAGAGCTCGGTGCGTCGGCCATGTTTAGTGATCCGCAAACCAGCCAGTTGTCACAAACGGAACTCGCCTGGAACCGCTCATGTTATGGATGCCACGCAAGAATCGTGCACCGCAGGCCGCCGCGCGGCGGATTCCGTGTCACGCCCCCCATCAGCGCCGCCGCTCACGAGGCGGCAGGCGGGCTGGCGTCACCGTTTCGCGAGGCGCGCAGCCATTCCGGCAACTCGCCCTTGGCCGCATAGTCCTCCAGCCGGTTGTACAAAGTCTTCAAACTGATGCCCAGAATTTCCGCCGCATGCTTCTTTACCCCCGCGCATTGCTCGAGCGTGGCAAAGATGAGCTGGCGATCGGCCTCCGCCAGGGACATCCCCACCGGCACCGACACCACCGCCGTGGCGGCGGACGGCGCCGCCGCCACCTGCAACGGGATCTGTACCTCGGCAATCACATCGTGGTCGGCCATGATGTAGGCGCGCTGCACAAAGTTGCGCAGTTCGCGGACGTTGCCGGGCCACGCGTGCATACGCAGGCTTTCCAGCACGCTGCCGGAAAAGCGCCGCTGCGTGCCCTGCTCCGCATTGAGCTGCTCCAGCATCGTATTGGCGATCTGCACGACGTCGTCGCCACGCGCGCGCAGCGGCGGCAGCTCGATCGGGAACACGTTGAGGCGGTGATAGAGATCGGCGCGCAGCTTGCCTTCCGCCACCGCCTCCTCGGGGTTGCGGTTGGTCGCCGCCAGCACGCGCACATCGGCATGCGATTCGCGATTGGTGCCCACGCGCATAAAGGTGCCGGTCTCCAGCACGCGCAGCAACTTGACCTGCAATTCGAGCGGCATCTCGGTGATTTCATCGAGGAACAGCGTGCCGCCGTCGGCCCGCTCGAAATAGCCCTTGTGCTGGCGGTCCGCGCCGGTAAAGCTGCCGCGCTCGTGGCCGAACATCTCGGTTTCGATCAGCGTCGGCGAGATCGCGCCACAGTTCACCGCCAGGAACGGCTGGCGCCGGCGCGCCGACAATTCGTGCACGGTCTGGGCAGCGAGTTCCTTGCCGGTGCCGCTTTCGCCTGTTAGCAGCACGGTGGCCTCGGTCGGCCCCACCTTGCTCAACTGGTCGTAGACCGCCTGCATGGCCTCGGACCCGCCCAGCAGGCGGCCAAAGCGGCCATAGCGGCGCAGTTCGCCGCGCAGCGAATGAATCTCGGCTTTGAGTTCGCCGGTGGTGGCAATCCGCTTGAGCACCGTTTGCAGGCGCGTCACGTTGATCGGCTTGACCAGGTAATCGGTGGCACCCAGGCGCAGCGCCTCCACGGCACTTTCCACGCTGGCGTAGCCGGTCGTCAGGATCACTTCGACGCCGGCCGAGCCCACTTCCTCGAACAGTTCCATGCCGTTGCCGTCGGGCAACCGCAAGTCGGCGAGTACGGCATCGGGCATGCGCCAGCCGATCTGCAGGCGGGCTTCGCGCAGACTGCCGGCCGTCGCGGAGGAAAATCCTTCGATCGCGACAATCTCCGCCAGCGCAGCACAGGCGTTTTCGTCGTCATCAACGATCAGGATGTGTGGCATAGGGTCCGTCGGCGTCCGTTTGTCCCCGTGAGTCCAGTGGAATGTCGATCCGGAGTCCGGAGTCTGATGGTTCTGATAGTCATGGTCATGTCGCTGCAGGCGCTTGTTGCAACCTCGGTTGCGTCCTCGGTTGCGTCCTCCACGCCACGCACAACACTACGCGCCCGGAACACGGGCAACTGTTCCCCAACTGTACGGAAAGTCATGCTGAAGTCTAGCGACGCCGCCAGGGCCGTTATGCCAGTGTTCGTCTGACACAGGTGTCGGACCTTGCCGCGACAGCGGCCCGGGCGGTAGCCACCCTCGCCCCGAGCAGATAGCATGGTAACCATCTTCCACCCATGCGACGCGCCTGCACGCCCCCTCCCGAAGCGGGAGATGCACGTGCCGGCCCAAGCGAAAACCTCGTGTCCTCCACCGCCACGCTACTCCCCGGACGGGCCATGCCGCCACCTCGCGTGCCGGGGCGCCGCGCCGCGCCCGCCCAGGTATCCCTGCTATGGGAGAGCACCTCGCCCGCCATGCAGCGCCTGATCGCCCAGCTCAACCGCGTGGCGGCAACGGACGTGACGATGCTCGCCGTGGGCGAAAGCGGCAGCGGCAAGGAAGTGGTCGCCCGTGCCGTGCACGAGCGCAGCAGCCGCAGCACCGGTCCGTTCGTGGCGGTCAATTGCGGCGCCATCGCGCCGACGCTGATCGAATCCGAGCTCTTCGGCCACGAGAAAGGTGGCTTTACCGGTGCGCTGGAACAGAAGGCGGGGTATTTCGAGCAGGCACAGGGCGGCACGCTGTTCCTCGATGAAGTCACGGAAATGCCGCTGGAAATGCAGATCAAGCTGCTGCGCGTGCTGGAGTCCCGGACGTTTCATCGCGTGGGCGGCGACGCCCAGCTAGTCAGCGACGTGCGCATCCTGGCGGCCACCAACCGGGACCCGATGGAGGCCGTGCGAAACGGCCAGTTGCGCGAGGACTTGCTCTACCGGCTGGCCGTCTTCCCGCTGCATATCCCGCCGCTGCGCGAACGCACCGAGGACATCGTTCCGCTGGCCCGTCATTTCCTGGCGGAGTTCAACGCCATGGAGCAAACGGACAAATCGTTCTCGGCGGGGTCGCTGGAGCGGCTGACGCGCTACGACTGGCCGGGCAACGTGCGCGAGCTCAAGAATGCGGTCTATCGCGCCTACATCCTGGCCGATCAGCAGGTGGAGATCGGCAATCCCACCCTGGCCAACCAGCCGCCACGGCCCACCACGGTCGACGGCGTGGTGAGCGTGCGCGTGGGCACGACGCTGGCGGACACCCAGCGCGAGATCATCCTCGCCACGCTGGCCCGGTTCAATGGCGACAAGCGGCAGGCCGCCCACGCGCTCGGCATCAGCCTGAAGACGCTCTATAACCGGCTGGATGTCTATCGCGCCGGATAGTCACGCATGAGTCGTCACCAGGACGACTGCCCACGACAACAGGGCGACACCGAGCGGTGCGCTAAGCCGCCGGCCCCAGCGCACGTTCTTTTCGATCGCCATGGCGGCCGCGAGCAAGAGCATCCAGCCGAGGCTGCCGGTGCCGAGCGTGAACATCAACAGCATCAGTGCCCAGCAGCACCCGACGCAGAACAGGCCGTGCAGCGTGCCCAGCGCAAACGCGTGCCACGCTTGCGCCTGCCCGCGCCAGTGCTCGATGACGAAGCTCAACGGCGTGCGGCACTTTTCCAGGCACTGGTACTTGAGCCGGCTGAACTGGAATGCGCCGGCCAGTGCAATGATCGCGGCGCCGATCAGCCAGCCATGCCAGGCCAGCGCGGGCACGCTGGCGAACAGCGACAGCACCGCACTGTGCGCGGCGTGCGCCAGCAGCCCGAAGGCGCCCCACACCGTGATGTAGCCGAGGGCGAGCAACATGAGCAGCCGCGCGTGGTCCGGGCGCTGGGCCGTCAACCGGTCGAAGGCGTTGAACAACGGCAAGGTCGTCGGCAGCATCATGGCCGCCGTCATCAGAATCCACGCGGCGGCGTACAGCACCAGCGGCACCACCACATCGCCGGCGGGAACCACACGGCACAGGAACGCCGCCGGCCCGGACGCGGTCCAGTCACCGTGTTCCAGATAGCGCCCGTACGGACTGCGCGTCCACGCCCACAACGTCGCCCACGCCAGCGCGATCAGTGCCACCAGGATCGGCAGGAACACGCGATGATGGCGCGCGGCGCCGGACGGCGCCGGGCCTGCCGTCGGGTTCATGCGTCGAAGACGAACGTGCTTTGCAGGGCGTTGTGGTTCTTGATGTCGAGGTCGATGCCGATCGCGGCGTTCTTCGAGCGATAGGTCGGGGCCTTGCCGACAAAGACCGGCGCCCCCGGCACCGTCGAGAACACGGTATCCGATAGCGTGGTCTGCCCGCCGGTGGCGCCGAGGTAGGGTTCAAGCTCGGCGTAGTAGTCCTTGCCGATCTCGAGTGTGCCCTTGCCCGCCACCACCGTGAAGGTGATCGGCGCCCGCTCCACGGACACCACCGTGCCGATGAGCTTGGCGAGGTCCGCCACCGGCCCGCCGGCCTGCCCGGTGTACACCTTCAGGAGTGCTTCTTCCTGCGCCTTGGAGGCCTTGTCATCCACGAAGATCGCGGCAGTCCAGTTGCCTTGCAGGATGTTGCCCGGCACGTGCGCCACCGCCGCGATGGTATTGCCGCCGACGTCGACGCCATCGACCGTTCCCTTGTCTATCCGCCACGCGACGATGGTGTCGCAGGTGCCATTGTCCGGGTCTTCGCCAATCCAGCACGGGCACAGGACATTGCAATTGCAAACCTCGAGCAGGCGACCTTCCAGGTGATAGCTCATTTGGACCTCCGTTGAAGTCACAAGAACACCGGCTTGCTGCCGCAAGTCTGCGGCGACAAGGAATCATTCCCCCGTGTTGTGAAGTAAAGGCAGTCAAGGTGATCACGGCAAGCCAAACGGTCGTGTGAAGTCGCGAGTTTCATGTTCGACCGGCGCCGCCGGGGCGAGCGCTGCCATCTGCCGCATGGGGTGTGACGCAGTGCATTCCTGCCGCGCCCGCGCACTGCATCGTGTCGTTCTGACTTGGCTGATTCGTCAGGGAATTCATCAGGCAGGTATCCGTCGCCATCCCTTGCCGCAACGCAACCAGACTGGATGGCGTGCGACGACGGCCGCGCAGCCAGCGGCTTAGTTGTGACTCTCGCCCGCGAGAGCCTGGCACAGCGCGTCGATCGTCAGCGGCTTGACCAAATGATCGTCGAAGCCCGCCGCCTTGGTCCTGCGGCGATCCTCCGCCGTGCCCCGGCCGGTGAGCGCGAACACGCGCAGTCTGGCCGACGCCGCCGCGGTGTCGTCCGCGCGCAGCGCCGCCAGCACCTCGAAGCCGCTCATGTCCGGCATTTCCAGGTCCAGTAGCACCACGTCGGGCGCAAAGCTGCGCGCCAGCGCCAGCGCTTCCATGCCGTTGTAGGCGGGCCGCGCCTCGTGCCCCAGCACGGTCAGCAGCGCCGCCATGCTGTCCGCGGAATCCGGACTGTCGTCCACGATGAGGATGCGCTGGCCGGTGCAATCCGCCGAGACCGCGCGCGTTACGCTGGCGCCGTCCATCTCCACCTCCGGCAGCATCACCGTGAAGGTGCTGCCTTGCCCTTCGCCGGCGCTGCGGGCCTGAATGGCGCCGCCATGCGCTTCCACGACGGCACGCGCCAGCGCCAGGCCGATGCCGAGGCCGCCGCGCGCGCTGCCGTCCTCCCCTTCCTGCGAAAACAGGTTGAAGATGCGGTCAAGCGCATCCGGCGCAATGCCCTGGCCCGTATCGCCAACAGCGGTGATGACGTTGCCGTCCTCGGCGCTCACATGCACCGATATCGCACCGCCGCGCGGGGTGTACTTGGTGGCGTTGCTCAGCAGGTTGGCCAGCACCTGTCCCAGACGGGCCGCATCAGCATTGACGAAGAGCGGGTCGCGCGGCAGCGTCACCGTCAGGCTATGGCCCGCCGCGTCCAGCACCGGGCGAATGGCCTCGACGGCGGCCGTCACGATCTCGTTGTACAAGGTGGGCACCGGCTGCACCCTGAGTTTTCCAGCGGTGACGCGGCCCACGTCCATCAGGTCGGTCACCAGCCGGGTCAGCAACTGGATCTGGCGGCCGATGATTTCCGCGCAACGGTGGATGCGGCCATCCAGCGCAGGTGTCAGGCGGATGACATCCACGGCATTGCGGATCGGCGCCAGCGGATTGCGCAGTTCGTGCGCCAGGATGGCCAGGAAGGACTGCACGCGCCGGCTGGCCCCTTCCAGTTCCTCCAGCCGCGCTGCATCGGAAATATCCCGCGCGGCCCACAGGATGCCGGTCGGACAGGATGCCGCATCGCGCAACAACACCGCCCGGATCAGACAGCGGACGAGCGATCCGTCCTGCCGCTGCAAACGATCTTCGCCCTCCCACTGGCCGGTGGCGCGCACGTCGTTCAGCACGGCCAGGTCATTGCCGGCGGCGACGTCCGGCCGCGCGTACAGCATCGACAACGGCTGGCCAACCGCCTCCTGCCGGGAGTAGCCGAAGATGCCGGCCGCGCCGCGGCTCCATTCGCGGATCTCGCCCTCGGTGCTCAGTTCGCAGATCGCGTGGTCGTGCAGCGTGTCCGCCAGCAGCAGCCGTCGCGCCTCGGCCAGCCTGGCGTTTTCCTCGGCCGCATACTGGATGGTGATGTCGCGGCAGACCACCGCGAAGCCGTCCGGCTGGCCGTCGGGGCCGGTGATGGCCGTCATCACCGCGCTGGCGTAGAACACGCTCCCGTCGCGCCGCACACGCCAGCCCTTGTCCTCGGCCCGGCCGGTGGCGCGGGCCGCTTCGAACCAGCGGCCGGGCTCGCCCTGGGCGATGGATTCGGGCGTATGCAAGCACGAGAAATGCTGTCCGGCGATGTCGTCCGCCGTATAGAGCAACGCGCGCCGCGCGGCCGCGGTCCATTCGCGCACGCGGCCATCCGGCGACAACGCGAAGATGGCGGTGTCGTCCACGGCGTCGAGCATGGCGTACGCTCGCGCAGCCCGTTCCCCGTCAGTTTGTGCGACCGCATCGGTGCCCGCACCATCGCGGGACGGTGCAAGGTCCGACGTCCACGGATCCGGCATGGAAACTCTCTCTTATGGCGTAAGCGCTGCTTTTCCTGGAAGCCTGGGGTATTGCGGCCATCCCGCCGCCGCTGGTGTTGGCATTGCCGACGCCCGCCCCGCGCAGTCACCGGGGGCCTGGGGCGGCAACATCCCGCCGGCATGGCACGCCGCTTTCATCATAGCGCTCGTTGTGCCGGCAACGGCCTCCGCCGCCGGCACGAACGCCAGAGATTACGTGAAAAGGATACAAGACCGCACGCCGCGATGGCGCTGCGCGCCCGGCCGGCCCGGCAGGGCCCGGGGGCCCGCGCCCTCGCCTAGCCGGCGTGTCCGCTGGCCGACGGTGGCACCGGATGCTTGTCGGGCAGGTTGCGCGCCGGCTGGTCCCCTTTTTCCTTGTTGTGGTCGGGGCTCTGGTCGGGTCGATGGTCCGGGCGGCGGACGGGCTCTTGGGGGATAGGGTTCGTCATGATGGGCCTCGGAACAGTGAGCGGAGACAGGGAGTCCATCTCTCCCATCTCCCAGCAGGTTTCATACCAGTGTCGCGCGCGTAGTGGGGACTCGCTGGCAACGCTGGAGACTCCCGCGCTGGGATACGGCATCCGCTACGAGTATGGCATCTTTCACCAGAGCATCGCCGACGGCATGCAGGTGGAATCCACCGACACGTGGCTGCGCCAAGGAACCCATGCCGACATGATGCTGGCTGGCGCACAGGCGGGGATGTCCATTTTTCCGATGCGCACACGCGCGCGCAGTTTCTACAATGGTGGCTGGCAGCTTATACATGCACCTGGCCAGCAGCCGCGACAGATCGCTGCGCGGGTCCGGGCCGCAGGTCTGGCATGGTGTTCGCAACGCAGTTCCGGCGTGTTGGGTTGGGCAAGACAACAACACGAGGACGGGCGCATCCGCGCAGCGACGGCTGTCGCACGCGCGTTCGCCCCCAATCGAAAACGGGCAGCGGGAGGCTCATCTTGAACGCGAACATCCTTCTTGTTGCGGCGCAAGCCATGCCAGCGACAGGTGGCATCGCCCCCCGCGTTGACCCGGTGCGCGGCCACGTCCGCCTGAAGATAGCCTGAAGGTAGCCCGCCATGATGCATGCGATCCCCGCGACACCCGGCAAGGAAACCCAGCCCGCCCTGCACTGGCAGACGCTCGGCACCGCCGCGCGGGAGCAGCCGTGCGCCGGCGAGGGGGCTGACGCCTACCGGTTCGGCCCGGTCCGGCTGGCCGATGGCCGCATACGCTTCCGGCTCTGGGCACCCGATGCCGCCGCGCAGGGGCAACCCGTCCGGCTGGAGGTCGCCGGCATGTCGCCAATGCTGATGGCGCAAGTGGAAGCGGAAGCGGGCTGGTTCGATGCCGTCACGGCCTGCTGCGACAACGCGCGCTACTGGTTTCGGCTGGACGACGGCACGATCGTGCCGGACCCGGCCTCGCGCCTGCAGGCCGACGACGTGCATGGCGCCAGCGTGCTTTGCCTGCCATCGCCGGAGCAGGGCTTTGCGTGGCAACACGCGGCATGGCACGGCCGCCCGTGGCACGAGGCGGTGATCCACGAACTGCATGTCGGACTGTGCGGCGGCTACGCGGGTGCCACCGCGCAACTGCATCGGCTGTCGACGCTGGGCTTCACCGCCGTCGAACTGATGCCGCTGGCCGAGTTTCCCGGCGCGCGCAACTGGGGCTACGACGGCGTGCTGCCGTTCGCGCCGGAGCGCAGCTATGGCACGCCTGACGAACTGCGCGCGCTGGTCGATACCGCTCACGGGCTGGGCATGATGGTGCTGCTCGACGTCGTGTACAGCCACTTCGGGCCCGAGGGCAACTACCTGCACCGCTACGCCAGCCCGTTCTTCCGCGCGGACCGCCAGACGCCGTGGGGTCCGGCCATCGATTTCCGCCAGCCCGAAGTCCGCCAATTCTTCAGCGAGAACGCGCGCTACTGGCTGGAGTCCTTCCGTTTCGACGGGCTGCGGCTCGATGCCGTGCACGCCATCGGGGACGAAGGCTGGCTGCCGGAGCTTGCGGGCCAGCTTCGCCACTGCCTGCCCGGCCGCCAGCTGCATCTGGTGCTCGAGAACGACCACAACGACGTGGCGCTGCTGCACGCCGGCTACGACGCCCAGTGGAACGACGACGCCCATCACGCGCTGCATGTGCTGCTGACCGGCGAGCACGATGGCTACTACCAGGAGTACAACGCCGACCTGCCCGGTGCCGTGACGGCAGCACCCGGCACGCCGCCGCTGCG
Source organism: Cupriavidus sp. YR651 (assembly GCF_900101625.1). Taxonomy (GTDB): domain Bacteria; phylum Pseudomonadota; class Gammaproteobacteria; order Burkholderiales; family Burkholderiaceae; genus Cupriavidus. The sequence goes on along the minus strand of NZ_FMYZ01000003.1, from coordinate 520,207 downwards.
CCATCTGGCGCGCGTGCTGGCCGAGGGATTTGCCTGGCAGGGGGAGATGTCACCGTATCGATCCCATGACAGCTCCCATGGCGGCCCCCATGATCGCGAGATCCGGCGCGGCCAGCCCAGCGCCCGGTTGCCGTCCACGGCGTTCGTGATGTTCCTGCAGAACCACGACCAGACCGGCAATCGCGCGTTTGGCGAACGGCTGGCCACGCTGGCGGAGCCGGATGCGCTGCGTGCGGCGGTGGCGCTGCAACTGCTTTGCCCGCAGATCCCGCTGGTGTTCATGGGCGAGGAGCATGGCGCACGCACGCCGTTCCTGTATTTCACCGACCACCCGCCCGCTCTGGCCAGTGCCGTGCGCGACGGGCGCCGCCGGGAATTTTCCGCAACTGCGGCATTTCGCGATAACGACCGGGCCGCGAAGATCGCCGATCCGAACGCGCCGGAAACGTTCGAGGCGTCGCGGCCGATCTGCGACGACACCGATGGCTATTGCCGCGCGTGGAACCACTACTACAGCGAACTCCTGTCGATCCGCCGGCACGAAATCGTGCCACGCCTGCGCGGCGCCCAGTCCGCCGGCGTGACGATCCTCGCCGACAAGGCGCTGGTGGCGCGCTGGCGGCTCGGCGACGGCAGCCTGCTGGCGATCTGGCTCAACTTCAGCGAGGAGCCCATCGTCGTCAGCCAGGATGGCGATGGCGATGCCGGGGAAATGCTGCATGCCAGCCAGCCCGGCGCCATCGCCACGTTGCGCGCCGGCACGCTGATGGAACATTGCTGCGTGACCTGCCTGCAAGCGCCATGACCGAACTCGACCCCACCGGCATTCCGCGCGCCACGGCACGGCTACAACTGCACGCGGGATTCACCTTCGCGGACGCCGCGGCACTGGTGCCCTACTACGCGGGGCTCGGCGTCAGCCATCTCTATCTCTCCCCGATCACCACGGCGCGGCCCGGCTCCACGCACGGCTATGACGTCACCGACTTTACGGCGATCAACCCGGAACTGGGCGGCGAAGCCGGCTTCCTCGCACTGGCCCGCCAGACCCAGGAGGCGGGCCTCGGCATCGTGGTGGACATCGTGCCGAACCATATGGCGGCCAGCGCCACGCACAACGGCTGGTGGCGCGACGTGCTGGCGCGCGGCGCGGACAGCAGCCACGCGCGCGACTTCGATATCGACTGGCAATCGCGCGATCCGGCATTGCACGGCAAGGTGCTGCTGCCGATCCTGGCCGACGCCTACTGGCAGACCCTGACCGCCGGCGGCATCGCGCTGGTGCGCACCGGCGACGGGCAGGTCACACTGCGCTATGGCGATCACGACCTGCCGCTGGCCGAGCCCACGCTCGACATGGCAATCCCGTCGGGCCCGGACGCCATGCATGCGCTGCTCGAACGGCAGCACTACCGGCTGGCATGGTGGCGGACCGCCGCAACCGAGCTGAACTGGCGCCGCTTCTTCGAAATCAACGACCTCGTGGGCGTGCGCGAGGAATGCGACGACGTGTTCGAAGCCGTGCACGCGCTGATATTCCGCCTGTATCGCGAGGGCTGGATCGATGGCCTGCGCATCGACCATGTGGACGCGCTGGCGGACCCGGCCGGCTACTGCCGGCGCGTGCGCGAGCGACTCGATACGTTGCGCCCCGGCCGACCCGCCGCGCGCGCGCTGGCGCATCCGTGGCTGGTGGTGGAAAAAATCCTCGCCGAGGATGAGCCGCTGCCCGCCGACTGGCGCATGGATGGCACCACAGGCTACGACTTCATGAACGACGTGAGCGCGGTGCTCCATGACGCCGCCGGCGAGGCGCCGCTCACCTCGCTCTGGATGCGCATCAGCGGGGACAACCGTCCGTTTGCGGACTATGTGGGCGCCTGCCGGCACCGCGTGCTGGCGCGCCAACTCGTCACCGAACTCGACGCCGTCTGCGCGCGCCTGCACGAACTGGCCCGCGAGGCGCCCACCACGCGAGACCTCCCGTATCACGCGCTGCGCCATGCGCTGACATCATTCCTTGTGGCGTTTCCGGTCTATCGCACTTACTTCGCGACGTCGAACGAAGCCGTACGCGACAGCGCGTACGACACGGCGACGGTGCCCGCCGCCGCGGACACCGCCCGCACGCATCTGGCGCCCGATGAAGCCGCCGCCCTCGACTTCATCCTGGACCAATTGCGCGGCGACGCCCGGCCCGATACGCGCGCGGCGCAGCTACGCACGAAGCTCCAGCAGATCATGCCGGCGCTGGCGGCCAGGTCGACGGAGGACACCGCCTTCTACCGCTACGGCCGGCTGCTGTCCCGCAACGAGGTGGGCAGTTCCCCGGGCACGCTGGCGCTGGCGCCCGAACGCTTTCACGCGCGCATGGCGGCGCGGCGCGACAGCTATCCGCACTCAATGCTGGCCGTGGCCACGCATGATCACAAGCGCGGCGAGGACGCTCGCATGCGGCTGGCCGTGCTGAGCGAACTGGCCGGCGAATGGGCCGATGCGATCGCGGACTGGGAAGCCCGTCTGGCGCCGTTGCTGGTGGCTTCGCCCAGAGGGCCGGACGGAGCGGACCGGATCATGCTCTACCAGACCTTGCTGGGCGCATGGCCCGCCGATCCGCGCGCATTGCAGGCCGAGGACGCCCAGCGCGCGTTCGTCGACCGCATCCTGGCCTGGCAGCGGAAATCGATCCGCGAGGCCAAGCGGCACGGCAGCTGGACGCATCCGGATACCGCCTACGAGTCCGCCAGCGAGGCCTTCCTCGCGGCGCTCGCCAGCGGCGAACCGGACAGCGTGCTGGAGCGCATCGGCCAGTTTGCCGACCACATCGGCCCGGCGGCGGCGATCAACAGCCTGTCCCAGACCCTGATCCAGCTGACAGCACCTGGCGTCCCGGACCGCTACCAGGGCAACGAAGGCTGGGACTTCAGCCTGGTCGATCCCGACAACCGGCGCGCGCCGGACTTCGCGCGGCTGCAGTCGCAGCTGGAATGTCGCGGAGGCTGGTCGCACTGGTTGCAGCACTGGCGCGACGGCCGCATCAAGCAGCAGGTGATTCGCGCGGTATTGAAGCTGCGACACCAACAGCCGGCGCTGTTTGCGGAAGGCACCTATGAAGGGCTGGCGGCCGATGGCAAGCTGGCGCCACAAGTGCTGGCGTTCGCGCGCCGCTGCGGCACGTCCGAGGCCATCGTCATCGCCACGCGGCTGGCGGCGCGGCATGCGGACCCGGCGTTGCCGCGCATTCCGCCGCAGTGCTGGGGCGATACCGGCCTGCACGTCGAAGGCAACTGGGTGGACGTCCTGACCGGGCACGCGGTCAGCGCCCATGCGGGCTGCCTGTGGATGAAGGACGTGCTGGTGGGGTTGCCCGTGGCGGTGCTAGTCCGCGCGTGAGCGGTGCGGTCTGCGCTGGTTCCATCGGCGCTATCGGCGCTACTGTCGCTATCGACGCTAACGCCGACTCCGCAGCTGCATCATGCACGCCATCGCCGCCGATGCACCCACCACCAGCGCGGTGGTCAGCAGCGGATGCCTTGCCGTCGTCGTATAGGCACACGACTGCAGCGCCCGCCGGCTGCCCGTGCGTTCTCTCAGGCCGTTGCCGGCGTCGTACAGCGCATTGTCCTCGCGCGGGCCTGCGGGATCGCGCGTCTGCTGCGCGCGTCCCATGAACCGGCGCATCAATCGGTCGAACGTGTGCGGCGCGTGATAGGCGGCGGCGGAAAAGGCCTTGGCGGATGCCCCCACGAACATGTCGCGGCGCGGATGCGCGGCGGCAAACAGGATGGCGTCCGCAGCCAGCGCGGGGTCGTAAAGCGGCGGCGGCAGGCGAGGTTCCACGTGCAGGAAGTTCTTGGCGTGCGTGACGATGGGCGTATCGAGGCCGGCCGGCTTGATCAGCGTGACCGAGATCGGCACCCGCTCCTGCTCGAGTTCGAGCCGCAGCGTATCGGTAAAGCCCTTGATCGCGTGCTGGGATGCCGCGTAGGCGCCCTGCAACGGCAGCGGCCCATCGGAGGCCTCGCTGCCGATGTTGATGATCGCGCCACCGCTCTGCCTCAGATGCGCCGCAGCGGCCAGCGATCCGTGGACCACGCCCCAGTAGTTGGTGTCGAACAGCCGGCGCTGGTCCTCCAGCGGCACATCGTCATGCCGGCCGAAGATCGTCACCCCGGCGTTGTTGATCCAGGTATCGAATCCGCCAAAGCGCTCGATGGCCGCCTGCGACACGCGTGCCACGTCCTCATGGTTGCCCACGTCGGCCTTGACGATAATGACTTCCGTGCCCGACTCGCGCAGTTCTTCCGCCAGCCGTTGCAGGGAATCCTCGCTGCGGGCCACCAGTACCAGCCTGGCGCCCAACGCCGCCGCCTTGCGCGCCGTGATCAGGCCCACCCCGCTGGTGGCGCCCGTCAGCACGATGACCTGCGAACCAATGCTTTTCAGGGATTTCATCGCCGTGTCTTCCTGTTTGCGCCCGGAACGGACGGGAATGTCGCGCCGCGGCCTCCGGGACTCGCTGCCTCCCGCGCGATGTGACGCGGTGCGAGGGTGTGAGTCTCCTCGTGGGATGTCGCAAATCCCGTTCCCGGTGGCGCGCGTGAAGGGTTTCCCGTGTGGAAATCGCCCGGCACCCGGTGTGCGTGCGTGTGCGGCGCAACAATGGCTGGCAATCGCTTTATTCAGGGGCGGTCAGGAATTACAAAGGCGGTAAAGACGACGACCATGCAGGATGACTCTCGATTCCGCGCGCGGCGTGCGCTGCATAAGCTGGAGTGGCTGGAGTGGCGACTGAGGGCGGCGCCTCGTTCAGCCCAAGCGTTCCATCGCAACCGTCAGCGTCTGAGCCGTCTTCCAGTAATCGCGCCAGGGATCGGTGCGCTGGAAGCTCAGATACTCGCGCGCATTACGCACGTTCCAATCGTCCGGGCCCTTCAGGTCAGAGAGTTGGCGCCACGAGATGGGCATCGATACCCCCATGCCGGGGCGGGCCCGGGCCGAAAATGCGGCGACTGTCGTTTGCCCGAGGCCATTGCGAAGGTAGTCCACGAACACCTTGCCTTTGCGGTTGGCGGCTCCCGATTTGGCGACAAAGCGCTCGGGAAGCACCTTTGCCAGATGGCACACCACAGCGTGTGAAAAGCCCTTGACCGTTGGGTAATCCAACTCCGGAGCCAGTGGGACGACAACGTGCAGGCCTTTCCCCCCGCTGGTCTTGAGCCATGCTTTCAACGCCAGCTCGGTCAGGAAGCCTTGCACCAGCTGCGCCGCCTCCAGGACGTGCCGCCACGACACACCTTCGCCCGGATCAAGGTCGAAGACAATGCGGTCTGGATAACGAAGCGCGGCAACCGTCGAGTTCCACGTGTGAAATTCGACCGCGTTAAGCTGCGCAGCAGCGGCGAGGGCATCCGCTGAATCGACCGTCAGCAAGGCGCCATGTCCAGGCCACAATGATTTCGGATGCGCGGTCAACCCTGACAGCCGGCTCGATTCGAGGTGTTTCTGGAAGAAGACCTCCTTCCCGATACCGTCCGGTGCGCGCAAGAATGCGACTGGACGCGCAGCAAGATGGGGGAGCATCCACTCCGCCACGCTTTCATAGTATCGAACCAGATCGAGCTTCCTGATGCCACTTGCGGAGTCGATCACTCGTTCGGGATGCGTCACGTTCACCGCGCTGCGAGACACGTTGGTATCGACTTGAACCGCTTCCTGACGGATATCCTTCGGCGACTTGTCACTGCGCAAACCTTTGAATGAGGCATGACGAACGCGGCCATCTCGTGTCCACGCGGAGAACTCCACCTCCGCAACCAATTTTTGCCTCACCCAATGCGTCGCAGCAGCATTGCCCTGCGCCCAGCGCGTGCCCGTCATTTCCGACGCATCGAAAGCCGCCTTGCTGACTTGCAGCTTTTCGAGCTTCTCCCGCAGTTCGGTAGCCGTCTTGCCGGTCCAGCCGGTACCAACACTACCGGCAAATCGAAGTTTGCCTTGATCGTAGACACCAAGCAGAAGCCGACCCACCTCAGCTCGTGACCCTGCCCGATCGCCAAAGCCACAGATAACGAATTCCTGTCTCAATTTGCACTTGGCCTTTATCCAGTCGGGACTTCGCGTCGATGTATAAGCAGAATCGGCACGCTTGAGCACCAGGCCTTCCAGGCCAAGCTCGCATGCGGACTTGAAAACTTGCGCGGGCGGCGCTTCAAAGCTCTCGCTGAAACGCACCCGGTCAGCTTTTCCTTCGACCAGTTGCGCCAGATGGGCACGCCGCATGCTCAGCGGCGTACGCCTCAGGTCCTTCCCTTCCCAGTAGGGAATGTCGAAGACAAAGTAGACGATGTCGTTATTGCCCTCGCCCTTGATCGCATTCTGCAAGGCATTGAAGTCTGGCACGCCGTCGCGCAGAACAACGATCTCGCCGTCTATCCACCCCTCGGAGACACCTAGCTTCTCGATCTCTGATTCGACGCCTTTCAGTTTGTTCGTCCAGTCCTCGCCTCCACGCGTCAACAAGGTCACCCTGGAATCGATGATTCTGGCCAGAACTCTGTATCCATCAAATTTTGCTTCGATGATCCAGTTGCCTCCACTCGGCAAAGACGTCGTGGGCACTGCGAGTTGTGGGGAAAGATGCGCCGGCGTTTTTGACCGCTTTGCATTGACCAGAGAGGCTCCTGCGGCCGCAGCCCCATTCGCGACGATTTTCGGCGCTTCGAGCGCGCCAAGCGGATGCGCTATGACGCTGTCAGGGAAGGTGCTGATGACATCGAACTGGGCCAGCGATCGCGCCCATTGGTCGCGCTTCTTGAACAAGATCCATTGGTCGTGCGCGCCATCGGACCTGGAGATGCGCACGAGTTCCCAACGACCCGCAAGCTTCTGGCCGTGCAGCAGGAACTCCAGCTTCCCGGCTTCCATGCCGGCATGTGGATCGCCAACGGGCTCCCATGTCCCGTGGTCCCAGACGATGACGGTACCCGCGCCATACTGCTTCGGTGGGATCGTGCCCTCGAAGTTTGCATAGTCGAGCGGATGGTCTTCCACGTGGATCGCCATCCGCTTCTCTGTCGGGTCGAAGCTTGGCCCCTTGGGGACAGCCCAACTCACCAATACGCCGTCAAGCTCGAGTCGAAAGTCGTAGTGCAGTCGCCTGGCCCAGTGCTTCTGAACTACGAAGCGAAGCTGGTGCGATTTCCCACGCTTCCCGCGCCCCGTCGCGGAGGGTTCCGTGGTGATGCGGAAATCACGCTTTCCGCTGTACCGGTCAAGGTCGTGATGTGCCATGCAAACAGCATATACGCTCGCCAGACGGTTTCCGTGTGGGGCGCCTTACGCGCCATTCATGTCGGCCAGTGCGGTCAGGGGTCCCTGCATCCGGTAGAACGTCCGGTCAGCGGCGGTGAAGAACGCCATGGACCGGCCGTTGGCGAAGTCGTCGACGTGCACCACGGTCGCGCCATCGGCTTCCTGCCACGAGATTGCGTAGACGCCCTCCGCAATTTGCCGCCATTCGCAGGGCGCCTCCCCGCTCGCGCCTGCGTAGGGGCCTGAAACAATGGCGTAGCGGATCGATCGCCCATCCTCGGCGTAGAGGTTGTGCGCCGAGAGGCCGTCGTAGTCGACGCGAAAGCCGCGGCCCGCGAACGGCGGTCGGTCGGAAGTCATTGGATTGCTCATCGGATGGTCACCGGGTTGATGTTGATTTGCGTGGAGCCCACGTACTGCGGCTGGCCGCGCACGAACTGGAACGCCCACGCCTTGTCGCGCACCGGGGCGAGTCTTGTCAGTGTTTTCATCGTGGATTTCCTTCGTTCCGCTCAGGCTGCCTTGGCGGCGAGTGCCGGATAGTCGGTCAGACCGGGCGCACCGCCACCGAACAGCGTGTCCCGATCATGTGGATTAAGGGCGGCGCCCTTGCGCAGGCGCTCTGGAAGGTCCGGGTTGGCCACGAACGGACGCCCGAAGGCGATCAGGTCGGCCCAGCCTTCGCGCAACGCGGCGTTTGCGCGCTCCACCGTGTACTTGCCGGCGTAGATCAGCGTGCCCCGATAGACCTCGCGCAACCGCTGCTTGAATGCGGTGGGCATATGCGGGGCGTCATCCCAGTCGGCCTCGGCGATATGGATGTAGCCCACGCCGATCTCGCCGAGCCGCTTCGCCGCGGCGGTATAGGTCGTCTCGGGGTCGGCATCGACGCAGCCATTGAGTGTCGTCAGCGGTGCCAGGCGGATACCGACGCGGTCCTTGCTGCCCGTCCCCTCGACCAGCGCCTGCGCCACCTCGCCCAGGAAGCGCAGGCGATTGTCGAGCGCACCGCCGTATTCGTCGGTGCGGTCATTGGCTTCGGAGTCGATGAACTGGTTCACCAGATAGCCGTTGGCCGCGTGCAGTTCCACACCGTCGAAGCCGGCCGCCATGGCATTGCGTGCAGCCTGACGGAAGTCGTCGACGATCGCGTGGATGTCTTCGACACTGAGCGCGCGCGGTTGGGACGCCTGCACGAAGCTGGGCGTACCATCGCGTTCGGCGATGAACACGTTGACGCCTTGCGCCTGGATGGCCGACGACGACACCGGTGCGTGGCCGTCGAGCAGGCTGATATGACTCAGGCGCCCAACGTGCCAGAGCTGGGCAAAAATGCGCCCGCCAGCGGCGTGCACGGCACTGGTGACCTGGCGCCAGCCTGCCACCTGCTCCGGCGTGTGGATGCCGGGCGTCCATGCATAGCCCTTGCCGAGTGGCGAAATCCAGGTGCCTTCACTGACGATCAGGCCGGCGCTGGCGCGTTGCGCGTAGTACTCGGCCATCAACGCATTCGGTACGTCACCGGGCTGGCTCGCGCGCGAGCGCGTCATCGGCGGCATGACGATACGGTTGGGGAGTTCGAGGCCGCCGAGCCCATACGGCTCGAACAGCGGCGTGCGTGCTTCGGACATCGTGGATACGGACATCGTGGCTTCCTCTCAATCCCAATCCGGAGCCAGACCCTCGGGGCTCACCTCGCGGCCATTGCGTTCCAGCCGGGCAATTGCCGCCATGTCATCCGCATCAAGCCTCAGTTCGCGCGCCAGCAGGTTGCTCGCCAGGTTCTCTCGTTTCGTCGACGACGGGATCACCGCGTAACCGAGTTGCAGCGCCCACGCCAGCGCCACCTGGGCCACGGTGGCCTCGTGCCGGGCGGCAATCCGCGCCAGCACCGGGTCCTGCAGCACCTTGCCGTAGGCCAGCGTCATATACGACGTCACGGCAATGCCCTGTTCCTTCAGGAACGCGGTCAGCTTGCGGCTCTGCAGGTAGGGGCTCAGCTCGATCTGGTTGGTGGCGATTTCACCCTTGCCGACCACTTCGATCGCCTGCCGGGTCAGTTCGATATTGAAGTTGGAGATGCCGATCTGCCGCGTCAGGCCCAGCGCCCTGGCTTCGGCGAGCGCCTTCATGGTTTCGGACAGTGCCACGCCGTTGCCCGGCGCCGGCCAGTGAATCAGCGTCAGGTCGACATAGTCGGTGCGCAGCTTGTTCAGGCTGTCGCGCAGGCTCGGAACGAGCTTGTCGGCGGCGTAGTGCTCGGTCCAGATCTTGGTGGTCACGAACAGCCCGTCGCGCTTCACACCGGCCTCCGCGATGCCCTGCCCGACGTCGGCCTCATTGCCATAGATCTGCGCGGTATCGATCGCACGATAGCCGAGTTCCAGCGCGTTACGCACCGAATCCACGGCGGCCTGGCCGGTCAGGCGGAAGGTGCCAACGCCAAATGAAGGGATGCTCATGGGAAAACTCCTGTGTATGGGGCCAATTGGGAACATTGGGAATGGTTGGAGTCTGCCTCGTTCACTCTTGCGGATTAAGCCGCATATCGGCGAAATATATTTGACGCCGAGTCAATAATGGCACCGCCCGCCGCCATGGCGCGGGCGCAGCGCGCCTAGCCGACGATCGGGCCGCGCGTGCGCGCGCCGTTCACCAGCCGGTCGATGCCAAGCGGATTGGCATTCTGGAGTGCAGCCGGCAGCAACGCGTCATCCAGGTTCTGGAAGCAGACCGGCCGCAAAAAGCGATCGATCGCCAGCGTTCCCACCGAGGTCCCACGTGCATCGGACGTCGCAGGATAGGGACCACCGTGCACCATCGCGTCGCACACCTCGACACCGGTCGGATAGCTGTTGACGAGCAGCCGTCCCGCCTTGTGTTCAAGCGCTGCAACCAGCGGCGCGGCATCGGCCAGGTCCTCCGGCTCCGCGATCAGCGTGGCCGTGAGTTGCCCCTGCAAGGCGTCAATCGCACGCTGAAGCTGGGCAGCGTCATCAAGTTCCACCAGGACGGTGCAGGGCCCGAACACCTCCTGCTGCAAACGTCCCTCCGGCTGGAACAGCAATGCCGCATCGGCTTGCCACAGTTCGGCGGACGCCTGCCCGGGTTGCGACGGCGCGGCGGCCAGCAAGGCCATGCCGGGCGTATCGGCAAACCTCCGCACGCCTGCCTCATAGTGTTGCAGGCCCGCGGCATTGAGCATCGTCTGCGCGGGTGCGGCGGAGATGCTCGCCTTGAAGTGCTCGACAAATACGTCCAGCGCGGACGAGCGGATGCCGAGGATGAGACCCGGATTCGTGCAAAACTGGCCGGCACCCAACGTCACCGATGCGGCAAGCTCCGCCGCGATCGCCGCCCTGCGGCGCGCCAGCGCGTGCGGCATCAGGATCACCGGATTGACGCTGCTCATCTCGGCAAAGACGGGAATCGGATGCGGCCGTGCGGCGGCCATGTCGCAGAGCGCTCGGCCGCCGCGCAGCGAGCCGGTGAATCCCACTGCGCGGATCTCGGCATGCCTGACCAGATGCTCGCCGACGCGGTCGCCGAAGATCATGTTGAAGACTCCGCGCGGCATGCCCGTGGCCTCCGCGGCACGCACCATGACGTCGGCGATGACCGATGCCGTCGCCATGTGCCCCGTGTGGGCCTTGAACACCACCGGACAGCCGGCGGCGAGCGCAGACGCGGTGTCGCCGCCGGCCGTCGAGAATGCAAGCGGAAAGTTGCTGGCGCCGAACACGGCTACCGGACCGACGCCAATGCGGTACTGCCGCAGGTCGGCACGCGGTAGCGGCGACCGTTGCGGCATCGCGAGATCGATGCGCGCGCCCAGAAAATCGCCGCGCCGCAGCACTGCCGCGAACAGCCGCAACTGATGACTGGTACGTGCGCGCTCCCCCGCGATGCGCGCACTGGGCAGCCCCGTCTCGCGGCAGACCAGCCCGATGAAATCCTCGCCGAGTGCGTCGATGCCATCCGCCGCGGCGTCCAGGAAGCGGGCCCGCTGCTCGGGCGCCAGCGCGCGGAATGCAGGATAGGCGGCCGCGGCGGCGCGGGCCGCGGCGTCGACTTCGTCGACCGTGGCCTCATGGAACGCGTAAGGCAGCCGCTCGCCCGTGCGTGCATCGACACTGTGCAGCACGGTGGAACCGGCCGCGCACCGCGCGCCGCCAATATATTGTTGACCGGAAGGTTGCATCGACATGGGAGTCTCCTGGAAATGGATGCGGCGTGGCCGCGAGTGTCGGACGACTCTATGCGCCGGCGCCGTCGCGCGCCAATGAAAAGGCCTGATTTCCCGATAAACGGCGGTTATCCGTGCGCCGTGCCGCGATCAGTCGAAGGCGCTATAGTGTCGATTTTTGCAAGCTCCGCCATGCGCCCCACGGCACTTCCCTCGCTCGCCACCATTGCGTCAAGACTGCGCCTGAAGCAACTGCGTCTGCTGATCGCGCTCGACCATCACGGCTCGCTGCACAAGGCTGCGGACGAGATTGCCATCTCGCAGCCCGGCGCCACCAAGGCCCTGCGCGAAATCGAGGACATCCTGGGCATGTCGCTGTTCGAGCGCCAGCCCAAAGGGCTCGTCGCCAATGAACTGGGCCAGTGCGTGACCCGCTACGCACGCCTGATCTACAGCGACCTCGAACACCTTCATGCCGAGATCACCGCGATCGCGCACGGGCATGGCGGTCATCTCGCGGTGGGCGTGATCATGGGTGCGATTCCGCTGCTGACGCGCGCATTGACCGCATTGCGCAAGCAGCAACCGCATCTGTCCGTGGAAATCATCGAAAACACGAGTGCCGCGCTGCTGCCGCTGCTCGACGAGGGCCGCATCGACCTGGCCCTGTGCCGGTGTGGGGTGAGCCGCAGGCCCGGCGCCTACGATTGCATGGCGCTGGAAATGGAGCCGCTCGCGGTGGTGGCCGCGCGCTCGCACCCACTGGCGAATACCACCGGGCTGACGCTGGCCGACCTGGCCGGCCTGCCGTGGATGGCGTATCCGGTCAACACGCCGATGCGCCGCGCGCTGGAGCGCGAACTCGGCGACGCGGGCATCGACGTGCCGCGCTACCCACTGGAAACGGCATCGGCCTTCGCCACGCTGACGATGCTGCACGAAACCCCGGATCTGGTGGCGGTGGTGCCGCGCGCCGTGGCGGAGTTCGGCGAACAATTCGGCATGCTGGCACGCTTGTCCGTGCCGATGCGCGCGCTCGACGACCCCTATGGCGTCATTACCCGATCCGGCGCGCACCTGTCGCCCGGTGCGCGCTTGCTGATCGAATCGCTGAAGGCACATTGCGAAGAACCGCCACCGGACGACATGCAGGACGGCACGCAAGACGCGCGCCCGTGACCGCCAGCGTGGATGGTACTCAGCGAATCGGCGAGAAATCCGCGGGACGCAGCAACTTGGACTCCATCCTGACCAGCATCGGAAAGGCAACCGGCACGAACTTCTCCAGCCAGTCGCGATCCTCATAGAGGGCATTGCGCCGCGCGATCCGGTCGTCGAGGCTTTCGTAAGCCCAGATGTGCACGACCTGATTCAGCTCTCCGATCTCCGTGTACCACCAGCCGACCAGCTTCGCGTAGCGGGAAATCACGGGCAAGCCCTCCTGCTCGAAATGGCGCAGGTATTCCTTCATCTTGCCGATCTGGACCGTATAGGTCCGCATTTCGTAATACATGGTGTTCCTGATGTGTGTGTGATGCGAGGACGGGCCATCGGCCGCGCCCGGGTGGTGCGGGGTGGTTGCCGGGCGGTACCTCAAGCCACCTCTTCGAGATTGCCGCGATGGGCGGCGACGATGATGCGCTCGATGTCGGCCGCATTGGTCAGCCGTGGGTTGACCAGGACATTGCCGCTGCGCATGGAGTCCTTCACCATCTGCGGCAGATGCGCCAGATCCACGCCAAGCTCGCGAATATTGGACGGGATACCGAGCGCGCGATTCAGGTCGCGGATCAGCGTGACCACCCGTTCGGCCGCGGCCAGATCCGTGAGGCCCGATACATCGCTGCCCAGTGCCTCGGCGATATCCCGGAAGCGCCCGGGGCATGCGGGCACGTTGAAGGCCACCACATAGGGCAGCAACGCAGCGTTGGCGATGCCGTGCGCGATGTCGAACACGCCGCCCATCGTGTGGGAGATCGCGTGGACGTTGCCGAGCTTCGACTGCGAGAACGCCACGCCCGCCAGGAACGACCCCATCAGCATGTCCGCGCGCGCCTGCAGGTCCGCGCCCACATAGAAGGCCGTGCGCAGGCTGCCCCCGATCATGCGGATCGCGTGCAGCGCCAGCGCCTGACTGATCGGGTTGGCCTGCTTCGACACGTACGACTCGATGGCATGGGTCAGCGCGTCCATGCCGGTGGCTGCGGTGATCGCGGGCGGCAGGCGCAGCGTCAGCGCCGGATCGAGGATCGCCAGCTTCGGGAACAGCTTCGGGCTGATGATGACGGTCTTGAACAGCGTTTCCTTGTTGGTAAACACCGTCGATGCCGTGCATTCACTCCCCGTGCCGGAGGTGGTCGGCAGCGCCAGGATCGGCAGCGGATCGTTCGGGATACGGTCGTAGCCCTCGTAGTCGAGGATCGATCCCGGATTCGTCGCCATCGCGGCCACGCCCTTGGCCGTATCGATACTGCTGCCGCCGCCAACGCCCGCCACGGCGGTGCAGCCATGTTCCTTCAGGAATGACACGGCTCGCTCCAGCACCGAGGTATCCGGATTCGGCGCGACCCCGTCAAAGGTCTCGTAGGCCACGCCGGCATCGCGCAGGGACTGGAAGAAGTCATCCAGCACGCGGCTGCGCATGAGGCCCTCGTCCGTGACGACAAGCAGCTTTCCGCCGACATGAGGGCGGATCAGCTCACCCGCCTGTGCGGCCAGGCCGTTGCCAAACCTGAGCGTGGTGGGGAAATGGTATGAGAAGGGATGCATGAGGATTCCGGTTCGGTACGTTGTCTCCAGCCGGAACGTTACAAAGCGCGTTGCCCCCTGCCTAATGAAAAAGCGTGATGGCCCGATAACGGCGCCGCATCGGACCGCATTCGGCGCGGACCTGAGGGTTCGCCTCTCACCAGCGGTTATCACACGATCACAACGCGTCATTAGGCAATGCGGGACGGCGCTCATACAGTGCCGGGGGCTATTTGCTCGCCCCGACAACCACAACGACGAGACAACCATGCCATCTCTGCATCCTTCCGCCACCCCGGCGTCCGCCGCGCCTTCAGTGAGTCCCGACGCCCTTTCACCGGCGGCCGCGATACGCCCCACCAGCGTGCGCTGGCGGATCTTCCTGATCATGCTGCTGCTGACCGCGATCAACTACATCGATCGCGCATCGCTGTCGGTGGCCTTGCCGCTGATCGCGCCCGAGTTCAACCTGACGCCGGCCATCGAGGGCCTGATGCTGAGCGCATTCTTCTGGTCGTACGCGCTGATGCAGATTCCGGCCGGCATGCTGCTCGATCGCTATCACACGCGCGGCATCATCGCCACGGCCACGATTGCGTGGGGGGCGTTCCAGGCGCTGGCCGCCGCCTCGCACAACTGGATCGTGCTGCTGCTGACACGCATGGGCCTGGGCGTCTCCGAGTCGCCCATCATGCCGTCGGGCGCCAAGCTGATCGGCTCATGGCTGACACCGCATGAACGCGGCCGCGGTGCCGTGCTCGTGGATGGCGGCGCGCCGCTGGGCAGCGCATTCGGCGCCATCCTCATCGCCGGACTGATCTCGTGGCTGGGTTCCTGGCGCATCGCGTTCGTGATCGCGGGCGTGGGCACCATGCTGGCGGGGTTGCTGGCCTGGCGCTATATCCGCAACCATCCGTCCGAGCACCCTGACGTCAACGCGGCGGAACTCGAACACATCACGCGCGGCAATGCCCCGGTCATCGCCACGGCCGGCGCCACGGTGCCGTTCCGCGAACTGATCCGCGACCGTTCGGTGCTGGCGATGTTCGCCGGCTACAGTTGCATCCTCGCGGTCTTCTACGGCCTGCTGACCTGGATGCCGAGCTACCTGCACAAGGCCCACGGCTTCAATATCGCGGCGATGGGCGGCGCGACGTTCCTGATCTTCATGTCCGGTTTTGTCGGCGAACTGATCGGCGGCTATCTGGGCGACAAATGGAAGGCGTCCGGAGCTTCGCCAAACCTGGTGATGCGTACGATGTTCAGCGGCTCGTCGCTGGTGGCCGCCGGTTGCATCCTGGCCGCCGCGTATATCTCCAACTCCACGGCGGTGGTCGCCCTGCTCTGCGTGGCGCTGTTCTTCATCCGCTTCTGTGGCATGTACTGGAGCCTGCCAGCCGTGATCGGCGGCCCGGACCGCACCGGGGTGCTGGCCGGGACCATGAACTTCTGCGGGAACATGGCGGGCGTGGTGGTGCCGGTGCTGATCG
This sequence comes from Cupriavidus sp. YR651, assembly GCF_900101625.1. Taxonomy (GTDB): domain Bacteria; phylum Pseudomonadota; class Gammaproteobacteria; order Burkholderiales; family Burkholderiaceae; genus Cupriavidus. The sequence continues at coordinate 504,469 of NZ_FMYZ01000003.1, read as the reverse complement.
GCGTGATCGTGCAGTGGACCGGATCCTACTTCCTGGCGCTGCTGTTCTTCGTGGCCATGGCCGTTGGTATCGCGGTGTTCTCCAGCCTGATCGACTACCGCCCGCGCGAACAAGCCGCCCAGGCCCACCAGGCCCACCAAACCCACTAGGCTGGCCATCTCGCCAGGGCTGGCCGGGTGCGCCGCCGGGGGGGACTGGTGCCCGTCCCGGCACACGCCGCGCCGGCCTTCCAGCGCCGGCGCGCGGGCGACACGGGAAGGCACCTATGTTCCTGCCCCGCCGCGGATGCTATGTTGTCTCGTCCAGCCCGGCCGGATGGCACGACAAGTCCCCGGGTGACGGCTGGCGAGTGACGCAGGTGTGTTGGTACCCGGCACGAACGCGAGACCATGTCCAGATCGATCCCTCCCCTGAATCCGCTTCGGGCCTTCGAGGTAGCCGCGCGGCACCTCAGCTTCACCAGAGCCGCCGAGGAACTGTTCGTCACGCCCTCGGCAGTCAGCCACCAGGTCAAGACGCTCGAAGAAAACCTCGGCGTGCAGCTCTTCATCCGCGACGCCAAGGCACTGGTGCTGACGCCGGCCGGCACGGCATACCTGCCGGCCGTTCAACTGGCCTTCAAGCAACTGGCCGATGCGACGCACCGCCTCCATAGCAAGGACCGGCCCGCGCTGAAGGTCAACATGCCGCCCACCTTCGCGGTCAAATGGCTGATTCCGCGCATGGATCGCTTCATGCAGGCTCACCCGGAGATCGACCTCAAGGTGTCCACGTCGAACCATCGCATCGACTTCGAGCGCGACGATTTCGACCTGGCCATCCGCTACGGCCGTGGTGACTATCCCGGCCTCTATTCGCGCCTGTGCCTGCCCGTGGAGGTGATCCCCGTGTGCAGCCCCGCGCTGCTGCAGGGCCCCGCCCCGCTGAACCAGCCTTCCGACCTGAAGCACCACACGCTGCTGCACGACGACAGCACCTATACCGACGTCAGCAATCCCGACTGGGCGATGTGGCTCGAACATGCGGGCGTCACCGACGTCGATGCCAGTCGGGGCCCGTCGTTCTGGCCCAGCCACCTGGTCATCAACGCCGCCATCAGCGGGCTGGGCGTGGCGCTGATCAAGAAGAACTGGATCGAGCAGGACCTCGCGGAAGGCCGCCTCGTCAGGCTGTTCGAATCGATCCGGCTGCCTGTCGAGTTCTCGTATTTCATCGTCTTTCCGCAGGAGCGGCTCGACGATCCGCGGATCCGCAGCTTCGTCGACTGGATCTGCGGCGAAACCGCGGCGCTGCGCCAGCCCGCCGCGTCCGTCAGCGAAGTGCCGGGGACGCCGCGGTAGTCGCAGCCGCCTCCACCTTCTTGCGCACGCGCGACTTGAGCCGCTCGACATCGACGACGAAGCGGCGATGAATGCCGGTGCACACGGTCTCGACCGCGTCGCGCGCGGCCACGCGGAACGTCACGCTGCGGCCATCGGCGGCCGTCACCTCGGCTTCGATCCTCACTTCGCCACCGAGCGGCGTCGCGCCTGCATGCTCGACCGACACCTCCGTCCCCACCGAGCTCTGCCCCGGCGTCACGTGATCCTGCAGGAAGTCGAGGCAAACCTGCTCGATGTCGCGCACCAGTTCCGGTGTCGCATAGATGCGCAGGTCCTCGCCCAGAAAGTCGATCGTGCGCGCACGATCGACCACCAGCGTGCGGGTGCACGTCGCACCCACCTTGATGTCATTTTCCATATCCGTTCCTGATTCGGTCAGTCGTGCAGCCGGTAGATGCGCGCGGCATTGTCGTGCAACAGCGCGCGCTGCTGCGCTTGTGGAAGGTTCGAGATGGCCGCGACGAAGCCGGCCAGGATCGTTGCGTAGGGCGCCACGAGACTGTCCACCGGGTAGTTGCTGGCGAACATGCAGCGGTCCGCGCCGAAGATCGCGATGGTGTCGCGGATGACGGGCACGTTGTCCTCCTGCGTCCAGGGCCGCCCGGGCAGCCCGAGCCCCGAGATCTTCACCGCGACGTTGGGTTCGCGCGCCAGGTGTTCCATGGCGCGGCGCCAGCCGTCGAGCCCCGCCTCGCTGCGGTCCGCCGGCAGGCCCGTATGGTTCAGCACCAGCTGGGTCTGCGGAAAATCGCGCGCAAGGTCCGCCGCCTGGTCCAGATGCCACCACGGCGCCTGCAGGTCGAAGGACATGCCGTGGCGACCCAGCAGCCCGTAGCCGCGCCGCCACCGCATATCGTCCATCGAACCCGGCTGCCCACGGCGCGCATCCTCGCGGCGCGCCGCCGTGGCCGGCTTGTTGCGGATGCCGCGCATCCTGGCACAGGCGGCATGGCCGGCCAGCACCTCGTCGACGTCCCCGCGGTCGAGCTGGGCATGCCCGACGATCGCCGTGGGCCGGCCGTGGGCGCCGGACAGCGCGTCGAGCCAGGCCGTCTCCCCGACCGGGCTCTCGCGCGCCCATTCCGCCTCGACATGCACGGTCTTCACGGGCGCGAATCCCGCCGTGTCGCGTGCATAGTCGGCCGGCAGATAATTGCGCCGCAGTGCGCTGTAGTCGCCGTACCGGAAATTGGGCACCGTTTCCTCCTGCAACCAGGGATAGCGATGACGATCCAGATCCCAGAAATGCTGGTGGGCATCGATGAACGGCGTATCGAAGACAAACGGTGCGGTCATCGTGCGCTCTGCTGGGCGGCGATACGCTGTGCGAGCGGCCGGAACTGGACCGACTCCCTGGCCATCTCGGCCTGCAGGGTAACGTCGTCGGCATAGGTATCGGTGCTGAAGTGGAGCTTCTCGAGCGTCTGGCGCATGATGGGCTCCTGGACGGACTTCGCGATAGCCGCCTTCAGCACGGCCAATACCTCGGGCGGCGTCCCCTTCGGCGCCGAAATGCCGCGCCAGATACCCATCGACAGATCGATATTGCGCTCCTTGAGCGTGGGCACGTTCTCGAAACCGGCCACCCGGCGGTCTGCCATCACCGCAAGCACCTTGAGCTTGCCAGCTTCCACATGGGCGGCCACTTCAGCCGTGCTCACCGTGACCGCGTCGATATGGCCGCCGAGCAGCGCCAGCGTGGCCGGGGCGCCGCCGGCATACGGAATGTCGTTGAACCGCGCGCCGGTCTTCTCCGCCAGCGCCGCCGAGGCCATGTGCCACGCCGAGCCCTGCCCGGCGGTACCTACCCGGATATTGGCACCGGGCTTGCGGGCATCGGCCAGGAATTGCTCCAGCGTGGCCCACGGCGCATCGGCGCGCACCACCACCGCCGCCGGATCGGCATTGAGCCGGGCGATCGGCACCAGATCCTGGTACGTAAACTTGGCCAGCCCCAGGTGGTTCAGGAACGTCAGCTCGCTGGACGACAGCACGAGCTTGTATCCGTCCGGCCTGGCATTGACCACTTCGCCGAGGCCAACCGCGCCCGTGGCACCGGGCTTGTTGATGACGACAATCGGCTGCGGCAGGTGCTTGGCCGCGGCGGCGGCCAGCGCGCGGGCCACCACATCGGCACCGCCACCGGCCTGCCACGGCACGATCAGTTCAATGCGGCGGGTTGGATAGCTCTCCGCCGTCGCGGGCAGACTGAAGCCAAATGCGGCGAGCGCGAGAGCACCGAGCACGAGGTGCCGGCGTGAAGCATGTAAGGGGGTCATCCCTGTCTCCTGATGGTCATGTTCGTTCTGGCGGGTCTTTCGCCCGCTCGGGGGTCAAGCTGTCTTGCGCACCGGTGGCTGCGCCGCGTCCTGCCCGCCGAATGCGCCCTGGGCGCGCAGTCGCGCCACGGCGGCGGCATCGAGGCCGAACTCCGACAGTACCTCGTCGGTATGCTGCCCAAGCAGCGGCGCCGGATAGCGCACCTGTTGCGGCGTGCCCCACAGTTTCACCGGGAAGCCCAACGCCTTGGTTGCGCCCTCCACAGGGTGGTCGATCTCGAGCACCATGTTACGCGCCACCGCCTGTTCGCTCGCCAGCGCCTCATCGTACGTGGCAATCGGCGCGGCCGGCACGCCTGCCGCCAGCAGCGCGTCCACCCACTCGCTGGCGGGGCGGCGCGCAAACTCGGTTTCGATCTCGCGGATCAGGCTGTCGCGGTGCCGGATCCGCGCTGCGTTGTCGACAAAACGCGGATCGTCGACCAGTTCGGGACGCCCGATCACATCGCACAGGGCCTTCCACAACTTCGGATTCGCGGCGCCGATCACGAAATGGCGGTCGGCGGCACGCACGGCCTGGTACGGTGCGCTCATCCGGTTCGCGCTACCGATCGGCACCGGCACCTGCCCGGTGCCCCAGTATTCGGCGGATTCCCAGACAGACAACCCCAGGGCCGTTTCGAACAGCGACGCGTCGACGTATTGCCCCTTGCCGGTATGCTCGCGGCCCATCAGCGCACTGAGGACTCCATATGCGGTGAAAAGGCCCGCGCCAAGGTCGGCGATCGGCACGCTGGCCTTCACGGGCGGCGCATCGGGATGCCCCATCACGCTCATGACCCCCGACATCGCCTGCGCGATCAGGTCGAGTCCCGGGCGGGCGGACCACGGTCCGGTCTGCCCGAATCCCGAAATACTTGCGTAGACCAGCCGTGGATTGATCGCGCTCAGCGTGGCGTAGTCGATCTTGAGCCGCGCCGCCACGCCGGGCCGATTGTTCTCGACCAGCACATCGGCGCCGCGCACCAGTTCGTGGAACGCCTCCAGGCCGGCGGGGTTCTTGAGATCGATCTCGACGCTGCGCTTGTTGCGGTTCAGCGCCAGAAAGCCTCCACTGTCATCGCCTTTGAGCCGGAAGCCCATGGCCTTGCGGGTCTGGTCGCCCACGCCCGGTGTTTCCACCTTGATGACGTCGGCGCCCATGTCGCCAAGCAGCATGCAGCAGAAGGGGCCAGCCATGATCTGGCTGACGTCCAGGACCTTGATTTTCGACAACGGCAAATTCATGAGATACACCTTGCGGAGGGAAATACGTAGCACGCGGATGCGCGCGGCAAATGAGCGGCAAGAAAACGTCTAGCGCCCACGAAACTGCGGGCGCGACTTCGACACGAAGGCGTCAAAGCCGATGCGGAAATCCTCGGTGTCGAAGCATGCGTAGGCTTCGTCCTCCTCTGCGGCGCGCAGCGGCGCCGGGTCCTGCAGCCGGCGTACGAACTGCTTGTGCCAGCGTGCCACCAGCGGTGCACCCTGGGCAATGCGTCGTGCAGTCGCGAAGGCTTCCTCGGGCACATCCGCATCGGCGACGACACGGTTCACGAGTCGCATCTCGCGCGCCTCGGCGGCGCCGAACACACGCCCCTCCAGAACGATCTCGAGTGCGGCCGCCGGGCCGGCCAGTGCCATCAGCCCGCCCAGTTCGCCATACGACATGACCAGCCCGAGCCGGTTGACGGGTACGCCGAAGCGGCTCGACTGGCCGCAGATCCGCAGGTCGCACATCGACGCGATCTCCAGGCCTCCGCCCACGCATGCGCCCTGGATCAGCGCGACGGTCGGGTGCCGGCATTCGGCGATGGCGCGCATCGTGGCGTGCGTGATCCCGCCGTACTCGCGCGCCTGTGCCGACGTGAAGCGCTGCGTGCGGAATTCCTCGATATCGGCGCCCGCGGCAAACGCCTTGTCCCCCGCGCCGCGCAGGACGACGCAGCGCACGGTGTCGTCGGCGGACAGCGTGACCATGGCATCGGTCAGGCCCCGCCACATCGACAGATCCAGGGCGTTGAGCTTTTCGGGGTTATTGAGCGTGACGGTGGCGATCTGGCCATCGCGTTCGATCAGGATCGGCTGTCTCATGGTTTCTCGTTGGTGTGATGGTGTCCGGCAAGCCATGGCCTGGCGTGCTGTCTTGCAGTCTAGGGGCGGCGCCGCGCGCGGCAAAACGAGAAAAACTCGAGCGGCTTTCAAGAAAATCTAGGCCGCTCGTCTTGTGAGTTTTTCTTGGAGGCGCTTCAAGTAAATCCACGTTGTCGCCCCGCAGCCTTGTTCCTAGACTTCGACACCATTCCAGCCCCAATTCGAAAACAGGGATTGCCGCACCGCACCATGGGGCGCGCATCCATCAGGAGACGCCATGCCGCTGATTCAGTACATCACCCAGATCCAGATCGATTTCGGCGCCGTCAAGCTGCTGCCGCAGGAGTGCGAGCGCATCGGCATCACGCGGCCGCTGGTGGTCACCGATGCGGGCGTCAAGGCAGCCGGCATCGCCCAACGTGTGCTGGAGCAGTTGCCGCCAGGCATGGAAGCGGTGATCTACGACGGCACGCCGTCCAACCCGACCGAACGGGCCATGCGCGAGGCCGTGGTGCTGTATCGCGACTACCGCTGCGACGGGATCATCGCCATCGGCGGCGGCTCGCCGATCGACCTCGCCAAGGGCGTGGCCATCTGCGCGACGCACGAGGGCCCGCTGCGCCAGTTCGCGGCCGTGGAAGGCGGCGTGGCTCGCATTACCGCCGCCACGGCGCCCGTCATTGCCATTCCCACCACGGCCGGCACCGGCAGCGAAGTTGGCCGCGGCGCCGTGCTGATTCTCGACGATGGCCGCAAGGTCGGCGTGCTGTCTCCGCATATCGTGCCGCGCGTGGCGATCTGCGATCCCGAGCTGACGCTGGGCCTGCCACCCGGCTTGACGGCGGCGACGGGCATGGACGCCATCGCGCATTGCATGGAAACCTTCATGGCGCCAGCCTTCAACCCGCCGGCCGATGGCATCGCGCTCGATGGCCTGCGCCGCGGCTGGCAGCATATCGAACTGGCCCAACGCGAGCCGCAGAACCGCGCCGCACGGCTCGCGATGATGAGCGCATCCATGCAGGGCGCCCTGGCCTTCCAGAAAGGGCTCGGATGCGTGCACAGCCTCAGCCATGCACTGGGTGGCCTGATGCCGAACCTCCACCATGGCACGCTCAACGCGGTGCTGCTGCCCGCCGTCATCCGCTTCAACGCGCAGGCGCCATCGGTGCGCGAGGAAGACCGGCTCGCACGAATGGCGCAGGCGATGGGTATCGGCGGCGCCGATGAGATCGATGCCGCCATCGCCGAGAAAAACCGCCGGCTCAGCCTGCCTTCCGGCCTTGCGCAGATGGGCGTCGACCCCGCGTTGTTCCCGCGCGTGATTGCCTATGCGTTGGCCGATCACTGCCACAAGACCAACCCGCGGATTGCCAGCGAAAGCGACTACATGGCGATGCTGAACGAATCGCTCTGACGGCCCTCACGGCGACCGCCACCACCACATGCATCCAACCGATGTGGCGGCGCCATTCATCACCCCAGGAGACAACCACCATGAAACACGCTATCTCGCATATCGTGCTGGCCGCGCTTTTGTCGATCGCCAGCGCAGCCGGCGCACAAACCGTCAAACTGCGGTTCGCGCATACCGTGCCCGAATCCGATTCCCAGCACCTTGCCGCGTTGTCGTTCAGCGAGAAGGTCAAGGCACGCACCGGCGGCGGCGTCGAGATCCAGGTGTTCGCGAACAGCCAGCTCGGCAACGACACGTCGCTCGTGACCGGCGTGCGCAGCGGCACCATCGATATCGGCGCCACCGGCAACCCCTTCGTCACCGGGCTCGCGCCCCGGCTCAATGTGCTGGACCTGCCCTATCAGTTCGAGGACGGACCGGGCGCCTATCGCGTGCTGGACGGTGCCGTCGGCCGTTCCTTGCTCGACGAACTGGGCGCGCATCGCATCAAGGGCCTCGCCTTCTGGGAAATCGGCTTCCGCAGCCTGGGCAATAACAAGCGCCCGATCCAGCGCGCCGAGGACATTCGCGGCCTGAAGATCCGCACCACGCCAAACCCCTCCCATATCAAGGCATTCCAGCTGCTGGGCGCCAGCCCCCAGCCGATGCCATTCGCCGAGGTGTTTGGTGCGCTCGAATCAGGTGCCGTCGATGGCCAGGAGAATCCGCCGACGTTGATGGTCTCGGCAAAGCTCTACGAGGTGCAAAAGTACGTCTCGCTGACGCGCCACGCCTATACGGCGCTGGTGGTGTTGATGAACAAGGCGAAGTTTGATTCGCTCAAGCCCGAGTACCAGAAGATCCTGCTCGAGGAGGCCGCCGCCGCAGCCACCTACCAGCGCAAGCTCAACGCCGACAACGAACGCGCGGCGATTGCCCAGTTGCGCGCGAAGGGGGTACAGGTCAACGAGCATCCCGACAACGACAGTATCCGCAAGGTGGTGCGCGAGGAAACGCGCCAGCTCTTTGTCCAGAAGAACGGCGACGCCGGCGGCGCGATCCTCCGCGCGATCGAGACCCAGCGCTGATGCGCGGCACAGAAGAAAGGACTGGCACCATGACCCATCTTCCCGACGCCATCGTCGATGCCCATCATCACATCTGGCGGCTCGACGCCGGCCATCACTACCCGTGGCTGCAGGATCGCTATGACCCGCGCGCGTTCTTCCTTGGCGACTACGCCACGCTGCGCCGCGATTTCGCCGCGGACGATTACCTGGCGCGCTGGCAAGGGATTCGCGTGGACGGCACCATCCACGTGGAAGCCGAGCGTGATCGCGCGGAATCGCTGGCCGAAACGGCCTGGCTGCACGAACAACACGCGCGTCACGGGTTTCCCAACGCTGTCGTGGCCTACGTCGATCTGCTGCACGATGACCGGGCCGACCATCTGCACGCGCAGTTGCGCTATCCGCTGGTGCGTGGCGTGCGATGCAAGCCGCGCATCGCGGCAGATGCCATGCAGGATGTGCGGCGCGAGCCCGGCACGCTGCAGGATCCGCGCTGGCGGGCCGGGCTTCACGCACTGGCCGCGAACGGACTGTCGTGGGATCTGCGCGTGCCCTACTGGCACCTCGAAGAAGCCGCCGATCTCATCGCCACCGTGCCAGGCCTCAGGGTCGCTGTCGAGCATGCCGGACTGCCGTGGGACCGCTCCGAGGCCGGCCTGTCCAAATGGCAGCAGGGCATGCGTGCATTGGCCAGCCTGCCCGGCGTTCACGTGAAGCTGTCCGAATTCGGACTGCCTCACGCGGCATGGAACCGCGCCGACAACGTACGGGTCATCCGCCTTGCCATCGATATCTTCGGGGCGGAACGCTGCATGTTCGCCAGCAACCTGCCCGTATCGGGACTGCGCACCAACGTCGGCGAGCTGGTCGACACCATGGCGCAGGCCATGGAAGGCCTCGACGCCGGGCAGGCGCGCGCCATCTGGCGCGACAACGCCCTGATGTTCTATCGCATCGCGCTCGGCGACGCGCCGGCGCATCTCGGACGCGATGGCCACGCTTCGACCGCCTCGACAGGAGCCCACGCATCATGAATCGCTTCACGCTTCGTATTGCCCATGGCGCCATGGTCGCCATGATGGTCGCCATGATTGGGCTCGTCTTTGGCAACGTGGTGCTGCGCTATGTGTTCAACACCGGCATTGCCTTCTCGGAGGAAGCCTCGCGCTTCCTGTTCATGTGGCTCACGCTCGTTGGCGCGCTGCTGGTCATGGCTGACCGCGCGCACCTCGGGATGACTACCGTCGTGGCGCGCCTTGGCGCCGGCGGCCAGCGACTGTGCCGTCTGATGGCCGATACCGGGGCACTGGCTTGCTGCGTGCTGCTGACCCATGGCGCCTGGCAGATCGTGGAGATCGGCATGGACGACCGCGCACCTGTCACCGGCGTCCCGCTCGGCCTTGTCTATGCATGCCTGCTGGTCTGCAGCGGGGGCATGGCGGCGATGCTGGCGTGGTCGCTCTGGCGGCTCGTCAGCGGCCGCATGGCACTGGGCGAGCTCGTGCCGCAGTCGGGCGCGAGCGGTGAATAACGGGACGGAGTACGCATCATGACCATCTTTGTCTTTGTCGGCTCGCTGCTGGGCGCCATGGCGCTGGGGATGCCGATCGCTTTTGCATTGCTGGCCTCTGGCGTCGCCTTGATGCTGCACCTGGGCAACTTCGACACGCAGATCCTGGCCCAGACGATGCTCGAGGGCGTCAACAACTATCCGCTGATGGCCGTGCCGTTCTTCATGCTGGCGGGAGAGCTGATGAATGCCGGCGGCCTGTCCCGCCGCATCGTTCGCGTGGCCGATGCCGCGGTGGGCCATGTGCGCGGCGGCCTTGGCTACGTCGCGATCATCGCGGCTACCGTGGTGGCGAGCATCTCCGGGTCGGCGGTGGCCGATACGGCCGCCGTGGCCGCCCTGCTGATTCCGATGATGCGCAATGCCGGGTACAACGTGCCGCGCGCGGCCGGCCTGATCGCCGCAGGCGGCATCATCGCGCCCGTGATTCCGCCGTCGATCGCCATCGTGGTGTTTGGCGTGGTGGCGCAGATTTCCATCACCAAGCTGTTCCTGGCGGGCATCGCTCCCGGGGCAATGATGGCCCTGACGCTGGCCGCCACGTGGTACTTCTGCGCCCGCAAGGAAGACCTGGCCCCCGTGCAACCGTTCTCGGCCGGACGCCTGCTGCGCGCGCTGCGCGAAGGCATCTGGGCGCTGGTCCTGCCGGTTGTCATCATCGGCGGCATGAAGATCGGTGCCTTCACGCCCACCGAGGCCGCCGTGGTGGCCGTGGTGTATGCGATGGCAGTGGGGCGCCTGGTCTACGGCGAACTCCAGTTCCGCAAGGTGCCGGAACTGATTGTCACGGCCGCCAAGACATCGAGCACGGTGCTGTTCCTGGTGGCGTGCGCGCTGGTTTCCGCGTGGCTCATCACGATCGCCGATATCCCCGCCCAGGTGACCGCGCTGCTGGAACCGTTCATCGGCAACAAGATCCTGCTGATGTTCATCATCATGGTGCTGGTGATCGTGGTCGGCACGGCGCTGGACCTGATGCCGACGGTGCTCATCATGACGCCGATCCTGATGCCTGTGATCACCAAGGCGGGCATCGATCCCGTCTATTTCGGCGTGATGTTCGTTCTCAACAACGCCATCGGACTACTGACACCACCAGTCGGCACCGTGCTCAACGTCGTGGCTGGCACCTCGCACTGCAGCCTCGACAGTGTGATCGGCGGCGTATGGCCATTCCTGCTGAGCCTGACCGCGCTGATGTTCCTGTTCGTGCTGTTTCCGCAGTTGATCCTGGTACCCGCCGCATGGCTGCATTGAAGTCCCCATCACTCTCAAAAACCACCGAAACGAGGAGATCGACATGACCACCACCCCTGCCCTTGCACAGAAAACGAGCCGACTGGCGCAACTGCTGGCGGCAGCCACGCTCGCCACCGCAGCCATGGCCACCGTTCAGCCAGCACAGGCGCAGTCATCGACGCCGGGCAGCTGCAACGGCATGCTGCGCGTCCAGCCCGAGAACAAGAACTATCCGGACGTCAGACGCTATATCAAGACGCCCACGGGCTACCTGCTGGTGCTACGCATGGGAGACAACGTCCTGGACCGGCTCGCCGCCTTCGCCGAATGCGAGAAGATACCGAGCGCGAGCCTGTCCGCCATCGGCTTCGCCAACGTGACGTTCGGCTTCTGGGATGCCGGGAAGCAGCAGTTCAATCCCAAGACCTATCGGGATGTGGAAATGGCCAGCGTGGTCGGCAGCCTGGCGTGGAAGGAAGGCAAGCCATCGGTGCATATTCATGGCGTGGCGGGCGATGGCAAGTTCGATACCTACGGTGGGCATATCCTGGCGATGGAAGTGGGCACCGGATCGCTCGAAGTGACCATCGCCGTGCACGGTCAGCACCTTGAGCGCGCGATCGATCCGTTGATCGGTGCCAACGTGCTTCAGCTTTCTCATGAGTAAGTCGAGGTAAAGGGTAAAACGAAAAGCCCGGAGCGCCCCGCGCAACCGGGCTGGCAAGATTTTCATCGATTACCTGCGCAATGGTGTCGGCGCTACCACGGCGGCGGCGCTCTCCGCACGCGCCCGCGCCGGGCTGGGCGTGTCCATGCCGGTGGCGTGGGACGAACTGGCCGGCCTGACATCGGCCGCCCACTGGACCGTCGCCGATGTGGAAGCACGGCGCGCGGAAGTGGCGCGGCGCGATCCGTGCGCCGCTCACGACTCGGTCCACCAGACGCTGACACGCACGAACAAACTGCTATCGGGGACGTGGTGACCGCAAGCCGCCGACGGGCCGGCGCGATGTCGGCGTCCGTCTGTCAGCGCCACTGCCGCGTGCGGCACGCTTCTTGCCACTGCTCTGGTCACGAAAAGCCGCGGAAGCCAGGCGGCAGGCCGAGGCGCTGACCCGCCCACGTCGAGCGGGGTTTTCCGTGTCATAACTACACAGGAGACGGGCGATATGCAGGTAATTTCTACAACGCAACGCGTCGAAAGAGCTCGCCACGCGGCGATTTCGCCACGCACCCGGTGCCTGTCGATGCGCCAGGTGACGCATCGCGACCCCATCGCCGCCAATTACGTCGCCAATTACGTCGCCGATTGCGCCGCCGGTTGCGCCGTGTCCCACGCCATCCCTATCGCGGCCGCCGATGCCGCCTGCCAGCCATGAACGCCTCGTCCGCCAATCCTTCATCCCGGCGCCCGCTCATCCTCAATGTGGAGGATCGCGAGGGTCCGCGCTACGTCAAGGGCCGGATCCTGCAGCGCGCCAGTTTCTCGGTCCTGGAGGCGTCGAACGGCCAGACCGCGTTGTCGCTGATCCGGCAGCATGCGCCGGATCTGGTGCTGCTGGGCATGCGGCTGCCGGACATCGACGGACTGGAAGTCTGCCGCCTGATCAAGGCGGACCCACAGACCGCCGGCACATTGGTCCTGCTGACCTCCCCGGGGGTGGCGGATTCGCACCGCCGCGTGCAGGCGCTCAACGGCGGCGCCGACGCCTTCATGATGGAACCGGCGGAGCCCGAGGAACTGGTGTCGAGCATCAACGCGCTGTTGCGCATGCGCGGTGCGGAGGACGCCAATCGCCGGACCTCGCAGGCCTTGCACGAGAATGAAGACCTGTTCCGCCAGTTGGCTGAGGCGCTGGCCGACGTCGTCTGGATCCTGGACCCGGCCACCCATCGCTTCCTGTTCGTCAGCCCGTCGTTCGCGTCGCTCTGGGGCCGGGCCGTGGAAGGGGTACTGCAAGACCCGCTGCGCTGGCTGGACTGGGTGCTGCCGGAAGAGCGCGCGCGCATGAGCGCCGGATGGCAGAGCATGCTGCGCGACGGCAAGCTCGATACGGCATTCCAGATCGAGCGGCCCAACGGCGAGATCCGCGAAGTCCACATGCGCGCCTTCCCCGTGCGCGGCGCGGACGGGCGATGCCTGCGCGTAGCCGGCATCTGCCAGGACGTGACGCACCACAACCGCGCGGAGCGCACGCTGCAAAACGAGGGACAGCGCAAGGACGAGTTCCTGGCGATGCTCGCTCACGAGCTGCGCAACCCGCTGGCACCGATGCGCAGCGCCGTGGACCTGCTGCAGCAGTGTTCCCCCACGCGGGAGGAGATGTTCCGTGCGCGCGACATCATCAGCCGGCAGCTTCATCACATGACGCGCCTGATGGATGATTTGCTGGACGTATCGCGCTTCAACCAGGGAAAGATCACGCTGCGACGGGACCTCGTGGAATTGCGCGGCGCGCTCAACACGGCCGTGGAAACCGTGCGGCCATTGCTGGAAGCACGCCATCACACGCTGCGGCTGTCGCTGCCCGAACAACCGTTGCCGATTCGCGGCGACATGATCCGGCTGACCCAGATCTTTGCGAACCTGCTGCACAACGCGGCCAAGTACACCCCCGAAGGCGGAACGCTGGCGGTCGAGGCCACGGCCAGCGACGGCAAGGTCATCGTCCGGGTCAGCGACAACGGCACGGGCTTGTCACCGGCATTGCGCCGGCAGCTTTTCGATCCGCTGGCGCCGCCCGACATTGGCAGCGATCCGGCCACGCAGCCGGGCGCCAGTCAGTATGCCGGGGCGGAACATGACGACCGCGATGCCGCGCCGGCCCCTCCGGCCGATGCGGTCACGGACCCCGACAACGCCTCCGCGCGCGAAGGCGCGGGCATTGGCCTGACCCTCGTCCAGAAACTGGTCGGGCTGCATGGCGGCCGCGTCAGCGCCGAGAGCCCGGGCCGCAACCTGGGCAGCACCTTCATCGTGGAACTGCCGGTGGAACCCTGGCAGAACTGGCATCCGCCCACCAGCAAGGCGCGGCCGCAGGCCGGCACGCCTCACACGATCATGCTGGTCGACGATAACGTCGATGCGCTGGAAGCCATGACCATGACGCTGGAGACGCTGGGCCACAAGGTCGTCACCGCGCCGGACGGACAGAGTGCCGTGGCGCGCGCGGCGAGCGTTCGGCCGGATGTGGTCCTGCTGGATCTGGGCATGCCCGCCATGGACGGCTTTGAAACCGCGCGCCGGCTGCGCGAAATTCCCGAGCTACGCCACGCGCGGCTGGTGGCCCTGACCGGATTCGGCCAGCCCGACGACCGGCGGCGCACCCAGGCGGCCGGCTTCGACCTGCATCTGGTCAAGCCGGCCGACCTGGACGCGCTGACGCGCCTGCTGGATGAACTCGACGCCTGAACCCGGCACCTGAACCCGAAACGGATACGCACTTCCGGACCCGCCTACCCATGCACATCACACCCGAACCCGACATCATCCCGCCGAAGCCGGAGTCCCCGCCGCCCGAGCCGCCGCCGGGCGCGCCGGAACCGATCAGCGATCCCCCGCCGGGCGACATGCCCCCGCCTCCGCCACAACGGGCGTGAGAAAAGCCCCGTGCCGCGCGTTATCCGGAAGGGCGCCATCAGCTTCGGCCTGGTCTACCTCCCCGTGCTGCTCAAGCCTTCGACGTGCGCCAACGTGCTCGACCTGGACCTGCCGGGCAATCGGGACATGGCGCCGGTGAGCACATTGCGTCATCGACCGTTGTTCACCTTGCCACGGCCTTTCCGCCGCGCATCGCCGGCATAGGACGCCACCAGCAGGTCATGAAACGCCTGCGCCGCAGGGGTCAGTGGCCGGCCGCGGCGGCGGGTCACGCCAATGGTCCGCGCAATCTCGGGTTCGACCAGCGGAATGCTGACCAGGCTTGCCTGCGCGTGCTCCGGCACCGCGAAGCGCGGCACGGCGCCCACGCCGATGCCCTTTTCGATCAGGCTGACCAGCGCGGGCACGTGCCGTACCTCGCACGTCCAGCTGGGCCGGGCCGTCACGGTCGACAACGCCTGGTCGATCAGCATGCGGTTACCGCTGCCCGGCGCCAGCGTCACGCACTCATGCTCCGCCAGCTCCGTCCACGTGACTTTGCGCCGCCGCGCCAGCGGATGGTCCGGACGGCAGGCCAGCACGAAGGTCTCCTCGATCAGCGGCTCGAACTCCAGGTCCGGTTCGTGGGTGCCGAGGTAGCTGACACCGAAGTCTGCCTCCGAGCGCGCTACCGCCAGCAGGATCTCGGCCGCGGTCTCGTCGATCAGGCGCACGTGGATACGCGGGTACTGGCGATGGAACTCCCGAACCACGTCCGCCAGGAAATTGCCCACTGCTGACGGGATGCAGGCGACCGACACCTGCCCGTACAGCCGGTCCGACAAGTCCATCATCCCGAGTAGCGCGCTCTCCAGTTCGTTCATCACGTGACGTGCCTTGGGGATGAAGCTGCGCCCCATGGCATTCAACTCCACCTTGCGCGTGGTGCGCTCGAACAGGCGGAAGCCCAGCGCCTGCTCCAGCTTGTCCACGCGGCGGGACAGCGCGGGCTGGGAGATATGGAGCGCCACCGAGGCCGCCCGGAAGCTCCCCAGGTCCGCAACCGCGACAAACGCGCGGAGGTCAGCGAGATCGAAATTCATTCACTTTCGGCATCAATTAATAGGATATTTGCAATTTACAGCAAATTGGTCCTGGCGGATCATTGCGCAAGCCGGAAGCCAGCGAGGCGTCAACGCATCAATGCCTTGTCGGCAGGACAACAAGAAATCGGAGACATCCATGCTCACCCTGCTTCGCGGCACGCTGGCCGCGTTGGCCGCATTGCCGCTGCTGGCCACGGCGCAACCCAACTACCCTGCCCGCCCGATCACGCTGATCGTGCCGTTTGCCGCGGGTGGCGGCACCGACAGCATCGCGCGGGACATCGCCAAGAACATGGCGGACCGCCTGCACCAGCCGGTGGTCATCGACAACCGTGGCGGCGCCGGTGGCGCGCTGGGCGCGGACATGGTGGCGAAGGCGAAGCCGGACGGCTACACGCTGCTGTTCGCCACCTCCACCTTTGCGACCAACGCGGCGATCGAGGCCAGGCTGCCTTATAACCCGGTCAAGGACTTCAGTCCCGTGGCGATGATCGGTCGCGGTCCGCTGCTCGTGGTGACGTCGAAAGAACTCGGCGTAAAGAATGTGAGCCAGTTGATCGCCGCGGCCAAGGCACGGCCCGAGGGCCTGAACTTTTGCTCGGCGGGCAATGGCAGCATCAACCACCTGGCCGGCGAGATGTTCCGCCAGAAGGTGGGCCTGAACATGACGCACGTGCCGTTCAAGGGCAGCGGCCCGGCCACCGTGGAACTGCTGGCCGGCCGCATCGATGTGTTCTTTGCCACCGTGCCGACCATCCTGTCCTATGTGCACGCCGGCAAGGTGCCGGTGCTGGCGGTGACGAGCGCCCGGCGCTCCGCGCTGTTCCCCAATGTGCCGACGATGGCGGAAGCTGGCGTGCCCGGCCTGGACATCACGACGTGGTGGGGCGTGCTGGCGCCCGCCAATACCCCCGCGCAGATCGTCGACGCGCTGAACCGCGCGGTCAACGACGCCGCCGCCGCGGAACCGGTCAAGGCGCGACTGGTGCAGGAAGGCGCCGACGCGGTGCGGTTGACGCCGGCCGCCTTCGGCCGGGAACTGAACAAGGAACTCGCGCTCTGGCGTGGCGTGGCCAGCAACCCTGGCATGCAGTTGAAGTGAAGGCTGGCCCCGCGTGGTTTCAGGATCTACGGATTTACAGCAATTGAGGAGACATCGATTGAACGACACTACCCCCCACGCTTCGGGATCCCTTGCCGGGCTGCTTTCCGGGTCCGCCGGCGCCATTGACCGTCGCGGCTTCCTGCGCGCCGGCACGGCCGCGCTGGCCTCTGGCGTGCTCGGCAATGCGTGGGCCGCCGACTACCCAGCCAAGCCCATTACCGTGGTCGTCCCTTATGCGCCCGGTGGGCAGGGCGACGTGTTTGCGCGCCTGATCGGCGAGCGCCTGTCCCGCGTGATCGGGCAGCCGGTGATCGTGGACAACCGTCCGGGCGCGAGCGGCGCGCTGGGCACACGCATGGTGGCGCGCGCCAGCGCCGACGGCTACACCCTGCTGCTCGGCCAGACCGGCGAGATCGCCGTCAATGGCTCCGCGATGAAGACGCCGGGCTACGACACGCTGAAGGACTTCCGCCCCGTCGCGCTGGCCGGCAATGCGCCGCTGATCATGGTGGCGCCCGCGAGCGCACCGTTCAACAGCATTGGCGAACTGCTGCAGGCCGCGCGCGCCAAACCGGGCAGCATCTCCTACGCATCCTCGGGCACCGCGACGCCGGGCCACCTGGCGGCGGCCGCGCTGGCCATCGGCACGAAGACCGAGATGATCCACGTGCCGTACAAGGGCGCGGGCCAGGCGATCACCGACCTGATGGGCGGCCAGGTGCAGTTCTTCTTCTCCAGCGCCTCCGCGATCATGCCCCACCTCAAGGGCGGCAAGATCAAGCCGCTGGCCGTGGCCACACCAAAGCGCATGGCCGCGCTGCCGCAGGTGCCCACGGTGGCGGAGACGGTCATGCCCGGCTTTGCATTCAGCCTGTGGGGCGGCTACTTCGCGCCGCACGGGACACCGGACGCCGTGGTGACCCGGCTCAATACCGAGATCAACAAGATCATCGCCGAGCCACAGGTCCGCGCGCGTTTCGAGGCGGACGGCAGCGCCGTGGAGCCGCTGTCGCCGGCTCGCTTCGATGCGTTCGTCCGCGCCGAGATCCAGAAATTCGCGCAGCTCGTCAAGCAGACGGGTGCGCATATCGAATAGCACGCAACGCTCACTCTTATCCAGGAATCCAACATGAAAATCGTAGTTCTTCCCGGCGACGGCATCGGCCCCGAGACCATGGCCGCCACGCTCGAGGTTCTTGATGCCGCGTCGGCGCGCTTCAACCTGGGGCTGGAATATGACCACGACGTGGCCGGCCACGACAGCCTGCAGCGCCACGGCGCCACCGTCACGCCGGCACTGCTGGAGAAGGTCAAGGCGGCCGACGGCCTGATGCTCGGCCCGATGGCCACCTATGACTTCAAGGACGAAGCCAAGGGCGAGATCAACCCGTCCAAGTTCTTCCGCAAGGAACTGGACCTGTACGCCAACATCCGCCCGTCGCGCACCTACAAGGGCCTGACGCATCGCGCGGCGTCGGACTTCGACCTGGTGGTGGTGCGCGAGAACACCGAGGGGTTCTACGCCGACCGCAATATCGAGTCGGGCGGCAGCGAGATGCTGATTACGCCGGACGTAGTGGTGTCCCTGCGCCGCATCACGCGCCTGTGCTGCGAGCGCATTGCGCGGTCCGCCTTCGAGCTGGCCATGACGCGCAAGAAACACGTCAGCATCGTGCACAAGGCCAACGTGCTGAAGATTGGCGATGGCATGTTCATCGACATGTGCCACCAGGTGGCGAAGGAGTTTCCGGAGGTCCAGGTCGACGACTTCATCGTGGACGCGATGATGGCGCACGTGGTGCGCGCGCCGCAGCGCTTCGACGTGATTGTCACCACCAACATGTTTGGCGACATCCTGTCCGACCTGACCGCCGAACTGTCCGGCAGCCTGGGCCTGGGCGGGTCGCTGAACGCCGGACGCGAGCACGCGATGGGCCAGGCCGCCCATGGGTCCGCCCCGGACATTGCCGGCCAGGACATTGCCAACCCGTTCTCCCTGATCCTGTCCGCTGCCCAGTTGCTTGGCTGGCACGGCCAGCGCAAGAACCAGCCGGCCTTCCTGGCGGCGGCGCACGCGATGGACGAGGCGCTGGTCGCCGCGGTACAGGCCGGCGAGGTCACGCGCGATGTTGGCGGCAATCTGGGCACGGCGGCCACGGGCCGGGCCTTTGCGCAACGGTTGCTGAAGGCCTGACACCATGGTCGGGGACATCACGAACGGTGCCGGCGTCATGGCCGGCATGGGGATGCCGCCGGGCGCGTGCGACTGCCATACGCATGTGATCGGCCCGCGCGCCGCGTACCCGATGGTCGAGGACCGGCACTACACGCCGGGCCCGGCCTCGCACGAGGACCTGCTGGCCCACCTGTCCCGCCAGGGACTGCAGCGCGTGGTGATCGTGCAACCGAGCGTCTACGGCACGGACAACCGCTGCATGCTGGAGAGTCTCGACCGCCTGGTGGGCGCCGGCCGAGGTGTCGCCGTGGTGGACGACAGTATCGACGTCAGCGCGATGCGCGACATGCATCGGCGTGGCGTGCGCGGCCTGCGCATCAATATGGAGAGCGCGGGCCTGCGCAACGCGGATGCCACGTATGCCATGCTCGAGCGCTGGGCCAACCGCGTCGCACCGTTCGGCTGGCACCTGCAGTTGTACGCGGCGCTCGACGTCGTCGCGGCGCTGGCCGAGCGGCTCGTGCAGTTGCCAGTACCGGTGGTGATCGACCATTTTTCGATGGTGCCGGCCACGATGCCCCATGACGATCCGCGGGCCGTGGCCTTGCTGGCATTGCTGCGATCGGGCAATGCCTATATCAAGCTGTCGGCGCCCTATCGGCTGGACATCGATAGCCTGGTGGGCGATGCCGCCAGCCAGGCTATCGCCGCCTGGGCGGGGGCCTTCCTGCGGGTGGCGCCGGCGCGCGTGCTGTGGGCCAGCGACTGGCCCCATACGGGGCGCGATCCCGGCAAGGCCGCGCACGAGGTCAGCCGCTACCGCGTGCTGCCAGACGGCATGCTGGCCCGCACGATTGCCGACTGGTTTCCCACGCCGGCACTGCGGCAGCAGGTACTGGCGGACAATCCCGCGCGCCTCTACGGTTTCTGAGCGGCACGGCGCGACTGCCGCGAGCTGAACGACTGGAGCGACTGGAGCGACTGGCATGACGCCAGACGACTGATCGATCCATGCGTGCCCTGACCGGGCCACATCGCTTGAAAGGAGGGCTGGCAAGACTTGCCGGCCCTCCTTTCTTTTATCGATCAGAAGTTGTGCCGCAAGCCCAGCGTGCTGCCGATCTTGCCACCGACCACGCCCTGCGACTTCAGCAGCGTGTAGGCGCCGGCGATGCGGTTGTAGTCCACTTCCAGGTAGGCCGTGGTCCGCTTGGAGAAGTAGTAGTCGATGATGCCGTAGGCGGTGGAACGGCTGCCGCCGGGGTCGCGCTGCCAGTCGCGGAAGCCGCCGACGCCGACGCGCCAGGCGGCATTGGGGCTATAGCTGAAGCCCGCGATGGCGACATCGTTGCGTACATCGGCCGTGCGGTAGCGAACACCCATGTAGCCGAGCGTTGCCTTGAACGGTCCGAAGCCATACCCGCCGCCGAGCCCCCATACGTTGCGCGTTTCCTTGCCGTCGGCGCTGTTCAGGCTGGCGAACGTGCCCGCCACCTTGGCACCCCCACCCTCGTAGGACAGCGCCACGCCACCGCCCGAATTGGCGCGCGAGTTGCCGGCGGTCTCGCCAAACGCGTAGTCGGCGCCCAGCCGGAAGCCGCCGAAGCTTTTCTCGTACTTGACCGCGTTGTCCTGGCGGTTGCCGGTGTAGTTGGCGGCGATGATCAGCGTGTCCAGGTTCGGGTTGCCAAATATCTGCGCGTTGGCCATAGCCTGGTAGGCCACCGAGTACTGGCGGCCAAGCGACAGCGCGCCATAGCGGCTATCCATCCCCACGAATGCCTGCCGGCCGAACAGCCGGCCCTGCCCGTTGGTCGAGACCTGCGTGTAGCCGGCGCTGGCGCTGCTCTGCAGCGAGTTGCCGGTGCCCATGTCCATGCCGGCTTCGAGCTCGAAGAACGCGCTGGTGCCGCCACCCAGGTCTTCGGTGCCCCGCATGCCGAAGCGCGAGCCGAAGACCGGACCTTCCGACAATTCGAGCTTGCCGTTCCTGGCAGCATTGGCGTTGGTGGCATATCGGACGCCGGCGTCCAATATGCCCCAGAGCGAGACGTTGGATTGCGCGTGCACCGCGCCGCTGAAGCAGGTGGTAACACCGGCGATGACCAGCGGCACCAGCGGCCCCGGACAGGTAAAGCGTACCTTCATATGAACCCTTCCCTTTCTTGATTTGGCGTCCTTGCGGACGTGATGCCGGCTTTCTCCGGACAAAAGGCCGCCCGCACGCCATGGGCAGGCGTGTTGGCAGCAAGACGTGTGTAAGGTGGGTGCCACCGCCGCGGCGGCGATGCCTGCTGGCTCACAGGCATCGGCTGGCGGCGCGCCACCCGGGGCGCGCGCGGCGTGCGGCGCGGAGAAGTTCTACTGCGCGGGCGCCACCGATGCGCCGTGGATGTCGTGGCGCCTGAGGGCATCCGCGACGAAGCCGCTGGCCTTCATGTCTTCCACGAACTGGCGCAGTACCGCGACGGCAGCTTCGCTGCGCGCCTTGGGCAAGCCCATGGCTTGCTGGATGACCATGAAGCGACCCGGCAGCAGGCGCAGGCCGGGAATGCGCGCGGCATCGGCCTCCAGCTGCTGGCGCACGCCGGCCGCGACATCGAGTTGCTGGGAAACAAAGGTGTCGACCACGGTCGGCGACGTGGGCGCGCGCACGATCTCGGCGTGCTTCAGTTCACGCGTGAGATACAGGTCATACGCACTGCCCTTTCCGACCGTGACGCGCCGGCCCGGCTGGTCCACCTCCGCGTTGTCGCGCAGCGGTGATTCGTTGCGGACCAGGTAGGCGCCCTCGATCAGCACATACGGCGCGGTAAAGGCAATGCCCGCGCCGCGCACGGGGTCGATGGCGAAGAACCCGAAATCGGCCTGCTCGTTGGTGACCGCGTCGACGGACTTGCCGGCCGAGTCGAACACCTCCAGCGCGACGGGCACGCCGAGCCGGCGCGCGAACTCGCGTGCCAGGTCGATCGAGACGCCGAACGGCTGGCCTGCGGCATCGAGGTTGGCCAGGATGGGATTGCCGACGTTGATGGACGCGCGCAGGATGCCGCCGGGTGCCAGCTCGGTAACGACGTCAGGGGCGACAGTGCCCGGGAAACTTGAATTCAAGGTAGTCATGACTTGACCGCAGTGGTGGAGATCTCTAGTGCGGCGCGCAGCACAGATCGATTAACGTGGTTTGCTCAAGGCTTTCGGAGAACCAGGCAGCGATGGCCGCGCGCCGCTCGCCGATATATTCCGGCCGCCCGTTCTCATCGAGCCGCATGCTCAGGTCGTGGCCGGGAATCAGCACCGTGCCCGGCACCTGCTTCCAGTGGCGCCAGATGGTCTGCAGCGACTGCTCGCTGACCGCATGGTCCCCGCTGGCGTCCACGTGGCCCGACAGCAGCTCCGCGCGGTTCTTGGCGGCATCGCCGGTAAACAGCACGGGAATCTCGTTGGCCGTCAGGTGGAAGACCATGTGGCCCGGGGTATGGCCGGGCGCGTCGATGGCCCGCAGCCCGGGCAGGAATTCCTCGTCTCCGTGGATGCGCGTGACGCGGCTGGCGCTGGCCAGCTCCTTCACGTACAGCTCCGGCAGCGGATTGAACCCCGGCGGCTGGCTGGCGGCCCAGTGCAGCTCGTCGGCGCCGATCCACACGGTGGCCTGCGGGAACAACGTGAAGTTCACCGCGTGGTCGTAGTGCGCGTGGGTCAGCACCACGTCCGTGACAGCCTCCGGGGCGACGCCGTGTGCCTTCAGCTGTTTGCCCAGCTCGCGGCGCACGCCGAACGCACCGACGTCGAGCAGGATGGTGCGGCCGTGGCCGCGCAGCAGCGTCACCGTGCTCCAGCCCAGGCCGCCGTGGCAGACAGCCTTGCCGGGAAAGCCCTGGATCAACACATCGATTTGGTACATGGCTTAGTCCGCTTTGATGTTGGCGTCCTTGATCAGCTTTGCGTACATCGCCGATTCGGACCGGATGACCTTAGCGAACTCCGCCGGCGAGCTGCCGACCAGTTCATTGCCGCCCTCGGTCACCAGCCGCCGGATCACATCCGGGGACTTGAGGGCCTGCACCACAGCCTGGTGCAGGCGTTCGATAATGGCGGGGTCGGTCCTGGCGGGCACCATCAGGCCCTGGAACTGCGTGATATCGAAGCCCTTGTAGCCGATCTCGCTCATCGTCGGCACCTCGGGCAGCCCGGCCGCGCGCCGGGTGCCCGACACCGCGAACGCGCGCAACTTGCCGCCGGCGATCTGCGGCACCGTGGTGACCACGGTATCGAACGTGAACGACAGCTGACCGCCCAGCAGATCCGCCAGCGCCGGCGCGCTGCCCTTGTACGGTACGTGCGTGAGCTGGGTACCGGTCATCGTGCCGAACAGCTCGCCGGCCAGGTGGCCGCCGCCGCCGATACCGGTGGAACCGTAGCTCAGCTTGCCGGGGCTGGCCTTGGCCATGCGGATCAGATCCTGCACATTCCGGATCGGCGAATTCTTTGCCACCACCAGCGCGTACTGATAGGTGGTGATCTGGCTGACCGGGGCCAGGTCCTTGATGGGGTCGTACGGGACCTTGGCGTACAGCGATGGGTTGACCACGATCGGGCCGCTGGCCACCAGCAACAAGGTGTAGCCATCCGGCGCGGCCTTGGCCACCGCGTCGGTGCCGATGTTGCCGTTGGCCCCGCCACGGTTTTCCACGACCACAGGCACACCCAGCGTCTCCGCCATCTTCTGCCCGACCACGCGCGCGGTAATGTCCGCCGCGCCACCAGCCGCGTATGGCACCACCATACGGATCGGCTTGTTGGGATAGGCCTGCGGTTGTGCCTCGACGGCACCGCTCAGGACGGCGCCGCCCAGCAGCGCCAGAATGGCCGCTTTCTTCATCGATGTCTCCGGATCTTCTTTTAGCGAGTGTTGTGGATCAGGCCATGACGCGGCCGGCGTGGTGCTTCAGCAGCGCGATGACGGCGGGGTCCAGCGCGATGCCCTCGGCACGCTGGCGCGCCATGTTGGACAGCTCGATTTCGCCGGGCACGATCACCGGCTTGCCGGCCTCCGCGGCGGGGCTTGCGTGCAGGATGGCGGCGAAGTCCTTCATGCGGTCGGCCAGCCATTCCGTGGAGCCCAGGCGGCGCGTATCGATCAGGATGAAGAAGTGGCCGAGGTTCTGCGGCTCGTCCGGTGCGTCCACCCACGACTTCACGTGTGTCAGGTAGGCCGCGTTGGACAGCAGGCCCGCGAACAGGTCCACCAGCAGCGCCAGGCCATAGCCCTTGTGGCCGCCGATGGGCAGCAGGAAGCCATCCAGCGCGGCGCGGGCATCCGTGGTCCGGCGGCCATCCTTGTCCGTGGCCCAGGTATCCGGAATGGGCTCGCCAGCCTTCAGCGCGTTGCGGATCTTGGCGCGTGCCACCACGCTCATCGCCATGTCCAGCATGAAGTGCGCACCATTGGAGCCCGGCACGCCGAAGCCCAGCGGGCTGTTGCCCAGGCGCGCGTCGCTGCCGCCCCACGGCGCGATGGTGGTGGTGGCGTTGCTGCCGATCATGCTGGCAAAACCCGCCTCGGCGGCCATATGGCTGTACGGCGAGATCGGCCCGAAATGGTTGCTGCCGCGCGCGAGCGCCATGCCGATGCCGCATTCCGCCGCCACTTCCATGGCCGCGCGCAGCGCGTGCATGCCGACCAGGGGGCCGACGCCGTTGCCACCATCCACCTTGACCAGCGCGGGGGCCACGCGGTCGACCTTGATCTCGGGACGCGCGGCAATGCCGCCGACATCCAGGCGCTCGCCATAGGATTCCACGCGGCTCAGGCCGTGCGTGCTCAGGCCAAACAGGTCGGCCATCACAAGGATGTCGACCACATCCCCGGCATCCGCCGCAGTCAGCCCGAGGCCCTGGAACGCCTGGCGGCCCAGTTCGCGGAGCGCTGCTTCCGGCATGGTGATCCGGTTGTCGGTACGTGCATTCATAGTGCTATCCAGATTGATAGAAAGAAGACTTGAGAGGGACAAAGCGAAGCGTCTAGTTGGCCTTCACGTGGGCACTGCGCACCACGTCGCCCCAGCGCTTCTGTTCGGTCCGAATGAACCTGGCGAAGGCCTCGGGCCCCTGCCCGACGGCCGTGCTGGAGTCCTCCGCCAGCCGCTGCCGCACCGCCGGGCTGCCGAGCGCCTTGAGCGCTTCCGCGTGCAGGCGCTCGATCACCGGGGCCGGTGTATTGGCGGGCACCATCAGGCCGAACCACTGGGAACTCTCGAAGCCCGGATAGCCCTGCTCCGCCACGGTGGGCACATCGGGAATCGCCGGCAGACGCTCGGCCGATCCCACCGCAAGGATGTGCAGCTTGCCGGCCTTCACATGGGGCAGGAAGCCGGGCAAGCCAGCGGAGGCGGCATCGATATTACCGGCCAGCAGGTCGGTCATCTGGGCGCCGGTGCCCTTGTAGGGCACGTGGACCAGGTCCGCGTGCGCGGTGACCTTCAGCATCTCGAAGGCCAGATGGCCGGCGCTGCCGTTACCCGCCGATCCGTAGGTCAGCACGCCGGGTTTCGCCTTCGCCAGCGAGAGGAATGCGGGCAACGAGCCGGCGCGGACATTCGGGCCGACGGCAAACACCATCGGCACCTTGGCCAGCAGCGTCACCGGCATGAAATCCTTCAACGGGTCGTATGGCAGCTTCGGCATCATGGCCGGATTGACCGCCAGCGTGCCCACGTGGCCGAGCACCATCGTGTAGCCGTCCGGCGCCGACCGCGCGGCGTCCTGCATCGCAATCAAGCCCTGCCCGCCGCCCTTGTTGTCGACGATGACCTGCTGGCCGAGTCCCCTGGACATCTCGGCTGCGATGGAACGCGCGATCACGTCGGAACTGCCGCCCGGGCCATAGGGCACGATCAGGCGGATCGGCTTGGCGGGCGCCCAGGCCTGAAGCGGTCCCTGGGGCTGCGCCGTGGCGGGCAGCGCCATCCATGCGACGGCCGTCAGCAGGCTCGACAGGAGGTTGCGGCGGCGTTGCGGCGACGACAGTCCGCTCAGGCAGTGCTGTCGCAGGGAAGGCAGGATATTGAGACGGCGTTGAACGCGCTCGATTTGCATGTCGATCATCTTTCAAGATGGATGCGAGGTCATCCCGGGTGCCCGTGGGCGCTGTCTCCGTGCCTCGCCGTTTTTCGATGCGCAATGATCGGATCGCATTGTTTCCGTGTAAAGTGCAAAAATCCGATTGATTCTTGCGTTTGACACATGAATTTTGACCTCGCGGATTTGCGTGCCTTCCTGTCGGTGGCGGACCTTGGCAGTTTCCGTGCCGCATCGGAAGTGCTTTTCCTCTCCCAGTCCGCGCTGTCACGCCGCGTGGACAAGCTGGAGGAAGCGCTGGGCGTGGAGCTGTTTACCCGCACCACGCGCAAGGTCGAGCTGACCACGGTGGGCCGCGCGTTCGTCCACAAGGCACGCAATGTGCTGAACGAACTGGAAGGCGCCATGCTCGGCATCCGCGACGTGGCCGAACGCCTCTCCGGCGAGGTCACCTTCGCGTGCGTGCCCTCGGCCGTCGGCTATTTCCTGCCCTCGGTCGTCGAGGAATACCACCGGCGCTACCCCCGCATCCGCCTGCGCGTGATGGATGTCGCATCGGCCGATGTCCTGTTGGCGGTCACGCGCGGCGATGCCGACTTCGGCCTTACCTACATCGGCACGCAGGAAGCCGACATCGAATTCCTGGCACTGATGGAGGAGACCTTCGTCGTGGCCTGCAAGAGCGACCACCCGCTGGCCAGCCGCAAGAAACTGAACTGGTCGGAGCTCGGCGAGCACGACTACATCACGCTTGCCCAGGGCAGCGGCAACCGCTTCCTGATCGACCAGGCCCTGGCCCGGCTACCGGAACGGCCCCGCTGGTTCTGCGAGGTCCAGCACGTGCCCGCGCTGGTGAGCCTGGTGCAGGCGGGGATTGGCATCGGCGTGGTCCCCCGGATGGCGCTGCCGCCGGATGGCCACAAGGCACTGGCGGCGATTCCACTGTCGGATCCACGGGTGACACGGACGCTGGGATTGATTTCGAGACGCGGACGCGCGCTGCCGGCGGCGGCAAAACTGCTTTATGACTTGCTGGTGGCGTCGAAGGGGGGACTCAAGAAGGGAAAGGCTCGACGGGATGTGGCGTGAACAGGCTGGAGGCATTCCAGCGAGGGGACCCGTCCGCGAGACAAGCCCTGCAACGGCAAATCCGCTTGTGATGCCGTCACCACCGTCGCGCGGCATGTAAAAACACCGCACGGTTGTAAATCGGCACAAGGGAGATGACGGGAGGTGACGTGCATGCGTTACCTGCCCGGCCGGGAGATGCCATACCGCACACATTCCGGCTGTGGCACGCGGCTTGCACGGATAGCGGTGCGGCAGCCTCGCCGCGTAATGCAGACAGCAGCAGACAGCAGGAGACAGCAATGGGACAGCAGCAGCAAGGTAACCAATCCCAACCGGGCCAAAAGCAGCATGAGCAGCAGCAACCCGGCCAACGCGGTAACCAGCAAGGCGGCCAGCAGGATCAGCAACGTCAGCAAGGCGGCCAGATGGGCAACCAGGATCAACGCTCCGGCCAACCCCAGCAAGACACCGGCCGTCAGCAAGGACAGCAAGGACAGCAAGGCCAGCAAGGCAACAAGCAACAGCAGGACAAGAGCCGTCAGCAGTAACTGACGTAACCGACGGCCGGGTCCGGCACCTTTCGGTCTCGTGGCGACATCTCCACGGTTGTCGCGGCACGCCGCAGGTCAACGGCGTGCTTTCTGACACGGGCCCCGCCGGAGCATCCAAGAAGGGTGTTCCGGCGCCTGCATTCCGGCCAGTCTTTCCGGCCAGTCTTTCCGGCCACGCTTTCCGGCCACGCATTCGCACGGCTGAATTCGCTCAGCCTCTCACTGCCCTCTCGCCTTTCACCGAACCGTCACCGAATCATCACCGAACCGTCATCAATCCTTCATCGATCCTTCACCGGATATTCTCGTCCCAGTAGGACTCGACCTGCCTGACCAGATCGGGCGGCAGCGACACGTAGTTCTCCACGCGCGTGTCGGCCTGCCCGTCGTTGAGCGCCCATCGGAAGAAAGCCAGCGCACTCCGCGTCGCCGCGGGATTCCTGGCCGTCCGGGGCATGATCACGAAGACGACCCCGGCAATCGGCCACGCATTGGCGCCAGGCGCATCCGTTGCCACCTGGTAAAAGTCCGCGCTCTTCTGCCATGCGGCCGACGCCACCGCATCGCTGAACGATTCGCGCGTGGGTGTCACATAGTTGCCGCCGCGATTCTGCACGGACGCGTAAGACAAGCGGCGCTGCAACGCGTAGGACAGTTCGACGTAACCGATCGACCCCTTGACGTTCTTCAGGTAGATGGCCACGCCGTCATTGCCGTTCGCCCCGATGCCCACGGGCCATTTGACCGTGGTGCCGGCGCCGACGCCGTTCTTCCATTCAGTGCTGACCTTGGACAGGTAGTCCGCCCAGTTGAATGTGGTGCCCGAGCTGTCGCTCCGATGGACCACGACGATCTTTTGCGCCGGAAAACGGATGCCGGGATTGATCGCGGCGATGGCCGGGTCGCTCCAGTCATTGATCTTGCCGAGGAAGATATCCGCGAGTAGCGGGCCGGTCAGCCGCACCTGCCCCGGTGCGATACCGTCCAGATTGACCACGGGCACCACGCCACCGATGACCAGTGGAAACTGGGCCAGGCCGGCGGCGCGCAGCTCCTCTGGCTTGAGCGGCATGTCCGAGGCGCCGAAGTCGACGTTCCCTGCCTTGATCTGCTTGATGCCGTTGCCCGACCCGGTCGCTTGATAGTTCACCTGCTGGCCCGTCTTGACGTAGTACGTGGCCGCCCATTTGGCGAGCATGGGGTAGACGAAGGTCGAGCCGGCGCCGGTCACTTCGCCGGCGCGGGCCGCGAAGGCCGTGACCGCGATCAGACCGCCGATACACAGGCGACGCCACACGCCCCCGCCAATCCGGTTACCGTTCATCGTCCCCTCCCTGCCGTCGCCCCCCCACGCGGCGTGCCGGACCGCGTCAAGGCATTCGCACGGACGACGAGCGTCGCCGCGCGTGAATTCTCCAGAATAGATTCACGGCCCCGACGCTTGCCGAACTAATTTGAACGACGGCCGGAACTGTGTTGGGAAGGGAAGACAACTGCGCCGTGCCGGCGGCGATGCGCGCACAAACCGGAGGCCGGGTCAGACGATGCGCGGCGCGGACACTGTTGCGCGCCGTTCGCGGGCGCGCAGGATCAGCGCCAGGATCGCCCCCAGCGTACAAAGGGCCGAACTCAGCAGGAAGGCCCGCCCGCCCACGCTGGGAAACAGGAAGCTGCCAAGGTAGACGCAGAAGGCCGTGAACAATCCCCCACATGCGGCGTAGACGCCGGTGCCACTGGACAGCACCGCTGCCGGGACGCGCGTACGGATGTACTCCGCGGCACCAAGCTGGGTCAGCGCCAGCGTGGCCCCCTGCAGCAACTGGGCGACGATCGCCACGTCCACCCGTGGCGCCAGGCCGATAAGCGTCCATCGCAATACGCCGGCCATGCAGGCCAGCGCGATAAGCCCGGGCGCCGCGACGCGCGCGACGATGCGGCCGCTCACGCTGAACACCACGATTTCCGCGACCACGCCCAACGCCCACAGGTAGCCGATCACCGAGGCCGGAAACCCCACGCTTTTCCAGAACAGCACGCTGTAGCTATAGAAAAAACCGTGGCATGCCTGCGACACCGCCGCGCTGCCCAGCAGCAGCGCAAACCCCGGCAGCCGCAGCACCTGCATCACCGGGCCCCTGACGCGCTGGCCCACGCGCACGCTGTCGCCCGGCAACGTCATGGCAAACAGCCCTTGCGCGATGTAGGCGACGAGGAGCACCCACGCAATGACGCCTGCGCCGGCACGATCGATCAGCCAGCCCAGGATGACCGACATCGCCACCACGGACATCGACCCGGCGCTGCGCAACCGCCCGAAGTTGAATCCGTAGCGCGACACACTGCCCAGCGCGATGGATTCGCTCAACGACAGGCTGGTCGCACACGCGCGCATGGCCAGGAAGACCAGCAGCACGCCCACGAACCCGTCCACCGCGAACAGCAGCCCCGCGCTGGCCACGGAGCCGGCCACCAGCACCAGCAGGATGGTCTTGCGGCTGCGCGCCTGATCCGCCATCGCGCCAACCAGCGGGTTGACCACCACGGCCAGCGCGCTGCCCAGCGCCAGCACCAGTCCGGTCTGCCGGTCGGTCAGCCCTTGCGCGCGAATCCACAGCGGAAAGAAGCTGATGATGATGGCGACCGGCGCGTAGAGCGCCACGTAGTAGAGGTAAAACGCGGCCACGGGGCGGCGGGCCGGGATGGTGGGTGTTGGCGCGGGAGCAGTCACAGGTCGGGCAGGTGTGGCGGGCCTGGCTCCAGGCCAGGCGGTTCAGGTGGACAAGTCAGACGAGGCAATGCGTCACGGTGGCGGATCAGGTCGGGCGCGGGTTCTGTATCGGCACCTGGCGCGGCAGCAGTTCGCGCATGCAGGCTTCGCGCGCCTGGACGCCGGCCGTCATCACATAGGGATAGATCGACTTCATCAGCGCGCCGAACCCATTGCCGTTCAGGAAGGCCGCGATCTGGGGCGCTTTCCCGAACCGGTTGGCCTCCTCGATTTCGGCCTGCGTGAAATAGCTGGGGTCCATCGGCTTGTTCTCGATCACCAGTTCGATCAGCTTCATGCCGAAGCTCGATTCGAACACCGTCGCCAGCTGGTCCATCAGCGCGGGGTCGGTAAAGGTCATCGCAAACGCGGGACGCACGACCTGCTCCAGGACCTCGGGCGACAGGCGCGCGTAGGTGCAGGCCTTGAGCTTTTCCTTGGGAATCGAGCCGATCCTGTCCGGCATCCTGGCAAACGCACGGTCCATGCCAATGGTCATCAGCCGCGCGAAGTTCATCGCCCGGATCAGCCGGGTCAGCGAAGCATTGAGGTCGGCATCGGCAGGCTTGGCGGCAGAACTACCGGCAGCGTTGTCGGAGGGCGCGGCGGGGGCGCTGGCGGACCCCGGGTCGTGCGGCGCCGGCATCAGGGTGGCGGCCCGGGCCGGATTGCCCGGCATGACGACGATGACCAGAACAGCGAGCACGGCAGCCGGCACGGCGGCCAGGCTGGGCAAGACGCGGCGGCGGGTGACCCACATGATGAATTCTCGCGATTGTTCTGCGCCGTGACCATCCGGAGTATCGAAGCCTGGCATCAGGCGGGCGGCGCGGGCGGGGTTTCCAGCGATTGTAGAGGGGATAGGCGGTTCGTGGTGGAGCGCATCGTGGGGCACCCCACTCCAGTGAGCCCCATTCGGGCAACGCACTCAAGCCAGCCGGTCGGATACCTTGAGGATGGCCTGGCGCCATACCTCGCGCTGGCGGGCCAGATAGTCGACGGCCTGCTGGCCGGTCAGGCCGAGCGGCTCCGCGCCGTCCTGGCCGAGGCGGCGTCGCAACGCCGGATCTTGCAGCAATCGCGCGAATCGCCGCGACAACGCCGCGCACTGGGCCGCCGATACGCTGGGCGCGGCCAGCACGCCATACCACGCGTCCTGACGCATGCCATCCACGCCCACTTCGGCAAAGGTCGGCACCGAGGGCGCCAGCGGGCTGCGCACGGCACCGGTCACGGCCAGCGCGCGCACCCTGCCCTGGCGCATCAACGGCAGCGCAGCCTGCAGCGTGCTGACGAGCATCGCCACATGGCCGCCCTGCAGGTCCACCAGCGCACGGGCACTCCCCGGATAGGGCACGTGCGTCATCGAAACGCCGGCCTGATGGCACATCAGCTCCCCCACGAGATGCGCGCTGGAATGGACGCCCAGGGAGGCGTAGACCAGTTCGCCCGGCCGGCGGCGCGCCTCGGCCAGCCGCGCCTGCAATGCGGCGCGGGCATCCGCCTCCCGCAGCCGCCTGCCATCGCCTGCCATCAGCAGGACATGGGGCGTGCTCGCGACGATGGCGATCGGCTGGAGCGGTGCGGCGGGAGGTTCCGGTGCGGCCGCGATCAGTGGACTGATGCTGACCGACCCGACGGTGCCCAACAGCAGCGTCTGCCGATCGGCGGCGGCCCGCGCGGCTTCATGCAGCGCCACCTGGCCGGCGGCGCCCGGCCGGTTTTCGACGATGGTGATGGCGCCGTCCGCGCTCAGGCTGTCGGCCAGCAGGCGGGCGATATGATCCGCGCCGCCGCCGGCGGCATAGCCCACCAGCAGGTGCATGACCGCGTCCGTCGCGACGGCGTGCCGCCACGGCGCGGCAAGCGGCCACAGCGCCAGCCCGCACAGCAGGCGACGGCGGGAGAGGTCGGGCGCAATGGCAGGCGCGATAGCAGGCGTGTGGACGTGCGTGTGAGCGTGCGTGTGGGCGTGCGCGGCGTCATCCACGCGCGGAAATGCGCGGACGGGCGTGCTGGAAGGTCCGCTGAAAATCAGGAGAGCCGGCAGGATGGCTTGCGCCCCGCCATGCGCGCGGCGTGCGCGCCGGCCGGACCGCCCGGGCGAGAACATGGATGGGAGACCGCGAATCGGATGGCCGGCATCCTAGCACCGCCCCAACGCGGCCGCCGCCCGGACAAACCCGGTCCGGGGCGCATCCGGATGCGTTCGCGATGCGCCCGGGAAGCGCTTCAGAGTTGCGGCGCGCGGCAGGTGGCGCCGGAAGGATTGGCGGCCGGGTCCAGGCCGAACACGGCGCGCGCGCCGCACTGGGACCCGAACATGCGCGCCTGGTCGTGGCCCACGCCCACCACTTCGAACGCCTGCCGCGTGCTCGCCTGCCCCGGCTTGGCCAGGAACTGCTCGTAGCGCAGGTAGCCGCGTGCGCGCTGCAGGCGCGTCGGGCCCTCGGCTTCCGCGCCGCACGCCTTGTCCAGCACGCGATGATTGGGATCGTTGTCCTCGGCCCCCACCATATAGGTCACCTGACGCTGCATATAGCGCTGGTAGAGCGCCATACCGTCGGCGCCGCGCGCATAGGCGACCATGTCCTGCATGCCGTAGCGGTACTTGTTGTAGTCCGCGCAGGTGGCAGTGCTGTAGGGCGCGAAGCGCTTGTATTCCGGGGCCACCGGCCGATCCGGCGTGAAGTAGAGATAAGACGACGGGTTGGCCACCACGTAGCGCAGGTCGATGCCGCGCGCGCGGACCTTTTCGTCCACGTTGTTGAGGACCGCGTAACGGTGCACGATCTGCGCGCCGCCGGAATGGCCGGCCACGGTGACCTTGGTGACCGCCGGGAACCGGCCCTTGTCCGTGACGTAGGCCACCAGGTCGTCCAGCACCTGCAGCGAGCTCACACCGGCGCCGGGCCCGGACACCGCGTCTTCACCGCCGATCCAGCCCTGCGTGGTCCACACCGGCATGTTGTCGAAATGCTTGGCGGCGTCGGGCGTGCCGGGGAAGTTGGGCGCGATCAGCAGGACCTCGTCAGGATTGCGGCCGCTGGCCTTCAGCAATTCCGCCCCGGCCGCGTAGTAGTCGTCGCCATTGCGCTGCAGGCCATGCTGGACGAACACCACTTCGCGAATCCGGCTCATATCGCCGCTGAACGGATGGTTGGCGTAGACGGGGAAGTCGTAACCGGCGCCGGCACCAAGATGAACGCGCTGCCATTGCGGCTTGGCGGCCTTTGCCTGGGTGGCCGGGGCCGGGGGCGTGCTGGCGCATCCCGCGACGACCGCGACAACCGTCATGGCGGTCATCGCGGTCACGGTGGCGGCCAGCAGCGTGGCAGCGGTGGCACGCGGACGAGCGTGGGGCATGGTGTGTCTCCTGATTCCTTGATGTCGGTCCCGTCGCATCGGGCAAAACGCCAATACTAGGCCCGACTGGTGCGCAAGTAAAATATATGCATTACTGTCTACCCATACTTTCTACATATTGATACCGCCATGGAACTGAGACACCTGCGTTACTTCCTTGCCGTGGCGGAGAGCGGTTCCGTCACACGCGCCGCCGAACAGCTCGGCATCCAGCAGCCCCCGCTCTCCCAGCAACTCAAGGCGCTGGAAACCGAACTGGGCGTGACGCTGTTCGATCGTCAGCCGCGCGGCGTGGCGCTGACGGCCGCGGGCACGGCCTTGCACGCCGATGCGACCGACCTGTTTGCCAGGATCGAGCAGATGCGCGCGCGCATGCAGCGGATGGCGCGCGGCGACGAAGGCGCGCTTGCCATCGGCTTCACCAGCTCCGCCGCGGCCCACAAGCTCACGCCCGAGGTGCTGCGCGCCTGCCGCCGGCAATTCCCGCGCGTGGCGCTGTCGCTGACGGAACGCAATGCCGCCGAAGCCATCGAGCAACTGGCCGACGGCACCCTGAGCGCGGCGCTGCTGCGCGCGCCCGTCCAGCATCCGGACGGTGTGCGCTTTGACTTGCTGCTGGAGGAAGAGATGGTGATCGCGCTGCCGCTGGATCACCCGCTGCTGCGCGAGCGCGCGGCGGAGGGCATCGCCGCCGGCACGCCGGTATCGCTGCGCGCGCTGCAGGCGGACCCCTTCATCCTGGTGCGCCGCCCCGGTGCGCCGGGGATGTATGGGGATCTGCTGCGCGAGTGCGAGGCGCTGGGTTTCACGCCGCACGTGGGCGCGGAAGTGGAG
This sequence comes from Cupriavidus sp. YR651, assembly GCF_900101625.1. Classification (GTDB taxonomy): domain Bacteria; phylum Pseudomonadota; class Gammaproteobacteria; order Burkholderiales; family Burkholderiaceae; genus Cupriavidus. The sequence goes on along the minus strand of NZ_FMYZ01000003.1, from coordinate 469,764 downwards.
CGCATGCTGACCAACCTGAACCTGGTGGCCGCCGGGGCCGGAGTCAGCGTGGTGCCGGCATCGATGGCGGGCCTGAATCGCCACGGCGTGGCGTACTGCCGCATGGTGGAGGCCGACCGCCTGCGCGCGCCGCTGACGCTTGGTTATCGCGAGGCCAATACCGATCCGGCACTTGCGGCGCTGGTGGCGCTGACGCACCGGATCGCGGCGCGGCACCGTCGCAAGGGCGACGACGACCTGTGACGCCGCCGGGCGCCGGCTTTTTTTGCCGGCGCCCGCCCCCCTTCCGTTACGGAAGGCAACGCAGTGCAGTACTCAGTTCAGCAACCCGAGTTCGAACCGCCCCGCCGACGTCCCGATCAGCAGCCCGCTGTTGACCAGGTACGATCCCACCACACCGCCCGACGCACCGATCACGCCCAGCACCGGCTGGTTGTAGGTCAGCGTGCCCGACACGCCGTTGCGTACGAGGCTGGTGCCGTTCAGGTCGGCGCTGATCTGGCTGCCATCGGTCGCCATCACGCGATACGAGCCATCGGCCGCGCCCGTCGCCAGCGGCAGCGTGGGCGGCTGTGTCGCATAGACGTTCATGCCGTAGGCCGTGGCCGACCGCGTCAGGATCACAGGCACCGGCACCCCGTTGACCATGCCGCTGATCAGCGACCCGCTCAGCACGCCATCGCCGGCGGCAATCGTCCCGCCCACGAAATAGTCGAACGCATTGCGCGCCGCATTCCAGACGATGTAGCCCTTGGTCGTATTGGCGCAAGCCGCGTCATACAGGATGAAACCACCCGTGGCCGTGGCCGCGCAGGTCTGCCACGTCGCCGCCGATGACCGCAGCCGCGCCGAGCCCGTGCGCACCGTCACCGATCCGTCGGCCACGGCCGTCTGGATGCCGTTGACGTTATAGATATCGGCGACGGCCTTGAAGTCCGCCGAGACATTCCGGAACGCCACCAGTGGCAGGAAGCCAGCGCCCGAGACCGGTTTGACCCCGCCCGCCAGCACCCCGCCGCCGGTCAAGGTAAAGCGCGCCCCATTCTCGTCGCTGGCATAAGTGCAGCCCCCCTGCGAGACGAGCTGGCCGGACCGCGTGGTCCCGGCCGTCCGCTGCAGGCTGGCATCGATCTTGACGGTGTACTGGAGCGTGGCCGGGTCGATCTGCACCGTCAGCTCTTCCCCGCTGGTATTGCCGCCCTTCCACGTCGTCACCGCCGATGGCATGTTCAGGCACGACTGCACGACGCCCGTCGCCCCTTCGCACGTGTAGTTGATCGCGGCATCCGCGCTGCCCGATCCCTTGAACTTCGGCCACGACGGATACTGGCACAGTGGGCGCGTGCGGCCATAGGTCCCCGCGTTGGTGTCCATGACCGTGCGCGTGCCGGGCGCCACGCCCATTTCCACCCAGTTTTCCAGCGCAGTCAGCGAATTCCACGCCGGCAGGAAGCTGCCCGTGCCGTGGCCCATGCCGGGCACCGTATAGAAGCGGATGCCGGTGTCGACGGCCGCCTGCCCCACGCGCGCCGCCACGGCCTTGAACCAGGCGATGGTGGAATTCGGGCTGATGACTTCATCGGCCAGGCCGTGCAGGAGGATCAGGCGGCCACCCTTGCCGAGAAACGCGGACAAGTCGGGATTGGTGGCATCGGTCAGCGCGGAGACGGCCTGCACGCGGGACGTCCAGCTGCCCGGGCTGGCGGGGTCGAACGTCAGCGCATCGAATGTGGCGTTGCGGGTGATGAAGAATTTCACCCACTGGTCGCCCGTCACGTACATGTTGGCATCGGCTGTCGTGGCCGGATTGCCGGGCACCGCGCGCGTGCCGAGGTCACGCGTTGTGAACGGGCCCGCCACCAGCGCGCCTTCCATCAGGTTGTAGCCACCGGCCACGGTGACGCCATTGGCCAGCGGATAGGTCAGCTGCAACGGCTGTTCGATGGCCTTGACGGTCGCGATCTGCGCGTCGGACAGGCAGGTATCGCCCGCATCCGTGCCACCCGGGCAGCGCAGGCTGGCCAGCACTGTCATCGCGCCGACGCGGCAGCCTTCCACGTTGCTCACCACCTTGTCGGCCACGCCATCGAGCGCGTCGCAGGCGGTCATCGCGGCGTTTTGCACCAGCAGTGTCTTGTTGATGTTGAGCCAGCCGGCGCCGCCGTTCAGGTACAGCGCCCGGCCGACGGCCACGTTGGACAGCCGCGTGCCCGTGTAGTTGAGCGCCGGCTCGTTGGCGATCACGCCGTCGTAGTCGGCGGGCCAGCGCTGGATGTAGGAGAGCGCGTCGCGGCCGCCGGTGGATGTCCCCAGGAAGTAGGCGCGCGTGGGAGCCTTGCCATAACGCTGCTTGATCAGCGCGATGGCGACGTCATGGGTCTTCTTGAGGGTGTCGCCACCATAGTTGGCCAGCGCTTCGTCGTTGGTCGCGAATCGGCCATCGGTGATGCTGGTGCTCTGGTGGCCGGAATCATCGCCCCAGGTGACGTAGCCGCGCGCGAGCGGCGCGGGATCGTCGGGCAACGCAAAGCGCACAGTCTCGGTGCCGTCGATCAGCGCGCCATCAAACCCGCCACCGCCAAACTGGATGCCCTTGCCGTTCCACTGCGAGGGCAGGTTCACCGCGAAGTTGATGTTGGACGCCGACGCATCCACGGGCGCGATGGCCCCGCGCACCTGGCAGTACTCGCCCAGCGTGTTGCCGGCGGCGTCGGCGGCAATCAGCGTGGCCGCGGTGACGGTGACGCCGCCCGACGCGAGCGTCAGGCTCGATGCCGGCAGGCTCACGCCATTGAGCGCCGTGCAGGCCGCCTGCGCGCTCAGCACGGGGCCTGCGCTACCGGGGGCATCCTGCCCGGGTCCCGTGGGGCTGTTCGACGTCGAGGCCGCGGGCGCGTCTTCGCCACCGCCGCAGGCGGTCATCAACGCAGTGGCCGCCAACGCGGCCGCCAGCAGCGCGCCGCGCCGCCAGCCGGTGTTTCCGGATTTCATTCGGGTCTCCTCCAGGCGCATCCGGTACTTGTGCCGGATTGCTGGAGCGAGACGGTATCACCGGGGGGTGGCCACGTAAAATATATGTCTCATCTGCTATTCATATGCAGAAAATATGGAATTGGCGATGCGAAACACCTTCAGTCTTGCGGGGTCGTTTCTAGTCGTGTGAGGTCAAAGCCGCTCTGCGCCAGCCTGCCGAGCAGCGCCTGATACGCCTCACGCTCCACGTGCGGCGTCCGGGACAGGATCCACAGATACTTGCGGCCCGGCTCGCTGACCGCGGCAAGCTTGTAATCCGGATCGAGGTCGATCACCCAGTAGTCGCCCCAGACCATCGGGATGAACGACAGCCACACCGGCACGAAGCGCACTTCCAGTTTGGGCGAGTCGGGAGATCCGACTGACCGGGCCACGCCATCGGCCTCGTCGGTGGTGCCATCCTGCTTGCGGCAGCGGTTGACGACCGCGACGGTGCCGTTTGGCCTGGCCGTGTACTGTGCGGTGACGTGCCCCACGCACTGGCGCTGGAAGCGGTTGCCGAACCGGGCGATCTCGTACCACGTGCCCATATAGCGCGACACGTCGAGTTTTTCGATGGTGGCCAACGGCTGCGGCTGCGGGTCGGCAGCCACCGTATCCGCGCTGGCCGGCGTGGCGAGCGCGGACGTGACGAAGGCCAGCGCCAGCGGCAGCCACGCGAATGCCGATCGTCGCTCGCCCCGGCCATTCGCGCCCTGCCGGTTGGTGTCCCGGCTGAAGTCCCGGCTGAAGTCCCGGTCGATGTCCCGTCTGCGGAGGCCCTGTCTTTTCATGCCGGCTTTCCCCTGGCGCCCCGGCCCGCAGGGCCGTCAGGCAACATCGGCATTGTCCATGAACGGCTGCGCCCTGCGCTGTCGGCGCGGGGCTGATGCCGGCATCGGCGTCGTCCTACGCGCCTGGGTGCCGCGCGGGGTCTACTCGCAGGGCAAGCCGACGTAGTTCTCCGCCAGCGACTTGCACGCGGCTTCGGAGCCGACGAGGTAATCAAGCTCCGCCTGCTGGATGCGATGCGCGAAGTCATCCGCATCGGGAAAGCGGTGCAACAGCGACGTCATCCACCACGAGAATCGCTCCGCCTTCCACACGCGGCGCAGGCATTTCTCCGAATAGGCATCGAGCTCGCGCGCGTCGTCGTTCTGGTAGAGGCCGATCAGGCCATCGGCGAGGTACAGCACGTCGCTGGCGGCAAGGTTCAGCCCCTTGGCCCCCGTGGGTGGCACGATGTGCGCCGCGTCGCCGGCCAGGAACAACCGGCCGAACCGCATCGGCTCGCAGACAAAGCTGCGCAGCGGCGCGATGCTCTTTTCGATGCTCGCGCCCGTGACCAGCGCTTCCGCCGCTTCAGGGTCAAGCCGGCTGCGCAGTTCGTCCCAGAAGCGCGCGTCGGACCAGTCCTCCACCTTCTCGCACGACGGCACCTGCACGTAGTAGCGGCTGCGCGTTTTGGAGCGCATGCTGCAGAGCGCAAAGCCGCGTTCGTGGCTGGCATAGATCAGTTCGTCGGCAACGGGCGGTGTCTCCGACAGGATACCCAGCCAGCCGAACGGATAGATGCGCTCGAAGATGCGTTTCGACGTCTCCGGCACGCTGGCGCGGCTGACGCCGTGAAAACCGTCGCACCCGGCGATGTAGTCGCAGGCCACCTCGTGCGTGACGCCGTCCTTGCGATAGCGCACCTTCGGCCGCGCGGTGTCGAAGTCGTGCAGCGAGACGTCATGCGCCTCGTACACGATTGGCATGCCGGAAGCCTGCCGCGCCGCCATCAGGTCGCGCGTGACTTCCGTCTGGCCATACACGGTGACGCTGCGGCCAATCAGCGCCTGGAAGTCGATGTGATGGCGCGATCCGTTGTATGAAAGCTCGATGCCGTGGTGCACCAATCCCTCGGCATGCAGCCGCGCATCGACGCCCGCGCGCGTCAGCGCATCGACCGTCACGGATTCCAGGATGCCGGCACGGATGCGGCCGAGCACATAGTCGGGGCCACGCTGTTCGATGACGATGTTGTCGATGCCCGCGACGGTCAGCAACTGGCCGAGCAACAGGCCGGCGGGGCCGGCGCCGACGATGGCGACGCGCGTGGAATGGGCGATATGGGAGCCATTGGGGGCCATGGCGTGTCTCCTGGTGTGATGTCGTTTTATGGATCTGTTGGACCTAACGATAGAGGTTCCGCCCCCCGGCCGGAATGGACAGATCGAACCAACAACAGGAAAATCCGTACATTGCCGGCCTGACGCAGTGCGCCCCCATGAAGACCGTCCCCACCTACTCGCTCTACGGCGTCAATTCGTCCGAACCCTTGCTGGATCAGCTGCATTTCGAGTCGATCGCCTCGCGCAGCCAGCTATACGCCTGGGAGATCAAGCCGCACCGGCACGAGCGCTTCCTTCAAATTCTGTACATCCACACGGGTAGCGGCGAGGCGTTGCTGGATGGCCGGCGCGAGCGCCTGTCGGGCGGGTCGCTGATCACGATGCCGCCGCACCACGTGCATGGCTTCGTGTTCTCGCCCGATACCGACGGCATCATCGTGACGATGACCGAGAGCTACCTGCGCACGCTGCTGGCGGGCGTGCCCGGCACGCCGAAGCTGTTCGAGCACCCGCGCCATGACCGCGTGGGCCGGCGGCACGCGCTGGCCAGCACGCTGGCGCTGTTCAGGATGGAGATGGAGGGGGTATCCGCATGGCGCGGCGCGGCGGCCTCGGCGCTGCTCACGCTGCTGCTGGTGGGCATCGCGCGGCTGGCGGAAGCGTCGGGGTCGGCCACGGCGCAGGCCAGCAGCCGCCCCGCGCGGCATTTCCAGCAGTTCCAGCAGTTGCTGGAATCCGATTACCGCGCGCAGAAGGAAATCACGTATTACGCCGATGCGATCGGCGTCACCTCGACGCAGCTCAACCGCATCTGCCGGCAGCTCGCCGGCGCCTCGCCGCTGCAGATGATCCATGCGCGCCTGCTGGCCGAGGCGCAACGGGACTTGCTGTTCAGCGACCTGGATATCAAGCAGATCGCCATGACGCTGGGCTTCGCGGACGCCGGCTATTTCTCGCGCTTCTTCGCGCGGCTGGCGGGCCAGACGCCCACGGCGTTCCGGGAGTCCGGCCGCGCCCGCCTGCCGGCCTTCGCGACCCGGGACGCCTGAACGCCTGACCGGGCGGCACGTTCAGCCGCGCGCCTGATCGATCTCGGCGAAGACTTCCTCGGCCATATGGAATGCCGAGTTGGCCGCCGGCACGCCGCAGTAGATCGCGGTCTGGAGCAGGACTTCCTTGATTTCGTCGCGCGTCACGCCGTTGTTGGCCGCGGCGCGCAGGTGCAGCTTCAGTTCCTCCGAGCGGTTGAGCGCCACCATCATCGCGATGGTCAGCAGGCTGCGCGTATGGCGCGGCAATCCCTCGCGCGTCCAGATCTCGCCCCAGGCATAGCGCGTGATCAGGTTCTGGAACTCCTCGTTCAACGGCGTCAGGCGCTGGAGCGAACGGTCCACATGCGCACTGCCGAGCACATCGCGGCGCACCGACAGGCCGGCCTCATAGCGCGCGGGCTCATCGGTGACCGGGCGGCGCCCGTTGATGAAATCCAGCAGCGCGGCGGTAAAGCGGCCCGGCTGCTCACGGTTGGAGAGATGCGCGGCATGCAGTTCTATATAGAGTGCCCCCGGAATCGCCGCCGCCAGCGCGCGGCCCTCTTCCGCCGTGGTCGACGGGTCGTCGCTGCCCGCAATCACCAGCACCGGCACCGGGATCGTCCTGACCGCCTCGCGCAGGTCCGCATCGCGCACGGCGGCACAGCTCCCCGCGTAGCCGCGCGGGTCGAGCCCGGCCAGCACCGCGCGCAGGTCGTCCAGCGCACGGCCGGAGGTCGCCACGAAATCCGGCGTGAACCAACGCTGGATCGATGCCTCGGTCAGGCTGCCCATGCCATCGCGCAACACGGTGTCGATGCGCGTATTCCAGGCCTCGGCCGTGCCGATCTTCGGCGCCGTGTTGGCCAGCACGATCTTCGAGAAGCGTTCGGGCGCATAAGCGCCGAGCCACATGCCCGTCAGGCCGCCCATCGACAGGCCGCAGAACACCGCCTTGTCGATCTGCAGCGCATCGAGCAGCGCGACGACATCGCGCCCCAGGTCTGCGACGGTGAAGGCGGCGTCCGGCGCGGTGGAGCGGCCGTGGCCGCGCACGTCGTAGCGCACCACGCGGAAACGGCCCGCCAGCGCGTCCGCCTGCGGCTTCCACATCGTGTGGTCCGTGCCAAGCGAGTTGGAGAAGACGATGACCGGCGCATCAGCGGGACCGTCGACGGTGTAAAAGAGCCGGGCACCGGCGTGATCGATATAGGGCAAAGCAAGTCTCCAGTTAGAGGTCGTTTCAAAAAGATCCTGGCGTCGTTGCGCGGCCTTGTCGTACCACTTGTACTGCCTGCGGCCGCGCGCCTAGCCAGGACCGCTTCGCTTCATTTTGAAACAACCTCTTGGGCGCCGCGCGCCGTGGTCTATTGGTCAGTCTGTTGGCCTGCAAGTCGTTCAGCCGTTGCCGCGCGCCAGGCTGCGACGGCGGCGTCGGCAAAGCGTGTCGATTGTCCCGCGTAATGCGCGGGGTCGCTCACGCGGTCCAGCGTGGCGTCATCGAGCAGGCCCGCATGCGCGGGATCTTCGGCCAGCGTGCGGGATAGCGCCTCGCGCAGCGTGACGCCCTCGCGCGCCGCGCGGCGCGAGGCCTGCTCGACCAGATGATGGGCCGGCAGGCGGCCGATTTTTCCGCCGATTTCGAGCATCGCCGCCTCGCCAAGAATCAAGCCGTGCGTGAGATCGAGATTCGCGCGCATGCGGGCAGCATCGACCTCCAGTCCGGCCACGACCTCGCCCATCTGGCGCAGCGCGCCGGCGGCCAGCGCCACGATCTGCGGCAGCGTGTCCCATTCCGCCTGCCAGCCACCCAGCGCGCGCTCGTGGTCCTGCACCATGCCAGCCAGCATCGTGGCGACCAGCGGCGGCACCCGCACGGCAGCGGTCAGCACGGCGGCACAACCCACCGGATTGCGCTTGTGCGGCATCGTGCTGGAACCCCCGCGGCCCGGCCCACTGGGCTCCGCCACCTCGGCCACTTCCGTCTGCATCATCAGCGAAACATCGCGCGCCATCTTGCCGAGCGTGCCCGTCAGCATGCCCAGCGTGGCGGCCGCCTCGACCAGACGGTCGCGGTGGGCGTGCCACGGCAGCGTGGGCAGGTCGAGGACGAGTTCCTGCGCGAGTTGCGCGGCGACGTCCGGCGCGTGGTCGCCAAGGCTGGCCAGCGTGCCGGCCGCGCCGCCGAACTGCAACGCGCGGGCCTGGGCGCGGGCATGACCGAGCCGGCCGAGATCGCGCCGCAAGGCATCGAGCCAGCCGGCGGCCTTCAGGCCGAACGTCATCGGCAACGCATGCTGGAGCCAGGTGCGCGCCACCATCGGCGTGGTGCGGTGCGTCAGGGCCAGCGCGGCGCAGGCGTCGCCAAGCTGCAGCAGGCCGGCATCGAGCGCGGCCAGTGCGTCGCCAGTCTGCAATACCAGTGCGGTGTCGATGATGTCCTGGCTGGTGGCGCCCCAATGCACGAAGCGCCCGGCCTCGGCATCGTGCTGCGTGACCACGGCTGTCAGTTGCCTGACGAAGGGAATGGCGAGATTGCCGGCGGCCACGGCGGCCTCGGCCAGCGCGTCAAGGTCGATCAGCGCGATGGCATCGGGACGCGCGCAGACCTCGGTGATGACGGCGGCGGCCTTTGCGGGGATCACGCCGCAACGCGCTTCGGCGCGGGCCAGCGCGGCCTCGACATCGAGCATGCGACGCACCGTGCCGGCATCGGAAAAGATGTCCAGCACGGCGGGACTGCCGAACATGGGATCGGTCAGGCGGGAAAAGGTGGGCATCGTCGGCGGGGGCGGACCGGTGGAAATGCTCCGATTGTCAGGCAAAGCGCGCGGCGCGTGGGATTTCCCCCCGCGCCGCGCGCCTGCGTTTCAGCAGCTCAGAGACTCGGCGTTTCAGATATCGAAGAAGACGGTCTCGTCCGGACCCTGCAGCACCACGTTCCAGCGGTACGTGTTCGGGCCGGCGGGCTCGGCGATCAGCGTGGCGCGGCGGTCGGCCGGCACCAGTGCCAGCACGCCGTCGGCGGCATTGGCGGCGGACTCCTCCGGGAAGTACATCCGCGAGGCCACATGCTTGACCAGGCCGCGCGTGAACACGGAGACCAGGATGTGCGGCGCCTGCGGGCGGCCTTCCCCATCTGGCACGGCGCCCGGCTTGACCGTGGTGAAGCGGAACGATCCGTCGGCTTCGGTCGGCACGCGGCCAAATCCGGTGAAGCCCGGCACGAGCGGCAGGTCGCGCGCGTCCTCGGCATGGCGATAGCGGCCGGCGGGATTGGCCTGCCAGATCTCGACCATGCCATCGGGCACGGCTTCGCCGCGGCCATCGACAACGCGGCCCTCGATCACGATGCGCTGGCCGGCGAGGTCAGGGGCGTCGGCCGTGAGGTCGGCGCAGTTCAGGCCCGTCAGGCCGATATGGAGGTAGGGACCTACGGTCTGGGATGCGGTGGCGTACAGCATGGCCTTACTCCATCGGCGTGGCATCGCGGCCGCGCAGGACGATATCGAAACGGTAGCCCAGTGCGTACTCGGGCGCCGTGGTTTCCCAGTCGAACGTGGCGATCAACCGGTCGCGCGCCTTTTCGTCGGGCACGCAGTTGAAGATCGGGTCGAACGCCAGCAGCGGGTCGCCGGGGAAGTACATCTGCGTCACCAGTCGCGTGGCATAGGCATTGCCGAACAGCGAAAAGTGGATGTGCTGGGGACGCCAGGCGTTGTGGTGATTGCGCCAGGGATAGGCGCCCGGCTTGATCGTCTTGAACTGGTAGTGGCCGCCGGCGTCGGTGATGGTGCGGCCCTCGCCCGAAAAATGCGGGTCGAGCGGTGCGTCGTGCTGGTCGCGCTTGTGCGTGTAGCGGCCGGCGGCATTGGCCTGCCAGACTTCGATCAGCGCGTTGGGCACCGGGCGGCCATTCTCGTCGAGCACCCGGCCGGTCACCAGGATGCGCTCGCCGATCGGCTCGCCGCCGTTGCCCACGGTCAGGTCGTTATCGCCGGCGCGGACGAACTCGGGGCCAAACCCCGGGCCGGTGACTTCGGACAGCGACTGCGGCAGCGCGATCAGCGGCTGATTCGGCGAGCGCAGTTGCGTCGAGGCATAGGGGTCGAAGCGGTATTCGGGCTGGGTGTCCCAGTACGGACGGCGGTACTGGGCGGGGCGGGCGGAACGGGGGGCCATTGCGCTGTCTCCGTTGTTGTCGGTAGGAATGGGATTGACTGTATGCAGCGCCAGAAGTCATGTAAATTGAGATTTAGCGTTATTTCGATGAATTTCTGTTATGCAACGCAAGATGCCCTCGCCGGACGCCACCCTCGACACCTCCCTCGGCACCTTTCGCAGCCGCATCCGGTTGCGCCACCTGCACTGCTTCGTCGCCGTGGCGCAAACTCAGCACCTGGGCCGGGCCGGCGAGCGCCTGGGCCTGACGCAGCCGGCGGTGTCCAAGACGCTGACCGAGCTGGAGGAGCTGGTCGGCACCCGGCTGCTGGTGCGCCAGCGCGCGGGCACCGACCTGACCGCCGCGGGCATGCGCTTCCTGCGGCATGCGCTGCGCATCCTCGAGGACGTCGATGCCGCGGCCGACAGCCTGATCGGCGCCGACGCGCCGCGCCACGAACGCATCCGCCTCGGCGCGTTGCCGAGCATCGTGCCCGCGCTGCTGCTCGACGCGGTGTCGCACTTTCGCGCCCTGCATCCCGAAGTCGGGCTGGCCGTGCAGAGCGGGATGAACCGGACGCTGATCGACCTGCTCAAGGCCGACGTGCTCGACCTCGTCATCGGCCGCATGGACGACCCCGCCGCGATGGAAGGCCTGTGGTTCGAATCGCTCGGCCCCGAGCCACTGGTGCTGGCGGTGCGCGCCGGGCATCCGCTGGCGGACAACGCCAGGCCGACGATGCGCGAGGTGCTGGCCTGGCCGATGGTGATTCCCGCGCTGGGCTCCATCCCGCGCCACAGCACCGAAAGCCTGCTGGCGCGGCACGGCTTCGGGCTGCCCGAGGGCTGCCTGGAAACCGCCGACGCGTACCTGAGCCGGCTGGTCACGCAGCAAAGCGACAGCGTCTGGGCCGCGCCGCTTTCCGCCACACGCCGCGCCGTGGCCGCCGGCGAGATGGTGCTGCTGCCCATCGACACGCAGGGCACGGAGGAGCCGATCGGGCTGCTCCGGCGCAGCGATCGCACGCTGGAACCGGTGGCCGAGGCCTTCGCCGAAGGCATCCGGTCGATCGCCGCAAGCCGCTGATCCGCCGCTTCCCGAATTTTTTTTCCTGCGCGCCGGCACCCCCTCGCCGGCCCCCGCGCGCCTTGTCGCGTCGCGCCTTCGCGCCGGCGACGCCCCCGCCAGACCGCCTGCCCCTTCCGGGTTTACGCCGATGTTTCCGCGATAAAAACGCTGCGTATGATCCGTTCCTACTGAGAACATCAGTTCGCTATTAGAACAAAAACAGCAAAAACGGCCTTCCGACAGCCCGCCCAAGGGTGCCGGAACGGTCGCCAACCATCCGAAACCGGAGACAAACATGTCCCAGCCCCCACGCCCCGCGACCGGCACGCTCGACGTCCAGTCACTCATCGATGGCCAACGCTTCTCCGCGTATCAATGGCTCATCCTGGCGCTATGTTTCCTGATCGTCGCCATTGATGGCTTCGACACGGCCGCCATGGGCTACGTGGCACCAGCCCTGGTGCAAGACTGGGGAATCGATAAATCGTCACTTGGCCCGGTGATGAGCGCGGCGCTCTTCGGCCTGGCATTTGGCGCGCTGTTCGCCGGCCCGATGGCCGACCGCGTGGGTCGCAAGAAGGTGCTGGTGGCGTCCGTGTTTTTCTTCGGCGCATGCAGCCTGGCGACGGCCTTCGCGCCGACGCTCGGGTGGCTGACCGCGCTGCGCTTCCTGACCGGCCTGGGGCTGGGCGCCGCCATGCCCAACGCGGTCACGCTGATGTCCGAGTACGCGCCGGCCCGACGCCGCGCGGTGCTCGTCAACACCATGTTCTGCGGCTTCCCGCTCGGCTCCGCGGCCGGCGGCTTCTTCGCGGCGGCGATCATTCCGCACCTTGGCTGGCACAGCGTGCTGGTGTTCGGGGGCGTCGTACCGCTGGTGCTGGCCGTCGTGCTCGTGGGCGCGCTGCCCGAATCGATCCGCTACATGGTGGTGCGCCAGTATCCGGCGGCGCAGATCCGCAAGGTGCTGACCCGCGTGATTGGCCTCGCTGGCGCCAAGAGTGCCGGCGTGGAAGGCGCGACGAACTTCACCATCCATGAAGCCGCGCCCGCGGCACGATCGGCCATTGGCACGGTGCTGGCGCCGCGCTACCGGCTGGGTTCGGCCATGCTGTGGCTCACGTATTTCATGGGTCTGGTGATCTTCTACCTGCTGACCAGCTGGATGCCCACGCTGATGAAGGATGCGGGCTTCACGCTGCAGCGCGCCTCGTTCCTGACCGCGCTGTTCCCGCTTGGCGGCGGCATCGGCACCATCGCCGCGGGCTGGTTCATGGATCGCTTCAACCCGAACAAGGTCATCGCCATCACCTATGCGCTGACCGGCGTGCTGATCTACGCAGTGGGCCAGGGCACGGGCAACCAGTTCATGCTGGGCGCGCTGATCTTCCTGGCCGGCACCGCCATGAACGGCGCGCAATCGTCGATGCCTTCGCTGGCGGCGGGCTTCTATCCGACGCAAGGCCGGGCAACGGGCGTGGCGTGGATGCTTGGCATCGGGCGCTTTGGCGGCATCACGGGCGCGCTGCTTGGCGCCGAACTGCTGCGCATGCACCTGGGCTTCGATGCGATCTTCACGCTGCTGGCGATTCCGGCCTTCCTGGCCGCCGGCGCACTCGTCGTGAAGCATCTGGGCGGACGCGGCGCGGCCCAGCCCGAAGGCGCAGGGCGCGCGCACGAGGCCGTGTCGGGGCATTGAAGCTGTTGAACGTGTGTAGGGAAGCCTGTGTAGGGAAGCGCGCATGGAAGCGTGCGTTGAAGCGCCCCCGGCGCCTGACGGGCCTTGATTCACGCACCGATCGTGCTACCGTTCACAGGAGCGCACAAAACGCCGCCCGGAGGCCGGGCGGCGCACGATCTTGGACCAGCACAACCTCTTCTTCATCGGCTTCATGGGCGCGGGCAAGACCACGATCGGGCGGACCGTCGCCCGGCATCTGGGCCGGCCCTTCTTCGATTCCGATCACGAGATCGAAGCGCGCTGCGGCGTGCGCATCGCCACCATCTTCGAGCTGGAAGGCGAGGAAGGATTCCGCCAGCGCGAAACCCGCATCATCGATGAACTGACGCGCCGCAGCGGCATTGTGCTGGCCACCGGCGGCGGCGCGGTCCTGCGGCCCGAGAACCGCGACATGCTGCGCATGCGGGGCCGCGTGATCTACCTGGATGCCTCGCTGCCCGAGTTGTGGCGACGCACGCGCCGCAACCGGAACCGCCCGCTGCTGCAGGCCGACAACCCGCGCGCGCGCCTGGAAGCGCTGTTCCGCGAGCGCGACCCGATCTATCGCGAGATCGCCGACATCATCATGCCGGCGCACTGCGGCAGCGTCGCGCAGGCCGCGTCCGCCGTACTAGCTCAACTTGGCCTGCCGGCGATGGACGTCACGGCCCACGACTGAAGGTTGTTTAAAAAAGATCCTGGCGTCGTTGCGCGGCCTGGTCGTACCACTTGTACTGCCTGCGGCCGCGCGTCTAGCCAGGACCGCTTCGCTTCATTTTGAAACAACCTTCAGAAGCGACAAGAGCCACGAGAGCCACAAGAGCCACGAGCGTCACGAAACCCGCGCCCCGGCCATCGCCGGAGCCACTTGAACCATGCCCGGTGGCACCGAATCTCACGGTGACACGACCCACGTGGGAGGCCTCCTCATGCGGCTGCAAGACAGGATAGCGCTGGTCATCGACGGCGGGCTGCTCTGGAATGATGCGAAGCAGTGACGCCAGCCCCCCGGGCGGGGTCCCGCATGTTCCGCCGCATGTGCGGCCGGCAAAGGCCGATGCGAGCGCGCGCGCGGCAACGCCCGCCGGCACGGCGCATCCGTCTCATTGCCACGCGCACGCGCCGACGATCACGCACCTGCCCTGCCCCGGTCCTTGCACGCTGCCGGGCTGCGCCGCCGCGGACGCGGTGTCGCCCGCCGAGCGCTATGCCGAACTGTTCGTCGACGTGCAGGCCAGCGGCTTGTTCGCCGACAGCAAGACGTTTCCCGATTGCATGCCGCTGGTAGACCCGGACACCATCCTCGCGCGCTACCGGGCGCAGCGCGATGCGCCGGACTTCTCCCTCGACGCCTTCGTGCAGGCCCACTTTGCGCGCGAGACGATTCCCGACGACCACTACATCTCCGACCCGCGCAGTTCGTTGCGCGACCACATCGACGGGCTGTGGCCGGTGCTGACGCGGGAGCCCGGCGAGCATCCGCCGCTTTGTTCGCTGCTGCCGCTGCCGCGCCCCTACGTCGTGCCGGGCGGGCGCTTCCGCGAGCTGTACTACTGGGATTCCTATTTCACGATGCTGGGGCTGTCGGCCAGCGGGCGCTACGATCTGCTGCGCGCGATGGCCGACAACTTCGCCTACCTGATCGACACCTACGGCCTGGTGCCCAACGCCACGCGCACCTACTACCTGAGCCGCTCGCAGCCGCCGGTCTTCGCGCTGATGACCAGCCTGTTCGAGCGACAGGGCATCGACGCCGCGCTGGTCTACCTGCCCCAGCTGAAACAGGAATATGCCTTCTGGATGGATGGCGCCGGGCACCTGCCGCCGGGCGCGGCGCACCGGCGCGTGGTGCGGTTGCCCGATGGCACGCTGCTGAACCGCTACTGGGACGACCGTGCCCACCCGCGCGAGGAAGCGTACCTGGAGGACGTGGCAACGGCGCAGCGGAGTGGCCGGCCGGCCCACCTGGTCTACCGCGATCTGCGCGCGGCGGCGGAATCGGGCTGGGATTTCAGTTCGCGCTGGTGCGAGGCGGCGGCGCCGGGCACGTCGACAACGCCGGCCAGCGACCTCGCGACGATTCGCACGACCGCGATCCTGCCGGTCGATCTCAATGCCCTGCTCTGGCAGACCGAATGCCGGCTGGCCGCACTGTCCGACGCGGCGGGCGACACCGCGGCGGCGGCGGGATACCGTGACGCGGCGGACCGCCGGCGCGACGCCATCGCCGCGACCATGTGGGACGACCGCGCCGGCGCGTTCTTCGACTTCGACTGGCACCGCGGAACGTTGCGCACGCAGCTGACCGCGGCCACGCTGATGCCGCTGTACCTGCGCATGGCCACGCCCGAACAGGCTACGCGCGTCGCGGATGCGGTGGCGGCCCGGCTGGTCGAGGAAGGCGGACTGGCGACCACCGAGAGCGACTCCGGGCAGCAATGGGACCGGCCCAACGGCTGGGCGCCGCTGCAATGGATCGCCATTCACGGACTGCGCCACTACGGATGCCACGCGCTGGCCGACGACATCGCGCACCGCTGGCTGGCCACCGTGGCCAGCCTCTACACCCGCGAATACAAGCTGGTGGAGAAGTACCGGCTACAACGGGCGCCCGACGACGGGGCGGTGGGCGGGGGAGGTGGGGAATACCCGCTGCAGGATGGCTTTGGCTGGACCAACGGTGTGGTGAGCGCACTACTGATGGAATACCCGGACCACCCCGCCACCCGCTGCGAGGCTGGCAAGTCCGATGCCAATATGTAGCGGCCGCATGGGAAACCGCTCCGCCGAGGCTACACAATGGCTGGCGGGCGGAGCGGCCCGCCTTTATCGGAATCGCATTCCTTTGTTCAGAATCGAGGCGACGCGGAACCTGCTTTTCCCGGCTTCGACCTCCATCGGCCATTAACTCATGTGAGTTATTGGCGCCTGGCGCCGGGGAAGTCACACTTCTCGCAGGGCCACTCGACACGGTCCAAAACGACTTGGCAACTCTTAATACCCCGACGATCCCGCGCGTCGGGGTAATTTCTTTTGCGGGCCGTTTTTCTGCAGCGCCCCTCAGGCGCGACTGGCCACGACGTGCTTGCAGGCACGCCGCACGCCGCACGCTGCCTCCCCCATCGAACATCCATCGCACGCCGCTCGCACGCTCCGCGCATTCTCCGCGCATCGGCGCGATGCCGACGCTTGCCCAGGATCAACCCGCTCGTCACAGGTGGACAAGAATTTCGGGCGCTTGCAGAGGCATGATGACGGCCGGTTCTTGCACTTCAGGAAAACCCATCATGCCAACTCTCACCGTTCGAAACCTGGACGACGACATCGTGAACCGGCTCCGCCAGCAGGCCGTCATGAACGGCCGCAGCGCGGAAGCCGAACATCGCGCGATCCTGGCGCAGGCGCTGCGGGGCACGCCGCGCAAATCGCTGGTGGCATTCGTCGTGGATGCCCCCGGCGAGGCGCGCAACGAGAGAGACGAGAGCGACAAGAGCGATGTCGCACGGCCTCCTCAGTAGGGCCACGTCTCGCGCAGGCCTACGGTGTCAACGCGTCGCGCATCGGCTCCCGGACGGACGACAACGGAGAGTGTCGCCAATCGGATCGCACCGTGTCGCCTTCCGGTTTGGCCGGCGAAGGACGCGCTCCTAGACTCGGTGCGTCGATCCACGGAGAACACCCATGCCATCCTCGTCGCACTGGTTTCGCAAGCTGCCGCCAACGGCTTTTGCCACGCTTGCCATCGTCAACATCCATCCGGCGCTCGCCGATCCCTGGCCGGTCAAACCCGTCACGCTCGTCGTGCCCTTCCCCGCCGGCGGCGGCACGGACCTCGTCGTGCGCAGCCTCCAGCCGCAGCTCCAGCGCGAGCTCGGGCAGCCCGTCGTCATCGACAACCGCAGCGGTGCCGGTGGCACCATCGGCTCCACCTTTGTCGCCCGCGCGGCAGCCGATGGCTATACGGTGGGGGTCGTCACCACCAGCACGCACGCGGTCAGCGTGAGCGTGTATCCGCGCCTGCCCTACAACCCGGCGAAGGACTTTGCCTATGCGGGCTTCATCGGCACTTCGCCCTATGTGCTGGCGGTCAACCGCGACCTCGCGTCGCGCGACACCCGCGCGCTGATCGCCCGGCTCAAGGCTGGGGCCGGCAAGAGCCAGTACAGCTTTGGCTCGGTCGGCGTGGGCACCGTTTCCCACCTGATCGGGGAACAGTTCCAGAAGCTGGCGAGCGTGCCGCTGACCCACGTGCCATATCGTGGCGCGGCGCCGGCCTATACCGACCTGATCGGCGGCCAGGTGCAGCTGATGTTCGACAACCCCGTCGGGCTGGCCCCGTACATCAAGGCGCAGAAGGTCGTGGCGATTGCGACCACGGCGCCAACGCCCCTGCTGGCCGACGTGCCGACGTTCGCCAGCCAGGGCATCGACCACTTCGACCAGCAACTCTGGTATGGCGTGGCCTTCCCCAAGGGCACGCCGGCGGCCATCGTCGACAAGTTCAACGCGGCGCTCAACAAGGTGCTGTCGGACAAGGCCGTGGCCGCCGACCTCGCCGGCAAGGGTGTCACCGCCCAACCAGGCACCCCGGCCGCGCTGCAGTCCGCCGTGCAGAAAGACATCCCCTACTGGGGCACGATCGCGAAATCCGTGGGAGCGACCCTTGAATAAGACGACACCCGACAATGGGCCCATCAGTGTTGCCGGTGGCACTCCCGGCGATATTCCCGATGACGTGACGCTGATTCGCGTGTTCGTGCGCGGCGCCGGTGGCGGCAATCCGGTGCCGCTCGTGGCCGATGCCACAGGCATGACGGCGGCAGCCATGCAGGCCGTGGCGGCCCGGCACGGCCACGAATCCGCCTTCGTGCTGCCACCGGACACCCCGGGTTGCGACTGGCGCCTGCGCTTCTTCGTGCCCCAGCACGAGATGGAAATGTGCGGGCATGCCACCGTCGGCACGCTTTGGGCGCTACGCCAGTGGGGCCGCTGGACCAGCGACGTGGCGCGCATCGAGACGCTCAGCGGCATCGTCCTGGCACGCTGGGACGATGCGGCGCAGCGCGTCTGGATCTCGCAGCCGGCCGCCAGCGTCCAGACGTTGGGCGCACATGATTGCCAACGCGTCGCGGAAGTGCTTGGTCTTCCTGCGGAGGCGGCCCGGTATGCCATGCACAACGCGTCAACCAGCCGCGTGAAGACGCTGGTCGCGCTGCCGTCGGTCGACATGCTGGACAGCCTGCAGCCGGACTTCGGCCGCATCGAAGCGCTGTGCGAATCGATCGGTTCGACCGGCTTGTACCCGTTTGCCCACGGAGCCGTGGCCGTTGGCGGCCAGCCGGTGATCCACGCACGACAGTTCCCGAAGTCTTCCGGCTATCCGGAAGACGCGGCCACCGGCATTGCCGCGGCGGCACTGTGGGGATACCTGACGGGCATCGGCCCGCTGGCCCGGCCCGGCGAGGCGCCCCCTTCCATCGCCGTGCGCCAGGGCGATACCATGGGCAGCCCGTCTGAGATTTTCGTCGCCCCCCGGCACGATGACGGCGGGCAGCCGGCCGGATGCTGGCTCAGTGGCAATGTGGAATGGAGTCAACCATGACGAAGGAAACTCCGGAGCAACGACTGGCGGCGGCACAGTTCGCGCTGCCGCCCGCCCCGACGCCGCGCGGCAACTATGCGCCGTACTGTGCGATCACGCCCGGTGGGTTGCAGTGGGTGTCCGTGGCCGGGCAAGTGAGCCGGCAGGATGGTGTGCCGATGTCGGGGCAGTGCCGGACCGACGACGACATCGCGCCAGCCAGCCGCGCTGCCGAGGTGGCCATGCGCAACGCGCTGGCGGCATTGCAGGCGGCCTGTGGCGGGCATTTGGACCGTGTCGCGCAGATCGTCCGCTTACGCGGCTTTATTCGCGCCGCGCCCGAGTTCACGCGTCATGCGGCCGTGCTCGATGCCGCGTCGGCGGTGCTGCGGACCGCGTTTCCGACACAACCCCTGCCGGCGCGCAGTGCGCTGGGCGTGTCCAGCCTGCCGGACCAGACCTGGATCGAGATCGAGATCGACGCGCTCGTGGCATCGGCCTGAAAGGTCCGCGACGAGCGGCTCCTGACGAACGGTCACCGGTCCGGCGCGACCTCGCGCAACAGGCGCCCCAGGTGGCCGCTGCTGGCAAACCCCAACTGGACGCTGACGCTGGCAAGCGTGCGTCCTTCGTTTATCAGCGTCCGCGCGTGCGTCGCCAGCACGCGCCGCCGCACGGCTACCGGGCTCGCGCCAAACTCGAGCTGGCAGGCACGTTGCAATTGACGGATCGACACGCCGAGTTCGCTCGCGACGCCATCGATCGAAGGCAGCGGCGCGTCACGCTCCAGCGCGGCCACGAAGCGGCGCACCATGCGCAGCGCCACCGATGCGGGCTCTTCCGGCAAGGCCAACGGTGCGCCCGCCAGAATCTGTTCGACGATCGCGCGGACGAGGAGCGCCCCGCTGGAAGCGGCGAGCGTCGGCGTGAGCAGCGCCTCCAGCATGGCGAGGGTCGCCGCGTCCAGATGGATCGCCCCGAACTGTCGGCAGCCACGCAGGCGCTCGGGCGGCAGGTAGAGTTCGCCATGCTGCTGGCGGCCCGGCTGGGAAACGGTGAGGTGGGTGGTGGCCGTCGGCAGCAGCACGGCCGTGCCACGCGCCAGCGTGGCGGTGTGAGGCACATCGCCTTCGCCCGCGCGGTCATCCCATGCGGTCCTGAGACTTCCCATGCGCGGCCACAGCAGCATGCCGCAATCGTGCGTGTGCCATTCACGCCGGAAATCGGGCTGCCGGCTGTAATGCAGCGCGTAGCCGAGATCGGCGGTCAGGTGGAGCTTGGGAGACAGGCGGGGGATGTCGGCCATGATGGGATCGGCGGCGGGCACCCCGGCGCCGTGCGTCCGGGCAATGCCCCATGGCCGTCGATCATACGCCTCATGCACCGGAGCGGCCGCCCAGGTTCCCCTCCGGCGGCGCGGCGGTTGCCATGCCACATTCGACGAGGCCTCTCCGGAGGCGCGGGATCAAGACGCCGCCTGGAAAACTCCAGTAAGCTGCGCGACAAACAGGCTCACACAACAGGACTCCCCATGCCGCGCCGTCGCCAGTTTCTTCAAGCCATTCCCGTCGTCATCGCCACCGGATTTGCCATGACGGCATCGGTCACCAGTACGTCCGCCCAGGCGGCGGTGCTCGACGAGCAGGACCCCCAGGCCGTGAAACTTGGCTACAAGGCCGACACCACCAAGGTGGACGCTCAGAAATTTCCGAAGCACAAACCCAGCCAGACCTGCGCCAACTGCCAGCTCTACCAGGGGGACAGCACCAGCGCCACGGGCGGATGCGTGCTCTTCGGCAGCAAGGAAGTGGCGGCCAAGGGATGGTGCACCGCCTGGGAGCAAGGCTGACGCGGGCGCCGCATCCGTCCTGCTGCTGGCCCGGAACATTGCGATCCGGAACAGCGGGACTACACTTACGGCTTCGACATTCCGCATCCTGCACGCAGCCGTGTCCACGCCTCTCGCTACCCTCCCCGCCCTGACCAATTTCCGTGCCGATCCGGCCCCGGCGCACGACCGTCCACGTCCGGACCGGCTCGTGCAGGGCAACCCCGACCGCACCACCTGGACGCACTACAGTGCCGCGCAAGGCGACTTCGATTGCGGGATCTGGGCGTGCGAACCGGGTGCCTGGCGCATCGCCTTTCCGGCCGGCAAGGAGGAGTTCTTCCACGTGATCAGTGGCCGGCTGCGCATTACAAGTCACGCCGGCGAGGCGCGCGAGTTCGGTCCCGGCGACGCCTGCGTCATTCCGGCCGGTTTTGAAGGGGTATTCGAAGTCATCGAACCAGTGCGCAAGCACTTCGTCGTATTGGATCGCAACACGGGCTGACCACGCCCGGAGGAGGCCGCGCCATGTCCAGACGTCCCTGCATCGTGACCGCAGCGCTACTCCTGCCATGGCTCGCCGGCACATCGCAAGCCGCGAGCCCCAGCTTCGACTGCAAGAAAGCGGACGGCGAGATCGAGCAACTCGTCTGCAAGGACAACACGCTGGCGCGGCTGGACAAGGAAACGACCCGGCTGTACGGGCTGGCGCTCGATGCGCGCTCCCTCGGCACGGCCAGCAAGAAGACGCTGATCGCCGAACAACGCGGCTGGATCAAGGGCCGCAACGATTGCTGGAAGGCGAACGACCCGCGCGCCTGCACAACCACGAGCTATGTGAACCGCATCTACACGCTGCGGCAGAACTATGCCGGCGCGCGTACGCGCGATGACAAGGGCATCAGCACCGGGCCGTTCACGATCCGGTGCCCGGGCGTGGATGCCGCCATCGCCGGCACATTCGTCCAGACCGACCCGGGCTATGCCTACCTGACGTGGCTGGACCAGCAGTGGCTGCTCCAGCAGACGCGATCGGCTTCCGGCGCCCGCTACACCGCCAAGGCCGACGCGGGCGAAGCCATGTTCTGGGACAAGGGTCCGGACGCGCTGTTCACGCTGCCCGGCAAGCCCGAGATGAACTGCCGCGTGGAGATGCCGGGCTAGATGCCGGGCCAGGTGTGGAGTTTCGGCAGGTGGTGCGCCCTACTTTCCCGCGGGTGCTGTGGGTGCTGTGGGTGCCGTGGGTGCCGTGGGTGCTGTGGGTGCTGTGGGTGCTTCTCCTGATCGCGTCGGATCCACCACGATCCTGGCGCCGACATCGCGCAGGAGCCGCTGGAAATCGGGCGAGGCCATGATGATCTTCCCCGCGGCGGCGCGCAGGCGATCCACTGCCTCGGCCGGAAGATAGAACGAGGTCGGCAGCTCGTTCAGGTAAGCCAGTTCCTCCTTGTCCGTCAACTTGTCGAACGACACATCAATGGCATAGATGGTCGCGTCCGGCGTGCGTAACGCCGTGGTCACCGCGGCATCCTTGTTCGCCGAAAACGCGGAGGACGCCCGGACGCCGCGCATGGAACGCCACCGCGCCTGCGTATCCCTCAACAATTCCGTCGCCTCGTAGGAGTAGTGGTCGATCGGAACGCCCGTGGCCTTGACCAGTATCTCCAGGGTTCCCGGTGGAGATTCCGACTTGTCCCATGCCGTCCTGGGTACGGACAGGGAATTGACGACAAACACAACGATCCTGCGCGTATGGTCGAGCGGCGAAGGTACGCCAATCAGGTGCAGCGCCTCCATCAGCTCGAGGGCATCCAGCACGCTGCGCATCCCGAGATTGTCCGACACGCCCCCATCCACGACATGAATATAGGGGCGGTTGATGCTGTCGCCGAATTCCGCCTCTTCCCGCAGATGCCGAGTCGCGCGCGCGGCGGGACGGGGCGGTTCGGCGCTCTCGATGAACGGCTTGATCCAGGCTGGCGTCGTGTAGCCGCAGGTGCCGCCGTAGTTGTTGAGGGTAATGGGTGTCAGCACCACGGGCACGGCCGATGACGCGGCCGCTGCGCGGGAAAGCCGCAACGCGTTCAGGTCCGAGCAGAGCACGTCGAACGTGGACTGCGTAAAGGGCAGGCGGGCGCCGGTGGAGATGTCCGTCGCCGACGCGACGATAAACGGTCCGTGTCCGCGATTGAGGTCGCCGAACGTGGCGCCGTGGAACAGGATCTCGTCATACAGGTCCGCCGCCAACTCCGATCGACCCCAGCCGCTCGACCATAGCGACGGCCAGTAGACCGGATTAAGCGTGCGGAATGTAATCGTGCCCTGGACGTCCCGCTTGAGGAAGTTTTGTTCGTAGTCATCGAAGAGCTTGTCGCCGTAGAGGCCATAGGCGAGCGCCGTAAAGCTTCCACCCGACACACCGGTGATGACGCCGACATGGTCGAGCAGGCGAGACTTGTTGCCCTTTGGCCCGACCGCTACGGTATTCCGCAAGAATTCAAGGACGCCATACGAGAACGCGGCGGCGCGCGTGCCGCCGCCCGAGAAAGCAAGAATGACCAGGTTCTCGTTGTCCGACGAATACTGCGGGCGCGTGAAGAACCGATAACCGGTATCGGGATCGGCATGGGCGATAGGCGGATTGACCGGCCGGCTGGCACAGCCCCCAAGCAGCAGCAACAACGCAAGTATCAGCCATGCAGATGTCGACGATCGACTCATGGATCCTCCCGGTCGGGCAATGGCGGCCTCGCTGTCACGATCAAACTGCCAATGTCATTCAGCATAGTCTGAAAAGCCGCTTTGGACCTCGCCGCTGCCAACCTTGACAATGCCTGCTCAGGCAGATAGATTCCACGCGACCATCATCACCGGGGACCATGATGCAATCGGCCAAGCGCCCCGTTTTGACGCAATTGAGCTCCGGCGACCTCGGTTACCTGGTCACGCAAGTCCGCAATCAGGTCCTGGCCAGCATCGAGCGGGAATTGGCACCGCTCCAATTGACAGCTGCCCAGTTTGTCGTCCTCAACATTCTCATCAATGGCCGGGGCCGCACGCTAAGTGAGTTCTGCAAGCTGATTGGCTATGACTCCGGCGCCATGACGCGGCTGCTTGACCGTATCGAAAGCAAGGGCTTCATCCGACGTGTGGAGAATCCCTCGGACCGGCGCAGCTACCTGGTTGAACTGACAGACGCAGGCACCGCCATTTTTCCGCAGGCGCGCGCCGGCACGCAACGGGCGCTAGGCGGCCTGCTTGCCGGCTTCTCGGAGGATGACGCAACGCTGTTGCGTGACATGCTGCAACGCATCCTCGTCAACGCGAGCGAAACCTGACCCGGCTTTTTTTCAACAACTATCTGCCTGGGCATATTCAGCAGAGACAGATCCACTGAACATGACTGCTGATGTGATGGACGACCTCCTTGACTGGCGCGACTGGGAAAACTTCTGCAGGGTCGTGGAGGCCGGCGGATTCACAGCCGCGGGTGCCCGGGCCGGGCTGCCAAAATCCTCGGTCAGCGCCTCCGTGGCGCGGCTCGAAAGCCAGCTTGGCATGCGGTTGCTGGAGCGAACCACCCGCCGCGTGCGCGCCACCGAAGCCGGCGATGTGCTCTATGCGCGCTCGGCGCCACTGCTTGCCGCCCTGCGGGATATCGCGGCCGACGCGAAATCGGCAACGCACGAAGTCCGGGGAACACTGCGGGTGACCGCACCCTACGAGAGCGGATGGCTGCATTTGTCGCCGGCACTCGCAACGCTCCTCAAGGCGTATCCCGACCTGCGCGTCGAGATCGATGAGTCGCGAGCAGTACCCGATCTGGTCGAGCAAGGATATGACGTCGCCTTTGTCAGGACCACCACGGAGCTGCCAGGTAGCTCGATGGTGAGCCGGCGCGTGGTGGCGATGGAGCGGGCCTTCTATGCATCCCCTTCGCTGTCCAGGAAGCGGGGGCTTCCCGGCGCGCCACAGGAGCTTGAAGGATGGCCCGCGATCCTGGAGCCCGGCGACAAGCACTGGGAGTTCTGCCAGCACGGGAAAGAGCTGGCGCGCGTGCCCATGCAGGCACGCGTCCGGACTTCCAATGCGGAGATGCGCGTGCGCGCGGCCATCGACGGATTGGGCGTGGCGCGCCTCGCGTCGCGCTATGTCGACGAATACCTCAAGCGCGGCGAGCTTGTGCGGGTCTTGCCCGCATACCATTCGTCGCCATCCAGGATCTATGCGCTCACCCCGGCGCGCCGGCTGATGCCGGCCAAGGTACGCGCCTTGCTCGACGCCATCGGCAGCGTCAGTGAATAGCAGCGCCCTGCCGAGGCTGACCAGGCGTTTCCCGAGATCGGGCAAGAATGCTGCCAGCGATTGTCCAGGCTCGTGAACAGCCTGGCGATGGCAAGCGCTTTTTCCGGTCTGCCGGCTGATCTAGAGTGGGTCCATCGCTTCCACCCACCCGGAGACAACGCAGCATGAACCGCCTCGCACGCACCACCCACCTCGCCGCCGCCCTGCTTTGCGCCATCGGCCTTTCACTGGCGGCCGGCGCGGCAAACGCCACCACGCCAGCGTCCGAACTCGTCCGCCTGGACGGTAGTGTCGGCCGCAAGGTCGACGCCTTCACCGACGGCGCCGGCATCGTCCAGCGCGACGTGTACGCCGGCGGCGCGCGCAGCGTCCACGAACCGCGCGACGTGTTCACCGACGGCGCGCGCAGCGTGCATGAGCCGCGCGACGTATTCACCGACGGCGCCTGATCACTTCACGCCAGCACTCACGGACGCACCACGGACGCATCGCCGTCCGCTGTCTGCGTCCACGACAACCTCGATCTGGCGCGTTCCACGCTACCGCGCCCGCAAGCGCCTGACGCCAAAGTCCCCCAGCGCCTGCACCGCGGTCACCAGCACGATCAGCACCGCAATCACCACCATCATCACGACCGTGTCGAAGCGCTGGTAGCCATAGCGGATGGCCAGATCGCCGAGCCCGCCCGCTCCCACTGCGCCGGCAATCGCGGACGCACCGATCAGCGACACCACCGTGATCGTGAATCCGCCGAGGATGCCCGGCAGCGCCTCGGGCAACAGCACATGCCAGACAATATGGCGGCGCTCGCAGCCCATCGCCTGTGCGGCCTCGATCAGCCCGTGCTCCACCTCGCGCAGACTGACCTCGGCGATGCGCGCGAAGAACGGCGTGGCGCTGATGGCCAGCGGGACCACGGCAGCCCACACACCGATCGTCACGCCCACCACCAGGCGCGTGAACGGCAGCAGCGCCACCAGCAGCACAATGAACGGTGTGGCGCGGAAGCCGTTGACGACCGCGCCTGCCAGCCGGTGAAAGCGCGGCGACGGCCGCATGCCGTTCGGTGCGGTCACCACCAGCAGCAACGCCAGCGGCAGCCCGGCGAGCGCCGCGATCAACGCGGATGCGCTGACCATGGTCAGGGTATCGAGCAACGCATTCCAGAGACGATCAACGAGAATCGGAGACATAACCTAGCGTGGTGACGTGATGGGCAAGATGAGCGTTCGGCGCCGGATCGGCCGGGCCATGTGCGGGCACGGCCAGGAGCAAGGTGCCCTGCGTGTGGCCCTGTATCCGGTCCAGACTGCCGTGCAACAGACGCACGCCGCCGCCGAGCGTGGCTGCAAGCTGCGACAGGTCGGGAGCCTCGCCGCCGCTATAGCGCAACTCGATCACCCGTTGCCACGCGCCATGGCCATCGGGCCGGTCACGCAGACGCCGCGCAATATCCTCCGGCACGCGCGTGGCCAGCGGTGCCAGCAGCGCGCGCGTGGCATCATGCGTCGGATTGCCGAACACCTGCCAGACGGGCCCGGCCTCCGCAATCGCACCGCCCTCCAGCACCAGTACCCGGTCGCAGATCGCGCGGATGACGCGCATCTCGTGCGTGATCAGGACGATGGTGATGCCGAGCCGCGCATTGATATCGCGCAGCAGCGCCAGTATCGACTGCGTCGTCTCGGGGTCCAACGCGGACGTGGCCTCGTCGCAGAGCAGGATGTCGGGCCGATGCACCAGCGCGCGCGCAATCCCGACGCGCTGCTTCTGCCCGCCCGACAGCCGTCCGGGATACGCATCGGCCTTGCCCTCCAGTCCGACCAGCGCGAGCAGTGACGCCACGCGCTCCCGTACCTCGGCGCGCGGCACCCCGGCCACCTTGAGCGGCAATCCCACGTTCTCGGCTACCGTCTTCGCGGAGATCAGGTTGAAATGCTGGAAGATCATGCCGATGCGGCGGCGCAAGGCCACCAGCTCGCGGTGGCCCAGCGTGGCCACATCGACGCCGTCCACGCGGACACGACCGCCAGTCGGCGTCTCGAGCCCGTTGATCGTGCGCAGCAAGCTGGACTTGCCCGCGCCACTTCGGCCGATGATGCCGAAAATGCCGCCAGCGGGAATCTCCAGATCGATCTCGCGCAACGCCTGCACCGACCCGTTGGCCGCGTGGTACGTCTTGCTCACCTGGTCGAAGCGGATGGCGCCCGCATCGGGCGTGCCGACGCTTTCCTGATGCAGCAGCGGCGACGCGGGCGCCTCCGACGACGTGGGCGCCTGGAAACCCCGGCGCCACAGCGGAAAGCTGGCGGCCATGTCTGGCGACTCCCGGGTCAGCGCTTCAGCCATGGCAGGCTGTAGAGCTTGTCATTGTTGGCGAAGGAAGTGCCGAGCTGCTTGCGCACCGCCGGCGACTCCTGATAGATCTTCACGAAGCGGGCGACCCTAGCGTCGTTGGCGTTGTCCTCGCGCGTGACGAAGCGAATCGCGAAGTAGGTGTCATCGACCCCCGAATACAGCAGCCCCGCGCCCGCCACCTGCGGCTTGCCCGCGTTGACGAAATGCGCCGGGTAGCCCTGCGCGAGGTCCACGTCATCGAGGGCGCGCACCAGCTGCGGCCCCTCCACCTCCACCCATTTGAGCTTTCGCGGATTGGCGGCGATATCGTTGATGCTGCCTTTCGCGCCCACGCCATCGCGCAGCTTGATCAGGCCCGCCTTCTGCAACAGCAGCAGCCCGCGCCCCTGGTTGACCGGATCGTTGGCCACGCCAACGCGCGCGCCGTCCTTGAGATCCTCGAACCGCTTGATGTGCGTCGAGTAGAGGCCGATGTTCGGCAGCACGCCCAGCGCCACGCTGCGGAACTTGTAGCCGCGCTCCTTGATGGCATTGTCGAGGAACGCCTGATGCTGGAAGTAGTTGAGATCGAGATCGCCGGCGGCCAGCGCCACGTTGGGCGTGGTCCAGTCGGTGAACTCGATTACCTTGACGTCGAGGCCCTGCTTGCGGGCCTCGGTGGCGGCCACCTCGACGGAGTCGGCCAGCGAACCCGGCGTGACACCGATGGTAAGGGGCACCGCATGCGCCTGGGCGGCGATGACGAACGAGGCGAAAAGCGGAAGCAACAGCGAAGATTTCAGCATGATGATTGGCAGGAAATGAAGATCAAGGACGGCGGAACTGTGCGGCGGCGTGGCGATCCGGCAATCGGTCGCCTTCGCCAAACAGCTTGTGGCGCAGCGATCCGTCCGCGTAGGCGGTCTTGTAGCGGCCGCGATTCTGTAACTCGGGAACGATCAGGTCGACGAAATCCTCGTAGCTCTCCGGAATCACGGTGCGGCTGAGGTTGAAGCCATCAATACCGGTCTCGTCGATCCAGGATTCGAGTTCGTCGGCCACCTGCGCCGGGTCGCCAACGATGGCGGGATAGCGTCCGCCGAGCTCGAACAGGTCCAGCAGCTTGCGCCGCGTCCAGCCGTGCTGTGCGGCGGTGCGCTGCGCGGATTCGATGGCATTGCCGCCACCGTAGTCGACCGGTTCATCCAGCCCGTAGCGCGCAAAGTCCACCCCGGTGCTCGCGGCAAAGTGCGCCAGCCCCGCCTCGCGGCTCGCATAGTCGCGATATTCGGCGTGCCGGGCGCGGGCTTCGGCCTCCGTCCGCCCCGTGACCACCGCCGCACCGGCAAACACCTTGACGTCATCCGGCTTGCGGCCCGCTGCCACCAGTTGCTCCCGCAATGCGCTGACGGTCTTGCGGGCGGCCTCCTTGCCGGGTGGCGAGATAAACACGCACTCGGCGTGGCGCGCGGCAAAGCGCTGACCACGCCCCGAGCTGCCGGCCTGGAACAGCACCGGCGTGCGTTGCGCCGAAGGCTCCGCCAGGTGATAGCCCTCGACGTCGTAATAGCGGCCGTGATGCACCACCTTGTGGACCCGGGCCGGATCGGCGAATGTGCGCGCGGCCTTGTCGCGCAGCACGGCGCCCTCCTCCCAGTTTCCTTCCCAGAGTTTGTAGAGCACATCGAGGTATTCGTCGGCGCGTTCGTAGCGCTCGTCATGCGCAATCTGCTTGTCCAGCCCCATCGCCCGCGCGGCGCTGTCCAGGTAGCCGGTCACGATGTTCCAGCCCACGCGGCCGCGCGTGAGGTGGTCGAGCGTGGAAAAGCGGCGTGCGAGCAGATACGGCGCGTCGTAGGTCAGGTTGACGGTGACGCCGAATCCGAGATGCGTGGTGGCGGCAGCCATCGCCGGCACCAGCAGCAGCGGATCGTTGACGGGCAGCTGGATCGACTCGCGCAGCGTGACATCGACATCGCCACGATAGATGTCGTAGACCCCGACGATGTCGGCGATAAACAGTCCATCGAACAGCCCGCGCTCCAGTGTGCGCGCCTGGCTGACCCAGTATTCGAGCGTGTTGTATTGCGTGGACTGATCGCGCGGATGCGTCCACAGTCCGTGGTTGATATGCCCGACGCAGTTCATGTTGAATGCGTTGAGCAGGATCTGCTTGCGCGCCATCAGAGTGCTCCGTGCCGGGCCGGCAGCTTGTCGTTCAGGTAGTAATTGCCGATCGCGTGATACTTCCAGCGCACCGGGTCGTGCAGCGTATGCGTGCGCGCGTTGCGCCAGAAGCGGTCTAGGCCAAGGCCGTCGAGCGTGGAGGCGGTGCCGCCCAGTTCGAACAGCCGCGTGCCGGCCAGCAGCGAGGCGGTGGTCGTCGCCGCGCGGGCTTCGGCCACGGCGATCGATGCGGCCGCCACGGTCTGTGCGTCCGGCTGAAGCTGGGCTGCATCGACAATGCGTCCCGCACGGCGCACCAGCGCTTCCGCGGCGCGCAGCCGTACCTTGACGTCGCCGATGTGGTGGACGGTCAGCGGATCGTCGCTCGCGCGCTCGACCTTCGCGTCCACCCACGGCCGCGCATGATCGCGGATAAACGGCAGCGTTGCCGCCAGCGCGCCGCGCCCGATGCCTAGGTCGATGGCCGCGTGCATCAGCTGCGCCACCGGGCCAATCGTGGTCGGCGTCTCGAACGACGCCGAGAATGGAATCACCCATTCCGCCTTCACGCGCACATCGGTGAACGTGACGGACCCGCTGCCCGTGACGCGCTGGCCGAATCCGTCCCAGTCGTCAGTGATCGTGATGCCCTCCGCGTCGCGCGGCACGATGGCGATGTAGGTCACCTCGCGCCCGTCTTCCTCCGCGACCACGAGCGTCGGAATACGGTGCGCGAAGATGGCGCCCGTGCAGTAGAACTTGTTGCCGTCGAGGCGGAAGCCATCGCCGTCAGGCGTCAGCCGCGTACGGCGCTTGAAATCCTTGTGGCCGATCTCGGCCAGCGCATTGCCGAAGCGCTCGCCGGCAAGTGCCAGATCGTAGAACGCACGCTGCTGCGCCGCGACGCCACCAACGCGCAACACCTCCAGCGCGTAGTAGTGGTTCTGCGGGATCTGCCCGAGCGATCCGTCCGCCGCGGCCAGGATCGCGATCACTTCCGCCAGCGTGCCGCTGGACACGCCCGCGCCGCCAAACTCGCGCGGCACGGTGATGCCCAGCAGTCCGCTTGCGCTCAACGCGTCAAGCTCGCTCCACGGCAGGCGCCGTTCGCGGTCGCGCAGCGCCGCCTCGGGCGCAAAGCGTTCCGCCAGCAATTGTGCGGCGGCAATGGCCTCGGCATCGTCGCGAATGCGGTGCGCGCGCGGTGGCGGCGCGGCCGGCCCGGGACGGCTGTCGGGATGGTCTGGGGCGGGCGGAGGGGTCTGCAACAAGGTCATGTCAGTTCCAGGAATGCCGTGCGGGCAGTACGCCGTTAAGGTGGTAATTGCCAATCAGGTGAAGCTTCCAGCGCACCGGATCATGCAGGGTGTGCGTGCGGGCATTGCGCCAGTGGCGGTCGAGGTTGTGCCTGGCACGCGTGGCCGAGGAGCCCGCCAGTTCGAACAACTTCTCGCTGGCGGCGAGCGCGACCTCCGTGGTCAGCACCTTCACCTCGGCGACGGCGACGGATGCCTGCGCACTGAGTTCGGCAGTCACCGTTTGCGCCGCAATATGGTCGAGCGTGCGGCCGGCCTCCAGCAGCACTTCCCGCGCGGCATGGAGGTCGACGGCGAGCCGGCCAACATCGCCGATCAGATAGGGGTCGTCTGTGGCGTGCTCGACCTTGGCATCGATCCACGGCCGTGCGTAGGCACGCACGAAGGCGATCGCATCGTCGAACGCGGCCTGTGCGATGCCTTGGTCGATGGCGGCCTGGATCAGCTGCGACGTCGGCCCGAAGAGACCCGGCCGCTCCGCCAGTTGCCAGACTGGCAACACGTCGTCCTCGGAAACCGCGACGTGGTCGAAAACCACCGTGCCGCTCGCCGTGGTGCGTTGCCCGAATGCGGACCAGTCGTCGTTCACGGTCAGGCCCGCCGCATCGCGCGGCACCCAGACCTGCACGGCGCGATCGTGGTCGTCCAGCGCGCGTACCGGCACGCGATGCGCAAACAGCGCACCGGTGGAATAAAAGCGCTTGCCGTTCAGGCGCAAGCCCTGATCTGTTTGCCGCAGCCGCGTACCCGATTGCAGGACCGTCTGGCTGGTCGCCGACCGGCGCTCCGGCCCCGCGTTGCCGAGCCGCTGGCCGGCCAGTACCTCGGCGTAGTAGCGCCGTTTCTGGGCCAGGGTTCCGATCTCGCGCAAGACGCCAAGCAGACCAAAGTGATTTTGCGGAATCTGACCGAGCGAGGAATCGGCGGCGCAGAGGATCGCGAAGACCTCGGCCAGCGTGGCGTAGGAGACGTCGGGCCCGCCAAATTCATGCGGCACGGTAATGGCACCGAGCCCGCTGGCGGACCAGCGGTCGAGCTCATCCCACGGCAGGATGCGTTCGCGGTCGCGCCGCGCGGCGCCTTCCGCAAAATCGGCAGCCAGTGCATGAGCAACGGCGATGGCCTCGGCATCATCACGGATACGCCGCACCGGTGTGCCACGCGTCGGGCGCTGCAGCGCGTGCAGTTCTGAGAGGTTCGTCATGGCGAAGCGCAATGGAAATCAAAAATCCATTGGAGCATGGCGCCCGTGGCCTTCACGACGAATTTTTCCGTAGATGCTTAGGCAGCGGCGACCATATATCGATAGCCGATCTCCTTCATTCCCCGCGCGGCCACCAATCCCTACTATCGGCGTGACCCACACGGAGAATGCCCATGAAGGATCTTCTCGACTGGATCACCGCCATCGGCGTGGTCTTGCTGGTCTACGCGGCACTACGCTATCCGCTCTACCCGCCGCGCGATGCGAGCGGCGGCCGCTGCGAATGCGACCGTCAGGAGTGACAGACCAGACCATCGCCCAGCTGGCTCGCCTCGTAGGCGATATCTCCTGCACGCCGCTCGCGTGCGGCGGCGAAGGCACCATCCAGCTTCCAATGGCGCACCGCGCGATCGATCCATGCGGCCGATTGCGGATCGTCGAGGCGAATCGCCAACTGCGCGCGGTCGTTATCCGGTGCCACTTGCGCATCGAGCTTTCGATAGAAGCGCCATTCCGGCAAGCCCAGAAGCCTCGACACCACCAGTTGGTCTTCCGCCAGCGCCTGGCATTCGCCCGCCATGAACGCGGCGATGGCACGGATCGACGATGGGTAGACCCTGGATATCGCGCCGACGCTGTGCGTCAGCGTATGGGCATATGGGCTGCCCTGCCCCACGCAGACTTCGCGCCGATTCAGGTCGTTCGGATGACGGTAGGCGCTGCCTTGCAGCACGAGCAACGCGCCGGCGCCTCCGGTATATGCGGTCTGAACAGTCGGCGCGCCGGCCTCCAACGCGCCGGCCACCCCCATATCCACGCCGGGCAAGCCGCCACCGGGCGCGACTGGGGATGCCACCGAGGTCGCCATTGACGTCGCCACAACACGCAGGCGCACCTGCAGCCGGTCGGCGATGTAGCGCCCAAGCGATACGTCGAACGCATCGGGTTCCGGCGGCGTGGGCCGGTTCGGCGGCGATGGACGCGCGTACTGCCGCACGACGACCACCAGCTCGCCGTTCCGCTTCACGGCATCGAGCAAGGGCCCGCGCGGCATGGCTGCCCAGTCGGGATCGCGCTGCAGATGCCGCAACCAGTCTTGCACTGCGGGGGGCAAGCGCTCGGGCACGTGCGGCATGCGCTCGAGCCAGCGCGGCGCGGTCACGGCCACCAGCAGAACAGCCGCCAGCACGAGCCAGGCCGCCAGCCAGAAGCCATGAACCGGGCGCACCGCCGCGCGCGCGGGCGCCAGCGGCAAGTCGGGCGCGACCTCAGCCATTGAGCGTCAACCCCTTGCGCCACCGCGTCAGCCGCCGCTCAACCATCGCCAGACCATAATTGAGGACCAACCCCAGCAGTGCCAGAAGCAGGATGCCCGCGTACATCGTCGGAATCTGGAACACCTCCTGGGCGTTGAGCGTCAGGAAGCCGAGCCCCGAGTGCGCGCCGATCATTTCGGCCGCCACCAGCGCCGTGATGCAATACGTGCCTGCCAGCCGCACTCCAGTGAAGATCGACGGCGACGCCGCCGGCAGCACCACCTTGCGGAACACGAACAGGCGCGACGCCCCCATCGAGCGTGCCGAATCGATCAGCAGACGATCCACCTGCTTGACGCCACCGATGGTGCTCAGCAGCACCGGCCAGAACGACGCCCAGAAGATGATCGCCACCTTCGACATCTCGCCGATGCCCAGGAACAGGATGAACACCGGGAACAGCGCGAACGCGGACGTCTGCCGGAACAACTGCAGGATCGGATCGACGATGGCCTCGAACCGGCTGAACCAGCCCATCAACAGGCCCAGCACCACACCCAGCGCAATGGCCGACAGCAATCCCCATAGCGAGCGCTGCAAGCTCGCGGCCAGGTGCTTCCATAGCGCCCCGCTGCTCACCAGCTGCCAGATCGTCGCCAGCACCTGCGATGGCGGGCTCAGATAGGCTTCGCTGACGATGCCAAGCCGTGGCACAAGCTCCCATAGCAACAAAAAACCGATGATGCCCAGTACGCCGAGCGCGCGTTCCGTCGTCTTGCCGTTCATGATGCAACCCTGGCGATGGCGGGTTCGGCCGTGGCACGTTCGCCGGGATTGGCGGTGGCGCCAAGCGGGCGCGGCACCGTGACTGGATTAGTGAATTGCACTTCGTCCTTGAGCACGTCCCACGCCTTCTGGCGCAGCCTGACGAACGCCTCGGCGTTGCGCAACTCGGCCGCACGCGGACGCGCCAGCGGCACGTCGAGGATGGCCTTGACCGTACCCGGCCGGCGCGTCATGACGGCGATCCGGTCTGACAGGAAGATCGCCTCGTCGATGCTGTGCGTGATGAAGACGATGGTCTTGCGCGTCTGCTCCCAGATACGCAGCAGCTCGCCCTGCAGGATCTCGCGCGTCTGTGCATCCAGCGCGGCGAACGGCTCATCCATCAGCAGCACTTCCGGCTTGTACGCCAGCGAGCGCGCAATCGCCACGCGCTGCTTCATGCCACCCGAGATCTCATGCGGGAACCGCTGGCCGAAGCCTTCGAGGCCCACCAGTTCAAGGTATTCGCCGGCAATGCGGCGGCGCTCGGCGCGCCCCACGCCACGGATCTCGAGCCCGACCTCGATGTTCTCGAGCACCGTGCGCCAGGGGAACAGCGCATAGCCCTGGAACACCACGCCCTGTGCCGGATTGATGCCCTGCAGCGG
Organism: Cupriavidus sp. YR651; assembly: GCF_900101625.1. GTDB lineage: Bacteria > Pseudomonadota > Gammaproteobacteria > Burkholderiales > Burkholderiaceae > Cupriavidus. Next base: position 435,228 of record NZ_FMYZ01000003.1, on the reverse strand, counting down.
CTTGCCATCGATGGCGATGTCGCCACCGGTACGCGCCGTCAGGCCGGCAAGGATGCTCAGGAACGTCGATTTTCCGCAGCCTGAAGGCCCGAGGATGGAGATGAATTCGCCGTCGCGGATCTGCAGGTCGAAGTCCTTGAGCACCGCAACGTTCTCGCTGCGCCCCGCCTCGTTGCGCACGGCGTAGTCCATGCGCACGCCACGGGCATCGATCTTGTGCCTCATGATGGGGTCACGCCTTTGCGGGCGCTTGCCCGGCGTACGGATTGAAGGCGTTGGTGTAGATATCCTTCGCCGCGACCTTGCCCTTGGCCAGCTTGCCCTCGGCTTCCAGCACGTCGATGTAGTACTGGATCGGCGGCTCGGTGACCACGAGGTTGTCGACATACGCGTAACGGTCCACGAATTCGAGCTGCAGGTTGATGCGCCTGGACACCAACTGGCGCGCGTCCTCGGGATTCGCATTGACCCAGTTGGCGGCCTTGGCCAGCGCCGTCACCACGTCGCGCACCGATTCCGGATGCTCGCGGATGAACTTGCCGTGGGCGCTATAGGGCTGCATGCCGCCGAGGCCACCGTCGAGGTCGAAGTCGCTCCACAGCCGCACGAGCTTGTCGGCATGGTCGGCGCGCCCCGAGAACGGGGCATGGATGATGGCCATGTCGGTGTTGCCGGTGGCCAGGGTCTGCTCGGCCTGGTCGTCCGGAATCACGACGAAGTTGATCTTGTTGACGTCGACGCCATTCTGGCGCAGGAAGGTCTTGGTGACGAACTCCGCGCAGGCGCCGAAGCTGTTGATGCCGATGGTCTTTCCCTCGAGGTCCTTCGGCGCCTGGATGCCCGAGGCCTTGCGCACGAAGTACTTCATGTGCGGCGCGTTTTCGAGCGTCTTGTTGCCGGCGGCCACCACCTTGATATCGGAGCCGCTCGCCACGGCGGAGATCACCAGCGGCACCATGCGCGAGCCGAAATCGATCTCGCCGGTCCCCACCAGCGGAATGATCTGCGGCGCTGCCACCTTGCCGATGTAGTTGGGCCGCGTGTTGGTGCCCTCGAAGTACCCGAGCTGGTCGGCCAGGTAGACGAGGTCGAACGTGGGATTGTCCGGATAGCGGAAGCTGACCTTGTCGCCTGCCTTGCTGATGACAGCCGGGGCCCCGGCAGCGGCCTTGGGGGTGGCGGGCTTGTCGTCGCGCGAGCACGCGGCCAGCAGCGAGCCCGCGCCACCGGCTACGGCCAGCGAAGCGAGTTGTTTGAGGGCAATGCGGCGCGAATTGGATGCACTGGGTGCATTGAGCGCATGGGGCACGCGGGGCGACGAAGACATGATGATCCCTATCTGAATGGATTGCGGTTCGACTGCCAGTATCAGAAAGGGACGCGCCGCGCACAACGAAGTCTTTCGACTATCGATACGCACCGCACCACGCCGCGATGTGCGGGCGCTTCACGCCAGTTCGCCGTAGCCGCGCAACCGTGCCTCCTGCGCCATGGCGACGATCGGGAAATAGTCCGCGGCCGTGGAGCGCACGACAGCCTCCATGCGCAGCCGCGAGCGCAGGCCGGGGTCTTCGCGCAGCACTTCGCGCAAGCACTCCCTGACCTGCCCCACCAGCGGCGAGCCGGCGCGCCGTGACGCGACGAACGGCAGCCCGGGCACCGCACGCGTGAAGCCGATCTGCCGCAGGCCGGCCACCAGATGAGGGTAAGACTCGGCCGCAAACGCCAGCGTGACGCAATCGATGGCCGCCACGTCGGCCTCGCCGCTTTCCACCGCGGCCAGTGAACCCAGATGCGAGCCCGTGCTGACGATATCCGCAAAGAACCGCCCGCCAGCAGCCAACGGCGCCACCGCATGGCGCAGCGCATTCATGCCGCTGTGCGAATCGGGGCCGTTGCATGCCGCGCGGGCGCCACGACAGGCCTCCAGCGTGCCGGGGCCGTCGGACGCGCGCACCACGATGGCGCTGCGGTAGGTCTTGCGGTGACATCCCGGCACGGTGAACCGGGGCGTACCGATCAACCGGACATGCTGCGCGAGGCCGTTCACCAGCGGATAGCCGCAGGTTTGCGACAGCAGCATATCGTCACGCCGCCAGAACGCATGGAGCGCATCGGGGCCATCGCCCGGGTCCACGGCGCTCAGGATGACCGATTCGCGCTCGCGCGCCAGCGCCTGGCCAACCCGGTCGATCAGCGCAAGCCAGTCGTCGCGCAATGACGCCGACACGTTGTACATGGGTAGCGCGGCTACCCACCGTTCAGGCTTCGCCATAGGGATGTGTCACCTCTGAACGCCGCGCGGACGGCTTGTGGAACAGCGGATGCACAACGGGTGCCACGGCGCGCCATGTGTACCGGATCAGCCATTCCCCGTAGCCACGCACGAAGAAGCCGTCGTTGCGCGCCAGATAGTCGTGCGCGCGGCGCCGGTAGACCCAGGCCAGCGCAAACCACGGCACCGACGGCAAGTCATGATGGACGAGGTGATAGTTGTTGTTCAGGAACAGCAGACGCCATCCCAGGCCCGCATCGTTGATGACGCTGCGCGCCGCGTGGGAATCGCTGGCGCGATGTTCGTGGAACGAGCGGATTGAAGCCAGCGACAGCGCCGGATAGCCGACACCGGCCAGCACCAGCCACACCGGCATGCCGCACGACGTCTGCAGCCACGCCAGCAGGCATCCCAGAGCGCTCAGGTGCGCGAGCCATGCGGGCACGTCGCGCCAGTCGCCGGCGCGTATCCTGCCCACCGCATCGGCTGTGATCGCATGGACCGAGAATGCCGGCTGCAGCAGGACTCGCCCCGCCATCGTGTTGCGCGCGGCGTAGAGCCACCGCAGCGCGGGGCTGGCCGCGTGCCAGTCCCGGGCATAGAGGAAGTAGCTCTCGGGGTCCGCGCCGGGGTCCGTCAATTCGGCGGCGTGATGTTGCAGATGCGCGCGGCGGTACAAGCTGTATGGCAGCCAGAAGCCGAGCGGTGCGGTGCCCAGCAGTGCATTGAGCCACGGCAGGCGCGTCGGATGCCCATGCAGCAGTTCATGTTGCAGCGACAGGTACCACGTGGTGCAGAGCGTGAGAAGCACGCAAGCCAGCGGCAGGCCGAGACGCGTGGCGTTGGCCGCCACGCCAAACCACGCCGCATAGACGGAGACGATCAGCAGCCACGTGGGAAATTCGGTTCGCCACAGCCAGTGACGGGCGGTACGCGCCAGTTCCGCGCGTTGTCGGTCATCGAGATAAGTTGCCATCGGCGCCGTCGATGCTGTGAAAACGAAGCCGCAGCATACGGGCGACGTGACGTGCGCGGGAACGAACGATTGTCGATAACGTTATGCGCCACCCCGCTTACGCTGCACCTGGCGCACCGAAACACCGGCAGTCAGCGACACACCGGGGCATATGCGATGACGGCATATGCGCATGAGGATTTGCCGCTTCGCCCGCGTCAACCGCGTCCATACAATGGCCGGACGCAGCCTCCACTGCACCATTCACGGACAAGATAAAGGGAAGACCGATGAACATCAGGAAAGGGGTCAAACTGCTGGCGGCACTGCTGGCGCTCGGCGTCGTGCACGCAGCCGGAGCGGTCGACGCGGACAAGAAGGAAATCCGCTTCGGCGCCACGGCCGGCCCATACGCCGACCAGGTGCGCTATGGCATCAAGCCGATCCTGGAGCAGCGCGGCTACAAGGTGACCATCATCGAGTTCAGCGACTATGTGCAGCCGAACCTCGCGCTGGCGGATGGCGCCATCGACGCCAACGCGTTCCAGCATGTGGTGTACCTCAAGAAGTTCTCGGCTGACCGCAAGCTGCAGCTGTCCGAACTGGTCCAGGTGCCCACTGCGCCGATCGGCATCTACAGCCGCAGGCACAAGGCGCTGACCGAAGTGAAGCAGGACGCCACGGTGTCGCTGCCGAACGATCCGACCAACCTCGCGCGGGCCATCGCCATCCTGCAGCAGATTGGCTGGATCACGCTCAAGCCTGGCACAGATGCCGTGCGTGCATCTGAGCGCGATATCGACGGCAATCCGCACAAGCTCAAGCTGATCCAGCTGGAAGCCGCGCAGCTGCCGCGTTCGCTGGACGACGTGGACTACGCGTTCGTCAACGGCAACTTCGCGCTGGCCGCGGGGCTGAAGCTCACGTCGGCGCTGGCGCTCGAGAAGATCCCCGATTACTACATGAACCTGGTCGCCGTGCGCACCGACGACCTGAACAAGCCGTTCGTCACCGACATCCGCGACGCCTACCGTTCCACCGCGTTCAAATCCGTCGCGCAGCAACGCTTTTCCGGCTTCGTTCCGCCCGCCTATCAACGCTGATCACAATAAGACAGGAAGCATCCATGCAACGACGCAACCTCATGCGGCTGATTGCCGCCGCCACGTTTGCCGCGCTGGGCGCTGGCATGGCCCCATCCGCCAGCGCCGCGGACCAGACCATCCGGCTGGGCACCATGAGTGGCCCGGACGCGCAGATATGGGAAGTGGTGAAGGGTGTGGCCAAACGCAAGGGCCTCGACATCAAGATCGTCGAGTTCAACGACTATGCCCAGCCTAACGCGGCGCTCGACGCGGGCGACCTCGATGCCAACGGGTTCCAGCACCAGCCGTTCCTCGACAGCCAGATCGAGGCGCGTCACTACAAGATCGCCAACGTCGGCCTGACCTATGTGGCGCCGATGGGCTTCTACTCACGCAAGCTGAAATCGCTGAAGGACCTGCCGGAAGGCGCCAAGGTCGGCATACAGAACGATCCGTCGAACGGCAATCGTGCGCTGCGCCTGCTGCAGACACAGGGCGTGCTCACGCTGAAGCCCGGCGCGGGCGTGAACGGCAAGAACGCCACGCCACTCGATATCGCGTCGAACCCGAAGAAGCTCAAGATCGTGGAACTCGACTCCGCCATCCTGCCGCGCTCGCTGGACGACCTGGCCGCCGCGTCGATCAACACGGACTACGCGGTCAAGGCCGGCCTGCAACCGACCCACGACGCGATTGCCATCGAAGACCTCAAGGGCCCCTACGCCAACCTGATCGCCGTGCGCGAGCAGGACCGCAACAAGCCGTGGGTCAAGGACCTGGTGGCGTCCTATCAATCGCAGGAAGTCCGCGATTTCCTTGCCAGGCAGTTCAAGGGATCGATCTTGCCGGCATTCTGAGCGCATAGGTTCTCTGCTACGCCCTTCGGGCGGTGTCGGCCTCCGCGGCGTGTTGATGGAAGCCCGGAGCCCGACTCAATGCATCCCTGCCGCCTTCAATGTATCGATGGTCATGTGTGCGCCGAGGACAACCAGAACGGCGCCCATGATCCAGCGCTGAATCAGCAGGAATCCCGGGCGACTGGAGAGGAACGTCGCCATGCTGCCGGAACATACCGCCACGAATGCATTGACCGAGGCGAACGCGACAATCAACGATGAACCGAGCGTGAGCGACTGCTTGAAAACACTGCCATCTTGGTAGTTGATGAACTGCGGCAGGAGTGACAGAAAGATCATCGCGAGCTTGGGATTCAACAGACTGGTCGCCGCGCCCATGGCGAAGAGCCGGCGCGGCCGTTCGCGGGGCAGATCGCGCACCTCCAGGGGAGAACGGCCACCAGGCCTCGCAACCTGCCAGGCCAGATAGAACAGATAGATGGCCCCCGCCGCTCCCAGCACGCTGCCGGCATAAGGCACGCTCAGGAAAAACGCCGTGATGCCGAATGCTGCCCCCAACATGTAGAAGAGGTAGCCGAGCATGACGCCTGCAAGCGATATCAGCCCGGCTGTTCGTCCTTGCGCAATCGAGCGCGACATCACGTAGACCATGTTCGGTCCCGGCGTAATCGCAAGCATTCCGCCAACCGCCAGAAATCCGTAGATCGATACCGTCCCTTGCATTTCGCGAGCTCCCCGCCGTGGTCATCGGCTGCAAGTATCGGATCGATGAATACTCAGGTAAAACGGATTAAACTGAATTCATTACTCAGCTTTTCTGACCAACATGAAGAAGCTCGATCTGGATGTGCTTGAGATGGTGGTGGCCGTCGCCGATACAGGGTCGTTCGCCCGGGGCGCGGAGTCCGTGCATCGGTCGCCGTCGGCGGTGAGCATGCAGATCAAGGCGCTTGAGGACGCACTGGGAAAACCGCTCTTTGTGCGAAACACCCGTCACGTAGCGATTACCGCGGAAGGCAAGACGCTGTTGGACTATGGCCGTCAGATGCTCGCGCTGCGGGAGGAAGCATGGGCGTCGGTGGTTCGCCCGGAGATAAAGGGCCGCGTCACCATCGGCGTTCCTGACGACTACGCGTCATCGTTGCTGCCACAGGTGCTGGGGAAGTTCGCGGTTGCGCATCCGCGTGTGGAAATCCGGGTGATCGGCCTGCCCAGCAGCGCGCTCGTTCCATTGCTCAAGGACAACACGCTCGACCTGGCGTGCATCACGAAAACCAGGGGCGTTGCGAGCGAATTCATCCGGTATGAGCCGATGGTGTGGGCCGGGTCGGCCGCAAGAAAAGTGTGGAAGGATCGCCCGCTTCCCATCGCCGTTTTCGCACAGGGCAGTACAGCACGTGCCCATGCCATCAGTGCGCTGCAGCGGGAAAATATCAAGTATCGGATGTCCTACGAAAGCCCGAGTCTGATGGGCCTTGTCAGTATGGTCGAAGCCGGGCTCGCCATAGCGCCCCTCGCGAGATGCAGCGTACCTGCGCACCTTGTGCAGATATCCGAGAACGAAGGGTTGCCGCCCCTGGATCAACTCGAGGTCGTCCTTGCCCGCAGTGCCCGGTCCGGTCGGCCGCCTTGCGACTTCCTCGCCGAGCAGATCCTGGCTGAAATGCGGGCGTAGACCCGTCGTCCGATAGCCGCGTATCGATCAGATGTCGCGCGTGCGCGGGATGACGACGGCCTGGCCGTGCAGTTTGCCGTCCGCGTCGAGCATTTGCCACAGCGTGGCTTCGTCGATCATGAAACGCTGGCCTGACTTGGTGATACGCACGCCCTTGTAGCCCGCCTCGTAGCCGAGCCGCTGTACGCGCGCGAGGAACTGCTGCCGCTCCTCGCGGTTCGGCGCCTCGGCCGAGAGCCGCGACGGCAATCGGGTGATTTCATCCCAGCTGTATCCAAAGCGGCGCTGGGCCGCCTTGTTGCCGTAAATAAAGACCGGGTCGGCATCGGTGTTATGCGCGAGTACCGCGAACGGGGCGCTTTCATAGAGCCATTCGGTAGCTTCGGCGACGGACATGGCCTGCGGCACAAGCGGGCGACCCAGCAACCGGGCGTAGCTGTCGGCAAGAAGCTGGTAGAAAGCCGGATCGCGGTGGAGCGGGATTGTTTGAGACATCTGGAGCGAAATCGTGGGTATATGCGAGGGCGGAGGCGCACACGATACAACATCCGCGGCCGGATCCTGGCGTCCCGCCGCGACAAGAGGCTGGGGATGGATCAGGTCAAGCAACTAACCATTGGCTCGGGTCGCACCGCCCGGCGAAAGCATGTCGATCAGGGCTTGCATATAGCCCCGCACGAACTGGTCGGCACGCAGGCTGATGACCGCCATTGATTGCGGGAAGATGCTGTCGGTCTCGATCGTCGCCAGGTCGATGTCCCGGTCGGGCTCCAGCGCCATCTGCTGGAGAACGGCAACGCCCAGGCCAGCCGCAACATAGGCCTTGATGACGTTGGCATCGGTGGCCCTGACCACCACGCGCGGGGAGAGTCCATGACGCTCGAACTCGCGCAGCACCACCCAGCCTGAATTGAAGCGCTCGTCATACGCCACCAACGGATATTGCGCGATGTCCTTGAGCGTGACCTTCTTCAGCCGCAACAGCGGATGACCGCGTGGAACGATCAGGCAGCGGCGGATCGGATAGGCATCGAGTGTGACGATGCCCTCGGGCGGGCTTTCCGGCAGCGTGGAAATGCCAAGGTCCACGGCGCCCTCGCTGACCCATCGCAGGATTTCCGTGGGCGTGCCCTGCGCCAGTTCCAGATCGACCTCCGGAAAGGCACTCCGAAACCGCTTGATGACGTCGAGCAGCGCATACCGGGCATGGATGTGCGTGGTGCCGATGCGCAGCGTTCCACTGTTCACCGTCTGGGTCGTACGCGCGAGGCTTGCCAACGCGCGCGCGTCGTTCAGGACGCGCCTGCCCAGCGCCGCCGCTTCCTGTCCTGCATCGGTCAGGCCCACCAGCCGGTTGCCGCGACGCACGAACAACTCGATACCGATCTCGTTCTCGAGCGCACGAATCAGCTTGCTGACCGCAGGCTGCGTCGTGTGCAGGGCTTCCGCCGCGCCGGAAACGCTCAGCTTGCTGTCGATCACGGCTTGCAGGCAGCGTAATTGTTGTAGCGTCATATCATGCCATTCTGGTAATGATTGTCTCCGAACATGTCATTTTACAGAATGGTTGGGCCGACCCAGAATGACTGCTATCCCCTTTCGACGATAGAAGGCATCCGCCATGACAAGCAGTGTGTTCGACCAGTCCCTCCAGCAGCACATGTGGAGCACGGACGAGATGCGCGCCGTGTTCTCCGAAGAGAACCGGGTGCAGAAGTGGCTGGACTTCGAGGCGGCGCTGGCGCTGGAACAGGGCGAACTGGAGATCATCCCAAGGGCCGCCGCACAGGAAATTGCCGCGCGGGCGCGGGTCGCGCACTTCGACCTGGCCCAGCTTGCCATCGAGGTTCGCCGCGTCAAACACCCGCTGGTGCCGGCGGTGCGCGCCCTGCAGCGCCAGTGTGGCGACGAAGCCGGGGAGTTCGTGCATTTCGGCCCGACGTCCCAGGACGTGTACGACACCGGCATGATGTTGCAGGTCCGGGAAGCGCACCGCATCCTGACGCGAGACCTGGCTGCAGTGGCGCGGGTGCTGTATCGGCTGGCCGACGCGCACAAGCACACCCCGATGGCCGGCCGCACCCACTCGGTACAGGCCTTGCCCATCACCTTTGGCCATAAATGCGCGATCTGGCTGGCGGAACTTGGCCGCCACAATGAACGATTGCTGGCGCTGGAGGCGCGCACCTTTGTCGGCCAGATGGTTGGAGCCGTTGGCACCAAGGCGTCGTTCGGCCCGCACGCCATTGCGCTGGAAAATCGGGTCATGGCGCGCCTGGGATTGAATGTGGCGGAGATCAGCTGGCAGCCCGCGCGGGACCGGCTTGGCGAGTATGTCGGGGTGCTGGGGCTGCTTGGTGCGACGCTCGGCAAGATCGCCAACGAGATCATGAACCTGGAGTCCGACGAGGTCGGTGAAGTGGCCGAGCCCTTCAGCGAAGGCAAGGTGGGCTCGTCCACCATGCCCCACAAGCGGAACCCCGCGGTGGTGGAGACGGTCGTCACGCTGAGTCGCGCCATCCGCTACAGCGTGGCGATGATGCACGATGCCCAGATGGCCGAGCACGAGCGCGATGTGGCCGCTGTACGGATGGAGTGGAAAGCGGTTCCCGAGGCCTGCATGATGACGGCAGCCATGCTGGAAATGATGCATCAGGCGCTGTCCGGCCTGACGGTGAACACTGGCAGGATGCGGGCCAACCTGGACTTGCTCGGTGGCTTCCTGATGTCGGAGCGGGTGATGTTCGCGCTCGCCGAGAAAGTCGGCAAGCAAAGTGCGCATGAGCTGGTCTACGCCGCAGCCATGCAAGGCATGGAGGCTGGCATCACCTTCGAGCAGGCGCTGTTGCGCGACCCCGCGGTCCGCGACGCACTGGACCCCTCATCGCTCAGGCAGCTCCTGGACCCGTCCACGTATGTCGGAATGGCGCCAGCCATCGTCGAAGCAGTCCTCGACAGAATTCGCGCAAGCGGCTGGCTCGACTGAGCGCAACATCCTCAACCATAAATAGACGGAGACCATGCAATGTTCCAAGCCACCAAAATTCAAGCCGCGAAGCAACTGGGAAGACTTTTCGCCATGACGCTGCTCTGCGCAGCTGCCGTGGGGGCGCATGGTGCGCAAGCCGACACCTATCCAAACAAGCCTGTTCGCGTGATCGTGCCGTATGCCGTGGGCGGTGGCGGGGATATCGTCGGGCGGCCGCTGGCTCAGTATCTTTCACAGCGCACCGGGCAGCGTTTCATCATGGATAACCACGGCGGCGCCAACGGCAATATCGGCATGGACATGGTGGCGAAGGCGCCCAACGATGGCTACACCCTGGTACTGGCGCTGACGGCGCAACTCGCCGTCAACCAGAGCCTGTATCGCAACCTGCCCTACGACCCGGTCAAGGATTTCGAGCCCGTGTCCCTGCTGGCTTCGGCGCCTTACTTCCTGGTGGTGCACCCATCGGTGCCGGCGCGCAATCTGGCTGAGTTCATCAAGCTGGCCAAGGCCAATCCGGGCAAGTACACGTATGGATCGTCGGGGAATGGCAGTGGTCCGCATCTGTCGATGGAATTGCTGAAATCGAAGGCCGGCATCGACCTTGTGCACGTTCCCTTCAAGGGCGCCGGGCCGGCCATGCCCGCGCTGCTGGCCGGGCAGGTGAGCGCCATGTTTGCCAGCTACGGGCTCGCTTCCCAGCAGATCAAGGCAGGCAAGCTGCGGGTGTTGGCCGTATCGACCGCCAATCGCGCAGTGTCGATGCCTGACGTGCCCACTGTCGCCGAATCCGGCGTGCCCGGCTACGACTCCAATGTGTGGTACGCGCTGCTGGCGCCTCGGGGCACGCCGAAACCGATCGTTGCGCGCCTGAGCAGCGAGATTGCCACCCTGGTCAAGAGTTCGGATCTGCGCCAGCGCTTTCTTACCGACGGCATCGTGCCGGTGGGTTCGACACCGGAGGAACTCGGCGCCTATATCAAGTCGGAGAGCACCAAGTGGGACGCCGTCGTGAAGCAGTCGGGCGCAACGATCGACTGATCTGAAGGCAAGCACCGCGGATTGCGTTTGGTGCTGCCGTGGCTTGAACGGCAGCGCCAGACCCCGGCAGCACATCGGCGCACGACCACGAGCTATGCAGGAATGTCCCGCGCCACCTCGGTCAGCTTGCCGGAATTGATCTCGTAGAAGAAGCCATAGAGCTTGACGTTCTTTGGCACAGCCGGGCTGGCGCGAAGCAGTTTGACGTCGTGTTTGATCGATTCCTCGAAATGCGAGATGGAGAGGCTATCGTGGTCGAACATCGTCGAGATGTCGGCGTGATGATGATCATGGAACTCGTCGATGAGGGTCTCGGATGCGAAAGCCGTCGCGCCACAGAATGAGTGATGCACCACAACGACGTTCTGAACTTTGAACAGATAGTCCATGGTCGCAACCGATTGCAGAGCCGAAAGGGCACGGCCGCCTGCGTTCGACACGGCAAACAGTGTCCGCGTATTGCCGATCCGGTTGCCGGCTTCGTCGAGAATGTTCTCGCCCGGGTAGACCTCATCCCCGAAATAGTCAGCAACAGCCTGCGGGATCTCGGACGCCCGAGGGTCGAAGCAGTGAATCACGATGGTCTTCATCGGGATGAACTGACTGAATCCCTGGAAGTTGGACCGATCGAACCAGGCCGGTTCAAACCAAGGTTGTGCCCTGAATTCGAATTCGCTGTACTTCGTCATTTCCTTGCTCCACTTGTTCGGTGTTTGACTGGTTGAAGGCGGCGTTTCCGGGCGCTGCATTCACTACCGAGTGTAAGTTCGACGAGTGATGGCGCAAATGACAATGCGTCCTCGATTTCTGCCAGGAAGCCAGCGACACAGGGCAGTATCGATGCCTATCGCTGCCCAACGGTGAACCGGCGACGATACTCGCCCGGCGTCAGGCCGGTGACTCTGTGGAAGACCTTTCGGAAAGCGCTCGGATCGCCGTAGCCAACTTCCCACGCGAGCGCATCAATCGCCAGATTTCCGAACTGCAGCATCTCGCACGCCCTGCCCACCCGCACTCGCTGGCAATAATCGATCGGCGTCAGGCCCGTTGCCTTCCGGAAGCGACGTAGCAGGGTTCGTTCCTCCAACCCCGCGCGCAAGGCCAGCGAGGCAAGCGACATATCCTTCGCGCCGGTCGCCTGTAGCCAGTGCTGGACCTTTAGCACCGCAGGATCACCATGCGTCAGATTGGGGAAAAAGACGCTGTAGTAGCGCTGCTCGCGGCCCGGCGGATCGACGAGGAAAAAGCGGGCGGTATCACACATCACCGTGGGGCCGAGGAAGCGATCCACAAGCTTCAGGCCGAGATCCGTCCAGGCCATCATTCCGCCGGCGCTCATGATGTCGCCGTCATCGATGAGCAAGCGGTCGACATCGAGCAGTGCTCCGGGGAATCGCAGGCGGAAGTCGCCAGCGAGCGCCCAGTGGGTGGTAACGGCGCGGCCTGTCAGCAACCCGGTTTCTCCGAGAAGGAATGCGCCCCCGCATACGGAGGCGAGCGTTGTCCCCGCACGATGGTGGCCCGTCAGCCACCCAATAAAGGGTGCTGCCTCCTCGGGCGGCAAGGGATCGCCCAGGCAGGGTGGCAAGAGCAGGACCGCGGGAGAGCCATCCCGATTGCTGGCAACATGGGTGTCCCGAACGGGTATCCCCTGTAGCTCGCATTGCCGCCACTGGGTGATATCCAGGGTAACGGCATCTTGCCCTCCCCGACGCGCGGCAATGCCATTGGCGACGGCGAACAGATCGATCAGGCCGTACACAGCGGCGAGCTGCGCGCCTGGAAACAGGACGATACCGATCTCGATTGTTCGCTGCGGTGGCATGGCTTGATCAACTGCGCGCTTGTGCTCTGAAAGACGGGGACAGCTCGCGCCGCGATGGCTTGTACCCCGCGATAGGCTGCCTGATGACGGCGAAACTCTAACGCGCCGAGTGGCCAGTGGAAATGACACTTACCACCGTAAATCCTGCCACGGGCTAGTGCCCATGGCAGATCGGAGCGCGGTAGAGGAACTGATGCTTGAGGAGGGGCGCCGTGTTGGGCGCCACCGCGATCCAGATCCCCATCACCACCAGGAAGATCGCGATTGCGGTCGCCAGCCTTTTGCCTTGCGGCAGCATTTTCTCCGCGAACATGAAGACGGTCAGCAATGCCATCCATGAGAAGCTCATGACGCCGACGGCGAACATCACCGTCATCAGGGCCCAACAGCATCCAACGCAGACCAGCCCATGCCGGAAGCCCATGACTACCGCCCCGCCATTGCCCTCCCTCCAGTAGCGCGAGAAGAAGGAGAGCGGGGAACGGCAGCCAGTGAGGCAAGCGTGCTTGAGCGTCGAGAACTGGTAGAGACCCGCAAGCACCAGTGTCGATCCGGCCAGATACGGTCCCGCCCGGCTCCAGGAGACCCAATCCAGACCGGCCGAGCGAACGGCCGAGTCCAGCGCATAGGCAAGCATCCCATAAGCAATCCAGGCGATGCCATAGCCGGCGATAAAGGACTGGATCCGGCGCTGGCGCTCGCCAGCGGTCTTGCCGCGACCCTTGAGCAGAATGCCGAACGCCGCGACATAGTTAAGCTCCGACGGCAGCATCATGGCGGTAAGCATGATGATCCAGCCGATCAGGAATATCGGCAGATCATGCAGCGGCGTTCCCGGCCCATGGTCCATCCCGCCCATCCAGAACAGCATGGCGAGCCAGGCGGCGGCGCTGAGCCCGACGATGGCGATCGTCCAGCCCGGCGCCGCCGAACCGCGCCCGAGCGAAATGATCGCCGAGCGCGAAGCGGCGAGGACGGCTCTCATGATTGTTCGGGCCCGTGCCAGTCGAACGGAATATGCTTGCTCGCCTGGCCGGCCGGGATGTTCTGCTCGAAGCCGAACGCCGTCCAGCGTCCACCCGTGCCTTTGCCCCAAGTCACCGGCGCGGTGGTCGGACCCACCTCGCTACCCGGGGGATTGAAGCTCTGCAGAAGCTTCGATTTATCGGACGTTGGCCCGTACATTGGCGTCCCGCTTGCGTCGACACGGTCGTCGACCTTCACGCTCCAACGCTCCAGATCGCTGTCGATTTCAACCGAAATATCCGCGAACTCCATGCCGTTGACCTGGCGGACGCGCGCCGGCACGAACTGGGCCATCCAACTTCCAGCCTTGCCGGTGAAGATGTTGATCAACGCCTCCCGCTGGACATCATCCGCCCTGGCATCGAAGAAGAATCCGCAGTCGAGTTTCGCTTCACCCCAAAGATTGCCGTCAAAACCGGCGAGCAGAACAACGTAGAGACCCGTCATCGGCGTACCGCCGTAGTGGCCCGCGTTGATCCGGTAGGCCCAGAGCACTTCGCAATGATTGTTCGTAGGCGCCTGGGCGAAGGTGCATGGACAGGGTGAGTTGCACGAACAGACGTCGAACCACTCGCCCGCGATATGCCAGTCAGGGATGCCACTTTCCATGGCGGTTTGCTCGGTCATTGGATACTCCATACGCTTTGGACAGATCTCGAAATTGCGCAGGCATCATCCGGCACGAGCGACCGCCCGCCAACTGGCGATATCGACATAATCAGTGGCGATTCCGACATTGTGTTCTGGCAGGCCGGCCAGGCAGTATTCCTTTCGCCACACGGGACCGCCATCGATTCAGCGTGATCGAGGAGCACGAGCCCTGTCGTCAAGCATTGACGCTGGAGATTGGCAGAAAACGAGGTGCCATTGTCATTGCGGCCATGCGGCGACAACTCATAAGCTTCGGGTAAAGCCCGCCAGCCAGTCGCTCCGGGCCGTTTCGTCGTGGTGCCTGCCCGCCGCCACTCCCAGGCGCGATAGCAGCGCTGGCGGCGCCACTGCACACCGGGAGCCATGTCAACGATGTCTAAAACCGCCAGATCGGGCGGGCAAGCGCCGCGCAAGGTTGTCATCGTCGCTTACGACGGTGCCAAGCTGATGGACATATCCGGTCCGCTGCAGGCCTTCAGCGACGCTTGCTTCGAGGATGGTCGCCCTGCCTATCAGGTCATTCTGGCCTCCGAGTTCGGCGGCTCCGTTTCCACCGATACTGGCGTGAAACTGGAAACCGTGCGCCTCGATGAGGCGGTGATCGCTTCCGTCGACACACTGCTCGTTGCGGGTGGCGACCTCATCATGCCCGCCGCCGCGACCGCATCGCTGCGAGCCAGGCTGGTGGACTATCTCGACCGGCCGCGTCGGCTCGGCTCCATCTGCACCGGAGCATTCGTCCTCGCCCAACTCGGCGTCCTCGATGGCCGCGAGGCAACGACACACTGGTCCGCCTGCAGCCGGCTCGAGCGCCAGCATCCGACCATAAACATCAAGCCCGACGCGATTTTCGTCACCTCTGGCCATATCTGGACATCGGCCGGCGTCTCAGCCGGAATCGACATGGCGCTGGCAATGATCGAGGACGATCTGGACCATTTGGCGGCGCTCACTGTGGCGCGCGGGATGGTTCTGTTTCTCAAGCGGCCAGGTGGCCAGTCGCAGTTCAGCGTCGAGCTGCGCCAGCAAATGCGTGACGCGCGCGGTCGGTTCGACGACCTTCATGACTGGATCCGGGCCAATCTCGAAGCGGACTTGTCGGTCCCGGCACTGGCGGAAGCGGCTCGGATGAGCCCGCGCAACTTCGCTCGCGTCTATCTTCGCGAGATGGGGGAAAGCCCTGCACGGGCGGTTGAGAAGCTGCGCACGGAGGCGGCACGACGCCTTCTCGAATCGGCGCATGATGCGATCCAGGTGGTCGCGCGTCGGACCGGTTTTGGCGACGACGAACGCATGCGCCGTGCATTCGTGAAGACCTATGGTGTGTCTCCGCAGGATTATCGTCGCCGCTTCGGGCATTCGCAGGCTTGACGCGCATTGCGCCAGAGATTGCTTCCCGGTGGCGAAAACTATCGCCGAGGCATTACGCCGATCTTCTTCTGATAGCTGCCCCCAATCGACCCGAAAGTGCCTGCGAAATCGAACGGCCAATAACGAGGACCGTTTGTCATTGCTGCCAAACACAGGGGAATCTATTCTCAGGACGAGAACGATCTGAATGAATCAAGCATTCGAGGAACACCCATGAACATCCCTGTCACCATTGGCGGCATCATCGCGCCGGACTCGGACCTTGCCCGTAAAGCCGCCATGCTTGCCGAGCAAGTCCATTCGAAGTCGCTCCTCAATCACGTCCACCGGACATGGTGGTTTGCGGAGTTCATCGGCAAGAAGCGGGGGATGAAATACGACCGCGAGTTGGTTTATCTGGCGTCACTGCTTCACGATCTGGGCCTTACGAAGGATCACGCTGCCGACAAGCGCTTCGAAGTCGATGGCGCCGACGCCGCGAGCAAGTTCCTGCACGCCCACGACTATCCGAAGACGAAAATCGACATCGTCTGGGATGCCATTGCGCTTCATTCGTCCGCTGACATCGCCGATCGCAGGGAGCCGGAAGTCGCGCTCGTCCACTTCGGTGCCCATGTCGACGTCATGGGACTCAGGATGGACGAAATCTCGCCCCAACTGATCGACGATACGCTCGCGCTCTACCCGCGCCTCGGCTTCAAGAAGGCGTTCACGGAGGCATTGGCCGAGGTCGCCAGGAAGAAGCCGCACACCGCCATCGGAACGGGGCTGGCCGACGTTGGGCGCCGCCTGGTACCTGGTCTAGAGATCCCCAATGTCTGCGACCTTCTGCTCGGGGCCCCCTTCGAAAGCTGAGCGTGCTCCGAGACCATCGGGGTCTACTCTTCCGCCTCATGCGGATCGTCATCGATCCGCATGAGGCGATGAGCGTTACTGAACGAATGCCTCTCGATTGGCCTTCACGAAGTCGGCAACGGTTTGAGGTGCCTTCCCGGTAATTTGGCTGATAACGCCATCAGCACCAGAGAAGATTCCGTTCTGATAATCGACAGCCGTTGCAAGGAAATGCTGGATCACGAACTCCGGCAGATCGTATTTCTCGAGGTGCTCGCGGTACTCCTCGAGGGTCGAAGGCGCGTAGGTGATCTTTCGGCCGAGGACCTTGCTCAGTTCGTCCGCAATTTCTTCCTGGCTCAGTTCAACAGGACCGTAAAGCGGGTAGGTCTTCCCGATATGACCGGCCGGTTGCGTGAGGATCGTGGCAATCAGGCGCGCCTGATCCTCGGCTGCAATCGGAGCGTGCCGTCCGGCACCGTACGGTAGTGTGATCTTGCCTTCCTTGGCGATCGGATCCCTCACCCACGGGAACGTCAGCCATTCGGAAAAGTACGTCGGGCGAATGTGGACGGTCGGCACGCCCGACCAATCGAGCACGCGCTCGGCGATCCAATGATCGCGCGCCGCGTGGCTCTCCGAATCATCCCGGGCGGAAATTTGCGACATTTCGACGACGACTTCGACGCCAGCACGCCGAGCAGCGTCGGCGAAATACGAGGTGGCCTGGATAAAGCCCGGGCGAACCGGGTAGCAGAGGTACGCGCCATTTACACCTTCCATCGCACGGATGATGTCATCGTGCTCCAGAAGATCGCCGACGACGATTTCAGCACCTTCGTTGCGAAGCGCTTCGCTGCGTTCATCCTCTTGATGTACGAAAGCCCGGACAGCATGGCCTTTGTTGAGAAGCTCGCGAATCGTATGGACGCCAGTCTTGCCGGTGGCGCCAGTGATCAGGTATTTGCGTTGTTGCATCTTGAATCTCCACTGATGGATATACGCATTCGTCGCGAATGCAAAGGATTGCGATGGCCGAACTGGTCATCGCTCTTTCGGCATCGCTTACATCGCGCCGAGGTGTTGCTTGACATCCTGCAGGACGGTCAATGAAGCGCCAGGATCGTCAATGATTCTTGAAAGCGTGACGGCGCCCACCATGGCGGCTAGCGCAAAGACGGCATCGGATCTGGCTGCCTCTTGCTGCCGGCGGCCAGCACGCTTTGCCAGCACGTCGACCAGCTCGTTGAAAGTTTGCGACGCTGCCGCCCGGGTCTGCTCATCGGCGCGCGCCAACTCACTGCCCAGGGCCGCCAGTGGGCAACCGCCTGCCGCGGTGTCCCGGTGAGCGGCTGAGACGTAAGCCTCAACGATCGCTTTGAAACCCTCTTTGCCGTCGCTTTGACTGGCCGCGGTTTCAAGCGCACCTACGACATCCCTGGTCGCCTCGGCACATGCTTCGGCGACCAATTGATCCTTGGACTCGAAGTGTCGATAGAAGCCACCTTGTGTCAGTCCCGCCTGGGCCATCACATCGGTGAGTCCTGTGGCGTGGATGCCCTTGAGCCGGAATTCGCGGGCCGCCACCTCGATGATTCGCCGGCGCGTCTCGGCCGCCTCAACCTTGGATTTCCTCATGCCCACTCCATTTAGATGTTAGTCAAAATCTAATTTGGATGGTAGTCACCATCTAATTGGAAGTCAAGGACGATCTGCGACCAGGGGCAAGCAGCGCAGGAATTCCGCAGCGAAACCAGAGCCGGAGTATTGTTCGAGGCATTTTGTGAGGTCGCCCTGCCGCGGATGCAGACAGAATGTCGGCCACGATGGACTTCCGTCGCGGACGCTGAAATGCAGGCTGGGAGGGGTTGTCCTGCGGGCGAAGGAATGTGACCTAGGTATCCGGACTTCGCGAGGACCGGATTGGGCAACGCCTGAGATGCGCGCCCTGCTTGAAGACGAGCGTCGCGTTACGCGAATGCCTTCAGGCCGCGTTGCACGGCAGGCCTACGCTCGATCTCGCCATACCAACGGGCAAGTTCGGCATGCTCATCCCATTCAATGGCGTCTTGCAATGCGCGAGCAATGGTGAATGCCGCGATGTCGGCAATGGAAAACGCCTCGCCTGCCATGAATGGGGAAGACGCCAGGAACCCGCCACTTTCACGCAGTGCGGCTACGGCGAATTCGTTGATGGCCTTCGCCTGATCGGATGCTCCGATCTGCTGGAGCCTGAATGCTCCATGGCTCACCGCAATAACGTCGGTCAAGAAGTAGAAGAACCGCTCGTATGCCCTGGCGCGCGCGACCGGATCGGTTGGAAGCAAAGTCGTCGGCGCGGACTCCGCCGCGAACAGCATGATGGCGTTTGACTGCGCGAGGACAAACTCGGCACCGGGGCCACGCCGGACGAGGACCGGCACCTTGCCGAAGGGGTTCAGGGAGCGGAGCGCCTGCCCTTGGTGCTCTCCGGCTGCCAGGTTGACGGCTCTTGCGGTGTAAGCAATACCAGCTTCTTCCAACGCGATGGCAGCTCGAATGCAATTCCCGGTCAGGGCTCCGTACAACTCCAGTGCATTCTGCATGTAGGCACCCCCCTCTCGATACGCGGATTCTCAGCGGCCCTCATGCAACGAGTTCGCGCTCACGGCGATGGAACACGCCGCACTCCAAGCATAGCGCAGGGCGGCACAAACCCGGCCATTCACCGCAGCGCTGGTGAATGGCCGGGTCGAGCAGGCAACCCGAAATCGAACCGCGATAAACCGCGGCCTCCAGTTCAATGCCCTGCCGCCTCCACTGCACCGATGCCGGTCTCCGAGCGAAGCTCCTGGGCTTCGAAGCCAGCCTTGTCCATGCGCGCCCTGGCCGACTTGTCGGTGATCGAGAAGAACCAGATGCCGAGGAAGCCGATCGTCATCGAGAACAATGCCGGGGACGTGTAGGGGAACGGCGCGGTCTTGTAGTGGAGCACGTCGACCCAGACGGCCTGCGACAGGATGGTAAGGACCACCGCAGACAGCAGCCCCAGGAATCCGCCCACCGTCGCGCCACGTGTGGTGCAGCCCCTCCACAGCACCGACATGAACAGCACCGGGAAGTTGGCCGATGCCGCCACGGCAAAGGCCAGCGAGACCATGAACGCAATGTTCTGCTTCTCGAAGACAATGCCAAGGATCACCGCGACGATGCCAAGGATGACCGTGGTGATACGCGAGACACGCAGTTCATCGCGGCTGGTGGCGTTGCCATGCTTGAATACCGTTGCATAGAGATCGTGCGAAACGGCCGATGCGCCAGCTAGCGTCAGTCCGGCCACGACCGCCAGGATCGTGGCAAACGCCACTGCGGAAATAAAGCCGAGGAAGACGTTTCCGCCGACGGCGCTGGCAAGGTGCACGGCCGCCATGTTGACGCCGCCAAGCAGCTTGCCGCTCCCGTCCTGGAAGCTCGCATTCGTTCCTACCAGCACGATGGCGCCAAAGCCGATGATGAAGGTCAGGATATAGAAGTAGCCGATCCAGGTGGTCGCCCAGAAGACCGATTTGCGCGCCTCCTTGGCATTGGGCACGGTGAAGAACCGCATCAGGATGTGCGGCAGGCCGGCCGTGCCGAACATCAGCGCAATGCCAAACGAGATTGCCGAGATGGGATCCTTGATGAAATTGCCCGGCCCCATGATCGAATCCTTCTTGGCGTGGACCTCCACGGCTTTCGCAAACAGGGCCTCGGGGCTGAAGTGATACTGCGCCAGCACCATGAAGGCCATGAAGGAAGCACCGCCAAGCAGCAGGCAGGCCTTGATGATCTGAACCCACGTCGTCGCCGTCATCCCACCGAACAGGACATAGACCATCATGAGCGCACCCACGATGACCACCGCGACCCAGTATTCCAGGCCGAACAGCAACTTGATCAGCTGGCCGGCGCCTACCATCTGCGCGATCAGGTAGAACGCCACGACCACCAGCGTGCCCGACGCAGCGAACGCGCGAATCGGCGCCTGCTTGAAGCGATACGCCGCAACGTCGGCGAAGGTGAACCGGCCAAGATTACGCAGCCGCTCCGCCATCAGGAAGGTGATGATCGGCCAGCCCACGAGGAAGCCGATGGAATAGATCAGGCCGTCATAGCCATTGGCGTAGACCGCGGCGGAAATCCCGAGAAACGATGCCGCCGACATGAAGTCTCCGGCGATCGCCAGGCCATTCTGGAAGCCGGTTATGCCTCCGCCGCCCGTATAGAACGCCGCAGCCGATTTTGTCTTCGATGCCGCCCACTTCGTAATGAACAACGTGCCAATGACAAACACGATGAACATGCCGATGGCCGTCCAGTTGGTGGGCTGCCGGACCGCCTGCCCAAGGTCTCCACCCGCTGCCATCGCGGCCAATGGCAGAAGCAGCGCGCCGCAGGCAAGGGTTGCGTGATTGGCTTTCATGCGACCTCCCGCTTGATCTGGTCGGTGAGATCGTCATAGACGCGATTGGCATGACGCACGTAGAACCCGGTGATGGCCACGGTAAAAGCGATCACAAACAGACCAATTGGCATGCCCCACGTCATCACGCCATCGCCGATCTTCGCGGCAAGGACTTCCTTGTCGAAGGCAATCAGCAGGATGTATCCGAAATAGATGACGAGCATGACGGTGGTCAACGCCCATCCGAGCTTCGTTCGCCTGCGGACAAGCTCCTGATATCGAGGACTTGCTTTCAGTCTTCCGACCAGATCTTCATGCATCCATGTCTCCTGCTATTTACGTCGTTGCGTTACCAGGTGCTGCCGCTGCAGCCGTGGACCTGATACCGCACGCCAGCCTGATGCATGGATACGCGCACTGACTCTGAAGCCATCCAGGGTCCACGCGAGATAAGGTAAGGCATGCTCCTTACCCGCTTCTTACATAGGACCGCGGATTGCCGTGGGGTAAACGAGTAGCCGGTGGATTCCGGGTTATGGATGAGGCACGGAATGCTGACTCAGTGAGACATCATGACCGGCCACGGTGCACGATGCAGTAGCGAGCGCGTGGTGCCACCCATGACGAGTTCCCGCACTCGCGAATGGCCATAGCAACCGGCCACCAGCATGTCCGCCCGCACTGCCTCGGCCGCCGCAAGAATCGCATCCGCAGGAGGCTCGTGGCCACGCGGCACGGCATGGTGGCCTGCCACGATGCCGTGCCGCTGCAACCAGGTATGCAGCAACCCGAGGCTCGCACCGTCACCGTGTGCCGTTGACGCGCCGCCGGCAACGACAACCGTGACGTGCCGGGCGTGCGACAGCAGCGGCAGTGCATCGGCCACGGCGCGCGCCGCCTCGCGACCACCGTCCCACGCAATGAGGAGATGCCCACCGTGCAACGGCGGCGGGAGTTGCGGAACGATGATCACCGGCCGCCCGGTGCCAAGCAGCACCTGCTCCGGCAGGTCCGTGACAAGCGAGGGCACGACACCCGCCGGGGAGCGCTGCGCCATCACCACCAGGTCTGCTGACTTGCCTTGAAGCACGAAGGCCCTGCCGGCCTCCTCCTCGATGACGTCATGCGAAAACGCGATGTCGGCGCCAGCCTCGGCAACCATGTCGCGCATCATGCCGCCGAAGGCAAAGGCCTGGCTGCGCAACCGGTCGCGCTCCAGTTCCGCCAGATGCGTCGCATCATCATTGCCACCGCGTACGGCGCCGAGCCGGATGCCCGTCGGGGTGAGCCCGGCGAGGTGCGCGCCGAACCTGGCAGCAAGCGCTGCGGCGGCGCGCAGGCGGTCACGGCAGCCGGGATCGGCCCCCACTTCAACGAGAATGGTCTTGTAGGTCACGCTGCGTTCCTTTCGTCCACAAAACAAGGGCCAGTGCAAATGAACTGACCAGCGCCACCATGCGTCAATGCGCCATCAAGACGGGCACTGTCATCGAGGCCAGCAGGGTTCGGGTTACGCCGCCAAGTGCCAGCTCGCGAAACCGGCCATGACCGTAGGCACCCATGACGATCAGATCGGCATCGAAGTCCGCCGCGCAAGAAAGCATCCGCTCGCCGATCACCATGTCTGCGCCAGCCGGGCTGTGATGGATGGACACGGTTGCGCCCTGGCGCTCGAGCAATCGGGCCGCATGGCTTACCGGCGCGGCGTCCGCCCTGAGCGCCTGAGCCGCGGTGTTCGCGCAGAACAGCTTGACCGCGGAACCCGCCAGCAGCGGCAGCGCGTCGTGCAGCGCACGCGCGGCTTCGCGCCCGCCATCCCAGGCCACCAGCGCGCGCTGCCCCACGTGCTGGAACTCGCCCGCGCTCGGCACCACGAGTACCGGACGGCCTGACTCCAGCACCAGTGATTCGACAAACTTGGGCGCGACAAAACTGTGAGGATCGTTGGCATCGAACTGGCCCGCGATCAAAAGACTCGCTTCCCGCGCCTCGCGCAATACTGCCGTCACGGGATCGCCCTCGACGTTCCGCCATTCCCATTCGATGGACTGGTCCGACATCTCCTGCTCAAAGCGCTGGCGAACCGCGTCGCGGCGGGCCTCCCGTCGAGCATGGTCCTCCTTGAGATACTGGGCGGCCTCCTTCATCAGATACAGCCACGTGGTTTCCGGCGCGAAGCCGGCAAACAGCCCAACCAGGCGGCTGCGGTGCGTGTGTGCCAGTTGCGTGCCAAGCTTGAAACGGTGAAGCGCACGAGCGCTGGTGTCGAGATGCACGAATATGGTGTGGTATGCCATGAGTGTCTCCAGGTGCGGATGCGTGCGTCAGACGTCAGTGCGACATGAACAACGGCACCGTGCATCTGCGCAGCAGCGTGCGCGTGGTGCCGCCGACGATCAGTTCGCCCAGCCGGGAATGTCCGTACCCGCCGGCGACAAGCAGCGCCGGTTGCACGTCGCTGACGATCCTGAGCAACGCGTCATCGGCAGCGGCGCACGCCTCGACGCGAATCGTTGCGTCGAGGCCGTGCCGCGCCAGCCAGGGCACAAGGTCGCTCGCGCCCTCGTCGCCCATCCCGCCGTCGGTAACGAGAACAAGGATCGTGACGCGAGAGGCCAGCGCGAGCAGTGGCAAGGCATCGGCAAGCGCGCGCGAGGCCTCGCGCCGGCCGTTCCACGCCACGACGGCGTGGCCATCCAGACTCAATGGCGTTTTCAATGGCGTTTGCGGCGGCACCAGCAGCATCGGCCTGCCAGCATGCAGCAGCGCATACTCGGCCGCCTTGGCCATGGGTGCCGGCGCGGTTTCGTCTGCCGACGGCGGCGCGGGAAGCACGATGTCCGCAGCGCGGCCGTGCGTCGTCAGCGCCCAGCCGGCTTCCGCCTCCACCACCACTTGTGCGCTACGCACGCCCGGCGCGATGCGTTCGAGCACGCTGCGCATGGCGTCTGCATCGCGCGCCGCCAGTCGCTTCAATCCTTCGTCCTGAAGCACGGCGTAGTGACCCGCCTCGGCGCCGGCGCCCGCAAACGGCTGCATCCGGGCGCCCAGCGCGGTCAGCCCCACCACCACGCCGTCCGAGTTGGCGGCCAGCACGGCCGCCGCTGCGATACGTGCGTCGCGGGCCGCATCGTCGCCGAGGTCCACGAGAATCGTCTTGAAATCCATCGCTAATCCTCACAGGGGGAACGGTAAGCAGGACGATTCGCCTTTGCGCGGCGGCCTGATGAATTTCAATCTAGGTCGAAGCGGCATTGGCCGATTGCGGCAAATCAAGGAAACCCTGCCAAAGCGAGTGGGATCCAGTTGCGGCGGCCCCCTGAGCACGATTCATGCGGTGGCTACGAAACACCACGCTCCACCAGAGCGAGAAATCTGTCGCAGGAAATGTGTCCGTTTCGACGCCCACGGCATGGCCCCCGCCGTGGCGCCCGCGCGACGCTGGCATTGCACGGCACCTCATCCATTCATATAATAACGATTCTCATTTAGATTCAAATGCCTGCAACCCGTCGCGGCAACAAGGAACCTCATGATGGCCGCCGACGTTGGTCCCCATCAGGACATTCACGCGCTGTATAACGGCCACCATCGGTGGTTGCTGGGCTGGCTCCATCGCAAGGTCGGCTGCTGGCATCGCTCCGCCGATCTCGCCCATGACACCTTCATGCGACTGCTGGCCCGCGAGGAATCGCTGTCGATCCTGGAGCCGCGTGCGTTCCTGACCACCGTGGCGCAGCGCGTGCTGGCCAACCAGTGGCGGCGCGACAAACTCGAACAAGCCTATCTTGAAGCGCTGGCGCACCAGTCGCCGGCCCTCGCGCCCTCCGCCGAGGAGCGCGCCATCCTGCTGGAAACCCTGCAAGAGATCGCCAACCTGCTCGACGGCCTGCCCGTCCCGGTCAAGCGAGCTTTCCTGATGGCACAACTCGAGGGCCTGACGCAGCCGGAGATCGCGTCGGCACTGCGGATCTCGGTGACCACCGTCAAGCGCTACCTGGTGCGCGCGGGCACGCAGTGCTATTTCGCGATGCCGGCGGCATGAACACACCACCGCCACCGGCCATCGCGCCGGACATTGCCCACGCCGCTGTCGAATGGCTCGTGACGCTCCAGGGCGACGACGTCGACGACGACACGCGCGCGGCATGGCGGCGATGGCTGGCCCGGCATCCCGATCACGCACGCGCCTGGGCCCACATCGAGGCCGTCAACACACGGCTGCGCGGTGTGGCGTCACCGCTGGCGACGGCGGTTGCGCGGGCCGCGCTGACGCCGCCACGCTCCGCCGGCCGCCGCCACGCCATTCGCGCGCTGGCCACGTTGTTCGCCGGTGGTGGCGCCGCGTGGATGCTCCGTGACCATGCACCGCTGCAGGGCTGGCTGGCCGATGCCCACACCGGCGTCGGCGAACGGCGCGACCTCACGCTGGCCGACGGCACGCAGGTCCGGCTCAACACCGACACCGCCATCGACATCCACCTGACCGCGACCGAGCGACGCATCACGCTCCGGCGCGGCGAGATCTTCATCGTCACGGCCAGGGACCGCGCCACCGTGCCACGCCCATTCGTGGTGGCGACGCGCGACGGCACCCTGCAGCCGCTGGGCACCCGTTTTGCCGTACGCCAGATGGACGAGGCCGGCTGGATCAGCGTCGTGGAAGGCGCCGTCGCCGTGCGGCCGCGCGCGAACGCGGGCTTCACGCGCGTGGTCGCCGCCGGCCAGCAACTGCGGTTCACGGCGAACGACATCGATGCGCCGCGTCCGCTGGCCGACGCCGATACCGCGTGGATCGACGGCATGCTGGTGGCGGCCGACATGCGACTGGCGGACTTTCTTGCCGAAGTCGACCGCTACCGGCCCGGCCACCTGCGTTGTGACCCGGCCGTGGCAGCGCTGCGCGTTTCCGGCACCTTCCCGCTGGCCGATACCGACCGCATCCTCGACGCCCTGCGCACCGCCCTGCCCGTGCGCATCCATTTCGTGACCCGTTTCTGGACCACCGTCCTGCCTGCATGATTTTTTTCTCCCGGGGTGGTCTGTTTTGGATTCTCGCGTGACATAGGAGATGAGCCTCTCTTCTCCGAACCTCTCGTTGTCGAATCCGTCATGCCGTCACAGCCCCAGGCGCCCGCACGCCACCGCAGCCGCTTTATCCTCAAACACGCCGTCCTCCTGGCCTGCCTGCAAGGCGCCGGCCTGCTGTCGGGCGCCAGCTTCGCCCAGACCGCCGCCCAGTCCACGGCCCCATCCAGTGCCACCCAGACCGCTGGCCCGACCCGCGCCTACGACATTCCCGCCGGCCCGCTGCAGGCCACGCTGAACCGCTTTGGCCGCGAGGCCGGCATCCTGCTGGCCTTCACGCCCGAGCAGACCGCGAACCGCCAGAGCGCGGGGCTGCGCGGCCAATACAGCGTATCCGCCGGGTTGGCGGCCATCCTGCATGGCTCCGAGCTGGCCGCCGCACCGCAGGCGGACGGCAGCTTCATCCTGGTACGCCAGCGCACGACGCAAGCCGATGCACCACCGGCACCCGGCGATGGCGTGGCGGCGTTGCCGCTCGTCACCGTGAGCGCCACGGCGGAGAGCTACCGCCCGCCACCGGTCACCAACGTGCTGCGCTCCGACCTGCCGCTGCTGGACACCCCGCAGGCCGTCAATATCCTCCCTGCCCAGGCATTGCGCGACCAGCGGCCGCGCAATCTCGACGACGCCGTGAACAACATCAGCGGCATCACCCAGGGCAACACGCTGGCAGGCACGCAGGACACGCTGATGAAGCGCGGCTTCGGCGGCAACCGCGATGGCTCGATCATGCACAACGGCATGCCGCTGGTGCAGGGTCGCGGCATGAACGCGGCGGCGGACAGCGTGGAAGTGCTCAAGGGGCCGGCGTCCCTGCTCTACGGCATCATGGACCCGGGCGGCGTGATCAACATCGTCAGCAAGCGGCCATCGCTCCAGCAGTACAACGCCATCTCGGTGCTGGGCACGACCTACGGCCACGGCAAGAACGGCGCGGGCGGCACGATCGACACCACCGGGCCGATCGGCACATCGGGCCTGGCGTACCGGCTGGTCGCGGACTACGTGGACGAGCAGTACTGGCGCAACTTCGGCGTGCACCGCGAGACGCTGGTGGCGCCGTCGCTGGCCTGGTACGGGCGCGATACGCAGGTCGTGCTGTCGTACGAGTACCGCAAGTTCCTCTATCCGTTCGACCGCGGCACCGCGCTGGACCCGCGCACCAACGAACCCCTGCCGATTCCCAGCCGACGCCGGCTCGATGAGCCGTTCAACGAGATGGACGGCGAATCGCACCTGGCCCAGCTAGCCGTGGACCATCAGTTCAACGCGGACTGGAAGGGACACTTCGGCTACAGCTACAACCGCGAGGTCTACGACGCGGGCCAGCTGCGCGTGACGGGCGTGAACACCACCACCGGCGTGCTCACGCGCAGCAACGACGCCACGCACGGATCGCTCTCCACGGACAGCTATGGCGTGGCCTACGTCGACGGCAACTTCCAGGTGGCCGGCATGCGCAACAACCTGCAGATCGGCATGGACAGCGAATACCGGCGCTTCTATCGCGCCGACCTGCTGAGGCAGGCCACGACCAGCCGCTTCAATTACCAGAATCCGGTCTATGGCCTGGAGTCTCCATCGAGCACCGTCTCCGCCAGCGACAGCGACCAGACCGACGCCCTGCACAGCACCTCGGTGTTCCTGCAGGACAGCCTCTACCTGACCGACAAGTGGATCCTGGTGGGCGGCGCGCGCTACATGACCTGGAGCCAGGTGGCGGGCCGGGGCCGGCCCTTCACGGCCAACACCGACATCTCCGGCAACAAGTGGCTGCCGCGTGCGGGCATCGTCTACAAGTGGACGCCGGCGGTCTCGGTCTACGGCAGCTATACCGAATCCCTGAAGCCCACGTCGACGATTGCACCGCTGGCCTCCGGCGTGGTGATCGACTCGTCGGTGGCACCGGAAGAAGCGAAGTCCTGGGAACTGGGCACCAAGGTTGACTTTGCGGGCGGCCTGACCGGCACGCTGGCGCTGTTCAATATCGACAAGAAGAACGTGCTGGTGTCCCAGTACAACGATGTGACCAAGCTCACGGACTGGCGCACGTCCGGCCGCGCGCGGTCGCGCGGCGTCGAGCTCGACGTGGCCGGACAGATTGGCAATCACTGGAACGTCATCGCCAGCTACGCCTACATCGACGCCAAGACCACCGAAGACCCGCTCTACGCCGGCAACCGTCTCTGGAACGTGGCGCAGCACACGGCGTCGCTGTTCGCCACGTACGACTTCGGCCAGATCTTCGGCGGCGACCGCTTCCGGCTGGGCGGCGGCGCGCACTACGTCGGCAACCGTCCAGGCGACTCGGCCAACAGCTTTACGTTGCCTGCCTATACGGTGTTCGATGCGTTCGCCACCTACGAGACGCGCGTCGGCGCGCAGAAGGTGCGCTTCCAGCTCAATGTGAAGAACCTGTTCAACCGCGTGTACTACCCCTCCAGCGCCAATCGCTACTTTGTCGCCGTGGGCGACGCGCGGCAGGTGTCGTTGC
Organism: Cupriavidus sp. YR651; assembly: GCF_900101625.1. Classification (GTDB taxonomy): domain Bacteria; phylum Pseudomonadota; class Gammaproteobacteria; order Burkholderiales; family Burkholderiaceae; genus Cupriavidus. The sequence continues at coordinate 406,639 of NZ_FMYZ01000003.1, read as the reverse complement.
TGACCACGTTCGAATTCTGAGGACCTACCATGTCGATGCTCCAACGCCGCCGCGCGCTGCTGACCGGCGCCCTGCTCGCTGCCACCGGACTCGGCTCCGCCGCTGTATCCGCCACCCCCGCCGCCCCGGCTTCCTCCGTCCGCGAATCGGGTTCGCGCGGCACCGTTGCGCTCGTGATGCAAACCGACGGACCGAATGCGCCGACAGACCAGAAAATCCGGGAACATCTGGAGTCGCGCGGGTTCCTCGTCAACGTGCTGAACCAGGATGTGCCGGCATCGCGCATCGGCAACGCCCGGTTGGTCATCCTGTCATCGACCATCGCCGCCAAGTCGGTCGGCGAGGGCTGGCGCCAGTTGGCCGTACCGCTGCTGACATGGGAAAACGATCTGCTCGACGACCTGGCGATGACGGGCAAGCGTCACGACGTGGACTATGGCGAGGCTCCGCGAGAGCGCTACCTGTGGCTGGTCAATGCACCGCACCCGGTGTCGGCGGGCATGCCGGCCGGTGCGGCCAATGTCTACCAGAAGCAGGCCGCGATGAGCTGGGGCAAGCCCGGCCTGGGCGCGAGCATCATCGCCACGCTATATGGCCAGCCGGAAAAGGCGGCGATCTTCGTCTATGAGAAGGGCGCGACGATGGACTATGAGTCGCTGGCGCCCGCGCGGCGCGTGATGTTCTGCCTGGCCAACGACACCTTCACGAACCTGTCGGCGCCAGGTCTGCGCCTGTTCGACGCGGCCGTGGACTGGGCCATCGCCGGTCACTGAGGCTCCGGTTCACGCGCGCCCCAGCGCCGCCGCCAGCCCGGCGGCCGCCTCGTCGTCGGTCCGCTCGAACCGCAACGGCGTCACCGAGATGCCGCCGCGCGCCACCACCATGGCCTCGGCGTCATCCACATCGGGACGCTCGCCCCGCGAAAACTGGAGCCAGTGATAGGCGATGCCGCGCGGGTCCACATGCGGGCGCACGTCGATGGCCTTCACCAGCCCCACGCCCTGCCGGGTCACGGTCAGCGGTCCGGCGGCATCCGCCGCCACATCCGGAAAATTGACATTCAGACAGGCGCCATCGCTCCATCCCGCGGATAGCAGCTTGCGGATCACGCCGGGCGCCAGCGCACGTGCGGTATCCCATTTCACCGCGTTGCGGTCGGTGAACACCTGGCTCAGCGCGATCGAGCGGATGCCGAGCAGCATCCCCGTCATCGCCGCCCCGACAGTCCCCGAAAACACCGTCTCAAGGCCGAGGTTGCCGCCCCGGTTGATGCCAGACAGCACCAGGTCCGGCGGCGTGTCGCGCATCAGGTGCCGTGCGGCCATCACCACGCAATCGCCGGGCGTGCCGGTGATACCGAACCGGCGCGCGCCGCGCTCGGAGATGCGTAGCGGCGCGTGAAGGCTGATCGAATGTGACGTGCCGCTCTGGTCATGCTCGGGGGCGACCACCCAGACTTCGCGTGCCAGCGTGGCGGCCACGCGCTCCAGCACGGCGAGCCCCGGCGCGTCGATGCCGTCATCGTTGGTCAGGAGCACGCGGTCGACAATAGGTTCGGACATGAATAAGGCCTTTGGTTGCACGGTGTCTAAGACAACCGGAAACCCGCGCGGCCCGGAGGCGCGCGGAGCGGCCCTTACTGTAGCCCAATCAGCGGCAAGAACGTCGATCGACGGTGGCGGACACCAATCGTGTGCGCCGGACGTGGACGCCGGCCGCGCACGCTCAGTTGCGTGCTCAGGTCACCCGAGTCAATGCACCCGGTGTGCGTCCGCGTCGAGCGACGCCTCGGCCGCATCGCCGGAAAGTCCCTTGTAGTACAGGTGCACGCCGATGGCCAGCGAGTCGTGGCGGATCTCGTGCAATGCGCGCCAGGCTTCGGTGGGGTCCTGGAAGACGAGGTAATGCGCCTCTTGCCCGACCAGCGTGGCCACCTGATGCAGGCCGTGCCCATGCAGTGCGCTGACCAGATGATCGAGGCTGCGGTGCGTGCGCGCGTCGGTGCGCGGATAGAGCATATGCAGCACGGCCACGCGCTGCGATGACAGCAGCGCCGAGAAGGCGACGACGATGTCCTGATGGTTGATGGCTGTGACAGTATCGTCAGCCGAGGTACGGTGGTGCGGGAGAATGGCTTCGAGCGACGTGTTCATGGCATTACCTCCTGATCGAACCTGAACAGTGGAAGCTCAAACATAAGGAGCGCACCGACCCTTTGCAAGGCACGCAATCGGAAACACACCGTTCCGCAATCGGCATCCAATCGGCATCTTTGACGATGCCTATCAGGCCCATCGGCGGATTCCGCGGCGCCAGCAGGGCCGCGGATCTTTCAATTGCCTTACAGCGCGACTGCGTTAGAGCGCTCGCGTGACTGCGTTCGTGCGTGACTGCGTTGAAGCCCCGGTGCTCAGTCTTCGGCGACAAACCCCGTCGACTCGACAATCGGCTTCCACGCCGCGCGTTCCACCTGGATGCGGCGGCGCGCGTCCTGCCCCGGCTTGCCGACCACCTCGAGTCCCAGCGCTTCCAGCTTGGCCGCCGTGGCCGCATTGCCGGACGCGGCAATGAACATCTTCTCGACCTGCGCCAGCACGTCCGGCGGCGTGCCCGCCGGCACGAACGCGCCGTACCAGCTCGTCGCGTATTCATACTGGCTGATGCCCTGCTCCTTCATGGTCGGCACCTCGGGCAGTGCCTTGGCGCGGCGCGTGCCGCTGACGCCCAGGAACTGCAGCTTGCCGCCCTTGTAGAGCGGCATCATGCTGGCCACCGCGTCCCAGCCAATCGATACGTTGCCGCTGATCACATCCACCAGCATCGGCGAGGCCCCGCGATAGGCCGCCGGCGTAATCGCGATCCCGGTCGCCTTGCCCAATGCCACCGTCCCGAGGTGCCCCGCGCTGCCGATGGTCGCCAGACCCAGGCTGGCCTTGTCGGGATTCTGCTTCGCCCACGCCAGGTAGTCCTTCATGGTCTTGTACGGTTGCTGCACGCCGGCCGCGACCACGGTCGGCACATCGGTCAGCACTGCGGCGGGCACGAGGTCCTTGTCCGCGTCATAGCCCAGCTTCTTGTACGTCAGCGGAAAAATCGTAAACAGCGGCGACGGGCCGATGAATATCGTCTTGCCATCGGGCTTCGACCGCTTCACGTAGTCCAGCGCCAGCCGCGCCGACGCCCCGGGCCGGTTCTCCACGATCACGGTACCGTGGCCGTCCTGCCGCAACTGTTCGGCGTAGAGCCGCGCCAGGCTGTCTGCAGCCCCGCCGGGCGCATAGCCCACGATGATGTGCATCGGGTTGTCATCGGCGGCCATCGCCGGCATGGCGGCAAGGCTGGCGAGCAGGCAGGCGGCGCGCAGCAGTTGCCGGCGGGAAAAGCGGGAAACGTCGGTCATGGGGGCGATTCCTGGTGAAGAAATGAAAGGCGATACAGCAAAGCCGGGGCGGAAAGCCAGTTCAGAGCGCAGGCCAGCGATCGGTGAACGGATACGCGGATTCGAACAGCGCGGCGGCACGCAGCAGATCGGCATCGCCTCGGAAGCGGCCGACCAGTTGCAGGCCAATCGGCAGCCCATCCTCGCCAAAGCCGCACGGCAGACTGATGGCGGGATGTCCGGTCATGTTGAACGGCATCGTCCACGGGAACCACGATCCCCGCACGTTCTCGCAGGCCTCGCCGTCGATGTCGATGGTGCCGAACAGGTCCTGATCGATCGGCAATGCGGTGCGCGTCAGCGTCGGCATGGCGAGCAGGTCGCCCTGCGCCAGCAAGCCCTGCACACGCAGGAACAGCCGCGAGCGATCGAACATCGCCTGCTGGTACTGCACGCCGCTGACTTCCGCGGCGGACTGGATCTGCCGGACGAAGGTCGCGCTGAGCGCGTCGCCATGCTTCGCCACGATGTCGACAAAACGCGAGCGCCATACCGTATGGTTGATCGCCCGCCACATGGCTTCCACGTTGAAGCCCTCGCCGTCGAACGGCACCAGCTCCGCACCGAGCGCGGCCAGCTTGCCAAGGCTTGCCTCGAAGGCTCGCGCGACATCGCCCGACACGCTGCGCTCCGGCGGCGCCAGACAATAGAGGATGCGCTTGCCGCGCAGGTCGCCTTCGGCGCGCGCGGCATCGATGTAGTCCGGCACCGGCACGCCGACCGACCACGGATCGCAGGGGTGCTCGCCAGCCATCGCCTGCATCATCAGGCCGGTATCGGCCACGGTACGCGTGGTGGGCGTGACGTACGTCTGGTTGCCGAACAGGTCCTGCGCCTGGCTGTGCGGAATCACGCCGTTGCTCTGCTTGATGCCGACCACGCCGTTGCACGCCGCAGGGATGCGCGTGGAGCCGCCCCCGTCTGTGGCCACCGCGAGCGGCGCGATGCCGCTGGCCACCGCCACAGCCGCGCCGCCGCTGGATCCCCCGCTGGTCCGTTCGGCATGCCACGCGTTGCGGGTCTGGCCAAACAGCGGCGAATCGGTCAGGCACTTCGATCCGAACTCGGGCGTGGTGGTCTTGCCGATCAGGATCGCACCCTGCGCACGCAGGCGCGCCACGGCGACGGCATCCTGCTCGGGCACGTTGTCGCGCATGGGCGCGGCGCCGAACGTCGTGCGCACGCCCGCCGTGTTGACGATGTCCTTGACGGTAAACGGAATGCCGTGCAGCAAGCCGAGCGGCTTGCCGGCCATCACATCGCGCTCCGCCTGACGGGCCGCATCCATGGCTTCGTCGGCGCACAGCGTGATGAAACAGTTAAGCGTGGGCTGGAGGCGTGCGGCACGGTCAAGCACCGCCTGGGTAAGTTCGACTGGGGACAGCGTCTTGCGCTGGATCCGCGCGCGCAGCTCGGCGGCGGAAAGAAAACAGAGTTCGTGGGGCATGACGCGGGGTTGTCTCGGGGTGTGTCGCTTCCGGGCTTGGGTATCCCGTGTCGGGCAATCTTAGCCCCGTCCGCGCCGCAACACGAGCACTTTGTGCCCGGCATCGTGCATCACGATACCGGGCGGTGCCCCGGGCCGTTATTCGAACGGCATCGGCCGGCGCGTCGTATCGCTCGACGGCGGCAGTATTGGCAGCGTCATCCTCGGCTGGTCGCCGGTGAGGGTCTTCAGGAAGGCCACGATATCGGCGTTCTCTTCCTTGGTGAACTTGCGGCCCAGTTGCAGCCGGCCCATCGTATCCACGGCCTGGGTGAGCGTGTCCGCCGCGCCATCGTGGAAGTACGGGTAGGTCAGCGCGACATTGCGCAGCGTGGGCACCTTGAAGCTGAAGCGGTCAGCATCCTTGCCGGTCACCGCCACGCGCCCCTCGGACGGATTGGACGTCTTGTACGGCGCCACGATACCCATCTTCTGGAACGAGTTGCCGCCGAGGTTGGGACCATTGTGGCAGGCCACGCAGCCCGCGCTCTTGAACAGCTGGTAGCCGCGCAACTCCTGTGCATCGATCGCCTTCTTGTCGCCCTTCAGCCATTTGTCGAAGCGCGCGTTCGGCGTGACCAGGGTTTCCTCGAACGCGGCGATGGCCAGCGTGATCTCGGCAATCGTCAGCTTGTCGGACTTGAAGACCTTGCGGAACTCGGAAACATATTCAGGAATGGACTTGAGCGTGTCCACGGCCAGATCGTGCGTGAATGCCATCTCGGCGGGATTGGCAATCGGCCCGGCCGCCTGTTCCTGCAGGTCCTTGGCGCGGCCATCCCAGAACTGCGCCAGGTTCAGGCTGGAGTTGAGCACCGTCGGGGAGTTGATGCCACCGCGCTGCCATTTGTCGCCGATCGAGGACTTGAGGTTGTCCGACCCACCCATGCTCAGGTTGTGGCAGGAGTTGCAGGAGATGAATCCCGACCGCGACAGCCGGGGATCGAACCACAGTTTCTGGCCCAGCGCCACCCGCTCCGGGTGCGTGACCTTGGCAGGGGAAATGGGCTGGACCGGCTCGGCCGGCGTGGTTGGCGCGGCCTGGGCGGCTCCGGCCAGCCAGCCGAGCGCCAGACACAGTACGCCCCGACGCAGGGCAGCGGGATATCGCGGTTTCATGAGGACTCCGTTCTTTTCGATTGGGAATTTGTGTGTTGCTTGTGGGCCTGTCCCGCTTCGCGGGACAGCACAAACACCAATTGGATTCCCATGACAGAACCGGAGCGTTGATGGGTGTCAACCGGCCTTGCGGGCAAAGTTGCCAGAAGGTAATCGACACATATGCATGCGCGGATTTATTCGTTTGCACGCGGCACATGGCCGCCTACGATGTGGCCTTCGTCTGACGTTTCGCGGCTGGCTCAGGCACTGACCAGCCCGCGCTGCAGGGCAGTTTTGAGCATCGAGAAGACATGTCGCGCAACCGGATTGACCGCATTGGGCCGAGCCCAGAGGTAGTACGTCACGTCCGGCAACCGGGGCAGGCCATCGTTCTCGCCCAGGATGCGCATGTCGGCGGCCAGCAGGTCGATGCTGCGTGCCGTGATGCCCAGCCCGCCGCGCAGCGCCGCCTTGATGCCGATCAGGCTCGGGGCCAGATAGGCGATGCGCCACGGCACGCCGGCCTGCGTCAGCGCTTCCAGCGACAGCTTGCGGAACAGGCTCGGCTCGTCAGCCAGGATCAGTGGCACCGGAGTGCCGCGCTCATAGACAAAATCCGCCGAGCAGACCCAGATTGTCGGCGTGGTGCGCAGCACGATGCCTTCCAGCGAAGTGTCCTCGCGCGTGGAGACCGTCAGGTCGATCTCGCCGCGCCGCAGGGACTCCATCAGGAACGGGCTGCGCCCCACGTGGATCTCCAGCCGCAGTGCCGGCGACGTCCGCGCGATATGCGACAGCAGCACGGGCAGGATGGTGTCCGCCACATCATGCGGCGCGCCAATCCGCACCGATCCGGTCAGGTCGCCTTCGCGCAGCACGCGCAGTGCTTCGTCGTTGAGCGTCAGCAGCTGCCGCGCGTATTCGACGAGCTTCTTGCCGTGCCGGGTGAGCTGCTTGCCACGGCCGTGGCGCTCGAACAGGGTCAGTCCGAGCTGCTCTTCCAGCCGCTGCATCTGCTGCGTGACCGCCGACTGGGTGCGCTGCACGGTATCGGCGGCCGCGCCGAAGGTATCGTGATCCGCAATGGCCACCAGGGTGCGGAGGAGGTCCAGGTCGAGGTTACGCATTCATTAGATCTGCTAATGAGATTTCGTCAGGCATTAAGTGGTTTTCAGGGCAGGTGTTCATTAAAGTGAAACCAGAAGCATCGTTCTACCCCTCAAAAACAGAGATTGCAAGGATCACCCGCACCATGTCCATCGCAAAGCAACGCCAGGCCGCCGTAGGAGACGCCATCGAATCCATTAGGGAAATCGTAGCCAAAGAGGGGGTCACGCGTGACGCCCTGGCCGAAGTCCTGACCCGCGTGGAAGACCTGGCGGCCCATGCCGACCTGTGGAACGCGGCGGATTACCCGCCGCCGGAGCCCGGCGAGCGCCAGGCCCGCTACCTGATTGCCGAGGACGCCGACCAGACCTACGCGCTGTATCTGAACGTCATGCGCCCCGGCAAGCGCATTCCGCCGCACAACCACACCACCTGGGCCTGCGTCGCGGGCGTGAGCGGGATCGAATTCAACGACGTCTACGCGCGCACCGACGATGGCAGCCAGCCCGGCGTGGGCACGCTGGCCCATGTGAAGACCGTGGAAGTGGGGCCGCGCAGCGGCATCGCGCTGCTGCCCGACGACATCCATGCCGTGGAAATCCGTGGCGAAGACGTCATCCGCCACCTCCATATGTACGGCCGGTCGCTGGAAACGCTGACCGATCGCCTGACCTTCGACCTGGAGACCGGGCGTTGCCAGGTCATGAGCGTGGGCGTGCAGACGCGACGCTGATCCTCGCCTGAACCGGGCGGCCCGCGCCGCCCTCCCCTGACAAGTCGATACCGCTTGCCTCCCCGCGTGGGGAGGACGGCCCCCTTTTGCCCGGAATTTCCATGACGATCCCTTCCTTCACCGCCGTCGACGCCGTCACGCTCAAAGGCTGGCTGCACGATGCCGACGAAATCGCACTGTTCGACGTCCGCGAGCATGGCCAGTACGGCGAAGGCCATCCGTTCTACGCCGTGCCGCTGCCGTTCAGCAGGCTGGAACTCGATGCCGGCCGCCTGGCACCGCGCACCGACGCACGCATCGTGCTGGCCGACGACGGCGACGGCGTGGCGCAGGCCGCCGCGGCCGCGCTGGCCCGCATGGGCTACGTGCGGCTGTTCGTGCTCGACGGCGGCATGCCCGCATGGCAGGCCGCCGGCTACACGCTGTTTGCCGGCGTCAACGTGCCATCGAAGACGTTTGGCGAACTGGCCGAACATCACTACAACACGCCGCGCATCTCCGCAGGCGAGCTGGCCGCGATGCAGGCCAGCCCGCGCGCACCGATCGTGCTGGATGGCCGGCCCGCGAGCGAATTCCGCAAGATGAACATCCCGGGCGCGATCTGCTGCCCGAACGGCGAACTGGCCTACCGCTTGCGCGACCTGGTGCCGGATGCCCACACGCCCGTCGTGATCAACTGCGCGGGCCGCACGCGCAGCATCATCGGCGCGCAGTCGCTGATCAATTTCGGCGTGACCAATCCCGTCTACGCGCTGGAAAACGGCACACAGGGCTGGTACCTGAACGACTTCCGGCTCGAGCACGGCGGCACCGCACGCTACCCGGACAACGCTTCGCCGCGCGGACTCGATGCCGCACGCGACGCCGCGCGGACGCTGATCCAGCGTTTCAAGGTGCCGCACATCGCCCCGGCGCAAGCCGCCGCATGGCTGGCCGACCGCACCCGCACCACGTTCCTGTGCGACGTCCGGACCGCGGAAGAGCATGCCGCGCAGACCCTGCCCGGCGCGCAACATGCGCCAGGCGGGCAACTGATGCAGGCCACGGACCAGTATGTGGGCGTTCGCCGCGCACGGATCGTGCTGTTCGACGCCGACGGCGTGCGCGCCCCCGTGGTCGCCAGCTGGCTGCGGCAGATGGGCCACGACGCCGTGGTGCTCGAAGGCGGGCTGCAGGCGGGCCTCTCCGCGGGCGTGACCGCAGTGCAAGGCCCCAATCCCGAAGTCACCGCCCCTGCCACCGTGACCACGGCGGAACTGGCCGCCGGCCTCCGGGACCGGTCGATGCTGGCGCTCGACCTGCGCGGCAGCATGGCGTTCCGCGCGGGCCATATCGCCGGCAGCCGCTGGTCGATCCGCCCGCAACTGGCGCGCGACCTGGCAGGCGTGCCGCACGACACCACGCTCGTGCTGGTCAGCGACAGCGATGCCGACGATCCGGCCGACCTTGCCGTCGCGGACCTGCGCGCGCTCGGCTTCCGCGACGTGCGCCGCCTGCACGGCGGGCTGGCGGCGTGGCAAGCCGAAGGCCACGCCGTGGCCGAAGGCGCCGACACGCTGGCCGACGCGCGTTGCATCGATTTCCTGTTCTTCGTGCACGACCGCCACGACGGCAACAAGGCGGCGGCACGGCAGTACCTGGCCTGGGAAACCAACCTGATCGACCAGCTCGACGCCCAGGAGCTGGCGACCTTCCACTTCCCGTCCGCCGCCTGAAATGCTTTTCCCCACTGACTGACTCTGCCCCCACACAAGAACGAGGTCGCCCCCATGTCACGCATGTCGCAGTATCTGGCCGCAGTGCTTTCCCTTGCCGCGCTCGGCGCGGTCCCCGCCGCCGTCGCACAACAACCGCTGGCACCGGTCGGCGGATTTCCGTCGCAACCGCTGCGCATCGTGTCGCCGTTTCCGGCCGGCGGCGGCAACGATGCCGTCACACGGATCGTGGCAACGCGCCTGTCGCAGGTGCTGGGCCAGAGCGCGGTGACGGACAACCGCGGCGGCGCCGGCGGCAATATCGGCACGCGCTTCGTGGCGGAGGCCAAGGCCGATGGCTACACAGTGCTGACGTCGCAGGTCTCGGTGATGGCGGTCAACCCGACGCTGTATCGCGCCCCGGGCTTCGATCCCGTCAAGCAGTTCGTGCCGGTCACGCAGATCAACGCCGCGCCGCTGGCCATCGTGGTCTCGGCCGAATCGCCGTTGAAGACCTTTGCCGACCTGGCGACGCAGGCCAAGGCGCAGCCGCAGAAGATCACCTACGCCACACCGGGCAACGGCACGCTGTCGCATCTGGTGGGTGTCGTGCTGGACAAGGACAGCAGCGTCTCGCTCCAGCACGTGCCGTACAAGGGCGCGGGGCCGGCCATCAACGACCTGCTCGGCGGGCAGGTGGATGTGCTGATCACGTCGACGTCCTCGGTGGCGGGCTTCATCCAGTCCGGCCGCATGCGTGCGCTGGCGGTCACGAGCCCGCGCCGGCTAGGGGTATTCAGCAAGGTGCCCACGCTGGAAGAACTCGGCTACCGTAATGCGCGCTTCGAGGACTGGTATGGCTTCTTCGTGCCGGCCGGCACCGCGCCGGAGCGCGTGGCCCTGCTGAACCGTGCGATGGTGCAGGTGCTGCAGATGCCCGACGTGGTGAAGCTGATCAATGAGGGCGGCAGCGATGTGGTGGCCAGCAGCCCCGATGCCTTCGCCGCGCAGCTGAAGCAGGACATCACGCGCTGGTCCCAGATCGTGAAGCTCTCAGGCGCGCACGTCGACTAGGACGCACTATCAAAATGATTCTGGCGTCGTTGCCGGGTTTTGCCACATTCGCTTGCCGTACCACTTGTATGGTGTCTGCGGCCGCGCCCTTGCAGGGCGCGCATGCGCCGGCAGGCGCATGCCGCTACGCAGGCGGATCGCGTGCGATCCGAAACCCCTGCTTCGCCCTAGCCAGAACCGCTGGCGCTTTATTTTGATAGCGCCTCCAACACCGAATAAGTACGGCACGATCCTTGCGACGACCCTCGCGACGATCACCCCGCCCCCAACAGGCCAGATATGACCCATTCGCTCCCCACCCGGCTGGCGCACGCCGGCCGCACCGCCAGCGTGCCCGGCGGCCAGCCGGTCAACCCGCCGGTGGTGCGTGCCAGCACCGTCCTGTTCGAATCCGTCGCACAACAACGCGAGATGCGCGCCCGCCGCGACAACGAGCGCCTGTTCACCTATGGCGCGCGCGGCAACCCCACCAACTTCGCACTGGAAGACATGGTGACGATGCTGGAGGGGGGCTACCGCACGCGGCTGTTTCCTTCGGGCCTGTCCGCGGCGGCGATGACGATTCTTGCCTACGTGCGCCCCGGCCAGCATGTGCTGCTGCCCGATTGCGTGTATGAGCCGGTGCGCAACCTGGCCAACGGCTTCCTGCGTCAGCACGGCATCACCGCGGACTTCTACGCGGCCGATGGCTCGGACCTCGCCGCGCGCCTGCGCCCCGAGACGCGCCTCGTCTATGTGGAAGCGCCGGGGTCCCTGGTCTACGAGATGTGCGACCTCCCCGCGCTTGCGGCACTGGCGCACGCGCATGGTGCGCTGGTGGCGGCGGATAACACGTGGGGATCGGGCCTGCTGTATCGCCCGCTCGAACTGGGCGCGGACATTTCGCTGATGGCCGCCACCAAGTACCTCGGCGGCCATTCGGACGTGATGATGGGCACGGTGTGCACCACGGAGGCCGCGTGGCAGGAGCTTGCCACGGTGGCCGACGCCTTCGGCATGACGGTGAGCCCGGACGATGCCTACCTCGTCCAGCGCGGCATCCGGTCGCTGGGCGCACGCCTCGCGCAGCATCAGGAGGGCGCCATGGCCGTCGCCACCTGGCTGCGCGAACGCCCGGAAGTGGCGCACGTGTTCTGCCCCGCGTTGCCCGACGATCCCCATCACGCGCTCTGGCGGCGCGATTGCCACGGCACCAATGGCCTGCTGTCGTTCACGCTGCGCGCGCAGGCACCGGTTGCCGCCGAACGCTTTGTCGACAGCCTCCGGCTGTTTGGCATCGGCGCCTCGTGGGGTGGCTTCGAAAGCCTGGCCGTGCTGGCCGACATGCGCCGCGCGCGCAGCGTCACCGACTGGTCCGCCCACGGTCAGGTCATCCGGCTCCATATCGGACTGGAAGGCGTTGCCGACCTGCTGGCCGACCTGGAGCAGGCATTCGCCGCCATCGACAACATCGCCTCGATACAACCGGAGCAGGATCATGCCCATCATCGGTGACTGGCTGAGCAGGAACGAGGGCCCGGCCCGCACGAGCGGGCAGTTGCCGGTGGGGTCGATGGCCTCCGGCATGGCGGTGACGCTGCCCTATGTCGCGGTGCGCGGTGCGCGGCCGGGCCGCACGCTGTGGCTCCACGGACAGGTGCATGGCGACGAGATCAACGGCATGGTGGCCGCGCTGCGCTTCGCGCGCGGCCTGAATCCGGAGACCATGCAGGGCAATGTGGTGGTCACGCCGACCGGCAACCCCCACGCGCTGGATGCGCGCCGCAAGCGCAATCCCTATGACGAACTGGATCTCGACCAGACCTATCCCGGCAATGCCGGCGGGCTGGTGTCGGAGCGGCTGGCCCACGCGCTGATGACCGAGATTCGCGGCGTGGCCGATGTGCTGATCAACCTGCACACGATGAACCCGCTGTTCGACGCTCGCCCGTACACGGTCTACAAGGTGCATCCCGGCAGCCGCGTGACGGAAGCCGAGGTAATGGCAGCCATGGCGCCCTTCCACCCCCATGTGGCCTGCCAGCAGGACGTGGGCGGCAAGGGCGAGCTGCCCGGCAACATCTCAGGCGCGCTCGACTACCAGTGCCTGGCATCCGGCATCTGCGCCTTCATGCTGGAGCTGGGCAGCGGCAGCCGCTACGAGCCGGACAACATCGCCGTGGCCGAGACCGGCTTTCATGGCCTGGCCGTGCAGATGGGGATTCTCGACGGCGACCCCGTCCGGCCCGCCGCGCGAACGCTGCGCCGCGTCACGCGGCGCGGCTGGATCACCGCCGACGAAGGCGGCCTGTTCGTGCCCGCCACGCGCGCCGGCGATCTGGTCCGCGCGGGCGCATCCATCGGCGACACGCTCAGGCTCGATGCATCGCTCACGCCCATCGCGCCGCTAGCGCGTGATGGCGTGCTGATCGGCTTGCGCAGCGACCCCGTCGTCCATACCGGCGAACGCCTGGCGTTCGTGGCGTGGGAGTGGGACACCGTCAGCGTGGATTGAACGATCAAACCCGTATTTACCAATGCTGTCTGCCGGAGTTCCCGCCATGTCTGCCCCGCGCCCCCTGCGCCCCTTGCTCTCCCGATTCCTGTTGACCACCTCGCTGGCGCTGTGCCTTGCAGCCCCGGCGCACGCGGCATGGCCCGATCCGACGAAGCCGATCCGCGTCGTCGTCGGCTTTCCGGCGGGCGGCGGCGCCGATGCGCTGGCACGCGCGATTGCCCCGGCGCTGTCGGAGCAACTCAAGACCAACGTCATCATCGACAACCGTCCCGGCGCGGGCGGCCTGATTGCCACGGACATGGTGGCCAAGTCCGCACCGGACGGCTACACGCTCTACGTGGCCACGCCGGGGTCGTTCACGATCTGGCCCAATCTGCGCAAGCTGCCGTATGACCCGCAGAAGGACTTCGCGCCGGTCAGCGTGCTGGTGACGATGCCGAACGTGCTGGTGACGGGCGCCAACGCACCGTACAAGGACCTGCCTGGCATGCTGGCCGCGGTTCGCAGCGCGGGCGGCAAGTTTGCCTACGCCTCCGGCGGCAACGGCACCATCGGCCAGATCGCCGCCGAGCAGTTCAAGATGATGACCGGCCTGCAGATGCAGCATGTGCCTTACAAGGGCACCACGCCGGCGTTGACGGACGTGATGGCCGGCATCGTGCCGGTCACGTTCTCCGATCCGTCGGCCAAACCGCTGATCGCTTCCGGCAAGCTGCGCGTGCTGGCCGTGACCACGGCCACGCGCTCGGCGCAGTTCCCGGACGTGCCGACTGTGGCGGAAGCCGGCGTGCCGGGTTACGACGTCACCAACTGGTACGGCCTGGTCGCGCCGGCCGGCACGCCCGCCGACGTCATCGCGCAACTCAACAAGGCGCTGGTCAAAGTCATGGCGGAACCCGAGATCCGCCAGCGCCTGGCGCAATCGGGCATGGATGCCACCTCGGACACCCCCACGCAGTTCGCCAAATTGATGGCGACAGAACGCGCCCGGTGGGGCGACCTGATCCGCAAGGCCGGCATCCAGGGCGACTGAACCGTGACGACCGTCCGCCGTTTTCCGCAGTTGGCGCACTGGGGCGCCTTCACCGCCGTCGTGGAAGACGGCCGGCTGGTCCGGTGCGAACCGTTCGCCGCCGATCCCAATCCCTCGCCGCTGCTCGATGCCATCGTGCCGACGGTGTATTCGCCGATGCGCATCCGCGCGCCGATGGTGCGCCGGGGGTGGCTGGACAAGCGCGAGGCTGCCGACGGGCACGCGCGAGGCCGCGACGATTTCGTCGAGGTCTCGTGGGACATGGCGCTCGACCTCGTGGCCGGCGAAATCCGGCGCGTGCGCGATGCCCACGGCCCCGCGGGCATCTTCGGCGGCTCCTACGGCTGGTCTTCCGCGGGACGCCTGCACCACGCGCGATCGCTCATCCGGCGCTTCCATTTCGGCGCGGGCGGCTGCGTCGATCAGGTCGGCAACTACAGCTGGGGCACTGCCCAGTTCCTGCTGCCGCATGTGATCGGCACCGACCGGCCGCTGACCGGCCGCGTCACCGCGTGGCCGAGCCTGATCGCCCATACCGAGGTGTTCCTCGCCTTTGGTGGCCTGGCGCTCAAGAACGGCCAGGTGTCGTCCGGCGGCGCGGCGGAACACACGCAGGAAGGCTGGCTGCGCCAGCTGGCGGCCAGCGGTGCGACGGTCATCAATATCAGTCCGACACGCGACGACTGCCCCGCCTTCCTGAACGCGCAGTGGGAGCCGATCCGGCCGAACACCGACGTCGCGCTGATGCTGGCGCTGGGCTACACATTGCGTCGCGCCAACGCGCACGACGCGGCATTCCTCGCCTCGCACTGCAGCGGCTGGCCGGCGCTCGAGGCGTACCTGCTCGGCACCGTCGACGGCACGCCGAAGACGCCCGCGTGGGCGGCGGAAATCACCGGCATTCCGGCGGCGCGCATCGAGCAGCTTGCCGCGCTGCTGGCCGGCAAGCGCAGCTACATCACCTGCAGCTTCGCCGTGCAGCGTGCGCACCGGGGCGAACAGCCGTACTGGATGGCCATTGCGCTGGCGGCCATGCTCGGCCAGATCGGCCTGCCTGGTGGAGGATTCGGCTTCGGCCACGGCTCCATGAACGGCGTCGGCAACCCGCGCGTCGCCACGCCGGGGCCGGAGATGCCGGTGGGGCGCAATCCGGCCGGGCTCGATATCCCGGCGGCCCGCATCGCGGACATGCTGCTGAACCCCGGCACGCCCTATCGCTTCCGAGGCGAGACGCGCCACTATCCCGATGTGAAACTAGTGCACTGGGCCGGCGGCAATCCGTTCCACCATCACCAGCAGCTGTCGCGTCTGCGCGAGGCCTGGGCGCGGCCGCAAACCGTGATCGTGCAGGACATCTGCTGGACCGCCACCGCCCGCCACGCGGATATCGTGCTGCCCGTGACGACCGCGCTGGAACGCAACGACATCGGCGGTTCCTCGCGCGACCGCTTTATCCTGGCCATGCATCAGGCGATTGCGCCACTGCATCAGGCACGCAGTGACTTCGAGATCTTCACCGCGCTGGCCGCGCGGCTGGGCGATGAAGCGACGTTCACCGAAGGCCGCGACGAACGCGCATGGATCGCCGCGATCTACGCGCGCTGCCGCGATGCGCAGGCGCAAGCCGGCATCGAATTGCCATCGTTCGACGCGTTCTGGCGCGCGGGCCACGTGGCGCTGCCGCCGCCCGACGAGGACTTCGTGCTGTTCGACGATTTTCGTGCCGATCCGGTGGCACATCCGCTGCGCACGCCGAGCGGCCGCATCGAACTGGCAAGTCCCACGCTGGGCGCGCTGTCCGAGGACTGCGGCACGCATCCGCACTGGCGGCCGCCCGTCGAATGGCTCGGCGCGGCAGAAGCCGCACGCCATCCGCTGCACCTGGTCTCGGTGCAGCCTGCCGACCGGCTGCACAGCCAGCTCGACCCCGCCCCGCTGGCGCAAGCCGGCAAGGTCGCCGGCACCGAGCGGATTACGCTCCATCCGGCCGACGCGGCCGCGCGTGGCCTGCACGCCGGCATGCGGGTGCGCGTCCATAACGGCCGGGGGGCCCTTGCGGCCGGACTGGCCATCAGCGATGGCATCGCGCGCGGCGTGGCGGTCATGGCCACCGGCGCGTGGTACGACCCCGATGCCGACGGCGTCGACCGCGCGGGCGCGGCCAACACGCTGACGCTCGATATCGGCACGTCGGACCTGACGCAGGGCCCCAATGCCATGAGCTGCCTCGTCGAGGTGTCACGCGAGCCATGACGCCGGAGGCGGCCGCCAACTGACCGTCACTGGCTGACCGTCATTCGCGCCGGCTGTCCGTCGCTGGCGATGCCGATCTGTCGATTCGGCCCATGCCCCTGGCATGGGCGTCCGTTGGGGCGTATACCTCACACCAATGCGCCATCCCGGCCGCAGACACTACGCCAACGAGATTGCCGACAGATGAGGTCATCCATGCCCTGGGAATCGATGCATCCCCCCGTCCCGCCCACCGACGACAACGCCATGGCCTACTGGCGCGCGCGCCGCATGATGCGTGCGCTGCGGCGCTGGTACATCCATCTGCTGATCTACGCGGTGGTCAACGGCTGGCTGTGGTTCCGGTATTTCTACCTGCCCGCGCCAGCCTGGTCCCACCGCATGATCGAAGGCTGGCCGTGGCCGATGCACACGACGCTTCTCTGGGGGCTCATACTCGGCGTGCACGGCCTGCTGGTCTGGGCCAGGCTGTCCCGCTGGGGACGCGACTGGGAATCGAGGAAAATCCAGGAATTCATGAACCGCCAGTAAGAGGCCGTTTCTGGCTACATCTGGCGGAATCGATGTACGTACGCGCGCGACACTGGCAGTTCGGTCTCGCTGTCCCGCAGCCGCACGAACAGGCGGCCGGTGTCGTCGCGCCGCGTGCCCGCCACGTATTCCATGTTGACGATGGTCGAGCGGTGGACCTGCCAGAAGATCTCCGGGTCCAGCCCGTCCACCAGCTCCGCCAGCGGCGTGCGGATCAGATGCTCGCCGTCGCGGGAATGGACCACCACGTACTTGTCGTCGCTCTGGAAATACAGCACGTCCTGGATCGGCACATGGCTCGTGGTATTGCCACGGCTTGCGCGCACCCAGCGCAGCGGCGTCGCGCCCTCCGGCCTGGCCTGGCCGCGCGTCAGCTGGCTCAACAGGCGTGCCAGCTCCGGCGGCGGTGCCGATTCCTGCATGGCCTTGCGCAGCCGCTCCACCGACCGGGCGAGCCGCTCGTCGTTCACGGGCTTGACCAGATAGTCCACCGCCTCGCGTTCGAAGGCATCCAGCGCGTACTGGTCATAGGCCGTGACGAACACCACGCGGGTATCGGCCTCGATGCCCTGCGCCACTTCCAGTCCGGACAGGCCGGGCATCTTGATGTCGAGGAACGCGACGTCGGGTGCCAGCCGGGCGATGGCTTCGGCGGCTTCCAGGCCATTCGTGGCCTCGGCGACGATCCGCAGCTCGGGCCACAGGCGCGCCAGCTTGGTCCGCAAGTGCGCGCGCAGATGTTCTTCGTCGTCGGCGATCAGGGCGGTGGGCGTCATGCCGGGGCTCCGGGGCGGAATGAACGTGGCAGGGGAATTTCGATCAGCACGGCGGTGCCTGGCGATCTCTCCTCGATCCGCACATGGGCATCGCCGTCGTACAGCACGGCCAGCCGGTCACGCAGGTTGGACAGCCCCACCCCGGCACCGGCCGTGGGCCGGAAGCCCATGCCGTCGTCTTCGATCGTGACCAGCATGCGCGGGCCGCGATGCTCCAGCTTCACCATCAGCCGGCCGCCTTCGACCTTCGGCTCCAGCCCGTGCTTGATGGCGTTTTCCACCACCGGCTGCAGCAGCATCGGCGCCAGCGGGGCATCGTTCAGCGTCGGATCGACCTCGATGGTGTAGCGGAGCCGGTCGCCCATGCGGATCTCGATCAGCGCCAGGTAGTCGCGCAGCAGCGTGGCCTCCTGCGCGACGGTGCCCTGCGTGGCGCGGCTGGCTGCCAGCGTGGCGCGCAGGTAGGCGATGAAGTGCTCCAGCATCAGCGTGGCCTTGCGCGGCGCCGGCTCGATCAGGCTGACCACGTTGGCCAGCGTGTTGAACAGGAAGTGCGGTTCGATCTGGGCCTGCAGCAGGCGCATCTGCGCTTCCACGAGCTGCTTTTCCGTGGACAGCGTACGCACCTGGTCGCGGGCCATGTACTCGGCGATCTTGCGCTCCTCCCAGCGGCGCCCGAGCAGGCCGACGCGGCTCCAGACCAGGATGCCGTGGGCGGCCAGCCCCACGCCCCAGCCGGCCAGCGGCGCGCTGGACCACGGGCGGTGCGGCGACGTCAGCAGGTTGATGGTGATCAGGATGGCATTGACCGCCACATAGAGCATGGCGTGCATGTAAAAACCACGCAGCGCGCGCACGCGGCGGCGCGCATCGTCGTAGGCGCGCTGGTCGGCGGCGGTCCGCCACAAGCGGGCGTCCGGGGGATGCCGGGCGTCCCGCGAATCGTGTGAATCCTGCGAGTCCTGCGAATAAGAGGAACTGGAGGAGGAACGGAAGCGGGGCACGGGGCGCGATCGGGGCTGGAGACGCTGCGAGATTACCACCGGGCCCCGCGCGCGGGGGCGACCCTGCGCCGGATCGACAGCCGCCCGGCGCCAGTGGCATGCCGGCGCCGCGGATGCGCCCCGCCCCTCGGCGCTCTCTGCCCCCTCAGCCCTTTCAGCCTCCGAAGCGGCGCGGGTCGTACGGCGTCGGGTCGACGTAAGGGGCCTCGCCGTCGAACAACTCGCCCAGCAGCCGCGCCGTCGCCGGGCCAAGCGTGAGGCCCTGGTGGCCGTGGCCGAAGTGGAACCACAGGTTGGCATGGCGCGGCGCCCGCCCCACCACCGGCCGCATGTCGGCCACGCAGGGGCGCGCACCCATCCAGGGCGTGGGTTCGACCGGCGCCCCAAGGCGGACGAGTTCGCCTGCCAGCCGTTCCGCGCGGACGGACTGGACCGGCGTCGGCGGCGCGTCGTGATGCGCGAACTCGGCCCCCGTGGTCAGGCGCAGGCCCTGCTGCATGGGCGCCAGCAGAACCCCGTTCTCCGCATCGAGCAACGGCATCGTCGGCATCGCCTCGGCCGCATAGTGTCGGTGGTAGCCGCGCTTGACGAACAATGGCAGCCGGTAGCCCAGCGGCCGGGTCAGCGCCGGCGCCCACGGCCCGAGCGCGATCACGGCCTGCGCGGCCTCCACGGGGCCGTCAGCGGTCGACACACGCCAGCCGGCGCCCGACGCCTGCAGCGTGGTGGCATCGCCACGGCAGAGGGTGCCGCCCGCCTGCTCGAACAGCGCGGCATAGCGGCGCACCAGCTCGCCCGGGTGCGTCACCGTCCAGGGGTCGCGCCAGTGGATCGCACCGGCCAGCCCGCCGCGCAGCGCAGGCTCCGCGGCCGCCAGGCCCGCACTGTCGAGCAGCACGCAGTCGAGTTCATGGTCGCTGGCCACCGCGGTGGCGGCCCGCCCCGCGCGCTCGAAGGCCGCGCCGCCCCGGTACGCCTCCAGCCAGCCCGTCTTGCGCACGAGGTCCTGCGCCCCGGCCATCACGATCAGCCGTTCGTGCTCGGCAATGCAATGGCGGATCAGCGCGCTGTAGGCGGTCACCGTGTCGGCATATCGCCCGGGCGCGGACGCGTGCCAGTAGCGCGCCAGCGCCGGCGCCAGGGCCGGCAGCGCGCGCAGGTGATAGTGGACATCGTTGCCTTGCCGCGCCACCACGCGCAGGATCGCCTGCCAGGCGCGCGGGAACGCATAGGGCTGCACGGCTTCGCGCTGGATGATGCCGGCATTGCCGTACGAGGTCTCGCACCCGGGTGCCTGCCGATCCACCAGGCACACCGCATGGCCGCGCTGCTGCAACGCCAGCGCGGTGCTGACGCCGACGATGCCGGCCCCGAGGACGATGACATCGGCGGAAGGCTGGGTATGGGACGAGGATGGGTGGCTCATACGGTCGGTCGGAGAGTGGATGGCGGCGAGTCAGACGGCAACGCTTCGATTCTGCCGTGGGCAGCGCGCGGGGGAAACATGCATCGCGTGCAATGAATCGAACCAACGATTGCGGATACGGCAATCATGCTCATGCGCGGCGGCTGACGCTGGTGATGGCGTGCGTCAGTTGCTCGACGAACGCGCGGGCCGCCTCGGGCAGGTTGCGCTTGGCGAGCGTCTGGATCTCGATATAGCGCTCGTTCATCTCCCGGTCGCGCAGCGGTATGGCGGCGATTGTCCCGGCCAGCAGCCGGCTGCGCACCGACAGCTCGCCGTAAAACGTGATGACTCCGGCGCCCGCCGCCGCGAAGGAAACCAGCGAGTCCAGGTAGTTGCTCGAAAACACGGTCTGGTAGCGCAGGCCCTGCCGGCTGCAGCTGGTATCCAGCAACTGCCGCAGCGAACTGTCCGCCGGCGCCAGCGCCAGCGGATAGGCCGTGACCTGCGACAGCGAAATCTGGCGCTGCCCGGCCAGCGGGTGGTCCGGCGCCATGATGGCGAGCACCGGCGCGGGATGGCGCAGCTCCACCTCGATGTTCGGCTCCGGCAACCCGGCGAGCGTCACGCCGATATCCGCCTCCCCATCCCGGATGCGGCGCGCGATATCGCCTTGCGGGCAGACGTCCAGGTCAAAGCGGATGCCTTCGTGCGCGCCCCGGAATCCGGCCGCCAGCGACGGCAGGAACTCATGTGCCAGCCCCGCCACACTGGCCACGCGGACCCGCCCGGCACGCAGACCGCGCAGCGCCTGGATTTCGCCCGTCACACGCTCGATGTCCTGCTGCGTGCGCTTGGCGTAGGCCGCCAGCAACTCGCCTGCCGCATTGGGGACCAGCCCGCGTGCGCGCCGGTCGAACAGCAGGGTGTTGAGCTCCCCCTCCAGCCTGGCCACCTGCCGGCTGACCGCCGACGGCGCCACATTCAGCTTGACCGCTGCGTCTTTGACGGACCCGGTGCGCACGACTTCCAGGAAGTAGCGGACGGCGGTCTCCTGCAGGATGCGGTAGGACATGGGAACTCCGGGGGCGGGGCGAAAGTGTGTGAGCGCAGGGCGCATGTGCGCGGGGGGCGGCGTCATGCAGGCCAAGTCTACCGCCGATTGCCAATATGGCAATCCAATATTCGAAAGATTGCTCCCAACGCATTCATCCCAGCGCATAGCATGGTTATCAGGACACGCCGATACCCGTCGATACCGTGTCGCACCCCTCGACTGCCGGAGCCCGTTCATGCATGTCCCAGCCCCCCGCGCCACGTTTCGCGCCCCGATTGCCACCCTGGCCTGCTGCATCGCCATCGGATGCGGGTGGGCAAGTGCCCCGGCAGCCGCGCAGGGCGGCTATCCCACCAAGCCGATCCAGCTGGTGATTCCGTTCCCGCCGGGCGGATCGACCGATGTGATCGGGCGCCTGGTCGGGCAAAAGATGAGCGAGCGGCTCGGCCAGACCGTCGTGGTGGATAACCGGCCCGGCGCCGGCACCATCGTCGGCGCGAGTTTCGTCGCCAAGGCGGCCCCGGACGGCTACACGCTGCTGGCCACCTCGGGCACCACGTTCACGGTAAATCCCGCCGTCTATCCGCATCTGCCTTACGACCCCGCGAAGAACTTCGAGCCGATCGGCCAGATCGGCTCGACCAGCCTGGTCCTGCTGGCAAACCGCGACGTACCCGTCAACAACCTCAAGGAATTCGTGGCGGCGGCCAAGGCGGCACCCGGCAAGTATTCGTACGCGTCCTTCGGCACCGGCACCACCGCGCATTTCGCCGGCGAGGCGCTGCAAACCCTGACCGGCACCAAGCTGCTGCACGTGCCTTACAAGGGCAGCGCACCGGCGATGACCGACCTTATCGGCGGACAGGTGCCATTCAGCGTGGACACCGTGACGGCCGCCATCCCGCAGTTGAAGTCCGGCAAGATCAAGGCGATCGCCGTCACCACGGCAAAACGGTCCGCCTTGCTGCCGGACGTGCCCACCGTGGCGGAGTCCGGCTATCCGGGCATGGACGCCGGCACCTGGCTGGCAATCGTCGCGCCCAAGGGGCTGCCGCCTGAGGTGAAGGCCAAACTGGAAAAGACCCTGGCCGAGGTCGTCGCGGATCCGGCCATGCGCCAGAAGCTGGCCGAGGCGGGCTTCGATGCGGCCTTCGCCAACGGCGCCCAGGTAACCGCCACCATCGCGAAGGAAGCGCCGCAGATGCGCGCCATCGCGCGCAACGCCAACATCAAGCTGGACTGATCCAGGAGACACCGTTTCATGCCTTTGCAAGACAGCCTGACCCAGACCTCCGCCGTGGAACTGCGGCGCCTGATTGGCAGCAAGGAAATCTCGCCCGTGGCGCTGCTGGAAGCCTGCATCGCCCGCATCGAAGCCTATAACCCGACGATCAACGCCATCACCGCCACCTGTTTCGACCGGGCGCGCGAGGAAGCCCGCGCGGCCGAGCGCGCCGTCATGCGCGGCGAACCGCTTGGCCTGCTGCACGGGCTGCCGCTGGGGGTCAAGGACCTGGAGGCCACGGCGGGCCTGCTGACCACGTACGGGTCTCCGCTCTATCGCAACAACGTACCCGCCGAGGACAACGTGCTGGTCGCGCGCCTGCGGGCCGCCGGCGCCATCGTCGCTGCCAAGACCAACGTGCCCGAGATGGGCGCCGGCGCCAATTCCCGCAACACGGTGTGGGGCGCCACCGGCAATCCGTTCAACCCCAACCTCAATGCGGGCGGCTCTTCGGGCGGGTCCGCCGCAGCGCTGGCCGCGGATTTCCTGCCGGTCTGCACGGGTTCCGATACGGGCGGATCGCTGCGCATCCCCGCCGCGAAATGCGGCGTGGTGGGCTTCCGGCCTTCACCGGGGCTGGTCCCCAGCTCGCGCAAGCTGCTGGGATGGACGCCGATCTCCGTGGTCGGCCCGATGGGCCGCACGGTGGCCGATGCCTGCCTGCAGCTGGCCGCGTCCGCCGGCATGTCCGTATCCGACCCTCTGAGCTTCGAGAGCGATCCGGCCGCATTCCTCGTCCCCGCGCCGGTCGACCTGTCGACGCTGCGCGTTGCCTGGACCGAGGATTTCGGCAGCTGCGCCGTGGATGACGACATCCGCCGCGTCTTCCGCGCAAAGATCGCCGCCATGAAGTCCATGTTCCGTCGCTGCGACGAGATCGATGTGGAGCTGGGCGACGTGCACCGCTGCTTCGATGTGCTGCGCGCCGAGAGCTTCGTCGCCGGGCTGCAGGACGCCTATCAGCGCGATCCGGCGAGCCTGGGGCCCAATACGCGCGCCAACTACGAGATGGGCGCGAAGATGTCGCTGGTGGACAGTGCCTGGGCACAGGCCGAGCAGACCCGCATCCTGCAGCGATTCCAGCAGGCTTACCGCGACTACGACGTGATCCTGTCACCGACCACGCCGATATCGCCGTTCCCGTGGACGAACCTGTATGCGGAGACCATCAACGGCGAGCAGCAGGAGAACTACTACCGCTGGCTGGCGCTCACGTATGTCGTCACGCTGACCACGCATCCGTCCATCTCCCTGCCTTGCGGCACGGACCATGCGGGCATGCCGTTCGGCCTGCAGGTCACAGGACGATTCCGTGCCGACCGGGAAACGCTCGGCGTGGCCCATGCGATGGAACGCGCGTTCGCGGCGTCGCCCGCGCTGCGGCGCCCGGTGCCGGATCTGGCCGCATTGCGCCCCGCCGAACCCGCGTTGCGCTCGATCGTCACGGCGCCACCGGGCATTGACGGCACAGGCGCCGCATCGCAGGCGGTGTCAGCGGTTTGAGAGGCACTATAAAAATGATTCTGGCGTCGTTGCGGGGTTAGCCACATTCGCTTGCCGTACCACTTGTATGGTGTCTGCGGCCGCGCCCTTGCAGGGCGCGCATGCGCCGGTAGGCGCATGCCGCTGCGCAGGCGGATCGCGTGCGATCCTAAACCCCTGCTCCGCCCTAGCCAGAACCGCTGTCGCTTCATTTTGATAGCGCCTCTAAGTCCAGGGTGAACTTGTAGCCTTCGTAGAAGCGATGACCGTGGCGCGGAGGGCGTAGTCAGGCCACGGGCATCAGCGCCGCCTTCGACAGCACACGGACGGGCACCGGGTCAGTGCGGCCCCGCAGGCGCGCATCAAGCTGCGGCAGGCCTGCGGCTGAAACACCGGCATGCTGGAAGACGTCTTCTGAAACGATCGCCTCGCAAGCGATCTCCTTTGTCAACTGCTCAAGTCTCGAGGCCACGTTCAACGGATCACCAATCGCCGTGAACGTGACGTGCTCGCGGAAGCCAATCTCACCCATTACCGCGCGGCCGCAATGCAATCCGATGCCAAACCGGATTTTCGATTGCAGCTGCTGCTTGAGCGCGGCGTTGAGTGCCTCGATATTGGCGGCCACCAGCGGCACCGCGCTGAGCGCCTGACGACAAGCGACGGACGGCGGGCTGCTCAGACCAAAGATCGCGAGCACTGCGTCCCCCAGAAACTGGTTTGGCAAACCGCCCGCCTGGACTACCGCCGCGCAGACCGAATTCAGGAAGCGACTGACCACGAACAGGCTGTCGAACGGCAATTGTGCCGCCGCAAATTTTGTGGAATCCCGCATATCCACGAACATGAACGCCGCAAATCGCTCTTGCGGCATGACGTCCCGTTGGCGCCGTTGCAGGAAAGCCGCGGATGCTGCCGGCGGCACCAGTGGCCATATGGAGAGATCATGAGTCGGCCGCAACTGGCAGGCGAGCCGCACCGTTTGCGAGTCGGCGCGCAGTCGCTCCAGAACGCGCCGCTCCGCCTCGGCCGGTGCGGGCAGCGGTACGTCGCTGAGCACGCGCACCCGGCACAACGTGCATCGGGCGCGGCCACCGCAGGTGCTGGCATGGGGAACGCCGGCCATGCGACTGGCCTCGAGCACCGAAAATCCGAGGGGCGCGAGAATCTTTCGCCCATCTGGATATAGAACGCAGATCCGCCCGACCCGGCGCTCCCGCACCATGCGCACCAACCGCGCTGCGAGCACCAGCAGCAGCGCACCCCCATCGAAGAGCAGAAAGTCGTTGCGTAGCGTGGCGAGCCAGAGATTTTGCTGATCTGTGCCAATGATCGTCGGCCGGGTCGCCGCGGCACGCCAGACGGGATCCTGCGCGAGCGCGATCACTTCCCGTCCGCCCTGCAAGAAACCTAGCAGCGCGAGCACCGGGAGCAGCACGGCGACGCTCAGTAGCACGCTCCGCCACGCACCAAACCACGGTTTCAATCGCAACCAGAACCAGATGCCGTAGCACCCGTGCAGCCAGGCAACCACCAACAGCGTCAGTTGAACACGGCCGAAGAACGGTGAAGCGATCCAGAACGAATACAGCAACTGCGCGTAGCCCTTGTCCAGGCCGAATTCAGCAAAAGCGACCCGCGTATTCGCAATATGGTTGGCGAGCAGCGGCGGTATGCACAAGCCGAGGACGAGTTGCGCCACCTCGCCCGGCGTCCAATGCAACGAGCGCCGTTCGTACAGCGCCCAAAGACCCAGGAAGAAGTGCGTCACCAGCGCACTGTATAGAACGGCCGTTCCGAGCCATCCCTGCCAGATGAACTTCTGCACAAGCAGATCGCGCTCCAGCCATGCGAGCGAGATATTCCCCAGCGAGTGATTCAGGAGGTGCGTGCCTACGTAGGTGAACAGCACCAGTCCGGTGGTCAGCCGGATCGATCGCACACCCGCAGGCCGCAACCTTTGAAGATAGGGAAAGAGTGCCATGCTCTACTCTCCACGCTCCCGGCGTACCCGCACTTGCCCACCGGGCGCTTGCATGCCGAGCGACCTTCTGCAATGCACGTAGCGACTTGCGCGCCCACCAGCGTGAGGACGCAGCCGAATTCGTATCTTACTGGCTCCCGTAGCGCGGGCCGGG
The DNA here is from genome assembly GCF_900101625.1 of Cupriavidus sp. YR651. Lineage (GTDB taxonomy): Bacteria > Pseudomonadota > Gammaproteobacteria > Burkholderiales > Burkholderiaceae > Cupriavidus. Next base: position 380,544 of record NZ_FMYZ01000003.1, on the reverse strand, counting down.
TATGCGCTGACTGTGAAGAAGGGGTCCGCAAGACGAGCGGGGCCGAGCCCCGCCTGCTGCTCTGGCAGCGTCTTAGCTGTGCGCGCCGTCGGTGAAAGGATCGCGCCGATCCGTAACCCTTGCGCCGTCCGAATAGACATCGAATTTGCCTGCCTTCGCGCCATCGGTGTAGGGATCGCGCGGCCCGTTGGCGTGGGTCAGACTGTCTGGGGTTGCGACATCGGCAGGGAGGTTGGATGCATGGGCCAGGGCTGCGAACGATGCCAATGCCGCGACAGCGGCCGAAATCAGAATTTTCATGACGATCTCCAAATACAGTAGGGATAGCTTCCAAGGCGCATCCCCGTGAAGGCTACGCCTGGGCACTCAACTCACTTCCGCGTCGTGCATCTGTAGAACCTCCCGGCCACCAGATTTATTCCCGCTCTCGCTCTCGCTATCGACCCGGGTGCCCGCCAGGAAGAAGTCCTGTGCCGCATGGCGTGTCCCCGTACCCCCATGTCCTCTTGTTGCCGATGTCACGGACGCATTTTTTTGACAGCATCGGGGAATAAGAAGACCTGTTCCGCGGTTCATCCATGCAGAGCGTCATGCTTCGGAGTCAAGTCGACTGCGGGCATCACTTGCTCGAACAACCAAGGAGTGTCGACATGAAATCGAATTCGCTGAACTGGCTTCTCGTCCTGCCCACGCGCGGTTCGCTCATCGCGAGCGCTGTGTTGATGGCAACTTCAGCTTGCGCATACGCGCAAACCTCGCTGGAACCTGGCACACATCAAGTCACGCGTGCAGAAGTGCTGCATGAACTCGAGGAGTTGGAGTCGGTCGGCTACAACCCTTCGCTTGGCGACAATGGTGACTACCCCGCCAACCTTCAGGCGGCGGAACAAAAGCTGGAAGCCAAACATCAAGCGGAGAGGAATGCGCTGATGGATGGAAACAAGACCGGTGAAATCCGGAGCGCACAGACCACGCCCGTGCTTCCTTCCCCTTGATCTTCAACGCGGAGTGCCCGCGAAGACGATGAACATGGGAGGCGCACCGGTCACACGGCCGGTGCACTGCCATGCCGAAGCAACGCGGGATCGCATTCAGGCGACGATTCCGGGAATAAAAATGGCATGCCGGTGGTCTCGTTGTTATCCACTGTCGGTAACGGATTGCGGTTACAGCAGAAACTTCACAATGGCCGATCCCGTCACCGCGCAGCGCTTCGAAACGCTCGTATTGCCTCATATGAACTCCGCCTTCAATGTTGCGCGATGGTTGACGCACAACGACCAGGATGCCCAGGACGTGGTGCAGGAGGCGTACCTGCGCGCATTCCGCTTTTTTGGCGGATTCCGCGGCGAGGATGCACGTGCCTGGCTCTTGAGCATTGTGCGCAACACCTTCTGCACCTGGTACCAGCAAAATCGGGGGCATGCAGCGGATACCACGATGTTCGAGGAGGAGATGCATAGCCTTGAGACGAGTGCCGATGGGCATGACGACAGTCCTGAAGCCATGCTCATACGTAGCGAGAGCCAGAAGCGGGTGCACAAGGCGTTGCAGGCTTTGCGGCTGGAATACCGGGAGGTTGTCGTGCTGCGGGAGCTGGAAGACCTGTCGTACAAGGAAATCGCCACCATCGTCGGCATCCCGATAGGCACGGTGATGTCTCGCCTGGGCCGCGGCCGCCAGCAACTCGCCGCCCTGCTCGCCCCGGCGGATCAGGAGTCGTGATGGATCACCAACGTGCGTTCGAGTTGTTGCCAGGCTACCTCGACCAGGAGCTGAGCCTGTCTGAAGCGCTCGAATTCGAGCGCCATCTTGCTGACTGCGAGCAGTGCCAGCAGGTCTATGCACAACACTGCCGGGTGAGTGCGCAGCTCCGTCAGGCGGATTTGCGCGTAGCGGCGCCGCGGGAACTGGTGAAACGCGTCAAGGCTGCGCTGCCGAGGCGCCGCCCGCTCTGGCAGCGGCTGAGCGAGCGAGTCGGTCGGTGGGGCGGCGGTGGGTCGTTGACCTGGGCGCCGGCTGGCGCGATGGTGATGAGTCTGGTCGCGTTGACCTGGAGCGCGGGGTTGTACCTCGCGGTGCCATCGAGCGAGACGCGCCTGACTCAGGAACTCGTGGATAACCACATTCGCTCGTTGCAGGTCAATCACCTCTCCGACGTGATTTCAACCGACCGGCACACGGTCAAGCCGTGGTTCGAGGGCAAGCTGGACTTTGCGCCGCCTGTGGTCGATCTTGCGCAGCAAGGGTATCCGCTGGTCGGCGGGCGACTGGATTACCTGAACGGGCGGCCGGTAGCCGTGATGGTCTATCACTACAAGCTGCATCCGATCAATCTTTATGTATGGCCGGGCAACGACGCGGGCGCCGCGCCTCGCCTATACGCGCAGCGGGGCTATCACCTCGCCCACTGGAGTGCCGCAGGGATGAATTACTGGGCGATCACCAATGCCGGCGAAGCGGAACTGAACGGCTTCATCACGGACCTGCGTGCGCATCCTGCTTCCTAGCCACCGCGGCGCGATGCGATGGAACGCGAGTTCGCGGCGTCGCCCGCGCCGCGGCGCCCGGTGCCGGACCTGGCCGCATTGCGCCCCGCCGAACCCGCGTTCCGCTCGATCGTCACGGCGCCACCGGCCATCGACGGCAAGGGCGCCGCATCGCAGGCGGTGTCAGCGGTTTGAGTCCAGGGCGAGCTTGTAGCCTTCGTGGCTGGCCACGAAGCCGAGCTTTTCGTAGAACCGATGCGCGTCGGGGCGGCCCTTGTCCGTCGTGAGCTGGACCAGCTGGCAGCCCCACGCGCGGCATTCGGCAATCGCCCATTCGAACATCTGCTGGCCGATGCCGCCGCTGCGATGGCTGGCGGCAATGCGCACGGCCTCGATCTGTCCGCGCCAGGCGCCGTGCCTGGCAATGCCCGGCAGGAACGACAGCTGGAACGTGCCGACGATCCGCTCGCCTTGCACGGCGTCCTGCATGTCGCCCTGCATGTCGCCCTGCATGCGGCCCTGCGTATCGTCCGCCGTGGCGCGCTCCACCGCGACCACCAGCCGCTGGTTGGCGTCGGCCTCGATGGCGCGGAACGCCGCCACGTAGCGCGGGTCCACCGGGTCGCTCACGGTCTCGCGCAGGCGGCCCAGCGGATCGTCCGCGAGCAGGCCGACAATCGCGGGCAAGTCGTCGAACTGCGCGGTGCGGAAGGTGATGTTGGTCATGCGTATCCTCAGGTCTGGCGCTTCAGGGCCGGTGCTTCAGGCCCGGCGCTTCATTTCCGGCGCTTCATTTCCGGCGTTTCGGTTGACGGCGCGCGGTTGCGCCGGCGATGGCTTCCGCTTCCGTGCGCAGGCAGCCGATGAGCTGCGTCACGCTCGGCGCCAGCCGCCGTTCGCGCAGCGTGATCAATCCGATGGGCGGCAGTTCCACATCGATCGCCATCGCCAGCACCTTGAAGCGCCCTTCCGCTTCCAGTTGCTGCCCCACCGACCTCGCGACAAATCCCACGGCCTGGCGTTGCGCGACGAATGTGGTCACCGCCATGTACGACGACGATTCCACCACATCGGCGGGCGGATGCTGGCCGGCCCGGAAGAACGTCTGCTCGATCTTGACCCGCAGCGACGCCCACGGCGGCGGCAGCACGCAGGGCATCGCCGCGAGATCCGACCAGGCGGGGCGCGTCTTGCGCGCAAGCGCATGATCCGCCGAGACGATCGCCACCATGGGCTCCTCGTAGAGCGGCTCCGTCACCAGGTCGGGCGCTGCGTATGCGGGCTCAAGACGGCCGATGATCACATCCAGCTCGCTCAACCGCAGGCGCGGCAGCAGATGGGTCAGGTCGCCCTCCTCGATCAGCACGGTCGCGCGCGTCGACTGCGCCTTGAGCCGCGAGACCGCCCGCGCCAGCAGCACCGGCAGCGCCGCACCCATCGACCCCACGCGCACCCGGCCCGCCGCGCCGCTGGCCACGGCCTCGATCTCGTCGCGCGTCATGTCGAACTGGGCCAGCACGGACCGCGCAAAACGCACCAGCGACTCGCCGGCCGGCGTTGGCTCCGTGCCGCGCGTGGAGCGCGAAAACAGCGTCATGCCGAACATCTTCTCCACCTCCGCCAGCACCTTGGATACCGCCGGCTGGCTGACGGCCAGGAACTCAGCGGTCCGTCCCAGGTGGCGGAATTCGTCCAGCGCCACCAGCAACTGCAAGTGGCGTAGCTTGATATTGGAGCGCAGCGCGCGGTCGATATGGGCCATGGCGCAAAGTCTATCTAACCTTAAGGTTATGAAGCAATGCCATTTTTTGATTGGATTGTTATGAGTCGCCTGCGCACAATGGCGAGCATGGCGGATGGCAAAGCACCAGTTCCGCGACACAAAAGACCGGAGACATCATGACGCAAGGCATCCCCACCAACCTCACGCGCCGCCGACTGCTGCTGGGCAGTGCCGCAGCCACCGCCGCAGCCGCCACCGGTACTGCCGGCCTGATCCTGCCGCGCTCCGCCCGGGCCGCCGCCGTGTATCCCGAACGTCCCATCACCTTTATCTGCCCGTGGCCCGTGGGCGGCACGGCCGACCAGTCGATGCGGGCCCTGTGCCAGGTGGCGTCGGGCATCCTCAAGCAGTCCGTAGTGGTGGAAAACCGCGCCGGCGCGTCCGGCATGATCGGCACCAAGGCTCTGGCGCGCGCCAATCCGGATGGCTACACGATCGGCCAGATCCCGATCTCGGTCACGCGCTTCTCGCAGCTCGGCATGCTGCAACTGGACCCGCGCACCGAACTGACCTACCTGGCCCGCACCTCGGGCCAGACCTTCGGCATCGCCGTGCCGGCGAATTCGCGCTTCAAGACGCTGGAAGACGTGATCGCGGCCGCCAAGGCCAGCCCGGGCCGCATCACCTACGCCCACGCGGGCATCGGCGGCGCCACGCACGTCGGCATGGAGCAGTTCGCGCTGGCGGCCAACATCCGCTTCAACGCCATCGCCTACAAGGGCGGCGCCGCCGCATTGCAGGACGTGCTGGCCGGCCAGGTGGACCTGCTGGCCGATTCCAGCTCCTGGGCGCCGCATGTGGAAGCTGGCAAGCTGCGCCTGCTGGCCACCTGGGGCGAGCAACGCACGCCGCGCTTCAAGGACACGCCGACGCTGCGTGAGCTGGGCTACAACGTGGTGGTGGAAGCGCCCAACGGCATCGGCGCGCCCAAGGGCCTGCCGCCCGCCGTGGAAAAGACGCTGCGCGACGCCTTCCGCGCCGCCGTGGCCAGCGCCGAGTTCAAGGCGGTGGCTGCGCGCATCGATGCCCCGGTGATGTACCTCGACGGCCCCGAGTACAAGAAGTACGTCACCACCGTCTATGACCAGGAAACCCAGCTGATCCAGCGCCTGAAGCTCAAGGAACTGCTCCAGCAGAGCTGACCGCAACACACCTCGCATCGTGAACCCGAACCCCGTCATCCGGCTGCACCCCAACGACAATGTGCTGATCGCCCGCAGCGACCTGACGCTGGGCCAGCAATTGGCCGATCCCGGCGTGCGCATGCGCGCGCAGGTGCCGGCCGGCCACAAGATCGCCGCCCGCGCCATTGCGCGTGGCGAGCAGGTCCGCAAGTACGACACCGTGATCGGCGTGGCCAACCGCGATATCGCCGCTGGCGATCACGTGCACAGCCACAACCTGGAACTGGTCGATTTCTACCGCGACCCCGCGTTCTGCCGCGATGTGCGCCCCGTGGACTACGTGCCCGAAGCCGAGCGTGCCACCTTCATGGGCTTCGTGCGGCCCGATGGCCGCGTCGGCACGCGCAACTTCATCGGCATCCTGTCGTCGGTGAACTGCTCGGCCACCGTTATCAAGCACATCGCGGCGCATTTCACGCCGGAGCGGATGGCGGCGTATCCCAATGTCGATGGCGTGGCCGCCTTTGCGCAAAGCAGCGGCTGCGGCATGTCGTCGCCGAGCGAGCATTTCGACCTGCTGCGCCGCACGCTGGCCGGTTATGCGCGCCACCCGAACCTGGCCGGCGTGCTGATCGTCGGCCTGGGCTGCGAGCGCAACCAGGTGGCATCGCTGGTGGAATCGCAAGGGCTGGTGCCCGGCGTAAACCTGCGCACGCTGGTCATGCAGGACACCGGTGGCACGCGCGAGACCATCGCCGCCGGCATCCGCGCCATCGAGGAAATGCTGCCCGCGGCCAATACGGCCACGCGCCAGCCCGTGCCCGCCAGCCACCTGAAGATCGGGCTCGAGTGCGGCGGATCGGATGGCTTTTCCGGCATCACCGCCAACCCGGCGCTCGGCGCCGCGATGGACATCCTCGTGCGGCATGGCGGCACGGCGATCCTGTCGGAGACGCCCGAGATCCACGGCGTCGAATACATGCTGACGCGCCGCGCGATCACGCCGGAGGTCGGCCAGAAGCTGCTGGACCGACTGGCCTGGTGGGAGCGCTATACCGCCGGCCAGAACGCGCAATTCAATGGCGTGGTCGGCCACGGCAACCAGCAGGGCGGCCTGGCCAATATCTTCGAGAAGTCGCTCGGCTCCGCGATGAAAGGCGGCACCACGCCGCTGCAGGCCGTGTACGAATATGCCGAGCCGATCGACAAGGCGGGCTTCGTCTTCATGGATTCCCCCGGATACGACCCCGTGGCCGCCACCGGCCAGATCGCCAGTGGCGCCAACCTGATCTGCTTCACCACGGGCCGGGGGTCGATGTTCGGCTCCAAGCCCGCGCCGACGATCAAGCTGGCGTCGAATTCGCCCATGTTCCGCCGGCTCGAGGAAGACATGGACATCAACTGCGGCCTCGTGCTCGACGGCGAACTGAGCGTCGCGCAGATGGGGGAACGGATCTTCGCCCACATCCTGCGCGCCGCGTCCGGTGAGGCGACCAAGAGCGAATTGCTCGGCCTGGGCGACCACGAATTCGTGCCCTGGCATCTCGGCATCGTCAGCTGACTCCCCTTTCATTCTTCGCCTTCGCATCCTTCGCACCATGCTTGCTTCCCTTGCGCATCCGGACCTGTTGCGGTCTCAGAACTACATCGGCCAGCAATGGTGCGATGCCCGGCCCGGCCAGACGCTGCCGGTGTTTGACCCCGCCACCGGCGACGAGATTGCCCGCGTGCCGGACAGCGACGCCACCGACGCCATCCGCGCCGCCGACGCCGCGGCCGCCGCATTCCCGGACTGGAGCCGCCGCACCGCGCGCGACCGCGCCCAGATCATCAAGCGCTGGCACGCGCTGATCCTGTCGCACCAGGACGACCTGGCGCGCATCATCTCCGCCGAGCAGGGCAAGCCGATGCACGAGAGCGTGGGCGAGGTGCGCTACGGCGCGTCGTACGTGGAATGGTTCGCGGAAGAAGCCACGCGTATCTGCGGCGACGTGGTGGCCGAATCGGCGCCGGGCCGCAAGATGTTCGTGCTGAAGGAAGCCGTGGGCGTGGTGGCCGCCATCACGCCGTGGAATTTCCCGCTGGCGATGATCGCGCGCAAGATCGCCCCCGCGCTCGCCGCAGGCTGCACCGTGGTGGCCAAGCCGGCCGAGGACACGCCGCTGACCGCGCTGGCGCTGGTGTATCTGGCCGAAGAGGCCGGCCTGCCGCCCGGCGTGATCAATATCGTCACGGCATCGCGCACCAACACGCCGGCCGTGGTCGATGCGTGGCTGGCGGACCCGCGCGTGCGCAAGATCACCTTCACCGGATCGACGCCTGTCGGCAAGCACCTGGCGCGCGAATCGGCGGGCACGCTCAAGAAACTGTCGCTCGAACTGGGTGGCAACGCGCCGTTCATCGTCTTTGACGATGCCGACCTCGATGCGGCCGTCGAAGGCCTGATGGCCTCGAAGTTCCGCAACGGCGGCCAGACCTGCGTCTGCCCCAACCGCGTGTATGTGCAGGACGGCGTGCACGACGCCTTCGTCGAGCGGTTGGCCGCGCGCGTCAAGGCCTTGCACGTGGGCCCGGCCACCGAACCCGCATCGCGGATCGGCCCGATGATCAATGCGCGCGCCGTGGAAAAGATCGATCGCCACGTACAGGATGCCGTCGCCAAGGGCGCGCGCATCGTCGCGGGCGGCGAGCGCGTGCGGACCAGCGACGGCCCGCACTACTACGCCCCCACGGTGCTGGTCGACGCCACGCCCGCGATGGCCCTGGCCGACGAGGAAACCTTCGGCCCGGTGGCACCGGTCTTCCGCTTCCGGCATGAGGATGAAGTCATCCGCCACGCCAACGACACGCCGTTCGGGCTGGCCGCGTACTTCTATTCCAACGACGTGCGCCGCATCTGGCGCGTGGCGCAGGCGCTGGAGACCGGCATCGTCGGCATCAACGAAGGCGCGATTGCTTCCGAGGCGGCACCGTTCGGCGGCGTCAAGGAATCCGGCTATGGCCGCGAGGGATCGCGCCACGGCCTGGATGACTACATGCACACCAAATACCTGTGCCAGGGCCAGCTGGCCTGACGGCAACCCCCGACGGCACCCCCTGACGGCAATCCATACATCGGACCCCACGCATGCCCGCAAACAACCCATTCAAGACCGCGCTGGCCGCGCGCCAGACGCAGATCGGCCTCTGGATGTCCGCCGCCACGCCCTACCTGGCCGAAGTCAGCGCGACGGCCGGCTTCGACTGGCTGCTGATCGACGGCGAACACGCGCCCAACGACGTGCGCACCATCCTGCAGACGCTGCAGGCCGTCGCGCCCTACCGCTCGCAACCCGTGGTGCGGGCCGTGGCCGGCGAGACCGCGCTGATCAAGCAGTTGCTCGATATCGGCGCGAAGACGCTGCTGGTGCCGATGGTCGACACCGCCGAACAAGCCGCGGCCCTCGTCCGCGCCACGCGTTACCCGCCGCATGGCGTGCGCGGCGTGGGTAGCGCGGTGGGCCGCGTGTCGCAATGGAGCGCGCGCACGGACTACCTCGATGTCGCCGACGACGAAGTCTGCCTGCTGGTGCAGGCCGAGACCGTCAGGGCCATGCAGAACCTCGAAGCCATCTGCGCCGTGGACGGCGTGGACGGCGTGTTCATCGGCCCGGCCGACCTGGCGGCGTCGATGGGCCATCGCGGCAAGCCGGGCCATCCCGAGGTGCAGGCCGAGATCGAGCGGGCGATGCGCACGATCATCGCCAGCGGCAAGGCGGCCGGCACGCTGACCTCCGACCCCACGCTCGCCCGCCGCTATCTGGAGATCGGCTGCACCTTCGTTGCCACCGGCGTGGACGTGCTACTGTTCGCGGGCGCGGCGCGCAAGCTGGCCGCGGAATTCCTGCCCGATCGCGCTAATGCATCCAATGACGCGGCATCATCGCGTCCCGGCGCCGCCTACTGATTCAGACTCATGACCGCCCTGCCCTCCCCCGAGATCCTCCTGAACGCCATGCAGGCGATTGTCGGCGCCAATGGCTGCCTGACCGCCGATGCCGACACCGAACCCTACGTGACCGACTACCGCAAGATCTATCACGGCAAGTCGCCGGTGGTGGTCATGCCGTCATCGACCGAACAGGTCAGCCAGGTCATGGCGTGGTGCTATGAACACGGCGTGCCCGTGGTGCCGCAGGGCGGCAACACCTCGCTGATGGGCGGCGCGGTGCCCGACGATTCCGGCACCGCCGTGGTCATCAACCTCGGCAAGATGAACCGCGTGATGGCCATCGACCCGGTCAACGACACCATGACCGTGCAGGCCGGCGTCACGCTCTCGGCGGCGCGCGCGGCGGCGGAGGACAGCAAGCGGTTGTTCCCGCTGCGCATCGGCTCCGAGGGCTCCTGCCAGATCGGCGGCAACCTGTCGACCAACGCGGGCGGCACCGCCGTGCTGCGCTACGGCAATATGCGCGACCTGGTGCTTGGCATCGAAGTCGTGCTGCCCGATGGCCGGATCTTTTCCTCGCTGCGCGGCCTGCGCAAGGACAACACGGGTTACGACCTCAAGCACCTGTTCGTCGGCGCGGAAGGCACGCTGGGCATCATTACCGGCGCGGTGCTGAAGCTGATGCCGCAGCCGCGCGCGTCGGCCGTCGCCTTCGTCGCCGTGGAAAGCCCCGAGGCCGCCGTGAAGCTGCTCGGCGAGGCCCGCCAGGTATCCGGCCAGGCCGTCACGGCATTCGAGCTGATTTCCGCGCCGGCGCTGGAGCTGGTGCTGGAATACCTCGGCAATGCGCCGTCGCCGCTGGCGGACCGCCACGACTGGATGGTGCTGATCGAGCTGACGTCGGGTGCCGATGAAGACAGCCTGAACGCCACGCTGATGGAAATCCTGGAGGCCGGGCTCGGCAATGGCTGGGTGGTCGATGCCGCCGTGGCGTCGAGCCTCTCCGACGCGCAGACGTTCTGGCGCATCCGCGAGGAAATCTCGGACGCGCAGACACGCACCGGCGGCAGCATCAAGTGCGATATCTCGGTGCCCGTCTCGCGCATCGCCGGCTTCATCGGCAAGGCCTCCGCCGAGGTGCTGGCGCTGGAGCCCGCCACCCGCATGGTCATCTACGGCCATATGGGCGACGGCAACGTGCACTTCAACCCGCTGCGCCCCAAGGACCGCAGCGCCAAGGACTTCCTGGCCCAGTGGTACAAGCCGGTGTCCGACCTGGTCGACGGGCTGGCCCATGCGGAGAACGGTTCGATCTCCGCCGAGCACGGCATCGGCGTGGCCAAGCGCGACGACCTGAACCGTTACAAGTCGCCGGTGGAGCTGCAACTGATGTGGCAGGTCAAGCGCGCACTCGACCCGAAGAACCTGATGAACCCAGGCCGGGTTCTGCCACAACTGGAAGACAAGTAAAGACGGCTCACGCGCCGCGCGGGCCATCGCGCCCGCGCGGCAGCGCGATCGTGGGATAGCGCGATAGCGACCAGCGGCCGGATCGCGCCGGGCATCCCGGCCACGGCAGCCCACGCAGCCCACGGCAGCTAAGCGGCAGACCTATCCGCCCGGCAGTGCGGTGGGGCCGGAGGCCAGCATTCCCTCGCGCAGATACGCCGCATTGCGCGCGATGAAGGCAGCCAGCAGCACGGCGGCAATCGCCCATGAAACAACGGGCAGCCAGCGCAGCAGGTCCGCCATGTCCGCGCGCTGGTGGATGCCGGACAGCATGATCGCGATCCGGGCAAACGCCGCCAGCGCGGACACCGCGAAGACCATTCCAGTCAGCAGGCCCTCCCTGCCGACGTGCCCCGCGCGCAGCGCGGCATGCGTCACCGCGCCGAACACCACGCCCCAGACCCCGCCGGCCGCACACTGGGCCACCAGCACGCCGGCCAGCGTGGCCGACATCGCAAACCCCGCGAAGGCGATCACCCCGAGGGCCACCGCCACCAGCAGCAGGCCATGCGCGGGCGCCCTCCGGAACACCGTCGTATCGGGCAGCAGCACGCAGGCCACGAAGCCCAGCCAGAACGCGGGCATGTAGCGCACCAGATCGGCGCTGGACACGAACTTCAGGTATGCCGGCGCGGAGTTGATCGTGGTGTGAACCTGGAAGCCGAAGGCAAGGGTCAATGCGGCGGCGAAGAACAGCCACAGCATGCGGATGCGCGCGCGATCCGGACCGGCCGCCGCGCGGGCCTCCGCGTGCGGCGCCTGGTCCACCCAGCGCAGCGCCGCCACGGCCACGATCAGGCCAGCGCTGGCCAGCGCGAACGGCAAGGCAGGCGACACGTTCCGCAACCCGGCAGTCAGCAACGGGCCCAGCGCCCCGGCGATGCCGATCCCCAGGACGGACCACGACACCAGCATCGGCGCCGATCGCTGCATGCCCCGGGCGATGATGACCATCGGCGGCGCCCGCAAGGCTGACGACGTCCCCGCCCACAAAGCGGTCAGCCCGAGCAGCAGCGCCGGTGACGTGGACTGGGGCAGCAGCACGAACGCCGCACCCGACAGCACCGCAATGACCAGTATCCACGTGCCGAGGCGCTGCATCGCGGAGGCCATGCGGTCGGCGGCCACACCCATTGCGCAGTCCATGACGACAAAGACCGCCTGGTCCATCAGCAGAATCCATGCGACATGCGGGCGGGGGATGCCGGCCTGCGCCGCCAGTTGCGGCAGGAACGCGGTGTAGATCGTCCAAGTGACTGCAAGCAGGCACTGCACCGCGCAGAAGATCAGGGGACGCATCGCCATTGCCGTCGTCTGTCCGTCCAGGTCGATTCCAGCATAGGACAGACATCATGGGAGCTGGCCGCCGGCATCGCCACCTGGCTGGCGACCACCGGGGGTGGCCACCGGGGGCGGCCACCAAACGCTGAAGGCGGACGAAAAAAGGCGGGGCCAGGCCCCGCCTTCCTCGGACGTCAGATCCCGCTCAGCGCGGCTTCTTCATGTCCTTCATGTTTTCCTTCGCATCGCCGTAGGCCGCCTGCGTCTTGCCGGCCACTTGCTGGCCCTTGCCCTTGATTTCCATCGAGGTCTTGCCGGTGACCTTGCCAGCGATTTCCTTGGCCTTGCCCTTGGCTTGTTCCATGCGGCCCTTCACTTGATCCTTGTTCATGGTGATGCCTCCATTGGTCGGGGTGGAACAGTCCGCTCTCCGGTCACCCGGATTGCCGCTCGCTGACACCGTCACTGTTGCGACAGCGCATGCCGGCAGGCCCGGGAGATGGTGCGGTACGCAATGGACAGTGTAGGAAATCCCGTGGCGCCAGCCCTGTAGGACGAAGCCCCGACATGGTGTCGGACGCCGCCGGGACGCGTGCTCAGGTACGCTTTCCCTAACCGGATGCGCGCTCGATGCGCGCTAGATTGCAGCTTGATTTCCGCTTAATTCCCGCTTAATGCGCGGGTGTTACGCTTCGTGCGCATCGCGACCCCATCGCCCGGTGCGTCGGAACCCTGCGCCATGGACGCCAATCTCTACATACGCCATCTCACGGGCCACGGCCGCGGCCCCTTCACGCTCGTCGTCGCGCCGGGACGCTGCACCGTGTTGTCCGGCGCGTCGGGCACCGGCAAGAGCCTCTTGTTGCGCATGATTGCCGACCTCGACCCCAACGAGGGCGAAGTCCGCATCGGCAAGACGCCGCGCGATGCGATGACGGGCCCCGCCTGGCGGCGCGAAGTGACCTACGTGGCGGCCGAATCGGGCTGGTGGGCGGACGACGTCCGGTCGCATTTCACCGACCCGGCTGCGGCGGAACGCCTGCTCGGCCGGCTGCTCCTGCGTCCGGACATCCTGTCGGCAGCGGTCAGCCATCTCTCCACGGGCGAGCGCCAGCGCCTAGCCCTGATCCGCGCGCTGGTGCGCCGCCCGCGATTCCTGTTGCTGGACGAACCCACGTCCGGACTGGACGCCGACACCACGATGGCCGTCGAAGCCTTGCTGCGCGATGTGATGGCCGAAGGCATCGGCCTGCTGGTGGTATCCCACAACACGGCACAGGCCGCCCGCCTGCGCCACGCGCAATTCCATCTGCGCCAGGACGGCCTGGAAAGCCTGCCGATATGACTCCGATCGACCTGACCGCCGCCGACCTGCTCCTGGCCAGCCTGCTGATCCTCGCGGGCGCCGGCCTGTCCGTGGCGCTGTCGCTGAACATCCATCGCACCCTGCTCTGGACGGCCTGCCGCATGGTCGTGCAACTGCTGCTGGTGGGGCTCACACTGCGCGCGGTCTTCGCGTTGTCGTCGCCGTGGCTCACGCTCGGCGTCGTGCTGGCGATGGTCGCGGCCGCCGCCCATGAAGTCAGCAGCCGGCAGGAGCGCCGCCTGCAAGGCCCCTGGCAGGCCATCACCGGCGCCGCCGCCGTGAGCCTGCCGACGCTCGTGATCACGGTACTCGCGTTGACCACCGCGCTGCGCCCTTCCCCCTGGTACGACGCGCGCCACGCCATCCCGCTCGCGGGCATCGTGCTCGGCAATGCCATGAATGCCGCCAGCCTGGCACTGCATGCCGCCTTTTCCATGGCATGGCTCCAGCGCGGCGCGATTGACGCACGGCTGGCGCTGGGGGAAGACCGTCACACCGCACTGCGCCCGATCGTGCGCCACGCGATACGCAGCGGCCTGATGCCGACCATGAACACCATGGCAGCCGCGGGCATCATCACGATGCCCGGCATCATGACCGGCCAGATCCTGGCCGGCATGGACCCGATCGCGGCGGCGCGCTACCAGATCCTGCTGATGTTCCTGCTGACCGGCGGCAGTGTGCTGGGAGTCATCGTGGCGGCATACCTGGCCGTCTCGCGCATGACCGACGAACGTCATCGACTGCGGCTGGACCGGCTAGTCGCTCGCTAGGAGGCACTATCAAAATGATTCTGGCGTCGTGGCCGGGTTAGCCACACTCGCTTGTCGGCCGCACGCAGCGCACCGTCAAGGCTCGCCGTCCGCCTTGGGGCGGCGCTTGTGCTGGTCGGCGTCGATCCAGACCTTGGTGGCGCCGCCCACGCGGGACAGGCGCATCTGGTACGTGTAGCGCTCCGGATGGTAGAGGCCGACCAGGAACTGCACGGGCCGCCCCGTGCTGTCGATGGCCACGCGCGAGACGCGCAGCAACGGCACGCCGGGTGCGATGCGCAGGATGCGGGCGACGTCGAGGTCCGCGGTGGCGGCCCCCAGCGTCTGCTCGGCGGATACGACCTTGATGCCGTGCTGCTCCAGCGCAACCAGCATCGGTGTGTCCTGCAGCGTGTGGCGATCGATGGCGCCCGCCAGGTCGGCGGGCAGGAAGACCTCGGTGTAGGCGATTGGCTGGGCGTTGAACTTGCGCACGCGCACCACCTTCAGGGTCTGCGCGCCCGGTGGCAGGCTCAGCGCGGCGCTTACGGCCGGCGGCGCCGGCATCAGCCGCCATTCCAGCACCGACACGCGCGTGCGCAGGCCCATGCTGACGATGTTGTCGAGCAGTCCGCCGCGCAGCCCGGCCTGCGCCGGGGAGGCATTGCGGCCCGTCGGCACGGTGCCCTTGCCGCGCAGGCGCGAAATCAGCCCCTCTTCCTGCAAGCGTGCCAGCGCCGAGCGCACGGTCACGCGCGCCACGCCGAATTCCTCCGCCAGTTGCCGCTCGCCCGGCAGCGGATTGCCATTCTCGTAGTACCCGCCACGGATCCGCTCGCGCAGGATCAGGCGGACCTGTTGGAATCGGGGCAGCGTCGTATCGACATCGGGCGGCATGAATCGGCGTGAGGGGGGGGCAATGCCGCCACGGTACGCGTCCCCGGCATGGGCCGCAAGCGCTGGCTGTGATCGACCTGTCGTCGGCCTGTCGCCGGCCTATGGTCGGCTACTCGTAGCGCTTGCCCAGCGCCAGCATCTCGGGCGTGCCGATGACGTCGTTCAGCTCCGAGAACGACAGCATCCGGTCCAGATACGGCGTGGTGGTGCCGTGCGCGGACAGGTTTTGCAGGTAGTCGCGCAACGCAAAGCTCAGTGCGCGCACCGTGCCGCCGGGGAAGATCACCAGCCGGAAGCCAATCTCCTGCAGCGTCGCGGCCGGCAGCACCGGCGTCTTGCCGCCTTCCACCATATTGGCCATCAATGGCGCGCGGCCCGACAGCCGGTCGATCGCCACGGCCATGTCCTCGCGGCTGCGCAGCGCCTCGACAAACAGCATGTCCGCGCCGGCCTCCGCATACTGCTCGGCGCGCTCCAGCGCCGCCGCCATGCCCTCCACCGCCACGGCGTCCGTACGCGCGATGATCAGCGTATCGGCATCGCGCCGCGCGTCGCAGGCCGCGCGAATCTTGCCGGCCATCTCGGCGGCCGGGATCACGCTCTTGCCATCCAGGTGGCCGCAGCGCTTGGGCGATGCCTGATCCTCGAGCTGGATGGCCGAGGCCCCAGCGCGCTCCAGCACCCGCACCGTCTGCATGACATTGAGTGCATTGCCGAAGCCGGTGTCCGCATCGACCACCAGCGGCAACGCCACACGCTCGCGGATATTGCGGGTGACCGCCGCCACATCGTCGAGCGACAGGAAGCCGATATCGGGCCGGCCAAAGCGCGTATAGGCGATGCTGGCGCCGGACAGGTAGGCGGCCTCGAAGCCTGCCTGCTCCACCAGCAGGGCGGAAAAGGCGTCGTAGACGCCAGGCGCGGTCACGATGCCGGGGGCTTGCAGGCGTTGCTTCAGTGTCATTGCGGATTCTCCGTCTTGAATGGCTGGCCGGCCGCGAGCTTGCGCGCCAGGTGGGGCACCAGTCCGCCATCGCGGACCATGGCGATCAGGTGTGGCGGAATGGGCTCGCATTGTAGTGGCACCGCCGCGCCCGCGATCGATACCTGCGCCGCCTCGATATCGCAATGCACGCGCTGGCCGGCGCGCACCGATGCCGCCTGCGGGCAGATCAGCAACGGCAGGCCCAGGTTGAAGCCGTTCCGGTAGAACAGCCCCGCGAACGACGGCGCGATCACCGCCACCACGCCCAGATGACGCAAGACTTCCACCGCCTGCTCGCGCGACGATCCCGCGCCGAAGTTGCGGCCACCAAACACCACATCACCGGCCCTCACCGAGCCGGCGAACGTCGGGTCCAGCGACTCCAGGCAGTGCTTCGCGATCTCCTCGATGCCGAATTTCATATAGGCGCCCGGCGCCAGCAAATCGGTATTGACGTCATCGCCGAATACCCACGCACGTCCCGTGGTGGCTGTCATGCCAGCATCTCCCGCGGGTCGGCAATGCGCCCCGCAATGGCGGAAGCGGCAACGGTGTACGGCGATCCCAGGTAGACCTGCGACGACGCGGCACCCATGCGCCCCTTGAAATTGCGCGCCGTGGCGCTGATCACCACGCTGTCCTCGCCAAACCGATGCGCGCCGTAGCCAGCGCAGGCGCCGCATGCGTTGGGCAGCAGTTCCGCGCCGGCATCCACCAGCACGCCCAGCGTGCCCTCTTTCTGCGCGCGGGCCTGGTCGGCCGCACTGGCGGGCGCCACCAGCAGACGCGTGCCGCTGGCCACGCGGTTGCCGCGCAGTACTTGCGCGGCCATGCGCAGGTCTTCCAGTTTCGCGCCCGTGCAGGCGCCGATATAGGCGACGTCCACCGCCACGCCGTGAAACGCGTCGACGTCCTCCGCGCCCGCCGGCGTATGGGGCCGCGAAACCTGCGGGGCCAGCGCGCTGGCATCGAATCGATGCGTGGCCAGACATGCCGCGTCGGCGTCGGACTGCCAGGACTGCAGGTCGATTTCCGCATCCGCCACGCCAACGGCGGCAAGCCAGTCCCGCGTGACCGCGTCCGGCGCAATCAGCCCGACCTGCGCGCCCAGCTCCGCCGTCATGTTGGAGAGCGTCATCCGTTCCTGCATCGGCAGCGCCGCCACGGCATCGCCCGTGTATTCCACCGCCTGGTACTGCCCGCCATCCATGCCGAAGCGCGTGCACATGCGCAGCATCATGTCCTTGGCGGACACGCCCGGCCGCAGGCGGCCGTGCCAGTGCATGCGGATCGTCTCCGGCACGCGCACCCAGATCTCGCCGGTGACCAGCACGCCCAGCATCTCCGTCGCGCCGATCCCGAACATATACGCGCCGAACGCGCCGCCCGTGCAGGAATGGCTGTCGCCGCCCACGGCGAACATCCCCGGGCGCAGATAGCCTTTCTCCGGCACCACCACGTGGCAGATGCCCTCCATGTCATGGAAGCGCGAGACACCGGCCTCCTTCACCCAGTCCCGTGCGAGCTGCACGATGGCGCGGCTGTCGGCGTCGTGGGCCGGCACGTAGTGATCGGTCACGACCACCACCTTGTCCGGATTCCAGACCCGGGCGCCCAGACGCTCCAGCATCGGCTTGACGCGACGCGGGCCGCCGGAATCGTGCATCATCGCCAGGTCCACGCGGCAGGTGACGATCTCCCCCGGCGTGACCGCGGCCACTCCGGACGCGCGTGCAAGCAGCTTCTGCGCCAGTGTCTGCGCCATCATTCCACCTTGGTGCCGGACGACTGGATTACCTTCGCCCAATGCTGGATATCGTTGCGGACAAACTGCCCGAAGGCCTGCGGCGTCATGCTGACCGCGATGGCGGCCTCCGTTTCCATGCGCCGCTGGTACGCGGGGTCTTCCACGGCAATCTTCACCGCGCGATAGAGCTGGTCCGTCACGGCCTGCGGCAGCTTTGCGGGGCCGAACAGCCCGAACCACGCGGACGACTCGAAGCCCTTGACCGTGGCGGCGATCGTCGGCACGCCGGCAAACTGCGGCAGCGGGTCCTTGCTGCTGACGCCGAGGATCTTGAGGCTGCCGCCATGGGCGTGCGGCAGCACGTTCACCGTGCTGGCGAACATCAGGTCCACCGTGCCGCCCAGCAGGTCGGTCATCGCGGGGCCGGTGCCCTTGTAGGGGATGTTCAGGATGTCGGTGCCGGTCTGGAGCTTGAATTGCTCGCTGGCCAGATGCAGCGAGGAGCCCTGTGCGCCGATGGCGAAACTCAGCTTGCCGGGATTGCGCTTCGCGTATTCGATCAGCCCTGCCGTGGTGTCGAATGGTGCGTTCTTGCGCGCCACCAGCACGCTGGGCACGCGCGCGACCATCGTGATCGGCGTGAAATCGCGCACGGCATCGAACGGCAGGTTCTTGTAGAGCGACGCGTTGATGGTGTGGGCGGTGAAGCTCATCAGCAGCGTGCTGCCGTCGGGCACGCTCCGGGCGACGTACTGGGCCGCGATATTGCCGCCGGCACCGGGCCGGTTATCGACGACGACCGTGCGATGCAGGGTCTGCGACATCGATCGTGCGATCAGCCGTGCCAGCGCATCCGTGGTGCCGCCGGCGGGGCTGCCGACGATGATCGTCATGGGCTTGTCCTGCGCCGCACAGGGCGCGGGGCTCATCGCCGCCAGCATGGCCAGCGCCATGCCGGCCGCAAAATGTCTTCTCGTGAGGGGCATTGCTGTCTCCGCCTGATCTTGTGCGACCGACTGTAAGAGACAGCGGATGGGGGTTCAATGGAACCAGCTGGTCCTATCGGCAGGACCGGTTGTCTCGACATTTGCGGAGGATGGTGCATGGTGCACATCCCCCGGGTCCCGGGCGGCCCGCCAGGCGCGGGCCGCCTCGGTCAAAGGCTGCCAGCGCCCCTGCTTCCCTCAAGGGCAGTTGCCCACGATGTAGTACCCGGCCGCCGTCTGGGCCAGCGTGCTCGTGTAGAACAGGTTGTCGAGGCCCATGCTCTGGTTGGAGCCGTTCGCATACGCAATGCCGCCCGTATCATGGGCGCGCCCGGCCTGCACGTGCGCATAGTTGCTCGCCGTGGTGGCGGAGCACGTGAATCCGGACTGCGTGGTGGCGTTGATCGACGTCGACTTCGCGCTCTCCCCCAGGCTCGGGTCGACTTCCGTCACGGCGTAGCTGTAGGTCGTGCCGGCGATCAGGCCCGTATCGGTGTAGGTCGTGGTGGTCGAGGAACCCACCTGCGAGCCATTGCGATAGACGTTGTAGCTCGTCGCCCCGGTCACGGCGCCCCAGGAGAGCGAGACGGACGTCGTCGTGGTGCCCGTCACGGCCAGCCCGGTCGGCGGCGTGCCGGACTGCACGGGGCCACTGCCCGCGCGCAGGTTGTTCCGGACCCAGAAGTCCATCACGAAGGCCGGATAGTTGATGTGGGTGGCATCCACGTAGTTCGTGTTGTTGCCGCCCGTGCCCGCCGGCCATGCGTGGGACATGCCCGACACTGTGATCTCGTGCGTGCGCACCTTGCCGTTGCTGTCCGTGTAGGGCACGTTGGTGCCGCCGCCGGCCACCGACACCGGGCTGCCCTGCGTGAACGTTCCGCCGTAGACCTGGCGCATCGCGGCCACATCGAGCGGCCCGTAGGCCTGCGCCACCGTGTAGTCCGACGTGCCCCACACCGCGCCCGCGACCTGCGTCGAGAACTTGCCCACGTTCGATCCCGCCCACGCCTTGCACTTGTTGGCCGCCGTCGTGGCCGTGACACCGGACGGCACGAAGGCAATCTGCGCCGTGGTGGTGCCAGGCGCGGGGCCCGCATTGATGCCCACGCCGGCAAAGATGTCCGGTGCGACGCAACCCAGCACCATCGTCATGCCGCCGCCCGACGACAGGCCCGCGACGTAGACCTGGTTCGGATCGATCTCGTACTGCGCGTTGGAGACGAAGCGGTTGATCGCGTCGAGCAGCACGCCGACATGCCCCGTGGTGCGGCTCGGTGCCGTATTGGCGTAGTCCCAGCAGTGATTGCTGTACACGTTGCCGGTGGCATTGGGCGCCAGAATCACGGCGCCGTACTGGTCGGCGATAGTCTTCCAGTTGAAGCCGCCGCCGCTGGCGCCGTTGATGACATCGCCCGATGCGGTTTGCTGGCACCCGTGCAGCACCAGCACCAGCGCGCGCTTGCCGTTGGGCGTGGTGGGCTGGCTGGACGGCCAGTAGAAATAGCCGGTGAGGCTGCCACCGTTGACGGTATCCGCGGCCCAGGTCTGCTGACCGCTCCACGTGCCGGGCCCGGCCGTCGCCGCATGGGCGGCGAACACCGACAGCATCCCCGACAACAGCGTTGCCAGCGTTCCCAGCCATAGACGTGTTCTGATCGATTGCATGATTCCCAGATCTCCTCGTTGTTGTTGTATGACTACCGGGTACGGCACGGTGCAACCAACGGGACACGCGGACAGCAACGCAGCGGGTATCGTCAGGCAACACCACTGAACACTGCAATTCGGAACGGGGGACGGCTAAGAGGCTGCGAGCTGGCCGTTGCGGGACGACGCGGAGCATCGCATCACGGGATTGGATCGGCCCGCAAACATGAGACGTGATTCATATTTCATCGTAGAAAGCCGGACAGTCGTATGTCAACTAGTGGCTTACCCCTAGCGGCAGAGGCGTCGCGGACCAAGGCGCTCGCTATTCGGAGAACAGCTCGAAGATCAGGCTGCGCAGCCATTGGCTGGCGGGGTCGCGGTGATAGCGCGAATGCCAGAACAGGTTGATCTGGATATCGGGCAGTTCCACGGGATGGCGGATGTACTTCAGGCCGAAGCTCGCGGCGCTGCGCTGCGCGAACTTCTCCGTCACCGTGGCGACCAGATCGGTGCTCTGCACGATATCCGCCAGCGCAACGAAGTGCGGCACCCTCAGCCGGATGTTGCGCTGCACACCACGCTTCGCCAGGATCTCGTCCACCCTGGCATGGCCGGTGCCGGCGGCGGTCACCACCACATGGTCGGCCTGCTCGAAGTCCTTGAGTCGCACCGTGCGTTTGTCCAACGCGTGCCCGGACCGGAACATGCACACATAGCGCTGCCGGAACAGCCGGCGCTGGAAAAACTCGGAAGTCAGTTCGGGAAAGTGCCCCACGGCCAGGTCGATCTTGCCCTGGCTCATTTCCTCCGCCAGGTCGACCGCCGCATTGCGTACGGTGCCCACGGATACCTTCGGCGCGCGCTCGCGCAGCACGCTCATCAGTTTCGGGATGAAGTGCACCTCGCCGATATCGGACATCGCCAGCTGGAACGATCGCGCGCTCGTGAGCGGATCGAACGATACCTTGCGATTGAGCGCCGACTGCAGGGCGTCCAGCGCATAGGCCACCGGCTCCGCCAGTTCCTGCGCAAACGGCGTGGGCAGCATGCCTTTTGCGCTGCGCACAAACAGCTCGTCCCCGAAGGTCCGGCGCAGGCGCGCCAGCGCATTGCTCACCGCCGGCTGGCTGACCTTGAGCGCTTTCGCCGTGCCCGATACCGTTCGCAGCCGCAGCAAATGCTCGAACACCACCAGCAGGTTCAGGTCCACATCCTGCACATCCATCGCTGCCTCTCTCCGCTGTCTGTTTCCGCTTCCTGACGCCGCTATTCGCGGCGCCGTCGCGTGCCTTATCACTGATGTGAATAGCGCTTATAAGCCGGATTCTATTGGCTTATGTCGCTCCGCACACCATGATTCGGCAAAACAACGACAGCCCCACGGAGACGACATGGAAATACTTGTCCAGCCCCTTGGCCAGCGACTCGACGTCCGCCCTGGCGAGAACCTGCTGGCCGCGCTGCAAGCCAGTCAGGTGCCGATCTCGTACAGCTGCCTGTCCGGGCGCTGCGGCACCTGCCGTTGCAAGGTGGTGGAAGGCGATATCCACGAGCACGGCGGCTACGCTTTCCACCACGGCGACCATCAGCCGGAGCGGCACGTGCTGGCCTGCCAGTCGGTGGTCACCGGCCCCTGCGTGATCGAGATCCCCGAGCCGGACGAGGTCGTGATCCATACCGCCAGGATCGTCAAGGCCACGGTCACCGCGATCGAGAACCTGACGCACGACATCCGGATGATCCGCCTGAAGCCATCAAAGCCGCTGGCGTTTTCACCAGGGCAATACGCCACGTTGCAGTTCACGCCCGACCACATCCGTCCGTACTCGATGGCCCGGATCGCCTCCGACAACGAGATGGAATTCCACGTGCGACTGGTGCCCGATGGGCGCGTGACCAGCTACGTCCGCGACGTCCTGAAAGTTGGCGACGCCGTCCGCGTCAGCGGTCCGCTGGGAACGTCCTACCTGCGCACACGCAATGCGGACCCCATTCTCTGCGTGGCCGGCGGCACGGGCCTGGCTCCGGTGTTGTCGATCATCCGTGGCGCCATCGAGGCCGACATGCGCAATCCGATCCATCTCTATTTCGGTGTCCGGTCTCCGCGCGATGCGTATGGACTCGACTGGCTGCGGCAATTGTCAGACCAGTATCCGAACCTGAAGACCGAGGTGGTGGCGAGCCTGCCCGGCGAGCACAACGACATGCACTCCAACATGCGCGCCGAACTGCGCACCGGACTGGTCACCGAAGCCGTCGGCAAGGACTTTGCCGACCTGAGCGGCTGGCGCTCCTATCTGTGCGGCGCGCCGCCGATGGTGGAAGCCGCCACGCGACTGCTGCGGCAGAAAGGCGTCAAGCCGGAACACATCTATGCGGATGCGTTCTACGCATCCGGCACCTGATCCCCCAGGCATTCCAATATCCACAAGGAGACAACCATGCGCACGGACGATACCGGCGACGCCGGGAACATCTGGCCTGCGGACGACATCAGCCGCATGCCGTTCCGGGTCTATACGGACCAGGACCTCTACCGACGCGAGCTGGAGCGCTGCTTCTACACCGCGCACTGGAATTACGTCGGGCTGGAGGCCGAAATCCCGAATCCCGGCGATTTCAAGCGCACGGTCATCGGCGAACGCTCCGTCATCCTGGTGCGCGACCAGGACGGCGACATCAACGTCATCGAGAATGTCTGCGCGCATCGCGGCATGACCTTCTGCCGCGAAAAGTCCGGCAATCGCAAGGACTTCCATTGCCCGTATCACCAGTGGAACTACGACCTGAAGGGAAACCTGCAGGGTGTGCCGTTCCGCCGTGGCGTCAAGCAGGACGGCAAGGTCAACGGCGGCATGCCGGCGGATTTCAAGACGCAGGATCACGGCCTCACGCGGCTCAAGGTGGCCACGCGCGGCGGCGTTGTGTTTGCCTCGTTCGATCATGACG
The DNA here is from genome assembly GCF_900101625.1 of Cupriavidus sp. YR651. Classification (GTDB taxonomy): domain Bacteria; phylum Pseudomonadota; class Gammaproteobacteria; order Burkholderiales; family Burkholderiaceae; genus Cupriavidus. Next base: position 357,092 of record NZ_FMYZ01000003.1, on the reverse strand, counting down.
TCGCGCCGCTGGAGGAATTCCTCGGCCCGGAGATCCTCGGCTACTTCGGTCGCCTGTTCAACGGCCGCAAGCTCAAGGTGCTCGGCTACAACAAGCAGCGCATCCCCGGCAACTGGAAGCTGATGCAGGAGAACATCAAGGACCCCTACCACCCCGGCCTGCTGCATACGTGGTTCGTGACGTTCGGCCTATGGCGCGCCGATAACAAGTCCCGGCTGGTGATGGATGCGGAGTATCGGCACGCGGCGATGGTATCCACGCGTGGCCAGGGCGGACGCGGCGACGTCACGTCCGGCGTGTCCAGCTTCAAGGAGCAGATGGCGCTGCAGGACGACCGCCTGCTCGATATCGTCCACGAACCGTGGTGGGGAGAGCCTACGGCGGTCATGATGACCATCTTCCCGAGCGTCATCTTCCAGCAGCAGGTCAATTCGGTCTCCACGCGGCATATCCAGCCCAGCGGGCCGGACGCCTTCGACTTCGTCTGGACCCATTTCGGCTTCGAGGACGACGACGATGCGATGACGCGGCGCCGTCTGCGGCAAGCCAATCTGTTCGGCCCCGCCGGCTTTGTCTCCGCCGACGATGGCGAAGTCATCGAATGCTCGCAGCAAGGTTTTGCCCAGAAGCCGTGGCATCGCGTGATCGCGGAGCTGGGCGGCAAGACGGCGGAGAACACCGACCATATGGTGACCGAGACGCTGATTCGCGGCATGTACGCCTACTGGCGCAAGGTCATGGAGGTCTGACATGGAGCTCTCAACTTGCATCTCTGCTCATTTCTCCGACTACTTCGACCTGCTGTCCCTCAACGCCGACTACGCCAGCGCACTCGACAGCGGCGACTGGGACCGCTGGCCCGATTTCTTCGTCGACGACTGCGTCTACAAGCTGCAGCCACGCGAGAACTACGACCGGGGCTTTCCCCTTGCCACGCTGTCCTTCGAAAGCCAGCGCATGCTGCGCGACCGCGTCTTCGGCATTCGCGAGACGCTGTTCCACGATCCCTACTATCAGCGGCATATCGTCGGCGCGCCGGTGATCCGCCGCATTGAAGACGGTTGCATCCACGCCGAGGCCAACTACGTGGTGCTGCGCACGAAGCCGGACCAGTTGACCGACGTGCTGAACACCGGCCGCTACATCGACGTGGTACGGCGCACGGCGGATGGCCTGCGCTTCCAGTCCCGGCACTGCGTGTTCGACAGCGAAGTGATCCCGAACTCCCTGATCTACCCAATCTGAGGCCAGCGATGAGTGAAACATGGATGGAAGCCACTTCGGTGGACAACGTGCCTGCCGACGACGTGGCGGCATTCGCGGTGCAAGGCAGGGATATCGCCCTGTACAGCGTGGACGGCGAGATCTACGCCACCGACAACATCTGCACGCACGGCCACGCGCGATTGTGCGACGGCTTTCTGGACGGCCACGAGATCGAATGCCCGCTGCATCAGGGCAAGTTCGATGTGCGTAACGGGGCGGCGTTGTGCGCGCCCCTGACCGAGAATATCCGCTCGTATCCGGTCCGGATCGAGGGCGGGAAGGTGTTTGTGGATCTGGGTTAGATACCGGAGGGGGCGGAGGGGGCGGAGGGGGCGGAGGGGGCGGAGGGGGCGGAGGGGCCGGATGGGCCGGTTGCGCCAGACGAGGAGGCCCAGGCCTTCTCGTTGTCCTTGCCCGCGCCGCCGCTCACGATCGGCGTAAGATTCGATGCAGCCGGATGCGGGCGTCTCTGCACCCCTCCGGACCCGGTTTGCAGGCCATATCGCTGGCCCGACGAGCACGAGCAAGTCATCCCCTACGATCCCTCCGCCGACGCCTAGGCTCGCCGTCACGATGCGCCCATTTGCGCCGCGCCGGCGCGGGGCCCGCCTCCTCAAACCCGGCGCATCCGTCACATCCGCGTAGATTCAATAAATTTCACCGACTGATTGCGTATCGTGACGCCAGCAGCGGACGGCGGCGCCTAGACTTTGTCCATCGGCTTCGGCACCGCAACACCTAGCAACCCCAGCGGCGCCAGGCCATCCCGATCGAATCATTCAATCGTTTTGAGGCAAAGACATCATGACCGCTCCCACCACGCAGATCGCCATCGTCTACCACAGCGGCTACGGCCACACCGCCCGGCAAGCCCAGGCCGTCGCCCGCGGCGCAGCCGGTGTGCCCGGCGCGGAAAGCCTGCTGATCAGCGTCGACGAGATCGACCAGCATTGGGACACGCTGGAAGGCGTGGATGCCATCATCTTCGGCGCGCCGACCTACATGGGCAGTGCGTCCGCGCAGTTCAAGGGCTTCATGGATGCCACGTCCCGGAATGTGTTTGCCAAGGGCGGCAAGTGGGCCAACAAGCTGGCGGCGGGCTTTACCAACGCGGCGTCGCGGTCTGGCGACAAGCTCAACACGCTGCAACAGATGTCGATCTTCGCCGCGCAGCACGGCATGCACTGGGTCAACCTGGGCCTGCCTCCCGGACACAACAACTCCCAGTCCACCGAGGACTCCCTGAATCGCCACGGCTTCTTCCTGGGCGCGGCAGCCCAATCGGACGCCGACGTCAGCGCCGAAGTGGCCCCGCCGCCGGCCGACCTGCGCACCGCCGAACACCTGGGCGCACGCGTCGCGCAAGTGGCCCAGCAACTGGCCGCCGGCCGCGAGGCACTGGCCACGCTGAAAAAGGCCGCCTGATCCCCTCACATCCCTCAGATCCCATCTGACCTCCCGCGCCCCAGGCGCCCTCCCGGGCGTCTCGGGCGCGGACTTGCGACGGGCCATCGCCCATCAGAGCACGCTGGCCACCGTCGCGGCGACGAGCGATGCCGTCGCGGCCGCCAGCGGCGCGGCGAATGCATGGCCGGGACGCACCAGCACGCTTGCGGCAATCGGCCCGGCGATCTGTCCGATGCCATAGGCCGCCGTCAGCACCGCCACCAGGTTGTGGCGAACGCGCGGCGCCAGATGCTTCGCCGCCGACATCACGATCGTCACCGTTCCCATGAAGGTCCCACCCACCAGCAGCGCGCTGCCCAGGTACCCTGCCCGCGATGGCAGGAGCACGGGCAGGATCACGCCGAACGCCTGCACCATCAGATTGAACGCCAGCGCACGCTTTGTGCCGACCCGCTTCTGCACGACATGCCACAGATAGCAGGACGGTGCCGCGCAGAGACCGAAGACCGCCCAGACGTGAACGGGATCGACAGATCCGAATGCATCCCGGACGAACAGCGGCAGATAGGTGGCCGTGATGATGTAGCCGAACCCGGCCAGCCCGTAAGCCATGGTGAGCGTCCAGGGCTGAGGCAGGCCGGAGACCTCGCCATGACCCGATCCGGGCGTGGCAACGGGCGATGGCAGGAACCGCCCGAGCACCGGCCACGCGAGAACCATCGGCAGCGCCGCCGCCACCGCAAGCAGTATCCACATTCCCCCACTGGACAGGCCAGCGACATTGCCCCTGGCGATCAATTCGGCCGATACCGTGATGCCCGCGCCCACGCCGGCAAACAGCAATGGCGCGCCGCGAGAGCTGCCCATCACGCCGAAGAGCCACACCGAGGCGGACACCATCGAGAACGCGCTCAGTACGCCCGCCACGAACCGGATGGCGATGATGGCCGACGGCGGCATCGGTATGGCGAGCGCCAGCATCGCAACCACCGTCCCCGCCAGCGCCAGGCGACACAGCTGGGCGGCCCGGGTTTCGGGAACGCGACTGGCGAGCAGCGCGCCAGCCAGATAGCCGGCATAGTTCGCGGATGCCGCCAGCGATCCCGCCGTCACGCTCAGCACGTGGTCGCGGACCATCAGCGGATAGATGGCGGTGAACGCGAACCGGCCGAAACCCATGGCGACCGCCAGCACCAGCGCGGCGGAAACGGTGGCCATCGACAAGCCCGCAGGGACATGGCCGACGGTCGACGCCGGCGCGGTGGATTCTGATCTGGACACGATGCAACTCGCGAAGGAAAGCCTTTAGTCTGCAGAATGGGCTGGAAAGCGCGGCACGACGTATTCGGCCAGTTCTTCCAGCACCTCGCCCGCCGGACGGCTGCCGTACTTCAGGTTGAACAGGACGTGGTTGGCCCCGACGTGCTCGAGAAACTCCAGATGCTTCAACAGCCAGTTCCGGCCGAGCCGATGTCCGCCGTGAATGGGCGTGGGCATTTCATTGGGGTTCTCCACCAGGTCGATATGGTAGGGCTGCGCAAACGGCTTGAATGCGCCCGGCGCGGCCACTTCCACGGCCTGATGCCAGCTCCGGATCAGGTCCGCCTGCACGTCGTAGCGTCGCGGATAGGTGATCCAGCCATCGGCCTCGCTGGCGATCCACTCGATCGACTGCTGGCTGTTGCCGGTCACGATCAGCGGGACCCGCCTGGCCACCGGCTTCGGCACCGGGTCCGCACCGCTCAGCACGCCATAGCTGCCGGCGATCTCGGGAAAACTCTCGCCCCAGGCAGTCTTCAGGTAACCAACCTGCTCGCGGAACAGTTCTCCGCGTTGCTCGCGGGAAACGCCGAACGCGGGGAACTCGACCTCACGGTCTCCCGATGCGATGCCGAGCACGAGGCGCCCATCCGTCAGTCGATCGACACTTGCGGCCGCCTTCGCGGTGTGCAGCGGATGCCTGAGCGGCAGCACGATCGCGGCGGTAAAGAGCGCAATCGATTCGGTGTGCGCGGCCGCGTAGCCGAGCCACGTCCAGGGATCGTAGATCTGTCCGAGATCGCCGAAGCCGGGATCGCGGAGCGGAACGTCGCGCACCCCCAGTGCCGCGAATCCGGCCTGCTCGGCACGCTTCGCCAGCGCAATCTGGTTGCGCATGGTCGGTGCGTCGCCCGCGTATGACTCGATCGCGAACAACACGCCGAGCGTCAGCCGCCCCGGCTTGAACATACGTGAGAAGCCATTGCCCGACTGCGGCTCGAGTGCGGTGGAAGGGGTCAGCATGACGACCCCCAATCGGCCATCGCGCAGGCCAAGGCATTGCCGCGCACGAAGGTGTAGGGGACTTCGTCCAATGCGGCGACGTCCGGTCGCCATGATGCGGGCAGTTCATCGGCCCAGTGGCTGGCAGAGGGATCCGCGCTGATGGAAAGCGTCGGCCCCGAGTGATTTCCGTAGTGGTCCATGATGATCGAGTGACAACGTGAATGGAAACTCGTGCCCCCGGGACTGCAATCTGCTTGCGCTCAAGGGCGGTGCGTTGAACCCATTCTGGTCGGTCGACGCCAGAAGATCATCGTGGTGAGGCGAAATTGATTTGTTCCACCGTGTATAGGGTGGGACTTTCGGCAAGCGCCGGCATGTCTGCGCGCAGGCCCGATCCCGCACCTGCGCGCATCACGCGGCGTGCCGCGCCTGTGGCGACTCAGGCCCGTTTCGCCTGGAACGGAAAGCCGTCGGCGAACTGCGCGCGGAGGTATGTGACGAACTGGCCCACCGCGCGCGGTACGTGGGGGGTGTAAGGGCGCACGAGATAGAGCTGGTCGGCGAAGGCCCCCATGGCGTGCCAGTCCTGCAGGATCGGCACCAGCTTGCCGGACACAATGGCCGCCTGGGCCGTGAAATCGGGCAGGAGCGCGATGCCGAGCCCCGCCAGCGCGGCGTCGCGCAGCGCCTCGCTGTTGTTGGCCGCGAAGGGGCCGGACACCTTGAGGGAAAACCGGTCCTGCCCCGCCTTGCGCGCGCGCCGCTCGAACGACCATGTCGCCTCGCCGCCGAGCCGCGGGTAGTAGAGGCACTCGTGATCGGAGAGATCCGCCGGCGACTGCGGCGTGCCCCGTCGGCGCAGATAGTCGCGCGTGGCCACCACGACCGACCGCGATTCGCACAGCTTGATGGCCACGTGGGTATCCGGCGCACCGGCGCTATGCCGGATCGCCAGATCGAAGCCCTCCGTGGCCAGCGACGCGATGCGGTCCGACAAGTCGATCTCCACGCGGATCTCGGGATTCTCCGCCAGGAACGCCGGCAACTTCTGAATCAGCTGCTGCCGGGCGAAGGCGACGGGCGCCGTCACGCGCACCAGTCCGCGCGCGGCACCGGCCTGGTCGCGGATGGAGGCAAAGCTCAGCGCAATCTCGTCATAGTGCTGCCGCGTGCCCTCCACGAGGCGCAGGCCCGCCTCGGTCAGCCTGACGCTGCGCGTGGTCCTGCTCACCAGCGGAATGCCCGCGATGCGCTCCAACTCCGCAATGCGCTGGCTCATCGCGGCCTTGCTGACGCCCAGGCGCGCTGCCGCCTGTGTATAGCTGCCGTTCTCGGCAAGGACGACGAGCCAGTGAAGGTGCGTCCACAACCCTTCTATTTTTCGCTGATCCATACGGTGATCGTTCACGTATCAAAACAATGAGTTAAATCATACCGCCTTCCGCTCCACACGGTATCTCCCTAGACTGCATCCATTCCTACAGCACAGCAACGGAGGCAAGTCATGAGAAGCTACGAAGACGCGCGCGATGTCGACCACTTCATCCACGGCAAGCGTACGGCGGGTTCCGGCACGCGCAGCCGGCCGGTGTTCAACCCGGCCACCGGCAAGCCGGCACGCCAGCTGCTGCTGGGCAACGTCGCCGATGTCGACACCGCCGTGCGCAGCGCCAGCCAGGCCTTCCCCGCATGGAGCAACACCCCGCCCATTCGCCGCGCGCGGATCATGCTGAAGTTCCTGGAGCTGATGAACCGTCATCGCGACGAACTGGCGGCGATCATCACCGCCGAGCACGGCAAGGTGTTCTCCGACGCGCAGGGCGAAGTGTCTCGCGGCATCGACGTCATCGAGTTTGCCTGCGGCATTCCGCAGTTGCTCAAGGGCGACTACACGGAGCAGGTTTCCACCGGCATGGACAACTGGACCGTGCGTCAGGCGCTGGGCGTCGTGGCCGGCATCACGCCGTTCAACTTCCCGTGCATGGTGCCCTGCTGGATGTTCCCGGTGGCCATCGCCGCCGGCAACACGTTCATCCTGAAGCCCAGCGAGCGCGACCCGTCGGCCTCGCTGCTCATGGCCGAGCTGCTCAAGGAAGCCGGGCTGCCGGACGGCGTATTCAACGTGGTCCAGGGCGACAAGGAAGTGGTCGACGCGCTGCTGCAGCACCCGGAAGTGCGCGCGGTGAGCTTCGTCGGTTCCACGCCGATCGCCCGCTACATCTACGAGACCGGCGCGCACTACGGCAAGCGTGTGCAGGCGCTGGGCGGCGCGAAGAACCACATGGTCGTCATGCCGGATGCGGACATCGACCAGGCGGTGGATGCGCTGGTGGGTGCCGGCTACGGCTCCGCGGGCGAACGCTGCATGGCGATCTCGGTCGCCGTGCTGGTCGGTGATGTCGCGGACAAGATCGTCGACAAACTGGCCGAGCGCGCACGCAACCTCGTGGTCGGCAACGGCATGAACCCGGCATCGGAAATGGGCCCGATTGTCGCGAAGGAAGCACTGGAGCGCATCGAAGGATATATCGGCCTGGGCGTGGAAGAAGGCGCGAAGCTGGTTGTCGATGGACGGAAGTTTGTCGTCGACGGTCACGAGGAAGGCTTCTTTACCGGCGGCACGCTGTTTGACCACGTGACGCCCGAGATGCGCATCTACAAGGAAGAGATCTTCGGGCCGGTGCTGGCGTGCGTGCGCGTGGAGGACTTCAGCGAAGCCGTCGACCTGGTCAACGCGCACGAATTCGGCAACGGGGTCGCGTGCTACACCCGCGATGGCCATATCGCCCGCGAGTTCGGCCGCAGGATTCAGGTCGGCATGGTTGGCATCAATGTGCCGATCCCCGTGCCGATGGCATGGCATGGCTTCGGCGGCTGGAAGAACAGCCTGTTCGGCGATATGCACGCCTACGGCGAAGAGGGCGTCCGCTTCTACACCAAGCAGAAGTCCATCATGCAACGCTGGCCCGAAAGCACGGAAAAGGGTGCGGAATTCGCGATGCCGACCGCCAAGTAATCCTCATCGCGCCGGGCCGCATGGCCCGCGCTGGCATCGGCCAGCCATGCCAGCCGCCAGATCCCTTCGGGGCCTGGCGGCTTGTTGTTTCATGGCGTGGCGCTCTGGCGCGCGCTCTCCTGCCCACTCTTCAGGTTTCACGCGGTGGCGTGGCGTCTGCGGAGCCAGCCAAGGCGTTCAGTCAGCCGGAGCTTCCAGCCGTCGGCCAATCCGGGCACCGCGATCAGGGCCTCCAGATCTTCCAGATCGGGCCGATGGGTGAGTTGCAAGCGCCAGAACGCGTCGATGGAAAACCGGTCCGTCGTCCGGTCCGTCAGTTCGATCACGTCACCGGGTGCGATGACACCTTCGCCCAGCACCCGGTAATACCAGCCGGTGATGCGCTCCTTCGCGACGACCAGGGACATGTCGTCGATATTGAAGCGATGATTGATTTTCCAGCAGGGACTGCGTGGCTGGGATACCTGAACCGTTGCAGTGCCAATCCTGAATACGTCGCCAATATGGACATTCCATTCGGTCAGCCCATCGGTGGAGAGATTTTCGCCAATCGCGCCGGGAATCAATTCCGCCTCGCAATCGGGAAAATGCTGCGCCAGTCTCTTATAACTCTCGGCAGCAAAGTGATGAATGGCTTTCTCGGGGCCGCCGTGAACTCGTCGGTCGACCTGTACGTCCCCGGCGATACCCTGAGCGGACACCGCTACCGGCACATGTGACCGGTTCTTGAATATCCCGCTGCGCTGACCTTCCTCGCCGAGAATGCCAGTGCCTCCGGCAAAAATAGCCGTGACCGTCGATTTCAACTCCACATTTGCCATGAATACTCCGGGGTATATCAGTCACACCGTATCTGAAAAAATGATTGGAAAAACCGGCATGAATCATTGCCGACCTAGTGTACTCCCTGATTTACCATCACCCATGATTATTTATAATCATAAGATCCATCATCAGGTGGAATACTTGGGAAGGGTGAGACATGGAACTGCGTCAGCTACGGATGTTCTGTGCGGTGGCCGAGCAAGGCAGCTTCACCGCAGCCGCCGAGAAGGTGCATTGCGTGCAGTCGAACGTCACGATGCGCGTGAAAGAGCTTGAGTCCGAGCTGAAGCAGCCCTTGTTTATCCGTCATAAAAGCGGCACCACCCTGACCTCCGCCGGCAAGACGTTCCTGGGCTATGCCCAGAAGATCCTCCAACTCACCGATGAGAGCCGGAGCGCACTGCTGGACACCGAGACGCCCACCGGAACCCTGCAATTGGGCTCCATGGAAACCACTGCGGCAGTACGGCTGCCAAAGGTGCTCACGCGATATCGGGAAGAATTTCCCCAGGTCCAACTCTCGCTGACGACGGGCACGACGGTCGAGCTGATCAAGGCCGTTGAAAGCCACCGCATCGATGGCGCCTTTGTCGGTGGGTTCCATCAGAATCCCCTGCTCCATCAGGAGAAAATCATCGACGAGGAACTGGTGCTGGTCAGCAGCAACAAGTACCAGACCTTTGATCGCCTCGCCGACGACATGGCACAGCAGACCATCCTGGTATTCAGGACCGGCTGTTTCTATCGGTCGACGCTGGAGCAATGGCTTTACCATGCGGGCCTGATTCCGGGCCAGATCCTGGAGTTGGGCACCCTTGACGGCATCCTCTCCTGCGTTGCGGCCGGCATGGGCGTCACCATCCTGCCGAAAACCGTGGTGGAAAACCTGAGCGCCCAGGCATTGATCAGCTGCCACAAGCTGCCTCCCGAATTCGCGAACGTTGCCACCGTTTTTGTCCGAAGAAAGGACGCCTTCGAGACGTCCGCGCTGCGGGCCCTCGTCGGCATGGCGCATGCGCAGTTCATGACCGGCGCGGGCACTGCCGGCTAACGCACCAGACAAAAACGCCCCGGTATCCGGGGCGTGCATCCGAAATACGGTTCGATGTCCGGTCCCGCGTGAAATGCCCGGGGACCGGAAATCGTCAGGACAATACCGTTTCGGCTTCCTCGCGGCGGGCCGGCAACCAGGGCGTGAAACCCTCGGCGAGTTCCGCCACCCGCTCACGTGCCGGAACGACACTGTCGATCTTGCCGACACCCTGCCCGGCATAGAGGGACAGCTTTTCCGCCATTTCCGGTTTATCGATGACCCGGGCGCCACCACCGACAAATCGAATCAGATTCCACTTTCGCCGATTCGGGATGACCCGGTGCGGCGTGCCGAATTTCCAGCCGAAGGAGTAACCCGTTCGATATTCGGTATCGTCGGTCGTCGCCTCGACAATCTTCTTCTTGTAGAGGTCGTGCGCCAGCGATTCGTCGCTGGCAACGAATGCGGTGCCGACCCACACACCGGAAGCACCGACCTCGACCGCCGCACGCACATCGGCCCTGTTGGTAATGCCTCCCGCGGCCAGCACCGGGCGCCCCCGGGACACAGCAACCAGTGCGGGCACCAGCGATAACACGCCGATGGTTCCTTGATTCAGGTGTCCGCCCCCTTCCGCGCCCTGGGCGACGATCATGTCGGCGCCCTGTTCGATGGCCTCCCTGGCGAGCTTGACCGAGCCAACTTGCACGACCACGACAATTCCCGCGTCTTTCGCCCGGGGAATCATCTCCTTGAAATCGCCATAAAACAGCGAGACGACTTTGGGCTTCTCTTCCAGGATGACGCGGAACTGGGCCTCGAATACCTCCGGGCCGCCAAACGACGGGACGATATTCACGCCAAACGGCTTGTCCGTCAGTTCCCGAGTTTCGCGAATCCACCTGCGCAATGCCAGCGGCGGCAGGCGCAGCCCGCCAAGGTGTCCCAACCCACCAGCCTCGGAAACGGCCGCGGTAAGCCGCGGACCGGATATTCCTGCCATGCCCGCCTGAAAGACAGGATATTGAATTCCACACAGCTCGGTCGCGAGGTTTCTAGGCATCGTCAGTTGTCTCTCGTGTTTCATGGCATCAAAGCTCCACCCGTTTGCCCAGCATGCGCCGCACCGTATCGTTCTTCAGCACAAAATGGTGTTTGACGGCGCCAAAGATATGCAGCGCCAGCCCGGCCATAAATGCATACGCGCCGATCTTGTGAAGCAGCCGCGCGACTTGTTCAACCTCCACGTTGGGGCGGATCAGCGCGGGGAGCACGATGCCGCCGGGCAGCGTGATCGCCTTGCCCGCAGCCGACATCATCAGCCAGCCGTCCAATGGCAACAGCACGGGCGCAAGCGCCAGTCCGACGGCCACCGAGCGACTGACCATCACCTCGATGGGATTGGGCGACCCGATCGGCAGCGGATGATAGGACGACAAGCGGGCCCACAGACGGTAGGTCGAGATAATGAAAATGACCACGCCCGCAATGCTGTGGAGGTAGACCATGCCGGCCTTGCCGCCTGCGTCTCCATAAGTGGCGGAAAGCCCGGACCAGATCATCCATGCTGCAAGGCCTGCCACGATCCAATGAATCAAAATGGTGATGGGAGAAAATCCCAACCCGGTATCACGAAGTTTCATGGTGACTCCTCGTATTCGACGGATGCGCTTAATGGGAGACGGCCTGTGCGGCGCCGATACCAGTCTGAGCACGGACGAACTGATCGCCGAAATCGTTGCGCTCCTGATTGGCCCGACTGCTGCGATCCGTGATCGAACCCAGCCACGTCACCACTAGCGCCACATTCATCGAGATGATCGCGGGGTAATCGAGCGGGAAGATCGCACTCTGGTGGCCCAGAACCTTCACCCAGACCGCCGGCGAGAGAATCACGAGCGTGACCGAACACACCAGCCCTGTCACACCACCGAGGATCGCTCCGCGTGTCGTGAGCCCCTTCCAGTAAATGGAGAGCACCAGAATCGGAAAATTGACGGATGCCGCCACGCCGAACGTCAACGCCACAAGGAAGGCGATATTCTGGTCCTTGAACACCATGCCAAGAACCACCGCGACGATGCCGATGCAGACGGAAGCGATACGCGATACACGCATTTCCTGCGCTGGCGTCGCGCGGCCTTTCCGGATGACATGCGCATACAAGTCGTGTGAAATGGCGGAGGTGCCGGCCATCGTCAATCCCGCGACGACCGCCAGAATCGTGGCGAAGGCGACGGCGGACAGGAAGCCGAGGAAGATATCGCCACCCAGGGCTTTCGCAAGGTGCATCACAGGCATGTTGCTACCACCGATCAGCTTGCCGCCAATAAGCCCGCCTTCGAAAAAGGCGGGGTCCTGACCGACGATCACGATGGCCGACAAACCCAGAATGGCCACCACCACGAAGAAGAAGCCGATAAACCCGGTGGCGACGAACACCGATTTACGGGCTTCCTGCGCATTGGGGACCGTAAAGAAGCGCATCAGAATATGCGGCAGGCCGGCAGTGCCAAACACGAGTCCCATGGCGAGTGAAAACATCGAGACCGGATCGGCGGCAAGCGGCCCGGGTGCCATGATCTTCAAGCCATTCTTGTGGGCGCTCGCGGCCTTGCCGGCCAGCGTGTCGAATGAAAAACCAAACTTGGCGAGCGCGAGGCATGCCAGCAACGTTCCGCCGACCAGCAGCAATGCGGCCTTGATAATCTGCACCCATGTCGTGGCGACCATGCCGCCGAAGGTGACGTAGACAATCATCAGCAGACCGACGCAGATCACCGCGTAGTTGTAGTCCAGGCCAAACAGCAGTTGAATCAGTTGCCCGGCCCCGACCATCTGCACCACCAGATAGAAGCAGACGACCGTCAGCGAGCCGAATGCCATCATCGTGCGGACCTTGTCCTGGTCCAACCGGTAAGCGGCGATATCGGAGATCGTGATCCGTCCGAGGTTGCGAATCTTTTCCGCGAACAGAAACAGGAGCAGGGGCCAGGCGACGAAAAAGCTGATCGAGTAAATGAAGCCGTCGTAGCCGCTGTAGTAAATCATGCTGGTGACCCCCAGCAAGGCCGCGGCGGACATGTAGTCGCCAGCCAGCGCAAGGCCATTCTGGAAACCGGAAATGCCGCCGCCGCAGTTGTAGAAGGCGTCAAGCGACTTGGTTTTCGATGCCGCCCAGTAGGTGACCCCGAGCGTGGCCACCACGAACACCAGAAACATCGCGATCGCGATAACGTTAATGGGCTGCGTCTGGGCAGTTGCCGAAAGTGCCGGCGCGGCATGGACGGCAGAAGCGGATGCTGAAAGCATCGCGGAAATCGAGAGCGTGGCCAGAAACCTCATTTCTTCAACTCCAGAACAATGGCATCGAGGCGTTGCGTGAATTCTCCGTTCGAGCGAAGCACGTACCAGCCAGTCAGCAGCCACGACACGAAAATCAGTGCGAGACCAATCGGCCAGCCAATCGTGATATGGCTGGCTTCGGAGATCCGCATGACCAGCACATGCGGCGTCAAGGCGGCAACCAGAATGAAGGCGCAATACGGCACCACGATCGCCAGGGAGAGCAGCGCCGTGAATTGCTTTCTGCGCTTCACGAACTCACAAAACGACGGGTTATGTTGAACAGCGGAATAAGAAGCGGGTCCCTGCATGTCTCCTCCTTTTTGTAGGTCTGATACGCCGGGTGCCGGGCTGGGTGCTGACGTAGCCAGCTTGCTGCCAGGACCATTCACGGCGCGATTACATCCGGATCTCCAACCTGTTGTGGATGGCATTCGCCGCAGGTCGTCTTGCTGCATCGGGCTCGCGGAAAGTGGGAACCGTTGAGCCCGTCAATCTCACCTCCGTGACTGGACGATAGGTGGGCACAGAAATCATGTACAACGATAATTAGTGATGCCATGCATCACTGTTGATGATTCGTCGGACGCGTGCGGGCGTGTGGAATCGCCACCCGTTCACTGTGAAAAGGCGGTCTCATCCGGGGTAGCAAGGGAATTTGCCAGTGTATTTGCCGCCACTGGCCCGGCGGGATTCGTGGGCGGCGCTTGCCAGACTCTGGCGGCGCGTCAGGGCAAACCCCGACGGCCGCCAAATATGGTCGTGTGACGTTATGGGCGCCGGACGATCAAGATCGACCGCTGCTGGTCTCGCCCTCGATCCGGCTCGATACGCTGAGATTGCCCGCTGGGTGCTCATGCAACACCACATTGATGATCTTGGGGTCCGAGCCGATCGCCTCGTGGGTGATCTGCACGATATCCCTGATCAGCTTGTGACGCCGCTCCGTGGTCAGGCCGGCGGAAATGTGGCACTCGATGAAAGGCATGGTTGTCTCCTTGTTTATTTCTGATGTGACTTACTTGAGCCGGCTGAGGAGTTCCTTGTCGCCGGCGCCCCCGTCGACATAATCCGGAAGATGCTCGCCGTGCTCCACGAAGTTGATGCCGCGCCCTTCCCGAATGACAAAGAAAATGTCATTGCGCGTTTCACCGGTCGCCTCACTGACCACCCGGATCAAGCCGGCAGCGAGTTTCCGTTTCTGTTCATCGGTCCTGCCAAAACGCATGTCACATGAAATCAAGGCCATGTTTATCTCCTGAGTGAATTGCCATTTACTGAATTCCCGCGTGGCGAGCTGGATATGTCGCCCGCGGATGAACCGCTGTCATGAGCGCCATTAGCTCGGCGACCGAGTGTTGCTCCAGGTCTTCGACCATCTCGATAATCCGATGTCGAAGCTGGCTATCGGCGTACGGCTCGCTGAGCCAGTGGAATTTCTCCACCGTCCGGTCCCATGTGAGCGGGTTTTCCAGGCCGCCCTCGAACCCGACGTGTTCCTTCGAGAATTCGCGCCCGTCCTTGCAGCGGATCGTGACGCGCGTATTCAATGCGTGGGGATATTGCGCGGTGAACACGCTGTCCGGTCGGATCACGACCCGCCGGAGCAACGATTGCGCATCGGCCGCCTGAACACGCTCCGGTTCCAGCTGTGCGGGGCCCACCTGGTTATCAAGCAATGCGGCGGCGATCAGGTATTTGAGGTTGTAGTCGGCCTGTTCCTTGGTCTGCGGATGGTCTTTGGCACCAAAACCGCCGCCGCCCGCGATATCGAATCCGGTCTGGAAGATGTCGCATGTCACGGCTTCGATGTCATCGCCGGTCAGGCCATGTCGCCGCTTGAGATCCAGCGTGACTTCCAGTACCGGCTGGCCGTGAATCAGCGAGCAATATTTCTTCATGACGGTCTGGTGGATCACGCCGAGCGTCGCATCATCCCAGTCGACATCGATGGGCTGGTCGAACATCCGAACCAGGCCATTGGGGCCTTCAAACAGCCGCATGGGCCCGGTGAATCCCCGTTTGGCCAGCGATGCCGAATAGACGGCCCGCATCCCCGTCATCCCCCGGGGAGAAACCCTTCCATTGCGATACGGGCTCGGAATGCACACAGGTCAGGGAAATGTTGTCGACGGTCGCGATGGCGATGGCATTGGCGATTTGCCCCGCGCCGAGGCCCAGCAGCTTGCCGGAGCCGGCCGCCGCGGAAATCGCCAGCTGGATGGCGTGATTGAAGCCCTTGGCCATGACCGGGACGATGGCCGTGATCCGGCACTGGATTTCGTAGGCCACCGCGAGCGCCAGCATGAAGGCCTCGCCACTCGCCGAGGCATGCTCCGCCGCGGCCAGCACGGCGCCGAAGTTATCGCTCGGATGGCAAAGCCCGCCCGGCGACATATAGCTGTCCAGCAAATCCACATAGCGCACCAGCCCGGCGTTGTAGAGCGCCGCCTGATCCGGCGAAGTGGTCCCGCCGCCGATCAGCGAGCAAGTCCCCGCCGACCGGTACTCGTCAAACTGTGCGCGCAACGCCTGGAACGGCGGCCCCGGCAGCGCGGCGATGGCACAACCCAGGCTGTCCAGGATATTGCGCTTGAAGAGCCGTCTTGCCTCGGGCGTCAGATCGTCCGGGCTGGCATCGTACGCAAACCGGGCGATGCGCTGGACGGTTGTAGCTGAACTCATTTCTCAAGTCCCCTCTTGATCGATTCACCTCTGCCACCGCCAGGAAGCGGCGCGTTCCCGCGGTCGAGGCTGCCTTAACGGTGGCAGACGCCGACCCGGATCCCAAACGAATTGATGGCATAGGGCTATCTGGCAGGGAGATGGCGCGCCCCCGACAACAGCACTTCTGGCAGCGGGGGACTTGTTCTCGCCACGCAAAAGTGTTTGTCCGACCTGGGTATTAGAAATTGAAGCCGATGCGCCTAAATTAGGACTCATCGGGGCCGACTGGCCCGATCGGCATCCCGCCGAAACCCATTACCCCTGGAGGTTTGCAATGAGTGCAGCACAGAAAGTCGTCGTTGTTACGGGCGCATCGCAAGGCATCGGCGCTGAGATCGTCAGCGCTTTCCTGAAGCGCAACTATCGTGTCGTGGCCACCGCACGCAGCATCAAGCCGTCGGACAATCCGAACCTGCTGACGGTAGCCGGGGATCTTGCCGATCCCGCGACGGCGCGCCGCGTCATCGCTGAAGCCGTGGCCAAGTTCGGCCGCGTCGACACGCTCGTCAACAACGCCGGCATCTTCGTGGCCAAGCCGTTCACCAGCTACACGGCCGAAGACTACGCGGCGGTAACGGGCATCAACCTGTCGGGCTTCTTCCATATCACGCAACTTGCCATCGCCGAGATGGAGAAGAACAAGAGCGGCCACGTGGTCAGCATCACCACCAGCCTGGTCGATCACGCCATCAGCGGCGTGCCGTCGGTGCTCGCGTCGCTCACCAAGGGTGGCCTGAACGCCGCCACCAAGTCGCTGGCGATCGAGTATGCCAAGACCGGCATCCGCGCCAACGCCGTATCTCCCGGCATCATCAAGTCTCCGATGCACGCGCCGGAAACGCACGAGGCATTGGGCGCCCTGCACCCGGTCGGCCACATGGGCGAGATGAGCGATATCGTCGACGCGGTCCTGTATCTGGATTCCGCGCCCTTCGTGACCGGAGAAATCCTGCACGTCGACGGCGGCCAAAGCGCCGGTCACTGATAGAGCTCGCTTCAAAAAGATCCTGGCGTCGTTGCGCGGCCTGGCCGTACCACTTGTACTGTCTGCGGCCGCGCGCCTAGCCAGGACCGCTTCGCTTCATTTTGAAGCAAGCTCCTACCCAATGCCCCTGCCCAGTCTCCCGGCAGAGCGAGCACATCATGCAGATGCGCGTGATGTGCGGGTAGGCTGGCGCCAATTCTCTGGCACCCAACTGCCCGGCGCCGACGATTTGTGGCGATAGGAGGTATCTGGAAACCAGATACCAGCGCGTGGGCGGACGTCGCCCTGCAAGCGCTTCATGGTTGCCAACTTGCCGCGAAAAGCGCCGGATTACCGGCGTTCTCCCGCGTATGGCGCCGAGAACGCGTGAGGGATGCGGTGTTGGGTATCTGGCTCAACGATGCCCGCACGCGCACATTGCCGGTGAATCGCCGACAGGTGCCCACAGCAGACACGCAAACGATGCCGTACACTCGCCCGGCGATCTTCCGCGTCAACGCATGCCGATGCGTTCAGCGACGAGCATCCCTGAACGACGTGCTGCGCAAGATGGATGTAGCTGACAGAGGGAAAGAACATGGATGTAGCCGACCTCAGGTTCTTTGAAGCAGTTGCCCGCCACGGCAGCATGAATCGGGCGGCGACGGCGCTGCACACCGTACAGTCCAATGTCACCGCCCGGATCCGGGCGCTGGAAAGAGAGGTGGGCGTCGCGCTGTTCCAGCGCCATGTGCGCGGCGTGAGCCTGACGCCGGCCGGACAGCGCATGCTCCCGTATGCGGCCCGGATCGCCAAGCTGGTATCGGACGCCCGACAGGCCGCCATGGATGACGGCCCGCCCAGCGGTTCGCTGGTGCTGGGGACGCTGGAGACGACGGCGGCGCTGCGCCTTTCTCCCATGCTCAGCAATTTCGCCCGCCGATATCCGCAAGTGAGGCTGTCCCTGACCACCGGAACGACCTGCAGCCTGGCGGCGGATGTCGTCGAGTGTCGCCTCGACGCCGCATTCATCGCCGGCCCCGTCGACCATCCCGATCTTTGCAGCGAAGCGATCTACCAGGAGGAACTCGTCCTGGTGACACCACGGACCATCGCCTCGCTGGATGCCCTGCCGTCAGTGCAGGATCTCCGCGTCATCGTGTTCCGGCTGGGATGCTCTTACCGCCAGCGGCTGGAAGTCCTGCTGGCGGAAATGGGCATCCTGGTGAGCACGCCGCTCGAGTTTGGCTCGCTCGATGCGATCATCGCCTGCGTTGCAGGGGGGATCGGCATCACGCTGCTCCCGCGTGGCGTGGTGGCAGCCGCCGCGCAGCAGGGTCTGGTTTCGCTTCACGAACTATCGCCTGACAAGGCTCACGTCGAGACGCTTCTCGTAAGGCGCCGCGACGCCTACGTCTCGACCGCGATGACGGCATTCGTCAACGCGGCGCGCTCTCAGTTCTCTACATTGATGGCGGCTGCATAAGCCACTTCGCTCACGCCCGTCCGTTGTGCCACCAGCTTCGGCGGCACAACGGACGCATCGCGTATCAGCCCAGCTGATACTTCTCCCGCACCAGATGACCGATGCCGATGCGGTCAAGCACGTTCAGCGGACAGAGGAAGGTCACGCGGACCGTGCCGGGCAGCCTGCTGATATCGATCGACCCCGTAATCGTCGCGCGATTGAGGACCTCGTCATAGGGCAGACCGGTCACGTCGGCGGCACGCTGGAGGCCATTCTTGGTCGCCGCGTTGAGATCCGGCCCGCTGCCGATAAAGGTAATCGGACCAGATTCCTCGATGTCGCGCTGACCCCAGCGCGCACCCAGTTCGCGCACCTTCTGGGTCTCCAGCGCTGACATCGGCCGGGCCAGCGGCGGCAGGTCTTCCAGGTTCTGCAGGAGGATCGGGCCATCGATCGTCAGGCCCTTGATCACCTCCACGGTCAGTTCCGTCTCGCCGGATACATCCGTCGCATGGCCGGCGATTTCGCCATTGCCCTGCTGCGCATGCATGTCGCCCATGTAAACGCCGGCGCCGGGCACCTTGACCGGGCAGATCAGGATGCAGCCTTCGCGCACCGCATTGGTATCCATATGGCCATCGGTCTTGGCCGCGTGCAGATCGGCTTCACTCATGCCATAGCGATGCGGCGCGTCGATCAGGTATTGACCGAAATCCGCGCAGTTATGGGAATCCGGAAGGTCGCGCGACGGCGTGGTGCCGATGTTGCCCAGGAACGGGCGCATGCGCGATGCCACGCCGGGCATGTCGGCGCGCGCCAGCGACAGGATCGAGTGCTGCGCGGCCAGTTCGGGCAAGGCGGACATCTCGGACGCGTTGCCGGCCAGCCGGTTCGCGACGTCCTGATTGACGGTCAGGCTGACTTGATTCTCGTGATCCAGCACGATGACGTAGCCGTGGCCGAAGCGGAATGCATTGACTTCCGCGCCGCAGTGATTGCAGCGGATCGCCATCTCGCCAATGCCCTCGACATGGCTCGCGGGATGCTCGGTGCCACATTCGGCGCAGAACTTATGGACGAACGGATCGCCGGTATAGCGGCCTTCGACGAACTTCATCACGCCTGACGAGGTAGCGAACGACGTCACCGTCATGCGCTGGATCTTCAACGCAACGGCGTCGCCGATCTCGGCGCCCTCAATGGCAACGGGTTGCGTGACCTCGTGCCCGCCCTGGAAGGATGGCGTGATCATCGGGCCCCAGCAGCCGGGCGGCGTGCCCGTGACCAGCGTGCCGCCGTTGGCAAGCGGCCCCAGCATCTTCTGGCTCGGACCGATCACGCCCTGGGTGTAGCGGGTGACGCGCAGCCAGTTTGTGGGGGACTGGTCGCTCAAGGCGTTGAGGGAATTCGTTGTCATAACGTGTCTCCTTGGAGTGGGGCCAGGTGCGAATCACCGGCCGGAATGGGGGGCGCGGCGATGCCGGCGCATCGCCTGCAGGAGTTCGTGCCGCAGGACGTCTTGCTTCCTGCGCCAATCACATACACCGAATCACGTGCGCCATTTGCCGCCGGCCACCAACTCGCTCACCGCATCGACAAAGGCCTGGGGCGCTTCCTGCGGCAGGTTATGGCCAACGCCGGGGATCTGGCGATGGATGCGGGGGCCCGCGAAACGGGCGGCCTGCCCCTTGCCGTCCGTCGCCGGCACCACGCCGTCAGCCATCCCATCCAGCGTGATGCTGGGCACCGTGATCGCCGGCAACTTCGCCAGCTTTCTCTCCGCGTCTTCATACAGCGGATAGCCGGGCGCCAGACCTAGTCGATGCCGGTAGGAATGGATCACGATCTCGACGTAGTCGGGGTTGTTGAACGCTTCGGCCGCGCGCACGAACGTGGCGTCATCGAACTGCCAGGTCGGCGAGTTGTTCTTCCAGAGAATGCGGGCGATATCGTTGCGACTCGCCTCCAGCCCTTTGCGGCCGCGTTCAGTCTGGAAGTAGAACTGATACCAGAGGCCCCATTCGACCTGCGGCGGCAGGGGCTGCGTCGCGCGCGCGATGTCCTGGATCAGATAGCTATTCACGGAAACCAGCCCGACGCAGCGCGATGGCCGCAGCGCGGCGACCACACACGCCGCGCGCCCACCCCAGTCGTAGCCGGCGAGCACCGCTTCCGGAATATGGAGCGCGTCCATCAGCGCGATCACGTCCTCGCCAATCGCCGCCTGCTGGCCCGAGCGCGGCGTCGACGCGCTGAGGAAGCGCGTGGTGCCGTGTCCGCGCAAATGCGGGACGATCACGCGATAGCCGCGCGCGGCGAGCATCGGGGCCACATCCACATAGCTGTGGATGTCATACGGGAAGCCATGCAGCAGGATCACCGGCCGGCCGTTCTCGGGCCCCGCCTCGTGATAGCCGATATCGAGCAATTCCGTCCGCACCTGGCGGACGGACAGATGGCGCAACGCGCCGCCCGTGACGGCGGCGGCGGCGGCGTCCGTCACGCCCTGGGCCGCCTTGGCGGCGAAGGCCGGCGCGCTGGCGGCCAGCGTGGCGCCGGCCACGCCGGCTGCACCAGTCAGCAAGAACCGGCGACGGGAAAGGTTTTTCTCGGACACGATGTCATTCCTCAAGGTTAGTCGGGAGCAAACGATCGATCCCGAACGTTCCATCCCAAACACTCAATCCAATGTCACGCCGGTGATGAGCCCGTTGCTCACCCAGTCGGCAAGCAGCGCTCCGGCCCTGGCGATGCCATCCACATCGCCGAGTTGCTGGACCAGGTGATCGCAAAGCTCGGAGAAGCTGCCGTTCTGCTGCAGATGCAGGAGCGCGTCGCGCTCCACCGCGTCGACATGCCGCAGAAAGCAGGAAAACTCGCGGCGCCAGACGATCAGGCCGCCCGGGGCTTCCAGCATCTCGCCCTCGGGCGTCGGCGCGCCGTCGCGCATCGCGGTCCAGATCTGTTCGGCATTGGTCGTCGCCGTCCGCATCATCAGCGAGGGCGTCAGGCGCAGCCGCGCGGCGTCCCAGTCGAGATCCGCAAGGTCCTGCGTGGAGATCGGCACCGCGTCGGCCGCGACGAACGCCTGCGATAACGCCAGCTCGATCCACGCGAGTTCATGCAGATCCGGGTTGTCGGGGTACTGCGCCACCAGCGTCTCGCCAAAGTCATCGGCATAGGCATCGAGCGTCCAGGCGTACGGCGGATGACTGTTGATATGGGCGATGGCGGCAGCCAGGAACGTCTCGTCGCCCAGCCATTCGCGCACCACCGGATACGAGGACTCGAGGCAGCCCACCAACTGGGCGCGATAGTTGTTCTGGTAGACGGCAAGGCCCGGCGCGGCGCCGGAACGCAGACGGCGTGCCGCCACCGGCGATGACCGCGTCAGCCACGCCTGAAAATCCTGTTGAAGTGCGGCCAGACTCATGACGCCTCCACGGCAAGGGCGGGCGCGGCGTCGTAGCCGCGGGCGCCGATGGCACGTGCCGTCGACAGTTCGGCCAGCAAGTCGGCAAGCGGCGGGATATCGTCGTCGCGCTCGATCATCGTCGCCACGTTGCCAACGCGGGCTCTCGCCTCGGCGTAGAGCTTCCACACCGCGTCGCAGACCGCGCTGTCGTGGGTATCGATCAGCAGGTCGCGGCCATGGCTATGGCCGGCAAGGTGAATCTGGCGCACGTGCGCAGCGGGGATGCCGGCCAGATAGGCGTGCGCGTCGAATCCGTTGTTCGTCGCGCTCACATAGACATTGTTGACGTCCAGCAGCAGGTTGCAGCCGGTGCGCCTGCACATGGCGGCGATGAACTCCCACTCGCTCATGTCGCTGTCATCGAAGCTGAGATAGCTCGACGGATTCTCGAACAGCATGGTGCGGCCCAGCGCGTCCTGCGCCATCCCGATGTTGGCGCAGACGATATCGAGGGCTTCTTCCGTGTACGGCAGCGGTAACAGGTCATGCGAGTTGAAGCCGCCGACGCGGGACCAGCTCAGGTGATCGGATACGTAGAGCGGCTCGATCTCGTCGACGAGGGCTTTCAGGCGCTTCAGGTAATCACGGTCGAGCCCGTCGGACGAGCCCACCGACATCGAGACACCATGCAGCACCACCGGATAGCGGCTGCGGACTTCGCGCAACACATGGCGAGGCCGGCCCCCGCTGACCATGAAGTTCTCGGAGATGACTTCCACGAAATCGACGGGAACGTCAGTCTCCAGGAAGTCACGGTAGTGTTCCTTGCGCAGGCCGAGGCCGTAGCCGGCGAAAGGCAGACTGTGAGCGGGCATGGTTCGTACTCGGAAAAACGTCAATAAGCGTCAATGCATGGCCGGCCCGACGCGGTGAACCACCGCGCCGGGACGGAGGCTTCTTACTTCGGCTCGGTCAGCGTGCCGCCGGCCTTCAGGCATTCCGACTTGGGCTTGACCAGCACGCCCTTGCCTTTGCATTCGTTCAGGCCCTTGCAATCGTTCTTGGCGGTGGCGCAGAGGCTGGTGCCCTTGCAGCTGTTGACGCCGTAGCAGCGGCCCGGTTCTTCCTTGCCGGCGGCTTGCGCCGGGCTGGCGATCGAGATCGACGCCATGGCGATGAGAGCGGCGGCGGCGGCGATGCTGGCGCTGGATTTCTTGATCATGGACATGAAATTTCTCCTGGATTGAATCAGTGGGGGGTGCCGGATGGCAGGAAGTACGGAAGAGCGAGGCGCCCGTCCGATCTTCCGGTTACTTCACGTTGCGTGCCGCTTCCTCGATCACCTGTGCGACGGCTTCGGGCTGCGAGATGTAGACGGCATGGCTGGCCTTGATTTCGGTGACCTTGGCACCGGCGCGCTTGTACATCCAGCGTTGCAGGTCGGGATTCAGGGCGCGATCTTCTGTGGCGACGATGCCGTAGCTGGGCTTGTCGTGCCACGCGGCGGTCCATGCGCCGGCGGCAAACGCCGCGGACGTCACCGGCACCTGGGAGGCGGCCATGAAGTCCGTGCGATTGGTCGTCAGGTCGCCGGCAAAGTCCGCGCCGAACTTGGCGCGATCGAAGTAGAGATGCCCATCGCGGGTGGTACGGACATCGTCGCTGGCCGCCGGCATGGAAGCGGCAAGCTGCGCGACGCTCTCGCCAACGTCCGGCTGCAGGCCGGCCACGTAGACGAGCGCCTTCACCTTGCCGCGTGCGCCGGCCATCGTAATCACGGAGCCGCCGTAGCTGTGGCCGACCAGCACCACCGGGCCGTCCTGCTCATCGACCAGATCGCGCGCGGCGGCAACGTCTTCGCTCAGCGTCGTATGCGGGAGCTGCACGACGCTGACCTTGTAGCCCTTGTGGATCAGGATGTCGTGCACGACGCGCCAACCCGAACCGTCGACAAACGCCCCGTGCACCAGGACGATGTTCTTGGCCCCCGGCGGCGCGGCCGGCTCTGCCGCCGAAGCGAACGTGGGTATTGCCAGCGCCATGGCGATGGCTAGCGTGGAGGTAAATCGCACTTTGTTTCTCCATCGGGCCGCAGAGGCCCTTGTTTTACGAAAGAAATCGGTTTGTCGCGGGAATCCGTGGCGCTACCGGGCACGCATCGGCGTGCTAACGGCGGCGCCCCAGAACGTGATCCAGCGACCAGGCCCCGCCGCCGTAGGCAATCAGGGGCAGCAGCAGGCCGGCCCAGCTGAGATGCGTTGGCCAGGCGTCGGGGTAAACGAAGATCTCGATCACCGCCGTCATGCCCAACAGCGCGGCGGCTGCGGGACGCGTGGCCAGCCCGAGCACAAGCAGGATCGGAAACAGATGCTCGGACCACGTCGCCAGTTGCGCGGCGAGTTCGCTCGGGATCAGCGGCAACGCGTACTCGGAGGCAAACAGTTCGTAGGTCGACGCCTTGATCGCCAGCAGTCCATCCACCTTCGTCCGCCCCGACAGGAAGAACACCGAGGCGATGCCGAGTCGCGCAACCAGCAGCAACAAGGCTTGCGGCATCAGGCGCTGCAGCGCGGCGGTCGCCGGTCCGATCCCTGCCTCGGCACGCTGTGGTGCGGAGATGCCCGCACCGTGGCCTGTGCGAGTCGTCACTGGATGGCCTTCAGCGAGCCGTGACCCTTGGGCGTCTTGATCTGCGTGCAAGTGCCCTTCTCCACCATCACCCAGGCATTGCCCTGGTAGTCCTTCTTGGACGTGCCCGCGCAGGACGTGCCCGCACCGGCCGAACAATCATTCTTTCCCGCCAGCGCCACGCCGTAGCACTTTTCCGTGGCCTTGGCCGGCTCCGCGGCATGCGCCATGCCCGCGAGGGCGTTGAGGGAAATAGCGAGGGTGGCCGCGAGGGCTGCATGGGAACGCTTCATGGTGATTTCCTTGGTCAAACGTCGAGAGTCAGAAAACAGATCCGGTGCCTGAACGGTGCTGAAGAAAATGGGTTCGAATTCGTTTTGAAATCGCATTCGATTGCATCGGATGCGATGGATAATACGCGAGGAAAAACGGATGTCAACCCTATCGATTAAATCGGATGCGATGTAGTTATAATGTGTCCCGGATACAGACTGATACAGACAGCAATTACCCATTCACGACCCTATGAAACGCACCAACGCCGCCGCCAAAAAGAGCGCCGCTGACAATCCGCGGCTTGCGGATTTCCTCTGCTTTGCCGTCTATTCGGCAAACCTTGCCTTCGGCAAGGCTTACCAGCCGATCCTGAAGGCGCTCGGCCTGACCTATACGCAATACATCACCATCATCGCGCTGTGGGAGGAGAATCATCAGACCGTGAGCGGCCTGGGCGAGAAGCTCTTCCTGGAATCCAACACGCTGACGCCCATCCTCAAGAAGCTCGAAGCGATGGGCTACATCGACCGGCAACGCGACCCGTCGGATGAGCGACAGGTCGTTGTGAGCCTGACCGATGCGGGACGACGCCTGCGCGAGAAGGCGCTGAGCATGAACCTCGTGGACGCCTGCGGCCTGACGCCAAACGAATTCCAGACCACGCAACAGTCCGTCGCCGCGCTGCGCGACAACCTGATCCGGTCCATGTCCGACAAGTCATAGCCATGGCGCGGCCTTTGGCCTTATTGGCTCCATCGGCCGCGCCATCGTCTACAGGAATCCCGTCGAGATCCACGGCACCGTGGCGATCAGCAGGAGCGCGATGAATAGCGCGCCCAGATACGGCCAGATCCGCCGCATCGCCTGATCGGGGCTGACCTTGCCGATGGCACAAGCCGCATAGAATCCCACGCCGAACGGCGGTGCAAACAGGCCCAACCCCATGGCGAAGACCACCACCATGGCGAAATGCACCTCGTGCACGCCAACAGACTTGGCGATAGGAAACAGCAGCGGGCCGAAGAGCACGATGGCGGGAATCCCCTCCAGAAAGCTGCCCAGCACCACAAACGCGATCGCCGACACCACCATGAATCCCGCTGCACCACCCGGGATGGCCTGCATCCATGTGGTCAGCAACGTCGAGAATCCCGACTGGGTCAGCGCCCAGGCCATTGCCGTCGCGCAGCCGATGATCAACAGGATCGCGCCTGACAACGACGCGGTATCGACAAGAATCGGGTAGAGCCGCGACCATCCGATGCGCCGGTAGACGATCGCTCCGACGATCAGGGTATAGGCAACGCCAATGGTCGCCACTTCCGTTGCGGTGGCAACACCCTCCACCACGGCCGCACGGATCAGGAACGGCAATGCGATGGCCGGCGCCGCGTGCACCAGGGCTTTCATGACATCGGACGCCGATGCACGCGCAGCCTGCGCGACGTCTCGCTTGCGGTTCTTCCACCAGACCACGATGGCCAGCGCAACGGCACCCACAATCGCCGGCATGAAGCCACCCGTGAAGAGCGCGGCAATGGAGATGCTGGTCACCGATCCGATCGTGATCAGCACCAGGCTCGGCGGAATCGTCTCCGACATTGCCCCTGACGCGCTGAGCATGGAGACAAGCTCGCCTTCATGCTCGTTGCGCCGCTTCATCTCCGGAAAGAGCGCGGGCGCCACCGCGGCCATGTCAGCCGCCTTGGACCCGGAGATGCCGGACACCAGATACATTGCCCCGATCAACACATAGGAGAGGCCACCGCGCAGGTGCCCGATCAAGCCGGCCAACACCCGGATCATCGCCTCCGCGAGTCCCATGGCCTCGATCAGGGCCCCCAGGAAGACGAACAGCGGCACCGATAGCAACACCGCCCCGGACATGCCTTCATCGACGCGCCCGACGGCCACGATCAGCGGCGTATGGGTTGACGCGAGCAGGTACGCCACGGTGGAAAGCCCGAAGGCCGTCATGATCGGCACGCCGACGGTGACCATCAACCCGACGCCGACGAGGAAGAAGAGCACGAGGTTCAGCGTGCCCAGGGACTGGAACATCGCCGTGTTGCCGAGGACGGCCGCCGCGACAAGGCCAGCCAGCGCCACGGAAATCGTCAGATCCGCCAGCCTGGCCGTCCGCACGAGGCGCAGCACGACCAGCACCAGCATCAGCGTGAACGACACCCCCAACGCCGCGACGCGAATCGTATGCGGTATTTCCAGCGCGGGCGTCGTGATCTCCCATTCCTCACGCGCGTATTCCCACGCCGGCAGCATCATGGCGATCATGAACACCGCCACCACCACATCGCCAAACGTGTCGACGAATGCCCTGGCGCGCGGCGATAGTCGCCCGATAAAGCTGGTCAGCCGCATATGCTGTCCGCGGCGGATGGCAATGGTGGCGCCCAGCATCGCCAGCCAGATGAACAGCAGCGACGCGAGTTCGTCGCCCCAAAGCAGCGGGTCCCTCACGACGTAGCGATAGAAGACATTGGCGAGCAGCAGCAAGACCTCGGCGACGATCAGCAACGCGGCGGGCCATTCGGTCAGCCAGCCGATCCACTGCTCCACTTTCAGGCTCGCGCGCGACAGCGCGGTGTTGTGACTCGCGTAAAGGGCGCGGTCAGACAGCGACGATTCCATGGGGTAGTTCCTTCCGATAGTGGACCGACGATCTCAGGCGAGACCCGGCGCGTACTGCAGAAGCACATCCCAGGCTTGCGAACCGAACTTCTTCTTCCACTCGTCGTAGAAACCCGCCTTGCGCAGCGCTTCGCGGAATGGCTTCGGGTCGGTGCGATTGACCGTCATCCCCTTTTGCGCAAGCGTGGTTTCGAGGCTGGCATTCAGCCTGGCCACGTCCGCGCGCAGATCCATTGCAGAGCGGTTGACATGACGGGTCACGATCTCCTGCAGCGGTTGCGGCACCGTCGCCCAGGCCCGCTTGTTCATCACCGGCCAATAGCCGTTCCACACATGGTTGGTCAGGGAGCAGTACTTCTGCACCTCGTAGAACTTGGAGGTATAGATCGTCGACAGCGGGTTCTCCTGGCCTTCGACGATCTTGGTCTGCAGCGCGGAATAGAGCTCGCTCAGGTTCAGTGCGGTCGGGCCCGCGCCGAACGCCTTGTACATCGACACCCAGAGGGGCGCTACCGGTACCCGGATCTTGAATCCCTTCAGATCGTCAGGCCCCTTCACTGGTTTGGCGTTGCTCGTGATCTGGCGGAAGCCGTTCTCCCAGATGTTGTCGAACGCAACGAGTCCCGCGCCAGCGATCTTGCCGCGAACGAAGGCACCGAGCTGGCCGTCCATCGCGGCATGCGCCCGCTCCTCCGAGTCAAAGGCGAAGCCGACCGCGTTGAGCGCAGCCAGTGGCACCAGCGTGCCGAGGATGATCTCGGGCATCAGCACCATCTCCATGCCGCCAGACCGCGTCTGCGCGAGCATATCGGTATCCCCGCCCAGTTGGTTGTTGCCGAACACCTGGAGGTCGAAGCGGCCACCCGACTCCGTCTTGATGCGCGCGGAAGCTTCGAGCAACCGGACGTGCATGGCATGCGTCACCGGCAGGTCATGGCCGCACTTGAACGTGAATTCGGCGGCTGCCCGCGCTTGTCCCGGCAGGATGGCGGCCGCGGGTGCCACCGCGATGGCCGCGGCACCCTGGATGATGCGTCGACGCTTAATGTCTATCAATTTGGTTCTCCTTTGGATTTCATGGCGATAGCACCCCGCCGCGCGCTAGCGCGGGGGATGCAGCGTGTGTTGTTCTTTTTCTTGGAAAGGGACGCGTGCGTGCGTCAGGAATGTCAGTCGACGCGGTAGCGTTCGATGACTGCGGGATCGGGGTCGAAGCCAAGGCCCGGCCCCTGGGGAACGTCAATGTGCCCGTCACGTGGGCGCAGGGCGCCGCCATACAGGTCGGCGGCCATATCGAAGTAGCGCCACTCGATCATCGACCCGGCATCGCCCAGTGCAGCGGTGGCATGGATGCTGGCGAGCAACCCCGGACCGTCATAGAACGTATGCACCATGACCGCCACGTTGTGCGCATCCGCGAGTGCCATGACCTTGCGCAGTTCGGTGATGCCGCCCATCTTTGCCGGACTCGGCTGGACGAAGTCGACCGCGCCGGCCGAGAGCATCTGCTGGAATTCGATCAGCGTGGACGCGTTCTCGCCTGCAGCGACCGGAATGCGTGACGCGCGGCGCAGTGCCGCCAGCCCGTGATAGTTCTCCGGCGGCCAGATCGGCTCTTCCAGCCATCGCAGCCCGAAGGGCTCCAGCTTCGCGGAGATATCAATCGCCTCGCGCAGCGACCACGGGCAGTTCACATCGAGGGTGATCTCGACGTCGGGACCGGCCGCCTTGCGGGCCGCTTCAATGACCGCGAGATCGACTTCGTGGAGCTTGAGCGAGCGGTAGCCCTCGTCAATCGCGCGGTGGATATTCGCCGTGATCGCGTCACTATCCGCGTAGCGAATCAGGCTCGCATAGGCCGGCAGGCTGGTGCGGCGCGCACCGCCGAGCAGCGCATGCACCGGCTTGCCCGCCGCCTTGCCGGCCAGGTCCCACAGTGCGATGTCGAGTGCCGACAGCGCGAACGTCACGGCACCACTGCGGCCAAAGATGTGAAAGCGCCGTTGCAGGTCCTGCGAGATCGACTCGATCGCGCCCGCATCCAGGCCAATGCATGCGGGCCCGATCATCGTCTCGATGACCGCCTTCACCGCGGGAATGGCCGTAAAGCCGAAAGACTCGCCCCAGCCCACCAGGCCGGTATCCGACGTCACTTTTACCAGGAGCGAGTCCGCTGCCTGCAAGTCGCCCTTGCCCCACACACCGGCGGCAGACTTGCCACCCACGGTGAACGGCACACGCAGAACAATCGCCTCGACGGCTGCAATCTTCATCACTACACCTTCTGCATCTCGATATTGCGCTCCGTGTCCATCACGATGCGTGTCGGCGAATTCTAGTGAGGGCTCCGGACGAGCCAGTAGCGATTTTTCCGGATACCCCCTATCTGTTTGACAGATGGCGGACGGCCGGCGCGGACTTGTTCCGCCGTGTATCAATTCATGTTCTTCCGTGCGGCTTTATCGGGGCCAACGGCGCACCTATAGTTCGACGCAAGGCAGGCCACGGCAGTCGCAGCAAATGCCGCAGGCACCTCAATCTGACCGACCTAGCCATCAGGAGAACCGAGATGTCCGACAAGACGACTGCGACCACCGGCGCTACCGGCGGGACCCCCGCCCGGACGCTGACCCTGCCCGCGCCGCCGCAGCCACTGGGCCGCTATACGGCCGTCAGCCGTGCCGGCGATCTGCTGTTCATTTCCGGTCAGCTGCCGCTGCGCGACGGCAAGGTGGTCTGGCAAGGACAGGTCGGCAAGGACCTGACCGTCGAGGAAGGCAAGCAGGCCGCCGAACTGGCCGCGCTGAACGTGCTGGCCCAGATCGACAAGTACCTGGGCGGCGGATTCGAGCGCCTCGATCATATCGTCAGGCTGGAGGGCTACGTCACCAGCGCTCCGGGTTTCCTGGACCAGCCGGCGGTGCTCGACGGCGCATCGAACCTGTTCGCCGACCTGCTCGGGGACAAGGCCGGCCACGCACGCGCGGCGTACTCGCAAACCCAGCAGCCCGGCAATGCGGCGGTCATCCTTGTCGTCATCGCCCAAATCAAGGGCGCGTGACCGCGCATCCCGACCTTCCGGAGAATCTCATGGCATCTGTTGCCCGACGAATTGGATTGAGCCTGGGAATGGGCCTCGGAATGGCACTTGCCGCCGCGCTCGGCGCCGGATCGGCCTCGGCCGCCGGCCTGTCGCCCAAGGCCAACGGCGCCATCCTGCAGGAAGACATCAAGTGGTCGTCCTTCCCGGCGTTTCCGCAACGCGCGCAACTATCGGTGCTGGTCGGGGACCCGTCGGCCGCAGGGCCCTACGTGGTGCGCGTCAGCGTGCCGGCAGGCGTGAAGCTGATGCCGCACGTGCATCCGGAAGATCGCATCTACACGGTGATCTCGGGTGTCTTCTATATCGGCATCGGCGACGAATTCAATCCGCAGCGGCTGGTCGCCTATCCGCCCGGCAGCGTCATCGTGCTGCCCGGAGGCACGCCGCATTTCCACTGGGCTCGCTCCGGTGGCTACGTCACGCAGGTGAGCGGCAATGGCCCGCTGGGGATCGACTACGTCAACGCCGAAGACGACCCACGGCAAAAGGCGCACGTCCACTAGGCTAGGGCTCGAACTTCTCCACCAGGAAATCCACGAACGCGCGTACGCGGCGCGAGACGTGGCGTGCGTGGGGATACAGCAGGACGAATGGGCGGGTGCTGCCGCCATATGCCTGCAGGACCTCGACGAGAGTGCCGTCGCGCAGGTCCTGCTCCACGACAAAGCGGTAAGTCTGGAACAGGCCCGCGCCGGCGCGGGCCAGCGTCGCGCCGCCCAGGGCGTCCTCGGAGGTCGAGTAGGAGCCGGTGGTCACCATGTCGATCTCTTCCCCCTCTTGCTGGAATGTCCAGGGAATCCTGCGTCCGCTGCTCGGGCGTTCGAACTGGATGCATTCGTGCGTCAGCAGATCGTCCAGCGTCTTCGGCACGCCGTGTCGCTTGAGGTAGGCCGGCGTCGCGACGACCACCATTTCGGCGTCCTCGAGCTTGCGCGCGATCAGCGTGGAGTCCTCCGGTGCCCGCCCGCGCACCGACAGATCGAAGCCATCGTCGGCGAAGTCGACGTTGCGGTTGCTGATATGCACGTCGACGTCGACATCGGGATAGCGCTCCCTGAAGGCGGGCAATACCGGCAGCACCCGATAGTGGGCGTATGGCGTCGGCAGGCTGATGCGCAAGCGCCCGGCGGGCGTGGCGTGCTGGCGGCTGATCTGCCGCTCGGCGTCCACGAGATCCGCCAGCGCGGTGCGGCACTGCTCGAAGTAGGTCCGGCCTTCATCGGTCAGACGAATCTGCCGCGTCGTCCGCACGAACAGCCGCGCGCCAAGACGTTCTTCCAGCCGCGAAACACTACGGCTGACCGCTGCGGGCGTGACGCCTGCGGCGACGGCCGCGGCGGTGAAGCTGCCAAGCTCCGCCGCAAGACAGAAGAGTTCGATGCTGCCCAGTTGCAAATCGTCGAATTGGCGCTTCATGGTCTATGACACCGTGTA
The DNA here is from genome assembly GCF_900101625.1 of Cupriavidus sp. YR651. Taxonomy (GTDB): domain Bacteria; phylum Pseudomonadota; class Gammaproteobacteria; order Burkholderiales; family Burkholderiaceae; genus Cupriavidus. Next base: position 325,271 of record NZ_FMYZ01000003.1, on the reverse strand, counting down.
ATGACTGTTGTTGCTTCGACGTCGTTCATCACGACCCCCAACGCCAGTACATTGGTTTTGTCGAAGCAAGTCATTCTAATCCCGTCTCCTCGACGACGCAGCCGCGAGGAGACCTAGCAAGCAAAGGCAAGAAAATGGAACTGATCTATGTTGGCGATCCGATGTGCTCGTGGTGCTATGGATTCGGCAAGGAAATGACGGCGCTCCGCGAACGTTTCCCGGAACTGCCGCTTCGCATCGTCGTGGGCGGCATCCGCGCGGGCGCCACCGATATCCTGGACGATGCCGGCAAGCAGTTTCGCCTGCAGCACTGGAGCCGGGTCGAGGCCGCCAGCGGCCTGCCGTTCAATCGCGAAGGCTTCGTGGCCCGCGAGAACTTTGTCTACGATACGGAGCCCATCTGCCGTGCCGTGGTAGCGGCGCGCCAGCTCGCCCCGCAAGCCGATCTGCTGGCGATCTTCCGGGCGCTGCAGCACGCGTTCTACGTCGACGCGCGCGATACCACCGACGGCAAGACGCTGGCGGAAGTCGCCACGCAGGCGCTGACCCGGCAAGGCCATGACATCGCCGTGGAGACGTTCCTGGCAACGTGGGCCAGCGAAGCCGCCAGGACGGCCACCGTCGACGACTTCCGCACGGCCCGTAGCTGGGGCATTTCCAGCTTCCCGGCCCTGGTGCTGGGCCACGCAGGCAAGCTCTATCGCGTATCGGCCGGCTACGCGCCGGTTGCCGATATCGCGCAACAACTCGAGCATGTGCTGCAAGCCACCAGCGCCGCCGCCTGACGCATCCACCCAGTCGCCATCGCGCCGTCATGCAACCGCTAGCGGCGCGATAGCATCCGACCGTTGGGCGCGGTCTGCATGCATCAGGAGAAACCGAAATGTCGGCTTCACTCACCCAGGGACCTGTCGACAAGGCCCATCAGCAGATCCTGCAGCAACTGCAGGTCTATCTCGACGCACTCTATGACGGAGACGTCGACGCACTGCGGCCTACCTTTCATCCCGCTGCACAGCTCTTTGCCGAAGTGCGCGGGGAGATCGTCCAGAAATCGCTCGACGTCTATCTGCAAGGCGTGGCGTCGCGCAAGAGTCCGGCCTCGCTCAACGAGGCCTACGGCATGTCGGTATTGTCCGTGGAGGTCGTCGGCAAGATCGCTTCGGCCAAGGTGCGCGTCCACATGGGCGGCTTCCGCTATCAGAACTTCCTTTCGCTGTTGAAGGTCGGCTGCGAATGGGTCATCGTCAACAAGCTCTATACCCACATCGACGACTAGACACGGCTCACGGCGCGCCGGAGCGTCAGTCCCGGGGCGGCAGCAAGTTCCGCTTCCCGCGCCCGCCAATCGCCCCGGACGCCGCCGCCCGCAGGAAGCGCTGGAACGTGGGGCATTCCATGTGAGTCGGCTTGGGGCAGGCCGCGGCGTGCCGCAGGCCGTCGCGCATGGCGCTCAGCTTGCGGATCGTCCTGTCCAGCTCCTCCGCCTTGTCCGCGAGCATCTGCCGGTCGATGTGCGGGCGATCGCCCGGCGCGAACATGAGCGCGATCTCTTCTAGCGAGAATCCGGCGGCGCGCCCCAGCGCGATCAGTGCCAGCCGGTCGAGCACGCCCGTATCGAACAGACGACGCAGCCCCCGCCTGCCGGTCGAGGCAATCAGCCCCTTTTCCTCATAGAAGCGCAGCGTCGAAGCCGGCACGCCGGACTGCCGCGCCACCTCGGAGATATCCAGGTTTTCCACCCTCTTGACCTCAAGTCGACTTGAATTTGTATAGTGCAGATTCCGCTTCATGAAGGCAAGCCGGAAGGCAAAGGGAACGACCATGGATGTGACGCATCAGACCGCCGACGAACAGGCGAGACTTTGGAATGGCCCCTCCGGACGCGCCTGGGTTGACGCACAGGCGTGGCTCGACGCGATGTTCCAGCCATTCGAAGACCTGCTGGTCAACGCCGCGTCCTCCGCCGGACGCGGGGTGCTCGACGTCGGCTGCGGCACGGGCGCCACCACGCTCGCCGTTGCCCGGCGGCACGGTGCCGCCAGCCGCTGCGTCGGCATCGACATTTCAGGGCCGATGATCGCCGCCGCCCGCGCGAGCGCCGAGCGGGAGGGCACGCCGGCAAGCTTCATTCAGGCCAATGCGCAAACACACGTGTTCGCGCCCGCAAGCTTCGACATGATCATTTCGCGCTTCGGCGTGATGTTCTTCGACGACCCGGTTCAAGCCTTTGCAAACCTGCGGCACGCGGCCAGTCAGGGCGCCGGGCTCCGGTGCATCGCCTGGCGCAGCGCGGCGGAGAATCCGTTCATGACGACGGCCGAGCGTGCGGCCGCGCCGCTCCTGCCCGACCTCCCCGCCCGCCGGCCGAACGCCCCGGGGCAATTTGCCTTCGCCGATCCGGACCGCGTTCGCGGCATCCTGGAACAAAGCGGCTGGCTGGAAATCGAGATCCGGCCGATCGACGTAGCCTGCATCCTGCCGGAGCAAGGGTTGGTTGAATACGTGACGCGGCTCGGTCCCGTCGGCCTGGCCCTGCAGGAAGCGGACGACCAGACGCGCGCGAAAGTCATCGAAACCGTTCGCGCCGCCTTCGATCCCTATGTGCACGGGGCCGAAGTACGCTTTACCGCCGCCTGCTGGATGATCGGGGCGCAGGCGCCGTCGGCATCGGGCGCGCGGAAGGAGGATGAACATGTCTGAGATCGGGCGCTTCATGCTCTGCGCGCTGCTGATCGGCGCGGGCGCGACGGTGGTCATGGATGTCTGGATGGCCGTCCGGCAACGGCTGCTCGGCATTCCGCCGCCGAACTATGCGCTGGTCGGCCGCTGGATCGCCTACCTGCCGCGCGGACGCTTTCGCCACGATCCCATTTCCGCCTCGCCGCCCGTGCAATCCGAGCGGCTGGTCGGGTGGATCGTCCACTATGGGACCGGCATTGTGTTCGCGGCCACGCTGCTCGCCATCTGGGGCCTCGACTGGGCCCGTGGTCCGACGATCGGCCCCGCGCTGATCGTCGGCATCGGCAGTGTCGCGGCACCTTTCCTTGTGATGCAGCCGGGCATGGGCGCGGGCGTCGCCGCCAGCCGCACGCCGCGTCCCGCCGCCGCCCGCGTCCAGAGCATCGTCACTCACGCGATATTCGGCCTCGGCCTCTATGCAGCCGGCTGGGTGACACGCCTATGGGCCGTGACAGCCTGAGCGTCACGGCTTCGGTTCGAGCGGACGGGTGCGTTCATCGCGCCTAGGACAAGAAGCGATGAATCTGTGCCACCACGGCCGCGCCTTCGCCCACCGCCGACGCGACACGCTTGGTGGACCCCGAGCGAACGTCGCCGATCGCGAACACGCCTTCGATGCTCGTCTGCAACGGCAGCGCCTGCAGCGCGGCTTCGGCAACGTCGGGGCCGGTCAGTACGAACCCCTTGCTGTCGAGAGACACGCCGCAGGCATTGAGCCAGCTTGTATTCGGCACGGCGCCGATGAACACGAACAGGTGATGCGTCGTCATGCTGCCTTCGACGCCGCCGGGGCCACGGTAGTACACGCGTTCGAGGCGCGTCTCCCCTTCCAGCGCACTCAGCTCCACACGCGTATGCAGTGTCACGTTCGGCAGCGCCCCGACGCGTTCCATCAGGTAGTGCGACATGGTGTTTCCAAGGCTCGTGCCGCGAATCAGCATGTGCACATGCTCGGCATGCGATGCCAGGAAAACCGCCGCCTGCCCCGCCGAGTTGCCACCGCCGACCAGCAGCACCGGCTCCTTGCGGCATAACCGGGCCTCCAGTGGAGTGGCCCAGTAGTAGACGCCGCAGCGCTCGAATCGCTCGAGGCCTTCGACGACGGGACGCCGATACTCCGCACCGCTGGCGATGACCACGGTGCGCGCGGCGATGCGGCGCGCATCGGCAAGCTCCACGAACAGCGGATGCTTGCCGCAATGCAAGGCCTTGACCTCGCATGGAATGCCGATATGCGCGCCGAATTTTTGCGCCTGCACGAACGCGCGGCCAGCGAGGGCTTGTCCGGTGATGCCGGTGGGAAAACCCAGGTAGTTCTCGATACGCGCACTCGTCCCCGCCTGGCCACCGGGTGCACGGCAGTCGAGCACCGCGACCGACAGCCCTTCGGACGCCGCGTAGACCGCCGTGGCCAGTCCGGCCGGGCCGGCGCCTACGATGGCCACGTCGTAGACATGCGTCGGATCGAACTCCGGAATCAGCCCCAGGCAAGAAGCAAGCTGCCCCTCGTCGGGGTTTCGCAGCACCGTGCCGTCCGGACAGACGACAAGCGGAAAGTCGTCGGCTTGCGGCGTCAGCCGCGCAAGCAAGGCAATGGCGTCGGCGTCCTGATCCGCATCCAGCGCCATGTTCGGAAAGGCATTGCGGCGCAGGAAATTTTGCAGCGCAAGGAGTCGCGCGTTGCCGGGTGCACCGACCAGAACGACGCCCTGCCCGCGCTCGATCACCAGCACACGCCTCAGGATCAGCGCCCGTATGATCTTTTCGCCAAGATCGGCCTCCATGACCATCATGGCGCTCAGTTCGTCCGGCCGCAGCAAGACCGCCTCGACGTCCTCGACGACATGGGCGTCCACGACGGCCGGCTTTCTCGATAGCTGCGTGACGTCCGAGGTGAACTCGCCGCGCTGGGTATAGGTGTGGATCGTCCGCTCATGGCCCAGGCCATCGCGGCCAACGATCCGGATCTTGCCCGACAGCAGGAGGAATACCCCCGGGCAGATGCTCCCGGCGCGATAGAGATAGTCGCCCTGGGCGTAGTGGCACGGGTTTCCGAAGCGACGCAACCTCTCGACTTCCGCATCCGTGAGAACCGGAAACATCTGCTGGTAACGCGGATGGTCGCGCACACTCGGGTCTTCGACCATCCGGTCGTCGCCAATGCGGCTTGCGTCCTCCGCTGGCTCGGAGGTGCGCGTATCGCCTCCCGGCACTGATTCGTTGCTCATCGCGGAATCTCCTCCAGCGGCTGCCGCTTGCCAAGGCAAGAGTAATCGACATGTCGCGGCCACCCAAGGATTCTTGCGATCCCGGCGAACGCTCGGCTTACCTCATTTCGATTGAGAAAAACTCAAGCGACTCGCCCGGAAATCTCGTTTGTCGCGGCGCGGTCCAGGTACGACTATCCAGTCATCCCCTGGCCATACCCATCCATCGACAAAGGAGACACCCGTGTCAATGCAGCCCTACACGCTCTGGAGCGCCGACGCATCCCCGGCCCTGCTGGCGTCCCGTGACCAATACACCGGCGAACAGGTGTTCCCCGTCGTGCCCGCGAATTCGCCGCTGGCGTCGCGCCATGACACCGTGCCAGTGACGGGTGTCGGCACGGTCTACAGCTTCACCGTGATCCACCCCGCGCCAAAGACCGGCCAGCCGCCTTACGCGCTGGGCTACGTGGACTTCGCCGGCCCGGTGCGCATCTTCGGCCGCTTGCTCGGCAACGACCGCCCCACCATCGGGGACCGCTACCTGCCGCAGCCGGACGAGACCTTCGGCTACGTGTTCCACGCTCTTCACGACTAATCAAGGTACGCCATGCAAGACATCTACATCTCCGGCGGCGCGATGACCCCCTTCGGCCGTCACCCGGGCGTGCTGGCGCCGGAACTGGCGCAGCAAGCCATCCTGAAGGCCGTCGACGACGCGAGCATTTCCCTCGATGACATCCAGGCCGTCTACTGCGCCAACGTGCTGGGCGGCATGATCCTGGGCCAGCTGATCGTGCGCGATCTCGGCCTGCGCGGCATTCCGGTCTACAACGTGGAGAACGCCTGCGCGAGCGGCGCCACCGGCGTGCATCTGGCGCGGCACGCGCTGCTGGCACAGCAGTACGACACCGTGCTGGTGTTCGGCATCGAACAGCTGACCGCGCTCGGTGGCGGCACGATCCCGCTGCAACGCAACGATCACAAGACGGATCTCTACGCGAAGGCCGGCATGGTGCTGCCAGCGGTCTATGCCATGCGCGGCACGCGCTTCCTGCATGAGCGCGATGCCACGTCCGAGGACCTGGCGAGCATCGCGGTCAAGAACCGCTACAACGGCACGCTGAACGAGTTCGCGCAACAGCGCACGGAAACCACCGTGGAGGAGGTGCTGGCCTCGCGCATGATTGCCGATCCGCTGACGCTGCTGCAGTGCTGCCCTTCGCAGGTGGATGGCGCCGCGGCCGTGATCCTGAGCACGCGGCGCCCCGCGCAGGCAAAGCCGGTGAAGGTGCTGTCCTCGGTGGTGGTGTCGGGCATCCGCGAGCAGGCCGATGACGACATCCTGGATGCGGAAATCACGGCCCGCGCGGCGCGCCAGGCCTACGAGCAAGCGGGCCTGGGGCCGCAAGACGTCAACGTGGTGGAACTGCACGACGCGTTCACGATCGCCGAGTTGCTCTACTACGAAGCGCTTGGCCTGGCACCCGTCGGGGAAGCGGTGCCGCTGCTGCGCTCCGGCGCCACGCGCCTCGGCGGCCGCGTGCCGGTGAATCCGAGCGGCGGCCTGCTGGCAAAGGGCCATCCGCTGGGCGCCACCGGCGTTGCACAGATGGTGGAAATCATGTGGCACCTGCAAGACCGGGCCGGCAGCCGCCAGGTGGCCGGCGCACGGGTCGGCCTGACCCAATGCACGGGTGGCGGCATCGCAGGCGTCGACCACGCGGCTTCATCCGTTCATCTGCTGGGAGTCTGACATGAACGCACCTGCCATCCACTCGCCGCAAGGCTCGCCGCAGGACACGCAAGATTCACCGCAAGTGGCGGTGATTACCGGCGCCGCACGCGGCATCGGTCTTGGCATCGCCACCCGCCTGGCCGAACAGGGCATGCGCGTGGCGCTCTTCGACCGCGATGCCACGGCGCTGGCGGATGCCGTGGGCGGGCTGGTCCACGCGGGCCATCGGGCGATGGGCGTTACCGTCGACCTGACTGATGCCACGGCGGTCAATGCAGCCTTCGAGCACGTGACGGCGTCGATGGGCCACATCGATTGCCTCGTGAACAATGCCGGCGCCGTGCGCGACATGCGCTTCCTGAAGATGACGGACGACGACTGGGACCTCGTCATCAACACCAACCTGCGCTCGCAGTTCCTGTGCTGCCGTGCCGCCTTGCCGGGCATGGTCGAGCGCGGCTACGGCCGCATCGTCAATATTTCCTCCCGTGCGTGGCTGGGCGGCTTTGGCCAGGCCAACTACTCGGCCGCCAAGGGTGGCGTGGTCAGCCTGACGCGATCGCTCGCCATCGAATTCGCGGCCAAGGGCATCACGGTGAACGCCGTCGCGCCGGGCATCGTCGACACGCCGTTGTTCCGCAACTTCGCGCCCGAGGTGCAGGCCCGGCTCCAGAAGTCCGTGCCGGCGCAGCGCATCGGCACGGCCGAGGATATCGCCAATGCAGTGGGCTTCTTCCTTGACCCGCGCGCGGCGTATGTCACGGGGCAGACGCTCTATGTGTGCGGCGGCCGCAGCCTGTCGTCGCCCAGCGTGTAAGGAGCCGCCATGACCGTACACCTGAACATCGACGGGCCCGTGGCCGTGCTGACGATCGACCGGCCCGAGGCACTGAATGCGCTGAACGTGGACGCCTTGCGCGCATTGCGCCAGCATCTCGGCGAGATCCGGGACCGTGACGATGTGCGCGTGGCTATCCTCACCGGCACCGGCACGCGCGCGTTCTGTGCCGGCGCCGACCTCAAGGGCACGCAAACATCGCCGGCAAGCTATCCGGAGGCCTTGTTCCGTAAGCCGGAACACGCCGCCGACCTCGGCCTCTACATCCGGCTGATGGACCTGTCCGGTCTCTCGCTCTGGAAGCCAATGATCGCGGCCATCAACGGGCACTGCCTGGGGGCCGGACTCGAGATCGCCTTGCAGTGCGATATGCGCCTGGCATCCACCCATGCCACCTTTGGCTTGCCCGAGGCAGCCGTCGGCTCGATCCCCGCGGTATCCGGCCTGCATCGCCTGCTCAAGGCCGTGCCGTCCGCGTACGCCATGCAGATGGTGATGACGGGTGAGCGCATCGGCGCCGCCGACGCGCAACGCATCGGGCTGGTCACCGAAGCCGTGGAGCCGGACCGCCTGCTCGACCGCGCGCTGTCGCTGGCGCACAAGGTGGCCGGCAATGCGCCGCTGGCCGTGCAAGCCATCAAGAAGCTGTCACGCCAGACCGCCCATCTGGGCGAAGCCGACGCGCAGGACATCACCGAACTCTACTGGGGCGTGCTGCGGGACACGGCGGACCGCATCGAGGGCCGCAAGGCGTTTGCCGAAAAGCGGCCACCGCACTTCGCGGGCCGCTGAGAACACGCCACACCGACAGTAACGACATCACCACATAACGACATCCCACCTTCAGGAGACAACCATGATTTCCGTATCCCGCGCCGCACGCGCGATCCTGCTCTGCATCGGCACCGTGCTGGCCGCTGGCACCACCGCACCGGTCAATGCGCAGTCCGCATTTCCGACCAAACCCATCACCCTGGTGGTGCCGTTTGCCCCCGGCGGCGGCAACGACATTCTCGCGCGCCTGATTGCCCCGAAGATGAGCCAGCAGCTAGGCCAGACCATCGTGATCGAGAACAAGCCCGGCGCTGGCGGCAACCTTGGTGCCGACTTCGTCGCCCATGCGCCGGCTGACGGCTACACGCTGGTCATCGCCTCGAGCCAGGTCACCATGAACCCGTACCTCGACATGAAGGTGCCGTTCCGGATCGAGCGCGATTTCGAACCCGTGGGACTGATCGCCTCGGTGCCGCTCATGCTGGTGGCCAACCTCGACCAGCCGTTCAAGACCCTCAAGGAGTTCATCGACTACAGCAAGGCCCACCCCGGCAAGCTCAGCTACAGCAGCCCGGGCCCCGGCACGCCGCAGCATCTGGCCGGCGAGGTCTTTGCCAAGATGAACAAGACCGAGCTCCTGCACGTGCCCTATCGCGGCACCGGCCCGTCGATCACGGACCTGATGGGCGGGCAGGTGCAGATCTCCTTTGCCACCTTCGCCTCCGTCATCCAGTACGTGCGCACCGGCAAGCTGCGCGCGCTCGGCATCGCCGGCAAGAGCCGGACGTCGTTGATGCCCGAGCTGCCATCCTTTGCCGAGGCCGGCCTGAAGGGCTACGACGCCGAGCTCTGGTACAGCCTGCTGGCGCCGGCCAAGACGCCGCGTGCCGTGGTGGACAAGGTGAATGGCGCGCTGCTGGCCGCATTGAAGTCGCCCGACGTAAAGGAACAGTTCGCGAAGCAAGGCTTCGAGGCCAAGGGCTCCACGCCCGATGAGCTCAAGGCCTACATCGGCCGGGAGTTGGCGCGCTGGCAGCGCGTGATCACCGAGAACAATATCAAGGTGGCGATGTGAACCCATCCACCGACAATCCCCTGCTCGACGACCTCGGCATCCGGCTGACAAACGTTGGCCGGGGCGAGTGCACCTTCACGCTCGATATCGAGCCCCGGCACCTGAACCGCCAGGGCACCCTGCAGGGCGGCGTCAGCGCCACGCTGCTCGACGCGGCTTGCGGCTACGCCGGGCTGCAGGATCAGGATGGCGCCATGGGCAATGCCGTCACGCTGATGCTGACGATCAGCTATCTCGGCAAAGTCAGCACGGGCCGCGTGCGCGCCGTGGCGATGGTGACCCGCGCGGGCCGCAGCATCTACTTCTCATCGGCCGAACTGGTCACCGATACGGGCGAGCGGATCGCCACGGCCCAGGGCACATTCAAGCGGTCCCGCAATTCCAGGGAGTCATGATCATGTTGCGCAATGCACTCGATGGGCTGACCGTCATCGATTTCACCCAGATTGGCGCGGGCCCTACCTCCACCATGCTGATGGCCGACATGGGCGCGCGCGTGATCAAGGTGGAGCCGCCGGGCGGCGAACTGGGACGGGGCCTCGGCCCCGGCTGGATCGGCGACGACAGCGCCCTGTTCCACGCGTTCAACCGCAACAAGCTCGGCGTCGCGCTGGATCTCAAGTCCCCGGAGGGCGTCACCGTGGCGCGCCGCCTGATTGCCGAAGCTGATATCGTCGTGGAAAGCATGCGCCCCGGCGTGATGGAACGGCTCGGGCTCGGCTATGCGCAACTCGCCCAGGACCATCCCGCGCTGATCTATTGCTCGATCTCCGCCTACGGGCAGCGCGGCCCCTACGCAGACCGCGCCGGCGTGGACGGTATCGTGCAGGCGGATTCCGGCCTCATGAGCCTGATCGGGGTGGAGGGCGGCGAGCCGTGCAAGGTGCAGGCCCCCGTGGTCGACGTGATGACCGGATATGTGGCCGTGGTCGGTATCCTGGCCAGGCTGGCCCAGCGTGCCAAGGATGGCCAGGGCGGCCATCTCGACGTCAACCTGCTGAACGCGGCGCTCGCCTTGCAGCAATCCTCGCTCGCGAGCTATCTGGCCGATGGCGAACTGCCGGTGCGCGCCGGCAGCGCCGCGCCGTACTCCGCGCCGAATCAGGCCTTCCAGACCGCCGACGGCTGGATCATGGTGGCGGCCTACATGCCGGACCGCTGGCGCAGGCTATGCGAGACGCTCGGCCTGTCGGCGCTGGCCGACGACCCGCGCTTTGCCACATCGCCGCTGCGCGTGGCCAATCGCGCGCAAATGGTGCAGGCGTTGACGCAGGTGTTTGTCACGCGCACCACGGACGCATGGCTGCCAGTCCTGCGGCAGGCTGACATTCTCTGCGCGCGCGTGGCCACGTATGCCGATGTAGCGCAGCATCCGCAAGTCCACGCCAACCACATGCTCGCGGAAGTCCACCACGACACGCTGGGCGCCATCCGGATGCCGGGCTTCCCGATCAATAGCGTCGACTGCAATGCACAGCCGATGCGCCCTGCCCCGGCGTGCGGCCAGGATACGGACGCCGTGCTGCGCGAGTTGGGGTATGCGGAGGCCGACATCGCACGGCTGCGCGAATGTCGCGCCATCCACTGCGCCGAATCCAGCCTGCCGACGGCGCGCCACGCTTCTCTCGCTGTCGCGCCATGACCGCGGGCCACGCCCCCAGCTCCCCCGGCAACGGCATGGACGTCGTCGCCACGCTCCATGCCAGGAAGAGCGTGCGCGGCTTTCTTGATACGCCGGTATCGCAGCAAACCGTCGAGGCCATCCTTGCCGTCGCTTCGCGGAGCCCCAGTGCGTCGAACACCCAACCGTGGCGCGTCCACGTCTGCGCCGGCGCCGTGCGCGACCAGCTCAGTGCGGAACTCGTGGCGCTGCATCTCGCTGGCGGCCCCGGTCACGCGGAGGAATACGCCTACTATCCGGCGACCTGGCGCGCGCCCTACCTGTCGCGGCGGCAGGCCGTCGGCAAGGCACTCTACGGCCTGCTGGGAATCCCCAAGGGCGACACTGGCGCGATGACACGCCAGTACGCGCGGAACTTCGATTTCTTCGGCGCGCCGGTGGGCTTGTTCTTCACCATCGAGCGCGACCAGGCGCAGGCAGCGTGGCTGGACCTCGGCATGTTCCTGCATGCCGTGATGCTGGCGGCGGTCGCCCATGGACTCGGTACGTGTGCACAGCAGGCGTTTGCGCGGTATCACCGCCTGATCCGCGCGCGGCTTGCCATCCCGGAGGCGGAGATCGTGGTGTGCGGCATGTCGCTCGGCTACCCGGATCCTGCGGCAGCGGCCAACCAACTGGAAACCCGCCGCGAACCGGTGGACGGCTTTGCACGGTTTGCCGGCTTTACGGGGTCGGGCGATAGCGGTATCGCGCGCTAGGCGGTGGTTTCGAACTGCGCCAGCAGCCACTTGCGGAAGGTCGCCATGCTGGCGCTCTCGTTCCGGTCGGCAGGCGTGAGCAGGTAGTACGTGAAGTCGCCCATGTCCACGGCCTGGCGGAACGGTGCCACCAGCTTGCCAGCGGCCAGGTCATCTTCCACCAGGAAGCGCTGGGCAATGGCGAAGCCCTGCCCTTCCAGCGCCGCCGCGTAGGCCATCGCCGAACTCTGGTAGGTCATGCCGCTGCGCGCGTCGACCAGCTTCTCGGCCTTGGCTGCGGCCAGCCAGCATGCCCAGTCATCGGGCCGCGCAATCGAGTGCAGCAGAACCTGGCGATCCAGATCCGCCGGCTTGCGGACCTTTTTGCCCAGATCGGGGCTGCAGACCGGCACCAGTATGTTCGAGACGAGACGATAGGCGTTGGTGCCGCTCCACTTGCCGTCACCAAGCCGGATCGCGCCGTCGATGTCCTCCCTGCGGAAGTCCACCGGATCGAGCGAGGCCGTGAGCAGCACCTCGATACCGCTGTTGGCCGTATGAAAGCTCGACAGCCGCGGGATCAGCCAGCGCATGGCAAACGTCGTATAGGCACGCACCTTGAGCTGTGTCCGCTTGGTGCGCCGGGTCAGGCGGACGGTCGCCTCGCGCAGTCCGTCCATCGACTTCGTGACCGCACGGTAGTAGTCCTCGCCAGCGCGCGTGAGCGAGATCTGCCGATGCCCGCGCACCAGCAGCTGAATACCGAGGGTGTCTTCGAGCGTCCGAATCTGGCGGCTGACCGCACCGGGCGTGACGTGCAGCTCTTCCGCTGCAATCGTGATGCTCAGGCGTCGCGCGACGGCTTCAAAGGCCCGGAGTGCATTGAGGGGAGGCAGGCGATCCATGGCAAAAATTCTGGCACACGATTGAGGTTTTCTCAATCATCCGAACGGACGTCGCCGACTCCGGAATGTCACACGACATCGATGCCGGCGGACGCGCCAGACAGTGCTTGAAGAATGCAACGGGGTAATGGGGTGCTGGGACCCCGGCATCTCGCACCTGCGCGTGGCACGTGGAGACGCTGATGGATCTGCCGGGCAAGCCGGCTACATGATGAGCTAATGGCCGCGGCCTGATGGCGGCGGCCGGTTTCAGACGCCGAATCCCGGGTCGCCGAACTTCGACAGCAATTGCTCGAGCAGCGCCATGTCTTCCGTGCGCGGCGTGCGATCCTCGGTCACGCGCGACGCGCCGCCATAGGTCGCACTCACATGGCGGCGCACCGTCAGCACGTCATCGGCAGGCGGCGCGATCTCGACGGCGTCGCCCGGCTCGTGGCGATAGCTTCCATCCTTCCAGCCATTGGGCGTCAGGTGCATGATTTCCCATTCGTCGCAAACGGACATGGCGGCTCCTTGGTTATCAGTCAGGCAAGGCAGAGGACGACGCGAGCGTGACGCGGTACTGGGTGGCCGGCACGCGAATTCCGGCGGTTGCGGTGCGTTGCTCAATTCTTGTGACGGTAGTTGATGCGGCCCTTGGTCAGGTCGTAGGGAGACATCTCCAGCGTGACCCGATCGCCGGCAAGGATCCGGATGCGGTTTTTCTTCATGCGGCCCGACGAGTACGCCCATACCTGGAATCCATTCTCCAGGATGACGCGAAAGCGGTTATCGGGCAGCACTTCGGAAACGTGGCCACCAAATTCGACGAGTTCTTCCTTAGCCATGACGGGCTCCCTGATAGGCGTGGGCGGATACGCCCGGGTGATGGGGACGGGTTGCCAGTCGCGCGATGGCGCGTTCGCCGGCGCTACGGGCCGCTTGCTTGGCCTTGGCTGCCGAGCGATGCGTGTCGTGACGCATGGCGACGTTGGCCAGCACGCGTTCCGTGCCGTCCTTGTATTCGCTGATGAGGTACGCGGCAAACCAGACGCCGGGTTGCTGCTCGATGGGATACACGGCTACCGTGTACGGAGATGGAATAGCGTTCATTGTTCTCATATTTCTGTTCGCGCGATCACGCGTGCGGGAGCGAGGGCACCGATGTGCGCCACTGCCAGCCGGAAGGATTCGCCGCGATTGAATGGGGTCAATACCCGCGACACGTATGCATGTCGCCGCGATTGACGCGGAAGTGACCGTGCTTGCGTAGGCCGGTGCGCTGGTACGGGGCGTGCCGGGTACGGAGCGGACCAGGCCGCGGGTCAGGTAGGTGACGGGCCATGTGGCCCGGATCGATTCGGGTGTACGCCCGAAGGGCGCCGGTGGTGAGTAATTGTCTTGAGGCCGGCACCCGGCCGCGGTCGCTTTGAACGCGGGCAAGGTCCCGCACTATAACAGCTTCGCGCGTTGACTGCCGAAAGCGGGGCCCGATGTGACGCAAGGCACCCGAAAGTGCCTTGTGCCTTGCAATCGCGCCCGCCTTAGGTCCGCATAGGCGGGGCGACGCCGGCGCCTTCGATACCGTGGCGTCGCAGCGCATCGGCCACAAAACCCGAGGCCTTCATCTCCTCGATAAAGCCACTCAGCCAGGTGCGCGCGGCACCGCGCCCTTTTGGCACGCCCATGGCCTGCTCGATCACCATGAAGCGCCCGGGCAGCAGCCGCACGCCGCCAACGCGCCGCGCGTCGGCTTCGAGCTGCTGCCTGACGCCTGCCGCAACATCCAGGCGTTCCGCCAGGAACATGTCGGTGACAGCCGGCGAAGTCGGTGCGCGTACCAGCGTGGCCGCACGCAGCTCGCGCGTCAGGAACAGATCGTATGCACTGCCACGGCCGACCACGACGCGCGTGCCCGTACGGTCGACCTCCTCGTTGCGCTGCAGAGCCGAATCATGACGCACGAGATAGGCCCCTTCGATGATCACATACGGTGCCGTGTACTCCATGTCCGCCGCGCGCACTGGATCGATCGCCACGAACGCGAGGTCCACCTGCCGGCCCTTGACCGCTTCGACCACGCTTCCCGCCGATGTAAAGGGCACCAGTTCCGGTGTCAGCGCGAGGCGCCGCGCCGCCTCGCGCGCGAGGTCCACAGAAACGCCCTGGAGATCGCCATTCGCGGCGCGGCTCGCCAGAATCGGATTGCCAAGGTTGATGGCCGCACGCAGCTTGCCGGTGCCGCCCAGCTCCGCGATCGCGGCTTCACGGGAACCGACGGTCCCCGAGCTGCCCGAGGTGGCGCAACCCACCAGCGCGAGTGCGGCGGCAAGCGGCCCGGTGGCGCATATCGTTCGTCGCGTCCGGTCCATCAGAAGTCCACCTTTTGACCGGGTTCGGGAACGAGCACGCTCGTCCTGGCGGAAGCGCCGAGCGCCGCAGAGAATTCCGCCGGCGTACCGCGCAGCTGCGGCGTGGTCTGGTAGTGGATCGGAATCGCGTAGCGGGGCTTGATCATGTCGCGCACCGCAATCGCCGCATCCTGCGGGCCCATCGTGAAGTGGCCGCCAATCGGAATGAGCACGAGGTCGGGCTTGTAGCGCTCGCCGATCAACTCCATGTCGCCGAACAGGCCCGTATCGCCCATATGCCAGATCTTGAAGCCATTCTCGAGTTCGATGATGTAGCCCACGGGTTCTCCGGCGTAGTGGGTTTCATCCTTGTCCGTGGTCGGGTTCTTCCAGACCAGTTCGGACGAGTGTTCGGCGCGCACCGCCGTGATCTTGGGTCCGCCCGCACCGAACGGCGCGATCGTGCCGCTCTTGCCAAACCGCTGCGACAACGCGGCCGGAACCATGCCCAGACTGACGAGCGTCTGCCCCATGCCGCCGCCGGTATAGATGGGCGCGTTGTTCAGCTTGGCCAGCGCAGGCGCATCGCCAAGATGGTCGCCATGGGCGTGTGTCACCAGGATCAGGTCGACCTTGCCCAGCGCGGCAAGCTGCTTGAAATCGGCCGGCGTCTTCGGGTTCGTGGTCAGCCACGGGTCGATGACGATGACTTTGCCACCCGGCGTGGTAATCCGCGTGGCGGCTTGCCCGAGCCAGAGCACCTCGGCCTTGCCAGCGGCAATCTGCCCCGGCGGCTTTGGCTGCTGGGCGCCCGCCGTCGACGTCGTGACGGAGGAAGCGCAGCCGGCGAGCACGGCAACGGCGGCGGCGAGAAAAAGCATGCGGCATCTGATCATGGTTGTCTCCTGCATCGGTTGTAGTGACATCTCAAAATCATTCCACGCCTCCGGTGGCTGCACGACTTCGGCGGAATACGCGCGGCAGGCCTGGGGAGCGCTGTGCAGTATTTGCAACCCACTCCGGCCTGTCAATCGGGGCATGCACCGCCGCGAGCGGCGGGCTCACACCGTCAGGAGCGCGCGGAGCTGACGAATGTCGTTCACCTTCTCGAGGTGGTTGATCCGTTCGATCAATTTCTCGGTCTTGCTGGCGCCAAGCACCGGCGCGATCAGATCGCGAGCCTTGGCATTGACCGCCTCGGTGCTCAGCGGATTCTCCTTGGTACCAGGCGGAAACCGGGTGAAATGATTGACCTTGCGGCCGTCGGTCATCGTCACCTCGACGATGGCACCGCGCGGCGCGGCGGGGTCCATCAACGCCTGATCCGGCACCACCGTGACCTTGGCGCGCTGCGCGGCAATGCGCGGATCGCGCATCAGCGCCACATCGTGGCTGTCGACAAACGACACCGCACCCTTGACCAGCGCGACCGCCACCAGATGCTGGCAGTTCACATCCGGCATGGCGCTTTCCCCGACAATGCCGACCGCATCGGTCGGCAGCTTGACGAGGATGCTGCGGACATTGTCAGGCGTCAGCCCGTGTTCCTTGCGCAATGTCAGCAGCGCATCCAGCGGCGACTGGATGGGGTATCCGACGGAAAACGTCTTGATCGCGGTCTCGGTCACATAGAACCGTTTGCCGAGCTGATCGAGCATGGCTTCCGGCTTTGGCGACGTCGAAAGCGCAATGAACAGGTTGTGCGTGCCATCGAGTACGTCAGACACGCCCGTCAGCCCGGCCTGCACCATGCCGACCGCCGTGACGCCATTGCGCGCGCCCATGCCGGCGAAGTCGAACGCCTTCTCGATATGGTCCTTGTCTTTCACCCAGCTCCACAGCCCGGACACCTGCTGCGCGGAATACGAGAGCGCGTATCGCATGCCGGTTTCATCCAGCCGTGCGAGCGACGCCGCGGCACCCAGCGCGCCAAAGGTCGAGGACGTGCCTTCGGCACTCCGATGCGAGCCGCGCACCAGATCGGGCCCCAGCGCCATCAACAGGCGACAGCACAGGTCATAGCCGAGCGCGACGGCGCGCATGAGTTCGGTGCCGTTGCGCCCCTCCTTTTCTCCCACCGCCAGCGCGGCCGGAACGACGGCGCTGCCGGGATGGGCCTTGGTGACCGGCTCGAAATCGTCGGTCTCGTCGGCGTGCGCGCACATCGCATTCGCCAGCGCAGCATTGACGGTAGTCGTACGAAACGACGCACCCACCACCGAGGCCTGCGGCTGGCCACCAAGCGTGCGCACATACTTCACCGCCATCTCGCCCGGCGTCATGCGCGACCCCGACACCATCGCACCCAACGTATCGAGGATGCGGTGCTTGCAGGCGAGTTCAACCGCCTCAGGCAGCGCCGTGTCGCGCGCGGCGACCATATAGCGCGCCAGCCTGGCGGTGACATCGGCTTTCACGGCGGCATTTGCGGCACCGTTCGCAACGCCATTTGCAACGCCCTCCGCCGCCAGGTCTGCGGCCCGGATCGGCGATGCCGCCAACGCGGCGAGCGCACCGGCGGACTGGAGCACGCGGCGGCGTACCAGCCTGTGATGATCGGACATGTCCCCTCCCGTTCGAATTGTTATCAGGCTCGCGATGCTTCCACCGGACCCTGCCCTTCCAGCCACGACGTCAACGCGTCCACCACGCCTCGCGCAAACATCGCGAACACGGGCTCGCTGACGAAGCCCATGTGCGGCGTCACCACGAGATCGTGGCGCTTCCGCAGTGCATCGTCCGCAGGGACCGGCTCCACGTCGAAGACGTCGATGGCGGCAAGCCCCGGCCGCCCCCGGTCCAGCGCGGCGGGCAGCGCATCCATGTCCACCAGCGCCGATCGCGAGGTATTGACGAGGATGGCGTCCGGGCGCATCAACGCCATGCGGTCGGCATTGATCAGCTTGCGCGTCTCCGGCGTGGGCACCAGATGAAGACTGACGACGCGGGACGTCGCCAGCAAGGTGTCCAGGCTGACTGCGGTGACGCCTTCCACCGCCGCGCGCTCGGGCGTCATGCGTGGGCTCCACGTCACGACGTCCATGCCGAACGCCTTGCCGACGCGCGCCACGCGCTTGCCGATCTCGCCAAGGCCAACCAGGCCAAGGCGCTCGCCGTGGAGCACCCCAGGCAGCGGCGCGCTCTCGGCCGGACGCCAGCCGCCGGCGCGCATCGTCGCCATCTGGGCCTCCAGTTGACGCGTAGCGGCAAGAATCAGCGCCCACGTCATCTCGCAGGTGCTCTCCTTCGACGGCCCCCACTCGGTGTTCGCGACGGGGATGCCACGCTCGCGCAGGGCTTCCACGTCGAGCGTGGTGTTGCGGGTGCCCGTGAACACGACCAGTTTCAGTCGCTCCGCCAGGCGCAGCGTGGCCGCATCGAGCGGCGTGCGGTCGCGTACGAGCACCAGCACGTCCGTATCGCGCAAGACCGCCGCGAGTGCATCCTTTGCCAGCGGCGCGTGATGGAACGAGACGTGCGCCTGGGCCTCGATTGCCGACCAGTCCGCCAGCCGCGTGAGGGCGCGCTCGTAGTCGCCGAGTACCGAAATGCGGGCACGCGTCATGGTTACGGGCGTGCCAGCGCAGTGATGGTGCCGACGTTCGCGGTCTGGCCCAGTTTCCAGCAGGCATCGATCAGCTTGCCCACCTGGCCGGCGCCCAGCACCGGATCGGCCAGCGCGTGGAACTTGGCGTTCAGGTCCGCATCGCGCATCGGCCGCTGCAGGGACCCGATGGCGTGCTCCACCGTCACGTTCACTTCGCGGCCATCCTTGAGCACCGCCTTGACGATCGATGCGGCTTCGTCGACGTTGGCATCGGCCGTCGCCATCACCTTGCGGCGCAGCGCCACCACGTCGTCGCGCGTGACAATGTGGTCCGAGAACTCCTCCTCCGCCGCGCGCCCGAAAATCAGGCCCGCCGCGCAGCCGTGGTAGACGCTGAACTTGGCGAGCAGCCCGTCGGTCGGCTCCTTCTTGCCGGTCAACTCCAGCACCAGCGGGTGCACGCGCAGGTCGATGCGCTCCACATCCTCCGGCCTCACGCCCTGCTCGCGCAGCTGCACGCAGGCGTCGATGCTCGGGTGGATGACGATGCCGCACGCAAACGGCTTGTAGGTGTTGAACGAGATCTCGAAGCGGCTGCCGAGTTCGTCAGTGATCTCGTTCCAGTCCGTCTTGGCGGAGATCACCTGCATGAAGCCGCGCGGGGCTTCCAGCGCCTTGGCGCTCGAGGTGTAGCCGTGACGCGCCATCAGCGCCGACATCAGCCCGGCGCGGGCGGCGCCGCCCGGATGGAACGGCTTGGTCATGGTGCCGAACTGCTCGCGCAGGCCCACCGGCTGCGAGGCGGCGATGCCCAGCGCCATGGTGGTCTTGTCGGCGTCGAGCCCCAGCAGGCGCGAGCACGCGGCGGCGGCGCCGAGCATGCCGGTGGACCCGGTGATATGCCAGC
The DNA here is from genome assembly GCF_900101625.1 of Cupriavidus sp. YR651. Taxonomy (GTDB): domain Bacteria; phylum Pseudomonadota; class Gammaproteobacteria; order Burkholderiales; family Burkholderiaceae; genus Cupriavidus. Next base: position 305,850 of record NZ_FMYZ01000003.1, on the reverse strand, counting down.
CACGGTCGTAGTGATCGGGATACATCGCGTTGCCGACGCGGCAGGCCACGTCGATGCCCAGCACGATCGCATCGGTGACCGCGCGGCCGCTGGCGCCCGTATGCTCGGCCAGCGCCAGCACCGCCGAGGCCACCGGCCCGGCCGGATGGATGATCGTCTTCAGATGCGTGTCATCGAAGTCGAACGTATGCGAGGTGATGCCGTTGACCAGCGCGGCACTGGCCATGTCCACCTTCTCGCGCCGGCCCAGCACCGTCGCCTGCGCGGCGGGTTGCAGCTCGGCCACGGCGGCCAGCGCGGCCTGTGCGGATTCGTGCCCGGCCGCGCCCACGGCGCAGCCCAGCCAGTTCATGAACGTGCGATGGGCTTCGTGGTCGACCTCCGGGCTCCAGCCCTGGGACGGATGGGTCGCGACAAAGTTGCCCAGGATGCGGGTGACGGCCGGGGCGTTGTGATCGGCGGCGACGTGGGTGTTGCGGGCCATGAAAAATTCCTTGTTCAGTGAGACTGCAGAGACGTGAAATCGGTTTGTCGATCAGGTATCGAGCCGGATGCCGCGATCGCGGGCAAGCTGGCGCCAGCGATTGACCTCATCGGCGATGTAGCGGCGAAACTGGTCGGGCGTCATCGGCGTGGGCTGCAACGCCTCCGACGACAGCTTGTCGGCAAGGTCCGGGCTCTTGAGCACGGTGTTCAGCGAACTGTTCAGGCGCGCCACCACGTCCGCGGGCATGCCGGCGGGGCCCACCACGCCATACCACTGCATGGCGTCGAAGCCCTTGAGCCCGGTTTCCTCGAGCGTGGGCGTGTTCTTCAGCAGCGGATGGCGGGCGTGGCCCGTCACGGCCAGCGCCCTCGCGCGGCCGGAGCGGATATGGGGCAACGCTGCCGACAGGCCCGGGAACATCGCCTGCGTCTGGCCGCCGATGAGGTCGTTGAAAGCCGGAGCGATGCCGCGATAAGCCGCGTGGGTCATCTTCAGGTCGAGTTGCTGGGCCAGCAATTCCATCGTCAGGTGCGTCAGCGATCCCGGCCCAGCCGAGCCATAGGCCACCGGCTGCTTGCGTGCGTACTCGATGAATTCCTTCAGATTGGCCACCGGCAACGCGCTGTTGACCACCAGCACATTGGGCGTGCCGCCGATCATGCCGATCGGCGTGAAATCCTTGACGGGGTCGTAGGGCACCTTGCGCGTGGCGGGGTTGGTGCCGTGCGTGGCCACATACCCCTGCATCAGGCTGTAGCCGTCCGGGCTGGCCTTGGCCGTCATCTGGCAGGCGATCACGCCGCCACCACCGGCCTGGTTCTCGACCACCATCGACTGGCCGAGCACGCGGCCCCAGCGATCGGCGACCGTTCGGCCGATCAGGTCAGAGCCGCCGCCGGCGGCAACCGGTACGACATAGCGCAGCGGCTTGTTGGGAAACGTGTCTTGCGCGTCCGCAAGGCCAGGGACGGCCAGCAGCATCGCGCTGGCCTTGATCAGGGTCCGGCGTGTGGAATTCATGTCTCCTCCGGGCGCACCATTGAGTCGCTTGGGCGCTGTTTTCTTGGAATGGCTCCCGGCCCTGCACGAGCCGGATGGCAGGGAGAATCATCGCGCCCCACGCGATCGTTGTGAATTGCAAATTTCCGTGCGATTGATGCAAGCTGAACATCAATGGGAAATCTGGCTGGAGTCTGGTTGAAGTCTCGCTGGAGTCATGCCGGCGCACGCGCGGCACCGGACGGCCGGGATCGGCCTGATCCCGGCAACGCGGGAGCGTGACAGTGCCCACGTTTGACGTGTGGTGGGTGATATCGGGACGAACGCGGGGAAGGGGGAGGCGGGCGAAGGGGGCGAAGGGGGGCGAAGGGAGGGCGACGCCGACGGCCTCGCTTACAGCGCGCGCTGGCGCCCTACAGCTTGAGCGTCGAGAGCAGGATGCTCGTTTCGGTGTTGGTGATGCCAGGAACGAGGCGGATGGCACTGAGAATCCGGTCGAAGGATTCGAGGTTGTCGGCGCGCAGTTCGGCCATCAAATCCCAGCGCCCGTTGGTGGTATGCAGTGCCACCACGTTAGGGTGACCACGCAGTGCGCGCCGGACTTCCTCGCTACGGTCGCCGCCCACCTCGATGCTCATGATGGCGCGGATACGGAATGCCTCGACCTCGGGACGCAGCCGGACGGTGTAGCCAACGATGATGCCTTCGTTTTCCAGCTTCGCCAGGCGATTCTGCACAGTGGCACGCGCCACGCGCAGCTTCTTTGCCAGCAATACAACCGGCATGCGGGCGTTGTCGCGCAGCAGTGCAATGAGCTGTCGGTCGGTGTCGTCCATGAAGATGGCAGATTGCTTTATGTGGATAGCAAAGTGTATGACGCAAGGATGCTTTTGCCAATCCGCATGATTCAAACTGACGTGCCTTGTCGCGACAATTCTTCCTGTCGCGCGCAACGTTCAAGCAGCGCTTCTCATCTCGACACCATGAAATAGACTCAATGGGCGATGGTTGCCGGGCGGGCAAAGTGCTGTGTACCCGGCTTCCTGCTCCACGGTGACGACTACATGTATCAGGCGGTCCGCCCGACACCGCTTGTCCATCAAGGAATCCATCATGCCCAAGATTGATACTGTCCTGTTCACAGGCAAGACCCACACCACGATCAACCGGGACCCCGGCGCCCAGCGTGGCGAGCACGGCGTCGTCGACATCAAGCTGTCGGCGCCCGGCGGTGAAGATCACACGTTTGTCGCCGTCGAACCGCATCCGAGCGCCGAGCAGTTGTTTGCAGGCGCCTGGTCGGCCTGTTACATCACTGCGTTCGGGATCGCCGCCTCGCTGAAGAAGGTCACGCTGCCACCCGACTATTCCGTGGATATCCAGGTGGATGTGGGCCAGACTGGCCCCGCCTGGTTCCTCGGCGCCCAGTTCACCGTCCGCGTGCCGGGCCTGGCACAGGACGTCGCCGAGGCGATCGCGCACTCGGCGCATCAAATCTGCCCGTACTCGAAGGCCGTGCGCGGAAATATCGAGGTCGCCCTCAACGTCATCACGGCGTGATCCGGCAGGGCAACGTGTGCAGCGCGGAAGCTGGCTGACCAGCGCCCAAAGTCGGCCAGTTTCCGCCGTTTCACAACGTATCGCCCCCACGGCGGCGTGCCTGCCCCCCCTTGAAGGGGTAAACCTTAAAAGAGGTAAACCATTCGGCGAGATTGCCGTTATGTGTCGCAGGGGCTCACACTGTGCCAGCTCGCGGGACCACTCGCGGGCGCGCAGGGATCGGGCATCGTATCCTCCTCTGCCGCACCTGACGCCATGCAACTCTTCCGCTCTTGCCGGATCATCTGCGCAGCTTGCTTGTTTTGGGTAGCCCCGCTTGCCGTGGCGCAAACACCCATCGTGCTGTACTCGGAGGCCGGCCAGCGCCCCCAGTCCTACGAAGAAAACGGCATGCCCAAAGGGGCGTATATCGAAAACCTGCAGCGAGTCCTCAAAAGGATTCCCGAATACAAGGTGCAGATTCGGTTTTCGTCGTGGGCTCGCGCGGTGGAAGAAGCCAAGATCGGCAACAGCGCCGGCGTGCTCGGCGTGTATTACCGCCCCAAGGAGCGGCCGTTCCTGAATCACTCCAAGCCGTTCTACACCGAAGATGTCGCGGTGCATTGCAACCGGGATTCGATTGAAGGCCGCACCTTCAATACCTATCCGGACGATTTCGTCGGCCTGAAGTTCGGCAACCAGCGTCGCTACCTGGCGCCCGGCAAGCACTTTTTCCAGCTCGTCAGCGAGGGCAAGATCGAACTGGTCGAGGGACATGAATTCCAGGATCTCGTCAAGAAGATGCTGGTGCAGGAGATCGACTGCGTGGTTAACCCCAGTGTTGTCATCAACGAGGCGTTGATCACGCTGGAAGCCCAGGGCCTTCCGGAGCGCATGCGCTACAAGTCCAGGCGGGTCATGGCCATCAAGAGCGAAACCGTCCATATCGGATTCAGCAAGAAGTATGAGGAATCGCATCCGGAACTCGCCAGGTTCCGGATGCTGTTCGACAAGGCGGCAGATGAATAGAATGCTCCCCTGACAACCCGAGATCGCGCATTCATGCCACTGCTACCACCGGTTCAATCGATCCGGAACCGGATGATCGTGCTGTTTATCGTCGCCACGACGACAACGTTGGGCGCCTTTGGTGCGCATCGGCAATGGCAGTTGCAGCAGGATCTCGAGCAGCGTTTCGAGCGGACACGCGCGGAAGTCCTGGAAGGACTCAAGGAAAGCCTGGCGGCACCGGCCTGGGCACTGAACGTGGGGATCCTGCGGACCCGGCTCGAGTCAACCCTGATCCATCCCGAAGTCACCGAAGCCTGCGTTTTTTCGCCCGACCGGCAGGAGGTCTATGCCGACGTCCGCCGCACGGTGGCCGCGGGCCGCCCCCCCTCGCCCGGCGCGTTACCCTGCGCGGCGGCCAACGGGCGTGACGTCCTGGCCGAGATAACGCTCTACCCTCCGGACAACATCGATCCGGAGCGCAGGAATCAGGCGATCGGCACGGCCGTCATCCGCCTCACCCGCGACAACATGCACGAGACCCTGCGCGCGGCGATGGTCCAGGGCGTCACCGAGGTAGCCGCCATCGACGTGGCGCTGATACTGCTGCTGACCTTCGGGCTGCGGATGGTTTTCCGGCCCATCGAACATCTGCGGGGAGCCCTGCTCGAGCTTGCCTCGACCCATGGCGACCATCTCGACGAGCTTGCCAGGCTGGGCCGTACGGAGTTCGACAGCGTCATCGACGCCTTCAACCTGGTCCTGCGCCGGCTCAAGCTGATCATTGCACAGCGCACGGAAGCCGAAATGGCCGCGCGAGCGGCCACGCAGACCAGCAACGAAGCCTTCGCGCAAATCCAGGCTACCCAGGCGGAACTGGTCGAGAAGAACCGGCAGCTCGAAGCGCTTTCCAAGACCGACCAGCTCACGGGCGTATTCAACCGCCGGCACCTGAACGACGTGCTCACCCGCGCGCTGGAGCGCACCCGACGCGACGGCAGCCTGTTCTCGATCATCCTGATCGACGTGGACCGCTTCAAATCCGTCAACGACACCCACGGTCACCAGGTTGGCGACCGGGTGCTGGTAGAAATGGCCGGCCGCATCCTCGACGCCAAGCGGGCGACGGATACCGTCGGTCGCTGGGGCGGCGAAGAATTCCTGCTGATCTGCGCCGATACCGGCCTGCAGGACGCCGTGCGGTTCGCCCAAAGGCTGCGCAACGCGGTCTCGGAGCGCGACTTCTACGTAACGGGGCGGATGACCGCGAGCCTCGGCGTGGCTTGCGTGCAGGAGGGCGACACCATTCACGGCATGATCTCGCGCGCCGACGAAGCCCTGTATCGAAGCAAGGAGCTTGGGCGAAATCGCGTCGAATACGCGGCCGACGGTATCGCAACGATGCCCGATGGCGAACCACGCATGCGTTGATCTTCCGGGCAAGTCCTTGCCTTGAGACAGCGTCCGCGGCGTCCCGCGTCGGCGGCTTGACCCGGCGCTGTTGCACCGCTGCGACACCCCTCTTCGACACCGCATTGCCTGCTGCACCAGTGTGGATAATCCGGACGTCGCACGACACTGCGTGCATAGATTTTCCACAATCATTGGCATCTGATCGGAGATTGCATGCTTCGCCATAGAATCGCTTCAACGGTCGCAGCGATTGTCATTCCTCTCCCCGCAATTGCCGCGGACTACGCGCTCCCGGCGGGTACCTCCATTGCGGGCCGCACGGTTGCTCAACTGTCGACGGACTGGTGGCAGTGGGCGATGTCGATACCGGCGGAAGTCAATCCGGTCCGCGATCCGACAGGTGCGAACTGTGGCACTGCCCAGCAGGGCGCGGTGTGGTTCCTTGCTGGCGGCTTTGGCTCCTCGAAAATCAAGCGGACTTGCGTCGTTCCGGCCAACAAGTCCTTGTTCTTTCCGGTGGTCAATATGGTGTATTACCCCGCCAGGGGGAATGACGCCTACACATGCGGACAAGCCAAGGCGTCAGCCGCGCTCAACAATGATTCCGCAATGGATCTGTTCGTGGAGTTGAACGGGGCTGCGCTCGAGGACGTGAAGAAGTATCGCGTCGCAACCGACAAATGCTTTGATATTTTCGAGCGTGTGCAGCCCGAGCAGCGCCCCTACACGGCATATCCGTCCGCGTCAGATGGATACTGGGTCTTGCTGAAGCCCCTTCAACGCGGGCGCTACACCCTCAAGTTCGGCGGTCGATACAACCAGCAGTCGAGCGCCTACGGCCGCATGATTCAGGATATCGAGTACGAACTGGTGGTCGAGTAACGATACACGCGTCGGCGCGGTATTCGCCGTGGATTTCACAGAGTTCTGAGGCATCGGCGTGAGAGCTAGCCTCCATCAGGGCAACATTCGGGACGCAGGTCTTGAATCCGCTAGTGAGTCGCTATTGCTGTTTAGGCGTCACAGGGTAAAGGTCCTGCCAAATGAATGGATTGGGATAAGACCATTGCGCCATCCCACCAGCGATGGGCAATCGCAAATACATGATCCGCAAAGGATCGCCCGCCTTGTGCCGAGTCTCATCAAAAAGATAAATAAACTCGCCGTCCCGCCTCGCCTCCTTGAACTGGAAGTTTCTGCCCGGCGAATACGGAGGATACTCTACCCAAATCTCGCCCTGTCTTTCGAAGCTGCCAGCAGGATGAGTGTAGACATTTGAAACGATCGGAGTGTCCGAAACGCCAGCTTTTTGCTGACCACGGATGCTCGTCGGAGCTCGAATGGAAAGAGTAACTGCGACGATGACGGCCGCGAGCATGATGATTGGTGCGGGCTTGATCTTACTTAGTCGCCGGGCAAACCGCTCAACAAGGCTGATGGGTTTTGGAGGTGAAATCGGAGAAACCGGTGGTCGGCCGACGTTCACCGAAACTGCTCGGCACACCGTCTGGAAATTGATGTCGCCGGGATCTCCACGCCAACCAGCCAAATCCACCGTGTGCCTTCGGCGAAATTCCAGCGGCGGTTTCACGGTGTCAAGCAGGGCAGGAATTAGTACTTCTCGCTCTGCGGCCGCAGCCGCCTCATTCCTGACCCATTCAGAGCCAATCGAATCTTTTGACCAAAGTACGACCACGCTTTTCGCAGCGTCAAGCTCGCGTTCAATGGCAATGTCATAGCGTTCTCCCGTTATAAGCTCGCGATCCCACCAGACAGAGTATTCCTGTGCATCCAGCGCCGAGGCAAGCTGCCGGGCGCGTTCATGGTCTTCTCGTGCGTAACTGATGAAGACGTCGGCCATGTCGATTACTCAGTCTAGTTGTCGGCTGGGGCAATGAAAACACGGTATTTTCCGAATCCCGGGCGGATGTGTGTGTGAGATATCGTCACACGGATTTCCCCGCGCGTCGCGCCTCGCTCTCCCGTTCTAACTCTAAGATATATGCCCTCTTTCAGACAGCAAAGGAAGACGCGCTTGGTAACGCAAAATCTTCCAGCGGTCGACAAAGCGCAATGAAGGCGGGCTTATTGCAGCTCAAGTCCTCTTACATGGAGGGTCGTGATTTGCTATTGGCCGATTAGGGTGTGATCCAGATCTCTATCGGAGAATCTGGCGTTCCTTATCTGCACGCAAAGTCGGGGACTTGCGAGTCCTGTGCGAGGAAAGCCCGGGCTGCCGCCGAGTTAACCGGCACGCTCACCGGGCGGGTCACCGTGCAGCCGGCCGGCTGGCACAGGCTGCACCAGCGCGAGCACGCGTTTGAAGTGCAGTTGTCGTCGCACACGCAAGCTTTACGCGGCGCCGTATTTCCGAGCAGAAGAATGACCAAAGTCGGCCCTGAAGCGGCCGTGCACCAAACCATGTGCCGATCGACCGCTCCCGACTCGCTTTCAGTGCCTCGCCGGGATGAGGCAGGTGACTGCAGCCACGCGGACGATTGGCCTCGTAGGGACAACCGTCCGCCCGGAACACTCAAACCCTTGTCGCCTACCTGTGATCAATCGGCGATGGCTGGGCCTGGATGGCCATGCGGTAGATCTTCACCGGGTATTCGATCTGGGCCGCCGACATATAGAGGTTGCCGTCTTTTCATCTTCCAGGCTTAAACAGGCAGGCCCTTGGCGCGAAGGGCGGCGTCAAACCGCTCGGGGTCCGATGTGCCTGCGGCGTTCTGCGCGCGGATCTTCGCTTCCTTGGCCAGGTGCGCGCGGCACTGTTCCAGCACATATGCGGCCTCGGCAGCCGGAACGGCAATGACGCCATCCGCATCCCCGACGATCAGGTCGCCGGGCAGGACCGCAAGCCCGGCGCAGGAGACCGGCACGTTGATCTCGCCGGGGCCGTCCTTGCTCGGGCCCCGGTGCGTGTGGCCCTTCGCGAAGATGGGCATGCCGTCTTCGGCCCATTCGCACAGGTCGCGAACCGCGCCGTCGATGACCAGTCCACCGAGCTTCTTTGTCACGCACGTGGTGCGCATCAGGCCACCGACGAGCGCCTGTGTAACATCGCCCCCGCCATCGATGACCAGCACATCGCCGGGGTGCACCATCATCAGCGCCTTGTGGATCATCAGGTTGTCGCCCGGCCGGACGCGTACCGTCACCGCGGGGCCGCACAGCACGGCCTCCAGCCGGCGATGGTATTGGCGCAGGCCGACCGTGCCGATATTGCGGCTCATCGAATCGCCGATCGCGGCGACGGGAATTTCGCGAAACGCTGCCACGATGGCAGCGGCGGGGCCTTCCGCACGCGGGTTGATGCGATAGCCGGCCGGCCACTGCACCGTGGCGGAGGATTCGAATTGGCTCATGACGGTCTCCAGGAGAGAAAAAGCGGGAAGCAGGGAAAGGGTGAAATCAGGCAAACACCTGGGGATTGACACAGGCGGCGCGGTCCACCGGATTCCCGCCGAGCCAGCCGAGCACGTTCCGCGCGGCGGCGCCTGCCATGGCAGCCAGGGCCGCCGGCGTCGATCCTCCGACATGGGGCGTCAGCACGACGTTCTTCAGCGTCGTCAGCGGGCTATCGGCGGGCAACGGCTCGACAGCCATGGTGTCAAGGCCTGCGGCAAAGAGCCGGCCATCCTGAAGCGCGGCCACCAGCGCGGATTCGTCCACCACCTCACCGCGCGCCGTGTTGATCAGGATGGCGCCCTTCGGCAGTTGGTTGAGTTGCTCGTCGCCAAGCATGTTGCGCGTGTGTTTGTTGAGCGGAACGTGAAGGCTCAGCACATCGGCTTGCGGCAACAGCTCCGCCATCGACGCAACGAGCACGGCGCCGTCGACTGGGCTGGGGCCGCCGCTCGCGGCCGGATCGAAGGCCACCACCTTCATGCCCAGCGCCAGGCATACCTTCGCCACACGCTGGCCGATTTGTCCGAATCCGACCAGCCCGATGGTCTTGCCGTGCAATTCAACGCCATCCTGGGCACGCGACCAGCGGCCGCCGTGCAGCTCGGCATCCATCCAGCCGATGCGCCGGGATGCCGAGAACATCAGGCCCAGGGTCATCTCGGCAACGGACTGGGCGTTCGCACCCGGCGTGACATAGACCGGTATGCCGCGCCGCGTGGCGGCTTCCACGTCGATATTGCCGACGCCGACGCCATGCTTCGAAATGACCCTGAGCGTCGGGCAGGATGCAATCGCCTGCGCGGACAGCGTTACCGTGCGCGAGATCACCGCGTCCACGGGCTCCGTGACCATGATGTGCTCGACCTCCCCGCCATCGTCGGGCGAGGACAGGTAGATCACGCGAGCACCGGCCCGGTTCAGCAGATCCACGCCGGCTGGGGCAAGCCTGGGCGCGGTGACAAGAATTGTGTGCATGGGAATCTCAGGTTTCAGTCGAGCTTGATATTGGCGTCACGGATCAATGCGCCCCATTTCTGGTGCTCGGCGCGCAGGTAGTCGCCGAACTGCTGCGGCGTGCTGCCCATCGGCGTGCTGCCCTCCGCAGCCAGTTTGTCCAGCACATCCTGCGTCTTGAGCGCCTTGCGCACTTCCGCATTGATGCGATCGATCAACGCCTGGGGCGTGCGTGCCGGCGCCACCAGGCCGGTCCACGTGATGGCATCGAAACCGGGATATCCGGCCTCCGCTACCGTCGGCACGTTGGCCAGTTGCGGCACGTTGCGGATGCGCTGCGCGGAACTGACGGCCAGTGCGCGGACCTTCTGGTTCATCAGTTGCGGAATGGCAGCGGCGGTGTTGGCGAAGTTGAATTCCACCTGGTTGCCCAGCAGATCCATCATTGCCGGGCTGGCGCCCTTGTACGGCACGTTGAGCATCCTGAAGCCCGCCTGCCGCTCCAGCAGTTCGCCAGCCAGGTGTGCCACGGTGCCATTGCCCGGCGTACCCATCCGCAGGGACTCGGGCTTGGCCTTGGCTGCGACGACCACGTCCTTGAGCGTCTTGAACGGCGAGGCGGCGTTGACGAGCAGAACCACGGGTTGCGACGCCACCGTGGAAATGGGCGCGAAGTCCTTCAGCGGATCGAAAGGCATCTTCGGGTACAGCGCGGGATTGATCGCCAGATTCGCGGTCTGCCCAAGTCCGATCGTGTAGCCATCCGCAGGCGCCTTCGCCACAACATCGAGGCCGACGTTGCCACCTGCTCCGGGCCGGTTCTCGACCACCACGGTCCAGTGGGCTTGTGCCGACATCTTCTCGGCGACCAGGCGCGCTACCGCGTCCGTGCCGCCGCCGGGAGGAAACGGCACCACAAGACGGATCGGCTTGGCGGGCCAGGTGTCGGCGCTCGCGGCGCCGCTGCAAAGAGCCAGCACGGCGGCGCCAGCCAGAAGTCGAAGATTCAGCATCGTGTCTCCTTGGTTTGTAGCCGCATTCTTGTCGTGCAAAAGCATTCCGTCTATTTGATAATGTTCATGTTTCGATTCCTCAGAGTTATCAATGGACATCCAGCTCAGGGACCTGAGGTACTTCGAGGTCGTGGCCGAGCTCGGCCACGTTGGGGCCGCCGCCGAGAAGCTGGGCCGCACGCAGCCGGCCCTGACCAAGGCCGTGCAGCGCCTGGAAGAGGCATTCGACAGCAAACTGTTCGAGCGCAAGGGGCGCGGCATCAGGCTGACGCCCGTCGGCGAAGTGTTGCTGGCGCGAGCCCGCATGCTGCGGGGCGCCACGGACGAGGCGCTGCGGGAGGTCGGCGATTTCGCGAAGGGCAACGCCGGGCACGTGCGGATCGGCAGCGGCCCGATCGCCGCCGAGCGCGTCTTGCCGGAGATCTGCAATCTCTTGCTGGAAGAAGCCCCCGCCACGACGATCGACATCACCGTGGCGCCGAGCCTGGTGCTGCGCGAACGCCTGAAGGAAGGCGCCCTCGACTTGCTGATTGGATTGATGCCGGAGCATGACGACTTGCTGGTCAGTCATGCGATTGTGGAAGACGTGGTGGTCGTCGTTGCCAGCCTTACCCACCCGGTATTCAAGCTACCGCGCGTTACGCTCAAGTCCCTGCTGTCATGGCACTGGGTTTTGCCAGCTGCATCGATTCCCAGCCGGCAATGGCTCGACGCCGCATTTCAGTCGCACGGCCTGCCCAGGCCAGTCACGCAGATAGACGCGAACTCCATTCCACTGCTGCCCCGGCTGATCGCAAAGACCGAGCTATTGAGCTTCCTTTCCAGGCATACCCTCGACGAGCACAAGCATGCGCTGCGCGAAGTGCCGCTGAAGGAAGCCACGCTGCGCCGCAGGCTTGGTGTCACGTACAGGCGCCAGGGCTACCTGTCGCCCGCGGCGCTGCGGCTCATGGCCCTGCTCCAGGAGCGCGGCGAAGCGCTGTTCAGTGCCGCGTCGGGCGACGAATAGCGGTGGGTCGGCACCCACAGTCCTTCCCTCAACGCAGCGACCGGAAGCTCGTGCGAATTTCCTCCGAGAACGCTTGTGGCTGTTCCCATGCAGCGAAATGGCCGCCTTTGGGCAGGCGATTGAAATGGATCAGCTTGGGGTAAGCCTTTTCCACCCAGCTCCGTGGGGCGGCGTAGATCTCGTCGGGAAATACGCTGACCGCCACGGGAATGGCAACGTGCTTCGGCTCGAAGAAGTTGAGCTTGTTCTCCCAATACAGTCGGGCAGACGAGATTCCCGTGGTCGTCAGCCAGTACAACGTGATGTTGTCGAGAATATCGTCACGGTTCAGGCCTTCGGACCCGCCATTGAACACGCGCGAGATCAGCGCCTGGCTGGCCGCGTCGTGGTCGATCATCCACGCGGCAAGGCCGACGGGTGAATCCTCGATCGCGTAGAGGGTCTGCGGGCGGTTTGCCATTTCCAGCGCGTACCCCAGACCGTGCTTGTAGAAGAAGTCGAGTTGATCGTACGCATGCTTCTCGTCGGCGGAAAGGCCGGCTGGGGCGGGCTCCCCGAACTTGAGCGCCTTGGCGACGTTGTCAGGCACCGTGGCAGGCATGTTGGTGTGAATGCCAAGCAGCTCAGGCGGCTTCAGCAGCGCCATCTGCTCCGTGACGGCATTTCCCCAATCGCCCCCCTGAGCCACATAGCGTGTATAGCCAAGCCTTTTCATCAAGGCCACCCATGCGCGCGCGATACGGCCAGGATCCCAGCCTGTCGTTGTCGGCTTCCCCGAGAATCCATAACCCGGCAGCGATGGAATCACGATATCGAAGGCGTCGGCCGCCGTGCCACCATGGGCCATCGGATCGGTAAGCGGCTCGATGATCTTCAACTGTTCGATGATCGAGCCGGGCCATCCATGCGTGACGATGATCGGCAGCGCATCCTTCTGTTTCGATCGAACGTGAATGAAGTGAATGTCGAGCCCGTCGATCTCGGTCACGAATTGCGGGAACGTGTTCAGCCTTCGCTCGATCCGCCGCCAGTCGTAGCTGGTCGCCCAGTAGCGCGCCAGGTTCTGCGTCGTCGCAAGTTGTACGCCCTGCGTTGCATCCGTCACCGTCTCACGCGTGGGCCACCGGGTCTCCTTGACCCGCCTGCGCAACTCGACGAGCTGCGACTCCGGAACGCGGACGCGAAGTGGACGAATCGCTTTCTTGTCGCCACCGGCTGGCCGGGCAACACTAACGATGGAGACATCGGCCAGAACGTACCGGCTCAACGAGGTTGCCGCAATGGCAGCCGCTGACATGCCAAAAAAGCGGCGACGTGGCGAGCGTTCGGGAAGGAGATCGGTATCCATAAACAACCTCTGGGAACGAAAGGCGAGGCGATGGCCGGCGTGGATCAGGCCGTCGACGGTTCCTCGTCGGTGAGACGCCAGATACCGGCAGGATTCTCGTGCTTCAGCGCTTCAGGCAGCAATTTATCGGGGAAGCCCTGATAGCAGACCGGGCGCAGGAATCGCTCGATGGCGCTCATGCCGACCGAGGTGAAGCGGCTGTCGGACGTCGCGGGAAACGGCCCACCGTGGATTGACGCGTACGACACCTCCTGCGGATGCGAGAACGCGTTGATGACGATTCGTCCGGTCCGACGCTCCAGAATCGGCAGCAGCCGGGCAGCCATCGCATAGTCATCCGGATCGATCTGCATCGTCGCGGAAAGCTGGCCTCCGAACTGCTTCGCAATGGCGAGGAGTTGCGCTTCGTCCTTCACCCGGATGATCAACGCGGCGGGCCCGAAGACTTCTTCCGACAATGAGGGCGATTCCAGGACGCGCGCGCCGTCGACTTCGAAGAGCATCGCCTGACCGTCCCAGACGCCTTGAGGATCGCCGCCAGCCGCGATTCGCTCGGCCCCGGCGTTGGATAGCCGTTCAAGGTTCCTGCGATACGCGGTGTTGATACCCGGCGTCAGCATCGTGCGCGCATGCATGGCTTGTACACGCGCGCGCATTGCCTGCTTCATCTCTTCGTAGCCCTGACCGTGAATGGCCAGCAGGATGGCTGGTTTGAGGCAGGCCTGTCCGACGGTGACCAGCATGCGCTCCGCGAAGCCATCGCCAATCTCGCCCCCTCGCGAGGCGAGTGCCGCCGGCAGGACAAAGGTCGGATTGACACTCGTCATTTCGGTGAAGACGGGAATCGGATCAGGACGTTGCTGCGCGCGCCGGAACAGCGCCATGCCACCGACTTCGGAGCCCGTGAAGGTGACGCCCTTGACAAGAGGATGATCGACAAGCGCCTCGCCAATGTCATTGCCGCCGCCACGCACGAGAGAAAACACACCTTCATGCAGCCCCGAGTCCTTCACCGCCTGCCGGATCACGCGCCCCTGCATTTCAGACGCGCCGGGGTGCGCGTTGTGCGCTTTCAGAATAACCGGACAACCGGCGGCCAGCGCCGAGGCCGTATCGCCTCCCGCGACCGAATAGGAAATCGGAAAGTTGCTCGCGCCAAAGATGGCCACCGGACCGATGGCGATCTTCTGCATGCGATGATCCATGCGCGCACGCGGCTGACGCTCCGGCTGCGCGGAATCGATCGTCGCCTGGCGGAAGCGTCCCTGGCGCACGACAGCTGCGAACTGGCGGAATTGGGTGGCGGCCTTGGCGGCTTCTCCCTCTAGCTGGGCGACCGGCAATCCCGTCTCGAGCGACGTGCGTTGCGCCAGCTCCTGGGCGATGGCGTCGATGCCAGCCGCAATGCGATCGAGGAACGCGGCCCGCTCTGCGAGACTCGTGTCGTGATAGCTATCGAAAGCGTCGTCGGCCAGCTTTGCCGCGCGGTCCACTTCCGCGATGCCGCCCAATGCGAACGGCGGCTCGATTTCGGAGTTCGTTGCCGGATTCAGGGCCTTCATCGAGCCCGCACTTGCGGCGACTTCCTCGGCACCAATGAGGAGATGACCCGTGAGTTTCATGACCGCTTCCCCTTGACGTCGGACAGCGCAGCCGTCAGCTCGGCGGTCGTCAGGATCGCATGGGCGAAGGTGGGGCCATTGAGTTCATGCGCCGCGTGCATCATTTCCTTGCTGAAGGCCGCCGTGGCATCGCGCACCAGCGTGACGTGATAGCCCAGCTCCATGGCAAAGCGGCTTGTCGATTCGATGCACGTATTCGCCAGCAGGCCGATGACGACGACATGCGTGACGCCCTGCTGTTTCAACTGGAAATCGAGATCGGTGTTGGCGAACCCGCTTTGGGCCCAGTGCTCCTTGATGATGATGTCGTTCGCCTGAGGGATGAAATCGGGATGCCATTCGCCGCCCCACGTCCCCTTCTCGAATGTGTGGCGCTCCTGAACCAGGCGTTGCGTCGGATTGGGATGATCCCAGTTGTCATAGTCGCCGGGTTCCCAGCGACGATGTGGCACGTAAAACACCTGGATGCCGGCATTGCGCACGGCGGCGACCGTCGCGCGCAGGTTGTCCAGCAGGCCGACTTCGGCGGCGATTTCCTGGATCATCGGAAAGACCTTGCCGCCCTCCGACAGAAAGTCGTTGTACGGATCGACCAGCAGCAGGCCAGTACGATCGGCGCGATAAACAGGATTGGGCATCTCGGTTCTCCATGGCAGGCAAAGCACCGTGATTGAGACGTGCGCAATGAGCGGGCCGTCCATCGGACGACTCGCGCGAACCATTCCGTAGCGCGTCACTGTGCCGGGCTCGAATGAACTCTGCTGGCATGGACTCTGGCAGGTCGCGTTCTTGCCAGCCTTCGGCACTACAGTGCTCCCGCGCTACTGCGCTCGCTCATTCGGTGCGCCGGCCCCGCATGCACGGCGCCGCATTGCGCCTGCCCCGCCGAATGAATCCATCGAGTCTAGGCGATCCGAAATGGAAGAGGTAGAAGCTCGCGCATGACAGGAAGCCAATCCTCATCCGTCACATGCGGGGGAAGTCCGTCAGCCATGGCTGCGTAGCCAGATACCGCCGATCAGCCAGACGTGCGACATCTCTTTATAATGACGACGATCATAAATAACGGCTCGGACGCTTCACACGACGAACTCGTGCTCGAGGCCATGCGGCATGCGGTCGATGGTTGCACCTGGCACAAGGGAGCGGCGCACCGAAACGCAAGCTGACCTTCACGAGCCTCATCGAGGCCACGATCAACATGCACCAGAACATTCGCGACGCGCTGGACGTCTTCCCAACGGTGGCGCTCATGGACAAGCCGACTACGATTCGGCGCCTGAGCAGGATTGAGACGGCAATCGGCCCAGACCACGGCGTAGGCATCTACGTCAAGCGAGATGACTTTGCCGAACTGGGCGGCGGTGGCAACAAGCTCCGCAAACTTGAATTCCTGCTGGGTTCGGCGCTCGCCAATGACGAACGTACTGTCCTGACCGTTGGCGGACTGCAATCCAATCACGCTCGCTTGACCGCCGCTGCCTGTGCAAGGCTGGGTCTGCAGTGCGAGCTGTTCCTCGGCAAGGCCGTCGCGCGATACGATGAAGAATACGAGCGCAGCGGCAATGTCCTGCTGGATACGCTCTTTGGCGCGACGGTTCACGTGTTGGCGGGAGGCGTCGATACACTCGCCGCCGCATCGGCCCGCGCCGATCAACTGAGAACGGAGAAGACGCGTGTATGCGTCATCCCTTCCGGCGGTTCGACACCGCTCGGCAGCCTTGGGTACGTACGATGCGCGCTGGAGATCGCCGAGCAAGAGCGCGAACTCCAGCTTCAGTTTGATCGTGTGTTCGTTCCGAATGGAAGCTCTGCCACCCACGCCGGCCTTGCGGCGGGGTTTCATGCGATGGGGCGCGGAAGTCGAACCGTTCGCTCCTTTTCGGTTCTCGCCGATTGCGAACCCACCCGCAAGCGCACGCTTGAGCTCACCAATGCGGCACTCGGGCTCCTTGGCCAGCCCGAGACGCTGACTGTTGACGACCTGGATGTCGATGGATCGCAACGGGGCTCGGCATATGGGATGCCGACTGACGCCATGAAAGCTGCCGTCCGTCTACTGGCCGCCGAAGAGGCCTTGCTTCTGGATCCGGTGTACTCGGGCAAGGCTTTCGCCGGCCTTCTCGCCGACGTTGCAAGCGGCCGGTACAAGCGGGGGCAAAACGTGCTGCTGGTCATGACCGGCGGCACACCCGGGCTGTATGCGTATCGAAACGAGTTCGAGCTTCCGGCAAGTTAGGGCGCCGTTCCTAGTGTCCGGCGCTTGCCGGTCAAGTCGAGTCAGCCAGCGGACGCCGCCCATTTCCGCACGTCGTCGATGCTGGCGGTAGCGCCACCGCAAACCACCACCAGTACCTTGTCGAAGCCGTGCAGTTCGGCGGCATCCTCATAGGCCAACGCCAGGCTGGCTCCGCACGCGGGCTCGACAAGAAGCCGGTGCTGATCCAGGAAACGCTCGCATGCAGCCAGCGCGGCGCGGTCTGGGACGACCACGCTGCGCACGTCATGAGACTGCGCGAGTGCAAACGCCTGCGCGCATACCTGTCTGGCACCGAGCGACGTGGCCACGCTCGTAATCGACGGCAGCGTGACGCGTTGGCCAGCCTGTATCGACTGCGCAAGCGAATCGGCGCCGATCGTTTCCACCGCGATGACCGGTATATCGGCCCACTGGTTGCGCCGCAAGCCTTCCACGACCCCGGACATGAGCCCGCCGCCGCCCACGGACAAGACCACGGCATCAGGCTTGAATCCCGCACGCGCCACTTCGTCGACCAGCGTGGCGTGGCCATTCCAAAGCAGCGGATCATCGAATGGGTGCAGGAAGGCCGCGTCCTCCCCAATCATCGACATGGCCAGCGCGTTGGCTTCGTCCCACGTTGCGCCATGGACGATGACCTCTCCGCCCTGCTCGCGGATCAGTTCTTTGGCGCGATGCGTCGTGGATGCCGGCACGACCACCGTGACCGGAATCCCGAGGTGATGGCCGGCGTAGGCCACGGCGATTCCCGCATTGCCGCCGGATGAGGAGATAAACCGGCGCTTGCCCCGTTGCGCATAGGCTTCGCACGCCGCACCGATGCCGCGCAGCTTGAACGACCCGGAAGGCTGCAAGGCATCCAGCTTGAGCCAGATCTGCCGGTGTGCGGACTTGCTCAGGGATGGCGATTCGAACAGCGGCGTTTCGATATGCAAGGGCATTTTGAGTAGTGTTTGGGTTACCTGTGGAGCAGCGATGCGCCATGACTCAAGCAAGTGCTTCCGCGATGCGGGTCCGCAGGCGCGGTGTCGCGAAATCAAGGAAAGCCCGCACCTTCAGTGGCACGGGCGCTTGCCCCAGATGCACCAGACTGATTGGCAACGGCGCCGATTCGAAGGTGTCGAGCACGACGCGAAGCGCATTGTCTCGCACCGCATCCGCGACCTGGTAGTACAGCACGCGAATCAATCCAACACCAAGCTTCGCGGCCGAGATCGCCGTCTCCGCAGTATTGACGGCAAGCCGTGAATGGACGGGCACGGATAGTTCTGACTTGCCGGCCCCGAAAACCCAGGCGCGCGCGGATGCGAGGACCTCGAAGGTGATGCACTCATGTGCGGTGAGATCCCGCGGCCTGGCCGGCACGCCATGCGCTGCCAGATAGGCTGGACTCGCACATACGACCCGGCGGACCGCACCAACCCGGGTCGCCATGAGTGCGCTATCGGGAAGTTCGCCAATCCGGACGGCGATGTCGGCGTGCTCGTCCATCAGATGCACGACGCGATCCGTGAGTTCGAGGCTGACATTGATCTCCGGATAGTGCGCGAGAAACTCCGCAATCACCGGCATGACGTGCAAGCGCCCGAAAACCAGTGGCGCCGTGATCACGAGATCACCCTTTGGCGCGGCGTATTCGCCCGTCGCAGCGCGCTCGGCCTCTCCAACGTCTTCGAGAATGCGGCGGCAGGCGGCTACGTAAGAGGCCCCGGCTTCGGTCAACGAAAGCTGTCGTGTCGTGCGATGCAGCAGGCGCGTCTTCAGATGCGATTCCAGATCCCCAACCTTGCGACTGACCGTTGCCAACGGCATGCCAAGGCGCCGCGCCGCAGCCGACAGACTGCCCGCCTCGACCACCGCAACGAGGATGGACATGGATTCAAGCCGATTCATCGGAACCTATCAAAAAATGGAAGGATGATTCCCGATATTCCGGGATTCTCTTTGCAGATGCAAGGGCGTAGTCTCCGAAACCAGACCCGGAGCCGCAGCTTCCTTCGCATTTCAGTACTGGAGATTCCCATGAGCGCCCTGCCCAACACATCCACGAGTGCAAGTGCGCCGGTGGTGGCTTCCCGCAGCAAGATCGTCATGATGGCGATCATTGCCGGCGCAGTGATCACCAACATCTATAGCACCCAGCCGATCCTGCCGTTGATCGGTGCCGAGCTGAAGGTTGACCTGACGACGGTCGATCTCGTCGCCGGCGCGGCGCTGCTCGGCTTCTCGACCGGGCTGGCATTCCTGCTGCCACTTGGCGACCGTTTCGACCGGCGCAAGCTGGTGCTCGCCCAGATCGCGCTCGCCTTTTGCTTCGCCGTGGCGGCGGCACTCGCACCCAGCATCTGGCCGCTGATCATTGCTTCCTTTGGCCTTGGCGTCGTCAGTTGCGTGCCGCAGCAGCTGGTGCCCTTTGCGGCCGTGATGTCGTTGCCGAGCGAGCGCGGGCGTTCGGTCGGGACGGTTGTCAGCGGCATCATGGTGGGTATCCTGCTTGGCCGCACGATCAGCGGTGTGGTCGGCACGGCTTATGGCTGGCGCGCGGTCTACGGCCTGGCGGCGATCTTCATGATCCCGGTCTGGATCGCGGCCGCTGCGCTGCTCCCCCGCGGGTTGCCGAGCACGAACCTTTCCTACGGGCGCTTGCTCGCTTCACTCTGGCCACTGGCCCGAGACAATGCCCCGATTCGGCAATCGATGATTGTCCAGGCGCTGTTGTGGGCCTGCTTCAATGCGTTCTGGGTCAACCTGGCCGCGCTCCTGGCGGACGGGCCGTTGCACCTCAGCAGCGCCTGGGCCGGCGGCTTCGGCATCATCGGCGCGGCCGGCGCGCTTGCCGCTTCACTCGGCGGCCGCGCCACCGACCGGATGGGCCCGCGGACCGTCATCGCGGCCAGTATCGGCTTCGTGATGCTGGCCTACGTGCTGCTCGCTGGCGCGGAGTCTTCGCTGACGTTCCTGGTGATTGGTGTGGTTGTGCTCGACATCGGCGTGCAGTCGGGACTGGTGTCCAACCAGACGCGCGCCTTCGCTGTCGATCCCAAGGCGCAGGGCCGCATCAACAGCCTCTACATGACGGCCACCTTCCTTGGCGGCGCCATCGGCGTGATGATCAGCGGCTGGCTGATGACGCGCTTCGGCTGGACCGGCATCGTCATCTTTGGCATCGCCCTCGGGATCGTTGCATCCGTAGTTCACTGGATTGGCGGCGCCCCGCGAGCCGAATTGAAATCGAACTGAGATGAGCGGCGCATTCGCTGTTATCCGCCGAACGCAAAGACGATCTCGTCGATCGTCACGCGGATGCGTGCGGTGTGCCGCAGATCCTGATGCGTGACGAGCCAAACCTCATACTGCGCGTCGTTTGAGCGGTCTGGCCAAAGCCGCACAAGGCCGTCGCGCTCGCCCATCGGCACGGGTATCTCGCTGATGCCGAGCCCGGCCTTGAGCGCCGCGCGCAGCGTCAGGTTCGTGTTTAGCCGTGCGACGATGCGGCCATCCGTCAGCGGCTCCCCGACAAACGACGGCGCGCGCGACTTGGCGAAATAAGGCTGGTAGACGACGAGATCGTGCCCTGCGAATCGCTCCCCCGGTACGGGTTCGCCATGGCGCCGCATATAGTCGGGCGACGCGAACAGCCCCACTTCCCAGCGCGCAAGCCGGCGGGCGAGCAGATCCGGATTTCGCGGCTTGACGGTCCGGATCGCGATGTCGGCTTCACGCTTCGCGAGATTGAGGACATGGGTCGTCGTGTCGAGCAACACCGATACGTCCGGGTGCTTTGCGTGCAGGCGCTCGATCGCCGGGACCACATATTCCTGCGCGAGCGCGTCAGTCGTCGAGAGCTTCACTTCGCCGGCGAGCCGCTTGTCCATGCCTTGCGTGTGGCGCACCAGATCGTGCGCCGACTGCTCCATCGCCTCGGCGGCGCGGATCGCGATCTTGCCGGCCGGCGTGAGCTCATAGCCATTCGAGGTGCGCAGGAATAGCGTCGCACCGAGCGCGTGCTCGAGCACGGCAAGCCTGCGGCCCACCGTCGCCTGATCGATGTCGAGCGCACGTGCGGCGGCCCGCAAGGTCCTTTCCCGATAGAGCGCGACGAAGATGCGTGCGTCGTCCCAGTTCATGTCGCCTCCTCCGTGATGCAAATTTGCATCATACGATCGGAAAATCGCTGCGTGTCAAGCACCGGCGGCGTCCCTACACTTTGTTCAACCGATGCAGCGATCAGGCAAACCGCTCGAATCCGCAGTGCATCCGGCATTTTGAAAGGACGAAGTCGTGACACATGCAACGCATACCATTCCCGTGGCGATGGCCGCAATTGAAATCACGCGTCCGGGCGGCCCCGATGTCCTGGCCCCCGTGCAGCGGCCTGTTCCCGCGCCGACTGCCGACGAAGTGCTGATCCGCATTCACGCAGCCGGCGTAAACGGCCCCGATGTCATGCAGCGCAAGGGATTGTATGATCCGCCGCCGGGCGCGACGGACATCCCGGGACTCGAAGTCGCGGGCGAGATCGTATCCGTCGGGCGTGACGTGACCCGGTTCGCGGTCGGCGATGCTGTCTGCGCGCTGGTCCCGGGCGGCGGCTATGCGGAGTACGCGGTCGCGCACGAGAGCAACACGCTGGCGATCCCGGAAGGTCTCTCGATGGTCGAAGCGGCCGCGATGCCTGAAACCTTCCTGACGGTATGGCTGAACCTGTTCCAGCGCGGCAAGTTCGCGGCGGGCGAAAGCGTGCTGATTCACGGCGGCGCATCCGGAATCGGCACCACGGCGACGATGCTCGCAAAGGCGTTTGGTGCATCGAAGATCATCACGACGGTCGGCTCCGACGTGCAGCGCGACGCGAGCATTGCGCTTGGCGCCGACGTCGCGGTGGACTACCGCAACGAGGACTTCGTCGAGGCGGTCGCGCGCGCGACGGACGGGCGAGGCGTCGATGTGGTGGTGGATATCATTGCCGGTGACTACGTTACGCGGAATTACGCCGCGGCTGCGATGAACGGCCGGATTGTGCAGATCGGCGTCATCAAGGGGCCGGCGCAGTCACTCGACCTGTTCCCCATGCTGGCGAAGCGCCTCACGCACATCGGCTCGACGCTGCGCTCGCGCACACACGAGGAAAAAGCGGCGTTGATCGACGATCTCGAGCAATCCGTTTTTCCGCTCATTCAGAGCGGCGCGGTAAAGCCCGTGATGTATCGGACCTTCGATCTCGACGATGCGCGCGGCGCGCATGCGCTAATGGATTCGGGCACGCATATCGGCAAGATTGTGCTGACGACCCGAGCGGCACGCACAGCCTGATACGCACTCCTGGTCTGGAACGCGGAGTTGTTGCCGTCGCCACCGAGGATGGCGGTCAACTGCCGAAGGCGCGTGCCTATGCCTGACGCTGGCCAGCATCGGAGATCGGCTCTTGCGATTGCAATGCGGCGTTGATTTCGTTTGCCGCGGCCGCAAGCAGATGCGTCAGGCGCGTGATTCCACGCGCGTCGATTGCGGATTCCGATACGACGTAGCTCAGGCTGCCGATGGCGCGGCCATCTTCGCTGAGCACGGGCGCGGCAAGGCCAACGCGTCCGCGGTCAATCTGGCCGTGAGAGACCGCGTGCCCCGCGCGGCGCAACTGACTTAACGCCTGGCGGAACGTGGCCCAGTCGTCGCCAAGGCCCGCCGCGCGGATTTCATCGGCGTGCTTCTGATAGATCGCCTGCAGCGTCCGGGTCTGCTGATAAGCCAGGATGATCCGTGACGTAGCACCGCGAAACATGGGCATGGGGCGCCCGCGCTCGTAGCTGATCACGGATTGCGGGCCGGGCCCGAGCACCTGGTGCACGCAAAGCACCGAATCGGCAAACGCGCGGCACAGCAGCATCACCGAGCCGGCCGGCGCATAACCGATCAACTCTTCCATGACCGGACGCGCCAGTTGCAGCATGGGGTCGGTCAGCTGGATCTGCCGATCCAGCTGAATGATCGCGGGGCCAAGCACATAGCGCCCTGCGCCGGCCGTCGCTACCAGGCCAATCTCCATCAGGTTCGACAGGTAGCGGTAGGCGCTGCTGATCGACACCTCCAGCCGCGCCGCCACCTCGTCCGCCGTCCAGATCGGCTTCTCCAGGGAAAAAAGCCCCAGCACCCCCAAGGCACGATCGGTTGCCATTGCCCGTCTCTCGCCAGAAATTCGTGTGCCTGAAGCATAGCATCAAATTTCGTCGCCTCGATATCCACAAATTATCTAAATACGCGCCTCCGGGTAAACGTGACGTGTTTTTTTGTCAAAATATGACAATACTGCGCTCACCAACCGATCAACACAACGTATTTGTGATGATCAAATCACCTTCAGGGGACGACAGTGAAGCTAGTGAGTTTTGAGTACCGCAACCAGCACTCCTTCGGCGTGGTTGCCGATGACCGCGTGATTGACCTGGGCCCCCATCGGGCAGCGCTCGGCACGAGCCTCCGTGATGCGCTCGAGCGCGGCACGCTGCCGGCTATCGCGGAGATCGCAAAGGAGAGTGAAGCGACCATTTCGCTGTCCGAAGTCCGCTTTCTGCCGGTTATCCCGGACCCCGCGAAGATCCTCTGCGTGGGGATCAACTACGCATCGCACGTCAAGGAAACGGGGCGGGAGATGCCCCGGTATCCCATGTTCTTCACGCGCTTTGCCGATTCCCAGACCGCCCACGAGCAGCCGATCTTGCGTCCCAGGGCTTCGGAAAAGCTGGATTTCGAAGGCGAGCTGGCGGTGGTCATCGGCAAGACCGCACGGCACGTGAGCGCCGCGGATGCCCTCAGCCATGTGGCGGGCTACGCCTGCTACAACGACGGCAGCGTGCGCGACTGGCAGAAGCACACCATCCAGTTCACGCCCGGCAAGAACTTCCCGCAGACCGGCGCCTTCGGGCCCTGGCTCGTGACCGCCGACGAGATTCCCGATCCGTCGCGGCTCTCGCTGACCACCCGGCTGAATGGCGAGGTCGTGCAACAGGCCACCACCGACGACCTGATCTTCAGCGTGGGCGAAGTCATCGCCTACTGCTCCACCTTCACTGAACTACGCCCGGGCGACGTCATCATCACCGGCACCACCGGAGGCGTTGGCGCCTTCCGCGAGCCGCCGCTGTGGATGCGAGCCGGCGATGTCGTCGAGGTCGAGATCTCCGCCATCGGTGTGCTGCGCAACACCATCCGCGACGAGTAAGGGCCAGGCGGAAGCACGGCACACAGGAGACAAATCATGCAAAGCACGGAAACCCTGCACACCGCGGTATTGGTGGTAGGTGCCGGCCCGACCGGGCTCACGCTGGCCAATATCCTCGGCCAGCACGGTATCGACACGGTGCTGATCGACCGCAAGCCGTCCACGGTGGCGGAGCCACGGGCGGTTTCGATCGATGACGAGTCGCTTCGCACCATGCAGGCGATCGGGCTGATCGAACCGGTGATGAAGGACGTGGTGCCGGGCTATGGCGTGCACTACTACACGCGGCCCGACGGCCGCTGCTTTGGCAAGGTGGAGCCGACGGCGAGCGACTATGGCTTTCCGAAGCGCAACGCCTTCCGGCAACCGCTGTTCGAAGCCACTTTGTGCGAGGGGCTGCAGCGCTTCGGCTCGGTCCGGGTCTTGTTCGGCCATACGCTGGAGGAATTCACACAGGACGATACCGGCGTCAGCGCGGTGGTGAACGGGCCGCAGGGTTCCGTCACTGTGCGGGCGGCGTACCTGGTCGGCACCGACGGCGGCCGCAGTTCGGTGCGCCAGGCAATCGGCTCGACCCTCGTAGGGTCCTCCTTCAACGCGCGCTGGCTGGTGGTGGACACCGAGGACGACGACGATCCGTTCTGGCAGACGCGCGCCTATTGCGATGCGCGGCGTCCGGTAGTGGAAGTGCCGGGGCCGAATCGCACCCGCCGCTTCGAGTTTCTGCTCCGGCCACAGGAAACCGACGAGGCAACGTTGCGGCCGGAGCGCGTCAGCGAGTTGCTTCGGCCATTCCGTGGCGAGCGCCAGACCAACGTGGTGCGCAAGACCGTCTACACCTTCCATGCGCGGGTCGCAGACCACTGGCGCAAGGGCCGTGTGTTCCTGGCCGGGGATGCCGCGCATCTCACGCCCCCCTACGCGGGACAAGGCATGAACAGCGGTGTACGCGATGCGCACAACCTCGGATGGAAGCTGGCGGCGGTGCTGCGCGGCACGATGCGACCGTCGACGCTGGACAGCTACGAAGCCGAACGGCGCGACCACGCGTGGGCGCTGATCCGGCTGGCGCTGAACCTCGGCGTGGTCATGGCGCCGTCCAGCCGCCTGCGCGCCTGGGCCGTGGCGTCGTTCTTCACCGCCACGGCGTTGGTGCCGCCGGTACGCGACTACTTCCTCAAGATGAAGTTCAAACCCAAGCCGCGTCTGAACGCCGGACGCGCGGGCGTGCTCGAGGTCATGCAGGCCGACACCGCCAGGCTGGTCGGGACGATGTTGCCCCAACCGTCCGTGGCAATCGATGACGGTCCGCAGGTACCACTCGACGACGTCATCGGCCATCGCTTTGCACTGCTCGCGCTTGGCGTTGACGCTGCCCGGCTGACGCAGATCGCAGCGCACCCGCTGTGGCGCCGCCTTGGCGCTGCACGTGTGCTTCTGCTGCCGGCGCCGGATGCCGCGCTGGCCGGCTCGGCACGGTCGTCTGGCTTCGAGGTGGTGTGCCTGCCCGGCCCTCAATGGCCCGCGAGCTTTCACACGATGCAAGGCCGCCTGATCCTGGTCCGGCCCGACCGCTATATCGCAGCGATTTGCGAACCATCGCAGGCCGACGCGCTCGCGGCCCGCTTCGCTCGCCATATGGATGGCACGGCGCAGGACGCCATGGAACCCCAGGCACACGCCGCCGCACCCGCAGGCCGGGCCGCCCTCGGCCATTGATCACCAGAACCGGAGGAAAACGATGAGCAGCCTGCAAACCGACACGCCGCTGTCCCTGCATCACCTGCATATCACCAGTGACAAACCCGAGGCGCTCGCCGCCTTCTACGAGGACCTGTTCGAGCTGGAGCGGATGAACAGCCATGCCGATGCCATCGTGCTGGCCGCGGGCGAGCGCGCCGTCGTCATCGGCGATGGCAAACCCGGCGAGCTCGCCGCGGCAGCGTACACGGCCCGCGATCATGCGGCGCTCTCCCTGCTGCGGGCCCGGCTGCACGATCTGGCTGAGCCGCCGCCCCCCTCCGCCAGCCTGCTCTTCCACGACGACGCTTTCAGCGTGCGCGATCCGCAGGGCCGGCAGCTGATCCTGGGCGTGGCCAGGGCGCCGCGTTCCGCCGACCGCATGGCGGCGCGCGTGCAGCACACGGTGTTCCAGACCACCGAACTGGAGAGGGTGCTGGATTTCTACGTGAACAGGATTGGATTCGCCGTCTCCGACGAGGTCGTGGATGACGACGGCATGCTCATGACGTGCTTCCTGCGCTCGGACGACGAGCACCACAGCCTGGCGTTCTTCCGCGGATCGAACAATGCCTGGGACCACCACTGCTACGAGACCGGGTGCTGGAACGACATCCGGGACTGGGGCGACCGCTTCGCGCGCGCGCGCCGATCCATCTTCTTCGGGCCGGGGCGCCATGGTCCGGGCAACAACCTGTTCTTCATGGTGACCGATCCCGACGGCAACCGGATCGAACTCTCGGCCGAACTGGTGCAGGTGGATGCCGGCGGCCTGCCGGGTATCTGGCCACACGAGGAATACACCCTCAACTCCTGGGGCCGTGGCTGGATTCGCAGCTGAGCAGCCCCCCATGGTGCCACCCGCCTCGCAATGCACGAGGCGACACCGCAGGCGGCCGGACGGCAATCCGGCCGGCCGCGTCGCGATCAAGGCGACGGGATTATCCCGCGCACGGAGACAACAATGAATACCTCGTCCCCCTCGCTGTTCGTTCATGAGGTGATAGACAGCCGCCCGCTGGGGCGCATGCAATGTTGGGCCATCGGGCTGTGCATCCTCGTGGCAGTGCTCGACGGCTTCGATACCCAGACGATCGGCATGCTGGCGCCCGCCATGTCCGCGGAGCTGGGCATTCCCGTCCGGTCTTTCGGGCCCATCTTCAGCGCCGGCCTGGTCGGCATGCTGATCGGCGCTGTCACTCTCGGGCCGCTGGCAGACCGGCATGGGAGGAAGACGATGATCGTGCTGTCTTCCGTGCTGTTCGGCAGCCTGTCACTGGCCACGGCCTATGCCACCAGCTTCGATCAATTGCTGATCCTGCGATTGCTGACCGGAGTTGGCCTGGGCGGTGCCCTGCCCAATGCGATCTCGCTGGCCTCCGAATACGCGCCGAAGCGGCACGCCCGCACCACCGTGGCCACGCTGATGTGCGGCATGCCGCTTGGCGCCGTGCTCGGCGGGCTGGTCAGCTCGGCGCTACTGCCGGTGCACGGCTGGCACTCGGTGTTTGTCGTGGGTGGCGTTCTGCCGCTGGCGGTGGCCTTGCTGGCGGCCGCATTCATGCCGGAATCCGCGCGCTTCCTGATTGCCCGCGGCGGCGATGCGGGACGGGTGGCGGCGATCATGCGGCGGATTGCTCCGGAGCTGGGAGCCTCGCAGGTATATCGCGCCCCCCAGGCACCGCGCGGCGGCGTGCCCGTGCGCGAACTCTTCACCGGCGGGCGGGCGGCTGAGACGGTTTTGCTGTGGATCCCCTATTTCCTGAACCTGGTGGTGCTGTATTTCATCGTGAGCTGGATGCCTGCACTGCTGATCGGCGCGCAGCATCCCGCTTCGGTCGGCATCACGGCAATTTCGCTGTTCAGCATCGGTGGCGTGGCTGGCTCGATTGCGCAGGGCCCGCTGATGAACCGCTTCGGCGCCAGGCGCGTCCTGCTGTGCGAACTGCTTGCCTATGCGGCGCTTGCAGTGGTGCTGGCCAACTGGTCGGCCAGCTTTGCAACGGTAGCCACGGTGAGCCTGCTGATTGGCGTTGCGGTGCAGGGCGCGCAGGCTGGCCTCAATGCACTGGCCGCGGAAATCTACCCCACCCACATGCGGGCCACTGGCGTCGGCTGCGCCATTGGCATGGGCCGCATCGGCTCCATCTGCGGCCCGTTGCTGGGCGGCGTGATGCTGGGCCTGCAATGGGACGTCGCACACATCTTTCTGGCCGGCATCGTACCGGCGCTGGTAGCCGCAATCGCAATCGCCGGCAACCGCAAGACCCGCGCATAGGCAAGACAAATCAGAGGTGATGGAGGAGACAACATGAATAAGAAGAAATGCAGCCTGGCCACGGCGCTCGTGTTCGGCGCCCTGGCTGGCCTGCCGGCGCTGTCGATGGCGCAATCGGTGATTCTTTATGGCGTGGTGGATACGGGGATCGAGTACGTGTCAAGCATCGGCACGGCAAAGAACAGCGTGGTCCGCATGCCGGGATTAGCGGGCACGGTGCCGTCGCGCTGGGGCCTGCGGGGCAGCGAGGACCTGGGTGGCGGACTGAAGAGCCTCTTCGTGCTTGAGTCGGGATTCGCACCGGATGCGGGGACTTCCAACCAGGGAGGCCGCCTGTTCGGACGCCAGGCGCTGGTGGGGCTGTCCGGCGGCTGGGGCCAGGTAGCGTTCGGGCGGCAGTACACCATGCTGTTCTGGTCGATGCTGGAGCCCGACATGCTGGGGCCGAACACGTTCGGATCGTCGTCACTTGACAGCTACATGCCCAGCTCGCGCGCCGACAATGCGATGTCGTACAAGGGAACCTTCGGTGGGCTGACCGTCGGTGCCACCTACAGTTTCGGCCGCGATACCGCGCTTGCCGGCTCCGGACCCACTGCCACGACATGCGCCGGCGAGAACCCGGCCGACCGCAGTGCCTGCCGCGAATGGTCCGCCATGCTCAAGTACGAGATCGGAACCTGGGGCGCAAGTGTCGCCTACGATTCCTTGCGCGGCGGCCAGGGCGCGGCGGGTGGCCTGACCAGCAGTGGCCTGAAGGATGATCGCCTTGCGCTGAACGCATACGCCAACGTCGGCAAGGCCAAGCTCGGTGGCGGCGTGATCCGGCGCGACAACGATGGCAGTCCTACGCCGCGCAGTGACCTGTGGTTTGGCGGGGTCTCATATGCCATCACGCCGGCCTTCAGCGTCGACGGCGAAGTCTTCCTGCTGCGCTACCACAACAGCCCCAACAAGGCCTGGCTCTACGCCGCGCGAGGCACGTACGCCTTCAGCAAGCGCACCTCCGTCTATGGCACGGCCGGCTTCATCGATAACCGCGGCAACCTCGCGCTTTCGGTCAGCTCTGGCGCTGCCGGCGCGGGCGCCGCGCCGGGCGGCAACCAGCTCGGCGCCATGGTCGGCGTCAAACATATCTTCTGATTTTCTGAACCCCTGTTTTCTGAACCCCTGAAGCGGCTGCGGCTGGCGCCGACGCCAGAACCGGCGCGCCACGAACCAGTAGGAGACAACCTTGCCTGCCCCAATACCCCAAGCTCCCGGAGCGCCCGTCGCCATCGCCGACGCCATGCAGGACCTGGTGGATGCGAACCATATCCTGTACCACGAAGGCCTGCTGGACGCCTTTGGCCACGTCAGCATGCGTTCCCCGCAGCGCGCCGACCGCTTTGTGCTGGCCCGCAGCATGGCACCCGCGCTCGTGACGGCCAACGATCTGCTTACGTTCGACCTGGACGCAAACCCGGTAGCGCATGGCGATGCCACTCCGATCGAAGGCGCGGCTCCGGCCGTCTTCCTTGAGCGCTTCATCCACAGCGCCATCTATCGCGCCAGGCCCGACGTCATGGCCGTCGTGCATAGCCATTCACCGGCTGTGATCCCGTTCGGCGTGGTCAGGAACGCCACGCTGCGGCCCGTGTGCCACATGAGCGGCTTCCTGGCACGTGGGACACCGGTGTTCGAAATCCGCGACACGGCCGGCCCGGGATCGGATCTGCTCATCCGCGACGCGGCCCTGGGTCAGGCACTGGCCGTCAGGCTCGGCACGGCCACCGTCGTCCTGATGCGCGGACATGGGGCCACGGTGGCCGCCAGCTCGCTGCGGCAGGCAGTCTATTGCGCCATCTATACCGAGAAGAACGCCCGCCTGGTGCTGGATGCCGGTCGCCTCGGCGACATCGAGTACCTCTCCGACGAGGAGGCCCTTGCTGCGGAAGCCACGAACGCGCAGCAGGTCAGCCGGGCATGGGACCTGTGGCGGCGGTCCGCCCGACAGTCGACCGTCGCCTGACGAGACGAAGATACGAAGAGACACGACAACACAAGGAGACCCCCGATGATTACCCCACAACTATTGCCGAGCCTGCGCGCCTATGCCCTGATCGCCGCGGCGCTCGCGGGCGCCGCGGCAGGCTGGGCCAAGCCCTCCGCAGCTGCCGACGAATGGCCGGCAAGACCCGTCAGGCTGATCGTGCCGTCGGCCGCGGGAGGCGGCACCGACGTCTACGCGCGGCTGCTGGCCACCAGCCTGTCCAAATCGATGAAGCAGTCGTTTGTCGTCGAGAATCGCCCGGGCGCCAGTGGCCATGTCGGCACGCAGGCCGTGTCGCGCGCCACACCCGACGGCTACACCTTCCTCATCACCGCCAATGCCGCCGTTGCAATCAGTCCGGCGCTGTACAGCAAGCTGCCGTTCGATGTGGAGCGTGACCTGGTTCCAATCGCGCGCGGCGTGATGGCGCCGATGGTGCTGGTTGCCACGCCAGACGCGGGCATCCGGACATTTTCGGATCTGATCCGGCTTGCGAAGGAAAAGCCGGGAGAACTGCCGTATGGATCCGCCGGCGAAGGCAGCCCGCCGTATCTTGGCGTGCGGATGATCGAGGAATCGACGGGCGCACGCTTTTTACACGTGCCCTACAAGGGCGTGGGCCCTGCATATCAGGACCTGCTCAGCGGCCGCCTGAAGTTCATGTTCACCGATCTGAGTTCGGTGCAGTCGTTCATCAAGTCCGGCAAGCTGATCGCGCTCGCGGTCAACGAAAAGACCCAGCTTCTGGCAGCCGTGCCGTCCCTGGCCGACGCCGGACTCAAGGGGGTACAGGTATGGACGTCATTCAGTGTGTTTGCCCCCACCGGCGTACCGCCCGCCGTGCTGCGCAAGCTGAGCGATCAGGTCGTGCAGGCGATGAAGACGCCGGAGCTGGCTGCCGCACTGGAAGCGCACGCGCTCGTACCCGTACTCGATACGCCTGATGCGTTCCGCGGCAGCCTGCGGAAGGAGCGCGAGCAATGGGCCGCCTTCATTCGCCGCAACGGCATCCATCTCGATTAGGGACGACGGTGCCCCGAGGGGCGCCGCTCATCCCGTGGACCACCGACACCCAGGATTCACTCCATGCACCTGAATGAACGAAACCAGCGTCCGATGCTGATCGACGGCGAGCTGTGCGAAAGCGCCGGCCGCCAATGGCTGCCCAGCCTCAATCCGGCCACCGAATCCGTCATCGGACACATTCCGGCTGGCAATGCCGATGACGTCGAGCGTGCTGCGGCAGCCGCCGAGCGCGCCTGGCCCGCGTGGCAGGCGCTGGGTGTCGAAGGCCGCGCGGAGCGGCTGCGCGAAGTCGCCCGGCGCCTGACCGAGCAAGCCGAATCCCTGCTGACCGTGGAGGTTGCCGACACAGGCAATACGGTGACGTCGCTGCGGCGCGACGTTGCCGATGCGGCCTGGGGTCTGAACTTCTATGCCGGCCTCGGCTATGAGCTGAAGGGGGAAACCATCCCGGCAACGGCCGAGTCGCTGCATTTCACGGTGCGCGAGCCCTACGGCGTGGTTGGCCGCATCGTGCCATTCAATCATCCCCTCATGTTCGCCACGGCGCGCACGGCTGCCGCCCTGATGGCGGGCAACGCCGTGGTGGTCAAACCGCCCGAAACCAGTTCCCTTTCCGCCACGATGCTCGCGGAGATCTGCCGGGACGTCTTGCCGGCTGGCGTCATGAACATCGTCACCGGGCTCGGCAAGGACGCCGGCGATGCCATCGCACGGAATCCTCGCATCAAGCGCATTGCCTTCATCGGATCGCCCGCCACGGGCCGGCAGATTCAGCGGAGTGCCGCCGACGTGGGCGTCAAGCATATATCGCTCGAACTTGGCGGCAAGAACCCGCTGATTGTCTTCCCCGATGCCGACCTGGAAGCCGCCAAGGACGCTGCCGTGCGCGGCATGAACTTCCTGTGGCAAGGCCAGTCCTGCGGATCCACCAGCCGCCTGCTGGTCCATGACAGCATCTATGACGACTTCGTCGAGGCGGTGGCTGCACGCGTCGCCCGAATTCGCCTGGGCGATCCCCAGTCGGCCGAGACCGATATGGGGCCCATCAATTCGCAGGCGCAATACCAGCGCGTCCTCGACTACGTGGAAATCGCAAAGCGTGATGGTGCCCGCCTGGTGACCGGCGGCAAACGGCCTGCTGGCGAGCCCTTCAAGCGCGGCTACTGGATCGAGCCGACCGTCTTCGCCGACGTGACGCCGGAGATGCGCATCGCACAGGAGGAAGTGTTTGGTCCCATCCTGTCCATCATGCGTTGGTCAACGCCGGAGGAGGCGCTGCACATGGCCAATGGTGTGGAGTACGGCCTGACCGCCTCGATCTGGACCCGAGACATCCAGGCCGCGCTGGCGACCTCGACACGGCTTCGCACCGGCTATATCTGGGTCAACGGCGTCGGCACGCATTTCAAGGGCATGCCGTATGGCGGCTACAAGAGTTCCGGCGTGGGCCGTGAGGAAGGTATCGAGGAGATGCTGAGTTATACCGAAACCAAGGCGATCAACCTGGTCGGCCCGTTCGGGTATCGGTAGCGGAGACCGGGGCGCCGGGCGCCGGATCGGGGACGCCGGCTGGCACGTCGGCGAAGATCCCGCGATAGTAGCGATATCCCTCGTCCAGGTGCTTGTCGAAGGCGAAGCCCTGCGCAAGCATGTCATCGAAGTCGGCGCGCGTGATCTGCATGACGTAACTGTGTTCCGTGGCGACCAGGCGGCAAGCTCTGGTCGCCTGACGCGCGCTGAACCACTTTCCTGCGTCCGCATGGCCTGCCGGGTAGCTGTGGCCGTCGTATTCGAGCTGCCATCCTCCGTCGAGCAAGATCCAGACATCCTCGGAGGCGGCGGAGTCATCCTGGCATTGCACGATGACGGTGCCGGCCTCCGCCTCCCACTCGCGCGAGTGGCTGATCGTCGCGCGCAACTGCGGCGTCGACAAGCTGGTGAAGAACGGTGTCTTGCGCAACAGGTGCAGGTAGGTAATCGAGGCTTTCATGGGTTTCCCCTGTGTGGCGGCAGCGGCATCGTCGCGCCACGTTGGCTGCGCATCGCATGCGCCGGTCAGCGCCGGCAGCAATGCCGCGGACGCAAGGCAGATCCATCGCTTCATGGTCATCTCCAGAATCCAGAGGGCAGCGCGGACCCAGCCAGGCCCGCGCCGCATTTGCCTAACGGCGGATCCTGGCGCCGAGCAGGTCGCCCATGCCGATCCGCCTGGCGAAGTCGATTCGTACGCGCTCCGACACCTCCAGGACTTCCCGGGCGCCATCACCGACGAAATCGATCACCGCGCGCATCGGGCGGGACCCTGACGACATGCCCACGATCCGCACGATCTCGTCGGCCACGGCCTGCGGGTCGGCGTCATCGGGCGTCAACGCGGTCAGGCGTTCGCCGATCTGGTCCATCAGGCCGTCATAGCGGCGGTAGGCTGCAGCCCTTGCTGCATCGGCCGGCTTGCCCGCGGTGGGGAAATGCGACGTGCCCCTGGTGAACGCGCCGGGGACCACGATCGAAGTCTCGATGCCGAAGCGTGCAATCTCGTAGGCCAGCGTCACCGCGAGGGAATCCATCGCCGCCTTGGCCGCGCCATACGGGCCCATGAACGGCGGGAATCCGCCCTTGGTCGTGGTGCTGCTAATCCACAGCATCAGGCCGGCCTCGCGCTCCCTCATGTACGGGAGCACCGCGCGATTCACGCGTTGCGCACCGAACAGGTTGGTATCGAAGACCCGCATCATTTCCTCGGGTGTGAACGCCTCGGCAGGTCCCACCACGAGGTGGCCGGCGTTCTGCATCACCACGTCGATGCGACCTTGCTCCCGGACAATCGCCGCGGCCGCGGCATCGGCGGATTCCTGCTGCAGCACATCGAGCTCAAGCGGGTGCAGGTGCACGCCGCGTTCGGTGGCCCACTGCCGGACTTCGTCCGCACGGCCTTTGTTGCGGCCCTCGATGTCCCGCATCGATGCGTACACCACGTGGCCAGCCAGGGCCAGGGATTGTGCGGACAGCTTGCCAATGCCGCTGCCGGCGCCAGTTACCAGGACAACTTGTTTCATGACCGAACTCCTGTTCAGTGACGTTTGATGGATTGGGGGGTGCGGCCGGTCAGGCGACGCCGCCATTCGCACGCAGGATCTGGCCGTTCACCCAGCCCGCATCGGGGCCGGCGAGGAACGACACCACGCCGGCAATGTCGTCGGGCTGGCCCAGCCGCTGCAGCGGCGGCATCTTTGCGAACGCCTGGATCTGCTCGTCAGTCTTGCCATCGAGAAACAGCGACGTGGCGATTGGGCCCGGCGCCACGGCGTTCACGGTGATGTTCCGGCCGCGCAGTTCCTTGGCAAACACATGCGTGAACGACTCGACCGCTGCCTTGGTCGCGTTGTAGACCGCATAGCCGGGCATGTTCAGGGCCAGTGTGGTGCTGGAGAAATTGACGATGCGCCCGCCGTCGTTCAGGCGCGTGGCGGCTTCGCGCAGCGTGTTGAAGGTACCGCGCACATTGATGTCGAAGGTCTGGTCGTAGAGCGCGTCGCTGGTGTCAGCCAGGGGCACCGTCTTCAGCACGCCGGCGTTGTTCACCAGCACATCGACCTTGCCGAGCTGGTGTTCGACGATCTCGAACATGCGCCGCACTTCGCCGGCATCGGAGACATCGGCCTTTACGGCGATGGCCCTGGCGCCCTCCGCTTGCAGGCTGGCGACCAGTGCATCCGCCTGGGCGGGGCTGGACGCGTAGTTGACGGCGACGGCGAAGCCGTCTTGTGCCAGGCGTTGGGCGACGGCGGCGCCGATACCGCGCGATGCGCCGGTAACGATGGCGACTTTAGTGTTGCTGGCTTGATTCATGATTCGCTTCCTCATTTGGGGTGGTGGTGAAGCGAATACTGGATCATTCCATCCGAAAGATAATCTCGCTCAGGCTGGTAACATATTTCCATCGTCTTTAACAATAAACCCAACGGAGCGCCTGATGGATCGCTTTCAGGAAATGCAGGCCTTTGTACGTATTGCCGAGCGGCAGAGCTTTACGCAGGCATCCGACGACTTGCAGATACCCCGGGCGACCGTGACCAACCTGATCAAGCGCATGGAGCAGCGGCTCGGCACCCGGCTGCTGGAGCGCACTACCCGCACGGTGCGGCTGACGCATGATGGCGAGGCGTACTACCGTCGATGCGTGCGGCTGATCGCCGATCTGGAGGAGGCCGAGGGATCGTTCCGGAACACGGCGCCCAAAGGGCTGCTACGTGTGAATCTGCAAGGCACGCTGGCCCGCCATTTCGTGGTACCGGCACTGCCCGATTTCCTGGCCCAGTACCCGGAGATCGAACTGCAGATCGGCGAAGACGACCGCCTGGTGGACCTGGTGCGCGAAGGCGTCGATTGCGTATTGCGAGCTGGCACGCTGCAGGACTCATCGATGGTAGGCAGGCAGATCGCGCTGCTGGAGCAGGTGACCGTCGCCGCCCCCGGCTATCTCGCGAAATATGGCGAGCCGGCCGACTTGCACGCACTGGCGGCACACCGGGCGGTGAACTATGTCTCCAGCGCGACTGGCAAAGCCGTCCCACTCGAATTCACGGCGAATGGCCGCGTGGCGGCGGTCCAGCTTCCCGCGATCGTTTCAGTGACCGGCGCCGATCTCTACACCGGGGCAGCGGTGGCGGGGCTGGGGCTCGTGCAGGTGCCCCGCTACCGGGTGGCCGCGGAACTGGCGTCGGGTCGCCTGAAGATCGTCCTGCCGGACTTCCCGTGCCCCCCGATGCCCGTCTCCGTTCTGTATTCGCAGCATCGCCAGCTCTCGTCACGGGTTCGGGTCTTCGCGCAATGGCTGCGCGAGATCTTTGCAGCAGGAGACGCTTGATGCCGCACTTTGCGATAGGATGGCGCCGGTAACCAGGATCCGAAACCGCAAGGAAACCCGCGCTTGCCCGAAGCCCTCCCCTCCAGCCCCTCCGGCGAGTTTCCCACCTTCGAGACGTCGGATTTCGCGGGCGAGGGGTCGTTCTACTTCGACCTCGTGCGGCTGCAGGACCGCGATGACATCCCGCGCGGTTTCCTGCACCGGCACAACTACTACCACCTGCTCTGGATGACTCGAGCGAGCGGCACGCACATGCTCGACTTCGCGCATTTCGACGTGCGCGACCACTCGGTGTTCTTCCTTTCGCCAGGCCAGGTCCATGCCTGGACGTCATCGGTCAAACCCCACGGCTATGTGCTGAATTTCAGCACCGACTTCTTCGCCCGGATGTTTCCGCGCGCCGAAGATGTCGCGAAATTTCCGTTCTACCACCCCTCGCGCGGCAACAGTGCGCTCTATCTCACGCAAGCCCAGCATGACAGCATGCTGCCGCTGCTCGGCGAGATGGAGCGCGAGGCGCGCGATCGCCAGCCTGGCTTCCCCGACGTGGTGCGGGCCTGCCTGATGATCCTTCTCACGCGTCTGCGCCGCCTGTGCCCCGGCAACGAGCACGCTGGCGGCGTTGGCCCGCAGCAGGCGCTCACGCGCCGTTTCACGATGCTGGTGGAAACGCACTACTTGCGCTTTGGCACGATCGGCCAGTACGCCGAGGCGCTATGCGTGAGCGAGCGTCAGCTCAACGACGCGGTCAAGCGAACCGTGGCGCGCACGGCCAGCCAGGTGGTGCAGGAACGCGTGGTGCTCGAAGCCAAGCGCTGGCTCAGCAACACCGAAACGGGCATCGCCGAGATCGCGTTCCGTCTCAATATCGAGGACCCGGCCTACTTCGCGCGCTTCTTCAAGAAGCAGACCGGCCTCACGCCGGGCGACTTCCGCAGGAAGCATTGCCGCCCGCTGGAATGACGCGCGAAAAAGTCCAACACAACGTCTGATCCGTCCTAACGCCGCCGCCACGCAGCTGCCTAAAGTGTCCCCCATGGCGCAGCCGAACCCGGCGTCGCCGTCGGCATGCCATAAGAAACCAGAGGCACAGGAGACAGACATGTACAAGAAAGCAATCGCTCCGTTGCGGAGCCTTGCCGTGGCCACCGCATTGGCCGTCACTTCCCTCAGCGCGATGGCGGATTACCCGGATCATCCCTTGCGCATCATCGTGCCGTTCGCCGCCGGCGGCGCCACCGATGTGATTGCGCGCACCGTGGCGCAAGCCATGTCGGCCCGGCTCGGGCAGTCGATCGTGGTGGAAAACAAGGCCGGCGCCAACGGCAACATCGGCGCCGTCTCGGCCGCACGCTCGGACCCCGACGGCTACACGCTGCTGATGGCCACGTCGAGCCACGCGATCAACGCGTCGCTCTACCAGAAGCTCAACTACAGTCTCACGCGCGATTTCGTGGGTCTGTCGAACCTGGCGTCGGTGCCCCTGCTGCTGGTGGTGAATCCGTCGGTGCCGGCCAATTCGGCGAGCGAGCTCGCGGCGTACGCCAAGGCCCATGCCGGCCGCGTCAACTACGCGTCGGGCGGCACCGGCACCGCATCCCACCTGGCCGGCGAGCAGTTCAGCACGCTGGCCGGCACGAAGATGACGCACGTGGCCTACAAGGGCGGAGCGCAGGCGCTCAATGACGTGATGGGCGGCCAGGTGCAGATCATGTTCGCCAACCTGCCCGAAGTTCTCGCGCAGGTGCAGAGCGGAAAGCTCAAGGCGCTGGCGGTCACCGGCAGCAAGCGCCACGCCGCCCTGCCCGACGTGCCCGCCTTCTCGGAAACGCCGTTCCCGGGGATGACCGCGCGCTCGTGGTTCGGCCTGTTCGCGCCGGCCGGCACGCCACCGGCCGCCGTCGAGAAACTCGCGCAGGCCATCGTCCAGAGCGTAGCCGACCCCGCCGTCAAGGAGCGGCTGAAAGGGCTCGGCGCCGATCCCGTCGGCGACGACCAGGCTGCATTTCAGAAGTACGTGAACCAGGAGGTGGCGCGCTGGGCCGTGCTTGTCAGGCAATCCGGCGCCACCGTCGATTGAATCCACTCATCTGCCACCGTTCGAGGAAACCCCATGCTGTTCGACGTTCGCACCTACACCTGCCACCCCGGCACGATCAAGAAACACCTGGCGCTGTATGCCGAGTACGGCTACGCGACCCAGAGCCGCCACCTGGGCAAGCCGCTGGCCTACATGCAAACCGAGACCGGCAATGTCAACAGCTACATGCACATCTGGGTCTATGACAGCGCTGCCGATCGCGAGGCAAAGCGCCAGGCGCTGCAGAGGGACCCGGCCTGGAGCGAGTACCTGAAAATGAGCGCCGAGGCCGGCTACCTCATCAGCCAGGAGAACCGGCTGATGACGCCGGTGTCGTTCTTCACGCCGTAGGCGGACCTGCGACCGCGGCCCGCCGGCGCGTTCGGCGCCGGGCGATAGGGGGTCTTAAAGCTTGTAGCCGATGCGCC
The DNA here is from genome assembly GCF_900101625.1 of Cupriavidus sp. YR651. Lineage (GTDB taxonomy): Bacteria > Pseudomonadota > Gammaproteobacteria > Burkholderiales > Burkholderiaceae > Cupriavidus. The sequence continues at coordinate 267,117 of NZ_FMYZ01000003.1, read as the reverse complement.
GCAGCAGATCCTTGCGGTCGGCGATGTCGGCCGCGGTCTCGATGCCGAGTGGCGGCTCGCCATCGACCACGCCGAGCACGGCCCGTCCCAGCTCCGTCTGCGCGACGATGATCTGCGTGGGGTTCGCGGTGGCGCAATAGATGCGGCACACCTCCGGCACGGCGCGCACGGCGCCCAGTACATTGACCGGAAAGAACCCATCCCCAAGAAAAATCAGGAAGGTATGTCCGGCCGCGATCGCCATCGCGTTCTGGCAGGCCAGGTCGATCATCGCCTCATCGGTGCCGGACCAGCGCACGAGCCGTTTGCCGGACGCCTCGCAGAAGGCGATGCCGAACCGGATGCCAGGAACCGTACCGACGAGCGCCTCGTGCAGATCCTCGACGGTCTTGATGAAATGCGACTGTCCGAAGATGAAATTGGTCGCTTCCGGCTTCGATACCTGCACCACGCTGAGTTCCATGACCTGCCCTCCCGAGTTGCCCCGCATGCAGACAATGGTAGGTGGCGAGCCTTCGAATGCAAGCCGAGCCAGATGCGGCTCGATCAGGTTTCCCGATTAGAAAAGCTGGCGCCGCCCATCGTAGTCGAGCACGATTTGATTCATGGCTTTCAGGAGCGCCTGGTCATTGCCCAGTGTCGGCTCGATCGCCTTCATGTAGCCCAGCAACTGAGCCTGAGCGGCGCTCGCGACTTCGGTCGTAATGCCTTCATCGTCGTGCAGGATCACATAGGAGCGGGCGAAGCCGTAGATCAGGAAGTAGGCTGCAGCATTGCCCGGATCGCTCTTCATGAGCGCAAGCGACTGTTGCTTGACCTTCAGGAAGGCGTCCGTTCCAGGGACGCTCTGCGCAAACTCGGCGGTGATGGTCTTGAAGTCCATGAGTCTCTCTCTAAAACAATCAAATCAAACTTGTTGCAGCATGCGCCGCAATAGATCGGCGCCGTCGAGGCCCTTGTAGGATCGCTGCCACAACGCCTCGACCATGTTCGTGTACAGGGAGACAGCCTCTGGCGCGGCGGTCACAGACGCAATGCCTCCGGAGATATTGGGAAATTCGCCGAAGCGAAATGGGCTGATTGCCACGTACGACCCGGTTGGTCGCTCGAAGATCTGAAACGTGGCGTTCGGCATGCTCTCGTTGACGATGCCGATCTGCATCCCGGCAGGTTGCTGCTCCAGGAGGCTGGCAATGCGCGCCACTTCGGATCGGGCAGCCAGCGACCGTTCCATCTTTGTCGCTGGCGGCAAATCCATTCGTCCGACCAACCCGAAGTGCACGAACCGTTCCAGCTCGCGCAAACCAATCAGGCTCACAATCGGCGCTGGCTGCGAGCTATAGGACGCTTTCCGTTCGCGCAGCAATTCCATCATGGCCTGGATCCGGCCTTCGTCGTTGTCCCCGCTCTCTCTCAGCATTTGCTCGAGATACCCCGCGTAGCTGGGTGAAGTGAGCAGGAACGAAATGGGCTCGAAGTGCGCCAGGATGCGCGTCGCACCTTGCTCAAGCTGCCGCATCCGCTCGATGTAGGCGATGGCCGAGGGATAGTATTCGGTGCCAGCTCCAAGCAGCGACTCGAGCGACGTACCCAGGATGCCGGCGAGCCGCTCGAGCGTTTCAATCTTGACGATCTCGCCTTTCTCCATCCGGTAGACCGCGGCACGCGAGATCCCGAGCACATCGGCAATCTGTTCGGCCCTTAGCTGCGCGCCCAGGCGGTAGGCACGAAGCCGGGCACCGATGGCTTCGAAGTCGATCCCACCCAATGTCGTGGCGCGGTGTTCCATTTCTGTCTCATTAATTAGATGGATTTCACTATAGCACGTCAACTGCGCGCACGATACCGCGCAACGGGCGAGCATCGGTGGAAACCCGAAGTTCGCTGCAAACCGCTTGCAATCGCAGGGCCTTCGACATAGTCTAAAAAATAAGATTCTCCACTGCATCAGCACTTGGCCTCGTCCATGAACCCCAAGTGCACCGCAATGCAGTGGTTTTTCAGGCCCCTACAGTCTAAAAATGGAGACAGCATGAGCAGCCAGCCCCTCACTCAGTCAGTTTCAGAGGCCGAGGCCCCAACTTCCCCCTACGCATGGAAGGCCTTGGCCGGATCGGCCATTGGCTACGCCATGGACGGCTTTGACCTCCTGATTCTTGGCTTCATGCTGCCTGCCATCAGTGCCGCCCTCGCGCTCAGCACCAGCCAGTCGGGCGCACTGGTGACATGGACGCTGATCGGCGCCGTTGCAGGCGGGATCATCTTCGGCGCGCTCAGCGACCGTTATGGGCGCGTTCGCGTACTGACCTGGACCATTGTCCTGTTCGCGGTGTTCACCGGCATGTGTGCCTTTGCGCAGGGGTTCTGGGATTTGCTGGCCTATCGCACCATCGCCGGCATCGGCCTCGGCGGCGAATTCGGCATCGGCATGGCACTCGCAGCCGAAGCCTGGCCGGCCAGCAAGCGGGCGCGCGTCTCGTCCTATGTCGCCTTGGGCTGGCAATCGGGGGTGCTGATGGCTGCGCTGTTGACCCCACTGCTGCTGCCCGTGGTGGGCTGGCGCGGAATGTTCCTGATTGGCGTGATTCCGGCGCTGGTAGCGTGGTTTATCCGTAATCGCCTGCACGAGCCCGAAGTATTCGTGCGGAGCGCCCGTACGGAGAAGAAGCCCAACGCATTCAGGCTGCTGGTGGCAGACCGCAAGACCACGCGAACCAGCCTTGGCATCGTCGTCCTTTGCTCGGTCCAGAACTTCGGGTACTACGGCATCATGATCTGGCTGCCCACCTATCTCTCCAGGACGCTCGGATTCTCGCTGACCAAGTCGGCCATGTGGACCTCTGTCACGATCGTCGGAATGATGATTGGCGTCGTGATCTTTGGCCATCTCGCCGACCGCATTGGCCGCAAGCCGACTTTCCTGTTCTTCCAGGCTGGCGCGGTTGCGATGGTGCTGCTCTATGCCAGGTTGTCTGATCCCATGACGATGCTGTGGGCCGGTGCGGTAATGGGCATGTTCGTCAATGGCATGATCGGCGGATACGGTGCGCTGATCTCCGAGGCTTACCCCACGGCGGCACGCGCTACCGCACAAAACGTCCTGTTCAATATCGGACGCGCGGTAGGCGGACTTGGACCGATTGTCGTAGGCGCCATCGCGGCAACCTACTCCTTCCAACTCGCGATCGCACTGCTTGCCAGCATCTACGTCCTCGACATGATCGCAACATTCTTCCTTGTTCCCGAGCTCAAGGGCGTGGAACTGGAATAACGCCAGAACCTGTCAGGCATTCCTCGGCTGCGCCGTCCGGCGCAGCGCATTTCTCAGGAGTCATCCCCATGTGTGCCACCGTGTGTAGCCCGGATTCCGCGGCTACCGTAGCCTCCTATCGCTGTCGAATTGTCGAGCATTACTGGGTCAACCAGCGATACAAGTACATCAGGCTCGAATCCGATGCCCCGATCGCCAACATTACGCGGCCTGGGCAGTTCTACCAGCTCAATTGCCCGACCACCGCCGAAGAGCAACCGTTCCTGCTGCGGCCGATGAGCGTCTACGGCGCCGGCCCTGAAGCCGGACGGATCGAGTTCCTTTACAACGTCACCGGCGTCGGCACGCGGGCGATGGCGACGCTGCCCGTCGACGGCCACATGGACATTGTCGGCCCGCTCGGCAACACCTTTACGTTCGAGCCCGCCTTCCGCAGGATTCTCGTCGTGGCCCGTGGCGTTGGTCTGGCCACGATGGCACCGCTGATCCACGAGGCTGCGGCTGCTGGCGTGGGGATCACCGCGGTGATGTCCGCACGCACCTCTGGCGACCTGATGGAAAAGCAGTTCCTGCGCGGCGCCACGGCAGAAGTGCATAGCGTATTCGACGCGGACGGCACGTCTTCCGTGGAGGCCGTCGAGGCCCTGATTCGACGTCTCATCGCCGACCAACGCCCCGACGCCATCTACACCTGCGGGTCTCACCGCCTGCTGATGCTGCTTCAGCGGGTGCTTCAAGACCATCCGGATGTGCAAGGCGAAGTCGCCATGGAGCAGCGCATGGCCTGCGGCATGGGCGTGTGCCTGTCTTGCGTGCGCCTGTTCGATTGCGATGGCGACAAGCAGTTCCTGCGCGTGTGTCGCGAAGGTCCGGTATTCAAGATTCGCGAAGTCGTCGGGGAGGTGGAGTTTGGCTAATTTGACTGTCCGGGTTGGCGATCTGACGCTGCGCAACCCCGTAATGCCCGCATCCGGCTGCTTTGCGATCGAGTATCGCGAGGCCATGGACCTGAACCAGCTTGGCGCGCTGGTCATCAAGAGCGTTTCACCGAAATCCCGGGCCGGCAACCCCACGCCACGCGTGGCGGAAACTCATGGCGGGATGCTCAATTCGATCGGCATTCCCAGCAAGGGGCTCGAGTACTACAGGAAGGAAGTGCTCCCGCCTTACACGCAATACGACACGCCTGTCATCGTATCGATCTCCGCCGATACCGCCGAAGAGTTCGGCGCGGCCTGCGAAGAGCTGTCCCTGCCTGAAGTGGCGGCGATCGAGGCAAACATCTCCTGCCCGAATCTTGAAGCCGACGGCATGGCCTTCGCCATGCTGCCGGAAACGACCTACAAGGCCGTCGCCGCGATCCGCCGTCGCACCAGGCACCCGTTCTGGGTCAAGCTCACGCCGAACGCCGGCAACATCGCTTCGATCGCCAGGGCTGCGGAAGAAGCAGGCGCCGATGCCATCGTGATGGGTAACACCGTGTTGGGCATGGCAATCGATATCCGTACCCGCAAGCCCCGGTTGGGCAATGTCATGGGCGGCCTTTCGGGGCCCGCCATCAAGCCGGTTGCGCTGCGCATGGTGCACCAATGCTACCGCGCCGTGCGCATTCCCATCATCGGCTGCGGTGGCATTCAAAGTGCCGAGGACGCCGTCGAATTCATGCTGGCAGGCGCTTCCGCCATCCAGGTTGGCACCGCGTCGTTCCGTGATCCGGCCGCGATGCAGAAGATCATCGATGGACTCCGCGCGTACTGCGAGCAGACCGGCGTCGAATCCATCCGCGATCTCACTGGCCAGGTAATTCTGGATCGCCAGCTTAGTGACCGCTGGTTGCGGTTCGCCCAGCAATCGGGCTGAGCAACCGGACACGCATATGGACATCCTCAACCTCAAGCCGCTGGCCGAGCAGCTCCTCGCCGATATCCGCGCATTGTCCTTTGACGGTGTCGGCGTCACGCGCGACAGCTACGGTGCGGGCGAGTCCGCAACGGCGGACTACCTGCGTCGCTTCGCCGAGCAGCATGGGCTTTCCGTGCAGAGCGACAAAGCCGCCAACCTTGTGTTCTCGCTGCCTGAAGAGGACGCCGGCGCGCCGGCTGCCTGGGTCGGCTCGCATATGGATTCGGTGCCGCAAGGCGGCAACTTCGACGGACTCGCTGGCATTGTTGCCGGGCTACTGTGTCAGGTCGCGCGGAAGGAGCAAGGCGCAGCCAGCGCTGCGCCACTTCGGGTCGTCGCCTTCCGCGGCGAGGAAAGCGCCTGGTTCGGCAAGGCATACATGGGCTCTGGTGCTGCCCTGGGCAAGCTGACGCCGGACGACCTTGCGCTGAAGCATCGCAGTTCCGGCCGAACGCTCTCGGAGTGCATGGCGGAGGCCGGTGCCGACATCGAAGCCATTGCGCTGCAGCAACCGCTGTTCGACCGGGCGTCTGCCGCTGCGTACCTGGAATTGCACATCGAACAGGGGCCCGTCATGGTGGCGCGGAAGTTGCCGCTGGCCGTGGTGCCGGGTATTCGCGGGAATGTCCGCCACAATCGCGTGACATGCATCGGCGAACCCGGCCATTCTGGCGCCGTACCCCGTTGGCTGCGAAAGGATGCGATGTTCGCAGTGGCTGACCTCATTACACGCCTCGACGAGCACTGGAAAGTGCTGCTGGAACGCGGCAGCGATCTGGTCGTCACCACCGGGATGGTTTCCACGGATCCCGCCGAACATTCCATCTCGCGCATTCCCGGCAAGGTCGACTTCAGCTTCGAGGTGCGCAGCAAAAGCGTGGACACGCTCGAAGGCTTCTACCAGCTGTTCCGCACCGAGTGCAAGGCCATCAGCCGCGATCGTGGCGTGCATTTCGAATTTGATCGCCGCATTGAATCCGCGCCAGCGACGATGGACCCCGGGCTTTCGGATCTCCTGCGCAACGCGTGTGCCAACGCGAAACTGCCAGTGGAGATGGTCCCGAGCGGCGCAGGCCATGACGCGTCGCTGTTTGCCAATGCCGGCATCCCGACCGCGATGCTTTTCGTCCGCAACGAACACGGCTCGCACAATCCCGACGAAGCCATGGACCTGGACGACTTCATGCTCGGCACGAAGGTCCTGTACGAAGCGCTTGAGGCCATTCCGCGCGGGAGGCAATCATGACCATCGAGACGCTCACGATTCGCCGTCCGGACGACTGGCATCTGCATCTGCGCGATGGCGACATGTTGCGCGCCGTGCTGCCGGCTTCCGCCAGCCAGTACGGCCGGGCCATCGTGATGCCGAACCTGAAGCCGCCGGTTACGACTGTCGAAGCGGCTCTCGCCTATCGGCAGCGGATTCGCGATGCACTACCCGGCGATTCGGCGTTCACGCCAATGATGACGTGCTATCTCTGCGACGACACCGACCCCGGGGAAATCCGTGCCGGATTCGAGTGCGGAGCGTTTGCCGCCGCCAAGCTCTATCCCGCTGGCGCCACCACGCATTCCGAGTATGGCGTCACATCGGTCGACCGGACTGCCGGCGTCCTGGCGACCATGCAGGACATTGGCATGCCGTTGCTGATCCACGGCGAGTCCACGGACCCGGCGGTCGATGTCTTCGATCGGGAAGCGGCCTTTCTACGCACGACGCTGACGCAGATCCTCACCCGCTATCCGCGACTGAAGGTCGTGCTGGAGCACATCACGACAGAGGAGGCAGCCGATTTCGTCATGCGCGATGAAAGCGGCCGCCTGGCCGCCACCATCACGCCGCAGCACCTGATGTTCAACCGCAACGCGATGTTCACCGGCGGCATTCGCCCTCACTACTACTGCCTGCCGGTGCTCAAGCGCGAGCAGCACAGACTCGCGCTGCGGCGCGCGGCCACCTCCGGGTCGCACGCCTTCTTCCTGGGCACCGATTCCGCACCGCACGACACGGACGCCAAGGAATCGGCATGCGGTTGCGCCGGCATCTTCAGCGCCCCCATCGCCTTGCAGGCATACCTGACGGTGTTCGAAGAAGAACAAGCCCTGCACCACTTCGAAAAATTCGCCAGTGAGAACGGCGCGCGCTTCTATGGCGTCCCGCTGAACGAAGGCACTGTCACCTTCCACCGGATACCGACGCGCGTGACCGGGAGCATCGACCTGCCAGATGGACGCCGCATCCAGACGTTCCTCGCCGGGGAAACGCTGCCATGGACCCTCGCATAGCTTCACGCACTATTTCATTGGACCGCACCGTGACTACTACCTACCGCATTGAAGCCGACCTGCTTGGCGAACGCCAGGTTCCCGCCGACGCCTACTATGGCGTGCATACCCTGCGGGCCTGGGAGAACTTCCAGATTACCGGCACGCCCATTTCGTCGTGGCCGGAGCTCATCATCGCGCTGGCTTCGGTCAAGCAGGCCGCCGCCGAGGCCAACGCCGAGCTGCGCCTGCTCGCTCCCGCGCTGCGCGACGCCATCATTGCCGCGTGCCACGACGTGCGCGACGGCCGCCTGCACGATCAGTTCATCGTTGACACGATCCAGGGCGGTGCCGGCACCTCCACCAACATGAACGCCAACGAGGTGATCTGCAACCGCGCCCTGGAGCACCTGGGCCATCAAAAGGGGGAATACGCCGTCCTGCATCCGAACGAGCACGTGAACATGGCGCAAAGCACCAACGACGTCTATCCGACGGCGCTTCGCATCGCTACGTGCTTTGCCATCGAGCATCTCCTGGAAGCGATGGCCGTACTCCGCGTTGCCTTCGACATGAAGGCAAAGGAATTTGCCGGTCTCTACAAGCTGGGGCGCACGCAGCTTCAGGATGCAGTCCCAATGACCCTCGGGCAGGAGTTCTCCACCTATGCCGTGATGCTGGAAGAGGACATGGCACGGCTGCGCGAAGCAGGAACGCTGATTCGCGAGATCAATCTCGGCGCGACGGCCATCGGCACGGGCATCACGGCCCATCCCGACTATGCGGCGAAGGCGCTGGTCGCGCTGCGGCGTATCACAGGTCTCGATCTTGCGCTCGCACCCAACCTGGTGGAAGCCACCCAGGACTGCGGTGCGTTCGTCCAGATCTCTGGCGTGCTCAAACGAATTGCCGTCAAGCTCTCCAAGACCTGCAACGACCTGCGACTCCTGTCGAGCGGCCCGCGCTCAGGCTTCGGCGAGATCAACCTGCCGCCGATGCAGGCGGGCTCGTCGATCATGCCGGGCAAAGTCAACCCCGTCATTCCGGAAGTGGTCAACCAGATAGCGTTCGAGGTGTTTGGCAATGACACGACCATCACGTTTGCGGCAGAAGCTGGGCAGTTGCAGCTCAATGCCTTCGAGCCAGTCATCGCCGCGAGCCTGTTCCGCAGCTTCCGGCATTTGACGAATGGGTGCGTGACGCTGGCTCAGAAATGCGTCAACGGCATCACTGCCAACCCGGAGCGCCTGCGCGAGACCATCGAGCGGTCCATCGCACTGGTGACGGCCCTCAATCCCGTGATCGGCTACAAGAACGCGACGTCTGTTGCCGCCCAGGCCTACGCGGAGAACAGGACGATTCGTGAAGTGGTACTCGCCCGCGGCCTGATGACGGCGGAGGCTCTGGAAGAAGCGCTGCGTCCGGAGGCACTGGTGCAACCCCGTGCGGACATGCACGGCAAGGCATAAAGGAACGATTGCCATGTTCAGGAACCGCACCGACCTCACCCTCCAGGCATCGGTCAGCCAGGCACTGCTGGATGCCGGTTGCGTTCGCTTTCGCAGCGATGAGCCATTCCGCCTTCCTTCAGGCTGGACGAGCCCTGTCTACATCGATTGCCGCCGCCTGGTCTCTTACCCGGCGTTGCGTCGCGCATTAGTCCGGCAAGGCTTGGCGCTGCTCCGTGACCGGGATCGCCTGACCGGCATCGATGTGATTGCTGGCGCCGAATCCAGTGGCATTGCATTCGCCGCATGGCTCGCCGAGTTATTGAACCTGCCAATGGTCTATGTGCGCAAGGAAGCCCGCGGCATGGGCCCTGCGGCGCAGGTCGTGGGCGATATCCGTCCCGGTGACCGCGTGCTGCTGGTCGACGACATGATGGCGGCAGGACGATCCAAGGTCGCCTTCTGCGAGGCACTGTCCGCTGCGGGTGCGACCGTGCAGGACATCCTGGTCCTGTTCGACTACGGAACCTTCCCCACAGCCGACGCGCTTTCCAGGTGGAAGCCGAATGTCCACGCCCTGGCCACGTGGCGCGACGTCCTGGACGTCCTGAGCGAATCCGGCGACGTGCCCGAGGCTGAACTGTCCGAGCTGCGCGCGTTCCTGAGCGATCCACCGCACTGGTCCAGCGCGCACGGCGGCATCGCCGGATAGCCCCAAACCTTTGAGTTGTATGTGGCACCTCCGCCCGTTCACCACGGGCGGTGGCCTCCTTTTGCCCGCATTTTCTGAAACCACCCATGGACGACGCATTCAAGCAACGCGCACTCGAATACCATCGCGCCTCGACACCCGGCAAGATCTCCATCGCGCCCACCAAGCCACTTGCCAATCAGGCCGATCTCGCGCTGGCCTACTCCCCCGGTGTCGCCATCGCGTGCGAAGCGATCCACGCCGATCCGCAGGACGCGCGGCACTATACGGCGCGCAACAATCTTGTTGGTGTGATCACCAACGGCACCGCAGTACTGGGGCTTGGCAATATCGGTCCACTTGCCGCCAAGCCGGTGATGGAGGGGAAGGCCTGCCTGTTCAAGGCGTTCGCCGATATCGATGTGTTCGACCTCGAACTGTCTGAAACGGATCCGGACAAGCTCATCGACGCCATCGCCATGATGGAGCCGACGTTCGGTGGCATCAATCTGGAGGACATCAAGGCACCGGAGTGCTTCTACATCGAGCAGGCGCTGCGGGAACGGATGCACATCCCGGTATTCCACGATGACCAGCATGGCACCGCCATCATTGCTGCCGCAGCCATCCTGAATGGCCTCAAGGTCGTCGGAAAATCCATCGACGACGTCAAGCTGGTTTGCTCGGGCGCCGGTGCCGCGGCCCTGGCGTGCCTTGACCTGCTGGTCAGCCTTGGACTGCGTCGTGAGCATATCGCCGTACTGGATTCTCGCGGCGTGATTCATTCCGAGCGCGAAGCACTCGAACCAGGCAAGCGACGCTACGCCCAGGATGGAACGTCCTATCTGGCGCGCACGCTGGGCCAGGCGCTGGAAGACGCCGACGTATTCCTGGGTTGCTCAAGTGCCGGTGTGCTCAAGCCCGACATGCTGCGTGGCATGCGTGAGCGCCCGTTGATTCTCGCACTCGCCAATCCCGAACCCGAGATTCGCCCGGAGGAAGCGCGCAACGTGCGCCCCGATTGCGTCATTGCGACCGGTCGCTCGGACTATCCCAACCAGGTGAACAACGTGCTGTGCTTCCCGTTCATCTTCCGTGGCGCGCTCGACGTCGGCGCAACAACGATCACCGAGTCGATGAAGCTGGCGTGCGTGCACGCCCTGGCCGCGTTGGCAGAGGAAGCGCCCGGCCAGGAGGTTGCCAGCGCCTATCCCGGCCAATCGTTTGAATTCGGCGCCGAGTACCTGATTCCGAAGCCATTCGACCCCCGCCTCATTACGCATCTCGCGCCTGCCGTGGCCCAGGCAGCCATGGATGCCGGCGTGGCACGACGCCCGATTGTCGACATGGCGGCCTATCGCTCGCAACTCGCTGCACGACGCTTCGTGTTTTCGGGTTGATCACCGCGGCGTTCTCAGCAAGCTCAGCAAGCTCAACAACGTTCCTAAAAAATAAGGAGGAGACCATGCATCAATTGAACCGATCCCTTGCCGCCGCAGCGCTGGCGGCAGGGCTGATTCAGCCTGCGTTGGCGCAATCGAGCGTCACGCTCTATGGCCAGGTGGACGCCTTTGTCGGCTCCACGAAAGCCTCGGGTGGAGACCGTGCAGCAATCCTGGGGGCTGGCGGCATGCAGACTTCCTATTGGGGCATGCGCGGGTCCGAGGATCTGGGCAGCGGCCTGAAGGCAATCTTCGACCTGAATGGCTACTATCGCGTCGACACCGGGCGCTTCGGCCGATCCGACACTGACGGGTTCCTGACGCGCAGTTCCTACGTGGGACTGCAATCCTCCACCTACGGTACGGTCAGGCTGGGGCGAAACACAACGCCGTACTTTCTTTCGACGATCCTGTTCAATCCGCTGGTCGATTCCTACAACTTCGGGCCTTCCATCTTCCAGACGTACAAGACGGCCACCGACGGACGTGTATTCGACCCCGGCATCATTGGTGACTCGGGTTGGTCGAACTCCGTCGTGTACTCATCGCCAAATTTTGGCGGCCTGACGGTGAATCTGATCTATGCGTTTGGCGAGCAGCCTGGAAGCACGGGACAAAACAAGTTTGGCGGCAATGTGACCTACTTCAACGGGGCGTTTGCGGCAACGGCGGCGGTCCAGCAGTCCAGGTTCAATATCGTCCCCGGCGATGTCACCGCTCCACCCGCGGCATTGGCCGGCTTCGACAAGCAGACGGCCGCCCAGTTTGGCCTGAGCTACGACTTTGGCGTCGCCAAGGTATTTGGGCAGGCCCAGTACATTCGCACGGCTGTCAATGGCGCACAAGGCGATATCCGCCATGCCAATGGGCAGGCTGGCGTTTTGGTCCCGCTGGGCGCGGGCAACGTGCTGGCTTCATATGCCTATGCCAATACGCGCAACGACACGGCCGCGATGGGCCGGCATACGGCGGCGATTGCCTACGACTACAACGTGTCCAAGCGGACCGATCTGTATGCCGCGTACTTCTATGACCGCGTGACCGGTCAATCGCACGCCGAGACCTTTGGCGCCGGGATGCGGCATCGATTCTAGGCACGCTGCATTTGCAGGAGCGAGACTGGCGGGAGAACACGTCGGTCTCGCCTGCGTTCCCCATGTACGTGATTCGGCTAATGCATGCGTTGGGTCCGCTCGGCCGGACGTTCCACCAACACTCCACCTCACCCCTTATTTGGCGAGCCCGGGACACAACTCGATGTAGGGCGTGCTCCCGACATATCGCTCCCAGTTATCCTGCGACATTTTTTCCGGCAGCCGCGCACAGGCGTCCTCGATCAGATCCCGAGGCCGAAGCAGCCATCGCCCCAGGTTCCCATTCTCAAGCACGGCAACCAGGTATCGCCCACCGGGACTGAAAGCGAAGGAGCGCACGCCTGCGGACGCCCTGAGCTGTGCGACTTCGATCTGGCCGCCCACATCCCAGATCCGTATGAATCCTTCGGTCTCCACCGCAAGGTAGCGTTCGTCCGCGCTGAACGCGCAGCGCCGGTTCTTGCCAGGATCGTCCAGAATCACGATGTCTTGTCCTGACGCCGTTTCGCGCACCCGGATCCCCGATACGCCCGCATTGATGGCGACGCGACCGCCGCCTTTGCTCAGACCACAGACGTTCGCAGCAAAGCCGCCTCGATCCTGCCCGACTGGCGTCGCGGCATGCGCCATCGCCGGCAACGTCCACGACTCCAGGTTGAGCGGTTCCCCAATTCGCCTCGCCTCGCTCCGTGTAATGGCGACGACGCGCCGTGGATCGATGGCAAGCGAACCGGCGCTTGCATCGAGCGGTTCGGGTAGCGGCGCCGACGGCAGCTCATGCAGGGACGCCCCGCTCCAGACCTGGAGTACCTTGCCCCGGGTAGCCGCGGCCAGGTAGCCCGCATCCGCGCTCAGGGCGAGCGCTGCCACGACGTCGGTCGAGGTGACGCTGGCGCGCTCGCGGCCGGTCGCGACATCGACGAGCCGAACCCGATTGTCGGACGCGAGCGCCAGCGCGCTGCCATCCCCGCTGAATTGCAGGACGACGGCCGATCCTAGCGGCGTGGTGGACAGGACTCGTGCGCCGGACACCTCCACGCGCTGCAGCGCAAGCCCTTCGCCCGAACGCGCGACGACGTGCAGTTGTCTTTCGTCGGCCGAGAAAGCGACCTCGACCGCACCGGTGAGTGAGTCGAATTGCCTTTCATCGCCACAGCCCGACGGGAACTCTAAGATGTCGATACGATTGGCGGCGCCGAGGGCCATTCTGCGTCCAGCGGCGGCGAACGCAACCACGGGGGCGGTCGTGCCGGCGAGCGCCTGCGTGACCTCGCACTGATGCTCGCTGTCAAACACGCGCACCAGGGACGCGCTGCCATGCTCCGCGGCCAGGGCCACATAGCGACCACCGGGCGCGACGGCGATCAGGTGGGACGCCTCCGGCGCGGGGAGGTCGTAGACCCTCGACCAATCGGAAACGGCCCAGACGCCGATACGGTTCGGGTTCTCGCCGTAGGAGATCGCCAGATACCGGCCATCGGGGCTAAAGAACGACCGGCCTGCCAGCGGCGCATCGGCCGCCAGGGAACGCAAGGGTAACGGGTCGCCCTTGCTCAGTCGCTCGACCGACCAGATCAGGGGTTCGTAGTCCTTGCCGAGGGCTGCGAGGTAGGCACCATCGGGACTGAACACCGGGCCGAAAATCGGCGGCAGCTTCACGATCTCCCGCGCATCGTGCCCATCAGGCGGCAATTGCCAGAGTGTCGACACGGGCGGCTCGTAGCTGTTCTTGTCGGGAAGCCACTTTACCTGCGTCACGAGCGCATACGTAGCGCCAGGCGCAAGCGCAACGTCCACGGCGTCCGTCGATTCCCTGATGCGCACCTTGAGCGCGTGGCTGCGGGCCTCACGCACGGCGACCGGACCTTCGGGATGCTTCGGCTCGATCGTTGCCAGCGTGCCGCCGTCAGGACTGAGCACGACGGCGTTGGCGTTGGCCTTGCCCGTGTCCTTCCCTCCCCCAACGGGTTTCGAGTCGTCCAGGCGCCAGATAACGCTGGCCGACATCGCTTTGCTGGCGGCGACGAGCTCGGCTCCGCCAAGGAATGCGAGGGCGTCGATACGCAAGGCATCGTCGCCTCCAAGCTGCGCAATGCGCTGGGGCAGACGCGCCACCGCAGCTCGGAGCACCCGGTCGGCTTCGACTGACCGTTCACCCACGGCGTCGACACGTCGCAACGCCTCCGCGGCCAACTGCACACCGAGGTGCAAGCGACTTGCATCGTCTGAATACTCGAGGGGGGCGTCCTGTACGCGTTCGGCGACCGCAGCCAGGCGGCGTGAAACGGCGACCGCCTCCTGACGGCCTGATTCCTTGCGCTGAAGCAGGAACAGGGTGCCCAGCACGGCCGAAACGATCAAGGCCACGCCGACACCAGAGAGCAGGAACGTTCGACGCCTGACCGCCAGGCGGCGACTCTCGATGACGTACCGCGTCTGTAGCTCGGTGGGCGGTGGAGACTTCGTCGGACCTTCGGTGAGCCATTGCTCGGCGGCCTTCAGGTCAGCGCCCCGCAATGCAAGACTGGGTTCGCGCGCCTTTCGATCCCACTCGGCCGCGCGTACCAGCAGTCGTGTGTGTGCCTTTACCCAGTCCAGATCGGTATCGACTGCGGACAGCAGCGTCTGCAAGGCCTTGTCGAAATCGTCACCAGTGAAGAACACCCAGTTCAGCCGGGCCAGCGCCGGTGGCGTTTCGCCCGGATTGACCTCCTGGCAGACGAGCGGGATCAACCGCTTGTTCTGGGCAAGGGCGTGCTCAAGCTCCTGAAGGCAGACCGCGCTCTTGATGGAATCCGGACTCAACACGAACGCGACGGCCTCGGCCGCGTCGATCGCCGCGTGGATTTCGTTCATCCAGTCGGCCGTCGGCGGGATCCCCTCCCAGTCAACCCAGGTTTCGCGGCCGTGCGCGACCATGCCCTCGTGCAGGCGACGGACGAAGTCGGTGTTTCGACGCGAATAGGAGATGAAGACTGACATCGTCACCAAGGTCCGCCGCTGTTCGCAACGCGTCGCCCAGGCGGACATCGCGGCGTCAGTCTCGTCGCAGGCGCTCCCGCTACGTTGCATTCTTCTTACGTACTTGCCCGGGAGGCGCGTGAGGGCGGTCCGGGCATGCAAGCAGCGTAGAGGACCGCCAGCAAAGTGCAACTGCGCGCCGTTTCAGTCTGATCTGCACGGCATTTTCAGGCTCGACGCCCGCTTGCCGCGCCAGGGCGGACACCGGATTCCCGTTCGCGCGCCGCCGGAGCGTTCACAACAACCAACACACCGGAAGTGACTTGGTCAGCACGCACAGAGTCACCGATGCGTCAGCCGAGCCGCTGGTCTTCGCGATTCTGCCGTCGACGGCGCGCCAGCGTGGCGTGGTTCAACAACCCACGTAAGCCGTTTTCACCGTCGTGTAGAACTCGGCCGCGTAGCTGCCTTGCTCGCGTGAACCCAGGCTGGAGCCCTTGCGACCACCAAATGGCACGTGGTAGTCGACGCCCGCAGTGGGCACATTGACCATCACCATGCCGGCCTGCGCATGCCGCTTGAAGTGCTGCACATGCTTGAGCGAGTTGGAACAGATGCCAGTGGCAAGGCCGAACTCGGTGTCGTTGGCAAGCTCGAGCGCATGCTCATAGTCTCTGGCCGGGATCACGGCAACGACCGGTCCGAAGATTTCCTCGCGGCAGATGCGCATCTCGTTGCTGCAATCGGCAAAGATGGCCGGCGTCAGATAGTAGCCAGGGGTGGCGCGCGTCACCGCTTCGCCGCCGCACACCAGGCGGGCGCCTTCCTGCTGCCCGATGGCGAGGTAGCGCAGGTCCTGCTCGAGTTGGTCGGCGCTGGCCACGGGGCCGATATCGGTGCCGGCGGTGAGCGCATGATCGATCCTGAGCTCCGCCGTACGCTCCCGCATGCGCTTGATGAAGCGCGCGTAAATGCCTTGCTCCACGATGAGCCGGCTCGATGCCGTACAACGCTGGCCGGTGGAGAAGAACGCGCTCTGCACCGCGCATTCGACCGCCAGTTCCAGGTCGGCGTCATCGAGCACCACCATCGGGTTCTTGCCGCCCATCTCGAGCTGGACCTTGGCCAGCCGCTGCGCGGCGGCCTGCGCTACGCGGGTGCCGGTGGCGACCGAGCCGGTGAACGAAATCGCGTCGATGCGCCGGTCGTCAAGCATCGCCTGGCCGACTTGCGAGCCGCGGCCCATCACGAGATTGAATGCGCCCGCGGGCAACCCCGCACGGCTGATGATCTCCGCCAGCGCCCAGGCGCAGCCCGGCACCAGTTCAGCGGGCTTGAACACCACTGCGTTGCCAAATGCCAGCGCGGGGGCAATCTTCCAGGCCGGGATGGCCATCGGGAAGTTCCATGGCGCGATGATCCCAACCGTGCCCACCGGCTCGCGCGTGACCTCGATCTCCACCCCGGGGCGTACCGACGCCAGCTTGTCACCACGCTGGCGCAGCGCTTCGCCAGCAAAGAACTTGAAGATGTTGCCGGCTCGCGTGACCTCGCCGATCCCCTCCGGCAAGGTCTTGCCTTCCTCGCGCGACAGCAACCCGCCGAGCTCTTCGCGGCGCGCCAGGATCTCGCTGCCAATCTTGTCGAGCGCGTCGGCGCGTTGCTGCGGCGTGCTGCGCGCCCACAGCGGCGCGGCCGCGTGGGCAGCCGCGATGGCCTCACCCGCCTGGGCGGCGTCGGCGTGGGCATAGTAGTCGATCACGTCGGCAGTGTCGGACGGGTTGATATTGGCGACGCTGGCGATGCCCTCCAGCCATTGGCCGGCGATATAGTTGTGCTTCATTCGAAGACCTTCACTGTTTCAGATGGATAGATCGGACGACAGCCATCGTTCTCCCGCCCGCGCGGGAGAAGTGATGACAGCTATCGGGCTGGATTGACTTCGGGCGGTCAGGTATCGAGCAAGGACAGCTCCACCTGCTTCAGGCGGTGCACGATGCCTCTGACGAATTCATGAGTGACTTTGGACAGCACGCGCTGGTTCGGCGTGATGATGCCAACTGTCAGCGAGTTGATATTGGGTTCGTCGAACGGTCGCCAGACCACTTCGCCGTTCGCGATTTCATCGAGGAAGGCCAGCTTCGAGAAGAACGAGATGCCGCGCCCCGAGGCCACGAGCCGCTTGAGCAGGGTCGTCGAATTACAGGTCACGCTAGGCGTCTGAATATCCCAGAACTCGGCAAACCTGGGCGACACCACGCCTTGTATCGGCGAGCGTCCCTCGAGGCGCAGAAACGCATGGTTGCGGCAATCGGCAAAGCTCAGGCGCTCCAGCTTGGTCAGCGGGTGCGAGGACGCCATCACTACGCCAGGCGGCAGCGCTACCTGCGCCACCACGTCCAGCCCCGCGGGCAGCTTGGCGACGAAGGTGACGCCGACATCGTATTCGCCGCCCAGCACCTTGGGCGCCACGTCCCACGGCGTGACCGCCGCGACGGCATATGTCACCGCGGGGTAGAGCTCGGTAAAGTCCTCCACGGCGGCAGGCAGGAAATCAACAAACAGCGAATCCATCGCCACCACCGACACGTGGCCCTTGCGCTCGTCCTTGAGTTCGTCGAGTTCGCTACGCATCAGGTGGAAGTCGTTCAGCGTCGCGCGGATATGCTGCAGCATCCGTTCCCCGGCGGCATTCAGGCGGATGCCGTTGGGCAGGCGGTCGAACAGGTCGGTCCCCATTTCGGCTTCGAGCTTGAGGATCTGCCGGTTGACTGCGCTCGATGCGACATAGAGATTCTGCGCTGCCTTGCGGATCGACCCGCAGCGTGCGACCTCGACGAAGTACTTCAGAATGCTGGCGTGCATGACCTGTTCTCTCGAATCGCGATGCCGGCTCGCCGGGCCTAGCGCCCGTCCCTGGCCGGATACGCGGCCACCAGCGGATGGTCGCAGGCAAGCGGCCCGACATAGTCGGCACCGCCGGGCGAGCCGATGCCGCTCACCCCGCTGGCGAAGAAGTCGCGGTTGACGTCGGCAAATACCGCTTCGGCCGACGGCAGTTCCACATCCTCGTAGATTGCTTCGGTCGGGCACACCGACACGCACACCCCGCAACCGATGCATTCATCCGGGTGGATATAGAGCGTGCGCCCGCCTTCATAGATGCAATCAACAGGACAGCATTTTACGCAGGCGCCATCCTTGACGTCGATGCATCCCGAGGCAATGACGTAGGCCATCAGCAACCCCGCCACTGTGGCTTGCGCTTTTGCTGGAAGGCCAGCACGCCTTCGTGCGCGTCCTCGGACTGCAGCGCGGCCACCAGCGCCGGCAGGCGCTGCGCCTGAGCATCCACGGGCGACAGCGTCGAAGTGCGCCGCACCACCTGCTTGATTGCCTGCTGCGACAGCGGCGCGCACGCCAGCAGCGCGTCGATCCAACGCTGCACCGCCGCATCCAGTTCTGCACGCGGCACGACTTCGTTGACCAGGCCGATCTCGGCGGCTTCCCGTGCCGGCATGCGCTGTCCCGTGAGCAGCAGCGCCATCGCCTTGCGGAAGGGGATCTGGCGCTGCAACAAGGTCATGCCGCCGTCGAGCGGCATGCGCCCGACCAGGGCTTCCGGCAGGCCGAAGCTGGCTTCCTCGCAGGCCACCACGATATCGCAGCCCAGTACCATCTCGAAGCCACCGCCGAGGGCAAAGCCGTTCACGCGGGCGATGACCGGCACGTTCAGCGACTCGCGCAGGGCGATTCCGCCGAAGCCGCCGGGACGCGCCGCGCCCCAGTACTCCAGGCCGGTGGTGGAAGGATTCTTCAGGTCGGCGCCGACGCAGAAGGCGCGCTCGCCCGCTCCGGTCAGCACCACCACGCGCACATCGCGGCGGCCTTCCAGCTCGGTCCAGATGCGCTGCAGTTCGGCCTCGGTGGCGAGGTCGATCGCATTGAGCACATCGGGGCGCGACAGCGTCACCGTGGCGACGAAATTCTCGACTTGCAGATGGACGCTCATGCTGCCTCCGCCTTTGCGCAGGTGGTTGCCTGGGCGAGTTCACCCAGCACCTCTTCGTTGTGCTGGCCCAGGCGCGGCGGCGCCCGGCGCAGGCTGACGCGCGCGCGCGACATGCTGATCGGGCTGCCGACGAACTTGACGGGCCGGCCTTCGCCCTGCCCTTCCAGCAGGATCTGGTTGTGCAGGGTCTGCGGGTCCACCAGCGCCTCGCGCAGGTCGCGCACCGGTGCGCACAGGATGTCCTGCGCTTCCAGGCGCGCCAGCCAGTGCTCGCGCGTGTTGGCGGCAAAGCGTTCGCGCAGCATGGTCTGCAGCGCAGCCTTGTTGCGGAACTGCTGGTTGAGGTCGCAGTAGCGCGGATCGGCCGACAGGTCTTCGAGTTCGAGCGCGGTACAGATATCGCGCAGCGGATTCTCCTTGAATGCGCCGACCATCACCAGTGGCCCGGTCTGGGTGTGGAACACGCCGGACAGTGGCATGGCGGCCCAGTTGACCTCCGAATCCTCCATCATGATCATGGCCGCCTCCTGCATCTGCATAGCCAGCATGGAGTTGTACAGCGACACGCTGATCTTCTGCCCCTCGCCGGTACGGGCGCGGTGCAGCAGGGCCAGCAGCACGCCTTGCACCATGTGCATGCCGGCCGAGTAGTCGGCCAGCGCCGTCGGGTAGACCGAAACCGGCACCGATTCGTCAGCGCGGCGCGCCATGACGCCGCTGACGGCTTGCGCCAGCACATCCTGCCCGCCCTTGTGGGCGTAAGGCCCGCTCTCGCCAAAGCCGGTGCCAACGGCGTAGATGATGCGCGGGTTCAGCTCGCGGCATGCCTCGTAACCCAGGCCCATGCGCTCCATCACGCCAGCCCGGAAATTGTTGACGACCACGTCCGCGCCGGCGATCAGCGTTTTCACGTGCGCCATCGCGGCCGGATCGCGCAGGTCAAGCGCGATGCTGCGCTTGTTGCGGTTCAGGCTGCAGAAAATCGGGTTATCGGTGCCCGCCACCGGCTCGAAGGTCGAGCGGCTCAGATCGCCTGCCCCCTTGCGCTCGATCTTGATCACATCGGCGCCGTAGTCGGCCAGCGTTTGCGTGCACACGGGGCCCATCATGACCTGGGTGAAATCGATCACCCGGATACCCGTCAGCGGCATGTCTTGCTGCATATTCCCTGTCTCCATGTCGTTCATGCTGCCTGTGCCTGCGGGATATAGGCGGCCAGTGCCGGAATGTCGGCATTGCGGCCCGCCTGGTTGCCCGGATCGGCACCCTGCGCACGCAGGGCCTTCTGGACGCTGCCGACGTCGACATTGCGCACCGACACTCCGGCATTGAGCGCCAGCGCCGCGGCGACACCGGCCGCTTCGCCCATCGCCATGCACGGCGGGATCTCGCGCGAGATCTTCTGCGCCTGCGAGGTGGCCGAGTAGTGGCGGCCGGCCACCAGCAGGTTGTCGACCTGTTTGGGCAGCAGCACACGGTACGGCATGTAGTAGTCGCGGCCGCGCGCGATGCTGTCGTCGAAGCGCACGCGCTGCGCCACGTCCTCCTTGCTCATCACGTACTCGCCCTCAAGCAGGCGGGTCTGGCGCACGCCCGTCTGCGGCGCGACGTCGATCACGAAACATTGCTCGAAGCCAGGCAGCTTGTCGCGCACGAACTCGACCACGGCGTGAATGTGCTGGCGCCCCTGGATCTCGGCGCGGGTGAGGTCTTCCGCCTTGAGGCCGTCGATGCCGGCCATGTGGGGGCAGTTGCACCACACCACCCCGGGAAGCGGCGTCTTGAGCCACCACAGGCCCCAGGACCCGCCGAGAATGCGCTTGATCTGACGGTCAAGCTGCGCGTAGGCCTCCGGCTCTTCCTGCTCGAAGCGCTCGGCGGCTTCGGTATCGACCCCGCCAAGGCGGAACACCGTGGTGGTGATATAGCTGCCGCCGACGTGCGGCGCACCGGCCGAGGCGGCCACGTCGAGATCGCCGGTGGCATCGATCACCACGTCGGCCAGGATGGCTTCGCGCCCGCTCTTGGTTTCGCAGATCACACCCTTGACCTGTCCGTCTTCGACGAGGGTCTGGGAGAACCAGGAGTGCAGCCGCAGCTGGACGCCGGCTTGCTGCACCATGTCGAGCGCAACGCGCTTGTAGGCGTCCGGATCGAAGGCCGCGGCGAAGCAGACCGGATGCGGCGTCTTCTGGCTATGGAAGTCGAAGGTGCCCCAGCGGCCCCAGCGCCGGTATGCGGCGGGATCCTCGCCCCACTCATTGGCGCGCGGGAACCTTGCCAGGCCCAGCCCGGCCATGCGTTCGATCATCGTCAGGCAGTTGCCGCGCACCGAGATTTCCTGCAGGTGGCTGTCCCACATATCGTCCAGCACCAGCACCATGCCACCCGAAGCCAGGCCGCCCAGGTGGTTGTAGCGCTCGAGCAGGATGGTCTCGGCACCGTTGCGCGCGGCCGCCAGCGCGGCCGACAGGCCCGCCGGGCCGCCGCCCACCACCACCACGTTGGCCTTGGCTGCGACGCGCACGTCTTGAACCGGCTGGCGAATCCAGTCACTGATCTTGGTCATTGCTATCCTCGAAATTGTTGTTGTGGTGCCGTGCTCAATGGGCGTTCTCGGGTTGCCACTTGATGAGCCAGCGCTCGATCGTCGCGATCACCAGGAAGAAGGTCCCGGACATCACCGCGCACATGACGATTGCCGCGTACAGCAGGGCCGAGTCGAACGCGTAGGTGGCCTGGATGATCATGGCGCCGATGCCTTCGGTGGCGCCGATCCATTCACCGACCACCGCGCCGATCACCGACATCGACGCGGCGATGCGTAGTGCGGAGAACAGATAGGGAAGCGAGTTGAACAGGCGCAGCTTGAAGAAAATCTCGCGCTTGCTGGCGGACAGCACCTGCATCAACTCCAGCGACTGCGGATTCACGGCCTCCAGCCCGCGCACCATGTTCACCAGTGTGGGGAAGAAGCACACGATGGCGGCGATGGTGATCTTCGGCTCGATGCCGTTGCCCATGATCAGCACCAGGATCGGCGCCTTGGCCACCACCGGGATGGAATTGATCATGACCGCGACCGGGTAGAAGATCTCCTGCAGCGTCTTGTTGTGGACAAAGACCGTTGCCAGCAGGATGGCAAGCAGGTTGCCCAGCAGGAAGCCGCCGGTCGCTTCGACGGCGGTAGGAATCAGGTTCTGCAGCAACACGTCGCGCTTGTCGAACAAGGTCTGCAGCACCAGGCCGGGAGATGGCGCGATGAACGGCTTGATGTCGAAGCCCACCACCACCGCCCACCAGGCGAACAGCAGCCCGGCAATGCCGAGCGCCGGCATCGCACGCGCGCGCCAGATACGGCGGCGGCGGCTGGCGAAATAGGCGTCGGCTTCGGCGTCCGGCGCTACGCCCGGCAGGTCAAGCTTGATTTCCGATGTACTCATCAGCAGGTCTCCAGCACGCGCCGCAGATGCGCGCTAAGTTGTACGAATTCAGGCGTCTCGCGGATGTCGAGGGTGCGGTCCTCGGGCAGGGTGACCGGCACGATCTCCTTGACCCGGCCCGGATTGGCCGCCAGCAGCAACACGCGCTGGCCGAGAAACGCGGCCTCGTAGATGCTGTGGGTCACGAACAGGATGGTCAGCCCCATTTCCCGCCAGACCCGGCGCAGTTCCTCGTTGAGCCGGTCGCGCGTGATCTCGTCGAGCGCGCCGAACGGCTCGTCCATCAGCAGCACTTTCGGATCGCTGACCAGCGCCCGGGCAATCGCCACGCGCTGGCGCATGCCACCGGACATTTCGTGCGGGAAGGCATCCTCGCGCCCCTTCAGGCCGACCAGTTCCAGCAGCTCGCGTGGTGTCGCGCGTCCGGCGCGCGCACGGCCGTTGGCAACCTCGAGCGGCAGCGCGACGTTCTCCAGCGCGGTGCGCCATGGCAGCAGTGCGGCGTCCTGGAATACGAAGCCGATGTCGCGCCGCGCCCGCGCCACCTGCGGCGCCGCGTCGAGCACGCGGATCTCGCCACGGCTTGGCTTGACCAGATCGGCCACTACGCGCAGGAAGGTGGACTTGCCGCAGCCCGAAGGGCCAAGCAGCGTGAGGAACTCCCCGCTGGCGACATCAAGGCTCAGGCCCGAGATGGCGGTCGTGCTGCGGCGGTCGGTGAAAAAGCGGACGTTGATATCGCGGCAACTGATCGACAGCGGCACGCGCGAGGGATTGGTTTGAGTGGTTAGCATGGTTTACGCCGTCAGTCGGGAGGACTTGGTGGCCTGCAGAATGTCGAGCGTCATGACGTCCTCCAGCTTGGGGGCGCGCGCGCGGAACTGGCCGAGCTGCGCGTACAGCGAGATCTGCTCCTGCCAAATGGCCGGGTCCATCGCGCCCCAGCCTTGCGTGCCGCTCTCCTTGTTGAAGGCATAGCCCATCAAGGCGTCGATCGCGGCGCGTTCATCCGCACGGTTCAGGCTCGGGTAGTCCTTGAGCAGCAGGTCGACTGCCTGGTCCCGGTTCATGTTGGCGTAGAGCCAGCCCCGCGCGGTCGCGCGCAGGAAGCGCTGCAACACCTCTGGATGGTTGCGCAGTGTGTTGGTGTGCGCGTAGTAGGGCAGCGCATAGAGGCGCACGCCCGAGTCCCAGAGGCTCAGATCGACGCGGTCCGCGCCCAGCGCCTTGAGCGCCGAAACATTGGTCTGCCAGCCGGTCACCGCATCGACCCGGCCGCTCAGCAGCGGCAACATGTCAGCGCCGATCGGCACGATGTTGACCTGGCTCTCGGTGATCTTGTGCTTGGCTAGCAGGGCCTTCAGCAGCACCAGGCCGGTGGCCTGAATGCCGATCCGCTTGCCGATCATGTCCTGCGGGGAGCGGATCGGCGCCTTCTTGAGAGAGAAGAATGCATAGGGATGCTGCTGCAGGCCGACCGCGAAACACTTGACCGGCAAGCCTTCCGATACCGCCAGCATCACCGAGGGGCTGGAAGAAATCTGCCCGACTTCACCGCGGCCCGAGGCCACGATGGCCACCCCATCGATATTGGGGCCGCCGGGCTGGATCTTGAAATCGATGCCTTCCTGTTCGTAGTAGCCGAGCCGCTTTGCCACGACCTCGCCCACCTGATTGCCGCCGGGCACCCAGCCCAGTTGCATATTGACCACCGCACGTTCGGCGGCAAGGGTGCGTACGGACAGCAATGCACCCGAGGCCGCCAGCCCGCCCGCCACGAATGACGTTTGCAGCACGCGGCGGCGCCCCGGATTCTCTAATCCTGACATCTGCGTCTCCTTTGGTTTCTATGTCGTTCCGCTGGCCTGGCTAAGCCGGCCAAATCTCGTGTTGGCTGTATTTTGAGTTGACAGGGGTGCTCTAACAAGAACCGATTTTAGATCGTACCCGATGCCAAAATTAGATCGCCATCGTGACGCCGTCCTGATGCATCGAGCCGCGCACAATCCCTTCCCGCGCGCGAATATTTCGCTCGGCGGTAGCCAAAATCTGTGCTTCCCGCGCCAGTTTCCGTGCCTCGACAATGGCTGCAGATCTCACCAATAAAGAGATTCAAGAGGAGACAGACATGAACCAAGCGTCCTGCCGGCTGGCCGCCACATCACATAAGGCGCCCGCCGTCCGTCCTGCTGCGCCGGGCATTGCACTCCGGCTCGCTCGCGGCACGACTCCGGTCCGCCCATAGCGCGCGCGTTTCCCGACCTCTCTTCCGGTTAGCCCCAGTCATCCCCGAATCCCTGTGCACTTGCGTGCACGCGGGGAGGAAAGCACTTATCCATCACTCGACAGGAAAGTCACAATGAAGCGATGTGTCATAGCTGCCGCCGCCACGCTGCTGGCCTGCCAAGCGTCTCATGCAGAAAGCGGGGTGAATTTGTATGGCCTGATTTCGACCGGCATCGTGTACGCCAATAACCAGAACGGCCATTCCCAGGTGCAACTGGCGAACGGCCCGATGCAGACGCCGCGCTGGGGCCTGCGGGGAACGGAAGACTTGGGGGGAGGGAACACCGCCTTCTTTACGCTGGAAGGCGGCTTTGCCATTGACACCGGCACGTTGTCGCAAGGCGGCCGCCTGTTCGGCCGGCAGGCATTCGTCGGCATGTCGTCGCCGGTCCTTGGCACCATCAGTCTGGGCCGGCAATATGACCTGCCCGCGGCGACATTGTGGCCCTATGAATCGGCCACGCAGTTCGCCGCTTTCGGCACGCACATCGGCGATAGCGACAACGTCTTCAACACCTTCCGCGTCAACAACACGATCGCTTACAAGAGCCCTTCGTACGGCGGCCTGCAATTCGCCGGCATGATGAGTCTCGGCGAGAAGCCTGGCGACTTCCGCTCCAACAACGCGTACAGCTTCGGGGTTTCCTACAAGCGCAATGATCTGTCGCTGGGCATGGCCTATGAGGAACTGAATACGCCCAATAACGCGGGCAACCAGTCCGGCGCGGTGGTTGGCGACTATGGCTTCTCTTCCCCCTTCGTCACCAGCCTGGCAAGCGGCGCCAAGGTGGAACATCAGCGCATCTTCGGCACCGGCGGCGCCTATCAGTTCGACAAGATAGGCGTATCGGTGCTGTACACGAACGTGCGTTTCGACTATCTCGACAACACCAGGCTGACGGTCAACAACGGCGAGATCTCCGTGACCGACTACATCACGCCCAATCTGATGCTCGGTGCCGCCTATATCTATACATGGGGCGAGTACCAGCCCGGCGGCAACCAGCCGAAATGGCACCAGGTCAACCTGGGCGCCGACTACTTCCTTTCCAAGCGTACCGACCTGTTCCTGGTCGGCATCTATCAAAGGGCGGCCGGCGACGCCACCTTCGCGCAGATCTATACGCTCTCGCCGTCATCCACCAAATCGCAGGTCACTGCAGTAGCGGGAATCCGGCACAAGTTCTGATCCACGCCGGGAAGCCAGACGACCAGTGCCTTCTGGCTAACCCCGCGAATCTGAAGCCGGATCTCCTTTCTTAAGAAGGGAGATCAAGTCTGGACCTCTTCAAATGGTCGTCGCCGTGGGCCTCTCCTGGACGGTCAAAACTCTCACGCTAGTGGTTGCCGTGCTCACATACTTCACCCGCCAGCAGTTCGGCGGCTAGCTGCCCAAGGGTGCGTATGGCTGCGGCGAACCTGTCGTCGATGTCCTGGCAGCAGGACAGGCGCAGAAAGTGGCGATATCGCGGGCCCTTGGAATAGACTTGGCCGGGCATGATCACGATGCCCCTCGCCAGGGCTGCATGGAACAGTTTCAGGCTGTCGACCTGCGGCGGAAGCTCGACCCAAAGCACGAAGCCTCCGGTGGGTTGCGTGGCGCGGGTGCCCTCGGGAAACGCCTGCGCGATCCATCCGCGCACCGTGGCCACCTGCGAGGCGTACAGCCTCCGGAGCGTACGCAAGTGATGTTCATAACCGCCGCTTTTGAGAAACTGGCCCACTGCTTCGGTCAGAAGCATGGATTCTGAAGCGCTGGACGCAAACTTCAGGCGTTGCACGGCCTCCTGGTAACGGCCGCCCACGATCCATCCGATGCGGTAATCGGGAGCAAGCGTTTTCGAGAATCCGCCGCAGGCCAACACCCAACCCATGCGATCGAAGGACTTGATGGTGGGCTCCAGCGGCTCCCTGAACTGAAGCTCGGCGTACACCATGTCCTCGATCAGTGGTGTCCGATGCTGGTGCAGGAGCTGGGCGAGCCGCTGCTTTGCTTCCACTGGCATGGAGCACCCGAGCGGGTTATGCACTGTCGGCATGGCGACTACGGCAGCCACGCGCTTTTGCAAAAGCAGGTGTTCGACGGAATCAACATCCAGGCCGTGCTGCGGATGTGTCGGGATCTCGATGGCCTTGAGGCCCAGCGCCGCGAGCAACGGGTAGATGTTGAAGTACGACGGCGCTTCGATGCCGACGTAGTCGCCCGCCTGCGTGACCGCACGCAGCGCAAGCTGGAGCGCCTCCATCGCGCCATGTGTCAACACGATGCAGTCCGCCGTGAGATCCATGCCCAGCCGCGAGCTGCGCAGGGCGATCTGTTCGCGCAACAGCAGCGAGCCAGGCGGCAGCGCGTAGGTGGCGACAATCTCGCCATGTCTGCGCAGGACAGAGCTGGTGATGCGCGCCAAGCGCTCGCCCGGATAGAACCTCTTGCCGCGCGGGCCGGCGAATGCCAGATCCATGTGGCCAGGCTGCTGCTGGGCCTGTAGTACGGAGGTCATGAGATCCACCTGCGCGGGGCTCATGACGTCCTTGGCGATTCGGCGGAATGCGAATTCTGGCTCCGCCAGCTCGCTACGCACGTAGAAGCCCGACTGAGGTCGGGCAGCGATCAGCCCACGATCCTCCAGCAGCCGATAGGCCGCGTTCACCGTGTTGAGGCTGAGCTTGCGCTGCGCGGCGCATTCGCGCAGAGAGGGCAAGCTGGAGCCAGCGGGCAGGCGTCCGGACCGGATTGCGGCAGTTAATTCGTCTGCCAGTGCTTCATACAGGCTCCCTGCGGTCCCGCTTGATGGCACTTGCCTTCTTTTCATCGTGAACTGTCACCATTGAAATGACATATTGCTGTACCTGTACTCATTGTCCCACCAATCCTAATATTTCAGCATTGTTGGCGGAGCGCGGACCGCAGGCATCTGGGCCGGTATTGCCGTCGACGTTTGCGCGAGTCACTGGGCATCACACTCGGACCCCATTTTCTGGAAAGCAGACCCATGTCCACTGTTCCCTTCAAGCAGGTTGACGTTTTCACCAGCACCCCCTACCGCGGCAACCCCGTAGCCGTCGTGCTGGAAGCCCAGGATTTGACTTCGGACGAGATGCAGCGCATAGCCAACTGGACGAATCTTTCCGAGACGACCTTCGTGCTGCCGCCAACGCAGGCCGGCGCAGACTACCGCGTGCGCATCTTCACGCCACAATCCGAACTGCCGTTCGCAGGTCACCCGACACTGGGTACAGCCCACGCTCTCATCGAAGCACGCAAGATCACGCCCAGGGACGGCAAGCTGGTCCAGGAGTGCGGCGCCGGCCTGATCGAGTTGACCGTCACCATGTGTGAAGGCGCCAGCCCGGTCATTGCCTTCAACCTGCCCGAGCCCCGCCTGATGCCGATGGTCCCCGCCCAGGTCGATGAGATGGAATCCATCCTCGGCGCGCCCGTGCTGCGTGAGCACACGCCAAAGTTCGTCAATGTGGGACCGGTCTGGACGATTGTGCAGCTCGCGAGTGCACAAGCCGTCCTGGACCTGCGACCGGACTTCGCCCGGATGGCCGAATTCGATAGGCGCAATCAGTCCATCGGCATCGTAGTGTTTGGAGCCTATGGCGCAGGCTCTGAGGCAGCCATCGAGGTACGTGCGTTTGCGCCCAGCGTTGGCGTGAACGAAGACCCAGTGTGCGGCAGCGGCAACGGCTCCGTGGCTGCGTTCATTCGCGACGCCGGTCAGATCGCGACGTTTGGTTCCACTTATGTGGCTACGCAAGGCGCCGTCGTGGGCCGCGCGGGCAAGTTGATCGTGAACTTCGAGGGGGATCGCGTCATCCGCGTCGGTGGCCAGTCGGTCACGTGTATCAACGGCACGCTCGCTGCGTGATCAGTCTTCTGCGGCATCGTGGAGCATCGTCCGGGCACGCTCGCGACGAAATCGGCACAGCCGGATTCAGGTTGACCTATTCGCCGGCTGCCCTAAAATTAGAGTGCTGACTGAGACACGCTCTCGTAAAGCGAAGGTAGGTCAGCGAATCGATCATGTTTCCCGGATAGATTGCTGGTTGAAGCGTGATCGTGCAGGCCACATATGCCTGCAGGTCCGAGCCGGATCATAAGTTGCTGACCCGGTTCGGACGCCCCCCATGGCTGGAAGCACCAAGCACCTGTAGAAGGTGCTTTTTTGTTGGGGCATTGGCGGACGACGTCGACCGCTCGCCTCGCGGCCTCCGCACGTAAGCGATTCCGTCAGAACGACAAGCTCCTAGATATCGGGAGCGAGGAGCAGTCCGCTTTTCACGGTGTGGATCAGTGCAAGGCGATCTTCGACTGCCTTGCGCAGGACTTCTCGTCCCCTGAACGGGTCCGTCAGGTAACTGGCGTACTGGCTTGCCCGAATCTGCACCTTAAGGCTCATCATCGGCGATCCGACCTCCGGCCATGTCACCATGAACGCCGGATGGCTGTCTGCGCATTCAACGAAAGCCGTGTCAGGAGACGCAAAACAGCAGTCAGCGCCCTGAGCCAGGAACTGGAGATCCTTGTCCTTGAACTCGTAAGTTGCCATGTGTTTCTCCCATCACGCGGAGGATCGTGACGTGGACGTCATCGGCGCGAGCAGCCGCAGCACCTGCTCATTCCCATGTTAATACGTTTGAAGCCCTTCCGACGCCGGCTATTGCTGGCGATGGCAGCTATCGGCCGCGGGTTGGGGCCACTGCGGCCTTGTGGCCGGTGGGCGCCGCAAAGCGCAAGCGGCTTTTCACGCGTGCGGCCAGAAAAGAGACAGCCCCGCACGTCCGGTCGGCTATCATGCCAATCCCCTCCGAAGTAGCGCCCTATGATTTCCATCCGTAATGTCACGCTGCGTCGCGGCGTCAATGTCGTACTCGACCGCGCGTCCGTTACCTTCAACCCCGGCGAAAAGATTGGCCTTGTCGGCCGCAATGGTGCCGGCAAGTCGTCCTTCTTCGCCCTTCTCAACGGCACGCTGCACGAAGACAGTGGCGAGTTCTCGATTCCCGCTGCATGGAAGATGGGCCAGGTCGCGCAGGAGATGCCGGAGACCGCGCAGAGCGCGACCGACTTCGTAGTCGAGGGTGACACCGTGCTGTTGGCCGCGCAGGCCGAAGTAGCCGCCGCCGAGGCCAGCGACGACGGCATGCGCATGGCGCACGCCTACATGGCCCTGCACGACGCCGGTGCACACGATGCCCCCGCACGTGCCCAGGCGCTGATCCTGGGCCTGGGATTCACTGCAGCGCAGCTTGGCCAGCCGGTCAACAGCTTCTCCGGCGGCTGGCGCATGCGACTGCAACTGGCGCGCGCGCTCATGTGCCCGTCCGACCTGCTGCTGCTCGACGAACCGACCAATCACCTCGACCTCGACGCGCTGGTCTGGCTGGAAGCCTGGCTCAAGCGCTATCAAGGGACCCTGGTAGTGATCAGCCACGACCGCGAATTCCTCGACGCGGTGACGCAGGTGACGGTGCACGTCGACAACGCCAAGCTCGTGCGTTATGGCGGCAACTACAGCAAGTTCGAAGACATGCGCGCCGAGCAGCTCGTATTGCAGCAGGCTGCGATGGCCAAGCAGGCCGACAAGATCGCCCACCTGCAGAAATTCATCGACCGCTTCAAGGCCAAGGCCTCGAAGGCAAAGCAGGCGCAGAGCCGGGTCAAGGCGCTCGAACGCATGGAGAAGATCGCACCGGTACTTGCCGACGCGGAGTTCAACTTCGAGTTCAAGGAGCCGCTCAATGTGCCGAACCCGCTGTTGTCGATGCTGGACGCGAGCTTCGGCTACCCGGCGCCGACCGGCGCACTGCCGGGCACGCCGCCCACGGTCATCGTGCGGGGCATCAACCGTTCCGTGCTGGCCGGGCAGCGCATCGGCATTCTTGGTGCCAACGGCCAGGGTAAGTCCACGCTGGTGAAGACGGTGGCGCACGCGCTGGCGCCGATTGGCGGCGAAATCAGCGAAGGCAAGGGGCTGAATATCGGCTACTTCGCACAGCAGGAACTCGACGTGCTGCGCCCGCTCGACACGCCGATGGAACACATGATCCGCCTTGCCAAGGACACGCCGCCGCACATGCGCGCCCCCGGCCAGAGTGGCACCGAACAATCGCTTCGCACCTTCCTCGGCACCTTCAACTTCAGCGGCGACATGGTCCATCAGGCGGTGAGCACGATGAGTGGCGGCGAAAAGGCGCGGCTCGTGTTGTGCATGATCGTGTGGCAGCGCCCCAACCTGCTGTTGCTCGACGAGCCTACCAACCACCTCGACCTGTCCACCCGCGAAGCGCTAGGCATGGCGCTCAACGAATTCGAAGGCACAGTGATGCTGGTCAGCCACGACCGGGCCCTGCTGCGCGCCGTATGCGACGAGTTCTGGCTGGTCACCAAGGGCGGTGTCGAGCCCTTCGACGGCGATCTGGACGATTACCAGCAGTTCCTGCGCGACGAAGCCCGTCGCATGCGCGAGCAGCCTGCCGAGGAGCAGAAGGTCATCGCCTGAAATGGCGGGACCCAGGCGTGAGCTTTACAGGATTCCGCGTGAAGGTCGCCATTGAGCGCATCGTGACTGATACGAACTTTGGCGCCATATATAGCGTAGTCTGGAGCCGGTCTTGCGACCGGCCCCATCGTTACTGCGGCCTTGCCGCTGATGTCACTTGAGGTCGAAGCGGTCCAGGTTCATCACCTTGTTCCACGCTGCCACAAAGTCCTGGACGAACTTCTCCTGCGCATCCGAGCCGCCATACACCTCGGAAACTGCCCGAAGCTCGGAGTTCGAACCAAAGACCAGATCGACTCGCGTGCCGGTCCATCTCGGCGCGCCTGTCTTGCGGTCGCTTCCTTCGAACACGTCCTTTTCCTCCGACAGGGCTTTCCACTCCGTGCCCATGTCGAGGAGGTTCACGAAGAAGTCGTTGGTCAGCGTGCCGGGGCGCTTCGTGAAGACGCCGTGTTGAGACTTGCCGAAGTTGGCGTCCAGCACCCGCATGCCGCCCACCAGCACCGTCATCTCCGGCACCGTCAGCTTCAGCAATTGCGCCTTGTCGACTAGCAGCGCCTCGGACGGGATCGAGAACTTGCCTTGCAGGTAGTTACGGAACCCGTCCGCGACCGGTTCGAGCACGACCATGGCATCAAGGTCGGTCTTTTCCTGCGAGGTGTCCATGCGTCCCGGCGAGAACGGCACCGTGACATTGTGGCCGGCATTCTTCGCCGCTTGCTCGACCCCCGCGCACCCCGCCAGCACGATCAGGTCGGCCAGCGAGACTTTCTTGCCGCCGGACTGTGCCTTGTTGAACTCTCCCTGGATGCCCTCCAGCGTGGCCAGAACCTTCTTCAGTTCGGCAGGCTGGTTGACGTCCCAGTCCTTCTGCGGCGCAAGGCGGATGCGGGCGCCGTTGGCGCCGCCACGCTTGTCCGATCCGCGGAACGTCGAGGCCGATGCCCACGCTGTCGATACCAGTTGCGGGACGGTCAGCCCCGAAGCCAGCACCTTGGCCTTGAGCGCCGCAACATCCTGTGCATCGATCAGCGGATGATCGACCGGCGGGATGGGGTCCTGCCAGAGGAGTTCTTCCTTCGGGACTTCGGGGCCGAGATAACGTGCGCGCGGCCCCATGTCGCGGTGGGTCAGCTTGAACCACGCACGGGCAAATGCATCGGCCAGTTGCTCCGGATGCTCGTAGAACCGCCGCGAGATCTTCTCGTAGACCGGGTCGAGCCGCAGTGATAGGTCGGTCGTCAGCATGGACGGTGAACGACGCTTCGACGGATCGGCAGGATCTGGCACGGTGCCGGCGCCCGCGTCGCCCTTCGGCTTCCACTGATTCGCGCCGGCCGGGCTCTTCGTCAGCTCCCATTCATATTCGAACAGGTGTTTGAAGTAGTCGTTGCTCCACCGCGTCGGTGTGGTGGTCCAGATGACTTCCAGCCCGCTGGTGATGGTGTCTCCGCCCTTGCCCGTGCCGAAGCTGCTGCGCCAGCCGAGGCCCTGTTCCTCCAGGCCGCAAGCCTCAGGCTCGGGCCCCACGTGAGATGCCGGACCAGCGCCATGCGTCTTGCCGAAGGCGTGGCCGCCCGCGATCAGCGCAACGGTCTCTTCGTCGTCCATCGCCATGCGGCGGAACGTCTCGCGAATATCCACGGCTGCCGCAAGGGGGTCCGGATTGCCATTCGGGCCTTCCGGATTCACGTAGATCAATCCCATTTGCACTGCGGAAAGTGGATTTTCGAGGTTCCGGTTGCCGCTGTAACGCTTGTCGCCCAGCCACTTGTCTTCGTTCCCCCAGTAGACGGATTCGTCCGGCTCGTAGACGTCCTCTCGCCCGCCGGCGAACCCGAAGGTCTTGAATCCCATCGACTCCAGTGCGACGTTGCCGGTGAGGACGATGAGGTCGCCCCATGAGAGCTTTCGACCGTACTTTTGCTTGATCGGCCAGATCAACCTGCGCGCCTTGTCGAGGCCGACGTTGTCAGGCCAACTATTGGTGGGTGCGAAGCGCTGCTGGCCTGCCCCCGCGCCACCGCGCCCGTCGCCGATGCGGTAAGTACCTGCGGCATGCCATGCCATGCGGACGAACAACGGGCCGTAGTGACCGAAGTCCGCCGGCCACCAGGGCTGCGAGTCGGTCATCAGCGCCTCCAGATCCTTCTTCACGGCCGTCAGGTCCAGGCTGCTGAACTCCTTCGCGTAGTTGAACTCCTTGCCCATTGGATCTGACGGCGCGGAGTTCTGGCGCAGGATATGCAGATTAAGCCGCTCTGGCCACCACTCCTTCAGTGATCGGCCGGCGCCAGCGGGATGAAGAAACGGGCACTTCGCTTCAGTCGTCATGCGTGTCTCCTTGGTCGCTTGAACTCAACGTAACACCGCGCCGTAGCTCGTCGCCGTCAGTGGAGACTGGTCTTGGGGGACAGTGTTCGGATTTTCCAGACTGATTTGGACATCACAGTTGCAATACCATCCTAGAACGCGATTCCGCCCCGTTCCATTGATTCCAGCTATGGCCGCCATTGAATTTGGGCCGACTCTGCCGCTTGGGGAGGCGTCTATAGTTGTTTGCATTCGGACAACAGTCGCGATGAGCGCGTCGGAGGATGCAATCATGACCATGGCTACCACGCTGGCAAGATGCTTGCGCAACAAGCAAAGTCGGTTCGACACCGTGCGTCACCCCGGCAGCCCCAGCAGCATGGCTGCTGCGCGGGCCGAGCACGTTCCCGGAGACCGACTGGCCAAGACCGTCCTGCTGGAAGACAACCGCGGCTATCTCACAGCCGTCATCCCTTCCACGCACCACCTGAAACTATCGGAGCTCCGCGAGCAGACCGGCCGCAAGCTTACGCTTGCGCATGAAAACGGCGTGCGCGAAGTGTTCAGGGACTGCAACCTCGGGGCGATCCCGCCGGTCGGCATGGCATATGGCACGCAGACCTGGCTGGACGACAGTCTGCTGACACACCCGGACGTCTACTTCGAAGCGGGCGACCACCAGGAACTGGTGCACATGAGCATCGAGCAATTCGTCGACCTGATGGCCGACGCACAGCGCGGGCATTTTGCGCACCGGGACATGTAGGGCCGGAACGCAAACGGAAGAATCTGCCTGCGGCGCCTTGCTCTCCGATTATCTGGGCGGCTCTCCTCCAGAGCCGCCCCAGCAGCAGCCACCTCGCGCCGACCGCTTTCCCGGCCGCCTAGAGCGTGACTAGAGCGTACCTACGTGCCAAAGCGGACCGCCGGCGAGAGC
The DNA here is from genome assembly GCF_900101625.1 of Cupriavidus sp. YR651. Classification (GTDB taxonomy): domain Bacteria; phylum Pseudomonadota; class Gammaproteobacteria; order Burkholderiales; family Burkholderiaceae; genus Cupriavidus. Next base: position 232,543 of record NZ_FMYZ01000003.1, on the reverse strand, counting down.
GTGAATGACTCGCGCATGTCGCGCACTTCCTCGACTGGTGTCCGGCCAAACAGGCGCTTGAACTCCCGGCTGAACTGAGACGCGCTTTCGTAGCCGACGCGTCCCGCCGCGGCTGCGGCGGTCACGCCGTCGCGGATCATCAGCAAGCGCGCCTGATGAAGGCGGGTGGACTTGATGTACTGGATCGGGGACGTCTGCGTCACCGTGCGAAAGTTGGCGTGAAATGCCGGCACGCTCATGCCGGCCTCCTCGGCAAGACGAGCGACGTTGAGTGGCGTCGCGTAGTCGGTGTGAATCCGCTTGAGTGCCCGCGCCACACGTCCAAACCGGCCGTGATGCGCAAGCGCGGCACGCATTGCCCCGCCTTGCTCCCCTGTCAGCACGCGATAGCAGATTTCTCGCACGATGCCCGGCCCCAGTACCTGCGCATCGAGCGGTGCCGTCAATGCTTCCAGCAACCGTATCGTGGCGCCGGCAAGGTCTCCCTCCAGCCGCGTGGATGCGATGCCGGTCGGGGGCGCTTCGGGATGATGCCCGTCGGCACCGATCTGCGTAATCAGCTCGCTAAGTTCGATCAGGTCCAGACGGATGGACACCGCAAGCATGGGCTCCTCCGGCGAGGCCTGCGTCTCCGTCGAGAACGGTAGCGGCACGGACAGCACGAGGTAGTGCTGCGCATCGTAGACATACACCTCGTTGCCCAGGAATCCGAGCTTGCGCCCCTGACAAACAATCACGATGCTCGGCTCGTACAGCACAGGCGTGCGCCCCAGCGGGCGATCGGAACGCATCAGCCGCACGCTGTCGAGCGCCGACTGGGTGTAACCCTCGTTGGGCGCCAGTCTCTCAAGCAGACGGACCATCCGGGTGGAAGCGGGATTGCGGACGTTCGACACCGCTCTCTCCTTGTGTCGCGATGGTCGCCATTCTAGCCCCCAACATCCCGCGTACCACCGCAGTCAATAGGAATAGGCAATAACGGCATCGGTCCGTGTATTCGCCTCGGAGTGCGTCGCCTCTACCATTCATTCACCGGCCAACGAAACGTATCGCTTTCTTGCAGGCCGCAACCGGCAAGGCTTGTTCCGCTGGCAATCGCGGGCAAATGCCGTCAAATCCGAACCGACAATAGGAGTATGCAAGATGGCAATCCCATCCAACGAATCGAAGGTCATCCTGATCACCGGCGCCAGCAGCGGCATTGGCGAGGGCGCCGCCCGATTGCTCGCCGCGCAAGGCCATCGTCTAGTGATCGGCGCACGCCGCACCGACAGGCTCGTCGAGCTGACCGAATCGCTGCAGGCAGCTGGCGGTAGCGTCCGCTATCGCGCACTCGACGTCACCTCGGCGGATGACGTCGCCGCATTTGCGCGATTCGCACTCGATGCCTTCGGCCGCATCGACGTGCTCATCAACAATGCGGGCGTGATGCCGCTCTCGCCGCTGAACGCACTGAAGGTCAACGAGTGGAACCGGATGATCGACGTGAACATCCGTGGCGTACTGCATGGCATCGCTGCCGTCCTGCCAACGATGGAGCAGCAAGGCCAGGGGCAGATCATCAATATCTCGTCGATCGGTGGCCTTTCCGTGTCGCCGACCGCAGCCGTCTACTGCGCCACCAAGTTTGCCGTGCGCGCCATTTCCGACGGGCTGCGCCAGGAGACGGACAAGATCCGCGTGACGGTCATCTGCCCGGGCGTCGTGGAGTCCGAACTGGCCGACTCGATCTCCGACGACACCGCACGTTCGGCCATGCAGGAGTTCCGCCGCATCGCCATCACGCCCGATGCCATCGCCCGCGCAATCGCCTACGCCGTGGAGCAGCCGGCCGACGTGGATGTCAGCGAGATCGTCGTACGGCCCACCGCCAGCCCGTTCTGAGTCACTGCCACGTATCACGCAATCCGATCACGGAGTGCGCTGAAGACGTTGCCCGATCCAGCTTCAACCCACAGCCCATTAAGGCTCTTCATCATGAACGCAGCATCCCGTACCTGGTTTATCACCGGCGCATCGAAAGGCGTCGGCCAGAAACTCGTCAAGCATCTGCTTGAGCAAGGCCATCGTGTCGCCGCAACGTCGCGCACCGCAGCATCGCTGACGACGACGTTCGGACAAGCATCCGACAGCTTCCTTCCGCTCGAGGTGGACCTGACCAATGACCAAAGTGTCCAGCGGGCCATCGAGAATGCCGTGCAGACGTTCGGCGCCATCGACGTGGTCGTGAACAACGCAGGCTACGCGCAGCAAGGAACCGTCGAGGCATTGTCCGACGAAGAGCTTCGCCAGAATTTCGAGGTCAACTTCTTTGCGCCGATGGTCGTGCTGCGCCATGCGCTGCCGCGTCTTCGCGGCCAACGCAGCGGGCACATCATCAATATCGCCTCCATCGTCGGCTATCAGGGTGGATACGCGGGCTGGGGCAGCTACGTCGCGAGCAAGTTCGCGCTGGCAGGCCTGACCGAGTCGCTGGCCGCGGAAGTCGCCGAATTTGGTATTCGCGCGACAGTGGTCTATCCCGGTCCGGTCCGCACCAATTTCCTGTCGAGCGGTGCACTGGCGGTGTCCAGGCGCCAGATCGACGCGTACACGGAGGCCAAGGCTTCGCTCGACTTGCATCTCGGCACGCTGCACGGCCACCAGGCCGGAGACCCTGACAAGCTGGCACTGCTGATCATCCAGGCCGTCAGTGTCGAATCGCCGCCGCTACATCTGTTTGCCGGCAAGATCGCCAACGAACTCGCGGCCAACAAGGCCAAGGCCGTCGCAAAGGATCTCGAAGCGTGGAAGGGGTCCTCAGAAGCCACCGATTTCGCCGATTGATCGAGAGGGCTGCGGATGCCGCGACGTTACCGCCGGGGTGTCTCGTCGGCGGCATCACATGCGCCCGCAGCCGCAGCGAAATACCCCCACTTCTTGAACAGCGGACCGCGCGTGCACCCGCGAAGGTCGGCGAACCGTTTCGCTGACCGGAATGTTCGCCGCAGCAACTTAATTGATACCTGCAGCCTGCATCCCTATCGTGTAGTCATGAGAAAGCGCTCGCCCTGTTCACAACGGCGGCCATGATAACGATCTGGAGACATTCATATGACCCCCGCATCACGCCGCCGCGCGCCATAGCGCTCCCGCCCAGCAAAGATTTACCCCCTTCCGAAGTTCATCGATGGCGACAGCTTGCGAGAAAGCTGTCTGGCCAGGGAGCAGGTCATGTTGCAGCACATTGCTTCGATTTCAGTCCTCGGACTGATGTTTGTGATCGCCACCGTCCTACCCGTGAATATGGGCGCGCTGGCGTTCGTGGGCGCGTTCCTGGTCGGCACCTTCCTGGGTGCAATGCCGGCCAAGACGATCCTGATGGGATTCCCGGCGGACCTGTTCCTGACGCTGGTGGGCATTACCTACCTGTTTGCCGTGGCGCAGAACAACGGGACCATCGACTGGCTCGTCAGGCTAGCCGTTCGCGCGGTAGGCGGACGCATCGCCGCGATACCGTGGATCATGTTCGGCATCGCCGCCTTGTTGACCTCGGTCGGTGCAGTCAGTCCCGCCGCGGTGGCAATCATCGCGCCCATCGCGCTTGGCTTTGCCGCGCGATACAAGATCAACCCATTGATGATGGGGCTGATGGTCATACACGGTGCCCAGGGCGGTGGTTTCTCGCCGATCAGTATCTACGGCGGCATTACGAACAAGATCGTCGAGAAGGCCGGCTTGCCGCTGAACGAAATGGCAACAGCATTCGCGAGCCTGGGCGTCAACCTGCTGGTAGCGCTTGGGTCTTCATCGCATTTGGCGGATTGCGCCTGATGCGCGAATCGGCGCACCGACAGCCGGCGGTGGTCGGCAATGGCGTGGCCGCGATCGATCTTCCGTTCCAGGCGCGTACGACGACCGGAGGCGCAGGGGGAGCTGCAATATCAGCCGCAGACGGTGCCCTCGTGGAAGCGGAGCCATCCGGCACGCCCTATCAATACCTGACCGTACTTGGCCTGGTTGCACTGTCCGTGCTGACGCTGTACCTGAAACTCGATATCGGCTTTGTCTCGCTGTCGATTGCCGTGTTGCTGACATTGGTATCACCGAACCTGCAGAAGGCTGCACTGACCCAGGTGTCGTGGCCGGAGATCATGCTGATCGTCGGCGTCAGCACTTATGTGGGCGTGATGGAGAAGATGGGCACCATCTCTTTTGTCGGCCATAGCGTTGCAGGCATGACCTCACCAATGATGGCGGCACTTCTGCTCTGCTTCGTGGGAGCCGTGATTTCAGCATTTGCTTCGTCGACCGCAGTGCTTGGGTCGCTGATTCCCCTGGCTGTGCCATTCCTCCAGCAAGGCTCGGACGTCAGCGCCATCGGGTTCATCGCGGCCATGGCCGTGTCATCCACCATTGTCGATGTGAGCCCATTCTCGACCAACGGCGCGCTGGTCCTCGCCAATGCGCAGGGTGTAGACCGTCACGCCTTCTTCAGGAAACTGATGGTATATGGCGGGCTGGTAACGCTTTTGGCGCCAGTGGTGCTGTGGTTCTCGTTCGTGGTGCTTTGATTTGCGATTCCACTAATGCCATGACCCTGACTCATACCCAAATCCGGCTTGCCTCCCTTCTGGATGCCGGTTATCAACTGACGATCACCCGGTCGGCCGTCGATGCCAAGCCTGTGCAAGTCGACGTGGTTCGGCCGGGATCGCAGGAAATCGCAGGGCATGTACCGTGGCGGCACATCCACGAACTGCTGCGCATAAGAAGGGTGGTGTTCGATACGGGGGATGTCGCGACAGCGACAGCCATCGTGGCACCCGTTAGAACAGACCCGAAGGACAGCAGTGTTCAGTAGCGAGCCGAGGATTTACGTCTCAACCGCTAACGCGGAGCGGCCGCTGGGCAGTCAGTCTGCACGGTCCCTTGCGCAGGGGAGGAATCCGCGCTAAGTTGAAACAGCCGTCATGCGCCGGCGGAGGCAAATATGGTGCGATTGGCACTTCTACCGAGGTTGCCGGCCATTGCGGCCATGCTGTTCGGACCAGCGCTACTTGCCCAGCAGATTCCATCAATGCCGCTCATACTGACATCCCCCGCGTTTTCCCAGGGCGGGGAGATTCCCACTGTGCACACATGCGAAGGCACGGATGTGTCACCTCCACTGGCGTGGTCAGGAATGCCCCCCGCCACTGCCAGCCTGGCCTTGATTGTCGATGATCCGGACGCGCCGGACCCGGCGTCGCCGCAAATGACATGGGTCCATTGGGTCGTGTACAACCTGCCGCCGCAGGTCGGCTCGCTTGCGCAGGGTGCGAGCCGGCATGGCTTGCCGCCCAGCGCTCGGGAAGGTCTCAACGACTGGCACCGCGCCAACTACGGAGGGCCGTGTCCGCCGATTGGCCGGCACCGGTATTTCCACAAGCTGTATGCCCTGGACGTCGTGCTGCCGGATCTTGGCAAGCCGGACAAGGCGGCGCTGGAACAGGCGATGCGGGGGCACATACTGGCGCATGCCGAACTGATCGGGACCTACCAGAAGCATGGGCGCTGACATCGTCGCACACTCGGCCCGCGAATCCGCTTCGACCGTCTAACGGAGATCGATGAATCAGGCTCGAGACGATGAAGTTCACCGGCTTGCTACCAGCTCTCTTCACCGTCTGTCTGATCGTGATGGCAGTCATCGCAGGATTCGCCATTTTTCAGGATCGCTTCATCTATTTCCCGGAAAAGGCCGCAATCGATAGCCTGACCGGTGGCGGGCTTCGCGCGTGGCCGACAGCCGAGACGTTCCGGGGCCTCGTAGCCGAGCCCGCCGGAGGGGCGCGCGGCACGGCCATCATCTTTCACGGCAATGCGGGACACGCCGGACATCGCTCGCCCTATGCCACGGTACTTACCCGGCTGGGTCTACGTGTGATCCTCGCCGAATATCCGGGCTATGGACCACGCGACGGCGCGCCGGGGGAAGAGAGTCTGGTGACCGACGCACAACAGACGATCGCGCTTGCGCATCGCCTCTATGGCACGCCGCTGCTTCTCATCGGTGAATCGCTCGGGGCCGGCGTGGCGGCTTCGGCGGGCTCCCGCGAACGCGACAAGATCGCCGGCTTGCTGCTCATCGCGCCATGGGATCAGCTCGACCACGTTGCCGCATACCACTACCCGTGGTTGCCGGTGAAGTGGCTGATGCGGGACAGATACGACAGCATCTCTCACCTGGCATCGATCGACCGCCCGGTTCTTGTCGTGGTGGCGGAACGAGACAGCATCGTGCCCGCCCAGTTCGGCAAGACGCTCTACAACGCGCTGCCCGGTCCGAAGCAGCTGATGGTCGTGAAGGCGGCAGAGCACAACGACTGGATTAGCCACGTCGACGATGCCTGGTGGCAGGAAGCGATCGAGATCCTGTTTGCGCCGTCCCATTAGATGACGGCGGCTCTCGCGCATGCCGGGCTTGCAGGCTTGTGGGTACCCGCCGACAGTTTGGGAGTCGGCGGTTCCGGCTTCATTTGATGACGAGGTCGGCGCGTGATATCAGCTCGCCAGGAAGGGTCAGTCCCAGTTCGCCAGCAGTCTTGAGGTTGATGGACAGTTCACGTTGGGAGATGACGGCAAATGGCGTCTCCGCAGGCCTCGCGCCCTTGAGTATCTTGTCGATAATGCCCGGCAGCGGCGGGAAGCTCGCGGTAAAGCTTGTGCCATAGCTCAGCAGGCAGCCCGAATCCGAGGCGCCTCCCCAGAACATCGTCGGCAAGCGCTGCTTCGTAGCGAGTTCGGCAATGCGCTTGCGATCCCGAATCGTGGCGGGAACTTCAAGCACCACTAAGACCTCGGCGCCTTCGGCGGTCATTGCCCTGAAGGCAGTCTCGAGATCGGGCTTTGGGCCACGGATTTTCAGCACCTGAGGCGTGAGGCCCGCTGCGCGAGCGGCGGCCACGTTGGATCGCTCGATAGGGGCCAGTCCGCTGGCGTCAGCGCCGGGAATATCCGAATCGCTCAGAATCGCAACACGTGCGAGTTTCGGGAGAATCGCCTTGAGTATCGCCAACTGCCGGCTCGCGAGCTCGGGGTCGTTGTTTGTCGCCCCGGTGACGTTGCTGCCAGGCCGCTCCAGCGTTGCCGCGACGCCAATCGCTACCGGATCAGCGACGAGAGCGGCCACGATCGGGACTGTTGTGGTCGCCCTTCGGGCGGCGTTGGTTGACGGGCCGCCGAAGGTGGCAATGACATCGACGCCGATGCCGACCAGTTCGACAGCAAGGCCAGGCAGACGATCGAGCTGCCCGTCGGGAAACCTGGCTTCATAGACGACGCTCTTGCCTTCGAGATATCCGAGCTGCGCCAGACCGGAGCGAAGCCCTTCGACTTGCGGGTTGGGCTTCCCTTCGACACTCGCGCCCCCGTTCACAAGGACGCCAACCCGGAAGACCCTGCTTGCCTGCTGTGCGTGCGACACACCTTCGGCCAGAGTCAGCCCCACGGTTAGCGCCGCAGCACCCGCCAGCATGGTTCGCCGCTCCATAGCAACTCCTCCCGCCCACCAGGGGTCGATTTCTCAGAATGCCGATGAAGGAGCTTAGGTGAACGGGATGCTCTCCAACCGATGATCTGTGGCCTGGCACACACAGCTACGAGCACGATTGCGGGGATGACAAATGACCCCTCTGGGTCGGGTACGGCCCTCCGCCCTTCAAGCGCCGCTATTCACTCTCGATTTGTTGATGCGTTTTGCGCCCCTGCGAGCTCCTGAACATCGAAAGTAATGCATCCCGACGTCAGCCAAAGCGGTCCAGCAGGCTGTACCACGCCACGCCCGCCGCGATATAGAACCGCTGAAGCTGGTGCATCGGAATCGGGGTGATAGGCGAGATCGGATACGGAAACTCATCGCTCCGGTTCGTCAGTCGCAAGGCAAGATGCTTTCCAAAGCTCGTACACAACGCGATGCCCCGCCCGTTGCATCCGACAGCCACGGTCACACCCGGCGCCGGTTCATGGATATGTGGCATGAAATCGCGGGTAACGGCAATCCGTCCGCCCCAGCGATATGCATAGTCCAGTGGGCCAAGTTGCGGGAACAGCAGCTCCAGCGAGCGTTCGAGGTGGGCGAAGTCTTGCGGGCCACGCGGGTCCGAGAAAAAGCCACGTCCGCCCATCAGCAGTCGCCCTTCGCTGTCCTTGCGGAAATACAGCAGCAGACGCTGCGAAGTCGATGCGGTTTCCCCGCGCGCCAGGATGGCATCGGCTGCCGACGACTTCAAGGGTTGCGTCGCCACGATAAAACTGTTGGCCGTCAGCAGCGTGCTTTGTAGCCCAGGCCAGAGTGGCCCCGTGTATCCGTTGGTGGCGATCACCACGCGCTCGGCCGTAACCGTCGCGCCGGTGGAGAGCCTTGCGATCCATTTCCCGTTGCCCTGCGATCCCTGGGGCGTCAGCGCTATCACCGCAGTGCCGCCGTGGATGGTGGCGCCGGCGCGCTGGGCTGCCATCACCAGTCCGCGCGTGTATGACAAGGGCTGGATGGCGCCCGCGCGCCCGTCAAGCCAGCCTCCAACGAACGCCTCGGTGCCCACGCGACGGGCCACGGCGTCGCGGTCGAGCACTTCGACCGTCACCCCCCTCCGCTCCCACTGCCGGGCGCGTGCATGCATGCCCGCGACCGCTTTCTGCGCATAGGCAAGTTGCAGCCAGCCGCTGCGTACAGGCTGGCAATCGATGCGGTGCTGGGAAATCAGGTCGAAGACGAGGTCCGCCGAGCGCGAGATCGCATCGATCAGCGGCTCGGCACGTTGCTCGCCGAGCAATCGAACCAGGTCGTCAGGATCGTGCTTGAGGGTGGGGTTGACCTGGCCGCCATTGCGGCCTGATGCGCCCCAACCAGGCTCGTGACTGTCGACGACGCAGACGGATGTGCCACGTTCGGCGAGGTGCAGCGCCGTGGAAAGCCCGGTGAAACCGGCACCGATCACAAGCACATCGACGCTGGTGGATTCCATCAGCGCCGGGGTGGGCGACGCCTCGATCGCGGTCGCCGCCCAGAGCGATGGGGGAAACGTGCCTGACGCGGAGTTCGTCGTCATCACGCAAACCCTCCCGCCGCTTCCGCGGGCTTGTGCAGAACGCGGCGCAGGAAGTCCTGCGTCCGTGCGTGCCGGGGGGAGCCAAGTACCTGCGCGGCGGCGCCCTCCTCGACGATCTTTCCGCCGTGCAGGAAGCAAACCCGGTCCGCCACTTCGCGCGCGAAGCCCATCTCGTGCGTAACGACGATCATGGTCATTCCTTCACGCGCCAGGCTGCGCATGACTTCGAGTACATCGCCGACCAACTCGGGGTCCAATGCCGACGTCGGTTCATCGAACAACATCGCTTCGGGCTGCATCGCGAGCGCGCGCGCAATCGCAACGCGCTGCTGCTGGCCGCCCGACAACTGTGCCGGGTGGGCCGACGCCTTGGCTGCCAGGCCCACCTTGTCGAGCAATGCCATCGCCCGTTCGCGCGCTGCGCCCCGGTCTTCGCCGCGCACGTAGATGGGCCCCTCCATGACGTTCTCCAGCGCCGTGCGATGGGGAAACAGATTGAAGCGCTGGAAGACCATGCCCATGCGGCTGCGCAGGCGGTGGATATCGCGGCTGTTGCAATCCACACGCTCACCAAACGCGCGGATCTCTCCGCCGTCGTAGGATTCCAACCCATTGATGCAGCGAAGGACCGTGGATTTTCCCGACCCCGACGGACCAATCAGGCAAACCACTTCGCCGGCGTCAACGTGCAGGTCCACACCGTGCAAAACCTGATGGTCGCCAAACCGCTTCTGAAGGTTCTCGATATCGATCATGGTCGCCTCCTTCCGGCTCCAAAGCGGAATTCCACGCGACGCAACATGTACACGAGCGGCAGGCTCATCAGCAGGTACAGCAGCGCCACCAGCGTGTAGACGGTCATGTTCTGGAACGTCGACGATGCAATCAGTTGGCCGGCGCGGGTCATCTCGGCCACGGTAATCGTCGACACCAGCGACGAGTCCTTCAACATCATGACGAGCGTATTGCCATACGGCGGCAGCGCGATGCGGAATGCCTGCGGAAGAATGACCCGACGCAGAATCAGCGAACCGCGCATGCCCATGGCCTGTGCGGCTTCACGCTGGCCGGGGTCGACGGCTTCAATGCCGGCGCGGAAGTTCTCGGCCTGGTACGCCGAATAGGCGATGCCGAGCCCGATGACGCCGGCCTGGAACGCCGTCAGATGAATGCCAACATCGGGCAACACAAAGTAGATGTAGAAAAGCTGCACGATGATCGGCAGGCCGCGAATCACGTTGACGATGGTCGAACCGGCAGTCGATAGCACGCGTACCGGGGAGAGCTTCATCAACGCCAGCCCCAGCCCCAGCACACTGCTCAACAGGAACGACAGCACGGTAACTTCCACCGTGACCACCGCTCCCTTGAGCAGAATGGGCAGGAATTCGCGGGCGTTCTCGAGGAAAGTCGCAGCTTCCATCGCCCTTACATGCCCCACTTCTGGACGATCTTCGCCAGCGTGCCGTCGGCCTTGATGGTCGCGATGGCCTTGTTCACGCGGGCCAGGGTCTCGGTATCGCCCTTGCGCACCACGAGGCAGACATCGCCGACGTTGACAGGCTTGTAGCTGTCCACAAGCTTCACGCCGGGGAACGCGTTCTGGCGAATCTGATAGGCGATGAGCGGCTGATCGCCCAGCCCCGCCTTGATGCGGCCCAGCGACAGGTCCCGCGACATATCGGCAATCGAGTCATAGCTGCGGACTTCCTTGAAGATGCCCTTCTTGTTGAGCATGTCCAGGAACACCGTCCCGACTTGCGCGCCGACGACCTCACCCTTGAGTTCGTCGAGCGTCGTGTACGACTTGGCATCATCGGACTTGACCATCAGCCCCTCGCCATACGAATAGACCGGTTCGCTGAACGCAACCACCTGCTGGCGTGCCGGCGTCTTGAGCATGGCCGCCGAGATGATGTCGATCTTGCTCGATGTCAGCGACGGAATCAGGGCCGCGAACGCGGTCTGCTGCACGTTGACCTGGAAGCCTCCCGCCTTGCCCACCGCGGTGACCGTATCGACCATCATCCCCTGGATGCTGTTCGTCTTGACGTCGAGAAAGGTGAACGGGACTCCCGTTGCGGTCGCGCCGACGTTGTAGGTAGTCGGTGCACTGCCTTGGGCCCATGCGAACGAAACTGTGCCAGCCAGGCACAGAACCAGTGCCGTGCGGCGGAAACGATTGACGACGGACATACGAACACTCCTTGGCAAGGGGTCTTGAGAGGCGCGCCTTGTTGCGCGGCTTCGTACCTACGCAACCTGCATGCCAATATTCGATGAATATCCATCATTTTTTAATCCATAGAAACCAGTAGTTGCACCACACGAATCGATATGCGATTCTTAAAGCCATTCAGTGAGGCTTGAATCGCAGGGAAAGTGATGCCTAAAACTCAAAACGAGGCAGCGACCGAGACGGAAGCGCAGACGAACCAGCTCTTCAATCAGTCGCTGGAAAAAGGGCTGGCGGTACTGGCCGCGTTCAGTGCATCGCGGCGCACGATGACGATTGCGGAAATCGCGGAGGTGGCGGGCATCAACAAGAGTTCGGCCCAGCGAATGGTTTTCACGCTCGAACAACTCGGGTATCTGCGCAAGCATCCGCAGACGCGCCGGTATCAGCTCACGCTGCAAGTGATGAAGGTGGGCTACAACTATCTGGCAGCCGATCCGCTGATCGACGTGGCCAACCCTTTCCTTTCCGAGTTGACCAAGGTCACCTCCGAAACCACGTGCCTTACGGAGCCCGACGGCGACGAGATGGTCTACCTGGCGCGCTTTGTCAGCGCGCACTTCGTCCCCGTACACATGCCGATCGGCAGTCGTATCCCCGTGTACTGCACCGCGTCTGGCCGGGCCTACTTGAGTGCCCTGCCGGAAGGCGAGGCACGAACGCTCATTGAGCAATCATCGAGAATCGCGCACACGCCGTTCACGCTGACATCGGTAGACGATGTCATGGCCGAGCTTCAGAAAGCGCGGCTGCGCGGCTATGCGATGAACTCTGAAGAGCTCTTCCTGGGCGACATGACGATTGCTTCGCCAGTGATGGGTGGCAAAGGCAGGCCGCTGGGTGCCATCCATGTCGTAGCGCCCACGGCCCGCTGGACCATCGAAGACATGGAGCGGCGGCTCGGGCCACCGTTACTGCAATGCGCACGGGCCATCAGCAGTTCCGTACGCACTCTTGGCTGAGACGGCGGAGGGATAGGCTGTTGCATCGGCCAGTTGAATCCACGGTCGTACCGAGACACCCCCCTCATTTAGGAATCAACCGCTGGCCAGGCCACCCTGCCGCGTCATGGCCAGCGCACTAGCGATGTATGGCGCACATTGCCATCTGCAAACATGTGCTGGCTGGCGGCGATTGTCCGGTGACGAACGCAATACCCTTCGCCTCCAAACCTACAATGGTTCACGTGGGCGACTTCACGCGGACGTTTGACTGATGCCGGATCGCGTCATCGCGGCTACCCCACAGGCATTGCCCCATGCCGCTGGCAGATCAGCAATGCGCCGACATCCGACCGCGGCAGGCCATGGATGGCGGTCCAGAAAGGAGCATGATCGATGCGCTCGCCCGGGAGGCCTGGCACGCGACTGCCAGGCATTGCCATCGCGGCTGGGGTCGTCATTGCTGGCCTGATCTTGGTCGGGCGCGTCATCGGCTTGCTGATTGACTGGCTGTGGTTTTCCTCCGTCGGCTACGGCGACGTTTTCTGGACGATCTTTGTCACCCGGGCGCTTCTGTTCGGCGCCGTCTTCGCTGTTTCGGCGTACGCACTATGGACGTCCGGATGGTTGGCGCACCGCCATGCGAGGCGCCTGGGCACGCGGGGCGCGGACACGGTACTTCCGCCGGGGGCGCCGGAAGTCCTGAGTGAACTGATCGGCGAAGTCGCGCAGCATCTTCGCTGGCGCACCGCCATCGCCAGCGTGGCCGTCGTGCTCGGCCTGCTCGTCGCCACGGGCGATATCACTAGCTGGGACATCGCGCTTCGTTTCGTCAAGCAGGTGCCGTTCGGGAAGGTCGATCCAATCTTCGGCAAGGATATTGGCTTCTACCTGTTCTCGCTGCCTGCCTATGTCGCGCTCAGGAACTGGCTGCAACTGCTGCTCGGCGGCTGCGCGGGCATCGCCGCCGTGGTGTATGGGTTGCGCGGCGACATTGCGATCATGCTGCCACCGCGCAGGTTGTCTCCAGCCGCCGCCACGCACGGTTCGATACTGCTGGGCTTGTTCTTCCTGCTGCAGGCGTGGTCTTACTGGCTCGATCGCTTTCTGCTGCTTTACGGCGACAATGGTGTCGTGGTGGGCGCCAGCTATACCGATGCCCACGTCCAACTGCCCGTGCTGTGGTTACTTGCGGGCCTCGCCACCGCAGCCGCGGTCGCGACATGGGCCAGTTTGCGTTGGCGGGATTATCGGGTTCCCGCTGTGTCGATACTGACGATATTCGGCAGCGCAATCGTACTCACCCTGATCTACCCGGCGCTGTTCCAACGGTTCTACGTCAAGCCGAACGAACTGCAGCTTGAGACGCCGTATATCAGGAACAGTATTGCGCTGACACGGGAGGCCTATGGGCTGGCGCGGATCGCGGTAAAGCCGTTTCCGGCCGAACAAAACCTGAATCTCGCCGCGCTCGACGCCAATCGGGCAACCGTCGACAACATCCGTTTGTGGGACCTGCAGCCGCTGCGGGACACCTACGCGCAGTTGCAGGAGATCAGAACCTATTACCGCTTCCTTGCGACGGACATCGACCGATACTGGCTCAGTGCCGGCTACCAGCAGGTAATGCTGTCGGCGCGGGAACTGGAGCCATCGCTGCTTCCGGCCAACGCCCAGACCTGGGTGAACCTGCATCTCCTGTTCACCCACGGCAATGGCGTCGTCATGTCACCGGTCAAGGAGAAATCCGCGGAAGGCCTGCCGACCCTCTACCTGCAGAATATTCCGCCTGTTTCCACCGGCGGGCCGATCATCCAGGAGCCGCGACTGTATTTCGGCGAAGGGGGCAAGGACTACGTCATCGTCAATGGCAGCACGCCAGAATTCGACTATCCCAAGGCCGAGGAAAATGTCTACACGACGTATCACGGGCGCGACGGCATTGCCATTGGCAACCTGGCGCTACAGGCGCTCTTCGCCTGGCAATTCGTCGATCCCAATATCCTCGTAAGCGAGTATGTCGCGTCGGCGAGCCGGATCCTGCTCCATCGCAATATTCAGGATCGGGTGCGCACGATCGCGCCATTCCTCACCCTCGACCATGATCCCTATATCGTCGTCAGCGACGGGCGCCTCTTCTGGATCCAGGATGCCTACACCACCAGCCGGTGGTTCCCGTACTCGCCGCCGGGTTCCGCGGATGGCGACAACTACATCCGCAACGCGGTCAAGGTGGTGATCGATGCCTACCATGGCACGGTCGACTTCTACGTCAGCGATCCTGCCGATCCGCTCGTGCAGACTTACCAGCGCATCTTTCCGGGCCTGTTCAAGCCTCTGGGCAAGATGCCAGAGACGCTGCGGCAGCATATCCGCTACCCTGAAGATCTGTTCCTGATCCAGGCGCAGGTCTATCGCGCGTACCACATGGAAGCGCCAGAAGTCTTCTACAACCGCGAGGATCTCTGGCAATTCCCGCGCAAGCTGGCCGACATCGACGCGGCGAAGGCTCCCGCCACGCCGATGATGCCCTACTACATGATCGTGCGGCTTCCCGCGGAGCCGCGTACCGAGTTTGTTCTCATGCTGCCGATGGTCCCCAGCCGGCGCGAGAACATGATTGCCTGGCTGGCGGCGCGTTGCGATGGGCCCGAGTACGGCAAGCTTGTTGTCTACACGTTCCCCAAGGACAAGCTGGTCTACGGCCCATTCCAGATCGAGGCACGCATCCAGCAAAACACGGACATTTCCCAGCAGATCTCGCTGTGGAACCAGATGGGTTCGCGCGTCATCCGCGGCCACCTCCAGGTCGTGCCCATCGAAGGCTCGATTCTTTACGTCTCGCCGCTCTACCTACGCGCGGAATCCGGACAACTGCCTGAATTGAAGCGAGTGATCGTCGCCTATGGAGACCGCGTCGTCATGGAGGAAACGCTGGGCGCGGCCCTGGCGGCGCTCTTCAGGGAGGCGTCTCCGGCGGGGATCCCGCCCGGTGGCGCCGGCGGCCAGCGCGCACGCGACGCACTGGCCCATTACAACCGTGCCATCGAGCGATTGAAGGCGGGAGACTGGAGCGGCTTTGGCACGGAACTCGATGCCCTGCGGCCGCTGCTTGAAGCGCTCGGCACCGAAGGTTCCGACGGACGGAAGTAACCTGCCTGCCCGACGGCTGCCTCCGGCCATGAAGAAACCTCGTGGCTCGCCCGTGAAATCGGACATTGAGTGCGCGTCTCATTGAGAATATTTGGCCTCGTTGACAAGCTCAACATCGCCCATCTAGTATTCTGGATGTAAATTCCAGAATACTAGATGGCATGGACATCAACACGATCATTGCTCGCCGCGTCCGAGAACTCCGCGACTCGCAGGGGTGGTCTCTTGACGCCTTGGCTGAGCGCAGCAAGGTGAGCCGCTCCAACATATCGCTCATCGAGCGGGGACAAAGCAGTCCCACCGCCGTAGTCCTCGATAAGCTCGCTACGGCGCTCAATGTCACACTCGCATCGCTGTTCGAGCAATCAAGTGCCCCCCTCATTGAGGCTTCGCCCATGTCGCGTGCCGGGGAGCAATCGATATGGACAGATCCGGCGTCCGGTTATGTCCGCCGCAACCTGTCACCTGTTGCTCCCTCGCCAATTCAGTTAGTCGAGGTCAACTTCCCGGCAGGCCAGCGAGTCACCTACGACACGGGTGTGCGCGACGCCGAGATTCATCAGCAGGTCTGGGTAATCGAAGGCGCGATGCAGATGACTGTTGGGGAAAAGACCTGGCGGCTTGAAACCGGCGACTGCCTCGCGATGCGGCTGGACTGTCCTATCTCGTACTTCAATGCCACACGGAAACCCGCGCGTTACCTCGTTGCTCTGACAACTGTTGCTATCACTGATCGTAGGGGACACGGATGATTGCCAATGTGAGTGTGCGCCGCGTCGGCGCCAACGAAGCTGCTGCCCATGTCGATGCATTGGCGGACGTACTTATCGATTGTGTCGAAGGCGGAGCCTCGGTGAGCTTCATGTTGCCGATATCGCGAGAGAAAGCTGTAGAGTTTTGGCACAAGGTCGCAGATGGAGTCGCGCGCGGCGAGCGTGTGCTTCTCGTCGCCGAGGATGGGGACGGACAGATTGTCGGTACTGTTCAGATCATCACCGCGCAGCCTGAAAATCAGCCCCATCGCGCGGATGTCGCGAAGATGTTGGTACACCGCAAGGCTCGGCGACGGGGAATCGCGCAACGTCTTATGGTGGCTGTGGAGGAGGCAGCGCGGGCGGAAGGGAAGAAGGTGCTCGTACTGGACACAGTGACCGGCGGCGACGCCGAACGACTATATGAGCGTGCCGGATGGCAACGCGTTGGGGTGGTCCCGAAATACGCACTAATGCCCAACGGCGAGTTCTGTGGAACGACCTTTTACTGCAAGCAACTGTGATTGATGTGGCCATTGCAGACGAGCGCAAACGTTGGCCGGAACGTTGCTGCCGTACGGATCGAAGGCCGGCTCAGGGCAGGTCAAACACGACCGTGGCCTAGCCGCGGGTAATCGGCCGGGGCCGGCCAGTAACAGCCCTTCGGGCGTGTACCACGCATGACGGCTGCTGAGCCGAAGCGGCCATAAGGGGATATTGCCCCCGTTTGGCAAAAACTCCGTCAGAAGCGCAAGATCTATGGATAGAAGGTTTCGCCACGATTCAGCATGTTGACGAATTCTTCGATTTTACGCGCCCTTGTTTCTGGCTTTTTGGCATTCTGTACGCGAAACAGGATGGCGTAGCGGTTACGGCTGTTCAGTGTCGCAAAAAACTTCTTGGCTGTCGGATTTGCGTCCAAAGCCGCCTGTAGGTCATCCGGCACTACCGAGTTACTGGCCGACGTATAAGCAGCCTTCCAGCGGCCGTCCTTCCTAGCCTTCTCGATTTCGCACATACCGGGTGGGCGCATTCTGCCTGCGGCGATCAGCGCTTCAGCCCTGTCTTTGTTGAGTTTGGACCAGATGCTTTTTGCGGAGCGTGGGGTGAAGCGTTGTAACCAGTATTCCTCGCTATCAGCCTGCTTCTGCCCATCAATCCAGCCATAGCAGAGGGCGCTTTCCAACGCCTGTTCGTAGGTTACGGTTCGCTGCTCGGTGCCTTTTTTCGCTAGCCGGAGCCATGCACCGGTCGAAGTGCTGCCGTTTTGCCCTAACCAGCTTTCCCATTCGGTCTGACTGATAAATGTTAGAGCGCATTCGGTCATGTCACTATTCTGAATGAATGGATGAGTACATGTGCGGGGAAGGCGTCCGCAGTCTAACAGTGTTTATACGGACATCAACGTTGGTGCGACCAAAGACCGGTCGCTCAGTAGCCACCAGCCCGTCGGCTGGTTTGGGTCGTAAACGGAACTCCGTGATCGCGCCGAGCCTGGCGACCAGCGAACTTTCGTGTTCGGCCAGAAGCAGTCGTCCACGAACTGGCTGCCGGCGTCAGCGGTCAGTTGAGACAAATGAGGGGGCCGGTCTACGCGACCGGCGTGGACTCCTACTCTGCCACGACGAGTGACTTGAACTCTGGTGACTTTACGACTTTTCCGATGAGATTCTGTACCGCAGGCAAATAGGCCTCGGCCGTTTGTTTGCCCTTCTTTTCGGGATACTGGTGAATCTCTGCTTCTCCAGTCGACGAGCAACTCCGCAACGCGGTTGGATCGTGGACTTGCTTCCAGGCCCCCAATCGCAGCGACGCCCAGGTATGCCACGACAGACGATGCGCTCGCCCGCCCTGCCATGACATACACCTTGGGCGGATACGCTTGGTGCTCGTCGCGCGTCGGAGGACTTTACACAACTCAAATAGCGTCCCAAACGTAGTGCGGAAGTAGTGCAGAACTTCATCCACGTTCTTGTGCAGATGGTCGTTGCATAGGTTCGCAGCACCGGTGCACCAGACGCGCCTCCGGTGCACGCCATGCCCCGCCACGGGGCCAAGACCCCTCCCCGCCGTCCGCGCAGGTTCCGCGCAACCTCCTCCAGCCGGCCTCCCAATCCGCCCCGCAAGCCGGATTCCGGGCTTTTCGCCAATCGGGGTTTCCACTGGCATTGCTCTTGCTAGACCAATGCTGGAAGATATCCTAAATATATTAAGCAGATATCTATGCGCCCGGTGCCTCGCTGCGAGGACCATCGGGCGCTCCTTTCCAAACCGAGGAGTTCTCATGAGCAATCCCCGCTGGACCGGCATTTTCCCGGCCGTCACGACCAAATTCCACGCTGACGAGCGGATCGACGCGGAAGGCACGATCCGGCATATCGACTTCCAGATCCGCAACGGCATCAGCGGCCTGGTAACGTGCGGCTCGCTGGGCGAAGCCAGCACGCTGACGCTCGAGGAGAAGCTCGATGTCGCGCGCATCGCGCTGGAAGCGGCTGACGGCCGCATCCCGGTGCTGGCCAACGTTTCGGAGACCAGCACGCGCGAAGCGCTGCGCTATATCGACGGCGCGAACAAGCTCGGCGTGGCCGGCTTCATGGTGATGCCGTCGGTCATCTACGTTGCCGACGCCCGCGAGGCGATGCAGAACGTCCGCGCCATGGCGGAGGCCGCGCAGAAGCCCCTCATGGTCTACAACAACCCGGTCGCGTACCGCGTGGACCTCAAGCCCGAGCACATGGTCGAACTCGCCGACTGCAAATGGGTGGCGGCGATCAAGGAAAGCACCGGCGACATCCGTCGCGTGACGGACTTGCGCAACACACTGGGGGACCGCTATCAGATCTTCATGGGCGTTGACGACCTCGCCTACGAAGGGCTGGCGCTTGGTTGCGACGGCTTGCTCGCCGGCGTGGGCTGCGCATTCCCGCGTGAAACCGTCGCCCTGTTCGAGCTGATGAAGGCCGGCAACTTCGCCGAGGCGCTCAAGCTCTATCAATGGATGACGCCGATGCTGCATCTCGATGTGTCGAACAAGCTGGTGCAGAACCTGAAGCTGATCGACACCATCGTTGGCGTGGGCACCGAGTTCATGCGCCGCCCGCGTCTGCCGCTGGTAGGCGAGGAGCGCGCGTTCGTCGAGCGTGTGGTACGCCAGGCGCTGGCCACCCGGCCCGTGCAATACCAGTCGGTGGCATGACGCGCGCCTGCGGCGGCCTCGCTCGTGCAGTCCGGCGCCGCCGCAGGCCACCATCCTCCCGACTGGCATCCAAATTGCTCGCGCCGTCGCGACAACGCGCGGGACATCCGCGCCCCGATCGCACCTTCGTCCTGGAGCCTTTCAGCAATGCCTGACCTTCCTTCCCTCACAGCGGCCGATGCGCCCGCCTCGGCCACGGTTGCCCGGCCGGTACGCTGGGTGCTTCGATCCTCGGACGCCGTGCTCGCCGCCGAGCGCCATGTGCTCGGCGGATTCATGACGCTGCTCGTATTGCTGATCCTGCTCAACGTCGTGACGCGCTACGCGGGCCTGCCGCTCTACTGGGTGGACGAAGCATCCGTCTACGCCGTGGTCTGGCTGACGTTCGTCGGCGCCTCGATCATGACGCGGCTGCGGCTGGACTTCGCGGTCGGCCTGCTCACCGAGCACCTGTCGCCGAAGGCCGCCAGGATAGCCAAGGTCCTCTCCACCGCGGGCGTGCTCGTGTTCGGCCTGTCGATGCTGGCCATGTGCTGGAGCTGGATGGATCCGGTCGGCATCGCGCGCCACCACTTCGACGCCCGGGAATACGCGGCCGAAACGTTCAACTTCCTCTACACCGAACACACGCAGACGCTGGAATGGCCGGTCTGGGTGCTCCAGCTCATCATGCCGCTGTTCTCGTTCACCCTGAGCCTTCACGCGCTGGCCAACCTGCTTGAGGATCTTGAATTCGTGCCGCGCCGCACGTTCCCCGAATTCCATGTGGGCAACTCCGAGACGGTGAACTGACATGGCGACAACGTTCTTCTTCTGCGGCGTCATGCTGGTCGGCGTGCCGATCGGCATCTGCCTGTGCCTCTCGGGCCTGGCGTTCATCTTCAGCACCGGCAACACGGTGCTGTTGCAGTCGTTCCCCACGCAGATGTTCGCGGGCGTGGACAGCTACGGCCTGATCGCCATTCCCCTGTTTATCCTGATCGGCGAGATCATGAACAGCGGCGGCATCACGCGCCGGCTCGTGGACCTGTCGATGGCGTTCGTCGGATCGATCAAGGGTGGCCTTGCCTACGTCAACATTCTTGCCAACATGCTGGTGTCATCGATCATCGGCTCGGCCACCGCCCAGGTGGCCATCATGGCGCAAGTCATGGTCCCCGAAATGGAGAAGCAGGGCTACGACAAGACCTTTGCGGCCGGGCTGACCGTCTACGGCGGGATGTTGGGGCCGATCATCCCGCCTTCCGTGATGTTCGTGGTGTACAGCGTGCTCGCGCAGGTCGCCGTGGGCGACATGCTGATCGCGGGCATCCTGCCGGGCCTGCTGCTGACGGTGCTGTTCTTCATCATCATCGCGATCATGGGGCTGTTCTACAACTACCCCCGCAGCGAGCGCAAGTCGTTGCGCGAGCGCGTGCTGACCGTGATTCAGGCGAGTCCGACGCTGCTGATCCCGATGGTCATCGTCGGCTCGATCCTCGGCGGCGTGGCCAACCCCACCGAGGCGGCCGCCGTCGGCGCGCTGGCTGCGGCGCTCGTCGGGCGCTACGTCACGAAGGAGTTCGACCTGCGCACGCTGCCGGCGATCCTGCTGCGCTCCGCCATCTATTCGGGCATCGTGCTGTTCCTCGTGGCCGCGGCCGCCGTGTTCTCGTGGCTGCTGATCTACGGGAAGATCCCGCAGATGGTGGCGACATGGATCCAGACCGTCGCGCACAGCCCCATCGCGTTCCTGCTGCTGGCCAACGTGATCCTGCTGATCATCGGCACCGTGATCGATGGCATTCCGGGGCTGATCATGACCGTGCCAATTCTGCTGCCGGTGGCCACCGAGGTCTATCACATCGATCCGCGTCACTTCGGCGTGGTCATCGTCATCAACCTCGTGCTCGGCCTGATGTCGCCGCCGGTGGGGCTGAGCTTCTTCGTGGCATCGGCCGTCACGGGCGCCAAGCCGGGCAAGATGTTCATGATCACCTTGCCGTTCTTCCTGGTCAGCTGCGTCGGCCTGGTGCTGCTTTCGCTGTACCCAAGCCTGTCCATCGGATTGCTGGACTAGCCCGGAACCATTCCACCCCACTCGCTTCACCGTCATCCACCCGAACGCACAGGAGCCGCCATGTCCCTCATTTCCCGCCGCCGCTTTCTCAAGACCACCGCGCTGGCCACCGTCGCCGCGCCAATGGTGATCACGTCCACGACGCGCGCCGCCACCACCAAGGAATTCCGGCTGGGCCTGATCACGCCGGCCGGCCATTCGTGGAACCGTGCGGCCGTGGCGTTCGGCGAGTCGCTCAAGAAGGAAACCGACGGTCGCCTGACCGTCACCGTGTTCCACTCTGGCCAGCTCGGCAACGAATCCGCGATGATGCAGCAGCTCCAGTCCGGTGCGCTGGACATGGGGTGGATTCAGGCCGCCGAACTCGGCTCCCGCGTGTCGAGCGTTGCGGCCATCAATGCCCCCTACCTGGTGCGTTCCACGAGCAGCGTGGCCAGGCTCGTGCGCACGCCGGCGGCGCTGAAGCTGCTCGATGCCCTGCCGCGCGAGACCGGCACCATCGGGCTGGGCTGGGGCATCACGGGTATGCGCGTGGTCTTCGCCACGCGCGACATCAACTCGCCCGACGACCTCAAGGGCATGAAGCTGCGCATCAACCCCACGCCGGTGTATCGCGACTTCTACTCGATGCTGGGTGCCGCGCCGACGCCGATCCCCACTCCTGCCGTTTTCGATGCGATGACCAACGGTCAGGTGGATGGACTGGAGGCCGACATCGAGCTGTCCTGGAATCAGCGTTACGACAAGATCTCGAAGTCGCTGCTGCCGATGAACGCGCTGTTCATGCCGTTCGCCCCGCTGGTCTCGGGCCGCATCTGGCAAGGCCTGGACCCGAAGGACAAGGACCTCGTTCGCGCGCTGGTCACGCAATCGCTGACCGCGCAGATCAACGACATCGTCACCACGGAAGCGGGGCTGATCGAGAAGCTCAAGCAGTCGTCGGTGAGCTTCAAGAGCGCCTCCAGCTACGATCCGCAACCGGCTATCCAGAAGTTCGACGCCATGTGGCTGGCCAAGGCCCCGGCAATCCCCGAACTGCGAAAAATCGGCGCCACGCTCTGAGCGCGCGAAGGTGCCAGCCGACGGCGGTCACGGCATAATGTCGTCCGCCGCCTTCGCTGGCGGCGCGTGCCCGCCCCTGCCCGCACGCGCACGCCACGTTGCCAATCCGACCGAGATGCCTACGCTTCCCAAGAACCAGAGCGCTGCGGCGCGTCGCCCCGAAGACGACAAACGCGAGAAGCGGCGCGCCACCGATATCGCCTACGACAAGATCGAGACGCTGATCTCCAAGCTTGAGATCGCGCCCGGCAGCCCCGTGGTGGAAGCCGATCTCGCCGAGATGACGGAGCTTGGCCGCACGCCCGTGCGCGAGGCGCTGGTGCGCATGGTGTCGATGGGACTCGTGATCCAGCAGCCCCGGCGCGGCCTGATCGTGTCGACGATCGATGTGATGGACCATCTGGACGTCATTGCCACGCGCCGCGTGCTGGAACGGCTCATCGCCGCCAACGCCGCGCGCCGCGCGACCGACGCCCAGCGCAAGGCGCTGATCGTCAGCGCGCAGAAGATGGTCAAGGCCGCCCAGCGCGGCAACCTCGACGACTACATGGCCGCCGACCAGGCGCTCGACCACGTCAACCACGCCGCCTGCCGCAACCGCTCTGCCGTCAAGGCCGTGATCCCGCTGATCGTGCAGTGCCGGCGCTTCTGGTACGCATACCAGCACGAAGGCGAGATCGCCGAAGGCGCCCAGGCCCATCTCGCCATGGCGCAGGCCATTGCCAGCGGCAATGAAAGCGAAGCCGCCAACGGGGCGGATTTGCTGATGGATTATCTGGAACGCTTCGCGCGGCGCGTGATCGACGCCTGAGTACGGTGCGCGGCGAGCGCCTCCATCGCCGCATCGACCTGTCTCCTTCCATCGGGTCTTGATGACAACCCTACCCTTTGCACGTCCAGTTCCGACGTAAGCCAGGGCCTCGCTGGTTGATTCGAACGACGTTGCGCCGCTCTTCTGATGCGATAGCTCAGAAGGCGCATCGCCGTTTTCAGGAACCAGGAGGCACCCATCTCCTTCGCAAAATCGGGATCAGGCGGACCAGCAATCTCGATGAGTCTGCCCGCCCGGCTTGAGCTCTCGCGGCGACTTCTCGAGAGCATGTCCGCCCTGCGTATCCAGTACCAGGTCGTAGTCCTTCGGGATGGCCGCAAAGTCGCGACAAGCTCCACTTGTTATCCGGCTTATCCAGGCGTGGTCGTTCATTCACTCCGGGCACGCCGAACGATCCCCTCCTTGAAATCTTCCTTCCCTGGCGCTACCATTTGCAAATCATTTTTCAGAACCATGGTTCCGAAAAACGGAACCTTGTGAGGCTGCAGCAAGAAAGCAAAGGAGTTGGCTTGAGCATTCTGGAAGGCGTGGAAAGCGTGCTGAACCTGTTCGATCACGGCCGGCACGAGATCACCTTCAACGACGTCATCGGCGAGCTTGGCCTGGCCAAGAGCTCGGCATCGCGCCTGCTCGCGCAGATGGTGCGCTACCGGCTGCTGGAGTTGCAGCCGGCCACGCGGCGTTACCGGCCCGGCGCGCTGCTGATTCGCGCGGCACAGGCGGCAACGCAGGCGCATCCGTTTGACGAGCAGTGCCGGGAGATCCTGGTTGCGCTGTCGGATTCCACCGGTTTTACCGCTTATTTGTCGATGCTCGACGGTACCGACACCGTGGTGCTGCAGCGCTTGAACGGCAGCAACCCGGTGCAGGTACTGTCGCCGCCGGGTACACGTCGCCCGGCATTTACCACCGCGATGGGCCGGGTGTTGCTTTCGCGTCTTCCAGAGGCGGAACTCGGCGCACGGTATGGCAGCTCGGATGCCCGCAAGCTGCCGGAGCCCCCGGCCAACTGCCCCGCCACCGTCGGTGAGCTGCGGGAGCGCGTGGCGACGGCGCATCGCGAGCGCAGCGCCATGGCCATCAACGAGGGCATGCCCGGCATTGGCGCCGTGGCGACCACGCTGGCTGACCCGGTTTCCGGTGACGTGCGGGGCCTGTGCCTCTCGTTTACCGCGATGCAGGTGGGCCAGGCGCAGGCGCACGCACTGCGCGACACGCTGGTGCGGGCCGTGGCGCCGGTGGGACAGCGCATCGGCGATCCATTGTGGATCCGGCCTGCCGACGCGGCGGCCAGCCACTAGCAACTTTCATCGATTCCTCAGCGAACTCTTCATGGAACTTCTGTTACTGAGCAATTCCACCAGCGAGGCGGGCTACCTGGCCCACGCCCGGGGCGCCATTGCGGAACTCGCCGCGGGCTGCAAGACGGCCTGCTTCGTACCGTTCGCGGGCGTGACGCGCGACTGGGACGCGTACGAGGCCATGGTCAGCGATGCATTGCAGCCCGCTGGCCTCGCCGTGCAATCGCTGCATCGCGCAACCGATCCGGTCGCGGCGGTAGAAGCCGCGGAACTGATCGTCGTCGGGGGTGGCAATACCTTCAGGTTGCTGCAGTGCCTGCGTGACCGCAAGCTGCTGGCGCCCATCGCGCGGCGCGTGCGGTCGGGCGGCGCGCGCTTCGTGGGTTGGAGTGCCGGCACCAATCTGGCCTGCCCGACGATCTGCACCACCAACGATATGCCGGTGGTAGATCCAGGCGGGCTGGACGCCCTGGCGCTGCTGCCCTTCCAGATCAATCCGCATTACCTCAATCTCATGGTGCCGGGCTTCCGTGGCGAGACGCGTGACCAGCGGCTGGCCGAGTTCACGACGCTGAAGCCCGACGTACCCGTCCTGGGACTGCCGGAAGGCACCTGGCTGCGTGTATCCGGCGACCACATGAAATTGGGCGGCCCGCATGCCGCACGCTGGTTCAAGGGCACGCAGACGCTGGATCTGCCGCCAGAATCGCCGCTGCCTCGCTAAACGCCTCACAGGAATTGAAGCAAGATGTCCATCAAGCAGGTCATTGAATCGATCGAGTTGCTGTCTGCGGCCCATGTCGATGGCGAGACGGTTGCCACGCTGTTGCGTTCGCGCGGCGTCGCCGATGTGACGGTCACCCGCGTGGAGGAAAACGGTCTTCACACCGATTTCCTCGCCTGCACGCTGCCCGGCCGAAACCCCGAGGCCCCCGCCCTGGGCGTGGTGGGCCGGCTGGGCGGGGTCGGGGCGCGTCCGGCGGTGACCGGCCTGGTTTCCGACGCCGACGGCGCGATCGTCGCGGTAGCCACGGCGCTGAAACTGGCCGATATGGCCGCCTCGGGCGATGTGCTGGCTGGCCCGGTGCGCATCCACACGCATATCTGTCCACATGCCGCCACGCGGCCGCATCAGCCGGTGCCGATGATGAAGTCGCCGTTCGCGATGCGCAAGATGATGACGCACGAGGTACATCCGAAGATGGCGGCCATCCTGTCGGTGGACACATCGCGCGGCAACCGCTTCGTCAACCGGCGCGGCGTGGCGCTGACACCGGTGGCCAAGGAAGGCTGGCTGTTACGCCTGCCGGAGCGAATGCTGGACCTGATGGGCTGGGTCAGCGGAGAACTTCCGGTCGTGCTGCCGCTGACTACGCAGGACATCACGCCGTACGAGAACGGGCTGTGGCACGTCAACTCGATCATGCAGCCAACGATCGTGACCACTGCCCCCGTCGTCGGCGTGGCACTGACCGCGCAAACCACGGTGCCGGGCTGCGCCACCGGCGCGACCAATGCATTCGACCTGGACGTGGCCACGCGATTCTGCATCGAGGTGGCCAAGCAGTTTGGCGCCGGCGAATGTGCGTTCCATGACGAGGCCGAGTGGGCGGCGCTGCAGCAGCGCTACGGCTCGCTGGCTCATCTGCAGACCGTGGGGCACGAGGCATGAGCACGGCAACGGCTCGCCAGCCGCGCGTGGCGTTTGTGACCATCGGCCAGGCGCCGCGGGTGGACGTGGTGCCTCAGATGACCGCCGACCTTGACCTGCCCGTGGCCGTGGAGGAATTCGGCATTCTGGATACGCTGACCGCGGAAGAGATCGCGGACCTTGCGCCAGCGCCGGGCGAGTACCGCTTTGCCAGCCGCCTGCGCGACGGCGGCCAGGTGGTGATGGGCAAGCCGGCGGCCGAAGCGATGCTGGCGCGGCTGATGACCTCGCTCGATGACGGCCGCTTCGACGTCCTGGTGCCGCTGTGCACCGGTACCGCCCTTCCCCCCCTGCGCACGCTGGTGATCGAGCCGCAACAGGTGGTCGACCACCTGACCGTGGCGCTTGCGCAGGGTTGCAAGCAAATGGGGATCGTGCTGCCACTCGAGGCCCAGGTGAAGGACTTCCACCTGATCCAATCCGTGCCATGCGCGTTGCGCGTCACGCATGCCTCACCCTACACCGATGCCACCAGCGGCCGGTTCGCGCAGGCCGGCGAGGCGCTGCGCGGTTGTGACCTGATCGTGATGCACTGCATGGGCTTTACCGAAGCCATGCGCGCTGAAGTGGCTGCCCATGCGGGCGCGCCGGTGCTGCTCTCCAACCGCATGGTGGCGAAGTTGCTGGGGCAGGTCCTGGCCGGCACGGCCGCCTGAAGCCTGAATCAAGGCGAGAACGAATCCTTTTATCGGGTAAGGGCAAGCCCGCTGACAGATTGCCCGCGACAACGCTGGAGTGGAAGTGAAGATGGTAACGACAATAGGCGTAGCGAAATGGGTGGCGAAGCGGATGGTACCGCTGGCGCGCGGTGCAATGGTCATTGGCGTGGGGGCAGGCGTCAGCATGGCAACCACGGCGGCCGCACAGGCCGAGGAGTGGAAGCCGACAAAGCCGGTACGGCTGCTGGTGGGCTTTGCTCCCGGTGGCTCGGCTGATCTGCTGGCGCGATTGGTGCAAGCGCCGCTTTCGGAAAGTCTGGGGGTGCCGGTGGTGGTGGAAAACGTGCCCGGCGCGGGTGGCAACATCTCCGCCGACAAGCTGGCCAAGGCCCCGGCCGACGGCTACACGATCGGCATGGGCGCTGCCGGCGCGATGGCGGTGACCCATCTGCTCAATCCCAAGGGCACGCCGTACAAGGCCGATGACTTCACGCCCATCGCCATGCTGGCCACGCAGCCCAATGTGATCATCGTGACCCCCTCCCTGCCGGTGAAGACCATGGCCGACTTCGTCGCCTATGTGAAAAAGACGCCTCAGGTCACCTATGGCACCGCCGGCGTCGGCACCTCCAACCACCTGATTGCCGAAACCATGCTGCACCGGCTCGGCATCGATATGGTTCACGCCCCGTACAAGGGTGCCACGCCGGTCATCACGGACCTGATGGGTGGCCATATCGCCATGACCGTGGACAACATCACCACGGCAGCCGCACTGGCCAAGACGGGCAAGGTCAAGGCGCTGGCGGTCACCAGCACCAGGCGATCGCCGCTGTTGCCTGACGTGCCGACGCTTGCCGAGAGCGGCCTGAAGGATTTCAACATGCCGACCTGGCAAGGCATCTTCGGACCGAAGGACCTGCCCAAAGCCATCGTGACCCGCTACAACCAGGCGCTGGTCAAGGCGATGGCCAATCCGGAAGTACGGAAGAAGATGGCCGAGTTCGGCTCCGAACCAGTGGGCGACACGCCCGAGCACTTCAGCAGCTTCCTGGCGCAGGACCGGAAGATGTGGGCCGACGTGATCAAGTCAGCAAAGATCTCGCTCGACTGATCGCGCTATCAGCGTGCTGCATGCTGCGTGCCGCTGTCGGCAGGCGGCACGCGTTGGCCCCTCAATCCGGTGCCCACCACCGCTGCACGCGCCGCGCGGCTCTCCAAACGATCCGCGGACCGCCAGTCCAGCAAGTAGGCGCTCCCGAGCCGGCCGTATCGCATATCCGACCTCCTCAATCGATGCGAGCGCCGGTCAGTTGCTCGCTGAGTTGCCAAAGGCGCCCGGCGGCCACCGGGTCCGTCGCTCGCGGACGTACGCCGTGCATCTCCGTTGAATCGTCAGAAGGCAGTGCGCGCGCAATCTCGCAGTCGGCGCAGTAAACGCCACCCATGCCGTCAAGCTTCGGGCTCGTCGCACACCATACGGTCGTGGCAGCACCTTGTTGCGGCGTCTTCTTGTTGTTCTGCGGATC
This sequence comes from Cupriavidus sp. YR651, assembly GCF_900101625.1. Lineage (GTDB taxonomy): Bacteria > Pseudomonadota > Gammaproteobacteria > Burkholderiales > Burkholderiaceae > Cupriavidus. The sequence goes on along the minus strand of NZ_FMYZ01000003.1, from coordinate 204,038 downwards.
AATGATCGGCCTGCCCTCCTTGTCGAGGATCTCGCTCGCATCGATCTGCGCTTGCGACATGTGCCGGACGAGTCCCGTCACGATGCCTCCCGGATGCACGGAGAACGCTCGCACGCCGTGGTGCTGCCCGATCGAATCCAGCGCGACCGCGAACAGCGCATTCGCGGTCTTTGATTGGCCGTAGGCAATCCACGGGTCGTACTCGCGGGTCTCGAAATTGGGATCATGGAAGTCGATCCCCGCGCGCCGGTGCCCGTAGGAGCTCAGTGCAATGACGCGGGCCCCGCTGGCGCGCCGCAAGGCAGGCCAAAGCCGGCAGGTGAGCTGAAAATGGCCAAGATGGTTGGCGGCGAATTGCGATTCGTAACCACGCGCGTCGCGCGAGAGCGGCGGCGCCATGACGCCCGCATTGTTGACCAGGATGTCGAGCGAATCCGTCGCTGCGAGAACACGTTCTGCAAGCCTGTCGATCGACGCCGGATCGAGCAGGTCCATATCCTCCAGAACCACGCCGGGAATGTCGCGAAGCGCTTCCTGAGCCTTGGCCATGTCGCGAACGGGCACGACAACCGTTGCGCCGGCCGAGCGGAAAGCCCGGACGGTTTCAACGCCGATTCCGGAATACCCGCCTGTCACGACGACATTCTTGCCGGTGAGGTCGATACCTGTGATGACTTCCGCAGCCGTGGATGCTGGGCCGAATCCCGAACCGATGGGTGCTTGCAAAGTGGGCATGGAATCTCTCCATTTGAAGGATGGAGGCACTTTAGCCTGCCCTTCCCGTACTTAGAATGCTTGAAAGGCCGCGCTTTATGCGTGATAGTTCGAAAATGACCACCGACCTTCTCTCGGATCTGCTCAACCTCGTACGTGCCCGATGCCGTCTCTCCGGGCGGCTTGTCGCCGGCGGAAGCTGGGGGCGCCGCTTTGCCAATCTCGATGCGGTGAAATTCTGCGCAGGTGTCGAGGGGACTTGCTGGTATTTCATGGAGGGGATGACGAGCCCTGCGCAGTTCGAGCGCGGAGACATTCTGATCACGAACGGCTCCCGTCCCCTGGTTCTGGCCAGCGCACCACATCTCATTGCAGACGCCATCACGACACCGCTTGCTCAGGACGACAATGGCGATTACCGCCTGGGGCACGGTGAAGATTTCGTGATGCTGGGCGGCATGGTTGAGATCGACGACCGGCATCAGCCTCTGCTCCTTGGTGGCCTCCCGCCACTCATTCACGTCAGCGGCGCTCATCGCGAAGCAGAAAGCCTTGGTTGGCTGCTCGAACAAATCGTCCGTGAAATGAAGCCCCCGACGCGTCCCGGATGGCCCATTGTGCTTGCAGAACTGGCTCAGCTTCTTTTTGTGCAGACGCTCAGGGCTTTTGTCATGCAGTCATCGAAAAGCGGCGGTGGCTGGCTCAGGGCCCTGGGTGACAGACGTCTGGCTCCCACCCTCGCGGCGATGCACGCGGACCCCAGGCGCGCCTGGAACCTGGAAGATCTCGCGCAGGAAGCCGGCATGTCGCGCACTTCCTTCGTCGTGCACTTTCGCGAAGTGATGGGCGTGCCTCCGCTCACCTACCTGACGAACTGGCGGATGCATCTCGCGAAGCGAGAACTGCGCGCAGGCGCACCTGTTGCGGAAGTCGCAGAATCGATCGGATATACGTCTGAAAGTGCGTTCAGTCACGCATTCAAGCGCGTGACTGGGACAGCACCGGGGCGATATCGAAAGACGCTAGATGAGGAGCGTTCAGAGCGCGAGCGCGGCACATCCGAAATCGAGGCAAGCGCCGCTTTCTAAAGGCTCCTCTCTCGTGAGGGAGCACAGGGCATGTCAGGTGGGTCTATCCTCTGTCAGGGACTTTCACCCTTTACCCCTTGCCGGTTAGCTGGCGACTACTGTATATTTATACAGTAGTCGCCGCATCCCGAAAAAGCTGGCTCCAGTCGTCAAGCCCGTGCGTCGCCTGCGCTTTCTCTCCCTCACCTCGAAAGGCAATCATGTTCGTGGACCGCACCGAAATCATCAACGCCGCCAAGGCACTGCGCGCCAGCCAGGAAGAATCCAGGTACAGCAGGCTCGTCGCGCTCGCGAACAAGCAACTCAAGGCAATGCAAACGGCAATCCAGAGGGGCAAGGAAGAATTCGAGACCAGCCTGGTACTCGACATCAACGAAGACAATCCGCAAGCAGCGCTGGAATCGCGCGCGCAACGGCTAGCCGACGACCTCAGAGCGCAGGGCTACACCGCAACGGTGACCACGTTTGCCGAGGTCAGCACCGACCGCAAGAACTGGACGCCGAATATCACGGTCGCCATCGGCCTGGGCGACATGGTTTCCGAAGTCGACAACGCGATAGCGGAAAGCACGCCGACCGACGAGACGGAAGGCGAGGTGGCTGGCGAACCTGCCAGTGAAATGGCCTGACAGCAGGCGGGCAATCCGAGATAAGGCACGGCATCACCTAGCCATTCCGGCGGCGGCCTCACTTAAACAACGGACCTTCACCTTCGAATCGGCCATTGCGGAGGTGACAGTTCCGACTTCTCTTTGGGAGCGCCCCGGACCGGATGAGAGACCCGATGTCGAGGCGATCCACAACCGCGCAAGCCCAGCCCTGCAAATCAACGACGCGCGTGCCGAGTAAATCCGACTTGGCCAGGCTTGCGGTTTGGCGCGAAGCCATTCTCCGCCAGAGTCTCGTCGATGCTGTCGTAGAACGTACCGATCTTGTAGATTTCCCTTGCTTCCTTCGCGCTGGCGACGTCCCGACCGAATTCGCGCGAGATTCGTACGAGTTGCTCGATCTGTTCGACCGTGCCCATCTTGCGGTCCCGCCGCTGCGTCCAGATGTTGTCTTCGATCCCGCAACGCACATGCAGACCCATGGCAATGGCCATCATGTTGAGCGGCAGCACGTTGAGCATCGAGGTCTCCAGCGTCAGCACCGAGCCGTTCGGGCACGCTCGCACGAAGTTTGCGAGGTTGTAGATGTTGGGCGCCTCGAAGCCGCCGCCGATCGCTACCCAAGTCAGGATCAGCGGCACGTTGCAAGTGCCCCGTCGCATCATCCGCTCCACGGTTTCCAGTTGCGCGATGTTGGCAAGCTGGAAGTGTGTCTGGACGCCATTGCTGCTGAGCCGGCGGATATGCTCCTCCACCCATTCCGGCCCGGCGGGGATAGTCATCTCGCGGTAGGCGCGGTAACTCGCGGGCTCGGCCAGGGATGTGCCAGCGACATCGGCTGCGCACATCTGCTCGACCACGTTCATCTGGTTGGTGTTTATGGCGATTGTCACCTGGTCCGGCGTCGGCTTCAGTTCCGCCAGCATGTGGCGGGTGTCGTCCGACAGCCACTTGGCCGCATCGCCTTCGCTCTCCGGCGCGAACGAGATCGACCCGCCAACCTGCAGGACCATGTCCGGGCACCGGGCCCGGATGCCGGCAAGCAGTTCATTGAACTTGGACAGGCGCTTGGAGCCCTTTCCGTCGGCTTCGCGCACGTGAACGTGCAGCACGGTAGCGCCGGCGTTGTAGCAGTCCACAGCCTTCTGGATCTGCTCCTCCATCGTCACCGGGATGTCTTCCGGAAAATCGGATGGCATCCATTCCGGGCCATAAGGCGCAGCAGTGATGACAAGCTTCTGCTGATTTTCAGGGAACAGCGAACCGTCAATGAAATCCATGTCTCTCTCCTAGGGATAGATCGTTCAGGCCATGACCGGCTTGGCCATATGCGCCTTGATTTCTCCTTCGCCAATGCCGAAGGGCTTGTCGCCGATGATGCCGGCGCGCTCCATCTTGCGATGGCAGGGTGCGTAGTCCATCACTGCATAGTGCTGGGTGCTGCGGTTGTCCCAGATCGCCATGCTGTTGGGCTTCCAGCGCCAGCGCACCTGGTATTCCGGAATGAAGGCCTGGGTGACCAGATAACGCAGCAAATCGGCCGCTCCCGGGTTGAAGTCCTGTCCGTAACGCACGTATGCGGGCGTATGAAAATTGGTGAAGTGGGTGGTGAACGCGTTGACGAAGAGAATCTCTTCGCCAGTTTCCGGATGAAGCCGTACAACCGGATGCTCGGCATCCGGGTACTGCGCCTTCAACGCCAGGCGCTTCTCGACCGGCATGGCCGCGCCGAAGCTCGCCTCGATGCTGTGCCGTGCCCGCAGGCTGGCAATTTCCACCTTGACGTGGGCGGGCAGCTTCTCGTAGGCAAGAGCCATGTTCGCCCACATCGTGTCCCCACCGACCGGAGGCGTATCCACACAGCGCAGCACGCAGCCCATGGGCGGCGCCTCGCGCCAGGTCGCATCGGTATGCCAGGCGTTTTCATAGCGGTCCATCGGCTGGTCGGGCCGCTTATAGATCTGCACGAGCCCCGGGTGCTCCGGATGGCTGCCGGCAACCGGGTGGTCTTCCAGCCTGCCGAAGCGTTCGGCGAACGCGACATGTTCGGCGCGGGAAATGTCCTGGTCTCGCAGGAACAGGACCTTGTGCCTCAGCAACGCGGCACGGATCTCGTCGAAGAGTCCATCGTCATGAATGGCATCGGAAAGCTTCACGCCGACGAGTTCGGCGCCGATGCTGGCGGTCAGTTGTTCTATGCGCATCATTGAGCCTCCTCACGGGCCATGCATGCGCAGCAGGTCGTGCAATGGAAAAAGCGGGGTGTGGCCAATTTCTGTCTCCTGTGGTCTCGATGCCGTAGTTCAACGCGTGTTGCGTTGACACCAAGTTAGGCCTCGCACGGGGACCGGACTTTGCATCTCGCGCCAGACGCATAGCGTTTGGCGACAGGAAGGGTCGCCGGACCGGAGCGATTTGATGAAAATCAAACAAAAGAAAGCGCCCCGACTGGCCGGGGCGGTTCAGCTATGTCATTGGTCGAGAAAATGGGGGCGATCGCAAGCCTCGCCAAGAAGGCAGCGCCAGCGGTACTCATCAGACCGTTGACCCAGAAGGACGGTAACCGCCGACTGCTTCCGAGCTCGCCCTGGGGCGGCACTCGCGAGTCACGCCTCGATCCATTGATCCATGTCATGGCAGTCTCTGGATCGAGAAATACTGTAGTAAGTAAGTTGCTTCGATTTGATCTGGCGTCGAAGGCGACGTGAACATCATCCGTTTCCAAGGAGCGCGCGGTGACTACCCCACTTTCGATTTGGCACGAAGATCACATTCATTTCGCTCGACTGCTAGACCTTCTGGAAGAGCAGGTAATTCTTTTCGATCGCGGAGAGCAGCCGAACTACAACTTGATGAGTTCCATCATCTATTACATGCGCAGTTTCGGCGATCGCGTTCACCATCCCCGTGAAGATGTTGCATACGCGCGGCTCGTTGAGCGAGATCCCGGCATGCAAATTGTGGTTAGCCGATTGCAGCAGGAACATCGTGTGATTGCCACGGTTGGCGAGGCGTTATCAGACCGCCTCGCTGAGGCTGAAGGAGATGTGATAAGTTCGCGCGCGGCTTTGGAGGCCGCCGGAGCAATGTACCTTGTGTACTATCGAAATCATCTTTCGACAGAGGAGCGACACGTCATGCCGCGCGCTGCTCAGCTACTGACGCGCGAGGATTGGGCGGCAGTTGACACTGCCGTTCCGGCGAGCGACGACCCGCTCTTTGGGGAGAGCTTCCAGGAACGTTTCGCGATGCTGCGCAAGCAAATCGAAAGCGAGGCGAGTGTGTCCGGCCATAGCTAGATTCGGCATCCCCGCCATCAACCAGATCAATTGCCAACATGCCGGTCCGGCTTCTTCGTGCAAGAAGCTGGCAATGCTATTCGGAGAAAACTCTGGGGCTCAGCCTCCTGATTTGCTGCCGGCGCGTTCGGCCGGCAGCGTCCCGAAGCGCTGCTGCTACTGACTGAAGTCCATCACGATGCGGCCCTCGATCTGGCCGGCCTTCATGCGATCGAGGATGCCGTTGATGTTCTCCAGCTTCTCGGTGGAGACCGTCGCCTTCACCGCGCCGTTGGCGGCGAACTCGAGCGCTTCCTGCAAATCGCTGCGAGTGCCAACGATCGAGCCGCGGATCGTGATGGCCTTCAGCACCACGTCGAAGATCGGCGTGGGGAAGTTGCCCGGCGGCAGTCCGTTGAGCGAAATCGTGCCGCCCCGACGTACCATGCCGATGGCCTGGGAGAATGCCTGCGGCGAGACCGCCGTGACCAGCACAGCATGGGCACCGCCGATTTCCTTTTGCAGGAAGGCAGCAGGATCGGTGGTGCTGGCGTTGACGCCGACTTCGGCGCCGAGCTTGCGGGCAAGCGCGAGCTTTTCGTCGTCAATGTCAACGGCCGCCACGCGCAGGCCCATGGCGCGCGCGTACTGCACGGCCACGTGGCCGAGCCCGCCGATGCCGGAGATCACCACCCACTGGCCGGGGCGCGTGTCGGTGACCTTGAGCCCCTTGTAGACCGTCACCCCCGCACACAGAATCGGCGCAATCTCAACAAAGCCGACGCTATCCGGTAGCAGGCCGACGTAGTTCGGATCGGCCACCACGAATTCGCCGTAGCCGCCGTTGACGGAGTAGCCGGTATTCTTCTGTTGCTCGCAAAGGGTTTCCCAGCCTTGCAGGCAGTGCTCGCAGTAGCCGCAGGCGCTGTAGAGCCAGGGAACGCCGACGCGGTCGCCTTCCTTCACGCGTGTCACGCCCGCCCCTACCCCGGACACGAACCCTACGCCTTCATGGCCGGGGATGAACGGCAACGAGGGCTTGACCGGCCAGTCACCCTGGGCAGCGTGCAGATCGGTATGGCAGACGCCGGATGCTTCGATCTTGACCTGAATCTGGCCTGGGCCGGGCTGCGGCACAGGGACTTCCTCGATGGACAGTGGTGCGCCAAACGCATGCACGACCGCGGCTTTCATCATGGCTGACATAGGAGCTCCTTTTCGACGACGGCTGCATGTCACGCCGGGGTTGTGCGGAGCAACATGCCATCTTGGCGCCGCTGCGGGCACGCAAGTCATGATAGGAATCAGGCCACTGCGAGTCCAGAAGGATTCGGGGTCGGTCCCTGCCACGCGTATTGTTCTCGGCAGGGACATTCCTGCCGTTTCGACATAGCGATGACCTGCTTCATGTCCTTGCGCCCAAACACCTCGGCAATCCAATAGTTAGCTTTTTCGATGCATCGCGATAAAACCCTGGCTTACCGGCGCTGTTAGTAGATGCCGGCGACACTTGCGAATTTGGCCCATGCACTGCGTCCCGCGAACAAATGTGCGAGTCTCCAGGTGTCGAAAAGGCTACGTCTTATCTGAACCTTCAACTGATGGAAGGCCTGCCTTAGGTGCGCGCAACTCAGTTTCGCCTTTGGCCTAAGGGCCATTGCAGTCGGATAGGCAAACACTACAATTGGATCAACGTGGTGAACAGCAGACAAAGCCACGGATTCAGTTGGCATTGGGCTCAAAAGGTAAGTCGCGCCTGAACGCCGTTTCTACCCAGCACGGAGGAGGTGAAAATGGTCGAATCAAGAAACGGACTTTGGAGGCGGAAGGTCACATTGCTGGCCGCAGCCGGACTCCTGGCGATATCGGGGGCTGCCCTGGCCACCAACCAGTCGCAACAGCGCCAACAAGGCAGGGACGTAAACCAGGCTGCCAAACAGGAAGCGCGCGCAGGTAAGGTCGACTGCCGGGCTGCAAACCAGAAGAGCAACTCCCAGTGCCGGCAAGACAAGCGCGACACGAAGCAGGAGGGCCGCCAGCAAAAACGGGACATCAAGTACTAGCGCGGCCGATGCTCGCCGACGAAACGGTTCTGCAGATCGTCCTTGGCATGGGGCACGGCATCAGCGTCAGGCCGCAAAAGACACCAGACAGGTAATGCAGAGGATCTGTCATCGAGCCCGCAAGGTCCGAAGCCTGAACGATGGCGCCCGCTCGACGTTGTACGCACGACGCCCCGTGGGCATCAGACTTGACGATACGAAGGAACGAAGGCGAGCACCAGCCTTTCACGCACCATCGCCTGCCTCGCCCTTCCAATCACCACCCAACGCCAGCAATAGTGCGATGCGCTGGTTGAGATGATCGGCCTGGACGTTGATGAGATCCATCTCGGCGGCCACGAGGGCCTGCCGCTGCTTCAGCAGGCCCCGCGTATCCGAAGCGCCGATGCCCGCGCGCGCCACCTCTCGCTGCACCAGTACACGGCTGTCATCCACCCGCTCGCGCAGTTGCTTGGCGCGCTCGGCATAGACGGATTCGGCCTGCAGTCCCGCTTCCACCTCGCCCAGTGCCTGCAGCGCGGTGTTGCCATAGGCAATCAAGGCGGCTTTCTCTTCGGCGCTGTAGTAGTCCGCCCTGGCCTTGAGCTCTCCGCCGGTGAAGATCGGCGCGAAGAACGAACCATTGAGTCCCTTGATTGGGCTACCGGCCTGGTTGAGCAGGAACACATCGCTCCGGATACCGGTGATGGCCGCGCTGATGGAGATCTGAGGCAGGCGCGCCGCCTCCGCCGACTGCCGCATGTCGAAGGCCGCCGCAACACGGTGCGCCGACGCAGTCAGATCCGGCCGACGCTCGACCAGGTTTGCCGGCAAGCCCGCGGCAGGGGCCGGGGGCATGGCCGGCAGTTCTGGCCCGGTCGCGATTTCCCCCGCGGGATAGCGGCCCAGCAGCAATTCCAGCGCTTGCGCGGCCTGGCTTCTGACCAGCTCGGCTTTCCCGATTGCATCGCGTTGCGCGCGAAGCGCATTCCGCGCTTCCAGCAGCTCGGTCTCCGGCGCTATCCCGATCTCGACGCGCTGGCCGGTGATCCGCACCAGGTCTTCCTGCATCGCGGCGGTCTGCCGCAGTCGATCCTCCAGCTTCGCGCCCTGGATCAGCGTGAACCATGCCCTGGCGGTAGTTGCCGCGACCACGCGCTGGGCCCAGAGATAATCATCCCTTGTAGCCGCATACTGTGACTCCGCAGCGCGCGACTGGGCGCGGATGCGTCCCCAGAGGTCGATTTCCCAGCTCGCGCCGATCGACAGGATCTGCGTTTCCGAATTGCCCGCCCTGCCCTTCACGCCTGCGCTCGGGAGCAGGCCGCTGCGCTGGATGGCGACCAACGCCTGCGCCTGCTGAACGCGCACCGCGGCCAGCCGGAGATCGCCGTTGTGCGCAATGGCTTCCCGCACCAGTCGCTGCAGCTCGCCATCGTCGAAGGTGGCGAGCCAGCCATTGGCGGAGGTGCCGGCCGTGGCCGCGTTCGCCCACGTGGCCTGTCCTTCGAGCGCCGGCACGGCCTGGCGTCGAAGGTCCGCGCCCTCTGGCGGTGTCTGCAAGGCGCAGCCGCAAAGCATGGCGACCGGAAACGTCAGCAGCAAGGTCTTTTTCAGTAGAAACGACAACACGGACTTCCCTCTTCCAAATCTCTGGCAAATCTCAAATCGAGTGGACCTAGTGAAGCTTGAACACCAGGTAGTTCAGCTTGGAACTGACGCGCAGGAAGACCATGCGAATGATGTGGAACATCTCCATATGCTCCGTATAGATCGCACCCGCTCCGATTGCCCCAACCGGAAGCATCAGCCCGCTGGATTCGTCACGCAGGTCGAGCTTGACCGCGAATCGGTTCGGCACCGCGTCGGTGGCGCCGGTGTTCGGGATCATGCCGCCCTGAGCAAACTGGCCTTGCGATTGCGCCCAGACAATCGAATCGACTTTCGCCTTGATGATCTCGCCAGGACTCGTCGGCAGATAGATCTCGGCAAGATCGCCCTCCTTGACGTTGTAAAGCTCGTTCTGCTTGTAGAAGGCAACGACCTCCTGCTGGTCCTCCACAAAACTGAACGCGGGCGAGAACGGGAACGGCACGAGCATGGTGCCCACGCGTACCTGCAGGTTCACGACCTTGCCATCGGAGGGCGCCCGGTAGACGGTCTGCTCGAGCTCCCATCGGGCGTTCTCGAGCATGACCTCGGTTTCCGCCCGCTTCGCGCGCGCCGTCGCAATGGCGGCAAACTCCCCCTGGCTTCTGGCCGACAGCTTCTGACGGGCCTCATCCTCCGCGGCCTGCGCGCTGACCACCTCGCCTTCCAGTTCACGCTGGCGGGTCAGTGCATCTTCCCGGTCGAACTTCGACCCGGCCCCCGCCGCAAGCAGCGCGTCATGCTCCTTGACCCGCTGACGGGCAAGCGTCAGCCTGGCCTGCACGGTGCTGACCCGTCCGGCCGCGCCGCGCACCGATTCGCCAAGCTGGCGCGCCGATGCCTCGGCTTCAGCCAGCGCGGCATCATCGGCCATCAGCCTGCCTTCGAGTTGTCTGATCGAGGCCTGGTAGGGGGTCGGATCGATCCGCAGCAGGACATCGCCCCTCCTGTAGCGCCGGTTGCCTTCGGCCGGCAGTTCGACGATGCGGCCGCGGACCTGCGGCACGACCTGCAGTACCTTGCCCACCACCCGCACGTCATGGGATGACGGGGCCACCACGTTGAGCGTAAGAACCAGCATCGTCATCGCCACCACGGGAATCGTGACCACGATGACCATGGACGTCGTGTTCCAGGGCAGCCATTTGAACTTGAAGAAGATCAGCCATACGGCCAGGGCGTAGACGCCAAGCAGCAGCGCATCCATTCAGATCCGCACCTTTCCGGCGTGCATGCCGCTGGTGATGCCCATCGTCGTGGATGCCTGCAGGCTGACCATCTGCCTCGGCCCGTAAGCCCCCTCTTGTGCCGGCACGTGCGTCGACGGTACCGTGCCGTGGCCATGCTCGTCATCGTCTTCCGGCGCCTTGTCGGTGCCATACGCGGCCCGGTAGAACACGGGCTTCGTGTGCGCCCAGAGCCAGGCCAGCGGCCACAGCAATCCTCCAAAGAAGAGCGACAGCAGGCACAGCGAATGGATGGCTTCCTTTTGCGGATGGCGCTTGCGATGCGCGATCTTCTCGGGCCAGATATGCAGCATCCAGAACAGGTAGAGCCCTGCCACCGGGACGAAGACCAGGACCACCCAGGAGATGGCATTGGCCGCGGTCTCCAGGGCCTTGCCACTGAGTGCGGATGCGAAAGCAGGTTCGCTCGATGCCAGCAGGCCGATGCCTGCCAGCAGATAGGGGCGCAGTTTCATCGAGTTGTCTTGAGATGGAGTGTTGGCGCGCGATTGCACAATGCACCGGCCGATCAGGACCCGGTTGCTTCGTCGCGCGGGTCGCCACGGTAGGCGTCATTGCACGCGCTTCGCGCTTGCCGGCGCAATGGTGGTTCATCCGCGCCTTCATCCGTGCCTTCATCCGCGGGGGCATCGTCGGCGTACAGAAGGTTGTACTTGCTGCTGGCCGGCTCGCCGGCAGCGCGACAGACCGCAGGTGTGGTGGGTAGTCCGACTCCTGTGCACGCATCGGACTGGATTCGCAGCGCTTGTGACTCCAGTCCGCGTGAGTGCTGCGCATACGCTTGCCCAATGCCCGCGATCAGCAGCGCAACGCCAAAGGCCCGGACGGCCGAGGGGCAGTTCTTGATCATGTCTGCAGGTTCCTTCGATTGACATCGGATGTCGTCGATATGCGTTGGCACTGTCGCGACATCCCGATAGAGCCCACACGTTATGGCAACGCGTCAGTCGTGCCTATCAAAGGAATTAGAAAAATGCGCCTCGTACTCCGGGACGGACCAATGCCGAATGCCGGCACTTTCTAAGTTCTTAGATAGAACTCGCGGCATGGCCGACCTATCCTGTGCGCAGTCGCACATCCCTCGGGCGTAGTCCAAGCTTGCCCGACCTGCATAGTTCAATGAATAGTGTTTCCTCGATCGCCGCGAGCATCGTTGTCGTCGCAAGCGCAAGCACCCTGTCCGGGTGCGCAATACCAACTCCCGAAACCTTGAACCCGTTCCAGGAACCGTGGCCATGGACGAAGATCGTCGCCGTCAATCGTACCGATCATGATGTGCTGGCGGTGCACGCCGGCCTTTGCGAAACCGGGCCCGTGTCGCGGCAGTCGCAATCCGTCCCTTCCTATTGTTTCCTCGGCAAGAAGCCCGAGCGACCCATGGCAATCACCTGGAACGATGCCGGCGCCGGTGCGCAACACACCGCCACGGTGCCGCTTCCGCCCCTGTGGCCGGAAGATCCCCGCCCCGAGGACTTGCCGGGCGGCTACCTGTGCGTGCTGTTGCGCAACGATGCGCGAGCGAGCCTGACCATCACCGCCACCGCGGAAGCCTGCGCGGTTCTGTAGAGGATCGCGATCGCGGGGTTGCAGGGCGCCTCAGGTTGGCGCGTCGAGCCACTGTGGACCGGCTATTTCAGCACGGTCCACCTGACAACTGCGCTTACTGCACCGAGTAGCCCCGGCCCGCCATGCAGGCCCGCCAGGCTTGCCAGTACGACGTCATGGCCCAGTCATTGCTGGCTTGCATCTGTGCACTGGCGGCAACGGCCTGGCGCCGTTGCTGACGATGCGCCACGCCACCCGCGATAGTTCCGACTGCCGCACCCGCCGCGGCGCCCTTGCCCGCGTCGCCACCGATCGCGCCCACAACAGCGCCCGCAGCAGCGCCGCCCGCAGCGCCGCGAACACGCTCGCCACCGGGCAGAATGACCGGAGCCGGCGTGCTTGCCACGCGGTACGGATCGATGCCGGTCTGCTGTCGGGCCCAGCCGTAGCAGGCGCCATCGTCATTGTTCTGCTGATACACCGATTGCCCTCGCGCCGGATAGGCGATGGGCTTCTGCAGCATGGTCTGAGCCCGCGCCGTTCCGGCCGTTCCGGGTACCGCGCCCGACATCAGAACGAATGCCGTACACGCGACAAGCGTTAAGTCTGGACGATTGCTCATGAACTCTCCTGATGAGGTGCCAGGTTTGGGGCGCCCACGGGGCATCGGACTGCCATGCCCACGTGGTAGTCGGTTCACGCACAGGCGTGACGACCATCCGATCGTCGCCAACTCCGCGCCGACCATCCCTGGCCAAAGAAAAATGCCCGCCGGGGAGACGGGCAATCTGAGCGGCCTTGCCTTTGTGGAGATACCCGAGGCACATCCGCAAAAGGGTCGGTCACCCGTCGCCTCAATGCTGACCGTGCAGCGGAGCGCTCGCAATCACAGGAATTAGAAAGCGATAGATCGCGTACCGGCCGTACCGGCATTGCGCTGGCGATACGCAGACAGGTGCTCGCACAACTGCCGCAGACTCCCCGCAATATGCGCGGACTGGATCTCGATCTCATCGTCCCAACCATCGGCTTCCGCAGCGTAGTCGCGCAGGTCTTCGCACAACTCCGCCAGTGCCGATGGCCCGACGACCGCAAGGCTGCCCGCGATGCGGTGCAGAAGTCGCGCCAGCCCGATCACGTTCTGCTCCGTCCGAATCGCATCGTACTCATCGAGGTCCGCCCCGGTCTGCGCGAGGAATGCGTCGGCATATCTGGCAGGTATCTGCGGCAGTTCGGGGAGATCATCGTCAGCAGACGATGCCGCTGTCTGCGCCACGTCCGTATGGCCCACGCCATCCTCACCGCGTGCAAGCACCGACGCCAGTCCGGCGAGAGACACCGGTTTGGTCAGATAGCCCGTGAAACCCCTCGCCCGCGCTTCCGCGATGTCCTCCGGTCGTGCGTTTGCGCTCACCGCATAGAGGGGGATGTCGATGGCGGCGTGCTGCATTTCCCGAAGCAGGTCGAAGCCGTTCATGACGGGCATGTCGATATCGGTCAGGACCATGTCCATGTGCTGCCCCGCCAGTGCCGCCATCGCCTCGCTGCCATTGCCCGCGACGATGACTCGCGCGCCCAGGGCACGAAGCTGGTCGCGCAGCAGATTCCGGTTCAGCAAATTGTCTTCCGCGATCAACACGCAGTGGCCCGCAAGCGGCGAGGTGGGTCGCGCGATAAGGCCTTCGTCGCTCCGCTGCAGCGGGTGTGCGCCGGTGATGACCGCCAGCGTTGCTGCGTGGATGCCCGCGAGGCTGTAGCTGGACACCTCGCGACCGCCATCCGGCCGTGTCGTTGCAACCAGCGGCCCCAACTGCTTTAGCCAGACAATCGAGGCCGGTTTCGGCCACCAGGCCAGGACGTGTCCGGGATCAAAGGCTTCTGTCACCAGCAGACAGTCATATCTGTCTGCATCCACGAGATCATCCAGGTTTGAGCGCTCCGACGGCTGGCACGCGCCCCAATCGAAATGGTTCAGCAATCCCTCAATGCACTCGGCTTCGCGCGACAGCACCAGTGTCCGGTTCGGCGGCAAGCCCGGGCGCACACGGGGCGGCGCCGTATCGGACACACCAAGCGGCAGACGAACCGTGACGCGTGTTCCCTCGCCCAGCGTGCTATCCAGCATGATGTGGCCACCCATCCGTTCCGCGAGTCGCATGCAGATCGACAGGCCCAGCCCGGTGCCGCGCGCCTGGGCGATCCGGTTGTCGGCGACCTGGGAAAACGGCCGGAAAAGCTGGTCCTTGAAGTCTTCCGGTATGCCAATGCCCGTATCGGCAACGACGATCTCCAGATTCCCTTCCTGCCATCGCGCACGCAGAACGACCTTGCCCGACTGCGTGAACTTGAACGCGTTGCCAAGCAGGTTGTTGACGATCTGGCTCAGGCGCACCGGATCGAGATCGAGCCGCGACGGAATGCCGCTGCTGTACACCGCCAGGAAGCTCAGTCCGCGCTGCGCGGCAAGCGGGGCATGGGCGATCGCGATACGGCCGAGAAGCTCGGTGACGGAGACGGGTTGCGCCTCGATGCGCAAAGCACCCACGTCGATCTTCGAGAAATCGAGTACGTCGTTGACGATCTGCTGCAGCCCCTCGGCCGACACCTGCATCGCACCGACCCTCAATCGCTGCTCCGGCTCCAGCGGCCCCATCGTGACGAGTTCCATGTTCCCCAGCAGCGACGCAAGCGGCGTGCGAATCTCGTGGCTCATCGACGCGAAGAAGGCCACCCTGGCGCTGGCAGCCGCTTCCGTCGCGAGTCGGGCGTCGTGCAGGAGCTGCTGCGCACGCGCCGCTTCCGCATAGGTCCCGGTCAGGAAGCGATGGTTCCAGTAGCGGTGCAGCGCGAACAGCAATGCAAGCAGCACGATGACAATCGCACCGATGACAGTCAGTTCCTCCGTCATCACCCGAATCTGATGGCCGATCGGGAGCGCAAAGATCAGATGCCCGAAATCGGCCACGAGTGGCGGACGGCGCAACGCCCAGCCATAGTCCGGGACCCAGTGAAACATGCCGTCCTGCCGGGCTTCCAGCCTGGCATCCACGCGTTGCGCGTTGGCACGTGCGCCGGGCACGACCAGCGGCGTGCCAACGCTGTCGAATACGATCGGTTCAGGGATCGACAAGCTTGGCCCGGCGGGCCGCAACAGTTCGTGCAGCGGGATGCGCGTCAGCACGACGGCGTAAAGCACATCGCCCTTTGCGACCAGCGAGGCACCAACCATCTCCGGATCGATGCCTGCCGCACTGCCCGGGACGCCCAGCCATTCGACGCGCTTTTCCCGCGCGGCCTGCAGGACGTCGATATCGCGACTCCGGAAGCGATCGAGGATTGTCTTGACGATGCGTGCCGGCGGCATGGGCGGCAGCACCCGCCGCGCCGCCGCGCCCGATGCGTCGGGCGATTCATAACGATACGTTGCACCGCTGGCGATCGAGATCATTTCGATCGACGGCCTCTGGCTGGCGGCAATCAGCGTTCGGACTGACTGGTCGCAGCTCCGCTGCAGGACGTCGTCGGCCGGCGCGGACGGCAAAACCTGCACGCAAAGGCCGTCCTGTCCGCGAGGTGAGAGCGGAAGCGTGCGATTGGCTCGCAGCTCCAGGATCAGATTGCTCGCGGCCAGTGTGCTCCGGCGCTCAAGGACGGCATCGACGACGCCCTGCTCATAGAGACGGGCCACCTGCTCCTGGGCGCGCAGCGTGCCATTGAGCCGAACGAGCACGCTCGTGGAAGCGATGGCGACGGCAAGCAATCCCAGCAACACAATCACCATCGAGAAGACCCGGCGTTCGCGCTGCAGATTGCGTTCCACTGCGCGGAGGTCGGGCGACGGCTCGAACGTGCCCTGCATCAGGACAGACCGTTGTCGCGCGCGTATGCGACGAGGTCTGCGTTGCTGGTGATGTTCAACTTGCGCATGGCCGAGCGCTTCTGCGTCGCCACGGTTCCCAGGGTGCGTTTGAGGTATGCGGCGATTTCGGTGACGGTGCTTCCCACGGCGAACATCCGCACGACTTCGATCTCCTTCGGAGACAGCCGGCTGGCGCTTCCGCCCGCCAGCGCGCCAGCCCTCGACATCCTGGCCGCTATTCCCGGCGAAAGGCGCAGGCCCCGACCAGAGATCGCATCCAGGCAAATCTGCCGCAGAATGGCTGGGGCCTCGTTCTTCCCCACGATGCCGGCGATACCCGACTCCTGGAGGCGCGTAAGCAAGCCGCCGTTGGTGAGCATCGTGAAGACGACAATCGGCGTATCGGGGCTGTAGTGCTTGAGTCGCTGGATCAGGCGAAGCCCGTCATCGCTCTGTTCGGAATGGCCCATTGCGAAATCCGTGACAATGAGATCAGGCCGGTGCACCTTCAGCGCAGCGCAAAGCTCCCTACCGGAAGAGCACATTGCGGCAACCTGGACATTCGGGATCTCGCTCAGGGTGGTCTTGACGGCGAGCTGAATCACCGGGTGATCGTCGGCGATCACGGCGGAAATGGTACGTCGGGACATGCGCGTTAATTCTCCACACCCCGAATCGGCTCCG
Organism: Cupriavidus sp. YR651; assembly: GCF_900101625.1. Classification (GTDB taxonomy): domain Bacteria; phylum Pseudomonadota; class Gammaproteobacteria; order Burkholderiales; family Burkholderiaceae; genus Cupriavidus. Next base: position 187,323 of record NZ_FMYZ01000003.1, on the reverse strand, counting down.
GGATGCTATCTGCTTCTACAGCCTGCAACGGATGGTCCGGCCTTGACGCGAGAAATACCTTTGCTCGTTCAGTGGGACAACGATTGAACGGAGCGGTAACGCACCAGCCGGGGAACAGCCTGCATAGGGCTCGCGATGTTAGCAACTGGCACAAAGTCCCGTTTGACGAATCGGGTCAGTGACTTGACTAATCGTCCCACGGCTCGGACAGGCCACAAGCCACCGACGTCCCCAACGGCGTCTTCAGGATGGCGCCCGGCCCATGTCAGCCTTTCTGCCGCGAGCTGCGGTATTAGCCTTTGCCGTCCGCACCTGCCCCGGGTCAGATTTCAGCGCTATTCAGCAGACAGCCGAGCGTGAAAACCCGGTTGGAGCGTTTGCAATGGCTTCGGCCAGGGTTACGGCCTGTTCACCCGCGAAGGAACCGTCTGGCGGCGCACAGCGCCGCGTGCGGTGCGGCTTTCCTTGGGGCTGCAACCAAATTGCGCGTGATACCAGCGCGAGAATCCGCTCGGCGCGGAGAATCCGAGCAGGGTCGCCACCTCGGTCAGCGGACGGTCGGTCTCCATGACATGGCGCGCCGCGAGTTCCATGCGGATGTCGTTGACGATCGACGAAAAGGGCTGTCCCTCTTCCGCCAGGCGGCGTTGGACCGTGCGGCACCCGGTACCCAAGTGCTCGGCCACCTGCTCGATGCTGCAGCGCCCGCTGGGCAGCAGCAGCAGGACAATGCGCCGAACGTCCTCAAGCATTGTTGCCTGCTGTGACACGGCAGAGGCGTCTATCAACTGCTGCACGTAGCGCGCCATGGCCGGATCGGCATACGGGTTACGGGCGTCTAGATCGGCCTTCGAGCAGATAACGCAGTTGAAGTCGTAGTTGAACTCGACGTTCGGGCCAAAGAAATGCTGATGCACGCTGAGGTCGCGCGGCGCCGGGTGCTCGAAGCATACGCGTGCCGGCTCCCAGTCGGGCTTGTGGAGCTGGCGTATCAACCGCACCATCACCCCCAGCGCCAGCTCGACCCGCTGACGCGTGGGCTCGTGCGCATTGCCGGCCATAACCACTTCGCGGATGATGACCAGATCGCCGCACTCCTCGATCGCCAGTGACAACGAACCGTTGAGCAACGCCTGATAGCGCATCAGCATCCGAAGCGAGTCACGCAACGTCGGCTGATCGCGGATCAGCAGCCCTACCGGCCCAAGATTGGACAACAGGCGCGACTCGGCCATGCATAGGCCGAAACTCTCGTTGCCTGACAAGGTTGCGGACGCCTGAAGCAGGCGTCCGAGACGCTCCACAGGAATCATGACGTCCGGCTCGCGCAGCACGCTCGGACTTAATCCCGCATCGAGGAGCATTCGTACCGGATCCAGGCCGGCGGCGCGAGCGACCTCGTTAAAGTTCGTGAGGGCTGCGGCGCGGACTAGTGACGACATTGGGGCGTGTAGGGTGGGTTTTGTCACTTAATGATAAAAGCCAGTCGCGTTGTGTCAAGCAAGAAGCGCCGGCAGCATCCACACTGCTCTGAATCGATCGGCACAATCGATCACAGGAGACAACGTCATGAATCAGCCCCTGGAGGCGGCACCCGCCGTGGTCCGCGCAACATCCCTGAGCAGCTCGATCCGGGTCGAACCCGTCACTTGCACGATCGGTGCGGAACTCAGCAACGTCAATCTGGGCGCGGCCGCCGAGGATGACCAGCAGATGGCGGAGATCCGGGCATTGCTCCTCAAGCATCGTGTGCTTTTCTTCCGCGACCAGGACATCACGCGCGCGCAGCACGTGGCGTTTGCGAGCCGCTTCGGCCAGCTGGAAGACCATCCCGTGGTGGGGAGTCACCCCGACTACCCGGGACTGGTTCAGATCTACAAGACTCCGGACAGTCCTCCCGAGCGTAACGAGAATTCCTGGCATACCGATGCCACCTGGCGCGAACAACCGCCGCTGGGCTGCGTGCTGCGCTGTATCGAATGCCCGCCTGTGGGCGGCGACACGATGTGGGTCAACATGGTCGAGGCTTATAACCAGTTGCCCGAGGAGATCAAGACGAAGATCGCTTCATTGCGCGCGCGCCATAGCATCGAGGCCAGCTTCGGTGCCGCGATGCCGATCGAGAAGCGTCTTGCACTGAAGGCTCAGTATCCCGACGCCGAGCACCCGGTGGTGCGGATTCATCCCGAAACCGGAGAGAAAGTGTTGTTCGTCAACGGAAGTTTTACGACGCACTTCACCAACTACAACGTGCCAGCCAACGTGCGTTTTGGGCTGGACAAGGCACCGGGCGCCAGCAATCTACTGAACTACCTGGTCAGCCAGGCCATGATCCCCGAATACCAAGTGCGTTTTCGCTGGAAGAAGAACAGTGTCGCGTTCTGGGACAACCGTTCAACGCAGCATTACGCGGTGATGGATTACCCGCCAAGTCACCGGAAGATGGAGCGCACCGCCATCATCGGTGATACGCCTTATTAAAAATTGGCACTGAAAGTCAGACATGGTTTCTACGATCCCCACCGTTCTCATCGTTCCCGGCTTGCGCGACCATGTTCCGGAACACTGGCAGACCCTGCTTGCGACGAAGCTGCCTCGCGTCGCCTCCGTCGCTCCGCTTGAGCAAGACAAGCTGAGTTGCGCTGCCCGTGTCGACGCGATCGATCGCGCGCTGGCCACCATCGACGGGCAGGTCATCATCGTGGCGCACAGCGCAGGCGCGATGATGATCGCCCATTGGGCGGCCCGAGGCGCCGCACACAACATCCGCGGCGCACTGCTTGCTGCACCCGCGGATCTCGAAACGCCCATGCCGGCAGGCTATCCGACGACCGACATACTGCGCGACCACGGCTGGTTGCCCATCCCTCGGGGCAAATTGCCGTTTCCGAGCATCGTCGCGGCGAGCAGCAACGATCCTCTGACGCGCCTCGATCGCGCGCGTGAACTGGCGCAGGCGTGGGGAAGCCGCTTTGTCGAACTCGGCGAGGTCGGGCATCTGAATCCGGTTTCGGGCTATGGCGAGTGGCCGCAGGCGGAAGCGTTCATTCGCGAGCTCTCGTGATTGGCCCACGGCCCTCGGACATCTGATTACGGCACGTGGCTGTGCAGACCCGGATCAGGCGCAACGAAAGCCGTCGCGCCTGATTTCCACCAGAAGCCAGGTTCCACCAGAAACCAGGCGGGACGAAAACCCGCCCTCCCTCCGCAAGATGAACACGCCCGATCGGCGCCGGCTCATGGTTGCGCAAACCGCTTCCAAGGCACGGTGGCGAGTTCAGTCGAAGTCTCTTCGTACTATTCCGGCTGGTAGTTAATGGACCTCAGCAGCGCGGCCTGTTGCTGGTATGCCTGCTTCAGGTCCGCCATCATCTCGTCCGAGGTGGCGGCATCGCCCTGCTCCATGCCCATTTCCTTGATGCGGTTCTGCACCACGGATTGCTTGAAGTACGCCAGCGTTGCCTCGCGAACTTTCTGCTGGACTGCCGGTGCGACATCCGGGCGCGACCACACGGCGAACCAGCCTGCTTGCGACAGCTGCGGGTAGCCGAGCTCCTGGAACGTAGGCACATCCGCCAATCCGGAAATCCGGGTCGGATAGGCCACCGCAATCGCCTTGATCTTTCCCGCCCTGATCAGCGGCAATGAGGTCGTCACCCCATCGAACATCAGCGGTACATGGCCGCCCATGAGGTCATTCAATGCCGGAGGAGAGCCCTTGTAGCCCACATGCCGCATTTGCATGTGGGTGAGTTGCCCGAGCAGCATGCCCGAGGTGTGGCCCTTCAACCCCGGAGCGTAAGACGCAAAAACGAGGCCGTCCTTTTGCGATTTTCCGTAGTCCACCAACTGCTTCAGGTTGGAGACCGGTACATCCTTGTTGGCAACCAGCACCAACCCCGTTCTGCTGACCTGGGCCAGGGGCTTCAGGTCGCTAAATGGCTTGTAATGGACCTTGTTGGCCAACGGCGCTTCGCTCACGATACCGCCCTGGATGACCAGAAGGGTATGACCATCCTTGCCCGTGGACTGCAGATCGCTGATCGCCAACGCACCGGCGGCACCAGCCTTGTTTTCCACGATGACCGGCTTGCCCCATGTCTTCTGCAGGCCTTCCGCCAGCAGCCGCGCCAGTGCGTCAGCGCTGCCGCCGGCCGGCCCGCCCACCACAAGGCGGATCGGCTTCGTTGGCCAATCTTCCTGGGCCTGAGCCGTGGCCATCCAGCCGGCGACACCAACACCGATCGCCAGGGCGTATCCGCTCCGCCAGAAGTCATTGTTATGCTGCTTCATGTCCGTACCTCTTGATTAATGCGCTTGCGCGTCTGGAAAGCCTTGTCGATGACGAGCTATTCTCGGATCGCACTGCTCAACCGGCTTGACCGAGCGCGACAAGTTTTTGCCGATTCGCGCAAACAGAGGGAAAACCCTGCAGAGATATTGCAGGCCGGATTTTCCGGCGACGACTTTGGTCTGACGGATATCCTTCACGGGCGCTGCCGTGGCGATCCGCTGGCAGGCCTAGGATGCGCTGCCCTTGAACGTCTCGGTACCGAGTTTCACAAATGCGCGTACCGCTGGCGATACTTCCCGGCGTCTGTAAGCCAGCGCCAGGTTCACCGAGAGCCGGAAGTCGCTGATCTGCTTGTAGGTGACACCCGGCTGGGAGAAGTTCTGCATGGATTCCGGCACGATGGCCATGCCGTATCCCGCAGAGGCCAGGCAAATTGCAGAGATGAAATCCTGGACGCGATATTCCAGGTGAGGCGTAAACCCTCCGGCCTCGCCCAGGGCGGATAACGCGGCCCCGAATCCTTCCTCCTCCGCAAACTGCGGGACGATGAATGATTGATCGGCCAGTGCGCGCGCGGAAACAGTCGCTCGTCTTGCGAGGGGATGGCTTTCTGCCATGGCGGCCAGCAGACGTTCAGTCTGCAAGACTTTACTTATTACACCAGCCGGATAGAGCCGTCTCGGCCTGACGATTCCTACGTCAATCTGCCCATCGCTAAGCGCTTCGAGCTGCCTTGGCGTTTCCATTGGCACGATCTCGATCCGGACCATCTCGCGTGATTTCCGGAACTCGCTCAGCAACACCGACAACAGGCCGCTGCTCACGCCAGACGCCACATAACCAACACGGATCACGCCAGCCAGCCCTCTGGCAGCCAGGCGTCCGACCTCGTCGGCACGCTCGATGTGCCGCAACGCAGCGACAGCCTCGGCATGGAACAAGTGCCCCGCATCGGTCAGCGACACCGGCTTCCTTTTGTTCCGATTCAGGAGCGTAACCCCAAGGCCTTGTTCCAGACGCTGGATCTGGGTGCTGAGCCCCGATTGCGCCACGCCCAATCGATCTGCTGCCTTCGCAAAGTGAAGCTCTTCCGCCACGGCGAGGAAGCACTGCAACTGGCGTACGTCGATCATCGTTTTAATCTTGATTGTGGAACAAATATTATAGTTTTCCGTCTGGAACATATCAAAGAATCCGGATGAAATAGCGCCATCCCACATCTCGGAGACCCATCGATGAACGCCCCCCTTCCCGCGGCATGGCTTGCCGGCAATGACGAGCCCCGCTTCCAGCTATCCGCGCACCCGGACCACGATCGCATCGTGCATGTGACCATTGATCGCGATGCCCTGCTTGCGTTTCTGCATGAGGTGCGCAAAGTCGATGTACAGAATCTCGAGTACGTTCCGTTCATGCGCTACGAACTCGCCAGCACACTCGCCAGGCATGTCGGCGATGACTTCGCGGCAACCGTCAACGGCATCGTGAAAGACCGGCAGCACGGCGGCTTTACGGTAGGACTCCAGGAACTGACGGCGGACGCCGACGATTTCGTGCGCTTCGGCACGGCCATCGGGCACCTGCTGGGTCCCGGCAACCACGACGCGATGTCGGGCACCTACTATGCCCGCTTCGTGGTCAAGCATACGGACAATAGCGACTCCTACCTGCGCCAGGCCTATCGGCTCTTCACCATGCACACCGACGGCACCTTCGTTAGCGAAGCGACCGACTGGCTGTTGATGATGAAGTTTGCGGAACGGAATGCCGTTGGCGGCGAGTCCCGATTCCTGCATCTGGACGACTGGGAGGACATCCACCGCTTTGTCTGCCACCGCCTCGGGACAAAGCCTTTCCTCTACAAGGCTCCAGGGTCCAAGAATGTCAGCGATAGCGTCGAACGCCCGCTCTTCTTTCAGAGCGAGTTCGGGTTGTCCATTTCCTTCATCGACCAGTTTGTACAGCCTCGCAATCGTGAGGAAGCAGCGTTCCTGAACGACCTGTCGACTTCCATGGAGGCCTCGCCGGGAACCAGGGAAGTGTCGCTGCCCGTTGGCGATCTGGTTGTCCTGAACAACTACTTCTACGTCCACGGGCGCGCGCCGTTCGAAAAGAACGCTTCGCTGTTCCGGGAACTGATGCGCCAGCGCGGGACACTCGCATGAGTGTGCAATGAGATTCGGCCCGGCTGGCCGTGACGGCAGCCGGGCCTGATAAAGGCTTCAAACAAGATGACAACTCGAACAGAAGTTGTAGCAAACCAACTCGCTCCGAGCGCTGGATTGCCTGCCAGGGCTGCCGATGCCGCCTATGGCGCCAACCGTCAGGTTCATCGACGACTACGCCGCATCCTTTCGCTCGCCGATTTTGAAGTCGCCGCAAAGCGGGTGCTTCCGCGTCCCATCTTTGGCTATATTGCCGGAGCCGCTGAGGATGAAAAATCGCTCGCCGCCAACCGGACGGCATTCGACGAGGTCAGGTTTCGCCCCAAAGTCCTGGTCGACGTCTCAGGACGATCGCAAGGGACCGAGATTTTCGGGCAACGTTATGCGTCTCCCTTTGGGATAGCGCCTGTCGGAATCAGTGCGATTGCCGCATACCGTGGCGATGTTGTCCTGGCGCAGACAGCGCGCGAAGAGCAGATACCTGCAATCATGAGCGGCACGTCCCTGATTCCGATGGAGGTCGTTCACGCCGCCGCGCCAGGTACGTGGTTTCAGGCCTATCTGCCGGGCGATGCCAGGCGACGGGACGCCCTGATCGAGCGGATTTGCGCGGCCGGGTTCGCTACGCTGGTCCTGACGGTGGACATTCCCGTCTGGGCCAACCGGGAGAATAACGTCCGCACTGGCTTCTCACTGCCCTTGCGGCCATCTGTCCGCCTGACATTCGACGGCTTGTCCCGGCCGCGCTGGCTGGCGGGGACGTTCGCCAGAACGCTCCTCTCGAGCGGAATGCCGCACTTTGAGAATTCCTTTGCCAATCGGGGCGCTCCGATCCTGTCGGCCTCGGCGATTCGCGACACGACAGGACGCGATCACCTGAACTGGACGGACATCGAACGCATCCGGCAAAGGTGGCGCGGCAACCTCGTCATCAAAGGCATCTTGCACAGGTCCGATGCAGAACGTGCTGTCGCCCTGGGGGCCGACGGCATCATCGTCTCGAATCACGGCGGCCGGCAATTGGACGGTGCCGTGGAACCGCTTGCCGTATTGCCGGAAATTTGTGAAAGCGTTGCGCACAAGACGACCGTCATGATGGACAGTGGTATCCGGCGAGGTGGTGATGTTCTGAAAGCGCTGGCACTGGGAGCCCGCTTTGTCTTCCTGGGGCGGCCCTTTATCTACGCTGCGTCCGTTGGAGGAGCCGAGGGCGTTCGCCACGCCATCACTCTCTTGCGCGACGAGGTCGATCGAAACATGGCCATGCTTGGGGCGAACACTCTCGCTGACGTGAACAGTTCCGTTGTTGTCTAGTCTGATCCGCCACGGAAGCCCCACCGGGGCGGAATCGCTCCGGTGGGGCAAGGGGAATGCCGTGACTCCAGCAAAAGCCATTTACCTCGATCCCGCAACTGCGCCGAGCCGAGGCCTGGAGCAGTCGTCCGAAATGCTCGACTGGAATCACGAGCTCCCGCTCACGGACGTTGGCCCAGCCCAGAGTCGCCCTCAGAACACGTGGCGGATACCCACGGCGGCGCCAAACATCGAGCTCTGTCCATTGGACAGCGTGTAGTTGTTGACCGTAAGACTGGTAGCGAAATGGCTCGCCGCCGATTCCATGGCCAGCCCGGCGTTCTTTGCGTAGGCCATGGTCAGATAGATATCCGTACGCTTCGAGAACGAGTAGTCGGCAATCAGGGCAATTTGCCAGGGATTGGCAACTTGCGTGTTACCGCCAAGGCTTTTCACGTTCTGATAGTCATACTCGAGCGTGAAGTCGAGTGCTGAAGACAGGCGGTACTGACCGCCTATCCAATAGAAATCGTCACGCAGGGTCACGGCACCGTTCTGGTCCTTGTTCTTGCCCCAGCGATAGCCGCCCATTACCTTCGCCGTGCCATTGAAAGCGTAGCTGCCCATGACTGCGGCCTTCCTGAAGGTACCGCTGCCAGTACCGATCGTCGGATTCCACTGGTCATAGCCAACGCCTACTCCGAAAGGCCCGGAGATATAGCTCAATCCTGCGCCATAGGCGGAGTCGCGGCGGAACTGCCCGGGAACTTCACCATTGCCACCGGCAACCGGAACGTTGGCGGCAACCTGCGGAAGCGTCGTCCCTACGCCGAACGACATATTGGCCTGCGCCGTGAGGCCACCGAACACACCAACATACTTCACCGCATTGTCCTCGCGGAAGTTGGCGCCGGCGACCACACCGATCGGTTCATACTGGGTGGCATACCGGGCCGGGATGAAGTTGGCCAGCGTAGAGAACAGCGACTGATATTGCCGACCGAAGGTGATCTGCCCATATTCCGAGCCAAGACCAACAAAGGCCTGGCGACCAAACAGGCGGCTGCCTTGTTGCGACGTGCCAGTATCGAGATTGAAGCCGCTTTCCAGAACGAAGATGGATTTCATCCCGCCGCCCAGATCTTCCGTGCCGCGAAGACCCCAGCGCGATCCGGAATACCCACCGGAGTTCTCGCGGACAACGCCATGGCCGGCGCCGGACTTGAAGCCGTTGGTGGCCGATGGCACGGCGGTGCCGACGCGGTTGACGTATTCCACGTTGACGTCTGTGACACCGTACAGGGTCACGCCGGATTGCGCACTCGCTGCCCCACATGCACTGACAGCGGTCAGTGCAAGAATCTTTCTTTTCACCAGAGCTCCTCCACGTTAATTTTTGTAGTCTCCAACCTTGTGACGCGCGGTTGCCACGAGGTCAAAGCGTTGCCACGAGACGAATTGAGATTCGATTCATGCCCTTTGCGCAAAGCAGCCGCGCGTATTCATGGGCGAGCGCGGCCCTTCGGGCGAGCGATTGCGCTTCGTCCTGTCTTAAAGCTTGAATTTTCTGAAGGTCTACGGGGGAAGTAAGGCCAATGTTTGCACCGCTTCGAGTCGCGGATTCAACTACGGCGCCAGTCTCGACTCGCTTTCGCGTTCACATCACACAGCGCGCGTCAAGAGCATCCGAATCGCAGTCTGATTGCAGAGAGTCCCTGACAGGGGCGATTGCTCCAGGTACGGAGCTCAACGCTGTCAGATCACGTCTGGTCTCTTACGCCTCGCTCCCCGCTAGTTGAGGGCGCGCTGTCAGCACCCCGTCAAACAGCACAGTTCACTAGTCGATCTGGATCCCTGCATCGGCAGCGATCTTCGACCAGAGCTGCAGATCGTGGCTGACCATCTCGCGGAATTGCTCCGGAGTCTTTGCAGGTGGCGGCCCAAAGTTCATGGTTTTCATTGTGGCTGCAACATCTGGAGATTTCTGGACCTTGTTGATTTCATCGGCCAGCCTCTTCAAGATCGCCGGGTTGGTTCCCGCCGGCGCGAAAACGCCGAACCACCCCACTGCATCGAACTTGTAGCCCTGTTCACCCATGGTCTTGACATCGGGCAGTTGCGGTGCGCGCGCATTGCCTGCAATGGCAATGGCGCGGACCTTGCCCGAGCGCAGGAAGGGAACTGGCGCGCCCGGATCGGTCCAGCCGATTTTCACGACCCCTGAAGCGAGGTCCGTCAACAACTGATTCGAAGTCCGATATGGCACGTGATCGGTCTTCATGCCGGTTTGCTTCTTGAGCCACTCCATCATCAGCTGCGCGGACGATCCCGTGGACCAGGTGGCGTAGCCGTACTTGTCCGGATTCGCCTTCACGAACTGGATCAGCTCCGGCAGGTTGTGAACCGGCAGATCGTTGCTCACCAGCAGCACCACCCCACCCTCGGCTGTCTCGGCGATCGGCACGAGGCTCTTCTTCGGATCGTAGGGGATGGTCTTCAGTACGGCCGGGGAAATGACCATGTTCGACGCCGTGGTGTAAAGCAGCGTGTACCCGTCGGACGGTGCCTTGACAACGGCGTTTGTCCCAACGATTCCGCTGCCGCCTGGCCGGTTGTCAATGATGACCGGTTGCTTCAGGGCTACCGACAGGCGTTGCGCCATCAGGCGTGCCAGGGAATCGGTTCCTGATCCTGCCGATGACGCTACGATCATCTGAATCGGGCGTGCGGGCCAGGTATCCTCCGCCCGCACCGGCGCCGAAGCGCTCAACGCCACAAGCGCTGCCGTGCCCAGCGTGACCGCAAACAGCTTTTGCATTTGAAATGCCATTGTCACCCTCCATATAATTTTTCTGTCAGCGATCGCTCTGCCTGCGTGACTCGATGACGAGACCCGGCCTACGGCTGCTGCAAGCGCCGGGATTCGTCGCCTGACCTCAGGCCGGCAGATTTTCCTGCTTGCGAAGGAATCCCTGGTGGCCACCGTTTCGATTGGGCGAGAAGCCATTGGCCTGAAGCGTCTCTTCCACGGTGTCGTAGAACACGCCAAGCTTCAGGATCTCTCGCGTCTGCTGCGCAGTCGCGATGGGGCGACCGAACTCGCCGGAGATGCGCACCAGTTGCTTGATCTGCTCGACAGAGCTCATCTTGCCCGTCCGGGTCTGGTTCCAGAGGACATCCTCGATGCCGCACCGGACGTGCAGGCCCAAGGCAAGGCCGATCATGTTGATGGGCAGCACGTTCAGCACCGAGCTCTCCACCGTTACCACGGCGCCGTCCGGCACGGCACGCAGCATGTTTGCCAGGTTGAAGATATTCGCCTGATCCATGCCGCCGCTGATAGCCACCCAGTTCATCACCAGTGGGCCCTTGTAGACGCCGCGGCGGATCATCCGCTCGATCGTTTCAAAGCTGTTGATGTTGTAGACCTGAAACTCGCTCTGGATGCCGGCGGCCGACAGGCGTCGGATGTGTTCCTCGGCCCAGCTTGGATTCGAGGGCACGATCATGTCCTTGTACGTGTCGTAGAGATGCGAAAATCCGCGTGACACGCCCTTGAAGTCATCCAGTCCGGCATGCTCCGTCACGTTCATCTGCGTCGTGTTGACTGTCACCGTCACCTGATCGGGCTTCGGATCGAGGTCGGCCAGCATATGCCGCGTGTCGTCGCTCAGCCATTTGGCGGCCTGGCCCTCTTCGGGCGCGAAGCTGATGGAGCCCCCAACCTGGATCACCATGTCGGGCACGGCGGCGCGCACCCCGGCGATCAGCTCGTTGAACATGGACAAACGCTTGCTGCCCTTGCCATCGGCTTCGCGGACATGCAGATGCAGCACCCTGGCACCGGCTTCGTAGCAATCCACCGCCTTCTGGATCTGCTCTTCCATGGTGACAGGGATATCCTCGGGGAAGTCCGCGGGAATCCAGCCCGGCGCATACGGAGCGGCTGTAATGATCAGCGGTTGCTGGTTCTCGGGATACAGGTGGCCGTCAAGGAAGTTCATGGTGATGGATGTCCAGGATGAATTGTGAATATTGAGAAGGTCGAATCAGATGAGAGAGTTTCCCGGGCGGGGCACTGTCAGATCACAAAGATGGACGAGCCCGTGGTCTTTCGAGCCTCGAGGTCCCGGTGTGCCTGGACGGCATCTTCCAGGCCATAGCGCTGATTGATCTCGATACGGATGCGGCCTGCCGCGACATGGCCGAACAGCTCATCGACCAGTTCCGCTTTTTCGGCTGGATCGGCGATATAGTCGGCAAGGCCCGGGCGCGTCAGGTAAGCCGAACCTTTGCGGGCCAGAATTGCCGGATCGAACCCGGCGACTGGGCCGGAGGCGAACCCCACGCATACCAGCAGGCCGCGACGCTTGAGGGAGTCCAGCGAGGCCATGAAGGTGTCCTTGCCCACGCTGTCGAAAACCACCGACACGCCCACGCCATCCGTCAGTTCCCGCACGCGTTTGGCCACGTCCTCATGGCTGTAGTTGATCGTGTGATCACAGCCATGGGCGCGCGCCACTTCGGCCTTGGCATCGGTGGAAACCGTTCCGATCACGGTCAGCCCCAGCAGCTTGGCCCATTGCGAAATGATCAGACCGACACCACCCGCCGCGGCATGCAGCAGAATGGTGTCGCCCGCCTTGAACGGGTAAATCCGGCGCATCAGATAGGAGGCCGACAAGCCCCGCATGGTCATCGCCGCGGCGATTTCGCAACTGATTGCCTCCGGCAGCTTGATCAGCGGTGCGGCAGAGATCAACCGCTCCGTGCTGTACGCGCCCAGCGTGTTGGTGAAGCCCGTATAGGTCACTCTGTCACCGACCGCCAGATGGGTGACGCCGGCCCCGACGGCCTCGATCACGCCGGCGGCTTCATTGCCGATGCCGCTGGGCAGCGGAATCTGATAAGTACCGCTGCGGAAGTAGGTGTCCGCAAAATTCAGTCCCGCGGCCACGTGACGGACGCGGACCTCTCCCGGCCCCGGCTCGCCGACAGCGGCGTTCTCAAAACGAAGGACCTCGGGCCCGCCCGTTTCGTGGATCCTAACGATTTTCGCCATGTCGTCTCCTGTTTTCTATCGAATATGAAAGTGCACCTGCGGCCTGCCAGTTGAGTTCGCCGGAGGGACAACCTGTGTGGCGATCATCAGGCCTGGCTCGGCTTTCCGCTTTCCCGTTGGCGTCTTGCGCTTTCCCTTTTCTGACAGGGATCCGCCAGTCACTCTCACGTTGGCGTCGGCAGCGCGCGCGCTCTAGGCGCGATCAAGTTTCCAGTAGAACCTGCGTAACTAGCCTGGAACGCGTACTTAGAAGCCCCATGGGCAGAACCGCCATTTCGGAGTCGGCCCGCGAGCGTCGCCCGAAGACAGGAAAGGACTTCCCCCCGCGATCCCTATGCACGTATGCTGAAAGCACCACCCGGCAAGCAACTTCCAGGAGTTCCACCATGGCCAATGGTCAGTTGCGCGGCAACCGCGAAGCCAGAAAACCCACCATGTGCTGGATCAAGAACCCGGCCTGGGACCTCGTTTGGGTGTTGAATGCCCTGTGGTTAGCCCCTCTGGTCCTTCTGCTGGCCTGGGGTCATGACGACGTGCGCGCCAGCCCGGTGGACGGGCTGTTCTTTGCCTTTGCGGTACCTCTATGGTTCGGCCACCGCGTCTCGTCGGCCTGGTTGGCCTACGCTACCCCGGCCTACCGTCCGCTGCTCGCGACGCAGCGGCTACGCTTCGTAGTGGCCCCGTTGACCATCGCCGTGGCCTGCTTCGCCCTGATTCTGGCGCCCGAGAGCGTGCTGCCGATGCCGGTGACTGAGCGCGTGGTCTGGCTGGCCGTCCTGGACTACCTGCTGGTGAGTCACCATTTCGCCGCGCAGCATTTTGGGCTACTTAGCCTCTACCGCTCGCGTGCGGGACGAGCATCCGACGCGGTCACGCGACGGCTTGACCGGTGGTTCGCGCTCGTCGTGGGCGGCGGCTTCGTCGTACTGGCAGACGCCCTGGCTGGATCGATTGCCTTCCAGGATCGCTGGATCGACCCGCTGCTGGGGGTGGGCTGGTCGGACGTGTTCGCGCGCACGCTGCACGATGGCGGCATTGCCTTCGTCGTGATCCTGACCGGCCTGATGCTATACGTCGAACTGCGCTCGCAGCGTGCATCGCTGCCGCGCGTGGCCTACGTGCTTAGCGTCTCGTCCATGGTGCTCCTGGCCTTCCTCGCGCGCGACCCCTTCCTGTTCATCGTGCTGTGGAGCGTGCAGCATTGGAGCGCGGCAATGGGACTCGCCTCGCTGGCGGCTTCCGGTGGGGATCAGGCGCCTGGCAGACACTGGCAGCAACTGCTGGCGCCCATCAATCGACGCGGCTGGGCAGTGCTGCTCGTCCTCGCCGTCGTCTCCACCTTGCTGCTACCGGTGCTGGAGGTGGAGGCCGTGACCGACGAATACGCTTACGCCGATCGCATCTTCGGCGATGCGGCGCGCTGGCTGCGCTCCTCGCCCTACGTGCCGATGCTGCTGGCACTGGGCTTCGCGACTGGCTTCATCCACTACTTGCTGGATCGCGCTGTCTTCCGGTTTTCCTCGCCCGACGTCAGGCGCGCCGCCCGTGGGCTGATCGAATGATGATGCCGCGACCGGCCACTCATGGCTGCGGACTCAACCAATCGATGCAGCTTCCTAGTTAATGATCGGATTCTTCTTCTGCATATCGTCCTGGATCATTTTTGACCAGGCTGCGCCCACTTGCCGCTCGGTCACGTAACCGCGTTTCCTGGTATCAAGCTGGTCGAACCGCTTATAGACTTCAGGCATGCCAGCGCGCGCTTCTTCACGGGTCAGTTTGCCGTCATGATCGGCATCGGCCTCCTTGAAGCGTTCGGTGAACCACTTCTTTCTTTCGGCCGGCGTCATTCCCTTTGGCGGCTGCGGTACTTCGTTGACATCCGTGGTAGCCGACGAAGTCGATGGTGTCATTTGCTGTGAAGGCTGCGCGATAGCAGCACTGTTGGCGAGGCCAATCGACAAGGCCAAGGCAGTGACAACGAATTTCAGTTGGACCATTTTTCTCCTCGACTATTGATTTGTGACGGCGCATCGGCAGAGTGAGATCGCTTTGTAGTTCGCAATCGCATCGTCCCAGAGTGCAGTTCCGGTAACAACGGAATTCTCCTGGGTACCTGCACTAGTATTGGTGAAAATGCGGCTGGCCATTTGACATTTTTGGACCATCGTTTGATGCATCGAGACATCTCGGGGGACCTGGTGGAAGCCGCGCACGAAGTGGTCGAGCTGCTACGCAGCGAGATCGGCCATAGGGATCCCGGTCGTTCGTCAGGCCTCATTCGGCAACGACGGGATCGGCGTAATGCGGCTCGGTGATGGCCGATCTCATTGTGACGAACTCTTCGGCTGCTGTGGGGTGGATGCCCACGGTACTATCAAACTGAGCCTTCGTGGCGCCCGCCCGCATTGCCACGGCGAAGCCCTGCACCACCTCACCTGCGTCCTCGCCAACCATATGTATTCCCACCACGCGATCGGTCTCGGCGTCGACGACCAGTTTCATCAACGTACGAGTCGCTCTTCCACTCAAGGTATGTTTCAAGGCACGAAATGTACTACGGTAGATTGCCACCCGACTGAAGCGCGTGCGTGCCTGTATCTCGCTCAGGCCCGCGGTCGCGATATTCGGATGGGTGAACACCGCTGTCGGAATGCTGGCGTAGTCCATGTGAAGCGTGCCGCTACCGAATAATTTGTCCATGAGAACGGTCGCTTCCCGCAGCGCGACTGGCGTGAGCTGTACGCGGTCGATCACGTCGCCCACGGCATAGACCGACGGCACGCTCGTCTGAAACCAGGCGTTGACCGCAATGGCACCGTCGGGTGTCAGATCGACGCCGATCTCTTCGAGTCCAAGTCCACTGATGTTTGGCCTGCGGCCAGTTGCGCAAAGGACGGCATCTGCCACGATCTCGTGCCCGTCAGACAGTCTGACTACGCGGTGTCCAGCTTCGCTCCGTACCTGCCGCACGGTAGCGTTGAACCGAAACCCGACACCTTCAGATGCCAATTCTGCGTGCAGGAATTTCCGGACATCCTCGTCGAAGCCGCTGAGCAGTCCTGTACCACGGTGAACCAAGACTACCTCGGCACCAAGCGCCCGAAAGATCGAGGCAAATTCACAGGCTATATAGCCTCCGCCAACTATGAGCAAACGTCCTGGCACTTGCGGAAGATCGAACATGGCATCTGACGTCAGGACCAGTTCCCGCCCGGGGATATCGGGAAGGCTCGCGCTTGCGCCAGTCGCCACCAGCACGTGCGCAGCCGTTACCCGCCGGTCCCCGATGACGACCGTATGCGCGTCAGCCAGCCGGGCCCGACCGCGCAGGATATGGACTCCACCGGATGCAAGCATATGTTCATAGACCCCATTGAGGCGAGCAATCTCTGCCGCGCGTCTATGCTTGAGTGTCGCCCAATCGAGATGCTGATCCGATGACATTGTCCAGCCAAAGCCAGCCGCCTCTTCGAAGGCATGCGCGTAGCTCGCCGCATAGCTGTAAAGCTTTTTTGGAATACAACCCACATTGACACATGTGCCCCCCATGGCGCTTTGCTCCACCAGGGCAACGCGTGCTCCGTGCCCCGTGGCCAGACGCGCGGCACGCACGCCGCCACTGCCACCACCAATCACCAGCATGTCAAAGTCGAAGGCCTGCAAGTCTTGCTTGACTCGGGTCAGCATAGGAAACTCCGTGAGCCGGCCAAACCGGCAATCGCAGCGAATGAGTACGCGGGATACCGACTATCGGTGATCGCGGAACCATCCGGCAATGCCGTGCAGGAAAAGACGCTGATTAGTGTTTTGAATGACGGCCGCCGCACCGTGGCTATTTGCCGAACAACGCCATGTTGACGCCGCGCAGCCACTGGTTGCCTGGATCACCATGCTGGCTGCGATGCCAATGCTGTTTCACGTCGTAGCGAGGGAAGTCGAAGGGAGGGGCGAGCAGGCGCAATTCGCTGTGGTCGGCATAAGCCTCGCCGATCGATTGGCTTACGGTGGCAATCAGGTCCGTCGCGCCGACGACCTGGGGAATACTGAGGAAATGGGGGCAGCGTAGCTGCGCATTCCTCTGGATGCCGTTCTCCCGCAGATATCGCTCTACAAGATCATGTGTGCGGCTCTCGGATTGCACGACAGCGTGGGCGGCTCGACAATACCGTTCGCGAGTCAGTCGCCTGGCAGCGAGAGGGTTATGCCTTCCGGTCAGGCAGACGAACCCGTGAGTGAACAGCCGCTGCTGGTACATGTCTGTGCCGGCGAGATCGGGCAAGTGTCCCATGGCAAGGTCTACCTCTCCGCGCTGTAGACTCTCACCGAGTTCGCGCGGGCTCAACGATACGGTCACGACGCTGACACGGGGGGCCACGCCAGCAAGATGGCGTAGCAGCCGAGGCAGGAACGTTAGCTCACCAATATCCGACATGGCTACGGTGAAGGTCCGCTTGCTCGAGGGCGGGTCGAACTGGGGGGTGACGAGAATACGCTCCCGTACTTCGGCGAGCATGCCTTGTATGACGGGTGCAATGTCGACGGCCCTGGCCGACGGCTGCATGCCGGCGTGTGCCTTGACGAAGAGTGCGTCTCCTACCTGCTCGCGCAAGCGCTTGAGCGCGTGTGACAACGCGGGCTGGCTGAGTCGGAGTTCCTCCGCAGCCTTTCCCAGATGGCGGTGACGCCATAAGGCGTCGAAGATGCGCATCAGATTGAGGTCGAACTGATCCATCCGCAGAGTGCAGCGATCTGGCGCTGAGTCGAAGCGCGCCGGAGCGCGCGGAAATGTAGTTTCCGACAGGCTCGCCACCGTGAAAGCCACGTGTAGCGATGCCATCGGGAATGCGCGCGGAGCTTAGCATACGCTCGGCGGCTGAGTGGCGACGTGTTGTATCTCGGCGTTGGCGGCGATGTGCACGCCATCCGCGGTACCGACGCAACCGGGCGACGCGTTCCATTGGCGCACATACGCCGGCGCGGTGAACAGCCATGCGAGTCGATCGTAGTACTCGGATGGCGTGCGGCCGGCGAAGACGGAATTGCGCACCAGGCGCTCGACCCCCCCGGCATGGTAGATCCTGTCCAGCATCAGCGACGAAATCTGGACGCGTGCCGACCGAACGATACGCACATCCTGATACCTCGGAAATGCCTCCTCGAAGTCACCGTCGGCAGCGTCCAACTCCGTGGCGAGCGAGAGCGCGTCTTCGAGCGCCATGGCAGCGCCCTGCGCAATGTACTGCACCATAGGGTGTGCCGCGTCCCCCAGCAGAGTGACCCGCCCGGCGGTCCAGTTTGCGGCGGGTGTTCGTTGACGGAGCACGTAGCGCTGGAACATCGGAGCCAGCGACAACACCCGCCTAGGCACTTCGGCCCAATCCGCGAAAGCGGCGGCAGCTTCCTCGGCCGACGCCTCACCCTCAGTCATTTCCCGCGCGCCGCATCTGACCGTCGCGCCGATATTGAACTGGGTCCAGTCGCTCACCGGGTAATAGATCAAATGGGCATCGGGCCCTGTCCACAACGTGGGGTAGGGCTGCTGCAGTTCACGCGGCATGCGGGATGCCGGTATCAGCGCACGATAGATCACTGCACCGATCGGAACCGGACCGCCATCACCGATGAGTTGCTGGCGGATCCGGGAGTGGACGCCGTCGGCGCCGACAAGAGCGGTGCCGCGAAGCGTTGCACCGGAATCCGTGGTAGCCGTTACGACATTCTCGCGCTGCTGCTCGTATCCGACGATCCGGGTGTCCGTCTTCAGCTCGACAAGGGGGTGTCCGCCGCAAGCCTCCAGCAAGGCATTGTGCACATCCGCGCGATGTGCAACGGCATAGGGATTGCCAAAACGCTGCTGGAACTCACCGCCACACGGAATGGCGCCGACAGGCTCGCCGCTGATGCCGTCCATCATCAGCATCTGCTCGATCAGTAGCGCCTGTCGTTTGATCTCGCCGCCGACACCCAGCGCGTCGAGCACCGAGAGAGCATTTGGTGCGACCTGGAGCCCCGCCCCTACCTGGCCGAAGCGGGGCGCCTGTTCGCATACGAGTACCCGAAACTGCTTCTGCGCCAGCGCCAATGCGCATGCAAGTCCGCCGATGCCACCGCCTGAGACGATGATCGGCAAATCATTCCTGCTCGATTTGTTCATTAGAACCTCCTCCACCTCAAAACAATCTACCTGTCCGGGACCACCCTGCGGGACGCCATCCCCGAGCCGTCCCGCGGGGTGTATGACTCAGGCTTACAAGGGATGGTAGGCGGCCGCGAACCGCTGGGAGTTGTCCGGGATGGCCTCGCGGTAGGCCGGTCGCTCCTTCGTTCGTGCAATCCAGTCCTTCAACGCTGGCTTGGTAGACCAGAGCCCTGAGAGGTTCAACTCCTCGAGCCGGTCGATGAACGGCGCTGCCGCAATGTCAGCCAATGAGTATTCGCGGCCACCGAGCCATCTGGCCTCGCTGAGCCGAGCCTCCATGCGTTCCAGGGCGCGACCCATAGTCTGGCGCGCGGCTTCGACCTTGGTTTCGTCGATCGGAGCGCGCGCCGCCTTGACGAGTTCTTCCGCGCGTGCCTTGTTGGGGTGGGCTTCGACCATGGCAGCGAGCTCCGCGTCCGAACGCCGTGCCAGATCAGGACTCATCATCATCGCGAAGGTGGCCGGGCGGATAGCCGGGTGGAGCACGTCGTCTTCATACTTCACCCAGAAGCGTGCGCGAGCACGTTCAACCGGATTGACGGGCATCAGGCGAACTTCCGGAAAGATCTCTTCCAGATATTCGTTGATGAGTGTGCTCTCATGGATGGGGACGCCATCATGAACAAGCGTAGGCACCACGCCGTTTGGGTTGAGGGCGAGATACTCCGGCCTGGTGTGCTCAAGCTTCATCAGGTCCACAAACTTGCTTTCCCAGGGTAGCCCCTTCTCGGCAAGGCACAGACGAACCTTGATCGAGCAGAATGAGCGCCAATCGTGATACAGCGTCAGCATGCGAGTCTCCGTGTTCGGTTGAGGTGGCCGCAGCGTACGTCGACGTTTATCGCCTGGTCAATTCGAGAGCCCGTGAAAACCACGCGTGCGCCGATCCCGCGGCGCGTCCTCAAGCTCGATTCCGGCGTCACGCCTGACTCGCAGGAGATCATTCGACTTTTGAATAACGGTCTTTTCCTCCATGCTATTGCCGCATGGCCGCACTTCGTTGATCGTGCGGTCCACGACGCGACGCAGGGCACAGAACGTCGGATTTCAATCGGGTTCGTGAACCTTCCGGAGGATGGCTAAGTGAGTACAGATATTCGAAGTACGATCGATGAGTCGCCGATGAGCACTCTTCAGACGATTGCCGTGATTGCCTGCATCGTGCTGAACATGCTTGACGGGTTCGATGTGTTGGCCATGGCATTCACGGCCGCACGTCTGGCGCAAGAGTGGCAACTGAATGGCAAGGAGCTTGGCTTGTTGCTCAGCGCGGGGCTGATCGGCATGGGTGCCGGATCAATTCTGATCGCTCCGCTTGGAGATCGATTTGGCCGCCGCAAGCTGATATTGCTCTGTCTCTGCATTATCGGCAGCGGCATGCTGCTAAGCGCCGTCACGCAAGACGCGACGCAGCTAGCAATTGCGCGCCTCTATACCGGCCTTGGTATTGGCGGGATGGTCGCAAGCATCACAGTGATCGCCGGCGAGTATGCGTCGAAGAAATGGCGTAGTACTTCGATTGTCATGCAGCACACCGGATATGCAGTCGGGGCTGCCATTGGTGGGGTGATTTCGGCTTATCTGCTATCGGTACTGGGGTGGCGTAGCGTCTTTGCCTTTGGCGGCATTGCCACGCTTCTGGCCATTCCGATGGCGTATGCAGCGCTGCCAGAGTCGATCGACTTCCTGCTGACCACGCGTCCTGCCGATGCGCTCGCCAGGGTCAATCAAACGCTTGCCAGGATGAAGCGCGCGCCGATTTCCGCGTTGCCCGCGGCGACCACCAATACCATTGCCGCCAACGCCCTGGAGGGTTGGCCCGCGCTACTGAAGAGACCGCTCCTACCGCGGACGCTGGCACTGTGGTCGGCATTCTTCTTCGTCATCGGCAGCTATTACTTCGTTGCTAGCTGGACACCCAAGCTTCTGGTGGAGGCAGGCCTGTCGGCCGCGCAAGGCATTACGGGGGGTGTGCTGCTGAATCTTGGAGGTATTGCCGGCTCTGCGCTGTTTGGCCTGCTAGCGACCAGGCTCGGTCTGCGTCCACTGCTCGTTGTGACGCTGCTGGGTGCTGCCGTGCTCATGGTTGGCTTCGGCGCCAGCATCGCGTCTCTCAAGATCGGCATGGCGATCGCCGTGTTGCTTGGCGCAACGCTTACCGCGTCCGTCGCGGGTCTTTATGCCTTGTCTTTGACGGTCTATCCGTCTCAGATCCGAACGACGGGAATCGGATTCGCGGCCGGTATCGGCCGTGTAGGCGGGATGCTTTCTCCAATCGCGGTTGGGGTGTTGCTCGACACCGGGTGGACCGTTCCCAACCTGTATTTCCTCTTTCTTCTGCCCATGGCAGGTGCCGCTATTGCGGTGGTGACTTCACCCATACGGCTTCCCGTACCGCGGGATCAACGCGGTCCGATGGTGTCATAAGAAAAACAGAATCTCGAGGAGGAGATACATGAAATTCAATGAACTGGCGCTGGCATGTGCCGCCGCCATGCCGGCGCTCGCCTGCGCCCAATCTGTCACGCTCTATGGCGTGGTAGACAGCAGTGTCGAATACGTCAATCACGTTGGCTCCGCCAACAACAGCGTCGTCCGCATGAACTCGCTATCTGGCACCGTGCCATCCCGTTGGGGTCTGCGTGGGAGCGAAGATATTGGCGGCGGAACAAAGGCAAACTTCGCGCTGGAATCTGGCTTCTCGCCAGACTCGGGCGTCGGTAACCAGGGCGGTCGCCTGTTCGGACGCCAGGCCTGGGTCGGACTGTCTGGCAACTGGGGGCAGGTATCGCTGGGGCGTCAATACACGATGCTGTTCTGGGCAATGCTCGACCCGGACATTCTCGGACCGAATTCGTTTGGTTCCGGCTCGCTGGATAGCTACATTCCCAACGCGCGTGCTGACAATACCATTGCCTACAAGGGCAAGTTCGGAGGGCTAACACTTGGGGCGACCTATAGCCTTGGCCGCGACGCAGTGAATGCGGGACCGAGTCCGGCCGGTACAAACTGTGCGGGCGAGAACCCGGCAGATCACTCTGCCTGCCGCGAGTGGTCGGCAATGGTGCAGTACGAGACCGGGCAATTCGGCCTGGCAGCGGCCTATGATGCGATCCGCGGCGGGCCAGGCGCGTTTGCCGGGTTAAACGCAAGTGGGAAGTCCGACGAGCGCTTGTCGCTCAGCGCGTATGCGCTATTGGAGCGCACGAAGGTAGGTGTGGGCTGGTTGCGCCGCGACAATGAAGGAAGTCCCACGGGGTTGAGCGATCTTTGGTACGCGGGCGCGTCCCATGATCTGACGCCGACCTTCAATGTGGCCGGCCAGATCTATTACCTGCACTATCACGGCAATGGCAACAGCGCGATGCTGTATGCGTTGCGCGGCGTCTACAGCTTCTCCAAGCGCACTTCCATCTACGGCACGGCAGGCTACATCAACAACCATGGCCAACTGGCGCTTTCCGTCAGCAGCGGGTCGGCCGGGTCCAATCCTGTGCCGGGCGCGTCGCAACTGGGGGCGATGGTCGGCGTCAAGCATGTCTTTTGATCGCGGCCGGGGGCTGCTCCGAGGTCTCGCATAGGGTATCGGTACCGCGAGACCTCCAATCTGGAATTCCATATGACCTACGTTGTTCCTCGCATTCCCGCCGTTACGATCGCCGTGCCAGCGTCTCGACGCGGCCGTCTTAGTCAGGGACGGCATGAGACGACCGAAGATGATCGACTCGACGAATGTCAACGCGACTCTCCGAACAATTCCTGCGTGATGGCGCGCAGCCAGCGATTACCCGGATCGTCATGCTGACAACGATGCCAATGTTGCCTGAGGTCGAACGACGGAATGGGGAACGGCGGCTTGAGTACCTGCACATCCGCAATACGCGCGAACAGTTCGCCGACCGGCAAGGGCACGGTCACGACGAGATCGGTCGACGCGACCACGAGCGGAATGCTCAGAAAATGGGGGGATCGCAAAAGCTCCCGGCGGACGACGCCGTGCTGGCGCAAATATTCCTCGACGAGCTCCTGACTGCGGCTTTCGCTCTGGATGACCGCGTGAGACAGCGTGCGGAACTGTTCTCCGGTTATGCGCCCCTTGGCAACCGGATGATTCTTGCGCGCCAGGCAGACGAAGCCATGCCGGAATAGCCGCTGCTGAAACACGTCCGTTCCGCCAAGATCTGGATAGAAGCCGATAGCCAGGTCAATCCTGCCGCGTTCGAGCTGATCCATGATATCCGTGTGCCGCGGCGAAACGGTATGCACATCCACATGCGGCGCATCTTTCATGAGCCGCGCAAGCAGCCGCGGCAAGAACGCCGCCTCACCTACGTCCGACAGGGCCAGCGTGAACGTTCGGCGCGCCTGCGACGGATCGAATCGCGGCGCTGTCAGCAGATGCTCACGCACCTGCGACAGCACGCCCTGTACGACAGGCGCCAGCACGACAGCGCGTGGAGACGGCTGCATCCCCGTGCGCACCTTCAGGAATAGCGGGTCCCCAAGCTGCTCGCGCATGCGTTGCAGTGCATGTGACATCGCTGGCTGGCTAACGCCGACCTCCTCGGCCGCCCTGCCGAGATGTCCGTGCCGCCATAGCGCATCGAACACGCGGAGCAGGTTCATATCGAAGTTATCCATTTCGTTCATGAGCGTCATTACCGTCATTTGATTGCCGAATGATAGGTAAGGAACCAGACTTCGGGCATCCGGATTGGCCCGAAGCGCGGCAACAACCCAATCCGATGCTGTGCACATAACCAGACCGCGCATCCAAGGAGACCCATGCACTCACCCCCTGCCAGCATTGCGTCGGTCATCGATGCACGGCCACTTGGCGGCTACCGGCTTCGCATCTTTTTCGTTTGCTTCCTGATCGTGCTGATGGACGGCTTTGATACGCAGGCGATCGGCTTTGCGGCCAAGGCGATGTCCTCCTCGCTCGACATTCCCATCGCGCTGTTCGGCCAGGTTTTCTCCGCGGGGCTGCTCGGCGCCATGCTCGGCGCGTTCCTCCTCGGTCCGTTGGCCGATCGCATTGGCCGGCGTTGGCTGCTTGCGGGCGCTATTGTGATCTTTGCGCTGTTCTCGCTGTTGACACCGCATGCGCCCACGCTGCCGGACCTGCTGCTCGTGCGATTTCTCGCCGGTCTGGGTCTCGGTGGCGCTATTCCAAACTTGCTTGCGCTATCGGCCGAGTACACCCCACGGCCCATGCGCGGCATGATGACCGGTGTGCTCTATGCAGGATTTCCGCTCGGCGGCGCCTTAGGCGCGCTCGCCAGTTCGTACATCGTGCCTCACTACGGCTGGCCCGCATTGTTCTATCTGGGCGGCGTGCTGCCCTTCGCGCTGGCGCTGCTGGTCATTGCCGCACTGCCCGAGTCCTTGCCCTTCCTGCTCCGGCGCGGAGACAGTCAGCATGCAGTGCGCGCAATCGTTGCGCGAATGACCGGTCGTCCTGCCGCTGGCGACGTCATCTATGTCGATACCGAAGAGCGCGTACGCGGCCTGCCATTCCGGCAGTTGTTGTCACGGGACCGACTAGCACCCACGTTGCTGCTCTGGGCCGGCTTTTTCATGTGCTTCGTGCTGTTGATCGTCCTGGTGCTGTGGACGCCCGCGCTGCTGCGCGGCGAAGGCGTTGGCGAACAGGATGCCGCGCTCGTGGTCGCGTTGATCAATCTCGGGAGCGTCGCCGGCACGGCTACAGGCGGCCGTCTCGTCGACCGTTTCGGTCCATACCGCACGCTGCCGCTACTGTTCGTGCTCGGCGCGCTCAGCGTGTCACCGCTCGGCTATATCACCCAATCGCTGAGCTCACTGGCCATCGCGGCCACCCTGTCCGGATTCCTCTTTGGCGCTGGCAGCTCGGGGTTGCTGAGCCTCGCTGTGCAGAGCTACCCGAGCGGGATGCGCGCTACGGGCGTGGGTTGGGCCATGGCGCTCGGCCGCATGGGCCAGGTCACGGGACCGCTGATCGTAGGCGCCCTGCTTGCCAGCGGTTTCAGCATCAAGACCATTTTCCTGTGCAGTGCCGTTCCGGCCGCGATTGCTGCTGCGGCGATCCTCTTCCTGCGTCTGGTGCATGTGGAGCCATCCACCCATCGCGAGACGCGTTCGCAGGACACTGCGCTACCTGCGGCGTTGGACGGCCAATAGCCCCTCGTTTCGTTCAATAAGGAATCTCATGCGTATTACCACTCAATCAGCGCCGGTCCTTGTCGTTGGCGGCGGCATCGGAGGCCTTGCGGCGGCGCTCGCCTTGGCGCGGGAAGGATGCCATGTGAAAGTGCTCGAGCAAGCAAGCGTCATCGGCGAGATTGGTGCCGGCGTGCAGTTTGGCCCCAACGCATTCGCCGCGCTCGATGCGCTCGGCGTTGGTGAGCGCGCCCGCGCGCATGCGGTCTACACCGATCACATGATGATGATCGATGCGATCGACGGCAAGACCGTAGCCGATATTCCCGTTGGTGACGCATTCCGCAGGCGCTTTGGCAATCCTTATGCGGTCACGCATCGCGCCGACGTCCACAACTCCCTGCTTGAGGGCGTGCGCGAAACCGATCGCATCGAGTTCGTCACGGCGACGCGCATTGCCGAAGTCACGCAGACGGCCGACGGTGTCATCGCGATGGACGAGCAGGGGAACCGTTTTCATGGCTGTGCGCTAATTGGCGCCGACGGCGTGAAGTCCGCGATTCGCCAGCAACTAGTGGGGGATCCGCCGCGCGTGTCGGGGCACGTGGTCTATCGTGCCGTGATCGATGCCGAGCACTTCCCGCGGGACATGCAATGGAACGCGCCAGTGCTTTGGGTCGGATCGAATTGCCACGTCGTGCACTACCCGGTCCGCGCGGGCGAACAGTACAACCTCGTGGTCACGTTCCACAGCCGCCAGCAGGAAACCTGGGGCGTCAGCGACGGCAGCCAGGCCGAGGTGCTCTCATACTTCGAGAACATCGATACCCGCCCCCAACGTCTGCTCTCACTACCCACGACATGGCGGCGTTGGGCGACGGCCGACCGCGAGCCCATCGCGCAGTGGACGTACGGCCGAATCACGCTGCTCGGCGATGCCGCCCATCCATTGCTGCAATACCTTGCGCAGGGCGCATGCATGGCGATGGAAGATGCCGTCACGTTAGGCGCCGCCGTACGCGCATGCGATGGCGACCTCCCACGCGCGTTCTCGGTCTACCAGGATGCCCGTGCTACGCGCACTGCGCGCGTCGTCCTGTCGACGCGCGAGTTTGGCCGACTGTGCCACGCCTCCGGCATGGAGCGGCTCGTGCGCAATGCGTTGTGGAAGAACCGCACGCCCGAACGCTTCTATGACGCGCTCGAATGGCTCTACGGCTGGAAGGCAGAGACCTGCCTCGCCGCGTAACCCCCTATTCCGACAATCTTCCCAAGCACCAGGAGTTCCCCATGACCTTCGTCATCCCGCCCGCCTCCGCAACCACGATTCCCGTAGCCGGTGGCGGCGAGTTTCCCGTCCGTCGCATCTACTGCGTCGGTCGCAACTACGCGGCCCATGTACGTGAGATGGGCATGGACCCGAGCCGGGAAGCCCCGTTCTTCTTCTGCAAGCCGACCGATGCGATCGTTGTCGCGCCAATCGGCGGTGGCGCGCGGATCGCCTATCCGCCGGGCACCGAACAGTTCCACTTCGAGATTGAACTTGTCGCTGCCATCGGCATGGGAGGCCGCAATATCCCAATCGAACGCGCCAATGCGCACATCCTGGGATACGCGGTTGGTATCGACATGACCCGGCGTGACCTGCAGATCTCCGCGCGCGACCGTGGCCGTCCCTGGGAACTCGGCAAGAGCTTCGACCAATCCGCCCCGGTGTCGTTGCTGCATCCGGCCAACGATGTCGGACATCCCACCGACGGCGAGATCTGGCTACAGGTCAATGGCGAGGATCGCCAGCGCAGCGACCTGGACAAGCTGATCTGGTCCGTGCCAGAGATCATTGCAAACCTGTCGACGTACTTCGAACTGCAACCGGGCGATCTCGTGTTCACGGGCACCCCTGAAGGCGTGGGCCCGGTACGAAGCGGCGAGCTCATGCGTGGCGGTGTCGCGGGTCTGACTGAAATTGAAGTCCGCGTAGCCTGAGTGCGAGCCCCAACGATGGATCTGTACAACTTCTTCAATAGCTCGGCGGCCTATCGTGTACGTATCGCCATGGCGCTGAAGGGAATCCCCTGGAACCATATTGGGGTGAACCTGCGTGCGGGCGAGCAGCACGGCCCTCAGTACTGTGGGCTCAATCCAAACCGCCTCGTACCGACACTGCATGACGGCCCGCACATGATTACGCAGTCGCTCGCGATCATCGACCACCTTGATCGAGAATGGCCCGAGCCGCGCATGGTGCCCGCCGAGGGGCCACTGCGTACGCGCGTGCTCGAGATCGCGCTGACTATTGCATGCGACATCCACCCGCTGAACAACATGCGCATCCAGAAGTACCTCGCCGGCCCACTTGGCGTGGACGATGCGCGCAAATCCGAATGGGTTGCGCACTGGCTGACGGCGGGATTCAGCGCGTTGGAGCGATGGCTTCCCGAGGACGGCAGCTGGTGTGTCGGAGACAACCCAACGCTTGCGGACTGCTGCCTGGTACCGCAGGTCGCCAATGCGCTGCGTGCTTCGTTCAGCCTCGAGCCGTTCCCGCGCGTGCGCCGCACCTATGAGCACTGCATGCGCCATGAGGCCTTCCGCGTGTCCGCGCCGAGCGCTCAGCCCGACTATGTAGCCGCCCACTGATCACGAACCGAAAGCCTGACCATGACGACCAACCCTTCCCCCGATCTTCTGAACCGGCGCGAGTCGTTCTACCGCGAACTGGAGCCGCACGCGATGGCAGCGCTCTGGACCCGGCTGCGCAGGCTGATTCCGACCGAGCCGACTCCGACTGGTCTTGCGCACCGCTGGGCCTACGCTACGGCGCGACCCTACCTGATGGAGTCGGCCACGTTGATCTCCGCCGAGGAAGCAGAGCGCCGAGTACTGCTGATGGAAAACCCGGGCCTGCCTGGCACATCGCGCGTCACCAATACCATGTATGCGGGCCTGCAGTTGATTCAGCCGGGGGAAGTGGCACCGGCGCATCGCCACACCCAATCGGCGTTGCGGTTCATCATCGAGGGTTCTGGCGCCTACACCGCAGTGGACGGTGAAAAGACCTACATGGAACCCGGCGACTTTGTCATCACGCCCGCGTGGACCTGGCATCATCACGGCCATGAAGGCGACGCGCCGATGATATGGGTCGATGGCCTCGACATTCCAATTGTCTCCTTCTTCAACGGTGGCTTTCGCGAGGAGTTCGCAGCCGATGAAGCGCCAGTCACGCGCCCGGCTGGCGACGCCCTTGCACGCTATGGCACTGGCCTGATGCCCGTCGGGTACAAAGCTCCCACACTGAACTCTCCCGTCTTCAACTATCCGTACGCGCGCACGCGCGATGCGCTGTACGCGCTCCTGCGCGCTGGCGACCCTGATCGGCATGCCGGCTACCTGATGCGCTACACCAACCCCGTGGATGGGGGCTGGGCAATGCCGACCATCGCCACGATGATCCGCCTGCTGCCGGCGGGCTTTTCGACGTCGCCGTACCGCTCCACTGACAGCACGGTCTTTATTTGCGTGGAAGGCAGCGGACACGTCATGGTCGGCGATCAGCGACTCGAAATCCAGCCACACGATATTGTCGTCGTCCCCGGATGGGCACGCTACACACTGCACGCGGGCGATGACCTGGTGCTGTTCTCGTATTCGGATCGCGTCGCACAGGAGAAACTCGGCCTGTTCCGCGAGCAGCGTTTCTGAGCCGGAACCCGCGGATATATGACCACCACTATCACGTACGTGGATTTCGTCGACAGCATCGCCGCGGCGCTGCAGTTCATCAGCCACCATCACCCGCCCGACTACATCCGGCACCTGTCTCACGCGTACTCGCGCGAAGCCAGCCCGCCCGCGAAGCAGGCAATCGCTCAGATCCTGATCAACTCCCGGATGTGTGCCGAAGGCCGAAGACCGATCTGTCAGGACACCGGCATCGTCAACATCTTCGTGCGCGTCGGCATGGACGTACGGCTCGCCGGCTTTCCGGCAAGCGTGGTCGATGCGGCCAATGCCGGTGTGCGCCGCGCCTACCTGGACCCCGATAACAGATTGCGGGCAAGCATCGTCGAGGATCCGCTATTTTCGCGGCGCAATACCGGGGACAACACGCCTGCGATAGTGCACGTCGAACTGGTGCCCGGCAGTGTCGTTACCGTCGACGTCATGGCCAAGGGTGGTGGCAGCGAGAACAAGAGCAAGTTCGCCGTGCTGATGCCGAGTGATTCGGTGGCGGACTGGATCGTGGACATGGTGCCCGCGATGGGCGCCGGCTGGTGTCCGCCTGGCATGCTTGGTATCGGCATAGGCGGCACTGCGGAGAAAGCAATGCTGCTGGCCAAGCAGAGCCTGACCGAGCCGCTGGATATGCTCGAACTCAAGGCGCGCGGCCCCCGCAACGACCTGGAAGCATTGCGCATCGCGATCCATGACCGCATCAATGCGCTCGGTATCGGCGCGCAAGGCCTCGGTGGCCTGACCACCGTACTTGACGTGAAGATCGCGACCTATCCCACGCACGCGGCGAGCATGCCGGTCGCGGTGGTGCCGAACTGCGCGGCGACTCGACATGCGAGCTTCACTCTCGACGGCGACGGCCCCGCCATGCTGAGCACTGCGTCGCCGGACCTCTGGCCGGACCTGCCGATGCCCGATGGGATAGAAAGCCGCAAGGTCAACCTCGATACGCTGACGCGGAAGGACATCTCGACCTGGCGCGCCGGCGAGACGCTACTGCTTTCGGGGCGTATGCTGACTGGACGTGACGCCGCCCACAAGCGCATCGACGATATGCTGGCGCGTGGAGAGCCCCTGCCCGTGGATTTCCGCAATCGCATGATTTACTACGTCGGTCCGGTCGATCCAGTGCGCGACGAAGTGGTCGGCCCGTGCGGACCCACGACGTCGACGCGCATGGACAAGTTTGCCGCGCGCATGCTCCCGGCCACCGGCCTGCTCGGCATGGTCGGTAAGGCAGAGCGAGGCCCCACTGCGATCGACGCGATCGTGGGAAACGGCTGCGTGTATCTGGCCGCGACCGGTGGCGCCGCCTACCTGATCTCCAAGGCCGTGCGATCGTCACGCGTGCTTGCCTTTGCCGATCTTGGCATGGAGGCGATCTACGAGTTCGACGTGGAGAACCTGCCCGTTGTCGTTGCCGTCGACTCCGGCGGCGACAGTATTCATGCCAGCGGTCCGCGCGTCTGGCGCATAGCATCCGCCTGACTTCGTCACAGGAGATACCCTGAATCGTCCAGTTCCTGCGGAGTTGGACGACAAACACGCTGCGAAGAGCTGTTGTCGGCACTCCTCAAGTACCGCGAGGACATCGAACGCGTAGCCGGTTCGCGGTTAGGTGACGGGTGCACGGAGAACTGCTCGCGGCGGCACAGGCGTCTGCCAAATCGAGGAACGTGAGCTGCGATGTCGTCATCGTCGACGACATCGCGGCGCTTGGCGACATTGCCAACCAGATCTCGCAAGCGGCGGAAGGCAGTCACGCTCAACTTGTTGTGATTGGCACCCACGGACGTCGTGGCGTGACCAGACTGCTAATGGGCAGCGTGGCTGAGTCGCTTGTGCGTCAATGCAAGGTACCAGTCATGCTTGTCAGGGCTCCGCAGGAGACGTGAGCCAGGCACTGCGGGCTTCGACGATGGCCGCGGACTGGAGACTGCGGTCCACATATATCCGAAACCAATGGGCCGCTTCGGATAGGCAGGGGGATTTGTGATGTACGGCAACGACGAAGTCTGCCCGAAATCGCCCAAGAGATATCGGTACTGACGCGTCTTGTTTCTTCTGTCGCAATGACCTAGCCAATGCTCCCCGCTGTTGCTGCGGTGGTTCTCCGGTCCGATCACAACCAAGTCCGCGAGGTGCGCCTCGGCTTGCGAAGTAGCCCCACCAATGTGGCCCGGCATTCCAGCGCGAGTTGACCGGTCAGTCCTGACCGCGGGCGCATCAGGGAATGCCAGGCACACCAAGCGCCGTAAGCCACGCCGCAGCCATCGCCGCCAACAAGCCCATGCCAACCTGGCCAGCGAACCACTGAGAGCCGCCTGCGCGGGCCGCCGCGATCTTGGCCACCGTATTGGTGGACAAGCCCGCCAGCACGGGCATGGCCGCCGCGCCGGCGTCGAGCTTTCCGGTGGCCACGAGTGCGCCGACCGATGTCGCCACCGCATGTGCATCGGCGAGTCCGGCGCCCGCGCTAATGGCGATCAGCCCGGCCTCGCCGAGCCATACCTCGACCGCCGCGCCGACGAGCTGCAGCGCAGCGACGAGCATCGCGAATATGCCCGCTGCGCGCCAGTCGAACAGCTTTGACGCGTGGGATGCCGGTGTCTCCGGGGCGGGCTCCCTCGAGCAACGCCAGAGCCAGAAACTCGCAAATGCCAGCGTGACCAGCAGGCCCGGCCGTCAGAGGCAAGATCAGCGCTCGCCATGTGACAAGACTGGTCGCCGCCAGCACGAGCATCATTTGCACGAACGTGGCCACGCTGGAGAAGAGTGCGGCGGCCAGCGATGCCCTTGCTCGCTGCGGTGTATTCCCTGCCATTGCGGCCATGGCACCAATGGTGGCCAAGCTCGACGCAAAGCCGCCAAAAAAGGCGACCAGTGGCAAGCTCACGCGCTCACCCAGCCAGCGCGAACACGCGCGCCCGACGGCTCCGGTTGCCATCACCAGCAGCACCACGAGCCAGAGTCGGTGTGGATTCCAGGCTTTGAAAGGACCGAGATAGCGGTCCGGCAAAAGCGGCCAGATGACCAGCGCGGCGATGCCCAGCAGCAAAGCATCATTGGCGTCGTCCTGGCTCAGGGTCTCGCGTACCAACCGATGCATATGCGCTTTGGCGTGCAGTAACCCCACGACGACAGCGGCTATGCCTGCTGCCAGCTCTGCCGCGCTCACCGTCAGCGCCCCAAGTAGCACGGTCAGGATCAGCGCGAATTCGCTGGTCAGGCCGGGGTCGGCCATCGACCCGCGACGATAGGCCGCTACCGTTAGCGCCGCGGTGGCCAGGGTCAGTGCGGGCAACAGTAGTGGGACCGGCAACAACGCCGCGACTGCGCCGCTCAGAGCCGCGATGGCGAACGTCCGCAGGCCGGCCGGCGTATCTTCGCCGGGGCGGGCCTGATCCTCGAGGAACGCCACCCACCAGCCAGCGCGTTGCCCCCAGCGCGGCAGGGGCTGTCCGTAGGCTGAGCCAGAGGCTGGCGGATGCCATTTCACGCCCCATGACAGAACCCTTTGCCGGCGAACCCTCTTCCCCGGGTTTACGTTAGTTGCCCAGCCTCACGCGACGACCTAAATTCACAGTTAATTGTTAACAATCAATTGTTGGCAACTAACAAGCGAGGAAACATGCGTATTGAGCACTTTGAGACCATTGCCTGCGATGCGGGGTGGCGAAATTATTACTTCTTGAAGGTTGTGACCTCTGACGGCACGGTTGGCTGGAGCGAGTACGACGAGTCCTTTGGCCCGCCAGGGCTGACCGCTGTGATCGAACAGTTGGCCGCTCGTTTGATCGGCAAGTCGGTGTACGACCACGAAGAGGCCTATGGGCGGCTGGCGGCATCGTTGCGTCCTGCTCCCTATGGGCTCAGTGCCGAGGCAATCGGTGCTATAGAGAATGCGCTGCTCGATGCGAAGGCCAAGTCGCTGGGGTTGCCGGTTTATCAGTTGCTGGGCGGCAAGCATCGGGACAGCGTGCCGATTTACTGGTCTCACTGCGCGACCTGGCGGATCAGCCATCCCAAGCTCTACCAACCGGCCATCGTCGACCTGGACGGGGTCAAGAAGGCGGGTGAAGATGCGCGCAAATCCGGCATTTCGGCGCTGAAGACCAATCTGTTTGTCGATGAGCATGGCAAGCCGCGCCAGTGGATGGCTGGTTTCGGTTCGCCTTATGCGCCATCGCTCAACGTCGACAAGGCATTGATCCGGAATTTGCGTGCGCACCTGGAAGCGCTGCGCGATGGGGCTGGCCCGGACGTCGATATTCTGGTTGATTTGAATTTCAACGCGCGCACCGAGGGTTATCTTGCGCTGATAAATGCGATCAAGGACTTCGATCTGTTCTGGGTCGAGCTCGACATCTACAATCCGGACGCCATGGCGTATATCCGCCAACGCAGCCACGCGCCAATCGCGGCGTGCGAGACGCTGTTTGGCGTGCGCCAGTTCCTGCCCTATTTCCAGGCGCAGTCGATGGACGTGGCCATTGTCGATGCGGTGTGGAACGGTGTCTGGCAGGCGATGAAGATTGCCAATGTCGCCGATGCGTTCGACGTCAATATCGCACCGCATAATTTCTACAGCCACCTCTCCACGATGATGAACGTGCATTTTGCGGCGGCGGTGCCGAATCTGCGCGTGATGGAAGTGGATGTGGATCGGCTGTCCTGGGACGACGAGCTCTTTACCAGCACGCCTCAAATCGAGCGCGGCGGGATTCTGGTGCCGGACGCGCCGGGCTGGGGTTGCGATCCCATCGAGGAAGCGCTGCGCGCCCATCCGCCGCAAGTCCGTCGCAGCCATCTGGGCCTGTAATCGCCGGGGCTGAAGCGTAGTCCTCTAATCATTTATTCCGATCACTTCCGGGGAGGAGGTGGAGACCGTCGCGCCCTGGCGCGAGCGACCTCGCCTCGGGAGCCGCCCATATCACCACCATTCCAATGGCTGGAGCAGGATCATGATGACAGTTTCCACCCCCGCCGCGCGGCAGCACACGGCGCCGTCGCACACGAGCGATGAGGTGCGACGTACCTTTGCCAAGGTCACGTTGCGCATTATTCCGTTCCTTTTTGTCTGCTACGTCTTTGCCTATCTGGACCGCGTCAATATTGGCTTTGCCGCGCTGCAGATGAAACAGGACCTGGCGTTCTCCGACGCCGTCTACGGGCTGGGAGCCGGCATTTTCTTCCTGGGCTATTTCCTGTTCGAGGTGCCCAGCAACCTGTTGCTCGAAAAAATCGGCGCACGCAAGACGCTGATGCGGATCATGGTCGTATGGGGATGCATTTCGGCGAGCTTTGCGTTTATCGCCACGCCTACGCAGTTCTACGTCGCGCGCTTCCTGCTCGGCGCGTTCGAAGCCGGGTTTTTCCCCGGCATCGTGCTGTATCTGACGTTCTGGTATCCGCCCGCCATGCGTGGAAAGATCATTACGCTCTTCATGTCGGCCATTGCGGTATCGGGTGTGATCGGCGGCCCGCTGTCCGGCTGGATCATGGTCAATATGACCGGTGCGTCGGGGCTGGGCGGCTGGCAGTGGCTGTTCATAATCGAGGCGGTGCCGTCGATTATCCTCGGCGTGCTGGTCATGTTCGTGCTGTCCGACAAGCCGGCGGACGCCCGTTGGCTCACGGCCCGGGAGAAAGACATCCTGATCCACGAAGTGGGCGAAACTCGCACGCACGGCCATGATCATTCCTTCGTGAAGACCCTGCGTGACCCGCGTCTCTATGCGCTGTCGATGATTTACTTCACGATTGCTGCTGGGCTATACATCATCAGTTTCTGGCTGCCGGAGATGGTGCGCAGCTATCACGTGACCAATCCCCTGCAGATCGGCATCCTGACGGCGATTCCTTATGTGGTGACGTGCGTAGGCATGGTGATTGTGGGCAAGCATTCCGACAAGACCGGCGAACGCCGTTGGCACGTGGCGCTGGGCATGATCGTTGCCGCCATTGGCTTGGTCGCCGTAACCTTCGTCCATAGCAGCCTGCTTGTGGCGCTGGTCGTGTTGTCCATCACCACGCTCGGTATTCTGACCGCCATGCCGCTGTTCTGGACCATCCCTACCTCATACCTGTCCGCATCCGGTGCGGCGGGTGGCATCGCGGTCATTAACAGTATTGGTTTGATCGGTGGTTTCGCCAGCCCATCCGTGCTTGGCTGGGTCAAGATTACGACCGGGTCTCTGAGTTACGGCCTGTACATGTTCGCTGTCACGTTGGTACTGGGCGCCATTCTGCTGCTCACGGCCATGCCGCAGCGGTTGCTGAAGGGCGACGCGCGGCGCTGAACAGGTTGGCGCAAGGCCCGGCGCACGGGCCATCCCCTTATTTGACTTCATGGAGACATCATGCGAATTCTGGCTCTGGGTGCCGGCGCGATCGGCGGCTACTATGGCGGCCGACTGGTCCAGCAAGGTGCGGACGTCACCTTTCTCGTGCGCCCCGCGCGGCGCACTATCCTCGAACGTGATGGCCTGAATATTCGCAGCCAGTATGGCGATTACCATGCTGCGGTCAGAACGGTCACCCAGGAGGAACTGGACGGACACTGGGACATCGTACTGCTGACCAGCAAGGCCTATGACCTCGCTTCCGCCATCGAGGCCATTCGCCCGGCCGTGGGTCCGAATTCCGCTGTGCTGCCGTTGTTGAATGGCATGGCGCATCTCGACAAGCTCAACAAGGCGTTCGGTGCAGAGCGCGTGCTCGGCGGGCTAGCGAAAATCATCGTCACGCTGGACAAGGAAGGCACGATCCAGCATTTGAACGACTGGTGCTATATCAAGTTTGGCGAGCAGTCGGGTGTCATGAGCGACCGGGTACAGGCCCTGCAACGGGCGTTTCCAAAAGATAGCGTCGTCGCTACCGCCGTACCCGACATCATGCATCACCTCTGGGAGAAGTTTGTCCATCTCGCCACAGTGGCCACGGTGACGACGCTGCTGCGTGCGAGTGTCGGTGACATCGCACGCGTGCCGGGAGGCACCGAGCTCTTCTATCAGGTGCTTTCCGTCCATGCCGAGGTCGCCGCGCGAGAGGGATATCCGATGACCGATGCATTCCTGGCGGAATACCGGCAGTTGTTCGCCAACAAGGATTCGGCGTACGTCCCGTCAATCCTGCGCGATCTGGAAAAGAAGTCGGCCATCGAAGGCGACCACATTGTCGGATACATGCTCTCCCGCATTCGGGCGCATGGGCTTGACGAGTCCGTGCACCGGATATGCTTGCTGAACCTGCAGGCCTATGAAGTACGGCGGGCGGCAGGAAGACTCTAATTCCGCTCTACATGGTGCCTAGAAGGCACATTCGCTTCACTTGGCCGCCTAGGGTTAACTGCCCACAATTAACAATCGTCTTTGTTGGGCGGTAAGATGCTAGTCATCCGCCCGTGTCTGGCAGCCCAGGCTTGCGCCTCGCACCCGCTCCATGGTGGTTCGGGTGCGTTTTCCGTTTCCGGTCAAGCATCTATGAGTACTCGCATTGAAATCGACAAACGCAGCCTCGATCGGCAGGCCGCCGACTGGATTCGCGACGCCATTTTCTCTGGTGACCTCGCGCCCGGTTCCCGGCTTACCGAAATCGCGCTTGCCAAACAGATCGGCCTCTCGCGCTCGACGGTCCGCGCCGGCATGCAGCGCCTCGCCAGCGAAGGTCTGCTGATCCAGCATGCCTATACCGGGTGGGAAGTCGTGTCGCTATCGGCGGAAGACGCCTGGGAGCTCTATACGCTTCGCAGCAACCTGGAAGGTATGGCCTCGAGACTGGCCGCCGCGAATATCGATGACGCCGGCCGCAAGAAACTGCACGAGGCGCTGGCCGCACTGAAATTCGCCATCGCCGACATGGATCGCCGGCGCATCGCCGAGGCAGACCTGGCTTTCCATAAGACGGTTGTTGCGCTATCCGGGCATCGCCGCCTGATCGTCCAGTATGGTTTGATCAGCGACCCCGTGATGCTCTATATCCTCATGACGACGAAGCTGATGGAGTATTCAGAAGCCATTTATGCCGAGCACGAGCATATGGCGTCGGCGATCCTGCAGGGCGATACGGCCGAATCCGAGAAACTGGCCCATGACTATGCGCAGATGCATGGCGAGCGTCTAGTGAAGGTATTGCAGACGCAAGGCGAGTTTCAGGAAGTTTGAAGCAAGACGGCGCCGACACGGGTTGAGCGTCGGCGCCGCGAATCATCGGGCCTTGGTCGTCTCAGTCGTAATAGGCGGGAAGCAGCTTGAGCTGTTCGGCCTGGTGCTTGTCATGATTGATGAACAGCCTCGCCTTGTAGGTTGCCATCAGTTTCCTGACCTTTTCCATCGACGCGAGCGAATCCGCATTACTGGTATTCAGCGACGGCACGATGCTTCGCTCGAAGTTGCCTTCCAGATGCACCACGTCGCCAGACAGGATCACAAATCCTGAATTCCTCAGGTGGACCATTAGCGACTGGCTGCCCGGCGTGTGGCCTGGCGTGGCCACCAGCGTCACGCTGCCATCGCCGAAAACGTCGGTATCCCCTTCAACCAGCTTGAGATCCTTCGGTTTTCCCATCAGCTTGCGCGCTAGCGCCATTAACTGATTGACGTTCTCGTTCGATCCATTGGGCGAATGAATCCAGTCATACTCGGCCTTCTGCATGAGAATCGTCGAGTTCGGGAACAGGCCCACATTGCCGATATGATCGCCGTGGGTATGCGAAATTGCCACGCGGCCTACGTCATCCGGCTTAAGTCCGAGTTCCGCCAGTTGGCCCGTCAGCGTCTTGTCGAGGTGATAGACGATCAGTTTCGGCAGCGTGGACCACCCCTTGGGATCCTTGTACGACGATTCGGGCACGCCGGTATCCCAGAGCAGCCAATCCTTTCCGTGCTTGACCAGCCAGCAGGTCGACGAGAACTCGACGCTCTTGCCGACATTTTCGCCCGGTGTCCACACCGATTCGTCATTGGCCAGAGAGCGGCCGCAATCCACGCGGTACAGCCTGTCGGCCAAACCGGCACGGGTGGCGTCCGGCAGCGCAGACGCCGCATGCGCAACCGGCGCACCTTCCAGCATGAACAGCAGAGACACCAGCGCAGATGTCAGCGCCACTTTTGTTTGCCTCAGCATTACCTATTCTCCTAGTGAGGATAATCAAATGGGATATCAGGGCGCACGCAGCACCAGTGGCTTGTTCTTCTCGACAATATAGTGAGCAATTGCCTTGAACCGCACCGTGCCGGTGTTGCAGACGTTATGCATTTCTTCCTGGCCGAACTGCAGCGGTCGTCCCGCCACAAGCCTCTGGTCCGGCTTGCTGTCGAACTTGGCGACCGCCTCGCCTTCAAGCACGTAGGCGCTTTCGATCCCCGGGTGGGCATGTCTGGTCGTGCACTGCCCCGGTTCGAGTTCGGCAATCACGCTGACCGTCTCGTAACCGGGCGGATAATCGATGGTCTGCAGCGGGGTTCGTTGCTGGGCCAACGCGTTGGTACCTGCGCCCAGCAGAACGACTCCGGCAGCAGCAACGGCCAGCGATCGTGTCGAATGTTTCATGGTGTCTTCTCCAAGTGGATTGTTATGGCTGTACTACAGGGGATAACTGACCCGCGCGCGTCATGCGCCCATCGCTATTGCAGATGGCTCAAGGCTATGTGCAATAACGGATGCCGAGAACTGAAATATCGAGATATGACCTATCTTTGATTCAGAGAGGTCAACGCGTTCTTGCGCAACGGGCTACAGTTGCGCATGAGCATTCCATGGCAGACGGGGACACGGTTCGTATGGAACTGGCGGATTTGAAGAATTTCGAGGTGGTGGCGCAGCTGGGCATCATGAACCGGGCCAATACCGAACTGCACACCGTGCAGTCGAACATCACGGCACGCATCCGCGGGCTGGAGGAAGAACTGGGCACGCAGCTGTTCGAGCGCCATGCGCGCGGCGTGCGTCCCACACCCGCCGGCCAGCGGATCCTTCCGTTTGTGGCGCGCATTGGCAAGCTGATGGCCGAAGCGCGCACGGCGGCTCAGGACGATGGGGTTCCCAGCGGCACACTGCACAGTCCATCCGCAAGCAGTGTCGTGCCGCAAGGGTTGCGGTTTTCTTCAAACAATGGGGGGGTTCGGAAAGACCGCACCGGCCGTCAATTGAATGGGCGCACCTACGACGAGATGCCAAAGGTCCGTCGCACTACTCGAATCGAGTTGGCCGCGTAGCCTCGGCCTTCCGGCCTACCCTCTAGCTACCTATCCCCAAGCGTCGACATACGCCAGTACACCCAGGTATGGACCGCGCACCGATACGCAACTTAGAGCCGCCGGCATTAGACATACTCCAAGCATTCGCCCGCTAGCCGCGCCCCGCGAAGCGAAAGCCCGGCTTGCGCTGCAGTCCAGACCCGCCCTCCGGTTGTCCGATCAGACCCCGGCACTACCTGCCTCGCCCGGACCAATACCGCTCCACCTTTCTCGGTGGTGAATGCGTAGCCACTCGGTTCCGGATAGTCCCCTACCGTCGATCGCCGGTTTGCCAATAGACGTGCCCACAGCTCCCGGCGCTTTGCGCCCCCTTCCGCGCGTTCTCTTTGCCCATTAACTTTGAGAATCCAACCCACTAACTTTGAGACGGGACATCCAGTGTACCCATTAACTTTGAGAATTTAACCCACTAACTGTGAGACAAAACCCACTAATTTTGAGACGTGACAGGGACACATAGAGAGCACCGCCCCCACCACTTTGACGCACCGCAAAAACTCAAGCAGATCACATTGATCCGTATTAAACTTTCAGAACTTTCTGAAAATTCGAAACGGACAAGCATGCAGCTATCGCCCCTGGTTCAGCGGTTTGTGCTCCATTTCGGTGAGATGGGCAGCCGCTGGGGTATCAACCGGACGGTGGGGCAGATCTACGCCCTGCTCTTCACCGCCTCCCGCCCGCTCAATGCCGATGAGATCGCCGAATCTCTCGGCTTTTCGCGCTCGAATGTCAGCATCGGCCTCAAGGAACTCGAATCCTGGAACCTGGTGAAGCTGTCGCACCAGCCCGGCGACCGCCGCGAGTATTTCTCCGCCCCCGATGACGTCTGGGCGATCTTTCGTACCCTGGCCGAGGAACGGCGCAGGCGCGAGATCGACCCCACCTTGTCGATGCTGCGCGAAGTCCAGCTGGAGGCGCCATCGTCCGCCGAGGACCGCCACGCGCAGGCACGCATGAAGGAGATGTACGGCCTGATCCTGCTGGTCACCACGTGGTTCGGCGACATGCAGAAGCTCGACGTCGCCACGCTGGAAAAGCTCATGCGCCTGGGGTCGCGCGTCACCAAGCTGCTGGACGTGAAGGACCGTCTGGCAAGCGCCATCGGCATGGGCGGCGAGAAAGCCGGCGCCCATGCCGCCAAACCCGCCGCCAAACCCGCGACCAAGACCCCCGCCAAGACCGCCCGCCCCCGCAAGGAGTGATCCGTGTTTGCCAGTCTCGACCCCGTAGTGCTGGCGCGCATCCAGTTTGCCGCCAACATCACGTTCCATATTCTGTTTCCGACCATCAGCATCGCCCTCACCTGGGTCCTGCTGTTCTTCAAGCTGCGCTACGGCAAGACCGGCGACGAGAGCTGGATGGCCGCCTACCGCTTCTGGGTCAAGATCTTCGCGCTGACCTTTGCACTGGGCGTGGTCAGCGGCATCACCATGAGCTTCCAGTTCGGCACCAACTGGCCCGGCTACATGGAAACCGTCGGCAATATCGCGGGCCCGCTGCTGGCCTATGAGGTGCTGACGGCGTTCTTCCTGGAAGCCACTTTCCTCGGCATCATGCTGTTCGGCATGCGCCGCGTCAGCAACCGCACGCACACCATCGCCACGCTGCTGGTGGCGGGCGGCACCACGCTGTCGGCGTTCTGGATTCTGGCGCTGAACTCGTGGATGCAAACCCCCGCCGGGTTCCAGATGATCGATGGCCGCGCGCATGTCACCAGCTGGATCGAAGTCGTCTTCAACCCCTCTTTCCCCTATCGCTTCACCCACATGCTGCTGGCATCCGGCCTGACGGTGGCCTTCCTGCTGGCCGGCATCTCGGCCTACCGCTGGCTGCGGGGCGATCGCGCCCGCGAGGTCATCCAGTCGATGCGCACCGGCGTGGTGCTGGCGGCGATGCTGATCCCGCTGCAGATCGTCGCCGGTGACCTGCACGGCCTGAACACGCTGCATCATCAGCCCGCCAAGATCGCCGCGATGGAAGGCATCTGGACGACCACGAAGGGTGCGCCGGCCGTGCTGTTCGGCCTGCCCAATGCCACCACGCGGACCAATGACTACGAGATCGCCATCCCGAAGCTGGCATCGCTCTACCTGGCCCATGACGTCGACGGCGAGATCCACGGCATCGACGCCTTTGGCGATCGCCATCCCCCCGTGGCCCCGCTGTTCTTCGCCTTCCGCATCATGGTGGGCGTGGGTCTGCTGATGCTGGCGGTCTCCTGGCTGGCCGCGTGGCAGTTCCGCACGCGCGGCGCGCCCGCGCCGTGGATGGCCCGTGTGCTGGTGGCGATGACGTTCTCCGGCTGGATCGCGCTGGTGGCAGGCTGGTATGTGACCGAGATCGGTCGCCAGCCCTACCTGGTCTATGGTGTGCTGACCACCGCGCAGGCGGCGTCCAAGGTGCCCGCCATGATGATCGGCAGCACGCTGGCCATGTACCTGACGCTCTACGCCGTGCTGATCGCCGCCTATATCTCCGTGGTCTACCACCTGGCCCGCAAGGCTGGCGCCGCCGACAGCGGACCGGACCACCATCCGCTCCACCCACAGGACAACGAGCGCGGGATCGAAACCCCGCAACCCGTCATCGCCGGCCACACCCGGAGCGCGCAATGAACCCGACCACGATTCCCGACCTCACCCAGCCGGCCGGCTGGATGCCGCTGGTCTTCCTGGCCCTAATGGGGCTGTCGATGCTGATCTACGTGATCCTGGACGGCTACGACCTGGGCGTGGGCGTCCTGCTGCGCCGCGCCGACGATGCCGACAAGGACACCATGATCGCGTCCATCGGCCCGTTCTGGGACGCCAACGAAACGTGGCTCGTACTCGGCGTGGGGCTGCTGCTGACGGCCTTCCCGCTGGCGCACGGCGTGATCCTGACGCATCTGTACCTGCCCGTGGCGCTGATGCTGGCCGGGCTGATCATCCGCGGCGTGGCGTTCGACTTCCGCGTCAAGGCACGGGACCCGCACAAGCCGTGGTGGAATTTCGCGTTCTATGCGGGATCGCTGCTCGCCAGCTTCTCCCAGGGCCTGATGCTGGGTCTCTATATCACCGGCTTCCGCTATGACCTGCCCAACCTGCTGTTCGCGGTGGCGGTCGGCCTGTGCCTGGTGGCCGGCTACTGCCTGCTGGGCGCCAGCTGGCTGATCATGAAGACCACGGGCACCCTGCAACTGCGCGCGATCTACTGGGCGCGGCGCAGCCTGTGGCTGACGGCGCTGGGCGTGGCGGCCATCTCGATCGTCACGCCGCTGGTCAGCGCGCGCATCTTCGAAAAATGGTTCGCGCTGCCCAACATCATCCTGCTGGCGCCGATCCCGCTGATCACGATGGGCCTGTTCGTGGTGATCGAGCGGGTGCTGCGCAGGATGCGCGACCTGCACGCACGCGGCAATGACCGCTGGTGCTGGGTGCCGTTCGTCGGCACGGCGGTGATCTTCCTGATGGCGTTCAATGGACTGGCGTACAGCCTGTTTCCGTACCTGGTGGTCGACCAGATCGACATCTGGCAGGCGGCCAGCGCGCCGGAATCGCTGATGGCGATCCTGGTCGGCGCGGCGATCGTGCTGCCGACGATCCTCGGCTACACGGTCTACGCGTACCGTGTATTCTGGGGCAAGGC
Source organism: Cupriavidus sp. YR651 (assembly GCF_900101625.1). Taxonomy (GTDB): domain Bacteria; phylum Pseudomonadota; class Gammaproteobacteria; order Burkholderiales; family Burkholderiaceae; genus Cupriavidus. Next base: position 144,539 of record NZ_FMYZ01000003.1, on the reverse strand, counting down.
CACGGACCTGCATTACTACTGATGCACCCCGAGCCGCTCCGATTCACCCACACCCCACGGTCTCCGGCGCCCTGACGGCGCCCAAGCGCTCATGGCACCAGGATCACCCAGCCCCACAGACCCTGCCACCGGCCCGCTGCTCAAGCGCCTGCGCAACCGGGCCGGCGCGCAGGTACGCGCGCTGACGCGCAGCAATTCAGGACTCACGCTCGACTACGACAACCCGCCCGGCGACCCCGGGCTGTTTGGCCCCGACGCGGTCTGCTGGCGCGTGCACGCGGATTTCCCCGCCATGCTGGCCGGCGGCGTCGGCGCGCTGCTCCTGCAGGCACTCCATCCGCTGGCGCTCGCCGGGGTGTGGGACCACTCCTCGTTCCGCACGGACATGCAGGGCCGGCTGGGCCGCACCGCGCAATTCGTCGCCGGCACCACGTACGGCAGCCACGCCGATGCCATGCGGCTGATCGAACGCGTGCGCCGCATCCACGCAGGCGTCAAGGGCACGGCGCCGGATGGCCAGCCCTATGCGGCCGACGATCCCGCGCTGCTGACCTGGGTGCACGTGGCCGAGGTATCGAGTTTTCTGGCCGGCTACCTGCGCTATGTGGGACCGCTGTCGGCAGCGGATCAGGACCGGTATTTCGAGGAAGAAGCCAGGGTGGCGGCGCTGCTGGGTGCACCGGACGTGCCACGCTCGCGCGCGGCGATCCACGCCTATCTGGAAGCGCAACGGCCCCACCTGGTGAACAGCGATCGCACACGTGAAGTGGTGCGGCTGGTGATGACGATGCCGGTGGCCAATCCGCTGCTGGTTCCCGCGGTCCGCACGATGGCCGATGCCGGCGTGGCGCTGCTGCCAGCGTGGGCACAACAGGCCCTAGGCTTGCATCGCCCGTCAGTACGGCGATCGTTGTCGGTTGCCGGCATGCGCGCGCTGGCGCCGACCTTGCGCTGGGCGCTGGGCCCCGGACTGGCGGCACGCGCCCGGCGGCGCGTGGCCCGCACCGCCTGAGCGTCGGCAGACGGGCGCCTGCTTGCCCGATTCCGCGCGAATTACCGTGCGAACCTCCGCGCGAACGTCCGTAATTACTCAGCGGCGGTTGCAGCGGCTGCCGCGGGTGCCGGGCTGCCGCGCAGCGTTTTCTCCTTGAGCCGCATCACCAGGAACGGTGCGATCGCCGACACCCCCGCGCTCATCAGGAACAGGATCCGGAACGCATGCTCGGCGGCCATGCGTACCGCCATCGCGTCGCCCTGGTCGCCCGCGCCGATGGCGCGACGGAACATGCTCATCAGCACGTCCTCGCCGCCTTGCACCCCGGTCACCGCCACGCCACTGTGGCGCAGCAGCGCGATCAGCACCGTCGTCAGCACGGCCACGCCGACCGCCCCGCCCAACAGGCGCGAGAACGCGGTCAGCGCCGTGGCAATGCCCACCTGCTGATGGGGCACGGCGTTCTGCGTTGCCACCAGCCCGCTGGGCAGTTGCAGGCCGATTGACAGCCCCAGCATGATCATCACCAGCGCCGCCGGAATCACCGCATGCGGCGGCACAAACGCCAGCGCCACGATCGCAAGCGGCGCGACGATCGATCCGGTCAACTGCATCGGCTTGTAGCGGCCGCTCCATGACATCAACCGGCCGGAGATATAGGCGCCGAAGGGAATCGCCAGCGTCAGCGGCACCAGCCGCAGCGCCGCCGTATCGGCATGGGCGCCGCCCACCACCTGAAAGCGCAGCGGCAGCAGCACCGACATCGCGATCAGCTGGAAGAAGCACAGGAACAGCGTCACGCAGCAGATGGCGACCGTCGGCACGCCGAGCATCGCCAGCGGGATCACCGGATCCGTCGCGCGGCGCTCCTGCCAGATGAACAGGGCCAGACCCGCCAGGCCCGCGATCAGCAGGCCGATGGTCTGCGGCTCCAGCGGCGAATGCCCCTGCCCCAGCCGGGTCAGGAACACCAGCACGCCAGACAGGCCGCCCCCGAACAGCAGCGCCCCCAGATAGTCGATCCGATGCTTGCGGCCACCCACCGGCAGGTGCCGCAGCGCGCGGCGCACGACCGCCAGCGCAATCAGCGCGAGCGGAATGTTGATCCAGAAAATCCAGCGCCACGACAGGAAGTGCGCCAGATAGCCGCCGATCACCGGGCCGGCCATGCTGGCCACGGCCCACACGCCGCTCACGTAGCCCTGGTAGCGGCCCCGTTCACGCAGCGGCACCACGTCGGCGATGGTCGCCTGCGAGACCGAGATCAGCCCGCCGCCACCCAGCCCCTGCAGGATGCGCGCGAGGATCAGCATCGGCATGGTGGTCGCCAACGCGCAAGCGACGGATGCCAGCAGAAACAGCACGATGGCGAACGTCAGCACGGATCGGCGCCCGAGCACGTCGGAAAGCTTGCCGTAGATCGGCGTGACCACCGTGGACGCCACCAGATAGGCGGAGATCACCCACGCCATGTCCTCGAAGCCATTGAGCTGCAGTGCGATGTCCGGCAGCACCACGGCGACGATCGACTGCTCCAGCGCCCCGAGCAGGATGGCCAGCATCAGGCCGAAGATGACCTGCATGACCGGCACATCGGGCGGCGATCCATCGGATTTGCGATCGGCGGATGACGAAGCAGGCGTGGGGTGAGGCTGGGGTGTGGACTCGACGGCGGACGCTTGGAGGGCGGACATGAGAGGGCCTGCGTGGCAGACGGCGGCAATGCGTGCCGGAATCGACGCGCCGCAGGGGACACATCGGTGCCCGGCGGGCCTTGTCTGCTCTTGTGGTCAAGGAGAGCCGATATTGTAGGCGAGCCCCGCTCGACCCGCTCGGTCTTTCAGCGGGCCCACGCCCACCCGACTTTTAGTGGATGCGCGACTCTCCACGGCGGCCGTCCAGCCTCCGGGTGCCGCCTGCCATGCCGCCATGCCATCGTCATTGCGGCGTCGGGCCGTATGGCCCTGCCGCGCGATGCCGTTCCGGGCGATCAGAAGATCAGAAGGTTTCCCAATCGCCACCATCGGCCCGGGCCGGCGACGGCGCGGCGGCCGGACGGCGGCGCGCTGGCGTGGCCAGCACTGGCTCCTTGCGCTGGCGCGTCACGGGCGGCCGGGGCTTGGCGGGCGCGGCCGGCTGGCGCGACGACAACACCGTGGTCGGCTGCGTCTTGCGCTCCACCGGCGGACGCACGGCGGCCGGCACGGCTGGCGCACGCGCAGTGCGTGGCGCCGGCGCCGCTGCCGGCAATGCCGGCGCGGACGGGGTCACGGCGCGGGAGATCGCGCGTACGCGCGTCGGCGCCACGGTCGCAGCAGTCGCCGCGGGGCCCGCGATCCGCCGGACCGGCGGCGATGCCGGGATCGATGCTACCGGGCGGGCCGGGCGGGCCGATACCATGGCCGAGGCCACGGCCGTCTGCGCTGGGCGGCTGTCGCCCAGGTCGAACTGGGCCACTTCCGCCACCAGCCCCCCCGCCTGCTGCAACAAGCTTTCCGCCGCCGCGCTGGCCTCTTCCACCAGCGCCGCGTTCTGCTGCGTCACGCCTTCCATCTGCGTGATCGCCAGGCTGACCTGCTCGATGCCGGCTGATTGCTCTTCGCTGGCGGCAGTGATCTCGCCCATGATGTCCGTCACGCGGCGCACGGCGCTGACGATGTCGTCCATCGTCTTGCCCGCCACTTCCACCTGCTTCGCGCCGTCCTTCACCTGCCGCACCGATCCGTTAATCAGATCGCCGATTTCCTTGGCCGCTGACGACGAGCGCTGTGCCAGGCTGCGCACTTCCGCGGCCACCACGCTGAAACCGCGGCCCTGCTCGCCCGCGCGCGCCGCTTCGACGGCGGCATTCAGGGCCAGGATATTGGTCTGGAAGGCGATGCCTTCGATGACGCCGATGATCTCGGCCACGCGTGCGGACGAGTTCGAGATGCCTTCCATCGTTTCCACGACGCTGCGCACCACGCGGCCGCCCTCCGTCGCCACGTCCGACGCGTTGGCGGCCAATTGGTTGGCCTGACGCGCGTTCTCGGCGTTCTGGCGCACCGTGGACGTCAGCTGCTCCATCGAGGCCGCGGTCTGTTCCAGCGAGGCGGCCTGCTCTTCCGTGCGCTGCGACAGGTCCGAATTGCCGCTGGCAATCTCGCGCGCGGCCGTGTCGATCGAACCCGCTGCCTGCTGGATACCGCGCACCAGCGTGCCGAGCTGGCCGAAGGCGCGTTCCAGCGCGCCCAGCACGCGGCCCATCTCGTCCTGGCTGCGCACGCGGATGGCGTGGGCCAGGTGGCCCTGCGCCAGCGCCTCGGCGGCATCCAGCGCCTGCGTGGCCGGACGCGTCACGGAACGGGTCATGCCGATGCCCAGCACGGCGGCGATGAACGCGGCCAGCACCGACAGGCCGATCAGCAGATTGCGGGTGAAGACGTATTGCTCGGAGGCTTCCTGCACGGCGGCCACGGCCAGGTTGCGGCCAGACTGGGCGGTCTCGTCGAGCTTGTCGAAGTACGCGGCCTGCGCGGCGGGCAGGGTCACGATCAGGCCGGCGCGGGCGCCATCGAACTCCCCGTTACGCAGTTGCTGGAGAACCAGGTCGAGCTGGCCGTTGTACGCGCCGCGCACCTGCGTGAGCTGGTCGAACATCGTCTTCAGCTCCGGCCTGCCCGATGCCTGGATGATCTTGGCGAGTTGATCGAGGATGCCGCTGACTTCCTCGCGGATCTTGACGATATTTTCGGCGTTCTGCGCGGCAAGCGCCGGATCTTCGGTCAGCGCGGCGTCACGCACCATGACGCCGATCGTCAGCACGCGTTCCTTGGCGCGATTGAGATCGATGACGCGCAGCAGCCGCTGCTCCACGGCCTGATGCATGGCGTCGTTCATGCCCCGCAACGCTGACACGCCCACGGCCGCAACGGCTGCCAGCAGAAAGACCACCAGGCAAAATGCCAGGGACAATCGCGTCCCGATACTCATGTTTCGCAAGCCCATCACTGCGCACCTTCCCTCGTTCTATGTATTCGTAAAGCGCCGGCGGCATCACCCGGGTCCGGGCGTCGCACGGCCCCCTATCGGCGTGATGGAGACGCTTCTTTAGGCGGAAAACGAATTGAGGGGAAAAGTGCCGGCAGTTCGGCGAATTGCTGGAGTAACGGATGGCTTCTAATCTGTCCCGTGCGCTCCGGCTGTGCCGGTAACGGCCTCTGCGGTGACAAACCGCAACCGAAATGACGCGGGCTCAAAAAAAAGAAGCCCACGCGCGGGGTGCTCGTAGGCTTTCAGGACTGCTTTGAAAAAGACCGGTTGTGGCCGGTCCGAACACCGAATATAAACCCGCTTACATGAGGTGTAAATCGCGCTTCTATCAGGGAATGCCCTCATGGCGGGTGTAAACGATACAGCACACGAATGCTAAAAATGATGGTCGGAATCACTTTTAGCCTTGTCGGCAAATAACGACCGCTTCCCGCAAACCTTTAGCTGGCGCGGCTTCTGGTGATTCGGGCACCCGTCTTCATGGTCATTTGCGACCAGGCGCTACATCAATCACTTTGTAGTAAGCAACAAATTAAATAGAGCAAATCCTCTACGCCCGGACAAGCCATGGCTTCGTCAACGCTTGTAAAACTTTGTTACTCTTCCGCCTGAAGTATTCCCCTTCTCTCCTGGCAGCGCCGCGCGAGATCGCCAACGGGGCAGCGCCATCCCATTTCCCGGGATTCCTGTCCGCGGCAGTCAAGACGGCCAGCCTCTGCGCCGGTTCCGAGAGCGAATGTTTCATGTCTCGCCAAGATCAGGCCGCGTTGTACGTCACTTTTAGTGCGACGCCGATCTGTGCGCCTGGTCATCGGACCGTTGTCAGCCGCCAGAACCCTTGCGGGCTCTTCCGGAGAAGTTGTGAAGAAGGAAATCAAGGCCCCCAGACCCAGCCGAAAACTGCAGCATCTGCAATTCGCGGCCCACAGCGCCAGTCGCAATTCGGTCATCGTCCACCTGTCGAATGGCACGCGGCTGACCGGGATCGTCGTCGCCTCGGACAATTACATGCTCCTGCTTGGCAGGGATGCCGAGGACCCCACCCCCACACTGGTATACAAGCGCGCCATCACGGTGGTCACGCCCGCGCACGCGCCGGAAGCCGCCGCAACCTTGCTGGAAGCGGAAGCGTCACCGGATTTCGTGCGTCTATATATACCGCGCACCCGCAAGCGCCGCTGACCCGCCACGGCATGGCAGCCAGGCAACCGGCCGCATGCCGCAACCGCTCGGGGGACGATGCCGCACCCCTCGAAACTCTAGCAAAGATCACTCTAAAGTCTCCTACCGCCCTGTCGATAACCCTTGCAACGGAGGCACTCTACGCCCTGCAAAGCAGGCAGCCAACGTTACGGCACCCGCCGGAATGCCTACAACATTGCAAATAGGAGTCGTACCATGGCGCAAGTCATTAACACGAACACGCTGTCTCTGATGACTCAGAGCAACCTGAACACGTCGCAATCGTCGCTGAACACCGCGATCCAGCGTCTGTCGTCGGGTCTGCGTATCAACAGCGCAAAGGACGATGCAGCCGGCCAGGCCATCGCCAACCGCTTCACCGCCAACATCCGCGGCCTGACGCAAGCTTCGCGTAACGCCAACGACGGTATCTCGATCTCGCAGACGACTGAAGGCGCGCTGACCGAAGTCAACAACAACCTGCAACGTGTCCGTGAACTGTCGGTGCAAGCCGCCAACGGCACGAACTCGGGTTCGGACCTGAAGTCGATCCAGGACGAAATCAAGCAACGTCTGGCTGAAATCGACCGCGTGTCGGCCCAGACCCAGTTCAACGGCGTGAAGGTTCTGGCCAAGAACCAAAACATGACGATCCAGGTTGGCGCTAACGACAGCGAAACCATCTCGATCGGCCTGAAGGAAATCACCTCGAAGACCCTGGGCGTTTCGGGCTTCAGCGTTGCCGGCCCGCAAGGCGCCACGGCTTCCATCGGTACCGCCGCTGCTCAAGCTGCTTTCGGTACGGCTTCGACCGTGACCAACGCTACCGCAACCGGTATCGCCGCCGCCAACCTGCAAAGCGCACTGGGCCTGGGCACCGGCGCTGGCGTGGGCTCGCAGAACGTCGTGGCTGACGCCAACGGCAACTGGTTCGTGCAAGTGAACATCACCGGCATGACCGCCGCCGACGACGCCACGCTGTCCTCGAAGGGCTTCGCTGGCAACGGCACGGCCACCTCGATGAACCTGTACATCGCCGTCAAGCCGTCCGACGCCGTGATCTCCACCGGTGGTACCACCGCTGGCTTCACGATCACCGGCGCTTCGCTGACCGCTTCGGACTTCCAGAACGCCGCTACGGCCAACCCGCTGAAGACGCTGGACACGGCCCTGGCTTCGGTTGACAACCTGCGCTCGTCGCTGGGTGCTGTACAGAACCGGTTCGAGTCGACGATCAACAACCTGAGCACGACGGTGAACAACCTGTCGGCTTCGCGTTCGCGCATCGAAGACGCTGACTACGCAACGGAAGTGTCGAACATGACCCGCGCGCAGATCCTGCAACAAGCTGGTACCTCGGTGCTGTCGCAAGCGAACCAGACCACGCAAGGCGTGCTGTCGCTGCTGCGTTAATCACCGCGCTGCAAAAGGCCGGGCCGCAAGGCCCGGCTTTTTTGCCGGAATGTTTTGCAGGCAGACCGCTGCCTGCAAAGCGTTTCAACCGGACAAGAATCACAGCCTTACCGGACGGAGCAGACCATGGCATCCCCTACCCTCGTTTCCTTTCCGGCGGCCCGCATTTCCGCCGATTCCGTGACCGCCGCCCCGGCACCCGCCGCGCCGGCCGCCACGGCGGACGCCGTTCGTCCGGCGCACGCCACCACGGACGCCGATGGCCGCTCCGCGCCCGATGACTCTCCGGCCAGGACGGCGGCAGCGGTCCAGGAACTGGTCGACGTGCTCAAGACCACGTCCATCGGCCTGCGCTTCGAAATCGACGAAAACACCCACCGCGTCATCACCAAGGTGATCGACAAGGAAACCGGCGAACTGATCCGCCAGATGCCGAGCGCGGAAGTGATGCGCTTCGCCCAGGCGATCGACAAGCTGCAAGGTTTGTTCATCAGCCACGCCGTCTGAGCGCGGCCTCCCGTTGAAGAAGTCACAAGGTATCTAACCATGGCAAGCATCTCGAATATTGGTGTTGGCTCCGGCCTGGATCTGCAAACGCTGCTCACCAGCCTGCAGACCAACGAAGAACTGGCCCTGCAGCCCATCAACGACCAGGCCACGAGCTTCCAGTCCAAGCTATCCGCGTACGGCCAGGTGAAGAGCGTGCTCGCCGCGTACCAGTCGGCCGCCCAGGCCCTGGCGGATGCCAAGACCTTCAACGCGACCAAGCCTGCCGTGGGCGACAGCACCGTCCTGTCGGCGACGGCCAGCAGCACCGCCGTGCCGGGCAGCTACACCATCAACGTCACCAGCCTGGCCGCTGCCCAGACGCTGGTCACCACCCAGCAGGCCAGCCAGACGGCGGCGATCGGTGGCGGCACGCTGACCTTCGACTTCGGCGACCAGCTCGCCACGGGCGGCGCGGCCACCAGCACCAAGACCGTGACGATCGGCTCCGATACCTCGATGCAAGGTATCCGCGATTCGATCAACAAGGCCAACATCGGCGTGACCGCCAGCATCATCAACGACGGCAGCGGCACGCCCTATCGCCTGGTGCTGACCTCGAACAACACCGGCACGCAGGGCACCATGCGCGTGAGCGCCAGCGATAGCAACGTCAACGCCCTGGTGGCGTTCGACCCGGCCAGCGCCGTGCAGGCCAGCGGCGTGCAGCAGAAGGTTGCTCCGCAGAACGCCGCGCTGACCATCAACGGCATCGATATCGTCAGCCAGAGCAACTCGGTGGCCGACGCCGCCCAGGGCGTGACGCTGAGCCTCACCAAGACCGGCACGACCTCGCTGACGGTCAACCGCGACAGCGACTCGATCATCAACAGCGTGCAGGCCTTCGTCACCGCGTACAACAACGTCCTGACCACCGCCGCGCAGCTGACCGCGTTCGACACCTCATCCAACAAGCCGGGCGATCCGTCGTCCGGCGCGGCGCTCAATGGCGACAACACGCTGAGCTCGATCCAGTCCCGCCTGCGCTCGATGCTGACCGCCCCGCTGAGCGACGGCAAGGGCGGCACGATCACCCTGTCCGACATCGGTGTCTCGTTCAACATGAACACCGGCACCACCAACGTGAACTACGGCAAGATGACCGTGGACACGGACAAGCTCAAGTCGGCCATCTCCAACAACCTGCAGGGCCTGACGTCGCTGTTCTCCGGCGACAACGGCGCTAGCGGCATCGGCAAGCAGGTGTCGGACTACGTCGATTCGCTGAACGCCACGTCCGGCGCGCTGACGGTGGCCACGGACGGCATTACCTCCACGCTCAAGCAGCTGAACGACCAGTACAACGAAACCAATGACCGGATCACGGCGACGATGGATCGCTACCGTGACCAGTTCACGCAGCTTGACCTGCTGGTTTCGCAGATGAACCAGACCAAGAGCTACCTCACGCAGCAGTTCGCGTCGCTGAGCAGCAGTAGCAGCAAGTAAGCCCGGAGATTTGCCATGTTCGCGCGCCAAGCCATCAATGCCTATGCCCAGGTCGGCGTCCAGACCGGGGCCATGAGTGCCAGCCCGCACAAGCTGATCGTCATGCTGTACGACGGCGCGCGGTCGGCCATCGCCCGGGCCAAGTTCCATCTGGAAGCCGGCGAGGTGGAAGCGCGCGGCAACGCGATCTCCAAGGCCATCAACATCATCGACAATGGCCTGCGCGCGGTGCTGGACCACGAGGCTGGCGGCGAGATCTCCGCCAACCTCGAATCGCTGTACGAATACATGACGCGCCGCCTGATGCTGGCCAACCTGCGCAGCGACGCCACCCTGCTGTCCGAAGTGGATACCCTGCTCGAGAACCTGTCCTCGGCCTGGTCCGCCATCGATCCGGCAGCGGCCGCCGATACCGCGCAGACGTCCCTGGCGTCCGACGCGCAGCCCATCCTGCAGGAAACCTGAAATGTTTGCCACGTCCCCCATCGTGAGAAGCTACGAAGAGCTGCTGGTGCTCTCGGAGCAGATGCTCGACGCCGCGCGCGCGTCCAACTGGGATGCGCTGACGGACCTGCAGCGGATCTATATGGCCGAGGTGGATCGCCTGCGCCAGCTCGACCACAGCGTGCCGTTTTCGGATAACGAACGCCTGCGCCGCTTCCAGTTGCTGGAGCGCATCCTTGCGTACGATGCCCGGATCCGCGACCTGACCATGCCCCGCCTGGCTCACCTCGGTGAACTGATCAACAACTCGCGCCGCAAGCTGGAGCTGTCCGCGGCCTACGGCGCGGCCGTCTGATCACGGCCCTTCCCCGATGAAGGGCCGGTATTGACGCGTATCACGCTTATCGACATCCGCTGACGCGCGCCCATGACCGGCATTCAAATTCCTCCCGGCCTGGTTCCGAACCAACTGCCGGACGCACAGCTGACCCGCCCCGCGCTGGCCATCGACAAGCTCGCGGCATTGATGCCGGTGCCCGAGGTCACGCAAGGCGACGTACAGTCATCCACCGGCGAAACCGTCCAGGCGCGCCAGCCTGTCACGGTCACCCCCGGCGCGGGCGATCCGCGCGCGGCAGCGCAGAACGGCTCCACGCGCGAGACGCTGAGCTTCGCGGCGCGCGCCATCCTGGACCTGTTCGAAGGCGGCGACGCCCAGCCGCTGCGCACCAGCGCCCCACTGCTTTCGGCCCCGCCCGCATCCGGCGCGAACGCCGCAAATGGCGCCAATGGCGCGGCGGCGACCCTGTCCGCCGCACTGGCCACGCTGGTCGACCAAAGCGGCATGTTCTACGAATCGCACCTGCTGCAGTGGGCCACGGGCCAGCGTCCGCTGTCGACGCTGCTGCAGGAACCACAGGCCACGCTGCGCGTGCCGGCACAGGCATCGCCGCCCGCCTCCGGCGCGCCTGCGCAGCCGGGCGCGAGCGTTGGCGCCCCCGTGGCGCTGCTGCCCTATGGCGGACCGGCTGCATCGGCCACGCCACCGCCGAGCGCGACAATCCTGGCCGAACTGACCCGCCCGACCATCTTCCCGCTGACCACCGGCGTACCCGCCCAGCCTGCGCACCCGCAGCGCGAAGCGCAGCCAAGCGCCCAGCAGGGCAGCGCGGCAGGCCAGCAAGGCGCGGCCCAGACGCCGGCCGCCGAACAGCGCCGCGCCGCGCACGCCAGCGCCGCGGCACACGCGTATCAGGTGACCGCCGAGGTTTCCCACGACGGCCACCACATCGCACAGGCCCAACGCGCAGCCATCATCGCCAGCTGGAATTCGCCCGATGCGCCTTCGGCGCGGCCGCAGGCCGATGTCGGTCCGCCGGTTCATCCGGGCAGCGAAGGCGTGGTCCGTCAGCAGCTGGAACTGCTCGCCACGCAGCAGTTCCGCTGCACGGTCGACGCCTGGCCGGGCCTGCCCGTGGACTGGGAAGTCACGCGGGAACAGCAGCGTGAAGGATCGGCCGGTGCGGCGGATGCCGTCAACTGGAGCACCCGGTTGCGCCTGTCGCTGCCGCGGCTTGGCAATGTCGACGCCGTGCTGACGCTCGGCGCGCACGGGCTGGAAGCGCGGCTGGTAGCCGCCGACGCCACCGCCGCCGCGCAGCTCGCCCGGGGCCAGGCCGACTTCCGCAGCCAGCTCGATGCACGCGGCATCGCGCTGCTGAACCTCAATGTCAGCACCGCCGACGAAGCGTCGGTGGCCGCCGGCGTTGCCATGGAATTGCCGACATGAGCGCGAACGATCCCGATCGCGGCGTCGCCGTCGCGCTGTCCTATCAGGCCGTCGACAAGGCGCCCCGCATCGTCGCTAAAGGCTATGGGCTCTCCGCCGAAGCCATTATCGCGCGCGCACGCGAGGCGGGTGTCTACGTGCATGGCTCCCCTGCACTGGTGAACCTGCTGATGCAGGTGGACCTCGACAGCCAGATCCCCCCGCAGTTGTATGTGGCCGTGGCCGAGCTGCTGACGTGGCTCCATCAGATCGAGTCCGACGCGCCCCAGCTCCCCGCGCTGACCTGACCTCTCCTGGTGCCTTGCGCCTGCATCCGTTGCCCCGCGCGGCATCCCGGGCAGGCGGCGAAATCGCCACCCCAAGCGAAATAGCGCCAATTTAGACCCGTTTTCCGGCGGATGGCCTAATCCGCGCTTTGCTAATGTGCTCGCATCGGTCAGCCCCTGGATTTCCACGGCTGACGTAGCGCCTTTTCAAAGCAAACGCCATGAACAAGAACGTCTCGGTGAGTCCCGCGCAGCGTACGCTCCAGCAGGCCTGGAACGCCTACAACGCCGGCAGGTACGCGGATGCGCACAAGCTTGCGCTAACGGCCAAACGCAGCGGCGGCAGCATGCCGGATGCCTGCTACATGGAGTCCCTGGCGGTGGCGGCGCTCGGCCGCAATGCCGAGGCCAAGCAGCTCACCGAAACCAGCCTGAAGCGATATCCCGGCCACCCGGGCTTGCTGGGGCTGCTGGGCTCGCTGGAGATCTCCCTGGAAAACTACGCCACGGGCGCCGCCCTGGTGGAAAAAAGCCTGAAGCTGCAGCCGAACGCGTCGCACCTGTGGGGCATGCTGGGCACCGCCTACTACCTCTCCGGCGACTACTACGGCGCCCGCCTGGCCGGCGAGAAGGCCGTCGCCCTGACGCCGAACGATCCGATCGCGGTTGGCAACTACGCCTCGTCGCTGCGCGAATCCGGCAGTTCCGTCGAGGCCATCCCCGTGTTCCGCCGCGCCTGCGCGCTGGACCCGCTGCATCGCATCAACCGCTCGAACATGCTGTTCGCGCTGCTCTACGACGAGCAGATCGGCGCCGACGAACTGCGCCGCGAGGCCACCGACTGGGCGGAAACGCTGCGCCGCACGCCGATCGCGGCCGGCGCACCGCTCCAGCCGAGCAGCGGCGAACGAATCCGTATCGGCATCCTGTCGAACGACTTGCGCCGCCACGCCTGCGCATACTTCCTGATTCCGCTGATCGCGAACATCGACCGAACCCACTTCGAGGTGCATCTGTTCTCGCTCTCCGGCGTGAATGATCAGGTCACCATGAAGATCCGCATGTATGCGGAAGGCTTCCACGATGTCTCGAAGATGTCGGAGGCGGATGTCGTCAAGGCCGTACGCGCGCAGAACTGCGACGTGATGGTCGACCTTGGCGGCTATACGGGCGCATCGCCGCTGCAGTACATGGTGCATCGCCTGGCCCCCAAGCAGCTGACCTGGCTCGGCTACCCCAGCACCACCGGCATGAAGGAAATCGAGTACCGCATCACGGACTGGACGGGTGACCCCGCGGGCTACGACGGCAACTACAACGAGCAGTTGCTGCGCGCCCCGGTCTTCGCGGCCTATCACCCCATCGTCACCAGCCCGCTGCAGATCTACGAGCGCAAGTATCGCGTGCAGCAGACGCCCGCGCTGCAGAACGGCTACATCACGTTCGGCTCGTGCAACCACATCGCCAAGCTCGGCCCGAAGACCATGCGCCTGTGGAGCGCGGTGCTCAAGCGCTGCCCGGACGCCCGCCTGCTGGTGGAAGCCGCGGGCTGCGAGCGCGAGAGCGTGCGCGACATGCTGCGCGAGCGCATGGAGCAATACGGCATCGACACCAGCCGCGTGGAAATGATCCCGCGTGACAGCAGCATGCAGTACCTGACGTACAACCGGATCGACATCGTGCTGGATACGGCGCCCGTCACCGGCGGTACGACGACCTGCGACGGCATCTGGATGGGCGTGCCGATCGTCACGTTCTCCGGCAACACGTTCCACCAGCGCGTATCCGCGCCGTTCATGCAAGCCGCCGGCCTGGGCGAGCTGATCTGCGAGACCGAAGAGCAGTATGTCGACATGGCCTGCGCGCTGGCCAGCGACGCCGAACAGCTCAACGCCATCCGCATGTCGCAGCGCCAGCGCGCCGAGCAGAGCGACATGTTCGACGCGCCGCGCTTCACCGCCTGGTTCGAGGATCAGGTCATCGAGATGTGCAAGGAGTACAAGCCGCTGACCCAGCCGCGCGAGTCACGCCGGGAAGGCGTGTTCTTCGGCGGCCAGTGGTATCCGGTGGAGGACCTGGTGATGTCCGTGGCCGCGCACATGCATCTGCGCGAATATGTGCCGCTGCAGAACGTGCTGGAGAACCTCACCTCCACGTGGTATCGCCACTGGATGGTCGCGTTCGGCCTGGCCGAGATCAAGTACAACAACTTCCAGCAGGAAGAAGCGATCGAGCTGCTGGTCGAGGCGATCGGCATGCGTCCGTACTCGCTGCCGCTGTATCGCAAGCTGGCACTGTGGCTCGACGAGCAAGGCCTGGACAAGTCCGCGCTGGCGCAACTGCTGGACGACCAGTTCGGCCTGAGCCTGGAGATGCTGGAATCCTCCCCGCCGCCCACGGCGTTCGAGATCCTCGGCATCGAGTTGCAGACCACGGGATCGGATGCCAACACCAGCGCGGAAGAGGTGGCAGCATGAAGGCCGTCATCCTGGCCGGCGGTCTGGGCACCCGGATCTCCGAGGAATCGCACCTGCGGCCCAAGCCGATGATCGAGATTGGCGGCAAGCCGATCCTGTGGCACATCATGAAGATGTACTCGGCGCATGGCGTCAACGAGTTCGTGATCTGCCTGGGCTACAAGGGCTACGTCATCAAGGAATACTTCGCCAACTACTTCCTGCACATGTCCGACGTGACGTTCGACATGCGCGAGAACCGCATGGCCGTGCATCAACGCAAGGCCGAGCCGTGGAGCGTCACGCTGGTGGATACCGGCGAGGACTCGATGACCGGCGGCCGCCTGCGCCGCGTGCGCGACTACCTGACGCCGGGCGAGGCGTTCTGCTTCACCTACGGCGACGGCGTGTCGGACATCGACATCACCGCCGAGATTGCCTTCCACCGTTCGCACGGCAGGCGCGCCACCGTGGCCGCCGTGCAGCCGCCGGGCCGCTACGGCGCGCTCGAACGCGACAACGAGAAGGTGTGCGGCTTCACGGAAAAGCCGCGCGGCGATGGCGCCTGGATCAATGGCGGCTTCTTTATCCTGCAGCCGGAAGTCATCGACCTGATTCCCGATGACCTCACCAGCTGGGAAGAAGCGCCGATGCGCCATCTGGCCAACAGCGGCCAGATGGGCGCGTTCGAACACACCGGCTTCTGGCAGCCGATGGACACGCTGCGCGAAAAGAACCTGCTGGAAGACCTCTGGCAATCCGGCAAGGCCCCCTGGAAGACATGGTAATGAATCCCGTGGCTTCCACCCTGGCGGCCTATGCGGGCCGCCGGGTTTTCGTCACCGGCCATACCGGCTTCAAGGGCGCGTGGCTCGCGATGCTGCTGGCGCGCCTGGACGCGCGGGTAAGTGGTTACGCACTGGCGCCCAACACCACGCCGAGCCTGTTCGAGGCCGCCCGCGTGGCGCCGGCACTCGTGCGCCATACGGTGGGCGATATCCGCGACGCGGCGGCCCTTGCCCGCGCGATGCAGGACGCGCAGCCCGAGATCGTGTTCCACCTTGCCGCCCAGCCGCTGGTGCGCGCGAGCTACCGCGATCCGGCCGACACGTGGTCGACCAACGTGATGGGCACGGTGAACCTGCTGGACGCCGTGCGCGCATGCCCGTCCGTGCGCGCGGTGATCGTGGTGACCACCGACAAGTGCTATGACAACAAGGAATGGCTGTGGGGCTATCGGGAAACCGATCCGCTCGGCGGCCATGACCCGTACAGCGCCAGCAAGGCCGGCACGGAGCTCGTGGCGGCCAGCTATCGCAAGTCGTTCCTCGCGGAGCGCGGCGTGCTGCTGGCCACCGCGCGCGCCGGCAATGTGATCGGCGGCGGCGACTGGTCCGAGGACCGCCTGATCCCCGACGCCGCACGCGCGGCCGCGGCTGGCCGGACCCTCGAGATCCGCAGCCCGCAGGCCACGCGTCCGTGGCAACACGTGCTGGAGGCACTGCACGGCTACCTACTGCTGGGCACCCGCCTGCTGGCCGGCGACACGGCGCTCGCCACCGCCTTCAATTTCGGCCCCGATGCGCGCGACAACCTGCCCGTCGCCAGCGTGCTGGCCGGTCTGCAGCAACACTGGCCCGCGCTGCAATGGGCGCACTGCCCGCCGCCGGGCGCCGCGCCGCACGAGGCCCGCAACCTGTATCTCGACTCCGCGCAAGCCCGCACCGTGCTGGGCTGGCAATCGCGCTGGACGCTGGACGAGGCGCTGGCCGCCACCGCGCACTGGTATCGCACCGTCCAGCTGGACCCGGCCCACGCGCGGGACATCACCGAACAACAAATCGAGCAATTCTGCGCATGAACGCTGCCGCCACCGCTCCTACCCCAACCTGCCGCGCCTGCGGCGCACCGATGACGCAGACCGTCGTCGATCTCGGCCTGTCGCCGGTCTCCAACGCCTTCATCAAGCCGGAGCATATCGACCAGGGCGAGATGTTCTACCCGCTGCACGCGATGGTGTGCCACCAGTGCTGGCTCGTGCAGCTCCGTGACGCCACGCCGGCCGAGACGCATTTCCACGACGACTATGTCTACTTCTCGTCGTTCTCGACCTCGTGGCTCGACCATGCCCGCCGCTATGTCTCGGCGATGACCGACCGCTTTGGCCTGACCCCGGCCAGCCGCGTGATGGAGATCGCCAGCAACGACGGCTACCTGCTGCAGTATTTCCACCAGAACGGTGTGCCGTGCCTGGGGATCGAGCCGTCCGCCAATACGGGCGACGCCGCGCGCGCCAAGGGCATCGACAGCCGCGAGCTGTTCTTCGGCGAGAAGACCGCCCGCGCCCTGTGCGAGGAAGGCTGGCAGGTGGACCTGCTGCTCGGCAACAACGTGCTGGCGCACGTGCCGGACATCAATGACTTCGTCGCCGGCATGCCCGTCGTGCTCAAGCCCCAGGGCGTGGTGACGCTGGAATTTCCGCACCTGCTGCGCCTGCTGGAGCAGAACCAGTTCGACACGCTCTATCACGAGCACTACTCCTACCTGTCCCTGACCGCGCTGGTGCCGATCCTGGCGCGCGCCGGCCTGCGCGTCTTCGACATCGAGCACCTGCCCACTCACGGCGGCAGCCTGCGCCTGTTTGCCTGCCACGCCGGGTCCGGTCACGCGAGCACGCCGGCCGTGCAAGCCTGCCTTGACGAAGAAGCGAAGGGCGGACTCACATCGCCGGCACGCTATGCCCTGTTTGCCGAGCGCGCGCGCCAGGCCAGGCGCGACCTGCTGGCCTTCCTGATCGAGGCGCGCCGCGCCGGCAAGCGCGTGGCCGCCTACGGTGCCGCCGCCAAGGGCAACACGCTGCTGAACTACTGCGGCGTGGATACGGACCTGGTGGAGTACGTGGTGGACCGCAATCCCGCCAAGCAAGGCAAGCTGCTGCCGGGCACGCGGATTCCCGTGCTGTCGCCGGACGCCATCTATGCCAGCCGCCCCCACTACCTGCTGATCCTGCCCTGGAACATCAAGGATGAAGTGATGTCGCAGATGGCCGGCATCCGCGCCTGGGGCGGCCGCTTCGTGGTGGCGATCCCCGAGACCGTGGTCCTGCCGTGATCTTCACCCCGTCCCGCATCGCCGGCGCCTGGCTGGTCGATCCCGAACCGCTCGCCGACGAACGCGGCTTCTTCGCGCGCACGGTCTGTGTGGAGGCATTTGCCGAACACGGGCTGGACGCGCGCTTCGTGCAGCAGAGCGTGTCGCGCAATACGCGTGCCGGCATCCTGCGCGGGATGCATTTCCAGACCGGGGCGCACGCCGAGGACAAGCTCGTCCGCGTGACCACCGGCGCGGTGCATGACGTCATCCTGGACCTGCGCCCCAACTCCGCCACGTACCTGCAATGGCAGGCGGTGGAGCTGTCCGCCGAAAGTCAGCGCGCACTCTACATTCCCCGTGGCGTGGCGCATGGCTTCCAGACCCTGACGGACCTGTCCGAAGTCTTCTACCAGATGACGGTGCCCTTCGCGCCCGGCAGCAGTGCCGGCGTGCGCTGGAATGACCCCGACATCGGCATTGCCTGGCCGGCCTGCGCGGACCGCATGATTTCCGCGAAAGACCTGGCCCTTCCCACGCTGGCGGATCTCCGCGAGCGTTGATCGATTTCCATCCGATAACCACCCCCTGACACCAAGCGGAGCCACCCATGAGTACTGAACAATTGCAGAAGCTGTCCGACGCATTGCGCACGGTGGGCGGCAGTGCTGCCGCCCGCGACAAGGTCATCGCGCTGTGCAAGAGCATCGAGCAGGACCTGGACGCCTATGAAGGCAGCGTGCGTGACGACATTACCGGTCCGATCATCGATGCCCTGTACAACGAGCAGTCGCGCCTGCGCAAGACGCTGGCGGACGGTACGGTGTTCGAATTCCTGTACCGCACCAAGATCGCGCGCGACTTCCTGATGAGCACCCCGGCACAGCCGGACCACGTCTGGGAACCGCAGACCACCAAGCTGCTGCTGAAGCTGTGCGAAAAAGGCGGCAACGCCGTGGTGGGCGGCGCCTACTTCGGCGACCAGGTGATCCTGATGGCGCGCCGCCTGGCACAGGCCGGCGGCACCTGCCACGCGTTCGAGCCCAATGCCGACCAGCTCGGCATGCTGCGCAACAACGCGGAACTGAACAAGGTGGAGAACATCCGCAGCTGGCGCCTGGGCCTGTGGTCGGACAGCACCACGCAACTGCGCCTGGTCGGCCACGACTCGTTCGCCCACGCCGAGCACAGCGACGGCCCCGCCGGCGACGACAGCTTTGCCACGGTGACGATCGACGACTATTGCGCGCAGCAGAAGCTGGACAAGCTGAGCCTGATCATGCTGGACATCGAGGGCGCCGAGCTCAACGTGTTCAAGGGCGCCGCGAAGCAGCTGGCCCGGCCGGCCGGCGAGGCCCCGAACCTGGTGTTCGAGGTGCATCGCCACTACGTCGACTGGAGCGCCGGACTGGAGAACGCCGAGATCATTCGCCTGCTGAAGGGCTTTGGCTACCACGTGTACGCCGTGCGCGACTTCAACTCGAATGTCGACATGCAAGGCCGCCCGGTGGAACTGGTGCCGGTGACCGACGTCTTCCTCGAAGGCCCGGCACACGGCTTCAACATGGTCGCCGTCAAGGATCCGTCGCTGCTGCAAGGCAAGGACTTCGCCGTGGTGCCGGGCGTGAGCCCCAAGCTGCTGTGGCACCGTGATCCGGCCCTGCACCACCCCGTCAACTGAGGCCAGTCATGCGCTGTACGGTGATCGGCGGGGCCGGCTTTGTCGGCCGCCGCCTGGCGGAAGCGCTGCGGCGCGCCGGCCATGAGGTGTGGGTGCCCGCGCGGGGCGATCGTGCGTTGTTCACGCGCGAGCTCGGCCATGTGTACTACTGCGCGGGCCTGACCGCCGATTACGCGGCAAGGCCGTTCGACACGGTGACCGCGCACGTCACGCTGCTGGCGGACGTGCTGCGCGCCGGCCGCTATTCGCACCTGGTGTATCTGTCATCCACGCGGCTCTACGACTCGTCGAACCTGCCCGTGGGCGACGAGGGTGCCGCGCTGACGCTGCAGCCGGCCAATCCGCGTGCGCTGTACGACCTGTCCAAGGGGCTGGGCGAAAACCTCTGCCTGACCGTGGCCGCGGGCCGTGCCGCCGTCGCGCGGCTGTCGTGCGTGTTCGACTGGGAGCCCGAATCGCCGGGCTTCCTGTCCGAATGGCTGATCCGCGCCGCCACGGAACGGGCCTTCCGGCTCGACAGCGATGGCGGCTTCGTGCGCGACTACATCCATCTGGACGATGTGGTGCATGCCCTGACCGCCATCTCGACGCGCAAGGCCGAGGGCATTTTCAACGTCGCCAGCGGCGAGAACGTCTCCAATGCCGCGCTGGCGGAAGCCTTCAACCGGCAAGGCTGGGATATTTCGCTGACGCGCGCGTCTCCCGAGCAGCGCGCGGCGATCTGCAGCACCACGGCGCTGCGGGCGCTGGACGTCGCGCCGCGCGGCGTGCTGGAGGTGGTATCGACCTACCTGGAGGGGATCAAGACATGGAACTGATCGGCCATACCCGCGAGTCTCTGGCGGCCTACACCTGCGCGCAGGTGGCCAACCTCGTGCCGGACGGCCGCGCCGATGCGCTGCTGCCGGTGGTGTTGCGGCACCTCGACGAATCGCTCGCACGCGTGGGGCGCTGCATCGACGCCGTGCGGATGTGGCGGCCCGGCCAGTTCAACTACCTCCACTCGTCGCAGTACTGCCAGTTCCTGTACTACCTGGCCAATACGATCTGGCGCAACGAGCGCAACGCCGAGGTTTGCACGAAGCTGTTCCTGCTCAACAAGACGCTGAACGCGATCGATCTGTTCTACGAGATCGACATGCCCGAGGTGTTTTTCATCGGCCATTCGGTCGGCATCGTGCTGGCCAAGGCGACGTACGGCAACTACCTGGTGCTGTACCAGAACTCCACGGTCGGCAAGAACCACGGCGTGGCGCCGGTCATCGGCGAAGGCGTGGTGATGTATCCCAATTCGGCGATCATCGGCCGCAGCCATGTGCGCAACGGCTCCGTGATCTCCCAGGGGGTCAGCGTGCTGAACCGCGAAACACCGGGCGACTGCCTGACGTATGCGGGCGAGGGCGGCGACCTGGTGTTCAAGCCCGCCTACGAACGCGCGGCGGCGGAATACTTCCGGATCTGATACGTCCGCATTCGACGCGGACGGCCGCTCAGGCAGGACCTGAACACGAGCACCGTATCGAGGGCTTTTTCCCGAAGTGGCACAGCCCCAAACTGTCGCAAATCAAATGCCGCGGGAATTAGGAAACATACCGCACAGATAACGAAAGTTCTCGCCCGCATTCGGAACGGGCCGATTGATTCCGGTTGCTCTCTGGGGACAAATGGACATCTCTCGTGGCAAACCGGCTAGCCGAGCTCAATCGCTGGTCACCCGCTGACGCCAGGTGGTTCCTGCTCTGGTTTGGCACGACCGAGCACACGGCGCGCCTTGAGATGGCTGCTGGCCTGGCGCGGATGAAAACCGTACTGGCGGCACTCACTCCAGCCAATTTCATCCGCTATTCCGCCGATGCAATGCGCGTAGTCGGGTGTGTCTCCCGCGACCACAGTCCGGGGGCCGTCGCAGAGGTATGCGCGCCGGATACGGCCACACACACGATTGCGATTCGCCTCGACTTCTGTACGCTGCGTACCCGCCACCCCCGGTTCGACTCGCAGTTGCTGACGCTGGTGCATGAGGTTTCCCACTTTGCCGACGTTCTCGGCTCTCGTGACCATTGGTATTCCACCCATAACGCCAAGGATCGTGCAGGAGCCAAGGATGCAAGGGCAACTGAGAATGCCGACAACATCGCGGGCTATGTCGTTTGTTCGGAGTAAGACCTGGGCCGTCTTCCTCCTTGGGTACCTGGCTCAGCAGGCCGCGTTTGGGTGCAGTCCGGTGCGCGGCCTGGATCTGACCTTTGCCAATGAGTCCGCGGCATTGGATTCCGCAGCGGCTTTGCGCCTGGGTGACTGGGTGGCCGACCTGAAGGCCGCATTTCCGAACTACGAGAATTTTTCCGTTTTCGGCCACGTCGCCGCATCCGAGCGAGGAGGCAAGCGATTGGCGGAGGAGCGAGCCGCTGCCGTTCGCCGATTCCTTACCGATCGCGGCTTCAGGGCGGATCGCGTCTATGCCGAGCAGCCGGGCGCTTCCTACAACGTGCCGATTCCCGGGCAGCCGGCCCGCGCTGTTGCCATTGATTTCCTGCCGGCCTGCCCGCACCAGTGCTGCACGTTGCCCAGCCACAGGGCAGAGGACAAGGGGCTGCCGATGCCATGAGCGCCCCCGGATAGCAGGGATGCGGGTTGCCGGCGCCTCGTCCGATACTGGCCCCGCCCTCACCCGGCCCCTTCCTCAGAATTCAAGCGGCCTGCCTCGAAAATCGGCGATGAACACAAAAAAGCCACGTCGCCCCCGGATTCCGGGATCGCGACATGGCTTTCTGTCGTTTGTCAGCCTGATTTACCAGCCTGATTTACCAGCCTGATTTGCCAGCTTGTCTCGCGGCGGCCGCCCCGGCCCTGCACGGGGCCGCGGCCGGCCCTGCACGGGGCCGCGGCCGGCCGCACGCCGTCACACCGGCATGTTCATCATTTCCTGGTACGCGGCCGCCAGGCGGTTACGTACCTGCACGGCGGTCTGGAACGACACGTTGGCCTTCTGCATGTCGATCATCACGTCGTTCAGCGCCACGCCCGGCTTGCCGAGTTCAAACGCCTCGGCCTGGCCGTAGGCGTGTTCCTGCACGGCATTCAGCCGCTGCATGGAGCGCTGGAGTTCGCCGGCGAAGCCTTCGGTGGCGGCCGAAGGCGCCTGGGTGGCGGCACCGCCTCCCGCTACCTGCGCCAGGCCGCGCAGTTGCTGGAGCATGCCCTCGATGGAAGAAATGGTCATGTCGCTTCAGGGTCCCTAAGTCAGAGGAGAACGGACGAAGCGCGCCATAGATCACACGTCGTCCAGTTTCAGCCCTCGCACTGTACCCAGCCCGCCTCCACAGCCAAAGGATGAATTCGGCTGGAAAACCTCGCCTATTCCGCCAATTGTCCATCGCCCATCTGGCCGATCATCGCTACCGTGCCGGATCTGGCGGTTCGCCGCGCTTTTTGCAGCCCGCCCCCGGCAGTGAATATCAACCATCGCGGGGAGTGCGCGTGTTTTTTCAGCAGCGTAGTGTGAGCCGTGCCGAAATGAATAACGGCAGCAAAGGCCAGAGTGGCAAGAGCAGGGTTTCCCCTGCCAAGCCGGAGACGCGCGCATGAACGCGGCAGCCACCCTGCCGAACGGCGCGGCCCTGGTCGAGAAAATCAAGGCCAACCCGCGCCTGCCCCTGATGCTGGGCGGCGCGGCGCTGGTCGCGGCCATCGCCGTCGGCGTGATGTGGTCCCGCGCGCCGGACTACAAGGTGCTGTACAGCAACCTGTCCGAGCGCGATGGCGGCGCCGTGATCGCCTCCCTCCAGCAGATGAACGTGCCGTACAAGTTCGCCGAAGGCGGCGGTGCGGTGATGGTGCCCTCGGAAAAGGTCCACGAAACGCGCCTGCGCCTGGCGTCCCAGGGGCTGCCCAAGAGCGGCACCACGGGCATGGAGCTGATGGACACCCAGAAGTTCGGCATCAGCCAGTTCGCCGAACAGGTCAACTACCAGCGCGGCCTGGAAGGCGAGCTGGCGCGTTCGATCGAATCGATCGGCGCCGTGCAGTCCGCCCGCGTCCACCTGGCCATCCCCAAGCCGACGCTGTTCGTGCGCGAACGCCAGAAGCCCACCGCCTCGATCGTGCTGCAGCTCTACCCCGGCCGCGCCATCGATGAGGGCCAGGTCGCCGCGATCAGCCACCTGGTGTCGTCCAGCGTGCCGGAACTGACGCCGAAGTCGATCTCCATCGTCGACCAGCACGGCAACCTGTTGTCCGGCACCAGCGACCGCTCGCTCGATGCCAGCCAGCTCAAGTACGTCCAGCAGGTCGAGCAGAACTATGTGAAGCGCGTGGAAGCCATCCTCGCGCCGATCCTCGGCAAGGACAACGTCCACGCGCAGGTCACCGCCGACGTGGACTTCGCCTCCGTCGAACATACCGACGAAAGCTACAAGCCGAACCAGGACCCGACCAAGGCCGCGATCCGCAGCCAGCAGACCAGCGAATCGAACACGCAAGGCGCGTCCCCGGTAGGCGGCGTGCCCGGCGCGCTGTCCAACCAGCCGCCCGCCGCCGCCGTGGCACCGGTCACCACGCCGCAGCCGCCGCGCCAGCCCGGCCAGCCCAACCCGCAGGCCCCGGCCGGCCAGGCCGGCCAGGCCGGCCAGGCCACGCAGACGGCCGAGAAGACCGGCCCGAGCAGCAACCGCCGCGACTCCACCACCAACTTCGAGCTGGACCGCGTGGTACGCCACGTGCAGCAGGCTCCCGGCGGCGTGAAGCGCCTGTCGGTCGCCGTGGTCGTGAACTATCGCCAGAAGGTGGATGCCAAGGGCAAGCCCGTGACCGAGGCGCTGTCCGCCAAGGAACTGGCGCAGATCGAGAACCTGACCAAGGAAGCGATGGGCTACTCCACCGAGCGCGGCGACTCGCTCAACGTGGTCAACAGCCCGTTCACCGCCGACGTGGACAAGGAACCGGAACTGCCGCTGTGGAAGCAACCGCAGATGATCGACCTGGCCAAGACCGGCGTCGGCTACCTGCTGCTGGCCCTGCTGGCCGTGTTCCTGTGGTTCAAGGTGGCCCGTCCGGTGCTGCGCAAGTACACCGCGCCGCCGCTGCCCGCCCCGACGGACACCCCGCTGGCCACCGAAGCCGTGCTGCTGCCGACGGAAGAGATCGTCAATCCGGAAGTGCTGCGCCTGGCCGCGAAATACGAAAGCGATCTCGCCCTGGTGCGCGACGCCGCGCAACGCGACCCGCGCCTGGTCGCCAGCGTAATCAAGAACTGGATGGCCAATGACGAACACTAACAAGGGAATGCCCGAGAAGGGCCTGCAGAAGAGCGCCATCCTGATGATGGCGATCGGCGAGGACGCAGCGGCCGAAGTGTTCAAGCACCTGTCGCCCCGCGAAGTGCAGGGCCTGGGTTCGGCGATGGCCAGCCTGTCGGCGGTGACGCGCGAGGAAATGGCCGAGGTGCTGTCCGAGTTCCGTTCGGAAACCGAGCAGTACCTGGCGCTGAACGTGGATTCCAGCTCGTTCATCAAGAGCGTGCTGAACAAGGCGCTGGGCGAAGAGCGCGCGCTGTCCGTGATCGAGGACATCCTCGAGTCGCGCGATCCGGGCGGCGGCATCGATTCGCTGAACTGGATGGACGCGACCTCGGTGGCCGAACTCATCAAGGACGAGCACCCGCAGATCATCGCCACGATCCTGATCCACCTGGACCGCCAGAAGTCCTCGGAAGTGCTGGGCTTCTTCACGGACCGCCTGCGCAACGACGTGATCCTGCGTATCGCCACCTTCGGCGGCGTACAGCCGGGCGCGCTGCAGGAGCTGACGGACGTGCTGACCAAGCTGCTGGCCGGCCAGAGCCTGAAGCGCAGCCGCATGGGCGGCGTACGCACGGCGGCCGAGATCATCAACCTGATGAGCACGGCCCACGAGGAAGCGGTCATCGACGGCGTGCGCTCGCACGACGGCGACCTGGCCCAGAAGATCATCGACGAGATGTTCCTGTTCGAGAACCTGCTGGAAGTGGACGAACGCGGCATCCAGCGCGTGCTCAAGGAAATCGCCACCGAGTCCCTCATCGTTGCGCTCAAGGGCGCGCAGCAGGAACTGCGCGACAAGTTCATCCGCAACATGTCGACCCGTGCCGGCGAAATGCTGCGCGAAGACCTGGATGCCCTGGGTCCGGTGCGCGTGTCGCAGGTGGAAGCCGAGCAGAAGGCCATCCTGCAGGTGGTGAGACGCCTGGCGGAAGCGGGCGAGATCCAGATTGGCGGAGGCGACGATGCCTACGTTTGAACGCGGCTTTGCCGCTGGTCGCGGCCCGGGCCGCGGCGACCCCGGCTTCTTCGGCGGAAGCAGCGCACCGTCCGGCGCTGGCAACGGCACCAGCAGTGGCGCCGGCATGGGGAGCGACGACGGCTTTGCGGCCTTCCAGCCCCCCGCGCGCGGCCGTGGCCGTGGCGACGACTGGCAGCGCTGGCAGATGGTCTCGCTCGATCCGCGCGATGCCCTGAAGAAGGCGCTTGAGGCCCAGTTGCCCGTGGAGCCGCCCCCGCCGCCGCCGATCGACTTCGAAGCGCTGGATGCCATGCGCGACGGCGCCCGGAAGGAAGGCTACGCACAGGGCTACAGCCAGGGCCAGACACAAGGCTACGGCGACGGCCATCGTGAAGGCTATGCGCGCGGCCTGGAAGCTGCGCGCAATGAGGCCGCCCGCCTGCAGGAACTGGCCGGCAACTTCCGCGATGCGCTGGGCCATGTGGATGCGGAAATCTCCGACGCGCTGATTTCGCTCGCCCTCGACGTGGCACGCCAGCTCGTACGCAAGACCATGGAAATCGACCCGGCCGCCCTGCTGCCCGCCGCGCGCGAACTGCTGGCCGCCGAGCCGCCGCTGTCCGGATCGCCCTGCCTGTTGCTGAACCCGGAAGACGTGGCGCTGGTGGAGACCCACCTGCGCGGCGAACTGGAAGCCGCCGGCTGGACCGTGCGTGCCGACCCCACCGTGGCACGCGGCGGCTGCATCGCCAGTGCCGCCAGCGGCGAACTCGATGCCAGCCTGGCCACGCGCTGGAGCCGTGTGGTGCGCGCGCTGGGCCGCAACGATCCGTGGGAGCCCCCGCATGCATGAGGCCCAGGCCCAGGTGTCCACGCCTGCCGCACCGGTCGCGCACACCGCGCGCTGGCGCGAGGCGCTGACTGCCGCGTCGACCGGCATTGCCGAGATCGACAGCAAACGCACCTGCGGCCGCCTGACGCGCGCCGCCGGCCTGGTGCTGGAAGCCGTGGGCCTGCGCCTGCCCGTGGGCAGCGACTGCCTGATCGAGCTGCCCGCCGGCCAGCACAGCCACGGCGGCCCGCGCACGGCCGAGGCCGAAGTGGTCGGCTTTGGCGCCGATCGCCTCTACCTGATGCCACAGTCGGACGTCGTGGGCCTGGTGCCCGGCGCCCGCGTCTATCCGCTGGAACCGACGCCGCTGCCCGCAGGCGTCACCGCCCCGCGCGAGCCCGGTTCCAAGCGCCTGCCCGTGGGCGACGGCCTGCTGGGCCGCGTGCTCGATGCCGCCGGCCGCCCGCTCGACGGGCTGGGCCCGATTACCGCCGCCAGCGAAGTACCGCTCGCCGGATCGCAGATCAATCCGCTGATGCGCGCCCCGATCGAAACCGTGCTGGACACCGGCGTGCGCGCGATCAACGGCATGCTGACCGTGGGACGCGGCCAGCGCATGGGCCTGTTCGCAGGCTCCGGCGTCGGCAAGAGCGTGCTGCTCGGCATGATGGCGCGCTACACCAGCGCGGACGTGATCGTGGTCGGCCTGATCGGCGAGCGCGGCCGCGAAGTGAAGGACTTCATCGAGAACATCCTGGGCGAGGAAGGCCGCAAGCGTTCCGTCGTCGTGGCCGCCCCGGCCGATACCTCGCCGCTGCTGCGCATGCAAGGCGCCGCCTACGCGACGCGCCTGGCCGAGTACTTCCGCGACAAGGGCCAGCACGTGCTGCTGATCATGGATTCGCTCACGCGCTACGCCATGGCCCAGCGGGAAATCGCCCTGGCGATCGGCGAGCCGCCCGCCACCAAGGGCTATCCGCCCTCCGTCTTCGCCAAGCTGCCGACGCTGGTGGAACGCGCCGGCAACGGCCCGGAAGGCGGCGGTTCCATCACCGCGTTCTACACGGTGCTGACCGAGGGCGATGACCAGCAAGACCCGATCGCCGACTCCGCGCGCGCGATCCTGGACGGCCACATCGTGCTGTCCCGTAGCCTCGCCGAAGCTGGCCACTATCCGGCCATCGACGTGGAGGCCTCTATCAGCCGCGCCATGACGGCGCTGATCGATGCGCCGCAGTTTGCCTCCGTACGGCGCTTCAAGCAGTTGATGTCGCGCTACCAGCGCAACCGCGATCTCATCAGCGTGGGGGCGTATGTGCCGGGGAACGATCCGGAACTGGATCTGGCGATTCGCCTGCATTCGCGCATGGAGGCCTTCCTGCAGCAGGACATCCACGAGCGCGCGGATTACGCGGGCTCCATCGCCCATCTGCACGATCTCTTCGAGAGGACGCAACATGGTTAAGCACTCGCCGCTCAACACGCTGGCCGACCTGGCCCAGGACAACACGGAGAAGGCCGCGCGCGAGCTCGGCCGGCTGCAGGGCCTGCGCACACAGGCGGAGCAGCAGCTCAACGCGTTGACGCAGTACCGGCTGGAGTACCGGACGCGCATGCAGGCCATCGCGGCGGAGGGCATGACATCCAGCCGCTGGCACGATTTCTCGCGCTTTCTCGATTCGCTCGACCACGCCATCCGCCAGCAAACCAGCGCGCTGGACAAGGCCGAGGCGGACTTGCTGGCCGGTCGCGCCAACTGGCAGCAGCAGAAGCGCCGCCAGAACTCCTTCGACACCCTGATCACGCGCGCGGAAGTGCGCGAGCAGCAAGTCAGTGCGCGGCGCGAACAACGCGCCAATGATGAATACGCGGCCCGGATCGCCCGCCAGCCGGCGAGCCGCCAGAACTAATCGGACCAGAAGAACAACATGATCGATATCAGCCAGCTTGTCGGAAATGCCCTGAAGAACCTCAAGCCGGCGGACGCCGCGCGCAACGGCGCGGATGCCAGCGCCTTCCATGACGCGCTGTCGCGTGCACGCGATAACGGCCAGCAGGAAGCCCGCGTGGCCGCGCCGTCGCCAAAGCCCGCGGCAAAGCCGGCCACCACGTCCCAGCCGAAACAGGCCGACGCGTCGAAGGGCCAGGATCAGGGCAAGAACCAGCCGGCCCAGACCACGCAAGCCGCGCAGGCCAATCCGCAGAAGGACGCGGGCAGCAGTGCGGACGCCAAGGACGCTAATTCCGACGCCAAGGACGGCGAGGACACCACCACCGTATCGGCCGATGCCGCAGCCGCTGCAGCGGCGCTGGCCGCCGCGATGCTGGCCCAGCCGGCCAACGCCGCGGCCGTGGCATCGGGCAACGCCGCCGAGGCTGCCGCCGCTGCCAGCTTGAACGGTATGAACGGGCTGGCCGGTCTGAATGGTTCGAATGGGCAGAACGGGTTGAATGGGCTGCCGACGGCGCCGGCCACGCAAGCCGCTGCAACGACGACCGGCACCACCGCCGACGCGGCCGCCGCGCTCGCGCAAGCCGACGCGCAGACGCAGACGCTGGCTCCCGCCGCGACGGTCGACACCGCGGCCAAGGCCACCACGCCGAGCCCCGCCGACACGCTGGCCACCATCGCCCAGCAACGCGCCGCGCTGCAGAACACCACGCCGACGACCGCCGACAAGATCGCCGCTGCCGTCACCACGCAGGCGCCGGCCGCTGCCGCCACGGCACAGGACGCGCGCGGCCAGTCCGGCGGCCAGCAGCACGCCAGCCTTGGCCAGTCCGGCCAGCCGGCAGTGCTGCAAGCGTCCAACGCACAAGACAACAACACGCCGGCCGTCACGCCGTTCGCCGCGGCCCAGGCCAGCGCGCGCACCGGCGAAGTGGCCGACACGGGCGCGACCAACGCCAGCAGCGCGGCCACGCTGGCATCCGCGATGGCTGCCCAGGCACCGACGCATACGGCGGCAGCCGCCGCTGCGACGGCCGCCGCACGTCCGGTCATCGCGCCGAACGTGGGCGACGGCCAGTGGGCCCAGGCGCTCGGCCAGCAGATGGTGCGCCTGTCCACGCAAGGCAACCAGACCGCCGAACTGGACCTGAATCCGCCCAACCTCGGGCCGCTGAAGGTGGTGCTGAACGTGGTGAACGATCAGGCCCAGGCCCAGTTCGTCTCGCCGCACCAGGCCGTGCGCGCCGCTGTGGAAGCCTCGCTGCCGCATCTGCGCACGTCGCTGGCGGAAGCGGGCATCCAGCTGGGCCAGACCTCGGTCGGCGCCGAAAGCTTTGCCGGCCAGTCCGGCAACGGTGGCCAGCAGCAACAGCGCCAGGCCAGCAACGGCAGCGCGTTCAGCCAGGCCACGGGCTTCGGCAACGACACGTCCGCACCGGCCGCCGCCCCCGCACCGCGTGCCCCGCGCACGCTGGCGCGCGGCGAGGTTGATACCTTCGCCTGACGGCTAACCCCGGGCGCCTGCGGCATCGCACGCGTCCGGGACGACACCTGACGTGCGACGCCATCGCACGTCCCCTTCCGGAACTTCGCACGACACGGCATGGTCATTTGTGCGACGATCCCCTCTCTCCCCCACCACGCCCCCCGCCATGCCAATGCTCCGCCAACTCCTGCTTGCCGCCACCGCGTTTGCGGTACTGAGCGCGCCGCTCGCCGTCAATGCCGCCACCGCCGCCGACGATGGCCCGGCCTATGGCCCGGAGCTTGAAGGCTTCGACTACCCCTATCCGGTGCAGCACTACAAGTTTTCGTCGCAGGGCCAGCCGCTCGACATGGCCTTCATGGACGTCAAGCCGGAAAAGCCGAATGGCCGGGCCGTGGTGCTGCTCCACGGCAAGAACTTCTGCGGTGCCACGTGGCAGGAGTCCATCCGCCAGCTGAGCGGCGCCGGCTACCGCGTGATCGCGCCGGACCAGATCGGCTTCTGCAAGTCCACCAAGCCGCCGCACTACCAGTACACCTTCCAGCAACTCGCGCGCAACACGCACGCGCTGCTGGCGTCGATCGGCGTCGGCAAGGTCACGGTGCTGGGGCACTCCACGGGCGGCATGCTGGCGATGCGCTACGCGCTGATGTATCCGCAGGAGACGCGGCAACTGGTGCTGGTCAACCCGATCGGGCTGGAAGACTGGAAGGCCAAGGGCGTACCGTCGCTGTCCGTGGACCAGTGGTATGCGCGCGAGCTGAACACCACCGCGGACCGCATCCGCAACTACGAGAAATCGACCTACTACGTGGGTCAGTGGAAGCCGGAGTATGAGCCCTGGGTGCAGATGCTGGCCGGGATGAATCGCGGCACGGGCAAGCAGATCGTGGCGTGGAACTCGGCCCTGCTGTACGACATGATCTACACGCAGCCGGTGGTCTACGAGATGGGGGCGATTCAGGCGCCGACGCTGCTGATGATCGGCGACAAGGACACGACGGCCATCGCCAAGGATGCCGCGCCGCCCGAGGTGCAGGCGCGGGTCGGACGATATCCGGAGCTGGCGCAAGCCACTGCGAAGGCGATTCCGAACACGACGCTGGTCGAATTCCCCGAGCTGGGCCACGCCCCGCAGATGCAGGACCCGCAGGCGTTTCACAAGGCGCTGCTGGAAGGCATGGCGCGGGTCAGCGTGCGCTGAGACGGAGAATGCCCATCGGTGCACCACCGGGTGCACCGGGCGAGACATGGCATGCGCCGGCCCTGCCAGCGTCACGACGCCAGGATCTTTTCGAGGCGACCTCCAAGGCGCAGAATTCAAAAGCAAGCGCCGGAGTGTGTGGATCGTCGCAGCTGCCTACGATGAGGCCATCGACATCCTGACGATCCGCACGAAGGAGCCTTGCCATGGAACCCCTCGCCCGCCCTATGACGCAACCCGTCCGCAAGTCCGCCCAATCTGCCACCGAACGCGCCACCCAACCTGCCGCCAAAAGCGCCCGGGCCACCGCCGTCCGGCGCGCCGGCTTGCCCGCCGATGACGCCACGTTGTGGGACGCCGTACGCCAGCGCGACGCCGCATTCGACGGCCGCTTCTGGTATTCGGTACGCACGACCGGCGTCTATTGCCGCCCGTCCTGCGGCGCACGGCTGCCGCTGCGCGACAACGTGTCGTACTACGCCACACGCGACGACGCCGAGCACGCCGGCTTCCGCCCCTGCAAACGCTGCAAGCCGGACCAGCCTTCGCTGGCCGAACGGCAGGCGGCGCTGGTACTCCAGGCGTGCCGCCAGATCGAGTCGTCGCCCGAAATGCCGTCGCTCGATGAACTGGCCCGCGCCGCCGGCATGAGTCCGCAGTATTTCCATCGCCTGTTCCGCCGCATTACCGGCGTCACGCCGCGCGACTACGCGGCCACGCATCGCGTGCGGCGCGTGCATGAAGCGCTGGATCGCGGCGGGTCCGTCACCGAGGCCATCTACGAAGCGGGCTTCAACTCCAACGGCCGCTTCTATGCCACGTCCACGCAATCGCTGGGCATGACGCCGCGCGCGTATCGCGCGGGCGGCGCCGACGTGCACATCCGCTTTGCGGTGGGCCAGTGTTCGCTCGGGGCGGTACTGGTGGCCTGCAGTGACAAGGGTGTGGTGGCGATCTCGCTCGGCGACGACCCTGACGCGCTGGTGCGCGAACTGCAGGACCGCTTTCCGAGCGCGCAGCTGGAAGGCGGCGATGAGCACTTCGAGCAACTGGTGGCGCGCGTGGTCGGGCTGGTGGAAGGGATGCGCGATACCGACCCGGCGCTGCCGCTGGATGTGCGCGGCACCGCGTTCCAGCAACGTGTGTGGCGCGCCTTGCAGGAGATCCCTGTCGGGCAGACCGTGAGCTATGCCGACATCGCCGCACGCATCGGCGCGCCGCGAGCGGTGCGCGCGGTGGCCCAGGCATGCGCCGCCAATACGCTGGCGGTGGCCATCCCGTGCCATCGCGTGGTGCGGCAGGACGGCGCGCTGTCCGGCTACCGCTGGGGCGTGGAGCGCAAACGCACGCTGCTCGAACGCGAAGCGGCCGACGCCTCGGTATCATCCGAGGCCTGACACGCGCACCCTGCCATGACGTTCGATCTGTTTGACGCCCTGCCCGCCGATCCCGACGCCTCGCCCGCCATCGAAACGCTGGCGCCCGGCGCCGTGGTCTTGCGCGGCTTCGCGCGGGACGTCGAACAGGACCTGCTGGCCGCCGTGCGCGACGTGAGCGCGGCCGCGCCGTTCCGGAACCTGATCACGCCGGGCGGGCTGCGCATGTCGGTGGCCATGACCAATTGCGGCGACGCGGGCTGGGTGTCGGACCGCACAGGCTATCGCTACGATCCCGTCGACCCGCAGTCGGGCGAGCACTGGCCAGCGATGCCCGAGGTGTTGCGCGCCCTCGCACGACGGGCGGCGGAAGCGGCCGGCTATCCCGGCTTTGCGCCCGACGCGTGCCTGATCAACCGCTACCTGCCGGGCACGCGGCTGTCGCTCCATCAGGATCGGGATGAACTCGACCTGCGCGCGCCCATCGTGTCCGTGTCACTGGGCCTGCCCGCCACATTCCTGTGGGGTGGCCTGCGCCGCGCCGACCGGCCAGACCGTATCCGGCTGGCGCATGGCGACGTGGTGGTGTGGGGCGGGCCGTCGCGGCTGGTGTTCCACGGCATCACGCCATTGGCCGACGGCGATCACCCGCTCACGGGCCACGAGCGTATCAACCTCACCTTTCGCAAGACACGCTAGCCGCCGCCGGCGTCGCGCCGCTGTGCCATGAAATCGCGCGGCGGACGCCCCAGCGCGCGCCGGAACATCGTCGAGAACGCGCCCGCATTCGCATATCCCGTTTCCGCCGCCACGTGGGCCAGCGGCTTGCCCCGGCTCATCAGGTCGATCGCATGCGCCAGGCGCAACTGCTGCCGCCAGTTGCCAAAGCTGGTCTGCAGTTCGGTCTGGAACAGACGTGCCAGCGTGCGTTCGCTGGCCCCGGTGCGCGCCGCCCATTCCGCCAGGCTGGCCGCCGATCCCGGATCTTCCATCAGCGCATCGCAAAGCGCCTTGAGCCGGCGGTCCGATGGCAGCGCCAGTCCGAGCGACAGCGTCGGCGCCGCGGCCAGTTCCTCGATCAACAGGCTGGCCGCCAGGTGGCGGCGCTTGTCGCCACGCCTCGCGCCTTGCGTCAGCGCATCGATCAGCTCGCGCATCAGCGGCGACACCTCCAGCACCACGCAGGCATCGGCCGGCAATGCACACACGTGGGGATCGAGATAACAGGCATAGAACCGCACGTGGCCCTGCGTCACCACCTCGTGTGGCACGCCGGGTGGAATCCACACCGCGCGCAGCGGCGGCACGATCCACGTGGTACCCGCCGCCGTGATACGCATGCTGCCGTTGACCGGAAACGACACTTGCGCCCACGTGTGACGATGTCGCGGGATCATCGCATTGGGCGGTGGCAGGCGCAGGTGCGCGATGACGGGCTCCGCCGCACTGGGGCGCGTACGCGGCGCGGGGTCAAACACGGGGCGCTGAATGGGACGTAGGGGCACGATCGGGGCGCTGGCAGGAATTCGTAAGAAATTGCCCGGAAAGTGTAACTCCGCCAGTCGGCCCGCGCCTACGATGTCGGCAATGACAACGATGCCGTCGGCGCCAAGCGTGCGACTGGCGCCCAGCGAGACTGCCTCCGATGCCTGCCACCCCCGGCCGCGCCGATTCACGTACCGAATCACGTGCCGACGCCCCCACCGCCCCCTCCGCCCCACCCAAACCCGCGCCGCTCGCCGGCCGCGCCACGGACTCCATCCGCGCCGCACTGCTGATCGCGGCCTGCATCAGCGCAGTCTGGATCGCCGGCCACGCGGTCGGTGCCCCGGCCGCGCTGATCTGGGCCGGCGCGCTGGTGGCCTCCACGGTCTGCTGCTGGGCCCTCGGCGTGCTGCCCGAGCCCACGGCCACGTTGCTGTTTTTCCTGTGCGCCGTCGTGTTCCACATCGCGCCGGCGCCCGTGGTGTTTTCGGGCTTCACGTCGACGGCATGGTGGCTGATGTTTGGCGGTGCCGTGACGGGCGTGGCGCTACGCAGCACGGGGCTGGCGTTGCGGCTGGCCGACATCATCTTCCACAAGCGCGTGGGCACCTATCCGCAAGTGATCGCCACGGTGGCGATGAGTGCGGTGGGACTGGCGTTCCTGATGCCGTCCACCACGGGCCGCGTGCTGCTGCTGATGCCGATCGTGCTGGCGCTGGCCGAGCGGCTCGGCTTCGGGCCCGGGTCCAATGGCCGCATCGGCATGGTGCTGACCGTGGCCGCGGCCAGCTACATGCCGCCTACCTCGATTCTGCCCGCCAATATTCCCAACAGCGTGCTGCTGGGTGCGGCCAGCTCGCTGTACGGGATCAATCTCAGCTATGGCAGCTACCTGCTGCTGCATTTCCCGATCCTCGGCGCGCTCAAGACCGTTGTGCTGGTGTGGCTGGTTTGCCGGCTCTTTCCGGAGACCCGGACGATGGCGGCGCAGCCCGCCGCCACGCGCACCGCAATGGGTGGTCAGGAGAAGACGCTGGCCATCATCCTGGCGCTTGCCGTGGCCGGCTTCGCGACCGATGCGTGGCATGGCGTCTCGCCGGCCTGGATTTCACTGGCCGCCTGCATCATCTGCCTGCTGCCGGGCGTCGGGCTTGTATCGACCAAGGCCCTGACGGAACAAGTGCACCTGATCCCGCTGCTGTACGTGGCGGGCTTTCTCGGGCTTGGTGCGGTGGTGGAATCGACGGGGCTCGGCACCGCGATCAGCGCGGCGCTGCTGCACTGGCTGCCGCTGGCGCCGGGGCACACCGTTGGCAATGTCGGCGCGCTCGGCGCGATGGGCGCCGTGCTGGGGTTGATGTCGACGCTGCCCGCGCTGCCCGCCGTGCTGACGCCACTGGCGCGCGACCTGGCCAGTGCGACCGGCCTGCCGCTGGAGACCGTGCTGATGCTGCAGGTGCCGGTGTTCTCGACCGTGTTCTTCCCGTACCAGTCGCCACCCATTGTGATTGCCATGCAGCTGGGCGGCGTGGGGCTGCGGCACGGCACGCGGCTGTGCCTGTCGCTGGCGGCGATCACCGTGCTCGTGTTGCTGCCGCTCGACTTCCTGTGGTGGCGCCTGCTCGGTTACCTGCCGTAGCCGCCGCCGAGGGATGCGGCCGGCATCGCTGCGTGCCCGGGCGCGCAACCCGCATCCCGATCTGCGCCTCGATCTACCACTCCATCCTTTCCAGCGCCGCGTCGCCAATCGCCCTGGACTCGACATACAGGTCGAGATCGTAGGTGCCCAGCAAGGCCAGCAACTGCGTGGCGCTGATGGTTTCGGGGTTGAGCTCCATGTGGGATATCCGGCTCTGACTGATGTTCAGTCGGGCGGCAGCTTCTGCCTGGGTCAGGCCGGCGATCTGGCGAGCGCCCTGGAGCACCTGCCCCAGTTGCTCGGTGGTGGCAATCATGACTCTGAACATCGCGGGCAATCCGATAGGA
Organism: Cupriavidus sp. YR651; assembly: GCF_900101625.1. Taxonomy (GTDB): domain Bacteria; phylum Pseudomonadota; class Gammaproteobacteria; order Burkholderiales; family Burkholderiaceae; genus Cupriavidus. The sequence continues at coordinate 108,619 of NZ_FMYZ01000003.1, read as the reverse complement.
AGATACCCAGAATCTATCAATTCCAACGGGTGACTGACCACTGATCGTGGCTTGTGCAGCGGGGATTGGCCGCGAGAGCGCGCAGCGTGTCGTCTGCAGCGCACGTTGCTGCCAAAAAACCGGACGCGACGGCCCACGCCATGGGCCATGGGTCATGCCCGCATCGCCGGCTTCACGGCGGGATCATCGTCGCCGTGCCACGATGATGAGGGCGATGCCGCCAAGGATGGCGCTGGCGCCGACGGCCAGCCGCGCCGTCATCGGCTCGCCCAGCCACGCAATGCCGCCGAGCGCGGCCAGCACCGGCACGCTCAGTTGCACGGTGGCCGCGGTGGTCGACGACAATCCGCGCAACGCCGCATACCAGATCACATAGCCGACACCCGATGTGACGGCGCCGGACGCGATGCCGCACAGCACGCCGTGCAGGTCCACCGACAACATCGGCAACGCGGCCGCGCTGATCGCCACGGCCAGCGGCACGGCGCGCACGAAGTTGCCCGCGGTCGCCGCCAGCGCATCGGCAGCGCGCTTGCCGCGCAGCGAGTAGACGCCCCAGCCGATGCCCGCGGCCGCCATCATGACCGTGGCGCCCGGTGGCGGTGCCTGCAGCCCGGGCAGCACCAGCCACACCAGGCCGGCCAACGCGAGCGCGGTGCCCAGCCACTGGATCGCACGCAGCCGGTCGCCTTGCCACAGGCCGTGGCCGATCATCGTCGCCTGCACGCAGGCAAACAGGATCAGCGCGCCGGTGCCGGCGGACAGCCGCAGGTACGCGAACGAGAATCCGCAGGCATAGACCAGCAGCGCCACGGCCGCGGGCCAGTCACCGGCCATGCCGCGCTGGCCGCCGCGCACGCGCAGGATCAGCATCAGCACCACGGCGGCCGAGGCGATGCGCACGAGCGTGAACGTCGCCGCGTCGATGCCGGTGCCCTTGAGCGCCAGCCGCGCCAGCAGCGAATTGGCGGCAAACGCGGCCATCGCCAGCGCGGTGAGCGCGGCGGTGGCCGGGGCGGCGGGCAATGTGGACAGGGATCGCGCCATTTGTGAGTCATCCGTCGATGAACAATACTGGGGCGATGGTGCGCCAGTTCGCAAGCCCGGCGCATGCCTTTTTCTGCCAGGGAGACACCGATGCTCAAGGACAGTCAGGCTTTCAGCAGCTTCTCGGTCAACGATATCCCGCTGGCAAGGGACTTCTACGCGAACACGCTCGGGCTGGATGTCACCGAGGAACACGGCCTGCTCACCCTGCACCTCGCGGGCGGCAATCGCGTGCTGCTGTATCCAAAGTCGAATCACGCACCCGCAACATTCACGGTGCTGAATTTCCCGGTGGAGAGCGTCGACAAGACGGTGGAGGCGCTGATGCAGCGCGGCGTACGGTTTGAAATGTATGACCAGCCCGGCCTGAAAACCGACGCGCGCGGCATCATGCGCGGCAACGGGCCGACCATCGCCTGGTTCAGGGACCCGGCCGGCAACATCCTGTCCGTGCTGGAGGCTTAGCGCAGGTAGTCGCCGTGGCGCGTGCGGATATCTTCCACGTTGGCCAGCGTGCCGGACAGGTGGGTGCGCAGGCTGGCCTCGGCGCGGGCCGGATCGCCGGCGGCGATGGCGTCGATGATGGCGTTGTGATCGCGCAGCACGGCGTTGGCCTTGCCGGGGATCGGCAGATGCAGGCGACGCAGGCGGTCCAGATGGCCGCTCTGACGGCGCACGAGCGCGAACAGGTCCGGCACGGCGGCGGCCTCGTATAGCTGGCGGTGGAATGCCTGGTCGTTGACGCTGAATTCGGCCAGGTCGTCCAGGTCCAGCATGCGCTGCTGGCGCGCCACGGTGGCGCGCAGGCGCTCGACCAGCACCGGGTCCGGATGCCCGGCCAGCGTGCGCACGATCTCCAGTTCCACCGACCGGCGCAGGAAATGCGCCTGCCGCGCCAGCGCCACGTCGATGCGGCTCACGCGCGTGGCGTGCTGCGGAAAGACGTCGACCAGCCCCTCTTCGGCCAGCCGGATCAATGCGTCGCGCACGGGCGTCTGGCTGATGCCGTATTGCGTGGCGAGGTCCGGCCGCGACAGCACGGTGCCCGGCGGCAGCGCCATCGAGATGATCAGGTCCCGCATATGCTCGAACACCTGCGGCGCCGCCTGGCGCGTGCGGTCGAACTGGAACTGGATCGGCAGGGCTTGAAGCGTGGCTTCCATCGGATGCGTCTGAAATTGTGATGCGGGATGCGCAATGCGGCGGACATTGTCGAGACATGTCGCCCCATCGGCCCGGATTCTAGCCCAAACCTTTCGCGTTGACGTACTAATATATTAGTGCTTTAATGCTTCGAAACAACGGCGCACATGTCCGGCACCGCGTCCGGCGACATCGGGCAGGTATCCGGCAACCCGGGCAGCGATCGGGCTCCGATCCAGCGGACAAGCGCGCCGTGACGACTTCAACGGTGGAAGAGACACATGACGGCTCACAAGAAGACGCCGGACGCGCTGCGCAGCGCGCGCTGGTTTGCCCCCGATGACCTGCGTTCGTCGGGGCATCGCTCGCGGATCATGCAGATGGGCTACTCGCCCGACGAGTGGATGGGCAAGCCGCTCATCGCCATCATCAACACCTGGTCCGATATCAACCCCTGCCATTCGCACTTCAAACAGCGGGTGGAAGACGTCAAGCGCGGCATCCTGCAGGCCGGCGGTTTCCCCGTAGAACTGCCGGCCATTTCTTTGTCGGAAAGCTCCGTCAAGCCGACCACGATGCTCTATCGCAACCTGCTGGCGATGGAGACGGAAGAACTGATCCGCTCCCACCCCATCGACGGCGCCGTGCTGATGGGCGGCTGCGACAAGACCACGCCGGGCCTGCTGATGGGCGCCACCAGCGCCGGCGTGCCGGCCATCTACGTGCCCGCGGGGCCCATGCTGCGCGGCAACTACAAGGGCAACGTGCTGGGGTCGGGGTCCGATGCGTGGAAATTCTGGGACGAGCGCCGCGCCGGCAATATCAGCAAGACCGAGTGGATCGGCATCGAGGGCGGCATCGCCCGCAGCCACGGCACCTGCATGACGATGGGCACGGCCAGCACGATGACGGCCATCGCCGAATCCATCGGCATGACGCTGCCAGGCGCCTCGTCGATTCCCGCCGCCGACGCCAACCACATCCGCATGTGTTCCGAAGCGGGCCGCCGCATCGTCGACATGGTCTGGGAAGACCTGACGCCGCAGCGCATCCAGACCCGCCAGTCGTTTGAAAACGCGATCGCCGTGGCGATGGCGATGGGCTGCTCCACCAACGCGATCATCCACGTGATCGCCATGGCGCGGCGCGCGGGCCACGACATCGGCCTGGACGACTTCGACCGCGCCAGCCGCCACGTGCCCGTGATCGCCAACATCCGGCCAAGCGGCGACAAGTACCTGATGGAAGATTTCTTCTATGCGGGCGGGCTGCCGGGGCTGATGAGCCGCATCCGCGACAAGCTGCACCTGGACGCACGCACCGTCACGGGCCGCACGCTCGGCGAGAACATCGCGGGCGCGGAGGTCTACAACGACGACGTGATCCGCACCGTCGACAACGCGCTGTACCAGGAGGGCGCGCTGGCCGTGCTCAAGGGCAACATCGCGCCGGACGGCTGCGTGATCAAGCCGAGCGCCTGCGAGAAACGCTTCTTCAAACATACGGGCCCCGCGCTGGTGTTCGACGACTATCCGTCGATGAAGGCAGCAGTGGAGCGCGACGACCTCGACGTCACGGCCGACCACATCCTGATCCTGCGCAACGCCGGCCCGCAAGGCGGCCCCGGCATGCCGGAATGGGGCATGTTGCCGATTCCGAAGAAACTCGTGCAGCAGGGCGTGCGCGACATGCTGCGCATGTCCGATGCGCGCATGAGCGGCACCAGCTACGGCGCCTGCATCCTGCACGTCTCGCCCGAGTCGTATATCGGCGGGCCATTCGCGCTGGTGCAGACCGGCGACCGGATCTCCGTGGACATCGAGCGCCGCAGCATCCAGCTGGAAGTCTCCGACGAGGAACTCGCACGGCGCCGCGCGGCCTGGACGCCGCTGCCCCCGCGCTATGCGCGCGGCTACGGCTGGATGTTCTCGAAACATATCCGCCAGGCCAACGACGGCTGCGACTTCGACTTCCTGCAGACCGATTTCGGCGCGCCCGTCGACGAACCGAGCATCTACTGATCCCCTGACCCCACCGCCCCCACCGCAATGACCCAGCTCACTCCTTCCCTGCGCGACGCGCTGAAGACCGTCAGCACCGCCACGCTATGCACCGCGCTGTTCAAGCGCGGCCTGCGCAACCAGTTCATCCAGGATGTACGGCCGCTGAATCCGAACGGCGCCACGATGGTGGGCGAGGCCTTCACGCTGCGCTACATCCCCGCGCGCGAAGACCTCAACCCGATCACGGTGTTCCAGGACCCGAACCACCCGCAGCGCCAGGCCATCGAGCAATGCCCGCCGGGCGCGGTGCTGGTGATCGACAGCCGCAAGGATGCGCGCGCGGCATCGGCCGGATCGATCCTCGTCACGCGGCTGATGCAGCGCGGCGGCGCGGGCATCATCACCGATGGCGGTTTCCGGGACTCGCCCGAGATCGCCCAGATTGCGATGCCCGCCTACCACCAGCGTCCGTCGGCGCCGACCAATCTGACGCTGCATCAGGCGCTGGAATTCAACGTGCCGATCGGCTGCGGCGACGTGGCTGTATTCCCCGGCGACGTGGTGGTGGGCGATGCCGAAGGCGTGGTCATCATTCCGCGCCACCTGGTCGAAGAGATCACCGCCGAGGCCGTGGAAATGACAGCGTTCGAGGACTTCGTCACCGAGGAGGTCCGCAACGGCCGCTCGATCATCGGCCTGTATCCGCCGACGACGGAACAGGCGCGTGAAGATTTCGCGGCATGGCGCCGCGCGCGCGGTCGCTAAGACGCACCTATCCCTTTCCATAAAAACACGGCCGGCACGACTGGCCCGCAGGAGACACGCATGACCCAATGGCAACGCACCCTGGTGCGCGGCGCCCTCGCCTTGTCCGCGCTGGCGGCAGGCATCGCCACCACCGCACCGGCTTACGCCGCCGACAAATGGCCGTCCAAACCGATCACGTGGGTCGTGCCGTTCGCGGCGGGCGGCTCCACCGATATCGTCGCGCGCAGCATCGGGCAAGAACTGTCGCGCGCGCTGGGCCAGCCGGTGGTGGTGGAAAACCGCCCCGGGGCGGCCGGTGCCGTGGGCGCGGGCTACGTGGCGCGCGCGAAGCCCGATGGGTACACGCTGTTCGGCGGCACCATCAGCACGCACGCCATCAACGCCAGTCTCTACAAGAACCTGTCCTATGACCCGGTGAAGGACTTCGAGCCGGTCAGTCTGGTCGGCTACGTGCCCAACGTCCTGATGGTCAACGCCGACCTGCCCGTGAAGACCGTGCAGGAGCTGATCGCCTATGCAAAGAAGCAGCCGGGCAAGCTGAGCTTTGCGTCGTCGGGCGCGGGCACATCCACGCATCTGGCGGGCGAGTTGTTCGCGGACCTGATCCACGTGCCGATGACGCACGTGCCGTACAAGGGCAGCCCGCAGGCCGTGCAGGACGTGGCCGCCGGACTCGTGCCATTCCTGTTCGACCAGCTGACGGCCGGGGACGCGATGATCCGCGCGGGACGCCTGCGCCCGCTGGCGGTCACCTCGCCGAAGCGTTCGGCCCTGCTGCCCAACGTGCCGACCATGGCCGAGGCCGGCGTGTCCGGTTTCGAGATGGTGTCCTGGCAGGCGCTGTACGCCCCGCACGGCACGCCGCGCGCCATCGTGGACCGGCTCAATGCGGAAGTGGTGCGCGCGCTGAAGCAGCCCGCGGTGCAGGAGCGCCTGTCGAAGTCGCTCGGCATGGAAGTGGTCGGCAGCAGCCCGGAGGAACTGGCCGCGCTGATGAGCAAGGAAATCCCGCGCTGGGCCGCGCTGGTGAAGAAGTCCGGCGCAAGCGCGGAATAGCACGCGACGGCGGCGCGGATCGATCCGCGCTGTCGTTCGCGCCTTCGTTCACGCCTTCGTTCCCGTCATCGCCCGCGTCATTGCCCACGCCCGCTTCATCGACCACCCCATCGCCCGCAGATCACGACACAGGAGTCAAGACATGATCAGCCGTCCTCTGGTTCGCCCACTCCACGCCTTTACCCGTGTTGCCGTCACGTTGCTCGCCGCGACGCTCGGCGCCGCCGCCTACGCCCAGCCCGCCACGACCTGGCCCACCCGCGCGGTCACGATCATCCTGCCGTTCACGCCGGGTGGCGGCACGGACATCGCCACGCGGCTCGTCGCGCAGCGGCTCTCGCAACTGTGGGGCCAACCGGTGCTCGTCGACAACCGGCCCGGTGCCGCCGGCAATGTCGGGCTCGAACTCACCGCGCGCGCCAAACCCGACGGCTACACGCTGGTCGCCGGCAACGTCGGCACGCAATCGATCAACCCGTTCCTCTACAAGAAGCTCGCGTACAACCCGGATGGCTTCGTGCCGGTCAGCCTGATGGCCGAATTGCCGTTCGCGCTCGTGGTCACGCCCGGCCTGCCCGCCAAGACGCCGAAGGAACTGGTGACGCTGGCCAAGTCCAAACCCGGCAAGCTGACGTTTGCCAGTTCCGGCACCGGCGGCTCGCCGCATCTGTCCGGCGAGATCTTCAAGGTGGCCACCGGCACCGACATGCTGCATGTGCCCTACAAGGGCGGCGGCGCGGCGATGACCGACCTGATGGCCGGCAACGTCGACATGCTGTTTGCCTCCGTGCTGGAAACCGCCGGCCATGTGAAGGCCGGCAAGCTGCGCGCGCTGGCCGTGACCAGCACGGTGCGCTCGCCTGCCATGCCCGAGGTGCCCACGCTTGCCGAGGCCGGCATCCAGCGTGCGGAATCGGGATCATGGGTCGGCCTGCTGGCGCCGGCCGGCACGCCGAAAGACATCGTCGACAAGATCGCAGCCGGCGTGAAGCAAGTGGTAGCCATCCCCGAGGTGAAGAAGCAGCTGATCGATCAGGGCGCGATCCCGGTGGGCAGTACGCCACAGCAGTTCGCGGAGCTCATCGCCAATGACCGCAAGCGTTACGCAAGGATCATCGCCGATAATCACCTCAGCGCGGACTGACGACGCTCCGCGCCGACGCATCCTCCAAGACAGCCTCCAAGACAGGACTCTTCTCGCATGAAACCTCGCCTCCTGCAGCACGGCCGGCTCCCCGAACAGACGGAAACCCGGCTGGCCGAACATTACGATGTACACCCGTTCTGGGCCGAGACCGATCCCGCCGGCTATCTGGCGCAGCACGGTGGCGAGTTCGTGGCGATGACCGCGCGCGCGGCAACGGGCGTGGACGGCAAGACGCTGGCGGCGCTGCCCAACCTGCGCGTGATCTCCAGCTTTGGCGTCGGACTGGACAAGCTGGACCTGGACACGGCGCGTGCGCGCGGCATCGCCGTGGGCTACACGCCGGACGTGCTCAACGATTGCGTGGCCGATATCGCCTTCGCGCTGCTGATGGACGTCGCGCGCCAGGTCAGCGCGGCGGATCGCTTCGTGCGGCGCGGCGCGTGGCCGAAGGGCCCGTATCCGCTCACCACGCGCGTCAGCGGCAAGCGGCTCGGCATCGTCGGCATGGGCCGCATCGGCCGGGTCATCGCCAAACGTTCGAGCGGCTTCGACATGGAAGTGCGCTACTACGGCCGCAACCCGCAGGAGGGGCTCGACTACGGCTTCGAGCCCTCGCTGGAAGCGCTGGCGGAATGGGCGGACTTCCTCGTCGTGGCCACCTCCGGCGGCCCGGCCACGCGGCACCTGATCTCGGCCAGCGTGCTGCGCGCGCTTGGCCCGCAGGGCTACCTGATCAACATCGCACGCGGCACGGTGGTCGATGAAGCCGCGCTGGTCGACGCGCTGACGCACAAGCAAATCGCCGGGGCCGGTCTGGACGTCTTCGAGAATGAGCCGCAGGTGCCGGAGGCGCTGTTCGCGCTCGACAACGTCGTGTTGCTGCCCCACGTGGCCAGCGGCACCCACGAAACCCGTGCGGCGATGGCCAACCTGGTCTTCGAGAACCTGCAGAGCTTCTTCGCCACGGGCGCGGTGGTGAAGTCGGCGGTGTAGTCATTCGCCGGGGGTCTGAGAGCCGCCGTCACATGTGTAGCCGGGTCGACACAGGGCGGAAATACTGCCTGCAAGCCCCGGCACTACACTGGGTATTCCACTTCCAACGGAGCGTGCGATGCCCAATGCTTCCTCGTCGCCTCGACCGGAATCCCCGTCACGCCGCCGCCAGTTGCTGGCGGCCGGCCTTGGCGGCGCCGGCCTTGCCGCGCTGTCCCGCGCGGTGCAGGCGGCCGAACCCACGAATCCGGCAGCGGCCCCCGCCACCCCGCTCACCGCGGGCACCCCGGCCGCTGGCCACCTCCTGACGCAGACCGCGCAAACCACCGAAGGCCCCTTCTATTTCGATCCGGGCAAGGTCCGGCAGGACATCACCGAAGGCCAGCCCGGCGTGCCGCTTGAAGTCCGCTTCACCGTGGTCGACCCGCACGGCAAGCCGCTGGCCGGCAAACGCGTCGATCTCTGGCACTGCAACGCCACCGGTGTGTACTCCGGCTATGCGGGCCAGAGCGATGAGCGCGGGCACGCCGTGTCCACGCGCGGACAGACCTTCCTGCGCGGCAGTCAGCCGGTGGGCGCCGACGGCGTGGCCATGTTCCGCACGATCTATCCGGGCTGGTATGCCGGCCGCGCCACGCATCTGCATATCAAGGTGCTGGACGGCAATCGCGCCATGCTGACGACCCAGTGCTTCCTGCCCGATGCGCTGAGCGAATACCTCTACACGCAATTGGCGGGATACAAGCGCAGCCGTCTGCGCGAAACGCTGAACAGCAACGACGGCATCGCGCTGATGGCCGGCGAGACCACGCTGGGCGCCGTGCGCGAGGCGAAGGACCGCTACGTGGCCACGTTGACGCTGGTGGTGGGCACGGCGGCGGCGGCGCCACGCGAGCCCGCCCCTGGGCCGATGTCGGACGGTGGCAGTCCTCCGCCACCTCCGCCGGGCCGCGGCGCGCATGACGCGCCGTCGGCAGGCTCGGCCCGAGCCGCCGCCATCGTGCCGGGTACGCGGCTCTAGCCGCTCACCGCCGCCAGCCACCGCCAGTCAGCGCGGCTTGAAATCGCGCTGTGCCGGAGCCGTCTGGCCGGTGCCGTACTGGTAGTCGCCCGCCGCACCGTCGTCCGGCATGTCGAGTTCGATCACCAGCCCGCCGGGCAGCATCACGAAGATCTGCAGCGTGCTGTCCGCCGGCACGCGCGCGACGCGGAACGGATAGGGGCTGTTGCGTAGCTGCTCGATCACCGGTGCGGCCGGCCCGTCGCTGCGAAAAGCGATATGCCCGACCTGCAGGTCGCCAGCCTGTGCATCGAGCCGGGCATCGTCGACGGCGTGGATCACCGCCTGATCGCCCGCATACAGCCACGCGCCCGGGAACGGAAACGGCGGCCGGTAGCCGGGCCGCAGCCCCATGATGTCGCCGAAAAAGCCATCCAGCACCTGCCGGCCACCGGCGGAGACGTTGAGATGGTCAAAGCGCCAGGTGGGGGCGTCGGGTTGGTCGTGGGTCATGCGTGTCTCCTTGTCGGAAGCGGAGGGGAAGACGCCGGGATCTTCTTGAAACGACCTCTTCAGGCAGCCACCTGCCAGGCTGGATAGTCGCCATATCCGCGGTCATCGCCGCCAAACAGCGTGTTGCCATCGAGCGGGGCCAGCGGCAGGTTTTCGGCCAGCCTGCGCGGCAGGTCGGGATTCGCCACGAACGGGCGGCCAAACGCGACGAGATCGGCGTAGCCCTTCGACAATACCCATTCCGCACGCGTGCGGTCGTACTTGCCGGCGACGACAATCGGGCCGGCAAAGCGCGCACGCACGGCCTGGCGGAAGTCTTCGGTGAATGCCGGCGCATCGTCCCAGTCCGCTTCCACCAGATGCAGGTAGCCGATGCCGCGCTGCTGCAGGAAGCTCGCCGCATCGAGGATCGTCGGCAGGATGTCCGGGCAGGCCATGCCGCGCGCGGTCAGGAACGGCGCCAGTCGGATCGCGGTGCGCGCCGCGCCGGCCTCCAGCGCCACCGCGTCCACCACCTCCTTCAGGAAGCGCAGCCGGTTTTCGCGCGACCCGCCGTAGGCGTCGGTGCGCGTGTTGGAGCTGGTGCGCAGAAACTGATCGATCAGGTAGCCGTTGGCGCCGTGGATCTCCACGCCGTCAAACCCCGCCGCCATCGCGTTGCGGGCGGCGCGGCCGAAGTCGGCCACGATACCGCGGATCTCGGCCTCCGTGAGCGCGCGCGGCGTCGGGCAATCCACCATCGCGCCGACGCCCGTGGCCGGGTCCACCTTCCATATCTGGCCGTCGAACGGCACGGCCGACGGCGCCACGGGCAACGCGCCCTCATGGAAGTCCGGATGCGACATCCGGCCCACGTGCCAGAGCTGCAGGAAGATGCGTCCGCCGGCCGCATGCACGGCATCCGTCACGGTGTGCCAGCCGGCCACCTGGTCGGCGCTGTGGATGCCCGGCGTAAAGGAATAGCCCTTGCCCTGCGGCGATATCTGCGTCGCTTCCGTCACGATAAAGCCGGCGGAGGCGCGCTGGGCGTAGTAGCGTGCATTCATCGCGGTGGGCACATCCCCCGGCTGGGCACTGCGCGCACGGGTCATCGGCGCCATGACGATGCGGTTCGAGACCGGTTGGCCGGCCACGGAAAAAGGCGAAAACAGTCGCGAAGTATCAGACATGATCGGTAATTGTTAGCTATGCTCCCCAACAGCGGGACGCTTTTCGTGGTCCAGGGCCCCACTCTAGATGCCAATATCCGGGCGATAAACGCCCTGGGACGGGTAACACTTTCAAATCCGCTTTGTGAATGGGACGGCGCAGCTTCCAGAGGACTCCCGATGCACCGCAGCTGGTTTCTGGCGTTGACGATCGTATTGGCCACCCTGGCCACGCTGTTCCCGGTAGGGATCGGCGTGTTCATGGCCCAACTCGAAGCCAACCGGCGCGAGGCGGATCAACTGAGCGTGTTCGCGGATGCCGCGCTCAAGCGCGCCGAACTGGTCATGACGCAGGCCACGAGCGCCATCGAGGAAATGGAGGTGCTGCGTGAGGAGCCCTGCTCGCCGGCCCACCTGGTCCAGCTGCGCCGCATTGCCTACAGCTATCGCCATATCCAGGATGCCGGCATTTACGGCGGCGGCCAGCGCCGATGCTCGGCGCTGCTCGGCCCGGTCGAGACAAAGGGCCTGACGTTGCCGCCGCCCGACTGGCGCACGCCGGACGGGATGGAATACTGGTTCGACCTCGCCAACCCGTTCAGCGCGCCGCGCCGGGCCATGCTGATCGGCCGCAATGGCAGCAATGTTTCGCTGGACCCGCAGACCTTTGTCGACGTGGTCGATCGCGACGCGCGCATGCTGGCCGTGATCAACACGGAAGCGGGCCGCATCTTCGCGGCCTCGCAGGGTGCCAACCTGAAGCGGATGCAGGAGGCCTACGCCGACCACACGTACGGTGCCGGCAGCGGCGCCACGCACGACGACGACGCGGCCGTGGTGCTGCGCCGCTCGCGCGTCATGCCACTGGCGGTCGTGGTACTGGCGCCGCGCGCGGTGCTGCTGGCCAACTGGAAGGCGCTGCTGACAGGCGGGCTGGCGGTCGGGCTGGCGGCCGGGCTGCCCCTCGGCGTGCTGGTCTGGCGCCGCGCCACGCGGCGCTTCAGCCTGGAGGGCGAACTGCGCGGCGCGGTGCGGCGCCACGAAATGGCGGTGCACTACCAGCCCATCGTCGCGCTATCCGACAACCATTGCGTCGGCGTGGAGGCACTGGTGCGCTGGCGCCGGCATGGACGCCTGGTGCGGCCGAACCTGTTTATCCCGATGGCGGAGAACGCCGGCCTGATCCAGCAGATCACCGACCAGGTGCTGGAGATCGTGCTGACGGAGCTGGGCACGATGCTGCGCCGGCATCCGTCGTTCTACGTGTCGATCAACGTCGGTGCCGAAGACCTGAAAAGCCGGCGCTTCCTGGGCGTGCTGACGGCACGGCTGCGCGGCACCGGCATCACCCCCGAGCAGATCCGCATCGAGGCCACCGAGCGCGGCTTCCTGGAACCCGACGTGGCACGCGACACCATCCAGGCGTTTCGCGACGCCGGCCACCCGGTCTATATCGACGACTTCGGCACGGGCTATTCGAGCCTGTCGTACCTGCAGAGCTTCAAGGTCGACGCGCTCAAGATCGACAAGTCCTTTGTCGACACCATCGGGCAGGAGGCGGCATCGAGCACCGTGGCGCCGCACATCATCGCGATGGCGCGCTCGCTCGGCCTGCAGGTGGTGGCGGAAGGTATCGAGGACAGCGCGCAGGCCGACTTCCTGCGCGAACAGGGCGTGGATTTCGGGCAGGGCTGGCTGTTCGGGCGCCCGGTGCCGGCGGTGGAGCTGGCGAAACTCCTGGCCAAATCCATGCCGCAAGCCGCGGCGTGACGCTAGAATCCTCGGCATATCCATTTCAAGAACACGCGCCGACATGTCCCTGCCAACCCTGTTCCTGACCGCGGCCGGCGTCGGCCTGGCGGTTGCCGCCCCCGTGGGCCCGATGGGGATGCTCTGCATCCGCCGCACCCTGACCGAAGGCCCGCGCGCGGGTCTCGCCATCGGCTTCGGCATCGCCTGCGGGGACGCTGTCTACGGCCTGGTGGCCGCGCTGGGGCTGGTCAGCGTATCGCAGTTCATGCTGGCCTACGACAAGCCGCTGCACCTGGTGGCCGGCCTGTTCCTGGTGTACCTGGGCCTGCGCACGTTCTTCCAGAAGCCCGCCGAGCAGGCGGCCACGCTGCGCGGCAATGGCACCGGAATGCGGTCGTTTGCCAGCGCATTCCTGCTGACGCTGACCAACCCGCAGACCATCATCATGTTCGCCGCGCTGTTCGCCACGCTGGCCCCGCGCGGCGCGTTCTCGACGAGCATCGCAATGACGACCGTGCTGGGCGTGTTCTTCGGCTCCATCGCCTGGTGGTGCGTGCTGGTGACGATGGTGTCCGGCGCACGCCATGCACTGGGCCTGCGCGTGCGGCAGTGGATCGACCGCGCGGCCGGCTTTGCGCTGGCCGCCTTCGGCGTGGCGGAGATCCGGCGGGCGATGTAACACCGCCAGCGAACCTAGACAAAGGGCCGGTTTCCCGGCCCTTTGTCTTTGCGGCGTGCAGGCGGACAACGCTTGCCCTGCCGCTTGTGCTGCTGCTCTGCCAGCCACGGCTTGCCGCGGCAACAGGCGCGACCTCTTATTCGGCCTTGGCGCCGGAATCCTTGGCCACCTTGGTCCACTTGGTGGTTTCGGTCTTGATGAAACCGGCCAGCTGCGGCGGCGTCATGTCGCCAGCGGTCACGCCCTGCTCCTCGAAGCGCTTCTGCACGTCCGGCTGCTTCAGCACCTTGACCAGCTCCGCGCTCATGCGCTGCCGGATCGCTTCCGGCGTGCCGTGCGGCGCCATCAGCGCGTACCACGTAGTCACCTCGTAGCCGGGCACGCCGCTTTCCGCCACCGTGGGCACGCCCGGGTACGCCGCCGAGCGCCGGGCCGTGGTCACGGCCAGCGCCTTGACCTTGCCGCTCTTCACATGCGGGTTAGCCGACGGGCTGGTCTCGATGGCCATCTGGATCTGCCCGGCGATCAGGTCGGTCATCATCGGCGCGCCACCCTTGTACGGCACGTGCGCGATGTCCGTGCCCGTGGCCGCGCGGAACAGTTCGCCGGACAGGTGCTCGGTGCTGCCGATGCCGGCCGACCCGTAGTTCACCTTGCCCGGATGCGCCTTGATATAGGCAATCAGCTCCTGCACGGTCTTGGCCGGAATCGACGGATTGACCAGCAGGACGTTCGGCGTGAGCGCCACCATGCCGATCGGCTCCAGGTCCTTCTGGAAGTCGTACGGCAGCGTCTTGTAGATACCGGGCGCCATGGTGTGGGCCACGGTGGCCAGCAGGAAGGTGTAGCCGTCCGGATTGGCGCGCGCCACGATGGACCCGCCGATCGTGCCACCCGCGCCGGGGCGGTTATCCACCACCATCGGCTGGCCCAGTCCTTCGCCGAGCTTCTGGCCCACGGCGCGGCCGATGATGTCGGTGGTGCCGCCCGAGGCGAACGGCACGACCAGCGTGATCGGCTTGGACGGCCAGTTGTCCGCCGCGAAGGCGACGGCGCCGGTGGATACGAGGGCGGCGCCAACGAGGGCCTTGAGCGCCGTGCGGCGCGCAGCGGTAGTCATCTTGCGGGTCTCCTGGGGATCATTGGAATTCTTGGCGAGGTGGCAAGGCCATCCTTGGCCCGGGTTGCCCCTTTTCGCATTGCCCCGAGACTGTACGGAGGTCTTGCCGCGCACACCAGCCCCGCCGCGGCGGGAGGTCTTCAGGATTTGTGAAGGGTCGCGCCCGGCCACCGGCCGGCGGTGACCAGCCCGCGCGCCACGGTGTCCAGCACTCCGCGCGCCGCCAGGCCGGCGGGCGACAGTTCGTCGTCGGACAGGCTGACCAGCAGGTTCGGGCGTTGCACCCCGGCGTCGGCAATCTCGATCAGCGCGAGCGGATCGCCCAGATGGCGCGCCACGGCGGCGCCGGGCTGGATCGTGGCCCCCAGGCCCGCCCGTACGGCATCCATCAACACGGCCAGTCCGTCGATTTCGGCCACCACATTCAGCGGGCGCTGGCCGCGCGCGAGCGCCGCGTTCAGCACGGCGCGCAGCCCGTGGGCACCACTGGGCAGGATCAGGGGCAGATCGCCAAGCTGATCCAGGCGGACGGAATCCGTGGCCGGCAGCCCCGGCTGATCCGGGCGGGCGATCACGAACAGGCGCTCTTCCAGCAGCGGTGTCACGCTGCGGCGCTGGCTGGGCTCCAGCTGAAACAGCACGGCGAGATCGAGCTGGCGCGCGCCGATCATCGTCGCCAGGTTGCCGGACAGGCTCTCCACCAGATGCAGGCGGATGTCCGGATAGCGCTCGCGCATGGCCACCATGAACGGCGGGCCCAGCACGGCCAGCGTGGTCGGCGCCATGCCCACGCTGACATGGCCCGACAGCCGCGCCGTGCGTGCGGCGCGCGCGGCATCGTCCGCATGCCGCAGCGCCAGTTGCGCCTGGCGCCAGAACGCCAGCCCGGCGTCCGTAGGCACCACGCCGCTCGAGGTACGCTGCAGCAGCCGCGTGGACAGCTCGCTCTCCAGCCGGCTGATCTGCTGGCTCAGCGCCGACGTGACCACGCCCAGGCGCTGGGCCGCCTGCCCCATGCTGCCAAGCTCCACCACGTGGACAAAGTAGCGCAGTTGCCGCAGTTCCATTTCCCCTCCCCCGTCGAATCCAGCCGGTATTGTGCCTGTGGCGAAAAGGCCGCGCGCCGCGCGCCCCGTCGGGTGCTATCGCAAATCCGTGTGACGGCTCCTGCGCGTCCGGATCATCAGTGTCGATCCCGTGTGGCGGAACCTCGCGGATGACGTGCGGATGACATGTGCATGACGATATGACGGACGCTGCTCACCAGACGATACGCAGGTTGACCGCAGGGCGAGTATGGATGAGCATGTGGCCATGGTCCCTATGGATTGGCGTGATGCCGTCATCACCGCGCCCGGTCATTCTGTTCCACTTGCCGGCCCGATCCCACCGCAGCCTTTCCTCACCACAGGTTTCAACCGGAGCTTCCCACCATGAACAGCATTCCACCGACTCTGTGGCCGATGCCAGCATTTACCTTCCAGGCCTTTGGCGCGCTCGACGATCAGTTGCTTGATAACTGGCGCAAGATGATGGGTCTCAATTCGGATTTCGCCAAGTCCTGGATCGACGAGACGCAGTTCGACTGGGCGGCGTGCTTCATGCCGCAGGATCCAGAGGAGTTCTATGCGCGGCAGTGGACCAGCCAGATGCCGCTGATGTCGATCCCGCTGCACTACGCCACGGCGATGCTCGAACTGGGCGCCGCCTCCCAGCGTGCGTGGGTCGATGCCTGGGGACGCCTGCTTGGCGTGCCGATACTGCTGCCCGCGATGCCGGTGATGCCGGACATCGCCGCAGTGGCCACCGCCAGTGGCGATGTGGTGGACGTGCCTGCCGTGACCGTCCGCGAAACTCCGCAGCCGCGCAAGAACAAAGCGCACTAAAAAACAGTCTTCAAACCGGTCAACGGCAGGCCGGCGCGCATCCGTTTACACAGTACCTTCTGCAAGGTCCGGCGGCTGGCGTGGTGCCACCGCCACAACCGCCGCCGGCATGCAGGATGCGTGCCGATCCTGGCCAAGTCGTTCGAGGAAGCTGACACCGCAGTGTCTATCCTTGAAGGTAGCGAAGTACTCGTATCAAGCCGCCTGCCCGATGGCTTTGTTGGGGCGCAGTCGAAGCAGGCATCTCACTTGCGCCCATCTCGCGAGGTACCTATGAGCAAGACCCTACTGTCCAGTCTGTTTGTTGCCGCCGCCGCCGTCGTGGCGATGCCCATGGCGTACGCGCAGCAAAAGCCGGTTGACCCATACACCCAGGGCGCCAAGGCAGGGAAGCCGGATCCATACACCGATGGCGCCAAGGCGGGCAAGTTCGACACCTACACCGATGGTGCCAAGACCTCGACACGGTCGGACCTGGCGCCGAAAAAATCTGACCCTTATACGGATGGCGCCAAGAGTGGCAAGCCTGATCCGTACACCGACGGCGCGAAGACCGGCAAACCCGATCCTTACACCGACGGCGCGAAGAAGCCGTAACGACGATCAGTCACATCGCGATGCGCCGTATCCGTCAATCGACGGGTAACGGCATATGCCCGGCACGACCAATTGGCGTCGCGCCGGGCGATTTTTTTTGGTCATCGCAAGCTTGGGGAGCAAGGGCCGATCATCGTTCGTGCCTGGCGATGAACGCCTCGACCGTGTCGTGCAGCCGTTCGGGATGCTCCAGGAAGATGAAGTGGCCACCATCCAGGATGGCAAATTCGGCACCCGGAATCCGCTCGGCAAGCTCCGCGGAGAAGTGCGGCGGGGCGCAGAAGTCGCGCTCGCCCACCAGCACCAGCGTCGGCGTCGTGATCGACGGAAGATCCTCGAAGGCGTCGTGCCCCACGATCATGTCGATGCGGGCAAAGCCGATCTCCGGATCGAATGTGCCAGCCGCTGTAGCGTCTACCCACGCCTGCACCCGCTCCGGGTGCAGGCGCATGAATCTCGGATCGAAGAGGAATAGTGCGTTGGCCTCGGTGGACGCGCGCAGGCCGGAATCGGTCAACATGCGTCGACGCATGTCGAACTGGCGACGGTAGAACGCATCCGCGCGTGCAATCGACGAGACAATGGTCGCGCTGCGTAATCGTTCGCGGTGATGAATCGCCAGCCATTGCGCGATGGCGCCGCCGGTCGAGGACCCGACCACGTGGACCGGCCCGCATCCGACCGCCTCGATGACCCTCGCCATGTCCCGTGCGTGCTGCGCAATCGTCATGTCGCGTGCGGTGCGCTCGGATGCGCCGGTGCCGCGGTGATCAGGCACGATCACCTGGTGATGCCCGGCGAACAGGTCGATCTGTGGACCCCAGGATGCCCCCACTCCCGCCAGCCCCGCCAGAAGAAGCACGGGCGAACCCTGGCCCTTGACCTCGTAGTGAATCGAAACCCCGTCGGATGTCACGTTTGGCACTTTGCGTCCCCGGTTCCCGGCGACGCGAAGGAGAAGTCGAATGCGTCAGGGATCGCGCCGTCGAGATTGATATTAGTGCCGTCGGGCGTGCGTGACGAGCGCGGCGAGTCGACGGGAATCGGATGGAATGTGCCTCAGCCCACGAGCAGCCGACCGGTGAACAGGCGATGCAGCGTGCGGACGAACAGGATCACGATCGCAACCGTCAGCGCCGCCAGCAGCAGGCCGGCAATGCCATCGAGCACGGTGTTGTGATCCGCATGGCCCGCATAGCGGATCGCCGCGTTGGCCAGCGCCGCCATCGGAAAGCTGATGGCCCACCACGACGCGGCAAACGGGATGGACTTGCGGAACACCTTGGCCGACAAGGCCAGGAACAGGAACAGGCCGAAGTAGAACAGCATGGCGGCGAACATGTCGACGTGCTGCACCATGTTCACGTAGGCCAGGAAGCCCACCTCGAACGGCGCGATCAGGATGATCAGCGACGGCACCATGCCGGCCGGCAGCGGCTCATGGTGCACCACGCGTGAAACGATCATCACGAAGAACACCAGCGCCATCACCGTGCCGACGGCGACCGCGAACAGGTTGGCCTCGTGCGCCCACGCCATCGGCATGGTGCCGCCGGCCACGGCGATATCCAGCGTGGCCACGCCGGGGATCAGCCAGGCCGGCGCGGCATGCGTCGGGTCCACGCGCCCCTGCAGCAGCCGGTGGGCGATCACGAACGTCAGCGCCACCGTGGCCAGCGCGCCCGTCGTCCAGATGACCTGCCCCGCCATCTCGCTGTAGGCGCCGACGATCGACGACAGCAGCAGGATGGCGATGGTGATGGTGCCGAAGAAGTTGCCCGCGATCGGATGACGAAACTCGGCCTGCACAGCGGCCGGATAGCGCGCCCACTTCACCAGGTAGCCCCCTGCTAGCAGGAGAAAGGTGACGATGGCGACGATGCCGATGCCCTGCGCCACGCGCGGATCGACCCCGAACAGCTGGTGGGCGCCGCGCCAGGCCAGCGAGAGCCCCGACAAGCCCATCACGGCGCCGAACAGGTTGACGGGAAGATGCCGCACCGACCCGCGTTGCGCGGCGGAGCCGGTGGCGGTGGAGACGGAAGCGGCGGAGGCAGTGGTGGCGGAGACGGAGGCGGCGGAGGCAGTGGTGGCGGAGACGGAGGCGGCGGCGGTGGACGGAAGCGCGGCGATGTTCATGTTGCCCTCGATCAGGTGGGTGGGTGATCGCAGTATGGTCAGCGCCGGGGCTGACCGAAACCTCGCCAATGGTGCAGATTCGGCCAACCTCGTTGGCCATGCCGCCATGTGCGGCCTTGTCCACCCTGCTGACATCGCAAAGCCGGCCAACGCGGCGGCATGTTCGGCCAGACGGGCTGGCAGAAGCTGCCTGATTGCCTAGAATCCGGCCATCGACACCCGTTGTGCCGCGGCACCCCCCGCCGCCTGTATTGCCATGAAGATTGCCGTGCTTGCTTTTCCCCAGGTCCAGATGCTCGATCTGGTGGGTCCCATCGATGTCTTTGCCGAAGCCGCGCGCCAGGCCGGCAACCCCGATGCCTATGAATTCGAGATCGTATCGCCCGTATCCGGGCCGCTGACGGCCTCCAACGGCATGCGCATCACGCCGGATACCACGCTGGATACCAGCAGCCCCGATATCGACACGCTGCTGATCGCGGGCAGCCCCGAGGTACGCCTGATCGAACAGGACCCGGCGATTCGCGCCTGGCTGCATCGCTATGCGCGCTCGGTGCGGCGCCTGGGCTCGGTGTGTTCGGGCGCGCTACTGCTGGCCAACGCCGGCCTGCTGGAAGGCAAGCGCGTCACCACCCACTGGAACAGCACCGCCAGGCTTGCCGGCCAGTTTCCGGGCGTGCGTGTGGAGCCCGACCAGATCTACGTCAAGGACGGCAATCTCTACACGTCGGCGGGCGTGACGGCCGGGCTGGACCTGGCGCTGGCGATGGTGGAGGAAGACTTCGGCCGCGCCATCGCGCTCAAGGTGGCGCGCGAATTCGTGATGTTCCTGAAGCGGCCCGGTGGCCAGTCGCAATTCAGTGCGCACCTGGCCGCGCAAGTCGCGCAGAAAGGCGGTATCCGCGACGTGCAGAACTGGATCCTGGAGAACCTGAACCAGCCCTTGACCGTGGACGGCCTGGCGGCGCGCGCCGGCATGAGCACGCGCAACTTCGCGCGCATCTTCAAGCGCGAGTCGCTGGTCACGCCAGCGGAGTTCGTCGAAAGCTCACGCGTCGAAGCCGCGCGGCGGCTGCTGGAGGAAACCCGCAACCCGCTCAAGCGCGTGGCCTCCCTGACCGGCTTCAGCGACCCCAACGGCATGCGCCGCGCGTTCCTGCGGCAGTTGAACGTGTCCCCGGCGGACTACCGCGCGCGCTTTCGCGGGGCCTGAACGGCGGGGCCTTGGCAGCGGTGCCTGAACAGCGCCACCCGGCCGTGCTACGCTCGTCGCACTCCGGTCAACCTGTCGCGCCCCCATGACTACCGCCGACGTCCGTCCTGTCGTCTCCACACCTTCCGCCGTCGTCCAGGGCACCTGCCTCGCCTTCCTGGCGGGCTACGTCGACGTGGTGGGCTTCATCGCGCTGTTCGGCCTGTTCACCGCACACGTGACCGGCAACTTCGTGATGCTTGGCGTGGAATTGGTCAGCGCGTCGCAAGGCGTGCTGGCCAAGCTGCTGGCCCTGCCGGTGTTTGTGGTCACGGTGGCGCTGACCACGCTGTGGGTGGCCCGGTGCGAGCGGCGCCAGCTACCGGCGGTGCGCCCATTGTTCTGGATGCAGGCCGTGTTGCTGACCGGCTTCATGGCCTGCGGTCTGGCGGCAGCGCCGATCACAGTGGCCGACTCGCCACTGGCCCTGCTGGCCGGCATGCTCGGCGTGGCGGCGATGGGCGTGCAAAACGCGCAGTCCCGGCTGGTGCTGCCCGACCATGTCCCCACGACCATCATGACGGGCAATACCACGCAGATCGTGATCGATCTGGTCCACACGCTTCACGGCGCGGGCATTCCATCGGCGGAGCAGAACGCAGCCCGCACCCGGTTGCGCAAGATGTTGCCTGCCGTGGCCGGCTTTGCATGCGGCGCGGTGGTCGGCGCATTTGCGTATGCCACCCTGGGCTTTGTCTGCCTGGCCGCGCCGGTGGTCATCCTGGTCGTGCTCGCGGCGCGCAACCGCTGATCGCCGCACACGCTGAAACCCGTTGCATGGCATGCGCGCAGGTGTCGCGCACGCCAGCACCGCGCCCGTTTTCGGTGCAACAGGGCTGCCGGCACGCGCCAGCTGGCTCACCCATCCACCGTGCACCATCGTCATGCAGTGGTCACCCTCGATGAGCACGATTTGCTCATCGTCACCGGGCCATTCAGAATAGCGCTTCGTCCCGCGCCCCCGCCGGCGAAGAGAAAGCCTCATGAGCCAAGCCGCCCCCGCCAAGGCTGACCCACCGGTCGCCTTTGGCCCGTTCACACTGCACATTGCGCAGCGCCTGCTGCTGGATGGCGGCCGCCCGGTGCGGCTGGGCGCCCGCGCCCGCGGCATCCTGGCAGCCCTGGTCGAACGCGCGGGCGAGGTCGTGAGCAAGAGCGAGCTGATCGCCTATGCGTGGCCCGATGGCGATGCGGAAGAAGCGACCTTGCGCGTACATATGGGCGCGCTGCGCAAGGTGCTGGGCGACGGCCAGGGCGGCGTGCGCTATATCGCCAGCGTGGCCGGCCGTGGCTACTGCTTTGTGGCACCGGTGGTCCGTCACGGCAGCGTCGACGTGGCCGGCACGGCGCCAGCCATCCCCCATCACAACCTGCCCGCGCGCGCGACGCGCGTGATCGGCCGCGACGACCTGATCGCCGCGCTGGCGCAGAGCCTGCCGCTGCGGCGGCTGCTGACGCTGTGCGGGCCCGGTGGCATGGGCAAGACCACCATCGCGCTGGCCATGGCCGAGCGGCTGCTACCGGCCTATGCCGATGGGGTGCGCTTTGTCGATCTGGGCCGCGTCGCGGACCCGGGACTGGTCAACGGCGCGCTCGCGGCCACGCTCGGCATGACGGCCGGGGCGGCGGCGCCACCGGTGCTGGTCGATGCCTTGCGCGACAAACGCATGCTGGTGGTGCTGGACAGCTGCGAGCACGTGATCGATGCCGTGGCCATGCTGGTGCTGGAGCTGCAACAGGCCGCGCCCGATGTGCACGTGCTGGTCACCAGCCGCGAGCCGCTGCAATGCGAGGGCGAGTGGGTCCAGCGCGTACCGCCGCTGGCCCTGCCTGCGGCCCGCACGCGGATCGATGCGACCGAAGCCATGCGCTATGCCGCGATCCAGCTGTTCGTGGAGCGCGCCATTCACAGTGCCGACACCTTCCAGTTGCCCGATGCCGACGCCGCCGGCGTGGTGGAGCTCTGCGCGAGCCTCGACGGCATGCCGCTGGCCATCGAACTGGCGGCCGCGCAGGTGAGCACCTTCGGCATCCAGGCGCTGCGCCGCTTGCTGTCGGACCGCTTCCAGATGCTGGCCCACAACAGCGCCATCGTGCTGCCGCGGCATCGCACGCTGCGCGCCCTGCTGGACTGGAGCTACGACGGCCTGTCCGCGCGCGAACGCACGACGCTGATGCGGCTCTCCATCTTCAACGGCGAATTCACGCTGGCATGGGCGCGGGCCGTGCTGGTCGACCCCGGGTTCGATCGCGGCGACGTCGAGGCCGGCATCGCCGCGCTGGTGGCCAAGTCACTGGTCAGCGCGGATGCCAGCGAACCGGTGGTGCGCTACCGGTTGCTGGCCACCACGCGGGCCTATGCCCACGAACGGCTGGCGGAGGCCGGCGCGTTGCGCGCGCTACGGGCCCGCCATGCAATGCACTGGCGCATCGTCTTGATGAGGACGTGGCTGGACGAACCCGAACTGACGCAGGCCGAATGGGCCAGCCGCTATGGCGTCGCCATCGACGACGTGCGCGCCGCCATCACCTGGGCCTTGTCTGCCGATGGCGATGCCGAGCTGGGTGCCCGGCTGATCATCGCCGCGCTGCCGCTCGCCTACTTCCTGTCGCGGCTCGACGAATTCTGCGGCTACGCCGCCCGCGCGCTGGCGCTGGCCGATGACGGCGCCGCAACGCTGGACGCCACGCTGACCACCCGGCTGCGCGTGGCGCTGGGCACGCTGATCTTCCACACACGCGGCCTGGCCGCCGGTGCGGAAGAGGCCTATGACCGCGCGCTGGACGCATCCGTGGCGCTGCCGCAGGCCGGTGTGCGCCAGCAGGCGCTGACCGGCGTCGGCATGCTGGCGCTGGCGATGGGCGACTACGCCGGTGGGCAACGCCACGCCGAATCGATGGGCGCGCTGGCCGCGCACGACAGCGATCCGATGTCCCGCCTGTGGGCTGACCACATGCTGGCGCTGGCGCATCACTATCAGGGCCACCACGGCACCGCGCGTCGGCTGGCCGAACGCGTGCGCGCGCACCCGAGCCGCCTGGCGCGGCCTGTCGACAACCTCACCGCGCTGGTGTGCCGGCGCGTCTGCATGCAGATCGTGCTGGCGCGCACGCTGTGGCTCGAAGGCCATGCCGACCGCGCGGCCGCCATGGCCGACCGATGCGTGGAAGACGCGCTGCACGACATGCCGCTGGCGCTGGCGCAAGCTCTGGCCTTCGCGGCATGCCCCATCGCGCTGTGGCGCGGCGACGAAGCCGCGCTGTGCCGCTACGCCACGCGGCTGCGCGAGCATTCGGCACGGCACGCGCTGGTGGCATGGCATGGCTGGGTCGAATTGCTCGACACCGCGCTGAAGCTGCGCGACGCCAACGCGGATACCCCCGGCCTCGACGCAAGCCGGCAGGCCCTGCTGGCGCGCATCACGCATACGGGCGCCAAGCAGGTCGATCTCTACGCAACCTTTGGCGCGACGTTCCTCACACCGCTTGCCATCGACCGTGCACAGTCCGGCGTATCGGGCTGGTGCATGGCCGAAGTGCGGCGCGTGGCGGCGGAGGCCGATCCGCGCCGCCACACGACGGCAGGCCGCGTGATGGCGGCCGCGACGTTTGCCGAGGTGATCGCGCTGGCCCGCCAGCAGGGCGCGCTGGCGTGGGAGTTGCGCGCCGCAACCAGCCTGGCCCGCGTTCGGCTGGAGCAAGGCGATGCCAGCCACGCCGCCGACGTCCTCGCTCACACCTGCACGCGCGTGACGGAAGGCCATGACACGGCGGACTACCGTGCGGCACGGGCGCTGCTGGCCACGTGCGAGGCGGCGGCATCGGCCATGCGCGATGCGTCGGCAGCATCGGCGGCATCGGCGGCGTTGGTGGAGGGCCGCTGATGGCGAAGACGACGACGCCGTCCGCCAATGCGGATGCGGAGCACGCGTTTCGCTTCGGCGCATTCACGCTGTGGCCGGCCCGTCGCCAGTTGATGGCGGACGGCGTGCCCGTGCTGCTGGGCAGCCGCGCATTCGACATCCTGTCTGCGCTGGTGCAGCGCGCCGGCGAGGTGATCTCTCGCGATGAACTGACGGCCGTGGCATGGCCTCGCATGATCGTCGAGGAAAGCAGCCTGCGCGTGCAGATTGCCCAGTTGCGCCGCACGCTGGGCGACCGCGCCGCGGCCATCGTGACCGTGCCGGGACGCGGCTATCGCTACGCGGGCGCGGTCGAAGGCGTCGGCAGTCGCGCCGCGCCCGCGATGTCGGCGGGGATCGCGGCGATGGCGGGGATGGCCCCTCGGCCGCTGCCGCGACGCATCGCAACGATGATCGGCCGCGACGCGGATGTCGCCGGCCTCCGCGAGCAACTGGCGCATGCCCGCGTGGTGAGCGTCGTCGGCGTGGGCGGCATCGGCAAAACCACGGTGGCGCTGGCGACGGCGGAAAGCCTGCAGCCCCTGTATCCCGATGGCGTGTGCTTCGTCGATCTGGCCGCGCTGCCGGAGGGCACGTCAGTGACCGCGATGGTGGGCGCCGCGCTGGGCATCCCTGACGGACATGCCGGCCATGGCGGCCACCCCGAGTCGCTGGCGGCGGCCCTCGCCGGGCGCCGCATGCTCCTGGTGCTGGACAGTTGCGAGTCGGCACGCGACGACGTCGCCCGGCTTGTCATGTCACTGGCCAACGCGCCGGACATTGCGGTGCTGGCGACCAGCCGCGAGGTACTGGGTGTCTCCGGCGAGCAGACCGTCTGCCTGCCGCCGCTGGGCGTTCCGCCGGAAGATGCGGTTTTCACTGCCGCACAGGCCCTGACGTACCCATCGGTGCAGCTGTTCGTGACGCGCGCGCAGGCCAGCGCCGCCGCGTTCGTGCTGAGCGATCGCGATGCCGCCGTGGTGGCGACGTTATGCCGGCGGCTCGACGGCGTGCCCCTGGCCATCGAACTGGCGGCGGGCTGTGTGGGTGCGTTCGGCGTGCTCGGCCTGCTGGACCAGATCGACGAACGATTTGCGCTGCTTGATGCACGGCGTCGTTGCGTGCAGCGCCGGCAACGCTCGCTGCGGGCGTCGCTCGACTGGAGTTACTCACGATTGTCGGCGCTGGAGCAGATTACGTTGCGACGGCTGTCAGTCCTGGCGGGATCGTTCCGGCTGGCTTGCGTGCGTGCCGTGGTGGTGGATGACATGGTGAGCGAACACCAGGTGGCGTCCCTGCTGGCGTCGCTGACGACACGCTCGCTGGTGTCAGCGACGCCGTCGACAGGGGAAACGGGGGAACCGCAATACTGGCTGTCGCCGATGACGCGCGCCTATGCCGCGGAGAAACTCGATGCCAGCGGCGAATACGCCGCCGTGCGCACGCGCCTGGCGGCGTGGCTGGCGCGCATGCCTTCAAGGCGCATCGAGGTCGAGCGACAGCAAAGACGGTTCAATGTTGCCCGCGAGAAATGCGACGGCAAGCATGGTCAATAACACGACGATGACGTAGGCAAGCTGCTTGGTGTTCACGCCTGGCTCCTTTCCGATGATGCTGTCCGCCAATCCGGTGCGCGGGTTGATTCCCTAGCGCAAGGGCCATGCCATCGGCACTACGCGGCCGGAGGTGCGCCCGTCGCCGCAAAAACGGCTGGAAATGGCGCCTGGCGATGCGTCGCGATGGCGAGCAACCCACCACCTTCGCCCAAAGCGTTGGTCCCGCACCAACGCTTTGGCGAACCTCCAAGTAAAAAACCCCGCGGCGCTTGTGGCGCTCGCGGGGTTCAGTGACCGGCCATGGTGGCCCTAAGCATTACAAAACGCCAATCGCCGCATTAGTACGCGCAATGAAGTCCAGAGTCCCTTTCCAATCAACACGTTACACGAACCCTTGACAGCGGAGCGTGCAATTTTCTGGGGTATCTACCCTCCCCCTATGGTGGCGTAGTTTTTTTTGAGCACTTCTTCGCATTACTAAACGCCAATCGCGCCGTAACCCATTGTAACTCAATGACTTTTGGCGCTTGCCTCTTATCCGCCACCCGCCTTCCAACAGCTCAGCTCCCTAACCGCTCCGCTTCGGGGGCCGAGAGATGGGCTGCCAGGGCGACGTCCGGGTCCAATCCGCTCATTCCGGCTGAAATCCGCTCAGATTGAGCGGATTTCAGCCGGAATGAGCGGATACTTGAGCAGACACTCAGACTATGAGTATCTTCAAGCACTCGCGTGGCAAACCAACGACGACGCGAGCTGCTGGAATCCACTCTTTTCCACTCTTATATTTATCTACTATTTCCGCGCCTGGGCGAACGTGAGCCACGTCTAGGGCATCGGCACCCCCGCGCGTCATGTTGCTGCGCCGACATGCCATCGGAATGGCGGGACTACCCGACGCCTGAAGTTCCAGCGACAAACTCAGGCCCTGAAGTTCGCCTCAAAGAGGTCGGTGTTGTCTTCGTGCTCGTCATAGACCTGCACCACAATGGGCTCCATCAGCTTATCGACGCTTACCGCCGGCAGGGATTGATTCTGCGCCAACACCCCGAGTAGCTGCTTACCGAGTTCCTTGTCGGACTCCACGATAGCTTGTCTCTTGTTCTCTGCGATACCCATAGTAGCCATCATTGGTAACCTATCGCCAATCCGGCGCTTGGCTTGCGCTTCGATTCGCTTATAGACATCGTTGCGGACTCGCCTGTTAGGGTTCGTCCGTTTTCGGCTTTTCGCTGCCTTGCCGAGGTCTGTAGGCCGGGCCACAAGCTTCTGCTCTTGAGGCGTCATGTTTCCGTAGCGATTTGCGTCGCGCTCAGAGATGTGAAGATACTCAATGCTTCCGTCATTCTTTCTCCACACAAGGAAATTCGTGGTCCCCGGTAGCTGGCATACCCAAATCTTGGGGTTTTGCTTGTGGTTATTGCGAGCAACTTTTGGCTTCCACGACTTCTGCAGGTTCTCACTCGTGTAGGTTGTTGTCCCGATGTGAATGAAGCCTTCTCGGTTAGCGCATTGCCTGAATGGCAAGACCCTCAGCAGGAGTTCATCTTCACTCCAGTCCGGTGCGGCATCTCCGCGACGAATGCGTTGGATATATCTCATCATGTCCGCTCGGACAGGCAAGACCTCTGGTTTCGTCGCATTGCGCATCTCGGTGGTGTAGTACTCGAGCGCTTCGGATTCCATATTGAGCTTATCGATGGCAAGCCAGACGCATTGACGCAGCTCAGCGAGCGTCAGCAAGGCCTTGTCGGCGGCGTCCTTCCGCTTTTGCCTGTCCCGTGTACGGATTTTTCGGGTGTACGACCCCGGATACTTGTCGAGCTCTTTTTTCAAATACGCATTGAAGCTCTCAATCGTTCCCTTCGCTTTGCCTGTGTAGCCTCTCACACGTTCTCGGCTCATACCGAGCGACTTAACGACGGTCTCCAACATGGACTCGCTCATGGCAGGACCGCCATCAACCAGAATCGCGTCCCAGTATCCTCTCGGTAGACCGTCTGTCGACACGAGGCCATTCTCTTCCGCAATCTTCTTCTTGTCGCTCATAGCGTTGAAGATGCAGTAGCGATAGGCATCACCGCTTTCCGCATTGGGCCAGACATGCATGGCAGCAAGCGCGCCGCTCGCCAGGCAAACTCCCGCCAGTCCGTTGGCGAGGCCCATCGGTATGCAGGAGATAGCATCCCGTATGAGGTACACGGGCAAGGTCACACCATCCAAGACGAGAATCTGTTTCGAATGGTCCAGCAGGTCCGTCGCATGACCGCGCCTGGGCGTGAAGTCGTTGTCAGCATCCTCTTTACCGACCTTCGCCTTTCGGTTACGGATATCTTGGAGAACCTCTTGGCAAACTCGACGAAACTGATACAGGCTCCCTGCCCGCCTTCTATCCCAAGGCGCCTCGACAGTCTCACCATTCACTGTCGTGGTCGCGAAGCAGTCATTGTCCAAGTACTCGTCATAGGCCTCGTCGTAAGACATGTCTTTGTCAATCACGTACGCTTGCACCGCTCGCGCCATTCTTGCGTAGAGCAACGGGTTCATCTGAACACCGAGGTCAATCGCGGCACCAGAATCGAGGTATCCGGCTGGCTTGGGCCCCGTCTTCTTTCCTCCGAACTTCCTGCGCTTCTTGCCTTCCCCTCCTCTCTTCAGGGGCATCATTCCGCTACGATTGCATCCGTACCACCAATAGGCGGTGAGTCGCTTTCGCAGCGTTGACTCATCCATGCCACTCTGCACCACCGCTGCCTTGACAAGGGCAGTCCTGGTGTCGGAGTCGGCAACGACCGCCATGAAGTTCTTTTTGCTTACCAGGTTTCGTATTGGGGCGAGACGGGTGACGATTTGGCGCCGAATCTTTTGCGCCTCATCATGAGTTAGCGTTCCCAGCGGGACGTCCATGTACTTAGGCCGCACGATATCAGGGACCTCTATCACATCCACTCCAAACCGTCCCTGCAGCTCGAACCGTCTCCAAGACCGCGGTAGCTTGCTGGTTTTCGGGCGCTCTCCTGGAATCACCTTGAGCATAAATATTTCGTCGGACTCCTCCCAGTAACCGAGGTACCGCCAATACGAGTACTTGCGCCCCTTCTCCGCCATCCGCAAAAGCGCCCCTCGGTTATAGGGCCGATAAGCAATGTCATCGCTCTCGGGCGTATCGAACACCGTCATTTTTTCGTCAGCCATGGCTATCTCTCAGGAGCACCAGTTCTTTGTGGGACTGGAACTTGTGACGCATGTCCAGGCGAATGAAGCCGAAGAAGACCGCGGCCGCGAATAGACGATGGCTGTCGTCCAGGCCCACACCATACCGTCGACCCACCATGCCCAAAACTCTGTCGGCAGTACCGGATGCCGTTGAGGAGTTGAGCAGGCGCGAGAATTCCCACGCGGGGCGGTGGACGGCATCTCGGTTCTGAAACCGTAGTCGGCTAAATAGAGCCCAGTGGTTCCCGAGCTCGACCTTGGGGAACTCTTCCTGGCTGAGGACCTCGTACGTGAAACCCCATCGATTGCAGAAGGCCAAATCACGCGCAACGCGATTCTTGAACGGCTTTCCCCTTTGCATCTTCTTCGGCTTCACATTGATGGCGTGGTAGACGACTCGCCGCGTCCATGGACACAGGACGGTAAGCATGAGGTCCAGTGTGGGCAGCTGATTTCTGTCCGTTATCGCTCTGATGACAAGAAGTCGGTCGGTCTCCTCGTCGCCGTAGTAATACTGCGACCGAATGTCCAGCACATGGGGACAGAAGAATGCCGCCAACTGGATGCGCTGCTCCTGCCCAGCATGCGCCGGAACGGCTCCAGTCCCATACTTGGCAAAAGGATTGTCGCTGACGATGTACTCGGTTTTCTTTCCCATCACATCTCTTGCGCGGAGAAACGGCTGGTACTCCTCGCCCGCTTCAATCTCCCACGGGTCGACTGATGGCAGATTGAGAGGCCAACGCAACTGACCGGGGAAAGCCATTAGGCGCCTGAGGTTCATTTCCCCCTCCTGGAAGCAGCGCGGCTACGGAGCAGCGTGGCCTCGCATTTAATGCCGGTCCGAACCTCATTGTCCGAGAGCATCCGAATCCTCGACATCGCTGCTTCAGCGTCTGCAAAATATCCTCGAGCTAACCAGTATCGGCATAGTATTCGTTGCCGGAATTGTTCCCGGGTCTCTTCAAGTTCGAGCCTTACGGCCTTCGAAAGCGGTAGGCCAACGTGCCTCCATCTCCGCCCACTCGCCCCAGGAAACCCTGCGATAAGCAAGAAAAATGAGACGCGAAACGGGCGTTCCCCCTGCGACATCCAAAGTATCCTGTGCTGTTCTCTCATGTGTTTCACCAAGGAGGCATCAACGGACTCTGTCCAGCGGATTGGGCCGCGGAAATTCAGCTTTGAGGGGAGCACGCTATCGAGATATGCCACGTCGTGTCCTCGCAGCCACCGCTGCACTCTGGGACGAAGCCGCACCAGAACCTCATTCCGCAAGGCGTTGGGATATCGTTCCATCATTGCTCTCAAACGCTCGCGACAATACGGCGTGAACTCCGCGACGGTTACGGTCTTCGTACCGAGCGCTACCAGACCTGTCCGTTCCGCCTCAACCTCCCAATCTTGCCTTCCTCGTTGAGCCCTTTCCTGAGGGATTGCCTCGACTCCTTCGTTCAACCGATGCAGCGAAAATTCATCACCGAACAGCGCAAGAATTAGTGCGCTCCCCGTCACCGGTTTTTGAACCGGCTCTCCGAGGTATAGTCTCTTATAGAATTGACTTTGGTCCGATACCTGGATGCGGTGCCGCTCTACAAATTGGCTACCTAGTTTGTCGTTCATGAATTCGCGCAGAAGTTGTGCACTCCATTTCATTCTCAGAATTCCGAGTTTGGCTGCGTTTCGTTGCATATGAATGGCGAGGGTAGTCCCGATAGACTTCGTCATGTCATTGTCGAGAAGTCCTCTTATCACTCGCGCAAGCTTTATGTCCTGTTCTAGCTCAACATCCTTTAGCCCTTCTGCTCGGGAGCGCAACGGTCCCCCACAAGCACATCGGTCGCGCATCAGCAGTTTCCAGGCCGAGTTTCTATACCGATAAGCGCACACTTTGCAAAACTCAATCAGCGCTTCGCCATGCTTATGACAAGCGGCCAGCCCTGAAAACAGATGGGTTCGCCTGACAATTGGGATGCCAGCTTCGCCGCTTCTGATGCATGTGGGACAGTATGCGGCTGACCAGGAAAATCCCATATGCATAGCAGGCTTCGCGTTCATGTACGCTTCTTCCCCTTTTCCATGCTCGACCAGCTCTCGGAAATCTTCCGATGTCTTTGCATCGAGGAACGCATGAAAGAGTGGCGCAAGACTATGCTGACGCATGAGCATATTTCCGCACCACCCCGTTCCAAGGATTTTTGCGAGACCACTCAGATTGATTGGCAAAACCCATGACGTACGTCTGGCGTTTGGATGACCATTTACGGTTTGGATTAGTTGCGCCTTAACCTCTTTGTCGATATGCATGAACAAGCGATGCAGGAAATGCGGAACCGGCTCTGCTTGTTGTATAGCCGGCATGAACTGGTTATCTAGCATCTAGTGTCTATTTCCTCGTGGCGATGCAGGCCTTCTTGACAATTCGCCACCGTGCAGTGCGTGCGGCAGCGCGAAGTGTGCGCGCCGACCATCTGAGACGACGCCGGACGAAAGCGCCTCTGGTATCGACGAGTTCTCTCACGCTGGATTCAAGCTTCGTCAGCCGCACAAACTCATAGGGGGTCAGACCCATTGCTTCTGACATACGGCGTTCAGACCTGCGCAACGGTCGGTCAGAACGTCGGTCTAACGAGTGCGCCGCGGCCAAGGCCGGTGCGACTAACAGCTTTGTCATCTCCAACGACAGCCTGGAACCTGCGCCACTTGAGCGCCTTCTCGGTGGCGAATGCATGTCCAACCAGACGGGGTCATCGCGGTAAAGCCATTTCCACACAAGAGGAACGCCTTCTCGAAACTGATTCCTTCCCCATGCCTGATGGGTGAGGCACTCATCAAGCCAGCGCTGACGCTGTCCCTCTCGTGCACGCTCTTCGCGTTGCAGGTCTTCGAGCGACCTGCATCGCTGAACACCGGCCGCACGCCCGATTCGCCATACCGTTGCCTCCGACAGCCCAACCTGCCTGGCAACCTTCTCGGGTGTCTGGGAAGACAACATCGCAACGACGTCGTCGGTCACCGTAGCCGTCTTGCGCCTAGGCAGCGTAGCGCGCGGTATGGAATACAAATCCGCGTACACGGCAACTGTTGAGGGAGAGAAATTGTTCTCCTTAGCAATCTGGTCCATGGACTTCCCCGCCGCGACCTCTTGATGGAGAAGCTCTTTCGATGGTCCTGGCCTGCGTGGAGTCCGTTCGACACCGACCTTGTTTGGCGAGCAACGGTCCAAGGCCCAATCGAGAAGAATGAAGTACACCGGGTGCAACTGGCGGCCTTCTCGGCGCAATGCCGCTATTGCGTGCTGCGCCGCCTGTCCGTTCGCAACCACCTCGCTCAGCCTACAATCCATGAAGCCTCCCTCGAAGGCATCCGCTGTCGCCTCCGTGATTGCTTGCAAACGATATCTGCCCGCCTTCGTGCAGAATCCGTGGGCTAGAAGGCGACCCTTCAGATGTTCGAGGCGGGCGCCGGGGGTGAATTCTTCCCTTAGCAATTGAGAACTCCTAACGGAGAACTCGTGTGCATTCCTTTCTCGCACCTCAGTGGGGGGCATCTGCACAGCTGTGTGATACGTGGCCGACCCGGATGCACTCGTCAATGCCAGACCATGTTCGCCGCAATGCGTAACGAATTCTGGCAAGTGGATGCTCATCACGACAGCCATTCCGCAGAGGCGTTCTGAATGGCTATCGCATTGCGCACAATGAGGTTCCGCGAAGAGAGACGTTGAGCCGATGAGCGGAAGACGCGTCGGGCGTCCAACTCCAGGCGCAGCTTCCAGGATACGGGTCAATAAGCGTTGATACGCTTCGGCTGTCAACACACTCCCGTAGTACGGAAGAAGGCTCCTTCCGAGAAGAACCTCCATTGGTGTGCCATATGCGTTGTCCACACCCGAGCAGAACTGAGGCAGGAACTTCGGAAGCGCGCGAAGGTCATGCTGGACATAGGCTTGCATTGCCTTGATGAACGCTCTGTCGGACAAAAACCCCGACATCAGTGCGTTACGCCTAATCAAGCTATGGACATCTTCCCCAGGCATCGCACAACAAAGCCGTCGGATGGTCGGGAGCATCAGCGACCTCCAGTTTTCAGTATGGTCACCACTTCTCTCCCCGCTGTTCAGGAGTTATCCAGTCCGGGAACCGATTGACTTCTACCTGCGAGCATCGCTCCTTGGTAAGCAAAATGAACAGGTTCGCTCGTAGAAGTCCACTGCCCTTTCGGTACTGGGCCGCAGCGAAATCAAAGTCTCCTTTCTCGATAACAGTTCTGTTGGCATTCTTCTTGGACAGTACTTGCCAAAGAAATCCGAGGAATGTGAACAACAGCTCCGGGAGCCCGAGCGTTTCGACCATGAGACATCCCTCGAACCATGACACTGACTCAACAAAGGCCCGCTCAGCGGGCATGAGCCTCTCGGGAATCGCCTTGTCGGCCGCAAAGGCAATGTTGGTCGACCCGACTGTGAGTTTGTATTGCATCAGGAAACCATTCACGAGATTGCGCCAGTCCGAATCGAGACGCATGTAGTCGAAGCGGCGCACTCCGCCATTGGCAAGGGTTATGGCACCTCCTGAAGAGCCGTCCAGTACGCCGAAGATTGAGTAGGTGGAAGAACAGACAACCGGAACGCCTGTGTACTCGGCGAACTCGCACAGGAAATCTAGGCATTCCGCGGCGGGCCGGCGACTCAGCTTGCTGCCGTCCAGGTCATACATATAGAGCAGACCAAGCCCCACCATGCCGGCGTGAGTAAAAAGGCGAAGCCTGGCCAGATTACTTTTCGCTGCTTGACGTTGGGAATCCTTGAACGCGACCCCACGGACTCGTGCGTCCATGTGCATCAACAACTGCGAGATTAAGCTCTCCACCTTCATGTTGCTCGGGAACGGCATCTCGAGGTATTTCATTTGCCATACGAAGTGAGTCGCAGGGGAAGGGTTCTTGTGCGGGACCGGCTGTTCGCCGAGGTAGGCCCGGATGCGTCGGCGGAACGCTCCCTTTCCAATTCCCGGCGGCCCGGCGATAACAGTGCAAAGGCCAGCTACGTCCGCTTTGGGGAACGGGTCAATGCCCGGCGACTGAAGATAGCGGGCTTGGAGCGCCAAACGCCCCGCAAACTCTGGAGTCGAGGGGTCCTTACGTGTGTATGCATCACGCACTGCGCCTACAACGATGCGAGCGGTCAACATGTGCTCTTCGCTAGGATGAAAGAATTCCGAGTCGTCCTGTCTTTCGCATACGTCCTCTAGTACGCTACTCATTCCTACCCGCCCGTTGCTATATAGGGCGTCGTAGCGAGGCTTCCTCTCCGTTGGGAATGGTCTGACCTGCGCAAGAAACGCGTTGGGCTGGCGAACTGCATTGGCGTCCGGCGCGCTGGCAACAACAAGTGAATTCGTGGGCTGCGCGATGGCATCCAAGACTTCCATATCGATGGTCATCTTTCCTGGAAATGACTGAATGAACGAGCGATAGGCGGCCGCATCCAGGGCTGACTGGCATGGCCAGACTTCCCACGGACGAGCGCAAGCGCACGACTACCTAGGCAGTCGTGCGAGCTTCATGGCTGTTATTTGGAGGATGGCTTTGTGGCCCGCCGAACCCTTGCTACGCGGCGCCGCTCTTCTGGAACCGGTCCAAGGCTCCGTGCGTAGGCCTCGCGATAGTTCTTTCCGTCGGGCCCGTTGTCGACGAGAACATTAGCGAAGCCCGTGAGGTGGCCAGGCAACGAGGAAGTTGTATGCAGCCTGGCGTCTGCGTCCGAGCGAATACGCTCGTTCAATTCTATGGCCGAGCGTTCGATGGCCGCCTTGAGCGAGCCGCGAGATGGAATCCGTGCATCCTCAGTGTGGCTTGAGGCGGCGGCCGGGGTCAGTAGGTCGTCATCGTCCGATTCATCATCTTCCGGCTCATGTCCCGATTCGGCGCGCCAATGAAGCGCAAAACGCTGGAAACCCACGTCTTGAAGGCTCTCCATAATGCGCCCGATACTCGCCCAATCCCGAGGCGCGCCAGTAATCAGAAAATCAATCCGGCAATTATCTTCGGCCGGAATGTCAGCTTTTGTCCACATTTTGTTGCCTCACTTGCTTGAAGTATGGGCGACCGAATGCCGCCCCCTTGATTTCAGTTGACAAAATAGGGGCGAGCGAGGACACTGACGTTGGCACGTGTGCTGTCCGCAGCTCGCGCACGGGTGGCATTAGAGGTTGCGTCTCTTTTGTCACCCGCCTATACCTTCTAGAGAGCCGTTCTGGCTCCATTCACCAAAACGCGGTGGCCTTTCTTCGTGTGCAAATCCCTGTTTCTCGTACTCCTTGTATGGCGATTGCGTTCGACCTCAGGAAACAACTGCGCTTAAGCTCTAGCTAGCGACTGACGGTGTCGATTCAAAATTTTTGAATGAAGTTGACAAAACCACCATTTTCTTTATACTACGGGTCTACCCTCGTATAAGGTTGTGGGTCTTGGGTCTTCGGTAGCTGCTGGGCGAAAGATGGGCGATTTTAACGCCACGCGAGGGGAAGGACAAGAGTGCTAATCCTCCTTCTGGAACACTTTGCCCGCGCCCCTACCCGGCCAAAAATTTTGAACAATCATCTTGACGCGACAGGGATTTCGTGGGAGGCGTCGACGTGTATGGACGCTCGACTTCTTGAAGCAGCTCGCACAAGGCGGCAGCATCGCCTTCCAACGGCGTGGTTATCCACTCACAGATGATTAGGCTGTACTCGATTAGCGAGGGCAGCACTTGGCGGGCATCTGTATCCAGCAGAACTGGATATGGTGGGTGCCGCCTTTTTAAATCCGCCCTAAGCCACTCGCGCCGAGTTGGCTTTGAAGAATGCCTGAAAGGGCAAATCCTGTTTCCCGGAACGGTCGCGCCAATAATGCGCTCCTGAGCGTGTGGCGACAGCATGCCAACTGCCTGGTGATAACCAACTTCATAGACAAGCCAGCTATGAAGGACAATTTGCGTGGAAGGAAATTCTGCCAACACCCCGTCAAATAACGCGACGTTTGCAGAGAGGACCCGCACATCGTCGGCACAAAGAATTGGTCGACGGGGATACAAAATCCCTTCAGGATTGAGATAGAGAGTGGCCACGGCAGCCTCGCTCAAAAATCAGCAGACCTGGCATCCTTGCCACAGTGGGTGGAAGGCGGCATAGAATGCCAATACTGCGTCGTACTGATGACCCGGCTCCGCCACGATAGGGCTGTAGTTCTGCTTATTGGAGCCGGCTGTCTTCCGTTCGCACGCGACGCGCAAAAGCAATGCTTCTCCACTGCATGAGGACCAGCGTGAGTCATCAGGATACGCCGTGGTCGCGTCTCGCATCGCGTACTGCTCGAGGTCTGCTGGTAAGAAAGGGCATCTCCTACGAGCAGCTCGTAGACTTGCTTGCCGCGGAGGGCGTAAGCGAGTCAGCCCGCGGCCTGGAAGGAAAAGTCCAACGCGGCTCGTTTCGCTGCAGCTTCTTTTTGCAGCTACTCCTAGCGGCGCGCGCAGACGTCCCTCCATCGCTATGGGCTCACGCTAAAGGCGAAACTTGGGAAGACGCAGCCCACAAGCTCTTCATGCAAGAGCTCTCCAAGCAAGGCCTGACGTTTCTTCAGTTGTCAAAGCGACTTGGGAAGATAGGGGTAGATATCGAACCTGTATCGACTGAAAGACAAGTGTCGAATGGGAGCTACCCCTTCACGCTGCTCCTACAGCTATCGGCCGTAGCGCCTGTCGTAGTCCTTCATCGGTTCGTAGACCAGACGGATATCGAACAAGCTGCCACAGTGGCTACCAAGCTCCGCGTGTGAAAACCCATACCAACAGCCTACACCAACTTCCACGGAAGACAAGCCACTTTACATCTCTACTGCCAGGTGACAGGATGGCGGCCAGCACGCATTGCGTTTTCGAATAGGCTTTGAACGCAGGCTTCGCCCAAGAGCGTGTCGGTGACGTCTCTCGTTCCTTCTAGACGCTCATCGAACGCTGCGCACAGTGCAACAAAACGAGCCGCAAACACCGTGCTCCCCGGTTCTCCCGCGAGGTGGTAGGTGACGCCGTCCTCCGTGACTGCGACACGCTCGGCGACGTCCAGCGCGACAATTGCCGCCGTCACCCAAAAGCGTCTGTGAGGCGGGAAAAGCCCGAAGAGATGCAATGCGCGATACGTCTTTAGCAATCGCCAATTCTCTATGCGCCGAGATGTACTGCCTGGGCCCAGGGATGATGTCAGTTTGGACATGGCCCACTCCCCATTTGTGGCCCAGCAAAGTCATTGCAGCCACTCTCGTCCTGCGCAAGATACTCTGCGGTGACATTCTTTGCTTCAATCACCGCATTGACCATCGACCACACGTTCCAAACGTGCATGGCATCGGGGTCGAATCCTGGCTCGCCTTGCAAGACATACCGGCGGCCGCTACGAGTAACGCCGACGCGCGATGTTCGGTCGAACTTCTGAATAGCCGAGCTCACTCTCCCGGTGGCGGAATCAGCAGCTTGGCCAACGAAATGCCGCTCACCTCTTTCGGTTTCGTACACGCTCCAATGGCGCAACTCGATTTCTGGCTCCGCATCGACGGAGTCCACGTTCCATACAGGCATAGGTCCCCCTTTGTCGCATACGAAGTGCGACAAATTTCGCCTGCTCCACAAAGACAACACTGCAGCCCGGCAGCGCGATGCGATGAGGCACGCGCCAACAAACTTAGGTGGCTTGTGGAACAGGCTTGGACTGGAGATTGCGCTACCGAGGTCTAGTTCTACTTGTCGTGGTAGCAAGTGAAGCGGCAGGGTTGCCGCGTAACCAGTGTATGTCTTTTACCGAGAGAATCAAGCGAATCCTGCCACCGGCTCCTCTGCAGACTTGCGAACCGAGGAAGATGAAAGGCCCCTCTTTGTCGTGGTGTCGCGCAATCGCGATACCCGATACCATAAAAAAATGGCTACCAGAAGAAGCCATATTTGTGAAACACAGACGAAGAGACGGTCACCGTCTTGAGTACTCAAAAAAATAAAAGGTCGATATGAAGGTAAAAATCATCAGCGTTCATGGCCATGGAGATTATGACAAGGAATACGTCTACCTCCAGGCTCTGGAAGACGCCGACATCGGACACTACGTTCTCGCTGACAGCACGTACAACTCGAACGGAACAATTTCAAACAAGGTACGTCATACGTATTGGTTCCCAGACGGAATTGTGAAGAAAGGTTCGTATATCTCGCTATGGACTAAGCCCGGCGAGAACGTGGTGGATACCAATTCAAACGGACAAACCGTTCATCGCTATTTCTGGGGACTGAAGGAAGCAGTCTGGAATGACGATGGAGACTGCGCCGTACTATTGGAAATCGGTGCCTGGCAGTTGCACCGAGCCAAGGGCAAATAAGGGGCTAGTGGTTCGCGACCACCGCTCTCGGCTCGCGAACCACGCCGATAGACCGTGGAAGGCTAAAACACTATGAGCACAGCAGCTTTTCAGGAAGGCGACAAGAGCACAGCAATTTGCCCAAAGTGCAAAAAAGTTGTGAGCACAACCTTTTTCCTACGCAACGCGCCGTTTTCCGACAACAAAGGTTCCGCGCAGAACATTTTGGTCGCAGTCTGCGATGTTTGCGGCACGATTGCTGGAATTCCCGCTCGGTCAACTGAGGTCATCCGAAAGGCAAGGCGTTGAATCGCGAACAGCATGCACTGGACGAGGTAAGTGCATGTCGGGTTTCGGGAGCTATACGGGCGAAGACCAACTTCCCCACTATGCTATGGAAGCCACTCAGGTTCGCATTCCGGCATCTCGACTTGTCACGTTAGGATGCTTTCCCCTGACCCGCGAAGGCGCAATCAACCTTGCCCGGCTTGCGGGTGAGGAGCCGTTCGATGAAGCTCAAATCGTGCTGACCGCTGGTATCGAAGCGGATGGCCTCGATATCGAACTCGCTACTATCGAACTAGCTCGTACCCCGAACGATAGCTGGCGCTTGCAGTATGTTTCGCATCCCGAGCAAAGCTGCCAACTTACCGCCGGCATCTTTCCGTGTCACAGTGACTATTCGGAATTCATCCGGATGTACATGGGGGACCCGCGGCCCACCCCTCTCACTCCAATCTGTGCACAGGAACTGCAAGACGAGGGACTGGGCCCTCTGGCGATACTTGACCTGAGGCCCCATCGCCCTGTTCCCGTCGTGCCGCACCAGCGAGACGTTGCTGCGCTATTGGGCCTGTACGAAGCGCGAGCCGGCAGTCACCGCTTGTAGATGCCGGTCCAGCAGATGTGGTCGAAGGAATCAATGAGAAGTTCGAACCTCTCATCTCGAAGTACTGCCAGGCCATATGCGTGCCATCTCATGCTTCGTCCCGCCGCAGCATGCCGCTCCAGCTCTTCCAATGCTCGCTGATGACTCGTCGGCGCGTCTGGCACTAGAAGCCTGGCAATCTTCAAACTGAAGTGTACGTGCTCCGTCTTCGACTTCGGCCAGGAATCCTCGTCTTCCACAATGAAATGGTCGCCGTTGGCCCGCACCAGCCCAGAACCGTTGTAGACGCGTTCCTTTCTGTTCGGAATAAGCTTGCTACCCTGAAACGCGTTGCCATAGGTGAGCTTCTGCCCGTACAAGTCCAAAGGACGTGCGTCGAGCGTCTTGCCGAAACTCTCGTTGTATTGCTTTGTGCCTTTTGTTAGCCCGGCTGCAATCGCAACCTCATACGCGTGAGACTTCAGTTTCTTGTACGCGGAAATAATCGCCTGAAGCTGAGAGGTGGTGTAGCGGCTTGATATCGTCCTATCAGAGGCAACGATTCTCCTACGTCGGGCGACTTCCGCATCATCTGGCGGCGGACCAGACCCATCATCTTCAGGTCCGCGCACCTTTGTCGCCTTTCGCCGGTTCACCAGGGCCTCCGGAAGCTCGATTTCCCCCACCACAGTCCGCTTCGGTTCAATCGAAGGTTCGGTTTTGCCAGATGGAACCACCTCGCCTGCTTCCCCGTTGCACGACCCGCGGTGAGATGTATTTTTCGGGAGCTTGAAGTGCGGTGCCCTCACACAATCTGTGACGATGCATCTCTCTTCGTACCGTACCTCGCAGAATGGACATCTGTATGGGCCATATGGGCGGCCCCCATCATCGACAATCTGCTTGAATTCGGACGCGCTGCGCACGTCCCCGTGAATGTTCATACCAAGCGAGCTCAAACCGGCCTCCGATTGCATGCCGGGATGCCCCGTTCGCGGGGGGGCAACCCGTTTGTTCGACAGTACGGACGCATTGCGCCGTATGTGCAATATCGGACACCTTCCGCTAAACTTGAAACCACGGCCGCCCGGTCTATCCATCGCTTGCCTTTGGCCTTGCCTTGCGTTTGCTGGGACTTCGCCTCTTGAGCCCATAAACACTGAGTACGACCGCATGCACCACCCCGCGATTAGATTCCTCTTCCAGGCGATTGGAGTAGCTGTTCTTATTGTGGTGGCGGCTGTTGTCCTGCGAGCCGTCTACCTATTGGCTGCGCCCTTACCGATTGAGGGCATGGAAGATGTGCGAGACACGGAGCGTGTTGTCCCCGCATGTATCGGGCAACCATGGGCGCCGGATGATGGCGCTCGGGAACATCAACCGGTCAGGGACCGTTCTTGTCTGGAGTCTTAATGGCGGGCAACGTCCGGCGGCGCCCCCGCAGACATCCGCTCCCACCCTGTAGTTCTGGGTTGCAGACTCGGCGTTCCGGCGACGCACGGCTTCTTATAACCAAATCGCGGATTACCCCGACAAATTCATAACGAAAGCATCTAGAAAAGATGGGATTCATCTAGTCCGCGCATCTAT
This sequence comes from Cupriavidus sp. YR651, assembly GCF_900101625.1. Classification (GTDB taxonomy): domain Bacteria; phylum Pseudomonadota; class Gammaproteobacteria; order Burkholderiales; family Burkholderiaceae; genus Cupriavidus. The sequence continues at coordinate 67,869 of NZ_FMYZ01000003.1, read as the reverse complement.
ACCCTATGTCATCCGTCGGCCGACCACACTGGCGCCCCGGGGTGTATCCAGCCTCTCCAAGAGAGGGGGTTCTTGGGATGACCGCCTCATTGGTCGGCTTGGTACGGCAGCGATGGGGGGAGACTGGTCTCTGTGGGGGAAGAGTTGAGACGACCAGCACGCGGACGAAGATAGCGCGTGACTCGAATGACTGTCGGAACCATCCTTCCCTGGATGGCTGAAGGGGTCCTGATGCCGCTGCATGGGGGGCCTTCGGCTATCCCTAGCATATCAAAGGGAGGATATCCTCACTAAAGATTTCCCCTAGTAAGCATATCCTCCCTAGGGAGAATCTCTTGTGAGGATATCCTAGGGAGGATATCCTCACTAAAGATTTCCCCTAGTAAGCATATCCTCCCTAGGGAGAATCTCTTGTGAGGATATCCTCGATTTGTGGATATGCTTACGTGAGGATATGTATCTGGTTATTCCAGTACTCTCCTCGATTGAGGATATGCTTCGGAATAACCTCAGGATATGCTCGATTGAGGATATCCTTTTGCACGTTTCCCAGGGAGACGTAACCGCTTCGCGGTTGGGCAGCCAGGGGAGGAGTGATTGAGGCTTGCCTCCCCTTTGCGCTTCTGGGGTCCATCGCCCGAGTGTGTTCGCCTACTCTTCCGCGATTAGGAAGCGGCTTGGGTTCTTTCCAATCCAGGCAGGTGCTCGTCCACGCCCCGACCACGTTTTTCCGGATTTCGGGTCGCGGTATTTGGGGGGAAGCGGTTGTTTTTCGCCGTTTGCCTTGCTACCAGCGGGGCGGCCACGCCGGCGTTTCGGGGCGATGTCGTCCACCGTCAGACCATATTCGGTCATCAAACCTTGGATTTGGGCAATAATGGCTGCCACCTCGGTCGCCCTGACCTCTTCCAGCTTTGCTTCTAACGCTTCTTTTTGCGCGATGAGTTGCTTGTATGTTGCCATGTCTTCGTCCTTACGAAGTTGCTGGGTTGTCAACTCTAACTCAACCTGGCTAGGTTAGAACAATCTCGGCCTGTTTCAGTTCATTACTGCAAACGCTTAAGCCAAAAAATACTGCGGCAACTGCGCTATGAGAATGTCCGTGCGCGAGACTATCGAGTTCGCGCCTAGCTAGCTCATATCCGAAAATGCTCAATGGACTGCCCTGCATTCACAGCGCGCTGTAGCCAACTAGGAAGGTCGCCGCGCCCATCCCAAGTTTGGCCTTGAGCATCCCGATAGAGAATGGCGGCGGCAGACGACTGATTGTCTAGCAGAGGTCGGAAACAACCCGCTTCTTGCAGGTTTTCGAGATGGACACCGAAACGAGCCATTTGCGTTCTTATCCACAGAATAGCTTCCTCACGTTCACGCAACGCGTGCATTTCGGAATTTTGAAGAAGGGAAAGTTGCATTCGGATAACCGACCGGATGACAAGGTGCTGCGATTGACCCCAGCAGGACCGCCGCTCTGGAAGGCAGAGTGTCCCCTTCAAAGTTTAGCTCTAAGTGACATTCTCAGGAGAGGGATGCCCTGGCCGTTCTGTGAGCACAAAGGCATTTTCGGCTCACTACGTGGCCGTTTTCCGGCTAGCGGTGCAGGACGCCTCTCCTGGCTGCCTACTGCTCATATCTCACCGGGCAAACTAGCCTTGGGAGACGTTTTCAAACGCTCTTCAATTTCAGCTCGAACCTTGGTAGCTAGTGAAATAAAGGCGTCAAGTTTGTCGCGGCGCTCAGCTAACGCCCTTTGCTCGGGCGATTCCGAATCATCGCCATGCATCAGGTCGCGCTCCCACCTTAGAAATCGAGCCAGCCGCACCTCAAGCACGTCCTCCTCTCCAGCTTCTGCAGCAAGCTTCGCCCATTCCTGTGCCGGGTCTACAGATGCCTTCGCTGCAGACGCCAGGCAATATGTGATAAGCAGCTTTGCCGCCTGGTCTAGTGATTGAGCCATGTCGAGCCATTGTTGTGTCTCCATCGATTCCTGGGTGGCATCCTTCGGAAGATGAGGACGTGGCACGAAACGCAATGATGGCGTGTCCGGCGCAAGTTGCTCCAAGACTCTAAGAATTGGCTCGAAATCCGCGAATGGCCTGACACCGGATGGCAACTCAGCTCGATGCGCCCATAGCGCCAGAATAGCATCGCGAACCGCGCTCCGCTTCTCTAATCGGTCTTCGCCAGATGCCTGCTCAGCTTCATGAAGGAGTTCTGCAACATAGTGCGCCATCCATCTGCCAAGCGTATCGACGTCTCCGCTGAGGTCAAGCTCCTTTACAAGCCGCTTACCCAGCGCGGTGAGTGCTTCATAGCGTATCGATTGTTCCATCGGCTTTGACGACAAAGATTCGACTGCTTGAAGGGATTCTTGCTGGCTCATCGCTATCCCCGTTTCGGAATCTCGAAGGATTCGTTTTCTCCACCTGTACCTCGATAATCAAATCCATGTCCACAGCGGTCAATAGCTCAGAAATGAACTCGCTGGACACTTCCAGCTTTCGCCCACTGGGCGGCTCAGAGCTACGTCGTTCCGCTCTCATGCCCCAAACTTGAGAACGGAATGCCGCTACGACGGCTTCCGGCACATGCCAGTGGCGTCTGTCCGAGTCAGTGCGAAGTCCAAACTTCTCAACGACAAACGCCGCCGGCTCGGGCGCCGGAAACCGTGTCGTGCCCGCCCAGAAGTCGGATTCATCGAGGCCGCTATCGTTGTGGTCGTCCTTTATCCAGCCCCGCAGTTGAAATGCTCCAGCATCAATCTCTGCGCGCTCGTCGCCCGCTGACGGAATGCGGAAGTCATGGGGGTCATCTATTGACTGCAAGGCTCGAAGAAGCGAAGAAGAGCGACTGCTGCAAACTAACGCCGAGTATACAAGCGTAGTCTGCCGCATGTTTCCTTCTTCGTCAGACCAGGAACCCCAGACGGTTATATACCCAGGATTCGCAGCCAGTGCGTCGGTGAACTCGTCTGCAGAAACGCTGTTTCGCCATGTTTCCCAATCGGGAGAGACTCGGGTAGTCAACAAACTTCTCGGTTCCGGGTCGCGGCGGTCCGCAAGCCATCGTCCATCGCAGCGAGACAAACCATGTCCGGACAGCCATTCCACGAACCGCGACCTTTCCCATTCATCGATGACAAGAGGCCTCGAAGCCAGGAGTACCCCAGCCGCAATCATCATTGCATGATACGAAAAATAGAACGTCTGGTCGTCTACCTTGGGGTAGGCCCCATGACTGTGGTGGGTCTCGTCATGCTGATATATCTTTTTCTTGGTCCGTTCATCGGCGTCCCAACGACTGGGACCGCTGTATCCGACGTCTTTTCGAATTGCTGTCAGGACCTCCTCTTCGACATCGCCTTGCGTCATCCCAAAGCATCTACCCAGGGCTGCCAGCCAGTACGGCCCGAAATCAATACCGAAGAAGAACTCGTTGTCTCGACTTACAACTGGTTCGGACAGGGAAGCCACCTCACGTCGAGCGCTCTTGGCGGCGAAGGCGTCACCCTCAACTTCTGGAAGCTTCGATACATTGATGTTCCGAAGCTCATCTCTGCGTTGCTCCGATAACACAATGAGATGTTGCTCATCTAGAGCAAGAGCTGTGCGCGCCGCAATACCCCGCATAAAAACATGGGACTGCGACGGGTCAGCCAACGAGAGAACGAAATCCGCATGGGAAGCCACGCTTTTTCCGTACTCTAACGAAGCACGCGCCAGTCCAATCAACAACCATTGACGCGCATGTAGACTGTAAAACAGCAATTTCCCATCGTGAAAAGCTCGCGCGGGTGCGCCATTCGCGTAGTCAACTACTGCCGCCAGCGTCTTGTCAGCCCCTAAGGTACAAAGCGCCACTACGACGTGAGCACTTTGCCAGCGCACTTCTGCCACCGGCGATGCGAGTCCCGCCCAAATGTACCCGGCCACGGCCTTATGGATATCGTCAGGGGCTTCCAAATCATATGACCATGCCCCATCACCATCCTCCGACTCAAGATGAATCTCCAGAAACGCTATTGCATATGATAGGACAGCAACAGACTCGGGCCCCGTCATCTTCGGTGCCAACAGAGCGACGAGGCTGAATAGCCGGTCACCTTCGAGAGCGTCCGGCAGTTCAGCAAGCCCCTGAAATACGGCATCCACCATCTCCTGGATACCTAGCCCGGAACGTTCGCTGGCTAACTGAAATGGCATGACCTCGTAGTAGCGATTTCGCTCGATTCGCAAACAGAACTTTTTGCACATCCTCGCAACCATTGACGCGAGCGCCGCGCGAATAACCTCTCGCGGTATCCATCGCGATGGCCATTCTGAAAGGAAGTCACGAAGCTCAAACAGGTCAAACCAGTCGCATCGTTCCACCGCCTGAACAAATTCAACCTCCCGGCCAAACTTCACTCGCGCGAAAGCCGCGCGAAAGAACTCAGTCGACCGAAATGGTGGTTCACCCTCGCGGAATCGTTGGTACGCGACCGTAAGCTCCGCGGCAGACGCCACATCAAGTCCAGCGAAAACAGCCTCCCAGTCATGTCCGGATACCTCTTCCGATGAACCCGGCACTGCTGGGCCAGGAACGCGGTTCTGTTTCGACGTTTCACGAGCGGTGGCTTCAGCAATCCGCTGCTCAATCCCCGGCAATGACACTCCGACAGTAGCCGCGGTATCCCTAACACGTTGCCATTTGGACGCACCGTGGGAACCCAGACAGAGGTACCTATAAACAAGACTCAATCCGGCAATACGTTCCGCATCGCTTCCGAACCGAGGCAGGGCCGATGCTAAGAGTGCATCCTCGTCCCAACTCGCGTCGAAAGGAATCATGGCAAGCGCATCTCCCGGTAACAGTCTTCCGCTTGCTGCCAGGGACTCTACAGCCACAGCCAAAACGCGAGCGGGGTTGCCGAATGCTCGGTCCCGCCATCGACTTATAATCGCGAATGACGATTGCGGGTCGAGCTTCGTCAGCACTTCCACCGTGGCCTCCCAGGGAAAATGCTTATCTCTGAGGACATAACGCCACGTCAGTTCGGCGCATCGTGCGAAACGGTAGGTCATCTCCGGAGACGCCTTCTCCGTCTGGGCAGCATGCTCGGCAAGCGCGAGAATCGCGTGCCACCGAGCAACGTTCTCTTCGCCGATTTTGTTTGCCACTTCTATTGCCTTGTCAAAGTACAAGGCAGCATCTGCATGGCTCAACGCTAGCAAAGACCGCGCAACGCTCACGTACCCGTCCGCCTCGCTTCCCGCGTCCGACCGGTCCCTGCGCACTAAATCAATTGACGTCTGCGCAAATTCGAAGGCAAATTCTTCAATGCCATCGGTCTTCGCGCAAAGCCTTGCAAGCCGATTCAGCGTGGGGGTATATAGCGGGCGATTGAGATTGTGCGACCATGCTACAAGCTCGCGTACAGTGTCCGTTGTCGCGGTACCACTTTCCATCAAAACATCAATCCAAAGGCTAGCAACCTCGTCAGCAATCAGAGACCGTTCTCGATATGTTGCGCTCTCCGCCCTGTGCGAGGCGTTGCGCGCTTCGGCGATTGCTGAGGCTATCTGATGCGCTTGCAGTCGACCACACACCACTGCTGCCCAAACGTTCGCCCACGGTAACACCGCTCCGATGCTAGCTTCAAACTCCCGCAGCTCACCGCTTGCTCCATGCGACTTCTGCTTCTCGATTTCTTTTCGTAGTTCTTCCGGGGCAACATCCTTTAGCGTGACGCTTTCACCGCGCAACGCTGCTCTCAAAGCATATGCCCGCGTGTAGTCGAAGCGCTCAGACGCGTGTGGCGACAATACTATCCGCGGGGCCACGCTGGGAAGGGAGACATCCAAAATCTTCGCTGCCTCTTCAGCTTCACATAGTTTCTGAAGATGCGCTGCCTCTACGACCGCAACGACAGCCAATAGCTCTATATTGAGCTCTCGTTCGTCCGGCGTCTTTTCAAGATGGCTTTTTACGCCCTCCAGCGCGCATCTCGAGATATCTACTGGCGGAAGCAGATGCAGCGCTCTGGATTCCTGAACGATGGCCAGGAGCAGGCCGAGATTGTTCGAAGCTGCATTCCCCAAGGCGTCCACATCAGCGCAACGACCGTGGTCGAGCAGCCGCTTTGCCAGAATCCGTCCTGCCTCATAAGCGTAGCTGCGCGGACGCCATCGACCCAGGAAGTCCGACGCCGCCTGTGGACCGTGAATATTCAGATTGGCCAGAGCGAGAACGGCACGGTCTTCGTTTGTTACGGACTCATTCTCGCGCTCGTTTCTTGGGAGTGAGTTCCAGTTTTTTAACCACTCATTCGCCATCCGGAGGCGGCTTCCGGCTTCGCCAATCAACTCTGCGTGGGCAGACAACAACGCCGCTTCATACGCGTGATGCGACCCTTTCCAGTCCGCTTCGAACGCCCTCCGGGTCACGAGCTCTTGTACAGCATCGACATCTAGCATGCTTCCTGCCAGGTCGATATTTGACTGCAGCAGTTCGCGCTGCCTAACGTCGCCCGCCTTTTCTCCGCCTCCCTTCATCGCAAGCTTTGCCGCCGCGACGTAATCGCGGTTTCGTAGCCCCGCCTTCAGTGCAAACTGTAGCCGCTGGAGTTCTATATCCCGCCGCTCGAGTAGATTTGCGTCTGGCAGCGCTTCCGAGTCGAGCGCCAGCCGTACCAATTCCGCAAATTGGCCGGCCTCAAGCATCAGGGCGGGTAACACGGAAGCCGCATAGGCGCTTTCCGAAGCTAAAGGCTTCAGCTTTTCCAGGAAGGCCTCCAGCGTCGCCGCACTCGGCCTGAATCTCATTCGAAACCAGGATTCCGCGGGCTCATCGAAGAACTGAACCGATTCGCCAGCAACTACCAGAGGCCTACCTAGGTCCAGGGCAAAGCTCTTGATTGCCGCAGCATCTACTCCCGACATAGATGCCAGAATCGAAATCGGTACCCGCGGCCGAAGGGCCGCAAGGCCCGCACATATCATGTCGACCTGCTCACGCGCCGTCACGCCGGCTTCGTCCCGTAGCTTTTGAACAGCCTGCTCGAGAATCTCCCCAATTGTGCTCTCCACCGTCGAGGGATTCGGCCCCAACAATCGCAAAATGTCAGGAAGTGTTCCCCCGTGTGACAACGCTAGTGCTTGTACCCGAGGATTGTGTGAACTCAGCCGATGAAATTCACTTACATCTTGGTCTGTTGCAGACGGAAAGTGTTTCCGCAAATGGGCAGCCGTCTCGTCTTGGCTGAATGCTTCAAGCGCGAACCTCAAGGCGTGAGGTGGGGGGTCGAGCATAGCTTCGCGATACGGGCGGCATAGCGCTACCAATCGCACTCCGTCAGGTAGCGTCTCCCGCAGCAGGTCGCGGATAAACGACCTTGCCTCGCCGGCCTCTTCCGCGGCCATTTGCGCGTTGTCGGCCGCGTCGACGATGATGCATACCAGCGCGTCCGCATGGTCGGCGCGGACGATACGAACTGCTTGCCGCAGGCGATGGAGAAAAGCGCACGCGTAACTCGTCGTGTCTGCTTGGGGACTGGGGATGAGTGGATGGCATAAGCCCTTGCCGGCCAACTCATTCGCCATTTGCACGAGAGCCGTGCGGTGTCGATGTCGGTATCCGGAAAGGCTGCGATATTCACCATTCCCAAAGCAGTCATATAGAATCGCCACCGAGCCTTCCGGCAATCCTCGCGCAATCTGTGTTGAGAATACCGACTTGCCTACGCCACCATCAGCACTGATGACAACGGGAATCGCACCTGCCGCGACGATAGCCTTCACCAAACCGTGTTCTTGGGCTCGCGTGACCGCATCCGGCACCGACTCAATGAGACAACGAGCAGGAAACAAGCTTGGCTCATCGGTCTGAAGAGCACGCAACACATCAATTTTGGTGACGCTTGGCTCGTTCGCACTCTCCGAGAGAGCCTTGCGGGTAATGAGCTCCTTTAGCCGTATAGGCGCATCCGCATCAAGCTGCGGGAGATAGACGTTCAAGTCCTGAGAGAGGATGTTGCGCTGGGTCCAGTAATTGTCTTCCAGACCCTCCAGTCGTAGCAGACGGCAGAACTCCGCGAGTTTGTCTTCTCGCAGGCCCGTGTACTTCTCCAGCTTTTCGAGATTGGTGGTGTCGGAAGTCGTCCCACTGCTTGCAACGTCTTTGACCGCTGCGGCGAAATCAGCATGAATGGGCCTGTTGGTGACAAACCAAAACTCCAGCTTTCCCCCGACATTCTCCGCACCCAGTACCGTCTGGAGCTGGCCATAACGCTTAGCAAAGCCCGAAATTGTCTTCTCGATACCGCTAGGCTTCCACTCATCCTCAGCGTGCAGAGTCGAATGCTTGAGTTGCATGTACCGCACCAGGGATGCCTTGCTCATATCGGTGTCGCCATAGTATTCGGCGATATCAATAAGCTCTTCCCCAGTCTCCACCGGCGCACTGGTGCCCGTCTCGTCCGTCGAAGCACCTTCGATGGTGATGGCCACCAAGCCGGATAGCGGATTGAGCAACGAAAGCGCTCGACGGGCTGCCCACAAATAGTGAAACTGGTCGCCGTCTCGGCTAGCTCTGACGAGCAGACTGTCGGACATCGCGCTCCTTTCTTTGCGTCTGAAATAAGGGGCACATCGCACAGTCCAACCCAACGGGGACGCTTCAGAAAATCCGTTACGTCTCCTTGGCGCTACTCAGATGTACAACTGTTTTTGCGCGAAATAAGTCCGCAGGTCAATTTTTCCGCGGACTCGAATATGTCCCCCGATATGAGGGAGATGTTATCGCACTGCTACTGGGTTGTGTAAGAGCCGTCTTTCATGAGGTTCGTGAGGGTCCGAGAAACCTCGGCAAGCCGTTGAACATGCTCCGCCGGGGAACTCGGTGCCGCTGTCATGGCGTAACCTCGCAACTTTGCTGCAACGTCAGGCATCGAAAGGACTTGTCGGATGGCGGCGTTGTACTGCGTAACGACGGCGTCAGACATCCCGACCGGTGCATAGACACCAAGAACGTCGGTAGCATCAAGCCCCTTGTATCCAGCCTGCTCGAAGGATGGAACCCCTGCCAGAATCGGCGTTTCTCGGGTCACAGCGAGAATGCGTAGTGCGCCGCTTTCCAGGTACGGTAGAAAGTCTGACACCCCGGAAACAGCCGCCGCGACTTGGCCAGCCAGAAAATCTTGCACCATCGGCGCAGCTCCTCGGTAAGGAACAGGGACTGTCTTTGTGCGAAAAGCGCGAGCAAGTTTGCCTGCAATGAACTCAGGGGCGCTCGTTGGCGCGGGAACGCCGATATTGGCCTCATCGGAATGGGCAGCCAACCAGGCCTTAAGTTCGCTCAACTTCTTCACGCCCGTTCTCTTGTGAACCGCAAGTGCCAGCTCAAAGTTTGCTACCGTGCCAATCGGCCGGAAGTCGGTACTTGGCGCAAAGCCAGGCGACGCCACCGTTAGTGGCACTGTCACAATGGTGTGCGTGTTGCTCAAGAAAAGTGTGGCACCGTCCGGCACAGCGGACTTCAACGCCTGAGCCGCAATCTGTCCCCCAGCTCCGGGACGATTATCGACCACGACGGGTCCTCCCATCACTGATGAAAGTCGCTCGGCCATTATCCGCGCGACAATGTCAGCAGGACCACCTGGCGGATAGCCAACCAGCAAACGGATAGGCTTGCGAGAGTCTTCTGCAGTTGCGCGAAAGGGGCTCGACACCGCCAAGGAAGCAAGCGATGCGGAAGCGAGAAATTTGAGCGCTTTGCGGCGGGATGCGTTCATGACAGCCTCCCCTCGGAACGTCCTTGCCGCTCAGCTAAAACCTTACGCCGTTCTTCGACAATTGGAGCGACCTTGTCTCGCATTGCTTGAACCAGGTCCGGCGAGGCCTTGCGTGGCGTTCCCGTGTCGAAAGGCGGCTGCGGGTCATACTCTGCAAACAGCTGAACACCTTTGGCCAAATCTTCGCCGCCAGCCAACTCAATCACCTTCAGAGCGCAATCAATCCCGGACGTCATACCTGCCCCAGTCACTCGGTTGCGGTCAACGACCACTCGCTTGTCTACGGCAATGGCTCCCGTCGCGGGAAGCAAGTCGTGGGACGCCCAATGACAAGTAGCTTCGTATCCTTGCAGCAACCCCGCGGCACCCAATACCAGCGGGCCCGTGCAGATTCCCACAATCCACTGCGCAGCCTGAGCCTGCTCAGACAGGAATCGAAGCACCTCCTCATCCTGTAAGAGCGGCCCGATTCCCGGCCCTCCGGGGACAACCAGCATGTCGAGCTGACCACAAGTGGCGAAGTCATGCGTGGCGCGGAATTCCCAGCCGAGCTCAGTACGGAGTTGCTCCGTGTGCTTCCAAACAAGCTTCAACTCGGACTGGGGAATACGCGCGAGTAGGTCCGCCGGAGCGACATAGTCGATGGCGGTGATGTCTGGGAATACAAGCATGCCGATGTTCACTGTCTCTCCTCCTATGAATGTTCGTTACGCAGGCCTAGTGTAGGATTGGCCAATGTGTCGTTCAGGACAATGACCCCACTATTTCAGCCAACACACATATGCGAAGCTCTTCGCCCGACCGAGGAAAGCGCACTCACCAGGTATGGTTTGTCGTTTTTGAGCAGTTCCAGTTGCTTGACGTCAGCGGACCTCTTCAGGTCTTCGCGACGGCGAATGACGAGTTGCAAATTGCCGGGCACGCCAGTCGGTACGAGACAGGCGTCTATAGCCTACGCGCCGGCTCCGTCAAAAGCTCGAGCGGAGTCGCTATCAACGCTCAGCAGCTACCTCGGCGCCCAGCGCGCGGAGTCGACACAGTTATCGTCCCTGGGGGACCAGGTGTATTCGCGGACGGCAGACATTGCCGTCAGGACAACCTTATTGCGTGGATTAGAGGCGCAGCGCCGCGTGTCGCACGAATGGCATCTGTCTGTACAGGAGCGTTTGTGCTCGCTCAATCAGGGCTTCTTGACGGCAGACGCGCGGTGACCCATTGGGCTGCGTGCGAGCAATTGGCGTCACAGTTTCCCGCGATAGACGTGCAACCAGATGCCGTCTACGCTCGTGAGGGCGCCTACTGGACGTCCGCCGGGGTTACTGCCGGCATTGATATGGCGCTTGGCATGGTAGAAGCCGACATGGCGCGCGATATTGCAATGGCAGTCGCCAAGAAGCTCGTGGTTTGCTACAAGCGCCCCGGAGGCCAGTCCCAGTTCAGCAGTGCGCTACTGGAGCAAACGGCAGAAGACCCGCGCATTGAAGAACTCAACGGCTGGATGAGAAAAAACCTACGCCGGGCCTTCACCGTTGAGCAAATGGCTGAACATCTCGGCATGACGTCTCGGACGTTCGCGAGGTTCTTTCGCAGACAAACTGGCACTACGCCTGCTCACGCGCTGGAGAGAATCCGTCTTGAACACGCGTGCCGACTCATCGAGTCCGGCCGCCTCTCCATCAAGGCGGTATCCAAGGAGTGTGGATTTTCTTCCGAGGAAATACTGAGGCGAAGCTTCATCCGCCATCTGCACGTCTCCCCGTCTGACTATCGGCAGCGCTTTTCTAGCGCCTCACCTTGATGAGGTGTCTCTCCAACTCTAGAGGGGTTTTGCTCCCGTGTTGGGTTGCCGATATCTTCTGGACCAGCCCTTGCTATGGCGCAATTCCATCGTAAGGGCGGTGCGCAAAAAAAGCGCCATCCTCGAATTTACAGCCTCGCACAAGGAATCCATGACGCGCAGATTGCTCTTGACCGCTACGACATCGGTAGCGCTACTTCTCGGCAGTGCTTTCCCCGCACACTCGATGACTGCCCAAGATGCACACAACAAACTTGACGACATTTCGTTCGAAGCGTTTGCCCGTGCAGCCGCCTATCATTGCGGCGACAAGTCGTTCGGAGACGACTTTGTGCGGCACTCCAAACGCTACGTGAAGGCGCTGTATCCGGCAGGTTCGGAACAGAAGATTGCCAAGGTATCCGTTGCGCGCGACGTCGTGGCTATCAATCGCGCAGACTGCCCAGGCATGATTAGCCAGATGAAAGACCTGAAGAAAGCCCGGGATGAGGAACTGAAGGAAGCGGGTAAGACCTTCTCCAAGCTCGGAAAGGCACCGAAAAGCTAGCCGCAACAAACAAAATGGGCTCCGATGCGGAGCCCATTGTCGTTAGGAAGTTAATCGTCCTTCTGGATGTTCTCGATGTAGCTTTCCCAGTCTTCCTCTTCTTCCGGGTCGAGGTCGAACTCACCCTCGTGCTCTTCGCATAGACCGTTTTCGTCCAATTGGTCTGCTTCGTAGAGAACCTCCTCCCCGCAGCAGCGGCAGTGCCCGTAGTTGTCGCGGTCAGACGCGCACTTTATGCAGACCCATTCAGCCTCGTCGCCCTGTCTGACCGCACCAATGGGCATGTTCCGAGAGTCGATGGTCCCGCACTCCATGCACGCAGGTGTCAGGCCGTCCTGAATCAGCTGCGCAATCATCGGAGCTTGGTCCGGAGACAGCGAAGCGTCCCTCATTTTTGAAATGGCATCGCGAATGCCATCCACGCAATCGGCCTGGCCGCTCAGCCATTGGTCGTACACGTACGGGCCGTTCGGGTCGTCAAGCATCGCCCTGCGCGAGCCATAGCGTAACGCGGCGGCAACGAGCATGTGGGCGTGACTTGACCCAATTTCGATGCGTAGGGGTTTTACGGCATCCCTCAAGAAATGGGCGGCCTGCTTGGTGTAATCGATATCGTTTTGGCGCATGTCGAGCCTCTTTTAGTCAAAAACGTGCATGCCGGTTGAGCGCTTAAGCCGGCCGTCGCACATGACAAAAAAGACCTGTACTGGCCAACAAATAGAAGCGTGATGTCAACGATGCCGTCGGCAACGGATTCACTGGGTAAAACGTAAAGCTTGCGTTTGAGGTCGCTCAAAACCAAGGTCGCAATGGGCCCTAGCACCCGACAAGTCGAGCACATAAGGCGAAGTTTAACGTCCTGACCTTGTCCTGCGCAAGCCTCCGTTGCCCGACAAAATGTGGTGAATATGTAACATATCAAATGGACAAAAGGCGCGCCGACCCAGCATCGACTGGGCCGTATCGAATGGTCGTAGTAGAACGTCCCTTGCGTCCCCACTAAAGCAGGGCATCCAAGCCGGCAGACCAAGAGGAGCACCCACTGCCGACGAGGTCGCGCGGGCTAAAATTCGACCCATCTTCCCGCGTGTATTGCCCTTCCATGCGCAACTTGTGGAGCCCCTGGGCCGACCAATCGGAGTAGCTATCTGTGGCTAGAAAAAACCGTGACGATTTTCCGTCCGCGACAGTAACGAAGATTGGAAAGCTTGCCGGGTGGCGCTGCTCATATCCGGGATGTAGAAAGGCGACTGTTGGCGCCACATCTGACGGAACAGATGTCATCAATATCGGCACAGCCGCACACATTTGCGCCGCTGCTCCAAACGGGCCCCGCTACGACGCGACGATGTCCCCCGAGGAGCGCTCGTCGTTCAGAAATGGCATGTGGATGTGCCGTGACCACGGCAAGGCCATCGATTCGACCGACTCCCAGTTCACCGTCGCGCAACTCCGTCTATGGAAACAGGAAGCCGAGCGTGAATCCATGCTCGAAGTGCTGCAGGTCAGGGGAAGCCAAGGCGGCCACCGACGCGAGACGTCCGAACTTGAAAGGCAACTCCAGACGGCCGCGCATGCGGACCTCGATGTCTTTAGGAAGACCGCGAAATGGCCGGCATCGTCTATCGAACTGACTGTGAGGGTCGAAGGACTCGATGAGCCTGTGACGACGAAGGGGCTGTCTAACGCAGTAACAGAGCTAGACGACCTGATACTCATGGCGCCTCCCGGAATGGGAAAGACGACGAGCCTGTTCCAAGTTGCCGAGCATATGCTGGCCAACGCGCAAAGCACGCCTCTCTTCGTACCATTAGGCGATTGGGCAACGGAAAACTCAACCATCCTTGCATCTATCCTCTCGAGGCCCGCCTACCGAGAAATCTCTGAAGACGATTTCCGGCGCGTCGCTAGAGAGCCGGGTGTCGCGTTGTTACTCGACGGATGGAATGAGCTAGACCCGACCTCGCGAAATCGGGCACGCGTGCAGCTCACCACGCTGAAGGCTGAGCTACCCAATCTCGGCTTTTTCATCGCAACGCGTAAACAAGGACTGGAGTTACCCTTCTCCGGCCTCAAGGTCGAACTCTTGCCGCTCAGTGAAGACCAGCAGATGGCGATAGGCGTTGCGCTCCTGGGCGAGGACGGCAAGAGAATCGTCGACCATGCTTGGCGAACACCAGGAGTACGTGAACTCGTCACTAATCCGCTGTATCTCACAGCACTTCTATCGCAGCCACCAGGCAGTGATTTTCCGACGACCAAAGAGGAAATCCTGCGAGGTTTCGTCGCAACACATGAACACAACCATGCTAATGCCGAAGCTCTTCTGGCTGTTGCGCAAGGGTTCCAAGGGCAGTATCTAGACGACCTGGCCGTTGTCGCCACGCGCAATGCCAGCACGGCTTTCAGCGACGATAGCGCTCGACGCGCCGTCTCACAGACATCCGACCACCTGGCCGGCGATGGTCAGATTTCCAACAAGCCGCAGCCAGGAGAATTGCTAAATGTCTTGGTTAGCCATCATGTCCTCATGCGACTGGGCGACGCCGCGGGATACTCCTTCCAGCACCAGCAGTTTCAAGAGTGGTACGCCTCTCACGAAGTCGAGCGTCACCTTTTCGCCAGCGCTGCGGATGGGGAAGCGACGGAAGCACTAAAGAAGCAGATTCTCGATATACCAGCGTGGGAAGAGTCCATCTTCTTCGCTATCGAGCGGCTCGCGCTCGGCGACCAAGACGCGAAGAACGCCTGTGCGCGAGCAATTCTGGCTGCCTTGGAGGTCGACCCTCTTCTCGCGGCAGAAATGATTTTCCGAACTACGGACGAGGTTTGGGCAGAGGTCAGCGGCGTCATCCAAGACTGCGTCTCTCGCTGGCATGCACCTGGCAAGGTCGACCGCGCCGTACGATTCATGATGACATCTGGCAGGCCGGAGTTCTCAACCATCATTTGGCCGCTCATCACTCATGAGGACGACCAGATAAGCTTTAGCACCCTTCGCAACTGCGCCCGCTTCCGCATATCAATTCTTGGGGACGATGCCGAAGCGAAAATTCGCGCCCTGCCGGACGGCATCCGAGAAATCCTGCTGACAGAAATCGCGATGTATGGCGACGTCGATGGTATGGACCTTGTAAGTGCCATTGCCAAGGACGAGCCGGTCCCGAAAGTGCAGGCGTCCGTCGCAGAGTCCTTTGCCTTTCGCCGAGCCGACCGTCATGTCGCAACAGTACTGGAGACTGCGGGCGAAGCAACATTCGACCTGGTAGCCATGAAATCTATCAGGGAAGAAATCTCGGACCGCGTCGTGAGGAAGAAGATTGACGCAGCGGTTGCCCGAAAGGCTGCACAAGGTGAATCCATCACGGAGCGGCTAGCAGCAATCCTGGCGGAGACTGACGGCGCGGACAGAAGTACTGACGTGGCCGGCATCATAGAAAGTATGGAACTTGGCCAACAGCTCGATGTCGAGGAGCGTCTCATATATGAGGCGCACCTCAAGTACCCAAAGGCCGTAGTCGCCGGCACTTTGTCGCGTGTGCTGGCCGGCAGCACTCTGTTCTACAACGCCCGGGATATCCTGAGCGAAGCGAACATAGTGGTGGAAGACGAGAACCTCAGAGATATTGTCTTATCAGACAAGAGCGATGACTACCGAGCAAAAGCCGCGGCCTGCGCGCTAGGACCAATGGCCACTGCGCACGTGTTGGATGCCTTCCTGGAATCCAGCAAGCTGGAAATCTCAGGGCAACCAGCAGATGAAGCCGCACGCGCGAGAAGCCAACAGCTGGAAATGCGCCTTTTGAATGTGCCGTTGGGAAGCTTGCTGGAAGCCATACGCGAGAGGTCCGCCCATGCCACAAACGGGGAGCTGTCAAAATTTGCTGAGCTTATCGCACACCGAACTCAGGACCACGATGGCGTGGCGAGCATACCGGACCCTACGGCGGCCGCCATCATCCAAACATTCGTTGTGGACTGGGCAACGCGACTGCTCGCCGACAACGCGCCTCGCTTGGAGATAGCCAATGTCGCTGTATTGGCGAGTCGAGCCCCTTCTGCAGACCTTCTGCCCACGCTGAAACGGATGCTAGACAACAATTTGGAGCGCCTCAGAGCCTTCCGTGCAGAGGCCCAGGCGAACCAATGGAGGCCATGTGAGGCAACACATGAGGCCAGAAATCCTCTAACCGGCGAGTATCAATGGGCGTTCTCAGCCATCAAAGCGCCAGAGGCTGACGCACTCATGAAGGAGTATCTGCGGGATGACGACTTCGCCGAATCGGCGGCGCGTGTCTTGGGGATACATTGGACAGACGCCAACGAACCCGTAGCAAGTAAACGGCTCCGCTTCGGACGCGACTTCTCACGAGTGAAGGAAAAGCGCACCGCCCATCTCGCCGAACCGGACGCAAGTTCGGATGCAGCCGATGCAATTTTCGCCGCAATTACGCCGCGCCTAGAAAACGGGGCGACCAGTAAACAAAACAATGTTGCAGTCGCGTTGGGCATTATTGCTTGTGGGTTGCCGCATGGTCAGCGTGACGACGTCATTGTCGAACTCATCGCGACGGCTTCACTACGAGCGCGGCGCTCTTTGTTTGCTCAGTTGATTCAGTCGGGAAAAATCGTCGACATCAAGCTCATCCTCGAAGGCATTACAGAGACCTTTGTAGCGGCCGAACGAGACCCATGGATACTCACCCAAAGCGACGGATACGAGCTGCGAGAATGGCTTGCGTTAGTGCCCTTTGGTAGCCGCCCCATGGAGGCACTTGACGTCATTAGACGTATGCCCGCTGCACAACGCGAACCCCGGCTCCTGAAGGACTTGGTGTCGCTATTGGTTGATTCCCCGTCCAACGAGGCCGAACAGCTTCTTTTCGCACTTGCGGAGGATGACCCTCGCTTCTATGCCAAAACTGAGTGGCGTCAGGCGGCAGTTCAAATGGGTACGCTTTCCTCAGCACATCCACTCATGGAGCTCGTCATCGCCGGGACGTTCAACGGCGTGGGCGTCGACGCATGGCAGATGGGTCGAGAGCTTGCCAGCCTACTGCGCAAGCATCCTGAGCTTCGTGCGATGGCGTATCAGGCATTGCAGGCTCACCCACCGACACAAGGACACGCGCTCTTGGTCCAATGCGTCGTCGAGGCGCCGGATGAAGAGGGGCTCATGATACTTCTCGCGCTAGATAAAACGGGAGCACCTCCAGCTGTAACGTGGCGCATGGTGAATAGTCTTGTTTCGAAGCAGGTCCCGTCGGATACGTGGAAAGGTGCTTTTGACGTGCTCCCAGTCGCTGCAACCAGCATACGAAGGCGGCTGCTTGCAATGACAGGGGATGGCGGACCGGCGGATTCTGCCGCTAGATGGCTGCGGCATATTGATTCAGTGCGTGACCAGCTTGGCGTTCCAGAAAATGAGACACGGCATCCAGATTTAGCCTCCGGGAAGCCGTGGCCGATATTGCGACCTGACCCCGACGCGTAGAACCCCGGCGAGGTCACCGCGACGATTACGGAGCCATTCCCACACGATAATCCGGAGACTTGAGACCACTTTAGTGGGGCAGCCAACAGAGTATTTGACGGTATATCATCGCGCGTGACCAAGGGCAAAGGGCGAAGGAGACCCGATGATTCCAATCTTGCCGGATTCGGCTTGGCGAGAGTTTCGTAGCGCGCCTTCAAATCGGGGGCAAAACCACACCATCCACCAAGCGCTTATCGTTGACCATACAGGGCAAGAGCACAAGTGCTTCGTGAAGGCGGCTCCTCAGGGTAACCCCATGGCGTTCACTGAGGGGCTCGCCTGGCTGGTCGCTGACGCACTCGAGCTGCCACGCCCCAAGTTTGCCGCACTAATCCTACTTCCAGTCCAGAAACTACGGCAATGCATGCCGCTAGACCAGCACTGGATGCACTACGAGCATGTGCTGGCCTTTTGCTCGTCCGCTGTACCCGGCAAGCACATCACCAGTCGGTGGAATTGGCTTGCCGCCTTCCGAGCTGCGCGCGCCTTTCGCCACCAGGACGTCGCACGGATTGCCGCATTTGATGCCTGGGTAGAAAATCAAGACCGGCACACCGGAAATTTTCTACGTAACAGCGCTGGTGACTTCGTACCCATCGACAACGAATTCATTCTATACACGTTGGTCTGGGTAGCCGGCGGAATTACGTGCGCGCCCAACAGTCTTCGCGCACAAGCACGCGAGATGCTCAAGAGCGCTGGCTATACTAAGTTCGAGGCTGCGATGGTCGTGGCTTCTCAACAGCACGAGCAAGCATTCCTGAAAGTGACGCCATCGCTGCAGCAGTTCATCACCGCGATGTATGCCGATGCGGCGGAAGGTACAGCACGCGCAACGGACATCCTGCAGTTCTTGGGGCAGCGTGCTCAGTCAGATTGGCTTGCCAACGAACTTGGACACATCGTATGAAGAGCATGTTCTTATCCGCTGGGGACGACCCCTACGCTCATCTGCGAAAGCATGCTACCGCTGTGCCGAGGGCCGAATTTGAGGGCACTTGGGCAACGATTGAACTGCAGCCCGACGCCTTTGCCAGGCAGCGGTACACAGTAGGCGTCGCAGTGGCGGACCAGGATGGCAACTTCATCTTTCGCTTGCTCGAGGATGTGAGCAAGTTTGATTGCCTCTACGGTCGAGATGATGCGGCCGAGATTCGCACGCTCATTGAGGCTGCTGAGCACGGGCTGCTGCGAGCACAGAAGTCGAAGATTGCTCTCGCTGATACGCAGTTTGACACCGGGATGGTGATGTTGGGCGACCTGTGGCCAACCTCTGGCAGGTCAGTGGATGCCGTACTAAGCCGTCTCTTTGTAGACGTCGTTCCGTTTATTCCAAGGGAAGAACGAAAGACGCGTGATTTTGTCACCCTAGATAATGCTGCGGTTCGGAGGCTTGTGGATGACGAGCTGAAACGTATTGCGGGATTGTCTTTCGAACGCTTGAGTGTCTACCCACAAAGGGCGGTGGTCGACAGGACATCAGGGCAGTCACATATGCTCGAGTTCAATCTGGAACCAGCGGGTAAGGTTGGTAGTGTTATCTCAGCAATCTACAAGACTCCAACCAGTGTCGAGCTGAACTTCCTCCGCGCGTCCAGAGACCTGGCAACATACTCGCGCATTAGGGAACTCGAAGACCGGCAAATCGGGCTCTTCGTGATGGTTCCTGCGGACGGTTCGATGCCACCGTCGGAATTGGAGCGCATCGAGAACATTCTCGGCGAGCAGAGCTGGAGTTTGGAGAAGCAAGGCTTTGTGGTTTCCATGCACGATGCCGCGGGGCCCCTGGCGCGTGATGTGTGGGAGTGGGCGTCGGTTGAGCAATAGCAGCTGCCCGGACAATGTCCTCGCGGTGCACACCACCGCGCAGTTCATCGCGGGCGAGGTTCTTCGGTGGTCGTGACCTTAGCCGTCGGGTGAACGCTCCTGTGCTCAAGCACGTTGTCCAGGGCAACCAGGAGTGACGGGCTGCGATGGCGTACGCCATATTGACTCATTCCGCCCGACGCCGATTACGCGTTGCACACCCCCACCAGCACTGACTTACAGCCGCCGTTCAATAAGCTTTTGCGTCAGGTCCTCAAGCACTGAATCGGGCAGCATGAATCCGCTGAAGACTTCGTATAACGGCTGAACGGCCGTCTTTACGTGCTGGCTAAGCGCAGACACCGGCGTGTCTGCGGGTACCGATACCATCGACACGACGACGTCTTGCCTCGTCTTGCGCGATGAAACATACCGCATCGGGTCTGCCCAAGAGGTTAGCTCACGATTATTGAGACCGCTCCAGCGGAAAGCAAATTTGAGGGTAGCCTCCTCGTTGACCTGCAACGCCTTCGCAAAGGCCAAACCGACAGCGATTGCCTCGGTCACCCTGAGTACAGGAAGAATGGCGTCCAGGAACTTCATCGGCTTAGGGGCGTTCTTGCCAGATGTAATGTCGTCCTCGAGCGCCCTATAGCTGTAAAACCGACCGATGGGGGCCTGCCGCATAAAGTCAATATGGTTGAAGTACTCCGAATTTATCGTCACGATGAGCGATTCCCATCCGCCGTTGTGAACATAGGGACGAGCGGATTCGTCGGAGAACTGTCGGCTGTCCAGCCACACTGGCCAACCAGTGTAGTCGGGATTGCTCGCATTCAACTGCCATGCAAACTGGTCTAGCGGAAGAGGCGTGAACTCGCCATCGATTATTAGTGCAACCTCCCATGAACCATGGGGTGGTAACGCTAAGCCACGCTCTTTGACGACGGCCTCAAAGCGTCCCATCCCCTCATCCAGGACTGCCTCCATTAGGTCGCTGTCAGATGGTTGCTGCGGCGGCGAAACGCCCCCAAGCGCTGCAACCAATTCTTGGAGCATCGTAGGGCCGACGCCAGCGAGATGCCGACGGACGAAGCGGCCAATGTCTGCCTCGCGATTGTCGAGGCAAATTTCAATGAGGTCCCGCCAGTCCTTCCATTTAATCTTCGTGGAGCTGACTGAGTTATTCGCAACGAGGGTCCGAAAGTACACCTCGTCTGCGCGGATTTGGGGGTTCCCGTCGACAAAAAGGTCAGCTTTGGCTGCGACGGGCGTCCGCAACCCCGACGGAATCACGATAACCGGAAGCTCGATGCCGTCGCGCTCGACGTACTCCACACCCACCTGAAACGGCTCCGAAGCGTACTTGGATACGAGAGACTGGATGACATCCGCATGGAAGTCATCTCGTACGCTGGCCGGCGCGTTTTCCATGTCAGGGGTCAGCGTCTCATCGTTCAATCCGATAATGAGGAAGCCCCCATTTCGGTTCCGCAATGCAAGCGCCGCTTTCACGATTTTCGCTTGGCCCGCCGCGTGCGCCGGCGAAATCCAAGTCTTGATTTCAACGTTCAGATTTTCACTTGGACGCAGCACAAGCTGCTCAATAAGCTCACGGTTGGTATCCACCATTGCGCTTCCACTCCCGGCAAGTCGTTGCAAGCGCATCAGTATCGCATCGGGCTACTGTGTTGTGAGCACTTGGTATCGCATACCAGGAGTCGCTTCGCGAGGTAGCCGCTCACTTCGGAGCACGAGCGCAGGACGCCGGATGACCAAGCCCCGCTTGGCTCACGCTCACCTATAGGCCACTGCAGTACGTCAACCAGGCTTCTTGTACAGCCGGACAATGCCATTCTCGGCAGCGTGGGCGAAGCAGTTGCGCAGCCACCAGAAGGCAAGAGTGAACGCATCATCGTAGACAAGTTCCGGTGCGGGAGGCGCTGCAAACAAGTCTGTTGGTTCGCTCCGGATAGACACCGCCTCCATCACCTTCGATGCCCGCTCCTGCCAATTGTCGAAATCTTCGAGCAGTTTGCGGGAGACACTAGGTCCAAAGGTCGCTCCCGAGTAGTACGGGTCAAGCAATTCCACGAAAGCGCTGTCATCTGGGTACACCTCAGGCTTCGTGCGGTCGTAGCCAATCATCTTGGCAAGAACGTCGTGCCAGTCGCGGCCTTGGCATCCCAGCGCCAGCGAGTACTCCAGGCGAAGGTCATAGCTATAGATTGCCGACCCAACAAATTCATGTGTGCGGTAGCCTCGACGAGCGACCGCACTGCCGTCCAGGTACACCGCTTTTTCCAGCTTCAGGCCCGTTGTCGGATGGACCCAATCATCCACTGACTCGACACTGTCTTCCACAAGCTTCAGATTCTTGAACACCTCGTAAACGTACATTCTCAGTTCCCGCATCGTCACGATGTGAGCACGCCGGCTGGCCTGCTCACGCAGCGCTGAACTTGCTGCGGGAGAGTATAGGGCTGGCGAACGAGGATGAATTGCGGTGGCGTAAGCCAAGGATATCCAAGCCGGAAATATGTCCTCAATGCTAACCAATTTTTGGTAATTCCCTGGCAGCGTCGCCTTGTCCGGTTTCTTTCACCAACTCTTTCAGAACCAAAAACAGTGCTAGGCTAGGGGGTGGCACCAACAAGATGCCAGCTACTTCTTCCGCCTGCAGATATCCATACCCGAAGCATATCGAGTACCTGCCTTACTTTTTCGTCATGGCCGCGCAAAAAATTGACCGTTTTGGCACCGAGCCGAACACTTGGAAGCTAAATGCAGAACAAGCAGCCAGGCAAGCGATATCGTCGCTTCGCGGATATATCTATCAACTCCATGCCTCTCTTAGAGCCTGGATGCGCCTACCCGACGATGGGGAGTTGTATCTTGAGGTGGCTGAAGACTACGCAGAGCTGCTTGCCGGCCCCGGTCACACCGAGAAGACTCTTCATGCAGTGCAAGTCAAGGATACTAGAGAGTCGGGAAGCGTCACACTGAACTCGCAAGAGGTACTAACTACCCTGAAGTCTCTCTTCTCTCTCCAAGAGGAGAATGCGGGGAAGCAAGTGTTTGTGACATTTCTAAGTACGTCACCCATTGGCAAGGAGAAACTTACTCCCTTGATGAGCGGCGTTCCTGCACTGGAGGCCTGGACACTCGCCAAAAATGGGAATCATTCAGTTGTCGAACTGCTCGAAGCTCTTCGCACCCGAATAACAGAAGGCGAGCTTGGAAAATTTCTCACTAGTTGTTCCGAAGAGGATTTTCGCCATCGATTACTGAACCGAATTACGTTCGCTTGCGGCGCACCCTCGTGGGACGCGCTTGAAGAAGAGGGACGAGAATTCTTGGTCGCCAACAGGTTGCTTGTTCGTGCGGAAGCGATATCCGCGTCGAACTCGTACGATGCGCTAATGGGACACCTATTCCGCGTGGTGCTACGGTCAGGGTCGCGCATGTTAGACCGGGACGCGTTCATTTCGGCCTTCCAGTCCGCGACCGCCGTATCGGTTCCGTCGCAACATTACATTGACCTCAGTGACGCAGCGATGCGTGCAGGGCCGGAAGTCGCGGCGGAGCGCCCCGACAACCTCGCAATCAACGAAGCCCTGTTGGTCAAGGTCGCACGTCAACTCTGCAACGTTGGGAGGCCGCCTTCCATCACTGCGCTGTTTCCTGAGGCGTCCTCCGGCGTACGGTTGGCTTTGGAATCCCTGTCCAAAGCTGAGCGTTGGGCAACGGACAACAATAGCTTAGACAAGCGCAATCCTCGACGAGTACGAATCTCGGAACTCGTCATCCACTCAGAATTGCATCACCTCGTCTATGCAACGCCCGGCGCCGGGAAGAGCCACACTTTCTTCCGTTTGGCAGAATTCCTTCTTGAAGCAGCAGAGCGGCAAGTATTGGAGACGGAATCGTCGGAGACTGACGAACGCGCCGACCCGAGCAGCGTTAAGTCAACGCAACCAATACCGCTTCTTCTGCCCATCGGAGGCATGAAGACCGCCAACGACGTGCTGAATCAGCTGTCGGACCTACTTCCGACAGGGAGCGCAGTCAGCGCATTGAGAAATCCGCGAGTTTGCGTCTTGCTAGACGGATGGTCTGAGTATGCTGTCGGAGACCCTTCCCAACGAACGGAACTGCTACGCATTCTTTCTGATGTGAAAGTCATCGCCTGCGCACGACATGCTGACGAGAACGACTCCACGTTCAAGTGTTGGGTACTGGAACGACTGGCGCCTCATGACATTCGGCACACGGTGGCACAAGCCTTTGGCGATGCAAAGCGGCTCGATGACGCGCTTATGGGATTGCTTCAGCTTCCCCTTATGCTTTCCCTTTATTTGCTGCTGGGCGGTGCAGCGTCGACGCCAGGAGAGCTCATTGCCTATTTCCACCGGCACGTATCAAAAGGCTTACCAGAGCAGTACAGTGGACTTCTGAGCGACGCTGTTTCGCTGATTTCCCTACGCAAGGACAGGTCTTACCTCAAGCTAGAGGCGGCACTGGTAAAGCACGCAGGCTCGTACAAGGTCGATAACCCACTCCATCTCTTGCACAGTCTCGGCACCATTACCCGACGAGGCAACCTGGCCATACCTGTCCATGATTTGTACTGGAGTTGGCTATCCGGCGTGGGCACTCTACGAGGCTCACGCCTGTGGCAAGCCATCGGCCAGCTGGACAGCCGCGAGAGCCTGAATCTTGCACTACAGTCGGGTGAGACCGCGGAATCGGAGGATATCCCAAGCGTCGCCGACGTCGATGCGGTTCTCGCGATAGGGCTAGATGCGAGTCTCGGCATGCCTTCTATGAACTCCGCGCTGGTTGCAAAGCTCGACGCAATGTTCACTCACCCTAATCTCGCGGTGAGATGCCGAGCCGCCGTTGCCGGGATGCGCTCAAACAAGGCGTCCTTCGTACGCAAGGCCCTCGAAGTAATCCGGGAGACATCAAAGCTCAAGCTCTATGTCGCAGCGTTTAGCGCAGCCATAGACGTATCCATTCTTTTTTCTCACAAGGAAGTTCTTGCAACTTGGCTCGGTGCTGAAGGAACGGACACCGTACTCGACGAGATTGCGGCAAGGGGAGACGAAAACTGGCTGCCGTGGATTGAGAGGATGTACCGACTTGGTCGAATCGAACCGAAACGAGCTGTCGCTTGCACATTGGCGTGCGGAACGCGGGTTCCTCAGTGGACGATGCCGTATCTCAAGCCACTGGCTGAAGAGTCAGCATGGTTGCTCAGATTTGTCAGCGATAGACGCGCCAATAAAGAGTTCGCCCTTTGGGTGGCGCAAAACTACCCGAATGGTGGCGAGAACCTCTCTGGCGGCTGGTGGCATCTCAATAAGGTATTGCTCTCTTGTGGAGACGACAATGTCTATGCCACGTTGCTAGCCTGCTTCCCAGAGATGGAAACTCGGGCGCAGCATCTTGTGGGGATGGCCGTCAAGGAAATGAGTGAGCCTTGGATAGGCAGATTCCAGCGGGTTGCTTTTGCTGCGGAAGGTCACACCCATCATAACGGATTGCGAGACCTGGTCAGCCTCGACATCGATGATGTTACGGCACGGGATTGGATTGCGCGGGGATACTATGAGCAAGGGTGGAGAGTTCTGATTGCTCGACATGGCAACGATGTGTTGCCAGAGCTAATAGCAGAGCTGCCTGACTCCTTCGGTGGTCATCAACATTTGCCGGCACTCGAAGCGATATCATTTTTTGAAGACCTACCTAGCGAGATTCTCGACGAGGTGTCTAGGCGCCTCTATAACCCCACAACCCAATCTCTTGGCATCAGCCCAAAGGTCGGCGAGACAATTATCTTCGTAGCAGCACAAGTGCAGTCTGTTGGCGTTCCCTGGCTCGTTCGACAATATCTATCGGGCTTCAGGTTGGGCGCATATCACGGAAGACTTCTACTTGAACGCTACCTAACATGGAGCAAGCAAACTGGGATTCGACTAGGAGCGGCTACGCCGGTTAGCAATGCTCCCTTTGAAGTCCGGTTCGCAAGGCAGTTCGTCGACAACTGGGAGAAGCATTTCTCTGCACAGGTCTTGAAACTTGTTCCCGAAGTTGCGATTGAAGCGGTGCTGCAGCCGTTCGCCGACGACGATGAGAAGGCCGCCCAGATTTTGGAGGCCGTCGGAAGCCTGCAACAATTCGACCAAAGACTTCTTGACCGGATGATGGCGAGTTCGACGTTGATGCCTCTGATTCCAAAGGTTTTTGGTAACGTCATAAACGAACTTCCACCTGAGCAACTTCTCATCTTCGCCAAAAGTGGCGCGCTGAATATCGACCGCCTTCTCCACGACCTGCGCTCGGCAAGCGACCCATCGTTCTATGAGACGCACCTGGAGTTGCTCAATGTGGTCGTCAGTAGCCCGCTGAATCTGCACAACGTTAGATATGTAGCCAACATGTTTCGCAACTACGCCACTGACGTATTGCTAATCCACCTGGAACAACTCCTCTCCGCTCCGAGGAAGGAACATCTTAGTGATAACTTGCAGTGGCTATTACGAGAGATTGGAGAGATTCGTCGCGAGCTCCTTGTAAATGAGGACGGCTTGCTGTTGCGTTCTTAAGTAGGTGAAAAGGCTTTGCGCTTCCTCCTTGGATGCAAATCGACATACGCATCCGTCAATTCACCCCGGTATACGGACACATGGCAACGCGCACCATCGAGCTTGTCTACGACAACCATAGCCATCTACAGGTCACGGCAGACTCCGTGCTCGACGGCGATGACGCCCACAAGCACCAGCTACGGCTAGAAGACGAAGTTGTCAGGCTGGAAGATGGGCGTCGACGCTACACCTGCCCGTATTGCCTTGAGCCATTGAGCATCCGGGGCTCCACCGACCGCATCTACCACTTTGCACACCCGAGAAATCCTGGTGCGGAGTGTCCGTACCGCTCGGGCTTTGTGCTGTCTAAAGACGAATGGGAGGCGCTCAGTTACAACGGCGCGAAGGAATCCGCGGCACACCGGCAGGTCAAATCATGGATAGCAGAGAGCCTACGGGCGGACCGCAATATCGACGCCGGCTCTGTTGTCGAAGATGAACGTATGCAAAGCTGGCGCGACCGGTCCAAATGGCGAAAACCTGATGTGCGCGCGACTCGGGATGGCAAGACGCTGGTCTTCGAGGCTCAACTCTCCACCACGTTCGTCGCAACCATAGCAGCCAGACGGAAGTTCTACCTTGGCGAAGGTGCCCTGCTCTTTTGGATATTTCGCGAGTTCACCCTCTCAGAGAGCGAGATGCGGTTCAGTGAGCGCGACGTTTTCTACAACAATAACTGGAACATCTTCGCAATCGACGCCCACAGCGTCGAAACGACACGCCAGGCTGGAGAGTTACATCTCTGGTGTCGTTGGCAGGAACCCGTTGCGCAAGGCGGCTCTATCCAATACCGTTGGCATAAGAAGCTAGTGGGCTTCTCGGAGCTCACGCTCGACTTTGGCCGCCAACGCGCCTTCTATTTCGACTTCGAAGCAGCCCTTAAAGAAGCTAACGCGAAGCTGATGGGCGAGAAGGCAGCAGCATTCCACGAGGAAAGGCGAGCCCGCCAGTTTGAGAACAGACCATACATCTCGCCGCGCGTCGAGGCAAAGCTGGATACGGATATCGCCGAATGGGTGGGCCTTGAAGCGAGTTACGCGACGATGTCGAGCGACCTGGAGCGAGTATGGCTTGCTGCAGATGAGGCCACGAAATTTAGTACGCGACGCGTTCAAGACTACGCCTATGCCGTCCTAGCACCGTACCTCCGCGCGGCATGCCCAACCGCTCCCAAGACGCTCGAGGGTCGGGAAGACCTTCGTCTCATCCTGGGTGCACTCATTTCACTCCGGTTGGGACGAATCGTGGGGAGTCGCGCCGTCAACCTCAAGCATCTGGAAGACATGGTCTTTGGCGCTGCCTTCGGCTACTACAGCGTCTTCTGGTATGCCGCAGGCATACATGGGCGGCTGTCGGATATTGGCTACGATGTTCGGGACTCAATCGCTTCACGCAACTACGGTATCTACCGCCAGAAGACGAACGCCAACGACGAGGTGCGAACGGCCGACTTTGACAGGGCGTTCTACATTCTTTTTCCCGAACTACAGCCGGCGCGTTAGAAGTCAGTCGCGAGATTCGGCCCTGCCATCCGTGAAGTGTCTCGTGAAGCCTTGGGTCCCTGTTTCCTACACTTTTCGGACATTTCTGGGCCAGATTCATACAGGATTCGGACAAACCGTCCTACGCAATGCGCCCGAAAAGTCAAGAATCGGACAGAACAGGCGACAGGGGGACCGTTCTTGACGCGAAGCCACATCTTTGTCGGGCCTTCCTTTCGGGGCCCTGAGCACCGGACCTGCGCCAACGCGCCAACTCTTAGGCTAGGCAGACGCTTACCTTCACCCACGTAACGAATGAGCACGTACTTCCATCACGTCGACGCCCTCGCGTTCCAGCACCAAGTCGCAGCAACGTCGAAAGAACTGCACTTCCGCTTGGATGAACTCATACAAGCAAGCAAGGCGTCCATCGATGCGTTCAAGGAGTCCATTCGCACGCAGAAACCGACCGAGAAATCGCCAGGCAATGTCTTCCAATATCGCCTCACCTCTCTCATAGCCCTCGTCCAGACATACAAGGACTTAATAAAGGAGGCGGGACTGGGCTTCAGTTGGGGGAGCTTAATCGCGGACGTGGCACATGCTGATTTGATGCAGCGGATGCGGAATAGCCTGGTTCATGATGGCTACAGGCTGATTGCTCTTTGGGCGGAGGGAAAGTTCTACGTTGCCGTAAACATCCGACGCAAAGGCATGCGAGGAGAAGCGGTGGAAATCGAAGCGCCCGAGCAAGATGCGGAAATGCTGTGCCTCGAGTATGTCCGAAGCTTCTCGGCCGAGCTATCCGCACGACTGCGCGAGCTTCCCGAGAGCGCGAAGTTGAAAGGGCCTTACTACGACTACGATTGGTTCGCCGCAGCGATGCTGCATCCAGCGATAGGAGAGTTTCGCCAACCCATGCCCAGCCGGGAAGAATATGCAAAGCTCAAAACGGACGAGAGCTCCCCGCTAGACATTGCGGTAGGCGTACTGACTGCGGTGCGCGATGTCTGTGAGGCGCGCATGAAGGAGCGGCTGCAGCCGCCTTCAGCGTAATGCCTGAACTGGAGACATGCTCAAGGCACGTCGCACCTTCAAAGGCTCAGCGAGGAGACCGCTAGGGTCGCGACTCAAAAAGGGGGAAAGAGAGGGGCGGGAAAGGAGATACGCGGGCCAAACGGCCGGCCGGCGAGTCTCAGTACAAGGCTCTAGCGAGTGCCTGATTAAGCACAATAGAATGACGGGCGAGCGGGCCGTCAGGGGCATGCAAGAGCGTCGGGAAGCGACGTCTTAAAGTGCAATATAAGGCACAAACGCCGAAAAATAAGAAAGGGCAACCCTAGGGGTCGCCCTTCTCAAAATGCTCCAAACCGCCTAAGCATTAGTTAGAGCCAATGCCACGCCCGGCGCGGGTTTCCGGGCAATCGGGGGGTGGCCATTGGCTTAAAGTAATGCGTTCATTGGCTCTTAGTAATGCTTAGAGCCACATGGCAGGTCACGCGCGATGGTGACGCTTACACGTTCACCGTATCCGCCACTTCCTTGAAGTCCTCGATCTGGTCGAAGTTCATGTACTTGTAGATCTTGTCGCCATTGGCGCTGAGCACGCCCATGTCCGACATGTACTCTTCCTTGTTCGGAATGCGGCCAAGGCGCGAGCAGATCGCGGCCAGCTCGGCGGAACCCAGGTACACGTTGGTGTTCTTGCCGAGACGGTTCGGGAAGTTACGCGTGCTGGTCGACATCACCGTCGCGCCTTCGCGCACCTGTGCCTGGTTACCCATGCACAGCGAGCAGCCCGGCATTTCGGTACGCGCACCGGCCGTGCCGAAGACGCCGTAGTGGCCTTCCTCGGTCAGCTGCTTCTGGTCCATCTTGGTCGGCGGCGCGACCCACAGCTTCACGGGGATGTCGCGCTTGCCTTCCAGCAGCTTCGACGCGGCGCGGAAGTGACCGATGTTGGTCATGCACGAACCGATGAACACTTCGTCGATCTTGGCGCCCGCCACGTCGGCCAGCGTCTTCACGTCGTCCGGGTCGTTCGGGCAGGCCACGATCGGCTCGTGCACGTCGGCCAGATCGATCTCGATCACGGCGGCGTACTCGGCGTCGGCGTCCGGCTCCAGCAGCTTCGGATCGGCCAGCCATGCTTCCATGGCCTTGATACGGCGCTGCAGGCTGCGCGGGTCCTGGTAGCCCTCGGCGATCATCCACTTCAGCAGCGTGATGTTGCTGTTGATGTATTCGATGATCGGTTCCTTGTTCAGGCGCACCGAGCAACCGGCGGCCGAACGCTCGGCGGAGGCGTCCGACAGTTCGAAGGCTTGTTCCACCTTCAGGTCGGGCAGACCTTCGATTTCCAAGATGCGGCCCGAGAAGATGTTCTTCTTGCCTTGCTTGGCCACGGTCAGCAGGCCCTGCTTGATCGCGTACAGGGGAATGGCGTTGACCAGGTCACGCAGCGTGACGCCGGGCTGCATCTTGCCCTTGAAGCGGACCAGCACCGATTCCGGCATGTCCAGCGGCATCACGCCGGTGGCGGCGGCAAAGGCCACCAGGCCCGAGCCGGCCGGGAAGCTGATGCCGATCGGGAAGCGGGTGTGCGAGTCGCCGCCGGTGCCGACAGTATCGGGCAGCAGCATGCGGTTCAGCCACGAGTGGATCACGCCATCGCCCGGGCGCAGCGAGATGCCGCCACGGGTGCTGATGAATTGCGGCAGCGTGTGGTGCGTCTTCACGTCCACGGGCTTCGGATAGGCGGCGGTGTGGCAGAACGACTGCATCACCAGGTCGGCCGAGAAGCCCAGGCAGGCCAGGTCCTTCAGCTCGTCGCGGGTCATCGGGCCGGTGGTGTCTTGCGAGCCCACCGAGGTCATCTTCGGTTCGCAGTACGTGCCCGGACGGATGCCCTTGCCTTCGGCCAGGCCAACCGCGCGGCCCACCATCTTCTGGGCCAGCGTGTAACCCTTGCCCGTATCCACCGGGTTCAGCGGCAGGCGGAACAGCGTGGACGGGGCCAGGCCCAGCGCCTCGCGGGCCTTGGCGGTCAGGCCACGGCCGACGATCAGCGGAATACGGCCACCGGCGCGCACTTCGTCGAACAGCACATCCGACTTCACCTTGAATTCGGAGATCACGGCACCGTTCTTCAGGGCCTTGCCTTCATAGGGACGCAGTTCCACCACGTCGCCCATTTCCATCTGGGACACATCCAGCTCGATCGGCAGTGCGCCGGCGTCTTCCATCGTGTTGTAGAAGATCGGGGCGATCTTGCTGCCCAGGCACACACCACCGAAGCGCTTGTTCGGCACGTAGGGGATGTCTTCGCCGGTGAACCACAGCACCGAGTTGGTGGCGGACTTGCGGCTGGAGCCGGTGCCGACCACGTCGCCCACGTAGGCGACCAGGTGGCCCTTTTCCTTCAGCGATTCGATGAACGCCACCGGGCCGCGCTTGCCGTCTTCTTCCGGCTGGAACGCCGCGCCTTCGCGCTTGTTCTTCAGCATGGCCAGCGCGTGCATCGGGATGTCCGGGCGGGTGGTGGCGTCGGGGGCCGGCGACAGATCGTCGGTATTGGTTTCGCCCGGCACCTTGAACACGGTGATGGTCATGCTTTGCGGCACTTCCGGACGGCTGGTGAACCACTCGGCATCGGCCCAGCTTTGCAGCACGGCGCGGGCATTGGCGTTGCCCTTGTCGGCCTTTTCCTTCACGTCGTGGAAGGCATCGAACATCAGCAGCGTGGTCTTCAGCGCATTGGCGGCCACGGTGCCGACTTCCGCGTCGTCAAGCAGCTCGATCAGCGGGGAGATGTTGTAGCCGCCCAGCATCGTGCCCAGCAGCTCGGTCGCACGGGCGCGCGAGATCAGCGAGGTCGACTCCTTGCCCAGCGCCACGGCGGCCAGGTACGAGGCCTTGACCTTGGCGGCGTCGTCCACGCCGGCCGGCACGCGGTAGGTAATCAGGTCCAGCAGGGTCTTTTCCTCGCCCGCCGGCGGGTTCTTGATCAGTTCGATCAGCTCGGCAGTCTGCTTGGCGGTCAGCGGCAGAGGGGGGATGCCAAGCGCGGCGCGTTCGGCGACATGGGCGCGATAGATATCAAGCATGGGAACCTGCTGTTAATAGGGTTTTAACGGTACTGCTCTTGTCTCTGTGGGGCTGGCGGCGCAACACCGCCAGGTGCCGCGTGATTGTAGACCGAAGTCCGCCCGAGATCAAATGTCTTATATCTTATATAAGAGTTAAATATCATGAAGCACTGTTTGACAAGGGATTTCGGGTGAATGACTGCATCCATTTGACATGTCAGCCACCGGCCGCCATGCAAGCGGGCAAAACCCGGAGTGGAGATTCCGGCGCGCGGAAGTCCCACGCCAGCCGCCCTTTACAGAGCCTTATACATCACTTTTATGCCTTGCCCATGCGCCGTCGGGCACGTTCGTCTTAAGTTCCGCGCCCCGTATTCGTTAACCACCTTGCAGGCGCAAATGGCGCGCCGATGCGCTCCTGCGTCCGATGCCCGTCCAGCTCAAACGGCCAAGCTGAACGGGTTTCCCCCTTTTTATCGGCCCTTTGCTTGCCTGCGATTCGGGAAGAATGGCAGGCATTCCGACACAGGCATCTCATGGCGAACACGCTTTCCCCCTCCCAGACCGGCGGCAATCCGAGCAAGCGCGGCCGACTGTTGCTGATCGGCGGCGGCGTGCTGGTGGTGGCCCTGGGCGTTGGCGGCTTCGTGCTGGGCAGCGTCATCGGTGGCAAT
The DNA here is from genome assembly GCF_900101625.1 of Cupriavidus sp. YR651. Classification (GTDB taxonomy): domain Bacteria; phylum Pseudomonadota; class Gammaproteobacteria; order Burkholderiales; family Burkholderiaceae; genus Cupriavidus. The sequence continues at coordinate 35,517 of NZ_FMYZ01000003.1, read as the reverse complement.
CGCCAGCCGGCGGCGGCAGCGGCTCCGGTGGTGCCGCCCCCGATCTTCGTGCCGCTGGATGCGTTCACCGTGAACCTCAAGAGCGAGGACGGCGACCGCTTCCTGCACACGGGGCTCTCGCTCAAGGTGGCGGACAGCGAAACCCAGGCTCGCCTGGCGCAGTACCAGCCCGAGGCACGCAGCCGCATCCTGCTGCTGCTGTCGGCCCGTCAGCCGGCGGACCTGGCGACCGTGGAAGGCAAGCGCCGCCTGGCACAGGACATCCAGGCGGCGATCAGCCAGCCGTTTGCCCCGAGCCTGCCGGCGCAGAAGATCCTGGATGTCTTGTTCACATCGTTCGTGGTGCAGTAAGCCGTACCCCTGCCGCGCGAACCCACGCAAAACCGTTATGAAACTGCCCGCCGTTCTTCCTTCCTGCCGCCGCGCCGCGCGCGCCGGCTGAAGCCGGATATGGACCGTTTCATCCTCTTAGCCGTTCACGGGGCAGGACACTAGATGGCCTACGACAAGTTCCTCTCGCAGGACGAGGTAGACGAACTACTGAAAGGCGTATCGGGCGAATCCGATGCGCCCACGGCAAGCGCGCCCGTTGCCGAAGAAGGCGGGGTACGCCCGTATAACCTCGCCACGCAGGAGCGGGTCGTCCGTGGCCGGCTGCACACGCTCGAGATCATCAACGAGCGGTTTGGCCGCGCGCTGCGCTCGGCGCTGTTCAACTTCATCCGCCGTGGCGCCGACATCTCGGTGGGTACGGTCAGGATCGAGAAGTACGGCGACTTCGTGCGCAACCTGCCGGTGCCGACGAACCTGAACCTGGTCCACATGAAGCCGCTGCGGGGCACCGCGCTGTTCGTGTACGACCCCAACCTGGTCTTCCTCGTCGTCGACAACCTGTTCGGCGGCGATGGCCGTTTCCACACCCGCGTGGAAGGCCGCGACTTTACCCAGACCGAGCAGCGCATCATCCGCCGCATGCTCGATCTGACGCTCAACAGCTATGGCCAGGCCTGGCGCACGGTGCATCCGATCGAGTTCGACTACGTCCGCTCGGAGATGCACACCAAGTTCGCCAACATCGCCGGCCCCAACGATGCCGTGGTCACCACCGCGTTCCACATCGAACTGGGCGCCGTCGGCGGGCAACTGCATATCTGCATTCCCTACTCGATGATCGAGCCGCTGCGCGATCTGCTGATGAACCCGTTGCAGGACGAGGTCGAGGTAGACAAGCGCTGGCTCGGCCAGCTTTCCAGCCAGCTGCGCGCCGCCGAAGTGGAACTGGTGGCCGAGTTTGCCCATCTGCAAAGCACCGTGGCCGAAGTGCTGGCCATGCGCGCCGGCGACGTACTGCCGATCGACCTGCCCGAGCACATCTTCGGCAAGGTGGACGGCGTGCCCGTGATGCAGTGCGGCTTCGGCACCATGAACGGCCAGTACGCGCTGCGCGTACAGCGAATGATCAACTACCAAGACAGCGATTCCAACAAGGAAACCGATCATGACTGACGGCACTCAGGACAAGCCGGTCGATCCGATGGACGACTGGGCCAGCGCCCTGGCGGAGCAGACCAGCGCCGAGCAGGCACCCGCTGCCGCCCCGGCCGCCACCGCGACCGCAACCGCTCCGGCGGCTTCGGCCATGGCGACCGCCACGCCGGCGGCCTCCACCGTGTTCCCGCCGCTGGCGCAGGACGCACCCAGCGGCTTCCACAACGATATCGGGATGATTCTCGACATTCCGGTGCAGCTGACCGTGGAACTGGGCCGCACCAAGGTGCCCATCAAGAACCTGCTGCAACTGGCGCAGGGCTCCGTGGTGGAACTCGACGGCCTGGCTGGCGAACCGATGGACGTGCTGGTGAACGGCTACCTGATCGCCCAGGGCGAAGTGGTGGTGGTCAACGACAAGTTCGGCATCCGCCTGACGGACATCATCACGCCGTCGGAACGCATCCGGAAGCTCAACAAATGACAGTCGCCTCGCGCCGGCTGCTGGCTGCCGGGCGCCTTGCCGCAGGCATCGCCCTCTCCGGGCTTGCCATGACCGGCGCGCAGGCCGCTGATACCGTACTCAGCACCGCCCAGGCCGCCAATCCGGCCCCGGCCAGTCATGTCACGGCCAGCGCCCCCGTCATCAGCGGCGGCGCCAGCCTGGCGCAGGCCGGTCTTGGCCTGTTTGCCGTCATCGCGCTGATCCTGGGCCTGGCCTGGGTGGCACGCCGCGTCGGACTGGTCCGCCACGGCGCCGGTGGCGCGTCGATGAAAGTCGTCGGCAGCCTGATGCTGGGCGCGCGCCAGAAAGTGGTGATGGTCGAAGTCGGCGACACCTGGCTGGTGCTGGGTGTGTCCGCCGGCGAAATCCGTCCGCTCCATACGCTGCCGGCCCAGCCGGATACGACCGCCTCGTCGGGCCCGCAATCGCCGCAGTCCATGCAAGGCGGTTTCGCGGAACGGCTGATGCGATCGATGCAGGATAACCTCAAGAAATGAACACGCTGCGTGCCGCCACCGGGCGGCATCCTGCGCGCCTGCCGCGCGTGGCCGCCGCCGTCCTGGCGTTGCTGCCACTAGTGCTGTGGCTGGCGCCCGAATCGGCCCTGGCGCAGTCGCTGCCCGGCGTGGTCAGCAAGCCGGGCGCCGGCGGCAGCCAGACCTGGTCGCTGTCGATCCAGACGCTGGTCCTGCTGACGTCGCTGTCGTTCCTGCCGGCCGCCATGCTGATGATGACGGGCTTCACCCGCATCATCATCGTGCTGGGGCTGCTGCGCAACGCGCTGGGCACGGCCTCGTCGCCGCCCAACCAGGTACTCGTCGGCCTGTCGCTGTTCCTGACCTTCTTCGTGATGTCGCCGGTGTTCGACAAGGTCTACACCGACGCCTACAAGCCGCTCTCGGACAACAAGATCAGCCTGGAGGTCGCCGCGTCCCGCGCGGCCGTGCCGGTGCGCGCGTTCATGCTGCGCCAGACGCGGGAGAAGGACCTGGCGATGTTCGCCCAGATGGCCAAGACCCCGGAAATGCAGGGCCCGGATGACGTGCCGTTCTCGGTGCTGGTACCGGCGTTCGTCACCAGCGAGCTCAAGACCGCGTTCCAGATCGGCTTCACGATCTTCATCCCCTTCCTGATCATCGACCTGGTCGTGGCCAGCGTGCTGATGGCGATGGGCATGATGATGGTGCCGCCCGCCACGATCTCGCTGCCGTTCAAGCTGATGCTGTTCGTGCTGGTGGATGGCTGGCAGCTGCTGCTGGGTTCGCTGGCCCAGAGCTTCATGAACTGACCGGAGGCCGCCATGACACCGGAAATGGTAATGACCATCGCCACGCAGGCGATGAAGATGACCCTGATGCTGTCCGCCCCGCTGCTGCTGGTGGCGCTGGCGGCCGGCCTGGTGGTCAGCCTGTTCCAGGCCGCCACCCAGATCAACGAAATGACGCTGACGTTCATCCCCAAGCTGGTCGCGCTGTTCGTGACCATGGTGCTGGTGGGTCCGTGGATGATCAACACCTTCGTGGATTACATGCGCGAGGTGTTCCAGGGCATCCCCGCGCTGGCGCACTGAGCCTGCGGCCGTGATCGACGTCACCACGGCCCAGCTGTACGGGTGGATCGCGGCCTTCCTGTGGCCGATGTTCCGCCTGCTGGGGCTGATCGCCACCGCACCGCTGTTCAGCGAATCGACCATTCCGCGTCGCGCCAAGGTGCTGCTGGCGGCGGGGCTGTCGACGATCATCTCGCCGACCCTCGCCAACATTCCCGCCGCGCCCGTCTATTCCTTCGATGGCTTCCTGATCATCGTGAACGAGATCGGCATCGGCGTGGCCATGGGTTTCACCATGCGCCTGATCTTCGCCGCGGTCCAGACCGCCGGTGAAGTGATCGGCCTGCAGATGGGCCTGTCGTTCGCATCGTTCTACGACCGGTCCTCCGGCGGGCAGACGATGGTGCTGTCGCGCTTCCTCAACATCGTCGCCACGCTGATGTTCCTGGCGCTGGACGGCCACCTGATGATGCTGGCCACGCTGGTGGACAGCTTCAACAGCGTGCCGATCGCCGGCACGCCGCTCTCTGGCCACGGCTGGGGTGCCGTGGCGCGAGCGGGATCGATGGTCTTCGCGTCGGGCACCTTGCTGGCACTGCCGATGATCGCGGCGCTGCTGACGCTGAACCTGTCGATGGGCATCCTGAACCGCGCATCGCCGCAGCTTTCCATCTTCGCCGTGGGCTTCCCGGTCACGCTGGGGGGCGGCATGGTGATCATGATGCTGGTCATGCCGCAGATGGGCGCCTATATGCAGCACCTGGTCGATGCCGGCCTCCAGGCCATGGCCACCGTGCTCGACCAGTTCGTCCAGTAACGATCAGGGCAGCGCGCCGACCTGCTTCAGCACGGCGCGCCCGATCTCCTGGCGTTTCGGCGCCAGCTCGATGCGCGGCATATCCAGGTTCATGGCAAACACATAGGTGTCCTGCCCGCGCGTGACCCAGCCAACCCACCAGCCGATGTCGTTCTTCCCCGACGCGCGCCAGCCAGTCTTCGCACGCAAGGTGTAGTCCGGCGTCTGCTCGATGGTCAGGATGTCGTCGAGCGCGTCATAGCTGCGCGCTGAGATGCCCGGCACCTTGCGCTCCACCACGGCGCGCAGGAAATCGATCTGCTGGTACGCGGTGATCCTCAGGTGGTCATTGAGCCAGAAGCGATCCACCGGACCGCTGACGTCGGCGTTGCCGAAGTGCGCGGCGGTCAGGAACTTGCGGTACTGCGCCGTGCCCACGCGCCGTGCGATCACCTGGTAGGCCGGCACGCAGGAGTTCTTCAGGGCCAGCCGCAACGACACGTCGCCATTGCACACGGCTGGCAGGATGGGCGTCCCGTTGTGCGTCCACAACTTGCCGTCCCACGGCAGCTTGTCATTGTCGACGTCCGCCACGGCACCCGTTTCCAGCCCGATCAGGGAGTTGAAGATCTTGAACGTCGAGGCCGGCGAGTACGCCGTCCGGGCGCGCTGCGGGTTGTAGGCGAGCATGCGCTGACGACGCATGTCGTAGACGAGCATGGTCCCGTTGGCGCCGGCGGCGTCGAATGACGCCTTCGCGTCCAGCGCGATCTCGGGCGGCGCAGGGTTCGCGGCATTCGCGCCCGGCGGCAGCATCAGGGAGAACAGGGACAGCGCGACGGCGGTCGCAACCGGCATGGCAAGACGGGCAAGTCTGTTTCGCATCTCGACACTCTCTTTGAGGGGGTGGTTTATCGTCATTCGCAGACGTCGGCAATCCAGGCCCGGATCGTGGTGCGGAGCATAGGTGTTCGCGGAAAGCCCGCCAACCGCCGCCGCTGTAACACGCGTAACATGGCGGCCATGCCCGCCGCCCCCATCCGCATCGACCTGTCGCCGCCCTACCGTATCGATGACCAGCCTGTGCGCTACCAGTCCGTCTGGCTGTTGGCGCGCACCTGGCTGGCGGTGTCGCGCGATGGGGAAGACCTGCCAGCGGCCGCCGTGCGCGCCCGCTTTGCGGAGGCCGCCGACGTGCGGATGATGGTGTCGCGCGCGTTCGCGGACTTCGCCCGGTGGGGCATCGCCGTGGGCTGGGGCGCCGACAAGTCCGCGGACATCGCCAGCCTTGCCCCGGCGCGACGCAGCCGCGGACCGTTCTGGATGCCGGCATCCACCGCGCGCCGGCTGCGCTTCACGGCCAACGGCAGAGCGCTGGGCGTGGCCGGCGTGTCACGCTGGCTGGGGCAGGCACCGTCCGGCGACCCGATCGCGCCGGAGCGCGGCAACGGCTCGCACGACGGACTTCACTACGTCATGCGCGACATGGCGTTCTGGAGCCATTTGACGCAGGCCATGCGCGGCGCGCAGGACGGCTTCGCGGGATCGCTCGATGCCGGCGTCGCCGAGTCCTTTCGCGCCGCGCAACGCAGCGCGGCGGACGACTTCCAGCAAGCGCTGTCGCTGCTCAAGGAAAGCCTGGCGTGGCGCCGCAGCGACCGGCTGGACCGCAGCCGCGCGGCACTGCGACGCTTCAACCGCATCGTGACCACCGGCGGCGTCAGCGCGGCATTGCCGACGTTCGCGGCCATGGCCCATGTGGTGCGCGCGTGGGAGCACTACGCTCGCGCGGATCTGACATCGGCACAGGCCGAGTTGACGCGCCTGGCGGCCGATGCCGAACTGCGTCCCGTGGTGCGCTACAACCCGCGCGTGCGGTTCGAGACGCTGAACCTGGAGGCGCTGGTGCGCAAGAGCCTCGCCCTGCAGCAGGGTCCCTCCGCGTCGGTGGATCGTCATGCCGCCGCCCGGCAGGCGCTGCAGGATTTCTCCGGCGCGCTGCAGGCTGCCTATGAAGCGGACTCCGTCGACGCCGTCCAGCATGCCGCCGCCAACATCGGCTGGTCGTTGTGGTTGTTCTGGCAGCACGGACTGGTCGACGAAGCGCGCGCACTGGCGCCCGGGGACGTACAGCGTCAGGCCATGCGCTGGCTCGGCCTGTCCGAATGGATCTGCGACCGCTTTGGCGTGGGCGGCGGCTCCGCGTGGAACACGATCTTCCTGCTGCGCGTGGCCCGGGGCACGGCCGGGGCGCCCGCGCCGGCATCGGTGGCCGCATTCCGCGCGCAGCGGCCGCTCACCGTGTCCGCCGCGATCGATGCGCTGCGGCCGTTCCACGCGCCATTCGCTCCGGCCAAGGGATTTGTGCGCTGGTCATCGGTGGCGGCGTTCGCGCTGGAGGAACACGATGCCGGGCACGTGCGCTACAACGCGCTGCAACTGGCCAACCTGTTGATGGAATCGGCGTGGTACCTCACGCATGAGCAGGGTGCCACGGCGCAAGCCTACGACGCGATGGAACGGCTGGCGTGCCAGATCGCCGCGCTGCGGCCTGCGGAGCGCGGCTTTTTCCGGACCGGCATCCAGGCCTTTCCGCCCGAGCTGCGCGCGGCGGCGGCGGAAACGTTGCGGGCGCAGCGCAAGCGCGCGTAAGCCTCGCCCGATGCTGGCGCCCCAGCGCCAGCATGCCAAACCCCGCGAGGAGCCTGGTCTTGATCGACAAATTGCGGAAGCTCACGTTATCCCCTCATTTCCCGGTTGCCTGCCGAAACGCAAGGCTTATGACGATCACATCACAATGTGATGCATGTGCCGCGAAAGCCCGTTCCAGCTGGATTGGCACATCGCGATGTCGGCCACTGCGCTGATTGGCCGAGTGATCGATTCGCGCTTTAGGCGGGGTGCACGCCGTGCTCGTGTTGTCCGCAGGCTTAACGGCGAGGGCTCGCTGGCTTGACCCCTACCGGAGTAGGGATGCTGCGAAAGGAGGGCTGGGTAAACGCGTGAGCAACGGATTGCATGGCCATCGCAAAGTTTAAATTGCATTAGAAATGCATCTTTTATAAAATCGATCGCATCATGACCGGTGGATGCCGGCCGTGGTGTCCGCGCCCCTTGATCCCTACGCGAGTCATCATGTCAGTCTTCTTGCAGATTTCCCCGCCCTCCAGGCCTGATGCCGGCTACCGCGGCCTGCCCGTGCTGGCGCTCGGTTTCCGTCCGTTCTATCTGTTGGCCGCCGCTTTTGGCGCGTTGGCGATCGCGGCGTGGGTGGCCATCTACGCAGGCTGGTGGCAGCCTGCCGCCCAGCCATGGATGGGGGCCATGGCATGGCATGCACATGAGATGGTGTTCGGCTTTTCGGCGGCCGTGGTCGTGGGATTCCTGTTCACCGCCGGCAAGAACTGGACGGGACTGCAGACGCCGCAGGGAACGTGGCTCGGTGCGCTGGCCGGCATCTGGGTGCTGGCGCGTGTGCTGATGTGGACGGGGCCGGCGTGGGCCGCCATCGCCGTGGACGTCGCCTTCCTGCCGCTGTGCAGCCTCACCTTCTATCGGATCCTGCGTCGCGCGAACAGTCAGCGCAACTTCGGCCTGGCCATCGCGCTCGGCGTGATGGGGGCACTGAACATCGGCTTTCATGTGGCCATGGCGACCGGGCACATTGGCGCGGCCTTTCACGCTTCCGAGGCCGCGACCGGCCTGGTGGCCATCTTTGTGACCGTGATCGGCGGCCGCGTGATTCCGATGTTCACCGCCAATGCCATCCCGGGCGTGCGTATTCGCCGCGTGGCAGCGGTGGAAAAAGCAGTGATCGGCCTGACCCTGCTGGCGATCATCGCGCACGCGGTGCAGGCACCCGCCCTGATGACCGCGACACTGGCGCTGGGCGCGGCCGGCGCGCACGGTATCCGGCTGGCTGGGTGGGACCCGCTGCGCACGTGGCGCAAGCCGATCGTCAGCATCCTGCACCTTGCCTATGCCTTCCTGCCCATCGGCTTTGCGCTGATTGGCGGCGCCGCGCTGGGCTGGCTGGACGCTTCCACCGCCTTGCATGCCCTGACTGTCGGCGTGATCGGCTGCGCCATCATGGCGATGGTCACGCGTACCGCCCTGGGTCACACCGGCCGCCGCCTGGAAACGGGCCGCATGGAGCACCTGGCCTATCTCTGCATCGCACTGTCCGCGCTGGTACGCGTGGCCGTGCCGATCTGGCTGCCCGCCTTCAAGACGCATGCGATTGCCGCCGCCGGCTTGTTCTGGGTGATCGCCTTCCTGCTTTACCTCGTCAAATACACCCCCTACCTGCTTCGGCCGCGTATCGACGGCAAGGAAGGCTAGGCCAACCCCGTGACACATGCCCCCAACTTGCGATGCCCCCGCGCAAGCCAGCGCCCCCCAAACCCCTCATCTTCTTCCACCCACCGCCTTCGGCATCGTGCTCGGCCTGGCCGCGCTAGGCCGAGCCTGGCGGCTGGCCGCGGATACGTGGCATGTGCCGCCCCTGATCGGCGAAGGCTTGCTGACGGCCGCGGCGCTGGCGTGGGTGGTCCTCGTCGTGCCCTACCTGATGCAATGGCGCCATCACGACGACAGCACGCTGCCCCATGCGCTAAAGGATGGCGGCCATGCGTTGCCGGCCATCGCCACGTTGCAACTGGTTCCCGCGCTGCTGCCGCATAGCCTGTTCGCGGCATGGGTTCTCGGGCTGCTCGGCATCGGCTGGCAACTCGCCTTCGCGCTCTGGCACACCGGCCGGCTCTGGCGCGGCGGGCATCCCGGCCATGACGCCACACCGGCGCTCTACCTGCCCACGGTGGCTGGCAACTTCACCAGCGGCGCCACGCTCGGCATGCTGGGCCAGCCGGATTTCGGCTGGTTGCTGGTGGGCGCGGGCCTGTTCTCGTGGCTGTCCCTGGAATCGCTGGTGGTACGCCGCCTGTGGAAACCGGGTGGCCTGCCCCCGGCACAGCGTGCGCAGCTCGGCATCCAGTTTGCCCCGCCGATGGTATGCGGCGCCGCCTGCATCGCATTGGCCCCACATGCCGACCAACCCTGGCTGCCGTTGTTGTGGGGTTATGGGCTGTTCCAGTTATTGCTGGGCCTGCGGATGGCGGGGTGGCTTGGCGCCTCGCGTTTCGATGCGCGGTTTGCGTGGGCCTACAGCTTCGGCATTGGCTGCGCCGCGATCTGCGCCGTGCGACTGGCCGAGACCGGCAATCATGCCGCCCATGTCCTGGCATTGCCGGTCTTCATCGCCGCCAATGCGGTCATCGGCTGGCTCGGTCTCCGGACGCTGTTCCAGTGGGCTCGCCCGGCCCCCGGTGTTGCCGCGACCTGACACCTCGCCCCTGACGGTCATGGGCTCGCGTCGCACCAGAATCTATGTGATACGATGACTTACAACTGATTGCGGAGAACGCGATCAGTGACCTAACCGTTCCAATACGACCAAATAACGGGAGACACCACATGATCAAGTTCACCGCCGCCCTGCTGGGCGCTGCCGTTTTCGCCGTCGCCAGCGTGCCGGCCATGGCGCAGTCCGCCGACACGCAACCCGTGGCCACCGCTGCTGAAAAGCTGCGCGTCGCCATGATCGATCCGGACCAGGCTGCCCTGTCCGCGCTGGTGGCCGACAGCCTGAGCTACGGGCACTCGGGCGGCCGCCTGGACACCAAGGCCAGCTTCATTGGCGACCTGCTCGACAAGAAGTCCGACTTTGTGTCGATTACGATCACCGACCAGACCGTGAGTCTGTCGGGCGATGTTGCCGTCGTCCGCCACACCCTGTCGGGCGACACCCTGGACAGCGGCAAGCCGGGCACGGTGCTGCTGAAGGTGCTGCAGGTCTGGCAAAAGCAAGGCGGCAACTGGCGCCTGCTGGCCCGTCAGGCAGTGAAGGCCTGAAATCGGCACGGATGGAAGTGCGACGTCCTATCACCTCCGTCATATAAAGAATGCCTCCGCAACACGGAGGCATTTTTCATTTCCGGCGCCGTTCCGTGCGCCGACCACTCCCCGACCCCGCCGCATCACTCACCTCCCCCGCGTCTTGCCTAGTCTTCGTGGTCCTCATCGCGCCGTCATTCCTTGTCGATATCCATCCTGAATTCAGATCAACCTTGACTTTACGTTCTTCATAAAAGAATATAAAACCCATGTCGATCGCGGTATGGGAACGCAGGAACATGGACCTGGCAGAGCTGGAAATCTTTCGCGCCGTCGCCCGGGAGCAGAGTGTGACCCGGGCGGCGCGTACGCTGGACCGCGCCCAATCCAATGTGACCACACGCGTCAAGCAGCTGGAGGAAACGCTCGGCGTCTCGCTGTTCATGCGCGACAGCAAGCCCATGATCCTGACACCGGAAGGCCAGCGCTTTCTCTCCTATGCCGACCGACTGCTAACGCTGGCCGAGGAAGCCCGCCAATCGATGCAGCAGGCCGTGCCAACGGGGCGGCTGCGTATCGGATCGATGGAAGCCGCGGCCGCCAGCCGCCTGCCCATGCCGCTTGGGCGCTTTCATGCGCGCTGGCCGGAAGTCGACATCGCCATCGAGACCGGCACCACGCAGGCGCTCATCGATGGCGTCACGGCACACCGCCTCGATTGCGCCATCGTCGCACATGCCACCGCGCCGTCAGCGCAATCCGGCCTGGTCCCTGAATTCGGCGCCGGACTGGGAGGCGTGCCCCTGTTTGCCGAGCAGCTCGTTCTCCTGGTTCCCAGCAGCCACAAGCCGGTGCGCCATCCCGCCGATCTCCAGGTCCGCAATCTGGCCGCCTTTGCGCGCGGATGCACCTACCGGCAATGCGCGCTGGATTGGCTGGCCTCCGGCCCCGACCACGAACCGCACGAAATGCGCGTGATGGAGATGTCTTCCTATCACGCGATCTTCGCCTGCGTGATGGCCGGCGCCGCCGTGGCGATCGTGCCGAAGTCCCTGCTGGAGCATCATCGTTACGCGCTGGACGTACAGACCGTGCCCGTGCGCGAAGTGCATTCCTACCTGATTCGACGCAGCGGTTTCTCGACGCTGGCCTACGAGGCCTTCTTCGAGGAACTGCAACGCGCCTGAGTCATCGTCCCCGACCATCGCCTCGCTGATCGTCGTCCTCCTGACCGCTGCCCAACACGGACCTCGCACCCATCATGACGAACTCCACCTCCAATCCACTGCTCGCCCGCCTGGGCATTGCGCTGCCCATCATCCAGGCGCCGATGGCCGGCGTCAGCACGCCCGCCATGGCTGCGGCAGTTTCCAACGCCGGCGGGCTCGGATCGCTCGGCGTGGGCGCCACCAATGCGGCCGGCGCACGCAAGATGATCCAGGAAACCCGCGCGCTGACCAGCAAGCCGTTCAACATCAACGTGTTCTGCCATCCGCCCGCCACCGCGGACGCCGCACGCGAGCGGGCCTGGCTCGAATACCTGGCCGCCGATTTCGCCAAATGGGATGCCACGCCGCCCGCCACATTGCGCGAGATCTACAAGAGCTTTGTCGTGGACGACGAGATGTTCGCGATGCTGCGGGAAGAGAAGCCCGCGGTCATCAGCTTCCACTTCGGCCTGCCGAAACAGGACTGGATCGATCAACTGCATGCGGCGGGGATCGTGCTGCTCGCCACGGCGACCAGCATCGATGAAGCGCGGCGGATCGCCGACGCGGGCATTGACGCAATCGTTGCGCAGGGCGTGGAGGCCGGCGGTCATCGCGGCGTATTCGATACGCGGGCCGCCGATGAAGGTCTGGGGACGTTTGCGCTGGTGCGGCTGATCGCCACGCACAGCAAGCTGCCGGTCATCGCCTCGGGCGGCATCATGGATGGCGCCGGCATTGCCGCAGCGATGGCGCTCGGCGCGCAGGCGGCGCAACTGGGCACCGCGTTCGTGGCCGCGCCCGAGTCGTCGGCGGATGCGGCCTATCGCACCGCCCTGCTCGCCAGGCCGCCGAAGCGCACGGCCTTCACCAGCTCGATCTCGGGCCGCGCGGCACGCGGACTCCACAACCGGCTGATGGCACTCGGTGAAGCACCTGACCACGCGCCGCTGCCGGATTATCCGATCACGTACGACGCGGGCAAGGCCCTGCATGCAGCGGCGAAGGCCAAGGGCAATGCCGACTACGCGGCGCAGTGGGCCGGTCAGGCGGCGCCGCTGGCGCGTGCGGTGCCATCGGGCGAACTGGTTGGGATACTGGCAAAGGAACTGGCTGACGCCATCGCAGGACTGCGGCACTGAGTCGTTGCGAAGTCCGCAAGCGACGGCGGCGCGCCCGAGGGCGCGCCGTACGCATGGTAGCCGGCCGGCTACCTATTGAAGCCCGGGATTGTGCACAGGTCTTCTGTCACGGTCCCAGTCAGGAACCGCGCGCGATCAGAAGCCGGGGGCCGGATGTTCCGGAATCTGGTTGCGCAGGCTCAGGTTCATCACGTTCCAACCGCGGATGGCGGCGATCGTGTAGGACAGTTCGGCGATCTCGTTTTCGCTGAATTGCTCGCGCAGCGCCGGATAAACGGCATCCGTATCGTCGCGCTGCGGCAGTGCGTTGACGGCTTCGGCCCAGGCCAGCGCCGCACGTTCGCGGGCGTTGAAGAACGGTGCCTCACGCCAGCCGGCAATCGCGTTCAGGTGGCGCACGTCGGCACCCTGCTTGACCAGGTCGCGCCAGTGCATGTCGATGCAGACCCCGCAGCCGTTGATCTGCGAAACGCGCAGTTGCACCAGTTCCACCAGGCGATGGCCGAGCGAGCTCTCCTTGACGGAACCGGAGAGTTGAATCATTGCGCGCAGATTGGCCGGGGCGAGTTGGAAGAAGTTGAGTCGTGCTGCGGTCATGGATTACTCCGTGTATCGGGTTTTGCCGGCGCCCTGTGCGCCTTGCATGATGACAAGACGGGGGGCCGAGCCGGCTTGTGACAGCCGCAGCGATTTTTTTTCGTTTTTTTCCGCGAACACCAGATTTCACACTCAAGAAGCGGCGTTAGAGGCACTTTTAAATCTCGATCCGCTTTCCACCGCATGCCCCACGGCATCGGGCTTGCCCACTCCACCCCCAGCGCGCGCTGCGTCGGAATTTCTATAGCATCGCGATATGGCGTGGCAGCGCTGCGGCACCGGTTGCGGACCGGGTGGCGAGCCTATGTCACAAAACACGCCATTGAAACGTCTGATGATCAGATTCAGGGTCATGGCTTATGGATACCGTACAAACCTTCACTGCATTGAAACCTCGCCTGTTCGGCATTGCGTATCGCATGCTGGGCACGCGCGCCGACGCGGAGGACGTGGTGCAGGACGCATGGCTGCGCTGGCACGACGCCGATCACACCGAGATGCGCTCCACGGATGCCTGGCTGGTCACGGTCACGACACGGCTGTCCATCGACCGCCTGCGCGCTCGCAAGAACGAACAGGAGAACTACGTCGGCTGGTGGCTCCCCGAGCCGCTGGTCGAGTTGCACGAGGACACCCCCGAGGCGGCGGCCGAGCTGGCCAGCGACCTGTCGATGGCATTCCTCTGGGTACTGGAGCGCCTCTCGCCCGACGAGCGTGCGGCCTTCCTGCTGCGGCAGGCCTTCGACGTGGACTACAAGGAAATCGCCGCGATCCTCGGCAAGTCCGAAGCGGCGTGCCGTCAGATCGTGCGCCGTGCCGGCGAGCGTGTGCGCGACGGGCAGCCGCGCTACGACGTGTCGCAACAGGAACACCGCAATCTGCTGACCCGCTTCATGCAGGCGGCCAGCACCGGAGATCGCGACACGATGAAGACGATGCTCAGCCCGGATGCCGAGCTGATCAGCGACGGCGGCGGCAAGGTGTCGTCGTACGGGCGCATCCTGCAGGGTGCCGCGCGTATTGCCGGCGTCTTCTGGTCGGTCGAGCACGCCGCGCCGGGCAAGGTGACCTATCGGCTCGTCCAGATCAACGGCGAGCCGGGCCTGCTGCGTTATGTTGACGGCAAGCTTGAGTCCGCGAATTCCTTCAGGATCGAGGCGGGCCGCATCGCCGCGGTCTACGTCATGCGTAACCCCGACAAGCTCGGCGGGATACCGGCGCTCTAAGAGGCACTATCAAAATGATTCTGGCGTCGTTGCGCGGCCTTGCCGTACCACTTGTACTGTCTGCGGCCGCGCCCTTGCAGGGCGCGCATGCGCTGGCAGGCGCATGCCGCTACGCAGGCGGATCGCGTGCGATCCGAAACCCCTGCTTCGCCCTAGCCAGAACCGCTGGCGCTTCATTTTGATAGCGCCTCTAAGCTGTCAAAAATCAGCTGTCACAAATCCTGCAGTCGGCACGTCTAGCCGTGTAGAGAGCGATGCAAGGGCATCGCTCCGTCACGCAATGGGAAATTCGTATGTCCAGCACCAGAGTACTCGTCGCGGTGGTCTACCACAGCGGCTATGGCCACACGGCCAGGCAGGCCGAGGCGGTCGCCATCGGCGCCGCGAGCTTGCCGAATGCCAACAGCCTGCTGATCCGCGTCGAGGATATCGACAGGCACTGGGACACGCTGGAGGACTCGGACGCCATCATCTTCGGTTGCCCGACCTACATGGGCAGCGCCTCAGGCGAGTTCAAGCTGTTCATGGACGCCAGTTCGCGCGCGGCGTTTGCGCAGCGCCGATGGCAGGACAAGGTGGCGGCCGGCTTCACCAACGCCGCCTCGCGCTCGGGCGACAAACTCGGCACCCTCGTGCAACTGGCCGTGTTTGCCGCGCAGCAAGGCATGCATTGGGTGAACCTTGGCCTGCCGGCGGGCCACAACGCCTCCACGACCAGCGAGGATTCGCTGAATCGTCACGGCTTCTTCCTTGGCGCGGGCGCCCAGTCGGATGCCGACCGCGATGCCGAGGCGGCCGCACATCCGGCGGACTTGCAGACGTCCCAATACCTCGGACGACGCGTCGCCGAGGTGGCGTACCAGCTTGCCGCCGGTCGCCTGGTCATCAGCGCGCCATGACCGGAAACCGCATCCGGCGATGCGGCACTACGAAGGGAAGGTGGTACTGATCGTCACCGGGGATGGCGGACTCAGTACCATTTGGCGCGTCACTCCACCGGCCGGCCCGACGCGGCGGAATGCTGGAGATCCGGTTGGGACAGGTGATTGGCGTACTGGTGATTGACATCCCGGTGCCCGGCTTCGTCGTCCCGAACCGCCAGCACCACGTCACGCAGCCGTGCGTTGGCCGGCAGGTTCCAGTAGGCAATCGCCAGGTCCGGCGCGGCGATGTTTGCCACGCGGCCCGCATCGATCTCGGCCAGATAGAGCGTGTAGCTGATCACCGCCTGTTCCTCGAAGTAACCCACCATGCGATGCGCGGTGCGCGGCGATACCAGGTACAGCAGGAAGAAAAAGACGAAGAACGCGGCCTGCGCCAGCAAGATGACGGCCCGTTCAAAGCGGCTCGGCTGCGCGATCTGGATAAAGGTCATGAGGTGCATCCGCTCGTTCTCGGCCTCATCGAGCAAGGTGCGAATCCAGCCCTCGTCCTCGATCATCCAGCGCAGGCACCTGAGATGCACCAGCATGCCACCGACCATCCCGGGAACAGCGGCCACGGTTTCCAGCACGATCGCCCGGTTCCCATACCGCTTTGCAAAGAACGTGTCCGCAAAGAACCGGAGCGTCAGCGTGATCGCCAGCGCGATGCGGTCAGACATCCCCTCGGCGGCGTGATGCCGTTCGAGCGCTGGCTGGGTGGTTTGGGTCGTTACGGGGGCATGCATGGTGAACTCCTGTGGGGACTCGAAAAGTCGATAACGGCTGCAATCGAATCAGCGCGTTAATCATGCATTTAAAATACCTCTTTTGAGGCGGCCGGTCAATTCGGCGAAGGGCGTGAGAATGCCGCCACGGTTGTTACTCCCAGCGTTCGATTTCCGGTGCCACACTATCTCAGGCCACGACGAGCGATGAACAGCGAATCGCATCGCGCTTCAGCCACGCGGCGCGCACGTTCGCCCAACCTGGGAAATTGCGGAAACCATGACGACATCAGCCGAAAACGGACGGAACGGCGGACAGCCTGCGATGCGCACACCACCGGTCGTGTCGCCGCAGGCATGGGAAGCGGCCCGCCAGCAGTTGCTTGTGAAGGAAAAGGCCCAGACTCGCGCCCGTGACGCGCTGGCCGCCGAGCGCCGGCGAATGCCCTGGATGGCCGTGGAGAAGGCGTATGCGTTCGAAGGGCCCGCGGGCAAGGCCAGCCTGACCGACCTGTTCGACGGCCGGCGCCAGCTGATCGTCTACCGCGCCTTCTTCGAGCCCGGCGTGTTCGGCTGGCCTGACCACGCTTGCCGGGGCTGCTCGCTGGTGGCCGACCAGGTCGCCCACCTCTCCCACCTGAACGCCCGCGACACCACCCTCGTCTTCGTCTCGCGCGCGCCTCAGGCCGACATCGCCCGGCTGAAGGCGCGGATGGGCTGGGAGATCCCGTGGTTCACCCTCATCGACAGCTTCGATGCCGACTTCGGCGTGAACGAATGGCACGGCACGAACGTGTTCTATCGCGACGGCGACAGCGTGTTCCGCACCTACTTCCTCAACAATCGCGGCGACGAACAGATGGGGAACACCTGGAACTACCTCGACATCACGCCGCTGGGCCGGCAGGAAGTCTGGGAAGACTCGCCCGAGGGCTATCCCCAGACGCCGACCTACAAGTGGTGGAACTGGCACGACAGCTACGTCGCCGACGCCGCGCCCGACAAGAAGTGGGTCGAGGTGTCGGAGGCCGGAGAGGCGGCGCTCCGGAACCAGCACAAAGGCACCAAGCCATGAACAGGCCCGCTCCGGTGGATCGGACGGCCGGGGCGGCAACGATCGACGGCCCGCGTTGCCCACGGGATCGCGGCCTACTTTCCGAACTCGCTGAACTTTGACGCCAGAAACTCTACGAAAAGCCTGATTCGCGATGATAGCTGGTGACGTTGCTGGTAGACCGCATAGATACTCGCTTCCGGCGTCGAGTAGTTCGGCAGCACGTGCACCAGGCGGCCGCTTCGCAGATAGCGCTCGATGTCCCATTCCGCGCGCATCACGATGCCGTGACCTTCCAGCGCCCAGTTGACGGCAATCTCGCCATCGTTCGTCGTGAGATTGCCGCGCACATGGACCGACTCCGTGCGCTGCTTTGCGCCCTTGCCGGAACTCAATCGCCACACGCCATAGGCATCGCTGCCCTGGCGGATACCGATGCAATTGTGGCGAGCCAGATCCGAGGGGGTCATGGGCTCGCCACGGTCCCGCAGGTACTTCGGCGAAGCACAAAGCAGCCGGCGATTGGGTGCCAGCAGCTTCGCGACAATCCGTGCGTCGGGCGGCTCGCCAAACCTGACGCACACATCAAAGGCGTCTTCCGTTAGCGGTGGCGGGTCGGCGGACAACTGCAACTGCACGTCGACGTCCGGATACGCCCTGCTGTATTCCGAGATCACCGGCGCCACGTGCATGCGGCCAAAGCCGAGCGTGGCGTTGACCCGCAGCAATCCGCTCGGCCGCCCCTTCGCGCTGGTGAGCAACTGGTCCAGGTCGTCGATCTCGCCGAGGATCCGCCTGGCGTGTTCGAGGAAGACCTCGCCTTCCGGCGTCAGGCCCATCCGGCGGGTGGTTCGCGTCAGCAACGGCATGCCGATCCGCGCCTCCATCTGGGCAAGGCGCTTGCTCACCGCCGCCGTGGAGATCCCCAGGTCACGCGCCGCCGCGCTCAGGCTGCCTGCCGTCGCCACGGAAGTGAAGAAACCCAGCTCCGAGGGCTGAATGCCACTGGTCGAGCCCATGATCTTTAATCTCAGGTTAAGAATGGTTTAACTTTAGCGCCGATCCAAAACCACGTCCACCGACCAGAATCCACTCACGCAATTCAGCGGTGATTCCGACAAGGAGACGAAAGATGAAGACCTACAAGATCGCAACGATTCCGGGTGACGGCATTGGCAAGGAAGTCGTGCCGGCAGGGCGTGAAGTGCTGGAGGCACTGGCCGCGGGCGGCGCAAACTTTAGTTTCGAGTTCGAGAACTTCGACTGGGGCGGCGACTACTACCGCCAGCACGGCGTGATGATGCCGGAGAACGGCCTCGATGCGCTCCGCGGCAAGGACGCGATCTTGTTCGGCTCGGCGGGCGACAACCAGATTCCGGATCACATCACGCTCTGGGGGCTGCGCCTGAAGATCTGTCAGGGTTTCGACCAGTACGCCAACGTGCGCCCGACCCGCATCCTCCCCGGCATTGACGGCCCGCTGAAGCGCTGCGCACCCGAAGACCTGAACTGGGTGATCGTGCGGGAAAACTCCGAAGGCGAATACTCCGGCGTCGGTGGCCGCGTGCACCAGGGGCACCCGATCGAAGCCGCGACCGATGTGTCGATGATGACGCGCGTCGGCGTCGAGCGCATTCTGCGCTACGCATTCAAGCTGGCCCAGTCGCGTCCGCGCAAGCTGCTGACGGTCATCACCAAGTCCAATGCGCAGCGCCACGCCATGGTGATGTGGGACGAAGTGGCCGTGCAGGTTGCGAAGGACTTCCCCGATGTCACGTGGGACAAGGAACTCGTGGATGCCGCCACGGCGCGGATGGTGAATCGTCCGAAGTCGCTGGATACCATCGTCGCCACGAACCTCCATGCCGACATCCTGAGCGACCTCGCCGCGGCACTGGCAGGCAGCCTGGGCATTGCTCCGACTGGCAACATCGATCCGGAACGCCGTTACCCGTCGATGTTCGAGCCGATCCATGGCTCCGCCTTCGACATCATGGGCAAGGGCCTGGCCAACCCCGTTGGCACGTTCTGGTCCGTCGTGATGCTGCTTGAGCATCTGGGCGAGTTCGATTCCGCAAAGCGTGTGATGAGTGCCATCGAGGCCGTCACCGCCAATCCCGCCCTTCACACACGCGATCTCGGTGGCCAGGCCACCACGGTCGAAGTCACCAAGGCCGTCTGCGACTACCTGGCCTCCGGCCGGCAAGCGAAGGCCGCATAACCCTCACGCCGCGCAGTACCTGCCGCCCGGCACGCGCCGCGGCGGCATTGCGGGCCCCCTCGCGGCCCGCCCCTGCCTTGCAGATACGGAAACAGCCTTCAGAGCTGGTCTGCAAGCGCATCTCATCGAGCAAGCAGGAGACAGCAATGATTCAAAGACTACTGGGAAAGCTGTATGTCCAGGTGCTGATTGGCGTCGCCGCCGGCGTTGCGCTGGGCGTCTGGGCCCCCAACATCGCCAGCGACTTCAAGCCATTCGGCGACGTGTTCATCAAGCTGATCAAGATGGTGTTCGCGCCGATCATCTTCGCGACGGTGGTCCTTGGCATTGCCCGGATGGAGAACATGAAGGAGCTTGGCCGCGTCGGCGTCCGTGCGCTGCTCTACTTTGAACTGCTCTCCACCTTCGCGCTGGCGCTCGGCCTTATCGTCGTCAACGTGGTCCAGCCCGGCCACGGCATGAATGTCGATGCGGCACACCTCGACACCAAGGCGATTGCCAGCTACACCCATGCCGCGGAGAAGCCGCACTCCTTCATCGACTTCATGATGAACCTGGTGCCGACAAGCGTCATCGACGCGCTCGCCCGGAACGACATTCTGCAGATCCTCGTGTTTGCCACGCTGTTCGGCATCGCGCTCTCGCATATCGGCCCCCGCGCAAAACCGGTGGTCGATGTGCTGGACTCCTTCACCCACGGCGTGTTTACCGTCGTCGGCATGATCATGCGACTCGCCCCGCTTGCCGCGTTCGGCGCGATGGCATTCACGGTGGGCAAGTACGGCCTGGGCTCCGTGGTCTCGCTCGGCAAGCTCATGGGCACCATGTACATCACCTGCTTCCTGTTCGTGGTGGTCGTCCTGGGTGGCGTGGCCCGCATCGCAGGGTTCAGTCTCTGGAAGTTCCTCCGGTACATCCGGGACGAACTGTTCACGGTGCTTGGCACGAGTTCGTCGGAATCCGTGGTGCCGCAGCTCATGCGCAAGCTGGAAAACGCCGGGGTCTCCAAGTCGGTAGTTGGTCTGGTGGTGCCCTCCGGGCTGACCTTCAACCCGGACGGCCAGTGCATCTACTACACGATGGCGGCCATCTTCATCGCCCAGGCCACCAACACGCCGCTCACGCTGACCGACCAACTGGTCGTGCTCGGTGTGCTGCTTCTCACGTCAAAGGGCTCCGCGGGGGTGACAGGTTCGGGCTTTATCACGCTGGCCGCCACGCTGGCGTCGCTCGGCAAGATCCCCGTCGCGGGCATGGTGCTGCTGCTCGGCGTGGATCGCTTCATGTCGGAGGCTCGCGCCATCACCAACACGATCGGCAATGCCGTCGGCACACTGGCCATTGCCCGATGGGTGGGCGCCGTCGATCAGCGCCAGCTTCAGGACGCGCTCGATGGCAAGGTCATCGATGAACCGACATCGGTCGACGCAAAGCCCGAGGCGGAGACGATCGGGTCCCGCCTGGCCCGTGCCGCCGATGCGCACGCGTCCGTTGTCCATTGAGCAAGGGAGTCAAGATCATGCAAGCTGAACAGGCTCGCGCCCTGCTCCACGACATGTTCCAGGCCGCCATCGACGCCGCGCAGCCATCCGGCACGCTGGCGCAGTATCTGCCGCCACCGCCGAAAGGCCGCACGATTGTGATTGGTGCCGGCAAGGCCTCGGCAGCGATGGCCAACGCGTTCGAGGCCGCCTGGGAAGGTCCTGTCGAGGGACTCGTCGTGACGCGCTACGGCTATGCCGTGGAATGCTCGCGCATCGAGATCGTGGAAGCCGCGCATCCGGTGCCTGACACGGCAGGCCATCGCGCTGCACGCCGCATGATGGAACTGGTGGCGAACCTCACCGCCGACGATCTCGTTATCTGCCTGATCTCGGGCGGTGGCTCGTCGCTGCTGCCCCTGCCACTCGCCGGCATCTCGCTGGAAGACAAGCAAGCCATCAACCAGGCGCTGCTGAAGTCGGGGGCCACGATCTCGGAGATGAATTGCGTGCGCCGTCACCTCTCCACCATCAAGGGCGGACGTCTCGCGGCCGCCTGCCATCCGGCACGTATCTGCAATCTACTGCTGTCCGATGTGCCGGGCGACGACCCCATCGACATCGCCTCCGGCCCGACCGTACCGGACCCGACCACCTGCGCGGACGCCGTCGCCATCATCCGCCGCTACAGCATCGACGTGCCGGCGCACGTGATGACAGTGCTGGCTTCCGATGCCGCCGAGACGATCAAGCCTGGCGACCCCCGCCTTCCCGATATCCGCACCTCGCTGATCGCCACGCCCCGCATGGCACTGCAAGCCGCCTCGCGCGTCGCGGAACGTGCCGGGATTCCCGTGCACATCCTCGGCGATGCGATCGAAGGCGAGGCACGCGACGTCGGCAAGGTGATGGGTGCCCTTGCCCTGGAGACGGCCAGGCACGGCCAGCTGTTTCAAGTGCCTTGTGTGCTGCTCTCCGGCGGAGAAACAACCGTGACGGTGCGAGGCAACGGACGCGGCGGGCGAAACGTGGAGTACCTGCTGTCGCTTGCGCTGACGCTGCGTGGCGAGCCGGGGGTCTACGCGATCGCCGGCGACACCGACGGCGTAGATGGCCAGGAGGAGATTGCCGGCGCCATCGCCGGACCGGACACCCTGGAGCGGGCGTGGCGACTCGGCATTCGGCCGCAGGACGCACTGTCCGCCAACGACGGCCACGGCTTCTTCGAAGCGCTTGGCGATGCCGTCATCACCGGCCCGACAAGGACCAATGTCAATGACTTCCGCGCGATCCTGATCGCGCGGTGACCTGGAGTAATACGATGAGACGCCTTCGCAATGCAAAGATCGTGGCAACACTCGGGCCGGCAAGCACGGCGCCCGAGATCATCGACGCCCTGTTTGAAGCCGGCGCCGATGTGTTCCGGCTCAACTTCAGCCACGGCAGCCACGAGGACCACAAGCAACGGCTCGATACCATTCGCGCGGTCGAGCGTGACCGGGGCCGCCCGATTGGCGTACTGCTGGATTTGCAGGGGCCCAAGCTTCGCATCGGCACCTTCGCCGAAGGCCCGGTTCAACTTGAAGCCGAGGCGTCGTTCCGACTGGATCTCGATAGCGCCGTGGCCGGATCGCAAACCCGGGTAAGTCTTCCGCACGCCGAGATCTTCGCTGCGCTGCAGGAAGGCAGCGAACTGCTGCTCGACGACGGCAAGATCCGCCTGCGCGTCGAGCGGTGCGGCAAGGATTTTGCCGAGACCACCGTGGTGAACGGGGGCACGCTTTCGGATCGCAAAGGCGTCAACGTACCCGGCGTGGTCCTCCCGTTGTCGGCGATGACCGAGAAGGACAGGCGTGACCTGGACTTCGGGCTGACGCTCGGCGTGGACTGGATCGCCTTGTCGTTCGTCCAACGGCCCGAGGACATCCTGGAGATCAAGGAGATCGTGAAGGGCCGCGCCGGCATCGTCGCGAAACTTGAAAAGCCCGCCGCCATCCAGAGCCTGGAAACGATCGTCGCGGAGGCCGATGCCGTCATGGTGGCGCGCGGCGACCTCGGCGTGGAAATGCCTGCGGAGCTGGTGCCGTCGCTGCAAAAGCAGATCGTGCGGGCATGCCGCAAGGCGGGAAAGCCGGTCATCGTCGCCACGCAGATGCTCGAATCGATGATTTCGGCGCCGGTCCCGACACGTGCCGAGGCCTCCGATGTCGCCACCGCCGTGTACGACGGCGCCGATGCGGTGATGCTGTCGGCCGAATCCGCCTCGGGCAAGTATCCAGTGGAGGCGGTCCGGATGATGGACAGCATCATCACCCGCACGGAGTCGGACCCGCTGTATCACGATGCCATCCAGGCCTCGCATACGCCGCCGCGCGCGGAAGCCGCCGATGCCATCGGCTACGCCGTGCGCCACGTTGCCGGCCTGCTCAAGGTGCCCGCCACCGTGGCGTACACCAGTTCCGGCTACTCGGCATTGCGCATGGCGAGGGAGCGCCCGGAGGTGCCCATCCTCGGCATGACACCGCGAGTCGCCACCGCGCGACGCCTGGCATTGGCCTGGGGGGTGCATGCGGTGCTCTGCCATGAGGTGATCGACGTGCTGGAGATGACCGATCTTGCCAGCCGCACCGTTCTCAAGGAGCGCTTCGGCGTGGCCGGCGATTCCATCGTCATCTCGGCGGGCCTGCCCTTCACGGTGGCCGGCACGACCAATCTCCTGCGCATTGCGCAAGTCCAGTAAGGAAGCGACATGCCCTTCATCCAGAACATTCGCGGCTACGAGATTCTCGATTCCCGCGGCAATCCCACCGTCGCCGCCCAGGTCGTGCTCTCCGACGGCGCGCAAGGCTTTGCGGCAGCGCCCTCTGGCGCGTCGACGGGAATACGCGAAGCGCTGGAACTGCGCGACGGCGATCGTCAACGCTACTTCGGCAAAGGCGTACGCAAGGCCGTCGAGCACATCAACGTCGACATCGCCCGCACCTTGCAGGGCATGGCAGCCGGAAATCAGGCCGACATCGACCACTGCATGATCCGCCTCGATGGCACGGCGGAGAAGTCGCGCCTTGGCGCCAATGCGCTGCTGGCCGTGTCACTGGCCAACGCCAGGGCCGCCGCCACATCGGCCGGCCTGCCGCTGTATCGCGCCATCGGCGGGCGGGACAGGGGCACGCGCCTGCCGTTGCCGATGATGAACATCATCAACGGCGGGGCGCACGCCGACAACAACGTCGACATGCAGGAGTTCATGATCCTGCCGGTGGGAGCGCCCTCCTTCTCCGAGTCGCTCCGCTGGGGCGCAGAGGTCTTCCACACGCTGCGCGCTGTGCTGAAAAAACGCGGGATGTCCACCGCAGTGGGCGACGAGGGAGGATTCGCGCCCGACCTGAAATCGAACGAGCAGGCGCTGGAAATCATCATGATCGCCATCGAGGCGGCGGGTTTCAAGGCGGGACGGGATATCGCGCTGGGGCTCGACGTGGCGAGCTCCGAGTTCTATCGCGATGGCTTCTACGAACTGAAGTCGGAAGGCAGGGCTTACGACGCGGGCGACTTCGTCAACCTGCTCGTCAAATGGGTGAAGCAGTATCCCATCGTGACCATCGAGGACGGCATGGCGGAAGGCGACTGGCTCGGCTGGAAGCTGTTGACGCAGCGGCTGGGCGCGCAGGTGCAGCTCGTCGGCGATGACCTGTTCGTCACCAATACGGCGATCCTGCAGGAAGGCATCGACCGGGGCGCCGCCAACGCGATCCTGATCAAGCCCAATCAGATCGGCACGCTCACCGAAACACTGAACGCCATCGAACTGGCCGAGACGGCGGGGTACGCGTCCGTGATCTCCCACC
Source organism: Cupriavidus sp. YR651 (assembly GCF_900101625.1). Lineage (GTDB taxonomy): Bacteria > Pseudomonadota > Gammaproteobacteria > Burkholderiales > Burkholderiaceae > Cupriavidus. The sequence continues at coordinate 10,862 of NZ_FMYZ01000003.1, read as the reverse complement.
GTTCCGGAGAGACCGAAGACACCACCATTGCCGACCTGAGCGTATGCACGGCCGCCACGCAGATCAAGACCGGCTCCCTCTCCCGTTCGGATCGCGTGGCCAAGTACAACCGGCTGCTTTTCATCGAGGCGGAACTCGGTTGCGCAGCGACGTTCGCGGGCCGCGATGCCTTGGCGGTCCCGGCCTAGCAACACCCGCCTTGCCGCCTCGCCACGCTGGGCGGCGGGAATTCATGCATCGAAGATCCAGCAGAGATCGAACACTTATTGACGACAGGAGACAAGCCATGCGTACTTCCCATGCAGTGCAGCAGTTCATCCGTGTATCGCTTCTGGCGCTCGGCCTCGGCGCGTCGGCCCTGTGCAGTGCGCAAGACTGGCCCACGCGACCGATCAGCCTTGTGGTGCCTTTTCCATCCGGTGGCACCACGGATGTCCTGGCACGGGCCATCGGCGACCAGTTGTCAAAGCAGCTTGGCCAGCCTGTCATTGTGGAGAACCGGCCCGGCGCCGGCGCCACGGTCGGCGCGGACTACGTCAGCAAGGCAAAGCCGGACGGCTACACGCTGCTGATGGGTGCGGTACACCACACCATCGCGACGAGCGTCTACAAGAAGCTGCCCTACAACTTCCAGAAGGACCTCGCGCCGGTCGCTACCGTGGCGATGGTGCCGAATGTGCTGGTGATCAACCCCGCGAAGACGCCGGCCAAGACGGTCGCGGAACTGGTATCGCTCGCAAAGACGGCGCCGACGGAGTTCGCCTATGGCTCGAACGGCAATGGAACCGCGCAACACCTGATCGGCACGCAGTTCCAGGCGGCCACCGGCGCGCCGCTGCTGCACGTCCCATACAAGGGTAGCGGCCCGCTGACAACGGATCTGCTTGGCGGCCAGGTCACGATGTCGTTCGATACGCTGACGACGGTGCTTCCTCATATCAAGGCCGGCAAGCTTCGGCCACTCGCGGTCACCACTGCAAAGCGTTCCAGCGTGTTGCCCGACGTGCCGACACTCGAGGAGGCAGGGCTCAAGGGCTTCGATATCGGAACGTGGTTTGGCGTGCTCGCCCCGGCAGCCACGCCGAAACCCATCGTCACCAGACTCAGCGCCGAGATCGTGAAGATCGTCAACTCTCCGGATTTCCGCCAACGCATGCTCGCCGCGGGTGCCGAGCCTATGGCAAGCACGTCCGATGAGTTTGCAAAGCGCATCGACACGGAAACCGCGAAATTCGCGAAGCTGGTCAAGGAGGGCAAGGTGGCGATCGAGTAGGCCGACGGCGGGCCTGCGAATGCCGGCGCGCGGGCGCCGGCCCATCCAATCTCATTTCAGTTGCTGGACTCGGATCATGTTGCCGGCCGGATCGCGTACGCCGAAGTCGCGCACGCCGTAGGGCTGGTCGGTCGGCTCCTGGACGATCTCGGCATCCCGTTCCTGCAGGCGCTGGAAGGCGGCGTCCAGGTCCTTCGCGCCAAGCAGCAGCATCGCGAAGGTGCCCTTGGCCATCATCTCGGCGATGGTGCGCTTTTCCTCGTCGGTGACGCCGGGCGTGGCGTTGGGCGGGTACAGGACGATGGAGGTTTCGGGCTTGCCCTTCGGGCCGATGGTGATCCAGCGGTTATCGCCAAAGGCGACGTCCTTGCGGACCTCGAAGTCGAGCGCGTCCCGGTAGAACGCCAGCGAGACGTCCGGATCGGTGTGGGGAAGGAAGGTCGAGTGAATGGTGATGTCCAAGATCAGTCTCCGTGGTGGATAGGGAAGCGGTGGCCGCGGCCGTCGCCGCGTTGGTCCGGAACCATGGAAGGCAGTCTACGTGGGCTCCTTTTCGGGCGCTTCTCGATTCCTGATCGGTCGTGTCACCTGCTTCGCGACGCAGGACGGGATGCCCTCGGCCTCGCGCGCGCAATCGCGTCGGTAAACGCTGGGCGAAACGCCGACAAGCTCGGTGAACCGCGTACTGAAGGTGCCCAGCGACGAGCACCCGACCTCGAAACAGACCTCGGTAACGCTCAGATCGCCGCGGCGCAGCAGCGCCATCGCGCGCTCGATGCGCCGCGTCATCAGGTACGAATAGACGGACTCGCCGTACGCCAGCCGGAACTGCCGGCTGAGGTGGCCCGCCGACATATGGATGCCCTGGGCGAGCGCCTCGACGTCCAGCGGCTGGGCGTAGTCGCGGTCGATGCGGTCGCGGACGCGGCGCAGGCGGGCGAGATCACGGAGAACGGTGTCGGGGGCGGCGGCGGGCATCGGGGTATCCTGCCATGCCCGGCGGGCACGTTCAACCCGGCGCCGGTGGGCGCCGGCTGGGGGACGGAGGGATCGGCAGGCCACGGGGCATTTTCGGGCCGGAAGGGGTCGATGGACAGCGGTATCCGGATGGCCGACAATCGCCGGACGTGCACCGCCGATCCGGCCGGGCACGGACCACGGCAGTTGCCCCAGTCGGTTCCCCAAGAAAGAAGGAGCGCACCATGGCGACCCTGTCTCTTTCCCTTTCGAGCGGTACAACAATCGACGAGATTGCGGACCGCATCTATCGCATCTCCACGCCGGTCGAGATTCCTGGGGGTGGCGGATTCTCTTTCAACCAGTACCTGATCGACGACGACGAGCCGCTGCTATTTCATACCGGCCTGCGCAAGCTGTTTCCGGTCGTCAGGGAAGCGGTCGAGCGGGTCATGCCGATCGATCGTTTGCGCTATGTCGGTTTCTCGCATTTCGAGGCCGACGAATGCGGCGCACTCAATGAGTTTCTCGCGGCTGCGCCGCGTGCGGAGCCACTGTGCGGCCAGATCGCGGCCATGGTCTCGGTGGGTGACTATGCCGACCGGCCACCACGCGCGCTGGATGACGGCGAGACGATCTCGCTCGGGCAGCACAGCGTGCGCTGGCTCTATACCCCGCATCTGCCGCACGCATGGGAATGCGGATTCCTCATGGAGACCACCTCGGCAACGCTGCTCTGCGGCGACTTGTTTACCCAGAGCGGCTCGCATCACCCCCCGCTGACCGAGAGCGACATCCTCGAACCAAGCGAGGCGTTCCGCCGCGAGTTGGACTACTTCTCACACACCAAAAGCGCCCGCACCATGCTGGAACGCCTTGCTGCGTTGCAACCGACAACGCTCGCCTGCATGCACGGCAGCGCGTGGCGCGGCGATGGCGCGGCCTTGCTGCGCGCGCTCGCCGACAGCGTCGAACGCGACCCGGCTCCACGCTGAAGGATCGCCCGGGAGCGGATGGCGAAGGCGACGTCAGGATTGCGCATTGAAGGCGTCAAAGGTGTTGCGCACGCATGCCGCCATGCGGCTTGCCAGGACGTTCAGGGGAAAGTGGTCGGACGTCACCGCGTAGCTTCGGAACAGCACGTCGCCCGAAAACGGTACTTCGCGCACGTCGGAGAGCCTGAGCGCACGGCTCACGATCGGGCTAACGATCGACACCCCGAGCCCCTTGCTCACCATCTTGCAAATGGTCGTGGCGTACGGCGTTTCGATGGCAAGCACTCGGGACCCCGCCGGAAAGTGGCTGTCGATCTCGCGCCGGTTCGAGCTTTCCATCGGCAACGAAATAAAGTGCTCCGCCTCGAAATCCGCAGGTTCCAGAACCGTCCTCGTCGCCAGGCGATGTGATGTGGAGACGATGCAAACCCCGCGCGCCAGGTTGATCTCTTCATAATCCAGGCTGGGTAATTCGGTACGCACGGAGCAAAAACCAATATCGCAAAACCCGGTCGCTGTCCATTTTGCAACGACGTCCGACCTGCCCATATTGACGAGCACCGGAATATCGGGAAAGGTCTCCCTGAATACCCGGATTGCATCGGGTAATACGCTCTCGGCAATCGAGCCGACTGCGCCGATCCGGAGTAAGCCAGTGCCCCGCTGCCGGATGGAATTCGCGCTTTCATCGAGCGATTCCAGCCCGATGAATGCCCGCTCGACTTCGGCATAAAACGCTTCCGCCTCCGCAGTCGGGATGAGCTTGGTCCCACTACGCTGGAACAACTGAAAGCCAACCTTGTGCTCCAGCAGGGCGATCCAGCGGCTGATATTGGGTTGCGAGGTATGCAGAAGGCCTGCGGCCGTTGTCATGGAGCGCGACATCATCACGGCGCGAAACGCCTCGATCTGCTTGAAGTTCATCCAGCGGCTCCAAAAAGGAACGGATTGTGGCACGCCGTGCCGTGCGCGCCGCATCACCACGCGACCCATATCAGGATTGTATAAGAAGCTGCGAGGTGCTGATTTGACGTATGGGTTGCCGGAATCCAAACTCAATTCATGTTTTTCTTCGACAGGTTTTGATAATGGAATCCAAAGTTAGCCGCCGGCTCAAGCAACCTCCTGCAAGGGAAGTCATCCAGTACATTTTCCAGCCGCGCACCACACGGGAATTCTTCACCAAGAATTTCGAGGTGCTGACGCAGATTAATTTCGCTCATCTGATTATGTTGGATCAGCAGGGCATCATCGACAGGAAGACGACTTCGACCCTTGCCAATGCCCTCCTGAAAATGCGGCGGGAAGGCCCCGAAGTGGTCGAGCTGGATGCGGCGCGAGAAGACGCCTATTTCAATTACGAAGCGCACCTGATCAAGCTGGTCGGCCAGAATCTCGGCGGTCGCCTGCACACGGCACGGAGCCGGAATGATATTGGCGCGACAAATGACCGGATGCGTGCGCGCGGCTTTGTCGTACGGATCAGTGCGGCCCTGCTAGGGCTGTGCGATGCGGCGTTGGCCCAGGCGGCCGAATACGCCACCTGTGTGATGCCTGGATATACCCATATGCAGGCGGCGCAGCCGATCACGTATGGGTACTACTTCTCGGCATTGGTCGAGGCGTGGTCGCGGGACATCGACCGGCTGCTGCATGTACTGGAAACGGTCGACGGCTGCCCACTCGGGGCGTGCGCGCTGGCCGGGACGTCATTCCCCATCGATCGCACCCTGACCAGCAGCTTGCTGGGCTTCAGCCGGCCACTCGGGAACGCGCTGGACAGCGTCGCGTCACGCGACTTTGCACTGGAGCTAAGCACGACGCTCTCGATCATGATGATCACGTGCAGCCGGATGGTGCAGGACTTCTATATCTGGTCGACGCCCGAGTTCGGATATCTGAACTTTCCGGACAGCATCGCCGGGACGTCCAGCATCATGCCGCAAAAGAAAAACCCGGTTGTGCTGGAATACCTGCGCGGCAAGACCGCGCATCTGATCGGCCTGACCTCCGCCGCGCTCACGACGGTGAAGTCCACCCACTTCACGCATTCCGGCGACAGCAGTCGCGAAAGCACGCGGACCTGCTGGGAGAGCTGTGAGGAAGCGCTGAAATGCCTCGAACTGATGACGCTGCTGGTGCGGGACGTTCAACCGGATCGCGAGCGCATGGCGTCGCGGGCCGCAGGGGATTTCTCCACGGTGACCGATCTGGCCGACTTGCTGGTCCGGAAGGCCGACCTCTCGTTCCGGGACGCCCATCACATCATCGGCGCTGTCGTGCGGCGTGCGCTCGACGAGGGCCTCCCGGCTGCCGCGATCACGCCTGAGATGATCGATGCCGCCGCGGAACAGCAAGTCGGACGACCGGTGGCGCTCTCCCGCGAGGACGTTGCAAAATGCCTGGACCCGATCCGCAATGTGGAGGCTCGCCAGTCATACGGCGCGCCCGCGCCGCAAGCCGTGATGACTCGACTCGATGAACAGAAGATCGCGCTTGAGCACCGGGCTGACGCCGTCGAGGCGACCGACCGGAGGATTCGCGAGGCATCGGCGTTGCTGGAGCGGCGTACCCAGGCGCTCGTCTCGTCCGACCCGCAAGCCCGTTGACGTTCGCAAGGAAATAACCATGTTCAAGTTCACTACGGTGCTCGTGGCTGCCTTGGGGTTCTGCTCTGGCGTCAGCGCACAAGGGTATCCCGACAAGCCGGTCGACCTCGTCGTGCCGTTTGCACCCGGCGGAACCGTCAACCTGACCGCGCGGCTGCTGGCGACCCGCATGTCCCAGGTGCTGGGCCAACCGGTCATTGTGGATAACAAGCCCGGCGCAGGCGGAGCCATTGGCGCGGCATTCGTCGCCAGGGCGCGCGCCGATGGCTACACGCTGCTGTATGCGACGATGGGCAATCAGGTCATTGCCCCGCTGCTGTCCAGGAACCTGCCGTTTTCACCGTCCAAGGACTTTGCGCCCATTGCGCTCTTTGCCACGGTGCCAAACGTGTTGGCCGTCTCCGCCAACACGCCGGCAAAGAACATGGCGGAGCTGCTCCAGTACGCGAAAGCCAATCCGGGAAAGCTCAATATGGGCTCCGCGGGGCAAGGGTCCGTCAATCACATGATCGGCGAGCTCTTCATGCTCCGGTCGGGCGTCAAGTTCACGCACGTCCCGTACAAGGGCGCGGGTCCCGCGACGTCCGATCTGCTGAGCGGTCAGATACAGATTCTTTTCGCGAATCTTCCCGCCTTGCAACCCTTCGTGAAGTCAGGCCGCGTCCGGTTGCTCGGCGTGGCCAGCAAGCAGCGGAATGCCGCGATCCCCGATGTGCCGACCTTTGGGGAACTTGGCATCAAGGATGCGGAAACGGAGTCCTGGTCAGCACTGATGGCGCCGGCCGGCACCAGCGCACAGGTGATCAAGAAGCTCCAGGATACGGTCAGGTCCATCACCATCGACCCTGCGATGGTCAGGCAGTTGACGGCCCAGGGCGCGCAACCGTTCTATGGCACCGGGTCGGAAATGGACAAGTTGATTGCCGACGACAGCAAGCGTTGGAGCGAGGTCATCAGGCAGGCCAACATTCAACTGGAATGATCGTGCCGAGATCGCTGGCAATTTCCTGAAGGCAGCAAGTTCGGGAGCGCCGGGAGCGGAGCGGCGGTTGCATGAGCCGCTGGCATCACAATCACGACGCCGCCGTCATGTCGCCGGATTGGTCTTTGGGCCAATGGAGCGTGGGATGCGTCGGCGCTAGAGTGAATCGAATGTACGGCAGGCGCCGTGCAGGAGATGACAATGAATATGCCCATGCGCTCCGTGGTTCTGGCGAGTCTCGCGCCCGTGCTGCTCACCGCCTGCAATACCGCGCCGATCCCACCCGGAAAATCTCTCTCCATCCAAAGCGCGCTGGACGCCATCGTCAGTGACATGTGTGCGTTCCAGCAGAAGTTCGCGCAAACGCCGCAAGGGCAGCGCACGGGTGTCGATTCCTATACCGTCGAGCTCGCGCTCAGTGTGGATGGCACCAAGGAGTCGCCAGTGGGTGTCGCACCCGATATCGCGTTCATGCCCACCGTCACGTATGGCAACACGCTCGCCATGGCCAAGGACAGCAAGCTGGTGGTGACGTTCAGGAATGCGGGGCAACCCGGCGCGGCTGGCGGTGCGGATTGCCCGCAGACGGCACGCTGAATGGCCCACATGGCGTGGTATCACGATGAATCAGCCGGATGGGCGGGCACCGTGAATTGAAAGATCGCGCCGCGAGGCTCGTTCGCGCTCGCCCACAAGCGGCCCTCGTGCGCTTCGATGATCGAGCGGCAGATGGACAGCCCCATCCCCAGGCCGGTGGACTTGGTGGTGTAGAACGGCGCGAAAATGCGCTCGGCGTTGGCCGGTGCCAGGCCTGGCCCGGAATCGCTCACCGTCACCAGCACGCCGCCGGCGTCCGTTATTCCTGTACTGATCAGCAATTCCCGCACGCCGTCGCTGACACCGCTCATGGCCTCCATCGCGTTGATGAGCAGGTTGAGCAGGACTTGCTGCAACTGGACCCGATCCCCTTGAATGAGCGGCAGTGGGTCTGCGAGATGCGTCCGCACCGAGGCGCCGTGCTTCGATGCTTCGCCGCGGGTGAGTTCGATCACCTCGCGGATGGCCTTGTTGATGTCGAACGGTTCTTTCCGTGGCGGCGCTTTCTTGACCAGTTCGCGGATGCGGCCGATCACGGCACTCGCCCGATCGCCGTCGTTGACGATACGGCCGAGCGCCTGCCGAACCTCCTCCACGTCAGGCGGCTGGGCGCTCAGCCACCGCAGCGCAGCCTTGGCGTTGGTCACCGTCGCGGCGATCGGGCTTTTGACTTCGTGCGCAATCGAGGCCCCTAGCTGCCCCATCGTGGCGACGCGGTTCGCGTGGGCCAACTCCGTCTGCACCTCGCGATAGCGTCGCTCGCTCTCGCGGACGAGTTCCTCCGCCTGCCTGCGCTCTGTCAGATCGAGCATGAATGCAACACCTTCCATCCGGCTGGCTTCGAACGTGGCCGCACCGACCATGATGGGCACGCGGCTGCCGTCCTTCTTGAAAAACTCCTTCTCGTAGACCTGCGTGCGCCCTGCTTCCTCGATCTCTCGCAGCGCTCGTTCGTCGCTCTCGCGCCATTCCGGCGGGGTCAGATCCCGCCAGCGGATGCGACTCGCGACCAGATCGTCGCGCGCGTAGCCCACCATGCGAAGAAATGCGTCATTGGCCTCGATGATGTCGCCCGCGACATTCCACACGATGATCCCGATGATGTTGGCGTCGACGAGGCGCCGGATCTTCGCTTCGCGCTTCACAAGCTCGTGGTACAGATGGGCATTTTCCAGCGCGATGGCGGCCTGCGAGGCCACCAGCCGCAGTACGGCGATGCGATCTGGCGTGAACACGCGGGTAGTGAGGTTGTTTTCGAGATAGAGCACGCCGGTGAGCTTCGCCTGATTCATCAGCGGCAGGCAGAGAATGGAACGCGCACCACGCTGACCAATGTAAGGATCGGCGGCGAACGCCGGATCGGCCGCAGCATCGTCGAGGATGACGCTCTCCCGGGTCCGCAGGACGTAGTAGAGGACGGACTCCGGCAGCAACGCCGCAGTCACGGGCTCGTCGTACAGATGTACGGCGACGGCTTCGCCGCCAGTCGTCGCTTCCGCGATGATCCGTTGGTCGCCACCGTTCGGAAGAATCAGCAGACCGCGTTCGGCGCCGGCCTGTTCAACCGCCGTACGCATCACCATCTCGATCAGCGTTTCCAGGACGATGCCGCCCGAGACCGCCTGCGACACCTTGATCACGGTTGCGAGGTCGAGGTGTTCGACCGGCGTGGCGATCGTGCCCGTTGGGCCGGGTGCGGGCGCTTCCGTCCTGAGGTGCGGATGCATTTGCTCGAGTTGCCGCACCTTCCCCTCGGCACGCCAGCGCAGGTAGCAGTAACGCGCGTTACGCAAATACGTTTCGGCGATGACGTCGAAATCACGCGCCGCGTAGAACTGCGCCGCGAGTTCGTTGGCAAGCGCCTCGACGTGCAAGAAGCCGTTGGCGCGTGCCGTGCGGATGGCATGTTGGTAAAGGCGCATCGCATCCAGATCGCGGCCTTCGATCCGGGCGACCTCCGCGCCCACCAGCGCGGCGCGATTCTCGAAGTTCTCCGGGCAATTCTCCGCCCAGACCACTAATTGTCTGTGATGCGTGGCCAGCGCATCGAGGTGTTGCTGTCGCTCGCCAGCCAATGCGGAATCACAGCAGGCGGCGTGGGACAGCGCGCCATAGAAGTGGTATTCGGCTTCCTCGAAAAACGAAGCTGTGGTCCAGAGCAGCGCTTTCGCGTTCGCTGCGGCATCCATCGCCGCTGCGTGGTCGCCGGCGATACAGCGCGCCTGCAGTTTCCGGATCCAGTACCAGCATGCCGCAATCGCCAGTTCCGGGTTTTCCGCAAAACGGCGCTCGATGCGAAGCTCGTCAAACTTCGCATCGTCAAGGCAACCGAATTTTGGCGTGAGGCCCCGGAGCGTCCGAATCAGCGCGACTTGCGTGGCGATGATGTCGATGGCAAGGCCGAACCGCGATTTCTCCGCGAACGCGAGGCCGTGTTCGGCTTCGTCCTGCGCCTCGGAGAGCGGCTCGCCGGAGAAAATCAGGTTCGAATTCAGATCGTTCCGCGTGTAGGCCGCGTACTGGAGATCGCCGCAGCGGTTTGCCGCGTCGAAAGCGCGGCGCTGCAGATCACGGCAAGCCCCGACGTGTTTCATCCAGGGCACGACAAACAGCGCGAAGCAAACAAAGGTTCTCGCCTCGAGGCGTTTCAGCCCGCGCCGTTCGACGAGGTCGTAGCCAAGCTGGCCGAATCGGAATCCCGCCGTGTAGTCGCCGAAATGCGGTCCCGCGATTCTGATGAGAATGACATACGCGAAACAGGAAGCATCGCAGTTGCCGTGCTCAAGGCTCAGACTGACAGCCTTGCAGATGGTCAGGGAAGCCAGGTTCTCATCCGTATATAAGGCCGGCGTCCAGAGCTTCATCAGAACATCGACGGTTGCCAGGGGCGCCGGGTCCTCCATCAGCGGCATATCGATCAGATCTTCGATGGCCCGGTCCCCGAGCGTTGACCAGACGCGCTCGTATTCGCGTCGTACGTCTTCGTCTTTCGGATGCGGCGACCAATCGATACCGAAATGCCGGAGGCAACCGAGGCCGACCAGAATGGCGCGGCTGCTCTGATCGAGAACCAGGCAGACATCCATATGCAAGCAGGCGACGATGGCCTGTTCGACCGTTGTCGTGGCGTGATTCGCCAGTGCCGCCAATCGCTCGTCCGCGACCGATAACTGGCCGGTCAGGAATTCGCATTCGGCCCGGTTCAGCTCCAGCGCGAAGATGATCTCGTGCTGACGCTCCCAGCTATCCTCCGCCAGTAGCCCCACGCCGATATTCAGATAGGTGAGTGCCGAGGCATAGGCGGTGGACCCCTTGGCACGCTTTCCCGCCATCAGGTTGAGCTCGGCGAGTTGGTCCCGCTCCGCTGGCTGCGTGATCAGCGGCGCGCCGCGGTTGAGCTGATTGACGATCTCGAAGATCGCCTCCTCCCGTTTCTCGGCAGGCGTGCG
>NZ_FMYZ01000001.1:280303-1339584 GCF_900101625.1 Cupriavidus sp. YR651 | reverse complement strand
TACCGTCTGCAACTGCAGCAGTTCGTCTACCACTCGGGCACGCTGATGAAGCCGATCTACGCGGCCGCGCGCAAGGTGGAGATGGAGAAGAAGCGCATCGTCTTTGCCGAGGGCGAGGAAGAGCGCGTGCTGCGCGCCGTGCAGGTCATCGTCGATGAAAAGCTGGCCAACCCGATCCTGATCGGCCGCCCGGCCGTGCTGACGCACCGCATCGAGCGCTTCGGCCTGCGCCTGCGCATGGGCGTGGACTTCACCGTGGTCAATCCGGAACACGACGAGCGCTTCCGGGAATATTCGGAATCGTATTACCGCCTGATGGCGCGCGAAGGCATCACGCCGCAGTACGCCAAGCTGGAAATGCGTCGGCGCACCACGCTGATCGGCGCCATGCTGCTCAAGAAGGGCGAAGCCGATGGCATGATTTGCGGCACGGTCAGCACCACGACCGCGCACCTGCGCTACATCGACCAGGTGCTGGGCGGCACCAATGACGTCTACGCCGCGATGAACGGCCTGGTATTGCCGGGTCGCCAGATTTTCCTGGTGGATACGCACGTCAACATCGATCCGACCGCGGAAGAACTGGCCGAAATCACGATCATGGCCGCTGAGGAACTCAAGCGCTTCGGCATCGAACCGAAGGTGGCCCTGCTGTCGCACTCGAACTTCGGTTCGTCCGACTCGCCGTCCTCGATCAAGATGCGCAAGACGCTGGCCATCCTGCGCGACCGTGCACCGGATCTCGAGGTCGATGGCGAAATGCACGGCGACAGCGCGCTTGATCAGAACGTGCGCGACGCGCTGGTGCCGGATGGCACGCTCAAGGGTGAAGCCAACCTGCTGGTGTGCCCGAACATCGACTCGGCCAACATTTCGTACAACCTGCTGAAGGCGGCGGCCGGCAACAACGTGGCCATCGGCCCGATCCTGCTGGGCGCCAAGGCACCGGTGCACATCCTGACGCCCTCGGCGACGGTGCGCCGCATCGTCAACATGACCTCGCTGGTCGTGGTGGACGCGGCGGCCAAGCGCTGATTCAGGTTCTTCTGGAAAGTGCCGTAAAGCCGGGTTCGCCCGGCTTTTTTCTTGTCCGCATCCACGCTGTTAGTATGCGCACACATTCCAATAACATATTGAAACAATTGGGAAATTCTGGCGCACCGCTGGCCGGGGATTGATTAATGGTGGACATGCGCGTAACCTTACGCCTTTGAATGCAGGCGCTCGCCTTGGGCGCGCCGGTACCCGCGTGGGGTTTCGACGGGGCCGGAATGACCCCTCCAACCAATTTTCGATAACGTGGGTTCCCGGATTTCCCCGAGCCAGTCGCAGCGGCAGTCACTTTGGCAGTCTCTGAGCCTGGCACGAAGCCTGGGCCACGTGTTGGCGGGCGCGGCACTGTCGATGGCGCTGACGCTGGCGCCGCAAGGTGCCCTGGCAAGGCAATCGCAGCAGGACATGCCGGGTGCGGAGGGAACCATCTCCGCACAGCAGTTGCCCAACGAGGCGCGGCAAACGCTGGAGCGCATCGAGTCCGGCGGACCGTTCCCGTATGACAAGGATGGTTCCCGGTTCGGCAACTACGAACGCATCCTGCCGCAGCAGCCCCGCGGGTATTACCGCGAATACACCGTTAAAAACAGCAAAAGCCGGAATCGGGGAGCCAAGCGGATCGTTTGCGGTGGTGATCAACGCGCCGCCAACGACTGCTATTACACGGAAGACCACTACAACAGTTTCAAACGGATAACCAAATGATGACTGACATTTTCGGATTGGGCGACGCCCTTGCCGCCCGCGAAGAGCGCGGCGCCGGAGATGGCTGGCAAAGGGCCCAGCTTCAGGCCCAGAACCTTTATGACAATGTGCTGATGATGCCCCGCCAGGAGCTGACGCACAAACTTCCGCCCGCATGCGCGCCCGCCATGGTGACCTGGGCTGACGACGGCACCAACGAGGGAGCCATGAACCTGTTCAAGACGGTGCGTCCGAACATCGTCCAGTCGATTCGCGCGTTTCGGGTGCCGGAACTGGCCCAGGCAGCCGCGGCCCTGAACCAGCATTTCCTCTATGCCAACTGCGCGGATTGCGCGAGCAAGGCGGAGATCCTGGAAAGAATCGCTACGGAATTCACCTTCCCGAAGCATTTCGGCAAGAATTTCGATGCCCTGTCAGATTGCCTGACGGACATGATCCACAAGGCCGGCCCGCAGCCGGGCTTCGTGATCGTGCTGGAAGGCCTGCCGATTGCGCAGAAGTTCGACAAGGAAGCCCGCGAGGTGCTGCTGGACGTCTTCCGCGACGCCGCCGAGTTCTGGGCCGAGCGCAAGGTGCAGTTCCGGGTGTTCTACTCGTTCGCCTGATCTGGCCGTTCCCGCCCCAATGAAAATGCCCGCTTACGACAAGCGGGCATTTTTGTTTTCCGGCGCCGGATCTGACTAGGCCGACGGGAGCTGTCCGTTCGGTGTGAGCCGGTCGATCAGTTCGGGCAGCCCCTCGCTGAGGCTGGCCGCGACGTCATCCTGGGACATCCCGGTCGTTTCCGCCAGGGACTGCAGTGCGCCGCTGCCACCCAGTGCGCTCGACAGGTCGGACGGGCTCACCGGTTGGTTGGCGCCGGCGCCGATCCAGGAATCCACCTGTTCGCCAAGGCCAGCCTGGGACAGCACGCTACGCAGTGCGCCGATACCGCCTGCGGCGGCTCCCATCGCCTGCGCGCTGCCGCCGGCTTCACCCTGTCCACCCAGCAGGCCACCGAGGAGGGAGCCGAGGTCCAGGCCACCCGGCGCCGGGGCGCTGCCGCCACCAAGCATCCCGCCGAGCATGCCGCCTAGCCCTCCCAAGCCACCCAGCCCACCCAGGCCGCCAGAGGCCCCGGCGTTCGGATCGCTAGCGTCTACCTCCGCGACACTGCCATCCGCACCCATGCTCTTGTGCTTCATCGCCATCATGGCCAGCAGGCCAAGCGCCATCATCAGTTTGGGATTGAGGCCGCCGCTTTGCTGGCCCCCTGGCTGCTGCCCGCCAAGCTGGCCGAGTACGCCACCCAGTACGCTATCGAGAATACCCATGATCGACTCCTTTCCGGTCAGAACCCGCCAAGGATGGCGTTCAGCGTCGCCAGGCATGCCAGCCCGGCGGTTTCTGTTCTCAGAATACGCGGTCCGAGTGACACGGCGGTAAAACCAGCGCGCACAGCGAGATCTTCCTCGTCCGGCGCCAGTCCGCCTTCGGGGCCGATCAGCAAGGTCACGCCATCGGCCATCCAGTGGTCGTGCCGGGCTGCCGCCAGCTCAGGCAACGATGCCGTGGCGCGCGGAGAGAGCAGTAGACGCGCACCCGTTGCCGGCGCGCTGGCCAGCCACCCTTCCAAGGTAGCCACCGGTGCCACGGCCGGCAAGCGGTTCCGGCCACATTGCTCGCACGCGGCTTCCACCAGCGCCTGCCAGTGCGCGTGGCGCTTGGTGGCGCGTTCGCCGGACAGGCGTACCACCGAGCGCGCCGCCTGCAATGGCTGGATCGCCGTGACGCCCAGTTCGACGGCTTTTTCGATCAGCCAGTCCATCTTGTCGCCACCGGCCAGGCCTTGCGCCAGGGTGACGGAGAAGGGCAACTCGGCCTCGCTGGCGTCACGGGCACCAACCTGCGCCACGGCGTGACGCTTGCCGATCTCCATCAGCGTGGCGGCATGGCTGCCGCCGCGGCCGTCGAACAAGGTGATGGCGTCGCCGGGAGACAGGCGCAGCACCTGAACGTGGCGCACGACCGCATCGGGCAAATCAAATACTGCATCGGCGGTCAGCGCCGATTCAACAAAGAAACGAGGAGGCATCAGGGAGTCTGAATCTTGTCCGGGTCAACGGGTTTGCCGAAGCCCCAGCGATAACCATCCGGGTCCTGGACCATGCAGTATCGGTCGCCCCAGAACTGGTCCGCCGGCGGCATCAGGCTGATGGCACCGGCGGCAATGGCCTGCGCATACATGGCGTCGACGTCGCCGCAATAGACGTAGAACGTCTGCGAGGCCTCCACGCCGAGCGAGCGCGGCGTGCGGGCCGTGCTGCCCCACGCGCCCTCGGGCGCGAACATGACGACGAGTTCGCCTTGGTAATGCATCTCGGCGTGCGTCGGGACGCCGTTCTCATCGAGGACATGCCCGGCCGTGAAGCCAAACGCGCGATGATAGAAATCCAATGCGGCGCGACCGCTGGCGACCGTCAGGTAAGGGGTGAGCCATGGCGTCTTGGGCGGTCTGGACATGATGATCTCCGGATGGCACGAAATCCCGTGCGCCTGAGGATAGTCGGGCTGCCACGGGGCGCGGGACGCATGTGCATGTTACGCGGGACGGTCGGTGCTGTCGAAGATCGTCTGCAGGTGGCGGGGATGCGTGAACAGCGCCGGGTGGAGGTCGGCGTGGTAGCAGCGCAGGGCGTCGTCCAGCTTCCATTGGCGCAGCCGCGTCGCGATCTGGCTGGCAGGGTGACCGGCGATATCGAGCGTGTCGCTGGCCAGCGCGATGCCCCACAGCGCGCCGTACGCCGGTATGAATGCCGTTAGCGGCGCCACGTGCGCGAAGACCTGACGGAGTTGGGCCAGCAGCAATCGGGAGGTATCGGGCCGGTGCAGCGGCGGACCCAGGTGAACCGACATCGCTCCGCCTGGTGCCAGGCATTGGCGTGCCGTTTGCAGGCCGTGCAGGGAGAAGAGGGCGGCGGCCGGACTGCCGTCGTCGGCTTCGGTCAGGTCGAAGACAATCAGGTCGAAGTGCCGTCCGGCGCGGGCGAACGCTTCCATCAGCCCGAGCCCGTCGCCAATGACCACGTGCAGGCGTGGATCGCCGGGTTTGTCGAAGACGCCCTGGTGGATGCCGGGCAGCCATTTGCGCGCCAGCGCGACCACTTCGCCGTCAAGTTCGGCGATCACGACCTCGCGAATGGTCGGCAGCCGCAGCAGTTCGAAGGCGGACCCGCCGTCGCCACCGCCAACCACCAGCGCGGTCCGCGGCGCTCCATGTACGGCCGCCATCGGATGAACCATCAGCTCGTGCTGGATCCAGGCGTCGCCTTCCGTGCTCATCACGCGCCCATCGAGCCGGAAGATGCGTCCAAAATGTGGATTTTCGCCGATTTCGACTTGCTGATAAGGCGTACGGACGGCCGCCAGCACGGAAATTTCGCCCAAAGTGGTGCCGACGCCGGGCGCCAGCCACTCGGTCCAGGTTTGATGACCCCTTCGGACCGTGTCCGAGCGCCCGGATTTGCCGGCTGCTTCTGCTAAAATTGCGGTTTTCCCGCCGTCAGGTTCTCGCCGCATGTCTGCCCTCGCCCATCCCGCCACAAGCCCTTACGCTTCCCAACCCGCCAAGCTGATGGCCGACGCCATTCGCGTGCTTGCCATGGACGCCGTCCAGCAAGCCAATTCCGGTCACCCCGGCGCGCCGATGGGTATGGCGGATATCGCCGTGGCGCTGTGGGGCCGGCATCTGAAGCATAACCCGACCAATCCGCACTGGGCGGACCGCGACCGCTTCGTGCTGTCCAACGGCCACGGCTCGATGCTGATCTATTCGTTGCTGCATCTGAGCGGCTACGACCTGCCGATCGGCGAACTCAAGAACTTCCGGCAGCTCCACAGCAAGACCGCTGGCCATCCCGAATATGGCATCACGCCGGGCGTGGAAACCACCACCGGCCCGCTGGGCCAGGGCATCACCAACGCGGTCGGCATGGCGCTGGCCGAACGTCTTCTGGGCGAGGAATTCAACCGCCCGGGTTTCGATATCGTCAACCACCATACCTACGTTTTCCTGGGCGATGGCTGCCTGATGGAAGGCATCAGCCACGAAGCCTGCTCGCTGGCCGGCACGCTCAAGCTGAACAAGCTGATCGCGCTGTGGGATGACAACGGCATCTCCATCGATGGCGACGTGGTGCACTGGTTTGCCGACGACACGCCGAAGCGCTTCGAGGCCTATGGCTGGAACGTGATCCGCGGCGTGGATGGCCATGACGTGGTAGCCGTCGACAACGCCATCGCACAGGCCAAGGCCAGCGACAAGCCGACGCTGATCTGCTGCCGCACGATCATCGGCAAGGGCGCACCGAACAAGGAGGGCGGCCACGATGTGCACGGCGCCCCGCTGGGCGGTGCCGAAGTACTGGCCACGCGCGAGGCACTGGGCTGGGCCCACGCCCCGTTCGAACTGCCGCAAGACGCCTACGCGGCCTGGGACGCCAAGGCCACCGGCCACGCCCTTGAAAAGGCCTGGAACGCACTGTTCGACGCCTACGCCGAAGTCCACCCGTATGAAGCAGGCGAGTTCACGCGCCGCATGCGCGGCGAGCTGCCCGGCTCGTTCGACGCCGCCGTGGATGCCTTCATCGCCAAGTGCGAGGAAAAGGCCGAAACCATCGCCACCCGCAAGGCCAGCCAGAACACGATCGAAGCCTTCGGCCCGGTCCTGCCGGAGTTCCTGGGCGGCTCGGCCGACCTGACCGGCTCGAACCTGACCAACTGGTCCGGCAGCAAGGCCGTGCGCGCGGACGCCTGGGGCAACCACATCAACTACGGTGTGCGCGAGTTCGGCATGAGCGCCATCATGAACGGCATCACGCTGCACGGCGGGTTCATCCCCTACGGCGGCACGTTCCTGACGTTCTCGGACTACAGCCGCAATGCGCTGCGCATGGCCGCGCTGATGAAGATCCGCACGCTGTTCGTGTTCACGCACGACTCCATCGGCCTGGGCGAAGACGGCCCGACCCACCAGTCGATCGAACACGTGGCCAGCCTGCGCCTGATCCCGAACATGGACGTCTGGCGCACCGCCGACACCACCGAGACCGCTGTGGCCTGGGCCGAAGCGATCCGCCGCGAGAATGGTCCGAGCTGCCTGATCTTCAGCCGCCAGAACCTGCCGTTCCAGCGCCGTGACGACGTGACGCGCGCCAATATCGCGCGTGGCGGCTACGTGCTGCGCGCAGGCAACAACCCGCGCACCAAGCGTCCGGACGCCGTGATCATCGCCACGGGCTCGGAAGTCGGCCTGGCCGTGGGTGCCGCCGACGCACTGGCCGCCGACGGCGTGCACGTGCGCGTGGTATCCGTTCCGGCCACCACCGTGTTCGACAAGCAGGACGCCGCATACAAGGCCAGCGTGCTGCCGGCCGGCGTGCCGCGCATCGCGGTGGAAGCGGGTATCACCGATTTCTGGTGGAAGTACCAGGTCCAGGCGGTTGTCGGCATCGACACCTTCGGCGAATCGGCGCCAGCCGGCGTGCTGTTCAAGCACTTCGGCTTCACCGTGGAAAACGTTGCAGATACGGTGCGCGCCACGCTCGCCCAGTAATTCCCGCCCGCGCGGCAGCCGGTGCGACGCGCCGGCAGCCGGCGCCGGCCATCGGCTTCATCGATCGCACTCTAGGAGATAAACATGACCATCAAGATCGGCATCAACGGCTTCGGCCGCATCGGGCGCATGGTGTTCCGCGCCGCCGTCGCGAACTTCAAGGACGTTGAAGTCGTCGCCATCAACGACCTGCTGGAGCCGGATTACCTGGCCTACATGCTGAAGTACGACTCGGTCCATGGCCGCTTTGACGGCGAAGTGGCGGTCGACGGCAACACGCTGGTCGTGAATGGCAAGAAGATCCGCCTGACCGCCGTGAAGGACCCGGCCGAACTGAAGTGGGGCGAGGTCGGCGCCGATGTGGTCATCGAATCGACCGGCATCTTCCTGACCAAGGAAGGCGCGCAGAAGCACATCGACGCGGGCGCCAAGAAGGTGATCATGTCGGCCCCGTCGAAGGACGACACCCCGATGTTCGTGTACGGCGTGAACCACGACTCGTACAAGGGCGAGGCGATCATCTCGAACGCCAGCTGCACGACGAACTGCCTGGCCCCGGTGGCCAAGGTGCTGAACGACAAGTGGGGCATCAAGCGCGGCCTGATGACGACCGTGCACGCTGCCACCGCTACGCAGAAGACCGTTGACGGCCCGTCGAACAAGGACTGGCGCGGCGGCCGCGGCATCCTGGAAAACATCATCCCGTCGTCGACTGGCGCCGCCAAGGCCGTTGGCGTGGTGATTCCCCAGCTGAACAAGAAGCTGACCGGCATGTCGTTCCGCGTGCCGACCTCGGACGTGTCCGTGGTCGACCTGACCGTCGAGCTGGAAAACCCGGCCAAGTACGAGGAAATCTGCGCCGAAATGAAGGCCCAGAGCCAGGGCGCGCTGAAGGGCGTGCTGGGCTATACCGAAGACAAGGTTGTGGCGACGGACTTCCGTGGCGACGCTCGCACCTCGATCTTCGACGCCGAAGCCGGCATCGCGCTGGACGGCACCTTCATCAAGGTCGTGAGCTGGTACGACAACGAGTGGGGCTACTCGAACAAGTGCCTGGAAATGGCACGCGTGGTGGCCAAGTAAGCCTTCGCTGGCTGACGAAAAACGCGCCCTCGGGCGCGTTTTTTTATTGGCGAATTCGATTTACGTTCCGTCGGGTCATGGGCTGGCCGGCTTCAGCGGCCGCGCATCGACGGCGTCGCCATCAGCCAGGAAATGGCCACCGGCGACATGATGGATGGTCCGCAGCGCATCGTGGCCGGCAAAGTGCCAGCGCCCATCGCTGAAGACGCGGCAGTCGGCCTGGGCGGCCACCACCTCGCCAAGAAAGAGGTCGTAGCTGTTCTGGATGCTCGGCTCCGGCAACAGGCGACATTCGAGCCACGCAGCGCAACCATCCAGCAGTGGGGCGCCCACGACACTGCCGGCAAACGCTGTCAGGCCATAGGCTGCGAACTTGTCGATGCCCTGTTGTTCGGTCAGCGTGAGCCCGGAGCTGGAACCCAGCGCCTGGGTTACGTCGACCTGGCTGACTGTGGGCACCTGCAGCGCGAATTCGCCGCTGGCTTCCAGCAACTGGCGGGTCCAGGTGGCCTTGTCCAGCACCACGGCCACCTTGGGCGGGGAGAAGTCCAGGGGCATGGCCCACGCCGCGGCCATAATATTGCGTTGGCCGCCATGCGAGGCACTGACCAGTACGGTGGGTCCGTGGTTGAGCAGGCGGTAGGCTTTGGCGAGATCGACGGGAAGACGGTAGGAAGACATGGGGTGTCCGGCAACGGGAGTTTGAAGCGCTCGGCGGTCGGCGAATCCGCTCATCCAATTCACTATACGCCGCGCGTCAATCCTCCAAGCGCCCGATTTTTGACATTATCTGGCGTCATATTGCCAAAATGACGCACTTTCCATGATTTCATAGTGCGAGAAATGATGAATTTGCTTTTCGAGGTAGTTTTTTTCTCTTACACTCGGAAGAATCTGTTGATATCTGATGTGCAGCCAGTGAAAGTGGTGGGGCCATCGAAGCGCAGGAAATAACAAACCGGGCCTGATCATGGTGAACGTGGATACCAAGCTGCTGGTGATTTTCACCGAGCTGCTGAGCAAGCGAAACGCCACATATGTGGCAGAGAAGATGCACATGACGGCGCCCGCCGTCTCCCATTCGCTCGGTCGCCTGCGTGAAATCTTTGACGATCCCCTTTTCATCCGCGTGCCCCATGGGCTGACGCCCACGCCCCGGGCACTCGAGCTGGGCCCAAAGATCCGGGACATGCTCGACCTCTGGTCGTCCATCAATGAAGGCGATGCGGACAATTTCGATCCCGCCGTCGCCACCGGTACGCTGAACATCGGCTTTGCCGCCGAACTGGGCGATACGGTCTTCAACCGCTATATTCTCCGCATCAAGCAACTGGCACCGGATCTTCATATCCGGCTGGTCGAATCGCATTCGTGGGAATCCGATGTGGCTTCGATGCGTGCGAACGAGCTTGACGTGGCATTCTCGCCGTTCCCGACCCGACATCCGGAAATCGTCGAGGAGATGGTGACGTCGCTGAGCCTGTGGGTATGCGCGCGTAAGAATCATCCGGTATTGAAGGGCGATTGCACGCTCGAACAATACCTCGACTGCAGCCACATCTTCATGGCCCATTCGGGCGGCTCGGGCCGTCCGGCGCCGTCGCTGATTCCGCTGGACTACGCACTGCAGCAGCGCGGCCTCAAGCGCAATGCCACCCTGACGGTGCACTCGTGGCGGGCTCAGGCAGAGCTGGCGGCGCAGACCGACATGATTTTCACGGTCAATGCGCTGACCAAGGACATGGCATGCGAAACCTACGGGCTGAAGGCATATCCGCTGCCGGCTGAACTGAACACGATGCTGGGCCTGAACATGTTCTGGCACCGCAGCCGCAACACGCATCCGATGCTGGTCTGGGCGCGTGGCCTGTTCCGTCAGGTGGTGGGCGAATTTGTTGGCCTGCCCGCCACGTCGCCACGCAATCTGCGCGTGGTGGCCGAACAGGATCTGCAGCAGGAATAACGGCATCACCCAGCAATAAAAAACCGGCGCACCAGGCGCCGGTTTTTTATTGCGCGCTCGCCGGGCCAAAGGCCCGCTCGCGGCTTATCGTTTGGGTTTGTGGGGACACTCGTTCTTGGTGCAGTTGCCATATAGCGACAACGCATGTTCCTGCAGCGCAAAACCACGCTCGCGCGCAATGCTTTGCTGGCGGTGCTCGATTTCGGAATCGAAGAATTCCTCAACGCGACCGCAATCGAGGCACACCAGGTGGTCGTGGTGCTTGCCTTCGTTCAATTCGAAAATCGCCTTGCCCGATTCGAAGTTGTTGCGCGACAGCAGTCCCGCTTGTTCGAATTGGGTCAAAACGCGATAGACCGTGGCGAGACCGATATCCATATGCTCGTTGAGCAGGATGCGGTACACGTCTTCGGCGCTCAAGTGGCGCTGTTCGCTGGTCTGGAAGATCTCGAGGATCTTCAGGCGGGGGACAGTCGCCTTGAGGCCGATATTTTTGAGGTCCGCCGGACTCGGCATGGGCGTGACTCCCTAGAGTACAATGTCTGGATAGTTGAATCATAAGGGTTTTGGCGACAAAAGTCGCCCCGGTGCCATGGCGCCCCGGCGCTGCTTGCGTGGCGTTGCCCGTGATGCGCCTGGCCGTGCTGGCCCCAGCCGCCCCGCGGGCGCGCGCCGGATCCGGCACTCATCCATTCCCGTCTGGAAGCGAGATACATGCGTTCATTCCGTTCGTCCGCCATGCGCCCGTCGCTGGTGTTTTCCCTGCTGGCGGCCTCCCTGTTGGCGGGTGCCTGCTCGACCTACGACAACACCTCGCGCAAGCTGGCCGATGCCATCACGCCGTACCGGATCAACATCGTACAGGGCAATTTTGTGTCGCGTGAAGCCGTGTCGCAGCTGCGTGAAGGCATGACGCGCGATCAGGTCCGATTCCTGCTCGGCACGCCGCTGCTGACCGATGTCTTCCACGCCAACCGCTGGGACTACGTGTTTTCCTTCCGCCGGGGCAGCAAGCCCGTGGTGCAGCAGCGCCGCTACACCGTATTTTTCGAGGATGACAAGCTGGTCAAGTTTGGCGGCGATGAGCTGCCGTCCGAGTACGAGCTGATCGCCGAAATCGATGGCTTCAAGGCTGCCCAGCGCAATCAGACGTCCGGCAAGCCCGTGACGAATTCCAGCACCGCCGCCGCGACGCCGCCGGCCACGACCGAGGCTGCCGCGACGGCAGCGCCGAACGAGGCCACGACCACGCCGCCGGCCGCGGAATCGGCCGCGCCGGCGACCACCGCGCCGCAGCCCGCCGCGAGCCCCGCGCCGGACGCGTCCGGCAAACCTGCCAGCTGACATCCTGCGACCCCGCACCGGGGTCGCGCCAAGACGCCCAGCGCCGCCCACGCCGGCGGCGGCCAAACACCCGATACCGCACATACCATCATGAATATCGCCATCGCAGGCGCATCCGGCCGCATGGGCCGCATGCTGATCGAATACGTTCTCGACACCGACGGCGTCTCGCTGTCCGGGGCACTGGACGTGCCGGGCGCGGCGGCGCTGGGCCAGGACGCCGGCCTCTTTCTGGGGCGCACCACCGGCGTGAAGATCACGTCGGACGTGGAAGCCGCCCTGGCCGGTGCCGATTGCCTGATCGACTTCACCCGCCCCGAGGGCACGCTGGCCCACCTGGCCGTGGCAAAGCGGCTGGGCGTGAAGATGGTGGTCGGCACGACGGGCTTCGATGCCGCAGGAAAGCAGGCGCTGGCCGATGCCGCCAAGTCGATCGGCGTGGTCTTCGCCGCCAACATGAGCGTTGGTGTGAACGCCACGTTCAAGTTGCTGGAAGTGGCGGCAAAGCTGCTTTCCACCGGCTACGACATCGAAATCATCGAGGCCCACCACCGCCACAAGGTCGATGCGCCGTCCGGCACCGCCCTGAAAATGGGCGAGGTTATCGCCGACGCGATTGGCCGCAACCTGGACGAGTGCGCCGTCTATGCGCGCGAAGGCCACACGGGCCCGCGCGATCCCAGCTCCATCGGCTTTGCCACGGTCCGTGGCGGCGACATCGTCGGTGACCACACCGTGATGTTTGCCGGCGCGGGCGAGCGCATCGAGATCAGCCACAAATCGTCGAGCCGCCAGTCCTACGCCGAAGGCGCGTTGCGCGCCGCACGCTACCTGGCCGACAAGCCAAGCGGCCTGTTCGACATGCAGGACGTGCTGGGCCTGAAGTAAGCCTGATTCACACGATGGAACAGCCCGGCACGCGGGCTGTTTTCAGACTTTTCGCCGCCCGTGGCGGGTGTCCGCCACGGTTATAATCGGCTCTTTCGCAAATCCGATCCCCCGGCCACGCGGCGCGCCAGTACCGCGCGGACCGTTGTCCAGACCGTCGTCCCGACCATGCAAGACAAATATCTTCCTTCCGCCGTTGAACAAGCCGCCCAGCAGCACTGGCAGGCCACCGATGCCTACAAGGTGGCCGAGCACGCTGCCGGGCCCGACGGCAAGGAAAAGTCCAAGTTCTACGCCTGCTCGATGCTGCCGTATCCGTCGGGCAAGCTCCACATGGGGCACGTGCGCAACTACACGATCAACGACGTGATGGCGCGCTACCTGCGCATGAACGGGCACAACGTGCTGATGCCGATGGGCTGGGACGCCTTCGGCATGCCGGCGGAAAACGCCGCGCTCAACAACGGCGTGGCCCCGGCCGCCTGGACCTACGACAACATCGCTTACATGAAGAAGCAGATGCAGTCGATGGGCCTGGCGATCGACTGGTCGCGTGAAGTCGCTACCTGCAGCCCGGACTACTATCGCTGGAACCAGTGGTTGTTCCTGAAGATGCTGGAAAAGGGTATCGCCTACCGCAAGACCGGCACCGTGAACTGGGATCCGGTGGACCAGACGGTGCTGGCCAACGAGCAGGTGATCGACGGCCGCGGCTGGCGTTCGGGCGCCATCGTGGAAAAGCGCGAAATCCCGATGTACTACCTGCGCATCACCGAGTACGCAGAGGAACTGCTGGGCGACCTGGACGGCCTGGGCTGGCCGGAGCGCGTCAAGGTGATGCAACAGAACTGGATCGGCAAGAGCGTGGGCGTGCGCTTCGCCTTCCCGCACCAGATCCAGGATGTCGAAGGCAAGCTGATCAACGACGGCAAGCTCTACGTGTTCACCACGCGTGCCGACACCATCATGGGTGTGACGTTCTGCGCCGTGGCCGCCGAGCACCCGCTGGCCACGCATGCGGCGGCCAGCAACCCGGCGCTGGCTGCGTTCATCGACGAATGCAAGCACGGTTCGGTCATGGAAGCCGACATGGCGACCATGGAGAAGAAGGGCATGCCGACCGGCCTCAAGGTCACGCATCCGCTGACCGGCGAGGAAGTGGAAGTGTGGGTCGGCAACTACGTGCTGATGACCTACGGCGACGGCGCGGTAATGGGCGTGCCGGCACATGACGAACGCGACTTCGCGTTCGCGCGCAAATACGATCTGCCGATCCGGCAGGTCATCGACGTCAAGGGCCAGGCCTTTTCGACCGACGCCTGGCAAGAGTGGTACGGCGACAAGGAAGCCGGCAAGTGCACCCACAGCGGCAAGTATGACGGCCTGGGCTATCAGGCGGCCGTGGATGCCATCGCCGCCGACCTCGCCGCCAAGGGCCTGGGCGAGAAGAAGGTCACCTGGCGCCTGCGCGACTGGGGTATCTCGCGTCAGCGCTACTGGGGCACGCCGATCCCGCTGATCCACTGCGACGCCTGCGGCGTGGTGCCGGTCCCGGAAAAGGACCTGCCCGTGGTGCTGCCCGAGGACCTGGTGCCGGACGGCACCGGCAACCCGCTGGCCAAGGACCCGCGCTTCCTGGAGTGCACTTGCCCTTCGTGCGGCAAGCCGGCGCGCCGCGAGACGGACACGATGGACACGTTCATCGACTCGTGCTGGTACTACATGCGCTACACGTGCCCGGACGCGACCACGATGGTGGATGCCCGCAACGACTACTGGATGCCGATGGACCAGTACATCGGCGGCATCGAGCACGCGATCCTGCACCTCTTGTATGCGCGTTTCTGGACCAAGGTCATGCGTGACCTGGGCCTGGTGAAATTCGACGAGCCATTCACCAACCTGCTGACGCAGGGCATGGTGCTCAATGAGACGTTCTATCGCGAAGACAGTGCCGGCAAGAAGACGTGGTACAACCCGGCTGACGTCGACCTGCGGACCGACGACCGCGGTCGTCCGCTGGGCGCCACGCTCAAGGCCGATGGCCAGCCCGTGGTGATCGGCGGCGTGGAAAAGATGTCGAAGTCCAAGAACAACGGCATCGACCCGCAAGCGCTGATCGACCAGTACGGTGCGGATACCGCGCGCCTGTTCGTGATGTTCGCCGCCCCGCCGGAGCAGCAGCTCGAGTGGAGCGGTTCGGGCGTGGAGGGCGCTTCGCGCTTCCTGCGTCGCGTGTGGAACTATGCTTTCGCCAATGCACAGGCAGTCCGTGACGGTGCCGGCACGTCGACGACGGCTGACGATGCGTCGCTGCGTCGCGAGCTTTACGGCGTGCTGAAGCAGGCCAACTACGACTACCAGCGGATCCAGTACAACACCGTGGTGTCTGCCACGATGAAGATGCTGAATGCGCTGGAAGATGCCAAGGGTGCATCGCCGGCTGCCCGCCGCGAGGGTTTGGGTGTCCTGCTGCGCGTGCTGTACCCGGTGGTGCCGCACATCGCTCACGCCCTGTGGCAGGAACTCGGCTATGCCGCCGAGGCAGGTGACATCCTGGACGCGGCCTGGCCGCAGGTCGACGAGTCCGCATTGGTGCGCAGCGAGATCGATCTGGTGCTGCAGGTCAACGGCAAGGTCCGCGGCAGCCTGACGGTGCCGGCCGACGCCGACCGCGCCGCCATCGAGGCGATGGCGGCTGCCAGCGAGACCGTGGCAAAGTATGCCGCGGGCGCCGCGCCGAAGAGGATCGTGGTCGTCCCCGGCCGCCTGGTCAACGTGGTGCTTTGACGCCGCGGACCCCACCAAGGGAAACAAAGGAATCGCCTGGTATGGACCAACCGAACATGCAACGCCGCAGGGTGCTCGCCGCAATGGCGGCGGCCGGCTTGCTGGCAGGCTGCGGCTTTCACATGCGCGGCAACGCCGATTTCGCGTTCAAGCGGCTCTATATCGGCCTTCCGGAAAATTCGCTGATGGGCGCGGATCTGCGGCGGAATATCCGAAACGGCTCCGACACCCAGATCGTCAATAATCCCAAGGAAGCGGACGCACTGCTGGACGTGCTGAGCGACACCCGCGCCAAGTCGATCCTGTCGATCACGACCGAGGGCGTGGTGCGTGAATACCGGCTGACCCAGCGGTTCAGCTTCCGCTTGCGCGATGCGGCCGGCAAGGAGTTGATTCCGCCGTCGCAACTGGTGCTGACGCGCGACCTGACCTACAACGAAGCCAACACCCTGGCCAAGGACTATGAGGAGCAGCAGCTCTATCGCGACATGCAGCGCGATATCGTGCAGCAGCTGTTGCGCCGCCTGGCCTCGGTCAAGGCCATCTGAACGCCGCCGCGGCGACGATGCAACTCAAGCTCGACGGACTCGATGCCCACCTGAAGCAGGCCCAGGCCAAGGGCCTGGCGCCGCTGTACGTGGTGCACGGTGACGAACACCTGCTGGTGCTGGAAGCCGTGGACCGGCTGCGTCGCACCGCACGCGAGGCCGGCTTTTCCGAACGCGACGTGCTGGTGGCCGAGCGCGGCTTCCACTGGGGGCAACTGGTCGAGGCGCAACAGTCGATGTCCCTGTTTGGCGACCGCAAGATCGTCGAAATTCGCATCCCCTCCGGCAAGCCCGGCAAGGATGGCGGCGAAGCGCTGCGCGCCGTGGCGGCCCAGCCGTCGCCGGACGTGTTGATGCTGGTGACGCTGCCGAGGCTGGATTTTGCCACGTCCAAGTCGGCCTGGTTCCAGGCGCTCGAGTCTGCCGGGGTGTCGATCAAGGTCGATGCCGTGGACCGGACCCGCCTGCCGGCCTGGGTCGGTGATCGCCTGGCCTTGCAGCAGCAACGCGTGGAACCCGGGGAGCCTGGCCGCCGGGCGCTGCAGTTCATTGCCGACAAGGTCGAAGGCAATCTGCTGGCCGCGCACCAGGAAATCCAGAAACTCGGGTTGCTCTACCCACCGGGTGTCCTGACGTTCGACCAGATTCACGATGCGGTGCTCAACGTGGCCCGCTATGACGTATTCAAGCTGTCCGAGGCGATGCTCGGCGGCGATGTTCCCCGCCTGACCCGCATGCTCGAAGGGCTGCGCGGCGAGGGGGAGGCCACGGTGCTGGTGCTGTGGGCGCTGACCGAGGAAATTCGCGTATTATCCAAGGTCCGGCAAGGGCTGGCGGCCGGCAAGCCGGCGGGCGTGCTGATGCGCGAACTGCGCGTCTGGGGCCCGCGCGAGCGGCTGGTGCCGCAGGCTGCGCAACGGCTGTCGATGTCGCAACTGGAGGCTGCACTGGCGACGGCTGCGCGGCTGGATCGGCAGGTCAAGGGCCTGGCCGACCTGCCAGGTGCCGGCGGCCTGGGTGGCAGCCTGCCAGCCGAGCCATGGGACGGGCTGCAGCAACTCGCATTGATGATCGCCAAGCCGGCCTGAACTCAGACAGCGTACCCATCCGGCAGCCGCGCCGGACACCCCCGCGGCACAACACACGCAGCAGAGCCGGGCACCGCCTGGACACCATCATGACCGAGTTCGATCTCAACCAATACATGGACCGCGTCGGCCAGCAGGCCCGCGCGGCGTCGCGCGCGATGGCCCGGGCTTCCACGGCCGACAAGAACCGCGCGCTGCTGACCATTGCCGCCGCCATCCGCCGCGATGCGGACAAGCTCAAGGCCGTCAATGCCCGCGATGTGGAACGCGCCCGCGCCAATGGCCAGGACGCTGCCTTCGTGGATCGCCTGACGCTGTCGGACAAGGCCATCGCCACGATGGCCGCCGGCCTCGAGCAGATCGCGGCGCTGGCAGACCCGATCGGCGAGATTTCGAACATGAAGTACCGTCCGACCGGCATCCAGGTGGGCCAGATGCGGGTGCCGCTGGGCGTGATCGGCATCATCTATGAGTCCCGTCCGAACGTGACCATCGACGCTGCGGCGCTGTGCCTGAAATCCGGCAATGCGACGATCCTGCGTGGCGGCTCGGAGGCGATCGAATCCAATACGGCGCTGGCCGCGCTGGTGGCCGAGGGCCTGGCTGCCGCCGGCCTGCCGTCGGAGGCCGTGCAGGTGATTGAAACCACCGACCGCGCCGCCGTGGGCCGCCTGATCACGATGACCGGATACGTGGATGTGATCGTCCCGCGCGGCGGCAAGAGCCTGATCGCGCGACTGATGGACGAGGCG
Organism: Cupriavidus sp. YR651; assembly: GCF_900101625.1. Lineage (GTDB taxonomy): Bacteria > Pseudomonadota > Gammaproteobacteria > Burkholderiales > Burkholderiaceae > Cupriavidus. Next base: position 1,321,777 of record NZ_FMYZ01000001.1, on the reverse strand, counting down.
CGTGTGCCGATGATCAAGCACCTGGATGGTATCTGCCACGTCTATATCGACGACGATGCCGATGTGGAGAAGGCGGTGCGCGTCGCGGACAACGCCAAGACCCAGCGCTACGCGCCTTGCAACACCATGGAAACGCTGCTGGTGTCGCGCAATATCGCCACCACCGTGCTGCCGCCGCTGTGCCGCATCTACCAGGATAAGGGTGTCGAATTGCGCGTATGCCCGACGACGCGCGCCACGCTGGAAGCCGCGGGGTTCACGGGGCTGGTCGATGCCACGGAGGAGGACTGGCGCCTGGAATACCTGGCCCCGGTGCTGGCCATCCGCACGGTAGGCGGGCTGGATGACGCCATCGCGCACATCAACACATATGGCTCGGCCCATACCGACTCCATCGTGACCGAGAACTACAGCGCCGGCATGCGGTTCCTGCGCGAGGTGGATTCGGCCAGCGTCATGATCAACGCTTCCACGCGTTTCGCGGACGGCTTCGAGTACGGCTTGGGCGCGGAGATCGGCATCTCGAACGACAAGCTGCACGCGCGCGGCCCGGTGGGGCTGGAAGGCCTGACGTCCCTGAAATACGTGGTGTTCGGGCACGGCGAGATCCGGACCTGACGCCGCCACGATCGACAGCCATCCGACAACAACAAGCGTTTTCCACGCGATCTCCAATGCTCTGGGTCAAGTCGTTTCATATCGTCTTTGTCATATCGTGGTTCGCCGGTTTGTTCTACCTGCCGCGCATCTTCGTCAACCTGGCGATGGAGACCGATCCGGCTGGTGTCCAGCGCCTGTTGCTGATGGCGCGCAAGTTGTTCCGTTTCATGACGATGCTGGCTGTGCCGGCCGTCATCTTCGGGCTGTGGCTGTACCTAGGCTATGGCATCGGACGCGGTGCGGGGCAGGGCTGGATGCACGCCAAGCTGGCGCTGGTGCTGGTGCTGATCGGGTATCACCACGGCTGTGGTGTGCTGCTGCGCAAATTCGAGGCGGGCGCCAACACGCGGTCGCACAAGTTTTATCGCTGGTTCAACGAGCTGCCGGTGCTGGTCCTGCTGGCGATCGTGATTCTCGTTGTGGTTAAGCCGTTCTGAATTTCCGAGTATTTCCTAGCCGTCCCCGGTTGTCCCCAAAACGCCTTTCATGAGGTCATGATGAGCAAGCAGGTCGAGTATTTCCTGGCGCCACAGTCCCCGTTCGTGTACCTGGGCCACGCGCGCTTTGTCGAAATTGCCAACCGGCACGAGGCCCAGGTCTTGCTGAAGCCGTGCGATCTCGGCAAGGTGTTCTCGGTGTCCGGCGGCCTGCCGTTGGCCCAGCGCCCGCCGCAGCGTCAGGCCTACCGGCTGGTGGAAATAGAACGCTGGAGCCAGTTCCTCGGCCTTCCGATGCACCTGAACCCGACGTTTTTTCCGGTGTCCGGCGATGCTGCGGCAAAGCTGATCATTGCCGCGCAACTGGCGCACGGCACGCAACGCGCGCTGGAACTGACCGGTGCGATCTGCCGCGCGATATGGGCCGAGCAACGCAATATCGCCGATGCCGCCACGCTTGCCAGGATTGCCGATGAAGTTGGCCTGGAAGGCACTGGCCTGCTCAAGGCCAGCGAGGCCCAGGCGGTGCAGGCCGCCTATGCGCAGAATACGCAGGATGCGATTTCCGCCAACGTGTTTGGTGCGCCCTGGTATGTCCACGATGGCCAGCCGTACTGGGGCCAGGACCGGCTGGAGTTCCTCGACCGCGCGCTGGCGGCTGGCTGAGCGATCCGCTAGGCTAGTCTCACACCCCGTCCGCCACGGCGGACGTTTTTGTTTGCAGGATGTTCTACCCATGACCCAAGCCTTTTTTGCTCCCTGCCCGCGTGGCCTGGAATCCGCCCTGGCCGAGGAACTGCAGGAAATCGCGCAGTATCCGGCCGTGGTGGCCACAGCGCCGTTCCAGGTGCATCGCGAGGTGCCGGGCGGGGTGCCGTTCTCCGGCGACATGGCCGCCGCATACGCGGTCAACCTGCATTCGCGCATCGCCAGCCGCGTGCTGCTGCGCGTGGCTCAGCGCGGCTACCGGCATGAGGACGATATCTACGCGCTGGCGCGGCAGCAGCGCTGGGATCAGTGGTTCTCGCCGGATGAGTGCATCCGCGTGGATATCACGTCCCACAAGTCGCCGCTGCGCAGCCTCAATTTCACGGCGCTGCGGGTCAAGGATGGCGTCTGCGATGCCATGCGCGAGCGCCTGGGTGCGCGGCCCAGCGTCGATACGGTCAGTCCCGATGTGCGGATTTATGCGCACCTGACCGAATTCGACTGCACGCTGTATCTCGACACCACGGGCGAGCCGCTGTTCAAGCGCGGCTGGCGGATGGAGAAGGGTGAGGCGCCGCTCAAGGAAAACCTCGCCGCCGGCATCCTGCGACTGGCCGGCTGGGTGCAGGGCCAGACGGACCGCCCGTTCTTCGACCCGATGTGCGGCAGCGGCACGTTCCTCGTGGAGGCCGCGCAGGTGGCGCTGGGCCTCGCACCCGGGGGCGGGCGGACATTTGCGTTCGAATGGCTGAAGGGGGCGGACAACAAGGCGTGGCAGGCGCTGCGTGCAGACGCCCAGCAAGCCAGAGAGCGGGGTGCTGCCGGGAATGCGGGCCTGCAGATCGCCGGTTCGGACATTTCAACGGATATGTTGTCGATGGCGCAGGCCAACTGGCAGCGCGCGGGGCTCCCCGCCGATGCCCGGCTCAAGCAGGTGGATGCCCGCTTCGTCCAGCCACCTTTCGAGGCACCCGGCCTGATGCTGATGAACCCGCCGTACGGCGAGCGGATTGCGGTACGCGGCGATCGCCGGAATCCGGAGCAGGAAGCGCCGCGCGACGAGGCCGAGGAAGCCGCCGCCAACCAGTTCGCCACCGCCTTCGCGACCACCCTCAAGCAGCATTTCGCGGGCTGGCAGGCCTGGGTGTTCACCGGGGATCTGACGTTCCCGAAGCGCTTGCGACTCAAGGAGTCGCGCCGCACGCCGCTCTTCAACGGCAATATCGAGTGCCGGTTGTTCCGGTTCGATATGGTGCGCGGCGGGAATCGCGCGGAAGCGAAAAAAGACTGAGCGACTGAAGGAGTCTGAACAATTGAAGGTGGCGCTTCCTCGCTCGGCGGCGAGCGGGGCGCCACGCAGTCACGGCGTGACGTGTCAGGCGTGCTTGTTGCGCCCCGTCATCGTCTCCGGGCTGCGCGCGAAATCGGCCAGGAAACCCTGCAAGCTGACGACTGGCTCCTGCAGCAGGTGACGCGGCAGGTCGAACAACGCGTAGAAATATTCCTCGCGCCCTTCGCAACGCTCGGCTGGCAGGCAGTATTGCTCCCAGTCCGCACAGGCCGGCGTGTACATGCCGTTGCCGGGCCAGAAAAACGGCACGATGCGGCCTTCACGCAATCCTTCGATCAGCGCGGCCGGTGCCTCGTAGGCTTCGGCCGACTCCACCTGGTTCATCAGCCCCGCGCGGGTTTCGATCACCATCAACGTCGCATGTCCCTGCGCGGTCAGCAGCAGGATGCCCACCGGATTCGGGTAAAGGTAGTACTCGACAAAGCCGTACCGCGCGGCGGTCTGCCGCACGCGGTCCGCCATGGCCGGGTCCGACAGGAACGAATACGAATGCCGCGTCAGCAGGTCGCGCAGCGTACGTGAAATCGACGTGAAGTACTGCTGTTGCAGCGCGTCGATCTCCTGGTCCAGCCGTGCCACCATGTTTGGATCGTGCTTCTTCACATAGCGATCGATCAGGCCGTGGTTGAAGCCTTGCACAGCGATGCTTTCGTCGGCCGTGCCGGTCAGCAGGATTGTCTTGCACGGCAGGTCCTGCAGCGCCTGGCAAAACTCCAGCCCGTCCATCTGCGGCATCGAGTAGTCCACTACGATCACGCCCGGCTGCAGGAAGCGGTGGATGTCGTGGATCTGGCGATGGATGCGGTCCACGTCCAGCTGCACCGTGCGGCGCTCGCTCAGGAAGGTGAGGTCGTCGTGCGTGACACGCACCGGCAGGAAGGCCGGATGCCGTGTGGCGTAGGCCTCGCGAATCCACGCCAGCGCCTCGCGCGGGTCGGTAAAGCTCACCACCGCGCGCGATGCATCCATCTGGAACGCCAGGCTGTCGATGAACGATTTGCTATCGTCCACCAGCACCGTCAACACGGGGTGATGGAAGACCGACAGGTTCCTGTCATGCGGGCTGAATGTCATGGTGCGATCAAATCTGCTGCCGACAGCAGGCGATGGAATCGGTGATTGCTGGGCCGTGGCAGGCCAGTATAACGCGCCACTGTGGCCGCGCAACTGTGCCGCCAAAAAGCAAACGGCCGGCGTTGGTTGCCGGCCGCACGTCTTCGATTTCGTTGATTTCAGGTCTTCGCGCCGCTTTATTCAGGGGCCGGACGAGACGCGGCCGCCTCGTCCCGGATTAACGGCGTCCTGGCCCGTTCCTTAAGCGGCGAGACGTCCCCTGAGCGATGCCTTAGTCGACGGCCTTGAACATATCCTCGACCACTTTCTTGGCGTCGCCAAACACCATCATGGTCTTGTCCATGTAGAACAGCTCGTTGTCCAGGCCCGCGTAGCCGGCCGCCATCGAGCGCTTGTTCACGATGATGGTCTTGGCCTTGTACGCCTCCAGGATCGGCATGCCGGCGATCGGCGACTGCGGATCGGTCTTGGCCGCCGGATTCACCACATCGTTGGCGCCCAGCACCAGCACCACATCGGCCTGGCCGAACTCGCTGTTGATGTCTTCCATCTCGAAGACCTGGTCGTAGGGCACTTCGGCTTCGGCCAGCAGCACGTTCATGTGGCCCGGCATGCGGCCCGCCACCGGGTGGATCGCGTACTTCACGGTCACGCCCTTTTCGGCCAGCTTTTCCGTCAGTTCCTTCAGAGCGTGCTGCGCGCGCGCCACGGCCAGGCCGTAGCCCGGCACGATGATCACGGTTTCGGCATTGCCCATCAGGAAGGCCGCGTCGTCGGCGGAGCCCGACTTCACGTTGCGTTGCGCCTGCGCGCCCGCCGCCGTCGCGGCCGTCGCGCCGCCGAAGCCGCCCAGCAGCACGTTGAAGAACGACCGGTTCATCGCCTTGCACATGATGTACGAGAGGATGGCACCGGACGAGCCCACCAGCGAGCCGGCGATGATCAGCATCGGGTTGTTCAGCGAGAAGCCGATGCCCGCCGCCGCCCAGCCCGAGTACGAGTTCAGCATCGACACCACGACCGGCATGTCCGCGCCACCGATCGGGATGATGATCAGCACACCCAGCACGAAGGCGATGGCCAGCATGATCAGGAACGGCAGCCAGTCCTGCGACATGAAGAAGATCACGCCGAAGCCAAGCATGGCCACGGCCAGCAGCAGGTTGAGCCAGTGCTGGCCGGCAAACACCACCGGCGCGCCCTGGAACAGGCGGAACTTGTAGCGTCCGGCCAGCTTGCCGAACGCGATCACCGAGCCCGAGAACGTGATGGCACCCACGAAGCAGCCGATGAACAGCTCGATCCGGTTACCCGTCGGGATCAGGTGCGAACCCGCCGGCGTGATGCCGAACGCCGCCGGCTCCGCCACCGCGGCCACCGCGATGAACACGGCCGCCAGACCAATCAGCGAGTGCATGGCCGCCACCAGTTCGGGCATCTTGGTCATTTCGACCTTGCGCGCCACGTAGGCGCCGATGCCACCACCGACGACCAGCGCGCCGAAGATCAAGGCCAGGCCCGTGCCCACGGACGACTGCGCCGCGCCGGCCGCGAGGAATTCGTTCTTGAGCTTGACGATCAGCGCCAGCGTGGTCACCACGGCAATGGCCATGCCGATCATGCCGAACGCATTGCCCTTGCGGGCCGAGGCCGGGTGGGACAGGCCCTTCAGGGCCTGGATGAAGCAGACGGAAGCCACCAGGTAGAGCAGGGTGACGAGGTTCATGCTGACGAGTTCAGTCATCACTTGCCCTCCTTGTGCTCGATCCTGGCCTTGGGTTCCTTCTTCTTGAACATCTCCAGCATGCGCTGGGTCACGAGGAAGCCGCCGAACACGTTCACCGCGGCCAGTGCCACGGCCAGCGTGCCCATGATGCGGCCCACGCCGCCTTCGGTGAGGCCGGCCGCCAGCATGGCGCCGACGATGATGATGGCCGAGATCGCATTGGTCACGGCCATCAGCGGGGTGTGCAGCGCGGGCGTTACCGTCCAGACCACGTGGTATCCCACGTAGATTGCCAGCACAAAGATGATCAGGTTGATCACCGTGTGGTTCACCATCTCCATCGACTTCTCCTCCGTTGCTTTCGAATTCCTGCGGCTGTATGTCGCGTCGACTTGAACTGCAAAAAGCGGGACCGCCGTTGGCGCCGTGCTGGCTGCGGCGCGGCCACGCCCGGATGGCTCCCCGGCGCGTGGCGGTGTCAGCGGGAAGATCAGTCGATCTTCTTGATTTCCTTGATGCGGTTCTTCTCGTCGACCAGGATGACGCGCGGCTTGTACGTCTTGATTTCCTCGTCGCTCATCGGTGCATAGGTGCAGATGATCAGATGGTCGCCCAGGTGTGCGCGGCGCGCGGCGGCGCCGTTCAGCGAGATCTCGCCGGTGCCGCGGGCACCCTTGATGATGTAGGTGGAAAAGCGCTCGCCATTCTGCACGTTGTACAGGTCGATCTTTTCGAACTCCTTCATGTCGGCAGCGTCGAGGAGATCCTCGTCGATGCCGCACGAGCCCTCATAGTTGAGGTCCGCCTGCGTCACGGTGACACGGTGGAGCTTGGCGCGGAGCATGATGCGTTGCATGGGAAATACGTCCTTGATTGAGGCAGGTTGGCGCCGGCCGGAACCGGCGCCGGTTGAGAATCAGGCGGCCTGTCGGACGAGCTGGCCATCCTTGCACATCAGGCAGGCGGCGACGATGTCGTCTTCCAGGTTGAGCGTGAAGCGAGCGTCCTTGTCGACGATCAGTTTCAGGAAGTCCAGCACGTTGCGCGCGTAGAGCGCCGAGGCGTCCGCGGCGACCATGCCGGCCAGGTTGGTATGGCCGATCACGATGACGCCGTGGCGCTCCACCACCTCGTCGGGCACGGTCAGCGGGCAGTTGCCGCCTTGCGCAGCGGCCAGGTCCACCACCACCGAACCCGGCTTCATCTGCCTGACGGTGTCTTCCTGCAGCAACACAGGCGCCTTGCGGCCCGGGATCAGCGCGGTGGTGATGACGATGTCGGCCTGCTTCGCGCGTTCGTGTACAAGCTCCGCCTGGCGACGCATCCAGTCCGGCGGCATCGGCCGCGCGTAGCCGCCCACGCCCTGGGCGATCTCGCGTTCCTCATCGGTCAGGAACGGCACATCGACGAACTTGGCGCCCAGCGATTCGATCTGCTCCTTCACGGCGGGACGCACATCCGAGGCCTCGATCACGGCGCCAAGGCGCTTGGCGGTTGCGATGGCCTGCAGGCCCGCCACGCCGGCGCCGAGGATCAGCACGCGGGCAGCCTTCACCGTGCCGGCGGCCGTCATCAGCATCGGCATGAAGCGCCGGTAGTGGTGAGCGGCGACCAGCACGGCCTTGTAGCCGGCGATGTTGGCCTGCGACGACAGCACGTCCATGCTCTGCGCACGCGTGGTGCGCGGCGCGGCCTCCAGCGCGAACGCCGTGATGGCGGCGCTGGCCATGCGCGCGTTGTTTTCGATATCAAAGGGATTGAGCATGCCGACCAGCACGGAACCCGGCTTGATCTGGGCGCGTTCCGCATCGTCCGGCGCGCGCACCTTGAGCACGAGCTCGGCGCCCAGTGCCTCGGCGGCGGTGCCGATGCGGGCGCCCACGGCCTCGAACGCCGCGTCGGGAATGCTAGCGCGTACGCCAGCTCCGGCCTGCACCGTGACCTGGTGTCCCTGTGCGACGTACTTCTTGACGGTCTCCGGGGTGGCGGCAACGCGCGCCTCACCTGCCCGCGTTTCCTGCGGGATGCCGATATGCATCGTCAATTTCTCCTTTTGCTGGCGTCGTATCTGATGGACGGGCAGACGTCCTGACCCGTTGGCTCCGCGGCGCGGCGCACCATTTTTTGCGCAGCTTACCCGAAACTTACGTTCGGTGGTGACCGGTCGGTCGGCGATTTGTGCGGTCGCCGTGACTCATTTTTGCGACTCATGAAACGACTCGTTTTATGCAGCCCGGATTACCTCTTGATTCAAACATAGCGCGACAAGGTCCAATCTTGATGCCGATTTAACGCGGCACTCCGTATCGTGGCGGCCACGTCTCTTTTAGACGTTTTCCCAAAAACTGACCTCAACGCCATGATCGTGACTCGTCTGATGACCTCGGTGCCAGCCATGCTGTCCGCCGCCGTGCTCCTTGCTGCCCCGTTTTCGTCCGCCTTCGCCCAGGAGGCGCAGCCTTCCGCCGAACCTGCGTCGCCCCATACCTTTACCGCCAATGTCACGCTTGCCAGCGAATATCGCTACCGCGGCATCATGCAGACCAACCGTCGCCCCGCCATCCAGGGCGGATTCGACTACGCGCACGAAAGCGGCTTCTATCTCGGCAACTGGAATTCGAACATCAGCTGGCTTTCGGACAGCAACACGGAAGTGTCCGCGCCGATCGAGATGGATTTCTACGGTGGCTTCAAGAACAGCTTCAAGGTAGCCGACCTGGATTTCAACTATGACGTCGGCGTGCTCGAGTACTACTACCCCGGCGACTATCCGGCCGGATTCACGCGCCCGTACACGACCGAACTGTACGCCGGCATCGGCTACGGGCCCGTTTTCCTCAAGTACTCGCATGCGGTGACCAACCTGTTCGGATTCGCCGACAGCAAGAACAGCTACTACATCGACCTCACGGCCAATGTGCCGCTGAACGTGTGGGACCTGACTGTCAACGCGCACGTGGGCTACCAGGGCGTGCAGCATTTCAGCGATGCCTCGTACACGGACTGGAAGATCGGCCTGACCAAGGACTTCGGCAAGGGGCTGACCGTCGCGGTGGCATACATCGACACGAACGCGAAGCGCGGCGTCTATACGAACTCGCACGGCCGCTACATGGGCAAGGCGACGGCGTTCGCTTCGATCACCAAGGCGTTCTGATCGTAGACGTCTTTACGTGATGTTGATGCGGCGGGCCGCGATTGCTGCATCAAATTGAGGCGCGCATCCCTAGCATAAAGCCATGTTCAACAGACGATCCGCCGCGCGCGGATCCGCGCTTTATGCGACAGACCTCCAGCCTGGCCGTAGCCTTCGCGACCGTTCCCCGCCGCCGTATCGCCCGCGACGCCTTGCCTTGCGCCGCGAGCGACGGACACTGGATCCGCTTGCGGCTGGCGGTGCCGTCGGCGCAGGTGTTCATGCTGCGGCAAACGCTGCATCGTGCGCTCGGCAGCCAGGCCCGCGTCTATGTGGTGGAAGTCGATCATCGACACGACGAGACCACGCTGCATGTGGAAGTGGAACGCGGCGGCCGCGATGCGGCGATGCACGCGATCATGACCGCGCTGCCGGCCGCCGAGTTCGGCGTGACGACGCTGCTCGGGAGCGATCATGCGGCGCACTGACGGATCGCGCGGCGCGATGACCGATGGGTTGTGGCTGCCGATGGTGACGCCGCTGCGCAGCGGCCAGCCCGACCTCCCTGGTGTGCAGCGGCTGGCGTCCTTCTATGCGGCCGCTGGCGTGGATGGCCTGATCATCCTGGGCACGACAGGCGAGGGCGGCCTGCTGTCCGAACCGGAGCGGCTGATGGTCGCCGCCGCGACGCTGGAAGCCGTGCAAGGCGCGGTGCCGGTGATGGCCGGCGTCGGCGGGGTGGATACGCGATCGGTGTGCGAGCAGGTGCGCCGGCTCGACCGGTTCGATCTTGCCGGCTACCTCGTGCCGCCACCGTACTACCTGCGCGTGTCCGACGAAGGCATCGCCTGGCACGTGGGCCGGGTGGCCAGCCAGACGGCGCGTCCGCTGATGCTCTACAACGTGCCGAAGCGCACGGGTTGCACGATTTCACCGGACCTCGCGCGGCGCCTGGCCGCGCATCCGCAGGTCGTCGCCATCAAGGAATGCGATCCGGCCGGATTGCGCGCGCTGGCTGGCCAGGCGCCGCTGGCGGCATCCCTGGCGGCTCATCCGGCCTTGCCGCTGGCGGTGTTTTGCGGCGAAGACGCTGCGATGCTCGACCACCTGCTGGCCGGCGGCGCGGGCGTGGTGCCGGCGACCGCACACATCCGGCCAGACCTGTTCGTGCGCCTGCTTCAGCTGGTGCGGACCGGCCGGGAAGAGGCGGCACGCGCGCTGTTCCGCCAGCTGGCCCCGCTGATCGGCTTGATGTTCGCCGAGCCCAATCCCGCGCCGGTCAAGGCCGCGCTGGCCTTGTGCGGTCTGGCGCGTGCCGAGGTGCGCCGCCCCCTCACGCCGGCCACGCGCGCGCTGGTGGCTCGTATCGAGGCGGCCATCGCGTTGCTGCCGCCGCCGCAGCAGGCAGCCGCCAGCGCAACGTCCATGGCGCAGCCCGCCTGACGCCAGGCCAGGCGCGACGGCATTCCCGCCTGGCGATGCACGATCCAGCGGCAACCGGTAAAATGCCGGATTGCTTAAAAAATGTGCATCATGCCACGTGACTGGAACGCCAGCGTCACGGTTGCCGCGGTCATTGAACGCGGCGGCCGATTCCTGCTGGTTGAAGAGGAAACCGCGGACGGCCTGCGGCTGAACCAGCCGGCCGGCCACCTCGAAGCGGGTGAGAGCCTGATCCGCGCCGTCATCCGCGAAACGCTGGAGGAGACGGCGCACACCTTCGAGCCGCGCGCCTTGCTCGGCTGCTATATGAGTCGCGGGCGTTCGTCGCGCGACCAGGGCGATACCACCTACGTGCGCTTTGCCTTTACCGGCGACCTGGGTTCGCTCGACAGCGGCCGTCAGCTCGATACCGGCATCGTTCGCACGGTGTGGATGAGCGCCGAGGAACTGCGCGGCTGCCCGGAGCGCCATCGCACGCCGCTGCTGATGGCCTGCGTCGACGACTACCTGGCTGGCAAGCGGTTTGCGCTGGACGTGCTCTATACGCACCCGACGTCCGTCGCGGGCTCGGATGCCTCGGACGCCGCGGACGCTTCGGCGGGAGCCTTGTCATGAGCGGCAAGCGCGTTGTCGTGGGCATGTCGGGCGGGGTGGACTCGTCCGTCACCGCATGGCTGCTCAAGCAGCAGGGCTACGAGGTCATCGGCCTGTTCATGAAGAACTGGGAGGACGATGACGACAGCGAGTATTGCTCGACGCGGCAGGACTGGCTGGACGTGGTTTCCGTGGCGGACCTGATCGGCGTGGATGTGGAAGCCGTCAACTTCGCGGCCGAATACAAGGACCGCGTGTTTGCCGATTTCCTGCGCGAGTACTCGGCCGGCCGCACGCCGAACCCGGACGTGCTCTGCAATGCGGAGATCAAGTTCAAGGCGTTCCTGGACCATGCCATGTCGCTGGGTGCCGAGACCATTGCCACGGGTCACTATGCGCGCGTGCGGCAGGCGGCGAATGGCCGCTTCGAACTGCTCAAGGCGTTCGACCATACCAAGGATCAAAGCTACTTCCTGCATCGGCTGAACCAGGCGCAGCTGTCGCGCACGTTGTTCCCGCTGGGCGAAATCCCGAAGACCCGCGTGCGTGAGATTGCCGCGGAGATCGGCTTGCCCAATGCGAAGAAGAAGGATTCCACCGGCATCTGCTTCATCGGCGAACGGCCGTTCCGCGATTTCCTGAACCGCTACCTGCCGACCAGGCCGGGCCCGATGAAGACTCCGGAAGGCAAGGTGGTGGGCGAGCACATCGGGCTGGCGTTCTATACGCTGGGCCAGCGCAAGGGCATCGGCCTGGGCGGCAGCCGCGAGGGCAATGGCGACGCGTGGTATGTGGCGCGCAAGGACATGGCCAGCAACACGCTGTACGTGGTGCAGGGGCATGACCATCCGTGGCTGCTGACGCCAACGCTGGATGCGGCGGACCTGTCCTGGGTGGCAGGGGAGGCGCCGGCGGAGGGTGCGGCGATGGCCGCGAAGACGCGCTATCGGCAGGGCGATGCGCCGTGCAAGGTCGAGGTGGCGGCGGGCGACGCACTGAAGCTGTCGTTCGGTGAAGCCCAATGGGCGGTGACGCCGGGGCAGTCGGCGGTGCTGTACGACGGGGAAGTGTGCCTCGGCGGCGGGATCATTCAGTAGGGAACGATCCCGCCCGGCGGTGGTGTTGAGGCCTTAAGGCACCAAGGCGTCAAGGCCGACACCAGCGCCGTGAAGCGGCCTTGAGTCGGCCTTCAGGCGGGCGGCAGCGGGATCGAGGCGGGGGAGCGTGAATTGCGCGTGAGATCCGCGCGAACCCTGCGCGAAATCAGGCGCTCGGCGGAGCGGTGTCGAGAAACGACTGCCGCTTGCCGACCTTCTCCTCGAACGCCACGAGGTTCGGATACTGCTCGCGCCAGGCGATGTCGGGGAAGCGGAAGTCGAGATAAGACAACGCGCAGCCCACGGCCACGTCTGCCAGCGTGTAGTGAATGCCCGTGCACCACGGCTTGTCGGCCAGGCCCGAGGACATCGCGGCCAGGGCGGCGTCGATCTTGCCGCGCTGGCGCTGCACCCAGCGTTCGCTGCGTTCGCCGGCCTCGCGCTGCGTGCCTTCCAGGCGCACCAGCAGTGCCGCGTCCAGCAGGCCGTCGGCCAGCGCTTCCCAGCAGCGCACTTCCAGGCGCTCGCGGCCGCCTTGGGGAATCAGCCGGCTGACCGGCGACAGCGTATCCGCATATTCGGCGATGACGCGCGAATCGAAGACCGCGCCGCCGTCCTCCATGACCAGGCAAGGCACCTTGCCCAGCGGGTTGAACTGGCCGATGGTGGTGTCGGGCGACCAGACGTTTTCTTCGATCATCTGGTAGTCAATCTTCTTTTCCGCCAGCACCACGCGCACCTTGCGCGCGTACGGGCTGGTCTGGGACGCATACAGCTTCATGTTCTCCCCTTGAGCTTGTTATGAAGTGCATCGGCGTTCTCTGGCACGAGGGATGCGCGTATGGCAGTTGCGTCCCTGCAGGCGCGTCCCTGCATGCCCAATGCACTTCATAACAGGCTACCGGATGGGCGAGCGCGAGTATACCCGCGCCCGCCTGCAAATGCCGGGCCAATGCGGCCCTGCGCACGCATGGTGGCACCGGATTCGTGGCGTGCCGCACAGGCATGGTGGCCGATGGTAAAATCCCGCGTTGCGCGATGCCGGCCGGCCCTCGCGGCACGCCGCCCGCGGCCTGCCGGATGCGGCGGATCGGTCATTTTGAAGTCGCCCCATTTGGGTTTGCGCCCCCGCACGACCTCCCGTCCTCTCTCATTTCTCCCGGTTGCCAGCATGTCCACCTCTTCCCTTTCGCCGCTCACCGCCCTGTCTCCCATCGATGGCCGCTATGCCGCCAAGGCCGATGCATTGCGCGAGTGGCTGTCCGAAGCGGCCTTCATGCGCAACCGCGTCAAGGTCGAGGTCAACTGGCTGATCGCGCTTGCGCAGGCCGGCCTGCCCGACGTGCCGAAGTTCTCGGCGCAGTCCGAAGCCAGGCTGCAGTCGCTGGTGGACAATTTCACCGAAGCCGACGCCGCCCGCATCAAGGAAATCGAGGCCGTGACCAACCACGACGTCAAGGCCGTGGAGTACTGGCTCAAGGAACAGGTCAAGGGCAACGCCGAACTGGAAGCCGCCAGCGAGTTCATCCATTTCGCCTGCACCTCGGAAGACATCAACAACACGTCGCACGGCATGATGCTCAAGGGCGCCCGTGATGGCGTGATCGTGCCGGCGCTCAAGCGCGTGCAGGCCCGCCTGGTGGAACTGGCCAAGCTGAACGCCGCGCAGCCGATGCTGTCGCGCACGCACGGCCAGCCGGCCAGCCCGACCACGCTCGGCAAGGAAATGGCCAACGTGGCGGCGCGCCTCGCGCGTGCCCTGGAGCGCATCGAGCGCGTGGAGCTGCTGGGCAAGATGAACGGTGCCGTGGGTAACTACAACGCGCACCTGTCGGCCTATCCGACGTTCGACTGGGAGTCGTTCTCGAAGCAGGTGATCGAGTCGCGCCTGGGCCTGACGTTCAATCCGTACACGATCCAGATCGAGCCGCACGACTACATGGCGGAACTGTTCGACGCCATCGCACGCGCCAATACGATCCTGCTGGATCTGAACCGCGACGTCTGGGGCTACATCTCGCTGGGTTACTTCAAGCAGAAGACCAAGGCCGGCGAAATCGGCTCGTCGACGATGCCGCACAAGGTCAATCCGATCGATTTCGAAAACTCCGAAGGCAACCTGGGCCTGGCCAACGCGGTGCTGCGCCACCTCTCGGAAAAGCTGCCGCTCTCGCGCTGGCAGCGTGACCTGACGGACTCCACCGTGTTGCGCAACATGGGCGTGGCGTTCGGCTATAGCCTGCTGGCCTACGAAGCTTGCCTGCGTGGCCTGGGCAAGCTGGAAACCAACCCGGAACGCCTGAACGAAGACCTCGACAACTGCTGGGAAGTGCTGGCCGAGCCCGTGCAGACCGTGATGCGCCGCTTTGGCGTGCCCAATCCCTACGAGCAGCTCAAGGAACTCACGCGAGGCAAGGGCATTTCCCGTGAAGCGCTGCAGACCTTCGTGTCGGGCCTGGCGATTCCCGAGGATGCCAGGAAGCTGCTGCTGGAGATGACCCCGGCCACCTACATCGGCAAGGCCGTGGAACTGGCCAACAAGATCTGAGCGGCTTTCCTGTCGTTCACATCGCTCAAGGAAGAGGGCTGGCAATCGTTGCCAGCCCTTTTTCTTTTTTGTTTCGGAAGAATTGACGACAGTGTCATCAATCTGACCGGGCACCCGGACGATAACGACGGTACGATGCCAGCACGCGTGGCGGGTGCGACATCCGGTCACATCAAATCATTTGAACAACTTAATTAAGATCGGTCCTTCTCACACCATGCCGGTCCCCCAATAATGCGAGAATTGCAGTCGACGGAGCGGACCGGCAGGCGCCGCTGTCGACAGGATTGCCGGCATCAGCTCCTCGCAAAATAACGAACGAAGGGATTGACTGACATGGGTTCGAACAGGGTTTATCCGGCCCGCCAGACCGGGGGATACACCGCCACCGCCATCGGCCTGCACTGGCTGATCGCGTTCGGTATCTTTGCCGCTTTCGGGCTGGGGCTGTACATGACCGGGATTCCCGGCCTGACGCCGACCAAGCTCAAGCTTTTCTCGTGGCACAAATGGCTGGGCGTAACCATCTTCGCCATCGCCGTGCTGCGCGTCCTGTGGCGCGCCACCCACGCCGCGCCCCCCGTGGCACCGGGCACGCCGGCCTGGCAGGCGAGGGCCGCCGCCGCCGCGCATCATCTGCTGTATATGCTGATCCTGGTCGTGCCGATCACCGGCTACCTGTACAGCTCCGCCGCCGGCGTGCCGGTGGTGTACCTGGGGCTGTGGAAGATGCCGCCGCTGATCGAGGCCAGCGACACCCTCAAGCCCATCCTGAAGTACGCCCATGTATGGCTGAACTACCTGATGGCCGCAATCGTGGTGGTGCATGCGGCCGCGGCGATCAAGCACCAGGTTATTGACCGCGATGGCACGCTGGGCCGGATGATTCCGTTCCTGCGCTGACCCGGTTGGTGGCAAAGCAAATGTGCGCTGTAACCGGTATGCTTGCTGCGTCCCATGTGGTAAATCGCATCGTTTTCCGAACCGTTATTCGACCGGCCCGGATGGCCGGTACCGACAGGAGTCACAGATGAAACGCATGTCCCGTCCTGGCACGGTATTCGTGGCGGCCGCACTGGCCACGGCCGGCCTTGCCGCCAACCTTGCCTGGGCCCAGATCGACGCCGCCAAGAGTTCGGTCACGGCCACCGCCCGCCAGATCGGCGTGCCGATGGAGGGCAAGTTCAGGAAGTTCGATGCCAGCGTCGACTTCGACCCGGCCAAGCTGGCGACGTCCTCCGCCAAGGTGGAGATCGACGTGTCGAGCTTCGAGATCGGCGATGCCGAGACCACCAAGGAGGTCAAGGGTCGCGACTGGTTCGACGCGGGGAAGTACCCGAAGGCCGTGTTCCAGTCCACCAGCATCAAGAATGGCGTTGCGGGCAAGTATGAAGTGGCCGGCAAGCTGACCATCAAGGGCAAGACCCTGGACGTGGTGGTGCCGGCCACGTACAAGCAGGAAGCGGGCGGCCAGGTGTTCGACGGCGTGCTGCCGATCAAGCGTACCGCCTTCAATATCGGCGACGGCGAGTGGAAGGACACTTCCGTGGTCGCCGACGACGTGCAGATCAAGTTCCATATCGTGACCCCGGCAAAGAAGGGTTGAAGCGGGGCCGCCCCCGATATTCGCCCCTTGGCCGTTTTAGTGAACCTTACTCTCCAACCTTTTGATGGGAGACCCAAGATGAAAATGCGTACCCTGATTGCCGCCGTTGCGGCAGCTTCCGCCACCCTCGCCGCCGGCGCCGCCATGGCCAATGCCGTGACGTACAACATCGATCCGACGCACACGTACCCGAGCTTCGAGACCGACCACCTGGGTGGCCTGTCGACGTGGCGTGGCAAGTTCGAGAAGTCCACCGGCGTCGTGACGCTGGACCGTGCCGCCAAGACCGGTTCGGTGGACATCAAGATCGATCCGGCTTCCGTCGACTTCGGCAACGCCAAGCTGAACGAACACGTAAAGGGCCCGGACATGTTCGATGTGCAGGCCTTCCCGGAAGCGACCTACAAGGGCAAGTTCTCGAAGTTCAAGGGCGACGTGCCGACTGAAGTGGATGGCATCCTGACGCTGCACGGCGTGTCCAAGCCGGTGAAGCTGGAGATCCGCGAGTTCAAGTGCATCCAGCATCCGATGCTCAAGCGCGAGGCCTGCGGTGCCGACGCCGTGGCCCAGTTCAGCCGCGCTGATTTCGGCATCGACTACGGCGCCAAGTACGGCTTCAAGCAGGAAGTCAAACTGGCGATCCAGGTGGAAGCCGTGAAGGCCGAGTAAGGCAGTCGCGGTTTTCCTCCGGGAAAGCAGAGGGCCGGCATCATGATGCCGGCCCTTTTCTTTTGCCTCGGGGATACCCCACTTCATGGCGCGGGTGCACAGTTGTACGGTTTCCGGCAGCCACAGTACAATGGTTCGCCGCAGTCCCACCCTCAGGGGCGGAGCCCGCGCCGGTGCACACGCCGGACGCGCCCCGTGCCCGCAACAGGTCACGCGCATCGATATGAGCATTGGCTGCATTCCCTGATTTGGTATTCCGCCGCAAGACCTCTTGCCTGAGCTGTACCCGGCCGGCCCCGTCAGGCGCCCTGGCCCGCAGCGTTTCTCGGATTTCCCTGGCGCGATACCGTGTACTCCAAAACGCAAATCGATCCGGTAGTTAGCTTCCGCAACTCGCAGGGCGAGCAGGTGCGGGGCACGATCATCAATCTCCAGCGCAAGTCGCTGGTGATGGAAATCTACAATCCCTATTCCATTGTTCAGGTCAGCGAGGTGCTGAGCGAACTGAGCGTGCGGATGGGTACGAAGAACGCCTATCTGGGCAAGGCCGTCGTCATGAGTCTGGTGAATACCGGTCTGACTGCGGTGGTGTCCCTGACACTGATCGATGAATGGCGCGAGCTGACGGATGTCAACGACGCACCCAAATCGGTCGCGCGCGAGGCCGAACTCTTTGTCAAGGACTGGGATACGCGCTTCAACATCCGGCGCGACTACCAGATCGTGGTCAACGAGATGCGCGCGTATCTTTCGGAAGTCTCGCGCTGGGTCGAGCAGGTGGACCTGACCGAGTCCCTGCCGAAGAAGGAAGGGCGCCTGCGCGAAGACGTGTTCTATGAACTGGCCGTGCCGCTGATGGGGAAGGTGAAGACCTACCTCGACTGGCTGGAGGGCGAGGCGGAACAGGTGGACCCGGAAATCGCGCCCGTGCACCGCACCTACGCGCAGGCCGCGCTGCACCCGTTGCTGCTGCGCGCGCCATTCGTCTATCGCACCTTCACCAAGCCGCTTGGCTACGCCGGCGACTACGAGATGGTGAACCAGATCCTCAGCGATCCGCAGCAAGGTCCCACCACGTATTTTCAGATCGTCAACACGGCCTTCCTGAAGGCGGCGGTGGCGACGGCGCACCGCAACCGGATCGACCTGCTGGTCGACTTCCTGACCCGCCAGGCCGAACGTGCGCGGGCTGCGGGTCGCCCGTTCCGCGTGCTGAACGTGGGCTGCGGGCCGGCGTTCGAGATCCAGCGTTTCGTGCGCGAGTATGCCAATCCGGAGCTGTTGTCGTTCCAGCTGGTGGACTTCAGCGAGGAAACCCTCGAATACACGCGCGGATCGGTGGAACGCTCCGCTGCGGCGGCCGGGCACAAGGCATCGGTGGAGATGGTGCACCAGTCCGTGCACGACCTTCTCAAGCGCCGCATTTCGCCGGACGACCCCGGCGCGCGTGAGTTCGATGCCGTCTATTGCGCTGGCCTGTTCGACTACCTGTCCGACAAGGTCTGCGCACGGCTGCTGTCGTATTTCGCGTCGCGCACCAAGCCGGGCGGTCAGTTGTTGGTGACAAACGTCCACGCCGACAATCCCGAGAAGTTCGGGATGGAGCACCTGCTGGAGTGGTATCTGATCTATCGCGACGAGGCCGGAATGGCCTCGCTGTTGCCGGAGAACTCGCATGCCCACCGACTCTATGTCGATGAAACCGGCGTCAATGTCTTCGCCGAAGCCACCATCCAGTGAGAGTGAAGCGGTAATCCCTGTTCCATCGATGAGCGCCAATCAACTCTATGCGGGATACCAGTCCGAACTGGCGGACTTTCGCCTGGCATTCAGCCGGGGCGGAGCGTACACGGCCATCGTGCTGGTGATGCTGGGCATGGGACTGGACTTTGGCCAGTACCCGCAGTGGCAGTTGCCCTTTGCCGTGGCGCGGGTGCTGGTGTCGCTGCTGATCGCCGGCGTGGTGGTCATGCTCTACAGCCAGGCCGGGCGGCGCTATGCGCCGTGGCTCACGCTGACATGGCTGCTGCTGCCGCAGATCATGATCGCGTGGATGATCTCGCAGACCGAGGGTGTGGAGTCCCCGTACTACGTGGGTCTGAACCTGGCCATCTTCGCTTCGGGTATCGCATTGCCGTTCGGGCTCTGGCAGAACCTCGTCTTCGGCATCCTCTCCTATCTGCTCTACGCGCTGGCCTGTCTGCTGCACCCGGGCGGCATCGAGCCGGTAGGTACCTTCATTGTCAATTCGCTGTTCCTGCTGTTCGCCGCGGCGGCCAGCGGCGTCTACACGTTCTTCAATGAGCGCGCGCGCTTCATGCTGTTCCGCCTGAAGGCCGAGGTGGCGGACAAGAACACCGAGCTGGAAGTGATCAATCGCAAGCTGGTCGACATCAAGGGCCAGATGCTGCAACAGGAAAAGATGGCGGCCATCGGTACGCTGGCGGCGGGCCTGCTGCACGAGGTCAATAACCCGGTGAACTTCTGCCTGATGGCGATCGAGGTCGCCATGGAAGAGCCCGCGGCCAAGGCCGAGCCGGCGCTCGAGGAATGCCTCGTGGACGCCAAGCAGGGGATGCAGCGGATCCAGCATATCGTGTCGGACCTGAAGACCTTCGCGTACCGCAAGCCCGGCGCCGAGGTGGAAGGCACGCCATTCCTGTTCGAGAAGGCGCTCGATTCGTCGGTCCGCCTGACCGCGCACGAACTGCGCGGCGTCAAGGTGACTCGCGAATTGCCCGACGACACGCTGGTGATGGGTGACGAGGCCGCGATCATCGGCGTGCTGATCAACCTCTTTTCCAACGCGGCGCTGGCCATGCGCAAGGTCGGCACGCAGAACCCGGCCATCCATACCACGGTGAAGTGGGTCGCCGGCCGGCTGCACGTCAATGTGCGCGACAACGGCCCCGGCATTGCGCCGGAGCATCTGGCGCGCGTCTTCGAACCCTTCTTCACCACGCGCGAGGTGGGGCAGGGGCTGGGCCTGGGCCTGTCGATCAGCTATGCGGTGATCGAGCGCCATGGCGGCCAGTTGTTTGCCGAAAGCGAACTCGGCCAGTGGGCCGCGTTCAGCTTCGATCTGCCGCGCGCGGAGTGAGGGTTCCATGACTGACACGAGCCAGCCGCGCCCGATCATTCTCTACGTCGATGACGAGGAGATGGCGTGCAAGTATTTCGCGCGGGCGGTCGGCAGCGAGTACGAAGTGTTGTCGGCCACCAGTGCCGACCAGGCCGTCGGCATCCTGCGCGCGCACCACACGCAGATTTCCGTCCTGGTGACCGATTTCCGCATGCCGGGCCGCGACGGTGGCGACTTGCTGCGCCAGGTCGCGCAGGAGTATCCACAGATCGTCCGCATCCTTGTCACCGCCTATGCGGACAAGGACATGCTGCTGGAGACCGTCAATACCGGCGAGGTGTTCCGCATCCTGGAAAAGCCGATCTCGGTGAGCGATGTGCGGGAGGTCCTCCGCATGGCCGGCGAGCGTCATCGCGAGCGCGCGGTGCGGCAGCAGCGGCTGATGGCCATCGACGAGACGCTGGCCTTCCTGGCGCACGAACTCAATACGCCACTGGCCGCGATCGCCAATTTTGCGCGTGGCATCGAGACCCGCGTGGCCGGCGAATACAGCCCGCAGCGGCACGCCGAAATCGGCCAGGCCGCGGGCGCCATGCATGACAACGCCCAGTATTGCCTGGCCGTGCTGTCGTCGTTCCTTCAGTCGGTGCGCAGCAGTGCGGGCGGCGCCACGCCCCGGCCCGGCCCGGGAGGCGACATCACCGCTGGGGCATTGGTGGCATCCCTGCTGGATACCTATCCGTTTGCCGATAACCAACGTAACTGGGTGCAAGTGGAAATGCACGGCGACTTCCCGGTGCTGACGCTCCCCAATTGCGTGGCGCTGGTGTTGTCATCGGTCATGAGCAATGCGTTGCGGGCGCTGGCTGACGTTGACGAGCCTGTGCTGCGCTTCGTGGTCGTCGCCGGCGAACGCCCGGAGATCCGCATCGCCGACAACGGGCCGGGTATTCCGCCTGAGGTGATGGACCGGCTGCTGGTGGATCCCGTGACCACCTACGCATCGGCCGGCGGCAGCGGACTCGGCATGATCTTCTGCAACCGCGTGATGCAATCCTTTGGTGGCGGCATCCGGATCGCGTCCGCGTCCGGCGCCGGCACGACCGTTACCCTCGATTTCCCCAATTTCAAGAATCGTATGCACAGGAGTGATCGATGAGCGAACCGAATACTACGCAGGCACCCCCGGCGATTCTGTTCGTCGATGATGAAGCCACGGCCGTCAAGTATTTCCAGCGCGCCATCGGGCAGCTGGCGCCGGTGGTGACCGGCGGGTCCGTCGAAGAAGGCAAGGCCATGCTGGATGCCCATGGCGACAGTCTTGCGGTGCTGGTGTCCGACCAGCGTATGCCGGGTGAGTATGGCAATGAGCTGCTGCGTTACGCACGCGAGCGCTATCCGCATATCGTGCGGATCCTGACGACGGCGTATTCCGAGCTCGACCAGACCGTGGAGGCCGTCAACCAGGGGCAAATCCATCGCTACATCAAGAAGCCGTGGGACATCACCGCGCTGCGCATGGAACTGAAGCAGGCGCTGGAACTGTCCGGGCTGCGCAAGGAGCGCGATCAGCTGGTGCGTGAGAAGCTGTCGGTGCTGCAGAAGCAGACGGTGGCCACGCGCATCGGCATGGTGCATGCCCTGTGCGCCAGCCTGGTCGGCCCGGGCCGCTTCCAGCCCGTGGAAACCTACCTGGCCGGTGCGTCGCTGGCTGGCGCGCGCAATGCCGAGCCGGACTGGCAGCGGATGGACTACGCAGATCTGGTCGGCGCCGAGAGCCTGCGCAGTGGCACGTTCGGCCATGCCGTGAGCACGAAGCTGGCGGAGCTGCGCTCGCGCCTGGCTGGCCGCGGTGCTGGCGATGCAGCAGCGGTGCTGGCGGAGACGCTGGGTGAGGCGACGGTCCGGCGCGACGGCGATGCCGTCACCTGGACCGCACCGTCCACGCTCAGCGAATTCGTGGACAAGCCGGTGGGCGAGGCCGTCTCCGCCGAGCATGCGGGCTGGCTGGCCGTGCTGCTATGGCTGGAAGAGGCCGGCGGCGCCCTGCAGTTGCGGCGCGAGGGGGATGCCATTACCGCCCGAGCCGTCACGCGAGCAGAATCTTTCGCATCGGACCGACTGGCGGTATGGATCGAGCAGCTCTCGGAAACCTGACCGTCGTTGCCACGGCAGAAACGCAAAACGCCCCGCTTCTCACGCGGGGCGTTTTGTTTGGTCGGGCCATCCGATCCGGACCAAGCTTGGCCGCGCAACGACGCCAGGATCTTTTTGAAACGACCTCCAAAAGAGAAAGGCACCCGCAGGTGCCTTTCTAGTCCTCGTCGACGATTCCCTCGTCAGGCCTGGGCCCCGAAGTTCGGATCGTTCCGATCGGTGGGGTCGCCCGGCTTCTTCTCGCCCTTGACCAGGTCCTCGCGCTTCACGCCCAGCCACATGGCCAGTGCCGCCGCCACGAATACCGACGAATAGATACCGAACAGGATACCGACCGTCAGGGCCAGCGCGAAGTAGTGCAGCGTCGGGCCACCGAAGAAGAACATCGACAGCACCATCATTTCGGTCGAGCCGTGGGTGATGATGGTTCGCGAGATCGTGCTGGTAATCGCGTTGTCGATGATCTCGTGCGTGGTCATCTTGCGGTACTTGCGGAAGTTCTCGCGAATCCGGTCGAAGATCACCACCGACTCGTTCACCGAGTAACCCAGCACGGCCAGGATCGCCGCCAGCACGGAGAGCGAAAACTCCCACTGGAAGAACGCGAAGAAGCCCAGGATGATCACCACGTCGTGCAGGTTGGCGATGATGCCCGCCACCGCGAACTTCCACTCGAACCGGAACGACAGGTAGATCATGATGCCGGCCACCACGCACAGCAGCGCCAGCAGGCCGTCCGTCGCCAGTTCCTTGCCCACCTGCGGGCCCACGAACTCCACGCGTTGCAGCTTCACCTCAGGTGTGGCGGCCTGCAGCGCGCCCATCACCTGTTCGCTCTGCTGGGCGGATGTGACCGTCTTGCCGTCCGAGCCCTTCTGCAGCGGCAGGCGGATCATCACGTCGCGCGAGGTGCCGAAGTTCTGCACCTGCACGTCGCTATAGCCGAGCTTGCCGACCTGGCCGCGGATCTTTTCAAGATCGGCCGCCTGCTGGTAGTTGACCTCCATCACCGTACCGCCGGTGAATTCGATCGACAGATGCAGGCCCTTGTGCCAGAGGAAAAAGACAGCGGCGGCAAACGTCAGGAAGGACACCACGTTGAAGACCAACGCGTGCTTCATGAACGGAATGTCGCGCTTGATGCGGAAAAATTCCATGATGTTGTCCTGATATGTCTGGCTTACTTGGCGACCGGCGTGTCGGCGTCCGGCTTCCAGATCTGGCCGATGGCCACGCTCTGGAGCTTCTTCTTGCGGCCGTACCAGAGGTTGACCAGGCCGCGATTGAAGAACACCGCCGAGAACATCGAGGTCAGGATGCCCAGACAGTGCACCACGGCAAAGCCGCGCACGGGGCCGGAGCCAAAGGCCAGCAGCGCCAGGCCGGCGATCAGCGTGGTGACGTTCGAGTCAAGGATCGTGGCCCAGGCGCGATCGAAGCCGACCGCGATGGCCATCTGCGGCGAGGCACCGGCACGCAGTTCTTCCCGGATCCGCTCGTTGATCAGCACGTTGGCGTCGATGGCCATGCCCAGCACCAGCGCGATGGCGGCGATGCCCGGCAGCGTCAGCGTGGCCTGCAGCATCGACAGCACGGCGATCAGCAGCAGCAGGTTCACGCCCAGTGCGGCGACCGAGAACACGCCGAACAGCATGTAGTACAGCACCATGAACGCGGCGATGGCGCCAAAGCCATAAGCCACCGAGTCAAAGCCCTTCTGGATGTTGTCGGCGCCGAGCGACGGGCCGATCGTGCGTTCCTCGATGATCTCCATCGGTGCGGCCAGCGAACCGGCGCGCAGCAGCAGCGCCAGGTCGTTCGCGGCTTCGGTGGAGTAGGAACCGGTGATCTGGAAGCTCGAGCCAAGCTCGGACTGGATCGTCGCCACGGTCAGCACTTCGCCCTTGCCCTTTTCGAACAGCACGATGCCCATCAGCTTGCCGATGTTCTCGCGCGACACGTCGCGCAGCACGCGGCCACCCTGGGCATCCAGCTTGATGTTCACGGAGGGGCGCTGGTTCTGGTCGAAGCCGGCGGAGGCGCTTTCGATGCGGTCGCCCGTGAAGATCACCTGCTTCTTCAGGATGACCGGGGCACCGTTACCCTGTGTGAACAGCTCGCTGCCGAACGGCACCGGATCGCCCGCGCGAGGGTTGCGCGGTGCGTCCGGGTCGGTGAGGCGGGCCTCCAGCGTGGCGGTGCGGCCGATGATGTCCTTGGCCTTGGCGGTGTCCTGCACGCCCGGCAGCTGCACGACGATGCGGTCGGCGCCTTGCTGCTGGATCACGGGCTCGGCCACGCCGAGTTCGTTCACACGGTTATGGAGGGTGGTGATGTTCTGCTTGACGGCGGCGTCCTGCACGGCCTTGCGGGCGGCGTCGGTAAAGGTGCCGACGACGTTGTTGCCGTCCATGGCGAAGGCCAGTTCGCGCAAGTTGTCGGCCAGGATGGTGCGCGCGCGTCCGGCTTCGTCGGCGTTGTTGAAACGCACGGTCAGGCGGTCGCCTTCGCGATCGATGCCGCCGTGACGGATGTTCTTGTCACGCAGCAGCGTGCGGGCATCGCCGGACAGGCTGTCGAGCTTCTTGTCGACCGCGCCCTTCATGTCCACCTGCAGCAGGAAGTGCACGCCACCGCGCAGGTCCAGGCCCAGGTACATCGGCAGCGCGTGCAGCGCGGCCAGCCAGCGCGGGGACCCCGACAGCAGGTTCAGCGCGACCACGTAGGTGGGGTCGGACGGATCCGGGTTCAGCGAGCGGGACAGCACGTCCTTGGCCTTGAGCTGCTCGTCGGTGGTGCGGAAGCGTGCCTTGACCGAGCCGGACTGGCCGGCCACGTCGAAGAACATGCCATCCGGCTGAAGCTGGCTCTGCGCCAGGATCTCTTCGACATGCTTCTGCATGGCCAGGTCGACCTTGACCGTGGCCTTGGCCGACGACACCTGCACGGCGGGTGCCTCGCCGAAGAAGTTCGGCAGGGTATAGATGATGCCGATGGCCAGGGCCACCAGGATCACGATGTACTTCCAAAGCGGATAACGATTCATCTCTGGCCAGTCATTGCGGTTGGCGTGGCCGACTCTGGCGCGCGATACGCGCCGGATCGGCCGGACCGGTTGGCAAACAGCCGCCTGGCAGCCCTTGCCGGGTCCGATGCGGACCCGCGGGCCGGTTCAGGCGGCTGCAGGGGCATGCGCAGGCGTGGCGCCATGGGCATGCCGGAAAAGGCTGGAGCGGGGTCGGATCAGAGCGACTTCAGCGAGCCCTTCGGCAGCACCGTGGTGACGGCGTTCTTCTGCACGGTGATCTCCGTGCCTTCGGCCACTTCCAGCGTCACATACTGGTCAGCCACCTTGGTCACACGACCCAGGATGCCACCGGCGGTCACGACTTCGTCGTTCTTCGCCAGTGCTTCCAGCATTGCCTTGGATTCCTTCTGGCGCTTCATCTGCGGGCGAATCATGATGAACCACAGCACTGCGAACATCAGGATGATGGGCAGGAAACTCATCAGGCCACCGGCCGCGCCGCCGACACCGGCAGTCTGGGCAAAAGCGTTCGAAATCAGCACGTTACTTCTCCGTCACAAAGTTCAATCAGGGAATCGGGCATTCTATCACCCGGTGTTGTCCCGCCTAGGCATTCTAGGGCGAATTGCGGGTTTGCTCGGGGTGCCTTCCAAGTACTTTGTCGTACGTTACGGAGGGTCACCCGGACAGGCAGATATTCGACCACCGCGCGGCGGAAAGTTCTCCTGCCTGTCTTGAATCTAGAACATTGGCTGGGCGCGTGCGGATCAGCGTGTGCCGCGCGCGCGGTGCTCCGCAAACTGGCGGCGGAACGCCTCGAAACGGTGTTCCTCGATGGCCGCGCGCATCTCGCGCATCAGTTCCAGGTAGTAATAGAGGTTGTGAATGGTGTTGAGGCGCGCGCCAAGGATCTCGCCGACCCGGTGCAGGTGGTGCAGGTAGGCGCGCGAGAAGTTGCGGCAAGTGTAGCAACCGCAACTTTCGTCGAGCGGGCGCGGATCGTTGCGATGCGCCGCGTTGCGGATCTTGACGTCGCCGAAGCGCGTGAAGAGCCAGCCGTTACGCGCGTTGCGGGTCGGCATCACGCAGTCGAACATGTCCACGCCGGACGCCACGCCGGCCACCAGGTCTTCCGGCGTGCCGACGCCCATCAGGTAGTGCGGCTTGTTGGCTGGCAGGCGCGGGGCCACGTGCTCCAGCACCCGCATCATGTCTTCCTTGGGCTCGCCCACCGACAGGCCGCCGATCGCGTAGCCGTGGAAATCCAGTTCCGACAGGCCTGCCAGCGATTCGTCGCGCAGGTCTTCGAACATGCCGCCCTGGACGATGCCGAACAGCGCATTCGGGTTGGCCAGGCGGTCGAATTCGTCGCGCGACCGCTTGGCCCAGCGCAGGCTCATGCGCATCGACCGTGCCGCTTCATCGTGCGTGGCCGGGCGGCCCTCGATCTCGTAGGGGGTGCACTCGTCGAACTGCATGACGATGTCCGAATTCAGCGTGCGCTGGATTTGCATCGAGATCTCGGGCGACAGGAACAGCTTGTCGCCATTGACCGGCGACGCGAACGTGACGCCATCCTCCGTGATCTTGCGGAGCTCGCCCAGCGAAAACACCTGGAAACCGCCCGAGTCCGTCAGGATTGGCTTGTCCCAGCCCACGAACTTGTGCAGGCCCTGATGCGCGTCGACGACGTCCAGTCCCGGGCGCAGCCACAGATGGAACGTGTTGCCGAGGATGATCTGCGCGCCGATCTCGTTGAGTTCGAGCGGCGACATCGCCTTGACCGACCCATAGGTGCCCACGGGCATGAAGATCGGCGTCTCCACGACGCCGTGGTTCAGGGTGACGCGGCCACGGCGGGCATTGCCGTCGGTTGTCAGGAGTTCGAAGTTGAGCATGGCGTTTTCTTGTATTCGGTCAGACCTGGCGGGTCAGCAGCATGGCATCGCCGTAGCTGAAGAAGCGGTAGCGTGCCTCCACGGCGTGGCGGTAGGCCGCGCGGATGGCCTCCACGCCGGCCAGCGCGGACACCAGCATCAGCAGCGTGGACTTGGGCAGGTGGAAATTGGTGATGAGCGCATCGACCAGCCGGAAACGGTAGCCGGGCGTGATGAAGATATCGGTGTCGCCGCTGCCGGCGGCCAGCGTGCCGTCGGCGGCTGCGGCCGATTCCAGCGCACGCAGCGACGTGGTGCCTACCGCGATCACGCGACCGCCGCGCGCGCGCGTCTCGCGCACGGCCTCGGCCAGTTCCGGCGAGATCGCGTACCACTCGGCGTGCATCTTGTGCTCGGCGAGATTTTCGGTCCGCACCGGCTGGAACGTGCCGGCGCCCACGTGCAGCGTCAGGAAGGCGCGGCGCACGCCGTGGGCATCGAGCCGGGCGAACAGCGCATCGTCGAAGTGCAGGCCGGCCGTCGGGGCGGCCACGGCGCCCGGGTTGCGGGCGTAGACGGTCTGGTAGCGCGTCTCGTCGTAGGCGTCCGGGTCGTGGGTGATATAGGGCGGCAGCGGCAGGCGGCCATAGCGTTCGATCAGGTCCAGCGCCGGTTCTGGGAAGCGCAGCGTGAAGAACTGGTCCACACGCGGGCCAACGGTCACCGCGAAGGCGTTGTCGGCCAGGTGCAGCTTGCTGCCCTCCGGCGGCGTTTTAGACGCGCGCACCTGGGCCAGTACGGTGTGCGAATCCAGCACACGCTCCACCAGCACTTCCACGCGACCGCCGCTGGGCTTGTTGCCGAAGAAGCGGGCCTTGATCACGCGGGTGTCATTGAAGACCAGCAGGTCGTTGGGGCTCAGGTATTCCAGGATGTCGCTGAATGCGCGGTCGATCAGCCGCACGGCGTCGGCGCGATCCTCCGGGGCGGTCCGTTCGACCACCAGCAGGCGGCTGGCGCTACGGTCGGGCAGGGCGGACTGCGCGATCAGTTCGGGCGGCAGCGGGAAATCGAAGTCGGACAACGTCAGCATGGCAGGCACGGCAGGGGTGGGTGGCATCCCGGCTGGGGTGCCACCGCAGGCATAGGTACAATCGGCGAATCCGACATTGTAAGGCTTGGGCGCCCGGCGTCGCCCGGCCGCCCGTGATTGACGCCTATATTCCCGCGCTGATGCCAGGCACCGCCACCGATCCGATCGCTGATTCCGCTCCCGTCCCCGCCGACAAGCCGTCCCGCGGCGGCAAGCCCGCGAAGACCGCCGACGCCCGGCCGTCCTCCGCCGCGGCACGCCTGGCCAAGCTGGGGCTGCGGCGTAGCGTCGATCTGGTGCTGCACCTGCCGATGCGCTACGAGGACGAGACCACGCTGGAGCCGATCGGCGAGGCCATCCGGCGTGCCGGGATCGGCCTGCCGGCACAGGTCGAAGGGGAGGTGATTTCCAACGAGGTCACGTTTCGCCCACGGCGCCAGCTGGTGGTCCGGATTGCCGACGACACCGGCGAACTGACGCTGCGCTTCCTCAATTTCTACGGCAGCCAGACCAAGCAGATGGCGGAAGGCGTGCGCCTGCGTGTGCGCGGCGAAATCCGCGGTGGCTTCTTCGGTGCCGAAATGGTCCACCCGGCGGTACGGCCGGTGACGGCGGGCGAGGCGTTGCCGGACCGGCTGACGCCCGTCTACCCGGCCACGGCTGGCATCTCGCAGGCCTATCTGCGCAAGGCGATTGGCGGCGCGCTGTCCCGCACGCCGATGCCGGAAACGCTGCCTCAGTCCGTGCTGCACGGCCCGCTCGCCGGACTGAAGCTGGCGCCACTGACCGATTGCCTGCGGCTGCTGCACAACCCGCCCCCGCAGGAAAGCGAAGCCGCGCTGGCGGACCGGTCGCACCCCGCCTGGCAGCGGATCAAGTTCGATGAACTACTGGCGCAGCAGATCTCGCTGCGCCGGTCTCAGGCCGCCCGGCGCGAGAAGAACGCGCCCTCGATGCCGCGCCGCGCCGATGGGCTGCTCACCCGCTTCCTGGCTGCGTTGCCTTTCCGGCTGACTGGTGCGCAGCAGCGCGTGGTCGAGGAAATCGCCGCCGACATGACCCGGCCGCATCCGATGCATCGGCTCCTGCAAGGCGATGTGGGCAGCGGCAAGACCATTGTGGCGGCGCTGGCCGCGTGCCAGGCCATTGACGCCGGCTATCAGGCCGCGCTGATGGCGCCGACCGAAATCCTGGCCGAACAGCATTTCCGCAAGTTGTCCGCATGGCTGGAACCGCTGGGCGTGCCCGTGGTCTGGCTGGCCGGCAGCCTGCGCGCGAAAGAGAAACGCGAGGCGGCTGCGCGCGTGGAATCGGGCGATGCGCAGCTGGTCATCGGCACCCATGCACTGATCCAGGACACCGTACGTTTCGCACGGCTGGGATTGTCGGTGGTCGACGAGCAGCACCGCTTCGGTGTGGCGCAACGGCTGGCACTGCGGGGCAAGGCGGGCGAGGCCGATGCGCCGGCCGGATCGGCGGGATCGGCAGCCAGCAAGGCGGCGCCGCAGGTGCCACACCAGTTGATGATGTCCGCCACGCCGATTCCGCGCACGCTGGCCATGACGTACTACGCGGACCTGGACGTCTCCGTCATCGACGAACTGCCGCCGGGCCGCACGCCAATCGTCACGCGGCTGGTCAACGACGCGCGTCGCGACGAAGTCATCGAACGCGTGCACCATGCCGCGGCGGAGGGTCGCCAGGTCTACTGGGTGTGCCCGCTGATCGAGGAAAGCGAGGCGCTGCAGCTGCAGACCGCGGTGGAAACCTTCGAGACCCTGGTGGCCGCCTTGCCCGACCTGCGCGTAGGGCTGGTGCATGGCCGCCTGCCGCCTGCCGAAAAGGCGTCGGTCATGGACGATTTCAGCGCGAACCGGCTGCAGGTGCTGGTGGCCACGACCGTGATCGAGGTGGGCGTGGACGTGCCCAATGCCTCGCTGATGGTGATCGAACATGCCGAGCGCTTCGGCCTGGCGCAGCTCCACCAGTTGCGTGGGCGGGTCGGGCGGGGCAGCGCGGAATCGGTCTGCCTGCTGATGTATCAGGCGCCGCTGTCGCCCACGGCGCGGGAGCGGCTGGCGACGATGCGCGAGACCACCGATGGCTTCGAGATCGCCCGGCGCGACCTGGAGATCCGCGGTCCCGGTGAGTTCCTCGGGGCGCGCCAGTCGGGCGAGGCCATGTTGCGCTTTGCCGACCTGAATACCGACGCGTGGCTCGTGGACTATGCGCAGGAGGCCGCGGAGATGATGCTGGCGCGCTTTCCGGATGCCGTGGAAGCCCATTTGTTGCGCTGGCTGGGCGGCCGCGAGCACTTTTTGAAGGCCTGATCGGCGGCTCGGCGTGATCGCCACACTCGCGCATGTGTTGCGTAAGAGACTTTGATACGGCGATCTGACAGATGGCGGAATCGAAGTTAAAATCTATCGCCTAACCGAACCTGATAAGTCATGACGCTCACCGAACTCAAGTACATCGTCGCGGTCGCGCGCGAGCGCCATTTTGGCCGTGCGGCCGAGGCGTGCTTCGTTTCGCAGCCGACGCTGTCGGTCGCCATCAAGAAGCTGGAAGACGAGCTGACCGTGCAGATATTCGAGCGCGGGACCTCGGAGGTCTCGGTGACCGCCATCGGCGAGCAGATCGTGGCCCAGGCCCAGCGCGTGCTGGAGCAGACCATGGCCATCCGCGAGATCGCCAAGCAGGGCAAGGACCCGCTGGCCGGCCCGCTGCGCGTGGGCGTGATCTATACCATCGGACCGTACCTGCTGCCGATGCTGGTCAAGCAGATGATCGGTTCCGTCCCGCAGATGCCGCTGATGCTGCAGGAGAACTACACCAACAAGCTGATCGAACTGCTCAAGCAGGGCGAGATCGATTGCGCGATCATGGCCGAGCCGTTCCCCGATTCCGGCCTGACCGTGCGCCCGCTCTACGACGAACCGTTCGTGGTGGCCGTGCCGCGCGGCCATCAGATGGCGCAGCAACGCCAGGTCGATCCGGACGAGCTCAAGCAACAGACCATGCTGCTGCTGGGCAGCGGCCATTGCTTCCGTGACCATGTGCTGGGCGTCTGCCCCGAGCTGTCGCGCTTCTCGCAGGCGGCCGACGGCATCCAGAAGACGTTCGAGGGATCGTCGCTCGAGACGATCCGCCACATGGTGGCCAGCGGCGTCGGTATCACGGTGCTGCCGCGTACCTCGGTGCCTGACATGAAGCCGCGCAACGACATGCTGGCTTATGTGCCGTTTGCCGATCCGGTGCCGGATCGGCGCGTGGTGCTGGCCTGGCGCAAGAGCTTCACGCGCCTGCCGGCCATGGAGGCACTGGCCAATGCCGTGGCGGCCTGCGATCTGCAGGGTATCCACAGGATCGGCGATGCGCAGGCGGTCGAGGCGGAAGCCGCCTGACGGCACGACAGTTCGCAGTATTCGTCACTTCAGACGCAAACGGCAGGGTTCAGACCCTGCCGTTTTTGTTTGGTGCTGGCCGTCCGAGACGGATTCGTCTGGCCGTCCGCGCGAACGCGTCTGAGGCGAGATAGTCATTTGCTATTCTATAGTTTGAGATTATCGAATATAAATATCGATAAATAATAACTACACTTCAATCAGCCAGTGCCTCAGGCGATTCCGACGGAACGCCGGGCAACCAATCATTGAAGTGGAGGACCCCATCATGGCGATGATCAATTTGTTCGCGACCGAATTCCGGCAACTCCGCGCGGACGCGGCCCACGATTCGCGCGATCGCGAGGCCGGCCGGCTGCGCCGCAAGCTCGTGCGCAAGGAGATCGGCATGGCCATCGTCACGCTGGGCGCGATGGCGATGTTCCTCGACGCGGCGCGGGGTTTGTCCTTTCTTGCGACCTGATCCTGATGCGATAATGGCCGCTGCCGTCCGCGCAACAAGCGGACTCGAATCCTCGTGGCTAGACCAGAACGGAGCTGAACGACCATGGCAAAGAAGAATGAGATGAGCGTGAATATCGGGATTTCCGACAAGGACCGCAAGAAGATCGCGGAAGGCCTGAGCAAGCTGCTGGCCGATACCTATACCCTCTACCTCAAGACCCATAACTTCCACTGGAACGTGACGGGTCCGATGTTCAACACGCTGCATCTGATGTTCGAGACGCAGTACACCGAACTGGCGCTGGCCGTGGACGCCATCGCCGAGCGCATCCGCGCGCTGGGCTACCCCGCACCGGGCACCTACAAGGAATACGCCAAGCTGTCCTCGATCGCCGAGGAAGAAGGCGTGCCCGAGGCCACCGACATGATCCGCAAGCTGGTGGAAGGCCAGGAAGCCGTTGTGCGCACCGCGCGCTCGCTGTTCCCGGTGATCGATGCCGCTGGCGACGAGCCGTCGGCCGACCTGCTGACCCAGCGCATGCAGACGCATGAGAAGACCGCATGGATGCTGCGCGCGATGCTGGCGTGAGCCCTGTCTCGCCAGACCCGGCCGCCCGCGTGGTGGCCGGCACAACGCGTCACGGCTTGCCATGCCGGGACGCGTTTTTTGTTTAGCCTTCCCAGAAGTTACCGCTGTCGCCATGTCCGAACGTTCCGCCGCCCCCGCCCAACCCAGCCGTCTCGCGCTCTACGCGCGTCTGGTCCGGATCGACAAGCCCATCGGCACGTTGCTGTTGCTGTGGCCCACGCTGTGGGCATTGTGGATGGCCGCCGGCGGGCCGCCGGGCTGGGGCATTTTCTGGATCTTCTTCCTTGGCACGTTCCTGATGCGATCGGCCGGCTGTGCGATTAACGACTGGGCCGACCGTGACTTCGACAAGCATGTGAAGCGCACGAAGGAGCGACCGCTGACCGCCGGCCGAATCGCCGCATGGGAGGCGCTGGCCGTGGCCGCCGTGCTGGCGCTGATCGCCTTCGCGCTGATCCTGCCGCTGAATGGGCTGACCAAATGGATGGCCGTGGTGGCGGCGTTCGTCGCCGGCACCTATCCGTTCTTCAAGCGGTTCTTTGCGATTCCCCAGGCCTACCTGGGCATTGCGTTCGGATTTGGCATTCCGATGGCATTTGCCGCCGTCCAGGGGCAGGTGCCGCCGGTGGCGTGGCTGATGCTGGCGGCCAATGTGTTCTGGGCGGTGGCCTATGACACGGCCTATGCGATGGTCGATCGCGACGACGACCTGCTGATCGGCATCAAGACATCGGCGATCACGTTCGGTCGCTTCGACGTGCTGGCCATCATGCTGTGCTACGGCGCATTCCTAGGCCTGATGGCCTGGGCGGGCGTGCTGCTGGGATTCGCGGGAACATCGGCGTGGGCCTACTATGCTGGCCTCGTGGCGGCGGCCGCGATGGCCGGCTACCACTACACGCTGATCCGCGATCGGGACCGCATGCGCTGCTTTGCGGCGTTCCGCCACAACAACTGGCTGGGCGCCTGCGTGTTTGCCGGGACGGCCGCAGCCTATCTGTTGAAGTCGGCCTGACTCTTGGCGTCGGCCCGACAAGGCCGTTGGAGCCACGTGCGGCTGCGCGGCAGTGATGGCGCGAGCCTGACACGGCCGACACCGCTGATACGGCCGACACGGCTGGTACGGGTGACACGGTCATGTCACCCGAGGCTCCGATCTTCTCTGCTAGCTGGCGGAAGACCAGAGCCGGTACCTCAATCCTTCCCGAACTCCGCGCCCATTTCCTTGCCGCGCGCCGCCGCCGCGTGCATGGCGCGCACGAAGGCGTCCTTCACCTTGTCCGCTTCCATCGACACCAGCGCCGCGTGGGTCGTGCCGCCCTTGGACGTCACGCGCTCGCGCAGCGTCGCCACCGGCTCGGGCGACTCGCCCGCCAGTGCGGCAGCGCCACGGAAGGTCTCCACGGCCAGCGTACGGCCCTGCTCGGCGGAGAGGCCGAGTTCCGTCGCCGCGCGCTCCATGGCCTCGATGAAATAGAACACGTAGGCCGGGCCGCTGCCCGACAGGGCCGTCACGGCGTCGATCTGGTCGTCGCCGTCGACCCACACGCATTTCCCCACGGCCTCGGCCACCGCGGTGGCAATCGCGCGGTCCCGCTCCGACAGTCCCGGTGCCGCGGCCAGCCCCGTCATGCCCATGCCGGCCAGCGCCGGCGTGTTCGGCATGGCGCGCACCAGACGCGTGCCGCCCAGCCAGCGCTGCATGTCCTGCAGGCGGATGCCGGCGGCCACGCTGATGATCAGGTTGCCGGCGCCGGCGTTGGGCAGAAGTGGTGACAGTTGGGCGGCGGCATCGCGGAACTGTTGGGGCTTGACGGCCAGCACGATCACGTCGCTGGCGCCAAAGGCGGCGTCGGGTGCCGCCAGGGCGTGGACGCCCAGGGTCTGCGCAAGCCGCTGGCGGGCATCGGCCGACGGATCGATGACGCGGATGGCGCCGGCGGGCACGCCACGGGCGACGAGGCCGCCGATCAGGGCGGAGGCCATATTGCCGCCGCCGAGGAAGCCGAACGTAAGAGAGTCGAGCATGTCTGTCCTGGTGTCTTCCCGCACGATGCGTGCCGGCGGGCGTCTTCTGTCGTCAGTGGAGTGGGGCGGCGCGCATGCTGTCAGGCGCGTGCACCGAAAATCGCGGTGCCGATCCGCACCAGTGTGGCGCCTTCGGCGATGGCGGCGTCCATGTCAGCGGACATGCCCATCGAAAGCGTGTCGACGTTTAGCCCGGATTGCCGTAGTTGATCAAGCAACGCGCGCAGGGCGGCAAACGGTTGACGCTGCGCGGCGGGACCCTCGGCCGGCGCGGGAATCGCCATCAGCCCGCGCAGTTGCAGGTTCGGCAGCGCCGCCACGGCCCGCGCCAGCGGCAGCACGTCCGGTGGCGCCACGCCGCTCTTGCTGGCTTCCTCGCTGATATTGACCTGGATGCAGACCTGAAGGGGCGGCAGGCCGCCCGGGCGCTGCGCGGAGAGCCGCTCGGCGATCTTCAGGCGGTCGACGGTGTGGACCCAGTCGAACTGCCCGGCCACGGACCGCGTCTTGTTGCTTTGCAGCGGGCCGATGAAATGCCACTGGATCCGGCTGCGCAGGTCATCCAGCGCGGCGATCTTGTCGAGCCCTTCCTGGACGTAGTTCTCGCCGAACGCGGTCTGCCCGGCCAGGAAAGCCTCGCGCACCGTGGCCGGCGGGACCGTCTTGGAAACCGCCAGCAGGGTGACCGCGGAAGGGTCCCTGCCGGCTTGTTGTGTGGCCGCCGCGATGTCATTTTTCACGGCTTGCAAGTTGGCGGCGATTACAGACATAATCCGGCGAACATACCAAAGAAGTAAAACAATAAGTCATTAATTTAGGGTGGGGTCATTATAGATGGACATCGCGCAGCTATTGGCTTTTGCGGTAAAGAACAAGGCATCCGATCTCCACCTCTCGGCAGACATGCCGCCGATGGTGCGTATCCACGGCGACATGCGTCGGATCAACGTCGCGGCGATGGCGCACAAGGACGTCCATGCCATGGTGTACGACATCATGAGCGACGTTCAGCGCAAGGCGTACGAAGAACGCCTCGAGGTTGATTTCTCGTTCGAAATTGCCGGCCTGTCCCGTTTCCGGGTCAATGCCTACACCACCCAGCGCGGTTCGGCGGCGGTGTTCCGGACCATTCCCTCCAAGGTACTGACGCTTGACGACCTGCACGCGCCGGCCGTCTTCGCCGACCTGTGCATGAAGCCGCGCGGGCTGGTGCTGGTGACCGGACCAACCGGCTCCGGCAAATCCACCACGCTCGCGGCGATGGTCGACCATCGCAACGACAACGACATGGGTCACATCCTGACGGTGGAAGACCCGATCGAATTCGTTCACAACTCGAAGAAGAGCCTGATCAACCAGCGCGAGCTGGGGCCACATACGCACTCGTTTGCCAATGCGCTGCGCTCCGCGCTGCGTGAGGATCCGGACGTGATCCTGGTGGGCGAATTGCGTGACCTGGAAACGATCCGCCTGGCGCTGACCGCCGCGGAAACCGGCCACCTGGTCTTTGCCACGCTGCACACCAGCTCCGCCGCCAAGACGATCGACCGGGTGGTCGACGTGTTCCCGCCGGAAGAGAAGGACATGGTGCGGACGATGCTGTCCGAATCGCTGGAAGCCGTGATCTCGCAGACGCTGCTGAAGACGCGCGACGGCAATGGCCGGACCGCGGCGCACGAAATCATGATCGCCACGCCCGCCATCCGCCACCTGATCCGCGAAAACAAGATCGCGCAGATGTACTCGATGATGCAGACGTCGAGCGGCCTGGGCATGCAGACGCTGGACCAGTGCCTGGGCGACCTGATCAAGCGGGGCATGATCAACTACAACGACGCCAAGGCGATTGCAAAGAATCCCGACGCTTTCGTGGGATAAGGAGTCGACACCATGCTCGATCGCGATTCCGCCGCCAAATACATCAACGACCTGCTGGAGCTGATGGTCAACAACCGCGGGTCGGACTTGTTCATCACGTCCGATTTCCCGCCGGCCATCAAGGTGGACGGCAAGATCACGCCGGTTTCCCAGCAGCCGCTCAATCCCACGCAGGCGCTCGGCCTGGTGCGTTCGATCATGAACGAGCGCCAGATCAAGGAGTTCGACGAGACCCGCGAGTGCAACTTCGCCATCACGGCACCGAATGCGGGCCGCTTCCGTTGCTCCGCGTTCATCCAGCAGGGCAAGGCGGGCATGGTCGCGCGGACGATCAACACGCGCATCCCGTCCGTGGAAGACCTGGATCTGCCGCCGGTGCTGCATGAGATCGTGATGGCCAAGCGCGGCCTGGTGATCGTGACCGGCGCCACGGGCTCGGGCAAGTCCACCTCGCTCGCCGCGATGCTGGACCACCGCAATGCACATTCGTACGGCCATATCATCACGATCGAGGACCCGATCGAGTACGTGCATGCGCACCAGAACTGCATCGTCACGCAGCGCGAGGTCGGCATCGACACCGAATCGTGGCACATCGCGCTGAAGAACACGCTGCGTCAGGCGCCCGACGTGATCCTGATCGGCGAAATCCGCGATCGCGACACGATGGAGTACGCGATGCAGTACGCGGAAACCGGCCACCTGTGCCTGGCCACGCTGCACGCGAACAACGCCAACCAGGCGATCGACCGGATCGTCAACTTCTTCCCCGAGGAAAAGCGCCAGCAGTTGCTGATCGACCTGTCGCTAAACCTGAAGGCGATGATCTCGCAGCGCCTGCTGCCGCGCGCCGGCCGCAAGGGTCGCGTACCTGCCGTCGAAATCATGATCGGCACGCCGCTGGTGGCCGACCTGATCTTCAAGGGCGAGATCCATGAGCTCAAGGAAGTCATCAAGCGGTCCCGCGAGCAGGGCATGATCTCCTTCGACCAGGCGCTGTTCGAGCTCTACGAGGCGGAAAAGGTTACCTACGAGGACGCACTCAAGAACGCGGACTCGCTGAACGACCTGCGCCTGATGATCAAGCTGCATAGCGCCCGCCATCGCGACGCCGACCTCGGTGCCGGCACCGAGCACCTCAACGTCATCTGAGCGGCATTCGCAGGAACCTGACGGGCGCGGTATCCTCACGCCTGTCAGGCCCAACACCCCAAGCGGAGACCGCCATGAGTAACGTCTACCAGTTCGAAGCCAGTTCCCTGTCCGGCACACCGGTGCCGCTGGCCGATTTCCGAGGCAAGGTGCTGCTGATCGTCAACACCGCCAGCGAATGCGGATTCACGCCGCAGTACGCCGGGTTGCAGACACTGCAGGACGCCTATCACGAGCGCGGGCTCGACGTGCTCGGTTTTCCCTGCAATCAGTTCGGCAAGCAGGAGCCCGGCGATGCCGCGCAGATCGGCCAGTTTTGCGAATCGCGCTTCCAGGTCAGGTTCCCGATGTTCGACAAGATCGAGGTGAATGGCCCGGGTGCGCATCCGCTCTACAAGTGGCTGACGTCCGAAAAGCGTGGCGTGCTGGGCACGCAGGCGATCAAGTGGAACTTCACCAAGTTCCTGCTGCGCCGCGACGGCACGATCTTCAAGCGCTACGCGCCGACGACCAAGCCCGAGGATATCCGCGCCGATATCGAAAAGCTGTTGAGCGATCCCGCAGCCTGACGCGCGCGATCAGCCTTGCGCGCCGGATTGCACCGCGCGCAGGAAGCCATTGAGCGAGCGGTCCGGCGTCTCGTGGAAATGGTCCTCGAGCATCTCGATGGCGCGGCAGCGGTCCAGCCGGAAGCTGCGATAGTCTGACCGCGTCGTGCACCACGCGGCCAACAGCCAGACATTGCCCCAGAAGAACAATCCCAGCGGCTGCACCACGCGCACCGTGGTGCGCTGCTGCGCATCGCTATAGTCGATCTGCAGCAAACGCTGCGCGCCGATGGCACTGTGTACGGTGTCGAAGGCGTCTCTCACCGCCGGCTGGTTGACGTACTCGGGCGCGAAGATCCGGCTCTGCTGGGCTGCCACGCGCCGGTGCGGCGGCAGCGCGGCCATCAGCTTTTCCAGTGCCGGATCGGCGGCCGCGGCCAGCGCGCCGCCGCCCCACGCCTTGAGCAGGCGCAGCCCGGCGACCATGGCTTCCACTTCCATTGCGGTGAACATCAGCGGCGGCACGTCGTAGTCCGGCCGCAGGCGATAGCCGATGCCGGCTTCGCCTTCGACCGGCACACCCGAGAGAGAAAGCGCCTGGATGTCACGGTAGACCGTGCGTTCGGAGACCCCGAGCCGCTGCGCGAGCAGTGCCGCCGTAGTCAGGCGGCGCCCGCGCAGGACCTGGACGATCTGGAAGAGACGGTCGGCGCGGCGGCTCATGGGTGGCTTGTCAGTGCGTCACCGGCTCGTGCAGGCCGATCCGGTTGCCTTCGCTGTCGGTAATGTGGGCATAGCGGCCCATGTTGTCCGGCAGTTGCACGGGGCCATGCACGGTGCGGCCGCCGGCGTAGGACACGCGGGCCAGCACGTCGTCGAGCTGCGGCGCGTTGAGGTACGGGACCGGGCCATAGAACGCGCTGGAGCGGTAGCGTTCGCCGGACACCAGCGCGCCCGCGGATTCGGCGTGGGTGAATACGGCCAGATCGACGTCGCCCATGGTCTCGCGGCGCAGCGGGCTCTCGAATACGGCCTCGTAGAACTCGACGGCGCGGCGCATGTCGGTGACGGGAATTTCCAGCCAGTTGATCAGGGCATTGGCCATGATGGCTCTCCTCTCGGGGTATTGGGAGAACGCATGATGCGCGGGGGCTCCTGACAGCGTCCTGTCAGGAGTATGTCAGGGGCCTGGCAGGCATGGTCAGTGGGGCATCCATGTTGCCAGCACGGGTACCAGGATCGCAGTGAGGACGCCGTTGAGGCCCATGCCGAGTGCCGCGAACGCGCCGGCCTCCTGGCTCACCTGGAACGCCCGCGCGGTGCCGATGCCATGCGCCGCCACGCCGGTGGCGAAGCCACGCACGGTGTAGTCGCGCACGCGCAGCAGGTTCAGCAGGCCGGTGGCGCTGACGGCACCGATGATGCCGGTGGCCATCACCAGCACGGCGGTCAGCGACGGCAGGCCGCCGATCTTTTCCGATACGCCCATGGCGATCGGAATCGTCACGGATTTCGGCGCCAGCGACCGCACGACCTCCGGCGAGGCCCCCAGCGCGTACGCGATGCCGACTGCCGACACCACCGCCACGATCGATCCGGCCACCAGGCCGCACAGCAGCGGAATCACATGCGTGCGCAGCTTGGGCAGTTGCAGGTAGAGCGGCACGGCCAGCGCGACCGTCGCGGGGCCCAGCAGGAAGTGCACGAACTGTGCGCCGTCGAAATAGCTCTTGTAGGGCGTGCCGGTGACGGTGAGCACGGTGACCAGGATCGCCACTGAGATCATCACGGGATTGGCCAGCGGCGAGAAGCGCGCGCGCTCGTAGATACGGTACGCAAAGACATAGGCGATCAGCGTGGCGGTCAGCCCGATCAGGGGGCTGGCGGCCAGATAGACCCAGATCTCGTTCAGGCGTGGCGACATCATGGCTGGGCCTCCGTCGGTTCGACGGCATCGGTCACCGCCTCCGGGGGCTTGCGCATCAGCGCGCGCGTGACCAGCGCGGTGACGGCGATGGCCAGCCACGTGGAGATGACCAGCGAGATGACGATCGGCATCCATTCTCCGCCGATGCGGCTGGCGTGGACCATGATGCCGACGCCGGCGGGCACGAACAGTAGCGACAGATGCTTGAGCAGGTCGCTGGTGGTGTTCTGGATGATGGGCAGCAGGCGGTTGTCGAACACCAGCCAGCCGAAGAGCAACAGCATCCCGATCACGGGGCCGGGCACGGGCAGGCGCAGCGCGTAGCTGATCACCTCGCCCACGGTCTGGAAGACCAGCAGGATGGCAAACGTCTGGAGCATGGGGGCACGTCGGGGTCAAAATGTGCCGACATGGTACTCCGATGGCGCCGGTTATGGCGCCGGCGCCCCTCCCGGTTGCGGGGCGCGGCGCCGGCGCCACCGTGCCGGCTACGCCTGCGGGCTCACCATCCGGTCCACCAGTTCCACCCAGTGCATGACCGGCGTTTCCGTGCCGCCCTGGAGATGCGTGATGCAGCCGATATTGGCCGACACGATCGCCTCGGGCGACGTCGCCTGCAGCTTCGCCAGCTTGTCGTCACGCAGCTGGTACGACAGTTCCGGCTGCAGCACCGAATATGTTCCCGCCGAGCCACAGCACAGGTGGCTGTCGGCGCAGAGCCGGACCTCGATGCCGAGCCCCGTCAGCAGGGCCTCCACCTTGCCGCGGATCTGCTGGCCGTGCTGGAGCGTGCAGGGCGGGTGGTAGGCCACGCGGCGGCTGTCGCGCGGTACGGCGCCGGCCAGCTTGTGCAGGTCGTCCGCGAAGGCCGGCAGGATTTCCGACAGGTCGCGCGTTAGCGCCGACACACGCGCCGCGCGTTCGGCGTACCGCGGGTCGTTGCGCAGCAGGTGCCCATAGTCCTTGATCATCGCGCCGCAACCCGAGGCCGTCATGACGATGGCCTCTGCGCCGGCCTCGATATGCGGCCACCATGCGTCGATATTGGCGCGCATGTTGTCGAGCCCGCCGTCGTGGTCGCCGGTATGGAAACGAATCGCGCCGCAACAGCCGGCCTCGCGCGCGATCACCAGTTGCACGCCGAGCTTGTCCAGCACGCGCGCCGTGGCCACATTGATATTGGGCGACATGGCCGGCTGCACGCAGCCATCGAGCAACAGCATCTTGCGTGGATGGACCGTGCGTGGCCACGTGCCGGCGGTGGCGGTGTGCGCGGGCACCTTGTTGCGCAGCGTCTGCGGCAGCAGCGGGCGCACCATCTGGCCGAGCTTCAGCGCCGGCCCGAACAATGCCGGACGCGTCAGCCCCTCGCGCAGTATCCAGCGCGCGAAACGTTCCTTGGCCGGACGGCGAATGCCGGCCTCCTCCAGCCGGTCATCGACGACCTGCCGGCCGATATCGACCAGCCGCCCGTACTTGACGCCCGAGGGGCACGTCGACTCGCAATTGCGGCAGGTCAGGCAGCGGTCCAGGTGCAGGCGTGTGCTTTCGGTGATTGCATTGCCTTCCAGCACCTGCTTCATCAGGTAGATGCGGCCACGCGGGCCGTCCAGCTCGTCGCCGAGCAACTGGTAGGTAGGGCACGTGGCGGTGCAGAAACCGCAATGCACACACTTGCCGACGATGGCTTTGGCTTCTTCGCCTTCGGGGGTGTTGCGCAGGAATTCGGCCAGGGTGGTTTGCATGGTGGGGACGTATCGCCGGACGGTAAGAGGGGGTCAGAGACCGGTGTACATGCGCTGCGGATTGAAGATACCCGCGGGATCGAACGTGGCCTTCAGGCGCTGATGGATGGCGGCCAGCGGCGAGGACAGCGGCGTGAACACGCCCACCGACTTGTCGCCGTTGCGGAACAGCGTGGCATGGCCCCCGGCAGCCTGGGCGATGGCGCGCACGTTGTCGGCCGACGCGGCATGGTCCTCGGGCGCCAGCCACCAGCGCTGGCCGCCGCCCCATTCCACAAGCTGTGCGCCGGGCAGGTCCAGCGGCGGCGCGACGGGCGGCACGGCGATGCGCCAGAGCGCGCGGCCCGACTGCGCGGGGGCGAAGAAGGCATGCGTCTGTTCGCGCAACGCGGCCCACAATGCCTGCGCTTCGGCGGCATCGACGACATCGCCACCAAGCTTCTCGCGCGCGGCCCGCACGGCGGCGGTGGCGCCGGAAAGCCGCACATGCAGCGTGCCGTCGTGCCATGCCGACGCGGCAATCGGCAACGGCTGCCCGCCCCAGGTGTTCAGGCGATCGATGGCGTCGGCCTGCGTCACGGCGAAGCGCAGCGTGGCGTCGGCGAACGGCACCGGCAGCACCTTCAGCGACACCTCCAGGATCAGGCCCAGCGTGCCGAGCGATCCGGCCAGCAGGCGGGAGACGTCGTAGCCGGCCACGTTCTTCATGACCTGGCCGCCGAAATCCATGATCTCGCCGTGGCCGTCCATCAGCCGGGTGCCGAGCACGAAGTCGCGCAGGGCACCCACCGACTGCCGGCGCGGACCGGACAATCCCGCCGCCACCGCGCCGCCGAACGTCGCGGCGCCCGGAGCGCCGAAATGCGGCGGCTCGAAGGCGAGGATCTGGTGCTTCTCCGCCAGCGCGGCCTCGATGTCCGATAGCGGCGTGCCGCAGCGCGCGGTAATCACCAGTTCGGCGGGGTCGTAGTCGACGATGCCGGCGTAGGGCCGCGTGTCGATCACCTGGCCGTCGAAGGACTGCCCGTAGAAGTCCTTGGTGCCGCCGCCGCGCAGGCGCAGCGGGGTGCGGGATTCCGTGGCCTGGCGGACCGTGTCGCGCAGGGAGTCGAGGATGGCTTGCATGTGGGGATCTTGTGGAGTCTTGTCGGGGGTCGGGTCGCGGCGCCTAGTGGCCAGGCGGAAGGTGTGGCAGCGGATGGCCGCAGTGCTTGCAGAAGTCCGCGTCCACGTCATGCCCTTCGAACAGGCATTCCGGGCATTGCCGCGTGGTCGACTTGTTGCGCAGCAGGGTGGCCGCCAGCTCCGCGCCGACGATGCCGGTGGGGAAGGCGATGATCCCGTAGCCGAGCAGGATGGTCAGCGAGGTGATGAACTGCCCCAGCGGCGTCTTGGGCACCACGTCGCCGAAGCCGGTCGTGGTCAGCGTGACCACCGCCCAGTAGATGCTGACCGGGATGCTGGTGAACCCGTGCTGCGGCCCCTCGACCACGTACATGATCGTGCCGAGGATCACCGTGATGATCCACACCGTGCCAAGGAAGACGAAGATCTTGCGCCTGCTGGCGACCAGCGCGCGGTACAGCATCTGCGATTCCTCGAAGTACACCGTGAGCTTGAGAATCCGGAACATCCGCAGCAGGCGCAGCAGGCGCACATCGATCAGATAGGCCATCTCGGGCACGAAAAACGCCAGCCAGGTCGGCATGATCGAGATGAAGTCGATGATGCCGAAGAAGCTGAATACGTAGTGCAGCGGACGCTTCACGACGACGATGCGCATCACGTACTCGATCGTGAAGAACACCGTGAACATCCATTCCAGCACCAGCATGTGGTACCGGGCGTTGGTGTGGATCGAGGGCACGCTGTCGAGGATCACCACGCCCACGCTGGCCAGGATGGCGGCCAGCACGATCAGGTCGAAAGCCCGTCCGGCACGCGTGTCGGACTCGTAGATGATGGTGTATCCGCGCCGGCGCCATCCCGACTCGGGTCGACCGAGCCTGCGGGCGGCGGATTCGTCCTGGAGTGGGTGGCGCATGGGGGTGCTCACTGGCGATGCTCGCGGTCAGAAGCGCGGCAAATCCGGGTGCGGCAGCAGCCCGCGCTTGATGTGCATCTTGCCGTACTCGGCGCAGCGGGCCAGCGTGGGAATGGCCTTGTCCGGGTTGAGCAGCCGGGCGGGGTCGAACGCCGCCTTGACGCCGAAGAAGGCCTCGCGCTCGGCGGGGGAGAACTGCACGCACATCGAGTTGAGCTTTTCCACGCCCACGCCGTGTTCGCCGGTGACGGTGCCCCCGAG
Organism: Cupriavidus sp. YR651; assembly: GCF_900101625.1. Lineage (GTDB taxonomy): Bacteria > Pseudomonadota > Gammaproteobacteria > Burkholderiales > Burkholderiaceae > Cupriavidus. The sequence continues at coordinate 1,277,468 of NZ_FMYZ01000001.1, read as the reverse complement.
TTCCACGCAGGACTCCAGGATGTCCGCGCCAAACAGCTCGGCACGGTGCCATTCGTCCTGATCGGCACCATCGAACAGGATCAGCGGATGCATGTTGCCGTCGCCCGCGTGAAAGACGTTGATGCAACGCAGGGCGTACTTGCGCTCCATCTCCTCGATCCGCTTGAGCAGCGTGCCGATGTGCTTGCGCGGGATCGTGCCGTCCATGCAGTAGTAGTCGGGCGAGATGCGGCCCGCGGCGGGAAAGGCGTTCTTGCGGCCACTCCAGAAGCGCAGGCGTTCGGCCTCGCTTTGCGACACCGTGATGCGCGTGGCGCCGGACTGGCGCAGCACCTCGCTCATGCGTTCGATCTCCTCGGCCACTTCCTCGGGCGTGCCATCGGATTCGCACAGCAGGATCGCGGCGGCGTCCAGGTCGTAGCCGGCCTTGACGAATTCCTCCACGGCGACGGTGGCCGGTCGGTCCATCATTTCCAGCCCGGCGGGGATGATGCCGGCGGCGATCACGTCGGCCACGGCATTGCCGCCTTTCTCCACATCGTCGAAGCTGGCCATGATCACCTGCGCCAGCTGCGGCTTGGGAATCAGCCTGACGGTGACCTCGGTCACCACGGCCAGCATGCCCTCGGAGCCGATCACGGTGGCCAGCAGGTCCAGGCCCGGCGCGTCCGGGGCCTCGGAGCCGAAGACGACGACATCGCCGGCCATCGTCACCGCGCGCACGCGCAGCACGTTATGAACGGTCAGGCCGTACTTCAGGCAATGCACGCCGCCGGAATTCTCGGCGACGTTGCCGCCGATCGAGCAGGCGATCTGCGAGGAGGGGTCCGGCGCGTAGTACAGGTTGAATGCCGCGGCGGCCTCGGAGATGGCCAGATTGCGCACGCCGGGCTGGACCACGGCCGTGCGCGAGCGCGGATCGACCGCGATGATTCGCTTGAATTTGGCCAGCGAGAGCACCAGGCCACCGGCAATCGGCATCGCACCGCCGGACAGGCTGGTGCCCGACCCGCGCGGCACCACCGGCACGGACAGTTCGTGGCACAGGCGCAGGATCGCGCAGACTTGCTCCTCGGTATCGGGCAGCACCACGGCGTCGGGCACCTGGCGGTAGGCGGCCAGGCCGTCGCACTCGTAGGGGACCGTGTCCTCGGCTTTCCACAGCACGGCGGCTTCCGGCAGGATGCGGGCGAGCCCGGCCAGCAGCGTGGCACGGCGGCTGTCGGCGGCATCGCCGGCAACGGTGTGGGCGTCTTGCGGGGCGTTCATGGCAACTCCTGTGACGGACCGGCCGCTGCGCACGACTTCACTCGCCCGGCCGGGACGGCAGACTATAGCGCAGGCACCTTGCCACGGGAGCCTACGCCCACGTGAATTCGGCATGGCAAGCCGATCAAAATGGCTCATGCCGGGCGCCGCAGTGTGGCGGGCGCCAGTTCCAGCCTAGTGGCCCGGACGCTACCAGTCCAGTCCGAGCAGCCAGTCGACGAAGTAACGCGCCTCCGGCTTGAGCGGCGCCTGTTCGCGTTCCACGATGTAGTAGCCGTGCGGCGAGACCGACTCCACATCGAGCAGCTTCACCATCTGCCCGGCCGCCAGCCATTGGCGGGCCATGCGCTGGCGCACCAGTCCCACGCCCTGGTTGGAGACGATGGCCTCCAGCATCAGGCCGATGTCGTTGAACTGGGGACCGATCTGGGGCTCGGGCCAGTCCAGTCCCGCGTGCTCGAACCAGGGCCGCCACGGTTCCAGGGGGCTGCGCAGCAGCACCAGGTTGTGCAGGTCCTCGGGCTTGACGATGGCGCGTCCGTCCACGCGTTCGTAGTATTCGCGGCCGCAGGCCGGAAAGACGGGCTCCACCAGCAGCTTGGTGGTCTTCAGGTCCGGGTAGCGGCCCGTGCCATAGCGGATCTCGACGTCGGTGTCCTCGGCCTTCACATCGAGGAACGGCACGGCCAGGTGCAGCTCCAGGTCGATGTGCGGATACAGCGCGCCGAACTCGGGCAGGCGCGGCACCAGGTGCTGGCGCCCGAACGTTGGCGGAATGGCCACGCGCAGCCGCGTGCGCAGCTTGTTGTACTCGGGACGCGCCAGCTCGTTCAGCGACTTGAGCGCGTCCTGCACATTGCGCTGGTAGCGCGTGCCGGCTGCCGTGAGCCGCAACGCGGCGTTGGAGCGGACAAACAGGTCATCGCCCCACAGCTCTTCCAGGTTCTTGATGCGGTGCGACACCGCGCTGGGTGTCACCGACAACTCTTCCGCTGCCCGCGCGAAGCTGCCGAGCCGCGCGGCGGCCTCGAACGCGATCAGCAGGTGCAGCGGCGGGACGCGGTGGAATACCGATGCCATGGCGCGGGTCCCCGCTCAGCGCGCCGCGCTGAAGATCTTGCCGGGATTCAGGATGTGGTTCGGATCCAGCGCGTCCTTGATGGCACGCATCAGGTCCAGCGCATCCTCGCCATGTTCCTGCACTAGGAAGCCCATCTTGTGCAGGCCCACGCCGTGCTCGCCCGTGCAGGTGCCGCCCATCGCCAGCGCGCGCTGCACGATGCGGCGGTTGATCTCCTCGGCCTCGGCCATTTCCTCGGGCTTGTCCGGGTCAACGAGGATCGCCACGTGGAAATTGCCGTCGCCGACGTGGCCGACGATCGGGCAGGGCAGCGACGACGCGTTGAGGTCCACTTCGGTTTCCATCACGCAGTCCGCCAGGCGCGAGATCGGCACGCAGACATCGGTCGTCACCGACTTGCAGCCCGGCTTGAGCTGCAGCATCGCGAAGTAGGCGGTATGGCGGGCGTTCCACAGGCGGCTGCGGTCCTCGGGCCGCGTGGCCCATTCGAAACCCTGGCCGCCGTGTTCCGCGGCGATCTGCTGGACGGTTTCGGCCTGTTCGCGCACGCCGGCTTCGGTGCCGTGGAATTCGAAGAACAGGTGCGGGGTCTCTGGCAGGGTCAGGTTGTCATGGCGGTTGATCGCCCGGATCGCCAGGGCGTCGACAAATTCCACGCGCGCCACGGGCACGCCCAGCTGGATCGTGTCGATGGTCGCGCGCACGGCGCTGCCCATGCTAGGAAACGCGCAGACCGCGGCGGAGATGGCCTCCGGCTGCGGATACAGGCGCACGGTCACTTCGGTGATGATGCCCAGCGTGCCCTCGCTGCCGACGAACAGGCGCGTCAGGTCATAGCCGGCCGACGACTTGCGGGCATTGGTGCCGGTGCGGATGACGCGGCCATCGGCCGTCACGACGGTCAGCGCCAGCACGTTTTCGCGCATCGTGCCGTAGCGGACCGCGTTGGTGCCGGACGCGCGCGTGGCGCACATGCCGCCCAGCGACGCATCGGCGCCCGGATCGATCGGGAAGAACAGGCCGGTGTCCTTGATCTCCAGGTTCAACTGCTTGCGGGTGACGCCGGGCTGCACGGTGACGGTCAGGTCCTCCGGATGCACGGTCAGCACGCGGTTCATCTGCGACAGGTCGAGGCTGACGCCGCCGGCCACGGCCAGCAGGTGGCCTTCCAGCGACGACCCGGCGCCGTAGGCGATCAGGGGCACGCCATATTCGTTGCAGAGCCTGGCCACGCCGGCCACTTCCTCGGTGGAGTGGGCAAACACCACGGCATCCGGCAGCGCAGGCGGGAAGGGCGACTCGTCGCGGCCATGGTGCTCGCGCACGCCCGGGGAGGTGGAAAAGCGGTCGCCAAAGCGCGCGGAGAGGGTCTCGGCCAATGCTGCCGGGAACGGACGGCGCGTGAGCGCGGCGGCTGGGGTGGGGTGGTTCATGCGTGTCTCCGGCGGGTCCGTGCGGGTTTGCGGCGGGCGGACGGCGGTCCGGCCCCTGCCGGCGACTGGCGCGCGACCCGGTTGGCATTGGAACGAATGCCGCCATTCTACGCCGCCCGCGTCACCTGGCGGCCGGCCATCGCCCCGGGAAGCCACCCCCGCGGGGGCCGAAGCGCGCCATAATTGCGCCACTTCGATATCGACAAAGGGAGACTGGCATGGGCAACCGCCTGTCCAAGATTGCCACCCGCACCGGCGACGCCGGCACCACGGGGCTTGGCGATGGCAGCCGCACCGGCAAGAACAGCCAGCGGATCGCGGCCATTGGTGACGTTGACGAGCTCAACTCGCACATCGGCCTGCTGCTGACCGAGCCGGACCTGCCGGAGGACGTGCGCGGCGCATTGCTCCATATCCAGCACGACCTGTTCGACCTGGGCGGCGAGCTGTCCATCCCGGGATACACGCTGGTGAAGCCGGAGCAGGTGGCGCAACTCGACGACTGGCTGGCGCACTACAACGCCAACCTGCCGCGCCTGGCGGAGTTCATCCTGCCCGGCGGCAGCCGCGCCGCCGCCCAGGCCCATATCTGCCGCACGGTGTGCCGGCGGGCCGAGCGGGCGCTGGTGGCGCTCGGCGCGACCGAGGCGCTCAACGAGGCGCCCCGGCAGTACCTGAACCGGCTGTCCGACCTGCTGTTCGTGCTGGCCCGCGTGCTGAACCGCTCCGCCGGCGGCAGCGACGTGCTCTGGCAACGCGCCCGGCAATCCTCATAAGTTATTCAAAAAGCACTTTATGGGGCGAGGGCCGCGGGGGCGATTAGCCGAGAAAATTACTCGGAATTGCCATTTCTGCCCTTGAAAAGCCCTCGGCCGGCCACATTTCGCACTCAGGTTGAATTGCAGTCCCTGCCACGACGCAGGACTCAATAGGAGAGAACACTATGGGTAAGATCATCGGTATCGACTTGGGTACCACCAACAGCTGCGTGTCCGTGCTGGAAGGCAACACGCCGAAAGTCATCGAAAACTCGGAAGGCGCACGCACCACGCCCTCGATCATCGCCTACATGGAAGATGGCGAGATCCTGGTCGGTGCCCCCGCCAAGCGCCAGGCCGTCACGAATCCGCGCAACACGCTGTACGCCGTGAAGCGCCTGATCGGCCGCAAGTTCGAAGAGAAGGAAGTCCAGAAGGACATCGGCCTGATGCCGTATTCCATCGTCAAGGCCGACAACGGCGACGCATGGGTGGGTGTGCGCGACCAGAAGCTGGCGCCGCCGCAGGTGTCCGCCGAAGTCCTGCGCAAGATGAAGAAGACCGCCGAGGACTACCTGGGCGAGCCGGTGACCGAGGCCGTGATCACCGTGCCGGCTTACTTCAACGACTCGCAGCGCCAGGCGACCAAGGACGCGGGCCGCATCGCCGGCCTGGACGTGAAGCGCATCATCAACGAGCCGACCGCCGCCGCGCTGGCGTTCGGCATGGACAAGAACGAGAAGGGCGACCGCAAGATCGCCGTGTATGACCTCGGCGGCGGTACGTTCGACATCTCGATCATCGAGATCGCCGACGTGGACGGCGAGAAGCAGTTCGAAGTGCTGTCGACCAACGGCGACACGTTCCTCGGTGGCGAGGACTTCGACCAGCGCATCATCGACTACATCATCGGCGAGTTCAAGAAGGACCAGGGCGTCGACCTGTCGAAGGACGTGCTGGCGCTGCAACGCCTGAAGGAAGCCGCCGAAAAGGCCAAGATCGAACTGTCGAGTTCGCAGCAGACCGAAATCAACCTGCCGTACATCACGGCGGACGCCTCCGGTCCGAAGCACTTGAACCTGAAGATCACGCGCGCCAAGCTGGAAGCGCTGGTCGAGGAACTGATCACCCGCACGATCGAACCGTGCCGCACCGCCATCAAGGATGCGGGCGTCAAGGTCAGCGAGATCGACGACGTGATCCTGGTGGGCGGCATGACCCGCATGCCCAAGGTGCAGGAACAGGTCCGCGAGTTCTTCGGCAAGGAAGCGCGCAAGGACGTGAACCCGGACGAAGCCGTGGCCGTGGGTGCCGCGATCCAGGGTTCCGTGCTGTCGGGCGACCGCACCGACGTGCTGCTGCTGGACGTGACGCCGCTGTCGCTGGGCATCGAGACGCTGGGTGGCGTGATGACCAAGATGATCAGCAAGAACACGACCATCCCGACCAAGCATGCCCAGGTGTTCTCGACGGCTGACGACAACCAGCCCGCGGTGACCATCAAGGTCTTCCAGGGCGAGCGCGAGATGGCCACCGGCAACAAGCTGCTGGGCGAGTTCAACCTGGAAGGCATTCCGCCGTCGCCGCGCGGCATGCCGCAGATCGAGGTCTCGTTCGACATCGACGCCAACGGCATTCTGCACGTGGGCGCCAAGGACAAGGCCACCGGCAAGGAAAACCGCATCACCATCAAGGCGAACTCGGGTCTGTCGGAAGACGAAATCCAGCGCATGGTGAAGGATGCCGAGGCCAATGCCGAGGAAGACAAGCGCGCCCGCGAGCTGGCCGACGCCCGTAATCAGGCGGACGGCCTGGTGCACTCGACGCGCAAGGCGCTGACCGAGCACGGCGACAAGCTGGAAGCCGGCGAGAAGGAAAAGATCGAAGTGGCGATCAAGGACCTGGAAGACGCCGTGCGCGGCGGCGACAAGGCCGAGATCGAGACCAAGATCAACGCGCTGTCCGAAGTCAGCCAGAAGCTGGGCGAGAAGGTCTACGCCGACATGCAGGCGCAGGCTGGTGAAGCCGGCGCGGCCGGTGCAGCGGGTGCCGCAGGTGCGGGCGCCGCGGGTGGCCAGCAGCATGCCCAGCCGCAGGACGATAACGTCGTGGATGCCGAGTTCAAGGAAGTAAACGACAAGAAGTAAGCGGGGTTGCGGGCGGCGGCGCGGGTGATGCCGGCGCCGCCCCCGTCCCGACGCCGGGCGATGGTGATCTGATCCAAGGTGAAAACCGCGGTCGGACGCCGCGCTCGGCTTTTTTGCTTATCGCCAGGCGGGTACAGGACTTGCCCGCCGGGCCAATGAGGTAAGAGCCACCATGGCAAAACGTGACTACTACGAAGTGCTCGGGGTAGGCAAGAACGCGAGCGACGACGAGATCAAGAAGGCCTATCGCAAGCTCGCGATGAAGTATCACCCGGACCGCAATCCGGACAGCAAGGACGCCGAGGAGCATTTCAAGGAGGTCAAGGAGGCCTACGAGATGCTCTCCGACACCGAGAAGCGGGCGGCCTACGACCAGTATGGCCACGCCGGCGTGGACCCGAACATGGCCGGCGGCTTCGGCGGCGGCGGGTTTGGCGGTGGCGGCTTCGCCGAGGCGTTCGGCGACATCTTCGGCGACATCTTCGGCCAGCAGGCCGGTGGCCGTCGCGGCAATGGCCCGCAGGCCTACCGTGGCGCCGACCTGCGCTACAGCATGGAGATCTCGCTGGAGCAGGCCGCGCATGGCCACGAGGCGCAGATCCGCGTGCCGCACTGGGACGACTGCGAACACTGCCACGGCAACGGCGCCGAGCCGGGATCGTCGGTGGAAACCTGCCCGACCTGTAACGGCGTGGGCCAGGTGCGCGTGTCGCAAGGCTTCTTCACGATGCAGCAGACCTGCCCGAAGTGTCACGGCAGCGGCAAGTTCATTCCCAAGCCGTGCACCAAGTGCCACGGCCAGGGCAAGCTCAAGTCGCAGAAGACGCTGGAGGTGAAGATCCCCGCCGGCATCGACGAAGGCATGCGCATCCGGTCCTCCGGCAACGGCGAACCGGGCATCAATGGCGGCCCGCCGGGCGACCTCTATGTCGAGGTGCACATCAAGCCGCACACGGTGTTTGAGCGCGACGGGGACGACCTGCACTGCCAGATGCCGATCTCGTTTGCCACCGCGGCGCTGGGTGGCGATCTCGAGGTGCCGACGCTGGGCGGTCGCGCCAGCTTCCCGGTGCCGGAAGGCACGCAGGCCGGCAAGACCTTCCGCCTGCGCGGCAAGGGCATCAAGGGCGTGCGATCGGGCTATCCGGGCGACCTCTACGTGCACGTGAACGTGGAAACGCCGGTGAAGCTGACCGACGCCCAGAAGGACATGCTGCGTCAGTTCGACCGCTCGGTGCACGAGGGCGGATCGCGCCACAGCCCGCAGGAGCAATCCTGGCTGGACAAGGTGAAGAGCTTCTTCAGCTGATCCCGCCCCCGCCATCGGCAGCGGATCGATCCGCTGGCGGGACGATGAAACCGGCTACGTGACAAGCGTGGCCGGTTTTTTTTCGCCCGCGGCGGCGATAATGCGGCATCGATGCATCCTGCAGAGTCTTCCCCTCTGCGTTTCTCTCTCGTGGTACCGCAGTCCCTCATTCCCTCTCCGTTCGTCCTGCTGGACGATGCCGCCGCCGCGCCCGGCGTGGCCGCATCGCGCCTGTACACCGGTCTTGTTCGCGAGGACATCGTCCCGCAGGGCACAGACCCCGCCGCGCTGGACGGGCTGCTCGCCCAGGGCTGGCGCGACGGCCTGCAGGCGACGCTGTTCGCGCCCTATGAGTTCGGCGGCGCGATTGTCGGCGCGCCCGTGCACGTGGGCGACGCGCTGCCGTTCCACGATGGCGCGCTGCGCCTGCTGTGGTTCCGGCACATGGCACGGCTGGACACCGGCGGCGTGGCCGCGTGGCTGGCCGCGAACGCCCACGCGGGCCCTGCGGGGGCGATGGACGTGCAGGCCGATACGTCGCGCCAGGCCTATGCCGAAGCCATCGCCCGTATCCACGACTACATCGAGGCCGGCGATACCTACCAGGTCAACTTCACGCAACGGCTGCGGTTTTCCGCATTCGGGGACCCTGTCGCGTTCTACGCCGCGCTGCGTGCGGCGCAGCCGGTGCCGTTTGGCGTGCTCGCGCAATTGCCGGGCGATGGCTGGGTGCTGTCGCTGTCGCCGGAGTTGTTCGTCGAGCATGACGGCGCGGGGCACCTGGTGGCCCGGCCGATGAAAGGCACGGCGCCGCGATCGGGCGATGCGGAGGAGGATGCGCGCGCGGCGCGGAGGCTGGCCGCCGACGCCAAGAATCGCGCCGAGAACGTGATGATCGTCGACCTGTTGCGCAATGACCTGGGGCGCGTCGCCGTGCCCGGCAGCGTGGCGGTGCCGGATCGCTTTGTCGTGCAGCCGTTTGGCCGCGTGCTGCAAATGACTTCGACCGTGACGGCCACCGCGCGGACCGATACGGGATTCGGCGCACTGATGCGCGCGCTGTTCCCGTGTGGATCGATCACGGGCGCGCCGAAGCGCCGCACCATGCAGATCATTGCCGAGCTGGAGTCGGCTCCACGCGGACTCTATACGGGGGCCATCGGCTGGATGGACGCACCAGTCGGGCCCGGCGGTTGTGGTGCGTTCGGGATGTCCGTGGCGATCCGCACGCTGGTCCTTGGCCCGCGCGGCCACGATGGGCTGCGTCGGGGCGAGATGGGCGTGGGCGGCGGCATCGTTCATGACAGCGTGGCCGACGACGAATATGCGGAGTGCGGCTGGAAGGCCCGCTTCCTGACCGGCCACGATCCCGGTTTCACATTGTTCGAGACCATGCACGCGCACGATGGCGTCGTACTGCATCGCGAGCGCCACCTCGCGCGGCTCGGGCATTCGGCGGCGACATTCGGCTATGCGCTTGACCTGCCCGCCGCACGGGCGGCCCTGCAGGCCGAGGCGGCGCGACTGGGCGATGGCGACTGGCGCTTGCGCATGAGCGTGGGCAAGGCAGGCACATTGGCGTTTGCGAGCGGTGCGCTGGCGCCGCTGGCGGAGACGATTGTCACGCTGGATCTGGCCGATACCCCGTTGGTCGACGCCGACCCGATGCGCCGCCACAAGACCAGTGCCCGTGCGACGTTCGACGCAGGCTGGCAGGCGGCCGAGCGCGCGGGCGGCTTCGATTGCCTGTTCTTCAACACGCGCGACGAATTGCTGGAAGGCGGACGCAGCTCGGTGTTCCTCAAGGTGGATGGCCGATGGCTGACGCCGCCGCTGTCGGCGGACATCCTGCCGGGTGTGATGCGGGCGGTCGTGCTGGAAGCGGGCGACGCGTTGATCGACGGGCCGGTCGAGGAAGTCGTGGTGACGCGCGAGATGGTGCGGCGCGCCGGGGCGATCGTGATCGCCAATGCCTTGCGTGGAACGATGCGCGCGCGGTTGCGCTGAGGCGAGGGGCGCCGGCCGGCGCGGCAACCGCTAGCGGTGTTTCGTATCGAGCTGTCCCTCGCCCAGCTTCCATCGCACCACACCGGGCAGGTTGATCAGCTCGCGGTCGTGACACACCATCACGACGCAGCGGCCCTCCGCCGCCAGTTCGCTGATCAGCGCGATCACCTGTTCGCGTGCGTGACCGTCGAGGCTCGACGTCGGTTCGTCGAGCAACAACAGTTCGGGTTCCAGAACCTTCGCCCGCGCCAGTGCCACGCGCTGGATCTCGCCCCCCGACAGCTTGTCTGGCGCGGTGTCCTGCACGTGTACGATGCCGGCCCAGCCCAGCGCCGCGCCCACGCGGCGGTTGATCTCGTCGTGCGGCAGTCCGCGTGCGCGCAGACCGTAGGCGATGTTGTCCCGTACCGAGGTCCGGAACAGGTAGGGGTGCTGGTGCATGTAGGCGACCTGCCGGCGCAGCGCCTGCGGCAGGGGTGTCAGCGGTGTCGTGCGCGGCGTGCCATCGGCTTCGGTCCACGTCACCGTGGCGCCCGGCGCGGGCTCCAGCCCCGCGATCATGCGCAGCAACGTGGATTTGCCCGCGCCATTCACGCCGGTCAGCGCCACCGCCGTCGCGCGCCGAAATACCAGCTCGGCAATGTCGAACAGATGCCGCGTGCCGACGCGTCGCGTCAGCCCGCGCACCGTCAGGAGCGGCGCATGAGTGGATTCGGTCATCGGCGGAATCCTCCGGCGCCTTGCAGCCACGCCATCAGCACGTTGACGATCAATGCCAGTCCCACCAGCACGATGCCCAGCGCAATCCCTTGCGCGAATTCGCCCTTGCTGGTTTCCAGCGCGATGGCGGTGGTGATCGTGCGCGTGGAGCCTTCGATATTGCCGCCGATCATCAGCGCGGAGCCTACTTCGGCGATCACGCGCCCGAAACCGGCCACCACGGCCGCCATCAGACCAAATCGCAACTCACGCAGCACGGTCAGGAAGGTGCACCAGCGGCTTGCACCCAGCACCCATGCGGTTTCCCGCAGGCGCGGGTCGGCTGCCTGCAGCGCGGAAAGCGAGAACGCCAGAATCACCGGAAACGCAATCACGGCCTGCCCGAGCACCATGCCCGCCGGCGTGAACAGCAGCCCAAAGCCGCCCAGCGGCCCCTGGCGCGTGAACAGCAGGTAGAGAATCAGTCCGACCAGCACGGTCGGAAACGAGAGGGTGGCCTGCGCCACCACCACCACCGCGCGCCGGCCCGGGAACTGATGCGTGGCAACCAGGTACGCGGCGCCGATGGCCGGCACGGTGGCCAGTGCGAGGCCCGACACGGCCACCATCAGCGAGGTCCAGACGATGAACCACAGCGCGCCGTCGCCACTGGCCAGCAGGCGGAAAGCGGCGAGCGTCGCGGTGCCGATCTCCACGTGGCGCTCAGGCCGAGAACGTGTGTTCCGCCGCCGGGAAGCTGCGGTCCTTCACCGCGGCCACATAAGCGCGCACGGCAGCTTCGACCGAGGTCTGGCCCTCCATGAAGTTGCGCACGAACTTGGCCTTGCGGCCCGGGTAGATGTTGATCATGTCCTGCAGCACCAGCACTTGGCCGGAGCATTCCACACCCGCGCCGATGCCGATGGTCGGAATCGTCAGCTGGGCCGTCACCTCGGCGGCCAGCGTGGCCGGCACCGCCTCCATCACGATCAGTTGCGCGCCCGCGGCCTGCAGCGCCAGTGCGTCGCGCTTGAGCTGGGCCGCGCCCTCGTCGGTCTTGCCCTGGACCTTGAAGCCGCCCAGCGCGTGCACGGACTGCGGCGTCAGGCCGATGTGGGCGCACACCGGGATGCTGCGCTCCACCAGGAATTTCACGGTCGGGGCCAGCCAGTCGCCGCCTTCCAGCTTGACCATCTGCGCGCCGGCGCGCATCAGCGCCGCGGCGCTCTCGAATGCGCGCTCCGGGGTCGGGTAGGTGCCGAAGGGCAGGTCCGATACCAGCAGCGCGGTCTGGTTGCCGCGCGCCACGCATTCGGTGTGATAGACCATATGGTCCAGCGTCACCGGCAGCGTGGTCTGCTGGCCCTGCATCACGTTGCCGAGCGAATCGCCGACCAGGATGACTTCCACGCCGCAGTAGTCGAGCAACGCGGCGAAGCTGGAGTCGTACGCGGTCAGCATGACGATTTTCTCGTCGGCGGCGCGCATGGCCTGCAGTTTGGGAATGGTGACGGTCTTGCGGGAGGGATCGAGGAGGTAACTCATGGCAGTGCCCGTGGATGTGACGGCCGTGCTGCGCGTGGCATTCATCGGCATCAGGACGCCGGAAGAAGGCCGGGCGCGGCGGTGCGGCCGGCGGTGGCCTCCCGGAATCGGTTCCGGCGGCGACCGCTGTCGTTATCGTGTTGTGCTGCCTGGGCCTGAGGCGTTCAGGGCGCCGCGAGATTCAGGAAGGCCTTGCGGCCCCGCATGTTCTCGATGCGCGACAGTAGTGTACGGAAATCGCCGTCGTTGTCCACCGGATTGAAACGTGCCGTGTCCACGATCAGCACCGGTGCGTCGTCGTAGCGATGGAACAGTTCGCCGTACGCTTCCGTCAGGCGCTGCAGGTAGTGCTCGTCGATATTGGCTTCGCCCGCCAGGCCGCGGCGCGCGATGCGTTCGCGCAGCAGCGAGGGCGTGGCCTGCAGCATGATGACCAGGTCCACGCGCTGGGCGGGCAGCTGCATGCGGGCGACGAGCGCATCGTAGAGGGCGAGTTCGTCTTCCTCGAGCGTCAGCGAGGCGTACAGGCGATCGCGCGCGTAGAGGAAGTTGGTGACCATGCGCTGGCTGGCAAGCAGCGCGGCGTGCCACTGCGCAAGCTGCGTGGCGCGCTGGTTGAGGCAGGCCAGCTGCATCGGCAGGGCATAGCGCTGCGGCTCGCGGTAGAAGCGTTCGAGGAAGGGGTTGTGGCGCGCGCCGTCGGGCAGTTCGCCCGCGTGCAGGTATTGTGCGAGCCGTTGGGCCAGCGCGCTCTTGCCCGAGCCGACAGGGCCTTCGACGACGATGCGGCGCAGATGATCGAGCATGGGTCAGGCGTGGCGCGTTGCCATCATGCCTGAGTGCCGCCTTCCTGCAGGCGCGAACACTTGCATGAGGAGAATTTCTCGATGCGCTGGTCCTGCACGCCGGCCAGGAAACTGGCGGCGGGGCCGCGGCCCGGGATGGCGAGGCTGGCATCGAGTTCGATCAGCGGCACGAGCACGAATGCGCGTTCGGTGATGCGGGGATGTGGCACCGTGAGGTGCTCGGTATTGATGGTTTCCGCGCCGAAGAGCAGCACGTCCAGGTCCAGCGTGCGCGGCGCGTTGCGGAACGGGCGCTCGCGGCCGAACTGGTCTTCGATGTGGTGACAGATGCGCAGCAACTGCAATGCCGTGAAGGACGTCTCGATCCTGACGACGGCATTGAAGTAGTCCCCGCCGGTGGCGTCGACCGGCGCGGTGCGATAGAACGAAGACTTGGCGGCCACCGTGATGCCGACCTGCTGGGCCAGGCACACGATGGCATCCTTCAAAGCCTGGCGGGCGTCGCCAAGATTGGCGCCGATACCGATGTAGGCCAGTGTCATGTTATTCCTCCGGCTGGGCGCGGCCGGACTGGTCTGCGGCCTGACCCCCTCCTGCCGCGTCCGTGTCGCCCCGGGAAGAAACTTTATCTGATTTCCGCGGACTGCGCCGACGGCGCTTCTTGCGCGCCGGGCCCTCGCCATCGGGCCCGCCCTGGCCCTCCGGGCCGCCCTTGCCGCGTGTCTGGCGAACGGCGTCGATCAGGTCCTCACGCTCCTCGGGCGGCGCGTTCTGGAAATCGGTCCACCACTGGCCCAGTTCGGCCGGTTGTTCGCCGGATTCGCAGCGCAGTTGCAGGAAGTCGTAACCCGCGCGGAAGCGGGGCGATTCCAGCAGGCGGAATGGCATGCGGCCCACGCGCTTCTCGAAGCGCGGCTGCATGCCCCAGATATCGCGCATGTCGGTCACGAAGCGGCGCTGGATGGCCAGTTGGCCAGTCTGCTTTTCCAGCACCATGTCCATGGCCGTATTGAGCGCGGCGATCGGATGCTCGCCTTCGTCGCGCTGCTTGTTCCAGCGTTGCAGCACGTGGTGCCACAGCAACGCCGCAAACAGGAAGCCTGGCGAAACCGGCTTGCCGGCCTGCACGCGGCGGTCGGTGTTGTCCAGCGCCAGTTGCACGAAGCGCTGGCCCATCGGCTGTTCCAGCGCCACGTCGAGCAGCGGCAGCAGGCCCTTGTGCAGGCCCGCCTTGCGCAGTTCCTGCAGCGATGCCCAGGCGTGGCCGGACATCAGCAGCTTGAGCATTTCGTCGAACAGGCGCGCGCTTGGCACGTTGTGGATCAGCGTGGCCAGCCCGGCGATGGGCTCGCGCGTGGCCTCATCGATCGAGAAACCGGTCTTGGCCGCGAAGCGCACCACGCGCAGCATCCGCACCGGATCTTCACGGTAGCGCGTGAGCGGGTCGCCGATCATGCGCAGCGTGCGCGCGCGGATGTCTTCCATGCCGTGATGGTAGTCATGCACGGTTTGCGCGGCGGGATCGTAGTACATCGCGTTGATGGTGAAGTCGCGGCGCTCCGCGTCTTCCGCCTGCGATCCCCACACGTTGTCGCGCAGCACGCGGCCGCTGGCGTCGATCGCATGGGTCTTGGTGTCGAGTTCGGCGCGCTTCAGGCGGCGGCCCTCGGGCAGCGTCTCGCTGGCGATTGCGTCGACCAGTGCGCGGAACGTGGAGACCTCGATGATCTCCTGCTCCCGCCCACCGTAGAACGTCACGTGCACGATCTGGAAGCGCCGGCCGATGATGCGCGAGCGGCGGAACAGCGCCTGCACCTGGTCGGGCGTGGCGTTGGTCGCCACGTCGAAGTCCTTGGGCTTGATGCCTACCAGCAGGTCGCGCACGGCGCCGCCCACGATGAAGGCCTGGAAGCCGGCCTGCTGCAGCGTGGAGGTGACCTTGACGGCGTTGCGCGAGATCAGCGTAGGGTCGATCTGGTGTTCGTCCACGCCGACGATGCGCGGCGCATGCGCGCGCCCGGTGCGACGCTGCTTCGGGCCAGGTTTGCCGAGCAGCCGGTTGATGAGCTTCTTGATCACGTCAGAACAGGTCCATGATGCGCCAGCCGGCCGCGGCCGCATGGTGGCGCAGGCGGTCGTCGGGGTTGGCGGCGATCGGCTCGCTGACCTTTTCCAGCAGCGGCAGGTCGTTGGCGGAATCGCTGTAGAACGTCGTGGTCCCGAAGTCTTCCCACTTGGCGCCCAGGCTCTTGAGCCAGCTCTCCACGCGGGTGATCTTGCCCTCGCGGAAGCTCGGCACGCCGAAGACCTCGCCCGTGAAGGCGCTCTCGGCCTTGCCGTCCAGCGTGGCGGGCTCCGTGGCGATCAGGTGCTTGATGCCGAAGGCCTGCGCGATCGGCGCCGTGACAAAGCTGTTGGTGGCGGTGACCACCGCGCACAGGTCGCCGGCTTCCAGGTGCTTGTAGACCAGTGCCCGGGCCTGCGGGGTGATGACGGGGTCGATAACCTCGCGCATGAAGCGGCTGCGCCACTCGTCCAGGCGATCGCGAGGATTGGCGGCCAGCGGCGCCAGCGCAAAGCGCAGGAACGCCTGGATATCCAGGGTGCCCGCCTTGTATTGGCCATAGAACTCGTCGTTCTTGCGGCGATAGGATTCCTCGTCGACAACGCCCATGCGGACCAGGAAGCGGCCCCATTCGTGGTCGCTGTCGGTGGGGATCAGGGTGTGGTCGAGGTCAAACAGTGCCAGATTCATGGGCGGCGATTTTACATGACGTTCAGGGGGCGGTCCGGGCGGCCAGGGCCGATAAAGGGGCCCGGGCGCACGTGGAGCGGGTTTTTTGCCAGGATCAGGCGCAAATGCGGGTATCAGGGGGCGGACGCTTATTCCCGGAATTCGGCGAACATCTCGCGCAGCAGCGGCAGCGTGACGGCACGCTTGCGCTCCAGCGAATAGGTGTCCAGGGCATCGAGCAAGGCCATCAGGCTCGGCATGTCGCGGTAGTGGCGCGTCACCAGCCAGTGCGGGATTTCAGGCGATAACTGCAGCCCGCGCTCGCGCGCGGCCTGTAGCAGCGCCGCCACCTTGTCGTCATCGGACAGGGATGCGACCTGGTAGACCAGGCCCCAGCCCAGCCGTGTGCGCAGATCTTCACGCACGGGCATGGCTCGCGGCGCCAGGCCGCCCGCCACGACAAGGGCGGTCCGGACGTGCGCGCGGACTTCGTTGTACAGCGAGAACACCGCGATCTGGCGCGCCTCGTCCAGCAATTCCACGTCGTCGACGGTGTAAAGCTGGCAGGACGGGTCGAAGATGAAATCGGACAGCGCGTGGTGCGGGCTCAGGTAGCGGCAGTTCAGGCCGGTATGCAGCGCCGCGTCGCAGACCGCATGCAGCAGGTGAGTGCGGCCGGAGCCGACCTCGCCCCACAGGTAGATCAGCCGGTCGGTGGCGTGCTCCTGAGCGATCAGGCCCGGCAGTTCGCGCAGGCGCTGCACCGGCTCGCGGTTGGCGGCCACATAGAAATTCTCGAACGTGGACGGCGGCGGGCTGCCAAGTTCGAGAGAGAGCTGCTTTTGACGCGATGACATGACGGATTCGTTACTTGCGCGAGGCACGCCTCAGTTTCGATACAGATCGCTGGCCATATAAACGCGCCGCACCTGACGGGCGCCGACCAGCAGTACGGCACAGGTCGGCAGCGCCAGCAGCACCCCGAAGAAGCCAAACAGCTGCCCGAACGCCAGCAGGGCAAAGATCACCACCAGCGGGTGCAGCCCGATGCGCTCGCCGACCAGGCGCGGCGTCAGGTAGAAGCTTTCCACGAACTGGCCGATGCCGTATACCACCGCGACGGCACCGAGCCCGTACCAGTTGCCGAACTGCAGCAGCGCGGCCAGGATCGCCAGCGCCAGGCCCAGCCCGAAGCCAATGTAGGGGATGAACACGGCCAGCCCGGTGAACACGCCCACCGGCACGCCCACTTCGAATCCGGCGATGGTCAGGCCGATCGCATAAAGCGCCGCCAAGATCACCATCACCAGGATCTGGCCGCGCAGGTATTGCGACAGCAGCGCATCGGTCTCGTTGGACAGCTCGCGCACCTTCGGCACCCAGCGGCGCGGCACCAGGCGCTCGATGCGCCGCATGACCATGTGCCAGTCCATCATCAGGTAGAACATGACGATGGGGATGATGAACAGCATCCCGGCGACGCTGATCAGCGCCGAGCCGGAGACCTTGGCGTACGCCAGCAACACCTGCAGCAGGTCTTCCGGGCTGGCCGCAAAGCGGTCCTGCAGCATGTTGCGCAGGCCCGGAAAGTCAAAGCGCACGCGCACGCCAAGCTCCGCCAGGCGCGGAGCCACCAGTTTGTTGAGCTTCTGCAACAGGATCGGCAATTGCTCGCGCACCTGCGGAATTTCGCGCTGGAGCACGGCAATCAGCAGCAGCACCAGCAACACCAGGATCACCGCCAGCAGCCCGATCATCAGCGCCACGCCGATGGCGCGCGGCACGCGGTGGCGCTGCAGCCAATCCACGCCGGGCGTGAGGATGTACGCGAAGATAAAGGCGAACAGGAACGGCGTGAGCACGGGCGCCAGCGCCACGATGGTGGCGAACAGGCCCGCGGCCACGACGATCCAGAGCAGGATACGTTTGGAATCTTGCGAGAGCAGGGGGGCGTTCATCGATAGGGTCCGGGGCGGGCAGTTGGCGGTCCGCTGGCAGGGAATGGCCGCAAAACTGGTAGCCGGGAGCCTGTATCCGTTAAAATTGCGATTCTACTGGACTCGCGCCCGCACTCCGCGCCCGATCCGGCGGCTTATATCGATGTATGCCGCCCCGGTTCGCGCCCAAGGTGCCTTCGTCGAGCGCCGGATACCACACTTCACCTCCTCAAAGACAAGCAGGATCTCATGAGCGCATCCCCGACCGCCGGCCAGGCAGGCCTTTCCTACCGCGACGCCGGTGTTGACATCGATGCCGGCGACGCGCTGGTCGACCGCATCAAGCCGTTTGCCAAGCGCACCATGCGCGAGGGCGTGATGGCCGGTATCGGCGGGTTTGGCGCGCTGTTCGAACTGTCGAAGAAGTACCAGGAACCGGTTCTGGTGTCCGGCACGGACGGCGTTGGCACCAAGCTCAAGCTGGCCTTCCAGCTGAACCGCCACGACACCGTGGGCCAGGACCTGGTGGCCATGAGCGTCAACGACATCCTGGTGCAGGGTGCCGAGCCGCTGTTCTTCCTCGACTACTTCGCTTGCGGCAAGCTGGACGTGGACACCGCCGCCACCGTGATCCAGGGCATCGCCCGCGGTTGCGAACTGGCCGGCTGCGCGCTGATCGGCGGCGAGACCGCCGAAATGCCGAGCATGTACCCGGACGGCGAGTACGACCTGGCCGGCTTTGCGGTCGGCGCGGTGGAAAAGCGCAAGATCATCGACGGCAGCACGATCGTCCCGGGCGACGTGGTGCTGGGCCTGGCCTCGTCGGGCGCCCACTCCAATGGCTATTCGCTGGTGCGCAAGATCATCGAGGTCGCCAAGCCGGACCTGAACGCCGATTTCCACGGCCAGCGCCTGCAGGACGCCATCATGGCGCCGACGCGGATCTACGTGAAGCCGCTGCTGTCGCTGATCGAGACGCTGCCGGTCAAGGGCATGGCCCACATCACCGGCGGTGGCCTGACCGAGAACGTGCCGCGCGTGCTGGCCGACAACGTCACCGCCGTGATCCGCCAGGACGCCTGGACGCTGCCGCCGCTGTTCCAGTGGCTGCAGGCGCAAGGCCGTGTGGCCGATGCCGAGATGCACCGCGTGTTCAACTGCGGCATCGGCATGGTCGTGATCGTCGCCAAGGAAGACGCCGAACGCGCGATTCGCCACCTGCAAGCGGCCGGCGAGGCCGTGTGGCAGATCGGCGAGATCAAGGAACGCGAGGAAGGCCAGGCGCAGACCGTGGTGGTCTGATGGCCTGAGCATGGATCGGCGGTGCGCCACGCGCCGTCCGCGTCGACAAAAGAGAACGCCCGATGTCATGCATCGGGCGTTTTTTTATTGGCGCGTCGTCGGCTTAATCCGGCCGGCCCAGTTGCGTCAATGCGTCGCCGGTGACCCGGCAGATGCGCCAGTCAGGCATCACGTCGGCGCCCATCGCCCGGTAGAAATCGATCGACGGCTGGTTCCAGTCCAGCACCGACCATTCAAAGCGGCCACAGCCGCGTTCCACGGCAATCGCCGCCAGATGCCGAAGCAGCGCCTTGCCCAGCCCATGGCCGCGCCAGGCGGGATCGACGAACAGGTCTTCGAGGTACAGCCCCGGCTTGGCCAGGAACGTTGAGAAATTGTGGAAGAAGAGGGCAAAGCCAACGGCCTGCTTGCTGCCGTCGGCGTCCACTTCCACGAGCACAGCCTCGGCATGCGGGCGCGGGCCAAACAGTGCGTCGCCGATTTTCTGCGGCGTGGCTTCGACCAGGTGCGTCAGCTTTTCGTACTCGGCCAATGCGTGGATCAGGCGGAACAGCGTCTCGCTGTCGGCCGGCGTGGCGGGGCGGATCGTGAAGGCTGTGGCGGTCATGGGGCGATGCGGGGATCAGTCGGAACGACGATTATCGTCGATGCCTCGCGCGCTCACCTCTCTTATCTCCTCGCACGCTCACCATCGTGCGTCGATGCGTCGGTCTTCACCATCCCGCGGCGCGCGCGACCTGCGCGACGTAGTCGGGCGCCAGGCAGTCCACGGCCAGACGCTCGGGCGTGCTGCGCAGCCAGGTCAGCTGCCGCTTGCAGAGCTGGCGGGTTGCCGCAATGCCGCGCTCGCGCATCGTGGCGTAGTCACAGTCGCCATCGAGGTATTCCCACACTTGCCGATAGCCCACGCAGCGGATCGACGGCAGGCCCGGATTCAGGTCGCCGCGCGCGCGCAGGCGTTCCACTTCCCCGATCAGGCCGCCGGACAGCATGGCATCGAAGCGGTCGGCGATACGGGTGTGCAGCACCGCGCGATCCGAAGGCTCCAGCGCGATCACGCGGAAGCGCGCGTCCGCGGCGCCGGTGAACGTGCGGGCGTCGGCCTGGCGGACGAGCAGGGCGGACATCGGCTGGCCGGTCAGGCGGTGGATTTCCAGCGCGCGCTGGATACGCTGCGCGTCGTTCGGCGCCAGCCGTGCCGCCGTCACGGGATCGACCCCGGCCAGCATCGCGTGCAATGCCGGCCAGCCGCGCTCCGCCGCCAGCGCATCGAGTTCCGCGCGCACCGCCGCATCCGCCTGCGGCAGGTCGTTCAGGCCCTGCGTCAGCGCCTTGTAGTACAGCATCGTGCCACCGACGATCAGCGGCGTGCGGCCCCGGGTGCGGATCTCCACGATCAGCCGCTCCGCATCGGTCACGAATTGCGCCGCCGAATAGCTGTCGGCCGGATCGATGATGTCGATCAGATGGTGGGGCACGCTGGCCAGTTCGGCCGCCGTCGGCTTGGCGGTGCCAATGTCCATCTCGCGATAGACCAGCGCGGAGTCCAGGCTGATGATTTCGACGGGCGTACGCGCAGCCAGCGCCAGCGCGGCGGCCGTCTTGCCGGAGGCGGTCGGGCCCAGCAGGCAGACGACCGGCGGGTGATCGGATGAGGAGGATTGCAGGGACATCGTGACGCTTGTGGTTGACCGTGCCTGGGGATCGCCGCTGGCCGGCCGGATATGCTGGCCGCGCTTGTTAGCCGTGCGCGCTTGTGGCGCGTGTCGGTGCCGCCTGTTTGCGACCCCTATCTGGCGACGCTTATTTGGCGACGCTTATTGGCCGCGCAGGAACAGGCGGTCCAGCTCCGCCACCGTCAGTTGCACCCAGGTCGGACGGCCGTGGTTGCATTGGTCCGCACGCTCGGTTTGCTCCATCTGGCGCAGCAGCGCGTTCATCTCTTCCAGCGTGAGCTTGCGATTGGCGCGTACGGCGCTATGGCAGGCCAGTGTCGCCAGCAGTTCGTTCTGGCGCTCGGCCAGCACGCGCGAGCCGCCGTAGGCCTGCAAGTCGCGCAGCACGTCGCGGGCCAGCGCCTCGGCGTCGGCTTGCCGGAGCAGGGCCGGGATGGCGCGCACGGCCAGGGTGGTCGGCGAAACCGGGGCGATATCGAAACCGAGCAACTGCAGCGTTGCCTGATGCTCCTCGGCCGCGCCGATCTCCACCGGGTTGGCGGGCAGCGTGACCGGAATCAGCAGCGGCTGGACGGCCAGTTCGCGGGCGTCGAGCGCGGTCTTGATCTGTTCGTAGAGGATGCGTTCGTGGGCCGCGTGCATGTCGACCAGCACAAGCCCGCGCGCGTTCTGAGCCAGCACGTAGATGCCATGCAACTGGGCCACGGCGTAACCGAGCGGGTGGTCGGCGTCGCTCGCGTCTTCGGCGGCATCGTTGAACGGCGACGCCGTGCGCGCCGGCAAACTGTCCAGCAGGCTGGGCGGTTCATCGGCACGGGCGGCCTGCGCGTCAGCCAGCCAGGCGGGCGGCCGCGCGGCGGGCTGCCACGGGCGCGTGCCGCCATCGGCGTCGCCAGTGGCATCGCGCACCATGCCCAGATACGCCTGACGGGGCTGGGCGATGCCGAGTTCGGTCTGGCGGCCAGCGGAATAGTTGATCCATTGCGGGGCGGCCCCAGGCACACCACCGGGGCGCGCGCCGTCGAAGGCGGGACGTGCCGCGGCCATCGCCTCACCGTCCGTATGCAGGCTGTCGCCCTGTTCGCCGGCCTGGCGCGCCAGGCAGCGTTGCACCGCGTGATAGACAAACTGGTGCACCGCGCGCGATTCGCGGAAGCGCACCTCGATCTTGGACGGATGCACGTTCACGTCGACCATTTCGGGCGGCAGGTCCAGGCACAGCACGTACGACGGGAAGCGGTCGCCGTGGAGCACATCCTGGTACGCGCTGCGCACCGCATGGGTGAGCAGCTTGTCGCGCACGAAGCGGCCGTTGACGAAGAAGTATTGCTGGTCGGGCCGCCCGCGCGAAGCCGTGGGCAGGCCGGCAAAGCCATACAGATGCAGCGTGCCGGCTTCCTCGTCCAGCGGCAGCCGGGCGCGGGAGAAATCGCCGCCGAGCACCTGCGCCGTGCGTGCGGCGACGTCGCCGGCATTCCAGTGCTCGAGCGGCTTGCCGTTATGGTGGACGGAAATCGTGACGTCGGGCCGCGCCAGGGCCGCTCGCCGGATCATCTCCAGGCAGTGGCCCAGCTCGGTTTGTTCCGATTTCAGGAACTTTCGGCGCGCCGGCGTGTTGAAGTACAGGTGCTGCACGTCGATCATCGTGCCGACGCCGCCGGAGGCGGGTTGCAGGTGGCCGGTGTCTGCGCTGACCTGCGTGGCGTGGGCTGCGTCGGCCGTGCGGCTGGTCAGCACGAGATGGGAAACGGACGCGATCGAGGCCAGTGCCTCGCCGCGGAAGCCGAGCGTCAGCACGGACTCCAGTTCGTCGAGCGAGGCGATCTTGCTGGTGGCGTGGCGCATCAGGGCGACGGGCAGTTCGTCGGCCGGAATGCCGCAGCCGTTGTCGGTGATGACAATACGCCGCACGCCGCCTTCCTCCAGCCGGATGCCAAGCTGCGTGGCGCCGGCATCGAGTGCGTTTTCCAGCAGTTCTTTGACGACCGAGGCCGGCCGCTCCACCACTTCGCCGGCGGCGATCTGGCTGATCAACTGGTCCGGCAGGGGACGGATCGGGCGGCTGGGCTGGGCGGTGCGGTGGGCGTCTGCAGGCATTCGGCGATTATACGTGCGGCCGGACACGTTTTCGGCACAGCGAACCGGCCAGGGTGACGGCTACGCCCGGGCGCTCTTGTATGATGAAGACCTTCTTGGATTGGGGACAGATTTGGATACCGCATTGCAACTGATCGACATGGTCCTGCACGTCGACAAATTCCTTGGCCAGTTCGTCCAGGACTACGGCGTCTGGGTGTACGGCATCCTGTTCGCGATCGTATTTGCCGAGACGGGCCTGGTGGTGCTGCCATTCCTGCCGGGCGATTCGCTCCTGTTTATCGCCGGCGCGATGTGCGCCACGGGCGCGATGAACGAATGGATGCTGGCGGGGCTGCTGCTGGTGGCCGCCGTGACCGGAAACACGGTCAACTATTTTGTGGGCAGCTGGATCGGGCCCAAGGTGTTTGACCATCAATGGCGTTTCCTGGACCAGCGCGCGCTGCGCAAGACGCATGACTTCTATGAACGTCACGGCGGCAAGACGCTGGTGATGGCGCGTTTCATCCCGATCGTGCGGACCTTTGCGCCGTTCGTGGCCGGGGTGTCGCAGATGACGTTTGCGCGCTTCCAGATGTTCAACCTGATCGGCGCGGTGGCCTGGGTGTTCGGCCTGGTGTTCGCGGGCTACTTCTTCGGCAACCTGCCGTTCATCAAGCAGTACCTGAACCTGATCGTGCTGGCGGGGATCGGCGCGGCGGTGGTGCCGCTGGTGCTGGGCGGGTTGTGGAAGCTGGTGCGCGGCAAGACCCGCGCATCCGCCGACAATCACTAGTTGAGGCTGCGGCTCATCATCCGCAGGGCCGGCATGCGATCCCGGATCTGGGTCGTGTCGGCCGCATCGGGGCGGGCCTGGAGGTAGGCTTCCAGGTCTTCCAGCGCCGGCCGGAAGCATTCCAGGTTGGCATAGGCCAGGCCTCGGTCGCGCACTTCCTCGATCGAGTTCGGCAACAGGATCACCAGGCGGTTCTGCACGGCCAGCAAGCGCTGCCAGCGCGATTCCTGCAGGTAGATCGCCTTCAGGTTGCGCAGCATGCGGGCAATGATCTCGCGGTGGCTGGCCATCTGCAGGAACAGCCCCAGCGGGACCTGGTTCGGGTCCGAAATGCCCTCCCGTTCGAGGTAGGGGTCCAGCATCTCCTGCAACTGTTCCTTGGATAGGGTCTCGCCGGTCAGCGGATCGAGCACCACTTCGCCGGCCGGAATCGACATCCGCACCAGGAAATGGTTGGGGAACGACACGCCCTTGAGAGGAAGGCCGATCTGCTGGCCCAGCTCCATGTACAGCACCGCCAGCGAAATCGGGATGCCCCGGCGCTGCCTGACCACCACGTTCAGGTACGAGTTGTCGGGGTCGTAGTAGTCGTTGGCGTTGGCGCCGAAACCCAGGTCGCGGTAGAAGAAATGATTGAGCAGGCGCAGGCGCTGAATGGCCGGAGTGCCTTCGGCGATCCGCCGCTTGAGCCGCATGGCCAGCACATCCAGCGCGGCGAGTTCGGCTTGCAGGTCGAGGTCCGGGTAGGCGTCCTGGGCGATGGAGAGGGCGGTTTCCGTGAGCGGAATGCCGTCTTCGTCCGCCACGAGGCTGGCGAAGTAATCCAGGACTTTCGTGGATGTCATTGCGGGTTCCTGACTAGCCGGCGCGACGCCGGAAGGCTGCATAGCGCAGGCCCATGAGCCACAGTGTACCGAAGTAGACCACCGCCGCAAGTACCAGGCACGAGGCCATCAGCGCGATCCGCAGCGCTGGCGTGGCGCCCATGCCGACCCAGTCGAAGTTGCGGGCAAACCAGAGCAGCATGCCGGCCAGAAGCAGCACGGCCGCCAGCAGTCTTGCCAGGAACAGGCCCCAGCCCGGCGCGGGCCGGTAGAAGCCGCGGCGGCGCAGGCCGAAGAACAGCAGCAGGGCGTTGACCGTGGCGCCAAAGCTGATCGACAGCGCCAGTCCCGCATGGCCGAAGATCGGCACGAAGACATAGTTAGACGCCTGCGTGATGACCAGCACCAGCAAGGCGATCTTGACCGGCGTGCGGATGTCCTGGCGGGCGTAGAAGCCGGGCGTCAGGATCTTGATCAGGATGAGGCCGAGCAGCCCCACGCCGTACGACACCAGCGCCTGACGCGTCATCTCCACCGCGTGGGCATTGAATTTGCCGTAATTGAACAGCACGGCGGTCAGCGGCGTGCCGAAGACGAACAGGCCCACCGCGCACGGCACGGCCAGCAGGAACGTCAGGCGCAGGCCCCAGTCCAGCAGCCCCGAATATTCCTCGCGATTGTCCTCGGCGCTGGCGCGCGACAAGCTGGGCAGCAGGATCGTGCCCAGCGCGACGCCCAGCAGCGCCGTGGGGAATTCCATCAGCCGGTCCGCATAGGTCAGGTACGAGACGCTGCCCGCGGCCAGGTGCGAGGCGATATTGGTGTTGATGATCAGGCTGATCTGGGCCACCGATACCGCCAGCAGCGCCGGCAGCATCTGCCGGATCACGCGGCGCACGCCGGCGTCAGACCAGGCGGCGCGCAGGTTGATGGACACGCGGGGCATCACGCCGAGCTTGCGCAGCGCGGGAACCTGGATCGCCAGTTGCAGCACGCCGCCCGCCAGCACGCCCCACGCCTGCGCGTAAATTGGCTGGCTCATGTGCGGGCCGACAAACAGTGCGGCAATGATCAGGCACAGGTTCAGCAGTACCGGCGTGAACGCAGGCACGGCGAAATTGCGCCACGTATTGAGAATGCCGGACGCCAGGGCGACCAGCGAGATCAGGCCGATGTACGGAAACATCACGCGCGTCATGAAGACGGCGGCGTCGTACGTTTCGGAATCGCCCCGGAAACCGGTGGCCACCACGGTCATCACAAGCGGCGCGGCGATCACGCCCAGCAGCGACACGCCCATCAGCACCCAGGTCATCACCGTGGCCACGGCGTCCACCAGGTGCCGGGTCTCGTCGGGCCCGCGCTTGCCGTGGTACTCGTTCAGGATGGGCACGAATGCCTGCGAGAAGGCGCCTTCGGCGAACACGCGGCGCAGCAGGTTGGGAATGCGGAACGCCACGTTGAAGGCGTCGGTCATGTCCGAGGCGCCGAACGCCCGGGCAATCAGGATTTCGCGCACCAGCCCTGTGATGCGCGAGAGCATCGTCAGGCTGCTGATAGTGGCAAGCGCTTTGAGCAGGTTCAAGATGAATCGGGAAGGGGTGCGTGGGGCCGGGCCACCGGAACGACCGGCCGGCGACCGCATTTCAGACGTGCATTGGGCCGTAAAGTTGCCGCAACGCCACGCCCGGCCGGGAATGTGGCGCCTATTATACGGATCGGCCCGCCCACCACGCCCGTCGCGCGGCAGGCACGGATCATCCTTGCCTACGCGTGCAGCGTGTGTGTATAATCGCCGATTCGCAAGGACAGTCGCGTTCCGGATTCGTGTGTCAGAGCATCCCGGGTCGCACGATGTGACTTAATTGTTGCGTCCCAAATTATTGCGTCCCCGGGCGCGCATTCTGAATTCAGGAAGATATCTACATGGCAAATTCCGCACAAGCTCGCAAGCGCGCGCGTCAAGCCGTCGCCCAGAACGCTCATAACTCCAGCCTGCGCTCGCGTCTGCGCACCGCCGTCAAGGCTGTTCGCAAGGCCATCGACGCCGGCGACAAGGCTGCCGCTGCTGAAATCTTCAAGCAGTCGCAAACCGTGATCGACAGCATCGCCGACAAGAAGATCGTGCACAAGAACAAGGCTGCACGTCACAAGTCGCGCCTGTCGGCTGCTATCAAGGCCATGGCCGTCTGATAGCTGCCCGGGTCGCCACGGCGGCCCAGCGGTACGGTCGGGGTTTCGACCCCGGCATGAAAAAAGCTCGTCATCGCGACGAGCTTTTTTGTTTTCCGGCGACCGGATCTGCCTGGTGTGTCGTTCCGTGGCGTGATCCCTGGTCCCTGCTTCTCTCCCGCCCTGTTGCCCGGGCATCCTCCCGGACGTCGCTGCGCCGGTCAGTCGCCCAGCGAGCAGGCTTCCACCACCTGCAGGTTATTGTCGCGGGCGAAATTCAGGACGAAGTCGAGCGCCTTGGGCTCGATGGCGCGCAGCCGCGTATCGACCACCACGTTCTTGATCCCGGCAACGATGACCGGCCGCACGTACGGCGAGTAGGTCAGGCGGGGATCCCCGGTATCGCCCTCGGGACGGAATTGCGCCATCACGCCGCACAGCCGTTCAGCCCAGTCGCTCGGTCGGAAGGTCTTGCCTTCCTTGGTAATGCCTTGGATGAAGTATTCGCGAACGTTGGGGGTGGTCATGGGACTGCGGGGATCAGGCTGGTGACTCGACGGTAAACCCGCCGGACGGGCGCCCGTTTGACGCGGCCGGAGGGCGATTGGTTCGCGCTCATCCAGACGGGAAAGCGGGGCGTCGGTGTCGGCGGGGGCACTTTTGATGCCGGCGGCGGGCGGTGGCATGGGTATGCCGGGCCCCGCGTGAATCAGCCAGTATTATATCTTATATAAGACTTGCGCATAGGGGCGAATCCTGTCGGAAACCTGTCATTGGCCGCCAGGGCCGGGTCGGCCCGGGCTCGCCAAAGCTGGAATAATCCCTTATGATTCTTGCAATTACATTGCGTAAGCGACGCGAAAGGCGGCTCCGCGAAACGCTCCGGCCCTCCGGCATGACCTCCCCAGGCATCCGGGCCGCGAGTCCCCAGCGAGTCGCCTTCTTTGTTTTATGAGCTCAACCCCGATCAAGCATTACCTCCAGTTCAGCGACCTTAGTGCCGACGAGTACGAGTACCTGCTGGACCGCGCGCGGATCCTCAAGGCCAAGTTCAAGAACTACGAGACATGGCACCCGTTGCATGACCGCACGCTGGCCATGATCTTCGAGAAGAATTCCACGCGTACGCGCCTGTCGTTCGAAGCCGGCATCCACCAGTTGGGCGGCCACGCCGTGTTCCTGAACACGCGCGATTCGCAACTCGGCCGTGGCGAGCCGATCGAGGACGCCGCGCAGGTGATCTCCCGGATGGTGGACATCATCATGATCCGCACGTTCGGTCAGGACATCCTGGAACGCTTTGCGGCCCATTCGCGCGTGCCGGTCATCAACGGGCTGACCAACGAATACCACCCGTGCCAGGTGCTGGCCGACATCTTCACGTACATCGAGCAGCGCGGCAGCATTGCCGGCAAGACGGTGGCGTGGATCGGCGATGCCAATAACATGGCCTATACGTGGATTCAGGCTGCGGAACGCCTGGACTTCACGTTCCATTTCTCGGCGCCCGCGGGCTACCAGCTCGATCCGGCGATGGTGCCGGCCTCCGCTGCCAGCCGGGTCAAGGTGTTCGACAACCCGCTCGACGCTTGCCTGGGTGCGCACCTGGTGACGACCGACGTCTGGACCAGCATGGGCTTCGAAGCCGAGAACGAGGCGCGCAAGCGCGCGTTCAAGGACTGGATGGTGACTACCGCGATGATGGATCGTGCTGCCGCCGATGCGCTGTTCATGCACTGCCTGCCGGCGCACCGCGGCGAGGAAGTGGAAGCGGCCGTGATCGACGGCCCGCGCAGCGTGGTGTGGGAAGAGGCGGAAAACCGCCTGCACGTCCAGAAAGCACTGATGGAATACCTGCTCTGCGGCCGTTACTGAACGTGCCGGCGTGAGCCGATCGAAGGGGCCGCCATGGCCCCTTTTCTACGTCTATCGAAACCGAAAGATCCGAGGAGAGTGAGAATGAGTCAGTTCGACAACGTGTCCGTCGTCAAGAAGGCCAACCTGTACTTCGACGGCAAGTGCGTGAGCCACACGGTGCTGTTTCCGGATGGCACCCGCAAGACGCTGGGTGTGATTTTCCCGGCGACGCTGACCTTCGGCACCGGCGCGCCGGAGATCATGGAAGTCAACGCAGGCAGCTGCCGCGTGCGCCTGGCCGGCTCGGAAGAGTGGAAGACGTATGGCGCCGGTCAGCAGTTCAGCGTGCCGGGCAACAGCAAGTTCGACATCGAAGTGACCGAGACGCTGGACTACGTCTGCCACTTCGGCTGATTCCGTCCGAAGCAAACGTCGCCTACAGAATGACGGGCTCCGGCTCGATCCGTACGCCAAAGCGTGCCTGGACCGTATCCGCGATACGGTCCGCCAGTTTCAGCAACGTGGCGCCCGTGCCGCCGCCGTGGTGCACCAGCACCAGCGCCTGCTTGCCATAGACGCCCACCGGGCCGTCGTCGAGCCCCTTGAACCCGCATTGATCGATCAGCCAGCCCGCCGCCAGCTTGTAGCCGCCGTCGGGCTGCGGGTAGCTGACCAGCGTCGGATGCGCGGCCAGCAGCGCGTCGCGCGTGGCCGCATCGACCACGGGATTCTTGAAGAAGCTGCCGGCGTTGCCCACCTGTGCGGGATCGGGCAGCTTCCGCGAACGGACGGCAATCACGGCGTCGCGGATTTGCGATGCGCCGGGCGAATCGACGCCTTCCAGCTCGCGCGCCAGCTCGCCGTAGTTCAGCACTGGCTGCCACGCTTTGGGCAGACGCAATGTGACGGCGGTGATGATGTAGCGGTCGCGCCCGGCGCGCTTGAACAGGCTGTCCCGGTAGCCAAAGGCACACTGCTCCAGGTCCAGCGTCACGAAATCGCCAGTCTGGCGGTCATAGGCCCGCAGGCCGGCGAATCGCTCGCGCAACTCCACGCCATAGGCGCCGATGTTCTGGATCGGGGCCGCGCCAGCGGTGCCGGGGATCAGGGCGAGGTTCTCGAGGCCGGGCAGGCCGTCTGCGATGGTCCGCCCGACCAAGGCATGCCAGTTCTCGCCGGCGCCCACGGTAACCCGCCAGCTGGCATGCTTGTCCGTGGCGTCATCCGCCAGGGTTTCCGTCACTTCGTAGCCGGGGATCTCCATCAGGAGCACCAGCGCGTCCAGGTCGCCGGTCAGCACCACATTGCTACCGCCGCCCAGCACCACCACTGGCAGCGTGCTGGCGCGCGGGTCCGCCAGCGCGGCGACGAGGTCTGACTCGCTGCGGATGTGGGCGGCCAGCCGCGCGCGTACGTCGAAACCGAATGTATTGTGTCGACGCAGGGGATAGAATTCGTGGAAATCTGCCATGCAAGGAAGGGATTCTGGCCGCCACGGCGGGCGACCTAGACTGCGGGTAGGCCCGATTATACGTAACCGTTATGGACAATCCGCCGCAACAGCCGGCGGATGCGCAACACCAGGAGAATCGAAATGCCGTCGTTTGACGTAGTGTGCGAAGCAAACATGGTCGAAGTGAAGAATGCCGTGGAGCAATCCAACAAGGAAATTTCCACGCGCTTCGACTTCAAGGGCTCGGACGCCCGGGTCGAACACAAGGAAAACGAACTGACCGCGTTTGCCGACGATGACTTCAAGCTCGATCAAGTCAAGGATGTGCTGATCAACAAGATGGCCAAGCGCAACGTGGACGTGCGCTTCCTGGACTACGGCAAGACCGACAAGATCAGCGGCGACAAGGTCAAGCAGGTCATCACGATCAAGAAAGGCGTGACCGGTGACCTGGCCAAGAAGATCGTGCGCATGATCAAGGACAGCAAGATCAAGGTCCAGGCCAGCATCCAGGGCGACGCTGTGCGCGTGTCCGGCACCAAGCGCGATGACCTGCAATCCGTGATCGCGCTGCTGCGCAAGGACGTTTCCGAGGCCCCGCTGGACTTCAACAACTTCCGCGACTGAGCCTCGCAGGCCAGTCGTCAGGGCGCGGCCAACCCGCCGCGCCGTCCTGTCTTACTGCGCGGGCCTCGACTGCGGCAGGCCGCCAATCTTTGCGCCAGGCTTGATGCCCTTCTGCGCGAACCACCCCTTGTTCATCTCCAGCGCATAGCGCACGGCCGCGCGCGGGCAGTGGTTGTCCTCGGTCTGCGGTGCCATGTCCTCGATGTTCACGATGCTGCCGTCATCGGCCAGGAAGGCGATGGAGAGCGGCAGGTTCGTATTCTTCATCCAGAAGCAGTGGCCGGCCTTTTCCTCGAACACGAACAGCATGCCGGTATTGGCGGGCATCGACTGCCGGTACATCAGGCCGCGCTCGCGCGCTTCCGGAGAGGCCGCGACTTCTGCCTTGATGGCGTACATGCCGGCTGTCAGCGAGACGACGGGCAGCGCGGACTGCGCCTGCGCAAGGGTCGTCAGGACGGTGGCGCCGACGGCCACGAGGATTTTAAGCACAGGGTGCATGGCGAAGGACTGGAGTTGGAGGTTCAACCGCAGGCGAGAGCATAGCGCAGCCCGTCAAAAGCGTGCGCGCATGAAAAAAGGCAGGTCGCACGGGGCGAACCTGCCTTTGATGCGCAAACGGCCCCGGCATGTCGCCGGCGCCCGTCGCGCTGCCGCCTTACTGCGCGGCCGGAGCCGAAGCTGCCGCCTTCTTGGAGGCGTGCTTCTTGCTGTGCTTCTTGCTGGTCTTCGCGGGCTTCGCAGCTTCCTTGGCGGCCGGCGCGGCGGCGTCAGCAGCAGGAGCCGAAGCCTGGGCGAAAGCGCCGGTAGCGAACAGGCCAACAACCAGGGCAGCGATCAGTTTTTTCATTGCGAGTACCTCGAGGATATTTGTCCAGTATTTGGAGAGTTGACGCGTATTGACGTGTCAGCCACAAAAACGGGATGTCCGAGCGGGGCGTTGACGTCGGAGTTGTCAGGATTTGTAACGGCGTCTTACCGGTGCTGCCGGCCGTTGCGCCGTCTGTGTATCCACCTGTTTGTTCCCCCGATTGCCCCCCTGTTTTTCCGCTCGTTTCACAGCCGGCTTTCTCGTGCCCGGGCTGCGCGCCATCGTCGCGGGCGGGCGAGCGGTCGGGCTGGGTAGCCCCACCACGCCCGGATCGATTTCGCACCATTGGCCCGGCTCCAGCCCCAGCGCTGGCAGCGACAGATTACCGATCGCCACGCGTATCAGCCGCAAGGTGGGGAAACCGACGGCAGCGGTCATGCGACGAACCTGTCGATTCTTGCCTTCGCGAATCTGCAGTTCCACCCACGACGTGGGAATGGCTGCGCGGTAGCGAATCGGCGGGTGGCGCGGCCACAGCCATGCCGGTTCATCGACCACGCGAGCCGCCGCAGGTAACGTGCGGAAATCGCCCAGGTCCACCCCCGTGCGCAACTGCGCCAGCGCGGCAGCGTCCGGCACGCCTTCCACCTGTGCGAGGTAGGTCTTGACGAGCTTGTGGAGCGGATCGGCGATGCGCGCCTGTAGTGCGCCGTCATCGGTCAGCAGCAGCAAACCTTCGCTGTCGGCATCGAGTCGCCCCGCCGGGTAGACGTCCGGCACGGACACGCAATCGGCCAGGGTCGGCCGCGTGGGGTGCGCCGAGAACTGGCTCATTGTGTTGAAGGGTTTGTTGAGGGTGATCAGCGTCATGGGCGCGAAGTATGCCCCAACCCGTCAAGTTGGCGGACGATCGCAGATTGCTGCATAATATGAGATTAGTCTTATGTCTTATATAAGACTCATAGTCGATCATCTGTGGTGCGGCGCGACATGGTGAGTCACGGGCCGAACCGAGAACGCCCGTTACAATGCCTCGCGGCCCCTTTGCATCGCGTTGCCGGACCACATGCCTGGCGACCGTCACAACCCCGTTCCGTAGTGGAGACGTCCATGTACCAGCACATCAAGGTCCCGGCAGGCGAGAAGATTACGGTGAATGCCGATTACTCGCTCAACGTGCCGGACAATCCCATCATCCCCTATATCGAAGGTGACGGCACCGGTCTCGATATCACGCCGGTGATGATCAAGGTCGTGGACGCGGCCGTGGAAAAGGCCTACGCCGGCAAGCGCAAGATCGCCTGGATGGAGATTTATGCGGGCGAGAAGTCCACCCGGGTGTACGGCCCGGACGTCTGGCTGCCGGACGAAACGCTGGACGTGCTCAAGGAATACGTGGTGTCGATCAAGGGCCCGCTGACCACGCCGGTCGGTGGCGGCATCCGCTCTCTGAATGTCGCGCTGCGCCAGCAGCTTGACCTCTACGTTTGCCTGCGCCCGGTACGCTATTTCAAGGGCGTGCCGTCGCCTGTGCGCGAGCCGGAAAAGACCGACATGGTGATCTTCCGTGAGAACTCGGAGGACATTTATGCCGGTATCGAATGGGAAGCCGAGAGCGAGGGCGCGAAGAAGCTGATTGCCTTCCTGCAGAACGAAATGGGCGTGAAGAAGATCCGCTTCCCGGAGACTTCGGGGATTGGCGTCAAGCCGGTGTCGAAGCAGGGCACCCAGCGCCTGGTGCGCAAGGCCATCCAGTATGCGATCGACAACGACAAGCCGTCGGTGACGCTGGTGCACAAGGGCAACATCATGAAGTTCACCGAAGGTGGCTTCCGTGACTGGGGCTACGAGCTGGCGCAGAAGGAATTCGGAGCCGCGCTGGTGGACGGCGGCCCGTGGTGCAAGTTCAAGAACCCGAAGACCGGCAAGGACATCGTCATCAAGGACGCCATCGCCGACGCGTTCCTGCAGCAGATCCTGCTGCGCCCGGCCGAGTATTCGGTGATTGCCACGCTGAACCTGAATGGCGACTACGTTTCGGACGCACTGGCCGCGCAGGTGGGCGGCATCGGCATCGCCCCGGGTGCGAACATGTCGGATTCGGTGGCGATGTTCGAAGCCACGCACGGTACGGCGCCGAAGTACGCGGGCAAGGACTATGTGAATCCGGGTTCGGAAATCCTGTCGGCCGAAATGATGTTGCGCCACATGGGCTGGACCGAAGCAGCGGACCTGATCATTTCGTCGATGGAGAAGTCGATCCTGTCGAAGAAGGTTACGTACGACTTTGCCCGCCTGCTGGAAGGCGCGACGCAGGTATCGTGCTCGGGCTTCGGCCAGGTGATGGTCGACAACATGTAACGGGCTCTCAGGCTGCATTCGGCCTGCTGCGCGAAACCCCGGGCGGTCAGACGGCCTCCGGGGTTTTTTGTTGCCAGACGCCCAGACACCCAGACGCCCTGTCGACCATCCGAACTCCTGAACTCCTTTCCCTTCGTGACAGCTGCCGATGCAGCGCCTCTGAACCGAGGCGCTGGCGGCATGCGAAGCCATCCACTACAACATCAGGATTGGCTGATAGATGAGGAGGCTCACATGGAAGACCCCTTCCGACGCACGGCTTTCGGGGCCGCGGTCTATTACAAGGATCCGGTGGCCGCGCTGGACTGGCTCGAACGTGCGTTCGGCTTCCGACGCGTGATGGTGATCTCGGATCAGGACGGCAAGCTTGTTCATTCGGAAATGCGCTTCCGCGACAGCTATCTGATGGTCGGCAGCGAGTGGGCGGAGTACACGGCCAGCCCGGCGTCGCTAGGCGGCAAGAACACGCAGTCCGTCCATGTTCATATGTCGGATGGGCTGGACGCGCATTGCGAGCGCGCCCGGGCGGCCGGCGCGACCATCGTCAGGGAGCCGGAGGACCAGTTTTATGGGGACAGGGTCTATGCCGCCCGGGATCCGGAGGGGCACGTCTGGAGCTTCGGCCAGTCGGTGCGGAAGCTCAGTCGCGAGGAGGCCGAAAAGGCCAGCGGGCTGAAGATCGACGGCTGGTCCGAATGAGGGAGATGCAGCGTGGGGGAATCAACCGGCCGACCGGTCGGTCGGGTCGCACAAATCGCGCGAACGGCATGGACAGCCCCAAAGCAAGACGCCCGGCTCATCACCGGGCGTCTTGTCGGATGCGTAGCGTACCGCCTTGCAGCGTGTCCCGGCAGGCATTGCCATGTCGTGACACAGGATCCCGTTCCGGGGGACAGTGCCCCCCTCGCATCCTGGTGACCGCCGCGGCTCTGCGTCCGGTGCGGTCGCGGCGCTCTTTTACTGTGCGGCGTCCTGGATGTTGGTGGCTTGCTTGCCCTTGGGGCCCTGAACCACTTCGAACACGACGCGCTGGCCTTCCTTCAGCGTCTTGAAGCCCGCCATCTGGATTGCCGAAAAGTGCGCAAACAGTTCTTCCTCGCCATCGTCCGGCTTGATAAAGCCGAAACCCTTGGCGTCATTGAACCATTTGACGATACCGCTTGCCATAAACTCCCCCAACGAAAAAGCTGATTTCAAGCGGGGAAACCGATGGCCAGCCGAATGACACGTCGGCGCGCATGCCGGACCGGTCCTGTCGGATCCGGCGGACCAGAATGCGTCGCTGAATGGAATTCGCGGGGCAATCCGCCTGAAACCGCCAGGTCAATTGGCGGAAAACGGTTTGCCGACGCCGGTCGTGGGCCTCCCTGCTCACGGAATCATCCTGGCCGGCCTTATTCGCTTGGCTCGCTGGCCGGGCCTGGATGTGCGACCGATTTTTCTGTCAAACCAACATACTGTCAAGCTGGCAGATTCCCCACTCGGCGTAGGGTGTGGTGGGATTGAAACGGCGTGGAATGGTACCTTTGGCGGGATGGTGGATTCGCGTTCGCGGGCACCGGTGGTGGGCACCAAAGCCGGCATGTCAGGTCAGGATCCATGCACCAGCAACGTGCGCCTAACGCCCTCTGTGCGGCTGGGCACGTAAGAATTTTCCGATGAGTGGGGCCTTGAATACGTGCCCATTTCCCCAAATTGCAGACTTGCGAGTAAGAGTTAGAATAAAGCCATGGCGACACGGCTGGCGAATACCCCACAACGCGAGGCAGGCACTGTCATCGAGCGGAAAGAGCAGCAGCTCAAGCCGCCTGCGATGTACAAGGTGGTCCTCCTCAACGACGACTACACTCCGATGGAGTTCGTCGTGATGATCCTGCAGCAGTATTTCAGCAGGGACCGGGAAACGGCGACGCAGATCATGCTGACCGTTCACCGGGAAGGCAAGGGCGTCTGTGGTATCTATACGAGAGATATCGCGGCGACCAAGGTCGAGCTTGTATCAACCCATGCGCGGCAGGCGGGGCACCCGTTGCAGTGCGTGATGGAGGAAGCATGATTGCGCAAGAATTGGAAGTGAGCCTTCATATGGCTTTTGTCGAAGCCCGCCAGGCGCGCCACGAGTTCATTACCGTGGAACACCTGCTGCTGGCGTTGCTCGACAACCCCACGGCTGCCGAAGTGCTGCGCGCTTGCGCGGCCAACATCGAGGACTTGCGCACCAGCCTGAAGAACTTCATTGCCGACAACACGCCGGTCGTACCCGGCACGGACGAGGTGGACACGCAACCTACGCTGGGTTTCCAGCGTGTGATCCAGCGCGCGATCATGCATGTGCAATCCACGTCCAACGGCAAGAAGGAAGTCACCGGCGCCAACGTCCTGGTGGCGATCTTCGGCGAGAAGGACTCCCATGCCGTCTACTACCTGCAGCAGCAGGGTGTGACGCGCCTGGATGTCGTCAATTTCATCAGCCACGGTATCCGCAAGGACCAGGCGGAGCCGGCCAAGCATGGTGAGGGCAATGCCGAAGGCGAGGGCGGCGACGGCAAGGAAAGCCCGCTCGAGCAGTACACCCAGAACCTGAACTCGCTGGCCAAGGCCGGCAAGATCGATCCGCTGATCGGCCGCGAGAGCGAAGTCGAGCGCGTGGTGCAGGTGCTCTGCCGCCGGCGCAAGAACAACCCGCTGCTGGTGGGCGAAGCCGGCGTGGGCAAGACCGCCATCGCCGAAGGTCTGGCATGGCGCATCACCAAGAACGAAGTGCCCGACATCCTGGAAAAGGCGGTCGTCTACTCGCTCGACATGGGCGCGCTGCTGGCCGGCACCAAGTATCGTGGCGATTTCGAGCAGCGCCTGAAGGGCGTTCTGAAGTCCCTCAAGGACAATCCCAACGCGATCCTGTTCATCGACGAGATCCACACGCTGATCGGCGCGGGCGCCGCCTCGGGCGGTACGCTGGACGCCAGCAACCTGCTCAAGCCGGCGCTGTCGTCGGGCCAGCTCAAGTGCGTGGGTGCCACCACGTTCACGGAATATCGCGGCATCTTCGAAAAGGATGCGGCACTCTCCCGTCGTTTCCAGAAGATCGACGTGGTGGAGCCGTCCGTCGACCAGACCGTCCAGATCCTGCGAGGCCTGAAGTCGCGGTTCGAGGAGCACCACGGCGTCAAGTACGCAGCGTCAGCGCTGACGGCTGCCGCGGAACTGTCGGCCCGCTTCATCACCGACCGTCACCTGCCGGACAAGGCCATCGACGTGATCGATGAGGCTGGCGCCGCGCAACGCATCCTGCCGAAGTCCAAGCAGAAGAAGACCATCGGCAAGACCGAGATCGAGGACATCGTTTCCCGCATCGCCCGCATTCCGCCGCAGAGCGTCAACCAGGACGACCGCAGCAAGCTGCAGACCCTGGAACGCGACCTGAAATCGGTGGTGTTCGGCCAGGACCCGGCGATCGAGGCGCTGGCATCCGCGATCAAGATGTCGCGCGCCGGGCTGGGCAAGACGGACAAGCCGATCGGTTCGTTCCTGTTCTCGGGGCCGACGGGTGTCGGCAAGACCGAAGTGGCCAAGCAGCTCGCGTTCATCATGGGCATCGAGCTGCTGCGCTTCGACATGTCCGAATACATGGAACGTCATGCGGTCAGCCGACTGATCGGCGCGCCGCCGGGCTATGTCGGGTTTGACCAGGGCGGCCTGCTGACCGAGGCAGTCACCAAGAAGCCGCACTGCGTGCTGCTGCTGGATGAGATCGAAAAGGCGCATCCGGATATCTTCAATATCCTGCTGCAAGTGATGGACCATGGTTCGCTGACCGACAACAACGGTCGTCGCGCCGACTTCCGCAACGTCATCATCATCATGACGACGAACGCGGGGGCGGAGACCATGAACCGCGCCACGATCGGCTTTACCAGCGCCCGCGAGCAGGGCGACGAGATGGCCGACATCAAGCGCATGTTCACGCCGGAGTTCCGCAACCGCCTGGACGCCACCATCAGCTTCCGCTCGCTGGACGAGGAAATCATCCTGCGCGTGGTGGACAAGTTCCTGATGCAGCTGGAAGAGCAGCTGCACGAGAAGAAGGTGGAAGCCAGCTTTACCGAGAAGCTGCGCAAGTTCCTGGCGAAGAAGGGCTTCGATCCGATGATGGGTGCCCGTCCGATGCAGCGCCTGATTCAGGACATGATCCGCAAGGCGCTGGCCGACGAACTGCTGTTCGGCAAGCTGGTATCGGGCGGCAAGGTGGCCGTGGACCTGGACGACAGCGACCAGGTCAAGCTGACCTTCTCCGAGGCCGACCCCGAACCGCCGGAGGCCCCGGAGAGCGAACAGCGCGCCGAAGCCTGACGCACGGGGCTGGATGAGCGGGGTTGAAAATGCAATCGGCCGGGTAGATCCCGGCCGATTGTTTCACTTCTGGGCGATCAGCGGCGCCTTCGCCTGCAACGTGGGCGATCATCGGGCAAAATACAGGGCGGCATCATGCCGCCTTTTTCTTTTTTGTACCGCGGTCGCCTGGCCGCCCAGCCCGAGTCCCTGATGTCTTCTGCCGAACGCACGCGGCTGCGCCGCATGCTGCTCAAGTCGCTGCCGATGGGTGTCATGCCCGCCTCACTGGCGTCGCTTGCTTCCTTCGCCCAAGCCGAGACCGCTGCCGGCGGCCGTCCGATCTCGATGGTGTTGCCGTTTCCGCCTGGTGGCAGCGTGGACATCGTGGCGCGCCAGTTGCAGCCGGGCCTGAAAGCGGGCCTCGGGCAGACCGTGGTGGTGGATAACAAGCCCGGCGCGGGCGGACTGATCGCCAGCAATGTGGTGGCCCGCGCCAAGCCGGACGGCAATACGCTGCTGATGGCGTTTGATACCCACGCGATCAACCCGTTTGCATACAAGAATCTGCCCTACGACACTTTCAAGGACTTCACGCCGATTACCCAGTTGGTGCGTTTTCCCCTGGTGATCGCGGCGAATCCTGCGCTGCCCGCGTCGAACGTCAGGGAGCTGATCGAGCTGGCCCGTGCCAAGCCGAACGGCGTGCGCTACGCGTCTTCGGGCATCGGCAGCCTGAACCAGCTGGCCGCCGAGGCGCTGGCCACCGAGGCCGGCGTGCATTTCCTCCACGTACCCTACAAGGGCGGCGGCCCGGCCGTGCAGGCCGTGCTGGCCGGTGAGGTCGACCTGTTCTTCAGCAGCTTCGCGGCCGTCCAGGCCCACATCGCGGCCAAGACCATCAAGGTGCTCGGCGTGACGGGTACCAACCGGATCAAGCAGATGCCGCAAGTGCCGACCGTGGCCGAGCAGGGCTTCAAGGGCTTCGAGGCCTATTCGTGGATCGGTGTGTTCGGCCCGGCCGGCATGCCGCAAGAGACCGTTGCCCGCCTGCATGACGCGCTGGCCGGTTCGATTCGCCAGCCCAAGGTGGTGGAGGCGCTGTCGGCGCAGGGGTTTGAGATCGCCGTCGGCACGCCGACGGAACTTGGCAACCTGGTGCGGCACGAACACGACAAATGGCAGGCGGTTGCCCGCAAGGCCAACATCCAGTTCGACTAAGCCATGCATCAGCCATTGGAACCGTTTGACCACGCCGTGGTGGTCTGCGGCGATCTGGACGCCGCCGCGGGCAACTGGCGTGCGCTGGGTTTTACGCTGA
This sequence comes from Cupriavidus sp. YR651, assembly GCF_900101625.1. GTDB lineage: Bacteria > Pseudomonadota > Gammaproteobacteria > Burkholderiales > Burkholderiaceae > Cupriavidus. The sequence goes on along the minus strand of NZ_FMYZ01000001.1, from coordinate 1,238,138 downwards.
CGCCGCGCGGGTATCACACGCTCGGGTCGCAGAACCACTGCATCATGCTGGCGCGCGACTACCTGGAGCTCCTGCACGTCACGGCGCCCAGCCCCAGCCGCCAGTATTACTGGGACGCCCAGCAGCGGGGCGGCGGGTGCGCGGCCACGTCATGCAAGAGCCGTGACGCATTTGCCACGGCTGACCGCCTGCGCGCGGCTGGCTACAAGACTTCGGACCCGATCGAATTCTCTCGGCCCGTCCGGCTCGACGATGGCAGTGAGCAGCCGGCCACATTCCGCGTCACGGCGCTGGATGACGCCCCCGGTGCCCGCTATTTCGTCTGCGAGCACCGGACGCCCGAACTGTTGTGGCGTCCCGAATGGATGACGCACGCCAACGGCGCCAATGCCATCGCGGCAATGTATCTGGTGGTGGAGGCAGGGCAGGTGGAGGCAGCCGCAAAGGCCTATGCCGAGATGACCGGCGGGGCACTGACGATGCCGGCGCCACCGGCGCAAGCCGGTGACCAAATCGCCAGCGTCGCGATCGACGGCGCGGCGCTGGTGATTGCCACGCCGCAGGCGCTGGCGTCTGCGACCGGTGTGCCCCAGATCCGCCGCGTGGCGCCCGGCTATGCGGCCATCCGGCTACGCACCAGTGACCTGGCGAAAGCACGCGCTCACTGGGCGGCGAACCAGGCGCAGTCGATCGACCTGACGCCAGCCACGTCACTGGTTCCCGCCGACAGCGCCAACGGCGTGGCGCTGATCTTCGAGCAAGCAGCCTGAGCGTTCGGGAGGCAGTTCGACCTCTTAGCCCGCCTTCACGTGGGCGACGCCGGTCGAGCCAAAGCCGCCAGCACCGCGGGCGGAATCTTCCGAGAACTCGGTGACGGTGGTGAACACCGGGCGCAGCACCGGCACGAACATCATCTGCGCGATACGCTCGCCGGGCTGGATCACGATCGGCTCGGAGCCGGCGGCATTGCGATTCCACACGCTGACCATGATCTGACCCTGGTAATCGGCATCGATGACACCAATCGAATTGCCCAGCACCAGGCCCTTCTTGTGACCCAGGCCCGAGCGCGGCACGATCGTTGCCGCCATGTACGGATTGCCCATGTGCACGGCGATGCCTGCCGGCACCAGTTGCGCGGGCGTGCCGGCCTCGATTGTCACGGGGCCGTCCACGCAGGCGTGCAGGTCGATGGCCGCGGCCATGTCGCTCTGGTAGGCGGGCAGGCCCCAATCGTTCAGGCGGGCGTCCAGCACCTTGATCTCGACGGACGGGTTCAGGGGAGCGGTCATGGGTTCGGTTTCCTGCAAAAATCTGACAAAGGCGGCATCTTACCGCGTCGGCAGCCCGCGGCGCTCAGGCGCCCGGGGAGAGCTCGAACGCTTCCGCCAGCAACTGGTAGGTGCGCAGGCGCGCCTGGTACGACGCGGCCACGCTCAGCACCACCAGCTCATCGGCGGCAAAGCGCTCGCGCAGCGCCATCATCCGCGCGGCCACGCGCTCCGGCGTGCCGCAGATCGTGCGGGGCCGCTCGCGTTCGATGATCATGCGGTCGCGCTCGGTGGGCGTGAAGTCGGCGGCCTGCGCCAGCGACGGGATCGGCGCGTTGACGCCATAGGCCATCTGCAGCCGCCGCACGTCGACGGCGCGTTCCAGCGCCTCGGCTTCCTCGTCGGTATCCGCGCAAATCACGAAAATCGCGGCCGCGCTATACGGCTGGTCCTCGTAGCCGGGTTCGAATTCCTCCCGGTACTGCTGGGCCACCGCATGGCCGCCTTGCGCATTGATGAAGTGGGCGAAGGCGAAGCGCAGGCCGAGGCGGGCCGCCAGCGCGCCGCCGAAGTCGCTCGATCCCAGCACCCAGAGTTCCGGCCGGGTATCGATGGCCGGCTGCAGCAGCACGCCTTCGGCAAGGTGGTCGGGGGGTACCTCGCCGCGCAGCAGCCAGACCAGATCCTGCACCTGCTGCGGAAACTGGTCGCCACGGTTGTACAGGCCCATCGCCACGGCCTGCGCGGTGCGCATGTCGCCGCCCGGCGCGCGGCCCACGCCCAGGTCGATCCGGTTCGGGAACAGGCCTTCGAGCATGCGGAATTGCTCGGCCACCTTGAACGGGCTGTAGTAGGGCAGCATCACACCGCCCGAACCGATCCGGATACGTTTTGTGACGCTGCCCAGGCGGGCGAGCATGACCTCGGGCGCCGGGTTGCAGACGCCGTGCAGGCCGTGGTGTTCGGCGCACCAGTAGCGCGTGTAGCCGAGGTCATCGGCAAGCTGCGCCAGGTCGACGGTAGCCGCCAGCGCATCGCGGGCAGTGTGGCCGGCGATGACCGGGCTCTGATCCAGCACCGAGAGGCGCAGCTTCGGACGATTCTCAGACATGGCGACGATAGGCCCAGTGAAACGCGCAGCGACGCGCGCGATGAAACAGATGAAGTTGGAAAGGTGCCCGGCTCAGACCGGCTTGCGCGGCAGGCGCTGGCCGATGGCCGCTACCAACTGGCGAGCGAGCGAAAGCTTGTCCGCCCGGGGCAGGCGCGTCATGCCGTTGGCATCGAACAGCACGATCTCGTTGTCGTCCATGCCGAACGTGTGGTGGCCGATATTGCCGACCAGCAGCGGCACGCCCTTGCGTTGACGCTTCTGCTCGCCGTACTGCTCCAGGTTCTCGCTCTCGGCGGCAAAACCGACGCAATACGGCGCATGGGCGCGCGCCGCCACCGTGGCCAGGATGTCCGGGTTTTGCACGAACTGCAGTGTCGGGGTGTCGGTGTCGTTGGCTTTCTTGAGCTTTTGTCCGGCCACCTCGGCGGGACGCCAGTCGGCGACGGCTGCCACGGCGACAAAAACATCCACGTCGCGCAACTGGGCCATCACGGTGTCGTGCATCTGCTGGGCGCTGCGCACGTCGGTGCGGACCACGCCGCGTGGCGTGTCCAGTGCGGTGGGGCCCGCCACCAGCAGCACCTCGGCGCCGGCCTCGCGGGCCGCGCGGGCAATCGAAAAGCCCATCTTGCCTGATGACAGGTTGGTGATGCCGCGTACCGGGTCGATGGCCTCGAACGTCGGGCCGGCGGTGATCAGCACGCGTTTGCCGGCCAGTGGCTTGGGCAGGAAGAACGCAATCAGGTCCTCGACGATTTCTTCCGGCTCCAGCATCCGGCCATCGCCGATTTCGCCGCAGGCCTGGTCGCCGGTGCCCGGGCCGAGAATCGCTACGCCATCGGCACGCAACTGTGCCGCATTGCGTTGCGTGGGCGCGGCGGCCCACATCTGGCGATTCATGGCCGGTGCCACCAGCAGCGGGCATTCGCGCGCGATGCACAGCGTGGTCAGCAGGTCGTCGCAGAGACCGTTGGCCAGCCTGGCCAGGAAGTCGGTGGAGGCGGGGGCGATGAGGATGGCGTCGGCCTCGCGCGAGAGGTCGATATGCGCCATGTTGTTGTCGATGCGGGCATCCCACTGCGACAGGAACACGGGTCGTCCGGACAGCGCCTGCATGGTCACGGGCGTGATGAAGTGGGTCGCCGCCTCGGTCATCGCCACCTGCACGGTGGCGCCGGCCTTGGTGAGCAGCCGGACCAGCTCGGCCGACTTGTAGCAGGCGATGCCGCCGGTCAGGCCAAGGACGATGTGCTTGCCGCTCAAATCCATGGGAGGACTCTTCTGAAAACGGGGGTTTCGCATGATACCGCCGGGACGGCGGACGTGCCGAAGGCGGCAATCGGGGGGGGAGGTCCGGGCCACAAGGAGCGTGGCCCGGCGTCTGGCGGGCTGGCGGCGCAGTGCCGCCGCAGTGTCGCCTCAGTGCTGCTTCAGTGCCTGCGCACGCGCCGCAGTTCGTCCACGATCAGCAATACGGCGCCCACCGTGATCGCGCAATCCGCCACGTTGAACGCGGGGAAGTGCGTGTTGCGCAGGTGGAAGTCCAGGAAATCGATCACGTGGCCGTGGATGATGCGATCCACCACGTTGCCGACGGCGCCGCCAAGGATCAGCGATACCGCCAGGCAAAACAGCTTCTGGCCCGTGTGGCGATACAGCAGCCAGACGATGAACGCACCGACCACCACGCCCAGCAGCGTGAAGAACCATCGCTGCCAGCCGCCGGCATCGGCCAGGAAGCTGAACGCGGCCCCCTTGTTATAGACCAGCACCAGGTTGAAGAAGCGGGTCACGGGACGCGACTCGCCATACTGGAACGATCGCGTGATCACGACCTTGAAGAACTGGTCGATCATCACCACCAGCAGCGCAAAGGCCATCCACAGCCACGGGGTAACGTTGCTGCTGCCTTTGCTCTTGCTGCGGGCGGGCGTCGATCGCGCCGGGCGGGTGGAAGACGATGCCATCAGGCGTGGCTCCTGTGTTCACCGGCGCCGAACAGATTGCTGTCGCAGCGGCCGCAAAGGGTGGGATGTTCCGGGTTGTGGCCAACGTCGGCGCGGTAGTGCCAGCAGCGTTCGCACTTGGCGTGCGCGGACGGCGTCACCGTGACCATCAGGTCCCCGCCTTCCGGCGCGGCCGCGACCTTGGCCGCCGACGTCAGCAGCACGAAGCGCAAGTCGTCGTGCAGGCTCTGCAAGGCGGCCAGTACCGGGCCGCCGGCCGCGATGGTGACCTCGGCCTGCAGCGACGAGCCGATCTCGCCTTCCACACGCACCGCTTCGAGTTGCTTGGTGACCTCCGCGCGCACGTCACGGATATCGTGCCACTTCTGCATCAGCGTATCGGCGTCGTCGATGGCCGGCACATCGTAGTAGGTGCTGGTGAAGATGGTGTCCTTGTGTTCCGTGCCGTGCGCGAAGATCTGCCACGCTTCCTCGGCCGTGAACGACAGGAATGGTGCCATCCAGTGCAGCATCGCCTGCGTGATGTGGTACAGCGCGTTCTGCGCGGCGCGGCGGGCCTTCGAGTCCGGTGCCGTGGTGTACAGGCGGTCCTTCAGCACGTCCAGGTAGAAGCCGCCCAGGTCTTCGGAGCAGAACGTCTGCAGCTTGGCGACCACCGGGTGGAATTCGTACGACTGATAGTGCGACAGCACTTCCTTCTGCAGCCGGTCCGTCAGGGCCACGGCGTAGCGGTCGATCTCCAGCCATTCCGATGGCGGCAGCGCGTGCTTGCCGTGATCGTAGTCGGTCAGGTTGGCCAGCAGGAAGCGCAGCGTGTTGCGGATGCGGCGGTAGCCCTCCACCACGCGCTTCAGGATTTCGTCAGAGATCGACAGTTCGCCCGAGTAGTCCGTCGAGGCCACCCACAGGCGGATGATTTCGGCACCCATCTTGTTGGCGACATCCTGCGGAGACACCGTGTTGCCGACCGACTTCGACATCTTGCGGCCTTCGCCGTCCACGGTGAAGCCGTGGGTCAGCAGCGCCTTGTACGGCGGCTTGCCATACAGCATCGACGCGGTCAGCAGCGACGAATGGAACCAGCCGCGATGCTGGTCCGAGCCTTCCAGGTACAGGTCGGCCAGGCGACCGTCCGGCTCGTCGGCGGAAGGATCGTAGAGATCTTCACGGTGGGATCCACGGATCACGGTCCAGTGCGTGGTACCGGAGTCGAACCACACGTCCAGCGTGTCGCGGTTCTTTTCATACAGCGCGGCTTCCTCGCCGAGCAGTTCCTTCGGATCCAGCGTCTGCCAGGCCTCGATGCCATGCTGCTCGACGCGCCTGGCGATTTCTTCCAGCAATTCCGGCGTGCGCGGGTGCAGCGCGCCGGTTTCCTTGTGCAGGAAGAAGGCCATCGGCACGCCCCACTGGCGCTGGCGGGACAGCGTCCAGTCCGGGCGGTTGGCGATCATGTTGTGCAGGCGCTGCTTGCCCCAGGCCGGGAAGAACTCGGTGGCCTCGATGCCGGCCAGCGCGGTCTCGCGCAGGGTCGGGCCGTTGTCCACCGGATCCACGTCCATCCCCGCGAACCATTGCGACGTGGCCCGGTAGATGATCGGCGTCTTGTGACGCCAGCAGTGCATGTAGCTGTGCTCGTACTTGTGCGAGTTGAACAGGTTGCCGGATTCGCGCAGCACGTCGACGATCTTCGGATTGGCATCCCAGATCGACAGGCCGCCGAACAGCGGCAACGTGCTGGCGTAGACGCCATCGCCCATCACCGGGCTGATGATTTCCGAATCGGGCATGCCGTGCGCCTTGCACGACTGGAAGTCTTCCACGCCGTAGGCCGGTGCCGAGTGGACGATGCCGGTACCCGTGTCGGTGGTCACATAGTCGCCCAGGTAGACCGGCGCGGTACGCGCATAGCCGGCATCCATCTTGGCCAGCGGATGATGGAAGCGGATTTCCGACAGGGCGTCGCCACGTGCGGTGGCCACGACCTGGCCCTGCAGCGCGTAGGTCTTGAGCTGTTCCTCGACGCGATCCTTCGCCAGGATCAGGAAGCCGCGCGGGGTGTCCACCAGCGCGTATTCCACTTCCGGGTGCATGTTCAGCGCCTGGTTGGACGGGATCGTCCACGGCGTGGTGGTCCAGATCACGACCCAGCCGGGCTTGCCTTGCAACTGTGCCAGCGGCACGTGGAAGGCGTGAGCGAGCTTGTCGGCCTCCGCGAACGGGAAGCCCACGTCGATCGACAAATCAGTCTTGTCCTTGTACTCGACCTCGGCCTCGGCGAGCGCCGATCCGCAGTCGAAGCACCAGTTCACGGGTTTCAGGCCGCGGAAGACGTAGCCCTTTTCCATGATCTTGCCCAGCGCACGCAGCTCGTCGGCTTCGTTGCTGTAGTTCATGGTCAGGTACGGGTTGTCCCAGTCGCCCAGCACGCCCAGGCGCTCGAAATCCTTCTTCTGGCGGGCGATCTGCTCGGTGGCATAGGTGCGCGCCTTGGACTGGACTTCCTGGACGGGCAAGCCCTTGCCGAACTGCTTTTCGATCTGGATCTCGATCGGCATGCCGTGGCAGTCCCAGCCCGGCACGTAGACCGCGTCCAGGCCGGTCAGACCACGGGCCTTCACGATCATGTCCTTCAGGACCTTGTTGACGGCATGGCCGATGTGGATGTCGCCGTTGGCGTACGGAGGGCCGTCATGCAGCACGAATTTCTTCGCGCCCTTGCGCGCCGCGCGGATCTTCTTGTAGAGCTGCTTGTCTTGCCATTGCCTGACCCACAGCGGCTCGCGCTTGGGCAGGTCGCCACGCATGGGGAACGGGGTATCCAGCAGGTTGACCGGGTACTTGCTTTTCTCGGGCTTGGCGCGTTTGTCGTCGGACATGTCAATTCTCGGGGCAATTCAGTCGGGCGCGTCGGTCGGATGACCGCCGTGCGCGTGTCAGTGAGGTCAGGCAGGGCGGGTCCCGGCAGCTGCGGTGCGCAGCGCTGCCGGCCGCTAGCTAATTCGGTCGGTGGCGGAAGTGGCGAAGTCGCGCCGGCCTGCGGCGGCGTCGGGCGCGGTCAGGCCAAAGAACGCGCGAGCGTCGAGGGTGTCCTTCGCGATGGCGGCCGTCAGCGCGTCAAGGGTGTCGAAGCGTTCCTCGTCGCGCAGCTTCTTCATGAATTCCACCCGCACCAGCTTGCCGTACAGGTTTTCGTTGAAGTCGAACAGGTGGACTTCCAGCAGCACGCGGCCCGCGTCTTCCACGGTCGGGCGCACGCCAATGCTGGCCACGCCGGGGAGCGGGTGGTCGGCAAGACCGTGCACCTGCACGACGAAAATGCCGTTGACGGCGGGACGCTTGTGCGAAATCTTCAGGTTCAGCGTGGGAAAGCCGAGGTCCCGGCCCAGCTTGCGGCCGTGGATCACGTGGCCGCTGATGGCATAGCCGTGGCCCAGCAGCCGGCGCGCGTGTTCGAGGTCGCCACCGGCCAGCGCCTGGCGCACGGCCGAGCTGGAAATCCGGATGCCGCCCTCGGAGACGGAGCCCATTTGCTCGACGTCGAATCCGTACTGGCGGCCCGCTTCCCGCAGGTAATTGAAGTCACCGGCGCGTTTGGCGCCAAAGCGGAAGTCATCGCCCACCAGCAACCAGCGCGTGTGCAGGCCATGCCAGAGCACGTTTTCCACGAAGGCTTGCGGAGACTGTGCGGCGAAATGGGCGTTGAAATGCTCCACCACCACGCGATCCACACCATTGCGGCGCAGGGCGTCCAGCTTGTCGCGCAGCAGGGCGATGCGGGTGGGGGCGTGCTCCGGCGCGAAGAATTCCCGCGGGTGGGGCTCAAAGGTCATCACGCATAACGGCAGGCCGCGGGCATCCGCGGCCGCGCGGGCGCGTGCGAGCAACGACTGGTGGCCGCGATGCACACCGTCGAAATTGCCGATGGTGAGCGCGCAGGGCGCCCGGCTCTCGGCGTTGGGCAAGCCGCGGAAGACTTTCACGAGGACGGCGAAAAATGCGATTTGGGTAAAGGGAGCATTATAAGGCGAATGACCCGGCTTCTCCCCTGTTGGCGGCAGGCGCGTGCCCGCCGGGGATGCGGCCTGCCCACAACTGGCCGATTTGTGCGGAATTCGGCTGCCGGGGCGTGGCGCGGCGCCGCAAAAGGCGGCATGATATGCGCGACTCAGATCACAACCGCGCGATCCCTGCAACGACCGCCTCATGCAGGCCTCCGGCCACGGCGCCGTCTTGCAGCCAATGTCTTCGCCTTCCTTGCCTGGGCCACACTTGAACGCGCTGCTCAACAAATTGCTGCCCCCACCCGGGCCACAACTCGACACCGAGACACGGGCCAAGCTGCTGGCCACCGTCCACCGGGTATCTCCGACGGGTATTGCCGCATCGGTCCTGCTGCCGGCGTTGACGGCTGCCGCCTTCTGGAACGAGGCCAGCCACGTCGCGCTGGTCATCTGGTGCGCCATCATGCTGGCACTGACTGCCGGAGGCACCTGGTTCTACCTCGGCTACCAGCGTGACAGCGGCAAAATGAGCCGCTCGGCGCACACGCGCAAGTGGTGGAACAACATGCGCGCCATCGCGTTCCTGACCGGGCTGACCTGGGGCAGTTCGGCGCTGCTGCACCTGTACACGAGCTCGGTGGTGTTTTCCAGCGTGCTCTACCTGCTGACACTGGGCGTGCTGGCGGGCGGGGCGACCTCGCAGTCGCCGGTGCCATCGAACCTGGTCTTTGCCGGCGTGCCGATCCTCGTGCCCAATGTGTTGCTGGCCGATTTCGCTTTCCCGGGACACGGCGGCTATGTCCAGTTGTTGCTGGCCGTCTACGCGCTGATGCTGGCGCGCCACGCGCTCAACTTGCAGCAGACGCTGGTGCGCGCTATCCAGCTGGAAAGCGGCAGCCGGCGGCTCGCCAAGCAGTTCCAGGAAGAAAAAGAACGGGCGTTGCATGCGAGCGAGGAGAAATCCCGCTTCCTGGCGGCGGCCAGCCACGACCTGCGGCAGCCGGTTCACGCGCTGGTGATGCTGGTGGAAGCGTTGCGTGCGCGCAACCAGTCGAGTTCCCTGCATCCGCTGGTGGAGCAGGTGGCCGCCGGCACCCAGACCATCGACCTGCTGTTCCGATCGCTGCTGGACCTGTCGAAGCTCGAAGGCCGCAAGGTCTTGCCGACGCTCGAGCCGTGCGAGCTGGGGGCGCTGATCAACGATGTCATGAGCCAGTTTGCCGCCGATGCGCGCGAAAGCGGGCTGTCGCTGAATCCGCGCGTGCCGGACGAACTTTATGCCATGGCCGAGCCGGTACTGCTGCGGCGCGCGCTGTTCAACCTGGTGCAGAACGCGCTGCGATACACCAAACGCGGCGGAATCCTGGTGACCGCGCGCCAGCGTCGCAAACATATCCGGCTGGAGGTGTGGGATACCGGCGCGGGCATTACACCCGAACATCTGCCGGACATTTTCTCGCCGTATTACCAGGTTCATAACCCGCAGCGCGATCCGTCGCAGGGACTGGGCCTCGGGTTGGCCATCTTCAAGGAATGCGTCCGACTGATGCGCGGTACGTACGGCGTGCGCTCGGTGCCCGGCAAGGGTTCGGTATTCTGGTTCGCGCTGGCGCCGGTGCCGGCCGAGACCGTGGCGAGCGTGCGGGCGATGCGGGCCAATGCGCAGGCGGCGGAAGCCAAGCCGGAGCGCTTGCGCGGTACGGTGCTGGTCGTCGATGACGACAGCCAGATCCGCAAGGCGTGGATTGCGCTGATGGAGGCGTGGGGGATTCGCGTCGCTTGTGCCGCGCATGGCGCCGACGCCGACGCCCTGTTTGCCAAAGGCTTGAAACCGGACATCATCTTCTGCGATCTGCGGCTGCCCGGCAGCGAAAATGGCCTGGACTTGCTGGAACGATGGCAGACCACGCAGCCGCAGGCACGCAGCGCGTTGCTGACGGGCGACCTGAAATCCGCCGCATTGAACGCTGCGGAGGAGGCGGGCTACTTCGTGCTTCCCAAGCCGGTGGATCCCGCCAACCTGCGCATGCTGCTGCGGCGGTGGTTGCACCCGGCGTAATGGTATGGATGGGGTATCGTTCCGCCATGCAAAACGCCGCCCGAGGGCGGCGTTTGTTTTTGCTGGCGTCGGATGCGCGAGTCGCCTTTACTGACGCAGGCGGAATCGTTCCATGCGTGACATGACTTGCATGCGGGTGCGCACGCCCAGCCTTTGCAGGATCGCGGACACGTGTTCCTTGACCGTGTTCTCGGTCAGGCCCAGCTTGCGGGCGATGACCTTGTTCGGCAGTCCTTCGAGCACCAGCGCCAGCACGGAACCCTGGCGCGGCGTCAGGCCCAGTTCGGCCGGCGTGACCGGAATGCCATGCGCGGGGCCGAATGACTGGGAGCGGCCGGAAAGTGCTTCGTCGGAAGGGAAGCTGGTGTCGCCGGCCAGGACCTTGCGTACGGCCGCGGTGAAGGCGTTGGCATCGAGGTGCTTGCCGACGAAGCCGCACGCGGACAGCGCGCGGGCGCGGCCCACGATTTCCGGCGTGGCCTCGGCCGACATGAAAATGAAACGCGCGGCCGGAATCACGGTCTTGAACGTCTGCATGGCATCGAAGCCAGTGCCGTCGTTCAGCCAGATATCAAGCAGCACGATATCGGGACGAAGTCCCTGGTGCAGTGAATGGAGAGCTTCCTTGGCGCTGCCGGCAGCATGGACTGCGACATCGGGCATGACTTCCGCGAGAAACGCGGTAGTACCAGAGAGGGCCATAGGATGATCATCGACCACCAACAAAGTCGGTGCAGCGTTCGACATGCGTATTCCCGTCTAATTTCCCGTCTCGTCCTTGTTGTCACCTACCTTGCAGAAGGGGGCGCGTGGACGTAGGGCCCACTCTATCAGAGCGGGTGAGGCGTCACAATCCATCACACGGGGGTATATGCATCCTACTGCATGCATATGGTGCAGCCTCCGTGCGGGGTTTGGCGTGAATTAAGTACCTAATGCGCTCGCTTTGCAAGAGTTTGCATCCCAGCTTGGTAGAATCGCGCCGATGAAAAATATTGTGATCCTGATTTCCGGGCGTGGAAGCAACATGGAAGCCATCGTCCGTGCCTGCGGAGCCGAGCGATGGCCGGCACGCGTGGCCGCAGTGCTCTCGAATCGCCCGGACGCTTCCGGCCTGCAGTTTGCCGCCGAACATGGCATCGCCACCGGCGTGGTGGACCACAAGCAGCACCCCGATCGTGCCAGTTTTGATGCCGCGATGCGCGACGTCATCGACAGCTATCAGCCCGACCTCGTCATCCTGGCTGGCTTCATGCGGATTCTGACGCCTGAGTTCGTCGAGCATTATTCGGAGCGGATGCTCAACATTCACCCGTCGCTGCTGCCCAGTTTTCCCGGCCTGCACACGCACCGCCAGGCTCTGGAAGCCGGTGTCAAACTGCATGGCGCGACGGTCCATTTTGTCACTCCGGAACTCGATCACGGTCCAATCGTGATTCAGGCGGCACTTGATATTCTGCCTGGCGATACTCCGGAGTTGCTGGCCGAGCGTTTGCTCGACAGCGAGCATGTCATCTACCCGCGCGCAGTGCGCTGGTTCGTCGAAGACCGCCTGCATGTGCAGAACGGTGTCGTTCAAGTTCAACCGGCCGAGCCACAGTGGTTCATGGCCATCTCCGCCAAGGCGGCAGGAAATCAGCCATGAGTCGTAATCCCGCAACACCCCAGGACAACCGTCAGCGTTCGCGTGCCAGCAAGGGCAAGTCGAGCCCCATCCGCAGGCCGTCCACGCCGCGCCCGCAAGGTGTGGATGGCGCGCACGGCCGCGCGCCGGGTGGGCTGCAGGCTTTCCATCTGCAACACATCGACCGCCTGCTGGGCAAGGTCCTGTTGTTCGCGCGTCCCTCCGATGCCGTGGTGAGCCACTACTTCCGCGAGAACAACAAACTGGGTCATCGCGACCGCGGCATCATCGCCGAGGCGATCTTTGCAGTGTTGCGTCGACGCGTCGAATTCGGTCAGTTTGCCGAGAGCGGCTCGGGTGCGGCCGCGCGCCGGCTGGGCCTGCTCGGGCTTGCTGCCACGCTGGGTCGGGATGTGCTGAGCCCGTTCCTGTATCCCGAAGAGGCCACCTGGCTGGACCGGCTCACGACGATCGAACGCTCCAGTCTGTCCCCGCGCGTGCGCACCAACCTGCCGGAATGGCTGTACGACGATCTGGTCGGGCGCCATGGCGAGGCCTTCACCTCCGCCCTGGGCGACGCATGGCTGCGTCCGGCGCCGCTGGACCTGCGGGTCAACACGGCAAAGCTGTCGCGTGAAGAGGCGCTGGCTGAACTGGAAACCGCGGGCATTGCCGCGGAACTGGCCCCGATGGCTCCGGCCGGTATTCGCCTGAAGGGGAAACCTGCGCTGAACCAACTGCCGCTGTTCATCAATGGCGGCGTGGAAGTGCAGGACGAAGGCAGCCAGCTGCTGTGCCACCTGGTGGCCCCCAAGCGCGGCGAGATGGTGGTGGACTTCTGTGCCGGCGCTGGCGGCAAGACACTGGCACTGGGCGTGGCGATGCGCTCGACCGGCCGTCTCTATGCTTTCGATGTGTCGGAAAAGCGCCTGGCCAACCTGAAGCCCCGGCTGGCGCGCAGCGGCCTGTCGAACGTGCATCCTGTACTCATCGACTCCGAACGTGACGCCAAAATCAAGCGACTGGCTGGCAAGATCGACCGCGTGCTGGTCGATGCGCCGTGCAGCGGCTTGGGCACGCTGCGCCGCAATCCGGACCTGAAATGGCGCCAGACGCCGGAATCGGTGCTGGAACTGACCGCCAAGCAGAGCGCAATCCTCGACTCCGCTGCACGCCTGGTGAAGGGCGGCGGACGCGTGGTCTACGCCACCTGCAGCGTGCTGGAGGCGGAAAACGAGGCGATCATCCGCGATTTCCTCGCGAGCCACGAGAATTTCCGCCTCGTGCCGGTAGCCGAGGTGCTGGCCGAGCAGAAGATCGATATCCCGTCTTTGCCGGCAGAAGGCGGCATGTTGGCGTTGTATCCGCACATCCACCAGACGGATGGCTTCTTTGCCGCCGTGCTGGAACGCACGCGCTGATTCATGAGCCCGGATTCACTGGAACAGCTCAGGATGTCGCATTCCATGTTTGGCAAGATGCTCGATGACCTGATCCGCGATGCGGGCGGGCCTGGCTTCTTCTGGCAGCTCGGTGTGCTGGCCGGCTGCCTGCTGGTGGCATGGCCGCTGGCGCGCTTCGTGGTCAAGCGTCTGGATGCGCGCTACGAGACGTCGAGCTTTTCGCTTCGTCTGGCTGTCGTCAGCCTGGAGCGGGCCATGTTCCCGCTGTTCGGCTGGCTACTGGTGTTGACGGCGCGCTTCGCGCTGGCGCCACTGGCGTCGGTCAGCGTGCTGCGGCTGGCGCTGGTGCCGCTGTTTGGCATCACCTCGCTGTACGTCACCTTCTACATCCTGCGGCGCGTGATGTCCGGCAACGGGCAATTGCACGGCATGCTGGTTCTGGTGGAGAAGGTGCTGACCACGCTGGTGTGGATCGGCATGGCACTGTACGTACTTGGCGTCCTGCCGGACGTCATCGCATGGATGCAGGCGGTGCGCTTCTCCATCGGTGGCAAGCAGCACATCAATCTGGCCGATACGCTGATGGCGGTGGTCTGGATCCTGCTGACCGTGCTGGTGGCCATGTGGTTCGGTTCCTGGCTCGAGGACCGGCTGATGCGCGCCCCGAGCCTGGACACCAATCTCAAGGTGGTGCTGACGCGTATCGCCAAGGCGTTGCTGCTGCTGGTGTCGCTGCTGTTGAGCCTGTCGCTGGTGGGGATCGACCTCACCGTGCTGTCGGTCTTCGGTGGGGCGCTGGGTGTGGGTCTGGGTCTGGGTCTCCAGAAGATCGCCAGCAACTACATCTCGGGCTTCATCATCCTGCTGGACCGCTCGGTCAAGCTGGGCGATCAGATCACAGTGGACAAGTACACCGGCATCGTGTCGCAGATCCGCACGCGCTATACCGTTGTACGGAACGGGGATGGTGAGACGCTTGTGCCGAATGAGCAACTTGTTGCCCAGTCGGTCCAGAACCACTCGTTCTCCGGCACCAATGTGCGCGTTGCCACCCGAGTGCAGGCTGACTACAGTGCCGATCCCGAGACGGTGATCGCGCTGCTGCAGGAGTGTGTGCGTGATCTGCCACGTGTGCTGCCCGATCCGGCCCCAGCGGCCTTCCTGGTCCTGTTTGGCGAAAGCGGTATCGAGTACGAAGTGGCCGTCAACATCGCCGATCCGCAGAACGGGAAACTCGGTGTGCAATCGGCGATGAACCGCGCAATCTGGCGTACGTTCCAGCAGCACGGCATCTCCATCCCCTATCCCCAGCGCGAAGTCCGGGTGTTGAGTCGGGCGCAGGCGGTGCCATCTGTCCTGGAAGGCGCCTCCGCGGGAGAGTGAGTGCCGGGCGGCGCTGGCGGCACACCGGGAACGAAAGCCTTGGCGGGGCCTCCAAATCGGGGAAAAAGCGGATGTCCCTGCCGCCGCGATCCGGTAGAATACCGGGTTGTCGCGGGTTTGCGATGCAGCCCGCCACCCCACACCAGACAACCGCCAGATTGCAGCGGTTCGTGCCTTCGCCCGGCACCCCCAAGGGTTTTGCCAGGCGCCAGAAAGCAATCGCAATCGCTGATTTTGCAGTCCTTTTTCTGCGCGTTAGATGCGTTGCACTGCGTGCCGCATAGCAAGACCCCTGTATAACCGACGGAGAACAGTTTGTTCGACTCAATTCTTGACTGGGCCGCGAACGGCCTTGCCAACTGGTCCTGGTGGGAGATCGTGATCTACACCCTCGTGGTGACGCACATCACGATCGCCGGCGTGACCATCTTCCTGCACCGTTGCATGGCGCACCGGTCGCTGGATCTGCACCCGATTGCCCAGCATTTCTTCCGTTTCTGGCTGTGGCTGACCACAGGTATGGTCACCAAGGAATGGACGGCGATCCACCGCAAGCACCACGCCAAGTGCGAGACCGAGGACGATCCCCACAGCCCGCAGACCCGCGGCATCCGCAAGGTGCTGCTGGAAGGCGCCGAGCTGTATCGCGCCGAGGCCAAGAACAAGGAAACCATCGCCAAGTTCGGCCATGGCACGCCCAATGACTGGGTCGAGCGCAACGTGTACTCGCGCTTTGGCTGGCAGGGCGTCGGCCTGATGCTGATCATCGACCTGGCGCTGTTCGGTCTGGTCGGCATGTCGGTATGGGCCGTGCAGATGCTCTGGATCCCGATCCACGCCGCCGGCATCATCAACGGCCTGGGTCACTGGTGGGGCTATCGCAACTACGATTGCGAGGACGCTTCGACCAACGTGTCGCCGTGGGGCTTCATCATCGGTGGCGAGGAACTGCACAACAATCACCACACGTACCCGACGTCGGCCAAGTTCTCGATCAAGTGGTACGAGATCGACGTGGGCTGGTGGTACATCCGTGCGATGCAGTCGGTTGGCCTGGCCAAGGTCAAGAAGACCCCGCCCAAGGCACGCCTGGGGGATGCCCGCCCGGTCGACCACAACACGCTGGAGGCGATCATCGCCAATCGTTACGACGTCATGGCCCGCTATGCCAAGGCCGTGAAGTCCGCGTACCGGGAAGAACTGCAGAAGCTGAAGGAAGGCCGCACGGCCGAGTACAGCAACTTCAAGCCGGCCCGCAAGTGGTTCCACCGCGAGGAAGCCAAGCTGGCCGCGCCGCAGCGCCAGCAACTGGCCAGCATCGTGGAACAGAACAAGGCGCTGCATACCTTCGTGGAAATGCGCCGCGAACTGTCCGCGATCTGGGGTCGCTCCAACCTGACGCGCGAGCAACTGCTGCAGCAACTGCAGGCCTGGTGCCACCGCGCCGAGGCCAGCGGTATCCAGGCGCTGCAGGAGTTTTCCCTGCGCCTGCGCCGGTACGCCTGATACAATCACCGACGCGCCCGCATGGCTAAAAGCCCCGCCCCTGGCGGGGCTTTTCTTTTCGCTAAACTCCCCCATGTCCTGGTCAGATCGCGTGACGTCAAGCGCGGCGGCCTACGGGTGCACCGAGGAGTACTGCAGAGATGACCCCACAAACGATCAAGACCGTCGAGTTCGAAAAGCCGAACCTGGTGGATGCCGAGAACGCCGCAGGCGCAAGCTGTGTGGCGCATGCCTGGGCCAAAGTGCCTCCGGTGCTGACGCCCGATGAACGCCAGGCGCTCAAGGCGCGTATCCGCCGCCTGCTGAAGGAACGCAACGCGGTCCTCGTCGCGCACTATTACGTCGACGGCGACTTGCAGGACCTGGCCGAGGAGACCGGCGGCTGTGTGTCCGATTCACTGGAAATGGCCCGCTTCGGTCGCGACCACGAAGCCAGGACGCTGGTGGTGGCTGGTGTGCGCTTCATGGGCGAAACCGCCAAGATCCTGAGCCCGGAAAAAACCATCCTGATGCCCGACCTGGACGCCACGTGCTCGCTGGATCTGGGTTGTCCGGCTGACGAGTTCGCCGCGTTCTGCGACGCACATCCGGACCGCACTGTCGTGGTCTACGCCAACACCAGTGCTGCCGTAAAGGCGCGCGCGGACTGGATGGTGACTTCGAGCATCGGCCTGAAGATCGTTGAGCATCTGCACGCCCGTGGCGAGAAGATTCTGTGGGCGCCGGACAAGCACCTCGGCAGCTACATCCAGAAACAGACGGGGGCCGACATGCTGCTGTGGCAAGGCTCTTGCCTGGTGCACGACGAATTCAAGGGCATTGAACTGGATCTACTGCGCAAGGAACATCCGAACGCCAAGATCCTGGTGCATCCGGAATCGCCGGCCAATGTGGTGTCGCAAGCCGATGTGGTCGGCTCCACCAGCCAGCTGATCGCTGCCGCCCAGACGCTGGACGCCAACGAGTTCATCGTCGCCACCGACAATGGCATCCTGCACAAGATGCGCATGGCCGCGCCCGGCAAGTTGTTTATCGAGGCGCCGACTGCCGGCAACAGCGCGACGTGCAAGAGCTGCGCGCACTGCCCGTGGATGGCCATGAACGCGCTGACCAATCTGGCCGAAGTCCTGGAGACTGGCCGCAACGAGATTCACGTCGACCCGGCCATCGGCCGGCGCGCCGTCACCTGCATCGATCGCATGCTCGATTTTGCCGCGCAACAGAAGGCCAACGTCCGCCCCGTCGCCGACCTCGCCAAAGAGGCCGCGCTGTTCCAGGGAGTGGGCCCGGCATGAGCGTGAATCCGGTATTCGACAGTTACGGCCCGGCGCTGCGTGCGGCGCTGGAAGCGAACGTCAAGGCGGCAATTGCCGAGGACGTCGGCAGCGGTGACCTGACCGGCCTCCTGGTGCCGGCCGAGAAGCTGGCGCGCGCGCGCGTGATCGTGCGAGAGCCCGCCGTGCTGTGCGGTCAGCCGTGGTTCGAGGCCTGCATGACGGCCGTCGATTCGCGCTTGCAGGTGCGCTGGCTCAAGGAAGAGGGCGCGCGCATGGCGCCCGACGACGCGGTTTGCGAAATCACCGGCCCGGCCCGTGCCTTGCTGACTGCCGAGCGGCCATCGCTGAATTTCCTGCAACTGCTGTCCGGCGTTGCCACAGCCACGCGCCGATACGCTGACCTGATCGCGGGCACCCGGGCACGGGTGCTCGATACACGCAAGACGCTGCCCGGGCTGCGGCTGGCGCAGAAGTATGCGGTCAAGCTGGGCGGAGGCGAGAATCAGCGCCTGGCGCTCTATGACGGCATCCTGATCAAGGAAAACCATATCGCCGCAGCCGGCAGCATCACGGCTGCGATGCAGGCGGCCTTTGCGCTGGGCAGCGATGCGACGGTGCAGGTCGAAGTCGAGTCGATTGCCGAGCTTGAGGAAGCGCTCAATGCCGGTGCGAAGTCGATCCTGATCGACAACTTCACGCTCGAGATGATGCGCGAGGCCGTGGCGATCAATCGAGAGCGGGCATTGCTGGAGGTGTCTGGCGGCGTGAACTACGAGACGATCCGCGCATTTGCGGAAACGGGCGTGGATCGCATCTCGGTGGGTGCGCTCACGAAGGACGTGCGCGCGACGGACTACTCGTTGCGGATCATCGGCTGAAAGCAGTCGGGCCCGGCAATGCGGGCCCGATGCTCGGTTGTGGAAGGAAGGCCTGCTCGTCAGGCCTTTTGTTTTTTCTGTCGATGCTGCGCGGCGCGGCCGGTCAGCGGTTGCAGCACCGTCGGCAGCGCCTTGGGCAGCGTGTCCGGATAGTCACGGCTGAAATGCAGGCCGCGGCTTTCGTGGCGCGAGTACGCGCTATCGACGATCAGCGATGCCACTTCGACCAGGTTGCGCAACTCCAGCAGGTCCCGCGTGACGCGGAAGTTTGCGTAATACTCGGCGATTTCCTCGCGCAGCAACCCGATGCGGTGCTGGGCGCGCTCCAGGCGCTTGTCGGTACGCACGATGCCCACGTAGTTCCACATCATGCGGCGCAGCTCGTCCCAGTTGTGGGACACGACCACTTCTTCGTCAGCATCCGAGACGCGGCTTTCATCCCATGCCGGCAGTGCGATGTCCGGCGCGCCGGCCTTGTCCTGCGCGGCGATGTCCTCGGCTGCGGCTCGGCCGATCACCATGCATTCCAGCAGCGAATTCGATGCCAGGCGATTGGCGCCGTGCAGGCCCGTGCAGGCCGTTTCGCCCACGGCATACAAGTTGGCGATGTCCGTGCGTCCGGACGTATCGGTCACCACGCCGCCACACGTGTAGTGGGCCGCGGGCACAACGGGAATCGGCTCGCGCGCGATGTCGATGCCAAACTCCAGGCAGCGCGCGTGGATCGTCGGGAAGTGTTCCTTCAGGAACGACTCCGGTTGGTGCGTGATGTCCAGGTACACGCAATCCAGGCCACGCTTCTTGATCTCGAAGTCGATCGCCCGGGCCACCACGTCGCGCGGCGCGAGTTCGGCGCGTGCGTCGTGTTCCGGCATGAAGCGGGTGCCGTCCGGCAGCTTCAGCAGCCCGCCTTCGCCTCGCACCGCTTCGGAAATCAGGAAGGACTTGGCGTATGGGTGGTAGAGGCAGGTCGGGTGGAACTGGATGAATTCCATGTTTGACACACGGCAGCCCGCGCGCCAGGCCATGGCGATGCCGTCGCCCGTGGCCGTGTCCGGGTTGGTCGTGTAGAGATAGACCTTGCCGGCGCCACCGGCGGCCAGCACCGTGTGCGTGGCCGTGATCGTGCGAACGTCGCCCGTGGCGTCATTGAGCACGTAGAGGCCATAGCAGCGATTGCCCGGCAGGCCCAGCTTGCTGGCCGTGATCAGGTCGATCGCGAAATGGTCCTCGATAATCGTGATATTGGGGTGCTGCCGCGCCTGCTCGGCCAGCGTGGTCACCACGGCATGGCCGGTGGCGTCCGCCGCGTGGATGATCCGGCGGCGGCTGTGGCCACCTTCGCGGGTCAGGTGGAAGCCCAGCTCGGCCTGCGCGTCGCGCGTGAACGGCACGCCCCGGTCGATCAGCCACTGGATGGCTTCGCGGCCATGCTCGACGATGTAGCGCGTCGCGTCTTCGTCGCAAAGGCCTGCGCCGGCAACGAGCGTGTCCTGCGTGTGTTCGTCATGGCTGTCGCCGGAATCCAGTACCGCGGCGATCCCGCCCTGGGCCCAGTCGCTGGCGCCTTGTGTCATGGCGCGCTTGCTGAGAATGACAACCCGGTGGGTATCGGCCAGCTGCAGCGCGACGGTGAGGCCGGCCAGCCCGCTGCCGACGATCGCGACATCGAAGTTCATGGTGCAGGGATCGCGTGGGGGCGAAAGAGCGTTGGGGAAAGCTGGCAAGTGTACACCCGCATGCATCCCGGCGTGCTCTCAATCCCTTGTGGCGCAAGGGTTTGCCGCGTAGTCACCCCAAACTTCGAGCGGGCTTCCGCCGGCCGCAAAAACAAAAAGCCCCGCTTGGAGCGGGGCTTTCTGCCAGAAAACCGGATCAATTACTTGATCTTGGTTTCCTTGTAGGGCACGTGCTTGCGGGCGACGGGATCGAACTTCGAGATCTCCATCTTTTCCGGCATGGTGCGCTTGTTCTTGGTGGTCGTGTAGAAATGACCCGTACCTGCGGTCGATTCCAGCTTGATCTTGTCGCGTCCGCCTTTGCTGGCCATGGTGTACTCCTACTTATTTAGACTTCGCCGCGTGCGCGCAGGTCGGCGAGCACGGAGTCGATGCCTTTCTTGTCGATCAGGCGCAGGCCGGCGTTCGAGACGCGCAGGCTCACCCAGCGGTTTTCCGATTCAACGAAGAAGCGGCGATTCTGCAGGTTGGGCAGAAAGCGGCGCTTGGTCTTGTTGTTTGCGTGGGAAACGTTGTTGCCGACCATCGGCGCTTTCCCGGTCACTTGACAGACGCGTGCCATGAAGCACTCCTAAATCTTATTCGTGGACAATGTTCGCAACAGATCAACAAAAGGCGCGCGGGCCCGGACTGCAGCGGATTGAGACTTCAGCAAAACGAGCATTATAGACCGGAAACGATTGGCGGATCAACGCCTTCCGTACTTTTCGGAAGGAGGTGTTGCGCCGTGCCGCTTGCGTCACGCGAGTGAGGCGAGGGGAGCCGGTCATGCTCTGCGAACGAGTAGATATCGCTGCCGGCGACAATGTAATGGTCCAGCAGCTCGATGTCCAGCACGGACAGCGTCCGTGCCAGGGCCCGTGTGCTGGTGAGATCGCTGCGGCTTGGCACGGCTTCCCCGCCCGGGTGGTTGTGGGCCACGATCACGTAGGCGGCGTTGTGCACCAGGGCCTCGCGGGCCACTTCGCGCGGGTAGACCACGGCTTCGCGCAGCGACCCGCGCGCCAGTTCCACGCTGGCCAGCAGCCGGTAGCGGGAATCCAGGTAGAGGCAGTGGAAGACTTCATAGGGCAGGTGGGCCAGCGTCAGCCGCAGGTAGGCGCGGACCGCGCGAGACGAATCGAGCCCCCCGGATTCCTTGAGCGTTTCCGCCAGCGATCGCCGCGCCAGCTCCGGCACGACCCGCAACTGTGCGTACTTCACTGCACCCATGCCCTTGACGCCGGCAAGGGCATCGCCATCCGCGGCGAATAGCTGCGTCAGCGATCCAAAGCTCGTCAGGAGTTCACGGGCCAGATCGACAGCGTTTTTGCCCGCGCTGCCCACGCGCAGGAAGACGGCCAGCAATTCGGCGTCGGACAGCGCGCTGGCGCCGGATTTCAGCAGTTTTTCGCGCGGCCGCTCGCAGGCGGGCCATTGGGGAATTGACATCGAATCGTCTCCGTTCAGCGCCACACTTGGCGGCAGGATGGCGACACGGAGGGCGGCGCGTCGGCGTCGGTTGGTCCAGTCGAATACAATACGGGTTGTTGACCGGTTGAGCACCCATGAATCTGCAAACTTTTGCGTCGGAAGCGGCAGGCGGCGACGCGGCTGCCCGCAAGACTGTCGGGGCGGACTCGTTCCTGACGCTTCACTACAGTATCGCCCTCGAGAACGGCACCGAAGTCGTGAGCACGTTCGAGGAAAAGCCCGCCACGTTGCTGCTCGGCCAGGGCCAGTTGGCCCCTACGCTGGAACAGGCCCTGCTCGGCATGCCCGAGGGCGAGCGCACGACCTATCGCCTGGCGCCCGAGCATGCGTTCGGGCCGCGCAATCCTGAATTGCTGCAGTGGGTTTCGCTGGCCACGCTGCGCGAGAACAGTTCGTTCGAGGAAGACTATTCGCCAGGCGATCTGGTCGAATTCAATGCACCTGGCGGCGGGAAGTACGCCGGCGTGCTCAAGGAATTCGGAGACACCGCGGCATTGTTCGATTTCAACCACCCACTGGCCGGACAGACCATCTTGTTCGACGTCCAGTTGATCGGAATTCTCTGATGTCAGTCGTCGAGTCGGACCACCGCATGCACGAAATGACCATCTCCAGCGACGCCGAGATCCTGATGGCGCAACCGCGCGGCTTCTGTGCCGGCGTGGACCGCGCGATCGAGATCGTCGAGCGCGCCCTGTCCCGGTTTGGTGCGCCGATCTACGTGCGCCACGAGATCGTCCACAACGCCTACGTGGTGGCCGACCTGCGCCGCAAGGGCGCCGTCTTCGTGGACGAACTTGACGAGGTGCCCGAGGGATCGACCGTCATCTTCAGCGCCCACGGGGTCTCCAAGGAAGTACGTGCCGATGCCACTGCGCGCGGCCTGAACGTGTTTGACGCCACCTGCCCGCTGGTGACCAAGGTGCACGTGGAAGTCGGGAAGATGCGCGCCGAGGGCTGCGAGATCATCATGATCGGCCACAAGGGGCATCCCGAGGTCGAAGGCACGATGGGCCAGTCCGAGCTGGGCATGCTGCTGGTGGAGTCGGTCGAGGACGTGAATCAGCTGGCCGTGCGCGATCCGCTGCAACTGGCCTACGTCACGCAGACCACGCTGTCCGTGGACGAGACCGCCGAGATCGTGGCCGCGCTGAAGGCGCGCTTCCCCGAGATCCGCGAGCCCAAGAAGCAGGACATCTGCTACGCCACGCAGAACCGGCAAGACGCCGTGAAGTTCATGGCGCCGCAGGTGGAAGTCGTGATCGTGGTGGGCAGCCCGAACAGCTCCAACTCCAACCGCCTGCGCGAACTGGCGGACCGTCTGGGCGTACCTGCCTACATGATCGACGATCCGGAGCAGCTCAAACCCGAGTGGGTGGCGGGCAAGCGCCGCATCGGCCTGACCGCCGGCGCTTCGGCGCCGGAGGCGCTGGCCCAGGCCATCGTCGAGCGCCTGCGTACGTTTGGCATCAAGAACGTGCGCGCGCTGGAAGGCGTGGAGGAAAACATGTCCTTCCCGCTGCCGCGCGGCCTTGCCAGCGTGTCCGTGAAGTCCTGATCTTCGCGACCCGGACGTTGCCCTGGCGGCAACGTCCGCGATCCTTCCGCCGCATCCCGCTGTAGCCACCCTCTGCGTCACCCTCGGCATCACCGCCAACGCGGCCTCGCCCGCAGTCCTTCCTCTTTCCCCGTTTTTCCAGTGCCTGAGCAGTCCGCTCCGTTGCACGGTCCCGGTGCGCATGGCGTATAGGGTCTGCGCGCGGACGATTGCTGGCTACAGACATTTCCCGCCCGGAAACCCGTATCCCGCCGATTTGCTTTTCAATACCTGTCTTAACACCCAGACAATATCAGGGTAATCCCCGAGAATGGGGTTTTCCCTATTATGGTGCGACGCTACATTCTGCACATTAGAGAAGTTGCCCGGTAATTGAAATGAAATACCTAATTAATAACGTGTCATTATGGGTGGCGCCGACGCGGCTTAATTGGTGCCGCATGAGGCCCCGCCGGGCCCTAGGCACGATTCTTGTAAGGGTAAAGGACGGGTCCGCCGAATGGGCGGAGATTGCCCCAATCTGTGCATTGGGGAAATTCCCTAGCTCATTTGGTGGGTAAATGGTTCAGGTTGTTGCGTCGCATATTGCATCTGCAAAGAAAGGGGATACAATGCGCGCGTTTCAAATTGAAACTAAACAAGGGCGGTCCAGGGAGTGCGTCCGGGAGGCGCAGTTTATTTCCCTGTTTTTGTGAATCCTAGGAGATCACTCATGCAATTCACGTTTGCCAAGATTCTGCCGATCGCGGCCGCAGTGGCGCTGGTCGCCGCATGTGGCAAGAAGGAAGAAAAGCCGGCTGATGCGGCAGCATCGGCACCTGCTGCAGCCGCTGCCCCCGCAGCCGCTGGCGGTGGCGAAACCGTCGTCAAGATCGGCCACGCGGCACCGCTGACGGGCGGCATCGCTCACCTTGGCAAGGACAACGAGAACGGCGCCCGCCTGGCCGTTGAAGAAGTCAACAAGGCCGGCCTGGAAATCAACGGCAAGAAGATCAAGCTCGAACTGGTCGGCGAAGACGACGCGGGCGACCCGAAGACCGGCACCGCCGTGGCGCAGAAGTTGGTGGACGCGAAGGTCGCGGCCGTGGTCGGCCACCTGAACTCGGGCGTATCGATCCCGGCCTCCAAGATCTATAGCGATGCCGGCATCGTCCAGATCTCGCCGTCGTCGACCAACCCTGACTACACCAAGCAAGGCTTCAAGACCACCTTCCGCGTGGTGGCCACCGATGCCCAGCAGGGTCCGGCGCTGGCCAACTACGCCGCCAAGAGCCTGCACGCCAAGAGCGTGGCCATCGTTGACGATGCCACCGCCTACGGCAAGGGCCTGGCCGACGAGTTCGAGAAGACCGCCAAGGCGGCAGGCGTGAACGTGGTGGCGCGTGAAGCCACCAACGACAAGGCTACCGACTTCAAGGCCATTCTGACCAAGATCAAGGGCAAGAAGCCGGACGTGATCATGTACGGCGGCATGGACGCCACCGGCGGCCCGTTCGCCAAGCAAGCCAGGGAACTGGGCATTTCGTCCAAGATCGTTGGCGGCGACGGCGTATGTACCGACAAGGTGGCTGAGCTGGCCGGCGATGCCGTGTCCAACATCATCTGCTCGGAAGCTGGCCTGGCCCTGTCGAAGATGGAAACCGGCGCCGATTTCGAGAAGCGCTACCAGGCTCGTTTCAACGCCCCGGTGCAGATCTACGCCCCGTTCACCTATGACGCCGTGATGGTCGTCGTTGACGCCATGAAGCGCGCCAACTCGACCGAGCCGGCGGCCATCCTGGCCGAAATGCCCAAGACGAACTACAAGGGCGTGATCGGCAACATCGCCTTCGACGAGAAGGGCGACATGAAGGAAGGCACCATCACGCTGTACGAGTACAAGGACAAGAAGAAGTCCGTCCTCGACGTCGTGAAGATGTAATCAGGGCTTACCGGCCCATCCGAACGGCACCGTGAAGACATTGCGGTGCCGTTCTTTTTAGTCTCGCCAACGTGTTAACAGCATCCTTACCATGGATGGAACAGGGCGGGCAGCACACCAGCCACCTCACCACACTACCCGACCTATCCAACATTACCGTCCCACCAGCGGCATCCACACCATGCCGACCGGAGCGGGGCTGAAGCAGGAGTTTTCATGGATATCTTTATCCAGCAGATCGTGAACGGTCTGGTGCTCGGCAGCATCTACGCGCTGATCGCACTGGGCTACACCATGGTCTACGGCATTCTGGGCATCATCAACTTCGCACACGGCGACGTCCTGATGATTGGCGCGCTGACCGCTTTGTCAGCGATCCTTGGGCTGCAGAAATTCGCGCCCGGTCTGCCCGAATGGCTGACGCTGGTGATCGCCACGCTGATCGCCATGCCCGTCTGTGCAGTCCTTGCCTACACGATTGAGCGCGTGGCCTACCGACCGTTGCGCAATGCGCCCCGGCTGGCCCCGCTGATCACCGCGATCGGCGTTTCGATCATCCTCCAGACCATGGGGATGCTGATCTGGTCGCGCAACCCGCTGACGTTCCCGCAGCTGCTGCCGTCCGAACCGATCGATATCGGCTCCACCGGCGCCACCATCACCGGCAAGGAAATGGTCATCATCGGCCTGGCCGTGATGGTCATGGCCGGCCTGCTGGCCCTGGTCAACCGCACCAAGCTCGGCCGCGCGATGCGCGCCACCGCCGAGAACCAGAAGGTGGCGGGCCTGATGGGCGTGAACCCCAACTTCGTGATCTCGGCCACGTTCATGATCGGCGCCACGCTGGCGGCGCTGGCGGGCGTGATGATGGCCACCAACTACGGTAACGCCCACTTCTACATGGGCTTCATCCCCGGCCTGAAGGCGTTCACCGCCGCGGTGCTGGGCGGCATCGGCAACCTGGCCGGCGCGATGGTCGGCGGCATGCTGCTGGGCCTGATCGAGGCACTGGGCGCCGGCTATATCGGCGACCTGACCAATGGCGTGTTCGGCTCGAACTACCAGGACGTCTTCGCCTTCATCGTGCTGATTACCGTACTTGTCTTCCGTCCGTCCGGCATCATGGGCGAACGTGTCGCAGACCGTGCCTGAGGAGAGCGAATCCATGAATACTCCGATTCCATCCACGGCCGTCGCGGCACCGTCCCGCGTTCCGGCCAAGACCCTCGCCGCGCTGATGGCCTTCCTGGTGGTCGCCCTGTGCGCCCCGTTCTTCGTGCAGACCTTCGGCGGCAACTACTGGGTGCGCGTGCTGGACTTCGCGCTGCTCTACATCATGCTGGCGCTGGGCCTGAACATCGTGGTCGGCTTTGCCGGCCTGCTTGATCTGGGCTACATCGCGTTCTACGCGGTGGGCGCGTACCTGATGGCGCTGCTCGGCTCGCCGCACCTGGCCAACCAGTTCGAGTGGATCCACCAGTTGTTCCCCAACGGCCTGCACTTGTCGATGTGGTTCGTGATACCGCTCACCGTGTGTGTGGCGGCCACGTTCGGCGTGCTGCTCGGGGCGCCGACGCTCAAGCTGCGGGGCGATTACCTCGCCATCGTGACGCTGGGCTTCGGTGAAATCATCCGGATCTTCATGAACAACCTGGACCGCCCGTTGAACATCACGAACGGTCCCAAGGGCATCACCGCGGTGGACCCGGTCCATATTTTCGGCTTCGATTTCTCGAAGTCGCACGAGATCTTCGGGCTCAAGTTCACGCCGGTGTTCATGTACTACTACCTGCTGGTAGCGCTGGTGATCGTCATCGTGTTCATCTGCCTGCGCCTGCAGAACTCCCGCATCGGCCGCGCATGGGTGGCGATCCGCGAAGACGAAATCGCCGCCAAGGCGATGGGCATCAACACGCGTAACGTCAAGCTGCTGGCGTTCGCCATGGGTGCGTCGTTCGGCGGCGTGTCGGGCTCCGTGTTCGGCGCGTTCCAGGGCTTTGTGTCGCCGGAATCGTTCACGCTGTGGGAATCGATCTACATCCTCGCCATCGTGGTGCTCGGCGGCATGGGCCATATCCCGGGCGTGATCCTGGGCGGCATCCTGCTGGTGGGCTTCCAGGAGTTGCTGCGCGTGGTGGCGGAGCCGATGCAGACGGGCCTGTTCGGTCACGTCGTCGTCGACGCCGAAGTGCTGCGCCAGCTCCTGTTCGGCCTGGCACTGGTTGTCGTGATGCTGTATCGCCCGGCGGGCATCTGGCCGTCGCCGCGCAAGGAAGACCGTCCGGTGGTGCGCCGGCCGGGCAGCGTAGGCCGATTCTGATCAGGAGGACAACATGAGCAACAACGATATCCTCCTGTCCGTACAGGGGGTCAACAAGCGTTTCGGTGGCCTGCAGGCGCTCTCCGATGTGGGCCTGCAGATCAAGCCGGGCGAGATCTATGGCCTGATTGGCCCGAACGGCGCCGGCAAGACCACGTTCTTCAACGTGATCACGGGCCTGTACACGCCGGATTCCGGCGAGTTCGTGCTGGGCGGCAAGCCGTACCAGCCGACCGCCGTGCATGAAGTGGCCAAGACCGGTATCGCCCGTACGTTCCAGAACATCCGCCTGTTCGGCGACATGACCGCGCTGGAAAACGTGATGGTGGGCCGCCACGTGCGTACCAAGGCCGGCGTGTTCGGCGCCATCTTCCGTCCGCCTTCGGTGCGCCGCGAGGAAGAGGGCATCGAGGACATGGCCCACGACCTGCTGGACTACGTGGGCATTGGCAAGTACGCCAACTTCACTTCGCGCAACCTGTCCTATGGCCACCAGCGTCGTCTGGAGATTGCCCGCGCGCTGGCCACCGAGCCCAAGCTGCTGGCACTGGACGAGCCGGCCGCCGGCATGAACGCGACGGAGAAGGTGGAACTGCGCGGCCTGCTGGAGAAGATCCGCAACGACGGCCGGACCATCCTGCTGATCGAGCACGACGTGAAGCTTGTCATGGGTCTGTGCAACCAAATGACCGTGCTGGACTACGGCAAGGTCATCGCGCAGGGTCTTCCGCACGACGTGCAGAACAATCCCGCGGTGATCGAGGCTTACCTCGGCGCATCGTCGCACTAAGGCGGGAGAGATCGAGATGAAACAGACATTGCTGAAGATTTCCGGACTGAAGGTGGCCTACGGCGGCATCCAGGCCGTCAAGGGCGTCGATCTGGAGATCCAGGAAGGCGAGCTCGTCACGCTGATCGGCGCCAACGGTGCCGGCAAGACCACCACCATGAAGGCCATCACCGGCCTGCAGGGCTGGGCGGGCGGTGACGTCGAGTACATGGGCAAGTCCATCAAGGGCGTGCCCAGCTACGCGCTGCTGAAGCAGGGCCTGGCGATGGTGCCGGAAGGCCGTGGCGTGTTCGCGCGCATGACCATCACGGAAAACCTCCAGATGGGCGCCTACACGCGTAACGACGAGGCCGGCATCAAGGCCGACGTCGACCGCATGTTCGGCATCTTCCCGCGCCTGAAGGAGCGCGCCAACCAGCTGGCCGGCACGATGTCCGGCGGCGAACAGCAGATGCTGGCCATGGCGCGCGCGCTGATGAGCCAGCCCAAGCTGCTGTTGCTGGACGAGCCGTCGATGGGTCTGTCGCCAATCATGGTCGAAAAGATCTTCGAGGTGGTGCGCACCGTGTCGGCACAGGGCGTGACCGTGCTGCTGGTGGAGCAGAACGCGCGCCTGGCGCTGCAGGCGGCTCACCGTGGCTACGTGATGGAGTCGGGCCTCATCACGATGAGTGGCGATGCCAAGCAGATGCTGGACGATCCGAAGGTGCGCGCGGCCTACCTGGGCGAGTAATCGCTTCGGTGTTCACGCAGCAACGAAAAAGCCTCGCGAAAGCGAGGCTTTTTCATGGGCGGTCGTGCGGAGACGGGCCGTCAGCGAAGTCCGATGCCCCATGCCGCGTAAGGATGGGGCGCGGCGGCCGGTGCGACTGACCGGCCGGGCCGCACAGTCTGGCGACTTCAGGCCAGCTTCTTCAACAGCGTGCGCAGCATGCCGATCATCTGGTCGATCTCCTCGCGCGTCACGTTCAGCGCCGGCATGAAGCGCAGCAGGCTGGGGCGCGGCGAATTCAGCAGCAGGCCTCGCGGCGCCATCTCGCGCGCCTCTTCCACGATCTGCGGGCCGATGTCCTTGTCCAGCACCAGCGCGCGCAGCAGGCCTTCGCCACGTTCGCCGCCCAGGCCGAACTCGGCCGACAGCGCCAGCAATTGCTCGCGCAGGTACTGGCCCTTGGCCTTCACGTCGTCCAGGAAGCCCGGTGCGGTCAGCTGCTCGATCACGGCGCTGCCGACGGCGGTCATCAGCGGGTTGCCGTTGTAGGTGCCGCCCTGGTCGCCGGCTTCGAAGCTTGCCACCTCGGCCTTGCACAGCAGTGCGGACAGCGGCACGCCGCCGCCGATGCCCTTGCCCAGCGTCATGATGTCCGGCTCCACGCCCGACAGCTCGTACGCGAACAGCGTGCCGCAGCGGCCGCAACCGGTCTGCACTTCATCGACGATGAGCAGCAGCTTGTGCTTGTCAGCCAGCGCGCGCAGGCCCTGCATGAACTCGCGCGTGGCGGGGATCACGCCGCCTTCGCCCTGCACGGGCTCCAGCATGATGCCGACGGTCTTGTCGGTGATCAGCTTCTCCACGGATGCCAGGTCGTTCAGGTCGGCCTTCGGGAAGCCCGGCACCTGCGGGGCGAAGATGGTGTCCCAGCCGGCCTTGCCGGATGCGCTCATGGTCGCCAGCGTGCGGCCATGGAAGCTGTGGTCCATCGTGATGATCTCGAACGCGCCGTTCTTGTGCTTGCGGCCCCATTTGCGCGCCAGCTTGATCGCACCTTCGTTGGCCTCGGCGCCGCTGTTGGCAAAGAAGACCTTGTCGAAGCAGCTGTTGTCGGTCAGTTGACGGCCCAGCTTCAGCATCGGCTCGTTGTAGAACGCCGGGCTCGGGTTCAGCAGCTTGCGCGCCTGGGTTTCGAGCGCCTGGATCATGCCCTCGTTCGAGTGGCCCAGTGCGTTGACCGCCCAGCCTTGC
Organism: Cupriavidus sp. YR651; assembly: GCF_900101625.1. Lineage (GTDB taxonomy): Bacteria > Pseudomonadota > Gammaproteobacteria > Burkholderiales > Burkholderiaceae > Cupriavidus. Next base: position 1,207,888 of record NZ_FMYZ01000001.1, on the reverse strand, counting down.
ACGAAATCGAGATAGCGCTTGCCGTTATGGTCCGTCAGCCACGACCCCTTGCCTTCGGTGAAGACCAGCTCGGGCCGGTTGGTGATGTACATCAGGGATTGGACGGGATACTCAGCAAATGCCATGGCGGACTCCTGGGGTCGGCATGAAACGATGGACGGACGAAGGGAAGAACAAAGAGACGGAAAAAAGCAAAAAGCCACGGGGATTGCCCGTGGCTTGTTGACCTGAACAGACGCTGTTGACGGTCAGCCGCGCGGCACCCCGGTGGGGAGCAACGTACGTGCGCGGCGTCGGAGCATGGCGGTGTTCATGGCGGCCAATATAAAACGCATGCGCCCGGGTGTCAAAACGAAATGTGGCAGACCCGGGTGGCATTGTTGTGTCGACGGAACGGCGGCCGCGGCGCTCAGGCCGCGCCGGCCGGGTGCATGTCGGCCTCGGACGTGAAGGAATCGGCGAAGAACGCGTCCTCGTGCAGACGGCATTGGGCCGTGAAGTCCGTGCGGGCGGCGTTCACCATCACCGGGGCGCCGCAGGCATAGACCTCGTGCCCGGACAGGTCCGGCAAGTCGGCCATGACGGTCTGGTGGACAAAGCCGGTGCGGCCCGTCCAGGCATCGTCGGGCTGCGCGTCGGACACGACGGGCACGTACTTGAAGTTCGGCAGGTCGCGTGCCCACTGCTCGCACAGCGCGTGCATGTAGAGGTCGCGCGGGCGGCGGCCGCCCCAGTACAGCGTCATCGGGCGCGTGATGCCGGTGTACGCGGCGTGCTCGACGATGGCCTTGATCGGTGCGAATCCAGTGCCGGAGGCCAGCAGGACGATCGGCTTGTCGGAATCCTCGCGCAGGAAGAAGCTGCCCAGCGGACCTTCGAAGCGCAGGATGTCGCGCTCCTTCATGGCCGGGGCGCCTTCCTTCGCGCCGAACACGTAGTCGGTGAACGCGCCGCCCGGCATGTGGCGGATATGCAGTTCGATCGGGCCTTCCTCGTGCGGCGGCGTGGCGATCGAGTAGCTGCGGCGCTTGCCGTCGCGGAGCAGGAATTCCACGTACTGGCCGGCCAGGTACTGCATGCGCTCGGTCGCGGGAAGCTGCAGGCGGATGGCGATCACGTCGTCCGCCAGGCGCTCCAGCGTGCTCACGCGGCACGGGATCTTCTTGATGGGGATATCGCCGGCGCCGTGGACTTCACGGCACTCGATCGTGATGTCGGAGGCGGCATTGGCGCAGCAGAACAGCGCGCGGCCTTCGGTCTTTTCCTGGGCTGTCAGCGCCGATGCGGCGTGGTCGCCCTGCACGATGGTGCCCTCGACCACGCGGCCCTTGCAGGACCCGCACGCGCCGTTCTTGCAGCCGTACGGCAGGCCGATACTATGACGCAGGGCCGCGCCGAGGATGGTTTCGTCGGCGGCCACCTCGAACTTGTGGCCGCTGGGCATGACGGTTACTTGATAAGCCATAATCAGATCTATGAGCCAAATTCTGTCGCCGATTCCGGCGTTGTCTACCCCAAGGGCCGCGCGCCGACTGGGCCGTCCGCGTCTGCTGATCGTCGGTTGCGGCGATGTCGGCACGCGCATCCTGCGGCTGCTGTCAGCCCGCATGCGGGTGTTTGCCGTGACGTCGCAACCGGGCCGTCGGGCCGAGTTGCGCGCGGCGGGCGCGGTACCGCTGGTGGCCGACCTGGATCGGCCTGTCACGCTGGCGCGGCTGCGCGGCCTGGCGGACCGGGTCATGGACCTGGCCCCGCCGCCCGCGCAGGGCCATGGCGATCCGCGCACACGCGCCTTGCTTGCCGCGCTGAGGCGGACGGCATGGCGCCGGGCACGGGTCGGACGCTTCGCATCCGGAGCTGCCAGCGAGGCCGACATTCTACCCGACCGGGGTTGGCACCGGGCGTTCGCGGCGGCCGCGCACCATGTGCCATCGCGCGTGTTCGTCTATGCCAGCACCACTGGCGTCTATGGCGACCGGGGCGGTGCCCGCGTGCGGGAATTTGACGCGGTCCGCCCGCAAACGCCACGCGCGCGGCGCCGCGTGGCGGCTGAATCCGCGGTTCGCCGGTTTGGCCGCGATGCGGGATGGCGCGCCAGCATCGTTCGGATTCCCGGCATCTACGCCGAAGACCGCCTGCCGATCGCGCGTCTGAACAAGCGCACGCCGGCCCTGTCGCGGCAGGACGACGTGTACACCAGCCATATTCATGCGGATGACCTGGCGCGCACGATGATCGCCGGGCTGTGGCGCGGACGCCCCCAGCGCGTGGTCCACGCCAGCGACGACACGGAGCTGCGCATGGCCGATTACTTCGACCTCGTGGCCGACCGGCGCGGCCTGCCAAGGCCGCCGCGCATCAGTCGCCAGCAGGCGGGCGAGGTCATCGATGCGTCGCTGCTCAGCTTCATGAGCGAATCGCGCCGCCTGGACAACCGCCGGCTCAAGCGCGAGCTGCGTTTGCGCCTGCGCTATCCCACCGTGGCGTCCTTCTTCGACGCCTGAACTCCCCCGCATCTCTTCCCTGGCACACCGCTTGCGAGCGATGTGCCGGCCGTGTCGCTGTCTATACAGGATTTATCTGAAACGCCCCGCAAGGGTGCATTCTGCGGATATTTGCGCACTTTTATGGGCGCGGACTAGTGCAAACCCTTCGTTGACTTGTATAGACAGGCATAGCACCATTGCCGGCATCGAGTGATGGCCACACGCATGGCCGCACCATCGACCGGCTGCATCCAAGCCTGTCCGACATACACCAAAGGAGCCGACAGCATGTCCCAGCAACGCCGTGCAACGCTAGCCGCAATCGCCCTGGCCGTATCGGCCGCCGCCACCGCCGCCCACGCCCAGAACACGCCCGTCACGCTCGGCATGAGCGGCTGGACCGGGTTTGCCCCCCTGACGCTGGCCGACAAGGCCGGCATCTTCAAGAAGCACGGCGTGGACGTCGACATCAAGATGATTCCGCAGAAGGACCGTCACCTGGCGCTGGCCTCGGGCGCGATCCAGTGCGCGGCGACCACCGTGGAAACCCACGTGGCATGGAATGCCAACGGCGTGCCGATCACGCAGATCGTGCAGCTGGACAAGTCCTACGGCGCGGACGGCCTGGCCGTGCGCAGCGACGTGAAGGGTTTTGCCGATCTCAAGGGCAAGACCATCGGCGTGGATGCGCCGGGCACGGCGCCGTACTTCGGCCTGGCATGGATGCTCAAGAAGAACGGCATGACGCTGAAGGACGTCAAGGTGACCACGCTGTCGCCGCAGGCGGCCGCGCAGGCCTTCGTGGCCGGGCAGAACGATGGCGCCATGACCTACGAACCGTATCTCTCCACCGTGCGCGCCAATCCGGACAAGGGCAAGATCCTGGCCACCACGCTGGACTACCCGATGGTGACGGACACGCTGGGTTGCGCGCCCAAGTGGCTCAAGGACAATCCCAAGGCCGCGCAGGCGCTGGTGGACAGCTATTTCGAGGCGCTGGAGATGATCCGCAAGGAGCCGGAGCGCGCGAACGAGATCATGGGGGCGGCGGTCAAGCAGACCGGCGAGCAGTTTGCCAAGTCGTCGGCCTACCTGCGCTGGCAGGACAAGGAAGCCAACCGCACGTTCTTCTCGGGCGAGCTGGCGAGCTTCAGCAAGGAAGCCGCCGGCGTGCTGATGGACATCGGCGTGATTCGCCAGGTGCCGGATGTCACCACGCTCTATGACGCACGATTCCTCAAGTAAGCCGGAAGGGGTAGTCATGTCTTCTCAAGCTTCCACCTCCGCGCCGGCCGCACGCGTGCCGGCCGCCACCGGCACCCTGGCCGCGCCGCGCGCGCGTCATCCGTGGCTGTCGCCGCTGGTGCCGGTAGCGCCGCGCACGCGCTGGCTGCTCGGCCTGTCGTTCTTCGCCGTCTTCTTTGGCCTGTGGGCCGTGGTCACGCTCGGCGGTTTCGTGTCGCGCACATTCCTGGCCGATCCGCTGACCATGGCGCGCGAAGGGGTGACGCTGTTCACGCAGTACAACTTCATCGGCGATATCGGCATGACGGTCTGGCGCGTGGTCGGCGGCTTCGTGCTCGCCGCGGCAATCGCCGTGCCGCTCGGCATCTTCATGGGCGCGTACAAGGCGGCCGAGGCCTTCTTCGAGCCGTTCGTGTCGTTCTGCCGCTACCTGCCGGCGTCGGCGTTCATCCCGCTGCTGATCCTGTGGGCCGGCATCGGCGAAACCCAGAAACTGCTGGTGATCTTCATTGGTTCGTTCTTCCAGATCGTGCTGATGGTGGCCGTGACCGTCGGCGGTGCCCGCAAGGACCTGGTCGAGGCGGCCTACACGCTGGGTGCCACGCCGCGCGGGATCGTGCGCCGCGTGCTGATCCCCGGCGCCGCGCCCGGCATCGCGGAAATCCTGCGGCTCGTGCTGGGCTGGGCCTGGACCTACGTGATCGTCGCTGAACTGATCGGCTCGTCCTCGGGCATCGGCCACATGATCACGGACAGCCAGGCGCTGCTGAACACCGGGCAGATCATCTTCGGCATCATCGTCATCGGCTGCATCGGGCTGGTGTCGGACCTCGTCTTCAAGGTGGCTAACCAGCGCCTGTTTCCGTGGAGTTCGATCAAATGAGCGCGCTGTCCATCCAGCAGGTTTCGCGGACCTTCACCAATCCGCGCGGTGGCGAAACGCAGGCGTTGCTGCCCGTCGATTTCGAGGTGCGCGACAACGACTTCGTGACGATTCTCGGCCCGTCGGGCTGCGGCAAATCCACACTTCTGCGCATCGTGGCAGGGCTGGATACGCCCACCGGCGGCCGCGTGCTGCTCGACGGCCAGCCCGTGGCCGGCCCGGGTGCGGATCGTGGCATGGTGTTCCAGTCGTACACGTTGTTCCCGTGGCTGACCATCGAGCAGAACGTGCGGTTTGGCCTGCGCGAGCGCGGCATGAGCGTGGCGGACCAGAAGGAGCGTAGCGATTTCTTCATCGCCCGCGTGGGGTTGCGCGGGTTTGAACACCACTATCCCAAGCAGTTGTCCGGCGGCATGCAGCAACGCACGGCCATTGCGCGGGCGCTGGCCAACGATCCCAAGATCCTGCTGCTCGACGAGCCGTTCGGCGCGCTGGACAACCAGACGCGCGTGCTGATGCAGGAACTGCTGCTGGGCATCTGGGAGTCGTCGCGCAAGACGGTATTATTCGTCACGCACGATATCGACGAGGCCATCTTCATGGCCAACCGCGTGGCGGTGTTTTCCGCCAGGCCGGGTCGGATCAAGAGCGAGATCGCGGTGGACTTCCCCCATCCGCGCCATTACACGATCAAGACATCGCCCGAGTTTTCCGCGCTGAAGGCACGGCTGACCGAGGAGATCCGCGCCGAGGCCATGGCCGCGGCCGAGCACTGAACGCCATGAATCACCCCGCCACCAGCCAGGCATCCGCCTCGTCCAACGCCCCCGCCGCGCTCTACCAGCAGGTGAAGGAGTACATCGCCCGCCAGATCCAGAGCGGCGCGTGGCAGCCCGGGGACCGCGTGCCGTCCGAGCAGGAGCTGGTGAACCGCTTCTCCGTGTCGCGCATGACCGTCAACCGCGCGCTGCGCGAGTTGTCGGAGCAGGGCAGGGTGGTGCGCGTGGCGGGCGTCGGCACGTTCGTGGCGGAGCACAAGCCACAGTCCACGCTGCTGTCGGTGGTCAACCTGCAGGACGAGATCCGCATGCGGGGCCACGACTATGCGTGCGATGTGATGCTGGTGGAGCGCGTCTCTGCATCGATCGAAGTGGCCGCCGCACTGGAGCTGCGCACCGGCGAATCGGTGTTCCACTCGGTCTGCGTGCATCGCGAGGATGGCGTGCCCGTGCAGCTGGAGGACCGCTACGTCAACCCGCGCGTGGCGCCGGACTTCATCACGCAGGATTTCAGCGATACGCAGCCCGGCGAATACCTGCTGCGCAACGTGCCGTACGACCAGGTGGAGCACGTGGTCGACGCGATCTCGGCCACGCCGGAGCAGGCCGCGCAACTGGAAATGCCGCCTGCGCAGCCGTGCCTGTTGCTGACGCGACGCACGTGGACTCACGGCGTACCGGTCACATTCGTGCGTTGTCTGCACCCGGGCAACCGTTATCGCCTCGGCAGCCGCTTCCGCGCCGACGGCAATCCCGCCTTCGGCTGATATATCTGCCTGACGCCAGCTTTTTTGCTGGCCATCGGGCTACCTTTTCGACTAACCTGTATAGACAGGCTCATACAAGTCGCAAGACGAGCCAACGACTACTCGCAGTGCGCCGCAGCGCACGACACAGACAAGACCAGAGGACATGCTCATGACGGCACCCCGCACTCACTCCGATTCCCGCCCCGTGCTGACGCTCCAGCCGGGCCACGTATCGCTGGCCGACCTGCGCCGCATCTACCGTGGCGAAGTGCGCCTGGCGATGGCGGAATCCGCCTGGGCCGGCGTGCGCGCCGCGCAAGCCACCGTGCAGGACATCATCGACGCCGACGCCGTGGTCTATGGCATCAACACCGGCTTCGGCAAGCTGGCCCAATCGCGCATCCCGCACGACAAGCTGGCGCAACTGCAACGCAACCTGGTGCTGTCGCACAGCGTGGGCACGGGCCCGGACCTGGCGGCGGACACCGTGCGCCTGATCCTGGCGACCAAGGCCGTCAGCCTGGCGCGCGGCCATTCGGGCGTACGGCCGGAACTGATCGAGGCGCTGCTGGCGCTGGCCAATCACGATGTGACCCCCTGCATCCCGGCCAAGGGCTCGGTGGGCGCATCGGGCGATCTGGCGCCGCTGGCGCACATGTCGTGCACGCTGATCGGCGTGGGCGACGTGTACGTCGACGGCCAGCGCGTGCCGGCCGCGCAAGGGCTGGCCCACGCGGGACTCGACGCGTTTGCGCTGGGCCCCAAGGAAGGCCTGGCGCTGCTGAACGGCACGCAGGTTTCCACGGCACTGGCGCTGGCGGGCCTGTTTGCCGCCGAGGATGCGTTCGCGGCCGGTCTGGTGGCCGGCGCGCTGTCGCTGGAGGCGATCAAGGGATCGGTCAAGCCGTTCGATGCGCGCATCCATGAGGCACGCGGGCAGGCCGGCCAGATCGACGTGGCGCGCGCGGTACGGGCGATGCTCGACGGCAGCGAGATCGTCGACTCCCACAAGACCTGCGGCCGCGTACAAGACCCGTATTCGATCCGCTGCCAGCCGCAGGTGATGGGCGCGTGCCTGGACAACCTGTCGCACGCGGCGCGCATCCTGCGCATCGAGGCCAATGCGGCATCCGACAACCCGCTGGTGTTCCCCGAGCAGGGCGACGTGGTGTCCGGCGGCAATTTCCACGCCGAGCCGGTGGCCTTCGCGGCCGACATCATCGCGCTGGCCATCGCCGAGATCGGCGCGATCTCCGAGCGCCGGCTGGCGCTGCTGCTGGATACGGGCCTGTCCGGCCTGCCGCCGTTCCTGGTCCGCGAGGGCGGCTTGAACTCCGGCTTCATGATCGCGCAGGTCACGGCCGCCGCACTGGCTTCCGAAAACAAGGCGCTGGCGCATCCGTCCAGCGTCGACAGCCTGCCCACTTCCGCCAACCAGGAAGACCATGTGTCGATGGCGACGTATGGTGCGCGCCGCCTGGGCGAGATGGCCGCCAACACGGCCGTGGTCGTCGGCATCGAGGCGATGGCAGCCGCGCAGGGCATCGAGTTCCATCGTCCGCTGAAGTCGTCGCCGCTGGTGGAGCAGGAACTGGCCCGCATCCGCGCCCGCGTGGCCTTTGTCGAATCCGACCGCTATCTGGCACCCGACATCGAGGCCATGAAGCAATGGGTCCAGCAGGGCGATGCCGGCGCGGGGTGGCCCGACGCGGTGCGCGCGGTCCTACCGACCAACGCCGCCGCCTGATCCGCGACCCCGACAACCCGATCCACAACCCGACCCAAGAACCGATCCACGAACCGAACCGACTTCCACGCAGGAGAGACGAGACATGAACGCCAACGAACACCAATTCACCGAGACCCTGCGCGGCCCGCGCGAAATCCGCGCACCGCGGGGCAGCCAGCTGCACTGCAAGAACTGGCTGATCGAGGCCGCCTACCGCATGATCCAGAACAACCTGGACCCGGACGTGGCGGAGCGGCCGCAGGACCTGGTGGTCTATGGCGGTATCGGCAAGGCCGCGCGCAACTGGGAATGCTTCGACGCGATCCTGGACAGCCTGCGCCGCCTGGGCGAGGAAGAATCGCTGCTGGTGCAATCCGGCAAGCCGGTGGGCGTGTTCCGCACCCATGCCGATGCGCCGCGCGTGCTGATCGCCAATTCGAATCTCGTCCCGCACTGGGCCAACTGGGACAAGTTCAACGAGCTCGATCGTGCCGGCCTGATGATGTACGGCCAGATGACGGCGGGCTCGTGGATCTACATCGGTACGCAGGGCATCGTGCAGGGCACCTTCGAGACGTTCGTGGAGGCGGGCAACCAGCACTACAACGGCGACCTGGCCGGCAAGTGGATCCTGACCGCGGGCCTGGGCGGCATGGGCGGCGCGCAGCCGCTGGCCGGTGTGCTGGCCGGTGCCTGCGTGCTGGCGATCGAATGCCAGGAATCGCGCATCGACTTCCGCCTGCGCACGCGCTATGTCGACAAGAAGGCCACCACGCTCGATGAAGCGCTGGCGATGATCGCCGAGGCGACGAAGAACAAGGAGGCGATCTCGGTGGGCCTGCTGGGCAATGCGGCGGAAATCGTGCCGGAACTCGTGCGCCGCGCCCAGGCGGGCGGCATGCGTCCGGACATGGTCACCGACCAGACGTCGGCGCACGACCTCGTCAACGGCTACCTGCCGGAAGGCTGGACCGTGGATCAGTGGGAAGACGCGCGCAAGAACGATCCGAAGTCCGTCGAGGTGGCCGCCAGGGCGTCGATCGTCAAGCACGTGAACGCGATGCTGGCCTTCCAGCAGATGGGCGTGCCGACGCTGGACTACGGCAACAACATCCGCCAGGTGGCCTTCGACGAAGGCGTGAAGAACGCGTTCGATTTTCCGGGCTTCGTGCCGGCATACATCCGTCCGCTGTTCTGCCGCGGCAAGGGGCCGTTCCGCTGGGTGGCGCTGTCCGGCGATCCCGAGGATATCTACAAGACCGATGCCAAGATGAAGGAGCTGTTCCCCGAGGACAAGCACCTGCATCGCTGGCTCGACATGGCGCGCGATCGCATCGCCTTCCAGGGGCTGCCGTCGCGGATCTGCTGGGTAGGTCTGGATGAGCGTCATCGCGCCGGCCTGGCGTTCAACGAGATGGTGAAGTCGGGCGAACTGAAGGCGCCGATCGTGATTGGCCGCGATCACCTCGACTGCGGCTCGGTGGCGTCGCCGAACCGCGAGACCGAAGCGATGCGCGACGGCTCCGACGCGGTGTCCGACTGGCCGCTGCTCAACGCGCTGCTGAACACGGCCGGCGGCGCCACCTGGGTCAGCCTGCACCACGGTGGTGGCGTGGGCATGGGTTTCTCGCAGCACGCGGGCGTGGTGATCGTCTGCGACGGCACCGATGCCGCCGCGAAGCGGGTCGAGCGTGTGCTGTGGAACGACCCGGCCACGGGCGTCATGCGCCATGCCGATGCCGGCTATGACATCGCAATCGACTGCGCGCACGAGAAGGGCCTGAACCTGCCGATGGTGAAGGGAGTGAAGGACGCATGAGCGGTTTGCCATCCGGGGCGGTCCGGTTTTCGCTGGACGCCATCGTGCCGACGCCGTGGAAGAACGGCGGCGGCACCACGCGCGAGATTGCCGTGTGGCCGCCGGGCGCGGGCATGGACGCCTTCGCGTGGCGCATCAGCGTGGCCGACATCGCCGCGGACGGGCCGTTCTCGGCCTTTCCCGGCATCGACCGCCAGATCGTGCTGCTGGAGGGCGCGGGTGTGCACCTGCAGGCCCACGACGATTCGTTCTGCCACAAGCTCACGCGGATCGGCGAGCCATACCCGTTCTCGGGCGATACGGCCGTGCATGCCACGCTGGTTGACGGCCCCACGCGCGACTTCAACGTGATGACCCGACGCGATCGCTGCCGCGCACAGGTCGACCTGCAGCGCGAGCCGTTCGATGCCGCGGCGGTTGCCACCTCCGGCGCCGACACCGTTCTCGTATTCGTGATCCGGGGCGACTGGCGCGTTGCCGATGACGAGCACCTGCAAACGGGCGAGGGCATACTGGTGCCGGGGGACGTGCCGCCCGGGCAACTGGCTTTCGCTCCCACCGAGATCTCCGCGCTATGCCTGCGCGTGACCCTGCATATGGAGCCTGTCCGATGAGGATTTCCGACGCGCCGTCCGCCGACGGCGTCTGGCACCACTGCCACCTGCTGCCCGATGCGGATCCCGCACGCGCGATCCGGGACGCGGCGATCGTCGTCGAGCACGGCCGCATCGCCTGGGTGGGCGCTCAGGCGGCGTTGCCCACGGCATATCGCCACCTGCCGCTCCACGATGGCGGCGGCGCGTGGGTCACGCCGGGCCTGGTCGATTGCCATACGCACCTGGTCTACGGCGGCCAGCGTGCCGACGAGTTCGCCATGCGGCTGGCCGGCGCCAGCTATGAGGACATCGCGCGGGCCGGTGGCGGCATCGTCTCCACGGTGCGCGCGACCCGCGAGGCCGACGAGGCCGCGCTATTCGCCCAGGCGGCGGCGCGATTGCGGCCGTTGCTGGCCGAGGGCGTGACCGCCATCGAGATCAAGTCCGGCTACGGGCTGTCGCTGGACGCCGAGCGCAAGCAGTTGCGCGTGGCACGCAAGCTGGGCGAGGTGTTTGGTGTTGCGGTGCACACGACGTTCCTCGGCGCCCACGCGCTGCCGCCCGAATACGCGGGGCGTGCCGACGACTACATCGAGCTGGTCTGCAACACGATGCTGCCCGCGCTGGCCGGTGAGGGCCTTGTTGATGCCGTCGACGCCTTCTGCGAAGGGATCGGCTTCTCGCCCGCGCAGACCACGCGGGTATTCGACGCCGCCGCGCGCCACGGCCTGCCGGTCAAGCTGCACGCCGAGCAACTGAGCAATCTTGGCGGTGCCGCGCTGGTGGCGAGATACAAGGGCTTGTCCGCCGATCACCTCGAACACCTGGACGAAGCTGGCGTGGCCGCGATGGCCGAGGCCGGCACGGTGGCGGTGCTGCTGCCGGGCGCCTACTATTTCCTGCGGGATACGCATCTGCCGCCGATCGCGCTGCTGCGTCAGTACGGGGTGCCGATGGCGATCGCCACCGACCATAATCCCGGCACGTCGCCGACGACGTCGCTGCTGCTGATGATGAACATGGCATGCACGCTGTTCCGCATGACCGTGCCCGAGGTGCTCGCGGGCGTGACGACGCATGCCGCTCGCGCGCTCGGTGCCGCGGATCGTCATGGCTTGCTGGCGGCAGGACGTGGCGCCGATTTCGTGCTGTGGCAAGTGGCGTCTCCCGCGGAGCTGGCGTATTGGTTCGGCCGTAATCCTTGCGCGGCCGTCGTGCGGCAGGGACGCGTGTTTCGCGCCGAAGAGGGGAGCGCAACATGAGCGCAGGTCAGTTGTTCGCCCCGCAGGCGTTGCTGCCGGAAGGCTGGGCGCAGGACGTTCTGCTGGAGTGGGATGCCGGCGGCGATCTGGTCACCGTCCACCCGGATGCCGACAGCACGGCTGCCACCGCTGCCGGGGTGCCGCAGGCCGCGGGCCCGGTGCTGCCGGGCATGCCCAACCTGCATTCGCACGCGTTCCAGCGCGGGTTTGCCGGCCTGGCCGAGTACCGCAGCGTGACGCATGGCGACGATCCCGCCGGTGGTGACTCGTTCTGGAGCTGGCGCACGCTGATGTATCGCTTTGCGCTGCGGTTGTCGCCCGATGCGCTGGAGGCCATCGCCACGCAGCTTTATATCGAGATGCTGCGCGCGGGCTATACGAGCGTGTGCGAGTTCCACTACGTTCATCACGATCGCGACGGCAAGCCGTATGCGGACCCCGCCGAGATGTCGCTGCGCCTGTTGCGCGCGGCGAAGGCCGCCGGCATCGGCATGACGCTGCTGCCGGTGCTCTACCAGACCGCAGGCTTCGGCGCCAAGCCCGCGCAGGTCGACCAGCGCCGTTTCCTGAACGATACCGATGCGATGCTGGCCCTGCTCGCGCGGCTGGCGCCGGAATGCGCCGCGCATGATGCACGGCTGGGGCTGGCGCCGCATTCGCTGCGCGCGGTGCCGGCGGAAAGCCTCTCCCGCGCCGTGGCCGGGCTGCATGCCATGGATGCGACGGCCCCGGTGCATATCCACATCGCGGAACAGCAGAAGGAAGTGGACGACTGCCTGGCATGGTCCGGCGTGCGGCCCGTCGAGTGGCTGCTCGACCATGCGCCGGTGGATGGCCGCTGGTGCCTGGTCCACGCCACGCATATGGACTGGGACGAGCGGCGCCGGCTGGCGCACAGCGGCGCCGTGGCAGGCATCTGTCCGACCACGGAGGCCAACCTGGGCGACGGCGTGTTCGATGCCGCGCCTTACCTCGCGCAGCACGGCGCGTGGGGCATCGGCTCGGACAGTCATGCCAGCGTCAGCGTCACCGAGGAGCTTCGCCTGTTCGAATATGGGCAGCGCCTGGGCCTCCAGCGCCGCAATGTGCTGGCGTCCGAACGTCACGCGCAGGTGGCGGATCGGCTATGGCTCGATGCCGTGGCGGGCGGCGCCCGTGCGGCGGCGCGCCCGGTGGCCGGGCTGGCGATCGGACAGCGGGCGGATTTCGTCGTGCTGGATGGGCATCACCCCACGCTGGCCGGGCTGGACGGGCCGCAGGCGCTGGCCACGCACGTGTTCGCCAGCCACGGGCATGAGACACTAGCGGAAGTCCGCACCGGTGGCACGTGCCGCGTGCAGCACGGCGTGCATGCGCAACAGGCGGATGCCGGCCGGCTGTTCGCCGCCGCGCGCGCTCACCTGATGGCCGACTGATCCCCAAGCAGCCCCTACGAGAAGATGTCCTTCACCACCGATACCCCCGCTTTCACCCTGCATCGCGGCACGCGCCCGATGCTGGTGTCGATGCCGCACGTCGGCACGTACCTGCCCGCGCAACTGGCCGCCCGCCTGACGCCCGAGGCGCGCACCGTGCCCGACACCGACTGGCACATGGATCGCCTCTATGACTTCGCGCGCGCACTTGGCGCGTCGATCCTGGTGGCGACGCACTCGCGCTACGTGATCGACCTGAACCGCCCGCCCGATAACGCCAACCTGTACCCCGGCCAGGACACCACCGGCCTGTGCCCGGTGGATACCTTCGACAAGACGCCGATCTATGCCGATGGCACGAACGGTCCGGACGATGCGGAGATCGCCCAGCGCCGCGATGCGATCTGGCATCCGTACCACGCCGCCCTGCAGGACGAACTCAAGCGCCTGCGCGCCGCGCACGGCACGATCGCCTTGTGGGATGCGCACTCGATCCGCTCGGTGCTGCCGCGTTTCTTCGAAGGCAAGCTGACGGACTTCAACCTCGGTTCGGCGGACGGCAAGAGCTGCGATACCGGCCTGGCGGCAGATGTGCTGGAAATCGCCAGCGCGGTGCCGGACCACACGGCCGTGCTCAATGGCCGCTTCAAGGGCGGCTACATCACGCGCCAGTACGGCAACCCGGCCGAGGGTGTGCATGCGATCCAGCTGGAGCTGACGCAGTCTTCGTATATGGAAGAGGTCTATCCGTTCGCCTACGCCCCGGCCAAGGCGGCCGCGATCCAGCCGGCGATCCAGCGCATGCTGGAGACGGTGCTCACGTTCGTGGAAGCGCGCTGAATCTCCGGTGACATCCGGGCTGGATTCTTCGCAGGCCCTGGCCGTCCGGGACTGTCTGCGGCAGAAGCCAGAACGTGAAAGGCCCTCCCCCGTGCAGGCGGGAGAGGCCTTTCTCCGGCGAATGCGCGACCTACTTCTTCGTCACGTTCTTGTTCGCCTTGCTCCCCGTTGCCTGGTTGTACCGCTCCACATACTCCTCGAACAGCTTGCGGATCGACTTGCCGATCTTCGCGTAGTCGGACTCGTTGAGGTTGGCCAGCGACACGCGGCCGGACGGATGCCGTGTGCCAAATCCGCGGCCCGGCAGCAGCACCACGCTTGCCTCCTCGGCCAGCCGGAACAGCAGCTCCATCGGTTCCACCGACTTCATCACCCATTTCACGAAGTCCGGGCCCACGGCCTTGCCGCCCAGCTGCTCGATATCGAGCAGCGTGTAGTAGTCGACCACGTTCGGGTCATCGTCTTCCGGCGCGATGCCGATCTCGCGGTACAGCGCCGCCTTGCGATTGCGGATCAGGCGCTTCATCGCCTGCTTGTAGGCGTCCGGCGTATCCATCAGCGAGAACAGCGAGAACAGCACCATCTGCACCTGCTGCGGCGTGGAGAGCCCCGCCGTGTGGTTCAGCGCCACCGTGCGGCTGTCGGCCACCAGCCGGTCGATGAACTTGAGCGTGTCCGGCGTGGTCGTGATCGAGTTGTAGCGCTTGTGCAGCTGCTTGCGCTGGTCCTCCGGCAGCGCGGCCAGCTTCTGGTCGAAGATGTTGTCCTGGTGCGTGGCGATGACGCCCAGCCGCCAGCCCGTGGCGCCGAAGTATTTCGAGAACGAATACACGAGGATCGTGTTGCGCGGGCATAGCGCGAACAGCGAGACGAAGTTGTCCGCGAACGTGCCGTACACGTCATCGGTCAGGATGATCAGGTCCGGGCGCGAGTCGACGATCGAGGCCAGATATTCCAGGCTTTCGTCGCTCATCCGCACTGACGGCGGGTTGCTCGGGTTGACCAGGAAGAAGGCCTTGACCTTCGGGTCGCGCAGCTTGTCGAGTTCCTTGTTCGAGTATTGCCAGCGCGCATTGGGGTCCGCATCGATCTCCAGCTCCACCAGCTGGTAATCGTTGAGTTCGGGAATCTCGATATAGGGCGTGAAGATCGGCATGCCCAGCGCAATGGTGTCGCCAGCCTTGAGCAGGTGGTTCTCGCGCATCGAGTTGAACAGGTAGGTCATCGCCGCCGTGCCGCCTTCCACCGCGAACAGGTCGAAGTCGCCGATGAACGGTTGCTTGCCGATCATCTCCTTGCGGATGTACTGGCCGACGATCACTTCCGACAGCTTGAGCATGCGGTCCGGCACCGGGTAGTTGCAGGCGAGGATGCCTTCGCACATTTCATACAGGAAGTCGCCCGCGCTCAGGCCCAGCTGATCGCGTACGTAGGACACCGCGCCGGCCAGGAAGCGCACGCCCGGCACATCTTCGTATTTGCGCGCAAACAGATCAAAGCGTTCCTCGATGCCTTCGCGGCGCGGAAAGCCTCCCACGCCTTCTGGCATGTACGAGAACGACCGCTCCGATTCGCGCATCGCGAAGAGGCCGAGTTGCCAGAAGCCGTGGCGCGGCACGGTGGCGAGGAAGTTGGGATTGCCGCGCCCGGCGTTCAGCATCAGGCGGTTGGCGTTGCCTTTGGCCAGCTGGATCAGCTCGTCCTTGAGTTCGAACGGCGAGAGGCTGGACAGCGTGGAGAGATCCGGTTTGCTCATGGCGTTGCTCCTCTGGGAATCGGTGGGCCGGTTGAGATCGACGCCGGCCCGGAAGTATCGACAGGAAAGGTGATGCGCTAGACGAGTCCGACCACGAGCGGGCCGAGCAGTGTCAGCAGCACGTTGGCCAGCGCGTAGGTGATGGCGAATGGCACGGTGGGCACCGGGCTTTCCGCCTTGTCGAGAATGCCGCCGAAGGCGGGATTGGCACTGCGCGAGCCCGCCAGCGCGCCGGCCAGTAGCGCGGCGTTGTTGTACTTGAGCACGTAGCGGCCAAACAGCATGGTCAGGAACAGTGGCAACAGCGTCACCACCGCCCCCAGCAGGAAGATCGTCACACCGCTTTCGCGCAGCGTGCTGACCGCCTGCAACCCCGAGTTGATGCCGACGATGGCCACGAAGGCCGCCAGGCCGAAGTCCTTCAGCAACTGGCAGGCTGCCGTCGGCATGGCGCCGTACATCTGGTGCTTGGACCGCGCCCAGCCGAATACCAGACCCGACAGCAGCGCGCCGCCGCCGGAGCCGAGCGTGAGCGGAATCGAGCCGATGCGCACCACCAGCAGGCCGATCAGCAGGCCCACCAGCACGCCGGCGCCGAAGTAGACGAAGTCGGTTTTCTCGCTCGGGACCAGCTCATACCCCGCACGTTCCACGGCACGCTTGGTGTCGGCGGGCGTGCCGTAGAACGTGACGATGTCGCCGTGCTGGAGCTTGAGGTCCGGCAGGATTGGCAGCGCGTTGTTGAAACGCTCGATCCGCTCCAGATACACACCGTGGCGCATCTCGCGGCTGATATTGCTGACGATCTCGCCCAGCGGCTTGTTGTTCAGCCCCTTGCGCGTGAATACGGCGCGGCGCGTCTGCATCACCATGCCCATGCCTTCGGCGTCGGCCACTTCATTGCCGATCACCAGCGCCGTCGGCACCATGGCGTCGCGCCGGCCCACCAGCAGGACCAGGTCATCGGCCTGCAGCACGGTGTCCTGCGTGACCTCGAGGGCCTTGCCGGCGCGCTGGATCTTCTCCACGGTGACCAGATCCTCGCCGCCGATTTCCACCTGCGACACGGTCTTGCCTGCCGCGCCGGTGACGCGGAACAGACGCCCCACCAGGCGCGGCAGCGCGCCGACCTGGCCGGGGCCGAACTGCGGCAGGCCGCCCTGCATCTCGGCCTCCACCTTCTTGGCGTCGGCTTTCAGGTCGGCACCCATGAAGCGCGGCAGGATATTCACGCAGACGATGATCGCGCCGAGCGACCCGAACACGTACGTCACCGCGTAGCCGATGGCGACGTTGGCCTGCAGCGTCTTCACCTGATCCGGCGGCAAGCCGAGCTTGGTGATCGCGTCGCCGGCCGTGCCGATGATGGCCGACTGCGTCATGCCGCCCGCCGCCAGGCCGGCGGCCAGACCCTTGTCCAGGTGGAACAGCTTGGCCAGGACCACGATCGTGATCAGGCCCGCCACCGCCATGAACACCGCCATGGCGATCTCGCGCAGGGAGTTGCGGTTCAGCGAGTTGAAGAACTGCGGCCCGCTTTCATAGCCCACGGCGTAGATGAACACGGCGAACATCACCGCCTTGACGCCGTTGTCGATTTCCACGCCGACCTGGCTGATGACCACGGCCGCCAGCAGCGACCCGGCCACGCCGCCCAGCTGGAATTTGCCGAACGTGATCTTGCCGATGGCATACCCGACGGCCAGCGACAGGAACAGCGCTGACTCGGGCGACTTTTGAAAGATAGTGTGCAACCAATCCATGGGACCTCCTGATACGCGTGACGAAGGTTGGTGACTCTTGCGCAGGCCGCTTGTGGCGACCGGCGCACGATGGATGCGCTAGTGCGCCGCCATGGCGCTGGCCATCACGACAGCGATGGGGCCCAGCAACGGCAGCAGGACATTGGAAATGGCGTAGGTGATCGTGTAGCCGATGACGGGCGTGCCGTTGCCGGCGGCGTTGGTCAGCGCCATGATCGTGGGCGTGCTGCAATGCTGGCCGGCCACGGCACCCAGCAGGATCGGCATGTCGAGCTTCAGCCAGCGCCGCCCGATATACAGCGATACCGCCGCCGGGATGATGGAGACCAGTACACCGGCCACGGGCAGCAGCAGGCCGAACTTCGTGATCAGGAGCAGCGCGTCGGGGCCGGCGGAAAGGCCCACGGCGGCGATGAAGGTGGCCAGCCCGAAGTCCTTCAGGATTTCCGCCGCTGGTGCCGGCAGCGATCCCATCACCGGAAAGCGCGCACGCAGCCAGCCGAATGCGAGCCCCGCCACCAGGCATCCGCCGCCAGTGCCGAGCGTGAGATCCACCTGGCCGATCTTCATGCTCAGCGAGCCAAGCAGCATGCCCAGCAGCACGCCGATGCCGAGGAAGACGAAATCGGTGCGGATGGTCGGCGTGACGGCGTAGCCCAGTTCGGGCACCACGCGCCGGATGGCTTCGTCGGGGCCGGACAACGTGAGGACGTCGCCGCGCTCCAGTACGGTTTCGGGCAGCGTCGGCACGCGATGCTGCATGCGGCTGATGCCGGCAAGAAAGACGCCGCGCCCCATGCCCACGTCCACGGCCTGACGCAGCCGCGCGATCGTCAGGCCCGCGACCTCGCGCCGCGTCAGCAGCACGGCCTGCTCCGCCTGGATCACGGCGTCCATGCCCGGCTCTTCGGGCATTTCCGGGCCCACGGCGGCGGCGAACGGAATCATGGCGTCGCGCCGGCCGACGGCCAGCACGACGTCGCCCGCACGCAGGACTTCATCGGGCGAAGGCTTGAACGTCTCGCCATCGCGACGAATACGCCGGATGGTGACGCCGAGCGCCACCTGCCGCTCGGCCTCCAGCACGCGCATGCCGGCCACGCCCTCCACGCGCAGCACGCGCGCCACCAGCAGCGGCAACGCGGCGGTCTGGCCCTCTTGCATGTCGTTCTGCCCGCCCAGCTTTTGCCAGAGACGTGTGGCGGATTCGCGCAGGTTCTCGCGCAGCAGCCACGGTGCCAGCTGACTGGTGAACAAGACGATGGCGATCAGCCCGAACAGGTAGGTGACGCTGTAGGCGGTGACGATGTTGGTTTGCAGCACGCGCACGGCGTCTGGCGTCAGGGCGAGTCGCGCGATGGCCTCGGACGCGGTCCCGATCACGGCGGATTCCGTGGCGGCGCCGGCCAGCAATCCGGCAGCGGTGCCGGGATCGAGGCGCATCAGCGGCACGGCAATGGCCAGCAGCGCCAGCAGCACGAAGACTTCGACGAGCGACAGTACGCCGATGCGCCATTCACGCGCCACGTTGGCAAAGAACTGGGGTCCGCCCGTGAATCCGAGCGCAAAGATGAAGACGGCGAAGGCGACGTTCTTGACATCGTCATCGAGCCGCACGCCGGTTTGCCCGATCACGAGCGACGCGATCAGCGTGCCGCAGATGCCGCCGAGCTGGAACGGACCAAAGCGGATTGCACCCACGGCATGTCCGACGGCGAGGGCCAGGAAAAGCGCAATCTCGGGTTGTCTGGCGAGCAGGGCGAATGCGGATTCCATGGCGCGGCGGGGGCCTCCATTGGCTCATGGCATTGCCGTGCGGAGACCCGCCGGCGTGAAGCATTATCCGCGTGGGGTTGTGGCGCGCGTACTGAAAGCTTTCGAGCGCGTATTAAGCGCAATCAAACAGACGGCGATCGGCGAGGGAGCCGAAAGGAAACGGAAAGGGAACGGCAAGAAAGCCGGATGCGGCGTTGCGGCACGACCGGTGGCCGCGCCGCAGCATGCTTGCGTGTTACTTGCCGCTGGCGATGCGATCCTGGATGTGCTGGGCGCGCGCGGCCGAGCCCGGATGCGAGCTCATGAGGCTGGACTGGCCACCGTCAAGCTTCGCCAATTTCTGGAACGCGGTAACCAGCGCCTGGCGGTTGGCGCCGTTCTTGGTCAGCAGGTCGAACGAGTAGTCATCGGCCTGGCTTTCCTGGCGCTGGGAAAACTGGGCGTTGATGAACTGCTCGCCGAGTTCACCCAATTGGGAGGATGACAGCGCGGTCAGCGTGACGCTGCTGGTGGACCCCAGCAACCCGCGCGCCGCTGCGGTGGTGTAGGCCACCTGCATCGCTGCCTTGGTATGCCCCAATGCCACGTGGCCGATCTCGTGGCCCAGCACGCCGCGGACTTCATCGTCGCTCATGATGTCCATCAGCCCGCTATAGACGCGCACGCAACCGTTGGCCATCGCCCAGGCGTTGATGTCCTTGGTCACATACACCTTGGCGTCCAGCGGCAGCCCGGTGTTCTTGAGCCCGCTCATGATGGTGACCAGGCGTTTGGAATAGGTGCTGTCTGGCGTGGCCAGCGTGTTCTTCTTGTCCATTTCCGCGCACGACTGGTCGGACAGTTGCTTGACGTTGGCGTCCGACAGCGTGGCCGCCGTGAACAGGCTGCCACCGGCCTGGGACAGGCTGTCGTAGTTGGCACCGGCACAGCCGGCCAGCAGCAGCGCGCAGCCCATGGCGGCGCCAGTAGCGATGAAGCGCTTCATGATCGGTTCCCCGAGAGTCAACGTTATGGTTTGCGGACATCTGGTGCGCATGTTCGATGCCGCAGGCTAGGAGCATAGGCAACGAAGCCGGGGGTGCGCCAGTGGAGTCCGTCCGACATGGATCGACCGGAATCGGCGTTCTCCGATTGCGGCGGGGTGGGGGACGAGGGTTGCAAGCGTGCGGGGCTCGGCGGGGCATCTTGCGAAACGGGCTTGAATTGCCTTAAAATAAGAACAATTCTCATTTACATTGTCGCGCTCACCGTTGGCGGGGCCCGAAACAACCGAAGGTTCTGCAGATGGGCGGCGCCGACTCCACACTCCAGCAGCAGGTTCACACCCTTTATAGCGATCACCACCGGTGGTTGCAGGGGTGGCTGCGCCGTCAGCTTGGCAATGCCTGCGATGCCGCCGATCTCGCCCAGGACGTATTCCTGCGCCTTTTACGGCGGGAACCTTGCGATATTCGCGAGCCGCGCACCTATCTGAGCACCATCGCGCGCGGGTTGGTCATCGAACACTGGCGCCGGCGCGAACTCGAACTGGCCTGGCTGGAGACGCTGGCACAACTGCCCGAGCCGCAGGCACCGTCGCCGGAGAGTCGTCTTCAGTTCCTGGAGACGCTGATCGCGATCGACCGCATGCTCGATGCGCTGAAACCTCAGGTGCGCACCGCATTCCTGTGGGCGCAGCTCGAAGGGCTGACGTGTCGCCAGATTGGCGAGCGCCTGGGCGTGTCGCTTGCCACCGCGGAACGCTATGTCGCCACGGCGCTGCGCCACTGCTACACGCTGCGCTTTGGTGGGTGAGCCCCGGTGACTGATCGCGGCAGGCCTGTGCAGCAACCTGAGACCTCTGTTCCGTCAGATATTGTCGACCAGGCCGTCCGCTGGGCGGTCAAGCTCGACTTCGGCGAGGGCAATGCGGCTGCGCAGAAGGCCTTTGGGCAATGGATCGACGCCAGTCCGCTGCATCGGCTGGCCTGGCAGCGCGTGCAGGACCTGAAGGACGATTTCAGCCGGATGCCGCCGGCCCTCGCGCTGGATACGCTGAAGGCCGTGAGCGATCGTCGTGGCACGCACCGCATCAAGCGGCGCCAGGCGCTCAAGATCCTGGCGCTGGCCGGCGTCTCGGTGCTCGCCGCCGGCACCGCGCACGAGCGGGCACCCTGGCAGCGTTTGCTCGCCGATGCCAGCACCGCCACTGGCGAACAGCGTACGGTGCAGCTCGATGACGGCAGCACGATCGTGCTGAATACCGATACCGCGATCAGCACAAGCCTCCGCGCCGAACGCCGCGTCGTCACGTTGCGGCGCGGGGAGATTCTGGTTGCCACCGGGCACGATTCGCGTATCGCAACCGCCCGTGGCGCGGCCCGGCCGTTCTGGGTGGAAACGCCGTTCGGCGGACTGCACGCGCTGGGCACGCGCTTCGTGGTGCGGCTGGAGGCCGGCCGTGCGCGCGTCAGCGTGCTCGAGGGCGCGGTAGCCCTGCACCCCGCGAACGGTCGGGCTGACGACAGCAACGCCAACGTGGCGCGACCCGGTACAAGCTGGTGGCTGGCACCCGACGGCAGTACACCGGCGCCAGCCCGGCCCTTCACGGAAGACGGCTGGGCCGAGGGCGTGATCGCCGGCAACGACATGCGTCTGTCGGATCTGTTGGCCGAGCTGTCGCGCTACCGCAGCGGACGCATCGTCTGCGATCCACGCGTTGCGGACCTGCGCGTGTCCGGCGCGTATCAGGTGGGCGACACCGATCGGGCGCTGGCATTCCTTGCGCAGGCGCAGCCCATCGACATCCGCTACCGCACGCGTTTCTGGGTCAGCGTGGGCCCGCGCTGAACGACGATGCCAGGGGTGCCAGAAGAATTTTCAGAAACTATGAGGGGATTTCGATTCTCGACCGGCCTACAGCGTAGGAACCCGAAACTTATCGCTGCCGGAGAGAATGATGTCTGTATTGTGTTGTGCCAACGCTCACCTTTCACCGCTGCCTCGCGTGGCGTGCCCATCGCGACCCAGGCCGCTGGCAGTCGCGCTGCGCCGTGCCTGCGTCTGCCTGACATTGGGGGCGACCGTGGCACCGGTTGAAGTGCTGGCGCAGGCCGCCGACCCGCAAACGCTGCCTGCCGTGACCGTCAGCGCCAGCGCCGATAGCGCCGGCAACCTGCCTGACGCGTACGCGGGTGGCCAGGTGGCGCGTGGCGGCCGGCTCGGGCTGCTGGGCAACAAGGGCGTGATGGACACCCCGTTCGCGACGACCAACTACACGGCGCAGCGCATGGAAGACCAGCAGGCCGTGACGCTGGCGGAAGTACTGGGGAGCGACCCATCCGCGCGCTTCACGGGCCAGATTGGCGGCGTGACCGATTCGTTCTACATCCGCGGCTTTCCGATCAACGAGGGTAACCTGTCCGAGGTGGCCTTCGACGGCGTCTACGGCGTTTCGCCCAACTACCATCTCTTCACCGAATACCTGGAGCGGGTCGAGGTGCTCAAGGGCCCGGCCGCGTTGCTGTATGGCATGTCGCCCAACAGCGGCGTGGGCGGTGTGGTCAACGTGGTGCCCAAGCGGGCGCTGGCGACGGACCTGACGCGCTTCACGCTCGACTACGCTTCGGACGCACAGGTCGGCGGCGCCGTTGACCTGAGCCGTCGCTTCGGCGAGAAGCGCGAGTGGGGGGTGCGATTCAACGGCCTGCACCGCCAGGGCCCGACGCCGCTGGACAACCAGAAATCGCGCGCCGAAGTGGCCGCATTGTCGCTGGACTATCAGGGCGACCGCCTGCGCGCCTCGCTCGACGTGATCGAGCAATACCAGTGGATCGATGCGCCCACGCGCCCGTTCCTCGTTGCCGCCGGCGTTGAGGTGCCGTCGGCACCGGATGGCCGGCGCAATGTCTCGCAGCCGTGGGGCTGGTGGAAGTCCAACGATGTCTCGACGCTGCTGCGCGCCGAGTACGATCTTACGGACAACATCACCATCTTTGCCGATGCCGGTGGCACCCGTTCCGACGTCGCGCGCTTCTCCGACCAGACCCCCACCATCCTGAACGCCAGCGGCGACACCTCGGCCTTGCCGCAGAACTGGAAGTTCCAGATCAATCGCTCCTCGTTCGATACCGGCGTGCGAGCCAAATTCGACACCGGCCCCGTCAAGCATGCGCTGGCGCTGCAGGCCAACCTTTATATGGATCGCTTCGCGAGCGCCAACAATGCGGGCACCGTGGTGCGTTCGAATATCTACAATCCGGTGGCCAGCCCCGAGCAGAACGTGGCCGCGCCGAGCTTTGTACCCAAGGTGTCCGACTCGACGCTGTCCGGCGTGGCGCTGGCCGACACGCTGAGCGGGTTCGACGATCGGTTGCAGCTGACGCTGGGCCTGCGCTATCAGCAGGTGAAGTCTGGCAACTACAGCAGCAATGGCGTCAAGACGGCCTCGTATGACGAGAGCGCCGTCACGCCGCTCGCAGGTTTCGTGTACAAGCCCTGGCAGCATGTGTCGCTGTACGCCAACTACGTGGAAGGCCTGAGCAAGGGTGACATCGCGCCAGCCACCGCGTCGAATGCGGGCCAGGTATTCGCGCCGTACAAGACCAGGCAGCAAGAAGTTGGCGTGAAGCTCGACGCCGGCAAGGTCATGGCCACGCTGGCTGTGTTCCGCATGACCAAGCCCAGCGGACAGCTGTTCGGCACGGTCTACGCGATCGACAGCGAGCAGCGCAACCAGGGCGTTGAACTCACGCTGTCCGGCGAGGCATACCGGGGCGTGCGCCTGATTGGTGGCGTGACGCTGCTGGACGGGGAGCTGACGCAAACCAATAGCGCGGCCACGCTTGGCAATCGCCCGGTTGGCGTGCCGAAGGTGATGGCCAACGCCGGCGCCGAATGGGACCTGCCGTGGGTGCAGGGCCTGACGCTGACCGGCGCGGTGAACTACACCGGGAACGCCTACGTCAATCAGGCCAATACCCAGCACGTGCCGTCGTGGACCACGGTGGATCTGGGCGCGCGCTACCGAACCAAGGTCAGCGGTCATGCGACCACCTTCCGCGCGGCGCTGATCAACGCCTTCGACCGCAACTACTGGTCCGGTGTGGCGTCGTACGGCACCATTTCGCAGGGCGCTCCGCGCACCGTCATGGCGTCCGTGGCAGTGGACTTCTGAGCGGAGAGGCGTGGGCAAGCCGCCGTCGCACCGATCCTCGGCTACGGCGTCGTGGCGTAAGCGCTGCGCGGCGGCCACGGCAGGCGCACTGCTTGCCGTCTCGATGCTGGCTGGCGGCGCGCCGTCGGCACGGGCGCAAGACAACGGGCGTGTCGCCGACATGCGCGCTTTCACCATCGCACCCGGTCCGCTCACGGTCACGCTGAACCGTTTTGCCAGTGCCGCCGGCATCAATCTCTCCTACGATGCCGCGCAACTGGCCGATGTCCGCAGCGACGGCCTGCATGGCAGATACTCCGTGGCCGAGGGTTTTCGCGTGCTGCTGGCGGGCAGCGGGCTGGAGGCGGTGCCGATGGCTGGCGGCGGCTACACCGTGCGGCGCGCCGCCTTGCAAGGCGGCCTCGCGCCGGACACGCTGCCCGAAGTTCTTGTCATCGGCAAGCATGACAGCGAGCCGCCACCCCTGGCGGGTGGGCAGGTAGCGCAAGGCGTGCGTCTGGGTTTGCTCGGCAACACCGACAACATGGACGCGCCCTTCAACACCGTGGGATTTACCGCCGACTTCATCGAGAACCAGCAGGCACGCACCGTGGGCGACGTGCTGGCCAACGATGCATCGGTGCGCTACGTCAGCCAGCCCGGCGGGATCCTTGATGCCTTCAGCATCCGCGGATTTCCGGTCGGCAACGGCAACTTCGGCGAGATTGCGTTCGATGGCGTCTACGGCGTGGCTTCCAACTATCGCGTGTCCACCAGCTATGTCGAACGGGTGGAACTGATCAAGGGGCCCACGGCGATGCTCATCGGCATGGCGCCCAGCGGCAGCGTGGGAGGCGGCATCAATATCGTGCCCAAGCGCGCAGGTTCCGTCGACATATCCCGAGTCACGGCCGACTACGCGGCGGCTTCGCAGTTCGGCGGCAGCGTGGATATCAGCCGCCGACTGGGCGGTGCACGCCAGTTTGGCATCCGCTTCAACGGCAGCTACCTCGGTGGCGGCACCGCGCTCGATAACCAGTCGCGCCGCGCCACGTCGGGAGCGCTCGCGCTGGATTACCAGGGCGAGCGCCTGCGCGCCACGCTGGATGTGATCGACCAGCGCGAGCGGATCTCGGCGCCGTCGCGGCTACTGCATATCGTGCCAGGCATCGCCGTGCCCGAAGCGCCCGATGGACGCCGGAATATCTCGCAGCCGTGGGAGCAATCCCATATCCGCGACAACTCGCTGCTGCTCCGCGCCGAGTACGACCTTTCCAACGGCGTGACGTGGTTCGCCAACGGCGGCGGCGGGCAGACGCACGTGGCGCGGCTGTTTGCCATCACACCCACCATCATCGATGCAGCGGGCGATGTGGCGGTGACCGACTCCAACTACCGCTTCGATGTGGCGCGCGTCAGCGCCGACACCGGCCTGCGCGCGCGCTTCGAGACCGGACCGGTGAGTCACCAGCTGAGCGTCGTGGCCAGCGGCTACCACGACCGGCTTGGACGTAGCTTCAACACCGCGAGCACGACTTCGCTGACCAATCTCTACGCGCCCGTGATGCGGCCGTTTCAGGACGTGCCGGCGCCGTCGAGCGTGCCGACGGTGTCGAAGACAACGCTGACGGGCGTGGCGCTGGCCGATACGCTTTCGGTGCTCGATCGCCGCTTGCAGCTGACGCTGGGTCTGCGCCATCAGCGCGTGCAGTCGGACAACTTCCATCCCGACGGCGCGCCGGCGTCGCGCTACGACCAGGGTGCGTGGACACCGCTGGTGGGGCTGGTGGTCCGGCCCTGGCAAGCGGTGTCGTTCTACGCCAATCGCATCGAGGGGCTCAGCAAGGGCGATATCGCACCCGGCAGCGCGGGCAATGCCGGGGAAGTGTTCGCGCCGTACAAGTCGCGGCAATACGAGGTCGGGGTGAAACTGGAGCAGGGCGGCATGCGTGCGACGCTCAGCGCATTCCAGATCACCAAGCCAGGCGGGGAGCTTGCCGGATCGATCTTCGCGATCAACGGTGAGCAGCGTAACCGGGGCCTCGAGTTTGGCCTGTACGGTGAGCCCGCCAGACATGTGCGGCTGCTGGCCAGCGCGACGCTGCTCGACGCCACCATCACGCGCGACGCCGACATGGGCACCGTGGGCAAGACCGCGATCGGCGCCCCGACATTGCAGGTCAACTTCGGCGCCGAATGGGATGCCGTCTGGCTGCCAGGCCTGACGCTGAGCGGTGCGCTGGCCTATACGGGGCGCCAGTATGTCGACCAGGCCAACACCCAAAGCGTGCCGGCCTGGACCCGGGTGGATCTGGGAGCACGCTACCGGACGAGGGTGGCTGGCAAGGAAACCACCTTTCGCCTCGCTGTGCGCAACGTGTTTGACCGCCACTATTGGGCGGCGGTGGACAGCTACGGCGGCCTGGCCATCGCCGAGCCGCGCACGCTGATGCTGTCGGCAACGGCGGCCTTCTGAGGCGCCCGGAATGAGCTGAGCGCCGGCGCCGGCGCCGGCAACAAAAAACCCCGCGAAGCCAGGCTGGGCGGGGTTTGTCGGACTGCGATCGATCTGTAATCTGGTGCCCGGGGTCGGACTCGAACCGACACGCCTTGCGGCGGGGGATTTTGAGTCCCCTGCGTCTACCTGTTTCACCACCCGGGCGGGGTGTGCGGCGATGACCCAGAGCGGACATCGCGCGGCAGCAATGAACCGCGGATTATGCCGCAAATCCCCCCTCGGAACAACCGGGTCCCGGTCAGTGCCCCCTGCGGGCCTGGGTGTGGCGGCTCCGGTCATAGAAGCCCGGCGGCTTGCGGGCGATCCAGCGGATGAAATCCGCCATGGCCGGATGGGCGCGCAGGGCGTTCCAGTCGTGGTACGTCGTGGCGAGTTCGGCCTCCGTGAACACCGAATGGATCTTCTGGTGGCAGACCCGGTGCATCGGCACCGCCTCGCGGCCGCCCCGGCTGCGCGGCACCGGGTGGTGGAGGTCCGTGCTGGCATCGGTCAGCAGCGGGCGTCCGCACAGCGGGCAGGTGGCATCGGGAGGCACCGCTTCGGCGGGGGGTGGTCCGAGCTGACGATCCTGGCCCGCGCGCAGGCGGCGTTTGACGACCATGCGGATTCCTGTGAAGTCAGTAAGTTCGCGGCTTGGGGTAGGATAGCGCGCAACGCGGTCTTCGATGTCCGGGCCCCGTCGGCGGCGTACCCGGACCTGATCGAGACCCGATCGCCAGCCCCATCGCCAGACCTCACCGGAGCGGATTGTCATGTCAGCCCAGCCATCCCTGGCCAGTCTTGCCGAATTGCCTTCGCAGGACCCGGCGTTCTACGCCCGCGCCTACAACAACCGGGCCCTGGTGCCCGACAACGCCGTGCACATGGCGCGCTGGGCCGCCGACTCCGCACTGGTGCGTGCCGCCGCGATGTCGTTCTTCGAGGACCTGGCGTACGGCGACCCCGCCTCGCCCCATGCCGACGCCGAGCGGCTCGACTACTTTCCCGCCACACTGCGCCCCGCCGGCTCACCCGCGCCGTTGCTGATCTTCCTGCACGGCGGCTATTACCGCGCGCTGGACAAGCGCGACCACAGCTTCGTGGCCGGTGTGTTGCCGCGGCGTGGCGTGTCGGTGGCGCTGATTAACTATTCGCTGTGCCCGGCCGTCACGGTCGAGGCAATCGTGCGGCAGGTGGTGCAGAGCGTGGCGTGGCTCTACCGGCAGGCCGATGCACTTGGCCATGATCGCCATCGCATCTTCCTGGCCGGCCACTCGGTCGGTGGTCATCTCGTGGCGATGCTGATGGCGGCGCTCTGGCCGCAGGTGGGCGCGGACCTGCCGGCGGACCTGATCAAGGGCGGGCTGTCGATCAGCGGCCTGTACGATCTGGAGCCGCTGCGCCGCGCGGACTTCCTGCAAGCCGACCTGAAACTGACGGAGGCGGACGTCGCGCGGTTGTCGCCGGCGTTCCTGCAGCCGGCCACCCGCGCGCCGCTGATCACGGCGGTGGGCGAGATCGAATCGAGCGAATACCATCGCCAGAACGCGCTGATCCGCGCCGCATGGCCGGATAACGCGCGCGAGGATGTTCCGCTGCCGGGCCGCCATCATTTCAACGCGATGGACGACCTTGCGCACGACGGCAGCCCGTTGATACGCGCCCTGCTGGCAATGATCGGCGGCGTCTAGGGCTTCTGCTGTTCCAGCACGCGCAGCAGGGACGAGGTGTCGTCCTTGCCCCAGCCGTTGTCCATCAACTGACCCAGTTGCGCCGACGTGGCGCGCGTCGCGGGCAGGTCCAGGCCGATTTCATCGGCGATGTCCTGCGCCAGCCCGAAGTCCTTGGCGTGCAGCCGGGATTCGATGCCGGCCGCGAAGTCGCGCGCGACCATCTTCGGCCCCATCATGTCCAGCATGCGGCTGGCCGCCAGCCCGGTGGACATCGCCTGGAACACCTTTGCGGTATCCACGCCTTGCGCGCCTGCAAAGCGCATCGCCTCGGCAATGCCCTCGATGTTCACCACCTGCGCGATCTGGTTGCACAGCTTGGCCACCTGGCCGGCACCGTGGTCGCCGATATGTGTGATGGTCTTGCCGAGGACTTCCAGCAGCGGGCGCACCGTTTCCAGATTTTCCGCCTTGCCGCCGACCATGATCGTCAGCGTGCCGGCCTGCGCGCCCATCGTCCCGCCCGAGACCGGGCAGTCCAGCGCCTCGATGCCGCGCGCGGCCAGCGCCGTGGCGATCTCGCGCGTGACGATCGGCGAGATCGTGCTGTGGTCGACGCAAATGGTGCCCGGCGCGGCGCCTTCGGCCACGCCATCCTTGCCGAGCAGGACCTCGCGCACATCGTCTGACGAGGTCACGTTGGTGAAGACGACCGCCGCGCCGCGGGCCGCCTCCGCCGGCGTGAAGAACGGTTCCGCGCCCAGCTTGCGGGCGGCGTCAGCGGCCTCGGCGCGACGCACGAACGCGCGCACCGTGTGGCCGGCCGCGATCAGGTGGCCGACCATCGGCGCGCCCATTGCGCCCAGGCCGATAAATGCAACTGTGGTCATGAGTGTGATTCCTTGAACCGTGATTTTTGGCGTTGATTCCCGGCGTGATTCCTGCCGTGACATCGCGCAGTGTCTGCCTGACGCCGGGGCGCGCGGCGGACTACTTGTCTCCCGCGTAGGCAAACTTGCCGTTGCGGACGATGCCCATCACGCGTGCGCGCTGGTCGAAGCCCTGATGGTCCTTCGCGCCCAGGTTCAGCACGCCGTTGGGCACGGTGAGTTGCTGCGTGGTTTCGATGGCGTCGCGCAAGGCGTGGCGGAAGGCTGGCGTGCCGGGCCGCGCGCCGCTCTGGAGGGCGCGCCGGCTGGCATCGTCTAGGAGTTGCCATGCCCCCCATGCGTCGCCGGCAAACTGCGTCACGGTGTCCGCGCCGTACTTCGCCTCATAGCGCGTCACAAATTCAAGCGCCACCTTCTTTGCCGGATGGATGTCGGGCAACTGACGCGCAACCACCACCGGCCCGGTGGGGAACAGCGTGCCTTCCACGTCCTTGCCCCCCACGCGCAGGAAATCCCACGTGGCGATGCCATGCGTCTGGTAGATCTTGCCCTTGTAGCCGCGCTCGCCCAGCGTCTTTTGCGGCAGCACGGCCGGCGTGCCGGACCCGGCCACGAGGATCGCGTCAGGATTGGCCGAGATCAGCTTGAGCACCTGGCCGGTGACCGAGGTATCGGTGCGGCCAAATCGCTCGTTGGCCACCACGCGCAGCCGGCGCACGTCGGCCATCTTCGAGAATTCGCGCCACCAGCTCTCGCCGTAGGCGTCGTTGAAGCCGATGAATCCCACGGTCTTCACGCCCTGGTTGGCCATGTGTTCCGTCAGGATCGTGGCCATCAGCGAATCGTTCTGCGGCATCTTGAAGGCCCAGCGGCGGCGCGCGTCGGTGGCGGGCTCGATGATCGCGGCGGAGGCCGCCAGCGCCACCATCGGCGTTTCCCCTTCGGCGATGGCGTCGAGCGCGGCAATCGCCGTCGGCGTGATGTTGGGGCCGACGATCACGTCGACCTTTTCCTCCGAGATGAATTTGCGCACATTGCGCACCGCCGACGCGGGGTCGGAGCCGTCGTCGAGGATCACATACTGCGCGCGCTGCCCGCCGAGCGTGGGCGGCCACATCTGCACGGTATTGCGCGACGGGATGCCGATTGCCGCGGCCGGGCCGGTGGTGGACAGGTCGATGCCGACGCGGATGTCGGCGTGGGCGAATCCCGCTGACAGCAGGGTCGTGACCAGCAGCAGCTTGCGCAGGAGCATGGGCGTTCTCGTCGAGCGGTGAGATCGGTGAGGCAGATGCGGGTTGAGTGCTATTTACTTGGCCGCCAGGCGCCACAGCGACGTCACCTCGGCCTTGCGGGCGGCGTGCAGCGGATCGTCGGGGTCGGTGATCTTGGGGTGGCGCGGACGAATGTCGGAACGCCCGAGGACCTTGAGCCCGGCGCCGTCGATCCAGCCGAGCAGTTCCTCGCGCGAGCGCAGGCCCAGGTGTTCGGCAAAGTCGGAGAGCAGCAACCAGCCCTGGCCGGCGGGTTCCAGATGGGCGGCCAGCCCGTCCAGGAAGCCGCGCAGCATGCGGCTCTCGGGGTCGAATACGGCGTGCTCGATCGGCGAACTCGGGCGGGCGGGCACCCAGGGCGGATTGCAGACGACCAGTGGCGCGCGGCCTTCCGGGAAGAGATCGGCCTCGATGACCTCGACGTCCTGCGCATACCCCAGCCGCTCGAGATTGGCGCGGGCGCAGCCGAGGGCGCGCGGGTCCTGGTCGGTGGCGACCACGCGGCGCACACCACGCTGCGCCAGCAGGGCGGCCAGCACGCCGGTGCCGGTGCCGATATCGAACGCCAGCTTGTCAGTGGGCAGCGGCTCCTTCGCGACGAGGTCGATATATTCGCCGCGCACCGGCGAGAACACGCCGTACCACGGGTGTACGCGTTCACCGAGTGCCGGGATCTCCACGCCCTTCTTGCGCCATTCGTAGGCGCCGATCAGGCCCAGCAGTTCCCGCATGGACGCCACGTACGGGGCATCGGCCGCGCCATAGACCTGCGCGCAGGCTTCGGCCACATCCGGCGCGCGGCGCAGCGGCACCACGTGGCCGGCCTCGAACGGCAGCAGCAGCATGCCGAGCGTGCGGGCGCGCTGGGATTGCGCCAGGCGATGCTTGTGGAACGCCTCGGTGGTGCTGGCGGGCGGCTTGCCCGGCCGCTTGGGCTTGCGGTCGGTCCGGCGGGCCATGGCGTGCAGCAGCTGGCGCGCGTTCTGGAAGTCGCCACGCCAGAGCAGGGCGACGCCCTCGCTGGCCAGCCGGAAGGCGGTGTCGGCCGGGGTCTGGTCGTCGACGATCACCACGCGCCTGGGCGGCTGCAGGCCGGCCTCGGAGCGCCACAGGGCGCTGCGTTCGGCACCGTCCTCGGTCCAGTGGATGGTGGGTAGGGAAGGGTTGGCAGACATAGTTATATAGAGAGAGCGGCGGGGCGCACGTAAATGTGCCTCTTAAAGCTCATAAGCCTCGTGATCGCCGGACATTGCCTGTTCCACGAGCTTGCGGTTCAGGGTCGGCGAGAACAACTCAATGAAGGTGTAGACGAAGCTGCGCAGATACGCACCTTGCTTCACGGCCAGGTGCGTGACGTTCGTCCCGAACAGGTGACCGGCGGGAAGGCCGCGCAGGTTGCGGTCGCGGTCCGCGTCGAACGCGACGCCGGCCACGATCCCCACGCCCAGGCCGATCTCCACGTAGGTCTTGATCACGTCGGCATCGACGGCCGCCAGCACGATGTCCGGCTGGAGCTGGCGCAGCTCGAACGCCTTGTCGATCTTCGGCCGGCCGGCGAAATTCGGGTCGTAGGTGATCAGCGGGTAGTTGGCCAGATCCTCCAGCGTCAGGTGCTTCTTTTCCAGCAACGGATGGTCGGGCGGGGTGATGACCACGTGCTGCCACTGATAGCCGGGCAGCGACACCAGGCCCTTGTCGCCGGAGATGCCCTCCGTGGCGATGCCGATATCGGCCTGGTCATGCAGGATCATGTCGGCGATCTGCGCCGGATTGCCCTGCTGGATCGACAGCCGCACCTTCGGGTAACGCTTGGTGAACTCGCCGATCACGCGCGGCAGCGAGTAACGGGCCTGCGTGTGCGTCGTGGCGATCGTGAAGTTGCCCTGATCCTGTGCCGCATAGTCCTTACCCACGCGTTTCAGGCTTTCCACCTCCTGCAGGATCTTCTCCACCGAAGTCAGGATACGGCGCCCGGGCTCGGTCAGGCTGCGGATCCGCTTGCCGTGCCGCGTGAAGATATCGACACCCAGCTCCTCTTCCAGCTCGATAATGGCCTTGGAAACGCCGGGTTGTGACGTATAAAGCGCCTTGGCGGCCTCCGTCAGGTTGTAGTTCTGGCGGACGGCTTCTCGGACGAAGCGAAACTGGTGCAGGTTCATATAACTTCGGTCGTATAAACAAACAACTTCTTATTAGTTTGGGATATGAGGCGAGTTTATTACGATTCTCGAACTTTGTTAATGAACGCCCTGCCCGTATTGCGTCCACGCCCAGCCTGATCCTGGCGGCGAAGCGCGGTGGACGGTAAGGCACTGTAGAGAAAAGCCCCCGATGTCCCTTGCCTATACCGTTTCCGGTCTGCTGGTAGGTCTCCTGGTTGGTCTGACCGGAGTCGGCGGGGGCTCGCTCATGACGCCGCTGCTGACGCTGCTGTTCGGCTTCTCGCCGGCCACCGCAGTCGGCACCGACCTGGCCTTCGCGTCCATCACCAAGGGCTTCGGCACCATCGCCCATCGCGCGCACGGCCATGTGCAGTGGCAAGTGGTGCGCCGCCTGTGCCTGGGCAGCCTGCCTGCCGCGCTGGCCGCGATCCTCGTGCTCAAGAGCGCGGGCGAGCTGAACGCGCAATGGCTGCACGCCATCCGCCTGACCATCGGCGTGTCCGTGCTGCTGACCGTATTGTCGCTGCTCTTCCGCAAGCAGATGCTGGCCTGGCTCGAACGCAACCCGCGCTTCCAGCTGGAAGGCCGCGCGCAGGTGGTGGCCACCGTGGTGGTGGGCGCCGTGATCGGCGTGCTGGTGACCGTGTCGTCGATCGGCGCCGGCGCGGTTGGCGCCACGCTGATCCTGTTGCTGTATCCCCATATGAAGCCGGCCGAAGTGGCCGGCACCGATATCGCCTACGCCGTGCCGCTCACGGCCGTAGCCGGGCTGGGCCACGTGTGGCTCGGCACCGTCGACTGGAATTTGCTGCTGGCGCTGCTGGTGGGTTCGATCCCCGGCATCTGGCTGGGCGCGCAACTGTCGCGGGCGCTGCCCGAACGGCTGGTGCGCGCCGCATTGGCTACCACGCTCACGCTGGTGGCCATCAAGCTCGTTTCCTAAGCATTCACCGAATACTGAACGGACCCACACCATGTATCAGTACGATCAATACGACCAGCGCATCGTCCAGGAGCGCGTTGCCCAGTTCCGTGACCAGGTGCGTCGCCGCCTGTCCGACGAGCTGACCGAGGAAGAATTCCTGCCGCTGCGGCTGCAGAACGGCCTGTACATGCAGCGCCATGCCTACATGCTGCGCGTGGCCATTCCGTACGGCCTGCTGGCTTCGAAGCAGATGCGCATGCTGGCCCACATCGCCCGCGAATACGACCGCGGCTACGGCCACTTCTCCACCCGCCAGAACATCCAGTACAACTGGATGGAGCTGGAGCGCGTGCCCGACGTGCTGGCGGACCTGGCCAGCGTGGAAATGCACGGCATCCAGACCTCCGGCAACTGCGTGCGCAACATCACCACCGACCACTTTGCCGGCGTGGCGCCGGACGAGTCCGTCGACCCGCGCGTGCTGGCCGAACTGCTGCGCCAGTGGAGCACGTTCCAGCCGGAATTCGCGTTCCTGCCGCGCAAGTTCAAGATCGCCATCTCGGCCTCGGCCGATGACCGCGCCGTGGTGCAGATGCACGACATTGGCATCTACGCCTACCGGAACGCGCAGGGCGAGACGCGCCTGCGCATCCTGGCCGGTGGCGGCCTGGGTCGTACGCCGATCCTGGGCACGATCATCAAGGACGACCTGCCGTGGCAGCACATGCTGACCTACGTCGAGTCCGCGATCCGCGTGTACAACCGCTATGGCCGCCGCGACAACAAGTACAAGGCCCGGATCAAGATCCTGGTGAAGGCCATCGGCGCCGAGAAGTTCGCCGCCGAGGTCGAGGAAGAATGGCAGCACAGCAAGGACGGCCCGGCGACCGTCACGCAGGCCGAGTTCGACCGCGTGGCGCAGTACTTCCAGCCACCCGCCTACGAGAAGCTGCCGGACACCGATACCTCGTTCGAGAACCACCTGCTCGAGGACAAGGCGTTCGCGCGCTGGGTCAGCCGCAACGTGCACGGCCAC
This sequence comes from Cupriavidus sp. YR651, assembly GCF_900101625.1. Classification (GTDB taxonomy): domain Bacteria; phylum Pseudomonadota; class Gammaproteobacteria; order Burkholderiales; family Burkholderiaceae; genus Cupriavidus. Next base: position 1,173,202 of record NZ_FMYZ01000001.1, on the reverse strand, counting down.
AAGGTGCCGGGCTACGCAGCGGTGACGCTGTCGACCAAGCCGGGTCCGGTCTCGCCCCCGGGCGATGCCACCGACAAGCAGATGGACACCGTGGCCGACCTGGCCGACCGCTACGGCTTTGGCGAACTGCGCGTGGCGCACGAACAGAACCTCGTGCTGCCGGACGTGAAGAAGCGCGATCTGTTCGCGCTGTGGCAGGAAGCGAAGAAGGCTGGCCTGGCCACCGCCAACATCGGCCTGCTGACCGACATCATCGCCTGCCCGGGCGGCGATTTCTGCTCGCTGGCCAATGCCAAGTCGATCCCCATCGCGCTGGCGATCCAGGAGCGTTTCGACGATCTCGACTACGTCTACGACCTGGGCGAAATCTCGCTGAACATCTCGGGCTGCATCAACGCTTGCGGCCACCACCACGTGGGCAACATCGGCGTGCTGGGCGTGGACAAGGATGGTTCCGAGTGGTACCAGGTCACGCTGGGCGGTGCCCAGGGCAACAAGTCGGCGCTCGGCAAGGTCATCGGCCCGTCGTTCAGCGCCGAGGAAATGCCTGAAGTGGTCAGCCGCATCATCGATACCTTCGTCGCTCACCGCGTCGAGGACGAGCGCTTCATCGACACGCTTGGCCGTATCGGCATCGCCCCGTTCAAGGAGCGTGTGTACGCCGACAAGCAGCGTGAAGAACGCGCCGAAGCCTGAAGACCGGAGAGACTGAACATGGCAAAGATCATTCAACTGCAACGCGATGCCGCCGAGGTCCGTCCCGTCATCGTCGACGACAACTGGACCGTGCTGCGTGCCGCTGAGGGCGAGACGCTCGACGAAGCCAAGGTAGCCGCCGCCGCGCAAGGCCAGGACGCCGTGCTGTTCCCGCTGTCGGTGTGGCGTGCGCACGAAGCCCTGCTGGCCGGCCGCGACAAGGCCATCACCGGCGTGTGGCTGGCACCGGAAGACGAACCCGGCGATGCGGAGGCCGTTTTCGACCGCGTCTCGCTGGTGGCCGTGGATTTCCCGGTGTTCCGCGATGGCCGCGGCTTCTCGACGGCATACCTGCTGCGCACCCGTTATCACTGGGCCGGTCAGCTGCGCGCCATCGGCGATGTGCTGCGCGACCAGCTCAACTTCATGAAGCGCTGCGGGTTTGACGCCTTCGCGGTGCGTGCCGACAAGAACATCGATGACGCCATCAAGGGCTTCACCGAATTCACCGTGGCCTACCAGGCTTCCGTGGACGAGCCGCTGCCGCTGTTCCGCCGCGCGCGCGCCGACGTGACGGCCGGCAGCACCCGGGGCGCGGCATGAGCACTGCGCTCTCCGACATCTCCGTGGTGGAAGAGGCGGCCACGTCGACCCTGCGCCCCCCAGCGCTGTGGTCGATGCCGCTCTACACCGGCACGGTGGAGGCACTCGAAGCCAAGGAACGCGCGCTGGCCGAACGTCTGGCCGGTATCGCCGGGCGCTTCTTCCGTGCGCGCTTTGCCACCAGCCTGGCCGCCGAGGACATGGTGCTGACCGACGCGATCCTGCGTGGCTCCGACGCCGTGCGCGCCGGCGTGCGCGTGTTCACGCTGAACACGGGCCGCCTGCACGCGGAGACGCTGGCCGTGCTGGATCAGGTCGAGTCGCACTACGGCTACACGATCGAGCAGTTCACGCCCGATCAGGAAGCCGTGGACAACTACGTGAAGAAGAACGGCCTGAACGGCTTCTACGACAGCGTGGACCTGCGCAAGGACTGCTGCGGCATCCGCAAGGTGGAGCCGCTGAACCGCGCGCTGTCGCATGCCGATGCGTGGATGACGGGCCAGCGCCGCGAGCAGGCCGTGACGCGCGCCGAGCTGCCGTTCGAGGAACTGGACGAAGCACGCGGCATCCCCAAGTTCAATCCGCTGGCCGACTGGACCGAAGCCGAGGTGTGGGCCTACCTGGTGCGCCACAACGTTCCGGTCAACGCGCTGCATGCCAAGGGCTACCCGAGCATTGGCTGCGAGCCGTGTACGCGGGCCGTCAAGGCCGGCGAGGATGTGCGCGCCGGACGGTGGTGGTGGGAGTCAAAGGACTCGAAAGAGTGCGGCCTCCACGAGCAGAACATCAAGCATTAAACAGATAACTGAGGCCAGGAACGACATGGGCATCATGAACGACATCGCAGACGCAGGCGTTGAACACCTGCTTCAGGTCCAGAACGACCACCTCGACCGGCTGGAAGCCGAATCGATCTACATCATCCGCGAGGTGGTGGCCGAGTGCCGCAACCCGGCGCTGCTGTTCTCCGGCGGCAAGGACTCGATCGTCATGCTGCACCTGGCGCTGAAGGCGTTCCGCCTGGGCGACCGCAAGGTGGAGCTGCCGTTCCCGCTCGTGCACATCGACACTGGCCACAACTATCCGGAAGTCATCGCCTTCCGTGACCAGCGCGTGGCCGAACTGGGCGCGCGCCTGGTGGTGGGCCATGTGGAAGATTCCATCAAGCGCGGCACCGTGCGCCTGCGCAAGGAAACCGATTCGCGCAACGCCGCGCAGGCCGTGACGCTGCTGGAAACCATCGAGGCGAACAAGTACGACGCGCTGATGGGCGGCGCCCGCCGCGACGAAGAGAAGGCCCGCGCCAAGGAGCGCATCTTCTCGTTCCGCGACGAGTTCGGCCAATGGGACCCGAAGGCCCAGCGCCCGGAACTGTGGAGCCTGTACAACGCACGCATGGCGCAGGGCGAACAGATGCGCGTGTTCCCGATCTCCAACTGGACGGAGCTGGACGTGTGGCAATACATCGCCCGCGAGAACCTGGCCCTGCCGCCGATCTACTACGCGCACCAGCGCGAAGTGGTGCGCAAGAACGGCCTGCTGGTGCCGGTGACGCCGATCACGCCGAAGCAGGATGGCGACGAAAGCGAAGTGCTGTCGGTCCGCTTCCGTACCGTGGGCGACATCAGCTGCACCTGCCCGGTGGCCAGCACCGCCGCCACGCCGGTGGAGATCATCGCCGAGACCGCGGTGACCGAGATCACCGAACGCGGTGCCACGCGCATGGACGACCAGACCAGCGAGGCATCGATGGAGCGCCGCAAGAAGGAAGGCTACTTCTAACCGGATGCATATACGGGCACATCGCGTCGTTGCGCGAGTGCTCGTGTACCACATGTACACGTCGCCCTCACGCGCCTAGCGCTGTATCCCGTCTATGCACCGGAGCAAACGGCGCGAGGCCGATTGAACAAGGATTTAGCATGTCTCACCAATCTCAACACCAAGGCCTGCTGCGCTTCATCACCGCCGGCTCCGTCGATGACGGCAAGAGCACGCTGATCGGCCGCCTGCTGTACGACAGCAAGGCCGTGCTGTCCGACCAGCTGACCGCGCTGGCCAATGCCAAGAACAAGCGCACCGCGGGCGAGCAGATCGACTTCTCGCTGCTGACCGACGGCCTGGAAGCCGAGCGCGAGCAGGGCATCACGATCGACGTGGCGTACCGCTATTTCTCCACCGCGCGCCGCAAGTTCATCATCGCCGATACCCCGGGGCATGAGCAGTACACCCGCAACATGGTGACGGGTGCCTCCACGGCGCACGCCGCCATCGTGCTGGTGGACGCCACGCGCGTGACCGTCAAGGACGGCCGCGCCGAATTGCTGGCGCAGACCAAACGCCACTCGGCCATCCTGAAGCTGCTGGAGCTGCAACACGTGATCGTGGCCATCAACAAGATGGATCTGGTCGAATTCAGCGAGCAGCGCTTCAACGAGATCCGCACCGCCTATCGCGAACTGGCGGACCAGCTCGGCCTGAAGGACGTGCGCTACGTGCCGGTGTCGGCGCTGCGTGGCGACAACATCGTGCATGCCAGCGATGCGATGCCGTGGTACCAGGGCGAGCCGCTGCTGCCGCTGCTGGAGGCCCTGCCCGTGGAAGATGTGGCCCCCGAGGGCGATGCCGCGCTGCGGTTTCCGGTGCAACTGGTGGTTCGCCAGGACGGCGCGCAGTCCGACGATTTCCGCGGTTACGCGGGCCGTGTCGAAGCCGGCACCGTGCGCGTCGGCCAGAAGCTGCGCGTGCTGCCGGTCAACCGTGAAGCGGTGGTGGCGGAAGTGCTGACGCCGAATGGCGCGGCCGATTCGGCCAGCGCCGGCGACACGGTGACGGTACGTCTGGCCGAAGACGTCGATGTGTCACGCGGTGACATGTTCGTCGCCGCCGAGGCCACGACGGTGTCGGCCAAGAAGCTGACGGCCGACCTGTGCTGGTTTGACGATGAGTCGCTGAATCCGTCGCGCAAGTACGTGCTCAAGCACACCACGGCCAGCGTGTTCGCGCGCATTTCGGCGGTGGATCGCGTGCTGGACGTGCACACGCTGTCGCACGAGACCGGCCGGCACGACATCCGCCTGAACGATATCGGTTCGGTGCAGATCTCGCTGCAGAAGCCGATCGTGTGCGATGCCTACGGCGACAACCCCGCCACGGGCGCGTTCGTGCTGATCGACGAGGCCACCCACCACACCGTGGCGGCCGGCATGATCCGTGCATACTCCTGATCCCAACAGATCGGACAGTAAGCGGAACGAGGACTGAGATGAACAAGCAGCAGGGCAAGGCGGCCGGGAAGGTGTACCTGATTGGTGCAGGCCCCGGCGCGGCCGACCTTATTACGGTGCGTGGTGCACGACTGTTGGGCGAAGCCCAGGTCGTGCTGCACGATGCGCTGGTGTCCCCTGAGATGCTGGCCTGGTGTCCCCAGGCCCAGCTCGTCGAGGTGGGCAAGCGCTGCGGCCAGCGTTCCACCGCGCAGCTGTTCATCAACCGCCAGATCGTCGACCTGGCCACCAAGTACGAACGCGTGGTGCGCCTGAAGGGTGGCGATCCGATGCTGTTCGGCCGTGCCGACGAGGAACTACAGGCGCTGGAAGCGGCTGGCATCGAGTACGAGGTAGTGCCGGGCATTACGGCGGCGCTTGCAGCGGCCAGCGCGATTGCCAGGCCGCTGACGAAGCGCGGCGTGTCGCGCAGCGTGGCGTTTGCGACGCAGGCCAAGGCTGCCGACGCCGTGGACGTGGAAGCCGACGTGAAGGCCGACACCATCGTCTACTACATGGGGCGGGACCAGGCTGCCAATATCGCGACGCAGCTGATCGCGCGCGGCAAGCCGGCCTCGACGCCTGCTTGGGTGGTGGAAGCCGCCACCACGCCCCGGCAGCGCAGCCGGCAGTTCACGCTGCGCCAGATGGCCGCTGGCGAGGCCGCACACTGGATGGACCCGGTGCAGCCGAGTCTGCTGATGATCGGCGAGGCATTGGGAACCCGGGCGACCGAGGTCATCGAGCCCCACGAGCACGGCGAGCGCGCTGCCTGAGGATTTCGCAGAAGGCGGGTAGCGGAAGGCAGAAAGCAGAAGGCCAGAGTCAGGACTCTGGCCTTTTTTGTTGTTGCCGGTGGTGTGCCGCTCGTTGCCGGTTGTCGTCGATTGCGCATCGGTTGCGCGTCCCTTGTGCGCCGCGCTGCCCCGGCAGGGCGCTTTCGCAAGATGGCCCGGGACCCGGCGTTCAGCTCGTCAGCGCCCCGGCGCAATACGCCGCGATGGCATCCAGCACGCTCTCCGCTTCGCCGACGGCGGCCGCGCTGCGAATCTGCAGCGCAGGGTACTGCTGGCGGCACTGGTCGATCAGCGCCGGCAGGTCGCGGCGCAGGTGGCCGCCTTGCCCGAAGAAGACGGGTACCACCGTGATGTCGGTCGCGCCCGTGCCGGCCAGCTCCGCCAGCGCGTCCGGCAGCGCCGGCGTCATCAGTTCCAGGAAGGCCAGCCGCACGGCGCATTGGGGCAGCAGGGCGGTCAGCTTGGCGTGCAGGCGGTCGAACGGCTCGCGCCAGCGGGCATCGCGCGCGCCGTGCGCAAACAGCACGAGGCCCTGTGTGGCGGTGGGTGTCGTCATGGCGCGGTCATCCGGGCTCAGTGGCGATCCACCCAGCGCAACGCCGTCAGCCCCACCATGAGGTATAGCGTGCCGGGCACCAGCGCCGAGACGATCGGCGGCCACGTATGCAACAGGCCGACGTGCGAGAACAGCGTGTTGGACAGGTGGAACGACAGGCCCAGCATGATGCCGCCGAACACCTTCACCCCCACCGCGCCCGCACGGGCATGCAGGTAGGCGAACGGCAGGGCCAGCGCCACCATCACGAACAGCGTGAGCGGGTAGACCACCTTTTTCCAGAACGCGATCTCGTAGCGCTGGGTGTCCTGCTTGTTGTCGCGCAGATGGCGGATGTAGCGGAACAGGTCCACCGTGGACATGCGCTCCGGCGTCACCAGCAGCACGGAAAGGATCTGGGGCGTCAGTTCCGAATGCATGACCATGTTCGGGAACTTGGCCTGTTCCGCGCGGAAATCCGGCGCCAGTGCGTCACGATTGCTGCCTTCCTGATGCGGCAGTTCGAAGAAGCGTGTCTCGTTGACGTTGTTGAGTTGCCAGGACTGGCCGCCCTGGTAGCGGCCTTCCTCCGCCACGCGAATCACGCGCAGGCGATAGTCCTTGTCGAACTCGTAGATCGTGATGCCGTTGATGCTCTGGTCGGGCTTCAGGCCCTGCACGTTGACGAAGCGGGTCACCTCGCTGCCGGCGCCTTCGGGCGTGTTGTCCTTGTCGCGATCCTTGACCCAGACCCCGGACCGGAAGCCCGCCGACACCGTGGCGCCGATGGCCTCCAGCTTGATCTTCTGGGCATATTGCTCGGCCGCCGGGCCGATGAACTCACCAAAGATGAACGTCGTGACGGCCAGCGGAATCGCCAGCTTGAACAACGAGAACAGCGCCTGGCGCGTATTCAGGCCGGCAACGCGGAAGATCGTGAATTCGGACTGGCTGGCCAGTTGCGAGAACACGTAGATCGCGCTGATCAGCACCGCGATCGGCAGGACCTCGTAGATCCGCGTGGGGGCTTCCAGCATGACGTGGAAGAACGCGATCAGCGAGGTATAGCGACCCTGCACGCTCTCCAGCTCGCTCAGCATGTCGAAGAACACGAACAGCGCCAGCACGGCGAACAGGATGAAGAAGAAGACGCCGTAGATCAGGCGGGCGAAATAGCGCTCGTAGACGTACAACACCCTCATGCCTTGCCTCCCGCCTGCTTGCGGCCAAGGCCGAAGACGGCGCGCCAGCCACCCAGGCTGCGGTTCTGCCGGTAGCGGAACAGCATGAGCGCCCCCAGGAAGACGGCCAGGTGGATCGGCCACAGCGCCATCCAGAACGAGAGCGATCCGGAGCGCACCCATGCCTGGGACAGGTTGATCATGTTGGAGTACGTCAGGTAGATCAGCACCGCGAAGACCAGTGGCGTGTACCGGCCAAGGCGCGGGTTCACATACGCCAGCGGGATCGCAATCATCACAAAATTAAAGGCCAGGATCGGCAGGGAAATACGCCAGAGCAGTTCGCCCAGGTTCTCCCGCGTCGGGTTGCGGATCAGGTCGAGCGTGTAGCGGCTCTTCGCGGGCATGTCCGCCTCGGTCTCGGGCGGCTTGTTGTCCACCTTGACCGCGTAGCGGTCGAATTCCAGGATGCGGTAGTTCAGCTGGCCCGGGGTGCCCGCGTAGCGGCGGCCGTGCTCCATGACCACGAGGCGGTCTCCGTTGGGCATGGTTTCGAACTGGCCCTGGTGGGACAGCGCCACGCCGATCTTGTTGGCCTCTGCATTGGCCACGAACACGTTGCGCGCGTGTTTCATGTCGCCGTCGATGCCTTCGATGAACAGCACGTAGTTGCCGTTGGCCGGCTCGATAAAGCGGCCCGAGGCGATCATCGACAGCACGCCGCGCTGCTGGAACCGGTCACGGAACAGAGAACTTTGCTGGTTGGCCCAGGGCCACGCGAACATGCCCAGCAGCAGGGCCATGACGAAGAATGGCGCGGCGAACTGGAGCACGGGCTTGACGAAATCGCGCAGCGAAATCCCGGCCGAGAACCACACCACCATCTCCGAATCCTTGTACCAGCGGGTCAGGACGATGAGCGTGGAAATGAACAGCGTGGCGGACAGCAGGATCGACAGGTAGCCGATGGTCGCCAGGCCGATGAGCATCAGCACGTCGTTGGGACTGGCCTTGCCATTGGCGGCCATCCCGAGGATGCGGATCACAAGCGACGTGAGCATGAAGGTCAGCATCACCAGGAACACCGCACCGGCGGTGTAGGCGAGCTCACGTCGCAGGGCTTGTTGAAAGATCATGCGGAATCGCTTCCGGCTGCCGGCCGGAGCGGGCGATGTACCGGGGGCCGAGGGACTGGCAGGACCGCGGGCTGTCAGCTTGGCGGATCGGCGGCGGCGGATCGCGGATGAAAATCGCGGATAATGGGGGCTTTCTTTTCGACGAGCCCCTGGAAGGAAGCGCGATGGAATTTAGCACAAAAGCCCTGGATTGGAGCAAAGCCGGCCAAAATGGTTTCCTGGCCACGAAGACCGACTGCCTGGTGGTTGGGCTGTTCGAAGGCCAGAATCTGGCCGGCGTGGCCAAGGCGCTGGACGTTGCCGCCAAGGGGCTGGTGGGCCGTCTGGTCAAGCAGGGCGACTTTGAAGGCAAGCGCGGCACCCAGGTGATGCTGCCCGAGGTGTCGGGCATCGGTGCCGCCCGTGTCCTGCTGGTAGGACTGGGCAAGGAAGCCGAGTTTTCCGACAAGGCCTTTGCCGAGGCCGTGCGCACCGCCATGCGTGCGCTGTCCGGCACGCGCGCCACTTCCGCGCTCTGGTGCCTGGCCCAGCAGCCGCCGCAGCAGCGCGACGTGGCCTGGGCCGTGATCACCACGATCACGCTCGTGCGCGACGCCGGCTACCGCCTGCTGGAGCGCCATCCCGAGCTCAAGCGTGCGCCGAAGGGCGCCGCCGCCAACGACAAGCCGTCGCTGCGCAAGATCGTGCTGGCCGTGGATGCCGACAACGCCAAGGCGGCCACGCAGGCCGTGGTGCGCGGCACCGCCATCGCCAACGGCATGGAACTCACGCGCGACCTGGGCAACCTGCCGTCCAACATCTGCACGCCGACCTACCTGGCCAATACCGCCCGCGGCATCGCCAAGCGGCACAAGCTCAAGGCCGAGATCCTGGGCCGCAAGCAGATCGAGGCGCTGAACATGGGCGCCTTCCTGGCCGTGACCAAGGGCAGCGTGGAGCCGCCGCAATTCATCGTCCTGCGCTATGACGGCGCCAGCGCCAAGCAGGCGCCGGTGGTGCTGGTGGGCAAGGGCATCACCTTCGATACCGGCGGCATCTCGCTCAAGCCGGGCGAGGGCATGGACGAGATGAAGTACGACATGTGCGGCGCGGCGTCCGTGCTGGGCACGATCCAGGCGGTGGCCGAAATGGGCCTGAAGCTGAATGTCGTCGCCGTGGTGCCGACCTGCGAGAACATGCCGAGCGGCATCGCCACGAAGCCGGGCGACGTGGTCACCAGCATGTCCGGGCAGACCATCGAAATCCTCAACACGGATGCCGAAGGCCGCCTGATCCTGTGCGACGCGCTGACCTACGTGGAGCGCTTCAAGCCTGCCGCCGTGGTCGACGTGGCCACCCTGACCGGCGCGTGCATCATCGCCCTGGGCCATGTGAACAGCGGCCTGTTCGCGCGCAGCGACGTGCTGGCCGACCAGCTGCTCGACGCCGGCCGCAAGGCGATGGATACGGCCTGGCGCCTGCCGCTGGACGACGACTATCAGGACCAGCTCAAGTCCAACTTCGCCGACATGGCCAACATCGGCGGCCGCCCGGCCGGCAGCGTCACGGCGGCTTGTTTCCTGTCGCGCTACACGGAAAAGTATGACTGGGCGCACCTGGATATCGCCGGGACGGCCTGGAAGAGCGGCGCGGCCAAGGGTGCCACGGGCCGGCCGGTGCCGCTGCTGACGCAGTTCCTGATGGACCGCGCGTCTTAACATCGCCATAGAGCAGGTAGCCGGGATGACTCGCATCGACTTCCACAGCAACGTGCCGGACACGCTGGCCTATGTCTGCCGGCTGGTCCGCAAGGCGTATGGCGCCGGCCAGAAGGTGGTCGTGCACGGTACGCCGCAGCAGCTGTCGCAACTGGACGCGCGGCTGTGGTCGTTTTCGCCGCTGGACTTCCTGCCGCACTGCGGGCTGGACAGTCCGCACGCGGCCGTGACGCCGATCATCCTGGCCGCCACGCTCGATGGCGTACCGCATCACCAGTTGCTGGTGAACCTGGCGGAGCAGGCGCCCGCGCAGTTCGCCAGCTTCGAGCGCCTGATCGAGGTGGTCGGCATCAGCGCGGAGGCCCGCGATGCCGGGCGCGAGCGTTATCGTTTCTATCGTGAGCGGGGATATCCGCTCACGCACCATGACATTGGCCAGTCCGCCAAAGGAGAGTCCGCATGAGCGAACGCACGACCTCGCGGGTGATTCCGCGGCTGGGCCCGAACGACAGCGTGCCGCTGCTCACGGAAGTCATCGAGCTGCCCGATGCCGTATTCGAGGCGCCCGCCGTGGCGCCAGCTTCGACCCCTCAAACCGCATCGCACCCGGCGCACCGGCAGCAGGCGACGGTTATCGATACCGCCGACATGCCCGAGTCGGGCCTGGTGACGGCGGTGGGAGACACGGAATTGGCGCCGATCGAGGACGCCGCCGCGCCCGAGGCGCATGCCGCGATCATTGACCCGGCGCCCTTCCTGCCGGGCGAAGATGACCTGCGCGCGGTGCGCACGGAATTGCTGACGCGCGTGATGATGCGGTTCCGCACCGAATGGCCGCAGGTGGTCGAAGCCCACACGGAGGCCACGCTGCAATCGCGCCTGGCACCGCTGACGGCGCAACTTGCCACCGAACTGACGCAGGCGCTGGAGGCGCGGCTGGTGGAGTGGCTGGACGCCACGCTGGAAGAGATCGAGCGGGATCCGGGCGGGCTCTGAAGGGGGCCCGGCCCTGAGGCCTGAGTGCCTTGTCCGTACGACGCCACGAAAAAAGGCCTGCGAAATCGCTTCGCAGGCCTTTCTTGTTTTCAGCGCTTCCGGCAATCAGTCGGACGATCAGTCCGGCATCAGTCCGTCACGGCGCCCTTGCTGGCCGTCGATGCCAGCTTCGAGAACTTTGCCAGCACGCCACGCGTGTAGCGCGGTGCCGGCTGCTTCCAGGCCGTGCGGCGCTTGGCCAGTTCCTCGTCCGGCACGTTCAGTTGCAACAGCAGCTTGTGTGCGTCGATGGTGATGGAATCGCCTTCCTTCACCAGTGCGATCGTGCCGCCCACGAACGCTTCCGGCGCCACGTGGCCAACCACCATGCCCCAGGTGCCGCCCGAGAAGCGGCCGTCGGTGATGAAGCCCACGGATTCGCCCAGGCCCTTGCCGATGATGGCCGACGTCGGCGCCAGCATTTCCGGCATGCCCGGGCCACCCTTCGGCCCCAGGTAACGCAGCACCAGGATGTCGCCGGCCTGGATCTTGTCGGCCAGGATCGCATCCATCGCGCTCTGCTCGTCCTCGAACACGCGGGCCGGGCCGGTGATGACCGGGTTCTTCAGGCCGGTGATCTTGGCCACCGCGCCTTCCTCGGCCAGGTTGCCCTTCAGGATGGCCAGGTGACCCTTGGCGTAGAGAGCCTTGTCGATCGGCAGGATCACGTCCTGGTCAGCGCGGGGCTGGTCGGGCACGTGTTCCAGTTCCTCGGCCAGCGTGCGGCCGGTGATGGTGAGGCAGTCGCCATGCAGCAGGCCGGCGCGCAGCAGGATCTTCATCACTTGCGGGATGCCGCCCGCGCGGTGCAGGTCGGTGGCCACGTACTGGCCCGACGGCTTCAGGTTGCAGATCACCGGCACGCGCAGACGGATGCGCTCGAAATCGTCGATGGTCCATTCCACTTCAGCCGAATGGGCGATGGCCAGGTAGTGCAGCACGGCGTTGGTCGAGCCGCCGGTCGCCATGATCAGCGTCACGGCGTTCTCGATCGACTTGCGGGTGATGATGTCGCGCGGCTTGATGTCCTTCTTGATGGCTTCGACCAGCACGCGGGCGGACTCGGCGGCGCTGTCGACCTTTTCCTGGTCCGGATTGGCCATCGTCGACGAGTACAGCAGCGACATGCCCAGCGCCTCGAACGACGAGCTCATCGTGTTGGCGGTGTACATGCCGCCGCACGAACCCGTGGACGGGCAGGCGTTCTTTTCCACGCCTTCGAAGTCTTCCTGGGTCATGCGGCCGGCGGTGAATTCGCCCACGGCCTCGAACGACGACACGATGGTCAGGTCCTGGCCCTTCCACTTGCCCGGCTTGATGGTGCCGCCGTACACGTAGATGCCCGGCACGTTGGTGCGGGCCAGCGCGATCATGCCGCCTGGCATGTTCTTGTCGCAGCCGCCGATGACGACCACGCCGTCCATCCACTGGCCCTGGGCCGCGGTCTCGATGCAGTCGGCGATCACCTCGCGCGAGATCAGCGAGTACTTCATGCCCTCGGTGCCCATCGACATGCCGTCCGAAATCGTCGGCGTGCCGAAGATCTGCGGGTTGGCGCCGGAGGTCTTCACGGCGTCCACGGCGGCGTCGGCCAGGCGTTGCAGGCCGGCGTTGCAGGGGGTGATCGTGGAATGGCCGTTGGCGATGCCGACCATCGGCTTGTCGAAGTCTTCCTTCTCATAGCCGAGCGCGTAGTACATCGACCGGTTGGGGGAGCGCGCGACGCCCTGTGTGATGTTTTTGGAACGTTTGTTGAAAGCCATGATGGGGTCTCTCCGGGGGGATTCCGGGGCGCAGCGGCCAGTCGAGGCGCGCGCCCGCCGTGTTGTGGGCAAGAGAATGCCGCTTGCGTTTTGTGGTGTCAAATATATTATTTGACCTTCATTGAGTCGAAAAACATATCAGGAGCCCGTGTGGACTTGCGTCAGCTGCGGTACTTCGTCACGGTGGCGGAGGAGTTGCATTTCGGCCGCGCCGCGCGCCGGCTGGCCATGACACAGCCACCGCTGTCGCAGCAGATCCAGGCGCTGGAGGAGGAAATCGGCGTCCAGCTGTTCGCCCGCACGCGGCGCTCCGTGATGCTCACGCCAGCCGGCCAGCAGTGGCTGCCCGAGGTGCGCCGCGTACTGGCCGATGCCGCCGCGTTGCCAGGACTCGCCCAGCGGCTGGCCCGGGGGGAAATCGGGTCGCTGGCGCTGGCGTTCGTCAGCACTGCCGACTACGGGATCCTGCCCGAACTGCTGCGGCATTTCCGCGCACGTCACCCGGAGGTCCAGCTGCAATTGCGCGAAGCCACGAGCGATGTCCAGCTGGAGGCGCTGATCGATGGAACCATCGACGCGGGCCTGGTCATTCGCCCGCAATTGCCGACGATGCCGCACGGGCTCTCCTACCTGCCACTGGTGCGCGAGCCTCTGGTGCTGGCCGTGCCCGACGGCTGGCGGCCCGCCGGGCGCGACGCGGACGCAACGACGCTGCAGGCCGTGTCCCTGCGCGAGGCCGCGCACGAGCCGCTGATCATCTTCCCGCGGCGAAGTGCGCCGGCGTTTTATGACATCATTACGGGCTACTACGCGCGCGACGGCCTGGTGCCCGTGATTGCCCAGGAGGCGATCCAGATGCAGACGATCGTCAGCCTGGTCTCGGCTGGCATGGGCGTGGCACTGGTGCCCGCGTCGCTGTGCAATCTGCGGCGGACGGGGGTGTCCTACCTGGCGCTGCGCGATGCCGGGCCGGAGATCGAAACGGGGCTGGTCTGGCGCGAAGGCGCGGCCGGCGTGGCACCCGTGCTGAGGTCCTTCATCGACATTGCCACGGGGCTCGCCACCGCCATCGGGTTGACGCACGATGCTGGCATAACGTCATAGCCGGACCGTCCGCGCCGCCAACCACAACATCCAGCCACTTTCACGACAGCCATGCTCGTTCATCCGCAATTCGACCCGGTCGCCATCCATCTGGGGCCGCTGGCCATCCGCTGGTACGGCCTCATGTACCTGGCCGGCTTCATCATGTTCCTGTGGTTCGGCCGCCTGCGCATCCGCCAGCCGCATATCGCGGCGCGCGGCTGGGTCACGCGGGACCTGGACGACATGCTGTTCTACGGTGTGCTCGGGGTCATCCTGGGCGGCCGGCTTGGCTATGTGCTGTTCTACAAGCCGAGCTACTACCTCACGCATCCGCTGGAGATCTTCAAGGTCTGGGAAGGCGGCATGGCATTCCATGGCGGCTTCCTCGGCGTGCTCGTCGCGATGTGGGTGTTCTCCAAGGTGCGGCGCCGGCATTGGATGGAAGTCACCGATTTCATCGCGCCAATGATTCCGTGCGGCCTGGCCGCGGGACGGATCGGCAACTTCATCAACGGCGAACTCTGGGGCCGCCCGACCGACCTCCCGTGGGGGATGATCTTCCCGCAGGCTGGCGACAACATTCCCCGCCACCCGTCGCAGCTCTACCAGTTCGCGGGGGAAGGCGTCGCGCTGTTCATCATCCTGTGGCTGTTCGCCCGCAAGCCGCGGCCGATGGGTGCCGTGTCGGGGGCGTTCCTGATCGGCTACGGTGGTTTCCGCTTCCTGGCCGAGTTCGCGCGCGAGCCTGACACGTTCCTCGGGCTGCTGGCGCTGAACTTCTCGATGGGGCAGTGGCTCAGCCTGCCGATGATCCTGATCGGCGTGCTGTTGATGGTGTGGGCCTATCGCCGTCAGGCAGGCGCAGCCGCAGGGGCCGCGCGCTGATGTCCTCGCCGGCCCATTGAGCGTGATCGCCTACTGGCCGGCGTTGCGTATGGCGTCGATCCGCTCGCGCGTGAGCGGGTGGGTCGAGAAGAAGCCGGAGGCGTCGTCCCCCTCCGTCTCCTTCTGGTCCCGTCCGGCCCGCTGATTTTCCTTGCCATTTCCGGCGCGCCGTTCGTGCGCGTCTTCCAGCTTCTGCAACACATCGGCAAATGCCGATATCGGCAACCGGTTCTGCCGCATCACGTCGACCGCGTAGGCGTCGGCCTCGCGCTCGTGATCGCGCGAGTAGCGCATCGTCAGCAGCGCGGCGGGGACCGTGGCCAGCATCGATGAGAAATCGCCAAACATGTAGGCCGCCAGCGCACCCACGGCCGAACCCTGGATGACCTGCTGCAGGCCGTGGCGCTGCGCCACGTGGCCGGCCTCGTGGGCGAGCACGCCCAGCATTCCCGTATCCGTGCCGATCAGCCGCACGAGTTCGTCGGTCACGACGATCGTGCCGCCGGGGAGTGCCAGGGCATTGGGGCCGATCCGCCCGCCTTTGCGAAAGAGGATCTGATAGTCATGGCCGGGATCGTCCGGACGGCGCAGCGCGGCAAAACCTTCGCGGATGCGCTGCTGCTCGGCGGCAGGCAGCGCGGTGGGCGCGACGAGGCCATGATCCAGACTGTCGAGCGTGGCGCGGCCCAGTTGCGCCTCGATCGAAGCCGGCACCGCATCGGCCAGCCACGACGCCGTCCAGGGCAGCAGGTAGTCGTAGGAAAGGACGATGACGACGACCAGCCCGAGTGCGGACGCACCCGCCAGCCGCCAGCTGTTCTGCGCGCGGGACACCCAGCCTTCGCGATGGCCGGTCGCCGCCAGCATGGCCTCGAAGGTGGCGTGGTCGGCAATCTCACAGTACGCGCCATCGTCGAACGTCACCAGCCGCGGCGCGCGCTTGTTGCGTTCGGAGACGCGCAGCGAGGCCAGCGGCGTGCGCCGCAACTCTTCGCCATCGGCGTCATGGAGGATGGCCTGGCCGCCGGTCACGATCAGCACCACCGGGTGGGCGCGCGAAGAGCGCGTGTCGAAATACTGGGCGGCGACCATGGCGATCCTTCGTTGACGCTCAGAGAGCGATGTCGATGTCGTACCAGTCGACCGCCGCATCGCCGAGCGCGCCGACCTGTTCGGCTTCTCCGGCGACAAAGGCGTCGAGCGGGCCAGCCGCCAGCATCGTCATCGACTCCACGCGATAGCGCGTGGCCCGGACACGCGCGAACGGCAGGAACAGGCCGAGCGTCAGCACGATGCCAATCAGGTTGGTCAGCGAGATGAAGAGCAGGCGGCGCGCACGGACCTCGCTGCGGAAGCGGTGCGGGGCCAGCGTGGTGTGGTTCCAGACCAGGTTCTGCAGGCGTGCGGTGAAGTACGGGCGAATCATCAGGAAGCCGAGCGAGGTGCCGATCGTCATCATGCCGAGGATCACCGCCACGACCGTCCCGGGCTGGCCGGCCGCAGCGCCAAGCGCGACGCCTGCAACGGCGGACGCCAGCATGAACGCGGCCATCACCATTCCCGTGCGCAGATACGTGCCATAGAAGTCGCCGGCGGTGGCGTCAAAGGCAAACGGTGCGGTGCCGAAACGGGTGTTGTTGTGCTGATAGCGCTTGAAGCGCTGATGCGCCAGCGGGGCCAGGGCATACAGCGACAGGGCCGTCAGGATGGGCCAGAGCAGAAAGACCTTGTAGGCCTCCGCATCGTTGCCGGCGAAGGCGAACCGCAGGCCGCGATAGCTCGAATTGGCCATGCGGAAACGCAGCGAGCGCAACAGCAGGAACGGGAACACACCCGCGAATACCAGGACCAGCGCGAGCGTCAGCAGCGGCGACACGATGCCGCTGAACTGGAATAGCCCGGCCAGCACGAAGACAATGGCGCGGCCCTTGAGAATCGCCATCGGGCGGCCGTGATAGTCGAACGTGGCGCCGTCCAGGCTTGTATTGCGGTAGAAGTACTGCAGCGTGCGGACCTTTGCCCACGCCGAGTAAATGCCCAGCGTCACGATCGACAGCAGCGTGTTGACGATCCAGATCCGGAAGAACTCGGAGCCTGATCCGGTGAAGGACAGCTGAAGCGAACGCTGCGGAATGTCCTCCACGGGTGTGCCGCCGCCCATGGTGACGCCGTTGTGCGAATCCCATTGCATGATTGACCTCTCCCTGATTCGGGCATGGCTTGCCCTTGTTTCGTTTTTGCAACCGTTTGGAGCGGCGCGTTAGTGCTTCGCGCCACACATTGTCGCATCGCTGTGGCGGCAAAGAATCACAAAGCGGGCCCTGGACCGGGCATGGACGGCATTCGCTGCGATCGGTAGCGTAGCCGAGGTCGTAACGACGGAGAAACATCCTGTTACATCGCTGCCATCTTGTAACAAGTCTCGGATCATCCCCCTTAATGGAATCAATGACTTGCCGGGTCTGGCACGGTCCTCGCTTTTAAGTCTGTTACAAGAACAGGCGGGCCAGGCAAAGCCAGCCAGCGGGAGCGCCGGGGGCAGGACATGCACGGGCGATGCATGGGGCGCTACCGATAACGGAAAAGAGATAGCCAGCGGGAAATCCCGCGTCCGCCAGCCGGACGCTTTTGACAGGGGGTGGGCGCGGGGCCAGTGCCCGGCATGTCAACTCTGACCCACGTGCGACCGGTCTTGCCGGCCGACGATGAGACGTCTGATGGCGGTTCTTTCAGGCGCGGACGGTCTTCTGCAGGGAGGCAGGGGACCGTCCGCCGCACCTCGTTGATTCCCTTCGTATCATTTCTGCCACGGCAAGCGCTGCGTTCGCGCATCGATCGATGCCCGCGCGCCACAGGTTTGTCGCCAATTGCCGCTTTGCAGCATCGAAAGCACTTGATCCGGCGACACCGTTCTCCATAATTATGAATTATTGCGGCGTAATCGCCGCCTGGCCGCAGTGCTTCCGGTCTGGAGAGCCCTCATGCGTATTGTCCAGCAGGCGTTGTACCTGGAAGTGGCGGACCGGCTGCGGGCCATGATCGATGACCGCTCGCTGATGCCGGGTGCCTGGATCGATGAAGTGGCGCTGGCTACCTCGCTTGGCATATCGCGTACCCCGTTGCGCGAGGCGCTCAAGGTCCTCGCGGCGGAAGGTCTCGTGCGGCTGGAGCCCCGGCGTGGCTGCTTTGTCAACGCGCTCACCGAGCAGGACCTCGACGAGATATTTCCGCTGATGGCGCTTCTGGAAGGACGCTGCGCCTATGAGGCTGCCCGCAATGTCACCCAGGCCGATCTGGACGCGCTGGAAGGGCTGCATGCCGAACTGGCGCGCTATGCGCAAGCGGGCGACATCGATGCCTACTACGAAACCAATTACCAGATTCACGAGGCGATCCAGCGACTGGCGGGCAACCGCTGGTTGTCCGGCGTGGTCAGTGATCTGCGCAAGGTGCTGCGCTTGTCGCGGCACAAGAGCCTGAAGCTCCAGGGACGCATCCATGAATCGTGCGCGGAACACATGTCGGTGTTTTCCGCGCTCAAGGCGCATGACCCGGAAGGTGCCGAGGTGTCGATGAAGACCCACGTGCTGCGCCAGCGCGGCGCGTTGCGTGCGCTGGATCAGGCGGACCCCGCGCCAGTGCCGGTGCCGGCGGCGGTACACGACGCACCCACTATCCGTAGCCGCCTGCGGCTGGCGGGGGAGGGTTGAGCCAGCCCCATTGATCCCCGTGTCCGTCATGTCTCGATGGCCGGTTTGCCGCACCCGTCGCATCCGCGGATCCGCCTGAATCGCTTTGCTTGCATCCCTCGCTTAACTCGTTGACCGCAGGACATCCCATGAGCGCCCTCGATCCCGTCGAACAGAAAGTCAGCGCCCCGCTGGAGGCCACCGAGCCCGCCGGCGATACACTGCTCTCCCGCTTTGGACGCTGGTGGAGCCGCAAGGGCGAAGCCGATGCGAACGCCAGCAAGCCCGCGAAGGCGAGCACGCCTGAGACGCTCTCCACACGCGCGATCAAGCGCCAGCGCGAACAGTTGCGCCAGTGTTTCGATGCACGCCTGACCGATGGTGCCGCCAACGCCGCCGCGCAAAGCTGGCAGGCCGAATACGAGGCGGCGGGCGAACCGGTGCGCCAGGCCATGCTCGCCGTGCTGGCGGAAGTTGCTGCCGGCAGCGATGCGGCCGGAGCGCAGCCGGCCACGGCGACCGGGCTATCGCAAGCGTTGTCCAATGCACGCATCCGATTCTTCAAGCGGCTCGCCGCGCTGCACGGCCAGCGTGGCAACAGCGCCTGCGGGCTGCATTTCCTGATCCAGTTGCGCGCGGACATGTTGCGCTGGCACAAGCGCGTGCCGGGCCTGCGCGTGCTCGACGAAGACCTGGAAGCGCTGTTCTCCAACTGGTTCGACGTCGGCCTGCTGGAGTTGCAGCCGATCACGTGGGATTCGCCGGCATCGTTGCTGGAAAAGCTGATTCGCTACGAGGCCGTGCACGAAATCTCGTCGTGGACCGACCTGCGCAACCGGCTCGATTCCGATCGCCGCTGCTACGCATTCTTCCACCCGCGCATTCCGCGCGAGCCGCTGATCTTCGTGGAGGTGGCCTTCGTTCCCGAGATGGCCGCCAACGTCCATGCGCTGCTCGACGAAGCCGCGCCGCTGGAAGACCTGCGTCGCGTGAAGTGGGCCATCTTCTATTCCATCTCCAATACGCAGGCCGGCCTGCGCGGCGTCAGCTTCGGCAATTTCCTCTTGAAGCGTGTCATTGAAGAGCTCCAGCGCGAGTTTCCGAAGCTCAAGCAATTCGCCACGCTGTCACCGATCCCGGGGTTTGCCGACTGGCTCCGCAAGCAGGATGGCGAAGCGATTGCACGCGTGCTGGGTGACAAGCGGCTGTCGCGCTGGGCGGACCGCCTCGGCGCCGCGCCGGCGGATGGCGCCGCATGGCTGGCCGCGCTGCCGGCCGATGCGGAGGAACCGGTGGTGCGCGATACCGCGCTGACGCTGGCTGCGCACTATCTGGTGCGCGCGGGCGGAAAGGGCCAGCCGGCCGACCCGGTGGCGCGTTTTCACCTGGGCAATGGCGCCTGCGTGGAGCGGCTGAACTGGGGTGCGGATCTGTCGAAAAAAGGCCGCGCCCAGTCCTGCGGGATGATGGTGAATTATCTTTACGAGCCAGAAGCGCTGGATGACAATCTGGCACGCCTTGGCGATGGCAATCCCCGCGTCAGCAGAGCGGTGGCAAAGCTGCTGTGACCCGTGGGTCGGGCACGGATAACGCCAGGCAGGGTTTTACTTTTGTCGGGTGGTTTGCAGTACTTCGATTGACTTTCCGCAGCAAGTAGAGAGAGGAGACAGTACATGAATCGTCGTCAGTTCAATCTGACCGCGTTTGCGCGCGTGTGTGGGGTGGTCGCCGGTGTGGCAGCCGGTGCCGCGGGGTCGTTGTACGCACCGGCCGCGCAGGCCGATACCTGGCCGAGCAAGCCGGTCACCGTGATCGTGCCATTCCCCGCCGGCGGCGGCACGGACGCGTTTGCGCGTCCGCTGACGGCACAGCTTTCCAAGCAGCTCGGCAAGCAGTTCGTGATCGACAACCGAGGCGGCGCGGGCGGCACGCTCGGCGCGAGCCTGGCCGCCAAGGCGGCCCCCGATGGCTACACCATCTTCATCGGCGGCGCGCACCACGCGATTGCCCCGTCGTTCTACAAGAAGCTCGACTACGACATCGAGAAGGACTTCGTTCCCATCACCGTGATTGCCCAGCCGCCGCAGGTGATCGTGGTCAACCCGGCCAAGGTGCAGGCCAACACGCTGAAGGAACTGATCGCGCTGGTCAAGGCGAATCCCGGCAAGCTGAACTACGGCTCGGCCGGCAACGGGTCCGCGCATCATCTGGCGGGCGAACTGTTCAAGCTGCAGACGCAGACCTTCATCACCCACATTCCCTACAAGGGCGCGGGCCCGGCGCTGTCCGACCTGATCGCCGGGCAGGTGGACATGATGTTCGACGGCCTGGGTTCTTCGGCGCAGCACATTCGCGCGAACCGCATCAAGGCATTGGCGGTGGCCTCCAAGACGCGATCGGCGGCATTCCCCAACGTGCCGACGGCGGCGGAGGCAGGGGTGCCCAACTACGAGGTGTCCACGTGGTACGCGCTGTGGGCGCCGAAGGGCACGCCGAAGGAAGTCGTCGACAAGCTCTACGCCGAGACCACCAAGGCGCTGAACAGTCCCGAGATGAAGCAGATCTGGCTGCAGAACGGTTCGGATACGCCGGCCTTCACGCCGGACCAGTTCGCGCAGTTCCAGCACGCCGAAATCAAGCGCTGGGCGGACGTGGTGCAGCGCTCGGGCGCCAAGATCGACTGATGAGCGGCACTGTCACGTTCGCGCGCGACGGGGCCGTGGCCACGGTCACGCTGTCGCATCCCGGCAAGCTCAACGCGATTTCGGCCGAGATGTGGCAGGCGCTGACCGCCGGATTCGCGGGACTGGCGGCGGATCGTGCGCTGCGCTGCGTGGTGGTGCGCGGGACTGACGGCAACTTTGCCGCTGGCGCCGACATCGCCGAGTTTCCGGTGGTGCGGGGCGACGAGGCGTCGCTGCGCCGCTACCACATGGATATCATCGCGCCCGCGCTGGCGGCCATCGCGAATTGCCCGCATCCCACGCTGGCGATGATCGAAGGCGTCTGCGTCGGCGGCGGGCTGGAGATCGCCTGCCACTGCGACCTGCGCATCGCTGCAGCCGGCAGCCGCTTTGGCGTGCCGATCAACCGGCTTGGCTTTCCGATGGCACCCGGCGAATTGCGCGGCCTGCTGGCCCTGGCTGGCCGGGCCGTGACGCTGGAAATCCTGCTGGAAGGCCGTGTGTTCGATGCCGCCGAGGCCGAGCGCAAGGGCCTGCTGACCCGGGTGGTGCCGGAGGCTGCCTTGCATGACGAAGTGGCCGCCACCGTGCAACGGCTCTGCGCTGGCGCGCCGCTCGCGGCCCGCATCAACAAGGCGACGATTCGCCGCCTGTCGCCCGACCCCGCACCGCTCACGCAGGCCGAGCTTGACGCGCACTTTGCCTACGCCGGCAGCCGCGATCACGCCGAGGGGGTGGCCGCCTTCCTGGCGCACCGGCCGCCCGATTTCACCGGGGAGTAAGATGGCGGCCGGCCGGGCAAACCGACGCCCGGCGCCGCCAGCAATCCCGGCATCTTCATTTCATCGATCCGTACCATGAACGCCAATCTGTTCGCCCTGTTCGAATCCCGTTTCCCGGACGACCGCACCGCATGCTGCATCGAAACCCATGACGGCCTGTACTACACCTGGGACGACCTGGACCGTGCCACGGCCAAGCTGGCCAACCTGCTGACCGCGCTGAAGCTGCCCGCTGGCGCGCGCGTGGCGGTGCAGGTGGAAAAGTCGCCCGAGGCGCTTTTCCTGTACCTGGCCACGCTCCGTGCCGGCTACGTGTACCTGCCGCTGAACACGGCGTACCAGGAGGCGGAGATCGACTACTTCGTCGGCAATGCCGAGCCGGCCGTGGTGGTGTGCAGCAGCAACAATTTTGGCTGGGTGTCGAAGGTGGCCTTCCGCCACGGCACCGCCCACGTGTTCACGCTGGACGAGAACCGCACCGGATCGCTGCTGCAGCGTGCCGCCGCGCAGCCTGACACGTTCCGCACCGTCGACATGGCGGCGGACGATCTCGCGGCCATCCTCTATACCTCCGGAACCACGGGGCGCAGCAAGGGTGCGATGCTCTCGCACCACAACCTGGCATCGAACGCGCAGACGCTGCACGCGTACTGGGGCTGGCGCAGCGACGACGTGCTGCTGCACATGCTGCCGATCTTCCACGTGCACGGCCTGTTCGTCGCCTCCCACGGCGCGCTGCTGGCCGGCGCCAAGATGATCTGGGCACCCCGGCTCGACATGGCGCAGATCCTCAAGTTCCTGCCGCGTGTCACGGTCATGATGGGCGTGCCCACGTACTACGTGCGCATGCTGCAGGAGCCGCGCTTCGACAAGGAGACCTGCCGGAACATGCGGCTGTTCGTGTCGGGTTCCGCGCCGCTGCTGCTGGAGACGTTCGACGCATTCCGTGAGCGCTCCGGCCATACGATCCTGGAACGCTACGGGATGAGCGAGACAGTGATGCTGGTGTCGAATCCGTACGAGCCGGCGCTGGGCGAACGCATCGGCGGGACGGTGGGCATGCCGCTGCCGGGCGTTTCGGTGCGCGTGGTGGACGGCGAGGGCCATGCCTGCGCGCCGGGCGTCATCGGCAACGTGGAGGTCAAGGGCCCGAATGTGTTCAAGGGCTACTGGCGCATGCCGGAGAAAACGGCCGAGGAATTCACGGCCGATGGCTGGTTCAAGACCGGCGACGTGGGCCGGTTTGGCGGCGCCATCGTCAGCCAGGTTGGCGAGCGCGCAGTGCCTGACACGTACCTGACGATCGTCGGCCGCAGCAAGGACCTGATCATCTCTGGCGGCTACAACGTGTACCCGAAGGAGATCGAGAGCTTCATCGACGAAATGCCGGGGGTGGCGGAGTCCGCCGTGATCGGCGTACCGCATGCGGATTTCGGCGAGGCGGTGGTGGCGGTGGTGGTGCGCAAGCCCGGCGCCGAGATCGACGAGGCCGGCATGATCGGCTCGCTGAAGGGGCGCATCGCCAACTTCAAGGTGCCCAAGCGCGTGCACGTGGTGGATGAGCTGCCGCGCAACACGATGGGCAAGGTGCAGAAGAACGTGCTGCGCCAGCACTTCGCGACGCTGTAAATGCTGTTGCCACATAGCCCGCAGCGAATGCCATGCAGGCGCATGGGGTTCGCTGCGGGGTGCATTGAAAAGACCTCCGAAACCTGCTCAGAAAAGAGAGGCCAGCTGCTGGTCCCACTCATGCATATCCACGTCGCAAGTCCTGAGCCCTATCGTCATGGATCGGGTCGCTTCCGAGTACGCGACATCGGTGACGGTGAAGCGGGAGAATGGCAGGAACACGACTTCCTCCTCACCGTCGCGTAGCAAGTCGGTAATGTTGGGTCCAGCAAGAACGGTCGTGCGCTCTATTTCATAGAGAACGTTGATTTCGTCAGGCTTGAGGTATTCCAGCTCGGCACGGAACGAATGCGCCACGTGATCGCTTCCGGATGCACTGGTAAAGGCGTGAAAGGTGATATTCGTTCCTTCCTCGATCTCCAGCATGTCGGCCAGTTTCCTGATTTCGCCCCGGTAGAGCATTTCGTCGCAGTGGTGGGTGTTGTTCGCTTTTTCCACCATGATCTGGTGCATCAAGGCCCGGGTCAGCTGCACGACTACGGCGTTATCGAAAGTGCCTTCCGGGTAGTCTCTCAGCAGTCGGTTGATGCCGACATATCCGGCTTCGCCGTAGTCGCTGATGGCATACCAGTCAACAAACAGACATCGCCGGAATGCCGATGCGTTGTTGAACATTTCAATCTGGTCGTCCAGATCGAGCGTGGTCTGGCTGTCGATATAGTCCGGCATATAGACAGTCAGGAGCTCGGCGCGGGCAAGCTGACTATTCTCCAGCCGGCGGCTGACGGGTTCCCCATGCAGCAATGCATCGAGATATCGAAGGTGTTGGGCTTCCCCCGTCCGGATATCAGTAGCCCAGCGCGCGTGGGGAGCCGTAGGGGATACGGGGCTTTGAGACGAGACGCGAAGCATGACTGACGATTTCCTCGGATGAGCGCAAGCAACCGCTGGTGGCATGGGTCCGTAAGCGTGTGGATGCCGTCGCAAGGTGGCCGAATGTCCTGTTTTGCATAGGCCACTTATACCTGCCAGGTTGGCATCGTGGCTTCTACAAAGCGCGTAATCAGGCTGGGGTGCGGGCAATGAGCAATGGGGATGTCGAGCACCGATGGAGAGTCGGGATGGGTCGACGAGGGGTACCCGCAAGGGGCGGGTGAGAGGACGCGCCGGCTCCACTGCCAGAGGCCGTGGATAGCCGGACGGGGATGCGCGTCATGACAACGATGGTCGCCATGACGGCTGAGCGAGGAGTGTTGTGGCTCGCGGAAGGCGCGCGTCTGCGCGCCGACTTCTTACTTCAGCATCTGAACCGACCCATTGACCGATACGGTCACCTGGGTCTTGCCGCCTTCCACCGGAATCGGCGCGCCGGCATCGGCGGACATCGCCTTGGCCGCATACATGCGCGGCATCGGGGGCACCATGCCGCCGGATTCGTTCACTGACACTTCCCGGATCGAATAGCTGCCATAGCCGAACAGCCTGGTCGTGGCCTGCGCCTTGTCGCGGAATGCGGCGACGGCCTGGTCGGCCAGTTTCGTCTCCGCCGCCTGGCGGGCCTCGCGGGACAGCGAGAACGCGACGTTTTGCACCTGCATCTGGTTGGCCAGTTCACCCGCCAGCTTGGACACGGCGGCAAAATCCTTCGACTGCAGGACGATTTCCGAGCGGCCGCGCCACGTGCTGATGCGCCCGTTGCGATCGGTGTTCGGATGGATCGTGAAGCCACCCGACTGGGCCTCCACGCCTGCGGTGCGCTTGGCCTGCGCCAGCACGGCCTGCGTGCGTGCCGACAGTGCCGACGAAATGGCTAACGGCTCGGCGCCCTCCTGTTCGGCAGCCAGCGTGAGGTGGACCACATCGGTAGGGACCTCGGTCGCGGCCTGCGCGGAGAGGGACAGCACGCCAGAGGGCGGCGGCACGGTCTGCGCGGATGCCATTGCGGCGGTAGTGCTGAGCAGCGAGGCAGCAAGCAGTTTCTTCATATTGTTCTCCCGATCAAAGTGATGGCAATCAGACGCATCGCCCCGCGCTTCGTTCCGCATGGGACACTTCGCGACTGTATCCGGGTGTTTCAACGGATCAGAAGGTTTGCCAGGCTTTCCAGAGCATGTAGGTGGCCAGGCACAGCAGCAGCGCGGCAAAGACCCGGCGCAGCACGCCCATATCCATGCTGTGGGCCGCCCGCGCGCCCAGCGGCGCGGTCAGCACGCTGGCGATGGCGATCACGGCCAGCGCGGGCAGATAGACGAAGCCGAGCGACCCGGGCGGCAGGCCCGTCTCGTTCCAGCCGCCCCACACGTAGCCGACGACGCTGGCCAGTGCGATCGGAAAGCCCAGTGCCGCGGACGTGGCCACGGCATTGTGAATCGGCACGTTGCACCACGTCATGAAGGGCACGGAGATGAAGCCGCCACCGGCACCGACCAGGCTCGACACCATGCCGATGACGGAGCCCGCACCGACCATGCCCGCCGGCCCCGGCAACTGGCGTGACGCGGGCGGCCGCCGGCTGCGCAACATCTGCAATGCCGAGACGCCGACGAATCCCGCGAACATCAGGGAGAGCCATCCGGTCTTGAGCACACTGAAGATCTTGCCACCGCCAATCAGCCCGCCAAGCAGGATGCCCGGCGCCAGTGCCAGAACGATCGGCCAGCGTACCGCGCCGCGCTTGTGATGGGCGTGCACGGAAGACAGCGACGTGAACAGGATGGTAGCCATCGACGTGGCGATGGCCATGTGAACGATGGCGGCGTCGGGAAACTGCATGCCGGTGAAGAGCAGCGTCAGGAACGGCACCATCAGCATGCCGCCGCCCACGCCCAGCAGGCCGGCGCAGAAGCCGGT
This sequence comes from Cupriavidus sp. YR651, assembly GCF_900101625.1. Lineage (GTDB taxonomy): Bacteria > Pseudomonadota > Gammaproteobacteria > Burkholderiales > Burkholderiaceae > Cupriavidus. The sequence continues at coordinate 1,146,885 of NZ_FMYZ01000001.1, read as the reverse complement.
GAATGCGCCCAGGACCAGCAGCCCGGGAATCAGGACAGGATGCATATCCGGCCAGTCACTTCATCAGCCGCTCGGTGATGTAGCGCCACTCCGCGGGCGTGACCGGCGTGATGGAAAGCCGGTTGCCGCGACGGAGCACGACCATGTCGGCCAGGGCCTCGTGTTCGCGCAATGCCGGCAGCGGAATCAGCGCGCTCTTCTTCACGAAGCGTACGTCGACGAGCGACCAGCGCGGGTCCTCCTTTTTGGAGGCCTTGTCGTAGTAGTCGCTCTTGGCGTCGAACTGCGTGGGGTCGGGGTAGGGCTGCGAGCAGACCTCGGCGATGCCGGCAATGCCGGGTTCGGGGCAGGACGAGTGGTAGAACAGCACGCCGTCGCCGATGCGCATCTGGTCGCGCATGAAGTTGCGCGCCTGGTAATTGCGGACACCGGTCCAGGGCAGCGTGCCCCGCTCGGAGAGATCATCGATGCTGGCTTCGTCCGGTTCGGACTTCATCAGCCAGTACTGGCGGGCGCGTTGGGCGTTGGGAGGCGTCACGGTACCAGTCGGTCAGTACGACGGCGCTCATGAATCGGTGTTCATGAAACGCTGGTCATAAAAAAGGCGGTGGTTCGTGAAAACCACCGCCTTCTGAGGGGTCCCCGCCTCGGCCGCTGGGTCGGCATCCTGAACCCAAGTGAGGTTCAGAGTGGCTGCGGAAGTCGTATTTTGGGTACATCACCCACTCAGGGAGTCCAGGCTTGGCCCAGACTGTGAGTGCGGCGACGCGCTCGCCCACACGACATAATCCCGCACCATGCAATGCATATCGGTTCAAGGAGTTTATGACCCTCACGAACCAGGCAGGGAAACTGTCAAACGTCTGACTCTCGGTTCACACCACGTACGGGACGGGAGTGATGTCAGACGTTTGCCGTTTCTAACTAGGATGGGATGAAAACGGCGGCCGGGCGCGATAACCCAACCTTTTTGCTGCACCTGCGATGCTCCGTGCAGTCTGGCTACACTATACACCGCGTCGACTGGCATACCAAGTTCGACTTGCCGCGTCGTTACATTTTCCACAACGCTGATACGGTGCGCGGCATCGGCTTCACATGGACGTCATATGTGGCCGCGTCCACGCAATTCAAGGCCCCGCGTTCTCCTTGCTTAACCTTGTGCGCGTGTACCCGTGCCCACGTGCGCGTACTGGCGCAGTGCTTCATCGGCGCGTTCGTTGAGCTCGCGGATGCGCGCACGTACCGCGTCCACGGGAATCGCGCCGTCTTCCTCCTGCTTGCGGCGCATGGCCAGCAGGTCCGACGCGATGCTGATGGCCGCCATCACGGCCACGCGCTCCACACCTTTCGCGGAGACATTGCCACGCAGCTTGTTCATCTGGTTGTCGACCAGGGCCACTGCTTCCAGCAGCGCGGCCTCGTTGTCCGGCGCAATGGCAAAGCGGTAGGGCTGGCCTGCGATGTTCACTTCGACTTGCTTGTTGCTCATGCGTGTTCTCCTGGGGCCTTGTGCGCGCCTTCCGCCGCCGCGCTGGTGGCGCTGTCGCCCAGCAGGTCGAGCTGGCGTGCATCGCTGGCCGTGGGCAGCTTGTCCAGGATCGACTGGATGCGCAGCTGGGCTTCCTCGATCTTGATATTGAGCAGTTCGCGGTCGGCCGCCATGGCTTCGCGGTCCGTGCGCAACTGGCTCGCTTCGGCCTGCAGGCGGTCGATCTCCGCACGCAGCCGCTGGTTTTCCGCCGCCAGGGTGTCTGCATGATGCAGCACGCGCCCGATCTTGGCGGCCAGTTGTTCGAGTTCGTTGAGCATAGTGCCTGTCGTGTCCGGTGGGAGTGTGGGTCAGGTTTCGGGATTCTAGCCGATGCGTGGTCGGTCACGTCGTCAACGAGCGGGTTCTGACCCCGTTGTCGCATGGAAGTTGCATGGAACAGCACCGAATGGCGTAGTTCTTCCGGCGTGTGGGGCGATTGCCGCAGCATCCGTGCCGCATTTGACGCGAACTTTGAAACTCCCTACACTCGCGCCGTTCCAGGTGCTAGCAGACCCTGATCAGGGCTGCAGTTCAACGGGAAACAGGAAGCCAGGCGCCGACGCCACGTCGGGGCAGGCCAACCTGTGCTGCCCCCGCAACGGTAAGCGACCGCGAACACGCGCCACACGTCAGCATCCCCAAGAATCCGGATGGAGCCGGGAGGCGCCCTCGCAGGGCCGGCCAACACGCCACTGATCCACACCATACACGGTGCATCGGGAAGGCGGCCGACCTGATGTCGCCAGCCCGGATACCGGCCTGAACGCGGGCGACCGCCCCACGCGGCTCGCCTCATCGCCACATGGCCCGCGGGGGAACGGGCCCGGCCGTTCTCTTCCATCCTGCATCATGCGTTCAACGCTCAACAGGTCGACCGTCGCGGCAATGCCGTCGGTCCGTCCGTCCGTGCCCGCCATCCTGGCGGCCATCGCCGCCTTTGCCATGCCCGTCATGGCCGCCCACGCGCAAGACGTGCCGGCGGCCGAGGCGCCATCGGCATCCTCACCGGCACTCCCGGCTGCACCCGCATCTACGTCCGCATCGACATCCGCACCGACGTCCGCGTCAACGTCCGATCCCAAGGCCGCACCCGCCTCCGCGCCCGCGGCGCCGTCGCTGGCGCCGGTGGTCGTCACCGCGTCGCGCACATCGCAATCCGTGACGGAAGCGCTGCCCCACACCACGGTGGTCACGCAGGACGACATCGTCAATTCCCAGGCCCCGGACCTGCGCTCGCTGCTGCGCGGCCAGGCCGGCGTGGAATTCGCCACCACCGGCGGCATGGGCGCCAACACCACACTATTCATGCGCGGGGCCAACTCCAACCAGGTGCTGATCCTGATCGATGGCGTGCGCATTGCCGGAGTCAGCGGCGGCACGGCCCAGCTGGCCAATATCCTGCCGGACCAGATCGACCATATCGAGGTGGTTCGCGGCAACGTGTCGGCGCTGTATGGCTCGGACGCCATCGGCGGCGTGGTGCAGATCTTCACCAAGAACGGCGTGGGCCAGGCGCCCGCCGCCAACGCGCAGGTCGAATACGGCAGCAACAATACGCGCCAGGGGACCGTGGGCTACGGCGGCCAGGTGGGCGATACCTCGTTCAACGTAACGGGGTCGATGTTCAAGACCGATGGCTTCTCCTCGATCAATGCCGCGCAATGGAATGCTGACAATCCCACGCGCGCCGCACGCAATATCGGCCCGAATCCGGCCGACAACCCTTACGAGAACAAGAGCGTTTCGGGCCAGGTGAAGCACAAGTTCACCAAGGACTGGGACGCCGGCGTGGCCGCGTACTACTCCAACAGCCAGCTGTCGTACGACAGCACCAGCGGCAAGCCGACCGACGACTTCCGTATGGACAGCGAGCTCTACACGCTCTCCGCCTTCGTCAACGGCAAGCTGCTGCCGGACTGGACCACGCATTTCAAGATCGCCCAGAGCGAGGACCGCAGCGAGGGCACCAAGAACGGCCTGTTCGACAGCCTGTTCAGCACGCGGACGCGCCAGTTCAACTGGCAGAACGAATACGCGCTGACGGCCAACCATACGCTGCTGTTCGGCACCGATTACCTGCAGCAGGAGCTGAACTCGAGCTCGTACACCGCGCCATCGCGCAACGTGTTCTCGGTCTATGGCGGGTATGAGGGCCGCATCGGCCGCCACCAGCTGCAGCTCAACGCGCGCAACGACCACTATTCGGATTTCGGCAACCAGGGCAGCTTCTTTGCCGGCTATGGCTTCAACGTGACCGATGCCGTCAAGCTGATTGCCAACGTCAGCAACGCATTCCGCGCGCCGACGTTCAATGAGCTCTACTTCCCCAACTTCGGCCAGCCAAATCTGCAGCCGGAGCGCGCCAAATCCGCCGAGCTGGGCGTACAGGTCGACACCGCCAGCGTCGGCCTGCTGCGCGTCACGGCGTTCGAGACGCGCTACAACGACCTGATCGTCTCCACGCAGCAGGCCAACGGCCTGTTCCTGGCGCAGAACGTCAACAAGGCCAAGGTGCAGGGCGTGGAAGCGTCGTGGCGCGCCACGGTGCTCGGCACGGACCTCGGCGCCAGCGTGACGTTCCAGAACCCGGTGGACGAAACCAACAATACGCAACTGCTGCGCCGCGCTCGGCGCCACGCGTCGTTCGATGCCGGCCGGAATTTCGGCAACTGGCGCTTTGGCGGCGAGTGGCTGGTGTCGTCGTCGCGCCTGGACAACGGGTCGCGTACGCTGGGCGGATACGGTATCGTCAACCTCAACGCCCGCTACAACATCGACAAGCAATGGTTCGTCGCCGCCCGCGTGGAAAACCTGTTCGACAAGAACTACCAGCTCGCCTACCCGTACAACACGCAGGGCCGGGCGGGGTTCGTCACGCTGGGATGGCGCCAGAAATGACGCCACGCACCCAGCCGCAGCGGCAGGGGCGCCATGGCTGAGTTCCGGCGCGCGCTGGCTGTCTGGCTGGTCCTCGGGATAGCGGGGCTGGCGGTGTTTGGCCTGTCGCTGGCGCTTGGCAGCGTCTCGCTGGACGCCGCGCAGCTCTGGCAGGCCCTGACCGGGGCCGATACCGGCACCGCCGGCGCCATCGTGCGCGAACTGCGGCTGCCGCGCGCCGCCGCGGCCTTTGCGTGCGGCGGCCTGCTGGCGTTGTCCGGCGCGCTGATGCAAGTACTGCTGCGCAACCCGCTGGCGGAGCCCTATGTGCTGGGCGTCTCCGGCGGCGCGTCCGCGGGCGCGCTGCTGGCCATGCTGCTGACGCTGCCACTGTGGATGGTGCAGGCGGGCGCGGCCGGCGGGGCATTGTTCTCGATGGTGCTGGTGGCCACGCTGGCGCGCCGTGACCTGCTACATCCGCAGGTGCAGGGCGGTCATCACGAGGCCGGCGCCCGGCTGCTGCTGACCGGTGTGATCCTGGCCGCGGGCTGGGGCGCGCTGATCACGCTGATCCTGGCAATTGCGCCGGAATCGCGGCTGCGCGGCATGCTGTTCTGGCTGACCGGCGACCTGGGCGGCACCGCCAGCTACGGCGCCGCGCTGGCCACGCTGGTTGTGGCGCTCGGGCTGTCCATGCCGATGGCGCGCTCGCTCAACGTGATGCTGCTGGGCGAGACCGTGGCGCAATCGCTCGGCGTGCGCGTCGGCCGCGTGCGGCTGGGTACGTTCCTGATTGCGTCGTTTTCGATTGCGGCGGCCATCACCACGGCCGGGTCGATCGGCTTCGTCGGGCTGGTGGTGCCGCACCTGGTGCGCCTCGCGTGGGGCAACGACCAGCGCCTGCTGCTGCCGGCGTCGGTGCTGATGGGCGGCGCGCTGCTGATGGCCGCCGACCTGATCGCGCGGACCGTGATCGCCCCGGCGCAATTGCCGGTGGGGGTCATTACCGCGCTGCTCGGCGTTCCCACCTTTCTCTATTTGTTGCTGCGGAGGCCGCGATGAGCCACTGGTTCGAGCCGCTCGCGCCGTGCCCCCGCCTGGCCTTGCACGACGTGCGCCTGCGCGCGGGCAACCGGGTGCTGGTCGATGGCCTGTCGATGCAGATCGAAGCGGGCCAGCTCTGGTGCGTGGTTGGCCCCAACGGCGTGGGCAAGTCCACGCTGATGGGCGTCCTGGCGGGTCTGCGCGCACCCGATGGCGGCGAGGTGCGGGTCGACGAGACCCCCGCCACGCACATCGCCCCGGCGGCGCTGGCGCGCCAGCGTGCCTATCTTCCACAGGCCGTGCACGATACGTTCTCGATGATCGTGCGCGATGCGGTGCGCGTCGGCCGCCATCCGCACCTGAGCGGCTGGGGCTGGGGCAAGGGGGATGATGACGCCGTGGTGCGCGACGTCATCCGCGAACTCGATCTCGAATCGCTCGCCGCGCGTGACGTGCTCACGCTGTCGGGCGGCGAGCGCCAGCGCGCCTCGCTGGCGGCGGCGATGGCGCAGCAGGCACCGCTGCTGTTGCTCGACGAACCCGTGGCCCACCTGGACCTGCGCCATCAGATCCTGGTCCTGGAACTGCTGAAGCGGCTGACCTCCGCTGGCCGCCACGCCGCGCTGGTCATCCTGCACGATCTCAACCTGGCGCGCCGCTACGCCACGCACGCGTTGCTGATGGCCGAGGATGGCCACGCATTGCACGGCCCCGCCCACCAGGTACTCACCCCCGCGCAGTGCTCCCGGGCGCTGCGCACGCCCATCGTCAGCGTCAGCGACGGCATGCACACCGCGCTGATTCCCGATGGCATCTCGCGTCCGGCAACGGACGCCAATGGAAACCAGACATGAGCGATATCGATACCACTCCCGACGACGCCGGACGCGATGCCCGCCACAAGGCGCGCATGGAGCGCAAGAAGGAAGTCGTCGATGCAAAGATCGCGTCCGCGCAAACCGAGCGCGGCGTGATCGTCATCACCACGGGCAACGGCAAGGGCAAGTCGAGTTCCGGCTTCGGCATGGTGGTGCGCGCGATGGGCCACGGCATGCAGACCGGCGTGGTCCAGTTCATCAAGGGCGCCATCCCCAGCGGCGAGGAAATGTTCCTGCGCCGGTATCCCGAACAGTGCGAATTCCACGTGATGGGCGAGGGCTACACGTGGGAGACCCAGGACCGTGCGCGCGACGTCGCGAAGGCGCAGGCCGCATGGGAAGTGGCCCGCCGCCTGCTGCGCGACCCGGCCGTCGGCCTGGTGCTGCTGGACGAACTCAATATCGCGCTGAAGCTGCACTACCTCGATGTCGAACAAGTGATTGCCGACCTGCGCGCGCGGCCCCCCATGCAGCACGTGGTCATCACGGGTCGCGGCGCGCCGCCCGCGCTGGTGGAAGCCGCCGACACCGTGACCGACATGACCCCGGTCAAGCACGCGTTCCAGCAGGGCATCAAGGCCCAGCGCGGCGTGGAAATGTAACTCGTTGCCACCACGCCGACCGTCAGCGATCGTCAATCCGGATTCGAAACATGCCGCCTCTCTCCGAGAATCTCTCCGCGCACCTTTCTGCGCAGCCTTCGGCGCATCTTGCCGCGCATCTTGCCGATTACGCCGTGCAGCTCCCCCCGATCGCGCCGCTCGATGAAGCGCTGCGTCCGGTGCTGCACGCCGCCATCGACGACAAGACCAAACCGCCCGGTTCGCTGGGCCGGCTGGAATCGCTCGCCATGCAGATCGGCCTGATTCGCGGCGAGACAAAGCCCGAGCTGACCCGTCCGGCCATCATCGTGTTTGCCGGCGACCACGGCGTGGCCGACGCGGGCGTCAGTGCATTCCCGGCCGAAGTCACCGCCCAGATGGTGCTGAACTTCCTGGGCGGCGGCGCGGCGATCAACGTGTTCACGCGGTTGCACGGCATGGCGCTGGAAGTGGTGGACGCCGGCGTGCGCGCGCCACTGCCGGCGGCGCCAGGCCTGGTGAATTGCCGCGTGGCCAATGGCACGCGCAACTTTGTCGATGAACCGGCGATGACGCGCGAGCAGGCCGGCGCGGCCATCCAGGCCGGCATCGCGCGCGTGCTGAGCCACGCGCAGCAGGGCACCAACGTCATCGGCTTTGGCGAAATGGGCATTGCCAATACCTCCGCCGCGGCTTGCGTGATGAGCCGGCTGACCGGCCTGCCGCTGGCCGAATGCACCGGCCGCGGCACTGGCCTGGACGATGCCGGCGTGGCCCGCAAGCGCGCGGTGCTGGAGCAGGCACTGGCGCGGCACGCCGAGGTCACCGCGCCGCTCGACGTACTGGCCACGTTCGGCGGCTTCGAGATCGCGGCGATGACCGGCGCCTACCTGGCCGCCGCCGCCAGCCGCATGGTGATCCTGGTCGATGGCTTCATCGCATCGGCCGCGCTGCTGGTGGCCGCCCGCATCGACCCGACCGTGTTGCAGTACTGCGTGTTCTCGCATTGCTCGCACGAGCGCGGCCACCGCGCGTTGCTGGCCGAGTTCCGCGCCGAGCCGTTGCTGGCGCTGGACCTGCGCCTGGGCGAGGGCACCGGCGCCGCGCTGGCCTGGCCGCTGGTGGCGTCCGCCGCCGCATTCCTGCGCGAGATGGCTACGTTCAGCGGCGCGGGCGTCAGCACCGCATCGGCCTGAAACGCAGCGCAGCCATGGCCAACGAGCTCCGCTTCTTCCTGACGGCCCTCGGCTATTTCACGCGCGTGCCGTTGCCGCCGCGCCTGGCGGACTGGGTCGGGTTCGAGCCGCACTACCTCAATGCAGCGGCGCGGTATTTCCCGCTGGTCGGCCTGCTGGTCGGGCTGGCGGGCGCGCTGATCACGGCGGGCGCGATGGAGTTGTGGTCGCCCTCGGTGGCCGTGGTGCTGGGCATGGCGGCCACGTTGCTGCTGACCGGGGCGTTTCATGAAGACGGCCTGGCCGACTGCGTGGACGCATTCGGCGGAGGCTACCGGCGCGAGGACGTGCTGGCGATCATGCACGATTCGCGCGTGGGCGCGTTCGGGGCGATCGCCATCGTCATTGCGCTGCTGCTGAAGTGGCAACTGCTGCTGGCCGTAGGCAATGCGGGCGGACTGGTGGTGCTGCTGGCCGTGCTGGTGGCGGCCCATGGCGCCAGCCGGACCATGGCCATCACGTTCCTGGCCACGCACGAATATGTGCGGGCCGAGGGCAAGGCCAAGCCGGTTGCGCAGCGCCTGTCGGGTCTGGGGCTGCTGTTCGTAGTGGCGTGCGGCGTGGTGCCGCTCGTGCTGCTGTCGCCGACGTTCGCGGGCGTAGCCGTCCTGGTGCTGGCCGTGCTGCGCGCGGCACTGGGCGCGTACTTCGTGCGGCGGCTGGGCGGCTATACCGGGGATTGCCTCGGCATGGCCCAACAGCTTGCGGAATTGTCGATCTATCTGGTGGCCGCGGCATGGAACTGGTCCTGATCCGGCACGCGCGTCCCGAGGTGGCGCCGAATGTCTGCTACGGCATGCTCGACCTCGCCCTGGCGATGCCGGTTTCGCCGGCGCCGGCGCGCATCGTGTCGACGCTGCACGGCTTGTGGCCGGACCGGATCATCACGAGTCCGGCGGCCCGTGCGCGCGAGACCGCCGCGCAACTGGTCCGGTGGCTGGACAGCATCGAACCGGACAAGGCCGGATCGCTGGCGTGCGAGGTACAGCCCCGGCTGCGTGAGCTGGACTTCGGCGAATGGGAAGGGCGCCACTGGGACACGATCCCGCGCCCGGATCTGGATGACTGGGCGGCGAACCTGATGGGGGCGCGCCCACATGGCGGCGAGAGTGCCGCGCAGGTCATGGCGCGCGTCGTGGAATGGGCCGATTCGCTGCCTGCCGGCGAGGATGGCCAGGAGCGCTGCCTGTGGGTCGTGACCCACGCCGGCCCGATGCGGATGCTGGCGGCGCACTGGCTGGGCCTGACGCTCGCCCAGACCATGCAGTGGGAGCTGGCGTTCGGCGCCACGTGCCACTTCCGGCTGGGCGATCCGCGTGGAGCAGGGACTGCGCGGCTCGGCTGGTGGAACCGCCTCGCAGACTGAGAGGTCGTTTCAAAACGATCCTGGCGTTGTTGCCGAAGCTGCCACACTCTCTTGCCGTACCACTTGTACCATCTGCGGCCGCACGCTTTCGATCCAACCACTAACCGGGCCGGCCGGTCCTGCGTGAGCGCGCGATTTCCAGATCCTTGCAGATCTCCGCCGCGCCCTTGACCACGCGCGGGCCGGCGCGATTGACCAGATCGCCGTCGATGATGAACAGGTTGTTGCGCGCCACGGCGGTCACTTGCTTCCACTTCTCCCACATCGAAAAATCCGCGAGCGGCTTGTCCGGGCGCGTGGCGCCGATGCCTGCCGTCAACATGGCCTCGGGATTCCCGGCGATCACGGCTTCCACCGATACCGTCGGCACCAGCGGGGTTTCGTTCGCAAACAGGTTGCGGCCGCCGCAGAGCGCCAGCAGGTCGCTGACCAGGTGCTGGCCGTTGAGCGTCATCAGCGGCTGCTGCCAGACCTGGTAGAACACCGTCACGGGGGCGCGGCTGGCGTAGGTCTTGCGCAGCGTCTCCACCTGCTGGCGGAAGTCGGTCGCGGCACGTGTGGCCACCGCCTCGGTGCCCATCAGCGTGCCGAGTTTTTCCAGGTTCTCGGGGATCGATTCCAGCTTGCGTGGCTCGCTGAAGAACAACGGCATGCCCAGCGCGCGCAGGCGGTCCGTCTGCTTCTGCGCGTTGCCGTGGCGCCAGACCACGATCAGGTCCGGCTTGAGCGCGGCGATGCGTTCCAGGTCGAGCGCCTTGTTATCGCCCACGCGCGGAAGGTCGCGCGCCTCTGGCGGAAAGTCGCTGTAGCTCACGGTGCCGACGATGCGGTCGCCGCCGCCGGCTGCGTAAATCAGTTCGGTCACGTGCGGCGCCAGCGAGACGATGCGGCGCGCCGGCTGGGCCAGCGTGACGGTCTGGCCGGCATCGTCCACCGCCGATACGGCGGCGTGGGCGAGATGGGGGGCGATCAGTGCAGCGGCAGCCAGCACGGCGCGTGCTGTGAAGTGGGTCGTCATTGGCAGGTGGCTATTGCGGGTTGTCACTGGCGGGTCATCATGGACGCCTCGTCATGGGCGCGGCATTTACTGGGCATTCGCGAGGCATCCACAGTATTCACGTGGGATCAGCGATCAGTCAGGATTCGAGGGCGCGGATGGCGGCCGCCAGCGCGCGGTCCAGCCGCTGCCAGGCCGCGTCATCGTCGGGAGGCAGCCCCAGACGCAGGCTTGGGGGGCAATCGCCCGCGGCGTCGAACAGGCGGGTCCAGACGCCTTCGCGCGCCAGGGCCTCGTGCAGTGCGGCGGCGTGCGGGGTGGGCACCCAGCTGAACAGTGGCTGCGAAACTGGCGTGAGGCCGTGATCGCGCAGCAGCATGGCAAGCCGCTGGCCCGCCGTCGCCAAACGCGCCCAAGTGGCCGCGTGCCATGCCGTATCGGTCAGCGCGAGCTGCGCGACGGCGCGGGCCGGGCCGGAGACGGTCCAGTGGCCGAGCTGTTCCGCCAGCGCGGCCAGCAGGTCCGGCGCCGCCAGCACGAAGCCGCAGCGCAACCCGGCCAGCCCGTAGAACTTGCCGATGGAGCGCAGCACGACGAGTCCCGGCGCATCGGCGCGCGCGGCCAGTGACGCGGCCAACGGTGTCGCCAACGATGGCGCCGATGGTGTCGCCAGCGGTGGGGTCACCACGCCGTCCATGAATGCCTCGTCGATGATCAGCGTGCCGCCGCGCGCGGACAGTTGCGCGTGCCAGCGCAACAGCGTGTCCGCCGGCAGCAGGCGAGCGGTCGGGTTATTGGGATTGACAACGACCAGATGGTCGAGCCCCTCCACCAGATTGTCGTGCGCGAAATCCGCTTCGGTCAGCGGCACAACCGTGTGACCGGCCTGCGCAAAGGCCGGCGCGTACTCGCTGTAGCCGAGCGCAGCCATGCCGACGCGTCCCGGCGCGAGCAGTCGCGGCAGCGTGCGGATCGCGGCCTGCGAGCCGGCCACCGGCAGCGCATGCGGCGCGCCGTAGGCCTGCGCGGCGATCTCCGCCAGGCCATCGTTGTCCTGCGGCAGCCGTTGCCACACATCGGCGGGCAGCAGCGGGACGGGATAGCCATCCGGATTGATGCCGGTCGAGAGGTCGAGCCACGCGGCGGCGGGCCTGCCATAGCGGCGCACGGCGGCCAGCAGGTTGCCGCCGTGGCGTATTGGGGGAATGGGGGGAATCGCCGGCGTTGGCGAAGTAGTAGACGGCACGGGAGCGACGCCTGCAACGAGGTCCGGCGCGAGGCCTGTGTCGCGGTTCGCCGCAGGTTCGATTGCAGGATGCTTCACGGCATTTGTCATGGGATTCGGCACCACGTTCGTCACGATGCCAGGCCCAGCGCGCGGGCCACGGGCACGCTCACCATTGCCAGCCCAAGCCAGAGCCACAGCGTGCGTTGCACCAGCCGCAGGCAGGCGTGCACATGGGCCGCGCCGGGGGGCTGGCCCGCGCCGAGTGGCGGTCGCTCTTCCCACTCGCCGTGGTAGCGCGCGCCGCCACCGAGTGCCACGCCCACCGCGCCGGCGCCGGCCGCCATGACCGGGCCCGCGTTCGGGCTGGACCACGCGCGTGCCTGCGTGCGCCAGCAGCGCAATGCCTGCGACGTGGCGCCGAGCAGCGCGTAAGACAACGCGGTAAGCCGCGCGGGAATCAGGTTCAGGAGGTCGTCGATGCGCGCCGCCGCCCAGCCGAACATCAGCAGGCGCGGCGTGCGATAGCCCCACATCGCGTCCAGCGTGTTGGCCAGCCGGAAGACGATGACTGCCGGCGCGCCGCCGACAAGGAACCAGAACAGCGCGCCGAAAATGGCGTCGTTGCCGTTTTCGAGCGCGGATTCGCAGGCGGCGCGGGCCAGCGCTTCGGTGTCCGCATCATGGGTGTCGCGCGAGACGATCCGCGCGGTCAGCGCGCGCGCGGCGGGCAGGTCGCCCTGGACCAGCGCGTTGGCGATCGGGGCGATGTGTTGATCGAGACTGCGCGCGCCGAGCGCGGCGTACAGCGCAATCGCGTGCAGCAGCCAGGACAGGGCAGGGTGCACGGCTCGCGCGAGGTCGACCAGCAGCCACGCAACGGTGGCCGGCCCCAGCACCATCAGCGCCCACGCCAGCAGGCCAGCGATGCGCTGGCGCAGGTTGGCGCGTTCAGGTCGATTGAGGCGGCGTTCCAGCGCCGCAGCCAGCTGGCCAAAGCCGACCAGCGGATGCCATCGGCGCGGCTCGCCGAGCCAGCGGTCCAGCAGCACGCCGGCGATGGCGGCCGCCACGCAGGCCGGCCAGGACAGCATGATCATGCGGGATCCGCACCCTTGACCGCGACGGGAATCCCGGCCACCAGCAACCGCACGCGATCCGCGGCGGCGGCCAGCTTCTGGTTCAGGCGGCCCAGTTCGTCGACATAGAAGCGCGTGATCGCGCCGGTCGGCACCACGCCGAAGCCGATCTCGTTGGAGACCAGGATCACGTGCCCGGGCAGCAGCGGCAGGGCCGTGAGCAGCGCGTCGATTTCCTCGGTGAACGCCGGCGGCGGCGTGATGACGCCGTGCTCGGGATAGCTGCGGTTCTCGTCGAAAAGCAGGTTGTTGAGCCACAGCGTCACGCAATCCACGAGGATGCAGCCATCATGGCTGGCATGCGCATACAGCGCGTCCGCCAGATGGACCGGCTCTTCGACGAGCGCCCAGTCCGCCGGCCGGCGCGCGCGATGCAGCGCGATGCGCAGCTCCATTTCCTCATCGGCTGGATCGGCGTCATGGCGGGCCGTGGCGATGTAGGTGACGGGGCCGCGCGTCATGGCGGCGTGGTCGGTGGCCAACTGCTCGGCGAAATGGCTTTTGCCGGAGCGCGCGCCACCGAGCACCAGCGTGAGCTCGCGCGGCGCCATGCCGCCCGGGGCTTCGCGCGGGGCGACCTGCGTGGCGGGTTCGCTGGCGGTGGCGGCGCCTGCCGATGCGGGTTCAGCGCTGGTGGTGATGCCCAGCGCGCGGGCGGTAGCCTTGGTTTCCATGCGGCGTATTGTAGCGGCCGCATCCGGGCGCCGCACGCACGGATCTTGCAGAGTGCATGACCGTTTTCGGGGTCGCCCTGCGATAATTCGCCGATGCGACCCGATCCCGCCTCCGTTCCCGCGTTTCCCTTCGCCCCGCGTGCCCTGCGCGGCACCCTGATGGTTCAGGGCACCACCTCCGATGCGGGCAAGAGCACCGTGGTGGCTGGCCTGTGCCGCGTGCTGGCGCGCGCCGGCGTGCCGGTGGCGCCGTTCAAGCCGCAGAACATGGCGCTGAACAGCGCCGTCACGGTCGATGGCGGCGAGATCGGCCGGGCCCAGGCCCTGCAGGCGCTGGCGGCCGGACTGGCCCCCCATACCGACATGAATCCGGTGCTGCTCAAGCCCAGCAGCGACATCGGCGCGCAGGTCATCATTCACGGCCGCGCGCGCATGGACCTGGATGCCCGCGCCTATCACGCCTACAAGCCGCAGGCGATGGCGGCCGTGCTGGAGAGCCATGACCGTCTGAAACAGGCGTACGACGTGGTGCTGGTGGAGGGCGCCGGCAGCCCGGCGGAGATCAACCTGCGCGACCGCGACATCGCCAACATGGGCTTTGCGGAACGCGTGGATTGCCCGGTCGTGCTGGTCGCCGATATCGACCGTGGCGGCGTGTTCGCGCATCTGGTCGGCACGCTCGACTGCCTGTCGGAGACCGAGCGGGCTCGCGTGACTGGCTTCATCATCAATCGTTTCCGCGGGGATATCGGCCTGCTGCAGCCGGGGCTCGACTGGCTGACCGCGCGCACCGGCAAGCCGGTGTTCGGCGTGCTGCCTTACCTGCACGGACTGCATCTCGATGCGGAGGACGCCATCATCGGCGCGCAGGCGGCCAAGCGCGGCACGCCGGACGCGCTGCTGCGCGTGATCGTGCCGGTGCTGCCTCGCATTTCCAACCATACCGATTTCGACGCCTTGCGCGCCCACCCGGGGGTGGACCTTCAGTTCATCGGGCCGGGCATGCCGATTCCCGCGGCGGACCTGGTCATCCTGCCCGGCAGCAAGAGCGTGCGGGCCGACCTCGACTTCCTGCGCGCCCATGGCTGGGACCGCGCGCTGGCGCGGCATCTGCGCTATGGCGGCAAGCTGATCGGGATCTGTGGCGGCATGCAGATGCTGGGCCGCCAGATCCACGATCCGGACGGCCGGGAAGGGCCGGCGGGATCGAGTCCGGGACTGGGCTGGCTCGATTTCGACACGACGCTGGCTCCGGAAAAGCAGCTGCGGCAGGTCAGTGGCCGGCTGGCCGTCGCGGAAGAGGTCGCCGAAAGCGCCGGGGAGAATGCCCGGAAAGACGCCACGGTGCGTGGCTACGAGATCCACCTGGGCGTGACGGTGGGGCCGGCGCTCGATCGTCCGGCGCTGTGGCTGGATGGCAACAGGCCGGACGGGGCCCGGTCCGCCGACGGTCAGGTGCTGGCGACCTATGTCCACGGGCTGTTCGACGACCCCGCCGGCTGCGGTGCGCTGTTGCGCTGGGCGGGACTCGGGAGCGCGGAGGGCGTGGACCTGGACGCGCTGCGCGAGGCGTCGATCCACCGGCTGGCCGACAGCCTGGCCGCCCACCTGGACCTGGAAGCGATGTTGGGGCCATTGCGGATGCCGGAATAAGGGGCGAAACCGCTACACTAGCGGAGGGCTTGGCCGGCCCGCCATGACGCCGCCAGCCCGGGCGGCGTTTTTCATGGGTTTCACGGCAGTTCATGGCAGCCATCGGACATTGGAGGATTTTCATGCCGGTAGTCGTGATCGCCAATCCCAAGGGCGGCGTGGGCAAGACCACGCTGGCGACCAATCTCGCCGGGTATTTCGCCAGTCACGGGCATGCCGTGATGCTCGGCGATACCGACCGGCAGCAGTCCTCGCGCGCCTGGCTGGGCCTGCGCCCGGCATCCGCCCCCCCGATCCTCAGTTGGGACATCAACGCCGACCACATCGCCAGGCCGCCCAGGGGCACCACGCACGTGGTGCTGGATACCCCGGCGGGGCTCCACGGCTGGCGATTCTCCGACGTCATGAAGCTGGCCCACCGCGTGGTGGTGCCGTTGCAGCCCTCGATGTTCGATATCCTCGCCACCCAGGAATTTCTCGCCAAGCTGGCCGACGACAAGCGCGTGCGGCAAGGCGAGGTGCCCGTCGGCGTCATCGGCATGCGCGTGGACATGCGCACGCGCGCGGCCGAGCAGCTGCGGCGCTTCGTGGAGGGTCTGGGGCTGCCGGTGCTGGGCTACCTGCGCGATACGCAGAACTACGTCCAGCTGGCCGCGCACGGGCTGACGATGTGGGATGTGGCGCCATCGCGCGTGGCGCGCGACTGGGAGCAGTGGCAGCCCATCCTGCACTGGCTCGACGGCGGCTCGCCACCGTCCGGGAGCGACGGGGCTACGCCCGCGCCAGCCGGCTGACCAGCACGTCCACGTCCATCCAGGTGACGCGGCGGATCGGCACCATCACGTCGGTGCCGGGGAACGGATCGTCAAAGCGGTCCGACTCCTCGCCTTCAAGGCGTCGGTAGAACGTGCGCGCCTGCTCGTTGCCATCCAGCACGTACAGAAACAGCGGCTTGCCGGGCCACTCGGTGGCGACGTGCGCGGCGCAGTGGTGCATGAGCCGCTTGCCGAGGCCCATTCCATGGAACGCCGGCAGCACGTGCAGGTTGTCCAGATAGATGCCATAGCCCGGCTCGGCCAGTGGCATCAGGCACGAAAATCCGGCGGGTTTGCCATCCACGCGCAGGATCGTGACATCCAGCGGCCCCTCCGCGCCATCGAGCATGCGCGCGCGCCAGGTGGCCAGGCGCTCGGCGTGTGCGTGGTGCCGCAGGTAGTCGTCGGGAATCAGGCCGACGTAGGCGTGCCGCCAGCTATCGGCGTGCAGGGTGGCCAGCAGGTCCGCATCTTCGGATGTGGCAGGGACGAGTTCGATGTCAGACATGGGGGGCGATGTTGGCGATGCGCGACGGGGCGGCGGGGGCGTCGTTTTCCGATCTTAGCCGATCTTAGCGCGGCGCTGATAGAATCGCGAATCCTTCGTATTTGCATTTGCGGCGATCCGCACAGATGCTGCTGCGACAGATATATATAGCCCGTCGTGCGATGCCTCGCCACGCCGGATCGACACCGTCCTAGCCCCCCTCCATGGTCTCCGGCCGTCTGCGCACCGTTTTCGTCAAGCTTCATCTCTACGTTGGCCTGAGTTTCGGACTGTTGTTCGTGCTGATGGGGCTGACCGGTACTGTCATCGCCTGGCGTGATGAACTCGACACCTGGCTCAACCCCGACCTGCTCCAGGCCTCGTCCGCCGCGCGCATTCCGGTCGGCGCCGCCACGGTGGAATCGGTGACGGCCAAGCTGATGGCGGACCCCCACTACGGCAAGCCGAACCTGCTGATGCTGCCGATGGAGGAGCACGGCGTCTTCATTGCTTACTATCCGATCAAGGGGCCGGAGGCCGGCGTCGGTCGTTCGCGCCAGGTCATGATCGACCCGATCACGCTGGCCGTGAAGGGCGAGCGGCTCTGGGGCGTGCCGGGCCTGTCGCGCCAGCAACTGTTGCCGACGGTGTTCCATCTGCACCGCTACCTGCTCTCGGGGGATACCGGCAAGACCATCACGGGCGTGACGGGCATGATGCTGCTGATCACGGTGCTGATGGGCGTGGCGCTCTGGTGGCCCAAGTTGCAGCTGCGCGCGCTGAAGCAGTCAGTGCGGATCCGGCACGGCGGCTCCTGGTCACGGTTCACGTACACCTTCCACCGCGTAGGCGGCATTTTCGTGGCGCCGGTGCTGGCGACGATCGCGTTCTCGGGCTGGTACCTGAACCTGCCCAAGTGGGTCACGCCGATCATCAGCAGCGTGATGACGGTGAGCCCGCCGGAGAAGCACCAGTCGGCCACCCCCGCTCCCGGCGCCCACCCCCTCACTCCGGCACAGGCGATGACGGCCGCCCAGCAGCAGTACCCGGCCGCGCTGGTGACGCGTATCAGCCTGCCGCGCAAGCCCGGCGACGCCTACGAAGTGCGCCTGCGCCAGCCGGGCGAAGTGCGCGCGGACAGCGGCGCCACGCGACTCTGGCTGGACGCCTACACTGGCCAGCGACTCGGCGCGCGCGACCCGCACGACGCGCCGTCCGGCGATACCTTTATCAACTGGCTGTTCCCGTTGCACACGGGCGAGGCGTTCGGGATCCCCGGCCGCGCGTTCATGACGCTGTTCGGGCTGATGCCGCTGGCGTTTGCCGTGACGGGGGTGCTGATCTGGTGGAAGCGGCGCGCCGGACATCGCCGGCACGTGGTGCGCACGCAGGAGCGGGAGCGCGTACGGCGAGCGTAGTGTCGCGTGGTGCCGGGGGCGACGCGTCTTGCGGACGTCCCGGGGGAATCAGTCAAAGCCAGCAAGAACAAGCAAAAAGGCCTGCATCGAAAGTTCGAGCAGGCCTTTTTTTCGTGCGGCAGTCCGGTCGGGATCAGATTTCCAGATTGTCGATCAGGCGCGTCGGTCCCAGCTTGGCGGCGGTGAGCACCACCAGCGGCTCGCCGGCCGCGAATTCCTCGCGCGTCGGCGCCTGCAGGTTGCTGCGCTTGCGGATCGACACATAGTCCGGATTCCAGCCGCGCGCCTGCAGCCGGGATACGGCATCGGCCTCGACGGCCAGCAGGTCCACGCCATCCGCGCCCAGCACGGTGTCGCGCACCTCGTGCAGCGTCTTGTAGAGGACGGGCGCCTCGGCGCGCTCGGTCGGGCTCAGGTATCGGTTGCGCGAGGACAGCGCCAGGCCATCCTCGGCACGCACGGTCTCGGCAGGGATGATGTCGATCGGCAGCGCGAACTGGTTGACCATGCGGCGCACGATCATCAGCTGCTGGTAGTCCTTCTTGCCGAACACCGCCACGCGCGGCTGCGCGCACGAGAACAGCTTCATCACCACCGTGCACACGCCCTTGAAGAAGCCGGGGCGGAATTCGCCTTCCAGGATGTCGCCCAGGTCGTGCGGCGGCTCCACGCGGTATTCCTGCGGCTCGGGATACATGTCGCGCTCGGTCGGGGCGAACAGCACATACACGCCTTCCTTCTGCAGCTTCTCGATGTCGTCCTGCAGCGTGCGCGGGTACTTGTCGAAGTCCTCGTTCGGGCCGAACTGCAGCCGGTTGACGAAGATCGACGCCACCACGGGGTCGCCATGCTGGCGCGCCAGGCGCATCAGCGACAGGTGGCCTTCATGCAGGTTGCCCATGGTGGGGACAAACGCCGCGCGGTTCTGCCCGCGCAACTGGTCCCGCAGTTCTTGAATGGTGGAGATGACTTTCATGAACGTGGAGTGCTGTCGTGGTAGGAGCGTCCCGGTGACTGGCATCGGGGGTGCCGGGCTCTGTAACGTCCTGGCCGGCTGTGGGCGGATTGTAGAGCATGCGCGGCGCGCGGGGCGCCGCCGGTGGCGCAAAAATCGGCGGGATCAGGTCGGCGTGTACGCCAATCGCACATAAACTGGCGCGAACGGCTCGGCCTGCGTGATTTCCACGAGCGCCTCGCGCGACAGTTCCAGCATGGCGATGAAGTTCACGACCACCACCGGCACGCCCTTGCCGGAGCGGATGGCGTCTTCGAACAGCTCGGTGAACTCCATGAACCGCGCGTGTTGCAGCCGGCGCAGGATCTGGCTCATGTGCTCGCGCACGGACAGTTCCTCGCGCGAGATCTTGTGATGCTGGTTGAGCTTGGCGCGCTTGAGCACGTCGGCCCAGGCGGCCTGCAGGTCCACCGTTTCCACGTCCGGGAAGCGCGGCGCCAGGCTTTGCTCGATATAGACCTGCGAGCGCAGGAAATCGCGCCCGAGCTGCGGTACGGTGTCCAGCCGCTGCGCGGCCAGCTTCATCTGCTCGTACTCCAGCAGGCGGCGTACCAGTTCCGCGCGCGGGTCCTCGGCTTCCTCGTCGCTGTCGGCCTTCTTGACCGGCAGCAGCATGCGGGACTTGATCTCGATGAGCATGGCGGCCATGAGCAGGTACTCGGCGGCCAGTTCCAGGTTGGTCTTCCGGATCTCCTCGATATACAGGAGATACTGACGCGTCACCTGGGACATCGGGATGTCCAGCACGTTGAAGTTCTGCTTGCGGATCAGGTAGAGCAGCAGGTCCAGCGGGCCTTCGAACGCTTCCAGGAAAATCTCGAGCGCATCGGGCGGGATGTACAGGTCTTGCGGCAGCTTGAACAGCGGCTCGCCATACAGGCGCGCGAAGGCCATGCCGTCGACCATGTCGCCGGGGCCGGGCGGGATGCCGGCCGCGCCCGGGGCCACGCTGGGCAGCTCCACGGGCAGGGTCAGCTTCTCCTGCGCGTCCTTTTCGCTCGGATGCATCCGGTCGGGTCCCGTTCGGGGTCCGGAATCAGTTGCCGGACGAATACACGTACGGCTTTTGCGCCACGCGCGAGGCGTCGGCGCGGGAGCGCTCTTCCAGGTCGATCGGCGTCTTGTCCCACAGCAGGGCGCGGCCCTCGCGCTGTTCCGCTTCCAGGGCGGGACGCTCTTGCTTGAGCGTCTTGATGAACTGGGTGATGTCCGATTCGTACATGGCCATGATGAAACCTGCGCCCTTGGGCTGAGTAGGGGAATAGTGGGGCTGGATTTTACCGTATCGGGCACGGGCGCCGGCAGGAATCCGCGGGCCGGAGCCCCCGGATGGCCCGCCAGGCCGCCACCGGGGCCGATTTCGGCTTCGGACGCCGTGCCGGGTGTGGTCAAATAGCGACTTTGCTGGTTCGACACGGACGGATGGGGATCGATTTGGGTCACTTGGCCGCGAAGATCGCTGCAAGCCTGGCGCCGCGCCGCACCCCGACGGGTGCCGGCCATCGCGCGCCCGCGATCCGCGCCGGCCTTGCGGCGTTGGCCCTGGCGCTGGCCACGGCGCTGGCATTGTTCGCCCCGGCTGCCCCGGCCGCCAGCGCCGCCTACAAGGTGGAAATCGACGCCCCCAAGGCGCTCAAGGGCATCCTCGAAGAGCACCTGGACCTGGCGCGCTACGCGACCCGCACCGATATGTCTGACGACCAGTTCGGCTACATGGTGGAAACCGTGGGCGAGCAGGTGCGCCAGTTTGCCTCCACCGAGGGCTGGTTCGATCCCGTGACCAAGGCCACCGTGGAAGGCGAGGGCAAGGATCGCGTGGTCCATATCACCGTGGACCCGGGCGCCCGCACGCTGATCCGCCGCGTGGACCTGGAGGTGACCGGGCCGGCCGCCACGCAAAACCCGCAACAGGTGGCGCAGATGCGCGCCAAATGGGGCCTGCCCGTGGGCGATCCGTTCCGCCAGGCCGATTGGGACAAGGCCAAGGAAGACGCGCTGGTGACGCTGCAGAGCCATACCTACTACGGCGCCAAACTGGCGGCGTCGCGGGCGCGCGTGGAACCGGACGAACGGGCGGCGGACCTCTCCGCGCGCTATGAGAGCGGACCGGCCTACGTGCTGGGCCCGCTGCAGGTGGAGGGCCCGCGCCGCTATCCTGAACTGATCGTGCGCAACGTGAACCCGCTCGTGGAGGGCGAGCCCTATCGCGTGGAGCGCCTGCTCGAATTGCAGCGGGCGATCCAGAACCAGCCTTATTTCTCGAACGTGCAGGTCGACCTGGTGGACCCGACCCCGGCGAAGGCCGATGGGCCGGAGGGCGCCGCGGGAGCCGCCGGTGGCGCCGTGCTGCCCGATACGGTGGTGGCCCCGGTCAGGGTGCGCGTGCGCGAGAATCCGCCCCACCGGCTCAGTTCCGGCGTGGGCTATACGACCGATACCGGCGCGCAGGTGGAAGGGCGTTATTCGTACTACAACCTGTTCAATCGGGCGTGGGTGCTCGACTCGCAGGCGCGGATCGAACAGAAGCGACAGTATGGGTTCCTGGAAGCCGCGATGCCGCCCGATACGCACACCTTTCGCAACAGCATCTACGGCAGCTACGAACGCACGATCGACCTGGAGAGTACCGACCTGACCAGCTGGCGCGCCGGCCTCAAGCGCTCGCGCTCGCGGGAGAGGTACGACACCACGGTGTCGCTGGACTACTACTACGACAACCTGGTGCCGTTCGGTCAGCCAAGCCAGTTGTCCAAGGCGCTCGTGCCGGCGTTCGCATGGACGCGGCGCGATGTCGACAACCCCGTCTTCCCGCGCCGGGGCAACGTGATCAACACCCAGGTCGGCGTGGCCGCCAAGGGTTTTCTCAGCGATGCGACCTTCCTGCGGGTCTACGGTCGTATCCGGCAGTACGTGCCAGTGGGCAACCGGGACCTGTTCATCGCGCGTCTGGAGGTGGGGGCCGACATGACATCGAGCGATCCGGCCAACATCCCGGCCTCGCTGCGTTTCCGCGCGGGTGGCACCGATTCCATCCGCGGCTACAGCTACCAGTCCATCGGCACGCCGGATGGGGCCAGCGTGCTGCCCGCGCGCTATCTGGGCACCGGCAGCGTGGAATACCAGTACTGGTTCAAGCCGGAGTGGGGCGCGGCGGTATTCTGGGACATGGGCACCGCCACCAACAACCTCGACGGCATCAAGATCTATCACGGCGTGGGCGTCGGCGCGCGCTGGCGCAGCCCGGTAGGCCCGGTGCAGCTGGACGTGGGCTACGGCATCCAGCAGAAGCAGTTCCGGCCGCATATCTCGCTGGGGGTGGCGTTCTGATGGCGACGCGCAAGACATGGCGAACGGAGGCGGCGGCATGAGCATGCCCGACATGCCCCCCGTGCCGCGCCGCGACCAGAACGCGCCACGTCCTCCATGTCAGGAAGGCGGACGAGGCTGGCGGCACGTCTGGCGCGCGCTGGCCTGGATCGTCGGCGTGGTGCTGATACTGGCCGTCGTTGCCGCAACCGCCGTCGTGCTGGCGCTGCGTACCGAAGCCGGCACGCGGCACCTGTGGAACCTGGCGACGCGCGTCTCCGCCGGCATGCTGGCCGGCAAGCTCGACGGCGGCACGGTCGCGAGCGGGTTGCGGCTGCGCGACGTGGTGTTCGAGAGCGGCGACACCCGCGTGGCCGTGGATCGTATCGATACCCGATGGGATGTGGTGTGGTCCCCGGCGCGACTGCATGTGGCATGGCTGCGGATCGGCAAGGTGGACGCGCGCCTGCCGGCGTCGCCGCCGTCGACCGAGCCGGCGAAGATGCCGGCTTCGCTGGAACTGCCGCTGGCGATCGATATCGACACGTTGACGATCGAGCGCCTGACGCTGCTGCAAGGCCCGCCGGCCACCGCCACGCCGCTAGAGTTTTCCGACCTGTCGGGCGCACTGCATTCCGATGGCCAGCGCCACCGCGCCGTGGTGGATCGGCTGACGACGCCATACGGCAAGCTGCAAGCCAACGCGCAGATCGCCGGCAAGGCGCCGTTCGCGCTGTCGGCGGAAGCGCTGCTGGAGGGTCGGTGGCAGCAGGAGTCCTTCGCGCTGGCTGCCACCGCGAGCGGATCGCTGGAGGCCCTGCGCGCCGAGGCGGAAGCGAGCGGCGACCGGATTCGCGGCCGCGCCGCCATCGATCTCACGCCGTTCGGCAAGGTGCCGTTCACACATTTGCTGCTGGACGGCGAGCGGATCAATCCGCGCCTGTTCAGCCCCTCCGCGCCGCAAGCCAACCTGACCGTGCACGCCGACTTGCGCCCGGTGGAGGCCGTGGCGCCGCCCCCGAAGATCGCCACGCCGACGCCGGGCCAGTCCACCGCCAGTGCCGTGGCGGCGGCCTCCGCCGCGTCGGCATCCGCACCTGTGCCCGCGCCGGCGCCACAAACACCGCCACAGCCGACGCCGCTGGCCGTCGCGGGCGAGGTGTCCGTCCGCAACCTCGATCCCGGTCCGATCGACAAGGAACGCCTGCCCGTGCACAGCGTGCAGGCGCGCGTGGAACTGAGCGAGATGGCGCAGACGCTGCGCGACCTGCGCATCGCGTTGCCCGGCCGCGCCGAAATCGTCGGCCAGGGGATGCTGCACGAGGGGCGAGGCGGCTTCGACCTCGATGTGCATCGCCTCGACGCCGCCGCGCTCCACACGAGCCTGGTGCCGACCAATCTCTCGGGCCCCGTGATCCTGCGGCTGGAGCCGGGCCGCCAGAGCGTGGCGCTGGACCTGGCCGGCGGCGAACTCAAGCTGTTTGCCGACGCCCATGTCGACGAGGAATCGGTCACGCTGTCGGCACTGCGCGCGGGCCTGGGTGCAGGCACGCTGACGGCGGAGGGCAAGCTCGGGCTCAAGGACACGCAAGCGTTCAGCTTCAAGGGCAAGCTGGCCAACTTCGATCCCGCGCGACTGGCCAAGGTGGCGCCGGGTCGGATCAACGCGGACTTCACGGCCACGGGCTCCCTCGCAAAGGTCTTGCGCGTGGCACTGGACTTCGGCTTGCAGGAAAGCGAATACGCCGGCCTGCCGATGACGGGCAACGGCAAGGTGCGCCTGGAAGGGGAGCGCCTGCTGCCGAGCGAGGCGTCGCTGTCGATGGCGGGCAACCAGGTCAACCTGCGGGGCAGCTTTGGCGCGCGCGGCGACCACCTCAGGGTCAACGTGGACGCGCCCCAGCTCGACCGGCTGAAATTCGGCGTGTCCGGTCGCGCGAAGCTCGACGCCGATATCACGGGCACGCTCCGGCGGCCTGAGGTCGTTGGCGACTACAGCGCGCAGGCGTTGGTCATCGGCCCGCACAAGGTGGCCAGCGCCAGCGGCCATGCCGAACTGCGCGGCGGCCTGGACGGCACGCTGTCCGCGCAACTTTCCGCGCGCGACTACCAGGGGCCGCAAGCCAGCCTGCGCACGCTGGACGCCAATCTCTCCGGCACGCAGGGCAGCCACACGTTCGACGCGAAGGCCGCCGGCACGCTGCACGAGCAGTCGCTGCAGCTGGCGCTGTCCGGGCAGGGCGGATGGCACGGCGACAAGGGCTGGAACGGCACGATCCGCACGCTCGAAGCGCGCAGCGCGGCCAACATGCGGCTGGCGGCGCCCACGGAACTGCTGGTCGCCGATCAGCACATCCGGCTGGGCCCGGCGCGGCTGCTGCTGGATCGCGCGACGCTCACCGTCGATGGCTTCGAGTTCGACCACGGCCGCATCCGCACCCAGGGCAATCTCGACGGCCTGCAGGTCGGCAATGTGCTGAAGCTGATGCAGACGCTGACGGGCGAGGCGCCGCCGATCCGGTCCGACCTCGTGCTCGATGGTAGCTGGAACGTGAATCTGGCCGAGACCGCGTCCGGGTTTGCCGAGATCCGTCGCCGCAGCGGCGATGCGTCGGTGAATGCCGGGCGTGGCTGGACCACGCTGGGCCTCGGCGAGACCGCGCTGCGGGCCGAGTTCGCCGGCAATCGCATGACGCTGCGCGGCGGCACGTCCTCCTCGCGGATCGGCAAGCTCGCGATCGATGCCTCCGCGGGGCTGGTGGCCGATCAGGGCCTGCTGACGATCGGTCCGGCGTCCACGCTGGGCGGCACGGTGTCCGCGGACATCCCGCGCCTGAAGTCGCTGGAAGCGCTGACCGGTCCCCAGTACGCCTTCGACGGCAAGCTGGCGGCGGCGCTGCGGCTGGCCGGCACGGTCGGCAGTCCGCTGCTGACGGGCACCATCGATGGCAGCGACATCGGCATCACGCTGTACGACCAGGGCATCCGCCTGACCGACGGCGTGGTGCAAGTGGTGCTGGACCAGAACACGGTGGAACTGAAGCAGGTGCGCTTCCGCGGTGGCGACGGCACGCTGACCGCGACGGGCAATGTGAAGCTGGGCGAGGCGGATCCCAACCTGACGGCCAGGATCGTGGCGGACAAGCTCCAGCTGTTTGCCAGCCCCGAGCGCACGCTGATCGTGTCGGGCGAGGCCGGCATCGCCAACGAGAACCGCCAGGTGGTGATCCGTGGCAAGTTCCGCGTCGACCGTGGCTTGTTTGACCTGCCCAAGGCCGGCGCACCGGTGCTGGGCGACGATGTGGTCGTGGTGCGCCGCAGCGACCAGCGCGAGGTGAAGACGGCGGCCACGCCGGTGCCCGAAACCCAGCCGGCCAGCCGCTTCAGCCCGGTCATCGATGTCACGGTGGACCTCGGCAACGACTTCCGCTTCCGTGGTGCCGGGGCGGACCTGCTGCTCGCGGGCCAGCTCGGCATCAAGAGCGAGCCGCTGGCGCCGATGCGCGCGACCGGCACGGTGCGCGTGGTCGATGGCACGTACGAGGCGTTCGGCCGCAAGCTCAACATCGAGCGCGGCATCATCAATTTCAACGGCCCGGTGGACAACCCCAACATCAATATCCGCGCCATGCGCCGCAACCTGGAAGTGGAGGCGGGGGTGGAGGTCACCGGCACCGTGCGCCTGCCGCGCGTGCGCCTGGTTTCCGAGCCGAACGTGCCGGACGAAGACAAGCTGTCCTGGCTGATGTTCGGTTACGGTGCGGAAAGCGCTGGCGCGGGCCAGCAGCGCCAGCTCAGTGGCGGCGCGCTCGGCGGCGCGGCGCTGGGCATGATCGGCGGGAAAGCCGGCAAGAGCGTCGTGTCGCATTTCGGCATCGACGAATTCTCGATCGGTCCGTCCACGGCCGGCCTGAACGACCAGCAGGTGGTCAGCATCGGCAAGGCGGTGACCGACCAGATTTCCGTCGGCTACGAGCAGAGCCTGACTTCCGCGTCCAACGTGGTCAAACTGACCTGGGCGTTTTCGCGCCGCTGGTCGCTGATCGCCAAAGGTGGCTCGATCAACGGATTGTCGGTGCTGTTCAACCGCCGCTTCGGCAGCTGGAGTAGCCTGTTCTCGGGCGGCGCCGGCGGACGGCGCGCGGCGGATGCGGACAGCCCGGACGGTGCCGCCAGCGCGCCGGCCGGGGACCCGGTGGAGGCCATCAAGCGATGAGCGTTCTTATCGAACTGGAGTTGACATGCCATTTACTGACGCGTCGCGCAGACGCCTTCTCGCCATGGGACTGATTGCCTCCTTGCTCGCGCTGGTTGGCTGCGACCAGCAGAAAGTGGACGAAGCCATGAAGCGCGCCGGCGACGTCGCACGCAATACGTGGAACAGCGTGAAGCCCGACAGCCAGTTGTTCAAGGGCATCGAGATCGGCAAATCGACGGAGGAGGATATTCGTCGTCAGGCCGGCAAGCCGGAGATCGTCTGGGAGGAAGCCGACGGCGGCAAGCGCCTGGAGTACCCGCGCGGCCCCGAGGGCGCGACCACCTGGATGGTGACAACGGGCGCCGACGGCACCGTGCGCAGCATCGAGCAGGTGCTGACCGCGGCCAATTTCGCGCGCGTGCGGCCGGGCATGAACAAGGACCAGATCCGCCGGATGCTCGGCAAGCCCACCAAGGTGGAGGCCTTCGCGCTCAAGCAGGAGGAGGTCTGGGGCTATCGCTGGTTCGAATCGTCAACCGACCGCGCGTTCTTCAACGTCCATTTTGACAATCAGGGCACCGTGACGACGACGTCGCGCAGCGACGATCCGTCGAAGCGGCAGGGCGGATGAGCCTGGGGCGCGCGGAGTAAAGAAAAACGGCGGTCGCCCGGGAGGCGCCGCCGTTTTTTTCGATGGTGATGCGTGAGAGGCTTAGCGGATCCGCATTCCCGGCACCGCGCCGCTGTGCGGCTCCAGGATGTACAGCCCCGGCGCGGCCTTCTCGTCGGCGGCGGATGCGGCCAGCACCATGCCCTCGGACATGCCGAACTTCATCTTGCGCGGCGCCAGGTTGGCGACCACCACGGTCAGCTTGCCCACCAGTTGCTCCGGCGTGTAGGCCGACTGGATGCCGGAGAACACGTTGCGCGTCTTGCCTTCGCCCAGGTCCAGCGTGAGTTGCAGCAGCTTGGTCGAACCCTCCACGCGGTCGCAGGCGACGATCTTCGCCACGCGCAGGTCGATTTTGGCGAAATCGTCGATGGTGATCGTGTCGGCGATCGGCTCGACGGACGGCGCGCCGGACGCGGCGGGGGCGCCACCGGCGGCTTGCAGCGAATCCCGGTTGGCGGCCAGCAGGGCTTCGATCTGCTTGGTGTCCACGCGGGTCATCAGATGCTGGTACGGCTGCACCGGACGGTCGGCGGACAGCTGCTTGTCGATCGCACGCCAGTTCAGCGGGTCGATGTTCAGGAAGCGTTCCACGCCGGCCGCCATTTCCGGCACCACGGGCTTCAGGTAGATCGTCAGCAGGCGGAAGGCCTCCAGGGACACCGAGCACGCGGCGTGCAGCGCATCGCGCTTCGCTTCGTCCTTGGCCAGTTCCCACGGCTTGTTGGTGTCGACAAACGCGTTGACGGCGTCGGTCAACTCCATCACCAGGCGCAGCGCCTTGCTGTACTCGCGGCCTTCATAGAACGCGGCCAGTTGCGGGGCGGCCTCGCGCAGCTGCTCCAGCAGCGGGTTGCCCAGCGCGGCCTCGCTGACCTTGCCGTCGAAGCGCTTGACCAGGAAGCCCGCGGCGCGGCTGGCGATGTTCACATACTTGCCGATCAGGTCGCTGTTCACGCGGGCGACGAAGTCGTCCAGGTTCAGGTCCAGGTCTTCCATGCTCGCGTTGAGCTTGGCGGCAAAGTAGTAACGCAGCCATTCCGGGTTCATGCCGGTGTCGATATAGCTCTGCGCGGTGATGAAAGTGCCGCGCGACTTGCTCATCTTGGCGCCATCCACGGTCAGAAAACCGTGCGCGAACACGTTGGTCGGCGTGCGATAGCCGGAGAACTTCAGCATCGCGGGCCAGAACAGCGTGTGGAAGTACAGGATGTCCTTGCCGATGAAGTGATACTGCTCGGCGGTCGAGTGCGGGCCCACCCAGGCGTCGAAGTCGATGCCGCGCGCGGCGCACAGGTTCCTGAAGCTGGCGTAGTAGCCGATCGGGGCATCCAGCCAGACATAGAAGTACTTGCCCGGGGCGCCCGGGATCTCGAAGCCGAAATACGGGGCGTCGCGCGAGATGTCCCAGTCGGACAGCGTGGAGGTCTCACCCTCGGCTCCGAGCCATTCCTGCATCTTGTTGGTGGCTTCCGGCTGGGCCAGGTCGGCCACCCATTCGCGCAGGAAGGTCTCGCAGCGCGGATCGGAGAGGCGGAAGAAGAAATGCGTCGACGACTTGCGCACCGGCGTGGCGCCGGAAACCACCGAGTACGGGTTCTTCAGGTCGGTCGGCACGTAAGTTGTGCCGCATACTTCACACGAATCGCCATATTGGTCCTTGGCGCCACACTTCGGACACTCGCCCTTGATGAAGCGGTCCGGCAGGAACATGTTCTTGACCGGGTCGAAGAACTGCTCGACATCGCGTTCGGCGATCAGGTCCTGATCCTTCAGCGCCAGGTAGATCTTTTCGCAAAGCTGGCGGTTTTCGTCGGCGTCGGTGCTGTAGTAGTTGTCGAACGACACCAGGAAGCTGTCGAAATCCCGCTTGTGCTCGGTCCAGACGCGGTCGATCAGTTGCTTGGGCGTGATGCCTTCCTTTTCGGCCCGGAGCATGACCGGGGTGCCGTGCGTGTCGTCGGCGCCCACGTAGTAGACCTCGTTGCCCATCATTCGCTGGAAACGCACCCAGATGTCGGTCTGGATGTACTCCACCAGGTGGCCGATGTGGATCTGGCCGTTGGCGTACGGCAGGGCAGAGGTAACGAGGATGCGGCGTGCGGTCATGTAAAGAGCCAGGGAGGAGCCAGGAGGATGGAAATGCGTGCCCGGTTGCGTGGCCGGGAAACGGCTATTTTAGCAAGCGGTGCGCGCGGGCGCCCAGTTCGGCGCCGATCCGGCTGAAATCCGTGGCATGCGCGACGGCCCGTCGCCCGGCAAATGTCGGCATGCAACAAAGCGGACGCGCAAAAAAAAGCGCCGGTGAAGCACCGGCGCAGCTTTCCACAACGGAAAAGGAGGAGAAATCAGGTACCGCCCGGGAGGTCAGCCACCCATCGCGAGCCAGCAACGGTGGCAAGCGGTACCTGAACTGTATGACCAGCTCATCCCTGAATTGGTTTCAAGAAAATTTCGACGCGGCGATTTTGGGTGCGTCCGGCCTCGGAGGCGTTGTCCGCGACGGGCTGGGTCTGGCCGCGGCCCTCGGCGGTCAGGCGGTTGCGTGCGACGCCGCGATCACCCAGGTACGACGCCACGCTCTGGGCGCGGCGCTGCGAAAGTTGCAGGTTGTAGCTCGGATTGCCGGTGCTGTCGGTATGGCCGACGACGTTAGCCACCACATCCTGATGCTGACCCAGCGTCTGGGCCACCTGGTCCAGCACGCCGCGGAACGACGGCTTGATCGTCGAGCTGTCGGTGTCGAAGGTCACCTGGCTCGGAATGTTCACCTTGAGTGATCCATCCGGCTGTTCGGTGATCTGGGTGCCCGTGCCGGCCGTGTCCTTGTTCAGCTTGCCGCGGATGGCGTTCCAGTTGTAGCCGGTGGTGCCGCCCACTGCACCGCCCACTGCCGCCCCGATCAGCGTCCCGGTGGAGTTGCCGCCGATCAGGTTACCCAGTCCGGCACCCACGGCTGCGCCTACGCCGGTACCGACCGCCGTGTTCGTTTGCTGTTCAGTGGCGCAACCCGCCAGTGCCGCAGCTGCGACGAGCGAGACGGTGACGAACTTGAATTTCATGCTTTCTCCTTCTGGTGAATCCTGTAAATGTTCTGCCGACGGCATACCGCATGGTAACTGCTTCCGGCCGCAGGGCGCGGATCAGGCCGACAAGTTTCATCATGCCTGTAAAAACGCGCGGGATGGCCCCGCGGGTGACAGCCGGCCATGGGGTCGCCGGACGCAAGCGCACTACAATAGGGATATGGCGGGACGCGCACAAGCGCGAGAATGTGAGAGATGTAAATGTCTGTAATTCCCCACTCTGCACAGGGGGACTCACCGCGCTGCGGCACACTGCTGGCTGCTGCTCCATACTTTGCTACATTACGCGCCTCATCCCCATTGACTGATAAAAGAAGCGGAGTCTGTCTTGAGCCTCACCATTGAACAGGTAACCGAAGCCCTGCGCACCGTGATCGATCCCAACACGGGCAGGGACCTCGTTTCCACGCGGTCGGCCCGCAACGTGCGGGTCGATGGCGGCGACGTCTCCTTGGAAGTGGAACTCGGGTATCCAGGCAAGAGCCAGCTGGAACCGATCCGCAAGCTTGTCATTGGTGCGCTGCGCAATTTGCCGGGCGTCACCAATGTCAGCGTGACGGTATCGATGAAGATCGTCGCGCATGCCGTCCAGCGCGGCGTCAAGCTGCTGACGGGCGTCAAAAATGTGATTGCCGTGGCATCGGGCAAGGGCGGCGTCGGCAAGTCCACCACGGCGGTAAACCTCGCGCTGGCCCTGTCCGCGGAAGGCGCCCGCGTCGGCATGCTGGACGCCGACATCTACGGCCCGAGCCTGCCCATGATGCTGGGCATCGATGGCCGCCCCGAATCGGCCGACGGCCAGACCATGGAGCCGCTGGAGGGCCACGGCCTGCAGGCCAATTCCATCGGCTTCCTGATCGAACAGGACAATCCGATGGTGTGGCGCGGTCCGATGGTCACCTCGGCGCTGGAACAGCTGCTGCGCCAGACCAACTGGCACGACCTGGACTACCTGATCGTCGACATGCCGCCGGGCACCGGCGATATCCAGCTCACGTTGTCGCAGAAGGTGCCCGTCACGGGTGCCGTGATCGTGACCACGCCGCAGGACATCGCGCTGCTGGACGCCAAGAAGGGCCTCAAGATGTTTGAGAAAGTGGGCATTCCCATCCTCGGCATCGTCGAGAACATGGCGGTTTACTGCTGCCCGAACTGCGGCCACGTCGAGCACATCTTCGGCGAAGGCGGCGGCGACAAGATGAGCGCCGAGTATGGCGTGGACCTGCTGGGCAGCCTGCCGCTGAACCTGTCGATCCGCGAACAGGCCGATTCGGGCCGCCCGACCGTGGTGGCCGACCCGGACAGCCCGATCTCCGCGATCTACCGCGAAGTCGCGCGCAAGGTGGCCATCAAGGTAGCTGACAAGGCGCGGGACATGACCAACAAGTTCCCGAGCATCGTCGTCCAGAACACCTGAGGCGCCATGGACACCCCGGTCAGTTCCTCCCCGCCTGACACGCCGCCCCCCGGCCGGCCCACCGTGACGATGGCGGTGGTGATGCGCAAGGTGGCGCTGACCAATCGCTGGCAGCCGTGGAAATGGGAACTCGATGCGGTGCTGCCGGACCTGGGCGAATTCGGCACCGTGCCGATGCGGCTCGACGCCGACAGCCACGGCGCGCGCTGGCTGTATCCCGGCTATGACGTCACCCTGTTCCGCGACGAAGGCGAGGGCTACTACCTCAACCTGACGTCCACCACGCCATGCTGGTTCGTGCTGTGGCGTATGGCGGACGAGCCCGAGGCCGGTGGCGATCCCGATCCGGGGAGCGACACCGATGGCGACGACGGCCGGCGGCCCGTCCCGGTGACGGTGACCCTGTCCTACAACGAGGCCGGACGCTGGCTCGATGCCGGCGAGAATGTCGAAAACGTGCCGCTGGAGCCCGCGCAGCGCGACTGGCTGCAGGCGTTCACGGACGAGCACTATCGTCCCGAGCCCAAGAAACGCCGCCGGCCCGAATCATTCAAGGCGCCGGACGAGCGGGCGCGCTACTGAACCTGGGGGGCGACGGCGATGAGCGATTTCCGATGAGCGATTCCGACTCGACCTTCCTGTCCCGCTGGTCGCGCCGCAAGGCGGCGGTGCGCGAGGGGCAGCCGGTGCCCGATGAAGCGCCGGTGGCGTCTGACCCCGCGACCGTGCCGCAAGTCGGCCCGCAAGCTAACTCGCAAGCCGCGCCGCAAACCGCCCCGCAGGCTGCCCAGCCTCCCGTTGCCGCCGAGACGCCGCCGCCCACGCTGGCGGACGTCGCGCTGCTCCAGCCCGGCGACAACATTGCCCGCTTCGTGGCACGTGGCGTGGACGAGACCGTCAAGCGCGCCGCGCTGAAAACCCTGTTTGCCGATCCGCACTTCAATGTGATGGACGGGCTCGATACCTATATCGACGACTACGGCAAGCCAGACCCGATTCCGCCCGAGGTGCTGCGCCAGTTGCGGCAGTCGGAGACGCTGGGCCTGTTTGCCCCGCTCGACGAGGAAGCTGCCGCCAATCCAGCCGCCAGGATTGCCGATGTCGCCGATATCGGCGATACCGGGGATACAGCCGAGCCGACCGATACGACCGATACGACAGATACGGCTGACCTCGCCACGCCGCTGGCAGCGACCGGCGAAGAAGACTCTTCCAGGACACCCCAATCGCCTGACGCAGCCAAGGCGCTGGCGCCGGCGGCCGCCAGTGCGCCATCATCGCAAGACCATGCCGGCCCGGACCCCAAATCCGCGCCCGGGCCCGCCCTTGTTCCTGCGGGCAAACACGCGTAGCCGCGCGCCGCGTGCCGGCCTAGAATAGGCCACCCCACAAATCCACCGGCTGCAAGACCCTCGCAGAGGGCACCAGGCCGGCCAGCGGCCATTCCCCATGCCGACGCTGATCTGCAATTGCAACGACACGATGCCGCTTGACGGGGCGGCGCTGTCCGAAGCCAATCCGGACGCGGGTCCCCTGAAGGTGCACCGACTGCTGTGCCGTCGCGAGATAGGCGATTTCCGCCAGGCGCTCGACGGCACCGAGGATGTGATCGTCGCCTGCACGCAGGAAAGTCCCCTGTTCACCGAGGTCGCCGCGCAAACCGCGCGCGATGCCGGCGTGGTCACGGCGCCGGTCCGCTTCGTCAATATCCGGGAAACCGGCGGCTGGTCGCAGGGTGCCCGCCGCGATCCCGCCACGGTCAACGCCAAGATTGCCGCGCTGCTGGCAGCCGCGGCGTTGCCCGAGCCGGCGCCGGTGCCCGTCGTCGACTACCGGTCCCAGGGCGCGGTGCTGGTGATGGGCCCCGCCGAGCGCGCGCTGCCCTGGGCCTCGCGACTGACGGAGGCCGGTCTGGAAGTCACTGTCCTGCTGACCGGCCACGCGGCCAGTCACGCCAGCCAGCCGGCCGAACGCGCCTGGCCCGTGCACAGCGGCACGCTGACGGCGCTTACGGGCTGGCTGGGCGCGTTCACGGCGACGTGGGAGACCGGCGCGGGCAAGAGCAATCCCATCGACCTGGACCTCTGCACACGTTGCAACGCCTGCATTGCGGCCTGCCCGGAGCAGGCCATCGACTTCAGCTACCAGATCGACCTCGACCTTTGCCGCGATCATCGCGATTGCGTGAAGGCGTGCGGCGCGGCGGCCGCCATCGACTTCGACCGGCCTGTCACCGCGACCGAAGCGCGCTTCGATCTGATCTTCGATCTCAACGACGCGCCCGCATTCACGATGCACCAGCCTCCGCAGGGTTACCTGCATGCCGGCGGCGACGTGGTGCGGCAGCAGTCGCAGGCCCTGTTGCTGCAGCAGCTGGTCGGGGACTTCGAGAAGCCGAAGTTCTTCCGCTACAAGGAAAGCCTGTGTGCCCATGGCCGCAACCAGACCACCGGCTGCACCGCTTGTATCGACATTTGCTCGACCCAGGCGATCCGCTCGCAATGGCATGACGGCAAGGGCCGGATCGAGGTCACGCCCAACCTGTGCATGGGCTGCGGCGCCTGCACGACGGTCTGTCCGAGCGGTGCCATCAGCTACGGCTATCCCGGGCCCGAGACGCTGGGCGAACGCTTGCGCACGCTGGTCTCGGCCTATCGCGCCGCCGGTGGCCGCGATGCCGTGCTGCTGCTTCATGGCGAGGAATATGGCAATCCGGCGATCCTGGCGCTGGGCCGCGCGGCACGTGCCGGGCAGGCGCAAGGCGTGCCGCCCAACGTCATTCCCGTTCCGATGTTTCACCCGGCTGCCGCAGGGATCGAACTCTGGCTGGCGGCACTGTGCTGGGGCGCCGATGGCGTGGCCGTGCTGCTGACCGGTGACGAGGCGCCACAGTACCGGGCCGCGCTGGCCGGGCAGATGGCCGTGGCGCGCGCGATGCTGGAGGGGCTCGGCTATCGCGGACGGCGTCTGGCGCTGGTGGAAGCCGGCGATCCGGCATCGCTCGATGCCGGGCTGGCGTCCATCGCCACTCCAGGTCCCGAGTATCGCGCGGACGGTCGCACGGAAAGTCGCATGACGCCGATGCCGGCCGCCGGTTTCCGCGCCGCGCTGGCCAAGCGTGAAACGCTGGACTTTGCCATCGACCATCTGGTCCGCCACGCGCCTGTGCCGGCGGAAACCGTGCCGTTGCCGGCGGGCGCGCCGTTCGGCGCCATCGCGGTGGATACCGGACGCTGCACGCTCTGCATGGCTTGCGTGGGCGCGTGTCCGTCCCAGGCGCTGCGCGACAATATCGACAAGCCGGTGCTCGCCTTCATCGAGCGCAACTGCATCCAGTGCGGCTTGTGCGAAAAGACCTGTCCGGAAGATGCGATCTCGCTGATTCCGCGCCTGCTGACGGGGGAGGGCGCCCGGCGCGCCGTCACGCTCAACGAGACCCAACCGTTCCATTGCATCCGCTGCGCCAAGCCATTCGGGACGGCGCAGATGGTGCAGTCGATGCTGGTCCGGCTGGCCGGCCACCCGGCGTTTGCCGGCGCCGCCGCCGAGCGGCTGAAGATGTGCCCCGACTGCCGCGTCGTGGACATGATGGAAAAGGACACGGGCGCCGCCAGCGGCGCGACGCTCCAATAAGACATATCAAGACATGACGGATTCCCAGCCGATCCAGCTTATCCCTCCCGCGCCGGCCCGTGGCGAACCGGACCCCGAGGACGTCGCGCGGGCCGACCTCTACGGCCTGCTTGCCACGCTGTTCCATCAGGCGCCGGATGCCGCATTGCTGCACCACATCGCCGCCAACCGGGCGGTGGGAGACGACGCGGACACGGTGCTCGGCCGGGCGTGGAACGAATTGTGCGATGCGGCATCGACGAGCCGCACGGACGACGTTGCCGACGAATACCAGGAACTGTTTATCGGCGTCGGCAAGCAGGAGATCTTTCTCTACGGGTCCTACTACCTTGCCGGCTTCCTGAACGAGCGCCCGCTGGTGGCGCTGCGCGACGACCTGGCGCGCTACGGACTCACGCGGCACGAGGGCATCAGCGAGACGGAGGACCATATCGCCGCGCTATGCGAGGTCATGCGTTTCCTGGTGGCCGGCGACGACGTGGCGGTGTCCAACCTCGGCGAGCAGCAGCGCTTTTTCGCGCGGCACCTGCAGCCGTGGGTGGACAAGCTCTGCGATGCCCTGGCCAGCCATCCGAAGGCACGTTTTTACCGCAGTGCAGCGGGACTGCTGCGGGCGTTCGCGGGCGTGGAGGCGGTGGCGCTGGAGATGACCTGAGGGGTCGCCCGCATCGGGGTTTG
This sequence comes from Cupriavidus sp. YR651, assembly GCF_900101625.1. Lineage (GTDB taxonomy): Bacteria > Pseudomonadota > Gammaproteobacteria > Burkholderiales > Burkholderiaceae > Cupriavidus. The sequence continues at coordinate 1,110,959 of NZ_FMYZ01000001.1, read as the reverse complement.
TCCGGAGTTTGAGGATTTTCCGATTGTCTGCGTAGTCAATCGAATACCTTGCACCTAGAATATGCAAAACAGGGCATAAATCGCCCGTCCATCGGTATTGCCAAACCGAGGAGTCCCCATGAAAGACAAGCAACCCCGGGTCGCACGTCGCACCTTCCTCGTCGGTGCCGGCGTGGTTGCCGCCGCCGGCGCCGCTGTGGTCTCAACGCGCGGGCAGCCTGCCGTGGCTGAAGCCATCGCCAATGCCGAACCGGCGGACCCCGCGCCGGACAGCCAGGGCTACCGGGTCTCAGCCCATATTCGCAAGTACTACCGGACCACGCTGATCTAGGCGGCACGCGCATGGCGTGCCGGCCGGCGCGCCATGGCTGCAATGTCGCTGCTCCTCACACTCCGAGGCAAGACATGATCCTGACTCGCAAACGCGCGGACCAAGGCCAGACCGAACGGCTCGCGAACCGGCGCACCACATCCCCATCAGAAACCGCCCCGACGTCGGGGCGCCTGTCCTCGCGCCTGGCCGCTGGCCTTGCCGGCGCGATGCCGACCATGGACCGGCGCAGCTTCCTGAAGCGATCTGGCATTGGGGTCGGTGCCGGCCTCGCGGCCACGCAACTCACCATGATGCGCAAGGCCGATGCCGAAGACGGCAAGCCCGGCGCGGCCGGCGGCAAGGGCGATATCGTCGTGCGCCGCACCGTGTGCGGACACTGCTCGGTCGGTTGCGCGGTGGACGCCGTGGTGCAGAACGGCGTCTGGGTGCGCCAGGAACCGGTGTTCGATTCGCCGATCAACCTGGGCGCGCACTGTGCCAAGGGCGCGGCGCTGCGTGAACACGGCCACGGCGAATACCGGCTCAAGTACCCGATGAAGCTGGTCGACGGCAAGTACCAGCGCATCTCGTGGGACAAGGCGCTCGACGAGATCACGGCCAAACTGAAATCCATCCGGCAAGAGACCGGGCCGGATTCACTGTTCTTCGTCGGATCCTCCAAGCACAGCAACGAACAGTCCTACCTGCTGCGCAAGTGGGTGTCGTTCTTCGGCACCAACAATACCGATCACCAGGCGCGCATCTGCCACTCCACCACCGTGGCGGGCGTGGCGAATACCTGGGGCTACGGGGCGATGACGAACTCGTACAACGATATGCAGAATGCCAAGGCGGCGCTGTATATCGGGTCGAACGCGGCCGAGGCCCACCCGGTGTCGATGCTCCACCTGCTGCACGCCAAGGAAAACGGCTGCAAGGTGATCGTGGTCGATCCGCGCTACACGCGCACGGCGGCCAAGTCCGATCACTATGTGCGGATTCGTTCCGGCACCGATATCGCGTTCCTGTTCGGCGTGCTGTACCACATCTTCCAGAACGGCTGGGAGGATCAGAAATACCTGAACGACCGCGTCTACGGCATGGACAAGGTCAAGGCCGAGGTGCTGGCCAAGTGGACGCCGGACAAGGTGGAGGAGGTCTGCGGCGTGCCCGAGGCGCAGGTGCGGCTGGTAGCCGAGACCATGGCGAAGAACCGTCCGTCCACGCTGGTCTGGTGCATGGGCCAGACCCAGCACACGATCGGCAACGCCATCGTGCGCGCGTCCTGCATCGTGCAGCTGGCGCTGGGCAATATCGGCGTATCCGGCGGCGGCGCCAATATCTTTCGCGGCCACGACAATGTGCAGGGCGCCACCGACGTGGGCCCGAATCCCGATTCCCTGCCCGGCTACTACGGCCTGGCCACCGGCGCGTGGAAGCACTACGCCGCGGTCTGGGGCGTCGACTACGAATGGATCAAGAAGCAGTACGTGTCGCAGGCGATGATGGAGAAGTCCGGCACGACGGTATCGCGCTGGATCGACATCGTCACGGAAAAGAGCGAACTCATCGACCAGGACAACAACGTGCGCGGTGTGTTCTTCTGGGGCCACGCACCGAACTCGCAGACGCGCGGGCTGGAGATGAAGCGGGCGCTGGACAAGCTCGACCTGCTGGTGGTGATCGACCCCTATCCGTCCGCCACGGCCGCCATGGCCAACATGACCCCGCCCGAAGGCGAGAAGATCAACCCCAATCGCGCGGTCTACCTGCTGCCGGCCTGCACGCAGTTCGAGACCTCCGGCTCGTGCACGGCATCGAACCGCTCGCTGCAATGGCGCGAGAAGGTCATCGAACCGCTGTTCGAGTCGATGCCCGACCACACCATCATGCAGGCGTTTGCCGAGAAGCTTGGCTTCGGCAAGGAATTGTCGAAGAACTACAAGATGATCGAGGTCAAGCGCGCCGGCCGGACGTGGCAGGAGCCGGAGACCGAGTCTCTCCTTCGGGAGATCAACGCCAGCAACTGGACCATCGGCTACACCGGCCAGTCGCCGGAGCGGCTGAAGTCCCATATGCGCAACATGCAGATGTTCGATGTGCGCACGCTCCGCTGCAAGAGCGGCAAGGACCCGCTCACGGGCTACGACCTGACCGGCGACTACTTTGGCTTGCCCTGGCCCTGCTATGGCACGCCCGAGCTCAAGCACCCGGGGTCGCCGAACCTCTACGACACCAGCAAGCATGTGATGGATGGCGGCGGCAACTTCCGCGCCAACTTCGGCGTGGAGCGCGATGGCGTGAACCTGCTGGCCGAGGATGGTTCGTGCTCGCTGGGCGCCGAGATCACCACGGGCTATCCGGAATTCGACCACGTGCTGCTGAAGAAGCTGGGCTGGTGGGATGACCTGACCGATGCCGAGAAGAAGGCGGCCGAGGGCAAGAACTGGAAGACCGACCTGTCCGGTGGCATCCAGCGCATCGTGCTGAAAAACCACGGCTGCCACCCGTTCGGCAACGCCAAGGCGCGCGCGGTGGTGTGGAACTTCCCGGACCCGGTTCCGCAGCATCGGGAGCCCCTGTACTCCACGCGGCCGGACATGGTCGCCAAGTACCCGACGCACGACGACAAGATGGCGTTCTGGCGCCTGCCCACGCTGTACAAGTCGCTGCAGCAGCGCAACATCGAGAACAAGGTCTACGAGAAATTCCCGATCATCCTGACGTCCGGCCGGCTGGTCGAATACGAAGGCGGTGGCGAGGAAACCCGCTCGAATCCGTGGCTGGCGGAACTGCAGCAGGAGAACTTCGTCGAGATCAATCCACAGGCGGCCAGTGCGCGCGGCATCCGCAACGGTGACTACTGCTGGGTCAGCACGCCGACCGGCGCGAAGCTCAAGGTGCGAGCGCTGGTGACCGAACGCGTGGGTGTGGATACGGCGTTCATCCCGTTCCACTTCTCGGGCTGGTGGCAGGGCAAGGACCTGAAGGCCTTCTATCCCGAGGGCGCATATCCGATCGTGCGGGGCGAGGCCGTCAACACCGCCACCACGTACGGGTATGACTCGGTGACGATGATGCAGGAAACCAAGACCACGATCTGTCAGATCGAAAGGTTCGCATAGGGAGGCACTCTCAAAATGATTCTGGCGTCGTTGCGCGGCCTTGCCGTACCACTTGTACTGTCTGCGGCCGCGCGCCTAGCCAGAAGCGCTGTCGCTTCATTTTGATAGCACCTCCATAAAGAGCGGAGACGCACATGGCACGCATGAAATTCATCTGTGACGCCGAGCGCTGCATCGAGTGCAACAGCTGCGTCACCGCCTGCAAGAATGAGCACGAGGTACCGTGGGGCGTCAACCGGCGTCGCGTGGTGACGGTCAACGATGGCGTGGTGGGCGCCGAGAAATCGATCTCGGTGGCCTGCATGCATTGTTCGGACGCCCCCTGCATGGCGGTCTGCCCCGTGGATTGCTTCTATCGCACCGAGGACGGCGTGGTGCTGCACGACAAGGACGTCTGCATCGGCTGCGGCTACTGCTCGTACGCCTGCCCGTTTGGCGCGCCGCAGTTCCCGAGTGAGGGCACGTTCGGGGTGCGCGGCAAGATGGACAAGTGCACCTTCTGCGCGGGCGGCCCGGAGGCAAACGGTAGCGAGGCGGAGTTCGAGAAATACGGCCGCAATCGCCTGGCCGAGGGCAAGCTGCCGCTGTGCGCGGAGATGTGCTCGACCAAGGCGCTGCTGGGCGGCGACGGCGACGTGATTGCCGACATCCTGCGCAATCGCGTGGTCAAGCGCGGCAAGGGCGGCGATGTGTTCGGCTGGGGCACCGCTTATGGCAGTGCGCGCGGCAACGCGCAGGCCGCACCGGCTGCGCCGACGGCTCCTGCGGCACCCGCCGCGCCGGCGGCCCCGGCGGCCACGCCCGCCACCGGAGGGCAGCCATCATGACCCGCGCCGCGCTGATCGCCCTGATGGTGGCCGGCGGGGCCCTGCTGGCCGCGTGCGGCGAGAAGCCGCAGACGGCCACCGCCGCGCAGAAGAAGTCCGATGCGGTGGCCTGGCAGGGTGCGCCTGGCGATCCGTTCGTGGCCCAGGGATGGAAGCCCGGGGACAAGGACAGCTGGCAGCGCCAGATCCATGAGCGCAACCAGTACCAGAACGAATACAACCGCGCGCCATGACAGGCAGAGCGCCGCATGGCGCCACATCGCACCACGTCATGGCAAGTCGGTCCGAGGGAGGGCTCATGATGCCGATGCACGCTTCCGGCCACGCCGCCCGCCACGGCGCGCGGGCACTGATTGCGGGCGCGCTGGCCTGGCTGGCGATGGCCGCTGGCGGCGCGCTGGCCCAGGCGCCGCAACAATCCACCGCCGCGCCAGCCCAGCCTGCCGCCGCCGCGCAGTCGCAGGCTGACGCCAACAATCCCGCCACGCACCCGGCCCAGCCGCTGGCCGGCATCGCGTCGGAGAACATCTTCAACGTCCCGCGCCGTGACATCGCCGCCGAGGCCCAGTCCCAACAGGAGCGCACGCGGACGCAGCCCGGCAACAACGCACCGGTCTGGCGCGAGATCAATTCGGACCAGCCGCACTACAGCAGCCTGCCGGCGAAGGAGGCTGGCGTGCTGATCCAGCGCACCGGCCAGAAATGGCGGCTGTTCCGCAACGGCGTCATCACGATCTGGGGAGGATGGCTGATCGTGCTCGTGCCGGCCGCCATCCTGGCCTTCTTTGCGTGGCGCGGGACGATCCCGCTCAAGGCGCCCCGCACGGGCCGCATGATCGAACGCTTTACGCCCGTCGAGCGCATCGTCCACTGGACCATGGCGATCTCGTTCGTGATCCTGGCGATCTCCGGCATCGTGATCCTGTTCGGCAAGTACTTCCTGCTGCCGGTCATGGGCCATACGCTGTTCGGCTGGCTGACCTACCTGCTCAAGAACCTGCATAACCTGACCGGGCCGGTGTTCACGATGTCGATCATCGTCGCGTTCGTGATCTTCGTGCGCGACAACCTGCCGAGCCGCGACGACCTGACCTGGTTCGCGCGCCTGGGTGGCCTGGTGTCCGGCCATCACGTGCCGAGCGGGCGGTTCAATGCGGGCGAGAAGATGTGGTTCTGGATCGGGCTGGTGGTTTTCGGGCTGATCCTGTCGGCGTCCGGCTGGGTGCTCGACATGATCGTGCCGGGCATGGACTACTACCGCGCGACGATGCAGATCGCCAACGTCATCCACGCAATTGGCGCCGTGCTGATGATTGCCATGGCCTGCGGGCATATCTACATGGGCACGATCGGCATGGAGGGCGCGTATCGCGCCATGCGCGACGGCTACGTGGATGAAGCCTGGGCCAGGGAACACCACGAGCTGTGGTACGACGATATCAAGGCCGGCAAGATTCCCGCCCAGCGCTCAACTCCGCCCGACGAGGCGCCGGGACGCTCCCGGCAGCGTCCGGGCGAGGTCTGATGCGCTGCAGCATCCGCAACCTGCCCGAGACGACCATGACGCGCCTGCTGCCTCTTCCTCCTGCGGCCACTGCTACGGCCATTGCCACCGCGGATTCTGCCCCCGCCCCCGTGGCCAGGGCGCGCTTCGCCGCCCTGATGCTGGCCCCAGTCCTTGCCCTGGCCGCGACGGGCGCCCTCGCCAAACTGCCCGCGCCCGATGCCGCCCAGCAGGCGAGGCTCGCCGAGACCCGCGCCCGTGCGGCCTGGAGCGACAAGGTTGCCGCGTACCAGTTGTGCAAGGCGCAGGACAAGGTCGTCGCCCGCTATCAGGAATCGATGAAGGCCAGCGGCAAGACCGTTGCGCCTGGCACGCCGGGCGCCCCGTGTGCGGATCCGGGCCCGTTTGCGATGCCCACTCCGGCCGACGACCCGGCGAAGGTCGCCGGCGGCCCGGCCACGGCGCCGGTTGGAACACCCTCCGATCACAAACCGGCGGCCGCGCCCGCTGGTCAGGCGGTACAATCGCCACGGCAATCACCGTAAGAGGAGGGTTCGGCATGAAACGTGTACTTTTCGGTCTGGCAATGGGCGCTGCCGCGGTAGTGGTGGCAGGTTGTGGCACCGGCGGCGGCAGTACTCCGACGGCGGCGGCCAGCCCCGGCACCGCGGCGATGGCCGCGGGCGGCAAGGCTGCGGCCACGCTGGCGCCCAAGAGCGGTACTGGCACCGCGGGCCGCGTCACCTTCGATCAGCAGTCGGGTGGCGTGATGGTCGTGGTGGCGGTGACGGGCTTGCCCCCGGGCACCTCGCACGGCTTCCACGTGCATGAGAAGGGCGACTGCTCGGCGCCCGACGCCATGAGCGCGGGCGGGCACTTCAATCCCACCGGAAAGCCGCACGGCCAGATGACCATGCCTGACCATCACGCCGGCGACATGAACAACCTGACGGCGGATTCCGCCGGCAATGCGCGCGTGCAGTTCGTGATGTCCGACGTGACCGTGGCACCCGGCCCCAACAGCGTCGTGGGCCGCGCCGTGGTCGTGCACAAGGATCCCGACGACTATCGCACCCAGCCGACCGGCAATTCGGGCGGCCGCATCGCCTGCGGGGTCGTCGCCGCATCGTGATATCCGGCGGAAGATCGCCTGACTGAAGATGTCCTGATGTTCCCACCGCCGGCCAGGACGGCTTGCCCGTTCCGTGCCGGCCATCCTGGCCACTGCGCGGCCAACGCGCGGCCATTTGCCATCAGCCCCCGACATGTCCCTGCGCCCCGAACTGACCCACGCCTCCGTCCCGCTGATCGAGGAGGTCGAGGTCGTCGATGAACTGGGGCGCCCGCGCCCGGCCTGGCTGCCCGGCGAGCGCCCGCTGACGGTCTACCTCGACAAGCGCGAACTCGTGACGCTGATGACGCTGGGCGGCGCGCCCGAGCACCTGGTGCTGGGCTATCTGCGCAACCAGCGGCTGGTGGACTCGATCGAGGAGATTGCGGCGATCCAGGTCGATTGGGAGACCGAATCGGCCGCCGTGACCACGCGCTCGGGCGTGGACCGCATCGAGGAACGCACCGCGCGCCGCGTGGTGACCACCGGTTGCGGGCAGGGCACCGTGTACGGATCGCTGCTCGACGAGATCGACGGCGTGCGGCTGCCGGGCGATGCCATGCTGGACCAGGCGACGCTGTACGCCATCATCGACACCATCCGGCTGCAGCAGTCGGTCTACAAGCAGGCCGGCTCCGTGCACGGCTGCGCGCTGTTCCAGGGCAGCGAGCTGCTGATCTTCATCGAGGACGTGGGCCGCCACAACGCCGTGGACGCCATCGCGGGGCGCATGTGGCTGGAGGACATGAGCGGCGCCGACAAGGTGTTCTACACCACCGGGCGGCTGACCTCCGAGATGGTCATCAAGGCCGCCCAGATGGGGATTCCGTTCCTGCTGTCGCGCTCCGGCGTGACGCAGATGGGCTACCAGATGGCACAGCGCGTCGGCATCACGCTGTTCGCGCGCTGCACCGGCAAGCATTTCCTGCTCTACACGGGGCGCGAGCGCTTCCGGCATGCCCAGCCGGCCCCGCTGGCGGCCGAGGACGCCCCGGCCTGAGCCGTCCGCGGCGTGGCCCGGCCGGAGTGACGGCCCCATAGCCGATTGGTTGTACAATGCGGCCCATTCCAGCGGTACCGGTTCGTCCGGCCCACCGCGCGTCCATTCCGCCACGCCCTTATGAGCATCAAATCCGACAAGTGGATCCGCCGCATGGCGGACCAGCACGGCATGATCGAACCGTTCGAGCCCGGTCAGGTACGGGAGGCGGACGGCCGCAAGATCGTCTCCTACGGCACTTCGAGCTACGGCTACGATATCCGCTGCGCCGACGAATTCAAGATCTTCACCAACATCAACAGCACCATCGTCGACCCGAAGAACTTCGACGAGAAGTCCTTCGTGGACTTCAAGGGCGATGTCTGCATCATCCCGCCGAACTCGTTCGCGCTGGCCCGCACGATGGAGTACTTCCGCATTCCGCGCAGCGTGCTGACCATCTGCCTGGGCAAGAGCACGTACGCGCGCTGCGGGATCATCGTCAACGTGACGCCGTTCGAACCCGAATGGGAAGGCTACGTGACGCTGGAGTTTTCCAACACCACGCCGCTGCCCGCCAAGATCTACGCGGGCGAGGGTTGCGCGCAGGTGCTGTTCTTCGAGTCCGACGAGATCTGCGAGACCTCGTACGCCGACCGGGGCGGCAAGTACCAGGGCCAGCACGGTGTCACACTGCCCAAGACCTGACCGCATTACAATGCCGGCGTCCGTCGCCGGGTGAGTCCGCCGGCCATGGACCGGCAGGCCGCCAATACCTGACTAAAGAGCCACATGCCGCCGCTGCGGGGAACCTCCCGCCGGCCATGTGGCTCAAGTCTTTCCAAGCACGCTCATCAAGGATGCCCGATGAAATTCCGCTTTCCCGTCATCATCATCGATGAAGACTTCCGCTCCGAGAACATTTCCGGCTCGGGCATTCGCGCGCTGGCAGAGGCCATCGAGCGCGAAGGCATGGAAGTGATGGGCCTGACCAGCTACGGCGACCTGACGTCGTTCGCCCAGCAGTCGAGCCGGGCATCGACCTTTATCGTGTCGATCGACGACGACGAATTCGTTCGCGCCGACGACCAGCCGGAAGCCGCCGCCATCGAGAAGCTGCGCGCGTTCGTCAACGAAGTGCGCCGCCGCAATTCGGACCTGCCGATCTTCCTGTACGGCGAGACCCGCACCTCGCGCCATATCCCCAACGATATCCTGCGCGAGCTGCACGGCTTCATCCACATGTTCGAGGACACGCCGGAGTTCGTGGCGCGCCACATCATCCGCGAGGCCAAGGTCTACCTGGATTCGCTGGCGCCCCCGTTCTTCAAGGCGCTGATCGACTACGCGCAGGACAGCTCGTACTCGTGGCACTGCCCGGGCCACTCGGGCGGGGTGGCGTTCCTGAAGAGCCCGGTGGGCCAGGTGTTCCACCAGTTCTTCGGCGAGAACATGCTGCGCGCGGACGTCTGCAACGCCGTGGAGGAACTGGGCCAGCTGCTGGACCACACCGGCCCCGTGGCGGCATCCGAGCGCAATGCCGCGCGGATCTTCAACTCCGACCACATGTTCTTCGTGACCAACGGCACGTCCACGTCGAACAAGATGGTCTGGCACGCCAACGTGGCGCCGGGCGACATCGTGGTGGTGGACCGCAACTGCCACAAGTCGATCCTGCACGCGATCATGATGACGGGCGCGATCCCGGTCTTCCTGATGCCTACGCGCAACCACTACGGCATCATCGGCCCGATTCCCAAGAGCGAGTTCGATCCGGAGACGATCCGCCGCAAGATTGCCTCGCATCCGTTCGCCAGCAAGGCGAAGAACCAGAAGCCGCGCATCCTGACGATCACGCAGGGCACGTACGACGGCGTGCTGTACAACGCCGAGCAGATCAAGGAGATGCTGGCGTCGGAAATCGACACGCTGCACTTTGACGAAGCCTGGCTGCCGCACGCCGCGTTCCACGACTTCTATCACAACATGCACGCCATCGGCCGCGACCGGCCGCGCAGCAAGGACGCGCTGGTATTCGCCACGCAGTCCACGCACAAGCTGCTGGCCGGCCTGTCGCAGGCGTCGCAAATCCTGGTGCAGGACTCCGAGAAGCGCAAGCTGGATCGCTACCGCTTCAACGAGGCGTACCTGATGCACACCTCGACGAGCCCGCAGTACTCGATCATTGCCTCGTGCGACGTGGCCGCGGCGATGATGGAGGCGCCGGGCGGCACCGCGCTGGTCGAGGAGAGTATCCAGGAAGCCCTCGATTTCCGCCGCGCCGTGCGCAAGGTGGAAGCCGACTACGAGGCCGGCAACAATGGCGACTGGTGGTTCAAGGTGTGGGGTCCGGACACGCTGGCCGAGGACGGCATGGCCGAGCGCGAGGACTGGATGCTCAGGGCCAACGAGCGCTGGCACGGTTTCGGCGACCTGGCCGATGGCTTCAACCTGCTGGACCCGATCAAGGCGACGATCATCACCCCGGGCCTGGACGTGGACGGCGAGTTCAGTGACCGCGGCATTCCGGCGGCCATCGTCACCAAATACCTGGCCGAGCACGGCATCATCATCGAGAAGACGGGCCTGTACTCGTTCTTCATCATGTTCACCATCGGCATCACCAAGGGCCGCTGGAACTCGCTGGTGACCGAGCTGCAGCAGTTCAAGGACGACTACGACCAGAACCAGCCGCTGTGGCGCGTGCTGCCGGAATTCGTCGCCAAGTACCCGCAGTACGAGCGCATGGGTCTGCGTGACCTCTGCGACGCCGTGCACAGCGTCTACAAGGCCAACGACGTCGCGCGCGTGACCACGGAGATGTACCTGTCGGACATGGAACCGGCGATGAAGCCGTCGGACGCGTGGGCCATGATGGCCCACCGCGAGATCGAGCGCGTGCCGGTGGACGAGCTGGAAGGCCGCGTCACCGCCATCCTGCTGACGCCGTACCCGCCGGGCATCCCGCTGCTGATCCCGGGCGAGCGCTTCAACCGCATCATCGTCCAGTACCTGAAGTTCGCGCGCGAATTCAACAAGCTCTTCCCGGGCTTCGAGACGGACGTGCACGGGCTGGTGGAGGAAGAGGTGGACGGACAGATCGCCTACTTCGTGGATTGCGTGAAGCAGGGCAACTGATCGCCGCGCAAGACGCCCCGGCCCGCCACATGGCAGGCCGGGGTTTTTCTTTTCTACGGCCCCGATGCGACCCCGGTTGTGGCCTCGATTGCGACCCCGGTGGCGACCTCAGGCTGTCCAGTCCACGCCGTGATCGCTCAGGTAGTCATCCACCGCCGCGCCGACGGTAGGGTGGAAGACGTCCTGCCCCAGTTGGTCGAACAGTTCAAAGCGCTTGAGCTTGTCCTTGACCGGGTCCTTCATCTCGGCGAAATGCAGTTCGATGCCGCGATCACGCAAGGTGTTGTCCAGCTCGCGCAGCATGTCGGCCGACGTCACGTCGACGCTGGTCACCGGTTCGGCGGCCACCACCACGCGCCGCACCGGCGTCGGGGATGCCTCGATGGCCGCCAGCACACACTCCTGGAACAGCTCCGCGTTGGCGAAGAACAGCGGCGCATCCCAGCGGAACAGCACCAGCCCCGGCACGCGCCGCGCATTCGGATAGCGCTGTACGTCGTGATAGCCGCGCACACCCTCGGCGCGGCCCAGCACCGCATGGTGCGGGCGCCAGCCATCCCACAGGAATTCGATGACGGCGAGCCCTACCGCCAGGCAGATGCCGGGAATCGCGCCGAACACGGCGACGCCGGCAAAACAGGCCATCGACAGCCAGAACTCCCATTGCTGGATCCGATAGATCCGCTTCAGGTCCGCGAATTCGAACAGGCCGATCGCCGCGGCGATGACCACCGCGGCCAGCGCGCTGTTGGGCAGGTGGCGCATCAGGTCCGGCGCAAACAGCAGCAACGCGGCAACCGCCAGCGCGCCGATCACGCCCGTCAGCTGTGTCCGGGCGCCGGCCGCCTCCGCCACCGGGGTGCGTGATGAACTGCTGCTGATCGGAAAGCCCTGGAACAGCCCCGCTGCCAGATTGGCGGCGCCCAGGCCCACCATTTCCTGGCTGGCATCCACCGGCCGCTTCATGCGCGCGGCATAGGTGCGCGATAGCACGCTGGTATCCGCGAATGCCACCAGCGCGACGGCGCAGCCGCCCAGCGCGATGTTGGCCAGGTCTACGCCACTGAGCCAGGGCAGCGAGAAGGCGGGCAGCCCCTGCGGCATCTTGCCGAGCACCTTCACGCCGAAGTCTTCCAGCCCGAACAGCGCCACGGCGAGCGTGGCCAGCACCACGGCAATGAGGATGCCGGGCACGCGCTCGAAGCGCTTGAGCAGCAGGATCAGCACCAGCGCGCCGGCACCCACCGCCAGGCTGTACCAGTTGGCCTGGCCGGCCTGGATGGCGGTGCCCAGACTCAGCACGTCCCGCAAGGGCCCCGCGCTGTCGATGGAAATGCCGAACAGCTTGGGCAGCTGGCTGATCAGCACGGCGAAGGCGATGCCGTTCATGTAGCCGTAGCGGATCGGCTTGGATAACAGCTCGGTGATGAAACCCAGGCGCAGTACGCCGGCCAGGATGCAGACCACGCCGGACACCACCGCCATCATGCTGGCCACGGTGATCGCCCGCGCCGGGTCGCCGGCCGACAGCTGCACCACCACGGCCAGGATCGGCGCCGCCAGCGCGGAGTCGGGGCCCAGCACAAGGATGCGGCTGGGGCCGAACAGCGCGTAGGCAAGGAGGGGAATGATGGTGGCATACAGCCCGTAGATACCGGGCACGCCGGAGGCCTCCGCATAGGCGATGCCCACCGGGACCAGCATGGTGGTCAGCACCAGGCCGGCCGCCAGGTCATGCGGCAGCCATTTCGCCTCGTATTCGCGCAGCATCTGCACGCCCGGCACCCAGCGCAGCCAGCCCGATGCCGCGCGCTGGCCCGCACGCGCCGGGGGCACGGGACTGTTGAAGGGATAGTCGGGCAAGGCGTCCTCTCCGGGTTGGCGACCGCACGGGCGGATCGGCCGGGCCAGCGCCGATCAGGTTGTCAGACGGGCCGGGCTCCTGCCTGGCGGCGTTCCAGCACCACGCGCAGCCCGGTGGGCATCATGGTGAATGCAAAGGTCTCGCTGACCGGCCCCGAAGCGGGCGCCAGCCTGACGGTGAAATGCTGGCACACCATCGAAAGCGCCGCCTTGGCCTCCAGCAACGCCAGGCTGCGGCCGGGGCACAGGCGCGGGCCGGAGCCGAATGGCACGAAGCCGCTGCGATGATGCGCCGCCGCGGAGGTTTCCAGCCAGCGTTCCGGCCGGAACTCGCCGGCCGCGGCAAACTGGCTCTCACGCAAGGCGTTGGGCCGTGTCACCAGTACGATCAGCGTGCCCTTCGGCACCAGGTACCCGGCGATTGCCACATCCTCGTTCGGCTCCAGGTAGATCAGCGGGGCAACGGGCTTCAGGCGCAGCGATTCGTGCGCCACCGCATCCAGGTAGACCAGCCGCGCGGCATCCTGCATGTCGGTCAGCACGTCGGCCGTGCCCAGCACCGCGCCGGTTTCCTCCTGCATCCTGCGCTGGACCTCCGGGTGCAGGCACATGATGTACAGAATCCACGCGATGGTATTGGCGGTGGTGTCCTCGCCCGCCAGCAGCAGCGTGAACGCGTTGGCGAACAGCTCGTCATCGCTCAGCGCGGCCTCGCCGGCGGCTTGCGCGGCAATCATCGACTCCAGGAAATTGCGCGGGTGCGCCGCCAGTTCGGGCGCCTGCGACAGCCGCTCGCGCGTCGCGGCGATGATGTCGCCAAGCGCCGCGCGCACGGCTTCCACCGACCGGTCGAAGGCGCGGTCCGCCGGCAGACGGATGTAGTGCCAGTAAGGAAAGGCCGAGTTCAGGCGGCGGGCGATCATGGGCAGGATGTGCTCGAGGTGATGCTGGACCTCGCCGCCGTGGCCCTCCAGGGTGTTCATGTCATGGCCGAAGGCCAGACTGGTGGTGACGTCGACGGCGTACTGCATCAGGTCGTGCTGCGCATGCACCGACCGTCCTTCGGCCGCCGCCTGATCCCAACGCCGCTGCAGGCGCCGGGTGACGTTGACCAGCGTCGGAAAGAAATCGCGCAGGTGGCGGGCGTCCAGCGCCTGGGCGACCGGCCGGCGGTGCCGCAGCCATGCCTCGCCCTCGGCGGAGAACACGCCCACGGTGCCGATCTCGCGTGACAGTGCCTCGATGACGCTGGCGCGTCGAAAGGTACCGGGCCGGTCACGCAGGATCCGGTCGATCCATTCGCCATCCGAGATGACCACGACCGCGCGCTTCATCAGGCTGAAGCGGTAGATCGGGCCGAATTTCTCGCCCCAGCGTTCGAGGTCGGCATGCAGGTGTGTCTTGCGCAGTTGCAGCGCGTTGCCGAGCCAGGGCAGGCCATGCGGGCAGGGGAGCGCGGTCAGCGGCCGGGCCGGCATATCGGAAAAGTGGGTCTCGGATTTGTCCGAGGCGGGCTGGCTACGGGCGTCGAGCCGCGCCTTCCAGGCGAGGATCTCCGCGCGATCCATCCAGACATCGTCGCCCTCGAGGGTGGCCGTGAAGCGCCACAGGCAGACATCAGGCTGACCGACCCGGATCCCCGACGTGCCGTCGAAGCGCCAGCCATGCCCACGGCAGGTCAGGATGCCGTCCTCCAGCGATCCTTCCGCCAGCAGCGTGCCCTGATGGGGGCAACGGCCCTGAAAGGCGGAGACGGCGCCGTCGCGGCCAACCATCACGAGATCCACCCCGTCGACCTGTATCGGCAGGATGCCACCGCCCGCCAGCACCGCCGCGGACGCGACGCGTATCCGGTCCCCGGTGCCCTGGTGCGGCGCGGCATACCGTCCAGCCGTGGTCGCCCCGACCGTCAGCGGTTCACCGGGTGTGTTCATGTCGCCTCCTTGTGACCACGGGGCCTGTTCTGGCCGTGGTCGGACCGGGCCGCCACGTCGTTTCCGGGGACCCTGCACTCAGAGTAGCGAGGCGTGACCGGCTTGCAAGGCCGCTATCGGTTTGCGCGTGCGGGGGCCGCGCCAAATGCCGCTTTCGCCGCAGCCGGCCTGGCCACCCAAAGAAAAAGGGCTGAGTCCCGTGTCATACAGGACTCAGCCCTTTCGGTCCGCCTCCGACTCGCCCGGATGAAGGGGGACGATTCGGAGCCGGGGATCTTGCTCGCCGGGCTAGCCGGCGATTGCCGTCAGTTCTTCTTGTCGAACTCGAACTGCGGCGCGGCCGGTTCGCTCGGAGCGGAACTGCCCGGCAGCTCCAGCGTGGCCGGGCCTGACGCGGCGCCCGGCACCGAGGCTGGTTTGTCCGCCTCCGGACCGCCTCCGCCAAGCGGGATACTCACCTCGGCGGCATTGCTGTGTTTCAGCGATCCCTTGTCGAGCAGCCCGGTCACCATGCCCGGCCAGAACATGACCAGCAGCACCATCACCATCTGCAGGCCCACCCAGGGCAGCGCGCCCCAGTAGATGTCCGAGCTCTTGACTTCCTTCGGCGCGATGCCGCGCAGGTAGAACAGCGCGAAGCCGAACGGCGGGTGCATGAACGACGTCTGCATGTTCACGCACAGCATCACGCCGAACCACACCAGCGCTGCCGTCGCCGCGGCTTCGGGGTTGCCGCCCATCGAATCCATCACCACCGGCGCCAGCACCTTGACCGCCACGGGTGCCAGCATCGGCACCACGATGAACGCGATCTCGAAGAAGTCCAGGAAGAAGGCCAGGAAGAAGATGAACAGGTTCACCACGATCAGGAAGCCGATCCAGCCGCCCGGCAGCGAAGTGAACAGATGCTCCACCCACGCGCCGCCATCCACGCCCTGGAACACCACGGAGAAGCAGGTGGAGCCGATCAGGATGAACACCACCATGGCGGTGAGCCGCGCGGTGGACTGGTAGGCGTCGACGATCAGCAGGCGCAGGTCGGTCAGCTGGCCAGCGCGGATCAGCAGCCAGAGCACGACCAGGTAGGCCACGGCCAGGGGCACGCGGAACAGATGGGAGCCAAACGCGAAGACGCCTACCGCAGCCGCCACCAGCGTGGCCAGCATGCCCACGCGGTAGATGTTGCGGTCGATCTTGCTGAAGCCCTTGTCGCGGATCACGGCCAGCACCAGCGCGCCGACCGCGCCCATCGCGCCTGATTCCGTCGGGGTGGCGATGCCCAGCATGATCGTGCCCAGCACCAGGAAGATCAGCACCGCGCAGGGGATGATGCCGCGCAGGCATTTGCGCCACAGCGCCCAGCCACGCAGCGTACGGGCCTCGGCGGGCACCGGCGGCAGCCAGTCGGGCTTGATGCGGGTCAGCACGAAGGTGTACAGCGCGAACAGCGCGATCTGGACCACCGACGGACCCCAGGCACCCAGGTACATGCTGCCCACGTCGGCGCTGCCGGCGGGCGTCTTGAGCTGGTCGGCCAGCACCACCAGCACCAGCGACGGCGGCACCAGCTGTGTGATCGTGCCCGATGCGGCCAGCACGCCCGTGGCGTACTTCATGTTGTAGCGGTAGCGCATCATCACGGGCAGCGAGATCATCGCCATCGCGATCACCTGCGCCGCCACCGTGCCGGTGATCGCACCCAGGATAAAGCCGACGATGATGACCGAGTAGCCCAGGCCGCCGCGCACGGGGCCGAACAGCTGGCCCATCGAGTCCAGCATGTCCTCCGCCAGCCCGCATTTCTCCAGGATGGCACCCATGAACGTGAAGAACGGGATGGCGAGCAGCAGCTCGTTGGCCAGCACGCTGCCGAACACGCGGCTGGGCACGGCCTGCAGGAACTGGATCGGGAAGTAGCCCCATTCGATGGCCAGGAAGCCAAAGGCCAGGCCCACCGCCGAGAGGGAAAACGCGACCGGGAACCCGATCAGCATGAACACCACCAGGCCGCCGAACATCAGCGGCGGCATATATTCCAACGGAATCATTGCACCGGCCTTTCGTATTTTGATTCGATGCGCACCAGACCCTTCAGGGCGGCGAAGCGCTTGATCAGCTCGGAAATCCCCTGCAGCGTCAGCAGGGCGAAACCGACGGGCACCACCAGCTTGATCGGGTACCGCGGCAGGCCGCCGGAGTTACCGGATTGCTCGAGAATGCGCCACGAGGGCAGGAACAGCGAATCCCACGACAGCCACGTGAACAGGATCGTGGACGGCAGCAGAAAGACGACGATGCCGAAGATGTCGATCCAGTGTTGCGCGCGTTCCGACACGTTCCCGTAGATCAGGTCGACGCGCACATGCTCGTTGCGCTGGAACGTGTAGGAGGTGCCGAACATCACGGCGATGGCAAACATGTACCACTGCAGTTCGAGTGGCCAGTTGTCGCTGAGGTTGAAGCCGTAGCGGAGCAGGGCGTTGCCTGCGCTGATCAGGCACGAGAGCAGGATCATGATGTTTGCAAGCCTGCCAGTGTGCTGATTCAACCTGTCGATCTGTCGTGACAGACCAAGCAAGTAATACATGGGTTGTCTCCCCGGTTTTTGCGGCGATTAGTGTATCTGTAACAAAATCTATCGGCGCTTGGGGGTTGTACCTACCGGATTGCGCAAGTCTTGCGCAATGCTTACGCGAAACTTACAGCGCGGCGCGTGCGGCGGCGATGGCCGCGCGGACCTGATCGGGGGCGGTGCCGCCGATATGGTTGCGGGCCGCGACCGAGCCTTCCAGCGTCAGCACGGCGTGGACGTCGTCACCGATCAGCGTGGCCTTGTCGCCCAGGCCGGACACGTCGCGCAGCTCGGCCACGGTCAGGTCGGCCAGGTCGCAGTGGCGGTCGTCGCAGGCGCGTACGGCGTGGGCCACGGCCTCGTGGGCGTCCCGGAAAGGCAGGCCGCGCTTGACGAGGTAATCGGCCAGGTCCGTCGCGGTGGCATAGCCCTGCAGCGCGGCGGCGCGCATGGCCTCCGGCTTGACGGTGATGCCCGGCACCATGTCGGCGAAGATGCGCAGCGTGTCCACCACGGTGTCGACGGTGTCGAACAGCGGCTCCTTGTCTTCCTGGTTGTCCTTGTTGTAGGCCAGCGGCTGGCCCTTCATCAGCGTCAGCAGGCCGATCAGGTGGCCGTTCACGCGGCCGGTCTTGCCGCGCGCCAGCTCGGGCACGTCCGGGTTCTTCTTCTGCGGCATGATCGAGCTGCCCGTGCAGAAGCGGTCGGCGATGTCGATGAAGCCGACGCGCGGGCTCATCCACAGCACCAGCTCCTCCGAGAAGCGCGACACGTGCGTCATCACCAGTGCGGCGGCCGCGCAGAATTCGATGGCGAAGTCGCGGTCGGACACGGCATCCAGCGAGTTGCGGCACACGCCGTCAAAGCCCAGCTGGCTGGCCACGAATTCGCGGTCGATCGGGTAGCTCGTGCCGGCCAGCGCGGCGGCGCCCAGCGGCAGGCGGTTGATGCGCTTGCGGCAGTCGGCCATGCGCTCGGTGTCGCGCGTGAACATTTCCACGTAGGCCAGCAGGTGGTGGCCGAACGTGACCGGCTGTGCCACCTGCAGGTGGGTGAAGCCGGGCATGATGGTCGCGGCGTTCGCGTCCGCCAGGTCCAGCAGCGCGCCGCGCAGGGCGCCCAGCAGACCGATGATGTTGTCGACCTCGCTGCGCAGCCAGAGGCGGATGTCGGTCGCCACCTGGTCGTTGCGCGAGCGGCCCGTATGCAGGCGCTTGCCGGCGTCACCGACCAGTGCGGTCAGGCGGGCCTCGATGTTCAGGTGGACGTCTTCGAGATCCAGCTTCCACTCGAATGCGCCCGACTCGATCTCGCCGCGGATCTGCGTCATGCCGCGCTCGATCTCGGCGCGGTCGGCCTCGGCGATGATGCCTTGCTTCGCCAGCATGGCCGCGTGGGCCAGCGACCCCTGGATGTCGAAGAGCGCCAGGCGCTTGTCGAAGAAGACCGATGCGGTGTAGCGCTTCACCAGGTCGGACATCGGTTCGGAGAAGCGGGCGGACCAGGCTTCGCCTTTCTTGGCAAGTTGGGAGGTCATGGGCGACGAGACGGTTGGATGGCGAGCGCCAGGGCGGCGGCGGGGCCGGGCGGTGGCGCAAGCGGAAAATCGGGAAACCGCGATTATATCGCTCCGCAGCCCGCCCAATGCCCGAATCCGCGCCGGATGCGGTCCGGGATTCCGCGCGGGATGCGCTCCGGGATGCGCCTGGGCTAGACCGGCTGGTTGACCAGCCGGCCCTGGAACACCACGGGACCCGATGGCCCGTCCGGGTTGGGCGAGCCGCCGGGCGGCTCGATGCTGATCGCCAGCGCCGGCACGCTGCCCGGCGCGGCCTTGACGGCCATCCGGACCTCGTGGCGCTGGCCGATCACACCGAGCGACTGCGGCTTGCCGCCTTCAGGCAGCGCCCAAAGCTGCAGCACCTGCTTGTCGGTCAGCTCCAGGTGATCCAGGCGACGCACCGTGACCATGCCCGCGCGGGCATCCCAGGTGACCAGTGCGGCAGGCTGGGCTTGTGCGTCGTTGAGGATCGCCACCGCGGATACCTGCGGGGTGAGTTCGAGCTGGTTCACCAATATCCTCGACACGCCGATGGCCAGCACGGTCACCATGGCCAGCGCGGCCGTGCTCACGCGCCAGAACGTGGGAGCCTCCCACAGTCGCTGCCACCACGGTTGCGCGGGCTTTGCGCCGGGTGCGGGCTTCCAGCCCAGCCGCTGCTCGATGCCGCACCAGACCGCCTCGACCGGCTCGGCGGCGGGCTGCAACTCCGCCAGCCCGGCCAGCCGCGCCTGCCAGTGGCCGATCGCCGTGCGCACGGCAGCTTCCTCGCGCGCCAGTTGCTCCAGGCGGCGCCGGGCACCGCCGCGCAGCACCCCCAGCGCGTACTGGGCGGCCAGATGGTCGAGCAGGTCGGGATGGCCGGTCAGCCTCATGTCAGGCCCTCCAGGCAGGTGCGCAGCCGTTCCAGCCCGCGCCGGATCCACGATTTCACCGTGCCCAGCGGCACGCGCAATTGCGCGGCCAGATCCGCGTGGCTCATGTCGCGCAGGTATGCCAGCGCGATCACCTGCCGCTGCGAGGGTTCCAGCCGCTGCAGGCAGCGGTCCAGCGCGCGCGCCCGTTCGCTGGCCAGCACTTCCTCCGCCGGACCGGCGTGATCGTCGGCCAGCCATTCGGCGAGGTCATCGTCCGGGTCGGCCGCCTGGCCAAGATGGGCCGCGGCCTGTCGGCGCAGGCAATCCAGCGCCCGGTTGCGCACGATCGCCGTCATCCACGTGGTAGGCGCGGCCAGATGCGGGCGATAGTCGCCGGCGTGGTGCCAGATGCTGACAAAACTCTCCTGCACGACGTCCTCCGCCCAGTCCCGCCTGTGAGTGATACGCAGCGCAAGGCCAAACAGTTTCGTTGCCGTGAGGTCGTACAGGGTGCGCAACGCCTGGCGGTTGCCCAGGCTGATGTCCTGCAGCAGCGCGGCCAGCCGGCCGGCGTCCGCCGGCGGCGCGTATTCGGGGCGGCCCGATGGATCGGCCCCGGCGCGGGACGACGCGTCAGCGGAGGAGGGGAGGGAAGCGGGCACCTGGCTCGATGTGATGTGCGATGGGCTCCGCCTGAGTATAGACATCCGAGCCCCTCGGGCGCGGGCCGTTTGCGCGGGACGTGCATCCGACGTGCATCCGACGTGCATCCGACGTGCATCCAATCGGGCGGCGCGAACGTATATGAGTCAGGCGCGCTGCCAGACAGGCGCCAGTCCACCCCATCAGGAGACCACCATGACTCGTTTCGAACGCACACCGGAATCGCGCATCGTCACCCTGCCGGACGCCCGCAGGCGCGGCCTGCTGAAAGTCCCCGGGCTATTCGCGCTCGGTTCGCTGGCCGTGATCTCGCTTGGCGAATCGATGCCGGCCTGGGCGCAGACCCAGTCGGGGAGCACCAAGGACGATATCAACATCCTCAATACCGCGCTCGGGCTCGAGTACCAGGCGATCGCGGCCTACCAGGTGGGCGCGGAAAGCGGCCTGCTGCAGAAGCCCGTGCTGGATACCGCCGTGAAGTTCCAGGGCCACCACAAGGCGCACGCGCAGGTCCTGTCCGGCACGGTCAGCAAGCTGGGCGGATCGCCCGTCATGCCGAAGAAGCCGTCCGAATACAACTTCCCGGCGGAACAGCTGAAAACGCAGGCCGATGTGCTGCGCTTTGCCGCAGGGCTGGAAAAAGGGGCCACCGCGGCCTATCTGGGCGTGCTGCCGAGCTTCCACAACCGGGAACTGACGAAGGCAGCCGGCAGCATCCTGGGCGACGAAGCCATGCACTGGGCCATCCTGCTGCAAGCGCTCGGCGAAGACCCCGTCCCGGGCGCATTTGTGGGTTGAGGAAGGAGCGAAGGGAGTGGGACAGGGGGAGAGGGCGGGTGCAGCGGGGTCGAGTGCGCCGTCGACGATTCCGGGGACCGGGAGCCAGCGCTGGCTCGCGACGCATCCATGCTGCGTGAGCCTGCCCTCTCCCCCTGTCCCATTTCCCAGGCCGATGCAGCGGCCTGCCTGTCCCGGCCGGCACCGGGGGCGATTGCCCCGGTGCCGGTGCCTGGTCAACCGCTGTTGCGCAGGCCGGCCGCCACCCCGTTGATGGTCAGGTGGATCCCCCGGCGTACGCGCACGTCGTCGGCATCCTTGCCGGCCCGGTAGCGCTTGAGCAGTTCCACCTGCAAGTGGTTCAGCGGGTCCAGGTAGGCAAAGCGGTTCTTGATCGAGCGCGCCAGCAGCGGGTTGTCCGCCAGCCGTTCCTGCCGGCCGGTGACCAGCGCCAGCATGTCGCACGTCAGATGCCATTCGGCGCTGATGCGGGCGAACACGGACTTGCGCAGCGCGGCGTCATCGCAGAGTTGCGCGTAGCGCGATGCCACGGCCAGATCGGTCTTGGCCAGCACCATGTCCATGTTCGACAGCAGCGTGGAGAAGAACGGCCACGACTTGACCATGCGCCGCAGCGTGGCCACGGTGGCCTTGCGCGACTTCTCGTCCGCCGCGTCGTCCAGCAGAGCCTTGACGGCGCTGCCGAAGCCGAACCAGCCCGGCAGCAGCAGGCGGCATTGTCCCCACGAGAAGCCCCAGGGGATCGCACGGAGATCCTCGATGCGACGATGGCGCTTGTCCATCAGCTTGCGCGATGCCGGCCGCGAACCCAGGTTCAGGTCGGCGATTTCCGTGATCGGCGTGGTGGCGAAGAAGTAATCCTTGAAGCCCGGGGTCTCGTAGACCAGGTCGCGGTATGCGCCGAACGCGTGATCGGACAGCTGCTGCATGATGCCCTCGAACGTCACCAGGTCCTTCGGCGCATTCTGCGTGGGCAGCAGCGATGCCTCCAGCGTGGCGGCGATCACCGTCTCCAGGTTGCGTCGGCCGATCTCGGCGTTGGCGAACTTGCTGTTGATGATTTCGCCCTGTTCGGTCAGGCGGATCTGGCCGTTCACGGTGCCCGGCGGCTGGGACAGGATGGCCTGGTAGGTCGGGCCGCCGCCGCGGCCCACGGTGCCGCCGCGGCCGTGGAACAGGCGCAGCTTGACGCGGCGTTCCTGGAACAGCTTCACCAGTGCCAGCTCGGCCTTGTAGAGTTCCCAGTTCGACGTCAGGAAGCCGCCGTCCTTGTTGGAATCCGAATAGCCCAGCATGACTTCCTGCTCGACGCCGTGATGGGCGATGACCGAGTCGAAGCCGGGCAGGTCGAGCAGGGACTGCATGATGCCGGCGGCGTTGCGCAAATCTTCGATGGTTTCGAACAGCGGAATGACCATCAGCTCCATGCGGGCCGGGTCCGCCTTGCTGCCCAGCGTGCCGCGCAGCATGCCGGATTCCTTCTGCAGCAGCATGACTTCCACGAGGTCGGACAGCGTTTCCGTGTGCGAGATGATGTAGTTGCGTGCCACGCGCTTGCCGTAGCGGGCGCGCAGGTCGCGCGCCATCGCCAGGATGGCCAGCTCCTTGCGGGTCTGCTCGGAATAGTCGTGCCACGGCATGGTCAGCAGGCGCGGCTGGCGCAGCTCGGCCAGCAGCAGTTCCAGCTTGCGCGCTTCCGGCAGGGCGGCGTAATTCTTTTCCACGCCGGCGGCCGCGAACAGTTCGGCGATGACGGCTTCGTGCACGTCCGACACCTGCCGCATGTCCACCGATGCCAGGTGGAAGCCGAAGATGGCGATGGCGCGGGACAGCGCGTCGATGCGGGCGCGGGCCAGCGCCTCGCCGTGGTGGGTGCGCAGCGAATCGACCACGATCTGCACGTCGGCGGCAAACGCCTCGGCGCTCTCGTACGGCGCTGTGTCCGCCACCGGGTGGCGCTGGGCCACGTGGCCGGTCAGCTGCTGCGAGGTGGCGGCCAGCCGCGCGTACATGCCGATCAGCGCACGGCGGTACGGTTCGTCGGCGCGGTGCTCGGAGTGGTCGGGCGAGGCTTCCGCCAGGGCCAGCAACTCGGGGCTCGCATCGACCATCAGTGAGGACATCGACAGCTCGGCGCCCAGCGCGTGTACTTCGTCGAGGTACCACTCCATGATCAGCGCCGACTGCTGGCGCGCTGCGTGCTCGAGCGTTTCGGCGGTGACGTTCGGATTGCCGTCGCGATCGCCGCCGATCCACGACCCCATCTGCAGGAACGGTGCGAGCGGCGCGGGCGGGGCGCCGGCGCGGCCCTTCTTGGTGGCCGGAAAGGCGGCGGCGATGTCCTCTTCCAGCTCGGCCATCAGGCGCGGGATGCCGTGCAGGAACGTGGTGCGGTAATAGGAGAGGGCGTTCTCGATTTCGTCGACCACCATCAGCCGCGTGTTGCGCAGCATGCGGGTTTGCCAGAGCGTGGTGACGCGGGCGCGCAGTTGCGCGGTGTTGTGGTCGCGCTCGCGCGCGGTCATCGGCAGGTCGCGTTCGGCCAGCAGGCGCGCGATCTCGCGCTCGGCGTCCAGGATGCTCTTGCGCTGGACTTCGGTCGGGTGCGCGGTCAGCACGGGCACGATCAGCGCCTCATCGAGGAACTTGCGCAGTTCCTTGCCGGTGACGCCGGCGGCGTCGATGGCTTCCAGCGCGCGGGCCAGGCTGCCCGGCTGCGGCGGCGAACCCGCCAGCGCGTGGATGCGGCGGCGGCGGTTGTGGTGTTGATCCTCGGCGATGTTGGCCAGATGCGAGAAATAGCTGAATGCGCGTACCACCGAGTTGGTCTGGTCGCGCGACAGGCGCTTCAGCAGGCGGTCCAGTTCGGCGCCGGCCGCACGGTCGTTCTCGCGGCGGAAACGCACGGCGGTCTGGCGGATCGTCTCGACGAGGTCGAAGGCGGCTTCGCCTTCCTGTTCCCGTACGCAATCGCCCAGCAGACGGCCCAGGAAGCGGATGTCCTCGCGCAGCGGCAAGTCCTTGTCGGCGGCGGCGCGGCGGGCCGGGGCGGCGCCGGGCACGGTGGCGCCGTTGGTGGCCACTACGGCCAGATTGGTCTTTGCCGTCTTGGCCGAAGGCTTGGCCTTGGCGGGCGCGGGGGATGTCGATTTGGTGGAAGCGCCGTCGGCGTCACGCGGGCCGGAGGCCTTCAGGACAGACTTGCGGCCGGTGGAACGGGGGCGGCCGGTGGGGCGCGCAGCAGGCTGCGTCATGCACAATCTCCTCGTATCTCTTATAGGTGAGGGCGCACGGGTGGCGCCCTCCTTCACATGACCGGCGGCAAAGCCTTGCGGGGGCGGCATTTTGGGGCCTGAGGCCGCCGGGGTGCGTGCTAACATGCGCGCATGCAAGCACCTGCCTTCCCGTCTTCTTCGTCCGCTGCCGTATCTCGCAGCATGCCGCACAAGCTCGTGATCGCCTCGCGCGAAAGCCGGCTGGCGATGTGGCAGGCTGAACATGTGCGTGCTGCGTTGCAACAATACTATCCCGCGTGCGATGTGTCCATTCTCGGAATGACGACACGGGGTGATCAAATTCTCGATAAGACCTTGTCAAAGGTAGGCGGCAAAGGCTTGTTCGTGAAGGAGCTCGAGGTGGCCATGGCCGAGGGCCGTGCCGACCTGGCCGTGCACTCGCTCAAGGATGTGCCGATGGAGTTGCCCGAGGGCTTCGTGCTCACGGCCGTGATGGAGCGCGAGGACCCGCGCGATGCGCTGGTGTCGTCGCAGTTCGCATCGCTCGCCGAGATGCCGCCCGGCACCGTGGTGGGCACGTCGAGCCTGCGCCGGGAGGCCGCGCTCCGCAGCCGTTATCCGCATCTGGTCATCAAGCCGCTGCGTGGCAATCTCGACACCCGGCTGGGCAAGCTCGATCGTGGCGAGTATGGCGCCATCATCCTGGCCGCGGCTGGCCTCAAGCGGCTCGGCCTGGGCGACCGCATCCGCGCGCTGATCGATCCCGAGTCGTCGTTGCCGGCGGCGGGTCAGGGCGCGCTGGGCATCGAGATTCGTTCCGGACGACCCGAGCTGGCCGAATGGCTGGCGCCGCTGAATCATCTGCCGACGCTGCTGGCGGTGTCCGCCGAGCGCGTCGTGTCACGCCGCCTGGGCGGGTCCTGCCAGGTTCCGCTGGCCGCGCATGCGCGCTGGCATGGCGCCGATCTGCAGCTCGATGCCTTCGTGGCCCTGCCCGACGGCAGCCGCCAGCTGCGCGCGAGCGCGTCGATGCCGGCCGATACGGTCGCCGCGGCGGAGCAGCTCGGCGCATTGGTCGCCGGTGACCTGCTCGCCCAGGGTGCCGGCGAGGTGCTGGCGACGCTGTCCACCACAGCCCCGACCTGAGAACGGCGCGATGCCCCGCCCGACCGTCGTAGTTACGCGACCTGCCGGGCAGTCCCGGCAACTGACAGAGGCGCTGCAGGCCGCCGGCCTGGACGTGCTCGGCTTCCCGCTGCTGGCCATCGGCCCCGCGCCCGACGACGGTCCGTTGCGCGCCGCGCTGGCCCGGCTGGCCGACTTCTCGCTCGTCGTCTTCGTCAGTCCCAACGCGGTGGCGTATGCCCTCGACGCGCTCGCACAAGTCCAGAACGCACCGGCCGGTGGCCAATGGCCGGTGGACGTGGCGCTGGCCGTGGTCGGCCCGTCGAGCGTGGCGGCGCTGGCGGAACGCGGCATCGCCGCGCCCGCGCATCGCGTGATCGCGCCGGCCGGCGCACACGGCAACCCCGAAACCAGCCATGAGACGGCCCGTTTCGATTCCGAGGCGCTCTGGTCCGAGCTCGACACCACGCCCGGCGCGTTTGCGGGCCGCCGCGTGCTGATCATTCGCGGCAATGGCGGGCGCGACTGGCTGGGCGACCGCCTGCGCGAATCGGGTGCCACGGTCGAGGCCGTCGAGGCCTACAGCCGCACGCTGCCCGAACCCGGCGCGATGCAATGGCAGGCGGTGCGCGAAGGCCTGAAGCCCGAGGCGTCGCCGTGCGCCTGGCTGCTGACCAGTTCTGAGGCCGTGCGCAACCTGGATGCGCTGGCCCGCCTGCATCTGTCGCCGCAGGAACACGAACGCCTGAAGCAGGTGCAGTGCATCGCACCGCATGCGAGAATTGCCGCGCAGGCCGAGGCGCTCGGTTTTGCGCATGTGCTACCCGCCGCACCGGGCGACGCCGGCTTGCTGGCCGCCTGCAAGCAATGGGCCGATGCCCACGCGGGCCCGGCCGCACCGGCCGCCATGATGGCGCCGCCTGTGGCACCGGCACCCCCGGCGCCGGCGGTACCCGCGGCATCGTCGCCGGCATTGTCGGCATCGTCGGTACCACAGGCCGCGGCCCCGGATACCGTGTCCGCCCCTGCACCGGCAGGCACAGCTACCCCGCAATCCACGTCAACGAAGGTCGATCGCGTGACGACAGACACTACGTCCACTTCCGCCGCTACCCCGCCGCCAGCCGCCGGGCACGCTTCTCTTTCCGCCACGCCACGCCGCGTGAACCCGTGGTGGATCCTCGTCGCCGTGCTGGTGCTGGCCACCGCCGGGGGCTTCTGGTGGTTGCAAACGCGGGTGGAGCGCCTGACGCAGGAACTCGCGCGCCGCCAGCAGAGCAACGACGCGCTGGTCCAGGAAACGCGCGTGCTGTCGCGCAACGCGCAGGACACCGTCAAGGAATTGCAAGCCAAGGTCGGCGCGCTGGACGGCCAGGTGGGCGAGACCCGCGACAAGCAGGCCGCGCTCGAACAGGTCTACCAGGACCTGATGCGCAACCGGGACGACTGGGAGCTGGCCGAGATCCAGCAATTGCTGACCAATGCCGGGCAGCAGTTGCAGCTCACGGGCAGCGTGCAGGTGGCGCTGGCCGCGCTGCAGAGCGCCGATGCCCGGCTGGCCCGCAGCGACAAGCCGCAGTACAACCTGCTGCGCCGTGCCATCGCGCGCGACATCGCCCGCATGAAGGCAGTACCCGATACGGACCTGACCGGTGCCGCGATCAAGCTGGACGAATCGATCAACCAGATCGACGCGCTGCCGCTGCTGTCGGGTGAACGCATGCTCGACCGTACCCCAGGCGACGCCGACAAGGCCGCCACGCAGAAGGGGGCCTCGGGTTCTTCGGCGTCTCCCACGTCTGCGGCCAATCCGGCTGCCGGCTCGGCTAGCACAGGGGGCAACTTCGTCTCGCGTCTCTGGAACTACGTGCTCGACGAACTCGCACAGGTGATCCGCATCCGCAAGGTCGACGATGCCAACGCGCTGCTGCTGTCTGGCGACCAGGGCTGGTTCCTGCGCGAGAACGTCAAGCTGCGCCTGCTCAACGCGCGCCTGGCCCTGCTGTCGCGCAACGAGCCGGTGTTCCGCAATGACCTGGCCGTCGCGCAGGCGATGATCGCGCGCTACTTCGATACCCGCTCGCGCCGTGTGCAAGGGGTGCTGACGCTGCTCAAGCAGGCCCAGGCCAGTGCCGTGACGGTGGCTCTGCCGACGATGGCGGAGAGCCTTGGCGCGCTGCGTGCGCTCAAGAAGGAGTAGCGCATGCGGCTTCTTTTCTGGGTAGCGGTTCTGTTCGGGGGCGCTGTCGGGCTGGCGCTGTTCACCCAATTCAATCACAGCAACGTGGTGCTGTTCTATCCGCCGTACCGGGTGGAAATGTCGCTCAACCTGACGCTGGCGCTGCTGTTGCTGGCGTTCTTCGTGGTCTGGACCATCCTGACCACGTTCCGGCACCTGTCCGAGATGCCGCGCCGTGCCGCCGCGTACCGCGAGCGCAGCCGCATGAGCAAGGCGCAGGCGGCGCTGCGCGAATCCATCGAGAACCTGTTTGCCGGCCGTTTTGCCCGGGCGGAACGCGCCGCGCGCGAGGCGCAGGCCTGGCCCGAGCAGGCCCAGACCGCCGCGCTGGTGGGCGCGCGGGCCGCGCACCGGATGCAGGAATCGGAGCGGCGCGACGCGTGGATGGCGCAGGTCACGGACCCGGATCGCGAACAGGCGCGGCTGGTGTCGATGGCCGAGTTGCTGGTCGATGCCCGCGACGCCGAGGGCGCGCTGGAAACCATCGCGCAACTGCAGGAAAAGGGCGGCCGCCAGATCCACGTGCAGCGGATCGCCTTGCGCGCGCACCAGCACCTGAAGAACTGGAACGAGGTGCTGAGGCTGGCGCGTTCCCTCGAAAAGCGCAACGCGCTGCACCCGGTGCTGGCGCTGCGGCTCAAGCAGATGGCGGTGGAAGCGATGCTGGAAGAGCGCCGCCACGATGCCGAGGGCCTGTATCACTTCTGGCGATCGCTGTCCGCCGACGAGCGTCACGCGGTGCGCATCGCCGAACCCGCCGCGCGCTATTTCTCCGCACTGGGCCGCCAGAACGAGGCACGCCGGATCGTCGAGGAAGCGCTCAAGGTCAACTGGGACAGCCGGCTGGTGCAGCGCTACGCCGACTGCGCGGAACCGGGCAAGGCGTTGCCGCAGATCCAGCAGGCCGAGAAGTGGTTGACCGAGCATCCCGCCGATGCCGATCTCTACTACACGCTGGGCGTGCTGTGCCTCGGGGAGCAACTCTGGGGCAAGGCGCAGTCGAACTTCGAACGTGCGCTCAGGTATGCCGATCCGGACGCGCAACGCCGGCTGCGCGTGCGTGCGCACCTGGCACTGGCGCGGCTGTTCGAGGAAACCGAGCGGCCCGACGATGCGCAGCGCCACTATCGCGAAAGCGCGATGCTGGCGGCGTAAGGGCGGAAGCGCCAGATGTCGGCGGAGAAATGTCGGCGGAGAAACCCTGGCGGGGAAACGGAAAGCCGGACATCGCGTCCGGCTTTTTCTTTTCTAGCGGCCGTTGTCCGGCTCGTGCGCCGTTTCGTCCGGCTCCCGCGTTTCTTTCTCCAGTGCCGCTTTTGCCGCAGCCCTGGCCTTTGGTGTCTTGACCAGGGCGTAGCGGGCCAGCGTTTCCTGCCGCGCGACGTCGTGCCGGACGATCGGCCCTGGATAGTTGTCGCCCAGCCTGACGCCAGCGGCCGCAAGCACATCGTCCGGGGCCGTCCAGGGCGCGTGGAGGTACTTGTCCGGCAGATTGGCCAGCACGGGCAGGTACCTGCGGATGAACCGGCCCTGCGGATCAAATTTCTCCGATTGGGTGACCGGGTTGAAGATCCGGAAGTACGGCTGGGCATCGCAGCCGGTGGAGGCCGCCCACTGCCAGCCGCCGTTGTTGGCCGAGAAATCGAAGTCGTTGAGTTGGTCGGCGAAATACTGCTCGCCGCGCCGCCAGTCCACGCCCAGATCCTTGACCAGGAAGCTGGCCGTCACCATGCGCAGCCGGTTGTGCATATAGCCGCTCTGGCGGATCTGCAGCATCGCGGCGTCCACCAGCGGGTAGCCGGTCCGCGCGTCGCGCCACGCTTCGAAATAGCGGTCGCCGGTGGCGCGGTCGATCCAGCGCAGCCCGTCGTATTCCGGATGGTATGACTTGCCGTCGGCCACGCGCGGATGGTGGTGCAGGATCATGAAATAGAAGTCGCGCCAGATCAGTTCGGATAGCCAGACGGCTGCCCCCGCGCTGTCCGCGCCGCCGCGCAACACCGTTTCGTGCGCGGCGCGGGCCAGCGTGCGAATCGAGAGCGTGCCGAAGCGCAGGTGCACCGACAGGTAGCTCGGGCCGCGCAGGGCAGGGAAGTCGCGGCGGCGTCCGTAGTCCCCGATGCGGTCCATGAATTCGTCGAACAAGGCATGGGCGCCGTCGCTGCCGGTGGGCATTGCCACCTCGGCCAGGTTGCTCGGCGCAAATCCCAGAGCTTCCAGCGTTGGCAACGCCTTGCGGTGGTTCGCCGGCACGGGGGCGAGGGCCTTCAGGTACTTGTCGACCGGGTACGGCCGCAGGTCGAAGGGCCGCAATGCCCGCAGCCATGCGTTCTTGTAGGGGGTGAAGACCGCAAAGGGCGCGCCCTGGCCGTTCAGGATCTCGTCGGCTTCAAAGATGACCTGGTCCTTGAACGTGAAGAGCACCCGGGAAGCCGCCGTCAGCGCCTTGCGGACCGCGGCATCGCGCGCATTGGCGGAGGGCTCGTAGTCGTGGTTCGCGAATACTGCCTCGACGTCGAGTTCGGCCGCGAGCCGGGGGATGGCCTCGCGTGCGGCATCGTCCAGTACGATCAGCCCGCCTCCGGCCCGCTCCAGCGCGGTGCGCAGTGGCGCCAGCGACCGCAGGATGAACTCGACGCGCCGGTCGGCCCGGAGCCCGCGTTCGCGCAGGGGATCCAGGATCTCGCGGTCGAATACGAATACGCACCACACCTGCCGGCAGTGCTTCACGGCATAATGCAGCGCCGCGTGGTCGTCGGCGCGCAAGTCGCGCCGGAACCAGACCAGGCCCCGCCCGAACTGGCCATCGATCCGGTAGGGCAGGCGGCCCGCGGCAGCGGCGTCCGCATCAGGGCGTTGTGAGGGCGATCCAGGCATCGCCGTACCCTAACATACGATAGGCCCGCGTCACCGGGCCATCACCGGGCTAGTCCCCAGCATTCCCAAGCCATTCCCATGTCCATGACTCTCGACCGTATTCTGCAATCCCAGGGCTTCGGCACGCGCCGCTACTGTGGCGACCTGGTGGCCGCCGGGCTGGTGGAGGTCAACGGTGAATTGTGCGAGGACCCGGACGCCCGCTTTGACGTGGACGGCCTGCGGCTGACCGTGGACGGCGAGGAGTGGCTGGCCTGCACCAAGGCCTACCTGATGCTGCACAAGCCCACCGGCTATGAATGCTCCCAGCGCCCGCGCCACCACCCGAGCATCTACAACCTGCTGCCGGTGCCGCTGCGCCAGCGGGAGGTGCAGGCCGTGGGCAGGCTCGATCACGACACCACGGGCCTGCTGTTGCTGACCGACGACGGCCAGTTCATCCATGCCCAGACGTCGCCCAAGCGCAAGGTACCCAAGATCTACGAAGTGACGACGTTCGATCCGGTGACGCCGGAGCAGGTGGAAGCGCTGCGCACCGGCGTGAAGCTGGATGACGAACCGGCGCCGCTTGCCGCCGATGCCTGCGAGGCCACCGGGGAGCGCAGCCTGCGGCTGACCCTGATCCAGGGTAAATATCACCAGGTGAAACGCATGGTGGCGGCCGTCGGCAACCACGTCACCGCCTTGCATCGCAGCGCCATTGGCGGTCTGGAACTGGACCCGGCGCTGGCCCCGGGCGAGTGGCGCTGGCTGACCGCCGCGGATCTTGCGGCGCTGAAGGCGTCGGAACAATAGGCCGACTCGCTCTGGTGACGAATACTGCTCAGGTGGCCTGACGGAGCTGCCTCAGAACTTTTCCGGACGTCCGGCAGCGATTTGATAAAATGCAGGCATGGCGAAGCCCGAAGCTCCAATCAATCTCACCAATCAGTTCCTGATTGCCATGCCAGGCATGGCTGATCCGACCTTTTCGGGCTCCGTTGTCTACCTTTGCGAGCATAACGAGCGCGGCGCGCTCGGTCTGGTGATCAACCGGCCGATCGACATCGACATGGCCACGCTCTTCGACAAGATCGATCTCAAGCTCGAAATCCAGCCAGTGGCCCACCAGCCGGTCTATTTCGGCGGCCCGGTGCAGACCGAGCGCGGCTTTGTGCTGCACGATCCGGTCGGCGTCTATGTGTCGTCGCTGGCGGTGCCCGGCGGGCTGGAAATGACCACTTCCAAGGATGTGCTGGAAGCCGTGGCCAACGGTAGCGGCCCGCATCGCTTCCTGCTGACGCTGGGCTATGCCGGCTGGGGCGCCGGCCAGCTTGAGGAGGAACTCAGCCGCAATGGCTGGCTGACCGTCCAGGCCGACCCGGAAATCATCTTCAGCGTGCCTCCCGAGGAACGCTTTGCCGCCGCTATCCGCCTGCTGGGCATAGATTTCACGATGCTCTCGGGCGAGGCGGGGCATGCCTGATCAGCCGGGGCGCGAGACGCCCCACGACGGTACTGTCCTCGCCTTCGACTATGGCGAGAAAAAAATCGGCGTTGCACTCGGGAATTTCATCACCCGGCAAGCCAGCGCCCTCACCATCCTTCCCAATATTACTGTCGAGGCGCGTTTCGAGGCCATCGGCGCGCTGATCCGCGAATGGTCGCCCGTGCGGCTGGTGGTTGGCATGCCGGTCAATCCCGAAGCCGGCCCCGACGATGAAGAACAGGCCTCGATGCGGCTTGCGCGCCGCTTTGGCAACCAGTTGAACGGCCGGTTCGGCCTGCCGGTGGAGTGGGTGGACGAGCGTTATTCCTCGCGAGCTGCCGCCATGGCTGGCGCCAGGCGCGGTGCGCTGGATGCCGAGGCCGCCCGGATCATCCTGCAACAGTATTTCGACGAGTTTCCGCTATGACCCAGACCTCTACTCCCGACGCCGAGGCGCTGTATCACGCGCTGCGCGACCAGGCCCAGGCCCTGATGCCCACCAGCGAGCGTGCAAACTGGTCCGTGGCCGGCATCTACTCGGGCGGCGCCTGGATCGCCGAGCGTCTGGCGGCGGACCTCAAGCTGGCTGGCCATGGCGTGATCAACGTGGCCTTCCACCGTGACGACTATGCCAAGAAGGGGCTGCACAGCCAGGCGGAGCCGACCTCGCTGCCGTTCGACGTGCAGGATCGCAACATCCTGCTGATCGACGATGTGCTGGCCACTGGCCGCACGATCCGCGCCGCCGTGAACGAGCTGTTCGACTACGGCCGCCCGGCCCGCGTGGCGCTGGCCGTGCTGGTCGACCGCGGCGGACGCGAGCTGCCGGTTGCCGCCGACTTCGCCGCGATGACCGTGGAACTGCCGCGCGACAAGACCCTCGTGCTGTCGCGCCAGGGCGAGGGCGCCGCGACGCGCTTTGCCTTTGCCACCGAAGCCCGCGCCTGACGGGCCCCAGAGCTCTCCCCCAAGATACCCAGACCGACCCCTGCCCGCGCCTGACCTGCCATGACCAAGACGTTCCGCAACCCGCAGCTGACCAAGAACGGCGAACTGAAGCACCTGTTGTCGATCGAGGGGCTGTCGCGTGACATGATCACGCACATCCTTGATACCGCCAGCCAGTTTGTCTCGCTGTCCGATTCCGACCGCGACGTCAAGAAGGTGCCGCTGTTGCGCGGCAAGAGCGTGTTCAACCTGTTCTTCGAGAACTCCACGCGCACGCGCACGACGTTCGAGATTGCCGCCAAGCGGCTGTCCGCCGACGTGCTGAACCTGAACATCAATGCGTCGTCCACCAGCAAGGGCGAATCGCTGCTGGACACCATCAACAACCTGTCGGCCATGTCGGCCGACATGTTCGTGGTGCGCCATGCCAGCTCGGGCGCGCCGTACCTGATCGCCGAGCACGTGGCGCCGCATGTCCACGTGATCAACGCCGGCGACGGGCGCCACGCGCACCCGACGCAGGGCCTGCTGGACATGTACACGATCCGGCATTTCAAGAAGGACTTCACCAACCTGACGGTGGCCATCATTGGCGACATCCTGCACTCGCGGGTGGCACGTTCCGACATCCACGCGCTGACCACGCTGGGCGTGCCCGAAGTGCGCGCGATCGGGCCGCGCACGCTGCTGCCGTCCGGCCTGGAGCAGATGGGCGTGCGCGTCTTCCACAACATGGAAGAGGGGCTCAAGGGCGTGGACGTGGTGATCATGCTGCGCCTGCAGAACGAGCGCATGAGCGGCGCGCTGCTGCCATCGGCACAGGAATACTTCAAGGCCTACGGGCTGACGCCGGAACGGCTGGCGCTGGCCAGGCCGGATGCCATCGTCATGCACCCGGGTCCGATGAACCGCGGGGTGGAGATCGACTCCGCCGTGGCGGACGGCCCCCAGTCGGTGATCCTGAACCAGGTGACCTTCGGCATCGCCGTGCGCATGGCCGTCATGGGCATCGTGGCCGGCAATAACGATTAAGGCGGCACCCGAATAAAACTGAACAGACTTCAAGCGAACTACAGATGAAGATTCACATCCAGGGTGGCCGCCTGATCGATCCGGCCGCGAATCTCGACGCCGAACAGGACCTGTTTATCGCCGCCGGCAAGGTCGTCGGCGTGGGCCGCGCGCCCGCTGACTTCAACGCCAACAAGACTATCGATGCGAAGGGCCTGATCGTCTGCCCGGGCCTGGTCGACCTGTCCGCGCGCCTGCGCGAGCCGGGCTACGAGTACAAGGCCACGCTGGAATCCGAGGTGGCCGCGGCCACCGCCGGCGGCGTGACCAGCCTGGTGTGCCCGCCCGATACGGACCCCGTGCTCGACGAGCCGGGTTTGGTCGAGATGCTCAAGTTCCGCGCCCGCACGCTGAACCAGACGCACGTCTACCCGCTGGGCGCGCTGACCGTCGGGCTGAAGGGCGAAGCCCTGACCGAGATGGGCCAGCTGACCGAGGCCGGCTGCGTCGGCTTCAGCCAGGCCGAGGTGCCGATCAAGAACACCCAGGTGCTGCTGCGTTCGATGCAGTATGCGCAGACCTTCGGCTACACGCTCTGGCTGCGCCCCGAGGACCCGTTCCTGGGCGGCGGCGTGGCCGCCAGCGGCGCGGTGGCGTCGCGGCTGGGCCTGTCCGGCGTGTCCGTCATCGCCGAGACCGTGCGCCTGCACACGATCTTCGAGTTGATGCGCACGACCGGCGCGCGCGTGCACCTGTGCCGGCTGTCGTCGGCGGCCGGGCTGGAACTGGTGCGCCAGGCACGCCGCGAAGGCCTGCCCGTGACCTGCGACGTCAACATCCACCACGTATCGCTGACCGACGTGGACATCGGCTTCTTCAACAGCCAGATGCGCTTTACGCCGCCGCTGCGTGGCACGCGCGACCGCGATGCGATCATCGCGGCGCTGGCCGATGGCACCATCGATGCCTTGTGCTCCGACCACACGCCGGTGGATGACGACGAGAAACTGCTGCCGTTCGACGAGGCGTCGCCGGGCGCGACGGGCCTGGAGTTGCTGCTGCCGCTGACGCTGCGCTGGGCCGCCGAACACAAGGTGCCGCTGGTCAAGGCGCTGGGGCGCATCACGAGCGATCCGGCCCGCGTGATCGGCCTCGCCGCCGGCACGCTGACCACCGGCAATGCCGCTGATGTTTGCGTGTTCGATCCGAAGCAGATCTGGAAGGTGGAACGCAGCGCGCTGAAGAGTCAGGGCAAGAATTCGCCATGGCTCGGCTACGAGATGGAAGGGCGCGTGCGCATGACGCTGGTCGGTGGCCAGGTTGTGCACGAGCAGCGCTGATTCTCGCGGCGAATCCCAGGGGCTAGGACATGATCTGGTTACGCAAGGCGCGGCTTGGGTGTCATCTGTTGCGCGGGATGCTCGTGTGCGCAACGGTTTTCCCGTGGGCGAGCGCTCACCTGCGCGAGCGCCTGATCCGCGGCTGGTCGCGCAAGCTGCTGGCCATCTGCCGCATTGAGGTCGAGGTCCAGGGCCTGGCACCCGGGCAGGCGGTACCGCAAGGCGCGATGCTGGTGTCGAACCATATCTCGTGGCTCGACATCTACGTGATCCACAGCTGGCAGCCGGTGCGCTTTGTGGCGAAGTCGGAAATCCGCAGCTGGCCGATCGTCGGCTGGCTTTGCGACAAGACCGGCACGATCTTCATCGAGCGCGGCCGGAAGCGTGACGCACATCGGGTGCTGCACCACATCACGGAAGTCATGCAGCAGGGCGATCTGGTGTGCGTGTTTCCCGAGGGCACCACGACCGATGGCAGCGAGGTGCTGCCTTTCCATGCGAATCTGATGCAGGCGCCGGTGGCGGGTGGATTGCCGGTCCAGCCTGCAGGGCTGACTTACCTGGATGCGGCCACGGGCAAGCCGACCGTGGCGCCGGCGTATATCGGCGACCTGTCACTGTTGCAATCGCTCGACATGATCCTGCAGGCACCGCCGATCAAGGCAAGGCTGACGCTGGGGCCGCAGCTGCGGGCGGCTTCCACAAGCCGACGTGAGCTGGCAGAGTCGGCGAGGGAAGTGGTGGTTCACCTTCGTCAGGGGGCGCATGAAGCAGCGGGGGATGTGGCCGAGCGGTTACATCAACCGAATCTGTCGGCGGCCACGGCTGCCACGTCCTGACGCCCAAGTCCTCCCCGCCGACGCGGGGCTGTCGGATTCAGGCCAGCGGGTCACAGTACTGCGGGCAATCGACCTGGATCAGGGTGCGCTCTGCAGGGTCACGCGCCAGACGGGCGGCGGTCAATTGCCCGCCCCAGACGCAACCGGTATCCAGCGCCATTAGATTGGAGCGCATGACAAGGCCGAGCGTCGACCAATGGCCACACACAACGGTGACGTCGGCGGTGCGGCGGCCGGGTACGTCGAACCAAGGCATGACCCCGGCTGGCGCGCTGCCCAGACCTTCCTTGGCTTTCAGGTCCATCACGCCCTCGGCTGTGCAATAGCGTAGACGGGTGAGTGCATTGACGACCACACGGTGGCGATCAATGCCTGTGAGTTTTTCGTCCCAGTGATTGGCGGCATTGCCGAAAACATTGGCGAGGAACTCTTGCCAATTCGGTCCCTGAAGCTCGGCTTCGACTTCGCGGGCCAGCGCGATGACCTGCTGCGCGGTCCATTGGGGCAGAACTCCGGCATGAACGATCAGGAAGTTTTCTTCCAGGATTGCCAGCGGCTGGTGGCGCAGCCAAGTGACTAAATTATCACAATCGGGGGCGTCAAGGATGGCTTCGAGCGTGTCGGCTTTGCTCTTCTTTCGGACGCCGGCGGCGACGGCAAGAAGGTGGATGTCGTGGTTGCCAAGGACGGTGCGGGCGCGAGCGCCCATGGCTTTCACCAGCCGTAGCGTTTCGAGAGACGCCGGACCGCGGTTGACCAGATCGCCAACGAAGCGAATTGGGGCAGTGAGGGGCAACTGACCGAGGAGGTCCTGGAGCGATGGGGCGCAGCCCTGGAGGTCGCCTATGGCGACGGAAGTGTTAGTTTTTGATTGAGCAACAGCCATCGGGTAATTGCCGGATTATGCGAGCTGAAAACGCCAGACGGCCCTTTCTCGTGCCTGCTTCTTTACATGGCCGATCTGGCAAATAGTTACAAGGTGCTACGAAAAACGGATGATGCTCCGAGGACGGGCCCGGGGTCAGATAGAATACCGCCACTTCCACAAGGACTTAAGAATCCTCCTGCCTAAACCAACAGGGAGGGGGGAGACTTTTGTCGATTACACGAATATCGAAGGCAGCGGAGCTAGCATTTTGGCGCACATTCTGGTCACTGGCGGGGCGGGTTTCATCGGCGCCAATTTTGTACTTGGCTGGCTCGCTCAGTCCGGTGCGGACAGCATTGTCAATGTCGATAAGCTGACGTACGCCGGAAATCTCAAGACGCTGGCCTCGCTTGAGGGCGATAACCGTCACATCTTCTCGCAAACCGATATTTGCGATCGGTCTGGGCTGGATCATCTGCTAAGACAGTACAAACCGCGCGCCGTGATTCATTTTGCCGCGGAGAGCCACGTGGATCGCTCCATCCACGGTCCGGCCGAGTTTATTCAAACCAACGTTGTCGGGACTTTCGCACTGCTGGAAGCCGTGCGCGCGTACTGGGCCACGCTGGACGATTCGTCCAGAACAGATTTTCGCTTCCTGCATGTTTCCACCGACGAAGTCTACGGTTCACTTGGATCGCAGGACCCGCAATTCTCCGAAACTACGCCCTACGCGCCGAACAGTCCCTACGCCGCATCCAAGGCCGCATCGGATCATCTGGTCCGCGCCTACCACCATACCTATGGCTTGCCCGTTCTGACCACGAACTGCTCCAACAACTACGGGCCGTTTCAATTTCCGGAGAAGCTGATCCCGCTGATGATCGCCAACGCGCTCGCTGGCAAGCCCCTGCCGGTTTATGGGGACGGCCAGAACGTGCGCGACTGGCTCTATGTCGGTGATCACTGCAGTGCCATTCGTGAAGTGCTGGCCCGTGGTCGCCTTGGCGAAACATACAACGTCGGCGGTTGGAACGAGAAAACCAATCTGGATGTGGTGCACGCTCTCTGCGATCTGCTCGACGAGTTAAGGCCGAAAGTCAGCGGCTCGTACCGCGAGCAGATAGCGTTTGTGAAGGACCGTCCGGGCCACGACCGGCGTTACGCCATCGATGCTGGCAAGCTTGAGCGCGAACTCGGTTGGATGCCTGCCGAAACCTTCGAGTCCGGCTTGCGTATGACCGCGCAGTGGTACCTCGACAACCAGCCATGGGTGCAGGATGTGATGTCCGGTGAGTACCGCAATTGGATGGCGACGCAGTATGCGACTTGATAGCATGGTCCCCATTCTGATCACGGGCCGCAACGGTCAGGTCGGCTTTGAGCTCCGGCGCAGTCTGGCACCGTTGGGTGAGGTAGTGGCGCTCGATCGTACGAGTTGCGACATGTCGCGGCCGGAGCAGATCAGGGACGTGGTTCGGCGCTTGCGGCCGGGCATTATTGTCAACGCGGCGGCCTATACGGCTGTCGATGCGGCCGAGGCCGATAGTACCGTTGCCTTCTCGGTCAACGCCGAGGCGCCGGCCATCCTGGCGCAGGAAGCCCGGGCAATCGGCAGCTTGCTGGTTCACTACTCCACCGAGTACGTGTTTGATGGCTTGCAGTCCAGGCCCTATTCGGAATCCGACGCCTGCAATCCGTGCTCCGTGTATGGCAAGAGCAAGCGTGCAGGGGAAGAAGCCATTGTCGCCGTCGACGCCTCGCACCTGATATTCCGTACCAGCTGGGTATTCGGTGCCCATGGGGACAACTTTCTTAAGACGATCTTGCGCCAGGCGCGGCAGCGGGACAGTCTGCGAGTTGTTTCTGACCAGTTCGGAGCGCCGACGCCAGCTTCTCTTGTCGCGGATGTCACCGCCCATGCCGTCAGGGAGTACATCCTTGAGAAGCGGCGCGGCGGGACTGCGGAGCGTCGAGGCATCTACCATCTCGCTGCCGCTGGCAAGACAACCTGGAATGCATATGCACGCGAGGTGACTCGTATTGCAGCCGCGCTTGGCGTCGACGTTCGCGCCCAGGGTGATGCCATCGAAGAGGTGGCTTCATCGGACTATGCAATGGCGGCGCCACGGCCCGCCTCCGCGCAACTGGATTGCAGTCGCATCGAGCAAGGCCTCGGCATTCGCATGCCGCCCTGGCAGGACGGTGTCCGGCTGGTTCTCGAACAACTTATTATCGACAGGCCATGACACGCAAGGGCATTATCCTGGCAGGAGGCTCGGGCACGCGGCTGTATCCCGCCACGCTTGCCGTTTCCAAGCAGCTGCTGCCGATCTACGACAAGCCGCTTATCTACTACCCGCTAAGCACACTGATGCTGGCTGGTATTCGTGACATCCTCATCATTTCCACGCCGCACGATACGCCGCGCTTTGCGCAGTTGCTTGGCTCCGGCGAGCAGTGGGGCATCAATCTCTCCTATGCGGAGCAGCCGAGCCCGGACGGTCTGGCGCAGGCATTCCTGATTGGCGAGTCGTTTCTCGGGGGCGCGCCTTCGACGCTCGTTCTGGGGGATAACATCTTTTACGGCCATGATCTGGTCGCGATGCTCAGGCGGGCTTCGGCGCGTGTGGACGGGGCGACTGCCTTTGCATATCGTGTTCAGGACCCGGAGCGGTATGGCGTGGTCCAGTTCGACAGCCAGGGGCGTGCCGTCAAGCTGGAAGAGAAGCCGGTCGTGCCAAAGTCCAACTATGCGGTGACCGGCCTGTATTTCTATGACAGCGATGTCGTCGAAGTCGCAAAATCAGTTCGACCATCTGCGCGAGGCGAACTCGAAATTACCGACGTCAACTCCTGGTACCTGCAGCAAGGCAGCCTCAATGTCGAGGTAATGAGTCGCGGCTACGCCTGGCTCGATACCGGCACGCATGAATCGATGCTGGAGGCTAGCCAGTTCATTCAGACGATCGAACATCGCCAGGGGCAGAAGGTGTGTTGCCCCGAGGAAATTGCGTGGCGATTTGGCTGGATTAGCAAGGAAGAATTGATGGTTCTGGCCGAGCCGTTGCGCAAGAATACCTATGGGCGCTATCTCCTTGGATTGCTTGCCGAGGCAGAATCATGAACGTAGTGCGTACCGCTATCCCGGAGGTTTTGCTTTTGCAGCCTGTCGTGCACCAGGACGCGCGGGGATATTTTCTCGAAAGCTACAATCGCCAGACGTTTGCCGCGGCAGTCGGGCGCGATGTTACTTTTGTGCAGGATAATCACTCGCGTTCGGACCGGCGCGTTTTGCGCGGGCTTCATTATCAGATCCAGCGTCCCCAGGAAAAGCTGGTGCGCGTCGTCGCGGGCGAAATCTTCGATGTCGCGGTGGATCTGCGTACATCCTCACCGACTTTCGGTAAATGGGTGGGCCATCTGCTTTCGTCCCGGAACATGGCCATGACGTGGGTGCCGGAAGGATTCGCCCATGGATTCCTTGTGCTCTCTGATTATGCCGAAGTGATTTACAAAACGACGGACCATCGCTTCCCGGAGGCGGAGCGTGTGCTGTTATGGAGCGATGCCGCGCTGGGCATCGATTGGCCGATTCGCGAAGGTCTGGTCATGTCTGCGCGGGATCAGGCGGGCAGTCTGCTGCGAGACGCCGAGTTGTATGAGTAGACGTATCGTGACGCCATGAAAAAGCTTGCCATCGTCCAGTCGAACTATATCCCTTGGAAGGGCTATTTCGACATGATCGCGTCGGTCGACGAGTTCGTCCTGTACGATAGTGTCCAGTACACGAAGAACGACTGGCGCAATCGTAACCGGATCAAGACCGCGCAAGGGTTGCGCTGGCTGACGGTGCCGGTGAAGACAGGCGGCCGGTTTGGCCAGACCATCGCCGAGACGCAGATCGATGATGCGCATTGGGCTCGTGCACATTGGCAGGTTCTCCTGCAAAACTACCGACAGGCACCTTGCTTCCGGCAGATCGCACCGCGGCTGGAGTCGTTCTATTGCGAACTCTCCAGTCAGACACACCTGTCCGGGCTGAACCGCTCCATGCTCGGTTGGTGTTGTGCCGAGCTTGGCATCAATACCCGGCTCACCGATTCAACGGAATATGAGCTGATCGGCGACCGGTCCGAGCGGCTTGTGGAAATTTGCGCTCAGGCCAATGCAACGGAGTATGTATCGGGACCTGCGGCTCGAGACTATCTGGATGTCGCCCAGTTTGAACGGCGGGGTATCAAGGTCACTTGGTTCGACTATTCGGGCTACCAACCTTATCCGCAGCTATGGGGAGAATTCGAGCACGCCGTCAGCGTCCTCGATCTGATTTTCAACTGCGGCCAAGATGCCCCGCGCTATTTGAAGCACGTAAACAAATGAAGCTGTCGATCGTCTCCACGCTATATCGCTCTGCGCCGTTCATCGATCAGTTGTATGCACGCGTTACGGCCGCCGCAAGCCAGATAGCAGATGACTACGAGATCGTTTTCGTCAACGACGGCTCGCCGGACGATTCTCTCGCTCGTGCCAGCGCGCTTGCTGCTGCGGATGTCAGGGTATCGGTCGTCGACCTGTCGCGCAATTTCGGTCATCACGCAGCCATCGTGGCGGGTCTCAGTCATGCACGTGGAGAGCGCGTCTTCCTGATCGACGCCGACCTGGAAGAGCAACCTGAATGGCTGGAGATGTTTGCCCAACAGATGGACCGGACCCGGGCAGACGTGGTTTACGGTGTGCAGCGTGAGCGCACCGCGGGCCTCTTGTCGAACTTGTTTGGCGCGCTGTTCTGGCGTGCCCTGAATGCCTTCTCGACAGTACGCATTGGTCGCAATCCGATGACCTGCCGCCTGATGACTCGCGAGTATGTCGACGCTTTGCTACAAGTTGAGGATCGCGTGCTCTATCTTGCTGGCGTATTTGCGTGGACCGGTTTCAGGCAGGAGGAACTGCTGTTGGTGAAGAGCGAGCGGCCCACGTCGCAAGCTTCGAGTTACAGCCTGACGCGCAAGCTGGTGCAGGTTGCAGACTCGTTTTCCTCATTCAGTGTCGCGCCATTGACAGCAATCTTTCTTATGGGATTGCTGATCTGGCTTGGTTCTCTTGGTGTCGGCATTGCGTTGCTGGTGCGCAAGGTATTGGCACCGGAGACCGTCTTGTCGGGGTTTGCCTCGCTCATGCTGTCGATCTGGTTTCTCAGTGGAACGATGATTCTGGTGCTGGGAGTGATTGGCCTGTACGTGGCCAAGATCTTCCAGGAAGTCAAACGTCGTCCCCTCTATATCGTTCGCAATGTCGTCCGAAACTCTGCCCATGGCTGATCAACTCGATTCATTCATTTCCGCCTATGGTGAGGGATTCGCCTACTCGTTCGACAATGACATCCTGCTGAACTGGTATCCGCGGCGCATTATCGAAAGAACGGCACTATCGGCAAGCGTTCTTGAACTTGGCGTTGGTCATGGGTATTCGACACAGCGTTTCGCCCGGCATTTCTCTCGAACTGTTGTAGTAGATGGTTCTGCGGCGATCATTGAGAAATTCCGCAGCGAGCATCCGGATTGTGCGGCGCAGATCGTCGAGTCCTATTTTGAATCGTTTCAGACGGACGAGCGATTCGACGTCATTGTCATGGGATTTGTGCTCGAGCACGTGGCTGATCCGGACCTGATTTTGCGGCGTTTCAAGCGTTTTCTCGCGCCAGGCGGACGCTGTTTCGTGGCGGTGCCGAACGGCGAATCCATGCATCGCCAACTAGGCCACTTGGCCGGATTGCTGGACGACA
Source organism: Cupriavidus sp. YR651 (assembly GCF_900101625.1). Taxonomy (GTDB): domain Bacteria; phylum Pseudomonadota; class Gammaproteobacteria; order Burkholderiales; family Burkholderiaceae; genus Cupriavidus. The sequence goes on along the minus strand of NZ_FMYZ01000001.1, from coordinate 1,067,978 downwards.
TGATGAGTCTTGGTCAGGGAGATATCGAGCTTGGACACTTGCGCCAATACTCGAAGTCGACGTTGCATGAGCAACTGGAGGCGGCCGGCTACAGTGTGCGAAGTATTGAAGGCATCTTCCTGAAGCCGTTTACGACGGCCCAGCTCCAGGCATTGGAGTTGAGTCCGGCGATCACGCAGGCGTTGTGTCAGCTGGGGGTCAACTATCCCGAATTAAGCTGTGCTCTTCTCGCTGAGGCGGAACTCGTGTGATGGGTACCGAGGCCATGAGCCCGGCCCGAGCCGGAGACGCGCGATGAGTACGATACTGGTGACCGGCGTCGGAGCCATTATCGGTTACGGAGTGCTTCGCTCGCTGCGTGCAGCAGGCATGGGACATCGCCTGGTGGGCGCCGATATCTACGGGGATGCCGTTGGGCAGGTTTGGAGCGATGCGTTCGAGCAGGCGCCGATGACCAGTTCCGACGGATACATCGATTGGCTGGCGGATGTCGTGCGGCGCCATGGTGTCGACCTCGTTGTGCCGGGTATCGAGCAGGACCTGCATCGTCTGTCCGATGCGCGCGAGGCCTTGCCGGGATTCGGTATCCGCTGCGTACTGAATGACAAGGCGCTGGTGGATCTGTCGAAAGATAAATGGCACACATATCTTGCGTTGGAGGCCGCGGACGACAGCGCGCGTATTCCTACGCGGATCTCGGGGACCTACCAGGAACTCGCGGATCAGTTCGGTGTTCCGTTCCTGCTCAAGCCGCGGCGCAGCTATGCCTCGAAAGGCATCGTGCGCGTGACATCGGCCGAAGTGTTCGACTTGCATGCGGCCGGTCTTGGGGAGAAGTTCATTGCTCAGCCGATTATTGGCTCTGACGATACGGAGTTCACGGTTGGCATGTTTGGCGACGGGAAGGGTGCGGTCTGTGCTTCGATAACGCTACGGCGGAAGCTGGCGCCTGATGGCTCGACCGGCAAGGCGTGGGTCGCCAAAGACAAGGCTCTGGAAGCCGTGGTCGCAAGGCTGGCAGGCAGGTACCGTCCGCTCGGGCCGACAAACTTGCAGTTCCGCTATCACGAGGATGAGTGGCGCCTGCTGGAATTCAATCCACGGATTTCGTCGTCGACCTCGCTACGCACTGCTTTTGGCTATAACGAGAGCCAGATGTGTGTCGACTATTTTGTCGAGGGCAGGACGCCATCCCAGCCGGCTATTACCCGAGGTTTCGCGGCTCGTTACATCGAGGACTATGTCATCCATGATAGGCCTGATTTCTGATATCCATGGCAACGCAGCTGCTCTCGAAGCAGTGCTTGCCGCTTTGGATGCGCAATCCGTCGACGGGGTCTACTGTCTTGGTGACGTCGGTGGGTACTACAGCGAAATCAACCAGTGCTGCGCCGCGCTGCGCGCGCGAGAGATTCCAACGCTGATGGGAAATCACGACTGGTACCTTGCAAGTGGTGAACCGTGCCCGCGATCGCAGAGTGCGAATGATTGCCTGCGGTACCAGCACTCCGTGATCGAGCCGGACCATCTGGAGTGGCTGCGAGGTCTGCCGCGCGAGCTCGAGTTCGGCGCATTGCGAATGATCCACGGCGGCTGGAAGGATCCTCTGGACGAGTATCTCGAGCCATCGGACGAATATTTCGATGCGCTGGGTGGGCGCTATTTCGCTACTGGCCACCTTCATGTCCAGTATGTGTGGCAGGGCAAGCGCGCCACCTACTGTAATCCTGGCTCTGTCGGCCAGCCGCGCGACGGTGATCCTCGAGCCGCGTTTGCGACCTGGGATGGTGAGCGGTTTGCCTTGCATCGTGTTGAATACGATGTGGATCGCGCCGCAGCCGACATGCGGGCGGCCGGGTTTGACGCCTATTACTACGAAAACCTCTATGCGGGTGCGCGAATCGGCGGGAAGCTGTCGCGTCGCCCGGTTCCCTGAACCTGTGGGGCCCGCGCCGAACAGACGCTGCAGCCCTCGAAATCCTGAAGTAAATAACAATGAAAGTAAGGCCACTGGACTACCTTTGGATATTTCTGACCATTTCGCTGACGGTCTATGGCCAGATCATTTTGAAATGGCGAATGGAGCGATTTGGCGGCATGCCCGCCGAACTGGCGGGCAAGGCTTTATTCGTGCTGCGCGTGCTCACCGATCCGGGCGTTTTTTCGGGAATTCTCTCGGCATTTCTCGCATCCGTATGCTGGATTGTGGCGATGACAAAATTCGAGCTGAGTCATGCCTATCCGTTCGTCAGCCTCTGCTTCGTCGCCGTGACGATTGCGAGTGTATGGCTGTTCGGTGAGCAGCTTTCCCTGCTGAAGATTGCTGGTGTGGCCTTCATCGTATTCGGTACCATACTGGCCAGCCAGGGTTGAGCGGCGACCGGCACGGGCGTTATGCTAGGCCTGCGAATGATCGCCATATAGAACACGCACAGGGTCAAGAAATGAAAGACAAGACGACACCGTTCAATCGCCCGCACATGACCGGGAAGGAGCTGCACTACATTGCGCAGGCCCATTTCAATGGGCAGCTTGCAGGAGATGGCCCATTCACGAAGCTATGCCACGGCTGGATTGAAGAGAAGACGGGCAGCCACAAGGCGCTGCTGACCCATTCCTGTACGGCAGCCCTGGAGATGGCCGCGTTGTTGCTGGACCTCGAGCCAGGCGACGAGGTCATCATGCCTTCGTTTACCTTTGTATCGACGGCCAATGCCTTCGTGCTGCGTGGGGCCCGGCCTGTTTTCGTCGATGTTCGCCCTGATACGCTGAACATCGACGAGACCCTCATTGAAGCCGCGGTCACTTCGCGGACGCGTGCCATCGTTCCGGTCCACTACGCGGGTGTTGCATGCGAGATGGATGTGATTCTGGAAATCGCGCGCCGGCACGGGCTGGTTGTTGTGGAGGACGCGGCGCAAGGCGTCATGTCCACCTATAAAGGTCGAGCACTTGGCAGCATCGGTCATCTCGGCGCGTACAGTTTCCATGAAACCAAGAACGTGATTTCTGGCGAAGGCGGCGCGTTGCTTGTGAACGACTCGGGGCTGGCAATGCGTGCCGAGATCATCCGCGAGAAGGGCACGGATCGCAGCCGGTTCTTTCGCGGAGAAGTCGACAAGTACACATGGCAGGAAGTCGGGTCTTCATTCCTACCCGGTGAACTGGTGGCGGGGTTTCTATGGGCGCAGCTCGAGGATGCGGGACGGATTACGCACGAGCGACTAGATATCTGGGCGCGCTACCACGCCGCGTTCGCGCAGATGGAAAGCGATGGCTTGTTGCGTCGGCCAATCGTTCCGACGGAATGCGGTCATAACGCACACATGTACTACGTCCTGCTTTCGGAGCATGTGGACCGCCAGCGCGTCATCAGTGAACTCAAACAGCGAGGCGTCTGGACGGTTTTCCACTATGTACCGCTGCATAACTCGCCGGGTGGATTGCGGTATTGCCGCTCCGTAGGCGATCTCCCGGTGACTTGCATGGCTGGCGAGCGGCTGCTTCGCTTGCCACTATGGGTCGGTCTTTCGCCCGAGGAGCAGGATCGCGTGATACGCAGCGTCATCGATGTTGTGACTGGTGTCGCCTAATTCTACGGGTGAGGAAATGAGTCAAGGTCAACAAGCCAATTCGGGTGCAGGCTTCCATGAGGAGGACTTCGCGACGCTAGCTCGCCTCGAGAGCGACAGTTTCTGGTTCAGGGCGCGCAATGAATTGATTCTCTGGGCGACTCGACCCCTGCTGCGTGGTGGAATGGCGTTTTGCGAGATCGGTTGCGGCACGGGTTTTGTGATCTCGGCACTGGCCGACACCATGCCCGCAGTGAAGTTCACGGGCACGGAGCTGTTTGGCAATGGGCTGCAGTTTGCTCGAGAGCGAGTACCTGCCGCTGATTTCCATGAGATGGACGCGCGTAAGATCCCGTTCCGGTCGCAGTTCGATGTGGTTGGCACGTTTGATGTACTGGAGCACATCGACGAAGATGAGGTCGTATTGGCGGAGATTTACAAGGCCCTGAAGCCAGACGGCAAGCTGGTCATCACTGTGCCGCAGCATCCGTTTCTCTGGAGCTACCAGGACGAACGTGCCTGCCACGTTAGGCGCTACACGCGAACGGAGATGATTGAGAAACTGAATAGGGCGGGATTCTCCATCAAGCTGACGACCTCGTTCGTCAGTTTCCTGCTGCCAGCCTTGTGCATGGCGCGCCGATCATCCAGAGTGCAGGCGAAGGACTACGATCCTGCTGCCGATCTGCGGCTCAATCCTGTTACTAACGCGTTGATGTTGGGCATCATGTTTGTCGAGCGCCAGTTCATCAAATTCGGCGTGCGGTTCCCGTTGGGTGGATCCTTGCTGGTGGTGGCCACAAAGGCTCGATGAATTCGCTGGATTCAATGCTCTGACCGGTACCGGAAGACGGACTCTGGGGGCGAGGCGCCTTCATTCCGCCGAAGGAACGGTCGCGGGCCTTGTACTCCCAGGACACACTCTTTGCGCCGGCGAATCGGGAGTCGGCCAGCAAATCCATTCATGAATACTTCAACAGATCGCGCTATCGTAATTGACCGCCGCCGCGGCCTTCCGGCACTGCGGACGGGCTACTGGCAATGCCTGGTGGCCTGGATCATTATTGCCGCACTGATTGTCGTTCTGGTCGCTGGCGTTTTCGTCCCGGTCTATGGCGACGAAGTGGCCGCCATCTTCATGCGCGGGATGTTCATTGCCAACGGCTGGAAGCTGAATACCTTGCTTCCGCAGTGTGGGCCTGAGTTCCTTTCGGGCGTTCCGGCGCTGCTTGTGCCCGGCGCTGTCACGTATGATCTGGTCTATTCGCTGGCGACCGGCCCGCTGTTTATCCGCTTGGCGGGTATCTTGACGGCTCTGTTGTGGTTTGGCGCTGCGGGCGCGCTGATCATCGCGCAGGTGCGCTCCCAGAGGCTGGGCTGCGCGATGCTGGCATCTCTCGCATCGATCGTCGGATTGGGAGTGCTCCCGCTCACGATGGTGATGATGCGTAGCGAGCAGATCCTGCTCTTACTCCTCACGCTGTTTCTTGCGTTCCCAGTTGTTCTTCGACGCGATATTGGCCGGGAGAACAGTTGGCGTCTCCTGATTCTCGCCGCGGCATTCTGCTTAGTGGTGAGCATCTTCTGCTATACGCACCCCAAGGCCCTGTTCTTTGCTCCGTTGATCCTGATCTCTGCATGGTCATTGCTCGGCTCGCGCAGCAAGCTTGTGTGCGCGATAGTCAGTGCATTTGCCATTGGCTGTCTGTGGCAGACCCTGCAGTTCGCTGCCTTGCTGACAAAGTGCGGGGATGCTCCGGCATTGGCGAAGCTGCTTGCATCGAACGTCATGCCCTTGGGCGGCCTTGTAAGTTCGCCAAGGGCATTTGTTGTCGAATTGTTCAACAACATCGACGCTGCACCGTTGGCGATGCTTCGGCACATGGTGTTCGCAGACCAGTATCAATCAGCGTGGCTGGCGCCGTCGGCAGGTCTGGGGAACTGGGATGTCGCCGTCCGGATCAACCAGGGCATCCAGTATGTGACGCTACTTGTATTCCGGGTGGCGTTCTTTCTCCCTCCGGCCGTCTTCCTGCTCAAGGCCCTGCTGCGCAAGCTTGACGGCGCGACGTGGTGTTTGAGCGCATTGTGGATTGGGCTTCTTGGGCATCTGGCCCTGTACAAGGCGTGGAATTTCTACGGCGCCGCCTTGATGGTGCCAATTGCGGCGTTGCTGGTCATGCTTTGCGTGGCCGCATTGAGTACGTTGGGTGGTGATCGCTTGCCCCGTCTCGTCAAGTCGTCCATGGCGCTACTGCCTTTGCCCTTCTACATGCTTTTCCTTTGCAGTTCTGCGTTGCTACTAGGCAACGTGTTGCCGCAAACCATTCGCTCGGTCAATGCGGCGGACATTGGCCTTCCGGACCAGGGTCTTTCAATTCCCTCTTTCGGGTATGCCAGGCAGCGAGACCGGATCCGTGATTTTGCAGAGCAATGCCACATTCGTGGGGACGGTGCGCGCCACCTTGTAGTGGACAATCTCACCTTCTTCGCATTCGACGGCCTGCGCGAGCCCCTGCAGTCTGACTACCTCTACGAGCACGGATTCGGGGTTGACCTCCAGGGCGACGCTTTGCCCAGGCTCCTGAAACGGCTGGGCTCGCAGGCAGTGATTGCGCAGTGCACTATTTTCCCGGGGGCCTTCGCCGGCAAAGTGCACCGCGAAGGCAATCTCTGCTGCGTCGACCTGAGCAGCAGCCCATAAGTGTCAAGACTTTTGCTGTAGAGGCGGCGAATGTGTTGCGAAATGTGGAATTGTGCTCGCTCGTGCGCCAAACGGTTACAGCAAGCAACAAATCGTCCAATTTCTGGCGGGCCCGCGTTCTGCCCTCAGATAAAATGTGGCCCCACGTCAAAGTGGCATGAGGAGATGGCGGGAGGTAGCTTGGAGGCATCAATAAGTGATTTATACGCAACTTAGATTGTGCGTGCAGTACTAGAAGTCAAGGTTTCCCGAAAGCGATGTGTGAGGATTTGCTGGTGACCTGGTCTGGCACAAGCCGGCAAACCGTTCCGATCCAGACGTTCCGGTTTGGATCACGGCTTCACTTTCGAGGAGATTGCATAACTATGAAAATATCTGTCCCCCCCTGGCTGGCTCATGCGTGATTTGAGAGTAATCGGCTTGCTTGCCGGGGCAACGCTCGTCAAGGCACTCGCTGGACTTGCCACTGCTAAAATCATCGCAACTTCGGTGAGTCTCGGGCAATTCGGGCAGCTTTCCCAGTTCATGGCGCTGACGGCCTTTGCGGGCATGTTTGCGGCCGGCGGCATTGCACCGGGCGTGACGCGCGTGATTGCTGCCCACAAGGGCAGCGTGCAGGAGCGGGACTGGATCGGCGTCATCACGCAGATCTACATGGTGACGACCGTTGTCATGGCGTTGGCGGTGCTGCTGTTCTCGTCGCAGCTTTCGTCGTTGGTGTTTGGTACCGATGACTATCGCTGGACCGTCTCGCTGCTCGGTGTCACGCAGGCGCTTGTCGGCTTTTGCGGGCTATATCAGGCCTTTGCATCCGCCTACGGCAGGTACGGGACTATCCTGGCATCCAATGCGGCGGGGGCAATCGCCGGCATTGTTCTGCTGGCAGTGCTTGCTCACTACGGCGGCTACGAGGGCGCGGCCATCGGCGTGGTTTTGCTGCCTGCCATGCCGGGGCTCGCATTGGTCCTGCTCAAGTTGCGGAGCCTGCCGGGCAAAGTGAAGATCGACCGCAAGTCGTTCGATTTTGCCAAGGTCGGGCACATGTTCTCGTTCTCCGCGATCACGCTGGCAGGCGCGGCCAGTATCACGCTCGGGCAGATGGCGGTTCGCGATCTGCTCGGTGCGGTGTCAGGCTGGGAGCAGGTGGGATACTGGCAGTCGACCATCCGGATTTCGGATGTGTACATGCAGTTTGTCAGCGTGTTCCTGCTGAGCTATGCAATGCCGAAGCTTGCCGGCGTCAATGACGCCGAACTTCGCCCGGCGTTTGCCGTGATTCAGCGGAAGGTGCTTCTTCTGTTCTGCCTCGGAGGCATTTTCCTCTGGGGAATTCGGCATGAGTTGTACAGGTTGCTGTACTCGGCCGAGTTTGTTGGGGCCAGCGGGCTGCTTGTCCCGCAACTGGTCGGTGATGCGTTCCGCGTGGTTGCCGTGAGCATTTCCACGCTATTCATGGCGCGTGGCACGATCAGGGTGTCGCTGGTCTACGAGATCCTGCAAGGGATATTGCTGTTTGTCGGTACCACGCTGCTGGTGCATCACTATGGTGGCAGTGCCCCGGTCTATGCCTATGGGGCAACCTACCTGGTGCTGATGGTTGGCATGGTGCTGGCGTATCGAGCACGATTCAGGCTGACGACGAAATGAAGATCGTCCTTCTATGCACCGGTTATTCGCTGGACGCGGATACCCCATCTTTATCGGATGAAATGGCCGAGGCCCTTGTGCGCAAGGGCCACGAGGTCAGCGTATTCGTGGTGAACTGGTCGAAGCGTCCGCTCGGCAAGCCGGTCTCCATCCGCAACGAGAAGCTCAGCGTCTATGTCGCCGATCCGTTCCAGCTCAACTTCGGGCCGCAGCTTCTCAGGAAGATCGCGAAATGGACGCTCTCTTCAATGAGCGTGGTCGGTCAACTCCTGAAGTTCCGCCGGAACAACAAGGCAGATGTGGTGGTTGGCTTCTCGCCGGCCACCGCGATGCTTGTGCCCATCGTACTGATGACGGCTTTCTCGAGGGCGCGGACGTTCCTGGTGCAGTGGGACTTCTTTCCGAACCATCACGCGCAAATTGGCCTGCTGAGCGGGACGATGATGGTTCGCGTGCTGAAGTGGCTGGAAACGTGGCTGATGCGGCGATTCGAAGTGATCGGCTGCATGTCGCCCAAGAACATCACGTATTTGCTAGGTAACTACAATTTGTCGTCCAGGCAGAAAATTGTAGAATTGCCAATTTGGTCGTCATTTCCGCCGTCCGGGCATGTCGGGCGGGGTCTCGCGCGCCAGGAATTCGGGCTTCCTGCCGATACGACGGTTCTGGTTTTCGGCGGACAGTTGTCCAAGGGACGCGGGATCGAGGACATTCTGGAGGCGGCAAGCCAGGCGGCACTGCAGGCGCTGCCGTGTGTATTCCTCATTGTCGGCAATGGCGAGCAGGAAGGTATGGTCAGGGATGCAATTGGCGGAGGGGCGCACAACGTCATGCATATGGCGGGCCTGACGAGAAAGAAGTACCTGTCGCTGCTGTCGGCCTGCGATATCGGAATCGTGAGTACGGTGCGGGGGGTGGATGTGCCGACTTTCCCTTCGAAGACCCTGGACTATATCAATATCGGTCTGCCGGTACTCGCATCGGTGGAAGAGGCCACGGATTTCGGTGAGTTTGTGAAGGACAGTGGAATCGGGCTGTCGGTGCCGGCGGGTGACGCCGGCGCATTCGTTCGCGCTATCGAGCAGATGATTTCGGCTGGCCCGGCTGCGCCCTGGAATAACGCGCAGGCCTTTGCCAGGGCCAGGGAGCGCTTCCAGGTCGACGGGGTTTCCGACTACTTGCTGGAATCCGTTGGGCAGCATTGAATGCAGACAGAAGTTACCAAGGACCTACCTGCCGGGGAATTCTCATTGCGCGACGCATCGATCGGCGTGCGCTTTGCCCCGCTGGTGTTTTTTTGCGTCTGGGCGCTGCTGCCGCTTTTCCTCATGTTCTGGGGACCGTTCGATTTTCAACTCGACAACCCCGACACGCTGATCGGATTCCTTTTTGCCTGTGTCTTGGCATTCGGGCTTGGTTATACGCTGTTCGCGCCGTCCACACGGGTGGAAATCGTGCGCCACCCGCGCCCGCATCCGCGTATCAATGCGTTCTATGTCGCGGCGTGCGTGCTGTCGGCCCTGCTGGTCGAGCCGTCCATTTACGCTTATACCGGCAAACATGTGTGGCAGATCGATTCGGTCCTGAATCAGCGCGAAGTCTATCTCGAGTTACTGAGTGCCCTTGAGCAAGGCTCGCCGTTGCGCAAAGCCATGTCGGCATTACGCGGGCTCAGCGCCCCGCTGATCTTGCTGGTTCTCCCGACTGCGGCGGTGTACTGGCCGGATCTGGCACGTCGTGCCCGCTGGTCCATTCTGGGCGTGGTGCTGTGCTTCCTGCTGTTTTCGCTGTTTCGCGGAACCGACAAGGAAATGGGAGACCTGCTGGTCTTCTTCTTTACAGGTATTGCAATTGCAGCCGGGTTCCGGTCGCTGCGTGGCGCGCAAATCGATCGCAAGGCCTTTGTGCGCCGTGCCGCAATTGGCTTCTGCGTAATCATGGTGTTTGTGACCTTGTTCACACTGCGCAAGGCGGCACGCATGCAGGGTGCACTGTCCTTTTGCCTGTACAATGACGTCGCCTGTTTTACCGTGGACACTGGCTCGGATTTTGTCAATTTCATCCGATTTTCGTTCGGCATGCTGTCCGCGTATCTGAATCAGGGCTATTACGGTCTGAGCGTGGCACTGAATACCGATTTCAACTGGACTTACGGTATTGGCCATTCGTCGTTCCTGGTGTCGTTTTTCAGTTCTTTCTTCGATTCGGAAAGCATCTATCAGGACGGCCTGATGTACGCCCTGCGGGCGGGCGGCTGGGACGATCGCTACGTCTGGTCTTCTGCCTTCCCGTGGCTCGCCTCGGACCTGACGTTCTGGGGAGTGCCGCCATTCATGTTCCTGATTGGCGCAGTTTATTCCCGAGCCTGGTTTGCTGCCATTGCAAGGCGCAGCCTGTCCGGGATCATGGTTTTTGCCCTGTTGTCGATTTTTATAGTCTATTTGCCCGCTAATAATCAGCTGGCGCAAAGCCCGGATTATTACGTCGCAACGGTGGTTTGGTTGGCTATTTTTGTACTTGAGGGTGTGCGAAATGTTTCTCGGAAAGACTTTGTTGATCACGGGCGGAACCGGGTCGTTCGGTAACGCCGTTCTGCGCCGCTTCCTGAATTCGGACATCGGCGAAATCCGCATCTTCAGCCGCGATGAAAAGAAGCAGGACGACATGCGCAAGCGCTATGCCGATCCGAAGCTCAAGTTCTATATCGGCGACGTTCGCGACATGGGAAGTGTTGGCGCAGCCATGCGGGGCGTCGATTACGTATTCCATGCCGCTGCGCTCAAGCAGGTGCCGTCGTGCGAGTTCCACCCGATGCAAGCCGTCCGGACCAATGTACTGGGTACGGAGAACGTGCTTGAGGCGGCCGTCAATGCACACGTCAAGCGTGTGGTGTGCCTGAGCACGGACAAGGCGGTGTATCCCATCAATGCCATGGGCATCAGCAAGGCAATGATGGAGAAGGTCATGGTGGCCGCCAGCCGGAATCTCGAAGGCACTGGCACCGTCATTTGCGGTACGCGCTACGGCAACGTCATGGCCTCGCGTGGCTCGGTGATCCCGCTGTTCGTCGATCAGGTCCTGGCTGGACGTCCGATCACCATTACCGATCCGACCATGACGCGTTTCATGATGACGCTGGGTGACGCCGTGGATCTCGTGCTGTACGCGTTCGAGCATGGCAATAACGGGGACATTTTCGTCCAGAAGGCGCCGGCGGCCACCGTCGAGGTGCTGGCCAAGGCCATTCTGGAACTGATGCGGAAGCCCGAGCATGCTGTCAACGTCATTGGCACGCGTCACGGCGAAAAGCTCTATGAGGCACTGTTGAGCCGGGAAGAAATGGCTTGCGCGGAAGACATGGGCGAGTACTTCCGCGTCCCGCCCGATGGGCGTGACCTCAACTACGAGAAGTTCGTCGAGAAGGGCGAGCAACGCATCACGCAAAGCCTCCACGGTGAGGACTACAACTCGCACAACACGACGCGGCTGGATGTGGAAGGTATGAAGAAGTTGCTGCTGAAGCTGGACTTCATGCAGCGAATTGCGCGTGGCGAGCACGCGGTCGCTGAGGAGTAAGTCGCATGAACGTGCTGATCACCGGCGCTGACGGCTTCGTTGGCAAGAACCTGCGGCTGCATCTTGCCGAGCGCAAGGATGTACAGGTGCGAACCTTCACGCGTGAAGACGACGTGGCGAGCCTGCCGGCGCTGCTGAGCGAAGCCGATTTTGTCTTTCACCTCGCAGGCGTGAACCGGCCGCAGGATCCGGCCGAGTTCGTCTCCGGCAATGCGGGCCTGACGGAGTCGCTTTGCAAGGCGCTCTGCGACGAGGCGGCGACCCGTGGCCGCCGCGTGCCGGTCATCTACACATCGTCCACGCAGGCCGAGCGCGACAATGCCTATGGTGCGAGCAAGCGCGCCGCCGAACAAACCCTGTTCGCCGCGCAGGCAAGCCACCAGGTTCCGGCTCACGTATTCCGTTTGCCGAACGTGTTCGGCAAGTGGTGCAAGCCCAACTACAACTCCGCGGTCGCCACGTTTTGCCACAACGTCGCCCGGGATCTGCCCATCCAGGTGAACGATCCCGCGGCGCCTGTCACGCTGGTCTACGTCGACGATGTCGTGGAGCGCTTCGTGCAGCTGATGGATGGCGCGGACAGCCAGACCGATGCGGACGGCTTTGCCACCGTCACGCCGCAGTACACGACCACCGTAGGCGAGCTGGCCGACAACATCCGCACGTTCCGCGATAGCCGCAACACACTGGTGACGGAGCGCGTTGGCACTGGCCTCGTGCGAGCGCTCTATGCCACGTACGTGAGCTACCTGCCCGTTGAATCGTTCGCGTACACGGTGCCGCAATACGGAGATCCGCGAGGTGTCTTCGTCGAAATGCTCAAAACGCCGGACTGCGGCCAGTTCTCGTACTTCACGGCCCACCCGGGGATTACGCGCGGCGGTCACTATCACCACACCAAGACTGAAAAGTTCCTGGTCATCAAGGGGCAGGCGCGCTTCAAGTTCCGTCACATGCAAACCGGTGAGACGCATGAGCTGGTGACCAGCGGTGACAAGGCTGAAATCGTGGAAACCGTGCCCGGCTGGACGCACGACATCACGAACATCGGCCAGGACGAGATGATCGTCATGCTGTGGGCCAACGAAGTGTTCGACCGTGCCCGCCCGGATACCTTCGCCTGCCCGCTGTAAGCGGCGCGCGATTCGATAGATGCGAATTACGATGAACAAACTCAAAGTCATGACCGTGGTCGGCACCCGACCCGAGATCATCCGCCTGTCCCGCGTGCTGGCTCGCCTCGACCAATACTGCGATCACGTTCTGGTGCATACCGGCCAAAACTACGACTACGAGCTGAACCAGATCTTCTTCGACGATCTGGGCATCCGCAAGCCGGACCACTTCCTGAACGCAGCCGGCGGCAATGCCGCGGAGACGATCGGCAAGATCATCATTGCGATGGATGAAGTGCTCGGCCGCGAAAAGCCCGAAGCGCTGCTGGTGCTCGGCGATACCAATAGCTGCCTGTCGGTGATCCCGGCCAAGCGCCGCAAGATTCCGATCTTCCACATGGAAGCGGGCAACCGTTGCTTCGATCTGCGCGTTCCGGAAGAAACCAACCGCCGCATCGTCGACCACACTGCGGATATCAACCTGACCTATAGCTCGATCGCGCGGGAATACCTGCTGCGGGAAGGTCTGCCGCCCGACATGGTCATCAAGACCGGCAGCCCGATGGCCGAGGTGCTTGCACATTACCGGCCCGCCATCATGGCCTCCGACGTCCTGTCGCGCCTGGGCCTGAAAGAGGGGCAGTTCTTCGTCGTGAGCGCGCACCGCGAGGAGAATATCGATTCCGATGCGAACTTCGGCAAGCTGGTTCAGGTACTGAATACCGTGGCCGAGCACTATGACTTGCCCGTCATCGTCTCGACGCATCCGCGCACCCAGAAGCGTGTGGATGCGATGGGCGCGCGCTTCCACGCGAACGTGCAACTGCTCAAGCCGTTGGGCTTCACGGACTACAACAAGCTGCAGCTTTCCGCGCGAACGGTGTTGTCCGATAGCGGCACGATCAACGAGGAATCGTCGATCATGAACTTCCCGGCGCTGAACCTGCGTGAAGCCCACGAGCGCCCTGAGGGCATGGAAGAGGCCGCGGTGATGATGGTCGGCCTGGAGGCCAATCGTGTCATGCAGGGCCTGGCCATCCTGGAAGATCAGGCGCGCGGCGACAGCCGCCTGCTGCGTCAGGTGGCGGACTACAGCATGCCGAACGTTTCCGACAAGGTACTTCGGATCATCCAGAGCTACACCGACTACGTGAATCGCGTGGTCTGGAAGAAGTACTGATTGATGGCAACCCGAGTCCTCCTGCTGACCCAGTGGTTCGACCCTGAACCGACGTTCAAGGGGATGGTGTTCGCGCGCGAACTGGTGCGGCAGGGCTTCGAAGTGGATGTGCTGACCGGCTTCCCGAACTACCCGGGAGGACGGCTATATCCTGGCTATCGCATGCGCTGGCGCCAGCGGGAGACCATCGACGGCGTCCGGGTGACGCGCGTTCCGTTGTACCCGAGCCACGACCAGTCCGCGATCCAGCGCGTGCTGAACTATGTCAGCTTCGCGGCGGCCGCGTTGAGCCACGGCGTGTTCGCGCGTCGTTGCGATGTCGTCTATGCCTATCACCCGCCGTTGACGGTGGGTATCGCGGCATCCCTGCTGCGGCTGATCCGCCGCATGCCGGTGGTCTACGATATCCAGGACATGTGGCCGGATACGCTGCGTGCCACCGGCATGATCGGCAATCCACGTGCGCTGGGCATTGTGGGCGCTGTCTGTGCGTGGGTGTACAAACGTGTCGACCAGATCGTGGTGCTATCGCCGGGATTCAAGCGGCTGCTGCTCGATCGCGGCGTGCCCGACGACAAGATCAATGTCATCTGCAACTGGGCGGATGAGGCCGCGCTTGCCGCCCCGTCCGGCACGCTGCCGGCGAGCTTTCCCGGCCCCGAGCGTTTCCGCGTTGTGTATGCGGGCAACATGGGGCGCGCCCAGGCCCTCGACGTCGTTCTCGACGCCGCGGCGTTGCTGAAGGCTCAGGGTTCGGCGGTCAGCTTCGTCCTGGTTGGTGGCGGGATCGAAGTCGAAAGATTGTCGCGACGCGCAACAGAGCAAGGCCTGGACAATGTGGTGTTCCTCCCGCCAGTACCGATGAGTGAGGTAGGCACCTTGTTGAACGCTGCCGACGCGCTGCTGGTGCATTTGCGCCGCGACCCGCTGTTCCAGATCACGATTCCCTCCAAGACGCAGGCCTACATGACCGTCGGAAAACCGCTGCTGATGGCGGTGGATGGCGATGCGGCCGATCTTGTGCGAGAGTCCGGCGGCGGCGTCGTGGCGGAATCGGAGAACGCAAGGTCACTTGCCGAAGCCGCACAGGCTCTGGCCGGGTTGTCGCCGGAGGAGCGCGAGACCATGGGCGCGCGCGCGCAGGCGTACTATCGTGAGCATCTATCGCTGGAAGTCGGTGTTTCCAGGTTTGGTGCCATTTTCAGAAAGATGGTTCGAGGCCGATCCGCATGAAGCGCCTTTTCGATTTCTGTGTTGCCGCCTTTGCGCTTGTCGTGCTGGCAGTTCCGCTGTTCTGCCTGGCGATACTGGTGCGGACCAGGCTGGGCAGCCCCGTGCTGTTTGCGCAGACCCGCCCCGGCAAGGATGGCAAACCGTTCCGCATGGTCAAGTTCCGGACCATGACCGATGAACGGGGCCCGGATGGTACATTGCTGCCCGATGCCGAGCGCCTGACGCGCTTTGGCCGGCTGCTGCGCGCCACCAGCCTCGATGAGTTGCCGGAGCTGTGGAATGTGCTTGGTGGCGACATGAGCCTGGTGGGCCCGCGGCCGTTGCTGATGGAGTATCTGCCGTTATATTCACCCGAGCAGGCGCGACGGCATGAAGTGCGCCCGGGGGTGACCGGCTGGGCGCAGGTGAACGGACGCAATGCGCTGAGTTGGGAAGAGAAATTCGCGCTGGATGTCTGGTATGTCGATCACCAGTCGTTCTGGCTAGACATCAGGATCTTGTGGCTTACGGTGCGCAAGGTGCTGGTTCGTGAGGGGATCAGCGCATCGGGCGAGGCCACGATGTCCAGATTTACCGGTTCGAAGCATTAAACGTGCGACCACGACTACTATGAAGCGATTTGCGATTTTTGGTGCGAGCGGATTCGGCCGCGAGGTCATGCCTGTCCTGCGTGAACAGCTGGAGCGCACGGAGACGGCGCCATGGGATCTCGTTTTCGTTGACGACAATCCGCCTGTCGAGAGCCTGAACGGACATCGTGTCCTCACCTACGATCAATGGCTTGCCGAGCCGGCGTCCTATCGCGCCATCAGTCTGGCCATCGCCAACAGTGCCGTGCGCGAGAAGCTGGCGGTGCGTTGTGCCGAGGACGGCGTCGCCTTTGTCGAGCCGCGTGCGGCCAACGTCGTCGCCATGGACGACGTACAGGTGGGCGAGGGGGCCATCCTTTGTTCGTTCGTGATGCTGACCAGCAACGTCCGCATCGGCCGCCAGTTCCACGCGAACATCTACAGCTACGTTGCCCATGATTGTGTGGTGGGCGACTTTGTCACGTTGGCCCCCGGGGTGAAGTGCAATGGCAACGTCGTGATCGAGGATCACGCGTACATCGGCACCGGTGCCATTCTCAGGCAGGGCAAGCCGGGCGAGCCGCTGGTGATTGGCCGTGGCGCTGTGGTTGGCATGGGCGCCGTGGTGACAAAGAACGTTCCGCCGGGCGTGACTGTGGTGGGCAATCCCGCCAAGCCGCTAGAGCGCCGCACGAGCTAAACTGACCGAGGGAGACAACCATGCTCAATACACCGTTTTCCCCCTGGCCGAGTTTCACCACGGAGGAGGCCGACGCCGTGCAGCGCGTGCTGCTGTCCAACAAGGTGAACTACTGGACCGGTACCGAATGCCGCGAATTCGAGAAGGAATTTGCGGAGTGGGCCGACACGCGCTACGCGCTGTCGCTGGCCAACGGCACGCTCGCCCTGGATGTCGCGCTCAAGGCGCTGAACATCGGACCGGGCGACGAGGTCGTCGTGACGCCGCGCACGTTCATCGCGAGCATCTCGTGTGTGGTCAATGCCGGCGCCACGCCGGTGTTCGCCGAAGTGGAGCCGGATAGCGGCAACCTCTCCGCGCGGACGATCGCCAAGGTGCTTACGCCACGCACGCGTGCCGTCATCTGCGTGCATCTCGGTGGCTGGCCGTGCGACATGGACCCCATCATGGCGCTGGCTGCGCAGCACGATTTCAAGGTGATCGAGGATTGCGCGCAGGCCCATGGCGCGCGCTATCGCGGCCGCAGCGTTGGCTCGATCGGCCATGTCAGCGCCTGGAGCTTTTGCCAGGACAAGATCATGACCACCGGTGGCGAAGGTGGCATGGTGACAACCAACGACGAGAGCCTGTGGCGCGCCATGTGGTCGTACAAGGACCATGGCAAGAGCTACGAGGCCGTCTATGAGCGTCAGCATCCGCCTGGTTTCCGCTGGCTGCACGAGAGTTTCGGCACCAACTGGCGCATGCTCGAAATGCAGGCCGTCATCGGCCGCATCCAGTTGCGTCGCATGTCGGACTGGACTGCCCGTCGCACGAAGAACGCGGAGGCCATCTGGAATGCGTGCCGTCCATTCTCGGCCGTGCGTGTTCCCGAGGTACCGGATGGTTCGGTGCATGCGCACTACAAGTGCTATGTCTACCTGAATCCCGGTCTGCTGGCATCCGGATGGACGCGTGACCGTATCGCGGAAGCCATCAATGCTGAAGGGGTTCCCTGCTATCAGGGATCATGCTCCGAGGTGTACCTGGAAAAGGCATTTGACGATACTGGCTGGCGCCCGGAGGAACGATTTGCCGTGGCGCGCGAGCTCGGCGAGACCAGCCTGATGTTCCTTGTGCATCCGACGCTGACCGATGCCGAGATCCAAAAGAGCTGCGCGGTGATCGCAGACGTACTGGGACGGGCCAGCCGGTGAACAAACTCATAGCGCTCCTGCTAGGGTTGCCGCGTCCTGCCAAGCGATGCGTGGTGGTGGCCCTGGACCTGGTGCTCTCCGTGGCATCGGTCTGGCTGGCGTTCTACCTTCGCATCGACCAGAGCGGCCTGCCGTTTCTCCAGCAGAAGTACGTCTACCTGCTGGCGCCGTTGCTGGCGTTCCCGCTGTTTGTGCGCATGGGCCTGTACCGCGCGATCTTCCGCTACACCGGTATGGCCGCGCTGGCCACGACCGCAAAGGCGGTAGGCATCTACGGTGCGCTGTTCTTCGGGGCGCTGGTGCTGTTCAAGTGGGATGGCGTGCCACGCAGCGTCGGGCTGATCCAGCCGATGCTGTTCCTGCTTCTGGTCGGTGCCAGCCGTGCCCTGGCGCGCATCTGGCTCGCGGGCAACACCGCCCGGAGCCGGCAATGGGAGGGACGGCTGCTGATCTACGGTGCTGGCGATGCGGGCGTGCAGACGGCCTCGGCACTTGCGTACGGCTGCCAGTTCGCGCTGCTCGGATTCATCGACGGCGATCCGGCCAAGATCGGCCGCACCATCAACGGTCTCGACATCATCAGCCCGTCCGACGTGCGCGAAGCCGTGGAAAGCATGGGTGTGACCGACATCTTGCTGGCAGTGCCCTCGCTCGGCCGGATGCGGCGCAACGAGATCATCGCCAGCCTGCGCGGACTGCCGGTGCACGTTCGCACGCTCCCCGGCATGGCTGACCTCGCATCGGGTCGGGTGACCATTCGCGACTTCCAGGAACTCGATGTGGAGGATCTGCTGGGCCGTGCCCCCGTACCGCCCGACCAGGCACTGCTCGCTCGCAATCTGGCGGACAAGTGCGTGCTCGTGACCGGCGCTGGCGGCAGTATCGGCAGCGAGCTGTGCCGGCAGATCGTATTCGAGAAACCGCGCCGCATCCTCCTGGTCGAGCACAATGAATTCGGGCTTTACACGATTCATCGCGAGCTGGAAGGGCTGTGCCAGGAAAACAAGCTGGCTGTCGAGATCGTACCGTTGCTGGCGAGTGTGTCGAAGCTGGGCCGCCTGCGCGAGATCTGCCAGAAGTACCGGCCTGCCACGGTGTACCACGCCGCGGCTTACAAGCACGTGCCGCTGGTGGAGTGCAATCCGTCCGAAGGCGTGCTGAACAATGTCTTCGGAACGCTCAACATGGCGCGCGCCGCCTTGGAGAGCGATGTCGAGTACTTCGTGCTCATTTCGACCGACAAGGCTGTGCGTCCGACCAATGTAATGGGTGCGACCAAGCGCATGGCGGAGCTGGCGCTGCAGGCGCTGGCGGGGTCGCGCACGATCGACTTCGAGGAGCTCGACAGGCGCCCGAGCATCGTGACACCCAACCGCACCGTCTTTGCGATGGTCCGGTTCGGCAATGTGCTGGGCAGCAGCGGCAGCGTGGTGCCGCTGTTCAGGCGCCAGTTGCACGAAGGCGGCCCGCTGACGGTCACGCATGAAGAAGTCACCCGCTACTTCATGACCATTCCCGAGGCGGCGCAGCTGGTGCTGCAGGCGGGCGCCATGGCGCATGGCGGCGAAGTATTCGTGCTCGACATGGGGCAGCCCGTGCGGATCATGGATCTGGCCCGGCGGATGGTCCAGCTTTCGGGCCTGACGGTGCGCGATGAGTCAAATCCGACAGGTGATATCGAGATCCAGGTGACTGGTTTGCGTCCTGGCGAGAAGCTTTATGAAGAGCTGCTGATCGGTGACAATCCAGAGCCGACGGCGCACGAACGGATCATGAAGGCGCGGGAAGACTATGTGCAGTGGGAGAAATTCGTCACCGTGCTGGCTTCGATGCGTCATGCTGCCGAGCAGAATGACGACACGCAGATCCGGAGCATTTTCGGGGAGTATGTGCACGGCTACGGCCGGCGGGAATTGGCGTGTGGCGATGCCACGGTAGCGTAGGGCAGTAGTGCCTGGTATTGGCTGTTAGCTGCCCGGGAAGGTAGACCCGGGCTTGACGGGAGCACAAAAAAATGAATCACGGATCTTTTCTCATCAAGGACAACTTCTTCTCGCCCGAGGAGCTGGAGCCGATCACGCAGTTGTGCCTGAAGCTGGATGCCCGGAAGAGCAATGTCCATGAAGAAGGGCGTTACAAGGACCTGCAGTGGCACAAGGTCGATCTGGTCGCCGAAGAACATCCGTTTATCGAGAGAATCTATGACTTCCTCGGGGCGAAGCGCGATGGGCTGTGTGTGTTCTACTACTTGTCACCCGGCGCGATGCTGCACCCTCATCGCGATCTGACCGGCGCGTCTTCGAATGCGCGGATCCGTTTCCACGTTCCCGTGATCACCAACGACAACGTGATCTTTGAGGTATCCCACAAGCGCGTCAAAATGCTGCCGGGTCAGCTCTGGTCGCTGGATACCTCGTACCTGCATAGCGTGGAAAATCGCAGTGACCAGACGCGCGTGCACATCGTGATTGAATGCGATATCGACGAGAAGGTCATGAAGCATCTTCCGCCGAAGACGATTGCCTCGCGTCTGCACGATATTCACTTCTTCTCGATCCTGGGTCTGGCGTTCGTCAAGGCCATGGCGATCAATTCCTGGAAGAATCCCGCCTATTTCGTCAATCAGCTGCGCATGATTGCGAAGTTCGTGGGCTGGCGATTCCTGGGGCAAAACCGCAAGGACATCTGATCCGGAAAGCAAAAATGCCGCGGTGTCGAACGAGTCAACACCGCGGCATTCAGGTTGTGCGGTCTGCGGTCGCGATTATCCGCGGATACGCGTCAGCACAAACAGTGCAATACCGAAGATCAGGCCTGCCAGCGCGCCCAGTCCCACGTACACGGTCCGGCCCGGAGAACTCGGCGTGGCGGGTACGTACGGTGCATCCATGATGCGGGTCGAGTAGGTCCGAATCGGCTCCAGGCTGTCTTCAAGCTGGGTCTTGCGACGCTGCAGATCGATCACCTGGCGGGATACCGTCGCCGCAATGTTGGTGGTGAACAGATCTCGTACTGCCGGGCCGTCACGCCCCTGAGATACCTTCAGCGAATCATAGGCCTTCGCATATTCCTGCTCGGCAACCGTTAGCTTCGCGTTGGTATCGGCAAGCTCCTTTTTCATTCTCTCGACGACGTCGTTGTACATCTTCTGGTGTTCACGCTCAATCAGCGCGAACGACGCTGTCAACGCCTTTGCGGCGAGCTCGGGAGAGTGCGCGTTGACCTGGACGGCGAGCAGATCCGTACCACGTCCGGGTGCGGCGCGCAGCGAATCGAAAATCAGTGTGGCATCGGCGTTCCCACCATCCGGCGCGGGCAAGCCAAGGTTCTTCAGTACGTTGAAGCGATAGGCGGGCTGGTTAATCTGGTCTACCGCGGTCATCTGCGATTCGATTGGCCGGACCGCCACGCCGGATTCAGCAAAAGTGGTGATCTGTCCCAGCTTCACAAGCATCCTGGCGGTCCACCGCGGTTCATGAAGGTGGAACAGTGCAAAGCCAATCAAGCCGCCCACGATTGTGGTCGCCAGTACCATCTTTGCCGATCGGGCAGCAAATATGGACAACGCGGTAATCATATTGAACTCTGTGCGGGGGCTTGCTTGCATTTGGTTACGTATGGTGGAGCCAAATCAGGGAATTGCTATTGTAGCTTGTTTGTTTATTGGGTTTGCCCGCGATCTGGCGGGCTAATCCACCGTTTCTGTGCCACGTCGCGCGTGGTTGGGACCGTTGTCAGCAATTCATCCCAACGGGTTTCGATTGCCTTCAGCGAGAATGCACGTGCGTCGGCTCTTGCCTGTTCGGCAAGTTTTTCGCGCAGGATTTCATCCCGCATCAATTGTGTGAGCGCGCGCGCCAGCGCGCTGGCGTCGTCGGCGGGCGCGATCCAGGCATTCTCGCCGTGGCGCAGGATCTCGCGTGGTCCTGCTTCGCAATCGGTTGATACCACCCCAAGGCCGAAAGACATCGCCTCGACCAGTACGAGACCGAAACCTTCGTATCGGGAGCTCAGACAGAAGATGGATGCATCGCGATAGAACTGTTCCACATTGCGCGACGTCCCTGGCATGCTGACGGATTCCCCCAGACCGAGTTCGCGAATCATCGACTCCAGGGGCTCACGCTCCTCACCGTCACCGACAATCTGAAGCGACCATCCAGGGCACGACGCGGCCACTTCGGACCATGCCTGGAGCAGGACGTCGAATCCCTTGGCGTGTGTCAACCGGCCGACGGACAAGACGCGTTGTGTGTGGCCCGACGCGGCATCGGCAGGGAAGGGAAACGGCAGGGGATTGGCAATGGCATGAACCTCGCATCGGGGATGCAATTGCTGAAGCCAGCGCTGTCTGTCCCGCTCGGTGAGGACCACGGCCGCGCTGTTGAATCGCCCCGCCAGCCACCGCGCCACCCGCCGCGCCCGCCTTCCCAGATCCTCGTCGAAATGACAATGCTCCCACGCGATGCGTCGCATCTTCAATCCCAGCGTCGCGGGCAGCGTGAACAGCGTGAGCATGGTATCGACTTCAATCAGTACCTCGACGCCGTGCTCGCGGACAAATCGTCGAATGCCCCGCACCGTGGAAACGTACTTGCGCTTGAACGACGGCCGTTCGTCGAATAGCGCGTGGTGCTCGACATCCGCATGCAGCGGAAAGACGCTGGCCCGATCCCACAGGCTCAGCACAAGCACGCGATACCCGCGTTCCGCCAGCGCATTGGCGATGACCGCAGTCATGCGTTCCGCGCCCGCGAACGCATTCAGCGTACCGGTCAGAAAGCAGACGGTGGGCAGCTTGTTCATGCCGACGCCACCTCTCGCACTGGGCGATGGCGCCACCACAGGGTCAGGCCGACGAGCACGGCCACGCCATTGCCCAGCGCGTAGCCGGCGACGGCGCCCAGGTTGCCGTAACGCGGAATGATGACCAGGTCGAAGGCAAGCGTGGCGCCCAGAACCAGCGCCCATTTGATGGCAAGCCAGCGCGGCCTGCGCAGGTACACCGCGAGCAGTGTCAGCCCGACGTCGGCGAAGACGAGTGCGGAGGCCACCGCGGCGGCGCGCAGCAGTGTCACGGTTGCGTCGAACGCGGAGCCGTAGAGCAGGCGCACGATCCACGGCGCGCAAGCGGAAATGGCCAGCCCACCGGCAAGACCGAGCGCACCCAGCCCGATCGCGATGCGGCCGATGTTGGCGTGTGCCTCGTCGAACGACTTGCGTGCGTAGACATAGGTCGGCGCAATGCCGGCGGCCAGAATGCCGGCCACCATTGTGAAGTTGTCGAGGACCTGCATGCAGGCAGCGTAGGCGCCGAAGTCCACGGCCGGCACGACGGGCTGCAGCACGAGCTGGTCGACGCGGCGCGCGCCCATCATGAGGATGAAGCTGACCCAGAACAGCGCGCCGCTGTTCATCAGCGCGCGCGCCAGCGTGGGCTGCCAGCCAAAGTCGCGCACCGGCGAACGTGACAGGTAGTAGCTGACCAGAAGTGCCGCCACCAGGAAGGGTTCGATTGTGAACGCGGCGGCGTAGCCGCTCACCTCGCGAACGCCGGTGGCAAACAACGCAGCGACGATAAGCGCCTTGATGATCAGTGCGACGAGGCTGAACAAGGTGCCCGGCCGATTGTTGGTGTGGGCCTGCATCCAGGCAACCACCACGCCGAACGGTTCGCGCAGCAGGATCGCCAGGCCAAGCCACAGCGCCGCGTGCCACACTTCCGCCGCCGGCGACGTCACGCCCAGGTAGGCACACATCAGCAGGTAGCCGGCCATGCCACCGGCCAGGCGCAGCACGAAGGCATGGGCGAGCAGCCGATACTGCGCAGCTGGTGCCGGTTCCGCAACGAGCCGGGGTACCACCACCTCGCCGCTACAGACGAGTGCCAGGGACGCGGCGATCAGGACAATCGATTGCGCGTACTGGAAGTGCGCAAAGCCGGCCGGCCCCAGCGCCCGCGCCAGCATGGCCACGACACCGATGCCGATGCCGACCTGGAAGCCGCGCTCGGCCAGCATCCACAGAAGATTGCCCGTCACGCGCCGGCGCATCAGGCAACTCCCACCTGCGGCAGCGAGGCCGTCCTGGCCACGCTCGCGTACAGATGCAGCCAGCGCGCGGCGATCGCGTCGAGCGAGAAAGCGGAAAGGGCACGATCCCGTCGGGCGGCTACGTCGACTGTCGTACCCCGGCCTTGCCGGAGCGCCGCTCCCAGTGCATGCGCGAATGCCTGGGCATCGCCGCGCGGCACGATGGTGCCCTGGTCGAGAAGGACTTCCTCAACGCCTGGCGCATCGGTGGCGACCACGGGGCAGCCGCAGGCGAGTGCCTCTACCAGAACCATTGGCAATCCCTCGATATTCGATGACAGCACGAATATGTCCGCCGCATTGAGCAGGGCGGGTACGTCGTCGCGCGGGCCCAGCAAGGTGACGCGCGGTGACAGGCCCATCGCGGCAATCTGTTCGGCCAGCGCCCCGTGGAGTGGCCCGCCACCTGCGATGAACAGGTGCGCGGGTGGCGTGGTGTCAAGATGGCCGAATGCGCGAAGCAGCAGGTCCTGTGCCTTCTCTGGAACCAGCCGTCCGACGTTCAGCACCAGCCGTGTATCGCTGCCGATGCCCAGACGCGCACGCGTGGCGTCGCGCAAGGTCGTATCCGGGCGAAACCGGTCGATATCGATGCCGTTTGGCATGACCATGATGCGATCGCCCGGCACCGCCCCTGCCGAGATCATGCCGGCGCGACCGTCGTTGCTGACGTGGGTCGTCAGTGACGTCCACCGGTCCGTCAATCGATAGGCCAGCATGCGCATGCGGCCGCCCTCGCGATAGCTGTGCGCGGTGCAAATCAATGGCGGGCAGCGCACGATGCGGGTCAGAACACGCGCAAACAGGTTGGCATGCACCATGTGCGCATGGATGACATCGGGTTGCCACGACCTGACCAGCGCGCGCGCGCGCCAGAGCGCCCGGACGATGCCCGCAGGCGTCTTGCGCATGTCGAGTTCGACGACATGGGCGTCAGCCGGCAGGTCGAGCTCGCGACCGGGCGACAGGCTGAGGATCGCGACGGCGTGGCCCATCGCCAGATACGCGCGTGCCAGGGCAACGACCTGATGCTCGGCGCCGCCGACCTTCAGGCCGGTCGTAACCAGCAGAATCCGCATCGGCGCGCCATTGGGCGTGGTGCGGACCATCATCGCGCCCCATACCCCGTCAGCAACGTCCGCACGGTCTTGACGCAAATCAGCAGGTCGAGCGCGAACGAGCAATGCTTGACGTAGTAGAGGTCATAGCTGAGCTTGGTGACGGTTTCCGCATGGGAGCCCACATAGCCCTGCTGTACCTGCGCCCAGCCGGACAGCCCCGGGCGCACGAGATGGCGATATGGGTAGTAAGGGATGGTTTCCGCGAACTCGTCGACCATCGGCACCTGCTCCGGGCGGGGGCCGATCAGGCTCATGTCGCCGACCAGCACATTCCACAGTTGCGGCAGTTCATCGAGCCGGTATTTGCGAATCACGCGGCCCACGCGGGTGATGCGAGGGTCCAGCCGCGAAGCGAACTGCGCGGGGGCATCGCGCTGGACGCCCATGCTGCGAAACTTCAGCATCGTGAAGGGGTTGCCGAACAGTCCCACGCGCGTCTGGCGGAACAGCACCGGTCCCGGCGATTCCAGTCGGATCGCCAGCGCGGTCAGCAGCGATGCCGGCAAGGCGACCGGCGCCAGGCAGAGCACCGCGGACAAGTCCAGCACGCGCTTGGCGAAGCCGTAGAGGTAGTGCCGCGCGTAGTCATCCAGGAAGTTCTCGTCGATATGGGCCAGGCCCACGCGGCCGGTCAGCATTTCGCCAACACGTTCCACGGAGTACATCCGCACATGGCTGAGCTTGAGTCGGGCAAGCGCCCGCGTGCGCTCGGGGTCGGCCGTGGCCGTGCGATCGAGCATCAGCCCGTTGTAATGCACGGCTTCCTCGATCGAGCGGATTTGCTCGAACCGCATGGGGCTGGGCGGCGTGGCGCCCGGCATGGCCAGGATGTCGCGCAGTTGATCGAGCGCGCGCGGGTCGGTGTAGCCGAACACCGGTACGTAGTTCTGCACGAAGCGGCGATAGCCAAAGCCGCTCCAGGCGAGGGTGGTCACATAGCCGAGCAGCAGCGCACCGCGCGAATACTCGATATGGAATGAGGCAAACACCAGGAGCAGCAGGCCAAATGGCAGCGTGGCGGCCACGCCAACCAGGCTGTTGCCCTCGATGGATGGCAGGTGCAGGGACCGGTGCAGCAGCACGAAGGTGCACAGGTAGGGCACGATCGACCACAGCAGCGTGCGTGTAAAGACGTACGTCACGATGCCGGTATGGTGGAGATACTCCGCCAGTGCGGTGTTCAGGCCGAACAGGACGAGGCCGAGCAGCGCCCAGGCCAGCATCCGGCTCACGCGTCGGACGGTTTCGGATCCGCGGGCGCTACCGGCGCCGGCCCGATGGCCGTGCATGGGCGCCGCTTCCTTGTTGGCCGACATCTCAGGCGTCTCCTGTCCGGACCGGGGCCGCGCTGGCGGTCTGGCCAATGGCTTGCTGGTAGACCCGCCAGGTCGCATCGGCCATCGGCCCGAGTTCGAAGGCGCGCGCCCAGCGGCCGCGGGCAGCCTGGCCGAGCACGATGCGCCGTTCAGGGCCGGTTGCCAGCGCACCGAGGATACGGGCCAGCGAGACGTCATCGTTGCCGCTCAACAGCACGCCAGCCGATTCCGCGCCGAATTGTTCGCGGATGCCCGGCAGATCCGTGGCGACGACCGGCAGGCCGGCGCGCATGGCTTCCAGGATCGACAGCGGCAGGCCCTCGTGATCGGAGACCAGTACGAAGAGCTGCGCGGATGCCAGCAGGCCGGGAATATCGTCGATATTGCCCGGCAGGTGAATGCGGCCGGGCGCCAGCTGATGGGCCAATGCACGCATGTCGTCGCGCAGGGGCCCGTCTCCGGCGATGACCAGTTCGCAGTCGTCAATGCCGGCGCGGGCGAACGCGCGGATCAGCACTTCCGGCCGTTTCGGCGCGGCAAAGCGGGCAACCATGACGATGCGGCGCAGCGGTTCCCCGGGTGCGGCACGCTCGGGTGTGTCGGCAATGCCGTTGTGGATCACGCTGACCCGCGTCGATGCGATCGGCAGGCTGGCGGCCATGGCGCGCTCCGCGTCCGCGACGCAGATCAGATGCGAGGTCAGCGGTGCCAGGCACCATTCGGCCAGACGCGACGCTATTCGGCGTACGGCGGGAGCGGCCGGCTTGAAGGCGAAGCCATGCACGGTATAGACAACCGGGATTCCCAGCCACCAGCCTGCCAGACGGCCCAGCGCACCGGCTTTGGCGCTGTGGACGTGGATGACGTCCGGCGCCGCCTGGCGCAACGCGGCCACGATCTGCCGCAATGTGGAGACGGCCCGAAGCGGTGACATCGTATTGTCGAGCAGAGATAACCGTACGGTGTTGGCGCCAGCTGCCCTGGCTGCAGCGAACAATGGGCCGTCGCCACCGGCCAGAACCGTGGCATCGACCTGCCCCCGCAGCGCTCGCAGGAGATCCGCGACGTGCGCCTGTGCGCCCCCGATCTCGGAATTCGTGATCAGGTAGGCGATTCGGGGCCGGGGCAGGGGCGAAGAGGTGTGCACGAGGGCGGAGGAAAGTCTGTTCGGGAGCACTGGAGGCCAGGCTCAGGCCGTATCCGGGCTTTTGGGGGCTGCGGCTGACAAGGACTTTGCGGTGCCGTCCGCGAGGGCCCGTCGCATGTGTGTTCACCGAGTGTGCCCCGGCGCACCAGGCGGCGATCCGGCATGGCTCGGTGATTATAAACTGGCGCGGTCGCCGTAATCCGGCAAAATATCGCCTTTGGCGCAACTTTGGCAGTGTGGCCGCTCTCCTTCACGGCTGCTGACGCAGCGCAACAAGCACGGGACCATCTATGCAAATTGACCCCACGATCTTCAAGGCCTATGACATCCGCGGCATCGTTGGCAAGACGCTGACGCCTGAAGTCGCGCGCTTCATCGGGCTGTCCTTCGGCTCAGCCGCCGTCGAGCTTGGCGAGAAAACCGTCGTGGTTGGCCGCGATGGCCGACTGTCAGGGCCGGACCTGCTGGGCGGCCTCGTGGAAGGCCTGCGTGCCGCGGGGGTCGACGTGATCGACCTCGGCATGGTGGCCACGCCGATGGTCTACTTCGGCACCAATATCGAGCTCGACGGCCGCCGCGCCACGTCCGGCATCATGGTCACGGGCAGCCATAACCCGCCCGACTACAACGGTTTCAAGATGGTGCTGGGCGGCAAGGCCATCTACGGCGACCAGATCCAGGCGCTGCGCCAGCGCATCGAGGCCCGCAAGTTCACGCAGGGTGCCGGCACCTACAAGCTCGTGGACGTACGCCAGCAATACCTCGACCGCATCGTCGGCGACGTGAAGCTCGCCCGCCCGATGAAAATCGCGCTGGATGCCGGCAACGGCGTGGCCGGGGCGTTCGTGGGCGACCTGTTCCGCGCCCTGGGCTGCGAGGTCGTTGAATTGTTCTGCGACGTGGACGGGCATTTCCCGAACCACCATCCCGACCCGGCCCATGTGGAAAACCTGCAGGACCTGATGAAATGCCTGCGCGAGACCGACTGCGAACTGGGCCTGGCTTTCGATGGTGACGGCGATCGCCTGGGTGTGGTGACCAAGGATGGCCAGGTCATCTTCCCCGACCGGCAACTGATGTTGTTCGCGGAGGAAATCCTGTCGCGCAACCCGGGCGCGCAGGTCATCTACGACGTCAAATGCACGGGCAAGCTGGCACCGTGGATCCGCCAGCATGGTGGCAACCCGCTGATGTGGAAGACCGGCCATTCGCTGGTCAAGGCCAAGCTCAAGGAAACCGGCGCGCCGATCGCCGGGGAGATGAGCGGCCACGTGTTCTTCAAGGACCGCTGGTACGGTTTCGACGACGGCCTGTACACGGGCGCCCGCCTGCTGGAAATCCTGTCACGCCACGCCGATCCGAGCGCGGTGCTGAACGCGCTGCCGGACTCCAACTGCACGCCGGAGCTGCAGCTCAAGTGCGCCGAGGGCGAGGCCTTCACGCTGCTGGACAAGATTCGCGCCAACGCGAAGTTCGAAGGCGCGAAGGAAGTCATCACGATCGACGGCGTACGCGTGGAATATCCCGATGGCTTCGGCCTGGCGCGTCCGTCGAACACCACGCCCGTGGTGGTGATGCGCTTCGAGGCGGACAACGATGCCGCGCTGGCCCGTATCCAGGCCGAATTCAAGCGCGTGATCCTGGCAGAGAAGCCGGATGCAAAGCTCCCGTTCTGATGCAATGGGGGATCCGGTCATGACGACACCGTCGCCGCTGGCGGCGGTGTCGCCGTATGCATTGCCGGCGAGGCCGCGCATCCTGATCGTCAAGGTCTCGTCGCTGGGCGATGTCGTGCACAACATGCCGCTCGTGCACGACCTGCGCGCGTGCTGGCCGGATGCCGAGATCGACTGGGTGGTGGAGGAGGGTTACGTCGACCTCGTGCGCCTGCTGCCCGATGTTCATCGCGTGATCCCGTTCGCGCTGCGGCGCTGGCGCAAGCGGTTTTGGCAGGGCGATACGTGGGCCGAGATCGGCGCGCTGCGCGACGCCATCCGCGAACGTCCGTATGACGCCGTGCTGGAGACGCAGGGCCTGCTCAAGACGGCCATCGTCGCGCGTACCGCGGCGCGCGCGGCCGGCGCGCCGGTGATCGGCCTGGGGAACGCCACGCAGGGGTCGGGCTACGAGCCTGCCGCGCGGTTGTTCTACACGTCGCCGGTCAAGGTGCCGCGCCAGACCCATTCGGTCCGGCGCTCGCGCCTGCTGGGCGCCGCGCTCACAGGCGCCACGCCACCCGAGCCGCCGCGCTTCTTCGGTCCGACGGCCCGGACGCTCCATGTCAACGATCCGCTCTGGGCCGACCTGCCGCCGCGCTATGCCGTGTGCTTCCACGCCACGGCGGGAGCGAAGAAGCGCTGGCCGGTGGCCAGCTGGCATGCGCTGGGCCTGCGGCTGCAGGCCGAAGGTCTGACCGTGCTGTTGCCCTGGGGCAATGAATCGGAACGACGCGACGCGGAGGGCATCGCCGCCGGCATTCCCGGGGCGCAGGTGCTGCCGCGATTCTCGGTGATGCAGGGGTTTGGCCTGATCAATCGCGCCGAGGTGGTGGTGGGCGTCGATACGGGGCTGGTCCACATCGCCGCGGCGCTGTGCCGGCCGACCGTGGAAATCTATACCGCTACCTGGCGCTGGAAGACGGAAGGCTACTGGTCCGACCGGATCGCCAATGTGGGCGATGACGGCGTGGTGCCCTCGGTCGATGACGTCTATTCCGCCGCCGTGCGGGTGCGCGGAGTGGTCGGCTGATGCTGCGTGTCGTCTATACCCTGTTGTGGCTGGTCATCCTGCCACTGGCATTGCTGCGCCTGGTCTGGCGCGCAAGGAAGGAGCCGGGCTACGTCCGGCACGTGGGCGAGCGGCTGGGCGCCTATGGCGCGCTGTCGGCCACGGGCCCGTGGATCTGGGTCCATGCCGTGTCGGTGGGCGAGACCCGCGCCGCGCAGCCGTTGATCGATGCGTTGCTGGCGGCCTACCCGGCGCACCGCATCCTGCTGACGCACATGACGCCGACCGGCCGCCAGACGGGCCAGCAGCTTTATGGCGCGAATGCACGCATCCAGCAGTGCTATCTGCCGTATGACCTGCCATGGCTGGTGAGGCGTTTCCTGGCGTACTTCAGGCCGGATGCCGGCCTGATCATGGAGACGGAAGTGTGGCCGAACCTGGTGCACGTGACGCGCCGCGTCGGCGTGCCGCTGTTCCTGGTCAACGCGCGGCTGTCTCCACGCAGCTATCGCCGGACGGCGCGGTTTGGTGGCGCGGCGGCTGCGCTCTACAACGATTTCACGGCCGTCCTGGCCCAGACGGCGGGCGATGCCGAGCGCTATCGCGCGCTGGGCGTGCGGGCGGTGCAAGTCACCGGCAACCTGAAGTTCGACATGCAGCCGCCGGAGGCTGGCGTGGCGCGCGGCCGCATGCTGCGCAAGGCATTCGGTGACCGGCACGTGCTGGCGGCGGCCAGTACGCGTGAGGGGGAGGAGCCGCTGATCCTGGATGCTTTCGCGCGCTGGCAGGGTCCGGATCGTCCCGCGCTGTTGCTGGTGCCGCGCCATCCGCAACGCTTTGATGAAGTGGCCGCGCTGGCCACGAAGGCCGGTTTCAGCGTGCAGCGCCGCAGCCAGCTGGATGTGGAGGCAATCGAGGCGCCGATCACCGCCGACATCGTGCTGGGCGATTCGATGGGCGAAATGGCGATGTACTACGCTGCGTCGGACATCGCCTATATCGGCGGCAGCCTGATTCCGCTGGGCGGCCAAAACCTGATCGAATCATGTGCAGTGGGCACGCCAGTGTTGATGGGGCTGCACACGTTCAACTTTGCCCAGGCCACCGAGGACGCCATCGCGGCGGGTGCCTGCGAGCGCGTGGCCGATGCCGATGCGCTGATGGCAACGGCCGCCGCGGTGCTGGCGGACCCGGCGCGCCTCGCCGATATGCGGGCCCACGCGCTGACCTTTGCCGGGCTGCACCGAGGCGCCACCGCGCGAACGCTCGCCGCGTTAGAACCAGTGTTGCGCTGACATACACGCGCAACGCAGGGTTCTACACTGCAAGGCGGGGCAGGGCGGATCACATGTAACGCGTACGTGTCGATTGCGCCGCTCCGCCAGAAAAAGGAGCCGATTCATGCAGCATCCTTCCCTCGCATCTTCCCGACTGCGCGGCCTGGCAGCAATGCTGGCGGTTGCCGCCACAGCCTTCGTGTCCGCCTGCGCGACTGGCCCGGTGCCGGATCAGCCTTCCGCGAACGCCAGCCTGAACGAGACCCGATCGGGTGGCCCGAGCCGCTGGGAACTGGTGCGCTGGCAGCAGGCCGATGGCACCTTGCGTGACATTCCGCATGGCGATAACGGCCAGCCGATCATTTTCGATTTCAATGACGGGATCGACTCGCAGCAGGGCACGGTGAGCGGCACCAGCGGCTGCAACCGGTTCACGGGTGGCTATGGCAAGACCACCACCGGCATCCGCTTTGACCGCATCGCGGGCACGCGTATGGCATGTCCGGGGCCGCGGATGGCCCTGGAGGCGGCGTTGCTCAAGGCGATGCAATCCCCGTTCACGACCGTCGGCACGCAGCCTTCGGCAGGATCCACCGGTCGGCAGATCGTCTGGAAGACCGTCGATGGCGATCTGTTGCAGTTTGTCGAGCGCGAAGGGCTGGGCCAGCGCGGCGCGAAGCTGGATGCGGCCGCCGGCAAGGAGAAGATTGTCTACGTCGACTCCCAGCGCGTGGAGTGCTCGGGCGTGGGCAGGATGCAATGCTATCG
This sequence comes from Cupriavidus sp. YR651, assembly GCF_900101625.1. Lineage (GTDB taxonomy): Bacteria > Pseudomonadota > Gammaproteobacteria > Burkholderiales > Burkholderiaceae > Cupriavidus. Next base: position 1,036,038 of record NZ_FMYZ01000001.1, on the reverse strand, counting down.
CTGGCGCGAGTCGCCCGACGCGCCATGGCAACTCTGGTACGGGCCGATCGAGGGGCTCGATTTCGAGCCGGGTGTCAGCTACAAGCTGCGCGTGCGCGAATACCAGGTTCAGAACCCGCCAGCGGATGCTTCGTCGATCCGCTGGGAGTTGGTGAATGTGGAATCGCGCGCCCGGGCGAAATAGGGGGCGAAGTGGAGGGGCCGCATAGCCGATCGTTTACAATCCGGCCTGATCTCCAGCGCCCCCCCACATATACATGGCGTATTCGTCGCTTCTTTAAGCCCTTTTATGACCATAAGCAACGCCCGGCTTTCCAGGATGGCCGACATCCTCGTCCTTGCCTTTCCCATATTGATCCTGTGCGTGCCGCGAGGCGCGGGGGTCTTTCTCGCGGGCGTCGGCGTCCTGGCACTGGTGGGTTGGCGGGGCGCGGGGCGCGCGTGGCGTGAGCATGCCGAAGTGCTGATGCCACTGGCCATCTCGGTCCTGGCCTTCATGGCGGTCCATATCGCGTCGAAGCTGTACTTCGATGTGCCCTGGAATGTGATCGATAATCCATCTCGGGCGCTGCTTGCGATCCTGACGTGCTGGGTGATCGTACGTTCGGCACCGAGCCCCGGCCGCCTCTGGCGCGGCATCACCGTGGGGCTCTTTTTTGCGCTGCTGATTGTTGCCTACCAGAAGTTTGCATTGGGCTACGAGCGGCCATCGGCATGGACGCAAGCCATCGCCTTTGCCAATATGGTCGCGGCGCTGGCGCTGGTCGGCTTTGCCCGGCCGGGCGAGACGCGGATGGCGCATGCCGAGGCATGGTTCAACGTCTTGTGCGGCGTCATGATCCTGATGCTGAACGGCACCCGTGGGGCGGTCGTTGCTTTGCTGGTGACCGTCGTGCCGATGCTGATGATCCGCTATCGGCGCTTTACCTTGCGCATGTTCCTCGTGTCGGTGGCAGCCGTCGCCGTGCTGGCGGTTGGCGCTTATTTGATTCCTGGTAGCCCGGTCTCCAAGCGTGTCGACCAGGCTGTGACGGAGATCCAGCAGTACGAGCAAGGCGATATCGAGACGTCGGTCGGCGTGCGCCTCAAGATCTGGCATCTCGGCATGCAGTACTTCATCGAGCATCCGTGGACCGGCTCGGGCGTGGGGCAGTTTGCGCATATTCTTCACAACGCACCGTTTTGCCAGCAAACGACATCGGCGGCGTGCGTGCTTGAGCATGCTCACAACGATATTGTCGAAGCGGCTTCCACGACAGGCATTCCCGGACTCCTGACCACACTGGGACTCTTCCTGGTGCCGGTGTGGCTGTTTGGCCGTGCATTGCGCGCATGCCGTGCCGGCGGCAATGATCAGGGCATGAGCCTGGCCGTTGCGGGGATGGGCGCTGTATTGTCTTCGCTGATCTGTGGCCTGACGCAGGTCACGATGGCGCATCAGGCCAATGTCGTGTTCTATGCGGGACTCATCGGCTTGCTGCTGGGGCTGGCCGGACTCGAGGCGCGCGCAACGCGTCGTCTCGACACCCGTGCCGCTGCGGAAAGCGTGCCGCCTGTCGGCGTAACCCGCGCCAGCGTCAGCGGCATCTAGGCAGAAGCCTCAGGACTGAGGCAATCAAGACCGCGGTGCCGCGGCCGGAACCATGCTTTCGCGTCGGCCGCGTTCCGCACGTGCCGGCGCTGGCGCGGGGGCCGCGCCCATTCGCGTCTTTGCCGGCAGCTTGTACATCGACCCCGGCACGGATGTCAGCAGCGTGTTGATCTGCACGACGTCATCTTCGGACAGCACGCCGGTCGAAGCCTTCAAACGCATGCCGTTCATGATCGTGTCGTAGCGTGCCTTCGCCAGATCACGGCGCGTCGAGAACAGCTGCGCTTCGGCGTTCAGCACGTCGATATTGATCCGCACGCCCACTTCATAGCCGAGCTGGTTCGATTCCACCGCGCTTTGCGCCGAGCGCTCGGCCGCTTCCAGCGCCTTGACCTGGGCCAGGCCATTGAACACGCCCGAGTAAGTCTGTCGCGCCGATTGCGCGGCGGTACGGCGCGCGAACTCGAGGTCGCTCGCGGCCTTGTCGGCCAGTGCCAGCGTCTCGCGCACACGTGACTGGATCTGGCCACCCGCATAGATCGGGATGCTCAGCTGCACACCCACCACGCCCGAGTTGTAGCGGCTGCCGATATTGCTGAGCTGTGTGGCCGTGCCCTGGGCATTGGTGTAGCCATAGGACGCGACGAAGTCGACAGACGGCAGGTGGCCGGCCTTGGCCTTGTTCGTTTCACGCTGCGCGGTTTCGAGGTTGTAGCCGGCGATGCCCACCTGCGGATTGGTCTGCTCGGCCTGCGCGGCCCATGCGTTCACGTCGGCCGGCATGGGGCCGGGGATCGCGGCTTCGGGGCGCAGGCCCATGAGTTCGTCGACGGGTTTGCCGGTGATTTGCTGCAGCGTGGCGCGGGTGACTTCGAGCGCGCTCTGGGCGGCGATCTCGGTGGACGTCGCCAGGTCATAACGCGCCTGCGCATCGTTCGCATCGGTAATCGTGGCCGTGCCGACTTCGAAATTGCGCTTGGCCTGTTCGAGCTGCTCGCCGATGGCCTTCTTCTGGGCGCCGGCCAGATAGAGATTGTCCTGCGCGGCCAGCACGTCGAAGTACGCCTGCGACGCGCGCGTGATCAGGTCAAGCTGCGCCTGCTGGAACGTGATTTCGCCCGCCAGCGAGGCCAGTTCGCCTTGCTTGTAGGTTTCCCAGCGATCCCAGCGGAACAGCGGCTGCGTCAGCTGCAGTGCCCAGGTGTTGGCATTGAAGTAGCGCGTGATGTCGACCGGCGAACTGTAATCGGCCATGGTCCGTTGCACCCCGGCCGTGCCGCCCACCAGCGGCAGCAATCCCGCGCGCGCCTGCGGCAGGCGCTCTCGCGTGGCCAGCAGCTGGGACCTCGCGCTGGCGAACTGGGCGTCATTGGATTGCGCATCGCGATAGACCTGGAGCAGGTCCGCTGCCAACGCAGCCGGCACATGCAGCAAGGCCAGCAGGGACACGGCGACCGCCAGGGGTTTCCTGGCCGCGCCGGGCACGGCGAGAAGCGCAAAACTCATGACATCTCCAGCTTGCCGCGGCGCGCGCGGCCAACGTTCAGGTGGTGGTACGGGTGGTACGGCAAGACGAGATACGGCGGTACAGCGGGGCGATGCTTGAATACGGCTTGATACGGCGTGGGGTACTGCGGGATGGGCGATGGCCCGGGCGAAGGATCGGCCGGGCCTTTGTCGCTCAGTACTGCGGAACGGAGGGGTCCACGTCGGTCGACCAGGCATGGATGCCGCCGGTCAGGTTGTAGACGTTGGCATAGCCCTGCCGCTCCAGGAAGTTGGCCACCTGCATGCTGCGCGCACCGTGGTGGCAGATGCAGACGATCTCGGCGTCTTCTTCCAGTTCGTTCATCCGGGCCGGGATCTGGCCCATCGGGATATGCGTAATGCCGGGCATGGCGGCGGTTCGGACTTCCAAGTCCTCGCGCACGTCCAGCAGTACCGGCTTGGCGCGGCCGGCATCCGCCAGCCACTGCGCCAGTTGCGTTGCGTTGATGACCTGCATGGCGGGCTCCCGGATCAGAACTTGAAACGCGAGGGCTGTGCGGCGCCTTGCAGGGGCGTGGCCAGCGTCTCGAACAGGTTCACGGACTGGTATTCGTTTTCCGATACGCGGGTGACCAGGCGGGCTTCCATCACCGGTGCGGTGCCGACGATCACGGCGATGCGGCCGCCGACCTTGATCTGCGACAGCATCGCCTGCGGGATCTCCGGCACCGAGCCCGAGACGCAGATCACATCGTACGGAGCCGCGGCGGCCCAGCCTTCGGCGGCGTTGCCTTCGGCCACGTCCACGTTGGCCACGCCGGCGTCAGCCAGGTTCTTGCGTGCCAGCGTCACCAGTTCGGGCTCGATATCCACGGTCAGCACGTGGCGGGCGCGGTTGGCGAGCAGGGCGGCCATGTAGCCGGAGCCGGCGCCGATTTCCAGGACGTTTTCATGCTTGCGCACGTTCAGGTCCTGCAGGATGCGGGCTTCCACGCGCGGAGGCAGCATGTTCTGGCCGGCCGGCAGGGGGATCTCCATGTCGACGAAAGCCAGCGCGGCGTAGGCCTGCGGCACGAACTGCTCCCGCTTGACCACGGCCAGCAGGTCCAGGATTTCCTGGTCCAGCACGTCCCATGGGCGGATTTGCTGTTCGATCATGTTGAACCGGGCTTTTTCGAGATCCATCTTGCGTATCCTTCCAATGCTTGCTGCGCTTGCGTTGCCGGCCGTCGCCGGCGATCGCTGCCAGTGCTGTTGATTCTGGTTGACTCTGTTTCCCGGCCGGCTGGTGCGCGCGCCGGGAAGTTGCGTAAAAGCCCGCTATTTTACCCCTGCGGACCCCCCTGGGATGTTTACAGATTATTGGCGAAGGCTTCCCCGGGGGGAGTGTTGCGCCGGGGCACCGTTCCTCAGCCGTCCTCGGCGCGCCCCTGCGCGGCGGCACGCTCGGCCATCATTTCGTCGCGAATGCGTTCCCAGACATATGGGCCCGCTTGCGGGGGCAGCGGCGTGTCGCGCGCCGGGCCGGTCGTCAGGCCAAACAGCAGGATCTGCAGCAACTGGTCGACGAATGCGCCCGGATCGATCTCCTGGACGGCGACCTGGCTGAACGCGCGCTGCCACAACATCAGGAACACCAGCGGTGCGCACATCAATGTCGTGGTGGGATTGGCGGGCGTCGCGCGGAACTCGCCGCGCGCCACGCCACGCGCCAGCACGCGTGCGAACAGTTCGTCGCCCGGGCCCATGACCTCGTCCTGGTAAAACTGTGCGATATCCGGGAAATTGCCCGATTCCGCCATGATCAGCTTGGTCAGCCCTGCCACCGGCGTGGCGCCGATGAGCCCCCACCAGCCGAGCAACAACTCGCGCAGCAGTTCCGGGGTCGAGCCTTCGAACGTGTCCACCAGGTCCATGCCCTTGGCGAGCGCTGGCACCAGGTTCTCGCGAACCACGGTCTTGAACAGTTCTTCCTTGTTGGCGAAGTAGAGGTAGACGGTGCCTTTGGATACCCCTGCGGCCGCGGCCACGTCTTCCAGCCGGGTGGCGGCAAAGCCGCGTTCGACGAACAGATCCAGCGCTGCCGCGACCAGTTCTTGCGGGCGCGCGGCCTTGCGCCGGTTCCAGCGGCGGGCGTCAGGATCTTTCTTGGGCGATGCAGGGGTCACGGGGCAGGGATGGCGGCGCGTGCGTCCGCACGCTGTCGCATCAAATAAATAACTTGTGGGTCAGTAATGTAGAGGAGCCGCGACACGTGGTCAAGCAAGGGCCGGTCGGCATTTTCCCATGCGTCGGATGCGTGTCGGCATGGCTCGAAAGTGATGCATGAGGCCTGAGTTTCCCTTTGTTGCAGGTCTGGCGGTCATGCTCAGGCAAAATGGCGCCTTTGTATTGACGGCGTTTGCGTCAGAACCCTCATCATGTCTTGTCAGTCTGACCTGTCCTGTCGCGCCGGCTGCGGCGCCTGCTGCATCGCGCCGTCGATCGCGTCGCCGCTGCCGGGCATGCCGCAGGGCAAGCCTGCAGGCCAGCCCTGCGTCCAATTGCTGCCCGATATGCGCTGTGCCGTATTCGGCCAGCCCGGGCGGCCCGCATTCTGTGGCGGCCTGCGTCCGTCCGCCGAGATGTGCGGGGATTCGCGCGAAGCGGCGCTGCACTGGCTGACCCGGCTGGAGATCCTGACGGCGCCCGCCATCGTTGCAGCCTGACCGACGGGCCCGCAACCTGTTTCCTGGAGGTTTCACGATGATCGCGATGACACGCCGGCGCTGGCTGACGGCTGCCGGCATCGCCACCGCCGCCGCGGCTACTGTCTGGATCGCTGCCTGCAGCGGCCTGACCAATGAGTACACGTTTTCCCAAAGTCAGTTGCAGTCGGCGCTGGAGCGCAAGTTTCCGTTTAACAAGCGCTATATGGAGTTGTTCGATATCCAGCTGGCCAATCCGCAGCTCGCGCTGGATGCCCCGCGCAACCGTGTGACGGTGCAGTTCGACGCCACCATCGACAATCGCCTGTTCTTTCGCCAGCCCCTGACCGGTCGCTTCGCGCTGGAAAGCGCGCTGCGCTACGACGCGCCCACGCGATCGCTGGTGCTGCAGGACCCCGAGGTCAGGCAGTTCGACGTGCAGGGCATGCCCGCGCAGTTCGCGCGCCAGCTCAATGCGCTGGGCGGCATCTTGTCGGAACAGTTGCTGCAGGGCTATCCGCTCTATACATTCAAGCCGGAGCAATTGCGCGTGGCCGGCACTAACGTTGAGCCCGGTACAATCACAGTCTTGCCGGACGGTATCAACGTCAAGATTAATCGGCCGTAAATCCAGATCAACAATAATGCCGACGCGCCCGCACGAGCCGTGCGGGCCTGACCGCGCCCTCCATCCTTCCTGAATCCGCATGGACATTGCACTCGCCCTGAAAGCCGTCATCCTCGGCATCGTCGAAGGACTGACTGAGTTCCTGCCCATTTCCAGTACCGGTCACCTGATCCTTGCCGGGCAGTTGCTGGATTTCAACGACGAGAAAGGCAAGATTTTCGAGATCGTCATCCAGTTTGGCGCGATCCTGGCGGTGTGCTGGGAATTCCGCCGTCGCATCGGCAGCGTCGTGGGCGGCCTGGCCTCCGATCCCAAGGCCCAGCGCTTTGCCATCAACGTGATCGTGGCCACGGTGCCCGCCATCGTGCTGGCACTGGTTTTCGGCAAATGGATCAAGGCCCATCTGTTCAATCCGATCACGGTGGCGATGGCGTTCATCGTTGGCGGCGTGGTGATTTTGCTGGCGGAATGGCGCGACGCGCGCCGCGGCACGGTTTCCCATCCGCAGGGCAATGCCTTGCTGGAAGCCGCCAAGGCTGGCGCGCCGCGCATCGAGTCCGTGGACGACCTGAACTGGCGCGATGCGCTCAAGGTCGGCCTTGCCCAGTGCTTTGCGCTGGTGCCGGGCACCTCGCGCTCCGGGGCGACGATCATCGGCGGCATGCTGTTTGGCCTGTCGCGTCAGGTGGCCACCGAGTTCTCGTTCTTCCTGGCGATCCCGGTGATTTTCGGCGCCACGGTGTACGAGCTGTACAAGGCCCGCGCGCTGCTGTCGGCTGACGACCTGGGCGTTTTCGGCGTGGGTTTCGTGTTCGCGTTCCTGTCGGCGTTCCTGTGCGTGCGCTGGCTGCTGCGATTCGTGGCCACGCACGACTTCAAGCCGTTCGCCTGGTATCGCATCGTCTTCGGCATCGTCGTGCTGGTAACGGCGTGGACGGGCCTGGTTTCCTGGCACGCGTGATGGGGCCTGAATTTGGCTCGATGGCGGCTTGATGGTGGCTCGATGGCAATCCGAGACGCCGGCAAATGCCAAACAAAAAGGCGTGGCCCCGATGGGTGCCACGCCTTTTTGTTTGGGCGAGGAAGTGCGGATCAACGCTTGCGGAACACCACGTCCCACACGCCGTGCCCCAGGCGGATGCCGCGCTTCTCGAACTTGGTGATGGGGCGATAGTCGGGGCGTTCGGCAAAGCCGTCCGCAGCGCTGGACGTGTTCTCCAGCATCGGCTCCCCTGCCAGCACCTCGACCATCTGGTGGGCGTATTCCTCCCAGTCCGTCGCGCAATGGAGATAGCCGCCCGGCTTGAGCCGGCTGGCCAGCAGCTTGACCAGGGGAGGCTGCACCAGCCTGCGCTTGTTGTGGCGCTTCTTGTGCCAGGGATCGGGGAAGAAGATATGCACGCCGTCCAGCGAGTCCTCGGTCAGCATGTGGGCGACCACTTCGACCGCGTCGTGCTGGAGGATGCGCACATTCTCGATGCCGCGTTCGCCCGTCAGCTTGAGCAGGGCGCCCACGCCCGGCTCATGGACCTCGCAGCCCAGGAAGTTGTCCTGCGGGCGCAACTGGGCGATATGGGCGGTCGTCTCGCCCATGCCAAAGCCGATCTCGAGGATGGCCGGCCCGGTACGCCCGAACGTCGCCGCCCAGTCGAGCGGGGCGGGGCTGTAGGGCACCAGGAAGCGCGGGCCGAGTTCATCGATGGCGCGCTGCTGGCCGGTCGAGGTCCGTCCGGCGCGGCGCACGAACGAGCGGATACGGCGCGGGTGCGCGACATCGTCGCCCGGCTGGTGCGTGGCGTCGGAGGCGGAGTCGGACTGTCCGGACGCGGTCTCGGCGTCCTCGGCCGGCGTCGGTTCGGTACTGGCGTCTTGGGGGAGCATGGCAACAAAAAGCCGCCGGGCGGATCGCCGATCGGTGTTTCGACCGGGTGCCAGAGGCGGCTCGTTCAATCAGAGGTGGAGCGGGCGATGGGAATCGAACCCACGTCTTTAGCTTGGGAAGCTAAGGTAATGGCCATTATACGACGCCCGCAAGAAGCGCGATTCTACGCGGGATGGCGCGGTCAACGCAAGCCGCTGACGTGACGTCTTCGCCTCATTGTGAGGCGAAGACTCTCCCGGATGATCTCAGGCAGGGAGGGCGCGTAGTCCCGTCGACGGCTGAAGCGTCCTGCGCGTGTGGTGTGTCGTGTCCCCGCCAATCCGGAACACCGCCACGGCGTCGGACAATCTCTGCGCCTGCTCCTCCAATGATCCTGCCGCCGCCGCTGCCTGCTCCACCAATGCCGCGTTCTGTTGCGTGACTTCGTCCATCTGCGCCACGGCCACGTTGACCTGGTCGATGCCGCTGCTCTGCTCGGCGGCCGCCGCGGCGATCTCGTTCATGATCTCGCTGACGCGCGCGATGGCACTGACGATTTCCCCCATCGTCGCGCCGGAGCGTTCAACCAGCCCGGCGCCGGTCTCCACGCGGGCCGTGGAAGCATCGATCAGGCCCTTGATCTCCTTGGCCGCTCCGGCGCTGCGCTGCGCCAGCGCGCGCACCTCGCTTGCCACCACCGCGAAGCCGCGACCCTGTTCGCCGGCGCGGGCCGCCTCCACCGCCGCATTGAGGGCGAGGATGTTGGTCTGGAACGCGATGCTTTCGATCACGCTGACGATGTCGCCGATCTTGCGCGAATCATCGACGATGTTCTGCATCGTGCCGACCACTTCGTGCGTGAGCTCGCCACCCTGCGCGGCAAGGCCCGAGGCGCCCTGGGCCAGGTTGCTGGCCTGCCTGGCGCTCTCGGCGGTCTGTTTGACGGTCGACGTGAGCTGCTCCATGCTGGCCGCGGTTTCCTCGAGCGAGGCGGCCTGTTCCTCCGTGCGCTGCGACAGGTCGGTGTTGCCGGCGGAAATTTCCTGAACGCCCGTGTTGATGGACTCGGTGCCGTGGCGCACGGTGCCGACGGTCTGGATCAGGGAGGCCTGCATGGTCTGCAGCGCGGCGCTCAGCTTGCCCATTTCGTTGTCGCTGCGGACCGTGACTTCCCCCGTCAGGTCGCCCTTGGCGATGCGCTGGAACTGGGCGATGGCGGCGTCAACGGGGTCGACAATCGCGCGCATCAGCGCCGCGCGGCCCAGCCAGCTCAGCAGCAACGCGCCCGCCAGGCCGACCGCCACGGCGATGCTGACCTGCCTGAAGCGTGCCTGTGCCTCCTGATACCGCTGCTCGCCTCGGTCGAGCTGGAGCTTTTCCAGGGCGAGCATGGCCTTTTCATAGGCGCCATAGAGCGGCGGCAGCTTGTGGGCCTGCACGTCGAGGAACGTTTGCTTGTCGCCGCCCTTCAGTGCCGCGAGGGCCGGATCGATCCCCTCCTTGAGGAATTTGTCACGTTTGGCCTGCATTTCGCCGATCAGGCCCTGCTGGCCGGCATCGCCCTTGTCGACACCAGCCAGGTAGTGGTCCTGGCGTTCCGTGGACGCCTTCAGGTACTGGTCGAACCGTTTGAGCACGGCAGCGGCGCCTTCCTGATCGCCGAGCTCCGTGAGCGAGGCGTAGGTGGCCAGCGCCAGCCGCAGGCGCAGCAGTTGACCGGCGCTGCCTTCCAGATCCGCCACTGCCGGCGTATCGACCGTGTACATCTGCCTGAGCGAGGTATTGTTCGCCTGCATGGACAGCAGGCCGGTGGCGGCGCCGATTCCTAGTGCGACAGCAAAAAAAGCGACCATGAGGCTGAGATAGCCCCGAATGGATAACGGCTTCAACATTGTCTCCTCCCTTGTAGCTTCGACGTCTGGCGTCCGGCCTCATATTGCGGGTCAGGGCGCAACCGGAACGTGCCATGCACGTTTGGCGGCGCTATTTCGGTCTACGGCAGGGGGCGCGGGAATCTGTAGGGTGGGTCTACCTAGGGGGGTGTCCGGTCGCTGGCCCCCCGATATGGGCATCCGTGTCGGGGCGTTGTCGGAAAACCACCCCCGGCCCCCGGCATCCGGGCGCAAAATAGCGGCCACAACAAGATCCGAGACATCCCCCGTGCATCCCGCCCCTGCCCAACGATTCACGAGTGAACTGCTGCCCCGCATTGTCGAGCGCATCCGCAAGCTGTCCCAGGGAACGCTCCACACCGAGGTGCTTCCCGCCGATCGTGCGGATTTGCCTGCGTGCTTGCGTATCTGGGGCACCGCCCGCGCGAGCGGTGGCCGCTTTGCGCATCCGCTGGATATCACGCTGTCATGGGACGGCTACGAGGTGGACCGATTGTTCTCGTCGGGCGGAGAGATCCGGTTCGCGGAATACCTGGATGCCTTGCCTGCCAAGCTCGACGCATGGCAGGAGCCTCGTCAGATCGATTTCAATTCGAGGACCCAGGCCGATCCCTCGGTGCTGATCGGCGGGCTCGACTTCGAACACTTGATTCGATAGGCACCGGCGAAGTCGTGGCAGGGCGATGGCCGGGTGATCTTCTCCGGCCTCGGCATCAACTGTTGCGGATGACGTCGCCAGCCAGCAGCAGCCGGCACACGGCGCTTTCCTCCTGCCCCGCGGCCAGCCACCGCAATCCTTGCCCATGGTGGATGGCGTTCGGCAGGCCCAGCCACGGCTCCACGCAATAAAAGTCCGAGTCGTCGCGCTCCGTCCATGTGGTCACCGCGTGCCAGCGCGCGCCGTGTAGATCTTCGCCGTCGGCATCGTCCAATGCCAGCCGGATCGAGCGTCCCGGCAACGCCAGGCTGACCGGACCCGGCGCACGCAACACGTGAAAGGTGTCCTGCAGTCGGCCGTCGTTGAGCCGATACTCGCCATCGCCGGCCTCCGGCTTTGTGAGGCCACCATCCGGCGATTGCCGTACGCGCTCTGCGGCGGGCATCGACAGTTCACTCGCCGCGCGCTGCAGATGGGGCAGGGCGAAGTAGAAATGATGCCCGGCGTAATACGGCAGCGGTCGATCCCCCGTGTTGCGGGTTTGCAGCGCTACCTCAAGCCCGTCGGCCAGTAGCTGATAGCGCACGGAGAACGCGAAATCGTACGGGTAGCCTTCACGCGTGGCCGCGGAAGATGCCAGCGTCATGCACACGGCGACGTCAGAAAACGCCGAGACCGTAAAAGGCAGATCGCGTGCAAATCCATGCTGCCCAAGTTCGTGCACGGCGCCTGCGGGGTCGCGCCATTTGCCGGGCGCGCCGTCGACGAAATGCCTGCCGATAAACGGAAACAGCAGCGGATTGCCGCCGCGCACCTTGGCAACGCGCGCCCAGTCGGCATCGTCTGGCCAGTAGAGGATGTCCTCGCCGCGATGCACCCAGCGCACCAGCCTGCCGCCGTGTTCGGGTGCGAGCAGCAGATAGCTGTCGCCCTCGCCGATCCGCACCAGGTGCTGGCCCTGAAATCGTTCGGTCGTTGCTTGTGTCATGCGCGGCCTCCTGGAAGTTCAGAACCCCGAGGGTATCGCATGCCACCGCTTTGGGGCGACTCGCCGCCGCCCGCCTCGATTCGGCGCGTGGGCCGGTACGAAGCCGGTGCAGGCGTGCGCAATGCCGACGGCAGGAGATAGGTCGCCAGCACATTCGCCCCAACATTGCGTGGCGCGAATGTTGCGACGAAAGGCGGGCCCTCTCACGCTGAACAGGAGCCCTCCATGTCCCAGCTGCCCGCACATCAGGCGTCCGCGCTCAAGCCGCCCGCCCAGTCTCCCACGGATTTTTCCCACGTCCGTCCCGACGATACCGGGTATGTCGACCAGGGGCTGCGTGACTTTTTCCTCTATCGCGATCTGGGCATCGCCGATGCCACCCATGGCAAGGTGCTCGTGCAACTGGTCAAGGCCAACTTGCCGCCGGAGCAGGGCACGGGCTGGCACCGGCATGTGGCGGACTTTCATATCGTGCTGATGCTCAAGGGCTGGGCACGCTTCATGTACGAGGATCAGGAGACGTTGGTGGCCGCGGGGGACTGCGTACACCAGCGCCCGGGCATCACGCACTACCTGTTCGACTACTCGCCGGACATGGAGTACCTGGAAATCGTTGGCCCGGCCGATTTCCAGACCATCGACGCGCCCGCGCCGTGTGACGTGCCCGCAGTGACGCCGTGGCCCCAGACGGCCCAGCAGGCGTGGCGCGACGTCGCCGTCTGAGCGTCGCGCGAACGGCCCACGCCTGCCGCCATTCGTCATTCGCGCGCGCCGCCTACTCGCTCATGTGGATGGTCTCCCGCAACAGCGGATAGACCTGCGACTCCCAGCGCTTGCCGTTGAACACGCCGTAGTGCCCCACACCTGTCTGGATGTGATGCATGCGCATATACGGCCGCAGGCTTGCACACAGGTCCTGCGCAGCCATGGTCTGGCCGATGGCGCAGATGTCGTCGCGCTCACCCTCCACGGTCAGCAGGGTGGTGCGACGAATCGCGTGGGTGGAGACGCGCCGGCCGCCCACATCGAGCAGACCCTGCGCCAGCACGAAACGCTGGAACACCAGGCTGACCGTTTCCAGGTAGAACTCGGCGGTCAGGTCCATCGTGGCGAAGTACTCGGTGTAGAACGCCTGGATGGCGTCGGCCTGGTCATGCTCGCCGCGCGCGCGCAAGGCGTAGAGATCGCGCAGCGCCTGCTCGTGACGTTCACGATTCATGCTCATGAACGCGATCAGTTGCACGAAGCCCGGATAGACCCGCCGCATCGCGCCGGCGAAGCGAAATGGCACGTACCCGATCAGGGTGCTCTCGAACCACTCGATCGGCCGGCTCATTGCCAGCTCGTTGACCTTGGTCGGATTCACGCGTGCGTCGATCGGGCCCGCCATCAGCGTGAGGCTTGGTGGCTGGGCGGGATCGCCGTCCTCCGCCATCAATGCCACCGCCGCCAGCGCCGCAACGGTCGGCTGGCATACGGCGACCACATGGGTGTTGCCGCCGAGTGCGTGAAGGAAGGTGATGAGATGCTGGACGAACTCGTCGAAGCCAAACCGTCCGTGGATGAGGGAGACGTCGCGCGGGTTGTGCCAGTCGGTAATGTAGACGTCATGATCGCGGATCATTGTCTCCACGGTGCCGCGCAACAGCGTGGCGAAGTGGCCGGACATCGGTGCCACCAGCAGCACGCGTGGCTGTTGTGGCGCACCTTCGCGGCGAAAGCGCAGCAATGTGCAGAAAGGCGTGCGCGTGACGATTTCCTCGACGACGGGAACGTGTTCGCCACGGATCTTGACGCTGTGGATGGCGAAAGGCGGACGATAGTGCGTGAGTCGCGCCAGCGCCAACACCTCGCAGGCGGCGCGCACGGTTCGCAGCGGCTCGGAATGATCGCCGCGGGGATAGCCGGCAAGCAGGGTCGCGGCGATATCCGCCAGCGAGCACGCTGGCTGCATCATGTCCGCGTAGGTCTGGTAGGCCTGGTACAGCATCGATTGGTCCCTCGCTATCGTCGGACCCCATTGCCGCAATATATATGCCATCGGCGTGAATGTTGGCACGCGCCTTGCGATTTTCGTGCTCGACGACACGCAGATCGATGCGGCGTGGCGTAACGATCGCGTGCGGGTGTGCGCGCCGGCGCGTGATGGCAGCGCGAGCCTCTGGGTGGTGCCACTTCACGCACCGGCAGGGTGCGCCTTGGCGATGGCGCGGCTGCCACCGATACTGCAATCGAACATCGCGCACGTTGCCCCGGGGGGCAGAGGAGGCATGATGGCAAAGACGACGCTGACTATCAGCAGCAAGACGTATTCGTCGTGGTCGCTGCGAGGCTGGCTGTTGGCCCGGTTTGCCGGGCTGGAGTTCGAGGAAGTGCTGGTGCCGCCAGACGACCCCGCCGCCCGGGCGGAAATCCTGCTGCTGTCGCCGTCCATCCTGGTGCCATGCCTGCGCCATCAGGGCGTGACGGTGTGGGACACGCTGGCGATCGGCGAATACCTTAACGAGATCCGCCCCAAGGCGCGGCTGCTGCCCGATGAGGTGCCCGCGCGCGCGCACTGCCGCGCCATCTGCGGTGAGATGCACTCGGGCTTTGCCGCCATGCGCGCCGCCTTGCCGATGAACCTCAAGGGCCACTTTCCGGGGTTGAAGGTCTGGTCGCGCGCGCAGGCGGACATCGACCGCATCACCGCCATCTGGACCGAATGCCTGACGCGCTACGGCGGGCCATATCTGTTCGGCGAACACCGGACCATGGCCGACGCGATGTACGCGCCGGTGGTGACGCGTTTTGTGACGTATGGCGTGATGCTGGACCCGCTGCCCGTGGAGTACTGCAAGGCGATCCTGGCCATGCCGGAGATGCAGGAGTGGATTGCCGCCGCGCGCGAGGAACCCGACGAGATCAGCGAACTGGATGTCGAGTTCTAGGCGCGCTCCTGCGTTCCTCGTCCCCCACGCGCCTACGCGACGCGCGCCGCCCGGGCGAGGTACGCCGCCGCATAGGCGAAGTACCAGTCCAGGCTGTCCGGGTTGGCCATGGCGTCGCGGTTGGCGATCTGCTCCGGTGGGTGGCCGAGCAAGAGCTTCTTGATCGGCACCTCCATCTTCTTGCCGGACAGCGTGCGCGGTACGCCCGGCACCTGCAGGATCTCGTTCGGCACGTGTCGCGATGACAGTGCCACGCGAATGCGTGCGCGCAGCGTGTCGCGCAACGCATCGTCCAGCACCATGCCGTCGCGCAGGACCACGAACAGCGGCATGAAGGAATCGCGCCCCAGGTACTCCAGGTCGACGACCATGCTGTCCAGCACCTCGGGCAGCTCTTCCACCACGCGATAGAGCTCGCTGGTGCCCATGCGGATGCCGTGGCGGTTGATCGTCGCGTCCGAGCGGCCGTAGATGATCGCGCCGCCGTGCGGCGTGATGCGGATCCAGTCACCGTGGCGCCACGCGTTGGGGTACGTGTCGAAGTAGCTGTCGCGATACCGCTTGCCATCCGCATCGCCCCAGAGGAACAGCGGCATCGATGGCATTGGCTTGGTGCAGACCAGTTCGCCGACGGCGTCGATCAGAGGCTGGCCGTTGTCGTCGAACGCTTCCACCTTCGCGCCCAGGCAGCGGCATTGCATCTCGCCCGAGCGGACGGGCAGCAACGGGCACCCGGCCACGAATGAGCCGGCGAAGTCGGTGCCGCCAGACATCGGCACGAGCCAGATGTCGCTGCGCACTTGCGCATAGATCCATTCGTAGGCGTCGGCCGGCAGCGGCGATCCGGTCGAGCCCAGCCCGCGCAGCCGCGAGACATCGGCGATGGCGGCGGGCGCCACGCCTGCCTTCATGCAATTGGTGAAGAACGCCGCCCCGGCGCCAAACATCGTCACGCGCGCGTCGTCAACGAAGCGCCACAGCACGCCGGCATCGGGCCAGGCGGGATTGCCATCGTAGAGCGCGATCGTCGTGCCCAGCAGCAGCCCGGCCACCTGGGCGTTCCACATGATCCATCCGCTGCTGCTGTACCAGTGGAAGACATCGTCCGGGCCGAGGTTGTTATGGAAGGCCATCAGCTTGAGCTGCTCGACGACGATGCCGCCGTGGCCGTGCACGATCGGCTTCGGCATGCCCGTGGTGCCCGACGAATAGACGATCCAGAGCGGATGGTCGAACGGCACCGATTCGATCCGCAGCGGGACATCGTGTGCGACGACCGCGGCCCAGTCATGGCGCCGCACCGGGCTTTCGAGAGGCAGCGGGCTGCCGATGGCGGGCACGATGACCAGGTCGGTCAGCGAGGGCAAGGCGGCCACCAGATCGGCAATGACCGGCGCCCGGTCATAGGTCTTGCCGCCGTAGCGGTAGCCGTCGACGGCGATCAGCACCTTGGGGGCGATCTGGCGGAAGCGATCGATCACGGCCACCTGGCCCATGTCGGGTGCGCAGCCGGACCAGACCGCGCCGACGCTGGCGGTGGCCAGGAAGGCGACGACCGTCGCCGGCACGTTGGGCAGGTAGCCGGCCACGCGGTCGCCGCGCGCCACGCCCATCTGCCGGAGCGCGTGCGCCAGCGAGGCTACCTGGGCTTCGAGCGCGTCCCAGCTGAGATCGGCCAGCGGCTGGGCCTCGCCCGCGTAGCGGATAGCGGTGCGCTGGCGGGCCTCGCCGTAGCCGGCGTGGCGGAAGACTTGCTGCACGTAGTTGAGCGTGGCGCCTTCGAACCAGCGTGCGCCAGGCATGATGCGGCGATCCAGCACGCGCACGGCGGGTGTGTCGAAGTGGACGTCGAAGTACGCACGGATGGCGTCCCAGAAGGCTTCGATCTCCGTGACCGACCATTGCCAGAGGCTGTCGTAGTCACGGAAATCGAGGTCGCGCTCGCGGCGCAGCCACGTCATGAAGGCCGCCAGCTGGCTGCCATCGGCAAACGCCGCGGAGGGCGTCCACATCGGTTTCCCTGCTTCGAGGGGCATGCTTGTCTCCTCCCAGGCCCGTCTCGTGGTGTGTCTCGCGGGCGTTGGCGGGTCCGGCCGGCGTGGCCGGGGCGGTCGTGGTGGTCGCGGTGGTCGGTGCGGCCCGAGGCTTCCTTGCCGCCTCAGTGCCGCCCGGCCATCATACCGGCCTGCGGCGTCACTTGCCGGCCGGACGATCGAACAGGGTCTCCCAGAGGCCGTCCACGCGAGCCTTCACCGCCGCGTCCATGGTGATGGTACGGCCCCATTCGCGCGTGGTTTCGCCGGGCCACTTGTCGGTGGCGTCGATCCCCATCTTCGATCCGAGACCGGATACCGGCGAGGCGAAGTCGAGGTAGTCGATCGGCGTGTTGTCGACCAGGACGGTGTCCCGGCTGGGGTCGACGCGCGTGGTGATCGCCCAGATGACTTCCTTCCAGTCACGCACGTCCACATCGTCATCCACCACGACGATGAACTTCGTGTACATGAACTGGCGCAGGAAGCTCCAGACGCCGAACATCACGCGCTTGGCATGGCCGGCGTACTGCTTCTTCATGCGTACCACGGCCATGCGGTAGCTGCAGCCTTCCGGCGGCAGGTAGAAGTCCGTGATTTCGGGAAACTGCTTCTGCAGCAGCGGCACGAAGACCTCGTTCAGCGCCACGCCCAGCACGGCGGGTTCGTCGGGCGGCTTGCCGGTATAGGTGGAGTGATAGATCGGGTCGCGCCGCATGGTGATGCGGTCGATCGTGAAGACCGGGAACCAGTCCTGCTCGTTGTAGTAGCCGGTGTGATCGCCGAATGGGCCTTCGAGCGCGTGCTGGTAGCCGGAGGGGTGGTCCGGGTCGGGCTGGATATGTCCTTCCAGGACGATTTCCGCGGACGCCGGCACGGACAGCTCGGAAAGCGTCGGTGTGATGCAGCCGGCCAGGGCGGTGCGGCTGCCGCGCAGCAGGCCGGCGAACTGGTATTCGGACAGCGTGTCGGGCACCGGCGTCACGGCGCCGAGGATCGTGGCCGGGTCCGCGCCCAGCGCCACGGCGATCGGAAACGGCTGGCCCGGGTTGGCCAATGCGTGCTCGCGGAAGTCCAGCGCGCCGCCGCGATGGGTCAGCCAGCGCATGATGACCTGGTTGCGGCCGATGACCTGCTGTCGATAGATGCCCAGGTTCTGGCGCTTCTTGTGCGGGCCCTTCGTGACGACGAGACCCCATGTGATCAGCGGTGCCGCGTCGCCGGGCCAGCAGGTCTGGATCGGCAGCCGCGCCAGGTCGACGTCATTGCCTTCCCAGACGATCTCCTGGCAGGCCGGGCTGCTGACGCGCTTTGGCGCCATGTCCCATACGGACTTGACGAGGGTAAAGAGCTTGCCGGCCTCGCGCAGGCCGCGCGGCGGCTCCGGCTCCTTCAGCGCCGACAGCACGCGGCCGATGTCGCGCAGGTCCTCCATCGACTCCGCCCCCATGCCCATCGCCACCCTCTGTGTCGTCCCGAACAGATTGGCGAGGACGGGCACCTTATAGATAGTGTCAGTCGCGGGTCCGCCTGGTTCCTTGCGTGGTTGCTCGAACAGGACCGCCGGGCCGTTGGCGCGCAGGAGGCGGTCGCAAATCTCGGTCATCTCCAGGTTTGGAGATACCGGCGTGGCAATGCGTTTGAGCTCACCGAGCCCTTCCAGTTGGCCGATGAAATCGCGCAAGTCTTTGTATTGCATAGTGAAATCGATTGGAAATGTGGCGTCGCGCCAATCCGGGGAGAGTCGCTGGGATGTGTGTGACGATACACACGCAGCCTCATCGGCGCAAAAAAATCGTGCCTGACTGCATCTGGAAATTGTAAATATTCCGCGCTTCCGGAGGGGTGGCCCACAGGGCGGGAGCCTAGGCAGGCGCTACGATTCGGGGGTCCGACGTGACCCGGACAGTACGTAAATGCCCTTGTTACATATTTCTAAAAGTAGTTAATAGCAAATTCTTAATGCTTGACGGGTTATAAAAGGGTTCCTACAATCCGTTCTGCTCTGTGGGATGTTGCGTCGCAGCATGTCTTTTTGCCCTCTGTCAAGAGGGATTGCAGAAAAAAGACGTGGATGCCAATCCCCACATGACCATCATCAAGCGGCCCGCAAGACGGGCCCGATACGTGGTCCTCTGGCGAGAGCCGGAGTGTAGTGAGTCTTAGTGGCAGGGTGCGTTTCCCCAAGAGCGTACCCTGTTTCTCGTTGGGCGCATGGGGAGCGCCCGCCAACAGATGCTGGACACCCCTGCTAGGTGGCGCAGCATCCTTACTTGAGTACGTTGAAATCGGGCAAGCGCAGTTGTCGGGCGCGCGCGGCGAGCAGCGGATGGAGGTAAGTATGAGCGGTTGGAAAACCCTTCATCTTCCCGGAGTCGGGCGGGCATTGCAGGTCCGCTTCAGACAACCGGTTCCCGGTGTGAGCCGCGCGCTTCAGATGCGCCTGGCCCATCCGGTTGCGGGCCGCGCCTTGCTGCGTGGTGGCCGCACAACCTTGAAATACACCCTGAACAGTCTCGGGGTCCTGTCGGTGGCCGCAGCGGTCACCCTGACCGTCAGCCAGCAATGGCGGACATCGCTCGCCGGAGTACTGGCCGGCAAGGAAGCGCCGGCCGTGCTGATGGACGCCGCCATGCCTGCTGCCCATGCCAGCAGCGGCGTGCCGCCGTTCTCGGCCGATGTGGCGGCCGCGCGTCTGAACCACGGCACCTCGGGCTTGCCCACGGTGTCTGGCGTGGATGAGTGGGGCGGTTCGTCCGCCGGCAAGGTGCCGTCGGTCGCGCACCTCGCCGCACAGATTCCGGTCCAGCGCGTGGCGCTGGATGCCCGCAACACGGCTGCCCTGGGCTCCGCCCGTGAGCAGGCCGCCGTGGCCGACTACATCGCCCGCAAGTACCGCGTGGCGGCGCAGGCCACCACGCAACTCGTGAAGGCGGCCTACATGACTGGCCGCGAGGTTGGCATCGATCCGCTGCTGATCCTGGGCGTGATCGCCATCGAGTCCAGCTTCAACCCCTACGCGGAAAGCGGTGTGGGTGCGCAAGGGCTGATGCAGGTCATGACCAAGGTCCACCAAGACAAGTACGAGGCCGTGGGCGGCGTGGCCGCCGCACTGAACCCGTATGCCAACATCAAGATCGGCGCGCTGGTCCTCAAGGATTGCATTGCGCGTGCTGGCTCGATCGAGGGTGGCCTGAAGTACTACGTAGGCGCCACGACCAACACGGACGGCGGCTACGGCGCCAAGGTCCTGGCCGAGCGTGCCCGCCTGCGTCAGTTGCTGGGCCTGCCCGCCGTGGAGGCAGCGAACAAGGCGACTGCTGCCGATGGCAAGACCCAGGCCGAGCATCGCCAGGGTACGGAGAAGCTGGAAGCGGCCGGAAACACGGCACAGGCTGCCTGATAGCGGCTGCCTGATCGCGGCTATCCTGATAGCGGCACCGATCGGCACCGATCGGCACCGATCGGCACCGATCGGCACCGTCAGCGCCCATGCAAAAGAGCACCCCTCGGGGTGCTCTTTGCGTTTGTGCGTTCGGGCGTTTGTGTGAGACGCGTGTTTCGATCGGCGATCAGCGGAGGAAATGGTGGAGCCGCTGCATTGCCTCCTCGATGTTTTCCATCGCCGTCGCGTAGGAGATCCGCATATAGTCGCGCGCCGTATGCGGGCCGAAGTCCGTGCCCGGCACCATCACCACGCCCGCATCGTGAAGGATCGCCTGCGTCAGCCGGTCCGCATCGCCGGCGAACGGGTGATTCACGTGACGACAGTCGGCATAAACATAGAAGGCACCATCCGGCTTGACCGGCACGCGCAGGCCAAGCGCCTCCAGCGCGGGCACGATGGCGTCGCGCCGGCGGCGGAATTCCGCTTTGCGCTCGTCGTAGATCGCCAGGGCTTCCGGCGTGAAGCAGGCCAGCGCGGCATGCTGGGCCACGGCGGAAGCACAGATGAACAGGTTCTGCGCCACCTTCTCGAATGCCGGCACCAGCGCGTCCGGCACCACCAGCCACCCCAGCCGCCAGCCGGTCATGTTGAAGTACTTGGAGAAGCTGTTGACGGTCACGACGTTGTCGTCGAGAGAAAGTGCTGACACCGGTGGCGCGTCATACGACAGCCCCTGGTAGATCTCGTCGAGGATGGCAAATCCGTTGCGCCGGCGGACTTCGGCCAGGATCGCCTTGAGCTCGTCCGGCAGGATCGACGTACCGGTCGGGTTGGACGGCGAAGCCAGCAGCACGCCGCGCGTATCCGGGCCCCAGTTGGCGGACACCTGGGCGGCCGTCAGCTGAAAGCGCTCGGCGGGCCCGCTCGGGATCATCCTGGCGCGCCCATCGAATGCCGCCACGAAATGGCGATTGCATGGGTAGCTCGGGTCCGGCATGAGGACTTCGGCGCCGATTTCCACCAGCACGGCGCAGGCCAGCAGCAGGGCGCCAGACGCCCCGGCGGTGACGATCACGCGGCGCGCGGGGATGTCGATCCCGTAGGCCGTCTTGTAGTAGCCGGCAATCGCCTCGCGCAGCGCGTGGATGCCGAGCGCGCCCGTGTACTGCGTCACGCCGCGCCGCATGGCGGCTTCCGCTGCGTGGATGACCGGCGCGGCGGCCGTGAAGTCCGGCTCGCCAATACCCATATGGATGATGTGGCGCCCGGCGCGTTCGAGTTCGGCAGCCTGCTTGGCCAGCTCCATCACGTGGAAGGCGTCGATGTTGGCAAGGCGGGAGGCGGTAGCAAGGCGCTGGAGGTCCATGGCAGTCAGATCTGGGCCATCAAGAGGGTTGGGCGTGGCCCGGTTGGGTCACGCAAAAACAAAAACACCCGCCGGGGCGGGTGTCATGCCGGCAACCGGCGTCACGCGGCGACGCCGGTCGGCGGATGCATCTGCCGGTTCGCGTCAGCGACGGGCGGCGACTTCCGGGGCGCGCACCTGGGCGGCCAGCTTGTCGAGCACGCCGTTGACGTACTTGTAGCCTTCCACGCCGCCAAAGGTCTTGGTCAGCTCGACGGCTTCGTTGATCACGACCTTGTACGGAATGTCCAGGCAGTGCACGAGCTCGAAGCTACCCACCAGCAGCGCGGCACGCTCCACCGGGGACAGTTCGTTCACGGTGCGATCCAGGAAGGGTTCGAACGCAGCCGTCAGGCGGGCTTCCTCGCGCACGGCGCCATTCAGCAACGCGTCGAAGTGCTCGCGGTCGGCCTTGTTGAAGCCTTGTGCGTCATGCAGGTGGGCCTGGATCGCGCCGATGTCGTTGCGATTCAGCAGCCACTGGTACAGGCCCTGCAAGGCCAACTCGCGAGACCGGCGGCGCGCGCTCTTGGGCGGGGCCTTCGGCTCGGTACGGGGCTTGGCGCCGGCCGGCTTGCCGCCAGCGTCACCCGTGTCGCCCGTGTCGGTGGCGTCACTCATCATTCTTCCTCATCTTCATCGTCACCTTCCTGGCCGCGCAGCGAATCCAGCGCGACGACCAGGTTGGCCATTTCCACCGCCGCGCGGGCGCAGTCGCGGCCCTTCTCGCGGGTGCGGGCATGGGCCTGCGCGTCCGTGTCCACGGTCAGGATGCCGTTGGCGATCGGCACGTTGAAATCCAGGCTCACACGGCTGATGCCGGCGCCGGACTCGTTCGAGACCAGCTCGAAGTGATAGGTTTCGCCACGCACCACCGCGCCGAGCGCGACCAGCGCGTCGAACTGGCCGCTCTCGGCCATTTTCTGCAGCGCCAGCGGGATTTCCAGCGCGCCCGGGACCGTCACCACGAGCGTGTCTTCGCCTTCCACGCCAAGTTTTTCCAGCTCGGCCACGCAGGCCTCGCGCAGCTCGTCGCAGACGGGCTCGTTGAAGCGTCCCTGCACGATGCCGATGCGCAGGCCTTCACCTTCGAGGTTGCTGGGGTAGAAGCCGTGATCCATTGTCATTTCTCCAGTTGTTCGGGGAGGCAGTCCGGGGCACCCGGGCTGCCTGTTGTGTTCAGTCGCGCATTCAGTCGCAGTTCGATTCGCCATCCATCGGCTGGCAGCCGGTGACCTCGAGGTCGTAGCCGGTCATGCTGGGCATCTTCTGCGGAGACCCCAGCACGCGCATCTTGCCCACGCCGATGTCGCGCAGGATCTGGGCGCCCATGCCGTACGTGCGCAGGTCCGGCTTGCGGCGCGGACGGCTTTGCGGCGCGTCCAGCGCGGCGAATTGCGAGAACAGCTGATCGGCCGAATCGCCGCAGTTCAGCAGCACCATCACGCCTTGCTCGGCGCCGTGCAGCACTTCCAGCGCGGCCGGCACGCTCCACGAGTGCGTGGTGCGCGACGATTCCAGCAAGTCCAGCACCGACAGGGGCTCGTGCACGCGGACCAGCGTCTCGCGATCCGGGCGCGGCTGGCCCTTGACCAGCGCCAGGTGGGCGCGGCCCGTGGGCTTGTCGCGATACACCACGCTGTGGAACGTGCCCCACGGCGTCTGCATGTCGCGCTCGCCCACGCGTTCGATGATGCTTTCGGTGCGGCTGCGATAGTGAATCAGGTCCGCGATGGTGCCGATCTTGAGGTTGTGCTCGCGCGCGAACTCGATCAGGTCCGGCAGGCGTGCCATCGTGCCGTCGTCCTTCATGATTTCGCAGATCACGGAGGCAGGCGTCAGGCCAGCCAGGGTGCCGAGGTCGCAGCCGGCCTCGGTATGGCCCGCGCGGATCAGCACGCCGCCGGGCTGTGCCGTCAGCGGGAAGATATGGCCCGGTTGGACCAGGTCGGTGGCCTTGGCGTCACGGGCCACGGCAGCCTGCACGGTACGCGCGCGGTCGGCTGCGGAGATGCCGGTGGTCACGCCTTCGGCCGCCTCGATCGACACCGTGAAGTTGGTGCCATGCACGGTGCCGTTGCGGGACACCATCGGGTACAGCTCGAGCTGGCGGCAACGCTCGGCGGTCAGCGTCAGGCAGATCAGGCCACGGCCGTACTTGGCCATGAAATTGATGGCTTCCGGCGTCACGAAGTCGGCCGCCAGCACCAGGTCGCCCTCGTTCTCGCGGTCTTCCTCGTCGACGAGGATGACCATGCGGCCGGCACGAATGTCGGCAATGATGTCTTCAGTACGGGCGATAGTCATGGCTGGGGCGACGATTGACGAATTTTGGAAAGGGCGGATGGCGCGATCGGCGGGCAGGGCCGGCGGCAGGTGAAGCAAAGCCGGCGAAATCAAGGCCGCTATTGTACGCCAAGCGACCGAGTTCCGGCCCGCCAGCCTCGGGGAGTGGGCGGGGACCACGATCGATGTGTGGTGCTTTATAGGGCACTTGTTGGTTTGGATCGCCGGGCATGTGACTGGTACGCTTACCATAGCGAAAACGTGTCTCTCGCAGACGCGACAACAACAATCCAGGAGATCCCCCCTATGCCGGTGCCAGTCGTGCCCACGCGCGCATCCGTGCCGTCCGTGCCAGCACCGGGCAGGCGGCTCCCGTTCACGCCCCTCCCATCCAGATCCTCAGGAGTCCGCGATGCATCGTGATGTGCTTGTGGCCGGCGTCGGCATGATCCCTTTCAGCAAGCCGGGGGCGCATGCGCCTTATCCGGAGATGGCGGCAGTGGCGACACGCGCCGCGCTGGCGGATGCCGGCATCGGCTATGACGACGTGCAACAGGCCTACGTTGGCTATGTCTACGGCGATTCCACCGCTGGCCAGCGCGCCCTGTACGACGTCGGCATGACTGGCATTCCAATCGTCAACGTCAACAACAATTGCTCGACCGGTTCCACGGCGTTGTTCCTGGCTCGCCAGGCGGTTGCCAGCGGCGCGGCAGACTGTGTGCTGGCGCTCGGGTTCGAGCACATGAGCCCGGGCGCGCTGGGCGAGGTGTTCAGGGATCGGCCGAGCCCGTTCGAGCGCTTCGAGAACGCCGCGTCCGACCTGGTGGGCGACGTGGATGTGCCGCTGGCCCTGCGCTACTTCGGTGGCGCGGGACTGGCGCACATGCGCGAATTCGGCACGCAGTTGTCTACCTTCGCCAGGATCCGCGCCAAGGCCAGCCGGCACGCGGCGAACAACCCGCTGGCGCTGTTCCGCACACCGGTGACGGAGGACGAGGTGATGAACGCGCCGGTGCTATGGCCGGGCGTGATGACGCGGCTGATGGCGTGCCCGCCGACGTGCGGCGCCGCGGCGGCCGTGATCTGTTCGCCCGCGTTTGCCGATCGCCATGGCTTGCGGGCGCCGGTCCGCATCCGCGCGCAGGCGATGACCACGGATCGCCCCGCGACGTTCGAGGCGCGCGACATGCGCGAGGTGGTGGGATTCGGCATGGCGCGTGACGCCGCGCGGCAAGTGTATGAAGCGGCCGGCATCGGGCCGGAAGACCTGGACGTGATCGAGTTGCACGATTGCTTCGCCCAGAACGAGTTGATCACCTATGAGGCGCTGGGCCTGTGCCCGGTGGGCGGCGCGGAGCAGTTTATCTGCGATGGCGACAACACCTACGGAGGCAAGTTCGTGACAAATCCCTCGGGCGGTCTGCTTAGCAAGGGGCATCCGTTGGGCGCCACGGGACTGGCCCAGTGCTTCGAGTTGACTCATCAGTTGCGCGGGACGGCGGACAAGCGCCAGGTGGAAGGCGCACGGCTGGCGCTGCAGCACAACCTGGGTCTCGGCGGCGCCTGCGTCGTCACGCTGTACGAACGCCTGTGAAGGAGCCAGTTGCCATGACGCCGCCACTGCAGGGAATCCGCATCGTCGAATTCGAAGGGCTCGGCCCCGGGCCGCTGGCCGGCCGGATGCTGGCCGACATGGGCGCCGAGGTCATCGTGATCTCCCGCCGGCAAAAAACTGCCGTGGCCGAAACGCTGGGCGGGAACAAGGACAGCCCGCTGCGCCGCGGCAAGACGATCGTGCCGCTGGACCTGAAGCAGGAAGGTGGACTTGCCGAGGCGAAGGCGCTTGTCGCCAGTGCAGATGCGCTGATCGAAGGCAATCGCCCCGGTGTGATGGAGCGGCTTGGCCTCGGCCCGGCCGACTGTGCCGCGCTGAACCCGAAGCTGGTGTACGGCCGCATGACGGGCTGGGGCCAGACCGGGCCGCTGGCCCAGACAGCCGGACACGACCTGAACTACGTGGCGCTGACGGGCATGTTGTCGCTGTCCGCGCGGCCGGGCGAGCCGCCCATCATTCCGCCGACGGTGGTGGGCGATGCAGGCGGCGCGCTGGGCCTGGCCTTCGGCATCGCTTGCGCCTTGCTCGACGCGCGGACGAGCGGCCGGGGCCGCGTGGTGGACGGCGCGATCGTGGATATGGTGGCGATGCTCGGCAGCATCGCGCTATGGGTGCGCAACAACGGCCAGCTCGACGGCCCCACGCCGAGCCCGTTCCACCAGTCGCCGTTCTATGACGTGTATGCGTGCGCCGACGGCGGTTTCATCACGATCGGCGCGCTCGAGCCGCAGTTCTATGCGTTGCTGCTGGAGAAGCTGGGCATGGACGATGTCGATCCGACCGCGCAATACGATCATGCGACGTGGCCAGCCTTGAAGCAGCGCTTTACGGCGCTGTTCGGGAGCCAGCCGCGCGCGCATTGGGATGCATTGCTGGCCGGCGCGGATGTCTGCTATGCGCCGGTGCTCAGCATTGCCGAGGCGGTAGCGCATCCGCACAACGTGGCGCGCGGCATCTTTACTGCGCAGACCGACGGGTCGCTCGACGCGGCGGCGGCGCCGAGGTTCGAGTCGACACCCGCATCCCGGGCCTGAACTTCCTTTCCCTGAACTCTTCTCCCTGAATCGACACGATCCCCTGCCATGAATGACTCGCGCGCATTTGCACGGATGCTTCTTCTGGTAACGGCTTCGGTTGCTGTTTCTGTCGCCGCATTGTTTGCCGCGCCGGCCCGCGCGGCCCCGGACGAGGACAAGCTTGGCAAGGCGCGGGGATATCCCGTGGGCAGCCTCCAGACTTACTTCTTCGACGAGTCGGTGCGCGTGGGATCGTTCTCGGCGCAGGCCGAGATCCCCGGCATCAGGATGCATGAGCTTGCCGCGAGCGCGGCGCCCATGCCGTTGCCGCACAGCGCTAGCGAACCAGATATTCGCTGGGACGTGGACCAGCTCAGACGGCTGACGGTGGACGACTATTTGTCCCGACAACGCATCATGGGGCTGCTGATCATCAAGGACGGTGTGATACAGGTCGAGCGATACCAGTACGACCGCAAGCCGTCGCAGCGCTTCCTGTCCCAATCGATGGCCAAGTCGATCACGTCACTGGCCATCGGCTATGCGTTGCAGGAGGGCAAGATCGCATCGCTGGATGACAACGCGGAGCGCTATGACCTGCAGCTCTCGGGGACGCTGTACGGCGGCACCTCGATCCGCAATCTCCTTCGGATGGCTTCCGGCGCACGCTTTACCGAGAACTACGATGGCCACGACGACGCCGCACGATTCAGCGCGGCTGTCGCTCGCCATGGCGTGGAGGCGGCAGCGAGACTCATCACCGAGCGGGAAGTGCCGCAAGGCACCCGCTTCTCCTATTCCGGAGCCCAGACCGATGTGCTGGCAGCCGTACTGCGTGGTGCCACGGGAATGTCGCTCAGCGAGTACCTGACCACCCGGCTGTGGCAGGCCGTGGGCGCCGAGACGACAGCACTGTGGCGCGTGGACCCGACCGGGCTGGAGATTGCCGCGGGGAATTTCAATGCAACGCTGCGCGACTATGGCCGCCTTGGGATCGTCCTGGCCAATGACGGGGTGCGACCCGACGACCCGCAGCGCAAGGCCGTCATCCCGCGCGACTATCTGCTGGAAGCCACGGACTGGCATCGTTTTCCGGAAGCCTTCCAGCCTCGCAAGGCGACGCCGTACTTTGGATATGGCTACCAGTTCTGGGTCTACCCGGGGGAGACGCGGCGCTTTGCCCTGCTTGGCGTGTACGGGCAGATGATCCTGGTCGACCCGGAACTCAAGCTCGTGATGGTGCAGACGGCAGCGAATGCCACCGCGAAGGCGGGACAGACCACGCTGGCTCGGGAAGCGGATGCATTCTGGCGTGGTGTGGTGCGGTACTACGGCAACTGGTAGCTGGCCGCGCGCCACCGCTGGCCTGCCGGCGGCGCGGAGAACCATGAGCTCAGAACGGCTTGGTGGGGAGGTACTTGCCGTCCAGGGTGATGACGGCACGCTCACCGCCCTCGGGGTCAGGCACTTTCTTGATGTCGAGCTTGAAGTTGATGGCGCTGATGATGCCGTCGCCAAACATTTCGTGTACCAGCGCCTTCAACGTGGACCCGTAGATCTGCACCATTTCATAGAAGCGATAGATGGTGGGGTCGGTGGGAACGCCTCCCGGGATGCTGCCGCGCACTGGAATGGTCTGCAGCAGTCGGGTCGCCTCTTCGTCCAGTCCGAGCTTGTCAGCAACGACGTGCGCCGCATCCGCGGGGAGAGGATGTTGGCCCAGGAGCGCCGCGGTGACGAAGGCCAGGCTCAGGCCCGTTCCCTCATTGATTTGTGCAAACGACAGGTCTTTACGGACTTTGGCGTCGAGAATGATGTCGGACAGTGCCAGGCGCGGAACCGGGCTGTATTGGGATTGCGTCATGATGAAATTCCTGTGTAAGTCGTGGATGGACGAGGTTGAAGCGAACTGCAGGGTGAGGCAGGGGTGGCGCGGTCAGGCGGCCTGCGCGAGTGGGTGGGAAGCAGGGGCTACCTGGGAGTGATCCGCCAGCGGCTGAAAACGCTTGCCGGCACTGTCGAGCGCATCGATCCGGCCGGTGCCGATGTCATATACCCAGCCGTGCAAGGTCAGCTTGCCTTGCTCGATGGCGCGGGCAACGGAAGGGTGGGTCTTGATGTTGGCGAGCTGCGCGATGACGTTCTCGCGGACCATGCCGTCCACGCGGTCCCTGACGGAGCTGTGTTCGTGGCCTTCATTGACGGCGCGCGCGGCGTCGGCGTGCCTGAGCCAGCCTGCGACTGCCGGCATGTGGTCCAGGCACTTGCAGGTGGCCACCGCGGTCATGGCGCCACAGTCGGAGTGCCCGCAGACCACGATGTCCGTGACGCCGAGGCCGGCTACGGCGTATTCGACAGTGGCCGATACACCGCCTGCCTGGGTGCCGTGGGCCGGAACAATGTTGCCCGCATTGCGAATCACGAACAGGTCACCCGGCTCGCGCTGCGTGAGCAACTCCGGCACGACACGGCTATCGGAGCAGGCAATGAACAGCGTGCTTGGATTCTGGCGAGTGGCCAGCCGCTGGAATAGTTCGGAACGTTGCGGGTAGGCGTCGCGCTGGAACTTGAGTACGCCGTCGATAATGTCTTTCATCCAGTGCTCCTTTGTCTTGTGTCGCGAGTCGATGGAAGAAGCATGGACGGACTTGCCCGGCGGGTCCAAGACCGGTTCGTTATCCTTTTCATAGCTACCGCAAATAGTTCGGAGTCATGCCTTTGCGCCACATCCGCGATTTCCTGGCGGTTGCCGAGGCCATTAATTTCGCCTCGAAATGCCGCAGGAGCAGATGGAGCTCTTGCCCTTGTTGGGCGAAGATGAAATCGAACTTGGGATTGACTCGCACGAAGTGCGATTGCCGGAGATCGACGCGCTGCCGCTATTGCGTGAGGAGATGGCGCTTGTGGCGGGGGCCGTCCGGAATCTCCGCGGACAGGAGCAGGAAGATGGAAGCTGCAATACCGGGTGAGCTGCCCTTGGCGTTGCTCACGCGCGAACTTGCCACCAGGTGTGATGCGAAGTGGGGGACGTCGGGAAGGCGTGGACCAGATGGCCTGACCTGATGGAACCGCCGAATGACATATGCCTGCGCGGGAGGCGCAGGCATATCGTCAAGAACCCGTCTCGATGTGCGGGCTGGCGGTAGCTCCCGCCAGCTATCGGTGGACGGTGAGGGGCTGAAGTTCGCTTAAATCGACGGCTGGGCCGCGTCGGCGGATGCCGACAGCATCCGCTCTACGTACCGCGCGATCAGGTCGATCTCCAGGTTCACGCGCGCGCCAGCCTTCAGTTCGTTGAGCGTGGTGACTTCCACGGTGTGGGGGATCAGGTTGATCGAGAATACGCAGCCGTCAGCTTCGTCGCTGACGCTGTTGACTGTCAGCGACACGCCATTCACCACCACGGAACCCTTGTAGGCCAGAAAGCGGCCCAGTTCACGCGGCGCACGGATGCGCAGTTCATGTGATTCGCCTACCGGCGCGAATCGCACCACCTCGCCCAGCCCATCGACGTGCCCCGACACCAGATGACCGCCAAGTCGATCCGCCAGCCGCAGCGCCTTTTCGAGGTTGACGCGTCCGGCCTTGTCGAGGCCAGCAGTCTTGTCCAGCGACTCGCGTGAGACATCCACGTCAAAATGGCCGGCACCCATCGCCACGACGGTCATGCAGGCGCCCTGAATGGCGATGCTGTCGCCGATGATCACATCGGTCAGGTCCAGGTCGCCGGCCGCGACGCGCAGGCGCATGCCTGCGTTGGCGTCGCCCAGCGGGGAGACGGATTCGATACGGCCAACGGCCGCCACAATGCCAGTGAACATGCTTGCCTCGTATTTCGGATGTTGTTCCAGATAACGTCAATGCTTGCTGTTGCCGCGGCGGGCAATCAGCCGGAGGTCGTCGCCAATCTGGCGCACCTCGTGCCAATGAAATGTCGCCGCGTCCTCGAGTCTGGCGAGCGGCGGCAGGTTGAACATGCCTTGCGCATCGCCGAGCAGCCTCGGTGCCAGGTAGATCAGCAACTCGTCCGCACAGCCTTCGCGGATCAGGGAGCCGTTGAGCTTGAAGCCGGCTTCCACATGCAGTTCGTTGATGCCGCGCTTGCCCAGTTCCTCCAGCATACGGCGCAATTCCACCTTGCCGTGCGGGTTGGGCAGGATCACGACCTCGACGCCGCGTGCTTCGAGCGCGCGCTGGCGGGCCTTGTCCTCGACCGCGCCGAACACCAGTACGGGTTTGGCGAAGTCGCCGGTGTCCCGATGCAGGATCTGGGCATCGAGAGGGACTTCCAGCCGGGAGTCCACCAGCACGCGCTGCGGCTGGCGGGGTGTGGGAATGGCACGCACCGTGAGTGCCGGATTGTCGTCGCGCACGGTGCCGATGCCGGTCAGGATGGCGCAGGCCCGTGCGCGCCAGGCATGGCCATCGTCGCGGGCAGCCTGGCCAGTGATCCACTGGCTGGTGCCGTCGTGCAGCGCGGTGCCGCCGTCAAGGGACGCGGCCACTTTCACCCGAACCCACGGCAGGCCGCGGGTCATGCGCGAGACGAAGCCGATGTTCAGG
Source organism: Cupriavidus sp. YR651 (assembly GCF_900101625.1). GTDB lineage: Bacteria > Pseudomonadota > Gammaproteobacteria > Burkholderiales > Burkholderiaceae > Cupriavidus. The sequence goes on along the minus strand of NZ_FMYZ01000001.1, from coordinate 1,005,006 downwards.
TCGCGCGCCTCTTTTTCCAGCAGGCCACAGCGCACGTCGATGCCCGCATCGCGCAGGCGTTGCAGACCCCGGCCGGATACTGACGGATTGGGATCTTCCATGGCCGCCACGACGCGGGCAATGCCGGCGCGCGCCAGCGCATCGGCACAGGGCGGCGTACGGCCGAAGTGGCTGCAGGGTTCCAGCGTGACGTAGGCCGTGGCGCCGGCGGGATCATGCCCGCGCGCAATGGCGTCCTTCATCGCCTGGATCTCGGCGTGATCCTGTCCGGCGGGTTGCGTGTAGCCCTGGCCGATCACCTGTCCGTCCTTCATGAGCACGCAGCCAACGCGTGGGTTGGGCGTGGTCGTGAACATGCCACGCGCGGCGAGCGCGAGGGCCTGTTCCATGGCAGTGTGATCGGCGTCGGAAAACATGGGCGTGGCGATTTGGGCCGTAAGGTGAGGGGGGTGCGGTCAGTCGCAGTCGACATCGGTGCCGGGGCGGCAAATCCGGATGCGCCCCTGGGCGCCAAGCCTGACTTGCCGCTGCGCACCGTGGCAGCGCACCTGGAACGTGGCAGCGAAAAACCCGCCCTGTTCAGAGCGAGAGTATCCCACAGCTGTCAGTCTGAGCGTCGGCGGGCCTGCGGCCCCCCCGGTGCCGCGCAGGCTGATATGCAGGCAGGGTTGGTCCAGGGTGACGACAGCGAATGGGGGCGCCGCGAGATCACCGGGTGCGGATGGTCCGGGCGCCTCGACGAGCTGCCAGCCGCGGTCGAAGCTCTCGGCCCCGGTGGGCGGCTGCAACAGGACTTCCACGCGCCGGCTGGCGGCGGTGGTGCGCGCCAGTGCCAGGGAGCCGGCCAGCCGGTCCGCAGCATGGGAAACCGTATAGACCGCCAGGGCATCGCGCAACAACGGCCATGCCGTGCCGGTCAGGATGGCAGCCACGGCAAGCGCCACCAGCAACTCCGGGAGCGCAATGCCACGAGGGAATGTGTCAGCTTGTGCCGTCATTTCAGCACTCCGGGGGCAGATGAACGGGCTCACCACCACTGGCGGGCAGGGAAAGCCACTCGCCGTTACTGCGCAGCACCAGCGAGCCGCAGCGCAGGTCGGGCGAAACCGGCGTCGCGCGAACCTCCACGCATCGGGAAAGTTCCACCCCTGCGCAACTGGTGGCCGTCAGCCAGTGGCGCGGCGTAGCTGGAGGCGGCGGAACGGGCCTGGGCCAGTGTCCGGCAGGCGTCGAATTGTCTGACGCGCTGGCGAATGTCAACGCAGCCAACGCATGTTGTTCCAGCGCCAGCATCGTCGCGACGAGTTCCGCTCGTGCCTGCATGCGCGACCCGCGCTGCAGGTGCTGCTGCCACGCTGGCAGGGCAGCCAGCGTCAGCACGGCGGCAATGGCGAGTGACACCATCAATTCAATCAGGCTGAAGCCGCAGGCTGGGCCGAGATAACCCAGGACGTAATCTGGACAATGAGTCGGGCAACGGGGCCGACGACGGGTCGGACAATGAATGCGATGCATCACAGCGGTGTCCGGATCAGTTCGCGCCAGCCAAGACGTCCGCGTCGGCGGGTCATGCGTGCCTGCTGAAGGAGATGCGAGCTGTCGCCATCGAGTCGCCAGACAGAGACCTCGTAGATATCGAGTCGCCCGACGCCGGGTGATGTGTCCGGTCCTTGCGAGACACGCGACAGCGTGACGACAGGCATTCCCTGACCATGGTCGAACGGCAGACCAGTGATCGCATGCGAAGGTGAGCCGTCCTGCGCGGCGACGATGACGGATTCCCCGGTGGTGGCATCGATCAGATAGCTTCGGGCGCGGCCGTCCGGCGTGCGTGTGGTGAACGCGAGGTGGACGGGACTAGCCATCTGCAATTCGGCGACTTGCTCGTCGGGGTGAGGCAAGCCCAGCGTCCAACCGGATTCATCGGCGGAAGCACGACGTGCGGGCCCGCGCAGAACAACCCCTTCTCCAGCCAGCAGCGCGTCAATCTGGCGCGGCGCGCCGGAGGCCGACTGCTGATCCGGAATCGCGGACAGCTCGCCGCCGGAGCCATACACCACCAGTGGCCCTGAGGCCGTGACGACAACGATCGGAGGTTCGTCGCCCGCGCCCGTCGCCGAACGTTGCCGATAGAGGCACGTCGCACGGGGAGTCGAAGGGTCGCTCTGCGATGCGCCGAGTGCAAATCGCCAGAGTCGGCCGGTGTTGTCAGAGGCATATGCGGCGCGGGCTTCGCCACTGCCATCGCTGTGGACAGTGGCCGCCAGCAATCGGGCCGAGGCCGTCCCCGCGCCGCAGCCGGTGTCGGGCAGCCACATCCGACGGACATTGCCAGATGGCGCCCACGCGGAAGCAGGGCGATCCAGCGGCAACAAGGCGAGCCCCGCCGGGGTGCCGGAGTCAGCGGGCGCGAGCACGGCCACCGCCGCCCAGCGCCGGACGCCATGCTCGATCCACATGGCGGCGCGCAGCGGACCGCTGCCGGTGAGCGGCAGTGCGTCACTGGCGGCGACTTCCCATATCAGGCCAATCGGCGATATGGCATCGGGTTCCGACACGTCGAGCACAAAGAGCGCGGCATGCTTGTCTTCATTCCGGGGGTTATCGTCACGCTTGCCGTCGTCTTTCCCGCCGCTCTTGGCGGGCGACGGAATGCCACACAGCAGGAGCGTGCGCCATTGGCCGTTGATGTCCGCATCCACACTGTCCGGCCACGGGCACGGGGGAGCAGGAACCGGTGTGCCGGGGGCGGAGAATGCTGCCGCCTTTGCTAGCAAGGCGCGAGGCAGGTATCCCGCGAATTCGTGTCCGGTGACGGCATCGAAGCCATGCACAATGCCATCGCGTGTGCCGAGCCACACCATCGTCGGACGCGTCGCATGCCGGTTGCGGAAGCCCGTATGGCCGGGCTGCATCGGTAGCCAGGCCGGAGGGGCGACGACGCGAACGCGCGCGCCGCTGCCGCCGGCCATACGGGTATCGCGCGGGCGCATCGTGGGGTCGGACTGGGCCCCGCGCAACCAGGCCAGACGAGCCTTACCGCGCCCATCCATATCGAGCTTCTCGCGTGCATCGTCATCCAGACTTGGCCATTGCAACGCCGACAGACTCGCGCCGCCCAGGTACAGCCGGCGCGTGCCGGGATCGCGCCGGTCGAGGAGCGCTCCTGCTTCCCACAAGTCCAGCACGGCACGCTGGTTGTGGAACGCTGCGGTACGGAAACCGAATGCATGGAGTCGCCCGGTCCATGGGTAAGTGCCTGAGGTGACCCGATAACCAAGCGGCAATTGGCCAGACGCCGCTTGAGCGGTGGCCAATATGCCGAAGCACACCATGAAGGCTGCCGGGAGCGATGCCCGCTTGATGTGTCTCATGGCTGGAACTCCGTCTGCAGCAGTGTGCGCACATCGGGGTCGCGACCGACACCGAGCGCGGTGATACGAAAGCGCGGCCACGCTGCGGCATCCGGGATTGCGGTTACCTGTTTGTCGACGACTTCGATCACATAGCGCGGAGGCGTCGACGCGCCGGCGACCGCGCCGGTGAACACAGGCATGCGTGCGCCCGTGAACGTACCCGACACGATGGCCGGAACCGCATCAAGGTGTGCGCCCTCAAGCCACGGTTGCCATACCGGGGCACTGGCGTTGCTTCGACAGATGCCGCGCTGTGCACCGACGCCGCATTCGCCGGGAGCCGGCCAGGTTGCAAACCGGTCACCATGGGCGACCGTTGCGGCGATCAGGTCGGTTTCCGCGTCGTGCAGCGCGACGTCCGCAGCGCGAAAGGCGATTTCCCGATCCAGTTGCTGACTGGCCAGCTGGCGCCCCGCGAACAGGAAATGCATCGCCGCCACGCAGACGCTGCCGGTGAGCAACAGGATGGTGGCAACCGTCGCCAGCATTGCGGCGCCGGACGAACGAGAGTTCGATCGAGTGTTCAACATACCGCCTCCCGGCAAGGCGATGGATTACGCAACCGCACGGTGGTGGCAAATACGCGTCTGCGCAGTTCGGGCCGTGTGGTTGGCAAGAAAGTCTGATCGTGGTCGTTGTCGCCGTCGTTCAGCCCCGGAAGAAGGCGTAGTGACCTGGGCGAATCGCGCAACTGGGTCGGTCGCTCTCCCAGTACGACCAGCGCAACCTGTATGGTCCGAACCCGGTGCCAGTCTGCGTGACGGTGAGCAGCGAAGTGGCTGGCGCGCAAGAACGTATCGACCTTGCCGTCACCATCGGCGTCGATGCCATAGCGGAATTGCAGCGTCTCGATGCCCCTGATCAGCGTTCCGGATGTGTAGGTTGTGGCTTGCACATGGCCGCCCTGCCGGCGCGGATAGCGGCACAGCAGTTGCGGTACGCCGTCGCTGCCCATGCCGACATATAGCAGGTTGGTTGCGGCATGGTGAGGCATCGGCGCGTCACCATGCTCGGTCGCCTCAGCCGCTCTGGCCGGCAATGCATAGCCGCTGCAGTCGGTCGTGGTGCCGTCAGCCAGCGTCGGATCGTGCGCTGCGCCGCTGCCTGAAAAGCGGACAAGCAGTGCGTCGCTGCGATTCACGCCTGCGCGACCGCAGGCGGGGAGGGTGGCAATGGCGGGCTGCCCGCAGTCATCGTGCCCCTCAACAGGGGGCGTCGGCGGGGGATGCCCGGATGCCAGCGAAAGCTGTGCGGGGATCCAGCCAGCCTGACGCACCAATTGCGCAATGACATCCAGCGCGCGATGTCCACGCTCTTCCATCAGGATGCTGTCCGCGACCGCTGCGTAGGCATTCCGGACGACGAGGAAACAAGCGCCGGCCGCCAGCGATGCCACGATGGCGAGCGCCATGCCGACCATCATGCCGGTCAGCGTAAAGCCGCACGCGCGAGTCCTGGTCCTCATGGCTTCACCCACAGCGCGATGTATGCCGTGGCGAGGGACATGCCCGGGGCCCTCTGTGTCGTACTGCGGATTGGCCCGGCGAGTGCGATGCGCGCGCCCGGCGCGCAGTGTGGCGGATGTTCTCCGGAGGCGGCATCCACCGCATCGCAAAGGCGGGCATGCTGCCCATCGCCGTTCACCATTGGCGATGAGTCGGACGCTGTCTCAGCTCGCTCCGCCGCCAGTCGTGTCGCGAGAGTCAGGCTTTCCTGCTCGCCAACCCAACGTAGCCAGGCCGGACCGAGCATCGCGAGTGGCAGCGCGCCAAGCCCGACAAGGGCCACGCACAGCAAGGATTCGAACAGGACGTAACCGAATTCACCGGCGACTGGCCGGAGGCGGTTCCGGCTTCGGCATGGAGAGAGGCAGGGGAGAGGAGGACGCAGCGGCGTTGTGGGCATGGCGCATCGGTTCTGAGGGAACGGATGACCACGATAGCCGCGTATCAGGCGCTAAAACTTGTCCGGGTGTGGAGGCGGTGAATCAGTTTGTTTCTGAGGTGGAGCGGACCGCGTGCTTTCGCGCTAGCGGCAGATGGCATGACGGCTCAGCCGCGCCCTCAGCCGGCATGCGAGCATCAAGGCATGGCGCAGGTAGTTGTGTCCACGTCGGGATTGCACACGCGCGAGCGACCCAACAAGCTGACTTCCACGACGCGTCTGGAGGTGCCGATCTGGAAGCCGGCCGTCATGGACATCTGTGCCTTGTCTGCGTTCTGCGAATAGCCGACCGGAGAGAAGGAAATGTAGTTCAGGCCCGCGGGAGTACTGACGTCCGTGATGATGACGTCTGTCGGCAACTTTTCGTACACGCCGATCAGCTTCTCGGTGTTCTCATAAGTGCCATTGGGCGTTGCGCCCTCGGAGAAGACTCTCCAGCCGCTGCTCCAATTGCTGCCATCCATCGGCGCCACGGTGACATAGCTGTTGGTGGCGGCCGCAATCGACCGGGCCTTGGTGACGGCCGTGCTGAAGCTGTCCGCGACGGTCAGCGCGCGATGATTACGCATGAAATTCGCCATGCTGGGCACGGCAAAACCTACCAGCACGACGCCGACTGCCATCGTGGTGATCAGCTCCAGCAGCGTGAAGCCGCGCGGACGCAGGGTCGTGGGTTGATTTGCACGCATGATGATCACCAGCAGTTAGGGACGGTTGTCGGCGTGGTGCCGCTGATGATCGCGAGCTTCTCACCCGTGCTGCGATAGACCAGCGTGCCGCAGGTGGCGTCCGCGCTCTTTGGCGCCGCCTGCAGTTCGATACATTGACCCGTATTGCCGCAATCGACCGCCCGGATCGTGTATTTGCCGCTGGTGGCGTTGTCGCCGGAGTATGGCTTGTAGCCGTTCCAGACCGTGGTCGTGCCAGCGGAAAAATACGTGTTGACTTGCGAGTAATGGCGCTCGAACAGTTGCATGTTCTCCATCAGCGATGCCTTGGCCTCGGTGCGCCGTCCTTTCAGGATGAATTCCTGATAGGACGGGTACGCGAAGGCGCTCAGGATGCCGATGATGGCAACCGTGACCATCATCTCGGCAAGTGTGAAGCCGCGATGACGATTGGATAAGCGTGGTGTCATGGCAGTCCTCTGCGGATCAGTTGGGTATCTTGAAGTTGCGGACTTCGCGCCAGGTCAGCCGGCCCGGGCGCGACTTCGACATTGTCGAGGGCGACGTCGTGGCTGCGCCCGACGTGCCGAAGCCGATCACCTGGGTCGTCGTCGTCTGTGGCAAGCCGCCGATGGAGCCCCGATCTCCCACCACAACGTTGGTGATGATGATCGACGGTGCTCCCAGCAGGCCGATCGACGAGAGGTAGCCGGAAACGCCAGTGGTGGGCATGCCGGTCAGCGTGTTCAGCGCGTAGCTGCGGCTGCCGCCCGCCGTACCGCAGGTGCCGGTCGCGGTGTAGATCGAGTTGAAATACACCAGGCCGCCCGATACCACGGCCGCCGTGATCTGGCGCTCGGTTGGGTCGAGGAAGTCAATGACCCAGCCCGGCTTGCGCGGGGCGACATAACCAGGTGCCGCCGTGCTGCCGCTGAACGCGATCGACTTGCCGTTGTCGGTGGAGGTCAGCGTCAACTGATTCAACTGGCTGCGGTTGCTGACGAAATTGGTGCCGTTGCTATCGTAAATGCCATAGAACGAGTTGGATTGCGTCGCGTTGGTGTTGGTATCCGCCAGTTCGTAGTACTTGCCGGTCCCGAAGAGCACCATGTATCCGCCCGGTGCGTAGACTACCTGCGGCTGCATGGTGATCGGCTGGCGCACGCCACTGGTCGAGGTCGCCACGAACAGCGGCCGGCCCGGCGTGCCGCCGTAGACGGGCAGAGCGCCGTTGGTATTGCCGTTCCAGGTGGAGGGCAGGCCGGACACCACGAACTTCCAGAGGTTGCCCTGAAGATCTCCCGCGTACAGGGCCGTGGCACTGCCGTTCGTCGCGCTAATCATCGCCGGCGTGCTCAGGCCGTTGGCCGATGTGTACGGCGGCGTGGCGGAAGGGGAGGGCGTGACGATCTTCCAGTAGTTGCCGTTCAGCGACCAGCCCGTGCCCGGTGCCTTGTCCAGCGACAGGATGAACAGCACACCCGGCGCGCGATCGTTGGCTGCGCCGTCTGCCTGGTTGGAGTTCAGGCCATTGCCGACAATCACGAACCACTTGTAGACGGGCAGGTTGCTGCTGTCGGTCCCGGTCTGCAGCTTGGCGATCACCGGCGTGCCCATGACGTTGCCCATGTCGGCGTCGTCCTTGTCGGTGAATTCCCAGATCACGTTGGACGCGCCAAAAGCGGATCCGCTGCGGCTGCCGGTCGGGTCGGTGACATCCAGCGCGTAGACACCCTGGGCGCCACCGCCGAAACCCCCAGTCAACACCGACTTCCAGGTGCCGCCGATCTGCGCTTCGGAAATGACTGGCGTGGCATCCACGTAGGCGCGGTGGACATACGTGGGCGAGGTCAGCTGGTTCAGGTTCCCCATCACGGCATTCGGCACATAGGCGAACACTTCATCGCCCGTAGTGGCGTTGAATCCGTGCAGCATGCCATCGTTGGCGCCGACGTAGACCATCGGCGTCCGGGTGACGTAGGTCGACAGGAAATTCGAGTAACCGGTGCCGTAGCGCGAGGTGGACGGAGCGCCCACGTACGCCGGGCCGGAATTGATGATGTCGCCGAATACCGTCTTGCGGGCACGGAAGATGCCGCCATTACCCAGGGCGTCCCCTTCCTGGCTGCGGTCGCCGCGCAGGTAGTCCACGCGCTGCTGGCCACGGCCGTCGCTGGTGCCGGTACCCGGGTTGAGGTTCAGGGCGTCCTGCTGAGCCTTGCCGAGGTTAGACCAGGCAAAAGCCGCCCCCGTGTTGGTCGTACTGCTGGTGGTGAAAATCGAGCGCGTGGAGAAGGTCTTGCTGGCCAGGCGAGAACTCGCTTCCCACACTTGCGTGGAAGAGATGGATACAGTGCCGTCGGATGCCTTGACCAGCGGATACGCGGTCAGCTTGCCGTTCCATTGCTGGTCAAAGCCGGGCGTGTAGACATATTCGTTCTGGATGATCCGGCTGCTGCTCAGCGCCACACCGGAAAGCGTCCCGGCCGAGCTGGTGATCTGCGTGAAGATCTGCTTGATCGCACTAATCATCTTTGCCGGCTGGCTGGCCAGGAACCAGTTGGAGGGGATGCCCGAGCCTGTCGGTGCTGCTTCCCACTCCGTATTGTTTGTGACCACCGTACCGCCGGTCCCCAGCGTCTTGAAGGGGTTGCCATCCTTGTTGCCGCCGTCGGTGGTTTCCTCCTTGAAGCCGCCGTACTTGGCGGCCAGGAAGATCTGGCTCTGCTTCTGCGTATCGCCCACCGTGCCATTGCCGTTTTCGTTCACGTCGATGCCGAACGTCGTGACACGCGCTTCAGGCATTGTCGGGCGGAACGCCGAGGTATGGGCCCAGTAGGCCACGCCAGCCATGTAGTACGTCGAGTTCGAGGAGGTTGGGTGGTTCTTCGTGCCCAGGCTGGTAAATGCCGAGCCGAGCGGATTCGAGTTGCCGGCCGCGGGCGTATTCGTTTCCAACGCGCCAACCCTGTTGGTCCAGTCCACCACGTCGAAGTTGCTCCACGTGTCCTTGGGGCGCGCCGGATCGCCCTGATTGGCAATCGAATTGCCGGGGATGTAGTGGTCCTGGTGGGTGTTGATGTCGCCGATCGTCAGGACATAGTTGCGCTGGCAGCTATTGAGCATCGGATCGGTATCCCACGTGGTGTACACGGGGAAATTGTCAGCGTATGCGGTGGTCAGGTTGTTGATCGCCTCCGGTGTCGGGCCGTTCGGGTGGAACTGCAGGTAGCGGATGCTTTCGTAATACAGCTCGCCCAAGGGGTCGAAGGTCTTGTAGGCGCCCAGCGGATTGTCCGTCGGCTGACCCAGGTTCGTGACCATCGTGCGGCCGAACTTGTTCAGGTAATTGATGACGCCACTGTTGCTGTTTGTCGTGATGTTCAGCGGATTCTGCAGCAGCACGCCATACGTATCCCATTCCTTCGCGGGGTTCGTGATCGTGTTCAGCGACGTGTTGACTGCGTTGTCGCCCACATACTTCATCGGCGCGCGCAGCACGCCACCGTAGCGTTCGTTCTGCGGCTTGGAGGTGTCTTTGGTGCCGTCGTTCAGGTAGCCGAAAGCCGCAAAGCGCACGCGGTCCGCGTTGCGCTGCATTTCGCCGACGGGCTTGTAGTTGGTGCCGTCATAGCTGTAGCAGAGGTCGGTGCGCGTGGTGGCTTCGTTGCTGTCGCAGACCTGGACCTGGACACGGAAACCGCGGCGCTCGGTGACGGCGCCGTTCTTGGTGACATCTGCGTACTTGCCCAGGCTGGCGCATGTCGCCGTGCCGTCGGCATCCGAGAAGAAGATGTGATTGCCGCAAGATGCCATGTACAGGGTGGAGTAGTTGAATGGCGTCACCTTGCTGGGCGCGCTGTTCGTACCGCCCCCGTTGATGCTCTTGAGCGGGAAATAGCTGCCGCTCTTGAAGAAGTCCCCTTGCAACAACGCGCGCTGGAGCACGGTCTGCGTGCGGGTGTCGATCACACGGTCACCGCCCGTCATGGCCAGGCGAAGTTCGTCAATTGCCGACGAGGCCGCCCAGTTCATGAAGTTGCCGCTGAAGTCGCCCGAGCATTCGTGCGTGTCGCTGGTGGCGTTGCCAGAGATCTTGAAGTAACCGTTTGTCGCGTCGTATGTGTAGCACTTCGTGTTGTTGAAGTAACCCAGGTACGCGGCGCTCTTGTCGTAGGCCCCGCGATAGGCCGCACCGGTCGTGGGAAATTCCACGGACAGGGTCAGCATCAGGTTCGGGTGGATGTTCTGAGACTGGCCGTAAAGCGGCGTCGACGAGATGGATACGGTCGGTACGCTGGCCGGCGCGGCGGCCAGCATCACGCTCCACAGCATGGCGCACACTGGCGCCAGACGTTGAATGATCTTCATGAATTCTGTCCCGTTGCGTTTGGGGTGACCCGTCGTGGGAATGGAATTAGAGGTCGGACTTGCGGTAGGTTGACTGCACCATCGCGCGCGTGGTGTCGTTCGGGCCGAACCCCACTGCAGTAATCCGGTACATGTATCTCGTGGCAGTCGGGTCGCTGGCCAGTCCGCCGGACGACGTTTCCCGCAGTAGCTCAATCAGATAGCGCGGCTTGCGGCCCGGCGTCAGACCGGAACCGGTGGGAAAGCTGCGCCCCGTGAAGGTGCCGTACTCGACCGTGGTGTTGCCCACTGTCGCGGTCCAGTCGACCGTGTTCCAGATAGGTTCGCCCGTTGTGGCGAAGGTGTCGCACAGGCCAAGGTTGGTGCCGGTATTGCAGCCGCCGGGGAGGAACCCCTCCGGTGACGATGGCGAGAATTTGGTGGAGCGGCTGTTCGGCCCAACGGCATTCTGGATGTCCATCTCGGCATCGCGCAACGCGGCTTCCGCTGCCTGATAGGCGATTTCAAAGTCGCGCTGGTTGCGGGTGGATCGCTTGGTGTCCAGCGCGATGCGCGCGCCGCCCAACGCCAGCAACGTGATGACCAGCAGCATGATCACGGCGGTGATGAGCGCCACGCCTTGTGCGTTGGCGCGACGGACAAACTTGGCATGGCGGATGGTCAAATGCATGACGGATCCTCGGCAAGGCAAGACTGATAGTTGCGAATCTGGACGGTTGCGAAATACAGCTTGCGGGCGGCTTGTATATCGGTTGCCGGCGTGTATGTGGCATTCGCGCCGGTGTATAGCGGGCCGAAGAGCTGGAACGTTGCCGGGCCGCCGGCATCCGCACTGGCGTTATCCGCGCGGATGACCAGCGCGATTTTCGCGGTCACCACGTTGCGCCAGTCGGTGGCGGCCACGCTTGCCGCGGGCAAGTATTTGTATGGCACCTCATCGCCAGGAGTGGTTACGCCGTAGAGCACCTGCATCGTCTCCACGCCGGGCACGAGTTCCTGGGTCACGAACGTGCTGTCGGTTTCCTTGCCTGCGACACGCACGCGGTACTTGCACATCAGCGATGGCTTGCCGTTAGCGCCATTGGCGACGAAGAGTATCGATAACCCGCGCTTGGTGTCGGCCTGGTCGGGGTCGTTAGTGCCCGCCACGCCCAGGCCAGAGCAATCCACGACAGAGCCGTCCGGCAGATTTGGATCGGCTGCCGAGCTGACGCCGTAGTAGCGGATCATCAGCGTGTCGCTGCTGTTGATGGCAGCGCCCGGGCCGCAAGCCAGCGTTTCGCTGTCGTTGGGTGTGGAGCAGCTATCCAGGCCATTGATCATCTGTGCGCTGACCGACATCGGAGCGCCACTACCATCTGGACCTTGCGGCACGTACGCTGTCTGGCGAGCCAGGCGAGTGAGGACGGACAACGCGAAGTTGCCTCGCTCTTCGAGGTTGGCGTTGTCATCGATCGTCACGTAACTGTTGCGACTCATCAGATAGAAGGACAAGCCGGCGATCAGGATCAGCATCGTGATAACGAGCGTCACCATCAGTTCGACGAGCGTATAGCCGCCGCTGCGGCCCGTGACACGGGAGTTATTTTTGCGCGGCATCAGCTCTTGACTCCCGGCAGGACGACAACAACCATTTGCGGCGTCGCTGTTCCATTGGCGCCCACCGAATCGGTCATGGTGGTGCCGGTAGCGATGTCCGTTCCCTGGCGGTCCGTGAAACGCGAGACCCAGCCGATCTTGATGACGAGCGGGGTGTCGGTGGTGGAGTTCGTTCCGCCGGTTGCCGCGTTACATGCCCATTGGTAGCCAGTCGTCAGGCCGTAAGTGGTGGCGTCGCGGCAGATGATGGCGCGCCCGCCCGGCAGGCTGCTCTGGACACGCTGCGTCCATTCGGCGAGTTCGAAGTTTGCGGCAAGGGGCGCACAGGTTGCGGCCCCGCCCGTACAGGCGCCGTTGTAGAGATTGCCGGGGCCCGTGACTACCGGTGCGCCGTTCTGGGTATCGATTGCATTGAATGTGCCCGAATCCGTCAGATTGCCGTTCGACCGCATGCGCTCAGCCATGTCATTGGCGAGTTGCATTGCAACGATGTCGTACGAGGATTGTTGGGCGAAGCGGAATGACTTGATCAGGAGGTTGGCCACGCCGAGCACGCCGAAGGCGAGCACGACGATTGCTACCAATGCTTCGAGCATGGTAAAGCCGGCCGCCCTCCGGCAGCGTGACTGACCCATTTGTGACTCCCGTCCAAAAATCGAACTGATTTTTTGCTTTTTTACGGACGGCGCGCCGGAGATTTATGCGTCCCGGCCCTCTGTCGGGGTCGGTTCCGCGGTTCGCGCGCTCGCCAACTGGCCTCCATACCCGAAGGAGGTCAGTGCAGATTAGACAGCTTTTTTTGTGAAGTAGCTACCCCTTTCGTGGGGTAGGGGGCGAAAACTCGTCGAGCACGTCGCGAAATTCAGACACATCTTCAAAACTGCGATAAACGGAAGCAAAGCGAATATAGGCAATTTTGTCGAGTTTGCGCAGTTCGCGCATGACCAGCTCGCCCACCTGGCTGCTGGGGATTTCCTTCTCGCCCAGCGCCAGCAGTTTTTCTTCGATGCGGGTAATGGATTGGTCGATGGCCTCGGCCGACACCGGCCGCTTGCGCAGGGCCAGTCGCATGGAGTCCTTCAGCTTGGCGCGGGTGTAGTCCACGCGCGAGCCGTTTTTCTTGACGATGGCGGGGAAGAAGAGCTCGATGCGCTCGTAGGTGGTGAAGCGGCGGTCGCAGGCCTCGCAACGCCGGCGGCGGCGCACGGTGTCGCCGTCTTCCGAGACGCGACTGTCAAGGACCTGGGTATTGGAATGACCGCAGAAGGGGCATTTCATGCCGGACCACCTGATGAATTGAGCCGGGCCGCATTGTCCATCTTTTACTTCTGTTGCGACCTTGCGGCAGGTTAAACGGCGCCGCCGGAGCGGCGCCGTTTTTGGCGCGCACTGCACGCACTATATATACAGGCAGCCGCCGATGTCGACTGCCCGTCGTGCCGCTCAGCCGTAGACCGGGAAGCGGCGGGTCAGGGCGGAGACCTGCTCGCGCACCGCGGCGATGTTGGCTTCGTCGTGCGGGTTGTCCAGCACGTCGGCGATCAGGTTGGCCACCTGGCGTGCTTCTTCTTCCTTGAAGCCACGGGTGGTCATGGCCGGCGAGCCCAGGCGGATGCCCGAGGTCACGAACGGCTTTTCCGGATCGTTCGGGATGGCGTTCTTGTTGACGGTGATATGCGCATCGCCCAGGATCTTCTCGGCTTCCTTGCCGGTGATCTTCTTGGCGCGCAGGTCCACCAGCATCACGTGGCTTTCCGTCTTGCCGGACACGATGCGCAGGCCGCGGGCGATCAGGGTTTCCGCCAGCACGGCGGCGTTCTTCACCACTTGCTGCTGGTAAGCCTTGAACTCGGGCGTGAGCGCTTCCTTGAAGGCCACGGCCTTGCCGGCGATGACGTGCATCAGCGGACCGCCCTGGATGCCCGGGAAGATGGCCGAGTTGATGGCCTTCTCGTGCTCCGCCTTCATCAGGATCACGCCACCACGCGGGCCGCGCAGGCTCTTGTGGGTGGTGGTGGTCACGAAGTCGGCGTGCGGCACCGGGTTCGGGTAGACGCCGGCGGCGATCAGGCCCGCGTAGTGGGCCATGTCCACCATGAAGTAGGCGCCGATGGCCTTGGCCACCTTGGCGATGCGTTCAAAGTCGATGCGCAGGGAGAAGGCCGAGGCGCCGGCGATGATCAGCTTCGGCTTCTTTTCCTGGGCCAGCTTTTCCAGGGCGTCGTAATCGATGTCTTCCTGGGCGTTCAGGCCGTAGCTCACCACGTTGAACCACTTGCCGCTCATGTTCAGCGCCATGCCGTGGGTCAGGTGACCGCCTTCGGCCAGGCTCATGCCCATGATGGTGTCGCCCGGCTTGAGCATGGCGAAGAACACGCCCTGGTTGGCCTGCGAACCCGAGTTGGGCTGCACGTTGGCGGCTTCGGCGCCGAACAGTTGCTTCACGCGGTCGATGGCCAGCTGTTCCACCACGTCCACGTACTCGCAGCCACCGTAGTAGCGCTTGCCGGGATAGCCCTCGGCGTACTTGTTGGTCAGTTGGGAACCCTGGGCGGCCATCACGGCCGGCGAGGTGTAGTTCTCGGAAGCAATCAGCTCTATGTGGTCTTCCTGGCGCTGGTTTTCCTTCTGGATCGCGGCAAAGACTTCGGGATCGATCTGGTCGATCGTGAAACGGCTGCGTTCAAACATGGCGTGACTCGTCTGTAAAAAGAGATACCGATGGAAAGACCGGGTGTCGGATCAGGCGCTATCGGTACTTTTGGGATACTTCGCGGGTAGGGCGCGCGGGGAAGGCATCGGCGTCCAGCACCGGGGACGTGGTTAGCGTCCATCCAGTGCAGGGCGCACCCTGCTTCCCATTCGCTGCCCAGGCGAGCGGCAGGCGCTTGTGCTTCACGCCCAAAGAACTTGCGCTTCCTCGTGGTAGTACCCACTGACTTCGCCAGTCGCGCAAGGTGGAATGGTTGCGGCAGAGTTTACGCGAGCCGGCGCCTTGCCGCAAGACGGTGCACCGGCCAGCCCGCCTCCCGCAAAGCCGCGCGGGGCCTGGCTCGCAACTTGCTGTTGCAAAGTCTCCTGCGGGTTTACCTCCGTTCGGGCATCGTGCTCCGCTACAATGCCGCCCATGCCGAACTTTGTCTGGCCGCTGCGGGTGTACTGGGAAGACACCGATGCAGGCGGTGTGGTGTTTTACGCCAACTACCTCAAATTCTTCGAACGGGCGCGCACCGAATGGCTGCGCTCGCTCGGGATCGAACAGCAAGCCCTCGCCGATCTGTCCGGTGTGGTCTTCGTCGTACGCAGTACCGCCGTGGAATACAATGCGCCCGCCCGGCTGGATGACCAGCTGGAGATCCGTACGCATATTGAACGGGTCGGGCCGGCTTCGGTCCAATTCGCCCAAGAAGCGTGGCGAGGTGACCTCCAACTGGCCAGCGGCATTATCCGGGTTGGATGTGTTGATAAAAGCACGTTTCGCCCGGCCCCGATTCCTGCCCCTGTCCTCGCAACCATCAAGAACGCTCGATGAATCCAGTGACTGTCACGCAAGACCTGTCGATCATTTCGCTGGTGCTCCACGCCAGCCTGCTGGCACAGGCCGTCATGGCACTGCTGCTGGTGATGTCCCTCTTCTCGTGGACCTACATTTTCCGCAAGCACCTGGCACTGCGTTCGGCACGCACCCAGACGGAAGGGTTCGAGCGCGACTTCTGGGCTGGCGGCGACCTGCAGGCGCTCTATAACAGTGCCGTCAACAATCGCCACAACACTGGCGCGCTGGAACGGATCTTCGAGTCGGGCATGGGCGAATTCCTGAAGGCCCGCGAGCGCAGCAACGATGCCGGCGCGCTGCTGGATGCCGCCCGCCGCGCCATGCGCGCCGCGTATCAGCGCGAAATGGACGTGCTGGAATCGCACCTGCCGTTCCTGGCCTCGGTCGGCTCGGTCAGCCCGTATATCGGCCTGTTCGGCACGGTATGGGGGATCATGAACGCCTTCCGCGGTCTTTCGAATGTGCAGCAGGCAACGCTTGCATCCGTGGCGCCCGGTATTGCCGAAGCGCTCGTTGCCACGGCGATCGGCCTGTTCGCCGCCATTCCCGCGGTGATCGCCTACAACCGTTACGCGACGGAGATCGATCGCCTGGCGATCCGCTTCGAAAGCTTCATGGAAGAATTCCTGAACATCCTGCAACGGCAGACCCGCTAAACCACTGTATCCGGAGCCCCAGCCATGGCAGCCATCCAGCGCCGAGGCGGCTCGCGCCGCCGGGCAAGTGCCGAGATCAACGTCGTTCCGTATATCGACGTGATGCTCGTGCTGCTCGTCATCTTCATGGTGGCGGCACCCATTGTGAACCCGGCCGTGGTCGACCTGCCGTCGGTGGCCAACGCCACGCCGCAGCAGAAGACCCCGCCGGTCATCGTCACCGTGCACGAAGACGGCGCCCTGACCGCGCGCGGCAAGGACAACGCCGGCAACGCGTTCGAGCGCAAGCTCGACAAGCGCGGCCTGCTGGAGTTCGTGCATCAGCGCCAGAACGAGAACCCGGACCAGCCTGTCGTGATTGCCGCCGACCGTGCCGTCAAGTATGAAGCCGTGCTCGACGTGATGTCCGTCCTGAAGTCCGATGGCGTGAAGCGCGTCGGCCTGATGGTGAAATCAAAGTAAGCGTCGCGACAAAGTGGCCAGCCTTTCGTCACGTCATCCAGGCCAACGGCCATCGCGCGCCATGAAGGTGGCCGCCTATCCGTATCAGCCCGTCAAGGAACGCGGCACGACGCGGTCCTTCCTGTTGGCGCTGCTCATGCACCTGTTGCTGGGCATCGTGCTGTATTACGGCGTCCACTGGCAGAGCAGTACGCCGGTAGGGGCCGAGGCCGAGTTGTGGGAAGAGGTTCCCGATGTCGCGCCCGCGCCGCCGCCCCCGCCCGTGGTGCTGCCGCGCCCGGCGCCGCCCGAACCCGCCGTGCGCAGCAAGTCCGAGGAAGACGCGGACATCGCGCTGGAACGCCAGAAACGCAAGCAGGCCGAGGAGGCCGCCGAGCGCGAGGCCGCGCGCCAGGAAGCCGCCCGCAAGGAACAGGATAAGAAGGACGCCGAAAAGCGCGAGGCCCAGCGCAAGGAAGAGCAGCGCCAGCAGCAGCTCGACGCCCAGCGCAAGGAAGACGCGAAGAAGAAGGCCGAACAGGATCGCAAGGAACAGGCCGAGCGCGACCGCAAGGAAGCCGCTGACGCCAAGGCCAAGGCGGATGCCAAGGCACGCGCCGATGCCGAGCAAAAGGCGAAGGCCAAGGCTGAAGCCGACGCCGAGCAGAAGGCCAAGGCCAAGGCCGACGCGGATGCCAAGGCCAAGCGCGAGGCCGCGGCCAACGCGCAGCGCAAGAGCGAGCTGGCGCGCCTGCAGGCCATGGCCGGTGGTGGTGCCACCGCGAGCGGTGGTGGCGTGGGCAATGCGGCCGGCTCGGGCGCGGGGTCGGGCGGCAAGGCGTCGCCCGGGTACTCGGATCGCGTGCGCCGACGCGTCAAGCCAAACATCATTTTTGGCGGCGATGTGGAAGGCAATCCGCCGGCGGTGGTGTCCGTGTCGCTGGCGCCGGATGGATCGTTGCTGTCTGCGCGGGTGACCAAGTCGAGTGGCAACTCCGACTGGGACAACGCCGTGCTGCGTGCGGTGCAGCGATCGGACCCGCTGCCGCGCGATGAAGACGGCAAGGCACCGTCGAGCTTCACGATCACGTTCCGTCCGAAGGACTGAGTGTCGAACACGTCATGATTTGCAACATAATGCAACCTTCAGCGTGGGCCACCAGTCCGATTGCTACCATTGACGGTTGCCTGACGCGGCCGGCAGCGTGCAAGACGTGCGCAAACGGGGTATGCGCCAAGTCGCATGCCGTCCGTCTCGCCGTTCTTGCTGTGCCCGCCGTACCGATGAATTCTGAAATCGACTGAGGAGCAGCATGCGAAAGCTTTGGGCCCCCAATTGGCTGTCCGCGAGGCGGCACAACGCTCACCCCACCCGCGAGCAAAGCCGCCACGCACTGATGGCATGGCTGGCTGCGGCGCTGATGTCAGCAGGCGTCGCGCACGCTCAACTGAACGTGGAAATCACCGGCGTTGGTTCGAACCAGTTCCCGGTGGCCACGGCCAACTTCCAGGGCGAGGCACAAGCCCCGCAGAACCTGACCGCCATTATCCGCAGCGACCTCCAGAACAGCGGCCGCTTCCGCAACGTCGATCCGGCCGGTGCCACGGTGGCCGAGTCCGCCCAGGTGGACCTCGGCAGCTGGAAGACGCGCGGCGCCGACGCATTCGTCGCCGGCAGCGTGACCCCCTCCGGCAACGGCCAGTATGAAGTCCGCTTCCGCCTGTACGACACGGTCAAGGGCCAGAGCCTGGGCGGTCTGGCGTTCAACGTCTCGCAGAACCAGCTGCGCGTGACCGCGCACAAGATCGCCGACTATATCTACGAGAAGCTGCTGGGCGAGCGCGGTGTGTTTGCCACGCGCTTGTCCTACGTGTCCCGCGTGGGCGGCCGCTACCAGCTGCTGATTTCCGATTCGGACGGCCAGAACGCCCAGATAGCGCTGACCAGCAACGAGCCGATCATCTCGCCGTCGTGGTCGCCGGATGGCCGCCGCGTGGCCTACGTCTCGTTCGAAGCCCGCAAGCCGGTGATCTACGTGCACGACCTGGCCACGGGCAAGCGCGTGCTGGTATCGAACCAGAAGGGCAACAACAGCGCGCCGTCGTGGTCGCCTGATGGCCAGCGTATCGCGGTGGCGCTCTCGCGCGACGGCAACACGCAGGTCTATCTGGTCAACGCGGATGGCTCCGGCCTGCGCCGTCTGTCGCGCAGCAGCGCGATCGACACAGAGCCGCAGTTCTCGCCGGATGGCCGCAGCATCTATTTCACCAGCGATCGCGGCGGTGCGCCGCAGATCTACCGCATGCCGGTCTCGGGCGAAGAGGGCGGGGCGGCGCAACGCGTGACCTTCAAGGGCAACTACAACGTCAGTCCGCGCATCTCGCCGGACGGCAAGTACCTGGCCTTCATCTCGCGTACGGGCGGCTTCAAGCTGCAGCTGCAGGACCTGTCCAATGGTGATGTGACATCTCTCACCGATACGTCCAACGACGAAGCCCCGAGCTTCGCCGCCAATGGCAAGTACATTCTCTACGCCACCCGTGTGGGCGGCCGTGCAGTGCTGGCGGCGGTCTCCACGGACGGCCGTACGAAACAGGTTCTGTCTCTCCAGTCCGGCGAAGTTCGCGAGCCGTCCTGGGGTCCTTTCATGCAGTAGAAAAAGAGGAGTCTCTCGCCATGTCCAAAATGATGACCAAATCGCTCGCCATCGCCGCACTGCTCGCCCTGGGTGCCTGCAGCTCCGGCGTAAAGCTGGATGACGCCGCCAAGTCGGGTGCCGGCACCACGCCGGGCGCGGATGCCCGCAACGTGGCACCGGTGGATGTCTCGCGCGATCCGCTGAACGATCCGAACGGCCCGCTGGCCAAGCGCAGCGTGTACTTCGACTTCGACAGCTACAGCGTCAAGTCGGACTACCAAGGCTTGCTGCAAGCCCACGCCCAATACCTGGGTGGCAACAAGAGCCGCAAGATCCTGATCCAGGGCAACACCGATGAGCGTGGTACGAGCGAGTACAACCTGGCCCTGGGCCAGAAGCGTGCCGAGGCCGTGCGCCGTTCGCTTTCGTCGCTGGGCGTGCCCGAGACGCAAATGGAAGCCGTGAGCCTGGGCAAGGAAAAGCCGAAGGCCACCGGTCACGACGAAGCCTCGTGGGCCGAGAACCGTCGCGCCGATATCGCCTACTGATCTACGGATAAGCCTTCATGAATGCTCGCGTTTCCACCCTGCTGTGGCTTGCTGCCGTTTCCGGCGGTGGCATGCTGGCGGCCACTTCCGCACACGCCGGCGTCTTTGACGACGACGAGGCGCGCCGCGCGGTGATCACCCTGCGGGACCAGTTCAACGGTTTCCAGGCGACGGCGTCGCAGCGTATCGACCAGAACAGCCGGACCCAGCTCGACATGCAGAACCAGCTCGAAGGTCTGCGACAGGAGGTGGCACGGCTGCGCGGTCAGAACGAGGTGCTGCAGAACACGGTGGACGCGCTGCAGAAGCAGCAGAAGGACTACTACGCGGACCTGGACGCGCGCCTGAAGAAATTCGAGCCGCAGCAGGTCACCGTGGATGGTCGCGAGGGCGTGGCCCAGGCGACCGAGAAGCCTGAGTACGACGCGGCGCTCAAGCAGTTCCAGTCGGGCGATTTCAAGGGCGCGGGCAGTGCGTTCTCGTCCTTTGCGAAGAAGTACCCGCAAAGCCCGTACCTGCCGCTGGCGCAGTTCTGGCTCGGCAATTCGCTCTACGCGCAACGCGACTACAAGGGCTCGACAAACGTCCTGCAGAACATGGTCCAGGCTTACCCGACGCATCCGAAGGTGCCTGACGCCATGATCGCCATCGCCAACAACCAGCTCGAGTCCGGCCAGAAGGCCGCGGCGAAGAAGACGCTGGAGACGGTGGTGGCCAAGTACCCGGGCACGGAAGGGGCCCAGGCCGCGAGCAACCGGCTGAAGACCCTGAAGTAATCGCAGTACTGGCAGTACGAGAGTCAGGAAAAGACCCGCGCAAGCGGGTTTTTTCTTTCTGGGGCCGATCAATCCGGCCAGTCTGGCCGATCCCCGGCCGATCCCCCGACGATCCCCCGACGATCCAGTCCCCCCGGTCGATGCCCACCGCCATCTCCACCATCACCCCAGCCTGATTCCGGCCACCCGGACCGGCGCGCTAAAATACGCGATTCGCCGCCCAGGCGACCCTCTTTCACGCGGCCCCCCTGCGCCTCACATCATCATGACCAAACGCGCCATCGTCCTGCTTTCCGGCGGTCTCGACTCCGCCACCGTCCTTGCCATGGCCAATGCGGCGGGGTTCGAAACCTACGCGCTGTCGATGCGCTACGGCCAGCGTCATTCGTCCGAACTCGACGCCGCCAGGCACGTGGCCGCTGCGCTGGGCGCCAGGCGGCACGAGATCATCGACCTGGACCTGCGCCGCTTCGGCGGCTCGGCCCTGACCGATGATTCGCTGGACGTGCCGACCGACGGCGCGACGAGTGGCATCCCCATCACCTATGTGCCGGCTCGCAACACGATCATGCTGTCGCTGGCACTTGGCTGGGCCGAAGCCATCGGCGGTCGCGATCTGTTCTTCGGCGCCAATGCGGTGGACTATTCCGGCTATCCCGATTGCCGTCCCGAGTATGTGTCCGCCTACGAGTCGCTGGCCAACCTGGCCACCAAGGCGGGCGTGGAGGGCGACCGCTTCCGCGTCCACGCGCCGATCATCGACATGACCAAGGCGGAAATCATCCGCGCCGGCGTGAAGCTGGGTGTGGACTACGGCCTGACGGTGTCGTGCTACAAGGCCGACGATGAGGGCCGGGCCTGCGGTGTCTGCGACTCCTGCCGCATTCGCCGCGCCGGCTTCGAAGCCGCCGGCGTACCCGACCCGACCCGCTACCAGGCTGCCTGACACCGCAACATTGCAGACAGACGAGGGCGCCGGCGGAGCGCCCGCAAGAGAACAACAAATCCAAGAGCCACCTCCGGTCCGACATGCCCGATATCGATATTCCTGCGCTCACGCACACCGTGCTGTTGAGCACCTTCGTACTGACCTTCCTGTTTGGCGCCGTGCTGCAACGCACGCATTTCTGCACGATGGGCGCCATCTCGGACATTGTGAATATTGGCGACTGGAGCCGCATGCGCATGTGGGTCATGGCGATCGGCGTGGCGATGATCGGCACGGGCGTGCTGGCCTGGGCTGGCCTGATCGATCCGACCAAGACGATCTACACGACGGCAAAGCTGAGCTGGCTGTCGGCTGCCGCGGGTGGGCTGATGTTCGGCTTCGGCATGGTGCTGGCGTCCGGTTGCGGCAGCAAGACGCTGGTGCGCATCGGTGCGGGCAATCTGAAGTCGCTGGTGGTGTTTGTATTTCTAGGCCTGTCGGCATACATGACGCTGCGGGGACTCTTCGGCGTGGTGCGCGTGAACACCGTCGACACGGTGGCGGTGGCGCTGCCGTCGACGCAGGACCTGCCGTCGCTGGTGGCGCAGGGTAGCGGCATCGCGCGCGGCACGCTGCAACTGGCGCTTGGCGGCATCATCGGCGCGGCGCTGATCCTGTGGGCGCTGGCGGGCAGGGGCTTCCGCACGTTCGACAACTTGTTGGGCGGGTTGGCCGTGGGGCTGATCATCGTCGGCATGTGGTACGTGTCCGGCCACGTCGGCTACGTGGCCGAGGACCCCAATACCCTCGAAGAGCTGTTCGCGGCGACCAATAGCGGCCGCATGGAGAGCCTGAGCTTTGTTGCACCATATGCCTACACGCTGGACTGGCTGATGATGTTCAGCGATAAGAGCAAGGTGCTGACGATCGGCATCGTCAGCGTGATCGGCGTGATTGCCGGTGCCGCGTCCTATGCGCTGGCATCGCGCACGTTTCGCTGGGAAGGGTTTGGCAATGCGGAGGACGTGGCGAATCACATGGTCGGCGGCATGCTGATGGGGGCTGGCGGCGTGACCGCGCTGGGCTGCACGATCGGGCAGGGGCTGTCAGGCGTATCGACGCTGGCGGTCGGCTCGTTTATCGTTTTCGCCGCGATCCTGGCCGGTGCCGTGCTGGCCTTCAAATATCAGATATGGCGGCTGGAGCGCATGGCCTGAGCGGGGTGACGGCCCCGTCGGCTTGACACCCCTAGGGGCCATCCCTATAATCGCGGATTCAGTTTTTCCGGGTCGTTAGCTCAGTCGGTAGAGCAGCGGACTTTTAATCCGTTGGTCGCGTGTTCGAGTCACGCACGACCCACCAGTTTTGCGAAAGGCGTAGCGGGCAACCGCTACGCCTTTTTTGCATTCTGGCTGAGCAGAAATTCGCCTTTGCCGGAATTCTGCCGGAATCAGACCATCCAGGCATGTCCTCAAACATTGCTTGAATGGAGCACCGGGAATGGCTTACATCGCCCAGCGCGGCGCGTACTGGCGCGCGGAGGTCCGTCGGAAGGGCTATAAACCGACCTATCGAACCTTCGACACTAAACTGCAGGCCCAGCAATGGGCACGGCAGGTTGAGTCGTCCATGGACGCCGGCCTCTATACCGACCGTACGGAAGCGGAGCGTACGACACTCAGAGAGGCGCTTGAGCGTTATCGTCGAGAGATTGTCCCCGCCAAACGCTATCCCACCCAAGAAAACGGCCGAATTCAGCGCTGGCTAAAGACGGACTTGGCTTATCGCAGTCTTGCTTCGCTAAGAGGAGCGGATTTTGCCAAGTATCGCGACGGACGCAGAGGGGAGGGAAAAGCGGAGAACACGATCCGACTCGAACTGCAGCTCGTTAGTCATCTTTTCGAGATGGCGAGGAAGGAGTGGGGGTTGGAGAGCCTGCCCAATCCCTTGAAAAACATCCGAAAGCCTGGTGGGAGCTCGGCCCGTGATCGTCGGCTTGCTGATGGCGAATACGACGCCATTAAGGCGCAGCTCGAGTCGAGCGCGAACAGATATGCCGCACCGGCGTTCGACTTGGCAATTGAGACGGCCCTAAGGAAAGGTAGCTTGTTCTCGCTTCGGTGGGAGTGGGTCGATCTCCCGGCAAGGATGATCCGCTTTCCTGCTGAGGCCCGGCGCGCGGCAAACAAAGGCGTCCCAGCCGTATTACCGCTATCAACTCGCGCCCACAACGTTCTCGCTGCACTTCGCGCCGAGCCGCTGGAGGAATCTGGCGCTGCTTCTGAGGTCGCTCGTGTCCTTCCCACGACGCCAAACGCGGTAATGCTCGTGTGGACGCGCACCTTGGCCAGGCTGCAGATCGATGACCTTCGCTGGCACGACCTTCGGCACGAAGCCGTCTCTCGCCTATTCGAAAAGGGCTTTCATCCAATGCAGGTCGCTTCGATCTCTGGGCATCGAAGCATGCAGATGCTGGCGCGCTACACACATTTGAGGCCAGAGGATTTGCTAGACAGGCTGGGCTGAGAACACTCTCCCGAATCCTACAGCGCCCATAGAGATAACAAAGAAACCTGTTCCAACGCCGAGTTTGAACGGAATCGAGGCTTATTTCCGAAGCGGTCCCCGCCAAGCGGCCACCTGGCAGAGACCTAACCACAACCCACCTGTTAACGAGGTGAACTATGGCTGTCCAACAGTCTACCGTAACCCATACCCGCCTTCGGCTGGCATCCGTCCTAGGCTCCCAGGATCTGCAACGCGTCGAGCGTGCGGCCAAGCAGCGCGACACGGCACCGTGGCTCGCTGCGCACGGACACCTGGCGCTGCGCCAGGTGCGCTCCCGGTGCGATTTCGTCATCGCCCAACTCACCGCTCCCACACCCTTTGCCTTTGGTCTGACCACGGGCCGCATGTTGTTCGCGACCGGCCCATACCGTGAGGCACTGGCCGTGGATTTGACACCCATCCCACCCGAGTGGCACGACCTAGCCACCGAGCGCGCAGAGCTGCACTGGAACGGCCTCGATGAGGCGTACCTCGACACCTTGTCTGTCGGTCGAGAAATGGGTTCGCTCGCTAACCTGGTGGAGTCGCATCAGGCGGCGCCGGATGACTTTGCACTTGGTCTCGTAACGGCGTGGATCTTGTGTCGAATCCAGATCCACAACGTCGGCACAAAGCCCTGAAACTGAGCGCTCAAGAGAGCCATTAAGAACCAAATTTCGCCGTCGAAATCGTAGATTGCCGGCCACTTGCACGGCTCTACTGTGGCAAAAAACGTGGGCGATTGAAGCGCGTTCAGGCGCGTCATAGCGCGTCATAGCGCGTTCAAGCGCGGTGTAGCGCTTTGAGGTGATCTCCCACTCAAACCTAGTGAAACAACAAGGAAGAAAAAATGCACTACAGCGTTAAAGCAGTTCTTTCCGTCGTTGCCTTTGCCTCACTCTTGCCCCTGACTGCATGCGGCGGTGGCGGTGATGGTGGTACCGCTCCGCAAAGCAACAGCGGCGGCACCGCGACACCTCCCGCAGTGGTTGCGCCTACCTCCGTTACGCCGGTCACTAGCGTTCCTGCGCCCACGTATGCCACTCCAGCGCTTTCAAGCGCGTTCAGCGCCCTTAACAGCGTTCGCGGAAAGATGGGCGTTGGTCTGCTGCGGCAAGACACCATTCTCGACACGGCCGCCGACAACCACATCACGTATGCGAAGGCGAACAACATCACGATGCACACGGAAACGCAGGCGCTGACGGGCTTCACGGGTGCGACGCCATACGACCAGGTCGTTGCCGCTGGTGGCAGCAAGGCGCAATGGATTGGCCAAGTGATGGGCCATGCCGGATTCACCGATGGCGCAGAGTGTGTGGGCAACTTCCTCGGCTCCGTCTATCACCTGCAGGCCGTGACGAGCAATCAGGAAACGATTGGCGTCGCCTTCCGCGACAGCTACTGCGTGATCAACTTCGGTATCACCACTGGCGCAAATGGCAGCGGCTACGGCCTGCCGCAATGGGGTGGCCAGCAGATGGCGACGAACGCTGTGGCGTACTACCCGGTCGATAACGCAACCGTTGTCGGCTCGTTCAATCCAGCGTCGGAATCGCCGAACCCAGCCCCTGACGTAGCGATGGCCGGTACGCCGATCATGTTCCGCATGTCTGCGCCGCAAGGCTCTGATGTGGTGACGGTCAGTAGCTTTACGCTGGTCGGTCCTAGTGGCGCCGCGGTGCCTGCTCGCGTGCTGGTACCGATCGCGGCGAAGTCCGGTTCGATGACTGGCGCAGTTGCTGACGCGAATCTCTACGCTGGCGTGGTGTTCCTGCTGCCCACGCAACCGCTCGTGGCCGGCCTGCATACGGTGACGTTTAGCGGCGCGCGCAACGGCGTGGCGGTGTCGAGGTCGTGGAGCTTCACGGCCATTTAAGGAAACTGCAATGCGCACAACGATTTGTTTTGCCATGCTGCTCCTCGCTGCGCCCGCATCGCGGGCGGAGTTGATCACGCTACCAGCTCCGCCCATGACGGTTGCCGACTGTGGGCCCACCCAGCATTGGGACCGCAGGCCGACAACTGGTATCGCTTACTGCGCGGAGAACATCCCCCCGCCGCCGCCTCCAGCACCGCCAGCAGATCAATGGTCATACGCGTATCGCCTCTGGGCATTCTTGGGCAATACGATGAACGGAGTCACCTGCTATGTCAGGCTTGAGCGGTTCACGAACGGCCCCCTGCCGGACCAAGCCACACTCATGCTCGGATCCGTGAACGGACCGACCAGCAGCGGATCGTGTGATCCAGGCTTGCTGACAGCACCGTGGGGGTTCGACTATTTGAACTACCTAACCTCAGGCTCAAGCGCAATGCGGCCTCCAGCGCAGTTCCTGATTGACCGGGGGTGCATGGTGCTTTCCGAAGATGCGTCGATCCAAGGACGTCTTAATGCCATTACTGGCGCTAATGTGGGGGCCGGGATCACGGGGGCGGGCTACCAGAATTGGGGGCTTTGTCCCTCCCCCATCTCACCCTAAACCCTTGGCCCGGCTGGCCGCTTGTCCGAGGCCGGTCATGTAACCGAATAGGGGAATCGACAATGAATCTCTATGCCCGTCGCAACCACGCAATCCTTCTTCTCCTGGCCCTTACATTAAGCCTAGTGCTGATTTCATGGTCGGCACAGACCATGGCACAGTCGATGGGGGATATGCCGACCTATGGCCAGATCGAGGCCGCTGGCTCTGGCGCGGGAGACAAGGCCCGCACCATCCTCAACAACATGCTAGGCGAGTTCGGGCAAAACCCGTTCGCCGCCATCGGCCCGCCGACTGAACTGCTCGGTAGCATGTTCTTCATCTTCAATGCGTGCCTGTTCGTCATCGGTGCAACTTGGGTTGGTTACCACGTAATTTCCGGGATCGCTCAGACGGCCCACGAAGGAGAAGTGCTCGGCAAACGGCTGAGTACGCTCTGGTTGCCAATCCGCATGACAATTGGCGTCGGTGGCATGCTGCCAGTGTTCGGGGGATTTTCCCTCGCACAATCCATCATGATGACGGTTGGTATCCTGGGGATCGGCATCGCGAATTTGCTCTCTACCACGGCCATCGATCGCGCCGCCGACTTCGAGGCCATCGTGCCGCCGCCGGCAATCGCGCAAGGGGTGGGCACGGTCGGTTTTACCGGCGAGCTTGGGCGCGACCTCTTTGCGATGCATGTTTGCACGATGCTAAGCAACGATTTTCGGAGCAAGACTGGCCAACCAATGCATGAAATTACATTCGACGGCACAAGGCTGGTCGCGCCGGATGCCTGCGGCAGCATCACGATCGTCACGCATGGCAATAGCACCCGGTCATCGTACAGCGTCCTCGGCTTCCGGAATGCTGCGGTGGACTATGACAAGATTGCGGCCATTGCCGACCGGACAAATCAGCACTACCCGATCGTGCTGCAGTCGGCGAACAGCCAGATCCAGCAGCTGGCACAGGCATGGTTTGACGCCTACGCGGCAGAAGACGGCCAGACCCACATGCGCGTCAATCCAACGCCTCTCTACCCGGACATGGCGGTGGCCAAGACCATGTTTGAGGCCCAACAACAATTCCTGGCGGCGGTGCGCAGCGAGTCGAAGGAAGACCACTCGCTAAAAGACCGGGCGTTGTCGAATATGCGGGAGGGTGGCTGGACAACGATTGGCTCTTGGTACAGCACCTTTGCGGAAATGAACGCAGCCATTCAGACGGCGATGACGCAGACGACGCTACAAGTGCAAAGTCCTGAGGACGCGCTTGCGGTCGCCGGTGGCCGGCGGATCGAGTCGGTTCACGATGGGCTAGCTTCCCTTGGCATCAAGGCCAGCACGGCAGTAGCCAGTCGCACCGAGGACTATTGTGACGAGCCTGGGTTGCTGGGCGAGGCCGGCACGGCTGCAGGCATGGGGACGGCTACCGGCAACTGCTCTGTCGGTCAGGCAATCACGCTCGCCATGACAAACGGAGTAGCTGGCGATTCGGGCGGCAACGGGATGGTGAACCCGCTGATTGCGGCGAAAAACCTGGGTGACTGGCTGCTAACCGGCGTCCAGACGGCTTACGCTGCTTCTGTGGTTGCGCGTAGCACGCCTGTGACGGCCGCCGGTCTGGGAGCTTCGGAAAGCGCAGGAACAACGACGGTCTCCGGACTGCAGGCCAAGCTGCTGAAGCAAGGCGGAATATTCGGAACAATCCTGTCAGATCTCGTTGGCATCGCCCCATTTGTCCTCGGCGCGATGCTTGTTATGGGGATGATCCTGTCGTTCTACGTGCCGTTCATCCCGTTCATCACTTGGTTCACCGCCTTGGTGAGTTACTTCGCTAGCTTCATTGAAGGACTGATCGCCGCGCAGGTATGGGCTTTCTCTCACCTGCACGCTGAGGGTGAGGGTCTGGGTCAGCGGACGGAGAAGGGCTATCTCTACATCCTGAACATGCTGCTGCGCCCCGGGCTTATGGTGCTCGGCTTCTTCTTCGCGTCTGCTGCTTCTGTACTGGTTGGCACGCTACTGTTCCAGATGTTTGGGCCCGCCCTGGCGAATGTGCAAGGGAACTCCGTTACCGGAGTCCTGAGCATACTTGGCTTCTTCGCGCTGCTGCTGATCCTGCTAATCTTGATGGTGCAGGTTCTCTTCAACATGGTCTACGAGCTGCCGGACCGGGTGATCGCGTGGTTCGGGAACGGTATGGAGGCGCGCCTCGCCAAGGAGCTCGACAGCAAGATCGATAACCACGTCCAGACCTTTGCGCGCTGGGGCGGGAAAGTCGCGATGGGGAATTAAGGAGCAGCTCGAGCAGGTAGGCCAGCGATCCTTCGCGGGCCTTTTTTCTAGGCGCGAGTGGTCAAACTTTGGCGCGGGAATTTCCTCGCTTTGGCAGTCGTTTCAGGTCCGGACGCTTACCCATTCCATCGGCCTCTGGGGATGCCAACTCGAAGACTTGCCGATCGAACCCGTAGGGGAGCAGAACCTCGACCGGCAGGCCGATAGCCACGCCCGGGCCGTCTTCCTCCAACTTTGTCCAGGTGTTTCGGGTGACGCCCGCCCGTTGGCGCGCAAAGCCGATCGACTCGCCGCGCCGCAAGCGGGCAATCTTGATGCCCGCTCCCATCGCCAGCAGCAACCCGGCTTGGCAAGCGTTGCCAACGCTTGGGCAGGCCGTGCGCGCGGGGCGACGGCCTGAGTCCGGCAGAAAATCCGCGGCCCGCCAGTCATCATCAGTGATTTATAGGTTACTCTGGAGTATCAACTTTCCAAGGACGTGCGCCAATGTACACGCAGATCATTCCCGCAACTGACTGGTTTTTCGTCCATCCCGATGTGAAAGAATCCGCCCCGCCAACTGTGTGGCATCTCGCCGCGTGGGGGCTGACCCCTGAAGGAAAGGTTGTGGGGCTGGTCGGCGGTAGTGTTGAGGGCTGCCTGGTTGGCGTGCCGCGCGCCGCGAAAGGGGTGTACCTACACCGGGATCAACTGAGCGAAGCCGAACGGCAGCTTATGGTTAAGCGCTAAGCGGGAGTTGCTCATCACGCCGGTCGCCTATCTATAAATATTGATGTCCCGACCTCCGCGGGCATCGACAGAGGAAGGAAAATGGAACTCACGCAAATGATGCTGCAGTCCGGGTTCCGCTACTTCATCGATACCGAGTTCACCGATTTTCTGAACTGCCAGCTCATCAGTCTGGCGATCGTGGGCGAGGATGGACGCGAGTTTTATGGCGAGTGCGCGGATTTCGATCGTCTGCTTTGCAGCGAGTTTGTGCGCGCGGCCGTGCTGCCGCAACTCGGGCAGATTCCGGGCCGCTCGATGCCGGCCGCGCAGCTGCGCACGGAGCTGCAGGCATGGCTGCTTGCTGTGCCCGCTAGGCCGCAGCCGATCCTTTGCTTCGACTACCAGGGCGACATCGACCTAATGTTTGACCTGCTGGACCGCGACGTGCCGGGCGGCTGGATGTCCGAGCACATCGGAGACCGCCTCGATGTCGGGAAGCTGGAAGCCTACTATCGCGAGCATGGTGGCCGGCACCACGCGCTGCACGACGCTCGCGCGCACGCTTACGCGTTTCGCTAGCGCGGCATTCGCATGCGAGGGCGCCCCCTTTGCGCGTCCTCTTGCGCGGGTTCTTCTGACTGCTGTGATGACACCGGCGGCTCGCTCCACGGCGCCTGGCGGCGCAGCTCGTCAACCAGCACGCCCAAGGCGTCAACGTTCGAAGTCCTCGGCTTGCGCACCCACTGCTGGCGGATCCGCAGTCGCTCAACCTGAATAGCCTCCTGCAGCTCAGGATTGCGGATCTTGAACCCGTGGGCCGCCGCCAATCTGGTGCACATGGCCTTGTATTCGTCGTTTCCTGTCACGGTAAAGCTGCCCCACTTCTGCGCCGCCAACTGCAAGGCCGCCAGCGTAGCCTCCGGGTTGCGCCAGTCGTGGATCTCGATGCGCTTGCCCTTGTCCACGAACGCGACCCACCAGTCCGCCTCAGGTCCTTCTCGGCGCAGGTATTGCACCTGGCGTCCAACGATCGCAGGGGCATAAGCCCGAATGTCCCGCGGCGTCGCCGGCTCGTCGCTGTCGCCCTCGATGCCCTGCGGCCCGCTGGCCCGATAACGCCATTGCTCGGCCAGATCGGGCTGCTCCTGCAGCCGATACCAGGCCTCGAGATCAGGATAGGATCGGAATCGCTGGCGGTGCGTGTCCCGCTCCCGCCGGTGCCGCTCGCTCATGGCGGCCTTCTCCGCGGCCTGCTCGGCAGCGATCACACTGCGCAGGGCGTTGAGCGCGTCGCCCCGGCCCCGCCAAGGGCCGCGCAAAAGCTCATTCCGGCGCGCGCGCAGCCTAGCGGACAGCTCTAGGCGCTCCTGCTGCTGGCGCTGGCCCTGAGCCTGCTTTTCCGCCGCCTTGCTCGCGTAATGCGCCTTCCGCCCGGCAATGTATTCGCGCCATCGCGGCGCGTCAGGATTGATCGGCTCGGGCTGCCGGTCGGCTATTCGCTCCTGGTGCGACGGCGGCCGGTACGGGCCAAGCCGCTTTTGCAGCTTGGCCAGGCTGGCGCCCCTATCGACGCTGCTGGCCTTCACGCCAACCTCGCCAACAAAGATCATGGCGCCGCTGCCTTTCTTCACGTAGCGCATGCCTTTCTCAGCCAGCTCGCGATGCAGCTGCTCCCAGGATTGCGCCCGTTTGATGATCGGGGCGCCTTCCTCAATGGCAATGCGCTCCGCCGACTTTTCCCCGGTCCTGTTCTCCATGTCGCGCTTGCGCTGCCCAGGCTGGCGAGGTCTCTGCCTATCGGCCTCGATGTGTTCCCGGCCCAGCCCGCCGTCCTCCTGCACGCGATAGCGCCCGCGCTGCTCGCGTTGCCAGCCCTGCGCGTGCTCAATTCTGGCCACCGCCCGGTGCACCGCCTCGATGTCGAAGCCGCGATTGATCTTGACCACTTTCAGCGTGTCTGGATGCACACGGTTGACAGCAATGTGTAAGTGACGGTTGTCCGTATCGGCGTGCAACGCATAGATGGCCTGGTGCTCCGCCAACCCAAGCTCATCGAGAAAGATGGTCACCGCCTCCTCAATCTGCTCAGGGTTAGGCTGCTCGCCCTCGCGCCAACTGAGAATGTAGTGATTGACGGGGTTCTTGCTGCGCACAGCTTCCGAAGCTAGCGCCACCATTTCTTCACGCTGAGCGGCATGGCTATCCGTGATGAACGCTCGCCCGTTGGCGTAAATCACCTTCTCCTGAGGATTAAGCCGTTCAGGCTTCCGGATGTAGTCGGCCAGGTCACGAACGCTCGCGGCCTTATTCTTGACCTTCGAGCTGTGGACCTTCTTACCGATCATGGCTCAGTTTCTCAATGTAGACCTTTAGCGCGACCAACGCGCCAGCTGTATCCCTGCTGTAGGCGCCTCCGCTCTGGTTGTGAACGTGCTTGAGCAAGCCGCCGACGCGGCGCAGCTCCTTCAGCATCAAGGTGTCCGCATTGGCAACGATGGGCTTGCCAAAGTAGCGGCGGCGGACCAACTCCGACATGCTCAGTCCGGCAATGTCGGCGTCCTCTTTCAACCGGGCCTTTTCCGCCGAAGTCAGCCGCATATTCAAAACCGCATCGAGCGGCTCCAGCCCCTGTGTTTCGAACGGCAACCCTTATCTCCTTCGTGCCCTAGTAGGTATGCGCCAGTGTGGGACAGCAAGAAGCGAAGCGCCGCGCTGTCCCGGGGTCAAGGGGGGATCCCCTTGCAGGATGAGTCTGGGCTGTGAGAAGCGAAGCGCCGAACGGACCAGACGTCCGTTGAAACCACATGCTCTGCATGTGTGTTACAACGGCCATCCTGTTATGCCTCACTACGCCTACCTTGTTCAAACTAAAAAACCGTTTGAGAGGTAATTATGCTTGCTTCGTAACAGCAAGAAAAGGCAATATTCTGTCATCATCTTTAAAACAATCATGCGAGGTGATAGATGAAATACACGAGTGAGCAAATTGATACGATTGCATCAAAGCTGCGTCAGATGCCTGAAGTAAAGAATAAAAGACAAGATCACAGTAAGCAGGAAGCTGTGAAAATTCTGTTGAAAGAGATCGCCGCGATGCAGAAGCGTGGGTACTCACTAGACCAAATTTCTGAGACGCTACGGAACGAAGGGTTGAACATTGCAACTCCGACTTTGAAGAACTACTTGCAGAGAGCAAAAGCAGTATCGAAGAAGGCAGCAACGCCGGGGAAACAGCAGAGAACAACTGTGGCACCACGGCAGATGAGTAACCAGAAAGCAACCTTTGCGCCCCGGCCTGACAGCGTAACTATTTGACTGGAGAGCGGTATGGCGAAAAACATCTACCTGATCGGCGGCAGCAAGGGCGGTGTTGGCAAGTCCCTGGTAACCATGGCAACCGTGGACTACCTGCAAGAGCTAGGGGAGAGCGTCTTACTGATCGAGTCCGACACAACCAACCCGGATGTGTGGAAAGCCTACAAGGACGGTACGGAGGCGGAGCTGGTGAACCTTGACGAGGCGGACGGCTGGATTCAGGTGGTGAACCTTTGCGAGAGCAAGCCAGATAGCGTCGTGGTCATCAATACGGCCGCCAGGAATAACAAAGGTGTCAGTGCTTATGGTGAAACGCTGAATAGCACCTTGGTGGAGCTCAAGCGGAAGCTGGTCACGTTGTGGGTCGTGAACCGTCAGCGGGATAGCCTCGAATTACTCAAAGAATACATGGAAGCAATCCCGAATTCGGCGGTCCATGTCCTGCGAAACGGGTACTTTGGGGAGGAAAGGAAATTCGAGCTTTACAATGGATCTAAGCTGCGGGCTGTGGTGGAAGAGCGCGGCGGGCGGTCGGTGACGTTCCCGGACTTGGCCGACCGCGTGAGCGATGACATCTACAGCAAGCGTATGAGCGTTGCAGTAGCAATCAAGGAACTGCCGTTAGGCAACCGCGCGGAGCTTGCCCGTTGGCGCAATGAGGCAAAGAAGGTGCTGCGCGAGGTAATGCATGACTGAACTCGACGACCGCTTTGCGAAGCTGCTACGCAAGCAACCAACCGAAGCGGACCGGCAAGACATGTACCGGCTGCGAGATTCGCTCGGCCTAAAGAATAACGATGCGCTGTGGGATGTGCTCATTGCCTTGCAATACCACCAAAAGTTGTACGAGCGGATGCCCGCGAAGATTGCGAAAGCTTCCCAGGAGACGTTAACAGACTTTAGGGCGGCGGCAGACAGTATGGTGAAGGCCTCGGCGGAAGCCGCCAAGGCGGATTTGGCCAAAGCGGTGGCCACGTCTGCACGCGAGGTCGCGTGCCAAGTCGCCGGCAAGCAAAAAGCGCGCTGGATGGCCGGCTGCGCGGCGGTGTTGTCCCTGGCATTTGCCGGCCTGGCCTGGGCCGGCTACAGCGCTGGCCGCGTCAGCGGCTACGGCGACGGCTACGCCGTGGCCACAGATGAGAAAGCGGCAGCGGCATGGGCCAATACGCCCGAAGGGCGGGCGGCGTACCGGCTAGCGCAGGCTGGCAGCATCGGAATGTTGGTCAGGTGCGATCAACCAGGCTGGGCCAAGGACAAAGGCTTCTGCTTCGTCGGTCCGGCTTCGGATCAGACCGTGTATGGATGGAAACTGCCGTGATCCGGAACGGCCGGGTCCCGGCCATTCTTCGGTTAGAGAAGGAGAGAGCGCGTGCTTAGTCCAATCCTAGTCGTAGACCTTGAGGCCACGTGCGACGAAAGCGCGGCAGCGTTCGACATGGAAATCATCGAGATCGGCGCCGTTTGGGTCATGGCAGACGGCACCGTCCTAGAGCGTTTCCAGTCATTCGCACGCCCGATGGCCAATCCGACGCTGACGCGCTTCTGCTCGTCCCTGACCGGCATCGGCCAGGCAGACGTGGACAGCGCCCCCGCGTTCCCGGCCGTGGCCGCGGCACTGCGCGCCTTCGTGGCGCGCCATCAGCAGACCGGCTCAACCTGGGCAAGCTGGGGCGCGTGGGACCGCAAGCAGCTCGAGCGCGACAGTACGCGGCACGGTATCAGCCCTCCTATCGAAATGCCGCATGTCAACGCCAAACGCCTTTTTGCCAAGACGCGGCGCATCGGCAAGGAAGTCGGGATGGCGAAGGCCTGCGAGTTGGTCGGCCTGCATCTTGAGGGCGCGCATCACCGGGCGCTCGATGACGCCTTAAATGTCGCCAGGCTGTTGCCGTGGGTGTTTGGTAGAGGAAGAAATCATGACTGACTACCTATCCGTGAGGCTCTGCTCTTCCATTTCAGCCTGGAACCAGCTCTACTTCGATTTTTGGGCGCTGCCATTCCTAGCTTGAATGGAGGGCCGGATTAACTTATATGCCCCAGCCAGATCTTCTGCAAATGGATTTTCGGGAGGGTACGAGAAAAGATCAAATAATTTCTTAAACTTCGCCTTGTCCGAACGCCAATGGCCTGTAAATTGGGACTCCGAAATCCATCGCTCCAGCATGCTCTTAAATACATATCGATTAAAACTTCGAACGGCGTTAT
The DNA here is from genome assembly GCF_900101625.1 of Cupriavidus sp. YR651. Taxonomy (GTDB): domain Bacteria; phylum Pseudomonadota; class Gammaproteobacteria; order Burkholderiales; family Burkholderiaceae; genus Cupriavidus. The sequence goes on along the minus strand of NZ_FMYZ01000001.1, from coordinate 969,921 downwards.
GGGAGAGCTTCGTAAGATCAAAGACTGCCGACTGCGAGAAGCTAATTTTACGCAGAGCATCCATCGAAACACCCAGATCGGATGCGCCTTTGGAGCCAATATACCCTCGCGCATGAATGGCGGCGTGGCGGAGTTCGCAGAGTGTGTCAAAACCGGATAGCGCGGCAGCAACAGAGCTGTTATTCTTTATATCCACTCCCACGAGCCGCTGCAACTCGTTTTTCACTTCATTAGCGCCCGCAAGGCTCTTGTGCTCGAATATGGATAACCCCAAAGCCGCTGTTTTTGTCCCATAATACCCGAGTGACCCTAAAGGAATCTGGATCCGCTCAGCTTGCTTTCGGGCCAACGGGCAAATATCCAAGCTTCTGACCAGGATCGTTCTAAAATAGAATTCTGCAGCAGAAACAATCCCCAACAACAACAGGCTAAGAGTTTCCACATCCCCACTAAACTCGGGTCTAACAAATCTTGCTATGAGACCTTGTGTGTATTTAAAGTAGTCTTCGATTGGACTTTTGTCGGTTGGTAGAACGCATTTTTCCAAGGACTCCCCAATCTCTATCGCTATTTCTTCCTCTGGCTTGTGAAGTTCCAAAACTATCGATTTAGACACTTACGAACTCCTCCGCCACGTTTTTGATCCGCTGGCTCCAAATTGGACCAATGTAGCTTCCTTGCTTTCGGAGAGTTTGTTCGTCGTCCGTAATTAGATCTTGCACCGTACGAATATTCGTGTGCTGTTTAATTGCATCAATCTTGGCCTGAGGAAGGGGAAGCCTGTCAATTGGCGCCTTCAAGAGTTCGGTGTAAACGGACGCATTAGCCAATTCCGCGCCGCAATGCATACAGAAACGTTGATTCTCTGCTGCTCGAGGCGTTCCACAATTTGCGCAGGGAGGGAGTGCAAGAACACATCGTTTTGAATAATCTTTGCCCAAAAGGGTCTCAGCTTTGATTTTTACTAGAGCATGAGCGGATCTGCTCTGCAACGATCCACTAAGATCTGCAATACGATAAGACCGTCCGAGGGCGAGCGACGTTGACGATATCAGTGAGGCATAGTGCAGAGAGTAACGTTGATACTGTCCCTTAACCCCTTTTGATAGATCGCCCTGCTTTCGCACAAGCCCAGAATATTCGAGCATCTTTATGACTTTCTCGAGCTCATTCGCATACGGCGTCGCTAAAGCTAAAATAACCGCCTTATTTTCGACGGTTTTGTGTGCATTGAAATTCCGCAGCGCATTTCGTGCGCTTCGGTGAAATTCTTCGCCTATCTCCACATAGTGCGAGAAACGAGGGAGCTTCAGGGCGAGATTATGAAAAACAGCATCTACCGACTCCGCATGAACCGAAATTGCATCTAGTACGATTTTTCGAATGCCAGTTGCCCCCTTTTGAATTTCATCTAGGATACTGGATAGCATATTTAGAAAGCCTCGCGGCAAGCCAAAGGAAGCAAGTGAAACGAGATCGATATACTCGTCCTTGCCGGTCCCGAGGGTATCCAAAATGCTACTTGGTATTCGAAGGCGTGCGATATCCCGCATCGTCCCAAGATACGAGGGTGCCGCGGGATCAAGCCAAGCCTCTAAAACCTCCGCTTCATGTCCGACATGAAAATTAGGGGAGAAGCTTGTAATGCCTGGGTATATCGCCGCCTTAGCAGATACGTATCGCGAACGCAGCTCGCGAAATACCTCAAAGAACTCCTGTTGCTGCCGCAACGAGAAGGCGTGTGCAGCATCGTCAAGAAGTAATACCGATCGAGCGACGCCAGCACTCGTGGAAATCGAACGAAGGAGCTCCAGCATTTGTGAGGGCCCAATGCTAAAGGGGGGCGCTTCAGGTGTCTTTCCCACCTCCAGCTGATGCACGAAAGTACGCGCCTTTTCGATGTAGTCGGTGAACGTCGAAGCCAGCTTAAGATTCAAATCTTTTGCGGAGTCGCTTATTCCTAGCAAGAGTTTTGCAAAAATCCACTGACGAAAGAGTTCGAGTGCATTTGCCCGCGTCTGAAACAACGGCTCCAAGGCCAATGCACGCGAGTAGTTGACGTAGACCGGAAAAGCCCGCCTTTCTTTACAAAGCTCGAAGTAGGCCCGTCGCAACAACGTAGATTTCCCGCTTCCGCGCGGCCCAGATAGAAGTTTTGCGCCAGGTCCCTTTAGCTTATCGAGAACTTGCTGCTCAGCAATTGAGAGACAGGTCCAGTTTTCGAGCTCGACCTTGGAGAGATTCTCTGCACGCTCTTCGAATATGCTGACAAGGTCCTGCTCGGACAGGCTGGTTGCCGGCTTTGTGATCTTGGGCAATTTTGGCTTCTCTAAAAGTGACGTCGAATAATGCCATAGCCAGCGTCGCTCTGGCTTTCACGGTGTTGCAAACACGTCGATCTGTTCTAGTTCCTTACTCCACGCGGCCGATAGACGATGCGGCGCGGGCTCATTTGGGCTGCACGAGGAAATGCAACTGCCGCAGCCGGTGTCGCCAAGGCGCCAAGCGTATCTGGGCAAACACCGGGATCGCACCAAGGCGAAGCGGCCGGGGGAGGCCGATTGATGGCGCCGACCGACCGAAATGAGGACAAGACCGTTGCGCCGGCAGTGGAAGTTCCCGCTCCATACGCCATCGACGCCGGTCCGTCACGCGCAGGCAGCTGCATCACGGCCATTTCGGCTTCCTGCGCGCGATCGTGCAGGGGCTGAACGCCCGGGGCATGTGGGAGCGCTATTTAGCCGAGGAAGGCGAGATCGAGGCTGAAGCCAGCGTACGCGCCGCCGCCTGCGAGTACGCAGCCAACTTTTCCACCCACCCGAAGGCGCGCTGCGTCACCGCCTGGCAGCGCGATGAGCTGGCCGCGGCCGCCTGCCAGGTGGCGGCGGTCAGATGAAGGCATAGCAGTTTGCTCGCGCATCGTGCAATGCGTGATGCCGGCCACCGTATTTGCGAAAGTACATTTCCAGCCGTTCGGCATCAAGCCGTCCGCCTATGTGCTCGCACTTCCAGCCAGGCGGCATGTCGTAGTCGAGTAGATCCAGCACCAGGTCGAAGTCGCCTTGGTAGTCGAAACACAAGACTCGCTTGGGCTTCACCGGCACGTCGAGCAGCCACGCCCTGAGCTCGTCGCGCAGTTGGGCGGCTGGCATCGAGCGGCTAGGAAAACGGCCGAGCTGGGGCAGCACTGCTGCACGCACGAATTCGCTACAGGCCGATCGCTCAAAGTCAGAGCACTCGCCATAGAACTCCCGGCCGTCCTCGCCCGCGATGGCCACGCTAATGAGCTGGCAATCGAGGAAGTCCGTAAACTCAGTGTCGATAAAGTAACGGGTTCTCCAAGGACTACGCGGGCCACGGAAGACTTCTGCTTGGGAAGTCTCTCGCGTGGCGGGATCGGACTTTCGCACGGGAATTGCCTCGCTTTGGCAAGCGTTTTAAGTCTAGCCGCTTGCCCTTTTCGTCCGCGTCCGGGGGTCCAGTTCGAAGACTTGCCGATCAAATCTATAGGCGAGCAGCGCTTCGATCGGTAGGCCGATAGCCACGCCTGGGTGGGCTTCCTTCCTCTAGCCGCGACCACGTGTTTCGAGTAACAGATGCGCGCTGCGCCGGCAGTGCGATCGACTCACCGCGCCGCAGGCGCGCAATCCTGACGCCCGCTCCGATCGCCCGTAGGGCTTCCTCGGCCTGGAATGGGTAAGGAGTGGCAAACGTTTACGAAATCGATGGTGTCATGGTTTGGGCCGCAACTCGGCAGCGCCGCCAAGCGCGCGCGGCACCCGCGAGACAGACGTCCCGAGAGTCCCCGTTTTTCTATCGCTAGAAGGACATGTAGGTGAGCTTTAGGGCACTTCACGCTCGCCAGCAATGGTCATAGTCGGACCCGCTGCGAGGTTGCGGACCAATTCATTACACCATTCAGTGCCGCTTAGCCGAGGCTCAGAGACGCTTGATTGCCTTCAGCGAACCATGCGTCCGAAAATGGGTCCTGTATGCAGATCGCGTGCGGGAGCGAGGCTACTGTGCCAGTACTCCGGAGCGCAGCCACGCGGCGCGTGCACGGCCCATCATCGGTGATGAAATGTTCGATGCCACCGGTCATGCACTGAGCTAGCAGCTTGATGTCGTCTTTAACTGCGACGCGATCATCTCCGGGTGCCTTTGCGGCGAAGCCTCGCTCGAAGAGTCTGCCTGCAGTGCAAGCGTCGTCGTAATTGAACGGCTTGACGATGAAATTGTGCAGGTCAAGGTCCGTGACTCGTTGGCGTACTTCGAACTCGCTAATGACGATGGTCGAAAGGAACATCGTCACGCCGCGCGCGATGAAGTTCTGGTAGTAAGTCTTTGCAGTCTGGTGATTCGTCCGGCTCGGCGTGCTGAGGCAGATCAGGAAACTCGTGTCCAGAAGAACGTGTTGCAATCAGTTGCCTCCCCGCAATTTGCGCACCCATTCTGCTGGATCATCGACATTACCCCAGACCTGCTCGCCCTTCTGCGTCAATCGATCGAAGGACGCCTCGTCGAAGCGGGGCGCATAGTGGACGAACTCAATCAGAACGGCATCACTGAGCTCCCCAGTCTCAATGTTAAGCTTGGCTTGGATCCGCAGATGGACCTGCTTATATAGATGGTTCTCTGTTTCAGCGCGGATTTTGTCCCGATCGGTTCGGACGACAAGCGTTTTACCATCGGGCAGCTTGATATGGGCGTTCGATTGAGTGGCTCCCCCCAGATCGACGACTTCTCCTTTCACGTATCGTTCCACCATGACCTCGACGTCGCCCAGTTCGGCCTGGAAGTTTGTACGATTGGTGATGGCGATGGTGGTTTGAAGCTGCTCCGAGCTGATCTTTATCTTGAACGCTCCCTTTTTCTTTGCGGCCGCCTGCCAACGTTGCATGACAGTGCGGCGCCTGGAGTCAATACGTCCGAGATCGGCACTGAACTGCAACATCTCAAGATCATGTACCAGGCTTGGCGAGACAACGTTACGCGCTTGTACGGCGAGGGAACCATGCACGACCGCGACTTCGACGGTGTCTGGGTCCACTTCCTTGCCGCTACCCTTAAGGAAGTCCTTAACATCCGTAGCGAACGTGGAGAGGACGGACAGCGGGACCCGCGCCGGGGTAATTTCGTACCCCGGCGAGTCGTCTTCCAGCGCGATGGTTAGCGTCAGCGGATCCATAACCGCATTCTGACAGTCCTAGTGAGCACCCGTCTAGGCCGATGTCGCCACACCTCTGGGAGGTAACGCTATTTGCTTCGGGCTTGGCTTGGCGATATGCATCGGCGGCGGTGCTGGCACGTTTCAGTTCCTCTTCCAGAAACGTCACCCGGCCGCCCAAAGCGTCCCGTTCCGCTCGGTCTCCAGTGCCCGCTGACGTTCGCCCATGCGCGCCAGTTCCTCAGTTGCCGCCTTCAGCGCCGACAACAAACCGGCCTCCTTTTCGGCAAGGCCCGCCAGCATGAGCTCGTGGCCCTGCCCATGGCCTTCATCCGCGCCGGGTAATCGTCCCTGTTACGCGGCAACCGCCATGCCCTAACTAGGCGACGCCTTATCACTATCATTATGATAGTTATTGGATTTCTCAGTACATGATAACTGCACTTATCAAGCACACGTAAAATAAGGTACAGATCATCACCACACTGCATGCGAGCATGGCCGGCAATGTGGAAAATTCGCGCGACGGCCGCGTCGGCATTGGGCTGGCGGGCTAAGCAGCCGCGGACGCGTGTCTGCCTCCAAGGATTTAGGAGAGAAGATGACCACCACCGAACCTAGCCCAAGGCCGCGGCTGGCCATGCGCCGTGGCGCCATGGACAAGATCGAAACCCCGTTTGGCGGGGACCTGCTCCAGCGGGCGGCCGTCGCAGATCGCCTGACCCGCTACATCGACCGGCTGCCGGATGGCGCGGTCATCGCCCTGGACGCGCCCTGGGGCGAGGGCAAGACCTGGTTCGGGCGGCACTGGGAGGCCAGCCTCAAGGCGCGTGGCCACCAGGTCGGGTGGATCGATGCCTTCCAGCAGGACTACGCCGAAGACGCGTTCTTGCTGCTGTCCAGCGCAGTACTCCGGCTCTGCACCGAGCATGACAGCCGCACCGGCCAGCTCAAGCATCGGGCCGGTGCGGTTCTGCGAGCGTTGCTCCCTGTCGGCACCAAGGCGCTGATCAACCTTGCCGGGCGCGCGATCGGCACCACGGACCTCGCGGACAACGTCAAGGAGGCCATGGAGGCGGCCAGCGACAAGGGCGCGGAAGCAGCTAGCGACTGGATCAAGGGGCGGCTCGATCAGTGGGAAGAGGAACAGCAAACAGTCGAACACTTCCGTGAAGCCCTCACGGCATTTACCGAAGCGGCCTTTACAGCCACGGGGAAACCCGTCGTGATCCTGATCGACGAACTGGACCGTTGCCGGCCCGCCTTCGCCGTGGGGTTGATCGAGCGGATCAAGCACTTCTTCGACGTGCCCAAGCTGATCTTCGTACTGCTGATGAACCGGGACCAACTGGAGAAGGCAATCCGCGGCGTCTATGGCGGCGAAACCGACGCCGCGGCGTACCTGGGCAAATTCTTGCACCTTTCGCTGTGCCTGCCCAAGGACCGCACCCGGACCGAATTCAACGAGCAGAGTGGGGTGTATGCGTTCGTCCGCTCGATGCTGACGCAAGTCGGCGTGACAGACCACGTGTTCCTCAACACCTTCTCGGTGTGCGCTTCGGTGTTCGACTTGTCGCTGCGTGACATCGAGCGCGGCTGCACTCTCTTCGCCTTGAGCGAGCATCAGATCCCGCAGCTCAGCGCTTACCTGATTGCTTTGAAGCTGAAGCGGCCGGAACTCTTTGCCCGACTGGCAGACCCCGGGCAGAGCGGCATCGAGGCGCATACCGCCTGTAAAGCGTTCTTGCGGGCTGAGGTTGACACCCTGACGCGCCAACTGGGTCAGCCGGTCTCCAGCCGTTACCAGGTTCCGTTTCCCGGTTCCTACCTGTTCGCCCTGAGTCTGATCCATACTTTGGTAGCTGGCTCCTCTGATATGGACGACGCGGACCCCGCCAAACGCGATGATCACGTCTACAAGGAACTGGGGCAGCTCCCTGGCCCGCTGAGCGCCCTGATGCGTGTCTGGCGCGGGCTGGACTTGGATGTGCGATGACATTGGCAGCTCTGGAAGCCGCCATCGGCTCCCCCCGGCCATCTCCAGGGGCTTCACGCCCGTGCCATGTGGGAACGCTGCTTGGCTGGGAGGGCGAGATCGAAGCGGACGCCGAGCTGGTAGCCATCCTGCCAGCCGGCGAAGGCGGCGATGAAGATGGCATCGGGCCTGCTGCGAGGTTGCGGACCAATCTGTTACACCGTTCGGTGCCGACAATGAACTAGGTTGAAGCCTTTCCCGTGTGCCAAAGCGCTGGGCTCGAAGGTGAGCACACTGTCAATCCCACAACTACCACCGCACGTGTCGATGCATCTGCTGCGACTTGAGCAGCCCAGCGCACGACTGCTGAGGTTTTCCACAGACCGGACGCAACGACGCAGTTTGTAATACGTTTGTAGACGTTTGTAAGTCCTAGAACCCACGCCAGGTAACGCTTTGCAGGGCGCTATTGAGAGAGAACCCGGGGCAAATGCGAGAGAAGCCGGGCGAACGGGAGATCAACCGGGCGAAATGAGAGACAAGCCGGGGATTTTCCACAGCCGAAATGAGAGAAAAGCAGGGTGTTGTCCACAGCTTTCATAGTCAAAGTTCCAGCCGGATTTGGGGGTCGCGTTTGAAGGCAAAGCGCAAGGCCGTGACCTTGCGGCCGGTCTTGATCGCGCTCCAGGTGATATGCCAAGCGTCTTTCTCTTTCAACTCCTTGATTGCCGGCTCGATGATCCATCGCCTGAGATCGTTGAAATTCCTTGTATGGCTCGCCTTGGCGTCGATTGCCTTGGAGAAGGCTTCAACCTCGACTTGATACCAGCCCGTGTCCTTGAAGCGCATTAGCATTTCCAGCAGTCGCCATGAGTAGATGGACCGCAGGCCTGCGGCCTGTTTCAGAAGGTATGTGGTGTGGTTGCCGCGAAGAGCCACCAAGTATGGCGTTGCTTCATGACTGAAACGCAGTTCGACCCATGCTTCGCGCTGGAAATAGGTTACGCCGCTTACCCAATGATCCTGATGCACCTTTATGCCGCGGTGCGTGCGCTCCTCACGATGGATTACGCGTTCCAGCAGGGATTCCGACACCGCTCTGAGTTGTTCATAAGCAGTATTGATATCGAGCCCGAACGTCTCCGCATATTCAGCGGCAGTTAGCTTGATCTTGTATCGCCCTTGATCCGTGCGCACCGAATCGAGCTTTGCGGCACAGGATTTCACAACTCGTTGCTCAGCCAAGGTCTTGAGCCCATGCGATGACGCCACCAGGTTGTTATGGAGCGTCACATGCCGCTCGGACAGGTGTCGCTCGTCTTCCGTGCGTTGCCAAAAATAGCCGTCTGTCACTATTGGCGCTCAGATGGGTGCGCTGTTCTTTCTTGGCCGACCGATGCGTCGAACATTGACAGGTAGCGCGGGACTTTCCATCGCTCTCTCGCTGTTAGAGAGGTCTGAGCCTTGGGCATCTTGAGCGAGTGCCTCACTTCCTTGCTGCAACCAGCCCCGCACGGTGCCTACAAGCCAGCGATTGAGTCTTCGGCTCGGAAACGCCGTAGGTGGCAGCTGGCCGCGGCTCTTCATCACCACAATGTTTTTCTCAGTGGTACGTAGCAGCAATGCGAGCTCACGTGTATCGATACACGCGGCGGAGTCCATCCCTGCAAATAAAACTCGAAAGTCCATGGGACACCCTGTAATGTTCTGACATTTCTAGGTATCTTTGCGGCTAGTGGGTGCAACGTCTAAGGCGAATTTCTGTTCATTGCAGGGGCTGACCTGAAAACCAACATAACCAGCGCACGCCGGGTGGCAGCGCAAGCATTGGCCGAAGAGGCCATTGAGTACGGAATGGCCCGTGGGATGAGTCGTGTCTCCATTGAGGAGCGCTTGGGGTTGCCGGGGAACCCTCTAGGACAACTGCTGAGCGAATATTTGAGGGGCGAGACTGCCCCTAGCCTGCGAGGGATCGTTAGGTTGGAGCGAAAGGTCGCCGAGTTTGTTGGTCGTCGCAGTCGTTCAATTGCGATCGCGGAGGCTGATCCCTACTACGATCAGTTCTATGAGACCTACTACGACGAGAAACGGGATTGCGGTGTTGTTGAATATGTGCATAATACGCCACGTATTCAACTGCTTGAGTTGGGGGTTGGGACCGATGAAGTTTCATCGAGGGTGCTGCTTCGGAGGATGAGCCAACGTGGTTGGCCGTTCGTCGAGATCGTGGCAGATGGTTTGCCACTAGTCCCAAGGTTGGATCCTCCGGGCGGGGCCCGTTGGCGCAATGAGGCAAAGAAGGTGCTGCGCGAGGTAGTGCATGATTGAACTCGACGACCGCTTTGCGAAGCTGCTCCGCAAGCAACCAACCGAAGCGGACCGGCAAAATATGTACCGGTGTTCAGCGCCTGTGACTGCCGGAAATCTGCCGGAACTCGGGTGAAATGCTGGGCAATCTGGTGTAGCCCCAAGGTGGCCAAATGGCTTGTGTTGTGGTGTAGTCCTGTGTAGTCTTTCGGGACCCGCCGTGGATGGTAATTGACTTTTAATCCGTTGGTCGCGTGTTCGAGTCACGCACGACCCACCAGTTTTGCGAAAGGCGTAGCGGGCAACCGCTACGCCTTTTTTGCATTCTGGCTGAGCAGAATCTGCGCTTGCCGGCGTTCACTGGCATCTGCCGGATTCTTCCGGAATCACACTCTCCAGCCCGGCTATCAACGCCTCTGACATGGGCCGGACCCAATGGCAGCGGCACGCGTACGCCTGTGGCCCATCGCCAACACCGCCAGGTGCCACGCCCTGCCAGCGCGTTGATGTCTTACGTATTCCAGCGCACGTTGCATCTGCACGATCGGCGCACAATACTGGTCTCATCCGCGCGGGACCTCGTCGCTCAATCCAGATATCGATGAGAAGACATGAACCGGCTCATGGGCCGTCTGGCCCCTCTCATTGTCTTGGGTCTTTTCGTTGGCGCCAGCGCGCAGGCGTCCGATATCTCCTGCAAATCGTCGCTGCATTCGACCACGGTCCGTTGCGACGATTCGATTGCCGGTGGCCCGCTGTGCGCAAGACATGCGGACAGGCGCCCACCCGCCGAACGCCTGATCTGCGACTACGCCATGCTCAACGTGGCGTACGAGCGCATTTATGCCGACCAGCGCCATATGCTCAACGCGGGCAAGATCCGCCCCTCGGAAGTCCTGGCGTGGCGCAGGAAGCGGGATGCCTGTACGACCGTCAAATGCGTGGACCAAGTCTTTGCTGACTGGCAGCGGCAGGCCGTCACGAGAAGGCTTGCCGCCAATCCCGTTCAGCCTTCCAGGAAGCCATTAGTCGCACCGGGGCAAGGCATGCCCGAGGGCAAGTCGGCAAGCGAGCAGCCCATGCGAGAGGAGGTACAGGTATCGATGTCGCCGATACCACCGATGTCGCCGACGCCGGATAGCGTCGCGCCATCGCTGACATGGTCATCGCCATCACCATCGCCCTTGATGGAGACCTCCGCCATGCCCTCGACGCCGCTTGCATCCGCGCATGACATGCGGGCTTTGCGTCTGGCGCCCGATGCGCCGGCACTGGTCGAGCGCGGACGCGAGCGTGCTGCCTGGGCACCCCCGGTTGGCCTGGCGTGGCTCGCGCAGCTGGCGCCGCTGATCGCGCTTGGCGTCGGCCTGGATTGGGTGCTGACGCGCCGGCGCGTGCAATGGCCGACGGGCGTGACGGCAATCGTCGCGCGGCTCAGGGGCGCCCCACCGATCGCGTTCGTCCTCGGGGGACTGCTGCTGCTCAACGGCGTGCTGTTGGCCGTGATCTTTGCCACAGGTTAGGGCGCGGCTGCCTGTCTTCCCCGTGCCGCCGTGATGGCTCCCGATTAACCAGTCTGAGGTAGAGACACCGCCACCGTGCTCATCGAGAATGAAAGCGTCGCGTCACCTTGTGATGGCGCCGACCCTTTCATCAATGGCGCCGGGGTCCAGGCCGGCGCGGGAAGTTTCTATGCAGCAAGCTGGAGGCGCCCTGCCGGCCAATGAGCACGTCTTACGCATCATCTGGCCGTTCGTCCCCGTCGTCATGACGTTGGCATTGTTCTGTATTGCCAGCGTGGACGTCCTGTCGTCAGCCCGCGCCTTCGTGGCCGGGGAGAGCCTCTGGACCAAGGGCCAGAAAGATGCCGTGATGCATCTGCTGCGCTACGCCGAAAACCGCCAGGAATCCGAATATCACGCCTACCAACTGGCCATTGCCGGCCCGCTGGGCGACCGGCAGGCGCGCCTCGAACTCGAGCGCCGTCCGGATTTTGATCGCGACCGCGCGGTGGAGGGCCTGATCATCGGCGGCAATCATCCAGACGATATTCCGGGGATGATCCGGCTCTATCGCTACTTCCGCGACGTGGCCGAAATCGATGAAGCCATCGCGGTTTGGACGGCGGCTGACGCGGAAATCCAGAACCTCAGCGTCGTGGCGCAACGGCTGCGCGAGCGTGTGAAGGATCTTGGTTGCGACGATGCCTGCCTCGCGCCGCTGCAGCGCGAAATCACGGAGCTCGACGCGCAGCTCACTCCGATGGAGGCGGCGTTCTCCTACAGCCTGGGCAAGGCGTCCCACCGCGTAAGCGGCCTGTTGCTGATTGGCACCGTGGCGATGACGGCATTGTTGCTGCTGTGCGCAAGCCTGCTATCCCGGCGGATCATGCGCAAGGAACGGCAACTGCGCGCGGCGCTGGCGAGCAGCGAGGAGCGGCTCCAGCTGGCCGTGGCTGGGAGTTCCGACGGCCTCTGGGATTGGCATCCGCATCGGGGTGAGCTGTACTTCTCCGCCCGCTGCGCGGAAATGCTGGGGTATGCCGAGAACGAACTGCCGCACGCACGCGAAACGCTGCTGGCGCTGATGCATCCCTCTGACATGGCCGATTTTGACCGGCAGTTGTCGCGTCACGTGCGAGAAAATTCGCCCTACGACGTCGAACTCCGTCTGCGCAAGAAGGCGGGCGGTTACCTATGGGTGCGTGCCCGGGGTCGCATGGTACGGAGCGCCGTGGGCAAGGCGGTGCGGATGGCTGGATCGCTGAGCGATATTTCGGACCGCAAGCGATCCGAAGCGCAACTGTTCGCCGAAAAGGAGCGTGCGCAAGTCACGCTGCAAGCGATCGGCGATGCGGTGGTGACCACCGACGTCTGGGGGCGGATTCAGTCGCTGAATCCCGTGGCCGAACGGCTGACCGGCTGGAGCGATGCGGAGGCGGCGGGGTGCTTCCTCGCCCAGGTCTGCCCGCTGCAGGACGAGGCCACGCGCGCGCTGGTGTCTGACCTGGTGCCCCGCGCGCTGGAGGACCGGTGGCCTATCCAGTCCGTGATGCTGCTCTCCCGGCGCACTGGCGGGGGGCTTGTCGCGGTAAAGCCGTCTGTCGCCCTGATCCGCGATAAGGGCGGGCACGCGATTGGGGTGGTGCTTGTGCTGCACGATGTCAGCATGGAGCGCGCCCACGCGGCGCAACTGGCGCACGAGGCAAGCCACGATGCGCTGACCGGACTGGTCAATCGCGTGGAGTTCGAGCGTCGGCTGGCCACAGCCATCACGCGGGCCCGTCAGGAGGCCTGCACGCATACTCTGATGTACCTCGACCTCGATCAGTTCAAGGTGGTCAACGACACGTGCGGCCACGCGGCGGGTGACGAACTGATCCGGCAGATTGCCGAGGTCATGCGCCAGCAGTTGCGCAAGGGCGATACGCTGGCGCGGCTGGGCGGTGACGAATTCGGTGTGCTGCTCGAGCATTGCGCGGCGGCCGATGGCGAGCGCGTGGCCGAGGCGCTGCGGCGCGCCATTGCTACCTTCCGCTACGCCCACCGGCAACGGACGTTCACGCTTGGCGTCAGCATCGGCCTGGTCAACCTAGACCAGAGCACCGGCAAGCTTGAAGAGGCCTTGAGCGCGGCCGACGCGGCGTGCTACATGGCCAAGGAGGGCGGCCGCAACCGAGTGCAGGTCTATCACACCAACGACAGCGTGGTTCGGGCGCGGCATGGGGAGATGGAATGGGTCAGCCGCATCCACGCGGCGCTGGCCGCCGGGCGTTTCTGCCTGTACTCGCAGGACATCGTCGCATTGAATCCGGCGGCTGCGCCCGCTGGTCGCCATGTCGAACTGCTGCTGCGGCTGATCGACGAGCGCGGGCAACTGGTGCCGCCGATGGCGTTTGTGCCTGCGTGCGAGCGCTACAACCTGATGCCGATGATCGACCGCTGGGTCGTGGAGACGGCGTTCGCCGCGTTGGGGCGTGTGCATGCCGGGCGGCCCGGCGACATCGCGATGTGCTCGATCAACTTGTCGGGCGCGTCCCTCGCCGACGACCATTTTCCGGAATTCGTACGGCGCCAGGCCGAGCGCCACGACATCGCGCTGTCCGGCATCTGCTTCGAAATCACCGAGACGGCGGCGATCAACAATCTCGCGCAGGCGGCTGCGTTCATTCAGCAGCTGCAGGCCCTGGGCTGCGCGTTCGCGCTCGATGATTTCGGCGCGGGGATGTCGTCGTTCACGTACCTGAAGCATTTGCCGGCGGCCTACCTCAAGATCGACGGCAGCTTTGTACGCGACATGCTGGAGGATCCCGTCAACGCGGTGATGGTGGAGGTGATCCAGCGAATCGGTCACGCGATGGGCAAGAAGACGATCGCCGAGTTTGTGACCTGCGATGCGATGCGCGCGCGCTTGCAGGAGATGGGGGTGGATCTTGCGCAGGGCGCGCTGTTTGGCGGACCGGTGCCGTTTGCTCGGGGTACGGGTTTGTCGGTAGCCGGCTCGGAGCGATTTGCCGTCACGCTCTGAAGCGGCCCCGACTACGGCTGCGGCGGTGCCGGCGGTGTAGCTGACGAGACCAGCGGGTCACGGAATCCCGTATCGAGGGGTGCCGAGGCCGAAGGCGCAGTGGTTGCGCCAGCGCGCCGTGATTCGTTCCAGGTCTTGTAGGCCCAGTAGCCGGCGCCAGCGACCATGCCGTACTTGGACACCTTCCAGGCCGCGCGGCCGATGGCCGTTCGCCGCAGCAGTGGCATGGCCAGCGTGATGGCAGTGCTCAGCATCGGGTATTCGCGCGTGACGCCCAGCAGCTTGAGCCAGCCGGACGGTCGCGCGAGGCGCGGTAGCCATGAGCCGAGATTGGTCATGCGACGCGCGCCGCCCCGGACCTGGCGCAGCGCCTGGATGGCGTCGTAGCGCTCCAGCGCGGCACGCGTGATCAGCAATTCCTTGCGTACGGCCAGCGGCAGCCGAACTTCCCGCGTAAAGCGGACCGGGCGGGGGTGGTCGCGGCGCGGACGGTTGTCGATGTTGTCGTCTTCGGGCGTGGTCATCGGCGCAGCATCTCCCGGTCTTTATCGAGTTCGGCCAGTGTGGATTCGAACAGCGGCGGCGCGTTGCGAACCATCTGGCGCGCGACGAAAAGCAGGATCGCGGCGCAGACTAGGTAGAACACCACGATGGCTCCGATGGCTTGCCAGCGATAGCTTTCCCAGAACAGGATGGCGATCAGCAGCGTGAAGGTCATCAGCGCCATGCTGAAGAACACCAGTCCGAAGCAGGCCAGAAGGGCGACCTTCATCAGGCGGGTGCGCTCCTCGGCCAGCTCGACGCTGGCAAGCTCCAGGCGTGTCTGCAGCATCGACACCACTGAGCCGGTGAGGTTGCGGAGGGATTCCAGGAACTTGGGGGAAGGGGACTCGCTCATGCGGCTCCGGCGAAGAATCGATGCGCCGGCATTGGCGGCATCTGCGACGAGCGACCGGTTGCGCGGCGGATGGGGCCACGGAGCCGGTCCGTTGGCGGCGCCCGGCATATATATAGCGCGGGCGCGGCCGGATCCGGGGAGGCGCGCTGCTCGCGCCGGGCGTTGCCCGGCGTGCCGCCCCGGTCAGCGACGGCTTACTTGCGGTTGAGCAGCAGGCCGATCAGCAGACCCACGCCGGCCGCCACGCCCACGGCGCGCCAGGGATGGTCATGCACGTAGTCATCCGTGGCGCGGGCCGCGGCCTTGCTCTTGGTCACTACGGCGTCCTGCAGGTCCTGCGCCTTTTCCTTGGCCTGCTTCAGCAGGCCCATGCCACGCTCGCGCAGTTCGGCGGCTTTTTCGCCGGTGGTCGAGGCCGCTTGCTTAAGCAGTTCTTCGGCGTCGGACAGAACGGTCTTGACATCGCTCATCAGTTTCTCCTGTTTGCGGGCGGTTGGTTCAAGTGGTGACATTTTGCCTTGCTCGCTCTGGCTTGTGGCGTTTCTTGTCTTCCAAGTAGCATATGTGGCGCCGGCCCATCGTTTCAAGCTTGCTCACCCATACTTTGCAATTCCGTGTCACGCAAATGGCAAGCGTGACACCCACATCCAGAAAAACCCAGGCAAATGCATGCATCTAGCTTGCATTCACATTCGTCGTCTTTATGACTTCGAGTGATTTTATAGTGACTTTATATTCGTTTGGGTTGGATCGCAATCCAACTAAGCTGGTTCCACTCGTTTTCCCCGACTATTTGGAGGCTTTCAGGCATGACACTGCGTCTTGGCGATATCGCACCGGACTTTGAGCAAGAATCGAGCGAGGGCCGCATCAGGTTTCACGAATGGCTCGGCGACAGCTGGGGTGTCCTGTTCTCGCACCCGGCGGATTACACCCCGGTTTGCACGACCGAACTGGGCCTGACCGCCAAGCTGAAGGAAGAGTTCGGCAAGCGTGGTGTCAAGGCGATTGCGCTGTCCGTGGACAGCGTGGAGTCCCACAAGGGCTGGATCCACGATATCAACGACACGCAATCCACGTCCGTCAATTTCCCGATCCTGGCCGATGGCGACCGCAAGGTTTCCGAGCTCTACGACATGATTCACCCGAACGCCAACGAGACCCTGACGGTCCGCTCGCTGTTCGTCATCGACCCGAAGAAGAAGGTAAGGCTGACCATTACCTACCCGGCCAGTACCGGTAGAAATTTCAACGAGATCCTGCGCGTCATCGATTCGCTGCAACTGACTGACAACCACAGCGTGGCCACGCCGGGCAACTGGCAGGACGGCGACGACGTGGTGATCGTGCCGTCGTTGAAGGATGAAGAGATCATCCGCCAGAAATTTCCGAAGGGGTACAAGGCCGTGCGTCCGTATCTGCGTCTGACGCCGCAGCCGAACAAATAAAAAAACCGGGCCGGAGGACATGCCCCCTGGCCCGGTCCAGTACTGACCGATGTCGTAAAACGGCGGGCTCGCCCGTCGTCTCCTTGGTAGTGTGCTTGAGCCCGGCCTGATCGCCGGGCTTTTTTCATGGGCGGTTGCCGGGAATCAGAAGAAGGCCTGGATGCCGGTCTGGGCACGGCCCAGGATCAGTGCGTGGATATCGTGCGTGCCTTCGTACGTGTTGACCACCTCGAGGTTGACCACGTGGCGGATCACGCCGAATTCATCGGAGATACCGTTGCCGCCGAGCATGTCGCGCGCCACGCGGGCGATGTCCAGCGACTTGCCGCAGGAGTTGCGCTTCATGATCGAGGTGATTTCCACCGCAGCCGTGCCTTCGTCCTTCATGCGGCCCAGACGCAGGCAGCCTTGGAGGCCCAGCGTGATTTCGGTCTGCATGTCGGCCAGCTTCTTCTGCACAAGCTGCGTGGCGGCCAGCGGGCGACCAAACTGCTTGCGGTCCAGCGTGTATTGGCGGGCGGTATGCCAGCAGAATTCGGCGGCACCCAGCGCGCCCCAGGCGATGCCGTAGCGGGCCGAGTTCAGGCAGGTAAAGGGACCCTT
The DNA here is from genome assembly GCF_900101625.1 of Cupriavidus sp. YR651. GTDB lineage: Bacteria > Pseudomonadota > Gammaproteobacteria > Burkholderiales > Burkholderiaceae > Cupriavidus. The sequence goes on along the minus strand of NZ_FMYZ01000001.1, from coordinate 952,996 downwards.
CAGGCCGCTGACGCCCGGCATGAGGTTTTCTTCCGGCACGAAGACCTGGTCCAGCACGATTTCGCCGGTGATCGAGGTGCGCAGGCCCACCTTGCCGTGGATGGCCGGAGCGGACAGGCCCTTCCATCCCTTTTCCAGGATGAAGCCGCGGATGTGTTCCTTGCCGTCGTCGCCGGTCAGCTTGCCCCAGACCACGAAAACATCGGCGATGGGCGAGTTGGTGATCCACATCTTGGCGCCGGTGAGCTCGTAGCCGCCGTTGACCTTCTTCGCGCGGGTGATCATCGAGCCCGGATCGGAGCCGTGGTTCGGCTCGGTCAGGCCAAAGCAGCCGATCCATTCGCCGGTGGCCAGCTTGGGCAGGTACTTCTGCTTCTGGGCTTCGCTGCCGAATTCGTAGATCGGCACCATCACGAGCGACGACTGCACGCTCATCATCGAACGGTAGCCCGAATCCACGCGCTCGACTTCACGGGCGATCAGGCCGTAGGCCACGTAGTTCAGGCCGGGGCCGCCGTATTCCTCGGGGATGGTCGGGCCCAGCAGACCCAGTTCGCCCATCTCGCGGAAGATCTCCACGTCGGTCTTCTCGTTGCGGAACGACTGCAGGACGCGCGGCATCAGCTTGTCCTGGCTGTAAGCAGCGGCGGCGTCACGCACCATGCGTTCGTCGGCGGTCAGTTGCTGGTCCAGCAGCAGGGGATCGGCCCAGTGGAATTCGGCGTTGGCAGCCATGGAGGTCTCCTTCTTTGGTAGCGCGATGGGGGCGATGGGCCCTCGGATATACGGGAAAACGTAGGATGCGGAAGAAATTTTTAGTTCCGCATTGCGGAACCTTGTTCCGATGAGCTAGTATAGCCGAACCGATCCGCGGTGCAACAGGGGATTTTTCCCGGGCCTGCGGAAACTGACCTCTGGAGCCACGTCTTGGCCACTTCCCCGACCTCTGCCATTTCCACCGCGCCCCCGGCCTCGCCGGCCGCCGAGCCGGCCCAGCGCGAGAGCGATCCGAACTTCGTCACTGCGCTCGCGCGCGGCCTGGAGTTGCTGCGCTGCTTCCGCACTGGCGAGGCGATGCTCGGCAACCAGGATTTCGTGCGTCGCACGGGATTTCCCAAGGCCACTGTCAGCCGTCTGGCTGGCACGCTGGTGCAGCTTGGCTACCTGCGCTACGACGAGAGTCTGGGCAAGTACGCGCTCGATGCGGGCGTGCTGGCGCTGGGGTATTCGTACCTGTCTGCGTCGGATGCGGTGGCGCTGGCGCGCCCGCACATGCTGGCGTTTGCTCAGGCGTACGGCGTGTCGGTGTCGCTCGGCAAGCGCGAGCGGCTGGAGGTGATCTACCTGGAATCGATCCGGAACGATGCCGGCGTCATGCTCGGGCTGGGGGTGGGGTCGCGGCTGTCGCTGGTGTCGAGTTCGATGGGCCGTGCCTACCTGGCGGCGTTGCCGACGGCGCGGCGCGAGCGCGTGCTCGCCGAATTCGCCCAGGCGTTTCCCGAACAATGGCGGCAGCAGGAGGCGTCGATGCGCGTGGCGCTGGCCGAGGCCGAGCGCGATGGCTACTCAGCCTCGTTCCGGGACTGGCATCCGGCTATCCATGCCAGCGCGGTGGCCTTCCGCCCGGTGGGGGAGAAGGATCTGCATATGCTCAGTTGCAGCGCATCCTATGGCGCGGTGAGCGAGGACGTGTTCCGCGAGAAGCTCGCACCTGCGCTGCAGGCGCTGGCGGCGCGATTGTCCGATCCGTCCTCCGGACGCATCTGAGCAGCCAGTCGGACGACGCACCGCGCGACGCGCTGCGTTCCTGACCGATCGACGGCTCGAAAGGCACGAGGGACCCAATGGGCTCACTGGGTTTGGCGGGCCAATGGGCCCAGCGGGCCCGAAGATCCCGAAGGACCGATGGAAGCTCAGAGGTCCGTTCGCAGCTTCCACAGTTCCGGGAACAGCACCACGTCGAGCATCCTTCGCAAGTAACTGACACCCTCGGTGCCGCCCGTGCCGCGCTTGAAGCCGATCACGCGCTCCACCGTGGTGACATGGCGGAAGCGCCATTGCCGGAACGCGTCTTCCAAGTCGACGAATTTTTCGCCAAGCTCGTAGAGCTCCCAGTGCGCCGACGGGTTGCGATACACCTCGAGCCATGCTGCTTCCACCGAAGCGTTGTAGGCCGTTGGCTGCGTCCAGTCGCGCTCCGCCACGTCAGGATCGATCCGAAAGCCGCGTCGCACCATCAGGCGGATCGCCTCGTCATACATTGACGGCGTGTGCAGCGCGTCCTCTACCAGCTTCAGATGCTCGGGCCGGTGCGCATGCGGGCGCAGCATCGCGGCGTTCTTGTTGCCGAGGATGAATTCGATCTCGCGGTATTGGTAGGACTGGAACCCCGACGACGCGCCGAGGTAGGGCCGCATCGCGGAGTACTCCGGCGGCGTCATCGTGGCCAGCACGTTCCACGCCTGCACCAGCTGATCCATGATGCGCGACACGCGCGCCAGCATCTTGAACGCCGGACGCAGCTGATCCGATCGCACGCCTTCGCGCGCCGCGCGCAACTCGTGCAGCATCAGCTTCATCCACAGCTCCGTGGTCTGGTGCTGGACGATGAACAGCATCTCGTTGTGGTCGGGCGACAGCGGATGCTGGGCGTTCAGGATCTGGTCCAGCCCAAGATAGTCGCCGTAGCTCATGTCGCGCGCGAAGTCCATTTGCGCGCCGTGCCAGCTATCGCCTTCCGTGACTTCCCCGGCCGTTGCCGCACCATGGCCCATCGGGCATCCCTTGATTTCGCTCATGATTTGCTCCGCTCAGGTCACCGCCGTCCGCACGGCAAACCGCGCGTCGCGATAGGTGCGGCTGTCGAGCACGTCGCGCAGGATTTCCACCGCATCCCAGACTTCCGCAAAGCTCGTGTAGAGCGGCGTGAAGCCGAAGCGGGCGATGCCCGGTTCGCGATAGTCGCCAATCACGCCGCGCTCGATCAGCGCCGCCACCACGGCATAGCCGTCCGGATGCGCAAAGCTGACCTGGCTGCCACGCCTGGCGTGTTCGCGCGGCGTGACCAGCGTCAGCGGGTGCTGGCCGCAGCGCGCCTCCACCAGCTTGATGAACAGGTCCGTCAGTTGCAGCGATTTGGCACGCAGTGCGGTCATGCTGGTCTGCGCGAAGATGTCGAGCCCGCATTCAACCATCGCGAGCGACGTCACCGGTTGTGTGCCGCACAGGAAGCGGCCGATGCCCTCGGTCGGCTGATACTGAGGCGCCATCGCGAACGGGGCACGATGCCCCCACCAGCCAGACAGCGGCTGCCAGAACTGGTCGCGCAGCGCCGGCGCCACCCAGACGAAGGCCGGCGAACCGGGGCCGCCGTTCAGGTACTTGTACGTGCAGCCGATCGCATAGTCGGCTTTGGCCGCGCTGAGTGTCACGGGCACCGCACCGGCCGAGTGGGCGAGATCCCAGACCGTCAGTGCCCCGCGCGCATGGGCGAGTTCGGTGAGGCCGGCCATGTCGAGCATCTCGCCGGTCTTGTAGTTGACGTGGGTCAGCATCAGCACCGCGGTATCGGCGCCAACGGCGGCGTCGATCTCGTCCGGGCTGTCGACCAGTCGCACCGAATATCCCTGCTGGAGCAGGTCGGCGAGCCCCTGCGCGATATAGAGATCGGTCGGGAAGTTGCTGGCTTCGGACACGATCACGCGGCGCGCCGGGTCGCGTTGCTGCTGCACGCGCAGCGCGGCGGCCAACACCTTGAACAGGTTGATCGACGTGGTATCGGTCACCACCACTTCATCGTGGCCGGCGCCGATCAGCGGGGCGATCTGGTTGCCCAGGCGGCGCGGCAGATCGAACCAGCCAGCCGTGTTCCAGCTGCGGATCAGGCCGTCGCCCCATTCGGCGGAGACGACTTCGGCGGCGCGTGCCGCGGCCGCCCGCGGACGGGCACCGAGCGAGTTGCCGTCGAGGTAGATCACCCCGGCGGGCAGCGCGAATTGTTCGCGCAGGGCGCGCAGCGGGTCACCCCGGTCGAGCGCAAGACAGTGTTCACGAGTCAGAGACGTCATAAGGCAGATTCTGTTGGGGCCTGGGGGCAGGCGATATCAGACGATTCGTAAAGATCAGGGCAGGGCGCGCAGCACGGCGCGCACGGGACTCGCGTCCAGCGTGGCCAGGCGCAGCGGCAGTGCAATCAGTTCGTAGTCGCCGGCGGGCACGTCGTCGAGCACGATGCCTTCGAGAATCGCAAAACGGTGATCGCGCACGGCGTGGTGCGCATCCATCGTCTTGGATTCCTGTGGGTCCAGCGAGGGCGTATCGATGCCGATCAGCTTCACGCCATGACGGGCGAGCAGCGCGATGGTCTCGGGCGCCACGGCGCAGAACGCCGAATCCCACGTGTCTCGCGGCGCTTGCTGGTACGTCCGCAGCAGCACGCGCGGCGGGACATCGCCGAGGGCGTGTTCGATATGGCGCGGTTCCACGCGCGGCGCGGCGCCGATGCAATGGATCACGCGGCAGGGGCCCAGGTAGGCGTCCAGCGGCACCGCGCCGATCGGCGCGCCATCCGCCGCGTAATGCAGCGGGGCATCGGCATGGGCGCCTGTGTGCGGGGACATCGTGATACGGCCGACGTTGACCGGGCAATGTTCATCCATCTGCCAGGCTGGGTCGTGGCGGAACGGCGTGTCGCCGGGCCAGACCGGCGTGGACCGCGATACAGGCGGGGTGATGTCCCAGATGAGGCGGGGATCGGGGGCGTGGGGCATGGTCTCCGGGGATCGTTTCGATCAACGATTCAATGACCGCATCATAGACAAATCCCCTGAGAAGAGGCTTGCGAAATGGCCCGTCCATGTGCCCATGTTTCGCATAGAATTGTGTGAATCGGACAAAAAATAGTGGTTTCTGCGAAATGACCCTCGATCCTATCGATTTGCGCATTCTGGCCTGCCTGCAGGAGAACGGCCGGATCAGCAACCAGGACCTGGCGGACCGCGTGGCGCTGTCGCCCTCGGCGTGTCTGCGGCGCGTGCGTTTGCTGGAAGAGGGCGGCGTGATCGGGGGCTATCGCGCCTGGTTCGACGCTGAACAGCTAGGGCTGGAGATCGAGGCGATCGTGCAGGTGTCGATGCGGCATGACGTGGAGGGCTGGCACGACACATTTAACGCGGCGGTGCAGGCGTGGCCGGAGGTGCTGTCGGCCTATGTCATCACCGGCGACAGCAACTACATCCTGCGCGTCCAGGCCCGGAACCTGAAGCACTACTCGGATTTCATCGTGAACCGGTTGTACCGCACGCCAGGCGTGATGGACATCCGCTCCAACATCGTGCTGCAGCGGATCAAGACGGACGGATCACCCCTGGCCGTGCTCAAGGCGGGTCAGGGCGAGGCGTCGTAGCTGGGTAGGAGAGTGCGCCGTCAAAGGCGCGGCGAGGAAGCCGGGGTGCGGCAGTGGGCAGGGCATGCGCCCCGCCAGTCAGCGATCCAGTGGTCCCAAAGTGGAGAATTGCCCACCCTGGAAGACCAGCGGCCGGCAGCCCTGGTCCTGGATACCGCAACGTTCCACCTCGCCGACGAAGATGACGTGATCGCCTTCGTCGTAGCGGCTGCGGTTGTGGCATTCGAACCAGGCCAACGCGTTGGCCAGGATCGGCAGGCCGGTCTCGGACAGACGGTAGTCCACGCCGGCGAAGCGGTCGCCCTTGAGCGAGGCGAAGCGCTGGCACAGGTCCAGCTGCGACGCCGCCAGTACGTTGACGATGTAGTGCGAGCCGTCGCGGAACATAGGCAGGCTGTTGGCCCGTGTGGCCATGCTCCATAGCACCAGCGGTGGATCCAGCGAAACCGAATTGAACGAGCTGGCCGTGATGCCGACAAACGGCGCGCCATTCGTGTAGGGATGGTCGACTGCGCGCGTGGTGATGACGGTCACGCCGGTCGCAAACTGCGACAGCGCCCGCTTGAAGTGTTGCGAATCGAAGTCGGGAGAAGCGGCCTTGGGGCCCGTGACGGGGGCTTCGGCCTCAGGCATGCCCATGTCTCGGGCTCCACACAAATCCATGAGTTTCATTTTCTGGTCTGCCGGCGCGCTCGTTTGCAGACTCAACCTAATCCCCTCGCAGGGGAAGCATCGGTTGGATTTCGCACAATTCGCGCCCGCGCTTCGGGCAGGCGCTTGCCAGCCCTGAACTGCCCCGATTGTAGCGGAGTCCGGACAACCTTCCCGGCAGCGTCGTTATTGCCGCTTTTTGGCGCGGAAGTTTGCATTTTTGCCAGCAAGTCCGTTTCCGGTTGCTTATGCTAGGAAATGGCCGCCTGCAGAGCCAGCGGGTTGCCGTCAAGGCATGACACGAGAAAGGGAGCTTGCAGATGGAACACGGGCTTGAGATTGCCACCCTGGGTGGTGGATGCTTCTGGTGCCTGGAGGCGGTGTACCAGCAGGTCGATGGCGTGCGTGCCGTGGAATCCGGCTACACGGGCGGCCACGTCAGCCATCCCACCTATCGTCAGATTTGCGAGGGCGATACCGGCCACGCCGAAGTCGTGCGGGTAACCTTCGATCCGTCCGTGATTACGTATCGCGAGATCATCGAGATCTTTTTTGCCATCCACGATCCCACGCAGCTGAACCAGCAGGGCAATGACGTGGGCACGCAATACCGTTCGATCATCTTCACGCATTCGGAGGCACAACGCGCCGTGGCCGAATACGTGATGGGCGAGCTCGTCGCCAACAAGGTCTTTGACGCGCCGATCGTGACCCAGATCGAACCCGAGCAGCCCTATTGGCGCGCCGAGGCGAGCCACCAGAATTACTATCAGGAGCATCCGGCGCAGGGCTACTGCGCGTTCGTGATCACGCCCAAGCTGGCCAAATTCCGCAAGGATTTCGCCAGCCGGATGCGTCGCTAGCGCTAGTGCCCTAGGCCGCCACCTCGAGCCGATCCGCAATCGCCTGCGCCAGCCGCACGATGCTCTGCGGCGCGCAGCCTTCCGCGTTGTTGCTGACGATCACGTAAGCCGGCTGCCCCGTGCGCAGCGTGCGTGCGACCACGTCGGCGATGGCGTGGCGCGTCTCGACGTCCTCGTCGATGATCTTGTCGAACGGCGAGTACGCCTTCTCGGCCATCGCATACGACCGGCCTTCACGCAGCATCCAGCGCAATACCAGCGGGCCAGGCGCGCCATCGTCCATCAATGCCTGTGCGGCGGCCTGGCGCGGCACGGGCGGCAGCCGGTCGCGTGCGGCCAGGCAGAAGCGCACACCACGGTCGCGCAGCAGGCGAATGTAGCGCGGCGTCAGCAACGTCGGATCGCGCATTTCCACTGCATAGCACGCGTAGGGCGTGAGTGCGGGATCGAGCGGTGGCAGGGCGGCAAGGAACGCGTCAAGCCGGACGAGGAGCGCGGGGCCGTCGTCGGCCATGCTGGCCAGCGGCGACAACTGGAACAGCAGCGGCCCGCAATGCAGGCCCAGTCCCCCTGTGGCCGGCACGATGAAATCGCGGATGGCGATCTCCGGATTCAGAAAGGCCGCATTGTGCAGCCTGCCCGCGCCGTCGGGCCCACGCAGCCACGCATCGCAGACGCTGGCGGGTGCCTTCACCAGAAAGCGGAATCCCTCCGGCACCTGCGCCGCGTAACCGAGGTAGTCGGCCAGCGGAATCGGGCCGTAGAAGCCGCGATCGATGCCTGCTGCACGCAGCAGTGGATGCTGGCCGCAGGCGCGCAGGCCTTTGCGTGACAGCAGGCTTTCGGTGTATTGGCCGTCATAGACCATGCCATGCCAACCCGGATAAGACCAGGATGAGGTGCCGAAATACAGGTTGGGCGGCAGGCGTTTGCCGAGGTCGATCAACGCCGCGTCGGGTGTCCAAGGCTGGACGATCTTGCCGACGGGCTGTTTCTTCGGAGCGGGGGAGTCCGGCGCGGTACCGGTATCACCCGCCGCGGCTGGAGGCGTTGCGGCGGAAGGCGACGCGGGCGCGTCGCCGAACAGGTCGAGATTCTCAGTCAATCGTCAGATAGGGGTGCCGAGCGCAGGCTCGTAAATATACCGGCGCGACCACGGCAGCGTCTCGGGCGGGCGGCCGGCCTTGTGACACACCACCTGGTAGATCGACATCTGGTCGGTCGTGAATGCGTGGGCGCAACCGGCCAGGTACACCCGCCAGATGCGGTACTTTTTCTCGCCGACCATCGCGCGGATGGTGTCGCCGTTCGCTTCGAAATTATTGGCCCAGTGATGCAGCGTCTGCGCGTAGTGCTTGCGCAGCAGTTCCACGTCGAAGGCTTCCAGGCCGCCCTTCTGCAGGGTCTGCAAGACCAGGCCGATATGGGGCAGCTCGCCCTGCGGGAATACGTAGCGGTCCATGAAGCCCGAGCCGTCCATCGGCACCACGCCGCTGTCCGGGTCCGTTGACGTGATGCCATGATTCATCGCCACACCGCCGTCGATCAGCAGTTCCCGGATGCGTCCGAAGTAGCCCGGCAGGTTTTCCTTGCCCACGTGTTCGAACATGCCGACGCTGGTGATGCGGTCGAACTGGCCCGCGGTGTCGCGATAGTCCTGCAAGCGGATCTCGATGCGGTCCTGCAGGCCGGCGGCCTTCACGCGTGCCGTGGCCAGGTCGAACTGGTTCTGCGACAGCGTGATGCCCACGCATCTGGCGCCGAACTTCTGCGCCGCGCGCAGCACCAGTGCCCCCCAGCCGCAGCCGATATCCAGCAGCGTCTGGTCCGGTTGCAACCGGATCTTGGTCAGGATGTGGTCGATCTTCTTGAGTTGGGCCGCGGCCAGGTCTTCATTGCCGCGCTCGAAGTACGCGCACGAGTAGACCATGTTGGCGTCGAGCCAGAGCTTGTAGAAGTCGTTGGAGACATCGTAGTGATACTGGATGGATGCCTTGTCTTCCTGTCTGGTGTGCGTGAAGTGTTGCGCTACCCTGGCGAGCGCTCCGCCGGCGCTGCGCGTGGCGGCGGCGGAAAAGCCGTAGGCAACCTTGATGATGTCGGCCAGACGGCCTTCGAAATCGATCTTTCCCTGGACGTAGGCCTCGCCGAGGTTGTCCAGGCTCGGCACCAGCAGCAGGGGCAGCGCGGTGGCCTCGCGCACCGTCAGCGTGACGTCCGGCTTCTCATCGTTGCCCAGCAGGTATTCGGTGCCATTCCACAGCCGGAGCCTGACCGGCAGGTTCGCGTGCTTGCGTACGTCGGCAATCCAGCTGTCGAGTTGCTTGTCCAGAGCTTGCTTGAAAAACATGCGGCTTCCTCCCGATTGGTTGCGGCATACCTCTCGAACGTGCCCCATGGCGGGTTCGCCTGTGCGTGGCGCGAGCCGTGGGGGCCGCGCCGGCCAGACATGGCCAGCGCGACGACTCTAAAACTTTACGCCAAATCCTCGAATTGTGCAGTGCGGGTCCCCGGCGGGACCGGTGGCCGGTGTACCTGTCTGGTCGGGCAAACAATGTGTCAGGCGACCCGTGTCGTCGGGAAAATCATGACGGGCGCAGCCGGACGCGCCGCGCCTGTCAGGGCGACAGTCGGACGATGTTCCAGCTGCCGTCGTCCTGTTTGCGATAGCCGATACGATCATGCAGGCGCGAGGGGCGGCCCTGCCAGAACTCGATCCACGTGGGCACGACCCGATAGCCGCCCCAGTGATCCGGTCGCGGTGGGTTCTCGCCAAACTTGTTGCGGAAGTCGGCCTCGCGGGCCTCCAGCACTTCGCGTCCGGCGACTTCGCGGCTTTGCTCCGAGGCCCATGCGCCCAGCCGCGACCCGAGTGGCCGCGATGCGTAATAGGCATCACTCTCGGCGGCATCCACTTTCTCCACGATGCCTTCCACGCGCACCTGGCGCTCCAGCTGGACCCAGTGGAACAACAGCGCCGCACGCGGGTTGGCCAGCAGGTCCAGGCCCTTGCGGCTTTCATAGTTGGTGAAGAACGTAAAGCCGTCGGCATCCATGCCCTTGAGCAGCACGATGCGTGCGGACGGCTGGCCGTCGGCATCGACGGTTGCCAGTGTCATGGCGTTCGGTTCGGGCAACTTGGCCTGCATGGCCTCGTCGAACCAGGACTTGAACTGGCGGATGGGGTCGGGGGCCACGTCGGATTCGGAAAGCGCGCTCAGCATGTAGTTGCGGCGCAGGTCGGCGAGTTGGGTCATGTCGCTATCACGAAGGACGAAGGGGAAATGTCCGCGCCAAACACGCGGATGAGGATGATTCGAGTATAGCGAAAGCGCCGCACAGCGCGTTTGCGCTGTCGCAACCGGCTGGGGGCGCTGCCCCCGCCGTCATCGCGAAATGGGTGTCTGGTCGGACGCGCGGATCTTGCGCGCCTGGTTGCGCGAGTAGTAGCCGGCCATGCCCATCGCGCCAGCCATCGACAGGAAGATCGGCAGCATGCCCAGCGCGGTGCCCACCACGCCAAACGTGAGCGGCCAGACCACCTGGCTGGTGTTGAGCACCGCCGAGCGCAGGCCCAGCGCCTCGCCCGCCCGGCCGGACGGCGATGCGGTATGGAGGATGTTCATGACGTTCGGCTGCGCGCTGCCCAGCGCCAGGCCCAGTACGAAGGCGAGTCCGCACATCAGCCAGAAATGGGCGACGAACGGATAGACCAGGTAGGCCATGGCACCCACCATCAGCGCGACGCGAATGATCTTCCATTCGGACAGGTGGCGCGACACCATCGGCATGGCCACGCGGATCGCGAATGTGGCGATCGCGAACGCGCCCAGCACCCACCCGATCGACGACGGCGACAGCCCGATGCGCGAGCCCTGGATCGGGATCAGGAATGCGTGGAGATCCCACGCGGCGGACAACACCGCACTGGCGATGAAGACCGCACGCAGTTCGGGATGCTGGAGCAGGTCCAGCGTGGAGTGGCGGCTGCCGTCCTCGATGGCGATGCGCCCGGCATTGCCGCCCGTGGCCGGCAGCCGGGGCCGCACGTACTGCAGGCCCGCCTGGCCAATCAACGCAACCACCACCAGCACGCAGAACGCCGCGCGGAAGCCGGCGTGCTCGATGACATAGCCCATTACCACAGGGCCCAGCGTGCCTGACACCGACAGCCCCAGCGCATGCAGCGTGTAGTTGCGCAGCCGCGTGTCGTTGGTCGAGACCTGTCCGATCAGCAGCTGCATCGCCACCTGGACCAGCATGAAGCCGACCCCGATCAGCGCGCACGCGGCATACAGCGAGGAAATGTCATGCCAGACCGCCGGCAGCAGCGTGCCGGCCACCACCATCAGGGACCCCGCTGTCATCGGCAGGCGTGGCCCGATCTCGTCGATGCGCTTGCCCGCGCGGATCGCCAGAAACATCGGCAGCAACGCATAGAGCGACATCAGGATGCCCAGGGTGACCGTGGACGCCTTGAGGGAGATGGCAAACAGGGAAACGACGACGCGGCTGGCGTTGAACGCCACGTGATTGCACACCGTCAGGGCGATCAGCCAGCTGATCGGCGGGACGGCGGCGTGAGGCAACGTCATGACGGGGGCGGAAAAAGACATGCGTGGATCGCGCTGCCGGCAAGGTCTCCGTTCCGGTCAATAAAAAGCGCGAGAAAAAATGAGTGCGGCCGAGGCCGCACCTGACAATGGCCGCCGACGGCCGGACTGGAACCGGCATCGGCAACCGATGCACGCCATCTCTTCGTAAATTGCTTGTAAATGGCCGTTTAATTATGCGACTGCCCGTGGGCCGGGCACAACGGCGAAGAAGGAGGGGGTGCAAATCCGCAACACTTTCGAGGCGTTTGTGTTGCAGATTTGCCAATCGGATGCGGCCCGTCGGTCCGGCGGATGCCCGAAAGATCGTTCAGGCGATGCCTCAGCCACCCTGGTAGAGCTGGACATCGTTGGCCGGGCGCGACGGATTCTGCTGGACGGTCGGGGCGGGGACGCGCGGTGTGGTGGGTGGCGGGCCGGCTTCGCCCTGGGCGGCGGCGGACTTCGTCGGCGGTTCGGGGATCGCCGGGCCGGCTGTCTGCTTCGCCCCCTTGCCGGAGGCCGGGTCCTGGTAGGTCTTGCCCGGCGGCGGGGCGGTCGGGCGCTTCTTCAGTTCGGCCAGGAGCTTGCCGCACTGGCTCTCCTCGCCCGGGGAGATGTCGAGCAGCGGCACCAGCATGGCCACCGGCGCCGTCAACGCCAGGGCCAGCGCGCCGCCGGCCCGCAGCGCCAGCACCGCAATGTTCGGGCTCACGGACGGGTTCTTGAACGTGCCGCCCACATACAGCGGCGAACGCAGCGAAATGATCCGCAGGCCCTTGGAATCCGGATGGATGGTCAGTGCCAGCCGCTCGTCGCGCATGTCGATGGCGCCCTCGGTGTTGATGACGGCGTCCTGCGTGTCGAGTACGAACGTGCGGGCGCGCGCCACGCCGTCCTTGAACGCGAAGTCGCTGACGCCGCAGTTGATTTGCACGGGCTTGTCGCCGAACAGCTTGGAGATCACCACGCTCCCCACGTTCAGGCCGATCGCCTCGAGAATGAACTTGCTGACCGTGCCGTTTTCCACCAGCAACCGCGCCTCGCCGTTGGACGATCCCATCAACGCGGCCACGGAATTGCCCGTGGCCGACAACCTGGCGCTGCCGTTGACCTCGCCGATGCTCGCTCGCATCGTGTCGATCTTCGGAAACATCTGCTTGAGCTTCAGGTGGCGCGCGGTCATGTCGATCACGGCGCCCATCGGCTCGCGCTTGCCGTCCAGCCGGATCGTGGAGACCAGGTTGCCGCCGGCCACGCCGAAGTTGAGCGGATCCAGCAGCAGCACGCCGTCGGTCAGCTTCAGGTGCGTGGTCACGTCCGTGATCGGCAGGTCTTCGTCGCGCACGATGCGCTTGCCGGTGAATTTCACGTCGGCATCGATCTCGTCCCAGCGTTCGGTCCGGAACGGGGCCACCGGCAACGCCTTGTTGGCGGGCTGCTTCACGGGGCTCTCCGGCGCGGCCCGGCCCGGCCTGGCATCCGCACCGATCAGCGGTGCCAGGTCGGAGAACAGCAGTTGCTGAGAGACCAGTTCGCCGGAGAGCAGCGGGCGCGGCGAGCGCTGCGCGAACGTGAGCGTGCCACCCAGGTCGCTGCCGCCCACCTTGCCGGTGAAATTGCGATAGGTATAGGTGGAGGCGCCCGGCTTGAGCGTGCCCACCAGACGGCCGCGCGTTTCATACGGCGGCGTCGAGGGCAGCACGATGCCGGTGAGTGGATACAGCCTGGCCATGTTGTCGCCGGACAGCTGCAGGTGCACGTCCAGTGCGCCGATATGCGTCGGATTCGTGAGCGTGCCTTCGATCACGGCGCGCGTACTGCCCACGCGGACGTCGGCCTGGACCGGGTAGGGCGTGTTGGTGTCGCGCAGGCTCAGCACGGTGCCAGCCTTGCCGCTGGCGTTGATCGTGGCCTGGTTGTAATGGCCGACGGCCTTCCAGCGGATGCCATAGCGGCTGTCCCGCGCGTCCGGCCTGCTGTCCTTTGCGTCCCTGGCGACGCTGTCGCCGGCCGGGCTGGATGTCGGGGTCGAGGCCGATGCCACGGGCGCGGAGGCCTCCGTCGCCGACGCATCGGTGGGCGGCACCAGCGCGCCGTCGCGCGCCCTGTCATAGAGCGCCTGGTCCCCCACGGTATCCAGCGTGGCCTGCATTTCGATCTTCTCCGCGGCGTCCGCCAGCGCCAGGTTGCCGCGCTGCAGGACCACTTCGCCGATATCGAGATGCCATTTGCGCTGGCCTGTGTCCGGCCCCGTATCGAAGGTCCAGTTGTTGCGCTTGTCGGCCAGCCGCTCCAGCCATACGGCCGGGCTGTCGACCACGATCGTCGGCACGTTGATCTCGTGGGCCAGCAGCGGCACGGGTCGCAGCACGAAGATCAGCTCACGGATGTTTGCCATGTTGGGCGACTTCGCCCAGTCGGGATTGCCCACGGTGATGTCGCGCGCGGACAGTCGTGGCCATGGAACCAGCGTTTGCCAGCCGGTTTCGCCCTGCGCGCGCTTCCAGGTGACAACCAGGTCGCCATTGATGGCGAACGGACGCCCGATGGCCTGCGTGACCTTGTCGTTGATCCACGGCTTCAGCCGGTTCCAGTCAAAGGTCAGGATCACAACGAGGAGGATCGCGATCAGCGCGATCGGCGTCAATGCACTCCATAGGACGATCTTTTGGTGGCGCGAGGCGGGCATGGGGTTGGACTCCATGAGGTCGGACTCCTGTTGACGCGCGGGCAAGGGGGCATTCCCCGTCGGGCACGTGTGCGGGGCCATGCGGCGGATCAACCACTGCAAGACCATTGTAGGGGCCACCGTTCGCGCCCGTTGTCGGCCTCGCGCTGACAATTCGGTCGCAGGCCCGCCTATTTTTGCGGCCAGCCCGTTCGGCCCGGGTGGCATAAAATGCCGGCACGGCGCGCCAGCGGGCGCGCTGTCGCCACAGATTCCGACCGTCATGACGATTGCCCCGACCCCCCTGGCCGATATGCCGGGCCTGCCCGAGCCCCTGACCCACGAGAGCCCCGAGGACGACGACTACCATCGCCGCTTTGGTGGCGTGGCCCGTCTGTACGGCGCGGAAGGAATGGCGCGGCTCGAGGCGGCCAACGTCTGTGTCATCGGCATCGGCGGGGTGGGTAGCTGGGCGGCGGAGGCGTTGGCCCGCAATGCGGTGGGCCGCGTGACCCTGATCGACCTGGATCACATTGCGCTCTCCAACACCAACCGCCAGATTCATGCGCTGGGTGACGCCTATGGCCGTGCCAAGGTGGATGCCATGGCCGAGCGCATGGTGGCCATCAATCCGCGTTGCCGGGTGACGCAGATCGACGATTTCGTCACTGAGGACAATGTGGCGGCGCTGCTCGGCGGGTTTGACTGGGTGATCGATGCGATCGACGCCGTGAAGATCAAGACCGCGATCCTGGGGTGGGCGCGCCGCGAGAGTGCGCGCGTGATCACCTGCGGGGGCGCTGGTGGCCAGCTGGACCCGACGCGCGTGCGGATCGAGGATCTGGCGCGGACCGTCCAGGATCCACTGCTGGCGAAAGTGCGTGGCAACCTGCGCCGGCAATGGGGTTTCCCGCGCGATCCGAAGAAGAAATTCGGCATCCAGGCCGTGTATTCGGATGAACCGCTGCGTTATCCGGAGCCGGAGCAGCAGGCGTGCGAGATCGACGAAGTCCCGCCCACGCATCGGCAGGGGCCGCAGGGGCTGGCCTGTGCCGGCTTCGGATCGTCGGTGGCCGTGACGGCGGTGTTTGGCTTCGTGGCCGCCTCGGCCGTGATCGGCGCAGTCGTGGCGGGCTGAATCCGGGCAGTCAGATCGGGTGCCGGCTCATCGCGAGTCCGGCATCAGTCCAGCACCCGTGCGGCTCCAGCGCTTGTGCCAGGTCAGGAGGCCAGCTGCCGCAGCAGGCTGTTCACGGCGGCATCATCGGGCGCCAGGTTGTCGAAGAAGATCAGTTCGGGATACTCGGCCGGATTCGGCATGAAGCGGCGTGTGCGATACGCTTCCCAGTGCGCCAGCTTGTAGGCGTCGTTGGGGTTGCCGCGCCGGATGATGCGTGCGTGGGCCTCGTCTTCGGGCAGGTGCACCCAGACGATCTGCGTCTGCGTGCCGGCCGGCAAGTGCAGCCACTGTGGATCGGCCAGTTGATGCGCGCGAATCTCGCGCGACAGCGGCCCGATCACGATCACGCTGATGCCAAGCATCAGGTTCTCGCGCGCGGTGTCGAGCAGGCCCTGGTATTCGGGATCGCGCAGGTTGTCGAGGTAGGCCGGA
The DNA here is from genome assembly GCF_900101625.1 of Cupriavidus sp. YR651. Lineage (GTDB taxonomy): Bacteria > Pseudomonadota > Gammaproteobacteria > Burkholderiales > Burkholderiaceae > Cupriavidus. Next base: position 937,203 of record NZ_FMYZ01000001.1, on the reverse strand, counting down.
CTGTCGCGGTCATTGGGATCGCCGGTGATGGCACCCATCGCCGCGGCGCTGTAGCGGCCGTAGAGCGTGTCCTTGTCCAGCAGGCAGAACGGCTCGCCGGTGGCCTGCATGAGCGGCCCGATCAGCCGGTGGGCGAGCGACGTCTTGCCGGTGCCGGCGTGGCCGCAGAAGAAGATCAGTCGTGGCATGGGCGAGGGCGTTCCTGGCGAGGGCGGAAGCGCCAAGGATAACCCGCGATTGCGGAAAATCAGATCGGCCGCGCGGGAAATCGGTATCCTTGCCGGTCATTCCATCGTTGCCGGCCAACCATGTCCGCCACTCCCCATCACGAACCCAGCGCCGAACTCGGCACCCCAGCCACCGAGTCCAGTGCCGTCGCCAATCCCTATGAAGGGCTGTCGTCCGAAGGCCTGCCCGCCGATCTCCATCTCGGAGAACCGGTGACCGACGCCACCCACGCCGAATTCCTCCAGTTGCTCGACGCCACCGCGAAAGCCGACGATGCAGGCTTCCTCGCGGCCTACGATGCGTGGATGGACCACACGCGGCATCACTTCGCGCAGGAAGAGCAGTGGATGGAGGCGATGGGTTTCGGGCCGCGCTATTGCCATGCGGGCGAGCACCAGCAGGTGCTGGCCGTTGCGCAAGCCGTGCGGGACAAGGTGGCGGGGGAGGGAATGGTCGACCTGGGCCGCAGGTTGATCGGCGAGCTACCCGGCTGGTTTGACCAGCACGTGAAGTCCATGGACACGATGATGGTCGAGCACATGAAGGCCAACGGCTTCACGCTCGTCGAAGGGCCTGCCGATCAGCCAGCCTGACAGCCCGATGGCCTGAAGGTGGCGACCTGTGGGCGCGCCCGAGTCAGGTAGCCCTTCAAGAAATCTTCAAGCCCACCCTCAGGCAGGCATTCAGGCGACGTTCAGTTCAGCGACGTGCTGAGCTGGCGGCGCCAGCGTGAAACCGCCTCGGGCTGGTCCGCCATCAGTTCGAACACCGACAACATGGTCTTGCGGCCGATGTCGTCTTCAAAGCCGCGATCCTTGCGGACGATCGCGATCAACTGCTCCAGCGCCGGTTCGTACTGGCGGCGGGCAATCAGCACCTTGGCCAGATCGAGCCGCGCGGCGAGGTCGTTCGGGTTGGCGTCCACGCGGGCGGCCAGTTCGCCAGGGTCCGGCAGATCGCCCATGCCTTTCATCGCTTCCAGTCGCGTTTGCAGCGCCGCGTAGGCATCGTCCTGCAATGCATGTGGCGACAAGAGACCGAACTCGGCTTCGGCGTCGTCGATGGCATTGTCGTCCAGCAAGAAGCCGATATACGCCAGGCGCGCACCATCCGCACCCGGATCGAAGGCCAGCGCCGCCTGGAACGCAGCCCGGGCACCGTCCCGGTCACCGGCTGCGACCGCCTCCCTTGCCTCGCGCAATGCCACCTCGCCCGGGTTGGGCGACAGGCCCTCCAGAAACCCTCTCAGCTGGGATTCCGGCAGCACGCCGATGAACTGGTCGACGGCGTTGCCGTCGGCAAATGCCACCACGTGCGGAATGCTGCGCACGCCAAAGTGCGCAGCCAGTTCCTGGTTCTCATCCACGTTGACCTTGGTCAGCTTCCATTTGCCGCCGGCCTCGGCCTCCAGCTTTTCCAGCATCGGGCCCAGCGTCTTGCACGGGCCGCACCACGGCGCCCAGAAATCAACCAGCACTGGAACCTGGCGCGACATCTCAATGACGTCGGCTTCGAAATTCTGCAGGGTGACGTCGCTCATGTTCTGCACCTCGGAATGGACGGCCACTAAAAGTGGCCTGATTTCCCTATTGTGAGGGCAGGGCCGCAAAACACAACGGGGCGTACCCCCGGAATCCCGTGCAGCGCGGGAAAACCTGTGGTTGAAAATAGAACGGTCGTTCAGTTATATTGCTTGACCGTTGACCAATCCAAGAACATCGGTCCATGAGGCCGACTGCAGGAGACACCATGACCACCAAGCCCGCGCGTCCGCATTTCCAGTTCTGGCCCAAGCGAGTGCCAACCGAAATCGTGCTGCCGGAGACCTCGCTCTGGTACAACCTGGAAGTCTCCGCGCACCGCTTTGCCGACAAGCCTGCGATCCGCTACTTCGGCAATGCCATCACGTTCCGTGAACTGGAATCGCAGGCCACGGCGCTGGCGGGTTGGCTGCAGCAGAAGGCCGGCGTCAAGAAGGGCGATCGCGTGCTGCTGTACATGCAGAACTGCCCGCAATTCCTGGCCAGCTACTACGCGATCCTGCGCGCCGATGCCGTGGTGGTGCCCGTCAATCCGATGAACCGTGCCGAGGAATTCAAGCACTACATCACCGACGCACAAGCGCGGGTAGCGATCTGCACTGCGGACCTCATGTCCGGCGTGACGCAGGCCAACAGCGAGGTCGATGCCGATCAGCGCCTGCAGCACGTGCTGGCCACCCAGTACGCCGATGCGTTGCCGGCGACGTACGAATTCCCGGAGGACGCGCCGCCCGCGTGGCTGACCGTGGAGCATCCACTGCCCGCCGGCACCACGGCATGGTCCGAGGCCATCGGCGCCGGATTGCAGCCCGGCCCGCATACCGCTGGCCCCGATGACATGGCGGTCATGCCGTACACCTCGGGTACCACCGGGTTCCCCAAGGGATGCATCCACACGCATCGCTCCGTGATGCACAACATCATCGGTGGCGCCACGTGGTCCGGCAGCGGCGCCGAATCGGTGATCCTGTCGGTGCTGCCTCTGTTCCACGTCACCGGCATGCAGTACGGCATGAACGGCCCGATCTATTCCGGCGCCACGGTGGTGATGCTGCCGCGCTGGGACCGCGAGGTGGCCGGTAGCCTGATCTCGCGCTATCAGGTCACGCACTGGACCAACATCCCGACGATGGTGATCGACTTCCTGGGCAGTCCGAACCTGGCGTCGTTCGACCTCGGCAGCCTGCGCTACATCGGCGGCGGCGGCGCGGCCATGCCGCAGGCCGTGGCGGAACGCCTGAAGACGCAGTTCGGCCTGAGCTACCTGGAAGGCTATGGGCTTTCCGAGACGATGGCGCCGACGCACAGCAACCCGGCCGAGCATGCCAAGCTGCAGTGCCTGGGCGTGCCGACGTTCAACACGGACGCGCGCGTGATCGATCCGGTCACGCTGCAGGAACTGCCGCCGAACGAAGTGGGGGAGATCATCGTGCGCGGCCCGCAGGTGTTCAAGGGCTACTGGGGCAAGCCCGATGCCACGCGCGATGCGTTCATCGAGTTCGAAGGCGAGACGTTCTTCCGCACGGGCGACCTGGGCCGCGTGGACGAGGATGGCTTCTTCTTCATCACGGACCGCCTCAAGCGCATGATCAATGCGTCGGGCTTCAAGGTCTGGCCGGCCGAGGTGGAGAACCTGCTGTACAAGCATCCGGCCGTGCAGGAGGCGTGCATCATCGGCACGCGCGACGCCTATCGCGGCGAGACGGTGAAGGCCGTGGTCGTCCTGCGCACCGATGCGCGCGGCAAGACCACGCCGGAAGACATCATCGAATGGGCCAAGGAGAACATGGCCGCGTACAAGTACCCGCGCGTGGTGGAGTTCGTCGATGCGCTGCCCAAGTCGGGCACGGGCAAGGTGATGTGGCGCCAGTTGCAGGAATCGGAGAATACGCGCAACGCGGCAGCCTGAGGGAGCTTGAGGCCGCTTGAGGCGGGTGCGGCGGTGTGTGCCCGGGGTCAGTGACCGCGGGCGCGCATGAGCATCTTCACCATCGTCTTGTAACCACGCTCGCGCGCATGGCGCGAGGGCGTGATCCCTTCTCGGTCGGCCAGGTTGGCGTCGGCCCCCGCGTCCAGCAGGAGCTGGACGATTTCCTCGTAGCGCGTGCTGCCGTCGCCCAGGACGATGGCCTCCAGCAGCGCCGTCCACCCGAGCTGGTTGACCTGATCCACGGCGATCCCGGCCTTGAGCAAGAGCTTCACGACTTCGACATTGCCGTGCTGGCTGGCGGCGATCAGCGCGGTGCCGTCGTAGCGGTCCGTGCTCCTGAGGTCGGCGCCATGCGCAAGCGCCAGCCGTACCACATCGATCTGCCCCGTGGCCGCCGCCAGCAGGAAGGCGCTGTTGGCCTCGCCGTCCTTGCGGTTGACGTCCGCACCTGCCTGGATCAGCGCGCGCGCCACGTCGCCGCGCCGGTTATAGACGGCCGCGACCAGCGCCGTTCGGCCGCGTTCGTCCACGGCCTGCGCGGAGGCACCCGCTGCCAGCAAGCGGTTGACGAGATCCAGGTCGCCGATGCTGGCGGCCGTAATCAGGTTGCGGTCCAGCGCCGCCATGCCGTCGCCGCGTGGCGGCGTCAGGGCAGGGTCGGAGGTGCGCGGCGCGCGCGAGGGAGGCGGTGCCGAGGCGCCGCCCATGCCGATCGATCGCGCCAGCGTCTGGCCGCCCTGTCCGGCCAGCAATCCACCTCCCATCAGCAATCCCATGAGCCCGAGCATCTCGGCAAGTGCCTGGCGACGGGGGCGGGTCTGGGAGCGCGTCATGGTTCGTGGGCGATCGGATGGACTCAGACGGTTTCGTGGGGCGCGGTCGTCGCGGCCACTGCGTCGGCGGAATCGGCCTGCAATGTAGGTGCGGGCTTCGTGTGTGGTGCGCCGGCCTCGCCCTCCTGCAACTGGCGCCACAGGCGGCCGAGGTAGGGGTCATCCACGCCATTGGTGGCCAGGCCCAGCAGCGTCTGCTGCAGATATTCGCGCGCCGGACCGTAGAGGCCCGTGGCGTGGCGCAGACAGGCCACCACGCGAGCGTCGGGCAGGCGGCCCGCATAGCCCGGGTGTTCGCGATTCATCACGAAGGCAAGGGCGCGCTGTTCGGCGCCGCCCGGCTGGTCGTCGACCTTTACGCGCAGCCAGCGCGGATGGTAGGCGCCGGTCATCATTTCGCGGCGCCACAGCACACGGAATTCCTGTTCGATCACATGGCTCGGGATGCGAAACACCATGCCGGTGCAGCAACCGCCGCGATCGAGTCCCAGCACCAGGCCAGGATTGTCCCAGGTGCCACGGTTGATGCGGGAATAGAGATAGAAGCCGCGGTGATAGCCATGCACGGTGGCGAGCCGCCGATCCGTGTGCACCACCATCGGGTTCCAGATCAGGGACCCGTAGCCGAAGAGCCACACGTCACCGTTCAGGTCGACGCCATCGGGCCGGGCCGCCAGCGTGTTGCAGAGCGAGCGCTCGATATCGGCCTCCGGCAGGAGTGAAGACGCGATCGGTGTGCTGCACAGCGATGTGCGCAGCCGATCCGATTCGAGGTCCTGTCTGGTGATGGCCATGCGTGCAAGGATAATCCAAAGCCGAAGAGTGTGTCGCACGGAAACCACGCGCGCGGGTGCGGTGTGTGTCGCAGGCAACGGTCGGATCTTGCGGGATAGCTCGTCCGGCCGATTCCCAGGCGCTGCCAAGTCACTACAATAGGGACCTCATCCTCGGAGAATCTCGGAGAACCGGTCATGGCGCGTACGCTTACCGTGGTGTTCGGCAGCGGCAAGGAGTTTGAATTCACGCTCGGCGATGCCGAGCTGGCGGCGGTGACGGAGGACGCTGCGTGGCGCTGGTTCGACCGCGAATACGCGGAGCTGGATTGTCAGGCATCCAGCCCGGTGGGGAAGGTGCTGGTGATCGACAAGATCCTGAACGTGGCCAAGTTCTCGGGCGAGAACCGCTTTGCCGGCAATGCGGAATGGGCCCAGGATTTTGCCCGCCACGCCGGCCGGCTGCTGGGCCGCGACAAGGTACGCGTGGACGTGGGCAACGCCGCCATCGGCTTCTGACTGCGCCTGCCTGCACCAAAACAAAACGGACGCCTTGCGCGTCCGTTTTGACATGTGGCGGGCGGGAATCAGACCGCCAGCAGTTCCACTTCGAACAGCAGCGTGGCGTTCGGCGGGATCACGCCGCCGGCGCCGCGAGCGCCGTAGCCGAGGTCGGCCGGAATCACCAGGCGGCGCGTGCCGCCGACCTTCATGCCCTGGACGCCTTCGTCCCAGCCGCGAATCACGTGGCCGGCGCCCAGCGGAAACACGAACGGGTCGTTGCGGTCCTTGCTCGAATCGAACTTGCGGCCTGCCTGGCCGTTCTCGTACAGCCAGCCGGTGTAGTGCACGGTCACGTGCTTGCCCGACGTGGCTTCGTCGCCCGAACCGACGACGGTGTCTTCAAACTGCAGGCCGGAGGGAGTAGTTTGCATCGCAATCTTCCTTGTTGTGTGGCAGTGGAATCATCAGGCGCCGCAGCGCCGCTCAGCCGGCGGCGCGCTGCAGCACGTCCAGCGTGAGTTGGACGTTGTGGTCGTCGTCGCTGACCCAGATCTCGCCGTCCTGGATCGTGACCGACAGCCGCATGGCGCGCTGCGCCAGGCCGGCCAGCGCGTCGACGGCTTCCGACGGCACATTGTAGATGGTGACGTTGCGCAGCTTGCTGGCTTTGCCGGCCATGCCCTTCCACCATTCACGTGCGCTGGCGCTTTGATAGGTATAGACGGTCACGCGCCCGGAGCGGGCGGAGGCGCGCCGCAGGCGGGCCTCGTCGGGCTGGCCCAGTTCGACCCAGTGTTCGATCTCGCCGGTCAGGTTCTTGTCCCAGAGGTCCGGCTCGTCGGGTTCGTCCAGGCCGCGGGTGAAGGCAAGAGACTCGGAGGCCTCGCAGGCAAACGCCAGCAGACGGACCATCATGCGCGCATCGTTTTCGGACGGATGCTGGGCGATGGTCAGGGCGTGGCTGCCGTAGTAGGGCCGGTCCATGTCGGACACGGACAACTCGGCTTTGAAGATGGTGGACTTGAGCGCCATGAGGTCAGGAAAGCGGGCGGCGCCAGCGACGTTGCTCGGCGCGCGGAAGGCCGCATCATACGTGATCCGGGCGCCGGCGCGATGGAATCCGCCGCCGGTTTGCGTGCGCTGGCGCGCCCGCGCGGCAATGCGTCAGGACTTGCGGTAGTCGCTGAGCCAGAAGCGCAGCAGTGCGGAAGCCAGCACGAGCGTCAGGAAGGCCGCCGCGGCCACCAGCGCCACGCCGCCATGGCTGTTGATCTGGCCAGTGATGGCGGTCCTGGCCAGCAACGAGCCAACGACCATGGCCAGCAGTGGCAGCAGCAGGGCGCCTCGTCCATAGGTCTTGTAGGCCCAGAGCGGGAAGCGGCGCAGGAAATCGGCAGGAATGCTGCAGGCCAGGCACGCGCCGGCCGCGGCCAGCGACGCCGCAACGACGTCACCCGCGTGAATGTGGATCATCTTGACTCACGTTGTCGCCGGGTGCGCTGGGGGCGGAACGCGGCAGGATGGATTTGCAAAGCGATGATTTTACGAGAGATTTCGCCGGCAAAGGTGACGCGTGGTCGTCATCCGGAACAGCAGCCCGCCCTTATTGCAGCTCTTATTGCGGCGCTGGCCCGGCAGGTGACGCCTCGACGGAAATCTGCAAGGTGACCGTATCGCTTACATCGGGCAGAAAACGGGTCATGCCGAATGCGCTACGCGTCAGTGTGGCGTGGAAGTCACCGCCGCAAACATCGCGCCTGACGCCGAACAGCACGGTCTGGCCGCAGCTGAAGCGGTCGGCCTCCAGCCGCAGCGGTTGCGTGACGCCGTGCAGCGAGAAGGTGCCCTCCACAGCCACGAGCTTGCCACCTTCGACGATAAAGCGGTTTGCCTGCAGGCGTGCCACGGGGAAGGTCTGGGCGTCGAGAAACTGTGCGGAACGCAGCACACCGTCAAGGCTGCGATTGCCCGAGTCAACCGAATCGGTATCGACAGTGAAGTCGATGGCTCCCGCGCCGGTTGCCGGGTCGTAGATGATCCGGCCGTCCAGCTTGTTGAAACGGCCGCGCACGGTAGTGCGGTCGAAATGGCTGGCGCCGAAGTGGACCGTGGTGTGAGTCGGATCGACGGTGTAGGTGGTGGGTGCCGCAAACGTCATGCCGCTGGCAACCGTTGCCGCGATAGCGGCCGTGGCGAGAGCCAGCTTCAGAGTGAGGATCCGCATGGCGATGTGGCGATCAGTGGACGAAGACCGGTAACAGGAAGATCCCGATCACGGTCAGGAAACCCACGGTCCAGCACAGCGTGCGCAGGGTGGGCCGGTCGGTCAGGTAGCAGACCGTGTAGAGGACGCGCGCAACGAGAAATACCACCGCCAACTCGTTGATCCGGGCCTGTGGCGCGGACAGGTAGCTGGCCGTCAACACAGCCGCGGCAAAGAACGGGAAGGCCTCGAAGTGGTTGCGGTGCGCCAGGTCGGCGCGGCGCGCGCGGCCGCTTTGCTTTTCGAGCCAGCCGCGCGGGTCATGGTTGTCAAAGCCGCTGCGCCCACCGGCCTTGGCGATGGTTACGGTCAGGACGGGCAGGAGGCCCGCCACCAGTACACACCAGAACGCGATCGGCATTGAATGTCCTTTTCGTCAGGTGAGACCGGAACCGAACGGCTTCCGGCAGGCGAGGCCGCCCCTTAGGCCGCCACCACCTTGATGCGTACGCCGGCCACGCCGACGACCTGCCCGGCGCGGATCTTGGCGGTCTTGCGTGATTCCGCCGAACCGTCCACCGAGACCTCGCCGGCTGCGACGAGCGCCTTGCCGGCGCCGCCGCTGTCGCAGATGCCGGCCAGCTTCAGCAGGTCGTTGAGGGCGATGAACTCGCCCTCGAGCGGAAACGTGATGGTCTGCGTCATAGTCACTTGCCCCAGCTGTCCTTCAGGCCGACCGTCCGGTTGAAGACGGGCTTGCCCGGCTGCGAATCCACGCGGTCCGCCACGAAGTAGCCGTGACGCTCGAACTGGAAGCGGTCTTCTGGCTTCGCATCGCGCAGGCCCGGCTCCAGATAGGCCGTGACGACCTTCTTGGAATCGGGGTTCAGCGCGTCCAGGAAATTCTTGCCGCCGGCGTCCGGGTTCGGATCGTTGAACAGGCGGTCGTAGAGGCGCACCTCGGCCTCGTACGCGTGCGCCGCGCTGACCCAGTGGATGTTGCCCTTGACCTTGACGCTGTCCGCGCCCGGCGTGCCGCTCTTGGTGTCCGGCAGGTAGTTCGCGTGCACGGCGATCACGTTGCCGTCGGCGTCCTTGTCCACGCCCGTGCACTCGATCACGTAGCCATAGCGCAGGCGCACCTTGTTGCCCGGGAACAGGCGGAAGTAGCCCTTCGGCGGGTTCTCGTTGAAGTCCTCGCGCTCGATCCACAGCTCGCGCGACAGCGGGAACACACGACGCCCCAACTCCGGCTGCTTGGGGTGCACCGGTGCCGAGCATTCCTCGCTCTGGCCTTCGGGATAGTTGTCCAGGATCAGCCTGACCGGGTCCAGCACGCCCACGCTGCGCGGCGCGCGCGCGTCGAGATCGTCGCGCACGGCGCCTTCCAGCGTGCTCATGTCGATCCAGCTGTCGGCCTTGGAGACGCCTACGCGGTCACAGAACAGCTGGATCGATTCCGGCGTGTAGCCGCGGCGGCGGATGCCGACGATGGTGGGCATGCGGGGATCATCCCAGCCGTCCACGCGCTTCTCGTCCACGAGTTGCTTGAGCTTGCGCTTGCTCGTGATCGCGTACGTCAGGTTCAGGCGCGCGAACTCGTATTGATGCGGCAGCGGATCGCGGAACACGCCGGATTCGCGCAGGTGCCCGAGCACCCAGTCATACAGCGGGCGATTGTTCTCGAATTCCAGCGTGCACAGCGAATGGCTGATGTTCTCCAGCGCATCCGAGATGCAGTGCGTGAAGTCGTACATCGGGTAGATGCACCACTTGTCGCCGGTCCGGTGGTGATGGGCGTGGCGGATGCGGTAGAGCACCGGGTCGCGCAGCACGATGTTCGGCGCGGCCATGTCGATCTTCGCACGCAGCACATGTTCGCCGTCGGCGTACTTGTCGTCGCGCATCTCGCGGAACAGCTTCAGGTTTTCCTCGACGGAGCGATCGCGGTACGGCGACGGCTTGCCCGGCTCCGAGAAGTTGCCGCGCGTGGCGCCGATCTGCTCGGCGCTCTGGCTGTCCACGTAGGCGGCGCCGCGCTCGATCAGCGTTTCGGCGAATGCATACAGCTGGTCGAAGTAGTCGCTGGCGTAGTAAAGGTGCGGAGCCGCGCCGGCCTTGGTGGCGTCCCACGAAAAGCCGAGCCAGTGCACGGAATCGATGATCGAATCGACGTACTCCGTGTCTTCCTTGACCGGGTTGGTGTCGTCGAAGCGCAGGTGGCAGCGGCCGCCATAGTCGCGGGCCAGGCCGAAGTTCAGGCAGATGCTCTTGGCGTGGCCGATGTGCAGGTAGCCGTTGGGCTCCGGCGGGAACCGCGTGATGACCGGGGGCAGCGGCTCGCCCTGCTTGTCCGCGCGGCCGGCATACGTGCCGGCGGCCAGGTCCTGGTCGATGATGCTCCGCAGGAAGTTGGAGGCGGCGGGCGTGTCGTTGGGCTTGTTGTCTTGGCTCATGGTGGCGCCGCATCGGGTGCGGCTGGATAGCATTTGGCGGACGGCCAGGCAAGGATTGACCCGGGCGCGTCCTTGGTGTTCCTTGGAATGGCGGGATTTTACCGTGCCTTGGGGGTCAACCCGACAGCGGACCGCCATTTTGCGAATCGGCTCACTGCGGCGGGGCCCGAAGTGGGGCAGAATCCACCGCAGAGTGATCGAGTGCCGTCCTCGGGGCGACACCTCGGCATGACGCTCGGCATGGCGCTTGGTAAGGCGTCATCCTCGCACGATCCCCCGGGCCTTGTTGCTGGAACACACCCCATGAAACCTGCTTCCTCCCCCGATTCCATCCCGCCGGCCGATGTGGTGGCGGCGCTCTGGCAGGGTGCCGGCATGGCGCCGGAGGCGCTTGCGCACCTGCACCTGACCGGAGCGGATCCCGTCCTGCCATCGAGCTTTGCCATCGGTGCCGCCGCACAGGCCAGCCTGGGCGCGTCGGCGTTGGCCGCCGCCGCGCTGTGGGCCCGGCGCACGGGCCGCTGGCAGGACGTGTCCGTCGACATGCGTCATGCACTGGCCGAATTCCGCAGCGAGCGCTATCTGCGCGTGAACGGTGGTCCCGCACCCGAGCTCTGGGACAAGATTGCCGGGCTGTACCCCTGCGGGGACGGCCGGTGGGTCCGGCTGCACACGAACTTTCCCCATCATCGCGACGGCGTGCTGCGCATCCTCCACTGCGCGCACGACAAGGAGGCCGTGCGCGCCGCGCTTGGCAAGTGGGAAGCCGAGGCTTTCGAAGCCACGGCATCGGAGGCGGGGCTCGTGGTCGCCGCGATGCGGACGTTTGACGAATGGCAGGCGCATCCGCAGGCCGAAGCCATCCGCGCGCTGCCGCCGGTGACGATCGAAAAGATCGGCGAAGCGCCGCCGGAGCCGCTGCCGGCCTTGCCCGCTCACGCGGAACTCAATGTCGACGCGCGGCCGCTCACGGGCGTGCGAGTGCTCGATTTCACGCGCATCATCGCAGGCCCGGTAGCGGGGCGCACGCTGGCCGCGCATGGGGCGGACGTGTTGCTGGTGACGGCGTCGCATCTACCGTCCATTGCCCCGCTCGTCATCGACACGGGACGCGGCAAGCGGTCCTGTCAACTGGACCTGCGGGATCCGGACGACAAGCGCACGCTGCACAAGCTGCTGCATGGCGCGGACGTGCTGGTGCAGGGCTATCGTCCGGCAGGACTCGCCGAACTGGGCGCCGGGCCGGAAGCCGTGGCACGCGCCCGGCCGGGCATTGTCTACGTGTCACTGTCGGCATATGGCCACGTCGGACCGTGGTCGGGCAAGCGCGGCTTCGACTCGCTCGTCCAGACCGCGACAGGGCTGAATCATGACGAAGCCCAGGCCGCCGGCAGCACCGACCCGAAGCCATTGCCGGCTCAGGTGCTTGACCACGCCGCGGGCTACCTGCTGGCGTTTGGCGCGATGGCGGCGCTGCATCGGCGCGCCGTGGAGGGGGGGAGCTGGCATGTGCGCGTGTCGCTGGCACAGGTGGGGCAGTGGCTGCGCAGCCTCGGGCGCGTGCCGGACGGCCTCGGCGTGCCGGATCAGCACATCGACGAGATTTCCGACCTGCTGGAAGTGCTCGAATCCGGTTTCGGTGAACTGACGGTGGTGCGGCATGCCGCGAAGCTGTCAGAGACGCCCGCGTACTGGGAATTGCCATCGGTGCCGCTGGGCACCCACCCCGCCGAATGGTTACCGCGCCGAACGTGAAACACTGCCGCTGTCGTCGGCCAGCGAGTGTGGCAAAACCGGCAACGACGCCAGAATCATTTGGATAGCGCCTCTCAGTAGAGCGTGTTGCGCATGCGCTCGGGCTGCTCGCGGTCGTAGGTCGGGCCGTCGATCGCGTGCTGGCTGAGTTCGGCCACGATGGTGCCGTTGCTGGGCAGTGCCTCGCGTGGAATTTGCGCCTCGGGAGACCACAGGTGCGAACGGACCAGCGCGCGGGCGCACTGGAAGAACACGGATCGCACCGAAACGACCAGTACCGTCGTCGGGACCTTGCCATGCGCCTCGCATCGGGCGATCAGGTCCGGGTCGGTCGATATCTTCGCGGTACCGCTGATGCGCAGCGTCTCATTGACGCCCGGCACGAGGAACAGCAGCCCCACGCGCGGATCGGCCACGATGTTGCGCAGGCTGTCGATGCGATTGTTGCCGCGTCGGTCCGGCAGCAACAGCGTGCGGTCGTCCAGGACCTGCACGAAACCCGGCGCATCGCCGCGCGGAGAGCAGTCGCCACCCTTGTCGCTCATCGTCGACAACAGGCAAAACGGCGACGCTTCCACGAACGTGCGGTAGTACGGGTGCAGGTAGTCGACTTCCTTGGCGAGGGAGGCGGCGCCGGGCTCGGCGTAAAGCGCTTCCAGGTCGGCGAGCGCGGCGATGTCGTGGGACGTCATGGCAGTGGGGCGCTGAAGTTGGCGGGGCAATGGAGGACCAACAGGAACAAGGGGAAACGGGGCAAACCGGCGAAAGCAGCCGGAACCGGAAGTATGCCCCTGAATTGTGTCCGTGAAGCGTGACCCTACCGGCGGGATCAGAGCGTGATCGTGCCGCGGCCGATCTCGATTACCCGGCCGCCGACCCGGATGGCACCCTCGGCGGTGACCGCCAGGTCCAGCCGGCAGTGGCGACCCACGAACTCGCCCTGATCCACGGCATAGGCCGCTGGCAGCGCGTGGCCGGTGGCCAGCAGCCACCCGCCGAGGTTGGCGCACGCGGAGCCAGTGCCCGGGTCTTCGGCAACGCCACCGCCCTGCTTGGTGAAGAAGTAGCGCACCAGCACCTTGCCAGGCTGTTCCGGATCGAAGGCAAACACGTAGGCTGTCTTGCGGCCCAGGCTGCTCTGCGGCCAGCGGTCAAGACGGCTGCTGTCCGGCTGCGCGCGACGTACGGCGTCCGGCGTCCTGACTGGCACCAGCAGTTGGTCGGCGCCGGTGTCGACCCACATCGGCGATCCCGCCAGGTCGTCCACGGACAGGCCCAGCAGCGAGGCCATCTCGGCGTCGGGCAGGCCTGCCGGCGCAGTCTTTGGCTGGCCCTGATGCGGCGCCGTCAGCGTCCAGCGGTCTCCCTCGGCGGTCACCGGCACCACGCCGGCCTTGAACTCGAGCGACAACGCATCGCCGGTCCTTGCCAGGTCGCGCACCACGTGGGCCGTGCCCAGCGTCGGGTGGCCGGCAAAACGCATTTCGTAGCCGGGCGTGAAGATGCGCACGGCGGCGGTCGCGTTGTCAGACGGAAATACGAACGTGGTCTCGGACAGGTTGAACTGCAGCGCCAGCGCCTGCATGGTGGCGTCGTCCAGGCCGCGCGCGTCTTCGAACACGCACAGGGGATTGCCGCCGAAGGTGGATTCGGCAAAGACGTTGACGATGCGGAAGGCGTAGTTGGTCATGGTAGCGGGGCGCGGTGAGTGGTGCGGTGAATGACGCGATGCGAGTAGCGACGAATGGCGACGAATGGCGATGAATGGCAACGGAGGCAACGGAGGCAACGGCGCGAGGAACGAGTGGGGAGTCGCGGCGAATCCGGCAAGTGTATGCGAGCGGTTGGCGGGCGCCATGCACAGTTCCGCACGCGCGGAGCGGAACAGTTGAGGCCGGCGCGACACACTGGCCTTCGACTCGCCGGCCCCCGGTTCCCCGGGCCCCATTCCCCGGCCCTCCCCACCCAAAGTCACCGCCCCATATCCCCAGCCCCGTATCCCCGCCCCGTATCCCCGGCCCCGTATCCACCATCCCCGATGCCTGCTTCACGCGCCCATGAAAAAAGCGCCCGGGGGATGGACCCCCGGGCGCCTTGCAGGACAAAGACTTCAGTACAGCTTCGGTGCTGCGGTACTACGAAATCACCCGCCAGTCCCGTGTCAGAAGCCCACGGCCTGACCGTCGCGACGGCTGTCGCTGGCGGCCACGTAGCCTTGCTCGGCGTCATCGGACAGGCGCCAGATGAACTGGCCGGAGCCGAAGTCCATGTAGGGATCGTCCACGGACTTGAGTTGATGGCCACGCGCCTTCAGGCCCGCCACCGTGGCCGGGTCCATCGTGCCTTCCACGTCCAGCGTGAAGTCGCGGTTCACCTTCCAGCGCGGTGCGCAGCAGGCGGCCTGCGGCTGCTGCTTGTAGTCCAGCATGCGCACCACGGTCTGCAGGTGGCCCTGCGGCTGCATGTCGCCGCCCATCACGCCAAAGCTCATCACGGGCTGGCCGTCCTTCGTCAGGAAGGCCGGGATGATGGTGTGGAAAGGACGCTTGCCGCCTTCCACCACGTTGGCGGACTTCGGATCCATCGAGAATCCCACGCCACGGTTTTGCAGGCTGATGCCGGTGCCCGGCACTACCACGCCCGAGCCAAAGCCCATGTAGTTCGACTGGATGAACGAGATCATCATGCCGTTCTCGTCGGCGGCGGTCAGGTAGATCGTGCCGCCGACCTTCGGCATGCCGAAGTTGAAGTGGGTGGCGCGCTTCATGTCGATCAGCTTCGCGCGGGACTTCAGGTAGGCATCGTCCAGCATCTGCTCGGGCGTGACCTCCATGCTGCGCGGGTCGGCCACATAGCGGTACAGGTCGGCGAAGGCGAGCTTCATGGCCTCGATCTGCAGATGCTGGGAATCCACGGAGTCGACCGGCAGCGAACCCACGTCGAACTGGTCGAGGATGCCCAGTGCCATCAGCGCGGCAATGCCCTGGCCGTTCGGCGGAATCTCGTGCACGTCATGGTCGCGGTAGGACTTGCTGATCGGCTTGACCCAGTCGGGACGATAGTTGCGCAGGTCGTCCAGCGTCAGCGCGGCACCGCACTCCTTGCTGAAGGCGGCGATCCGCTCGGCGATCTCGCCTTCGTAATAGGCACGGCCCTTGGAGGCGCCGATCTTGCGCAGCGTGTCGGCGGCGGCCTTGAGGACGAACTTCTCGCCCACCTGCGGCGCGCGGCCGTTGGGCATGAAGGTGTCGGCAAAGCCCGGCTGGTTCTTCAGGTCCGGCACGGCGGCGGCCCACTTGTGCGCGACCACCGGCGGCACGGCGTAGCCGCGCTCGGCGATCTCGATTGCCGGCTCCATCAGGTCTTCGAACGGCAGCTTGCCGAAGCGCTCGTGCAGTGCGGCCCAGCCGGCGATCACGCCCGGCACGGTGACCGAGTCCCAGCCGCGGATCGGGCGGTTGGCGTTGCCGTTGGCATCCACGCCGTACTTCTTCTTGAAGTAGTCGGTATTCCAGGCGGCCGGGGCCACGCCGGAGGAGTTCAGGCCATGCAGTTCCTTGCCGTCCCAGAGGATCGCGAAGGCATCGCTGCCCAGGCCGCACGACACGGGCTCAACCAGCGTGATCGCAGCCGCGGCGGCGATGGCCGCGTCGACGGCATTGCCGCCCTTGAGCAGCATGCGCAGGCCGGCCTGTGCGGCCAGCGGGTGCGACGTCGACACCACGTTGCGCGCGAACAGCGGAATGCGCACGGTGGGATAGGGGTTGGTCCAGTTGAAGTTCTGCATGGTCTGTCTCGTAAATGCGGGCCTCGGGAGGCCTCGGGACAAAATATCCTGCGCGGCATCACGCACCGCGATGTCAGGAAGGAATGTGGAAGGATAAGGCCGGCGTCTCGCGCCGGCCCGATGCCGATCAGTCGACCTGGATCTTCCGGTCCTTGATCAGCTTGCCCCATCGGGCGCTGTCCTTCTTCACCATCGTCGCGAACTGCGCCGGCGTGCCGCCGACGGGCTCGGCGCCCAGCTTGGCCAGGCGGTCCTTCACGTCCTGCGACTGGATCGCCTTGTTGAACTCGGCGTTCAGGCGACTGACGACGTCAGCCGGCAATCCCTTCGGGCCGTAGATGCCGAACCACGTATCGGATTCGAAGCCGGGCAGGCCGGATTCGCTGGCCGTCGGCAGGTCCGGTGCCAGCGGGGAACGCTTGAGGCTGGTCACGGCCAGGGCCTTGAGCTTGCCGTCCTTCACATGTGGCATGCCGGACACGATGCTGTCGAACAACACCTGCACCTTGTTCGAGATCAGGTCGGGCACCGCCAGCGCCGTGCCGCGGTACGGGATATGGGTGATGAACACGCCGGCCTGGGCCTTGAAGGCCTCGGCCGTCAGGTGGACCACCGTGCCGTTGCCGCTGGAAGCGTAGTTCAGCTCGCCCGGATGCTTCTTGGCGTAGTCGATCAGTTCCTTGACGTTCTTGACCGGCAGGGAGTTCGGCACGACCAGCACGTTGGTTGCCGTGGCCACCTGACCGATCGGGGTGAAATCGGTCTCGGTGTTGTACGGCAGGTGCGTGTTGATGTACGGGCCGATGGAGTGCGTGCTGGTGGTGGCGATCAACAGCGTGTAGCCGTCAGCCGGAGCCTTGGCGGCCATGTCGGAACCAATCGCGCCGCCCGCGCCGGGCCGGTTGTCCACCACGATCTGCTGGCCCAGGTTGGCGCCCACTTTCTGGGCGATGGCTCGCGCCAGCAGATCCGTCGCGCCACTGGCGGGGAAGGGCACGATCAGGCGGATCGGCTTGCTGGGGAAGGTGTCGGCGTGCGACGGTGCGGCAACCAGGGTCAGGCTCGTGGCAAGGCCGATGCCGATATGGCGTAGCCAGGTTTTCATTCTTCGCTCCGGTACGGAAGGTCAAACAGTCAGGCGGGGGCAATGCTTGGCAGGAAAAACCGAGCCAAATCAAGGCTCGACCATCATTATTCCGCGCGGCCGATCACAATGAAAGCTAATATTCCTTTTGCGATTCACAAGAAAACCTTGTGAGTGGATGCACCACAATCGAGCCTGACATGAGCACTATCCGTTTCCTTCGTACTCTCGTGGCCGTCGCCGAGCAGGGGTCCTTTGCCGCCGCGGCCGGCCAGGTAGCGCTGACCCAGGCCGCCGTCAGCCTGCAGATGCGCTCGCTGGAGCAGGAGTTGCGGCGCGAACTGTTCGACCGCAGCGGCCGCGTGGCCGTGCTCAACGCGGACGGGCGGGAGCTGCTGCCACGGGCGCGCCAGCTGCTGGCACTCTACGACGAGATGCGATTGCCGCTGGCGGCGTCCGAGGCCATGGCCGGGGCGGTGGCCGTGGGCGCGGTGGTGTCGGTGATGGGGGGGCTGTCCCACGTGGTGGCACGGATGAAACGCGCCTACCCTGCGCTGGACGTGCGTCTGGTGGGTGCCAAGTCGATCGACCTGGCCGCGCAGGTGGAGAGCGGGGAGCTCGATGCGGCGTTCCTGGTGGAGGGATCGGCCCGGCCGGCCGGCGCGCTGCGCTGGACGCCGCTCTACCAGGAGCCGCTGGTCGCCATCGCCGCGCGCGGCAGTCCGGGCGAGACGGCACGCCAGGCGCTGGCGGCCAATCCGTTCCTGCGCTTCGACCGCGGCCAGCGCACCGGCGCGCTCGTGGAGCGCGCGCTACGCCGTGCGCACCTGCGGACCAATGAGTTCCTCGAACTCAATTCGATCGAGGCGCTGGTCGAGCTGGTGCGGCAGGAAGTGGGCGTGACCGTGGTGCCTTTGCTCAAGCGCGCGCGCTGGCGCGACGACGATGCGCTCCGGATCCTGCCGCTGCAGGCCGCTGGGGACCCGGTGGTGCGTACGATCGGCATGCTGGAGCGGCGCGATCACGGCCGGGGACACGTGACGGAGGCGATCCGCGCTGCATGCGCCGGCCTGTTTGGCGGCTAGCGCCGGCGTAGGCGGCCGGGGTAGGCGTGCGGCCGCAGACAGTACAAGTGGTACGGCCAGGCCGTGCAACGACGCCAGGATCTTTTTGAAACGACCTCTACGGAGGCGGAATAAAAAAAGGGCGCCTTGCGGCGCCCTGAGTTTGCGTTGTGTGGCCGGTAACCCCGGCCTGGCTACTGCTTATTCTTCCTGGAACGCTTCTTCACGCTTGGACTTGATCGCCGGCATCGCCACGATCGCCACCAGGACCGCCGCGGCGATCAGCAGGCCCAGCGACAGCGGACGCGTCACGAACACGCTGAAGTCACCACGCGACAGCAGCAGCGAGCGGCGGAAGTTCTCTTCCATCATCGGTCCCAGCACGAAGCCGAGCAGCAGCGGTGCCGGTTCGCACTTGAGCTTGATGAACAGGTAGCCGATCACGCCGAAGGCTGCGGTCTTGAACACGTCGAAGGTGTTGTTGTTGACCGAGTACACGCCGATGCCGCAGAACGTGAGGATGGCGGGGTACAGGTAGCGGTACGGCACGTTCAGCAGCTTCACCCAGATGCCGATCATCGGCAGGTTCAGGATGATCAGCATGAGGTTGCCGATCCACATCGAGGCGATCAGGCCCCAGAACAGCGCCGGGTTGCTGGTCATCACCTGCGGGCCGGGCTGGATGTTGTGGATGGTCATCGCGCCCACCATCAGCGCCATCACGGCGTTAGGCGGAATACCGAGCGTCAGCAGCGGGATGAACGAGGTCTGTGCCGCGGCGTTGTTGGCCGATTCCGGACCTGCCACGCCTTCGATCGCGCCCTTGCCGAATTCATGCGCATACTTCGACGTCTTCTTTTCCAGCGAGTAGGCTGCAAACGAAGCCAGTGCCGCACCGCCGCCCGGCAGGATGCCCAGTGCGGAACCCAGCGCCGTGCCACGCAGCACGGCCGGGATCATGCGCTTGAAGTCAGCCTTGGTCGGGAACAGGTTGGTGATGTGGTCGGTAAAGGTCTCGCGGGCATCCTTCTGTTCGAGGTTCGCGATGATTTCCGCGAAGCCGAACACGCCCATGGCCACCGAAACGAAGTTCAGGCCGTCGGTCAGTTCGGGTACGTCGAACGAGAAGCGCGCCGCGCCCGAGTTCACGTCGGTACCGACCAGGCCCAGCAGCAGACCCAGCACGATCATGGCGATTGCCTTGACCAGCGAACCCGAGGCCAGCACCACGGCGCCGATCAGGCCCAGCACCATCAGCGAGAAGTACTCGGCGGGGCCGAACTTGAACGCCAGTTCCGACAGCGGTGCGGCAAAGGCGGCCAGGATCAGCGTGGCCACGCAGCCGGCGAAGAACGAGCCCAGACCGGCAGTGGCCAGCGCCACGCCGGCGCGGCCACGTCGCGCCATCTGGTAACCGTCGATGGTGGTCACCACCGACGACGATTCACCAGGCAGGTTCACCAGGATGGCGGTCGTGGAACCACCGTACTGGGCGCCGTAGTAAATACCGGCCAGCATGATCAGCGCGGCCACCGGCGGCAGCGTGTAGGTCACCGGCAGCAGCATGGCGATGGTGGCCAGAGGCCCCAGGCCCGGCAGCACGCCAATCAGGGTGCCCAGCACGCAGCCCAGGAAGGCGTACGCGAGGTTCTGGAAGGACAGGGCGGTAGCAAAGCCCAGTCCGAGGTTGGAGAGTAGTTCCATGTTGGCGGCTCCTTAGCTTGCCAGGAAAGCCGGCCACACCGGCATCTGCAGGTTGATGCCGTACACGAATGCGCCCAGGCTGATCACCACGAGGATGATCGCGTTCAGGACGGTACCCTTCCAGCTGAATTCATGACTGGCCATCGAGGAGACGAGCACCAGCACCAGCACCGACAGCACCATGCCCAGCGGCTTGAGCAGCAGGCCGAACAGCACTACGGCGCCAAGGATCCAAAGCAGCGTCTTGATGTCCCAGCGGGCCAGCTGGTCTTCTTCCATCTTGGAAGACAGCGAGCCCCACAGTACCAGCGCGCCCAGCAGGGCGAGCACGACGCCGAGCCAGAACGGGAAGTACCCCGGTCCCATCTTGGCGGCTGTTCCCATGGAATAGCCACGGGCGACGAAGGAAAAGCCGAATCCGACCAGGATGAACAACAGGCCGGAGGCAAAGTCCTTTTGGCTACGTATGCGCAAAATGATTCTCCTCGATATTGACTGCTTGAAATCGTCGCGGCGGAGCCGGATCGTCCGGCTTCATGCAAGGCAGGAAGGGGCAATCTCCCCCGACCCCGCCACGGGCAGGGTGGAAGTTAAAAGCGCATCCTTTCAGCTACCTTTCATATGTCTGCAATCAGGGGCAACTTCAGGGTATGTCCCTAGGGAGACGTCTGAAAGGACGCAGTAAGTCGTTGACGTTGCAACGAAAAAAGGAAAACAAAGGGGTAGACAAGGGGCGGACGGACGGGGCGAAAAACGCGTGCGCTATCATCAACCGCACAAGTGGACGCGGGCGCGCTGAAAGGAATCGAAAGGAGTCATTTGGAAAGTATTGACCATGCCATCCTGATCGGCGCCGTGGTGATGACGCTCGGTATCGTCGTAGGGGCGTTCTCGGCGCGTTTCGGCGTGCCGTTCCTGCTGGTCTTCCTGGGCGTCGGCATGCTGGCCGGCGTGGACGGCCCGGGGGGCATCCGTTTTTCCAATACCTGGCTCAGCTTCCTGGTGGGCAATATCGCGCTGGCGATCATCCTGCTCGACGGTGGGTTGCGCACGCGCTTTGCCACGTTCCGCGTGGCCCTGCGGCCCTCGCTGGCACTGGCCACGCTCGGCGTGGTGATCACGGCGGGCCTGGTCGGCGCTTTTGCCACCTGGGTCCTGAAGATCGACTGGAAGCTCGGGTTGCTGCTGGGCGCGATCGTCGGGTCGACCGACGCGGCGGCGGTGTTCTCGCTGCTCAACAGCAGCGGCATCCGGCTCAAGGAGCGCGTGGCCAGCGTGCTGGAGATCGAATCCGGCATCAACGATCCGATGGCCATTTTCCTGACGCTTACGCTGATCGAATGGATCACCGCGCCGCAGTCGCTGTCCGCGGGCGCGCTGGCATGGCGGCTGGTGGTGCAGTTTGGCGTGGGGGGCGCGTTGGGCGTCGGCCTCGGCTATTGCCTCGCGAATGTGCTTGAGCGCGTCAACGTGGGCGAGGGGTTGCAGGCGATCCTGGTCTGCTCGGGTGGCGCGATGGTCTTTGCGATCGTCCAGAGCGTCGGCGGCAGCGGGTTCCTGGCCGTGTACCTGGCTGGCATGATCATCGGCAACCGCGAGCGCGCGGTCACCGCCGACACCATGCGCGCAATGGACGGCATGGCCTGGCTGGCCCAGTCGGCCATGTTCCTGCTGCTGGGGCTGCTGGTCACGCCACACCGGATCTGGGAAGTGGCCCTGCCGGCCGCGGCCGTGGCACTGTTCCTGATGTGCGTGGCGCGGCCGCTGGCGGTCTGGGTGTCGCTGCTGCCTTTCCGCTTCAGCGCGGGGGAGAAGGGCTTCCTGGCCTGGATGGGCTTGCGCGGGGCCGTGCCGATCGTGCTGTCCCTCTTCCCGCTGCTGCAGGGCATGGAGGATTCCGGCCTGTTGTTCCGCATCGCCTTTGCGGTGGTGCTGGCCAGCCTGCTGTGCCAGGGGACGACTGTGGCGCTGGCGGCGCGTCTGGCGCGCGTGCTGCGCCCGGCCTACACGGAACCGCTGTCGCGCGAACGGCTGCAAGGCACGCGCGCGCCGTCGCTGGAGCTGATGCAGTTCCTGGTGGCGGCCAATTCGTCGGTGGAGAATTTGCGTGCCGATCAGCTGGAGCTGCCGCCACGCAGCCGACTGATGACGGTGGCGCGCGACGGCGTGCTGGTGTCGCTCGATCAGGTCATCCTGCGCGCCGGCGACGCGGTGTCGGTGGTGGCGCCGGGCAGCACGGTGCCGCTGCTGTCGCGCCTGTTCCTGACCGCGGCCCGGCCACCCGCATGGGATCAGGCATCGCACGACTTCCTGCTCTCCGGCGACGCCTTCCTGCGCGACGTGGCCGCACTCTATGGCACCCGCGCGCTGACACCGGCCGAGCATGCGCTGACGCTGGAAAACGCCATGCTGGCGGCGTTTCCGTCGCCGCCGGTGGAGGGCGATGCCGTGGAGATTGCCGGATTGCGGCTGACGGTGACCCGCATGGACGGGCCCCGGATCGTGCAGGTGGGATTGTTGCTGCCGCGCGGGCCGGCAGCGGCCGACACGGCCAAGGACAGGTTGTGGCGCCTGCGGCGAAAATCGCCGGGCGCCACGGATCACGCGTAGCGGTCAGTCGACTATCAGTTGACCCGCGGTCGGCGCTCAGTCGACCTTCAATCGACCCTCAATCGGCCCTCAATCGACCTTCGCGCCGGACACTTTTACCACCTGTCCGTACTTCTTCAGTTCCTTCTGGATCAGCGCCGCGAACTGTTCAGGCGTGGTCGGGGCCGGCTGCGCGCCGATGCGGGCCAGACGGGCGCGCATGTCGTCGGTCTTCAGGATCGCCACGATGTCGTGGTTGAGGCGGTCGACGATGTCACGCGGCGTTCCGGCCGGGGCCAGCACCCCAAACCACGTGGAGATGTCGAACCCCTCCAGCCCCAGGCCCTTGCCGGCTTCCGCGATGGTCGGCAGATCCGGGAACGTGGCGGCGCGGCTGGCCGTGGTCACGGCAAACGCCTTGAGCTTGCCAGCCTTGATGTTGGCCGACGCCGAGGCCAGGTTGTCGAAGATCAGGTCAGTCTGGCCGGACAGCACCGACAACTGCGCGGGCGATGCGCCGTTATACGGAATGTGGACCATGCTGACATGGGCCATGCTCTTGAACAGCTCGCCCGACAGGTGGCCGGCGCTGCCATTGCCGCCGGATGCGTAGTCGAGCTTTCCGGGATGCTTGCGCGCGTATTCCACCAGGTCGCGCACGTTGTTGATGTGCAGCTCGGCGGCCTTGCCCGGATGCATCACCAGCACGTTGGGCACGTCGGCGACCAGCGTCACGGGCGCGAAGTCCTTGACCGGGTCATACGGCATCTTGCTGAACAGCGTCGGGTTGATGGCATGCGTGGCCACCGCGCCCATTACGATCGTGTAGCCATCCGCCGGTTGCTTGGCCACGTAGTCCGCGCCCAGGTTGCCACCCGCGCCGGGCTTGTTTTCCACCACCACGGGCTGCCCCAGGCTGTCGCGCAGCTTTTCGCCGATGGCGCGCGCCACGGTGTCCAGCGGTCCGCCGGCCGGGTAGGGCACCACGAACTTGATCGGCTTGGTCGGCCAGTTGCCGGCGGCATGCGCGGGCGTGGTCATCGGCAGGGTGGCGGCCACCAGCGTGGCCACGGTGGCGGCCATCTTCGTGGCCGTGAAGAGAGTCTTCAGCATATGGGATCGGAACGACGGAGCGATTGGGAAAGCGGGTGGCCGGGACGTACGTGGCGCCCCGGCGCTGGCCGGGCAGTTCAGTGGATGCCGATGCCGCGCGCCATCATCACGGCGCAGAGCGGCAGCAGGATAAATACGTGGGCTTCGATCATGACCCAGCGGCGGGCCTTCTTGATCTCGGCGGGCGTCGGCACGAAGTCGGGCAGCTTGCGCGCCTGCTTGCGCCAGCGCGCGATGGCGAACGTCGGCGGCAGCGAGCTCAGGGCGATCAGCACGAAAATCGTGACCTTGGCGTGGAACCACGGGTTGTGCAGGTAGAAATCCGCACCCTTGGCGCCATAGAACAGCCGCAGCAGGCCGGTGGCCAGCACGACCATCGCCGACAGGAAATAGAACAGGTCGTACAGCGAGAGCCGCCGCACGGTGGCCGGCGTCATTTCAGGCCGCAGCACGACGGCTTCGGCGGCCAGCAGCGTGACCAGCACGAAAATCGCGAGGAAATGGAAGAACGCCAGCAGGGCATCGGTCAGCATGAATTCTCCTTGGGCGAGTCGCGGCTGCGCTGGCGCGCGCTTTCAGACCGCGGCGATTGGCTTGCAAACTTCGCTTTCAATGGGAACTGCGGGGGACGACTTTGGACTTCTGGTTGTCTCGCCCGGTCCGGGGAAGGCCCCGGACCCTGCCTGCGCCGGTCTGTGCCGGTTCAGAGGTTGCTTCAAAAATGAAGCGAAGCGGTCCTGGCCAGGCCGTGCAGCGACGCCAGGATCTTCCTGAAGCGACCTCTTAGAGCACGCCCTTGGCGCGCAAGGCGGCGATGTGTTCGGCACTGTAGCCGAGTGTCTCGCCGAGCACCACATCGGTGTGCTCGCCCAGCAACGGTGGATGGCGCAGCGCCTCGGGCGGCGTGACGCTCATCCGCATCGGGCTGCCGACCAGCTTTACCTCGCCGGCGGTGGGGTGCGGCAGATCGACGCGCAGGCCGCGCGCCAGGACCTGCTCGTTCTCGAAGACTTCGTCGAGCGAGTTGATCGGGCCGCAGGGCACGCCTGCTTTCTCGAGGTCCAGGATCCATTGCTGGCGCGTGCGCGGCAGCACCATGTCGGCCAGGATCGGCACCAGCTCGTCACGGTTGGCCACGCGCTGCGGATTGGTGGCGAAGCGCGGGTCGTCGGCCAGTTCCGGCCGGCCGCCGGCCGTCACGAACTTGCGGAATTGCCCGTCGTTGCCCACCGCCACGATGATCCAGCCGTCGGCGGCATGGAAGGTCTGGTAGGGAACGATGTTCGGGTGGGCATTGCCCCAGCGCCGCGGCGCCACGCCGCTGGCCAGGTAGTTGGTGTTCATGTTGGCCAGCATGGCCACCTGCACGTCCAGCAGCGCCATGTCGATGTACTGGCCCTCGCCGGTGCGGTCGCGGTGGGCGAGGGCGGCCAGCACCGCGATGGTCGCGTACTGGCCGGTCATCAGGTCGGAAATCGCCACGCCGGCTTTCTGCGGGCCGCCGCCGGGCAGGTCGTCGCGCTCGCCGGTCAGGCTCATGAATCCGCCCATGCCCTGGATGATGAAGTCATAGCCGGGGCGCTGGGCATACGGGCCGGTCTGGCCGAAACCGGTGACCGAGCAATAGATGATGTCCGGCTTGACGGCTTTCAGTGACTCGTAATCCAGCCCATACTTGCTGAGTTGCCCGACCTTGTAGTTTTCCAGCACCACGTCGCTTTTGGCGGCCAGTTCGCGCACCAGCTGCTGGCCTTCCGGCGTGCTGATGTCGCAGGTCACGGAGCGCTTGTTGCGGTTGGCGGCCAGGTAGTAGGCGGCTTCGGCCGTGTCGCGGCCGTCTTCGGCCTTGAGCCACGGCGGGCCCCAGGTGCGGGTGTCGTCGCCGGCACCGGGGCGCTCGATCTTGATGACATCGGCGCCGAAGTCGGCAAGGTTCTGGGCGCACCATGGCCCGGCGAGGACGCGGGTCAGGTCGAGGACGCGGAGATGGCTCAAGGCTCCCATGGCAGAGACGGCGAGGCGTGGAGGTGGGGTGAGTGGGGCGGGGCGGCGGCGCGGCGCGAAAGGCCGTGGCGGAGCCCGGGCGGACAGCCTGCACTCTACCACCCGGCAGGGCGGCCGACGCACCCCGGTGGGGCATCCGTGGGCGATAGCCGGCCAATTGACGACGACTCGTCGCTCACCCGGCTCCCGCCCGGCCCCCGTCCCGCCACCGGCCGGCTGTCCGGCGGCTGCCGGGCGGACACGGGCCGCCCGCGAGACTGCCCCGGGGCGGGGCTTGCCCGTATAATCAACGGTTTGCAAATCCAACCTGACTGACTGCGCCCTGCCACGACGCGGGAGGCGCCCGATACAACATGAAAGTCTCCGACATTCGCAGCAAGTTCCTGCAGTACTTCGAGTCGAAGGGCCATTCCGTGGTCCGCTCGTCCAGCCTGGTGCCGGCGAACGACCCGACGCTGCTGTTCACCAATTCGGGCATGGTGCAGTTCAAGGACGTGTTCCTGGGCACCGACAAGCGTCCCTACACGCGCGCCACGTCGTCCCAGCGCTCGGTCCGCGCCGGCGGCAAGCACAACGACCTCGAGAATGTGGGCTATACGGCTCGTCACCACACGTTCTTCGAGATGCTCGGCAATTTCTCGTTTGGCGATTACTTCAAGCGCGAAGCCATCCAGTACGCTTGGGAACTGCTGACCAAGGTCTACCAGCTTCCCGCCGAGAAGCTGTGGGTCACGGTCTACGCCGAAGACGACGAGGCCTATGACATCTGGGCCAAGGAAGTGGGCGTGCCGGCCGAGCGCATCGTGCGCATCGGCGACAACAAGGGCGCGCGCTACGCGTCGGACAACTTCTGGCAGATGGCCGACACCGGCCCGTGCGGCCCGTGCTCGGAAATCTTCTACGACCACGGCCCGGAAGTGTGGGGCGGCCCCCCGGGATCGCCCGAGGAAGACGGCGACCGCTACATCGAGATCTGGAACCTGGTGTTCATGCAGTTCAACCGCGACGAGCAGGGCAACATGACGCCGCTGCCCAAGCCGTGCGTGGACACCGGCATGGGCCTGGAGCGTATTGCCGCGGTGCTGCAGCACGTGCACAGCAACTATGAGATCGACCTGTTCCAGGCACTCATCAAGGCTGCTGGCCGCGAGACCCACATCGACAACCTGAACCAGAATTCGCTGAAGGTCATCGCCGACCACATCCGCGCCTGCTCGTTCCTGATCGTCGACGGCGTGATTCCCGGCAACGAAGGGCGCGGCTATGTGCTGCGCCGGATCGTGCGCCGCGCCATCCGCCACGGCTACAAGCTGGGCCAGAAGACGCCGTTCTTCCACAAGATGGTGCCGGACCTCGTGGCGCAGATGGGCCAGGCCTATCCGGAACTGGCCGAAGCGCAGACGCGCGTGGTGGAAGTGCTGAAGGCCGAGGAAGAGCGCTTCTTCGAGACCATCGAGAACGGCATGTCGATCCTCGACGGCGCCGTGGCCGAGCTGAAGACGCGCGGTGGCAAGGTGCTGGACGGCGAACTGGCGTTCAAGCTCCACGACACGTTCGGCTTCCCGCTGGACCTGACGCAGGACGTGGCGCGCGAGCAGGAAATCACGGTCGACGAGACCGCGTTTGACGCCGCGATGACCCGCCAGCGCGAGCAGGCCCGCGCGGCCGGCAAGTTCAAGATGGCGGCCGGCCTCGAGTACACGGGCGACAAGACCGTGTTCCACGGCTACGATTCGCTGGGCGTCGAGCGCGCGCGCGTGACGGCCCTGTACGTGGATGGCGCCGCCGTCGATACGATGCAGCCGGGCCAGACCGGCGTCGTCGTGCTGGACAACACGCCGTTCTATGCGGAGTCCGGTGGCCAGGTGGGCGACCAGGGCACGCTGGTGTCGGGTCCGGCGGTGTTCAGCGTGACCGACACGACCAAGATCCAGAACGAAGTCTTCGGCCATCAGGGCACGCTGACGAACGGTCCGCTGAAGGTCGGCGACACGCTTGCCGCGCAGGTGGATGCCAACCGCCGTGCGCGCACCGTGCGCAACCACTCGGCGACCCACCTGATGCACAAGGCCCTGCGCGAGGTGCTGGGCACGCACGTGCAGCAGAAGGGTTCGCTGGTCGATGCCGACAAGACGCGTTTCGACTTCTCGCACAACGCGGCGCTGACGGACGAGCAAATCCGCCAGGTGGAAGAGATCGTCAACGCCGAGATCCTGCGCAACGAGGCCACCCGTGCCGAGGTCATGCCGTTCGATGACGCGGTGAAGGGCGGCGCGATGGCGCTGTTCGGCGAGAAGTACGCCGACGATGTGCGCGTGCTGTCGATCGGGACGTCGAAGGAGCTGTGTGGCGGCACGCACGTGTCGCGCACCGGCGATATCGGCCTGTTCAAGATCGTGGTGGAAGCGGGCGTGGCCGCCGGCATCCGCCGCGTGGAAGCCATCACCGGCGACAACGCGCTGCACTACCTGCAGGCGCTGGACGCGCGCCTGAACGAAGCCGCCGCCGCGCTGCGCGCCCAGCCTTCGGAACTGGTGCCGCGTATCGGCCAGGTGCAGGACCAGGTCCGCGCGCTGGAGAAGGAACTGGAGAAGCTCAAGAGCAAGCTGGCGTCGTCGCAAGGCGATGAGCTGGCCGCGCAGGCGGTGGACGTCAAGGGCCTCAAGGTGCTGGCGGCCCAGCTCGACGGCGCCGACGTGAAGACGCTGCGCGAGACGATGGACAAGCTCAAGGACAAGCTCCAGAGCGCGGCCATCGTACTGGGCGCCGTGGCCGACGGCAAGGTCAGCCTGATTGCTGGCGTGACCGCCGACGCGACGTCGAAGGTAAAGGCTGGCGATCTCGTCAACTTCGTGGCCCAGCAGGTGGGCGGCAAGGGTGGCGGCCGTCCGGACATGGCGCAGGCGGGCGGCACCGAGCCGGCCAATCTGCCGAAGGCGCTGGCCGGCGTCAGCGAATGGGTGGCGACCAAGGTCTGATGCCTTGATCCACGCATGACAAGGGGCGCTTCGGCGCCCCTTGTTTTTGTGTCCCTTGTTTCTGCATCTCTTCCCTCTGCATCCCTTGTTCTTACATCCTTCGTTCCTGCATCAAACCTCGCGCTTTCCGACGACGGCCGCCAGCCCGCTCAGCAGGTCCATCGGCAACGGAAACACGATCGTCGAGCTCTTGTCCCCGGCGATCTGCGTCAGCGTCTGCAAGTAGCGCAGTTGCATTGCCTGCGGTTGCTGCGCGAGCATTTGCGCGGCCTCCAGCAGCTTCACGGAAGCCTGCAACTCGCCCTCCGCGTGAATGATCTTGGCGCGGCGTTCGCGTTCCGCCTCCGCCTGGCGCGCGATCGCCCGGATCATCGATTCGTTCAGGTCCACATGCTTGATCTCGACGTTCGACACCTTGATGCCCCACGCATCGGTCTGCGCGTCCAGCACCTTCTGGATGTCGAGGTTCAGCTTCTCGCGCTCGGCGAGCATTTCATCGAGTTCATGCTTGCCCAGCACGGAACGCAGCGTGGTCTGCGCAAGCTGGCTGGTCGCCTCCATGAAATTCGCCACCTGGATGATCGCGCGCTCCGGGTCCACCACGCGGAAGTACACCACCGCGTTGACCTTGACCGACACGTTGTCATGCGAGATCACGTCCTGCGGCGGCACATCGAACACGACGGTCCGCAGATCCACGCGCACCATCTGCTGGACTGCGGGAATGAGCAGCACCAGCCCGGGCCCCTTGACACGCCAGAACCGGCCGAGCATGAAGACGACGCCGCGCTCATATTCGCGCAGCACGCGGAACGCGGCCACGACCAGCAGGACGAGCAGGAAGATCAGGCCACCGAAACTGAATCCGAATGCCATGTCAGGCTCCCTTGTTGTGGGGGGAAGTTGCAAAGCCGGCGTCGCTGGCCATCACGTCCAGCACCAGCCCACGCCGCGCCGTCACGCGCACCTGCTGGCCGCGCGCCAGCGGCACGGTGCTGTGGATGCGCCATTGCTCGCCCCGCACCATGGCCCAGCCGTCGGCCTGCGTGTCGTCGATCACGATGCCCACGGTGCCGAGCAGGGTATCCGCGCCACTGACGACCGGCCGCCGCCGCGAGCGCAGCAGCAGCGCGGACATGCCGAAGAGGAAGATGGCGGAGATACCCGACAGCGCGCCGATCAGCGACAACGGCACGCCAAAGCCGGGCACATCGGTATCGATGAGCATCACGGCGCCGAAGGCAAACGCGATGATTCCGCCCACGCCGAGCGCGCCGAAGGTCGGCAGGAATATCTCCGCCACCATGCAGCCGACACCCAGCGCGATCAGCGCCAGCCCCGCGTAGTTGACGGGCAGCATCTGCAGCGCGAACAGGCCCAGCAACAGGCAGATCGCCCCCGCGATGCCCGGCACGACCATGCCCGGCGTGGAGAATTCGAAGATCAGCCCGTAGATGCCGATCATCATCAGGATCAGCGCGACGCTGGGCTCGGTGATGACGGCCAGGAACCGGCTGCGCCAGTCGGGTTCCAGGGTCACCACGGGGGCGTTCGCGGTGCGCAGCACGCGCGCGGCGCCTGCGGCTTCCACGCGTTTGCCGTCCACTTGCCGCAGCAGCGTCGGCAGGTCCGCCGCCACGAGGTCCGCCACGCGCTGGGTCACGGCCTCTTCGGCCGACAGGCTCACCGCCTCGCGCACAGCCCGCTCGCCCCATTCGGCATTGCGGTGGCGCAGTTGCGCCAGGCCGCGGATATACGCGGAGGCGTCGTGCATCTGCTTGCGCGCCATGGTGTCCTCCGGCGGCGCGCTGGCCGGGGCGGAAGCGGGGGCCGGGGCGGCTTCGGGCTTGGGCCCGCCAACGCCAATCTGCACGGGACTGGCCGCGCCCAGGTTGGTGCCGGGCGCCATGGCGGCGATGTGGCTGGCGTAGAGGATGTAGGTGCCGGCGCTGGCCGCCCGCGCGCCACCCGGGAATACGTAAGTGGCCACCGGCACCGGCGACGCGAGGATGGCCTGGATGATGTCGCGCATGGACACGTCGAGCCCGCCCGGCGTGTCCATTTCCAGCACGATCAGTTGCGCGCCTTGCTTCTGGGCCAGCGCCATGCCGCGCACGGCAAAGCTGGCGCTGGCGGGGCCGATCGCACCCTTGACCGGAATGACATAGACGGGAGGTGTGGCGGGCGCGGTGGCGGACGTTGCAGCGGAATTCCCGGCCGACGGGGTCACGGTTTGCGCCAGCGCCACGAGCGGCCCCGCCATCGCCAGGATCATCAGAAGGCAGGCGGGCCAGGGCGCAGCCAGCCGGCGGGCCAACGACCGTATCAACGCAAGGGCGAGTGTCATGGCAGGACGTCGCCACGGGATATGCCGTGGTGACGCCACTTTCAGTGTAGGCGACCGGCCACATATTGCACGCTGTGCTGCGTGCGCCGGCGGCCCGCGTCAGGCCGCTTCGCGCGTGATATCCGTGGCTACGATGTTCGGCAGCATGTCGGCAAGTGCGGTCAGCGCCGCGCTGGTCATGGCGGGATGCCATGCCAGCACCGTCGTCACGCGGCCCGCTTCCCCAAGTGGATGGATGCTGATCTGCGGCAGATTACGGTAGAGCGCCAGCACGGAGCGCGGCACGATCGCCACGCCGATGCCCGCCGCCGCGCAGGTCACGATGGCGTGGTACGAGCCAAGCTGGATCACGCGCCGCGCCGCATTGCTGTACTGGCTGTACCAGTGTTCGAAGCGCGTGCGGTAGTTGCAGCCGGAGTCGAAGGCGAGCAGGGTGGGGCGTTCGATGTCCTCGGGCGTGCGGATCGGCGGATGCTGGGCGCTGGCGATGATCACCAGTTCCTCCTCGAAGCCCGGGCGGCTGACCAGGTCCGGATTGCCGAGCGGCTCGGCCACGAATGCGCAGTCCACCTCGAAGCGCTGCAGGGCATCCAGCGACTGGCGCGTGGTCAATGTCACGAGTTCCAGTTCCACCTCGGGCCACGCCTGATGGTAGGCCGCCAACACGGTGGGCAGCCGGCTGGCGGCGGTGCTCTCCATCGACGCAATCCGCAGTCGGCCGTGCGGGCGGGCCGGCTGCACGGCGTGCCGCGCCTCGTCGGACAATTGCAGGATCCGGCGCGCATAGTCGAACAGCGTCTGGCCGGCCGGCGTCAGCACCATGCGCTTGCCGTCCCGCACGAACAGGTCCACCCCCAGCGATTGCTCGAGCTGGCGTATCCGGGTGGTCACGTTGGATTGCACGCGATGCAGCCGTGCGGCGGCGCGTGTGATGCCGCCAGCCTCCACGACAGTGCGGAAGATCTCCAGCGCCGCCAGGTCCATGGCAGTCTCCTTTCTCAAATCGAGATGAAAGGCATCTCGATAATTCATTATCCGTGATGGGATTTGCGGCATAGCATAGGGGAAACTCAACCGTTCAGCCAAGGCGCCTCTTTGCAAGGTGCAGGTTCCTCCATGTCTCTCGTGAATATCGATCTCTCCGCCGGGCGCGTTGCCCGGCCAACCGCCGGCCCGTGGGCCGTGGCCATGGCCGGCTTCGTCTCGCTGGCACTGGCCATGGGCATCGGCCGGTTTGCCTTTACGCCGTTGTTGCCGATGATGCTGCACGACGGCTCCGTGACGCTGGCCGAGGGCGGCGCGCTGGCCACGATGAACTACATCGGCTACCTGCTGGGCGCGCTGCTGTGCCTGTTCATCCGCCCCGATCCCGTGCGGATCGTGCGCGGGTCGCTGGTGCTGACGGTCGTCCTGACGCTGGCCATGGCGCTGCCCGGCGGCATGCCGGCCTGGCTGACGTGGCGCACGATTGCCGGTGCTGCCAGCGCGGTGGTGATGGTCTACGCCACCGCGTGGTGCATGCAGCGGCTCGCCGAACTCGGTCATCCGACGCTGGGCGGGATCATGTTCTGCGGACCGGGCATTGGCATCGTGGTCACGGGCGTGTCGGTTTTCGGCATGGTGGGCGAGCACTGGCTGGCCAACTGCGGCTGGATTGCCTTTACGGTACTCGGCGCCGTGATGCTGGCGGCGGTCTGGCGCGTGTTCGGATCGCCGGCCCCCGCCGCGCATGCGCCATCCGGCCAGCCGGTGGCAGCCACGCGGGCCACGTCGGTCGTCACACCCGAGCTCAACCTGGAAACCTGGGCGCTGACCCTGGCGTACGGGCTGGCGGGCTTTGGCTACATCATCACCGCCACCTTCCTGCCAGTGATTGCGCGGCAGGCGATGCCCGGCACGGTCTGGGCGGACCTGTTCTGGCCGATCCTCGGTGCCGGCGTGGCGGTCGGCGCCTGGCTGGCCACGCGCGTCGGCATGCATCACGACAACCGGCGCATGATGATGATCCTGTACACGGTGCAGGCCATCGGCGTGGGCGTGGCCGCGGTCTGGCCGACGGTCGCCGGATTCGCCCTGAGCAGCCTGCTGGTGGGGCTGCCGTTCACGGCGCTGGTGTCGTTTGCGATGCGCGAGGCGCGCCGGCTCTGGGGCGCCTGCGCGCCAAAGCTGATCGGCCTGATGACCGCCGCCTACGCCCTCGGCCAGATTGCCGGGCCGCCGCTGGCGACGGCGCTGGTGGCGCGCACCGGCGGGTTTGCGGCATCGCTTGTCGTGGCGGCCGCGGCGTTGCTGGTCGGGGCCCTGATCTACCTGTGGATGTGGCGGGCGATGCCGGTTCGGGCGGCCACCTCGCGCTGAGGACTGCGCTACAGTATTGGCTTCGCCGCTCACTCGACCGGGGTGCATCCGCACCGGCGCTGCAGGGCGGCGTGCGGAGAATGCGTCCCCATGTCTTTTGCCTTGCAGCCCGGGCGTGCCGCGGGCCCGGCTCTTCCCGTCAGCGCCGAGGAAGCGCGCGTGCGCGCCGACCTGGCCGCCGCCTATCGGCTGGCCGCGCTGGAACGCTGGGATGACCTGATCTACACCCACATCTCGGCCACCGTCCCCGGCGAGCCGGACCACTTCCTGATCAACCCGTTCGGGTTTGCCTTCGATGAGATCTGCGCGTCCGATCTCGTCAAGATCAACGGCCGCGGCGAGGTGGTCGGCGAGACCGTCCATCCCGTCAATGTCACCGGATTCGCGCTGCACGCCGCCGTGCATGCCGCACGCGCCGACGCCCATTGCGTCATGCACCTGCACAACACGGCGGGTATCGCGGTGTCCGCGCAGGCGGAGGGGCTGCTGCCGCTGTCGCAGCACGCGATGCGCTTTCACGGCCGCATCGGCTATCACGACTACGAGGGCCTGGCGTTCACGCCGGCCGAGGGGGCGCGGCTCACCGCGTCGCTCGGCGGCCATCCCGCGATGCTGTTGCGCAACCACGGCACGCTGACCGTGGGGCGCACCGTGGCGGAAGCCTACGTGCTGATGGCAACCCTCATCAAGGCGTGCGAGATCCAGCTTGGCGCACAGCTCGGCAGCGCCACCGTGCAGCCGCTGGCGGCCGTGGTGGACAAGACGTCGCTGCAGCTCTACGACAACGGCGCCGTGGAGGGCGAGATGGAATGGCCCTCGCTGTTGCGCAAACTCGATAGAATCGATCCCTCTTGCCGGGACTGAATACCCGGTTTTCTGACAGAGCACCCGCAAAACCAAAGGAGTCACGAGAAATGCCCACGTTTCACGTCGAGATGTTCGAAGGCCGCACGGTCGAGCAGAAGCGCAAGCTGGTCGAGGAAGTGACCCGCGTCACCTGTGAGACGCTTGGATGTTCCGCGTCGGCCGTGGACATCATCATTACCGATATCAAGCGCGAGAACTGGTCCACCGGCGGCGAACTCTGGATCGACAAGAAGTAAGCCATCCGCGCCAGTTCACCACGCTGGCCTGCCATCCACGTTCTTCGCCGCCTCCCGCCATGCAGCATTTCGCCTCTGACAACTACGCCGGCTTCTGCCCGGAATCGCTCAAGTATTTCCTGGAAGCCAACGCGAGCGGCCACGAAAAGGCCTACGGCGACGACACCTGGACGCAAAAGGTCTGCGATCGCATTCGCGACCTGTTCCAGACCGATTGCGAGGTCTTCTTCGTTTTCAACGGCACGGCGGCCAATTCGCTGGCGCTGTCGTCGCTGTGCCAGTCGTATCACTCGGTGATCTGCCACGAACTGGCCCACATCGAGACCGACGAATGCGGCGGTCCGGAGTTCTTCTCGAACGGCTCCAAGCTGCTGACGGCTCCCGGCGAGAACGGCAAGCTGACGCCCGATGCCGTGGAGGCGCTGGTCACGCGCCGCACCGACATCCACTACCCGAAGCCCCGCGTGGTGTCGCTGACCCAGACGACGGAAGTTGGCACGGTCTACACCGTGGAAGAGGTGCGGGCGATTGCCGCCATCGCCAAGCGCCGGCAATTGCGCGTGCATATGGATGGCGCGCGCTTTGCCAATGCGGTGGCATCGCTGGGCGTGCATCCGTCCGAGATCACGTGGCGCGCCGGCGTGGATGTGCTGTGCTTCGGCGGGACCAAGAACGGCTTGCCGGTGGGGGAGGCCGTGGTGTTCTTCGACCGGCGCCTGGCGGAAGACTTTGCGTACCGCGTGAAGCAGGCCGGCCAGCTGGCGTCGAAGATGCGCTTCATTTCGGCACCCTGGCTGGGCATGCTGGAAAACGACGTGTGGCTGGCCAATGCGCGCCATGCCAACGCGATGGCGCAGCTGCTGCATCAGCGCATCGTCGATATCCCCGGCGTGCGGATCATGTTCCCGACGGAGTCGAATGCGGTCTTCGCCGAACTGCCGCTGCCGGCGATTGAAGCGTTGCGCGCGAAAGGCTGGTTGTTCTACACGTTCATCGGCGCGGGCGGTTGCCGCCTGATGTGTTCGTGGGACCTGCAGCCACAGACGGTGGAGGCGTTTGCCGCGGACATCCGCGCCGCCTGTACCCGCTGACGTAGCGATCGAACGGGCGATCGGAGGAACGATCGCGCCAGACGATCGACCTTGAATATCGAACCTGAACGGGCGCGACAGACGCCCAGGAGCCCTCGATGGAACCCTACCGATTCTGCCCCCGGTGCGGCTCGCCGCTGGAGCATTTGCCGATGTCAGGGCGCTGGCGGCATGCCTGCGTGCAGGATGGCTGTGGCTTTGTGCACTGGAACAACCCGCTGCCCGTGCTGGCGGCCGTGGTGGAGTATGAGGACAAGATCCTGCTGGCCCGCAACGCGGCCTGGCCGGAGAAGATGTTCGCGCTGGTGACGGGTTTCATGGAGCGCGACGAGACGCCGGAACTGGGCGTGGCGCGCGAGCTGAAAGAGGAGACCAACCTCGACACCGTTTCCGCGTCGCTGATCGGCGTCTACGAATTCATGCGCAAGAACGAGCTGATCATCGCCTATCACGTCAAGGCGACGGGGCGGATCGAACTGTCGGAGGAACTGGCGGAATACAAGCTGGTGGCGCCGGAGAAGATGCGGATCTGGAACGCCGGCACCGGGTTTGCCGTGGCCGACTTCCTGGAGCGGCGCGGCCTGCCGGTGCAGTTTTTCGACCGGGCGACGGGGGAAGACATTCCCGATCCACGCCGGCCGACGGACTTCAGCCAGGTCGGGGCTTCGTTACAATACGGCATCGACCAAAAATAGTGGGATGAGAGGAATGGACTTCCAGAAAGAAGTGGATGCGCGCGGACTGAACTGCCCGCTGCCGATCCTGCGGACCAAGAAGGCGCTGGCGGACATGGCCAGCGGCGACGTGCTCAAGGTGCTGGCGACCGACCCGGGCGCAACGCGCGATTTCCAGGCGTTCGCCAAGCAGACCGGCAATGAGCTGCTGTCGCACGCGGAAGTGGACAAGGTATTCGTGTTCTACATGAAGCGCCGCTAAAGCCCGCGCCTCCGGGCAAAGAAAAAGCCGCCTCGCATGTGAGGCGGCTTTTTCGTTTCCGGCTTCTGGTGCTTATCCGCGCTGCGCCAGGTAAGCGCTGAACTCGTCACGTACTTCGGGATGCTTCAGCGCAAACTCGACGGTCGCCTTGAGGTAGCCGAGCTTGCTGCCGCAGTCGTAGCGCACGCCGTTGTAGCGGTAAGCGAGCACCTGCTCCTGGTCCAGCATCGACTGGATGGCGTCCGTCAGCTGGAACTCGCCGCCGGCGCCGGGCTTCAGCTCGCGGATGTGATCGAAGATGCGGGGCGTCAGGATGTAGCGGCCGACCACACCCAGGTTGGACGGCGCGTCCTCCGGCGCTGGCTTTTCCACGATGGCGGACATCTTGATCACGCGCTCGTCCCACTCGCGGCCATCCACCACGCCGTAGGACCGGCTCTGTTCGGGCGCGATTTCTTCCACGCCGAGCACCGAGCAGTTGTAGTGGTTGTAGACATCCACCATCTGCTTCATGACCGGCACGTCGCCATCCAGCAAGTCATCGGCCAGCATGACCGCGAACGGCGTGTCGCCCACCAGCTTGGCGGCGCACAGCACCGCGTGGCCCAGGCCAAGCGCCTCGGGCTGGCGAACGTAGTAGCACTCCACGTTCGCCGGCTTGATCGAGCGAACCACATCGAGCAGGGCTCGCTTGTTCTTGGCTTCCAGCTCCATTTCCAGCTCATAGGCCTTGTCGAAGTGATCCTCGATGGCGCGCTTGGAGCGGCCGGTCACAAAGATCATTTCGGTGATGCCTGCGGCCATGGCTTCTTCCACGGCGTACTGGATCAGTGGCTTGTCCACCACCGGCAGCATTTCCTTGGGGCTTGCCTTGGTTGCGGGGAGGAAACGGGTGCCGAGACCGGCGACGGGAAAGACGGCCTTGGTGACGCGGTTTTCCATTTCAGATTCCTTTTCTATCCGGTGTAATACCGTGCCGTATGGTGAGGGCGCCGTCTGTCCGGTTCCGTCCGACCCGGCGGGCGGCCGGGTCCGGAATCGCTGTCTGACCGCGCCGGAAGCTAACACGGCCCGTTACAACCAGCCCCGCAACTTCCGTGCCGGTCAGGCAGCGGCGTACAGGGCCCGTCAGGCCGGCAGACGCTGTAGTTGACCCTGCAGCTTGGCCAGCGTCTGTTCGAAATCCGACAAACGCTGCGTCTCCTGCGCCACCACGGCCGGCGGCGCCTTTGCCACGAAGCTCTCGTTGGACAACTTGCCACGGCATTTGCCGATTTCGGCGCTGATCCGCTCGACTTCCTTGGAGAGGCGCACACGCTCGGCCGCGACGTCGATTTCGATCTTCAACAACAGGTGATTGCCGCCGACGATGGCAACCGGCGCCCCAGCCCCCTCCTTCTGAAGGGTGGCATCGTCTTCGAACACCTTGACCTCGGAAAGTTTCGCCAGCGCCTGCACTTGCGCCGCCGCTTCCCTCAGGAAGGCGCTGTCGCCGTGGGCGTACAACGGAATCCGCTGGGCCGGGGAGATGTTCATCTCGCCGCGCAGGTTGCGGGCGGCGTCCACCACGGCCTTGAGCTGGGCCACCCAGGCTTCGGCGGCTTCATCGATCTTGGCCACGGCGGGCAGCGGGTAGGCCTGCAGCGCCAGGGACTCGCTGCCGTCACCCTTGGCACGGCCGGCCAGCGGGGCCACCTTCTGCCACAGTTCCTCGGTGATGAACGGGATGATCGGGTGGGCCAGGCGCAGCACGGTCTCCAGCACGCGCAGCAGCGTGCGGCGCGTGGCGCGCTGTTGTGCTTCCGTGCCGGTCTGGATCTGCACCTTGGCCAGTTCCAGGTACCAGTCGCAGTATTCGTCCCAGACGAACTTGTAGATCGCGTTGGCGATGTTGTCGAAGCGGTACTCGTCGAAGCCCTTTTCGACTTCCGTTTCCACGCGCTGCAGCAGCGACACGATCCAGCGGTCGGCCTGCGAGAAGTGCAGGTAGCCGTCCGGGCCGCAATCGTTGTTGCACGGGCCCATGCCGCAGTCATGGCCCTCGGTGTTCATGAGCACGAAGCGCGTGGCGTTCCAGAGCTTGTTGCAGAAGTTGCGATAGCCCTCGCAGCGGCCCGTATCGAAATTGATGTTGCGGCCCAGCGTGGCCAGCGAGGCAAACGTGAAGCGCAGCGCGTCGGCGCCAAACGCGGGAATACCGTTTGGGAATTCCTTCTTCGTCTTGGCCTCGATGCGCGGGGCATCCTTCGGGCGGCGCAGGCCCGTGGAACGCTTCTTCAGCAGCGGCTCCAGCTCGATGCCGTCGATCAGGTCCACGGGGTCCAGCGTGTTGCCCTCGGACTTGCTCATCTTCTTGCCTTCGGAATCGCGCACCAGGCCGTGGACATACACGGTGTGGAACGGGACCTTGCCGGTGAAGTGCTTGGTCATCATGACCATGCGCGCCACCCAGAAGAAGATGATGTCGTAGCCGGTCACCAGCACCGACGAGGGCAGGAAGTGCTGCATCTCGGGCGTCTCTTCCGGCCAGCCCAGCGACGAGAAGGGAACCAGCGCCGACGAGAACCACGTGTCGAGCACGTCTTCCTCGCGACGCAGCGCGCCGGTGCTGCCGGCGGCCTGGGCCTTGGCCTTCGCCTCTTCCTCGGTGCGGGCAACGAAGCAGTGGCCCGCATCGTCGTACCACGCCGGGATCTGGTGGCCCCACCACAACTGGCGGCTGATACACCAGTCCTGGATGTTGGCCAGCCACTGGTTGTACGTGCTGTTCCAGTTTTCCGGCACCAGCTTGATCTCGCCGCTCTGCACGGCGTCCAGCGCCACCTCGGCGATCGAGCGGCCCGGGAAGTACGTGCCTTCCGGCGCCGGCTTGCTCATGGCGACGAACCACTGGTCGGTCAGCATCGGCTCGATCACGCTGCCGGTGCGCTCGCTGCGCGGCACCATCAGCTTGTGCTTCTTGATCTCGCCCAGCAGGCCCTGTGCCTGCAGGTCGTCGACCATCTTCTTGCGCGCGTCGAAGCGGTCCATGCCGGCGTAGGCTGCCGGCGCGTCGGCCACGACCTTCGCGTCGAGCGTCAGGATCGACAGTTGCGGCAGGTTGTGGCGCTGGCCCACCGCGTAGTCGTTGAAGTCGTGGCCCGGGGTCACCTTGACCACGCCGGTGCCGAACTCGCGGTCCACGTATTCATCGGCGATGACCGGAATCTTGCGGCCGGTCAGCGGCAGGTGCACGGACTTGCCGATCAGGTGCGCGTAGCGCTCGTCTTCGGGATGAACCATCACGGCGGTGTCGCCGAGCATGGTTTCCGGCCGCGTGGTGGCCACGGTCAGGTGGGTCAGGCCGCGCACGGTATCCGGTTCGGCCAGCGGATAGTGGATGTGCCAGAGCGAGCCTTCTTCCTCGATGCTGTCCACTTCCAGGTCGGACACGGCCGTGCCCAGCACCGGGTCCCAGTTGACCAGCCGCTTGCCGCGATAGATCAGCCCCTGCTCGTGCAGGCGGACGAAGACCTCGGTCACCGCCTTCGACATCTCGGGCGACATCGTGAAGTATTCGCGCGTCCAGTCGATCGACGCACCCATCCGGCGTACCTGGCGCGTGATGGTGGAGCCGGACTCTTCCTTCCAGGCCCAGACCTTCTCGGTGAACTTCTCGCGGCCGAGGTCATGGCGGGACACGCCCTGCGACTCCAGCTGGCGCTCCACCACGATCTGGGTGGCGATGCCGGCGTGGTCGGTGCCGGGCAGCCACAGCGTGTTGGCGCCGCGCATCCGGGCGTGGCGCGTCAGGCCGTCCATGATGGTCTGGTTGAACGCATGGCCCATGTGCAGCGTGCCGGTCACATTCGGCGGCGGCAGCTGGATCGCGAAGTCGGGGCGATCGGGGTCGAACGTGGGCTGGGCAATGCCGCGGCGCTCCCACTCTGGGCCCCATTTCGCCTCGATGGCGGCGGGTTCGAAGCTCTTGGCAAGGGACTGGTCTTCTGCGGTCATGCTGGGGATGTGGAGGTATGCGTGTCAGGGCGGTGGCCGGCAGGCGGAAATCGGCGCGCCGCGGCATCGGGCCGGGAAAACATCAAATTATAGGGGAGGCGGGGTGCCGGTGCGCATTTCCTGCTTGCGCGCGCGCCGGAAGGGCCACCTCGTTGCCGATGCGGGCCATGGCCCGCCGGTATAATTGCCGCCATTCCTCCCGGCCCTCTCCCGATGTCCAGCCTGCTCGCCAATCTCAATGCCGAACAACTCGCCGCCGTCACATTACCTGACGAACCGGCCCTGATCCTGGCGGGGGCGGGCAGCGGCAAGACCCGCGTGCTGACCACCCGGATCGCCTGGCTGATCCAGAACGGGCGCGTCTCGCCGGCCGGCATCCTGGCGGTCACCTTTACCAACAAGGCGGCCAAGGAGATGCAGACCCGCCTGTCGTCCATGTTGCCGATCAACACGCGCGGCATGTGGATCGGCACCTTCCACGGGCTGTGCAACCGGATGCTGCGCGCGCACTTCCGGGACGCCGGGCTGCCCCAGACCTTCGCCATCCTCGATTCGCAGGACCAGTTGTCGGCGCTGAAGCGCCTGCTCAAGTCCCTGAACGTGGACGACGAGAAGTACCCGGCCAAAAATCTCCAGTACTTCATCAACAACGCCAAGGAACAGGGCCTGCGCCCGGCGGACGTGGAGGCCAACGACGACTTCAACCGCCGCTTCGTCGACCTGTACGCCGCGTACGACCAGCAGTGCCAGCGCGAGGGCGTGGTCGACTTTGCCGAACTGCTGCTGCGCTGCTACGAGCTGCTGCGCTACAACGACGCGATCCGGCAGCACTACCAGCATCGCTTCCGCCACGTGCTGGTGGACGAGTTCCAGGACACCAACGTGCTGCAGTACCAGTGGCTCAAGCTGCTGGCCGGCTATGGCACGGGCAATACGGCATCGGTCTTCGCCGTCGGGGACGACGACCAGAGCATCTACGCGTTCCGTGGCGCCAACGTGGGCAACATGCGTGATTTCGAGCAGGAATTCCGTGTGCGCCACATGATCAAGCTGGAGCAGAACTATCGCTCGCATGGTCACATTCTCGATTCGGCCAATCACCTGATTTCGCATAACGCGCGCCGGCTGGGCAAGAACCTGCGCACCGATGCCGGCCATGGCGAGCTGGTGCGCGTGTTCCAGGCCGGCACGGACGGGCAGGAGGCTTCGTGGATCGTCGAGGAAATCCGCGACCAGATCGCCCAAGGCATGCAGCGTTCGGAAATCGCCATCCTGTATCGCAGCAACGCCCAGTCGCGCGTGATCGAGCATGCGTTGTTCTCGTCGGGCATTCCCTATCGCGTGTACGGCGGCCTGCGCTTCTTCGAGCGCGCCGAAGTGAAGCACGCGCTGGCGTACCTGCAGCTGATCGAGAACCCGCGTAACGACGCCTCCTTTGGCCGCGTGGTCAACTTCCCCACGCGTGGCATTGGCGCGCGAACCCTGGAATTGCTGCAGGACGCGGCACGCCAGTACAACTGCTCGCTGGCCGAGGCGGTGGCGTATGTGCCGGGCAAGGGCGGCAGCTCGCTGGGTGCGTTCATCCGTCTGATCGAGCAGATGCGCGCCGAGACCCGGCGCATGACGCTGGCGGAGACCGTCGAGTACGTGACGAATACCAGCGGCCTGATCACGCACTACCAGACCGAAAAAGAAGGCCAGGATCGCATCGAGAACTTGCAGGAACTGGTGACCGCCGCGCAGGCGTTCGTGGTGGAAGAGGGCTACGGGCTCGAGGCGCTGGCCAGCGTGCTGCCGGCGAACCGCGTGGGCGATGCCCCGCCGGTGCTTGCCGATGGCGACCAGGCGCAGCAGGTGCTGGACCCCGAGCAGTTGCCGGTGGTGATGACGCCGCTGGTTGCGTTCCTGACGCACGCGTCGCTGGAAGCGGGCGACAACCAGGCGCAGGCCGGACAGGATGCCGTGCAGATGATGACCGTGCACGCCGCCAAAGGGCTCGAATTCAACGCGGTGTTCATCACCGGGCTGGAGGAAGGTCTGTTCCCGCATGAGAACAGCGCGATGGAGGCCGATGGCCTGGAGGAAGAGCGCCGGCTGATGTATGTGGCCATCACGCGCGCGCGGGAGCGGCTGTATATGTCGTTCGCCCAGAGCCGTGTGCTGCACGGCCAGATGCGCTACCACATCCGCTCGCGCTTCTTCGAGGAGCTGCCCGAGACGTCGCTGAAGTGGATCACGCCGCAGGCCCAGAGCTATGGCACGTACGGCGGCGGTGGTGCCCGCCGCCAGTCATCGGAACGTGAAAGCGCCTGGGGCCGCGACTGGTTCAGGAAGCCGGAGGACGTGCCGTACACGGGGACGAAGCCGACCGGCGGCATGGATACCGGCAAGACCTACGCCGAGCAGAAACGCGCGGCCGAAACCGGGCTCCGGGTCGGCCAGAACGTATTCCACAACAAGTTCGGGGAAGGCAAGATCACAGCGATGGAAGGCGAGGGCGCCGATGCGCGCGCCAACATCAACTTCAAGCGGCATGGCGCCAAGTGGCTGGCGCTGTCGGTGGCCAAGCTCGATCCGATCGATTGACCGGGGAGATGAGCCCGGGCGCGCGCTGGAAGGCACCCGCGCGCGCCGGAGGGATATCTGTCCTGTATCAGCCTTGCGGGGCTTCGGCCGATTCCTCGGCCGGCACGATGTTGAAGCAGCCACGATACGTGGCGTAGAACGAGCAATACAGGATCGCCAGCATCAGCAGCGAGTACGGCGTCACCAGGAACGACAGCACCGTCTCCGCGCCGAACGCCGCGAACACCGCTTCCAGGAACAGCGGAATCGCCACCAGCAGCATCGCAAACAGCACGGCATACGTGAAGAACGCACCACGGTTGCGCCAGCATGCGGTCCAGCTGAAGAACAGCGCCTTGACCGGCGGCACGCTGTGCCACGCCGACAGCAGCGGCGCGAACCAGAACATCATTGCAATCGGCGTATATAACAGCGCGCCAATCAGCAGGGCGTAGTAGAGCTGCCGGATGGCCTCGGCGGACGGCTCCTCGCCCTTGAGCACGATCGGTGCCAGCGTGCCGATATCGACCACGGTCGTGGCGACAAAACTCAACGTGAACACCAGCGCCGCATAGATGCCGCCTAGCACCAGCAGGTTGCGCGTGGCCTGCTTGCCGTTGGTGCGGAACCCCGCCAGCAACACGGTTGGCATCACGCGCTTGTTCTGGATCACCTCGCGGCATGCCGTCATGACGCCGACCGACAGGCCGGGTGTCACCACCAGCAACGCGATGATGCCGAACAGCGGCACGAAGATCGCCAGTTGCGCGGCGATCAGGTAGATGAACAGCAGCATCAGGAATGCAAGCGGGTTCTTGCGGAAGAGCCAGATACCCTGTCGAAACCAGACGTAGCCTTCCTTGGCGGAAACTTCCAGTAGTTGCAT
This sequence comes from Cupriavidus sp. YR651, assembly GCF_900101625.1. Lineage (GTDB taxonomy): Bacteria > Pseudomonadota > Gammaproteobacteria > Burkholderiales > Burkholderiaceae > Cupriavidus. The sequence continues at coordinate 893,375 of NZ_FMYZ01000001.1, read as the reverse complement.
GGGAAATCAGATCCAGGGGAGCGTCGCCGCGTCGTCGATGCGACGGCGCAGGATGCGTTCGAAGTGGGTCGGATCGTGCGGCTGCAGCATGTCGGCTTCGCGCGGCAGGAAAAAGTCCCACAGGCGCGATACCCAGAAGCGCAACGCGCCCGCGCGCAGCATGTCCTGCCAGTGCGCGGACTCGACGGCGGTGAGCGGCCGCACGGCATGATAAGCCCGCAGCATGGCCTGCGCACGGTCGCGGTCCAGCGTGCCGGTCGGCAGGTCGATGCACCAGTCGTTGACGGTCACGGCCAGGTCGAACAGCCACTTGTCGTTGCCGGCGAAGTAGAAATCGAAGAAGCCGCCCAGCTTGTGCCCGGAGGTGCCGTCGGCATCGAACAGTACGTTGTCGCGGAACAGGTCGCAATGGCACGGGCCGCCCGGCAGCGCGGCGTAGTCGGCGCCGGCGAAAAACGCGGTCTGGTGCGCGATCTCGTTCGCCAGCAGGTTGCGCTGGCCAGCGTCCAGGAACGGCGTGATCTCGGGCTCGGTCTGACGCCACCAGGCCAGGCTGCGCAGGTTGGGCTGCTGACGCGGGTAGTCCTGGCCGGCCAGATGCATGCGGGCCAGCATCGCGCCGACTTCGGCGCAGTGGCCCGGCTGCGGCGCCAGCTGCGAGGCACCCGGCAGGCGTGTGACGATCGTCGCCGGCTTGCCCTTCAGCGCGCGCAGGATCTCGCCGTCGCGTGCGGGGATGGGTGCCGGCACGCTGATGTCGTGGCGCGCCAGGTGAGCCATCAGGTGCAGGTAGTACGGCAGCTGGTCAAACGTCAGCCGCTCGAAGATGGTCAGCACGTACTCGCGCGTGACGCCACCCTGCTCCATGGTCAGAAAGAAGTTGCTGTTCTCGATCCCGGAGGCAATGCCGCGCAGCGCGCGCACTTCGCCAAGATCGTAGTCAAGCAGCCAGCGGGCGATCTCGTCCTGCGAGACCGTGGTGAATACGGCCATACTGTTTTATTGGTGCGATTCGGGCGCGGCGGGCCGGTAGCCGGTTTGGCAAAAGCGATCCGCCGCCGCGGCATGACTGCCGGAGGGCCGGCGCGATCCGGCGAAGCCTGGGGGCCGGCCGGATCGTGGGTGAAAAGACAATCAGAACAACTCAGAACTTCAGGTTGACGGACGGCACACGATTCACGTCATGGTCGCGAATCTTGGGCGAGCTGTCTTCCGGCTTGCTCATTTCGTACTTGGTGCCCATGCCGGAGCGGACCTGGATGTCGGTGGCCTGCCCCTTGTTGCGATATTCGGTTACCTGGGTCCCGTCCCGTTCGCGCAGCACGAAGCTTGGCTCGCGCGGCTGGTTCAGCTGGCTTTTGGCCGCCGGTGCAATGGGCTGGTTATTGATCTGATTCAGTTCTTGTTGGGTCAGCGCGCTGCTTTCCTGGCTGCCTTGGGCCAGCGCCAGGCTGGACACGGACAGTGCCAGCACGGTCGCGGCAAGTGCCAGCCGATGTCCACGGCCGCCCGAGGCGGGATGGGCATCAGCCGGCATGGCAGCCGGGTGCGAAGGGGAGGTCATCTGAGGCTCCTGTGCGTGCGGGGCATACGGCACCGCGACGCGGATTGAAATCTGCGGCCCGGCGGCGCCGGACCTGGCAGTGCAGACAGGCTTCCATTCTAGCAATTCCTGCCGTCCGCGGGCCGCCGTCGTGGCGCCCGGGGCACCTCGCTTGACAGCTGCCAGCCCCGGTGCCAGCCGGGGCGCAATGCCTTACAGATAGAACATTTCTTCCTTCGGCGGGATCGGGCGGTCGCCGCCGCGCTTCTCGTAGTAGTCGTAGACCGCTTCCAGCACCTCGTGCGGTTCGTCCACGATCTTCATCAGGTCCAGGTCGTGCTCGGCGATCAGGCCCATTGGCAGCAGCGTGAAGCGGAACCAGTCCAGCAAGCCCTTCCAGAAGCGGCTGCCGTACATGACCACCGGAACCGACCGCGACTTGCCGGTCTGCACCAGGGTCAGCACCTCGGCCAGCTCGTCGAGCGTGCCGAAGCCACCCGGCATGACGATGAAGGCGTCGGAATTCTTGACGAAGGTGACCTTGCGCGTGAAGAAGTGGCGAAAGCGCATGGCAATGTCCTGGTACGGATTGCCTTGCTGCTCGTGAGGCAGTTCGATGTTCAGGCCCACGCTGGCGGATTTGCCCGCGTGCGCGCCCTTGTTGGCCGCTTCCATGATGCCGGGGCCGCCGCCGGAGATCACCGCGAAGCCGGCGTCCGAAAACAGCCGCGCGATCTCGATGGTCTTCTGGTAGTACGGCGAATCCTCGCGCAGGCGCGCGCTGCCGTAGATCGACACGGCTGGGCGGATCTCCGAAAGGTACTCGGTCGCCTCAATGAACTCTGCCATAATCGTGAACATTTGCCACGAGGCACGTGCCTTCTTTGCGGTGGCGCGGTCTTCGTCCGCCAGCGCCCGCAGGCTCGGAATCATCTTGCGCGGATTGGCGCGCGCGGCAGCTGCCGCGGCGGCCGCTTCCTGGGCTTCGGGGCTCTTGCCTGCCGCCGCCGCATCGGCTTTTGCGGCGATGGCGGCAGCGTGCGCCGAGGCTTGCTCGGGCGGCGGGTTCACGGTATCGCCGGAAATGTCGGAAACGTCCGTATCAGCGAGGGGGCCGGCAGCAGCACCGCCAGCGGGGGCACCAGTCAATTTTGAGTCCATGGGAATGTCGGATAGTCCAAAAACACTCTTGCTCGTCGATGGATCGAGCTATCTGTATCGCGCGTATCACGCTCTGCCCGACCTGAGGAATGGTGAGGGGCTGCCCACAGGGGCAATCTACGGCATGATCAACATGTTGCGCAAGCTGCGCAACGATTACCCGGCAGAGTATAGCGCCTGCGTGTTCGACGCCAAGGGCAAGACGTTCCGCGACGACCTTTATCCGGCGTACAAGGAACATCGCCCGTCGATGCCCGAAGACCTGGCCCGGCAGATCGAGCCGATTCATGAGGCCGTGCGCGCGCTGGGCTGGCCGATCGTGGTGGTGGAGGGCGTGGAGGCCGATGACGTGATCGGCACGCTCGCCCGCCAGGCGACGGCGCAGGGCGTGCGCACGGTCGTCTCCACTGGCGACAAGGACCTGGCGCAACTGGTCGATGACCACGTCACACTGGTCAATACGATGAGCGGCGAGGTGCTGGACCCGCCCGGCGTGGTCGCCAAGTTCGGCGTGCCGCCGGAGCGCATCGTCGACTATCTCTCGCTGATCGGGGACGCGGTGGACAATGTGCCCGGCGTGCCCAAGGTCGGCCCGAAGACCGCGGTCAAATGGCTGGGGGAGCACGGCACGCTCGACAACATCATGACCAGCGCGGCCGGCATCAAGGGGGTGGTGGGCGAGAACCTGCGCAATACGCTTGACTGGCTGCCGCGTGCGCGCGAGCTGGTGACCGTCAAGACCGACTGCGACCTGACCGATGCCGTCAAGGACTTCCACGCGCTGCGCGAACTCGGCGAGGACAACGAGAAGCTGATCGCGTTCTTTTCGCGTTACGGCTTCAAGACCTGGCTGCGCGAGGCCACGGGCGAATCCTTGCCCAATCCGCGCGCCGCGGCGCGATCGAAGGCCAGCGCCGCGCCGTCTGCGCAAGGCGGATTGTTCGATGGCCCGGCCGACGCGCAGGACACTGCGGCCGAGACGCCTGCCGCCGACAACGCACCGGCCGAGATCCGCTACGAGACCGTGCTCACCGAGCCCGCGCTCGACGCGTGGATCGCGAAGATCGTCGATGCGCCGCTGGTGGCGATCGATACGGAGACCACATCGCTGGATCCGATGCAGGCGCAGCTGGTGGGCATCTCGCTGTCGGTGGAACCGGGCGAGGCCGCCTACATCCCGGTGGCGCATCGTGGCCCGGACGTGGCTGGCATGGAGAACCACGGTCAGTTGTCGCGCGAGTTCGTGCTGGAGCGCCTGCGTGCGTGGCTGGAAGATCCGTCGCGTCCCAAGCTGGGACAGCACCTGAAGTACGACTCGCATGTGTTCGCCAACCACGGCATTGCGCTGCGTGGCATTGCGCAGGACACGATGCTGGAAAGCTACGTGCTGGCGTCGCATCGCAATCACGGCATGGACAGCCTGGCCGAGCGCCTGCTGAACCTGAAGACGATCACGTACGAAGAAGTGTGCGGCAAGGGCGCCAGCCAGATCGGCTTCGACCAGATCGACCTGCAGCGCGCCACCGAATACGCGGCCGAAGATGCCGACGTGACGCTGCGCCTGCATCGCAAGATGTATCCGCAGCTCGAGGCGGCCAAGGGCCTGAAGCACGTCTACGAGCAGATCGAGATTCCGGTTTCCGTGGTGCTGCAGAAGATCGAGCGCAACGGCGTGCTGATCGATGCCGATCGCCTGGGCGCGCAGAGCGCCGAGCTGGGCCAGCGCATGATGGAAATTGAAAAGGCCGCGTACGACGCCGCCGGCCAGCCGTTCAACCTGGGCTCGCCGAAGCAGATCGGCGAGATCCTGTTCACCCAGATGAAACTGCCGGTGGTCAAGAAGACCGCCAGCGGCGCGCCGTCGACAGACGAAGAGGTGCTGCAGAAGCTGGCGGAGGACTATCCGCTGCCGAAGCTGCTGCTCGACTACCGGGGCTTGTCGAAGCTGAAGTCCACTTACACGGACAAGCTGCCGAAGATGGTCAACCCGCGCACCGGTCGTGTGCACACGAGCTATGGCCAGGCCACGGCGGTGACCGGCCGTCTTGCCTCGACCGAGCCCAACCTGCAGAACATCCCGGTGCGCACGGAGGAGGGCCGCCGCATTCGCGAGGCCTTTATCGCGGCGCCGGGCAACGTGATCGTATCGGCGGACTATTCGCAGATCGAGCTGCGAATCATGGCGCACATCTCGGGCGATGAAAACCTGCTGCGCGCGTTTGCCAACGGCGAGGACATCCACCGTGCCACGGCGTCCGAGATCTTCGGGGTGGAGCGCGAGGCGGTGAGCAGCGAGCAGCGCCGCTACGCCAAGGTGATCAACTTCGGCCTGATCTACGGCATGAGCGCATTCGGCCTGGCCAGCAACCTCGGCATCGAGCGCGAGGCGGCCAAGCACTACATCGACCGCTACTTCATGCGGTACCCGGGCGTGGCGAACTACATGGAAGAGACGCGCCAGATGGCACGCGAGCAGGGCTATGTGGAGACCGTGTTCGGCCGCCGGCTGTGGCTGCCGGACATCAACGGCGGCAACGGCCCGCGCCGCCAGGCGGCGGAGCGTGCCGCCATCAATGCGCCGATGCAGGGTACGGCGGCGGACCTGATCAAGCTGTCGATGATCGCGGTGCAGGACTGGCTGGAGCGCGACCAGCTTGGCACGCGGCAAATCATGCAGGTGCACGATGAACTGGTGCTGGAGGTGCCGCAAGGTGAACTCGAGCTGGTGAAGATCCGGCTGCCGGAGTTGATGTGCTCGGTGGCGGACCTGCGCGTGCCGCTGGTAGCCGAGGTCGGCAGCGGGACCAACTGGGAAGAGGCGCATTGAGGCCGGCCAGTTGACCGCTTGAGGTTGGCTCGGGAGAAAGGGACGCTGCGGCGTCCCTTTTTCATGGCGCGCGGCAAGCTGTACTGCCACGCCGGATGGCGCGCTGTATGCTCCATGGATCGCGATTGCGCGTGAGTATCGATTGAAGCGACTGCTGGGTCGGTGAATGCCCTCACATCACGGCTTGTCAGTTCTGCTGCTCTGCAGCAAACTGGAGCCATCGACAGCAGTGCCCAGAATAATGACCACGCGGCGCGAGACCACAACATAAAGCTCGCCGACGGGGCCTCCGGTTTTCAAATTGAAAACATCGGGTAGACCATGAGCACCACAGACGGCAGAGAGGAAAGCACGGGCAGGAGCACGGCACACAACGGTACACAACGCGACACGCCTCGCGATGTCCATCGGATCATCGTCGTCGGCGGCGGGGCAGGCGGGCTTGAGCTCGTCACCCGGCTCGGCGACAAGCTCGGCAAGTCCGGGGCGGCGCAGGTCGTCCTGGTGGACCGCTTGCCGACGCACATCTGGAAGCCGCTGCTGCACGAGGTGGCAGCCGGCAGCATGGATCCGAACACCCACCAGCTCGAATACGTGGCACAGGCGCGCTGGCACTACTTCGAGTTCCAGCAAGGCGAACTGACGGGCGTCGATCGCACGCGCAAGGTCATCCAGGTGGCCGCCTGCGTGGACCTGGACGGCACGGAACTGCTGCCCGCCCGCGAGTTGCCTTATGACACGCTGGTGCTGTCCATCGGTTGCGTCACGCACTTCTTCAATGTGCCCGGCGCGGCCGAGCATGCGATTGCACTCGATACCGTCGACCAGGCCGAGCGATTCCGCCGCAAGCTGATCGCCGCCTGCGTGCGCGCGCAAAACGGCCGTGGACGCGTGGGCGAGGATGGCCGGCCGCGCGTGGACGTGGCGATCATCGGCGCCGGTGCGACGGGCGTGGAGCTGTCCGCGGAACTGCGCAATACCGCGCATGTGCTCAATGCCTATGGCCTGCATCAGCTCGACCCGCGCCGCGATGTGCGCATCCACGTGATCGAGGCCGGCCCGCGCATCCTGCCGGCGTTGTCGGAGCGCGTGTCGGCGGAGACCACCAAGCTGCTGCGCAAGCTCGATGTGGACGTGTTCACGTCCGAGCGCGTGACGGAAGTCACCTCTGACGCGGTGCTGACGGCCAGTGGCAAGCACATCGACGCCGACCTGACCGTATGGGCCGCGGGCATCACCGCACCTGACGTGCTGCGCACGCTTGGCCTGCCGGTCAGCAAGATGGGCCAGATCGTGGTGGGCCCCACGCTGCAGAGCGAGGCCGATCCGGACATCTTCGCGTTTGGCGACTGCGCAAGCTGCCCGTGGCCGGAGAAGCAAGCCGCCGTGCCGCCGCGCGCGCAGGCCGCGCACCAGCAGGCCACGTTCCTTTACGACGCGATCCGCGCGCGGCTGGCCGGCAAGCCGCTGCCACGGTTTGGCTTCAAGGACTTTGGCTCGCTGGTGTCGCTGGGCCACTTCAGTGCCGTGGGCAGCCTGATGGGTGGCCTGATCGGCGGATCGATGTTCATCGAGGGGCTGATGGCGCGCTTCATGTACACGTCGCTCTACCGCATGCACGTGCTGGCGCTGCACGGCGCGATCGGCATGGGCGTGGACACGGTGACGCACTGGCTGCGCAGCAAGACCAGCCCGCGCGTGAAGCTGCACTGAGGGGCAGGGGAGTTGAGCCGGATCTGAAAATGGGGGGGTGGTCGGCCACGCTGTTGTGCGTGGTCGGCCAAGTTTGCTTAGAATCGACGAGTCGCGTTTGCATCACTCATCGCCACTCATCGCTACCCAAGGAGACCGCCCCCATGCTGAAGCCCGAAGTGGAAAGCCTCGTTCCCGGCCAGACATTTGATCGCCGCCGTTTCGTCAAGACCGCGCTGGGCTCCGCGTTTGCGGCGGCCGCGCTGCCGGTGGCCGCGGAAACTATCAAGACCGATTTCAAGGGCCTGACCGCCGGCGAGGTCACGATTCCGTCGGGTGGCTTCAATATGCCCGCCTATTGCGCCCAGCCGGAAGGCAAGAAGAATCTCCCCGTGGTGCTGGTCATCAGCGAGATCTTCGGCGTGCACGAGCACATTGCCGATGTTTGCCGCCGCTTTGCCAAACTGGGCTTTCTGGCCATCGCGCCCGAACTGTTTGCCCGCCAGGGCGATCCGGGCAGCTTCGGCACCATCCAGGAACTGCAGGCCAACATCATTTCCAAGGTGCCGGACGCACAGGTGATGGGGGATCTGGATGCCGCTGTCGCCTGGGCCGGCGCCAATGGTGGCGACCTCAACCGCCTGGGCATCACTGGCTTCTGCTGGGGTGGCCGCATCACGTGGCTCTATACGGCGCACAGCAAGCGGGTGAAGGCCGCCGTGGCCTGGTATGGCCAGCTGGTGGGCGCGCCCACGGCGCTCAAGCCGCGCAATCCCGTGGATATCGTCAACGATCTGCACGCGCCGGTGCTGGGCCTCTACGGCGGCAAGGACGCCGGCATTACGCAGGAGCATGTGGGGACGATGAAGGCGGCGTTGGCGGCATCCGCGAACCCGAATGCCAAGGCGTCCACCTTCGTGGTCTATCCGGAGGCTGGCCACGCCTTTCATGCCGACTACCGCCCGAGCTATGTGGAGTCGGCGGCCAAGGACGGCTGGCAGAAATGCCTGGCGTGGTTCAAGGAACACAAGGTTGGCGGGAGTGCCGGCACGGATTATTGATGCCCGGGGCCTCCCCGGCTGAGGCCGCGGGTCTGGCCCGTTCCGCCGGTTCCGCGCCGGTCATTGCAAAGTCGGCGCGGACGTACGTACAATGCGGCTTTCAAGTTTTTGCAACCATGTTGCGTTAATCGGCCGCGTGATGTCGCGCTGTGTTCCAGCGCACTGCTCCGGGCCGGTTTCGGGAGCCCACTATCCATTCCACGCTTCTGTACATCCTGCTGGCGGCGACCATTTCCGGCGTCGGCAGCATTCTCGGGGCGGCGCTGCTTTCGCTGACCGTGGCCTCGCGCGTGGTCGAGCGCATGGTGAGCTTCTCGGTGGGCGTGTTGCTGGCCACGGCGCTGCTGCATTCGCTGCCGGAGGCGTTCGAGTCCGGCGCCGATCCGCGCGCCTTGTTTGGCACGCTGCTGGCCGGGCTGCTGGGTTTCTTCCTGCTGGAAAAGATTTCGCTGCTGCGCCACTCGCATCATCACGAGGGCGACGGGCACCACCACCACCACGGCCATGACCGCGAGGAAGCCGGCCGCAGCGGCATGACGATCCTGGTGGGCGACACCTTCCACAACTTCGCCGACGGCATCGTGATCGCCGCGGCGTTCCTGGCCGATCCCCATATCGGCATCGTCACCGCGCTGGCGATCGCGGCGCACGAGATTCCCCAGGAAGTCGGCGATTTCATCGTGCTGCTGAACGCGGGTTTCTCCAAGGCCCGCGCGTTCGCCTTCAACCTGCTGTCGAGCCTGGCGGCGGTGATTGGTGGCGTGGTGGGGTATTTCCTGCTGGATCAGCTGAGCGGCTGGATCCCGTATGTGCTGGTCATTGCGTCCAGTAGCTTCGTCTATATCGCGGTGAGCGACCTGATGCCGCAGATGCAACGCAGGCCGCGGCTGAAGGAATCGGCCGTGCAGGTGGTGCTGGTAGCGGCCGGCATCGCGGCGATCGTCTTTATCACCAACGGCGTGCACGAGTCGCACGCCCATCGCCACAACGTGGACACCAAGGCAGGCTCGGCAGCGGCGTCGAACTGACGCCGCCTTGCCGGATCAGGCGCCCGTCGCGACCGGGCGCTTCGGATCGGCGCACCACTCGCTCCACGATCCCGGATAAAGCGCCGCGCCGGGCAGGCCAGCGACTTCCAGCGCCAGCAGGTTGTGGCAGGCCGTTACTCCCGATCCACACTGCATCACCGTTTCCGCCGGGGCCTTGCCGGCGAACACCTTCCCAAACTCCGCACGCAGCGTCTCGGCCGGCTTGAAGTGGCCGTCCGGGGCCAGGTTGTCCTTGAAGAAGCGGTTGGCCGCTCCGGGGATATGGCCACCAACCGGGTCGAGCGTTTCGTTCTCGCCGCGGAAGCGGTCGGCCGCGCGGGCATCGACCACCAGCACGGACGGCTGGGCGATATTGGCGACCAGCGACTCCGCATCGACCGTGCGCACCAGCGACGTCTTGCGCGTCAGGTTGCCGGCGGTATCCGGGTCGGGCGTGGCGCCGCGTTCCAGCGGCAGGCCCGCCGCCACCCATGCGTTCTTGCCCCCATCGAGTACCGTCACGGCAGCATGGCCGATCCAGCGCATCAACCACCAGAGCCGCGCCGCGTACATGCCGCCCTGCGCGTCATAGGCGACGACCAGCGAGTTGTCGCTGACGCCCAGCGCGCGCAGTCGCGCGGTCAGGATCTCGGCATCTGGCAGCGGATGGCGGCCGTTGACACCGGTCTTCGGGCCGGACAGCTCGTTGTCCAGATGGAGGTAATGGGCTCCGGGCAGGTGGCCCTGGAGAAAGCTCTCGCGGCCGGAGGCCGGATTGGCCAGGTCGAAAGAACAGTCGAAGACGACGATGTGCTGCGTGCCCTTGGCGCGCAACGAGTCCAGCTCGGCAGAAGTAATCAGGGGTGTCGGCATGTAGGGAACCTGTCAGCAAGTGATAGCCACGCGGTTCGCAAATGCTACACCTCGGGGTGCACTTCCGCCTCCGCGGACTTCACCGGCGTGGCCGGCGTGGGGTGCTTGTCGGTGTCGCGCGCACGCGTGAGCGTAGTGGCGATGCCGCTGGCGATGATCAGCGCCATGCCGAGCCAGGAGATCCAGTTGAGTTTGTCGTCCCAGACCAGGATGCCCCAGAGGCTCGAGAACACAATGCCGGCGTACTGCAGGTTGGCCGTCAGCAGCGTGTTGCCGCGCTTGTAGGCGCGGGTCATCGATGTCTGGCCCAGCGTGGCCAGCACGCCGATGGCCAGCAGCAGGGTGGCACCGTGCCAGGTATGGGGGGTGGGCCCCGTGTACAGCATCCAGGCCAGCCCGCAGACCATGCCCACGGCGGAGAAATAGAACACGATGCGACCCTCGGGCTCGCCCAGTTGCCCCAGTTGGCGCACTTCGACATAAGCCAGTGCCGTGAATACGCCGGAAATCAGGCCAATCAGTCCGCCGGTAAGCTGATCCTTGCCGACTGATGGCTGCAGCAGGCAGAGCACGCCGGCGAACGACAACAGGATCGCGCCGATCAGCTTGCGGTCCGCCGCGCCAGCTGTGCCGGCCAGTGCGGCACTGGCGCCGAGGATTAGCGCGATCCAGACCGGCGACATGTAATTCAGCGTCATGGCCGTGGCCAGCGGCAGCAGGGTGATCGAGGTGAACCAGAGCAGCAGGGCGGTCACGCCGAACACACTACGCTTGATGTGCGTGGCCATGTGTGGCGTGCGGACCGAGATGCCCTGGGACGCCAGCATGATCCACATGATGGTCACGCCGATCAGGCTGCGATAGAAGACGATTTCGCCGGTGGTGTAGAACTCGGAAGCCAGTTTGACGCCCACCCCCATCAATGAAAACGAGAAGGCGGCGAACAGCATCCAGAGCGATTGCATGGCGAGGGCGAGGTGAAAACCGAAAGCGAGGGTCGGGTACGACGCGCATGCGCGGCTTCAAGCGCCGGGCGCTGCGGTGGGGACCACGGACCAATGGGGCGCCGGCCATGGGAAGGGCCGGCGATGGAAGGCCAATTGTAACAGTGCGTAGATGGCCACTCCAATGCAAAACGGACCGTTTTCACGGTCCGTTTCGGAGGATGGCGGCAGATACCGGGCGATAGCCGGTCAGCCGCTCAGCCGCTCAGCCGGTGTAGTCCATGGTGCGGCGATACCACTCGTGGAAGTGCTGCATGCCGTCTTCCATTGGCGACTGGTAAGGGCCGGTTTCGCTGACGCCGCGTTTCATCAGTGCCAGGCGGCCGGCATCCATGCGTTCGGCGATCTCGTCGTCCTCCACGCAGGTTTCCATGTAGGCGGCGCGCTCGGCCTCGACGAATTCGCGCTCGAACAACGCGATTTCCTCGGGGTAGTAGAACTCCACCACGTTGCGGGTCTTGCGCGGGCCGAGCGGATGCAGCGTCGAGACGACCAGCACGTTCGGGTACCACTCCACCATGATGTTCGGGTAGTAGGTCAGCCAGATCGCGCCGTGCTTGGGCAGCGTGCCGTTGTTGAACCGCAACACCGCGTCGTGCCACTTCTGGTACGTCGGGCTGCCCGGCCGCTTGAGCCCGGCATGCAGGCCCACGGTCTGCACGCTATGCCAGTCGCCGAACTCCCAGTTCAGGTCGTCACAGGAGACGAAACTGCCCAGGCCCGGGTGGAACGGCACGACGTGGTAGTCCTCCAGATAGACCTCGATGAAGGTCTTCCAGTTGTAGTCGCACTCGTGGACTTCCACGTGGTCGAGCATGTAGCCGTCGAACTTCAGATCACCGGCCACGCCCAGGCGGGCCAGGTCCTCGCGCACGTCGCGCGCACCTTCGAACAGCAGTCCGTTCCAGTTCTGCAGCGGCGAGCGATTCAGGTGGACGCACGGTTGCTCCGCGAAATGCGGCGCGCCGAGCAGTTCACCCTTCAGGTCGTAGGTCCAGCGGTGCAGGGGGCAGACGATGTTCTTGGCGTTGCCGCGGCCGTTGAGCATGATGGCCTGGCGGTGGCGGCACACATTGGACAGCAGCTCGATGCCCGCGGGGTTGCGGACCAGCATGCGGCCTTCGTCTTCGGCGGCGAGCGTATGGAAATCGCCCGTCTCCGGGATCATCAGTTCGTGACCGACGTACCCCGGGCCTTTCCTGAACAGCAGTTCCAGTTCTTGTTGATGCAGCGCCTCGTCAAAGTAGACATCCACAGGCAACTGCGAATCAGCCGGCGCCAGCTTGAGCGCGGTGCTGAGATTGGACATTATCCCCACTCCCTATGACAGGCGAAAGCAGTGAACAACCCAACCATCGAAATATGAAATCGATTTGGGAAACCCTGTCAGACGAGTGGAGCGTGGCCCGGTTTCCTGCGGCATTGGCCGGCACGCGCGGAGGGCGGAGACGGTACACAACGGCCGGTCGACGGGACGCGAGAACCGGCATTTTTGCACGGCAATGGCGGTCCGGGCGGCGATGCGGGCACGGTCGGCGCCAACTCGCTGACGAGCCGGGGATTGTACCCGAGGCCAAAACTTAAGGGTCTGATTTTTTTGCCTTTTTAGCGTAAAAGTCGACCCGGGTCGTCATGGAGGTGCCCTTTGGAGCGCATTCGGAATGACGACCCGGGCGCACACGTCACTTCCACTTTGGGACCCGCCCGCGAAAGGCCTGGCCGAGGGATGACACAGGTTGGCCAATGCATATCTGCGGGTAAGTCCGGGTTTGGCGTAAAATCCCGGCTTCCCCTGATCAAGGCCTGACATGCCAAAAACGACGACCGCCCCGGTCCAGCCTGAAGAATCGCCGGTAGCCAGCGTGCCGCCGGCATCCTACGAGGCCGCAATGGCCGAGCTGGAGACGCTGGTGGCGAGCATGGAGAGTGGCGAACTGCCGCTGGAGGCGTCCCTCACCGCCTACCGCCGCGGCGCCGAACTGGTGCGCTATTGCCAGCAAAGCCTCGAGCGGGTCGCGCAGCAGGTCAAGGTACTGGAAGGTGACGCGCTCAAGCCACTGGCTGGCGAGTCACGCACAGATAACAACAGCAACGGCGCAGATTTCGAATGAGCGATTTCGCTACCTGGATGCGGGCGCAGGGCGCCCGGACCGAGGCCGCCCTAGACGCGGCACTACCGTCCCCTGACACAATTCCACACACCTTGCATGAAGCCATGCGCTATGCTGTCCTCGGCGGTGGCAAGCGGGTTCGCCCGCTTCTGGTCCACGCGGCCGGCGAGGTGGCTGGTGCAACACCCGAGGCCTGCGATGCGGCCGCGTGCGCCGTGGAGATGATCCACGCCTATTCGCTGGTTCACGACGACATGCCCTGCATGGACGACGACGACCTGCGCCGCGGGCGTCCCACGGTCCACAAGGCCTATGACGAGGCCACCGCACTGCTGGTGGGCGACGCACTGCAGACACAGGCGTTCATCCTGCTGGCCCAGACCCCGGCTGTCGCCCCCGAGGCGCGACTCAAGCTGGTGGCGGAACTGGCGGTGGCATCGGGCTCGGTCGGCATGGCCGGCGGCCAGGCCATTGACCTGCAGAACGTGGGCCTGGCCATGTCGCGCGACGCGCTGGAGGCCATGCACCGGATGAAGACCGGCGCCCTGTTGCGCGCGAGCGTGCGCATGGGGGCGTTGTGTGGAAACGTCGATTCGGTTGGACTGGCCGCGCTGGACCGCTATGCTGCGGCCGTGGGATTGGCGTTCCAGGTGGTTGACGATATTCTCGACGTCACCGCGGATACGGCGACACTCGGCAAGACCGCCGGCAAGGATGCCGCCAATGACAAGCCGACCTACGTGTCCCTGATGGGACTGGATGCCGCACGCGCACTGGCCGCCCAGCTGCGCACCGACGCCCACGAGGCGCTGGCGGGATTCGGCGCGCGGGCACACCGGCTGGCCGAACTGGCCGACCTGATCGTGCTGCGCTCAAACTGAACTGAAAAAGCCGGACGCAAAGAATCCGGCGGCCGAACGGACACCATGACCTACACGCTGCTCAATAAAATCGACGACCCCGCGGACCTGCGCAAGCTGGATCGGCGCCAGCTCAATACGCTGGCCGAAGAACTCCGCGCCTATGTGCTGGAATCGGTCTCCCAGACCGGCGGGCACCTGTCGTCCAACCTCGGTACGGTGGAGCTGACCATTGCGCTGCACTACGTCTTCGACACGCCGGCTGACCGCGTGGTCTGGGACGTGGGCCACCAGAGCTATCCCCACAAGATCCTGACCGGCCGCCGCGACCGCATGTCCACGCTGCGCCAGTACGGCGGTATCTCGGGGTTCCCGCGCCGCGCGGAAAGCGAGTACGACACCTTCGGCACCGCGCATTCGTCGACGTCGATCTCCGCCGCGCTGGGCATGGCGCTGGGTGCGCGCACCAAGGGCGAGAAGCGCGTGGGCATCGCCGTGATCGGCGACGGCGCGATGACCGCCGGCATGGCCTTCGAAGCCATGAACAATGCGGGCGTCTACAAGGACCTGCCGCTGCTGGTGGTGCTCAACGACAACGACATGTCGATCTCGCCGCCGGTGGGCATGCTGAACCGCCACTTGGCCCGCCTGCTGTCCGGCCAGTTCTACGCGGCCACCAAGAAGGGTATCGAGCGTGTGTTGTCGGTGGCGCCGCCGGTGCTGGAGTTTGCCAAGCGGCTGGAAGAACATGCCAAGGGCATGGTCGTGCCGGCCACGCTGTTCGAGGAATTCGGATTCGACTACATCGGTCCGATCGATGGCCATGACCTCGATTCGCTGGTGCCGACGCTGCAGAACATCCGCCAGCGCGCGCTGGAAGGCCACGGCCCGCAGTTCCTGCACGTGGTGACCAAGAAGGGCCAGGGCTACAAGCTGGCCGAGGCCGACCCGATCCTCTATCACGGCCCGGGCAAGTTCAACCCGGCCGAGGGCATCCGCCCGTCGGGCAAGCCGTCGCGCAAGACCTACACGCAAGTGTTTGGCGACTGGCTGTGCGACATGGCCGCGGCAGACAAGCGACTGGTCGGCGTGACGCCGGCCATGCGCGAGGGCTCGGGCATGGTGGAGTTCGAGCGGCGTTTCCCGGAGCGCTATTACGACGTCGGCATCGCCGAGCAACACGCCGTGACGTTTGCCGGCGGCCTGGCCTGCGAAGGCCTGAAGCCGGTCGTGGCGATCTATTCCACGTTCCTGCAGCGCGGCTATGACCAGCTGATCCATGACGTGGCGCTGCAGAACCTGCCGGTAGTGTTCGCGCTGGACCGCGCCGGGCTGGTTGGCGCCGACGGTGCCACGCATGCGGGCGCGTATGACATCGCCTTCCTGCGCTGCATCCCCAACATGATGGTGATGACGCCGGCGGACGAAAACGAATGCCGCCAGTTGCTGACCACCGCGTACCAGCAGGACTGCCCGACGGCCGTGCGTTATCCGCGCGGTGCAGGCGTCGGCGTGGCCACGCAGACCGAGCTGACCGGGCTGCCGTTGGGCAAGGGCGAAGTGCGCCGCGAAGGCAATGCCCGCGCCGGCCAGCGCGCGGCCTTCCTGGCCTTCGGTTCGATGCTGCACCCGGCACTGGGCGCGGCCGAGGCGCTGGACGCCACGGTGGCCAACATGCGCTTCGTCAAGCCGCTGGACGTGGAGCTGGTGAAGCAACTTGCCGCCAGCCATGACTACCTGGTCACGGTGGAAGAGGGCAGCGTGATGGGTGGCGCTGGCAGTGCCGTGCTGGAAGCGCTGTCCGAAGCCGGCATCGACATTCCCGTGCTGGTGCTTGGCCTTCCCGACAAGTTCATCGACCACGGCGACCCCGCCTTCCTGCTGTCGCAGTGCGGGCTCGACGCCGCCGGCATCGAGCAATCGGTGCGCGAGCGTTTTTCGATCGCGGCACAACCGGTCAAGGTGGCCACGCGCGTCGCCTGACGTCACTGTCCCGCTGAACCAGGCCAGACCGGCGCGGCAATCCCGCGCCGGTTTGCTTTGTGGGGCCTGGAAATGGTGATCTGCCGCGTCAGCTCGCGGGCATCCGCACGGATCATGCGGATTTGGGCCGCATTGCGACAGGGTTATCCAATTCCCGCTAAAATCGCCCTTTCATTTTTCGTGTTCGCAGCTGCGGGCCGGCCCTTTATTGCCGGGACCCGTCGTTTCACACTCGTTGCGCGGCGTGGATAAGTCCTGCGAAAACGCCGCGACCGTAAGGATGGCCGACACCCCCTGCCGACGTCCTGGAGGAAACCGTAGATGAATGACATCAATCCCGCCTTTGTCATGCCCGACGTCCAGTCGAGCGCAGATACCCGCCAGATCGTGATCCAGCGCGTGGGCGTGAAGGGCGTGCGCTACCCGCTCACGCTGAAGACTCCGGCCGGCGTAGTGGCGACGGTCGGCACGTTCAACCTGGACGTGCGCCTGCCGGCGGATCAGAAGGGCACGCATATGTCGCGCTTCGTGGCCCTGCTGGAGGAAAACCAGACGCCGCTGGACCTGGACGCGTTCCGCGCGCTGCTGGACGGCATGCTGCTGAAGCTGGAAGCCGATGCCGGCCGCATCGAGGTTACGTTCCCGTACTTCATCTCCAAGACTGCGCCGGTGTCGGGTGTGCAATCGCTGATGGACTACGAGGTGACGCTGGCCGGTGAAGTACGCGATGGCGAGACGCGCGTGTTCCTGACCGCGCTGGTGCCGGTGACGAGCCTGTGCCCGTGCTCCAAGAAGATCTCGCAGTACGGTGCGCACAACCAGCGCTCGCACATCACGATGCGGGTGGAGCTGGCAGGCGACCGCGGCGGCGACATGAGCGTGGAGACGCTGGTGCGCATGGCGGAGGAAGAAGCGTCGTGCGAACTGTGGGGCCTGCTCAAGCGGCCGGACGAGAAGTTCGTCACCGAGCGTGCCTATGAGAACCCGAAGTTCGTGGAAGATCTGGTGCGCGACATCGCCATGCGCCTGAATGCCGACGATCGGATCGTGGCGTACACGCTGGAAGCGGAGAACTTCGAGTCGATTCACAACCACAGCGCCTATGCGGTGATCGAGCGCGACAAGCGCGCGACGGAGCCGTCGCTGTAACAGCCAGCATCAGCGGCGACAGGTTGGACAGGTGGGACCCATCGGGGGCAGTCACGGCGACTGCCCCCGATTGCATTGGACGGCGGCTCGCGTGATGCCTCCCCGGAACTCAGACCTGCATCGTCCCGGCTTCAGGATTGAACGCGGCAAAAAAACAAAACCCCACGCGGATGAGGCGTGGGGTCTGTTTTCGATACATTGTCACCCGATGGGCGACAGGCTTATGCCGGCAGCCGGATGTCGGCCAGGTCCCAGCGTGGTGTCACGCCGTAGTCGTAGCCGCGCCGTGCCAGTTGCGGTGCGGCCTGGAGTCGCATCGCACCGGCGAACGCGATCATCGCGCCGTTGTCGGTGCAGAAGGCCAGATCGGGATAGAACACCTCCACCTTGCGACGCTTGCCCATCTCGTCGAGTCGTTCGCGCAACTGCCGGTTGGCCCCCACGCCACCCGCCACGACCAGCCGCTTGTGGCCGGTCTGCTTGAGGGCGTTAAACGACTTGGCTGCAAGCACGTCGACGATGGCATCGACAAAGGACCGGGCCAGGTTGGCGCGATCCTGCTCGCAGGTGTTGGCCAGTTTGCGCGTCTGCGTCAGCACGGCGGTCTTCAGTCCGGCGAACGAGAAATCGAGATTGCCCGAATGCAGCATGGGACGCGGCAACGTGAATGCACCGGGCGTGCCGAACTCCGCCAGCCGCGAGACTTCCGGCCCGCCCGGATAGCCGAGGCCGAGCAGCTTGGCGGTCTTGTCGAAGGCCTCACCCGCGGCGTCATCGAGCGTTTCACCCAGCAGCTGATAGTCGCCGATGCCCTTCACTTCCATCAACTGGGTATGGCCACCGGAGACCAGCAGCGCCACGAACGGAAACGGCGGCGGTGCATCGGTCAGCAGCGGCGAGAGCAGGTGACCTTCCAGGTGGTGCACGCCGACCATCGGCACATCGAGCGCGAAGCCCAGTGCGTTGGCCACCGATGCGCCCACCAGCAGCGCGCCGGCCAGGCCGGGGCCCTGGGTGTAGGCGATGGCGTCGATGTCATCGCGCGTGCGCTGCGCTTCGTCCAGCACCTGCTGCAGCAACGGCAGCACGCGGCGAATGTGGTCGCGCGAGGCGAGTTCGGGTACCACGCCGCCGTAGTCGCGGTGCATGGCGATTTGCGAGTGCAACGCGTGCGCAAGCAGGCCGGCCTCGGTGTCATAGAGGGCCAGCCCGGTTTCATCGCAGGAGGATTCGATACCGAGGACGAGCATGGAGAAAATGGAGCGGCCAGCGGCGATCTGCGGGGATCGTGCCGGCAAAATCTGAAGGCCAGCAGGTTAGCACACCAGCGCCGGCTACGCTGTCCGCAGGGCCGGCGCACGGCTTTTCGCTACAATCGGCGCTTCGTTGAAAAGGCAGGTATGACAAAAAGCAGGACAGACCGGTTCGATGTGGCGGTGCTGGGCGCGGGAGCGGCCGGCATGATGTGTGCCGCCGTGGCCGGACAGCGCGGCGCGCGCGTGGTGTTGATCGACCATGCCACGCGGCTGGCCGAGAAAATTCGCATCTCGGGCGGCGGCCGTTGCAACTTCACCAATCTGCAGGCCAGCCCGGCCAACTACCTGTCGTCCAATCCGCACTTTTGCCGGTCGGCGCTGGCGCGCTACACGCCACAGGACTTCCTGTCGCTCATGCGCCGGTATGACATCGGCTGGCATGAGAAACATCGCGGCCAGCTGTTCTGCAACGACAGCGCGGAGTCCGTGATCAACCTGCTGCGCGCCGAATGCGAATCGGGCGGCGTGCACTGGCAGACCGGCTGCGTCATTGAAGAGATCCGGCGCGAGGGCGATGACTTCCTGCTGCTGACCACTCAGGGCACGATTCGCGCCGGGGCCGTGGTGGTGGCCACCGGCGGCCTGTCGATTCCGAAGATCGGCGCATCGGACTTTGGCTACCGCATCGCCCGCCAGTTCGGTCTCAAGATCGTCGACACTCGGCCGGCCCTGGTGCCGCTGACATTCGATGGGCAGGCCTGGCAGCCTTTCGTCCCTCTGGCCGGGGTATCGATGGAAGTGGACATCGCCACCGGCAGCGGCAAGACCGCCGGCGCCTTCAAGGAAGACCTGCTCTGGACGCACCGCGGCCTGTCCGGTCCGGCGGTGCTGCAGATTTCCAGCTTCTGGCGGCCCGGCACGCCGATCGAAATCGACCTGTTCGACGGGGAAGAGGCCTCGGACTGGCTGATCGCCCATAAGAAGGGCAGCCGCAAGCATCTCGCCAATCTGCTGGCGGAACGCCTGCCGTCCCGGCTGGCTGATGCCTGGTGCGCGGCCGCCGGTCTGCCTGGCGCGCAGTCGGTGGCCGACCTGCCGGACAAGCCGCTGCGCCAGCTCGGCGAGGCATTGAACCGCTGGAAGCTGGTGCCGTCCGGGACTGAAGGCTACAAGAAGGCCGAGGTCACGCTGGGCGGCGTGGATACCCGGGGCCTGTCTTCGACCACGATGATGGCGCGTGAGGTCGATGGCCTCTATTTCATCGGCGAAGTGGTCGACGTGACCGGCTGGCTGGGTGGCTACAACTTCCAGTGGGCCTGGGCATCCGCCGTGGCCGCTGGCGAAGCCGTGGCGGAAGCCGCGCGCGGTGCCACGGCTGTTGCGTAGTCAGCACGCGGCGGCCCGGAGCGCCGGCCGTGCGCGTGCAGCGTCACAGGCCTTGCGCTACAATCGGCACCTCTCGTAAACGCTGGCAGGGCGCCGGCATCCTCTTCTTCCTTTTTGGCCAAATGACTACGATTCGCCTCAAAGACAATGAACCGTTTGAAGTCGCCATGCGACGCTTCAAGCGCACCATCGAGAAGAATGGGCTGATCACCGAGCTGCGAGCGCGAGAGTTTTACGAGAAGCCGACTGCGGAGCGCAAGCGCAAGCGCGACGCCGCCGTCAAACGCCACTACAAGCACCTTCGCAGCCAGATGCTGCCGAAGAAGCTGTACTGACCGCACCCCGAGTCAGCTTGAAACCCGCTGCGGGCACGGCTCCGGCGGGTTTTTGCGTTATGGTCTGACTTGTCGCGGCCGCACGCCGGTTCGGCGCGTAACCCCAAATTTTCGGAAAACTGCCATGTCCCTGAAAGCCCGCATCAACGACGACATGAAGGCCGCCATGCGCGCCCGTGAAGCCGACCGCCTCGGCACCATCCGCTTGTTGCTGGCCGCCATCAAGCAACGCGAGGTCGACGAGCGTGTGGAGCTGGATGACAGCGCCGTGACGGTTGTGATCGACAAGATGATCAAGCAGCGCAAGGATTCGATCTCGCAGTTCGAGCAGGCCGGCCGCAACGATCTGGCCGACAAGGAAAAGGCCGAGGTCGAGGTGCTGACCGCCTATATGCCGGCCCAGTTGTCGGATGCCGAGGTTGCCGCCGAAGTCCAGAAGGCAGTCACCGAATCCGGCGCCACCGGCCCCCAGGACATGGGCAAGGTGATGGGTATCGTAAAGCCCCGCCTGGCCGGTCGTGCCGACATGACGGCGGTCTCGGCCCTGGTCAAGGCAGCCCTGACCTCCAAGTAGAATGCCGCTGGTCAGACCAGCGTCGTAAAAAGATCTTTAGGTCAGAAATAAGCACGGTTAGCATGTGCGATGCGTGGAATTGCCGCCAGGTTGACGGGATTTGGCGGTCAATGTCGGCAATGTCCGGCGGCGCGTTGCATCTGCACTACAATGATTCGATAGCTACCGGGCGTCGTTCCGGTCACGCATTCCAGAAAAGCGGCCGCCGGCGAGCCCGGCAGGCCTTGCCATCAGGACGGTCAGTCGGGTGATTCCGCAATCCTTTATTCAGGACCTGCTCAACCGTGTCGACATTGTCGACGTGGTGGGCAAGTATGTGCAGCTGAAGAAGGGCGGCGCCAACTTCATGGGGCTGTGCCCCTTCCATAACGAGAAATCGCCGTCATTCACGGTTTCTCCCACCAAGCAGTTCTATCACTGCTTTGGCTGCGGCGCCCATGGGTCGGCCATCGGTTTCCTGATGGAGTATTCCGGGCAGTCATACCCGGATGCGGTCCGGGAACTGGCGCAGTCCGTCGGCCTGTCGGTGCCGGAGGAGCGCGACCGGCTGCCACCGGCACAGCGCGCCGAGCAGCAGGCAAAATCCGTCGCGTTGTCAGATGCCATGACGCGCGCCACTGATTTCTATCGCAAGCAACTGCGCGGCGCGCCACAGGCCATCCAGTATCTGAAGGGCCGCGGTCTGACTGGCGAGATCGCCGCCCACTTCGGCCTGGGCTACGCCCCGGATGACTGGCAGGGGCTGGAAGCCGTGTTCGGCAGCTACCGCGACGACGCCATTGCCGCGCCGCTTGTGGAAGGCGGGCTGTTGATCGAATCCGCGGACAAGCGCGATGCCGACGGCAAGCCGCGGCGTTATGACCGCTTCCGCGATCGCATCATGTTCCCGATCCGCAATACCAAGGGGAATGTGATCGGGTTCGGCGGCCGCGTGATGGGCCAGGGCGAGCCAAAATACCTGAATTCGCCCGAAACGCCGCTCTTCAGTAAGGGAACGGAGCTCTACGGCCTGTTCGAGGCTCGCCACGCGATTCGCGAGAATGGCTACGTGTTGGTGGTGGAAGGCTACATGGATGTGGTGGCGCTGGCCCAGCTCGGCTTTGCCAACGCGGTGGCCACGCTGGGTACCGCCTGTACGGCTGTGCACGTCCAGAAGCTGATGCGCCAGACCGATGCCGTGGTGTTTTCGTTCGACGGTGACGCCGCCGGCCGTCGTGCCGCGCGCAGGGCGCTGGAGGCTTGCCTGCCTCATATCGCGGACAACAAGACCATCCGTTTCCTGTTCCTGCCGGCCGAACACGATCCGGATAGCTACGTGCGGGAAGAGGGCACGGACGCCTTTGCGCGGCAGGTCCAGACGGCCATGCCGCTGTCGCGATTCCTGCTGCAGGTGGTGACGGAGGATCAGGACCTGCGCCAGCCGGAGGGCCGCGCCCGCGCCCAATACGAAGCCAAGCCGCTGTTGCAGGCCATGCCCGCCGGCGGGTTGCGGCTACAGATTGTGCGGGAACTTGCCGATGCTACGGGAACGACGCCTGCCGAAATAGAGGTGGTCTGCGGGCTGGGTAGCGATTCGTCGCGTGTCGGCCGCTTTGCCCAGCCACGGCCCCGTGCCCGCCGCCAGGCGCCGACGGGTCTGGAGCAGCGCGTGATCCAGTTGCTGATGTGCTACCCCGCCCTGGCAAGCCGGCTCGAGCCCGACGCCCGCGCGCTGCTGCTGGACGCCGAGCGGCCCGAAACCGAGGTGCTGGTGCATCTGGTGGAGGCTTGTGATGGTATACAGGGCGAAGTGAACTTTGCGGCATTTAGCGAGCAGCTGGCGCAATCGCCCTATGCCGAGGTCTATGCCGGCGCCCGAACCGCGGTGTTGAAGGAAGACATCGAAGAGGAGCCGGCAACGCTGGAATTTGACGGCGCCATCCACAAGTTACTGGCAGATCCGCTGCAGCGCGAGCTGGAAACCCTGCAGGCGGCCGTTGTGGCAGGTATCGCCGATGAGGCGGGCAAGGCACGCATGCGCTGGCTGGTCGCGGAAGTCCAGCGCCGGCGCCAGCTCGGTTGGCGCCCCGGTTCGGCGGATGAAGGGTGAACGGATATACGGCTTGAGCGGCCTGCACGTGGCGCAAGACACGCTCCAGATTAGGGCGTGTCGAGCTTAAGCCTTGATTTTTCAGGTGAAAACCTCACCTGACAGGAAGCTGGGCGTTGGTGACGTGCTACAATGCCCGGTTTGGATTGCGAAATCTTTCTCTCCAGTTCTGGCGAAAGTGAGCGTGCCAATGGCAAAGGCCAAAGCAACCGAAAGGGTAGCCGAGAAGGCGCCCTCCAAAGCTCCCCAATCAGGGAGCGGCAAGGCGTCCGTGAAAACAACGGCGGCGAAGACATCGACCGCGTCAGTCAGGACGACACAAGCCCGGTCTGCGCCAGCAAAGTCCGTGCGCGGTGCATCAGCACCCGCCGAGACCACTTCCGCCAGGAATCGCACATCCAAAATTACCAAGCCCTCGACTTCGGCACGCGAGAGCGGCGAGAGCGCCAATACGAGCGGCAAGATTGCCGCTTCTGCACCCGTGAAAGGCAAGAGTATCACCGTGGCGAAACAGCAGAATACCGAAGTCGAGAGCAAGCGTGCGGCAACGACGGCCGGCACCCGGAATGGAGGCGCCAAGGCAGGCGCCGCCGCCGCGGCGCCGAAGGCCCGTGCCGCGACTCCCGCACCCGTTGCATCCGAGCGTCCCGCTGCCCCGGCCGTAAAGCCGGAGCCCAAGAAGCGTGGCCGCAAGCCCAAGGCCGAGATGCAGCAAGACGACAGCACTACTGAAGACGTGACTGAAGAGTTTTACGAAAACGATGCTCCCGCGGCCACCCCTGCCGCGGCGCCCAAGACCGAAAAGCAGAAAGCCAAGGACCGCAAGGCCAAGGAAAAGGCCCTGCTCAAGGAGTTCGCCTCGACCCAGCAGGGCACCGAGGAGGAACTCGAGGTCCGCCGCCAGAAGCTCAAGGCGCTGATCAAGCTGGGCAAGTCGCGCGGTTACCTGACCTACGCGGAAATCAACGATCACCTGCCGGACGACATGGTCGATTCGGAAACGATCGACACGCTGGTCGCCACGCTGAACGACATCGGCATCGCCGTCTACGAGCAAGCTCCGGACGCCGAGACGCTGCTGCTCAACGACAACGCGCCGTCCGCCACCAGCGAGGAAGAGGCCGAGGAAGAGGCGGAAGCCGCCCTGTCCACGGTGGATTCCGAGTTTGGCCGTACCACTGACCCGGTCCGCATGTACATGCGTGAAATGGGTACCGTGGAACTGCTCACGCGCGAAGGCGAAATCGAGATTGCCAAGCGGATCGAAGCCGGCCTGAAGGACATGGTCATGGCCATTTCCGCTTGCCCGGTCACGATCTCCGAGATCCTGGCCCACGCCGAGCGTGTGGCCAATGACGAGATCAAGATCGACGAATTCGTCGACGGCCTGATCGACCCGAATGCCTCGGAGGTTGTAGAGTCCGCGGCCGCCCCGGCTGCCGCGGCTGACGATGAAGACATCGAATCGGACGAGGAAGGCGACGAGGAAGACGAAGACGAAGACGAAGCCGGCGCTGGCGCTGCGGCATCCGCACGCCAACTGGAAGAACTGAAGCAGTCCGCGCTGGAGAAATTCCGCGTGATCGCCGAGCAGTTCGACAAGATGCGTCGTGCGTTCGAGAAGGAAGGCTACAAGTCCAAGCCGTACGTGAAGGCGCAGGAAGCCATCCAGGCCGAACTGATGGGCATCCGCTTCACCGCGCGCAATGTCGAGCGCCTGTGCGACACACTGCGTGGTCAGGTGGACGAAGTCCGCAAGCTGGAACGCGCCATCCTGAACATCGTGGTCGACAAGTGCGGCATGCCGCGTTCCGACTTCGTGGCCCGTTTCCCCGGCAACGAGACGAACCTGGACTGGATCCAGACCATCGTGGCTGACAACAAGGGCTACAGCACGATCGTCGAGCGTAACGTGCCGGCCGTGCACGAACTGCAGCAGAAGCTGATCGACCTGCAGGCCCGCGTGGTGCTGCCGCTGAAGGAGCTGAAGGACGTCAATCGCAAGATGTCCGAAGGCGAGAAGCGCGCCCGCGAAGCCAAGCGCGAGATGACCGAGGCCAACCTGCGTCTGGTGATTTCGATCGCCAAGAAGTACACGAACCGTGGCCTGCAGTTCCTCGACCTGATCCAGGAAGGCAATATCGGCCTGATGAAGGCGGTGGACAAGTTCGAATACCGTCGCGGCTACAAGTTCTCCACGTATGCCACGTGGTGGATTCGCCAGGCCATTACGCGTTCGATCGCCGACCAGGCTCGCACGATCCGTATTCCGGTGCACATGATCGAAACGATCAACAAGATGAACCGGATCTCGCGCCAGATCTTGCAGGAAACCGGCAACGAGCCGGATCCGGCAACGCTGGCCGAGAAGATGGAGATGCCGGAGGACAAGATCCGCAAGATCATGAAGATCGCGAAGGAGCCGATCTCCATGGAAACGCCGATCGGTGACGACGACGACTCGCATCTGGGCGACTTCATCGAGGACACGAACACGCTGGCGCCGGCGGAAGCCGCGCTGCATGGTTCGATGCGCGATGTCGTGAAGGACGTGCTGGACAGCCTGACGCCGCGCGAAGCGAAGGTGCTGCGCATGCGTTTCGGTATCGAAATGAGCACGGACCACACGCTGGAAGAAGTCGGCAAGCAGTTCGACGTCACGCGTGAGCGGATTCGCCAGATCGAGGCCAAGGCACTGCGCAAGCTGCGCCACCCGAGCCGCTCCGACAAGCTGAAGAGCTTCCTGGAAGGCAACTAAGCCCTTCCAAGGGCCTCTAGCTCATGCCTGGTTAGAGCAGCGGACTCATAATCCGTTGGTGCCGTGTTCGACTCACGGGAGGCCCACCATTGAAATCAAGGGGTTACAACGATTATTCGTTGTAACCCCTTGTTCATTTGTGGTCGGAGTAAACGTCGTAAGCAATTGAATTGCTTTGATGGCTCGCACGGACTAGCAGCGTTGCGGGCGCTTTGTCGAAAACCTGTGAGATGTGGCCGCATGTAGACATGGGCGTAGTAGCTCATGCGGGGTGCTGTAAAATACACTTAAGCAGCGGCCTCTGCGTCACTGATGATTTGGGGTGAGAACAGCGGGAATCCGCGCAAACGTCCCAAAGCATCGCTCGTCTGCTGACAAGAATGCGGGTCGGACCATGTGCCCGTATCAAAGCCACTCACACTGAATATCCACAATGAACGCTGCGATTCGTTTCCTGCTCAAGTCGTTTGCATTCTCGGTTGTTTTCACTATCACGGTAGTGCTCTTGTCCATTCCGATCATGAAAATGCAAGAGGCGAAGGAGGAGCGCACTAAAGCTCAGCAGGTAGCGTCGCGACAAAAGGCGCAGGAGGAAGCGCAGCGCAAGGCTGCGGAGCAGGATGCCGACTATAAGAAGGACCTTGCGTTGCGAGATCAAGCGTGGAAGCGCAGTGATGAGCAATTCAAGCGGGGCGATGACAACTTGGCGCAGATGGAAGCGCTTATAAAGCGGCAAGCTGCGTTGGTAACTCTGCAAGAGGCCAACGCAAAAAGGGAAGCCACCATCCTGGCGGAAAAGGCGCGCCAGCTGGGCCTTGCCCAAGGCCAATAGTTGGCGGACGGTCAGGCTCCAGCGTAATGTCGAGCCGCCTGGGAAAACTGCTCCAGCGAGGGCCAGCGGAAGAAGTCGCCTTGGGTCCGTAGTCGCCAAGTCCGTCTTTCCACCGAACCTGGACATTTCCCCTGCACCCGAGCGATCTTTGGGCTACGGTTTATTTGTAGCGCGACGCGCACGTCAATGCGGGCGCGACCAAAATGGCGAAGCCGATACGACTCCGCCTGGAGAGCCGCGTTCGGTGAATCTCCGGCGTCACCTGTTGCGTCGGACCGATTTGCATGGGATGCGTCCGCGCAAGACATGTGGAGGAAAAGCATCATGTGCCGCTGGCTGGCCTACTCGGGCAAATCCGTTCCGCTGGAAACGGTGCTGTTCCAGCCGGAACACTCGCTGATCGACCAAAGCCTGAATTCGCGGCTCGGCCATACCACCACCAATGGCGACGGATTCGGCGTCGGTTGGTATGGTCGTCACTCGGAGGTGCCTTTTCGCTATCGTTGTCTCCATCCAGCCTGGAGCGATACCAACCTTCGCGAAGCCGCCCGGGCCGTGAGGGCGCCGCTGTTCGTTGCCCATGTGCGGGCGGCAACGGGCACCCCAACCCAGGAGACCAATTGCCATCCGTTTCGCTTCGGTCGCTGGCTGTTTGTCCACAATGGGCTGATTCGCGATTACCCCGTCATTCGCCGCGACTTGATGATGGCGGTGGCGCCGCATCTGTTCCGCTGGATAGAGGGGTCGACCGATTCCGAGGTGATGTTCTTCCTGGCCCTGACTTTTGGCCTGGAGCGCGACCCATGCGGCGCGTTGGAGCAGATGGCCGGCCTGATCGAGGATGTCGGGCATCGGCACGACGTGCAATTTCCGCTCAACATGACCGTCTGCGTCACGGACGGGCAGCAGATCGTCGCGGTGCGTTATTCAAGCGAGACGGACTCGCGGACGCTGTTCCATAGCACTTCGTTCCGGCAATTGCGCGCACTCTATCCAGAGGACCCGCGCATCATCGCCGCCGGCGACGACGCTTTCCTGGTTCTTTCCGAACCGCTGATTGAAGTGCAGGGGGTGTGGGAGGAGATTCCCGAAGCGACCATCCTGGTTGCCCGGGGTGGGGAGATCGATCACAAGCGCTTCTCGCCACGGTTGCCGAGTCCCTCACTGCTGCCATCGCTCCAGCAGTCCTAGTCGTCCTGGAGCGAGGGAAAAAGCGAATGCCGATGCCGACGCGAACCAATGTCGCGTAACCCGGCAGGCTCGCGCCAGCCATCAGCCATCAGCCATCAGCCATCAGCCATCAGCCATCAATCGGCCACGGCCACCTTCACCTGCTTCAACCCCCGGAACGGCTCGAGTTGCGCGACGGTGGCGCTGGCATCCGTCACCAGCGTCCAGGCTCGCTCCAACGGCGTCCAGTGTTGCTGCCGCGCGCGGCCCAGCTTGGTCGAATCCACCAGCACGAAGATATCGGCAGCCTGCCGGATGATGCATTCCTTCAGGTAGGCTTGCTCCGCGCTGGCTTCGCAGAGGCCCACGCCGGCGACCACACCGTCGGCGCCGAGGAATGCCTTGTCGACGCTGATGCGCGACAGCGCCACCTGCGCCAGCGGACCAAAGGTGCCCATGCTCGACGGACGTACGTCGCCGCCGATCAGCGTGACGCGGATCTTGGGCAGGCCGACGAGTGCCGTTACGGCCAGCAGGTTGGTGGTGTAGACATGAAGATCCTCGCGCGCGGCCAGCAGGCGGGCGAGGGCGGTGGCGGTGGTGCCGCTGTCCAGCAGCACCGCGTCGCCATCCTGTACAAAGGATGCTGCCATCCGGGCGATGGCTTCCTTCTGCTCGCGCTGCAGGACCTTGCGCTCCTCGAGCGAGGCTTCGGGTTCGTGGCCGCCCACCTGCATCAGTGCCGCCGCGCCGCCATAGGTCCGAACGATGCGGCCTTCGCGGGCGAGGGCGGTCAGGTCGCGCCGCACGGTGGCCTCGGACACGCCCAGGCTACCGGTCAGCCGTTCGACATTGGCGTCCTCGCCCGACAACACGAGTTCGAGAATGGCGCGGCGGCGGTCGGCGGCTTTCATGTCAGGGGCAAATGAAAAGGGGATCGAAAACGATCCCCGATCTTACAGCAGCGGTGGCGGTATCAGGCGCGGCGCGTCGCCAGTTCCGCGCCCTGGCGCAGTGCTTCCAGCAGACTGCGTTCGTCGGCGATACCCTTGCCGGCGATATCGAACGCGGTGCCATGGTCGACGGACGTGCGGATCACCGGCAGGCCCACTGTAATGTTCACGCCGGCTTCCAGACCCAGCACCTTGACCGGGCCGTGACCCTGGTCGTGATACATCGCCACGACGAGGTCGAAGTCGCCACGCCCGGCGCGATAGAACAGCGTGTCGGCGGGCAGCGGGCCTTCCACGTCCCAGCCGCGGGCGCGCAGCGCTTCCACCGCCGGGATGATCTTCTGCTCTTCCTCGCCCTGGCCGAACAGGCCATTCTCGCCAGCGTGCGGGTTGATGCCGCACACGCCGATGCGCGGCGCGGCGATGCCAGCGCGCTGCAGCGTTACCTGGCCGCGCTCGATCGTGCGCTGCACGAGGCCCGGTTCGATCTTGCGGATGGCGTCCATCAGGCCGATGTGCGTCGTCACGTGGATCACGCGCAGCTTGGGAGCCACCAGCATCATCGACACCTCCGGCGTGCCGGTCAGATGCGCGAGCATCTCGGTGTGGCCCGGGAACTTGTGGCCGCCCGCGTGCAGGGCTTCCTTGTTCAGCGGCGCGGTGCAGATCGCATCGATCTTCTCGTCACGCGTCAGCGCCACTGCGCGTTCGATGTAGCGGAATGCGGCGTCTCCCGCCACGGCGGAGAGCTTGCCAAAAGGCAGGTCTTCGGGGATCAGGCCGAGGTCGATGCAGTCGATCGTGCCGGGTTCGAAGCGGGCTTCATCGGGCGACTGAATGGCACGCACCTTCAACGCCGATTGCACGAGCTTGCCCGCGTGCTCCAGCCGGCGGGCGTCGCCAATCACGAGCGGGCGGCATTGCGCGTAGACCGTTTCATGCGCCAGGCTCTTGACGATGACTTCGGGACCGATGCCCGTGGCGTCACCCATGGTGATGCCGATGACTGGAAGGTAGTCGTTCATTTGTCTGTGTCCCGTTTCGGGTGTTGTCACTGCGCGCCGTCTTCATGAACAACGGCGCTGGAAATTCAGTCTTGCCGCATGGCTTGCCACGCCAGCCACAGCGCCGCGTCCGTGCCGAATGCGCCGGCCTTGGTGGCCACGCGTCGTGCAGGCGTGTCGTGGGTGATGGACAGGGGCACGCCCGGCTCGATCTCGCGCCGCAACGTCAGGGCGGTGATGCCGGCCGCGGCGAGCATCGCCCGCGCGGTTTCGCCGCCGGTGGCGATCAGGCCCCCGACGCGATCGAAGTAAGGCAGTACCAGTTGCGCCAGTGCGGCGGAGAGGTGCGGACCCTCGGCGGGGTCGAACGCGTCATCGCGGCCGATGCTGACGAGCAGGTCGCGCCCGGCAAGCAGGCATTCCGCAACCGATTGCTGGGCGACGTCCCAGCCAGCGTGGCCGGGGCCATCGCGCAGCGCCTGCGGTGGGACTACCAGCGATGCGATGCGGCCCCGTTCGCACAGGCAGGCGGCCTGCCGGCCCGATACACCTGACAGGCTGCCGACGAGCGTCAGCACCGGGCCTTCGTGATGGAGCGCTGCGGCAGCTTTGTCGCTCTCCACCGGCGCAACCGCCGCACTTGTCGATAGCGCCGACAGCGCCCGGGCGAGGCCACCGGAGCCGACCCAGAAGGCGGGTGCTTCGATGCGTGTGGAGGCCTCGGCCAGCGTCATCAGATCCTGTTCGATGTCGGCGTCGCAGACAACTGCCTGCACGCCTTGTCCCACGAACGTGGTCAGCATCGCTTGCACGGCGGATGCGCCGGCACGGACCATATCCAGCGGCACCAGCGCGGCGCGCAGCCCTTGCGCAGCCAGCAGCGCGACCATGTCGGCGCGCCCGGTCAGGCCTTCCAGCTGCCAGATGTCGGAGCCCTCGAGCGGCTGCCCGTTGATCAGCATGCAACCGTTGCGCGTGGTGCGCCCCGTCGCCGGAAAGGCGGGGGCGACAATCGCCAGTCCGGCCAGCGGCTGCAACGCGCCAGTCTCCGCGGCCCAGTTGCCGCGCAGCGTCGAATCGATCTTCTTGTACAGGCGCCGGCCGGCACCGTGGCTGCGATGCCAGGCGTCGAGATTGCGCGCCGCGGCGTCCCGCGGGGTCATGCGGCGGCTGTCGACGTCGGCGGCCACGACATCGGCATCGGCGATGTCGGCCGAGGCCGTCGCCTCCAACGTCACGACCGTGTGGGCACCATGGGCGGCAAAGCCAATGGCGCAGTCGGCGGCGCCGGACAGGTCATCGGCGATGATCAGCCAGCTCATGCCGTGGTCCCGTTTCTTGCCATCGCGGCGTCGGTCTTGCTGGCTACGCGGCGTGCCACCCAGGCGGTGACCAGCGGGGTCAGCACGGCGGTGACGACCACGCAGGCGGCCACCAGGATCGTTGCGCTCTTGGCGGCTTCAGAGTAGGCCGGGTTGGCCGCGGCCACCAGTGTCGGCACCGCCGCGGCATTGCCGGCGGTACTGGCCGCCGCCACGCCCGCCACACCTGTGCCGCCGCTCAGACGGTCGGCGATGTACAGCGCGAAGCCGGTGATCACGACCACGCCAATGCCGAGGCCCAGGCCCAGCATGCCGGCCTGCCACACCTTGTGCAGGTCCAGGCCGGCGCCCAGTGCCAGCGCGAAGAAGGGGATCATCACGGGAACGGCCTTGCTCAGGAAGTCGCGCATCTCGCGGTCCAGGTTGCCCAGCAACATGCCCAGTAGCAGCGGCAGGATACTCCCGACCAGCGTCGGCCACGGAAAGGCGGAGAGGCCGGCCACGCCCAGCGTGATCATCGTCAGGAACGGGCCGGACTCCAGCGACATGATGCTGTACGCGCCCACGTCTTCCGGCTTGCCGTACTGGCCCATCAGCGCCATGTAGAGGCCGCCGTTGGTGTCGTTCATCGCGGCCACCACGGCCAGCGTGGACAGGCCGGCGAACATGCCGGCGCTGATCGGCGCTTCACCGAGGAAGTGGCCCAGGATCACACCCAGCAGCATCGCCGTGCCCACCTTGGTGGCAAACAGTACGCCGCCTTTCTTGACGATGTACGGCGTGGCCTTGATGTTGATGCTGGCGCCCATGCAGACGTAGAAGACCGCGAGGACCGGCAGGGCGCCGGTGAAGAGGGCGTTGGTGAACGACCCGAAGAACTTGGGGCCCTCGGGCGCGAACGTGGCCACCAGCGAACCGATCAGCAGCGGCACGATCATCATGCCGCCCGGTACGCGCTCGATGGCGCGCTTGATATGAATCTGCATCTTCGTCTCCTGCCGCGTGTGGGTGCGGCAACCTGTGGGTTTTTTGAGCAGGCGAATGATCGATTCGATCATTCGTGGGGCGAAGTGTAGGACAACTCGTTAATTTTGACCAGTTCGGTCATAAAAATGATTGAATCGGGCAAAAAATGATGCCGAAGCCGCTCCAGTTGCCGCAATTGCCGAATGGGGCAGCGTCGGCGGCTCAGCGCTCGGCGCCCTTCGCCGCGCCGATCGTCACCGTCTTCCTGACCGGGCTCGACAAGACGAGCGCGGTGGTTACCGCCCCGTGCGCGGCCAGGGTGTCCACCACGCGTTCGAGATCGGACGGTTGCGGAATCGCGCAGCGCACGATGAAGCAGTACTGGCCGGTGACGCGATCGGCCCCCAGGACCTCCGGCATCTCCTCGAACAGCCTGACGTATTTGCGGATGCCGGCGTGGTCGGTTTCCACGTGAATGATGGCTTCCAGCCCGATCCCCAGCGCGCGCAAGTTGATGCGTGCGCCGTAGCCTTCGATGACGCCGGCGTCTTCCAGTTTTCGCACACGTTCGCTCATGGCCGGTTGGGACAGGCCGATGCGCTTGCCGATAGCCGCCAGGCTCTGGCGCGCATCCGTCTGCAACGCCTCGATGATCAGTCGGTCCTTCTTGTCCAGTTTCATCCGCCCCTCTCGTTCTGCCGGCTGCCCTGCTTGCGCATTGCCGCGCGCCGATGAATCATCGGTGCCGACAGGCAATTTCCGATGACCGCCCGTTGGCTTTCAGACATGCGCGAAGGATCATATGCGATATCGGATGTTCCCGAACACCTCACTCAGGAGCGCACAAGATGAGACTGATTGGCATGCTGGATTCCCCATACGTGCGCCGCGCGGCGATCACGCTGAAGCTGCTGGACTTGCCGTTTTCGCATGAGTCGGTGTCGGTGTTCCGCACCTTTGATCAGTTCCGTTCGATCAATCCGGTCGTGAAGGCGCCATCGCTCGTTTGCGAGAACGGTGTCGTGCTGATGGATTCCACGCTGATCATCGACTATGCGGAGACGCTGGCCGGGCGCAGCCTGATGCCAGCCACAATTGACGCGCGCCAGCGGGCGCTACGCATTCTGGGGCTTGCGCTGGCAGCCTGCGAAAAGGCTGTGCAGGACGTCTACGAGCACAACCTGCGTCCACCGGAGAAGGTGCACCAGCCGTGGGTGGATCGCGTCGATGGCCAGCTGGCCCGTGCTTACGCGCTGCTGGAGCAGGAAATCGCCGCCACGAGAGTGCCCGCCGATGCGGCCGCGCTGAATCAGGCGGACCTCACGACTGCCGTGGTCTGGACCTTCACGCAGGCCTTGCTGCCCGGAAGGATTGTCGCGGATCAGCATCCCGCGCTGGCGGCATTTGCGGCGGCCATCGAGCGCTTTCCGGTCTTCACGGCATTTCCGCACGCATGATTGTTAGCGTGCGATACCCCACCAAATGCCCCACATTCGGGTGATGTGGGGGTAAGACGGTTCTTGCAAGATATGCCCGGGGTGACAGGATCCTTGCCCCGCTACCACTTCAGCCCCGCGACCTTCCCCGGCCTGCGGGGCTTTTTCCTTTTTGAGTCGCCGGCGCAGTGCCGGCCGATACCTGCACGCGAAGTGTGATTGCGACTGCGAGCGCCATTGCGATTGCGATTGTGAGGGGCCGAGTCCCGTCAGCGCGCCTTCAGGATTGCCTCGATGCTTGCGGCGGCACGGCGCAGCGGTGGCAGATAGTGCCGCTCCAGGTAGGCCTGGTCGCGGCTCCCCAGCACCATGCTCAGACCGAGCCCCGCCACGGTCTTGCCGTCCTGGTCGCGCAGCGGCACCGAGATGCCGGCGAATCCGTCAACCAGTTCACTGATCAGCGTGCAGAACCCTTCGGCCCTGACCTGCTCCAGCTTGCGCGCCAGCGCCGGTCGGGAACTGATCGTGAACGGCGTGAGTTTCCTGAGCTCCGCGCCAGCCAGGTAGGTGGCGCGGGCGCCATCGTCCAGTCCGGCCAGCAACACCCGGCCCAGCGAATGCGCATAGGCTGGCATCCTGCGGCCGATGGCCATGTCCACGCGGAGCATCTGGCTGGGTTCCTCGCGCGCCACCAGCACCACGGAATCCCGGTCGAGCATGCCGATCGAGCAGCTTTCGTTCACCTCCGCGCATAGTGCCTGGAGGTATGGCCGGGCCAGTTGCGGCAGGTTCATCGAGGCGAAGTACGCGTAGCCCAGGTCCATCACCTTGGGGGTCAGCGCGAATTGCCGGCCTTCCTGCGCGAGGTAGCCGTTGTGCTCCAGCGTCAGCAGCAGCCGGCGTGCAGCGGCGCGCGTCACATCGAGCTGATCGGCCACCTCTTGCATCGTCAGCCGCTCCACGCCGCTCGCGTAGAGGCGCAGCAGGGCCAGCCCCTTCGTCAGGGAATCGAGCAGTTCCTCTTTCCTGGGCGTGTCGGGGAGGTCTGCGGGCGGGGTGTCGGTGCGCGGCATGGCGGATCGGCGTGTCGAGACAGCCATATCGATGGCGTCGGGCGGTCGAATTGAGTTGTACCGGGGTCGAACCGGCATCGAACCGAGCGTTCAGCTTAAGGGCCTTCTGCGGGTCAGACCGGACTTGCGTCCGGGCGGTCGATCCGTATGATAGGCGTTTTGCGAACAAATGTTCGGAAAACGTGGGTCGGTAGAAACCACGACAAAGAGGAAAACTGGAGACAGCAATGAAGGTGATCACCACCCGGCAGGCGGCGGAACTCGTTCAAAGCGGCTGGACCGTGGCCAGCGCGGGGTTTGTCGGTGCCGGCCATGCCGAGGGCGTGACCGAGGCGCTGGAGCAGCGTTTCCTGCAGCATGGGCTGCCGCGCGACCTGACGCTGGTCTACTCGGCGGGGCAGGGTGATCGCGGCGCGCGCGGCGTGAACCACTTCGGCAATGCCGGCATGACGAAGGCCATCGTCGGCGGTCACTGGCGCTCTGCCACGCGCCTGGCCACGCTGGCCATGAACGAGGAATGCGAGGGCTTCAACCTGCCGCAGGGCGTGCTGACCCACCTCTATCGCGCGATTGCCGGCGGCAAGCCGGGCGTGATGACCAAGATCGGCCTGCATACTTTTGTCGATCCGCGTACGGCACAAGATCCGCGCTACCACGGCGGTGCCGTCAACCAGCGTGCGCGGGATGCCATCACGGCGGGCCACGCCAACTGGGTGGAAGCCGTCAATTTCCGTGGCGACGAGTATCTGTTCTATCCGAGCTTCCGCATCGACTGCGCACTGATCCGCTGCACGGCGGCCGACACGCGCGGCAACCTGAGCACGCATCGCGAGGCCTTTCACCATGAGTTGCTGGCGATGGCGCAAGCCGCGCACAACTCGGGCGGCATCGTGATCGCGCAAGTCGAATCGCTCGTCGACTATCACCAGAACCTGCAGGCCATCCACGTGCCGGGAATCCTGGTCGACTACGTGGTCGTCAGCGAGCAGCCCGCGCACCACCAGATGACGTTTGCCGAGGCCTACAACGAGGCCTACGTGACGCCGTGGCGTGGCGAGGCGGCGTCGGCAGCCGAGCACGCGCGCGAGGCCGAAGCGCTTCCCGCCGCGGCTACGGCCCTCGATGCGCGGACTATCGTCCAGCGCCGCGCCGTCATGGAGTTGGCGCGTCGCCAGCCGCGCGTGGTGAATCTCGGCGTGGGCATGCCCGCCGCCGTGGGTGCGCTGGCGCATCAGGCCGGACTCGATGGCTTCACGCTGACCGTGGAAGCGGGCCCGATTGGCGGCACGCCCGCCGACGGATTGAGCTTCGGCGCATCGGCCTATCCCGAGGCGGTGGTGGACCAGCCGGCGCAGTTCGATTTCTACGAGGGTGGCGGCATCGACCTGGCGATTCTTGGCCTGGCGGAGCTGGATGGTCACGGCAACGTCAACGTCAGCAAGTTTGGCGAGGGCGAGGGCGCGTTGATCGCGGGCGTGGGCGGCTTCATCAATATCACCCAAAGCGCACGCGCCGTGGTGTTCATGGGCACGCTGACGGCCGGCGGGCTGGAAATCCGCGCGGAAGGCGATCGCCTGCAGATCGTGCGCGAGGGCCGCGTGAAGAAGATCGTGCCCGAGGTCTCGCACCTGAGTTTCAACGGTCCGTACGTCGCGTCGCTCGGTGTTCCGGTGCTCTACGTGACAGAGCGCGCCGTGTTCGAGATGCGTCCCGATGCCGGCGGCGAGCCGCGCCTCACTTTGGTGGAAATCGCCCCCGGCATGGACTTGCAGCGCGACGTGCTGGATCAGTGCGCCACGCCGGTGGCCGTGGCGGACGACCTGCGCGAGATGGACGCTCGCCTGTTCCGGCCCGGCGTCATGACGCTCTGACTGCCCTGACCGCTCAGACACTCAGAAAATCAAAGCAAGCCGGCGCTGACCGGCCCATTGGAGGAAGGACTGTGCAACACCAACGTCGTCGTCTCACGTTTTCCACGATGGCCCTGGCAGCCATGCTGCCGTTTGCCGCCACGCCCGCACTGGCGCAGCAAGGCTACCCCGACAAGCCGATCCGGCTGGTCGTGCCGTTCCCGGCCGGCGGTCCCACGGACACCGCCGCGCGCATCATCGGCCAGAAGATGGGCGAGTCCCTGAAGCAGACCGTGGTGATCGACAACCGCCCGGGTGCGTCGGGCACGATCGGCGCCGAGGCCGTGGCCAAGGCCGCGCCGGATGGCTACACGCTGCTGATGCTGGCCACGCCCACGCTGCTGGCGCCGCACCTGATCGCGCGCAAGGGCTACGACATCTTCAAGGACTTCACGCCGATCGGCGCTGCTTACGAACTGCCGATCGTGATGGTGGTGAATCCGCAATCGCTGCCGGACGTGACGGACCTGCAGCAGTACATCGCCAGGGTGAAGGCGAAGCCCGGCCAGTTCAACTACACGAGCGCCGGCAATGGCAGCTTCGGGCACCTGTCGACCGAATTGCTGAAGAGCCTGGGTCACTTCGACGTTCAGCACGTGCCCTACAAAGGCAGCGCGCCGGCGATGTCCGACCTGCTGGCGGGGCAGGTGCCCATGATGTTCGCGGACATGATTGCCGCGTTGCCGCATATCAAGGCCGGCAAGCTGCGTCCGATCGCGGTGGGGTCGGCCAGGCGCGTCAGCTTCACGCCCGAGGTGAAAACGGTGGCGGAGCAAGGCTTTCCGGGATTCGATGCTGCGTCGTGGGGCGGCTTGCTGGTGCCGGCCGGCACACCGAAGGAGGTGGTCGCGAAGCTGTCCGCCGAGCTGCGCGCCGCACTGGCCGACCCGACCGTGCAGCAGAAGATGCTGGGCGCTGGGACGGTGGCGTCCTTCATGCCGCCGGACCAGCTGGCCACCCGCATGCGCAATGACTACGCGAAGTGGGGCAAGGTGATCCAGGACAACGGCATCCGCGGCGACTGAGCTGCGGCGATCCCGACCGCCAACGCCCCCGCCCGCATGCAGGTGAGGGTGTTGGCGGCCGGTGCCGGCATCACGCCTGGGCCTGGAGTGTCTGGCTGAACTGCGACACCCCGTTCAGGTCGCGCAGGTCCACGGTCAGCGCCCGCGATGCCGGGTCGATGTTTACCTCGCCAAAGAACTGGAAGCCGGCGAACGGCGACATGTTCTGGGCGGTCGGCGCGCGCTGGAACACGATCCGCGGACCGAACGTGTTATCCAGCGGGTTCGGCCCGAAGCTGCCGGCGTTGAGCGGACCGGCCACGAATTCCCAGAACGGATCAAAGTCCTTGTACACGGCGCGCTCCGGCGCATAGTGGTGCGCTGCGCAGTAGTGCACGTCGGCCGTCACCCAGACCACGTTCTTCAGTCCCGCCTGACGGATGCGCGTCAGCAGGCGCGCGGTCTCCAGCTCCCGGCCCAGCGCCGGACCGTCGCCATTGGCGATGGCCTCCCATTTGGCGCGGCCCTCGGCGTCCTTGCCATCGGGCACGCCCAGGCCAATCGGCATGTCCGCGGCAATCACCTTCCACGTGGCGCGCGACGCCATCAGTTCCGCCATCAGCCATTCCAGCTGCGCGTTGCCCAGGAAGGCCGTGTTGGCGCCCTCGGCCGTCTCGCGGTTGTAGCCGTTGGGGCCGCGGAAGCTGCGCATGTCGAGCACGAATACATCGAGCAACGGGCCGTACGCGATCTTGCGATGCACGCGCTCGTCCATGCCCTGGCGGTGCCAGCGCATCGGCGCATTTTCCAGGAACGCGCGCTGGCCGCGTGCCACCAGCACACGCACATCTTTTTCCGTATAGCGAGCATCGCCCGAAAGATCCTTCGACGCCGACCAGTTGTTGGTCACCTCGTGGTCGTCCCATTGCCAGATCTGCGGCACGTGGCGCGCGAACTGGCGCACGTTGTCGTCCATCATGTTGTAACGGTGACGGCCGCGGAATTCCTTCAGCGTCTCGGCGACCTTGCTGACTTCCTCGGTGACGAGGTTCTTCCAGATGCGGCCGCCTTCGGCCTTTTGCTCGGCCGTGATCGGGCTGTCGGCATAGATCGTGTCGCCGCTGTGCAGGAAGAAGTCCGGATTGCGGCGGCGCATGGCGTCGTAGATGCGCATGCCGCCGAGCTCCGGGTTGATGCCCCAGCCCTGGCCGACGGTGTCACCGGACCAGACGAAGCGCACGGGGCGATCGGCGGTCAGCGCCGGGGTGCGGAAACTGCCGTCCATCCACGGGCCCAGGCCGCGGCGCTCGGCCGGATTTTCGAACGCGACGCGGACGAAGTAAGACTGTCCCGGCGACAGGCCGGTCAGCAGCGTGCGGGCGGTGAAATCGGCCTCGCTGCCGGCCAGCGGGCCGGAAATACGTGCGGCATTGCGAAAATTCGCATCGGTGGCGTATTCGACCACCATGCGTGCCTGGCGGTCGGCACGAGCCCAGACCACCAGGCCGTCGTCGGAGGGATCGCCCAGCTGGATGCCGTCGGGCAGGCCGGGCCGGCCGGACGCCATGACAGCAGGGGCGGCGGGCCGCGCGGCCGGCTGGCTGGCGGCGGCCAGCGCGGGGCCGAGGGCGCTCATGCCGACCCCGAGGCCCAGGAAGCGGCTCGACGTGCGCAGGAAGTGGCGGCGCGCCAGGTCGGACGGGGCTTGGGGGGGAAGCGGGGCGGTCGTCATGGGGCGGCTCGCAAGTGGGTTCGGCACCAGGGATTGTTGTGGTTGGGGGTCATCGGTGGGACCCTGCCGGCACTTGTCCGGCGCGCGACATGGTGGCCGGCATTTGTGACACGCCGTTGAAATCCCATGTGGGGATACTGTCGCCTGCCATGTCCGCGTCCGGGCACTGATGGTAGAATCCAAGTCTTTGATTTTCTAGGCAATTGATCGCCTGACGCCGCTTCAGGCCGGAAACCCCGGCCCCGCCTGCCACTCCGGCCGGCCGGCGCACTTGCCGATCAGTTCGAGACGCGTGTCCGTTTGCGCTGGCATCGCCTCCCGCAACGACACCGAAACCATGACGATGACGACCACCCCAGACCAGACCCCAGCAGCAGAGCAGACGTTCGAGAGCTTCGGGCTGGATCCGCGCATCCTGCGCGCCTTGTCCGACCAGGGCTATACCAAGCCGACGCCGATCCAGGCGCAAGCCATTCCCGTGGTGCTGCTGGGCAAGGACGTGATGGGCGCCGCACAGACCGGCACCGGCAAGACCGCCGGCTTTGCACTGCCCATCATCCAGCGCCTGCTGCCGATGGCGAATGCCAGTGCTTCGCCGGCGCGTCACCCGGTGCGCGCGCTGATGCTGACGCCCACGCGCGAACTGGCGGATCAGGTCTACGACAACGTCGCCCGCTACGCCAAGCATACGGACCTGCGCAGCACCGTGGTGTTCGGTGGCGTGGACATGAACCCGCAGACCGATGCACTGCGCCGTGGCGTGGAAATCCTGGTCGCCACGCCGGGTCGCCTGCTGGACCACGTTCAGCAGAAGTCGGTGAACCTGTCGCAAGTGCAGATGCTGGTGCTGGATGAGGCGGACCGCATGCTCGACATGGGTTTCCTGCCGGACCTGCAGCGCATCATCAACCTGCTGCCGGCACAACGTCAGACGCTGCTGTTCTCCGCGACCTTCTCGACCGAAATCAAGCGACTCGCCTCCAGCTACCTGAAGGAGCCGGTGACGATCGAAGTGGCGCGCAGCAATTCGACCAACGAGAACGTGCGCCAGACCGTCTATTCCGTGGAGGATGGCCACAAGCAGGCCGCCGTGGTGCACCTGCTCAAGCAGCGTGCCACGAATGGAACCTCCCGCCAGTGCATCGTGTTCGTGAACAGCAAGATCGGCTGCTCGCGCCTGGCACGGCACCTGGAGCGCGAAGGCATCAACGCCGCCGCGATCCACGGCGACAAGACGCAGACCGAGCGCATGCAGACGCTCGACGGCTTCAAGAACGGCTCGATCGACGCGCTGGTGGCCACCGACGTGGCGGCCCGTGGCCTCGATATCCCCGACATGCCGTGCGTGATCAACTTTGACCTGCCCTATAGCGCGGAAGACTACGTGCACCGCATCGGCCGTACGGGCCGGGCCGGCGCCAGCGGCGATGCGCTGTCGATCTTTGTGCCGGGCGGCGACGAACGCCTGCTGGCCGATATCGAGAAGCTGATCAAGCGCAGCATTCCGCGCAGCACGCTGGAGGGTTTTGACCCGACCGGCGAGCGCGCCCGAAGCGAGGATGCCGATCGTCGCCGCCAACGCACCGACGTGCGCCGGACGCGCGAAGCTGGCGAGGGTGATGGCGAAGGCCGCCGCCGTCGCACGGAGTCGAACAACCGCCAGGCATTCCGTCCGTCGGACGATCCATTCTTCTCGCGTCCGTATGAGCCGTCGAGCAGCCATGCGCAGACGCAGCCGGCCGAGGAACAACTGGCCGCCGCACTCGCCCGTGGCCGTCAGTTGCCCAAGCGGCCCGTCGCCGCACTGCTGGGCGGCGCACCGCGCAAGTCGTGATGGTCTGAGCCGACTGGCTCGACGATGCAAGAAAGGCACCCTCGGGTGCCTTTTCTTTTTCTGTCGGATGTCAGCGAGGGGCCTGTGGCTGGCGAAGCAACATCGACCATTGTTCGGTCGCTGCCGCCAGCCACTCGGGAATGGTCGATTCGCCGTTGACGATGCCCAGGTGCGCACCGGCCGCACGCAACGCTTCCAGCGGCGCGGAGGTGTCGATTGCCTGTGCGCCGCTTTGCTTGCTGAGTTTCTCGCCGACGGCATTCACCACCACCGGCACATGCAGGTAGGCGGGTGTCGGCAGCCCCAGCAGATGTTGCAGATGGATTTGCCGCGGCGTGGAATCCAGCAGGTCGGCACCCCGCACGATATGCGTGATGCCCTGCGCGGCGTCATCGACCACCACCGCCAACTGGTAGGCCCACAGGCCATCGGCCCGGCGCAGGACGAAATCCCCCAACTCCGTCTCCAGATCCTGGCACTGGCGGCCCTGCCAGCGGTCGTCGAAGCAGATCGTCGCTGCCGGGCCGTCGGGCACCCGTACGCGCCATGCGCGCGGCAGCTTGCCGTGCAGGCCGTTGCGGCAGGTACCCGGATAGCCGAGCGTCTGATGGCGCTCCCGCACATGCACGAGCGAATCGGCAATCTCCTTGCGCGAGCACCCGCACGGGTAGAGCTGGCCGTTGGCATCGAGGCGATGCAGTGCTTCGGCGTAGAGCGCTTCGCGGCGGCTCTGCCAGACCGGCGGCTCGTCGGGATGCATGCCAAGGGTCTCCAGCGTCCGCAGGATGTCGGCGTCCGCACCGCTCACGCAGCGCGGATAGTCGATGTCCTCGATTCGCACGAGCCAGTCGCCGCCATGTGCGCGGGCGTCCAGCCAGGTGGCCAGCGCCGTGACCAGCGAGCCTAGGTGCAGCGGGCCGGTAGGCGAGGGCGCGAAGCGGCCGCGATAGCGCGACGGTGAGCGCGACGGAAGGTGCGACGGGGAGCGCGGCGTGGGCATTTGCGACATACGACGCCGCCAGGTCAGTCGGATTGCCCCACCGGCTGGAGCACCAGCGCCTGCGCCAGGCGAGGATCTTCCAGCTTGGTCGTCCACCATTGCAGCGCCTTGCCGCGCGTGCTGGTCCGCCAGGCCACCTTGAAGTTGCCCGGTGCGCGGATTTCGACGGTCTCGCGTGCCTGCAACACGCCGCTTTCGATATAGGGCTGTGCCATCGGTGCCGGCAGCCAGCCGCAACCCAGGCCGCGAATCTGCGCTTCGAGCTTGTCGCGCATGGTCGGTACCACCAGCACGTCCTGCCCCGCGAGCACGCCGTGGGTGCGCGCGGGCAGGTTGCGGGAGGTGTCGCCGACGGCCACGATGCGGTGCTTGGCAATCTGCATCGTCGTCAGCGGACCTTCCTCCGTCGCCAGCGGATGATGAGCGGCCACGGCGAACACGAATGGCATGGCGCCGAGCGGCCGCACCTGGAAGCCCTGCGTGCTCGGGGCTTCGTAGGCGCCGCCGATGATCAGGTCCGCCCGGTTGCTGACCAGTGCGTCCCACGCACCGCCAAGCACCTCTTTCGAAAACCGCAGCCGCGTGGCGGTGTTCTCGGCATAGAAGTCCTGGATCACTGGCAGGAGGGCGCGGAAATTGACCAGATCGTCCACGACGATGTTGAGGTTGGCCTCCCAGCCCGTGGCCAGCCGCTTGACGCGGCGTGCCAGGTCATCGGCTGCGTGCAGCAGGTGGCGGCCTTCGTCCAGCAGCGCACGGCCTGCCGGCGTCAGCTCAGCCCGGTGGCGCCTTCGGTCGAACAGCAGGACGTCCAGGTCCTCTTCCAGTTTGCGGACCACGTAGGTCAGGGCGGAGGGCACCTTGCCCATCTCGTGGGCGGCGGCGGCAAAGCTGCCCTTGCGCTCGATGGCATCAAGGACTTCAAGGGATTCTAGGGAGAGTGGCATATTCAGAAATTCTGAACGAGTGCTTCTAACGCGGTGCCCGCCAATATACTCCCACACCCCTAAACTGCCTAGCATCGAAACGCCACTGACCCAAGCCCGAGCCCGAATGGTAGGCCGGAGGGGCAGTGCAGAGGCCACAAGGAGGGCCATCAAAATGATTGAAATCCGTAAGTCTGGAGAGCGCGGTTATGCGGACCATGGCTGGCTGAAGTCATACCACAGCTTCTCCTTTGCCGATTACTACGATCCGAACCATATCCAGTTCGGGCCGCTGCGTGTGATCAATGAGGATCGCGTGGCGCCGGGCATGGGCTTTGGCACGCACGGCCACCGTGACATGGAGATCATCAGCTACGTGCTGGAAGGCGAGCTGGCCCACAAGGACAGCATGGGTAACGGAAGCGTGATCCGCCCCGGCGACGTGCAGCGCATGAGCGCCGGCACGGGTGTGCGGCACTCGGAATACAACCATGCGGCGCACGATACGACGCACTTCCTGCAAATCTGGATCATGCCGAACCAGCTCGGGATCGAGCCGGGCTACGAGGAACGCCGCTTCGAGGTGGCCGACAAGCGGGGCCAGCTGCGCCTGGTGGCCAGTCCCGATGGCGCCGAGGGTTCCGTGGTTGTGCATCAGGACACCCGGATCTTCGCCGGCCTGTTCGATGGCGACGAATCCGCCACGCTGAACCTCGCCCCGGGCCGCCGCGCCTATGTCCACGTGGCCCGTGGCCGCGTGTCGGTGAACGGCCGGGCGCTCGAGGCCGGCGATGCCGCCCGGGTGGAAGATGTCGATGCCATCAGCCTGTCGCAAGGCAGCGATGCCGAGGTGCTGGTTTTCGACCTGCCCTGACGCATTTGGCAAGTGCTATCCGTCCCCGTTCGCCAGCGGCCGGGGACGACCAAAGCCCGTCGGCAACCCGGCGGGCTTTTTTTTGCTTACGACCGCTTACAGGTCTTTTGCAATGCCGACACGGCGTGACGCTATGCTATCGTCTGACAATACCGCTATGCGACCGGCGCGGCACTTCGCCGCTGCCTCTGCTTCTGTCACGAGATGACCTTTGTTTCCATTCTCCTGGCGCTGATCGCCGAACAATTCCGTGCCCTGGGCCGGAATAACCCCATCTACGACATCGTGCGCGTACTGGGCGATCGGGCCGAACACGCCTTCGATACGGGCCGCCCGCGAGATGCCGCGCTGGCGTGGCTGACCGTGGTGGTGCCGCTGATGCTGGCCGCCGTGGTCGTGCACTATCTGCTGGCGTCGATCAGCGTGGCGCTGACGCTCGCCTGGAACGTGTTGCTGTTGTACCTGACCCTGGGCTTCCGCCAGTTCAGCCACTATTTCACCGATATCCACGAGGCGCTGAACCGTGACGACCCGCACACGGCGCGCGCGCTCCTGCACGAGT
This sequence comes from Cupriavidus sp. YR651, assembly GCF_900101625.1. Lineage (GTDB taxonomy): Bacteria > Pseudomonadota > Gammaproteobacteria > Burkholderiales > Burkholderiaceae > Cupriavidus. The sequence goes on along the minus strand of NZ_FMYZ01000001.1, from coordinate 849,087 downwards.
GGACCGGGCTGGATACCGTGGAGATGCCGGTCAGCGAGATTGTCCGCCACACGCTGGAAGCCGCGATCATTGCCGTGCACCGCCACGTCTTCGGCGTGTTCTTCTGGTTCCTGGTGCCCATCGGGCCCGGCGGGGTGGTGCTGTATCGCACCGCCGAGTTCCTGAGCCGCCAATGGAATACCCCATCCAACGAACGCAGCCCGGCGCTGGGCTGCTTTGCCGCGCAGGCGTTCTACGTGCTGGACTGGGTGCCGTCGCGGCTGACCGCGATCGGGTTTGCCATCGTCGGGAATTTCGAGGATGCGGTCTATGCGTGGCGCAATCACGCCCGCAAATGGAACGATGCGGTCAATGGCATCCTGCTGGCGAGCGGCGGCGGGGCGCTGGGTGTCCGGCTCGGGGCGCCGCTGGCTGAGGACGATTCCAGCGTGATGCTGCGCACCAGCCTGGCGGGCGTGGACTATGCGCCGGGCATGGCGGATTCCTCGGAACCGGTGCCTCCGGAATTCGGCGCGGACCCCGGCGTGCGCACGCTGCAATCGGCTGTCGGCCTGGTCTGGCGTGCCGTCATCCTGTGGATGCTGCTGCTGGCGATGATCTCGCTGGCGCTTTGGGTGGGCTAGTCTTCCAGGCAGCCGATCCGGCGATCGCTTCAATAGAAAAGCGCCACATACGTGGCGCTTTTTTTAATCGTGCTGCGCGCCGCAACGCCAGCATGCCGAAAATTGGGACTCGTGCCATTCCTTGCAGTGACGGCATTGCCAGCGCGGCCCCGGTGCGGGGTTGGCGGCGGCATTGAGCACGGCCCATGCGTCGGCCTCGGCGGCATCGTCGGCAATCCACACCTGTGGAGCGCTTTCCTGGAACGGGATATCGCCGGTCGCGCCGGCGAGCCACGTATTCCGTAATTCGGCCCGGATTCCCGCGGCCCGCAGCAGGTTTTCGCAGTGCGCGGCATGCACCAGCGACGGCGTCCTCAGCAGCAGTTTCATGATGGCGCGAACTTTCAGGCAGGTGCGCCAACCTTACCACGGACTACCAGGGTTTTTGCTGCCGGGACTCGTGCAGCAACTGCGTATAGAGCTGGTGCCTGCGTTCGGAGATCGCGCCGCCATCGATGGCTGAAAGCACGCCGCAGCCGGGCTCGTTCACATGGTGGCAGTTGTAGAACCGGCATTCGGTCAGGCGGGGGCGAAACTCTGGGAACGCGCGCTCCAGCATGCCTTCGCTCAGGTGGTGCAGGCCGAATTCCTGGAAGCCCGGTGAGTCGATCAGATAGCCGGGGCGGCCGTCAAGGGTGGCCCAGCCCGCCGGCAGGTGATACAGCCGCGTGAATGTGGTGGTGTGTTTGCCGGAATCGAGCTTGGCCGAGATTTCGCGCGTCTGCGCTTCCACGCCCGGGATCAACAGATTCAGCAGCGACGACTTGCCCATGCCGGACTGGCCGATCAGGATGCTCGACACCCCGGCCGTGCGCGGTTGCAGCGCTGCCAGGGCTTCCTCCGGGCGACCGTGGACGGATAGCTCCAGCGTGTCGTAGCCCAGGTCCTGGTAGAGCTTCAGCCTGCGTCGTGCGTCATCGAGCCGGCCGGTCAGGTCGGTCTTGTTGAGGATGACCAGAGGCCGGATCTCCAGCGCCTCGGCGGACACCAGGGCGCGGCCCAGCAGATCCTCGGAGAAACTCGGTTCGGTGGCCAGCACGATGATGACCTGATCGATATTGGCCGCCAGCAGCTTGGATTTGAACTGGTCCGAGCGATGCAGCAGGTTCTTGCGCGCGTCGACGGCGGTGATCACGCACTGGTCCGCCGCGGCGGATTCCACACGCACGTGATCGCCGACAGCGCAATCGCTCTTCTTGCCGCGCGGGAAGGCATGCAGGCGCGTGCCGTCGCCCAGTTCCACCACGTAGTGGCGGCCATGCGCTGCGATGATCAGTGCCGATTCGGTATTGCCGCCGGTGCCCTTGCCGGCGTTGTGATGGCGTGCGTTGCGGCTCATGCGTGCGCCAGCAGGCGATCGATCCGCTGGGCTGCCGGCGGATGCGAGTAATAGAACGCGCTATAGAGCGGGTCTGGCGTGAGCGTGGACGCGTTGTCCTTGTAGAGCTTCACCAGTGCCGATACCAGGTGGCCGGCGTTGGTCTGGTGGGCGGCGAATTCGTCAGCCTCGAATTCGTGCCGGCGTGACGACTGGCTGGCCAGCGGCCCCAGGATGAATGTGAACACCGGCAGCGTCAGGAAGAACAGCACCAGCGCCAGCGCATGATTGCTGGTGCCGAAGTTCGGCAGCACGCCCAGGCCCGTATAGAACCAGGACCGCGTGGCCAGCCAGCCCAGCAGGGCCAGGAACACCAGCGACAGCGCGAACGTGACCGCAATCATCTTGGCCACGTGGCGGCGCTTGAAATGGCCCAGTTCGTGCGCCAGCACGGCCTCCACCTCCTCGCCATCGAGCCGCGAGAGCAGGGTGTCGAAGAAGACGATGCGTTTGGCGGCGCCAAAGCCGGTGAAATAAGCATTGCCGTGGGCGCTGCGCTTGCTGCCATCCATCACGAACAACCCCTTGCTGGCAAAGCCGCACTTGCGCAGCAGCGCCTCGATGCGCTGCCGCAGGCCTTCGTCGGTCAGCGGCTCGAACTTGTTGAACAGCGGAGCAATGAACGTCGGCACGATCACCTGCAACAACAGGCTGAACGCCATCCACAACAGCCAGGTCCAGACCCACCAGTAGGGGCCGGCCCGCTCCATCAGCCAAAGCACCGCCAGCAGCAGCGGCAGGCCCAGAACGCAGGCCACGGCCATCATCTTGATCAGGTCCGCCAGCCACAGGCCGAAGGTCATCTTGTTGAAGCCGAAGCGTTGCTCAATGCCGAACTGGCCGTAGAGCGAAAAGGGCAGGTCGACCAGTCCGCCGATCAGCGCGACGCTGGCAATCAGCGCCACCCCATAGAGATAGCCGCCACCGTCGAACATGCGCAGCCAGAACTGGTTCAGCACGTGCAGGCCGCCGAGCATGGTGAAGCCGATCAGCACGGCAGCGCCGGCCAGCACCTCGAGCATCGACAGCCGCGTGCGGGCGATCGTGTAGTCGGCCGCTTTCTGGTGGGCGGGCAGCGTGATGGTGTCGGCAAAGCGGGCGGGCACGGCGCCGCGGTGGCGCGCCACATGGCGGACCTGGCGGGCGGCGAGCCAGAGCTTGGTCAGCACCATGACGACCAGGGCGGCAAGAAAGATCACTGTGAACATCGGCAAGGCCTTGTCGGGGACCGCGCCGGCCACGGCGCGCAAACGATGCCCGGCTGGCTTCTCGCAAAGTGCGCGGGCGGCCATCCGGGGCGGATATGCGAGAATTATAAGTTGTTCGCGCCGGGTGCCTGCCCGGACGATTGCGCTGAATTCGCGCTGGTTCGCGATTTCCCCTTCCGTACCCCATATCGAGCCGTACCGCCAGATGACAAGCCCCGCCGCCACCTCCGTAAAAAGTGAAAACAACCTGGTCTGGTTGGACATGGAAATGACCGGTCTGCAGCCGGACACCGACCGCATCATCGAAGTGGCGGTGGTGGTCACCGACGCCGAGCTGAATATCCTGACCGAGGGGCCGGTGCTGGTGATCCACCAGCCAGATAGCGTGCTGGACGCCATGGACAACTGGAACAAGGGCACCCACGGCCGCTCGGGCCTGATCGACAAGGTCAAGGCCTCCACGCTGACCGAAGCCCAGGCCGAAGCCGAACTGCTGGCTTTCCTGAAGCGCTGGGTGCCGGCCGGCAAGTCGCCGATGTGCGGCAACTCGATCTGCCAGGACCGCCGCTTCATGGCGCGCCATATGCCCAAGCTGGAGTCGTTCTTCCACTACCGCAACCTGGACGTGTCCACGCTGAAGGAACTCTGCAAGCGCTGGGAACCGGCCATCCACAAGGGTTTCATCAAGCGGCAGCTGCACACGGCGCTGGCGGACATCCTGGAGTCCGTGGAAGAACTGCGCTACTACCGCACGCATTTCATCAGGTCGTCGGCGGCCGAAGCTGCCGCCGCGGCTCCGGCCGCACCGGACGCGCCCGCCGCGCCCGCCGCGTGAGGCACAAGCGCACAAGCATCGAACAATAACCCGGCGGGCAGCCCCGGAAGCCGGGGCCGCCACGCCGTCCGCCCTCCTGCCGCCCGCATCCCGCCATGTTCACCCGTATCGTCTCGATCATCACCCCGGTCATCCTGATTATCCTGGTGGGGTGGCTGTACGGGCGGCGCGCCCATCCGGACATGGCGGGCATCAATCGCGCGACGCTGGACGTGATCGCGCCATTGCTGGTGGTTTCGGCGTTCGTCAGCAAGGAATTCGTGCTGGCCGACCAGCTCGTGCTGCTGGCCTGCGCCGTGGCGGTGGTGATCGGCTCCGGCATCGTGGCCTGGATCGTCGCGCGGCTGACCAAGGCCGACCCGCGTACCTTCGTGCCGCCGATGATGTTCAACAACTGCGGCAACATGGGCTTGCCGCTGTCGGTCTTCGCGTTCGGCCCGGCCGGGCTGGCGCCAGCTGTGGCGTTGTTCGCGGCATCCAACCTGATGCACTTCACGATCGGCATGAAGATCGTCAACCGGCACGCGTCGATGGCGCAGATCGCGCGCAACCCGATGGTGCTGGCGACGGTGGTCGGTGTGGCGCTGTCGCTGGCGCGCCCGGTGTTCACGCTGCCGCAACCGGTCTATGAATCGATCAAGCTGCTTGGCGACGCCACGGTGCCGCTGATGCTGTTTGCGCTGGGCGTGCGGATGAAAGACGTGAGCCTGCGCAACTGGGGGATGGGGATGCTGGGCGCCGCGGTGTGCCCGCTGGCCGGCATCGCGGTGGCGCTGCCGCTGGCCTGGTGGGTGCCGATGAGCGACCTGCAGCGCGGGCTGCTGTTCGTCTTCGCGGCACTGCCGCCGGCGGTGCTGAATTTCCTGGTGGCCGACCACTTCCGGCAGGAGCCGGATCAGGTGGCCTCCATCGTGCTGCTGGGCAATATCGCGGCCGTGGTTTTCATCCCGCTGGGACTCTACCTCGGCCTCAGGTGACCACGGCCGTCAGGCGGCCGGCCGGGTGCGCACCGCGTTCTTGGGACGCCAGGCCTTGACCACGGCTTCGTCGGTCTCGATGTAGGGGCCGCCGATCAGGTCGATGCAATAGGGCACTGCGGCAAATACCCCCTGAATGATCGACTTGCCGTCGGCATCGCGCAGGCCTTCCAGTGTCTCGCGGATCGCACGTGGCTGGCCCGGCAGGTTGACGATCAGCGCGGCGCGGCTCGGTGTCTCGCGGATCACCGCCACCTGGCGCGACAGGATCGCGGTCGGCACGAAGTGCAGGCTGACCTGCCGCATCTGTTCCCCGAAACCCGGCATTTCCTTGGTTCCCACGGCCAGTGTGGCCTCCGGCGTCACATCGCGGCGCGCCGGGCCGGTGCCGCCCGTGGTCAGCACGAGGTCGCACCCCGCCACGTCCACCAGTTCGATCAGCGTGCGGGAGATCAGCGCCTTTTCATCCGGGATCAGCCGTTCCACGCCTTGCCAGGGCGACGTCAGCGTACGGCCGAACCAGTCGCGCAGGGCGGGAATGCCCTCGTCCTGGTAGGTGCCGGACGACGCCCGGTCGGAAATCGATACGAAACCGACCACCAGCTCGTCGGGATGGTTGCGGGAAACGGGTGCGTTCAGCGGCTGGGTCATGCCTCGGGCTCCGGTGCAGGGGCGGATTCGGGGGACGCGCCGGCATCGGTATCTTCCAGCGCGGTCTTGATGGCCTGGAACAGCTCCCGGAAGTACTTGGGCGGTCGAGCCTGTTCCCTTTCCTTGCGGGCATTGCGGATGATATTGCGCACCGACTGGACGTCCACGCCCGGGTGCTCGCCAAGGAACTTGGTCAGCGCCGCGTCGTCGGCCAGCAACAGTTCGCGCCAGCGTTCGATCAGGTGCAGGCGGGCGGTTTCCGCCTTGCTGGTGCCCTTGAAGCCCTCCAGCGCGGCGCGGATGGCGTCCACCTCATCGTCGTCCAGCCCGCGCATGACCTTGCCGACGAACTGCATCTGGCGTCGCTTGCCTTCATGGCTGGTGATCTTGCGCGCCTGACCGATGGCATCGGCCAGAGCTTCGGGCATCGGCACGCGGGCCAGCCGGTCGCGCGGCAGGGCTTCCAGTTCGGCGCCCAGGTCTTGCAGCGCCGTCATGTCGCGCTTTTTCTGCGACTTGCTCTTCGGCAGGTCGTCATCCGGCTCCGGGGCAAATCCGCCCGGGAAATGAGAATTGGAGGTGCTACGGGTATTTCGCGTCATAGGCGGCATTTTATCTTGCTATGATTCCCGTTTGGACTTTTGATGACGCCCGCCCACATGGACCAGATTGCCGAACCGACCGCGCATTTCACCTATTCCCAGGATCAGCTCAGGGCCATGGCGGCCGATGTGCTGCGCGTGGCACGCGAGTTGGGGGCGACGGACGCCGCCACCGAAATTTCCGAAGGCAGCGGCCTGTCGGTGACGGTACGCAAGGGCCAGGTGGAGACCATCGAGCAGAACCGCGACAAGGTCGTGGGCGTGACGGTCATGATCGGCAAGCGCCGCGGCAATGCCAGTACGTCGGACTTTTCGCCGGCGGCACTGCGCGCCACGGCCGAGGCGGCGTACAACATCGCCCGCTTCACCGCCGAGGACGATTGTGCGGGACTGGCCGAGGAAGAGCTGCTGGAGCGCGATCCGCAGGACCTGGACCTGTTCCACCCGTGGACCGTGGATGCCGAGGAGGCCATCGACATCGCCCGCCGCGCCGAAGCCGCCGCGTTTGCCGTGTCGCCCAAGATCCGCAACAGCGACGGCGCGAGCGTATCGGCCCAGCATTCGCAGTTCGTGCTGGCCACCTCGCGTGGCTTCTCGGGCGGCTATCCGTATTCGCGCCATTTCATCTCCTGCGCGCCGATCGCCGGTTCGGGCGGCGGCATGCAGCGCGACGACTGGTATTCGTCCAAGCGGTCGCCGCTGACGCTGGCCGCGCCGGAAGACATCGGCCGCTACGCCGCGGAGCGCGCGCTTGCGCGCCTGAACGCGCGCAAGCTGACCACGCGCAAGTGCCCGGTGCTGTTCGAAGCTCCGCTGGCGGCCGGTCTGCTGGGCGCCTTCGTTCAGGCGGTCTCGGGTGGCGCGCTGTATCGCAAGTCCACGTTCCTCTATGACTCGCTGGGCAAGGCCGCATTTGCCCCGCACATCCAGATCCACGAGCAGCCGCACGTACCGGGTGCCATGGGCAGCGCGCCGTTCGACGAAGAGGGCGTGCGCACGCACGAGCGCGACGTGGTGCGCGACGGCGTGGTGGAAGGCTATTTCCTGTCGACGTACTCGGCACGCAAACTGGGCATGCAGACCACCGGCAACGCGGGCGGCTCGCACAACCTGACGCTGAGCAGCACGCTGACGCAGCCGGGCGATGATTTCGCCGGCATGCTGAAGAAAATGGGCACGGGCCTGCTGGTGACGGAGCTGATGGGGCAGGGCGTCAACTACGTGACGGGCGACTATTCACGCGGCGCGTCGGGTTACTGGGTGGAAAACGGCGTGATCCAGTATCCGGTGGAAGAGATCACGATCGCCGGCAGCATGGTCGAGATGTTCAAGCAGATCGTGGCCGTGGGCGCCGATGCGCTGGTGCGCGGCACCAAGGAAACCGGGTCGATCCTGATCGAGCAGATGACGATCGCGGGCAACTAGGCTGCGGAACGACAAACAGAAACGGCACGGTGCGAACCGTGCCGTTTGTTTTTTGGGGCGCCTGCGAGTGACTGGCTTTCGCTTATTCCTCGCCCGACGGCGGCCGTTCGTAGGTCACGAACGCGTAGTCGAAGCCGTTGGCCGCCGAGTGATGCGTCTCCCGCGCCGCCTCCAGCCATCGCGCACGGTCCACTGCAGGGAAGAACGCGTCGCCGGCAATGTCGGCATCGATCTCGGTCACGATCAGTCGGTCAGCGCTCGGCAGCGCTTCCGCGTACAGTTGCGCGCCGCCGATCAGGAACACCTGCTCCACGCCGACGCACAGGCGCTGCGCATCTTCGAGCGATGCCGCCACTTCGGCGCCTTCCAGCTTCAGGTCCTGGTTGCGGCTCACCACGATGTTGCGGCGGCCCGGCAGCGGCCGGCCAATCGAATCCCAGGTCTTGCGGCCCATGATCACCGGCGCGCCCATGGTGGTGCGCTTGAAGTGCTGCAGGTCCTCGGGCAGGCGCCAGGGCAGGGTGTTGTCCCGGCCGATGGTGCCATTGCGGGCCCGCGCCACGATCAGGGTCAGCAGCGTCATACGGCCACCGGCGCCTTGATCGCGGGGTGCGATTCATAGCCGACCAGTTCGAAGTCCTCGTACTTGTAGTCGAAGATGCTGTCCGGCTTGCGCTTGATTTGCAGCGTCGGCAGCTTCATCGGCGTACGCGCGAGCTGGGTTTCCACCTGCTCGAAGTGGTTGCTGTAGACGTGGCAGTCGCCGCCGGTCCAGACAAAGTCGCCCACGCCCAGGTTGGTCTGCTGCGCGATCATGTGCGTCAGCAGTGCATAGCTGGCGATGTTGAACGGCACGCCCAGGAAGATATCGGCGCTGCGCTGGTACAACTGGCACGACAGCTTGCCGTCGGCCACGTAGAACTGGAAGAACGCGTGGCAGGGCGGCAGTTTCATCTGCGGAATCTCGCCGACGTTCCAGGCGGAGACGATCAGCCGGCGCGAATCGGGATTGTTGCGGATTTGCTGGATCAGGTCGGCGATCTGGTCCACGTGCTTGCCGTCCGGTGTCGGCCACGCGCGCCACTGGTAGCCATAGACCGGGCCCAGTTCACCGTTGGCGTCGGCCCACTCGTCCCAGATCGTCACGCCGTTGTCCTGCAGGTACTTGACGTTGGTCGAGCCCTGGAGAAACCACAGCAGTTCATGGATGATCGACTTCAGGTGCAGCTTCTTGGTGGTGACCACCGGGAAGCCTTCGTTCAGATCGAAGCGCATCTGGTAGCCAAACACCGAGCGCGTGCCGGTGCCGGTGCGATCGGCCTTTTCGGTGCCATGCTCGTACACATGGCGCATGAAGTCGAGGTACTGTTTCATCGGCGCGGATGGGGGAAAGTGATGTTGGCGCTTGGGCCGCAAGCGGGGATTTTAGCCTGAAAGGCCGACCTTGCCCGAAAAGCAAAAACCGCCCCGAAGGGCGGCTGTTGCATCATGCGGACGCCTGGCAGTCCGGCGTCAGTGGCTTTCCTGCGTGGCCGGCGTGCGACGCTTCTGCGTCAGGTAGCCGGCGCCCAGCACACCGCCGACGATCAGCACATACAGGCCCCAGTAGATCACGGGCTGGCTGGCGAAGAACTCCTTCACCAGCGGCTCGCTGACGATCATTTTCACCGCCGTGAAGGCCAGCACGCCGGCACCCAGGTAGATGATGACCGGGAAGCGCCCCATCAGCTTGAGGACCAGGCTCGAGCCCCAGACCACGATCGGGATGCTGATCAGCAGGCCCAGCACCACCAGCAGGAAGCTGCCGTGCGCGGCACCGGCCACGGCCAGCACGTTGTCCACGCCCATGACGGCGTCGGCGATGATGATGGTCTTCATCGCGCCGACCAGCGTGCTGGCGCCTGCGCCGTGCTCGTCACCGTCTTCCTCGGCCGCCAGCAGCTTGTAGGCGATCCAGACCAGCGCCACGCCGCCGATCAGCAGCAGCCCGGGGATCTTGAGCAGCCAGACCACGCCAACGGTCATCGCCGAGCGTACGACCACGGCACCCACGGTACCCCAGATGATGGCCTTCTTCTGCAGGTGCTGGGGCAGGTTGCGCGCCGCCAGGGCGATCACGATGGCATTGTCGCCAGCCAGGACCAGATCGATGACGACGATCGCCAGCAGCGCCGTCAGGAACTGCATCGTGAACAAATCGGTGAACCACTCCATGAACTCTCCTCAAGTGCGAATAGCTGCGGGCCAATCTGGCCTGCAAGGGGCTTTTGTTTCGCCTGGGATCGCGGAGCACCGGAGGTTGGGGGCGTCCTTTGCAAACCGTGAAACCAGGTTGCAAAGGTCTTGCTCGACACACTGGCGCGGAATGCGCGCCAGGGTCAGCACAACCGGAGACGAGCGAGCGTCTCGGAATGACGATTGTGCTAAGGGCATGGGCCCCCAAGCTACTCCCCTTTGAAGGGACGCGACTGCCGCAGTATCGGGTGGCGGTCGCGCTGGGGCGGATTATAAGCGAAGTGTGAGAAGAAATGTTGCATCGCCATCATCGCGTTCAAATGTATGGAACAAAGGTCGTTGCGATGACGCCCGGGGGAGTTTGTAAGCCGATGCAAAGCATCCTGCACGCATAAATTTATCCTCCTATGCTAGTTGGATTGGCGCCGGCCGGTGTGCTTCGGACAGGACAGGAATGCACCCCGCCGCCAGCCGCCCGACGCAGCCGCGGGCGGTCTTTGGGGATTCACGTAGTGCCCATCGACAACAAGGAAACGTCATGCCGGCCGTTACGACACCGCTGAACCCATCCCGCCCTCGAACCCAACCCAATCACAACCACCACAACGCCTCCCCGGAACTGACGTCCGAGCCGACCTCCGGCATCGTCGTTGGCAACGGTTTTGCGCCGGCCGCCGGAACAGCGCCGCAGCCGGAGTTCGTGCAGCAATACCACGAGGACAGCGGTGCGCTACGGGCCGAGATCGTGGCGGGACTGACACGGCCCGAACCGGGCATCAGCCCCAAGTTTTTCTACGATGTGCTGGGCTCGCGGCTGTTCGAAGCCATCACGGACCTGCCCGAGTACTACCCGACCCGCACGGAGGCGTCGATTTTCGCCAGCGCGGCGCAGGCCATCGCCGCGCGCGCCGGCAGCGGCTGCGTGCTGATCGACCTGGGCGCAGGCAATTGCGAGAAGGCATCGCGCCTGTTCCCGAGCCTGCAGCCGGCGCAGTACGTGGCGCTCGATATCTCGGTGGAGTTCCTGCGCGGCACGCTGTCGTGCCTGCAGCAGCAGAACCCGCAAATTCCGATGCTCGGGCTGGGGGCCGACCTTTGCGGTCCGCTTGATCTGCCCAACCGCGTCAGGCGCGGCCGCAAGCTGTTCTTCTATCCCGGTTCCAGCATCGGCAACTTCGCGCCGGTAGACGCGCTGGGCCTGCTTCAGCGTCTGCGCGCGGCAGCGGGGCGCGGCGACGGCGTGCTGATCGGCGTGGATCTTTACAAGGATGCCGACACGCTCGTGGCCGCCTATGACGATGCACTCGGTGTGACCGCGGCCTTTAACCGCAATGTGCTGCGCAACCTCAATCGCATCGTCGGCAGTGACTTCGCGCTCGAGGACTGGCGTCACACGGCCAGCTTCGACAGGCAGGCGTCGCGCATCCAGATGCATCTGGAGGCCACGCGTGACGTGACCGTGCGCTGGCCCGGTGGCGAGCGTCGCTTTGCCGCCGGCGACCGGATCCACACCGAGGATTCGTACAAGTACCGGCCTGGGGATTTTTCGCTGTTGCTGGAATCGGCCGGCTTCACGGACCCGGTCTGCTGGACGGATCCGCAAGGGTGGTTCGCAGTATTTCACGCGCGGGGCTGAGCTGGCACGGAGAGTCCGCAGGGCTGGCAGGGGGAAGAGGCCATCGTCGCGCAGGTGTCATAATGCGCGCAGCCGGTGACCCCGGCTTCCCTTCCACCCTCTCTCACGGAATCTTCGATGAGCGGCTTCTCCATGCTTCCCGATCTTCACTTCACAGGCGGCAAGGCATCGTGGGCCGATGCGCGCCGCCTGCCGCGCGAGGGGCTGGCGCAGGCACTGGTGGAGTCGCGCAACCGCACGCTTGCCTGGCTGGCCGCATTTGGCCAGACGCGGCGTGGCTGGACCGTGACGCGCCAGTACGACTGCAATCCGCCGTTGTGGACGCTCGGCCATATTGCATGGCACGCCGAATGGTGGTGCCTGCGCGGTGTGAGACACCTCGAGCGGGGCGGCCTGCGGCTGCCGGTGGCGAGCGAGCCATCGCTGCTCGACGGTGCGGACGAATGGTTCGACCCGGAGCGTATCGGGCCGGACGAGCGCTGGGAGATCGCGCTGCCTGATGTCGGGCGCGTCAAGCAATACGCCGCGCAGGTGCTCGACGGCCTGCTGCGTCGCATCGCGCTGCTTCCGGACGACGGTGACGCCACGCTCTATCCCTTCCGCCGCGCGCTGTTCCATGAGGACGCGCAGGGCGAAACCATCGCCACGCTGCTGCAGTCGCTGGGCATGGCACCAGCGGAGCCCGCATCGGTGGGGCCGTCAGTCTCGGTCGTCAACGCCGGCACGCTGCATTTCCCGGGCGGCCGCTTCCTGCAGGGATGGTCCGATGCCGATGGCTTCGCGCTGCCCGATGAAGTGCCGCCGCAGCCGACCTATGTGCCGGCGTTCGAAATGGACGCGGCGCTGGTCACCAACGCGCAGTTCCTGGAGTTCGTGGAAGACCGCGGCTACGAGCATCCCGCATGGTGGTCGGCTGCCGGCCGCCAGTGGCTGATGACGCAGGAGCGCTCGGCGCCACGCTACTGGTCCCGCCATCCGGTCAACCGGATGTGGATGGTGTCTCGCTTCGGTGCGGAGCGTACGCTCAATCCGGACGAGCCCGTGCGCCACGTGACGTTGTTCGAGGCGCAAGCGTGGTGCGTGTGGGCCGGGCGGCGGCTGCCTCAGGAAGTGGAGTGGGAACTCGCGGCCACGCAGAATCGCGGCCTGAACTGGGGCGCGTTGCGGGAATGGACCGCCACGCCGTACGAGCCCTACGCAGGGTTTGTCGCGCAACCGGCGGATGCCGAGATTGTCGGACGCTTCGGCACCCATCAGGCGGTGCGAGGCGTGTCGTTCGCAAGTCCGGCGCGTCAGCGGCATACGCGGGCGCGCATGGCATTGCTGCCGGAAGACGATGTCTCGTTCGTGGGCTTCCGGTCCTGCGCGGTCTGAGCTGGCGGGCAGCGGTCACCGGCAGCGGACATCGAGGAACGCTGCGGCGGCCATGTCGGCAAGTGGCGCGGGCGGCTTTCCACTATAAGTCCCGCCGAGCCGGGCACCGATGCCAAACTTGCCGACAAAGCGGCAGGCAAAAGAAAAGGGCACCCGAGGGTGCCCTTTATCTATGCTGCCTGGCGATTAACGCTCGTAGCGCGAACGGCTGTTGCGCTGGGCGCCGTAGCCTTCACGGTTGCCGAAGGTGCGTTCGCCACGGTCGCCGAAGCCGCGGTTGCCATCGCGCTGACCGCCTTGGGTGCCCTGGCCGCCTTCACGATTGCCAAAGCCACGCGCGCCGTCGCGGTTACCGAAGCCACCACGATCGCCCGCGCTGCGCTCGCCGCCGAAGCCGCGTTGCTGGCCTTGGCCCTGGCCTTGCGTCTGGCCGCGATAGCCACCATTGCCGCCATTGCCACGGTCGCCGAAACCAGCATTGCCACGGTCACCGAAGCCACGGTTGTCGTCGCCAAAGGTGCGGCCGCCTTCGCGGTTGCCGAAGCCGCCGCGATCGCCAAAGCCACCACGGTCGCCGAAGCCACGGCTTTGGCTTTCGCCGCCGCCAAACTTGCGATCGCCAAAGGTGCGTTCGCCGCTGCCGCCGGTGTTGCCACGGTAGCCGCCGCCATTGTTGCCACGATAGCCACCGCCACCACCACCGTTGCCGCGGAAGCCATCACGGCCGCCCGGCTTGCCGCCGAAGTTCGAACGCGGCTTGGGCGTACGACGCGGCTCCAGGCCTTCGATCACCGATGCGTCCAGGCGGTTGTTGGTGAAGCGCTCGATGCGCTTCCACTGGAACATGTCGCCGTGGTTCACCAGGTTGATGGCGATACCCGAGCGACCGGCACGACCGGTACGGCCGATACGGTGCACGTAGTCCTCGGCTTGCTTCGGCAGGTCGAAGTTCACCACGTGGGTGATGTCCGGCACGTCGATGCCGCGAGCGGCCACGTCCGTAGCCACCAGCACGCGCAGATTGCCGCGGCGCAGGGCCGTCAGGGTGCGGTTGCGCGCGCCCTGGGTCATGTCGCCATGCAGCGCGCCGGCGGAGAAGCCGGTGTCCGACAGGCGCTCGGCCAGCGAATCCGCATCGCGCTTGGTGGCGGTGAAGACGATGGCTTGCTTGAGCGTGGCGTCGCGCAGCAGGTGGTCCAGCAGGCGCTCCTTGTGCGACATGTCGTCGGTGAAGTGCAGGCGCTGCTCGATGTGGCTCTGGTCGGCGCGCGCGGCGGCGATCTCGATGCGTTGCGGGTCGCGCAGCTGGCGCGAAGCCAGTTGGGCGATGCGGGCGTCGAGCGTCGCGGAGAACATCAGCGTCTGGCGCGTGGCCGGCGTGGCGGCAACAATCGCGTCGATGTCATCGGCAAAGCCCATGTCCAGCATGCGGTCGGCTTCGTCGAACACCAGCATGTCCAGCGCGGACAGGTCGATGCGGCCAGCGTCGATGTGGTCGAGCAGACGGCCCGGCGTAGCAACCAGGATGTCCGGCATCTTGGCCAGCATGGCCAGCTGCTTCGGGTAGGGCATGCCGCCCAGGATGCTTGCGCACACGATGCGGCGCAGGTGGCGGCCGTACTTGGCGGCGGCCTCGGTCACTTGCAGGGCCAGTTCGCGCGTCGGCGTCAGCACCAGCAGCGACGGCTGGGCCGGAGCCGGGCGGGGACGCTTGCCCTTCATGCGCTTGACGGGTTCGTCGGCACGCGGACGGTTCGGGGCCGGCTTCTCGGAAATGCGCTGGATCGCGGGCAGCATGAACGCCGCGGTCTTGCCCGAACCGGTCTGGCTGGATACCAGCAGGTCGCGGCCGGCCAGGAAGGCGGGGATGGCCTGCGCCTGGACGGGCGTCGGCGTGTTGTAGTTCACTTCGGAAAGGGCGCGCAGGATGGCAGCGTCCAGGCCGAGGTGTGCGAAGCCATTTTCCGTCGCTTCGGTCACGGCCGGCGCGGCGTCGCCGTTAAGCATGGCGTCGAGCTTGTCGAGCGGGCTCGTGGCGGCAGCGGGCGTGGCGGTTGCGTCGGTAGCGGGGGCAAAAGAATCGCTGGCGGAGGCAAAAGATTGCTCCGCACGGAAATCGTGCTGGGTCATGTCGTAGGTATAAAAATGCATGGCACCCCAGGGCAAGTGTGCGCAAAGGGGCGGGCGCAGTGCAAAGTCTTTAAAAAAGGCTTCGGCGCCAATCGGTAGGCCGTACGACAGACTCAGCTGGCAATACGGCGGCAGGCAGGGGGCGACTGGTCAGTGCATCAACCGGCCGTTGTTCCCTGGCAGGCAAACAGCGCAGAGATTCAGGCTGTTCATCAGGATCGGAGACGAGGCGACGTCAGGTGAGCGGAGCGTTCTGGCCAACACCTGTCATCAGAAACGGCTTAAGAGGAGACAGAGGCAGGGAGCAGAGCTTGGGAGGCAGCGGATACGCCATGGCGTGGTGCCGGGGGCGCGGAGCGGATCTCACAGTGCGAAACTCACGGGCCGGAGTATAACAGAACAACGATTATTATGTTGCAGCGCGAAAAGTAAGCGAATGTGTCAACCACGCCGCTTTCCGGGCAATTTCAGGCATTTTCCGATTGTCGGGCGGCGGCGGGGCGTCTTGAAAGCGGGGGCTCCCTGCCTATACTCAGAGCGCGAGCATTGCATGCCCGCATGGGGCGGACACCTACGAATCCGATGATCTGCCTACGGCAAGGTTCGCTTGCCGCTCGCCCCCGGCATTGCGGTCATTGATGCCACTGCCAGGTTTCCTCCGACTATCCGGGTGGTCCGGATGGGCGTCCGCGTCATGGGCGGAATCATGGGAAGCGTGCTTGGCACAGGAATGACCGGAATTCGCCGGCGACGCTGACCCAGGAGGTCCGGGGCCGTCCGCAACCAAAGCCCGCCAATTGCTTGGCGGGCTTTTCTTTTCTACTGGTCGGCAGGCGTATGCCGCGCGGTCATTTGCGCGGCAGCTTGCCGCTCACCCGTTCCTGCCCTGCAACCTGTGGCTCGCCGGGAATCCCCCCCGGATACTGGATGAGGCGCGCGAGCTGCGCGCGTCGGCGTGCGAATCCATGCTGACTGCCGGAAGTACGTGCGCCGCCTGTGATGGCGGTCATGGCCTCGCGGTCGAGGTCGACGTTCTCCGACAAATCCTTGATGACGATCACTGCCATGGCGTTCTCCAGCATGCGGGCCTTGCCGTGGCGGTCCTGCTAGGGGCCGGCCGGGCAGCGCCGGGGCAGGCGCGGGCCCGATTCAGTATAGGCGAGCGGTCCCGCGATTGTGGCGGGACCGCCCCCGGACGCCGGCCGGTCAGGCCGCCGCCCAGTTGCCGCCCCATTGCGAGGGGTTCACGCCGATCTTGACGTGACCGAGGTCGGCGCCAATCAGCGTGTTGTTGTTGAGCGCGGCCACGTTGACTTGCTGGAACTGCTGGACGCTCTGATTGATGTTGATGTTGACGTTGGCCAGCGGGCCGACGTTGGCAACCTTGTTCAGCCAGTCCGTGCCGCCGCGGATGGCGCACAGGGATTTGCGGTCGAGGTCCTTGCTGGCGGCAAGGTCGCGGACGATGATCGATGACATGGTGGACTCCTTGGGTTCGGTGCTGGGTATCGGCGGGGCGCCGGGTGGTGGCGCCCTCGTGTTGCCGTATCAGTAGATGTTGTTCGTGGCCGTCTGGGACGTGTGCACGTCGTTCTTCATATGGTCCTGGAAGGCCGAGCCATTGCCGAAGTAGCTGGCGACCTGCTGCATTTGCTGGTTGCTCTGGTTGATCGTGGTGGTCTTCTCGAACGACAGCTTCACCGGCGTGTAGATCGAGGTGTAGGGGGCGAAGATGCCCAGGCCGCCGCGAACGGCGCGCAGGCCTTTGGCGTCGAGGGTTTCGGTCGAGGACAGATCGATGATGGTCAGGGTGCTCATGGCAGTCTCCAGGGTGTGCGAAGTGGGGTGATCGTCGGTCAGGCGGGCGGTGCGCGGGTCAGGCGGCGTGGCCGTACACGTTGTTGGTGGCCGTTTGCGACGTATGCACGTCGTTCTTCATGTGGTCCTGGAAGGCCGAACCATTGCCGAAGTAGCTGGCGACTTGCTGCATTTGCTGGTTGCTCTGGTTGATCGTCGTGGTCTTGTCGAACGACAGCTTCACGGGGCTGTAGACCGAGGTGTAGGGTGCGAAGAGGCCGAGGCCGCCGGTAACGGCGCTCATCTTCTTGGCGTCCAGGGTTTCGGCGGAGGTCAGGTCCTTGATGGTCAGCGTGGTCATTTCAATCTCCTTGAGAGGAAGGTCAGGCTTTGGTTGGTTGAGCATCGGGTTGGTGTCGCGCTCGGTTGGGATATCGCAGGGAGCGTGCCAGCGCGGGCCAGCGCGACGAAAAAAAGTCGCAAAGCCTTGTCCGGATTGGGCTGGCGGGTAGCAAGGGGAGGGGCGGAGGCGGTGCGCGCCATGCCAGCCGGGGCGGGACTGACGGGCTGTCGCCAACAGATTGGCGGTGGGTGTTGGTGGCCGGGCAACCACCCGGGTGAGTCGGGGTTTGCGAATGGCCTGAGTGCGCACTAGTATCCATCGTGGGCGATGGTTCGTGACGCAACGGTTTCGCCCGGTCCGCAACCACTCGTCGGGATTGCATCTGATGTCTAGCCTGACCGACCTGATACGCAACTTCCAGCGCGGGGGCCTCTCGCGTGACGAATTCCTTGCGTCGGTCGATATGGCCCTGCAGGAAGACCATACGCATTCCAGCCAGCTGGCGCGCGTGCTCAGCGAAGAGCACACGCGGTACCCGCTGCCACCTGGCGTCTATGCCGAGGTAATGCGGCGCATCGAGTCCCGCGTGGCTACGCAGTTCGATCCCATCGGCGAGGAAACCCGCGTGGAGGCCGATCCGGCCGACCGCAGCGGACCGTCCGCGCCCGCATCGCCGACGTATCGCCCGTCCGGCCCGCCCGGTGGCGGCAACACGACCGGCACGGCCGGTGGTAATACGGGCAGCAATACCGGTGGCGCCAATACAGGTAGCAGCATCACGGGCGGATACATCGCGTCGGGGCCCACCAAGGGGGTTGGCGACACGCTCAATGGCCGCTTCGTGCTGGAGGAATGCCTGGGTGTGGGTGGCATGGGCACGGTCTACAAGGCGCTCGACCTGCGCAAGCTGGAGGCATCCGACCGCAAGCCCTATATCGCGATCAAGGTGCTCAACCTGCAGTTCAGCGCGCACCCGAAGTCCCTGATGGCGTTGCAGCGCGAAGCGCGCAAGGCGCAGCAGCTGGCGCACCGGAATATCGTCACGGTGTACGACTTCGACCGCGACGGCCCCACAGTCTTCCTGACCATGGAATACCTGTCCGGCAAGCCGCTGAGCCGCGTGCTGCGCGCGCCGGACTTCACCGGCATGCCCTACGCCAAGGCGATGCCGATCATCCTCGGCATGGGCCGCGCGCTGGCCTATGCGCACGAGCGCGGCTTTGTCCATTGCGACTTCAAGCCGGCCAACGTCTTCCTGACCGATCGCGGCGAAGTGAAGGTGATCGACTTCGGTATCGCGCGCGGCTTCGTGCAACCGACCGACGACGCCGACCAGACCGTGTTCGATCCGGGATCGCTGGGCGGCATGACGCCCGCCTATGCGAGCCCGGAAATGTTCGAGCACCGCGAACCCGATCCGCGTGACGATATCTATGCGCTGGCTTGCGTCACCTACGAACTGATGACGGGCCGGCATCCGTACGACCGCTTGTCCGCCAACCAGGCGCGCGCATCGAACCTGAAGCCGGCGCAGCCCAAGTCGCTCAACCGCGTCCAGTGGAAGACGCTGCGGCAGGCACTGTCGCTGGACCGCGCCACGCGCACCCCCACGGTGACGAAGTTCCTCGAGGGGCTCGGCGCCGAGCCACAGCACGGTACGTCGAAGCTGCCGATGGTGCTGGGCGGTGTCGCGGCCGGGGCGGCCATCGTGGCGGGGCTGGGTTACTACGTCTGGCACCTGGGCGAAACGCCAAGGGAGGCCACGCAGGCAAGCGCGCCGGAGACCGCGGCCTCGCCGGGAAGCGTGGCGGGGTCGAAGCCCGAAGCGGGGCCCGAATCCGGGCCGGAGGCGAAGCCCGCGCCGAAAGTCGAAGCCAAGGCCGAAGCCAAACCGGAACCGAAGCCCGAGCCGAAGCTGACGCTGCAGGCGGTCGCGCCGGTGCTGGCCGCCGCGCCATGCTCGTTGCTGACGGCGAACGTCGATGGCAATGCCTTGCAGGTCAGCGGCTATGTCTCGGAAGCCGGCGCGCAGACGCTGCGCGACCGCCTTGCCGCCATCCCCGGCGTGAAGTCATTGAAGTTCGATGCCCAGCCGCTCAGCGCCGACAAATGCGACGTGGTGAAGGCGGTCGCGCCGTACTGGTCAGGCCACAAGCCAGGCACCGCCGTGCTGCGCACGCGGGGCAATGGCACCCAGCTCACCGAGGGTACGCCCCTGGTGCTGGACCTCACCACGCCGGCGCACGATTCCTACGTCTATGTTGATTACTTCGTCGTGGACGGCAAGGTGGCGCACCTGGTTCCCAGCAAGCGCATCCAGGGCAACCAGGCTCCCGCCGGCTATAGCGCGACGATCGGCGACAGCGGCGACTGGGTGGTATCCAAGCCGTTCGGCACGGAACTGGTGGTGTTGCTGACCACGCCGGCGCCGTTGTTCGAGGCGCGCCGGCCGGAATTCGAGACACGCCAGGAATACCTGCGCGCGCTGGAGCGGCCCCTGGCGCAGATGGCGGGCAAGTACGGCCAGGACCGCATCAGCGCAGACCTCGTGCAGATTTCGACCCGGGCGCGCTAGCTGGCGCGCGTCTTCGTTCCTGCTTCTTTCTACTTCATGTCCCGTGCCACGCGGAAGCCGTTCTGCGATTGCCGCACGCTCGTGCTGTATTTGAAGCGCGTGGAAGACACCATGTAGCTCGCGCCTTCGCGCCACGACCCCCCGCGAATCACGCGCGCGGTGCAGGCGGCTTCGTCCCAGACGCGGCCGTCGACCGGTGCGTTCTTGTACGAGCTGTGCCAGCAATCGGCCACCCATTCCCAGACGCTGCCATTCATGTCATGGAGCCCATAGGGATTGGCCGCGAACGATCCCACGTTGGCCGGCGCGGCGTCGCTCCACGGGTCGCCACAATCCTTGCAGTTGGCGTTGCCCTTGCGCATCTGGTCGCCCCACCAATATGCCGACGCCGTGCCGCCGCGCGCCGCGTATTCCCACTCGGCTTCGCTCGGCAGCCGGTAGGTCTTGCCGGTGGTCTTGGACAACCATGCCAGGTACTGCTGCGCGTCGTCCCAGCTCACGTCGCGCACCGGTGCGTTCTTCGCATCCGCCGGATTGGTGCCGATGCGCGGGCAGGCGTTGGCGTCGGCACAGGCATTCCATTGCTCGTTCGTCACCTCGTATTTGCCGATCGCGAACGACTGGGGGATGTTGACGCGATGCGGAGGCCGCTCGGCGGGATCGCTCGTGGCGCTGCCCATCGTGAAACTGCCCGGATTCAGGCTGATCAGCACGGGGCACGCCGGGCAGTCCCGGATCTCGCCACCCTTGACCTCGGACGGCTTCGCGCCGCCGTTGCTGGCGGCCTCCTTGCCTTCGGTGGGATAGGTGACGGTGCCCTGCGCGATGGGGCCGCCCGTGCGCGAACGTGGCTGGGCCGGCGCGGGTGCCGGAGCACTTGGCGGGGGCGTCGTGCGTGCAGCGGGAGGTGGCTGGGTGGGAGCGGGCGCTGGCTTCGACTCCGCCTTCGGCTCGGGCTTTGCGGCCGGGGCCGCCGGCGTGGCGGGGCCAGCGGCGCGGATGCGCTCGATACGTGCCTTGGCCAGCGCCGCGAAGCGGCCGTTGGGGTAGGCCTTCAGATAGGCCTCGTAGTCGCTCGCGTAGTTGCTGTTCTTGATGGAATCCCAGAACGACAACTCATATTGCTCGTCGCTGTTCTTGGGCAGGATGCCGGCGGCGGCCGGTGCAATGAAGCAGGTGCCGAGGAAGCAGGCACCGAGGGGGCGGGCGCCGACGAGCACGGCCCCCGCTTGCAGCGCCCCAATCCCGACCAATGACACGACGAGGAGTTTCCGCCACATATTCAGGCCCCTGGGTTCGGCGCAACGCGCGGTGTGGAGTTGCCGTGACGCGGTACCGGCTCGTTCCAAGATAGCACAGCACGTGTGGCGTGAAAGGTCTCCGCAACCCGTGGTGGCGTCGTGCCGGGTTCGCTTTTTCCAGGCTTCCGACCTACGCTTGAGGACACATCGCCAAGCGCATTGCACGACAGACAACACCAATCAAGAACCGCTGCCTGCTCACCTCGCTTGCCGTCCCGCACGGGAAGGGAGCGCGCGGACAGTTCTCCGGGAGGAGCCGCGTATGTCCAGACGATCCTTGCTCCGCGCGCTGGCGGCCATGTCCGTGGCCGCGTACGCCACCCTGGCCAATCCCACACCCGCCCCAAAGAACGCCGAGGTCTACATCATCTGGCCTGCGGACGGCACCGTCATCGAAGGCGGCAAGCTCTGGGTGCGCATGGGCCTGAAAGGCATGGGCGTTTGCCCGAAGGGCATCGAACGTCCCAACTGCGGCCACCATCACTTGCTGATCGATGTGGACCTGCCGGCGATGGACAAGGAGATCCCCAACGATCGCAACCACCTGCACTTTGGCGCGGGCGAGACGGACGCGCGCATCGAGCTGCCGCCGGGCAAGCACACGCTGCAGTTGTTGCTGGGTGACAGCAAGCACGTGCCGTTCGATCCGCCCATCTACTCCAAGAAGATCACGATCACCGTGCGCTGACGCACAAAGCGCGGCGTTCCGCGCTCGTTCGGGAGTTCGTCGCGCGTAGGGGAGAGAAGCCATGACCAAGTCCGTCACCGCCGTCGTCACCCTGCTTGCCGCCAGCGCGCTGGCCGCGGGGCTTGCTGGCACAGCCTGGGCCGCGGATGCTTCCGCGCCCGCCGCCGCACCTGCCGCGCCCGCCGCAGCCCCCGCCGCTGCAAGCGGACCCACGCCGGCGCCGAAGAACGCCTATCTCTATATCGGCTATCCGAACAACAATCAGACGTTGCCGGCCGGCAAGCCTGTCAAGGTCTGGTTCGGGCTGCGCAACATGGGCGTGGCGCCCAAGGACGTCAGGTATCCGAACACGGGCCATCATCACTTGCTGATCGACGTGGATTTGCCGCCGATGGACAAGGAGATCCCCAACGACCGCAATCACCTGCACTTCGGCGCCGGGGAGACCGAGACCACGATTGAACTGGCGCCGGGCAAGCATACGTTGCAACTGCTGATGGGCGACGAGAAGCACGTGCCGACGAATCCGCCGGTCTACTCCAAGAAAATCACGATCTATGTGAGGTAGGGCGGGGCGGTCCGCCCACCTCCGACACGGCGCGCAGCGATGTGCGCCGTTTTTTTTTGCCTTTCTTCGCTAGCTGGCGCCTGGCATGGACATGTGTCGCTGCGCCGCCAACACACCTGCTGACATCTGTCGGCCAGCCCCCGTCACTCTCTGCCCGCCCATGCCACCCCGGCACGGCGCGCGGCATCGTGCCATCGCCCGCAATCCATTGTCCAGAAAGGCTTGGCGACTTTTTTTCGTCGCGCTGGCCCGCGCTGGCACGCTCCCTGCGATATCTCAACCGAGCGCGACACCAACCCGATGCTCAACCAACCAAAGCCTGACCTTCCTCTCTAGGAGAATTGAAATGACCTCGCTGACCATCAAGGACCTGACCTCCACCGAAACCCTGGACGCCAAGAAGATGAGCGCCGTTACCGGCGGCCTGGGCCTCTTCGCCCCGTACACCTCCGTCTACAGCCCGTTCAAGCTGTCGTTCGACAAGACCACGACGATCAACCAGAGCAACCAGCAAATGCAAGAGGTCGCCAGCTACTTCGGCAACGGCTCGGCCTTCCAGGACCACATGAAGAACGACGTGCACACGTCGCAAACGGCCACCAACAACGTGTACGGCCACGCCGCCTGACCCGCGCACCACCTGACTGACGATCACCCCACTTCGCACCCGCCTGGAGACTGCCATGAGCACCCTGACCATCATCGATCTGTCCTCGACCGAAACCCTCGACGCCAAAGGCCTGCGCGCCGTTCGCGGCGGCCTGGGCATCTTCGCCCCCTACACCTCGATCTACACGCCGGTGAAGCTGTCGTTCGAGAAGACCACCACGATCAACCAGAGCAACCAGCAAATGCAGCAGGTCGCCAGCTACTTCGGCAATGGCTCGGCCTTCCAGGACCATATGAAGAACGATGTGCATACGTCGCAAGATGCACACAACAACATCTACTGATAAAGCCGGTTCAGAACGGTAGGGCGCCGCCGCGCGCGGCGCCTCAAACCGCACGGGGAGCTTGCGCCGGGACACCTCCGCCCCGGCGCTTTTTTTGATCCTTCGACTTCGCGCATTTTGAGGTTGGAGCTCGCTTCGCCGCGCACCACAATACAGATCGAGCGCCGGGACTTGCAGTCAGGGTCCGATGGCGTTCCAAGCAGGATGTCATCGTGATCGCTTTCCTCCCTGCCATCGCCGTCCGCCGCCTGACTCCGCGTCTGGCCCTGGGGGCCGCGCTATGTGCCACGCTGCTCGCCGGCTGCGCCGATTTCCGGCCACCCGAGTACAAGCGTCCCGAAACGCCGGCCAAGGCGTCGTGGTCGCGTGAGGAATCGGTGAGCGTGTCGCCCACGGAAACCATCGTGCCCAACTGGTGGCAAGGTTTCCAGGACCCGTACCTCGACCAGCTGGTGGCCCGGGCGCTGTCCGGCAACTACGACATCAAGGTGCTGGCGGCGCGCATTCGCGTGGCGAACGCGCAGATTGCCGAGGCCAAGGCGGGCGCACTGCCGGTGTTTGACATCGGCGCCGGCGTGGACATCTCGAAGACCACCGGCCAGCCGGTGTCGCGCACCTATAACCTGGGCGGCACGGTCAACTGGGATATCGACATCTGGGGCAAGGTGGAGAAAGGCGTACAGGCCCAGACCGCGGAATTCCGCGCCACGGAAGCCGACTGGCGCGCCGGCTACCTGTCGCTGGTGTCCGATGTCTCTGTCACGTACTTCACGATCCTGCAGCTCGACGAGCAGATCGCGCAGCAGCGCCACACGATCGATCGCAACAACCAGATCCTGACGACCTACAAGGCAATGCTGGCCAATGGCCTGCTGCCGCAGATCCGCGTGATGCAGCAACAGGCGGAAATCAACCGCCTGAACAAGGACCTGATCGAGTTGCGCCGGTCTCGCGACGTGGGCGAGAACGCACTGGCCACGCTCGTCGGCGCACCCGCGGGCGACTTCAAGGTGCCGCCGGGCCGGCTGCAGGACCGCGTGAAGCTGCCGGTGGTGCCGGCCGGGCTGCCGTCGCAACTGCTCGCGCGGCGCCCGGACATCGTGGCCGCCGAATACCGCGTGCTGGCTGCGTACAACCTGGTCGGCCAGGCCCGGCTGGCGCAACTGCCCAGCGTCAGCCTCACCGCACGCGGGGGCACCGCCAGCTTCGCGCTGTCCGACTTGCTCAAGTCGTTCACGTTCGGCTTCATGCCCAGCATCAACCTGCCGATGCTGGACCCCAACGTGCGGGCCCGCGTGAAGACCACCGAGGCCAATATCGGCGTGGTCGAGAACGAGTACGGCCGCACCGTGATGACCGCGTTCGAGGAAGTGGAAAGCTCGCTCGTGAACGTGGACGCACACAAGAAGCAGCGCATCGAACTGCAGCAACAGGTGGATCAGCTCCGCGTGGTCTCCAGCCAGATCGAGGCCCAGGCCAAGGAAGGCATTGCATCGCAGTTGGAGGTCTTTGAGACCGAGCGTTCGCTGCTGCAGGCGCAACTGGCGTTGTTGGCGGTCCACCAACAAATCCTGTCCGACACCGTCACGCTTTACAAGGCACTGGGCGGCGGATGGCCGTCGGCCGACGTGCGCAACGCACCGGGCGGCTACGGCCTCAAGACCAGCGCGAACGCGGCGCCTTAGGCGCTCTCGCGACCAAAGCGTTTCAACCTTGAAACCCGCCTGCGCCATGCGTTCGCGCAACGCTGCGGCGCAGCGGATTGACTCCCGTAATGCGTGGCCTACTATGTTCTTACCCGTGACCTGCCGTCTCTTCGTCGGCTGCCAGCAGACCGACACACTGCGCTGCGCCACAGGCCCGACTGTTGGTTCCGTTGAAACATGACGCGCGACGATGCCCTGATCATGGAAATGCCGGTGAGAGCGGGTCAGGCCTTCGACGTCCTGCTGATGCCCGTATCGCGTCCCGAGCTGGGCGAGATCCGCATTGGCGAAGACCTGTTCGCCATCGGTCGCGGCGAGGCCCCGTTCGTTGCGTACCCCTCGGAGGCGATCTCGGTACTTTCGCGCCGTCACGCGCGCATCTTCTCGGAGGATGGCGCGGTCTACGTGGCGGACCTGGGCAGCAAGAACGGCACGCGCGTCAACGGCGACACGGTGGCGCAGCAGCCCGCCGTGCTGCGCGATGGCGACGAGGTCAGCTTTGGCGCGGCGCTGTCGTATCGCGTGCGGCTGTATCCGCGCCCGCCGACACCGGAGGCGCCACGCGTGGCCGTCACGCTGGCGCCCGTGCGCGAGGACCTGGGCCTGCAACCGGTCATCGTCACCGGGTTTCCGTTTCTCTTCAGCAAGGCCGACGATACCTTCGCGCGCTACAAGAACGACTATCCGCATCAGGTCAACTACCTGTCGCGCCGCCATGCCCATATCTACATCAAGGCCGGCGCGCCGTGGATCGAAGACCTCGGCAGCACCAACGGCACCTTCGTCAATGGCGTGAAGCTGGACGACCAGTCGATCCGGCTGGAGCCCGGCGATGTGATCGCGCTGGGCGGCAGCCACTTCGTGTATCGCGTGGATATCGAGCGCGAGGCCGATGCCGATATCACGGCGACGAAGTCAATGATCTTCGAGCCACCGCCGGAATCGCCGCTGCAGACCACTGCCGGCGCAAGTGGCGTGGGTGGCGCCGGTGGAACCGCTGGCCCCGGTGTTGCCGCAGGCGCCATGGACGCGCCGGCCGCGCTGCCGGCGGACGGCGATGCCGACAAGACCACGTTCGTCGGCGCGGCCGATTCCTTCCTGGATATCTTCTGCATGGACTACAGCGCCGCGCAGGAGGACGAGGTCAATCCGGAGGAAATGCCCGACGCCGCGCAGCATGCCGCGCACAAGCCGGCACCACGCGGCAAGGTGGCCATGTTGCTGTCGGAAGCGGCGCGCAGCTTTGGCCTCCAGGACCGCAAGCAGCTGGAGCGCGTGGGCCGCTGGGCTGCGGTGGGCGCGATCCTGGTGGCTGTCGGCGGAGGCTACCTGTACTGGCGCGGCGCGGCAGACCGGACGCTCAAGGACCTGATGCAGGAAGGGCAGTATGTGCGGGCCGCGGCCGTTGCCGACGACTACCTGAGCCGCCACCCGGACAGCGCGCAGTACCAGGCCCTCGGCACGGAGGCGCTGATGCACGCCTACGTGCCGCCGTGGACGGCCCGGCTGCAGGCGAAAGACTTCAGCGGCGCGGACGCGGTGGTGGCCGACATGCGCGCGCATAGCCGCCACAACGCCGACGGGCGCGGGCTGATCGACGAACTCGACTGGGTAGGTAACCTGGAGCGCTTCGTCGTGGGGCGCGGTGGCGCCGACGCGCCGATCCGGATGTACGCCGACGAAGGCAAGATTCGCGCACTGGTGTCGCGCTGGGATGCCGATACGGCATCGCACCAGCGAGCGCTGGGCCGTATCGCCAACTACGTGCCCGCCTTCCGCGATACCTACGCCGAGGCCCTGAGCTACCTGCGCAAGCTGCAGAACGACGATTCGGTCTTCCTGGCCGCTATCGACCGGCTGAACGCGGCGATTGCCACCGAACTCGGGCGCGACCAGCCCGAGGCGCTCCAGTCGATGCTGGCCGACTACAAGGACAAGTATCCGCGGCTCGCCGGCCTCGATCGTGTGGAAAGCGATCTGAAGCAATACACGGGACTCATCCGCGCGCTGCGTGACCGCGCCACGGGGCCACTGGTCGCGCAGATGGGCAAGGCCAGCTTTGTCACGCCGCCGTTCCAGGCGCAATACCAGAAGCTGCTGGCGAGCCGGCTGCCGGACGCCGATGTGCAGCGGCAGTACGCGCTGGCGGCCAAGGCATGGGGTCAGGGCGACAGCGCGGCCGCCACCGACGCGCTGCGGCAGGTCACCAGCGGGCCGTGGGCCAGCGACGTCGCAAAGGACGTCGCCCACAAGCAGCAGGTGGCCGCGCAGTTTGCAGCGGTCAAGGCCGCGCGCGGCGGCAGTGGCTACGAGGACCAGTTGCTGACGTTCTACGCGTCGCTGGATCCGGAGGCCGACGCCTACTACGTAAAGGCCGTCGATGCCGACGTCAACGGTATTCGCGAAGCGGCGCTGCGCCGCGCGAATGCGCTGCTTAATCGCGCGGCGACCAGCTGGCGGCAGTATCGCAA
Source organism: Cupriavidus sp. YR651 (assembly GCF_900101625.1). GTDB lineage: Bacteria > Pseudomonadota > Gammaproteobacteria > Burkholderiales > Burkholderiaceae > Cupriavidus. The sequence goes on along the minus strand of NZ_FMYZ01000001.1, from coordinate 821,572 downwards.
CAACGGCCTGATTGCCGGCGAGCAACGGCTGGATTCGGGCATCTCCGCCAAGTTCCGCGCGCAGGCCAAGCTGCTGGCCGATGCGCAGGATGACGCGCGACAGGGGTTGCGCATCTACGCGCAACTCAAGGCCGAAGACTCGGCACAGTGGAGCAAGGTGCGCGACGAGATCCAGGCCGAGGTCGACCTGCAGCGCCGCTCGCTGAACGACCTGCGCATGGTGCTGGACCCGGCCGTGCTCAAGGCCAAGCTCGCGCTGGTCGGAGAGGGCAGCAAGGAGCTTGGGGCGAAGGACGGTGGAGCCGGCGACAGCGCCGGCAAGGACGCAGCGACCAAGGCTGATGCAACGAAGGCCGATGCCGCGAAGGCAGAGCCAGCCCGGGCCGATTCGACCACAGAAACTGGCGCGAACAAGGCCGACGCGGGTAAGACCGGCGACAGCGGCGCGAGCGCCCCAGCGCAGACGGCATCGGGAGGTGCGCGATGAAGGACGACAACCGCGATAACCGCCTGCGCCCCCTCACCGAGGCGCTGGAGGACCACAGCGCGGAGGGCATCTCCATCCTCAGCGCGGAGCCGTGGAAGCTGTCGATGATGACGGTCATCACCACGTGTGCGCTGGTGGTCTGCGCGCTGATCTGGTCGTTCTTCGGGCACGCCGATGTCATCGTCAGCGCGCAGGGCACGCTGGCACCCGAATCCGAGGTGCGTCGCTTCTATGCCCCCGTCGACGGCGAACTCGCCGACCTCTATGTCGCCGAGGGTCAGCCGGTGTCGAAGGATGACGTCGTGGCGCGCCTGAATGCGCGCGGCGCCATCGAGGCCGCCGCCAACGCGCTGGAGGCGCAGCTGAAGCTGGAGGACTCAGAGCGCGAGTGGAAGCAGTTTCCCGAGCGCAAGGTGCTGATGGAGCGCAAGGCGGCGGCGCTCAAGCAGCAGATCGAACTGTCGTCGCGCCAGCACGAGAACCGCATGGCCGAGGGCACCACGCGGCTGGCGGAGCAGCAGCGTGCCCAGCTTGCGGAAGCACGCAGCAACCTCGAGAATGCGCGCCGCGCGCGCGACTTTGCCCGCCAGGAGCAGGATCGTTACGCGCGGCTGTTCGCGCTGCCGGCCGGCGGCGGCGTGTCGCAATCGCAGGTGGAGTCCAAACGCGCCACCACGCAGGAGGCCGAGAACAACCTGCGCGTCGCGCAATCGCGGCTGGCGGAACTCGATGCGCGGCTATCGCAGGAATACACGCAGGCCAGCGCGCAACTGGAAGGCAGCGGGCAGGAGCTGGCGAACCTGCGGATCCAGTACGACGCGGCAATGCGCGAGATCAGCAACACCGAAGACAAGCTGCGACTGCAGGTGCAGACCGCGCGGCTGGTGGCAGAGGCCGCCGCGCGCATCAAGTTCGAGAACATCGACAAGGACAACTTCCTGCTGATCCTCGCACCGGTGTCGGGAGTGATCACGGACGTCACGTCGACGCAGCGCGGCGACAAGGTTCAGGCCAACGCGCCACTGGGCGGCATCGCCCCCAAGGATGCGCGGCCGATGCTGCGGATCGAGATCGCCGAGCGCGATCGCGCGTTCCTGCGCGAAGGCTTGCCCGTCAAGCTCAAGTTCAACGCGTTTCCGTTCCAGCGATACGGCCTGATTGCCGGAACGCTCGAATACATCTCGCCGGCCACCAAGCCGTCGGGGCCGGACAAGCAGCCCGTCTATGAGGGTCGCGTGCGACTGGCGCAGGACTACTACGCCGTGGCCAACAACAAGTACCCGCTGCGCTACGGCATGACCGCCACGGCGGAGATTGTGGTGCGCGAGCGGCGCCTGATCGACCTGGGGCTGGATCCGTTCCGCCAGGTCGCGGGCTAACAACGCAAGAGGAGAGGGCGATGACAGCCATCGTGCGAATCGACGAGGAAGTAATCGGCGTCGAAGAATTCGTGAGGGTGCTGAAGCTGACCGGCCAGTTCGAAGGGCTGGTCGAGCAACTGGTGCGCGACAAGCTGACCGCGCACGCGGCGCGGCGCCACGGCATCAAGCCGACGCCGGAGGAGATCCAGGAGCGCGCCGACCAGTTCCGGCGCGTGCAGGGCCTGCATCGCGCGGCGGACATGAATCACTATCTCGACGCGCTCAACATCACCCTGGACGAGTTCGAGGCCTTCGTCACGGACAGCCTCTACCAGGAGAAGATGCTGGCGAGCGTCTGCAACGACGAGGCGGTGGAAGAGTACTTCCAGCTGAATTCGCCGAAGTTCGACAGCATCGAGGTCAGCCATATCGTGGTGGACACGGAAGGCAAGGCGCGCGAACTGGTGTCGTACCTGCAGGATGACCCGGACAGCTTTGCCGAGATGGCGCGCGAGCACTCCATCGCCGACACGCGCGAGCAGGGCGGCGACATCGGCAAGGTGCTGCGCGGATCGCTCAAGGGCGATATCGAGGCCAAGGTGTTCAATGCGGAGCCGGGCGACCTGCTGGGGCCGTTTCCGGCGCCGGATCGCTCCTTCTTCGAGGTCTTTCTCGTGCGGGCCAAGCATCCCGCCCGGCTGGATGCCGACGTGACGATGGAGGTCAAGCGGCGGCTGCGCGAGGACTGGTTGATGGCGAGGGCGCAGGAACATGTCATCGAAGCCCGCTAGCGAATCCGCATCGACCGTCGCGGCGGGCGCACCGGCAGCCGGTGAGCCGCCGTCGCCTGGCGCATCGTCGCCGACCGGCCAGTCCGCGCTGGCCGATTTCCTGGCGACCGTGGAGATCCTGACGCCGCTGTCGCGCGAAGAAATCGAGCGGCTGGCGGCCAGCGCAAGGACGCTGACGTTCGGCTTTGGCGACACCGTGTGCAACGCTGGCGACCCGGCTGATGGCATCGTCATCGTCCGTACGGGCTCCGTCCGCGTGTTCAACGAGGAGCACGGCAAGGAAATCAGCATGGGCGTGCGCAAGACCGGCGAGGTCTTCGCGGATATCGCCCTGCTGCGCGAATACCGGCACGAGTCGTCGGTGCGCGCATCGGGCAAGACGGAACTGATCACCATCCCGCGCAGCGTGAGCGAACCCGTGGTGGCGGGCAATCCCGCCGCACTGGCGTTCATCACCAGCTATGTGGCGATCAGTTCGGCTGGCGGCTTTGTGGCGCGGCTGTTCGACCTCCGTGGCAAGCTCGACAAGACCGAGCTGGAAGAAGCCGTGCGCAGCGTCGGCGTGAAGCGCGTGGCCGCCGGCAAGACGATCCTGCAGCAGGATGGCCGCGATGACCGCCGGCTCTATGTGGTGCGGCAGGGGACGGTGCGCATCGTGCGCGAAGACGACGGCGACACGTTCCAGCTTGCCACGCTCGGCCAGGGCGACATCTTCGGCGAGCGCGCCTGCGTGATGCGGCAGGAGCAGGTGGCCTCGGCGATTGCGGAAACCGACACGCGGCTGCTGGTGATCCCCGAGAAGACCGTCCAGTTGATCCTGGAACGCAATGCACGGCTGCGCGAGGTGATGGAGGAGCGCATCCGTGTGGTGGATCGCGAGCTGCATCGGCAGAAGAAGCTGGCCGAACGGCGCAAGCGGCCCGTGCTGCTGGACCTGCATTCCAAGCCGGAATTCGGTGAACGCCTGATCCGTCGCTTCGCGCTGGTGGAGCAGGCCGAGGAGATGGATTGCGGCGCGGCCTGCCTGGCGATGATCTGCCGCCACTACGGCATTCCGATGACGCTGGGCAAGTTGCGGGAGCTGGCCAACGTGACCACGGCCGGCGCCACGCTCGACAGCCTGGCCCGCGCCGGCGAATCGCTCGGCTTTACCGCGCGCGGCGTGCAATGCACGCGCGACGCGTTGCTCGGGTTCGAGCTGCCGTTCATCGTCCACTGGGAGGGCTACCACTACGTGGTGGTCTACGGGATCTCCGCGCGCTGGGTCTGGGTGGCCGACCCGGCCCTCGGCTTCCGCAAGATGAGCACGGAGGAATTCGAGCGCGGCTGGAGCGGCACCTGCCTGCTGTTCACGGCCGGCGAGACGATGACGCAGCTGGCCGTGGCGCGGTCGCCCTGGCTGCGTTTCATCAGCTACCTGGCCCCCTACAAGAAGATCCTCGCGCACCTGTTCCTGGCGACGTTCGTGATCCAGATGCTGGGCGTGGTGCCGCCGCTGATCATCCAGAACATCCTGGATGGCGTGGTGGTGCACCAGAACGTCGGGCTGCTGCACCTGCTGATCCTGGGGCTGGTCATCTCCAACGTCTTCACGCAGCTGATGGTGACCATTCGCGCCTACCTGGCCAACTTCATGGTGCGCAACATGGACTTCGCCATGATGTCGCACTTCTTCAAGCACACGCTATCGCTGCCGCTGTCGTTCTTCGCCAAACGCAAGACCGGGGACATCTTCGCGCGCTTCCAGGAAAACCAGACCATCCGCGCCTTCCTGACCGAGTCCACGGTGACCACGGCGCTGAACCTGCTGATGGTGTTCATCTACTTCACCATCATGTTCCTCTACAACGTCAAGCTGACGTTGCTGCTGATCGCGTTTGTGATTCCCATCGCGGGGCTGACCGTGGTGGTGACGCCGAAGGTGAAGAACTACGCGCGCGAGGTCTTCACCGCATCGACCGATGCCAAGGCCTACCTGATGGAAACGCTGGGTGGTGCGGAGACGGTGAAAGGCATGGGCATCGAGCGGCCCGTGCGGCTGCGCTGGGAGCGCAAGTACGCCAAGGCGCTGGATCGGCAGTATCACGCGCAGTCGTTCCATATCCTCGTCGGTCTGGTCAGCCAGGTCCTCAACGCGGCGACGACCATCGCCGTGCTCTGGGTCGGCGCCACGCTGGTGCTGGAGCGGGAGCTGACCATCGGCCAGCTCATCGCGTTCAACGCGTTCATGGGCAGCGTGCTGGCGCCGTTGATGGGGCTGGTGTCGTTGTGGGGGCAACTGAACGATGCCGGCGTGGCGATGGAGCGGCTGGGCGACGTGCTGGACCTGGAGCCTGAGCAGAAGCCGCAGGACGTGCTGTCGCGCGTGATGCTGCCGGACCTGCAGGGCGAAATCCGCTTTGATGGCGTCTACTTCCGCTATGGCGGCGAGGACACGCCCTACGTGCTGGAGAACATCAGCTTCCATATGCGGCCCGGCGAGATGGTGGCCATCGTGGGACGCAGCGGGTCGGGCAAGACCACGCTCGCCAAGCTGCTAGTGGGCTTCTACAAGCCGACGGAAGGATCGATGACCGTGGATGGCTACGACGTCGGCGTGATCGACACCGAGTTTTTCCGGGCGCAGGTGGGCTATGTGATGCAGACCAACCTGCTGTTCTCGGGGAGCATCGCCGAGAACATTGCCTGTGGCGACGACAGTCCCGATCGACGGCGAATCGAGGAAGTCGCCAAGATGGCGGACGCCCATCCGTTTATCTCCAAGCTGCCGCTGGGCTACGAGCAGGTGGTGGGCGAACGGGGCATCGGGCTGTCGGGCGGGCAGATCCAGCGGCTGTGCATCGCCCGCGCGCTGTATCACGATCCGCGGCTGCTGGTGTTCGACGAGGCCACGTCGGCGCTCGATACGCAGTCGGAAAGCAACATCCTGGCAAACATGCAGGACATCCTGCGCGGCCGCACGGCGGTCATCATCGCGCACCGGCTCAGCACGATCATGCAGGCAGACACGATCCTGGTGCTGTACGAAGGCGGGATCGTGGAACAGGGGCGGCACGAGGAACTGCTCGCGCGCCGCGGCATGTACTACCAGTTGGTTCAGAAACAGCTGAGCGCGGCATGAAGCTATACAACCCAACGCCTGTCACGTCCGCGGTGTCGTTTGCCGGCCTGATGGAGAAGATCGAGATCCTGCGCTCCACCTTGCGCTGGGCGTCGCGGCTGGAGCGGCCCGAGATCGAGAAGCTGCTCAAGCAGGCCACGACCTTGCGCGACGAAGTGATGGGGCTGTCGCACAAGGAGCGCTTTGTCGCGGCGGCGTCTGCCACGGGCGAGCCCGAAGTGCCCGAGGTGGAGCCCGTGGACATGTCCTCGCGCGAGCGCCGGCAGGCATTGCTCGAGCGCAGCTTTGTGTTCGAAGGGACGTTCGGCGACAACCCCAAGCTGCTGGAGGCGCTGGAGATTGCCGAGAAGGCGGCGCCGACCGACCTCCCGGTGCTGATCGACGGCGAGAGCGGCACCGGCAAGGAGCTGATGGCCAAGGTGATCCACGCCAACGGCGCGCGCACCGACAAGCCGTTCATCTCGGTCAACTGCGGCGCCATTCCGGATAGCCTGCTGGAGTCGGAACTGTTCGGCCACAAGAAGGGCGCGTTCACGGGCGCGTCCAACGACCGGCGCGGCAAGTTCGAAAGCGCCCATACCGGCACCATTTTCCTCGACGAAATCGGCGAACTGCCACTGACGGGGCAGGTGAAGCTGCTGCGCGTGCTGGAAGCGCACGAAATCCAGCGCGTGGGATCGGACGAGGTGATTGCCGTGGACACCCGCATCGTCGCGGCGACCAACAAGGACCTGCGCAGGATGAGCCAGGAGGGCACGTTCCGCGAAGACCTGTTCTACCGGCTCAGCGTGATCCACGTGACGCTACCGGCGTTGCGAGAACGGCGCGACGAAATCCCGCTGCTGGTGGCGTATTTTGGCGACGAAGCGGCTGGGCTGCTCAAGCGCAGGCCCATCAAGCTGACGCCCCGGCTGCGGGACTTCCTGCTGCACTACGACTACCCGGGCAATATCCGCGAGCTGCGCAACCTGATGTACCGGCTGTCATGCCTGGCGGGCGATACGGCGGACTTCGCGCACCTGCCGCAGGACATCCGGCCGAAACCCGCCGGACTGCAAGCGGTGGCCATCGCAGGCGGAAAGGCCACGGTAACGGACCTGAGCAGCACCGCCACATCGCTGAGCGAGGCAAAACGCGCGGCCAGCGACGAGGCCGAACGCGCGTTTCTGGAGCGTGGGTTGCAGGAGGTGGGCGGCACCGTCGCCGAACTGGCGCGCCGCTTCGACATGAATCGCTCCCACGTGCAGATGCTGCTGAAGAAGCACGGGATTCACTCGAAGGACTTCAGGAACAACCGGCAGGCGGAGGGGGGGAAGTAGGTGGCTTTTGGCCAATGCCACCTGGTTCGTTCTATTCGTACGACATGGTGAAAGTCATGGAGGTGTTCGCGCTACCGGCGCCAATGCCTGCTCCTGTTCGGAAGTACCGCGCGCGCAAGGGGATTTTGTAGTTGCCGCCGTTGGGATCGACGCCGCTCAATGTGTTGGAAACCCCCAGCTTGTGCGGGTTTCCTGCGCCATCCAAAAGCTGCACGCCAACTCCCCCCTTGGCCGTGGAGGCGGCATCCAGCGCAACGACGGCCCTGTCGGCATCCAGAATCGAGGTGGCCGCATCCACCTCGTATTTGATGGCCTTGATGCCGCCGGGGCAATTGTTCAGGGCAATCTCGAAGTTGGTCGACGCTGAAAATGCGTTGACGGTACCCAGCTCGGAAGTGGCGTGGTTACCGAGGTTGACCACAACATCCGGCGTCTGGCAGGTCACGGTATTGACATGGAGCCCGTCGGGAGGGATTGAGATCGTCAGTCTCGTGGGCCCCGAATTCAAGGCCATGGTGGCGTATGTCCCGGGTGTGGCGAGGCCGCTTCCCGTCGTGCTCGCCGTCTTGACGATGTGAACTTTGACATAGTCAGCGGTATGCCATGCCAAATTCAGATGGGTGTTGTTGCGATTGGATTGCGTGTAAGGGATGACGAAGGATCCATTCCACAGTCCACTGGATACGGCCATTTCAAAGCGCAATCCAATTCCAGGCACGCCGGACTCATATACATCGTGGAAGCCGGGCGCAAGCGGTCTATTGCCTTGCCAATATGCATTCCCACCTGGCGGGGTACAAGTGCCAAATCCTGCGTTCGCCGTTACCGGGTGAAAGTACGCGGCTGAAATATCCTGTCCGACGGCGACGTCGCGCCCGACATTGATTGGGGCGCTGAATTTCACGGGAACATCAATGCTTAGGGATCCGTCACTGCTGCAATCGGCCAGTGCGATTCCAGGCAGGCAGATGACCGCAATGCCCACGACCATGTGGGAAATAGCGCATTTGGCGAGCGAGAGTAGTCTCGCGTGCATGGAAGCCTGTGCGGGCGAGGGACATGCAAGCGTCAGGGCGCTTAGAGAACCAGCGTTGCAGGCCATTTTTTTCTCGAATGGGGCGCGAAAGCGGATTGTGCGGGACGGGCGATGAGGGGGCGTGCCTGTCAGTTGATCCATTCTGGTTGCAGCCCTGAGCTGCTTGAATAGGAGTAACTCGAAAGCGGGAGTCGTCTTTCAGAATCGTCTGAATGTAAATCAGAGAATGCTTAAAAGGGCGCTACCGTCTCATCGATCGAAAGGGGGAGCCCGAGGTGATTCGAATGCGTCACCGGGTACATCCCGGGCCACTCGCCGTGATACGGATGGAGCACGTGCGGTGCACGTGAGCCGGGCGTGGCGCCAGACTTCGTGCCAGCCATTCCCCCAGTGAGCGCGGCGGAGAGGGATGTGTCGATCCCAGACCCTTGGCGTGAAATTCGCCGATGCATCCGGGAATCGTGTGAAGGCAAACCGGGGGCGTCAAACCTCCGGATTCAGCAGCGTCATGTCCGATCCCCCGCCGATATCCTCGGCGCGGATCACCACCACCGACACGTTGTCGTGCCCGCCATGCGCGAGCGCCAGCTCGACCAGCTTCTTCGCCGCCCACTCGGTATCGCCACCCGCCAGCACTTCCGCGATCTCGGGGTCCTCGACCTCGTTGCTGAGCCCGTCGCTGCAGAGCAGGAAGATGTCGCCATCACCAATCTCCAGCGTCAGTTGCTCAAGGTCGAGCGTGGATGCAGCGCCCACGGCGCGCGTGATGGTGTTGTGCGCGGGATGGTGCTTGGCTTCCTCGGCCGTGATCAGGCCGCGCGCGCGGAGCCGCTCCACCTGGCTGTGGTCGCGGGTGAGCTGCTTCAGATGGCCGGCGCGGAATAGATAAAGCCGGCTGTCGCCGGCCCAGAGGCAGCCGCAGCGGCGCTCGCAGGTCACCAGCGTCACCACGGTGCTGCCGATCACCCGCACCTTCATCCGCAGGGCTTCGTCGATCAGCGCCTGGTTGACCGCCTGCATGGCCGCGCGCGCGACGTCCAGCGTGGACTCCAGGCTGTCCCCGGGGGATATCGCCGACAGGGCCTGGACGATGGCCCGGCTCGCAAAGTCGCCGACGGCATGGCCACCCATGCCGTCGGCTACCGCCCAGACGCCGCGTTCGGGGGCATCCAGGCAGGCGTCTTCATTGCGTTCCCGCACCAGTCCGACATCTGTACAGGCGGCGGAGGTCCAGCGGAATTGCGATGCGCAGGTCACGTTGTGCTCCGGCGCGGATCGGTGCGGCTCCGCGCAAGCGCCGCCCCCTGGGGCAGCCGTCAAATGGTAGCCAGCGAGTCTCGCCGGCTACCGGCAGGACTCAGACCAGCCGTCCCTTGTTGCGGGCGTCCAGGTTGGCGTCGACGGTGATGGTCGAATTCGGCGCGTTGTTGTGGACGTCGATGTTCTGGAACTGGTTGTTCATCTGATCAGCATAGAAGCTGTAGTTGATCTCGTAAAAGTTCACGACGGGAGACGCGCTGGGCCGGGACGGCAAGTAGGGCTGGATCCAGCCGAACACCCACGGGGCGCCGCCGCCGCGAATGCAGGCCATCGAGCGGAAATCCAGCTCCCGGTGGGTGTCGAGGTCCTTGATGATAAGCGTGGCCATGGTGGTCTCCTGAGTCGGGGCCGTCCGGCCCGGGCTGCGCATTGCGCGATGCCTGATAAGAGCAAGCGGTGTGCCACCGTCGCCATGGTGGCGTGGACGTGGCGTCCGGGCAAGATTCCGCCCGAAATATGCCGCATGCGACGCTTGCGGCGTTGGGGGCCCTCCAACAGGCTCGCCTGCGGTGGTGGATTTTGCCCACCAGTCGGCCGTCGGCCTGTTCCCGCCGTGAAAGCCATGCTGGCGGGACCTTGCTGGTGGTGGGACGCCAACACAGTGAGCCAAAAGGTGTTGGATGCTCGCCGACGACTCCGGCGCTCGATTCTGGCCGGATTCCCCGGGAAGCCTTGTGGCGCCGTCGATCGGTGTCATTGGCACGCTTGATGCGGTTGGTTGGCAACGACGCAGCACTGGCTGCAGCCAACAGACACCGAACCGAGACCTGCCATGAACGCCCAAGACCAACAACAAGCCGCACGCCAAAGCGACCCGATCGCGCTGGCCGACGACGACTACCTGCCTGGCGCCCATCTGGTCACGGAACGCAATGGCTACATCCACCACGGCATCTACGTCGGCCACGGCCGCGTGATCCACTACGCCGGCTTCTGCCACACGCTGCACGCCGCCCCGGTGGAAGAAACCTCGCTCGAACAGTTCGCCCACGGCCATGGTGTGGCGGTCAAGCCCGAACCCTGCGCCCGCTACATCGGCGTGGAAGCCGTGGAACGTGCCCGCACCCGCCTGGGAGAAAGCCACTACCACCTGCTGACCAACAACTGCGAGCACTTCTGCACGTGGTGCCTGCTGGGCGAAGGCCGCAGCGAGCAAGTGGAAACCTGCCTGCGCCACCCGCGTGCCGCCGTGCATACGGTGCTGCGAATGGTCCGCGCCTTCCTGTCGTCGACCGGCACGGGCTCCGGCCTGCATGCCGCCTGATTTACCCGCCTGACCCTTACAACCCCAAGGAGCCTGCCATGACCGGACTGATCGACTGGGAACGCTGCGACAGCCGCAGCGGACGTGCCTGCCATCGTGGATGCGGACAGGGCAGGGCGAGCGCGCGCGGCACCGGCCGCGGGATACGTGAAACAACCGGCAGAAGAGGCCGGGCGCGGCGGAGTTTGTTATACTCCGCCCCGTCTTCCGGCTTGGCCGCCCCAGCGCGGCACAAGCAACGTGCAGACGGTCCGCTCGCCGTAGTTCAATGGATAGAACGAGCGCCTCCTAAGCGCTAGATACAGGTTCGATTCCTGTCGGCGGGACCATCATCAAGGCTGCGGACGTTCTTCAACGTTCACCCGGTCAAGCCAATTCAAGGCCTTTCGGTCTGACCTGGTTCGCCAACGTTTGCCAAGGATCGCCGCGACCCGCTGGCATCCACCATTTTCGGGGTTTCCCCGGGGGCATCACTCGATGCCCCGACTCTCGGTGCCCCTGAGCGATGCCCGTACGGTCGAACCTCTCATTTCCAATTACCTTGCAAACCGCCCTGGTTGCGTCCGATTGTCGGCGGGCCTGGAATTCCGCGCTGCTTCAACACGCGCCCTTAAATTGCCTAATGGTATTCACGGCATTCAGTTTTTGGCCAAGTCTTGGTATGGTTGTCCAGCACGGCGTTTAGTTTTCAAGCCAGTCACTCAGAGAACTGGCACGGGTCACCGGTAGGGCACTTCGTTTTCCGATGTAGCTAACCTTTGTGAGCCTGACTATGAAGCTATTGCGTACCCTGTGTGGTGCCATCCCGACGTATGTCCTGGCGCTACTTCTCGTTGCCTTGTTTGGCTATGCCTACGCCTTGGACCGCATCAGCGATGTCAGTCGATGCGGATTCACTGCCAAGACCTACGGCTTCCCCGTCAATTGCCCGCGCACCTTCTGGCACCGGTTCCTTTGAGCCTGGGTACCTGGTGATCTGGCCAGCCAATCGGCCACATGACAAACCGTGGAAATTCGCATTGCAACGTATCGGTTGCACCGTGTTGCACGCGCTCAACAAACTCGCCGCTGCCACAACGCCTTCAGGCGAGCTTCAGCAGCGCCGAACTCATCATCAGCAATTCGTCGAAATGGGTCGCCAGTCCAAAGCTCAGTAAGAACATGCCCATATGGAACAGGGCCTGGTAGCGCCTTGAAAGGTACAGGACTGGTGCGGCTATCCATTGGCGGCACGGCGTCAGGTTCAGTAGCAGGCACAGTGAGGCGCCGATGACGGCGCCCCCGAGCACGTCGGTCGGATGATGCAGTCCGACATAGACACGCGTCAGGCAGATGCCGAAAAGCGCGTACGCCAGCGCGACGATACCCGCCCGCCAGGACGCCAGCAGGATGCCGGTCGCCACGGCGACCCACAGCATCGCGTGGTCGCTCGGGAAGGCACTCCAGGTGCGAATGCGATCTTCCGAGGACATGGGGAAATGCAACCCCAGCTCGCGGTTTGCGAAAGGCCGAATGCGGAACGGTACCCAGTGCGCCAGAAACCGGCCCAGGGCCAGCGCGCAAAGGCCGGCAAAAATGGTCGTGATGATGATTTCCCGATCGCGCTGCCTGGTCGCACTGTCGCCATCGCGAAACCAGATCCACCAGAGCAGGGCAATCATTGGCACGCCGCGCAGCATATACAACTGGGTCATGGCCAAAGCGGCGCGGTCAAAAAATTCCGAGCGGAATGCGAACTGGTTCAGGAAGTGAACGATGGTGCTGTCGAATGGATTCATCGCGTGCACATTCCTTTGCCGTCCGGAAGCGAGATGGAACCGCACCTTACCAATTCGGGCAAATTGCTTTGGTCGGCTGGCGCACACAATGTGCGGGGATGCGGGAACTTGTGGCTGGATTGCAAGCGCGCCCGATGCCACCAGATGCCGGTCCCGACTTCATCCCCCTGAGCACTAGCCGAGCCGGTTCTGCGCGGTCCCCAACATCCCGCGGCCTCGGCGCCGGGCCAAACCGCTATGATGTCGGCTGCGCGCCGCAAGGGCGCCCGACGCCGCCGGATGCGGTCCCATCTTCATCACCGCGCACATGCTCCCTGTCAGGACGATTCACCGCTGGCTACCGGCGCTTGCCATGCTTGGCGCTATCCATGCCATGGCGGCGACGCCTGATCCCGCATTGGCGGATACGTCCGGCTGCACCGCGCTGATCGATATCGTTCAGGAAAGCTTGCGCGGCGAGATCGACGTGGCCTGCGTGGAAGCTGGCAAGGCCGCTTGCGAAGTCAAGAACGGCCAGATCCGGGCGTTGCTGGAGATCATCGACCAGCGCCGCAAGCGCAATGCCGACGAGTGCGAGACGCTGGTGCAGGTCAACCGCCTGCTCCGCACCCTGCCGCCCAAGAGCTGACCGGCCACCGGCGGAGCAGCCGGCCATTACCCATTCCCCATTCCCCACTCCACGACTCAGTGCGTCATCTTCGAGAACAGCTGGATGACCGCCACGCCCGCAATGATCAGCGCGATGCCGATCCATGCGGCCAGGTCCGGCACTTGGCGGTACAGCACGCCGGCAATCAGCGTGACCAGCACGATGCCGGCACCGCACCAGATCGCGTAGGCCACCCCCACTGGCACGGTCTTCATGACCTGCATCAGCAGCCAGAAGGCCGCGACATATCCAGTGACGACCAGCACGCTGGGCCACAGCCGCGTGAAATTCTCCGCGGCCTTCAGGCTGCTGGTGGCGATGACTTCGGCGACGATGGCCAGGGCGAGGAGTACGTATCCGTTCATAACCTTGATGCGTGTCACTTGGGTTGGGGCGAAAGCGGCGGGTAAGGCGCTCCGGACGCGATATTATGCGGCGGCACACCCCAAATGGGGCTGCAAGGCCGGCTCTGAATTGCCGTAAGCCCAAGCACCATGCGGGTCTCGGGCAGATGGATTACCCCCTTGCGGTGGTTGTATTACGTCGCATAGAGGTCTTGAATGCAGGTATGCGCATGACGCAAGGGTCGCTCGGGAAGACAAAAGAGGCGGCTCAGGTATGTCGCGGTGTTCGCCTGACCATGCCGGCACCATAACAAAGCTGGTGGCAGGTAGGTTGCTGTAGGGATAAAGGGGAGCGGTATGAGCAACAATCTGGAGACGGCAACGGCCTGGCCAAAACCGCGCTTCGCCGAAATCGAGGGCGCATCGGACCCGGCGCACCACGAGGACACCGGCGAGGGCGTGTGGCAGAACACGATTGCCGCCGCCGATCACGCGCTGGAAGAAGCGTCCCGCATTCAGCGGGGCGTCCAGCAAAATCTCAAGTTGATGCAGGAAGTGCGGGCGCTGCGCGAGGAGTTGCGCAAGGCGCACGCGGAGATCGATCGCTATCGCGGCATGCACGCGCGCGTGGTGGTTGGCATGCGCCAGCTCGAGGAAGACAACAGCGCGGAATTGTCCCGCCTGCAGGCGGACAACGAGATGCTGCTGGTTCGTCACCGCGTCTACAAGTTGCTGTCCGAACACTACGCCACGGCCGCGCTGAGCTTTGATCCGGCCGTCTTTGCCGAACACCGCGACCGCGTGCTGGAGCACGTGCTGTTCCAGCGTCGCAAGGGTGTGCCGGTGACGCAGATCTGCGCCGCCGACGTGGCCTTCCTGTTGTTGTAGGTGCTAGAGGGGGTCCGGGCTCAGGTGGCGGATTGCCGCGGCCTGAGCACCGCCAGTGCCAGCATCCCGCCCACCACCCCCCAGAACGCCGAGCCCACGCCGGCCAGCGTCATCCCCGAGGCCGTGATCATGAACGTCAGCAGCGCCGACTCGCGCTCGGCCGGCGTCTGCATGGCCACCGTGAGCCCGTTGGCGATCGACCCCAGCAGCGCAAACGCGGCCACCGCCACCACCAGGGCCTTTGGAAACGCCGCGAACAGCGCCGCGATGCTGGCCGCCATCACGCCCATTGTCAGATAGCCAATGCCGCAAACCACGGCGGCCATGTAGCGCCGGCGCGGATCGGCGTCGGCCTGCGGACCGGTGCAGATGGCGGCGGTAATCGCGGCCAGGTTGATGCCGTGCGACCCGAACGGCGCCAGGATGGCGGACGCCACGCCCGTGATGGTGATCAGCGGGCTGGCCGGTACGTGATACCCGTCCGCGCGCAGTACGGCCAGCCCGGGGATGTTCTGCGACGCCAGCGCGACGATAAACAGCGGCACCGCAATGCTGACGAATGCGGACAGCGAGAACGCCGGCGTGGTCCACACGGGCAAGGTCACGGCAAGGCGGAGGTGCTCGAAGTGCAGCTGGCCCAGCGCGCCGGCCAGCGCCACGCCGATCCCCAGTACGCCCGGCACCGCGTAGCGTGGCCACCCGCGCCGCCCGACCAGATAGGCGGCGAACATCACCAGCAACAGCAAGGTCTGGTGCTGGGCCTGCACGAAGACATCCACGCTGATCCGGAACAGGATGCCGGCCAGCAGGGCGGAGGCGATGCTGGCCGGTAACGCTTTCATGAGCTTGTCGAACCAGCCGGTCAGTCCCGCCGCGGTCATCAGCAGCGCCGCCAGCAGGAAGGCGCCGACGGCTTCGGGGTACGGCACACCTGGCAGGCTGGCAATCAGCAGTGCCGCACCGGGCGTGGACCACGCGGTGACGACCGGTGCCCGCATCGCCAGCGACAACACCAGCGTGGTGATCCCCATCCCGATCGACAGCGCCCAGATCCACGACGAAATCTGGGCGTCGCTGAGATGCGCCGCCTGCCCGGCCTGGATCATCAGCACCAGCGAACTGGTGTAGCCGGTCAGCAGGGCGATCAGCCCGGCCACCGTCGTGGAGACGGACAGGTCGGACAGTTTTGGGGAGGCGGCGGTCATGGCGTCTTGTGCGGGGAGGGGCTGTGCGGCGTGGCCGACATCTTCGCACGGGCGCGCGCCGGCGCGGAACACGCTTGCCCGCGGCGGCAGCAGGGAGGCGGGGCGGACGGTCGCCGCCCCCGGGGAGGTCAGTCCGCGACCTTGTCGCTCGGGAACTTGAACGAATCCCGCAGCAGGTAGCTCATCGGGATGTCGAGCGTGATGCCGTTCGGCGGGATCGGTGCCAGGAACCACTTGCGGTAGAGCTTCTGGGTTTCCTGATCGTAGATCGCTGCCACCATCGCCTTGTCCACCAGCTTCTTGAACTCGGCGTCGTGCTTCGACAGCATGATCGCGTACGGCTCGATCGTCAGCAGGTCGCCGGTCACGGCCAGCGTCGCTGGATTCTTCGCATTGGCGCGCAGGCCGAACAGCAGCACGTCATCCATCACGAAGGCGTCGGCGCGGCCGGACTCCACCATCGCGAATGCTTCCGCATGGTCCTTCGCCTCCACCACCTTCAGGCCCAGGGTGCCGGATTCATCCATCTTGCGAGCCATGGCAAGCGGCGTGGTGCCGGTGGTCGACACCACCGTCTTGCCGCGCAGGTCGCTCCATTTCCGGATGCCGGAGTCCGCCTTCACCAGCATGCGGCTGCCGGCGATGTAGTGCGGAATGGTGAATGCCACCTGGTCGCGGCGCTCGCGGTTGTTGGTGGTGGACCCGCATTCCAGGTCAGCCTTGCCGTCGACGATGGCGGGGATGCGCGAGGCCGGCGTCACCGGCACCCAATCCACGCGCAACTGCGGCATCTTGAGCTGCGTGCGCACCGCTTCGGCCACCTTCAGGCACAGGTCCACGGCGTAGCCCATCGGCTTGCCGTCGACCACGAAGGAAAACGGCACCGAGCTTTCGCGGTGGGCGATGCGGATCGCGCCGGTCTGCTGGATGCGCAGGACCACGGAGTTGGAAGCTGCCTGCGCCGGCGGCATGGCCGGCAGGGAAAGCAGGGCGGCAAGGGAAAGTACGACAGGCGCCAGCCTCTTGAGCGAGGCACGGCGCGGCAGGCCAGAATTGGTCATGAAAGACACCCGTCCGAAAATTGTCAGGAAAAAACCCCTGGTGGCGGATAGCCACCCGATGGCCGGATGGGTCCGGCTCTCTCGTACTGCCTTCTTCTGATACCGCTGTTGTGCTTTCGGAGAAATCCGATGGCGCTGATTGTTCCACGGCGAACGGCTGAGACACAACCGCCGCGATAGTAGTCGTGCTCGCTTGCAACGTTCCCCCCATCCGGCGGTTGACGGGGACTTTCCCTTACGGATTTCTCCGACTTCTGGTGCGCGACGCCTATGCGTATCCTTCAATCGTGCCTTGCGAGCAGGGCACCGAGGAGAGACTCTTGGGCCCGTGTGCAAACGGGCCCTTCTTTTTTTGGGCGCCGGTGCCCGTGGCCGGGCCGCCGACTCGTCTACAATTCGGGCCTGCCTTGCGCGCTGGGATCGACCCGCGATCCCCGACTGACGCGCGCCGCACGTTACCCGTCTCCGCACCATGGCCCTGTTTTCCATTTCCGATGCCCAGCTTGCCTTCGGGCATGTGGCATTGCTTGACCACACCGATTTCTCGCTGGAAGCCGGTGAACGCGTTGGCCTGATCGGCCGCAACGGCACGGGCAAGTCGTCGCTGCTGCGGATCGTGGCCGGCATGTCCGCGCCCGACGACGGGCTGATCGCGCGCCAAAGTGGCGTTACTTCGGCATATGTGGCGCAAGAGCCACAGTTCGAGCCGGGCCTGACCGTGTTCGATGCGGTCAGCCAGGGCATGGGCGAGGCCCACGACCTGCTGATCCGCTACGACGCCGCGCTGGCCAGGCTCGAAACCCATCACGACGAGGCCACGCTGGCCGAACTCCATCGCGTGCAGGCGGAACTCGACGCCGCCGATGCCTGGCAGCTGCGCACCCGCGTGGAATCCACGCTGGCAAAGCTGGGGCTGGATCCGCACGTGCGCGTGGATGCGCTGTCCGGCGGCTTGCAGAAGCGCGTGGCGCTGGCCCAGGGGCTGGTGGCGGAGCCCGACATCCTGCTGCTCGACGAGCCGACCAACCACCTGGACGTGGAAGCCATCCGCTGGCTGGAAGACCTGCTGCTGGGTTTCCGTGGCAGCGTGCTGCTGGTGACCCACGACCGCGCTTTCCTGGATCGCGTGGCGACGCGCATCGTCGAACTCGACCGTGGCCGGCTGGTGTCGTTCCCGGGCAATTTCGCCGCCTATCAGGCACGCAAGGCGGACCTGCTGGCCGCCGAGGCTGTGGAGCAGGCCAAGTTCGACAAGCTGCTGGCACAGGAAGAGGTGTGGATCCGCAAGGGCGTGGAAGCGCGGCGGACCCGCAGCGTGGCCCGCATCCAGCGACTGGTCACCATGCGCAACGAGCGCGCCGCGCGCCGCGAGGTGCAGGGCAACGTGAAGCTGGAGGTTTCCCAGGCGGATCGCTCCGGCAAGATCGTGGCCGAGCTGATCGATGTCTCCAAGGCGTACGGCGACAAGGGGGTCGTGCGCAATTTCACCGGCACGATCATGCGTGGCGACAAGGTCGGCCTGATCGGCCCCAACGGCGCGGGCAAGACCACGCTGCTGCGGCTGATCCTGGGCGAGCTGGCCGCGGACAGCGGCACCGTGCGCAATGGCAGCAACCTGCAGGTGGCGTACTTCGACCAGATGCGCACGGCGCTGGACCTGGAGAAGTCACTGGCGGACACCATCAGCCCGGGCAGCGACTGGGTGGAGGTCAACGGCCAGCGCAAGCACGTGATGAGCTACCTGGGCGACTTCCTGTTCGCGCCGGAACGCGCGCGGTCGCCGGTCAAGTCGCTCTCCGGTGGCGAGCGCAACCGCCTGCTGCTGGCGCGCCTGTTCGCCCGGCCGGCCAACGTGCTGGTGCTGGACGAGCCGACCAACGACCTCGACATCGACACGCTGGAACTGCTGGAAGAACTGCTGCAGGACTACAGCGGCACGGTGTTCCTGGTCTCGCACGACCGGGCATTCCTGGACAACGTGGTGACATCGACGATCGCCGCCGAGGGCGACGGCCAGTGGCGGGAATCCGTGGGTGGCTATTCGGACTGGCTGGCCCAGTCGGCCCGTGCCGAAGCGTTGCAGGCGGCCCGGCAGGCCGAGCAGAAGCCGGCCGAGGCGTCAAAGGCCCAGGCCACGCGCGAATCCCGCGGCGCCAATCGCACGGTGAAACTGTCGTACAAGGAGCAGCGCGAACTGGATGGCCTGCCCGAGCGCATCAACGCGCTGGAAGCCGAGCAGAAAACCCTCGGTGCGCAGCTTGCGGATGGTTCGCTGTACGCGACCGATCCGGGCAAGGCCGCGCAACTGGCCAGCCGGCATGACGAGATCGAGATGGAACTGCTGGAGGCGCTGGAACGCTGGGAAGTGCTTGAGGCTAAAACGAAGGGCGAGACGCAGTAACCCCGCCCTTTCGCCAGGACCCACTCAGCCGCACCAGGCCAGGACCATATTGGTCAGGTCGACCATGAACGCCGGCCGCAGGTAGGCCAGGAAGCCGAGCGTCAGCGCCACCGCCAGCGCCAGCAGGCCCAGTCCCTTCAGCCAGCGCTGCCGCGCCGCGATCATGGTCAGACCGCCACCGGTTGCGGGCGCGACAGCGCCTGCTCGCGGATCGGCAGGTTGACCAGCGCGGCCAGCACGCCCAGGCCAATCGCGATCAGCCATACCAGGCTGTAGCTGCCGGTCCGGTCGAACAGGAAACCGCCGAGCCACGCGCCCAGGAAGCTGCCGATCTGGTGCGAGAAGAACACCACGCCTGACAGCATCGACAGGTATTTCACGCCAAACACCTGCGCGATGATGCCGTTGGTCAGCGGCACCGTGGACAGCCACAGCAACCCCATCAACGCCGCAAACACCCAGGTGCTCGCGGCCGTCAGCGGCAGCAGCAGGTAGCCGGCAATCACCACGGATCGCGCCAGGTAGATGAACGACAGCAGGTAGCGCTTTGGCACGCGCTGCCCCATCGCCCCTGCCGTGTAGGTGCCGAACACGTTGAACAGGCCGATCAGCGCCAGCGCCACGGTGGCGATCTTCGGATCGGTGAAGCCGCGGTCCTTGAGGTACGGTGCCAGGTGCACGCCGATAAACACGACCTGGAAGCCGCAGACAAAGTAGCCCAGCGTCAGCAGCTGGAAGTTGCGGTTGCCGAACGCCTCGCGCGCGGCCTCGCCAATGGTCTGGTGATGGCCGCCGCTGGCCGCCATCGACTTCGGTTCACGCAGTGTGAAGGCCAGCGGCAGCATGAAGCACGCCATCACGGCCATGACGAACAGCGCGTTCTGCCAGCCGACGGTGGAAATCAGCGTTTGCTCCACCGGAATCATCAGGAACTGGCCGAACGAACCCGCTGCCGCGGCAATGCCCATCGCCCAGACGCGCTTTTCCGCGCTGGCGACGCGGCCGATCACGCCGTAGACCACGCTGTAGGTCGTGCCGGCCTGCGCAATGCCGATCATCACGCCGGCGCCGGAGGCGAACGCCGTACCGCTGCTGGCCAGCGCCATGATGATCAGCCCACCCACGTAGAGCGCCACGCCGATCACCATGATGCGCAGCGCGCCGAACTTGTCAGCCAGCGCGCCCGCGATCGGCTGGCTGACGCCCCACATCAGGTTCTGCAGTGCCAGCGCGAAGGCAAAGGTCTCGCGGTTCCAGCCGTGCGTCTGGGTAATCGGCAGGTTGAACAGGCCGAAGCCATGCCGGATCCCCATCGAGAGGGTTACGAGCAGCCCGCCGCACACGAGTACGGTGGTCAGGGAAAGTTTGCGGTCGGTCATGTCGTCGGGCTCGGTGCGATTGTCTCTATTGTTATGACGGCGACACCGGTGACGCGTAGGCCGGCGTCCCTGCGAGGGCGCGCGGGCAGGAGGGCGGCGCCGGCGGGTAGTGGTCGTGGAGTTTACTCTGCCCCGGCCGTTCCTGCCGGGGGCCGCCGTCCCGAATGTGCCGTGGGCGTGGCGGCAAAGCATCGGTCGAATTGGGGCCGTGCCAATCGGATTGGCGACCCGGCCTTCCATTACAATGCTGCGCAGCCCGGCCGTCGGCGGTCGGGAGATCCCACTATCCGTAGCGACTCCATGGCGAGCAAAACCAGTCAGTACAGCGAATCTTCCATCCGGGTCCTGAAGGGCCTGGAGCCGGTCAAGCAACGGCCCGGCATGTACACCCGTACCGACAACCCCCTGCATATCGTGCAGGAGGTGATCGATAACGCGTCCGACGAAGCGCTCGGCGGCCACGGCTCCGAGATCCTCGTGACGCTGCACCGCGACGGCAGTGTCAGCGTGGAAGACGACGGCCGCGGCATCCCGGTGGGCATCCACCCGGAGGAGCAGGTCCCCGTGGTGGAGATCGTGTTCACCCGCCTGCACGCGGGCGGCAAGTTCGACAAGGGCAAGGGCGGCGCCTACGCGTTCTCCGGCGGCCTGCATGGTGTGGGCGTGTCCGTGACCAATGCGCTGTCCACGCAGCTCGACGTCACCGTGTGGCGCGATGGCTCGCTGTCCACGCTGACGTTCTCCGGCGGCGATGTCACCCGGCCGCTGGCCACCCGCAAGCTGGAACGCGGCGAGAAGAAGAACGGCACGCGCGTCCAGGTATGGCCGGACGCCAGCTATTTCGACTCCGCCACGATCCCGCAGGCGGAACTGCAACGGCTGCTGCGCAGCAAGGCCGTGCTGCTGCCGGGCGTGAAGGTCACGCTCGAGATCGAGAAGACCGGCGAGCGCCAGGTCTGGCAGTACGACCAGGGCCTGAAGGGCTACCTGGTGGAGGCGCTGGCCCAGGGCAGCGGCGCCGAGCTGGTCATCCCGATGTTCGAGGGCGAGCATTTCGCCGATCCGGACGCGAATCCCGGCGAGGAAGGCTTTGCCGAAGGCGAAGGCGCATCGTGGGTGGTGGCCTGGACCGAAGAGGGCGCGCCGGTGCGCGAGTCCTACGTCAACCTGATTCCCACGCCGGCCGGCGGCACGCATGAGTCCGGCCTGCGCGAAGGCCTGTTTCTGGCCGTGAAGAGCTTCATCGAGATGCACTCGCTGCAACCCAAGGGCGTGAAGCTGATGAGCGAAGACGTGTTTGCGCGCGCCTCGTTCGTGCTGTCGGCCAAGGTGCTGGACCCGCAGTTCCAGGGCCAGATCAAGGAGCGCCTGAACAGCCGCGACGCGGTGCGCCTGGTGTCGACGTTCAGCCGCCCCGCGCTGGAACTCTGGCTCAACCACCATGTGGACTACGGCAAGAAGCTGGCCGAACTGGTGATCCGCCAGGCCCAGGCGCGCACGCGCGCCGCGCAGAAGGTGGAAAAGAAGAAGGGCTCCGGCGTGGCCGTGCTGCCCGGCAAGCTGACCGACTGCGAATCGACCGACGTCAACCACAACGAGATCTTCCTGGTGGAGGGCGACTCCGCCGGCGGCTCCGCCAAGATGGGCCGCGACAAGGAATTCCAGGCCATCCTGCCGCTGCGCGGCAAGGTGCTGAACACCTGGGAGACCGAGCGCGACCGCCTGTTCGCGAACAACGAGGTGCATGACATCGCGGTGGCGATCGGCGTGGACCCGCACGGCCCGGATGACGAGCCCGACCTGTCCAACCTGCGCTACGGCAAGATCTGCATCCTGTCCGATGCGGACGTGGACGGCTCGCACATCCAGGTGCTGCTGCTGACCTTGTTCTTCCGCCATTTCCCCAAGCTGATCGACAACGGCAACGTCTGCGTGGCCCGCCCGCCGTTGTTCCGCGTGGATGCGCCTGCGCGCGGCAAGAAGGCGGCGCAGAAGCTCTACGCGCTGGACGAAGGCGAACTGGAGGCCATCCAGGACAAGCTGATGAAGGACGGCGTCAAGGAAGGCGCGTGGCAGATCTCCCGCTTCAAGGGCCTGGGCGAAATGAACGCCGAGCAGCTCTGGGAAACCACGATGAATCCGGACACGCGCCGGCTGCTGCCGGTATCGCTGGGCGAGTACGACCTGCCGCAGACCGTGAGCATGATGAACATGCTGATGGGCAAGGGCGAGGCGTCCCAGCGCCGCACCTGGCTGGAAGAAAAGGGCAACGAGGTGGAGGCCGATATCTGATCGTCCCCGGGTGGGCAGGCGGTCGGTGAAGGAGAGAAAGCGATGGGGATCACGGGCAATCGACGCGCCATGCGGGCGCGACTGGCAAGGCTGGCGGCGCATCTCGCGCTGGCGCTGGCCGGCCTGTGCGCCGCCGGCGCGGCCCATGCCGCCCTGTACGGCTATATCGACGAGGAGGGCGTGGCCCACTTTGCCGACGAGAAGCTCGACGGCCGCTACAAGCTGTTCATGAAGGACGGCGGCAGGCTCGACTCCGCCGCCATGCCACGCAGTACTGCCACGATGCCGGCCGGCAAGGCCGACCCGGATCGCGACAAGCTGTTTCGCTACGTGCTCAACCATCCGAACATCGCCGCCGTCGACCCGATGATCCACCAGATCGCCGCGGCCCAGAGCGTGGACCCGGCGCTGGTCAAGGCGGTGATGGCGGTGGAGAGCGGCTTCAATCCCGGCGCGGTGTCGCCCAAGGGCGCCATCGGCCTCATGCAGGTGATCCCGGACACGGGCGCGCGCTTCGGCATCGCCGCGGACAAGCGCCGTACCGTGGAGCAGAAGCTGGCCGATCCGCGCCTGAACATCTCGGTCGGCGTGCGATACCTGCGCTGGCTGATGGAGCTGTTTCCCGACAACCTGGAACTGGTGCTGGCGGCCTACAACGCCGGCGAGGGCGCGGTGCAGCGCTACAACAACCAGATTCCGCCTTTCCCCGAGACCCGGCAGTATGTCAGCACCGTCATGGAGTTCTACCGCATCTACCAGCCCGCCGGCGTTTCGGTGGTGCGCGCCAGCCACGAGGCGGGGCGCGTCAAGATGGTGATTGGCGGCCGGCGCAACATGCCCTGAGGGGCCGCCGCGCAAAACTGCCTGCCATCGCCCCAGTTCGTTAGAATCCCACGCTGACCGGATCGCCCGTTCGTCGCGGTACCCACGCTACCCGGCCGCCGGGACGCAAGTTGCGCCCCGCATGCCGAATTCTTGCCAACCATGGATCAACCAGACATTTCGTTTCAACCCGAAGAGCCGGCCGATTCGCTGACGCTCGCGCGCTATGCGGAGCGGGCCTATCTGGACTACGCCGTCAGCGTGGTCAAGGGCCGCGCCCTGCCGGAGGTGGCCGACGGCCAGAAGCCGGTGCAGCGCCGCATCCTGTTTGCCATGCAGGCCATGGGGCTGCGCGCCGATGCCAAGCCCGTGAAGTCCGCCCGCGTGGTCGGCGAGGTGCTCGGCAAGTTCCACCCGCACGGCGACCAGTCCGCGTATGACGCGCTGGTGCGTCTGGCGCAGGATTTTTCGCTGCGCTATCCGCTGATCGATGGCCAGGGCAACTTTGGCTCGCGCGACGGCGACGGCGCGGCGGCCATGCGCTACACGGAAGCGCGCCTGACGCCGATCTCGCGGCTGCTGCTCGATGAAATCGAGCAGGGCACGGTGGACTTCCTGCCCAACTATGACGGATCGGAGGAAGAACCGAAGCTGCTGCCGGCACGCCTGCCGTTCGTGCTGCTGAACGGCGCGTCGGGCATCGCGGTGGGCATGGCGACGGAGATTCCGCCGCACAACCTGCGCGAAGTCGCCGCGGCCACCGTGGCGATGATCCGCAATCCGAATATCTCGCTGGCCGAGCTGCTGGCGCTGATGCCCGGCCCGGACTATCCGGGCGGCGGCCAGATCATTTCGCCGGCCAGCGACATCGCCCAGATCTACGAAGGCGGACGTGGCAGCCTGAAGGTGCGCGCGCGCTGGACCGTGGAGGAGATGGCGCGGGGCCAGTGGCAGATCGTGGTGACGGAACTGCCGCCGAGCACGTCCGCGCAGAAGGTGCTGGAGGAGATCGAGGAGATCACCAATCCGAAGATCCGCGCCGGCAAGAAGGCGCTGACTCCGGAACAGACCCAGCTCAAGACCACGATGCTGGCCGTGCTGGACGCCGTGCGCGACGAGTCGGGCAAGGATGCGCCGGTGCGCCTGGTGTTCGAGCCCAAGAGCAAGAACATCGGCCAGCAGGAATTCGTCCAGACGCTGCTGGCGCACACCAGCCTGGAATCCGGCGCGCCGATCAACCTGGTGATGATCGGTACCGACGGCCGGCCGCGCCAGAAGGGCCTGCAGGAGATCCTGCGCGAGTGGATTGCTTTCCGCTTCGAGACGGTGACCCGGCGCACGCGCTTCCAGCTGACCAAGGTGGAAGACCGCATCCACATCCTGGAAGGCCGGATGCTGGTGCTGCTGAACATCGAAGAGGTGATCCGCATCATCCGCGAGAGCGACGAGCCCAAGCCCGCGCTGATCGAGGCGTTCCGCCTGTCCGACCGCCAGGCCGAGGACATCCTGGAAATCCGGCTGCGCCAGCTGGCGCGGCTGGAGGCGATCCGGATCGAGCAGGAGCTGGCGAAGCTGCGCGACGAGCAGGCCGAGCTGGACGTGCTGCTGAAGTCCGAGACGATGATGCGCCGTCGCATCATCAAGGAGATCGAGCAGGACGCCAGGCAGTACAGCCCGGAAGACAAGGACCCGCGCCGCACGCTGATTCAGGAAGAACGCCGCGCCGCCGCCGAGGTGCGCGTGGTGGACGAGCCGGTGACGGTGATCGTGTCCGGCAAGGGCTGGGTGCGCACGCGCCAGGGCCACGGGCACGAGTCGCAGCAGTTCACGTTCAAGGCGGGCGACAACCTGTATGGCACGTTCGAATGCCGCACCGTGGACACGCTGCTGGCATTCGGCAGCAACGGTCGCGTGTACTCGGTGCCGGTGGCGGGCCTGCCGGGCGGCCGCGGTGACGGCGTACCGGTGACGACGCTGATCGACCTGGCACCCGGCACGCAGATTGCGAACACGTTCGCGGGCGCAGCGGAGCAACGCATGCTGATCGCCACGGCGAGCGGCAACGGCTTTGTCACCAAGGTTGGCGACATGACGGGCCGCCAGAAGGGTGGCAAGTCGTTCCTGACGCTCGACGAGGGCGACACGGCGCTGCCGCCGGCACCGATCGGCGACGAGGCCACGCATGTGGCCTGCTTCTCGGCCAACGGCCGCCTGCTGCTGGTCGGGATCGACGAGGTCAAGGTGCTGTCTGCCGGTGGCCGAGGCGTGATCCTGATGGAACTGGAGCCGAAGGAGACGCTGACGCAGGCGGTAGCCGTGGGTGCGCCGGGGCTGCTGATCTCCGGCACCGGCGTCCGTGGCGGCAAGATGCCGCCGCAGAAGCTGGCAGGCAAGACGCTGCTGCCGTACGTGGGCAAGCGCGCACGCAAGGGCAAGCAGATCGAACCGCGGCTGAAGGACGTGAAGATCGAGCCGGTACCGACGGAGCCGGCAGGCTGACGCCGGCATCGTAGCGATCGGTTGATGACCGGTCGGTGATGGGTTGGCGAGTGGTCGTCGACCGATCGTCGACCGATCGTCGACCACTCGCACAGAAAGGAAAGCGGCGCGTCCGGGGCATCCCGGCGCGCCGCTTTCACATGGCATGACCCCCTCTTGCGTGTTCGTGATGACCCCGGCCGTGTGCCCGGCGGCGGGTTTGCCGTAGTATGTCGGCAGCCCGCGCGCGCCGCGTGTCATCCATTTGCGCGGGCGCCTCTTATCGCCCCGTCATGTCCTCCACGCCGCTGCCCGCAGTCTCCGAGCCCGAACTCGCTCCCCCACCCAACGCCCGCGCCTTGTTCTTCGAATTCGCCCGCATGGGCCTGTCAGGGTTTGGCGGTGTGCTCCCGTTCGTCCGGCGCTCGGTCGTGGAGCGCAATCGCTGGCTCAATGACCGTGACTTCGTCGAAATCCTCAGCCTCGGGCAAGTCCTGCCCGGCCCGAACGTCATCAACCTCGCACTCATGCTGGGCCTGCGCTTTGCCGGCCTGCGCGGCGCGGTGGCCGCGTTCTGCGGCCTGGTGCTGGTGCCGATGGTCGTCGTGCTCTGCGCGATGGCGTTGTACCTGCGGTATCAGGACGTGACCGCCGTACGGCAGATGCTCGCCGGCATGACGGCCGTGTCCGCGGGGCTGGTGCTCTCCACCGGCTTCAAGCTGGCGCAGAGTCAGCCGCGCTCCGTGCGCGCCATCGTCATCGGCGTAGCCGCCTTTGTGCTGATCGGCCTGATGCGCTGGCCGCTGCTGCCGGTCATGGCGGTGCTGGTGCCGGTGGCCCTGATCCTCGAACATCGCGCCAGCCGCAAGGAGGGCGCATGAGTTCGCCCGAGGTCCTGCGCAGCCTGCTGGGGCATTTCAGCATGCTGTCCCTGCTGGCCGTCGGCGGCGGCGGGACGGTGATACCCGATATGCATCGCTATCTGGTGGAAGCCAACGGCTGGATGACCGATGCGCAGTTTGCCGCGCTGTACGCGATCTCGCAGGCCTCGCCGGGGCCGAACATCCTGTTCGTGGCGTTGTTCGGCTGGCAGGTGGCTGGCGCGGCGGGGACATTCGCGTCGATGGTCGGCATGTGCGGCCCATCCAGCCTCATCGCGCTGGGGTTCGAGTATTTCGCGGGGCGCTCGCCCCATGCCCGGTGGCCGGGGCTGATCAAGCGCGGGCTGTCGGCACTGACGATTGGCTTGCTGATGTCGACCGGCTGGGTGCTGGCCAGCAGTGTCGACCATAGCTGGACCGCCGTGGCCGTGACGCTGGTGACGATCGGCCTGATGCTGAAGACGAAGGTGCATCCGCTGGCGCTGGTGGCGCTGGGCGCGGGGGCTGGGTTGCTCGGTTTGGTTTGATCGGCGCCGGGATCGCGATAGCGCTCTAGAGGTTGTTTCAAAACGAAGCGAAGCGGTTCTGGCTAGACGCGCGGCCGCAGGCAGTACGGAGTGGCACGACCAGGCCGCGCAACGACGCCAGAATCGTTTTGAAACGACCTCCTAGTCGACACCGACGAAGCCGCCGGTTTGATGTGCCCACAGCCGCGCATACAGCCCGCCGCGCGCCAGCAGTTCCGCGTGCGTACCCGTCTCGACGATGTGCCCGCCGTCCAGCACCACCAGCCGGTCCATGCGGGCGATCGTCGACAGCCGGTGAGCGATGGCGATGACCGTCTTGCCCTGCATCAGCTCCTCCAGGCTTTCCTGAATCGCCGCCTCCACCTCGGAGTCCAGCGCCGAGGTGGCTTCGTCCAGGATCAGGATCGGCGCATCCTTGAGCAGCACGCGCGCAATCGCGATGCGTTGGCGCTGCCCGCCCGACAGCTTGACACCGCGCTCGCCCACCAGCGCATCGAGCCCCTTGTTGCCGTGCGAGTCGGCCAGCTCGCCGATGAAGTCATCGGCCCGCGCGCGCCGCAGCGCCTCATGCAGGTCGGCCTCGGTGCTGTCCGGCTTGCCGTAGAGCAGGTTGTCGCGGATCGACCGGTGCAGCAGCGAGGTGTCCTGCGTGACCATGCCGATCTGCGCGCGCAGGCTTTCCTGCGTCACGCCTGCCACGTCGTGCCCGTCGATCAGGATGCGGCCGGTTTCCACGTCGTACAGCCGCAGCAGCAGGTTGACCAGCGTTGACTTGCCCGCGCCGGAAGGGCCCACCAGCCCGATCTTTTCGCCGGGCCGCACGACGAGGCCCACGTTCTCGATGACGCCGGCGCCCTTGCCATAGTGGAAGCCCACGTTATCGAACGTCACCTCGCCGCGCCCGATCTCCAGCGGCCTGGCATCGGGCCGGTCCACCACGTGGCGCGGCACGGCGATGGTCTTCATGCCGTCCTGCACTTGCCCGACGTTTTCGAAGATGCCGTTGACCACCCACATGATCCAGCCGGACATGTTG
This sequence comes from Cupriavidus sp. YR651, assembly GCF_900101625.1. Classification (GTDB taxonomy): domain Bacteria; phylum Pseudomonadota; class Gammaproteobacteria; order Burkholderiales; family Burkholderiaceae; genus Cupriavidus. The sequence continues at coordinate 793,132 of NZ_FMYZ01000001.1, read as the reverse complement.
TTGATGCGAATCACCAGCCCGGTCGTCAGCGCAATGGCACCCGTGGACACCAGGCCCTGGTTCCATAGCCAGAGCGCCAGCCCGGTGGTGCCGGCAATCAACGCGCCGTTCATGGTGGTGATCGTGACGTCCATCGCGCTGACCATGCGGCCGGCCAGCCGCACCTTGTCGGTCTGCTCGGCCATGGCATCGCGCGCGTAGCTTTCCTCCTGCTGCGTATGGGCGAAGAGCTTGAGCGTGGTGATATTGGTGTAGCCGTCGACGATCCGGCCCATCAGGCGGGACCGCGCATCGGTGGCGACCACCGAGCGTTCCTTCACGCGGGGTGTGAACCAGGCGAGGGCGGCGATATAGCCCGCGATCCACAGCAGCAGCGGGATCATCAGGCGCCAGTCTGCCTCGGCAAACAAGATCAGCGAGCTGACGGCATAGATGATGACGTGCCACAGGGCGTCCACGGCCTGCACCGCCGAGTCGCGCAGCGAGAAACCCGTCTGCATGATCCGTTGCGCGATGCGGCCCGCGAAGTCGTTCTGGAAGAACGACAGGCTTTGCTTGAGCACGTAGCGATGGTTCTGCCAGCGGATCAGATTGGCCAGGCTCGGGTTGATGACCTGATGCACCAGGATGTCGTGCAGGCCGAAGAAGACCGGGCGCAGGATCAGCGCCACGAAGGCCATCCACAGCAACTCGTTGCGGTGACGGACGAAGAAGTTGCCGTCCGGCGCTTCCCTCGCAAGATCCACCAGCCGGCCGAGGAAGCTGAACAGCGCCACCTCGATCAGCGCGCCGATCAGGCCGACCACCAGCAGCGCGACAAACACCCCCCGCACCTCGCGCAGGAAATGCACATAGAACTGCCAGACGTTGCCTGGCGGTTGCGTATCGGGCATCCGGCGGAAGGGATCGATCAGTCTTTCCAGGCGGCGAATCGGCATGCGGCGACCCTCATCTCGTCCGTGGGAGTGAACCGGTCATCATACGCGCGTGCGGAGGCCGGGGCAGGGCCCAAAGAAAAAGCCCCGCCGGGAGGCGGGGCTTGCGCGAGGCTTGCGAGGCGGGGGGGATGGAACGAACGCCCCGTCGCCCGCGATGCGCGTCAGTGGATGACCATGTGCGTGAACGGCGGCACATAGGCCTGCAGCGTCACGAACAGGCCCACCAGCACGGCCAGCACGATCGAGTGCCAGAACACATAGCGCAGGATCTCGCCCTCGTGGCCGTACCACTTGGTCGCGGTGGATGCGACGACGATGGACTGCGCGTCGATCATCTTGCCCATCACGCCACCGGAGCTGTTGGCCGCGGACATCAGGATCGGCGACAGACCCAGCTGTTCGGCCGTGGTCTTCTGCAGGCCGCCAAACAGCACGTTCGACGCCGTGTCGGAGCCGGTCAGCGCCACGCCCAGCCAGCCCAGCATGGTGCCGAACAGCGGGTAGAACACGCCGGTCTGTGCAAACGCCAGGCCCAGCGTGGCATCCAGGCCCGAGTAGCGGGTCAGGTAGCCGATGCCGAACATCGCGCAGATCGTCAGCAGGGAGAAACGCACGAGCTTGATGGTCTCGAAGTATTCCTTGATCAGGCGCGGGATCGAATAGCCCATCAGCAGGCCGCCCACGATCGCCGACACGAAGATGCCGGTGCCCGCCATCGACAGCACGTTGAACGTGAACACGGCGCCTTCGGCGATTTCCTTCGGCACCACCGGCGGGCCCTTGATCACGGCCTTGTCGAGGCCCGGAATCGGAAACTTGAACTGCCAGATGGCGTCCATGAACTTCTTGAACTCGGGGATGCCCCAGACGAACACGAAGACGGTCAGGATCACCCACGGCATCCAGGCCTTGACCACCGAGATGCCCACCGATGCGGCGTTGGCGCGGGCGTCGGCTTCGAGCGCTTCCGGATGATCGACCTTGGAGTCGTCATGGCGGCCCAGGATGCGGGTGGAGGTCCAGATTTCCTTCGGGTGCCAGATCTTCAGGAAGGCCGTCAGGCAGCCCATCGAGATCAGGGCCGAGATCACGTCCACCAGCCACGGGCCGTGGAAGTTCGATACGAGGAACTGCGGAACGGCAAAGCTGACGCCGGCCACCAGGATGGCGGGCCAGATGGCGAGCATGCCGCGGAAGCCCGCGAACGCCCAGATCAGCCAGAACGGCACCAGCACCGAGAAGAACGGCAGCTGGCGGCCGATCATCGCGGACAGCAGCACCTGGTCGATGCCGGTCACCGAGGACAGGCCGATGATCGGCGCACCCAGCGCGCCGAAGGCCACGGGCGCGGTGTTGGCGATCAGCGCCAGGCCCGATGCGGCCAGCGGCGAGAAACCCAGCCCGATCAGGATGGCACCGGTCACGGCCACCGGCGTGCCGAAGCCGGCCGCGCCCTCGAAGAACGCGCCGAAGCTGAACGCCACCAGCAGCAGCTGCAGGCGACGGTCTTCGGTCACGCCGGAGATCGAGTTTTGCAGCACCTTGAATGACCCGTTTATCGTGGTCAGCCGGTGCAGGAAGATGATGTTGAGAACGATCCAGCCGATCGGGAACAAGCCAGAGACCACGCCCAGCCCTGCCGCCTTGCCGGCCATGGCCGCCGGCATGCCGAACACGAACGAGGCGACGACGATGCCGACGACCAGCGCCAGCCCGGCCGCCAGGTGGGCCTGCATGTGAAAGAACGCCAGCGCTGCCAGCAGCACGGCGACCGGAACCCCGGCGGCAATAGTGGACAGCGCCATATTGCCGAGCGGGTCATAGACTTGACTCCACACGATTGAATCCTCCTCTGGTTGATGCGGCAGCCGTGCCTCTGACGGGCCTGGACTGCCGGACTACTGTTGTCCGGGCAAGCGGCGAGATCGCCGCGCGGACGGACAGAAAAGGGATTGTAAGGAGCGGTTCCGGGCGATCCGCCTTAAATCCGGTCATCGTCGTCGTGAGCCGGATTCAGGGATCAGGGTTTGCTCGGGGGCAGGCTTGTGCACCTCACGCTATCGGGCGAGGGTACTCCTTTAAACGAGCGTTCGAAAGAACCCTGACGAGGCAGACAGTCGCGCCTGCGCCACATGGCAGGCGGGCGGGAGGGTGGTGCGGGAGAGGGGGAAAACCGGGGATGCGAGGGGGTGCGATGGGAATGCGTTGGGGCAGACCATGCGCCGCCGTGGCGGCACATGGCGCCTCTTAGCGCAGCGGCAGGATCAGGATGCCGGTGGCGGCGGGGCGGGCCCGCATCTCCGTCAGCCAGCGCTCCAGGTGGGGGCGCGGCGCGTGGGTAACCGGCGTGCCCATCCAGCGATGCGCGGCGCAGGCCAGCGAGATGTCGGCCATGGTGAAGCGGTCGCCGCCGATGAACTCGCGGCCAGCCAGGGCTGCATCGAGCATCGCGGCCAGCGGCTCGGTCCGCGCGCAGGACTTGGCAACCACCGCCTCGTCGCGCTGTTCGGCCGGCACGCGGACGCATTGCAGGAACGCCTGCACCATCGCCGGACTGAATGCCGTGGTCTGCCAGTCCATCCAGCGATCCGCCGAGGCTCGCGCCTTGACGTCCGAAGGCCATAGCGTGCCCTCGCCGTAGCGCGCGCACAGGTAGCGCACGATGGCGTTGGATTCCCACAGCACGAAGGGCTCGCCGGCGACGTCCGTATCGCGGAAATCCTCGATCACGGGAATCTGGCGGTTGGGGTTCAGGCGGACATAGGCTTCGGTGTCCAGCTCGCCCTGGTAATTGCCGATGTCGATCCGCTCGTGGTCCAGGTGCAGCTCGCGCGCGCACCAGACCACTTTCTGGACGTTGATCGACGACAGCCGGCCCCAGATGCGCAGCATGCTTTGCGGCTCATCACGCTTCATGGCTGTCGTCGCTCCTCAGGCTGCGCGCGGCTGCGGCGCCGCTTTCGCGATGGCCTCGCGGAACACCTCGCCCAGGATCGTCACGCCCTGTTCGATCCGCTCCGGCGACACCGTCACGAACGCCAGGCGCAGTGTGTTGGTGCGCGGGTTGCCCGCATAGAACGGGGCGCCCGGCACGTAGGCCACGTTGCGGCGCACGGCCTCTTCCAGGATCTTCATGCTGTCCAGACCTTCCGGCAGCTCCACCCAGATGAACATGCCGCCCTCCGGCTGGTTCCAGCTCACGCCGGCCGGCATATGGCGCTTGAGGGCGTCCAGCATCACGGTGCACTGCTTGCCGTAGAGCTCGCGGATGCTCGGGATGTGGCGCTCCAGCAGGCCGTCGCGCACGGTCTCGTACGCCAGGCGCTGGGTGAAGCTCGGCGTGTGCAGGTCGGACGCCTGCTTGGCCTGGCACAGCTTGAAGTGCAATTCGGGCGGGGCGATCACGAAGCCCAGGCGCAGGCCCGGCGCCAGGATCTTGGAGAACGATCCCATGTAGATCACGCCGTCCGGATTCATCGACAGCAGCGACGGCAACTGGTCGCCGGTGTAGCTCAGTTCGCCGTACGGATCGTCTTCCACCAGCAGCACGCCCAGTTCCTGCGCGCGCTTGACCAGCGCCTGGCGGCGCTCCAGCGGCAGGCGACGGCCGGTCGGGTTCTGGAAGTTCGGCAGCGCGTACAGGAAGCGCGCGCCGGCGGTCAGCTCGGGCGTCAGGGCTTCCGGGATCAGGCCGCGTTCATCGGTCGGGATCGACACGAACTCGGGTTCGAACAGCGAGAACGCCTGCAGCGCGCCCAGGTAGCTCGGCGTTTCCACCAGCACCGGGCTGCCCGGATCGATCATCACCTTGGCGATCAGATCCAGCGCCTGCTGGGAGCCGGTGGTGATCAGCACACGCTCGACGCCCACGTTGTAGCGTTTGGCGACGAATTCGCGCAGCGGCAGGTAACCCTCGGTGGCGGCGTACTGCAGCGCGCCCTGGGGGTTATCGGCAAATACGCGGGCCACTGCCGCTTCCATCGCCGCTACCGGGAACGACGCCGGCGAGGGCAGGCCGCCGGCGAACGAAATGACTTCCGGACGCTCGGTGACTTTCAGGATTTCGCGGATGGCCGAGCTGGTCAGTTGCTGCGCCCGGCGGGAGATGGCCCATTTCATGATTTGTCTCTTGTGGGAGTTGAGTCGTTGTGCTGCTCAGTCAACGATGAACAGCCGCGCACCGGTCGGTGTGGAGGAACGGTGCGGCTCGGCATGGTCGGCGACCTGGTAGCTCGTGCCCGCGCGGAGCACGAACTGGCGGCCGTCTTCCAGTTCGGTATGGAGTTCGCCGTCAAGGACGAACAGGATATGCCCCTTGGTACACCAATGGTCCGCCAGGTAGCCGGCCGTGTATTCGACCATGCGTACGCGGATGTCGCCAAACTGGCGCGTGCGCCAGAGCGCTTCGCCGGTCTCCCCGGGATGCCGGGTGGGGGCGACGTCGGACCAGTCGGTGGTGCCAAAGGGCAGGTTGTCGATGCGCATCGGAATGTCCCGGTCGAATCGACTCAGGCGATTTCCACGATTATTTCGATTTCGACGCAGGCGCCCATCGGGATCTGCGCCACGCCAAACGCGCTGCGGGCGTGACGGCCCTTGTCGCCGAACACTTCGACCAGGAACTCGGACGCGCCGTTGGTCACCAGGTGCTGCTCGGTGAATTCGAACGTGGAGTTCACCAGGCTCATCACCTTGACGATGCGCTTGACGCGGTTCAGGTCGCCGATATGGGCGTGCAGCGTGGCCAGCAGGTCGATGGCGATGCCGCGGGCGGCGGCCTTGCCGGTTTCCGTGTCAATGTCCTTGCCGAGCTTGCCGGCCCAGGGCTTGCCGTCCTTGCGGGCGATGTGGCCCGACAGGAAGACGGTGTTGCCGGTGGTGGCCGCCATCACATAGGCGGCGGCGGGGGCATTGGCGGTGGGCAGTTCCACGCCGAGGCGGGCAAGGGTGTCGTAGACGGACATGCGTTTCTCCTGTCAGTGAATTCGTCCTGGAACGATGGGGGGCGTCTCTCCGGCGGCGGCCGGTGGCGTGGCGGGTGCGGTGTTGCGCACGGCGGCGCGCCGGCCAAGGGCCACGATGGCGATCACCGCCACTGCGAAAGCGAGGGTGGGGGCGTCGAGCGGCTCGGCCAGGATCAGGGCGCCGCCCGCCAGCGTGAGGAACGGCTGCAGCAATTGTATCTGGCCTACGCGTGCCACGCCGCCTTTTGCGAGCCCGGCGTACCAGAACAGGAAGCCGATGAACATCGAGAAGACCGAAACATAGGCCATGCCGAGCCACGCGCGCGGGGAGGCCGCGGCAATGGCGGGGGCGTGCATCCAGGCCAGCCAACCCACCACGGGCGCCAGCACCGGCAGCGAGGCCACCAGCGCCCAGCTGATGGTTTCCAGTCCACCGAGCTCGCGCGACAGCTTGCCGCCTTCGGCGTAGCCCAGCGCGCCGAGCACCACGGCCAGGAAGAGGAACCAGTCCGCATGCTGCAGGCCGCCAGCGCCTTGCCAGAGGGCAAAGCCGACCACCAGCGCGCTGCCGGCCATCGCCGACAGCCAGAACGCCGCGGAGGGGCGCTCGTTGCCGAACCACGCCGCGAACACGGCCGTGGCCAGTGGCAACAGGCCGATCACGATGGCGCCATGCCCGGCCGGCACCTCGCGCATGGCCAGCGAGGAAAACAGCGGAAATCCCACCACCACGCCGAGCGCGGTCACGGCAAGGCGCCACCATTGGCCGCCGCGCGGCCGCCGATGCGCGGCCAGCGCGCCGCGTGCGGCCAGCAGCACGATCGCCAGGATCGCCGCGATCACCGCGCGGGCCAGCGCGACGAAGATGGGGTCGAGCTCCGCCACGGCCATCCGCGTGAAGGGCAGCGTCTGGCTGAAGATCGCCACGCCGATAAAGCCCAGCAGCATGCCGCCGGACGGTGGGGAGGAAGGATTGCGGGAGGTCATTATCAATTCCGGAACATCAATGCGGCTGGCCAGCCACGGCGATCCATGCCGCCGTCAGCGCCAGCGCCAGGCCCATCGCGCCGTTGAACCAGCGCACGCGATTGCCGTGCGCCAGCCACTGGCGCAGCGATGCGCCCAGCACGCCATAGGCGCCGTTGCTGCAGAAGCCGAACAGCGCAAACACGGCGCTGACCAGCGCGATACGCTGAGCGGGCGAAGGCGCGCCGGCCATGTAGGACGCCGCCACGGCCAGCGCCAGCATCCACGCCTTGATATTGGCGTACTGCAGCGCGACCGACTGCCAGACGTTCATCGGCTTGAGCACGGTCTTTTCCGCGAGGGACGTGCTGCGCGCGATCTTCCACGCCAGCCACAGCAGGTAGGCCACGCCAATCACGTGGATCACCGTGGCCAGCACCGGGCTGGCCAGGATCAGCGCGCCCACGCCCGAGGCGCACAGGGCCACGATGCTGGCAAAGCCGAACGCCACGCCGACGCAATGCGGCAGGGTGGCGCGCAGGCCGAAGTTGGCGCCGGTCACGGCGGCGATGGTGGTGTTGGGGCCGGGCGTGAAGGCGCCGACGGCGAGCAGCGTCACCAACGCGAGGAACTGGGCCATCGACAGGCCCGTCAGCCAGGTGCTATCCATGACGGTGCCGCCTCAGGCGAAGTTGACGACCACGCGCCGGTTGGTGCGGCTTTTCTTTTCGATCTTGGTCACGGTCACGGGGCCGATCTCGCCCGTGTTGGCCACATGGGTGCCGCCGCAGGGCTGGCGGTCCACGCCGGGGATCTCGATGATGCGGATGGTCGAAGTGCCGGCCGGCGGCGCCGCGCCCACGGTGCGCACGAGGTCCGGCTGGGCCGCCAGTTGTTCGGGCGTGATGCGGTCGATCCGCACATCGGTCTTCGCGCCGATCAGCGCGTTCAGTTGTGCGGTCAGTTCGGATTTTTCGAGTGTGGATTCGGGCAAGTCGAAGTCGATGCGGGCCGAGTCCGGCGAGATGCTGCAGCCCGTCACCGGCACCGGGATCAGGGACCCGAGCAGGTGCAGGCAGGTGTGCAGCCGCATCAGCTTGTGGCGGCGCGCCCAGTCGATCTTCACCTCCACGCGATCGCCGGCCTGCACGGCCGGGGCATCCGGGGCGGGCACATGCAGGATGCGCGTGCGGTCGTCGCCATAGACCGTGTCGGTCAGCACGATCATGCGGCCATCGGCCAGGGTCAGCGTGCCGGTGTCTCCCGCCTGGCCGCCGCTGCGCGCGTAGCAGACGGTCTGGTCCAGCTCGATGCCGGCTTCGCTCACGGCCACGACCGTGGCGCTGCAGTGGTCGAGGTAGGCGTCGTCGTCGAAACGCTTGTGAGTCGTGGCGGACATCGCGGGGGCTCCTTCGGTGTGTGGGGCTTGTTGTTGTGTTGTCGTATCGGGGATTCAGCCCAGGGTCTTGATGCCCGTCGGCGTTTCGATCTCGGCGGCGAGCCCAGGCGCGCCATCGGCCTGTTCGATCTCGATCAGGTGGTCGGCGCCCAGCCAGGCCAGCCCCTGCCGCAGCAGTTCCGCATGCGGGTGCCGCCCGCGCAGCCTGCGCAGCGCCATGTCCTGGCGCGGCAGGCTGATCGCCGGGTGATTGGCCACATCCCACTGGATCAGCGTGGGGAACAGGCCGTCGCCGGCACTGGCTCCTTCACCCCGCCACGCGGGCAGGCTGCCGTCCTCGGGCACTGTCAGCCGCCAGTGCAGGTCGCCGCGCGTCATCGGGATGGCCGGGGCGATGCGGTCCGGGTATTGCGCCTGCCAGCGCGACAGGTCGGCGGGGCGCTCCACGCGGGCCGCCCAGTGTGCCAGGAACGGGCCGTCGCGCAGGCGCTGCTGTATCAGGTCGCTGTCCAGCCCGAACCAGCGCGGCCGGTCGGGCGCTGGCGCCGACGGGTCGATCGCCATGACTTCCAGGTACAGGCCGCCAAACAGGCCCATTACGCGGTTGTGCGTGCCCATGCCCGGGTGCGCGCCGCCGCTTTGCGGGGCGACACCGAGCACGCCGGCCACGTAGTCGACCCCTGAATCCAGGTCGGGCGCGGCAATCACGAGGTGGTCAATGGCTAGCTTCATCGTCGGTTGATGGTAGTCAAGGTTGGCGGTACAGTACCGATACAGTTCAGCGGATCGTATTCAGTACAGTTTCGGGAGCAGCACATGGAAGGGAGCCAGGAGGACGGAAACCCGTCCAAGACGCCAGCTCGCAAGAATAGCGGAGGCGACGCCAGTGCGGTGGGCGGCACACGCGCATTGCGGCTGGTGATGCCGGCGGCGGGTCATGAGCGGCTGCCGGACCCCATCCCGTCCGCCCAGATGACGCTGGTCGAGCAACTGACCGAATGGGCGCGATTGCGGATCGACGAGCGCGTGTTCCGCGCCGGAATGCGCATGCCATCGATCCGGCAACTGGCCACGGAGAAGGGGATTTCGCGCTTCACCGTGGTGGAGGCCTACGAGCGGCTGGTGGCGCTGGGCTACCTGGAATCCCGGCGCGGCTCGGGTTTTTATGTGCGCGAGCGCGTCAGTCATTCCGCCGCGGTCGTCCCGCCGCCCTCGAATGCCATCCGCAATATCGACGTCACCTGGCTGCTGCGCAGCATGTTCCACTCGGCGGAAAGCCACAAGGCGCCGGGCTGGGGCTTCCTGCCCAATGAATGGCTCGACGGCGAGCTGGTTTCCGGTGCGCTGCGCAGCCTGGGCCGCCAGCCGGGCAACCACTTCCTCGCCAGCGGCACGCCGCAAGGCTTCCTGCCGCTGCGGCAGCAGTTGCGGACGCGCCTGGAGGAGCTGGAGATCGGCGTCACGCCGGATCAGATCGTGATGACGTCCGGCATCACCCAGGCACTGGACCTGATCGCCCGGGAATTCCTCCATCCCGGCGACACCGTGCTGGTCGGCGATCCGGCCTGGTTCGTGATGTTTGCCCGCTTTGCGACGCAGGGCGCCAACGTGATCGGCGTGCCCTACACGGCGGACGGCCCGGACCTGGAGGCGCTGGAGCGGATTGTCCAGGCCCACCGGCCCAGGTTCTTCGTCGTCAATTCCGTGCTGCACAACCCGACCGGCACCTCGCTCTCCGCGGCGCGCGCGCATCGGCTGCTGCAGCTGGCCGAGCAGTACGACTTCCTGATCATCGAAGACGACATCTATTGCGACCTGTGCCCGCCCGGCCACTCCGCCACGCGGCTGGCCAGCCTGGACCAGCTGAGGCGCGTGATCTACCTGGGCAGCTTCTCCAAGACGCTGGCCGCCAACCTGCGGGTCGGGTTCATCGCCGCCAGCCCGGACCTGGCCGTGACGCTGACCGACAGCAAGCTGGTGACCGGCATGGCAACTCCGGAGATCAACGAACGCGTGGTCTACAAGGTGCTGACCGAAGGGCACTACCGCAAGCACGTGGAGCGGGTGCGCGCGCGGCTGGACCGCGCCCGCGACGAGACGCGCCACCGGCTGGAACGGCTGGGTTTGCGCATGTTCCCCGGCCAGCATGCCGGCATGTACCTGTGGGCGGATACGGGCGTGGATACCAACGCCATCGCCACGGCGGGGCATGAGGAAGGCTACCTGTTCGCGCCGGGCAGCCTGTTCTCGCCGTCGCAGATGCCGTCGAGCTGGACGCGCTTCAACATCGCCAGCAGCAGCGACCCCGGCATGCTGCGCTTCCTGGCCGGGCAGATGGATCGCCTGTCGGGCCAGTCAGCCGCCCCGGGGGCTTGAAAAACCGCCTGCCAGTCCCGATTTGCTGCCCCATCGACGCCGGCCCGGACCCACGGGCCGGGCATGTTCCGTTTGCCTGTTTTCAAGAGGAGAACCATGACCGCACCGCACGAGACGATGAGCTTCCAGGCGGAAGTGAAGCAACTGCTGCACCTGATGATCCACTCGCTGTACAGCAACAAGGAAATTTTCCTGCGCGAGCTGGTTTCGAATGCTTCGGACGCCACCGACAAGCTGCGCTTCGAGGCGATCGCGAACCCCGCGCTGCTCGAGAACGACGCCGACCTGGCCATCCGGATCGAAGCGGATGCCGCCACCCGCACGCTGAAGATCACCGACAACGGCATCGGCATGAGCCGTGACGAGGCGATCCGCAACCTCGGCACCATCGCCCGGTCGGGCACCAAGGAATTCTTCCAGCAACTGTCCGGTGACCAGCAGAAGGATGCGGCGCTGATCGGCCAGTTTGGCGTGGGCTTCTACTCGGCCTTTATCGTTGCCGACAAGGTCACCGTGGAAACCCGCCGCGCGGGCCTCCCCGCCGACGAGGCGGTGCGCTGGGAAAGCGCCGGCGACGGCGAGTTCTCCGTGGATGCCATCACCCGCACCGAGCGCGGCAGCACCATCACGCTGCACCTGCGCGAGGGCGAGGACGATTTTCTGTCGGCTTACCGCCTGCGCCACATCATCCAGAAGTACTCGGACCATATCTCGCTGCCGATCCGCATGCCCAAGGAAGAGTGGGATGCCGAGGCCAGCGCGCACAAGCGCACCGGCGAGTGGGAAAGCGTGAACCAGGCCAGCGCCCTGTGGACGCGTGGCAAATCCGATATCACCGACGAGCAGTACCAGGCGTTCTACCAGCACATCGCCCACGATCACGAGGCGCCGCTGGCCTGGACCCACAACCGCGTGGAAGGCCGCAGCGAATATACCCAGCTGCTGTACATCCCGGCGCGCGCGCCGTTCGACCTCTGGGACCGCAATCACAAGGCCGGCCTGAAGCTGTACGTGAAGCGCGTGTTCATCATGGACGATGCGGATCAACTGCTGCCGTCGTACCTGCGCTGGGTCAAGGGCGTGGTGGACTCGGCGGACCTGCCGCTGAACGTGTCGCGCGAACTGCTGCAGGAAAGCCGTGACGTGCGTGCGATTCGCGAGGGCTGCGCCAAGCGCGTGCTGTCGATGCTGGAATCGCTGGCTGACAGCGAGGACGAAGCCGACCGCACCAAGTACGCGACCTTCTGGGAGCAGTTCGGCCAGGTGCTCAAGGAAGGACTGGGCGAGGATCAGGCCAATGCCGAACGCATCGCGAAGCTGCTGCGCTTTGCGTCGACGCAAGACGACACGGCCGGGCAATCGGTCTCGATGGCGGCGTACGTGGGCCGCATGAAGGAAGGGCAGGACAAGATCTACTACGTCACGGCCGACACCTGGGCCGCGGCGAAATCGAGCCCGCACCTGGAAGTATTCCGCAAGAAGGGCATCGAAGTGCTGCTGCTCACGGAGCGCGTGGACGAATGGATGCTGTCCTACCTGCGCGAGTTCGATGGCAAGGAGCTGGTCTCCGTGGCGCGTGGTGACCTGGACCTGGGCAGCCTGGCCGATGAAGCCGAGAAGGCCGAGCAGGAAAAGGCCGAAACCGACTGGAAGGAAGTGGTCGACCGCGCCAAGGCCGTGCTGGAAGGCAAGGCCAAGGACGTGCGCGTGACGCTGCGCCTGACGGAATCGGCGTCGTGCCTGGTGTCCGATGACGGCGACATGAGCGGCTACCTGCAGCGCCTGCTGAAGCAGGCCGGCCAGAAGGCGCCGGACGCCCAGCCGATCCTGGAGCTGAATCCGGAGCACGCGCTGGTGAAAAAGCTGCGCGACGTGCCGGACGGCGACGCGTTTGGCGACCGCGTGCGCGTGCTGTTCGACCAGGCCCTGCTGGCCGAAGGCGGCATGCTCGAGGACCCGGCGGCCTATGTGCAGCGTGTCAACCGTCTGCTGGCCTGACGGCGTGACGCGCAGGCAGGGCGGGGTGGCCGGCGACGGCCGCCCCGTTTTGCCGTCATGAGGCCCCGGCAATGACCACCAAACGCTGCTTTCCTCCGGTCGTCGATGCCCACACCCGCGTGCTCGTGCTCGGCAGCCTGCCGGGCGAGGTCTCGCTCGCGCAAAGCCAGTATTACGCGCACAAGCAGAACCAGTTCTGGCGGTTGGTTGGCGATGTTGTCGGCGGGGATCTCGTCGGAATGGAATATGCCGAACGACTGCAAACGCTGCTGGCCTACAACATTGGTTTATGGGATGTCGTCGCCGAAGCGAAACGCGAAGGCAGCCTGGACAGCAACATCCGTGATCACGCAGGGAACGATCTCATCGGCCTGATCCAATCGCTACCACAGCTCGCGGTGATTGCGTTCAATGGCGGTACAGCTGAGCGGATTGGTTCGAAGGTTCTTGTGAAACACGACTGCGGCCAGTACCGCATCGTTAGACTCCCATCCAGCAGCCCGGCCCATACATTGGCCTATCCGGAAAAGTTGCGCGCATGGCAGGCATTGCGGACGCATATGCACGGGATTGGCTGATACGTGCGTATCAGCGCATATCGAGCGCTTTGTCCGTCGCGTCCACCAGACCGCGAAGAAAGCGAATCGCCTTTTCTAGTTCGTCGCGCCTTATCAGGTGTGCAACTGCAGGACCCGCCGAGACAGTGCGAGATCGATGCACGGCATCTCCTCGCCGCCGAATCCAGTCATCCAGCGTCTGTTTGGCCTTTGCGGCATCAGTGTTATTCCACGTCCAATGCGCAGTGACGTCTTTGCCTAGATAATCGAGAAAGAGCTTGCGCGTCTTGTCTGTCGATGGATTGTGAAACCGTTTGAGTTCATCCTGTAGCCGTTCGGAAACAAATTTCGCCAACGGACTGCCTTCGACCGGGCGCAGCCAATCCGTAACACCCTCCTGAACGCGATCCTCGACATAGGTTTCCCACGCTGTCATTGCCATGATGAGCCCAGCACGTTTAAGAACCTCGGCATTTGGCGGCGGCGGGTTGGAATTCAGGTTATCAAAATGTCGCAGCAGTTCGTCGGCGTCCTTGATGGATTCTTCGAAAGTTGTTTTGGCTCTTGACATGAGATACCGGTTCTCTTGATATTGTCCGATGTGAGGGTTGACTACTCTCTCGGCCATACGGATTGCATCGGGTCACGGAAGAGTATTCCGGTAGAGTAACTCAATAGCTATATAGCGAATAAGAAGAAGATAATGGCAACGCTGATTCCTTCCCTCGGTTCGGTCACCTCGCGCATGACCGGTGGCGAAAAGCGCTTCGCCGAAAGGCTCGAGGCCAAGCTGGAAGACGACTACGTCTGCTGGTATGACGTCACGCTGGGCGAGAAGACACGAAATCCGGATTTCATCGTGTTTCATCCAAGTCGTGGGTTGCTAGTGCTGGAGGTCAAGGATTGGAAGCTCGACAACATTCGCGAGATCGATCAGCGTGCAGTTACCCTACTGACCAGCCAAGGCTTGGTCGCGACGATGAATCCGCTCGAGCAGGCGCGGCAGTTCATGTTCTACGTCACCAATCTGCTGCAGCGGGATCCGCAACTGGTCTGGCCTTCCGGCTCATTAAGGGGGAAGCCATTCTTCCCATATGGCCATGGTGTCGTACTGTCCAATATCTCGCGTGGCGATTTCGATAGAACCAATCTCGGCGATGTCATCCCGCCGCACCTTGTTATCTGTCAGGACGAGATGTACCCGAAAGTGGAAGCCGAAGTGTTCCAGCAACGTTTGTGGGACATGTTTCCCATCAAGTTTGCGCACAAACTTTCGCTTCCTCAGATCGACAGGATTCGCTGGCACCTGTTTCCGCAGGTTCGGCTGCCCGAACAGCGGGCGTTGTTTGCCGAGGATGACGCCGGGCCGCAGGATATTCCCGACATTTTGCGCGTCATGGATTTGCAGCAGGAGCAGTTGGCGCGCAGTTTGGGGGAAGGGCATCGCGTTATCCATGGCGTGGCCGGGTCAGGTAAGACGCTGATTCTTGGCTATCGTGCAGAGCACTTGGCGAAGATCGTAACGCGGCCGGTGCTGGTGCTCTGTTACAACAAGACGCTTGCCGCCAAGCTGGCGGCTTCCATGGATGAAAAGGGTATCGGCGACAAGGTTCACGTTCACAATTTTCATGCGTGGTGTTCGCGCCAGCTCGATGCCTTTCATATTGAGCGACCCAAGGGTCCGCCGACGGACGCATTGTTCGAGTCGATGGTGGAGCGCGTCATCCATGGCGTTGATCGGAAGCTGATCCCATCCGGTCAGTATGACGCCGTACTGATCGATGAGGGTCACGATTTTCGGCCGGAGTGGTTCAAGCTGGTCGTGCAAATGGTCAACCCGGAGAGCAATTCTCTGCTTGTCATGTATGACGATGCGCAGTCGATCTATGGCGGTACGGCTAAACGGAAATTCAGCTTCGCGAGCGTTGGTATCAAGGCATCGGGTCGTACCACCATTCTCAAGCTGAACTACCGAAACACGCAGGAGATTCTGTTTGTCGCGCGTTCCGTTGCTGGCGAACTATTGAATTCACGTGATGTTGGGGAGGATGAGGCGCCCACCGTGCTTCCCATAGGGGCCGGAAGGCGAGGTCCCAAGCCCCTCTTGCTTGAGCTGCCTACGTTCAGTGCCGAGGTGGAACGTATTGCCCAGATCCTGCGAGATGAGAATAGGACTGGGACGCCGTGGTCGCAAATGGCCGTGTTGTATCGCTATTGGGATATGGCTAGTCAAATCACCAATGTGTTGGCGCGACAAGGTATTCCATTCGAGTGCCCACAGGAGAGCAAGCGCTTTACGCCCGGCGATGACAGTGTCAAGGTGGTAACCATGCACAGCAGCAAGGGGTTGGAATTCCCGCTGGTGTGCATTCCAGGCACTGGCATGCCTCACAAGAAGGAAGAATCTCCGGAGGACGAGGCCCGGTTGCTCTATGTGGCCATGACGCGGGCCACGCGGCAACTCGTGATAACCCATGGCGAAGACTCCCGATTTGCCGGGGAGCTGCGCGCGGCGATGGAGGGACTTGGCTGATCTGCGTTGCCCGGTCTCGAGGTCATCGCGTTCAATGGTGGCACGGCGGCGCGTATCGGCAAGAAAGCGCTCGCGCATCATGCGGATCGGCATCGGATCGTCATGCTTCCCTCCAGCAGCCCTGCCTACACATTGTCATACGCGGAAAAGCTGCGCGCCTGGCAGACATTGCAGACGTGGCTGTCTGAAAAGCCGCGTCTGGTATAGCCCTTCACGTTCCCTCGCGTGCGTCGGAGCGCCCCGGCCGCTCCGACCTGGCTCGACTGATTAGCCGAAATCCGGCTGCGTGGCTGCGTAGCTTGGCCGCGCACGCATGACTGCGTGACCACGCCGGATGTTCGTCCGCGTTTCCAGCATCGCCGCGCTTTCCGGGAATCGCGCCAGATACTCGACGATCGGGGCGAAGAACAGGTCGGCCATCGACAACGTATTCCCGACCAGGAAATCGCGCCCGCCGTATGCCTGCTCCAATGCATCGAGCTGCCTCGCGATCTCGGGCAGGGCCGCCTCGATGGTGGCGCGATCAGGCTGGCCGTCCTGGCCCTTCGGGAACACGTAGTGCAGCACGTAGCGGCGCACCATCGCATCGTAGCCGTGGCAGTTGATCAGGCTGATCCACTGCTCGCAGCGTGCGCGCGCAGTGGGGCCGGTTTGCGGAATCAGGTTTGGGCCGCCAAAGACGTCGTTGATATAGCTCAGGATGGCGCGCGTTTCGTAGAATTCGATCGGACCGTCGGCGAATGCCGGAATGCGGCCAAAAGGGTTGTGGGCCAGCAGTTCGTCGTTGTGCGGCGCAAGTGGCTTGAGCGTGTAGGCCACGCCTTTCTCTTCGAGCGCCAGGCGCACCGTGCGAACGTAGGTGCTGCGCGCATCGCCGTAGACGGTCAGCGTGCCGGCGCTGCCTTCGGCATCCACATAGTCACTAAGGTTGTTGAAGACCGATTGCCAGCCGCCGGCGTGCGAATCGCGCGTGGCGGTGTCGGGGAAGCCGCTATGACGCATGTGCAGGTGCGTGCCGCCATCCTTGTCGGTCAGTGTGATCTCGATGAGCGTGCGCACGCCGGCGGGTGGCTCGCTCCCTTCCCACTGCCACGTGTAGGCCAGAAAGTCAGCGCGATCGATCTTCTGATACTCGCCACCGACGATGTGTTGCTCGCCGTCCTTTGCGCCCATCACAAGTCGATAGCGGCCGCCCACGCGCGCATCGGCGCTGGCTTCCAATACCTGCATGCCACGCGGGCAATGCCAGACGGCCAGGGCGGCCTGGTCGGTAAATGCATCAAACACCCGCTCGCGCGGCGCGCGGATCTGGCGGGTCATCTCCAGATGAAACGTTGCAGCTTCGGTCATGACTTGATCCCCTTTTTCCGATGGGTGACAGCGGGCTCGCTTTGCGTCTGCTCGACAAAGGCCACCAGCCGGTCGAGATTGCCATCCCAAAGCCGGCGATAGGTCTCCAGCCAGCCATGCGCATCGCGCAATGCGCCAGGGCGCAAATGGCAGATACGCCAGCGTGCGTTGACTTCCCGCTCGATCAGTCCTGCGTCGGCCAGCACACGCAGATGCCGGGAGATGGCCGGGGCGGAGATATCGAACGGGCGCGCCAGTTCGCTGACCGGGGCGTCGCCCTCGGACAACCGCGCAAGAATCGCGCGGCGTGTCGGGTCGGCCAGGGCAGCAAAGATGGTGGAGAGGGGGTCGCCGGTATTTGGCATGAGGTCATTTAACTCATTGGTTAAATGAAGATCAAGCTCTGTTACATCCGATGGTTCGGGGCGCAGGCGATGCGGGAGGGGAGATACGCGCCGGCCAGTGGAGGTCCAGCCGGCTCAAAGGGCGTCTCGGGGGAGGGGAGTGCCGCTCAGGCCGTCGAGTCAGGGCCGCCAGCGTGGCGGTGACCTCGGCTTGCAGGCCGGCCACGGTGCCAGCCTTGGCGCTGTCATCCGCGCCACTGTTCTGCGCCGCCTGCAACGGCTGCATCTGCGCGGCCAACTGCCTGGTGGTGTCAAATTAGACAAAATAACAACCGGTTCTGGTCGTTGATGGGCGATATTCTCGGCAAGACCTGCGGCATGGATTATCCTGTGCGGCTGCATCAAGATCAGGGGTCAAGTTTTTCCGGAAGTAGCCGTAATCCCAGATCACCGACGCTCCATGGTGGAGAGCCGGGATCAAGAACCAGCTGCTTTCAGCCATGTTGTTGATGTCCGTCCTCCTGCAGCCGTGTTGTTGCAGTCTGGCTGCCTTGCCAAACAAACTGCCACTACATACTAAAAAGCATGTTTGACAAATTTTGCCATCCCCGGTTGTTCGCCTGCGTCATTGCGATGCAGTTGTCGATGGGCGCGTCCGCTGTTTTCGCGCAAGCCAATCCGGCGCCCGCCGTCGACACTTCGGTCGAGTCCGGTACGCCGGCCGAGCCATCTTCGACGAGCCTCGTCGCTGAACTGCAGCAGCGTATGCGAGACAAGTCCGTCCGTGAATTGCGCGCGAGCGTCAATGGCGACTACGGCGCGACCCTGATGCTTGCCGATGACCAGGTGCTTTGCTACGTCGGGCTCTCTTACCAGAACAAGCTCTGGAACGTATCGCGCTTTCATTCGTTGGCGGCGGCCGAGTCGGCTTACCGTACGGCCAGCAAGCAAAGCGCAGCCATGGCTGACGATGAGATCCGGCGGCAATTGCTGGCCACGCAGCAGCGCCAATATGATCGTGCGATTCAAGACGCGGAAGCGCGGGCCAGTGCCCTCAGCAATGATTTGAGCGTGATCCAGGCGCAGCGCCAGCGCCTGACGGAGACCCGGCAGGCATCCCGCATGGAAGTGCAGGCCGCCGAAGTCGATAACCGCGCCGCGCGCACCCAGCTTGAAAAGCTCCGGCAGGAAATTCGCCGTATCGAGTCGACTCTGGCGGACTCGGGCCAGATGCCCGGGTCGCAGAAGACGCGGCGCTAGGCACTGGCCGCATCGGGTTCCGGCCCGTCTGTTCAGGCGGGCGGGGCAGGTGGTGCGGCGCGCCCGGCTGGCCTGGGCAGGCCGGTCAGGCGGGTATCGCGGTATGTATCCGCGGTATGTCTCCGCGGTATGTCTCAATACAATGGCCGCAGCCGCGAGGCAAGTCAGGCCGTTGTGTCGACGATATTGCCCGAGGTGCTGCCGCCGGCTTCCTGAATCGCTTCGGCCAGCTTGGCAACAGCCTCCTGCAGGGCGGCGGACGTCGCCGTCACGCCGGCTTGCAGCGCCGCCACGGTGCTGGCCTTGGCGCTGTCGTCAGCGTTGCTGTTCTGTGCCGCCTGCAGTTGCTGCATCTGGGCGGCGAGCTGCTTCTGCAGCGCCTCGATCTGCTGTTTCAGGGCCTTGATGACGGCCGATTCGCTGTCTTCGCTGCTGCTGTCGGTGGCGCCTGTGCCGCCGGCCTTGCCTGCACGGCCGAGGCCGGACGGGCCGGTGATCGAGCCGCTGGCGCGGGCCGAGCCCGAAGCCGGGCCCGTGACGCTCCCCTGGCTGTCGCCTGCCTTGCTGTCGGTTACCTGGGTTTCGGCATCAGCGGGCTGGGTGAAGCGGTTGGCCCTGGTTACGGTGACGTCACTGGGCGTGATGATCTGGGGGGTAACGCTGCTGAGGGATGTCATGCGTAAATCCGATCGACGGGAGAGCGTACCCCTTCATCGGCACCGTCCCGGAAAACTTTAGGGCGACGGGGGCGGTCTTACCGGCTTCTGTCACAATCGCGGCCATGACCGGCTCCGGTGGAGCCGGCGGCATTTTTCCGGGTTCATTGCATATGTCCTCTTTCGGCATCGGCGGCATCGGCCTGCACGTGATCGTCGCGATCTTCTTCGCGATCCATGCGGTGCGCAGCCACCAGAACATGTACTGGCTCCTGCTGCTGTTTATCTTCCCCGGCCTGGGCAGCGTGGTGTATTTCTTCGCGGTCTACCTGCCCAGCCTGCGCCAGACGCGCGGCGCGCGGGCGGCCACCCGCGCCATCAAGCAGATCGTCGATCCGAACCGTGCCGTGCGCGAGGCGCGCGACGCGTTTGATCGCGCGCCAACGGTCGATCACCGCATGCGCCTGGGCGCGGCATTGCTCGATGCCGGCAACGCCTCGGAGGCGCTGGAACACTATCAGGCCGCCGCCAACGGGCCGTTTGCCTCCGATCCAGCGTTGCTGCAGGGCCTGGCCCGGGCGCAGGTCGCCACAGGCCAGCATGCGGCCGCGCAGGCCACGCTCGAGCGTCTGTTCGCGGCCACGCCGCAGGCGCGCGAACAGGCGGACCCGGCATTGCTGTATGCTCGCGCGCTGGCTGCCGTCGGGTCCCCGGATACGCGTGCGGCGTTCGAGCAGGCGCTGGCGTGTGCCAGCGATGCCGCGCCGCGCTGCCTGTTTGCCGACTGGCTGGCCGCTCAGCCCGACGCCGCGGACCGCGAACGCGCGAGGGTGCTCTACACCGAAATTGTTCATGACGCGCGCCACTGGCCGCGCCATGCCCGCGAACACAATCGCGAATGGCTGCAGCGCGCGCAGACGGCGCTGGCCCAATGATCCGCGCCCTGGGCGCTTTTTTCAGTTCTATGACGCTTCTGAAACGCAAATCGATCGAGGCAGTCGCCTCGCGCCGCCCGGCACGGGGCCATCGCGAATCCTCTCGCAATAACCTCTGGGATGAGGGGGAGGATGCCGGCAAACACAGCGGCAAGGACGCCGGCAAGGAAACTGGCAAAGATGGCGGCAAGGGCGCCGGCAAGGCGACTCAAAAGGACGGCGCCAAGGAAGTGCGCATGAAGCCGCGCTTCGCCCCGGTGACGTTTTCCGAGATGGACGGCGTGCGCTATCTGCACTTCGGAACCGAATGGGTCCAGGGTGCGATGCGACTGCGCAAGCCCGATGCCATCGAACTGGAGTACGCGCAGCAGATGATGGCGTGGCTGCTGTTCCAGTCGCCCTCCGATGGTGACTTCCATGTGGTGCAGCTGGGGCTGGGTGCCGCCGCGCTGACCAAGTTCTGCCATCGTCATTTCGCGCGCGCGAAGGTGACGGCGGTGGAGTTGAATCCGGCGGTGATCGTGGCGGGCCGCAGCATGTTCGGCCTGCGCAATGACGACGCCCGCCTGACGGTGCGGGAGCAGGACGCCTGGGACTACGTGATGGATGGCGCGACCACGGCATCCGTGGACGCGCTGCAAGTGGACCTGTACGACGCCACGGCGCGGGGGCCGGTGCTCGACACCACGGCGTTCTATCGCGCCTGCCGCCGCGTGCTGAAGTCTCCCGGCGTGATGACGATCAACCTGTTCGGCGACCACGAGAGTTTTCCGAAGAACATCGTGCGGATCTGCGATGCATTCGACAATCGCGTGCTGGTGTTCCCGGAGGTGCACGACGGCAATATCATCGCGATGGCTTTCAATGGGCCGGCGATCGATGTGTCATGGGAAACGCTGGAGGCAAGGGCCGCCGTCGTGGAAGCCGCGACGACGCTGCCGGCGAAAGACTGGGTGCAGAAGCTGCGCGCGGCCAACGCGCGTCAGGAAGCCCGGCTGGTGATCTGAGGCACTGGTGATCAGATGCGGGGTCGCCCTGGCGAGCGCTGGAGCGGCGGCGTCCACGCAGTGGCGCCGGGGCGAACAACGATGAGAAAAGGGGGCACGTGCCCCCTTGTCCATTTCGATCGTGCCGCTTGTTCCCTTACTCCTTGTGGAAGAACTGCGCCAGCGACCACTCATCCGTCCGCGCCTCATACTTCAGCCCCTTGCGCATCGCCCACATGGCCAGCTGGCTGTGCGACGGGATGATCGCGTGATCCGCCAGCGCGAACTTTGCCGCCGCGCGGGCGTTCTCCTCCCGGGCCTTGTCGCTCGACACCGTGGTCAGCGACTTCTCGATCAACTGGTCCAGTTGCGGATTGCTGTACTTGCCCCAGTTCCAGGTGCCATAGCCGGTTTTCGGATTCGGCGTGCCAGTGATCGAGCGCAGCGCCACATCGGCCGCGGCCGAACCCCAGCCCAGCATCTCGAACGAGAAATCGCCTTGCCGCGCGCGCGTGAAGTACGCGGCCACCGGCAGCGTTTCCACCTTGGTCTGGATGCCGATGCGCGTCAGCATGCTGGCCGTGGCCTGCGCCACCTGGGCATCGTTCAGGTAACGGTTGTTGGTCGCATGCAGCGTCAGGCCGAAGCCGTCCGGGTAGCCGGCGGCGGCGAGCAGCTTTTTGGCGCCGTCGGGGTCGTACGCGTCGGGCTTGGTGCCCGGATGGCCAAAGATCTGCGGCGACACGATCGACGACGCCGGCACCGCCAGGCCCTCCATGATCCGGCTGACGATGGCATCACGATTCAGGGCCTTGCTGATCGCGTCGCGCACGCGGGCGTCCTTGAACGGGTTCTTGCCGAGCGGCTTGCCGGCCTTGTCGGTCACGTATGGCGGGTTATCGCGCGACTGGTCCATCTGCCAGAAGATCGTGCGCCAGGAGACCGCCTGTTCGATCTTGAATTTCGGATTCTGCCTGAGCTTCGCCACGTCGGCGGACGGCACGCTTTCGATCACGTCGACGTCGCCGGCTAGCAGTGCGGCACTGCGGGCGCCGTTGTCCGTCAGGATGCGGAAGGTCGCGTGGTCCCATTCCGCCTTCGGGCCCCAGTAGTCGGGATTCTTCGCCATCACGATTTCCTGCCCGCGCGCGAAACGCACGAACTTGAACGGGCCCGTGCCGACCATCGCCTTGCCGGAATCGAAGTCCGCCTGGGTCAGGTTGGCGGCGACCTTTTTCGGCATGATCGGCACGCTGTTCAGGTCGTTGGCCAGGTTGGCGTAGTTGGGCACGCTCATGGTCAGGCGGACGGTCAGCGGATCGGGCGTGTCGATGCGCGCAATCGGCTTGGTGTAGCTCGTGAACGAGCCCGGGCTGTTGGTCAGTTTCTCCGGGCGCTCCAGCGACGCCTTGACGTCCTCGCTCGTGAACGGCGCGCCGTCGTGCCATTTGACGTTTGGACGCAGCTTGATTTCCCACGTGATGGCGTTGACGGGCTTCCATGACAGGGCCAGTCCGGGGATGTAGCGCGCGTTCTTGTCCATGAACACGAGCGACTCGAAGATATGCAGCGCGATGGCGTTGTTCGGGCCCGAGTTGTTCCATTGCGGGTCCATCGACGTGACGTCGGCGGCCAGGCCGATACGCAGGTCCTCGGCATGCGCCACGCCCGCTGGCAGCAGCGTGAACGTGGCCGCGCCAAGCACGGCGGACAAGGTGGCCTGCAGCAGCGTGCGGCGGACGGCGGCGGATCGATCGCTGGCATTCATCGGTGGGCTCCTCGTTCAGGGTCAGACGGTGTCAGGGGCTTGCAGTGGCTTGCATACGCTCGCTTGCGCTGGCGTTCGCTCGCATTCGCTCGCATTGTGCCGGCAAATGTACATTGTTGCGCAATGCGGCGCAGCCCCCTGGCGGCGAGGCCGGTAAAATCGCGCCCATGTTCGCCAATTCCCGCACGATAACGTCGGCGCAGTCCGATATCCATGAGCATCTGGCCGCCCGCGTGGCGCGCCATCTGGCCGAGCCGTTCCGCAAGCCCGTGGGCGCGCCAAGCCAGCGCGCGTTCGATATGGCCATCGACGCCTGGCAGCAGGCCGGCGGGACGCCGCTGATCCTCGACGCTGGCTGCGGCGTGGGGGAGAGCACGCTACGGTTGGCGACGCGCTTCCCGGATCACTACGTGATCGGGGTGGATCAGTCGGAGAAGCGGCTGACCGCCGGCAAGGACTGGTGGGAGGCGGCGATGCCTGCCAACTTCCACTGGGCCCGCGCGGATCTGGTCGACGTCTGGCGCCTGATGCAGGACGCAAAGGTGCCGGTGGCGCGGCACTATGTGCTGTATCCGAACCCCTGGCCCAAGATCGGCCACCTTGGCCGGCGATGGCAAGGCCACGCGGTGTTTCCGGCGCTGGCGGCCTGCGGCGACTATCTGGAATGCCGCAGCAACTGGAAGATCTACATCGACGAGTTCGCCGCGGCGCTGACGATGGTGGGCCGCCCGGCAACGACCGAGGCCTGGCAGCCCGAGACGCCGATGACACCGTTCGAGCGCAAGTACGGCGCATCGGGGCAGGCGCTGTGGCGATGCGTCAGCGAGAGAACCTGAGCCCTTTAGAGGTCGTTTAAAAAAGATCCTGGCGTCGTTGCGCGGCCTTGCCGTACCACTTGTACTGTCTGCGGCCGCGCCCTTGCAGGGCGCGTATGCGCTCGTAGGCGCATACCGCTACGCAGGCGGATCGCGTGCGATCCGAAACCCCTGCTCCGCCCTAGCCAGGACCGCTTCGCTTCATTTTTAAACAACCTCCTAACCAAAAGAAAAGCCCGCTTTCGCGGGCTTTTTGTTCAATGGAACAGCGGCTGCTGGGTCGGCGCGTCCTCGGGTAGTTCGGCGTGCACGATCTCGCCCGAGCGGTCTGCGTAGAGCGGCGTGCCGCAGTCCTCGCAGTACTCGGGGTCGAACAGCGCGGCATGGCGGAAAATTTCCTCCACGCCGGCGTTACGCAGTTCCTCGCAGATCTGCTCGAGCGGGTTGCCTTTCTCCTCGGCGTCCACCTCGCCGGCCTCGCGGCCATAGACGGGCCAGACGATGCCGTAGATCACATCCTTCTCGCCGCGCATGGTGAAGCCGACGCGGTATTCCTCGACGACTTCCTCGCCAAACGATGCCACCACCGCAGCCAGTTGGCCCGCCGGGACGTCCAGCGTGCCGCACAGGTAGTTGACGGCGGCGCGCACGGTCAGCGGGCGGATGCTCTTGTCCGATTCGCGGCACGACAGGAAGAAGGCGTCCGGCAGCAGCAGTTCAAACTCGCAGCCGGGCAGCAGCACGGCCACCGACGGCTGCACCTGATTGCGCCATTGCTCCAGGCAGACCGTGCGTTCGGCGTGGTGCTCCTTGGCATCCTCCTGCCAGCGGAACAGTGCGCCTTCGTGCGGCGCCACCACCACGGCCAGCAGGTAGCGCGGATCGGCCAGGATGGGCGCCGTCTCGGGCAGGTCTTTCAGGTCGACCTTGGGCACGGTGCCGGCAAGTGCGGCCGACGCCAGCTTGTGCGTCAGCGCGAAGGTGTCGCTGTGGGTGCGCGGGAGCTGGTCGATGCTGTACAGATAAGGAGACAGTGCAACCTTGGTGCTGGTGGCCAGCACGTGCGCCTGCAGGTGCACGGCCAGGGTCTGTGCCAGTTCAGGCTTGAGCGCGCCGGAGGGAATCGCGTAGCGGGTGTGGGCCAGGATCGGCGCGGCAATCAGCAGGGCATCGTGCAATACGCCATCGATCTCGAGCGTGGCCGATTCGGCGAGCGTCTCGGCCTGTTCGGCCAGCACGTCGGAAGCATCGGCGTTGTGCTTGAACAAATGTTCCAGTGCGGCGTCCAGTGCGGTCTGGCTGCCGTTCTTCAGGAGACGGCCGAGCCGTTGCGACAGCCGCCGCTCCCAATACCCGTCCTCCATGCGACTGCCCGAGGCGTCCAGGGCGAGCGCGTCGGCCACCAGTCGCTCGGCATCGGGCGAGAGTCGGGGGGAAGACTTGGGGCGAAAACCTGCCATATGTAGAGACCGTCCGTTTTTCGTAAAACGGTATTCTACTCGCTGCGTTGACAAACACAGCGGCCCGGTGCAGGGCACGTCGCGATGGCCACGACCGATCGTGGCCGGGCGGTGCCCGGATGCGTGTCTAGGGTCGCACGCTTACTTCTGTGCGGCGGGAGCGTGGGTTTCGGTGCCGTGCTGTTCTCCGCCCATGGAAACGTCGCCACCGCCCTTGGTCAGCAGGTACAGGCAGGCGCCGGCCACGACGATGAAAGCGATGAGAATCTTAACCATGGGTGTCTCCAGTCAGGGCGGGCGCTTGAAATTCTGCTGCGCCTCAAGGGTTGAGCGCCGGGGTGAACGCCAGTAAGTACATGACGGCCGGCGGTGTGAAGGCCAGTCTGGCAGCGCAGGCTTGCGTGGAACTTACGCGAGGGGGTGGGGATTACCCGGAAGCCGGAAAGGAAAACGGCGCACCGGGTGGTGCGCCGTTGGCTTGCCGCGCGGTCCGCGCCCCCGTGGGGGCGGGCACCGATCACGTGCTGACTACGCTGCCAGCAACTGGCGCAGCACGAACGGCAGGATGCCGCCGTGGTTGTAGTAGTCGACTTCGATCGGCGTGTCGATGCGCAGCAGGACCGGCACGCGCTGCGTGTCGCCATTGGCGCGGTGGATCACCAGCACCACATCCTGCTGCGGCTTCAGCTCGCCCTCGATGCCTTCCACGTCGAACGTTTCGTTGCCGATGATGCCGAGCGACTGCACGCTGTCACTGCCCTTGAACTGCAGCGGCAGCACGCCCATGCCCACCAGGTTGGAGCGGTGAATCCGTTCGAAGCTGCGCGCGATCACGGCCTTCACGCCGAGCAGTTGCGTGCCCTTGGCCGCCCAGTCGCGCGACGATCCCGTGCCGTACTCTTCGCCGCCGAACACCACCGTGGGCGTGCCCTCGGCGACGTACTTCATGGCGGCGTCGTAGATCGACATCTCGTCGCCGGTCGGCTGGTGCAGCGTAATGCCGCCTTCCACGCGCGAGCCGTCCGCCTTCAGCGGGATCATCAGGTTCTTGATGCGCACGTTGGCAAACGTGCCGCGCATCATCACCTCATGGTTGCCGCGTCGCGAGCCGTAGCTGTTGAAGTCCGCCTTCAGCACGCCGTGCGACAGCAGGTACTTGCCTGCCGGCGACGTGTCCTTGATGGAGCCGGCCGGGGAGATGTGGTCGGTGGTCACGGAATCGCCAAACACGCCCAGGGCACGCGCGCCGCGCACGCTGGCGCTGGCTTCGCCCGGCTGCAGCGTGAAGTCCTGGAAGAACGGCGGCTCGGCGATGTAGGTGGACGTCGGCCAGTCGTAGACCTGGCCCTTGGTGCCCTTGATGGCGGCCCACAGCTTGCTCGGCTTCTTCACCTGCTCGTAGTTACCCTTGAACGTCTTGGCGTCCAGCGCGTACTTCAGCAGCGACTGGATCTCTTCCGAAGTCGGCCAGATATCGCCCAGCCAGATGTCCTTGCCGCCACGGCCCTTGCCGACCGGCTCGGTCATCAGGTCGCGTGTGACATTGCCGGCGATGGCATAGGCCACCACCAGCGGCGGCGATGCCAGGAAGTTGGCGCGGATGTTCGGGTGGATGCGTGCTTCGAAGTTGCGGTTGCCCGACAGCACGGCGGCAGCCACCAGATCGTTCTGGACGATGGCTTCGTTCAGCGCCGGGGTCAGGTCGCCGGCGTTGCCGATGCAGGTCGTGCAGCCATACGCGGTCACGCCGAAGCCGAGCTTGTCCAGGTACGGCAGCAGGCCCGTGGCGGTCAGGTACTCGGTCACCACGCGGCTGCCCGGGGCCAGCGAGGTCTTGATGTGCGGCGCAACGGTCAGGCCGGCTTCCACCGCCTTCTTGGCCAGCAGGCCGGCAGCCAGCAGCACGCTCGGGTTGGACGTATTCGTGCACGAGGTGATGGCGGCGATCAGTACGTCGCCGCTCTTCACCTTCACGCCGTCGGACGTGGTGTACTCGCGGTCCAGCTCGGCGGCGTCCTTGTTGAAGCCGTTCTCGGCCACCGGCTTGGTGAACAGCGATGCGAACGTGCTCTTGACGTTGCCGATCTCGATGCGGTCCTGCGGGCGCTTCGGGCCGGCCAGCGACGGGGCCACGGTGCCCAGGTCCAGCGACAGCGTGGTGCTGTAGTCGATGTCCCCGGCGCGCGGCACGCCGAACATGCCCTGGGCGCGGAAGTAGCCTTCGAATGCGGCGATTTCCTCTTCGGTGCGGCCCGTGCCCTTGAAGTAGTCGATGGTTTTTTCGTCGACCGGGAAGAAGCCCATCGTGGCGCCGTACTCAGGGGCCATGTTGCCGATGGTGGCGCGATCCGGGGTGGTCAGGCTGGCCGTGCCTTCGCCGAAGAACTCGACGAACTTGCCGACGACTTTCTCGCGGCGCAGCATTTCGGTGATGGTCAGCACCAGGTCGGTGGCGGTCACGCCTTCGCGCAGGCGGCCCTTCAGTTCCACGCCGACGACGTCAGGCGTCAGGAAATAGACCGGCTGGCCGAGCATGCCGGCCTCGGCCTCGATGCCGCCGACACCCCAGCCCACCACGCCGATGCCGTTGATCATGGTCGTGTGCGAATCCGTGCCGACCAGGGTGTCCGGGTAGTACACGCCTTCCTTCTTGTGCACGCCGCGGGCCAGGTATTCCAGGTTCACCTGGTGGACGATGCCGAAGCCGGGCTGCACCACGCCGAACGTATCGAAGGCTTGCATGCCCCACTTCATGAACTGGTAGCGCTCGTTGTTGCGCTGGAATTCCAGTTGCATGTTCAGGTCCAGCGCCTTCTTCTCGCGGAAGTGGTCGATCTGCACCGAGTGGTCGACCACCAGGTCCACCGGCACCAGCGGCTCGATCTTCTTGGGGTTCTTGCCCATCTTCTCGGCCACGTTGCGCATGGCGGCCAGGTCGGCCAGCAGCGGCACGCCCGTGAAGTCCTGCAGCACCACGCGTGCGACCACGAAGGGGATTTCGTCAACGCGGTCCGCGTTGGGCTTCCAGTTGGCCAGTTGCCGGACGTGTTCCTCGGTCACCTTCTTGCCATCGCAATTGCGCAGGACCGATTCCAGCACCAGGCGGATCGACATCGGCAGGCGCTCGATCTTCACGCCCAGCGCCTTGCCCAACTGGGGCAGGGAATAGTACTGGCCGCGGCCGCCGGAGCCGATCTTGAATTCTTTCAGTGTGTTATTGAGATTGTGGGGCATTGCCTGACTCCAATCGAAGGATGACGCGGGACTCGACTTCTGGACTTTCTTCTTCTTCAGACCCCGGTGCACGAAAGGGTTCCGCCGCCTGTACGCGGCGCGGCCGGAGCCCGGACGCGCACCGTTGCAACAAACTCAGAGCGACCGCGCGGCGGGTGGTCCGCCACGCGGGGTACGGCAAGGTAAGACTTTACTGCTTCGGCGCGGCCTGGGCAGCCGGCTGTTGGGCGTCGGCGGCCTGTTGCGGAGCCGCCGGGGCCATCAGCAGCGGCGTGGTCGCCGGGGCGCGCAGGGCGCCGGCTTGCGTCGGCGCGGAACCGCCGGCCTGCATGTCGGCGTTCTGGCATTCGTCAGCCAGGCGCTGACCCAGGTTCTTGTTGAACAGCATCGCCTTGCTCGGGATCACGACCAGATCCAGGCCGGACCGGGCATCGAAGTAGCGATCGGCGCCGGTGACGGTACTCTGGCGCGGCAGGCGGTAATCCTTGCCCTGCCAATGCACGGTGAGCACCTCGTCGCGCTGCATGTTGCCGCTGATATAGAGGGCGTTGCCCAGTTCGCATTGCCACTTCTCGCCCGACGGCGTGACAGCGGCTTCCGCGGGGGCGGCCTTGGCGGACTTCTTGGCAGGCGCCTTCTTGGTGGCTGCCGGCTTCTTGGCGGGTTCCTGCGCCATGGCGGTGCTGGCGGCGGTCAGGGTGAGGGCGCCAAGCAAGGTGGCAAGCACGATCTGTTTCATTATGGGTTTCCTTCCGGATTTCAAAGTAGTCAAAAAAAGCTCGTTCTAATATTGGTCCGGGCGGGGCACCGGGGGGCGCTCCGGCAACTTTCCGCCGCTATTCTCTACGATTTGTCTGACCGGGCGAAGTCCATCATTCATTGGTTACATAATCGGACGCGGATCGTTTGCCATGGGGCACATGGAGCCCGGAAAGGGCAGCTTCCGCGCGCGGCCACGTCACCTGCGCGTCGGTCCCGCCTCAGTCAAAAAACAGGTCTGCCACCGGGCCGGGCAGGCTCTTGCCCGTGGCGTGGGCGCGCTGCAGCAAAGACCAGTAGTAGCGATAGCTGGCACGGTCGTGCAACTGGCCATCATGGCGGATCGGCGCCCAATTGTTCTCGTGGGCTGCCAGCAGGATCTGGCTGGCGGCGCCAATCTCGCCGTCGCTCGGGCGGAATGCCGCCACGATCGGCGCGATCTGGCCCGGATGGATACTCCACTTGCGCAAGTAGCCAAATTCGGCGCGGGCGCGCTGGGCATCGTCGCCGGCTTGCTGGGGGTTCTGCACGTCCGTGCTGACGTTGTGCGAGGGCACCTTGCCGTGCCGGTGGCAGGCGGCGGAGATTTCCAGCATCGCGCGGCGGATCAGCGGGTGCTCGAACTGGCCGGGCGAGCGCATGGCGTCGCCCGGGATGGCGCCGTGGTGGGCGGAGACAAAGTCCATCAGACCAAAGCTCAGGCATTCCACCTGAACCAGCGCGGCGATGTCGAAGGCCTGTTCGAGTGCCGCGTGTGTCTCAATCAGCACGTGAATCGGGATGTGCCGCGCAATGCCGGCCGACTTGGCCACGTGGTTCACGTGGTCGGTGATGCGGGCCACCTCGACCACATCGGTCACCTTGGGCACGACCACATAGGCCAGCCGCGCGCCGGCCGCGGCCACCAGGATGTCGATGTCTTCGCGCCAGCTTGGGTGGGCGGGATCGTGGATGCGCACGCCCACGCGGTTGTGGGCGTTGTCGGCGCCATTGATGAGCTGTGCGCACAGCATCGCGTGCTCGCGCTCCAGGCCCACGGCGGCGCCGTCCTCGCAGTCGAACGTGATGTCGAACACGGGGCCAAGCTCTTGCTGCAAGGCAAGCGACTTGCGCATGAGCTTTTCGCTGCCGGCATAGTGGTCACACACCGGCAACTGGACCGGAATGGCTTCGCCCTGGAACAAGACCTCGGATGGATGCACGTTGAATACGTATGAAAACAGGGGTTAATGAGAAGACAAAGTCGATGCCCAAGAAAAAACCGGGGTCCGCGCCGATTTTCGAATCGATGCGGGACCCCGGTTTTTCATGAGCGGGAAGCTCCGGAGATCAGCCCAGCAGGTGTTGCACGCCGGCACGCTCTTCTTCCAGTTCCTTGAGCGTGATGTTGATCTTTTCCTGGCTGTAGGCGTCGATTTCCAGGCCCTTCACGATTTCGTACTTGCCGTTGGCGGTGGTCACGGGGAAGCCGAACATCACATCCTTCGGAATGCCGTATTCGCCGTTCGACGGGATACCCATCGTGACAACCTTGCCGTTCGTACCCAGCACCCAGTCGTGCACGTGGTCGATGGCGGCATTGGCGGCCGAGGCAGCCGACGACAGGCCGCGCGCCTCGATGATGGCGGCGCCGCGCTTGCCGACGGTCGGCTGGAACACGTCGTTGTTCCAGACCTGGTCGTTGATGATGTCCTTGACGTTCTTGCCGTCGACGGTGGCGTAGCGGTAGTCGGCGTACATGGTCGGGCTGTGGTTGCCCCACACGAACAGCTTTTCGATCGACGACACCGGCTTGCCGGTCTTGGCGGCGACTTGCGACAGGGCACGGTTGTGGTCCAGGCGCAGCATCGCGGTGAAGTTCTCGCGCGGCAGGCTCGGGGCCGACTTCATGGCGATGTAGGCGTTGGTGTTGGCCGGGTTGCCCACCACCAGCACCTTCACATTGCGGCTGGCCACTTCGTCCAGTGCCTTGCCCTGCACCGTGAAGATCTGGGCGTTGGCTTCGAGCAGGTCCTTGCGTTCCATGCCCTTGCTACGCGGACGGGCACCCACCAGCAGGGCCACGTCGACGTCCTTGAAGGCGACCTTGGGGTCGTCGGTGATGACCACGCCAGCCAGCAGCGGGAACGCGCAGTCTTCCAGTTCCATCACCACGCCCTTGACGGCGGCCTGGGCTTGCGGGAGGTCGAGCAGTTGGAGGATGACCGGCTGATCTTTGCCGAGCATGTCGCCGTTGGCGATGCGGAACAGCAGGGAATAGCCGATCTGGCCAGCGGCGCCGGTGACTGCGACGCGCATTGGGGCTTTAGCCATGAGTAATTCTCCAAACGAAAAGAGGGGGAAACCGGTCGGCGGCGGCCGCGGATAGGGGGCGGCGCGTCACCGGGTGCTGGTCGCGTGTCGCCACGGGGCAGGCGGGCATCCGCCGGGAGCCCGCGGCATTGCCCGTGGCCGGCGACAAGGAGCGCGCGAGCCATTTGCATGCGTCGAGGGCGACAAGGCGTAAGTCTACTACTGCTGCGTGGTGTGCCGCATCCGGACGGATTCGCGAGCAGGGTTTTGAGCTCCCTGGGCGGAAGTCGGCCAGCGGCGGCTCCGCGGACTGCGCGAGTGTAGGGCGGACCCTGATTGATGTCAATTCATATGTCTTATATAAGACATAAGACATTTCATAGCGCGCTGGACGCGATTCTCGCTTTTGTGGTGAAATCCGGCCTATGTCATCCCTGCCTACGCCCTTGTCCGCCGCGACCAACCCTGGCGCGCCGGAATCTGGCACTGCCCCGAGCAGTGCCGGGGCGCAGCCGTCCGCGAATTCCCCGTCGTCCCTGCCTGCCGCGCAGGGCGTGCCAGCCGGCGCCAATCCGTCGCCGACGTTCAGTCCCCTGTACCAGCAGATCAAGGCCCTGATCACGCAGAGCCTGCAATCCGGCGAATGGAAGCCGGGCGACATGATCCCCAGCGAGATGGATCTGGCCGCCCGCTACAAGGTCAGCCAGGGCACGGTGCGGAAGGCCATCGACGAACTGGCCGCCGACAACCTGGTGGCGCGCCGGCAGGGCAAGGGCACCTTCGTCACGACGCACTACGAGGATGTGGTCAAGTTCCGCTTCCTGCGGCTGGTGCCGGACGAGGGCGAACCCCATTACGGCGCTAGTCGCGTGCTGGAGTGCAAGCGGCTGCGCGCACCGGCCGAGATTGCCCGGCTGCTGGATATCCGCACGGGTGATAGCGTGGTGCAGATCCGCCGCGTACTGACTTTTTCGAATGAAGCCACGGTGCTGGATGAAATCTGGCTGCTGGGCGCGAACTTCAAGGGCCTGACGGCCGAGAAGCTCAACGAGTGGAAGGGCCCGATGTACGCGCTCTTCGAAGCCGAGTTCGGGACGCGGATGATCCGCGCCACGGAAAAGATCCGGGCCGTCGGTGCCGATAATACGGCGGCGGAGTTGCTCTCCGTGGAGCCGGGCTCGCCGCTGCTGTCGGTGGAACGTGTGTCGTTCACCTATGGCGATCGTCCGGTGGAGGTTCGCCGCGGACTGTATGTCACTGCGCGGCACTATTATCAGAACGACTTGAGTTGATGACCGGAAGCGATGGACGGGCAGGGCGGCGTGCCGATTGTTGCGGCATGTGGCGACGCTTGTGCCTACCATTGCGGATGGCGAGTGCAATCGCCGGAAATGCCTCGTCCGGCTATCGTGCGTGAATTGTTGCGTGCGATTGTCGGGCACGCCGGATTGGTGCGCGATAGCTGAAAATTATTGGTGCGCTGCGCAACAAAGGCGCTAAAATCATCGGGATTTGCTCCAGTGCATCCATTTGCATCCAGCGACACCCACGCGCAGGATCCAAACCAGTGCGTCCACGGTACCTGCTGTGGCGCATGTATGCAATCCGGGGCAATGGCAGTTTCGTTCTTTTGCAGTTTTTTTCTTACCGCAAATGGGGTCTCGCATGGCTGAAGCCGTCAAACAAGCCAGGCCGGAGTTCCGGAACATCGGTATCGCGCAAATCTCGCGCTACCGGTTGCCCTGGGCCGGCAAGGTATCCATCCTGCATCGTGTCAGCGGTGCAATGATGTTTCTCCTCCTTCCTTTCGTTCTGTACCTGTTTGAGCAGAGCGTCACCTCCGAACTGAGTTTCGCAAAGTTCTCGGCCCTGCTGTCCAACGGCTTCGTCAAGCTGGTGATCCTGGCGCTGATCTGGGGTTATCTGCATCACTTCTGCGCCGGCATCCGTTTCCTGCTGCTCGATGTGCACGTTGGCGTATCCAAGCCCGCGTCCGCCAAGTCTGCCGTATCCGTGCTGATCGTCAGCCTGCTGCTTACCCTGATTTTCGGGCTGAAGCTTTTCGGCCTGTTCTGAGGAGAATCAAGTGGCAAATAACAATATCGGTCCCAAGCGTCTCGTCGTCGGCGCGCACTACGGTCTGAAAGACTGGCTCGCGCAACGCGTCACCGCCGTCATCATGGTGATCTTCACCGTGGTGCTCGCCGCGGTGTATCTCGCCTTCGGCAATCCTTCGTACGAAGGCTGGTCGGGTCTCTTCGCCAATCAGTGGATGAAGATCCTGACGTTCCTCACCATCCTCTCGCTGCTGTTCCACGCCTGGATCGGCGTACGCGACATCTGGATGGACTATGTGAAGCCGATGGCCGTGCGCCTCGTGCTCCAAGTTCTTACGATTCTGTGGCTCGTCGGTTGCGCGGGCTACGCTGCTCAGATTCTCTGGAGGGTGTAATAAATGGTCGCAGTCAAGACTGGATTGCCGCGTCGTCGGTTCGACGTGGTCATCGTCGGGGCGGGCGGCGCCGGGATGCGCGCATCCCTCCAGCTCGCAGAAGCCGGCCTGAACGTGGCCGTGCTGTCGAAGGTTTTCCCGACCCGCTCGCACACCGTTGCGGCGCAGGGCGGCATCGGTGCCTCGCTCGGCAACATGAGCGAGGACAACTGGCACTATCACTTCTACGACACGATCAAGGGCTCCGACTGGCTGGGCGACCAGGACGCCATCGAGTTCATGTGCCGTGAAGCGCCGAATGTCGTGTACGAGCTCGAGCACTTCGGCATGCCGTTCGACCGTAACGCCGATGGCACGATCTACCAGCGTCCGTTCGGCGGCCACACCGCCAACTACGGCGAGAAGCCCGTGCAGCGTGCCTGCGCCGCGGCCGACCGTACCGGTCACGCGCTGCTGCACACGCTGTATCAGCGCAACGTTCGCGCCAAGACCCACTTCTTCGTCGAGTGGATGGCGCTGGACCTGATCCGCGACGAGGACGGCGACGTCCTGGGCGTGACCGCGCTGGAAATGGAAACCGGCGAAGTCTATATCCTCGAAGCCAAGACCACGCTGTTCGCGACCGGCGGTGCCGGCCGGATCTACGCGGCTTCCACCAACGCCTTCATCAACACCGGTGATGGCCTGGGCATGGCGGCGCGCGCCGGCGTGCCGCTGGAAGACATGGAATTCTGGCAGTTCCACCCGACCGGCGTGGCCGGCGCGGGCGTGCTGATCACGGAAGGCGTGCGCGGCGAGGGCGGCATCCTGCGTAACAAGGATGGCGAACGCTTCATGGAGCGCTATGCGCCGACGCTGAAGGATCTGGCGCCGCGTGACTTCGTCTCGCGCTCGATGGACCAGGAAATCAAGGAAGGCCGTGGCTGCGGCCCGAACGGCGACTACGTGCTGCTCGACCTGACTCACGTCGGTGCCGAGACCATCATGAAGCGCCTGCCGTCGATCCGCGAGATCGGCATGAAGTTCGCCAACGTCGACGCGATCAAGGAACCGATCCCCGTCGTCCCGACCATCCACTACCAGATGGGCGGCATTCCGACGAACTTCCACGGGCAGGTGGTGGTGCCGAAGAACGGCAACCCCAACGAGGTCGTCAACGGTTTCTACGCGATCGGCGAATGCTCGTGCGTGTCGGTGCACGGCGCCAACCGCCTGGGCACGAACTCGCTGCTGGATCTGGTGGTGTTCGGTCGTGCGGCCGGCAACCACATCATCGCCAACGCCTCGAAGCAGAAGGAACACAAGCCGCTGCCGGCAGATGCCGCCGATCGCGCCATGTCGCGCCTGGCCAAGCTGCAGGCAACGTCCTCGGGCGAGTACACGCAGGACGTGGCCAACGACATCCGCCGCAACATGCAGTCGCATGCCGGCGTGTTCCGGACGCAGAAGCTGATGGACGAGGGTGTCGAGCGCATTCTGGAAGTGGCCGAGCGCGCCAACAACATCCACCTGAAGGACAAGTCGAAGGTCTTCAACACCGCGTTGGTGGAAGCCCTCGAAGTGGCCAACCTGGTGGAAGTGGCCAAGGCGACGATGATCTCGGCCGCGGCCCGCAAGGAATCGCGCGGCGCCCACGCGCACAGCGATTTCCCGAACCGCGACGACCAGAACTGGCTCAAGCACACGCTGTTCTACAGCGAAGGCAACCGCCTCGACTACAAGCCGGTGAAGATGGAGCCCCTGACGGTGGAATCCGTTCCCCCGAAGGCCCGTACCTTCTGAGCACCGCATCGTAGAGAAAACAGGACCCACAGAAATGAAGCGTATTTTCGAAGTCTACCGCTACGATCCGGACAAGGACGCCGCACCCCGCATGCAGACCTACGAGGTGGAACTCGACGGTCACGAGCGCATGCTGCTGGACGCACTGGTCAAGCTGAAGAAGCTGGATGAAACCATCTCGTTCCGTCGCTCGTGCCGTGAAGGCGTGTGCGGCTCGGACGCGATGAACATCAACGGCAAGAATGGCCTGGCCTGCCTGACGAACATGCGCGAGCTGCCGGACCGCATCGTGCTGCGTCCGCTGCCCGGCCTGCCCGTCGTGCGCGACCTGATCGTCGACATGACGCAGTTCTTCAAGCAGTACAACTCGATCAAGCCGTTCCTGATCAACGACGAGCCGCCGCCCGAGAAGGAGCGTCTGCAATCGCCGCAGGAGCGCGACGAGCTGGATGGCCTGTACGAGTGCATTCTGTGCGCCAGCTGCTCCACGTCGTGCCCGTCGTTCTGGTGGAACCCGGACAAGTTCGTCGGCCCTGCCGGCCTGCTGCAGGCTTACCGCTTCATCGCGGACAGCCGCGACCAGGCAACCAACGAGCGTCTGGACAACCTGAACGACCCGTACCGCCTGTTCCGCTGCCACAGCATCATGAACTGCGTCGACGTGTGCCCGAAGGGTCTCAACCCGACCAAGGCCATCGGCAAGATCAAGGAACTGATGGTCCGCCGCGCGGTATAAGGGCGCGGTATAAACTGCCTTCTGCCACCACGCAGAGCCAGCGCAGTGCCGTAGTTTGCAGTTGATGTAGTCGATGTAAGCGGCGCGTCAGCCCGGTGAGGTATATCGGGGGGCGCGCCGATCGCAAGAAGGCTGACCATGAGTCTTTCCACCACTTTCTCCCATCAGGCCGATCCGCACAAGCGCGCCCGTCTTCGCTGGCGTGCCCGCCGCGGCCTCCTGGAGAACGACATCATCGTCGAACGTTTCTTCAACCGTTACGAGGAGAGCCTGTCCGATCAGGATGTGGCATCGCTTGGCGAGCTGTTCGAGCTGAGCGACAACGAGTTGATGGACCTGCTGCTTGCCCGCAAGGAGCTGGACGGTGAGCTCGACACGCCCCCGATGCAGCGGGTCCTTGGCCTGCTGCGTTCGGTCTGAGTTTGGTCAACACTATTATTCACAGCATTTGAAGGAACCGACATGACGCCGTCCGATGTGAAAGCCACGCTATCGTTTTCCGATGGTTCCCCCAGCGTTGAGCTGCCGATCTACAAGGGCACTGTTGGCCCGGACGTGATCGACATTCGCAAGCTGTACGGACAAACCGGCAAGTTCACCTATGACCCGGGGTTCATGTCGACAGCTTCGTGCAACTCGAAGATCACCTACATCGATGGTGACAAGGGCGAACTGCTGTATCGCGGCTACCCGATCGAGCAACTGGCACAGAAGTGTGATCACCTCGAAACCTGTTACCTGCTGCTGAAGGGCGAGCTGCCCAACGCCAAGCAGAAGGAAGAATTCGTAAACAGCGTGATGAACCACACGATGGTTCACGAGCAGCTGCAATTCTTCCTGCGTGGCTTCCGCCGCGATGCCCACCCGATGGCCGTGCTGACGGGCCTGGTGGGTGCCATGAGCGCGTTCTACCACGACGCCATGGACATCGACGATCCGCACCAGCGCGAGATCTCGGCCATCCGCCTGATCGCCAAGATGCCGACCCTGGTCGCCATGGCTTACAAGTACAACATCGGCCAGCCTTACATCTACCCGCAGAACGACCTGTCCTACTCGGGCAACTTCATGCGCATGATGTTCGGCACGCCGTGCGCCCCGTACACCGTGAACCCGGTGCTGGAGCGCGCGCTGGACCGCATCTTCATCCTGCACGCCGACCACGAGCAGAACGCCTCGACCTCGACGGTGCGCCTGGCCGGTTCGTCGGGCACGAACCCGTTTGCCGCCATCGCCGCCGGCGTGGCCTGCCTGTGGGGTCCGGCCCACGGCGGTGCGAACGAAGCCGCGCTGAAGATGCTGGAAGAAATTGGCAGCGTCGACCACATCAACGAGTTCATCCGCCAGGTGAAGGACAAGAACTCCGGCGTGCGTCTGATGGGCTTTGGCCACCGCGTGTACAAGAACTACGATCCGCGCGCCAAGCTGATGCGCGAAACCTGCCATGAAGTGCTGAACGAACTGGGCCTGCACAACGACCCGCTGTTCAAGCTGGCCATGGAACTGGAAAAGATCGCGCTGGAAGACGAGTACTTCGTGAGCCGCAAGCTGTACCCGAACGTGGACTTCTACTCGGGTATCGTGCAGCGCGCGCTGGGCATCCCGACCTCGCTGTTCACCTGCATCTTCGCCCTGGCACGTACGCCGGGCTGGATCTCGCAGTGGGAAGAGATGATCACCGATCCGGAATACAAGATCGGTCGCCCGCGCCAGCTGTTCAACGGCAACGCCGCCCGCGACGTGCCGGATATGGCCAAGCGCTGATCCTCGGGCGGCACTCGCCGCCTTGCAGTGCAGCAAATTCGAACGCCCCGGCTTGCCGGGGCGTTTGTTTTTGGGTTGCAACAGGTTGCGTCATCCTGGTCACGTCATCGTATGTGTCATGCACAACGGTTGGGAATGTGCCTTTTAGCGGTGATTCATGCTGAAACAGGGTTGCACCTCTCGGTATTAGTTGTCGGTTTTTCCGCAAGTGCGGGGACTTTCACCCCATCCGGTTGCAACTTCCCTCTATAATGCGGGCTGCTTTTCCGACCGGCAGCCGGGCCACCCTTCCGGTGCGTCGAGTTTGGAAAGCGGGGCAGGCGAAGCGCTTGCGCAATAGAGAACGCATCACAACGTTGTCTTTCCGAACTTTGGGCGTCACGGGTATCCGGGACGCTGACACATGCCGGGCCCCGCACGCTTCACTTGTCTCTATCGCAGGCCCGTCTTCCGCTTCGGGTCTTCTCTCCGCCATCTCCGGCGGACGCTCCCCGCGGGTGTTGTTCGATTGCGCTGGTCATGCCGCCTCTGCCCGGAATGACCCATACATAATCGAGGAGCTCCTGATGACGCTGTCCCGTCTCACGTCCACTGCCATGGCCGCCGTGCTCGCCACTGCCGGCGCAACTGCTTTCACCTCGGCGAACGCCGAAACCGTCAAGATCGCCATCGCCGGCCCCATGAGCGGCTCGGTCGCCCAATACGGCGACATGGTCAAGGCGGGCGCCCTGACCGCCATCGAACAGATCAATGCAGCGGGCGGCGCCGGCGGCAACAAGCTGGAAGTGGTGCTGATGGACGATGCCTGCGAGCCGAAGCAAGCCGTGGCGGTGGCCAACAAGATCGTCAGCCAGGGCATCCACTACGTGATCGGTCATGTGTGCTCGGGTTCCACCATTCCCGCATCGGACATCTACGAAAACGAAGGCATCGTGATGGTCACGCCGTCGGCCACCGCGCCGCAACTGACCGAGACGAAGAAGCGCAAGTTCGTCTTCCGCACGATCGGCCGCGACGACCAGCAGGGTCCGGCAGCCGCCCAGTACATCATCGGCAAGGTCAAGCCCAAGAAGGTCGCCGTGCTGCACGACAAGCAGTCGTACGGCCAGGGCATCGCCAGTTCGGTGAAGAAGGACCTGGAAGCGGCCAAGATCCCCGTGGCGGTATTCGAAGGCATTAACGCCGGCGATTCCGACTACTCCGCCGTCATCACCAAGCTGAAGGCGCAAGGCGTGGACTTCGTCTACTTCGGCGGCTACCACCCGGAAATGGGCCTGCTGCTGCGCCAGGCGCGCGAGCAGGGCGTGAAGGCGACCTTCATGGGTCCCGAGGGCGTGGGCAACAAGGACGTGACCGCGATTGCCGGCCCGTCGTCGGAAGGCATGCTGGTAACGCTGCCGGCCGACTTCTCCGCCGACCCGGCCAACGCCGGCCTGGTGAAGGCCTTCGCCGACAAGAAGCGTGACGCCAACGGTCCGTTCCAGATGCCTGC
This sequence comes from Cupriavidus sp. YR651, assembly GCF_900101625.1. Classification (GTDB taxonomy): domain Bacteria; phylum Pseudomonadota; class Gammaproteobacteria; order Burkholderiales; family Burkholderiaceae; genus Cupriavidus. The sequence goes on along the minus strand of NZ_FMYZ01000001.1, from coordinate 753,316 downwards.
CTACGCCGCCGTGAAGATCATTGGCGACGCCATCGCCGGCGCCAAGAGCACGGACCCGGCCAAGGTGGCGGCGTATATGCACAAGAACGCCTTCCAGACCCCGATCGGCAAGGTCGAGTACGACGATCGTGGCGACCTGAAGTCGTTCAAGTTCGTCGTCTACACGTGGCACAAGGACGCCACGAAGACCGCCGCCAACTAATCCGGCGCCACTCCTGGCAAACGCCCCGCTCGCGACCCGGCGAGCGGGGCGTTTTGGTATCGGTTCGATGTCGGCTTGCCGCCACATGACGGCGGCCAGCGCGCCGCATCGGGCTCTCCGATCCAAAAGGTCCCTCGCATGAACGAATTTCTTCCACAGTTCACCCAGCAACTGGTCAATGGCCTGACGCTGGGCGCGATCTATGCCCTGATCGCCATCGGCTACACGATGGTCTACGGCATCATCGGCATGATCAACTTTGCCCACGGCGAGATCTACATGATCGGCGCGTATGTGGGCCTGGTCACCCTGACCGCCATCGGCGCGCAGGCCGGCTATCCGCTGCCGCTGGTATTGGGCGCGGCGCTGCTTGTTTCCGTTGCCGTCACGGGCTGCTACGGCTTTGCCGTCGAGCGCGTGGCGTACCGCCCCTTGCGCGGTGGGCCTCGGCTGGTGCCGCTGATCTCCGCCATCGGCATGTCGATCTTTCTCCAGAACTATGTCCAGATCGGGCAGGGCGCACGTGACGTTTCCGTGCCGCTGCTGATCTCGGGTGCCATCGAATTCCAGATGGGCGGCGACTTCACCGTGACCGTGCCGTATTCGCGCCTGCTGATCGTAGGCGTGACGCTGGTGCTGATGGTGGCGCTGACGCTGTTCATTGGCCATTCCCGGATGGGCCGCGCCTGCCGCGCGTGCGCCGAGGACATGCGCATGGCCAATCTGCTGGGCATCGATACGAACCGGGTGATCTCGTTCACGTTCGTGCTGGGCGCGATGCTGGCCGCCGTCGGTGGCGTGCTGATCGGCCTGACGATCGGCAAGCTCAATCCGTTCATCGGCTTCATTGCCGGCATCAAGGCTTTCACGGCCGCGGTGCTGGGCGGCATCGGCAGTATCCCGGGCGCCATGCTTGGCGGCGTGCTGCTCGGTCTGGCCGAGACCTTCGCCTCCGGCTACATGCCGGCCGAATACAAGGATGTAGTCGCCTTCGGCCTGCTGGTCCTGGTGCTGCTGTTCCGTCCGACCGGCCTGCTGGGCAAGCCGGATGTGGAAAAAGTCTGAGGGGAGCGCAAGATGACTAATCAGATTTCGGCAACGCCGGCCGGCCGCACACCGGCGGCCAACGGGGCCTTGCCTGGGCAGACGCTCAAGAACGCCGTGACGGCAGCCGTGATGACGGCGATCCTCACCATCCCCGTCCTCGGCCTTCAGTTGAAGCTCGACGGATATAAGGTCGTGCTGGAGTCGCACTGGCGTCCGGTCTGGATTGCCGTGGCCGCGGTGTTCCTGTTCCAGCTGTTCAAGCCGATGCTGACGCGCGCACGCAGCGCCGTGAAGCTGCCGACGCTGCCCGCGATGGGTGCGCAGCAGCAGCGCACCGCCGTCTGGGTGCTGCTGGCCGTGGGGCTGGTGTTCCCGTTCTTTGGCTCGCGCGGCGCTGTCGACGTGGCCACGCTGGCGCTGATCTACGTGATCCTGGGCCTGGGCCTGAACATCGTGGTCGGCTACGCCGGCCTGCTCGATCTGGGCTATGTGGGCTTCTATGCGGTGGGTGGCTACACCTACGCGCTGCTCAACCAGTACTTCGGCCTGACGTTCTGGGAATGTCTGCCACTGTCCGCCGGCCTCGCTGCGACGTTCGGCTTCATCCTTGGCTTCCCGGTGCTGCGCCTGCGCGGCGACTACCTGGCCATCGTGACGCTGGGCTTCGGCGAGATCATCCGCCTGCTGCTCAACAACCTGACCAGCCTGACCGGTGGCCCGGATGGCGTGTCGGGCATTCCGAAGCCGAGCGTGTTCGGCATCGAGATGGCGCGCAGCGCTAGCGTGGAAGGCGCGAAGACGTTCCATGACCTGATCGGCATTCCATACGCCGGCCAGCACATGGTGATCTTCCTGTACCTGCTGGCGCTGCTGCTGGTGGGCTTCACCCTGTTCGTGACCAGCCGCCTGATTCGCATGCCGATGGGCCGTGCATGGGAAGCGTTGCGCGACGACGAGATCGCCTGCCGCTCGCTGGGCCTGAATCCCACGCGCATCAAGCTTTCCGCATTCACGCTGGGCGCCTCCTTCGCGGGTCTGGCCGGTGCGTTCTTCGCGGCGCGCCAGGGCCTGGTCAATCCGGAGTCCTTCACGTTCATCGAGTCGGCGCTGATCCTGGCGGTGGTGGTGCTGGGCGGCATGGGTTCGCAGCTGGGCGTGATCCTGGCGGCGATCCTGCTGACCGCGCTGCCCGAGGTGGCGCGCGATTTTGCCGAGTACCGCATGCTGATCTTCGGCCTGGTGATGGTGCTGATGATGATGTGGCGTCCGCAGGGCCTGCTGCCCGCGAGCCGTCCCCACGTGGAGTTGCCGCAATGAGCGCGGAAATGCTGAAAGTATCCGGCCTGCAGATGCGCTTTGGCGGTTTGCTGGCCGTGGACGGCGTCGATTTCGATGTGCGTCGCGACGAGGTCTTTGCCATCATCGGCCCCAACGGCGCGGGCAAGACCACGGTATTCAACTGCGTGGGCGGCTTCTACAAGCCCACGGCGGGCGAGGTAACGCTCGACGGCCACGCGATCGCCGGCCTGCCGAGCCACCTGGTGGCACGACGCGGCCTGGTGCGTACGTTCCAGAACATCCGCTTGTTCAAGTCGCTGACCGTGGTGGAAAACCTGCTGGTCGCGCAGCACCTGCAGGTCAAGTCGGGCTTGCTGCGCGGCCTGCTGGCCACGCCGGCCTATCGTCGCGCCGAGCGCGAAGCGCTGGAGCGCGCCGCCGAATGGCTGGAGCGCATGGGGCTGACGTCGGTGGCCAACCGCGAGGCGGGCACGCTGTCGTACGGTCATCAGCGGCGGCTGGAGATCGCGCGCTGCATGATCACCCGGCCGCGCCTGCTGATGCTGGACGAACCGGCCGCCGGCCTGAACCCGCAGGAAAAGATCGAGCTGCAACAGCTGATCGACCGCCTGCGCCACGAGTTCAACATCTCCGTGCTGCTGATCGAGCACGACATGAGCCTGGTGATGGGCGTATCGGACCGCATCATGGTGATGGAGCACGGCCGCCCGATCGTGACGGCCGCGCCGGACGAGGTGCGCAACGACCCGCGCGTGATCAAGGCCTACCTGGGAGAGGACTGATGCTGAAGCTGGAACAGGTCCATACCCACTACGGCGCCGTCGAGGCGCTGTCTGGCGTATCGATCGAAGTCAACAAGGGGGAGATCGTCACCCTGATCGGCAGCAACGGCGCCGGCAAGACGACGCTGATGATGACCGTGTGCGGATCGCCGCGCGCCTCGGGCGGCCGCGTGCTGTTCGAGGGGCAGGACATCACGCGCCGCGACACGCACGAGATCATGCGCATGGGCATGGCGATCTCGCCGGAAGGGCGCCGGGTGTTCCCGAGCCTGACCGTGCTGGAAAACCTCAAGATGGGCGCATTCTTCGGCAGCCGCCATGAGATCGAGGCCGGCATCGAGCACGTGTTCAAGCTGTTTCCGCGCCTGAACCAGCGCTCGGGCCAGCGTGCCGGCACGATGTCCGGGGGCGAGCAGCAGATGCTGGCGATCGGCCGCGCGCTGATGAGCCGTCCGCGCCTGCTGTTGCTGGACGAGCCCACGCTCGGCCTGGCACCGCTGATCATCGCGCAGATCTTCGACATCATCCGCACCATCCGTGACGAGGGCGTCACGGTCTTCCTGGTGGAGCAGAACGCCAACAAGGCCCTGCAAGTGGCGGATCGCGGCTATGTGCTGGAAACCGGCCGCGTGGTGCTGGCCGATACCGGCGCAAACCTGCTGGCGAACGACCGCATTCGCAGCGCCTACCTCGGCGGCTGATTCCGGCCCCCGATCCCGCCGTACCGCCGTCGTGCCCCGTTTGTGGGCACGGCGGCGCTTCCTCAGCTCGTCCGCTTCCTCCGCTTCCTCCGCGTTCCGGGCCGCCCGCCTGGGCCGTGCGCGTTGCCACCTTTTCGCCATCTGCGAAATCCCCCTTTCGCCAATGACCGCCGCAGGTCGCGTCCGGCGCACCCGTTCCGGGCCGGCGCACATGGCATAATCGATTGCGATGTCAAGCAATCACCGGCGACGCGGGAAAAGCAGCACAATAGTCTGCTTGCCCGCGATGGCATCCGGAAAAAACAAATCCCCTGCAAACCAACGCGCGGATCTGCGCCGTTCCTGTCCGGACGGTCGGTCTGCCCCCTCGCATCATGGCCAAGACGCTCTACGACAAACTCTGGGATGACCACACCGTCCACGTCGAGGAAGACGGCACCACGCTGCTCTACATCGATCGCCACCTGCTGCACGAAGTCACCAGCCCGCAGGCGTTCGAGGGGCTGAAACTGGCGTCGCGTCCGGTCTGGCGCATCAGCGCGAACCTGGCCGTGTCCGACCATAACGTGCCGACCACGGACCGCTCGCAAGGCATCGCGGACCCGGTGTCGAAGCTCCAGGTCGATACCCTGGACGCCAACTGCGACAGCTTCGGCATCACCCAGTTCAAGATGAACGATCACCGCCAGGGCATCGTCCACGTGATCGGGCCGGAGCAGGGCGCCACGCTGCCGGGCATGACCGTGGTCTGCGGCGATTCCCACACCAGCACGCATGGCGCGTTCGGCGCACTGGCGCACGGCATCGGCACCTCGGAAGTGGAGCACGTGCTGGCCACGCAGACGCTGCTGGGCAAGAAGGCCAAAAACATGCTGATCAAGGTGGAAGGCAAGCTGCCGCGCGGCTGCACCGCCAAGGACATCGTGCTGGCCATCATCGGCAAGATCGGCACGGCTGGCGGCACGGGCTTCACCATGGAGTTCGCCGGCTCGGCCATTCGCGACCTGACCATGGAAGGCCGCATGACGGTCTGCAACATGGCGATCGAAGCCGGCGCCCGCGCCGGGCTGGTTGCCGTGGACGACACCACGCTGGAATACGTGAAGAACCGTCCGTACGCGCCGCAGGGCGTGGAATGGGAGCAGGCGGTGGGCTACTGGCGCACGCTGCATTCCGACGATGGCGCCCACTTCGACAAGGTCGTGGAGCTGCGCGCCGAGGATATCCGCCCGCAGGTGACCTGGGGCACGTCGCCGGAGATGGTCGTCAGCATCGAAGACCGCGTGCCGGACCCCGAGAAGGAAAAGGACCCGAACAAGCGCAACGCCATGGAGCGCGCGCTGGAATACATGGGCCTGCAGCCGAATGTGCCGATCGAAGCGATTAACGTCGACAAGGTGTTCATCGGCTCCTGCACCAACAGCCGTATCGAGGACATGCGAGCCGCCGCATGGGTGGTGCAGAAACTCGGCCGCAAGGTGGCGTCGAATGTGAAGCTGGCGATGGTCGTGCCGGGCTCGGGTCTGGTGAAGTCGCAAGCCGAACGCGAAGGGCTGGACAAGGTCTTCAAGGCCGCCGGCTTTGAATGGCGCGAGCCGGGCTGCTCGATGTGCCTGGCCATGAACGCCGACCGCCTGGAGGCGGGCGAGCGCTGCGCGTCTACCTCCAACCGGAACTTCGAAGGCCGTCAGGGTGCGGGCGGACGTACCCATCTGGTCAGCCCGGCGATGGCCGCCGCAGCCGCCATCGAGGGTCATTTCGTCGATATCCGCAAGCTCGGCTGATCGGGCGGGTCAACCACGACTTTCGAATAGAGAGAACATGAAAAAGATCGTGATCACGCTGCTGGCATGCCTGGGCATGCTGCAATTGGCTGGCTGCAACACGATGGCCGGACTGGGCAAGGACACGCAGGCGGCGGGCCGCTCGCTCGAGAACGCTGCCAAGAAGTAAGGACACCACCATGGAAAAGTTCACCGTACACAGCGGCCTCGTGGCGCCGCTCGATCGTGAGAACGTCGATACCGACGCGATCATCCCGAAGCAATTCCTGAAGTCGATCAAGCGCACGGGCTTTGGTCCGAACCTGTTCGACGAATGGCGCTACAAGGACGTCGGCCAGCCCGGCCAGGACAACAGCAAGCGTCCGCTGAACCCGGACTTCGTGCTGAACCAGCCGCGCTACCAGGGCGCGTCGGTGCTGCTGGCACGCAGCAACTTCGGCTGCGGCAGCTCGCGCGAGCATGCGCCGTGGGCGCTTTCGCAATACGGCTTCCGCGCCGTCATCGCGCCGAGTTTCGCCGACATCTTCTTCAACAACTGCTACAAGAACGGCCTGTTGCCGGTGGTGCTGACCGACCTGCAGGTCGATCACCTGTTCAACGAGACCAATGCGTTCCCGGGCTACAAGCTGACCATCGACCTCGACAAGCAGGTGGTGCTGACGCCGGGCGGCGAGAGCTATTCCTTCGATATCGCCCCGTTCCGCAAGTACTGCATGCTCAACGGATTTGACGACATCGGCCTGACGCTGCGCCAGTCGGACAAGATCAAGGCGTACGAAGCCGAGCGCCTGACGAAGATGCCGTGGCTGGGCAATCGCCTGGTTGGTTGAAGACACACTACGAATACAGGAAGACAGATGAAGATTGCAGTCCTGCCGGGTGACGGCATTGGTCCCGAGATCGTCGCCGAAGCCGTCAAGGTGCTCAACGCGCTCGACGAGAAATTCGAAATGGAAACCGCGCCGGTGGGTGGCGCTGGCTACGAGGCCGAAGGCCATCCGCTGCCGGAGAACACCCTGAAGCTGGCAAAGGAAGCCGACGCGATCCTGTTCGGCGCCGTGGGCGACTGGAAGTACGACAGCCTGGAGCGTCCGCTGCGTCCGGAGCAGGCCATCCTGGGCTTGCGCAAGCACCTGCAGCTGTTCGCCAACTTCCGCCCGGCGATCTGCTATCCGGAACTGACCGGCGCCTCGAGCCTGAAGCCCGAGCTGGTGGCGGGCCTGGACATCCTGATCGTGCGCGAGCTGAACGGCGACATCTACTTCGGCCAGCCGCGCGGCCTGCGCGAAGCCCCGGACGGCCTGTTCAAGGGTCATCGCGAAGCCTTCGACACGATGCGCTACAGCGAGCCGGAAATCCGCCGCATCGCGCACGTGGCGTTCCAGGCGGCGGCCAAGCGCGGCAAGAAGCTGTGCAGCGTGGACAAGGCCAATGTGCTGGAGACGTTCCAGTTCTGGAAGGACATCGTGATCGATGTCAGCAAGGAGTATCCGGACGTCGAGCTGTCCCACATGTACGTGGACAACGCCGCGATGCAACTGGTCAAGGCGCCGAAGAGCTTTGACGTGATCGTCACCGGCAACATGTTCGGCGACATCCTGTCGGACGAGGCCGCCATGCTGACGGGTTCGATCGGCATGCTGCCGTCGGCATCGCTGGACGCGAACAACAAGGGTTTGTACGAGCCGTCGCACGGCTCGGCACCGGACATCGCCGGCAAGGGCGTGGCCAATCCGCTGGCCACGATCCTTTCCGCCGCGATGATGCTGCGTTACTCGCTGAACCGCGCCGAGCAGGCGGATCGCATCGAGAATGCCGTCAAGAAGGTGCTGTCGCAGGGCTATCGCACGGGCGACATCCTGACGCCGGGCTGCAAGCAGGTTGGCACCCGCGAGATGGGCGAAGCGGTGCTCGCCGCGCTGTAAAGCGGCGTCGGCTTGGCAGGGCGGCTTCGTGTCGAGGCGTCCTGCCGGCCGGCCCCCCCGGTTCCCCCGGTTGGCAGCGCATTTTTCACAGGTTTGTCTGCTGCGGCAGCGCGGCAAAATCGTGTAGACTCCCCCGCATGGCCCGAATCAACCAGTCCATCCTGACTGCCTCCGTCGCTCCCGCCGCCACCCGCGGCACGGGCGGCGCGGATTCGCTCGGCCCGGCGGTTACCGCAACGACGATTAAAACCATTACCAAAAAAGCGATCGCCTAGATCGTTCGTCGTGCCTGCCCGTCTTCCCCGCGCAGCCACGCCGGGCGAGGAAAATGGCGGGGAAGTTCACATCACATCCGAGGTAAGTCATGATTGTAGGTCTCGTCGGTTGGCGAGGAATGGTCGGCAGCGTCCTGATGCAGCGCATGCAGGAAGAGGGCGATTTCGACCATATCGAGCCCGTTTTCTTCAGCACTTCCAACGCTGGCGGCAAGGCCCCGGCGATGGCAAAGAACGAAACCACGCTGAAAGATGCCAACGACATCGAGGCACTGAAGAAGTGCGACGTGGTGCTCACCGCCCAGGGCGGCGACTACACGAACGATGTCTTCCCGCGCCTGCGTGCGGCCGGCTGGAACGGTTACTGGATCGATGCGGCGTCCTCGCTGCGGATGAAGGACGATGCCATCATCGTGCTGGATCCCGTCAACCTCGGCGTGATCAAGGATGCGCTGTCGAAGGGCGTGAAGAACTTCATCGGCGGCAACTGCACGGTCAGCTGCATGATGATGGGCCTGGGCGGCCTGTTCGAGCATGATCTGGTGGAATGGATGACCTCCATGACGTACCAGGCCGCATCGGGCGGCGGCGCCCAGCACATGCGCGAGCTGCTGACGCAGTTCGGTACGCTGAACGCCGCGGTCAAGCCGCTGCTGGACAACCCGGCTTCCGCCATCCTGGAAATCGACCGCACCATCCTGGCCACCCAGCACGGGCTGTCGGCGGACGAAACGAAGCAATTCGGCGTGCCGCTGGCCGGCAACCTGATTCCCTGGATCGACAAGGACCTGGGTAACGGCGTTTCCAAGGAAGAGTGGAAGGGCGGCGCCGAGACCAACAAGATCCTGGGTCGCGGCGAAGGTTTCGTGGGCGCCACCGGCGCAGCCCCGATCGCCGTCGACGGCCTGTGCGTGCGGATTGGCGCCATGCGCTGCCATTCGCAGGCGCTGACGATCAAGCTGCGCAAGGATGTGCCGCTGGATGAGATCGAAGGCATGCTGGCGGCCAACAACCAGTGGGCCAAGGTGGTGCCGAACACGCGTGAAGCCAGCATGACGGATCTCACGCCGGCTGCCGTGACGGGTACGCTGACCATCCCGGTCGGCCGCCTGCGCAAGATGCAGATGGGTGGCGAGTACCTGTCGGCCTTCACGGTGGGTGATCAGTTGCTGTGGGGGGCAGCCGAACCCCTGCGGCGTATGCTGCGCATTCTGATCGAGGGCTGAGCCTCCGGTGAGCCCCGCCGCTTTCGTTGCGGCGAGGCAACAGAATTCTCTGCTTTCCCTGCAACGCCGCGCCACAGCGCGGCGTTGTTGCATCCGAGTGCCTATTTTTCCCGGGCTTGCGTCACAATACAGCCGGCATACGCTTGGCTACGGGGTCTTCGTCGCTGTTCTGCGGTGGCGAAAGGGCGAGGTATCCGGGCAGACGTTTCCGTCCGCACCGGCCATCCGCCCGCCAGCCAGGCATTTGGGGTCGGGTTATTTTTCGCTACTAGAAACATAAATGGAGCACGAGGTGAGTGTGAGCCTACATCGCCGGAAAGATGCGCCTACTGTCCGTCAGCGCTGGTCAACGCTGGCCGTCACGGCACTCGGTTTGCTGCTGATGCAGCCGGCCGCGTATGCCGCGGGGTTCGGACAACTACGGGTACAGTCCAACCTGGGGCAGCCGCTCCAGGCTGAAATCGATATCAGCGGCGTCTCAGCCGAGGAAGCGGACAGCCTGACTGTCAAGCTGGCCTCGCCCGCCGCCTATGCCAGGGCAGGGCTGACGTACCTGCCCGCTGTTTCCAGCGTACGGCTCCAGGTGGAGCGTCGCCCCAATGGCAGTTACGTCGCCAGCGTCAAATCCAACCAGCCGATCAGCGAGCCGTTTGTCGACATCCTTGTCGACATGAGCTGGTCCAGCGGCAAGGTGACGCGCGCGTACACGTTCCTGCTCGATCCGGCCGGCGTCAAGTCGACCTCCCAATCGTTCTCGCCGACCACGGTCGTGCAGGCCGCCACGCCGGACGCGTCGCCGGACGCGTCGCCGGCCCAGGCGCCCGCCGCTGCCGCGTCGGTACCCGCCGCCACATCCGCCGCACCGGCGACCGAGGCCGCGCGCCCCGCACCCGCTGTGCGCCAGCCGCGCCGTGCCGCTGCCGCCCCGTCCCCGACCGCGACGGATGGCGCCCCCGCCAACGGCAACTACACGATCCAGCGTGGCGACACCCTGTACGGCATTGCCGGCGAGGCCGCCCAGGACGGCGTGTCGCTCGAACAGATGCTGTTCGCGCTGTATCGGAACAATCCGAATGCCTTCATCGGCGGCAATATCAACCGGATCAAATCCGGCGCCGTGCTGAAGGTGCCGAGTGCCCAGCAGGCCCAGTCCGTGAGCCCGCGTGTGGCGCATCGCGAAGTCGTGGCCCGCACGCAGGGCTTCGACAGCTACCGCAGTCGTCTGGCTGCCGCTGCTGCCGCCAAGTCCGTGGAAGCCGGCACCGGCCGCGAGCAGTCGGGCAACATCACCGCGCGCGTGCAGGACACCACGGTGCCCGCGGCAGGTCCGCGTGACGAGCTGAAGCTTTCCAAGGCCGACCGTGGCGCGCAAGCCAAGGCGCAAGCCCAGGCGGAAGCCGACGTCGCCAACCAGCGCAAGCTCAAGGATGCGGAATCCAAGCTGGCCCAGCTGGAAAAGAACGTCACCGATATGCAGCGCCTGATGGAGCTGAAGAATTCGGAGATCGCCAAGCTCAATCAGACAAGCCAGGCGGCGAAGGCGGCTCCGGCCGCGCCGGCTGCGGCAACAGTAGCTGCCGCAGCGCCGGCCGCGACTGCTGCCGCACCGGCACCGGCTGCAAGCACCGAGCCGACGGTGGTACCGGCCGAACCCGCCAAGCCGACGGACGCCCCGAGCACGGCGACGCCGGTGCCTGCGCCGGCCGCGACGGCTGCCGCCTCGGCACCCGAAGCCTCGGCTTCGGCGCCGCAAGCCCAGGCCGCCGCATCGGCGCCGGCCGCTGCAGCCCCGGCCCCCGCGGCCAGGAAGCCGGTGTCGCCGCCGGCCCCGGTGCCGCAACGATCCTTTGTCGACGAACTGCTGGACAACCCGATGTTGTTGCCGGGTGCCGGCCTGCTGGCTGTGCTGCTGGGCGGCTACGCGTTCTACCGTCGCCGCCAGAAGCAGAAGGCGAGCGAGAACTCCGGCTTCGGCGACAGCATCTTGTCGCAGGAAAGCACCGTGATGGCGGGCGGTCACTCGCTGTTCGGCACCGCCGGCGGCCAGAGCGTGGATACCTCGCAGCACAGCGTGTTCGGCGCGGATTTCCGGATTGGCAACAACTCGCCTGAGGCTACCGAGGTCGATCCGATCGCGGAAGCCGAGGTGTATATCGCCTACGGGCGCGACGTGCAGGCCGAGGAAATCCTGCGCGAAGCGCTGCAACAGAGCCCTGAGCGCCAGGCTATCCGCCTGAAGCTCATGGAGATTTACAACACTCGTCAGGATGTGGAAGGTTTCCGAGTGATTGCAGAAGAAATGTTCGCCCAGACGGGCGGGCAAGGCGCGGACTGGTTGCAGGCCGCGGAAATGGGCCGCAAGCTGGACCCGAGCAATGCGTTGTATCTGTCGGTCGCACCGGACACCTCTGCAGGCGTGGATACCACCACGCCCGTCGCGGACCAGTGGCGCACGCAGGATCCTGCACAGAACCCGCAGCAGCCGCCGAAGGAACCCGCCATGGCGGACCTGGCACTGCCGCTGGACGCCTTCCCGGCGCCTGCGCCGGGGGAGCCCATCGTGGCGCCGGAGTCGGCCTCGCTGGTGTTCGGTGACGAACTCCAAGCGGAACCGGTGGCACGACTGGATGACGTACTCGACGAAAGCCACGACGCCGGCCTTGATATGCCGGTGAACGAGGCAAGCCGGCATCTGGCCGAGGTACCGGCACTCGACACCCCGACGCGTTCGCGCCCGCTGGATTTCGACATGTCGGGCATCTCGCTCGACCTGAACGCGGACCAGCAGACGGAAGGCCGCTCGCTGGCGGAGTCCACAGTGCCGCTGCCGGCGCCGACGATGCTGCAGAACGGCCGGCTGGTCGAGCCGATCGACCTGACGCGTGTGACGTCCGAGGGCGGTGCCGATACGACGCATGGCGTGTCCGCCAGTACCCTGTCCGCCACGGGCATGGACGGTGGCCGTGACATGCAGATCAAGCTCGATCTGGCCCGCGCCTACATCGAGATCGGTGACAAGGAGGGGGCCCGCGAGCTGCTGCAGGAAGTGGTCGACCAGTCGCAAGATCCGCTGCAGGCTGAGGCCCGCACGCTGCTCCGCGAAGTGGTCTGACGCCGTGACGGCCTGCAAAGGCCGGTATGATTGAGGGCTTGCGCGGCGTCTCGACGCCGTAGCCCGAAGCGATGCGCCGGAAGCGTCCCTTCCGGCGCATTTTCTTTTTGGGTTCGGCCAATTTGGTCGGCCACTTCACGCATCCATGAACCGCATCGCCATCGGCCTCCACTACGACGGGTCAGCCTTTTCCGGCTGGCAGTCGCAGCCCCACCGCAATACCGTGCAGGACCACCTGGAAGACGCGATCGAGCGTTTTGCCGGCGTGCGGCTGCTGACCACGGTGGCGGGTCGGACCGATGCCGGCGTGCATGCGCTCGGGCAGGTGATCCATCTTGACACCGAGCTGTCGCGCGAGAAATTCTCGTGGGTGCGCGGCGTCAATGCCTTCCTGCCGCCGTCCATTGCCGTACAGTGGGCCGAGCCTGTGGACGAGAATTTCCACGCGCGCTTCCTGGCGTTCGAGCGCAAGTATTACTACGCGCTCTATACCGGCCCGCATCGCGTGCCGATGATCCACGGCCGCGCGGGCTATCAGATGCTGCCTCCCGGCCAGCGGCTGGATGTGGAGGCGATGCGCGCCGCCGCCAGCCATCTGCTGGGCGAGCACGATTTTTCCGCCTTCCGCGCCGCCGAATGCCAGGCCAAGTCGCCGGTCAAGACGATGTACGACGTGACGATCAAGGCGGACGGCAACTGGGTTTTTCTGCGCTTTCGCGCCAGCGCGTTTCTCCATCACATGGTGCGCAACCTGATGGGCTGCCTGGTGGCGGTAGGGCGCGGGCGCTATCCGGCCGACTGGATGGCCGGCGTGCTGGCGGGCCGCGACCGCAGCAAGGCCGCGCCGACCTTCATGCCTGACGGCCTCTACCTCGCTGACGTAAAGTATCCTGAGCCCTACGACCTTCCCAGGGCGGACCCGTCCGCCAGCGTTTTCCACGGAGTATTTGCCGATGACGGCGCCTGAAGCGGGCGGCGTGCCCGCCCGTACCCGTATCAAGATCTGCGGCCTCACGCGCGAGGACGATGTGCGCGCGGCTGTCGATGCCGGCGCCGACGCCATCGGCCTGGTGTTCTATGCCGGCAGCCCGCGTCACGTCGATGTGGCTCGTGCCGCCGAACTGGCCGAGCGCGTGCCGCCATTCGTCTCGGTGGTCGGCCTGTTCGTCAATGCCGATGCCGAGGAAGTGGCGCATGTGGCCGAGCGAGTGCCGTTGACGTTGCTTCAGTTCCACGGCGACGAGACGCCCCAGCAGTGTTCCGACATCGCCCGGCGCTGCCGGCTGCCATTCATGCGCGCTGCCCGTGTCCGACCGGGCCTCGATTTGGTAGAATTCGCCGATCAATATCGTGACGCCGCCGGCCTGTTGCTCGATGCCTTCGTGGAAGGCTACGGCGGCGGTGGCCACGTCTTCGACTGGACCCTGATTCCCGCCCAATGGCTTCCGTCCAATCCGCCCCGCACGGGCACCCCGACCGCAAACGGCGCTCCTCGCATCGTTTTGAGTGGTGGGTTGAACGCGCAAAACGTCGCTGGCGCGATTGAACGCGTGCGGCCCTACGCTGTGGATGTGAGCAGTGGCGTGGAGGCCGCCAAGGGCGTGAAAGACCACGCCCGCATTGCAGCGTTCGTGCGTGCTGTACGCATGGCGGAGGCAGGGTGAGTCAGCCGGAATTTCCCGATATTCCCGGCATCGCCTGCCTTGGCCCGACGGCCGCATCCCACATCGAATCCTCGCGTGTCTGCCCGATTGGCGCAGGCACGTTATCCTGAGAGCCTGGATATGTACGACTTGCCCGATTCCCGCGGCCACTTCGGCCCCTATGGCGGCACTTTTGTTTCCGAGACCCTGGTCCACGCGCTGGACGAACTGCGTGATGCCTATGCGCGCTACCAGCAGGACCCGGAGTTCGATGCCGAATTCCGGCGCGAACTGAAGCACTTCGTCGGCCGCCCGTCGCCGATCTACCACGCGCAGCGCTGGAGCGAGCTGCTCGGCGGCGCGCAGATCTACCTCAAGCGCGAGGACCTGAATCACACCGGCGCCCACAAGATCAACAACGTCATCGGCCAGGCGCTGCTCGCCAAACGCATGGGCAAGAAGCGTGTGATCGCCGAAACCGGTGCCGGCCAGCACGGCGTGGCCACGGCGACGATCGCTGCTCGCTTCGGCATGGAGTGCGTGGTCTACATGGGTTCCGAGGACGTGCGCCGCCAGGCAGCCAACGTCTATCGCATGAAGCTGCTGGGCGCGACGGTGGTGCCCGTGGAGAGCGGCTCGCGCACGCTCAAGGACGCGCTGAACGAAGCAATGCGCGACTGGGTGACCAACGTGGAATCCACTTTCTACATCATCGGTACCGTGGCGGGCCCGCACCCGTATCCGATGATGGTCCGCGATTTCCAGTGCGTGATTGGCGAGGAAGCCAAGGTGCAGATGCCCGAGATGACCGGCCGCCAGCCGGATGCGGTCATCGCCTGCGTGGGCGGCGGCTCCAATGCGATGGGCATCTTCTACCCGTATATCGAGCACAAGGACGTGCAGCTGATCGGCGTCGAAGCGGCCGGCGACGGCCTGGACACGGGCCGCCACGCGGCATCGCTGACCGGCGGCACGCCGGGCGTGCTGCACGGCAACCGTACCTACCTGCTGCAGGACGAGAACGGCCAGATCATCGAGACCCACTCGGTGTCCGCCGGGCTGGACTACCCGGGCGTGGGCCCCGAGCATGCATGGCTCAAGGACAGTGGCCGCGCACAGTACGTGCCGATCACCGACGAGGAAGCGCTCAAGGCCTTCCACGACTGCTGCCGCATCGAGGGCATCATCCCGGCGCTGGAATCGAGCCATGCCATCGCCTACGCATGCAAGCTGGCACCAACACTGCCTGCCGACAAGCTGCTGCTGGTGAACCTGTCCGGCCGCGGCGACAAGGACATGCACACCGTGGCCGAGCGTTCGGGGCTGAAGCTCTGATGCGCGCGCTGCCACCCAACACACCGCTGTCCGCAGGCGAAGAGGGCGGCGCAGGCGCCGACGCGATCGATATCCTCGACACGTCGACGCTGCGCCTGTACCAGGAAGATGTGCTCGAAGGGATCGCGAAGATCCCCGACGGCTCGATCGACCTGGTCGTGGCCGATCCGCCTTACGGACTGGGCAAGGACTACGGCAACGATTCAGACCGCCTCTCCGGGCAGGCCTACCTGGAATGGTCGGAGCGCTGGATGAATGCCATCGTGCCCAAGATCGCCCCGCGCGGCTCGCTTTACCTGTTCTGCACCTGGCAATACTCGCCCGAACTGTTCGTCATGCTCAAGCAACGCCTGACCATGATCAACGAGATCATCTGGGACCGCCGGGTGCCGAGCATGGGCGGCACGACGCGCAAGTTCTCGTCGGTGCACGACAACATCGGCTTCTTTGCCCGCCAGCGCGACTATTACTTCGACCTGGACCCGGTGCGCATCCCGTATGACGCCGAGACCAAGAAGGCGCGCAGTCGGCCCCGCTTCGAAGGCAAGAAGTGGCTGGAGGTGGGATACAACCCGAAGGACCTCTGGAGCGTGTCGCGCATTCACCGGCAGGACCCGGAGCGGGCCGATCATCCGACCCAGAAGCCGCTGGAGATTGTCGAGCGCATGGTGCTCTCCAGCTGCCCGCCGGGCGGGCTGGTGCTGGACCCGTTCACTGGCAGCGGTACCACGGCGGTGGCTTGCGTGCGGCACGGCCGGCGGTTTGTCGGCTTCGAGATGAATCCGGAGTACGCGGAGCTGGTACGCCAGCGCGTATCGGCGGCCAGGCCGCTGATCGCGTCCACCACCCCCGAAGCGGCGCCCGCGCCAACCCCGGCCGCGGCCAACGACGACGCCAATGAGGAAGCGTCGGCGGCTCAACACCTTATCTGATTCCCTGACATGTCCCGCATCCAGAAGACTTTCGCGGCGCTGGCCGCGCAGCAGAAGAAGGGCCTGATCCCGTTTATCACCGCAGGCGACCCGGAGCCCGGCCTGACCGTGGACCTGATGCACGCGCTGGTGGCCGGTGGCGCCGACGTGATCGAACTCGGCGTACCGTTTTCCGACCCGATGGCCGACGGCCCGGTGATCCAGCGCGCCTCCGAGCGCGCGCTGGCGCATGGCGTGTCGCTGAAACAAGTGCTGGCGTGGGTGGCCGAGTTCCGCAAGACGAATGCCGCCACGCCGGTGGTGCTGATGGGCTACGCCAACCCGATCGAGCGCATGGGCGAGGAAGTGTTCGCGAAGGCGGCCCAGGCTGCCGGCGTGGACGGCGTGCTGGTGGTGGACTATCCGCCCGAGGAGAGCGAATCCTTTGCCGCGCTGATGCGCGCCAACCAGATGGATCCGATCTTCCTGCTGGCGCCGACGTCCACCGACGCCCGCATCGAGGCCGTGGCCAAGGTGGCCAGCGGCTACCTGTATTACGTGTCGCTGACGGGGGTGACCGGGTCGGCGACGCTGGACCTGGGCAGCGTGGCGGCGCGCCTGCCGCTGATCAAGCGCCATGCCAACCTGCCGGTGGGTGTGGGGTTTGGCATTCGCGACGCCCAGACCGCCCGGGCGATCGGCAGCGTGGCGGACGCCGTGGTGATCGGCAGCCGCCTGGTGCAACTGCTGGAAGATGCGCCGCGCGGCCAGGCGGTAGAATCGCTGCGCGGGTTTATCGCTGAAATTCGTCAGGCACTGGATGCCTGAACGTGATGCCGCGCAGACACGGCTCGCCCAATATTGTGATGTATTGATAACAACGATCGGGTTTTGCTTCGGCCAGACGGCCCCGGCGTGGTAAATTCGCGGCCTGATTCCCTGCCGTCCCTGTACCAGACCCTGCCGAAGGGGGCTGGCGCGCGGGCGGCAGCTATCCGAAAGGAGCTTTCATGAGCTGGTTGGATAAACTCCTGCCTCCCAAGATTCAACAGACCGACCCCTCCACCCGCAAGGGCATTCCGGAAGGGCTGTGGGTCAAGTGCCCGTCGTGCGAGGCCACGCTGTACCGGACCGACGTCGAGGCCAATCTGCACGTCTGCCCGAAGTGCGATCACCACATGCGCATCCGCTCCCGCGAGCGCCTGGACGCGCTGCTGGACGCCGAGGGCCGCTATGAAATCGGCCAGGAAATCGTGCCGGTGGACGCGCTGAAGTTCAAGGACACGAAGAAGTACCCGGACCGCATCAAGGCCGCCATGGAGGACACCGGCGAGACTGACGCGATGGTGGTCCTGGGTGGCGCAATCCACACCATCCCGGTGGTGGTGAGCTGCTTCGAATTCGAGTTCATGGGCGGTTCCATGGGTTCGGTGGTGGGCGAGCGCTTTGCCCGCGGCGCCCAGGCGGCGCTGGAGCAGAAGGTGCCGTTCATCTGCATTACCGCCACGGGTGGCGCGCGCATGCAGGAAAGCCTGCTGTCGCTGATGCAGATGGCCAAGACCACGGCCATGCTGAACCAGCTGTCGAACGCCAAGCTGCCGTTCATCAGCGTGCTGACCGATCCGACCATGGGTGGCGTATCGGCCAGTTTTGCGTTCCTGGGCGATGTAGTCATCGCCGAGCCGAAGGCGCTGATTGGCTTTGCCGGACCGCGCGTGATCGAGCAGACCGTGCGCGAGAAGCTGCCGGAAGGCTTCCAGCGTGCCGAATTCCTGATGCAGAAGGGCGCGATCGACATGATCGTCGATCGCCGCAAGCTGCGCGCGGAACTGGCGCAACTGCTGGCGCTGCTGCAAAAGCAACCAGCGGACGCGGTGGCCTGAAAGATTGGCGTGAATGCAGGACAATGGCGCGGGTGCTGACCCGCGCCATTTTGTTTTCTGGGGCGAACCGCCACCACGCCTGCGACGTCGAAGCAGAAGCAACCTGAAGTTCGAATCCACAAGCATGCCCATTTTCCATCATCTCCCCGACTGGCTGACCCACCTGGAAACCGCTCACCCCGTGGGCATCGACATGGGCCTGACCCGCATCACGCGCGTCAAGGAAGCAATGGGCCTGCGGATCGACGCCGTGGTCTTCACCGTCGGCGGGACCAATGGCAAGGGCTCCACCTGCGCGATACTGGAGCGCATCCTGCTGGAGGCGGGCTACAAGGTTGGCCTGCATACGTCGCCGCACCTGATCACCTTCAACGAGCGCGCGCGCATCAATGGCGAGCAGGCCACCGATGCCCAGTTGCTGCCGCACTTCGAGGCGGTGGAACGTGCGCGGACGAGCTTTGCCGACCCGGTCAGCCTGACGTACTTCGAATTCACCACGCTGGCGATTATTCACGCCTTCGCCGCTGCGGGGCTCGACGCGATCATCCTGGAAGTGGGGCTGGGCGGCCGGCTGGACGCCGTCAATGTGATCGATACGGACTGCGCCGTCATCACCAGCGTTGACATTGACCACACCCAGTACCTCGGTGATACGCGCGAGAAGATCGGCTACGAGAAGGCCGGCATCTTCCGCCCGAATGTGCCCGCCATCTGCGGCGACCCGATGCCCCCGCAATCGCTGATCGACCACGCCGAGGCCATCGGCGCCGACCTGTGGCTCGTGGGCCGCGATTTTCGCCATCAGGCGGCCCAGGGCCAGGAGCGTCAGCAATGGGACTGGGCGGGACGTGACCGCAAGCTCAATGGCCTTGGCTACCCGGCGCTGCGCGGAGCCAACCAGCTCCTGAACGCGTCCGCCGCGCTGGCGGCACTTCAGGCCATGCGCCCGCAGTTGCCCGTCAGCGCGCAGGAAGTCCGCAACGGGCTGGCTTTCGTGGAGTTGCCAGGGCGCTTCCAGGTCATGCCGGGCCGTCCCGCGGTGATCCTCGATGTCGCGCACAATCCCCATGCGGCCGCCACGCTGGGCCAGAACCTCGAAAACATGGGGTTCTTCCGCTACACCTACGCGGTGTTTGGCGCCATGGCGGACAAGGACATCGCCGGGGTGCTGCACCACGTGGCGGACAAGGTTGACCACTGGTGCCTGTGCGACCTGCCTACGGACCGCGCCGCCAGCGCCGCCGAGGTGCTGGAAAAGCTTGAGGCGGGCGGCTTCCGGGAAGGCCCGGACAATACGGCCGCGTGCTTCTCGAGCCCGGAAATGGCATATCGAGATGCCATCGAGAGAGCGACCGAGAATGATAGAATCCTAGTCTTCGGGTCGTTCTATACGGTTGCCGGCGTGATGGCATATCGCGCCACCCAGGCGAACTAGTCGACGACATCGCACCGAACCACTCTTTGGGCATTTATGGGCCTGCTTTCGCTGTTCTCGTCCCGCAAGGGCACTGACCCGGCACCCGGACGCGGTCGCCGCACGCGCTCAGACGCAGGCGCCGGCATCGCTTCGTCGCGCCGGCTGGCGGAGGAATACGCCGACGACACCCTCGACCCCGACTTTCCCCAGAAGCAACGTGCACGGCGCCGCCTGATCGGCGCGGTGGTACTGCTGGTGGCGGCGGTCATCGTCCTGCCCATCGTGTTCGAACACAAGCCACGCCCGGTATCGGAAGACGTGGCCGTCAAGGTCGCGAACGGGCAGGGCGTCTCCCAGAAACCCAAGGTCGAGGCCCGCAAGGCCGATCCGCTGCCACCTGCGCAGAACCCGTCCCGCAATGACGCCGCGCTCGATGCCGGCGAGGAACTGGTCAGCACCCCCGCGGCCGCCACGTCGGACAAGCCGCGGGCCGATGCAAAGGCTGATGCGAAGCCGGACGCCAAGGCCGATGCGAAGATCGCCGACGCGAAGCAGGACAAGGCGGACAAGGCCACTGGCAGTGGCAAGTACCTGATTCTGATTGGCGCGTTCTCGTCGGAGGAACGCGCAAAGAACTGGCTGGCGAAGCTCAAGGCGAGCAAGGTGCCGGCCTACGTGGAAAAGAAAGTGCTGGCCGATGGCGAGCGCATCCTGTTGCGTGCCGGCCCGTTTGCCGATCGCGATGCCGCCGATGCGGCCGACAAGCGGGTCAAGGCCGTGGGCCTGACCTCCAAGGTGGTCGAGCAGTAACGCCCACTATTGCCGGGCGCCACATCGCCCCCATTTGTCAGGGACACGCGCCAGACGCATGGCTTTTACTTTTTTCGACTACGGCGTTGCCTTTATCGTGGTGGCCTCTGGCCTGATCGGCATCCTGCGTGGCCTCGTGCGCGAGGTGCTGGCGCTGGTCGGCTGGGTGGTGGCCTTCGTGCTGGCCTATCACTTCGGCGGCATGGCGGCGCAGTGGATGCCTGAATCGCTGCCTGGGGGGCAACTGACGCGCAGTGCGCTGGGGTTCCTGGTGGTGTTCTTCGGCACCTGGATCGTCGCGGCACTGGCCGGCACGATTCTGGGCCAGCTTCTGGAGACCACAGGCCTGAAGCCGGCGGACCGCGGCCTCGGGTTGTTTTTCGGCCTCGCGCGCGGCGTGCTGATCGTGATGCTCGTCGTTGTGCTGGCGGGCCTCACGAAGCTGCCTGAGGAGCCATTCTGGCGTGACGCGGTGTCGCGCCCCTATGTGTTGCAGGCCATGAACGAATTGCGGCACTGGCTGCCGCCGGATCTGGCCAAGTATGTGAAAGCGTGAGGCGTGGCCGACAGGCCCGCCCGCGTGGCAGTAACAATGCGGGTCCCGTCCGCCCAAGACGGGACCGCGCCCCTGAATCATTCGCCTTTCCTGGGAGTTCGGCATGTGCGGTATCGTCGGCGTGGTTTCCACCAGCCCTGTCAACCAACTCATTTATGACAGCCTGCTGCTGTTGCAACACCGCGGACAGGATGCAGCCGGCATCGCCACGGCCAACGGCAGCACCTTCCACATGCACAAGGCCAACGGCCTCGTGCGCGATGTGTTCCGCACCCGCAATATGCGCGGCCTGCCGGGCACGTCCGGTATCGGCCAGGTGCGCTATCCCACGGCCGGTTCCGCATCGAGCGAGGAAGAAGCCCAGCCGTTCTACGTGAACGCGCCGTATGGCGTCATCCTGGCCCACAACGGCAACCTGACCAACTCGGAGCAGCTGCGCGAGGAAATGTTCCGCCGCGACCGCCGCCACATCAACACGCATTCGGATACCGAAGTCCTGCTGAACGTGCTGGCCGACGAGCTGCAGCGAGCCAGCAATGGCAAGGCGCTGGATCCTGAGACCATCTTCAAGGCCGTGGCCGGCATGCATCGCCGCGTGAGGGGTGCGTACGCCATCACGGCGCAGATTGCCGGCTATGGCCTGCTGGCGGTGCGCGATCCGTTCGGCATCCGGCCGCTGTGCATCGGCAGCGTCGACACGCCGGCGGGCAAGGAATACCTGATCGCTTCCGAATCCGTGGCCCTGGAAGGCATCGGCTACCGCATGGACCGCGATGTGGCCCCGGGCGAGGCGATCTTCGTCGATCTCGACGGCAAGCTCTACAGCAAGCAGTGCGCGGAGAACCCCGTGCTGACGCCTTGCATCTTCGAATACGTCTACCTGGCCCGTCCGGATTCGTGCATCGACGGCGTGCCCGTCTACGATGCGCGCCTGCGCATGGGTGACTACCTGGCCGAGAAGATCCGCCGCGAAGTGTCCGGTGGCGATATCGACGTGGTCATGCCGATTCCCGATTCCAGCCGTCCGGCCGCCATGCAAGTGGCCAACTCGCTGGGCGTGGACTACCGCGAGGGCTTCTTCAAGAACCGCTACGTGGGCCGCACCTTCATCATGCCAGGCCAGGCCGTGCGCAAGAAGTCGGTGCGCCAGAAGCTCAACGCGATGGGCGTGGAGTTCAAGGGCAAGAACGTGCTGATCGTGGATGATTCGATCGTGCGTGGCACGACGTCGTTCGAGATCGTGCAGATGGCGCGCGACGCCGGCGCCAACAAGGTGATCTTTGCCTCGGCCGCGCCGCCCGTGAAGTTCCCGAACGTGTATGGCATCGACATGCCCACGCGCAGCGAGCTGGTGGCCCATGGCCGCACCGATGAGGAAGTGGCACGCATGATTGGTGCCGACAAGCTCGTGTACCAGGACGTGGAAGCCATGAAGCAGGCCGTGCGCGACATCAACCCGGCGCTGCGTGACTTCGATGCATCGTGCTTCGATGGCCGCTACGTCACGGGCGATATCGACGAGGCCTACCTGCTGCGACTGGAAACGGCCCGCAGCCAGGCGGACCGCGACGGCACCAACGGCGATACGGAACGCTCGCAGCTGCATCTGCAGCGTTCGAGCGGCAACGAGTAAGACCAAGACCAACCCTCATATCTGGGCAGCAAAGCAGCATGAGCGAACCGTTCAATCCTGACTCCCTCGGCATCGATACCCTCGGCGTACGCGCCGGCACGCTGCGTACCGGCGAATTCATGGAGCACTCGGAGGCGATGTACCTGACCTCCAGCTTCTGCTTCAACAGCGCCGCCGAGGCTGCAGAGCGCTTTGCGAACTCGGAGGAGGGCTACACCTACTCGCGCTTCACCAATCCGACGGTGTCGATGTTCCAGTCGCGCCTGGCCGCGCTGGAAGGTGCCGAGGCCTGCATGGCCACGGCATCGGGCATGAGCGCGATCCTGTCGGTGGCGCTGGCGTCGCTGCAGGCCGGCGACCACCTGGTCAGCTCGCGTTCGATCTTCGGCTCGACGATGACGCTGTTCAATACCATCCTGGCCAAGTTCGGTGTGGAGACGACCTACGTCGACAGCGGCGACCTGTCCGCGTGGCGCGCGGCGGTGAAGCCGAACACGAAGCTGTTCTTCCTGGAAACGCCGTCGAACCCGTTGACCGAGGTGTCGGACATCGCGGCCGTTGCCGACATCGCCCACAATGCCGGTGCACTGTTCGTGGTGGACAATTGCTTCTGCTCGCCGGCGCTGCAACAGCCGATCCGGTTTGGTGCCGATGTGGTCGTGCATTCGGCCACCAAGCATATCGATGGGCAGGGGCGCGTGCTCGGTGGCGCCGTGCTGGGCAAGCACGACTTCATCATGGGCAAGGTATTTCCGTTCGTGCGCACGGCAGGCCCCACGCTGTCCGCGTTCAACGCCTGGGTGATGTTGAAGGGCATGGAGACGCTGGCGATCCGCATGGAGCGCCACTCGCAGAGTGCGCTGGCGATTGCCGAGTTCCTGGAGTCGCACCCGGCCGTGAACCGGGTGTTCCACCCGGCGCTGAAATCGCATCCTCAGTACGAGATTGCACAGCGCCAGCAGAGCGGCGGCGGCGCCGTCGTGTCGTTCGAGCTGAAGGGCGCCACGCCCGAGCAGCAGCGTGCCAATGCCTGGCGCGTGATCGATAACACCAGGGTCTGCTCGATTACCGGCAATCTTGGCGACACGCGCACGACGATCACCCACCCGTACACGACCACGCACGGGCGTGTGGCGCCGGAAGTCAAGGCGGCGGCCGGCATCAGCGAAGGGCTGATCCGCCTGGCGGTAGGCCTGGAGTCGGTGGTGGATCTGAAGGCGGATCTGCTGCGCGGGCTGGGAAGCTAACAGCGGCGAGGACATCGTCAAACAGGAAGGGCAGCCAGATCGGCTGCCCTTTTTTGTCATACCCAGCGCTCAGCGCAGCAATCGGCGTCGCAAGAGCACCAACGCGATGACCAGCGCCGCAATCGCATACGCAGCCAGCACCGCCAGGTGCAGCGGTGCGTTCTCGACGGGGCGGCCCAGCATCAACGGTCGAATCAGCGCCACCGCGTGGGCGAGCGGCAGCACGCTGGTCGCCGCCCGCGCGCCCTCGGGCAATTGCTCGAGCGGGAAGAACACGCCGGAGAGCAGCAGCATCGGCGTCATCACCAGCGTCTGGTAGAACATGAAGAAATCGTAGCTCGGTGCGAGCGCCGTCACGATCATCGCCAGGCTGGCAAATGCGATGCCTGCCAGCACGATCACGGGCAACGCCGCCAGCGCGCTGGGAAACTGCGCGTAGCCCAGCGCGCTGGCCACGAGCATGATCGCCACGCCCGACAGCACGGCCTTGCTGGCGGCCCACAGGATCTCGCCCAGCACCACATCGCCCAGCGTCAGTGGTGCGTGCATGATGGCCTCCCACGTGCGCTGCACATGCATGCGCGAGAACGCGGAGTACATCGACTCGAAGCTCGCCGACATCATCACGCTCGAAGCCGTCGTACCGGCGGCCAGGAAGGCGATGTACGACACGCCATGCACCTGGCCCACCAGCAGCCCGAGCCCGAGCCCCAGGCCGAAGAGATAGATCATCGGGTCGGCCAGGTTGCCGATCATCGACGGGATGGCCAGCTTCTTCCAGACCATGTAGTTGCGGTACCAGACCATCATCCAGTTGCGCGCATTGCGTGGGAGCAGCGGCTGGGGATAGTGCTGGCGGGGCGGGGCGGCGGATGCCGGACGGGCGGTCGCCGTTGCCTCCGGTGTGCGGGGATCTTGTTCGCTCATGTCAGTCTCTCATGTCGCGGCCGGTCAGCTTGAGGAACACGTCCTCCAGGTTGGCAGGCCGGTGCAGGTAGCGCACGCCGCCCTTCCCGTTCAGGGCGTTCAGCAGCGGGGCGGGGTCGCGCACGTAGCAGAACAGCGTTTCGCCGCGCATTTCGGTGCGTTCGGCCAGTGGTGTGAGGCTGGCGCGCAGCGGCTCGAGTTCGTCGCCATAGACTTCCACCACGTCACAGCCGATTTCCCGGTCGATCAGTTCATGTGGCTTGCCTTCCGCGATCTTGCGGCCGGCATCGATCACGCACAGGTGGTTGCAGAGGCGCTCGGCTTCTTCCATGAAGTGCGTGGTGAGCAAGATGGTCTTGCCGGCCGACATCAGGGATTTCAGGCGCTCCCAGATCAGGTGGCGTGCCTGCGGGTCCAGACCCGTGGTGGGTTCATCCATCACCAGCAGATCCGGGTCGTTGATCAGCGCGCGCGCCACGGTCAGCCGCCGCCGCATGCCACCGGACAGATCACGCACCTGGGCATCGGCGCGATTTTCGAGCCGTGCGAACTCCAGTAGCTTGGGTACCCGTCGGGCGATTTCCGCCGACGACAGGCCAAAGTAGCGGCCGAAGATACGCAGGTTCTCGATCACGGAAAAATCTGGGTCGAGGTTGTCGAATTGCGGCACCACGCCCACGCGCATACGGGCCTGTGGCGCGCGTTGGGGAATCGGCTCGCCGCACAGCATCAACGTGCCCGATGCGGGTGTGGTCAGCCCCAGCAGCATGCGCAGCGTGGTGGTCTTGCCCGCCCCGTTGGGACCGAGCAGGCCGAAGCACTGGCCGCGTTGCACTTCGAGGTCGAGGTTGTCGACGACGACGGTGTCTCCGTAGAGTTTGCGCACATTGCGCATTTGCAGGATGGCAGTCAAGGCGGGGCCTCGTGAGTGCGATATCCCGCCATTATGCCGGTCATCGCGCGGGGCATCCGGTGGCGCAATGCAGCAAGAATCAGCCGTTGCAGGTATCTTTCCGGGATGCGTCCGAAGACGATGCCAGTCCATGGTGCGCGGCGCAACCTTCACAGGAGACATCGGATCATGAGTGTTGAAAAAGTGCTGGCCCAGTGGCAGGCCGCCGAGGAACGGGTGCGGGAACGGCTGGCGCCACCGGGGCTGATCACGCGCGACGAACTGCGTGCGCGCTCCGGGCCGGAGTTTTTTGACGATATCTTTTCGGGGAAGCTGCCGGGCATTCCCATCGGCGATCTCGTCGATTTCGTGCCGATGGAATACGAGCCGGGCCGGTTCGTCTTCCAGGGAACGCCGGGGCCGCAGCACTACAACCCGCTGGGCACCGTCCACGGTGGCTACGCGGCCACGCTGCTGGATTCCTGCGTTGGCTGCGCCGTGCACACCATGCTGCCGGCGGGGAAGGGTTATACGACGCTTGAGCTCAAGGTGAACTACGTCCGCCCGCTGACTACGCATACCGGCCCTATTCGCGCGGAGGGCAAGGTGGTGAGTCTGACTAGCCAGATCGGCATCGCCGAAGGGCGCCTGGTCGATGTGCAAGGCAAGCTGTATGCCTATGCGACGACCACGTGCTTGCTGTTCCCACTGCCGGCCTGATGGGGCGGCAAGCGCGCGGGGCGGTTTCGTACTAGCCTTGCACGCTGGGCCTGGCCCATTCAACAAGATCCATGACAAGAATTCCCAAGGAGGCAACATGTCGTTCGAGCACTGGCTGGCCTTTGCGCTGACAAGCCTGGTTCTTCTCATCATCCCCGGCCCCACCATCCTGCTGGTCATCGGTGACGCGCTGGCGCATCGTGGCCGCAGCGCCTTCGCTACGGTAGCCGGCGTGGCCGCCGGAGATCTCACCGCCTTCACGCTGTCGATGGCCGGCCTGGGCGCCGTGCTGGCGGCCTCCGCCGCGCTCTTCACGGCCCTGAAATGGGTCGGTGCTGCCTACCTGGTCTATCTGGGTATCCAGGCCCTGCGGTCGGCCAGTCGTGCCAATGCGCTCGATGTATCGTCGCAGTCCGGTAGCGCGCGTCAGCGCTTTATCAAGGCGTGGCTGGTGACGGCGCTGAACCCCAAGAGCATCGTATTCTTTGTAGCCTTCGTGCCGCAGTTCCTGGACGCCAAACTGGCGTTCTGGCCGCAGGCGGCGGTGCTGATCCCGACCTTTGTCGTCCTGGCGAGCGCGAATGCCATGGTCTATGCGCTGCTGGCGCGATCGTTGGCGACGCGCCTGACCACGCGTCGCGCGCAGGCCAATGTTCAGCGAGCCGGTGGCATTACCCTGATCGGCGCTGGTGCCCTGATTGCGGCGCGCAGCTGATTGCGCCGCAGCCAACCGGGTCCGCGAGGACGAAAAAAAACCGCCAGCATGCTGGCGGTTTTTTTGTTGCAGTGCGCGCGAATCAGTAGAGCTTCTTCGGCAGCATTTGCATACGCAGACGCTTGCGCAGACGCGACTCGGCAGCCTTCTTCTTGCGCTTGCGCTCGGTCGTCGGCTTTTCGTAGGCGGTGCGGCTCTTCAGTTCCACGATCAGGCCAGTCTGCAGAATGGCGCGACGGAAACGACGCATTGCAACTTCAACGGGTTCACCCGGTTTCAGAACGATCTTAGTCAACTCAGTCCTTTTGGGAATGCCGCGAGGGCGGCGGGTTCATACGGGGGGAAACGTCGTCGCGTTGGGGCTCCGGAGCCTTCTGCGACGGTGGTATTGCACGCTGCGGCGAATGCCGCGGTGCGCCCCCGCGAACCTGAAGCGTAGACCGAGGTCCGTACTGCCAGTGTCAGGGGTGATGGGCCAAATTTTCCTACGTAGTAAAAACTTGGCGACTACCTGTTTCCTTGGATATTGCGCAAGTGATACGCCGGTAAGCTTTTACAGGTATACGAATCGGGAGTCAAGCAAAAGGCGCGAAAGCTGCCTCTGTTGCCGCAAAAAGCGTCGTATCGTGCGCCAATGCATTGTGTTCCTGGCATTGGCTCAACCCAGCAGGCTCAGCCATGCCGAGGCCAGCAGAACCAGCGCCATGAGGCGGTCGAAACACTTCATGAGCCTTGGCGATCGGATAAAGCGCGCGGCTCCTGCACCGAGGAAGGCCCACGCACCCATGCATGGCATCGCCACCACAAAGAATATCAGCGACAGCAGCACCACATTCCGCGTCTGAGCGGCGCCATGGCCCGCAAACACGCTGACGACCGCGAGCGCCATCATCCATGTCTTGGGATTGACGAGCTGCAGGCCGGCCGCGCCAACGAAGCCTAGTGGTCGCTTGCTTTCCGCGCCGATCTCGACGCCGGCAGCCGGACTGCTGAAGATCTGCCACGCGAGCCACGTCAGCCATAGCACGCCGGCCCATGACATGGCGCGCTGCACATCGGGATGGTGTGCCAGCGTATCGCCAATGCCGATCCCGACGGTCAGCACGAGCAATGCGGCACCTCCGCACGCGCCGACGATGATCGGCACTGTGGCGGCCACCCCATGCCGGGCACTGTTGCTGAGCACGAGCACGTTGGTCGGACCGGGTGTGATCGATGCCACGATCGCAAACAGCAGGAAGGGGAGGAGCGGCAGGGTCTGGTGCATGAGGCCATTGTTGCCGCCGCATCCTTCACGCGTCTGGAAGATTTGAGCACCGCTTGCGGTAGAGCGCCGGTGTCAGGCCATAGGCCCGGAGGAACCAGCGGCCCAGGTGGCTCTGATCGGCAAATCCAAGTGCGACGGCCACGTCGGCAGGGGTCGCGCCCCGCGCAAGCAGATGGCGCGCCCGAGCGAGCCGCAACTGCACGAGGTACGCATGCGGGGCGATGCCGAACGCGGCCTTGAACGCGCGCGTCAGGCGGAAGCGATCGACGCCACTGACCGCGGCGAGGTCGTCGAGTCCGACGTCCTGATCCAGATGGTCGTGGAGATAATCGCGCGCACGTTGGGCAACCAGAGGCAGGCGGGGATCGAGCCCCTGCCGGGCGCGCCAATGCAGTTGCGTCGTGAGTTGGCCGAGCAGGGTGTCGAGGGTTGTCTGCCTGACGATGCGCAGCTCCGGCTGCTGAAGTACGGAAAACGCGCGCTGGATCGCGACGATCAGGGTCGGGTTTTCGGTTAGCGTCTGCGTGAAGCCTGGTTGGCAATGCGCGGGGGCTTCCTCGAACAATGCGCGCAGTTCGCGCTCGACCCACTGCGCATCGAGATAGAGCATCGAATAGGTGAAGCCATCCGGTGCGATCGCATAGCCATCGTGAATCTCGCCGGGTTCGAGCGTGAACGCCTTGCCGGGCGTGCTGCTGTGGATGGTGCGACGACAATGGAATTGCTGGATGCCCTGTTCGGTGTAGCCGACAAGGTAGCTGTCGTGCCAGTGCGGGTCGTAGGCGTGGCCTACGAAATGGGCGCGAATCGTCTCGATGCCTGTTTCGGCATCCTGCTTCAGATCGATCCAGCTTTGGGGGCTCACTGCGTTTCCGGGGGAGTGGTGGCGGGCGTGGCGCCTGGTTTCCCTATCCTAGCGATGGATGCGAGAATTTTCTGGAACGTTTGTGCAGGGAGGGGTTAAGCGAGGGAAGGGGGGGCCGAAAGGGAAAGCGGAAAAAGAAAAAGGCCGATGCTTTCGCATCGGCCTTCCTCTTCTATCGGTTGGCTCCCCGACCTGGGCTCGAACCAGGGACCTACGGATTAACAGTCCGGCGCTCTACCGACTGAGCTATCGGGGAACAGCTGAGAAAGAAATTATAACCAGCTTCTCTTCGTTTCGTCAACAACTTTTCAACGTTTTATTTTCGTTGGAAGTCGTTTCCAAAACTCTGGGTCGCCCTGGAATCGGCTTGCAGCGGGCGTTTCCGCCGTTTGCTTCGCGCCGTGTTCAGCAGCGAGGCCGCATTATAGCCAGCTTTTTGATTTGTGCAAACAAAAAAACCGCCCGGAGGCGGTCTTTTTGTATTCGCGTCGACGGATCAGTCGAACACCGGCGAATCCACGCCGAGGATCTTGTGCAGTTTCGGCGACGTCGTCGTGTACTGCATGTGGATCTTCTTCTCGGGGAAGATGTACGGCGCAGCGCCAAAAGCGGCCAGCGCACACTCGTGGAAGCCCGAGAGGATCAGCTTCTTCTTGCCGGGGTAGGTGTTGATGTCGCCCACGGCGAAGATGCCCGGGATGTTCGTTTCGAACTTCTCCGTATCCACCTTGATCTGCTTGCGCTCGAGCTCGAGGCCCCACTCGGCGATCGGGCCGAGCTTGGGCGACAGGCCAAAGAACACCAGCAGGTCGTCCAGCGGCAGTCGGCGCGTCACGCCGTCACCGCCGGTAACCTTGATCTCGGTGAGCAGGCCGTCGCGTTCCTCGTAGCCGCTGATCTGGCCCACCATGAACTGCATCTCCATCTGTTCGCACAGTTCCTTCATCTTGGCGACAGAGGCGGGCGCGGCACGGAAGCCGTCGCGGCGGTGGATCATCACCACGGACTCGGCCTTGCCGACCAGGTCCAGCGTCCAGTCCAGCGCCGAGTCACCGCCACCGACGATGACCAGGTTGCGGCCGTGGAAGCGGCTCGGATCCTTCACGCGGTAGAACAACTGCTTGCCGTCGAACTTGTCGATGCCTTCGACCTTCACCGTGCGCGGCTGGAACGAGCCCACGCCAGCGGCGATGAAGATGGTCTTCGTGATGAAGCGCGTTCCGAGGGACGTCTCGACGAAGAAGCGGCCGTCTTCGCGGCGTTCCACGACGGCGACTTCCTGGCCCAGGTGGAACGTGGGCTCGAACGGCTCGATCTGCTTGAGCAGGTTATCGGTCAGTTCCTGGCCCGTGCAGATGGGCACCGCCGGGATGTCGTAGATAGGCTTGTCCGGGTAGAGCTCGACGCACTGGCCGCCCACTACCTTGAGCGAGTCGATCACGTGCGCCTTGATTTCGAGCAGCCCCAGTTCAAAGACCTGGAACAGGCCGACGGGGCCTGCGCCCACGATCAGCGCATCGATTTCCAGCGGCTGCCCGCCGGGGTTCCCGCCGGCCTGTTGGGTCGCGTCGGCCACGGGATTTGGAATGCTCAAGTCCATATTCGTCCTGATACGTTGTGGGCACGCGATGTGCCCGGCATTGCGGGAAAGCGCGGGGACGGCTTTCTTTTGTTTTACCGCTGCAGGTATTGCAGCTTGTCAGTGGCGTCCTTCCATTCCTCGGCCTCGGCCAGCGGCGCCTTGGTCTTGGTGATGGACGGCCACGTCCGGGCCAGCTCGGCGTTCAGGTCGATGAACTGCTGCTGGTCGCCCGGAACGTCTTCCTCGGCGTAGATCGCGTTCACCGGGCATTCGGCGACGCACACGGCGCAATCGATGCATTCGTCGGGGTCGATGGCCAGGAAGTTCGGGCCTTCGCGGAAACAATCGACCGGACACACATCAACGCAGTCGGTGTAGCGGCAACGGATGCAGGATTCGGTGACAACGTGAGTCATTTCGGTTCCAGAAAAACGGATCGGTCTTTGATGGGAAACTGTTCAGGCCGCTTCTTGCCTGCCGCTCATCCGGCTGGCCGACAGACACGCGCGCAACGCGCATGTCAATCGGGGTAAGTCGGGGCGAACGGGGGCCGTGGCCTTTCAAAGACCGATATTGTATCCGAGCCTTCCCGCAAGGATAGCCAGTCTATATAGCCGGGTCAGATAGTTTTCTTATTTCTTTATGTACTTTTGTGCCGGCACCCCGCTGGAATGGGCCTGCAGGGCAGTTTGGGGCGGGTGCCGAGCGGGATTTGGGTGTCGGATGGGGCACGGAGGGACTACTATTCCCCTGTGTCACCCGGGGCTTTTTCCCATGGTTTTCGTGGGAAAAAGCCCTTGCCGAACAAGGATATTCACCATGCCGGTATGCGCCCGCCAGCGCCACCTCGCCTGCCTGCTCGCCGCCGCGGCCATGCTCTGGCCGGCGT
Source organism: Cupriavidus sp. YR651 (assembly GCF_900101625.1). Lineage (GTDB taxonomy): Bacteria > Pseudomonadota > Gammaproteobacteria > Burkholderiales > Burkholderiaceae > Cupriavidus. Next base: position 721,671 of record NZ_FMYZ01000001.1, on the reverse strand, counting down.
TGACGCCTGCCGACGCGCAGGGACTGGCCAACGCGCCGACCCAGGGGGAGATGGCCGGCAGCGTGGTCTCCCGGCTGGTGGCATGGCGTGCGCGGACGGACCAGCCGGTGACGCTCTCTGCGCTGACGGCGTTCGACTGGGACAGCTTCAGCGTGGTCCGTGCCCCGGCCGGCGAGGCGCTCGCCAACTGTAATCGTGAGGGCTTCCTGCCGTGCGACCCGGCATTGCAGCCACCGCCCAACACGCTGATCCAGGTGCTGCGCTTCGACCGCGCAGGACGGCCGGTCTACCAGGAGCGCATCATCGTGGCATCAGGCTATTTTGCCGATCCGCTTCCGGCTGCCGTGCCGCGCGACCGGGCCACGCTGGTTTCCTGCCAGGACGCGCAGGGCAAGCCGCTATGGTGCGTGCAAGGGCGGCAGGTGAAGCCAGCGCAGCGATATCTCGACGGTGGCTGATGCGCCGCGCCGCCACATCACTTTCGGTTAGCATGTCGGCCTGACCCCGGCATGCCGTCTGGCCTCGTTATGATCATCCGCTCCCTGCTCGACACCGACCTGTACAAGTTCACGATGATGCAGGTGGTGCTGCACCACTTTCCGCAAGCCCAGGTCGAGTATGGCTTCAAGTGCCGCAACGCCGGCGTCGATCTCACGCCTTATGTCGACGAGATCCGTGCCGAGGTGGCCCGCCTGTGCCAGTTGCGCTTCGCCGGGGAAGAGCTCGACTACCTGCGCGGAATGCGCTTTATCAAGAGCGATTTCGTCGACTTCCTCGCGCTGTTCCACCTGAACGAGAAGTACGTTTCGATCGCGCCGTCTGCCGGGGGCAACGGCGAGATCGACATCACGATCCGGGGGCCGTGGCTGCACACGATCCTGTTCGAGGTGCCTCTGCTGGCCATCGTCAACGAAGTCTATTTCCGTCGGACGCAGCCGGAGCCAGACCTGGCCGAGGGCCGCAGGCGCCTGGAAGCCAAGCTCGCGCTGCTGAAGGCCGCGCCGTATGCGGATTGCGTGATCGCGGACTACGGCACGCGCCGTCGCTTCTCGCGCGACTGGCAGGAGGAGGTCCTGCTGACCGCGCGCCGGATCCTCGGGCAGCAACTGGCCGGCAGCAGCAACGTACACTTCGCGCGGCTGCACGGCATGACGCCGCTCGGCACGATGGCGCACGAGTACCTGCAGGCCTGCCAGGCGTTAGGGCCGCGCCTGCGCGATTCGCAGGTGTACGCGCTGGAGAACTGGGCACGTGAATATCGTGGGGACCTGGGTATCGCGCTGTCCGATACCTACGGTTTCGATGCCTTCCTGCGCGATTTCGATCTCTACTTCTGCAAGCTGTTCGATGGCGTGCGGCACGACTCCGGCGACCCGCTGGAATGGGGCGAACGCATGCTGGCGCATTACACCGCCAACCGCGTCGATCCACGCGGCAAGACGTTGATTTTCAGCGACGCGCTGAGCATCCCGAAGGTCATCGAACTGTACGAGCGGTTCCGTGGCCGCTGCAAGCTGGCATTCGGCGTCGGGACCAACCTGACCAACGACCTCGGCTACACGCCGTTGCAGATCGTCATCAAGATGGTGCGCTGCAATGGCCAGCCCGTGGCCAAGCTGTCGGATACCCCGGAGAAAACCATGTGCGACGATCCGGGCTACCTGGCCTACCTGCGCCAGGTGTTCACGGTTCAGCCATCGGCTTAGGAAGATTCACGCCCGGCGCCGTCCGCGCTCCTATAATCGGCCAGTCCCGGATCCTGACTGGTCCCAACTGATCCCACCTGAAACCCGATACCGATTGCCATGGAAACCAACGCTGCCCGTGACCGCATCTTTGCCCGCATCCGTGCCGCCCAGGGTCGGGGCCCCAAGGTGACCAGCGGCGAGCGCGAGGCCGTGGCGGACTACCTGACGCGCCATCCGCAAGGGCCGCAGCCGCCCGTGGCCGGGGACCGTGTCGAAGCCTTCAGCCTGCAGGCGCGGAAGTTGTCGTCGACGGTGGATCGCGTGGCCACGCTGGCCGATGTCCCGGCCGCAGTGGCCCGGTATCTCGATGGGCTGAAGCTCGTGCGCCGCGCCGTGGCGTGGGACAGCTTCGGCAGCCTGCCGTGGGACGCGCAGGGGCTGACGGTGGAATGCCGTCCCCCGGTGCGCGAACCGCAGGCCGATCATGATCACGGCGACCTCGTCGGCATCACCGGCTGTTTCGTGGCGATCGCGGAGACCGGGTCGCTGATGCTGTTGTCCGGGCCGGAAACCTTTGCCTCGGCTGCGCTGCTGCCCGAGACGCACATCGCGGTGGTGCCAGTGTCCCGCATCGTGGTCAATCTCGAAGAGGCGTTTGCCCGCATGCGCGCGGAGCATGGTCAGCTGCCGCGCGCCACGAACGTCATCAGCGGGCCCTCCCGCACGGGCGATATCGAGCAGACCATCGTGCTGGGCGCGCATGGCCCGTATCGCGTGCACGTGATCCTCGTCGACCAGGGCTGAAGCCCGGATTCCCCAATGCCCCGACGTCCGGGGCGAGGTCCCCTGTCGCGCATTTTGAGACCTTTCGCAAAGGGGTTTGCTTTACACTGAGCCCTTCGCTGCGTGCTGACGTCCGAGGCCCTGCAACGCCTCGGACGCGTGCGCCTTTTCGCCATTTCATGCGCAAGCCGTAGCCTGACCGCGCGGGCGGCTTTCGTTTCGCGACAAGGAGAATCCTGCTCGATGCGACGTGCCTTCGCGATCCTGCCGCCGGCTTTGCTTGCTGCCATCGCACTATTTCCCACGCTCGTCCATGCGGCCGATCTCGACGGCGCGGCGCTGTCTCCCGTCTGGGGGATGCCGTTCGCCGGCATCCTGCTGTCGATCGCCCTGTTTCCACTGTTCGCACCTCACTTCTGGCATCACCACTACGGCAAGATTTCCGCGGTGTGGGGCCTGCTGTTCCTGGTGCCGTTCGCCATGCAGTACGGCACCCATGCGGCGGTGGTCAGCACGGTCCACGCCCTGCTTGCCGAATACGTGCCTTTCATCGTCCTGCTGACTTCGCTGTACGTCGTGGCCGGTGGCATCTGCGTGCACGGCAACCTGCATGGGACGCCGCGGCTCAACACCAGCATCCTTGCACTTGGCACAGTGCTGGCCAGCTTCATGGGGACCACGGGCGCGGCCATGTTGCTGATCCGTCCGTTGCTGCGCGCCAATGACAATCGCCGCCACGTGGCGCACGTCGTCGTGTTCTTCATCTTTCTGGTGGCCAACGCGGGTGGGGCGCTGACGCCGCTGGGCGACCCGCCGCTGTTCCTGGGCTTCCTGAAGGGTGTGGACTTCTTCTGGACGATGCGCAATATCCTGCCGGAGACGATATTCGTCTGGGTGATCCTGCTGGCGCTGTTCTATGTGGTGGACCGCCATTACTTCCTGAACAGGGAGGAGGAATTGCCCATCGCACGCGATCCGACCCCGGATTCGGCCGGCATTCGCATCGAGGGCAAGGTCAATTTTGTACTGCTGCTGGCCGTGATCGGCCTGGTGCTGATGAGTGGCCTGTGGAAGCCGGGCATCGCGTTCGACGTGATGGGTACCGAGGTGCCGTTGCCGGCCCTGATGCGCGACGTGCTGCTGATCGTCGTCACCGTGGTGTCGCTGCTGGCCACGCCCCGCACGGCGCGCAGCAGGAACGAGTTCAACTGGGAACCGATCCTGGAAGTCGGCAAGCTGTTCGCCGGCATCTTTCTCACGATCATCCCGGTCATCGCGATGCTGAAGGCCGGGACCGATGGCGCGTTTGCCGGCGTGATCCACGCTGTCAGCGACAGCAAGGGCCAGCCGATCGACAGCATGTACTTCTGGGCAACCGGTATCCTCTCCTCATTCCTCGACAACGCGCCAACATACCTCGTGTTCTTCAACACGGCCGGAGGCGACCCGGCCACGCTGATGACGCGCGAAGCCTCCACGCTGGCGGCCATTTCGGCCGGCGCCGTGTTCATGGGCGCCAATACGTATATCGGCAATGCGCCCAACCTGATGGTCAAGGCGATTGCCGAAAGCCGCGGCGTTCGCATGCCGAGCTTCTTTGGCTACATGGCATGGTCGTGTGCCGTGCTGTTGCCGATTTTCCTGGTGATGACGTTCCTTTTCTTCCACGTATGACTGCCATGAAGCCTTCCGTCCTTGTTACCCGCGCGATCTTTCCTGACGTGATCGACCGGCTCGCGCAGTATTTCGAAGTCGACAGCAACCAGGATGACGTCGTGCTGGATGCCGCCGCGCTGAAAGGCCGCCTGGCGGGCAAGGCCGGTGTGCTGGCGAATGCCGCCGACAAGATCGACGCCGGTGTGGTGGCCGGACTGCCGGCCTTGCGGGCCGTGTGCAACATGGCAGTGGGCTACAACAACCTCGACATACCGGCGCTGACCGCCGCGGGCATCGTTGCGACCAACACGCCCGACGTGCTCACCGAGACCACCGCGGATTTCGGCTGGGCACTGTTGATGGCCACCGCACGGCGCGTGACCGAGTCCGAGCACTACCTGCGCGCCGGCAAGTGGGAGCGCTGGAGCTACGACATGCTGGTCGGCATGGACGTGTACGGCAGCTCGCTGGGCATCCTTGGCATGGGGCGGATCGGCCAGGCGCTGGCGCGACGCGCGGCCGGCTTCGGCATGCAGGTCCTCTATCACAATCGCAGCCGGTTACCCGCCGATACCGAGCGGGCACTGAACGCGCGCTACGTCAGCAAGGCCGAGTTGCTGCAACAATCCGATCACCTGGTTCTGGTGTTGCCGTACAGCCCGGAGAGCCATCACGCCATTGGTGCGGCAGAGCTCGCGCTGATGAAGCCCACGGCCACGCTGATCAACCTGGCGCGCGGCGGCATCGTTGACGACGGCGCATTGGCCGCGGCACTGCGCGACCGCCGGATTTTCGCGGCGGGCCTCGACGTGTTCGAGGGCGAACCCCGCGTGCATCCGGACCTGTTGACCGTGCCGAACGTGGTGCTGACGCCGCACATCGCCAGCGCGTCGGAAAAGACGCGCCGCGCGATGGCTAACCTGGCTGCGGACAATCTGATCGCGGCCCTCGATGCGGGTCCGCAATCCGGCAAGCCGTCTTCGGTCATCAACCCCGAGGTGATGGCGCATCGTCGCTGATCGCTGAACGCCGCCGCGATCTGGCATGGATCGCGGCGCTCCGATTGTCTAGTTTTCGCTTCCATGACCCTGATTGCCGTACTGACCCTCGCCGCCGTGCTCGTAGCGGTTTTGCTGCTGGTAATGCTCGTCTGGCGTGGGCGGGACGCGTCGTCGCCGTCTGCCGACCTGTTGCGCGTGCTGACGGAGATGCGCGGCAACGTGCGCGACGACACCACGCGTGGCCTGGAGCGACTGGAGCGCGAACTGCGTACCGAAGTCGGCGAGACCGCGCGCGCCAACCGTGGTGAAGCGGGACAGCAGATGCTGCGCTTCCAGCAGACGTTGTCGTCGCAACTGACCAGCATTGCCACGCTGCAGAACAACCAGATCGACACGTTCGCGCAGCAACTGGCCAAGCTGACGGAATCGAACACTCAACAACAGGAGCACTTCCGCCAGCATCTGTTGCTGCAGGGGCAGCAGGGGCGCGAGGAACAGGCGCTGTCGCTGCGGCGGTTTGGCGACGGCCTGCAGCAGCAACTGGCGCAGATGTCCGAAGCCAACGAGCGGCAACTGGCTCAGGTTCGTGCCACGCTCGAACAGAAGCTTCGCGACATCGAGGCCAACAATGCGGCCAAGCTCGAGGAAATGCGTCGGACCGTGGATGAGAAGCTGCATGCAACGCTGGAACAGCGACTGGGCGAATCGTTCAAGCTGGTTTCGGACCGGCTCGAGCAAGTACACCGCGGGCTGGGCGAAATGCAGGTGCTGGCGCAGGGCGTAGGCGATCTCAAGCGCGTACTGACGAATGTGAAATCACGCGGTACGTGGGGCGAAGTGCAACTGGAAATGCTGCTCGAGCAGATGTTGACAGCGGAGCAGTACGCCAAGAACGTGGAGACGGTCCGCAACTCCGGCGCGCGCGTGGAGTTTGCCATTCGCCTGCCGGGGCGCGATAGCAATGGTGGGCCGGTGTGGCTGCCGATCGACGCCAAGTTTCCGAAGGAACAATACGAGCGCCTGGTCGATGCGCAGGAGCATGGTGACGTAGAGGGCGTGGCCAGTGCCGGTCGCGAGCTGGAAGTGGCATTGCGCCGCGAAGCGCAGACCATTGCCGAGAAATATCTGTCGCCACCGGCTACGACCGATTTCGCCATTCTCTTCCTGCCAACCGAGGGCCTCTACGCAGAAGTGCTGCGCCGCCCCGGCCTGACCGATCTGCTGCAGCGTGATTTCCGCGTGACCGTGGCGGGGCCGACGACGCTGACGGCGCTGCTCAACAGCCTGCAGATGGGATTCCGCACGCTGGCGCTGGAGAAACGTTCCAGCGAAGTCTGGGAGGTGCTCGGCGCGGTGAAGACCGAGTTCGGCAAGTTCGGCGAAATATTGGCCAAGACGCGCGATACGCTCGTGCGCGCCGCGCGAAACATCGAGCAAGCCGAGGTACGCACACGCCAGATGGAGCGCAAGCTGAGGACCGTGGAGGCACTGCCCGGAGAGATGGCGGAGCAGCTATTGGGAACTGCAGGAGCGGTGGGGATGGCGGGGAGTGGGGTGCCCGAACAGCCGCCGCAGCCGCAGGAAGGCGGCGGCACGGCCCAGCAGTAGGCCGCAGAGATAAAACGAGAGGATCGGCAAGGCGATCCTCAGGGGATGCTCAAGCGGCCGCGCAGGCCGCCTGGTGCTGATCGCTCAGTAGCGACGCAGTGACGGCTCAGTGACGATCGTCAGGCGTGAGTTCGCGAACGTGTACCTCGATGCCGCCGAAGCGCGCAGCCACCCAGTTATACGCCTTGCATCCCAGCCACAGCAGTCCGAAACCGATCAGTGCGTTCAGGATCAGTGCGGTGAACACTGTGATCCCGGGCAGATCGCCGTATCGGACAAAGGCTACGAACAGACCCATGGCCACAATCGGCACCGAAAAGCACAGGTAGACGAGCACAAGTGCGCGTGCGGTCTTGACGGGGTGGAGGTACGCGATCTCCTGATTCATGACGACAGACAAGATATTGGGGGATTCAGATTTTTCGTGCTGCAAGTGTAGCGACTGGGGCTTGCGACGCATAGTCCACCACTCGTTGAGCCTTGCAATTTGGGAGACCGGACGCGGCTGCAGGCGCAGAATGCGGCGCAAAAACGACACCTGTCACGACACCGTGGCTGCTTGTTATACGACAACTAGCCGTCACCTTATCGGTAATCGATTCGGCTCATCAATGGACGGCATCTATGTCCGCTTGGCGAAACGCGCACGCATCCGCCGGGCCTAGATCAACCCGTCGAACAGCATGACGTCAACGGTGTCACCGGCAGCGACTGTGTCTTGCTCATGTGCCAGCACGATGAAGCAATTTGCCTCGCTCATCGATCGCAGCACGCCGGAGCCTTGTTGCCCCGTGATGCGCACCTCCCAGCCACCTTCGGCGGCTGGCGCCAGGATGCCGCGCTGGTATTCGGTGCGGCCCGGCTTCTTGCGGATGGCTGCAACGCTGCGCACGCGCATCATCGGCAGCGGCGGCACATTGGCGCCCATCTGCCGATGCAGCGCCGCGCGCACGAAGTGGTAGAAGGTCACCATCACGGCCACCGGGTTGCCCGGCAGGCCGAACAGCATGGCCTCGCGGCCATTTGAGGCAATGCGGCCAAAGGCCATGGGCCGGCCGGGACGCATCGCGATCTTCCAGAACGTCACGTCGCCAAGCTTCGCCATGATCTGCTTGGTGTAGTCGGCTTCGCCCACCGAGACCCCGCCGGAGGTGATGATCGCGTCGGCGTTTTCGCATGCGCTGCGGAATGCGGCTTCCAGCGCGGCCGGATCGTCGCGGACCACGCCCATGTCGATCAGTTCGACATTGAGACGGCGCAGCATGCCGTGCAGCGTGTAGCGGTTGGAGTCGTAGACGCAACCCGGGTCGAGCGGATCGCCGATCGAGCGTAGTTCGTCGCCGGTGGAGAAGAACGCCACGCGCAGGCGACGGCGTACCTTGATCTCGGCAACGCCGAGCGAGGCCAGCAGGCCCAGGTCGGCAGGTTGCAGGATGCGGCCCGCGGAGAGCGCGGCCTGGCCACGCGCCAGGTCTTCGCCACGCAGGCGGCGGTTGTCGCCGGCGCGCACGGCATTGGCGGCGAAGCGGATCTGGTTGCCGCCGGCCTGCACCTCGACGAATTCCTGTGGCACCACCGTATCGCAACTGGCCGGCATGACCGCTCCCGTCATGATGCGCACGGCCTGGCCGGCAGCGGGGGCCACGTCATATGTATTGCCGGCATAGGCCGTGCCGATGACCTCCAGCACGACATCCGTGGCCTGGCTGGCCAGTGCCGCACTGGCGAACGCATAGCCATCCATCGCCGAGTTGTCGTGCGCCGGCACGTCGATTGGCGAGATCACGTCTTCGGCCAGCACGCGGTCCAGCGCGGCGCGAATGGCCAGTTGCTCCGTGCCACGCACGGGCTCGACCACGTTTCCAATGATGGCGTTGGCCTGAGCGACGGGCAGCGCGGAGGGATCGTAGTCGGACAGGCAGGAGATGACGGATTGCAGGGAAGGCATGGGGCGGTCTGGTGGAGCGCGGAGGTGGCGCGAATGACGATGCGAATACCGGAGCGAAATACGAAGAAGTCTAACCCGGGCGCGGGGCTCAGCGACTGTCGTGCGTGCGTAGTTCGTCCAGCGTATTGATGTTGGCAAACGCGTCGGTATCGTCGAACAGCACCTCAGCCAGGCGGTGGCTGGCCACCCAGGTTTCGATCTTGCGGCCGCCACCGTTCAGGTAGGCCGTCAGGCTGTCGGCGGCCGTGGCCGGCATCAGGCAGAACACGGGCTGGGTTTGCCGGCGGCCATCGGCATCCACCGTCACGGGAATGGCCATCTCCGCGCCTTCCGCTTCGATGGCGCTCGCCAGGCGCTGGACCAAGTCCGTGGGCAGGAACGGCGTGTCGCATGGCGCGGTGATCATCCAGCCAGTCTGGCATTGCTCGAGTCCGGCCAGCATGCCCGCCAGCGGGCCGGCGAAGTCCTGCACCGAATCCGTGTACACCGGCACGCCGAACGATTCGTACGCGGCCAGGTTCCGGTTGGCGTTGATCATCATTGCGCCGGTTTGCGGGGAGAGGCGCATCAGCGTGTGCATGGCCATCGGCACGCCGCGCAATGGCTGCAGTCCCTTGTCGGTGCCGCCCATGCGGCTGCCCCGGCCGCCGGCCAGGATCAGGCCCGTGATGTCGTCGCGTGCAATCATATTTTCGGAAAGAGGCGATGCATGGAAGGGGTCGGAAAAGGATCCGGCCGGCGAACCGTTTGGCGGCGTCAGCCGCCGATATAGGACATCTCGATCTTGCGCTCGGCACGCGCCTGGCGCACGGCGGGGTCACTGCGCTGCTCCGAATAGTTGTCGGTGCGGCCCTGCCAAACCTGGGCGATGGCATTGGCGATTTCCAGGTCACTGTGGCTGCCGCGCAGCAGCGCGCGCAGGTCGTAGCCCTCAGTGGCGAACAGGCACAGGTACAGCCGGCCCTCCGTGGAGAGGCGGATGCGGCTGCAATCGCCGCAGAAGGCATGCGTGACGCTGGAGATCACTCCAATCTCGCCGCCGCCGTCGCGATAGCGCCAGCGCTCCGCAGTTTCGCCGGAGTAGTTGGCGGATATCGCTTCCAGGGGGAAAACCTCGTCGATACGCCGCACGACATCGGCGGACGGCAGCACTTCGTCCATTTGCCAGTGATTGCTGGCGCCCACGTCCATGAATTCGATGTAGCGCACGATGATGCCGCTGCCACGGAAATGGCGTGCCATCGGCACGATCTCGGCGTCGTTGGTGCCATGCTTGACCACCATGTTGACCTTGATCGGCGCCAGACCCACGGCCTGGGCGATTTCGATGCCGTCGAGCACGTCGCGTACGGCAAAGTCCACATCATTCATCTTGCGGAACGTGACGTCGTCGATCGCATCCAGGCTCACGGTCACGCGCGACAGGCCGGCATCACGCAGCGATTGCGCCTTGCGGGCCAGCAGGGAGGCATTGGTCGTCAGCGTCAGATCCAGCGGCTTGCCGGAGACCGTCTCGATACGCGCGAGCATCTCCACGAGCTTTTCGATGTTCTTGCGCAGCAGTGGCTCACCGCCGGTCAGCCGGATCTTTTCCACACCCTGCGAGACGAAGATGCGTGCGGTGCGCTCGATCTCCTCGAAGCTCAGCAACTCGGAGTGGGGCAGGAAGGTGTAGTCCTTGTCGAACACTTCCTTTGGCATGCAGTACACGCAGCGGAAGTTGCAGCGGTCGGTGACCGAGATGCGCAGATCATGCAAGGGACGGCCGCGCGTATCCGCCACGAGCCCGGTCGGCGTGACGAGGCTGGACGGAATGCTGGGCACCATCGAGCGATAGAGATGGTCGCGCAGATCAAGGATGGGAATGACGGTATCGGTCATGGCCTGGGGGTGGCGAGGCGGTCTGCCAGTGCGCAAGGGCGCGTGGCCGCCGTTCTGCTGTCATTCTAGCCGAGGCGGCCTCGGCACCGTCGACTACCGGGTTCGGCGCAGGGGCACAGTTTCCCGCCGCGCCGGGCAATACAGTCCAAGGCAAGGGGTGAGTCGGGTTGTCGCCACATGAAAAAAGGGACGGCATGGCCGTCCCTTCGTCTTGCGGAATCGCCACGGGATGACGGCCGTGGAAGCCGCCATCCCGTGTGTCCGGGCAAGTTACTGCTGTTGTTGCTGTGCCGCTTCGCGTTGCTGGCCACCGGTTTCCACCAGGATCATCGGACCCTGGGGCAGCGGCGGCAGCGGCTTGCGCTCGCGCAGCACGCGCGGAGCCGGTGCGATGCGGGCAGCGGCTTCCTGGGCCGCACGGTGCTTGTCGCTGTCCGTCTGGACCCACTGGAGGCCCGCAGAGGACAGCATCGGTTCCAGTGCCGCCTCGCTCAGCGAAGCGGTGGCGGGTGCAGCAACCGGGGTGGGGACCGGGGTCACCACCGGGGCCGGCGCGCTGGCCACGGGAGCCGGCGCGACGTCAGGCGTGACAATCACAGGTTCCGGAATGGCCGGTGCAGCGGCCACGGGCGCCGGTGCTTCCACCGCCGGTGCAGCCGGTGCGGTGTAGGCCGGAGCCGGCGGCACCACCGGCGCTGCCGGCGGCTGGCTGACGGCGGCAAAGACCGGCTCGGCTGCCGGGGCCGGTGCGACTGGCTCGGCGTACGATGCCGGCTCCACGCGGGCGACAACCGTTTCGACACGTTCCGCGACCTCGGCCACGGCAACCGTTACCGGCTGTGCGGCTGCGGGCTGCGGAGCCTGAGTCACCGGCGTGGCGGCAGCTTGTGCCACTTCGGATTCGTACTCGGACTCGGTCACGCCCGCGCTGACTTCCGCCAGGTTGGCATCGTTCGCTTCAGGCGTTTCGCCTTCGGTGCCCTGCACGCCATCCTCGCGTTCGCGGCGATAGCGGTTGCGGCCACGGCGATTGCGGCGGCGGCGCTCCTCGCCTTCGCCTGCCTCGCCGGCCATGGCTTCCACGCCTTCCGGCAGTTCACCGGTAGCCGTCACAGCCACTTGCGCAGCCGGAGCAGCCTGTGCAGCCTCGAACGCGGTTTGCGGGGCAACGTCGGCGTTCAGCGTTTCGTCAGTCTCGCGGGATTCGCTACGCTCACGCTGGCGTTCGCGCTGACGCTCGCGACGTTCCTGGTTGCGTTCGCGACGGTTCTCCTGGCGGCCTTCGGTGCGCTCGCCCTGGGCGGCGTCCGCTTGGCGGGCGATGGCCGGGGTGGCCTGAGCGTCGCGCGGGGCGCGAGCCGGGCGCTCGCCACGTTCGCCACGTTGCTCACCGCGCTGTTCGCCACGCTGTTCGCCACGCTGCTCGGCGCGTTCGCCGCGTTGCTCGCGCTCACCACGCTCGCCGCGCTGGCCACGGCCCTGGCGTTCGCCGCGCTCTGCACGCTCGCCGCGTTGCTCGCGGTCACCACGCTCACCGCGCTCACCGCGCTCGGCACGATCACCACGGCCCTGGCCACGGCTGTCACCGCGTTGGCCACGCTCGCGGCGGCCTTCGCCGCGGGCTTGCGTCTCGGCGACCGGCTTGGCAGGTTCCGCCACCGGGGCGGCCGGCTTGGCGCCGAACAGGCCCTTCAGCCAGGCGATGAAACCGCCGCTGGCCACAGGTTGCGTGGCCGGGACCGGACGCGGTGCGGATTCCGGACGCGGGGCGCGCTCGGGACGCGGCACCGACACGGGCGCCGGCTGCTCCGGAGTGATGCCCTTGACGGCGGCTTCCTGGCGCGGACGTGCGTCTTCCTTCTTGCGGCTGCTGTAGCTGGTGTCGGCCTCCAGTTCCTTGGCGGCGGCCTCGGCCATGCGGTAGCTCGCGGTGGATTCCTCCAGGCGCGGGTCGTCGTGGCGCAGGCGCTCCAGCTTGTAATGCGGGGTCTCGAGGTGCTTGTTCGGGATCAGCAGTACGTTGACCTTGAAGCGCAACTCGATCAGGTTGATTTCCTGGCGCTTCTCGTTCAGCAGGAAAGCAGCCACTTCCACCGGCACCTGGCAGTGGATGGCGGCCGTGTTTTCCTTCATCGCCTCTTCCTGGATGATGCGCAGCACCTGCAGGGCGGACGATTCGGTATCGCGGATGTGACCCGTGCCATTGCAGCGCGGGCAGGTGATATGCGAGCCCTCGGACAGCGACGGACGCAGGCGCTGGCGCGACAGCTCCATCAAGCCGAAGCGGCTGATCTTGCCCATCTGCACGCGGGCGCGGTCGTGGCGCAGGGCGTCTTTCAGGCGCGTTTCCACGTCCTTCTGGGCCTTGCCGGACTCCATGTCGATGAAGTCGATCACGATCAGGCCGCCGAGGTCGCGCAGGCGAAGCTGGCGGGCGATTTCGTCTGCCGCTTCCAGGTTCGTGCGCAGCGCCGTTTCCTCGATGTCCGCACCCTTGGTGGCGCGGGCCGAGTTCACGTCGACCGAAACCAGGGCTTCCGTGTGGTCGATCACGATGGCGCCGCCGGACGGCAGCATCACCATGCGGGAATAAGCCGATTCGATCTGGTGCTCGATCTGGAACCGCGAGAACAGGGGCACGTCGTCCCGGTACTTCTTCACGCGGCTCATGTTGTCGGGCATGACCACGCTCATGAAGGCGCGGGCCTGCTCGTAGATCTCGTCGGTATCGATCAGGATTTCGCCGATATCGGGCTGGAAGTAGTCGCGGATGGCGCGGATGACCAGGCTCGATTCCAGGTAGATCAGCAGCGGGGCCTTGTTGTCGCCGGCGGCGCCGTCGATGGCCTTCCACAGTTGCAGCAGGTAGTTCAGGTCCCACTGCAGTTCCTCGGCCGCGCGGCCGATGCCGGCGGTGCGGGCGATGATGCTCATGCCCTCGGGCACGCTCAGCTGCGCCATGGTTTCGCGCAGTTCCTGGCGGTCCTCACCCTCGATGCGGCGCGACACGCCACCGCCACGCGGGTTGTTGGGCATCAGCACCAGGTAACGGCCGGCCAGCGAGATGAACGTGGTCAGGGCGGCGCCCTTGTTGCCGCGTTCTTCCTTTTCCACCTGGACGATCAGTTCCTGGCCTTCGTGCAGGGCGTCCTGGATGCGTGCATTGCGCACGTCCACGCCGTCCTTGAAGAAGGCGCGGGCAACTTCCTTGAATGGCAGGAAGCCGTGGCGCTCTTCGCCGTAATTGACGAAGCAGGCTTCCAGGGAGGGCTCGATCCGGGTGATGACGCCCTTGTAGATGTTGCCTTTGCGCTGTTCGCGCCCGGCAGTTTCGATGTCGATGTCGATCAGTTTCTGACCATCGACGATCGCGACGCGCAATTCCTCCTGTTGCGTCGCGTTGAACAGCATGCGTTTCATCGCAATACCTCACTCCTGTGTCGCGGATGGCACCTATGGGCGGTGCCCGCGACGATCCATGGAGCACGCGAGGAAATAGAGCGAGGGCGGGAGAATTGCCGGAGTCGCCGGCGCGCAAAACGTCGCAGCCGGCAGGGCGCGGGTGAAAGAGAGAGGCTGTCGGCGTCGTGGCGTCCGCTGGGTCGGAGAGAGCGCCGTGGCACTGCTCCTGATACAGCGACTTGCGGCGGATGCCCGGCAGCCGGAGGCGATGCGCCATGAAGTCCAATGCCTGCGGCACTGGCTTTCCGCGCATCGCGGCCGGCCGGGATGGCCAAGACGCGTCAAAGAGCAAGTTTTCGGACGCGGCACGCGTGGCCTTTTGCCATCCTGATCTGTCTCCTGGCGGCGCACCGCTGCTTCTTGGAGTTCTGCGACCGGGCGCCGGTAAATACGACAAGCCGATAATGCAGATCAGGTGGCAGGCTCGCCTGCCGGCCGGCACCGATTCCCGGTGCGGGCGGTCTTCTCTCACCGATGCGGATGCCGGTAGGGCATCCACATTGAATTCTGTTCTACCTGAACACTCAGTTTCCACGTGCCCGCCGTCTTTCGCCGAAGCCGCCTATGGGCGACTTCCTGCGCGCCGGCGCGGCGCGTGCGTGCTGCTGATTACCGCTATTTGCCCGTCTGGCGCCTGCGGGGTACGCAAAATGCGGGAGACGGGCCGGGTTGGCGGCAACCCGAAGTGTAAAATGCGAGATCTCGCGCGGATACTGGTGGGAATACCCAAGGGTGCCCGACTGGAAACCTTCCGAAAGTCATGCATGTCGGACAGGGCCCGCGCCAAAAAACGCTTACACAGGTCTTGCGCTGCCGGTCTTTGGCCGGAACAGCCGGGAAATTATATTGAAAATGAATGAGTTACGCCATCAAATTGAAAAGGAGCCGCGTTCCACCCCGGGCGCGCTCCAGGTGGCGTATGTGACCATCGATGAAAGCGCGGAAGGTCAGCGTATCGACAATTTCCTGCTCAAGGTCGCCAAGGGGGTGCCCAAGAGTCATATTTATCGCGTATTGAGGTCGGGTGAAGTCCGGGTCAACAAGGGCCGGATCGACGCCACCTACCGCCTTCAGTGCGGCGATGTGGTGCGCATTCCGCCCATGCGAGTGGCGGAAAAGGCATCTCCGGATGCTGGCGGCGCTTATGTGCCGTCCGCGGAATTTCCGATCCTGTTCGAGGACGCGCATCTCCTGGTGATCGACAAGCCTGCGGGCGTGGCCGTCCACGGCGGTTCGGGCGTGGCATTCGGGGTGATCGAGCAGTTACGGCGCGCACGTCCCGATGCAAAGTTCCTGGAACTGGTCCACCGGCTGGACCGGGAAACATCCGGCATCCTGGTGCTCGCCAAGAAGCGATCCGCGCTGGTGCATCTGCATGAGCAGATTCGGGGCAGCGACATGGACAAGCGGTATTTCGCCTGCGTGGCAGGTGAATTCCCCAATGCCCGCCAGCACGTAAAACTCTCGCTATATAAATACAGCACGCCGGACGGCGAGCGCCGGGTCCGGGTGCAGGCGGATGGGCTGCCTTCGCACACCGTGTTCAACCGGGTAGAGGCCTTCGAGGGCTATACGTTGCTGGAAGCCGAGCTCAAGACCGGTCGTACCCATCAGATCCGCGTGCATTTGCAGGCATCGGGCTTTCCGATTGTCGGTGACGAGAAGTATGGCGATTTCGCGCTCAACAAGTCGCTATCGCGCAGCAACGCGCGGCCGGGCATCAAGCGGATGTTCCTGCACGCGCACCGTCTGACGTTCATCCATCCCGCCACGGGCGAGCCGATCACGGTCTCGGCGCCGCTCCCCGCCGATTGTGTTGAATTTCTGCAACAATTGCGGCAGGCCCGCGCCGCGCCCTGAAGCGCGCGCATCGGGCAACCCGCCACACTTTCTGCATCGAACAAGGACCTCAATGGGCAGGCAGCGCTTCGACCTGATCGTCTTCGACTGGGATGGAACCCTCATGGATTCCACCCCGACCATCGCCAAATGCATCCAGCTGGCCAGCCGCGACCTGGGGCTGCCGGTGCCGGACGACAGCGCCGCCAGCCATGTGATCGGACTGGGGCTGAAGGATGCGTTGTCCTACGCCGTGCCGACGCTCGACCCGGCCGACTACCAGCGTCTGGCCGAGCGCTATCGCTTCCACTTCCTGACCCGCGACGCCGATCTGGTGTTGTTCCCCGGCGTGCCCGAGATGCTCGAATCCCTGCACGCGGAGCACTATTTCCTGGGGGTGGCCACCGGCAAGACCCGGGTGGGGCTCGAGCGTGCGTTGGCGGCCACCGGGCTCGGCAAGCTGTTCGATGCCACGCGCTGTGCCGACGAGACGTTTTCCAAACCGCATCCGGCGATGCTGCACGAACTGACGCGCGAGCTCGGGCAGGACATTTCCCGAACGGTGATGGTCGGCGATACCACGCATGACCTGCAGATGGCCGTCAACGCGGGCGCCCAGGGCCTCGGCGTGTGCTATGGCGCGCATCCGGCCGATGCGCTGCGCGCGATGGCGCCGGTGCATTGCGCGACGTCGATTGCCGATCTGCAAGAGTGGTTACTCACGCATGCCTGAATCCAGCCTGGAGCCGCGGCGCTTGTGCGGCGCTGACGAACTTGCCGATGGTGGCGCGGGAGTGCGATTCACCGTCAAGGTCGAAGCGCGCGAGATCGGTGCCTTTGTGGTGCGTTACGACGGCGCCGCCCATGCCTATCTGAACCAGTGCGCGCATGTGCCGATGGAGCTCGACTGGCAGGAAGGGCATTTTTTCGATAGCACGGGCCTATACTTGATGTGCGCGACACATGGCGCGACGTATGCGCCTGACACCGGCCTTTGCGTGGGCGGCCCTTGCCGGGGCGCCGCGCTGGTCAAGCTCCGGACCGAAGAACGCGAGGGCGCCGTCTATTGGCTCCCCGAACCGCCTTTTTACCCGCCCGAGGCCACCTGAGCCTCGCGGGGCTTCCGTCTGACTTTACCGAGTCCGATTTTCACCGAGTCCAATTGCATGACAGAACAGCAAAAACCGCCGGTCGAACCGGGTTTTCCTAACGATGCGGACGCACCGGGCGCCGGCCCCGGAGACGCCCATCGGCTGGAGACCGCGCGCCAGGCGGACTACCCGCTCGAGCATGAACTCAAGGCGGGCGATGATGCTGCCCGGCGTGAGGGTGACGAACGCCAGGCGCGCATGGCGGGCAAAGGTGGCAAGGCCCCGGTAGGCGGCAGCGCCACTGGCGGCTGGGAGCGCGACGTCCTGGAAAAGGTGCTGATGGCCACGCTGCGCGAGCAGCGTGCCGCGCGGCGCTGGAAGATCTTCTTCCGCTTCCTTGGCCTGGGCATCCTCGCGCTGATCCTGTTGGCGGTGTTCGACTTCAAGGGCGACGGCCTGACCAGCACATCGGGCCGGCATACCGCCATGGTGTCGCTCGAGGGCGAGATCGCGGCGGGAACGCCGGCCAGTGCGGAATCGATCAATGCCTCGCTGCAGGCGGCATTCGCCGATACCAATGCGGCTGGCGTCATCCTCAAGATCAACTCGCCGGGTGGCTCTCCGGTGCAGGCGGGCATCATCAACGATGAGATCCATCGTCTGCGCACGCTCTATCCGAACAAGCCGTTTTATGTCGTGGTGGAGGAGATCTGCGCATCCGGCGGTTACTACGTGGCGGCCGCGGCGGACAAGATCTACGTCGACAAGGCCAGCATCGTGGGTTCGATCGGTGTACTGATGGATGGATTCGGCTTTACCGGCCTGATGGACAAGATCGGCGTGGAGCGGCGTCTGTACACGTCGGGCGCCAACAAGGGCATGCTCGATCCGTTTTCGCCGCAGGTTCCGCGCCAGAAGGTCTACGCCGAGACCATGCTCAAGGAAATCCATCAGCAGTTCATCAACGTGGTCAAGGAAGGTCGCGGCGACCGTCTGAAGAGCGATCCGGAATTGTTCTCCGGCCTGTTCTGGTCTGGCGAGCGCGCCGTGCAACTTGGGCTGGCCGATGGTGTTGGCAGCGCGGACTACGTGGCACGGGACTTGTTCAAGGCCGAGGACATCGTCGACTACACGGTCAAGGAAAACATCGCCGAACGCGTGGCCAAGCGCTTTGGTGCGGCAATGGGCTCGGCGGCGATGAAGACGATGTTGATGGGCACGAGTATCCAGCCGATGCGGTAGGGATCGCGGATGTGATGTGAAAAAGGGGACGCGCCGTGCGTCCCCTTTGCTTTTCTCTTCCCTTGGTGCGGAGCCTGCGGGTGGCGCGGGTCAGCTGGCCAGCAGCGAGAAGATGGCCGGTCGCTTGTGCAGATCCAGCCGGTCCGGCCGCCACGCCGAGAGCGGCAGCGTGACGATCGTCTCGGTGGGCAGCGTCAGATCGACGGCGATCGACAGCAGGGTCGATCCGGCGCAATGCTGTCGCAGTGCTTCCAGCAGTGCGCCATTGCGGTAGGGGGTTTCGATCCAGACTTGTGTCTGGTGCGCCTTGCGCGAGCGGGCTTCCAGTTCGCGCAGCTTTTGCGCGCGCGCGTCGGCATCGACGGGCAGGTAGCCATTGAACGCAAAGCTCTGGCCGTTCAGGCCTGAGCCCATGACCGCCAGCAGGATTGAGCTCGGACCAACCAGCGGGCGCACGGTAACGCCGCGCGCGTGGGCCAGTCGCACGAGGTCCGCGCCCGGGTCTGCCACGGCCGGCACGCCGGCTTCCGACAGCAGGCCACCATCGCGCCCCTCTGCAATCGGATCGAGCAGGGCGGCCAGCGCTTCGGCTCGCGTATTCACATTCAGTTCGCGGATTTCGATCTGCTGGATCGGGTGCGCCAGCGCGCTGGTTTCATTCAGCTTCTTCAGAAAGGCGCGCGCCGTCTTGGCGTTTTCGGCTACCAGGTAGTCGAGTTGTGCGGCGATCTGCTGGACGCCGGCCGGAATGACGTCGGGCAGCGGGTCGAATGCATCGCGCTTGCCCAGCGTGTTCGGGATCAGGAAAAGGGTGCCGGTCATGGCTCAGGCTCCAAATAGCGGATAGCCGGCCGCGCGCAGCATGCCGGTCAGCGCAATCAGCGGCAGGCCGATCAACGCCGTCGGATCGTCGGATTCCACCCGGGCCAGCAGCGCGATGCCCAGGCCCTCGGCCTTGGCGCTCCCGGCGCAGTCGTAAGGCGTTTCCAGCCGCAGATAGGTGTCGAGTTCCGCGTCGGACAGGTCGCGGAAAGTGGCGTGGGTTTGCACGTCCGCCACTTGGGCCTGCCCCGTGCGGCCGTCCAGGAGGCACAGGGCGGAATGAAATGTGACGGTACGGCCGCGCATCTGACGCAGTTGCGCCATCGCTTTCTCGTGGTTGCCAGGCTTGCCAATCTGCGTGCCATCGAGCGTGCAGACCTGGTCTGAGCCGATCACCAGTGCGCCCGGGTGTCGCGCGGCGATCGCTTCCGCTTTCAGGCGGGACAGTCGGAGCGCGGTGGCCTCGGGGGCTTCGCCGGGAAGTGGCGTTTCGTCAATGTCCGGGGTGGCGACCTCAAAAGGCAGGCGCAGGCGCGCCAGCAGTTCGCGCCGGTAGGGGGAGCTTGAGCCCAGGATCAGGGGAGGGCGGGCATCGGGGGAAGACATATCAGTCACTGGGCAAAAAGAACAAAGGATGCGGCGGGCGCTGCATATCTGTGTGGGAATTCGCTGTGCAAGGTCGATGCAGGGTCGGTATACTTTGACCGCTTCAAAGATTTCGTCGTAAAATCGCGCGTTTAGCCGCTCGGGCACGTTCGTGCCTCGCGCCGGGCCGGGTTCCCTCAAGGGTCTGGCCGGCAGGCGAATCCAGCCTCGTCAGCGTGGATCGTCTTCAGATGCGGCAAACAAGGCATATTTCCAGCGTCAGCCCTACATGAGTCAGCCGACCCAGTCTGCGGCGTCCGCCGTGGCATTCGATCTGCGCGAAACGGATCTCTTCGCCTTCTGCCGCAAAGGCGGCAACGTGACGGGAGAGGTCGTGACGCGCGATTTGCCGCGCATCTTAGCCGAGACGGCGGAAGATGCGCCAGCGTCGGCGCCGGAGGAAACCTTCCGGTACATGCTCGCGGGCTTTGTGCGCGAGGAGGCGGTGGAGCCCGGCGAGCCGGTGTCCAAACGGATGTTCCTGGACGTGACGGTCAATGGACGGGTCTGGCTGGATTGCCAGCGGTGCCTCCAGGTGTATCCGGAGCCGATCGCCACGAAGATGCGCTTCGAGGTCATGATGAGCGAGGAAGCGGCTGACGAGGCGCCGATGGATGATGATGAACTCGACGTGATCGTGGGTTCGAAGAAGTTTTCGGCGCTGGATCTGATTGAAGACGAGGTGCTGTTGGCGTTGCCGTCGGCGCCGAAGCATGCGGTCTGCCCGGCAGTGCACGAGTCACTCGTGACCGGCACGGACGGCGAGGTGGAGCCCGAGGCGCCACCTGAAGAAGAAAAGCGGCCATCGCCCTTCGCGGCGCTGGCCAGCCTGAAGACGAAGCATTGACGCCACTTATGCGTACGGTGCCAGCGTCTTACTGGTAGCAGGTCAAGTACCCGGCCGGGCCCCGGCTACGCCTTGTGCAGGGTGCGTGTGTTAATATCGTAAAATTCTCGAAGGAGTCATCATGGCAGTTCAACAGAACAAGAAGTCGCCGTCCAAGCGCGGCATGCATCGTTCGCACGACCACCTGACGGTCGCACCTCTGGCCGTCGAGCCGACCACGGGCGAAGCCCACCTGCGTCACCACGTGAGCCCGAACGGCTACTATCGTGGTCGCAAGGTCATCAAGACCAAGAACGACTGACCAGGTCGTCTGGCGTGACCCTGTGTCTCGCTCGCGCACGTTGTCAGGTGTAAAACAGGAAAGCGGCAAGCTCGTTGCCGCTTTTTTGTTGGGCGCTCGGCGCCCGCACGGCAGCGTATCCGCGTGTCCGGCTGGTTGCGTCCCCGCGAACCGATGCGGTGGGTGCCGGCGCGCTTTCCGTATTTGGAAACAATGACGATCAAGCTCGCTATCGACTGCATGGGCGGCGATCACGGTGTATCCGTGACCGTGCCGGCGGCGATCAGTTTTCTTTCCCGTCACGACGATGCCGAGATGATTCTGGTCGGCTTGCCCGACGCCATCGGCGCGCAGCTCAAGAAGCTGCATGCGGTGGATCATCCGCGCGTCACCGTTGTGGCGGCGACCGAGGTCATCACCATGGATGACCCGGTGGAAGTGGCGCTGCGTAAGAAGAAGGATTCCTCGATGCGCGTGGCCGTCACGCAAATCAAGGAAGGCAAGGCCGACGCATGCATCTCCGCCGGTAATACCGGTGCGCTGATGGCGGTGTCGCGCTACGTGCTGAAGACGCTCGAGGGCATCGAGCGGCCGGCCATTGCCACCACCATTCCCAATGAGCAGGGCTGGGGCACCACGGTGCTCGACCTGGGCGCCAATGCCGACTGCGAACCCGGGCACCTGTTGCAGTTTGCCCGCATGGCCGAGGCCATGGTGTCCGTTGTGGACCACAAGGACCATCCTTCGGTAGGCCTGCTCAACATCGGCGAGGAAGTCATCAAGGGCAACGAGGTGGTCAAGGCCGCCGGCGAGCTGCTGCGCGCTTCCGAACTCAACTTCTACGGCAACGTGGAAGGCAACGACATCTTCAAGGGCACGACGGATATCGTCGTCTGCGACGGCTTCGTCGGCAATGTGGCGCTCAAGAGCACCGAGGGCCTGGCCAAGATGATCGGCAGCATGATCAAGGAAGAGTTCACGCGTTCCTGGTTCACCAAGCTATTGGCCGGCGTGGCCATGCCCGTGCTGTCGCGCCTGGCGCGCCGGCTGGACCCCGCACGGTACAACGGCGCATCCCTCCTGGGTCTGCGCGGGCTGGTGATCAAAAGCCATGGTTCGGCCGATGCCCACTCTTTTGAATGGGCGATCAAACGCGGGTATGATGCGGCCAGTAATGGCGTCATTGAACGCATAGCAAGGGCCTTTGCCAACAAGTCCGGTGCCGCAGGCGCCGCGACTGGCGGCCCGGAGACAGACGCACCGGACCCACATCCCGACACACGTGCCGCCTGAGGCCCAGATGCCACGCCCGCGTGGCGGGGCCTGCCGATGCGCCCGCGCCCGGGCGACCTGGTGAGCATCTAGATCCGACACTACATGACCAAGTACGCAAAAATCATCGGTACGGGGAGCTTCCTGCCTCCGCGGCGCGTCACCAATCACGAACTGGCTGCGCAGCTCGCGGAAAAGGGCATCGAAACCAGCGACGAGTGGATCGTGTCGCGTAGCGGCATCTCGGCGCGTCACTGGGCGGAGCCCGATGTCACCGCCAGCGACCTGGCCGTCAAGGCTGCCGAGCAGGCAATTTCCGCGGCCGGCATCAACCGCCAGGATATCGACCTGATCATCGTCGCCACCTCCACGCCGGACTTCGTGTTCCCGAGTACGGCGTGCCTGGTGCAGACCAAGCTAGGCATCACCAACAACTGCGCGGCATTCGACTTGCAGGCTGTGTGTTCGGGCTTTGTCTACGCGCTCGCCACGGCGGACAAGTTCATCCGCAGCGGTTCGCACAAGAACGTGCTGGTGATCGGCACGGAAGTCTTCTCCCGCATTCTCGATTTCAACGACCGCACGACGTGCGTGCTGTTTGGCGATGGCGCCGGAGCCGTGGTTCTGTCGGCATCAGACGAGCCGGGCATCCTGTCGTCGGCCATGCATTCGGATGGCAGCCACGTCGGCATCCTTTGCGTACCGGGCAATGTGTCCGGTGGCGCCATCACGGGCAATGCGTTCCTGCACATGGATGGCCAGGCGGTGTTCAAGCTCGCCGTGACTGTGCTGGACAAGGTTGCCCGCGAAGCGATGGCGGCTGCGGAAGTGCAGTCGGACGAGATCGATTGGCTGATTCCCCATCAGGCCAACATCCGCATCATGCAGGGCACGGCCAAGAAGCTCGGTCTGTCCGGCGACCGCATGGTGGCCACGGTGCACGAGCACGGCAATACGTCGGCTGCGTCCATCCCGCTGGCGCTGGACGTGGCGGTTCGCGACGGCCGCATCAAGCCGGGTCAGACGGTGCTGATGGAAGGTGTCGGCGGCGGCTTTACCTGGGGCGCGGTGCTGCTGCGCATGTAATATGCGGCCGGCGCGGCGCGCTTCGGTGCGCGGCGCGAGTCGACAGTATGGTTCTCTAGGATTGGATTTCCGATGAAATTCGCATTCGTATTCCCCGGTCAGGGGTCTCAATCGGTCGGCATGCTTAACGCGTTTGCCGACAATCCCGTCGTGCGTGCCACGCTGGAGGAAGCCTCCACCGCGCTCGGCCAGGATATCGGCCGCCTGATCGCGGAAGGCCCGGCAGAAGAACTCAACCTCACCACCAACACCCAGCCCGTGATGCTGACGGCTGCGGTGGCCGTGTACCGTGCCTGGCTTGACGCCGGCGGCCCGGCCCCGGCACTGGTGGCGGGCCACAGCCTGGGCGAATACTCGGCGCTGGTGGCCGCGGGCGTCATCCCGTTTGCCGACGCGGTACCGCTGGTGCGCTTCCGTGCTCAGGCCATGCAGGAAGCCGTGCCGGTAGGTGAGGGTGGCATGGCCGCCATCCTTGGTCTGTCCGACGACGATGTGCGCGCCGCGTGCGCCGAGGCCTCGGCCGCTGGCGTGGTGGAAGCGGTCAACTTCAACGCGCCGTCGCAGGTCGTGATTGCCGGCCACAAGGCCGCAGTGGAGCGTGCTTGCGAGATCGCCAAGGCCAAGGGGGCCAAGCGCGCGCTGCCGCTGCCGGTTTCGGCGCCTTTCCACTCGTCTCTGCTCAAGCCCGCATCGGATCGTTTGAAGGAGCGCATGGCTGGCCTGGTGTTCTCGGCGCCGGCCATTCCGCTGGTCAACAACGTTGACGTCGCCATCGCCAACGATCCTGCGCAGATCAAGGATGCGCTGGTCCGCCAGGCCGCCGCGCCGGTGCGCTGGGTGGAAGGCGTGCAGAAGATGGCTGCGGAAGGTGTGACGCACGTCATCGAATGCGGCCCAGGCAAAGTGCTGGCCGGCATGACCAAGCGCATCGACGGCAATCTCGTCGGTGGCGCGATTTTTGATCCCGCATCGCTGCAAGACACGCTGGCGCTGCTGAAGTAAGCGAAGGAATATCGCAACATGAGCAAGACTCTGGAAAATCAGGTTGCGCTGGTGACTGGCGCCTCGCGCGGTATCGGCCGCGCCATCGCACTGGAACTGGCCCGTCAGGGCGCCACGGTGATCGGTACCGCTACCAGCGAATCGGGTGCGGCCGCCATTGGCGAATACCTGTCGGCGGAAGGCCTGAAGGGTAACGGCGTGGTGCTGAACGTGAACGACGCCGCGCGCTGCGAGGCCGTGGTCGACGAAATCGTGAAGACTCACGGCGGATTGGGCGTGCTGGTGAACAATGCCGGCATCACGCAGGACCAGTTGGCCATGCGCATGAAGGATGATGACTGGATGTCGGTCATCGACACGAACCTGACGGCCGTCTTCCGACTGTCGCGCGCCGTGCTGCGCCCGATGATGAAGGCGCGCGGTGGTCGTATCATCAACATCACCTCGGTGGTCGGGTCGACCGGCAACCCCGGCCAGATGAACTATGCGGCCGCCAAGGCTGGTGTGGAAGGCATGGCCCGTGCGCTGGCGCGCGAGATCGGCAGCCGCAACGTCACTGTGAACAGTGTGGCACCGGGCTTCATCGACACCGACATGACCAAGGCGCTGTCTGAAGAGCAGCATGCGGCACTCAAGACCCAGATTCCGCTGGGTCGCCTGGGCCAGCCGGAAGACATCGCGAATGCGGTGGCGTTCCTGGCGAGTCCGCAGGCCGCCTATATCACGGGCACCACGCTGCATGTGAACGGCGGCATGTACATGAACTGATTGCCTTTCCCGGTTTCGGTTTCGAGGGAGAAGCCGAAAGAAGCCGGGCGAAGTAGTTGTTTTTGAAACCAAACGGGCGCGATTCTTGCAATGGACTGCAGGCGGATGTTTTGTGGTCCAAACCTGCTAAAATGCGCCCACTTTTTGTCGAACTTCCCTGGAGGGTTACATGGACAATATCGAACAACGCGTCAAGAAAATCGTGGCTGAACAGCTTGGCGTGGCCGAGGCAGACATCAAGAACGAATCGTCGTTCGTGAACGATCTCGGCGCAGACTCGCTGGACACGGTTGAACTCGTGATGGCGTTGGAAGATGAATTCGGCATGGAAATTCCCGATGAGGAAGCCGAAAAGATCACGACCGTGCAGCAGGCAATCGACTACGCCACCGCGCACGTCAAGGCCTAAGCCGTCGTCTTCGTATTCCGAGCCACAGAAGGCGCATGGGCGGGGCCGTCACGGTCCTGTCATGCTGTTTTCTGTGGCTTTCGTCTGTTCGAAGAAGCAGAATCGGAATGATCTCAACCCATACCGTTGCCTTACGGCACGATCGGCGAGATCCTGAATCAATCCAATTCCGCTTCACGCACTCGTAGGGAAAAATAGTGAGCCGTCGTCGCGTCGTCGTCACCGGGCTTGGCCTCGTGTCCCCGGTCGGAAACACGGTTACCGAAGGCTGGGCCAACCTGGTCGCCGGGAAGTCCGGTATTGCCACCATCACCAAATTCGATCACTCCGCGCTGGCCGTGCATTTTGCCGGCGAAGTGAAGGGCTTTAACGCCGAGGATTACATTCCGGCGAAGGAAGCCCGCCATATGGATACGTTTATCCATTTCGGCATCGCCGCAGGTTCGCAGGCCCTGAAGGATAGCGGGCTGGAAATCAACGAAACCAACGCCGATCGCATCGGCGTGCTGGTCGGCTCCGGCATCGGCGGCCTGCCGATGATCGAAGATACGCAGATGGAACTGGCCAACCGCGGCCCGCGCCGGATCTCGCCGTTCTTCGTGCCGGGATCGATCATCAATATGATTTCCGGGCACCTGTCGATTATTCACGGCTTGAAGGGCCCGAATCTGGCCGCCGTGACGGCCTGCACGACCGGCCTGCACAGTATTGGCCTGGCTGCTCGCCTGATTCAGGCCGGCGATGCCGACGCCATGCTGGCCGGCGGGGCGGAGTCCACGGTGTCGCCGCTGGGTATTGGCGGGTTTGCCGCCGCCCGTGCGCTGTCCACCCGCAACGACGACCCCGCTGCGGCGTCGCGTCCGTGGGACAAGGATCGCGATGGCTTCGTGCTGGGCGAAGGTGCTGGCGTGATGATGCTGGAAGAGTATGAGTCGGCGAAGGCCCGCGGTGCACGCATCTACGCCGAACTGATTGGCTTCGGCATGAGCGGGGACGCGTTCCACATGACCGCCCCGAGCACGGACGGTCCACGCCGCTGCATGGTCGCCGCGCTGAAGGACGCAGCCGTCAATCCTGACGAAGTTAGCTACCTGAACGCGCACGGTACGTCTACGCCCCTGGGCGACAAGAACGAATCCGATGCCATCAAGCTCGCGTTTGGCGATAGCGCCTACAAGATGGTGGTCAATTCGACGAAGTCGATGACGGGTCACCTCTTGGGCGGCGCTGGCGGCCTGGAGTCAGTGTTCACGGTGCTGGCGATCCACAACCAAGTGTCGCCACCGACTATCAACATCTTCAACCAGGACCCCGAATGCGACCTGGATTACGTGGCCAATACGGCGCGTGAAATGAAGATTGATGTCGCTGTGAAAAACAACTTCGGTTTTGGCGGCACGAACGGCACGCTTGTCTTCCGTCGCATCTGATTTCGCGCAAGCTGTCGCGCATGGGCGCAGCCTTTTCGGCTCACGCCACCCCGGGGCCCGTCCGATGCGATGGGCCCTGGTTCTGTTTTGCCTCCCCGATTTTCATGCGCCGGTCTCGTATGCAGCATCCGTCCTGCGGACCCGGGGGCTGGATGGGGTTGCACGCAGGTGCAACCAATATCAATAACCCTGGAACCAATGGGAGCACCTGCGGTCACAGAATGCGCTTCGCGATACTCGGTTGCGCCGGAATCGTAGGTAAAATACAACGTTTGTCGTGACGACGAAACCAAGAGATACACTGCAGGTGAACCATTCGTGAGCGAGCGCGAAGCCGATCAGCTTCTAGTTGAACGCGTCCAGCAGGGCGACAAGCGAGCCTTTGAATTGCTGGTGGCCAAGTACCACCGCAAGATCATCCGGCTCATTTCGCGCCTTGTCCGGGACTCCGCCGAAGTGGAGGATGTGGCGCAGGATGCCTTTATCAAGGCATACCGGGCCCTGCCCCAGTTCCGGGGGGAATCCGCGTTCTATACATGGCTGTACCGGATCGCCGTCAACACCGCAAAGAACTACCTGGCGACCCAGGGCCGCCGGCCGGAAGCGTCCAGCGATATCGATGCCGAAGAGGCTGAAACTTTTGCAGACGGCGAGCAACTAAGGGATATCAATACGCCGGAGTCCATGCTCCACACGCGCCAGGTGGCCGAGACGGTCAACCGTGCGATGGAAGCGCTTCCGGAGGAATTACGCACTGCCATCACGCTGCGCGAGATTGAAGGCCTCAGCTATGAGGAGATCGCGGAGGCGATGGGGTGTCCGATCGGAACAGTGCGCTCGAGAATCTTCAGGGCGCGTGAGGCGATCGCGGAAAAATTGCGACCTCTGCTGGGAACGGCAGAGGGTAAGCGGTGGTAGTTCAGAATGTCGTGCGGCCAGCGTTGCAGCCTATTCCTGCATCGATAAACGACAGCGGTAGTGACGGGATTTATCGGTGTTCAATGGAATTTCTTGGGGTTGGAAATGGGTCAGGCTCATAAGCAGTCGGTTCATGTAGTGGAAGCATCGGAGCAAATCTCCGTATTGATGGACGGCGAGCTGGCGCCGAATGAAGTGGACGCAGTGCTGGGTCTCGCGAAGAGCGATGCGGGCATGTCCGACTGGACCATGTATCAACTGATCGGTGACACGCTGCGTTCGGAAGAACTGACGCACGCTGGTTCGACCGACGCTTTCCTTTCCCGCTTTTCCGCCCGCCTCGAGGTTGAGCCTCATGTGCTGGTACCCGCCGTTGCCGCGGCTGGCCGTCAGCGCATGCTGGTCCGCCCATCATGGGTACGACGCGTGATGCCGGGCACGGCGATCGCTGCTGCCGTCGCTGCGGTGAGCTGGGTCGTGGTGCCGCAAATGCGCGGCCCGAACGATATCGGCGCCCCTGACGCCGTGGTGGCTCGCGTGGAACAACCCGCAGCGCCGGTCAAATCCGGTGCCATCATGGCTGTCGCCGCGGACAGCGCCCAGATGATTCGCGATCCCCGTCTCGACGAATACCTGCGCGCGCACCGCACGTCGGTTGCAACGGACGCCTTTGTGCCGACCATGCGCACGGTGGCCAACGGTGCAAACTTCACTCAGGACAATTCGCAGGAATAATGCCGGACATGCATAAAGGACGGTCGTCCGCCAACGTAGCGGGCGTACACAGAAAGAAGGGCCTGCGCAGGTCCTTTTTTCTGGCCTTATGTCTGACCGCTGCCGCCGCCACTGCGCAGCCGTCTGACAATACGCTGAACCGACGGGACGCCACGGCGTGGCTCAACAAGATCCACCGTGCGGCCCAGCGCGAGAACTATGTCGGCACGCTGATTTACCAGCGCGGCAGTGTCATGCATGCGTCGCGTATCCAGCATTACAGCGATCTCGTACAGAACGAGTACGAGCGCCTGGAAACGCTGGACGGCAAGCCGCGCGAAGTTCTGCGCCAGAACGACGTCGTACACAGCTTGATCCCCGAAGCCAAGCTGGTGGTGGTGGAAAAGCAGGAGGCCAAGGATCGTTTCCCGGCGCTGCTGGCCACCAACAAGAGCGATGTGCTCGATCTCTACGACATGCGCAAGCTGCCCGCCGAGCGCGTGGCTGGCGTGGAATGCGAAGTCTTTGGCCTGGAGCCGCATGACAATGCCCGCTATGCGGTGCGCCTGTGGGCCGACAAGAATTCCGGGCTACTGATGCGCGCGCAGACGATCGGCGAGGGTGGCAAGGTGCTGGAGCAGGTTGCGTTCTCGCAGGTCGATATCGGCGTGCCATCCGACAAGCAGCGCATCCTTAGCGCGATCAAGGGTGCCAGCTCGTGGAATCACTACGAGGTTACCTACCAGCCGGCCAATATCGCCGACGAGGGATGGACCATTAATTCATCTCTCAAGGGCTTCCAGAAGATCCGCGAAGTTCGCCGACCACTTGGGGAGCTGCGTGCGCCGGCACAAGGTAACAACAAGGGTGGCCAGGTCTTCGAAGTGCTCCAGGTCGTCTATAGCGATGGCCTGACCGGGTTGTCGATCTTCATCGAGCCCGTATCCGAACAACGCGCCCGCCGTGAAGGCGTAGCTTCGCTCGGCGCCACGCAAGTTGTGGTGCGACGCGTGGCCGACTACTGGATCACGGTGGTCGGCGAAGTGCCGGCCGCCACGGTCAGGCAGTTCGCCGCGGGCGTGGAGTATCGCCCTCCCAAGGCGGTACACTGAGGAAACCGCGTGTGGCGGCACGGGGCAGAGCGCGCCGTGCCGAAGCCACCTGGCAGTTCCGCTTCCCAGGCGCCCTGATGCGCCGCGAAGCTTACGTTTCTCGCTGATCTCCCGGGAGTTGTCGATGATTTCCAGATCCCCAGCCCTGGTGCGAGCCGTGGTCATGACCGCCATGCTCGTACTGGGTCCGGCTATGTCCGAACTGGGCCATGCCCAGGCGGCAGCCTCGAACTACAACCTTCCAGACTTCACCGACCTGGTCGAGAAGGCGAGCCCGGCCGTGGTCAACATCCGCACGACCGAGCGGGTGCGCGCACGCGGCAACGGCACGCCGGACGACGATGAGATGGCTGAGTTCTTCCGCCGTTTCTTCGGGGTTCCTATGCCCGGTGCGCCGACACCGCCCCGCCGTGGCCAGCCGCCACAAGGTGAGGAGCAGAGTCGTGGCGTGGGCTCCGGCTTCATCATCAGCCAGGACGGCTATGTGATGACCAACGCTCACGTGGTGGCCGACGCGGAAACCATCTATGTGACCCTGCCGGACAAGCGTGAATTCAAGGCGAAGCTGATTGGCTCGGACAAGCGCACCGATGTGGCGCTGATCAAAATCGAGGCTACCAATCTGCCGCGCCTGCCGCTGGGCGATTCGGACAAGATCCGTCCGGGGGAATGGGTGCTGGCTATCGGCTCGCCGTTCGGGCTCGACAACAGCGTGACCGCGGGGATTGTCTCGGCAAAGGGTCGCGATACCGGCGACTACCTGCCGTTCATCCAGACTGACGTGGCGGTCAACCCCGGCAACTCGGGCGGCCCGCTCATCAATTTGCGCGGCGAAGTCATCGGCATCAACTCGCAGATTTACAGCCGTAGCGGCGGCTACATGGGCATCTCGTTCGCAATTCCGATCGACGAGGCCATGCGCGTGTCCGAGCAGCTGAAGACCGCTGGCAAGGTTACACGCGGTCGCATCGCCGTGGCGATTGGCGATGTCACCAAGGAAGTGGCCGATTCGCTCGGCTTGGGCCGTGCACGCGGCGCCCTGGTGGGCAGCGTGGAGCCAGGCGGGCCGGCGGAAAAGGCTGGGATCGAGGCGGGCGACATCATCCTGAAGTTCAACGGCCGCGATATCGAGAAGGCGTCGGATCTGCCGCGCATGGTGGGCGACACCAAGCCTGGTACGCGAGTGCCGCTGCAGTTGTGGCGCAAGGGCCAGGCGCGCGACGTGTCGATTACTGTCGCCGAGCTGGAGCCGGACGCCAAGGCCGTGGCGCGTCGCGGCGACAAGCGTGGCGGCAGCGCGGATGAGGCAGCACCGGCGGCCAAGCCAAACTCGCTAGGCCTGATCGTCAACGATCTTTCCGAAACACGCCTGAAGGAGCTGAAGGTCAAGTCGGGTGTGGAGGTGGAGTCGGCGGATGGCTCGGCGGCGCGCGCCGGCATTCGCCCTGGCGACATCATCCTGCGCCTGGGCGATACTGATGTGACGGGTGCCCGGCAGTTCAACGAACTGGTCAAGGGGCTGGACAAGAACAAGATGGCTGCGGTTTTTGTCCGTCGTGGCGACGCCACCCAGGTGCTGACGCTGCGCCCGAGTCAGGCTCGCTAAGGCAAGGCGCAGGAGCCTTTCGGGAAAATCATCGCGCCGGAGCCCATCCGGCGCGATTTGTCTTTCGGGGCGGGTGATCCAGGCGGCATCTCCCGCGTCATCTGGTCGCCGCCCTCACGCAACGACCGACACCATTTCCCGCGCCGGAAGTCATTGAAAATCCGGTAAAATCGCGGATTGGCACGAGCTTCGCGCCCCACCATTTTTAGCTCCCGCGCCCCCTGACTCACCGGCGCGCCGGGCTTCCTTGAGCACTAGATGGACCATATCCGTAATTTCTCGATCATTGCCCACATTGACCATGGGAAATCGACCCTGGCCGACCGAATCATTCAGCGCTGTGGTGGGCTATCCGATCGCGAGATGGAAGCACAGGTGCTCGACTCGATGGACATCGAGAAGGAGCGTGGTATCACCATCAAGGCCCAGACGGCCGCGCTGAGCTACAAGGCCCGCGATGGCCAGGTCTACAACCTGAACCTGATCGACACCCCGGGACACGTGGACTTCAGCTACGAAGTCAGCCGGTCGCTGTCTGCGTGCGAGGGTGCGCTGCTGGTGGTGGATGCATCCCAGGGCGTGGAAGCCCAGACCGTGGCCAACTGCTACACCGCCATCGAGCTTGGCGTGGAAGTGGTGCCCGTGCTGAACAAGATCGACCTGCCGCAGGCGGACCCCGCCAACGCGATCCAGGAGATCGAGGATGTGATCGGCATCGATGCACAGGATGCCACGCCGTGCTCGGCCAAGACCGGGCAAGGCGTGGAAGACGTCATCGAGGCGCTGATCGCGAAGGTGCCGCCGCCCAAGGGCACTCCGGACGCTCCGCTGCAGGCCCTGATTATCGACTCGTGGTTCGACAACTACGTGGGCGTGGTGATGCTCGTACGTGTGGTCAACGGTACCCTGCGCCCGAAGGACAAGATCCTGCTGATGGCCACCGGCGCCCAGCACCTGGTGGAGCAGGTCGGTGTGTTCTCGCCCAAGTCGATCCAGCGCGAGTCGCTGGCGGCAGGAGAGGTGGGCTTCGTCATCGCCGGCATCAAGGAACTGAAGGCCGCCAAGGTGGGCGATACGATCACCACCACCACGCGCAAGGCCGAGGCGCCGCTGCCGGGCTTCAAGGAAGTCAAGCCGCAGGTGTTCGCGGGGCTGTATCCCGTGGAGGCCAACCAGTATGAAGCGCTGCGGGAATCGCTGGAAAAGCTGCGGCTGAACGATGCCGCGCTGCAGTTCGAGCCGGAAGTTTCGCAGGCGCTGGGCTTCGGCTTCCGCTGCGGCTTCCTGGGGCTCCTGCACATGGAAATCGTGCAGGAGCGACTGGAGCGCGAATTCGACATGGACCTGATTACCACCGCTCCGACGGTGGTCTACCAGGTCCAGTTGCGTGACGGGACCGTGATAACGGTGGAAAATCCGGCCAAGATGCCCGATCCGAGCAAGATCGAGGCGATCCTGGAGCCGATCGTCACGGTGAACCTGTACATGCCGCAGGATTATGTTGGCTCGGTGATCACGCTGTGTACGCAAAAACGTGGTTCGCAGATCAACATGAGCTACCACGGCAAGCAGGTACAACTCACGTATGAAATTCCGATGGCGGAGATCGTGCTCGACTTCTTCGATCGCCTGAAGTCGGTGTCGCGCGGCTACGCGTCGATGGACTACGAGTTCAAGGAATATCGCCCCTCGGATGTGGTCAAGGTGGACATTCTGATCAACAGCGACAAGGTCGATGCGCTGTCCGTAATCGTGCACCGTTCGAACTCGCAATATCGCGGGCGCGAGGTGGCGGCCAAGATGCGCGAAATCATTCCGCGCCAGATGTATGACGTGGCTATTCAGGCGGCCATCGGCTCGAACATCATCGCGCGGGAGAACGTGAAGGCGCTGCGCAAGAACGTGCTGGCCAAGTGCTACGGCGGGGATATCTCGCGGAAGAAGAAGCTGCTGGAAAAGCAGAAGGCGGGCAAGAAGCGCATGAAGCAGGTGGGCACCGTGGAAATTCCGCAAGAGGCATTCCTGGCCATCCTGCAGGTGGACGACAAGTAAGCGCGGGTCCGGCAACAACAAAACATCGACAACACTCCAAGCCGTCATGAATTTTGCACTGATCCTTTTTGTGCTGGTGGTCATTACGGGCATTGCCTGGGTCGCGGACAAGCTGGTCTTCGAGCGCCAGCGCCGCAGCGTGGCGCAATTGGCGCTTGCCGAGTTCGACGCGCGCCGCGCCGACATGCAGTCGATGCACGGTGCCGCCGAGCTGGACAACTCGCGTGCCCGGCTGGCGGAAGAGAAACTGCGCCAGCCATGGTGGCTTGAGTATTCGGCCAGCTTCTTCCCGGTGATCCTGGCGGTGTTCGTGCTCCGGTCGTTCGTGGTGGAGCCGTTCAAGATCCCGTCCGGCTCGATGATCCCGACGCTTCTGATCGGCGACTTCATCCTGGTGAACAAGTATGACTACGGCATCCGCTTGCCGGTGGTGAACAAGAAGATCATCAACATGGGCGAGCCGCAGCGCGGCGATGTCATGGTCTTCCGTTATCCGAAAGACGAATCGCTGGACTACATCAAGCGCGTCATTGGCGTGCCGGGCGATGTGGTGAGCTACGAGAACAAGAAGCTGACGGTGAACGGCAAGCCGGCGGAATACAGCGCGCTGCCGGATTACCTGGATGAAGAGCGCCTGGCGTACTCGAAGCATTTCACCGAGAAGCTGCCCAGCGGTCCGGAGCATGGCATCCTGAATGACGCCGACCGGCCGGCTTTCGTGGCTGGCGCGGATCCGGATTTTCCGTTCCGCGAGAACTGCACTTACAATCAGCAGGGGCTGACGTGTAAAGTGCCGGAAGGTCACTATTTCGTCATGGGTGACAACCGTGACAACAGCCTCGATTCCCGGTACTGGGGCTTCGTGCCAGACACAAATGTGGTCGGCAGGGCGTTCCTGATCTGGATGAATCTGGGTAACTTCGGACGCGTGGGATCGTTCAAATAACAATCCGGCGGTCTCGCGCGGCGCAAATACACTCTAAAAATTGAGGGAAGCGCAACATGGGTCAATGGTTTTTGGGAAGCAGGGGGAATGTCCGCGTTGATGTGAGGCGTAGGTCACGCGGCTTTTCTTTGGGGTCATTGCTGATCGTCATCGTCATCGTCATTGCGGTGGTCTTGCCGGGGCTGAAATCGATTCCGAGTGTGTTGGAGTATTTCTCGGTCAAGCGGGCGATCAACTATGCGAAGGACCGATCGAACAACCGCAATGAAGTGGCCGCCAATTTCAACAGACAAGCCCAGATTGACCGTATCGAGGCAGTCAAGGGCGAGGATCTGAATGTGATCGAAGACGAGAGCGGCAGGATCCGTAATATTGGCTTTGAATACCGGACCGAGATCCCTGTCTATGGTCCACTGAGCTTTTTGATTACCTATTCGGGAACGCAGTAACGACATGACCCTCGACGCCTTGCAGCAACGTCTCGGCTACCGATTCAGCAAGCCCGAATTGCTGCAGCAGGCGCTCACGCATCGCAGCCACAGCGCACAGCACAACGAGCGCCTGGAATTCCTGGGCGACTCCGTACTGAACTGTGCCGTCGCCGACATGCTGTTCAACATGTTCGGCAAGCTGGACGAGGGCGACCTGTCCCGCGTACGCGCCAACCTGGTCAAGCAGCAGGCGCTGTACGAAATTGCCCAGATGCTGCAATTGTCCGACGCGCTGCGCCTGGGTGAAGGTGAGCTCAAGAGCGGCGGTTTCCGCCGTCCGTCGATTCTGGCGGACGCGCTGGAAGCCATCGTTGGCGCCGTGTTCCTCGACGCCGGCTTCGATGCCGCGCGGGCGCTGATCCGCAAGCTGTATATCCCGATTCTGGAGCAGGTGGACCCGCGCACGCTGGGCAAGGACGCCAAGACGCTGCTCCAGGAGTATCTCCAGGGCCACAAGATTGCCCTGCCGCAGTACAACGTCATCGCCACCCACGGTGCCGCACACAGCCAGCAGTTTGAAGTCGAGTGCACCGTGCCTAAACTGGAGGTGCGCGTGTTCGGCACCGGCGCCTCACGGCGTGCGGCCGAACAGGCGGCAGCCAAGCTCGCGCTCGATGAAGTTCAGAAGCTCGTACCCCAGTTGCTCAAGCGCAGCCGGGCCGAACGCACGGGCAAGACCCGCAAGCAGCCGGTGCCCCCGGATCCCCAGTTGTCTCTCAGGTTGAAGGAATGACCGATTCTCTCCCCCCGCAGCAGGTTGCGGCGGAACCGTCTGATGCCCCGGCTTTTCGCTGCGGCACGGTGGCCATCGTTGGCCGCCCCAATGTCGGCAAGTCCACGCTGATGAACGCGCTGGTCGGCCAGAAGATCAGCATCACCTCCCGCAAGGCGCAGACCACGCGCCACCGGATCGTCGGCATCCAGACCACGGATGACGCGCAGTTCGTGTTTGTCGATACCCCGGGTTTTCAGACCCGCCATGCCAGTGCGCTCAACCGTTCGCTGAACCGGGCGGTCACGTCCACGCTGTCGTCGGTGGATGTTGTGCTGTTCGTCGTGGAGGCTGGCTATGTTGGCGCCGATGACGAGCGCGTGCTCTCGCTGCTACCGAAGAATGTGCCGGTGCTGTTGGTGACCAACAAGCTGGATCGCCTCGGGGAGAATCGCTCGGAGGTGATGATGCCTTTTCTGGAGAAGGTGGGGCAGATGTTCCCCTTCCGGGAAGTGGTGCCGATGTCGGCCAAGACGCGCGACCACATCACGCGGCTGCTGGCCATCATCCGCCCCTACTTGTTGGAAGGCGAGCCGATGTACGACGCCGATGCGATGACCGATCGCAGCGAGCGGTTCCTGGCGTCGGAAATCATTCGCGAGAAGGTGTTCCGCTGGACCGGCGACGAGCTGCCATATACGAGCACCGTGGTCATCGACAAGTTCGAGACCGAAGGCCGGCTGCGCCGCGTCTTTGCGACGATTCTGGTGGAACGCGACGCACACAAGGCGATGATCATCGGCAACAAGGGTAGCAAGCTCAAGCAGATCTCCACCGAGGCACGCCTCGACATGGAGAAGCTGTTCGACGGCAAGGTCTACCTGGAGATGTGGATCAAGGTCAAGAGCGGCTGGGCCGATAACGAAGCCGGACTGCGTGCCTACGGCTACGAGTGAGCAAGATGCCTGACGTGCGTCGCGGCGGGGCCGGTGGCCCTGGCAAGACCGCGCCATCTGCCACCGTCGCGCGCCGTGCCGACGCACCGCGCGCGCGTAGTGCCGATCCCATCGCGGAAGAGGCCGCGGAACTCCTCGAATCCCAGTCCGTGCCCGGCCTGAGTCCCGCGGTAGCCGCCGGGCGCGAGATGATGGACCGCGCCATGCGCATTGTTCCAGCTCGTACGGAACTGCGCGTGGCCAACGAGGCCGGTTTTGTCCTGCATGCGTATCCCTATCGCGAAACCAGCCTGATCCTGGATGTTTTCACGCGTGATCACGGTCGCATGGCGATGGTGGCGAAAGGCGCCAAGCGTCCGCATTCGGCACTGCGCGCGGTGCTGCAGCACTTCCACCCGATTTCCCTGTCCTGGACCGGTCGCGGCGAGGTCAAGACGCTGACCAAGGCCGAATACGTCGGCGGTGTGCTGCCGCTGTCCGGCGACGCGTTGCTTTCTGGCTTCTATCTGAACGAGCTCTTGCTGCGTTTCTGTCCGCGCGAGGACGCTCATCCCGCCCTGTTCCGGCATTACATGATCACGCTGACCCGGTTAGCCCATGGCGAATCGGCAAGCCTGGTGCTGCGCAGTTTCGAACGCGTGCTGCTGCAGGAGACCGGCTTCGCGGTGGCATTCGACCAGTGCACTGGATCCGGCGAGCGCGTTCAGCCCGGACTCGATTATGTCTATCAGCCTGAGCGCGGCGTGCGCCGGGCTCACGCGAGCGATCCGTCGAGCTGGCCGGTGATTTCGGGCCAGACGCTGCTGGACATGGGACAGGACGATTATTCGCGCGCGCAGACGGCGGCGCAAAGTCGTGCCCTGATGCGGTTCCTGCTGCATTATTATTTGCAGGGTGCGCCGCTGAAGACGCGGCAGATCCTGATTGACCTGCAGTACCTCTGATTCCTGACGTTTTACGATTCGACAGCATGATTTTCCACGCGAACCCCGGCGTCATCGACCTTGGCGTCAATATCGACCACGTGGCCACGCTGCGTAACGCGCGCGGCACGGTATATCCCGACCCGATCCAGGCCGCCTTGCAGGCGGAAGAGGCGGGCGCGGACCTGATCACGCT
Organism: Cupriavidus sp. YR651; assembly: GCF_900101625.1. Lineage (GTDB taxonomy): Bacteria > Pseudomonadota > Gammaproteobacteria > Burkholderiales > Burkholderiaceae > Cupriavidus. The sequence continues at coordinate 684,285 of NZ_FMYZ01000001.1, read as the reverse complement.
GCACCTGCGCGAGGATCGTCGCCACATCCGCGACGCCGATGTGCGCGCGCTGCGGCCGAGGCTCGCTACACGCATGAACCTCGAGTGCGCGATCACGCGCGAGATGCTGGATATCGCCTGCGAGATCCAGCCGCAGGATGTCTGCCTGGTGCCCGAGAAGCGCGAGGAGGTGACCACCGAAGGTGGCCTCGACGTGGCAGGCCACTTCGAGCAGGTCAGCGCCGCATGCCGCCAGCTGGCCGATGCGGGGATCCGCGTCTCGCTATTCATTGACGCGGACCCTGACCAGATTGCTGCTGCGGCCGCCTGCAAGGCGCCGGTGATCGAAATCCACACCGGCCGCTATGCCGATGCCCACACGCCCGATGAGCAGGCTGCGGAATTCCGGCGTGTGGCGGAGGGCGTGGACGCCGGCCTGAGGCACGGCCTGATCGTCAACGCCGGTCACGGCCTGCACTACACGAACGTGCAGCCGATCGCGGCACTGCCGGGCATCAAGGAGCTCAACATCGGCCATGCAATCGTCGCGCATGCGGTGTTCGTGGGCTGGCAGAACGCCGTGCGCGAGATGAAGGCAATCATGGTAGCTGCGCGCCTTGGCACCCGCTACCCCGTTCCGGGCCAGGCGGCGTGATCTACGGCGTCGGTACCGACATCATCCAGATTGATCGCGTGCAGGGCGTGATGGAGCGCACACGCGGACGATTTGCGGAAAAGGTGCTCGGTCCGCGTGAGCTGAAGGTCTACCATGCGCGCAAGGCCCGCTCCGAAAAGCGCGGGCTCGCGTTCCTCGCCACGCGCTTCGCGGCCAAGGAGGCCTTCTCCAAGGCCATCGGGTTGGGCATGCGCTGGCCGATGACGTGGCGCGCGATGGAACTCTTGAACCTGCCCTCGGGCGAGCCCACGCCTCAGTGCACGGGCGAACTTGCCGAATGGGTGCGGGAACGCGGCCTGACCATCCGTGTCAGTGTCAGTGACGAACACGACTATGCGGTCGCCTTTGCGATCGCGGAGCGGACTGGCCAGCCGGCCGATCCGCTGTCTGAACCTGCCTCGAACTAATTTCTATGAACAAGAAAGTCTCCGGCAAGCAGCCGGGTCCGGTGGTGCTTGATGTGGTGGGCAAGCAGCTCGATGCGGAAGATGCGCGCCGCATCGCCCATCCGCTGACAGGTGGCGTGATCCTGTTTGCGCGCAATTTCGAATCACGCGCGCAACTGACAGCACTCACGCGCGCCATTCGTGCTGTGCGCGACGACGTGCTGATCTGTATCGATCATGAAGGTGGTCGCGTGCAGCGCGCCAGGACCGATGGATTCACGCACTTGCCAGCCATGGGCAAGTTGGGCGAACTCTGGGATCGCGATGTGATGGCAGCCACCAAGGTGGCGATCGCCTGCGGTTACGTGCTGGCGGCCGAGCTGCGCGCGTGCGACATCGACCTGAGCTTTACGCCTGTGCTGGATCTGGACTACGGGCGCAGCGCCGTGATCGGCGATCGCGCCTTCCACGCCGACCCGCGCGTGGTGACGATGCTGGCCAATCACCTCACGCACGGCCTTTTGCTGGCGGGCATGAGCAACTGCGGCAAGCATTTCCCGGGGCATGGCTTTGTGGCTGCCGATTCGCACGTCGCAGTGCCCGTTGATGAGCGCGAACTCGACGAGATCCTGGGCCAGGATGCACGCCCGTACGACTGGATGGGTGGGGCGCTGGCGTCGGTGATGCCGGCGCACGTGATCTACCCGAAGGTGGACCCGAACCCGGCTGGATTCTCGCGTTTCTGGCTGCAGGACGTGCTGCGCGCGCGGCTGGGCTTCGAGGGGGTGATCTTCAGCGATGATCTGAGCATGGAGGGCGCAAGCGTGGCTGGTACCGTCACGCAGGGCGCGCGTGCCGCACTCGACGCCGGCTGTGACATGGTGCTGATCTGCAATCATCCGGATCGCGCGGACCAGTTGCTGTCCGAGCTCGATGTTTCGATCGGCAAGGCTTCGCAACGCCGCATCCGCAAGCTGTTCGGTCGCAAGAAGCCGCTGGACTGGAACAAGCTGCAGCAGGAAGGCGAGTATCGCGCTGCGCTGCGCTTGCTGAAGGAGCATCAGCTGATCGCCTGACGTTGCGCGTCGATCAAAGCAAAAGGGCAGCCGAAGCTGCCCTTTTTCGTCTCCCCGCCGCCAGAGCGGGAAGGTGCACACGCCTTAGTTGGCGCGGCTGCGGTATTCGCCGGTACGCGTGTCGATTTCGATCTTGTCGCCGATGTTGCAGAACAGCGGCACTTGCAGTTCGAAACCGGTGTTGATCTTGGCGCCCTTGAGCACCTTGCCCGACGAGGTGTCGCCCTTGACGGCCGGTTCGGTGTAGATGATTTCACGAACCAGCGTCGTCGGCATTTCCACCGAGATAGCCTTGTCGTTGTAGAACACCACTTCGACGTTCATGCCGTCTTCGAGGTAGTTCAGCGAGTCACCCATGCTGTCCTTCTCGACTTCGTACTGGTTGTACTCGGTGTCCATGAACACGTACATCGGGTCGGCGAAGTACGAGTAGGTGCATTCGCGGCGCTCCAGCACCACCACCTCGAACTTGTCGTCGGCCTTGAATACCGACTCGCCCGGGGCTTCCGTCAGCAGGTTCTTGTACTTCATCTTGACGACGGCGGCGTTACGGCCCGACTTGTTGTACTCGGCCTTCTGTACGACCATCGGATCGGAACCGATCATGAACACGTTGCCGACGCGGAGTTCCTGTGCGATTTTCATCTGAACTGTTTTCCTGAAAAAGTAGGTCCGGGAACAATACGACCCCGGGAATCGGTATGGCGAAGGCGCGCTGCCGGCGGTTGCTGTTCTTGGCTCGCCATCAAAATCAACCCTCTATTTTACCCGATTTTCGCAGAAGGCCACGAGATTTGCGGCCAGATCACCCAAGTGCTGCAGCTGCCGCTGCCAACGGTCCATCGCCGACGTCAGCGCGAGCAATTGTGCATGGAGGGACGCCCAGTCAGGCGCCGTGCCGTAGCCATTCCAGGCATGCGAGAACTGCGTCAGCGCATGTGACGCCTGCGGCGCCACGCCGCTGCGCCCGAAGCGCTCCAGCCACGCATCGAGCTTGACGTGATGGGCGTCGTCGGATTGCGGGTAGATGTGCCAGATCAATGGCCTGGCGGCCCAATGTCCGCGTACGCAGGAGTCCTCGCCGCGCACGAAGTTGATATCGCAAGCCCAGAGCAACTCGTCGTAGTGCTCCTGCCGCACGAACGGAATGATCTGCGCCGTCAGGTTGCCGGCATGAAATGAGGCGCCAGCTTGCACTGGCGCCGGCGCGCCGAACCATTCCCCGATCTGCCGGGCGGCCAATCCTTGCGGGATCAGGCACTGGATCGGCGTCGCTCCGTCGCGCCATTGTTCGAGCAGGGCGGGCAGCGCGGGGTTGGCATAGGCGAACAGGCTGACGCGCAGTGCACCCGCGATCGGATCCACGCCCAGGCGGTGCCAGAGCGTTGCGTGAGCAGCCGGGCTGGACAGAAACGCATCGCGTTGTGCCCCGAGTAATGATTCGCGCAGCAGGCCGCCCGTGCCGTGCGCAAAGCCGGGAAAGAAGAAGTATTTCATCAGCGGCAGGCGGGGATGGGGTGACGACATCGCGTGATGCTCGCTGACCCACGCCTCGGCGCTCAGGTACTCCAGGTTGATCCACGCCGGCTTGCGTTCGGCTGCGGCCATGCCAGCGAGGAAGGGCTCGGGCAGATGGCAGGCAAAGGCCTCGATCACGGCGTCATGCGGCGCTACCGCATCGAACGGCGCACCTGGGTTGGGGTCCCAGCGGCGGATCTCCACGCCGGCCAGCCTCTGACGTGGTGCGGCGGGATCGATTTCGGGTGCCAGCCGCGCAAAGCTGGCCAGATCATCGACCCAAAGTCGCACGGCATGCCCATGTTCCTGGGCTAGCTGGCGGGCCAGGCGCCAGCAAACGCCGATATCGCCGTAGTTGTCGATGACGGTGCAGAAAATGTCCCAGGAACGGATGGTCATGGCAGGAATAACCCGCAAAAGCCCTGCAGGCGAATTGCTCTAAACTTGCGATTCTAGAGCGAGTGCCGCCGCCCGCGTGCCACGCCGTCCAACTTTCTCATCTCAGATGCCCGAGCAGGAACCCGCGCCCCCGATTGACAAGCCACAATCCGCGCCCACGTTGCAAGTCGACGCCGTGCAGGCCGATATCGCGCCGGCTGATGCGGCGCCAGCTGCGGATCCGCAGTTGCCCGACGCGCCAGCCTTCGACCCCCGGCCGATCCTCGCGCGCTTGCCGGGGCTGCCGGGTGTGTATCGCTATTTCGATGCCGACGGCAACGTGCTCTACGTGGGCAAGGCGCGCGACCTGAAGAAACGCGTTTCAAGCTATTTCAACAAGACCCAGCTCTCGCCGCGCATCGCGATGATGGTCGGCAAGATTGTGCGCATCGAGACCACGGTCGTGCGGACGGAGGCCGAGGCGCTGCTGCTTGAGAACAACCTCATCAAGGCGCTGGCGCCGCGGTACAACATCCTGTTCCGCGACGATAAGTCCTATCCGTTTCTCAAGCTGACGGGGCACAAATTTCCGCGCATGGCGTACTACCGCGGCGCAACAGATCGCAAACACCAGTACTTCGGCCCGTTCCCGAACGCCTACGCGGTGCGCGAAAGCATGCAAATCCTGCAGAGGGTGTTTCAGTTGCGCACGTGCGAGGACACCGTCTTCAACAATCGCACGCGGCCGTGCCTGCTGCATCAGATCCATCGCTGCACGGCGCCCTGTGTGAGCGCGATCAGCGAGGAAGACTACGCGCGCGACGTCAACAACGCGGCGCGCTTCCTCCAGGGGCACGAGACGGAAGTGCTGGAGGGCCTGCAGACCAAGATGGAAGCGCACGCGGAGCAACTGGAGTTCGAGCAGGCCGCGGCGGTACGTGACCAGATCTCCGCGTTGTCCACCGTGCTCAAGCGGCAGGCCGTGGAGGAGGTTGGGCAGGCGCGTGACATCGACATCCTGGCCGTCGCCGTGCAGGGAGGGCGCGCGTGCGTGAACCTGGCCATGGTGCGCGGCGGCCGCCATCTGGGCGACAAGGCGTATTTTCCGGCCCATGCCGACGAGGCCGCGATGATCGTGGAAGAGACTGACGACGCGACCGAGGCGGGCGACGAGGGTTCCGAGGCAATGCCGGGCGCAGGGCCGCTGTCTGTTGACCGTATCGCTGCGCGCGTGCTGTCGGCATTCATGGTTCAGCACTACCTCGACCAGGCGGTACCCCCGATCATCGTGTTGAGCCACCGACCCGCGGACGCCGCGCTGGTGGAGGCGCTATCGATGCAGGCGTCACGCAAGATCTCACTGGTGCGCCAGCCTCAGGGGCAGCGCAAGGTCTGGCTGGAGATGGCGGTGCAGGGGGCTGAACTCGCGCTGGCGCGGCGGCTGGCGGAGCAGGGCAGCCAGGAAGCTCGCACGCGCGCGCTGGCCGAAACCATCGCCCTGGACATGGAAGACCTGGCGTTGCTGCGCATCGAGTGCTTTGACATCAGCCATACTGCTGGCGAGGCGACGCAGGCCTCGTGCGTGGTGTTCCATCACCACGACATGCAGAACAGCGAATACCGTCGCTACAACATCCAGGACATTACGCCGGGAGACGACTACGCCGCCATGCGGCAGGTGCTGACCCGCCGCTACCAGAAGCTGGTGGAGCAGATCCAGGAAGATGGTGGCGACCTGAGCGGCGAAGCTGCCGGTGGTGATGTCGTGCCGCGCATGCCGCGCGTGGTACTGATCGACGGTGGCAAGGGCCAGGTCGAAGTGGCGCGCCAGGTCTTCGAGGAACTCGGTCTCGATATAGGACTGCTGGTCGGCGTGGCCAAGGGCGAGGGTCGCAAGGTGGGCCTGGAGACGCTGGTATTCGCCGACGGACGGCCATCGCTCGAGCTGGGGCAGGGCAGCGCGGCACTGATGCTGGTGGCGCAGATCCGCGACGAGGCCCACCGCTTCGCCATCACCGGCATGCGCGCGCGCCGGGCCAAGGCGCGCACGACGTCGCGACTCGAGGAAATCGAAGGCGTCGGCGCTCGTCGCCGACAAAAGCTGCTAACGCGTTTTGGCGGGTTGCGGGGTGTCATGGCGGCCAGCATCGACGAACTGGCCAGCGTCGAGGGCATCTCGCGCACACTGGCCGAAGAGATCTATCGCCAGTTGCACTGACCGTCACACATGCCGCTGACGGCGTGGCGTGGGCGATTTCGGCCCGAACTGGCGGGTTCGGGCCGAAATCGGCGACAATCGCGGCATTCGCCAATGCCGGCCGGCTCGCTCCTTCCCCAAACGCCCGCTCATGCCACTGAATATCCCCATCCTGCTGACCTGGCTTCGCGTGGCCATGATTCCTCTCGTGGTGGGGGTCTACTACCTGCCCGAGGCCTGGCTGCCGATGCACACCAAGAACGTCACGGCAGCGACGTTCTTTATTGTGGCCGCGGCCACGGACTGGCTCGATGGCTTTCTGGCGCGGCGCTGGAACCAGACCTCGTCGTTCGGCGCCTTTCTCGATCCGGTGGCGGACAAGCTCATGGTGACGGCAGCGTTGCTGTCGCTACTGGCTCTGGGCCGTGTGGCCGACCTGATCGCACTGGTCATCATCGGGCGCGAGATCACAATTTCGGCGCTGCGCGAGTGGATGGCGCAAATCGGCGCCTCAAAGAGCGTGGCAGTGAACTTCCTCGGCAAGCTCAAAACGACCGTGCAGATGATCGCCATCCCGCTGCTGCTGTTTAACGATCCGGTGTTCGGCGTGGATGCATCTGTGCTGGGCGGTTGGATGATTTATGTGGCGGCCGTGCTGACCCTGTGGTCCATGTTCTATTACATGAAGCTCGCCTGGCCGCAGATCCGCGAGCGCAGCAATATGGTCGGCGGGGCTCGCACACAAAAATGAAAACCCCTGCAAAAAGTTGTTGACGGGGCGGTTCGATCTTTGCAATAATCTCGTTCTCGCTGCTGACGACGCAATCGAAAGCAGCAAGATAAGCAGTGTTTAGCGCGAAATGCCGGCACAAAGCTGCGTGTTTAAAAGAAGTTGCGCAAAAGTCTGCTTTTCAGTATGATGCAGGGCCCTGCGGGAGTAGCTCAGTTGGTAGAGCGCAACCTTGCCAAGGTTGAGGTCGCGAGTTCGAGACTCGTCTCCCGCTCCAGGTTAAATACGTTCGATGAAGCTTTGAAAAGGTCATCGAATGCGAAGTAGTAAAAAGTTGTTGTACGCGGGAGTAGCTCAGTTGGTAGAGCGCAACCTTGCCAAGGTTGAGGTCGCGAGTTCGAGACTCGTCTCCCGCTCCAATCCCAAAGGGAAGCGTCGCTTCCCTTTTTGTTTGGCAGGATTGCTGTCCAAGCCGCAGTGATGTCGATTACGACGGCGTAGGCGAATACGGATACAATCCAGCATCGTCACCTGGCGGGGTGGCAGAGTGGTTATGCAGCGGCCTGCAAAGCCGTGTACGCCGGTTCGATTCCGACCTCCGCCTCCAGTCTTAAGCAAACGGCGCCCATTGTGGCGCCGTTTTGTTTTTGCGGCGCTGCTTTGCTTTTCGGCTCAGACGCCCATCCGCCCCACTCGCCGAAAAGCCGTCAAATAGCCGCCGCTTTTTGCGACGTTTCTCAGGCTGCCCGGGGTGGCGCGCGTGTTACATTACGCCATGCCGTACGCATCCGGGACGGCGCCTGTCGTGGGTCTGCCCACCTCGCGTAGTCGTATTCCGATGCATTCCCCATGCCGTGACGCGTTGGTCTTCGCTTGCGCCCACGGTCTGCGGCCGCTCTTCCCGTACGACCTTCAACTCGCTGCCATGCCTTGTCGTCGATGACGTGTCCTCGTGCGATGCCGACGCCAGGGAGGTGCGTGGTCGCCCGATACCGAGACAACCGAGACACCGGAAAGGAACCCCAGACGCATGCATCACGCCACCCCGCTCATCAGCACAATCGTCGGCGGTATCGTGCTGGCGTTCATCTTGGGTGCGATCGCCAACAAGTTCAAGCTTCCGCCCCTGATTGGTTATCTCTGCGCCGGCATCGTCGTGGGCCCGCACACGCCTGGCTATACGGCCGACCAGGCGCTTGCGCCGGAACTGGCGGAGCTGGGTGTCATCCTGCTGATGTTTGGCGTGGGGCTGCATTTTTCGGTCAAGGACCTGATGGCGGTGAAGACTATCGCCATTCCCGGGGCCATCGTGCAGATCGCCATTGCCACTGCGCTGGGCATGCTTGTGGCATGGGGCTTCGATTGGTCGTGGGGGCAGGGGCTTGTGTTCGGCCTGGCGCTGTCCGTGGCGAGTACCGTCGTGCTGCTGCGTGCCTTGCAGGAGCGTGATCTGGTGGAGTCGCCGCAGGGGCGCATTGCGGTGGGCTGGCTGATTGTCGAGGACCTGGCGATGGTGCTGACGCTTGTGCTGCTGCCGGCCATGGCCGGGCTGCTTGGCAGCGGGCATGAGGGCGATGCGGTCGTGCCGAACACCATGGAAGTCCTGATCGAGGTGTTTGCCACGCTCGGGAAGGTCGTCGCATTCGTGGCCGTGATGCTCGTGATTGGTCGGCGCTTCATTCCATGGATGCTGGAGCGCATTGTCTGGACCGGCAGCCGCGAGCTGTTTCGACTGGGTGTGCTGGCCACCGCGCTGGGCGTTGCCTTTGGTGCTTACTCCTTATTTGGCGTGTCGTTTGCGCTGGGGGCCTTCTTCGCCGGAATGGTGTTGGCGGAATCGGAGTTCAGTCATCGCGCGGCCGAGGAATCACTCCCGCTGCGGGATGCTTTCGCCGTGCTGTTCTTCGTTTCGGTGGGGATGCTGTTCGATCCGATGGTGCTTGTAAATGATCCGTGGGGCGTGCTGGCCACGCTGCTGATCATTGTTGTGGGTAAGTCGCTGGCGGCGCTCGGCATCGTGCGGGCGTTCGGCCACAACAACAAGACCGGCATGACCATTGCCGTGAGCCTGGCGCAGATCGGCGAATTCTCGTTCATCCTGGCCAGTCTGGGCGTCTACCTGAAGATTCTGCCGGAGCGTGGCCAGGCGCTGATCCTCGCTGGCGCTTTGCTGTCGATCCTGCTCAACCCCGTGCTATTCCACATGCTCGACCGCTACAGCGCACGGATGGATCGGGGCGGAGATCCGCAGCCGGTCTGACGGTGTAGTCTCGGCTCAGGTGCAGAGGTCCGGCGCCGCGCCACGCAGGTATTCGGTGAAGGCCAGCAGGCCTTGGGTCGGAAATTTGTCCTGATGCACGACAAGTTGCAGCGGACGAATGACGCGCGGCAAGCCGTTGCGCAGCGCTACGAGGGCGCCGCGTTCGATCTCGTCGCGCACCACGTGCAGGGACAGGCAACTCACGCCGAAGCCGCTCATCACGGCGCGCTTGATGGCCTCTGCGTTGCCAAGCTCCAGCGCAAAGCGCAGCGCCCCCAGATGTGGCACAAGCCGCTCTTCGATAACCTCACGCGTACCCGAGCCCGGTTCCCGCACGATCCAGTCGGCCTCGCGCAGCATGCTGTGGAGAATTTCTGGTTCCTCTGCAGTCATCGCCAGCGGGTGTGCCGGTCCTACGATCACCACCATCTCGTCGTCGCACCAGTGGACGCTCCGCAGGTCGCGTTCGTGACTGGTGCCTTCGATCAGGCCGATGTCGGCCTCGAACTTCATCAGTGCCTGAAGCACATCTTGGGTATTGCCGATACGCAAGTCGAGCGTGCATGGGCCGGTCTGTGCATTGCGAAAGCCAGCCAGAAGGGCCGGCAGGATATAGCTGCCGATGGTATTGCTGGCTGCGATTCGCAACTGGACGCCACCCGCCGACGCGAATCGCTCAAGCTCGTGGGCCTGATCGAGCAATGACAATGCGCGCGGAAAGAACTGCCGGCCGGCTTCGTTGATACTCAGTCGCCGCGCCACCCGATCGAACAGTGGCCCATTCAGGGCGCGCTCCAGTTCTGATAGTGATGCGCTCACGGCAGACTGGGACATCGCAAGTGCGTCTGCCGCAGCAATGGTACTGCCGTGTTGGGCGACGGCAACGAACACCTGCAGTTGACGCAGGGTCAGGCGAAGCGGGCGCTGGTCCATGGGGTGGCTCTATCGATATAACAGATTATGTATAACGATATTACCCGTTTTGCGGGTTAGGTCGCGACCATTACGCTTCAGGCAGTCCAAGAACATTGTCGCAGCCATGCCCACGACCCCTGCCTCTTCCCCTGCTTCTTCCTCACTGACGGCCACCGCTCCGTCGGGATTGGCATTGTGGCGCGTCCGCGCGCTCACCCTGGCGCCGCTTGGTGCCATCGCCTGGCTGGCGCTGGTGCTGGCCGACCATCCCGCGATCTCCCAGTATGGCTTGTCGGCCCTGACGCTGGCGATGTGCGCCGGCATGGTTGCCGCCAATACGATGCCGAAGCACTGGTTGACGCCGCTGGCGCCAGGGATGCAGTTCGCGCGCCATCACCTGCTGCGCCTTGGCGTGGCCTTGTACGGCCTGCGTTTGACGTTCGGCGCGATTGCGGCACTCGGTCTCGGTGGGGTCGTCGTCCCGTTGGCGATGCTGGTGGCGACGCTGCTGTTCGGCATGTGGGTTGGCACATCCTTCTTTGGCCTGAGCCGGCGGGAAGCCATTCTGGTGAGTGCGGGTAGCGCAGTCTGCGGCGCGGCTGCGGCGATTGCCGTGTCATCGGTCGTGCGGACCGATGATCGCCAGACTGCCGTGGCGGTGGCAACGGTGGTGTTGTTTGGCACGGTGGGCATGCTGTTGTATCCGTGGCTCTACGAACTGGCGACGCAGCAATTGCACCTGTCCGTGACTGAGCGCGCGTTCGGCATCTTCACGGGTGCCACGTTGCACGAGGTGGCTCAGGTGATCGCATCGGGCAAGATGGTGAGCGATGCCACGGCCGATGCGGCGGTTGTTGCCAAGATGGTCCGTGTACTGGCGCTGGGCCCGCTGCTGCTCATCATGGCGCTGTGGCCGCGCACAAGCTGGTCGGACGCTTCCGGTGGCACGCGCAACTGGCGCGGATTGATGAAGTCGGTGCCGTGGTTCGCGATTGGATTTGTCGCAGTGATGGCCCTGAATTCGGCGTCGATGGTGCCAGCATTGCTGAAGCCTGGCTTGATCGCGCTCGACAACTGGCTGCTGGCATGTGCGATGCTGGCCATTGGTCTGCACACGCGCATTGGCGATTTGCTGCGCGCGGGCCGCAAGCCCTTGGCTTTGGCGGGTGTGCTATTCGTATTCCTGATGGGGGTGGGCGCGCTGCTTTGCGCGCTGTTGACCTGACCCAGCCTTGGGGGGGCGGTGCAAGAAGTGGTGCGGCCGACGGGACTCGAACCCGTAAGCCCGGAAAGGCGGCAGATTTTAAGTCTGCTGAGTCTACCAATTTCTCCACGGCCGCACGGCAAGCCCGGTATTGTCGTGGCTTACCCTGCAGGAAGCAAGCCAGAGCACTTCCGGCGAATGTGATCCCGCTGTTACCGCCGGTAACAATGTAGATACCCGCGTTGCACCTGGAGAATTGAGAACCCCTACAATACGGGTATCGAGATTCACTCAACTCTAGAGGCACGATCATGAAACGTTGGTTGTTCGCAGCATTCGGTGTAGCCGCCGCGCTGGCGTCTGGCGCTGCAATGGCACGCGTGAACGTGGACGTGGCGATTGGCGTGCCTGGTGTGATTGTGGGCGGTCCTGCCTACTATCCGCCTGCGCCGGCTTACTATGCCCCGCCGCCGGTTGTGGTGGCTCCGGCGCCCGTCTACTACGGCCCGCCGCCGGTGGTGGTGCGCCCTGCACCGGTCTACTACGGTCCCCGCTACTACCCTGGTCCCGGCTACTACTACGGACACCCGGGGTGGCGTGGCCACGGTGGGTATTACCGGGATCATGGCCACGGTCATGGTCATGGCCACGGTCGTTGGTGAGATCAAGCCGGTACACAGAGATTGAATTGAAAGGTCGTTGAAAGGCGACTGTTAGAAAAAGCTCCAGGGTTGGAGCTTTTTCTGTTTATACGGGCGAACTACCTCGGGGTTTATGGAATTTTTGCGAGAAAAGTTGGTGGAAGATTGCGCAAGGTAGTTCCCGTCGGAATTCATCAGTCAAAGAATTTGATGCGACCGCTCAAGTGATCTGGACGCTGACTTCAGGGTTTCCCCCTACACTGCCTTCGTGACGTCGCTCCCACAGGATCAGCCTGATGGCGCGGCGCCCGCTGCTAACAGGAACAAGGGGATTCACATGAACATCAAGCAACACATGGCTGCCATTGCCACACTCGGCGCGCTGTCCGCCATTTCGGTTTCGGCGTTCGCCGCACCCGCCAAATTCGACGTTTACAGTGGTGGCCAGCGCGTGGGCGCTGTCGACACCTATACCGATGGTGCACGCGTCAATGATCGCCGCGACGTCTATACCGATGGTGCCCGCGTAAATGACAGGCGCGACGTCTATCTGGACGGTGCACGAGTGAACGACAAGCGCGACGCGTTCACCGATGGAGCCTGATTGATTCGTCCAGCCAGTCGCAATTGAGAAAGGCCCGCAGCAATGCGGGCTTTTTTGTGCAATGTCCGTCAAGGTGAAAGACCTTGAACCGCCCGTGACGACCTTGGCAGGGACTTTCGCGCGATATACTGCGGCCTCAACCTGACATGAACCTGGAGAGAGGTATGCAGCAAAAAACCGTACTGACGGCTGACGACGTGAAGAAGGTGCTGGTCGCCGCCGAGGCTGAGGCCAAGGCCCACAACTGGGCTGTCACGATTGTGGTCGTCGACGACGGTGGCCATCCGCTCGGCATGCAACGCCTGGATGGCGTAGCGCCGATCTCGGCCTATATCGCCACGGAAAAGGCGCGCACGTCCGCGCTGGGCCGTCGCGAATCGAAGATTTACGAAGACATGATCAACAACGGCCGCTACTCGTTCATGACGGCGCCCGTGCTGCACGGCATGCTCGAAGGCGGTGTACCCATTGTCGTGGGCGATCAGGTAGTGGGCGCCGTGGGTGTGTCGGGCGTGAAGTCGACCGAAGACGCGCAGATCGCTCGCGCAGGCATCGCTGCCCTGGGTATCTGATCTCGCATTGCAAGGGCCGGGCGACTGGCCCCATGCAAAAGCAAAAGCCCCGCAGGCGCAATGCCTGCGGGGCGGTATAAAAAGATGGCATGGCTGGCGTCGGGCAATAGGGCAAGGGGTTTGGAAGCTTGCCCTATTACGGTCCGACCATCTGGCTACTGCCTAACACCCCTTGAGAGGGTGGTCCCCACAAAAGTCATTACAGTTGATATTGGCCGCACCGGCTGCGAAGCCGTATTTCACTTGGTCAGTATCAGTTTGCCGTAGCGCGTCACACGCAGAGTGTAGACCTCGCCGTTATGCAAGATCGGCAGCGTCGTGGCGCCGCGCATGATGGCTTCCAGCGGCACGGCCTGGGCGGTGGATTCGTTGGGCGAACTGTCGGGGCGCATCAGGGCTTCCAGCCGTGCGGGCAGTGCGGCCACGGCCGACTTGACCGATTCGATCGCCGACGAAGCGGTAGACGTCTCACGGCGCGCCTGCGGGGCAACATCGACACGACGCAGGGACAAGCGGCGGCGCGTGACTTCACGCGGTTGCGACAGCGGCAGGCTCAGGGTGCTCATGATCTTCTCCGTACGAAGCATTCGATGTGTGATTCACAGTGACATCGATCTTAAATGAGAATTGTTATCATTACAAGGATCTTCACGAACCTTTACACCTGCAATAACCACGCGACAATTCTTGCTAAGAACGCCAGGGCGGAGGGCGGGGTAGATTGTCGGAATGCATGCGAGCGAACGGGCAAACGAACACCCATACAGACACGCATACGGCCACTCATGCGGATCGACACTCAGTGCCCGAGCATCGACCCGCGCAACCTCGCGTGACCGACCGCGTACGAACGCGCAAAGAAAAAGGGCATCCGATTGGATGCCCTTGCTCTTCCCGGTGTCCGCCCGGACGCGTCGAATCAGTGCTTCGGCTCAGTGATGAAGCCGATCTTGCCAAGCCCGCCGTGCTGCGCGGCGGCCATGACTTCGGCCACGCGCTCGTAGCGCACATCGCGATCCGCGCGCAGATGCAGCTCCGGTTGCGGCTGTAACTGTGCGGCGTCGGCGATGCGGGCCTCCAGCGCGGGCTGATCAACTTCCTGCTGGTTCCAGAAAACCTTGCCCTGCGCGTCGATGGACACGTTGATGTTTTGCGGCTTGCTGTCGTTGGGCTGGTTCGTTGCACGCGGCAGATCGATCTTTACCGCGTGATTGATGACCGGAATCGTGATGATGAAGATGATCAGCAGTACCAGCATGACGTCGACCAGCGGCGTCATGTTGATTTCGCTCATCACTTCGTCATCGTCTCCGTCGAGAGTGCCGAATGCCATGATGACTTCCTTCTAATGCGGGTCGCGCTCAGTTCTTGACAGCCAGGCGCACCGAGCCGTCGTCGGCTGCGCGGGAGGTGGTCGGACGCACGCGGGCGCCGGTCACGAAGTATGCGTGCAGATCGTGCGCAAAGCGGTTGAGCTTGCTGATGACCGACTTGTTGCCACGGCTCAGTGCGTTGTAGCCCAGCACCGCGGGAATCGCCACGGCCAGGCCGAAGGCGGTCATGATCAGCGCTTCACCCACCGGGCCAGCCACCTTGTCGATCGTCGGCACACCCGAGGCGCCAATGCCGATCAGTGCATGATAGATGCCCCAGACGGTGCCGAACAGGCCGACGAACGGCGCGGTGGAACCCACCGATGCCAGTACGGCCAGGCCGGACTGCATACGGGCGACGGCTTCGTCGATCGCACTCTTGAGCGAGCGGGTCAGCCAGTCGGAAATGTCCAGGACGTCGTGCAACTGCGGCTGGCTCGCGCGATGGTGCTGCGCGGCTTCCTTGCCAGTCACGGCCAGCGTGCGGAACGGGTTGGCGTCATTGGCGCCCAGCGTTTCCAGTGCGTGATCGAAATCGTCGGAATGCCAGAAGCGCTTTTCCGCGCCGTGCGCCATCTTCTTGAGGCGAATCAGATCCCACGCCTTGGTGAGGATCACGATCCACGACAGCAGCGACATGATGAGCAGAATGATGGCGGTCGCTCGCATGACGAAATCGCCTTGCGACCAGAGGTGGGAGAGTCCGAGGTCCTGCATGGTGGTTCCTGATGATGTCTGTGTTTGGGAAGATCGGAAAATTCCGGGAAATCAGTTCAGTTCGAAATTGATCGGCTGCTGGGCTGTCACGGCCACGGCGCGGCCGTTGTCCATGTAGGGCTTGCAGCGCATCTTCTGCACGGCGTCTACCGCAGCCTGGTCAAGTCGTGATGACCCGCTAGACGTGACCACTGCAGTCTTTACCACATGGCCGCCTTCATCGGTGGTCAGGCGTACCACGGCCTTGCCGGTCTCGCCCATACGGCGAGACTGCGACGGATAGGCGACCTGAGGCGGCGAGCAGGCGATCTCGCCGATGCCCACGGCGCGCGGCGCGGCGTTGGCCGGGGCCGCAGGCGCAGCGGTTTCCGGTGCGGGCGCAGGCGGTGCAGGCGGCGAGGGCGGCGCCGAGATAGCCGTCGGTGTCGGCGGCAGCGACGCTACCGGCTCCGGCGTCGGTTGCGGCCTCGGCGGGGTGGGGCGCGGCGTCACCACCTTGACCTGCTTGGGCGGCGTCTCCGGCCTCGGCTTGGGCGGTTCCGGCGCGGGCGGCTGCTGAGGTGGCTCCAGTGGAATGATCCGGGCGATGATTTCAGGCGAGATGACCGCTTCGGTCAGCTTGCGCGCCAGGCCACTCTGGACCAGATACAGCAGCCCGGCATGAAACAGCAGGACAGCAACAGTGATCTTGAAGAATCGTTGATCGAACATGGGAAGAACGACAGGTGAACGCCGGTTGGCGCAATCACTTGCGGTAGAACAGGATCAGCGAGATGCCACATCCGACCAGCAGGCTCAACAGCAATTCCATGATAACGCTCCAAAAAACAGCCTCGAAGAAACCGGGTTGCCGGGGGAGCGCCACTCTTGGGTAGCGTATCAGGGCGATAGTATAAACGATAATGATTCTTATTTGTTGCGCATTGTGCAATGCGTTCGGCCGATTCGCCAATATGATGGCGCATCCTGGCAGCAATCGCATGGCCGCGTAACGAGAGCGCTACCAAGGAGCGCTACCGGCGCCCTGCGTGGGAGAGGCCGCGTCCGCCGGGTGTCTCCGATACCCCGGCGGCGGAAAACCGCGCTAGGATTATTAGAACGAATCCATCCGGCGACAGAAAGGAATAGCGAAAGACACAACGTGACACCCCACTAGCGGCAGAAACAGCGCAGGCGATGGCGCTCCCGCGGTCCGGGCGCCCGCCAGCCCTGTGCGAAGGGAACTGGCCATGGACTTCACACGTTTTGCTGAAGACGACCGCTCCACGCTCCTCCGCGCTTCTCCCGGCCTGACCGGGACTTCGGCGCTGGACTGGATGTGTGCCCAGTTTGCATTGCGCGTCGTATGCGCGCTCGGGCCCCGTTTTAACCTGCGCAGCAACATCAATGACGTGTTGACCGTCAGCGCACAGGAAATGGTCTGGCCTTATGGGGTGGTGCTGCGCGTGCAGCGCTTCCTGTCGGCGCGGTGTGCCGACATGCCCGCATGGAAGGGCGCGTCGCGGCTGACACCCGAGGAATTTCTGGATCGCCACGGCCAGTGGAACAGCGCTTTCGATGAAAGCGCGTTGTTCTACTACCTCGACGAGTACGTCAAGCACCACGCCAAGGACATGTTCGCGGTGTTCGATGCATCGGCCGCCGCGATCGCCGCGCGGCTGGACGGCGAACGCGTGCTGCTGGTGCGCAACATCGACATGCTCAGCCACGTGCTGAACCTGCCCGAACACGAACGCAAGCTGCTTCTCTACGCCGCGCTGGCCAAGTACAAGCGCGACCTGCGCGCGGTGATGGTTGACTGCAAGGTTGCGCACAGCCAGGAGGCCTTTCAGATCCTGGCCGGCCTGACCGGCGCAAGTCCCGCCGACATCGCCGTGTCGCTGCGCCCCGGTTCGCGGCTGGAAACCCTCAACCTGATCGAACAGCCGTTGCCGGAGAACAGCGTCACGGACCTCGGCGACCTGATGCGACTGTCCGACCGGCTGCTCCACGTGCTGCTGGGCAACTATGCGAGCGAGGCCGAGATGATGGCGGTCTTCACGCGGCCTGCCGCCCCGCCCACGCTGGGGACGAGCGACTACCCGCATGTGGAGACCGATGCCCGTTATCTCTCCGCGCTGCTGGCCAATGCCACGCGCCAGAATGCCGCTGGCGTCAATGTGTTGATCTATGGTCCGCCGGGTACTGGCAAGACAGAGTTTGCGCGCCTGCTTGCGCGCGAGGCCGGCTGCGAGCTTTACGAGGTCGACTGCTTCGATCGCGATGGCAACAGCCTGTCCGGCAAGGACCGCTATCGTTCGCTGCAGGTCTCGCAAGCGTTCCTGCGCGGCCGCCCGCGCACGGCGTTGCTGTTCGATGAAGTCGAGGACGTCTTCCCCGGCAGCGCGCGCGAGTTGATGAGCCTCTTCGGACAGGAGGACACGCGCGCCTCCGTCAACGGCAAGGCCTGGGTCAATCAGACACTGGAGCAGAATCCCGTGCCGGTGATCTGGATCTCCAACTCGATCCGTCAGATTGATCCGGCTTATCTGCGGCGCTTCCAGTTCCATCTGGAACTCAGGATTCCGCCACCGCTGGTGCGCGAGAACATCATCCGCAAGCACCTGGGCGGGCTGGCCGTGAGCGATGCCTTTATCGCCACGCTGGCGGCGCGCAAGACGCTGACACCCGCGCAGGTGCAGTCGGCCGCGCGCTTCGTGGAACTCGCGCGGCCCGATGTGGAGGAACCCGTCGAGGCGCTGATCCTGCGTCAGCTGGAGCATGCGGACCGCGCGATGGGCTTGCGGCCCGAGGCCGAGGCACGTCCCGTGGTGACCCACTACCGGCTCGATAACCTGCACCTGGAAGCGCGCTATGAAGTGGACAAGATCGTGCAGGCGCTTGGCGCGCGGCAACGAGGCACGCTGTGTTTCTACGGGCCACCCGGCACTGGCAAGACCGCGCTCGCCGAGCACATCGCCGCCGAACTCGATCTGCCGCTGATGATCCGGCGTGCCTCTGACCTGATGAGCAAGTACGTCGGCGAAACCGAACAGCAAATTGCCGCGATGTTCGCGCGCGCGGAGGAGGACGGGGCGGTGCTGCTGCTTGATGAGGCCGACAGTTTCATGCAAAGCCGCCAGCAGGCGGTGCGCAACTATGAGGTGTCGGAAGTCAATGAGATGCTTCAGGGCATGGAGCGCTTCAACGGCATTTTCATCTGCACGACCAACCTGTTCGATCGAATCGACGAAGCCGCGCTGCGGCGTTTCTCGTTCAAGATCCGCTTCCTTCCGCTCAAGCCCGCGCAGCGCGCGACCATGTTCATCGACGAGGCTCTGGAAGGCAATGAAGGCCGTATGACCGACGCCATCCGCCACGAGCTCGATGCGATGGATTGTCTGACGCCGGGCGACTTTGCCACGGTCAAGCGGCAGTCCGTCGTGCTGGGGGAATCATTGACGCCCGATGAATTCCTCGCGCAGCTTCGCCAGGAGCATGCGGTCAAACCGGAGGTGCGGCATCACAAGCCGCTGGGCTTCTTCCAGTAGCGACGAATCGCCAGCGCTTCAGACGGCCGGGGCAGGTTCGATGGTGACAGTCTCGGCATTCGTCTCCACCTGCAGCAGCGCCGCGGCCATGGCCCGCAAGTGTGCGGCATCCTTGGTGGATAGATAGCGGTCGCGCGGCATGGCGTCCGCGCCGGCCGCCAGATCGAATTCGACGAGCTTGCGCGCCAGCTGGCGGGCGATGGCGCTGCCGGTGTCGACGAGCGCGAGCTGGTCGCCCACCATCGCGCGAATCGTCTCCGCAAGGAAAGGGTAGTGGGTGCAGCCGAGCACGAGTGTGTCGGCGCCGGCCTCGAGCATCGGGGTCAGGAATGCGTCGAGCTTGTCGCGCACGGCCGGCCCGGACACGTCGCCTTGCTCGATCAGCGGCACCAGGCCCAGGCCGGCCTCGCAGACGAAGCGGCTTTCGTCCTGCAGCGACATCAGCAACCGGTTGAACTTGGCGCTCTTCAGTGTGTTGGCGGTGGCCAGCACGCCCACCACCTTGCTGCGGCTCGCGGCCGCTGCGGGCTTCAGCCCCGGCTCCACGCCGATGATCGGCAGCGTCAGTCGATCGCGCAGCGTCTGCACCGCGTGCATCGTCGCGGTGTTGCAGGCGATCACGAGGGCCTTGCAGCCCTGCGCCGCCAGCCACTCGCAGACCTGCAGCGTGCGCGCCTCCACGAAGTGCTCGGGCTTCTCGCCATAGGGCGCGTAGCGGGAGTCAGCCAGGTAGAGCAGCGATTCGTGCGGCAGCAGCGCGCGGATCTCGCGCAGGACGGACAGGCCGCCAAGGCCAGAATCGAAAACGCCGATAGGTGCGGGATTCACGTGGGGCAGAAAGTGAAGAGCATTCAAACAAAAAAGCCGGGCCACATCGACCCGGCTTTCCTGTGTGGAGAACCTGCGCGAAGCAGGTTCGCCGGTGCCGCCATTATGCCGCCGCGACCGGGATCTTGCCGATCTTGGCCTGCCATTCGGCGGGGCCCGTCTTGTGCACGGACGTACCCGAGCTGTCCACGGCTACCGTCACCGGCATGTCCTTGACGTCGAACTCGTAGATCGCTTCCATGCCCAGGTCTTCGAAGGCCAGCACCTTGGCGCCGCGGATTGCCTTCGACACCAGGTAGGCCGCGCCACCCACGGCCATCAGGTAGGCCGACTTGTGCTTCTGGATCGCTTCGATCGCCACGGGGCCGCGCTCGGCCTTGCCGATCATCGAAATCAGGCCGGTCTGCGACAGCATGATCTCGGTGAACTTGTCCATGCGGGTGGCGGTGGTGGGGCCAGCCGGGCCGACCACTTCGTCGCGCACCGGATCCACCGGGCCCACGTAGTAGATCACGCGGTTGGTGAAGTCGATGGGCAGCTTCTCGCCCTTGGCCAGCATGTCGGCGATGCGCTTGTGCGCGGCATCGCGGCCGGTCAGCATCTTGCCGTTGAGCAGCAGCGTCTGGCCCGGCTTCCACGAAGCCACTTCTTCCGGCGTCAGCGTGTTCAGGTCCACGCGCTTCGACGTCTCGGTGTTCGGCGCCCACTCCACCTTCGGCCAGGCCGACAGGTCCGGCGCTTCCAGCTGGGCCGGGCCGCTGCCGTCCAGCGTGAAGTGCACGTGGCGGGTGGCCGCGCAGTTCGGGATCATCGCCACGGGCTTGGATGCCGCGTGCGTCGGCGATGCCATGATCTTGACGTCCAGCACGGTGGCCAGGCCGCCCAGGCCCTGTGCGCCGATGCCCAGCGCGTTGACCTTCTCGTACAGCTCGACGCGCATTTCCTCGACCCAGTCCTTCGGGCCGCGCGCGATGATGTCCTGGATGTCGATGGATTCCATCAGCGATTCCTTGGCCATCACCATCGCCTTTTCGGCGGTGCCGCCGATGCCGATGCCAAGCATGCCCGGCGGGCACCAGCCGGCGCCCATCGTCGGCACGGTCTTCAGCACCCAGTCCACGATGGAGTCGGACGGGTTCAGCATCACGAACTTGGACTTGTTCTCGGAGCCGCCGCCCTTGGCCGCGACCTGGATGTCCACGGTGTTGCCCGGCACGACCTCGTAGTGAATCACGGCCGGGGTGTTGTCCTTGGTGTTCTTGCGGGCGCCTTCGGGCGGGCTGACGATCGAGGCGCGCAGCACATTGTCCGGGTGCGTGTAACCACGGCGCACGCCTTCATTGATCATGTCCGTCAGGCCCATGGTGGCGCCATCCCAGCGCACGTCCATCCCCACCTTGACGAAGATCGTGACGATGCCGGTGTCCTGGCACAGCGGGCGCTTGCCCTCCGCGCACATGCGGCTGTTGGTCAGGATCTGCGCAATCGCATCCTTGGCGGCCGGACTCTGTTCCAGCTCATAGGCGCGGCCCAGGCTGGTGATGTAGTCCATCGGGTGGTAATAGCTGATGTACTGCAGGGAGTCGGCGACGCTCTGGATGAGGTCTTCTTGCTTGATGACTGTCATTTTGTGGGGGAGGGCAGCGGTGAAACACAGCCCGGGATGATACACCGTGACGGCGACGGTTGCGGAGTTGCATACAGCCGTCGACATCACGAAAAGCGATCAAGGCTTCACCCGGAAGGGCCGGGCCGCCTCAGTGCGCCTGTTGCGGCGCACCCGCGGCCGGCGCATGTCCTGCCGCGTGAGGGTGGGACACCATGCGGTCCACCCAGGCCATGGCCAGCGCGGAAAGCAGGAAGGCCACATGGATGATGCCTTGCCACATGATGGTGTGATGGGAGCGCTGGTCGGCATCGATGAATGTCTTCAGCAGATGGATCGATGAAATGCCGATCAGCGCCATCGACAGCTTGACCTTGAGCACGCCCGCGTTCACGTGGTCCAGCCACTCGGGCTCGTCCGGGTGGTTGTCGATACCCAGTCGCGAGACGAAGGTCTCGTATCCGCCCACGATCACCATGATCAGCAGGTTCGAGATCATCACCACGTCGATCAGGCCCAGCACCACCAGCATGATCTTGGTCTCGTCATAGGTGGTGACGTGCGACAGCAGGTGCCAGACCTCATGCAGGAAGTGATAGACGTAGACGCCTTGCGCAATGATCAGGCCGAGGTAGAGCGGAAGCTGCAGCCAGCGGGACGCAAAGATGATGCGGGGAATAGGGCGAAGAGGGGGGTAGGCCATGGGCAACGCAGGGAGGTGATTGTAAATGTCGCAAGACAATCAAAGTGGGGTGTGATTGTACCTTGCGCCCTATGACAATCGAAACCGTCACATCCGGTTTATCGGGGGCCTCCCGGTGCCCCTTGCGTCAGTTCCCGTCTGGCGTTGCCTGATCCGGGCGACTCCGCAGCGCGCGTCGTGCCATCGGCCCTGGCAAGCTGGCCAGCGCGATCCCGCCCAGCACGCAGGCCAGCGCCACGCCGTGCGCCCAGCCCGGCCGCTCGCCCAGGAAGGCGATGCCGTACAACGCAGCCGCCACCGGCAATACGGACGTGAACACGCCCGCCAGTTGCGCCGGCACATGGCGGATGCCCTTCATCCAGAGCCAGAACGAGAACACGCTGGCCGATAGTGCGTACCAGAGCAGCATCGCCCAGGTGGTGCCGGCCACGCTGCCGAAGTCGAACGTCAGCAGCGGCAGCAGCCCCAGCGGCAGCATCAGCGCACCGCCGATCAGGTGGGTGTATGCGCAGATCTCGATCGCAGCCAGCGTCTGCGAGAGCCGGCGCGACAGGATCACGTAGATCGATTCGCACACCACCGCGCCCAGGATCATCAGGTTGCCGACCAGTGCCTGGCCACCGGCCAGGCCGCCATGATCTTCGCCGCCACGGGCGATGTTGAGCACGGCGATGCCAGCGACCGCCAGCAACACTGACGCCACGGTCCGGCGCGACAGACGCTCCCGCAGCCACAGCCAAGAGAGGATGGCCACCGTGGCCGGGATCGTGCTGGTGATCACGCCCGCGGCCATCGCGCTGGTCAGTCGCACGCCGCCCAGCATCAGCAGCGTGAACATGAACGTGCCGAAGAACGCCATCAGGAACAGGTTGCGCCATTCGCCTCGCGACACCGTGCGCATGCGCGCGGGCCGATACCACGGCGACAGGCACACGATCGCAATCACGAAGCGAAGCAACGCGAACAGCAGGACTGGTACCTCAGCGATGATGGACTTCCCCAGGCCGACGTTGCTGCCAACAAGGGCCATCGCGGCGATCAGGAAGAGTGCGTGGACGGGCAAGGCGAGTGCAACCGGGAGATGGGAGCGGCGCCGGAAAACGGCGAACCGGGAGGTGCCGCGAAAAATGATGGGAGCGCCACGAAATGCTCGCATGCGGCGTTCGGGTATAGGGCTCGGCGCATTATAGCTGTGCTAACGTAGTAGAGCCGACTGCACTTGCGCCCCCGTCTCCCGCTTTTTGCCTGCTGCGCCGCAGCATCCGCCAAGGATGCCGCGCGTGCCTCCACCGTCAGGTTTAAGTAAGCCGCCGGGCGTACCTTGCAGCGAAGCTGTCAAAGTCAAACAGGAGACAACCCATGTCCGCCATCGAGTCGGTGATGCAGGAGCATCGCGTTTTCAATCCCCCCGAGTCGTTCGCCAAGTCTGCGGCGATCCCCAGCATGGCGGCCTACCAGGCCCTGTGCGACGAAGCCGAAAAGGACTACGAGGGTTTCTGGGCGCGCCACGCCCGCGAGCTGCTGCATTGGGACAAGCCGTTCACCAAGGTGCTGGACGAGAGCAACGCGCCGTTCTACAAGTGGTTCGAGGACGGCCAGCTCAATGCCTCCTACAACTGCCTCGAGCGCAATATCGAAAAGGGCATCGGTGACAAGACCGCCATCGTCTTCGAAGCGGACGACGGCACCGTCACCCGCGTCAGCTACAAGGAACTGCTGGCGAAGGTCAGCCGCTTTGCCAACGGGCTGAAGGCACTGGGCATCAAGAAGGGCGACCGCGTCGTCATCTATATGCCGATGTCGGTCGAAGGCGTGGTGGCAATGCAAGCCTGCGCCCGGGTGGGTGCCACGCACTCGGTGGTGTTTGGCGGTTTCTCGGCCAAGTCCCTGCAGGAACGCCTGGTGGACGTGGGCGCCGTGGCGCTGATCACGGCCGACGAACAGATGCGCGGCGGCAAGGCGTTGCCGCTGAAGGCGATTGCCGATGAGGCGCTGGCGCTGGGCGGCTGTGACGCCGTGAAGCACGTGGTGGTCTATCGCCGCACCGGCGGCAAGGTGGCCTGGACCGAAGGCCGCGACCGCTGGATGGACGAAGTTTCCGCCGGCCAGCCGGACGCCTGCGCGGCGGAGCCCGTCGGGGCCGAGCACCCGCTGTTCGTGCTGTACACCTCCGGTTCCACCGGCAAGCCCAAGGGCGTGCAGCACAGCACCGGTGGCTACCTGCTCTGGGCGCTGATGACGATGCGCTGGACGTTCGACGTCAAGCCTGACGATCTCTTCTGGTGTACCGCCGATATCGGCTGGGTCACGGGCCACACCTACATCGCCTACGGCCCGCTGGCCGCCGGCGCCACGCAGGTCGTCTTCGAAGGCGTGCCGACCTTCCCGAACGCCGGGCGCTTCTGGGAAATGATCCAGCGCCACAAGGTCAGCATTTTCTACACGGCGCCGACGGCGATCCGATCGCTGATCAAGGCCGCCGACGCTGACGAGAAGATTCATCCGAAGCAATACGACCTGTCGAGCCTGCGCCTGCTCGGCACGGTGGGCGAGCCGATCAACCCTGAAGCGTGGATGTGGTACTACAAGAACATCGGCAACGAGCGCTGCCCGATCGTCGATACGTTCTGGCAAACCGAAACCGGCGGTCACATGATCACGCCGCTGCCGGGCGCCACGCCGCTGGTGCCGGGGTCGTGTACCTTGCCGCTGCCCGGCATCATGGCCGCGATCGTCGACGAGACCGGTCAGGACGTGCCCAACGGCAGTGGTGGCATCCTGGTGGTCAAACGTCCGTGGCCGTCGATGATCCGCACGATCTGGGGTGACCCGGAGCGCTTCAAGAAGAGCTACTTCCCCGAAGAGCTCGGCGGCAGGCTGTATCTGGCCGGCGATGGCTCGATCCGCGACAAGGAAACCGGCTATTTCACGATCATGGGCCGGATCGACGACGTGCTGAACGTGTCCGGGCACCGCATGGGCACGATGGAAATCGAGTCCGCGCTGGTGGCGAATCCGCTGGTGGCCGAGGCCGCCGTGGTGGGGCGTCCCGACGACATGACCGGCGAGGCCATCTGTGCATTCGTGGTGCTCAAGCGTTCGCGTCCGGACGGCGAGGAAGCCGTGAAGATCGCCACCGAATTGCGCAACTGGGTTGGCAAGGAAATCGGTCCGATCGCCAAGCCGAAGGACATCCGCTTTGGCGACAACCTGCCCAAGACGCGCTCGGGCAAGATCATGCGACGGCTGCTGCGGTCCCTGGCCAAGAACGAGGAAATCACGCAGGACACTTCGACACTGGAAAATCCGGCCATCCTGGACCAGCTGAAGCAGGCACAATAAGACGCTGACGGGCCCAAGCCCCCCAAGCCACGGCCCGCCGGCGCCCCACGCGCTGGCGGGCTTTTTTTGCACGGACGAACCGCTCGCCAACGTGACCCCTACCTTCGCTCATGCCTGACGCCCAGTCGCGCTTCCGCCGCCGGCTGATGTTGTACTACGGCCTGTTCACCCTCGGGCTGTTCGGCTTTGTCGGCATGATGGGCTTGCTCGAGCATTCCAACGCTGACGCCCTGTGGCTCGGCTACGTGTTCCTGTTCGTCACGATTGCGATCTATGCGTGCATCGGGCTGATCTGCCGGACATCGGACCTCACCGAGTACTACGTGGCGGGGCGACGCGTGCCCGCGTTGTTCAACGGCATGGCCATCGCCGCGGACTGGATGAGCGCGGCATCCTTCATCGGACTGGCCGGCATCCTGTTCGCTTCCGGCTACGAGGGGCTGGCCTACGTGATGGGCTGGACCGGCGGCTACTGCCTGGTGGCGTTCCTGCTCGCGCCATACCTGCGCAAGTACGGCGGCTATACGATTCCCGATTTCCTCGCTGCCCGCTACGGCAACGGCAAGCCTGGCGGCAACATGCCCGTGCGGGCGATTGCCGTGCTGGCGGCATCGCTGTGCTCGTTCGTCTATCTGGTCGCCCAGATACAGGGGGTGGGGCTGATCGTCACGCGCTTCATCGGCGTGGAGTTCGCGGTCGGTGTGTTCTTCGGGCTGGCCGGCATCCTGGTCTGCTCGTTCCTGGGCGGCATGCGCGCGGTCACCTGGACGCAGGTTGCGCAGTACATCATGCTGATCGTGGCGTTCCTGCTGACCGTGTCGCTGATCGCGTGGAAGCATCACCATGAGGTGTTGCCGCAGGTCAGCTACGGTTCGCTGCTGGTCCAGATCGACAAGGCCGAGAAGCGGCTGGATCGCGACCCCGCCGAGCTGCAGGTGCGCGAGATGTTCCGCCAGCAGGCGATCCAGCTGCAGGATCGCATTGCGCGCCTGCCGCAATCATTCGATGAGGAGCGCAACGCGCTGGACGCGAAGCTGCTGGACCTGCGTGCCCGCAACGCGCCGCTGCGCGAGATCAAGGGCGTCGAGCGCGAACGGCAGGCGTTTCCGGTGGATGTGGCCGATGCCCAGCAGCAGTGGGGTCAGATGCGCGAAGACGCGCTGGCACGCAGCCAGCCGCTGACGCCGTCGACCGAGCCATATCCCGCACCGTCCGAGCAGGATCGCAAGACCAAGCGTCTGAATTTCGTGCTGCTGGTGTTCTGCCTGATGCTGGGCACGGCCAGCCTGCCGCACATCCTCACGCGGCTCTACACCACGCCATCGGTGAAAGAGACGCGCAACTCCGTGGCCTGGGCGGTGTTTTGCATCGCGCTGCTGTATGTGTCGGCGCCCACGCTGGCGGCGCTGGTCAAGGTGGAATTCTTCCAGCACCTGGTCGGCACGCCGTACGCGGAGCTGCCGCAATGGGTGGTGCAGTGGCGCAAGGTGGACCCGCCGGTGTTCGGGATTCGCGATGTCAACGGCGACGGCATCGTCCAGTGGGCGGAAGTCCTGATCCAGCCAGACATGATCGTGCTGGCCGCCCCGGAAATCGCCGGCCTGCCGTATGTGATCTCGGGGCTGGTGGCGGCCGGCGCGTTGGCTGCCGCGCTGTCCACGGCCGACGGACTGCTGCTGACGATCGCCAACGCGCTGTCTCACGACGTCTACTACCACATGATCGACCGGCAGGCGAGCCACCAGCGGCGCGTGACCACGGCCAAGATCGTGCTGCTGGGGGTGGCGCTGTTCGCGTCGTACGTCACGTCGCTGCGGCCGGGGAATATTCTGTTCCTGGTAGGGGCGGCGTTCTCGCTGGCGGCATCGAGCTTCTTCCCCGTCCTGGTGCTGGCGATCTTCTGGCGCCGCACGACAGCAGCCGGCGCCGTGGCCGGCATGGCCACCGGTCTGGCCGTTGCGGTCTACTACATCTTCGTCAACTATCCGTTCTTCACGCGGATGACGGGGATTTTTGGCAACCGCTGGTTCGGCGTGGACCCGATCGCCTCGGGCGCCTTCGGCGTCCCGGCAGGCTTCGCCGCGGCCATCCTGGTGAGTCTGGTGACGCCGAGAAACGCCCCGGTCATCGACCGCATGGTCAACTATCTGCGCAAGGGGTAGGCGAGGAGGGCGGTTGTGCCCGCGCGACGGGAAAGGGGCTGGACAGGCTGACAAGCTCTGCTATAATCGCGGACTTCCCGGAGAGATGGATGAGCGGTTTAAGTCGCACGCCTGGAAAGCGTGTATAGGTTAATAGCCTATCGGGGGTTCGAATCCCCCTCTCTCCGCCAGAATTCAATGCCCGCGCAAGCGGGCATTTCTCATTTGGAGAGAAGCAAGCCATCGGCTTGGCTTGCGTGGGGGCTTCGAAGGGATTCGCTTGCAAGCGAACCCGGAATCCGCGGCCTGCGCATGTGTAGGCGAATCCCCCTCTCTCCGCCACAGTATTCCTCAAGGCCTTGCGGGCGATTCCAGATCGCGCGCCGGGTCACGAGCAAAGGGCTGGGTCACTTTACCGTGACCCGGCCCTTTGCTATTGGCGGTATCGTTCGCTCCGCCTTGCGTCGACAGACCCGCTTCGTGGTCTTCGATTCCACGTGCGAAGGAACGCCCCCACGCACCCAATCAGATCGCCCCCGCCTCACGCAGAAGCCACGGGCGGATGAATCCACGCCGGAAGCTGCCGCACCAACTGCCTGGCCGCCGCGCGCACTTCCTCCAGCGCTTGCTCGATGATGGGCGACAAGGATGAGCCCTTGCGTCTGACGATGCCGACGGATCGGATCGGGCCATCTTCGATCTGGCAAAGTCGCATGCCCTGCAAATCCAGAAGCGGCATGACGCCCAGGTAAGGTTGAATCGCGATGCCCACTTCCTGGCGCACGAACCCCGTCGCGGTGGCCACCTGGTCAAATGAAAGTTTCGGTCGGAAGACGACGCCTCGCTGCAGGAAGGCCGCACTCACATATTCCTTGGCGGTGCTTGCATCGGTGCCGCTGATCAGTGGAAGGTCGACAAGCTCTTCCATGCGCATGGTTGGTCGCACCAGTTTTTTCCATGCCGCTGGTGCCAGCAGGGCAAAGCGGTCGCGCATGACTTCCTCGTACTCCAGTTCGGGGTGCGAGGGGGCGGCGGACGCCAGGGCGAAATCCACCTGATAGTTGATCAGGCGCTGGATCGTGGACGCATTGGTGCCGTCATGAATGGTGAAGCGTGTCCCGGCGAAGCGGCTCTCCAGTTTGGCGCACACGCCAGGCAGCACGGCGTTCGCGAGCGATGGGATCGCGGCGATGGCCACGTGGTTGGATTCCAGGTCGGCCAGGCTCTGCAGGCGTTGAAGGCCGCTGTCGTATTCGCCGACCACGCGCCTTGCCAGTGAAGTCATGCGTTCGCCGGCCGGCGTCAGGCGCACCGAGCGCGTCGAGCGCTCGAACAGGGTGACGCCCAGTTCCGCCTCCAGGTCCTTCACGGCTTTGCTCAGCGATGGTTGCGTGACGAAGAACTGCTCGGCCGTGCGGCTGAAGTTGAGCGACTCGGCAAGCGCCAGGAAGATTCGGAGCTGGCGGGGGATCACATTCACGCTGCGTTCCTTTGATCGTGCGGGTTGGACCCTTCGCGCCACGGCGAAGGGGGGCGATTAATTCCTTAATCCTATCATTGGATAGATATAAAGAATTTCACTTATCAATCGCCGCTACTTACGATGTGCACCACGTCGGCGGATGTGACCGCCCAAGGCGCCATACGAGGAGCGCCGTACAAGGAGATAAGTCGAATGTTCAAACTGACCAACAAGGTTGCCCTGATCATGGGGTGCGGCTCCGTGGCACAAGGCTGGGGTAACGGCCGGACCATGGCAGTCCTGATGGCCCGCCAGGGCGCCACGATCTTTGGCACCGACCTGCACCTCGAGAACGCGGAAGATACGCGCAAGCGCATCGAGGAAGAAGGCAACGTGGCAACGGTGGTGCGGTGCGATTCCACCAAGGCTGAAGACGTGGAGCGCGCGGTGAACGGCTGCCTCGAGCAGCACGGGCGCATCGACATCCTGGTCAACAACGTTGGGCTGTCGCAGCCTGGTGGTCCCGTGGATATGACGGAAGCTGTCTGGGATGCGCAGATCGAAGTGAACCTGAAGGGTGCGTTCCTCGCCTGCAAGCACGTACTGCCCGTCATGCGCAAACAGGGCGCCGGTTCGGTCATCAATGTGTCGTCGGTTGCCGGCCTGCGCTACGTGGGCAAGCCCCAGGTCGCCTACGCCGCGGCCAAGGCTGCGCTGATCCAGTTCACGAAGACGACGGCCGTCATTCACGCTGCGGAGGGTATCCGCCTGAACTGCGTGGTGCCCGGGCTGATGCAAACGCCTCTGCTCGACAACCTGGTCCAGAAGTACGCGCAAGGCGATCCGGATGGCTTCCTCGCGCGCCGGAACAATCAGATTCCGATGAAGCATATGGGCGATGCCTGGGACACGGCCCATGCCGCCCTGTTCCTGGCAGCCGACGAGAGCCGGTACGTCACCGGCACGGAGATCGTCATCGACGGCGGCCTGATCGCAAGCACGCCCTGATTCCGACATCGGCGTCCAGCCGGGCACAGGTGCTCGCGGACGCGGGGCAGACCATACCAGAAAAAAATAGGAGACAAAGATGGCATCCTTCTATCGGAGGCTGTTCAATGCCGCGGTGTTCGCCCTATGCGCCGGCGCCAGCGCATTGGCCTCGGGGCAGACGTACCCGCACCAGCCGATCCGGCTGATCGTACCGTTCGCGCCGGGCGGCGCTGTCGACCAGACGGCGCGCATCATCAGTGTGGCCCTCGGCGAGAAGCTCGGGCAACCCATCGTGATCGAGAACAAGCCGGGCGCAGGCGGATCCATCGGCGCGGCGGAGATCGCCCGTGCCAAGCCCGATGGCTATACGCTGATGCTGGCGCTCGATACGCAGGCGGCCAACTACCAGATCATGAAGGGCTTGCGGTACGACACCTTCAAGTCCTTCGACTACCTGAACCTGCTGGTGACGACGCCGCAAATCCTGGTGACCCGGGGCGATCTCCCCGTGAAGAACCTGGAAGAGTTGATCGCGTACCTGAAAGCCCACCCGGGCACGACCTACGGCACCTCGGGGCTTGCCTCCGCGGGGCACGTCAACAGTGCGCAGATGGCCCTGGCCCGTCAGCTCAAGACCACTCACGTTCCGTACAAGGGCGCTGCCCCGATGATCACGGACCTGCTGGGCGGGCATATCGACTTCGCCTTCGCCGGCATATCGGTGCTGCTCCCCCATATCCAGGCGGGCAAGGTCCGGGCAATCGCCGTGGGCTCGTCGAAGCGGTCTGCCCTGTTGCCGGGTGTTCCCACGATGAGCGAGTCCATCCCGGGGCTTGAATATCCCACCTGGGTCGGTCTGGTCGCGCCGAGTGGACTGCCGGCGGACACGCGGAACAAGATCGTGGCGGCCACCTCGGAAGTGATGCGCAACCCGGAAGTCGCGAAGCACTTCGCCCAGAACGGATTCGACATCGTGAACAGCACGCCTGATGCATTCAAGGCGAGACTGGCAAAGGATGCCGGTACGCTTGAAGACCTGATCCGGCGCAAGGTACTGGGCAGCGAACCCATCTGACCTTTGTGTGAATGCGGCCCCGCCATGGCCGCGTTCGCCAGACAACCTGCTACCAATCTACCCATGATCGTTTCATTCAATCCCTCCACGGGTGCGGAGCTCGGCCGCTATCCGCTCGATCGCCCGGAAGATGTCGAACGCAAGCTGCAACGCGCGGCGCAGGCGCAACAGGCCTGGCGCATGCGGTCGGTGCAAGAGCGCTGCGTGCTTCTGGCGGAAGTAGCCAGGGTGCTTCGCCGTAACCGCGAGCAATATGCGGCGATGATCACCGCCGAGATGGGGAAGCCGCTCGCGGAAGCCGAGGCCGAAATCGAGAAATCGGCGTGGACTTGCGACTTCTATGCCGATGCCGCGCCGGGCTTCCTCGCCGACGTCCGCGTTCCGAGCAATGCGGCGGATAGCCGCGTGGTGTTCGACCCGCTGGGCGTGGTTCTCGCGGTGATGCCCTGGAACTACCCGTTCTGGCAGTTCATTCGATTTGCCGCCCCCGCACTCGCCGCGGGAAATGCGGCCCTGCTCAAGCATGCCAACAACGTGCCCCAATGCGCGCTGGCGCTGGCGGACGTCTTCCGGGAAGCGGGCGCGGTCGAGGGCCTGGTTTCCACGTTGATGATCGATGCATCGGAGGTGGCCGGCGTTCTGGCCGATGCACGCGTTGCGGCGGTGACGCTCACCGGCTCGACGGCCGTTGGCAAGCTGGTTGCCGCCCAGGCCGGTAGCCTGATGAAGAAGCAGGTCCTGGAGCTCGGCGGTTCTGATCCGTTCATCGTGCTGGCCGATGCGGACGTGGAGGCTGCCGCAAACATGGCTGTGAAGGCGCGGTTCTCGAACACGGGCCAGAGTTGCATTTCCGCCAAGCGCTTTATCGTGGAAGACGCCGTTGCAGACCGCTTCGTCGCCGCCTTCTGCGCCGCCACACGCAAGTTGCGAGTCGGCGACCCGACGGATCGCAGCACAACCGTGGGCCCGCTGGCGAGATCTAATCTGCGCAGCGATCTCCATTCGCAAGTGGAGCGCAGTGTCAGCGCAGGCGCCGTGGTCGCGCTGGGTGGCCATCCGGTCGAAGGACCGGGCTTCTTCTACGCGCCGACCATTCTGGACCGGGTCACACCAGACATGGCCGCAGCCGTGGAGGAAACGTTCGGGCCTGTTGCGGCAGTCATTCGGGTCGGTAGCGCTGACGAGGCCATCGCGATGGCGAATGCCACCGAGTTTGGCCTGGGCGCGGCACTCTGGACCGGCGATCTGGAACGGGCCCACTCGCTGGCCCGGCGCATCGAGGCTGGCGCGGTGTTCGTAAACGGCCTGGTTGCCTCCGATCCGCGATTGCCATTCGGTGGCGTCAAGCAATCCGGCTACGGCCGCGAACTTGGCGAGTTCGGTATCCGCGAGTTCACCAATATCAAGACAGTGTGGGTTGGCCCTGCCCACTGAACCTATTCCTTATCTTCGAGGCAATGCCATGATCAAGACAGAATCCAATGCCGTGCTGCTGAAGCCCGACACCATCAAAACGCATGAGCGCGGCGGCGGTGCCCGCACGACGCCCCTGGTGGGGAAGGGGGCGGGCGCCACGGCTTTCATCACGGGCTATACCGAGTTCGGCGGAGGCGCCGAGATTCCTTTCCATCACCACAATGCCGAAGAAAGTGTTGTGCTGATCGATGGCGAGGCGATCTTCGATATCGATGGACAATCGATTCCCGTCAAGAAGGGCGACGCCACCTTCATTCCCCCGAACGTGCCGCATCGCTTCCGCAATGCGTCGGCGACGGCGCCCATGAAGATCCTGTGGATCTATGGTTCCACGGACGCGAGCCGCACCCTTGTGGAGACCGGCGAGACCCGCCCCATTGCCGCCGAGCACAACAGCTAAAGCGATAGCGGTTCCGCCCAGCCGCGCTCGGTTGCGTGCGGCTGGCTTCCGGGAAACCCGAGCTGGCGCCGCATCACGTCGGCACGGTTCTGCCTTTGAGAAGAGCTGTCGAACGCCCGCGCGTTCATGCTCCGGCCCGCGTCACGCGATTGCGGCCGTCCCGCTTGGCCTGGTATAGCGCTTCGTCGGCGCGGCCGTAGGCGTATTCGAACGTGCGCCCCTCGGCGGTCCAGCTGACGCCGAAGCTGGCCGTCACCTCGCGGTCGACCGGCGCGGGGAAGCGGTATCCGGCGATGGCCTCGCGCATGCGCTCCGCCAGGCTGGTCGCTTCGTCCAGCGTCAACCCGGGCAGTAGCGCGGCGAATTCCTCGCCGCCCACGCGGCCAATCGCGCCTTCCGTGCCGACTGCGTTCTTCAGGCAGGCCGTGACGCCGCAGATGACGGCATCGCCGACCGGATGGCCGAAGGTGTCGTTGAGCCGCTTGAAATGGTCGATGTCGAGCACGATCAGCGCCAGGCTGCCGCGCGCCAGTGCCGCGGTGGCACGGTCGATGACGGCGCCGCGGTTCAGTGCGCCGGTCAGCGTGTCGTGCGTCGCGCGATATTCCAGTTCTTGCGCCAGTTCCTGCAGCCGATGGTTGAGCCGGTTCATTTCCAGCTCCTCGCGATCGCTGCGGCGGATCAGCCGGCGCGTCTCCCGCATCAGGCGCTCGTAGTAGCTGATCAGCTGGCCGAGCGTATGGCGATAGGCCTCCTCGCCCGCATCGACATCGCAAAACACGGCCCTGGCATGGGCCAGGGCGCTGTTCTCCGATTCGAACAGGTCGGGCTCGGACATGGCGACGGGAATGACGGGGGCGGTGGCAGCTGGAACGGCAGCGGCAAGCGGCGGGTTCAACTGCCGGTCGTCACTTCGTCAAAGAACGCGATGGCCGGGAAGTCGGCTTGCAGTTCCTGACCGAACTCCAGGATGGTGTCGTCGTCCTCGTCGTGAAACCAGTGCAGCCGGACGCGGTTGCCACGCTCGGCGGCTTCGTTCAGTGCGTCGAACATGCTGAACAGCATCTTGGTGCTCGAACTGTTGAAGTAGGTCAGCGCCACGTTGACGGTGACTTCGGCGCCTTCGCGCGCGGCCAGGTACTTGCGCAGGCGCACGATGGCCTCGCCGTAGAACACCGCGGCGTTCTCGGGGTAGGACTCGCCCTTGAGCGAGAGGACGTGCCGCTCGAAGTCGAAGCTGACCTCGGGCGAGGTCGGCGTGGCGGCGATGAACAGGTTTTCCATGGCAGGCTCTTGTCGATACCGTCAGATCGTGGCGACGAGCTGGAACATCGTCGAGACCGGATCGGTATCGATCGGCTGAAAGTTGTACTCCAGGGGTGCGCTGGCATCGCGCGCCATCGTCAGGAAGCCGAGCCCGGCTCCCTTGCTGCCTTGCGGCGCCTCGGCGCGCAGGGTCTGCTTGTAGGCTTGCTTGATTTCGTCGAGCGTCATCGTGCGCAACGGCTCCAGCGTGGCACGCAGCTGATGCACGCGCGCGGTGGCCACGGGGTTCGAGCACATCAGGCGATAGTGTTCGTCCACCATGCTGATGCACACGGACCCGTGACGCAGCTGCCCGTTGTCCTGCGTGGGCGGCGTCAGCGCGTCGGACGAGTAGTGCACGATGTTCTGCGCCATTTCCACGAACGATGAAAACAGCTTGCGGCGCGTGGTGCCATCCACGCCGCTCACGGCGAGTTGCAGGCGTACCGCGTCGGACATGGCGGCGATGATGTTCTGCGAGAAGTACCCGACGTAGTAGAAGATCACTTTACGTTCCCGAGCCATCGCGAAGAAGGGCTCATATTCATGGTCAATCGATTGTGCGGCGGACAGTGCGGGTTGTGCGACGGTCATGTGGGGGCGAATTGGCGCGCCGTGAGGCTAGCGGGCGCGGAAGCAGAAGAAGGTCAGGTCATCCCGGCGGCGATGCGGGCCCTGCCAGGCGCGATGCACCTCAAGCACCGCCTGGCTGATCTGCACGGCCGGGGCGTCGCGGCTGGCGCGGATCGCTTCGCGCATCCGGCGCTTGCCGAAGGCGATCTCCTTCGGGCCGCCGATCTGGTCGATCAGCCCGTCGGTGGTGACAAACACGAGCGTGCCGGTGCGCGTCGGCACCGTGCTGTTTTGCCACGCGAAGTCCATGTCGGTATCGACGTAGCCCACGCCCATCCGGGCGCCATTGAGCATTTCGCCTTCCGCGTCGCCGGGTTGCAGCACGAACAGCGCGGACTTGGCGCCGGCGAAGGTAAGCTGCCGCGTGGCGTTGTCGAACCAGAAGAAGGCGGCATCCATGCCGTCGTCGGACGCCGATGCGCCGCCGTGGCCTTCCAGCTGGCCATCCGGCTGGCTACCCATCTGGCCGGGCATCTGGCCCAGCATCTGCTTGATGCCGCGGTTGACGGCCATCAGCAGCGCACCGGGATCGCGCGGGCCTTGCTGTTCGATGGCCTGCGTCAGCAGCGACGAGGCGATCAGTGTCATGAACGCGCCGGGCACGCCATGTCCGGTGCAGTCGGCCAGCGCGGCGAACCAGCCGTCCTCGAACGCGGCAAAGTGATAGAAGTCGCCGCCGACCACGTCGCGCGGCTCCCACACCAGTGCGGCGTCGGGCAGCGTGGCCGCCAGCGTTTCGCGCGACGTGCGCAACATCGCCCGCTGGATCGTGCTGGCGTAGTCGATGCTGTGCATGATCTGGCGATTGCGCTCGGCCTGCATGTCGGCCACCACGCGCATCAGCTGCAGGCCCTGGCCCAGGCCGATGAACTTGCCGTCACGCGCGATGATGAAGCCGTCCGCGAGTGCTTTCTCGCCATACTCCACGGCGCGAAAGGTCAGGGCGTCGATGCTCATGGCCGCATCCACCACGAGCGGCTCCTTGTCCATGAACGCGATGCAGCTCTTGCGGTTGTAGAGCTCGCGGTGATACGGCTTGCTCATCTGCGACAGGAAGATCGACCGGTTGATCAGGCCGATCGGCCGGTCGGCCTCGGTCACCGGCAGGCAGGCCAGGTCGCGATGCACGGCAAAGACCTCGAGCACGTCCTGGTTGGTCTGGTCGGTGGTGACAGACGGCGTCGCAACGGCCAGATCCTCCGCGCACGGCTGCCGGAAGCGCGGACGGGCAGCGAAAGGATCAACCAGGACGCCGGACATGACGGGAGGAGCCAGTGATGGAAAAGTGGCCCCGAGTTTAGGCGGCGTGCGTGTCGTCTCCGTGACGTTTTTCCTTGCGAATCAAAGGTTAAAGCCCCTCTGGAGTGGGGTGGCGGCAGCAGCGCTTCCGCCTGGCCCACGCAGCGGGCTCCCGGTCTTGCCGGCGTGGGGCGGCAGGTCTTCGTGGCCACGATGCCGAATTTGCATGAAGGCAGGGCAAGCCATGTGGAAGAATGTCTTGTTTTCCGATCCCGTTTCTTGATCCCTTTAGCGTGTCCGCCATGTCCGAAGCCGTCGTCTACCTGAATGGGGAGATCCTCCCCCTGTCCGAAGCCCGCATCCCCGTACTGGATCGCGGCTTCATCTTTGGCGACGGCATCTATGAAGTCATCCCGCTCTACAACGGCAAGCCGTTCCGCGGCCAGCAGCACCTGGCGCGCCTGAAGCGCAGCCTGGCCGCGATCGGCATTCCCGATCCGTACAGCGAGGCCGAATGGCTTGCGCTGATCGATCGCGTGGTGCAAGCCAACGGCCTGTCTGACCAGATGGTCTACATGCAGGTCACGCGCGGCGTGGCAAAGCGCGCGCATGCATTCCCCAAGGACGTCACCCCCACCGTGCTGATCATGACCAACCCGATGGCGCTGCCGCCGGCGGCGGCCGTCGAAGCCGGTGTCGCCTGCGTGACGATGGAAGACCGTCGCTGGCTGAACTGCCAGATCAAGTCGACCTCGCTGCTGGGCAACGTGCTGGCCGCGCAGGTCGCCGCCGAGCATGGCGTGACGGAAGCCATCCAGTTCCGCGACGGCTTCCTGACGGAAGCGTCGTCGTCGAACGTGTGGATCGTCAGGAAGGGTCGCCTGGAGGCGCCGCCCAAGGACAACCTGATCCTGGAAGGCATCCGCTACGGCCTGATGGAAGAACTGTGCGCGGCGCTGGATATTTCGCTGGAAGCCCGCCGCATCACACGCGACGAGGTATTTGTCGCCGACGAGGTCATGATTTCCTCGGCCAGCAAGGAACTGCTGGCGGTCGTCACGATCGATGGCCGAACCATCGGCACCGGCAAGCCGGGCCCGGTGTTCCAGCGGCTCTACGCGGGCTACCAGGCGGCGAAATCGGCCCTGTAAGCGGTGCTGTGACCGCCCGGTGGCCGCGTGCTAGGATGCCCGCGGACGAACCACCGAAAGGAGGCCAGTCATGGCCAAGCGCGAGCGCAGCCGGCGTGTCCTGAAGGAAGAGGTCAGCCGGCGCATCCAGCAGATCGACGAGATCGCCGACGATGGGACGCTGATCCGGGTGCCGGACCCCCAGCCGCACGAGCGGGATGCCCGCGGCCGCAACTGGGATATGGGCCGCTTTGGCAACGCGCGCGGCTTCGAGGCCGCGATCCGCGCCGTGGTGGACGAGGTGCGTGAAGAGTTCGACCTCGGCGACGATCCGCCAGGCAGCGTGCCGAACCCGTTCGGCGATTAGTCGCCGACGCGGCGCCAACGGGTCCCTTCGTATTCCTAGTGTGGCAGGCCGGGGGAACTAGCCTGCGGCTGCCAGCCCTCGATGGCCCGTGCCGGCAGCGGCTGCGAGAACAGGAAGCCCTGGCCCACGTGGCAGCCCTGGTCGAGCAGGAACTGGCGCTGGAAAGCGGTCGTGACGCCCTCGGCCACCACCGTCAGGTTCCGCGCCCGGCCGATACGGATCACGGCTTCCACTAGCGTGCGCGTGGGCTCGCTGGTTTCCAGGTCCACCAGGAAACTGCGATCCAGTTTGATCTCTTCCACGGGCAGCCGCGTCAGTCGGCTCAGGCTCGAAAATCCCGTCCCGAAATCGTCGATCGACAGCCGCACGCCCAGCTGGCGCAGCGCGGCAATGGTGGCTTCCGCAGCCGGCGTGAGATCGAGGAAAACGCTCTCCGTCAGTTCGATAGTCAGGTCGCCGGCTGGCAGGCCGCTCGCGGCCAGCGCCTGCGCGACCATCTCCGGCAGGCCCGGATCGCGGATGCACAGCGGCGACAGGTTGACCGAGATCGCCGGCACCGCCGCGCCGCGCGCACGCCAGCGGGCCTGCTGGACGCAGGCCTCGCGCACGGCCCAGTAGCCCAGCGCCACGATCAGCCCCGTTTCCTCGGCCAGCGGCACGAAGATGGACGGCGCGATATCGCCGCGCCGCGGATGGGCCCAGCGCGCCAGCGCTTCCACGGCCCACAGGCTACCGGTCGGCAAATGGATCTGCGGCTGGTAATGCATGCGCAACTGGCCCTCCGCGATGGCCTCGCGCAGTTCCTGCTCCAGCGTGCGGCGGTCGCCGAGGCGGCGGGCGAGGGCGCTGTCATACACGCACACGTGGCTGCCCCGCCGCTTGGCCTGGTACACGGCGAGGTCGGCATGGTGCAGCAGCGTCTCGCGGTCGCGCGCGTTTTCCGTCAGCAGGCTGATACCAATGCTCGCCGACGGCGACAGGCTCAGCCCGCGCGAGATGTGGATCGGTGCCGCCAATGCACGCAGAAGGTGCTGCGCCGTGGCCACGGCGTCATCGCGCGTGCAATGCGGCAGCAGCATT
This sequence comes from Cupriavidus sp. YR651, assembly GCF_900101625.1. Classification (GTDB taxonomy): domain Bacteria; phylum Pseudomonadota; class Gammaproteobacteria; order Burkholderiales; family Burkholderiaceae; genus Cupriavidus. The sequence continues at coordinate 645,752 of NZ_FMYZ01000001.1, read as the reverse complement.
GCGAATTCGTCGCCGGACAGCCGGCCCACGGTATCGTGCTCGCCGGCCTCATGCAGCAGGCGCGCGGCCACTTCGCTCAGGAAGCGGTCGCCGGCCACGTGCCCTTGCACGTCATTGACGCGCTTGAAGTCGTCCAGGTCGATGAACAGCAATGCCAGCGGCGTGCCCTCGGCATTGGCTTGCGTCACGGCTTCGTCGGCACGGGCGAGGAGCAACTGGCGGTTCGGCAGGCCGGTCAGCGCGTCGTAATAGGCCAGCCGGTGGATGCGTTCCTGCGCCTGGTCGCGCGTCAGCGCCAGCGCGCAAAGGTGCGCGGCAACGGCCACCAGGTTTTCGTGGAAGGTGTCCGGCAGGCGCGGCTGGGCGAAGCTCAGGGCAAAGGTGCCCAGCACGCGGCCATCGGCGGCGCGCACCGGTGTGGACCAGCTGGCGGCCCAGCCGGCCGCGAGGGCGTGTTCGCGCAGCAGTTCCCAGCGCGGGTCCTGCGCGATGTCGCTGACCGCCACGGGCCGGCCGAGGAAGGCGGCAGCGCCGCAGGACCCCGACTGGAGGCCGATCGGCAGGTTGTCGAAGTGATCGAGGGACGCCGGCTGTGCCGAGGGCATCGCCACCATGCGCAGGCGACCATCGGCCACGCGCATCACGGAGGCCACGGCGCCCGGCGCCATCCGCTCCACTTGCCGGCAGAGGTCGGCCATGATGTCCGCGGTCGGCAGATCCTGCGCCAGCGCTTCCAGCGTCCGGTGCTGGATCGATTCGCGCAGCTTGGTGGCCGTGATGTCGGTCAGCACGCAGACCGCATTGACCAGCCCGCCTTGCTCCTGGGGCTGCGGCGCGGGCCGGCTGCCCGGCCGGGCCATGACCGGGCTGACGGCCACGGACAGCCAGCGCGGCTGGCCGCTCTTGTCGGCCACCAGTGCTTCGCGCTGGAGCGGCCGGCCTTCGGTCAGCGGCGCCAGCAGCGGCGGAATCATCTCCGGGCGGGCGTTGATCGGTTTGAGCAGGTCGTGCCAGAGGCGGCCCACGGCCTGATGGCGGCCATAGCCCAGCAGACGCGTGAAGCCGCCGTTGATGTGGCAGACGATGCCGCGGCCGTCGGTGATCATGACCGGATTCTCGGCATGGTCCAGACACAGCGAAACCATGCGCAGCCCGGCGGGGCTTAGCCCATCGCCACTGTCTTCGCGCAGGAATGCGGCGTACTGCAGGTCGGCGTCATTCGCGGCTGCGGATGCGAGGGTGTCGGGATCGAGGGGAGCAAAGGCGGCCGTGCGCAACTGTGCATGGCGCGTCGTCCCGTCGGGACGCGTGATGGTGAGGTCGAACGCGATGTCGGCGTCGGGCTGGCCGGCCTGTCGCGCATGATGGCCGCCAAGGTCGTCCAGCGCGAGCCGGCTCGCGCATCGCCCTAGCACGGCTGAACGCTGCAATCCCCACAAGGCCTCGGCAGCGGCGTTGAACAGGGTGACCTGATTGCGCGCGTTGACCACGACCACGGCGTCTATTGCCTGCTCCAGCGCCTGGGTACGCATGCTTTCTTGCTTTCTTTTATTGGAATTCGGTGATGCGCGCCCGCGCGGGAAACCCCGCGTCTCGGCCAGACGGCACAGGCGCGAGTGTACGACCGTTCGTGACGGTTGGCGGGCAGGGTTTGCCCGGCATTTCGCATGGCGGGACACGGCGTCAACCCTTCTTCGGGGTCACCGTGGCCGGGGGCGTCAGTGCCGGGGCGGATCTGACCGCATTACCTGGCGAATTAGAGTGTTTCTTCGGTTTCTAGTCGACCGTGACGATGATCGCTACGCGGCGGTTCTCGGCCCGCCCCGCGGCGGTGCGGTTGTCGGACACCGGGCGGGATTTTCCCAGGCCACGCACCTCGATGTGCTCGCGGGGAAAGCCGCATGCGGACAGCAAGCGGGCCACGGCCTCGGCGCGCCGGACGGAGAGCTGCTGGTTGTAGGCAACGGTGCCGGCGGCGTCCGTATGGCCGTCCACGCGCAGCCGCTCGATGCCGGCGGCATTGAGCGCCAGGCCCACGCGCATGACGGCGCCGCGGCGCTCCGGGGTAATCAAGTCTTCATCGAAGCCGAACAGCACCTTGTGCGAGAGACCCAGTTCCCAGCCGTTATCGGTCAGCGCAAAGCCTTCATCCTTCAGCACCGCAATCTGGGCCGGCGTGAGCTTGCCGGGCGGCGGCGGCGGCGCGCTCTGGCAACCGCCCAGCGCCAACGCCAGTGCCACGGCGATGCCCATCGCACCGAGCCACCGGTGGCCCGGTTGGCGGCCGGACTGGCGGGCGGTCGGGCGGGCGGTCGGGCGGAGCGTCATCGCGACCTCCTACACGTGCGCGTCTGGCGGGACGGTCTCGGCGCTGCGCCAGGTTGCGCCTGACTGGCGCTTGGCGCCGTACATTGCGGCATCGGCCGCGTGCAGCAGCGCGGAGCCGGCACGGGCGTGGAACGGATAGACGGCCAGGCCGATGCTGAGCGGCGCGACGATGTGCGTGCCGTCCGGCAGCGCGATCGGGTCCGCCATGACGGCAAGGATGTGCTCGGCCACCAGCACGGCGTCTTCCGGCTGCCGCAGCGGGCCCACCAGCACGGCGAATTCGTCGCCGCCCAGGCGTGCGACCAGGTCGCTCTCGCGCACGCAGGTACGAATGCGCTGGGCGATGCCGACGAGCACGGCGTCGCCGGCGGCATGGCCATAGCGGTCGTTGATGCCCTTGAAGTCGTCACTGTCCAGGTAAAGCAAGGCGGCGTTTTGGTTGCACGCCGCCGCGGTGTGCACGGCATGCTCGAGCGCTTCGGTAAAGGCGGCGCGGTTGAGCAATCCTGTCAGGCTGTCGTGGGTGGCGCGGTGCGCCAGCGAACGGTTCTCATGCTGTAGCTGGTTCTGCCACGCCTCCAGCTCGTCCAGCAGCACGTTGAAGTCTTCCGAAAGCGCGTTGAGTTCCGCGATCCGCGCTGGCGGCAGGCGCTGGTCGAACGCGCGTTCGGACCGCACCGCATGGGCCACGCGCATGAGGTTACGCACCGGGTCGATGATGTGGACGATCATGCGGCTCGACATGTAGTGCGCGCCCACGGCCGTCAGCAGCAGGCACGCCAGCAGGCCCAGCGTGCCTTGCAGCAGGAAATGCAGCAGCGCGATGGGGTCGCCCGCCACGCGCACGCTGCCCACCTGCAGGGATTCGTGATAGATCGGCTGTTCCACCGGGCCGGACGTCAGCAGGTCGCCAGCCAGCCTGCGCAATTGCGGAAAGCGGTCCTGGCCGGGGCGCTGCCATGTGACCAGCGGCTGGTGGTCTCGGTCGAACACCGCGACGGTGGTGACGTCCTCGCCGGCGGCGATGACGGAAAGGGTCTCGGCCGCGGCGGCTTCGTCGCGGAACACGACTGGCGCTTCCAGCGTATAGGCAATGGAGCGCGCCACCAGCCGCAGGTTGTGGTCGGCATAGACGCGTAGCGCGGTCAGGCCGAGCGCCGTCAGCGAAAGCCCGGCCGTGCAGACGGCGATCAGCGCGACGCTGAGGTGGATACGCCGAAGCGTGCTGTAGAGCGTGGGCCGCGCATGAGTGGCAGGCGGCGCGGGTGGGGCGGGCGGAGTAGGCGGGGTAGGGCGCGGGCCGGGCGTGATCATGATGCCGGCGTCTTGCGACGTCCCAGTTGCAGCACACCCGGATGGACATGAATGCCGCTGCGGGCGATGGAATCGAGGTTCACACGGAACGAGACCTGGTTCTCGCGAATGTTCAGGCAGAACATGCTGCCAACCTCACATTCGAAGTCTTCTTCGGCGATGACCAGCACCGGGCGCCCCGTCAGGTCGCCAGCCAGCTTCTTGCGACGCGTATCGGTCATGGTGCCGAGGTACAGCGCATCGCAGTCCGGCGTCAGGGCATCGCTCATCACGTCCACGCGCCGCACCTCGACCAGGCGTCCGGTGGACAGCGTGCCGCCTTCCATCAGCTTGCCGGCGTAGCGGGTGCCGTTGTCAACGCACAGGCGCAGCGTCTCGCGTTCGGCGGGCCAGCGGGCGTAGCTGAGCAGGCTCATGACGACACGCGCGACCGCCTCCGGGCGCGGCACCGGCGCGGCGGCGGGTGCGGAGGCTGGTGCGGCGGCCGAGGCCGGAGATTGTGTTGCCTGTGGCGTCTGTGCGGCCACGGCAGGCGTCAGTACGAGGGGCATCGCGCCAGCCAGCCATGCCAGCAACGCGGCCAGTCCATGGCGGCGGGCGCGGGCGATGCTGAGCCGTGGCCGATCAGGGAGCGGACAACCTGGTTCAGCCATGGGGTGCTGGGGAGGGTGGATGGCGATGCGCGGCAATTTGGTGGCGGTTGGTACTCCAATGGGTGTCGGCACTTGTCAAAAAAACTGTAGCCTGAAATGCACGCGGTGGCACTGGGTCAAACGCTGTAGGTGGGTGCCGGTCGTCTGGATTGGATGTGCTAGAGTTTCTGGACGCGTTTGTCTACGGAGGAGCACCATGGCGACCGAATCCAGACCGCAGCTGAAGGCTTTCGTGCAGACCGCGCCCCAGGCAGGGCGCTATGTGTGGGTCATTTCCCTGGTGGACTTCAGTGCGCAGCAGATCCGGCGCACCATGGTGTCCGACGACACCTTCACGACGTCAGATGCCGCGCGTGTGGCGGGCGACGCCGAACTGAAAGCGATGGCCGCCGATCACTGACGGCCACCGGCGCGGTGGCCCGGTCGGCGCCGCGTAACTTCCCGATACCCTTTCTTACACCGGCCCCTGCGCGGGGTCGGCTAGACTGCTGCCGTAGTCATCACAATATGGAAAAGGGTCCCCCATGACACACCGCACCGTCGTGCGCGCCGTAACGGCCGCCGCCTTGCTCTGGTCGGCAATCGCCTTCGCGCCCAGCGCCATGGCACAGGTCAATATCAACATCGGCATTGGTGTCGCGCCGCCAGCCCCGGTCTACGAAGTCGTACCTGGGCCACGCCCCGGCTACATCTGGCAACCTGGCTACTGGGACTGGGACGACCACTACCACAAGCACAACTGGAAGAAGGGCAAGTGGGCCAAGGCGCGCCCGGGCTACGTCTACGAGTCGCCGCGCTGGGTGCAGGCCAGCAATGGCTGGGTGATGCAGCCGGGTCGCTGGAATCAGGGGCCGGACTGGGACCGTCGCGGCCACGATCATGACCATGACTACGATCATGATCACGACCATGGCCATCGCGGCAAGGGCGGCTACCACTGCCCGCCCGGCCACGCCAAGAAGGGCGAATGCTGAGAAGGGAGCACGGAGCGCCATGCTAGGATCTCCGGACCCGCGACCTGGAGGTTGCTTCAAAATGAAGCGACCTCTCATGCCGGCCGCCGCACAGAACGGCGCAGGCATGGCGCGGGGCAGGGGTCACCCACCCGGAGGCTAGACATGGCAAAGCAGGTCTTCTCGCGTTCGCAGTACCTCGACATCCTCAACGACAGCTTGCGCAAACATCCGGGCTTCCAGCCCGGCATGGCGTTTGTCTTCCTGCCGCCGGGGGCGAGCGCGAGCCAGGCGTCCGGCGTCGGCTGCACCGGTCCGCTGGAGGCCATGCCGGTCTATTGCGAGATCGAACGCGTGGCTTCCGGCCTGATCGAGGTCCGGACCGAGTGAGGCCGGTACAATAGCGGCCTTCCCATCCCATCGAAAGAATTCCCGTGAAGAAGACGGACCTGGAAAAGAACAAAGGCCTCAAGATTGCCCACGACATGAAGCACGCGGCGGCAACGCGTGCGGGCGGCGTGGCGCAGGGCGCGAAGATCGACCGCCGCGAGCAGCGCAAGCTGGATCAGCAGGCTGGCCTGGTGCCGTTTGCCTGCAAGCTGGATGGCAAGCTGGTGACGCGTCTGCAGGAACTGGCCAAGGATCATCCCGGCGGAATGAGCGGCCTGCTGGCCGAGGTGGTGGAAAAGGGGCTGGGGGAATAATTTCCCGGTGATGGTCGCCCCGCTCCGGTGAGGAGCGGGGGCAGGCTGCCAGGCCCGCAGTCCGCGGGCCTTGGTTTTCCCGGATCCCGGGGGCTTTCCCCGGAACTTCCAGTCAGCCTTCGTCTTCCTCGTCGCCGAGGAAGTCGCGGCGAAGCATCCAGTTGGCGATGGCTTCGTCGCACACCTTCTTGAGCTTGTCCTTGTCGGGCAGCTTGTCAAACAGCTGGAAATTCACCAGCGCCATACCCGCATCGGTGATGTAGAACAGACGGTCCGGCTCGTCGTAGTGGACGATACGCCCGTCGATCCCCGATTCCTCGCTGTCGGCCGGCATATCCTCCAGCTCGACCACGCGGCACGTGAAGCGCGGGCTGCGGGTGTGGGTCAGATACTCGAATTCGTCGTGCATGATGTCGCCGCCCTTGCCTGCGATGACGGCGAAACCCCAGATGAACCGGGGCATCGGCAAATCGGACAGATCATCAATCTCGTCCATGGTGTTCTCCCTGATGCGATAGCCCGCATTATCGCCCAAGTCCTCCACCACGGCCGCCCCGATTGCGCACGTTTATACATTCAGTCGAGCATGTATCCCCTCGCCAGCGTGCCGAAGCTCTCCAGTTCGCGCGCCTGCCAGGCCGCATCGTGTCCGAGTTCCTCCGCGAGGATCGCCGCCACCTGCGGCGCACCGGCTAGTGCCGCCTTTGCGTCGAGGAACAAGGCGCGATTGCGCCGCGCCAGCACGTCCTCCACGCGCCGCGCCAGTTCGTGGCGGGCGGCAAAGCGCACGTGGGCCTCGGTCAGGCCCGCGGCGGGCACCAGGAGGTTGTCCGCGCCGGGCAGGGCGCGGACGAGGGGGAGGTCGGCGCCATAGTAGCGGTCCGGCGATCCCGAGCCGGCAGGCGGCAGGTCCGCCGGCATGCCGGTGGCGCCGTGCAGCGGCAGGTCTTCCGTCCTGCCCGGCGCCGCCTTGAGCAACTGGCGCTGGATCGCTGTCGCCATGACGTCCTCAGCCATCTTGCGGTAGGTGGTCCATTTGCCACCGGTGACCGTGATCAGGCCCGCTTTCGATACCAGGATGGTGTGCTCGCGTGACAACGATGCGGTGGACGCTTCGCCAGTCGCCTTGACCAGCGGGCGCAAACCGGCCCACACGCTGGTCACGTCCGCGCGTGTCGGGTCGCGCGCCAGGTATCGCGAGGCCGTTTCCAGGATGAAATCGACATCGTCACCGGTCGCGCGCGGCTCCAGCGGCAGGTCCTGGCGCGGCGTGTCCGTGGTGCCGACAATGGTGTGGCCGTTCCAGGGCACCAGGAAGAGCACCCGTCCGTCGTCCGTCTTCGGGATCAGGATCGCACGGTCGCCGGGCAGAAAGCTCTTGGGCAGCGTCAGGTGCACGCCCTGGCTGGGCGCCACCATGCTGCGGGCGTGGCCGTCTTCCATCTGCCGCACCGCGTCCACCCATACTCCCGTGGCGTTGATGACGCAGTCCGCACGCAGGTCGAAGGTGGCGTCGCCGAGCGCATCCTGCGCCGTCACGCCGGTAATCACGCCGTTGCGTTGCGACAGGCCGGTCACGCGCATGTAGTTGACGGCGGTGCCGCCCACATCGAACAGCGTGCGCATCAGGGCCACGGCCAGGCGCGCGTCGTCGAACTGGCCATCGAAATAGAGATTGCCGCCGCGCAGCGGACGGCCGCCGACGTGCTCGGCCAGCGTGGGCGCCGCCTGCAGGGTCTCGCGGTGACTGAGCCAGCGGCTGCCGGACAGGTTGAGGCCGCCCGCCAGCATGTCGTAGACCTTCAGCCCGATGCCATAGAACGGCTGGTCGAACATCTGGTAGGCCGGCACCACGAAGCCGAGCGGCCAGACCAGGTGCGGGGCGTTGCGGGCCAGCAGGCCGCGTTCGTGCAGCGCCTCGCGCACCAGGCTGATGTTGCCCTGGGCCAGGTAGCGCACGCCGCCGTGCACGAGCTTGGTGGCCTTGCTCGACGTGCCCTTGGCGAAGTCGGCCGCTTCCACCAGAAGCGTGCGATAGCCCCGTGAGGCGGCATCCACCGCCGTGCCCAGGCCGGTGGCGCCGCCGCCGATGACGATGACATCCCATCGGGCCTCGCGCGACAGCGTGGCGAGCAGCTCGGCGCGCGAAGGTGGCTGGATGGGGGTAGCAGGTGTTGGCATGGTGATGGTCGAATACGGAAATCAGTGTGCGCGGGCGTTGGTGTCGTCCTCGCGGGCCCAGTCGCGGGCGCGGTCCACGGCGCGATGCCAGCGGGCCAGTCGATGCGCGCGCGCGTCGGCCGAGAGCTTCGGCTCGAAGCGCTGCTCCACCTGCCACTGGCGCGTGATCTCCTCGGGATCGGTCCAGTAGCCGGTGGCCAGCCCCGCCAGGTAGGCCGCGCCGAGCGCGGTGGTTTCGGTCACGCGCGGACGGACCACGGGCGTGCCGAGCAGGTCGGCCTGCATCTGCATGAGCAAATCGCTGCGCGACGCGCCGCCGTCGACACGCAGCTCCGCCAGCGAGATGCCGGCGTCCTTCTGCATGGCATCCAGCACGTCGACGCTTTGCAGCGCGATGGATTCCAGCGCGGCGCGCGCAATGTGCGGGCCGCCGGTGCCGCGCGTGATGCCGACGATCGTGCCGCGCGCGAAGGGGTCCCAGTGGGGCGCGCCGAGACCGGCAAAGGCCGGCACGAGCACCACGCCGCCGGTGTCCTCGCACTGGCGCGCGAGCGGGTCCACTTCCGGGGCGCTGTGGATCAGCTTGAGCCCATCGCGCAGCCACTGGATCGTGGCGCCGCCCATGAATACGCCCCCTTCCAGGCAATACTGCGTGTTCTGCCCGATCTGCCAGCCGATGGTGGTGAGCAGTCGATTTTGCGACGTCACGGGCTTGTCGCCCGTGTTCATCAGGATGAAGCAGCCGGTGCCGTACGTATTCTTGGCCATGCCCGGGGACAGGCAGGCCTGGCCGAACGTCGCGGCCTGCTGGTCGCCAGCGATGCCGGCGATCGGAATCCCGGTGCCAAACAGGCGCGCCGCCGTGAGGGCGACTTCCCCGCTCGACGGCACCACATCGGGCAGCAGGCTGCGAGGAATGTCCAGCAGGCCCAGCAGTTCGTCATCCCAGCGGAAATCGTGGATATTGAACAGCAGGGTGCGCGAGGCGTTGGAGACGTCCGTCACGTGCCGCGTGCCGTCGGTCAACTGCCAGATCAGCCAGCTGTCGACGGTGCCGAACGCGAGTTCGCCGCGCTCGGCGCGTTCCCGCGCGCCTTCGTAGTTGTCGAGCATCCAGCGCAGCTTGGTGCCCGAGAAGTAGGCGTCGATGATCAGCCCGGTCTTTTGCTGGAAGGTCGCGCCGTGGCCCGCGGCCTGCAGGTCCTCGCACATCGGCGCGGTGCGGCGGTCCTGCCAGACCAGCGCGCGTCCCACGGGTTCGCCGGTCTTGCGGTCCCAGAGCACGGTGGTCTCGCGCTGGTTGGTGATGCCGATCGCGCGGATCTGCGTGCTGCTGACGCCGGCATCGGCGAGGACTTCGTGGGCAACCGCCAGCTGCGACTGCCAGATTTCATAGGGGTCATGCTCGACGTGACCCGGATGCGGATAATATTGGCGGAACTCGCGCTGGGCAATCCGCACCACATTGCCGGCGTGATCGAACAGGATGGCACGCGAGCTGCTGGTGCCCTGGTCCAGGGCCAGTACGTACTGGGGCTGCTGGGAAGTGTGAGTCGGCGTCATGCGTTCCGTCCGGAAAAAAATTGAGGCTGGTGTTGCCGGCCAAACCTTGCTGCCATGGCCGACATCGTTTCCGAACCTTCTGATCTGATTACCCGCGTGACGGCCGGCGTGGCCGCGCGCAGCCCGTTTGACCCGTCCGCGCATCTGCGGCTGATGGTCGAAGGCCGGCAGGTGGGCTGGCTGTCGCGCAGGCACGCGGATGTGCTGAACTCGATGACCGGCATACCGGGCGCCGGGAGCTTGCTGGTCCCGGTGGGAGAGGGCGCTATGACGCTGCTGCCCGGGTGCCCGGACTTCGATACGCGCAGCGCCACGCTGGCCAATCTGGCGCGACAACTGGCGGACGCCGGCCATTTGCGCGGCTGGCGCAACGAGTTGTTCGCGGTCACGCCCGCACCGGACGCGCCGGCGCTGGCCGTGATCGAGCGTGCCGCGGCGCGGTTCCTCGGCCTGCTGACGTTCGCGTCGCATATGAACGGCATCATCGACGGCGAGCGTGCGCTCTGGATTTCCCGGCGCAGCCCCGCCAAGTCCGTGGACCCCGGCATGTGGGACAACCTCGTGGCGGGCGGCATGCCGGCCGGCAGCGACCCGCTGGAGACGCTGATCCGCGAATGCGACGAGGAATCCGGCATTCCTCCGGCGCTGGCGGCCCGGGCGGAGGCGCACGGCGTGATCGATGTCCTGCGCGAAATCCCCGAGGGCGTGCAGTGGGAACGGGTGTATGTGTACGACCTGTCACTGCCGCCGGACTTCGTGCCGCACAATCGCGACGGGGAGGTGGCCGAGCACCGCCGTATCGACCCTTCGGCATTGCTTGCTATCATGGCGGACCGCGCCATGACCGTCGATGCCACGCTGGTGACGCTGGATGCCCTCCGCCGACGCGGCTGGACGGCTGCATCCACCCAGCCATCCTGATCTGTTCGCATCACGGCCGCGCCCTGCCGCTTGACTAAGATTCGCCCGATTCGCCTACGATGAGCTCCACCGGATTTATCCTCACTCTTTCCTGCCCGGACCAGCCGGGCATCGTGCATGCCGTCTCCGGCCTGCTGTTCCAGCATGGCTGCAATATCGTCGATTCCGACCAGTACGGTGATGCGTTCACCGGCCGCTTCTTCATGCGTGTGCACTTCAGCACGGCCGCCGGCGGTCCGGACCTGGCCACGCTGCGCGCCGCGTTCGCGCCGGTCGGCGACCAGTTCGGCATGCAGTGGGAGGTGTTCGACGCCGCGGCGAAGCCGCGCGTGATGATCATGGTGTCCAAGATCGGACACTGCCTGAACGACCTGCTGTTCCGCGCCAAGGTGGGTGGCCTGCCGGTGGAGATCGCCGCGATCGTGTCGAACCATCGCGACTTCTACCAGCTTGCCGCGTCGTACGACGTGCCGTTCTTCCACCTGCCGCTGATGAACGCCTCCGCCGAGCAGAAGTCCGCCCAGGAAGCGCGCGTATTCGAAGTGGTGCGCGACCAGAACATCGACCTCGTCGTGCTGGCCCGCTACATGCAGGTGCTGTCCAACGACCTGTGCCGCAAGCTGGAAGGTCGCGCGATCAACATCCACCATTCGTTCCTGCCGAGCTTCAAGGGCGCCAAGCCGTACTACCAGGCCCATGATCGCGGCGTGAAGCTGATTGGCGCCACCGCCCACTACGTGACTGCCGACCTCGACGAAGGTCCGATCATCGAGCAGGAGATCGAGCGCGTGGACCACAGCATGGACCCCGATCAGCTGACCGCGGTCGGCCGCGACGTCGAATGCGTGGCGCTGGCCCGCGCCGTCAAGTGGCATGCCGAACACCGCATCCTGCTGAACGGCCACAAGACCGTGGTGTTCAAGTAAGCCATGGGTATCCCGCCTCTCCCGCACGCGGGGGAGGCGACGGGCGCGCGGACCCGCCATCGCGTTATTCCTGGTCCGCAACCACACAATTCACTCCGCTGTCCGCCAGCATCTCCACGAACGGCGCGCGCAGCGGCTCGTCCGTGAACAAGCGGTCGATGCTCGACAGGGGCGCCAGCTCCACCATCGCCTGGCGATTGAACTTGCTGGCATCCGCCGCCAGCCAGATCTCGCGCGAATGTTCCATGATCGTGCGCGCCACCTTCACTTCCCGAAAGTCATAGTCACGCAACGTGCCGTCGGTCTCGATGCCCGAGATGCCGATCAGGCCGATATCCACCTTGAACTGGCGGATGAACTCCACCGTGGCCTCGCCGACGATGCCGCGGTCGCGTGACCGCAATACGCCGCCCGCCACGATGACCTCGCATTCCGGGTTGTCGGCCAGGATATTGGCCACGTGCAGGTTGTTGGTGATGACGCGCAGGCCGCGATGGTGGACCAGCGCGCGCGCGATCTCTTCCACCGTGGTGCCGATGTTCAGGATCAGCGAGCAGCCTTCCGGCACGGCGGCCGCCACCGCGCGCGCAATGCGCGCCTTGCCTTCCGCGTGCAGCACCTGGCGCTGCCGGTAGGCGATGTTCTCCGTGGTGGACCCTTCCATGCGCACGCCGCCGTGAAAGCGCGCCAGCATGCCGTTTTCGGCAAGCAGGTTGACGTCGCGCCGGACGGTTTGCAGGGTCACGCCGAACTTGCGTGCGAGTTCGTCGATGGAGGCAAAGCCCTGGCTGCGGACTTCCTCGAGGAGGGCGGTCTGGCGGGGATTAAGCGTCATGCCGGCATTCTAGTTCAAACAGAAACGAAAACAAATGATGCACTGCACGATTGTTTTGCGTTCGTTTTTGCGCTAAAACGAGCAGGAAGCTATGAATAGTGCCCCTTGGTCACGGTATTCGGTGTGGCTGAGCAAGCAATCGAACATTGGAGACTGGATGCAGCTGAGCCTGGAAGGCATTGCGCAGCAAGTGGGGTCGCAAGCCTATCTCTACCCGATGACGCTGGCTCCCGTGCCCGGCGCCGTCACCATCCTGCTGGGGACCACCCAGGCCGGCAAGACGTCGCTGATGCGGGTCATGGCCGGGCTCGACAAGCCCAGCGCAGGGCGTGTGCTGGTCGACGGCGCCGACGTCACCGGCGTGCCAGTCCGCGAGCGCAATGTCTCGATGGTGTACCAGCAGTTCATCAACTATCCCTCCCTCACGGTCTTCGACAACATCGCGTCGCCGCTGAAGCTGCGGCGCGACCGTGGCGAGGATATTGCCACGCAGGTCCGCGCGCTGGCCAGCCGCCTGCATATCGAACATCTGCTGGACCGCTATCCCGCCGAACTGTCCGGCGGGCAGCAGCAGCGCGTGGCGCTGGCGCGGGCGCTGGCCAAGAACGCGCCGCTGATGCTGCTGGACGAGCCGCTGGTCAACCTGGACTACAAGCTGCGCGAGGAACTGCGCGAGGAACTGACACAGCTCTTCGCGCACGGCAACGCCACCGTGATCTACGCGACCACCGAGCCGGCCGAAGCGCTGCTGCTGGGCGGGCATACGGCGGTGCTCGATGCCGGCGAACTGCTCCAGTACGGGCCGACGCCCGAGGTCTTCCATTACCCGGCTTCGCTGCGCGTGGCGCGCGCCTTCAGCGATCCGCCGATGAACCTGGTGGAGGGCACGCTGTCCGGCGGACGCGTGACGCTGGCCGGCAATATCGTGATTCCGTTGCCCGAGGTGTCCGCGCCGGATGGCCCGGTGACGGTCGGCGTGCGCGCCGCCGCGCTGCGGCTGGCGCAGGTGCCGGGCGCGGTGGCGGTGCCGGGCAAGGTGGCGCTGGCCGAATTGTCGGGCTCGGATACCTTCGTCCACCTCGATACCGCTGTCGGCAATCTCGTCGCGCAGTTTGCCGGCGTGCTCGAACTTCGACTGGGGGCGCCGTTGTCGCTGCATCTGGAACCCGCGCAGCTCTACCTGTTCAACGCTGCCGGCGATCGCATCCACGCGCCGCGCCGTCCGGGCGCACTGGCCGACGTGGCCAGCACGCCGATTACCGAGTCGGGAGGCTGAGATGGCACGCATCGATCTCGATCTCGCGCACGCCTACGGCCCGAATCCGCAGAACGACGAGGACTACGCGCTGCTGCCGCTGCGCTTCACCTTCGAGGATGGCGGGGCCTACGCCTTGCTGGGCCCGTCCGGTTGCGGCAAGACCACGCTGCTGAATTGCGTGTCCGGCCTGCTGCGGCCCTCGCAGGGGACGATTCGCTTTGACGGCAACGACGTGACCGGCGCCACGCCGCAGGCGCGCAATATCGCGCAGGTATTCCAGTTCCCGGTGATCTACGACACGATGACCGTCGGCCAGAACCTGGCCTTCCCGCTGCGCAATCGCGGGGTGCCGGCTGCGCAGGTCAGGGAGCGCGTGGGGCGCGTGGCGGAGATGCTGGACCTGTCGTCATCGCTGGACCGCCGGGCGAGCGGGCTCGCCGCGGATGCCAAGCAGAAGATTTCCCTCGGCCGCGGGCTGGTCCGGCAGGATGTCTCGGCGATCCTGTTCGACGAACCGCTGACCGTGATCGACCCGCATCTGAAATGGCAGTTGCGGCGCAAGCTCAAAGAGATTCATCACGAATTCCGGCTGACGCTGATCTACGTGACGCACGACCAGACCGAGGCGCTGACGTTCGCCGACCAGGTGGTGGTGATGTCGCGTGGCAAGGCGGTGCAGGTGGGTTCCGCCGATGCGCTGTTCGAGCGGCCGGCGCACACGTTTGTCGGCCACTTCATCGGTTCCCCGGGCATGAATTTCCTGCCGGCCGTATGGCGCGACGGGGCAATCGACGTGGCCGGGCGGCGCTACATGCCGACGCTGCCACCGGCGACCGGGCCTGCGCTGCAGGCCGCCGGCAGCTTCAAGATCGGCGTGCGGCCCGAATACCTGGAGCTGGCGGCCAGTGACGATCCGCAGGCCATGCCGGCGCACGTGGTACGCGCTCAGGATATCGGCACCTACTGGCTGGTGACGGCGACCGTGGAGAACGGCGGCGAGCCGGCCACGATCCGGGCCCGGCTTGGCACCGAGGCCGCGAGCCTGCGCCCCGGCGACACCGTCTGGCTGTCGGTCTTCAACCGGCACACCTGCTTCTATATCAACGAGGAACTGGTCCAATGAAGCCCGTCAACCAGAAGGCCTGGCTGCTGGTGCTGCCCGTGGTGCTGTGCGTGGCGTTCTCGGCCATCCTGCCGCTGATGACCATCGTCAACTATTCGGTACAGGACATCATTTCGCCAGAGCGGCGGGTGTTCGTCGGCACGGAGTGGTTCCGCACCGTGCTGCGCGATGGCGAACTGCACGACGCGCTCCTGCGCCAGCTCGGTTTTTCGCTGGCGGTGCTGCTGGTGGAGATTCCGCTCGGCATCCTGCTGGCGCTGGCGATGCCGGCCAAGGGCTGGAGGGCCTCCGCCGTGCTGGTCATCATCGCGCTGTCCCTGCTGATTCCGTGGAACGTGGTGGGCACGATCTGGCAGATCTTCGGCCGGACGGACATCGGCCTGCTTGGCGCGGCGCTGGCGGGCATGGGGTTTGACTACAACTACACGGGCAGTGCGGTCGATGCATGGGTCACGGTGCTGGTGATGGATGTCTGGCACTGGACGCCGCTGGTGGCGCTGCTTTGCTACGCGGGCCTGCGCGCGATTCCGGACGCCTACTACCAGGCGGCCCGGATCGATGGCGCGTCGCGCTTTGCCGTGTTCCGCTTCATCCAGCTGCCCAAGCTGCGGGGCGTACTGATGATCGCCGTGCTGCTGCGCTTCATGGATAGCTTCATGATCTACACGGAGCCGTTCGTGCTCACCGGCGGCGGCCCCGGCAATGCCACGACATTCCTGTCGCAATACCTGACGCAGAAGGCGGTGGGCCAGTTCGACCTGGGGCCGGCCGCGGCATTCTCGATCATCTACTTCCTGATCATCCTGCTGGCCTGTTTCATCCTCTATAACTGGATGCAGCGTGCCGGCACGTCCGGCACCGAGGAGATGCCCAATGGCTGATATCGCGCATCCCGGCCAGCGCGCCGGCTGGTGGCGCCCGTTGTTCCTGGTGCTGTACCTGCTGTTCGCCATCGTCCCGATCTACTGGATGGTGAACATGTCGTTCAAGACGAACGAGGAGATCGTCTCCACGCTGTCGCTCTTGCCGGCGTCGTTCACGCTGGAGCACTACGTCACCATCTTTACCGACGCCTCGTGGTACTCCGGGTATATCAATTCGATGATCTACGTGGCGCTGAACACGATCATCTCGGTGTCCGTGGCGTTGCCGGCGGCCTATGCGTTCTCGCGCTACCAGTTCATCGGCGACAAGCATGTGTTCTTCTGGCTGCTGACCAACCGCATGACGCCGCCCGCGGTGTTCCTGCTGCCGTTCTTCCAGCTGTACACCACGATCGGGCTGATGGATACGCACCTGGGCGTGGCGCTGGCGCACCTGGTGTTCAACGTGCCGCTGGCGGTGTGGATCCTGGAGGGCTTCATGTCCGGCGTGCCGCGCGAGATCGACGAGACCGCCTACGTGGACGGCTATTCCTTCCCGCGTTTCTTCGTGACGATCTTCCTGCCGCTGATCAAGGCGGGCGTGGGCGTGGCGGCGTTCTTCTGCTTCATGTTCAGCTGGGTGGAATTGCTGCTGGCGCGCACGCTGACGTCCGTCAACGCCAAGCCGATCGTGGCGACGATGACGCGCACGGTGTCCGCGTCAGGCATGGACTGGGGCGTGCTGGCGGCGGCCGGCGTGCTGACCATCGTGCCGGGCGCCATCGTGATCTGGTTCGTGCGGCACTACATCGCGAAGGGTTTCGCGATGGGCCGCGTGTAGCCGATAACAAGGAGTCGAAGAGATGCTCAGCTGGATGGTCTGGACCACCCCCGTCGCGGTGTTCTTCACGTCGGTGGTGGTCATGCTGATCGGCATGACGATCTGGGAGACGCGATTGCCCACGGTCATGCGCAAGGGCTTCCTGCCGATCGCCACCACGCGTGGCGATCGCCTGTTCATCGGCCTGATGTGCGCGGCATGGATCAACCTGGCCTGGGTGGGGCTGGGGGAGAAGATGCAGGCGTGGTTCTCGCTGGCCGAGGAGCCGTCGATCTGGATCAGCGTGGCGATTTCCGCCGTGGTGCTGCTGGTGATCATGCGCCGCGGCTGACGCGGCACGCCGGGTTTCGCTGTCATGGGCTGCGCAGCTTGTCCCTTCCCCGGGGCCGCAACCCAGTAACAGAGCCGGGGAGGGGATTCCTGAGGAGACACTGATGAAAGTGCACGTGAAGTTGGGGATGTCGGCCCTGGCCTTTGCGGCCGCGCTGGCATGCGGTCATGCCGCCTGGGCCGACGAGGCTGCGGCGAAGAAGTGGGTGGACAACGAATTCCAGCCGTCGTCGCTAGCCAAGGACAAGCAGATGGCGGAGATGAAGTGGTTCATGGATGCCGCCGCCAAGCTCAAGGCCAAGGGGGTCACGCAGATCAACGTGGTCTCGGAAACCATTACCACGCACGAATACGAGTCCAAGACGCTGACCAAGGCGTTCGAGGAAATCACCGGCATCAAGGTCAACCACGACATCATCCAGGAAGGCGATGTGGTGGAGAAGCTGCAGACCTCGATGCAGTCGGGCAAGTCCATCTACGACGGCTGGATCTCCGATTCGGACCTGATCGGCACGCACTACCGCTATGGCGCCATCCTGCCGCTCTCTGACTACATGAGCGGCGCGGGCAAGGAATTCACCAATCCGGACCTCGACGTCAAGGACTTCATCGGCACCAAGTTCACCACAGCGCCGGACGGCAAGCTCTACCAGCTGCCGGACCAGCAGTTTGCCAACCTGTACTGGTTCCGCGCCGACTGGTTCGCGCGCAAGGACCTGCAGGACAAGTTCAAGGCCAAGTACGGCTATGACCTGGGCGTGCCGACCAACTGGTCCGCGTACGAGGACATCGCCAACTTCTTCACCAACGACGTGAAGGAGCTGGACGGCAAGAAGGTCTATGGCCACATGGACTATGGCAAGAAGGACCCGTCGCTGGGCTGGCGTTTCACTGACGCGTGGCTGTCGATGGCGGGTACGGCCGACAAGGGCCTGCCCAACGGCATGCCGGTGGACGAATGGGGCATCCGCGTGGCAGAGGACAAGTGCACGCCGGTCGGTGCGTCGGTGTCCCGTGGCGGCGCCACCAACAGCCCGGCTGCGGTCTATGCGCTGACCAAGTACATCGACTGGATGAAGAAGTTCGCGCCGCCGCAGGCCATGGGCATGACGTTCTCCGAAGCCGGTCCCGTGCCGGCGCAGGGGCAGATCGCCCAGCAGGTGTTCTGGTACACCGCCTTCACGGCGGACATGACCAAGAAGGGCCTGCCGGTGGTGAACGCCGATGGCTCGCCCAAGTGGCGCATGGCACCGTCGCCGTACGGCCCGTACTGGAAGCAGGGGATGCAGAACGGCTACCAGGACGTGGGTTCGTGGACGTTCTTCAAGAACACCGACCCGAACCGCCTGGCTGCCGCGTGGTTGTATGCGCAGTTCGTGACCTCCAAGACGGTGTCGTTGAAGAAGTCGCTCACCGGCCTGACGTTCATTCGTGACAGCGATATCCACCACGACTATCTGACCAAGAATGCGGCCAAGTACGGCGGCCTGATCGAGTTCTACCGCAGCCCGGCCCGCGTGGCCTGGACGCCGACCGGTACCAACGTGCCCGACTATCCGAAGCTGGCCCAGCTCTGGTGGAAGAACGTGGCCACGGCGGTCACCGGCGAGAAGACGCCGCAGGCCGCGATGGACAACCTGGCCGAGGAGATGGATCAGGTGATGGGTCGCCTGCAGCGCGCCGGCATGGCCAACTGCGCGCCCAAGCTGAATGCGAAGAGCGATCCGTCCAAGTGGCTGTCGTCGGACCACGCGCCGTGGAAGAAGCTGGATAACGAAAAGCCGAAGGGCGAGACCATCGCCTATGACAAGCTGCTCCAGGCGTGGAAGGAAGGTCGCGTTCGCTGATTGGTTGCGCGGGGTGTTGTAGAGGAAGGGCGGTGGCGTCTTGCGGCGCCACCGTTTTTTTGGGTTCTTCGTAAAGTTCCGGGGAAGGTCGCCTGGATTGGGAGCATCCGACCGAGATCGGCCGGTAGCTGCCGCTCGGTATGCGGGCCCTGATTGCACACAATCCTAAGATGCGGTCACCGCCTTCCAAAAGAAAACAGCCGACATGGTCGGCTGTTTTCTTTGCGGGCGCGCCTGTGGCGTCAACCCGCAGGCTTACTGGCTCGCGATTACGGCTTCTTGACGGCGTCTGCCGGCGCGGCCTTTTCTGCCGTGACCGTAGCCTTCTCGGCCTTGGCCGGCGCAGCAGCCTTCTCGGCGCTCACCTTGGTTGCCTTGGCGTGCTTGGCGACATGCTTGTGGGTCGCGGTAGCGGCGGGCGCTTTCGCAGCGGGCGCCGTAGCTGCCGTAGCGGCCGGCGCTGCGGGAGCGGCCGTGGCGGGAGCCGGGGCAACGCCTTGAGCAACGGCGGCACCAGTGATGGCAAAAGCGGCAACGGCAGCAAACAGCTTCTTCATGATCGACAATCCTTCTGAGAGGTTTGGGCGCTGCGATGTGCCGCGCTTATCCCAGAAAACGGGGCAGCCTCACACTCAGTTGACTGCCAACTCGTGACAATCCGTAAGCTTTGTTTCTGCAGAGGCAGGGCACGTTACAGACAACGAAACGTGTCGCAATCGAGGACGACCATTCGCACGAATCGAACCGCTGCCGCCCGCAGTTTCTAGAGTGTTGCATCGACCGGTTGAATCCACGGTCGCTCTGCGACGCTCCCTCACCCCGCAAATCAGCGAAGAGCTTTTCTTCATCCGCTGTCTGTGGCGGCGTGCTCAGGCTTCGGAAGTCGTCGCAGTCGCCGCTGCTGCGTAGCGAGCCTTGCCGCGCCGCTTGGCCTCGTACAGCGACATGTCGGCGCGCATGAACAGTTCGCTGACCGACGTGCCATTGTCCGGCCGATGGATCGCGCTTCCCACGCTGGCGGTGGACACCAGGGTGTGGCCGTTGATCGAGAACGGGCGCAGTGCCGCCTGCACCACGGTGTGGGCGATGCGCTCCACGGTGCCGGCTTGTGACACGTTGTCCAGGATGATCGCGAATTCGTCGCCGCCGATGCGGGCCACGGCATCGCCCTTGCGCACGCAGGCGGTGAGCCGTTCGGCAAACGCCACCAGCAGGCGGTCGCCCACGGGGTGGCCGTGCGTATCGTTGACGGCCTTGAAGTCGTCCAGGTCCACCAGCAACAGCGCCGCGCGCTGGCCGGCCGCGTCGGCGCGCGCCATGGTTTCCGTCAGGCGGCGATCGAAACCCTTGCGGTTGAGCAGGCCCGTCAGATGGTCGGAGAGCGTCTGGGCTTCCAGGGACCGCAGCTTCTGCCGCTCGCCGGTGACGTTGCGCGCGAACATGTGCAGGCCCGTAACGGCATCCTGGGCATCGTCCCAGGCAGGCTGGTAGGTGACTTCCCACGCCGTGCCCTCGGTGCTCTCGCGCGTAAAGGTCACGGCGTGGCCGTCGCGCGCCTGATCCAGGTAGGGCTTGTTGGCGACGTACTCGGGCGTGCCCCACAGCTCGCGCAGCGACAGGCCGGTGATCTGCTCGGCCGGCAGGCCAAAGTGGCGCGCATAGGCCTGGTTGACGAAGGCAAAGCGCTCGGCGGCATCGATGAAGGCGACGAAATCCGGCACGTGGTTGGCAATCGCCTCGATACGCTTTTCGCTGGCGGCGGCGCTGTCCTTGGCCGCCTTGAGCGCGGCCTCGCGTTCGGAAAGCTGGTGCATGACCTCGGCGAAGGACGCCGCCAGCTCGCCGATCTCGTCGTCACGGCCGACTGGCAGGTCCGACACCGCCGCAGGCTGCGTCGCCAGCTGGCGCACCGCCCGGTGCAGGTGTTCCAGTGGCGCCAGCAGGCGCCGGACCACGCTCCACATCAACACGGCGGCAATCAGCAGGGACGCCAGGCCGATGCCCACCGCACGCTGGCGGATTTCCAACAGCGGGCCATAGGCCTCGTCGGCCGGCAACACCGACACCACCTCCCAGCCGTTGGAGGACAGCAGATAGCGCGCGACGACCGGTTGTTCGGGGAAAAGCATCTCCCAGTTCGATTCGGGCTGATCGGCCCCGCAGGCCTCGCCAACCGCGCGCGCCGGCGCGAGGACCTTGTCGCCATCCGGATGCAAGGCGTAGCGCGGATTGGCGCCCGCCGAGACCAGGCAGTAGTAGCCGGTCACGCCCACGCGGCTGTGGGCCAGTTCACGCAGGAAATTGCTCGCCGACAGGTTCAGCACGCCGCCCACCACGCCGCGCAACTCGCCGTCGGGGCCACGCAGCGGGATGGCCAGGATCACGCCCGGCGAACTGGAATGCTTGCCTTGCAGCAGGTCGGAGACGGCAAACGATGCGCCGCGCTGGATTTCCTTGAAATAGTCCCGTTCGCCCACGGTCATCTTGACCCCTTCAGGCACTGCCGTGCTGAAGGCAAGCGTGCCGTCCGGCCACGCCAGGAAGACGGCGTTGAAGCTTTCGGGCATGTCGACGGTTTCCGTCGCGATGCGGCGCAGTTCGGATGGTTTCTGGTTCAGCGCGGGGGTCAACGCACGCGCCAGGCGGCGCAACACGACCTCGCGAGATTCGAGTTTCTCGTCGAGTTGTCCGGCAACCAGCTTGACCAGTGTGTCCTGCTGGGCCTGAAGCATCTCCTTCAGGCTCTCATAGGCGTAGTACTGGGAAAAGCCGGCACGCGCCACAAGAATAAGCGTGACCGCGACCGCAGTCGCGACCGCCATCCGGTACTTCAAGGAGTGCCGCATGAATCTCTTCTTTTCGTTTTGCGCAGTGACCCGTTATCCGGTGCCAGGGCTTTGGACATCGACCCGCCCATTTTTCGGCAAACCGGTTTGTAGCGTAGCAGAACTGGTTTCGCTCGCAGCGCCTGCAAAGGCCCGGAGACGTGTGTCATCCCACATGTGTGGCGCATGCGACGCCTTGCGCGATCAGCGGCGGGACTCGGGTGGTGTCGATGCGACAGTGCCGGCTGGCGGACACCCCGGCCGGCCGCTCACGGGCATCTGGCCAGGGTGTCCGCCAGCCAGTCGATCACGGGGCGGAAGCGCGAGGCGCCGCGGAACTCGGCAGGGTAGGCCAGCCAGATTTCCCGGACGACTTCGGGTACCTCGCGCAGTAGTTGCAGGTCGGGGTGATGCTGCGCGACGTAGTGGGGCAGCAAGGCGATGCCGATGCCGGCGCGCACGGCCTCGCGGACGGCCAGCAGGCTGTTGGACTGGTAGGCGAAACGCCGCTCAAGCGCCTGGGGCCAGGCAACCTCCGGCAGGGAAAAGCCTTCGTCCAGCAGACCGCAAAGCGGCGCATCGTCCGGTGCCTGGCCGCCCGTCGGTCCGTAGAGTCCGAAGCGCGCTGTGCCGGCCCGCTGCGCCACGATGTCGTCCTCCTGCGGGCGGGCCAGCCGGACGGCGATATGCGCGCGCCGGCGTGCCAGGCTGGTGACGCGGTTATCGACCTCCAGCCGGATCTCGACATCGGGGTGTGCTGCGTAGAGCGTGGGCAGTTGCGGCGTCAGGAATTCGCTGCCCAACGCCGCGGTGGCGGCAACGCGCACCACGCCCGAGACGCCGGTGCTGGCGCCCTCGATCTCGCGCATCAGCCGGTCCGCGGACTGCTCCATCTGGCGCGCCGCCGTCAGGGCGTTGCGGCCGGCGGCGGTCAGTACGAAGGTACCGTCGGTGCGGGTGGCCACCGGCTTGCCCAGCGCGGTTTCCAGCCGGCGAATGCGGCGGATGGCGGTGGCATGGGTGATATCGAGCTCCCGCGCGCAAGCCGAATAGCTCCCCGCCCGCATCAGCGTGGACAGGGTCAGCAGATCATCCCAGGCGATTGTGCTTTTTTGCACAGCGAGTGTGAGTTGTTGGGGAATTGGCGCACAGGATAGCGCGCCATAGGATACGTGCATAGACCACCTCCTCAGGAGCCCGACGTCATGCCCGCCCCCTTTACCCTGCTCGATGCCGCCGGCGCCAGCCGCAAGCCTTCCGCCTGGACGGATGCCGTGCTGGTGCTGGTCGACCACCAGCGTGAATATGTCGATGGCAAGCTGCCGCTGACCGGCATGCCGGAGGCCGTCGCCGCCTGTGCGGACCTGCTGGCGCTGGCGCGCGCCCATGGCACGCCGGTGATTCACGTGGTGCACCACGGCAAGGCCGGCGGCGCGTTCGATCCGGGCGGGCCGTTTGCCGCGATCATCGAGGGGCTGACGCCCAAGGCTGGCGAGCAAACCGTCGTCAAGCACCTGCCCAACAGCTTCGCCGGCACGGAACTGGCCGCGCAACTGGCGGCCACGGGGCGCAAGGAACTGATCCTCGCCGGTTTCCAGACGCACATGTGCATCAGCGCGACCGCGCGTTCGGCGCTGGATCATGGCTATCGGGTCACGCTGGTGGCCAATGCCTGCGCCACGCGGGATCTGCCCGATCCGCTCGGCGGGGATCCGCTGACAGCCGCGGAACTGCACCGGGTGACGCTGGCCGCGCTGAATGACCGGTTTGCAACCGTCGTCGGGGACGCCTCGGTCTGGAGATAAGGGACTGGGTGTCGCAGGGGGGCGCGGGGAAGGGCGTCGCAATTCGCCAGATGTAACAAAAAGCGGCGCCGTGCCGCAGGCGTCGCGTATGTCGGGCGGATATGCGGACTGGATTGCATTTTCGCCGTCCCGGGCCCGGGCGTGTCAGGCATACTAGCGCCTTTCCGGGCGGCCGCCATTGGCCGCACCAGCCCGCCATTACGCCCCTGTTTCCATGAAGCGCATCCTCCTGATCAAGATCACCTCGCTTGGCGACATGGTGCACACCCTGCCGCTGGTTTCTGACCTGCGCCGCGCCTATCCCGGCGCGGCAATCGATTGGGTGGCAGACGCATCGTGCGCCGATATTCCGAGCTGGACCGTGGGTGTGGACCGCGTGATCGCGCCACCGCTGCGGCAGTTCAAGAAGAACGGCAAGCAGTGGAAAGACCTGCGCGGCATCCTGCGCGCCGTGCGCGAGTTGCGACGCGAGAAATATGACGTGGTGGTCGACGTCCACGGCGTCTACAAGAGCGCCATCGTCGCGCGGCTGGCGCGTGCGCCGCGCCGCTTCGGCTACGCGGCCGAGTTCCTGGGAGAAGCCAAGGCCGTCTTTGCCTATACGGATATCTTCGGGCCGCACGGCGACGCGACGTGCCGCCACAAGATGCGGCTGGTCGTGGCCAATGCGCTGGGGTACGAGATCGAACCGCCCGAGGTCTGCGACCTGCGCGTGCCGGCACCTGCCACGCCGCTGAACACCGACGGCGTGCCGCGCGCGATGCTGTTCCACGCGACGTCCGCGGAGATCAAGAAATGGCCGCAGGCCAGCTGGATCCAGGTCGGCCAGGCGCTGGCCGCGCGCGGCTACCGTGTGCAATTGCCGTGGGGCTCCGCCAGGGAGCATGAGGAATCCCAGGCGCTGGCCGCGGCGATTCCCGATGCCGAGGTGCTGCCGCGCATGTCCATTACCGAATGCGCGCAGCGTGTGGATGCCGCCGCACTGGTCGTCGGCATGGACACCGGTTTCGTCCATCTGGCCGACGCGCTCGGCAAGCCCACCGTCATGCTGTTCACGGCCACGTCGTGCGCGCATTTTGGCGTGCAGCGGCCGGGGCAGTCGGTGTCGATCGGCGATAACGGCGCACCGCCCTCGGTCGACGCCGTCATGGCCGCGATCGGGCAGGTGACGCAGTCGCCGGCCGCTGCGACCCCTCCTTCCGTTCAGGCTGCCGGCCAGGCATCGTCCGGCCGGGTCTCGGCGTAACGCCAGTGCCGGAACTGGACCACGGTGCCGTCATCGACGGTGACCAGGTCCAGGATGCAGGGCAGTTGCATGATCGACATCCTGGCCAGATAGCGCGCCGCACCCGGCCATTCCGCGGGCGCGTTGCCGCGCTGGCCCAGTCGCATCGCCAGCCGCAGGATATGCGGTGGCACAAAGCGCCGCGCATCGTCCATGCTGGCGTGCGCGGCCTCCGTGAAGTGCAGCGGCACCTGCGTCAGCCCGGCAAACCGCTTGCGTAGCTGGGCCAGCGTCGTCGGCGCCAGCGCGACCCCGCTCCCCGCAATCCCCAGCGCCGTCATCCCGCGCACATTCGCAGCCCAGAGGCCGCCCGCCACCAGCAACGTATCGTGCTGCGCCGGTGGCGGTAAATCCTTCATGCCTTCCCAGATCGCGGCCATGTCCCCGGTCAGGTCATAGAGATAGCAACGCTCCCGGAATACGCGGTGGTATCCGATGATGCAATCCAGGTCTTCGTCGAAGACCGGGCGCACATCGCGCGGGATGTGTCGCGGCCGGACCTCGAACAGGCCGGCGGACCCGGCATGGTGGCCCGTCCAGGGCCGTATGGCCCCGATGGCGAGTTGAGCGGCGTATTCCGAAGGCAGCAGATCCAGCGACATCCACGTGATTCCGTAGCAAGAGGAGGGCCCTCACGCTACGCGGCTGGTGTGGGCCGATCTACAGGAAAAGTCTGGAATTGGCGTCTGAAATGTCTGAATCTTTGGCGATCATTGATCGAACCCCTGCTCAGCGCGGCCGGATCATCTCGAACTTGTCGCCCGTTTGCGCGTAGTCGGCACGATAGCCGGCCCGCATCACGGGTTGCGCGAGGAAGGTGTCGAACATCCCCTCCTTGAGAAACTCGCCACGGATATGCACCCCCACCACCTGGCCCAGCACCAGCCAGTTGGGCATCGGCGATCCGTCCAGCGCGTTCAGCCGGATCACTTGCAACACCTTGCATTCCAGCGCCGCCGGGGACTCGGCCACATGGGGCGCCGCGATGCTGCGCCCCGGTGCCGGCGTCAGCCCGGCCAGCACGAATTCGTCGACATCGCTCGGTACGCTGGCAGAGGTGGCATTCATCTTCTCGGCCAGGGAAAGGCTGGCCATGTTCCACGCGAATTCGCCAGTGGCTTCGATATTGCGGACCGTGTCCTTGTAGCCCTCGCTGGAAAACCCGATCACGGGCGGGTTGCCGGCAAAGGCACCAAAGAAGCTGTACGGCGCCAGGTTGACGCGGCCCGCTGCGTCGCGACTGGAAATCCAGCCGATCATGCGGGGCGCGACGATGGCCTTGAACGGATCGTGAGGCAGGCCGTGGCCATCTTCGGGACGGTAGAAATGGACGTCGGACGGGGCTGGTCGATGGGTGGACATGGTGATGTGGCCAAGAGAAAGGGCAGGCGGCTAGTCTCGCATGCTCCGGGGTTTGTCGCAGCATGCCGCCCTTGCAGTCCCGGCGTGCGCCTGTCTTCCTAATGAATGAATCCGCCTTGAACAAAGCGCACGGGTTCCGCGTCCATGCGCAGCAGCAACGCGGTGAGGCCGTCCCGCGATGGTGGCGTTCCGGCGCGCGCGGCCGCCGGCTGGCCCGAGGTGCAAAGCAGGTCGGCATCGCTCCAGGTGCCGCGACCCGGCGCGCCGCGTGCGCGCAGCCAGCCGTTGCGGTCAGCCAGTAGCTCGGTGCCGGCCAATGCGGAAGCCGGGACGCCGGCGATCTGCGCGATCACGCGCCACGTCGCCGCTGGCATCGCCACGCACCCTGCACGAAATTGCGGCACGCTGGCGGGCGGCTTGCCGTCCGGCGTCACCAGCAGTGTCAGGAAGCGCGGATCCTCTATCGGCAGTGCGGCGGGCGGGCCGTCGAACGCCACCACGCGCACGCGCTGGTTGCCACGCCATTCAGAGAGGGGGCGCGGCGCATCGGTGCCGCAGCGGATGGAAACGTCGGGCAGGCGCAGCGGGTTTGGCCAATTGCCGGTGGCGACGGCGCCGCTGCCGGCGGCCAGCGCCTTCATGTAGTCGAGCACCGCCCATGTGTCGGCATCGTCCAGAAGCCGGCCAAATGCGGGCATCGTCGACCGGCCGCGTACGTCGCGCATGCCGGTCTGGATGTGCCAAAACAGTTCGCCCTCTGCACGGCGTCCCAGCAACGGGCTGACCACGGTCGGCGGCCAATGTTGCAGCGTGTGCGCGAGTGGGCCTTCGCCGCGTCCATCCGCGCCGTGGCAGGCCGCGCAATGCTGCGTATAAACGCGCTCGCCGCGAGCGATGGACGCGACCGAAAAACCGGTGGGGCTTGCGTGAAAGCTCGTCGGCGCGGCCGGGCCGAACACCAGCGCCGGCGAGGGCCAGGGCGCCAGCACCAGCGCCAGCGCGCCGGCCGCCAGCCACGGCAGTCGCCGGCGGCGCCACAGCAGCGCAACCATGACTGCGAGCAGCGCGAAGGTAATCGCCGCCACGCTCCACGCGAGTTGCCGCGCCAGGCCGAGGTCGATCAGCAGGGTTTCGCCCACGATGCGATGGGCCCACGGCCACGCGGGCTGGCCGTGGATGTCGCCGGTCAGGCCGAGCGCGTGCCAGGCGCGCAGCAGTGCGAGCTGCGCCTCCTGAAGCACGACGAGCAGAGTGTTGAGCCACGCCTGCGGCGGCAGGCCGTTCATGCGAAGCCCCGGCTGCGGTGGCGCGGGGCCGTTGCCGTCATCGCGTTACCAGCTGGCATCGAGCCCCAGAAGACGCAGCGCTTCGTGACGCAGAGCCGTCAGGCGCGGATCGCCACGATGGCGCGGGTAGGGCAGGTCGACTTTGAGCTCGGCCCGGATCTTTGCCGGACGGTCGCTGAACACGATCACGCGCTGCGCCAGGAACAGCGCCTCCTCCACATCGTGCGTGACCAGCAGTGCGGAGAAGCCGGCGCGTTGCCATAACTCGACCAGATCGCTCTGCATGGCCAGCCGGGTCAGCGAATCGAGCTTGCCGAGCGGTTCGTCGAGCACGAGCAATTGCGGATCATTGACCAGCGCGCGGGCCAGTGCCACGCGCTGCGCCATGCCGCCGGAGAGTTGGTGCGGGAAGGCGCGGTCGAAGGCTTCGAGCCCCACGCGCCTGAGCGCGTCATCCACGCGATGGCGTTCGCGCTTGACGATGCCGCGCGCCTGAAGGCCCAGCGCTACGTTGTCCCACACGCGGCGCCAGGGGTAGAGCGTCGGGTCCTGGAAGACGACGATGCGCGACGGGTCCGGGTTTTCAATCGGCGTGCCGTCCTGCAGGATCTGGCCCGATGATGGCGCGTCGAGCCCGGCGACCAGCCGCAGCAGCGTGGACTTGCCGCAGCCGCTCGGGCCCAGCAGGGCCACGAATTCGCCGGGCGCCACGGTCAGGTTGACGTCGTCGAGCACCTCCAGGCGCTTGTCGCCGTCGCCAAAGGCGTGGCTGACGTTGCGGATATCGATGCGGGCTCCCGGGCCGGATGCCGGCACCGGATCATGAGCCTGCGCGGCCGGTTCGCGCGCGAGGACGGCTACCATTTCACGGTTCCTTTTTGCCACGACAGCGCGCGGTCGCGCACGACGAACAGCAAGGTGATGACGCCCGAGAACAGCAGCGCCATCACGATCAGCGCGGCGTACATGTTCACATACGAGGCCCAGCCTTGTGCCCAGGTGAGATACCACCCGAGGCCCGATTTCACGCCCATCATCTCGGCGGTGACGAGCACCGAGAACGATGCGCCCAATCCCATGAACAGGCCGACGAACACCTGCGGCAGCGCAGCGGGAATCGCCACGCGCAGCACCAGGAACCAGCCGGAGGCGCCCATCGTGCGGGCCACGTCGTAGTAGCTCTTGTTGACGCCGGCCACGCCGGACCATGTCAGCACGGCCACGGGGAAGGCTGTCGCCAGTGCGATCAGGAACACGGCGGCGGAATAGCTGGACGGGAAGAAGTAGAACGTCAGCGGCAGCAGTGCGGTGGAGGGCAGCGGCCCCAGCACGCGCAGCACGGGGTGGACCCAGTAGCCGATCCGGCGCGACCAGCCGATCGACACGCCGATCAGGAAGCCCGCCGCGCCGCCATAGGCCACGCCCAGCCCGAGCAGCTTCAGGGTGTTCAGCACGCTGTCGCCCAGGCGCTGCCAGTCGTCGAGGTAGACCTCGATCAGCGCCTGCGGCGGCGCGAAGAATGGGGTCGGCAGGATGGCGGTCTTGGCGGTCAGGATTTCCCACGCGGCGAACCCCAGTGGCAACGCCACCAGCCAGGGTCCAGCCGAGCGCAACGCGGTCAGTGCGCGCCGCAGCGGGGCCACATGCTGGCCCGTCAGCGCCAGCAACGCCAATGCGGCGGCGACCGCCAGCGCGGCGATCCCGAGGGCTTCGGTATAGGCCCAGTCGCTGAAGCCGACGGCCTTGTTGGGCCAGCGCCAGGTCACCGCGCCGAATGCGGCCCAGGTCAGCGCCGCAACCAGGCCGGTCAGCCAGAGGCCCGCACGATGCGGCTGCGCAGGCGTGTGGCCGGCCGCAGCGCGGGCGGCACCGGGCGCCGCGCCGGAGAAAGCGCTGCGCCCCGCTTCGTTGTCGCGGGCAAGACCCGCGTCCAGCGCGGTGTGGCTCGTCGTCATGGCATCACCCCAGAACGTTGGCGTAGACATGCTGCGCCAGCCGCTTTGCATCGGTGGACTTCTTGAGCACGCCGATACGGCGGAAGTCGTCGGCGTAGAACGCAATCTCCTCTTGCAGGTCGACGCCGGTCGGGTGGTGCGTATAGGTCAGCGTGGCGTACAGCTTGCGCAAGTCGTCGAGGTTGATCTTCGGCGAGTACTTCGCGAATACGCGGGCAGCCTCGTTCGGGTTCTCGTTGACGAAGTCCGTCGCCTGGACGATCGAGCGCGCCAGCGCGGATGCGGCCGGCTTGTCGTTGCGCACCAGCTCCCCGCGTGCACCGACCACGCAGCAGACCTTGCGCGCGTACTCGCCGGTCAGGTTGGTCGCCAGTTCCACGTAGGCGCCGTTGGTGCGCTTCTCCAGCAGGTAGAGGTTGGGATCACCGTCGGCAATCGCCTGGATCTCGCCCTTGTCCACGGCCACACCCAGCAAGTCGGCCGGGTACTGGCGCCACGTGATGTCCTTGTCCGGGTCGATGCCGTTCTTGGCCAGCAGGATCGTGAAGAAGTGCTTGCCCGGCGCGGCCAGGTCGCTCACGCCCACGGTCTTTCCCTTCAGTTGCTGCAGGTTCGTGACCCCTGCGGCCTTCGATCCCACCAGCCGCACGCAACCGCCGTGCGAGCTGCCGATGATCTTGACGTCGAAGCCCGCTTCGAGCGGCTTGAGCCAGCGGTGAATCATGCCCACGGCGGCATCGGCCTTGCCGGTGGCGATCGACTCCAGCAACTGGTCGGTGGAGCCGCTGTAGTTGATCAGGTCCACCTGCAGGCCATTCTTCTCGAAGAAGCCCCGTTCCTGCGCGACGACGATCGGCGTCAGGCAAAAGGAATTCTGGTTCCACGCGAACGTCAGCTTGCGCGGCGCCGACCAGGCCTGGCGGCCCAGGATCAGCGCGGGCGCGGCGATCGCCGCCGAACCGGCCAGCCGCAGGAGATCGCGGCGGCGTGAGCTGTGTGAGCGGTGTGGATTGTGTGGATCGTTGATGGGGTTGGCTTCCGGCTGGCTCATGGTTGTCTGTTTTCCCGTCTTGTCATGGCACGTAGGTGTGTTCTTCGATGTCGCCCGCGCCGTCATGGCGTCCTCGTTGCGCCGTCGTCGACGTGATTGCAGCGGGCAGGCTCGGGCTCAGGCGGCCTTCCGGCTACCTTCCGCGTCGCGCCGGGCCACCAGCTCGCGGACACGCGGGATCAGCTCCCGGCCGTAGTCGATTGCGTCTTCCAGCGGATCGAAGCCGCGAATCAGGAAGGTGGTGACGCCGATGTCGTAGTAGGCCAGCAGCGCCTCGGCCACCTGCTCGGGGGTGCCGACGAGCCCGGTCGAGTTATGGCGGCCGCCGGTTTCGCGAGCGATGGCGGTCCACAACCGCGCGTCGACGCGGTCGCCTTGCTCGGCCGCCGCCAGCAGCCGGCGCGCGCCCTCGCTCTGCTGCGGGCCGCCGCGGCTGTAGCCAGCCTGTATGCGCAGGGCGCGCGTGCGTTCCAGGATGCGCTCGGCGCGGGCCCAGGCCTTGTCTTCCGTTTCGGCCAGCACCGGCCGGAACGAGACCGAGAAGCGCACCTCGCGCCCATGCTTCGCGGCTTCGGCACGCACGCGCGTGGTCAGCTCGCGCACCTGTTCGAGCGATTCGCCCCACAGTGCGTAGACGTCGGCATGCTTGCCCGCAACGGCGATGGCGGCCTCGGACGCGCCGCCAAAGTAGACCGGCACATGCGGTCGCTGCGCCGGCTTGACCTCGGAGAAGCCATTGCTGAAGCGATAGAAGGTGCCCGCGTGGTCGAACGGCTTGTCCTCCGTCCAGATGCGGCGGAGGATGCCGAGGTACTCATCGGTGCGGGCGTAGCGCTGGTCATGGTCGAGATAGTCGCCGTCCCGCTTCTGTTCGTCGTCGGAGCCGCCCGAGATGAAATGCACGCCCAGCCGTCCGCCGCTGAACTGGTCCAGCGTGGCGATCTGGCGCGCGGCCAGCGTCGGCGACGTGAATCCCGGCCGGTGAGCCAGCATGAAGTGAATCCGCTCGGTGACCGTGGCCGCATAGGAAATGGTCAGCGTGGCCGAAGGGCCGGTGGAGTGGTGGGGCACGAGGATGCGGTCGAAGCCCGCCTGCTCGTGGGCCTGCGCGAAGGCGCGCACATAGTCGCGATCGATCACCGGGCCGGAAGGCGGATGGATCTCGGACTGCTTCTGGCTCTGGATCATGCCGATGATGTCGACGCTCATGCGTGGTTCTCCTGGTTCGTGAAGCGGGCTGAGGAAGAAAGTACGCCAGCGTCCGACACGCCCCAACGAATAAAAACGCCACTGAATATTCAGCAAAAACCGCTGCTGGATATGCGATATGCGTCGTTATCGGCGCGCTGCGCCGGCGGTACGCTATGCGGCGATCCCTTCACGAGCATCCCCTGCAAG
Source organism: Cupriavidus sp. YR651 (assembly GCF_900101625.1). Lineage (GTDB taxonomy): Bacteria > Pseudomonadota > Gammaproteobacteria > Burkholderiales > Burkholderiaceae > Cupriavidus. The sequence continues at coordinate 614,145 of NZ_FMYZ01000001.1, read as the reverse complement.
GACCCCCACCATGTCTTCTTCTCCGCTGCGCCGGCTGCCGGCGAGCGAGCCGCGGCTGGCCGATGTGCTGGCTGAACTGACTGCCCGCTTTGCGGCGACGGCCGCCGATCACGACGCACAGGGCAGCTTTCCGCACGACAACTTCGATTGGCTGCATCGGCACGGATTGATTGCCCAGGTGGTACCGCGCGAATACGGCGGCGGCGGGGCGGGCCTTGCGGAGGCGCGACGCATCGTCGCCGCGGTGGCATCTGGCGATGCGGCGACGGCGCTGGTGCTGACGATGACCTATCTGCAGCACCGAGCCATCGGACGCGCCGATTCGCGCTGGCCGGAAGCCGTGCGGCGGGAAGTGTTTTCCAGCGCGGTGGCGTCCGGTGCGCTGATCAATTCGCTACGTGTGGAGCCGGACCTCGGCTCGCCGGCGCGCGGCGGACTGCCCGCCACCGTGGCCACGCGCGTGGGCGATCAATGGCGCATCCGTGGCCGCAAGCTCTACAGCACCGGTATTCCGGCGCTGAAATGGCTGGTCGTGTGGGCGCGCACGCATGAGCCAGATCCGCGCGTCGGCGTTTTCCTCGTGCCAAAGCCGGAGGCCGATACGCCGGGCATCGGCGTGGTGGAGAACTGGAATCACCTCGGCTTGCGCGCTTCGGGCAGCCACGAGACTGTGCTGGACGACGTGTGGATACCGCTCGCGAACGCTGTCGATATCCGCCCGCCCGCCGCGTGGGCACCTGCGGGCGCCAGTCAGGCGGACGTCGACGCCAGCACGGATCAGCAGGCGTGGATGGTGGTGTTGCTCGGCAGCCTGTACGACGCCGTGGCGCGCGCCGGCTTCGACTGGATTCGTGGCTTTGTGCGTGAGCGCGCACCGGGCAGCCTCGGCGCGCCGCTGGCTACGCTGCCGCGTGTGCAGGAGACCATCGGCGAGATCGCGGCGCTGCTCCACACCAACCAGGGGCTGCTGGATGCGGCCGCCGCGCGCACCGATGCGGGCGCGCCGCCACTGGCCACGGACAGCGGCCTGCTGAAGTTCACGGTCACCGGCAATGCTATCCGGGCCGTGGAGATGGCCTTGCAACTGTCCGGCAATCACGGCCTGAGCCGCAACAACCCGCTCGAGCGGCACTATCGGGATGTGCTTTGCAGCCGCATTCACACGCCGCAGAACGATTCGATCCTGATCGCCGCGGGCCGTGCGGCGCTGGCCTTGTGACCCTGCCAAACGGCCCGCAGGCTTCATGCTATGTTTGTGGCCACCGGCCGCGATCAGACGGCCGGACGATCCATCAGGAGACTGGGATGCACGATTCCCTGCCCGACACCAAGGGCTCGCTGACGCCGCTGCGCGAGTTCATTACCGGCTTGTCCGCGTTGCTCCACCAGCAGCCCGACGAATCCCGGATTCTTGCCGAAGGCGGCGCGCTGCTTGCGCGACTGGTTGCCCGTGACGACTGGCTGCCCGATGCCTTTGCCCAACCGCACCCGGAGTACTACCAGCAGGTGCTGCTGCATTGCGATTCCGCAGAGCGTTTCTCGGTCGTCAGCTTTGTCTGGGGCCCGGGGCAGCGCACGCCAATCCACGACCACACCGTGTGGGGGCTGATCGGCATGCTGCGCGGCGCGGAGTATTCGCAGCCGTTTGCGCTCGATGCCGACGGCAAGCCGCGTCCGCAGGGCGAGCCGATTCGCCTCGAACCAGGGCACGTCGAGGCCGTATCGCCGACGGTGGGCGATATCCATCGTGTGCACAACGCCTATGACGACCGCGTGTCGATCAGCATCCATGTGTACGGCGCCAATATCGGCGCGGTACGTCGCCATGTGTATCCGGAAGAGGGCGGCCGCAAGGCGTTCATCTCCGGCTATTCCAACCAGACACTCCCCAACCCATGGGACCGATCGAAGGACCCTGCAGCGTCATGACCGATTTCCATCAAGCATTCCCGACCACGACGAGCCTGGCGGTGCGCCAGGCATTGCTGGACCGCACCGAGATCGCACTGATCGACGTGCGCGAGGAAGACCCGTTCGCGCAGCAGCATCCGCTGTGGGCGACGAATTTCCCGCTGTCGAAGCTGGAACTGCAAGCGTGGTCGCGCATCCCGCGCCGCGATACGCGGATCGTGGTCTATGGCGAGCACGATGGCGTGGACCTGGCGCCGCGCGCGGCTGCCGTGCTGCGTGAGTTGGGCTATACGGAGGTTTCGCTGCTGGACGGTGGGCTGGCCGCATGGATCGCGGCGGGCGGCGAAGTGTTCCGCGACGTCAACGTGCCGAGCAAATCATTCGGCGAGCTGGTGGAGGCCAAGCGTCATACGCCTTCCCTGCCGGCGCAGGCGGTGCAGGCGCTGATCGACGCCAAGGCCGATGTGGTGATCGTCGACGCGCGCCGCTTTGACGAATACCAGACCATGAGCATTCCCACAGCCACGAGCGTGCCCGGCGCGGAGCTGGTGTTGCGCGTGCGCGAGCTGGCGCCGGACCCGAAGACGCGGGTCATCGTCAATTGCGCGGGCCGTACGCGCAGCATCATCGGCACGCAATCGCTGATCAATGCGGGCATTCCGAACCCGGTGGCGGCGCTGCGCAACGGGACGATTGGCTGGACGCTGGCCGGGCAGGTGCTGGACCACGGGGCCAGTCGCCGCGCGCCGGCCGTGGTCGACGCCGCCAATCGCGATCTCGCGCGCAGCGGCGCACGCGAAATCGCGGCGCGTGCCGGGGTGCGGCGCATTGCCCATGACGCGGTGGAATCGTTGCAGGAAGCGGGGCGCACGCTGTTTCGGTTCGATGTCCGTACGCCGGAGGAGTTTGCCGATGGCCACCTGCCGGGCTTCACCAACGCGCCCGGGGGCCAGCTGGTGCAGGAGACCGACCATGTCGCGCCGGTGCGTGGCGCCCGCATCGTGCTGGCCGACGACGACGGCGTACGCGCGGACATGACGGCGTCGTGGCTGGCGCAGATGGGCTGGGATGTGGCGGTCGTCGATCCGGTACCCGACGCCGGGCGAAGCGAGCGTGGCGCGACGAGCGTGCCGGTGCCGGAGTCTGCACCGGTGGCAACGGTATCGCCGGCGACGCTGGCCGATTGGCTGGCGGAGGCGGGGAAAGACGAGATCGCCGTGCTGGACGTCACCGCGAGTGCGAACTACGTGAAGCGGCATATCCCGGGCGCCTGGTTCGTCATCCGCGCGCAACTGGAGCAGGCGCTGGCGAATATTCCATCGGCGAAGCGTTACGTGCTGACTTGCGGAACGAGCCAGCTGGCGCGGTTTGCCGCAGCGGACCTGAAGCGGCTGACGTCGGCGGAGGTTGTGGTGCTGGAAGGCGGCACCGCCGCGTGGATCGAGGCTGGCCTGCTGCTGGAGCAGGGCGAGACACACCTGGCCGTGCCGCGCACGGATCGCTATCGTCGCCCCTACGAGGGCACCGACAACGCGACAGCGGCGATGCAGGCTTATCTGGATTGGGAATTCGGACTGATCGCCCAGCTCGAACGGGACCAGACGCATTTCTTTGGGGTGGTTTGAGCGAGGGCGGGGCGGGGGAGGCGGGGAAGCGGCCCCGCCACGTGCGACAGGCAGGAATGCCGCGCCTGTTGCTAGATGATCGATGCGACGCGGTTGTTGCGCCCCAGGTTTTGGATCGCAGCGATAAGGTTATCGTATGCGTCCCTGTCAACGCCCTCCACGGCATTCCAGATCTTGACGCGATCGAACATGCTGCTGCTAATCTCGAATGCCGCATCTTCGATCTTGTGAAATGTGCGTTTATCATGCTCGCGACTTGAGCCGGGAACATCTTCATACACAATGATCCGGATTTGGTTCGCCAAACTTTCTGCAAGTTCGCGGATTTCCCCTTGGTTCTTTTCACCAAAGGGCAAATCGTGAATGTTGGCAGGCTTTTTCTTGAACAATCCAAGCATAATTAAACTCGATCTCGATATTGCGTTTGATCTGGTTGCCACTCAGAATCGGTTCGATTCTGTGTACGTGGCAATCACTTTTGAAATTCGAAGTATCCGAATAAAACAGCGGTAGCCAAAAGGCAGAGAGTCAGAAAGGCAAGCGCGGCGGTGGCGGAAAGACAGAGGGCCAAAGGGGCGAGCGCGCTGGCGATAATCCGTTTCATTTTCAGATACTCAGAGAATCAAGAGGGGAAGTCGGATGCGTAACCGGCAATAAACGCACCCATTGCGATGTTCCTGGAGTCGATTCTTTCGGCATGTTCAGTCAAATCCACGCATTTGAAGTTGGCACCGAAGGTAGAGGCCGCATGCGCGGCAGGAGCGAGGGTAGAGGGTAGAGGCCGCGATGAGTGCAGCGATAATGATCCTTTTCATGGTGTGTTCGTTTATTGCATCTGAATCCAACAAACTCACTACCCAAGATAGGCATAGCGACAAGGCACAACTTTGCATGGGCTGCCCGTGGCTTTGCATTTGATGCCAAGTGTCGATAAATCCGCTTTTGTAGCGGGCTGGCCGTCCCATCCCAGCCGCGCCAACACGCAGAGCGGAGGGAACTAGGGGGCGGGAGGACAGTGGGCCGGAAGTGGGCGTGCGTCGCGCAGGAGTCGCACGGTGGTACGCATCGCCCTGAGAGCCGAAACGCGCGTATGGCGCTCCCGGCTCATCAGCGAGATCACATCAGACAGCCGCGCTCCAGCAAACGTACGGCTGGAGGCAGTAAGGGAAACGGAAAAGATTGCGTCCACCCTGCCGAAGCCGGAGCGGATGCAGGCGGGCAGCGAGAGGGGGGTATGCCGGGAACGTGGACGCGGGAGCGATGCGAAAGGTCAGAATAGCAAAACGGCCTACGAGGCGCGAACCTTGTAAGCCGTTGATTTTTGCTACCAAATTCTGGTGGTGGTACAGCGACCGAATCGATGCATAATGATCTATATAAATCAATGACTTATAAGTTTATTAGATCGTGCATACCCCATTGCATACCCTAAAAAGGCAGAAGGGCGCTTGGTAAGCCGCGGAGCGTCACGGTTTGTCGGGCGGCGGCGCAGCAGTCAGGTCTCGGCGTTGTGCGTGCTCTCTGTGTGCCGTCGCCGCACATTGTCGACCGCACCAACACAATGCGCGTTTCACATGTGAGGGCCTATCGTTGCGCCAAGCTACACGACGTCGTAATCGAACACGCATGCGGCAAGCACATCCGTTGCTGCGTACGGGCCCCGCCCGCCGCCCCTCAAGCGCTGACGCTCCGATATCAGATGTAGATGTTTGCGCGCGCGAGAGCCCACGACGTAGAGCAACTTTCGGGCGCTGCTGATTCCTTCGTCTGCGTCCGCTTCTTCGCTGAAATGGGGGACCATTCCCTGCAGCAGCCCGAAGGCTATTACCACGTCGAACTCGGCACCCTTGACACCATGGATTGTGTTGACAGTGATACCACTCCGGTGCTGGAAGACTTTGCGGAAGAAGTCGATGCCTCCGATGTACGCGGCACCCTCCCTCCGTAGTCGCGCGATCTTCGCGGCAGAACTGTCGAAGAATGCTTGGTGATGCTCTGAGAGCAACCTGTGAGACTGCCAATCGACACCGAGGCGATCCATCAATGAGGTGAAGTACTCTCTAAGATATTGCAGGCCGTCAAGCTGATTCAGATGGATGGAGTTGCTTTCCCGAAGTAGCAGCTTGGCAGTTAGCATCCGAGTGTCGATCCCTTCATTGCCAAGGTCTTTAATTACCTCTGTCGCCCACCGCATGCGCCGCACATGTTGCGAGGGAGATGCATCCGTGAGTGCGATCCGCGACAACCGGTACCAGAAGTTCTCCTGATCCCGGCTGAATGGGATCATGCCTGGGCCGTCGAATTGATACTCAGGTAAAGCACCTGCCAGTCGGCGTGTCACTCCGGCCAACAAAATCCACCATGGCGCAACAACACAGATCTGTTCCGCAGCAAAGCCCTGAGCGGTGCTTAGCCTGATCAGTCTCACAAGCTCAGCTTCGAGCTGGTCTCTCTCCAAATTGGTGTTGTAGCTGATACGGCTTGGGAACGCTCGGTCGAATGAGGCCCCTCGAATTCCGGTTGGATACACAGTGAAATTCGAGAAATATCTGATTAGCCGGTCCGTAGATCGATAGTTTTCAGACAGCACACGCTCGTCCATTCGGACACCGCACAGCTGCCGTAACTCGGCAACTGGCATCGCGAAGCCACCTAGCGAGCCAAAGATTGCTTGGTTAGGGTCGCCCACAACAAACAGCTTTGATCGCTCAGCTCCAGCCCTCGCGATGGCGGCAACGATGGAGTATTGAATCCTTTTCGTGTCCTGATACTCGTCGATCAGTATCCACGGGAAGATGTTTGCCAAAACCTTAGAAATCTGTGGTTGGCTTTGAATCAGGCGCGACGCATAGAAGAGGATCTGTTCAAAGTCAATCTGCCTGTTATCTGACAGGTGGCGGAAGTACAGAGAGAAAATCGCATGAAGACGTTCGTGTTTGCTTTGGTCTCTGCACCCTAAGACATACCCTTCATCGGTGAAATAGTAATCACAGTCCCAATAAGTAATTCCTCGCTGCGTGCGGCATAGATCTTCCAGTAGCCGCTCTTGCTCATGGCCGTCAATGATCCGGAAGCCACGTGCTAAGGCTGGTTCATAAATACCGTAGGGCTTCAGAATCCATTCCAAGCAGAAGGAGTGGATTGTCCCAATCCATAGCTGCGATGTGTCCACGCCAAGCCCTTCGATCCGTTCATGAATCTCGTCGGCCGCTCGGTGCGTATAAGTGAGGGCCACGATAAACTGCCGCTTGCTTTGCAGGCGTGAGAGCTCATAGGCAATCTTATAGGTAAGTGTTCTGGTCTTTCCGCTGCCCGGGCATGCGATCAGGAACACGCTGTTCTCCTCGCGTACAGCCTGCGACTGCTCATCGTTCAGCTCGGTCTGAGTCCATACGAAGGTCATGGCAGATCGCCCAAAAATGCTAGGATCTGATCGCCCGGGAGCCCTATCGCAGCCTCCGCTCTGATGGTGTTGAAGTCAACGCGGCCTGCACGATACTCAAGCAGACGTCCCCAATAGCGCTGCAGCTCTGGAGGTGTGGCGGCTCCGCCAGGGTTGTTCAGTGTCACTCTGTGCTTGAGTATGCTGAAGATAAGTTCGGTGGAAAACGTGCCATGCGCGAAGATGATCGCTTGCCGGATGTAGGGCGGGATCACGGTTTTGTGATCTACTCGCTTGCCGAGAAGAATCGCGAACCACCCCTTGCCTTCATAGTTAGCCATGGTGAGCACGCGCCTTCCAAATTGAGCTGGATCTCCTGAGCTCAGCTCGGCTATGGATTGCGCGCGAGTTGCTGCCTGCGTATAGACATCATTGACCGTTGCAACCACTTGTCCCGTATTTCCGCATGCCACGAAATCAACCTCGAACGTATTGGCAGCATAAAACGCCTTAAGCCATGCATTGTCGGCGGTATGCGCGTCGAGTGCGATCTTGCGAGCTGCACCGGAGGTCTGGGCTCCTAAGAGTTTGCTTTTGAACTTTAATGTTTCGGGATCGTCGCCTGGCGATGGATGCGGGTTCATAAATGCTGCATCGAGGTCAGTGATGATCGAACAACGTCGACGTATTCTAGTCTGATGGAACAGTGCGGATACGTTTGAAAATCCGGTACTGCCGATGTTGACTAGACTCACTCCAAGCTCGTCTAGGCTGACTCCAAGAACCTTCTTCACCATCAACGGGATAAGGATTTCTTCGGCGTCTCCCTCTACTAGAAGGACGCTCTTTGCAAAGAGCAGGTTGCTGCGAACAGCATCGAGGTAACGTTGAACATTGCCCACCTGATCGGCAGCGAGCCCTGCGGCCGGCTGGAACGCTTCGCAAGCAGTTCCGGTGCGCCCTAGGATGTTGACGCTTTGGATGTTGCTCACCTCGGAGATGTGCGTTGAATGCGTCGAGTAGATGATCTGCGCACCGGCATATCCAATGCGATCGAACAGCGTCTTTTGCACATGAGTGTGCAGATGCGCCTCTGGCTCCTCGATGAGCAGGAAGTTCGCAAGCGCTTGGCGTTCGTGCTGGTATTTGAACTCGAGAAGCTTCAGCGTGAGGAAAATGAGATTGGCTCCCCCAAGGCTGAGCTCGTTAATGCTTCCCTCATGACTCGCATCGAACTCACCGACGAAGAGTTTTAGCGACTGAAATAGCAAGTCCGCTTCATCCGGTAGGTCAGACTTGATCGCTAGCAAGGAGGGGGAATACGTCTGGCCAGAAGCGCCATGGATCGTCTCCATGATGTCAGAGCGGACGGTCAGCACATCCCTCAGATTTTCAATCTCTGCGTTTAGCTGTCGTGCGCGGTCTACGACTGGCTGAAATTGCACGGGATCGAGTTGTCCACTTTTGCTTTTCAGCAGTGTAAGGAGCGGATTCGTCCGGTTGTTGTGGAACTCGGATACCACATCGCGTAGAGCCTGAATGAAAGTGAACGACACTTCCTTGGTGACCGACAGCGTGCCCGGAATGCGTGTCCCTAGCTCCGGAAACTCGATCTCGCGGCTGAACACAGCCCTGCCAAAGTCTCCCACAATGCGTCGGTAGACAGCAGGATCCGAGAAATCGGCAACGCTCTTTCCCGTAAATAGCGTTTCGTAGTCGTCGACTGTAACCCGATCAAGGATCGCGTTCATGCCTGGAACGTCAAAATCCGCCAGAGCGGCGAGATTCATTCTGATCTGCTTATTCGGGCGAAATATCAAATTGTAAGTTGCTCGCTCAACCACGCCGCCAGGCTGACCGACTCCCGTGCCATGTAAAAAGAGAGCTTGAATGGCTTCATCCGCGCTGATCTCCTCGAACTCGACGCTGATTATGATCCAATGGCCTCGCCAGGATCCAAGTCCTCGGTAGAAGTCAGATTCATTGAGCCTGTAGGAAGCTCGGACCATGCTGTCATCAAGCATGAGCCTGATCGCTCTTAGGACGTTTGTCTTCCCTGCGCCGTTCTCGCCGATGATCGTATTGACGCCTTTGGTGAATCGCAGGGAGGCGTTACCAAAATTTCGATAATTAACGAGCGTTAGTTTGGAAATGTGCAAGCGTGCCTCCGCATTCTTATGTTGTGTCACACGAGAGCACAAATTATCACAGACTGCTGTGGTAACTGTCGCTGAATATGACAGCAGCCGTCGGCGCTGGCGCACGGGCGGGCGGACGTAGAGCATGCGTCCGACTCTCGATTTATGAAGGCATAGAGATCCCGTGTCGAGTGACGCCGGGCTGTCAAGAATCAGCAGCGCCTACTGAAGAGGCCCACCCAGCCCAGCCGCCGAGGAGCTGCAGCCGCCGATCCTTGAATTGGCTTTGGCAGGGGCTTATGGCGCAGATTGGCGGGCGCCGGGGAAGTTGTTGGCCCATGGCGAGACTGAGCACACCGGCTGAGAAGTGACTGGCGAAAAATGCAGTGGCACCGTGGCAACGCGCGCGCATCGCCGGCGAAGCCATATAAATCAACGGACTAACCCGCCTCGGAATGCCACGAAATTCTGTGTGGCTTCCTTCCGAATCCGTGGCTTAAAAAATAGGCAGTGCCTCGAAACTGTGGCACGTCGCTGTCCGTCCGTTTTCAACGATTCTTTCTCTTTCTCTTTGATTTTAAAAGAGAAAGAAAAGAAGATGAGGGAAGGGAGCTTGAACATTCGGTGTGGCAAATGGCGGCAAAAACGTGGCAAAAGCGGGCGAAGCTGTGTGGCTTGTTTCCTTGGAAATCAAAGGGTTACGGGGCGAGTTACACGCCGCCACGAGTTTTTTCACATTGTGCGGCTTCCAACGGACTAGAGGGAACTCGATGTTGGCCTAGCCAGCGAGGCCGACATCTGTCCGAGAGCGCTGGCGCAGCCAAAAAACAAAAGCCCGCGCATGGCGGGCTTGGAAGAGGGCGCTGCGGGCACTACGGCGGACTTCGAGCGTCTTCGATTTCAGGTATGGCCTCAAGGCCGAGCCGTTCCAGATTCGGCACGCTGATGGCCGTCATATGGGCATGGCGCCGCCCGTGGATGCGCTTTTCAACATCGTCCAGCAGCTTGCCCGCATGCTTGGGGACGACGCCGGATTGCAGCAACTGCTGTTTGAAGATCCGTGCCGTCTTGATGGGCAGCGAATCAAACTTCTGCCGCAAGTGCGGTGCCGTCGAGATATGGTCCATGACGTGGCTCGGCCGCACGAAAAGAGCCATGACCTTGCCTTCATCGGTCTGCACGGTGTCCCAGCAGCGGGGGAACTCAAAGCGGCGTGCCGCAAGCTCGGAAAGCAAGACATCCATTACCCAGAACCACGGCAGGCGTGCACCATCGGTTTCTGCGATGTGTGCGGTCATTTCCGCCAGGACGTCTTCCACAAATCCGCCCTGGTCGACATCGATGTCGGCGAACTCGGCCAACAACGCCCACGCTGTCATGACCGCCGCGTAGTTCTCCATCATGCGCCGCGCGGTGGCGTCAGGCGATGCGACACCGCTGCGTTTCACACACTCAGCGATGAAGGCTTCGTGAAGGTCTCTAATGCGTGCCGGCTCAATGGCGGCAAGAAACTGAAGCCATTCCCATACCGGAAACTGCGGCGTGCTGTGCGGGACGATTGCACCCTGCTTGGCCACCGATAGCGACGTGCGGCAGATTTTCGACTGCAGGCTGGCCACGTCCACTTCTTCACCGGCCAACAAGACGGGGGCGCACATCAGGTATGGCGTGAGAGACGACCCAACACGTGTGAACTCGAAGCGATACGTGGACTGCAGCAGTCCGTCGATGTCCGATAGAACGGCTTTGGGCAGCTTGGAAAACTCATCCCATCCCACGGGCTGCGTAGTCCATGAGACGGAGGCGCGGCGGCGGTGGTCCGTCTTCAGCATCTGGCCAGACAGAACCTGAAAGGCGAGTGTGCTTTGTAGGCTTTCCAGCAGCTTGGATTTTCCCGAGCCCTTTTCGGCTTGCATCTGGAGATGTGGGTAGAACCCGAGAACCGTCTTTAGATGCGTTCCAAGGGTCCACACAAGCCCAATAGCGGCCGCATTGTCTCGGAAGGTCGCCTGATACGCTTTGATGACTGCGCGTGCGTTCTGGCGCGTTCCGCGCGGAAACGTCATGTTGTAATACAGGCATTGCTTCTGCGGCTCAATGAAAAAGCAGTCGCTGCCCTCCAATGCAGCCAGCTCGCCGCCGCGCCACGCTAGTCCAACAAAATTCACCACGTCTCGCGCACCAAGATCGGCGGCGCGCTCCAAAACTGTCACCATTCGGGAGAACTGCGCCGGCATCCAGATATGCCCAAACTTCCCTCGCCACCATTCGAGGTTGTAGAGCTTCTCATCGCCGACAACCTCGCGCTGTAGGACTGCTCCGTGACGCGGAACCTGTGCGCTGATACCGAAGACTGTCTCCGGCTGGTTGTCCGGCGTGCCGTTGATCGTCGCCAGATGGCTTTGAATGCGCAGGCGGGAGAAGCCGGCGATGCGGAACGAACAAAGGTCGCCCACTTCTTCGGAGCGGCGTGGCTGGTCATCATCACCGTCACCCTCTTTGTACTTTTGCACGTATTGCGTGAAGTCTTCCTTGACACGAAAACGCCAGTAGACCGCGAAGTCATGACTCGGTAGAAAAACACGGCGTGTCCCTTCGAGGCGCTCGCCACCTCCCGGCATGCCCGGTATCAGCCAAGGCTCAAGCCGCTTTAACCGCTTGGTCAGTTCATCGGCGCCATGTTGCTGCAGGACATCATTGATATCCTGTCCTTCGTCCCAGTCCTGCATGTCAACGAACATCGCACCGATGTCCGCAGCTGTTAGGGCTTCTGACAGCTTCCATGCAGCCGATAGGCCGGCGCGCAGTCCTGTTTGCTCGTTGACGGCGTCCGTATGATCGAGCGCAATCAAGACGCGCTTACCGCGCAGAAAAGTCCAATCGATCTTGTCCACGTTGGTGGTGCCGCGGATGGCAAGCGCAGCAGTGCCATCGGCAAGATGGCACGACTCGACGGACAGTGCATTGATGGGGCTTTCGACAATAAACACCGTGTGCGCGCGCCGCAGTCGCATGGCATCGCTCGTCCATCCGTGTCCGAGCTTTTCACCTTGGCATTGCGTCTTGACGTTGCCATTCAGTGTGGGATCTGCATACCGAAGGTCCACGGCCACGACGCGACCTGTACCCAATTCGCACACGATGAACGCGGCCGCAGGCCCGCCGTGGCCAACTTCGCCGGCTGGAACCTTGTGGCTTTGCCATGTGTTCCATCCGAGAGTGCCTGCCTTAATGGCGCGGCGCGCGACCGCTTCATCGATGCCTCGGCCCGACAGATAGGAGACCGCAGGGCTTGCATCAGCGCGAGCCTTCTCCGCGATGTATTCCTCAGTGCTTTTCTTCGCTGGAAGCCCTCTGGGTTCGCTACTTGGCATCGGCATGCCATACCACTCGCCAAGCAGCTTGGCGGCGTCCATCGGGCCATCGATCTCGGGCAGGCAATGGATGACAAGGTCGATGCAGGAGCCGCCCGTCTCGGTAGACCAGTCCTTCCAGGAACGTCCGTTGTCATAGATCGAGAGCGAGGGGCTCTTGTCGGTGTGGTGTGGGCTGTGATAGTTGCCCTTGGCGCCGCTGCGCCTCAGGTCTAATCGCTCGGCTACATCGTGCAGATCGATGCTGCGCTTGAGTTCATCAAACCAAGCGCGGAGGGCGGGATTGTGCTGTGTATGCATGGGCGGCCTCACAGCATGTCATGGACATGGCTCAGTGCCTCATCCAATTGTTTTTTAAGTGGGCTGAGCATGCAATGCAGACGGAGGTGAGTAGGGGACCTGTCGCTCTCAAGGTCGAGGAGCCGCAGAATGCCTTCAAGTCCGGCACTTACCCTCAGCAACTCATAGCAACTGTTTTGTGTGGCACCCCGAATGCTCTCGCTCAATGCATTGATTTGGGCAACGGCGCTGGACAGCTCCGCTTTGGATCGACGGTTTGTTGGAAGGATCTGCGACACGAGCTGCGACAGCATGTCGCGTTGGCGGAAGAAGGCGAGCTCGTTTCCCGTCAGATGCTGAGCCTTATGCATGGCGCACCTCCGCTTGGGCGATGGCTGCGACGGCGACCAGTGCGTCGCCAACGATGTCGAGTGATGCACGCTCCGTCGGCGCGTCAACCGCGTCGCGCAGGGCAAGGCGAACAATGGCGAGGATTTGGGGGAAAGCGGTTTGCTCAGAACGAGCGAGGGCATTAGCACGCATTGCGGCCTCCTTGGGTATGTTGGAGGCCCGCCGCTCATTCTCACGTGAGGGGTGGCGGGCCCGACAGCGGGGGTGAGAAACCGGTACCCAAGGTGACCGGCCAGCCCGAAGGCTGCCCCGCCCGGCCCGCCATAGAAGTGTAGGCGCGCACGTGCGCTACGGACGAAAAAAATGCCGCATGGGCGGCTGTCCGCCTTGGGTTGTTTCGGGTTCTCACGCCCGGCCGCCTTTGTTTCGGCGACGGTTGAATTCTTCATCATCTGCTTCAGGGTGTCAAGGTTGCTATCTCCCCGGCCTCACTTGGGCGGAAAGTGGTTGGATCGCGACCTGGTCGCGTGCCGGCACTGCGTTGGCCGAGCGCCCGGCAAGCTGTCGGGCGATGTCCGGGTCGGGGATGCTGCTTGGAGACAGGGTCCGCACCACTTCGACCAGGCTGACAAACGTGTGCCCGCAGTCGAGGTTTGTGCACTGGCAGTAAAGCTCCCGCGTCATGCGGGAAACCGGGCGGCTGGAGCGAATATTCGATTTCGAGCCGCAGTGAGGGCAGTCCATTCTCATAGGAAACAAGTGCTCCTTTGCGGGGCGGCGTCCAGCGGCCACCGCCCGTGCGCAGTGATGTCAGCAGTCGGTTGCGATGGTGTCGCCGTGTTTCGACGAGTACCGCTCAGTGTTTTCGGTCAGACGGGCACTGTCGGAGCGGGAGAACATGTGTTCGCAGCGCAAGTTCTTGCAGCGATACAGCGCCTCACGATTCCCACTGCCGCATTCAACGTAGCCTTCGGCGGGTGTCAGGGCACGGCACTTCGGACATTTTTCTGCTTGCATCATGTTTCCTTAGGAGAGAGTGTCCGCAGCGGCCTCACGGAGCTGTGCTTTGCGCTTGGAAAGTTCAGTGCGCACCCTTTGCACCGTCGCCGCGTAGGCCGGCGGGAAATTGGCACGCCCGGAGGGGCGCTCGATGTTGGAGAGCACGTGGTCGTGCGCAGAAGTCTTGCCATATTCCTTGACGCACTTGCGAACGACCGAGAAGGCTTCTTCGAGAGCTGCGTCCATTGCGGACGCGTAGCCCAGCTTTTCCCATTGCGCGCCGCCTGGGTCTCGCGCTTGGCACGAGTACGCGTCCGCAAGAATATGAATCGCATGGGCAAAGGGCTGGAGCGTCTGACTGCTGGAGCGCAGCAGCTCTTCTGCATGCTGACTTACAAGTCCTGTGTAGGCGTACGATTCCGCGAGATGCGCGACGCGAGCTTCGAGCGTTGCTTCATCTAATGCAAGCTGAACTTCGGCGATGATGGACCGGTAGTCCTCCGCAAGCGTGTAAGCAGCGCGCTCTTTTCCCTTCAGGTCGCGAAGCTGCTTCATCGACGCATCCGAATCGCGCATCAGTGACGCTGCTTCGTTGCGCGCGGCAAGCGCTTCAGCATCTGCAGCTTGTGCGGCCTTGGTGTGCTTCTCCAAGTCCGCTTTCATTCTGTTCGCTGTGCCTACGGCAGATTCGAATGCGGTCGCCGCGTTGCGGTATCGGTCCAAGGCTGTCTGGACTTCCTGGTTGGGTGGTTGTGTGGTCATAGTGGTATGGGTTACGGCCGACGTGATGCAATGCGTGACTGCATCCATTGCCTGATCTCGCTAGAAAGCCAGGCCACGCTCTTTCCCGCCAGCGGCACGGGCTTCGGGAAATCTCCGCGTCGGATGCGGTCGTAAATGGACGATGCTGACATCCCGCACACGGCCGTGACTTCGGGCAGTCGCATGAAGCGTTCCCCCTCCGCTACTCCCGCGTCGTGCAGGACGAGGCCGGGAGTAATGCGAGCGGCAGGCGCTCTAGCTTGCGAGCTGATCATCTGTCTTCCTCATCAATGTTCAAAGATTCGAGAAACATCGCTCGGAGTTCCTCGGCGTCGCTCGTTGTTGCTCAGAGCAGCTCACAGTGTCTTGAGCGCGCGCAACTAATGGCAATAGCGCGCTGTTGTGGTGACGCCGTTTACAACATGCGCTCCGGTCTGAGTGGCTCGGGGCAAGGGGGCGATCGCGTGTCGCATGTGAAAGCAACGTGCTCCGAGCTGGCCGTGGCAAATCGCGGCCTTACGGTTGGGGCCGTCAGTGCTCTGCACCGTCAGCGCGCCGTGGAGACCCCGCCTCACCCGCGCGCTTCATCGAGTGGTTTTTATGCACTCATGTAGAGACAGAGATCCGCCCCGGCGCTGACTTGGAAGGTCGGCGACACCGTGCAAGGAATTACGCAGATTTACGCACCTCGGGCAGTGTTTGACGGTAGCGGAGGGTCGGGCTCCCACGGCGGTATTTGAGTTGCCGGAAGTGGTGGGTCGCCGACGATGACATCGTGTGTGGCCTGAAGCCACAGACTTTTGGCCGTGAGTTGCGGCGTTGCCTGGGGATGGCTGGTAAGGACATCGACAACGGCATCGCTAAGCGCATCGACAAGAGAAGCGTCGGACGGTCCGCTATACCATCTGTCAATATGCCGTCGGACAATCCTGCCGACGATGTCCGGCCTCATCGCTGTCCGATGTGGCGCTGGGCCAGCGTGCATCAATTGCAACTGGTCCTGTATGTGCTGAAGAAAGCCTTGCGCTTCCTCACGATGAAGGCCACCTAAGGCTACGAGCTGCCGATGCAGCTCCGAGTAGGGCATGCACGCACCGTTTGTCGCGCATGCGTCTACGCGAGTGAGATACCGTGCTGCTGCCTGAGCACCCGAAAGAAGCGCACGCGAATTCGTTTGGGCTGTCATTGGGCTTCTCGAACTTCGGGGGTGAAGTTTGCAGGGTCGGCAATCCAGGTGTGGACTGCTGAGAAATCGTAAAGGGTGCACCGTTCGGAGAGGCGGCGGCCGGCAGGGGCTTTACCTACCTTGATCAGGTTTCGCCAGGTGTCCCGGCTAACCCCTACGAACGGAGCGATG
Source organism: Cupriavidus sp. YR651 (assembly GCF_900101625.1). GTDB lineage: Bacteria > Pseudomonadota > Gammaproteobacteria > Burkholderiales > Burkholderiaceae > Cupriavidus. The sequence goes on along the minus strand of NZ_FMYZ01000001.1, from coordinate 597,967 downwards.
TCACGCCAACGGCCCAAGCCGACTCGAGGAAGTGACGTGAGCATGTCGGGCTGCGCTCGGCGGCCCTCGGTAGTCGCCTTTGCGGCGGGTGTGCGCTTTGAGGTCTTGGCCATCATCGACATAGTTAGCCCGAAGCGGGCAAAGTTGTTGATGACCGCAGAGTAGGGACAGCAGCACTTTGGCGTAAGCCCAGTTGCTAACTATCGTCTGATGATGCTTGGCATTCGCTGTCTGTTGCTCGGCAAAAGGCAAAACGGTGTTGAGACTACATCTTGGTCGGTTTGCTTTCGGCGCCCATCAATTGAAGGAGGGCCTGTTGTTCTGCCACTTCGCAACATCTGCACCCGCATACCAGCGTCAAGGGTGAAGGGGCGCAAAGGGCTATTCGGTGACCTGGGTGTCCGGCGTGACCGCTGCTTCTGTTCGAGGCGAACTGGCGGCAAGCTTTTTCTTCTCGGCAGAAACATATCGCGCCAAGTTTCCATGCCCGACTGTGACGTTGAACTTCGTGCGCAGGATTTCAGCGGCACGCTCTGACGACAGCCCCGGGTGGACTTGTTCTCTCCAGATCTGCATCGCTTTTGCCCTGTCTTCTTTGCGCTGCGAGGCAAGCCCCAACGCGCCACTTCTTGCGCCGGCCTTCCTGAACTCCCTCGACTGGAGAAAGCCACTTGCTATACCGAGTTCCTTGCCGGCTTGCCGAACACAGCTGACGAGGTACCTGATGTCTGCGCTCTCGAGGCCGCTTTCGGCCATGGCGAGTTCCATGGATGCCTGAGCCAGAGCATAAAAGATCCCTCCGTTGTAGGCGCTTTTGGGTCGGAGCTGATCGAGGAATGGCGCCACCGAATCGATTCGCTCCTGTATGCGCCCGATATCGCCGCCGTGTATGTAGATGGCTAGAGGGTCATCGTCTCGTAGGTCGTCTTCATTGCGCGGGCGATTAACGTATCCGTCGCCAAAGAAGTTCTCTGCGGCCGGTCCCTTGAGCACGTCGATGTACTGCTGCAGGTCGAGATTGAACGCTTCCTCGAAGGTCTCTCTGAGCTCGCAACGCAAGTCTCTCAATTCGTTTTGCAGTCGAGCGTGGAGTTCTTTCGTGATGTGTGCCATATGTCGCGATCTTGTATCTCTTTATGCGGCGTCGCGCTCGGGCAAGCTTGTGGCCCGCGCGCGTTGGTCGATGTAATCCGCCCACCATTGCATCACGCGGCGTCGTTCCGGAAGGTACTTTGCGTGGTTGTAGGCGGCGATGGTCTTGTTGGTCTCCTTGTGAGACAACTGTGCTTCGATGACGCGAGGATCGAAATGTCCCGATTCATTGAGTAGCGTGGACGCAAGTCCGCGCAGACCATGAACGGTCTGCTGTCCCTTGAAACCGATGGAGTGGAAAACCTTGTTCATCGCTTCGCCAGTAATTGGACGGAGCACGCTGACGGCGCCGGGGAAGAGCAGCGCGAAGTGGCCGCTGTACTGCTTCAAGTCTTCGAGGAGCGCGATGGTTTGGCGTGCTAGAGGGACGACATGGGGCGCGCCGGATTGTTTATGCCAGAGGCGGCCTTTCATGCGGCCTGCAGGCACATGCCACTCGGCGTTCTCAAAGTCGAACTCTTTCCATTCGGCATACCGAAGCTCGCCACCACGAATGAACGTGAGTGCAGCCAGTTTGACGGCGGCAATTGTCTCTGGCCGACCTGAGTAACCATCGATGCGCCGGAGAAGGTCCGGCAGCTGTGTGTCGGCAACGTGGGGATAGTGTTGAACTGGCGGACGAGGCTTGAGCTGCGCTGCCATGCCGGCCGAGGCGTCTGTCGAAACTCGGCCCGTGCCGATGGCGTACTGGAACACCTGGCCAGCCGTCACTAAGGCTCGGCGAGGCATCTCATATGCGCCCCGGCTTTCGATCTTGCGAACGACGCCGAGAAGGTAAGCGGGAGTAATGGACGCGATGGGGTGGTTGCCCAAGTCCGGATACAAATCTCGTTCGAGCAGCTGCTTGGTCTTCTGAGCGTAGTTCGCGCTCCAGGTGTCGCGGCGATGGTCAAGCCATTCTTCCGCGACAGCCCGGAAGGTGTTTCTCGATGCGGTGGCGACGGCCGCGCGAGCAACATCGCGTGCCAGTGCCGGATCCGTACCTGCCGTGATCTGGGCGCGAGCTTCTTCACGCCGTTCGCGAGCTGCGCTGAGGCTGACTGCCGGATAGTCGCCAAAGGTCAGGAGGTTTTCTGACTTGCCGCCTGGCTTCTGATATTTCATGCGCCATTTCTTGGCGCCGCTCGGAAGGACTTCGAGATAGAGACCGCCGCCGTCCCGGAGGCGGTTGTTACCTTCCGGGCTGTACTTGGCGTGTCGGCATTGAATGTCGGAGAGGGGCAGGATTCGCTTCGGCATTTTTCGGGTAAAAGTGCGTACCCTGAAAACTATACCCCCATACCCGGATCCATACCCCAAAACGTGACCGTTGCTACGCGTCAACGTCGGGCAAACCACGTAACAAAAAACCCCGGAAGCCGCTTGGCGCCGGGGTTTTCAGGCAACGTTAGGTGTTGCTAACCATTATACTGGTGGGTGGTACAGGGATTGAACCTGTGACCCCTGCCGTGTGAAGGCAGTGCTCTACCGCTGAGCTAACCACCCCTTTCTGCGCCGTCACCGTTGTTGCTGGTGTCGTGCAGCGGAGAAACGAGATTATGCCGACGGGGCTGTATCTTGTAAAGCCCTTTTTTTAACTTTCTGAGCGGGGCCGGATCGGCGAAATCACGCGGCGGGATCACACGCGCAGAGCGCTTACTGGATCGTGGCTTCGGGCGGCGGTGCGGCTTGCCATACTGTCTTGCCGCCGCTGGCCTTGTCCAGTTCCTTCAGCACGCTTACATGCGCCGACACTTCGGCCTCCGTGGCAAGCAGGACCGGCAGCGTCAGGGTGGAGAGATCGGTGGCGGCCCGGGCATCGCCACCCGCCGTGCCGCCTTCCAGCATGTCGATCACCAGCGAATTCTGGCCGCGGGTCATCGCCAGGTAGACCTCGGCCAGCAATTCCGCATCGAGCAATGCGCCGTGCAGTGTGCGGTGGGCGTTGCTGATGCCCAGGCGGTCGCACAGGGCGTCGAGCGAATTGCGCTTGCCGGGGAACATCTGGCGGGCCTCGCGCAGCGTGTCGATCACGTTGCCGGCGTGCTGGCGGAATGGCGGCAAGCCCAGCAACTGGAATTCCATGTCAAGGAATCCCAGATCGAACGCGGCGTTGTGGATGATCAACTCGGCGTCCTGCACGAAATCGCGGATGTCATGGACGACGTCCGCGAACTTCGGCTTGTCGGCCAGGAATTCGAGCGTGATGCCGTGCACGGCGATCGCGTCTTCGTGGATGTCGCGCTCGGGATTGACGTAGTAGTGCAGGTGGCGGCCGGTCAGGCGCCGGTTCACCATTTCCACGCAGCCGATTTCGATCAGGCGATCGCCGGTGGCGTGGTTCAGGCCGGTGGTTTCGGTATCGAGGACGATCTGTCGCATGGCGGGCATTCTAACGGAGAGGGCAGGCCGGGGCGTCACACGTTGATCGACGCCACGCCACGGTTGGCCAGCGCGTCGGCGCGTTCATTGCCCGGGTGGCCATTGTGGCCGCGCACCCAGTGCCAGGAAATGGTGTGCGGCTGCCGGGCTTCGTCCAGTTGCTGCCACAGGTCGGCGTTCTTCACCGGTTTCTTGTCGGCGGTCTTCCAGCCGCGGGCCTTCCAGCCGGTGATCCACTCGCTGATGCCTTTTTGCACGTACTGTGAATCCGTGTAGACCTGGACCACGCACGGCCGCTTGAGCGCACGCAGGGCCTCGATCACGGCGGTCAGTTCCATGCGGTTATTGGTGGTCGGGTTCTCGCCGCCGAACAGTTCTTTCTCACTGGTGCCGGCGACGAGCACAGCGCCCCAGCCCCCGGGGCCAGGGTTGCCCTTGCAGGCGCCGTCGGAATAAATGGTGACTTCTTGCATTGGATGGGAGGTATTCGGGAGTCTCAGGCATCGTCGCCCGGCGTCTTGCCGTGCGTGCCGGTAGGCGTGGCCACGGGGGCGGCCACAGGTGTCAGGGTGGGCTTGGCGGTCTTCCAGGCCGGCCCGACCAGGCGGATGTTCTTGACCCGCTTGACGGCCGAGATCATGTAAACCGCGCCGAAGATCGGCCACCAGCGGTCGCCGGCCTTTTCCATGAAGGCCGTGCGCTGAATCCAGCGGTCGGTCCGGTAGGGCGGGCAATAACAGCCGAAGCGGCCGCGGATGATATCGAACCCCAGCAGCTTGAGCCAGTCCTTGATCCGCACAAAGCCGATGGTCTGGGCGTCGCTGGGCAGGAAGGATGATGCGCCCAGGCGGTTCAGGCCCTGCCGCGCGCCCCACAGGCTCATCGGGTTGAAGCAGGTCACCACCACGCGGCCCTCGGGCATCAGCACACGGGAGACCTCCCGCAGCACTTCGTGCGGGTCTTCGGAAAATTCCAGGATATGGGGCAGGGTGACGAGGTCGATGCTTTGCGTGTCGAACGGCAGCTCGTCAAAGCGGCAAAGGAGCTGCCGGGCGTCCGGGTGGGTCTCGCTCGGGCCGTGCGGGCCAAAGCGGCCATCGAGCGCCAGCGCCGAGAACGGCATGCGGTTCTCGCGCAGCGTGTCGATGGCGGGCAACCCCATCTGGACCGCGTGATAGCCGAAGATGTCCGCGACGATCCGGTCGTACTGCCGGCCTTCCCATTGCAGCACATACTGCCCGGGAGGCGAGGCCAGCCAGTCTTCCCAATTTATAATCGGACGGTTGGACATAGGAGCACACATGTTGAAAGTGGAGCCAATCCCCGCCTTCCAGGACAACTATATCTGGGCGATCCATGACGGGCATAGCGCCGCCGTCGTGGACCCCGGCGAGGCCGCGCCGGTCGAGCGTTTCCTGACCCAGCATGGGCTGGCACTGGGCGCTATTGTAATCACCCATCACCATGGGGATCACCAGGGTGGCGTGTCGGACCTTCTGGACGCGCACCCGTATGGCCCCGATGGCGCGCCGATGCCGGTTGTCGGCCCGGCAGGCGAACGTATCGGACACCGCACCCAGGCCGTGCGCGAGGGCGACACCGTGACGCTGCGCTACCCGGCCGCCACCTTCGGCGTGCTGGACGTTCCCGGCCATACCGCGGGCCATGTGGCCTATGTCGGCGATCTCCCTGGGGCCGGCCCCGTGGTGTTCTGCGGCGACACGATGTTTGCCAGCGGCTGCGGCCGGCTCTTTGAAGGCACGCCGGCCCAGATGCTCGCGTCGCTGGACAAGCTCGCTGCGCTGCCCGGGGCCACGCGAGTCTATTGTGCGCATGAATATACCCGCGGCAATGTCCGCTTTGCGCAGGCGGTGGAACCGGCCAACGCGGAACTCGCCGCCTGGGCGTCGCGGGTCGATGCCCTGCGCCACGCGGACACCCCGACCGTCCCGACCACGGTGGCCCACGAGCGGGCGGTCAACCCGTTCCTGCGCTCGCGCGAGCCGGCCGTACGGCGGGCGGTGGGGGCGCAGGGCGGGGACGTGAGCAATGACGCGGCGGCCTTCGGCGCCTTGAGGGGCTGGAAGGACAACTTCCGCTAGCGGACCGGCGCCGCGCCGCGCTGCTGGCCGTTTTCCACCGCACAGTGGAACGCTCGCGCGGCGACTATCTTAAATTGCGTCATGGGGAAAATCTCATTGACGCCAGCGGGCCTTTTCCATAGCATCAGGCAAAATTTTTTGGCGTCACTTTCAGAGAAATTAATGCGATTTGGTCGATTTCTGGCGGTAGTTGCGTGTGCGGCGCTGCTTGCAGCCTGCGCCAGCACACCTACCCCGCCTGCCGGCGAGATGGCCGGCACGCCGACCGCCCTGGATTCCGGTCCCAAGAAGGACCCGCTCAACACGCTCAACAGCACCGGCCGTCCCGGCTCGCTTTCCAGTAACGCCGTCGTCAACGTCGACCAGACCAGCGTGGACTGGATGCGCGGCCCGTCCTCCGATATCTGGGCCCGCATCCGTCGCGGCTTTGCGATGCAGGACCTGGAAGGCACGCTGGTGGACGACCGCACCCAGTGGTACGCCGCCCGCCCCGACTATATGGAGCGGATGGTGGGCCGGTCCAGCCGCTACCTCTACCACATCGTGGAGGAGCTGGAGCGGCGCAAGATGCCCACTGAGCTGGCCTTGCTGCCGTTCGTCGAAAGCGCGTTCAATCCCCAGGCGGAATCCACGGCCAAGGCGGCCGGCATGTGGCAGTTCATCCCGAGCACCGGCAAGACCTACAACCTCAAGCAGAACATGTTCCGCGACGAGCGCCGGGACGTGCTGGCATCCACGGATGCCGCGCTGGACTACCTCTCGCGGCTGTATGACATGTTCGGCGACTGGCAACTCGCGCTGGCCGCGTACAACTGGGGAGAGGGCGCCGTGTCTCGCGCCATCGCGCGCAATCAGGCGCGCGGGCTGCCCACGGACTACGCCAGCCTGACGATGCCGAACGAGACGCGCTACTACGTGCCCAAACTCCAGGCGGTCAAGAACATCATCGCCAACCCGGCCGCGTATGGGGTGAGGCTGCCCGAGATCCCGGATCATCCGTACTTCGTCACGGTGACCACGTCGCGCGACATCGACGTGGCGCTGGCCGCCAAGCTGGCCAACATGCCGCTGGACGAGTTCAAGGCGCTCAATCCGTCGTTCAACCGGCCGGTGATCCTGGGTGCGGCCAATCCGCAGATCCTGCTGCCGTTCGATAACGCCGAGCGCTTCCAGTACAACCTGAATACCTACCGTGGCGGGCTGTCCAGCTGGACGACCGTGACGGTGGACAGCCGCGAGCGCGTGGAGGCGCTGGCCGCACGGCTCAATGTCGATGCCGACACGCTGCGGGAAATCAACCGCATCCCCAAGGGCATGCGGCTGAAGGCAGGGTCGACGGTGATGATCCCGCGCTCGGAGCGCCATGACCAGGACATCAGCGCATCGCTGGTGGATACCGCGATGCTGGCCGTCGAGCCGGATGTTCCCGATGCCCGGCGCATTGTCGTTCGCGCCGGCCGCAAGGACACCGTGTCTTCCGTGGCGCACCGCTTCGGCGTATCCCCACGACAGGTGCAGTCCTGGAACAAGCTCTCCGGCAGCAAGCTGGTGGCCGGCCAGAGCCTGGTGCTGATGGTGCGGCCGAATTCGCCTGCCGCCGCGCGGGCGGACCGTGGTGACGACAGCGACGATGCGCCGGTGCGGGCGTCGGCGCACGGCAAGGCGAAGGGCAAGACGGCAGAGAAGGCCGCAAAGGCCGACAAGACCGAGCGTGCCGAGCCGCGCAAGCGGGTGGTCGTCGAGGCCACGCCGCGCAAGGGTGCCAGCAAGGCATCCGGCAAGGCCGCCCCGCCCACGCCGCCCAAATCCGCGCCGGCCCCCAAGGCGACCGCCAAGCCAAAAGGCAAGGCCCACTGACCGCAGTCTGGTAGACAACAACAAGCGGCCCCATTGACCCGATTCTTTGGGGGGTGTTGCCATGCGTTGTTGTCGTTTCCTGCCTGTTTCCCTTCCCCGTATCGCGTTCCGTGCGCTGGCCGTGTTGTTGACGGCCGGCGTTGTCGCGGCGTGTCCGTCCGTCGGCTCCGTCTCCAATCCGCAGCGGCCGTGGATCGTCGCGCACCGCGCCGGCACGGCCGATGCGCCCGAGAATACGCTGGTGGCGATCCAATCCGCGCTGGCGCATCGCGTCGACATGATCTGGCTGTCAGTCCAGTTGAGCCGGGATGGCGTGCCGGTGCTCTATCGGCCAGCCGATCTGTCCGCGCTGACCGACGGGACCGGGCCGGTGGCGGGCAAGACGCTGGCGGAATTGCGGCAGCGCAATGCAGGATGGCAGTTTGCCGTGACCGATGCGGATGGCGGCAAGGGTTATCCCTATCGCACCGCGCCCGTGGGGCTGCCAACCCTGGATGAGGCGCTGGCCGCCATTCCGGCGTCCGTGCCCGTCATCCTCGATATGAAATCCCTGCCGGCGCCCCCGCTGGCTGCCGCCGTGGCGGCGGTCCTGGCGCAGCACCAGGCGTGGCAGCGCGTACGCATCTATTCCACCGAGGCCGTTTTCCAGCAAGCCTTTGCCGCGTGGCCGCGGGCGCAGTTGTTCGAGTCCCGCGATGCCACGCGCGGGCGGCTGGTCGATGTCGCGCTGGCCCGCGAATGCAAGTCCCCGCCGCCGGACGGCACCTGGGCTGGCTTCGAGATGCGCCGCAACGTCGACGTGGTGGAGCGCTTCACGCTGGGGGAAGGGCGCTCCGGCACCCGTGCAGCGATGTGGACGCCGGCTTCCGTGTCCTGTTTCCGTGCCGACGGCAGCACCCGCCTGCTGGCGATCGGCGTCAACGACGCCGCCGCATACCAGGAGGCGGCGCGGCTGGGGATGGATGCGGTCCTGGTGGATTCCCCACGCGAGATGGCCGCTATCCGCGCCATGCCCCTGTCGCCTTGATAGTGGTCAATCTTCTGAGGCAAATTCCTGCCGATTTGCCCTCATAGACCGCCATCGGTTGCGCTGGCACACTAGCCGTCGACCATAAAACCGCAGTCAAGCGGAGGAGACACCATCATGACGGCAAGCCGTGCGCTGCACGCGCGATCGCTGTCCGACCCGGCAGGTTTCTGGGCGGAGCAGGCTGCGCGTATCGACTGGGAAACCCCCTTTGAGCAGGTGCTGGACGACAGCCGGCCGCCGTTTGCGCGCTGGTTTGTCGGCGGGCGCACCAACCTGTGCCACAACGCCATCGACCGCCATCTGGCTGAGCGGGCTGACCAGCGTGCGCTGGTCTACGTTTCCACGGAGACCGACGAAGCGCGCACTTATACCTACGCCCAACTGCACGAGGAAGTGACCCGCATGGCGGCGATCCTGCAGGGGCTGGGCGTGACGCGCGGGGACCGCGTGCTGATCTACATGCCGATGATCCCCGAGGCGATGTTCGCGATGCTGGCCTGCGCGCGCATCGGCGCGGTGCACTCGGTGGTGTTTGGCGGGTTTGCCTCGGTGAGCCTGGCCGCGCGCATCGATGATGCCAGGCCACGCGTGATCGTCAGTGCCGATGCGGGGTCGCGTGCGGGCAAGGTCGTGCCGTACAAGCCGTTGCTCGACGAGGCGATCCGGCTGGCCGGTCATCATCCGGAGAAGGTGCTGCTGGTGGACCGCAAGCTGGCGGACATGCCGCGCACCGCGGGCCGTGACGAAGACTACACCGCCTGGCGCGACCGCGTGGCCGGCCAGGCCGTGCCGTGTGTCTGGATGGAGTCGAGCGAACCGTCCTACGTGCTCTATACCTCCGGCACGACGGGCAAGCCGAAGGGTGTGCAGCGCGATACCGGCGGCTACGCGGTGGCGCTGGCCACGTCGATGGCGTACATCTTCTGCGGCAAGCCCGGTGACACGATGTTCACGGCGTCGGACATCGGCTGGGTGGTCGGACACAGCTACATCGTCTACGCGCCGTTGCTGGCCGGCATGACCACCGTGATGTACGAGGGCACGCCGGTCCGGCCCGATGGCGGCATCCTGTGGAAAATCGTCGAACAGTACGGCGTGAATCTCATGTTCAGCGCGCCGACCGCGATCCGCGTGCTCAAGAAGCAGGACCCGGCGCTGCTCAGGCGCCATGACCTGTCCAGCCTGCGCCTGTTGTTCCTGGCCGGCGAACCGCTGGACGAGCCCACCGCGCGCTGGATCCAGGACGGCATCGGCAAGCCCGTGGTGGACAACTACTGGCAGACCGAATCGGGTTGGCCGATCATCGCGATCCAGCGCGGTGTGGAGGCGCTGCCGCCCAAGCTGGGCTCGCCGGGGGTGCCGGCCTACGGCTATGACCTGCGCATCGTCGACGAAATCACGGGCGAGGAATGCCCGCCCAACCAGAAGGGCGTGGTGGCCATCGACTATCCATTGCCGCCGGGCTGCATGACCACGGTCTGGGGCGATGATGGCCGGTTCATCCGCACCTACTGGTCGGCGGTGCCGAACCGGGAGTGCTATTCGACGTTCGACTGGGGCGTGCGCGACGAGGACGGCTACGTGTTCATCCTCGGGCGAACGGACGACGTGATCAATGTGGCAGGCCACCGGCTGGGCACGCGCGAGATCGAGGAGAGCCTGTCGTCGCACGCGGGCGTGGCGGAGGTGGCGGTGATCGGTGTGCAGGATGCGCTCAAGGGGCAGGTGGCGATGGGCTTCTGCATTGCCCGCGACGCCGCCCGCACGGCCACGCCGGCGGACCGCCTGGCGCTGGAAGGGGAGTTGATGAAGACCGTGGAGCAGCAACTCGGCGCGGTGGCGCGTCCGGCACGCGTGTTTTTCGTCAACGCGCTGCCGAAGACGCGGTCCGGCAAGTTGCTGCGGCGCGCCATTCAGGCGGTGGCGGAGGGGCGGGATCCGGGCGACCTGACGACCATCGAGGACCCGACGGCGCTGGAACAGGTCAAGGCGGCGATGGCCGAAAAGGGCGTCTAGACTGAATCGGAGCGGGGTCCAATGTGATCCCTCGCGAATCTGCGCAGGCGGCCGGCCGGCAAAAACCCAATCAATGCGGGGACTTGCGCAGATTTCGCTTGCCAGTCGTTCTCATGCGACCTAATATTTTAAGCATAAAATATTTAACCCTGATCTAGATGGCCGGATGGCGTACCGCCGGCGGCCGGCAGGAGGCAAGCAAATGCGCGTGCTGTGTATTGGTGGCGGTCCGTCGGGCCTGTACTTCGGGTTGCTGATGAAGCTGCAGGACCCGTCCAACGATGTCGTGGTGGTGGAACGAAACCGGGCATACGACACCTTCGGCTGGGGCGTGGTGTTTTCCGACGCCACGCTGGAGAACCTGAAGCAGGCCGACCCGGTCAGCGCACAGGAGATCAACGAGGCGTTCAACCACTGGGACGACATCGACATCCACATCGGCGGGCGGACGATCCGCTCGGGCGGCCACGGCTTTATCGGCATCGGCCGCAAGCGGTTGCTGAATATCCTGCAGGCGCGTTGCGAAGCGCTCGGTGTGCGGCTCGTGTTCGAGACCGATGTCAGCGACGACCAGGCGCTGGCCCGTCAGTACAACGCCGACCTGGTGATCGCCTCCGACGGCATCAACAGCCGCATCCGCACGCGCTACGCCGAGAGCTTCGCGCCCGATATCGACACGCGGCAGTGCCGCTTTGTCTGGCTCGGCACGCACAAGCTGTTCGACGCCTTCACGTTTGCGTTCGAGAAAACCGAGCACGGCTGGTTCCAGGCCCATGCCTACCGGTTTGACGACACCACATCGACGTTCATTGTCGAGGCGCCGGAACCGGTCTGGCGCGCCGCCGGCATCGAACAGATGAGCCAGGAAGAGGGCGTGGCGTTCTGCGAGCGGCTCTTCGCCCGCTATCTGGATGGCAACAAGCTGATCAGCAACGCCACGCACCTGCGCGGCTCGGCAAACTGGATCCGCTTCCCGCGTGTGATCTGCCGCCACTGGGTGCACTGGAACACGCTGGACGACGGCCGCCGCGTGCCCGTGGTGCTGATGGGCGATGCGGCCCACACCGCGCACTTCTCGATTGGCTCCGGCACCAAGCTGGCGCTGGAAGATGCGATCGACCTGGCCGAGGAGATCGGCAAGACGCGTGCCGTGGGCGTGGATGGACTGCCGCAGGCGTTGTCGCGCTACGAGGCGACGCGCAGTGTGGAAGTCCTCAAGATTCAGAACGCGGCGCGCAATTCCACGGAGTGGTTCGAAAACGTGGATCGCTACGCAAGCATGGCGCCGGAGCAGTTCGCCTATTCGCTGCTGACCCGTTCGCAGCGGATCTCGCATGAAAACCTGCGCGTACGCGACGCAAAGTACGTGGACGACTTCGAGCAATGGCTGGCCGCACAGGCGGGTGTGCCGGCCGAGACGCTGCGGCTGCGCGCCGATGCGGGCCACGAAAGCCTGCCGCCGATGTTCACGCCGTACCGCGTCCGCGGGCTCACGCTGAAGAACCGCGTGGTAGTCAGCCCGATGGCGATGTACTCGTCCGTCGACGGCGTGCCGGGCGATTTTCATCTGGTCCACCTCGGTGCCCGCGCGCTTGGCGGCGCCGGGATGGTCGTGGCCGAGATGACCTGCGTGTCTCCGGATGCGCGCATCACGCCGGCCTGCCCGGGCTTGTGGAACGACACCCAGCGCGACGCGTGGAAGCGCATCGTCGACTTCGTGCACGCCAACAGCGACGCGAAGATCGCCATGCAACTGGGCCATGCCGGCCGCAAGGGCTCCACGCAACTGGGTTGGGAAAAGATGGATTTCCCGCTGGAGACGGGCAACTGGCCGCTGATGGCGGCGTCGGCGCTGCCCTACATGCCCGGCATTTCCCAGATGCCACGAGAAATGAGCCGTGCCGACATGGATACGGTCCGCGACGACTTCGTCGCCAATGCGCGCCGCGCAGCGGAGGCCGGGTTCGACTGGCTGGAGCTGCACTGCGCCCACGGCTACCTGCTGTCGAGCTTTATCTCGCCGCTGACCAACCTGCGGACCGACGCCTACGGCGGCACGCTCGCCAACCGGTTGCGCTACCCGCTGGAAGTCTTTGCGGCCGTCCGTGCGGTCTGGCCGCAGGACAAGCCGATGTCGGTGCGGATCTCCGCGCACGACTGGGTGGAGGGTGGCATCACGGCCGACGACGCCGTCGAGATCGCTCGTGCCTTCAAGGCGGCCGGCGCGGACATGATCGATTGTTCGTCCGGCCAGGTCAGTCCTGACCAGGCGCCTGTGTACGGCCGGATGTACCAGACGCCGTTCGCGGACCGCATTCGCAATGAAGCCGGAATTCCAACGATCGCGGTGGGCGCGATCTTCGAGGCCGACCACGTCGATAGCATCGTCGCGGCAGGCCGCGCGGATCTCTGCGCGATTGCCCGCCCGCACCTGGCCGATCCGGCCTGGACGCTGCATGAGGCTGCGCGGCTGGGCTTCCGTGACGTGACCTGGCCGAAGCAGTACGTAGCCGGCAAGCGCCAACTGGAAACCAACCTCGAACGCGCGGCGGCGTTTGCACAGCCGCCGGGGAAATGACGATGGCCTATTCACTCGAAGGCCGGCACGCGCTGGTCACCGGCGGTGGGCGCGGCATTGGTGCGGCGATTGCGCGCCGGCTGCTGGCCGACGGCGCCAGCGTGACGCTGCTCGGGCGCGATGCGAAGACGCTCGACGCCACGGTGACCGCGCTTGGCGCCAGCGTCACCGCGGGCGCGCAGCTCGGCGCGGTCAGTGCGGACATCACCGATGTTGCCAGCGTGAGCGACGCGTTCACCCGGGCGGCCGAGGCACGCGGGACCATCGCCCTGCTGGTCAACAACGCGGGGCAGGCGCACAGCGCGCCGTTCGGCAAGACCGATCTGGCGCTCTGGCAACGGATGCTCGACGTCAACCTGACCGGCACCTTCCTCTGCATGCAGGCAGCGCTGCCGGGCATGCAGGCGGCAGGGTGGGGGCGCATCGTGAACGTGGCCAGCACGGCAGGACTGATCGGCTACGGCTACGTCAGCGCTTACTGCGCGGCCAAGCACGGCGTGATCGGCCTCACGCGGGCGCTGGCACTGGAGCTGGCGTCCAAGGGCATTACCGTCAACGCGGTATGCCCGGGCTACACCGAGACGGACATCGTGCGCGATGCCGTGGCCAATATCGTCGGCAAAACCGGTCGCACCGAAGAGCAGGCCCGCGCCGAGCTGGCCGCGCGCAACCCCCAGCGCCGGCTGGTGCAGCCGGACGAGGTGGCGGATGCAGTGGCGTGGCTGTGCCAGCCATCGGCATCGGCCATCACGGGCCAGGCCGTGCCGGTTGCGGGCGGCGAAGTCATGGCCGGCTGAACCGCGCTTCCCCTCACGAGTTACGACGAACACCACGAGAGACAACGAGAAACGACATGAGCGACATCGCACTGGATATGCGCCACCACAAGCGCGCGTTTGCCGACTATCAGCCGAAGCATTTCCTGTGGTCGGTCTCGGGTGACGGCAAGGTCGGCACCATCACGCTGAATCGCCCCGAGCGCAAGAATCCGCTGACGTTCGATTCCTACGCCGAGCTGCGCGACCTGTTTCGCGCCCTGTGCTACGCCACCGACATCAAGACAGTGGTTGTCACCGGCGCGGGCGGCAACTTTTGCTCGGGCGGCGATGTGCACGAAATCATCGGCCCGCTGACGCGCATGACCATGCCGGAGCTGCTGGATTTCACGCGCATGACGGGCGATCTGGTCAAGGCCATGCGTGCCTGCCCGCAACCGGTGATCAGCGCGATCGACGGCATCTGCGCCGGCGCGGGCGCGATGATGGCGCTCGCCTCCGACCTGCGCCTGGGCACCGCACAGGCGAAGACCGCGTTCCTGTTCGTGCGCGTGGGGCTGGCCGGCGCGGACATGGGCGCGTGCTCGTTGCTGCCGCGCATGATCGGGCAGGGGCGGGCGAGCGAGTTGCTCTATACGGGCCGCTCGATGAGCGCCGAAGAGGGATTGCAGTGGGGTTTCTTCAACGCGCTGCACGCGCCGGAGGCGGTGCTGGGCGAAGCCCAGGCGCTGGCCGCGCAGATCGCGGCGGGCCCGACCTTCGCACATGGCGTGACCAAGAAACTGCTGCACCAGGAGTGGAATATGGGGCTCGACGAAGCCATCGAGGCCGAAGCCGAGGCGCAGGCCATCTGCATGCAGACGAAGGACTTCCGCCGCGCGTACGACGCCTTCGTCGCCAAGCAGAAGCCGGTATTCGAAGGCAACTGAGGAGCCGGCGATGAGCGACAAGACCTACATCGACCTGCCGTTCTTTGACGAGACGCATCGCGCGCTGGAGCGCGAGCTGGATGCGTGGTGTGGCAAATCCCTGCAACACGTCGATCATGCCGACGCGGATGCCGCCTGCCGTGGGCTGGTCCGTCAGCTCGGGCAAGCGGGCTGGCTGCGCTACTGCGTGCCGGCCGCGTTTGGCGGCGCGCTGCCTGCGCTCGATTCGCGCGCGTTGTGCCTGCTCCGCGAGACGCTGGCGCGTCACGATGGCCTGGCCGACTTTGCCTTTGCGATGCAGGGGCTCGGCTCCGGCGCGATCACGCTGGCCGGCAGCGATGCCGTGCGCGAGCGCTACCTGCCGCGCGTGGCCCGTGGCGACGCCATCGCCGCGTTTGCGCTGTCGGAGCCCGAGGCGGGCTCTGACGTGGCCGCCATGCAGTGCAGTGCGCGGCTGTCGGACGACGGCAGCCACTACGTGCTGGATGGCGCCAAGACGTGGATTTCCAACGGCGGCATTGCCGACTTCTACTGTGTGTTTGCCCGCACCGGTGAGGCGCCGGGCGCGCGCGGCATCACCGCGTTTGTCGTCGATGCGGACACCCCCGGCCTGACGATTGCCGAGCGCATCGATGTGATCGCGCCGCATCCGCTGGCCACGCTGCGTTTCGACAACTGCCGCGTGCCGGTGGGCAACCGGCTCGGCGAGACGGGGCAGGGCTTCAAGGTGGCGATGATGACGCTGGATATCTTCCGCGCGTCGGTGGCGGCTGCGGCGATCGGCTTTGCGCGCGCCGCGCTGGACGATGCGCTGGCGCGCGCGACATCGCGCCCGATGTTCGGCGGCGTGCTGGCTGACCTGCAACTCACGCAGGCGGCCATCGGTGACATGGCCACGGCCGTGGACGCCGCGGTGCTGCTGACCTATCGCGCCGCATGGCTGCGCGATGTGCAGGGTATCCGCACTACGCGCGAGGCGGCCATGGCAAAGATGGTCGCCACCGAGAACGCCCAGCAGGTGATCGACCGCGCCGTGCAGATGTTCGGCGGGCTTGGTGTCAGGGTCGGCACGCGCGTGGAGAGCCTGTATCGCGAGATTCGCTCGCTGCGGATCTACGAAGGCGCCACCGAAGTGCAGAAGCTGATCATCGCCCGCGAAACGCTGGCCGCGCACGCCCGCTAACGACGAATCGCCGAGAACCAGGAGAGACAAGCATGGCCGCCCCCACTGCCCACGTTGACACCTTCGCCCGCGACCGCCTGCCGCCGCAGCGGTCGTGGCCCGTGTTCCAGTTCAATGCCGATACCCGCTATCCCGAGCGCCTGAACGCCGCAGCGGAACTGGTCGACCGGCACGTGGCGGCAGGGAACGGCGCGCGCGTGGCGGTGCGCCACGAACGCGACGGCAGGATTGAAACGGTGACATATGCTGGGCTGGCGGCGATGGTGAACCGCATCGCGCATGTGCTGGTGGAAGACATGGGGCTGGTCCCCGGCAATCGCGTGCTGCTGCGCGGGCCGAACAACCTGATGATGGCGGCCAGCTGGCTGGCCATCGTGAAGGCCGGGCTGATCGCCGTGCCGACCATGCCGCTGCTGCGCGCCAAGGAACTGAAGCAGATCATCGACAAGGCGCAGGTGACCGCGGCGCTTTGCGATGCGCGGCTGCGTGAGGAGCTCGAGGCGAACCTGCGTGCCGACGGCGAACACTACTGCCCGACGCTGACGACGACGCGATACTTCCACGGCACCGGCGACGATGCGCTGGAGGCCGCGATGGCCGGCAAGCCGGACACGTTCGCGGCCTGCGACACCGCCGCCGACGACACCTGCCTGATCGCCTTCACCAGCGGCACCACGGGCCAGCCGAAGGGCACGATGCATTTCCATCGCGATGTGCTGGCGATGTGCGACCTGTTTCCGCGTCACGTGCTGCAGCCGACCGCCGACGACATCTTCTGCGGCACGCCGCCGCTGGCGTTCACGTTCGGGCTGGGTGGCATGCTGTGCTTTCCGCTGCGGATCGGCGCAAGCACGGCGCTGGCGGAAAAACTCACGCCGGAGACGCTGTTGAAGCTGATCCAGGATCATCGCGCCAGCATCGTCTTCACGGCGCCGACGTTCTATCGCCAGATGGCCACGCTGGCGCATGGCTTTGACCTGTCGAGCCTGAAGAAGAGCGTATCGGCCGGCGAGGCATTGCCCGACGCCACGCGGCAGGCATGGAAGGCGGCGACCGGCATCGAGATGATTGACGGCCTCGGTGGCACGGAAATGATGCACATCTTCGTCTCCAGTGCCGGCGCCGACGTGCGGCCCGGTGCGGTCGGGCGCGTGGTGCCCGGCTACGAGGCCCGCATCGTCGACGAGAACATGCAGCCGGTGCCGCCAGGCGTGGTCGGCAAGCTGGCCGTGCGCGGCCCGACGGGCTGCCGCTACCTCGACGATCCCCGGCAGGAGGCCTATGTGCGCGACGGATGGAACCTGCCGGGCGATACGTTCATGGCCGATGCCGACGGCTACTACTTCTATCAGGCGCGCTCGGACGACATGATCATCTCGGCGGGCTACAACATCGCCGGACCGGAGGTGGAGGGCACGCTGATGCGGCACGAGGCGGTGGCCGAATGCGGCGTGGTGGGCGCGCCCGATCCCGAGCGCGGGCAGGTGGTGACGGCCTACGTGGTGCTGCGGCCCGGTGTGGAGGCCAGCGAGGCCATGCGTGCGGCCCTGCAGGACTACGTGAAGCGCGAGATCGCGCCGTACAAGTATCCGCGCCGCATCGAGTTCGTGGCCGCGCTGCCGCGCACGGAGACCGGCAAGCTGCAGCGCTTCCGCCTGCGCCAGATCGCCGCGGGTATCGCCCCGAATGGCAACGGCAACGGCAGCGCCGGCGGCAGTGCGGGGCGGCCGTGAGCGAGGTCTTTCGCAATACCGTACGCATCCGCTTCAAGCATTGCGATGCCGCGGGCATCGTGTTCTATCCGCGCTACTTCGAGATGCTGAACGACTTCATCGAGGACTGGTTTGCCGACGGGCTGGACTGGCCCTTTGATGCGATGCATGGGGCGGGCCATGCCGGCGTGCCGACCGCCGAACTGCAGTGCCGCTTCGTGGCGCCGAGCCGGCTGGGCGATCTGCTGACGCGCGAGTTGCGCGTGACGCATGTCGGCCGGAGCAGCTTTGCCGTGGATATCCGCTTTGCCGGACCGGGTGACGACACGCGCATGGTCGTCACGCAGCGGCTGGTTTGCGTCGACACGCGAACGATGTCGCCGCAAGTGCTGCCGGAGGCAGTGCGCACCGCGATGGGGCGCTTCGTGGCGGCCGCCGCATGACAGCACACATGCAGAACAAGTCGACCGATTCCCGATATTCCCAATCTCTCACAGACACGGATTTCATCATGCTCAAGACGCTGCAACCGCCCGACTGGGCACCGCCCCGGGGCTACGCCAACGGCATCCTGACCGAAATGCAGGTGGGTAGCCGCCTGATTTTCGTGGGTGGCCAGATCGGCTGGAATGGCCAGTGCGAATTCGAGACCGACGATTTCGCCTTGCAGGTGGCCCAGGCGCTGCGCAATATCGTCGCCGTGCTGGAAGCGGGCGGGGCGCGCCCGGAGCACATCACGCGCATGACCTGGTATGTGAAGGACAAGGTGGAGTACGTGGGTGCCTACAAGGCCATCGGCCAGCACTATCGCGACATCATCGGCCGTCACTTTCCGGCGATGACCGCCGTGGAGGTGGCGGATCTGGTCGAGCCGCGCGCCAAGGTGGAAATCGAGGTCACGGCGGTTGTGACGCCGGCTGCATGACCCAAGGCTCGGGACTTGCTGTCGCAAGTCCTTGAAAACTTGAGAAAATGGGCGCCACGGGATATAATTCGAAAGTTTCGCTTTCAGAACCCTTCACCCTAGCGCCTACCGTATTCCACCTTCCGCCGCCCCCATTCGCGCGAGTCTTTGTGCACTGCAAAATGTGATGCAAAAGCCGCGATCGGCCGGTCCCGCCATCCGCATGGCCAAGGGATCCGCCCACGGGGCACGAGGCGTTGAGCAGGTCGGTCACGGGGTGAGTCCAGCAGGAGCCTACCCGTGTTACCGTCTTTTCCGTCCGCCATTCTCGCGCTTGCAGACGGCACGGTCTTTCGTGGCTATTCCATCGGCGCTTCCGGCCATACCATCGGCGAAGTGGTGTTCAACACCGCCATCACCGGTTACCAGGAAATCCTCACCGACCCGAGCTATTCGCGGCAGATCGTCACGCTGACGTATCCGCATATCGGCAATGTTGGCGTCAATACTGAGGATGTCGAAGCCACGAAAGTCCATGCCGCCGGCCTGATCATCAAGGATCTGCCGCTTCTGGCCTCCAGTTTCCGCAAGGAACATACGCTCGCGCACTACCTGAAGCAGGAAAAGGTCGTCGCGATCGCCGGCATCGATACCCGCAAGCTGACCCGTATCCTCCGCGAAAAGGGTGCCCAGAACGGCTGCATCCTGGCTGGCGAGGACAACGTCCAGAAGGCCATCGACCTGGCCCGCTCGTTCCCCGGCCTGGCCGGCATGGACCTGGCCAAGGTCGTATCGGTCAAGGAACCGTACGAGTGGACGCAGTCCGAATGGAAGCTCGGTCAGGGCTACGCCACGCAGGACAAGCCGCAGTTCCACGTGGTGGCCTATGACTACGGCGTCAAGTTCAACATCCTGCGCATGCTGGCCGAGCGCGGCTGCAAGGTCACCGTGCTGCCGGCCCAGGCCAGCGCCGCGGACGCCTTCGCGCTCAACCCGGACGGCATCTTCCTGTCGAACGGCCCTGGCGACCCCGAGCCCTGCGACTACGCGATCGCCGCCACGCGCGAGTTCATCGCGCGCGGCATTCCTACGTTCGGCATCTGCCTGGGCCACCAGATCATGGGCCTGGCGGTCGGTGCCAAGACGCTCAAGATGAAGTTCGGCCACCACGGCGCCAACCATCCGGTCAAGGACATGGATGATGGCCGCGTGGTGATCACGTCGCAGAACCACGGATTTGCCGTGGACGCCGACACGCTGCCGTCCAACGTCCGCATCACGCACACATCGCTGTTCGACGGTTCGCTGCAGGGTTTTGCGCTGACCGACAAGCCGGCGTTCTGCTTCCAGGGTCACCCGGAAGCGTCGCCCGGCCCGCACGATCTGGCGTACCTGTTCGACCGCTTCATCAAGCTGATGAAGGACGCCAGGCAGTAAGCCGCGGCCTGAACAACGAGAGAGCAGGGAATCCCCATGAACGCCTTCATGCATGCCAGCCTGGGCATCACCGATTTCTGGACCTTTGCGCTTGGCACGATCTTCATCGTGCTGCTGCCGGGGCCGAACTCGATGTATGTGTTGTCGGTGGCCGCCCAGCGCGGCGTGCGCGCCGGCTACAAGGGCGCGTGCGGCGTGTTCCTGGGCGATGCCATCCTGATGGTGCTGTCGGCCGCGGGCGTGGCGTCGCTGCTCAAGGCCAGCCCGGCGCTGTTCTACGTCGTGAAGTACATCGGTGCGGCGTACCTGGGCTGGATCGGCTTCCAGATGCTGCGCGGTGCGCTGCGCAGCTGGGCTGCGCGCGGGGAAAATGCGCCGGCCACGGAGGCCGCGCCGGTGGACCGCGCGGCGAATCCGTTCCGCAAGGCACTGGTCATCAGCCTGCTGAACCCCAAGGCGATCCTGTTCTTCATCTCGTTCTTCATCCAGTTCGTGGACCCGCAGTTCGGCTACCCGGCCTTGTCCTTCGTCGCGCTGGGCATCGTCTGCCAGATCTGCAGCTTTGCCTACCTGACCACGATCATTTTCGTGGGCGCCCGGCTGGCCGAGGCATTCCGCCGGCGCCGCCGCCTGTCGGCGGGCATGGCGAGCGGCGTGGGGGCCATGTTCATCGGCTTCGGTGCCAAGCTGGCCACGGCCACGCTGAACTGACGCGCGGCGAAATCCTGATATCCGGCGCGGCCCGCGACACCTTCGCGAGCCGGCCACCAAAGAGAGCGTGCAATGCCAAAACGCACAGACATTAAAAGCATCCTGATCATCGGCGCGGGCCCCATCATCATCGGCCAGGCGTGCGAATTCGACTACTCCGGCGCCCAGGCCTGCAAGGCCCTGCGCGAAGAGGGTTACAAGGTCATCCTGGTCAACTCGAACCCGGCGACCATCATGACGGACCCGAACACGGCCGACGTGACCTACATCGAGCCCATCACCTGGGAAGTGGTCGAGCGCATCATCGCGAAGGAACGCCCGGACGCGATCCTGCCGACCATGGGCGGCCAGACCGCGCTGAACTGCGCGCTGGACCTGCATCGCCACGGCGTGCTGGACAAGTACAAGGTGGAGCTGATCGGCGCGTCGCCGGAAGCGATCGACAAGGCCGAAGACCGCCAGAAGTTCAAGGACGCGATGACCAAGATCGGTCTCGGTTCGGCCAAGTCCGGCATCGCCCACTCGATGGATGAAGCCGTGGCGGTGCAATCGCGCATCGCCCAGGACACCGGCACCACCGGCTACCCGATCGTGATCCGCCCGTCGTTCACGCTGGGCGGCTCCGGCGGCGGCATTGCCTACAACCGCGAAGAGTTCGAAGAGATCTGCAAGCGCGGCCTGGACCTGTCGCCCACGCGCGAGCTGCTGATCGAAGAGTCGCTGCTCGGCTGGAAGGAATACGAGATGGAAGTGGTCCGCGACAAGGCGGACAACTGCATCATCATCTGCTCGATCGAAAACCTGGACCCGATGGGCATCCACACCGGTGACTCGATCACCGTGGCCCCGGCCCAGACGCTGACCGACAAGGAATACCAGATCCTGCGTAACGCCTCGCTGGCCGTGCTGCGCGAGATCGGCGTGGACACCGGCGGCTCGAACGTGCAGTTCTCGATCAATCCGCAAGATGGCCGGATGATCGTGATCGAAATGAACCCGCGCGTGTCGCGGTCTTCGGCGCTGGCCTCGAAGGCCACCGGCTTCCCGATCGCCAAGGTCGCCGCCAAGCTGGCCGTGGGCTACACGCTGGACGAGCTCAAGAACGAGATCACCGGCGGCCAGACCCCGGCGTCGTTCGAGCCGTCGATCGACTACGTGGTCACCAAGGTGCCGCGTTTCGCCTTCGAGAAATTCCCGCAGGCCGACAGCCACCTGACCACGCAGATGAAGTCCGTGGGCGAAGTGATGGCCATGGGCCGGACCTTCCAGGAATCGTTCCAGAAGGCCCTGCGCGGTCTGGAAGTCGGCGTGGACGGCCTGGACGAGAAGTCCTCCGACCGCGACGAGGTGATCGAGGAAATCGGCGAGGCCGGCCCGGACCGTATCTGGTACGTGGGCGACGCCTTCCGCCTGGGCATGTCGCTGGAAGAAGTGCATGCCGAAACCGATATCGATCCGTGGTTCCTGGCCCAGATCGAGGACATCGTCAAGACCGAAGGCCTGGTGCGTAACCGCACGCTGGCCAGCCTGTCGTCGGCCGAGTTGCGCCTGCTCAAGCAGAAGGGCTTCTCCGACCGCCGCCTGGCCCGGCTGATGAAGACCGATGCAAAGGCCGTGCGCGAGGCGCGCGTGGCCCAGAACGTGCGCCCGGTCTACAAGCGCGTGGACACCTGCGCGGCCGAGTTCGCGACCAACACCGCCTACATGTACGGCACGTATGAAGCCGAACATGGCGAGTGCGAGGCCGAGCCGACCGCCAACAAGAAGATCATGGTGCTGGGCGGCGGCCCGAACCGGATCGGCCAGGGCATCGAGTTCGACTACTGCTGCGTACACGCCGCGCTGGCGCTGCGCGAAGACGGGTACGAGACCATCATGGTCAACTGCAACCCGGAAACCGTGTCGACCGACTATGACACCTCGGACCGCCTGTACTTCGAGCCGCTGACGCTGGAAGACGTGCTGGAAATCGTCGACAAGGAAAAGCCGGTTGGCGTGATCGTGCAATACGGCGGCCAGACCCCGCTGAAGCTGGCGCTGGACCTGGAAGCCAACGGCGTGCCGATCATCGGCACCAGCCCGGACATGATCGACGCCGCGGAAGACCGCGAGCGCTTCCAGAAGCTGCTGCAGGAGCTGGGCCTGCGCCAGCCGCCCAACCGCACCGCGCGTGCCGAGGACGAAGCGCTGCGCCTGGCCGAGGAAATCGGCTACCCGCTGGTGGTGCGCCCGTCGTACGTGCTGGGTGGCCGCGCGATGGAAATCGTGCACGAGCCGCGCGACCTCGAGCGCTACATGCGCGAGGCCGTGAAGGTGTCGAACGACTCCCCGGTGCTGCTGGACCGCTTCCTGAACGATGCCATCGAGTGCGACGTGGACGCCCTGTGCGACGGCCAGCGCGTGTTCATCGGCGGCGTGATGGAGCATATCGAGCAGGCTGGCGTGCATTCGGGCGATTCCGCCTGCTCGCTCCCGCCGTACTCGCTGGCCCAGGCCACCGTGGACGAACTGCGGCGCCAGACCGCCGCGATGGCCAAGGCGCTGAACGTGGTGGGCCTGATGAACGTGCAGTTCGCCATCCAGCAGACCAACGGCGAGGACGTCGTCTACGTGCTGGAAGTGAACCCGCGTGCGTCGCGGACCGTGCCGTACGTGTCGAAGGCCACGGGCCTGTCGCTGGCCAAGATCGCCGCGCGCTGCATGGCCGGCCAGTCGCTGGATTCGCAGGGCATCGGCGAAGAAGTCGTGCCGCCGTACTTCAGCGTCAAGGAAGCCGTGTTCCCGTTCAACAAGTTCCCCGGCGTGGATCCGGTCCTCGGACCTGAAATGCGCTCGACCGGTGAAGTGATGGGCGTGGGCAAGGTGTTCGGCGAGGCACTGTTCAAGAGCCAGCTGGCTGCGGGATCGCGCCTGCCGGAGAAGGGCACCGTGCTGATTACCGTCAAGGATAGCGACAAGCCGCGCGCCGTTGGCGTGGCCCGCATGCTGCACGACCTGGGCTACCCGATCGTCGCCACGCGCGGCACGGCGTCGGCCATCGAGGCCGCCGGCATCCCTGTCCGGGTGGTCAACAAGGTCAAGGACGGCCGTCCGCACATCGTGGACATGATCAAGAATGGCGAGCTGGCGCTGGTGTTCACGACCGTGGACGAGACCCGTACGGCGATTGCCGATTCGCGGTCGATCCGGATCGCGGCGCTGGCCGCCCGGGTGCCGTACTACACCACCATCGCCGGCGCCCGTGCCGCGGTGGAGGGCCTGAAGCACATGCAAAGCCTGGAGGTCTATGACCTGCAGAGCCTGCATAAGCAACTGGCCTGACAGCGTCTGAAAATGCTGCGCCGCGAGGGGCGCACACGTCCCTCGTGAGGCCCGCCGGGTTGATGCCGGCGGGCTTCTTCGCCTACACTACGTCGAATTCGTCGATCGGACGGCCATTGCGCCGTCCGGTCATATCCGAAAGCCGCGGTTGAGCGGAAGTGCTTCCGGCAGCCTTGCCGGGACATGGCTCCAGCTCCGCTGCGGCTCATTTTTTTGTTGAACGAGACAATGAGCACCATTCCGATTACCAAGCGTGGCGCCGAGCTCCTGAAGGAAGAACTGCAGCGCCTCAAGGCCGTCGAACGTCCCGCGGTGATCAATGCCATCTCCGAGGCGCGCGCCCAGGGCGACCTGTCGGAAAACGCCGAGTACGACGCCGCCAAGGAGAAGCAGGCCTTTATCGAAGGCCGCATCATCGAGGTGGAGTCGAAGCTGTCGGCCGCCCAGATCATCGACCCGACCCAGCTGGACACCGACGGCCGCATCGTCTTTGGCGCCACCGTGGACCTGGAAGACCTGGAATCGGGCAAGCCCGTGAGTTACCAGATCGTTGGCGACGATGAAGCCGATCTGGACAGCGGCAAGATTTCCGTGAGTTCCCCGATCGCCCGTGCGCTGATCGGCAAGTTCGAGGGCGATGTGGCCATCGTGCTGGCCCCGGGCGGCGAGCGCGAATACGAAGTCATCACCGTCCGCTACGTCTGACGGGCGGCCCAGGCGTGTTCTCGTCTTCCTATTCAAATCTGCCGCCGTTGCCCCACCGCATTTTCCTGCTGCTGACCGTCGTATGGGCCGGCAGTTTGTGGACGGTGGGCTACATGGTGGCCCCCACGCTGTTTGCCGTGCTGCCCAGCCGCGAGACTGCCGGCATGATCGCGGGCCACCTGTTCCGCTACGAGGCAATCCTCGGCGTGACGGTTGGGGTATTGCAGCTGGTGCTGTGCAACGTGATGATCCGCCGGGGTGCCGCGCGGTATCGCGTATTGCGCTGGATCGTGCTGGCCATGCTGGTGTGCGTGCTGGCCGGCTACTTCGGCGTGCAGCCTTTCATGGAGGGGCTGAAGGTCAAGGCACAGGCGCTGAACGTGGGCGTTTCCGAATCGCCCTACAAGGGTCAGTTCGGCATGCTGCACGGCGTGTCGAGCGTCATCTATCTGCTGCACAGCCTGCTGGCCCTGGTGCTGGTCTGGCGCGCCGCCGCGCCGCGATCGGCCGGGGAATAAGCAGCGGGGAACAAGCAATCCAGGCAAGGCAATTCAGGCTGCGGAATAGAAAACGCCCGCTGACGCGGGCGTTTTTGGTGAAAGCAGGGACCGAATCAGCCCAGTGCCTTCTTCTTTTGGCTGGCAGGACGGGCGCGCGAGCGCTTGACGTTGCCGCCCTGGGTCACCCGTTCATTGCCGAGCACGGTCACCTGCTTGCGGGTCGGCCGGCGATTCGGCGCGGCGCTGGGCTTGCGCACCGTGACAGTGCGCGGCGCGGCACCGGCTCCCAGGCGGCGCGGGGCCATGCGGCCCAGCTCCTCGGGCTGGTTTTCCTTCAGGCGGGCCGGACCCGGACGCCAGATCACCAGCAGCTTGCCAATGTGCTGGATCGGCGCGGCGTCGAGCTCGTCGCAAATGGCTTCGTAGATGGCGATTCGCGTGTCACGCTCGTCGCCGAATACACGGATCTTGATGAGATCGTGGGCCGCCAGGCTGCGATCGATCTCGGCCAGGACAGCGGGAGTCAGGCCTTCCGCACCGATCATGACCACGGGATTCAGGCTGTGGGCGCGCGAGCGCAGGTCGGAGCGTTGGGCGGGGATCAGTTGGAGTGCTGGCATGAGATGGCGAAAAGCGGATTGGCGCGTATTATCCGCCAAAATATCGCCGGCAGGCGGCAAAGATCAGCAAAAAGGGAGAAAAACTGCATGCGGTCACGTAACGTGGCCGGGCGGCTCCCGCAACAAGGCGTATCTCTGGAATGGCCAAGAACAAATTCAACCAGTCGTGGCTGCACGACCATATCAACGATCCTTATGTGAAGATGGCCCAGCGCGACGGCTATCGGGCCCGGGCGGCCTACAAGCTCAAGGAAATCGACGAGCAGGACAAGCTGATCCAGCCCGGCCAGGTCATCGTTGACCTGGGCGCCGCCCCCGGCAGCTGGAGCCAGTATGCGCGCAACAAGCTGGCGGCGTCGCCACGGGCCCGGGACGGCCGGATCGACGGCGCGGTGGTGGCGATCGATCTCCTGCCGATGGAGCCGGTTGCCGACGTCACTTTCATTCAGGGGGATTTCCGCGAGGAAGAAGTATTCCGCCAGTTGGAAGAAGTTGTGCTGGCGGCCTCGGGCGGGTCCCGGATCGACCTTGTTATCTCCGATATGGCCCCCAATTTGTCTGGTGTGTCTTCGGCGGATTCGGCCCGGATCGAGTATCTGTGCGACCTGGCGCTGGACTTTGCCCAGGCCCATCTGAAGCCGGAGGGATCGTTGCTGGTAAAGTGTTTCCACGGCAGCGGCTACAGCCAGATCGTGGAGAAGTTCAAACGTCAGTTCAAGGTGGTCGCCAAACGCAAGCCCAAGGCGTCACGCGACAAGTCTTCAGAGACCTTTATTCTTGGGCGATACCTGAAAACGCTGGACTGATGTTGCGTTGGGCTGGTTTTTCCCGGATTGTCCCGAATGGGGCGGGTCGGGCACTATCGGCATCATAGATTCAGAGTTTCACCCCGGGGGCGGGCACTGCATTACAATGCAATGCAGCTATCCGTTGGCAAGGCAATTGCAAAGGAGTTCGGCCTTGAATAACAACCTGTTTCAAAAGGCGGCAATCTGGCTCGTGATCGCGCTGGTGTTGTTTACCGTCTTCAAGCAGTTCGACAAACCACGTGCCCAGGACGGCGTCACCTATTCGCAGTTCATGGATGACGCCAAGAACGGCAAGGTGAGCCGCGTCGACGTGCAGGGCCGTAACCTGGTGGTATCGCCGAAAGAGGGCGCCAAGTACACCATCATTTCGCCGGGCGACATCTGGATGGTCGGCGACCTGATGAAGTACGGTGTCCAGGTGACCGGCAAGGCCGACGACGAGCCCAACCTGCTCGTGCAGGCCCTGTACTACCTCGGGCCGACCCTCCTGATCATCGTCTTCTGGTTCTACATGATGCGGCAGATGCAGGGCGGGGGGAAAGGCGGCGCCTTCTCCTTCGGCAAATCCCGTGCACGCCTGATCGACGAGAACCAGAACGCCGTCACCTTCCAGGACGTCGCCGGTTGCGACGAATCCAAGGAAGAAGTGGTCGAGCTGGTCGACTTCCTCAAGGATCCGCAGAAATTCCAGAAGCTGGGCGGGCGCATCCCGCGCGGCGTGTTGCTGGTGGGCCCCCCGGGTACCGGCAAGACGCTGCTGGCGCGCGCCATCGCCGGCGAAGCCAAGGTGCCGTTTTTCAGCATCTCGGGTTCTGACTTCGTGGAAATGTTCGTCGGCGTGGGCGCGGCCCGTGTGCGCGACATGTTCGAGAATGCCAAGAAGCAGGCCCCCTGCATCGTGTTCATCGACGAAATCGACGCGGTCGGCCGCCATCGTGGCGCCGGCATGGGCGGTGGCAACGACGAGCGCGAGCAGACCCTGAACCAGATGCTGGTGGAGATGGACGGCTTCGAGGCCAACTCGGGCGTCATCGTGATCGCCGCGACCAACCGTGCGGACGTGCTCGACAAGGCGCTGCTGCGTCCGGGCCGTTTCGACCGGCAGGTCTACGTGGGCCTGCCGGACATCCGCGGCCGCGAGCAGATCCTGAAGGTCCATATGCGCAAGGTGCCGATCGGCAACGACGTGGACGCATCGATCATCGCGCGCGGTACGCCGGGTTTCTCGGGTGCCGACCTGGCGAACCTGGTCAACGAAGCCGCGCTGTTCGCCGCTCGCCGCAGCAAGCGCGTGGTCGACATGCAGGACTTCGAGGACGCCAAGGACAAGATCTACATGGGTCCGGAGCGCAAGTCGACGGTCATGCGCGAGGAAGAGCGCAAGGCCACGGCTTACCACGAGTCCGGTCACGCGGTGGTGGCCAAGCTGCTGCCGAAGGCCGACCCGGTGCACAAGGTCACGATCATGCCGCGCGGCTGGGCGCTGGGCGTGACCTGGCAGCTGCCGGAGCATGACAAGTATTCGAAGTACAAGGACAACATGCTTGAAGAGATTGCCATTCTCTTCGGCGGCCGGGCGGCGGAAGAGGTCTTCCTCAACGCCATGAGCACCGGTGCGTCCAATGACTTCGAGCGTGCGACCAAGATTGCCCGCGACATGGTGACCCGTTTCGGCATGAGCGATACGCTGGGCGCCATGGTCTACGTCGACACCGAGCAGGACGGCATGTTCGGCAAGCTGTCGTCGAAGACGGTGTCGGAGGCCACGCAGCAGAAGGTCGATGCCGAGATCCGCCGCATCATCGACGAGCAGTACGCGCTGGCCAAGCGCCTGCTGGAAGAGAACCGCGACAAGGTCGAAGCGATGACCAACGCGCTGATGGAGTGGGAAACGATCGACGCCGAGCAGGTCAACGACATCATGGCCGGCAAGCCGCCGCGCCCGCCGCGCGGCGTGTCGGGCCCGAACGGTGGTGGCAGCACGCCTTCGGGCGGTTCGCCGGTGGCGCCGACCAACGCCCCTGCCACGGCCTGACCTGTGTGACCCCGGCTGTCCCTGACAGCCTCCGAAGCCGGTGCCCTGCGCACCGGCTTTTTCCATTCCAGGACACGAACCTTGTCGACCGAGTATTTCCAGTGCGGGCGCTACCGCTTCGCCCGTAACCGCCGCCCGCTCGTCATGGGCATCCTGAACGTGACGCCCGATTCGTTCTCCGATGGCGGCCAGCACGCTACCCGCGACGCGGCCTTGCGTCATGCGGAACAGATGATGGCCGAGGGCGTGGATATCATCGACATTGGTGGCGAATCGAGCCGCCCGGGATCTGCGGCGCTGCCACTCGACCAGGAGCTTGCACGCGTGATGCCAATCGTGGAGGCGCTGGCAGGCTGCGGCAAGCCGCTGTCCATCGACACCTACAAGCCCGAGGTCATGCGCGCGGCACTGGCGGGCGGAGCGGATCTGATCAACGATATCTGGGGTTTCCGCATGCCGGGGGCCGTCGAGGCCGTGGCGGCGGGGCAGGCGGGTCTGTGCGTGATGCACATGCAGCGCGACCCGCAAACCATGCAGGAAGACCCCCACTACACGGATGTGGTGACCGAAGTGGAGGCATTCCTGCGCGAGCGGGTAGCCGTCCTGCGCGCAGCGGGCGTGGACGATGCACGCATTTCGCTAGATCCAGGCTTTGGCTTTGGCAAGACTCCGGATCATAATCTCCGCTTGCTCGGCCAGATGCCGCGGCTGGCTGTCGATGGCCTGCCGATTCTGGCCGGGCTGTCGCGCAAGTCGACCCTCGGCGCCATCCTTGGCGGCAAGCCACCGCAACAGCGCGTGGCGGCCAGCCTGGCGGCGGCGGTGTGCGCGGCCGAGCGCGGTGCTTTCATCGTGCGTGTGCACGACGTGGAACAGACAGTGGACGCCCTCAAGACGTGGTGGGCGATTCGCCATGAATCAGTTGCCGGTACAGGGCAATAGGGAGAAATGAACAGATGACACGCAAGTATTTCGGGACAGATGGCGTGCGGGGTCGGGTCGGCGAGGCGCCGATCACGCCGGACTTCGTGATGCGGCTGGGTTATGCGGCCGGCAAGGTGCTGGCACTGGGCCAGAAGACCTCGCAAGGCAAGCCGACGGTATTGATCGGCAAGGACACGCGGATCTCCGGTTACATGCTGGAGGCTGCGCTGGAAGCCGGCTTTACCGCGGCGGGTGTGAATGTGCTGCTGACCGGGCCGTTGCCCACGCCGGGCATTGCCTACCTGACCCGGGCGTTGCGCCTGGCGGCAGGCGTGGTGATTTCCGCCAGCCACAATCCGTACTACGACAACGGCATCAAGTTCTTCTCCGCCTCCGGCGACAAGCTGCCGGATGACGTCGAGCAGAAGATCGAGGCGCAGCTGGAAGAGCCGATGGCCTGTGTGCGCTCCGACGACCTGGGCCGCGCGCGCCGGATCGAGGATGCCGCGGGCCGCTATATCGAGTTCTGCAAGAGCACGTTCCCGTATGAGCAGGACCTGCATGGCCTGAAGCTGGTGGTGGATTGCGCCAATGGGGCCGCGTACCACATTGCCCCGCACGTGTTCCACGAACTCGGCGCCGAGGTCATTGCCATCGGCAACCAGCCCGATGGCCGCAACATCAACGCGGGTTACGGCGCCACGGCACCGGACAAGCTGATCGAGGCCGTCAAGGCCCACGGCGCCGACCTGGGCCTGGCCTTCGACGGCGATGCGGACCGCCTGCAAGTGGTGGATGCCGATGGTCGTCTCTACAACGGTGACGAACTGCTGTACCTGATCGTCCGGGACCGCCAGGCGGCCGGCCAGAAGGTCGAAGGCGCTGTCGGCACGCTGATGACGAACATGGCCGTGGAGCTGGCGCTCAAGCGCCTGGGCGTCTCCTTCGTGCGCGCCAAGGTGGGCGACCGCTACGTGCTGGAAGAGCTGAACAAGAACAAGTGGATGCTGGGCGGCGAGGGCTCCGGCCACTTGCTCTGCCTGGACCGGCACACCACCGGCGACGGCATCGTGTCCGCACTGCAGGTGCTGGCGGCACTGCGTCGCAGCGGCAAGACGCTGGCACAACTGCTGGAAGGCGTGCGCCTGTTCCCGCAAACGCTGATCAACGTACGTGTGGAGAAGGGCTTCGACTGGCAGACCCATGCCGGTCTGCAAGCGGCCCGTGCGCGCGTGGAGCCAGAGCTGGAAGGTCGCGGCCGTGTGCTGATCCGTGCCTCCGGCACTGAGCCTGTGGTGCGCGTGATGGTCGAGGCGGAGCAGGTGGAAACCGCCGAACGCGCGGCGCAGACGCTGGCGGACGCATTGCGCACCTGATTCCGGCCAGTCCCTACCCAAGGCACCAACGCCTCATGACGCCACGGCTACCCGCCGTGGCGTTTTTTATCGCTATTTGGCAATTAACCGCCATGTTTTCAAGCCGACAAGGCAGGTGGCGGGCAGATCACGGGGAGACGGCGACGGTGTGACGGCAGCGTGGATCAGGGCGGGCTGGCGGGATGTTCGAAGAAGATTCGGGGATGTCACGGAACTGTCATACAGAGGGCCTAAAGTTCGACTTGTCAAAAATTTGTCATTCCCAACCATGTTCTCTGGAGGACATATGAAGCTGGTCAAGACTGCCGTGGCAGGCATCGTTTCGATGGTCGTAGCGGGTACTGCGTTCGCGGCGGAAATTACCGGTGCTGGCGCCTCTTTCCCGGCGCCCGTGTATTCCAAATGGGCTGACGCCTATCAAAAAGCAACGGGTAACAAGGTCAACTATCAATCCATCGGCTCGTCGGGCGGCATCAAGCAAATTGGCGCCAAGACGGTCGATTTCGGCGCTTCCGACGCCCCGCTGAAGGACGACGAACTGGCCAAGCAAGGCCTGGTTCAATTCCCGACCGTCATCGGTGGCGTGGTGCCCGTGATCAACCTGCAAGGCGTGAAGCCGGGCGAGCTGACGATCACCGGCGAAGTGCTGGCAAACATCTACCTGGGCAAGATCAAGAAGTGGGACGATCCCGCGATCAAGGCCCTGAACCCGAAGGCCAAGCTGCCGAACCAGGACATCCTGCCGGTACGCCGCGCCGATGGCTCGGGCACGACCTTCATCTTCACCAACTACCTGTCGAAGGTGAGCCCGGACTGGAAGAGCTCGGTGGGCGAGGGCACCACGGTGAACTGGCCGGGTGGCGGCACGGGCGGCAAGGGTAACGAAGGCGTGGCCGCTTTCGTGCAGCGCCTGAACGGCGCCATTGGCTACGTCGAGTACGCCTACGCCAAGCAGAACAAGATGACCCACCTGAACATGAAGAACGCGTCGGGTGAAGTGGTGCAGCCGGGTGACGATGCCTTCAAGGCCGCCGCCGCAGGTGCTGACTGGAGCAAGACCTACTACCAGATCCTGACCAACCAGTCGGGCAAGACGGCATGGCCGATCGCCGGTGCCACGTTCATCCTGCTGCACAAGAGCCAGGAGAAGCCGGCTCAAGGCGCCGAAGTGATGAAGTTCTTTGACTGGGCCTACAAGAGCGGCGGTACGATGGCTTCTGACCTGGATTACGTGCCGCTGCCGGAGTCGGTCGTGAACCAGATCCGCACGACCTGGAAGAGCAGCGTCAAGGACGCTTCGGGCAAGTCGCTGTACTGATTGCCTGACATGCCCCGTCACGTGGCCCCGGCGGTCGCGTGACAAGGCAGCCCCCGCGGCCAGCAAGCTGCAGGGGCTGCCGGACCGGCCGGTCCGCCGTCGCGCCAGGCCCCTGGCGATCCGCGCCGAATCCATCCACGCACTCGATTTCCCCACCATGGCGACTACGTCCGATCTTCCCGCAGTCCGGCCTCCCAGCCGCACCGGCGACATCCTGTTCGGCGGCCTGACCCGCGGCGCCGCCATCGTCACGCTGCTGCTGCTGGGCGGCATCATCGTTTCCCTGGCCATCACCGCATGGCCGTCAATCAAGCAGTTCGGCATCGCCTTCCTTTGGGAGGCCCAGTGGGATCCGCCCGCCGACGTCTACGGCGCACTCGTGCCGATCTACGGCACGCTGGTGACTTCGCTGATCGCCCTGATCATCGCCGTGCCGGTCAGCTTCGGCATCGCACTGTTTCTCAC
This sequence comes from Cupriavidus sp. YR651, assembly GCF_900101625.1. Lineage (GTDB taxonomy): Bacteria > Pseudomonadota > Gammaproteobacteria > Burkholderiales > Burkholderiaceae > Cupriavidus. Next base: position 565,146 of record NZ_FMYZ01000001.1, on the reverse strand, counting down.
CGAGCTGTCGCCAGCATGGCTGCGCCGGCCGCTTGGCACCGCCATCGAGCTGCTCGCCGCCGTGCCGTCCATCGTGTACGGCATGTGGGGCCTGCTCGTGTTCTCGCCAATCTTCGGCGAATACTTCCAGAAGCCGCTGGCTGCCACCGTGGGCCAGGTGCCCGTGATCGGCAAACTGTTCCAGGGCGCCCCCTTGGGCATTGGCCTGCTCTGTGCCGGCGTCATCCTGGCCATCATGATCATTCCGTACATCGCCTCGGTGATGCGCGATGTGTTTGAAGTCACGCCGGTGCTGCTGAAGGAGTCGGCCTACGGCATCGGCTGCACCACGTGGGAAGTGATGTGGAACGTCGTGCTGCCGTTCACCCGCGCGGGCGTCATCGGTGGCGTGATGCTGGGTCTGGGCCGCGCGCTTGGCGAGACCATGGCCGTCACCTTCGTGATCGGCAACACCAACCTGCTGGATAGCGTCTCGCTGTTTTCGCCGGGCAACAGCATCACCTCGGCATTGGCCAACGAATTCGCCGAAGCCGGCGCCGGGCTGCATACCGCCGCGCTGATGGAGCTGGGCCTGATCCTGTTCGTGATTACGTTCGTGGTGCTGGCGCTGTCCAAGCTCCTGCTGCTGCGACTCGCCAAGAATGAGGGTGGCAAATGAACCAAGCCAGCCAAGCCGTCGTGTCGACTTCCGCCATCCCCGCCGTTCGTCCCGATGCGGACGCCGTGCGCGCCCGCCTGCAGGGCTCGCGCCGCCGGATGAACCTGTACGCGCTGACCGCATCGCTCGCGGCGATGGGTTTTGGCCTGTTCTGGCTCGCGTGGATCTTGTGGACCACCATCTCGCTGGGCGTGGGCGGGCTGTCGCTCGACTTGTTCACCCAGATGACCCCGGCGCCGAACACGGCCGGCGGGGGGCTGGCCAACGCCATCTTCGGCAGCTTCGTGATGGTCGGCATGGCCACGCTGCTCGGCACGCCGCTGGGCATCCTGGCGGGCATCTACCTGGCCGAGTATGGCCAGAAATCGCCGCTGGCCAGCCTGATCCGCTTTATCAACGACATCCTGCTCTCGGCGCCGTCCATCGTGATCGGCCTGTTTGTCTACGCGCTGGTGGTGACCCGCATGGGCCACTTCTCGGGCTGGGCCGGTGTGTGCGCGCTGGCGCTGCTGCAGGTCCCCATCGTGGTCCGCACCACGGAGAACATGCTGCAACTGGTGCCGAACGCGCTGCGTGAGGCCGCGGTGGCCCTTGGCACGCCCAAGTGGAAGATGGTGTTGTCGATCACGGTCAAGTCGTCGTATGCGGGCATCGTGACCGGCGTGCTGCTGGCCGTGGCCCGCATCGCGGGCGAGACCGCGCCGCTGCTGTTCACCGCGCTGTCCAATCAGTTCTGGAGCAGCGACCTGAACAAGCCGATGGCCAACCTGCCGGTGACGATTTTCCGCTTCGCCATGAGCCCGTTCACCGAATGGCAGCAACTGGCCTGGGCCGGGGTGTTCCTGATTACCGTCGGTGTGCTCGCGCTGAATATCGCGGCGCGCATGCTGTTCAAGAAATAACCGGCGCCACGTGCCCGAACCATCGAATTCAAGCGAGACATGAGCATGACTTCTACCGTCATCGACATTCCCGATACTGTGCGCGCCAAGATCGACGTGCGGAACCTGAATTTCTACTACAGCCAGTTCCACGCGCTGAAGAACGTCAACATGTCGATTCCGGACCGCAAGGTGACCGCGTTCATCGGCCCGTCCGGCTGCGGCAAGTCCACGCTGCTGCGCACCTTCAACAAGATGTATGCGCTGTACCCGGAGCAACGCGCCGAGGGCGAGATCAACATGGACGGCGAAAACCTGCTGACCAGCAAGCAGGACATCTCGCTGTTGCGCGCCAAGGTGGGCATGGTGTTCCAGAAGCCGACGCCGTTCCCGATGTCGATCTACGACAACATCGCCTTCGGCGTGCGGCTGTTCGAGAAGCTGTCGCGCTCCGAAATGGACGACCGCGTGGAATGGGCGCTGTCCAAGGCCGCGCTGTGGAATGAGGCCAAGGACAAGCTGCACCAGTCTGGCTATGGCCTGTCCGGCGGGCAGCAGCAGCGTCTGTGCATCGCGCGCGGCATCGCGATCCGTCCGGAAGTGCTGCTGCTGGACGAGCCGTGCTCCGCGCTGGACCCGATTTCCACGGGCCGCATCGAGGAACTGATCGCCGAACTGAAGGACGAGTACACGGTGGTCATCGTGACCCACAACATGCAGCAGGCCGCGCGCTGCTCGGACTACACGGCGTACATGTACCTGGGCGAACTGATCGAATTCGGCGAGACCGAAAAGATCTTCATCAAGCCGCATCGCAAGGAAACTGAGGATTACATTACCGGCCGCTTCGGCTGAATTGCAGGACTCGACCTTCCACGCCTAGCATACGAATAGCGGCCAGGAGAACACCATGACTGACAAGCACCTGTCGACCCAGTTCGACGCCGACCTCAACGCGATCAACACCAAGCTGCTGCAGATGGGCGGCCTGGTGGAATCGCAGATCGAGCTGGCCATGCGCGCGCTGGCCGACTTCGACGCCGACCTGGCCGACCAGGTCATTACCCGCGAACAACAGCTCAACGCGCTGGAGCTCGAGATCGACGCGGACTGCGGCAACATCATCGCCCGCCGCCAGCCGACCGCGCGCGACCTGCGCCTGGTGATGGCGATCTCCAAGACGATCACCAACCTGGAGCGCGCTGGCGACGAAGCCGAGAAGGTGGCCAAGCGGACCAAGCACATCATGGAAGATGCGGCGGCCCATAACATCAATTATTCCGAGGTGAAGCTGTCGGGCGAGATGGCCATCACGCTGCTGCGTCAGGCGCTGGATGCGTTTGCCCGCCTGGATACCGTGGCGGCCGCGCGGATCGTCAAGGACGACAAGGCCATCGACGACGAATTCCGGGCCTTCGTGCGCAAGCTGATCACCTACATGATGGAAGATCCGCGCACGATTTCGGTGGCGCTGGACTTCCTGTTTATCGCCAAGGCCATCGAGCGGATCGGCGATCATGCCAAGAATATTGCAGAATTCATCATCTATATCGTAAAGGGCAGGGACGTCCGTCATGCCTCGCGCGAAGATATGGAGCGCGAAGCGCTGAGCTGAAAAGCCCAGGGACTGAAGAGCGGAGAAAACATACATGCCAAGCAGTATTCTCGTTGTCGAAGACGAACCGGCGATCGCTGAGCTGATTGCCGTCAACCTGCAGCACGCGGGGCACTATCCGATCCGGGCCTATAACGCCGAGCAGGCGCTGTCGCTGATGAGCGACGTGCTGCCCGACCTTGTCCTGCTGGACTGGATGCTCCCGGGCAAGTCGGGCGCGACCTTCGCCAAGGAACTGCGTACCAACGACCGCACCAAGCAGATTCCGATCATCATGCTCACCGCTCGCAGCGAGGAGCAGGACAAGGTGATGGGACTGGAGGCCGGTGCGGACGACTACGTGACCAAGCCGTTCTCGCCCAAGGAGCTGCTGGCTCGCATCAAGGCCGTCTTGCGCCGCCGGGCACCGCAGCTGACGGACGACGTGGTGGCCATCAACGGCCTGCGGCTGGACCCGGCCACGCATCGCGTGACGGGGCAGGATGAGGGCGGGCCGATCAAGCTGGACCTGGGCCCGACCGAGTTCCGCCTGCTGCACTTCCTGATGACGCATCCGGAGCGCGTGCATAGCCGGTCACAATTGCTCGATCAGGTGTGGGGCGACCACGTTTTCGTGGAAGAGCGCACCGTGGACGTCCACATCAAGCGCCTGCGTGCCGCGCTGATGCCGGGCGGATACAGCAACATGATCGAAACGGTCCGTGGCAGCGGTTATCGCCTGGCCCGCGGGTCGAGCCACTGAACGGTCGTTCGCCGGGCGCGGATACAGAGGGGCCGCGCCGGCGGACTGGCATGGCGAGCGCTGGCGGCTCGCGGCTCGATGCGCGGATCGATGCGCAGATCCATGTGCGGATCGGTCCACAGATCCGCGCGCAGAACGACGTGAATTCGTGGCACACTCCGACGCAACGCGCCCGCGGCCTGGCCGCCCGCCTGAATCCTCTTCCCTCGCATGAATGTCATCTGGGCCCGATCCGCGGCCATTCTTGTCTGCCTGGCCATCATCGGTGCCAGCTTGTACGTCACGGCCGGCCCCATTTCCGGCCTGCTGTTCCTCTGCGTCTCGCTGTTCCTGCTGCTGGGCTACTACCTGTTCCAGATCAACCGGCTGTGGAAGGTGCTCGATGCACCTGCCTATGGCGCGATTCCCAGCGCGCTCGGCCTGTGGGGCGAGGTCTATTACCGCCTGCACCGGCTGGTCAAGCGCTGGCGCACGCAGGTGTTGCAGGTGGAGCAACAGCACACGCGCTTTATCCAGGCCATCCAGGCGTCGCCCTACGGCGTGCTGATGCTCGACGATGCCGACCAGATCGAGTGGTGCAATGGCGTGGCGGAGCAGCATTTTGGCCTGAACGCCCGGCGCGACGTGCGCCAGCGCATCACGCACCTGATCCGCCGCCCCGAATTCGTCAACTACCTGACGCGCGAGCGCTATGACGAGCCGCTGATCATGCGCGATATGGGCGAGCACAAGCGCAGCATCACCTCGGTGCAGATCCTTCCCTATGGCGAGAACCGCAAGCTCGTGCTGACGCAGGACATCACCAAGGTGGAAAGCACCGAAGCCATGCGGCGCGATTTCGTGGCCAATGTGTCGCACGAACTGAAGACGCCGCTGACCGTGCTGACCGGTTTCCTGGAGACGGTGCGGGACCTGCCCGTAACCGAGGATGACCGCAAGCGCTACGTCGACATGATGCTGGTGCAGTCGATGCGCATGCAGCGGATCGTGGAAGACCTGCTGGCGCTGGCCAAGCTGGAGTCGGATGTCCAGCCGCCTCCGCTGGAGCGCGTGAACGTGGGGGCGCTGGCCGCGCACCTGGTGCACGATGCCGAGGCGCTGTCGCAGGATCGGCACCAGATCCAGGCGGAGATCGACGCGAGCGTGGTCCTGCGTGGCGCCGAAAGCGAACTGCTCTCGGCGCTGGGCAACCTGGTTTCCAACGCGGTGCGCTACACGCCGGACGGCGGGCGGATCGCGATCCGCCTGACCTACACCGACGGGCATTCGGTGTTCTCGGTGAGCGATACGGGATTGGGCATTGCGCCCGAGCATATTCCGCGGCTGACCGAGCGGTTCTATCGCGTGGATCGCAGCCGTTCGCGCGACACGGGCGGCACGGGGCTCGGGCTGGCCATCGTCAAGCATGTGCTGTCCCGTCACCATGCGGACATGCGCGTGACCAGCGAAGTCGGACGAGGCAGCACGTTTCGCATCATCTTCCCGACGGACCGCAGCGGGTATGAGCCGGACGTGGCGCCGAACTATCCGGATCGCACGCGGCACGCCGCCTGAGTACAACGGCGATGCAAGGAAGAAAAAACGGCCCCGACGGGCCGTTTTCGTTTTGGGTTGCCGTTACCGGCTCAGCCGCCGAACATCGCCAGCAATTCCAGCTGGCTCACGTGCTGTTCCTTGGCCCGCGAGAGCTTGCGCACGTAGTTGCCGTCCGGCTGCATGATCCATGCGGACGCGTTGTCGCGCAGATGTATCTGCAGGCTTTCCTTGATCACGCGCGCCTTGAGCACCCGGTCCAGCACCGGGAAGGCCACCTCCACGCGACGGAACAGGTTGCGATCCATCCAGTCCGCGCTGGACAGGTAGACCACATCCTCGCCACCGGCGCGGAAGTAGTAGACGCGATGGTGTTCCAGGAAGCGGCCGACAATCGAGCGCACGGAGATGTTTTCCGACATCCCCGGTACCCCGGGACGCAACGCGCAGACGCCCCGTACGATCAGTTCGATTTTCACGCCGGCGCGTGACGCCTTGTAGAGCTCGTCGATGATCGACGGCTCCAGCAACGCATTCATCTTGGCGATGATCCGCGCGGACTTGCCGGCGCGCGCGTTGCGAGCCTCCGCGCGGATATGCTCGACAAGGTTGCTGTGCATCGTGAACGGCGACTGCCACAGGTGATTCAGCCGGATCGTGCCTGCGGTTCCCGTCAGCAGCTGGAACACGTGATGTACGTCTTCGCAGATCTTCTCGTTGGTGGTCAGCAAGCCGAAGTCCGTGTACAGCCGTGCCGTGCGCGGATGGTAGTTGCCGGTGCCCAGGTGGGCGTAACGGCGCAGCGAGACGTGCTTGGCCTTCGGCGTGGCGGCTTCGCGGCGCACGATCAGCAGCATCTTGGCGTGGCACTTGTGACCCACCACACCGTAGACGACGTGGGCGCCGGCCGATTCCAGGCGTTCCGCCCAGTTGATGTTGGTTTCCTCGTCGAAACGCGCCAGCAGCTCCACCACCACCGTGACTTCCTTGCCGTTGCGGGCGGCGGTCATCAGCGCTTCCATGACCAGCGACTCATTGCCGGTGCGGTACACGGTCTGCTTGATGGCCACCACGTTGGGGTCGGCGGCGGCCAGTTGCAGCAGGTCCAGCACGGAAGTAAAGCTCTCGTACGGATGGTGCATCAGCACGTCCTGCTGGCGGATCACGTCGAACATGCCGATGCCCGGCGAGAACGCCTTCATCGCCGCCGGCACATGCGGCGGGTACTTGAGGGCGGGGCGGTCGACCAGATCGGGAATCTGCATCAGGCGCACCAGGTTCACCGGGCCGCTGACGCGGTAGAGATCCTGTTCCGTCAGGCCGGACTCCAGCAACAGGCGGCGCGCCAGCGCGTTCGGGGTGTCCGAGGAGACTTCCAGCCGCACCGTATCGCCAAAGTGCCGCGCGGGAAGTTCGCCCTGCAGCGCTTCGCGCAGATCGGTGATGTCGTCTTCGGACACGAACAGGTCCGAGTTGCGCGTCACGCGGAACTGGTAGCAGCCTTGCACTTCGATCGCCGGGAACAGCTCATGCACGAATGCCTGCATGAAGGACGACAACATCACGAAGCCGTAGGGGTAGCCGGACAGCTTTTCCGGCATGCGCACCACGCGCGGCAGCGCACGCGGGGCCTGCACGATGGCGAGGTCGGCATCGCGTCCGAAGGCGTCCTTGCCGGACAGCTCCACCACGAAGTTCAGGCTCTTGTTGAGGACGCGCGGGAAGGGATGCGCCGGGTCCAGCGCAATCGGCGTCAGCACCGGGCCCAGTTCGCGCACGAAGAAGTCGCGCGCCCATTCGCGCTGGGCGTCGGTCCACGTGCTGGTCAGGTGGAAGAACACCCCGTCTTTTTCCAGCGCGGGGAAAATCACGTTCTGCAGCATGTCATACTGCGAGGCAACCAGCCGCTGGGTACGCTCGGTGACAAGCTGGTAGGCCTGCAGGAAGGAGAGGCCGTCGGGCGTGAGGCCCGACGCGTTGTCCCGCATCTGCTCCTTCAGGCCGGCCATCCGGATCTCGAAAAACTCGTCCAGATTGCTGGACACGATGCAGATGAACTTCAGCCTTTCCAGCAGCGGTACATTCGGGTCGGCGGCCTGCGCGAGCACGCGCGCATTGAATTCCAGAATGCCCAGCTCGCGGTTCAGCAGCGTGCCGGGCGGCGTCGTCGACATGTATAAGACCTCATTTTGGTAATGTGGCGACTTTTTCATAGAATCGTGTCAGTTTGATGACACTTTGATTTTGTCATGATGCAGACATGACAAGGACATAATCTTTCGGGTTTGGTGCTCTTTGGGCCGAACCCGCGCAATTCAGACGCAATGACACAAACTCCCCGCTTGCTGGCCGCCGTCGACATGGGCTCCAACAGCTTCCGCCTGATGATCGGGCGGGTGGACGAGACCCCCACGGCTTCCGGCCCTGCCAGCCAGATCTTCCAGGTGGATGCCCTGCGCGAGCCTGTGCGGCTGGCTGCCGGCCTGACGCCGGACAAGTACCTGGACCAGCCCGCACGCCGGCGCGGCATCGACGCACTACGCCGGTTTGGCGACCGCCTGCGCGACTTCGCCCCCGAGCATGTGCGCGCCGTGGCCACCAATACGCTGCGCGTGGCCAAGAATGCTTCCGAATTCCTGATCGAGGCCGAGAACGCGCTGGGGTTCCCGATCGAAGTGATCGCCGGGCGTGAAGAGGCGCGGCTGATCTACCTGGGGGCCTCGCATGATGCGCCGGCCTGCCAGGGCAATCGCCTCGTGGTCGATATTGGTGGCGGTTCCACCGAGTTCATCATCGGCAGCGGCTATCAGTCCAAGCTGATGGAGAGCCTGTATATCGGATGCGTGTCGCACAGCCGCCAGTTCTTCCCGAGCGGCAATGTCGACGAATACGCGATGAAGCAGGCTGAACTGGCCGCACGCCGCGAAATCCAGGTGCTGGTGCGCCAGTACCGCGCTGCGGGCTGGCAGCAGGCGGTGGGCTCGTCGGGCACGGCGCGCGCGCTGGCCGAGCTGATCGAGCTCAACGGCATGAACGATAACCCGGCCGAGCACGGCATCACGCGCGAAGGGCTGGAGCGCCTGAAGCGCGCCCTCGTCAAGGCGGAGAACACCAATCGCGTGAAGCTGACCGGGCTCAAGGCTGACCGGATTCCGGTGCTGCCCGGCGGCCTGTCGATCATGCTCGGTGTCTTCGCCGAGCTCGACATCGATCGCATGGACGTCACCGACGGCGCGCTGCGCCTCGGGGTGCTATACGACCTGCTGGGACGTAGCCATCACGAGGACATGCGCACGGTGACGGTCGACCAGTTCATGCGCCGCTATGCGGTCGACCGCGCGCAGGCCGGCCGGGTAGGGGCCGCCGCGCGCGAGTTGCTGGCGCAGTTCCCCGATCCGCCGCCCAACGAGCGCCGCGACGACAACCTGGCGCTGCTGGGCTGGGCTGCCAGCCTGCATGAGATCGGCATGTCGATCTCGCACAGCGGCTACCACAAGCATTCGGCGTACATCTCGACGCACGCGGATATGCCGGGATTCTCAAAGACCGATCAGGCCCGGCTGGCCACGCTGTTGCTGGGGCACGCGGGCAAGCTTGGCAAGCTGTCCGGCAGCGGCAAGTTCGTCGACTGGCGGATGCTGTTCAGCCTGCGGCTGGCCTTTGTGCTGTGCCGCCGCCGTGCCGACGTCAAGCTGCCCGATATTCGCGTGAGACAGCGCTCCGATGCGCTCGACGAAGGCTTTGAGGTGCGGCTGCCGAAGACGTGGATCGATGCCAATCCGCTCGTCGAGTACAGCCTCGCGCAGGAGGCCGATGAATGGGAGCGCATCGGCAAGCGCTACAAGGTCGTGTACGTCTGAGCCGAGCGGCCCGACGTGCGGGCAGAAGCAAAACGGCGACCCCGATACCGAGGTCGCCGTTTTGTTTTTGATGCCGCTCGACGCAGCGCCTCGACCGGGAATCAGTCGGAGATCAGTCGCGATTCAGGCCCAGGAAGTGGCGGGCATAGCGCGGGTTCATGTCGCTCACGCGCAGCAGTGTCAGGAAGTCCGCCACATTGAAGTCAGGATCCCAGGCCGGCAGGCCGCAGATCCTGGCGCCGAGGCGGAGGTAGCCCTTGATCAGTGCGGGCGGTTCCACGTCCAGCGTCTGATTCAGGTCGTCCACGGGCAGCGGCACGCGCGGGAAGGCATGGTATTCGATCGGGGCCAGCGCCTTTTCGGCAAACAAGCGGTACAGGCTGGCTGCATAGTGGCCGCCGTCGCTCATCGGCACGCTGGCGCAACCCAGCATCGATTCCAGGTTGTAGCGCTGCAGGTATTCGCCCAGACCGCCCCACAGGGCCATGATCACGCTGCCCGAGCGGTAGTCGCGGTGCACGCAGGAGCGGCCCAGTTCCAGCATCTTGGGGCGCAGGTGCGCCAGGCGGACGAGGTCGAATTCGGATTCGGCATAGAGGCAGCCGATGCGCTTTGCCTGGTGCGGCGGCAGTACGCGGTAGGTGCCAACCACCTTTAGCGTTTCCTGGTCGCGCACGATCAGGTGGTCGCAGTAGGCGTCGAACATGTCCACATCGGTTTCCGCTGCCGAGGATTGCAGGCGGGCGCCCATTTCCTCCGCGAAGACCTTGTAGCGCAGGCGCTGGGCCTCGGCTACTTCATCCTGGTGACGTGCCCACGCCACACTGAAAGCAGGCGCTGCAGCTTGTGTATCGTTTTGACGTTGCGTTGGCTGACGAGGAAGACGCCTCCGCGCCGACTGGCCAGTCAGGCCAGTGGGCAAGGAGTCGAAAAGCGGCTGGGTAGGCGTCGGGAGATCGCGCATCAGTGTGTCCTTTCGGTGACGAAACGGCTTCGAAACAATGTAGAGAGGCCGAGTGACAGTGCCGTGAACCAGTGATGACGCTTCCGTGACGCAGAGTTCTGGCGATGGCCGGCGTGCGTGACTGACGCTCACTGGCTGGCCGCAGGCGCGGCGATCACCGCTTTCCGAAAGATGCGCGGGCATTCGGGTGCCATTTGTGGCATCCGACGGCGGTGGCTGGTGTTGCTGATGCTGGCGTTGACGTTCTGCCGCGACAGGGAAGCCGCGGGCGTGGGGCTTAAAGCAGGTCGGGATTGATGACGGCGCGCAGCACCACCTGGGCTTCGCTTTCGCGCGTACGGCCGCTTAGCCACCAGATACCGCTTTTCTTCACGCTCCAGTTCATTTCCTGGCCGGCCAGCAGCAGGCTGGCGATCAGGCCGATCCATGGCTGATGACCGACGACCACCGTGTTGTCGTGGCCTTGCGGCCAGTCGATGGCCGCGAGCACTGTGCTGGCGTCGGCGCCGGGGGCCAGGTCAGGCATGATTTCCGGCTCGCCGGTTAGTGCCGCGGCGGTTTCCCGCGTGCGCAGCGCGGGGCTGCAGATGACGCGCCGATCGGCGGGCAGATGTGCGCGTAGCCATGCCGCGGATGCTTCGGCCTGTTTGCGGCCTCGCCGTGTCAGTGGGCGCTGCAGGTCCGCGCTGCGCGACAGGCTCAGCGCGGCGGGCAGATCCTCGGCTTCGGCGTGGCGCCACAGAATCAGGTTCATGTCAGGGCAGGGGATCGTGATGCTTTGAGTATGGTGAAGCGAACTGCCCCGTGCAAGCCGAGCTCGTGGCAAAAACAAAGCGGGCTGCCCGTAGGCAGCCCGCTAGTGTCGGCGAGGGCGGTGTCAGCCGCGTGACAGCGGCGTCCGTCCGGGTCGGCGCAAACTCAGGATTTGTGGCGGAAATTGATGCGGCCCTTGGTCAGGTCGTAGGGCGACATTTCCAGGGTTACGCGATCGCCGGCCAAAATGCGGATGCGGTGCTTCTGCATTTTGCCCGAGGCGTATGCCCAGATTTCCACGCCGTTTTCCAGCGTGACGCGATAACGGTTGTCGGGCAGGGCTTCCGACACCACGCCGCCAAATTCAATGAGTTCTTCCTTAGCCAATCTGTTTTCCTTTGCGGCAGCCTTTTGGGGCTGCATGAGTTAGTGAATCCTGTGAGCGCCTCGGCAGCGCACGCTCACAAGTTTCGCCGCACTTGCGGCGGCCGCGCGGACCGTATCGGGTGGCAAGCTGACGGGGCCCGGAGAGCCAGGTCAGGAAAATCGCGGAGGGGCGCGGAAAACCCAGACGATTGCCTTGCCAGTGACGGCCACTCTTGTCGTTGCAGCCGTTAGCGTCGCGGGACAGGCGGGCAAGGTGTTTCCGGGCCTGGGACGGTCCCAACTTCCCGAAGATGCGGGGCGGGGGCGGTTTTTCCAGACGCCTGGCGGCGTGGACCCGGTTACAGGGCATGCTCAGATACCCCGAACTGACGCGGGATTGTACCACATCGCAGGCGCAGCACGGTGGCTCGGAACCGGTTCGGGGCGCGGGCTTCCGGGATGCTGCGTTGCCGCAACGACTGGCGTCCGGGCGCTGGTCGGGCGTGGCTTTTGAATCGCTTGGTATTTGTGATTGATGGGCTAAAACTATCAGGAAGGCCGTCGTCATCGGTCTTACCTGCCCACTGGGCAAAAGGAGGCAGTATGGAACTCCACCTGGAATCACATCACTATGTTCGCCGCATGCCGGACTGGCGCGCCGTGGTGATTGCCGGGCTCATCGCCGGTGCGATGTACATGGTGCTGGAACTGCTGACGGCCCGCTTCGTGCTCTACCAGGGCGCGTGGGGCACCGTCAAAATGGTGGCCGCGCTGATGCTGGGACGCGAGGCGCTGGCATCTGCCGATGGCTTCAGCTGGACGATCGTACTGGCGGCCGGCATCGTGCACTTTGGGCTGTCGATCGTCATGGCGGGGGTTCTGGCGATGATTGTGTCGTCGTTCCGCTTCGACTCGAGCTTTGTCATGGCGTCGGCGGTCGGCATCGTATTTGGCCTGGTAGCGTACTTCGTCAACTTCTACGTGTTCGGGCGTTATTTCAACTGGTTCGACGAAGCCCGCGGCTGGGAAAGCCTGTTCGCGCACGCCCTGTTTGGGCTGGTGGCCGCTGACGCGTACATGCATTTCGAGCGACGAATGGAGGCGGTGCCCGCATCGCCACGCGGCTGAGCTTGATCAGCGTTTCGCCGCCATCCGCCGTGCCGTTACGGCACAGGCGGAGGCGGGTTCAGTCCTCCAATACAAAATGAAATCGGTTGTTCACCATTTTCATTCGGATCCTCCGCGCCACGGCGCCAGATACTACTTGGCATTTGCTGGCGCCATCCTGGTGGTCGGCACGGTGTACGTCCTGGGTACGATCCTGGTCGGCTTGTAATAGCACCCCGATTGGCACCTGCCGTCGCCTTCCACCTCACGGCGCGTGCGGCCGCGTGTGGGGGAGGGTATATGCGCGGGCAGGAGGCATCGATGGGAAATCTCTCGCGTTATCGGTAGACAAGCACCGGGATCTTGCTGTGGGTAAGGACTTTCTGTGTCTCGCTACCGATCAGGACGCCCTGCACACCGCGGCGGCCATGCGATGCCATCACAATCAGGTCGCACTCCCTGTCTTCGGCAGCCTTGATAATTGCCTCATAGGGATGGTCGCTGACGGAGTAGAGCGTCTGGCAGTCCACGCCGGCAGCGCCCGCCTCGCGCGCAAGCCTGCTCAGATAATGCGTTGCGTTTTCCCAGGCCGCTTCCTTGTATTGCTCGCGGGTATCGCTCAGCATTTCCGTGTGGTAGGCCAGGATGTGATAGTCGGGGCAAACGCGAATGGCAGTGACCCTGGCATTCATCTCGCCAGCGAACGCAATTGCCTTGTGGAATGCCGATTCGGAAAGGGCTGAACCGTCGACCGGAAGAAGAAGATGATTGAACATGATGTCCCTCCTCGCCCGCAAAGCGCGCTGGCGCGAAGGGTTGCTCACCACCTCGTGTCGATCAAAGTTGGCTGAAGCTGCGCCAGAGACACGGTAGCCATGCGGCCTGAATCCAGTATAGGTCGATTGAAATACTCTGGAGTCAACCTGGTACGAGGTGATTGTCTTGAATGTATTTTGCGGCGAGGCAGGTACCTGGCGGCATGTAATTGCGAGGAGTGCAAAGAAAAAGGGCTTACGCCGCAAAGCGTAAGCCCTTCATTCCACTGCCTTTACCACTGCAAATACTGGTCGGAGCGATAGGATTCGAACCTACGACCCTCTGATCCCAAATCAGATGCGCTACCAGGCTGCGCTACGCTCCGAAGCCGGCGATTCTATCCCGGACGCGGGGTCGAGGTCAATCACGATGCGCAGGGGCCGCGCGGGGCCCGAAAAAGTGTCGCGGCAGTCGCTGCGCTCGCACCCCGCTTCAGGCGGGATGGGTTTTGGCTTGACTTGATCCGGGGCGCTGACATAATCCGCACACCGCAAAGGTCCGCCGGCGCCTCGCGCCCTGGAAACGCTGTTCCCATCCGGACCCGGTCCCGAATATCACAACAATGGTGCGCCAGCCGCCGCGAGCGATGCGATCGGCCCGGCCGTGCCTGAGCCATGCCCGCCCGGTGCCTGACGCGCTACCGGTTGTCCGGGCACCCGGAACCCGCGGCAACAAAACACGACGGCTTTTCGCAGGCCGCAATCAAAAGACACGAGGGTGCCATGCGGAGCACCGGCGATGACTTTGTGAACGGGAAAGAAGATGTTTCAGTCGCAGGTGGTAGTGCTGATTGCAGGCTTGTTCGCGCTGCAGATGGCGGTCGTCTGTGCCGTGTTGCGGCGATCCTCCGGCATGGAGCGCAGCGGGCTGACGTCATGGGCAATCGGCGACCTGATTGTCACGCTGGCCGTGGTGCTGCTGGCGACGCACGCCTACCGGCCCGAATGGCCGATCGAAGCGTTGCCGGAGCTTGCGCTCACCGCCGGGCTGTCGATGATGGTCTATGGCACCCGGCATTTCACCGGCAAGCCGGGGCGCGGTGTCGTGCTTGCGGCGCTGAACCTGCCGGGCCTGGCAGCGCTGGCGGTACATGCCGGCAGCGCGCTTGCGTCCGCAAGCGGCAGGTTGACGTCTGACACCGTCGTCGCATGGCTGACGCTGGCGTCGTCCCTTATCCAGATTCTGCTGCTGCTCGAAATGATCCGCGTGACTGCTTCGCGCTTGCCGGCCAAGCGCGGCATGGGCCGTCTGGCCGTGTTTTCACTGGTGCTGGTGGCCGTGGCGTGCGCGGTCCTGTCAGGCGTGCAGGCGTGGCCGCCGTTGCGGGCGCTGGTGGACGGCTTGCCAATGCCGGCGTCCGATGTGCGTGGCAGTATCACCGTGTGGTTTGTCTTCGGCGTGGTTGGCCTGTCTGTCAGCTTCGCGCTGATGGCGCACGATCGCCTGCGCCGCAAGCTGGAGCGCCGTGCACGCCATGACGACCTGACCGACGTGCTGTCGCGCGGCGCGTTCTGGGAGGAACTGGAGGCCGCCTGCAAGCAGGCCGAGCGCCAGCGTCAGCCGTTTTCGGTGGCGTTCATCGACCTGGATCACTTCAAGGCCATCAATGACCTTTACGGTCACCTGGCCGGCGACAGCGTGCTACGCCACTTTGCCGGCCTGCTGCGCAAGTCGGCGCCGTCGGGCGCCATCCTCGGCAGGCTGGGCGGGGAGGAATTCGCCATCGTCATGCCAGACTCGACGATGGAAGCCGGTCGTGCCGTCGGCCTGCGGCTGAGCGCGCTGGTGCGTTCGACGCCGTGTCCGTCCGAGCCCGATGCGATTGCCTACACGGTCAGCATTGGCATGGCGGAGCGTCAGGCCGGCGAGAACGCCGATGCGGTGATGCGCCGCGCGGATCGCGCGCTCTACGATGCCAAGCAGATGGGCCGCGATTGCGTGTCGGCGCACGATACGGCGGAGGGCGTCGGCATGCCGCGTCGCCCCCGGGTGCGCGAGCGCGAACCCTCATAATCTGGCGCGGCGCGTGCTGCAAGGCATGGCGCTGCGGTAGAATGCTCGCCTTGCCAGCAACGGCAGGCCGGCCGCCCTTAGCTCAGTTGGATAGAGCACTCGCCTTCTAAGCGAGCGGTCAGAGGTTCGAATCCTCTAGGGCGGGCCACTCCCTCGGCCACCTTCCCTCCGGCCACTCCCTCGGTCACTCCTCCGGCCACCTTCCCCGCACCTGAAATCCCTGCGCCCCGACCCCTTAGTCGCCAGCGCGGATCATGTCCGCCGCCTTCTCCGCGATCATGATCGTCGGCGCATTGGTATTGCCGCCCACCAGCGTCGGCATCACGGATGCATCCACCACGCGCAGCCCCGCCACGCCATGCACCCGCAGGCTGGCGTCGACCACGGCCATGGCGTCGCTCCCCATCTTGCAGGTGCCCACCGGGTGATAGATGGTGTCGGCGTGATTGCGGACGAAGTCGCGGATCGCGGCCTCATCGCCGTCGCCGGGGCCGAACAGCGGCGTCAGCGTATCCTCGCCACCTGCTTCGGTGAGCGCGGGCTGCGCAAAGATCCGGCGCATCAGCCTGACGCCGGCCACCATGCCATCCAGGTCGGACGCCGCCGACAGGAAGCGCGGATCGATCAGTGGGATGTCGCGCATGTCGGCCGATTGCAGTCGCACGTTGCCACGGCTTTCCGGCCGAAGCACGCAGGCATGGCACGAGTAGCCATGATCCGGCTTGCCGGCCCGGGCCACGTTCGAATTGCCGAGCAACGCCGGCGCAAAGTGCAGTTGCAGATCGGGCGCGGCCAGGTCCGGCCGTGTCCTGACGAAGGCGCCGGCCTCGGCCACGGGCGAGCTGAGCATGCCGCTACGGCGCAGGCGATAGCGCAGGACCTCGCCGGCCATGCGGGCCGCGCCGACCAGCGAGTAGCCATATAGGTGGTAGGACTTCAGCGGCTTGCCGACGATGACGTCGAGGTGATCCTGCAGGTTCTCGCCGACGCCGGGCAAATCGTGCACGATCGGGATGCCCAGGCTACGCAGATGGTTCGCGGGACCAATGCCCGAGGCCATCAGCAACTGTGGCGAATTGAAGGCGCCGCCGCTGACGATCACCTCGCGCCGCGCGCGCAGCGTCTGTGCCTGCCCGTCACGCATCACGCTGACACCCACCGCTCGCTTGTTGTCGAACAGGATCCGCATGGCCTGGGTCTCGACCAGCACCGTCAGGCTCTTGCGACCACCGTTGTGCCCGGCATCGGCCTTGTTGCCGCGATGCAGGTAGGCGCGCGCCGCGTTCCAGCGTTCGCCGTTGTATTGCGTGGCCTGGAACAACCCCACCCCTTCCTGCTCCGCGCCATTGAAATCGGGATTCAGCGGCAGGCCGGCCTGCGCGGCGGCCGCGACAAAGCGCCGCGAGAACGGGTTGGGCGTTCGCTGGTCGCTCACATGGAGCGGTCCCAGGCCACCGTGCCAGGCGTCGTCATGGCCCGCATTGCGCTGGTTGCACTCGCTGCGGCGGAAATAGGGCAGGACGTCGTCGAACCCCCAACCCGTGCAGCCCAGGCTGGCCCATTTGTCATAGTCGCTGCGATGGCCGCGGATATAAAGCATCGCGTTGATCGACGAGCTGCCGCCCAATCCGCGCCCGCGCGGCTGGTAGGACGGCCGGCCGTTGAGTCCGGCCTGCGGCACGGTGCGGTAGCCGTAGTTGTGCGGCCCGGGCTGCCGCACGGTCTTGGCGATGGCCAGTGGCGTCCAGACGCTGAAGTGGTGATCGTTCGGGCCGGTTTCGAGCAACGCCACCGTGACGCCCGGAATGTCCGCCAGCCGGCTGGCGACGGCGCAACCTGCCGAACCCGCTCCAACGACGATGTAGTCGAACTCTGCCTGGCTCATGGCCGCTCCTGTGGCGTGACGAGGTTGAACGCGGGGTCGAAGGTATCCATCATGGCGAACAAGGCTGCCACGGCGCGGGGGTCGCCGTCGATCCGGATTGCACCGGACTTCATGGCATCGGGCAGCGTCAGCTGTTTCAGGCTGATCTGGTCCAGCGTGGCTTTGGTCAGCGTGACCGCGGCGGTGGGCTGGGCAGCCTGCGCGCCAGCCACATACGTCAGGGCGCTATTGCGCAGCGTCATGGCGTAGCGTTGCTGCAGGTCGCTGAAGTTCCAGTTCAGCGTCATCGTCTTGCCGGCAGCCTTGTCGGCGTTCAGGCGCACGGCCAGATAGTCGAAGAAGTTGGTGACCGTCAGCGCGCGGACCAGGTCCGAGGAGCCCAGCGCGCTGCCGGTCGCCTTGTTGACACCGTTGCGCAGCTCCTGCGCGCCCGTCAGGTAAATGTTCCGCCAGGTCGCATTTTCGCTCTGGTAGCCGAGCTGCTCCAGGGCATCGGCCTGCAAGGCGCGCGCTGCCGCGTTGGCCGGATCGGCAAAGACCAGTTCGTTGCCGATCTGCGCCACCCAGCGATATTCGCCGCGTGCGTAGGCCTCGCGGGCCCGTGCCAGGACCGCGTCGGCGCCGCCCATCCATTCGATCGTTTTCCTGGCGGTCTGCACCGGCGGCAGCGGGTTGAGGTGCGCCGGGTTGCCATCGTAGAAGCCCAGGTAGCGCTGGTAGACGGCCCGCACGTTATGGCTGACCGACCCGTAGTAGTCGCGGGCGTACCACTTGCTGGCCAGCGGCTCGGGCAGCGTCTTCAGGGTGTCGGCGATATCGAGCGGCGTCATGCCCTGATTCATCAGGCGCAGCGTCTGGTCGTTCAGATAGGCGTACATGTCGCGCTGGTCCGACAGCATTTCCACAATGCGCGCGCGTCCCCAGGTCGGCCAGTGATGCTGGCCGATCAGCACGTCCGTGCGGTCGCCATAGCGCACCAGCGCCTGGCCCAGGAAATAGGACCATGCCTTGGCGTCGCGCACCTGGGCGCCGCGCAGCGTCAGCAGGTTGTGCTGCGTGCGCACGGCGTTCTCGGCGATGCACAGCGTGCGGAACTGGGGCAGGTAGACGTTCATCTCCGCTGGCGCCTCCGTGCCCGGCGTGAGTTCGAATTCGATATCCACGCCGTCGATGCGGCGCGTGTCGATCGGTTGGGTGATGAGTTCGGTCGGCGCGATCAGCGTGATCGTGCCGCGCGCGGTGGCCTTGCCCAGCCCGGTATCGACCTGGCCGGTGGCGCTCTTTGGCAACAACGTGCCATACATGTACTGGGCGCGGCGGCCCATGGCGCTGCCGGCCAGCACGTTCTCGCTGACGGCTTCTTCCATGAAGCCGTGGGGTGCGAGGATGGCGACCTTGCCGCGCTTGACATCGTCTTCACTGACGATGCCGCGCACGCCGCCAAAATGATCGGCGTGGCTGTGCGTGTAGAGGATCGCCACCACGGGTTTGCGCGGGCGATGGGCATAGTAGAGGTCGAGCGCGGCGCGGGCGGTCTCCGCCGTGAGCAGGGTGTCGATAAGGATCAGTCCCGTGTCGCCCTCGATGATGTTCATGTTGGCCAGGTCGGCGCCACGCACCTGGTAGACGCGGTCCGTCACCTTGAACAGGCCGGCTTCGTTGTTCAGTTGCGCCAGCCGCCACAGGCTGGGGTTGACCGTGGCGGGCGCGTCCTGCGCGGCCTCGAACGCGTAGGCATCGAAGTCCCACGCCACCTTGCCGTCGGCGGTGCCGATGGTGCGCTCGGGGAAGCGCGCCACCAGGCCGCGTCGGGCATCTTCATAGTCGGCGCGGTCCGCGAAGGGCAACGATCGTAGCCAGTCGGCGTTGGACCGGGCCGTCAGCGGCGTGGCCGCGTTGGGGGAAGCGGCGGCGCCAGATGCGTTGGCGGCGGCGAGGACCGCAAGCGCGGCCATGGCGAACGTGGCGGGACGGGCAAGGCGCATGGTGGGATCGTAGACATGGCGAGTGGGCTAGCCGCCTATTTGAGACGTCCCGCACCTATAATTCAATTGCAAATTTTGTATTGCAAGCATGCAATCGGCGCATACCATGAACCTGAAACGACTGGAACATCTGATCGCCGTGGCGGAGGAGGGATCGCTGGCCAGTGCCGCGCGCCGCGTTCACCTGAGTCAGCCAGCCTTGACGCGCAGCATCCAGGCGCTGGAAGAAGAGGCCGGCGTCATGCTGTTCGATCGTGGCGCCCGCGGGGTGACGCTGACGTCGGTGGGCCAGATGGTGACCGAGCGTGCCCGTCGCATTCTGTTTGAATCCAGTTGCCTGGCGCGCGATCTGACGCTGATTCGGCAGCACGAGATTGGCAGCGTTCAAATCGGGCTGGGGGCGTTTCCGGCGGCGATCCTGCTGCCGGAGATGCTGTGCGCGATCCATCGGGACTGGCCGAAGCTCCGAATCGCCACGGAAGTCAGCAATCCCGCCGCGCTGCTGGCGGCGCTGCACGCGGAGCGGCTGGACTTCGTCGTGGTCGAGCACAGGACGGTGCCGATGTCCGCCGAACTGGAGAGCCGGCGCCTGCCGCCGGAATCCGCGGGCTTGTTCGTGCGGGCCGGTCATCCGCTGGCGGACGGACCGGTGAGCCTGGCAGCGTTGCGCGCGGCGGCGCTGGTCTCGGTGGTGTTCCCGCCCGAGACGCACGAACGCTTGCGCAAACTGCTGCGCTGCAAGCCTGGTGAAGACCTGCCGTTCCAGGTCGAAAGCAACGACTTCCGCGCGCTGACCTATTTGGTGCGTCATGCCGATGTCGTCCTGCTGGCTCCCGCGCGCGCCGTGCATGCCGAGCTGGAGGCCGGCGCGCTGGTGCCGCTGTCAGTGCCGGAGCTGCCCGATGTGACGATGCAGTTTGCGATCGTCCGGCTGGCCCAGCGCACGCTGTCGCCGGCTGCGGAGCGTGCGGTGGCGGCCATCGACGCCGTGGCGTGAATGCGCCTCGCGCATCGGGCAACGATGCATCGGCGATAAAAAAAGCGCCCCGGAAGGGGGCGCTCTGTACGGCAGGCGAAAGGCGCGAGCGCTTATTCGCTCGTCACGCCGGCGCCGACGATGTTGTAGCCACCGTCGACATACGTGATCTCGCCGGTCACGCCGCTGGCCAGGTCGGAGAGCAGGAATGCGGCCACGTTGCCAACTTCGTCGATGGTCACGTTACGGCGCATCGGGGCCACTTCCTCGAAGTGGTTGAGCAGCTTGCCGAAGTCCTTGATGCCCGCGGCGGCCAGCGTCTTGATCGGACCGGCCGAAATGCCGTTGGCGCGCATGCCGCGCGGACCCAGCGACGACGCCAGGTAGCGCACGCTGGCTTCCAGCGAGGCCTTGGCCAGGCCCATCGTATTGTAGTTGGGCACCACGCGCTCGGCGCCCAGGTACGACAGCGTCAGCAGCGATGCCTTGTCCGACAGCAGCGGCAGGGCTGCCTTGGCGAGCGCCGGGAAGCTGTAGGCCGAAATGTCGTGCGCGATGCGGAAGCCTTCACGCGTGAAGCCTTCCAGGAAATCGCCGGCGATGGCTTCGCGCGGTGCAAAACCGATCGAATGCACCAGGCCGTCGAATTTTTCCCAGCGTTGCCCCAATGCGGCGAACGTGGCGGCGATTTGCTCGTCGCTGCCGACATCGCATTCGTAGATCATGTCGGAGCCGAATTCCTTGGCGAAGTCGCTGATGCGGTCCTTGAATCGCTCGCCGACATAGGTGAAGGCCAGCTCCGCGCCTTCTCGCTTGCACGCCGATGCGATGCCATAGGCGATCGAGCGGTTCGACAGCAAGCCGGTGATCAGGATCCGCTTACCTGCCAGAAATCCCATAGGTTCTCCAAGATATTGTGGGGCGGGCATGCTTCGTGCACAGGCCCGGGGCCGGTGCATGGCGGGTAAAGTTCCCCGCTGTTTGTTGCGCCGCGTAGAGGGAATGTCCGGATGGCTGGGGGCCACCCGAACGCATGTAAAATTGTCGCACAACTTCGCCCGGCCACAAGACGTCGGGCTGTCCTGGTCATGGTGGAGGTCTGCAACGGGATGCTTATTCGCGCACGTTGGCCGCTTCAGGCGGCAGGGCAGTGCTTCCGTCGTAGCGCGGTAGTGCAATGGGGGCTGGCGCTGTTGATCGTGCTGGCTTCGGGTTTTCCCGTATCGGTGCTGGCCGCCCACGGCTTTGCGCTGCACGGCGATCTCAAGTATCCGGCTGACTTCAAGCAGTTCGAGTACGTCAATCCACAAGCGCCGCAGGGCGGCACGCTGACGCTGGCCAATCCGGACCGGCGTACCAGCTTTGACAAGTTCAACCCGTTCACGCTCAAGGGCACCTCGGCGCCGGGGCTGACCGCGCTCATGTTCGAGTCGCTGCTGATCAGCAGCGCCGACGAAACCGCCAGCGCCTATGGCCTGCTGGCGGAGGACGTGTCCGTGGCACCCGACGAGCTGTCCGTCACCTTCCGCATCCGCCCGGAAGCCCGTTTCGTCAATGGCGATCCGGTTCTGGCGTCGGACGTCAAACATTCGTATGACATGCTGATGAGCAAGGCCGCCAGCCCGGGCTATCGCAGCATGTGCATGGACGTGAAGGCCGTGACGGTGCTCGGGGAGCGCACGGTACGGTTTGAATTCAAGCAACGGAATACCGAGCTGCCGCTGATCGTGGGGTCGCTGCCGGTGTTCTCGAAGAAGTGGACGGCGAAGGTGCCGTTCGACAAGCTGACCTTCGAGGAGCCGATCACCAGCGGGCCGTACATCATCGAACGTTATGACGCCGGCCGCGGCATCACCTTCAAGCGCAACCCGAACTACTGGGGCCGGGACCTGGCCGTGCGGCGCGGCACGTTCAACTTCGCGCGGGTGGTCTACCGGCTCTACAAGGACGAGACCGCCAAGCTGGAAGCCTTCAAGGCCGGCGAGTTCGACGCGATCGTCGAGTATCGCTCCAAGAACTGGGCGAAAAGCTACGTCGGCCCGCATTTCCGCGATGGCGAACTGATCAAGACCGATTTCCCGCACCGCAACGGCGCCGGCATGCAGGGCTTCGTCATGAATATGCGCAAACCGATTTTCCAGGACGTGCGCGTACGGCAGGCGCTGATTCTGGCGCTGGATTTCGAATGGCTGAACCGACAGTTGTTCTACGGGGCCTACAAGCGTCTGGACAGCTGGTTCTCCAATAGCGAACTGGCGGCCAGCACGACGTTTGATGGCAGGCCGGGCCCCGGCGAGATGAAGCTGCTGGAGCCCTTGCGCGCCGAATTGCCTGCCGAGGTCTTCGGCCCCGATGTGATTCAGCCGACGACCAATCCGCCGCGCTCGCTGCGTGACAACCTGCGCGAGGCCCGTCGCCTTCTGGCTCAGGCTGGCTGGACGTACGAGGACGGCGCGCTGCGCAATGCCAAGGGCGAGCCGCTGGTGTTCGAGTTCCTCGACGACGGCGGCGCCATGAGTCGGGTGATCACCACCTATGTGCGCAACCTGGAGCGGTTGGGCATCGAGGTGCACCAGCGCACCACGGACTTTGCGCTCTACCAGAAGCGGCTGGAGGATTTCGACTTCGACATGGTGTCGATCCGTTTTCCGGACAGCCAGAGCCCCGGCAACGAGCTGCGCGACCGCTTTTCGGCGGAGGCCGCCGCCATGCCCGGGTCCGACAATCTGTTCGGGCTGAAATCGCCGGCCGTGGACAAGCTGGTCGATGCCGTGCTGCATGCCCACACCCGCGAGGAGCTGATCACCGCTGGCCGCGCGCTGGACCGCGTGCTGATGCATGGGTACTACATCGTGCCGAACTGGTACAGTGCATCGCATCGCGTGGCGTACCGCAAGGTCATGTCGTATCCGACGCGGCTGCCGTACTACTACACGGCGGAGGGCTGGATTCTCTCCAGTTGGTGGCGTAAAGATCTGACGCCGAAGACCCAATAAGCCACCACAGGGACTGGACGGCCATGATTGCCTACCTCCTCAAACGTATCTTGCTGATGATCCCGACGCTGATCGGCGTCATCACGCTCACCTTTGTCGTGATCCAGTTTGTGCCCGG
The DNA here is from genome assembly GCF_900101625.1 of Cupriavidus sp. YR651. Classification (GTDB taxonomy): domain Bacteria; phylum Pseudomonadota; class Gammaproteobacteria; order Burkholderiales; family Burkholderiaceae; genus Cupriavidus. Next base: position 541,878 of record NZ_FMYZ01000001.1, on the reverse strand, counting down.
TGGCCCGGTCGAGCAGATGATGCTCGAAATGAAAGGGCGGGGCGGTGCCGGCGAAGCCAGCGGCGGAGGTGCCGAATACCGCGGCCGGCGTGGCGTCGATCCTGAAAAAATCAAGGAGATCCAGGCGCTCTACGGTTTCGACAAGCCGCCGCTCGAACGCTATTTCCTGATGCTCAAGCGCTTTGCGCGGTTTGACCTGGGGCAGAGCTACTTCCAGCACCGCAGCGTGTGGGAGCTGGTCAAGTCCAAGCTGCCGGTATCGATTAGCCTGGGGCTCTGGACGTTCTTTCTGACTTATCTGATATCGGTGCCGCTGGGCATTTCCAAGGCGATCCGCGCGGGCAGCCGGTTCGACGTGATCAGCAGCATGGTGGTACTGGTCGGCTACGCGATTCCTGGCTTCGTGCTGGGCGTGCTGTTGCTGGTGTTGTTCGGGGGGGGCACGTTTGTCCAGTGGTTCCCGCTGCGCGGGCTGACTTCCGACGACTGGGAGCAGATGTCCATGATGGGCAAGGTGATGGACTATCTGTGGCACCTGGTGCTGCCGATTACGGCATCGGTGGTCGGCAGCTTCGCCGTGATCACCATGCTGACCAAGAACGCTTTCCTCGAGGAAATCCGCAAGCAGTATGTGCTGACCGCGCGCGCCAAGGGCCTGGCCGAACGTCGGGTGCTCTGGAAGCACGTGTTTCGCAATGCGCTGATTCCGCTGGTGACGGGCTTCCCGGCGGCTTTCATCGGCGCATTCTTTACCGGGTCCCTGCTGATCGAGACGCTGTTCTCGCTCGATGGTCTGGGCCTGCTGTCCTATGAAGCCGTATTGCGTCGCGACTATCCGGTGGTGCTGGGCACGCTGTACCTGTTTACGCTGATCGGGCTGGTGACGCGCCTGATTTCCGATGTCTGCTATGTGATGGTCGACCCCCGCATCCACTTCGAAGGGATGCATCGATGAAAGTCTTCTCCCGCGCTCCGGTCGCCGGCAACGGCCTGCCGCATTCGCTTTCGCCGCGCCAGCGTGCCTGGCAACGCTTCCGCCGCAACCGGCTGGGCTACTGGAGCCTGATCCTGTTCGTGGTGATCTTCGTGCTGAGCCTGTGTGCGGAGGTGTTGTCCAGCGATCGCCCGCTCGTGGTGCGCTACAAGGGGGAGTACTACTTCCCGATCGTCAAGGTCTATCCGGAGACCACGTTCGACGGCGATTTCCCGACCCGGACCGACTACCTGGACCCGTTTATCCGCGAGCGGATCACGACGCATGGCAACTTTGCCGTGTTCCCGATCAACCGTTACTCATACGATTCCCTGAACTACTTCGCCAAGGAGCCCAACCCGGCGGCGCCGTCGGCGGAAAACTGGCTTGGCACGGATGACCGCGGACGCGACGTGCTGGCGCGGCTGATCTACGGTTTCCGCGTGTCGGTGTTGTTCGGGCTGGCCTTGACGATTATTGGCGTGCTGATCGGCACGCTGACTGGCGCGCTGATGGGCTTCTTCGGCGGGCGCTTCGACTTGTTCTCCCAGCGAGCCATCGAGATCTGGAGTTCCATGCCGGAGCTCTACCTGCTGATCATCTTCGCTTCCATTTTCGAGCCGAGCCTGGCGCTGCTGATCATCCTGCTGTCGCTGTTCGGCTGGATGGGTTTGTCCGACTACGTACGGGCGGAGTTCTACCGCAACCGGTCGCTGGACTACGTCAAGGCGGCGCGCGCGCTCGGGCTGTCCAATGTCCAGATCATGTGGCGCCACATCTTGCCAAACAGCCTGACCCCGGTCATCACGTTCCTGCCGTTCCGCATGAGCGCGGCCATCCTGGCGCTGACCAGCCTTGATTTCCTGGGCCTGGGCGTGCCGCCGACCACGCCGAGCCTCGGCGAGCTGCTGGCGCAGGGCAAGGGCAACCTCGACGCTTGGTGGATCTCGCTGTCCACGTTCGCGGTGCTCGTCATCACGCTGCTGCTGCTGACCTTCATGGGCGATGCCTTGCGGGATGCCTTTGACACGCGCCTGGGCCTGGCCCAGTTACGCGGCCGTGTGGAACCCAAGGTGCCTGCCGCAACGCCTGCGGAGGCCGTGCAATGAGCCTTGCCGCGATGTTTCCAGACCCGGTGGCCGCACCGGCGCCGGGCACGCAACTAATGTGTGTCGAGCGGCTGTCCGTGACGTTCGGGGAGGGCGAGCACGCCACGCGCGCGGTGCGTGACATCAGCTTCGACCTGCGCGCTGGCGAGCGCTACGCGCTGGTGGGCGAGTCGGGGTCCGGCAAGACTGTCACCGCGCTCGCCATGCTGCGGCTGGTGGAGGACGCGCGCTATCAGGGTGCCGTTCGTTTCGAAGGCAAGGATCTGATGCAGGTGTCCGATCGCGAAATGCGCGGCATCCGTGGATCAGAGATCGCCATGATCTTCCAGGAGCCGATGACGGCCCTGAACCCGCTCTACACCGTCGGCAACCAGATCGTGGAAACGCTGGCGCTGCACGAAGGGCTGGATCGCCGCGCGGCGCGTGACCGGGCGATCGCGCTGCTGGAGCGCACCGGCATCAGTGATGCCGCCAACCGCTTCAACAGTTTTCCGCACCAGCTATCGGGTGGGCAGCGACAGCGCGCGATGATCGCCATGGCGCTGGCCTGCCGGCCCAAGCTGCTGCTGGCGGACGAACCTACCACGGCACTGGACGTGACCATCCGCGCCCAGATCCTGGACTTGCTGCGCGATCTCCAGGCGGAGTTCGGCATGGCCGTGATGCTGATCACGCACGACCTGAATCTGGTGCGCGCCTTTGCCCAGCGCGTGGGCGTGATGGAAAAAGGCGTGCTGGTGGAGACCGGTGTCACGTCCGAGGTCTTTGCCAGCCCCAAGCATCCCTATACCCGCAAGCTGATCGACAGCCGGCCTAAGCGCGAAGTGCTGCCGCTGGTGCCGCTGGCGCCGGTGCTGCTGGAAACCGACGGGCTATGCGTCAACTACGCGAAGAAGCGCCCCGGGCTTGCCGGCTGGTTCATGAAAGAGCAGTTCGTGGCGGTCAAGGACGTCGATCTGCAATTGCGCGAAGGCGAGACCGTCGGCATCGTCGGCGAATCGGGCTCCGGCAAGACCACGCTGGCGCATGCGGTGCTGGCCCTGCAGCGCAAGAGCGGCGGCTCGATCCAGTTTCTCGGCAAGAGTTTCGATGCCTGCACGCACAAGGAGCGCAGTTCACTACGGTCCCGGATGCAGGTGGTGTTCCAGGATCCGTTCGGCTCGCTGTCGCCGCGGATGACGATCGAGCAGATCGTGGGCGAGGGCCTGGCGCTGCATCAGCCGGGGCTGTCGCCCGAAGCCATGCGCGAGCGTGTCATCGAGGTGCTGCGCGAGGTGGGGATGGACCGGACGGCGCTTGGCCGCTACCCGCACGAGTTCTCGGGCGGCCAGCGGCAGCGGATCGCCATCGCCCGCGTGCTGATCCTGAAGCCGCAGGTGCTCGTCCTGGATGAGCCGACTTCGGCACTTGATGTCTCCATCCAGCAGCAGGTGCTGGCGCTGTTATCGCAACTCCAGCACAAGTACAACCTCAGCTATCTCTTTATCAGCCATGATCTGGCCGTCATCCGGGCCATGGCACATCGGGTCATCGTGATGAAGAACGGGGAAGTCGTGGAGTCGGGCGAAACGGAAACCGTGCTCGGCGCACCGCAGCATGCGTATACGCGCAAGCTGATGGCGGCTGCCCGGTTGGGGGCGGGTTGAATGATGTGCGTCGCAACACGCACACGGCATTCTAGTTAGCACATTCCGTTTATGCGGAATGCGAGAAAAGAGATACGTTTTTTGCGCTACTTCATTGATTTGATGGCGCTTTCACGGGAATTTGTAACCATCTTTGACATGTCAAGGGTAGTCCTTTACCATCCCGCGATAGCTATTTTTGGGGGTGGTTCGTCCGCCGCTTGCAGGCCTTTGGGAAGGCCACCTGTGCTCGCGGCTGGTGCAACTGTGCTGGCGTACTTTTTGCGTACGATCCGCCCTGATGTCTTTCGACTGTCCGGCAATGTCTGACATGCCGGTCAGAATAGTCCGATCATCAGGAGAACCAATGCAGCGAACGGTACTTCATTCCCTGGCGAACGCAGCCATTGGAATTGCCATTGCCTGCGGTGCGACTGTGTCGAATGGTGTGCTGGCGGATACGGTCTTCAAGGACCCCGACGCCCGGATCGATGCCCGCGCGGAACCGAGCGCGGATGCCCATCCGGAAGGCAAGCGTGGCTTGCTGTCGTCGGTCATGAATTCCACCAGCAACGTTGCCAGCAAGGCTGGCGACCTGGTCATGAACGCTCTGGGTCTGATTGGCGTGCGTTACCGCTTTGGCGGTAACAGCCCCGAATCCGGCCTGGACTGCAGCGGCTTTGTCCGCTACGTGTTCAATGACACCTTCGGCTTCATGCTGCCGCGCCGATCCGTAGAAATGAGCCAGGTGGGTACCACCGTGGCCGCCAACGACCTGCGTCCGGGCGACCTGGTGTTCTTTAACACCATGCGCCATACGTTCTCGCACGTCGGCATTTATATTGGCGACAACAAGTTCGTGCACGCGCCGTCCACCGGCAGCAAGATCCGTGTGGACGACATGCGCGCTGCCTACTGGACCACCCGCTACAATGGCGCCCGCCGTATCGACGATTCGTCGCGCGGCTCGGCCAACAGTGGCATGGGCAGCATGGTGGAGACGCTCAAGCGTTTCGATCCGAATGCTCAAGGCCGGTCGCTTTATGGCGGCTGAGCCTGGCTGGGTCAGAAAGAAAAAGGACTGCTTCGGCAGTCCTTTTTTTCGTCCATGCGCGCCGTGGCGATGTGACATTTGAGACATATACCCCACTAAAGGGTGACATGCTCTGTCATCGAGGGTGACGCGTTCTGTCAGGCTTTGTCGCAATGATGTGACAACTATTGTTGGCTGGCATCTCGCGTTATTGGGTGGCGACCGTTCCCGTGGCGGCTGGACGGCCGCGCGCCGCGACGAGTTTTTCGCGGAGGGTGGCCAGCACTGCCGCCGTTGCCTGTTCTCCGGCCAGGATCGCGCGATTGCGCGCCGTGAAGTCGCTGCCGCCCATATCGGGCAGGTCGGGGCGGATCACGACGTCGGCCCGCGCCAGCGCCATCTTGTTGATCGACTGGCCCATGATGGCCGTGGTCTGCAGCAGCACGCCGCTCTGACCGCCATTCTTCTGGCTTGAGGGCTCGGCGGAGATATTCACTGCGATCACGAAGTCCGCACCCATCTCGCGTGCCGAATCCACCGGAACGGGTTCCACAAGTCCGCCATCCACATAGTCGTGCCCCTGGATCGAAACCGGCTGGAACACGCCAGGCACGCTACTGGATGCGCGCACGGCCTGGCCCGTATTGCCGCGCCGGAACAGGATGCGCTCGCCGGTCTTGAGGTCGGTAGCCACGATGCCCAGCGGCAACTTCATCGCTTCGATCGGGCGATTCTTCACCAGCCGGTTGACATAGTTCTGCAGCGCCTCGCCCTTGAGCCAGCCGCCGAACTTGGTGCCGAAGGGCAGGGCCCAGTCGGCGATGGCGGCTTCGTCCATGGTCAGGGCCAGCTTGTTAAGCGTGAAGCCGTCCATGCCCGACGCGTAGAGTGCCGCGACCACGGAACCGGCGCTGGTGCCCGTGACAATGTCGGGCTGGATGCCTTGCGCCTCCAGCGCCTTGATCACGCCAATATGGGCGAAGCCGCGTGCGGCACCGCCACCCAAGGCCAGTCCGATGCGTATCGGGCGCGGCGGAATGGTGGCGACGGGTGGCACGGTGCCGGTCGTCGTCGGGAGCGTGGGAGTCGGTTTCGGGCCGGTGGAGCAGGCAGCCAGCAGCATCGCCGCCGACGCGCCCAGGGCATTGCGCAGGAAGTGGCGTCGTTTCATCGAGGGTTGGGAATCGTCAGGAAGTGATGCCTCTGGCATCTGCGGGCCGTCGCCTTGCGTGCGGCTGAGTCTGAGACCGGTGGCAGCATAAATGATTCCTTGGCCGAAGGGGAGGCAGTCGGGGCGCTATAATGCCGCGTTAACCGAATCCGGCCTGCGCGCATCCGTGCGCGGGCCTTTTTGTTTCTCCCAGACATGACACAACGCGTCCGCACCCGCTTCGCGCCGAGCCCGACCGGCTTCATTCACCTCGGCAATATCCGCTCCGCACTCTATCCGTGGGCCTTTGCCCGCCGCATGAAGGGCGACTTCATCCTGCGCATCGAGGACACCGACGTTGAGCGCTCGTCCCAGGAAGCGGTCGACGTGATCCTGGAGAGCATGGCCTGGCTCGACCTCGATATCGACGAAGGCCCGTTCTATCAGATGCAGCGCATGGACCGCTATCGCGAAGTCGTGCAGCAGATGATGGACGCCGGGCTGGCGTACCACTGCTACATGAGCACGGAGGAGCTGGACGCTCTGCGCGAAGCCCAGCGTGCGGCCGGCGAGAAGCCTCGCTATAACGGCTTCTGGCGTCCGGAGCCGGGCAAGGTTCTGCCCGAGCCGCCTGCTGGCGTACAGCCCGTGGTGCGCTTCAAGAACCCAATCGGCGGTAGCGTGGTCTGGGAAGACGGCGTGAAGGGCCGCATCGAGATTGCCAATGACGAGCTGGATGACCTGGTGATCGCCCGTCCGGATGGCACGCCTACGTACAATTTCTGCGTGGTCGTGGATGACCTCGACATGAAGATCACGCACGTGATTCGTGGCGACGACCACGTCAACAACACGCCGCGCCAGATCAACATCATCCGCGCGCTGGGTGGTGACGTGCCGGTCTACGCGCACCTGCCGACCGTCCTGAACGAGCAGGGCGAAAAGATGAGCAAGCGGCACGGCGCCATGCCCGTGACCGGCTATCGCGACGAAGGCTATCTGCCTGAGGCCGTGCTGAACTACCTGGCCCGCCTGGGCTGGGCGCATGGCGACGCGGAAATCTTCTCGCGCGAGCAGTTCGTCGAGTGGTTCGACCTGGAGCACCTGGGCAAGTCGCCGGCGCAGTACAACCCGGAAAAGCTTGCCTGGCTGAACAACCACTACATCAAGATGGGCGACAACGCGCGTCTGGCCGAGCTGACGCGTCCGTTCATCGAGGCGCTGGGCGGTAAGGTGGAAGGCGCAAACCTGCCGGACGTCATCGCACTGGTCAAGGATCGCGCTAACACGCTGAAGGAAGTGGCCCAGACCGCGATCCTGTTCTATCGCGGCGAGCCGCAGCCGGAGGCGGCATTGGTCGCCGAGCATCTCACTGGCGAGATTCGTCCTGCGCTGCAGGCACTGGCCACGCAACTCGCGGCGCTGCCCGAGTGGAAGCGTGAGGCCATCAGCGCGACGTTCAAGGCTGTGCTGGCCGAGTTCGGTCTGAAAATGCCAAAGCTGGCGATGCCGGTACGGCTGCTGGTGGCAGGGCAGCTGCAGACGCCGAGCATCGATGCCGTGCTGGAGCTGTTCGGCCGTGAGGTTGTGTTGCGCCGCCTGGCCGCGGTGTAAAAAAGTGCGGAAAAGTCTCGGCGGGGGCTTGCGCTCCGACCGAGACTTCAGCATAATCTCGTTCTCCCCACTGCACGGTGAAAGCCAAGCGGACTGGCTGAAAGGCCGGAGAAGTTAGCGGAACGGGGGCTTGCAAAACGGTGTGGTTGCTTTATAATCGCCGCTTCGCCAGAAACGCAGTAAATCTGGTGGTTAGCAAGTAGCAGTAAATGACAGCAACATTGGGGCTATAGCTCAGCTGGGAGAGCGCTTGCATGGCATGCAAGAGGTCAGCGGTTCGATCCCGCTTAGCTCCACCAAGTTTCTGTCCCCTTCGTCTAGAGGCCTAGGACATCACCCTTTCACGGTGAGTACAGGGGTTCGAATCCCCTAGGGGACGCCAGAAAAATGGACGTAATCAAACGTCCGCTTTGTCGTCCGGAGCGAAGCTCCAGATGGCAACCGACTATGGAGTGGTAGTTCAGTCGGTTAGAATACCGGCCTGTCACGCCGGGGGTCGCGGGTTCGAGTCCCGTCCACTCCGCCAAAACTGAACCCGCTTGGGTAATACCAAGCGGGTTTTTCTTTGGGTGAGAGGTGATTATCTGATAATCACTTCGCGGTTTTCTTCAAGGCAATATGTTGCGTGTCGGAAGAATATCGAGATATAATCGCGGCTTCGCGTCAGATGCGATTATGCAGTACCAAGGGGCTATAGCTCAGCTGGGAGAGCGCTTGCATGGCATGCAAGAGGTCAGCGGTTCGATCCCGCTTAGCTCCACCAGGATTTCGAGGCACCGACCCAGCAAAAAAGGTGCTTCAAGCTGAAAAAAGTCTGCTAGAATAGCCGACTTCGCAGCGCAGACGGAAACGTTGCAACAAGTTTCTGTCCCCTTCGTCTAGAGGCCTAGGACATCACCCTTTCACGGTGAGTACAGGGGTTCGAATCCCCTAGGGGACGCCAAAACAACAGAACGTAATCAGACGTTCAGTTTGTCGTCCGGAGCATGGCTCTGGATGGCACCGACTAAGGAGTGGTAGTTCAGTCGGTTAGAATACCGGCCTGTCACGCCGGGGGTCGCGGGTTCGAGTCCCGTCCACTCCGCCAAAACTAAGCCCGCATGGTGAAAGCCATGCGGGTTTTTCTTTTGTGCTTCCGATTTGGGACCCCCGGGTTTGCGAGGCCCGGGCTGCGGATGTGTTGGCCGGGACAACACGCCATTGGCGTGGAATCTTGTCCGCAACTAATGCGATGACGATTCGTCTCTGACCATCGCTGGCAATTTGCTGATCCGCATGAAATACCGGACAAGCAACGTTCCGGCCACCGCCAGGCTGACACTGTTCGCCAGCCAGAAGCCTGACGCACCGCGCGTGAAGGCCGGCAGCGCCTCGATCAAGCCAAAACCCATCACGTAGCCGCCCCCTAGTCCCACGCCCCATAGTGACGCTGCATAGATAAGCGTCGGGATCAGCGCGATCTTGTAAGCACGGAGGATAAAGGCGCTCATTACCTGCACTGCGTCGAATGCTTGATAGAAGGCGACGAACAGCATCAGCGGCAGCGCCTTGGCCACCACGGCCGGATCCTTTGCATAGGCGTGCAGGAGCGGCTCGCGCAGGAGCCAGAGCAGGGCGCCCGTGACCAGTGCCAGCCCCGCGCCGAAACGGATGCCGCGCCAGGCGATACGCCGTGCGCCGGCCAGATCTCGAGCGCCGATCGACTGCGCGACCAGTGTCGAGGTGGCGATCGAGAGCGATAACGGCATCATGTAAGCGACGGCACTGAGGTTTGCGATGATCTGGTGACCCGCCAGCGTCTCGGTGCCCATGCGCGTGATGAAGATCGACATCAGCGTGAAGGACGTGATCTCGATGAGGTACGTGAGCCCCATCGGCACGCCTAGCCGTAGCAGCGGACGGACCTTCTCCCACTTCGGCCATTCCCAGCCGGCAAAGATCGCTAGCGGCTGGTAAGCCGCGCCATGCCGCAGGATCATCAGCCCGGCGATGCACCAGATCCAGCTGATCAGCGACGATGCCAGCGCACAGCCCGGACCGCCCATCGGCGCCACGCCGAAGCCACCATGAATGAACCAGGCGTTGAGCGGGATCTTGATGGCCAGCCCCGCCAGTTGCAGGACCGTCACCATGATCGGCCGCGACAGCGCATTGTTCAGCGCCATATAGATACGGAAGCCCAGCGCGGCCGGTAGCCCGAACGCGACGATATGCAGGTAGCGGGAAGCCTTGTCCACCAGCTCGGGCGGCGCCTTGGCAAATGCAAGCAATGGCTCGGGGAACAGTAGCAGCAGCATGCCGGGGATCGCCAGCGCCAGGCCGAGCCATGCGGCCTGGCGGACTTCACTGCCGATTTCTACCGTGCGTCCCGCACCGTAGAGCTGCCCGGCGATGGGCGCCAGTGCCTGCAGCACGCCCATCAGGCTGATATAGACCGTGATGTAGATGGACCCGCCGAGGCCAACCGCGGCAAGGTCTGCCGCGGAGGCACGGCCGGCCATGACCGTATCGATGACACCGAAGGCCACCACGGCCAGTTGGCCAACCAGGACCGGTGCGGCCAGGTTGGCAATCCGACGAATATCCTGCAGCGCGCTGCTCATTGTTCTTGTCAGGTGGGGTCCCGCGTGCGCGGGCGGGACGAGGGGCGACTGCCCGGATCAGGGCTGGGGTGGCAGACGGCGCGGCAACGTGGGGCGCGGTGTCGTAATGCGCGATGTATCCACCAGCCGGTACATGCGGAAGCGCTCGTCGCGGTCCGCCGGCCGGCGGCCTTCCCAGATCAGGCGCCATTCAAAATGGGAGATGCTGCTCGGTGTGCCGTAGTCGACGGCATCGTGCCGCAGCAGCACGTCGCAGCCATCGCTCGGACCGCCAAAGCGGATGTGGCCGAAGAACGCGAACGACGCGAGTTGGGCATCGCCCATGCGGATCGGCTGCACACACGTATAGGTCGAGGGGAGTGCCATTGACGCGGCCTGTGCGACATCGCGATAGGTCTTGCCGTAGTTGATCGACGGCAGCCACAGCGTCATGGCGATGACCCACATCAGCGTCGTGCCTGCCGCGGAGATCACCACCGGACGCCAGATCTGCTTGGGCGCGCGCGACAGGCGCCAGCGCACGATCAGCACCCAGGCCAGCGTGACGGCCAGCGCGATGGCCACCGCGCTGATCGTAAACGTGTGCTGGAAGCCGGGAATCAGACGGAACACATTGTTGGCGATACGTGGCGGCCAGCCCGTGGTCTTGGCGATCCACATGAACCAGACGAAGCCGCCGAAGATCGTGAAGAACAACAGGGCAAACCAGTCGATCGCATTGATCGCGCCGCGCGTCAGCGTGGGCAGGGCAAATGCAGCCAGAATCGCCATCGGCGGTAGCAGCAGGATGAACTGCACGTCGCCGGGATTGCGTTGCAGCACCAGCAGCAAGAACAGCATGGCCAGGATCGACAGCGGCAGCGTCACGTGGGGTGCGCGCCGCATGCCGCGCCACGACAACCACGCCCAGGCGGCGATTGGCCAGACGGGCCAGGCAAAGAGGAAGAAGTTGCGGGCAATGAAGCCGATGGTGAATACCGATGGCGCGCCATACGTACGGCGGTCGTAGCGCGACCATTCACGGATGTAGGTCACGCCGTTGATGGAATCGCTGGCGCCGAAATAAACGGCAGCCATCCAGGCCATGACGATCACCAGTGCGATCGGGAGCCCGATCCCCATCAGGCGCTTCAGCGGCACCGGCTTGCAGACCGCACCCGCCACCAGTGTTGCCGCCAGCAGTGCCGCCCCCAGGATCGGGCCGCTGGCCAGGACCAGCGCACCCAGGCCGGCGCCAAACCACAGGCTGCCCTGCACGGGCTTGTCGAGGCTGCGCACCATCCCGTACAGCATGAAGGCGATGAAGCAGACCTGGCCGACCTGTGCCGTGGTCTCATGACCACGCATCGCCAGACCGACGCAAGCCAGGAAGATCAGCAGCGCGCCGTCCGCCAGGGCGCGGCCATAGGATCGTGCATCGGGCTGGCCTCCGAAGGCGAATGCGAACGGCTGCACCTCATCGCGCCGGCCGAGCAGGTAAGTCGTGTACCAGATGAACGCGCAAGTCGCGAAATAGAACAGCGCAGTGGAGATGCGCGAGGCATCGGGTGCGCCGAGCCAGCCGCCGAACAGCCGGATCATGATGCCGCCGACCCAGAACACGAGGGGGCCGTCCTCGCTGAAGGGACGGCCGACGATATTCGGCATCAGCCAGTCCTGCACGCCGCCGGTGGCCAGTTGCCACATCACGCCGAAGCCCGCCGCGTCCTCGTTTTTCCAGGGGTCGCGGCCAAACAGGCCGGCCAGTCCGTAGATGATGCAGATCGCCAGCAGCAGCGCACGGGGCAGGGCACCGGTGGCGGCGGCGGTCAGATGGACGGGAGAGGTCTTGGCTTGACTCATCGGCAGGTGGGATCAGGCATGTGGCCATTCATGCGGCCACAAATGCAAAGAGGCAGCCGATGCTGCCTCTTTGTCAGGTCGCGCGCCGCAGGAGCATCCGTCCTGGCGTGCGCGGCAGTCGCTCGGAAAGCGTGCGCGATTACTTCTTGATCGCGCTCAGCTTGCTGCCGAACTTCTGGCGGAACTTCTCGACGCGGCCGGCCGTGTCCATGATCTTCTGGGTGCCGGTGTAGAACGGGTGCGATTCCGACGACACTTCGATCTTGGCGAGCGGGTAGGTCTTGCCTTCGTGTTCGATCGTGTCCTTGGTCTGGATCGTCGAGCGGGTCACGAACTTGAAGTCGTTCGACACGTCGTGGAACAGGACTTCGCGGTAATTCGGGTGAATGCCTTCTTTCATGGTGCTTCCTTTCAGGTTGGGTAGCCAGTTCGCTGGGTGTGCCGGTCGCGCTGATGCTTGCGGCGAGCGAACCACTTGCCGATAACGGGCAAACCGGGATTATGGCAGAAAAACAAAGACTTGGGTAAGGAGACGCGCGATATCGCCCGGACGCGACACTAGTGGGCAACGGCATCTTACGCATCACTTTTTCGCAGGATCCTGCCGGTAAAACGTGGCGAGCGCGTCATAGAGCGCGGGCCAGTGCTGATGCAACCCTCCTGGTTCGACGAAAAATGTCTCGGACGCCACCGCGAAGAACTCGCTCGGCGCTTCGCAGCCGTAGGGATCGATGACGCGCAATCGAGGCGGCAGGCGGGCCGGATGGTCCCAGGCGGAATCGGGCAGCGCATCGCAGGCCTCGGCAAACGCATCGTACTCGCTCAGGAGCGTTTCGGCCCATTGGGCGGCATCCACGCCGGGATGCAGCACGCGCGAAAACGGCGGTACACCGTCGGGTTCCCCGTCCAGCATGTCGAGCTTGTGCGCAAACTCGTGAATCACCACGTTGTACGCATCGGCTGTCAGACCGTCAGCATCCAGGCCCGCGCCGGGCGATTTGACGTCCTGCCAGGACAGGATCACAGGGCCGTGCTCCCAGGCTTCGCCACTGGCTTCCTCTTCTACACCGTGCACCAACCCGATATCGTCCTCGACGGTTTTGCGGATCAGGAACTCGCCCGGATAGAGGACGATGCCGTGCCAGCCGCGATACCACTCGATACCGAGTTTCAGGATTGGCACGCAGGCCTGGACGGCCACGCTGACCACCATCTCGTCGGTCAGCGGCAGGTCATGCGCGGTGGAGTATTCCTTGCTGGCGATGAATAGCGTGGCCAGTTCGCGCAGCGCGGCCAGGTCGTCGGCATCGTAGCGTTGCACGAAGGGCAGGGCTGCTACCGTGCGCGTCCACAATTCGTCCGGAATCGCATAGTGCTCGAGCTTGCGGGCCCTGGATCGTGCGCGCAGGAAGCTGGTCAGTTTGCCAAACATGGTCTCGCGAAAGAGGAAACAAAAAAGGCGCACCCAAGGGTACGCCTTCTTGCTGTGCAGGACTAGCTGCGAGGGTCAGCCACCCCGACGCATCATGTCGAAGAACTCCGCGTTATTCTTCGTCGGCTTCATCTTGTCCAGGATGAATTCCATGGCCTGTACTTCGTCCATGTCCGAGATGAACTTGCGCAGGATCCAGATCTTCTGGAGGATTTCCGGCTTGATCAGCAGTTCTTCGCGGCGCGTGCCCGACTTGTTCAGGTTGATGGCCGGGTAGACGCGCTTTTCCGCCAGACGGCGTTCCAGGTGCACTTCCATGTTGCCGGTGCCCTTGAACTCTTCGTAGATCACGTCGTCCATGCGGCTGCCCGTTTCGATCAGCGCGGTGGCGATGATGGTCAGCGAGCCGCCTTCTTCCAGATTCCGCGCGGCGCCGAAGAAGCGTTTCGGACGTTGCAGCGCGTTGGCGTCCACACCGCCGGTCAGCACCTTGCCCGATGCCGGCACCACGGTGTTGTAGGCGCGCGCCAGACGCGTGATCGAATCCAGCAGGATCACCACGTCGCGCTTCAGTTCCACCAGGCGCTTGGCTTTCTCGATCACCATTTCAGCCACCTGCACGTGGCGGATGGCGGGTTCGTCAAACGTGGACGCCACCACTTCGCCGCGCACGGAGCGCATCATTTCGGTCACTTCTTCCGGGCGCTCGTCGATCAGCAGCACGAAGAGGTCCGCTTCCGGATGATTGTTGGCGATGGCATGCGCCACGTGCTGCAGCATCACGGTCTTGCCGGATTTCGGCGATGCCACCAGCAGTGCGCGCTGGCCGCGGCCGATCGGGGCGATCATGTCGATGATGCGGCCGGTGATGTTTTCTTCGGCGCGGATGTCGCGTTCGAGGATGAGCGGCCGGTTCGGATGCAGCGGCGTCAGATTCTCGAACATGATGCGGTTCTTCACCGCTTCGGGCGGCTGCCCGTTGACCTTGTCCACCTTGACGAGTGCGAAGTAGCGCTCGCCATCCTTCGGGGTGCGCACTTCACCTTCGATCGAGTCGCCGGTATGCAGGTTGAAGCGGCGGATCTGCGAGGGGCTGATGTAGATGTCGTCCGTGCTGGCCAGGTACGACGTTTCCGGCGAGCGCAGGAAACCGAAGCCATCGGGCAGAACTTCCAGCGTGCCGTCTCCGTAGATGGTTTCGCCCATCTTGGCGCGCTTCTTCAGGATCGCAAACATCAGTTCCTGTTTGCGCATCCGTTGTGCATTGTCGATCTCGAGCGTTGCCGCCATTTCGAGAAGCGCAGACACGTGAAGCGATTTGAGTTCTGTCAGGTGCATAGACGAGGGGTACAGAAGGGCCCGGACGGGCAAGACCTAAGGGAAGGGGGAAAGACTGAGCGAACGCTCGGGGAAGTTGTTGGTGGCATCTTAGCACAATCCGGCCGCAGCGCCAGGGCTGGCGCGCATAGGCCGGATTGTGGTTGCCGGGGTGCCGCGCCTGGCGGGCCCCGGCGGGCGGCAAATTACAGGTTGCCGTCCAGGAACGCGGTCAGCTGCGACTTCGACAGTGCGCCAACCTTCTGTGCAGCCGGCTCGCCGTTCTTGAACAGGATCAGCGTGGGGATGCCGCGAATGCCGAACTTGGCCGGCACTTGCTGGTTCTCGTCGACGTTGATCTTGGCGATCTGCACCTTGTCACCGTAGTCGCGCGCAACTTCGTCCAGGATCGGGGCGATCATCTTGCAAGGACCGCACCATTCGGCCCAGAAGTCCAGCAGGACGGGCTTGTCGGACTTGAGGACGTCGGACTCGAAAGATGCGTCGCTCACATACTTGATTTGTTCGCTCATGGCGGAAAACCTCTGGTTTCGCTCAGTTTATGTTGAAGGCTGGAAACTGCTAATGGGTCGAACCGCTACCATACACGAGATTCCGCGGCTTCGCCGGACGGCACTTTCATGGGAAGAGCCACCGCCTTTGTCGCCGATATATTACCAGTTTGACGGATTTCAAGACCCCCGCGAGGGACGCTTCCGGCAGGGCTGCGGCGTTGGTATCCATTGTGCCGCCAGGGCGCTGCCGGTGCTGAAGTTTGTGTTAATCGTGCCAAGAGTCTGGCTCAATTGACCAGTACTCATTTGGGTTATTGCGGAGCGGGATTTCCCTGAAAATGGCGGCGCGTGCATGATCTAGAATGCACTTTGCGAGGCGTCACATTTTTAGGGGCGACGGGCGCGCGTAGAATGACCAATGACGCGTACGCCTTTGCCCGCCCTTCGGATCGGCGAAGCATTGGCGGCGGGATACTGGCGGGACAGGTTGTCTCGCGATATGCCGCGACAGGCGCTGTTTCGTCACCCGTTTTCACCCAGCCGGGGCAACCACCAAGGCCATCGATCATGACTTCAGAATCCCGCAAGCCCATCCCGCCCGAAGACGAGCAGGCTCCGGATGTGGACCACCTGAGCGACGCGCTGGAGCATCTCAGCAGCGCGGTCGAGACCAACAGCATTGCCACCGGCGCTGCGCGGGGACTTGTTTACAGTGTGATGGAAACCCTCGGCACCCTGATAGGGGACCCCGACCTGCCGGAGCATGCCCGCTCCGGCTATGAGGGACTGCTGGAAACCGCGCGCGAACTGCGTGCCCGGCTCGACCGGGGGGATCACTGAGCCCGGCCATCCTGCCGAGGGCCCCGGGTTGCCCTCGGATCGCTGAGCATTCCTGTCGCCTTGCTGCGCCGCGTCGCGCAGCAAGGTCTAGCCTGACCTTGCGCGATGCGTCGCGCCACCCATGACCCGGCTTTCCTTTTCTCCCGGCCCCTCTTTCCTGGAGCAGGCCGCCACGGCGACGTGGTATTTCCTTGATCATTGCGGTCCGGCGGCAGCCGGCGCGCATGTGGTCGTGCCCACGGCCGCGCAGATTCCTGGCGTGCGCGCGGCGCTCGACGCCGCTGCGCGGGCCGCGGGCCAGCCACGGCTGCTGCCGCGCGTGCTGACGCTCGGCCACTGGCTGCTGGACCTGCCGCCCGATCTGGCCGCCGAGCCCACCCTCGTGCGTAGTCATGCGGCGCGTTTGCTGGCGGTGCAGCAGGCGATCCGCGCGCAGGACTGGCTGCGCCAGGCATTCGGTGCGCAGACAGAGGGCGCAGCGTGGGGCCTGGCGCAGACGCTGCTGTCCATCAGCGACGAGCTCAGCGCGCGTTGGCTCGAGGACGCGGCGATCCGTGATGACGATGACGTCGATGGCGATGACCGCGCCGCCTTGCTGCAAGGTGCGTTGCAGCGGACATACGCGCATCTGTCCGAGCGTTTCCTCGGACAGGAGGCGCAGATCGTGCTGGCGTTCTGGCAGATGCTGTCAGGCCCCGACGATCCGCTGCCGGCCCGCCGTCGTGCACTGCAACGACTCGCGCTGCAGGTGGCGGGGCCAGTGATCTGGATCGGCCCGACGCCACCGGAGCCGATCGAGGCCACGTTCCTGATGCAGGTCGGCGAACAAATGCCGACGCTGGAGATCGGTTACGACTGGTCGGGCGGAGCGCATGACGCTGATTCCGGGCCCGACTGGTACGGCACGTTGCTCGCGCTATGGACCGAAGCGCGTCGTGTGGATGCGGAGGTTGCCTCGGCAGAAGACGGCAGCGTGCCGCCGTCGACGCCCAATCCGGTGCCATCATTCACGCCATCGCTGCCGACCACGCTGCCGGAAAGCCGGCCGCGGATTCGCGTGATTGGCAGCGCGCGTTTCGAGGACGAGGCCGCGGCCGCGGCCGACCAACTGGTCCAGTGGCTCAACGAAGGCCGCCGCCACGTCGCGCTGGTCGCCCATGATCGCGTGGTGGCCCGCCGCGCGCGCGCCTTGCTGGCCCGTGCCGGTGCGCCGGTACGCGACGAAACCGGTTGGAAACTTTCCACGACGCGCGCCGCAGCCGCGCTCATGCGCTGGTTCGATGTGCTCGCTCGCGATGGCGACACGTCGGCCTTGCTGGATTTGCTGAAGAGTCCGTTCTGCCTGCCGGCCTTCGAAAATCGTGGCGCGGCCATCGCGCTGATGGAGCGCCAGATTCGCCGCGACGGCATCAGTGGCGGCTGGGCACGCCTGCGGCATCTGTTTGCCGAACGGGCCACCGCCGCGCGGGCCGATGCGGCGATGCAGGGCACGCCCGATGCCACGACCGATGCGGCAGCTGACACCGCGCAGCAGACGCGCGCCGCCGCACGCGCCCTGATTGCGATCCTCGCCGACGAGGCCTCCGCCTGGCCGCGCGGTGCTGCGCAAAAGCCGCTGACCGTCTGGCTGGAGCGCCTGGACGCCATGCTGGATGCGCTGGCCATGCGCACGGCGCTGGCCGGGGACGATGCCGGCCGACAGCTTCTCGATGCGCTGGCCCGGCTGGCCGATCTGCCTGGCGACGAGACGGGTGCGCACGCGACGCTCAGTCAGCAGGAGTTCCGCGCGATGCTGTCCGCGCTGCTGGAATCGGTCGCCTACAAGGAACCCTCCGCGCCCGATGCGTCGCGGATCACGATTCTGCCGCTGAACGGTGCGCGGATGCGCCGGTTCGACGGCGTGGTGGTGGTCGGCTGCGACGATGCGCAACTGCCGTCCAGCGCCGCCGAGCTGATGTTCTTCTCGAACCAGATGCGCCGCGAACTCGGGCTCGAAGACCGCGAGGCGCGTTTCGCCCAGCAGGCGCGCGATCTGGCCGAGGTGCTGCTGAACAATGACGATGTGGTCATGACGTGGCAGCGTTTTGGCGGCAGGGGGGAACCGCACCATGTGTCGGGCTGGATCGAGCGGCTGTCGGCTTGCTGCGCGCGCGCTGGCGCGCCGATCGAGGCCAATGCCGCGCCCGGCCTGCACGAGACGTTCGCGCGGCCCGGCTACATGCCCGCGCCCGCCGCGCCGGAGCGCGTGCCGGCTCGCTGGAGCGCGCAGGCGTACAACATGCTCCGTCGATGCCCGTATCAGTTCTTTGCGGGACGCATGCTCGGGCTTGCCGGGCTGGAGGCCGTCAACGACGACCTCGAGAAGCGCGACATCGGCAATCTGCTGCACCGCGTGCTGCTGCAATATCACGAGGAAATGCACGCGTCGGACGAGCGCGATGCCGAACGCCGGCTGGCGCGCCTGCGCGAGATTTCGGATGACGTCTTCGGCGCGTTGATGGCCGATGATGGCAATGCGATCGGCTACTACCGTCGCTGGTGCGAAGTGCTGCCCTCGTATGTCGCATGGCAGACCGCACGCGAGGCCGAGGGCTGGCACTGGCGCGGTGGCGAGATGGATGTCAGCGTGGATGTGGCGATGCCGGACGGCGTGCCACTGCGGCTCGCGGGCCGGATCGACCGGATCGACAAGGGGCCGGATGGCGCGCATGCCGTGCTCGACTACAAGACGCAGCCCGCCAGCCGCTTGCGGCGCAAGGCCGGCGACCCCGAGGAGGATTGCCAGCTGCCGTTCTACGGCCTGTTGCGCGCGGATGCCGTGGCCGGCAGCTGGGTCGCGCTCGAAGGCGTGAAGCTCGGCGGCAAGGACAGTTCGCCGGGCGCGCAACGTGAGGTAGATCTGCCCGAGTTCCAGGCCACCGTGACCTGGCTCGAGCGTCAGCTACGCAATGACGTTGGCCGCTTGCGCCAGGGGGCGAGGCTCCCGGCATTCGGTGATGCCGCCGCCTGTACTTATTGCGAAGCCCGCGGCCTGTGCCGCAAGGGCTTCTGGGAATCCACCGCCTTGCCCGATCTGCAGTCATGACCGAAGTTCACGCCTACCTCCGCGATGGCCAGCCCGTTGGCGAAGGTGATTTCACGCGCGCCGCCTGCGACCCCGGTCGATCCGTGGTGGTGGAAGCCTGCGCCGGCAGCGGCAAGACGTGGCTACTGGTGGCGCGGCTGGTGCGCCTGCTGCTGGCTGGTGCCGCGCCGCATGAAGTCCTTGCCATCACCTTCACGCGCAAGGCGGCCGAGGAGATGCGCGAACGCCTGCTGGAAGTGCTGTCCCAACTGGCCAGCGGCACCGATGAGGCCGTGCTGGCCCAGCTGGAGATGCGCGGCATGACGCCAGATGCGGCACGTGCCGCGCTGCCCCGTGCGCGCGGCCTGCACGCGCAGGTGCTGGCGTCGCCGGGCCGGATGGCCATCGACACTTTCCACGGTTGGTTCGGCACGCTGCTGCGCGGTGCGCCGTTGGCGTCGGGCATCGTGCCGGGTGCGTCGCTGCGCGAAGATGCGCTGCGCATGAAGCGCGAGGCGTGGGCCCCTTTCTGGCGCGCGCTGGCGCAACCGCAATACGCGGATTTGCGCGAATCCTATGAACAGCTCGTTGACGCCATCGGTGAATTCCAGGCACGCGGGCTGCTCGACCGGATGTTCCATGCCCGCAGCGAATGGTGGGCGATGCGCGAGGCTGGCAACCCGGCTGCCATGCTGGCCAGGGATCTTGGCGACGACGCGACGATCGACGTGCTCGTCGATGCGCTCTGTGACGACGACTGGCTCGAAGACTGCGCGCAGATGGCCAGGCTGCTGGGCGAGGGCGGCAAGACGGAGCAGGGGCATGCCGCGCGGCTGGTCGATGGCTTGATGGCGATCCAGTCCTGGCGCGAGGCCGGTCGTGAGCAGGGCGATCCCGCCACGCAGGCGTTCAGCCTGCTGCGCGCGGCATTCTTCACCGCAGCCGGCGAGCCACGCGCCATGCGCCGCACGACGGCGCTGGTCAAGGCAGCCGGCAGTGAAGCCGCCGTCGATACCCTGCTGGAGCGGCACGCCGGTCACTGTGCCCGACTGGACGAGATCGCCGCGCGCCGCTGCGAGGCCACCGTGCTGGCCGTCAACCTGGCGCTGTATCGTCTTGGCGACGCGCTGCTGGAACGCTACCAGCATTACAAGAGCGAGCAGCGCGCGATGGATTTCGCGGACCTCGAATGGCTGGCCGCCAGGCTGATGGCTGACGAGGAAACCGCCACCTATCTGCAGGTGCGGCTCGATGCGCGATATCGCCACCTGCTGCTTGACGAGTTCCAGGACACCAACCCGCTGCAATGGCGCATCCTGCAGGGCTGGCTGGCCGGCTATCAAGGCCTGGGCGGCAAGCCGACGGTGTTCCTGGTCGGCGATCCCAAACAGTCGATCTATCGCTTCCGCCGCGCGGACGCCCGCCTGTTCGGTGCCGCCAGCGAGATGCTGCAGGCGGATTTCGGCGCGACCGTGCTGCGCACCAACCGCACGCGCCGGAACCGGCCGGAGGTGCTCGACTGGGTCAACGCGGTGTTCGATCACGCGCGTGCCGAGGGCCGCTATTCGCTGTATGAAACGCAGACCACGGCCCTCAAGGAACCCGGTGGGCCGGTGTGGTTGCTGCCGCTCGTGGAGGAGCCAGCGGAAGCGGCGCGTGAGGACGCGCCGGAAGCCGATGGCCATCGCGACACGCTCACGCAGCCGCGCACCCATCAAGGCGATTCGCTGCGGCTGGAAGAAGGGCGGCGCGTGGCGGCGTGGCTGCGCTACATCCGCGACAACGTGCCGGTGCGCGAAGGCGATACCTCGCGGCGGGCGAGCTGGCGCGACATGCACCTGCTGGTTCGGCGCAAGACTCACCTGGCCGACTACGAACGGGCCCTGCGCGAAGCGGACATCCCGTGCCTGAGCCCCCGGCGCGGCGGATTGCTCACGACGCTGGAAGCCCTCGATATCTCGGCATTGCTGGCGTTCCTGATGACGCCGGAGTCGGATCTCGACCTGGCCCACGTGCTCAGGAGCCCGATTGTCGGGGCGACCGACGACGACCTGATCCTGCTGGCCGGCATGGACGGCGAGGGCGGATGGTGGGCGCGCATTGAGACCGTCGGTCTGCCCGCCAATGTCTCCGACGCGCTGCGCGGTGGCGTGGGGCGGCTGCGCGCATGGCTGGCGCTGGCACCGCATCGGCCCGTGCACGATCTGATCGACCAGATCTATCACCACGGCGAGGTGCGCCGCCGCTATGCGGAGGCGGCTCCGGCGGCCATCCGCGAACAGGTACTGGCGAATCTCGATGCGTTCCTGAAGCTGTCGCTCGATCTCGACGGTGGTCGCTATCCGAGCCTGCCGAAGTTCATCGATGAACTGCAGGAGATTCGCCGTGGCGACGAGGATGAAAGCCCCGACGAAGGCGGCATGGGCGAAGGCGTGGAAGACACGGAAGCCGAACCCGAGGACGACGGCGACAACCAGCTCGACGCGGTGCACATCCTGACCGTGCACGCGGCCAAGGGGCTGGAAGCGCCGTTCGTGGTGCTGCTCGACGCCAACCACAGCGACCCGGCGGCGGACCGGGGCGGGATCCTGGTGGACTGGCCGCCCACGGCGCATGTGCCGACGCATTTCTCGGCCTACGGCAAGCGCAGCGAACGCGGTCTGGCGCGCGCGCACTTGTTCGAGGCGGAGGCGGCGCTGGCGGACCGCGAAAACTGGAACCTGCTGTATGTGGCGATGACGCGCGCACAACAGGGGTTGCTGGTCAGCGGCGTGAAGGGACGCACCAGCAAGGCGGAGAAGGACAGCGCGCCGGCCGCGGAGATCGCGGGCAGCTGGTATGTGCGGCTGGCGGCGGCGGGCGTGGGCGACGAGTTGACGGCGTATCCGGAAGCCGATGTCTCGCCCGAGGCGGCCGCGCTGGCGCCGGCCAGCGAGCGCGTGCGCTACGCGGACTTCCGGCTGCGCTATCGGGACGCTGCGATGCTCGTCGACGACGAGGTGTCTGCGGGTGGGGAAGGTGACGTGCCGGAAGACGAAGGCGTTGTGTTCGACGCGACGGCGGCGGCGCACGGCGAGCTGGTCCACGCCTTGCTGGAGCGGGTCACACGCTATCCGGAGGCATTCGGCGTGGTGCCTGATGTGCCCACCGTCATGCGCTGGTTCCCGCTGGCGGGTGCCGGAGCTCCCCAGGCGCGTGAACGCTGGCAACAGCAGGCCGAAGCCGCGGTGGACGACGTGCGCGCGATGCTGTCGGCGCCGGCGCTGCGTCCACTGTTCTTCCCGGAGGCGGCGGCATCGGCGCGCAATGAGGTGGAGTTGTACGACGGACGCGGCCGGTTGCTGCGGATCGACCGGCTTGTGGAATTCGAGGACCGCGTCGTCATCATCGACTACAAGCTGCGGCTGTTGCCGCAGGAGCATGCGTCGTATGGCGCCCAGCTCGCGCGCTATGTGGCGGCGGTGGGGCCGATGTTCCCGGGCAAGCGGATCGAAGCCGGCGTGGCGACGGCGGCGGGCGAGTGGATCGACGCGGGCAGTCTGCGGGTGGCGCAACGGCCGATGTCGGGCATGCAGCAGGGCTCGCTATTCTGAACAGGGCGGGGCGCTGAGCGGCACCGGCAGGACCGGGTGTCGCGGACATCGCGCCTTGCTACGCGTGGTTGCCGATTTGGGCGCAGAATAGTCGCGTTCCGGGTGAGTGCCGGGAGAATCCCGCTGGGGTGCGCTGGGGCTGTGTGGCGAATCCGTCGACGATACCCGTCACGCCGCGCGATAGCGGCAATGCGTGCATTGTTCGGGGGGAACGCAGATGGGGTGAGGAAGGAATAAGGGGGACGAGCCTGACCCTCGGCACTGGCGGAAAACGGCTGTGGCTGCTTCGTTCCCGACCTGACCAGGTTGACCGCGCCACCATGCGAGGAGGCCCGTCCGACCGGCATTGTAACGCAACCCGGGAAGCCGTCACGAAATTAGTTGTAATGCGAGTGGTTAAGCGCGTTGTTTGGTGAATTGTTTGATCTCACGCAGGCTCGTCGCAAACCTGTGGCTGGCAGCATGGCGGGCTGCATTGGTTGCTCCGACCCGTGCCGGCGACTTGGCGCGTGCGATGCCAATGCCGAATCGTTCTCATCTTGATGAGCCAGGACATGAACGCAAACGACCAGATCATACGTGGCGCACTCGCGCCGCAAGACATTTCCACCGAAGTACTGCTTGAAAAATATGCGAAGGGCGAAGAGCGGACCGCCGCCGACGTGCGCCAGCGCGTGGCGCGCGCCCTCGCCGAGGCCGAACCCGTCGACAAGCGTGAGGCATGGGCCGCACGCTTCCTCTGGGCCCTGGAAAACGGCTTCGTGCCAGCCGGGCGGATCAACTCCGCCGCAGGCACCGGCATCCAGGCCACGCTGATCAATTGCTTCGTCCAGCCCGTGGGCGATTCGGTATCCGAATCGCGCGATGGCAAGCCGAGCATCTACACCGCCGTGGCCCAGGCCGCGGAGACCATGCGGCGCGGCGGCGGCGTCGGCTATGACTTCTCTTCGATCCGCCCCGGCGGGGCGCTGGTGCGTGCCACGCATTCCCGCGCATCGGGGCCGGTGTCCTTCATGAAGGTGTTCGATGCATCGTGCGCCACCGTGGAGTCCGCCGGCGCGCGGCGCGGCGCGCAGATGGGCGTGCTCCGCTGCGACCATCCGGACATCGAGAGCTTCATCCACGCCAAGGACCGGGGTGACCTGACCAACTTCAATATCTCGATCGGTGTCACGGACGCCTTCATGGAGGCCGTCGAAGCCGATGGCGAGATCGAACTGGTCCACGAGGCCGAGCCAGGCATGGACGTGATCGCGGCCGGTGCCTACCGCCGCGACGACGGCCAGTGGGTCTACCGGCGCGTGCCGGCACGCCGGCTCTGGGACCAGGTCATGCAGGCGACGTACGACCATGCCGAGCCCGGCATCCTGTTCCTCTCCCGGATCAATGCCGACAACAATCTCTACTACTGCGAGCGGATCGAAGCCACCAATCCGTGCGCGGAACAACCGCTGCCATCGTACGGTTGCTGCTGCCTGGGGTCGATCAACCTGACGGGCTTCGTGCGCCAGCCGTTCACGGCGCAGGCGAGCTTCGACTTCGAGGCGTTTGCCGAAGTGGTGCGAGTGTCCACGCGCATGCTCGACAATGTCCTCGACGTTACCTTCTGGCCGCTGCCCGAACAGGCGGCCGAGGCCGCGGCCAAGCGTCGCATTGGCCTGGGCTTCCTGGGCCTGGGCAGCGCACTGGTAATGCTGGGCCTGCGCTACGACACCGACGCGGCGCGCGAGCTGGCCGGCCGGATCGCCGAGACCATGCGCGACCATGCCTATCTGGCGTCGACCGAACTCGCCGACGAAAAGGGCAAGTTCCCGCTGTTCGATGCCGATGCCTACCTCCGTGGCGGTTTTGTCGCCCGCCTGCCGGAGTCCGTGCGGGATGTGATCCGCGAACACGGCATGCGCAATTCACACCTGTTATCGATCGCCCCCACCGGCACCATCACGCTGGCGTTTGCTGACAACGCCTCCAACGGCATCGAGCCGGCGTTCTCGTGGACCTACAGCCGGCGCAAGCGGATGCCGGACGACAGCTACAAGATGTTCGAGGTGGCCGACTACGCGTGGCGGCTGCATCGTCACATGGGGGCCGACATGGAGCGGCTGCCGGAGAGTTTCGTCACGGCGCTGCAAATGTCCGCGCTTGACCATATGCGCATGCTGGAGGCCGTGCAGCCGTACATCGACACCAGCATCAGCAAGACGGTGAACGTGCCGGAGGACTATCCGTACGAGGCCTTCCGCAATCTGTACCTGGAAGCCTGGAAGGCGGGCCTGAAGGGGCTGGCGACCTACCGGCCCAACAGCGTGCTGGGCGCGGTGCTGTCCGTCACGCCACCCGCAGCCAGCCCGGGCACGCCGTCCACCGCGGCGGTCGCGGCACCCGCCGACGACGATCCGCTCACCCATCCGTTTGGCAGCCGGCCATTGGGCGACCTCGAGGGCGTGACCTCCAAGGTCGAGTACCTGACGTACGAGGGCCACAAGACCGTCTACCTGACCGTCAACTTCATGCGGGTATCCGGGCTGGTCAACGGGCAGGCCGTCACCATTGAACGGCCGCTCGAGTTCTTCATGCCCGCCGGCCAGCGCAGCGAGGGCCAGCAGTGGATCACGTCGACGATGCGGCTGCTGTCGATGGTGGCGCGCTCCGGCGGCCCGGTGGCCAAGGCGCTGGCGGATATGCGCAATGTCGTCTGGGACAAGGGCACCGTCCGCTATGGCTCGCTGGTGCGCCAGGACGGCACCGAGGTTCCGCGCTTCCACGATTCGGAGGTCGCCGCCATCAGCTACGCCATCCAGCGGATCCTGATCAAGCGCGGCTTCCTGGACGAAGAGGGCAGCCAGGTGCCGCTGACCGCGCTGGCCGCGCGTCTGGCCCGGCGCGATGGCGGCGAGACGGCAATCGGCCTGGCTGACCTGCCGGCGCGCGCCTCGCCGCCAACGGTCAACCTCGGCGTGGGGACTGGCAAGCCTTGTCCCGAGTGTGGCGCCCACGCCTTGCACAAGGTCGATGGCTGCGCCAAATGCGCCAATTGCGGCTACGTGGGCGAATGCGGCTAGCGGCCGGGCCGCTTGTCAAGGGGTGCCGGCGGCCGGGGCCGGGGCCCGGCGGCTCATGCAGCCTTGCCGCAACAGCCGCCGGCGCCTGTCCGGTGGCGGGGGCGGCGAAAACGGCGCGGATGCCCGATCCGGCCTTCGCCTTTTGCTACAATCGCCGCCATGAGTTATCAAGTTCTAGCGCGCAAATGGCGCCCCAGGGATTTCACCACGCTGGTCGGCCAGGAGCACGTGGTCCGCGCGCTCACGCACGCGCTGGAACAGCAACGGCTGCACCACGCCTACCTGTTCACCGGCACGCGCGGCGTCGGCAAGACCACGCTTTCCCGGATCCTGGCCAAGGCCCTCAACTGCACCGGCCCTGACGGCAACGGCGGCATCACCGCCCAGCCGTGCGGCCAGTGCAAGGCCTGCATGGAGATCGACAGCGGGCGCTTTGTCGATTACATCGAGATGGACGCGGCGTCCAACCGCGGCGTCGACGAGATGGCGCAACTGCTGGACAAGGCCGTCTACGCCCCGACGGTCGGGCGCTTCAAGGTCTACATGATCGACGAAGTGCACATGCTGACCAACCACGCCTTCAACGCCATGTTGAAGACGCTGGAGGAGCCGCCCGGGCACGTCAAGTTCATCCTGGCCACGACCGATCCCCAGAAGATCCCGGTCACGGTGCTGTCACGCTGCCTGCAGTTCAACCTCAAGCAGATGCCGCCGGGGCATATCGTTTCCCATCTGGACAACATCCTCGGGCAGGAAGGCATCAGCCATGACGGCAGCGCGCTGCGCCTGCTGGCCCAGGCCGCGCATGGTTCGATGCGCGATGCGCTGTCGCTGACCGACCAGGCCATCGCCTACAGCGCCGGGCAGGTGTCCGAGGACGCCGTGCGCGGCATGCTGGGTGCTATCGACCAGAGCTACCTCGTGCAACTGCTGGACGCGCTGGCTGCCGAAGATGGCGCCAGCATGCTCGGTATCGCCGATGCCATGGCTGACCGCAGCCTGTCGTTTGCCGGCGCGCTGCAGGACCTTGGCTCGCTGCTGCACAAGATCGCGCTGGCGCAAGCCGTGCCGGCGTCGGTGCAGGACGAATGGCCCGAGGCTGACGAGGTGCGTCGCCTGGCGGGCACCTTCGACGCGCAGGAAGTCCAGCTGTTCTACCAGATCGCCAACCTCGGCCGCAGCGAGCTGGCGCTCGCGCCGGACGAGTACGCCGGCTTTACGATGACGTTGCTGCGCATGCTGGCCTTCCGACCGTCGGCCAGCCCGGCGCCCGTGAGCGGGCAGGGCGGTGGCGGCCAGCAGGTCCAGCGGACGCGTCCGGCCGCTGCGCCGTCCGCGCCGCCGTCGCGCATGGCCGCGGCACCGACGGCAACCGCGCCCGCGTCGGCTCCTGTGTCGGCGGCAGCCGCACCGGCGCCTGTGAAACCCGTCGTCGCGGCGCCGGCTCAGGCCGTCCGACCGGAATCCATTGCGCCCGTCGCACGTGCCGTCGAGCCAATCGAACCGGCTGAGCCGGTTGAGTCGCCGGTATCGGCGTCAGCCCCGGCGGCCCCGGTAGCTTCGGCACCCGCATCGCAGCCCAACCCGGCATCCGCATCCGCTTCCGCCTCCGAATCGACGTCGGTCGCGCCGGCGCCGGCCGTGGGCAACGAATCAATGTCTCCGGCCCGTGCCGCGCTGGCTGCAGCACGACAAGCCTCCGCGGGGCGTGGTGGTGCCGGCCGTCCGATGAGCCCACCGCTCGCCGGCGCATCGGCTGCGGCCGCCGCGGCGAGCGCGCGGCCCGCCGCCCAGCCGCTGCGCCCGCCTTCGGCCACGCGCCCGGCCACGACCGCGAGCCCGGTGCCGGCGTCGTCCCAGCCTGCTGCGAAGCCCGCGATGCAGGCGCCATCCCAGCGTCCCTCCCTGGCACCATCGCCAGCCAGCCAGCCGACCCAGCCGGAGCCGGCCGCGCGTGCGCGCCAGCCGGAAGCCAAGGCGGCGGCCCCATGGGAAGCCGCTGGTGGCAGCGACGTGCCGCCGTGGGAAGAGCTGCCGCCGGACTTGCCGGTCATCGGCCCGTATGACAGCGATCCCGGCTACGACCCGAGCTTCGGTGGCTTCGACAACGGCTTTGAGCCGGAGTCCGCAAGCTTCGACCGTGCCCCGCGCGCGAATCGGCGTGCCGCGCCGTCGCAACCGGCGCGTCAGGCGGAGCCCATCCCCGCCGTGGCCGCAGTGCCCTCCGTGCCTTTGGCGCCCGCCGTGCCGCCCGTGGCACCGAGCGCGGCCGATGATGGCACGCCGCCCGTATTTACCGACGACTGGCCCACGCTGGCCGCCGGCCTGCCGCTGAAGGGGCTGGCCCAGCAGCTGGCGTTCCAGAGCGAGCTGCACCGCGTGGTCGGCCGCACGCTGCACTTGCGCGTGCCGGTAGCGGCCATTGCCGAAAACGCTGTCGCCGAACGGCTGCAGGCGGCGCTGACCGAGAAATTCGGCGCCGAGGTCCGCGTGCAATGCGAGGTCGGCGCGGTCACGCACACCGCTGCGGCCGTCGATGCCGCGGCGCGCGCCGAACGCCAGCGCGAGGCGGAAGCGACGATCGACGGCGACCCGTTTGTGCAAGGCTTGCTGCGCGAGTTTGGCGGGCAGATCGTTCCCGGATCCATCCAGCCCCGCGCGGCCTGAATTCCAGAGGTGGCCCGCCCCCCGGGCCACCCGCACCCATCCACACGTATCCAGGAGTATTCCCATGATGAAAGGTCAATTGGCCGGGCTGATGAAGCAAGCCCAGCAGATGCAGGAAAACATGAAGAAGATGCAGGAGCAACTGGCACAGATCGAGGTCGAGGGCCAGTCCGGCGCCGGTCTCGTGAAGGTGCTCATGACCTGCAAGAACGACGTCAAGCGCGTCACCATCGACCCCAGCCTGTTGGCTGATGACAAGGACCTGCTGGAAGACCTGGTCGCCGCCGCGTTCAACGACGCCGTGCGCAAGGCCGAGGCCACCACGCAGGAAAAGATGGGCTCGATGACGTCCGGCCTGCCGCTGCCCCCGGGCTTCAAGCTGCCGTTCTGATTGCCGTTCCGATGACGCATCGATCCGAGGCGGTGATCCGATGAAAGCGGCGCCGCCCACCTCGCTGCAGGCGCTGATCGAGGCGCTCAAGGTGCTGCCCGGCGTGGGGCCGAAGTCCGCTCAGCGCATGGCCTATCACCTGCTGCAGCACGACCGCGACGGCGCACGCAAGCTGGGCGATGCGCTGCGCGGTGCCGCCGATGGCATTCGCCATTGCGTGCGCTGCAACACCTTCACCGAGCAGGAGATTTGCGAGACGTGCCGCGACACCGGGCGCGACGCCTCGCTGCTCTGCGTGGTGGAAACGCCGGCTGACCAGGTCATGATCGAGCAGACCCTGACCTATCGCGGCCAATACTTCGTGCTGATGGGGCGGCTGTCGCCGCTGGATGGCATTGGCCCGAAGGAGATTCACCTCGACCGCCTGCTGGCACGCGCCACCGATCCCGAACTGGGCGGCCCGGTCAGCGAAGTCATCGTCGCCACCAACTTCACCAGCGAAGGCGAGGCCACCGCGCACTACGTCGGCGAAATGCTGAAGGCGCGCGGACTCAAGGTCTCGCGTCTCGCGCGTGGTGTGCCGGTGGGTGGCGAACTCGAATACGTCGATGCGGGCACCATCGCCCGCGCCGTGATGGACCGCCGAAGCCTGTAACGATGAATCTGGCG
This sequence comes from Cupriavidus sp. YR651, assembly GCF_900101625.1. GTDB lineage: Bacteria > Pseudomonadota > Gammaproteobacteria > Burkholderiales > Burkholderiaceae > Cupriavidus. The sequence continues at coordinate 512,379 of NZ_FMYZ01000001.1, read as the reverse complement.
CGCTTCGATCTCGTTACGCTGGGGCTGTTTGTCGCCGTGGCCCGGCAGGGCAGCATCTCGGCCGGGGCGCGCCAGTCGCACCTGGCCGTGGCGGCTGCCAGCAAACGGATCTCCGATCTGGAGACCGCCGTCGGCGCACCGCTGTTTTTCCGGCATGCGTCCGGCGTGCAGCTGACCGAGGCAGGGCAGGCGTGCTTTCATCATGCGCTGACGATCCTCCAGGACGTGGAGCGCATGGCGGGCGTGATGTCGGACTATGCGTCCGGCGTGCGCGGCCAGGTGCGCGTCTGCGCCAATACCTCGGCCATCACCCAATTCCTGCCCGACGACCTGGCGGAATTCATGCGCCAGCATCCGACCATCCGCATCGAGCTCGAAGAGCAGAACAGCAGCGACATCGTCGCCGCGCTGGTCGAGAATCGCGCCGATGTGGGCATCTTTGCCGACCGCACGCCGTGCGCCGGCCTGGTGACCGTCGAATACCGGCAGGATGAGCTGGTCATCATCACGCCGCCGGGGCATCCGCTGTCACAGCATGGGCCGGTGCGCTACGCCGATACGCTGGAATACGACTTCGTCAGCCTGCCGCAGGTGACATCGCTGGCGGCACGGCTACTCGAGGAAAGCAGCCGGCTGGAACGCCAGTTCCGCCTGCGCATCCAGGTGCGCAGCTTCGACGCCATGTGCCGCATGGTGATGGCCGGGCTGGGCGTGGGCGTGTTGCCGCGCATCGCCGCCGAGCCGCACGTCAAGTCGATGGGTCTCTCGCTGGTGTCATTGCAGGATGCCTGGGCGCGCCGCACGCTGCTGATCGGCATGCGAGATCCGGCCGGCCTGACCGTGTCCGCGCGGCTGCTCATCACCCATCTCTGCGGCGACCGCGCGCCGTTCTAAGAGGTCGCTTCGGAAAGCTCCTGGCGTCGATTGGCGGGCTTGCCGTACCGGTGGCACTATCTGCGGCCGCCCGTCTGATCGGGACCGCCGCGCTTCGTTTGAAACGGTCTCCGCCTCCAGGCCCCTTTTCCCTCCGTTCTCCGTCCTGAGCAGCGTCTCCGGGTTTTCCCGCAGATGAGGCCACCCCTTCGCGTTCCGAGATAGCCCGCTTGCCGGAATGCCGATTCCGCCGCTGTATCACGCTGGTGCACACTCCGTGAAAACACAGGTAGGTCCGCACCGACGACGCGTCGCGATGCAGGCGCCGCCGCGGATGGTCAGCTACGGAGACACCTCAAAGATGGCGCAACAGATTCTCGATGGCATTCGGGTCCTGGAACTGGGACAACTGATTGCCGGCCCCTTTGCAGCCAAGACCCTCGCCGATTTCGGCGCCCATGTGGTCAAGGTCGAGCCGCCCGGTCAGGGCGACCCCCTGCGCAAATGGCGCATGCTGCATGAAGACACGTCGGTCTGGTGGGAAGCCCAGTCGCGCAACAAGCAGTCGATCGCGATCGACTTGCGTCAGGCGGAAGGCCAGGCGCTGGTGCGCAAGCTGGCCAGCGAGGCCGACGTGCTGATTGAGAACTTCCGCCCCGGAACGATGGAGAAGTGGGGGCTTGGCTGGGATGTGCTGCACGCGGCCAACCCGAAGCTGATCATGGTCCGCGTGTCGGGCTACGGCCAGACCGGTCCTCGCAAGGACGAGCCCGGCTTTGCCGCCGTGGCCGAGGCGATGAGCGGCCTGCGCCACCTGACCGGGGAGCCCGGCCGCCCGCCGGTGCGCGCCGGCTTGTCGCTCGGCGACACCATCGCCGGCCTGCACGGTGCGCTGGGCGTGCTGCTGGCCCTGTACGAGCGCGATGCGCGTGGCGGGGAAGGGCAGGTCATCGACGTGGCGCTGTATGAGTCGCTGTTCAACCTCAGCGAAAGCCTGCTGCCCGAATACTCGGCCTTCGGCGCCGTGCGCCAGCCGGCTGGCGGCGCGCTGCCGGGGATCGCCCCGTCCAACGCCTATCCCTGCGGTTGTGGCGACTACGTGCTGATCGCCGCCAATGGCGATGCGATTTTCCGCCGCCTGATGGCCGCGTTGGGACGCAGCGACCTGGGCGAGGATCCGGCGCTGGCCCGTAACGATGGCCGGGTCAAGCGCGTGGATGAGATCGACGCGGCGATCGCCGCCTGGACGAAGACGCAAACCGTGGAGTCGGCGCTCGCCGTGCTGCGCGAAGCCGACGTGCCGTCGGGCCGCATCTATACCGTCAAGGACATCGCCGAGGACCCGCACTACCGGGCACGCGGCGTCATCGAGACCGTGACGTCGGCCAAGGGTTTGAGCGTGGAAGTGCCGGGCATCATCCCGAAGCTCTCCACCAATCCTGGTGCCATCCATGACCGCGCGCCCACGCTGGGCGAGCACACCGATACCGTGCTGGCGGATGCCGGCTTCGACGCGGCGGCGATTGCCGACCTGCGTGCCCGTGGAGTCATCGCATGAGTGTTCAATCCTATTCGCTGGCCGGCCCGGCAAAGATCGAGATCAACGAAGTCGCGCCGCGCGACGGGCTGCAGATCGAACCCGTGGTGGTGCCCACCGAAGGCAAGGTCGCGTTCGTCAATGCGCTGGCGCACTGCGGCTTTGCCCGTATCGAGGCGACTTCATTTACGTCGGCGCGCGCCATTCCCGCATTGGCCGACGCCGAGGCCGTGATGCACCAGATCGAGCGCGTGCCCGGCGTGCGCTATACGGTGCTGGTGCCGAACCTGCGCGGCCTGGAGCGCGCGCTGTCGTGCCATCCAGATGAAGTCAACCTGGTGATGTCGTCCAGCGAGACGCACAACCGCGCCAATCTGCGCATGACGCGCGAGCAGTCGCAGGCGCAGTTGCTGGCGATGATCGACGAAGCCGGCAAGGCCGGCGTACCGGTGAACGTGTCGCTGTCGACGGTCTTCGGCTGCCCGTTCGAAGGCGAGGTGAGCGAGGCCGACGTGATGGCGCTGGCGAAGCGCTTTGCGGACGCCGGCGCGGCGGGCATCACGCTGTGCGATACCACCGGCATGGCGTACCCGAACCAGGTGGCCGCGCTGTGCGAGACCTTCCAGCGCGCGCTGCCGCAGACGGGCCTGACCATCCATCTCCACAACACGCGCGGCATGGGCCTGGCCAACGCCATGGCGGCATGGCAGACCGGCGTGACGCGCTTCGACGCCGCCGCCGGTGGGCTGGGCGGCTGCCCGTACGCCCCCGGCGCGAGCGGTAACGTGAGCACCGAGGAACTCGTCCACATGTTCGCGTCGATGGGCGTGGACACCGGCGTGGACCTGAAGGGCTTGCTCGACGTCGTTGGCGGCCTGCCGGCACTGGTCGAGCGCGAGATTTCCAGCCAGTTGCTGCGCGCCGGCCCGCGCCTGCGTACACACCAGCCACCCGGCTGGATGGCCGAGCACTTTGCGGGGCATTGACCTGCCGCCGCGCCAACGATTCTCTATAAAACAATCGGAGACAAGCATGACCCACAAGATCCTCAGCGCCAGCGCGATGCTGGCCGCCGCCGGCATGGTGCTGGCACCCGTCGCCCACGCCCAGGACGGCTCCTATCCGAATCGGCCGGTCATGCTGGTGGTTTCCGCCGCCGCCGGCGGCACGACCGACCTGGCGGCGCGCATGATTTCCGAGCCGCTGTCCAAGGCGCTCGGCCAGTCCGTGGTGGTGGACAACCGCCCGGGCGGCAACGGCACCATTGCCGCGCAGGTCGTCCAGCGCGCCAAGCCAGACGGCTACACGCTGATGGTCCAGTACTCGGGCTACCACGTCATCACGCCGTTGCTGACCAAGGTGTCGTGGGATCCGGTGAAGGACTTCGCGCCCGTGGCCAACATCCTGTCGGCGCCGCAGGTGCTGGTGGTGCGACCGACGCTGCCGGTGAAATCGCTCAAGGAACTGGTGGCGTACGCCAAGGCCAATCCGAACAAGCTGAACTACGCCTCGTCGGGCAACGGGTCCCTGCAGCACGTCTCGACCGAACTGCTCAACCAGATGGCCGGCATCCAGATCACGCACGTGCCATACAAGGGCACCGGCCCGGCCATGACCGACCTGCTGGGCGGCAATGTGGACCTGACCATCACCACGCCGCCCCCGCTGATGGGCCATATCGCCGCTGGCAAGCTGCGTCCGCTGGTGGTGACCAGCAAGACGCGCCTGCCGAGCCTGAAGGACGTGCCGAGCGCGCCGGAAGCCGGCTACCCTGACCTGGACGTATCGTCGTGGTTCGCCATGTACGCGCCGGCCGGCACGCCCAAGCCCATCATCGACAAGCTGACCGCCGAGATCGAAAAGATCATGAAGTCCGAAGCCTTCCGCAAGAAGGCCGAGGAACTGGGCGCCGAGGCCCGCTACATGAATCCGCAGCAGCTCGACCAATACCAGCGCACCGAGCTGGTCCGCTGGGGCAAGGTCATCAAATCGGCAGACATCCACGCCGAGTAAGCGCGCGCGGCGGGCGATATCGCCGCAGACATTGGCAAGCTGTTCGAAAGGGTGGGCGCGTAAGCTGTGCGCCGCTGCGATTATCCGCATCAGAGGCTAGGTGTTCCTCCCGATGCGGACCCGGCATGCGTCCGGTAGCATCGCAATTTGCCGCACGGCGGCGCGCCCCCTTGTGAACAGAGCCCGGGACGCCCGACCGCCCCCAGTCAAAAAAGGTAGGAGAACAATATGTATAACAAGACTTTCTGGAAACAGCTGCTGATTGCGCTGGCACTGTTCCTGGCCGGATGGTTCACCTTCGGCCCTGCCCAGGCACAGGGCAAGCTGGAGAAGACCAAGGTCACCATTGCCGTCGGGGGCAAGAACCTCTTCTATTACCTGCCGCTGACCATCGCCGAGCGCCTGGGCTACTTCAAGGAAGAAGGGCTGGACGTCGAGATCGTCGACTTTGCCGGCGGCGCCAAGGCGCTGCAGGCCGTGGTGGGCGGCAGCGCCGACGTGGTGTCGGGCGCCTACGAGCACACGCTCAACCTCCAGGCCAAGGGCCAGCAATACCAGGAATTCGTGCTGCAGGGCCGTGCCCCGCAAATCGTGCTGGTGGTTTCCAACAAGACCATGCCCAACTTCAAGTCGATCGCCGACCTGAAGGGCAAGAAGATTGGCGTCACCGCGCCGGGGTCGTCCACCAACATGATGGCCAACTTCGTGCTGGCCAAGTCCGGCCTGAAGCCGTCGGACGTGTCGTTCATCGGCGTCGGCGCCAGCGCCGGTGCGGTGGCGGCAATGCGCTCGGGCCAGATCGACGCCATGGCCAACCTGGACCCGGTGATCTCGATGCTGACGCAGAAGAACGAGGTGAAGATCGCCTCGGACACGCGCACGCTCAAGGAAACCCAGGAAGTGTTTGGCGGCAACATGCCGTCGGGCTGCCTGTACGCGTCGGTGTCGTTCATCCAGCAGAACCCCAACACCACGCAGGCGATGACCAATGCAATGGTGCGCGCGCTGAAGTGGCTGCAGAAGGCGGGCCCGTCGGATATCGTCAAGACCGTGCCGGAAAGCTACCTGCTGGGTGACCGCGCGCTCTACCTGGCCGCGTGGGACAAGGTCAAGGAAGCGATCTCGCCGGACGGCGTGATGCCGGCCGATGGCCCGCGCACGGCGCTGAACACGCTGCAGCAGTTCGACGCCGAGTTGAAGGGCAAGCCGATCAAGCTGGAGACGACGTTCACCAACGCCTTCGTCCAGAAGGCCAACGCCAAGTACAAGTAACGCATCCGGTATCGGACATGTCACCCACCGCCCGCCGCGCGACCCCGTCCGGCGGGCGTATGTTTTCTCCCTGCGAGTCATGAGCACGCCTGCACTTTCCCTCGATAACGTTACCTGCACCTTCGTGTCGCGCGAGGATCGCACCCAGCGCTACACCGCCGTGCGCGATGTCACGCTGTCGATCCAGCCTGGTGAATTCGTCTCCGTCGTCGGCCCCACGGGCTGCGGCAAGTCCACGTTGCTGAATGTGGGCGCCGGCCTGCTGGAGCCCTCCACCGGCACCGTGCGCGTGTTCGGCGAGCCGCTCAAGGGCATCAACGCGCGCGCCGGCTACATGTTCCAGGCCGAGGCGCTGATGCCGTGGCGCAGCGCGCTCGACAATGTGATCGCCGGGCTGATCTTCCGAGGCGTATCGCGCGACGAGGCCGTGAGCCAGGGCGAGGAATGGCTGCGCCGCGTGGGCCTGGGCGGGTTTGGCGACCGCTATCCGCATCAGCTCTCGGGCGGCATGCGCAAGCGCGTGAGCCTGGCGCAGACGCTGGTGCTGGACCCGGACATCATCCTGATGGACGAGCCGTTCTCCGCGCTGGACATCCAGACGCGCCAGTTGATGGAAAACGAGGTGCTGGACCTCTGGGCCGCCAAGCGCAAGGCGGTGCTGTTCATCACGCACGACCTGGACGAAGCCATCGCGATGAGCGATCGCGTGGTGGTGCTTTCCGCCGGTCCGGGCACGCATCCGATCGGCGAGTTCGTCATCGACCTGCCGCGTCCGCGCGATGTGGCCGAGATTCGCAATCATGCGCGCTTCGTGGAACTGCACGCCGCGATCTGGGACGTGCTGCGCGAGGAAGTGCTGAAGGGCTACGCGCAGCAGCGCAAGGTGGCCTGAGCCCACAAGAACAACGACAAGATAACGATATGGCTTTCCGTCCCGATTCCAATGGCATGCTGCGCGTCTGGCAGGTGCTGGTCCTGGTGGTGATTCTTTCCGTGTGGCACATGGCCACGCGCTCGCAGCAGGTGGCCTTCTTCTTTGGCGAGCCGCTGATGGTGGCGCAGCGCATCTGGAGCTGGTTCATCGTCGAGCGCGATATCTACATCCACCTGGGCGTGACGCTCATCGAAACGGTGCTGGCATTCGGCATCGGCACGGTGGCGGGGCTGGGCGTGGGGTTGTGGCTGGCGCTGAGCCCGTTCACCTCCGCGGTGCTCGATCCCTACGTGAAGGCGGCCAACTCGATGCCGCGCGTGATCCTGGCGCCGATCTTCGCGGTCTGGTTCGGGCTGGGCATCTGGTCGAAGGTGGCGCTGGCCGTGACGCTGGTGTTCTTCATCGTCTTCTTCAACGTCTATCAGGGTGTGAAGGAAGTGAGCCCCGTGGTGCTGGCCAATGCGCGCATGCTGGGTGCCAACAAGCAACAGCTGCTGCGCCACGTGTACCTGCCGAGCGCGACGAGCTGGGTGTTTTCGTCGCTGCATACGTCGGTGGGCCTGGCCTTCGTCGGTGCGGTGGTCGGGGAGTATCTGGGTTCCGCGCGCGGCGTGGGCTACCTGATCCTGCAGGCCGAGGGCACGTTCGACATCAACACCGTGTTCGCAGGTATCGTGGTGCTGACGGCGTTTGCGCTGGTGCTCGACTGGATGGTGACGGTCGGCGAGAAGCGCCTGATGAAATGGCAGCCGCAGTCGGGCGAGACGGAGAAGCTCTGACGGAGCAGCGCTGAAGGAAGGGCGCTGATGGAAAGCTGGAACCTGGGGCGGCGGGGCCGGGCCAGGAAAAAGGGGCGTCGGCACCAGGCCGCGCCCCTTTGCTGTTTGTGCCGGGCAGGATTACGGCACGATCACGATCTTGCCAGTTACCTTTCGCGCTTCCATGTCCTTCAGCGCCTGCGGCGCCTGGTCCAGCGGATAGCGTGCCGAGATGTGCGGGCGGATCTTGCCTTCCTTCATCCAGCCGAGCATCTGTGCCATGTTGGCCTGGTTCGCGCGCGGTTCACGGCGTGCGAAGTCGCCCCAGAAAACACCCACCAGCGACGCGCCCTTGAGCAGGGCCAGGTTCAGCGGCAGCCTGGGGATTTCGCCATTCGCAAAGCCCACCACCAGGTAGCGACCGCGCCAGCCGATCGAACGGAACGCCGGCTCGGCGTAGATGCCGCCCACTGGGTCATAGATGACGTCCGGGCCCTTGCCGTCGGTCAGCGCCTTCACGCGCTCACGCAGGTCCTCGGTGCTGTAGTTGATCAGCGCATCGGCGCCATGCTCCTTGCAGACCGCCAGCTTTTCATCGGTGGACGCCGCGGCGATCACGCGCGCGCCGATGGCCTTGCCGATCTCGATGGCCGCCAGACCCACGCCACCGGCTGCGCCCAGCACCAGCATCGTTTCGCCCGCCTTCAGTTCGCCACGGTCGACCACGGCGTGATGGGAGGTGCCATAAGTCAGCGTAAAGGCGGCGGCTACATCGAAATCGATGCCGGGCGGCATCGGCACGACGGCATTGGCCGGCGCCTTGGCCTGCGTGGCGAACGCGCCATTGCCCAGGTAGGCGATGACCTTGTCGCCCGGCTTGACGTGCGTGACGCCCGCGCCGATCGCATTGACCACGCCGGCCAGTTCGGATCCCGGCGAGAAGGGCAGTGCCGGCTTCGCCTGGTATTTGTTCTGGATGATGAGGACGTCGGGGAAGTTGACCCCAGCCGCCTTGACGTCGATGACGACCTCGCCATCGCCCGGCACGAGGTCAGGCAGTGTCTCTAGGGAGAGGGAATCGGGCGGGCCCCAGGCTTTGCACAGTACGGCTTTCATCTTGTCTCCGGTCATGGTGTTGTCATGCGCTGACGCGCAGGCTCAGGCAAGTGTAGCCGAAAAAAGCACGGTCGTTCTGTTCGAGCGTGCGTGTGACTTTGCCCGATGTCGATGGCGGCGTGGGGGAGTCGAAAGCTCGCCGCAAGGTCATTGTGGCAAACCGCATCCGCGCTGACACAATCTGCCCTGTTTTGCGTGTTTGCGGGGCTGTTTTGGTGCCGCGAGCGGCGCCTCGCTCAGGTACAATCGCGGCCATGCATATCCTTCTCGCCAACGATGACGGCTATCTCGCGCCGGGGCTTGCCGTTCTGCATGCCGCGCTCGCCCCGCTTGCGCGCGTGACGGTGATCGCGCCGGAACAGAATCATAGTGGTGCATCGAATTCGCTGACGTTGCAGCGTCCGTTGTCTGTCTTCGAGGCGCGCGAAGGCGTGCAGAAGGGTTTCCGTTTCATCAACGGCACGCCGACCGACTGCGTGCACGTGGCGCTGACCGGCCTGCTGGAAGATCGCCCGGACCTCGTCGTGTCCGGCATCAACCAGGGTCAGAACATGGGCGAGGACGTGCTGTACTCGGGCACCGTCGCCGCAGCCATCGAAGGCTATCTGTTCGGCATTCCGTCGCTTGCGTTCTCCCAGGTCGACAAGGGTTGGGAGCATCTCGACGCTGCCGCGCGCGTGGCGCGCGAGATCGTGGAGCGCGTGATTGCCCGCCCGCCCACCGAGCCGTTCCTGCTTAACGTCAACATCCCGAATCTTCCGTACGAGCACATCCTCGGCCAGCGTGCCACGCGACTTGGCAAGCGTCACCCGTCGCAGCCGGTCATCACGCAGGTGAATCCGCGCGGCGACACCAACTATTGGATCGGCCCTGCCGGCGATGCGCGCGATGCCAGCGAAGGCACCGATTTCCACGCGACCGCCAACGGCTACGTCTCGCTGACGCCGCTGCAGCTGGACCTGACCCATCGCGGGCAGCTCGAACAACTCGGACAGTGGCTGGGGTAGGCGTGTTGCTGGCGCCCACGTCACGATCTTCCTGTCTGGATCGCCGCGCGGCGTTATGCGCGGCAATACGCGCGCGCGTCTGCACGCCGGTCTTGCCGACATGAGTTCTCCTCCGCGCCGACCTCGTTTTCCGCTGCCGCTCGATGCGGTGGTGGAGCGCAAGCCCGCACCTGCCCGCACCGCTGGCCTGCCTGCGGTGGGCGGCCAGCGCGCCGCCGCGCCTGCTCCCGCCACGGCCAAGCCGCGCAAGCCGGCGGCACCGCCCGCGTCGCCTCCTGTGCCGGGCAGTGCTGTGGAGGCGCGGGCCTCGGCAGCGACGGCCGGCGGTGGCGGGATGGCGTCCGATCGCGCGCGCGCCGCATTGGCGGCACGGCTGCGTGCCGGCGGCATCCGCGATGAGCGCGTGCTGAGCGCCATCGGCACGGTGCCGCGCCACTTGTTCATGGAACCCGGCCTGGCATCGCAGGCATACGAAGACGCCGCATTGCCGATCGGCCACCAGCAGACCATTTCCAAGCCCTCCGTGGTGGCGCGCATGATCGAGCTGCTGCGCGACGGGCTGACGCCAGACCAGCCGCTCGCGCGCGTGCTGGAAATCGGTACAGGTTGCGGCTACCAGGCCGCGGTACTGAGCCTGGTGGCGCAGGAAGTGTTCTCTATCGAGCGGATCCGTCCGCTACACGAACAAGCCAAGGCGAACCTGCGGCCCCTGCGCGTGCCCAATATCCGCCTGCACTATGGCGACGGCATGCTCGGCCTGCCGCAGGCGGCGCCATTTTCCGCCATCATCCTGGCCGCCGCGGGCATGGAAGTGCCCGAGGCCCTGCTGGAACAGCTAGCCGTGGGCGGGCGACTGATCGCCCCGGTGGTAGCCCCCAACTCTGGCGGACCGGGTCAGACCGTGACCCAGCAACTTCTGCTCATCGAGCGCCTCAATCGGCATCGTTTTCACCGAACCGCGCTTGAAGCCGTTTTCTTTGTGCCCTTAAAATCGGGCACCATCTGAGTCGAACTATGCACACCATCGTGAAATCGGAACATTTCGCACGCGTCGGACAGCTTTTCGCCGTGACCGCGCTGGCCGCAATTCTCGCCGCCTGCGCCAATTCCCCCATGCCGGCCCCGGTTGTGGATCGGACGTCCACGTCAGGTGGCCAGGCCGCCGCGTCGACCGAACCCGCGCCGCCCGGCTACTATCGGGTCAAGCGAGGCGATACGCTTTACCGTATCGCACTGGAAAACGGCCAGTCGTATCGTGACGTTGCCGGCTGGAACAATATTGCCAACGCCAACCAGATCGAAGTGGGGCAATTGCTGCGCGTGGTGCCGCCCAGCGCCGACGTGAATGCCGCGCCGGGTGTGGCCACGGTGCCGGTGGCGCCGGGCACGGTGCAGTCGCAGCCGATCGATGCGGCCCGCCCGGTGGGCACGCCGGTGACAGCCTCGGTGCCGCCGGCGACGCAGGCCGGCGCCGCTTCCGCACCGGCCACGGCGACGCCCCCGGCATCCGCCGCTGCCGCGCCCGCCGCGGACATCCACCTGGCCTGGCCGGCCTCTGGCCAACTGGTTGGAAAGTTTGATGACAAAGGAAACAAAGGCATCGACATCGCGGGTAAAAAAGGTGACTCGGTGATGGCTGCCGACGAGGGTAGGGTGATTCACGTAGGCCCCTTGCGCGGCTACGGGAATCTTGTCATCATCAAACACAACGATACATACCTCACCGCGTACGGTTACAACGACAAGGTGGTGGTGGCAGAGCAATCGACGGTCCGCAAGGGCCAGAAGATTGCCGAAATGGGTAACAGTGATACTGACAGGGTCAAGCTGCACTTTGAGGTTCGCAAGAACGGAAAACCGGTCGATCCGATGCGGTATCTGCCGCCACAGTGAGGTTTCATGCCACGCCAGAAAACTGTCTCATCCGGAGTTGTCAGCAGGACCCGTCGTCCCAAGCAGCCGGTAGGAAAGGCTGGCGTAGCAAAAGCTGACGATGCTGTCGACGCAGGGATCTTCACCGAGGATCCCGCGTCCGACATGGTGCCAGCCACGGACGAGCCGATCACTGCCGTGTCGCGCGCCGGTTTGCGCGAAGCCGACCTGGCTGTCGACGACAACGATCGCGACGACGAAGACGACGAGTCCGAGGACGACGAGGAAGAGAACGGTGCCGAGGCTGCGCCCGAGCACGACGACTTCCGCACCGTGTTGCACACGGAACTGGCTGCAGACACCGTCCAGCACTATCTCAACCGCATCAGCATCAAGCCGCTGCTCTCGGCACCCGAGGAACTGCATTTCTCCACGCTGGCCAAGGGCGGGGATTTCTCCGCGCGCCAGGTGATGATCGAGCGCAACCTGCGCCTCGTGGTCAGTATCGCCAAGGGATACCTGAACCGCGGCGTGCCATTGCTCGACCTGATCGAGGAAGGCAACCTTGGCCTGATGCACGCCATCGAGAAGTTCGACCCGTCGCGCGGTTTCCGTTTCTCTACTTATGCCACCTGGTGGATCCGCCAGAGCATCGAGCGCGCGATCATGAACCAGGCCCGCACCGTGCGCTTGCCGGTGCACGTGATCCGCGAACTCAACCAGGTCCTGCGTGCCAAGCGCCACCTCGAAAAGGGTGGCACGGACGGCCGCGACGCCAGCCTCGAGGACATCGCCCACCTGCTCGGCAAGACGCCGGACGAGGTGCAGGACGTGCTGGCACTCAATGAACACACCACCTCGCTCGATACGCCGTTTGATCTCGACCCGGGCTCCAGCCTGCTCGATTTCCTGTCCGATGAGCACAACGCCGCGCCTGACCAGGAAGTGGCCCACCGCGAGTTGGAAAACCTGATGAAGCTCTGGCTGGCGCGCCTGTCGGAAAAGCATCGCTACGTTGTGGAACGACGCTTCGGCCTCAACCATATCGAGCCGGCCACGCTGGAAGAGCTGGCCGAGGAGATGGGTCTCACGCGCGAACGCGTGCGCCAGATCCAGCAGGAAGCACTCGTCAAGCTCAAGCGGCATTTCGCCTCGCAAGGTGTACGCAAGGACGCCGTTTTATGACCCCTGTGCTGGTATTCGACATCGAGACGATTCCCGATGTCGCCGGCCTGCGCCGTTTGCATGACCACCCCGCATCGATGAGCGACGCCGACGTCGCCGAGCATGCGTTTGCCGCCCGCCGGGAGAAGACCGGCTCGGACTTCCTGCCGCATCACCTGCAGCGCGTGGCCGCGATTTCCTGCGTGCTGCGCCGCACGCAGCGCGACGGCTCGGCGGTGTTCCACGTCGGATCGCTGGGCACCCTGGAAGACGGCGAGGCCACGCTGATCCAGAAGTTCTATGAACTGATCGCGCGCTACAGCCCGCAGCTGGTGTCGTGGAACGGTGGCGGCTTCGACCTGCCGGTGCTGCACTATCGCGGCCTGATCAACGGCGTCGCCGCGCCGCGCTACTGGGAAATGGGCGAGGGCCGCGACGACGACAGCCGCGACTTCAAGTGGAACAACTACATCAGCCGCTATCACATGCGGCACCTGGACCTGATGGACCTGTTGGCGATGTACCAGCCACGGGCCAGCGCGCCGCTCGATGACCTGGCCAAGCTCTGCGGCTTTCCGGGCAAGATGGGCATGGACGGCAGCAAGGTCTGGCAGGCTTACCAGGAAGGCCAGCTCGGCGCGATCCGCGACTATTGCGAGACTGATGTCGTCAACACATACCTGATGTATTGTCGTTTCCAGCTGATGCGTGGTGGCCTGACGCCGCGCGAATTCGACATGGAAATGGCACTCGTGCAGGAGTCGCTGGCAGAGTTGCCCGGCACGCAGTGGATGGAATATCTGCGCGCGTTCCAGTTGCAGCCGATGAGCCCTGAGAGCGAGGACGAATCGTTCTAGCCGGGCTGGTCGGGTTCAGAGATCCACCGTCAGGTGGATCGGCTGGTGGTCGGACGCATCCGTGTCGCCATTGACCTCGCAGCGCAGCACCTTCCCAAGCAGGTTCTCCGTAACGAAGACGAAGTCGCACGCAAACGGCGGCTCCTTCCATTGCGCCTTGTCGTAGAGCGCACAGGTCGGCGCGTGCGGCTGACCCGGATGCCGATGCACCCAAGCGTCGCGCCAGTTCGGCGTGGTGTCCGCATAGGGCGCGAGCATGCGCTGGTAGGCGACGTCGTCCGGCTTGCTGTTGAAGTCGCCGCAGAGAATGGCTTCCGCGGGACGCGGTTCGGGCGTGAACGGCCCCGGCCTGTTTTCCGAACGGCCCGGGCGACGGGCATGGTCGCACGCCTGCGCATGCCAGTCCCGCAGGGCTTCGGCTTGCGCCGTGCGCTGGGTTTGCGAGTAGTACTCCAGGTGCGTGCAAACGATGCGCAACGGATTCGTGCCGATCTGCACCGTCACTTCCAGTGCCACGCGGGGCATGGATGCCACGTCGGGGTCGGCCGGCCAGGGCAGCGCATGGCGGAAAATCTCATGTACGGGGAGCCGCGTGGCCACCACGTTGCCGAACTGTCGATGGCCGCCATCACCGCCTGTGCGGTCCACGCCGGGCGCGAACAGCACGCGGTAGCCGGGCAGCAGGGCCGTGAGCTCCGCGATCTGGTCGCGATTGGGGTTGCCGGGCATGTCGGTGAACCCACGCGTCACTTCCTGCAGGCACAGCACATCGGCATCGGCCATGCTGCGCAGTGTGTCGATGGTGCGCGCAAGGTCCACCTTGCCATCCGCGCCACGTCCCCACTGGATATTCCACGAGATCAGTTCCATCGCTATCCCTCCGAGCGCCGCCCGGCGCCGTGACTGGACTACAATCGCGCTTTCGCAAAACAATACGTCAGGTCCCACTGGTGTCTCAAGCCGTGTCCTCCCAGCTCCACAAAGCGGTGCCGTCAGGTGCTGCACCCGCCGCATCCGTCGCCAACGCGAACCCGTCCGCGGATCCCGTCGTCACGATCGACAGCCTCGACATGGAGGCGCGCGGCGTGGGTCGCCTGGTCAACGAAGACGGTACACCGGGCAAGGTGATATTCGTCGAGGGTGCATTGCCGGGCGAGACCGTCAGCTACCGCAGTTTTCGCCGCAAGCCGAGCTACGAGCAGGCGCAACTGGTGGAGGTGAAGCAGGCGTCGGTGATGCGTGTGGATCCGGGCTGCCAGCATTTCGGCGTTTGTGGCGGCTGCTCCATGCAGCACCTGGATGCGCGTGCCCAGCTTGCCATCAAGCAGCGTGTGCTGGAAGACAACCTCTGGCACCTTTCGAAGGTGCGGCCAGACGTGGTGTTCCGGCCGATCGCCGGACCGGACTGGGGTTACCGGTATCGCGCGCGGCTGACCGTGCGCTACGTCGCCAAGAAGGGTGGAGTGCTGGTGGGTTTTCACGAGCGCAAGAGCAGCTACGTGGCCGACATGACGCGCTGCGAGATATTGCCGCCGCATGTGTCGGCGATGCTGGTGCCGCTTCGCGAGCTGGTGTCGGGGCTCTCCATTCGCGAGCGCATGCCGCAGATCGAGCTGGCCGTTGGCAACGAGGTCACGGCGCTGGTGCTGCGGATCCTGGAGCCGCTGACCGATGCAGACAAAGACCTGCTGCGCGCGTTTGCCGATCGGCACAACGTGCAGTTCTGGCTGCAGCCCAAGGGCCCGGACACGGTCTATCCGTTCTACCCGGCTGATCAGGAGCTGGCCTACACGCTGCCCGAGTTCAGTATTCGGATGCCGTTCAAGCCGACGGACTTCACGCAGGTCAACCACCAGATCAACCGCGTGCTGATCGGGCGCGCATTGCGCCTTCTGGACCCGCAGCCGACTGATCGTCTGCTCGACCTGTTCTGCGGCATCGGCAACTTCACACTGCCGCTAGCCACGCAGGGCACTTCGGTAATGGGAATTGAAGGCAGTGAGGCGCTGACGACGCGTGCGCTGGCCAATGCCGAATACAACGGGCTGGCGGGCAAGACCTCGTTTGCTTGTCGCAACCTGTTCGAGGTGACGGCCGAGGAAATCGCCGCACTGGGCCGCTTCGACCGCTGGCTGGTGGATCCGCCGCGTGAAGGCGCGCTGGCTGTCTGCAAGGCGTTGGGCGAACTGCACCAGGCTGGCAGCGACGTGCTGCCGAAGCGTATCGTCTACGTGTCATGCAGCCCGGCGACGCTTGCGCGCGACGCGGGCCTGCTGGTCCACGAGGCCGGCTATCGCCTGGCCGGCGCGGGTGTGGTGAACATGTTCCCGCACACGTCTCACGTGGAGTCGATCGCGGTGTTCGAGCGCGACTGATGTGTGGCAAGCGCCCATGAAAAAAGCCGGCCCGTTGGCCGGCTTTTTCGTTTCAGCGTGGCTGCGTCAGTCGCGGTTGCCGCCGAAGATACCCAGCAGCGCCAGCAGGTTGGCGAACACGTTGTACACGTCCAGGTAAATCGCGAGCGTGGCGGTCACATAGTTGGTTTCGCCGCCGTTCACGATGCGCTGCACGTCAAAGAGGATATAGGCCGAGAAGATGCCGATCGCGATGACGGATACCGTGATCATCAAGGCCGGCATTTGCAGCCAGATGTTGGCCACGCTGGCCAGGATCAGCAGGATGACGCCGACGAACAGGAACTTGCTCATGCCCGAGAAATCGCGTTTGCTGACCGTGGCGATCGACGCCATCGTGGCAAACACGGCTGCGGTGCCACCGAACGCATACATGATGAGCGCCGGGCCGTTCGAGAACGACAGGGTTGCGCTGATCAGGCGGGACAGCATCAGGCCCATGAAGAACGTGAACGCCAGCAGCAGGACTACGCCCATGCCGCTGTTCTTGGTCTTCTCGATGCCAAACATGAAGCCCATGGCGATCGCGAAGAACAAAATCAGGGACAGGCCGGGGCTACCCGCCATCATCGTGAAGCCGGTGGCCACGCCGATCCAGGCGCCGAGCACCGTCGGGATCATCGAGAGAGCCAGCAGCCAGTAGGTATTGCGTAGGACCCGGTTGCGGACGACGACGTCGGTGACGCCCGCAGCACTATTGCCGAAACCGTAAGTGTTCAGCTTGTTGTTCATGGTGACTCCTGTCATCAGATATCGGTGAGGCGCCGGGGCGACCCGGGCGGCACAGCGTCAATGTGGCATCGCGTCGGCGGATTTGCAAGAGGGGTATTGTCTTCACAACCACCTGCTGCATTGGTTGTTTTCCGAATTCGCACACATTTGACGGGGAACCGTTGCTGCCGTTCCCTTTCTTTGCCGGCAAAATGTGCTGCAAGAATTGCTTTTGGCGATCCCGGGCCGTGCTCCCGCGGGCCCGCCGGTGCCGACGGGGTGCGTGCTCGAAACCGCCATCGTCTCGTGCTAGAATTGCACGTTTAATCCATTTGTAACCCCTTCATTTTTCGGAGTTTTTCATGGCGATCGAACGCACCCTGTCGATTATCAAGCCGGATGCCGTGGCCAAGAACGTTATCGGCCAGATCTACGCCCGTTTCGAGGCCGCCGGCCTGAAAGTCGTTGCCGCGAAGATGGCTCACCTGTCGCGCGGTGAAGCCGAGCAGTTCTACGCTGTGCACAAGGCACGCCCGTTCTTCAAGGATCTGGTGGATTTCATGGTCTCCGGCCCGGTCATGATCCAGGCCCTGGAAGGTGAAAACGCCATCGCCAAGAATCGTGACCTGATGGGCGCCACCGATCCGAAGAAGGCAGAGAAGGGCACCATCCGTGCCGACTTCGCCGACAGCATCGACGCCAACGCCGTGCACGGCTCGGACGCTCCGGAAACGGCTGCCGTGGAAGTGGCCTTCTTCTTCCCGGGCATGAACGTTTACAGCCGCTGATTGTCCCTGACAACACGACTGTCTACTGAAGTATTGCTGGAATTGCTGTCATGAACGATCTCGTCAACCTGCTCGATCTCGACGCGGACGCGCTCACTGCCTATTGCGGCGAGCTCGGCGAGAAGCCGTTTCGTGCGCGGCAATTGCAGCGCTGGATCCACCAGTTCGGTGCCAGCCGCTTCGACGCCATGTCGGATCTCGCCAAGTCGCTGCGCGAAAAGCTGGCGACGCGTGCCGAGATCCGTTCGCCGGCCATCATCACCGACAACGTGTCGTCCGATGGCACGCGGAAGTGGCTGCTCGATGTAGGCGCCGGCAACGCGGTGGAGACGGTGTACATCCCAGAGGACACGCGCGGTACGCTGTGCGTGTCGTCGCAGGCGGGGTGCGCCGTCAACTGCCGGTTCTGTTCGACCGGCAAGCAGGGGTTCTCCCGCAACCTCTCGACCGGCGAGATCATTGGCCAGCTCTGGATGGCCGAATTCGCCATGCGCGCCCAGCTGGGCCGCGGCCCCAAGGACGAGCGTGTCATCTCCAATGTGGTGATGATGGGCATGGGCGAGCCGCTGCTCAACTATGACGCGGTGGTGCCTGCCATGCGGCTGATGCTCGACGACAACGCATACGGCCTGTCGCGCCGTCGCGTGACGCTGTCCACTTCCGGCGTGGTGCCGATGATGGACCGCCTGTCCAAGGACCTGCCGGTGGCGCTGGCCGTGTCGCTGCACGCGTCCAACGATGCGTTGCGCGACGTGCTGGTCCCGCTCAACCGGAAATATCCGCTGGCCGAACTGATGGCGGCATGCCGCCGCTACCTGGAATTCGCGCCGCGCGATTTCATTACCTTCGAATATTGCATGCTCGACGGCGTCAATGACACCGTCGAACATGCGCGGGAATTGCTGAAGCTTGTGGCCGATGTGCCGTGCAAGTTCAACCTGATCCCGTTCAACCCGTTCCCTGAATCGGGGCTGAAGCGCTCGAACAACGAGCAGATTCGCCGCTTCGCCCAGGTACTGATGGATGCGGGCCTGGTTACCACGATCCGCAAGACCCGCGGCGACGACATCGACGCCGCCTGTGGCCAGCTGGCTGGCGAGGTCATGGATCGTACCCGTCTGGCCGAGCGCGGCAAGTTCGGCAAGATCACGCCACTGGTGCCGGTGGTTGCCGCCGGCCAATCTCGGGAGGCCCGTCCTGCATGACCCGTCTGATTGTCGCGGCCCTGATCGGGCTGATGATGTTGTCCGCCTGCACGTTGCCACCCACGCCCACGCAGGATATCAAGACCGCTTCTGACCAGACCGATGCCAGCCGCCGCGCCGGCATCCGGCTGCAGCTCGCTACCCAGTACCTGGATGCGCGACAGTATTCGGTGGCGCTGGACGAGGTCAAGCAGGCGATCGCCATCGACCCCATGCTGGTGGATGCGTACCACGTGCGCGCGCTGGTCTACATGGGCATGAACGAGCAGGTGCTGGCTGAGGACAGCTTCCGCACTGCGCTGAATATGCGCGGCAACGATGCCGATGTGCTCAACAACTATGGCTGGTTTCTTTGCCTGAACGGCCGCTATGCAGATGCGAAATCGATGCTGCAGCGCGCGGTACAGGCACCGTCGGTCAATGGGCCGGTCAAGCCGCTGACCAACCTGGGTGCCTGCGAGTTGCGCAATGGCGACCTGGCATCGGCTGAAAAAAATTTGCAAACGGCCTACGGATATGATCGCAACGATCCGTCAGTTAACACCAACCTGGCGCTGCTGAACTTCCAGCGCGGGGATATGGCGCAGGCCAGGCAGTTCGTTGGCCGCGTCAACAATAGCCGATTCGTCAGCGCGCAGTCCCTCTGGCTGGGTGCGCGCATTGCTCGTCGCCAGGGCGACGCCGAGACGCAGAGCGCCATGGTGGCGCAACTGCGCAGCCGTTTCCCAGACTCGCGCGAGCTGACCGCATTCGAGAGAGGAGCTTGGGATGAGTGAACAAGAGCGCGCCGAAAGCCAGGCTGCAACGACGGCACACGTCGGCGGCGGCGCGACAGACTCCGATCGTGAGGCCGTGGCTCGCGAAATCGGGGCGCAGCTGAAAGAAGCGCGCGAAACGCAGCGCATGTCCCTGGAAGACGTCAGCGCCCGCCTGAAGGTGGCCTCGGCCAAGCTGGCAGCGATCGAGTCGGGCAATGTGTCGAGCCTGCTTGACGTGACGTTCGCGAAGGGCGTGATGCGCGCGTATGCACGCTCGCTCCATGTCGATATCGATATGCTGTTGGGCCGCTACCATGCGCAGGCCCAGGCAATGCCCGTGGCGGAAATCACGCGCCGACATGAAGGGGCGCTCAACCAGACCTTCGATGATCGCAAGCGCTTCGGGACCCGCAGCGCGGGTGGATCGGGCGGCCGTCTGGTCTGGCTGTTCCTCGTGGTGGCTGGGCTGGCAGCGGGCGGCTATTTCGGTTTCGACCATGCCAAGGCATGGCTGGAAGCCCGAAACAAGGCCGCAGCGGAGGCGCCGGCCGTGGCCGAGGAGCATGAAACCGCCCCGCAAAGCAACAATGATGGCACCGTGACCGCGGCGCTGCCTCCGGTGATGGCGGGCAATGATTCTCCTGCCCCGTCCGAAGCCCCGCCGGCGAGCGTGGCCGGCATGCCGCTCGCCACTGGTGGTGCCCTGGGTCCGTCCGAGGCCGCGCCCGCCGCGCCCGAGGCGCCGGTCATCAAGGCAGCGTCGGCTCCTGCGGCGCCGGTCGCCAAGGTTGCGCCGGCTTCCGCGGCAGCGGCCGCCACCGCCACGACCGCAGCACCTGCCGTGGCCAAGGGTGATGGCCAGGTGCAGATCCGTTTCTCGGCCGATTCCTGGTACGAGGTTCGCGACCGCAGCGGCAAGGTCATTCTCGGGGGTACGGCCAAGGCCGGCGATGCCGTGAGCGGCACCGGCGCGGGCGGACCCTACAAAGTCATACTTGGTAATGTGAAAGGCGTGGAGTCGATGACGCGCAATGGCGCGCCCGTCGATTTCCAGTCGGCCAACCGAAACAATGTGGCGCGCCTGACGCTGCAGTAATGCGGATGTAGGTGGCGCAGTCAGCCATGCAAGAAGGTGGTAATGCTATGAACCAGAAGGCCTTCCAGCCGGTCGTTCCCGGTCCGCTGCCGCGTCGGCAATCGCGCCAGGCGAGCGTCGCGTGGGGCGACAATATCGTCACGATTGGCGGTGGTGCGCCGGTGCGCGTGCAGTCGATGACGAATACCGATACGGTCGATGCAATCGGCACGGCTATCCAGATCAAGGAACTGGCCCGTGCCGGTTCGGAGATCGTCCGGATCACCGTCAATACGCCTGAGGCCGCTGCTGCGGTGCCGGCCATTCGCGAGCAACTGGATCGCATGGGTGTGAACGTGCCGCTGGTCGGCGACTTCCACTACAACGGTCACACGCTGCTGCACGACTATCCCGAGTGTGCCCAGGCGCTCTCGAAGTACCGCATCAACCCCGGCAACGTGGGCAAGGGCGCCAAGCGCGACACGCAGTTCGCGCAAATGATCGAAATGGCGTGCCGCTATAACAAGCCGGTACGCATCGGCGTGAACTGGGGCAGCCTGGATCAGGCACTGCTGGCGCGCGTCATGGATGAGAACGCCCAGCGCGCCGAGCCGTGGCCAGCGCAAAGCGTGATGGTCGAGGCACTGATCACGTCGGCGATCGAATCCGCGCAGAAGGCCGAGGAGATTGGCCTGCCTGGCAGCCAGATCATTTTGTCGTGCAAGGTGTCGCAGGTGCAGGAGCTGGTCGCGGTCTATCGCGAGCTGGGCCGCCGCTGCGACTATGCGCTACATCTGGGCCTGACCGAAGCCGGCATGGGCAGCAAGGGCATTGTGGCGTCGACCGCTGCGCTGTCGGTGCTGCTTCAGGAAGGCATCGGCGACACGATCCGTATCTCGCTGACGCCGGAACCCGGTGCGCCACGCGAGAAGGAAGTCTACGTCGGCCAGGAAATCCTGCAGACGATGGGGCTGCGCAATTTCACGCCGATGGTGATTGCATGCCCCGGCTGTGGCCGTACCACCAGCACCACGTTCCAGGAACTGGCTGCCAGCATCCAGGCTTACCTGCGCGAGCAGATGCCAACCTGGAAGACCACCTATCCGGGCGTGGAAGAGATGGACGTGGCGGTGATGGGCTGCATCGTCAATGGTCCGGGCGAAAGCAAGCATGCCAACATTGGCATCTCGCTGCCGGGCTCCGGCGAATCGCCGGCGGCACCGGTCTTCGTGGACGGCGTGAAGGTAAAGACGCTGCGCGGCGAGCGCATCGCCGAGGAATTCCAGGCGATCGTCGACGAGTACGTCCGTACGCACTACGGCCCCGGCGCCACGCAAGCAAAACAGGAAGCGGTGGCCTGAGATCCTGAACCGGTCAGGGCAGGGCATCACTGCGAGCAACGAATCAGACATGAGCGAAGACAAGACGAAGGCCGCCAAGGCACTGCAGGGCGTGAAGGGCATGAACGACATGCTGCCCGCCGACGCCCCGCTGTGGGAAATGTTCGAGAACGCCGCGCGCAGCATGCTGCGTGCCTACGGCTATCAGCAGATCCGCACGCCAATCGTCGAACATACGCAGCTGTTCATCCGCGGCATCGGCGAGGTGACGGACATTGTCGAGAAGGAGATGTACTCCTTCACCGACGCGCTGAACGGCGAAAACCTGACGCTGCGCCCGGAGGGCACGGCAGCGGCGGTGCGTGCGACGATCGAGCACAACCTGCTGTACGACGGCCCCAAGCGGCTCTGGTACGCAGGACCGATGTTCCGCCACGAGCGTCCGCAGCGTGGGCGATATCGTCAGTTCCACCAGCTCGGCGCCGAGGCGCTGGGCTTTGCCGGCCCGGACGTGGATGCCGAGATCATTCTCATGTGCCAGCGGCTGTGGGACGATCTGGGGCTGATCAACGTCCGGCTGGAGCTTAATTCTCTGGGCCAGGCGCATGAGCGCGCCGCGCACCGCGAGCAGCTGGTCAAGTATCTGGAAGGCTTCCAGGACATCCTGGACGACGACAGCAAGCGCCGTCTGTACACCAATCCGCTGCGGGTGCTGGATACGAAGAATCCCGCGCTGCAGGAGATGGCGGCCAACGCACCGAAGTTGATCGATTTCCTGGGCGAGGAATCGCTGGCTCACTTCGAAGGCGTGCAACGCCTGCTGAAGGCCAACAACATCCCGTTCAAGATCAATCCCCGCCTGGTGCGCGGCCTGGACTACTACAACCTGACCGTGTTCGAGTGGATCACGGACAAGCTCGGCGCACAGGGCACCATCGCCGGCGGTGGCCGCTACGATCCGCTGATCCAGCAGATGGGCGGCAAGCCGGCCCCGGCTTGCGGCTGGGCGATGGGCGTCGAGCGGATCATCGAACTGATTCGCGAAGAGAATCTGGTGCCGGAGGCTTCCGGTTGCGACGTCTACATGGTTCACCAGGGCGAGGCTGCCAGCCAGCAGGCGATGATCGCGGCGGAGCGGTTGCGGGATGCTGGCCTGGACGTCGTGCTGCATGCCACGCCGGATGGCAAGAGCGGCAGCTTCAAGTCGCAGATGAAGCGCGCCGACGCGAGTGGCGCATCCTTTGCCGTTATTATTGGCGACGATGAAGTGGCCGCCGATGTGGTGCAAGTCAAGCAGCTGCGCGGCGGCAGCGCGGGCGAAGGTGGCCCGCAAGCCAGCGTGCCGGCTGGAAGCGTGGTCGACTATGTCATCGACGCGATGGTCAATGCCATCGAGTCCGACGACGACGCCGACGACGAGCAATAGGCAAAGCAACAGCAAGCAGCGTGGCCGCCCCGGGTGCGGCCGCACTTTTCAACCTATGCGGGTAACTGCCTCGACATGGCTTACGATCTAGAAGAACAGGAACAGCTTGAGAGCCTCAAGGCTTGGTGGAACCAGTACGGCAACATCATCACCTGGATCCTGATTGCCGCCTTGCTCGCGTTTGCGGCCTGGAGCGGCTGGAACTACTGGCAACGTGTGCAGGCGCGCGATGCGGCGCTGCTGTACGAGCAGGTGACGAAGGCCGCTGAAAGCCGTGACGCCGATCGCGTCAAGCGGGCGGCTACCGACCTGGAAGACAAGTTCGGTCGCACGGCCTATGGCCCGATGAGCGCGCTGGTCGCGGCCAAGGTGCTGTACGACGCCGGCGACCTGGCTGGCACCAAGTCGCAACTGCAGTGGGCCATCGACCATGGCGGTGAAGACTACGCCCCGCTGGCGCGCGTGCGTCTGGCTGGCGTCCTGCTCGATGAGAAAGCCTACGACCAGGGTCTGGCGTTGCTCAAGGACGAGCCGCCTGCACAGTACGAAGCCCTGTTTGCAGATCGCCGCGGCGATCTGCTGGCCGCGCAGGAGAAGCGCGACGACGCCCGTACCGCCTATCGCCGCGCGCTGGACAAGCTCGGCGCCGGCGAAGCCGGCATGCGCCAGATCATTCAGTTCAAGCTCGACGCGCTGGGCACGGCCTGAGCGGACCTTCATTCCATCTAGGATCGTATCTCTATGACGTCATTGCTTCGTGCAGCTGTCTCCCGCCCGTCGTCCCGCCGTGTCGCCCGCGCGCTCGTCGCCGGCACCTGCCTGGGCGTGCTGGCAGGCTGCTCGCTGTTCAGCAAGGAAAACAAGCATCCGCCGACGGAACTGAAGCCGGTTTCGGCGACGCTGTCGGTCAAGCAGGCCTGGAAGGCCGATGTCGGCAAGAGCGGCGCCTACGTGATGGCGCCCATGGCGGCCGGCAACAACGTGTACGTATCGGCCAGGAACGGCACGGTGCTGGCCCTCGAGGGCAACACCGGGCGTACGTTGTGGAAGGCCAAGACGGACATCGACCTGACGTCGGGCCCGGGTTCCGACGGTTCTGTGACGTCCGTGGCCGGCGAGAAGGGCGCGGTTTACGCGTTCGACAGTAGCGGCAAGCAGATTTGGAAGAAGCAGGTCAACGGTGAGGTGCTGTCGGCGCCGCTGGTTGGCAACGGTCTGGTGGTGGTGCGTACGACCGATACGCGCGTGATCGGGCTGGATGCCCAGACGGGGGAACGCCGCTGGATCTATCAGCGCTCCCAGACCCCGCTGAACCTGCGCGCGGCCATGGGCATGGTGTTTGCCGGCGACGGCATCGTCACGGGCTTCCCAGGCGGCAAGATTGGCGTGCTGGCGCCGGCCAACGGCGTGCTGCGCTGGGAAAGCACGGTGTCCTATCCGAAGGGCGTGTCCGAGATTGAACGCCTGAACGATGTGACCGGCGTGCCCGTGATCAATGGCCGCCAGGTGTGCGCCACCACGTTCCAGGGCCGTGTGTCGTGCCTGGAACTGGCCAACGGCCAGCCGCAGTGGGGCAAGGATTTCTCGTCGCCGACCGGTCTCGCGCAGGACGACACTTCGCTGTTCGCGAGTGACGAGACGTCGACGGTCTTCGCGTTCGACCGCCAGAACGGCAACGAGCGCTGGAAGAACGACCAGCTGCGCTACCGTGGCCTTGGCGCGCCGTTGGCGCTGGGCCGCTCGGTAGTGATAGGGGATTTCGAAGGCTTTGTCCACTTCCTGTCCCGTGATGATGGGCAGGTCGTGGCACGCATGAAGACCGATGGCAGCGCCATCAGCGCGGCACCCGTGGTGGCCGGCGAAACGCTGATCGTCCAGACCCGCGACGGCGACATCTACGGCTTCGTGCCGAACTGATCGCCAACGCACGCAAGCCCGTCCGTGCCCCTGTCGCACGGACGGCGCCAATCCGGTAGCATGATCCCTGGTCGTGCCAACAACCTTGGAATGGGGCCCGGCGCCCGATTCCGCCCGACAGGAAGAGCGGCCAGCCGCGCATAAGGCGCGTTGGTTGTCGGATCAACATGACTCCGGAGTTGCTGGGGGACGGCGCAAGCTTCCCCCTGTTTCCATTTATTGCATGAAACCAGTTATCGCACTCGTCGGCCGTCCCAATGTGGGCAAGTCGACGCTATTCAATCGCATGACCCGCTCGCGCGACGCACTTGTCGCGGACCTGCCGGGTCTGACGCGGGACCGTCACTACGGTGAGGGCCGCATCGGCGATCGTCCATTTATCGCCATCGACACGGGTGGTTTCGAACCCGTGGCCAAGGACGGGATCGTGGCGGAAATGGCCAAGCAGACCCGCCAGGCCGTGGTCGAGGCCGATGTCGTCATCTTCCTCGTCGATGGCCGCCTCGGCCTCGCGCCGCAGGATCGGGTGATTGCCGATTACCTGCGCAAGACCGGCCGCCGCATCATGCTGGCGATCAACAAGGTCGAGGGCATGAAGTACACCTCGGTGGCGGCGGAATTCTACGAGCTGGGCATGGGCGATCCCTATGCCATTTCGTCGACGCATGGCGACGGCGTGAGCGAACTCGTCGACGAGGCGCTGGAGTTGGCGGTGCAGGAGCGCCCCGAGCTGGCCGAGCAGGACGATGCGGGCCAGCACGGCGTCAAGATCGCCATCGTGGGCCGTCCGAACGTGGGCAAGTCCACGCTCGTGAACACGCTGATCGGCGAAGAGCGCGTCATCGCGTTCGACATGCCGGGGACCACGCGCGATGCGATCTATGTGGAGTTCGAGCGTGGCGGCAAGCCGTACACGCTGATCGACACGGCTGGCCTGCGCAAGCGTGGCAAGGTGTTCGAGGCCATCGAGAAGTTCTCGGTGGTGAAGACGCTGCAATCGATCGCCGATGCCAACGTGGTGGTGCTGCTGCTGGATGCCCAGCAGGACATTTCCGAACAGGATGCACACATCGCCGGCTTCATCGTCGAATCAGGCCGGGCACTGGTGGTGGGCGTGAACAAGTGGGACGGCCTGGATGGCCACACACGCGACCGCATCAAGCATGACCTGGAGCGCAAGCTGCAGTTCCTGAGCTTTGCCAACGTGCACTTTGTGTCCGCGCGCGAGCGCACGGGCATCGGTGCGTTGATGCGTTCGGTGGACGATGCGTACGCCGCCGCGATGGTCAAGCTGCCCACGCCGCAACTGACGCGCGTGCTGCAGGAAGCCGTGGAATTCCAGCAGCCGAAGCGAGTGGGAGCGTCGCGGCCGAAGCTGCGCTATGCCCACCAGGGCGGTTCCAATCCGCCCATCATCGTGGTGCACGGCAATGCGCTCAGCGGTGTGGCAGAGACCTATCGGCGCTACCTGGAAAATCGCTTCCGGACGGCGTTCAAGCTCAAGGGCACACCGCTGCGCATCGAATTTCGTACGAACAAAAATCCCTACGCCGACTCGAAGGAATGAGCCCAAATGGTGCCTTTCCTCGTGGGCAACTTTCGTTTGCGTTCGTTTGGAACTGCGGCTAAATTCACGGTAGCAGGGGGAGCCCTGCGCGTTGATGCCAGCCTGGTACCGTTTTGATCTTTTTTCTGGCGCGGTTTTGCGCCAACTGACTTGAACCGGGGATTTCCGTCCCCATCATCCATCACTAAATCTATAATTTTGGAGTGTGCCATGAGCAACAAAGGGCAATTGCTACAAGACCCGTTCCTGAACGCGCTGCGCAAAGAGCACGTGCCGGTTTCCATCTACCTCGTCAATGGCATCAAGCTGCAAGGCAACATCGAGTCGTTCGACCAGTACGTCGTTCTGCTGCGTAACACCGTGACGCAGATGGTCTACAAGCATGCGATTTCCACCGTCGTGCCCGCGCGCGCGGTCAACTTCCGCGTGGATGACTCCGCCGAGGCCTGATCTTTCCTCTTTCGCTGCCGGCCGCATCGTCTTGCGGCCGCAGCCTTGCGTGACCCACCTCCAGTGCCGCCCCGTGCGGGCGATACTATCCGCCGCCACTTCCCGTCCGAATCTGTTTCCGACTCCGAGTCTTGCGGCACCCGGCCGCGGCACGTTGCCGCAGTCCGGACATTTCTTGTCTTAACAACGTTTCATCCTTCGGCGCTTCGCGTCCCCCCGCTTGCAACCCAGAGCTACCTCCAATACCGATCCCTCGCGCGCCATCCTGGTCGGCGTCGATTTCGGCAAGCATGACTTCCAGGAAAGCCTGTCCGAACTGGCACTGCTGACCAGCACGGCTGGCTCCGTGCCCGTGCATACGCTGACGGGCAAGCGTTCGCGTCCCGATCCGGCGTTGTTTATCGGCTCGGGCAAGGCGGATGAACTCAAGGAAGCGGCTGATGCGCTGGACGCGGATGTGGTCGTGTTCAATCACGCATTGAGCCCGGCCCAGCAACGGAACCTGGAGCGTTTTCTGCAGCGCCACGTGATCGATCGCACTGGCCTGATCCTCGATATCTTTGGTCAGCGTGCGCAGAGCCATGTCGGCAAGGTGCAGGTGGAGCTTGCACAGGTGCAATACCAGGCGTCGCGCCTGGTTCGCGCATGGAGCCACCTGGAGCGGCAGAAGGGTGGTATCGGCATGCGCGGTGGCCCCGGCGAGCGCCAGCTTGAGCTGGACCGACGGATGCTTGATGACCGAGCCAAGCGGCTCAAAGCCGACCTGTCGCGCCTGCAACGCCAGCACCATACGCAACGCCGTGCCCGCGCGCGCAATGACACGCTCAGCATCTCGCTGGTCGGCTATACCAACGCGGGCAAATCGACGCTGTTCAACGCGCTGACCAAGGCGCGCGCCTATGCGGCCGACCAGCTGTTCGCCACGCTCGACACCACGTCCCGCAGGCTGTTTCTGGACGGACTAGGCAACGTGGTGCTGTCGGACACCGTGGGTTTCATTCGCGACCTGCCGACGCAACTTGTGGCGGCTTTCCGCGCGACGCTGGACGAAACCGTGCACGCCGACCTGCTGCTGCATGTGGTGGATGCATCGAGTCCCGTCCGGCACGAGCAGATCGAGCAGGTCAATCGCGTACTGGCGGAAATCGATGCGATCGATATCCCGCAGATCGTCGTGATGAACAAGATCGATGCAGCGTCCGAGCTGATGGAGCAGGGCCCGCGCGTGGAGCGTAATGAAGACGGCGTGCCGACCCGCGTCTTCGTCAGCGCCCGCGAGGGGCTGGGGCTGGACGCGCTGCGCCAGTCGATCGTTGATGTGGCGCAATGGCTGGCCTCGCAGCCGGAAGCACCAGAGCCTTACGACCCCCGGCTGGCCGAAGTGCCGATGCTGGCCGGCGACGATGACGGCTGGGACTCCGGTGACGAGCCGGCGGACCAGGCGGACGGTGCCGATGATGGCGCCGACAAGACCTCAGACGAGGATCGACGGGCCTGACACCGCCCAAACTGATCGTCGTTAGGCGAGATTCGCCGCCCGATTGGGGATTTTGAGCAAATGTGATCAAGATGGCTGCTAGAATCCCCCTGTTCCAAACTTCCCGGACCCGTGCACTTCATGCCCCTGTTCCACCGGAATCCTGACTCGCGCTTTATGACAGGCACTCGCGCCCCGCGTTTTGCGGGCTGGCCGCGCCTGCGTGCCATCTTCTCTCTGAACGACCCTCGCTGGGGCCGTAACGGTCAGGACGATGAAGACAAGGACAAAGACAAAGACAACAATCGCCAGCAGAACCAGCGTCCACAGGACGGTCCGCCCGACCTGGATGAGCTCTGGCGTGACTTCAATCGTCGCCTGAATGGCCTGCTGGGCCGCAAGGACAACGGCGGCGGCCCCGGCCTCGGCAGTGGCCCGCGCGTGCCTGGCAAGAGCTCCAATGTGGGCGTGGGCGTGATCATCGCGGCCGTGATCGGCATCTGGCTTGCCAGCGGCTTCTTCATGGTGCAGGAAGGCCAAACCGCCGTCATCCTGCAGTTCGGCAAGTTCAAGTACACCACGGGCCCCGGCATCAACTGGCGCATGCCCTGGCCGATCCAGTCGGCCGAGGTGGTGAACCTGTCGGCGGTTCGCTCGGTGGAAGTGGGTCGGGCCACGTCGATCAAGGATAGCAACCTGAAGGACTCGTCGATGCTGACGCAGGACGAGAACATCATCGACGTCCGCTTCACGGTGCAATACGACATCCAGGACGCCGGTGAATTCCTGTTCTTCAATCGTACCGACCGAGGTGGCGACGAGGAACTGGTCACGCAGGCCGCTGAGACCTCCGTGCGCGAGATCGTCGGCCGCAACAAGATGGATGCGGTGCTGTACGAGAACCGCGAGCAGATCGCCCAGTCGCTGGCCAAGTCGATCCAGTCGATCCTGACTGCCTACAAGACCGGCATTCGCGTGATTTCCGTGAACGTGCAGAGCGTGCAGCCGCCCGAGCAGGTGCAGGCTGCGTTCGATGACGTGAACAAGGCCAGCCAGGATCGCGAGCGTGCGATCAGCGAAGGCCAGGCCTATGCCAACGACATCCTGCCGCGCGCCAAGGGTACGGCGGCGCGCCTGAAGGAAGAATCCGAAGCCTATCGCTCCCGCGTGGTGGCACAGGCCGAGGGTGATGCGGCCCGCTTCCGCTCGGTGCAGACGGAGTACGCCAAGGCGCCGCAGGTCACACGCGACCGCATCTATATCGAAACCATGCAGCAGATTTACGCCAATTCGAACAAGATCCTTGTGGATGCCAAGTCGGGGAACAACCTGCTGTACCTGCCGCTGGACAAGCTGATGACGCAGGTGCAGGGAGGCAGTCCGGCGCCCGCGGCGGTTGCGCCGGGTACCAATGCGCCGGCCGTGCCGGATTCGTCGACGGACATCCGGTCGCGCGAGTCGATGCGCAACCGCGACCGCGACTCGCGCTGAGGAGACCCGTCATGAACCGACTGATTTCCTTTGTCATTGGCCTTTTCATCGTGCTGGCCATCGCGTCGTCGATGCTGTTTGTCGTCGACCAGCGCCAGTACGCCGTCGTGTTCGCCTTCGGCGAGATCAAGCAGGTGGTGCGCGAACCTGGCCTGCATTTCAAACTGCCGCCGCCGTTGCAGAACGTGGTGTTCATGGATCGCCGCCTGCAGACGATCGACGTGGCCGCCAGCGAGCGCTTTCTGACCGCCGAGAAGAAGTCGATGGTGGTGGACTGGTTCGTCAAGTGGCGCATCACCGATCCGCGCAAGTTCTTCGTGGCCTTTAGTGGCAACGTGCGCGGCGCGCAGGATCGCATGACGCAGCGGATCGATGCCGTGGCGCGTGAAGAGTTCGGCAAGCGCACGGTCGCTGATGTGGTGGCGGGTGAGCGCGAGAAGGTCATGCAGAGCATCCGTACCGGCATGGCCGAGTATGCGCAGTCCGTGGGCGTGGAAATCCTGGATGTGCGCCTGAAGCGCGTGGACCTGCTGCCGGCGATCAGCGAATCCGTGTATCGCCGCATGGAAGCGGAGCGCAAGCGCGTGGCCAACGAGTTGCGTTCGACGGGCGCCGCCGAAGGTGAGAAAATTCGCGCCGATGCCGACCGTCAGCGCGAAGTGGTGCTGGCCGAGGCCTATCGCGATGCGCAGGTAGTCAAGGGCGAAGGCGATGCCAAGGCATCGCAGATCTACGCCGACGCGTTCGGCAAGGATCCCAGCTTCGCCCAGTTCTGGCGCAGCATGGAAGCCTACCGCAACACCTTCCGCGACAAGCGTGACGTAATGGTGCTGGAGCCGAACTCGGACTTCTTCCGCTATATGCGCTCGTCCGGTGGTGCGAATGCCCCGGCTGCCGCCGGAGGCAAAAAATAGAGCGAAGCGCGCAGTTCGCGTGAGTTTCGACAAAACCCCGGTCCGTCCGGGGTTTTGTCCGGCTGGAGGCGGCGTGTCCAAGTGCGGCGCGCGCCTCGCCGGACGCCAGGCTGGCCATGCCGGCCTGCAACCGTTTTTGAAAGAAGAGATTTGCCATGTCCAACCACTGGCTCCTGCCCGAAAACATTGCCGACGTCCTGCCGTCGGAAGCGCGCAAGATCGAAGAACTGCGCCGCCGCATGCTGGACCTGTTCCGCACGTATGGCTACGAGCTGGTCATGCCCCCGATGCTGGAGTACCTGGAGTCGCTCCTGACGGGGACTGGTCATGACCTGGACCTGCGCACGCTGAAGCTGGTGGACCAACTGTCTGGCCGTACGCTCGGCCTGCGCGCGGACATCACGCCGCAGGTCGCCCGCATCGACGCCCACTTGTTGAACCGTCCGGGCGTGACGCGCCTGTGCTACGCCGGCAACGTACTGCACGCGCGTCCGGCGGGTTTCCACGCCACGCGCGAGCCGATTCAGATCGGCGCCGAGATCTACGGCCATGCCGGCCTGGAAGCGGATGTGGAAATCCAGGAACTGATGCTGGCCGCGCTGCAGGTCGCCGGCCTGACCGACGTTCGGCTGGACCTGTGCCATGCCGGGATTCTCGAGGCGCTGCTCGATGGCCTGCCGTCGATTCGCAAGATCGAGGACGCCATGTTCGCCGCGCTCGAAACCAAGGATGTGCCGGCGCTGCGCGAGCTGACCGTTGGCCTGCCACAGACCGAGCGCGATGCACTGCTGGCGCTGCCCACGCTGTATGGTGGCATCGACGTGATCGAGCGCGCCCGCGCCACGCTGCCGGGCAGCCCGGCCATCGGCCGCGCGCTGGACGAGCTGGCGGCACTGGCCGCGCAGGTCCGTGGCGCCAGCGTAAATATCGATCTGTCGGATTTGCGCGGTTACCACTATCACAGCGGGGTGATGTTTACGGCTTACGTGTCTGGGCTGCCCAACTATGTGGCTCGTGGCGGCCGTTACGACAAGGTGGGCGAGGCCTTCGGCCGTGCGCGTCCCGCGACCGGATTCTCGCTGGATCTACGCGAGGTGGCCGCGTTGTCGCCCGTGGAGGTTCGCGCCCAGGCCATCTTCGCCCCCTGGGGCGCCGATCCGGAGTTGCGTGCGGCCATCGCGTCGTTGCGCGCGGCAGGCGAGATCGTGATTCAGTCGCTGCCGGGCCATACTCATGAGCTCGACGAATTTAACTGCGACCGGCAACTGCTGCGCCAGGGTAACAGCTGGGTGGTGGTGCCGCGCTAAACCCCGGACCGGCAGTTCGCGCCGGTCCGGTTTCCCGCTCTCCATGTGGCCTTTTAGCGCCTTTCTGCCGATCCGGCTCCCGGATTCGGCGGCAAAGGTGTGTCATACGGGTGCCCGAAAACCGGGAACCGTTCGGCAACGAGAGTAGAATACGTTTTTAACCTTCTGACCAATTCAACATGTCCGCATCCGCAGTAGGCCAGGGACGCAATGTCGTCGTGATCGGAACCCAGTGGGGTGACGAAGGCAAAGGAAAAATCGTCGATTGGCTTACCGATCATGCAAAAGGCGTGGTGCGGTTCCAGGGTGGCCACAACGCCGGCCACACCCTCATCATCGGCGGCAAGAAAACCATTCTGCGACTGATTCCGTCGGGAATCATGCGCGAAGGCACCGTCTGCTACATCGGCAATGGCGTCGTGCTCTCGCCCGAGGCGCTGTTCCGCGAGATCGAGGAACTGGAAGCCGCCGGCCTGCAGGTGCAGAACCGCCTGCGCATTTCCGAAGCCACCACGCTGATCCTGCCGTACCACGTTGCCATCGACAAGGCACGTGAAGCCCGCCGTGGCGCCGCCAAGATTGGCACCACCGGTCGCGGTATCGGTCCGGCATACGAAGACAAGGTGGCGCGCCGCGCGCTGCGCGTGCAGGACCTGTTCGATCCGAAGCATTTCGCCGAACGCCTGCGCGAGAATGTCGAGTTCCATAATTTCATGCTGACCCAGTACCTCGGCGCCGAAGCCGTGGACTACCAGCAGATCCTGGACGAAACGCTGGCCTATGCGTCGCGCCTGAAGCCGATGGTGGCGGACGTGTCGGCCGAGCTGTACGCGGTCAACGCTGCCGGCGGCAACCTGATGTTCGAAGGTGCGCAGGGCACGCTGCTGGATGTCGACCATGGCACCTATCCGTTCGTTACGTCGAGCAACTGCGTAGCCGGTGCGGCCGCTGCGGGCGCCGGCGTCGGTCCGGGTCGTCTGAACTACATCCTCGGCATCACCAAGGCTTACTGCACGCGCGTGGGCGCCGGTCCGTTCCCGAGCGAGCTGTATGACAACGACAATCCGTCCCGTCAGGACGCCGTAGGTGTGCGCCTGGCCAACGTCGGCAAGGAATTCGGTTCGGTGACGGGTCGTCCGCGCCGCACCGGCTGGCTCGATGCCGCCGCGCTGAAGCGCTCGGTGCAGATCAATGGCGTGTCCGGCCTGTGCATGACGAAGCTGGATGTGCTGGATGGCCTGGAAACGATCAAGCTGTGCGTGGGCTACCAGCTCGACGGCAAGACCGTGGATATCCTGCCGCGTGGCTCCGATGCCGTAGCCAACTGCGTGCCGGTCTACGAGGAATTCCCGGGTTGGAACGAATCGACGTTCGGTGTGAAGAACTGGGATGCACTGCCGGAAGCGGCACGTGTCTACCTGAAGCGGATCGAGGAAGTGGTCGGCATTCCGATCGACATGATCTCGACCGGTCCGGATCGCGATGAGACGATCCTGCTGCGCCACCCGTACCAGGTAGCCTGCGCAACTGCTTGATATCGCGGATTACGCCGCGAGTTTACCCGCTGAGTATGTTCGTGGCGTCATGAGCGCCACGACCTCACAAAGCCATTCGGCCCGCGAGATGCGGGCCGATGCTTTATCTGTCGGCCACCGACCAGAGAGAAGAAAACATCATGAACCTGCCTACCAATGACGACGAGAACCTGTGGGTCTCGTGGGATGACTACCATCGCCTGATCGCACGCCTCGCGCTGAACGTGCACGAGTCCGGCTGGAAGTTCGACAAGATCCTGTGCCTGGCCCGGGGCGGCTTGCGCGTTGGCGACCAGATGTCGCGCATTTTCGACGTGCCGCTGGCGATCCTGGCGACGAGTTCCTATCGCGAAGCCGCCGGCACGCAGCAGGGCGACCTCGATATCGCGCAGTACATCACGATGACGCGCGGCGAGCTGTCGGGCAAGATCCTGCTGGTGGATGACCTGGTGGATTCGGGCGTCACGCTCGAACGCGTGGGCCGCCATCTGAAGGAGCGCTATCCGGCGGTGACGGACGTTCGCTCTGCCGTGCTGTGGTACAAGGCCTGCTCCAAGGTAGAGCCGGATTACCACGTGACGTTCCTGCCGTCGAACCCCTGGATCCACCAGCCGTTCGAGGAATATGACACGCTGCGTCCGCATAACCTGACCGCCTGGCTCAAGCGCGGCAAGCGGGCCAGCCTGCTGGAAGACGATTCGGCCGCCTGAGCTGCCGGAAGAGTCAGCAGGGCCGAGGCGGCATCGCCGTCGCCTCGGCACATCGCGATCAGTAACCGACGGTGTAGCGCTGGCGCACGTGCGCCGGTTTCTCAATTTCATCAAGCATGGCGATGGCGTAGTCTTCCATCGAAATCCAGCTTTTGCCTGCGGCGTCCGAAAGCAGGTTTTCCTCGCCCACGCGGAATGTGCCGGTGCGCTCGCCAGGCATGAACAGCGCGGAGGGCGACAGGAAGGTCCATTCCAGCTCCGATTCGCCGCGCAGCGCATTCAGGAAATCGCGGCCAGCAGCTGCCTCGTCCTTGTACTGCGCCGGGAATCCCGGCGTATCCACCAGTTGCACGCCAGGCCCCACATACAGACTGCCGGCCCCACCCACCACCAGCAGACGCTTCACCCTGGCCCTCTTGACGGCGCCGGCGATCTGGGCAGCCGTGGTCTGCAGGAACCGCACAGTGCTGATTACGGTGTCATGACCAGCCAGTGCTTCGCTCAGCGACTTATTGTCCGCCGCATCCACGTCGCGAGGGATCAGACCATCCCTTGCCGGCAATTGACTCGCGTGGCGGGCGAGGGCGGTTACGGTGTGGCCGCGGCGCAAGGCTTCGTCGGTCAGGCGGGAGCCCACGTTACCCGTGGCGCCGATGATGGCGATCTTCATGGTCGTTCCTTTGTTTTGATTCACATGGATCGATATGAAACCGGAGTGGTTACATATCGGGATAAAAAAATCAGCGCTTGCGGCGCTGGGCTGCGTGTTCGACGTCGGCGAGCATGCCGGCAATTGTGACTTCCGCGAGCGTGGCATCCATCGCTGCCTGCGCGCGATCCGCGACGTGCCGCAGCGCGCCGGTAATCTCGCGACCAACCATGCAGGCCGGATTGGGCGCGCTCTGGTGTAGCGTGATCAGCGCGGTGGTTTCCACGCTGCGAAACACCTCCAGCAGCGTAATATCCGTTGCGGGGCGAGCCAGCATGGCGCCGCCGGTGCTGCCCATCGTCGTGGTCACGAAGCCGGCCTCGATCAGTGCCCCGACCAGGCGACGGATCAGCGCAGGATTGGTGCCCACGCTGCCAGCGATCATCGACGACGGCACGGGGCCGTCCGCTTGCGCGAGCAGGGTGAGGATATGGACGGCGACGGCAAACCGGCTGCTGGTAGTCATGCGGGAAATCTCAATGTGAAACCATAATAGTTACAGATGGTTAAACTGTCAACGGCGGAAGTGAGTGAAGGTTGTTGTGCATTTCTCGCGATAGGCCGGTAAAACCTGGCGAGATAATGCCGGAATCGCCACTGAAGCTGATACACTCAACCACGGCGTAA
The DNA here is from genome assembly GCF_900101625.1 of Cupriavidus sp. YR651. Taxonomy (GTDB): domain Bacteria; phylum Pseudomonadota; class Gammaproteobacteria; order Burkholderiales; family Burkholderiaceae; genus Cupriavidus. The sequence continues at coordinate 476,555 of NZ_FMYZ01000001.1, read as the reverse complement.
TGCCAGTAGTCGGTTGCAGTTGTGCTTCGGTAAGAAAAATCGGGAAGAACAGCCAGATAACAGAAAGGTTCGCGCAGTCATGCTGCTGCTGGCGATCCAGGAGAGGGGTGTACGATTTGGCAGTTGTGACAGGTCAGCGCGGAGGATTCGAGATAATGCCTTCGGAAAACAAAAAACCCGCAACAAACGTTGCGGGTTTCTCGCTGAATCCTGGTGCCCAGGAGAGGACTCGAACCTCCACAGTGTTGCCACCGCTAGGACCTGAACCTAGTGCGTCTACCAATTCCGCCACCTGGGCAGGTGTCGAAACAACCGAAGCGCCCATTATAGCGACCGTAAAACGTTTGTCAAATAGTTCCGAGAAAAATTGAATCAGAACAACTATCCGATCCCTAGCCGGGAAGAAATCCTCGGCGTGCTGAGAACTTCGGGGTCGCCCCTGTCGGCCGGTGACATCGCCAAGACCCTGGCCGTCACGCGCAAGGAGCACGACGGCTTCCAGAAACGTCTCGCCGCCATGGAGCGCGACGGCCAGATCGAACTGAATCGCAAGGGCCGCTATGAGCTGGCCCATCAGCCGAACTTCGTGCTTGGCCGCGTGCAGGGCCATCGCGACGGCTTCGGCTTCCTGATTCGCGACGATGGCGAGGACGATGTCTTCCTGCCCGAGCGCGAACTGCAGAAGGCCATGCACAACGACCGCGCCCAGGTGCGCGTCGTTGGCTACGACCGCCGTGGCCGTCCCGAGGGCCAGATCGTCGAGATCGTCGAGCGCGCCAACCGTTATGTGATCGGCCGTCTGCTATCGGAGAACGGCGTGCTGGTGGTGGCGCCCGAGGATAAGCGCATCGGCCAGGACATCCTCATTCCGCCCAAGGCGCAGGGCAAGGCTCGCGTGGGGCAGGTGGTGAGCGTGGAGCTCATCGAGTGGCCCGACCGCTATGTGCAGCCCGTGGGCCGCGTGGTGGAGATCCTGGGCGATATCGACGATCCCGGCATGGAAATCGAGATCGCAGTGCGCAAGTACGGCGTGCCGCATGCGTTCTCGCCCGCGGCGGCCAAGGAAGCGCAGGCGCTGCCCGATGAAGTCCGCCAGGCCGACCTGGATCACCGCATCGATCTGCGCGACGTGCCCCTGGTCACGATCGACGGGGAGGACGCGCGCGACTTCGATGATGCCGTGTATTGCGAGCCGGTCAAGATCGGCCGCGCCAAGGGCTGGCGCCTGATCGTGGCGATCGCCGACGTTTCGCACTACGTGCGTCCCGGAACGCCGCTGGATGCGGATGCGCTTGACCGGGCGACTTCGGTCTATTTCCCGCGCCGCGTGATTCCGATGCTGCCGGAAAAGCTGTCCAACGGCTTGTGCTCGCTGAATCCGCAAGTGGATCGGCTGTGCATGGTGTGCGACGCCGTGATCACGGCGAAGGGCGAGCTCAAGGGCTACCAGTTCTACCCGGCAGTGATGCATTCGTCGGCGCGCCTGACCTACAACGAGGTCTGGTCGGTGCTGTCGAACACCAAGGGTCCCGAGGCACACAAGCGCGCTGACCTGGTGCCGCACCTGCAGAACCTGTACGAACTGTTCCAGGTCCTGCTCAAGGCGCGACGCGAACGCGGAGCGATCGATTTCGATACCACCGAGACCTACATCGTCTGCAACGCGCAGGGCAAGATCGAACAGATCCTGCCGCGCACGCGCAACGATGCACACCGGCTGATCGAGGAGTGCATGCTGACGGCCAACGTCTGCGCGGCCGATTTCCTCGAACGATTCAAGCATCCCACGCTCTACCGCATCCACGCGGGCCCGAGCGAGGAAAAGCTCAAGAACCTGCGTGAATTCCTGAGGACGGCTGGTCTTTCGCTGGGCGGCGGCGACAAGCCGCAGGCTTCGGACTACGCCGAGGTGATGGACAAGATCAAGTCCCGCCCCGATGCGCCGATGCTGCAGACGATGCTGCTGCGCTCGATGCAGCAGGCGGTCTACAGCCCCGACAACATCGGCCACTTCGGCCTGGCCTTCGAGGCCTACGCGCACTTCACGAGTCCGATCCGCCGCTACCCGGACCTGCTGGTCCACCGCGCGATCAAGGCCGTGCTGGCCCATACCAAGTACCAGCCGGCATTCGCCCATGGCACCGAGCTCAATACGGCGATCTCGCCCAAGGCGCGCCGCATGAACGCCGCGGACGCCGAGAAGCGTGCCGAGAACACCGCCGCCCGCGCCAAGCGCAACGAGGCAATCTGGGACGAACTCGGCCTGCATTGCTCGGCCAACGAGCGTCGTGCCGACGAGGCATCGCGGGACGTGGAAGCGTGGCTCAAGTGCTATTTCATGCGTGACAAGCTTGGCAGTGACTTCGCCGGCACGATCAGCGCGGTCACGTCCTTCGGCATCTTCGTGCAACTGGACGAACTGTATGTGGAAGGCCTTGTGCACGTCACCGAACTGGGTAGCGATTACTTCCAGTACGACGAGGCGCGCAATGAGTTGCGCGGCGAGCGCACCGGCATTCGCTATCGACTGACCGACCGCGTGCGCGTGCAGGTGTCGCGCGTGGACCTCGATGCGCGCAAGATCGACTTCCGCCTGGTGCAGGAACCGTCGGCCAAGACGTTGCGTGCCCGCGTGACGGGGCCCGAGACGCAGCCGCGCGTGCCCGCCGCCCACGCGGTGCCGGCCCGCAAGAAGGGGCGGCAGCTCGCGGCACTGCTCGGTGGTACGTCCAAGCCCGAGGAATCGTTCGACGAGACGCTCGATCGCGTGATCGAGGAGCAACCGGTATTCGAGGCTGTCATCACGCCGCTCAAGCCGCATGTCGGTCATGCGCCGCATGGCGGCAAGCCAGCGTCGAAGACGCCCGCGGGCAAGTCGGGCAGGCGAGCCGCCAAGCCCAAGCCGGCGCACCTCGAAAAGCCGCGCAAGACTGCGTCCAAGCACGCGGCCAAGCCGGCCACCAAGAGCAGCCGGGCCACGCGCAAGCGCTGAGTTGCCAGCGGTGCCGATGGTGCCAATGGTGGCGGTAGCGCCCATGCGGCGTCACAGGACCGTTTGAGTGCGGCCATGGCGGGTACAATCCCGCCATGGCCAAACACAAACTCCTGATCGGCTTTCATGCCGTCAATGCTCGCCTTCGCCAGGACGCGAAGAGCGTTTCCGATATCTATGTTGAATCCAACCGGCGTGACCGCCGCATGCAGGACTTCATCCGCCTGGCGGAAAGTCTCAACGTGCGCCTGCATCCCGTCGACGCCGACCGCCTGCGTGGCATGGCCGGGACGGACCGCCACCAGGGCGTGGTCGCCCGCGCCGATGACATCGCGCTGGCGCTGAATCTCGACGAACTGCTCGACGGTATCGAAGGCACGCCACTGCTGCTGGTGCTGGACGGCGTCACCGATCCGCACAACCTCGGCGCTTGCCTGCGCGTGGCGGATGGTGCCGGCGCCCACGCGGTGATCGCACCCAAGGACCGCAGCGTGGGGCTGAATACCACCGTGGCCAAGGTCGCCAGCGGCGCGGCCGAGACCGTTCCCTACATCACCGTGACCAACCTGGCCCGCACGCTGCGCGAGTTGCAGGAACGCGGCATCTGGGTGGTTGGCACGGCCGACGGCTCGGAAAAGACGCTCTACGACGTGGATCTGAAGGGCCCGATGGCAATCGTCATGGGCGCGGAAGGTGAGGGCATGCGCCGCCTGACGCGCGAAACGTGCGACGAATTGGTCGGTATCCCGATGGCGGGCGGCGTGGAAAGCCTGAACGTATCGGTGGCCAGCGGCGTGTGCCTGTATGAAGCGGTGCGCCAGCGCCGCCTGCCGCGCTGACAATGACGCGAGACACGGCCGGCGTGGACGAGGCGCGCGGATGGATCGCGGCCGCACGCACGCTCTTCGTGCTGACTGGCGCGGGGATCTCGGCCGAGTCCGGTGTGCCGACATTCCGCGATGCGCTGACAGGCCTCTGGTCGCACTTCGATCCCGAGGACCTGGCCACCGAGGCCGCGTTTCGCCGCCAGCCTGCGCTGGTGTGGCAGTGGTATCAGCACCGGCGCGAGCTGGTGTCGGCGGCCAGGCCGAATCCGGCGCACCATGCGCTGGTGACGTTGGCCGCGCAGAAGCCGGTCACGCTGGTGACGCAGAACATCGATGGCCTGCATCAGCTGGCGGGCAGCCAGCACGTGATCGAGCTTCACGGCAACCTGTTCGCCAACAAGTGGCTTGATGGCTGCGGTCGTTGCGACACGGTGCCGCCCGTGCCCGGCGAGCCGCCGCTCTGCGCGCTGTGCGGCGCGATGATGCGCCCTGGCGTGGTGTGGTTCGGCGAGGATCTGCCGCGTGTCGCGCGTTATCGCGCCGATCATGCGGCGGAAAACTGCGACTTGTGCCTGGTCGTGGGAACGTCGGGACTGGTATATCCGGCGGCGGCGCTGCCCGGCCTGGCGAAGGAGCACGGCGCGAAAGTCATCGTGGTCAACACGGAGCCGTCCGCGCTGGATGCCACCGCCGATCTGGTCATTGCCGCACCGGCGGGGGCATGCCTGCCGCTGCTATGGCCGCAGGCACCTGCCGCCTCGTCATCCTCCGGATCCACGAAGCCTTCCCAGGCTTCGTAGTCCTCGTCGCTGGCTGCGGATTACGCGACCAGCTCTCCCACCAGCTTTTCCAGCTTGACCGCGTCCGCCGCGAACAGGCGGATGCCTTCCGCCAGCTTCTCGGTCGCCATCGCATCTTCGTTGAGTTGCCAGCGGAACGCGGGTTCGTCCGCCGCGATGCGCGCCACGTTGCCTGCCTGGGCCTGGTCGACCGACAGCTTGCGCTCGACCGTCGCATTGCCCGCCGCCAGTTGCTCCAGCAGTTCCGGGCTGATCGTCAGCAGGTCGCAGCCCGCCAGCGCCAGGATTTGACCCGTGCCGCGGAAGCTGGCGCCCATCACCTCGGTCGCGTGGCCGAACTTCTTGTAGTAGTCATAGATCTGACGCACCGAGCGTACGCCCGGGTCGTTGTCGCCCGCGTTCGCGGCGGCGTCCCATTTATCGCCGGCCTGTTTCTTGTACCAATCCAGGATCCGGCCGACGAACGGCGAAATCAATTGCGCGCCTGCTTCTGCGCAGGCTACGGCCTGCACCAGCGAGAACAGCAGGGTCATGTTGCAGCGGATGTTTTCGCGCTGCAGGATCTCCGCCGCCTTGATGCCTTCCCAGGTGGAGGCGATCTTGATCAGCACGCGCTCGCGTGCCACGCCGCGTTGCTCGTACAGGCCGATCAGGTGGCGCGCCTTGTCCACGGTGGCCTGCGTGTCGAATGACAGGCGGGCGTCGACTTCGGTCGATACGCGGCCCGGCACGATTGCCAGGATTTCGCAGCCGAAGGCGATCAGCAACTGGTCCATCACGGCGTCCAGCCCCGCCGTACCATGGTGGTCGCGTACGGCTTGTTCCAGCAGGGGCCGGTATTCCGGCTTCTGCACCGCCTTGAGAATCAGCGACGGATTGGTCGTCGCATCCTGCGGGGTGTACTGCCGCATCAGCTGGAAGTCGCCGGTATCGGCCACCACCGTGGTGAACTGCCTCAGTTGTTCAAGCTCGTTCATGATCTGGTTCCGTCTGCGCTGCAAGCGTGGAGGTGGGAAGAATGGATCATTGTAACGGCCGCGTGGCGGTTGGAAACGTCGGCGCGTGGCTTCAATCCGCTACACTACGCGTTTCCCCCAACGCAATCTGGCTGTTGTCATGACTCAGGATGAACTCAAGGCGCTGGTCGCGCAAGCTGCCGCGGACTACGTGAGGCAGGAAGTGCCCGAAGGCGCCGTGCTAGGCGTCGGCACTGGCTCCACCGCCAATCTTTTCATCGACGCCGTCGCGGCGTTCAAGGAACGCTTCGTGGGTGCGGTATCGAGCTCCGAGGCGTCCACCCGCCGTCTGCAGCAACATGGCTTCCAGGTGCTGGATCTCAATGAAGTGGACGAGATTCCCGTCTACGTGGATGGCGCCGACGAGATCGACAACTCGGGTGCCATGATCAAGGGCGGTGGCGGCGCGCTGACGCGCGAGAAGATTGTTGCCGCCGTGGCTGGCCGCTTTGTCTGCATCGCCGACGGCAGCAAGCTCGTCCCGTCGCTGGGTGCATTCCCGCTGCCGGTCGAGGTGATTCCGATGGCACGTGCGGCGGTGGCCCGCAAGCTCGCCGCCCTCGGTGGCCAGCCCAAGCTCCGGATGACCAAGGAAGGCGGTATCTACAAGACCGACAACGGCAATGTGATCCTGGACGTGTCCGGGCTGCGCATCCAGCATCCGAAGGAACTGGAGCAGCGCATCAACCAGCTGCCCGGCGTGGTGACCGTGGGCCTGTTTGCACTGCGCGGCGCGGATGTGTTGCTGCTGGGCACCGAAAAGGGCGTACAGCGCACGGATTACTGATCCGGACCGGGGCCGTCCAGGACGAGCCCAAGTACGAGTTCAGGTACGAGACCAAGCAAAAAGGGGTGCCAGCGGCACCCCTTTTTGCTTGGTTCCAGCCTGAATCAGGCGGACGGCGGCACGTAGCCGGCGGCGGCATCGGCGCCTTCACCGAAGAAATACTTCTCGGTCTGCTTGAGCAGGTACTGGCGCGCGCGGGTGTCGGCCATGTTCAGGCGGTTCTCGTTGATCAGCATGGTCTGGTGCTTGAGCCAGCCAGCCCAGGCTTCCTTCGACACGCTTTGCCAGATCTTCTTGCCGAGTTCGCCCGGCAGCGGTGGGAAGTCGAGACCTTCGGCTTCCTTGTTCAGCTTGATGCAATGGACCATGCGGGCCATGAGGGACTCCTTGTTCGTGTGGCGCTATTGTAGCCAAGCCCGGGCTGGGCCGGACTTGCCCCTGCAACCTTTACAGTTTCTTCATCAGCACCATGGACTTGCGCTGCCAGTTGTACAGCTTGCGCTTGTCTTCCGGCAGGTCATCCACGGTGGCGTGCACAAAGCCACGCTTGAGGAACCAGTGCTCCGTGCGCGTGGTGAGCACAAAGAGGCGCTCCAGGCCCAGGGCCCGGGCCCGGCGCTCGATGCGCTTGAGCAGCCGCTCGCCGTCGCCGGTGCCCTGGGCTTCCTGCGATACGGTCAGGCACGCCATTTCGCCCATGTTCTCGCGGGGGAATTCATACAACGCCGCACAACCGAACAGCACGCCGTCGTGCTCGATCACCGAGAAATTGCCAATATCGCGCTCGATGAGGTGGCGACCGCGCGGAACCAGCGTGCCATCGGCCTCCAGCGGCGCAATCAGCTGGAGGATGCCGCCGACGTCGTCGAGCGTGGCTTCACGCAGGCTTTCCAGATCGGTGTCGGACAACATCGTGCCCACCCCGTCGTGCAGGAACAGCTCCAGCAGCACGGAGCCGTCGAGCGAGTAGGGAATCAGGTGAGCGCGCGGCACACCGCCCCTGAGCGCCTTGACCAGGTGCTCAAGGTAATAGGCGACATCCGGCGGCAGGTGGTTGTTCTGGAGGCGCTCCACGGCGGTGCGCAGCGACATCTCCTTCATCAGCTTGCCCACCGGGTCGGGCACGCCGGGCACTTCGGTGATGAAAATCAGCTTGTCGGCCTTCAGCGCACTGGCGGTGGCGCTGGCCACATCTTCCATGGAGAGGTTGAATGCCTGGCCCGTCGGCGAGAAGCCCAGCGGCGACAGCAGCACCACCTTGCCGTGCGACAGCGACATGCGCATCGATTCGCCGTCGAGCTTGCGCACCAGGCCGGTGTGCTGGTAATCCACGCCGTTGACAATGCCCACCGGGCGCGCCGTGATGAAGTTGCCGGAGACGACGGACAGTTGCGCGCCGGCCATCGGCGTATTCGGCAAGCCCTGGCTGAACGCGGCCTCGATATCGAGGCGCAGTTCACCGGCCGCTTCCTTGGCGCACTCGAGCGCGGCATTGTCAGTGATCCGCACGCCGTCCGCGTATTGCGATTCCACGTGTCGCAGCGCCAGTTGCTCCTCCACCTGCGGGCGGGAGCCGAATACCAGCACGATTTGCATCCCCATCGCGTGCAGTAGCGCCACGTCATTAACCAGCGCGTTGAGGACGCCGGCCTTGACCAGTTCGCCACTAAAGGCAATTACGAAGGTCTTGCCGCGGAACGCGTGGATATAGGGGGCGACGGCGCGCAGCCAGTCGACAAACTGCTGCTGGTCCGGGCCGCTGTTCTCGGCAAGCTCCGAGGCGGCCGGCAACGTTGGCGCGGCCGGGGCGGCAGAAATGGAAAGGGGCGCGGGTCGCGGTTCGGCGGACTCCGCGACGGCGGCGGCGGCAGGCTCGGAGGCTTGCGGCGGTGTGTCGGTTCGGGCGTTCATCCCGCGGATTATAATCCCGGCCAATGTCAGCACAACGCCCCGTCAAGCCCTCTCCGGTCCAGCCTGCCCAGGCTCAGTCTTCCCCGGCTCCGTCGAATGCCGCCCCGCGCCAGCCGGGCGTCAACGCACGGCCTGCACGCCCTGCGCAAGCGCCGGCCAAATCGGCGAACCAGCCTGCGAATCAGCCCGCAAACCAGCCTGTAAAGCAGCCTGTAAAGCAGCCTGTAAGGCTGCCGGCAAAGCCGCCGGCAACCCAAACGCCGCAGGAGGGCCGGCCGCAGCGCCCCGCCCAGCGTCCCGCCCGATCGCCCGCGTCACCCGGCTCGCCCGGATCGCCCGGATCGCCGCGCAACCCGCAAGCCGGCGGGCGGCCTGCCCAGGCGGGGTCGTCGGGCAAGGCAAGCCAGCCGAACCGGCCGATCAGGCCGGGTCAGCCAAATCAATCGGGTCAGCCAAATCAATCGGGTCAGCCGAATCAGGCGGACCAGCCACGCGAAGCGCGTGAGCCGCGTCCGCCACGGGAGGCGCGTCCGCCGCGCGAGCTGCGTCCGCCTCGCCTGGCGAATCCGCTGCCCGAGATCACGTTTCCGGAAGCGTTGCCGGTTTCCGCGCGCCGCGACGAGATCGCCGCAGCGATGCTGGCCAACCAGGTGGTGATCGTTTCCGGCGAGACCGGGTCCGGCAAGACCACGCAGTTGCCCAAGATAGCGCTGTCGATCGGACGCGGTCCCGCACGGGAGGGCAAGGAGGGCGGCGGCCTGATCGGCCACACCCAGCCGCGGCGGATCGCGGCCACCTCCACGGCCAAACGGATTGCCCAGGAGCTCGGCACGCCGCTCGGCGAGCACGTCGGCTATCAGGTGCGATTCAACGACACGATGTCGCCCGGGGCCTCGGTCAAGCTGATGACCGACGGCATCTTGCTGGCCGAGACGCAAAACGATCCGCTGCTGCGCGCCTACGACACGATCATCATCGATGAGGCGCACGAACGCAGCCTGAACATCGACTTCCTGATTGGCTACCTGCGCCAGATCCTGCCGAAGCGGCCGGACCTGAAGGTGATCATCACCTCCGCGACCATCGACGCTCAGCGCTTTGCCGAGCATTTCGCGCAGGACGGCAAGCCTGCGCCCGTGATCGAGGTCAGCGGCCGCCTGTATCCCGTCGAGATCCGCTATCGCCCGATCCAATCCGATGCCCCGGCCGACGGCGCGCCGAAGTCGGCGCAGGCCAGGGAGCGCGATCTGTTCGACGGCATTGTCGATGCGGTCGACGAACTCTGCCGCCTGGGGCCGGGCGATGTGCTGGTCTTCCTGCCCGGCGAACGCGAGATCCGCGAGGCCGCCGAGGCGTTGCGCAAGCACCATCCGCCGCACACGGAGATTCTCCCGCTGTTCGCGCGGCTGTCCGTGCAGGAGCAGGAACGCGTTTTCAAGCCATCCAACGCGCGCCGGATCGTGCTGGCGACCAACGTGGCCGAGACCTCGCTGACGGTGCCGGGTATCCGCTATGTGGTCGATACAGGCCTGGCGCGGGTCAAGCGCTACTCATACCGCAACAAGGTGGAGCAACTGCAGATCGAATCGATCTCGCAGGCGGCCGCCAACCAGCGCGCAGGCCGGTGCGGCCGGGTGGCCGACGGCGTTTGCGTCCGTCTATATGAAGAATCCGATTTTGTCGGTCGGGTGCGTTTCACCGACCCGGAAATCCTGCGTTCGTCGCTGGCGGCCGTCATCCTGCGGATGAAGGCGCTGCGGCTGACCGATATCGAATCGTTCCCGTTCATCGAGCCGCCGCTGGGCCGCGCCATCGCCGACGGTTATCAGCTGTTGCAGGAACTGGGCGCGGTGGACGATGCGAACCAGTTGACCGGCATCGGCCGCCAGCTCGCCAAGCTGCCGCTGGACCCGCGCGTCGCCCGGATGATCCTGGCCGCGCGCGAGCAGCAGTGCCTGCGCGAGGTGCTGATCATCGCCAGTGCGCTGTCCGTGCAGGATCCGCGCGACCGTCCGCAGGAGGCGCAGGAAGCTGCCGACCAGGCCCACCGGAAGTTCATGGACGAGAAGTCCGAGTTCCTCGGCTGGGTCAAGCTGTGGAAGTGGTTCGAGGAAGCCGTCGCGCACAAGAAGACCAATCGTCAACTGCAGGACCAGTGCCGGGCCAACTTCCTGTCGCATGTGCGGTTGCGCGAATGGCGCGATGTGCATTCGCAACTGCTGACCACGGTGACCGAGCAGGGATGGCGCCTGAACGAGTCGGAGCCGACCTACGAACAGGTGCACAAGGCGCTGCTGACGGGCTTGCTCGGCAACGTCGGCTGCAAGCTGGATGAAGCCGACGGCAAGGGCCGCGAATACCTGGGCGCGCGCGGCATCAAGTTCCACTTGTGGCCGGGATCGCTGATCGCGCGTAAGGTGGGCCGCTGGATCATTGCCGCCGAACTGATCGAAACCAGCCGGTTGTTCGCCCGGACGCTGGCCCGGATCGAGCCGGAATGGCTGGAGCAGGTGGGGCGCCACCTGCTGAAGATCAGCTGGAGCGAACCGCACTGGGAAAAGAAGGCCGGGCAGGTGCTGGCGCTGGAACGCGCCACGCTGTACGGGCTGCTGGTCTACCAGCATCGCCGCGTGCACTACGGTCCGATGAACCCCGCCGAGGCGCGCGAGATCTTTATTCGTAGCGCACTGGTGGAGGGCGAGTTCGACACCCGCCTGCCGTTCTACGCGCACAACCAGCGGCTGGTGCGTGAAATCGAGAACCTCGAGCACAAGTCGCGCCGGCAGGACGTGCTGGTGGATGACGCGCTGATCTACGCGTTCTACGATCGCGCCGTTCCGGCCGAGATCCACAACCAGGTGGCCTTCGAAACGTGGTACGAGGCGGCGTCCGCCCAGGACCGCAAGCTGCTGTATCTGAATCGTGACGAGTTGATGCGGCACGAGGCCGCCGGCATCACGACCGACCTGTTCCCGAAGATCCTGCCGGTTGCCGGCGTGGACATGGGCATGTCGTACCACTTCGAGCCGGGCAGCCATCGGGACGGCGTCACGCTGACGGTGCCGCTCTACGCGCTCAATCAGGTCCGGCCGGAGCGCACGGAATGGCTCGTGCCGGGGATGATCAAGGAAAAGGTGCATCTGCTGCTGAAGTCGCTGCCGCAGAAGCTGCGCCGCCATTGCGTGCCGCTGCCGGAGTACGCCGCCGGGTTTGTCGATCGCCAGCCATTCGGCGAGGGCGAGCTCGTGGATGTGCTCATCGCCGATATCCGCGAGCAGACCGGGACGATGATCAAGCGGGCCGATTTCAAGCTGGAGACATTGCCCGCACACCATTCCATGAACTTCAAGGTGGTCGACGAGCACGGACGCCAGCTGGACATGGGCCGTAACCTGGCGCAATTGCGCGCGGAGTTCGGTGGGCAGGCCCAGCAGTCGTTCCAGAGTATCGCCGCCCGCGATGTGCCGGCGGCCGAGGCCGGCCAGTACGAAAATCTCACGTCATGGTCGTTTGGTGAGCTGCCGGAACTGCTGGAGATCCGCAAGGGCAGCCAGACGCTGTTTGGCTACCCCGCGCTGGTCGATCATGGCGATCACTGCGACGTGGAGGTCTTCGACGATCCTCAGGAGGCTGTGCGCGTGCACCATGCGGGCCTGCGGCGGCTGTTTGCGCTGCAGCTGCGCGACCAGGTGAAGTTCATCGAGAAGAACGTTCCGAATCTGCAGCAGATGGCGATGCAGTACATGACGCTCGGCACGCAGGAGGAGTTGCGCAACCAGATCGTCATGATGGCGCTGGAACGCGCCTGCCTGCAGGCCCCGCTGCCGCGCAACGAGGCGGAATTCAATGCCCGCAAGGACGAGGGCCGCGCGCGGTTGTCGCTGCTCGCGCAGGAAATCGCCCGGCTGGTCGGCACGATCCTGGCCGAGTTTGCCAGCCTGCCGCGCAAGCTGCTGCAGGCCAAGCCGTTTGGATCGGCCTATCAGGACATGGAAGGGCAACTGGCCCGGCTGATGAGCAAGTCGTTTGTCATCGACACGCCGTACACCCAGCTTGTCCACTACCCGCGTTACCTGAAGGGCATCGCGATGCGCGTGGACAAGCTCAAGGGAGACCCGGGGCGCGACAGCCAGCGGATCCAGGAAATGGCGCCACTGGTCCAGCAATGGCAGCGCGCGGAAAAGCAGTTGCGCACGCAGGGTCGCGGCGCGGAGGATGCCCGCCTGGACGAATTCCGCTGGATGCTCGAGGAGTTGCGTGTGGCGTTGTTTGCCCAGGAGTTGCGTACGCCGGTGCCGATGTCCGTCAAGCGGCTCCAGAAGGTCTGGGAATCGATGCAGCGGTAGGGCGCCGCTGCCGATCGTTGCGGCGCGGACTTTCGTGGCGGATACGACGATTTGAAACTAAATGTGAGCGCCGCTTAAGTTTCTGCTGCGGCGTCATCGAATCGGTGCGGCGAAACGTTAGAATGCCCGATTCGTCATGATTTAACGGTCTTATGCTCGCATTGCGTCGCGTTGTGGCTGGCGTGGTATCGGTCGGCGCCTTGGCATTGGCAATGGTGTCCGCCCCCGCGTCAGCGGAAGTGGTGGTGATCCTGAATTCGGGTGACGCGACCGTCACCCTGATCGACAAGGACACCCAGAAGGTGCTGGAAACCTTTCCGATCGGGAAGGAGCCGCATCACCTGATTGCTACCCCGGATGAGAAATCGCTGATCGTGGCCAACGCCGTCGGCAACGACCTGGTCTTCCTCGATCCTGTCACCGGGAAGGTGCAGCAGCGTGTGCCGAATATCGACGACCCCTACCAGGTGGGCTTCTCGCCCGACCAGAAATGGTTCGTTGCCACCGGCAACCGGCTAGACCGCGTGGACGTGTACCGCTGGGACGGACACCAGCTGAAGATCGCCAAGCAGTTCCCGCTGGCCAAGACGCCGAGCCATATCGCCTTCACGGCGGATAGCAAGATCGCCTTTATCACGCTGCAGGATTCCGACCAGATCGCCGCCATCGACCTGACCACGCTGACCGTGCTCTGGACGATGGAAGCGGGCTCCGCGCCGGCTGGCGTCTGGGTCACGCCGGACCAGAAGTACCTGCTGGTGGGCATGACGGGCGCCGACTACGTGGCCGTGATCGACTGGCGCACGCGGACCGTCGTCAAGCAGATCCAGACCGGCAAGGGCGCGCACAACTTCCGCGCGGTCGGCGACAAGCGCCATCTGTTCCTGACCAACCGTGTGTCGGGGTCGATCAGCATCATCGACCAGCAGACGCTGTCCAAGGTTGGTGATATCACCGGCCTGCTGCCAGGCCCGGACGACATGGAGCTGACCGCCGACGGCAAGACGCTCTGGGTGACCTTCCGCTGGGCCCGTTCGGTGGGCCTGATCGATGTGGCCAGCCGCAAGATGGTCAAGACGATCCGCGTGGGCAAGTCGCCCCACGGCATCTACTTCCGCACGCGCGCACCGCTGTACTGAGAGTCGGAGCCGTCATGCGCAGGATGATGACCCGGATCTCCGCCGCGCTGGCGCTGGCCGCGGCGGGTTTGTCCGCCGCCGCCGCCGCGGAGACGAATGCCGGTGCGTGCCGCGCCGGCACGCTGTACCTGACGTTCGACACGGGCAGCATGAGCCAGGCCGAGCTGATCGCGCGGACACTGCGCCGCCACCATATTCGGGCCACGTTCTTCCTCGCCAACGAGCCGACCGTCAACAAGGACAGTTCGCTCGATCCGACATGGGCGCCGTACTGGAAGTCGCTGGCCGCCGACGGTCACGCATTTGGCACGCACACTTTCGATCACGTCTACCTGCGCAGCACGCGGGGTGACAAGGTGACGATGCGTCCGCAGTTCGGCGCGCAGGCTGGCCGCGACGTGACCATGACGGCCGAGACGTTTTGCACCGAACTGCGCCGCAGCGCGCAGGCGTTCCAGTCGATGACCGGCCAGCCGATGGTGCCGTTGTGGCGCGCCCCGGGTGGCCGTACCGCACCGCAGACGCTGGCGTGGGCAGAGCAATGCGGATTCAGGCATGTCGGCTGGGCGCCGGCGGGGTTCCTCGGCGACGAGCTGTCGTCGGAACGCTTCCCGAACCAGGTATTGCTCGACCGCGCGTTGCGCGACCTTCGCAATGGCGATATCGCGATGGCGCACCTGGGCATCTGGTCGCGCAAGGACCCGTGGGCGCCGGGCGTGCTGGAGCCGCTGATCAGCGGTCTGGAGCAGAAGGGATTCTGTTTTGCCACGCTGCGCGAGCATCCCTTGTACAAGGACTGGATCGCGCGGCACACCGTTGCGCGATCGGGCGCAAAATGGGAAGTATCTGAAACCGGGCCGGAGGGCAGGCGGTAATGTGGGACACGTTCAGTAACTGGCTCGGTCTCTGGGTGGGTCAGGTGGAGGCCACGGTCTTCCAGGACGTGGTGCTGCCGGTGGTCTACAACCTGGGCTTCGGTGGCTATGCCGAAGACGCCTTCACCGGCACCGAATGGCTGCTGGTTGGCCTGGTCCAGATTGCCGTGATGATCCTGATCCTGGGTCCGCTGGAAAAGCTGCGGCCCGTGGAGCCGGTCACCGATCGCTCGGCGATCCGCACGGATATTCTCTACACGCTGATTCATCGGCTCGGCCTGTTCCGGCTGGCGATGTTCTTCATGCTGGCGCCGCTCACTGACGGTCTGGAGGGGCACCTGCGCCTGCTGGGCTGGCAGCGGATCAACGTCGAGGACTGGTGGCCGGGCGTGACGTCGGTCCCGCTGGTGAGCTTTTTCGTCTACCTGTTGCTGTTTGATCTGCTGGACTACTGGTATCACCGGCTCTCGCACACCTACCGCTGGTGGTGGAGCCTGCACGCGGTGCACCACAGCCAGCGCCAGATGACGCTCTGGAGCGACAACCGCAATCATCTGGCCGACGACATCCTGCGCGACCTGGTGTTTGCGACTGTGGCGCTGGCCGTGGGCGTGGAGCCGTCCCAGTACGTGTTGCTGGTGGCGCTGTCGCAACTCCTGCAGAGCCTGCAGCATGCCAACCTGCGGCTGCATTTCGGATGGCTGGGCGAGCGGCTGCTGGTATCGCCGCGCTTCCATCGTACGCACCATGCCGTCGGGCTGGGCCATGAACGGCAGGGCGCCGGCGACAAGCCGAAGCGCCTGGGCGGGTGCAATTTCGGCGTGATCTTCCCGTGGTGGGACATGTTGTTCCGCACCGCCGTGTTCACCGACGCCTACTACCCGACCGGCATCCGCGACCAGATGCCGCCGCCCGCAGGCCGCGGCCGCGACTACGGCGCCGGTTTCCTCTCCCAGCAGTGGCTTGGCATCAAACGGTTGCTGCGCCTGGGTTAATCGGCGGCGCCCTCAGCCTATGCTAGGCTCTGAGGGCTTTCCCGATCTCATTCCCGCATGAACGATATCTTCCGCTCGTTTGGTCGCGCCCTGGCCAGTCAGTTTCATCCACGCATGCTGATGCTGACAGTGCTGCCGTTTGTCCTGGCTACCGTGCTGTGGGGTGGCCTGATCTACCTGGCCTGGGACCCGGTCATCGGCACGGCCAGCGCCATTCTCCAGGGGTCGGTCTTCACCAGCTGGATCTACGGCGCGCTGGACTGGGTCGGCCTGCAGTCGCTGCGCGCCGTGGTGGCACCGCTTTTCGTGCTGACGATGGTGATCCCGCTGGTGATCGCCTCGATGCTGATCTTCATCAGCCTGTTCTCGGTGCCGGCCGTGGTGCGGCACCTGGAGCGCAGCTATCCCAATCTGACGAAGGCGCATGGCGGCAGCATCGCCGGCAGCGTGTTTCAGGCGCTCGGCAATACCGTGGTGTTTCTGCTGCTGGTGCTGGTGACCCTGCCGCTGTGGCTGATTCCGCCATTCTTCGCGCTGATTCCACCGGTGCTGTGGGGCTGGCTGACATACCGCGTGATGACCTACGACGCACTGTCCGAACATGCGACAGTCGAAGAGCGCAAGACGATCATGAAACGCCACCGCACGTCGTTGCTGATGATTGGCGTGGCAGTGGGGTTGCTGGGATCGGCGCCGACCTTGCTGTGGGTTTGGTCGGCTGTCATCATCTTCCTGTTTCCGGTGGTGCTGGCAGGCACGCTGTGGCTGTATGTGCTGATATTCATTTTTTCGGCGCTGTGGTTCGGCCATTTTTGCCTGCGGGCCCTGGCCGACTTGCGCGCCGAACGTGCGGCGGCCGCGCCGCCACCGCACGACGTCGTTGACGTCATCGACCTGGCGCCGTCCGACGTGCGCCGTATTGAACAATCCTGAGTGAGGGCACCATGGGTTTCGGTTTGATTGTCATCGGCGACGAGATTCTGTCCGGGCGACGCGAGGACAAGCACATGCGCCGGGCCATCGAACTGCTGGGCGCGCGTGGACTGGCGCTGGACTGGGCCGAGTACATCGGCGATGAGCGCGACCGCATCACCGCCGCGCTGCGTCGCACGCTGGCCGGACCGGACATCGTGTTCTGCACGGGCGGCATCGGTGCCACGCCGGATGACCACACGCGGCAGTGCGCGGCGGCGGCACTGGGCGTGGATCTGGCGCTGCATCCCGAGGCGCGCGAGCAGATTGCGCTGCGCATCGCCGAAACCGCCAACGGCGACCCAGTCAAGGGCGACCTGAACCTGCCCGAGAACCAGCATCGGTTCAAGATGGGCGAGTTTCCGGCCGGTGCTCGGATCATTCCCAACAGCTATAACCGCATTCCCGGATTCTCCGTGGCGGATCACCATTTCATGCCGGGTTTTCCGGTCATGGCATGGCCGATGATGGAGTGGGTGCTCGACCACTACTACTCGCACCTGTTTCACCGGGAAGTCGAGCAATCGCGCGCGTTCTATGTGTTCGAGGCGCCGGAGTCCACATTGACGCCGCTGATGGAGCAAGTGGAGGCGGCCTTCGCCGGCATCCGCGTGTTCAGCCTGCCGTCCGTGGGCGATGTCAGCCGTGGCGATCGCCTCGCGCGCCGTCATATCGACCTGGGCGTGAAGGGCCCGGGCGAGCTGGTGGCGCCGGCGTACGCCATGCTGCTGGACGGCGTGCGTGCGATGGGCTTCGAAATCGTGGAGCAGTAGCTGCAACAGGGCTGCAAAGGCGTGCAGCCGAAGCGAGACAGGCGGGAAGTGAAGCCCGCACAAAAAAAGCGGCCTCTCGGGGCCGCTTTGTTGCGTCTGGCGTTTCCGCTCAGGCGCCGTGCCAGGGCAGGCCGCGCACGCACCAGCCTTCCACGGTCTTGCGGTGATGCTGCTCGTCACGGTTGCCTTCGAAGCCTTCCAGCACGTCCATCGCGAACGGGTAGCCGGCCTCCGTGGCCACGCGCGCAGCATGCTTGGAGCGCGCCGCGCTGCGACACAGGAAGAGCACGGGCACATCGGTCGGCACGCGCGCCTTCAGTTCTTCGAGAAACTTCGCATTCTGCGCGCCACCCGGGTAGGACATCCATTCCACGTGCGCGAACTGCTCATCGGGCAGATCCACGCCGCCCACCCAGTCCAGCTCGGCCTGAGTGCGGACGTCCACCAGCACGGCAGCCGGATCGGCCTGCAGCAGCGCATAGGCTTCCTGCGGGGTGAGAGCGCCGAAGTAGGCAAGCTGGTTCTGTTGCTGGCGCTCGCGCGCCGCCTGAAGGAGGTCGTCTCGGGTAGTCATCTTCTGTGACGGAATCAATAAGAGGGGCGGAGAAGCGCGGCCTCGGCTGCACGTCGACCATCACGTCGTCGCCGTACCGGGGATGGCGCAGCATTTCGGCGCTATTCTAGCGCGTGGCCAATGTGCCAGCCCGAAAAACGTCACTCCGCAGTATGCATCGTCATGGTGCGAGCGCACTCGAATGGTGCGATTCCTTGAATCATGCACCGTAATGGTGTTTGATAAGTGCGGCGGCGTCAGTGATGCAAGTGCGTCTGCCGGCGCGTCCCGCGTGGCGAGCCAGGTTGTATGCAATCCGCGGCCCCCGTGGCGGTGCGGAACCGCCAGCAGGTGCACATTTTTCGGGATGGCGAGGGCAAATGATGGCTTCAGTTGGCATGCTTTCTGCTAACATTCCTCGTCCCTTTTGGGGCGGTCTTCGCGGGTGTTTCCCGGCGGCCGCGCAGTCGTGCTGCGGCAGGCTGGAACGGTGACCGAACCAACAATGGCTTTCCCAGACTCAGCCCGAATTTCCAGGAGATAGGCATGGCCCACAGCGTTGCAGATGTGATGAAGATCGTGAAGGAAAACGACGTCAAGTTCGTCGATTTCCGCTTCACGGATACCAAAGGCAAGGAGCAACACGTGTCTGTGCCCGTGTCGCACTTCGACGATGACAAGTTCGAGAGCGGCCACGCTTTCGACGGTTCGTCGATCGCCGGCTGGAAGGGTATCGAAGCTTCGGACATGCTGCTGATGCCGGATTCGAACACGGCCCACATCGACCCGTTCTACGAAGAGCCGACGCTGGTGCTGACTTGCGACGTGATCGAGCCGTCGGACGGCAAGGGCTACGACCGCGACCCGCGTTCCATCGCCAAGCGCGCCGAGGCCTACCTGAAGAGCACCGGCCTGGGCGACACCGCCTTCTTCGGTCCGGAACCCGAATTCTTCATTTTCGACGGCGTGACCTGGAACGTCGACATGCAGGGGTGCTCGGTCAAGATCAACTCGGAAGAAGCCCCGTGGTCGTCGGGCAAGGAATTCGAGCACGGCAACAGCGGTCACCGTCCGGGCAAGAAGGGCGGCTATTTCCCGGTTGCCCCGATCGACACGTTCCAGGACATCCGTTCGGAAATGTGCCTGATTCTTGAATCGCTGGGCATCCCCGTGGAAGTGCACCACCACGAAGTGGCTGGCCAGGGCCAGAACGAAATCGGCACGCGCTTCAGCACGCTGGTGCAACGCGCCGACTGGACGCAGCTGCAGAAGTACGTGATCCAGAACGTGGCCCATACCTATGGCAAGACCGCCACGTTCATGCCGAAGCCGGTCGTGGGCGACAACGGTTCGGGCATGCACGTTCACCAGTCCGTGTGGAAGGACGGCCAGAACCTGTTCGCGGGCAACGGCTATGCCGGCCTGTCGGAATTCGCGCTGTACTACATCGGCGGCATCATCAAGCACGCTCGCGCGCTGAACGCCCTGACCAACCCGGGCACGAACTCGTACAAGCGTCTGGTGCCGGGCTTCGAAGCCCCGGTGAAGCTGGCTTACTCGGCCCGCAACCGTTCGGCCTCGATCCGTATTCCTTACGTGGCCAACCCGAAGGGCCGTCGTATCGAAACCCGCTTCCCGGATCCGCTGATGAACCCGTACCTGGGCTTCTCGGCGCTGCTGATGGCCGGTCTGGATGGCGTGATGAACAAGATCCACCCGGGTGAAGCCGCCGACAAGAACCTGTACGACCTGCCGCCGGAAGAGGATGCAAAGATCCCGACCGTCTGCTCGAGCCTCGACCAGGCCCTGGAGTACCTCGACAACGACCGTGAGTTCCTGACCCGCGGCGGTGTGTTCTCCAACTCCATGATCGATGCCTACATCGAACTGAAGATGGAAGAAGTCACGCGTTTCCGCATGACGACTCACCCGATCGAGTTCGAGATGTACTACTCGCTGTAAGCGATCCCGTTGCCAGGTTGTCACCGGGCAACAGTTGCACCAGGAAGGGGCGGCTTCGGCTGTCCCTTTTTGTTTTGCTGGCGGGTTGATCGCTAGAATGGGGCTCTTTCCCTAACCATCATGTCGGTGTTCATGGACGCGAATTCGAACAAGATCTCGAGCAGTGCCGCCCACGGCGGAATGCACCAAATCCGTGTGGGTCTCCCCATTCTGGTGACGGCCGTGATGCTGGTGCTGGGAGGGTGGAGTCAGCCGGCGCCGGCGCAATCGTCGGATGTCTACGTGTGCAAGGGTGCCAATGGCGTGCCCGAGTATCGCAATGGCAATCCGGGCAACAGCAAGGATTGCAAGCGGCTGAACCTGCCCGACGTGGTGACCGTGCCGGGCGGACGGACGACATCGGGCGGCGCGGGCAAGGCCACCACGGCCGCCGCCTCGCCGACCGCGTTCCCGCGCGTGGACAGCGCCACGCAGAAGAACCGCGACGGCGAACGCCGCGCCGTGCTGGAGCAGGAATTGCAGAGCGAGGAGGCCAAGCTGTCCGGCCTGCGCGCCGAGTACAACAACGGCGAGCCCGAGCGCCAGGGCAATGAGCGTAACTACCAGAAGTACCTCGATCGCACGGCCCGGCTGCGCGATGACATCGCGCGCGGCGAGGCCAATGCCGCATCGTTGCGTCGCGAGCTTTCCAACCTGAAGGACTAATCGCATGCGTCGCCTGATTCGCGGAGTGTCCCGCAAAGTCACTGGCGCCGATCGCAAGTCGGAGCCAGCCACCTCGCCAGACAGTGCCGATCCGGCGGCGAGCGATGCAGACATCCTGCCGTTGGGCGATGTGGTCTTTCATCCGGGGCTGGACGTGGTGGCCAATCCCGTGCTGCTGGTGCGCCAGCCCGGCCTGCACGTGGTCTACGCCAACCCCGCCGCCGAGGCCAGCTTTGCGCTGTCGCGCCGCGCCATGGTGGAGCTGACGCTGCCGGATCTGTTTGGCGCGTCCGACGAACTCGACGCCATGATCGAGTCGGTCATCGCCCGGCAGGTAGACGTACGCCGCCAGGACCTGGTCTTGCGGCCGCCGCTGCAGGAAGCGATCCACGCGCACGTGGTCATTGGCGCGCTGGAGGGGCACGCCGGCATCGTGCTTGTGGAGATCCTGCTGAACGAGCAGAAGGTCCGCAGCGACCGCGAGGAACGCATCCTCGACCTGACCTCGGCCAACAAGGAGCTGATCCGCAATCTGGCCCACGAGATCAAGAATCCGCTGGGGGGCATCCGCGGTGCGGCCCAGTTGCTGGAATTCGAACTCCCCGAGCGCTCCCTGCGCGAATACACACAGGTCATCATCAAGGAGTCGGACCGCCTGCAGACGCTGGTGGACCGCCTGCTGGAGCCGCACCGGCATCCCCATATCGTCTCGGACCTCAATATCCACGAGGTGCTGGAGCGCGTGCGATCCGTGGTCCTGGCGGAATTCCCCAACGGGCTGGATATCGTGCGCGACTACGACGCGAGCCTGCCTGACCTGCGTGGCGACATGGAGCAGCTGATCCAGGCCGTGCTGAACATCGTGCACAACGCCGCGCAGGCGCTGCACGAGCGCATTGCCCGTGGCGACGCGCAGATCGTGCTGCGCACGCGGGTGGCTCGCCAGGTGACCATTGCCAAGCGACTTTTCAAGCTGGCATTGGACTTGCATGTCATCGATAACGGCCCGGGCATCCCCGAGGACATTCGCGAACGCATCTTCTATCCATTGGTATCGGGCAGGGATGGCGGTAGCGGACTCGGTCTCACACTCGCTCAAACCTTCGTGCAGCAGCACGAGGGCTTGATCGAATGCGAGAGCCGGCCGGGCTGTACCGACTTCCGTATCCTGCTGCCACTCCACTAGGCGCCTCCCTGGCGAATCGTGCGAGCGGTGCGGACCTGCCAACAGCGGGCGAACGGGAGACCAAATGACACCGAGCAGACAAGCGACGCACATGAAGCCGATCTGGATAGTCGACGACGATCAATCAATCCGCTGGGTCCTGGAAAAGGCCCTCGCACGTGAAAGCCTGCTCTCCCGCAGTTTTACCAATGTCCGCGACGTGCTGGCGGCGTTGGAGGAGGACGAGCCGCAAGTCCTGATCTCCGATATCCGCATGCCTGGCGGGTCTGGGCTGGACCTGCTGCAGGCCATCAAGGCGCGCCACCCGGGCCTGCCGGTCATCGTGATGACCGCGTACTCGGACCTCGACAGTGCGGTGGCTGCATTCCAGGGCGGCGCCTTCGAATATCTGGCCAAGCCGTTCGACGTGGACAAGGCGGTCGAACTGATTCGCCGGGCGCTGGAAGAGAGCCTGCGCGAAGAGGAGATGGACGATCGGCTGGTTGATGCGCCCGAGATTCTCGGTCAGGCACCGGCGATGCAGGATGTGTTCCGCGCGATCGGCCGGCTGTCGCAATCGAATGTCACCGTGATGATCACCGGCGAGTCCGGTACCGGCAAGGAGCTGGTGGCGCGCGCGCTGCACAAGCACAGTCCGCGTGCCAATGGGCCGTTCATCGCGTTGAACACTGCGGCGATTCCCAAGGATCTGCTGGAGTCGGAACTGTTCGGTCACGAACGTGGCGCGTTCACCGGAGCGCAGACCATGCGTCGGGGCCGGTTCGAGCAGGCCGAGGGCGGCACGCTGTTCCTCGATGAAATCGGCGACATGCCGTTCGACCTGCAGACGCGCCTGTTGCGGGTGCTGTCGGACGGCAACTTCTATCGGGTCGGCGGTCACAACCCGCTGCGCGCCAACGTGCGCGTGATCGCCGCGACGCACCAGAACCTGGAGACGCGCGTCAAGGAGGGGCTGTTCCGTGAGGACTTGTTCCACCGCCTGAACGTGATCCGCCTGCGCCTGCCGCCGCTGCGCGAACGGCCGGAAGACATCACGCTGCTGGCGCGCCATTTCCTGCAAAAGAGTGCGAAGGAACTGGGCGTGGAGCCCAAGCGGATGTCCGACGAGGCGCTGACCTACGTCAGCACGCTGCCTTTCCCCGGCAACGTGCGGCAACTCGAGAATCTCTGCAACTGGCTGACCGTGATGGCGCCGGCGCAGACCATCGAGGTCAAGGACCTGCCGCGTGAAATGATTGGAACCGGCCAGGATAGCGGTGCGGCGGCCGTGCGTCAGCATGCGGGCGAGGCCCGCGCGGGCGGCGGCGAGTACGAGGCGTTGGAGACCGCCGACTACGGCATGGGCGCGCCGGGCATCGAAGGCGACATGATGGTCGCGACGCGTCCGCCCATGGTGTCGAGCGCGCCGGGCGTGGCGGCGACGCCGGCGTTTGCCGCGAGTCCGGTTTCCGCCAACTGGGAAGCACTGCTGGCTGGCGAGGCCAAGACCATGCTGGAATCGGGGCAACCTGAGGTGATGGACGTACTCACTCGCCGCTTCGAGAAGGCCGTGCTGGAGGCCGCCCTCGGCGTCACGCGTGGCCGCCGGGTGGAAGCCGCGACGCGACTCGGGATCGGCCGGAACACGATTACCCGCAAGTTGCAGGAGCTGGGCTTCGACTAATGTCAGGCTCCGGTGCGGGCCGATGGCTTGTCCCTTCTCTTGCTTGCGGGAGAGGGGGCCTGACCGGCTGCCGCACTGGGCGCCCGACGGACGTCCGGTCGGTGTCCGCCGGGTGTCCCGGCCTGGCGCCTTCACAAATTTGCGCCTTCAAGTCTGGCGCCCTCAGGTCTGGTGTCTTCAGCCTTCCCGCGCCACCAGCAGTCTCTCCGCCATCTCGGCGAATCCCTCGCCGCCGGCTGCATTCGTGACATAGGCTGGTGTCACCGGCAGCAGGTGCAGGATCTCACGCACGTTCGCTACGCCCACCGACAACGGGAAGTGGCCGAACATCGCCACGTCGTTTGCCGAATCGCCGATGAACAGCCAGTCATCGCGGTTGGCGTCCACATCATCCCCGAGCAACTCCGCAACGCAAAGCCGGCTCATCGACAGCTTGTCGTGCTTGCCGAACCATCCGTTTACATGGATCGAACTGACCGTTGCGGTCATGCCAGCCTCCCGCATCATCGCTGCGATGCGCTCAACTGCCTGCTGTGGCAATGGCGGGACGTCCTCCGCGTGGTCGATTGCCAGGTCAGCGGCGTGCCAGGCCTGATCGGATGCCAGCGCGCTTCCGGGAACCTCGCGAAGGATGGCCTCGCCCAGCGCGTGGATCCTCTCCAGGTTTGCCGCGCGCGTCTTTTCGTCGTCCAGGAAGCGAGTGACGAGCTTGTTGTTGTGCAAATGTGAGTAGAAGGCGCCGTTTTCACCGATGATGGCGTCGACCGGCCAGAGCCGGGTCAGGATTTCGGCCCAGGCGATGCAGCGCCCTGTTACCGGAATCACGTGCAGGCCGGCCCGTGCCAGCCGGTCCAGCGCCAGATAGGTGGAGGCGGGCAGCCGGCCGTCGGTGGTCAGCGTGCCGTCGATATCGGTCAGGATGCCGCGCACACGGCGCAGGGCGGCATCGGGCAGGGCGGAGAAGGGTTGCATGGTCGTCATGGCCGGGCATTTTACGCAACTGGCACCCGCGCATATCACCGACCGTGACACCTGTGTGTCGTCAAAATGCCGCAACAATCTCTCTGCAAGGCGGGTTTGCCCGGTTTTCGTTGGGGTGAGACCGGCGTAACATCCGGCTGTCACAAAAAATGCATACAGTCGGTCGCTTTTTCACATTTTTGCCCGACTCATAACAGCCTCAGGAGAGATGCCGATGTCTTTTCCACGTACCGTATTGAAACTGGCCGCCGTCGCCACCCTGGCCATGGCCGGCACGGCTCACGCCGCCGTCGAAATCCAATGGTGGCACGCCATGCAGGGCGCGCTGAACGACAAAGTCAACGAAATTGCCGACAAGTTCAACGCGAGCCAGACCGACTACAAGATCGTGCCGGTCAACAAGGGCAACTACGACGAAACCATGGCGGCTGGTATCGCGGCCTTCCGTGCGGGCGGCGCGCCGGCCATCCTGCAGGTGTTCGAAGTCGGTACCGCGACGATGATGAGTGCCAAGGGCGCCATCAAGCCGGTTTCCACCGTGATGAAGGACGCCGGCGAGAAATTCGACCAGAAGGCCTATATTCCGGCGGTCGCCGGGTACTACACGTCGTCGAAGGGCGAAATGCTGTCGTTCCCGTTCAACAGCTCGACGACGGTCTTCTATTACAACAAGGACGCCTTCAAGAAGGCCGGCCTCTCCGCGCCCCCCAAGACGTGGCCCGAAGTGATGCAGTATTCGGCCAAGCTGAAGGCTTCCGGCACTAACTGCGCCTATACCACCGACTGGCAGGGCTGGGTGCACCTCGAGAGCTTCTCGGCCTGGCATAACACGCTGTTCGCGACCAAGAACAACGGCTTTGGCGGCACGGACGCCCGCCTGGTATTCAACAGCCCGCTGCACGTGAAGCACATCACGAACCTGCAGGAAATGGTCAAGAAGGGCTATTTCAGCTACGGCGGCCGCAAGGCGGAGTCGCAGGCCAAGTTCTATAACGGCGAATGCGCGATGTTCACGGGTTCTTCGGCGTCGTTGGCCAACATCCGCAAGAACGCCAAGTTCCAGTTCGGCGTGTCGCAACTGCCTTACTACCCGGACGTGCAGGGCGCCCCGCAGAACACGATCATTGGCGGCGCGTCGCTGTGGGTAATGGGCGGCAAGAAGGCGGAAGAGTACAAGGGCGTGGCCAAATTCTTCACGTTCCTCTCGCGTCCGGAAATCCAGTCGGACTGGCACCAGGCCACCGGCTACCTGCCGGTCACGATGGCTTCGTATGAGCTGACCAAGAAGTCGGGCTACTACGACAAGAACCCGGGCGCCGAAGTGTCCGTGGAACAGATGGTCGTGAAGACTACCGAGAAGTCGCGCGGCGTGCGCCTGGGCAACCTGGTGCAGATTCGCACGGTGGTGGACGAGGAACTGGAAGCCGTCTGGGCCGGCAAGAAGGAACCGAAGGCGGCGCTGGACACAGCCGTTGCCCGCGGTAACGAACTGCTGGAACGCTTCCAGAAGACGGCCAAGGAGTAAGGCGCGATTGCCCGGCGCGACCGGGCAGGGCGCACCGAGAGCGGGCGGCGGCGAATCCGTCGCCCGCTTGCTTTATGGATATCCGGGCTGACTCGCCTTGGGTGTCTTGTCAGGGAGCCGCGACCCCGCGGCGTTTGCCGGATAGTTAACGATGGAAAAACGCGTCGTTTTTCGCTCGCCGTGGCTGCCGTATCTGCTGGTCTTGCCGCAGATCGCCATCACGCTGATCTTCTTCTTCCTGCCTGCGGGCCAGGCGCTGTACCAGTCGATGCTGCAGCAGGATGCCTTCGGCATCAACCTGGAGTTCGTCGGCCTCGAAAACTTTGCCGCGCTGTTGAAGGATACCCAGTATGTGGAGTCCTTCCAGACCACGGCGATCTTCGCCATTGGCGTGACCGTGGTGGGCTTGTCCGTGGCGCTCTTGCTGGCCTACTTTGCGGATCGCGTGGTGCGCGCGGCCACGGGCTACAAGACCCTGCTGATCTGGCCGTACGCCGTGGCACCCGCCGTGGCGGGCGTGCTGTGGATGTTCATGTTCAATCCGACGCTCGGCGTGGTGGCCTACGCGTTGCGCAAGATGGGCGTGGACTGGAACTTCCTGCTCAACGGCAATCAGGCGCTGGCGCTGGTGGTGCTGGCCGCGGCATGGAAGCAGATCAGCTACAACTTCCTGTTCTTCCTGGCCGGGTTGCAGAGCATCCCGAAATCCCTGATCGAGGCCGCGGCCATCGACGGCGCGGGTCCGTGGAGGCGCTTCTGGTCGATCGTGTTCCCGCTGCTGTCGCCGACCACGTTCTTCCTGCTGGTGATCAACGTCGTCTACGCGTTCTTCGACACCTTCGCCATCATCGACGCCGTGACGCATGGCGGCCCTTTCAATTCCACCAACACGCTCGTCTACAAGGTCTTTCACGACGGCTTCCGCGGCATGGATATCGGCGGTTCGGCGGCGCAGTCCGTCGTGCTGATGGTGATCGTGATCGCGCTGACCGTGGTGCAGTTCCGTTTCGTGGAACGCAAGGTCCAGTACTGACAGAGGCACGCAATGGTAGAACGTCGACCAATACTTGATTTCATTACGCACCTGGTGCTGATTCTCGGCATCGTTGTCGTGGCCTTTCCGGTGTACCTGACCTTCGTGGCGTCCACGCTGACGGCCGAGCAGGTGCTGGATGCGCCGATGACGATGATTCCGGGCGGCCACCTGTTCGAAAACTATCGCACGGTGCTGTTCCGGGGCGTGGGGGAGGCCGCATCGCCGGTCGCCACCATGATGAAGAACAGCCTGATCATGGCGCTGGGCATTGCCCTCGGCAAGATCGCCATTTCGATCATCTCGGCCTTTGCGATCGTCTATTTCCGCTTTCCGCTGCGCAAGACCTTCTTCTGGTTGATCTTCATCACGCTGATGCTGCCGGTGGAAGTGCGGATCCTGCCGACCTACAAGGTGGTGTCGGATCTGGGCTTGCTGGACAGCTACTTCGGCCTGACGATTCCGATCATCGCATCGGCCACCGCCACGTTCCTGTTCCGCCAGTTCTTCCTGACCATTCCGGACGAACTGGCCGAGGCAGCGCGCATCGACGGCGCCGGCCCGCTGCGTTTCTTCTGGGACGTGGTGCTGCCGCTGTCGCGCACCAGCATCGCCGCGCTGTTCGTGATCCAGTTTATCTATGGCTGGAACCAGTACCTCTGGCCGCTGCTGATCACGACGCAGAAGTCGATGACGCCAGTGGTGGTGGGCGTGACGCAGATGATCTCCCGTTCGGGCGATGCCGCCACGGACTGGAACCTGGTGATGGCTACCGTGATGCTGGCGATGATCCCGCCGGCCGTGGTGGTGGTGCTGATGCAACGATGGTTCGTCAAGGGCCTGGTGGAAACGGAAAAATAAGGCAGGGAAAACTAGCCATGGCAAAACTGTCACTTCGCAACGTACAGAAAACCTACGCCGGCGGCACGCAGGTCGTGCACGGCATCGATATGGAAATCGCCGACGGTGAATTCATCGTCATCGTCGGCCCGTCGGGCTGCGGCAAGTCCACGCTGCTGCGCATGGTCGCCGGCCTGGAAACCATTACCGGCGGCGAGATCCATATTGGCGACAAGGTGGTGAACGACCTGGAACCGGCCGAGCGCGACATCGCGATGGTGTTCCAGAATTACGCGCTGTATCCGCACATGAGCGTGTATGACAACATGGCCTATGGGCTCAAGATTCGTGGCATGCCGAAGCCCGAGATCGAGCAGCGCGTGAAGCATGCCGCGGGCATCCTGGAACTGGCATCGCTGCTCGACCGCAAGCCGCGCCAGCTCTCCGGCGGCCAGCGCCAGCGCGTGGCCATGGGGCGTGCGATCGTGCGGGAGCCTGCCGTGTTCCTGTTCGACGAACCGCTTTCGAACCTCGACGCCAAGCTGCGTGTGCAAATGCGTCTGGAACTGAAGGATCTCCATCGCCGCCTGGGTACCACCAGCCTGTATGTGACGCACGACCAGGTGGAGGCCATGACGCTGGCTGACCGCATGATGGTGCTCAATGGTGGCCGCGTGGAGCAGATCGGCACGCCGCTGGAGGTGTACGCGCGACCGGCCAGCACGTTCGTGGCGGGCTTCATCGGCTCGCCGCCGATGAACCTGGTGCCGGTGGCGCGAAACGGGGCCGGGCAGGCAGCGGGACAGGGCAGTGCGCAAATGCGCGTGGTGCCCAAGGACGGGCAGGGCGGCACCGCGACGCTGGGCCATCTGCCGATGGGTTTGCATCTGCCCGAGCAGGCGCTGATGGGTCTGCGTCCCGAGCATATCGAGCCGTGCGCGGCCCACGATGCCATCGCGGAGGTCGATGTGCGCGTGGTGGAGGCGCTCGGCGCGGACTCGTTTGCGTACGGAGCGCTCGGTGGCCAGCCGGTTGTGGTGCGGCTCGACAGCCAGATGCACGTGCGCAGTGGCGATCGCCTGCCGGTCACGGCATCGCCCGAACATCTGCACTTCTTCGATGTGAGCTCCGGCAAGCGGATCGAGGCGCACGCATGAGCCAGGCGGCCGCGACATTCCCGACGGTGGATATGGCCAACTGGCCGTATCCGAGCCATATCGCCCACCGCGGTGCCGGCAAGCTGGCGCCCGAGAATACGCTCGCCGCGTTCCGGCACGGTGCGTCGTTCGGCTACCGGATGTTCGAATTCGACGTGAAGCTGTCTGGCGATGGCAGGACGGTGCTGATGCACGATGCCACGCTGGATCGCACGACGTCCGGCACGGGGCGCGTCGATGCGCTGACGCTGGGTGAACTGGCCGGGCTGGATGCCGGCGCCTGGCACAGCCCGGGCTATGCGGGTGAGCCGATTCCGACGCTGGCGGCCATCGCCCGCTACACGCGTGCCAACGGTTTCCTCGTCAATATCGAGATCAAGCCAGTACCGGGTCATGAATATCGGACGGGTGCGGCCGTGGCGCTTGATGCACTTTCGCTCTGGCAAGGTGCCGATGTCCCGCCGTTGCTGTCGTCGTTTTCCGAGGAGGCGCTGGAGGCCGCTCGCAAGGTGGCGCCGACCGTGCCACGTGCGCTGCTGCTGGACAAGCTGCCCGCCGATTGGCTGGACCGCCTGCGCAGGCTTGACTGCGTCGCGCTGGATTCGAATCACCGCGAACTCGACGCGGCGGTCATCGCCCGGGCACACCAGGCTGGATTCAAGGTGTTGTGCTACACGGTGAATGACGTGACGCGCGCCGCGGACTTGCTGTCCTGGGGGTTGGACGGCCTGATCACCGATGCCGTCGACCAGATTGCCGCGCAGCCTTGACCTGTTGTGTCTTGATTTTGCATCACGAAAAGTCCCCACGATTTCTAGGCAAACGTGCTATGCTTTCGCGAGTGAAGACTTAGGTCCTTCCCCGCACAACTTGCCCTTTCGGGCCCGGCGGTGAGACCCAAAAACAGGCGGCGCCCAAGGCGCCGTCCGTTTAAGGTAGCGCTGTCGTGGCTCCCAAGAGTTGTTTGCAATCCGCTAACCGGTCAAGCCGTGTCGCGGAAGGTTGATGAACCCGCTTAACTCCGGCATTCCCGGAGAATAGTGAGCGCCCCATGATGCAGCAGTATCAGAGCAATTCGTACCTCTTCGGCGGCAACGCCCCCTATGTGGAAGAGCTGTACGAGGCCTATCTCCAGAATCCCAGCTCGGTTCCCGACAACTGGCGCTCGTATTTCGACGCGATGCAGAATGTCCCGGCTGTGGATGGTTCCAACGCCCGCGATATCCCCCACGCACCGATCGTCGCCTCGTTTGCCGAGCGCGCCAAGCAGGGCCCCATCAAGACTATTGTTGCCTCGGCCGATTCCGATATGGGCCGAAAGCGCGTCGCTGCCACCCAGCTGATCGCCGCCTACCGCAACATTGGCACGCACTGGGCCGACCTCGATCCCCTAAAGCGCCAGGAGCGTCCGCCCCTGCCTGACCTGGATCCGGCGTTCTACGGTTTCTCCGAGGCTGACCTCGACATCGTCTTCAATGCCAGCAACACGTATTTCGGCAAGGAGTCGATGAGCCTGCGCGAGCTGCTCAACAACCTGCGCGAGACCTACTGCGGCACCATCGGCGCCGAGTTCATGTACGTGAGCGACCAGGCGCAGAAGCGCTGGTGGCAGGAGCGCCTGGAAACCACGCGCTCCAAGCCGGTGTTCACGCTGGAGAAGAAGAAGCACATCCTCGACCGCCTGACCGCGGCCGAAGGCCTGGAGCGCTTCCTCCACACCAAGTACGTTGGCCAGAAGCGTTTCTCGCTGGAAGGCGGTGAAAGCTTCATCGCCGCGATGGACGAACTGATCCAGCACTCCGGTAGCAAGGGTGTGCAGGAAATCGTGATCGGCATGGCCCACCGTGGCCGCCTGAACGTGCTGGTCAACACGCTGGGCAAGATGCCGGCGGACCTGTTCGCCGAATTCGAAGGCAAGCACGTTGACGACCTGCCGGCAGGCGACGTGAAGTACCACAAGGGCTTCTCGAGCGATGTCTCGACCGAAGGCGGCCCGGTTCACCTGTCGCTCGCCTTCAACCCGTCCCACCTGGAAATCGTCAATCCGGTGGTCGAGGGTTCGTCGAAGGCCCGCCAGGAACGCCGTGGCGAAGCCGGTCACAAGGAAGTGCTGCCGGTGCAGGTGCACGGCGACGCCGCCTTTGCCGGTCAGGGCGTGGTGATGGAGACGCTGAACCTCGCGCAGACCCGTGGCTACGGCACGGGCGGCACGATGCACATCGTCATCAATAACCAGATCGGTTTCACCACCTCCGACCCGCGTGACGCGCGTTCGACGCTGTATTGCACGGACGTGGTCAAGATGATCGAGGCGCCGGTGCTGCACGTGAACGGCGACGATCCCGAGGCCGTGGTGTACGCCATGCAGCTCGCGGTGGATTTCCGCATGGAATTCAAGAAGGACGTCGTGGTCGACGTCATCTGCTTCCGCAAGCTGGGTCACAACGAGCAAGACACCCCGGCTATGACCCAGCCGCTGATGTACAAGAAGATTTCCCAGCACCCCGGCACGCGCAAGCTGTACGCCGACAAGCTGGCGGCCCAGAATCTGGTCGGCGCAGACTTCGGCGACGAGCTGGTCAAGGAATACCGCAACGCCATGGACGCGGGCAAGCACACGGTTGACCCGGTCCTGTCGAACTTCAAGAACAAGTTCGCCGTGGACTGGATGCCGTTCCTGAATCGCAAGTGGACGGACGCCGCCGACACCGCGGTGCCGGTGACGGAACTGAAGCGCCTGGCCGAGCGGATCACCGCGATTCCCGAGCACCTGAAGTTGCATCCGCTGGTGGACAAGGTCGTCAAGGACCGTGCCAACATGGGTCGTGGCGACCAGTTGCTGGACTGGGGCATGGGTGAGCACCTGGCCTTCGCCTCGCTGGTGGCATCGGGCTACCCGGTGCGCATCACCGGCCAGGACGCCGGCCGCGGTACCTTCACGCATCGTCACGCCGTGCTGCACGACCAGGCCCGCGAGCGCTGGGATGCCGGCTCCTATGTGCCGCTGCAGAACGTATCCGAGAATCAGGCCCCGTTCACCGTGATCGACTCGGTGCTGTCCGAAGAAGCCGTGCTCGGCTTCGAATACGGCTACTCGACCGCGGAACCGAATGCGCTGGTGATCTGGGAAGCCCAGTTCGGCGACTTCGTGAACGGCGCCCAGGTGGTGATCGACCAGTTCATCTCGTCGGGTGAAGTGAAGTGGGGCCGCGCCTCGGGTCTGACGCTGATGCTGCCGCACGGCTACGAAGGCCAGGGTCCGGAACACAGCTCGGCCCGTATCGAGCGTTTCCTGCAACTCTGCGCGGACCACAACATCCAGGTTTGCCAGCCGACCACGCCGGCCCAGATCTTCCACCTGCTGCGTCGCCAGATGATCCGTCTGTTCCGCAAGCCGCTGGTGATCATGACGCCGAAGTCGCTGCTGCGTAACAAGGATGCGGTGTCGCCGCTGTCCGACCTGGCCAAGGGTCACTTCGAGACGGTCATCCCCGATCACGAAGAACTGAACGCCAGCAAGGTCAAGCGCGTGATCATGTGCTCGGGCAAGGTCTACTACGACCTGGTCAACACCCGCAAGGAGCGTGGTGCCACCGACACGGCGATCGTCCGCCTGGAACAGCTGTACCCGTTCCCGCACAAGGCCGTGGCCGCGGAACTCAAGAAATATCCTGGCGCGACCGAAATCGTGTGGTGCCAGGATGAGCCGCAGAACCAGGGTGCCTGGTTCTTCGTGCAGCACTACATCATGGAAAACATGACGGAAGGCCAGAAGCTCGGTTATGCCGGTCGTCCCGCCTCGGCTTCGCCGGCGGTGGGCTACTACGCAAAGCACAACGAGCAACAGAAGGCGCTGCTGGACGCTGCGTTCTCCAAGCTCAAGGGCTTTGTTCTGACCAAGTAATTAGACGACCCCCACGGCGACGCGCAAGAGCGCGCGCCGTGGGGGGCCTGCCTGACCATACACGCATACATCGAGGAAATTCCAAACCATGGCTATTGTTGACGTCAAGGTTCCGCAACTGTCTGAATCGGTCGCCGAAGCGACCATGCTGAACTGGAAGAAGAAGCCGGGCGAAGCTGTTGCCCAGGACGAGATCCTGATCGAGATCGAGACCGACAAGGTCGTGCTGGAAGTGCCGGCCCCCGCCGCCGGCGTGCTGTCGCAGATCGTCAAGAACGACGGTGATACCGTCGTGGCAGACGAGCTGATCGCCAAGATCGACACCGAAGCCACTGCTGGCGCCGCTGCCCCCGCAGCTGCCGCGCCGGCTCCGGCCGCCGCACCGGCGCCGGTTGCCGCTGCCCCCGCTGCCCCCGCTGCTGCCGCTACCGGCGCAAGCGGCATCGCCATGCCGTCGGCTGCCAAGCTGATGGCCGAAGGTGGCCTGACCGCCGGTCAGGTAGCCGGCACGGGCAAGGATGGCCGCATCACCAAGGGTGACGTGCTGGCCGCCGGCTCCGCCCCGGCCCCGGCCGCCAAGGCTGCGCCGGCTCCGGCCGCCGCCAAGCCTGCGCTGCAGCAAGTGTCGGCCCAGGTGGACTTCGCTGCCCTGGGTGACCGTCCGGAAGAGCGTGTGCCGATGAGCCGTCTGCGCGCCCGTATCGCCGAGCGCCTGATCCAGTCGCAATCGACCAACGCCATCCTCACCACGTTCAACGAAGTGAACATGAAGCCGGTGATGGATCTGCGTGGCAAGTACAAGGACCGCTTCGAGAAGGAACACGGCGTGAAGCTGGGCTTCATGTCGTTCTTCGTGAAGGCTGCCGTGCACGCCCTGAAGAAGTACCCGATCATCAACGCGTCGGTGGATGGCAACGATATCCTGTATCACGGCTACTTCGACATCGGTATCGCCGTGGGCTCGCCGCGTGGCCTGGTGGTGCCGATCCTGCGCAACGCCGACCAGATGAGCCTGGCCGATATCGAGAAGAAGATTGCCGAGTTCGGTGCCAAGGCTCGCGACGGCAAGCTGTCGCTGGAAGAGCTGACGGGCGGTACGTTCTCGATCTCGAACGGCGGTACGTTCGGTTCGATGCTGTCGACCCCCATCATCAACCCGCCGCAATCGGCCATCCTGGGCGTGCACGCCACCAAGGACCGCGCCGTGGTGGAAGACGGTCAGATCGTGATTCGCCCGATGAACTACCTGGCCATGTCCTACGACCACCGCATCATCGATGGTCGCGAGGCTGTGCTGGGCCTGGTGGCGATGAAGGAAGCGCTGGAAGATCCGGCTCGCCTGCTGCTGGACCTGTAAGCCGTCCGTCTTTCCCCTGAGTTGAAGGACCTCGTGTCTCCCGCCGCCCGCTGAGCCGGGCGGGTGGGAGTGCGTCGTCCAAAAGGAATTTCCATGAGCAAACAATTCGACGTGCTGGTGATCGGCGCCGGCCCTGGCGGCTACATCGCTGCGATCCGCGCTGCCCAGCTGGGCCTGAACGTGGCCTGCTGCGAAGGCAACGCCTACGACGATCCCAAGGGTGAACCGCGCCTGGGTGGCACCTGCCTGAACGTGGGCTGCATTCCGTCCAAGGCGCTGCTGGCTTCCTCGGAAGAGTTCGAGAACGCCGCGCATCACCTGGCCGACCACGGCATCACCGTGGGTGACGTCAAGGTGGACGTGGCCAAGATGCTCAAGCGCAAGGACGACATCGTCGGCAAGATGACCAAGGGCATCGAGTTCCTGTTCCGCAAGAACAAGGTGACGCTGTTCAAGGGCTACGGCAAGTTCATCGGCAAGGCTGCCGAGGGCTTCCAGGTCGACGTGGCTGGCGAGGTCGTGACCGCCAAGCAGGTCATCATCGCCACGGGCTCGAAGGCCCGCCACCTGCCGGGCGTGCCGGTGGACAACAACCTCATCAGCGATAACGAAGGTGCGCTGAAGTACCCGACCGTGCCGAAGAAGCTGGGCGTGATCGGCGCTGGCGTGATCGGCCTGGAACTGGGCTCCGTGTGGCGCCGTCTGGGTGCGGACGTGACCGTGCTGGAAGCGCTGCCCGCATTCCTGGGCGCTGCCGACGAAGGCGTGGCCAAGGAAGCGCAGAAGCTGCTGACCAAGCAGGGCCTGAAGTTCAGCCTGGGCGTGAAGGTCAACGAAGTGAAAACCGGCAAGGACAACGTCTCGGTCAGCTACACCGACAAGGATGGCAACGCCCAGACCCTGGAAGTGGATCGTCTGATCGTGTCCGTGGGCCGCGTGCCCAACACCGACAGCCTCGGCCTCGAAGCCGTGGGCCTGGCGGCGGATGCACGAGGTTTCATCGAGGTGGACGACCACTGCCAGACCAAGGTCCCGGGCCTGTGGGCCATCGGCGACGTGGTGCGCGGCCCGATGCTGGCACACAAGGCCGAGGACGAAGGCGTGGCAGTGGCCGAACGTATCGTTGGCCAGAAGCCGCACATCGACTTCAATACGGTACCGTGGGTCATTTACACGTTCCCGGAAATCGCGTGGGTCGGCAAGACCGAGCAACAGCTGAAGGCTGAAGGCCGCGCGTACAAGTCGGGTCAGTTCCCGTTCATGGCCAATGGCCGTGCACTGGGCATGGGTGCCTCGGACGGCTTCGTCAAGATGCTTGCGGATGCCAAGACGGACGAAATCCTGGGCGTGCACATCGTGGCCGCCAACGCGTCGGACCTGATCGCCGAAGCCGTAGTGGCAATGGAGTTCAAGGCCGCCAGCGAGGATATCGGCCGTGTGTGTCACCCGCACCCGTCGATGTCGGAAGTCATGCGCGAAGCCGCGCTGGCTGTCGACAAGCGTCAGCTCAACATGTAAGGCTTTTGCCTCACAATGCGTGAGCATCGGCGCGCCGCAAACAGCGGCGCGCCGTTTTCACTTGCAGCGCCGGCGCGGATAACTTCCGTCGCCGTCCCAGTGTGAACCCAGAGCATGAACGT
The DNA here is from genome assembly GCF_900101625.1 of Cupriavidus sp. YR651. Lineage (GTDB taxonomy): Bacteria > Pseudomonadota > Gammaproteobacteria > Burkholderiales > Burkholderiaceae > Cupriavidus. The sequence goes on along the minus strand of NZ_FMYZ01000001.1, from coordinate 440,616 downwards.
CACCGAGTATTACGAGCAGGAACTGAAGCAGCGCGGCTACCAGTCCGATGAAGCGCAATTGCGCGCCGTCGCGCGCCTGCAGCAGTGCTACGACGAATGGGTGGCCTACAAGAATCGGCGCAACAATGCGCTGAAGAAGTTGCTGGTACACCCGGATGTGCCCAAGGGCGTCTACATGTGGGGCGGGGTAGGGCGTGGCAAGTCGTTCCTGATGGACAGCTTTTACTCCTGCGTGCCAGTGGTGCGCAAGACGCGACTCCATTTCCACGAATTCATGCGCGAGGTGCATCGCCAGCTGGAAGAGCTGCGCGGCCGGCCGGACCCCCTCGATGAGCTGGCCAAACGCATCGCGCGACGCTTCCGCCTGATCTGCTTCGACGAATTCCACGTGAATGACGTGGCAGACGCGATGATCCTGCATCGCTTGCTGCAGCAGTTGTTCGAAAACGGCGTGCAGTTCGTGATGACGTCCAACTATCGCCCGGACCTGCTGTATCCGGACGGCCTGCACCGGGACCGCGTGCTGCCGGCCATCGAACTGCTGCAGCAGAAGCTCGACGTGCTGAACGTCGACGCTGGAATCGACTACCGGAAACGCGCGCTGGAGCAGGTGCAGGCGTACCACACGCCCCTGAACCGCGAGGCCAGCGCGGCGCTGCGCGATGCATTTGTGGGGATCGCCGGGACAGCAGACGAATCGCCGATCCTTCATATCGAGCATCGTGAGCTGAAGGCCCTGCGCAAGGCCAATGGCGTGGTCTGGTTCGACTTCGCCACGCTGTGCGGCGGTCCGCGTTCGCAGAACGACTACCTTGAACTGGCTTCGCAGTTCCATACGGTGATTTTGTCGGACGTGCCGAAGATGACGCCGCGGATGTCGTCGGAGGCACGCCGGTTCACGTGGCTGATCGACGTGTTCTATGATCACAAGGTCAAGCTGCTGATGTCCGCCGAGGTGCCGGCCGACGAGCTGTACACCGAGGGCCAGATGGCCAACGAATTCCATCGGACCGTCTCGCGGATCATCGAAATGCAGTCGCGCGAATACCTGGAGTCCGAGCGCCGGACGATGGACACGACGCTCACCTGAATGGGGAGCTGGCCCTGATTCTGGTCAGGTGTGTTGTCTGCAGGGAACGAACCTGAGTCCGTTCGGGCGGACTTGATTTGCATCAAGGTGTATGGCGCGCGCGTTACCTAGTATCCACTAGGTAATAAAAGCGCGCCATGCCGTCCATACCTACTAGCCCCCTCGCGCCCGCCGGCAGTCTGCCGGTCACTCCGACAGCCACTCCGCTGTCAGTCCCGTTTTCAGTCCCATCCGCCCCGGCTCGCACTTACGGCCCGGATCGCGATTCGGGTGCGCGGGTCGCTACCGCATTGCAGTCGGCGGTATCGCTTTCCCATTCCTCTACCGATCATTGTTTTCATTGCGGCCAGCGCCTGGAGCGGGGCGACACACCATTCGTTGCCGATATCGACGGCACCGCACGCGCATTTTGTTGCGGTGGTTGTCAGACGCTGGCGCTGACGCTTCATGCAGCTGGATTCGGTCATCTTTATGGCGACGTCACTCGCTTTGCGCGGCCGATCGATGCCGAGGCACGTCGCGAGGTCGAACCTGTCTGGGCAGCTTACGACACGCCGGAACTGCGTAGTCAGTTTGTCCGGGCGCTGGGCGATGGCCGTGTCGAGACCACGCTGGCACCAGAAAACATCAGGTGCGCCGCCTGTGCCTGGCTGATCGAGCAGCAACTGGGGCAGCTGCCGGGAGTGGAATCCGCAGTCGCCAATGTCGCCACGCGCCGCGTCGTAGTGCGATGGCAAGAGGCGCAGCAAAGCGTTTCCGGGCTGCTGGCCACACTGGCCGACATCGGCTACATGGCATGGCCGTTCGAGGTCTCCCGTACCGATCAGCAGGATCGCCGCGAACGCCGCAGTCTGCTGATGCGCATGGCCGTGGCAATGCTCGGCATGATGCAGGTGATGATGTATGCGTGGCCGCTCTATACACACGAGGCCACGATCGAACCCGGCCAGCTCCAGTTGATGCGCTGGGCGAGCTTCGCGCTGACGGTTCCTGTCGTTTTCTATTCTGCTTTTCCTATCTTTGCCGGCGCCTGGCGCGGCTTGCGTCAACGCCATATGGGCATGGATGTGCCCGTGGGCATCGGTGTGGCCGCCGGCTTTGTCGCCAGTGCGATAGCCACCGTTCGTGGCGTAGGTGAGGTCTATTTCGATTCGGTGACGATGTTCGTCGCCTTCCTTTTGCTGGCACGCTATCTGGAGTTGCGCGTACGCCAGGCCTCGCGCAGCGGCGCGGAGATGCTCGCGCGGCAGTTGCCGGCGACTTGCGAGCGTCTGGCGCAGGCAGGGGGCATCGCCGAGCGGGTGCCCGTGGCGCGGTTGCGCGCGGGCGACCGTATCCGTGTGAAGGCTGGTGAGATTGTTCCGGCCGACGGCGTGGTCACGGATGGTGCGAGTGAAGTCGACGAATCCATGCTGACAGGCGAGGCACGTCCCGTGCGGCGCGAGGCAGGCGATTTGGTGCTGGCGGGCTGCTTCAATACGTCCAGCCCGCTGGAACTAACGGTCCACCGTATCGGAGCGAATACACGACTGGCGGAAATAGTCGCCGTGCTGGACCGTGCGCTGGCGGAGAAGCCGCGCCTTGCGCTGCTTGCAGATCGTGTGGCGGGCTGGTTTGTGGGCACGTTGCTGGCCATGGCGGCGGTCACGGGCCTGGTCTGGGCGCTCTGGATCGATCCGTCGCGGGCCCTGCTGGTGACTGTGGCGGTGTTGGTGGTCAGTTGCCCCTGTGCGTTGTCGCTGGCAACTCCCGCCGCCCTTGCAGCCGCCGGTGCTGCGCTGTCACGGCGCGGCGTGCTGCTGACGCGGGCCCATGCGCTGGAGACCCTTGCGGGCGTCACCGATGTGGTTCTCGACAAGACGGGGACGCTGACGGAAGGACGCTTCGCCGTGGTATCGACGGACCTGAAGAGCGATCTCGACGAACACGCCTGCCTCTGTATCGCCGCGGCGATGGAGCGGGGTGGGGAACATCCCATCGCACGCGCATTCATCGAAGCTGGCGGCATCGCCGACCCGCTCCAAGTCAGTGGCCTGCGCAACTTGCCCGGGCACGGGCTGGAGGCCCATGTCGGCGAGCGGATCGTAAGGCTTGGCCGACGTGATTTCGTGAGCGGGCTCGCTCTGGCATCCAGTGTCTGGGCCGGCGATGAAACCGCGGAAGGTCCTGAGGCTCGGGACGCGCACCCGGGCGCGACCGAAGTGTGGCTGGGGGGCACGGACGGCATGCTGGCGCGCTTTCTTCTGGCCGATATCGCACGCGCACAGACTTCATCACTGCTTCGTGCGCTACGCGAACTTGGCGTGCGCTGCCACCTCGTGTCAGGCGACAGCAGGCATTCGGTGCGCTGGTGGGCAAACCATTTCGGCATGGAGACGGCCGTCGGCGCCGTCACTCCCGAGGGCAAGCGCGACTATGTCACCAACTTGCAGCGCCGAGGCGCGATGGTGCTGGCGGTGGGAGACGGGATCAACGACGCTCCGGTGCTGGCCCAGGCCCAAGTATCGATTGCAATTGGCGGTGGCGCACCGCTTGCACAGGCAGGCGCAGACGCCGTGCTCACCCATGGAGGTGTCGCCGAAATCGCCACGGCCATTGCGACGGCCCGTCATGCACGCCGCGTGGTGCGTCAGAACCTTGCCTGGGCATTTCTGTACAACGTAGTGGCCGTTCCGTTGGCGGCCACCGGTCACGTCACGGCGTGGATGGCCGGCATCGGGATGTCGGTGTCGTCACTGCTGGTCGTGGCCAATGCATGGCGGCTGCTGCGCATGCCGCGTGAATGGCCCGAGAGGGAGTCCTGAATGGAAACGCTGTACCTGCTGGTGCCGATGAGCCTCGTGCTCGTTGCGCTGATCGCCGGCGCGCTGTGGTGGGCCTTGCATGCGGGCCAGTATGACGACCTCGATCGTCCTGGCGAAGCCATCTTGCTCGACAACGACAAGCCATGAGGTCAGCCGCAGAGTACGTCGTCCGCGTTGCAGTTGGGCGCATTGACAGGTCAGTTTGGGGACGGTTCCGAAGTGGGGTTCGCAACTTGACTGATATCAAAACGACGCGCGCAGCGATTCCCTAAAGTCACACTGTCAATAGGTTTATTCTTACTTAGCTTGGGGGTCTGAATGGATGTCACCACCGCGTCTCAACGCGTCGACACCTTCAATTACGGTGTCGTACGGCAGTTTGCCGTCATGACCGTGGTATGGGGGATCGTCGGCATGGCCGTCGGCGTTCTGCTGGCGGCGCAACTGATCTGGCCGGAGCTCAACTTCAATACGCCGTGGCTGTCGTTCGGCCGCCTGCGGCCACTGCATACCAACGCGGTGATTTTTGCTTTCGGCGGTAGCGCGCTGTTTTGCACGTCCTACTACGTGGTGCAGCGGACGTGCCAGGCGCGGCTGTTCTGTGGCCCGCTCGCGGCATTCACATTCTGGGGCTGGCAGGCGGTCATTCTGGCCGCCGCGATCACGCTGCCCATGGGCATTACGTCCTCCAAGGAGTACGCGGAGCTCGAATGGCCGATCGACATTCTGATCACTCTGGTCTGGGTCGCATACGCCGTTGTTTTCTTCGGCACCATCATCAAGCGCAAGACCCGCCATATCTACGTCGCGAACTGGTTCTTTGGCGCGTACATTCTCACGATCGCCATCCTGCATATCGTCAACAACATCGAGATGCCGGCATCGCTCTGGAAGTCTTACTCCGCCTATGCCGGCGTGCAGGACGCGATGATTCAGTGGTGGTACGGGCATAACGCGGTGGGCTTCTTCCTGACCACCAGCTTCCTTGGGATGATGTACTACTTCATCCCGAAGCAGGCTGAGCGTCCCATCTACTCGTACCGGCTGTCGATCGTCCACTTCTGGGCGCTCAACTTTACCTACATGTGGGCCGGCCCCCACCACCTGCAATACACCGCGCTTCCGGACTGGGCACAGTCTCTGGGCATGGTGTTCTCGCTGATCCTCCTCGCTCCGTCGTGGGGCGGCATGATCAACGGGATCATGACCCTGTCTGGCGCCTGGCACAAATTGCGCACGGACCCAATCCTGAAATTCCTGGTGGTGGCGCTGTCGTTCTACGGCATGGCCACGTTCGAAGGCTCGATGATGTCGATCAAGACCGTGAATGCGCTGTCGCACTACACGGACTGGACGATCGGGCACGTGCACTCGGGTGCGTTGGGTTGGGTGGCGATGATCTCCATCGGATCGCTTTACTACCTGATTCCGCGCCTGTTTGGCGAAAGGCAGATGTACAGCATTCGACTGATCGAGTGGCACTTCTGGATTGCGACGATCGGCGTGGTGCTCTATATCGCCTCGATGTGGATCGCGGGCGTGATGGAAGGCCTGATGTGGCGCGCTACGCAGCCAGACGGCACGCTGACCTATGCCTTCGTGGAGGCAGTCAAGGCCAAGTACCCGTTCTACCTGATTCGATTGCTGGGCGGTCTGTGCTTCTTGGCCGGCATGCTGGTCATGGCCTACAACGTGGCACGCACCATTGCCGGCAAGCCGGCAGTGGATGCACCGATTCCGGCCAATCTCCCGGCCTCCGCCCATTGATCGCCGAGGATTTCAACGATGTCACAAAAGCAATCATTCTTTACTCACGAAACGCTCGAGAAGAACGTCGGCTGGCTGATCATCGCCACCATCCTGGTGGTAAGTATTGCTGGCCTGGTGCAGATTGTGCCCCTGTTCTTCCAACACTCCACGACGCAACCTGACAAGGGCATCACGCCGTATTCGCCGCTGCGATTGATGGGGCGCGATATCTATATTCGCGAGGGCTGCGTCGGATGCCATTCACAACAGGTGCGCACGCTGCAGGCGGAGACGGAACGCTATGGTCATTTCTCCACAGCTGGCGAGTCGGTGTACGACCATCCGTTCCTTTGGGGGTCGAAGCGAACGGGCCCGGATCTGGCACGTGTAGGTGGGCGCTACTCCGATGACTGGCAGCGCATTCACCTGCGCAACCCGCGTGACGTGGTGCCGGAATCCGTGATGCCGTCATACCCGTGGCTGGAGAAGGCAGCCCTGCCGACAGACTCGGTGCAGGCCAGGATGCGCGCACTGCAACGACTTGGTGTGCCTTACACCGACGACGAAATCACTCGCGCGCCAGAAGAGCTGGTCGGAAAGACCGAGGAGGATGCCATGGTGGCTTACCTGCAAGGTCTCGGCATCAACCGCCGCAATGTGCGTGTCGACTCGGCTGCCACCGTGGCGCCCGCAGCGTCCGCAGCGCCTACAGCGGGTGCGGCAGCGCCGGCCAAGGAGTGACGCCATGGCTATCGTTACCGCCATAGCCACCGTCGTCTCGATGCTTGCCTTCCTGGGCATTTGCTGGTGGGCCTGGTCGACTGGCCGACAGGCCGCCAACCAAGAGTCGGCCATGCTGCCATTTGCCTTGCCTGACGAGGCAACAATAAATCCAAGCCGGAACCCACAGTCATGAGTGATTTTTTTTCCGATTTCTGGAGTTACTACATCGCAGCCATCGCGCTCGTCGGCATCGTCTGGTGCGTGTGGTTGCTTTTCTCCCAACGCAAGATCACCAAGAGTGCCGGTGCGGCGGATGACACAGGCCACGTCTGGGACGGCGACCTGCGCGAACTCAACAATCCGCTGCCACGATGGTGGATGTGGATGTTCCTGTTGGCCTGTATCTTCAGCGTGGCATACCTGATCCTCTACCCTGGCCTTGGATCCTATGCGGGTGTGCTGGGCTCTTCCACACAGGGCGAACTGGCGGCGCATCGCCAGGCTGCGGAGAAGACGCAGCACGAGATCTACGCCCGCTACCTGAAGATGGATGTCAAGCAGGTGGCGGCCGATGCCGACGCCCGCGAGATCGGTCAGCGTCTGTTCCTGAACTACTGCGCGCAGTGCCATGGGTCTGACGCACGCGGCAGCCGCGGTTTTCCGAATCTGACCGATAACGATTGGCTCTACGGCGGCGACCCCGACACGATCCAGCAATCGATCACGAAGGGCCGCAACGGCATGATGCCGCCGTTCGCAGGTGCGATCGACGGCAAGCAGGCCGGCGACACCGCACAATACGTGCGGTCACTATCTGGCCTGTCCTACGATCCGATCCGAGCCTCCCGGGGCGAGAGCACGTTCAAGACGACCTGCGTGGCTTGCCATGGATCCGGTGGCAAGGGCAACCAGGCGCTAGGCGCGCCGAACCTCTCCGATGGTGTCTGGCTGTATGGCAGTTCGGAGGGTTCGATCGTTGATGCCATTCTCAAGGGCCACAACGGCCACATGCCCGCACATGAGGAAATCCTGACGCCGGAGCGGATCCGCATGCTGACGGCCTATGTCTGGGGGCTGTCGAACAACGGAGGGGCCGGCCAATGATCAACTGCCCCGGTGCCGGACGGCATGTCGTCCGCCGGGGCGTGAGGGCACAACGATGAACGCGCCCCCGAACGCCCCCCCAAAAACCTCGCTTGACGCTTCCGTGCCCAATCCGTCCAGGAGCGCTACGCCCGCAAGTGGTGCATCCTGGCGGCCGGCGCCTCAGCCACAGCTTGGCGAGACCTCCGATGAAACGCTATACGAGGTGCGGCGCAAGATCTATCCGCGCTCCGTGACCGGTGCATTTTCCAGTTGGCGCGTCTGGCTGGTCATCCTGACCCAACTGATCTACTACGGTACGCCGTGGCTTCAGTGGAATAGCCGGCAGGCTGTGCTGTTCGATCTCGGGGCCCGGAAGTTCTATATCTTCGGCCTGGTGATGTGGCCTCAGGATGTGATCTATCTCGCCGTCCTGCTGGTGATCTCGGCGCTTTCGCTGTTTCTCTTCACAGCCATTGCCGGGCGTTTGTTCTGCGGCTATGCGTGCCCGCAAACGGTCTACACGGAAATCTTCATGTGGATCGAGCGGCATGTGGAAGGCGACCGCATCGCACGTATCCGGCTCGATGGCGAACCATGGAGCCTGCGCAAGGTCCGGCTCAAGGCTATCAAGCACACACTGTGGATCCTGATTGCCTTGTGGACGGGCTTCACGTTCATCGGCTACTTCGCACCTATCCGTGAACTGGGGCGCGAGGTTCTCAACTTCACGCTGGGCCCCTGGCAGGCGTTCTGGATGCTGTTCTATGCGTTTGCCACTTGGGGCAACGCCGGATTCATGCGCGAACAGGTGTGCAAGTACATGTGCCCCTATGCGCGGTTTCAAAGCGTGATGGTGGATCGCGATACCTACGTCGTCACCTATGACGTGGGTCGTGGCGAGCCGCGCGGCAGCCGTTCGCGCAAGGCTGATCGGCACGAGGCGGGACTTGGCGATTGCGTCGGCTGCAGTATCTGTGTGCAGGTGTGTCCGACGGGCATCGACATCCGCGATGGTCTTCAGTATGAGTGCATCGGCTGCGGAGCGTGTATCGATGCCTGCAACCAAGTGATGGACAAAATGGAGTATCCGCGCGGACTGATCCGCTATACGTCGGAAAACGCCATGCGCAAGTCGCTGTCCACTACTGATGCACGCAAGAGACTGTTCCGGCCGCGGACCATCATCTACACGTTGATCTGGATGGTGATGGTGGCGGGCTTTGTGGGATCGTTGGCCATGCGCACGCCACTCAAGGTAGACATCATCCGGGACCGAGGTGCGCTTGGTCGTGAAGTGGAGGGCCGCTGGATCGAAAATGTGTACCGGCTGCAGATCATCAACACGACGGAAGCGCCGATGCGCATTCGTGTGCAGGCTGAAAGCGCAGACCTGAAGGGGCTGACCGTCGAGTACGACACCGCTGCGGAGTCGCTGGCGCCCACGTCGAACCGACTGCTGCCGATTCGCATCCGTGTGCCGATTGACGACGCGAAGCAGGGCACTCACAAGATCGACGTCACCGTGACCAGCGAGGGCGGTGAGCAAGGGGGAGCGCATATCCGGCAATCCACCAGTTTCATCGTGCCGCGGAACCTGTGACGTCGTGATCGTCGACAAGGAGATCTGAATGACACCCAAAGAAAGCAAGTCCTGGTGGAAAGAGCCGTGGCCTTGGTTCCTGATGTCCGGCCCGTTGCTGGCGATGATCGGCTGCGGTGTGACAATCTGGCTGGCGAGCACGCACGCGGATACTCCCGTCAGCGGGGCCGCGAGCCACGGGCTGGTAGTCGAAAAAGTCGATGGGCCACGCGTGCCTGCTGCCGTCCGTGCGGAAGCGTCGACTGGAGGGCGCCCATGAGATTGCGCTGGCTGATGTGGGTGCTATGGCCAGCGTTCCTGGTGGGCGGCGCGGCCACGGCAATGGTCTTCTCGGTTGTGGATCCCGGTGATCTCAGTTTTTTCGGGCAGCCCGTCGAAGTGTCACGCCTGGCGGTCTATACGGTGGGGTTTCTGCTGGCGTGGCTGTTTTGCGCGTTGTCGAGCGGACTGACGTTGTACACGATGCCGACCAAGCTGAGTGACACGGACGAACTGGAGTAGCGGCAGCGAGTTGGAGGACCACGAAAAAGGCCGCCCTGAAGGCGGCCTCTGGTCTGCGATACGAGGCTTAGCAGGAGCGGCTGTAGACTTGCTTGATACCTGCCATGTCGACGAGTTTGACGTGACGCTGGCGGATCTGGATCAGGCCGGCCTCCGCAAATCGAGAGAACAAGCGGCTGACGGTTTCGAGCTTGAGGCCCAGGTAGCTGCCGATTTCCTCACGGCTCATGCGCAGAACGAACTCGCTTGCCGAATAGCCTCGGGCTGACAGGCGTTCGGACAGATTAATGAGGAATGCCGCCAGCCGCTCTTCGGCCCGCATGGAACCGAGCGTGAGAAGCATGACCTGGTCCTGGGAGATTTCCTTGCTCATCAGCCGCAGGAACTGATGTTGCAGTGATGGCAGTTGGCCCGATAACGACTGCAGATCACCGAAGCGCACCACGCAGACTTCGGTATCTTCGAGCGCGGTGGCATCGGATGCGTGTTGCATCTCGCCGAGACCGTCCAGGCCAATAACCTCGCCGGGCAGATGGAACCCGGTGATCTGGGATCGTCCGTCTTCCATCGTGACGTGCGTTTTCAGCGTACCGAAACGAATGGCATAGACAGCGTTGAGCGGATCACCCATGCGATACAGCGTCTCACCTTTGTGTACGCGAATACGCTCCTGCACAAGCGAGTCCATTTTCGCGAGGTCTTGCTGAGACATCCCCACGGGCAGGCAAAGCTGGCCCATAGCACACGTGGAGCAACGGGGCGACATTTCAGTGACGGGGATGGAAGTAAGCAATTAAGGCTCGTTGTAAAGCGCAAGCGGTGAGGGCGCGATTCATACATTTTACAGCGTGATGTGACGCTGAAGCGAGGAACAGTTGCCATTTGGTGTGCTTTTTAGCGTTTTTGCCCTGGCCTTGCTGGGTGGCGTGCATTGCGCTGCCATGTGTGGCGGCATTGCAATGGCGGCGGAACAGCGTGGCTTCGCAAGCGTGCCTGCGGTTGTGCATCGAACGCCGCGTAGTTGGGTCTTCGAACTGCTTGTCATGCACGCGGGACGTCTCACGACGTACATGCTGCTTGGCGCGCTGATGGGCGCGGTGGGTGCAACGGCGTGGAAGCAGGAGTACCTGCCGCTGCAGCGATGGCTGTATGCGTTGGGAAGTGCCTTGCTGGTGCTGTCGGGGCTCTGGTTGTTGCGCGGCAAGGTGCCGCGTGCTGTCTGGGTCGAGAAGCTTGCTACAGGCGGGGCGCAATACATCACAAGACATTGCCGGGTTATTGGCGCGCACATGCCCGCGGGCTTGCGACGACGGCCCGGGCCGCTGGCGCGTCGCTACGGCATGGGGCTCGCGTGGGGGATCGTGCCATGCGGGATGGTCTATGGGGCACTCGCGTTGGCGCTTCTGGCCGGCAACGCCGCATCAGGGGCGCTGGTGATGGGCGCGTTCGGTCTGGGTACGTTGCCGAATCTGCTGGTTATCTCTGGGCTGTCGGGATATTTACGTCACTTGTCCCGCCGGCGCGCCGTAAGGGTGATTGCCGGGGTGATCGTGATGGCCTTTGGATTGCTCGGTATTGCGCGGGCGTTCTGGCTTCCGGATACGCTGAATCAGATCGGATTTTGCATGGTGCTCTGAGGCTACCTGAGGCTACCTCTTCGTGAAATCCGCCACGAACTCATGGCGCCTGCTCGGTGCGGGTTGCGGGGCGGGCTGGAAATGCCATACAATCGCGAGAACCACGGTATTGCGCTGCATTACGCTCGTGGCGTCGCCGGGGCGGCACTCCTGATCTGGGGTGCGAGTCCTGGGGTCCTCGGCGGCATGAATTGCCGGACCCGTCTCCACAGTTCATCCGGTTCAAAAGATCTGGTTCAAAAGGCCGGGCGGCGCTGTGGAGCGGTGGCGCTGGCTCAGGACGTAGCATGTCCGGGCCGATATCCGTTATTTTCTTGCCGCCTTGGCAATCTGGTTGTCCTGGCGAATGTCCGCCCAAGAGGGAGAAGGCGCGACGCAAGAGGTCCGTTGACCGGCGAAGCCTGCCTGAAACGGACGATCTCCAGCCGGACTGACCCGGCAACTCGATGCAATGAACGAAGTGCACGGCTCCGATGCGGTAAGCATGCGAGAGTTGGCTGCGCGATGAGATGGCGGTGGCATCCGTACCGCTGTATCCGAAATCTCCAGTGCTCAGGGATTCGTCCTGGGGCAGGTGCAAAGACAGGCTGCACGCAATCACATGAATACCCAAGAGGCGAAGATCGTCCTCGAGACCGCGCTGATCTGCGCGCAGGAACCTTTGCGCGTCAATGATCTGCGGCGCTTGTTTGCCGACGATGTCGGTGCCGATACCATCCGTGTCCTCCTGGAAGAGCTGCGCCAGGACTGGCAGCAGCGCGGCGTGGAACTGGTGGCTCTGGCTAGCGGCTGGCGCTTCCAGAGCCGGCCCGAAATGCGTGAGTTCCTGGATCGTCTGAATCCCGAGAAGCCGCCAAAGTATTCTCGCGCCGTGATGGAAACGCTGGCCATTATTGCTTATCGCCAGCCGGTGACGCGAGGCGATATCGAGGAAATCCGCGGCGTGACGGTGAGTACGGACGTCATCAAGAAGCTCGAGGATCGCAGCTGGATCGAGGTCATTGGGCACCGTGATGTGCCGGGCCGCCCGGCGCTCTATGCGACGACCAAGGCGTTCCTCGACGATCTGGGGTTGCGAACGCTCGATGAACTGCCGCCGCTCGAGGATGCCCAGGCACAGGTCCAGGCCGCATTGCTGGATCAGCAGGCCATCGATTTCGAGGAAGTCGCCACGGCCAATCCGCAGACTGGCGACGAAGAAGCGTTCGCCGAGGCGCTGGCGGGCGCCGCGCCGGGTTCTGATGCACCTGCTGCGGGCACGGCGGATCTAGCCGAGGTCGGCGTGGTCTCTGAATCCGCAGAGGCGCTCACCGGCGAGCCGGCTGAGCCAGGTGAATCCGCTGAGTCAGTCGAATCCGCTGAATTCACTGGGTCGGAAGAGGGGGCGCAGGTGACGATGGGCGTCAGCGGCCCCGGCGACGAACACAACCAGAACGACAACAGCGTTGCGCAGTTGCCCGCCGATGGCGAGCAAGACGACGACGCGCCGCTGGCGCAAGCCAACGGCTTCCACGTGGACACCTTGTCTTCCATGCAAGAAGACGACGATGGTTCAGTCCGGGACGGCAATGTACCGCATCCCACCGAGGACGACGAGCGCGTGTCCAACTGAACAACATGCAATATCAATAGTGAATACTTTGTCTGATTCCGCTGAGCAAGACGTCCGCCAACCGGACGGGCCGGGCGATACCGGCGCTGCCCCCGACGCGGGCAACGGTGCTGATGGCGCGCCGCGCCGCAAGGGGCTTCGTCGTGGCCTGCGCAATCTCGTTGCGTCGCGCCGCCAAGGCGCCCAGGACCGCGAGACGGGACGTGCCGAAACCGACGGCGCAGTGTCGGCGGAAGGTGGCGATACTCCCCAGCCTGCCGGCGCGTCCCAGGCCGCACGCGGTGAGCCGCGCGGTCGTGGCAAGCGCAAGCCGGCACCTGCCGTGGAGCGCGAAGTTCGTGCCGAAGGCGAGGCTGAAGTTGCTGGCGATGGACAGTCGGCCCAGCCGCAAGCTGCGCAGGGCGCCCGCAAGCGGCGGCAGCAGCCTCAGCGCAAGGCCGCGCTGGTCGATGGCGATAACAAGCCGGCGGGTCAGCAGCAAGGCAGGCGCAACAAGGGTGTCCAGGGCCAGCGCAAGGGCCAGCCGGGTGGCGGCAAGGGAATGGAGAAGCCCGAGAATCGCCAGGACGACAAGCCGATGGGCAAGGGCGCCAGCAAGGCTGCCGGCAAGCCCGCGGCGGGCGCCGAAGATCTGTTCCGCTTTGTGATTTCGGGGCAGTTCGACCAGGAAGACATGGCTCTGCCGCGCACCAAGGTCAAGCCGGTGCGTGAGCTGTCGGCCGACGACGATGCCCCCAAGCTGCATAAGGTGCTGGCGGAGGGCGGGCTGGGATCGCGCCGCGAGATGGAGGAGCTGATTCTTCAGGGCCGTGTCTCCGTGAACGGGTTGCCGGCTCACATCGGCCAGCGGATTCTGCCGACCGACCAGGTTCGCGTGAATGGCAAGCTGATCCATCGCAAGGTGTCTTCCAAGCCGCCGCGCGTGTTGCTGTACCACAAGCCTGCCGGCGAAATCGTCAGCCAGTCTGATCCGGAAGGCCGTCCGACCGTATTCGACAACCTGCCGCGAATCAAGACCGGAAAGTGGGTGGCCGTAGGCCGGTTGGATTTCAATACCGAGGGTTTGCTGATTTTCACGACGTCGGGCGATATCGCCAACCGTTTCATGCACCCGCGCTACGGCGTGGAGCGCGAGTATGCAGTGCGTACGCTTGGCGAGCTGGCCGAGGCGGATCGCCAGCGTTTGTTGCACGGCATTCAGCTCGATGATGGCGAAGCCAACTTCCTGCGGATCGCAGATGGTGGCGGTGAAGGCGTGAATCAGTGGTATCACGTGGCGCTGACCGAAGGCCGCAACCGCGAGGTGCGACGGATGTTCGAGGCGGTCGGCCTGACGGTGTCGCGCCTCATCCGTACGCGCTATGGTCAGTTCCTGCTGCCGCGCGGCCTGAAGCGCGGCCGTTGGCAGGAAATGGAAGCGACGGACGTACGCACGCTGATGGCCAGCATTGGCCTGAAGGCGCCGGGCAAGGGTGAGCAGGCTGCCCTCAAGGGTGCCACGAAAGTGGGTGGCCGGAAGCAGCGTACCGAGGCGGCGATCGCTGGCATGCCGATGCACACGGGCATGGATGGCCTGCCGCGCTTTGAGAAGGGCGGCGCGCGGGGTGGCAGTGGTGCCGGCCGCGGTCAGCCGGATCCGATGCAGACGTCGATGGGCTACATTCCGACGGGACCTGCACCGCTGACCTCACACACCACCAAGTTCGGCGGTGGCGGGGCAGGTGGGATGCGAGGTGGTGCTGGTGGTGCCGGTGGTGGACGTGGCGCTCGCGGCATGGGCGGTGCAGGCGGCCAGGGGCGTCAACAGCAGCGACGCGGCGGCGGTGGCGATGTCAACGGCAATGTGATGCCGAAGGCGGCAAAGGCCGGTGGCAACGCGGGCGGCAATGCTGGTAGCAACGCAGGTGGTAACCGGCGTCCGCGCGGTCGAGGCGGCAATCATGGCGGCGGTCACGGAGGCGGTCACGGAGGCCATCGCTGATTGCAAGGGTTGGGGCAATGCCGGCAAATGTCGGCGCAGCCCCGATCCGGCGCAGATCCCGACTGGCTTTTGCCTTTTGGACATAATCTGCGTATAATCTAAGTCTATTCAAAAGTGTCATCCTCGGCGAAGGATGGGCGAATGATGGGCATTGCGCCCATTTTTTTTTGGTTCGCTCGTTTGTTTCGCACCATCGCGGTGCGGGCCGTTAGGGGGTGACAGGCAGGCAGGGCAGCTCTTTCGTTTCAGAACGTTGTCGTTGTCCGGTGTCTGCCATGGTGTTGAACGCCACTATTCGGGATTACAGTGCATCTGGCAGATTTGATCGAAACCACCCTTATCGGCATGGGCTACGAGTTGGTTGAGCTTGAGCGTGCCCCAGCCGGACTTCTGCGTGTCTATATCGATCAGCCTGAAACCGGCATCGTCATTGAAGATTGCGAGAAAGTAAGCCGCCAGCTTACGCACGTGCTCACCGTCGAGAATGTCGACTATGAGCGCCTCGAGGTGTCGTCGCCCGGTCTGGATCGGCCGCTGAAGAAACTGGCCGACTACGTCCGTTTTGCCGGTGCCGAGGTCAGGGTCACGCTGCGTCTTCCTGTCAATGGCCAGAAGAATTTTGTCGGCATCCTCCGGGAACCCGTGGGCGAGGCCGATGCCGAGAAAATCGGCCTGGAATTCGAAGGCAAGGATGGCCCGGCGCTGCTGGAATTCGCCATATCCGACGTCGACAAGGCACGGCTCGTGCCGGTGATCGACTTCAAGGGAAATCAAAGAAAAGGGAACAAGCAATGAGCCGCGAAGTTCTGTTGCTCGTCGATGCGCTTGCGCGTGAAAAGAACGTCGACAAGGATGTGGTATTCGGTGCGCTCGAGGCGGCACTCGCCTCGGCGACCAAGAAGCGTTTCGAGGAGGACGTGGATATCCGCGTCGCGATCGACCGTGAATCCGGTGAGCACGAAACGTTCCGCCGCTGGCTTGTCGTCCCCGACGAACAAGGCCTGCAGGAGCCGGACAAGCAAATTCTGCTGTTCGAGGCCCGCGAGCAGGAACCGGAGATCCAGCTGGACGAATTCGTCGAAGAGCAGATCGAATCGGTTGAATTTGGACGTATTGGCGCGCAAGCTGCCAAGCAGGTGATTCTGCAGCGCATTCGCGACGCGGAGCGTGAGCAGATCCTGAACGACTACCTGGATCGTGGCGAGAAGGTCATGACCGGTACGGTCAAGCGCGCCGACAAGAAGGGCCTGATCGTGGAATCGGGTCGCGTGGAAGCGTTGCTGGCCCGCGATCAGATCATTCCGAAGGAAAATCTGCGCACCGGCGACCGTGTGCGTGCATATATCCTGAATGTGGACCGCGCCGCGCGTGGCCCGCAGATCGAACTGTCGCGTACGGCGCCCGAGTTCCTGATCAAGCTGTTCGAGAACGAAGTGCCGGAAATGGAACAGGGCCTGCTGGAGATCAAGGCGGCTGCCCGTGACCCAGGCGTGCGCGCGAAGATCGCCGTGGTGGCGCATGACAAGCGCATCGACCCGATCGGCACTTGCGTAGGCGTGCGCGGTACCCGCGTGACGGCGGTGCGCAACGAGATTGGCGGCGAAGCCGTGGATATCGTGTTGTGGTCGGAAGATCCGGCGCAGTTTGTGATCGGCGCACTGGCGCCGGCACAGGTGCAGTCGATCGTGGTCGACGAGGAAAAGCACAGCATGGATGTGGTGGTCGACGAGGAAAACCTCGCCGTCGCCATTGGTCGCAGCGGTCAGAATGTACGCCTGGCGTCGGAACTGACTGGCTGGCAGATCAACATCATGACGCAGGAAGAATCGGCGCAGAAGCAAGCCGAAGAAAGCGAAGTGGTACGGAAGCTGTTCATGGCCAAGCTGGACGTGGACGAAGAAGTGGCAGATATCCTCATCGAAGAGGGTTTCTCCACGCTGGAAGAAGTCGCCTATGTTCCTATCAGTGAAATGATGGAAATCGAGGCGTTCGATGAGGACACCGTCAACGAGCTGCGTAACCGCGCACGCGATGCGCTGCTGACGATGGAACTGGCCCGGGAAGAAAAGGTGGAAGAGGTGTCGCAGGACCTGCGCTCGCTCGACGGCCTGACCCCCGAGCTGATCGGCAAGCTGGCCGAAGGCAATATCCACACGCGTGACGACCTGGCCGAACTGGCCGTGGACGAACTGGTCGATCTGGCCGGCGTGACGGAAGAAGAAGCCAAGGCGCTGATCATGAAAGCACGGGAACATTGGTTTAACTGAGGGACACGCCCGGGCCCGGCCCGGACGCGCTTTCCGCATACGATTTGTCCCGACGTAGAAACCGAGCATTGAAAGGGTTTGAATGGCAAGCACAACAGTTGCCCAACTGGCCGCAGAACTGAGCCGCAGCGCAGCTGCCCTGCTGGAACAATTGCAGGCAGCTGGGGTGGGCAAGGCGACGCCTGAAGACATCATCACCGAATCGGACAAGACGAGGCTGCTCGACTACCTGAAGCGGTCGCATGGCCAGGCCGACGACAGCGCACGCAAGAAGATCACGCTGACCAAGCGCGAAACTTCGGAAATCCGCCAGGCCGATTCCACGGGCAAGACCCGTACCGTGCAGGTCGAGGTGCGCAAGAAGCGCGTCCTGATCAAGCGCGACGAAGCGGTGTCCGATACGCACGCCGATGGCGCGGAAACTCCGGAAGCGGCGGAAGCCGCCGCCGAGGAGGCGCGTCGCGACGAAGAACAACGCCGCCAGGAAGCCGAAGCGCTGGCGCGCCAGGAAGCCGAGCTGAAGGCCCGCCAGGAAGCGGCCGAACGCGAGGAAGCCGAGCGCCGCGCAAAGCAGGAAGCCCTGGAGGCCGAACAGCGCCGCCAGGCCGACTTGCTGGCCAAGAAGGCCGAGGAAGAGGCAGTTGCTGCGCGTGCCGTGGCTGAAGCTGCCGAGGAAGCCTCCCGCACGAAGGCCGAGGGCGACAAGGCTCGGCTGGCTGCCGAACGCGTACAGGTGCAAAAGGACGCCGACGACGCCAAGGCTGCCGCCGACAAGGCGCGTCTCGAGCAGGATGCGGCACGCCGCCGCCGCGAGGCTGCCGAAGCCGAAGCCCGAGCCATCCAGCAGATGCTGAATGCGCCGGCCCGCGTCCTGAAGGCACCGTCCGAGCGCAAGGCCGAGGAAAAGAAGGCTGAGCAGACCGGTACGCTGCACAAGCCGGTGAAGCCGGCTGGGACGACCACCGAGGCGAAGAAAGACGAGAAGAAGGTCGCTACCACGACGACCACCACGACCACTGTCGACAAGAAGACGGGCAAGGCTGCGAAGCCGGGTACGTGGCAGGACGAAGGCTCGCGCAACAAGAAGGGCAGCGGCCTGAAGACGCGCGGCGATTCGTCGGGCGGCGTGGGTGGCTGGCGCGGTGGCCCGCGTGGCCGCGGTGGCAAGCAGCATGCCGACGACGCACGCAGCAACTTCCAGGCGCCGACCGAACCGGTGGTGCGTGAAGTGCACGTGCCGGAAACCGTCTCTGTGGCCGACCTGGCGCACAAGATGGCCGTGAAGGCGTCCGAGGTCATCAAGCAGATGATGAAGCTCGGCCAGATGGTGACGATCAACCAGGTGCTGGACCAGGAAACCGCCATGATCGTGGTGGAAGAAATGGGCCACAAGGCGCATGCCGCCAAGCTGGACGATCCGGAAGCACTGTTGGTGGTGGACGGCGAAGATCATACCGACGCCGAACTGCTGCCGCGTCCGCCGGTAGTGACCGTGATGGGTCACGTCGACCACGGCAAGACCTCGCTGCTCGACTACATCCGCCGCACCAAGGTTGCAGCGGGCGAGGCGGGTGGCATTACGCAGCACATCGGCGCCTACCATGTGGAAACCGATCGCGGCGTGATTACCTTCCTGGATACCCCGGGTCACGAGGCCTTCACGGCCATGCGTGCCCGTGGCGCCAAGGCCACCGACATCGTGATCCTGGTGGTTGCGGCTGACGACGGCGTGATGCCGCAGACCAAGGAAGCAATTGCGCACGCCAAGGCTGCAGGCGTACCCATCGTGGTGGCGATCAACAAGATCGACAAGCCCGAAGCCAACGCGGACCGCGTGAAGCAGGAACTGGTGGCCGAGCAGGTGGTGCCGGAAGAATACGGTGGCGATTCGCCGTTCGTGCCGGTGTCCGCCAAGACGGGTATCGGTATCGAGGAACTGCTGGAGCAGGTTTCCCTGCAGGCCGAAGTGCTGGAACTGAAGGCTCCGGTGGATGCCCCGGCCAAGGGCCTGGTGGTGGAAGCTCAGCTCGACAAGGGCAAGGGCCCGATCGCCACGATCCTGGTGACCAGCGGCACGCTGAAGCGCGGCGACGTCGTGCTGGCAGGCAGCGCCTATGGTCGCGTGCGTGCCATGCTGGACGAAAACAGCAAGCCGGCGAAGGAAGCCGGTCCGTCGATCCCGGTGGAAATCCAGGGTCTGTCGGAAGTCCCCGCCGCTGGCGAGGAAGTGCTGGTGCTGCCGGACGAGCGCAAGGCGCGCGAAATCGCGTTGTTCCGCCAGGGCAAGTTCCGTGACGTGAAGCTGGCCAAGCAACAGGCCGCCAAGCTGGAAACGATGCTGGAGCAGATGAGCGAAGGCGAAGTGGCAACACTGCCGCTGATCGTCAAGGCCGACGTCCAGGGTTCGCAGGAAGCGCTGGTGCAGTCGCTGCAGAAGCTGTCGACCGCCGAAGTGCGCGTGCAGATCGTGCATGGCGGCGTGGGTGGCATCTCGGAATCGGACGTCAACCTGGCCACGGCCTCGAAGGCGGTCATCATCGGCTTCAACGTGCGGGCGGATGCCGGCGCGCGCAAGCTGGCCGAGCACAATGGCATCGATATCCGCTACTACAACATCATTTACGATGCGGTAGACGAGATCAAGGCGGCGATGTCCGGCATGCTGGCGCCGGAAAAGCGCGAGACCACGATCGGTCAGGTGGAAGTCCGACAGGTCTTCCGCGTGCCGAAGATCGGTGCGGTGGCTGGCTGTATGGTTACCGACGGCCTGGTCAAGCGGAACTCGCTGGTGCGCGTGCTGCGCAACAACGTGGTGGTGCACGACGGCGAACTCGACTCGCTCAAGCGTTTCAAGGACGACGTCAAGGAAGTCAAGCAAGGCTTCGAGTGCGGTCTGTCGATCAAGAACTTCAACGACGTTCAGGAAGGCGACCAGCTCGAGGTGTACGAAATCACCGAGGTGGCGCGTACGCTGTAAAGCGATACGCAAAACGGCAGGCTCCGGCCTGCCGTTTTCACTTCTGCACTAGACAGTATTGAATGGCCAAGAAAGGCAATATCTCCTCCCGCAACCTCCGTCTGTCAGACCAGATCCAGAAGGAACTGGCCGAGATGATCCAGCGCGAGATCCGCGAACCGCGCCTCGGGCTGGTGACGCTCCAGTCGGTGTCGCTGACGCCGGACTATGCGCACGCCAAGGTGTACTTCACCGTGCTGGGCGCCGAGCCCGAAGTCGCCGCCGCCATCCTGAAAGAGAAGGCCGGCTACCTGCACTCGCTGCTTTTCAAGCGCCTGCACATCCATACCGTGCCGACGCTGCACTTCCACCACGACACCTCGGTCGAACACGCCATCGAGATGTCGAAGCTGATCAACGAAGCCAACGCCACGCGCGCCAAGGACGACGAGTAAGTCCGCCGCCGCCGTGATCGCGCGCCGGGCACGCCTCGGCGCCGCGCTTTCCCTCCGCTGCAATGACCGATTCCCCCGCAACCCGTCCGCCCCGGCTGCCGCGCCGCGACGTGCACGGCGTGCTGCTGCTGGACAAGCCACTGGGCCTGTCGTCCAACGATGCGCTGGTGCGCGCCAAGCGCCTGCTGCGTGCGAACAAGGCGGGCCATACGGGCACGCTCGACCCGCTGGCCACCGGCCTGCTGCCGCTGTGCTTTGGCGAAGCCACCAAGTTCTCGCAGGATCTGCTCGATGCTGACAAGACCTACGAGGCCGCCGTGCGGCTGGGTGCTACAACGACGACGGGCGACGCCGAAGGCGATATCGTCACCGAGCGTCCGGTCACATGCGATCGCGCGGCGCTCGATGTAGCCATCGCACGATTCACCGGAGTGATCGAACAGGTGCCGCCAATGTATTCGGCGCTGAAGAAGGATGGCAGGCCGCTCTACGAATACGCGCGGGCAGGGCAAACCGTGGAACGCGCCGCACGTACGGTAACGATTCATGCACTCACACTGCTGGATGTCACCCTGCAGGACGCCGCGCCCGGTTTCACGATGCGCGTGACCTGCAGCAAGGGAACCTACATCCGGACGCTGGCCGAAGACATCGGCGAGGCACTCGGCTGTGGCGCACACCTGGTGGCGCTGCGACGAACGGCTGTGGGCGACCTGACGCTTGCGGGTGCCGTCACGCTGGAGCAGATTGACCAGCAGGCGGACGAGGCGCGGCCTGCGATGCTGGCGCCTGTCGATGCGTTGTTGCAGCGCTGTCCGTCCGTGCATCTCGATGACGCGGCGATGGGGCGATTCCTGCAAGGCCAACGGATTGCGCGACGGGACTTGCCTGCCGATACGGAAATCGACGAAGGTGAGTTGGCGCGTGTCTATGGCGATGCGCCGCTGCGGTTGCTCGGTGTGGCCCGGATGCGCGAAGGCGCGCTGCGACCCGAGCGGCTGGTAAAGCTCTGAGTGCGGCGGGAAAAAAGCCACGACGCTACTGAGCGACAGAAGAACGACAGAACCATCCAGCGACGAAAAAGGGGCATCGGATATAACCGAAGCCCCTTTCTTGTTTCTGCTTCTCTACGGCGACGCGGACCTCAGTGCGCGCCTGCCGCATCGGCGCCACCGCCGCCCTGGGCCCGCTTCGTCAGCCAGACAAAGACGATCAGTACGAAGAACAGCACGCCCGAGATCCAGAAGATATCGTTGGCGCCCAGCATCGACGCCTGCAGCGAGATATTGCGCTCGATCAGGCCGATGGCCTGCGCCTGAGTCATGCCCAGTTGCATCAGGTGATTCAACTGCTCCGTGTAGGTCGGGCTATACGGATTGATCTGCTCGATCAGTTGCGCATGATGCAGGGCCGAGCGGTTTTCCCAGATCGTCGTCGAGATCGACGCGCCGATGGCACCAAACGTGATGCGCACGAAATTCGATAAGCCCGACGCTGCCGGAATCTTCTCGGGCGGCTGGCCCGACAGGATGATCGACGTCAGCGGGATGAAGAACATCGCCATGGCCGCCCCCTGGATCAGGGTCGGGATGAGCAGCGTGCGCGTGTCCACGCCCGTGGTAAAGCCCGCACGCATGAAGCTGACCACGCCAAACGTCATGAATGCAGCAGTGGCCACCCAGCGTGCGTCGACCTTCGGCAGCACCCGTCCGATGATGGGCGACAGGATGATCGCGAAAATGCCCACGGGCGCCGTGATGATGCCGGCGTCCGTTGCCGTGTAGCCGACGATGGTCTGCAGCCACAGCGGCAGGATCACGAGATTGCCGAAGAACAGCCCATAGGCCACGGAGATCGCCACGACGCCAGCGGCGAAGTTGCGGCCCTTGAACAGGTGGATATCGACGACCGGATGCTTTTCGTAGCTCTCCCAGATCAGGAAGAACAGGAAACCCACCACGGCAATCACGGAGAGCGCCACGATCACGCTGGAGTGGAACCAGTCCAGCTCCTTGCCTTTGTCGAGCATCAACTGCATCGACCCGACCCAGATCACCAGCAGCGCCAGCCCGATCCGGTCGATTGGCAGCAACTTGGTCGGCGTTTCGCGAGTACGGTAAATGGCCCACGTCGCATACGCCGTGGCCAGGCCAATCGGGATGTTGATATAGAAGATCCACGGCCACGTCATGTTGTCCGAGATCCAGCCGCCGAGCAGCGGACCCATGATCGGCGCCACCAGCGTGGTCATCCCCCATAGCGCCAGGGCCATCGAACTCTTTGCCGGGGGATAACTGGCGAGCAGCAGTGCCTGGGACAGCGGGATCATCGGTCCGGCCACGGCGCCCTGCAGGATCCGCGCGGCCAGCAGCGTTTCCAGGTTCGGCGCCACGCCGCACAGCCAGGACGAAAGCACGAACAACAGGATCGACAGGATAAACAGCCGCACCGCGCCAAAGCGCGTGGTCAGCCAGCCCGTCAGCGGCACGGAGATGGCGTTGGCGACGGCAAACGACGTGATGACCCAGGTGCCCTGGTTGGGCGACACACCAAGGTCGCCGGAGATGGCGGGGATCGACACATTGGCAATGGACGAGTCCAGCACGTTCATGAACGTGGCCAGCGACAGCGCGATCGTGCCGATCACGAGCTTGCCGCCGGTCAGCGGCGGGTGGGCCGCCGGACGCGCCGGCGCCGGCTTATGGCCGGGGGCGGCGCTGGCGCCGGGCGCCGCGGGGGAGGAAGTTGCCATGGGCGGTCAGCCAGACGATCAGGTGTTGGCGGGCTTGGCCGCAACAGGCCGGGTCGCGCCCGGGGCTGCAGCGGGGGCCGCCGACGGGGCGCTGGAAGTGCGGCCGCCGTTGTTGAGGGTGATGACGCGGGCGATCAGGTCGTCGGCATCTTGCGCCACCTTGTCATAGACGTCGGTCTGCAGAGGCTTGGCGGCCGTGGCGCTGACCATCGCGGCGCCTTCTTCCTTGCGCACGTCGACGGTGACGTTCATCGACAAGCCCACGCGCAGCGGGTGCTCCTTCAGTTGCTGCGGATCCAGGGCGATACGCACCGGCAGGCGCTGCACCACCTTGATCCAGTTGCCAGTGGCATTCTGCGCCGGCAACAGCGAGAACGCGGCGCCAGTACCCGCCGAGAAGCCGACCACGTGGCCCGTGTACTTGACCTTGGACCCGTAGACATCGGCTTCCAGCTCGACCGGCTGGCCAACGCGCATGTGGTTGATCTGGACTTCCTTGAAGTTTGCATCCACCCAGACCTGGTCCAGCGGCACCACGGCCATCAGCGGCGTGCCGGGAGACACGCGCTGGCCCACCTGCACCGAGCGCTTGGCGACGTAGCCTGTCACCGGCGCCGGCATCGTCGAGCGGGCGAACGCCAGATAGGCCGAGCGCAGATTGGCAGCGGCGCGTTGCACGTTCGGATGCTTCTCCACAGTCGTCTGGTCGGTCAGCACCTTGTTCGAGGCCAGTTGCTCCTGTGAGGCCAGCAAGGCCGATTCGGCCGCCTTGAGCGCCGTCTGTGCGTGCGAGATCTCCTCGTTCGACACGGCGCCCGAACCTGCAATGGCTTGCCGGCGGCGCAGGTCGTCGCGCGCCTTGGCCACATCGGCCTGGCGCAGCGAAACGTTGGCAGCCAGCGAGCCGTTATTGACATAAAGCGTGCGGACTTCTCGCACGGCCTGTGCGAGCTGGGCTTCGGCCTGTTCCATGGCGACCTGCGAGTCGGCGCGATCCAGCTGGATCAATGGCTGCCCGGCGGTCACCAATTGCGTGTCGTCGGCCGCGATCGATACCACCGTACCGCCCACCAGCGGCGTGACCTGGACCACATTGCCGGCGACGTACGCGTCATCGGTGTTCTCGAAATGGCGGGCATAGAGGCCCCAGTAGAGTCCATAGCCGATACCTGCCACCACGAGCGCGGCCGTCAGGGAAATCAGCAGGCGCTTGCGCTTGCCGTTGTTGTCTGCGGGAGGTGCGGGGTTCGGGGTGCCGGCCGTTTGATGGTTATTGCTCATGTTGGTCTCTTGCGTATGCGTTGCGTCTTGTGGTGCGGTCTGTCGTGCGCGCGATGTGCGATGCGGGGCGATCAGCCCTGGCCGCTCTCGGGCCGGATCGGCGCGCCTTTGCCCATATCCGTGTGTGCGTCGTTTTCCTGATAGCCGCCGCCCAGGGCCTTCATCAGCCCCATCTGCAGGTCCAGCCGGCGTGCCTGCAGGTCGGTCGCCAGGCGGCGCTGCTGCAGCACGTTGCTTTCGGCATTCAGGACGGTCAGTTGAGTGCCCAGCCCCGCCTTGTAGCGCGTGGTGGACAAGGCGTAGGCGTGCTCGGCCAGGTCCAGCGCTTCGCGCTGTGTCTTGATCTGCGTGTCGACGCTGCGGATGCTGGTGATCGTGTCGGCGGTTTCACGCAGCGCATCGACCAGCGTCTGGTTGTAGCTGGCCACGGCGATGTCGTATTGCGCGTACTTGCCCTTCAGGTTGGCGCGCAGGCGACCACCTTCGAAGATCGGCAGTCGTACGGAGGGGCCGAAGCCGAAGGTGCGGCTGATGCCCATGAGCAGGTTCGACGGGTCCAGCGAGGCCACGCCCGCAAACGCGGTCAGCGTGACGTCGGGCAGGAATTCCTTCTTGGCCACGCTGATGTCCTTCGATGAGGCTTCCACGCGCCAGCGCGCGGCCACGATGTCCGGGCGGCGGCCGATCAGGCCGATGGTCAGATCGTCGGGCAGTTGCGGCGTCGCATTGGCCAGCAGCGTCGGACGCGTGATCTGCAGGCCGCGGTCGGGGCCCTTGCCCAGCAGCGCGGCAAGCTGATTGCGGGCGAGGGCGATTTCCTCGTCCACGCGCTGCAGGTCGGTCTGCGCGGCAGCCACCGTGCCGCGGGCCTGCGTGGTTTCCACCTGAGTGTCGAGCCCGGCGGCCAGGCGCTGGCGCGACAGGTCGGTCAGGTCGCGGCGCTGGGCGATGGCGCGCTCGGCCACGTCGCGCTGCGCGTACAACGCGGCCAGCCGGTTGTAGCCGCGAGCGATCGACGTGGTCAGGATCAGGCGCGCGGCCTGGCTTTCGGCTTCCATCGCGCGGTCATCGGATAGTGCGGCTTCCAGCGCGTCGCGGTTCTTGCCCCAGAAGTCCAAGTCCCACGACAGGCCCAGTTGCAGCCGCGACTGGTTTTGCCAGGAACCGGCCAGCGGCGTGCCCTCGAACAGGTCGGTTTCCGAGAGGCGCTGGCGCACGACGCTGCCTTCGAAATCCACGCCAGGGTACAGGGAGGCCCGCGTGGCGGCGGCGATCGCCCGCGAGGCTTCCACGCGAGCCAGGGCAATCTGCAGGTTGGGGTTGTCCTTGATGGCCTCGTCGGCCAGCGCGCGCAATTGCGGGTCGCGGAACTGGTCGACCCAGTCCTGCGTCGGCCACTGAGCGTGATCCGCGGTGAAGGTCTGGGGCGATGCCAGCGTGCCGGGCTCGGCCATCGTCTGCGTGCTATGCGAATTGCCGAGCGCCGCGCAACCGGCCAGCACGGCTGCCGTCATGACCGTCAGGGCCAGGATGCCGACGCGGCGCGGAGCAGAGGAAAGATCGGGTTTCATGTGTTTCTGTCTGATTTGGGCGCCGCTTTTGTTCTGATTGGCGTTGGGCGGCGCCGAATGTGCCGGAGGTACCTGATCGGAAATCGGGCTGGCCTATCCGCTGTTGCGGTCTGACGAGCAGTCGTCCCCCTGGCTTGCGCAGCGGTTGTTGTCGATGACTCGCAAGAGCATCGCGCGCAGGGTATCGATTTCCTCGGGGCGGAATCCTTCGAAGTGCCGGCGCATCACGTTGCAGAACACGGCAGGCAGCCGCTCCACGATGGCTTCGCCTTCGGGCGTCAGCGACAGGTCCACGACCCGTCGGTCGTCGTGGCGGCGAGTGCGCACAATCAGCCCACGCTTTTCCATTCGGCTGAGCAGACGGGTCACGGAGCCCGCGTCGGTATTGAGACCTCGCCCGAGATCGGTCACGGTGGTGGCCTCGCCCTTGGCCAGCATCATCAGGCAACTGGCCTGGGCATGGGTGATGTCCAGGCTGCTGACTTCCTGGTCGATGCCTTGCGAGAGCATGTTCTTGGCGCGGGACAGCAGGTAGCCTACGCTCTTGCCGATTTCGTAGGTTGCCGGGTCGAACGGATCGACGGGTGTCGTTGACGTCATCTTTTGTCATTGCAATCTTTGCTGTGGCAAATATATGCATGTGACGAAGGGTCGGCAAGAACGGAAATTTGTTATTGCGGAAAACGAAACGACTTTCTGGATATAAGCTAAAGAGCGACAGCGCGTTCCGCGCTGCAACATGCTAGAATGTTGGGTTAATTTTTTGAACGCTCCGCTTTCAGGGGACGCCGTAATGACCCGCGCCATCCGTAATATCGCCATCATCGCCCACGTCGATCATGGCAAGACCACCCTGGTCGACCAGCTCCTGCGCCAGGCAGGCACCTTCCGCGATAACCAACAGATCGCCGAACGGGTGATGGACTCGAACGACCTGGAAAAGGAACGCGGGATCACGATCCTCGCGAAGAACTGTGCCGTGGAGTACAACGGCACTCACATCAACATCGTGGACACCCCGGGCCACGCCGACTTCGGCGGTGAAGTGGAGCGCGTGCTGTCGATGGTCGACGGCGTGCTGCTGCTGGTGGATGCCGTGGAAGGCCCGATGCCGCAGACGCGTTTCGTGACGCGCAAGGCACTCGCGCTCGGCCTGAAGCCGATCGTCGTGATCAACAAGATCGACCGTCCGGGCGCGCGTCCGGACTGGGTGATCAACCAGACCTTCGACCTCTTCGACAAGCTGGGCGCCAACGACGAGCAACTGGACTTCCCGGTGATCTACGCCTCGGGCCTGAACGGCTACGCCGGCCTGACCGAGGAAGTGCGTGACGGCGACATGAAGCCGCTGTTCGAAACCGTGCTGGACAAGGTACCCGTCCGTAACGACGATCCGAATGGTCCGCTGCAGCTGCAGATCATCTCGCTGGACTACTCGAGCTACGTCGGCAAGATCGGCGTCGGCCGCATCTCGCGTGGCCGTGCCAAGCCGCTGCAGGACGTGGTGGTCAAGTTTGGTCCGGAAGGCAACCCGATCAAGGGCCGTATCAACCAGGTCCTGAAGTTCCGTGGCCTGGAGCGCGAGATCGTGCCCGAGGCGGAAGCCGGCGACATCGTGCTGATCAACGGTATCGAAGATCTTGGCATCGGCTGCACCGTGTGTGCGCCGGAAGCCCTGGATGCGCTGCCGATGCTGAAGGTGGACGAGCCCACGCTGACGATGAACTTCTGCGTGAACACGTCGCCGCTGGCCGGCCGTGAAGGCAAGTTCGTGACCAGCCGCCAGCTGCGCGAGCGCCTGGATCGCGAGCTGAAGTCCAACGTGGCACTGCGCGTGGCCGATACCGGTGACGATACGATTTTCGAAGTGTCGGGCCGGGGCGAACTGCATCTGACCATCCTGCTGGAAAACATGCGCCGTGAAGGCTACGAGCTGGCTGTGTCGCGCCCGCGCGTGGTGTTCAAGGAAATCGACGGCGTGAAGCACGAGCCGTACGAGCTGCTGACCGTGGACGTCGAAGACGGCCACCAGGGCGCCGTGATGGAAGAGCTGGGCCGCCGCAAGGGCGAACTGCTCGACATGGCGTCGGACGGCAAGGGCCGTACCCGCCTGGAGTACCGCATCCCGGCCCGTGGCCTGATCGGCTTCCAGGGCGAGTTCCTGACGCTGACGCGTGGTACCGGCCTGATCAGCCATATCTTTGACGACTACGCGCCGGTGCGCGAAGGTGGTCTTGGCGATCGCCACAACGGCGTGCTGATTTCGCAGGATGATGGCGATGCCGTGGCCTACGCCCTGTGGAAACTGCAGGACCGAGGCCGTATGTTCGTGAAGCCGGGCGATGCGCTGTACGAAGGCATGATCATCGGCATCCACAGCCGCGACAATGACCTGGTCGTGAACCCGATCAAGGGCAAGCAGCTGACCAACGTGCGCGCGTCGGGTACCGATGAAGCCGTGCGTCTGGTGCCGCCGATCCAGATGTCGCTCGAGTACGCCGTCGAATTCATCGCCGACGACGAACTGGTGGAAATCACGCCGAAGAGCATCCGTCTGCGCAAGCGTCACCTGAAGGAGCACGAGCGCAAGCGTGCCTCGCGCGACGCCGTGTAATCGAGCGTCTGTCGCAAACAAAAAGCCGCGCCTCCGAGCGCGGTTTTTTGTTGCCCGGTCATATGTTGTTCGGGGGACTATTCACGATTCTGGCGATTCGATGATGAAGTCGTCGGCCGTCTCCACGGGTGCCTTGGGGCTGCGCCATTCGGGTGGTTTCCAGAGATAGCGAACGTCGCGATGGCGCCAGGTCTCGGCAAACATATCGCGCCATTCATGGAAGGTAAGCGTCAGCGGGTTATGCGTGCGGATCTGCCGCGTGATGCCGTATTGCGGCGGCGCCTCCTCCGGTACGAACGAGCCGAACATCCTGTCCCAGATCGTCAGCACGCCCGCATAGTTGCGGTCGATGTACTGCGAATTCTTCGCATGATGAACACGATGTACCGACGGCGTATTGAGAACTGTCTCCACAACGGGCCAGCGGCGCCCCAGACGTGTGTGGACGAAGAACTGGAACGCCAGGTTCAGGCCGACGGCCAGGATTACCCAGTATGGCGTGAAGCCGATGAAAGCCAGCGGAATCCAGAACAGCCACATTCCTGAAACCGGATAGGTCAGGCTCTGCCGGAAGGCCGTCGAGAAATTCATGCCTTCCGACGAGTGGTGTGCCACGTGCGACGCCCATAGCCACCGCACGCGATGGCTCGCACGGTGGAACCAGTAGTAGAGAAAGTCCTGAAGTAATAGCAGCAGTGCGAACGACCACCACGTCTCGGGCACTGCGCGCAGGCCGTGCGCATAACACCAGTTGTAGACCGTGCGGATCATCAGCCAGAGGAAGAACGCATCTGACGCCTGATGCATCAGCGCGAGCGTGGCGTTCGAGAGCGTGTCGCGCCAGCTATAGACTGAGCGGTCCCGCCGCGACCAGTACCAGGCTTCCCAGCCGATCGTCAGCAGGAAGACCGGCGCGAAGGCCAGCAGGATCAGGCCAGGATCGAAGGCGGTGTCCGTCGGGACGCTGGCGACAGCAGGGGTGGGCGGGGCGTTTGGTGTCATGGCGCCAGTGTGCACATTTCCGGCAATTTTGCATGGAGGGCTTCCTCCATACGGGTGCATGTGTGCGATCGTACTCACACCCATCGCAGCGCGACGGCGCGCGTTTGGTGGCATCACAAAAACGAAAGACAGACTATCGCCGCCGGTACGTCAAGGAACGAGGCAGTACGCCGTGAATGCTTGGGCGGCCATGGAGGAGTGGCCGGTATTCAAGTCACGGAGAGCCCCCATGTTGGACAACACCACGATTGGAGCCCGTTTGTGGCTCCTCACGATTGTTTCAAACTTGCTGCTACTGATTGTTGGCGGCATTGGCTGGCTGGGCATGTCGCGCAGCAACGATGCCACGCGCCAGGTCTACCAGCAGCAGCTATCCGCCGCCACGCACCTGGCCGAAGCCCGTTCCAACCAGTTGCTCGTGCGCGTGCTGCTGGACCAAGCCGCGTTTGCTACCGACCCGGCCGACGCCAGGGCACGGGCTGCAGCAGCGCAAGACTTCGCGCGCCAGTCGGATGTGGCCTGGCAGTCCTACCTGGAGATCCCGCGCAATGAGGCGCAGACACGTGCCACAGAGGACGTTTCCGCCAAGCGCAAGGCGCTGTTCAGTCAGGGCGTGGAGCCGATGATCGCGGCATTGCATGCGGGTCATCGCGACACGGTGATGAGCGCGGTCATGGAGACAATTCCTAAGCTCGATATTGCCTTCACGGCCGTCAACACGGAACTGGGTCGCCTGCAGGTGGCCAGCGCCAAGGCCGTGTACGAGGCATCACAGCATCGCTATGGCAACCTGCTGACGCTCTCGATCGGCGCGCTAGTCGTCGGCCTGGTGTTCAGCACCGTGGTGGCATGGCGGCTGCGCGTGTCGATCGTGCATCCGCTGGACATTGCCATCGCGCGTTTTGCACGCATCGCAGACGGCGACCTCGGCGCATCGCATGCCAATGGGGCCGGCGTGACGGCGGACGAACGCGCACGGAATGAGACGAGTCGTATGCTGGGTATGCTGGGTCGGATGCAGGCACGCCTCGTCGCCATGGTGAGCGAGGTCCGCGGCGGGGCGGATTCCATTGCTGCGGCGAGCCAGCAGATCGCCAGTGGCAACGCGAACTTGTCTCAACGCACGGAGCAGCAGGCGGCGTCCCTGGAAGAGACCGCATCGAGCATGGAGCAGTTGACCAGTACGGTGCGTCACAATGCCGACAGTGCGCGGGAGGCGACTACTCTCGCCACCAACGCGAAGGCGCTGGCCGAACGTGGTAGCCAGGCGGTATGCCGCGTAGTGGATACGATGCAGTCCATTGACGCCGGCGCAAACAAGATTGTCGACATCATCGAGGTCATCGAGAAGATCGCCTTTCAGACAAACATCCTTGCGCTAAACGCTGCGGTGGAGGCGGCACGCGCAGGTGAGCACGGCCGCGGGTTTGCCGTGGTGGCCGGCGACGTGCGCGATCTTTCTCAGCGGTGTGCCGCGGCGTCAAAGGAGATTCGCACGCTGATCAGCGCGTCGGTATCAAACGTTCGCGAGGGGACGTCGCTCGTGGACGCCGCGGGTCGGTCGATGCAGGACATCGTCGATGCCGTCCATCGCGTCAGTGACATCATTGGTGGTATCAGCGCGGCGTCCGATGAGCAGTCGCGAGGCATCGAGCAGGTGAACGCGGCCGTGTCTCATATGGACGGCATGACGCAGCAGAACGCGGCCCTGGTGGAAGAAGCGGCTGCGGCGGCTTCTGCGTTGGAGGATCAGGCCCAGCGGCTCACGGGGCTCATGGCCGCGTTCCGCCTGCCGTAGGCCGCCGGCATCGGATGAGCCGATTCTGAAAGGCGCCCGCAATGTGCCCTGGCATGGCAGATCCGCGTTGCGGCTGGCGTAAAATCGCTGGCAACA
Organism: Cupriavidus sp. YR651; assembly: GCF_900101625.1. Lineage (GTDB taxonomy): Bacteria > Pseudomonadota > Gammaproteobacteria > Burkholderiales > Burkholderiaceae > Cupriavidus. The sequence goes on along the minus strand of NZ_FMYZ01000001.1, from coordinate 409,041 downwards.
AGAACGGAGTAGACAGACATGACGGATTTTGTGGCAACCCAGGTACAAGGTGGCGTGGCATACCTGACGCTGACCCGCCCGCAGGCGCTCAACGCGCTCTCGCTGGACATGATTCGCGCGATCACGGAAGCGCTGGAGCGCTGGGAAGCCGACCCTGCCGTGCAGGCGGTGGTCGTGGCCGGTGCGGGCGGCAAGGCTTTCTGCGCGGGCGGTGACATCCGGTGGTTCCATCAGGCCTATCACGCAAAAGACCCGCTGCTCGACCAGTTCTTCGTCGAGGAATATGCGCTCAACTATCGGATCCACCGTTACGCAAAGCCCTACATTGCGCTGATGGATGGCGTGGTGATGGGCGGTGGGATGGGCATCTCGCAGGGTGCCAGGCTGCGCATCGTTACGGACCGCACGAAGATGGCGATGCCCGAGACCAATATCGGCTTGTTTCCCGATGTGGGCGGAGGCTGGTTCCTGGCGCGGACGCCCGGCCGCCTGGGCGAATACCTGGGCCTGACCGGTGTCGTGATTGGTGCAGCCGACGCGCTGTACGCAAAGCTCGCCGATGCCTACTTGCCGGCGAATGTGCTGGCCGAAATGGTGGAGTCACTGCAAGCCAATGCCTTCGGCAGCGGCGATGCGGTGCTTGAACACATGGAAGGTTTCACGCGCCAGCACGTGGCAGCCTGCGTGCCGCGCGAGAGCCAGTTGGCGCGTCTGTCGGGCCAGATCGATGCCGCCTTTGCGGCCTCCACGGTGCAAGACATTCTGGTGGCGGTGAGCGATGCCGAGGGCGACTGGGCCGCGCAGACGGCGGCCGCCTTGCGCAGTCGCTCGCCACTGATGCTTTGCGTGACGCTTGAGCAGATTCGTCGTGCGCGCACCATGTCGCTCGAGGATGAGTTGCGGATGGAACTGGACATGATGCACGACGTGTTCCGCAATGGCGACGGCATCGAAGGCATTCGCGCGCTGGCCATCGACAAGGATCACAAGCCCCGGTGGAGTGCGCCGCGCCTGGACGAAGTCAGCGCGGCGCGGGTGAGGGCGTTCTTCGACAGCCCGTGGCGGCGCGAGGATCATCCGTTGGCCGGCCTGGGTCGATAGCTTTTCGTCGATACCTTGTAATGGAGACCTTGTCGTCGACGTCCTTGAGCAAGGGCCATCCGGGTCGAGTAGAGTGACGGCTGGATCGGCCCTGACGCAGCGTCTCCTGTCCTGATCGCTTGCGGTCCGGTCGGCCTCCGCTTCACTTCTACTTCAATCGTGAACAGTGAAAGGAACCGTGATGAGCAATCCTCGTGATGTCGCCGTGCTGGTGGGTAGCCTCCGCAAGGAATCCCTGAACCTGAAGCTGGCCAAGGCTCTTGCCGCGCTCGCGCCACCGCAGCTGAAGCTCGATATCGTCGAGATCCGCCAGTTGCCACTGTATAACCAGGATGACGACGCCAGTCCGCCGGCGGAGTGGGTAGCATTTCGCGACCGCATCCGTCGCGCCGATGCCGTACTGTTCGTGACACCCGAATACAACCGCTCCGTGCCGGCCGGCCTCAAGAACGCGATCGACGTCGGCTCGCGTCCCTATGGTCAGAGCGCCTGGGACGGCAAGCCGGGCGGCGTGATCAGCGCATCGCCAGGCAATGTCGGCGGATTTGGCGCCAATCACCATTTGCGCCAATCGCTGGTGTTCCTGAATATCCCGGTGCTGCAACAGCCGGAGGCCTACATCAGCGGCGTCGACAAGCTGTTCGACGAGCAAGGCAGCATTGCCAATGAGTCCACGCGCGGGTTCCTGAGCAAATTCCTGACGACGTTCGCGACTTGGATTGAAAAGAACGCGGCGGGATAAGCGCTTCGGAAGTCAGTCCCGTCCTACAGCGTAAAGCGGGGCGGGCCCGACATCGCCGGGAGGACCCCCTTTCTATAGTGGACTCAAGCCCATTACAGATAGTTAGGAGGGACATCATGCCGTACATCCTCGCGTGGCTTCTCGGCGTACCGGCTTTTGTGCTGATTCTGATTTGGCTGTTCATGCACTGAACCCGGCATGGAGGCAATCCTGCCAAACGAGCCAGAGAACGGCGCCTGCGGGCGCTGTTTTTTATTCCCAGGGCGCCCGACCTTCATCGCGCAGTGGCTGAGCGGTACCCGGTGATCATCAATGCAGTGATCCACATGATGGACGTGGCGCGGATGGCCAGTCGCCGTCTGCGGTGCCAGTGATTTGCTCACAGTCTTTATCCTCTCCGACCACACGGCAATCCGGCTCCGTCCTACATCGGAGATCGGTCGAAATGACTAGGCTTCCGATACGTGGACCTGTTGAGGTCGGTGTTACTGGAGCGCGTGATGGGGGTCAGTCTTTTCGCGGATGTGGTCGTCTTGGATCGATATATCAAGGAGATGCGCGCAAACCTCCAGACGCAGGCTGCATTGGTTGCGCGCCTGGATATGGAAGGCGGAGATTCATTCCTTGCCGCCCGGGACCTGGACAACTTATCGTTGGCGTTGCAGGCGCTTGAGCGTCGAAAGCATCAGCTCGTGATGGTTCTCAAGGAAGCCTCAGTGACGACAAAACGGTCTGCCGAATCGCCTCTGACAGACGATGTGAAATCCGTTACGGCAAGGCACGCGCGTTTGGGCAATGCCTCGTCCTGTTAAGGCGGCCTCTGACGGAGGCTCGGAGAGGGGTGGGGCAGGGTCCGCATCGCGAGAGGGCCGTCCTTGCTCCTGCCGATTGGCCGGAGTTTCCCGACTTCCTCCCCGTACCGCTCGATTGTCCTGCAAATGGTAAACTCGGCAGTCCTCCGATCATCGGCGAATCCCCCGTTCCGCAAGGGCTTTTGACCGTCTGAATCCAGCACTCCGCTTCGGCCTTCCTGTCGAGAATTGCTGACAGCAGGATCGCCTTTGCGGCGTACCTGTGTGCGCCGCTTTTCGCCGACTTCGATGGTGGGAGCCACTTTCTGACCCTCGCTCGTAGCAAACTCGCAGCAAGAACGAGGGTAAATCTTATGAATGCGAGGCAAGAATCGGTTCCGACCGGTTCGCTCAGAAATGACTGATTTGCAAGAGAAAACCAGTGCTATCAACGCTCGGCGGATTTCCGTAGCTCCGATGATGGACTGGACTGATCGCCACTGCCGCATGTTTCACCGCGCTCTGAGCCGTCACACCTGGCTCTATACGGAGATGGTAACGACGGGTGCGCTGCTGCATGGCGACGTGGCAAGGCATTTGGATTTTGATCCGGCGGAGCAGCCGGTGGCCTTGCAACTGGGGGGCAGTGAACCCGCGGACCTGGCGCAGGCCGCGAAACTGGGCGAGAAGTGGGGCTACAAGGAAATTAATCTGAATTGCGGTTGCCCGTCCGAGCGAGTGCAGCGTGGTGCCTTTGGCGCCTGCCTGATGGCGGAACCGGCGTTGGTGGCGGACTGTGTGAAGGCAATGCGCGACGCCGTGTCCATCCCGGTGACGGTCAAACACCGCATCGGCATCGATACGATCGAGCACTACGACTTCGTGCGGGATTTTGTTGGCACCATTTCCGATGCAGGTTGCACGACGTTTATCGTTCATGCACGTAATGCGATTCTGAAAGGGCTGAGTCCGAAGGAGAATCGCGAAATTCCACCTCTGCGATATGAGGTCGCCTATCAGTTGAAAGACGAATTTCCACAACTGGAGATTCTGATTAACGGGGGCATCGTCACGTACGAGGAAATTGTGCAACATCTCGAGCATGTGGATGGTGTGATGATCGGCCGCGAGGCTTATCACCAGCCGTATTTCCTGGCGGAAATGGATACTCGCTTCTACGGCGCAAATTCGCCGGTGCCGACGCGCCAGGAGGCGGAACTAGCCATGCAGGAATATATCGGTGCGCTGGTGGAGCGGGGCGGCTATATGGGCGCCGCGACGCGTCATATGCTTGGACTGCATCGTGGCGTACATGGCGGGCGGGGATGGCGACGTGTGCTGTCAGATGCGCGTCGCATGCATGGTGTGCGCACGCGCGCGGACGTTGCCACGTTGTTCGAGGAGGCGCGTGGACATCTGCGACCTGGGTTGTTGGAGGCCGCCTGAGCTCCTTGATGCTGGGAAGTTTTCCCTGGAATTCGAAGGAAAACTCTAAAAGCGAACGGTCGTTCTATGCCTCATGGGCGCAAACGACACCGCTGCGGCTTATCCGGCAGCCTGACTGCCGGAAACCCGCACCAGTAAAGGGATTCCCCTAAGTCGCTTAAAGCGATGCAAGTTCTTACACTGTGCCTGCCCTCGAATACAGGGCTTTCTTCAACTGATTATTCAGCCCGCCTTGTGCGGGCTGTTTTTTTCATCGCGCCGATGATCCGATCCGGGCGAGATTTGGGTTTGCCCGGATAGTGCGTCGTGCAAAAGGCACCTACATTGAGATGGCCTTCAGGGCATTGAGATCGCTAATTTAAGAGTCCGCTTTGGCGGGCTCTTTTTTTTGCGCTTTTGAGGCAGTCTTCCCGCATTCCGGTGCCGCGCTTATTCCCCATCTCTTGTGCCGAAATAATAGATCACAGAAGTTGCGAACCATTTCAGGTGATCTGCGGTGTCAAAAAATTAAAACCCTGCAGCCCAAAAAAAACAGGCGACACTTGTATCCAAGGTCGCCTGACGGGAATGTCGAGGGGGGTCAATGTCCCTCTTGGAAGAGTATCTAACATCACGGCTCAGGCGTTGAACCCTGCATTGGTAGGGACTGTCTGCCATCGCCATGAAATGGCCACTCGTTGGCGTTTCACGGGTAGTCATTCTTGCGGGCTGTTCCACGTTGACTTGGAGGCGGCCTGCGGCGACTGTCATGCGGCGTCAACGTCATGCTACGATCGCCGCCATGCCGCTACAGTCGGCATGTGGGAGTGAACCTATTCCGTCTATGGGTTCCAGTGGGGAATAAAAAGCAATTGGGCTGGCCGGTCAGCAGTAGCGCGGTTTCAGAGGGGAACATGGCCGTCGCGAAGGGGATCGGAAGCAAGCCCTGGAGGTGTAGGAAATGGAAGCGGAAGAACAGTTCGGCGAGGTCTTTGAAGACTTCCGTCTGATCTGGGTGGCTGAACGGCTGCAGGATGGCAAGTGGACAGCACGATATTGCTGGCATCCTGGCACGTCCATCGAAGCGGGCAAGGCGTTGCAGCGGGAAGTTTTGAACGGAAAATCCAAGCGCTTGCTCGGGCTGTTTCCCACAGAGGCAGCGACCGTCGCTGCGATCAAGGAGGCGGTGCTGCTGGAAGCGAAGTGGCAGGGCAAGCGATGATGCAGGAAACTTCAGATTTTTTTGTGCGGGATACTAGCCATCTCCCCAAAAGCCTTGTAGAATCTTGTTTTTCGTTGATCGGCCCAGCCGGTTAGCAAAAATCTCTACGGTGGCTGTAGCTCAGTTGGTAGAGTCCAGGATTGTGATTCCTGTCGTCGTGGGTTCGAGTCCCATCAGCCACCCCAAGAATTCCTGAAACAGCGCATCTTCGGATGCGCTGTTTTGCTTTCTGCTCCATATTCCGCGCATCGGCCAAATCGCGCCGCATGTCTTGCGCTCGCATGCATCACGTCGATCCTGATCTCGAGCGTGATAAAAGCATTGACTCCCGATTCAAAGTTGCGCGCCCATGCATCTGCGCCAAAAAAACCGGCACTCGCGGGGCAACAAGTCCGGTCTTGCGCTGCGGCACGTGTGCGCCAGTGATTCGATAGCGCGCAAATGAGTTTGAGCAGCCCCCTCCAGGTCTGAAGAGTACCTATTCACGCCTTATGAGCGCACAACTGCGCTTCTTGCAAACGCGTGAAGAGTGCACGACTGCAGCGTTTTTGAAGTGCTGTCGAGAGGCGGTAGGCGGTGGCTCAGACGGCTAGCTTCGCGGGGGAATCCGCTAGCTCGAGCATTCGGCAGATGGCTGCCATGCTGCCGACCATCGTACGACGCTGCGCGCCCTGGTAGACGCGAACGCCCTTGGTTTGCCGGAACGGCACCGGCTTGACTGGGCGCCGGGAAGCAATGTGGTTGACTGGCAGCATGGCAACACCTCGTGATTTGCGACAGCAGGGCTCCGCGCCCGTCGTTCGAAAAGAACGGGGCGGCGTTGGCAAAGCAAAGCGGGTGACTAGGACAGGCGGACGCCTGCCAGAGTCTGGGAAGTCAGAAGCCTGAAGAGCGGATCAGCCCCACGGCAATGCCTTCCAGGGAAAATTCCTCGCGGCCGGCCTGCACCACGATGTTGGCAAAATCAGGGTTTTCGGCGATCAATTCGATGGTGTCGCCCCGTTTTTTCAAGCGTTTGACGGTGACGTCGTCGCCAAGCCGCGCCACGACGATTTTGCCATTCGGTGCTTCGCTGGCTTTCTTCACTGCCAGCAGGTCGCCATCCAGAATGCCTGCATCGCGCATGCTCAGGCCGCGTACGCGCAGCAAGTAGTCGGGACGCTCGTCAAACACGGACGCGTCCACGTGGTATTGGCGATCGATATGCTCTGCAGCCAGTATCGGGCTGCCGGCAGCAACACGGCCCACCAGCGGTAGCGTCAATTGCAGTACGCCGGCCATCGGCAGCGAAAACTGGTCCGATAATTCTGAATCGCTGCGGGCTACCTTGAGGCGGATGCCGCGCGACGCGCCAGGTGTGAGTTCGATCACACCCTTGCGTGCCAGCGCACGCAGATGCTCCTCCGCCGAATTAGGCGAGGAGAAGCCGAATTCAGCGGCGATCTCGGCGCGCGTGGGGGGAAAGCCGGTGCTTCGGATCGCGTTGCGGATCAGGTCGAAGATCTGCTGCTGCCGGGGTGTCAGGGTCGCCATGGGTCGCCGGTCTCTCGTGCCGAAGCACTGTATGTTTAAACAGTATGCTGTGATTTTATACAGTATCGAGTGAAGTGCAAGCACAATTTGAGAGGCGGGGACTCGACATCGCGGTTTCGCCACGTCTTTGCCGCGGGTTTGCCATGGGTCAGCGCAGGCGGCGCGGCAGTTACAATCGGCGCGCATCGACTGATCCGATCCGACGTCCCCCTATATATGTCCGCATCCCTGCCCCGCATTGTTGTGCTCGCTACCGGCGGCACCATCGCCGGTTCTTCCGGCAACCCAGCCAGCAGTGCGCAGTATCAGGCTGCTACCGTTCCCGTCTCCGCGCTGGTCCAGGCCGTGCCCGCACTGGCAGATGTCGCGCGCATCGAAGCCGAGCAAGTGGCGCAGGTGGACAGCAAGGACATGTCGTTCGACCTGTGGGCGACGCTTGCCCGGCGTGTGACGCACTGGTCGGCGCAGCCGGATGTGGCTGGCATCGTCATCACGCACGGCACCGATACGCTGGAGGAAACGGCCATGTTCCTTCATCTGACGCAGGCATGTCCCGTGCCGGTGGTAATGACCGCTGCCATGCGCCCGTCGACTTCGCTGTCCGCCGATGGCCCTTTGAATTTGCTTGATGCGGTGCGTGTGGCCGCCAGCCCCAATGCGCGCGGAAAAGGCGTGCTGGTCGTGCTCAATCAGGAGATCCATGCGGCGCGCGATGTCACCAAGGCCCATACTTCGGCCGTGAATGCCTTTGTGTCGCCTGTCGCGGGACCACTGGGGTTCGTGCAGGATGACTTCGTCCGGTTCGTTCGCGTACCGCAGTTCCTGGGTGCGTCGCCGTTAGCGGTGCCAGCGCGCTGGCCGCTCGTTGAGATCATTGCCAGTTATGCGCAGCCGGGCAGGGTGGCTATCGATGCGATGGTGGGAGCGGGCGTCAAGGGTTTGGTGGTGGCTGCAGCGGGGAACGGGTCCGTCCATGAAACCCTGTCGGCGGCGCTAGCGGATGCGGCCAGCGCCGGCGTGGCTGTAGTGAGGAGTTCCAGGACCGGCGCCGGTCATGTGGCGATTCCTGCGCAAGCTCGTCTGGAGGCGGGCCAGCTTGCCTCTGCCGCGGACCTCAATCCATTCAAGGCGCGGGTGCTTTTGCTGCTGGCCTTGGCCGGCGAGCCGTCGCTTGGCACGGATGTCGCCCGCTTGCAGGCGATTTTCAGACAATACTGATGGATTCCCGCTGGTGTGCCAGTGGGGTAGGCCGAGGGCCCGGCTTGCGTGGTTGTCAATAGTCGGGCTATACTCGCAGGCTATCCAACCTTGCCACACCGGACTGTGACGCCCGGGTGGCTCATCCCAAAAGGAGCGTCAATGCGTCATTACGAAATCGTATTCATCGTCCATCCGGACCAGAGCGAACAAGTGCCGGCGATGATCGAGCGTTACAAGCAGCTCGTCACGTCGCAAAACGGCCAGGTTCACCGCGTGGAAGACTGGGGCCGCCGTCAGATGGCCTACATGATCCAGAAGCTGGCCAAGGCTCACTACGTTTGCCTGAACATCGAATGCGGCAAGGAAACCCTGGCTGAACTCGAGCACGCCTTCAAGTTCAACGATGCCGTGCTGCGTCACCTGATCGTTCAGACCAAGAAGGCTGAAACCGCTCCTTCGCCGATGATGAAGGAAGTGCAGCGCGAAGAAGCCCGCAAGGCCGCGCAAACGACCACGGAAGGCCAGGCCGCCTGAGTGCGGACTGCGGTGCAGGTCGTGGCAGGTAACCCTGATCACGGCAGGCAAGACAGCGAACAGGCAAGCGAGATCCAGGGAAATTCGCGGTGAACCAGCTCCGGCTAGCCGCCACCCTCGTCGAACGCGATGCGCTGCGCTACACCCCGGCCGGCGTGCCCGTCGTCAACTGCATCCTGCAGCATGCCGGCGAGACGCTGGAGGCGGAAACGCCCCGGCAGGTGGAATTTGCCATTGCGGCCATGGGGATCGGCCCCGTCGGTCAGCGGCTTGAGCGGTTACCGCTCGGCACGTTGCTCGACTGCGAAGGATTCCTGGCCCGCAAGCACCGCAACAGCAAGACTCTGGTCTTTCACATCACTGGATGTAAAGCATTCGTAAAGGATTGAATCATGGCATTCGTCAAACGTGACAACAAGAACAAGAAGCGCTTCCAGCAACAGAATCCGCTGTTCAAGCGCAAGCGCTTCTGCCGCTTCACCGTGGCTGGTGTGGAACAGATCGACTACAAGGATCTGGACACCCTGAAGGACTTCATCGGCGACAACGGCAAGATCACGCCGGCCCGCCTGACCGGTACCAAGGCTCACTATCAGCGTCAGCTGGATACGGCTATCAAACGCGCCCGCTTCCTGGCGCTGATGCCGTACACCGACCTGCACAAGAACTGATAGTCCCAGGACCGCAAGGAGAAATACACGATGCAAGTCATTCTGCTGGAAAAAGTCATCAACCTGGGTAGCCTGGGTGACATCGTTCGCGTGAAGGACGGTTACGCACGTAACTTCCTGATCCCGACCAAGAAGGCCCGCCGCGCCACCCAAACCGCGATCGCCGAATTCGAAGTGAAGCGCGCCGAGCTGGAAAAGGCCGCCGCCGAGAAGCTGGCCGCCGCGCAAGGCGAAGGCGAGAAGCTGAACGGCCTGACCGTCCAGATCACCCAGAAGTCGGGTGTGGACGGTCGTCTGTTCGGTTCGGTGACCAACGCCGACATCGCCGAAGCCCTGGGCACCCAAGGCTTCAAGGTGGAAAAGGCGCAAGTGCGTCTGCCGAACGGCCCGCTGAAGGTCGTTGGCGACCACCCGGTCAGCGTCGCGCTGCACACCGACGTGGTGGTGGACGTGACCGTGTCCGTCCTGGGCGAGCACGTCTAAGTCGTACGCCGCATCGATACGCCGATCTCCGGGTCGGCGGCATTCGACGCACAGAAAGGCAGGAGCTGCGCTCCTGCCTTTTTTGTTTGCGCGGCGTCCACCGCCGCTATAATTCCCCCCCATGAACGCGCCTGCCGCCGATCCCCAACTAGACAGTCTCAAGGTTCCCCCGCACTCCATCGAGGCCGAGCAATCGGTACTCGGTGGCCTGCTGCTGGACAATGCCGCCTGGGACCGTATTGCCGACTTCCTCTCCGAAGCGGACTTCTACCGCTTTGATCACAGGTTGATCTTCCAGAGTATCGCCCGTCTGATCTCCGCCACCAAGCCGGCGGACGTGATTACGGTTTACGAGATGCTGCAGGTCGCCGGCAAGGCCGAGGAGGTGGGCGGCCTGGCGTACCTGAATTCGCTGGCGCAGAACACGCCTAGCGCGGCCAATATCCGCCGCTATGCGGAGATCGTGCGTGAGCGCTCCGTACTGCGCAAACTCGTGACCGTGGCGGATGACATCGCCTCGGCAGCGTTTGCGCCCAAGGGTCGCGAGGTCCGCGAGCTGCTCGATGAAGCCGAATCCAAAGTGTTCGCGATTGCCGAAGAGGGTTCGCGCGGCCAGAAGGGCTTCCAGGAAATCCAGCCGCTGCTGACGCAGGTGGTGGAGCGGATCGACGAGCTGTACCACCGCGACAACAGCAGCGACGTGACGGGTGTGCCGACAGGCTTTATTGACCTGGACCGCATGACCAGCGGCATGCAGCCGGGCGACTTGGTCATCGTGGCAGGCCGTCCCTCCATGGGTAAGACGGCGTTCTCGCTGAACATTGGCGAACACGTGGCGGTGGAGCAGGGCCTGCCCGTAGCGGTGTTCTCCATGGAAATGGCAGGCGTGCAGCTGGCCATGCGTATGCTCGGCTCCGTGGGCCGGCTGGACCAGCATCGGCTGCGAACCGGTCGTCTGCTGGACGAGGATTGGCCGCGCCTGACGCACTCCATCCAGCGCATGAACGATGCCCAGTTATTCATCGACGAGACGCCGGCGCTGAACCCAATGGAGTTGCGTGCGCGTTCGCGCCGCCTTGCGCGGCAATGTGGGCAGCTCGGCCTGATTATCATCGACTACCTGCAGCTGATGTCGGGTTCCGGTGGCGGTGAGAACCGGGCCACCGAAATCTCCGAAATCTCGCGTTCACTGAAGGGCCTGGCCAAGGAACTCAACTGTCCTGTCATCGCGCTGTCGCAGTTGAACCGAAGTCTGGAGCAGCGCCCCAACAAGCGTCCCGTGATGTCCGATTTGCGCGAATCCGGCGCTATCGAACAGGATGCCGACGTGATCCTGTTCATTTACCGGGACGAGGTCTACAACCCTGATTCCCAGGACAAGGGCACGGCGGAAATCATTATCGGCAAGCAGCGTAACGGCCCGATCGGCACCGTTCGTCTGACATTCCTGGGTCAGTTCACGAAGTTTGACAACTTCAGCGGCGGTCCCGCCTTCTTCGACAACGACACCTGAGCCGTACTCGCCCGTGGCCGGCGGCGGCCCGCGCCGGCAAGTGTGGTATCCCGGCAAGTTGCGGGGGTTTGCCACAATTTACGGGGCAGAGCGGGGAACAACCCTGTAAAATATTGCGCTTTGATGACAGCCGCCTGGAGCGGCTGTCATGCAATCTGCACCTGCACCATCCTGCAACACAACCGAGCGCGCGATCCGTGCTCCACAAGGACATTCATGTTCGGCCGATTCATGCCCACCGAGGGCAAGTTCTTCGAATATTTCAACCAGCACGCGGACTGCGCCGTTACCGCCGCCCATGAGCTGGAAGCCCTCGTCAACGACCTGCCCAACGCCGAGGCCCACGCCCGCCGGGTCCAGGCCACGGAAAAGAAGGCCGATCGCATCACGCACGACACGATCGACCTGCTGCACAAGACTTTCATCACGCCCCTGGACCGCGACGAGATCCACAAGCTCATCACGACCATGGATGACATCCTGGACCTGATGGAAGATGTGGCAGAGACGATCTCGCTGTACGACGTGACCAGCCTGACCGATGAGGCCCGCCGCCTGGCCACGATCTGCGTGCAGTGCTGCGACCAGGTCAAGATCGCCGTGGCGCTGCTGGAGGACATGAGCAACGCCAGCACCATCCTGAAGACCGCCCAGCAGATCGACCAGCTCGAGTCCGAGGCCGACCGCGTGATGCGCTCGGCAATGTCCAAGCTGTTCCGCGAGGAAACGGACGTCAAGCGCCTGATCAAGCTGAAGGCGATCTACGAGCAGCTCGAGACCATTACCGACAAGTGCGAGGACGTGGCCAACATCATCGAAGGCATCGTCCTGGAAAACGCCTGAGGCGCGCACTGCATGCAGACCATTCAAATGAGCTTGTGGGTGATCGGCCTGTTGGTCGCGCTCGCGTTGCTGTTCGATTTCATGAACGGCTTCCACGACGCGGCCAATTCGATTGCCACGGTGGTGTCCACGGGCGTGCTAAAGCCGCACCACGCAGTGGCGATGGCCGCCATGTGCAACGTGATCGCCATCTTCATCTTTCACCTGAAAGTGGCCGCCACCGTCGGCACCGGCACCATCGATGTCCATATCGTTGACCACTACGTCATCTTCGGCGCGCTGGTCGGGGCGATTGTCTGGAACGTCATCACCTGGTTCTACGGCATCCCGTCGTCATCGTCGCACGCACTGATTGGTGGCCTGGTGGGTGCCGCCGTGGCCAAGGCCGGCACGGGTGCACTGGTGGGCAACGGCCTGATCAAGACCGTTGCCTTCATCCTGATCTCGCCGCTGCTGGGTTTCATTCTCGGTTCGCTGATGATGGTGATCGTCGGCTGGACGTTCTTCCGTACGCCGCCGTCGCGCGTGGATCGCTGGTTCCGCCGCCTGCAGCTCATTTCGGCTTCGCTGTACAGCCTGGGCCACGGCGGCAATGACGCGCAGAAGACCATTGGCATCATCTGGATGCTGCTGATTGCCAGCGGCCACGTGGCGAGCGGCGGAGAGCCGCCGGTGTGGGTGATCGTCAGTTGCTACGTGGCGATCGGCATGGGCACGCTGTTTGGCGGCTGGCGCATCGTGCGGACGATGGGCCAGAAGATCACCAAGCTGAAGCCCGTGGGAGGATTCTGCGCGGAAACGGGGGGCGCGATGACGCTGTTCATTGCGTCGGCATTGGGTGTGCCGGTGTCGACCACGCACACCATTACCGGTGCGATCGTCGGCGTCGGTTCGGCGCAGAAGATGTCGGCCGTGCGTTGGGGTGTGGCGGGCAACATCGTCTGGGCCTGGGTGCTGACGATTCCGGCGTCAGCCTTCATGGCCGCCATCGCATGGTGGATCGGGCGGCAAATCCTCTGATCGGTATCGCAGATGCAAAAAAGCCAGGCTTCGTGCCTGGCTTTTTTATTGGTTCGCGAACGCTGCGATTGGGTCGTCGTCGACCGGAGCCGGAGTGACGGGTGCCGGTGCGGGAGGCGGGGCCGGGCTCATCGGCAGGTTGGTCGCTGTCACCACGCGGCGCGCGCCGTTGTAGCGTGTTGCCCAGTAGGACTTGCCCATGTCCTCCAGCCGCACGGTACCGCCCGTGGCCGGTGCATGGACAAAGCGGTTTTGGCCGACGTAGATGCCGACGTGCGAATTGGCGCGCCCGGTGGTGTTGAAAAACACCAGATCGCCCGAGGCGACGTCGCTGCGGTCCAGCGCGTTGCCGCGCTGCCCCATCTGCTCGGTAGTGCGCGGCAAATTCACGTTGGCCGCACGCTGCACGACGTAGCGAACCAGGCCGCTGCAATCGAAACCGGAATCCGGCGTATTGCCGCCGTAGCGATAGGGCGTGCCGACCAGCGACATTGCCTGGATCGAGATCTCTTCCAGCCCGGCGCTCGGGTCGATCATTGGCTTGCCCGGGGTGCGCGGTAGCGCCGACGTCTGGCGAGCCGGCGGCGAGCCCGCACACGCAGCCAGCAGCAAGGCAGCCGTGCACACGACGATAGACGCAATCGGAGAAAAACGGGAAGACCGCCCGGATGCAGCCTGCGGGCGGTCGTCAGTGTGGCTCGTCAGCGTTGACGGGCAGTGGCAATGGAGCGGGCGCTGCGGCATCCTTCTTGTCGTTCGGGTTGCCGGGCCATGCGTCCGTCCTCATTGGATCGGAACGTTCACCAGCGAAGCTGCGCGTTGCGTGTGCCGGTGCTGATCTTGATGGACTTGGGCTGACCCTTGTAAGTGGCTTCGATATTGTAGCTGCCTTCGGGCGCACGTATGAGGCAGCGAGGGCCGCCTGTCTTGAAACTAGCCACAGTTTGGCCGTCCATGGTCAGTTTTACGTCAACTTCGGACAGGTATTCTCCATTGGCACCCTGCGTAAAGAGTATGCCCATGTTGAAATTCTTCTCCTGCTCCGCCAGGCTGGCGCGCTCGTCCTCGGCTACACCGCCACAGACATAGCTGACGGGGCCCATGGTACGGATCACCATCTCGTCGGCGGCGCGCGCCGGGCGCCAGGCTGCGGCGATGACCACCGTGGCGCAGATCAGCGTCGCCACGAGCATGCGGCGGCGCCGTGCCGGGCGGGCATTGCGCGAAAACAGGGTCCGGTTGCCGGACAGATAGTGGTTGAATGGCTGTTGCTTGTTCATCGACGCCTCCGTATCGGCATGAACATCCAGGCATCATAGCCGTACCGCATTGCGTTGGCTGTCAGCAAATGCCTGACGCGCCAGGCGGACGGCATGCGGCGAGCGCACGCCCGTATGCCGGGGTGCGTGCCAGGATAAAAGGGAGACGAAGACCCGCCCCGAAGGGCGGGCGACATCAAAGAACGTCGGCGGCGTGGTCGGCCAGTCGGGAGCGTTCGCCACGGGCCAGCGTGACATGGCCACTGTGGCTCCAGCCCTTGAACCGGTCCACCACGTAGGTCAGGCCCGACGAACCCTCGGTCAGGTACGGCGTGTCGATCTGCGCGATATTGCCCAGGCAGACGATCTTGGTGCCGGGGCCGGCTCGCGTGACCAGCGTTTTCATCTGCTTCGGCGTCAGGTTTTGCGCTTCGTCGATGATCACGAACTTGTTCACGAAGGTTCGTCCGCGCATGAAGTTCATGCTCTTGACCTTGATGCGCGAGCGGATCAGTTCCTGCGTCGCCGCGCGACCCCATTCGCCGGCACTGTCGTCGCTCTTCTGCAGTACCTCGAGGTTATCGTCGAACGCGCCCATCCACGGCTGCATCTTCTCTTCCTCCGTACCGGGCAGGAAGCCGATGTCCTCGCCGACCGGCACCGTGGCGCGGGTGACGATGATCTCGTTGTACAGCTTCTGGTCCAGTACCTGTTCCAGGCCGGATGCCAGCGCCAGCAGCGTCTTGCCGGTACCCGCCTGGCCGAGCAGGGTGACGAAATCGATGTCCGGGCTCATCAGCAGGTTCAACGCGAAGTTCTGCTCGCGGTTGCGGGCGACCACACTCCACACATTGTTCTTGTTGTGGGTGTAGTCCTTCAGCGTCTGCAGCAGAGCCGTCTTGCCGTTGATCTCCTTGACCTGCGCGTAGAGCGGCAGGCTGCCATCCATCGGCTCCAGGTAGACGAACTGGTTGACGAGGAACGACGGCACCAGCGGGCCGGTCAGGCGATAGAACATCGCGCCGGACTTGGGATCCTGCCAGCTTTCCACGCCCTTGCCGTGCTTGGCCCAGAAGTCGTTGGGCAGCTGCATCACGCCTGCGTAGAGCAGGTCCTTGTCTTCCAGGACCTGGTCGTTGAAATAGTCTTCCGCGGGCAGGCCCAGCGCACGGGCCTTGATGCGCATGTTGATGTCTTTCGACACCAGCACGACCTGGCGCTCCGGGTACTGCTGCTGCAGGGCGCTCACCACGCCCAGGATCTGGTTGTCGGCCTTGCCCTGGGGCAGGCCCTCGGGCAGCTTGATGTCGTTCAGGCGGGTCTGGAAGAACAGCTTGCCCTGTGCGTCGCGGTTGCCCAGCTTGGCCAGCGGCAGGCCTTCGTCGAGCACGCCGTCGGTGCCACCCACCAGGGAATCCAGTGTGCGGCTGACCATGCGGGCATTGCGCGCGACTTCGCTCATGCCCTTCTTGTGGTTGTCCAGTTCCTCGAGCGTCATCATCGGCAGATAGATGTCGTGCTCTTCGAAGCGGAACAACGAGCTCGGATCGTGCATCAGCACGTTGGTGTCGAGCACGAACAGCTTGCTCGGGCCTTCGGTCTTGCGGGCACGGCGGGTCGGGCCGGCGGCCGGCTTGACCAGGCTGACGGACGGAGAGGCCGCCGGCGTGGTGGCGGGGGCCGGGGCGTCGGTGGTCTTGGCCCGGGTTGAGCTGCCTGCGCGCGCTCGGGTGGCGGGCGTCTGGGTGTCGCCGGTCTCGAGCAATGCCACACGCTCGAGGACCGGCACAGGTTTCTTACCCTGCGCGGCATTGGCCTTGGGCAGTGTGACCGGGGCGAATTCGCTCGGGTCCAGCAGTTGGGCAGGCTTGGCGGGCATGGTAGGCAGCGGCATGCTTGGCTTTCCTTTCAGTGGGACGAACGGGGGGCGAAAACGTCCGTGCCTCGCTCCGCAACCACGACGGAACGATGGCGACCGGGGCCGACGGGCATGCGCGCGGCGACCGGTGCGGACAAGCTGACAACACGGGTACGACGGGAAGTGGGTGAAGCGGGAGCGCACAAACAAAAAAGCCGCCATGCCTGGTGTACAGGTGTGGCGGCTCTTTCGCAGACCCGAGACGCGGCAGGTCCGCTACCAGCCCGGGGACTGAGGCGCCTGGGCCGGTACGGTACAGCAGCGTGGCAACTGGGATCTGAACGCATTACGGCCCAATGTATCCGAACGATTTCCGTTTGGCAATTGGTTGCCGGACAGACGATCGAGCCAGTGTTGCGTCTCTGTCTCGTCACTGCACCGGCGGCCGGCCGGACTACATCCCCTTGACGATCTCCAGCACCTCGTCGACGTGATTCGGTACCTTGATGCCGCGCATCTCGTGTCGCAGGATGCCCTTGCTGTCGAGGATGAATGTGCTGCGCTCGATCCCGCGGACCTCCTTGCCATACATCTTTTTCATCTTGATGACATCGAACAGATTGCAGATGGCCTCGTCGCCATCGGAAATCAGTTCGAATGGCAGCTCCAGCTTGGCCTTGAAGTTCTCGTGCGACTTCATGCTGTCACGCGAGATGCCAAACACCGCGGCGCCGGCCTTCTCGAAGGCCGCGTACTCGTCGCGGAAGTTCATGGCCTCGGTGGTGCAACCCGGCGTGTTGTCCTTCGGGTAGAAGTACAGCACCACGGTCTTGCCATGCTGGGTGGCAAGCCGGAAGTCCCCGCCGGTAGCGGGGGCCTGGAAGTCGGGGACGGCCTTGTTGAGACTGACGGTCATGCTGGTGGCTCTCCTGGATGGCGGTGCATCATCGGTGACGGCGGCCCTTTTTGCACTGGGCTTGTGCCATGGCGGGTGCAGATTGGGGCAGTCCGCAGGACTTCAAGCGTGGCGCCGGCTCAACTTGGCAAATTTCCGGACGATATGTTCGGCAGGCCGGGGCTCAGCCGGCGGCGGGCTCCACCAGCAGCACGGCGGCCACCTTGCGGCCTTCGGCCATCAGGATATTGTAGGTGCGGCATGCGGCCTGCAAGTCCATGGCGTCCACGCCGATGTGACGGCGGGAGAGCGCGGCGGTCAGGCGGGGGTGCGGGAAGCGCAGGCGGTCGCCGGTGCCCAGCAGCACGACTTCGGGGCCTTTTTCCAGCAGCGCCTCGAAGTGGGCTGGTTCCAGGTCTTCAAAGCGGCTGACGGGCCACGGCTCGATCTCGCCCTCCGGCATGACCAGGACGGACTGGTCGTGGCGGACCAGGTTGATTTCGATATAGCCCGGACCATAGGAGGTCACGGTATTCAGATTCTGGGGTTTGTCGGCGTGGAGTCTCAAGGGAGGGACCTCTGTGCCGCCGGGCCGGGCCATGCGTGCCATCCCGGCTGCGGGAGGGGCCGCAGCGGGGGCTGGCGACGGGTTGGTGGCAGGATCGTGCGCGCGCCGTCCGAATCGGTCGCTGCAATGCAAGAATCCATGCCGAAGTCTGTCATAATCCGATAAATTATAGCTTTTGCCTCCCTGTCTGCCACGTTCGCGTTGCATTGCAGCGGACGCGCCGCCTGACGCCCAGGACATTCCAGAAGATTCCCAAGACCGCTGCCACGCCAGACTGGCCAGCCTGCCCTGACATCCGCATCGTGAAACCCATCCAGAAATCCAACAAGCTTCAGAACGTTTGCTATGACATCCGCGGCCCGGTGCTGGAAAAGGCCAAGCAGATGGAAGAGGAAGGGCACAAGATCATCAAGCTGAACATCGGCAATCTGGCCGTGTTCGGATTCGACGCCCCGGAAGAGATCCAGCAGGACATGATGCGCAACCTGCCCAACTCGGCGGGCTACTCGGACTCCAAGGGCATTTTCGCCGCGCGCAAGGCGATCATGCACTACACCCAGGAAAAGAAGATCCAGGGCGTGGGGCTGGATGACATCTACGTCGGCAACGGCGCGTCCGAGCTGATCGTGATGGCGATGAACGCGCTGCTCAACGGTGGCGACGAGGTGCTGGTGCCGGCCCCGGACTATCCGCTGTGGACGGCCGCCGTGAGCCTCTCCGGCGGCACCCCCGTGCACTATGTCTGCGACGAGGCCAACGAGTGGATGCCGGACCTCGAAGACATCCGCCGCAAGATCACGCCGAACACCAAGGCCATCGTCATCATCAATCCGAACAACCCCACCGGGGCGCTGTATTCGGATGCGTTGCTGGAAGAGATCGTCGTCATTGCGCGCGAGCACGGCCTGATCATCTTTGCCGACGAGATCTATGACAAGGTGCTGTACGACGGCCACACGCACACGTCGATCGGTTCGCTGTCCACCGACGTGCTGACGGTGACCTTCAACGGGCTGTCCAAGAACTACCGCTCGTGCGGCTACCGCGCCGGCTGGATGGTGGTGTCGGGCGACAAGCGTCCCGCGCAGGACTATATCGAGGGCCTGAACATGCTGTCCTCGATGCGCCTGTGCGCCAACGTGCCGGGCCAGTGGGCCATCCAGACCGCGCTGGGCGGCTACCAGAGCATCAACGACCTCGTGGGCGAAGGTGGCCGCCTGCGTCGCCAGCGCGACCTGGCCTACGAGCTGATCACGAAGATCCCCGGCGTCACCTGCGTCAAGCCCAAGGCGGCGCTGTACCTGTTCCCCAAGCTCGACCTGTCGATGTATCCCATCCAGGACGACCAGGAATTCATCTACGAACTGCTGCAGGAATCGAAGGTGCTGCTGGTGCAGGGCACCGGCTTCAACTGGGGCGCGCCGGACCACTTCCGGATCGTGTTCCTGCCGCACGAGGAAGACCTGCGCGAGGCGATTGGCCGCGTGGGCCGCTTCCTGGAAACCTATCGCAAACGTCACGGCACGGCCTAGGCCGCCGGGGCGCCCCATTTCCCGCATCAAGCAACCCAGAGTCAGACGTCCATGAATCCCATCAAAGTCGGCCTTCTCGGCATCGGTACCGTCGGTAGCGGCACGTTCAACGTGCTAAAGCGCAATCAGGAAGAAATTCGTCGTCGTGCAGGCCGCGGCATTGAGATTGCGGTGGTCGCCGACCTCAACACCGAGCGCGCCCGCGAGCTGACCGGTGGCACCGTGGATGTGGTCAGCGATGCGAACGAGGTGGTGACGCGTCCGGACATCGACATCGTCGTGGAACTGATCGGCGGCTACGGCATCGCCCGCGAGCTCGTGCTCAAGGCGATCGAGAACGGCAAGCACGTGGTCACCGCCAACAAGGCGCTGCTGGCCCTGCACGGCAACGAGATCTTCGAAGCCGCGCGCAAGAAGGGCGTGATCGTCGCCTTCGAAGCGGCCGTGGCCGGGGGCATCCCCATCATCAAGGCGCTGCGCGAGGGCCTCACCGCCAACCGCATCCAGTGGATCGCCGGCATCATCAACGGCACGACGAACTTCATCCTGTCGGAGATGCGTGACAAGGGTCTGGATTTCGACACCGTGCTGAAGGAAGCCCAGCAACTGGGCTATGCCGAAGCCGACCCGACGTTCGACATCGAGGGCATCGACGCCGCGCACAAGGTCACGCTGATGAGCGCCATCGCCTTCGGCATGCCGGTGCAGTTCGACCGCGCGCACGTGGAAGGTATCACGCACCTGTCCGCGATCGACATCAAGTATGCCGAGGAACTGGGCTATCGCATCAAGCTGCTGGGCATCACGCGCCGCCGGGAAGAGGGCGTGGAGCTGCGCGTGCATCCGACGCTGGTGCCGGCCTCGCGCCTGATCGCCAACGTGGAAGGCGCGATGAACGCCGTGCTCGTGCAGGCCGATGCCGTGGGCGCCACGCTGTACTACGGCAAGGGCGCGGGCGCCGAGCCGACCGCCTCGGCCGTGATCGCCGACCTGGTCGACGTGACCCGCCTGCACACCGCGGACCCGAATCACCGCGTGCCGCACCTGGCGTTCCAGCCGGACGAGCTGTCGAGCGTGCCGGTGCTGCCGATCGAGGAAGTCACGAGCTCGTACTACCTGCGCATGCGAGTGTCCGACGAGACCGGCGTGCTTGCCGAGATCACCCGCATCCTGGCCGAAGCCGGCATCAGCATCGACGCGATGCTGCAGAAGGAATCGCGCGAAGGCGAGCCGCAGAC
The DNA here is from genome assembly GCF_900101625.1 of Cupriavidus sp. YR651. GTDB lineage: Bacteria > Pseudomonadota > Gammaproteobacteria > Burkholderiales > Burkholderiaceae > Cupriavidus. Next base: position 388,613 of record NZ_FMYZ01000001.1, on the reverse strand, counting down.
CGACATCATCATCCTGACGCACCTGACCCGCGAAAAGCAGGTCAACGCCGCCATCCGCAGCATCGAGTCGCTGTCGACCGTGTTGTCCGCCGTGACGCGCCTGCGCATGGAAGAACTGAACTAAGACGCCGTATCCATGAAATACCAGTCGACGCGCGGCCATGACGTGCCGCAATCGTTCTCCGAGATCCTGCTGGGTGGCCTGGCGCCGGATGGCGGCCTGTACCTGCCGAAGCAGTACCCGCAAATCACGGCCGAGGAACTGGAGGCCTGGCGCAAGCTGCCGTACGCGGACCTTGCGTTCGAGATCCTGTCGCGCTTCTGCGATGACATTCCCGCCGAGGACCTGCGCGCGCTGACGCGCAAGACCTACACGGCCGACGTGTACTGCAACGCGCGCACGGGCGACAACACCGCCGACATCACGCCGCTGCGCACGCTGGGCGAGGAGGGCGGTACGAAGCTGCAACTGCTGGGCCTGTCCAACGGCCCGACGCTGGCCTTCAAGGACATGGCGATGCAGTTGCTGGGCAACCTGTTCGAGTACGCGTTGAAGCGGGCCGGGCTGAAGCTCAACATCCTGGGTGCCACCTCGGGCGACACCGGCAGCGCGGCCGAATATGCGATGCGCGGCAAGGAAGGCATCCGCGTATTCATGCTGAGCCCGCATCGCAAGATGAGCGCGTTCCAGACTGCGCAGATGTTCAGCCTGCAGGACCCGAACATCTTCAACATCGCCATCGAAGGCGTTTTCGACGACGCGCAGGATATCGTCAAGGCCGTCTCCAACGATCACGCGTTCAAGGCTCGCCAGCGCATCGGCACGGTCAATTCGATCAATTGGGCGCGCGTGGTGGCCCAGGTGGTGTACTACTTCAAGGGCTGGCTGCTGGCGACCGATGGCCCCGGCCAGAAGGTGTCGTTCTGCGTGCCGTCCGGCAACTTCGGCAACGTCTGCGCCGGGCACATCGCGCGCATGATGGGCCTGCCGATCGACAAGCTGGTGGTGGCCACCAACGAGAACGACGTGCTCGACGAGTTCTTCCGCACCGGCACGTACCGCGTGCGCACCTCGGCGCAGACGTACCACACGTCGAGCCCGAGCATGGACATCTCCAAGGCGTCCAACTTCGAGCGCTTCGTGTTCGATCTGCTGGGCCAGGATGCCGGCAAGCTGACGGCGCTGTTCCGCGACGTGGATGGCCAGGGCGGCTTCGACCTGGCCGGCACGCCGGAATTCGACCGCATCCGCCAGTTCGGCTTTGTCTCCGGCCGCAGCACGCATGACGACCGCCTGGCCACGATCCGCGACGTCAACCAGCGCTATGGCGTGACGATCGACACCCATACCGCCGATGGCGTGAAGGTGGCGCGCGAGCACCTGTCCGCGGGCGTGCCGATGGTCGTGCTGGAAACGGCACTGCCGGCCAAGTTCGCCGACACGATTCGCGAGGCGCTGGGCCACGAGCCCGAGCGGCCGGCCGCGTTCGACGGCATCGAAAAGCTGCCACAGCGCTTCGAGGTCATGCCGGCTAGCGCCGACACGGTCAAGGCGTACATTGCCCGTCACACGGGCCTGTAATCAGGGGCCTGTCATGCCGGGCACGGTCGCCCGGCGCTTCTGCCCGCCGGTCCGGCGTCAACTCGCTACAATCGGGTTTGCCGGGCCCGCTGCCACGGCCCCCAGGCGTTCCGCCGGGGGCTGTTTTTCATGGGGCCAACCTGTTACCAGCCACGATCACATGACCCAAGCTGCCGCGCCCAACCGTCCCCCGATGCTGACCATGGCCCAGGCCCTCGAGGCCCTGATGGCCGGGGTTCGCCCCATTGCCCAGACCGAGACCGTCGACACGCTGCAAGCCAACGGCCGCGTGCTGGCTGCGCCGGTGACCAGTTCGCTGCGTGTGCCGCCTGCCGACAACACGTCGATGGACGGCTACGTCATGCGCGCCGCCGACGTGCCCGCGCCCGGTACGCGCCTGCCGGTGTCGCAGCGGATTCCGGCTGGCCACGTGGGCAGCGCGCTGGCCGCCGGCACTGCCGCACGCATCTTCACGGGCGGGTTGATTCCTCCCGGCGCCGATGCCGTGGTCATGCAGGAGCAGTGCGTGGCGGACGGGGATGCCGTGGTCGTCAACCACGTGCCGGCATCGGGCGAATGGATTCGCCGCGCCGGCGAGGACATCGAGGCCGGCAGCGAGATCCTGCCCGCCGGCACGCGGCTGACGCCGCAGGCGCTGGGGCTGGCGGCATCCGTTGGGCAGGCGAAGCTCGACGTGATCCGCCGGGTGCGGGTGGCCGTGTTCTTCACCGGCGACGAACTCGCTATGCCCGGCGAACCGCTCAAGCCGGGCGCCATCTACAACTCCAACCGTTTCACGTTGCGCGGCCTGCTGGAAAACCTCGGCTGCGAGGTGAGCGACTTCGGCATCGTGCCGGACACCCTGGACGCCACGCGCGACACGCTGCGCCGCGCGGCGGAAGGCAACGACCTCATCATCACGTCAGGCGGCGTGTCGGTGGGCGAGGAAGACCACATCCGCCCGGCGGTCACCGCCGAAGGGCGGCTTGACCTGTGGCAGATCGCGATCAAGCCGGGCAAGCCACTGGCCTTCGGGCAAGTCGCCAACGGCACGGCGGCGCCGGCCTTCTTCCTGGGTCTGCCCGGTAATCCGGTATCCAGTTTCGTGACATTCCTGCTGTTCGTGCGGCCATTCCTGCTGCGCCTGCAGGGCGTGGCGGACGTGACGCCGCGCCGCCTGCCGCTGCGGGCCGATTTCGACCTGCCGACGGGTGACCGCCGCAACGAATTCCTGCGTGCGCGCATCAACGATGCGGGCGGGCTGGATCTGTTCCCGAACCAGAGCTCTGGCGTGCTGACGTCCACGGTCTGGGGCGACGGGCTGATCGACAATCCTCCGAACCAGGCGATCCGGCGCGGCGACATCGTCCAGTTCATTTCGTTTGACGGCCTGCTGGCCTGAGTGCCGGCGAGGCAAGCGACATCATCATGCAACTCGAACTTCGATATTTCGCAAGCGTACGTGAGCAGGTAGGGCAGGGCGCCGAACGTGCCGAGGTCCCTGCCGACGTCCGTACGGTCGGTGACCTGCGCGGCTGGCTGCGTGCCCGTGGCGGCAGCTGGGCCGAGGCGCTGGCCGAGGGCCGCGCGCTGCGCATGGCCGTGGACCATGCCGTGGCCCGTGCCGACACCCCGCTGGCCGATGGCTGCGAGGTGGCGTTCTTCCCGCCCGTGACCGGAGGCTGAGATGGCCGCGCGCGTACAGCACGAGGACTTTGACCTGGGCGCGGAAGTGGCCGCGCTGCGCGCCGGCAATCCCGCCGTGGGCGCGGTCGCCAGCTTTGTCGGCACGGTGCGCGATGTCAGCGGCGGCAGCAGCGTCAGCACGATGGAGCTGGAGCACTATCCCGGCATGACCGAAAAGGCGCTGGCCCGGATCGAGGCCGCCGCGCGCGAGCGCTGGCCGCTGCTCGGCGTGACCATTGTGCACCGCGTCGGCCTGCTGCAGCCGCTGGACCAGATCGTGCTGGTGGTGGTGTCGTCCGCCCATCGCGGCGACGCCTTTGCCGCTTGCGAGTTCATCATGGATTACCTGAAGTCCGAGGCCCCGTTCTGGAAGAAGGAGGCCACGCCCGAGGGCGCCCGCTGGGTCGATGCGCGCGTCTCGGACGATGCGGCGCTGCGGCGCTGGGGCATCGAATCGTTTAATGCAGACGAAAAATAACAACAAGGACGACTGAATGGGTCCGCTGGGGTTTGTCGCGGTCGGCGTCGGCGCCGCCGTGGGCGCGTGGCTGCGCTGGGGATTTTCGGTGCTGTGGAATGCCGCCAATCCGGCGCTGCCTTACGGCACGCTGGCATCCAACCTGGTCGGGGGCTACCTGATTGGCCTCGCGGTGGCCTTCTTCGACACGCACGCCGCGCTGCCACAGGAGTGGCGGTTGCTGGCTGTAACTGGCTTCCTGGGCGGTCTGACCACGTTTTCCACCTTCTCGAGCGAGGTCATCGGCAACCTGCTGGCCGGCGACTACCGCTGGGCGCTGGCCCACGTGGCGCTGCACCTGGGCGGGTCGCTGGTGCTCACCGCCCTCGGCATCTGGACATACCGGGTCCTCTCCTGATCCCCTCCTGATCGTCATCGCACGCGCGAGGTACGGGTAAGTCACCAATTGACAGCGCCGTCCGGCCCTTTATAGGATGAAACATGAATCACTTGTCATGTTTCTAGAAAGGGCCCCGAGCCGATGCCCCCGTCCGGAACCGCGATTGCCAGCCTGACCCCGCCCAAGACTGCCCGCGGCCAGAAGACCCGGGAGGCGCTGCTGCGCGCCGCCGAGAAGGTCTTCGGCGAAAAGGGCTATCACGCCGCCTCGATCTCCGAGATCACGCAGGAGGCGCAGGTGGCCATGGGCACCTTCTACCTCTATTTCAAGGACAAGGAAGAACTGTTCCGCGCGCTGGTCCAGCACATGCTGGAACTGGTGCGTGCGCACGTGCGCAAGCACGTGGCGCCGGCCGCCACCCAGATCGAGGCCGAGCGCCTGGGCCTGCGGGCGTTCCTGACCTTCGTGGCGCGGCACAAGAACCTGTACCGGATCGTGCTCGATTCGTACTCCGTGGATGAATCGCTCTATATCGGCTACTTCCAGGTCTTCGCCGATCTCTACAGCCGTCGCCTGACCAAGGCGGAGGAGGCCGGGGAGATCGTGCCGGGCGATGCCGAGGTGCGCGCCTGGTGCCTGATCGGCATCAGCAATTTCCTGGGCATGCGGTACGCGTTGTGGAAGCGGCCGGCGTCGATGGACAAAGTGGTGGATTCGGCGTTCGACCTGATCACACACGGGCTGGCGGGGCGGTAGCCAGCGCCGCAACCCCGTCTTCCGGACCCCCATACAAAAGCAAAACAACGTAGAGAGAGGAGACACCCGATGACATTCACGCAACGCGCCTGCGCGATCGGCCTGGCGGTGGCCGCCGCATCGGCAGCCACCGGCGCACTGGCCAAGGACATCCGCATCGCCCACGTCTACGACAAGACTGGCGCGCTGGAAGCCTATGCCAAGCAGACGCAGATCGGGTTGCTGATGGGGCTGGACTACGCCACCAATGGCACGATGACCGTCAACGGCAACAAGCTCGTGGTGATCGAGAAAGACACGCAGGGCAAGCCGGATGTGGCCAAGGCCCAGCTGGCGGCGGCCTATAGCGACGACCGCGCCGATATCGCCGTTGGCCCGACGTCCTCCGGCACCGCGCTGGCGATGCTGCCGGTTGCCGAGGAATACAAGAAGGTGCTGCTGGTGGAACCCGCCGTGGCCGATTCAATTACCGGCGACAAATGGAACCGCTACATCTTCCGCACCGGCCGCAATTCGTCGCAGGACGCCATCGCCAATGCGGTGGCGCTGGACAAGCCCGGCGTGACGATCGCCACGCTGGCGCAGGACTACGCGTTCGGGCGCGATGGCGTCAAGGCGTTCAAGGGCGCGCTGAAGAACGCGAAGATCGTCCACGAGGAATACCTGCCGACCAACACCACGGACTTCACCGCCGGGGCGCAACGGCTGTTCGACGCGCTCAAGGACAAGCCGGGCCGCAAGGTGATCTTCATCATCTGGGCCGGGGCGGGCAACCCGTTCAAGATTGCCGACCTGGATCCGAAGCGCTACGGCATCGAGATCGCCACCGGCGGGAACATCCTGCCGGCCATGGCCAGCTACAAGAATTTCCCGGGCATGGAAGGCGCCACGTACTACTACTTCGGCATTCCGAAGAACAAGGCCAATGAGTGGCTGGTGGCCAACCACTACAGCAAGTACAAGGCGCCGCCAGACTTCTTTACCGCCGGTGGCATGGCGTCCGGCATCGCGGTGGTGGAGGCGCTGAAGAAGACCAGCGGCGACACCGGCTCCGACAAGCTGATCGCCGCGATGGAAGGCATGTCGTTCGATACGCCCAAGGGCAAGATGACCTTCCGCAAGGAAGACCACCAGGCCCTGCAGTCGATGTATCACTTCAAGATCAAGGTCGATCCGGCCTTTGCATGGGGCGTGCCCGAGCTGGTCCGCGAGATCAAGCCGGAGGAAATGAACGTGCCGATCCGCAACAAGCGCTGACAGGAGTGCCGCCGTGACGGACGTGGCGCTCGAAACCCGCGATCTGACGATCCGCTTTGGCGGCCATGTGGCCGTCAACGCGGTGTCGTGCGTTTTCCGGCCGGGCGAGCTGACATGCATCGTCGGCCCGAACGGTGCGGGCAAGACCACCTTCTTCAACCTGATTTCCGGCCAGTTGCCACCGACGTCGGGCACCATCCTGCTGGACGGCCAGGATGTCACGCGGCTGCCGGTCTCCCACAAGACTCGTCGCGGCATTGGCCGGGCGTTCCAGCTGACCAGCCTGTTTCCGAACCTGTCCGTGCTGGAAAACGTGCGGCTGGCCGTGCAGGCGCGCCGCCAGCGCGGCATCGACCTGTTTTCGATGTGGTCCAGCCACGGCGCCGTGCAGCGCGAGGCCGAGGAGTGCCTCGCGCGCGTGGCGCTGGCCGACAAGCGCCACCAGCCCGTGGCCGCGCTGCCGCATGGCGACCAGCGCAAGCTGGAGGTGGGCATCCTGCTGGCCCTGCAACCGCGCGTCTTCATGTTCGACGAACCGACGGCCGGCATGAGCGTGGACGAAGTGCCGGTGATCCTGAATCTGATCCAGGAAATCCGGCGTGACCGGAGCAAGACCGTGCTGCTGGTGGAACACAAGATGGATGTGGTGCGGTCGCTGGCCGACCGCATCATCGTCCTGCACAACGGCACGCTGATGGCCGACGGCGATCCGGCCGAGGTGATCGCCTCGCCGATCGTGCAACAGGCCTACCTCGGCGTGGCGGAGCCGGAAGCGGAGGTCGTCGATGGCTGACACCATGCCGGCGTCGATTCCACCGACTCCGCCGATCCTGAAACTCGCCGATGTCCAGACGCACATCGGCCCGTATCACATCCTGCATGGCGTGAACCTGGAGGTGCCGCGCGGCGGCGTCACGATGCTGCTGGGCCGCAACGGCGCGGGCAAGACCACCACGCTGCGCACGATCATGGGCCTGTGGCGGGCCAGCGCGGGGAAGATCGAGTTCGACGGTGCCGACATCACGCGCCGCGACACGCCGGCCATCGCGCAGGCGGGCATCGCCTACGTGCCGGAGAACATGAGCGTGTTTGCTGACCTGACCGTGGAGGAGAACATGCGGCTGGCCGCGCGCACCGGCGCCATCGATGCGCAACGGCTGGATTGGGTGTTCCGCATGTTTCCGGCGCTGAAGGTGTTCTGGCACCAGCGCGCGGGCGTGCTGTCCGGCGGGCAGAAGCAGATGCTGTCGGTGGCACGCGCGATCATCGAGCCGCGCAAGCTGCTGATCGTCGACGAGCCGACCAAGGGCCTGGCGCCGGCCATCATCCAGAACATGATTGCCGTCTTCCGCGAGCTCAAGCAGACCGATGTATCGATCCTGCTGGTGGAGCAGAACTTCCAGATGGCGCGGGCGGTGGGCGATACCGTTGTCGTGATGGACGACGGCCGCACGATGCACGCGGGCCCGATGGCGGCCCTGGCCGCGGACGAGGCGCTGCAGCAGCGGCTGCTGGGCCTGTCGCTGGCGGCGCATCAGTAGGGAGGGACCATGACGACAACGACCACCGCCTCCGACGCCTCGCCGGCCAATTCTCCAGCCACCGCCACGGCCGCGACCCCGGCCGACCTCCCCAGGGTCCGCCTCGACTGGACTCCGCTGGCGCTGGCGCCCGTGCTGGCGCTAGCCGCGCTGCCGCTGGTCGGCAGTCCGTCCACGTGGCTCACGCTGACGATTGCCGGTCTGGCGATGGGCATGATCATCTTCGTGGTGTCCTCCGGCCTGACGCTCGTGTTCGGCCTGATGGATGTGCTGAACTTTGGCCACGGCGCGTTCATCGCGCTGGGCGCCTACGTGGCCGCCTCCGTGCTCCTGCCGCTTGGCGCATGGGTGGAGGCGCCGAGCCTGATGCTGAACCTCGCCGTCTTCGCGCTGGCCATCGTCGCCGCGATGGTGGCCGCCGGTGCCGTCGGCCTGTTCTTCGAGCGCGTGCTCATCCGCCCGGTCTATGGCCAGCACCTGAAACAGATCCTGATCACGATGGGCGGGATGATCATCGCCGAGCAGCTGATCAAGGCGATCTGGGGCCCGGAGACCATCGCGCTGCAAACGCCCGCCACGTTCCGCGGCGCCGTGCTGCTGGGCGATGCCGCCATCGAGAAATACCGCCTGATCGCCGTGGTGATCGGCCTTGTGGTCTTCGTCGCCATGCTGCTGGTGCTCAACCGCACGCGCCTTGGCTTGCTGATTCGCGCCGGCGTGGAAAACCGCGAGATGGTCGAATCGCTCGGCTACCGGATCCGCCGCCTGTTCATCGGCGTGTTCATGGCGGGCGCCGCGCTGGCCGGCCTGGGCGGGGTGCTCTGGGGCTTGTATCAGCAGAACATCACGGCGGCCATCGGCGCGCAGGTCAACGTGCTGATCTTCATCGTCATCATCATCGGTGGACTGGGCTCCACCACGGGCTGCTTCGTCGGCGCGTTGCTGGTGGGACTGATGGCCAACTACACCGGCTTCCTGGCGCCCAAGGTGGCGCTCTTCTCCAACATCGGCCTGATGATGCTGATCCTGCTGTGGCGGCCGCAAGGCCTCTACCCGGTGGCACGGCGCTGAACGGAAGGATGCCCACGTCATGATCCGACTCCTTTCCGGCGACTTGCCGCGCAGCCGCGTACTGACCGTGCTGCTGCTCATCGTCCTGCTGGCACTGGCCTGCGCACCGTTTGCGTTCCCCGGCGCCCGCGCGCTGAACACGGCCGCCAAGATCTGCATCTTCGTGGTGCTGGTGGCCAGCTACGACTTGCTGCTGGGCTACACGGGCATCGTGTCGTTCGCGCATACCATGTTCTTCGGCATTGGCGGCTATGGCGTGGCCATCGCAATGTCGAACATGACGCCCGGCTGGGGCGCGCTGGCCGTCGGCACGCTCTGCGCGCTGGCGGTCTCCGCCTTGCTGGCGTTCCTGGTGGGATTGTTCTCGCTGCGCGTGCGGGCGATCTTCTTTGCGATGATCACGCTGGCCGTGGCCACCGCATTCGCCACGCTGGTCTCGCAGCTCTCCGACTGGACCGGCGGCGAAGACGGCCTGACCTTCAAGGTGCCCGAGGTGCTGACGCCCGGCTTCAGTCTGGGCGATGCCGAGTGGTTCGGCGTGCCACTCAACGGCAAGCTGGTGACCTATTACCTGGTGTTCCTCTGCGCCGTGGCCCTGTTCCTGGCGCTGTTGCGCATCGTCAATTCTCCGTTTGGCCGCGTGCTGCAGGCCATCCGCGAGAACGATTTCCGGGCGGAGGCCATCGGCTATCGCACCGTCGTCTACCGGACGGTTTCCACGGTGCTGTCGGCGCTGTTCGCCACGGCGGCCGGCGTACTGATGGCGCTCTGGCTGCGCTACAACGGGCCGGACACCTCGCTGTCGTTCGAGATCATGGTGGACATCCTGCTGATCGTTGTGATCGGCGGCATGGGCACGCTGTACGGTTCCGTGATCGGCACGGTGTTGTTCCTGCTGGCGCAGACCTACCTGCAGGACGTGATGAAGCTGGCCAGCGAGTCCACGGCGGCGCTGCCGCTGGTGTCAGGCTTGCTGCACCCGGACCGCTGGCTGCTCTGGCTGGGCCTGCTGTTCGTGCTGAGCGTTTACTATTTCCCGCAGGGCGTGGTGGGCCGCCTGCGCGGACGCGCCGCCTGACGAGGGGAGGACGCGCGCCATGTATGTGATCGACTGGCTGCACAAGAACGCCCGGCGACATCCGGACAAGGTGGCGCTGGTGGACGTGGAGAGTGGCCGCCGCGTGACCTGGCGCCAGTTCGACGAGCGCGCGAGCCGCTTCGCCGAATACCTCTCGGGCCGCCTGCGGCTCCGGTCCGGGGCGCGCGTGGCCGTGCTGGCCCACAACAGTTCCGATTACCTTGAGATGCTGTACGGCTGCGCCAAGGCCGGCATGGTCATGGTCTGCCTGAACTGGCGGCTGCCGGTTGCGGAACTGGTGCCGATCCTCGAGGACTGCACGCCGGACGTGCTGGTGGCCGGCGACGGCTTCCTGTGCGTGGCCGCCGAGCTCCAGGCCACCGTGCCGCTGAAGGCCGTGCTGCACCTGGCCGATGACGAATCCGCCGACGTGCCGACCGGCTGGACCGAGTACGAGGCGGTGCTCGCTGCTTCCTCCGGCCGCGCCATGGAAATGCCGTGCCGCGACGAGCACGAGGTCTGGCACCTGCTGTACACGTCCGGCACCACGGGCCGGCCAAAGGGTGTGATCCAGACCTACGGCATGGTCTATTGCAACGCCGTCAACGCGATGCTGGCCAACCGCCTGAGCCGCGACGACGTCTTCCTGTCGGTACTGCCGTTCTTCCATACGGGCGGGCTGAACCTGTATGCCAACCCGGTGCTGCACGCGGGCGGCACGGTCCATATCCTGCGCCAGTTCGACGCCGGCCAGACGCTGCGCCAGCTCGACAGCCGCGCGGCCCCGGAAGACCGCGTGACGATGTTCTTCGCGGTGCCGGCGATCTACCTGTTCCTGAGCCAGCATCCGGGCTTCGGCCAGACCGATTTTTCGGGCATCCGCAACATGGCGGCCGGCGGATCGCCGGTGCCGCGTCCGCTGCTGGAGATGTACCTGGCCAAGGGCGTGACCATCTGCTTCGGCTTTGGCATGACCGAGACCGGCCCCACCGTCTTCGTGACCGACGAGGCCACCGCGCGCCGCAAGATCGGCACCATCGGCAAGCCAGTCGGGTCGATGCTCACGCGCATCGTCGATCCGCTGGGGCGCGACGTGGGCCCCGGCGAACGCGGGGAGCTGCTGATCAAGGGCCCGGGCGTGACGCCGGGGTACTGGAACCTGCCCGAGGCCACCGCCGCGGCCATCCGCGATGGCTGGCTGTATTCGGGCGATATCGCGTACATGGACGAGGAGGGCGACTACTACATCGTCGACCGCGCCAAGGACATGTACATCTCCGGCGGCGAGAACGTCTATCCGGCCGAGGTGGAAAACGTGTTGTTCCAGCTGCCGGCGGTGTCGGAAGTCGCCGTGATCGGCATGGCGGACGTGCGCTGGGGCGAAGTCGGCATGGCGCTGGTGGTGGTCCGGCCCGGCATGACGCTGGATGCCGACGCGGTCATCGCGCATTGCCGCGCCCACCTGGCCGGCTACAAGGTGCCGCGCCACGTGCGGTTCCTGCCGGCGCTGCCCCGCACGCCATCCGGCAAGGTCGAAAAGCACAAGCTGCGCGCGCAGGCCGGCACGCGGTAGCACCCGAAGCATCCCGATTTCCCTTCGGCAGTTCGCAGTTGCAGTTCGTTTGTCTCATCCCGTTATCAGCAATCCATGGTTGTTGCGGTACCCACAGGAGACATGTCATGCAACCCCGTCACACCCCGCAGGTTCCCAGGCGCCATCGGCGCCGCACCGTCATTGCCGCCGCGGCCGCGGCCCTGCTCGCCGCGGCGTGCGGCGGCAGCGACGACAACAACAGCAACAACGACAACGGATCGAACCCGAACAAGAGCCCGGCATTCGTGGTCGGCACCGTCAAGATCCAGAGCTACGACGGCACGTCTGACGACCTGCTGACCGCCGGCCTGGGCAAGGACGGCATCGGCAGCGCCACGGCGCCGGTGCCGGCCAATCCGGCCGCACCCACGGCGGCGGAACTGCGCCGCTACGCGATCTACAACAACTACCGCGCGATCGTCGACACCAATCCGCTGGGCGGCTACGGCACGCTCTACGGCCCCAACGTGGACGCGCAGGGCAATGTGACAACCGGGCAGGGCAAGATCGCGGGCACGGAGTACCTGGCGTTTGCCGACGATGGCTCCGGCCAGCAGAACGTCACGCTGATGGCGCAGATCCCGAATTCGTTCGATCCGGCCAATCCCTGCCTGATCTCGGCGACGTCGTCGGGGTCCCGCGGCGTCTATGGCGGCATCGCCGTGGGCGAATGGGGGCTCAAGCATGGCTGCGCGGTGGCCTATACGGACAAGGGCACCGGGGCCGCGCCGCACGACCTCGATACCGATACCGTGCCGCTGATCGACGGCACGCGCCAGACGCGGAGCGCCGCTGGCAAGCTGGCGCAGTTCGCCGCGCAGCCGGGCGCTATGTCGCTGGCGGATTTCACCACGGCCAATCCGCACCGGCTGGCGTTCAAGCACGCGCACTCGAAGCAGAACCCGGAGGCCAACTGGGGCCAGAACACGCTGCAGGCCATCGAGTTTGCGATCTTTGCGATCAATGACAAGTTCGGCGCGACCAGCATCAACGGCACGCGGCAGGCATCGCTCACCAAGGACAAGATCCTGGTGATTGCCTCGGCCGTTTCCAACGGCGGCGGCGCGGCCATCGCCGCCGCGGAGCAGGACACCACGGGCCTGATCGACGGCGTGGCCGTGGGCGAACCCAATGTGAACCTGCCGCCGACCGCCGGCATCACGGTCAAGCGCGGCGGCGTGCAGGTGGCGGCGTCGGGCAAGCATCTGTACGACTACACCACGACGGCCAACCTGCTGTCGCTGTGCGCGAGCCAGGTGACGCTACCGGTGCCATTCGCGGCAGGGGTGGCGCCACAAGGCGGCAACCGTTGCGCCGCGCTGGCCTCGGCCGGCAAGGTGACGGGGGGAACCATCGCGGCGCAGTCCGCCGATGCGCTGGCGAAGCTGCATCTGGCCGGCTGGGAGCCGGAATCGGACGTGCTGCACGCCTCGCTGTCGTCGCTGGAAGTGGCCAGTGCGATCTCGGCGACCTACGCCAACGCGTATGCGCGCGCCAGCGTGACCGACAAGCTTTGCGGCTATAGCTATGCGGCAATCGGCGGGGGCATCGTGCCGCTGACGATCGCCCCGGCCACGCTGAACGTGATGTTCTCCACCGGCAATGGCGTGCCGCCGGGCGGCGGTGTGACGTTGATCAACGAGAGCGCCGTGGGCGGTCCGACGCGCGACTTTGTGTCGATCACGGCGGGCACCAACGTGCAGGAAGCCAACACGCCGGGCGCGCTGTGCCTGCGGGACCTGCTGACCGGTACCTCGGCCCAGGCACTGGCGCTGCAGACCGGCATCTCGCAGACGCTGCGCAACGGCAACCTGCGCGGCAAGCCCGCGATGATCGTGCATGGCCGCAGCGATGGCCTGCTGCCGGTCAACCACACCTCGCGTCCGTACCTGGGCTTCAACAAGGTAACGGAGGGCAGCGCCAGCAAGCTGTCGTATATCGAGGTGGAAAATGGCCAGCACTTTGACGCGTTCATCGACGTGCTGCCGGGCTATGCCAACAATTTCATCCCGCTGCACGTGTACGTGAACCGGGCGCTGGATGCGGTCTACGCCAACCTGCGCAACAACACGCCGCTGCCGCCGTCGCAGGTGGTGCGGACGGTCAAGCGGGGTGGCACGGCGTCTCCGGCGCCGCAGATCCTGCCGTCCAACGTGCCGGCCATCACCGCGACGCCGCTCGTGGGCGATATGATCCTGGTCAGCGGCTCAACCGTGGAGGTGCCCAACTGATGAACGCTTCCCGCCCGCGCGTGCTGGTCCAGGCGGATTTCGACCGCTTTGCCGCACTCTCGCGCGACGACAACCCGATTCATTGCGATCCGGATTTCGCCCGCACCACGCACTTCGGCGCCACGGTCGCGCATGGCATGTTCCTCTACGCGCTGCTGTGCGCGCAGATGCAACGCAGCCATCCGCGTCCGGTTCTGCCGGTGGCGCAGACGCTGATGTTCCCGCGCCCGACCTATGTCGGTGACGGCGTGGCGGCGACGCTGGGCATGCTGGACGCGCCGGGGCCGCACCAGATCGCGCTGGATGCGGCGATCCGGTGCGTGCAGCGCGGGCGGGAGCGTTTCACCGAGTCTTCCGAGTACGTCACCGCCCACGGCGAGGCCCGCCTGCTGGTGGATGCCGACGCCGGCATGCTGGCCGACCAGCCGCGTCCGGTGCCGGTGCCGGCCACGGCCGGGCACGGCGCCGATGGCGGGGAAATCTCGCTCTATCACCTGAGCCTCGGGCAGGAGGCGGCGGCCGCGCGGACCTTCGGCGCGGCCGATATCGACGATTACGTCTCCCTGACCGATGACGAGAACGACTACTACACGGACCCGGTGTTCGCGCGCAACCGGGGCTTCGAGGGCGCCATCGTGCCCTTGCCGCTGCTCGCGGGCATGTTCTCGGACCTGCTCGGCACCCAGCTGCCGGGGCGCGGCACCGGCTGGATGAAACAGTCGCTGCGGCTATGCTCGCCGGCCCGGCTGGGCGAGCCGCTGACGGCCGCCGTCCGCATCGTCCGGCTGCGGGCGGACAAGGACCTGGTCAACCTGGCCACCGTCGTCACCGGCGGCGACGGCCGCGTGGTGGTGCACGGCGAGGCGCTCGTGCTGGTGCGCAACCTCGAAGACAAGGGTATCGTCCGCGCCGCCTGAGCGGCCGGGCCGGCTTCCGGCCCCGAGCGTTGCCCGGCCGCCGGGCCCGCCGTCCTGTCAGGTACAGTTTCCGGCACTTTTCGTCCGGCGTGGCGATCTCCACCCGACGGCTCACGCACCGCAACATTCGTGCCTTGAAATGGCAAGACAAAGCCCTATCTTTCGGAAGTAACGTGTCCGGCAGGGCATTTGCGCGCGGTCAGCCGACCTGACCGCCGCGCCCCGCAGCAGGACACACTTTCCGAGAGAGAGGGCTCCTAATGCGACTTGATAAATTCACCACCCGGTTCCAGGAAGCGCTGGCTGACGCGCAAAGCCTGGCGCTGGGCAACGACAACCAGTACATCGAATCCCAGCATCTGCTGCGTGCCTTGCTGGCCCAGGACGACGGCGCGGCCAGGACGCTGCTGTCGCGCGCCGGCGTCAACGTCAGCGGGCTGCAAACCGCGCTGGACGCCGCGATCAAGCGGCTGCCGCAGGTGCAGGGCACCAACGAGGTTCAGGTCGGCCGCGACCTGAACAACCTGCTGAACGCCACGGAGAAGGAAGCGATCAAGCGCGGCGACCAGTTCATCGCCAGCGAACTGTTCCTGCTCGCCGTGGCCGACGACAAGGGCGAGGCGGGCCGTATCGCCCGCGAAAACGGCCTGTCGCGCAAGTCGCTCGAGGCCGCCATCACCGCCGTACGCGGTGGCGACAACGTCAACAGCGCCGATGCGGAATCGCAGCGCGAGGCGCTCAAGAAGTACACCGTGGACCTGACCGAGCGCGCCCGCGCGGGCAAGCTCGACCCCGTGATCGGCCGTGACGACGAGATCCGTCGCGCGATCCAGATCCTGCAGCGCCGCACCAAGAACAACCCGGTCCTGATCGGCGAACCCGGCGTGGGCAAGACCGCCATCGTCGAGGGCCTGGCGCAGCGCATCGTCAACGGCGAAGTGCCGGAGAGCCTGAAGAACAAGCGCGTGCTGGTGCTGGACATGGCCGGCCTGCTGGCGGGCGCCAAGTATCGCGGCGAATTCGAGGAACGCCTGAAGGCCGTGCTGAATGACGTGGCGAAGGACGAGGGCCAGACCATCGTCTTCATCGACGAAATCCACACGATGGTGGGCGCGGGCAAGGCCGAGGGCGCGATCGACGCCGGCAACATGCTCAAGCCGGCGCTGGCGCGCGGCGAGCTGCACTGCATCGGCGCGACCACGCTCAACGAGTATCGCAAGTACATCGAGAAGGATGCCGCGCTGGAACGCCGCTTCCAGAAGGTGCTGGTGGATGAGCCGACCGTGGAGGCGACCATCGCCATCCTGCGCGGCCTGCAGGAAAAGTACGAACTGCACCACGGCGTGGAGATCACCGACCCGGCCATCGTCGCGGCGGCGGAGCTGTCGCACCGGTACATCACGGATCGATTCCTGCCGGACAAGGCCATCGACCTGATCGACGAAGCCGCGGCGCGCATCAAGATGGAAATCGACTCCAAGCCGGAGGCGATGGACAAGCTCGAGCGCCGCACGATCCAGCTCAAGATCGAGCGGGAGGCCGTGAAGAAGGAAAGCGACGAGGCGTCGCGCAAGCGGCTGGAGCTGATCGAGCAGGAAATCGTCCGGCTGGAGAAGGAATATGCGGACCTCGACGAGATCTGGCGTGCGGAGAAGGGCGCCGCTCAGGGCGCGGCCGCGCTGAAGGAAGAGATCGAGAAGATCAAGGTCGAGATCACGCGCCTGCAGCGCGAGGGCAAGCTCGACAAGGTGGCGGAGCTCCAGTACGGCAAGCTGCCGGAGCTGGAAGGCAAGATGCAGGCCGCCGCCAAGGCGGAGTCCAGCGAGCAGAAGCAGCCCAACAGGCTGCTGCGCACGCAGGTGGGCGCCGAGGAAATTGCCGAGGTGGTAAGCCGCGCCACGGGTATCCCCGTCGCCAAGATGATGCAGGGCGAGCGCGAGAAGCTGCTGAAGATGGAAGACCGCCTGCATGCGCGCGTGGTGGGGCAGGACGAGGCCGTGCGGCTGGTGTCCGACGCCATCCGCCGCTCGCGTGCCGGCCTGTCGGACGAGAACCGGCCATACGGATCGTTCCTGTTCCTGGGGCCGACCGGCGTCGGCAAGACCGAGCTGACCAAGGCCCTGGCCGAGTTTCTGTTCGATTCGGCGGATCATCTGATCCGGATCGACATGAGCGAGTTCATGGAGAAGCACAGCGTCAGCCGGCTGATCGGCGCGCCCCCGGGCTACGTTGGCTACGAGGAAGGCGGCTACCTGACCGAGGCGGTGCGTCGCAAGCCGTATTCCGTGATCCTGCTGGATGAAGTCGAGAAGGCGCACCCGGATGTCTTCAACGTGCTGCTGCAGGTGCTGGACGATGGCCGCCTGACGGACGGGCAGGGCCGCACGGTGGACTTCAAGAACACGGTGATCGTGATGACGTCCAACCTGGGCTCGCACCTGATCCAGTCGATGGCCGGCGAACCGCAGGACGTGGTGAAGGGCGCGGTCTGGCAGGAAGTGCGCACGCATTTCCGGCCGGAGTTCCTGAACCGTATCGACGAAGTGGTGGTGTTCCACGCGCTGGACCAGAAGCATATCGAGTCCATCGCGCGCATCCAGCTGCAACGTCTGCAGTCGCGCCTGGCGCGCATGGACATGACGCTGGAAGTCACGGATCGCGCGCTGGAGAAGATCGCCAGCGCGGGCTACGATCCGGTGTTCGGCGCACGGCCGCTGAAGCGCGCGATCCAGCAGCAGATCGAGAATCCGGTGGCCAAGGCCATCCTGGAGGGCAGGTTCGCGGCGAAGGACATGGTGCCAGTGGACTACGTGGACGGCGAGTTCACATTTGGCGGCGCGACGCACTGAAGTCCAGAAACCGGCACCGGCCGTTTGAAACACCCCCGCAGGGCGGATGCCCTCCGGGGGTTTTTTGCGGGGTTCGGCGCCATCAAAGCCACGCCTGATGCGCTTGGGCGCAGCCCCTGGCCCGGGGTTATCGCCCGACTTTGTACCGAAGTGTCACCCGTTCTGCGCCGGTTGATATGGGTCAATCCGGGGGCGGAGGTCACTGGCTAATATCCAAAACGTCATGGAGATGCGGGGGCGCTCTTCATGACTTGTCTACCCGTTTCCGGATGGAAACTTGACCCGCGACACTTCTCCAGTGTCGCGGGTTTTTTCTTTTGGGCCCGGCGTTATAGGCCCCCGTTGTGGGTCCCCGTTATGGGCCTTGAGCCTTCGGCCCCTTGACCCCTTGGCGCCAGTTGGGGCCCCCGGTCCGCACCATATTTCCCCGCCCTCTCCCCAACATGCACGCCTGCCAGCCTGCCGATATGACCCGGCCAGTGGGAATGTGCATATTCCCGTCCGATCTTATGCAAATTTCGTGCTTGGATCGGCGAAACCATTCGTTCCGTTCAGATACCCCCGTCGGTAGTCTCTAAGCCTGACAGAAGCCCTGCCTCTGCGCGGGGCCGGCCAACATCGCGGCCCGCCACAGAAAGCCGCGCAAATTTCACGACACCTGACGGGAGCAAGACAAGATGATTCGCAAGCTGGCCATCGGCCTCGCCGTACTTGCCGCACTCGGCGCCGCCCAGACCGCCTCGGCCAATACCAACCTGCTGAACGTGTCCTACGATCCGACGCGTGAACTGTACGTCGACGTGAACGCCGCCTTTGCCAAGGCCTGGAAGGCCCAGGGCGGCGACGCCGTGACGATCCGCCAGTCCCATGGCGGCTCCGGCAAGCAGGCCCGTTCGGTGATCGACGGACTGGACGCCGACGTAGTCACGCTGGCGCTCGGCTACGACATCGACGCCATCGCGGAGAAAGGCCTGCTCAAGCCCGACTGGCAGAAGCGCCTGCCGCACAACGCCTCGCCGTACACCTCGACCATCGTGTTCCTGGTGCGCAAGGGCAACCCCAAGCACATCAAGGACTGGAACGACCTGGTCAAGCCCGGCGTGCAGGTCATCACCCCGAATCCCAAGACCTCGGGCGGCGCGCGCTGGAACTACCTGGCCGCGTGGGGCTACGCGCTGCGCCAGCCGGGCGGCAACGAGGCCCGCGCCAAGGAATTCGTCGGCGCGCTGCTCAAGAACGTGCCCGTGCTGGATTCCGGCGCGCGCGGCGCCACCACCACATTCGTGGAGCGTGGTCTTGGCGACGTGCTGATCGCCTGGGAAAACGAGGCCATCCTGGCCGTCAAGGAACTGGGTCCGGACAAGTTCGACATCGTCGCACCGTCGATCTCGATCCTGGCCGAGCCGCCCGTGGCCGTGGTCGACAAGGTCGTGGACAAGAAGGGCACCCGCAAGGCGGCCGAAGCCTACCTGCAGTTCCTGTACACCGATGAGGGTCAGGAAATCGCGGCCAAGAACTACTACCGTCCGATTTCCGAAAAGATTGCCGCCAAGTACGCGGCCAGCTTCCCGAAGGTGAAGCTGTTCACGATCGATGAAGCATTCGGCGGCTGGCAGAAAGCCCAGAAGACCCACTTTGCCGATGGCGGATCGTTCGACCAGGTCTACCAGCCGGGCAAGAAGTAAATCCGGCGCGGGGGTGTTGCCAGGCGCAGCGCCCCCGCCCACCTGATGAAGGGAGCCCTCGATGTCCGCCATCCTGTTTCGCATTGCCTGCCGGCGATGTCCCGTCTGACCTGAATCCCTTGCGCCGCCGCGCCTGATCGCGACGCGCTCCCCGGTAACCCGCTGACGCTTATTGCCGCGCCACGATGCACTGACATGCACCGCGCCGCCGGCAGGGCCCCGTGTTGCCCGCCGAACCCGATTCTTCTCCCGGACCGCATTCAAGGAATCTCGCATGACATCGCCCACGCTGACCCCGTCCGCACTGACCCCACCCGATACCGGCCACCGTGCCGTCAAGCTGCCTGCCACGACATCGCTGCGCCGCCGCCTGCTGCTCGGCGCACTGGTGATCGCCACCGGACTGGCCTATGGCCTGCTGGCCACGCCGGTGCAGGCGCAATCGCAGACCGTCAATCCCAAGCTGCTGCGCATCGGCTATCAGAAGTACGGCACGCTGACGCTGCTCAAGGCGCGTGGCACGCTGGAAAAGCGCCTGGCGCCGCAGGGCATCACCGTCAAATGGACCGAATTCCCGGCGGGCCCGCAATTGCTGGAAGGGCTGAACGTGGGCGCGATCGATTTCGGCACCGTGGGCGAGGCCCCGCCGATCTTTGCGCAGGCTGCCGGCGCGCAACTGGCCTACATCGGCAATGAGCCGCCCGCGCCGACCGCCGAGGCGATCGTCGTGCCGAAGGGCTCCGGCCTGAAAACCGTCGCGGACCTGCGCGGCAAGCGCGTGGCGCTGAACAAGGGTTCCAACGTGCACTACCTGCTGGTCCGCCAGCTGGAGCGCGCCGGCGTGGCCTATAGCGAGATTCAACCTGTGTATCTGCCGCCCGCCGATGCGCGTGCCGCCTTCGAGCGCGGCGCCGTGGACGCGTGGGTGATCTGGGACCCGTTCCTGGCGGCCGCCGAAAAGCAGCTGGGCGCGCGCGTGCTGGCCGATGGCCGTACCGCCGACGGCAAGAACGTGGTCAGTAACCATCAGTTCTATCTGGCCTCGCGCCCCTACGCGCAGGCCCGGCCAGACATCGTGACGACGATCCTCGACGAACTCGCGCAACTGGGCGCGTGGGCGGAAAAGAATCCGAAGGAGACCACCGCGGTGCTGACGCGCGAAACCGGCCTCGACCCGGCCGTGCTGGAACTGGCCGTGTCGCGCTTCTCCTACGGCGCGAAGCCCGTGACGGCCGACGTGCTGGCCGAACAGCAGCGTATCGCCGATGCCTTCCAGACGCTCCGCCTGATTCCCAAGCCGATCCGGGTGGCCGATGCCGCGTGGGTGCCGCCCGCGTCGCCCACGTCAATCTCGTCGACGGGATCGCCCGCAGCGTCAGAGCAGGCCCGGCGCTGACCCCAAACACCTCCGGCAACAAGGCACACGACATGCAAGTCTTCTGGTTCATTCCCACCCACGGCGACAGCCGCTACCTTGGCACATCCGAGGGCGCGCGCGAGGTCAGCTTCGACTATCTCAGGCAGGTGGCCGTGGCCGCCGACACGCTCGGCTATGAGGGCGTGCTGATTCCCACCGGCCGCTCGTGCGAAGACCCGTGGGTCGCCGCATCGGCGCTGGCGGCGGTCACGCGCAATCTCAAGTTCCTCGTGGCCGTGCGTCCGGGACTGATGACGCCGACGCTCGCCGCGCGCATGGCGGCCACGTTCGACCGCGTGTCCGGTGGCCGGCTGCTGGTCAACCTCGTCACCGGCGGCGATGTGGCCGAGCTGGAGGGCGACGGGCTGTTCCTCGATCACGCGGCGCGCTACGAGGCGTCGGCGGAGTTCATCCGCATCTGGCGCGACGTACTGGCGGCCAGCCACGACAGCGGCGAGATCAATTTCAGCGGCAAGCACCTGACCGTGAAGGGTGCCCGCGTGCTGTACCCGCCCGTGCAGCGACCGCACCCGCCCGTGTATTTCGGCGGATCGTCGGAAGCCGCGCACGACCTGGCCGGCGAACAGGTCGATACCTATCTGACGTGGGGCGAGCCGCCTGCCGACGTCGCGAAGAAGCTGGCCGACGTGCGTGCCCGGGCCGCGAAGCATGGGCGCACGGTGAAGTTCGGCATCCGCCTGCATGTGATCGTGCGCGAAACCGATACCGCCGCCTGGGCTGCGGCGGAAGACCTGATCAGCCGCCTGGACGACGAGACCGTGGCGCGTGCGCAGGCCGTCTTCGCCAAGATGGATTCGGAAGGGCAACGCCGCATGGCGGCCCTGCATGCCGGCGGCGCAAGGCGGACGCGCGAGGCGCTGGAAATCAGCCCGAACCTGTGGGCTGGCGTGGGCCTGGTGCGCGGCGGCGCGGGTACGGCGCTGGTCGGAGACCCGAAGACCGTGGCCGCGCGCATCGAGGAATACGCGGCGCTGGGCATCGACACCTTCGTGCTGTCCGGCTACCCGCACCTGGAAGAGGCCTATCGCTTTGCCGAGCTGGTCTTCCCGCTGCTGCCGCGCACCGTGCGCGACAAGCTGCCGGGGCAGGTGCTGTCCGGCCCGTTTGGCGAAGTCATGGCGACGGGCATCGTGCCGCGCGCGTCGCAGAGCTAAGGGGAGGGTCGCATCATGTCCGCTCCCATTCACCACGCCAGCCCGCCCGTTGCCGCCGCGCCACGCCGGATCGACTGGCGGCGCATCGCCAGCGCGGTATCGCCGTGGATCGTGCCGGTGCTGCTGATCGTGGTCTGGCAGGCGGCCTCGCAACTGGGCTGGCTGTCGAACCGCGTCCTGCCGGCGCCGCTGGCCGTCGTGGAGGCCGCGTGGACGCTGGCTGCCTCCGGCGAGCTGTGGCGGCATGTCTGGGTCAGTACATGGCGCGCCGTGGTCGGGCTGGCCGTGGGCGGCGGGCTCGGTCTCGTGCTGGGCCTGTTGACCGGCACGTTCCGCACCGCCGCCACGCTGCTCGACAGCACGCTGCAGATGGTCCGCAACATCCCCACGCTGGCATTGATTCCGCTGGTGATTCTGTGGTTCGGCATCGACGAGACCGCCAAGTTGTTCCTCGTGGCGCTGGGCGTGTTCTTCCCGGTCTATCTCAATACCTATCACGGCATCCGTGCCGTGGACCCGGGGCTCGTGGAGATGGCGCGCAGCTATGGCCTGTCCGGCTGGCGCCTGTATCGCGAGGTCATCCTGCCCGGTGCGCTGCCCAACATCCTGGTGGGCGTGCGGTTTTCGCTGGGGCTGATGTGGGTGATCCTGATCGTGGCCGAGACCATCTCGGCGCAGTCCGGCATCGGCTACATGACGATGAACGCGCGCGAGTTCCTGCAAACCGATGTGGTGCTCGTGGGCATCCTGCTCTATGCGCTGCTGGGCAAGCTGGCCGATGTGCTGTCGCGCGCGCTGGAGCGGTTCTGGCTTCGCTGGCACCCGGGCTACCAGGCCTCATGATGAACACGGAGAACACCATGCACACCCATCCGGTGGAACAGGCCGCGCTGGCCTACCTCGAAGCCGGCCTCGCCGCGCGCGCGCCATCGCGCCCCGCCGCGCGGCCGACGCACCCCACGGGCGGGCTGGCGCTGCGCGTGGAGCAGGTGGTCAAGCGCTACAACGGCCGCGAGGTCCTGCACGGCATCGAGCTTGCCGCCGCGCCGGGCGAGTTCGTGGCGATCGTGGGCCGCAGCGGCTGCGGCAAGAGCACGCTGCTGCGACTGGTCGCGGGGCTCGAAGACACCGACGGCGGCGCCGTCACGCTCGACAGCCAGCCCGGCCGCGCGTTGCAGGAAGACATCCGCGTGATGTTCCAGGACTCGCGCCTGCTGCCGTGGAAGCGCGTACTGGACAACGTGGCGTTGGGGCTGCCGCGTGCGCGACGCGACGATGCGGCGGCGGTGCTGGCGCAGGTCGGCCTGGCCGAACGTGCGGGCGAATGGCCGGCGCGGCTTTCCGGCGGCCAGCGGCAACGCGTGGCCCTGGCCCGCGCGCTGGTGCATCACCCGCGTCTGTTGCTGCTCGACGAACCGCTCGGCGCACTGGATGCGCTGACGCGCATCGAGATGCAAGGGCTGATCGAATCGCTGTGGCGGCGACTCGGATTCACCGCGCTGCTGGTGACGCATGACGTGTCGGAGGCGATTGCACTGGCCGACCGCGTGGTGTTGATCGAGGATGGCCGCATCACGCTCGACCAGCCCGTGACCCTGGCGCGGCCGCGTCAGCGTGGCGACGCCGCGTTCGCGCAGTTGGAGGAAGCGGTGCTGCGGCGAGTGATGCGGCACGCGTCCGCGCCGGGCGGGGCCGATGCCATCGACACCGCCAACGAGGCCGATCTATCCGATACGCGCGATGTGCGTGATGTGCGCGATCTGCCCGACGCGTGGCGAGAGAACACCGCCACCGCGGACTGGTCGCGCGGGCGCACGGTCGAGCAGGTGGCTTGGGCAGTCTGAAACGCGTTTCATCCCGATGACGCGATGCTTACACCACCGCACATCGACATTACGGAATCTTCATTCACCCTCTGCAAAGGAGCTTCTATCATGAGCATTCAGGCGATCAACGTTCGTAACCAGTTTCGCGGCAAGGTTGCCGCCATCATCGAAGGCCCCGTGGTTTCCGAAGTGGATGTGGAGACGCCGGCCGGCATCGTCACCTCGGTCATTACCACACGTTCCATCAAGGACCTCGGACTCAAGCCCGGTAGCGAGGTCGTGGCGCTGGTGAAGGCGACGGAAGTGTCGCTCGCCAAGCTTTGAATCTCGCCCGGCCCGCCTCGGCGGGCCTGACGACCCTGATACGCACGCACCCATGACCACCTCGACGTCCCACCATGCACCGGCCCGGACGGCCACCAGCCTGGCCACTTCGGCAGCGCTGGAACGTTACCTGGAATCCCTGCCCCGTGAACCCGTGCCCGGCCGCGAGCTGTGGCGCGATGCGCATGGGCAGGTGCAGGGGCAGTACTTCAACTGTTCGCTGACCAGTGCGTTCGAGCCACTCGTGACCCTGGCGGAGCGCGAAGTGGTGGCATATGAAGGAACCATCCGCACCTATGCCGAGGACGGCGTGGGGCTGGCGGCATGGAAGCTGTTTGCGATGGCCGCCGACGACGCGTCGCTGGTGTCGCTGGACCGCCTGTCGCGCCTGGTGCACGCCATCAACTACTTCTCGGCGGCGGGCACGCACAAGCTGGTGCTTAACGTGCACAACCGGCTGCTGGCCGCCGTGGCCGACGATCACGGCGCGGCGTTCCGGCGCGCGCTGGAATCGCTCGGGCTGCCGATCGATCGATTCGTGATCCAGGTGCCGGCCAGCGCCAATGACGACCTGCCGCTGCTGCTGCATGTGGTGGGCAACTACCGGCGCAACGGGTTTGCCGTGAGCCTGCAGGCCTCCGATCCGGCCGAAGCCGGTGCGCTGATGGCGCACGCGCTGCCGGACTGGCTCAAGCTGGATATGCGCCGCACCTGGACCGACCGCCAGCTGGCCGGCCTGCGCGCCAGCGCGGAAGGCGCGGGCGTGACGCTGATTGGCCGCAGGCTGCAGGACGACGTGGCCGTCGAGCGCTTGCAGAACGCGGGGATTGTGCTGGGGCAGGGCGTCGGCGTGGCCGGCGGCCCGGTGCCGGCGCGCCACCTGCACGCGTACGCACCGGCGACGACGCCCAGGGAGCCCGCATGACCGCAACCATTCTGTCTTTTTCGACCGAGAGCCACGCCGCGCCACGGCTGTCCGTGCCGCGCGGGTTGCAGATCCTGACCGCGCCAGGCCTGCACGGCAGCGGCCCGGCCCACTGGCAGAGCCGCTGGGAGGCGCGGCATCCGGACTGGCAGCGCATCGAACAGCATGACTGGGGACGCCCAAGCCTGCATCTGTGGGCGGAGCGTATCTCGGAAGGCATCTCGCGCGCGCAGCGCGTGGCATCGCGCGGCGCGGTGTTGGTTGCCCACAGCTTTGGCTGCCTGGCCACGCTCCGGCAGGCCTCACTGGACCCGGTCGGCATCGCGGGAGCGCTGCTGGTGGCGCCCGCCGATCCGGACAAATTTGGCGTGGGGGCGCTGCTGCCCACCTGGCGGCTGCCGTTTCCGACAATTCTCGTCGCCAGTCAGGACGATCCGTGGATGCATCAGCGCACGGCGTTCAGCTGGGGCACGCTGTGGGGCAGCGAACTGGTCGATGCGGGCACGCTCGGTCATATCAATGCCGATTCCGGTCTTGGCGAGTGGCCTGAAGGTCTCGCCTTGCTCGACACATTGCTGCAGCGGATCGATTCCGCAGGTCAGGTGTCGGCCTCAGGTGATGGATCGGATACCTGGGAAGCCTCTGCCGTGGTCACCTCGGCCGTTCCTTATATCTAAACCGTCTAAAGACATACGGAAAGATTCGTTCTGTTTATAAGGGCGCATCTGCAGAATTTGTCTCGTAGGCCGGTGCCTTATGCGCCGGCTTCATAAGAACGCCCCCGGGCACGGCGAGCCAGCCGGCCCCGGCCCTTATCAGACGAGACGACATGCCTCCCTCCCTTTCCCTGGCGGACGCGCCGCCGCCCTCGGCGCCGCGCGCGCCAGACACGGTGCGCCGACCCAACGGCACCGCCAGTCAGCGATTCACCGTGCTGCCGGGCTTTGGCCTGTCGCTCGGCTTCACGATCTTCTACCTGACGCTGATCGTACTGATTCCGCTGTCGGCCACGTTCCTGAAGACGTTCACGATGACGTGGGCGGCGTTCTGGAGCACCGTCACGAACCCGCGCGTGGTGGCGTCGCTCGAGCTGAGTTTCGGCGCGTCGCTGGTGGCGGCCATCATCAATACCGTATTTGGCCTGGTCGTTGCCTGGGTGCTCGTGCGCTACCGCTTTCCGGGCAAGCGCCTGATCGATGCGCTGGTTGACCTGCCGTTTGCGCTGCCGACGGCGGTGGCCGGCATCGCGCTGACGGCGCTGTACGCCGGCAACGGCTGGATCGGCAAATACCTGGAGCCACACGGCATCAAGGTGGCCTTCACCCCGCTGGGCATCGTGGTGGCATTGACCTTTATCGGCCTGCCGTTCGTCGTGCGCACGGTGCAGCCGGTGCTGGAAGACGTGGAACGCGAACTGGAGGAAGCGGCCGCCAGCCTGGGCGCGAGCCGCCTGCAAACGTTCTGGCGCGTGATCCTGCCGGCCATCCTGCCGGCGCTGCTGACGGGCTTTGCCTTGTCGTTCGCACGGGGCACAGGCGAGTACGGGTCGGTGGTCTTCATCTCCGGCAACATGCCGATGGTCTCCGAGATCGCCCCGCTGATGATCTATTCGAAGCTGGAGCAGTATGACTACGCCGGCGCCACCGCCGTGGCCGTGGTGATGCTGGTGATCTCGTTCGCACTGCTGCTGCTGATCAACCTGCTGCAGGCCTGGACGCGCCGCCACCAGACCGGTGTGCGCGCGGCGGCGCTGCCGGACGGCAACGCGGAGGTGAACTGACATGGCCGGTGCAGTATCCAGACTGGGCGCCCGCCAGGCGTCCCCCTCTCCGTACGACGCCACCGGCGAATCGCCGTGGGTCCGCTATACGCTGATTGCCATCGCGGTGGTGTTCCTGGGGTTGTTCCTGTTCATCCCGCTGGCCTCGGTCTTTTATGAGGCGTTGAGGAAGGGCGTCGACACCTACCTGGTCGCGCTGACGGAGCCGGACGCCGTGTCGGCGATCCAGCTGACGCTGACCGTGGCGGCGATCTCCGTGCCGCTGAACGTGGTGTTCGGCGTGGCGGCCGCCTGGGCGATCGCCAAGTTCGACTTCCGCGGCAAGAACCTGCTGATCACGCTGATCGACCTGCCGTTCTCAGTTTCGCCGGTGATCTCGGGGCTGATCTATGTGCTGATGTTCGGTGCACAGGGCTGGTTCGGCCCGTGGCTGGAAGCGCACGACATCAAGATCATGTTCGCGGTGCCCGGCATCGTGCTGGCCACCATCTTCGTGACGTTTCCCTTCGTGGCGCGCGAGCTGATCCCGCTGATGCAGGCGCAGGGCAGCGAGGAGGAAGAGGCCGCCATCGTGCTGGGCGCCTCGGGGTGGCAGACGTTCCGTCACATCACGCTGCCCAACATCCGCTGGGGCCTGTTGTACGGGGTGATCCTGTGCAATGCGCGGGCGATGGGCGAATTCGGCGCGGTGTCGGTGGTCTCGGGCCACATCCGGGGTCTCACCAACACGATGCCGCTGCACGTCGAGATTCTCTACAACGAGTACAACTTCGCGGCCGCGTTCGCGGTGGCGTCCCTGCTGACGCTGCTGGCACTGGTCACGCTGGGCATCAAGACGCTGGTGGAGATTCGCGCCGGCAAGGAACACGACGAGGGCGCCATCGAGCGGCCCACGGCAACACTGCAAGGGCAGCCATCATGAGCATTCAGGTCAGGAACGTAGAGAAGCGCTTTGGCGACTTCGTGGCGCTGGACAACGTCTCGCTGGACTTCGACGAAGGCGAGCTCACCGCGCTGCTGGGGCCCTCGGGCTGCGGCAAGACCACGCTGCTGCGCATCATCGCCGGACTGGAGCGCGCCGACGCGGGCCAGGTGGTGCTGGGCGGGCAGGATGCGTCGGCGCAGCACGTGCGCCAGCGCAACGTGGGCTTCGTGTTCCAGCACTACGCGCTGTTCAAGCACATGAGCGTGTTCGAGAACGTGGCCTTCGGCCTGCGGGTGAAGCCGCGCGCCGAGCGTCCCTCCGAGGCGAAGATTCGCGAGAAGGTGAAGTCGCTGCTGGAGCTGGTGCAGCTGGACTGGCTGGCCGACCGCTATCCGACGCAGCTCTCGGGCGGCCAGCGGCAGCGGATCGCGCTGGCCCGCGCACTGGCCGTCGAGCCGCGCGTGCTGCTGCTCGACGAGCCGTTCGGCGCGCTGGACGCCAAGGTCCGCAAGGAACTGCGGCGCTGGCTGCGTCGTCTGCATGATGAGCTGCACGTGACCAGCGTCTTCGTGACGCACGACCAGGAAGAGGCGCTGGAAGTGGCCGATCAGGTCGTGCTGATGAACCACGGCACCGTGGAGCAGTTCGGCACGCCGGAGGCGGTCTACAACCATCCGGCCACGCCGTTCGTGTTCGGCTTCCTCGGCAACGTCAACCTGTTCCACGGCAGGCTGGAGGTGGGCGACAGCGGCGGCCTGCTGCACACGGGCGAGGCGGTGCTGCCCGTGGTGGGCAGCGGCCACGAGACCGCCGGCGACGCGGTGGCCTACGTCCGCCCGCACGACCTGGACCTGGAGCGCTACGCCCCGGGCACCGACGGCATCGCCGTGACGCTGCGCCGCGCGCTGACGCTGGGCCCCGTCGCCCAGCTGGAACTGGAACGCGAGGACAACCAGGACGTGATCGAGGTGGCGTTGCCGCTCGAGCGCTTCCGCCATGCGGGTTTCCGCGAGGGCGAACTGCTGGCGGTGCGCCCGCGGCAGCTGCGCGTCTTCACCCCCGGACGTACAAACGGCACGCCCGCCGCAAAATCACAAGGACCGGCACGATGAACTTCCAGCAACTGAGATCCATTCGCGAGGCGGTGCGCCGCCAGTTCAACCTGACGGAAGTCGCCAACGCCCTCTATACGTCGCAGCCGGGCGTCTCGCGCCAGATCCGCGAACTGGAAGAGGAACTCGGCGTCGAGATCTTCGAGCGCTATGGCAAGCGCCTGACTGGCCTGACGGAGCCTGGCCGCGAGATCGTGCGCATCGTCGAACGCCTGCTGCTGGAGGCCGAGAACCTGCGCCAGGCGGGAGACGAGTTCGCGGGCCGCCACACCGGCCGGCTGACCGTGGCCACCACCCACACGCAGGCGCGCTATGCCTTGCCGAAGGTGGTGCAGAGCTTCCGCCGCGAATATCCGCATGTGACGCTTGCGCTGCAAGAGGCGTCGCCGGCCCATATCGTGGAGTTGCTGCTGACCGGGCAGGCCGACATCGGCATCGCGACCGAGGCCGTGGCCAGCGAGGCCGGGCTGACCTCGTTCGAGGCCTATAGCTGGCAGCACGTGCTGGTGGTCTCGCCCGATCATCCGCTGACGCGGCTGCCCGAGCCGACGCTGGAAGACCTGGCCAACTTCCCGATCATTACCTACGACGCCGGCTTCACCGGCCGCCGCAAGATCGATGGCGCGTTTGCCGAAGCCGGGCTCCAGCCCGAGATCGTGCTGACGGCCATGGACGCCGACGTGATCAAGACCTATGCGGAGCTGGAACTGGGCGTGGGGATCATCGCCTCGATGGCCTACGATGCGCGCAAGGACGCGGGGCTGGTGCGGATCTCCGCCGACCACCTGTTCGAGCCCAACACGACCAGCGTGGCGGTGCGTCGCGGGGCCTACCTGCGCGGCTATGCCCACGCGTTCATCAACATGTTCGCGCCGCATCTGTCACGCGACACGGTGTCGTCGGCGCTGGTCGACGCCGCCAGCCGGCAGGCGCTGGCCGCCTGACCGGCGCCACGCGGGCGGCCGCCCGGGTTGTGGCTCGGGCGGCGGCTCAAGCCGTGCCTCAAACGACCGTTCGGTCCGGGCGCGCGTCGATGTGGACAGTCCGCGCTCCGGTCCGCCTGCCGCACCTCTCGCGCCGTGTGCCGTCATTTCGTCGCACGGCGCTTCCTTCCTCCGCGCGTCCGGCGTAAAGTCCCCTTCACGCAGTCGGCGAGTGCGTCCGAGCATTCCGGCGACGCGTATGCTGCAGTGCATCACAGATGTGCACGCGGACGAAGGCAAGACCACGAGGAGGGAGAAACCATGCGGCTACACCGTATTGGAAGGGGTTGGATTGTCCCCGCATTGCTGATCCAGCCGGCGCGCCCCCGTGCCGTGCAGACGCAACCGGTCCGCCCATGAAGCGCTGCCTCTCTACCGCGATCCCGTCGCGGATCAATATTCTTGGCCGTGACCTCTTGTTCGTGCTCTGCATGAACACGGTCATCGCGGTCAGTCTCAACTACGGATTCCAGACCGGCGGATCGCTGGGCCAGAACTTCCTCTACAGCCAGCTCATCGGCCTCTCCATCTGGTTCCTGATCGATGTGCCGCGCGTGCTGATCTGGTGGAATGATCGCCCGCGCCGGTGGCCATTCATGTGCCTGGCCGTGGTGGCCGTACCGCTGGGCGTGGTAGTGGGCAGCTGGTGCACCCGGGAACTGCTGAACTTGCCGGTGAAGTCGCAGGCCGAGACCGGCGACATGCTGCGCATGTGCCTGATCGTCGGCATGCTCGCGTCGGCGAGCATGATCTACTTCTACTGGTCGCGGGAAAAGCTGGCCTACCTCGAGCGCCAGGCCGCGCTGGATGCGCTGCAGCGGGAAGAAGCCGAGAAGCAACTGGTCCGCGCCCAGCTGATGGCCTTGCAGGCCCAGATCGAGCCGCACTTCCTGTTCAACTCGCTGGCCAACCTCGATGGCCTGATCGCCACCGACCCGCGTGCCGCCCGGAAACTGCTGCAGCGGCTGATCGGCTTCCTGCGCATGTCGCTGTCCCACACGCGTGCGGAGCACTGCACGCTGAAGCAGGAGTTCGAGTTGCTGCGCAGCTACCTGGAAATCCAGGGCATGCGGTTTGGCGCGCGGCTTGAATACGAAATCGACCTGCCGCCCGCGCTGGCGGAGGCCGAGATTCCGCCGATGCTGATCCAGCCGCTGGTGGAAAACGCGGTGACGCACGGCATCGAGCCGTGCATGCGCGGCGGCAAGATCATCCTGTCCGCGCGCGAACTCGGCGAAAACACGCTGCAGGTCAGCATCACCGATTCCGGCGTGGGCTTCTGCCAGGGCAACAGCAAGGGCTCCGGCCTGGGCCTGACCCACGTGCGCGAGCGGCTGGCGCGGATCTTTGGCGCGGCGGCGACGATGCAGATGGAAGAGAACACGCCGCGCGGCGTGGTAGTCCGACTGACGCTGCCGCTGGTGCGCCCGAACGATCCGACCATCGCGCCGGCGCGGCCGGTGCCCGAAGTGTCGCGCCCGACGCCTGCCGCGGTCACGCCGGCGATTTCACGCGGCTGATGGCCACCGGATCGAGTGCCTGAATCGAGTGCCTGAAATGTAGGCCCCGCGCATCGCTCGTCTGACGGCCTGACCTGAAGCGCGCACCTGAGGTCCACAGCGAGGCCCGCGGACAACGCCCGCAACCTGAATCCGATAACCTTCCGACCGACGCCCCTGATAGTCGCCCCCATGTCTCCGACCCTCTTGATCGCTGACGACGAGCTCCTGCTTGCCCGCGTGCTGGAATCCGAACTGACCAGTCTCTGGCCGGAGGCCGAGATCGTGGCCGTGGTGCACGACGGCGTGGCCGCGCTGGAGGCGGCACGCACGCACCAGCCCGATGTGGCCTTCCTCGACATCCGCATGCCAGGCATGAGCGGCATGGATGTGGCCCGCGAACTCATCGAGCTCGACAACCCGCCGCTGGTGGTCTTTGTCACGGCGTATGACCAGTTCGCGCTGGAGGCCTTCGAGCGGGCGGCGGTCGACTACGTGCTCAAGCCCGTGCAGCACGAACGTCTGGAAGCGACCGTCGGCCGGCTCAAGGCACGCATGGAAGCAAAGGCCGCCACGACGGAAGAGGGTGCCGAGCCGGGCATCGGCTCGATGCTCGACACCGACCGCCTCGCCCAGCTGCTGAACCGTCTGGAAGCACTGGAGCATCAGCAGCCTGCCCGTGCCGCCGGGCAGTACCTGCGCTTCATCAAGGCGCTGGTGGGCCAGGAAGTGCGGATCATCCCGGTGGACGAGGTGGTCTACCTGGAGGCCACGGACAAGTACGTCAACGTGGTGTCCACGAGCGGCGAAGCGCTGATCCGCACCAGCCTGCGCGAACTGACGCAGCAACTGGACCCCGATCGTTTCTGGCAGATCCATCGTGGCACGGTGGTCAACATCGACTGCGTGGCCAGCGCGGTCAATCAGTCGCTGGGCAGGCTGTCCCTGCGGCTGCGCAACCGGCCGGAATCGCTGCCGGTGGCGCGCCAGTACGCGCATCTCTTCAAGCAGATGTAGACGTCCCCGCCGGCATTGCGAACCGGCGGTTTTCCTCTAAGATGGCTGCCTCGTTTCCATCGTCTGATCCCATCTTGAGGAGCCATCCCATGAAGCCCGTCACTACCGATCTGTGCGACGCCAACGAACCGCGCCTGGCCGACGGTTCCCTGCGCGTGCTGACGCCGGGGTTCCGCCACTTCGGCAAGCGCGTCGCATTCGCCGGCCCGGCCGCCACGCTCAAGGTGTTCGAAGACAACTCGCTGGTGCGCACCTTGCTGGAGTCGCCGGGGCAGGGCCGCGTGCTGGTGGTCGACGGCGGAGGCTCGATGCGGTGCGCGCTGGTTGGCGGCCTGCTGGGCGAGCTGGCCGAGAAGAACGGATGGGCCGGCATCGTCGTCAACGGCTGCGTGCGCGATTCGGAAGAATTGAATGCCTGCGACGTGGGCATCCGCGCGCTTGGCGTGCATCCGCAGAAAAGCCAGAAGCGCAATATCGGCCAGCAGGACGTGTCGGTGCAGATGCCGGGCGCCGTGGTGCGGCCGGGCAACTGGATCTACGCCGATGCGGACGGCGTGCTGGTGTCCGACGACAAGCTGCCTGAGGCCTGAGCGATGCCACGCGTATTTGTCTACGGCACACTGCGCGCCGGCGAGGTGAACGATCTCAACCACGCCGCCGCGCGCCACGGCATCGCCGCGCCGGCGCTGGTCGGCACGGGGACGATCGCCGGCCGGCTCTATGACTTCGGGACCTATCCGGGACTGGTGCTCGACGCCGGGGCGGGGGACGTGATCGGGGACATCTATGACATCCCCGATGCCTTGCTGCCCGTGCTCGACGAGATCGAGGAGGTCTATCCGGGTCAGGCGACGCTATTCGTGCGGGAGACCCGGGCGGTCACCTGCAACGGCGCGCTGGTCGACTGCCTGCTTTACCCGGTGGCCGATGCGGCCGTCGCCGGGCTGCAACGCATTGACGGCGGCGACTGGGTTGCCTATCGGCACGCGCGCCAGTCGTCCGCCCGGACGCCGGCCTGATCTGTTCTACCTCGTCTGATCCTGTTTCAAACACCGCCGCGTGAATCGCGGCGGCGAGATCCGCGGCGCGACGTTCGCTCGCGCGGTGTGGCAGCCACGCGGCGCCTCATCCATTTCCCGTACACCGTTTCCAAGTCGCCCGAAAGGCACCGGAAGCCCTGGCATTGGCCGAGGCTCGCCGATGTCGCTCGCCGCTCCGCAGCCGATGGCGACAAATCCGTGCAGATTCGTCGACCATCCGGTAGGTGCCCCAGCCGCCAATCGCCGCGATGCGGTGCGTGTAGCGTCGGAGGCGGCCAAAATTTCACGATGCGGAAAGTCGTTTTGATCCGCAAAAATGCATGGGTGCGTGGCACAACGGCCATTTCTCATGATGAAAGATCACGTGCCGCATCGTGAAATTTTTTATGCAACGTATTGATTTGTAAAGGATAAAAAACTCAGTCAGGATGGCATTCGTTGCTTGTTGCGACGCGGGACAGTTCCCTACACTCTTATATAAGACACATGACCTGAGACGCCGGAAACACAGCGCCGCGGTCCCCGAAAGGGCGGTGTCACAAATTTCAAAGCCAATCGCCAATTGCTACCAGGAGAGTGAACATGACTTCGCGCCAACAACAAATCGATGCCCTCCAAAAGGACTGGGATACCAACCCGCGCTGGAAGGGTGTCGACCGTCACTACACCGCTGAAGACGTGGTGCGCCTGCGCGGTTCCATCCAGATCGAGCATACGATCGCTCGCCGCGGTGCTGAAAAGCTGTGGCACCTGTTGAACACCGAGCCGTTCGTCAACACGCTGGGCGCCCTGACCGGCAACCAGGCGATGCAACAGGTCAAGGCCGGCCTGAAGGCCATCTACCTGTCGGGCTGGCAAGTCGCTGGCGATGCCAACCTGGCCGGCGAAATGTACCCCGACCAGTCGCTGTACCCGGCCAACTCGGTGCCGATGGTCGTCAAGCGCATCAACAACACGTTCCAGCGCGCTGACCAGATCCAGTGGAGCGAAGGCAAGGGCGACACCGATTTCTTCGCGCCGATCGTGGCCGATGCGGAGGCTGGTTTCGGCGGCGTGCTGAACGCGTTCGAACTGATGAAGTCGATGATCGATGCGGGCGCCGCCGGCGTTCACTTCGAAGACCAGCTGGCCTCCGTGAAGAAGTGCGGCCACATGGGTGGCAAGGTGCTGGTGCCGACGCGTGAGGCGGTGGCCAAGCTGACCGCTGCCCGCCTGGCTGCCGACGTGTCGGGTGTGCCGACCCTGGTGATCGCCCGTACGGACGCCGAAGCCGCCGACCTGCTGACCTCGGACGTGGATGAGCGCGACCAGCCGTTCCTGACCGGCGAGCGCACGGTGGAAGGCTTCTACCGCACCAAGCCGGGTATCGAGCAGTCGATCGCCCGCGCGCTGGCCTACGCGGAAGTGGCAGACCTGGTGTGGTGCGAAACCGGCAAGCCGGATCTGGAATTCGCGAAGAAGTTCGCCGAAGCCGTGCACGCCAAGTTCCCGGGCAAGATGCTGGCCTACAACTGCTCGCCGTCGTTCAACTGGAAGAAGAACCTGGACGACGCCACGATCGCCAAGTTCCAGAAGGAACTGGGCGCGATGGGCTACAAGTTCCAGTTCATCACGCTGGCCGGCTTCCACTCGCTGAACTACTCGATGTTCAACCTGGCCTATGGCTACGCCCGCAACCAGATGAGCGCGTTCGTGGAACTGCAGGAAAACGAGTTCGCCGCTGCCGAAAAGGGCTTCACCGCCGTCAAGCACCAGCGCGAAGTCGGCACGGGTTACTTCGACGCCGTGACGCAGACCATCGAAGGCGGCCAGTCGTCGACGACCGCGCTGAAGGGCTCGACCGAAGACGAGCAATTCTTCGACAAGAAAGTGGCCTGACTCTCCGGGTACATATCTGGCGGCGCGTGACCATGACGCGCTGCCCCTTAGGCGCCGCGCCGTATTCTCTTCAGAACACGGCGCGGTTTTTTACTGGGAGAGATGCTGCCGGGAGCGTGAAACGAGGAATGTCTAGCGATAGACGATGACGGGAATATCCGTATGCGTGAGCACCTTCTGGGTCTCGCTGCCGAGCAGCAGGCCGGACAGGCCGCGCCGGCCGTGGGACGCCATGAAGATGACGTCGCATCCATGCCGCTCGGCGGCGTCGATGATGCCGAGGTAGGGCACGGCGAACGTGGTCATGTCGGCATCGAACGGCAGTCCGGCCGCCACGGCGGCGTTCTCGATCTCCTTCAGATAGAGCCGGGCCTGGTTCTCGATGCGGTCCTTGAAGGCCTGCGGCGCCTCCACGACGATCTCGCTGAAGGGCGTGTACGGATATTCCTCCAGACAGACGTAGGCGGTGACGCGTGCGTTGATCACCTTTGCCAGTTCCAGTCCACCGTCGATGGCTTTCTTGGACAGCTCCGAACCGTCAGTGGGCAGCAGGATGTGTTTGAACATACCGGACCTCCTTTCACGAGTGGACGGGGGCAGGCCGGAGAGCGCCTGTCTGAATTGATTGTAGTCAGGGTGCAGTGTCCGTCATTGCGAAATATCAACGCGTGCGGTGGACCACGGAACTTTGTCGGGCGGTATTACGCCATGGCTGCGGAGGCCTCGGCCGCCGCGCTCGTCGGGGCCTGTTCGGCGCGGCGCCAGTAGGCGGGGTTGCCGTAGGTGTTCTTCAGGTGATCGATGAACAGTCGCACGCGCAGTGGCAGGTGCTTGCGTTGCGGAAACACGGCGTGGATGCCGATGGGCGGCGCCTGGAAGTCATCGAGCACGGTCACCAGCCGGCCGCTCGCGATTTCCTGGCCGACCTCCCACCAGGATCGCCACGCCAGGCCATGGCCTTGCAGGCACCAGGCATGGAGCACGGCGCCGTCGGTGCATTCCATGGTGCCGCCGACCTTGACGGTGACGGGGCGGCCGTCCTGCTGGAATACCCAGCCGCGCTGGACGTTGGCGCTTGCGCCGAAGGCCAGGCAGTTGTGGCGCGCCAGGTCTTCCGGCAGCTTCGGCGTGCCGGCCCGTGCGAGGTATTCCGGTGACGCCACCACCACGCGGCGGTTTTCCGCCAGACGGATGGAGACCAGGCTGGAATCGGGCAGGTCGCCCAGGCGGATCGCGCAGTCGAAGCCCTCGTTGACGAGGTCGACGACGCGGTCGGAGAGATCGAGGGTGAGGGTGACGTCGGGATGGGATTCGATGAACAGCGGCACCACGGGTGCCACGTGCTTGCGGCCAAAGCCGGCCGGCGCGGTGATGCGAAGGTGCCCGCTGGCCTTGACGCCGCCGGCGGACACACTGGCCTCGGCGTTGTGGAGGTCGTTGAGGATGCGCTGGCAATCTTCGAGGAAGGCGGAACCCTCGAATGTGAGACTGATCTTGCGCGTGGTGCGCACCAGCAGTTTCACGCCGAGTCGTTCTTCCAGCGCATCAATGCGGCGCCCGATGATCGCTGGCGCCACCCCTTCGGCGGCCGCCGCGGCAGACAGGCTGCCACGTGATGCAACCGATACAAAAGTCTCCAATTGCTTGAAATGATCCACGAATGTTCGCCGGTTGGTACATGAGTCCTGGTCTGGTTGGGCAAGATTAGTGGGGCAAAAGTAAAAGATCAAGTGACTGACCGCGGCTTTGCCGCACTGCAACGACTGACTACAATCCGATGCATTCAACGGTGTACAAGCCTATTCAGTCCTTCCATGAACAAGATTCGCGCAGTCGTCTTCGATGCCTATGGCACGCTGTTCGACGTCTATTCGGTGACGGCGCGCGCGGAACAGCTGTTCCCGGGCAAGGGAGAGGCGCTCGCGCTGCTGTGGCGCGAACGACAGATCGACTACACGCGGTTGCGCACGATGGCCGCACCGGACGGCTCGCGCTACAAGCCGTTCTGGGCGCTGACCGTGGACGCGCTACGCTACGCGGCGGACCGGCTGGCGCTCAGCCTGGACGACACCACGGAATCGCAGCTGCTCAAGGAGTACGCGTGCCTGTCCGCGTTTCCGGAGAACCTCGGGGCGATCAAGCGCCTGCGCCGCGCGGGGCTGCCGTTGGGCATCCTGTCGAACGGCAACCCGGAGATGCTGGATATCTCGGTCAAGAGCGCCGGCATGCACGGGTTGTTCGATCACGTGCTGTCCGTCGATGCGGTGCGCCAGTACAAGACCGCGCCGGCCGCCTATGCGCTGGGGCCGCAGGCCTTCGACCTGCCCGCGGGCGACATCCTGTTCGTTTCCTCCAACGGCTGGGACGCGTGCGGCGCCACCTGGTATGGCTACACCACTTTCTGGATCAACCGTGCCGGCCATCCGGCGGAGCGCCTGGACGTGGCGCCCACCGGCACCGGGCACGACATGAACGACCTGCTCGCTTTCGTTGCCGCCTCCGGCGTAGCCGTCTGACGAGCCAGGCCATCCCTCAACACACCATCGCATACACAGGAGAAGACTGATGGCTATCACGCTGCCCGCGGGCATGAAGATTACCGGCGAAATCCTGCCGGCTTACGAAGACATCCTCACGCCGGAAGCCCTGGCCCTGGTCGACAAGCTGCACCGCGCCTTCGAGCCGCGCCGCCAGGAACTGCTGGCCGCGCGCGTGGAACGCGCCAAGCGCCTGGATGCCGGCGAAATCCCCGATTTCCTGCCGGAAACCAAATCCGTCCGCGAAGGCGACTGGAAGGTGGCCCCGGTGCCGAAGGCGCTGGAATGCCGTCGCGTGGAAATCACCGGTCCGGTCGAGGCCAAGATGGTGATCAACGCCTTCAACTCGGGCGCTGACAGCTACATGACGGACTTCGAGGATTCCAACACCCCGAACTGGCACAACCAGATGCAGGGTCAGGTGAACCTGAAGGCCGCCGTGCGCCGCACGCTGACGCTGGAATCCAAGGGCAAGGTCTACAAGCTCAACGACAAGATCGCCACGCTGCAGGTGCGTCCGCGCGGCTGGCACCTGGACGAGAAGCACGTCACGATCGACGGCAAGCGCATTTCGGGCGGCATCTTCGACTTCGCGCTGTTCCTGATCCATAACGCCAAGGAGCAGATCGCCCGTGGCGCCGGCCCGTTCTTCTACCTGCCGAAGATGGAAAGCCATCTGGAAGCGCGCCTGTGGAACGACGTCTTCGTGATGGCGCAGAAGGAGGTGGGCCTGCCGCAAGGCACGATCAAGGCCACGGTGCTGATCGAGACGATCCTGGCTGCGTTCGAAATGGAAGAAATCCTGTACGAACTGCGTGACCACAGCGCGGGCCTGAACGCCGGCCGCTGGGACTACATCTTCTCGTGCATCAAGAAGTTCAAGGTGGACAAGAACTTCTGCCTGGCCGACCGCGCCAAGGTCACCATGACGGCGCCGTTCATGCGCTCGTACGCGCTGCTGCTGCTGAAGACCTGCCACAAGCGCGGCGCGCCCGCGATCGGCGGCATGAGCGCGCTGATCCCGATCAAGAACGATCCGGAGAAGAACGCCATCGCCATGGAAGGCATCATCAGCGACAAGCGTCGCGACGCCACCGACGGCTACGACGGCGGCTGGGTGGCCCACCCGGGTCTGGTCGAACCGGCCATGAAGGAATTCGTCGCGGTGCTGGGCGACAAGCCCAACCAGTTCGAGAAGCAACGTCCGGACGTCAGCGTGAAGGGTGCCGATCTGCTGGACTTCAAGCCGGAAGCGCCGATCACCGAGCACGGCCTGCGCATGAACATCAACGTGGGCATCCATTACCTGGGCGCCTGGCTGGCCGGTAACGGTTGCGTGCCGATCCACAACCTGATGGAAGATGCCGCGACCGCCGAAATCTCGCGCTCGCAGGTGTGGCAGTGGATCCGCTCGCCGAAGGGCAAGCTGGAAGACGGCCGCAAGGTGACCGCCGAGCTGGTGCGCGCGCTGATTCCGGAAGAGCTGGCCAAGGTGAAGGCAGAGGTTGGTGGCGACACCAGCACCTACGACCGCGCCGCGCAGATCTTCGAGCAGATGTCGACGTCGGAAGATTTCGCCGAATTCCTGACGCTGCCGCTGTACGAGGAAGTCTGAGGCTGACCGGGCACCTTCCGGTGCCCGTCGCCAACGAGAAAACCCCATGGTTTGCGCCATGGGGTTTTTGTTTGTGCGAGCTGCCGGAGTGGGGCGCCGGTCCTATGGCCGCATTGCCGCGCCGTAGCCTTCTCCCTTCCATTCGATAAAGCAAAGCCCGTGGCCAAAGGGATCGGACAGCCTGGCCTGGCGCCCCCAGTCGAAGTCCTGCGGCCAGTCCTCGATCTCGGCGCCGGCCCGCATCGCCCGGTCGATCGCCGCTTCCAGGTTCTCGACGACGAAATCCAGGTGCACCGGCGTCCAGTGCCGGGCATAGTCGCGCCGCGCGTCGGCCCGGGCCGTGGCCACCGTGCCGGGCGCCTTGGCCAGCAGGTAGATCGGCGCGCAGGCGCCATGCATTTCCGCCACCGTGCCGTCAAACAGCCGGCGGCCCAGCCGTAGTCCAAGTCCTGCTTCGTAGAAGCCGATGCCGTGTTCGAGGTCATCGACGTCGATATTGATCAGCAACTCCATGCGAGCCTCCTGAGCGTTGTCCGGTGAGGGACAGGCGAGGCCGCCGCTCCTGACGGCTCCTGACGCAACTGAAACACCGGGCAGGCATTGTGCGCCGAGGCTCCTGACAAGAGCTGTCAGGAGTGATGCGATGCGCCTGTTGTGCCTGCCTCTGTCAGCAGGCTGGCGACCACCGGCGCCAGCGCGTCGCCCAGTGCCAGATGGGCTTCGGCGTCGAGGTGCACGCCGTCGACGTCGCTCGAGCGGATCACCGTGCCGGCATCGAACCGCGCACAGCCCAGGGTGTTGCAGACCTCGGCATAGGCGGCTTCCAGCCCCACGCACTTGTCCGCGCCACCCGCAAACTTCGGCGCCATGCACGGATCGACATCCGGGCCGCTGACCACGCGGATCGGGGGCGGCGTCACTACGAGCACCTGCGGCACTGGCATCCCGGGCTCGATGGGCGCGGCGCGGATCGCCTGCACCAGCGTGGCGATGCCCTGCGCCGCGTGCCAGGCGTTGTGCGGATGCATCGACTGGAAATCGTTGCTGCCCAGCATCAGGATCACCAGTGCCAGCGGCGAATGCATCTCGATGCGCTGCGCCAGTCCATCCAGCCCGCGCCGGCCGGGTTTGAAGGGATCGTCCCAGACCGTGCGGCGGCCGTTCAGGCAGTCCTCCAGGATCCGTACCGGCGGCCGGCCAGCATTGGCCGGGGCGCCGCGGGCGGCATTCAGGCGGTGCTCGAGCCGGCCCGGCCAGCGTGTGGGGAAGGGGAGTCGACGGCGTGTCCCGGGGACGATGCCCCACGACAAGGAATCGGCGTAGACCAGCACCTGCACAGGGTCATCGATCGGCTGCATGGCGAGTATGAGAGCTATCTGAAAAAGCCCGGCGGGGCCAGCGCGTCGCGCGTGCGAGCCCCCATAATACGGATATTTACGAGACTGGAGATTCAAGTTGCGTTTCGAACACCTGGTGGAAATCAATGACCCAGGCAACCCCGCACTGGAGCCCCTCACGCCGGAGCAACTCTGGCAGGGGCTGGTGCTGCGCGCCGAATCGCCCGAGCTGTTCGTCCTGGGGCTGGATAGCGCGGAGATCGTCAATCGGGGCGATGGCTGGGTCGAGCGTGTGCTCCATTTCGGGCCGGCCAGCGTGCGGGATCGCGTGGTCTTCGAGCCGCGCCACGCGGTGCGCTATGAAACGGCCGCCACGCACGAGCACGCCGGCGGCACGCTGTCGATGATCATCGAGACGCCCACGCCCGTGGCGCTGCTGGTGCGTTTTATCTACGAGACCACGATGCCGTCCGTGGATGACAGCGGGGACGACCGCTACGCGGAGATCGTCAAGTCCGCCTATCACGAGGCCGACCTCGATACGGTGCGGAAGATCCGGGAAATCGCACATACCGGACGGCTGGGGTGAGCCGCGAATCCACTGCGCCGGCACGTATCGGCGGCGGGGATGCCAACGGAGGAGACAGCGCCAGCCACGCGGCCGGGAATGTGCCCGACGCCGCGGCGGCGTCACCTGAGACTGCGGCGGCGGCACCTGTGAACGCGGTGGCGGCAGGGCCGGGGACTCCCGCGACACCGCGAGGTCCCACCCGCGCCGAGCTGCGCGCGCGTTACGGCGACCGCCTGCGCTGGCTGATCCTGGTCGCGCTGATGCTTGGCACGATGTCGTCCATCGTGTCGTCCACCATCGTCAACGTGGCGATTCCGGACCTCAGCCGGCATTTCAGCCTGGGCCAGGAGCGCGCGCAATGGGTCGCGGCCAGCTTCATGATCGCCATGACGTTGTCGATGCTGCTGACGCCGTGGCTGCTCAACCGCTACGGACTGCGCAGGACCTTTGTCGGCGCGCTGGTGCTGCTGGGCGGCGGCGGGCTGTTCGGCGGGTTCTCGCCAACCTTCGGCGTGATGCTGGCCATGCGCGTGGCCGAGGGCGTGGCCGCGGGCATCATGCAGCCCCTGCCAAGTATCTTCATCCTGCGCGTGTTCGAGGAGCACGAGCAGGGCAAGGCGCTGTCGCTGTTCGGGTTCGGGGTGGTGCTGGCGCCGGCCATCGGGCCCAGCCTCGGCGGCTTCCTGGTGGAGACCTTCGGCTGGCGGTCGATCTTCTTCGTGGTGGTGCCGCTGACGCTGATCGGCCTGTGGATGGCGCGCCGTTACATGGCGGTGGATTCCGCGATGATGGGCGAGCGCAAGCCGCTGGACTGGCGCGGCCTGATGCTGGCCGGCGTGGCAACGGTCAGCCTGCTCAACGGACTCGTCGAGATGCGCAACAGCGTGCCGGCCGGGCTGGCGCTGGCCGGGTTTGGCGTGGCGGTGCTGGCGGGATTCGTCGCCTGGCAACTGCGCGCGCCGCACCCGCTGATGAACATGCGCCTCTACAGCTACCGGCAGTTCTCCGCCGGGGCGATCGTTGCCTTTATCTATGGCGCGGGATTGTTCGGGTCCACCTACCTGCTGCCGGTCTACATGCAGATGGCGCTGGCCTATACGCCGTCGCGCGCCGGCATCGTGCTGATGCCGGCCGGGATCGTGCTGGCGCTGACGATCGCCGTGGCGGGCCGCCTGACCGATCGCGTCCTGCCGCACCGCCAAGTCTCGTTCGGACTGGCCTTGCTGGCCGCTTCATTCCTGCTGATGGCGACGGGATCGGCGGGCACGCCGTACCTGCTGCTGGTGCTGTTCGCGGTGATCGGACGGATCGGGTTGGGGTGCATCCTGCCATCGCTGACGCTTGGGTCGATGCGTGGCGTGGACTTCTCGCTGATCGCGCAGGGCTCAAGCTGCATCAACTTCCTGCGTCAGCTGGGCGGGGCGATTGGTGTCAGCCTCGCCGGCGTCGGGCTGCAATGGCGGCTGGCGGAGCACGGCACGGTGCTGGGGCAGGGTGGCGACGCCGCCGCGCAGGCAGCGCGGATTCACGCGTTCGACGAGACGTTCCTGGCGGTGGGTGTGGTGATTGCCACCGCGATCCTCGCGGCCTGGCGGATCCGCCCGAAGCCGGCGCCGGAGGGTTGACCTCGCGGCTGGCCGGCTGCCGGGCGGGCGGGGCTTCGCGACGGGTGCTGCCTAGCTGGCGGTGCCAGCGAGCAGTTCGCCGACGAGCTCGATGTACTTCTGTTTGGCCTCGTCCTGGCTGGTGCCCTTGAGTGCTTCCCAGGCCTCGAACTTGTAGCGGCCGACAAAATCGGTCATGCCCGGCTTGTCGCCGTGGGCATCGCCCTCGGCACCCTGCTTGTACAGCGCGTACAGACGCAGCAGGGTCATGTTGTTGGGGCGCTCGGACAAGGTCTTGACGTCGAGTTGGGCCTGGTCGAAACGGGCCTGCAGGTCGCTCATGGTGTCTCCAGTGTGGCAAAGGGCAAGTCAGGTGGCGATGATAGCCGCCGGCATTGCCCGTTTGCGCCGGAAAAAACCGAAGAAGCCTTCGGTCGAAGCCGCCAGATGGGGTCGCTCCGGGCAGCACACCAATTCAGCTTTGCCCCGCCACCGGATACAATCGCGCCATGTCCTGGATTCTTGCTGTCGAGACCTCCACAGAGTGGTGTTCCGTCGCACTCGGGCGCGCCGCCGATCACGGCGCCGTCGAGTGTTTCTCCCGTCATGAGCATACTGGCGCGCGCTCGTCGGCGCGCGTGCTGCCGGCCGTCGCCGAAGTGCTGGCCGAGGCCGGCATCCGCCTGGCGGATTGTGCCGCCATCGCATTCGGCGCGGGCCCGGGGTCGTTTACCGGCCTGCGTACCGCGTGCGGCGTGGCGCAGGGGCTGGCCTTCGGCGCCAGCCTGCCCGTGATTCCCGTCAATGTGCTGATGGCCTGTGCCGAAAGCGCCGCCTCCGGCGAGCCGCCGCTGCCCGCGGGCACACGTGTGCTGGTCGCGCTCGACGCGCGCATGGACGAGGCCTATGTCGCCACGTTCCGTCGGGACCCGGCGGCCGGCGAATGGGTGATGGAAGGCCCGATGCAGGTCAGCGCGCCCGAATCCGTGGCGCGTCCCGAGGGGGATTTCTGGCTGGCCGGCAACGCGGCCACGGTGTTCGGCGACCGCCTGTCCGTCGCGGCGCAAGCCAGCCGCGTGATGCCCGATGCCATGCCGGACGCGCGTGCGCTGGTCGCGATCGGCCTGCGTGCGCTGTCGCGTGGCGAGGCCATCGATGCCGCACACGCCATGCCGATCTACGTGCGCGACAAGGTTGCGCAGACCATCGTCGAACGCGAAGCCATCGCCGCGGCCAAGGCTGCCGCGCTGGCCAGCGGAGGAGGCCCGGCGTGAGCGCCGCACCGGAGATCTTTCCGGACGATCGCCCCTGGCCAGAGGTGCCGGCGATGCCCGCGCTTCCGGACCGCTGGACGCTTGGCCGCATGAGCGCGCTGGACCTGCACGCCGTGGCCGAGATCGAACATCGTGCCTACAGCCATCCGTGGACGCGCGGCAATTTTGAGAATTCGCTCAAGGCCGGCCACTTTGGGCTGACGCTGCGCGACCCCGCGAACGATCTGGTCGGCTACGCCGTGCTGATGCCGGTGGTCGACGAAATGCACCTGCTCAATATCACCGTGGATCCGCGCCGGCAACGGCAGGGCCACGGCCGGCTGTTGCTGGCCATCGCGCTGGCCACCGCGCATGACCACAACCTGAACACGATGCTGCTGGAAGTCCGTCCGTCCAATATCGGCGCGCTGGTGCTGTATCAGCAGGCGGGTTTCATCGAGATCGGCCGGCGCAAGGGTTACTATCCGGGGCCCGCCAACGGGCGA
This sequence comes from Cupriavidus sp. YR651, assembly GCF_900101625.1. GTDB lineage: Bacteria > Pseudomonadota > Gammaproteobacteria > Burkholderiales > Burkholderiaceae > Cupriavidus. Next base: position 344,185 of record NZ_FMYZ01000001.1, on the reverse strand, counting down.
GAGGATGCGCTGGTGCTGCGCCGCGCATGGCCAGCTGACAAGGAGTCCGCATGAACCGCCGCAGCCAGTTCCTGGAAGTGCTCGGGATCCCGACCGAATGGGTGCCGCGCCGCATGCCGGACCCAGCCGGGGTGCCGGAAGCGGTCGACGTTGCCGCTGCCGAAGCGCAGTGGGAGGCGATGGCGCAGGCGACTGTCGACGCGCCCGTCGGGGCGGTCAAGGTGGCCGGGGTGGTCGAGACGGCTGAAGCCTTCGATGCCGACTCTCTCGCGGATGCGGCGGAGGCAGCGGATGCGGTCGCCATGGTCGAGGCATTTGCGCCTGTGGAGCAGGAAGCCCGGCCGGCGTCACGCGAGGTTTCCCAACCGCCATCCGATTCTCCATCCGATTTTCAATCCGACACATCGCCGCTGCGCAAGGCGCCGCATCCGGATCAGGACGCCCGCCACGCTGCCATTGCCGCCATGGACTGGCCGGCGCTGGAATCGAGCGTCGCCGGATGCACGGCCTGTGGCCTCTGCACGACGCGCACCCAGACGGTCTTCGGCGTTGGCGATGCGCAAGCCGAGTGGATGCTTGTCGGCGAGGCGCCGGGCGAGAACGAAGACCTGCAGGGCGAGCCGTTCGTCGGCCAGGCTGGCAAGCTGCTGGACAACATGCTCGGCGCGCTGGGGCTGGCGCGCGGGCGCAACGTCTTTATCGCCAATGTTCTCAAGTGCCGGCCACCTGGCAATCGCAATCCCGAGCCGGACGAGGTGGCGCAGTGCGAACCCTACCTGCGCCGGCAGATCGCGCTGATCAAGCCGAAGGTGATCGTGGTGCTCGGGCGTTTCGCGGCGCAGTCGCTGCTGCGGTCGACCACGCCGATCGGCAAGCTGCGCGGGACCGTCCATGCGTACGAGGGCATCCCGGTGGTGGTGACCTACCATCCGGCCTACCTGCTGCGAACGCTGACCGACAAGGCACGCGCCTGGGAAGATCTTTGCCTGGCGCGCGAGGTACACGACCGTGCGGGAGCTCAAGCCTGACCCCGCGCAAGCCATCCGTCCGGGCGGGCCGGTCCTGACCGGCGCCGACGGGCAGGCGGCGCCGTGGTGCCGCGCCGCCTCGCAACGCGCGCGCGACCTCGCGTGGTGCTCGCTGTCCCCGCCGCTGTTATCTCGCCTTCCCGATGAATATGGCACCGCCGCCGGGCTGGCGCAGTGGCCGGCCGGCACGCGCGCGGCATGGCAGCGTTGGCTGGAGACGGCCGATCCCGCCACGCTGCCCGAAACCATCGCCGAACTGAGCGGCCACCCCGACCCCACCGGCAGCCGCAGCCTGCGGCTGGGCCGCCATGCCGAGCGGCTGCTGCACTTTGCCCTGCAACGGGCGGAGGGGATCGAGCTGCTGGCCGCCAATGTCCCGATCCGGCGGGCGAACGGCCACGGCATCCAGACCCTGGGCGAACTCGATGTGATCTGGCGCGATCCGGCCAGGGGCCAGATTGTCCACTGGGAGATGGCCGCCAAGTTCTACCTGATGGTCGATCCCCAAAGCGAGCAGTCTGGGGCCCCCGACCGGCGCGCCTTCGTCGGACCGAACCTGGTGGACCGGCTGGGCGACAAGCTCGAGCACATCGTGCGCCGGCAGCTTCCGCTTGGCCGCACGGACGAGGCGCGCGCCGTGCTGGGCCACGCGATCGATCGCAGCGAGGTCTACCTGCTGGGCTGGCTGTTCTATCGCGATGGCCGGTTGCCGGCGGGCCTGGATACGCTGGGCATCGCCCCCGACCATCTGCATGGCTGGTGGTCGACGCTCGATGACTGGGCGGCGCGCAGCGCGCATCTGGCCGATCCGGGGGCCGTGCGCTGGTGCCGCCTGCCGCGTGCCAACTGGCTGTCCGGGGCGCGCGTTGCGGAGGCCGACACCGAGACCGCGGAATCGCTGCAGGCCACCCTGGCGCAGCGTTTTGCCGATCCGCACCAGGCCCATAGCTGGCGCCGCGAGGCCCCGGTCATGCTGTGCGAACTCGAGCCGGCCGGGCCCGCATATCCCGGCATCTGGCAGGAACGCTCACGCGGCTTCGTGGTGCCGCAGGGGTGGGAAGACCGCGCGAGAGAGCGGGCACGGGTGCCCTGAACGTCCCGGATTCCGAATACAGCAATCAGAAGCAGATAGACAGCAGAAAGGCCACCCGAGGGTGGCCTTTGCCTTTGCCTTGGACGGTGCGGTCCGGTGTGGTCCGCAGCAGTCCGATTTGCTCCAGAAGGTGCTCCAGAAGGCAGCGTGGCCCGTGGCCGGCCGCCGTCGACATCCCTCAGTGGTGCTTGTCCTCGCCGATCATGGCCAGCGAGTTGTACATCTTCACATTGTGCTTGTGCAGGCGCATCACCAGCAGCATCGTGACGGCGATGAACAGCCCGAGCGCGACGATCACGAAACCGATCGGCGCATTCAGCTTGATCAGCAGCGCGTACAGGCACAGCATCAGCAGCACCGACACGTTCTCGTTGAAGTTCTGCACGGCGATCGAATGGCCGGCGGAAAGCAGCACATGCCCACGGTGCTGGAGCAGGGCGTTCATCGGCACCACGAAGTAGCCTGACATGGCGCCCACGATCATCAGGAACACATAGGCGATGGCCATGTACAGCGGCATGTGCATGCCCAGCAGATCCAGCGTCACGGCAGGCATGGCGTCCTTGGTATAGAACGCCATGAGCATCACGGTCACGCCCATCGCCACGCCGAACGGCAGCACGGACAACGAGCGGCGCAGCGGAATCCGGGCGGCGGCCATGATGGCGCCTACGGCCACGCCCACGGCCACCACGGCTTGCAACAACGCGCCCTGCGAGAGGTTCAGGCCAAGTGATTTTTCCGCCCACTTCAGCACGATGAACTGCAGGGTGGCGCCGACGCCCCAGAAGAGGGTGGTCACGGCCAGCGAGATCTGGCCCAGCTTGTCGCGCCACAGGGCGATGAAGCAGTCGCCGAATTCGGCAATCAGCTTGATGGGGTTCTTTTCCTGCTGGGGATAGCGTGCGCCGGTGTCCGGGATGAACAGGTTGAAGACGGAAGCGATCACGTAGCAGATCATGATCACGACCATCGCGGCCTCGGCCGGGGTGTTGATGCCGGTGTCGACGTAGGGGATGTCGAAGCGCAGCAGGATCTCGGAGATGTGCACGGAGATCAGTGCGCCGCCGACCACCGTGCCCAGGATGATCGAACCGACGGTGAGCCCTTCGATCCACCCGTTGGCCATCACCAGTTTCTCGGGGGGCAGCAGTTCGGTCAGGATGCCGTACTTGGCCGGCGAGTAGGCCGCCGCGCCAAATCCCACCACGCCGTAGGCCAGCAGGGGGTGCAGCCCGAACATCATGATGGCGCAGCCAACGATCTTGATGGCGTTGGTGATCAGCATGACCTTGCCCTTGGGCATCGAGTCCGCGAAGGCGCCCACGAAGGCCGCCAGCACCACGTACGACAGCACGAAGAACAGCTTGAGCAGCGGCGTCATCCACTGCGGGGAATGCAACTCGGTAAGAAGGGCGATGGCTGCGATGAGCAGCGCATTGTCGGCCAGCGACGAAAAAAACTGCGCGGCCATGATGGTATAGAAACCCTTCTTCATACTGTCGACTTTGTCTCCATCGCGGACGCCCGACACGGCGGGCAGGGGCGCGCCGGCCGGCAGCATCGCGGCTTGCAGGGAACCTGGCGCGACGGCCTTGTCAAAGTGGGGCGGTTGCGCGACTTTCGCGCGCCTTTCGGCTTGCCTGACCGTCATTGACATATTGCTTCACTTTTAAAACATGGCCGGAGCGTCCGGCTTTATATCACGAAACAGCGACATTTCAGCACACCGGCGGACGGGCTGTTCGACAGTCCGCGTCCCGGGGGATTCCCGGAACCCGTACCCGGATGTGTTCAAATATCATCTGCGCGATGCTGCCGCGCGCGGGCTGCCGGCCACCGCTCACGTGCCGGCCCCGGCACAGTGTTTGCAGCATCAACGCCCAATTTTCGCGGGCTGCCGACCGGGCTTTCCCTGATCCGGTGCAAGACCGGATCGGCAGTCCCCCAAGAAGCCACACCATGCCCAGACCGATTCACGCCGTTATCCACCAGCCCGCGCTGGCCAACAACCTCGATGTGGTGCGCCGCCACGCGCCGGACGCCCGCGTCTGGGCGGTGGTCAAGGCCAACGCCTACGGGCACGGCATCCGCCGCGCCTTTGCCGGCCTGCGTGCCGCCGATGGCTTCGGCCTGCTGGACCTCAACGAGGCCGTGCTGCTGCGCGACCTGGGCTGGCAGGGCCCCATCCTGCTTCTGGAAGGATTCTTCCAGGCACAGGATATTCCCCTGCTGGAACAATATCGACTCACCACGGCCATTCATTGCGAGGAGCAGCTTCGCATGCTGGAGCAGGCCCGCCCCAGGGGGCCGCTGGCGATCCAGCTCAAGCTGAACACCGGCATGAACCGGCTGGGCTTCCGGCCGGACAACTACCGCACCGCCTGGGAGCGCGCCCGCACGATGTCCTGCGTGGGCAGCATTGTCCATATGACGCATTTCTCCGATGCCGACAGCCCGCGCGGCATCGCCCACCAGATCGAGGCCTTCGACGCCGCCACCGCCAACCTGCCGGGGGAGGCCAGCCTGTCGAATTCGGCCGCCGTGCTCTGGCACCCGCAGGCCCATCGCGCCTGGGTGCGTCCGGGCGTGATCCTGTATGGCGGCTCGCCGACGGGCCTGTCGGCGGATATCGCCGAGACCGGCCTGCAACCGGCCATGTCCCTGCACAGTGAGCTGATCGCCGTCCAGGACCTGCAGCCTGGCGATACCGTCGGCTATGGCTCGATGTTCACGGCGGACCGCGCCATGCGCATCGGCGTCGTGGCCTGCGGCTACGCCGACGGCTACCCGCGCCATGCGGCGGGCTGGGGCGACAAGCGCGCCCCGGTGCTGGTCGACGGCGTGCGCACGTCGCTGGTCGGCCGGGTGTCGATGGACATGATCTGCGTGGACCTGACCCCCTGCCCGAAGGCCAGGGTCGGCACGCCGGTCACGCTGTGGGGCCACGGCCTGCCGATCGACGATGTGGCCGAGGCCAGCGGCACGGTGGGCTACGAGCTGATGTGCGCGCTGGCGCCGCGTGTGCCGACCTCGGTGGCCACGCTGACCACGGCCGACGACGCGGCCTGACGCCGGACCCGGCGCCCTCACAAGAAAAAGGAACTGGGTTTGGCCAAGACCAAGACTGTCTATACGTGCACCGAATGCGGCGGCACGGCACCGCGCTGGGCGGGCCAGTGCCCGCAATGCAATGCCTGGAACACGCTGGTGGAAACCGTGGCGGATTCCGGGTCACCGGCCGCGCGGCGATTCCAGCCACTGGCGTCCTCCGCCGTGGTGCGCAAGCTGTCCGAGATCGACGCCGCCGATGTGCCGCGCTTTTCCACGGAGATCGACGAATTCGACCGCGTGCTGGGCGGCGGCCTGGTGGCCGGCGGGGTGGTGCTGATCGGGGGCGATCCCGGCATCGGCAAGTCCACGCTGCTGTTGCAGACGCTGGCCAACCTGGCCGGCACGCGCCGCGTGCTCTATGTCAGTGGCGAGGAGTCGGCGGCGCAGATCGCGCTGCGCGCGCAGCGGCTGGGCGTGGAAAGCCCGTCGCTGGGCCTGCTGCCCGAGATTCAGCTGGAGAAGATCCAGGCCACGCTGGAGGCGGAAAAACCCGAGGTCGCGGTGATCGACTCGATCCAGACGCTGTACTCGGAAGCGCTGACCTCCGCGCCGGGGTCGGTGGCGCAGGTGCGTGAATGCGCGGCGCAGCTGACCCGCGTGGCCAAGAGCACCGGCATCACGATCATCCTGGTCGGCCACGTCACCAAGGAAGGCAGCCTGGCCGGCCCGCGCGTGCTCGAGCATATCGTCGATACGGTGCTGTACTTCGAGGGCGACACCCATTCGTCGCACCGGCTGATCCGCGCGTTCAAGAACCGTTTTGGCGCGGTCAACGAGCTGGGCGTGTTTGCGATGACCGAGCGCGGCCTGCGCGGCATCAGCAATCCGTCGGCGTTGTTCCTGTCCCAGCACGACGAGATGGTGGCCGGCTCCTGCGTGCTGGTGACGCAGGAAGGCACGCGGCCGCTGCTGGTGGAGGTGCAGGCGCTGGTCGATACCGCCAACGTGCCCAACCCGCGCCGGCTGGCCGTGGGCCTGGAGCAGAACCGGCTGGCGATGCTGCTGGCCGTGCTGCACCGGCATGCGGGCATCGCGTGCTTCGACCAGGACGTATTCCTGAACGCCGTGGGCGGGGTCAAGATCACGGAGCCTGCGGCCGACCTTGCCGTGCTGCTGTCGATTCATTCGTCGATGCGCAACAAGCCGCTGCCTCGCGGGCTGGTGGTTTTTGGCGAAGTGGGGCTGGCTGGCGAGATCCGGCCGAGCCCGCGTGGCCAGGAGCGCCTGAAGGAGGCCGCCAAGCTCGGCTTCACGGTGGCGGTGATCCCGAAAGCCAACGCGCCCAAGCAGCGGATCGACGGGCTGGAAGTCATCGCGGTGGATCGCCTCGAGCACGCCATCGACCGCGTGCGGCATCTGGACTGACCCCGCACAACGGGCCAACACAGGCAAATAACGGCAATGACGGCGGCCACGGCAACCACGGAGCCCGAAGACGGCGCGGGCGAGGGCTCGGGTGGGGGCACGGGTGAGGGCTCGGGTGAGGGCTCGGGCGAGGGCACGGGTGGGGGCACATCCTCGCGGGCTTCGCGCTCGCAGGCCGCCTACCGGACGTTGCGCGACGATATCTTCGCGTTCCGCCTGTTGCCCGGTGACCGCTTTACCGAAAACGACGTGGCCGAGCGGCTCGGCATTTCCCGCACGCCCGTGCGCGAGGCGCTGCTGCGCCTGCAGGCCGATGGTCTGGTGCGCGGCTACTACCGCAACGGCTGGGAAGTCGTGCCGCTGGACCTGGCGCGCTTCGAAGCCCTCTACGAACTCCGCACGCTGCTGGAGACCCATGCGGTGACACGGCTGTGCCAGCAGTCGGCCGCGCCGCATCTTGACCGCGCGGGACTGGTGGCCCGGCTCGACGCGATCTGGCGCGTGCCCGTCGCGGAACGACTGACCGATGGCCATCACGTGGCGCGGCTCGACGAGGCGTTCCACCTTGCCATCGTGCATGCCGCCGGCAACCCGGAGTCGGCAGCGGTTCATCAGCAGGTGACGGACCGCATCCGCATCATCCGCCGGCTCGACTTTGCCTATGGCGAGCGGATCTCGCTCACCTATGACGAGCATGCCGCGATCCTCGATGCGCTGGACGCGTGCGACGGCCCCCGCGCGGTGGCCTTGCTCTCGACCCACATCGAGGATGGCCGCGCCGAAGTCAGCCGGCTGACGATGGAACGCCTGGAGCAGGCCCGCACCAGCCTTGTGCGACCGGCCGTGACCAGCGCACCCCGGCGGCGCAGGCGCTTCGGCTGAACACGGGTTCAGCCAAGGTTAGCCACGGGTCGCGCCTCCCCCGGCGCGCCCGGCGCCCATGATCCGGCACCCCTGATCGTTCCTCTTCGATTTCCCGCCAACCGCGCACCGACGCGGGTTTGCCGGCGGGTCGCTCTTACTTTTCCCCCGTATCGCCCCATGCCACCCCTCCGTGGGGCGGCGTCGTGGCATGCCTATTGCGATGGTTCTCCAGGGAATTTTATGTATACATAAATCGCAGAGGTCGTGTGAGTCTTCATCTGAATCCGATTCGTGGCAGCCGGGGCATGGCCGTGGCACCGCACGCGCTGGCATCGCAGAGCGCGCTGGCGGTCTTGCGCGAGGGCGGCAATGCCGTCGAGGCGATGGTCGCGGCGGCCGCCACCATCGCGGTGGTCTACCCCCATATGAACAGCCTGGGCGGCGACAGCTTCTGGCTGATTGCCCGCCCGGGCGAGGCGCCGCGTGCGCTGGATGCCTGCGGGGCTGCCGCCGGCGCGGCGACGATCGCGCGCTACCGGGAGGCCGGCTTGTCGGCGATCCCTGCACGCGGTGGCATGGCGGCCAATACCGTGGCCGGCACGGTATCGGGATGGAAGGCCGCGCTGGACTGGTCCCGCGACGCGCTCGGCGGGCGCATGCCGCTGTCACGCCTGCTGGCCGATGCCATCGACTACGCGCGCATCGGCGTGCCGGTCACGGACAGCCAGTCCGCCTGCGTGGCCGCCAAGGCCGATGAACTTGCCGGCATCGCCGGGTTTGCCGAGACCTTCCTGGTCGACGGCAAGGCACCGGCGCCGGGCAGCCGCTTCCGTCATCCGCGTCTGGCGGCAACGCTCGAGCAGATGGTTCGCGCGGGACTTGGCGATTTCTACGAGGGCGATCTGGCCCGCATCCTCGCGCGCGAACTGGCCAACGCCGGCAGTCCGATTGCGCTGGCGGACCTCCAGGCGCATCGCGCCACATGGAAGCCACCCCTGACGCTGGCCCATTCGCGCGGCACGGTCTACAACATGCCGCCGCCCACGCAGGGACTGGTGTCGCTGCTGATCCTCGGCCAGCTCGACCGCCTCCTCGAACGTGGCATGGACCCGCTGGGGCCTGACTTCGTCCACGCCTGCGTGGAAGCCACCAAGCAGGCGTTCCGCGTGCGGGACCGCCATATCACGGACCCGGCCCATATGGAGATCGATCCGCAGGACCTGCTCGCGCCGCCGTGGCTCGATGCGGCGGCCGCGCGTATCCGGCCCGATGGCGTGCTGCCGTGGGGAGAGGGCATGGGCCCGGCCGATACCGTCTGGATGGGGGCGGTGGACGGCAACGGCGTGGCGGTGAGCTTCATCCAGAGCATCTATCACGAGTTTGGCAGCGGCATCGTGCTGCCCGGCTCGGGCGTCAACTGGCAAAACCGTGGCTGCAGTTTTTCGCTGGATACGGGCGCGCGCAATCCGCTGATGCCGGGCCGCAAGCCGTTCCACACGCTCAACCCGGCCATGGCACGGCTGGCCGACGGCCGCACGCTGGTCTACGGAAACATGGGCGGCGATGGCCAGCCGCAGTCGCAGAGCGCGGTGTTCTCGCGGATCGTCCATTTCGGCATGAACCCGCAGGCCGCCATCGACGCGCCGCGCTGGCTGCTGGGCCGCACCTGGGGCCAGACCAGCGACACGCTCAAGCTCGAATCGCGCTTTCCCCGCGCCACGCAGGACGCGTTGCGCACGCTGGGCCACGAGGTGGAGATCCTGCGCCCCTACGACGAAACGATGGGCCACGCGGGCGCCATCGTGCTGCAGGCGGACGGGCTTTACCAGGGCGGCAGCGACCCGCGCAGCGACGGCGCGGTGGCGGCCTGGTAGTGGGCTGGTAGTGACCTGATAGCAAGCCGGTATTCCAACAACGCGTGGCCGCCCCCGGCCGCGTGTCTCTCTCGAAGTGTGTCTCAAGGAGTGGTTCGATGCGTACCGTTGCTGATAACGCGGCCCTTGGCGTGCCGCAGGCCATGCCGCTGGCGCGCACGCGCTGGCTGCAGCTGTTGCTGGGCATCGTGTGCATGATGGCGATTTCCAGTCCGCAGTATGTGTGGACGCTGTTCACGAAACCGCTGTCGGCCAAGCTGGGCGTGCCGCTGTCGGAATTGCAGATCACGTTCTCGCTGCTGATCGTGTTGCAGACGTTCTTCTCGCCGTTCCAGGGCGCGCTGATCGAGCGCTTTGGCCCGCGCCGGCTGATCGCGGCGGGCACGGTGATGGCGGGCCTGTCGTGGGTGCTGGCCGCATCGGTCCAGAGCGTGGGCATGCTGTACCTGACCTACGGCGTCATCGGCGGGCTGGGCACCGGGATCGTCTACGTCGGCGTGGTCGGCCAGATGGTGCGATGGTTCCCGGATCGCCGCGGGTTTGCCGTCGGCATGGTGGCGGCCGGCTACGGCATGGGTGCGATCGTGACCACGTTCCCGATCGCGGCCGCGCTGGCGGGCAAGGGGCTGGAAACCACGCTGTGGCAGTTCGGCCTGGTGTTCGCGGTGATCGGATTCCTGGCCTCGCAGGGCCTGCGCGCGCCGGCTGCCGGCGAGCAACTGCCGCTGCGGCCGTCTTATACCCCCTCCACGGTCGCCGACGTGCCGACGCGCAAGATGCTCCGGACCCCGCTGTTCTGGCTGCTGTTCGCGATGATGACGATGATGTCGACCTCCGGCCTGATGGTGACGTCGCAGATGGCGGCCTTCGCCAAGGATTTCGGCGTGTCCAACGCCGTCGTGTTCGGCATGGCCGCGCTGCCGCTGGCGCTGACCATCGATCGGCTGACCAACGGCCTGACGCGTCCGCTGTTCGGCTGGGTCTCGGATCGCTGGGGTCGCGAGAACACGATGTGCTTCGCCTTCGCGCTGGAGGCCGTGGCGATGACGCTGTGGCTGCTGACGCGCGAGAACGCGGTGCTGTTCGTGCTGCTCTCCGGCGTGGTGTTCCTGGGCTGGGGGGAAATCTTCTCGCTGTTCCCGTCGACGCTGACCGACACGTTCGGGACGAAGTTCGCCACCACCAACTACGGCTGGCTCTACATCTCGCAGGGCATCGGCTCGATCTTCGGCGGCCCGCTGGCGGCGCTGATGCACGAGCGCCTGGGCAGCTGGATGCCGGTGTTCGGCGTGGCGATCACGCTCGATATCCTGACCGCGCTGCTGGCCATCGCGGTGCTCAAGCCGTGGCGCCGCCGCTATCTGGCGACGCCGGCCGCGGCCTGAAATCCCCGGCCTCCGGAGCGCCTGATTTCCTGATGGTGGCGCCTGCGGCAATCGGCCACAGCCGGCACCGCGACGGATTGTTCGGGCGCGATCATGCGCAGGGGGAAAATCGGTAATAATTCGCGTCGAAGGCAGCACGCCGGCCCGACAGGGCGGGCGGCGCTGCCACACCGTCATGGTTCGCCGTGACCTATATTTGTCATCGACGCCTATGCAAGCCAATTCCCGTGCTTACTTCCTGCTGATCGCCATTGTGTCGTTCGCGATGCTTGGCGCCGCGCTCTACATGCAGTATGTGGAGGGCTACCAGCCATGCCCGCTCTGCATCATGCAGCGCTTTGCCTTCGTCGGCATCGGCATCTTCTCGCTGCTGGCGGCCATCGCCCAGAACACCCGCACGCTGTGGCAGGGGCTGGGCATGCTGTCCGGCGTGGCCGGCATCGCCGTGGCTGGCTACCATGTGTCGCTGTTGCTGAATCCCAAGGCATCGTGCGGCATCGACCCGCTCGAGAACTGGGTCAACGCGCTGCCCACGGCCAAGCTGCTGCCGCAGGTGTTCTATTCGGACGGCCTGTGCACGGCGCCGCTGCCGCCGCTGTTGGGCCTGTCGATCCCGGCGTGGTCGCTGATCTGGCTGGTGATCCTGACGCTCACGCTGGCCGTCGGGCTGATCCGCCGCGAAAAGCATTATCGATAGAAGCGTTCCCAACGAAAAAGCCGACGCATGCGTCGGCTTTTTCGTGCTTGCGGGGCGTGGCCGGTCGTGACGACCGGCGGCCGGCACTGCCTCAGGCAATCTGTTCGATCTGTTCCTGAAGCTCCAGCCAGCGTTCTTCCAGCTGACCCAGCTCCCCGGTCACCTCGCCCTGGCGCTTGAGCATCTCCATCAGCTTTGCCTTGTTGGCTTCGGCATAGCTCGACTCATCGGCCATGAAGGCGTCGATCGCCTCCTTGTCGGCCTGCAGTGCCGCCATGCGCTTTTCGATCTTCTCGATTTCCTTGGTCAGCGGCTTGCGCAGGACGGACAGCCGCTGGCGTTCGTCCGCCTCGGCGCGGCGCTGGTCCTTGCGGTTGACCGCCGCGCTCGCGTCGCCCGCGATGCCGGCCGCCTCCGAGGCATGCGCCGCCGTGGCCGCGTTGCGCTTGGCGGCCGCCTGTTGCAGCAGCCAGTCGCGATAGTCGTCGAGGTCGCCATCGAACGGACGGATCGTGCCGTCGGCCACCAGCATGAACTGGTCCGACGTGGCACGCAGCAGGTGCCGGTCGTGGGACACCAGGATCAGCGTGCCTTCGAACTGGGCCAGCGCCATCGTCAGCGCCTCGCGCGTGTCCAGGTCCAGGTGGTTGGTCGGTTCGTCGAGCAGCAGGAAGTTGGGCTTCTGCCAGACGATCAGTGCAAGGGCCAGCCGGGCTTTTTCGCCGCCCGAGAACGGCTCGATGGACGCGGTGGCCATGTCGCCACGGAAATTGAAGCTGCCGAGGAAGTCGCGCAGTTCCTGCTCGCGCGTATCCGGCGCCAGCCGCGCCAGATGCTGGAGCGGGGAGTCGTGGTCGCGCAGCGTTTCCAGCTGGTGCTGGGCAAAGTAGCCGATGACCAGACCCTTGCCCAGTCGCAGCGTGCCCGTCATGGGCGCCTGCGTGCCGGCCAGCGTCTTGACCAGCGTCGACTTGCCCTGGCCGTTGGCGCCCAGCAGGCCGATGCGCTGGCCGTTCTGGATCGACAGCGTCAGGTTGTGCAGGATCGTGACGGGCGGATCGGCCTCGGCGTAGCCGCAGTCCACGCCGTCGAGCACCATCATCGGGTTCGGCGCGGAATCGGGCTCGCGGAACTCGAACGCGAAGCCGGCCGCCACGTGCACCGGGGCCAGCCGCTCCATCTTCTCCAGCGCCTTGACGCGGCTCTGCGCCTGACGGGCCTTGGTCGCCTTGGCCTTGAAGCGGTTGATGAACGATTCCAGATGGGCGATTTCCTTCTGCTGGCGGACATAGGCCGATGCCTGCAGGGCCATCTGCTGGAGCCGCAGCGTCTCGAACTGCGTGTAGTTGCCGCCGTAGCGGCGCAACTGCTGGTTCTCGATATGCACCGTGACGTTGCAGATCGCGTCCAGGAATTCGCGGTCGTGGGAAATCATCACCAGCGTGCCCGGGTAGCGGGCCAGCCAGTCTTCCAGCCAGACGATGGCGTCCAGGTCCAGGTGGTTGGTCGGTTCGTCAAGCAGCAGCAGGTCGGACGGGCACATCAGCGCCTGCGCCAGGTTCAGGCGCATGCGCCAGCCGCCCGAAAACGACGCCACCGGTTGCGACACCTGCGGCAGCGTGAAGCCCAGGCCCAGCAGCAGCGCCTCGGCGCGGGCCGGCGCGGTGTAGCCGTCGGCATCGGCAAACGCCGCATGGGCCTCGCCCTCGGCGCTGCCGTCGCCGCTGGCCTGGGTCGCGGCGATGCGCGCCTCGATCTCGCGCAGGCGCGCATCGCCGTCGATCACGTAGTCCACGGCCGTGCGGTCGACCGCGGGCGTTTCCTGCGCGACGTGCGCGATGCGCCATTGCGCGGGCACGAAGACATCGCCGCCGTCCGGGTGCAGATCGCCGCGCAGCATGGAAAACAGCGTGGACTTGCCGCTGCCGTTGGCGCCGACAAGGCCCACGCGCTCGCCCGGGTTGAGCGTCACGCTGGTGTGGTCGAACAGCACCTTGGTGCCGCGCTGGAGGACAAGCTGGTCGATTCGGATCACGAGGGAGGTGCGGAGAAGGCTGGGACGCGCCCGGAAGCGGGCAGGCCGGCATTGTAGCGCGGCTGGCCCGGGACCCCGACTCCGCGCCTATGTCCGGCCCCATGTATTGAGGGATTACCCGTAATCGAGCACTTCCAGGTTCTCCTGGTACATGATTTGCGTGTAAATTTATTTACATCGACCCGCGCACCGGGAAAGTGCCTTTTCATCAGGCGCTGAATTCCAGTGTGGTGCGGGGGTCCCCAAATCGAACCCAAACCTCTGACATGCCCGACGGCCAGTCGATTTCCGAACGCATCGCGCGCAGCCTGCCCACGCTGACGCCCGCGCACCAGCGCATGGCGCAGTACGTGCTGGACAACCTGTTTCGCGCGGCCACGATGCGCATCGACGAGTTCGCCACCGCCGTGGACGTATCGGTCGCCACCGCCAACCGCTTTGCGCGCGCGCTCGGCTTCGAGGGCTATCCGCAATTCCGCGCCGAGCTGGTGCGCGGCTTCGAGGCCACGCTGGCCCCGGTGGAACGCCTGCGCGACGAGCTGGCCCGGCCGACGACGGTGTCCGAGGTGTTTGCCGCCGCGCTGGAAGATGGCGCCCGCAACCTGGAAGCCACGCGCCGCGCGCTGGATGCCGACGCCTGCGAACGCGCCGTGGCGGCGATCCTGGAAGCCGAGCGCGTCTACGTGATGGGCTTCGGCGCCAGCGGTTTCCTGGCCGGCCTGCTGCAACACGGGCTGGAAATGCATTGCCGCATGGTGACGTCGGTGTCCAATGCCGGCGGCGCCTCCCACTCGGCGCGCCAGCTGTTCAAGCTGCAGCCGCAAGACCTGGTGATTGCTATCGCGTTTCCGCGCTACGTGACGGACACCATGCTGCTGGCCCAGCGCGTCAAGGCGCACGGCGGACGCCTGCTGGCGCTGACCGATGGCCCGACCTCGCCGCTGGCGCCGCTGGCCGATATCGCGCTGTATGCCAACGCGCGCAACCGGCTGTCCGCCAATTCCGATGCCACCGTGCTGGCGCTGATCGAAGCGCTGTGCGGGGCCGTGGCCTACCGCTCGGCCCGTTCCGTGAAGGCGGCGGCCGAGATGACCGAATTCCTGCTGCCATGGCTATACGGCGCGCCCGGTGCGCGTGACAGCCAGGCGGCACCGCTGCCCGCCAAAAATGGCACGGCCAGTCCCCGATCCCGGCCGCGCGCGCAGCGCCAGGCCGCCCCCAAATCCTCCGAGTGAAGTTGAAGTCCGATATGACCCAAGCTGTCATTGCGATCCACGGCGGCGCCGGCACGATTACCCGTGCGGCCATGGATGCCAACCGCGAGCGCGAATACATCGCCGCCCTGGAACATGTGCTGCTGGCCGGCCAACGCGTGCTGGCCGAAGGCGGCAGCGCGCTGGATGCCGTGACCGAGGCCGTGCGTCTGCTGGAAGACTGCCCGCTGTTCAACGCCGGCAAGGGCGCCGTGCTGACGCATGCCGGCACCTATGAACTGGACGCCGCCGTGATGGATGGCGCCACGCTGAACGCGGGCGCCGTGGCGTGCGTCAAGCGCCTGCGCAATCCGGTGCTGGCCGCACGCGCCGTGCTGGAGCGCAGCGAGCATGTGCTGTTTGCCGCCGAAGGCGCCGAGGCGTTTGCCGAGGCGCAGGGGCTGGAGCTGGTCACGCCCGACTACTACTTCACGCAGGCGCGCCAGGAGCAATGGGAGCGGGCCCGCGCATCGGCCGGCATGGCGCTGCTCGATCACGATGCCGCCGCGCTGGCCGCCATGGCCAAGAAGGAGGAGCCGATCGATCCGGATCGCAAGTTCGGCACCGTGGGCGCCGTGGCGTGCGATGCCAACGGCAACCTGGCGGCAGCCACGTCGACGGGTGGCGTGACCAACAAGCAGGTCGGCCGTGTGGGCGATACGCCCGTGGTGGGCGCCGGATGCTATGCCGACGATGTGGCCGCCGTCTCCGCCACCGGCACCGGCGAGATGTTTATCCGCACCGTGGCCGCGCACGACGTGGCGGCGCAGATTCGCTACGCCGGCCTGTCGCTGGAAGAGTCCGCGCGCCGCGTGGTCATGGAAAAGCTGCCCGCCATCGGCGGCCGGGGCGGCCTGATCGCCGTGGACCGCGACGGCAACGTCACGCTGCCGTTCAACACGGAAGGGATGTACCGCGGCGTGGCACGGGTCGGCGAACCCGTCAGCGTCCTGATCTACGGCTGAGCGCGAGCGCGCGACTTCAGCCGAAGAGACACGAGACACCACAGCATCAAACCGTATTCAGCAGGAAACCGGGGGCCGCATGGCAACTAGCTCAACTCAACAAGGCATCGTATTGCCGCCAGAACGCGTGGTCGCGGTCAACAACCTGACCGTCCGCTTTGCTACGTCGGAGCGCACCGTCGAGGCCGTGCGCAACCTGTCCTTCCACGTGGATCGCGGCGAAACGCTCGCCGTCGTCGGCGAATCGGGGTCGGGCAAGTCCGTGACTTCGCTGGCGCTGATGCGCCTGGTGGAACACGGCGGCGGCAAGATCGCCAGCGGCAGCATGCTGCTGCGCCGGCGCGGCGGCGAGGTGCTGGACCTGGCGCGATCCCCCGATTCGACGCTGCGCACGGTGCGCGGCGCGGACGTGGCGATGATTTTCCAGGAGCCGATGACCTCGCTGAATCCGGTGTTCCCGGTGGGCGAGCAGATCGCGGAGTCGATCCGCCTGCACCAGGGCAAGAGCAACGCCGCCGCGCGTGCCGAGGCCTTGCGCATGCTGGAACTCGTGCGCATTCCCGAGGCGCGCCGCGTGCTGGACCGTTTTCCGCACCAGTTGTCCGGCGGCATGCGCCAGCGCGTGATGATCGCCATGGCGCTGTCGTGCAAGCCGGCGCTGCTGATCGCTGACGAACCGACCACGGCGCTGGACGTCACCATCCAGGCTGAAATCCTGCAACTGATCCGCAACCTGCAGTCCGAGATGGACATGGGCGTGGTCTTCATCACCCACGACATGGGCGTGGTGGCCGAGGTGGCCGACCGCGTGCTGGTGATGTACCGCGGCGAGAAAGTGGAGGAGGGCACCTCCGACGAAGTGTTCCACGCGCCGGCCCACCCTTACACGCGCGCGCTGCTGTCCGCCGTGCCAAAGCTGGGCGCGATGTCGGGTACGGACCTGCCGGCCAAGTTCCCGCTGGTGCAGGTCAGCGACCTGGCGGCGCCCGTCGCCGAGACGCCGCAGGACACCGTCGCGGCAGGCGTCGAGCCGATCCTGCGCGTGCGCGACCTGGTCACGCGCTTCGACGTTCCCGGTGGACTGTTCGGCCGCGTCACGCGCCGCGTGCACGCCGTGGAGCAGGTCAGCTTCGACCTCTACCCGGGCGAGACGCTGGCGCTGGTCGGCGAATCGGGCTGCGGAAAATCCACCACGGGCCGGTCGCTGCTGCGGCTGGTCGATGCCCAGAGCGGCACGATCGAATTCGCCGGCCAGAACATCAGCCAGATGCACGGCCCGGCGCTGCAGGCCCTGCGCCGCAATATCCAGTTCATCTTCCAGGACCCGTTCGCGTCGCTGGACCCGCGCGTGCCGGTCGGCTACTCGATCATGGAACCGCTGCTGGTGCACAAGGTGGCCAGCGGCAAGGAAGCGGAAGCCCGTGTGGCGTGGCTGCTGGAGAAGGTGGGCCTGACGCCCGCCCACGCCGCGCGCTACCCGCATGAATTCTCGGGCGGCCAGCGCCAGCGCGTCTGCATCGCGCGCGCCCTGGCCTTGAACCCCAAGGTGGTGGTCGCCGACGAGTCGGTGTCCGCGCTGGACGTTTCCATCCAGGCCCAGATCGTCAACCTGATGCTGGACCTGCAGCGCGAACTGGGCGTGGCGTTCCTGTTTATCTCGCACGACATGGCCGTGGTGGAGCGCGTGAGCCACCGCGTGGCGGTGATGTACCTGGGCCAGATCGTCGAGATCGGCCCGCGCCGCGCCATCTTTGAAAACCCGCAGCACCCGTACACCAAGAAGCTGATGTCCGCGGTGCCCATCGCCGACCCGGCGCGCCGTCACATGAAGCGCGAGCCGTTGTCCGACGAGATTCCCAGCCCGATCCGCGCGGTGGGCGACGAACCGGTGGTGCAGCCGCTGGTCGCCGTGGCCGGCAGCGGCGCGCACGGTCATTTTGTAGCCCGGCACGCCGTCGGCGGCGCCTATTGATCCTGTTGTACTGAAGTCTTGTATTTCCCTCAGAGGAGAAGAAGAGATGTCTAAGGTTTCCTTCCGCCTGTTGGCCGGTGCCGCCGCAGTGGGCGCCATTGGTACGCTGGCTGCCACGCCCGCCTTTGCCGCCAAGGATGCGGTGATGGCCGTGTATTCCACGTTCACCACGCTGGACCCGTACGATGCGAACGACACGCTGTCCCAGGCAGCCACCAAGTCGTTCTACCAGGGCCTGTTCGGCTTCGACAAGGACCTGAAGCTGGTCAACGTGCTGGCTGAAAGCTATGACGTCAGCAAGGATGGCCTGGTCTACACCATCAAGCTGAAGAAGGGCGTCAAGTTCCACGACGGCACCACGTTCGACGCGTCGGCCGTCAAGGCCAACCTCGACCGCGTGATCGATCCGGCCAACAAGCTCAAGCGCTACACGCTGTTCAACCGCGTGGCCAAGACCGACGTGGTGGACCCGAACACGGTGAAGATCACGCTGAAGGAACAGTTCTCGCCGTTCATCAACGTGCTGGCCCACCCGTCGGCCGTGATGATCAGCCCGACCGCGCTGAAGAAGTACGGCAAGGAGATCGCGTTCCACCCGGTGGGCACGGGCCCGTTCGAATTCGTCGAGTGGAAGCAGACCGACTACCTGAAGGGCAAGAAGTTTGCGGGCTACTGGAAGACCGGCTATCCGAAGATCGACACGATCACCTGGAAGCCCGTGGTGGACAACAACACCCGTTCGGCCGTGATGCAGACGGGCGAGGCGGACTTCGCGTTCAGCATTCCGTTCGAGCAGGCCGCGGTGCTGAAGGCCAGCCCGAAGGTGGACCTGATCGACTCGCCGTCGATCATCCAGCGCTACGTGTCGTTCAACACGATGGTCAAGCCGTTCAACGACCCGAAGGTGCGCCAGGCCATCAACTACGCGATCAACAAGGACGCGCTGGCCAAGGTGGCGTTTGCCGGCTACGCGGTGCCGGCGCAAGGCGTGGTGCCGCCGGGCGTGGACTTTGCCGAGAAGCTCGGGCCGTGGCCGTATGACCCGGCCAAGGCGCGCGAGCTGCTGAAGGAAGCCGGCTATCCGAACGGTTTCGAGACCACGCTGTGGTCGGCCTACAACCATACCACCGCGCAGAAGGTGATCCAGTTCGTCCAGCAACAGCTGCAGCAAGTGGGCATCAAGGCCCAGGTGCAGGCACTGGAAGCCGGCCAGCGCGTGGAGCGCGTGGAGTCCGTGCAGAAGCCGGAAGACGCCGGCGTGCGCCTGTACTACGTGGGCTGGTCGTCGTCGACCGGTGAATCGGACTGGGCGCTGCGTCCGCTGCTGGCGTCGGAATCGATGCCGCCGAAGCTGCTGAACACGGCCTACTACAAGAACGACCAGGTGGACGCGGACATCGCCGGGGCCCTGCGCACGACGGACCGCGCCGAGAAGGCCAGGCTGTACAAGGATGCCCAGGAACGTATCTGGAAGGACGCACCGTGGGCCTTCCTGGTCACGGAAAAGGTGCTGTATGCGCGCGCCAAGCGCCTGACCGGTGCCTACGTGATGCCTGACGGCTCGTTCAACTTCGAAGAGATCGACATCAAGCAATAAGGCATGCGGGACTTCGGGGCTGCCATGGATAGCGAGGCAGCCCCGATACCCGACGTCGCCGGCACCGAACTGAGACGGGGTGTTTCAGTGAAGTGGTAGCGGTACCTGCGGGTGCAGGTGTAGTTGCAGTGGTAGTGGCAGTTGCAGTTGAAGTGGATGTTCTGAAGTCGCGGTTAGTAGTCCTATAAAAAGCTGTACGCGGTAAACCGTGATGGCCGCCCGCTCGGTATGCGGGGGCATGGGCGGGTGGCCAACGGTCTTAATTTCTGGTGCCAGATGCTGAATTACTTCATCAAACGATTTCTGGGCGTGATCCCCACACTGCTGCTCGTGGCGGTGCTGGTGTTCCTGTTCGTCCATATGCTGCCTGGCGATCCCGCACGGCTGGCTGCCGGCCCGGAGGCCGACACGGCCACGGTGGAACTGGTCCGCAAGGACCTGGGCCTGGATCGGCCGATGCACGAGCAGTTCGTGCGCTTCTTCACCAATGCCGTTCGCGGCGAATTCGGCACGTCGCTGCGCACCAAGCGGCCGGTTGCCGAGGAAATCGGCGAGCGGTTCTATCCGACGCTGTACCTGACCCTGGCGTCGATGGTCTGGGCCGTGATCTTCGGCATGACCATCGGCATCTGTTCGGCTGTGTGGCGCAACAAGTGGCCGGATCGCGTGGGCATGACGCTGGCCGTGTCCGGTATCTCGTTCCCGGCCTTTGCGCTCGGCATGCTGCTGATGGAAGTCTTCTCGGTCCAGCTGGGCTGGCTGCCGTCGATTGGCGCCGATAGCTGGAAGCACTACATCCTGCCTTCGCTGACGCTGGGCGCCGCCGTGGCCGCCGTCATGGCGCGTTTCACCCGCGCGTCGTTCATCGAGGTGCTGCAGGAGGATTTTGTCCGCACGGCCCGCGCCAAAGGCGTGCGCGAGACGGTCGTCGTGGCCAAGCACACGCTGCGCAACGCCATGATTCCCGTGGTGACGATGATGGGCCTGCAGTTCGGCTTCCTGCTGGGCGGCTCGATCCTCGTGGAGAAGGTATTCAACTGGCCCGGTCTGGGCCGCCTGCTGGTGGACGCCGTGGAAATGCGCGACTACCCCGTGATCCAGGCCGAGGTGCTGCTGTTCTCGCTCGAATTCATCCTGATCAACCTGGTCGTGGACATGCTCTACACCGTGATCAATCCCACCATCCGCTACAAATAAGAGGCCGGCATGACTGAGCTTTCCACGCCCGCCGCCCCCGAGGCCGCAACCGCCGCCGCCCCCGAGGCCGTCCGCACGCCCTGGAGCGAGTTCTGGCGCAAGTTCCGCAAGCAGCATCTGGCGCTGGCCGCCGGCGCCTTTGTGCTGCTGCTCGTGGTGATCGCCATCCTGGCACCGCATATCGTGCCGTACGACCCCGAGAACTTCTTCGACTACGACGCGCTGAACGCGGGTCCGTCCGCCGCCCACTGGATGGGCGTGGATTCGCTGGGTCGCGACATCTTCAGCCGCATCCTGGCCGGCACGCGGATCTCGCTGGCCGCGGGCTTCTTCTCGGTGATCATCGGCGCCATCATCGGCACGGTGCTGGGCCTGCTGGCCGGCTACTACGAAGGCTGGTGGGACCGCGTCGTGACGCGTCTCTCCGACGTGCTGTTCGCGTTCCCCGGCATCCTGCTGGCCATCGGCATCGTGGCGATCCTGGGCAACGGCATGACCAACGTGATCTTCGCCGTGGCCATCTTCAGCATTCCGGCGTTCGCGCGGCTGGTGCGCGGCAATACGCTGATGCTCAAGCGCCTGACCTATGTGGAGGCCGCCAAGAGCATCGGCGCGTCGGACTGGACCATCCTGATGCGGCACATCCTGCCGGGCACCGTGTCGTCGATCGTCGTGTATTTCTCGATGCGGATTGGCACCTCGATCATCACGGCCGCTGGCCTGTCCTTCCTGGGCCTTGGCGCCCAGCCGCCCACGCCGGAATGGGGCGCGATGCTCAACGAGGCCCGCGCCGACATGGTCACCGCGCCGCATGTGGCCATCTTCCCGAGCCTGGCGATCTTCCTGACGGTGCTGGCGTTCAACCTGCTCGGCGACGGGCTGCGCGACGCGCTGGACCCCAAGATCGACCGCCGCTGATACACGCATGACCGCCATCGATCCCGCCGTGTCCGGCGCTCGCATCCCGCCCGCGCCGCATGTCGGCGACCTGCCGGCCGGCCCGCGCAACGCCATCACCGATGTGCCGGGTGTGACCGTCGGCCACTGCACGCTGGCCGACGGCGCGTGCCAGACCGGCGTGACCGTGATCCGGCCCCATGCCGGCAACGTCTACACGGACAAGGTGCCGGCCGCCGCCACGGTGCTGAATGGTTTTGGCAAGAGCATCGGGCTGGTGCAGGTCGACGAACTCGGCGTGATGGAAACGCCCATCGCGCTGACCAATACGTTCTCGGTCGGCGCCGTCGCCCAGGCGCAGATTCGCGAGGCGATCGCCGCCAACCCGGAGATCGGCAGGCGCTGGCCGACTGTCAATCCGCTGGTGTTCGAGTGCAACGACGGCTTCCTGAACGACATCCAGGCGATGGCGGTGCAGGAGGCACACTATGCCGCCGCGCTGGCCGCCAGCGGCGTCGACGTTGCGCAAGGTGCGGTCGGTGCCGGGCGCGGCATGTCGTCGTTCGGACTGAAAGGCGGCATCGGCACGGCATCGCGCGTGGCCGGTGGCTATACGGTCGGCGCGCTGGTGTTGTCGAATTTCGGCACGCCGGAGTCGCTGATCCTTGCCGGCCAGCCGCTCGGCGCGAAGCTGGCGGCGCGGCTGAAACAGGACGCCACGCCGGAGAAGGGTTCGATCATCATGATCATCGCCACCGACGCTCCACTCGATAGCCGTCAACTGCGCCGGCTCTCGCTCCGCGCCGGGGCCGGGCTGGCGCGTACCGGTTCCGTGTTCGGTCATGGCTCCGGTGACATCGCGCTGGCGTTTTCCACGGCATATACGGTGCCGCACCTGGCCGATGTGCCCATGCCTGCCATCCCGATGGTCCATGAATCCCGCCTCGACCCGCTGTTCCGCGCCGCAGCGGACAGCGTGGAGGCGGCCATCGTTTGCGCGCTGTGGCATGCCGAAGCCGTGGAGGGCCGCGACGGCCACCGCCGCCATGCCCTGCGCGACCTGCTGCAAGACCTGACCGCATGAAGATCCTGATCTCCACCGATATCGAAGGCGTGGCTGGCGTTTTCCACGCCGAACAGACGCGCGCCGGCAATGGCGAATACGAACGGGCCCGCGCCTGGATGACCGCCGAGGCCAACGCGGCCGTGCAGGGGGCGTTTGCGGGTGGCGCCTCCGCGGTGCTGGTCAATGACTCGCACGGCGGCTTTCGCAACCTGCTGCCGGACCAGATCGATCCGCGCGCGCAACTGGTGCTTGGCAAGCCGCGTTACCTGAGCATGATGGCCGGGGTGGAGGACGACTGCGACGGCGTGTTCATGATCGGCTACCACGGCCGCGCGCAAAGTCGCGGGGTGCTGGCGCATACGATCAATAGCGGGGCGTTCGCGCGGGTCTGGCTCAATGGGCTGGAACTGGGCGAGGCCGGCATCTATGCGGCGCTGGCGGGCGAGTTCGATGTGCCGGTGCTGCTGGCCAGCGGGGACGACGTGTTCATCGCCGAAACGCAGCCGCTGATGCCGTGGGTGCGCTATGTACAGACCAAGACCGCCGGAGGGCAGGGCAGCGGCGTGACGCTGTCGCCCGCCGCCGCGCGCGAGGCCATCGCGCAGGCGGCGGAGGCCGTGACGCGCGACGCGATGGCGCGGCCCGAGGCGCGCTGCTTCGAATTGGACGGCCCGATCAACTGTCGCCTGCAGACCGTGACCTCGGCCCATGCCGACCTGTTCTGCCAGTGGCCGACCTTCGAGCGGGTGGATGGCGTGACGCTGTCCTTCAACGCGCCGACCGTCCAGTCCGCCGTGCGGATGCTGAATTGCTGCTCGGCGATGTCGTTCATGCTGAAGTAGCGCGGGCCGTGGCGCGAATAGTGGGACAATAGCGGCCGTTCCCTTTCTCGCCACACCATGATTGACGCCATGCACGGGGGCTGGGTGCCCGTACGCAAGGATTTCGTCGACCCGGCCACCACACGCTGCCACGCGCGCGGGGCGAAGGGCGGCCGGCACCACGGCTTTCCGGAAGGCCACGCCTATATCCTGCGCGACCCGGCCGGCCATGAATACCCGTTCGGCCCGGAATGCGCGCGCGCCCTGCTGGCCGATCCGGCCTGGCTCGACCGCGTGCCGGACTACACCGAGCGCGACGCCGTCAAGCGGCTCCCCGACTTCACCGATGTGCCCCCGCCACGCCGCAGCCGCAAGGCCAGCGCGGCAGAGCAGGAACTCGCCCGCCGCAATGCCGCCACGCGCTACGTGATCCTGCGCATGGAGAAGGTGGCGGCGGTGCCACGCGTGCAGCCGACCGTGCGCTTTCCGGCGCTCGAGGACCTCTACCAGCAGGTCGCGGCCGGCGGCGTGCTCGGCAGCGCACAGGTCCAGCGGGTGCTGGCCATCGAGCGCAGTGCGGCCACGCCGGCCAAGCTCAAGGGCCTGAACCTGCTCGATGTCTATACCGCGCATATCAAGCTGGAGTGGCTGATCGCGGCGTCGAACAACGTCGAGAACATACGTTTCCTGCGCAGCCTGCATGACTGGCTGGCCAGACATCTGGTGCTGTCGGCCGCGCAGATCGAGGCCGCTGGCATCGTCATGCACCCCCACGCCTTTCGCTCCGCCTGGCCGCAGGAGGGGAGCGGCGAGCTCTTCTAGCGGAATTGCCGCGCCGAGGTGGCAAGCCGGCGCGAAATGGCGTTTAATCTGCCCATCCCCACTCGGCCCAGGCCCCCTTTGCCATGCCTGCCAGCGCCAGTCCGATTGCCCGCTGCTTCGCCCGAAGCTATGCGGAAGCCCGCCAGAAGTTCCTGACCGCGGCGCGCCAGACCGGTGCCACGCTGACCGAATTCCCACATCCCACCCAGACCGGCCACGAGGGCGAGACGCTCGCGATGGATGTTGCCTGGGTTGGCGCGGACGATGCGCGGCACGTCGTGCTGGTGACATCGGGCACACATGGCGCGGAGGGATTCTGCGGATCGGGCGCGCAGGTGGCGATGCTGGGCGATACCGCCCTGCATGCCGACTGCCGCGCCGCGGGCGTGGCGCTCGTGCTGGTTCACGCGGTCAATCCCTACGGTTTCTCGCACCTGCGCCGCGTCAACGAGGAAAACGTCGACCTGAACCGGAATTTCATGGACTTCGACGCGCCCCTGCCGCAGAACGCGCCGTATGCCGAGGTGGCGCCGTTTCTGCTGCCGCCCCACTGGCCGCCATCCGGCGAAGACCAGGCTGCGCTGATGAAGATCGTGGCCGAAAAGGGCATGCCGTGGTATCAGGCGGCGGTCAGCGGCGGCCAGTACCAGGATCCGGGAGGACTGTTCTTCGGCGGACACAAGGCGACGTGGAGCAACTACACGTTGCGCCGCATCCTGGCGCGCTTTGGCGCCGGCCGCGACACCCTGCGCTGGATCGATATCCATACGGGGCTGGGCCCCTGGGGCTACGGCGAGCCGATCTACATGGGGCCGGACCATGCGGACCAGATCGGCAAGGTGCGCGCGATCTGGGGCAACAGCGTGACCTCGATCTACGACGGCTCCTCGACCTCCTCCAACCTGACCGGCCTGGCGTGGATGGCCGTGCCGCAGACGCTGCCCGCCATCGACTATGCGGGCATCGCGCTCGAATTCGGCACGCTGCCGCTGGGCGAGGTGCTGGAAGCCTTGCGTGGCGATCACTGGCTGCATCGTCACCCGGAGGCCGATGAAAACCAGCGGACCCTGATCAAGCAGGCGGTCTGGCGCGCCTTCTATGGCGATGCCGACGACTGGCGCGACGGCGTGGTGGCGCAGGTGACGGAAGCCGTCCGGCGAGGCGCCGGGATCTGATCATCGAAGCGGGGCACGCCCGCGCCTCCGTCTCCGTCTTCGTCTCCGTCTCCGCCTGACGACCTAGTCCGGTACGAAATCTCCCCCCCGGAAGATCCGCACCGGTTTGCCGCGCTCGACTTCGTGATGCATCTGCCGGCGCTGCGCGCGCAGGCCCGCATCCTGCGCTTCCGCATGCTCTGCCAGACGGTGCGCGATCCACGCGATGGCCAGCCGCTTGTTGGCATGCTGGCTGCGCTCGGTCTGCACGCGAACGCTGATGCCGGTGGCGAGATGCGTCGCCCGGATCGCCGATGCCGTCTTGTTGACATGCTGGCCGCCCGGTCCCGATGCGCGCATGGCCTCGAAACGGATGGCGCTCTCCAGTACCGGCGCCGGCGCCGCACAGCGTGCCACACCAATGAACCAGTTCTTGCGCGGATGCCTTGGCCGGCAGGGGCTGGCACATATCCACTGGATCGTGCCGGTCCAGCGGCCGGCCAGGGGTTCTGCCTGGTCGCCGTCCAGGCTCAGCAGGGCGGAGCGCAGTGTGCCGCGCGACGCGCCATCCACCTGCTCGAGCACGCAGGCATCGACGCCGCACTGGCCCGCCTCATGGAGCAGCCGATGCAGGGCCCTGGCTGCGGCGATCCCGCATTCCTCGGGGCCGTGCGTGGCGGAGATCTGCAACAGGATCATTCGCAGCACCCCCCGCGCGTCTTGTACGTCAGCACTGGCCGCAGCCGCGCCAGGATCTTCAGCAGCCCGGCATCGTGCAGCGCGCCGACAACGCTATCGATCGGCTTGTACGCTTCCGGAGCTTCCTCATACATCAGGTCGCGATGCTCGCAGACCACATGGCTGTTCAGCTTCGTCCGGCGCAGTTGCTCGACGCTGAACCGCCTGACCAGCCGGTCCTTGCATTCGCTGCGCATCCACTTGCGTCCGGCGCCATGCGCGAGCGACAGCAGGCTGCGCGTGTCGGCGATGGGTTCGACGAGGTAGCTGTAGTCGCCGCGAGAACCCGGAATGACCACCGGGCCGGCGTCGGCGGGGGTGGCACCCTTGCGATGGAGCCAGCCCGATACGCCGTCGATCACGGCCGGCGACACGAAGTTGTGATGGACGTCCAGCACGCGCCGGCCTTCGCCGCCGCAGAGCCGGTCGAGCATCCGCAGCGCGATCAGTTCGCGATTGGCGTGCGCAAAGGAGAGTGCCTGCCGATGGCGGGCGAGGTAGGCGGCGCAGGCCGCGTCGTCATCGGCCAGCCCCTGGTGGCCAAACTGGTCGACGTGGTCGCGCAGAATGGCCTGGCCAAGTCCGCGCGATCCGCTATGCACGAGCAGCAGGAGCTGTCGCGCGACGATGCCCAGCCTGTCGATGGCCACGGCGTCGTGGATTTTGTCGACCTGTTGCAGCTCGGCGAAGTGATTGCCGCCACCGATCGTGCCCAGTGCGTCGGCATGCCCGATGCCCGGAGGTGCCAGCCGGGCGATTTCCTCGGCCCAGGCATCGCCCAGCGGGACGTCGAGGTTGCCAAGCCGCTTGTCGAGCCGGTCGATGCCGACACGTCCGGCGACGAGCCCGGTCTGCCACAGCGCCATGCCGCAGCCGATGTCGTTGCCGACGAGTGCGGGGTAGAGTCGGTTGACCGAGAAGAACGCGGCGCCGACAGGGTAGCCGCGGCCGGGATGCAGGTCGGGCATCGCCACGACCTGTCGCATGCCTTGAAGTGCCGCGGTAGTGTGAAGTTGGTGGATCGCGTTACCTTCGATCCAGGTGTCGTCCGAAGCGATCAGCGAGATCGCCTCCGACAATTGCACGAAGCAGTTGCCCATTTGCCATATCCAGATAGGGAAAAAGAAACATCCGAATGGGGCAGGCCGGAGCCAGGGCAACGCATGTGTGGGTTCCCGCGCGAGGTGCGGAAACGGGGAATGCGGTCAGCCCAGACGCGGCCTGCAAGGAACCGATTGCTGCTTCATGGCGATCTCCTTTGCAGTGGTGGGGAAGAGGGTTGTGATCCTACGGCGGTCTGCGGGGCGGTGGCAAGGGTGGGCACTATCGCTGTGGCATGGCTGCGACAGCGATCTCGCGGGCCTTACTGTTCCGCGCCGCTTTCGTCGACGAGCCAGTTCCGGAACATGCGCGCCGCGGCCGGCTCTGCACGGTCGCTCGGCCAGACAGCGTAATAGCCGCCACCGAGCGAAGCGCTGGCATCGCACGCCCGCACGAGCACGCCGGTTTCGATGCAACGGTCGATCATGTGGCGCCATCCCAAAACGATGCCCTGGCCCTCGATGGCCATCTGCACGAGCACGGGATAGGCGTTGATCACGAGTTCATGCGCGATGCGGGCGTCGCGCAGGCCGTTGCGCGCGAACCAGGTCGGCCAGGACATCCATTGCCGCTGCGCGTCTTCCAGCACCAGCAGCGTTTCGCGCGGCAGGTCCGCCACGCTCAGGTGCCTGCCGCGCAGGTAGTCCGGTGCGCACACCGGGAACACCTCTTCCTCGTAGAGCCGGCGTGCCGCCAGCCCGCTCGGGGCGCCTTCGCGCAGGTAGTACAGGCCGATGTCGAAGTCGGTTCCCGCCAGCGAGGCGAGGCTGTCGTTGACGATCATGCGCACGTGGAAATCGGGGTGGCGCGCGCGGAAGGTGGCCAGCCGTGGCGCCAGCCACAGCACGGCGACGCCTGAGGAGCAGGCCACTGTCAGCTCGACCTGGCCCTTGCGCTTCATCACATCTTCCGTCGCTTCGGCGCAGCCCACCAGCAGGCGCTGCACCTGCTCGGCATATTCCTGGCCGCTGACGGTCAACCGCAGCGCACGTGGCTCGCGGATAAAGAGCTTCTTGCCGAGAAAGCGCTCAAGCTGGGCCACCTGCCGGCTGATGGCGCTCTGTGTGAGATGGAGTTCGGACGCGGCACGGGTAAAGCTGCCGTGCCGCATCGCCGATTCGAAGGCGACCAGGCATGGCAGCGGCGGGAGCGGGGAGATGCGCATGACGGGCGTGACCGATGGCGGGGGAAGCCACCATGATAAGTCGGACGCCCGCGCCGCGGCACGTCTGGCGTGCCACGGCGTCTCCATGCGTCAGCGTGGTGCGCGATGGACCTTGCCAGCCTGCATGATGAGGCCGATGCGGGCATCCGGGCCCGCCAGCACGCCGATATCGGTCAGGGGGTCGCCATCGACCGCGATCAGGTCCGCCAGCGCGCCGACGCGTACGGTGCCAAGTTCCCCTTCGCGCTGCAGGATCGCGGCGGCAATCGACGTGGCCGAGCGGATGGCCTCCAGATTGCCGAGGTATTCGGCGCGGATGCGGAATTCCTCGGACTGGTACTGATGCATCTCGCCCAGCAGGTCGGAGCCGAAACCCATCGGCACGCCGGCCTCGGCGTAGATCGCCAGCGAATCGCGGCCGGCCTGCCGCACGGTTTCGATCTTGGCGACCGATTCGGCCGGCAGGCCCAGCCGCGCGCCGTCGCGCGCCAGGGCATCGTAGGTGATCAGCGTCGGCACGACGAACGCGCCGTGATCGCGCATCACGCGGGCCGCGGCTGCATCGACGAGGTTGCCATGCTCGATGGTGCGCACGCCGCAGCGCACCGCCCGCGTGATGGCGCGGCCCGTGTAGGCATGGGCCATCACATAGGTCTGGGCGGCTTCGGCTTCGGCCACGATCGCGCGGATTTCGTCCTCGCTGTACTGCGTATTGCCGATCGGGTCAGTTGGCGACGCAACGCCGCCCGACGCCATGATCTTGATCTGCGTGGCGCCTTTCTGGATTTCCTCGCGTACGGCCAGCCGCACGGCGTCCACGCCATCGGCGATGCGCGCGATGGCTCCCGCGCGGAAGGCGCAGGAGCAGGGCTCCAGCGTGTCCGCGCGCGGGCGGAAGTCGCCGTGTCCGCCGGTTTGCGACAGCGCCTTGCCCGAGGGGAAGATGCGCGGGCCGGGAATCAGGCCGGTGGCCACGGCCTGCGAGAGGCCCCAGTCGGCGCCGCCTGCATCGCGCACGGTGGTGAAGCCGCGCTCCAGCATGCCTTTCATGATCGGCATGGCGCGGAAGGCCACCAGCACATTCGGCTGAATCGCGTTCACGCCCAGGTTGGCCAGCGCCGCCAGCACGTGAACGTGGCAGTCGATCAGGCCCGGCATGACGGTCTTGCCACTGACGTCG
Source organism: Cupriavidus sp. YR651 (assembly GCF_900101625.1). GTDB lineage: Bacteria > Pseudomonadota > Gammaproteobacteria > Burkholderiales > Burkholderiaceae > Cupriavidus. Next base: position 314,802 of record NZ_FMYZ01000001.1, on the reverse strand, counting down.
ATGACGGTGGCCAGCGGCGCGTGCAGCGGCGCGGCGGAGACGTCGGCGATGCGGTCGCCGTCGATCAGCACATCGTGGCGCGGCAGCGCGGTGCCGCGGGCGGGGTCGAGGACGTTGCCGCCCTTGAGCAGGATCTGGGTCATGGCTTAGCGCTTCTGAAGATAGGCCGGTTCGCGCACCAGGCGCGTGCCGGCAAAACTGATGGCGGCGGCGATCATCACGTAGAACGCCGGGGCCATCGTGCTGCCGGTGGTGGCGATCAGCCACGTGATGAAGAAGGAGGCAAAGCCGCCGAAGATGGTCACCGCCAGGTTGTAGGCGACGGAGAGTCCCGTCGACAGCACCTTGGCCGGGAACAGCTCGGAGAAGGCCGCCAGGATCGGGCCGGTGTAGGTGGCGATCAGCACACCAAAGACGATCTGGAACACCAGCAGCGACGCCAGCCCGGGCGCCTGGTTGATGTAGACGAACATCGGGTACGCCAGCACGAAGATCAGCGCGGCGGCGCCGGACAGCAGGCCGCGCCGGCCGATGCGGTCCGCCAGCAGGCCAACGAGCGGGGCGAAGATCATGATGGCCAGGCCACCGGCCATGCCGGCGATGAAGCCGGTCGATTGCGGCACCTTGAGCACCTTGACGGCGTAGGTCGGCATGTAGAACAGCAGCACGTAGGTGCACACGGTCCACAGGATCACCATCGAAAAGCTGGCCGCGGTCTGGCGCGGATAGTCGCGCAGCACCTCGGTCAGCGGCGAATCGGTCTTGTCCGTGGCCGCGCGGAAGGTGGGCGTCTCGTCGAGGTGGTGGCGGATGTAGTAGCCCACGGGGCCGATCACCATGCCGAGCAGGAACGGCAGGCGCCAGCCCCAGCTGTTGAGCGCCTCGGGGCTCAGCGAGGCCGTGACGAAGGTGCCGACGGCGGCGCCCAGCAACACCGCCACGCCGATGCTGGCCTGGATCCAGCTGGAGTAGTAGGCGCGCTGGTGCTCTGGCGCGTACTCGGTCAGGAAGGCGGTGGCGCCGCCCATCTCGCCGCCGGCGGAAAAGCCCTGCATCAGCCGGGCAACGACGATCAGCAACGGCGCGAACACGCCGATCTGGTCATAGGTGGGGGCGATGCCGATCAGCGTGGTGCCCAGCGCCATCAGCAGGATGGTGAGCGACAACGCCGCCTTGCGGCCGACGCGGTCGGCATAGACGCCAAGGATGATGCCGCCCACGGGCCGCATGAAGAAGCCGACGCCAAACGTGGCGACGGCCAGCAGCAGCGACGACAGGTCATTGCCTGTCGGAAAGAACAGCCTGGCGATGATCACGGCGAAGAAGCTGTACACCGTGAAATCGAACCATTCGAGGCCGTTGCCGATGACCGTGGCGATAATGGCACGGCGGCGTTGGCTGGCGCCGATATGAGGCGGGGCGGCAACGTAGGTGGGGGCGCTGGCTTGCATGTCTCTCTCCCGTTCTGGCAGGTGAGGCCGATGTTAGGGGCGCCACGATGACGCGGGAAACGAAATCTGCGCATGCGGCCATGACGCCAGCGCATGCATGCCGGCTGCCGCGGGGCGCCGCGTGCGATCGGTCTACAATGCCGGAGTTCCCCGGTGCCGGGTCTGTTGCGGACCTGCCGGGGCCTGCAAAAAGAAGAAGCATAAGAAGCGCTCCCAGCTCACGCGTTCATGCATGTCGATTCGGTCGTACTCATCATTGCGCTCGGCGCCGTCGTCGCCGGTTTTGTCCAGGGTCTTTCCGGTTTTGCCTTCGGCATGGTCGCCATGTCGTTCTGGGCCTGGGGCGTGGAGCCCCGGATGGCCTCGGCGATGTCCGTCTTCGGCGCGCTGACCGGCCAGTTGCTCGCGGCGTTCACGGTCCGGCGCAAATTCCACCTGGCCACCGTATTGCCCTTCCTGCTGGGCGGTATCGTCGGCATTCCCATTGGCGTCACCATCCTGCCGATGCTCGACGTCCACCTGTTCAAGCTCTGCCTCGGCATCATCCTCGTGATCTGGTGCCCGATCATGCTGTTCTCGGGCAAGCTGCCGCCGATCCGGCACGGCGGACGCGTGGCCGACGCCATCGTGGGCGGGATTGGCGGGATCATGGGCGGGATCGGCGGATTCACTGGCATCGCCCCCACGCTGTGGTGCACGCTGCGCGGCTTCGACAAGGACACGCAGCGCGTGGTGATCCAGAACTTCAACCTCGGCGCGCTGCTGGTGACGATGGGGGTCTACATCGGCACCGGCATCATCACGAAGGACATGCTGCCGATGTTCGCGATCGTCGCGCCGGCGATGCTGATTCCCACGCTGCTGGGCACGCGCGTCTATATCGGCATCAGCGATGTCGCCTTCCGGCGCATCGTGCTGACGCTGCTCACGTGCTCCGGCGCGGCGATGCTCATCGCCTCCGTGCCGAAGCTGCTCTAAGAGGTCGCCTCAAAATGATTCTGGCGTCGTTGCCGGGGTTGCCATTTCGCTTGCCGTACCACTTGTATGGAGTCTGCGGCCGCGCCCTTGCAGGGCGCGTATGCGCCGGTAGGCGCATACCGCTTCGCAGGCGGATCGCATGCGATCCGAAATCCCTGCTGCGCCCTAGCCAGAACCGCTTCGCTTCATTTTGAGACAACCTCTAAACCTGGGCTGGGTCCGGCGCGGCGTTGATCGCGCCCAGGGCGCCGGCCACGCCGTGCGACCGTAGCCGTTCGAGCTGTTCCGCGACGGCCTGGATGAAGACGTCCGACTCGCCCAACGCGCCAAACACCGGCTGGAATGCGGCGATCGCGCGCACGCGGACGCGTTCTCGCTCGGTCGCATCGAACCGGTTTTCCGCCTGCGATTCGGCTTCGGCCATCACACCCGCCAGTGCCCCGGCCAGTGGGTCCTCGATCCGGTAGGCGGCGCCGGCCTCGTCATAGCCGCGCAGGAAATACAGCCACGCGGCCACGCCCAGCGCCAGCCGGGGGAATGGCTGGCCGGCGGCGATGCGGTCACGGATCGGCGCCAGCAGCCGTTGCGGGATCTTCTGCGACCCATCCATGGCGATCTGCCGCGTCTGGTGGCCGAGCGCGGGATTGGTGAAACGCGGCAGCAGGCTGTCGCGGTAGGCGTCGATGTCGAGCCCCGGCAGCGGCGGCAGCGTGGGCTGCACCTCGCGCGCCATCGTGGTGGCGATGAACGTGCGTACCGCCGGCTGGGCGATCACGCGATCGGTGGTCGGCCAGCCAGCCATGACACCCGTGTACGCCATCATCGACTGGCTGCCGTTGACCAATCGGTGCTTGAGCACCTCGAATGGCCGGGCCTCGTCGACGAACTGCGCGCCGCCGGCTTCCCAGCGCGGCCGGCCCGCAGCGAAGCGGTCTTCGATCACCCACTGGAAGAAGGGCTCGCCGACGACCGGCCACGCGTCTTGCTGCCCGAGTGCCGTGGCGACCCGCGCCACATCGTCCGGCGTGGTCTTCGGCACGATACGGTCGACCATCGAATTCGGAAACGTGCAGCGGGTGGCCACCCAGTCTTGCAACGCCGGATCGATTTCCGCGCAAAAGGCCAGCAGCACCTTGCGCAGCGTGTCGCCGTTGCTGGCCAGGTTGTCGCAGGACAGCAGCGTCAGCGGTCCGAGCCCGCGCGCCATGCGGCGTTGCAGGCCGCGCGCCAGGTAGCCGATGGCGGTGACTGGCCCGTCAGGATGCGCGAGGTCGCTCACGATCCCCGGATCGTCGCGGTTCAGGGCGCCGGTCGCCGGATCGTGGCAGTAGCCCTTCTCGGTCACGGTCAGGCTGACGATCCGTGTGTCCGGATGGGAGACGCGGTCCAGCACGGCGGCCGGGTTGCGCTCGGCCACCAGGATGTCGATCACCGCGCCGATGACCTGCAGCGATTCATGGATCTCGCCGCCATCGCCGGCACTGCGCAGTGACAGCGTATACAGGCCGCCCTGCGGCATCAGCGCGTCGTGGGTATCGGGCCGGCGCAGCGACACGCCGACAATGCCCCAGCCGAGGCCATCCTCGCCACCGGCCTCGATGGCGGCCTCGGTGATCTCGGCCTGATGGCCACGGTGAAAGGCGCCGATGCCCAGGTGGACGATGCCTGCGCGCAGCCGCTCGCGCGCATAGCGGGGCCGGCGGACCTCGGGGGGCAGGGCGTCGAGCTGGTCGGGATGGAGTCGTGGCATGGGCATCCTCCGGTCTACCAGTGCCACAGCGTGCCGTCGTGGGCCAGCCGGTTCACCGGCAGGTAGGCCCGCTGGTAGGGGTACTTCGCCGCCAGCGCTTCGTCGATCTCGACGCCATGGCCGGGCACATCGCCCGGGTACAGCATGCCGTCCTGGAACGTGTAGGCGTGCGGAAAGACCGCGTCGGTGTCGTCGGTGTGGCGCATGTATTCCTGGATGCCGAAGTTCGGCACCCAGAGGTCGAAATGCAATGCCGCGCCCATGCAGACCGGCGACAAGTCCGTGGCGCCATGGCAGCCGGTGCGCACCTGATGCATGGCCGCGAAGTCCGCGATGCGGCGCAGGTGCGTGATGCCGCCGGCGTGGACCACGGTGGCGCGGATATAGTCGATGAGCTGCTCCTCGATCAGCGTCTTGCAGTCCCAGATGCTGTTGAAGATCTCGCCCACGGCCAGCGGCGTCACCGTGTGCTGGCGGATCAGGCGGAAGGCGCGCTGGTCCTCCGCCGGCGTGGCGTCCTCCATCCAGAACAGGCGATACGGCTCCAGCGACTTGCCGAGGCGCCCGGCCTCGATCGGCGTGAGCCGGTGGTGGACGTCGTGCAGCAGGTGGATGTCCGGCCCGACGGCATCGCGCACGGCTTCGAATAGCCGGGGCGTGTGGTCGAGGTAGCGCTCGGTGCTCCAGTCGTGTTCGGACGGCAGGTTGGCGTCGGCCGGTTCATAGAACAGGCGATCCCTGGACACGCCGTAGACCTTGTTGAGCCCCGGCACGCCGGACTGGGCGCGGATGGCCTTGTAGCCCATTTCCTTGTAGCGCAGCACTTCATCCACGGTGGCGGCGATGTCGCTGCCGTTGGCGTGGCCGTACACCATCACGCCGGTGCGGCTCTTGCCGCCGAGCAACTGGTAGAGCGGCAGGCCGGCGGCCTTGGCCTTGATATCCCAGAGCGCGGTGTCCACCGCGGCGATGGCGCTCATCGTCACCGGGCCGCGCCGCCAGTAGGCGCCCCGGTACAGGTATTGCCAGATATCCTCGATCTGGTGCGCGTCCCGGCCGATCAGGCACGGAATCACGTGGTCTTCCAGATAGCTGGCCACGGCGAGTTCCCGGCCATTGAGCGTGGCGTCGCCGATGCCGGACAGGCCCTCGTCGGTCTCGATCTTCAGCGTGACGAAGTTGCGCCCCGGGCTGCAGACGATAACGCGCGCCTTGGTGATCTTCATGCCAGGTCTCCCATCGATATGAGAATGGTCTGATTGACGGCCAGTGATTCGGTGGCCCGTTGTTTCGTGGAATCGATAGTCCGGTAGTCCGACGACTCAGGCTTCGGCACTACATCACCGCGCCGAGCGACCACGGCACGAATTCATTCTGTCCGTAGCCATGCAGTTCGCTGCGCGTCTTGCGCCCCGAGGCGGTCTCCAGCATGAGCCGGAAGATCGCCTCGCCTTTGCCGGCGATGCTGGTGGCGCCGTCGAGGATGTCGCCGCAGTTGATGTCGATGTCCTCCGCCTGCCGCTGCCAGAGCGCGTTGTTGGTGGACAGCTTGAGCGAGGGCGAGGGCGCGCAGCCGTAGGCCGATCCGCGCCCGGTGGTGAAGCAGATCAGGTTGGCGCCGCCCGCAACCTGGCCCGTGGCGGAGACGGGGTCGTAGCCCGGGGTGTCCATGAACACCAGGCCCTTGGCGCGCACCGGCTCGGCAAATTCATAGACATCGACGAGGTTGGTCGTGCCGCTCTTGGCCACCGCGCCCAGCGACTTCTCCAGGATCGTGGTCAGCCCGCCCGCCTTGTTGCCGGCCGACGGGTTGTTGTCCATGCTGCCGGCATTGCGCGCGGTGTAATCCTCCCACCAGCGGATGCGCGCGATCAGGCGCTCCGCCACGGCCGGCGACGCGGCGCGGCGTGTCAGCAGGTGTTCGGCGCCATAGATTTCCGGCGTTTCCGACAGGATCGCCGTGCCGCCGTGCCGCACCAGCAGGTCCACGGCCGCGCCGAGCGCCGGATTGGCCGTGATCCCCGAGTAGCCATCGGACCCGCCACATTGCAGGCCGACGATGATGTGGCTGGCCGGCACGGGCTGGCGCGTCACGCGGTTGGCATCGTCGAGCAGCGCCTGCACGATACCCACGCCGCGCGCCACGGTCTTGGCCGTGCCACCGGTGTCCTGGATATTGAAACTGTGGAAACGCGGGCCAGCGGCGAGGTCGGCGAGGCCGGGCTCGGCGAGCAGCGCATCGATCTGATTGGTTTCGCAGCCGAGGCCCACCACCAGCACCGCCGCGAAATTCGGATGCTTCGCATAGCCGGCCAGGGTGCGGCGCAGTACGCGCAGGTTTTCGCCATCGCTGTCCGTGGCGCAGCCGGCGCCATGCGTGAGTGCCACCACGCCATCGACGTTGGGGTAGGGCGCGAGCGCCTCCGGATGGATGTCGCGGCGGAAGTGGTCCGCAATGGCGCGCGCGACCGTCGCCGAGCAATTGACCGAGGTCAGGATGCCGATGTAGTTGCGCGTGGCCACGCGGCCATCGGCACGCACGATGCCGTCGAACGTCACGGCACGGCTGGCGTATTCGGTGGCGTGGATGTCCGCGCCGGCCGCGTAGTCGCGGGCAAAGTCGCCCATCGCCAGGTTGTGCGTATGGACGTGCTGGCCCGGCGCGATGTCCTGCCGCGCAAAGCCGATGATCTGGTTATAGCGCCGCACCGGCGCGCCGGCCCGGATGGCGCGGACGGCCACCTTGTGGCCGGGCGGCACCAGCCCCGTCACGGTCACGCCTTCCTCCGGCAGCACGGTGCCGGACAACAGCTGGCGGCAGGCGATGACGATGTCGTCGGCGGGATGGATGCGGATGACGGCCGGGGCGGCAGGGGCGCCCGGCGTGGCCGGGGTGGCCTGGGTGGCCTGCGCTGGATCGGGCCTGAGCGGGGTGGCGGCTGGCATGGGGAACCCTCGATGGCCGTTCAGTTCGACCAGCCGCCGTCGATGACTTGCGCCGTGCCGGTGGTGAACGCGGATTCGTCGGAGGCGAGGTAGACGGCCAGCGCGGCGATCTCCGCCGCGGTGCCGATGCGGCCCATTGGCTGGCGCGCGACAAAGTCCGCTTCCACCTGCGCCAGCGTGCGTCCGCTGGTCCTGGCCTGGTCGGCGATGCGCTGACGCAGCGACGGGGATTCCACGGTGCCGGGGCAGATCGCATTGCAGCGAATGCCCTGGCCGATGTAGTCGGCGGCCACGGCCTTGGTCATGCCGATGACGGCCGCCTTGGTCGCGCCATAGACAAAGCGGTTCGGCGCGCCCTTGATGCTGCCCGCCACGGATGCCATGTTGATGATCGATCCGCGCCGCGCGGCCAGCATGGCCGGCAGGAAGGCTCGCATCATGCGATACATCGCTCGCACGTTCAGGTTCACCGAGAAATCGAACGCCGCCTCGTCGCAATCGAGAATCGTCCCATGGTGGACGAAGCCCGCGCCGTTGAACAGCACGTCGAGCCGGCCGATCTCCGCTGCGGCGGCCTGCACGGCGGCGGCATCGGTGACGTCGAGGCGCCGCGCGCTGCAGTTTGGCAAATCAGCCAGTTCTGAAAGTGTCTCCGGGTTGATATCGGCGGCGATCACGCGGGCGCCTTCGCGCAGGAACGCTTCCGCGGCGGCGCGGCCAATGCCCTGGCCGGCTGCGGTCACCAGGGCGATCTTGCCGGCAAGTCGTTGCGTCATGGAGGACTCCTTGTGGATGTTCAGGAAACGACCACGCGGGCGGCCGCGCGGCGTTCGATCTCGGCCCAGTCCCAGTCGATGCCCAGCCCCGGCGTGTCCGGCGGCACGGCATGGCCGTCCTCGATCCGGACGCGGCTGGTGGCGATGGCGTCGAGTTGCGGGATGTATTCGACCCACGCGGCATTGGGCACCGCCGCACAGAGGGAAACATGCAGTTCCATCAGGAAGTGCGGGCAGATGGCCAGGTTGGCGGCCTCGGCCAGATGCGCCACCTTGAGCCACGGCGTGATGCCGCCGATGCGGGCCACATCGGCCTGCACGATGGAGCACGCGCCCTGGCGTACGTAGTCGGCAAACTGGCCGGCCGAGTAGAGCGACTCGCCCACGGCAATCGGCAGGGAGGTGGCGTTGGCCAGCCTGACGTGACCGGACAGGTCGTCCGCGGGCAAGGGCTCCTCGAACCAGCCGAGGCCGAGTTCGGCGTAGTGCGGGGCGCGGCGAATCGCCTCGGCCACCGTGAAGCACTGGTTGGCATCGACCATCAGCGCAAAGCGGTCGCCCACGGCATGACGGACGGCTGACAGGCGCGCAAGGTCGTCGGCCAGATGCGGCTTGCCGACCTTGATTTTGGCGCCCTGGAAGCCTGCCTCCCGGGCGGCGATCGCTTCCTCCACCAGCGCCGCCGGCGACAGATGCAGCCAGCCGCCCTCGGTGGTGTAGACCGGCACGCGCGCCTGGGCGCCACCGGCGGCGAGCCACAGTGGCTGGCCGTCGCGATGGCAGCGCCAGTCCCACAAGGCGGTGTCGATGGCGGCCAGCGCGAGGCTGGTGATCGCACCAACCGAGGTGGCGTGCGTGGCGAACAGCAGGTCGCGCCAGATGGCTTCGATATGTGCCGGGTCGCGGCCGATCAGGCGTGGCGCGAGGTGGTCCCGCAGCAGGGCCATCACGGACGAACCGCCGGTGCCGATCGTATAGCTGTAGCCGGTGCCCTCGGACCCGTCCGCGCAGCGGATTCGCACCATCGGCGTTTCCTGCGTGACGAAGGACTGGATGGCGTCGGAGCGCGGCACCGGTGGCGGCAGATCCACCTGGAACAGTTCGACGGCGCGGATCGTCGTGGTTGCCTTGATCATGGGCCGGCTCACTTGCTGCCCACGAGGTTCGGCAGCCAGAGCGTGATTTCCGGCACGTAGGTGATGGCGATCAGCGTCAGGAACAGCGGTATCAGCCACGGCAGGATGGCCACCGTGGTGCGCTCCACCGACAGCTTGGCCACACGCGCCAGCACGAACAGCACCATGCCCAGCGGCGGATGCAGCAGGCCGATCATCAGGTTCAGGGTCATCACCAGCCCGAAGTGGATCGGGTCGATGCCGAGCTTGAGCACGATTGGCAGCAGGATCGGCACGAGGATGGTGATGGCGGCCGTGGTGTCGATAAAGCAGCCGACGATCAGGATCAGCAGGTTGGCCAGCAGCAGGAATACCCACTTGTTCTGGGTAAAGCCGAGGATGGCATCGGTCAGCATCTGCGCGGCCTGGCTGGTGGTCAGCAGCCACGCGAAGATCGACGCCGCCGTGACGATGAACAGCACGGAGGCTGTGGTCTCGATGGTGTCCAGCGTGGCGCGGACCAGCGCGCGCATCGTCATCGAGCGATAGCGGACCAGCCCCAGGAACAGCGCCCAGATCACGGCGGCCACGGCCGCTTCGGTCGGGGTGAACCAGCCGAGCGTCATGCCGCCGATCAGGATGACCGGGGCCATCAGGGCCATCACCGCCGAGAAGTCGAAATACCAGTCCAGCGCCAGCAGCACCACCAGCGCGCCGAGCGCGGCCATGTTGGTGGAGACGCCCATCTTCGTCGCCAGCCAGATGGCGAGCGGAAAGGCCAGCACCACCAGGATCTCGACGGTCGCCGAGCTCAGCAGCTTCCACGAGAACGCCGTGTCGCCGCCCCAGCCGCGCCGATGCGCGATCCAGGCGACCGTGCCCATCATGAACAGCGTGAGCACCAGCCCGGGGATGATGCCCGCCAGGAACAGCGAGCCGATCGATACATTGGCCATCATCCCGTAGATCACGAAGGGCAGGGACGGCGGAATGATCGGCCCGAGCGTGGCGGACGCCGCGGTCACGCCCACGGCAAACTCGGTCTCGTAGCCGTGGTCCTTCATCGCCTTGATCTCGATGGTGCCCAGGCCGGCCGCATCGGCGATGGCGGTGCCGGACATGCCCGAGAAGATCACCGATCCGATGATGTTGACGTGGCCCAGCCCGCCGCGCATCCAGCCGACCAGCGCCACCGCGAAGTTGTAGATGCGGCCCGTGATGCCGGCCACGTTCATCAGGTTGCCGGCCAGGATGAAGAAGGGCACGGCCAGCAGCGGAAAGCTCTCCACGCCGGCGATCATGCGCTGGGCCAGGATGACGTCAGGCACGGTGCCGCTGGTCCAGATATAGAGCAGGGACGCCAGCGCCATCGACACGGCCACCGGCACGCCGAACAGCATCAACGCCAGAAACGAAACAATGAGAATCGACATCTTGCGGCTCCGGGTTCGGGACGGCGGGGGTCAGTTGTCGAACGATTCGAACGCCTGCGGGCGCTCCAGGATCGAATAGCCGCGTCGCCAGTTCTGCCAGCTCACCTGGACGGACCGCCCGAACATCAGCACGAAGCCGATCAGCGCGAGCCAGTAGACGTGGTTCTTGTTCCACTCGATGGTAGTCATGGGCTCGTCGCCGACGATGCCGATGTAGCGCCACACCAGCCACGCGGCATAGGCGAAGAACGCCGTGCGCACGATGTCGACCAGCGTGGAAAGCACGCGTGCCGGCCGGTGCGGCAGGTAGCGGTAGAGCAGGTCCACCTGGATATGGCGGCACTTGCGCATGCACATCGACGCGCCGATGAAGACCACGCCGATCAGGCAGTACGTGGCCAGCTCCTCCGTCCACGCCAGCGAGTCGTTCATCACGTAGCGCGTGAAGAACTGCAGGAAGACCAGGATCGTCATCACCCAGAACAGGCCGAGGGTGAACCAGTCCTCGGCGGCGACGTCGTCAAGGACCACGGGCTGGGCGTCGGCTTCCTCGAAGCTGTGGACGAGGTCCGCGACGGAGGACATATGCGGTCCGTCCGTCGTCGGGTTCTCGGGGTCGGGCTGCGGCGGCGGGCCGTCGGGGTTGGCAAGGCGGGACTGCATTTCCATGGGTTCGGCTCCGTTTGGCTCCCTTCAGCTCCCTTCAGCACGGTGGCGCGGGGCGCCACCGGCCCGCCATCATTGAACGGCCTGGATCTTTTCCCAGTCGGCCTTGCGATAGCCCTGCGATTCGAAGGTCACGTTCTTGAGCACCGCGTCGCGGTACTCGGGCACGCTGACCTGGGTCACCGTGATGCCCTTCTGCCGGAACACGGCGACCAGTTCCTTCTCGCGCGCCACCACGTCTTCCGTCGCCTTGGCGGCGGCTTCCTGCGCCACCTCGTTGAACATCTTCCGCTCGGGCTCGGACAGCTTCTTCCACAGCGCGCCGGATATCACCGTGTTCAGGTGATCCACGATATGGCCGGTCAGCACGATGTACTTCTGCACCTCGTAGAACTTCTTCGCCTCGATGGTCGTCAGCGGATTTTCCTGCGCTTCCACCGTGCCGTTCTGCAGCGCCAGGTAGACCTCGGCAAAGGCAATCGGCGAGGTGTTCACGCCGCACGCGCGCGGCATGGCCAGGTAGGCGGGCACGTCCGGCACGCGCATCTTCAGGCCCTTCATTTCCGTGCAATGAGAAAACGGCTTGTTCGACGTGGACTGCCGCGTGCCGTAGTACGTGGTGGCGACGATATGGTTGCCGGTCTTGTCCTCGTAGCCGCGCGTCAGTTCCTTGTAGATGTCGCTCCTGGTGTATGCCAGCAAGTGCGTGGCATCACGGAAGGTGTACGGGTAGTACGTCACGCCGATGCGCGGGAACGACTTGGCGGCAAAGCTGGAGCCCGAGATGATGATGTCGACCGTACCCATCGCCAGGCCCTGGTTGATGTCGTTTTCCTTGCCCAGCTGGGAGGCGGGGAAGACATCGATCTGGTACTTGCCGTTGCTGCGTTTCTTGATTTCCTCCGCCGCCCACACGGACCACTTGTGGAACGGCTCGGAAGTCTCGTAGACGTGCGCCCACTTGAGCTTGATCGGGGCCTGCGCCTGGGCGAGGGCGGTGGACGACAGGCTGAAGCCGGCCAACAGCATGGCCGCCCCGAGCACGCACGACGAGAACTGCCGGCGATGACGCATCATTGGTTGTCTCCTGGTTCTGGGTGGAATCCCGCCGGCCTTTTTTAGTAGAGGGAGCCGGTCGGGGCGAGGCCGGGGCCTCAGCCGGTCAACTGCACTTTCGTACTGCGGCCCTTGTCGGCCGCCAGGTGAAACGCCTCCACCGCCTGCGCCAGCGGCAACTGCGCCGAAAGCAACGGGCGGACATCGAGCCGCCGTCCGGTCAGGTACTGCACCGACCAGTCGAATTCGCGGCCAAAGCGGAAGGCGCCGACGTAGTCCAGCTCGCGCGCCATGATGTTGTTGGCGGGGAAATGCAGGCCCTCCGCGGGCAGGGTGCCGACCTGCACGATGCGTCCGCCACGGCGTGTGGCCGTGAGGCAGGTAGCCAGCGCGGCGGGGCTGCCCGCCGCTTCCAGGCTCACGTCCGCCAGGTCCTGCAGTGCGCTGGCAGCGGTGCCGGTGGTGAGAATCGTCTCATCCGCACCGACCGAGCGCGCGACTTCCAGCGGCCGTTCGGCGATGTCGCAGACGATGATGCGGGCGGCGCCGGCCAGCCGGGCGGCCATCACGGTCAGGCTGCCGATCGTGCCGCCGCCGGTCACCAGCACGGTCTTGCCCAGCAGCTCGCCCGCGCGATTGACGCCGTGCAGGGCCACGGAAAGCGGCTCCGCAAAGGCCAGCTCGCCGAGCGAGATGTCGGATTCCACCGGCGTGAGCTGCCGCTCGTGCATCAGGAAGTGCTGGCGGAACATGCCTTGCACGTGCGGGTAGATGCTGGCGCTGCCCAGGAAGCGCATGTTGCGGCAGAGGTTGTCGCGGCCCGCGCGGCAGTAATCGCACTGCCCGCACGCATGGGACGGATTGATCGCCACCTTCATGCCCGGCGCGACGCGCGTGACCGCGCTGCCAACGGCTTCCACGATGCCGGAGGCCTCGTGCCCCGGCGTCAGGGGTTCCCGGATGACGAATGCGCCCACCTTGCCATGGAAGAAGTAGTGGATGTCCGAGCCACAGATGCCGGCCGCGCCCAGCCGGACCTGGACTTCGTGGGGACCGGGCGCAACGGGCTCGATGTCCGAGAACCGCAGGTCCTCGCTGGCGTGGATATGGCAGGTCAGCGACATCAGGTTTCCTCGCTTAGCGAATTGGCGGTGCCCGCGGCCTTCTTGCGGCGCGGCCGGGCGGGGGCGGCGGCCGCCGGGGATTCCGCGTTGCCCGGCCACGCGGCATAGAAGCGGCTGTGCGATAGCTCGAGGTGCTCGCACATGGCGGCCCGTGCGGCATCGGCGGATCCGGAAGCGATGGCGGCCACCACGGTGCGATGTTCGGCAATCGCGGCCATCCAGCTGGCGGCGTTCTCGAAATGACTGCCAAACTGCGCGAACAGCGGGTTGTGGCGCTCGTCGAAGAGTTCGGCGACCAGACGCAGGAGTACGGAGTTTTCCGAGACCTCGGTGATGCGCAGATGGAACAGGCGGTCGCCGCGCACAGGGATGTGACCTGCGCCGGCTTCCTCTTCCATCAGCGCGATGGCCTCGGCCAGCGCCTCGAGCAGCGCCGGGGTGCAGTGCCGTGCCGCATTGGCGGCCATCTCGCCTTCGATGGTCTGGCGCGCACGGATGACGTCGAGCGGCGGCTCGGCAATGACGCTGCCCGCCGGCGTGCCCAGTGGCGCGAGGTCCGCGGCGCAGGCGTAGATGCCCGAGCCCATGCGGACTTCGACCAAACCTTCCACCTCCAGCGCAATCAAGGCCTCGCGCACGGACGGGCGCGATACGCCAAGCTGTGCCGCCAGGTCCCGCTCCGGCGGCAGCCGGGAGCCCACGGGAAATTCACCACCCTCGATCAGCCGGCGCAGCTGGTCGGCGATCTGGCGGTAAAGACGGCGCGGTTCGATCTGCTGAATCGGCATGTCGGATCTGAGGTCCTGGATGGATTCGCTGCATCGGGGCGGCACCCGCCTCCGGCCGGTTCGTTGGCATGGAGGTCAGGCGGTCTGACCAATTTTTAGGAAATTTTCACAGGGTCCGCAAGGAGAACATTTGCCGCGCCGCAGCAGGCGACGGTGGCATTTGCTACACGCACCCGCTGCCAAATCTACGCATGCGGCGGGCCTTCGTCGCACATGCGGCAAGCGCGCGTGGGAGCGTCGCCGGGGTGCCGCAATCGCACCAAATCGCCGGCCGCGCGCAAGAATTGTTCGGGAAATGGCTTGCATCCGTCACGAGTGGCCGATCTCTGACCGGTCAGGCCCCGCAATTGCTACTAAGCTGTTTTAGGTTGCCCGGGCCCGGGCAACCGACGGGTCCATCCGTGAGGAGATCACGATGAAAACGAAGACGTTAATATCCGCCGCGCTGGTTGCGGCAGGCATGCTGACCATGCCATTCGCTCTCTCCCAACAAGGACAGAAGCCGCATGGCACGTCGAAGCAACAGATGCCAGCCGATTCGGCGAGTGCGGCGCCGATGGGCGCGCAGTCCCCCTACGCCCCGCAGAAATGGAACAAGGGCGACCGTTTGCCCGCGGAGTTCCGTGACCGGCAATATGTCATCGACAAGTACAAGGAATACAACCTCCCTGCGCCCAAGAAGGGCTATCACTGGGTAGGCGTGGGCGCCGACTACTACCAGGTGTCCTCGAACGGGACGATCTGGTCAGTGGGTCCGGGAGGCTGATCCCGGTCCCCGCGCGAGCCGCGCGGAAGGTGCGGATTGTGTAGACAACGGGCATGCCGGCGATCGACGGCATGCCCTTTTTCATGCGGGATCGGGAGGCCGCTGCCGCAGCGGTGCTACTCCGACCAGACACATTTTTTGCGCTTTCCCCTCGATGTGATTTATTCGACGCAACAAAATTTGCGCTGAACGAAGAGAGTTTATATTTCGGCGAAAATTTCGCACCAAATCTTAGGGAACGGCTGGTCAATCAGCCCGGCAGCGCCTCGTACGTCAGCAGGAACACCTGTTCCTCGCCGGCGCTGACGGGGAGCCAGATGATGTCCAGATCCGCGAACGCGGTCTCGACGTTTTCCTTTTCGTTGCCGATCTCCACCACCAGCACGCCGCCCGGGTTCAGGCGCTTCTTCGCGCCCGCAATGATCCGGCGCACGATGTCCATGCCGTCATCGCCACCCGCCAGCGCGATGCGCGGCTCGGCCAGGTATTCGGCCGGCAGGTCGCGCATCGATTGCTCGTTGACGTAGGGCGGGTTGGTCAGGATGACGTCATAGGTGGCGCCGGCCGGCAGCGGCGCATAGAGGTCGCCTTCGTACAGCGAGATCCGGTCGCCCATCTTGTAGTCGGCCACGTTGCGCCGTGCCACGGCCAGCGCGTCCGGGGAGATGTCCACGGCATCGATTCGCGCATTCGGCCAGACGTGCGCCGCGATGACCGGCAGGCAACCGGAGCCCGTGCAGAGCTCCAGCACCGGCCCGATCTGCGCCGTCTCGCCGAGCCAGGGTTCCAGCCCCTCCTGCAGCAGCTCGCCGATAAAACTGCGCGGCACGATCACGCGGGAATCCACATAGAAGCGCAGGCCGTGCATGAAGGCCTCGTGCGTGATGTAGGCAGCCGGCACGCGCTCGGTGACCCGGCGCTCGATGACTTTGAGCACCGCGTCGACTTCCTCGGGCAGCAGGCGGGCGTCCAGGAACGGATCGAGCGTGTCGAGCGGCAGGCTCAGCGTATGCAGCACCAGGTAGGCGGCCTCGTCGTAGGCGTTGGCGCTGCCGTGGCCGAAGGACAGTTTCGCGGCGGTAAAGCGCGAGACCGCCAGGCGCAGCAGGTCACGGACGGTTTGCAGGGGAGAGGTGGCCATGGAAGGACTCGCTGGAATTGGCTGGGATGAAACGACGGCCGGATGAATCGGAGGCCGGGATGAAACGACGCTGACCGCCAGTGCGGTCAGCAAACTCTGGCGACAACGCCGGGCCGGGCCGTATGGAAGCGTCCATCGGACGCCTCTGAAAACCGGTCCCGGTGAGGCCCGGCGGGTGAAACGCTCAGGCGATCAGGCGTTCGAGCACGCCGCGATACACATTCTTGAGCGGCTCGATGAAGCGCACTTCCACATGTTCGTCGATCTTGTGGATGCTGGCGTTCGGCGGGCCGAATTCGATGACCTGCGGGCAGATCCGCGCGATGAAGCGGCCGTCGGAGGTGCCGCCCGTGGTCGACAGCTCGGTCTTCACGCCGGTCTCGGCGGAGATCGCCGCGGCAAGCGCTTCGGACAGGTCGCCGCGCGGGGTCAGGAACGGTTCGCCGCCCAGCGTCCAGTCCAGCGTGTATTCGAGCTGGTGCCGGTCCAGGATCGCGTGGACCCGTGCCTTCAGGCCGTCCGGCGTGCTGGCCGTGGAGAAGCGGAAATTGAAGTCGATCGTCACGTGGCCCGGGATCACGTTGGTCGCGCCCGTGCCGCCGTGGATGTTCGACATTTGCCAGGTGGTCGGCGGGAAGTACTCGTTGCCTTCGTCCCAGACCTCGTTCACGAGGGCGTCCAGCGCCGGCGCGGCGAGGTGGATCGGGTTGCGGGCCAGGTGCGGGTAGGCGATGTGCCCCTGCACACCCTTGACGGTGAGCTTGCCGGACAGCGATCCGCGACGGCCGTTCTTGACCATGTCGCCCAGCGTGTCGACGGAAGTCGGCTCGCCCACCACGCAGTAGTCCATGCGTTCGCCGCGGGCGCGCAGCGCTTCCACGACCTTCACCGTGCCGTCGTGCGCGGGGCCTTCTTCATCGCTGGTGATCAGGAAGGCGATGGCGCCCGCGTGATCGGGATGCTGCGCGACGAATTCCTCGACGGCCACCACGAAGCCCGCGATGGAGGTCTTCATGTCCGCCGCACCGCGCCCGTAGAGCTTGCCGTCGCGATGCGTCGGCTCGAACGGATCGGATTTCCATTGGTCCAGCGGACCGGTGGGCACCACGTCCGTGTGGCCGGCGAAGGCCAGCAGCTTGCCCGCCTTGCCCTGGGTGCCGCGCCGGACTGCCCACAGGTTGGTCACGCGGAAATCATCCGGGCCGCTGACGATGTTTTCGCATTCGAAACCGAGCGCCTTCAGGCGGGTTTCCAGCACGGCCTGGCAGCCTTCGTCAGCGGGCGTGACGGAACGGCGGCGGATCAGGTCTTCGGTGAGGGCGAGGGTGGGGTTCATAGGGCGAGGGGAGCAAACAGATATCAGAACAACGTGGCGTACGCATCCGCCGAGAAACCGACGCTGACCTTGCCGCCCCGATCCAGCACGGGCCGCTTGATCAGCGACGGGCTGGCCTGCATCAGGGCGATGGCGCCGGCTTCGCTTTCCGCCCGGGCCTTGTCGGCATCGGACAGCGCGCGGTACGTCGTGCCTTTCTTGTTCAGCAGCGTTGCCAGCGGCACGTGGCCAAGCCAGGCGCGCAGCATCGTCTCGTCCACGCCTTGCTTCTTGAAGTCGTGGAAGGTGTAGGGCACGCCGTTGGCATCCAGCCAGGTGCGGGCCTTCTTGACGGTGTCGCAGTTGGGAATGCCGTAGAGCAGGACGGTCATGGTGTCTGGGGCCATGAAAGGCCGGTTGGGTAAGGGCTTTGCCCTGGCGACGCCAGGGCGACGCCAGGGCGCCTGCAAGGGGTCAGCGCAGCCAGGCGTCTAGCGGAACAGCAGGTTGATCGCGATGACCAGCCCGCCCAGGCCCAGCGCCACGCCGGCCATGGCCACGCCGGTCATCAGGCGCAGCCGGCGTTCCAGCCGCGCCGCTTCCTTTCGCAGGGCCTCGATGGTGATCGCATGTTGCTCGGCCAGCATCTTGACGGCTTCGGCCTGTTGCACCACGGCCGCTTCCAGCTCGGCGATGCGGGCGGCCGGATCGCGGTTTTCCACGAGGTCCGGGGCGCCGGGCGCCTCGCCCTTGCGCTTGCCTTTCTTGATCTTCTCGATGGTCTTGTTGGCCTGTTCGAGAATGGTCGGCAGCAGGGAGAGCACGGTGCTGACGGTGGCGGGGTCCAGGGCCATGAGTCGCTTGCGGAGGGAGGGCATTGGCAGATGTCGATGCCGCCGGAAAACTGGCTGGCGGCATCGGCAGGTCTCGACGCCGCCAGCCCAGCCAGCAGGCCGGCCGGCGGCGTCGCGCGATCCGCTCGCCGGCGATCAGTCGCCGCGCAGCAGGTCGTTCAGGCTGGTCTTGGCGCGGGTTTGTGCGTCCACCTTCTTGACGATGACGGCGCAGTACAGGCTGTACTTGCCATCCTTCGACGGCAGGTTGCCCGCCACCACCACCGAACCCGCCGGCACGCGGCCGTAATGGATTTCGCCGGTTTCGCGGTCATAGATCTTGGTCGACTGGCCCAGGTACACGCCCATCGAGATGACCGAGTTCTCTTCGATGATCACGCCTTCCACGACTTCCGAGCGGGCGCCGATGAAGCAGTTGTCCTCGATGATGACCGGGTTGGCCTGCAGCGGCTCCAGCACGCCGCCGATGCCCACGCCGCCGGACAGGTGGACGTTCTTGCCGATCTGCGCGCACGAACCCACGGTGGCCCAGGTGTCGACCATCGTGCCTTCATCCACATAGGCGCCGATGTTCACGTACGACGGCATCAGCACGGCGTTCTTCGCGATGAACGAGCCACGACGCGCCACGGCGGGCGGCACCACGCGGAAGCCGGCCTTTGCGAAGTCGTCGCCGGTCCAGTTGGCGAACTTGGTCGGCACCTTGTCGTAGAACTGGGCGAAGCCGCCGGCGCTCATCGGCGCGTTGTCTTCCAGGCGGAACGACAGCAGTACGGCCTTCTTGATCCACTGGTTGACCACCCAGTCCTTGCCTTGCTTTTCGGCCACGCGCAGGGCGCCGGTGTCCAGCTGGGAGATCACGTTGGCCACCGCCTCGCGGATGTCGTTCGGGGCGGACTTCGGCGACAGGCTGGCGCGGTCTTCCCAGGCCTGGTCGATCAGGGCTTGCAGTGCTTGCGTCATGTTTGTGTCTTCAGTGGTGAATTTGCGGAGGCGGCGCCGGGGTTTGCGTGCCCCGGCGCCGGGACATTTGGTGAATCAGGGTCAAACGTTCGCGCCGGTCAGCCCAGCGACTTGCAGAATTCGACGATCCGGCGCGCGCCTTCCAGGCACTCCTCGGGCGTGGCCACCAGCGCCATCCGGATGCGGTTCCGGCCCGGATTCGTGCCGTGGGCGTCGCGCGCCAGGTAGCTGCCGGGCAGCACGGTCAGGTTCTGCTCGGCCAGCAGGCGCACGGCGAATTCGGTATCGGTCAGCCCGGTGCGCGAAACATCGGCCCACAGGTAGAACGCCGCATCGGGCAACGCCACGTCGAGCACCTCGGCCAGCAGCGGCGTGACTTCGCCGAACTTGCGCACGTAGGCGGCGCGATTGTCGCGCACATGGGCTTCGTCGTTCCAGGCGGCCACGCTGGCCGTCTGCACGGCCGGATTCATCGCGGCACCGTGGTAGGTACGGTATAGCAGGAATTTCTTGAGAATCGCGGCGTCACCGGCCACGAAGCCGGAGCGCAGGCCCGGGACGTTCGATCGCTTGGAGAGGCTCGAGAACATGACCAGCCGCTCGAAGCCGCGGCCCAGCTTGTGGGCGGCCTCCAGCGCACCCAGCGGCGGCTGGGCCTCGTCGAAATAGATCTCGGAGTAGCACTCGTCGGAGGCGATCACGAAGCCGTAGCGATCGGACAACTCGAACAGCTGGCGCCAGTCCTCCAGGGACAGCACCGCGCCGGTCGGGTTGCCCGGCGTGCAGACGTACAGCAACTGGACCTTCGGCCAGACATCGGCGTCGATCTGGTCGAACGCCGGGGCGAAATTGCGCGCCGGGTCGCTGTTGGCGAAAACCGGGCGGGCGCCGGCCAGCAGGGCCGCGCCTTCGTAGATCTGGTAGAACGGGTTGGGGCACAGCACCAGCGCGTCAGGACGGGTGCCGTCGACCACGGTCTGGGCGAAGGCGAACAGCGCTTCGCGCGAGCCGGTCACCGGCAGCACTTCGGTCGCGGCGTTGACGCCGGGCAGGCCGTAGCGGCGTTCCAGCCAGCGGGCGATGCACTGTCGCAGTGCGTCGGAACCGGCCGTTGTGGGATAATTCGCCAGCCCCGAGAGGGACCCGGCCAGTGCCGTCTTGATGAATTCGGGCGTGGGGTGCTTGGGTTCGCCGATGCCGAAGCTGATTGCAGGCTTGTCGGCAGGCTTCACATCCGAAAAGAGCACCCGCAGTTTCTCGAAGGGGTAGGACTGGAGCAGGTCGAGGCGCGGATTCATCTGGTGGGGGCCGGTTAAAACCACGCATTATAGAGGAATGGCACCGCATTCCGTGCGTCGGCGAGGCCCTGGCGCCCGGTTCGCGCACCGATGCCGGGCATCGGCAACCGGTGATGGCCACCGCACTGGCCGCCGTCGCTCCCGCCACCCCGCCATGCTGTGTGCTTCGTGCGGCGGCTTGCCTGCCCGCTTGCCTTGCGATCTTTTCCTGTTTTCCGTGTTTTCCGTGTTTTCCCCGTTTTTCCCATTTCCATGAGCGCATCCAACGTCGCGGCGCAGCATGTCCACGCCGACCCGCATTCCGTCAAATCGTCCCTGTCCATCCTGTTTGGCGCCTCGGTCTGGGGCATCGCCTGGTTTCCGTATCGCGTGCTGAACGGCTGGGGGCTGGGCGGCATGAGCGCGGCGGCGCTGGTGAGTTGCACCGCCGCCCTGATTTCGCTGATCGTGTTCCGCCGGCAACTGTCGGGCCTGCGCGGGTCGTGGCTGTTCGCCGCGATCGGGCTGGCGGCGGGCGTGACCAATGCCGGCTTTGTCTGGGGCAGCGTCAATGGCCATGTGATGCGCGTGCTGCTGCTGTTCTACCTGACGCCGGTCTGGACCGCGCTGTTTGCCCGGATGTTCCTGGGCGAACGCCTGTCCGCCGCCGGCCTGCTGCTGGTGGCGCTGGCACTCTTTGGCGCCGGGCTGATGCTGTGGACGCCGGAGGTCGGGGTGCCGCTGCCGGGCAATGCCGCCGAATGGTCGGGCCTCGCCGGCGGCATGGGCTTTGCCGTCAACAATGTGCTGTCACGCCGCGCAGGGCAGCGCTTTCCGGAGATGGACGCCCGCCTGCGTACGGTCGTGGTCTATGTCGGCTGCACGGTGGTCGGCGTGCCCTGTGCGCTGTTGCTGGATGGCAGCCATGTGGTGCTGGCACGCGGTGCCGGCGTGTCCGTGGCGTCGCTGGTGCTCGGCCTGGCCGTCGTGCTGGTGGTGAGCAATGCCATCGTCCAGTACGGGCTGCAGCGGTTGCCGGCCAACCGGGTGTCGCTGCTGATGCTGTTCGAGATCGTGGTGGCGGCCGTGTCGGCGTGGTGGCTGGCGACGGAAACACTGAGCTGGAAGGAGGCGGCGGGCGGGCTGTGCATCGTGGCGGCCGGCGCCTTGTCGGGACTGGTGCACCGGGCGAAGCCCGCCAGCACGGCGGCGGCGCCGGGCGTGGAGGCGGCCGCATAGGGATCGGTACTTTAGAGTTGATTTTGAATCACTTTTTGTCCGCTTGTTTCAGGAGGCGTGGATCATGCGAGTGCTGGTAGTCGGAGCGGGGGCCGTCGGCGGCTATTTTGGTGGGCGCCTTGCCGCAGCCGGCCGGGACGTGACCTTTCTGGTGCGGCCGCAGCGGGCCGAGACGCTGCGTCACGGCGGGCTGGTGATCAGGAGCCCGCGCGGCGACCTGGCGTTGCGAGAGGTCAGGACGGTCCAGACCGGCGGCGCCGCCGGGGCATTCGACCTGGTCCTGCTGAGCTGCAAGGCCTACAGCCTGGACGATGCGATGGCATCGTTCGCGCCGATGGTGGGGCCGTCGACGGTCATCCTGCCGTTGTTGAACGGCATGCGGCACATCGATGTCCTGCAACAGCGCTTTGGCAACGACCAGGTGCTTGGCGGCCAGTGCGTGATTGCGGCGACGCTGAATCCCGAGGGGGAAATCGATCATCTGAACGACATCCACGGCATCACCTTTGGCGAACTGGCGGGAGGCGTGTCGCCGCGCGTGCAGGCGATTGCCGACACGATGACGGGGGCCGGATTCGATATCGCGGTCAGTCCGGACATCGTGCAAAGCATGTGGGAGAAATGGATATTCCTCGCAACGCTGGCAGGCAGCACCTGCCTGATGCGGGCATCGGTCGGCGATATCCTCGGCACGCCGGACGGCAAGGCGTTCATCGAGGGCTTGCTGGACGAATGCCGTGCCGTTGCGCAGGAGAATGGCCACGTCATGCCGCCGGAATTCGATGTGCGCGCCAACAGAATGCTTCTCACGCCGTCGCCGCTGACGGCATCCATGCTGCGCGATGTCGAGAATCGCTCGCGCACGGAAGCCGACCATATCCTCGGCGACCTGATCCGGCGCGGGCCGGCGGCGCAGGGGCAGCGCGGCGGGCTGTCGCTGCTGCGCCTCGCTTATGGCCACCTGAAGGCCTACGAGGCACGCCAGGCGCGCGGCGGATAGCATCGGCCCGCCAGCCGCCCACGTGGTGGGCGGGTCGCCATCCGTACAGCAAGCCGCACCCGGCCGTGGCATGTGACGGCCACGATGGCGGCGGAGCGGCGGGGAGGGCGCTTGCCCGGAGAGTCTCCGGGATCACGCGGGCATTGGAAGGGATTAGCAAAAACCCTAAGACATTTCCGCCGGCGCTGGCACGGTGACGTTTCCGCGTAACAGGCCGGGTGCCTAGAAAATGCTTGCAGCAACGTCCGCAAGCGATGGAATGGCAAGGCTTTTCCAATTCCGGCCGGAGCCGTTTCGGGGCCTGCGCAACGGTCGATAAAGCGGCCGGACGAGGGTATGGCGATGGTATGATTACCGCCAATCTATCGGGCACCGGGGGCAGGAAGGGTCGCAGGCGTCACGCCGCGCCGAGCGCCCCGGGACAGCCCGGCTTTTCCTATCTTCGTATTGCCCAAACCACACGACAACCGTGCGACTGTCCTCGATCAAGCTGGCGGGCTTCAAGTCCTTCGTCGATCCCACCAATTTTCAAGTGCCCGGCCAGCTGGTCGGCATCGTAGGTCCCAACGGGTGCGGTAAATCCAACATCATCGACGCCGTGCGCTGGGTGTTGGGGGAGTCACGTGCTTCCGAGCTGCGTGGCGAATCCATGCAGGACGTCATCTTCAATGGCTCCACGGCCCGCAAGCAGGCCGGCCGCGCCAGCGTGGAACTGGTGTTCGACAACGCCGAAGGCCGCGCCGCCGGCCAGTGGAGCCAATACGCCGAAGTGGCCGTCAAGCGCGTGCTGACGCGCGACGGCACGTCGTCCTACTACATCAACAACCAGCCGGTCCGCCGCCGCGACATCCAGGACATCTTCCTGGGCACCGGCCTGGGCCCGCGCGCGTACGCCATCATCGGGCAGGGCATGATCTCCCGGATCATCGAGGCCAAGCCCGATGACATGCGGATCTTCCTGGAAGAGGCCGCCGGCGTTTCCAAGTACAAGGAACGCCGCCGCGAGACCGAAAACCGCCTGGGCGACACCCGCGAGAACCTGACCCGCGTGGAAGACATCCTGCGCGAACTGGGCAGCAACCTCGACAAGCTCGAGGGGCAGGCCGAGGTGGCGCAACGCTTCAAGACGCTGCAGGCCGATGGCGAAGAGAAACAGCACCTGCTGTGGCTGCTGCGCAAACGCGAAGCCCAGGCCGAGCAGGAACGCCACACGCGCGCGATTGAAACGGCGCAGATCGACCTGGAGGCCCAGACCGCGCAACTGCGCCACGTCGAAGCCGAGCTGGAAACCATGCGCGCGGCGCACTATGCCGCGTCCGACGGCATGCACACCGCGCAGGGCGCGCTGTACGAGGCCAACGCCGAGGTCAGCAAGCTGGAGGCCGAGATCCGCTACGTGGTGGAATCGCGCAACCGCGTGCAGGCCCAGATCGCGGCGCTGAGCACGCAGCGCGAGCAGTGGCAGGGCAAGGCGGAGCAGGCCACCGAGGAACTGGCCCAGGCCGAGGAAAGCCTGGCGCTGGCCGAAGCCCGCACGATCGAGGCGCAGGAAGCGGTCGCCGTGAAGAACGATGAGCTGCCGACCCTGGAAGGCCAGTGGCGCGACGCCCAGCAACTGCTGGGCGAGCAGCGCGCCGGCATCATGCAGGCCGAGCAGGCACTGAAGCTGGAAGCCGCGCAGCAGCGCAGCGCGGATCAGATGCTGCAACAGCTGGAGCAGCGCAAGGATCGCCTGTCTCAGGAAGAGAAGGGTCTGGATCGCCCGGACGAGACGCGCCTGGAAGAGCAGCGCGCCGAACTGGCCGAGCAGGAAGCCTTGCTGGAAGAAGCGCAGGCCGTGCTGATGGACAGCGAGGACACCGTGCCGCGCCTGGACGCCGAGCGCCGTGGCGCGCAGGAGCGCGTGCAGCGCGAAGCCGCGACCATCGCCTCGCTGGAAGCGCGTCTGGCGGCACTGCGCCAGCTGCAGGAAAACGTCCAGACCGAAGGCAAGGTCCAGCCGTGGCTGGAACGCCATGGCCTGTCCGAGTTGCCGCGTCTCTGGAAGAAGGTCCATATCGAGCCGGGCTGGGAAAACGCGCTGGAATCGGTGCTGCGCGAAAAGCTCGCCGCGCTGGAAGTCTCGAACCTGGACTGGGTCAAGGCCTTCCTGTCCGACGCGCCGCCGGCCAAGCTGGCCTTCTATTCCCCGCCGCCCGCCGCCCGCCCCATCGAGGCGCCGGCCGGCCTGCGTCCGCTGATGTCGCTGGTGCAGATCACCGAACCCGGCATCCGCGCGGTGATGCAGGACTGGCTGGCCGATATCTACACGGCCACCGACATGGCGCAGGCACTGGCTGCGCGCAATACGCTGCCGGAAGGCGCGCAGTTCGTCGTGGCGGATGGCCACCTGGTCGGCCGCAACGCCATCCAGATCTACGCCGCCGATTCCGAGCAGGCCGGCATGCTGGCCCGCGAGCAGGAAATCGAAAACCTGCAGAAGCAGGCCCGCGCGCAGACGCTGCTGTCCGACGAGGCCAAGACCCAGGCCGTGCGGGCCGAGGCTGCCTACACGCAATCCAGCCAGACGCTGGCCGACGCCCGCTCGCGTGCCGAGCAGGCCACGCGCCGCGTCCATACGCTGCAGATGGACGTGCTCAAGCTGTCGCAGGCGATGGAGCGCTTCTCGGCGCGTAGCGGCCAGATCCGCGAGGAACTGGCCGAGATCGGCGCGCAGATCGAGGAGCAACGCGCCGTGCGCGCGGAATCCGAGGCGAGCTTCGAGCAGCACGATACCCAGCTGGCGGAGATGCAGGCCTCGCACGAGGACCACCAGATGGCCTTCGAGGCGCTGGATAGCAAGTTGTCGTCCGCCCGCCACCAGTTGCGCGATTTCGAACGTGCCGCGCAGGAGGCGCTGTTTGCCGAGCGCAATTTGTCGGGTCGCATCGACGAACTGCGCCGCAATATCCAGATGGCCGCCGACCAGTCCGAGCGCATCGCCGAGTCGCTGGAAAATGCGCGCGTCGAGCTGGAAACGATCAACGAGCAGACCGCCCACACCGGCCTGCAGGACGCCCTCGAGGTGCGTGCGGAGAAGGAAGAAGAGCTGGCTGCCGCGCGTATCGAACTCGATGCGCTGTCCGCGCAGTTGCGTCAGTACGACGAGCAACGCCTGGCTGCGGAACGCAGCCTGCAGCCGCTGCGCGACCGCATCACGGAATGCCAGTTGAAGGAGCAGGCCGCGCGCCTGAACCAGGAGCAGTTCACCGAGCAGCTGTCGACCGCGCAGGTCGATGAAGCGGCGCTGGCGGACAAGCTGACTGGCGACCTGAAGCCGTCGTATCTCCAGGGCGAAGTCACGCGGATCAACAACGCGATCAACGCGCTGGGTCCGGTCAACATGGCCGCGCTCGACGAACTGGCCGCCGCGCGCGAACGCAAGACGTTCCTGGACGCGCAGTCCGCCGACCTGAACGACGCCATCAACACACTGGAAGACGCGATCGCCAAGATCGACCAGGAAACCCGCGCGCTGCTGCAGGGCACGTTCGACCAGGTCAATCATCATTTCGGCGAGCTGTTCCCGTCGCTGTTCGGCGGTGGCCAGGCGCGCCTGATCATGACCGGCGAGGAAATCCTCGATGCCGGCGTACAGGTGATGGCGCAGCCCCCGGGCAAGAAGAACTCGACGATTCACCTGCTGTCCGGCGGTGAGAAGGCGCTGACGGCGATCGCGCTGGTGTTCGCGATGTTCCAGCTGAACCCCGCGCCGTTCTGCTTGCTGGATGAGGTGGACGCGCCGCTGGACGATGCCAACACGGAACGCTACGCCAACATGGTGGCGCGCATGTCCGACAAGACGCAGTTCGTCTTTATTTCCCACAACAAGATTGCGATGGAGATGGCCCACCAGCTGATCGGCGTGACCATGCAGGAGCAGGGTGTGTCGCGGATCGTGGCGGTGGATATGGATGCAGCAGTGTCGATGGCGGAGGCCGCTTAAGATGGAACTGCAGAATGCATTGATCATCGCAGGTGCTGTTCTTCTGTTGCTGCTGGTGGCGTACAACCGCTGGCAGATCCACAAGGCGCGCCGTGTGCGTCCGCTGATGCCGGAGGATGACCTGCCGCCGATGCGCGAGCCGGTGGTCGGCAAGACGACCCATCCGGACACGGCGGCCAGGCTGCAGGAAACGCCACCGGAGCATGTTTCGCGCCGTGAGCCGACGCTGGGCGCGGGCAAGGATCATCGGCACGACGACGAGGTGGTGGCTGCCGCCGCGAGCGCGGCAGCGGGTTCCGCCGATGCCGACGAGATCGTGGCTGACGAAGTAGCTGTGGCCGCATCGCCGGCCGTGAGTCGCGGCGCCTCCGCTCACGAAGCGGAAGCCGAGGCGGACGCGGAACTGGAGGCGCGGGCCCACGCGCAGCCGGTATCGTCTTCGTCTTCGACCCCGGCCCAGCCCCAGTCCCAGCCGGATGTGGAGACCCCCGTCGCATTGCTGGACGGCCAGCCCACGCCGGCCATGATCGATCCGCTGATCGATTGCATCGTGCCCATGCACCTGGAGCGCAAGGCGTCCGGTGACCGCATCCTGCCCCTGACGGGCCGGCTGCGCCGCGCCGGCACCAAGCCCGTGCATATCGAGGGGCTGCGCGCCGAGGCCAACGCCTGGGAACCCGTGACCGCGGGCCACCAGTACGAGGATATTCAGGTGGCCGTGCAGCTGGCCAGCCGCAGCGGTCCGCTCAATGCGCTCGAGTTCTCCGAGTTCGTCAACGCCGTCGAGGCGCTGGCTGAAGCGCTGGATGCATCGGCGGAACTGCCGGACATGACCGAGACCGTGGCCAATGCGCGAGAGCTCGATGGCTTCGCGGCGGCGTCCGACGTCCAGCTGGGTGTCAACGTGATTTCCGATGGCGCACCGTGGTCCGCCGCCTACGTGCAGACCGTGGCCACGCAGGACGGGCTGGTGCTCTCTCGCGACGGCACGCGCTTCATCCGCTACGCGCCAGGTGCCGACGGCGTGCAGAAGCCGCTGTTTACGCTGCAGTTTGGCGACACCAACTTCCTCCGCGATGACCTGACGCTCAATGCCGGCCGCCAGATCACGCTGCTGCTGGACGTGCCCCAGGCGCCGCAGTCGATCAAGCCGTTCAAGCTGGTCTGCGAGTACGGCTACAGCCTGGCCCAGCGCATGGGCGCGCAACTGGTCGACGACAACATGCGTCCGCTGACCGAGGCGTCATTCGTCGCGATCTTCGGCCAGCTGGAAAAGCTGTACGAGACGCTGGATGCCCGCGGCATGCCAGCCGGGTCACCCGTGGCCATTCGACTGTTCAGCCTGTAACGGAGCCTGCCATGACCGCGAAGATTCAGGGCGCGCAGGCTCCGGCCTCCGCGCCAGCCGGCGCTTTGCCGGCCACCGCCGCGCCCGCGGCCACCGCCGCTCGCGTGCAGTGGTTGCGAGACGAGCTGGAACGCCACAACTACCAGTATTACGTGCTCGATGCGCCCACCATTCCGGACGCCGAATACGACGCGCTGTTCGGCGAACTCCAGGCGCTGGAGACCGAGCATCCCGATCTGCTGACCGACGAATCGCCGACGCAACGCGTCGGCGGAGCGCCGCTGTCCGCGTTCGATACCGTCCGGCACCGGGTGCCGATGCTGTCGCTGAACAATGGTTTCGACGACGAGGACGTGATCGGTTTCGACCGTCGCTGCGCGCAGGGTCTTGGCCGTACGGCGGCCGCCGCGCCCGCGGAAGATTTGTTCAGCGCTGCCGAGGTGGCTGACAGTGCCGTCGAGTACGCCTGCGAGCTCAAGTTCGACGGTCTGGCGATGTCGCTGCGCTACGAGGACGGCAAGCTCGTCCAGGCCGCAACGCGTGGCGATGGCGAAACGGGCGAGGACGTGACGGTCAACGTCCGCACGATCAAGGCGATTCCCCTGAAACTGCGTGGCAAGGCGCCGGCAGTGCTGGAGGTGCGCGGCGAAGTCTTCATGTATCGCGCTGAATTCGACAAACTCAACGAACGCCAGGCCGAGGCCGGCGAAAAGACCTTCGTCAATCCGCGCAACGCGGCGGCTGGCAGCCTGCGGCAGCTGGACCCGCGCATCACCGCCAGGCGACCGCTGTCGTTCTTCGCCTACGGCATTGGCGAACTGCAGGGCGCCGAGCGCCCGCCGACCCACAGCGTCATGCTCGACGGCTTTGCCACGCTGGGCCTGCCGGTCTGCGGCGAGCGCCAGGTGGTGAAGGGCGCCCAGGGCCTGCTGTCGTTCTATCGAGAAATCGGCGCGCGCCGTGACCAGTTGCCGTATGACATCGACGGCGTGGTCTACAAGGTCAATGCGGTGCCGGAGCAGGAGCAACTGGGCTTTGTCTCGCGCGCGCCGCGCTTTGCGCTGGCACACAAGTTCCCGGCGCAGGAGATGACCACGGTCGTCGAGGACATCGAGGTCCAGGTCGGGCGCACAGGTGCGATCACGCCCGTGGCGCGGCTCGCCCCCGTGTTCGTGGGTGGCGTGACGGTGACCAATGCCACGCTCCACAACGAGGACGAAATCCGGCGCAAGGATGTGCATGTCGGCGATACGGTGATCGTGCGCCGCGCCGGCGACGTGATTCCCGAAGTGGTGGCCGTGGTGCTCGAACGCCGCCCGGAGGGTGCCCGCGCATTCGTGATGCCCACCGCGTGCCCGGTATGCGGATCGCATATCGAGCGGCTGGAGGGCGAAGCCATCGCGCGTTGCACGGGTGGCCTGATCTGCGCCGCCCAGCGCAAGCAGGCACTGCTGCATTTCGCGCAGCGCCGCGCCATGGACATCGAGGGCCTTGGCGACAAGGTCGTGGAGCAACTGGTCGACCAGGGCATCGTCCACACACCGGCCGATCTCTACAAGCTCGGCGTGGCCAAGCTGGCGGCGCTGGACCGGATGGCGGACAAGTCCGCAACCAACCTGCTTGCCGCGATCGAGGCGTCCCGCGAGACGACGATGAACCGTTTCATCTTCGCGCTGGGCATCCGCCATGTGGGCGAGGCCACGGCCAAGGATCTGGCGAAGCATTTTGGCAAGCTGGACAACCTGATGGCGGCGGACGAGGCCGCGCTGCTGGAAGTCAACGACGTTGGCCCCGTGGTGGCGCAGTCGATCGCCGGCTTCCTGGCCGAGCCGCACAACGTCGAGGTCATCGAACAGCTGCGCGCCGCCGGCGTACACTGGCCGGAGACCGAGCCCATGGCGCGCGCGCCGCTGCCGTTGGCCGGCAAGACCTTTGTGCTGACGGGTACGCTGCCGACGATGTCGCGCGAGGATGCCAAGGAACGGCTCGAGGCCGCGGGCGCCAAGGTTGCGGGGTCGGTGTCGAAGAAGACCGACTACGTGGTGGCCGGCGCGGAAGCCGGCAGCAAGCTCGAACGCGCCCAGGCGCTGGGCGTGCCCGTGCTGGACGAGGACGGCATGCTGGCGCTGCTGGCCGAGGTGGCGCAGATGGAACAACAGGGCGGTGCGGAACCGGAGAACGCACAATGATCCGAGACATTCTCAAGATGGGCGACCCGCGCCTGCTGCAGATCGCGCGGCCGGTGACGCAGTTCAACACGCCGGAGTTGCGGCTGCTGATCGATGACATGTTCGACACCATGGAGCATGCCAACGGCGCCGGACTGGCCGCGCCGCAGATCGGCGTGGACCTGCAGGTGGTGATCTTCGGTTTCGATCGCAATCCGCGCTACCCGGACGCACCCACGGTGCCCAAGACCGTGCTGATCAACCCGGTGCTGGAGCCGCTTTCCGACGAGATGGAAGACGGCTGGGAGGGCTGCCTGTCCGTGCCCGGCCTGCGCGGCGTGGTGCCCCGGCATACGCGGCTGAAGTATTCCGGCTATGACCTGCTGGGCAACCCGATCGAGCGCGTGGCCGAAGGCTTCCACGCCCGCGTGGTCCAGCACGAGTGCGACCACCTGGTCGGCGTGCTGTACCCGATGCGCGTCAAGGACTTCACGCGCTTCGGGTTCACCGAGGTGCTGTTCCCGGAATTGCCGCCGAACTACGACGATTGAGCGGGGGCGGCACCGGCCACCAGCGCCGGCTGCCCGTGGCGGACGTGATAGACCATTGCGCCGCACACCAGTATCGCCATCAGGCAAAGCTCGGCGCCGAGGCTGGCCAGCGTGGCATCGAGGTATCGGGCCACAAGTTCGGTGGGAAGGTGGGCCGACTGGTGCAGCGACTGGGCGAACACGGAGCCCAGCAGCGCCGATCCCAGTCCGAAGGCTGCCTGCTGCACCGTTGCCAGCGTCGCACTGCCGGCGCCCGCCTGATCGGCGGGAATATCGGCCAGCCCGATCCGGTAGAAGCATCCCACCACCAGCGAATTGCCGATGCCGATCAGCATGGTCGGCGCGGCCAGGTCGAGGATGTCCGGATGCGGCCACACATGGTGCAGCGTGTAGCCGAGCGCGACCATCCCCACCATCTGGATCAGACAACCCAGGATCAGCACGCGCGTGCGGCCCCATGCCCCGACCAGGCGCGGGCTCATCAGCGATCCGGCAAAGAACGCCAGGCCCAGCGGGATAAAGGCATTGCCGGCAGTCGTCGGCGCCATGCCGGCCCCCGCCTGCAATGCCAGCGCCAGCACAAACATGAAGCCACTCCAGCACGCATAGAACAGGATGGCGACAAAGAAGCCGAAGCGCACGCTGGGCAGCCGCACCAGTGACGGCGGCAGCAACGGATGCAGGCCGCGCCGCTCCTGGCGCAGCTCCGTCTTCCAGAGCCACAGCGTGAGCGGTGCGGCGGCCACCAGCACGGCCAGCACCGGCCACGTCCAGTGCATCGACGGCCCCATGGCCAGCGGCAGCAGGACGGCCAGAATGACGAACGCGAGCAGCATGGTGCCGGGCACGTCGATGCCCGCCGCGTTGTCGCGGCGCGTTTCCGGGATGAGCCGGCGCGACAGGGCAAGAATCGCGGCGCATACGGGCAAGTTGATCAGGAACGCGCTGCGCCAGCCCAGCCCGCCGATATCGGCCGCGACCAGGAATCCGCCCAGCACCTGCCCGATGATGAACGCCAGCCCGCTGATCGATGCAAACAGCGCC
Source organism: Cupriavidus sp. YR651 (assembly GCF_900101625.1). Taxonomy (GTDB): domain Bacteria; phylum Pseudomonadota; class Gammaproteobacteria; order Burkholderiales; family Burkholderiaceae; genus Cupriavidus. The sequence goes on along the minus strand of NZ_FMYZ01000001.1, from coordinate 283,068 downwards.
AGCGCGCGCGAGTGTGCGTGGCCGCGCAGGCCGACGTGGATCGTTGCCAGGATCTGCGGAATCAGCAACGCGGCCGCGATGCCCTGGAGAACCCGGGCGCCCAGCAGGAACCACATCGAGTTGGCCACGCCGCAGAGCAGCGAGGCCACGCCGAACAGGAAGACGGCGATATTGAAGATCCGGCGGCGGCCGTAGTTGTCGCCGAGACGGCCACCCATGGCCAGGCAGACGGCAAACGCGACGCCGTACACCGCCACCATCAGTTCCAGCTCGGTGGCCGTGGCATGCAGCGAGTGCGCGATGGCATGCATCGCCACGTTGACGATGGAAAAATCGATCTGCGGAAGTAGCTGGCCGGCCAGCAGCACAAAGAGCCCGGCCTGCCGGAGAGTGGTGGGAGATGCTTCGGAATGCATGGCGATGCGCGCCTCGACAGAAACAGAGGACCGGAGTATGGTGGCCGATCGAGACTGGTACAAGAGCCCGGATAGACTGGTATAAATGGTGCCAGCCTAGCTTCAGCCAGCCGTCGGGCAGCCGTCTACCTGCCTTCGAGCCACCTTCGACCCACCTTCAGGCCGCCCCAGCCCCTATCCGGAGTGCCGCATCATGAACGTTCGCCACGATCCCGCGCAGTTGGCCGATCCGGCCGACGCCGACCTGCCAACGGCCACCGGCCGGGAAGCGGAGCTTGGCGCCTTCCTGCGCGCCCGCCGGGAGAGCCTGGACCCGTCGCGGGTCGGCATGGCCCGTATCGGCCGGCGGCGCACGCCGGGTCTGCGTCGGGAGGAAGTGGCCGCGCTCGCGGACATCGGTATCACCTGGTACACCAAGCTGGAGCAGGGGCGCCCGATCCGGGTCTCCGTCAAGGTGTTGAGTGCCGTGGCGGCGGCGCTGCAATGTAGCGAGTCCGAGACCGAACACCTTTTTACGCTGGCGGGCATGCAGCGTCCGGTGCCGCCGTCCGCTTCCTTTGTCTGCGAGACGGTGGCGGCAAGCACGCAGCGCATTCTCGATCAGCTCGATCCGATTCCTGCACTGGTCCAGAATGCGCGTTTCGACATCGTTGCCCACAACGACGCCTACTGCCGACTGCTCCAGATCGACGTGCCAAACCTGCCCGTCGAGGATCGCAACTGCATTTATCTGGCGCTGACACAGCCGGTTTGGCGGGCGATCGTGGTCGACTGGCAGGGGATGGTGGCCAACATGGTGGCGTTGTACCGTGCGGCCATGGCCGAGCATATGAACGACCCGCTGTGGGAAGCCCAGTTGCAGCGCTACCTGGCGGTTTCCGACCTGTTCCGCGATCTCTGGCAGCGCTACCAGGTGCGCGGCATCCAGAATCACGTGAAGCAGTTCACGCATCCGGAAACGGGCGTGCTGAGCCTGACGCAGACCAACTGGTGGACGGCGCCGCGCAACGGCGCGCGGCTGCTGGTCTATGTGCCTGCCGATGAGGCGACCGAGGCAGCGCTGCGTCGCCTGCCGCCCGTACGGCCGCGATAGCTGGTTCCAGGAATGGCCAGAAGGGATGACGCATAAAAAAAGCGGAACGCACGCGCGTTCCGCTTTTTTCATTTCTCGCGGCCGTCCGTTGGCCAAACGGCTCAGAACTTCTCGAACGGACCCAGGAAGCGCCACTGGCCCGGCGGCAGGTCACCCAGCACCACACGGCCCATGCGCACGCGTTTCAGGCCGATCACCTTCAGGCCCACCTGTTCGCACATCCGGCGGATCTGGCGTTTGCGGCCTTCGCGCAGCACAAAGCGGAGCTGTTCCTCGTTCTGCCAGCTGACCTTCGCGGGCTTGAGCGGGACGTCGTCGAGCGACAGGCCGTGGCGCAGCCGTTCCAACTGGTCAGCCGGGAATGCGGCGCTGATATTGCGCTCGACCGGACCTTCCGGCGATTCCCAGACCACGCGCACCAGGTATTCCTTTTCGACGTTCGAGTCGTCGCCGATCAGCGCGCGGGCCACGCGGCCGTCCTGCGTCAGCACCAGCAGGCCCGTGGAGTCGATGTCCAGGCGGCCAGCCGGGGCCAGGTTCTTGCGCTGCCACGGCGCAAAGCGCTTGCGCGTGGGGTCTTCCGCCCATTGGTTCTCGGGCGCGAACAGCACGGCGGCGGGCTCGTAGCCGTCTTCCGCCTGGCCGGACACGTAACCCACCGGCTTGTTCAGCAGCACGGTCACGCGTTCGCCCTGTTCGGAGCGGGCGGCCTGCAGAATCTCGACCTCGGCGTCCGGGCGGACGCGCGAGCCCAGTTCGGTGACAGGTTTGCCGTCGACCAGCACCCAGCCGCGCGGAATCCATTCGTCAGCTTCGCGGCGCGAGCAGAGGCCCAGTTCCGACATGCGCTTGGAGAGGCGAACCAAACCGCTTTCATCGGTCTCGTGCGCTTCGCGCTGTTCGTGGGCCTCGGTGCGCGGTGCCGGACGCTCGGTGCGGACCGGGCGTGCGCGATCCGCATTGTCGCTAAAGCGACGGGCCGGCGCGGCCGGGCGAGCCGAGTCGTCGCCACCTGCACGGCGCGGGCGCGGCGCGCGATTGTCATCGCTGAAACCACGCTGCGGCGGACGGCGTTCGTCGTCGCCATAACGGCGCGGTGGCCGCGATTCGTTGTCGCCGAAGCTGCGCGGACGCGGCGGGCGCGAGTCGTTGTCACCGAAGCTACGCGGACGCGGCGGGCGATTGTCATCGCTACCACGCTGCGGCGGACGGCGCTCGTCATCACCATAACGGCGCGGCGGGCGCGATTCGTTGTC
>NZ_FMYZ01000001.1:0-279918 GCF_900101625.1 Cupriavidus sp. YR651 | reverse complement strand
GGACGGCGCTCGTCGTCGCCATAACGGCGCGGCGGGCGCGATTCGTTGTCACCGAAGCTACGCGGACGCGGGGGCCGCGATTCATCGTCGCCATAACGACGCGGCGGGCGTGAGTCGTCGTTGCCGAAGCGGCGCGGCGCCCGCTCGCCATCGGCCGGGCGAGGACGCGCAGGACGGGTCGATCGTTCCGGGCGCGCGGCGCCTTCCGCAGGCACGGCCTTGCGCTTGGCCTTCTCGCCAGCGCGCTCCTTCGCCTGCTTGATCCCCGTCACCACATCCTGCACGCGCTTGCGATTGAGGTCCGACACGCGTACAGGCCGGGTGGCCTTGCGGGGTGCGTCGGTGGTGGGGGAGGTCTTGATGCCCAGCGTCTTGCGGCCGGGCGTTTTGCTATCGGTCATATCGTTGCGTCCCGACACGCGTGGCCATCAGATGGCCAGCGCTTCGAGCAAGTCCTGTTCAAGCTGAATCTGCAATCGGTTGTCGGCGGCAAGACGGCTGCCATCGACCAGGAACACGTCTTCGACGCGTTCCCCCAGGGTGTTGATGCGTGCCGAATGCACGGACACGCGGTGTTTGGCCAGTACACGGGCAATGGCATAGAGCAGGCCGGTGCGGTCGTTGGCGGACAGCGACAGCAGGTAATACTGGCCGCGTTCGTCGGGCCGCAGGTCCACGCGCGGCTTGATCGGAAAGCTGCGCGACTGGCGCGACAGCCGGCCTTGCGTCGGCTCCGGCAACGGGCACTCCAGCCGCACACGCTCCGCCAGTTCGTGTTCGACGAGGGTCAGGATGTCCCGGTAGTCGCCGTCCCGGCCCGGGTCCGTGACCTGGAAGGTGTCCAGCGCGTAGCCGTGGCGCGTGGTGTGGATCTTGGCGTCCTGGATCGAGAACGCCTTGCGCTCGAAGTAGCCGCAGATCCGTGCGAACAGGTCGGGCTGGTCCTTGACGTAGACCGCCACCTGCAGGCCTTCGCCGGCTGGCGAGATGCGGGCCTTCACCACGGCTGCGTCGCTGTCCACCTTGTTGAACAGATGGCGCGTCAGCCAGACGATGTCGCGCGCGTCATGGCGCAGGAAGAAGGAGACGTCGAGCTTGCCCCAGAGCGGCCTGGCCAGGTCCGGGTCGAACGCCTTGAGACGCAGTTGCGCGATGGTGTCGTCGCGGCGCTGGGCCCAGAGCGAGTGGGGATCGAGTTGCGCGCCGCCGAGCACGCGCAGCGTGATTCGGTACAGATCTTCCAGCAGCTTGCCCTTCCATGCGTTCCAGACCTTCGGGCTGGTGCCGCGGATATCGGCCACGGTCAGCAGGTAGAGCGCGGTCAGGTAGCGCTCGTTGCCGACCACGCTGGCGAACGACTTCACCACCTCGGGATCGGTCAGATCCTGCTTCTGCGCCACGTGGCTCATGGTCAGGTGGTTTTCCACCAGCCAGGCGATCAGGTCGGTGTCTTCGCGCGAGATGCCATGCTGCTTGCAGAAGCGGCGCGCATCGACGGTGCCGAGCTTGGAGTGATCGCCGCCGCGGCCCTTGGCGATGTCATGGAACAGCGCGGCCACGCACAGCACCCATGGCCGGTCGAAGCTGGCCATCAGCTGGCTGCAGAACGGAAACTCGTGTGTGTGCTCGACGATGGCAAAGCGGCGCATGTTGCGCACCACCATCAGGATGTGCTGGTCCACGGTGTAGACGTGGAACAGGTCGTGCTGCATCTGCCCGACGATGCGCCGGAAGTTGATCAGATAGCGGCCCAGCACGCTGGTCTGGTTCATCAGGCGCAGCGCGTGCGTGATGCCCTGCGGTTCCTGCACGATGGCCAGGAACAGGCGGCGGTTCTCCGGGTCGTTGCGCCAGCTGGCGTCCATGACCGTCCGGGCGTTATAGAGGCCGCGCAGCGTACGCGGCGACAGGCCCTTGACGCCCGGCGTGCGCTCGTAAAGCAGGAACGTTTCCAGGATCGCGTGCGGATCGCGCTCGTACAGGTCGTCGCTGGTGATTTCCAGCATGCCCTGGCGCTCCACGAAGCGGTCGTTGATCACACGCGTGACCTTGGACTCGCTCGGGAACAGCATGGCCTCGATGTTGAGCAGCAGCACGCTGTTCAGCTGCGTCACGGCCTTGGCCGCCCAGTAGTAGCGGCGCATCAGCTGCTCGCTGGCACGCTTGTGCGTGGTCTGCCGATAGCCGAACGATTCCGCCAGCGCGGTCTGCAGGTCGAACACCAGCACGTCCTGGCGCCGGCCCGCCAGCAGGTGCAGCCGGGCGCGGATGGTGCGCAGCAGGCGGTCGTTGCGGGTCAGTTCCTGGGCCTCGCGCTCGGTCAGCAGGCCCCGCTCGAACAGTTGCTTCCAGCTGTCGCCGAGGCCCGCCGCCTGCGTCATCCACAGGATGACCTGAAGGTCGCGCAGGCCGCCGGGGCTTTCCTTGCAGTTGGGCTCCAGCGCGTAGGGGGTGTCCTGGTACTTGGCGTGGCGCTGGCGCATTTCCAGCAGCTTGGCCTGGAAGAAGTCGGCCGCGTCCATGTCGGCCTGATAGCGTGTGCGCAAGTCGGCAAACAGTGCCTTGTTGCCCGTCAGCAGACGGGCTTCCAGCAAGGACGTGCGGATCGTGATGTCCGCCGCGGACTCGCGGATGCAGTCGTCCACGGTGCGGACGGACGAGCCGATCTCCAGGCCGAGGTCCCAGCACAGGCCGATGAAGCGCTCCAGCTTGGCCGCGGTCTCCGCGTCGGGCTCCGCGCGCAGCAGCAGCAGGACGTCGACATCCGAATGGGGAAACAACTCGCCGCGCCCATAGCCGCCTACCGCGACGAGTGCGGCGTCGGCGGGCAACTCCAGGCCACTCCAGGCATCGATCAGGGCGGCATCCACGGCGCGACGCAGCCGGGTGACGAGCGGATTGACCTGGTTGTGCGCATTGAATTCGGCAAACAGGGCCTGCTTGTCGGCCTTGAGCTTGTCGCGGATGCGCTGGCAGAGAAGGAGTTCCGGCGTGGTGTCCATGGGTTGGGCGATGGGGGTCGTGGGCACGGCTGGAAGTAGAAAGGGCGCCGCGGTCGGCGCCCTGGCGATCGACGCGACGTCAGGCCGCGACGGGTTCGGTGACAAAGGCCGGCGGCACCGGCGATCCCGCCGACAGCGTCAACACTTCAAAGCCGGTATCGGTGACCAGCACGGTGTGTTCCCACTGCGCCGACAGGCTGCGGTCGCGCGTCTTGACGGTCCAGTGGTCGGGCATCGTACGGATGTCGCGCTTGCCGGCGTTGATCATCGGCTCCACGGTGAAGATCATGCCGCTCTTGATTTCCATGCCGGTGTTGGGGCGGCCGTAGTGCAGCACCTGCGGGTCGGAGTGGAAGACCTTGCCGATGCCGTGGCCGCAGTACTCGCGCACCACGCTGTAGCCGGCGGCTTCCGCGTGCACCTGGATGGCATGGCCGATATCGCCCAGCCGCGCGCCGTTGCGCACCTGCTGGATGCCCTTCCACATGCATTCATAGGTGATTTGCGCCAGGCGCTTGGCCAGGATCGAGCCCTCGCCCACGATGAACATGCGGCTGGTGTCCCCGTAGTAGCCTTCCTTGGTGATGACGGTGATATCGAGGTTGATGACATCGCCGTTCTTCAGCACGCGGTCGCCGGGAATGCCGTGGCAGATCACGTCGTTGACCGAGGTGCAGATGGCGCCGGGGAAGGGCGGGTAGCCGGGGGGCGCATAGTTCAGCGGCGCGGGCACCGTGCCTTGCACGTCACGCATGTAGGCGTGGCAGAGCTTGTCGAGTTCGCCGGTCGTCACGCCGGGCTTGACGTGCGGGGTGATGTAGTCGAGGACTTCGGAGGCAAGGCGGCAAGCCACGCGCATTTGGGCGATGTCTTCGGCGGTGTTCAGGTGGATGCTCATGCTGCTTCGCCAGAAAAAAGTGACGGCTCAGCCACTGGCTGCGCCGGATATCGATTCGCAAAGTGGGATTATCGCACCATCGTGTCCTGAAAGCAGTGAATTACGGGCGGCTGCGGGCGAGCGGCCGGACGAAAAATCGACAGGCCGGGTAGTGGCCCGGGTCCTGTGGCCGTTGGAGCGACCGCCCATCGGGAGACGATCGGCGGGGCTTGAGCGAAGGGCCGCTTTGTTGCTACAATCGAAGGCTGACTTGCTGGCGGTGCGCCGGCGGCGGGTCGGCATCAAGAATCTTTTTGGTAAATCGCTGGTCCGCCCATCCGGGGTGTTCCTTTTCAGGAATGTCGGGGCGGACTTCAGACCCAACCCTATTGGAGCACCTTTCATGTCCGTGACCATGCGCGAAATGCTGGAAGCCGGTTGCCACTTTGGCCACCAAACCCGCTTCTGGAACCCCAAGATGGCCCCCTTCATCTTCGGCCATCGCAACAAGATCCACATTATCAACCTCGAAAAGACCCTGCCGATGTTCCAGGACGCGATGAAGTACGTGCGTCAACTGGCAGCAAATCGCGGCACCGTGCTTTTCGTGGGTACCAAGCGTCAGTCGCGCGAGATCCTGGCTGAGGAAGCCGGCCGCGCTGGCATGCCGTACGTCGACGCCCGCTGGCTCGGCGGCATGCTGACGAACTTCAAGACCGTCAAGATCTCGATCAAGCGCCTGAAGGACATGGAAGCCGCCAAGGAAGCCGGCGCGCTGGACACCATGAGCAAGAAGGAAGCGCTGATGTTCGAGCGCGAGATGATCAAGCTGGAAAAGTCCATCGGCGGCATCAAGGACATGGGCGGCGTGCCTGACGCCATCTTCGTGGTGGACGTCGGCTACCACAAGATTGCCGTGACCGAAGCCAACAAGCTGGGCATCCCCGTCATCGGCGTGGTCGACACGAACCACTCGCCGGAAGGCATCGACTACGTGATCCCGGGCAACGACGACTCGAGCAAGGCCGTGGCCCTGTACGTGCGCGGCGTGGCTGACGCCATCCTGGAAGGCCGCGCCAATGCGGTGCAGGAAGTGGTGGAAGCCGCTCGCGGCGGCGACGAATTCGTCGAAGTCCAGGAAGGCTGATTGCCCGCGGGCGCCTGAAGCCGGGGTACACCGGCTGCCGGCGCCCGTACGGTGGCAAGACAATAAAAGGGGGCACTTCTGGCGCCCCCTTTTTGCAAACTGACTTTGTTGTCATCCGCCGCGGGTACGATCCGCCGCGGGTGAAGCCGGACCGAAGTTGATCAGACACCGGCCGGCCGTCCCGTGTGACATGCGGGGCGGACGGCCCGAACCAATCAAGGAGTGACAAATGGCGGCAATTACCGCAAGCATGGTTGCAGAACTGCGCGCGAAGACCGACGCGCCGATGATGGAATGCAAGAAGGCCCTGACCGAGGCCGACGGCGACCTGGAAAAGGCTGAAGAGCTGCTGCGCGTCAAGCTGGGCAACAAGGCCAGCAAGGCCGCTTCGCGCGTGACCGCCGAAGGCGTGGTGGCATCGTTCATCGACGGCACGACCGGTGCACTGATCGAGCTGAACTGCGAAACCGACTTCGTTTCCAAGAACGACGACTTCCTGGCCTTCACGGCCAAGGTGGCTGAACTGGTGGCCAAGCAGAACCCGGCCGACGTGGCTGCCCTGTCGGCCCTGGAAATCGACGGTGTGACCGTGGAAGCCACCCGTGCCGCCCTGATCGGCAAGATTGGCGAGAACATGACGATCCGCCGCTTCACCCGTTACGCCAACGGCGGCAAGCTGGTGTCGTACCTGCATGGCACGCGCATTGGCGTGATGGTCGAGTTCGACGGCGACGAGACCGCCGCCAAGGACGTGGCCATGCACGTGGCCGCCATGAAGCCGGTGTCGCTGTCCGCCGACCAGGTTCCCGCCGAGCTGATCGCCAAGGAGCGCAGCATCGCCGAGCAGAAGGCTGCCGAATCGGGCAAGCCGGCTGAAATCGCCGCCAAGATGGTGGAAGGTTCGGTCCAGAAGTACCTGAAGGAAGTGTCGCTGTTCAACCAGCCGTTCGTGAAGAACGACAAGCAGACGGTTGAGCAGATGCTGAAGGCTGCCAACACGACCGTGAAGGGTTTCACCCTGTACGTGGTGGGTGAAGGCATCGAGAAGAAGCAGGACGACTTCGCCGCCGAAGTGGCCGCCCAGGTGGCTGCCGCCCAGAAGGGCTGATGTCCAGGTGGCCGGGCCGGCATCCAGTGAGGAAAGCCAACCCTGCCACCGTATAATGCCGAGGGGCGCCGCAAGGTGCCCCTCTGCACAATTGCGGCCGCCATGTGCGTGCCGCTGCGGCCGTGTCAGCCAGTTTTCGCAGTCACCTGCCTCTGTGCGTCTTTTGACGGACGATGCCGGCAGATGACGGCGAAAACCGGCTTCAAGCTGTCCCGCATTTCCGAATTCTTGCGCGGCCGGTGCAGCCCACACGCTGTATGCCGCCCGCGCCAATCCATCCGTTCATACGAGCGATCGAGAACCAGCCCGAGGGTGAATATGCCAGCCTACAAGCGCGTCCTTCTGAAACTGTCCGGTGAGGCCCTGATGGGCGACGATGCCTTCGGCATCAACCGCTCCACCATCGAGGGCATGGTCAATGACATTGCCGAGATCGTTAAGCTGGGCGTCCAGGTCGCCGTAGTCATCGGCGGCGGCAACATTTTCCGCGGCGTAGCCGGCGGAGCGGCCGGCATGGACCGTGCCACGGCCGACTACATGGGCATGCTGGCCACCATGATGAATGCGCTGGCCCTGCAGGACGCCATGCGCCATGCCAACATCGAAGGCCGTGTGCAGTCCGCGCTGCGCATGGACCAGGTGGTCGAGCCGTACATCCGCCCGCGCGCCATCCGTCAGCTGGAAGAGGGCAAGGTGGTGATTTTCGCCGCCGGCACGGGTAACCCGTTCTTCACGACCGATACCGCCGCCGCACTCCGCGGCTCGGAAATCGGTGCGGAAATCGTGCTCAAGGCCACCAAGGTGGACGGTGTATATACCGCCGACCCCAAGAAGGACCCGAGCGCTACCCGTTACACCACCATTTCCTTCGACGAAGCCATTTCCCGCAACCTTCAGGTCATGGATGCCACCGCGTTCGCGCTGTGCCGCGACCAGAAGCTGCCGATCAAGGTGTTTTCGATCGTCAAGCCGGGCGCGCTCAAGCGTGTGATCCTCGGTGAAGACGAAGGTACGCTGGTGCACGTTTGATGGGCGCGGGCCGCGTCACAATGCGGATTCGGCCCGGCCTGAGAGTAGAATGATTCATTTTCGATCCCGTCCGGCGGGATCCTGTCTGGCTGTTTTCCGGAGGTAAACATGACCGTCGCCGACACAAAGAAGAGCGCCGAGCAGAAAATGCAGAAATCGATCGAAGCCTTCAGGGCCGATCTGGCGAAGATTCGCACCGGCCGCGCCCACGCCGGCCTGCTTGACCACGTCCAGGTGGACTACTACGGCTCGATGGTGCCCATCAGCCAGGTAGCCAACGTCGGTCTGGCCGACGCCCGCACGATCAGCGTGCAGCCGTGGGAAAAGAAGATGGTTGGCGCCGTCGAGAAGGCCATCCGCGACGCGGACCTGGGCCTGAATCCGGCCACCATGGGTGAAGTGATCCGTGTGCCGATGCCCGCGCTGACGGAAGAGCGCCGCAAGGAACTGACCAAGGTCGTCAAGAGCGAGGCCGAGGGTGCCAAGGTGGCTGTGCGCAACCTGCGCCGCGACGCCAACGAGCAGTTCAAGAAGCTGGTCAAGGACAAGACCATTTCCGAGGATGACGAGCGCCGCGGCCAGGACGAAGTCCAGAAGTTGACGGACAAGTTCGTCGCCGAGATCGAGAAGCTCGTCGCCGAGAAAGAGAAGGAGATCATGACGGTGTGATGGCGCCCGGCGGCCTGTCCGCCGGATGCTGTCACCGTCCGCCAACCCATGCAGCACATCAGTTCGACGCTAGGCGTTCCCGATACCAGCTATGTGCCCCGCCACGTTGCCATCATCATGGATGGCAACGGCCGCTGGGCGACCCAGCGTCATCTGCCCCGCGTCGCGGGCCACTCCCGCGGCCTGGACGCGGTACGGGCGGTGGTGGAGGCTTGTGCCGCGCGCGGCGTGCAGTTCCTGACCCTGTTCGCCTTCAGTTCCGAGAACTGGCGCCGCCCGGCGGACGAGGTTTCGTTCCTGATGCGCCTGTTCATGACCGCCTTGCGCCGCGAGGTGATCAAGATGCACGCCAACAACATTCGCGTGCGCGTGGTGGGCGATCTGTCGCGGTTCAGTCCGCGCATCCAGCAGCTCATCCTCGACGCCGAGGCGCGCACAGCCGGCAACACGGGCCTGACCGTGACCATCGCCGCCAACTATGGCGGGCGCTGGGACCTGCTGCAGGCCATGCGCAAGATGCTGGCGCGGTCCCCCATGCTCGATCCGGACGCGATCGACGAGTCCGTGCTGGCGCCGCACCTGGCCATGTCGTACGCGCCGGAGCCCGACCTGTTCATCCGCACAGGCGGTGAGCAGCGCATCAGCAATTTCCTGTTGTGGCAGCTTGCCTATTCCGAGCTGTATTTCACCGATACCTACTGGCCCGATTTCGATGCCGCCGAGCTCGACAAGGCATTCGCCTCGTACCGGCAGCGCGAGCGACGGTTTGGCCGAACCAGTGCGCAACTGCTTGCGCCGGGCCTGTCCGGCACGGCCTGAGCCCCGGCTCGTTTTCCTCCAACTCACCACGGGACCCCGCAGCGCATGCTACTTACCCGCGTCATCACCGCCGTATGCCTGTTGCTGTTGATCCTGCCGATCCTGTTCCTGGCACCGCCGGCGGCACTCGCAGGGCTGGTGGCGGTGATCGTGTTGCTTGGCGGATGGGAGTTTGGCCGGCTGATCGGCCTGCGTCGCGCGTGGCCTTATGTCTATGCCGTGGCCTGCCTGCTGGTGCTGATTGCCTGGCATGACGCGCCCGAGCGCCATGCCGTCACGTACTTGCTCGAGGCCGCCATCGTGGCTTGGGGCGTGGCGCTGGTGCTGCTGGCTCGCGGTGTACGCAAGGCCACGCCCGGCTTCACGGTGTTGGGCGCCATCCTGGGGCTCATCATGCTGCCGGCGTTTGGTCATGCCGTGATGGTGCTGCGTGCCGACGGCATCGCGGTGCTGCTATCGGCTGCGGTACTGGTGTGGGCGGCCGATATCGGCGCCTATTTTGTCGGCAAGGCGATTGGCCGCCGCAAGCTGGCGCCAGGCATCAGCCCGGGGAAATCCTGGGAGGGCGCGATCGGTGGCTGGTTGCTGGTCATGGTGGTGGCGCTGACGCTAGCCACCACGCACGCATTCGCACCGACCTGGTTCTCGCGCATCGCGGACAAGGGCGGCCTGGGTCTGGCGGCGGTATTGGTCACGCTGCTGGTCGCCGCGAGCATCATCGGCGACCTGTTCGAATCCCTGCTGAAGCGGCAGGTCGGCATGAAGGACAGCAGCCGGCTGCTGCCCGGGCACGGCGGGGTCCTGGACCGGATCGACGCCCTGATCCCGGTGTTCCCACTGGCGGCCCTGCTGCTGGCCTGGGTGTAGTCACAATCTGAATTCGGTTATCTGGTCTATGCAACGTATCACCATCCTGGGCGCCACCGGCTCCATCGGCGAAAGCACGCTCGACGTCGTCCGTCGACATCCGGACCGCTATACCGTGCATGCGCTCAGCGCGCACCGTCAGGTCGACAAGCTGGCCGCCGCGTGCGTCGAGTTCCGTCCGGCACGGGCCGTGGTCGGAACGGCCGAGGCCGCCAGCCGGCTGGAGGCGCTGCTGCGCGCCGCCGGCCTGAAGACCGAAGTCAGCCACGGTGAAGCCGCCCTGGAATCGATTGCCGCCGACAGCGGTACCGATGCAGTGATGGCCGCCATCGTCGGCGCCGCTGGCCTGCGCTCGTCGCTTGCCGCCGCCCGCGCCGGAAAGCGCGTGCTGCTGGCCAACAAGGAATCGTTGGTGATGTCCGGCGCCATATTCATGGACGCCGTGCGTGAGCATGGCGCCACGCTGCTGCCGATCGACAGCGAACACAACGCCATCTTCCAGTGCCTGCCGACCAGCGATCCGCGCTACGCGGCGGGTGTTTCGAAGGTGCTGCTGACGGCGTCGGGCGGCCCGTTCCGCACCCGCGACCCGTCCACGTTGCACGACATCACGCCTGACCAGGCCTGCGCCCATCCGAAATGGGTCATGGGCCGCAAGATCTCGGTGGATTCGGCGACGATGATGAACAAGGGCCTGGAGGTGATCGAGGCCCACTGGCTGTTCGGCGCGCCGGCCGAAAAGATCGAAGTGCTGATCCACCCGCAGAGCATCGTGCACTCGATGGTGGCCTATGCCGACGGTTCGGTGCTGGCGCAGCTTGGCAATCCGGACATGCGGACACCGATCGCCTATGGCATGGCGTATCCGGAGCGCATCGACTCCGGCGTGACGCCGCTGGACCTGACAATCGCTGGCGGCCTCCATTTTGAGACGCCGGACCTTGAGCGCTTCCCGTGCCTGGGACTAGCCTTTGATGCATTGCGCGCGGGTGGCGTGGCGCCGGCCGTCTTGAATGCGGCCAACGAGGTCGCCGTGGAGGCCTTCCTCGGCGGCGCTATCCGCTTTACCGATATTGCCCGCGTGGTGGCCGGTGTCCTCGAACTTCCGCACGCCGGTTCGGTCGGGACGCTAGAGGGCGTCCTGGCGGCCGATGCCGAAGCTCGCCGCGCCGCGCAGGCATTGCTGACACGTCTGGCCAGCCGCTGATGGATCGCAGCGCGGGCCAGGTCTCGAGGGGGTGATTTGCCATGCAAACCGTCATCGCGTTCATTGTCGCCCTGTGCATTCTGATTTTCGTGCACGAGATGGGTCACTACCTTGCCGCGCGCGCCTGCGGGGTCAAGGTGCTGCGATTCTCCATCGGCTTCGGCCGCCCCCTGGCCCGCTGGGTCAGCAAGGGGCGTGACCGCACCGAGTGGACGCTGGCCGCCATTCCGCTGGGCGGCTACGTGAAGATGCTTGACGAGCGCGAGCGAGACCCCGAAGTCGATCCGCCGATCGACCCCGCCGAACTGCCGCGCGCCTTCAACCGACAGCCTGTCGGCAAGCGCTTTGTGATCGTCGCAGCGGGGCCGGTGGCCAACTTTGCGCTGGCCATCGCGCTGTACGTGGTCCTGTTTGCCGGCGGTATGCGCGAACCCGTGCCGGTGGTGGCCGCCCCCGTAGCCGGCAGCGTGGCTGCGCAAGCCGGCATTCGCGAGGGCGATCGCGTCCTGTCCCTGACCGCGAACGACCACACGGAAGCGGTACGCTCCTGGAACGATTTGCGCATGGCCGTCTTCGCCGAAGGCTTCGGCGACGCACGCGCGGTGCTGCATGTACGCGGTACCGACGGTGTGGAGCGGGACGTCACGCTGTCGCGCCTGCCCAATACGGGCGGCAATCCGGACCAGGACCCGCTGGCCACGCTGGGGCTGAACCTGAAGGGTGGGCCGGTCACCATCACCGAGATCGTGCCGGATTCGGCGGCGCAGCGCGCCGGCCTGAAGGCCGGGGACCGCGTGGTGACCTGGCAGGGCCAGCCGCTGACCCAGGCCAGCGAGCTGATTCGCGGCGTCCGGGCTCGTCCGGGCGAGCCGGTGACGCTGGGCGTCGAACGCGCCGGCCAGCGGCTGGACGTACCGGTGAAGCTGGATTCGGCGCCGGCCGCGGAAGGTGCCAAGGATGCCTCGGGCGCGCCCGCTGGCCCGACCGGCAAGCTCGGGGCGGCGCTGAACCAGGCTGTAGAGACGGAAATCGTGCGTTATCCGCCGTTGCAGGCGCTGGCGCGCGCTGCAGGCCAGGTCTGGAGCACCAGTACGCTGTCCCTGAAGCTGCTCGGCAAGATGCTCGTCGGGCAGGCTTCGCTGCAGAACCTGAGCGGTCCGCTGACCGTGGCGGACTATGCGGGACGCGCGGCGAACCTGGGCTGGCAGCCGTTCGTGAGTTTCCTGGCACTGGTCAGCGTCAGCCTCGGTGTGCTCAATTTGTTACCCATTCCGGTTCTGGATGGGGGGCATTTGCTGTATTATTGCGTGGAATTTTTGACTGGCAGGCCCGTACCAGACCACTGGCAAGCGATGCTGCAGAAGGTCGGCATCGCGTGCATCTTGCTCCTGACCTCACTCGCTTTGTTCAATGACGTCAGCCGACTGTTTCTTGCGCGCGGCTAGCTTCGCGCAGCCCGAAACGTGTGTCGGCGGGGGGCGGTCGCATCCCGGGGGACATTTTCCCGTCGGGACGGATCGGCCTTGCCAGCGTTGTCAGGCGTAGTCCCGGACGGCATCGGAGCCAAAACCCTGCATGGAATCAAAGAGGAAGAGGGGATCAACATTGATCAGACATAAGCGCATCTCGCTGGGCCTGCTGACGAGTGCCATTATCGCGGCGTGGAGCCCGGCGGGCTGGGCCGCCGATCCGTTCGTGGTCAAGGATATCCGCGTTGAAGGCCTGCAGCGCGTCGAGCCGGGCACCGTTTTCGGTTACCTCCCTGTCCGCGTCGGCGAGACCTTCACCGACGACAAGGGCGCGGATGCCATTCGCGCGCTGTACAACACCGGTTTCTTCAAGGACGTGCAGATCCGCGCCGAAGACGGCGTGCTGGTCGTGCAGGTGGAAGAGCGTCCGGCGATCTCTCAGCTGGAATTCGTCGGTATCAAGGAATTCGACAAGGACACGCTGCGCCGGTCACTGCGTGCCGTGGGCGTGGCGGAAGCCCGTTACTACGACAAGGCCCTGATCGACAAGGCCGAGCAGGAGCTCAAGCGCCAGTACGTGGCGCGCGGTTACTACGCGGCGGATGTGCAGACCACTGTGACCCCGGTGGACCGCAACCGCGTGTCCGTGGTGTTCAACGTGGAAGAAGGTCCGGTCGCCAAGATCCGCCAGATCAATATCGTCGGTAACAAGGCGTTCAAGGAAAGCACGCTGCGCGATGAGATGCAGTTGTCCACGCCGAACTGGCTGTCCTGGTACACCAAGAACGACCTGTACTCGAAGCAGAAACTGACTGCTGACCTGGAAGCGCTGCGTTCGTACTACCTGAACCGCGGTTACCTGGAGTTCCAGATCGAGTCCACGCAGGTCTCGATTACGCCGGACAAGAAGGACATCTTCCTGACGCTGAACATCAAGGAAGGCGAGCAGTACAAGGTGTCCGAAATCCACCTGGCCGGTGAAACGCTGGGCAAGCAGGCGGAGATGGAAAAACTGTTGCAGCTGAAGAAGGGCGACATCTTCTCGTCCGAAAAGCTGACCGCCAGCACCAAGGCCATCACGGACCTGCTGGGTACCTATGGCTATGCGTTCACGACGATCAATCCGCAGCCGCAGGTTGACCAGGAAAAGCGCGAAGTCGCGCTGACACTGATGGTGGACCCGGGCCGCCGCGTGTATGTGCGTCGCGTGAATGTGGTCGGTAACAGCAAGACCCGCGACGAAGTCGTGCGTCGTGAAATGCGCCAGATGGAAAGCTCGTGGTTCGACAGCGAAAAGCTGACGCAATCGCAGGCGCGTATCAATCGTACCGGCTACTTCACGGACACTAACATCACCACCGAAGACGTGCCGGGCGCGCCCGACCAGGTGGATGTGAACGTCAACGTGACCGAAAAGCCGACCGGCCAGATCAGCCTGGGCCTGGGCTTCTCGTCCACGGACAAGCTCGTGCTGCAGGCCGGCTTGCGCCAGGACAACGTGTTCGGCTCCGGTACCAGCCTGGGCCTGGATGTGAACACGGCCAAGTCGTTCCGTACCATCGCGCTGACGCAGTACGACCCGTACTTCACGGTGGACGGCATCAGCCGGTCGACGGACATCTACTACCGTACGTCCCGTCCGCTGTACTACACCGGTGACCAGGACTACAAGATCGTGTCCGCCGGCGGTGGCTTCAAGTTCGGCGTGCCGTTCTCCGAGAACGACACGGTGTTCTTCGGCATCGGCTACGAACGCACGCAGGTCTACACGTCGGTCAACACGCCGAGCCAGTACACGGCATGGCTGAACAAGATTGGCAAGACCAGTGGCGATCCGATCAACAACTTCCCGTTTACGATTGGCTGGGCGCGAGACCGTCGTGACAGCGCGCTGATCCCGACCAAGGGTCCGTACACCCAGGCCAACCTGGAAGTGGGCGTACCGGGCGGCGACACCCAGTACTACCGCGCCAGCTTCCAGCAGCAGTATTTCTACCCGCTGTCCAAGGCCTTTACCCTGGCCCTGAACGGTGAAGTGGCGTACGGCCACGGCTACGGCGCGACGCCGTTCCCGGTATTCAAGTACTTCTACGCCGGTGGTATTGGTTCGGTGCGCGGTTACCAGACCAGCACGCTCGGACCGAAGGACCAGAACGGCAACCCGGTTGGCGGCGCATCCAAGTTGATCGGTAACGTCGAGTTCGTGTTCCCGCTGCCGGGTTCGGGCGTGGACCGCACGCTGCGTCTGTTCACGTTCTTCGACTTCGGTAACGTCTACCAGGAAGGCGCGCCGATTACGGTCAGCGACCTGAAGTATTCGACCGGTTTCGGTATGTCCTGGCTGTCGCCGATCGGTCCGCTCAAGGTCAGCATGGGCTTCCCGCTGAAGAAGGACGAGACCGACCGTGTCCAGCGCTTCCAGTTCCAGATCGGTACTGCGTTCTGATCCCCACAAAGGATTTGTTTCATGAAACTCCATACTTCACTGACGAAATCCCTGAGCGCGGCCGCGCTGGCCGCTGCGGCCCTGTGCGCGGCAGCGCCGGCGATGGCTCAGGAGGCTCGTATTGCCGCGGTCAACTCGGAACGTATCCTGCGTGACTCGGTGCCCGCCAAGGCGGCGCAGGTCAAGCTCGAGCAGGAATTTTCCAAGCGTGACCGCGAGCTGCAGGACATGGCCCAGAAGATCAAGGGCATGGCCGACAAGCTCGACAAGGACACCGCCGTCCTGGCTGACTCTGATCGCCAGCGCCGCCAGCGTGAGGTGGCAGACCTGGATCGCGAATTCCAGCGCAAGCAGCGCGAATTCCGTGAAGACCTGAACCAGCGCCGGAACGAGGAGCTGGCCCAGGTACTGGAACGCGCCAATCGCGTGATCCGCCAACTGGCCGAGCAGCGCAAGTACGACCTGATCGTGCAGGAAGCGGTCTACGTGAATCCGCGCATCGACATTACCGATGACGTGATGAAGGCGTTGAACGCCGGAAGCACGGGCAAGTAAGCGGCGCGCCTTTCGTTCGCCGCTGTTTCGATCTTCAAGGAAGTACCGCCATGCAGACACCCACACTGGGTCAGCTCGCCACCGAGAACGGCGTGCAGGTTGTGGGTGATCCCGACCTGGCCGTGAGCGGTCTGGCACCGCTCGACCAGGCCGGCCCCGGCGACCTGTCTTTCCTGTCCAATCCGCTGTACTTGCCACAGGCGTTGGCCTCGGGGGCCGGTGCCGTCATCGTGTCGCCTGCCGACCTCGAGCGTATTCGCGCCGAAGGGCACGCCGATGGCCGTAACTGGCTTGTGGCACGCAACCCGTACGTCTGCTTTGCTCGCGTGGCCCAGCGTTTCGACCGCGAAGCCAATGCCGATCCGCGCGTTGGCATCGATCCGCGCGCCAGCGTGGCCGCGGACGCCGTGGTGCCGGCCTCCTGCTTCATTGGTCCCAATGTGGTGATCGAGGCCGGTGCGCAACTGGGCGAGCGCGTGCGGATCCTGGCAAATGCCTTTATCGGCGCAGGCGCGCAGATCGGCGAAGATACGCTCATCTACGCCAATGTTTCTGTCTATCATCGTTGCGTGGTGGGTGCGCGCAACATCCTGCACAGCGGGGCGGTGATTGGCGCCGACGGCTTTGGCTTTGCGCCCGATATCGGGCCGGCCGGAGTCGAATACGTCAAGATCCCGCAGGTGGGCCGTGCGGTGCTCGGCAATGACGTGGAGATCGGCGCCAATACGGCCGTCGACCGTGGTGCGATGGCCGATACGGTGATCGAGGACGGTTGCAAGATCGACAACCAGGTGCAGATCGCGCACAACGTGCACGTGGGCGCCCATACGGTGATTGCCGGCACGGCCGCGGTATCGGGCAGCACGAAGATCGGCAAATTCTGCGTGATCGGGGGCGCGGCCAATTTTTCTGGCCATTTGAATATCGCCGACCGGACCACAGTGTCCGGCGGCACATCGATTACCAAATCGATTACCAAACCCGGTGGGCATTACACCAGCGTGTTTCCGTTCACGACGCATGGCGAATGGGAGCGCAATGCGGCCATCGTGCGCGGGCTGAGCAAGCTGCGCGACCGCGTGGTGCAACTGGAGCGCCGCCTGCGCGGCGAATTCGCCGGGTCCAATAGCAAACAAGACGAAGAGAAATCATCATGACCGCCTCCGACATCGACATCCGCAAGATCCTGAAGCTGCTGCCGCATCGGTATCCGATCCTGTTGGTCGACCGCGTGCTCGAGTTCGAACCGCAAAAGCGGATCAAGACCCTGAAGAACGTCACGATCAACGAACCGTACTTCATGGGGCATTTCCCGGACCAGCCGGTGATGCCGGGCGTCATGATTCTGGAAGCGCTGGCGCAGTCGGCCGGCTTGCTGACCTTCGGCGCCGATATGGAGCGCAAGGAAGGCGCGCTGTATTACTTCGTGGGCATCGATGGCGCACGTTTCAAGCGCGTGGTGTACCCGGGCGACCAGTTGCATCTGAACGTGACCGTGGAGCGCTACATTCGCGGCATCTGGAAGTTCAAGGCCAGCGCCACCGTCGACGGCGAAGTGGCGTGTGAAGCCGAGCTGATGTGCACGGTGAAGCAGGCCGAAGGCTGACCGCTGCCGAGCCCGTCCCCGCGCCTGGCCGCGGGACTCTCTACAGACCACACACCACAGGACAGGACGTATGACGCAAATCCATCCCACCGCACTGGTCGATCCGAAGGCAGAACTGGCCGCCGATGTTACCGTCGGCCCGTTTTCCATCGTCGGCCCGAATGTGCGGATTGGCAGCGGCACCCGGATCGGCTCGCATACCACCGTCGAAGGCCACACCAGCATCGGCGAGGGCAACCGCATCGGCCCGTACGCATCGGTGGGCGGTGTGCCGCAGGACATGAAGTACGCCAACGAGCCGACGCGGCTCGAAATTGGCGATCGCAACACGATTCGTGAATTTACGACGATCCATACCGGTACGGTGCAGGATCGCGGCGTGACCAGCCTGGGCAATGACAACTGGATCATGGCCTACGTGCACATCGCACACGACTGCCGTGTGGGCAACAACACGGTGTTCTCCAGCAATGCGCAGATCGCCGGCCACGTGGAAGTGGGCGACTGGGCCATCCTGGGCGGCATGAGCGGTGTGCACCAGTTCGTGCGCATCGGCGCGCATGCCATGCTCGGCGGTGCCTCGGCACTCGTGCAGGACGTGCCGCCGTTCGTGATCGCGGCCAGCGACAAGAACGGCAACAAGGCCACGCCTCATGGCATCAACGTGGAAGGGCTGCGTCGCCGCGGCTTTGACGCGGGCCAGATCGCCGCGCTTCGCCAGGCCTACAAACTGCTGTACAAGTCCGACCTGAGTTTTGACGACGCGCGCAACGAGATTGCCGCGTTGCTGGCCCAGTTCGACACTGCCACCGGCGTGCCGCTGCGCGCCTTCGTGGACTTCCTGGCCGCCACGCAGCGCGGCATTGTTCGCTGAAGCCCGGTTGGACATGGTCGACGCCGCAGTGCAGGCCGAACTGCCCGCTGTCGCGGGAATGGACGTGAACAAACGCGGCACGATCGCCATGGTCGCCGGGGAAGCCTCGGGCGACTTGCTGGCATCGCTGCTGCTGGAAGGGCTCCACGCACGGCTGGGCGAGTCCGTGGACTTTGCCGGGATTGGTGGCCGCCGAATGATGGCGCAGGGCTTTGTTTCCCACTGGCCAATGGAGACGCTGTCCGTCAACGGCTACGTCGAAGTCCTGGGCTCCTTGCGGGAAATCCTGGCTACGCGCCGGGCGGTCCGAGACAAGCTGCTGGCGCAACCACCGCTGTGCTTTATCGGCGTGGATGCACCCGATTTCAATTTCGGGCTGGAGGTGCCGCTGCGCCGTGCAGGTATTCCGGTCGTGCATTTCGTCAGTCCATCGATATGGGCCTGGCGGGGTGGCCGCATCCGCACGATTGCGCGCGCCGTCGACCATATCCTCTGCCTGTTCCCGTTCGAGCCGGAGATCTACGCGAAGGCTGGCATCCCCGCGACCTATGTCGGCCATCCGCTGGCCGATGTGATCCCGATGGTGCCCGACGTCGCAGGCGCGCGCGAAAAGCTGGGCCTTCCGGACGGCAAGCGGATTGTGGCTGTCTTGCCGGGAAGCCGTCAGTCCGAGGTGCGCAACCTCGGTGCCACCTTCTTCGCGGCCATGGATCGCATGCACCGCATGGACGGCAACCTGGCTTTCGTGCTCCCCGCCGCCAGCGCGCCGCTGCGTGCGATCGTCGAAGCACTCCACGCCCAGTATCCGGAAATCGACCTGACGATCGTGGAGGGTCATTCGCATCTGGCCATGGAGTCTGCCGACGTGGTGCTGCTGGCCAGCGGCACGGCGACGCTTGAAGCGGCGCTGTACAAGAAGCCAATGGTGATTTCTTACAAGGTGCCCTGGCTGACGGCGCAGATCATGAAACGGCAGGGCTATCTGCCTTACGTGGGACTGCCTAATATTCTCTCAGGCCGTTTTGTCGTGCCCGAGTTGCTGCAGGACGATGCCACGCCCGAGGCGTTGGCGCGCGAGACGCTGCTGCAGCTCAACGACGAAGGCAATATTGCCTTCCTGCGCGAGCATTTCACTACCATGCACGAGACTCTGAAACGCGATACCGCCAACCTGGCTGCCGGCGTTGTGGTCGAACTCATGCACGGGCGAGGAGTGCGCTGATGGCCCGCACGAAAGCCGATACGACACCGTCTCCGCAACTGGGCCTGGAGCTGACGCAGACAGTCGCCGTGGTCCAGCGCCTGTGCGGCGTGGACGAGGCGGGGCGTGGGCCGCTGGCCGGCCCGGTCTACGCGGCCGCGGTGGTGCTCAACCCGGATCGCCAGATCCGGGGCCTGGCCGACTCCAAGATTCTGACTGCCGACAAGCGCGAAGTGCTCTTCGAACGCATCTGCGAGCGCGCACTCGGCTGGCATATCGCCTCGGCATCCGTCGCCGAAATCGATTCGCTCAATATCCTTCACGCCTCGATGCTGGCGATGCAGCGGGCGGTTGCGGGCCTGGCGGCCAGCGGCGTCATACCCGACCTTGTTCAGGTGGACGGCAACCGCTGCCCGCAGGTCCCGTATCCCGTGGAAGCCATCGTAAAGGGCGATGCGAAGATTCGCGCCATCTCCGCGGCATCGATCCTGGCCAAGGTGGCGCGGGATCGCGAACTTCACGCCCTGCATGGGGAGTATCCGCAGTACGGGTTCGACAAACACGTCGGCTATCCCACGCCTCAACATCTTGCTGCGCTGGAGCAGTTCGGTGCCACGCCGCATCACCGCCGGTCGTTCGCACCGGTTCGCGTGGTGCTGGAGCGCGACGCACTGCCTTTCTGAGACACTTCCTTGAAGCACGTCACCTCGCGCGACAACGCGCTGTTCAAGCACCTGAAGGCCCTGACGGGCTCCACGCATCAACGCCGCAAGGCGGGGCAATCCGTGCTCGATGGGGTTCACCTGGCGCAGGCGTACATTGCCGCGCTGGGGCAGCCTGCCAGTTGCGTGGTGGGTGAACGGCACTACGACCATGCCGAGGTACGTTCGCTGCTGGACCAGGTCGATCCCGACAGGGTGGTCGTGCTGGCCGACGCGCTGTTCACGCAGATCAGCAGTGTGGTGAATGGCGTCGACCTGATGCTGGTGGTTGACACGCCGGCGGGCCACCTGCCGTCGAAGATCGACACCGATTGCGTCATCCTCGATGGCGTTCAGGATGCCGGCAACGTGGGCTCGATCCTGCGTAGTGCCGCCGCAGCCGGGATTCCGCACGCGTTCCTGACAACTGGCTGTGCGTTCGCATGGTCGGTCAAGACGCTGCGCGCCGGCATGGGCGCGAACTTCCATCTCAATATCGTCGAGCATTGTTCGCTGGAGATGCTGGAGAGCCGTCTGGCGGTGCCGTTGCTGGCGACGTCATCCCACGCGGATGCCGCTGTGTTCGACACCGATCTGCGCGAGCCTGTCGGATGGGTGGTCGGCAACGAAGGTGCTGGCGTCAGCGAGGCATGGATGGCGCGTGTATCGCGCACCGTGGGCATCCCGCAGCCTGGCGGGCTGGAATCGCTGAACGTGGCGGCGGCGACGGCCGTGTGCCTGTTTGAAGCGATTCGCCAGCGGCGCGCGTAGCGCCGCCGGGGCGGTCGTCGTGCCGCCCGATCCGTGGCAAATCTGGTGGCGTGCGGTCATTGCGGTCATCGGTCCTGCGGCAAGTCTTGACCACACAATGCTGCGCCCGTAGCCACCACCGGGCCACGGGACGATTCTCAAAATGCTAGTAGTTGTCGCGGTCGACCTTGATCTCCTGCAGGATGGTCGTCGCGATCTCTTCGATGGACTTGTGCGTCGAAGACAGCCACTTGATGCCTTCGCGGCGCATCATCGCCTCCGCTTCATTGACCTCGTAGCGGCAGTTCTCCAGTGCCGCATATTTGCTGCCCGGGCGCCGCTCGTTGCGGATCTCGGTCAGGCGGTGCGGATCGATCGACAAGCCAAAAATCTTCGGTTTGAACGCATAGAGCGCCGACGGTAGCCGCCCGCGCTCGAAATCATCCGGGATCAGCGGGTAATTGGCGGCCTTCAGTCCATACTGCATGGCCAGGTAGAGGCTGGTCGGGGTCTTGCCGCTGCGCGACACGCCCACCAGGATCACGTCAGCTTCTTCCAGGTTCTTGTGCGACTGGCCGTCGTCGTGGGCCAGCGAGAAGTTGATGGCCTCGATCCGGTTCTTGTAGGCCTCCGTGTCCGCGTTCTGGTGGAAGCGGCCGATGGCATGCGTGGACTTGAGGCCCAGTTCCTTTTCCAGCGGTTCGATGAAGGTCTGGAACATGTCCAGGATCATCCCCTTCGCCCGCCGCATGGCCTTGTTCGATTCGGCGTTGACCAGCGTGGTGAATACGATGGGTGGCGCGCCCTCGTTGTAGAACGCCTCATTGATCTTGCCCACGGCGACATGTGCCTTTTCCGGCGTATCGACGAACGGCATCCGAACCTTCCGAAAACGCATTTCGAATTGCGCCAGGATCGAATGGCTGAACGTTTCCGCCGTGATGCCGGTGCCATCGGAAACGATAAAAACCGTACGTACGGCAGGGCGATCGGCGCTGGCAGGGGTGGCTGCCGGAGTCTGAGTGGCCGGGACGGTTGTCGTGCCGGGCGCATGCGCCGGTTGCGACGCATCAGGCGCTTCGGGGAGGGACATGTCTGATCAATTATTTGAAGCCGCCTCTGCGCGGAAGTGCGGTGCGGCACGGTAGAATAGCGGCGATCTTTTGGCTAAGCAATTCAGCCGACGTCGACGGGGCAACGATCTGCGGTGGGATTGTTGACAATGTGCGCCGCAGCATAGGACCCTTCCGACGGCAAACTCAGGGAATGCTTAGCCAAGCGATCCACCGGGAACAGAACGCCAACAACATACCGGTCGGTGCAAAAGATTTCTTACTTTGTTTTGAGGCTTTTATGACCAACCAGGCAGATAACGGCGCCTATGTGCTGCCGTTCGAGCAGTTGCGCATGCATGACGTGGAAATCGTCGGCGGCAAGAACTCTTCGCTGGGGGAGATGATCTCCCAGCTGGCAGAGGCCGGCGTCCGCGTTCCCGGTGGTTTCGCCACGACCTCGCTGGCGTTCCGCGACTTCCTGCAGCACAACAACCTGACCGCCCGCATTTCCGAACGCCTGAAGACGCTTGACGTCGACGACGTGAAGGCCCTGGCGGAAGCCGGCGCCGAGATCCGCGGCTGGGTGGCCGCCGCCCCGTTCCAGCCGCGCCTGGAGCAGGAGATCCGTGACCACTACGCCCGCGTGTCCGCACGCGAAGGCGCCGAGGCCTCGTTCGCCGTGCGTTCGTCCGCCACCGCGGAAGACTTGCCCGACGCTTCGTTCGCAGGCCAGCAGGAGTCCTACCTCAACGTCAGCGGCATCGACGACGTGCTCGACAAGATCAAGCACGTGTTTGCCTCGCTGTACAACGACCGCGCCATTTCCTACCGCGTCCACAAGGGCTTTGCGCACGACGTGGTGGCGCTGTCCGCCGGCGTGCAGCGCATGGTCCGTTCGGACCTGGCCGCATCGGGCGTGATGTTCACCATCGATACGGAATCGGGTTTCCCGGACGTGGTCTTCATCACCTCCAGCTACGGCCTGGGCGAGACGGTGGTGCAGGGCGCGGTGAACCCCGACGAGTTCTACGTCTTCAAGCCGACGCTGCAGGCTGGCAAGTACCCGATCATCCGCCGCTCGATCGGCTCGAAGCTGATCAAGATGGAATTCACGGGCCCGGGCGAAGCCGGCCGCGTGAAGACCGTGGACGTGCCGCCCGAACTGCGCAACCGTTACTCGATCACGGACGACGATGTCTCCGAGCTGGCGAAGTACGCCATGATCATCGAGAAGCACTATGCCCGTCCGATGGACATCGAGTGGGGCAAGGACGGCAAGGACGGCAAGATCTACATCCTCCAGGCACGTCCGGAAACGGTGAAGAGCCAGGCCGCCGGCAAGGCCGAGCTGCGCTTCAAGTTGAAGGGCACCGCTCCGGTGCTGACCAGTGGCCGTGCCATCGGCCAGAAGATCGGTACCGGCCCGGTGCGCGTCATCAACGATCCATCCGAGATGGAACGCGTGCAGCCCGGCGACGTGCTGGTGGCCGACATGACCGACCCGAACTGGGAGCCGGTGATGAAGCGCGCCGCTGCCATCGTGACCAACCGGGGTGGCCGTACCTGCCACGCAGCCATCATCGCCCGTGAACTGGGCGTGCCGGCCGTGGTGGGTTGCGGCGATGCGACCGATTTGCTCAAGGACGGCACGCTGGTGACGGTGTCGTGCGCCGAGGGCGACGAAGGCCGCATCTATGACGGTCTGCTCGAGACCGAAGTGACCGAGGTCCAGCGCGGCGAAATGCCGGAGATCGAGACCAAGATCATGATGAACGTGGGCAATCCGCAGCTTGCGTTCGACTTCGCGCAGATCCCGAATCACGGCGTGGGCCTGGCCCGCCTCGAGTTCATCATCAACAACAACATCGGCGTCCACCCGAAGGCGATCCTCGACTATCCGCAGGTCGATGGGGACCTGAAGAAGGCCGTCGAATCGGTGGCCCGTGGCCATGCCAGCCCGCGCGCGTTCTACGTGGACAAGCTGGCCGAAGGCATCGCGACGATCGGCGCGGCGTTCTATCCGAAGCCCGTGATCGTGCGTCTGTCGGACTTCAAGTCGAACGAGTACAAGAAGCTGATCGGCGGCTCGCGCTATGAGCCGGACGAGGAAAACCCGATGCTGGGCTTCCGCGGCGCCTCGCGCTATATCGCCGACGACTTCGCCGAAGCGTTCGAGATGGAATGCAAGGCCATGAAGCGCGTGCGCGACGAAATGGGCCTGACCAATGTCGAGATCATGGTGCCGTTCGTGCGGACGCTGGGTCAGGCGGCAAAGGTCATCGAGCTGCTGGCCAAGCACGGCCTGAAGCGTGGCGAGAACGGCCTGCGCATCATCATGATGTGCGAAGTGCCGTCCAACGCCATCCTGGCCGAGGAGTTCCTGCAGTATTTCGATGGTTTCTCGATCGGCTCGAACGACCTGACGCAGCTCACGCTGGGTCTGGATCGCGATTCCGGCATGGAACTGCTGGCCCGGGACTTCGACGAGCGCGACCCTGCCGTCCGCTTCATGCTGCAACGCGCCATTTCCACGGCGCTGCGCCTGGACAAGTACGTCGGCATCTGCGGCCAGGGCCCCTCGGACCATCCGGACTTCGCCGCCTGGCTGGCCAAGGAAGGCATCAAGTCGATTTCGCTGAATCCGGACTCCGTGGTGGAAACCTGGCAACAGCTGGCTTCCTGATCTGGCTTCCCAAGGCATTTCGCGTCACAATAGCTTCATCCCAAGGCGGCGCCCGACCTGGTCGGTGCGCCGCGCGGCACCGGCCCTGCGGCAGGTGTTCCATCTGCCCCCGCAGACGCCTTAAGCGTGTCGCGGGGGTTTTTTATTGGCCGGATGTCTTGTTTCTGGACGAAAGGAGCGGGATGGCGTCGTACTACCTTTGGTTTGCCGCCGCGGTCGTGCTGGTGATCGCGGAGATGGCGACGGGGACTTTCTATCTGCTGATGATCGCAGTCGGCGTGGTCGCGGGCGGCGTTGCGGCACTAATGGGGGCCGTGGTGCCCATCCAGACCGTGACCGCGGCGCTGGTGGCCATCGCATGCATCGTCGGGCTGCGCCGGACGCGTTTCGGCAAGCTGCGCCGGAGCGAGGCGTCGACCAATCCCGACGTCAATCTCGATATTGGCCAGGAGCTGGAAGTGCCGGGCTGGGACAGCTACCGGCGCGCCCGCGTGCCATATCGTGGGGCCGATTGGACCGTGGAACTGGTCTCCGGCAGCGAGCCAGTGCCAGGGCGATTCCGCATCGTCGAGATCCGTGGCGCCACGCTGATCGTCTCGCCGCGCTGAGCCGGGCATCCTCTGCCAGCGTTTCCAACATTCTTGTCGTTTGCCGTTTCCTTCTTGAGGGGAGTTGTACATGCTTGCGTACCAGCTTGGCTTGTTTCCGCTAATCCTGCTCATCGGCGCCATCGTACTGATCGCCAAGGGCATCAAGATCGTCCCGCAGCAGCATGCATGGGTGCTTGAGCGGCTCGGGCGCTATCACGCAACGCTGACGCCGGGTCTGTCGATCGTGGTGCCGTTCGTCGATCGGGTCGCCTACAAGCACATCCTCAAGGAGATTCCGCTGGACGTGCCGAGCCAGGTCTGCATCACCAAGGACAACACGCAATTGCAGGTGGACGGCGTGCTGTACTTCCAGGTGACGGACCCGATGAAGGCGTCCTACGGGTCGAGCAATTTCGTGGTGGCCATCACGCAGTTGTCGCAGACCACGCTGCGGTCTGTGATCGGCAAGCTCGAGCTGGACAAGACCTTCGAGGAGCGTGAGTTCATCAACCACAGCGTGGTCAATGCGCTCGATGAGGCGGCGGCCAACTGGGGCGTGAAGGTGTTGCGCTATGAAATCAAGGACCTGACGCCGCCCAAGGAGATCCTGCACGCCATGCAGGCGCAGATCACCGCCGAACGTGAAAAGCGCGCGCTGATTGCGGCGTCGGAAGGCAAGCGTCAGGAGCAGATCAATCTTGCGTCGGGTGCGCGCGAGGCGGCGATCCAGAAATCGGAAGGCGAAAGACAGGCGGCCATCAACAAGGCCCAGGGGGAAGCTTCGGCGATCCTCGCCGTGGCGGAAGCCAATGCGCAGGCGATTGCGAAGATCGGCCACGCCATTCGGGGGGAGGGCGGCTCCGAGGCCGTCAACCTGAAGGTGGCCGAGGAGTATGTGGCGGCGTTTGGCAATCTGGCCAAGCAGGGCAATACGCTGATCGTGCCGGGCAATCTCGGGGAGATGAGTTCGATGATTGCGTCCGCGCTCCAGATCGTAAAAGGGCAGAAGGCCGCCTGACGGCAATATCCGCCCCTTCGAACGAAAACGGAGGCCGAAGCCTCCGTTTTTTTATTCCTTGTTGTCGCTCTTCATCAGGCGCGCCTTTTCGCGCTGCCAGTCGCGATTTTTCTCGGTTTCGCGCTTGTCGAACTGCTTCTTGCCCTTGCCGAGTCCGATCTCGCATTTGACGCGGCCGCGCGTGTAATGCAGGTTGAGCGGTACCAGGGTATAGCCGCGCTGCTCCACCTTGCCGATCAGTTTCTTGATCTCGTCAGCCTTCAGCAGCAGCTTGCGGGTCCGTACCGGGTCCGGCTTGATGTGCGTCGAGGCGCTTTGCAGCGGGCTGATGTGAGCGCCGATCAGGTACATCTCCGCGTCGCGCACGACGACATAGCCTTCCTTGATTTGCACGCGCCCGGCGCGGATAGCCTTGACTTCCCAGCCTTCCAGCACGATCCCGGCTTCAAATCGCTCTTCGATGAAGTAGTCGAAAAAGGCCTTCTTGTTGTCAGCGATGGTCATGCGGTGGGGTGGGTTCCTAAGCGAGACTGCCGCGGCGCGGCAGGCGTGAAAAGCGATTGGCCGGCGCGGAAATGTGCGCCGGGGGTGCCGTGCGCGCGCCTGTCGGCTAAAATCGGGATTCTAGCAAACCAATCCGGCCCCGGCCCAGCCCCGGCCGCGCCCCGCAATCCGAATACATGGCAGACGTCCATAAATCCGTCCTGCTCGGCTACTCGGCCGAGCAGATGTACGACCTGGTTACCCGCGTGGAGGACTATCCCAAGTTCCTGCCGTGGTGCGGCGGCGTGGAAGTCTTCGAGCAGACCGAAACGCTTCTCGACGCCAAGCTCCATATCCACTTCAACGGCATCAAGCAGTATTTCCACACGCGCAACGTCCAGGAGCGTCCGACTCGCATCGATATGACGTTCGCCGATGGTCCTTTCAAGACATTCAATGGGTCCTGGCGCTTTACGCCGCTGCGTGCCGACGCTTGCAAGATCGAATTCCACCTGCACTACGAGTTTTCCAGCTTCATTCTCGAGAAAATCATCGGTCCGGTATTCAGCATGATCGCGAATACCTTCGTCGACTCCTTCGTCAAGCGTGCCGAGGTGGTTTATGGCAACAAAGACTGAAGTGGCAGGAGTCGTGCGCGTGTCGGTCTGTTATGCCCGTCCGGACGGCGTGTTCCTGAAGGATATCGAGGTGGCGGCGGGTACGACCGTTATCGGGGCGATCAATGCCAGCGGGCTGGTCGAGGCTTATCCCGAGGTCGATCCGTCCACGCTTCGCGTGGGGATCTACGGCAAGCTCAAGACTCCTGACACGGTGGTGCGCACCGGCGATCGGGTCGAGGTTTACCGGGTGCTGACAGCCGATCCGAAGCAGGCTCGCCGCAAGCGGGTGCAGAAGACCCGCCAGACGGGAACGCGCGAGGGGCTGAAGTGGCTGCGCGGCGGGGGTGGCCAGGAGGGCTGACGGCCCCCGGGCGCTGCAGTCAACTGCGGGCTTTCAGCTGCAGTGCTGCGAGATCGAGTCGTTCATCTTTGCAAGTTCGGCCTCGCGCTCCTCGCCGCTCAGGCGATGGGCGGCGCCATCGGCGCCAGCTTTTGACACGCGCATGCCTTCGCGCAGGCCTGTCGCGTAGTTGCTCAATTCCTGGCACCGCGTCTGCCGTGCCAGTTGTTCGCGTTCCTTGGTGGCGGCTTCCAGGTCGGCCTTGAGTCGGGCTTCGCGGCGTTCGCGGAATGCCTGATCGGGATCGGCCGGGGCATCCGTCTTGTCTTTTACCCGGGCGGATGCCGGGCGCGCACGAGGTGCCTCCGGCCTGGCGTCGGGCTGGCCTTCGGCCTTGATGCTGTCGCCCTTGGCGGCGGCATCCGCTTCCACCGGGCGATAAGCCCCGGGAGCCCGGCCGGGCGCCATGATAACGGCGCGGTCCGGTACGGATGGCGGTGGCGGCACATCGCTGTACACCATGCGTCCCGTGCTGTCCTTCCATTGCCATTGTGAGAAGGCCGTGCCGGGGACGGCAACAGCGGCGGCGACAAGCAGGTACAGCGCGGACGATCGGTTCATGGCGAAGGCGTCTGGACGGGTTGGGCGATGGTGCTATCAGACCGCGGTGGGGTTGACAACGATGTGACCCCCGCGTCATTGCCCGGTAGTCTACTGAGACTTGTCCGTGGCATGCAAGCGCACGGACCATGCCACGCCGATCATCAGCAACACGATGGCGGCCATTTCCAGAGGGCGCGGCCAGCGGTGATCGAACACAAACCCATATGCCAGCGCGAACAGCGTCTCAAATACGATCATCTGGCCGGAAAGCGTCAGGGGCAGCCGCCGGCTGGCGATGTTCCAGAGGTTGTTGCCAATTAGCGACGCCCCGAGTGCCACTGCGGCATTGACCATCCAGAACCACTGCCAGTCGCGGCCGCTGCCCGGTGCGGTCAGGGCATCTCCGAGCACCAGCCAGCCGATGGCCGCGAGCACCACGGACACCAGTCCTGTCGACAGCCCATACAGCGCCGACCATTCGTTGCCGCTGTAGTGCGGGTTGCGCTGCAGGTAGCGGGCGTTGTCCACGGCGTAGAGCGTCCAGCAGACCAGTGCCCCCGCCGCGCAGGCCACGCCTGCAATCTTTTGCCAGACTGGTCGAACCACGGCACCCACGGCAGCGCCATGCGCGCCGGCGCCGCCGCCAAACAGATCGATATTGATGCAGGCGATGCCGGTGGCGACCACCAGCAGCGGCCAGATCAGGCGGGTCAGCGGCACGGCGCCGTGGTCGCGCCGACCCATGATGGTGACCGAGATCGGCAGGATGCCAATGATCAGCGACGTGGGGCCCACGCCAGCGAGTTGAACGCCAAACGCCAGCAGCACGTAGTACAGCAGGTTGCCGGTAAAGGCTTGCCGCAGCAGCGCCACGCAGTCCGCGCGAGTGAGCTTGCGGGCGATGCGCGCCAGCAGGGGCAGGGCGGCGAGGAGGGCCACCAGCCCGTAGGCCAGGTATCGGCCGATGGCCAGTTCCCATGGCGAAAACACCGGCAGCAGCTTCGGTGCGATGAACACCATGCCCCAGAACGCTCCCGCCAGAAGGCCACACAACACGCCGATTCCCATGGTCTCCCGATATGGTTGTCTGAAAGGGAGGCCGAGAATAGCAAAGGCCTTGCAAGAACGCATCAGCAAATCCTGCATTACTGTATAATCTGCTTTTGCGCCTAGAGGATTTGCTATGCGTCTTGTCCAGAAAGCACTCACATTCGA
The DNA here is from genome assembly GCF_900101625.1 of Cupriavidus sp. YR651. GTDB lineage: Bacteria > Pseudomonadota > Gammaproteobacteria > Burkholderiales > Burkholderiaceae > Cupriavidus. The sequence continues at coordinate 250,984 of NZ_FMYZ01000001.1, read as the reverse complement.
TGACGTGCTGCTCGTCCCGGCCTATTCGGCCGTCCTGCCTCGGGATGTTTCCCTCCGCACCCGCCTGACCCGTTCGATCGAACTGAATATTCCGCTGGTTTCCGCCGCCATGGATACCGTGACGGAAGCACGCCTTGCCATTTCCATGGCACAGGCCGGCGGGATCGGCATCATCCACAAGAACCTGAAGCCCGCCGACCAGGCGCGTGAAGTGGCGCGCGTGAAGCGCTATGAATCGGGTGTGCTGCGTGATCCGATCACCATTTCGCCGGAAATGAAAGTGCGCGATGTGATCGCCCTGTCGCAGCAGCACGGTATTTCGGGTTTCCCGGTGCTGGAAGGCAAGACAGTCGTCGGCATCATCACCAACCGCGACCTGCGTTTCGAGGAAGAACTCGACGCCCCGGTGCGCGCCAAGATGACGCCGCGCGACAAGCTGGTGACCGTGGCCGAAGGTGCGCCGCTGGAAGAAGCCAAGCGCCTGATGAATCGCCACCGCCTGGAGCGCGTGCTGGTGGTGAACAGCGCGTTCGAGCTGCGCGGGCTGATCACCGTCAAGGATATCCAGAAGGCTGTCGACAATCCGCTGGCCAGCAAGGACGACCACGGCCAGCTGCGCGTTGGCGCGGCCGTTGGCGTTGGCCCGGACAACGACGAGCGTGTGGAACTGCTGGTCAAGGCAGGCGTGGACGTGGTTGTGGTGGATACCGCGCACGGCCATAGCCAGGGTGTCCTGGACCGCGTGCGCTGGGTCAAGCAGAATTTCCCGCATGTGCAGGTCGTGGGCGGCAACATCGCCACCGGCGCCGCCGCGCTGGCGCTGGTCGAACATGGCGCCGACGGCGTCAAGGTCGGCATCGGCCCGGGCTCCATCTGCACCACGCGTATCGTGGCCGGCGTGGGCGTTCCCCAGATCACTGCCGTGTCCAACGTGGCCGAAGCCCTCAAGGGCACCGGCGTGCCGTTGATCGCCGATGGTGGCGTTCGTTATTCCGGCGATGTGGCCAAGGCCCTGGCGGCCGGCGCGCACACCGTGATGATGGGCGGCATGTTCTCGGGCACCGAGGAAGCGCCGGGCGAAGTATTCCTGTATCAGGGGCGTTCGTTCAAGAGCTACCGCGGCATGGGTTCCGTGGGCGCGATGAAGGACGGCGCCGCGGACCGCTACTTCCAGGAAGACAACACGGCCAACGTCGACAAGCTGGTGCCGGAAGGCATCGAAGGCCGCGTTCCCTACAAGGGCTCGGTCATGGCGATCATCCACCAGCTGACCGGTGGCATCCGTGCCTCGATGGGCTACTGCGGCAGCAGCTCCATTGCCAACTGGCACGAGTCCGCCGAGTTTGTTCAGATCACCGCCGCGGGCATGCGCGAGTCGCACGTCCACGATGTGCAGATCACCAAGGAAGCGCCGAACTACCATATCGACTGATCCCGATATGGCCCGCCCGGGAAGGGCAACACGGCCGCGCTGGCTCCGTCGAGGTTGACGGGGTCGCGCGGCCGCGCCGCAAGAGGAGCGCCCATGAAAGTACTGTTGCGAGCCGTGTTGTTTTTCGACGCCTTGCTCGACTTGCTGCTCGGCATCCTGCTGCTGATGTCGCCGTTCACCACGCTGTACGCCGCGCTGCAATTGCCGCAGCCCCAGCCGGCCCTGTTCGGCCAACTGCTGGGCGTGGCGATGATTGGTTTTTCCTGGTTGCTGTTCCAGGCCACCGTCAACGGGCAATTGACCGTGACCGTGGCGCGGACCGCAGGCAAGGTGAACCTGGCCAGTGCCGTGCTGATCGCCGCCTGGACGATGTTCCTGGACATGCCCGTGCAGGGCGCCGGCAAGATCTGGCTGCTGACACTGGCAGCAGTGCTGATCGTCTTCGCCGTCGTGCAACTGCCGGCCGCCAAGAAGGTGCGTCTGCGCGAACGCGAGCTGCAGGCCGAACGCGAAGCGGAACGAAAGGCGGGACGGGACGTCCGTCCGGCCGATGTGTACCCCCCCGAAAACGAACCCGGCGGCGCCAGCCAGGCACGCCAGACGCCATTCTCCGAATACCGGCGCGAGCCGGTCATCACGCCGCCGCCCGGCTACGGCCCGGGCACCGAGGTGATGCCCGAACCCGAACCGGAAGCACCGCCAACCGCCCATCATGCACGACAAAATCCTCATTCTTGATTTCGGCTCGCAGGTCACGCAGCTGATCGCCCGTCGCGTTCGCGAGGCGCACGTCTACTGCGAGATCCATCCCAACGACGTTTCCGACGACTTCGTGCGGGAGTTCGCGCCGAAGGGCGTGATTATGTCCGGCAGCCACGCCAGTACCTATGAAGACCACCAGCTCCGCGCCCCGCAGGCGGTGTGGGACCTGGGCGTGCCGGTGCTGGGCATCTGCTACGGCATGCAGACGATGGCCGTGCAACTGGGCGGCAAGGTGGAGTGGAGCGACCATCGCGAATTCGGCTATGCCGAGGTGCGCGCCCACGGCCATACGAAGCTGCTGAACGGCATTGAGGACTTTTCCACCGCCGAAGGCCACGGCATGCTCAAGGTCTGGATGAGCCACGGCGACAAGGTCGCCGAGCTGCCGCCGGGCTTCAAGCTGCTGGCATCGACGCCAAGCTGCCCGATCGCGGGCATGGCCGACGAGGCGCGCGGCTACTACGCCGTGCAGTTCCACCCGGAAGTCACGCATACGGCCAAGGGCCGCGAGATGATCGAGCGCTTCGTGCTCGAGATCTGCGGCACGAAGGCTGACTGGGTGATGCGCGACCACATCGCCGAAGCGGTGGCCAGGATTCGCGAGCAAGTCGGCGACGAAGAGGTGATTCTCGGCTTGTCCGGCGGCGTGGATTCCTCCGTGGCCGCGGCGCTGATCCACCGCGCCATCGGCGACCAGCTGACCTGCGTCTTTGTCGATCACGGCCTGCTGCGCCTGGACGAAGGCAAGATGGTCATGGAGATGTTTGCCGGCCGTCTGCACGCTAAGGTCGTCCACATCGATGCCTCCGGGCAGTTCCTGGGCCATCTGGCCGGCGTGACCGATCCCGAGCAGAAGCGGAAGATCATCGGCCGCGAATTCGTCGAGGTGTTCCAGGCCGAGGCGAAGAAGCTGACCAACGCCAAGTGGCTGGCGCAGGGCACGATCTACCCGGACGTGGTGGAATCGGGCGGCACCAAGACCAAGAAGGCGACCACGATCAAGAGCCACCACAACGTGGGCGGCCTGCCGGAAACGCTGGGCCTGAAGCTGCTGGAACCGCTGCGCGACCTGTTCAAGGACGAAGTGCGCGAACTGGGCGTGGCATTGGGCCTGCCGCCCGAGATGGTCTACCGTCACCCGTTCCCGGGCCCTGGCCTGGGCGTGCGGATCCTGGGCGAAGTCAAGCGCGACTACGCCGACCTGCTGCGCCGTGCCGACGCCATCTTCATCGAGGAACTGCGCAAGACGATCGCCACCGAGCAGGACGCCGCCGCTGGCCTGTGCGAGCCGCAGCAGGTGGGCAAGAGCTGGTACGACCTGACCAGCCAGGCATTTGCCGTGTTCCTGCCGGTGAAGTCGGTCGGTGTGATGGGTGATGGCCGCACGTACGACTACGTGGTGGCGCTGCGCGCGGTGCAGACCACGGACTTCATGACGGCGCACTGGGCGCATTTGCCGTACTCGCTGCTGGGCCGTTGCTCGAATCGCATCATCAACGAAGTGCGTGGCCTGAACCGGGTCGTGTACGACGTATCGGGCAAGCCGCCCGCGACGATCGAGTGGGAGTGATCTAAGATAGCTTCACGCCGTTTCAAATAGTGTCAAAGATCACAAGAAACCCAAGCGTGACAAGGACTTAGGTGACTCATGTTGTCTCAGTCCGTATCGCCGAATCTTCAGAAATAAGGCGGTATTCGTGATGGTACGACTGGAAGCGGTGGAAATCGCCGCTTCCCGTACCGTCAGAGGGGCTGATGGTACCAAGCGGCAAACCAGAGTGAGGTTGATTTGCTGACTGATCGAGAGCTGAGTGCCCTGAAGCCCAAGGACAAAGCATTCAAGGTGAGTGACCGCGACGGCATGTACGTCGCGGTGCTGCCAACGGGCACAATTTCATTCCGCTACGACTACCGTTTAAACGGCCGGCGCGAAACGCCAGCTATCGGCCGGTACGACGTCGATCTGGCGCGCAAGCAAGCGCGTGATCCTGATGCGTTGGAGTTCGGCATGAGCGCATGAGCGTGTCTCTACGAGAGGCCCGCACGCTTCTGGACCGAGCCCGTCGAGAGGTGGAACGGGGTGTATCGCCATCACGCACCAAGGTGGAGAAGCGCACCACAGCTGCCGAAGCGCTGACGTGTTCCCCCAGCGACTGATGCGGCTTTGCGATGACGCCAAGGCAAAGCGCGGTCCCGCCGTGGCCATCCACATTCGCGAAGTCGTACAGGCGGTGTTCCGCCACGCGCAGGCCAGGGGCCAGGCGGTTGGCAACCCGGCCGAGGCTGTGCGCGCTAGTGCCGTTGCAACATTCAAGCCGCGCGATCGGGCGTTGACGCCAGCCGAGATCTGCAAGTTCATCGCTGCGCTGCAGAAGGTTGCAACCACGCCAACGCTGCGCCTGGCGCTGAAATTTGTGCTGCTGACCGGTGTGCGGAAAGGGGAATTTATCGACGCCACCTGGAGCGAGGTAGATTTCGATGCAGGACGCTGGACGATTCCGGCCAGCCACATGAAAGCGCGCAACGCTCACGTTGCCGCTGAGCGAACAGGCACTCGATATTCTGACGGCGCTGCGCTCTTGCTATGGGGCGAGCCAATACTTGCACCCGGGCCGCTACGACAGTGAGTCGCCGATCAGCAATGCCACGCTAAATCGCGTTATTGACGCGCGGCGGACGAGATCCTTCAAAAGGACGACCCAGAATTTCAGTCGTTCGGGGTGCACGAATTGCGGCGCACGTTCTCCACTGGCCTGAATCGGGCGAAGTTCGACGAGAGATGGATTGAGCTGAGCCTAGCGCACGCGCCGCGGAATAGGATCGCTGCCGTCTACAACGGCAGGGACTATCCAACGCGAAAATGCTCCACGTTTTGCCTGGCATTGACGGCCCTACGCAGCTAGTCGGGCATTTCCCCAGTTCCGTTCCAACCTCGGCCGTCTGCACTGCGATAGCGAGTCGCCGAAGCCGGATTCTTCCGGCCAGGTGTGCCACTGCGAACGGTGATCTCGCCAGAATCCAACAGGCGTATATACAGATAGTCCCAGGCGGCTAGCTCGGCGCATTCTACGATGTGTTGCGGCAACAGCAGGCCGAGGCTGTTGCTCCAGCGGTTCAGTTTGGTCGGCATAGTGCTACGGTTCACTCGTTGATCTACGACGTATAAATTGAGCAGACCTGCTTCTTCCACCTCAGCCTCCACGGCCAGCAGCACTACTGGCTAAGCCAACTTCTGCGCAATTGCCCCTGCTATGATGCAGGAACAACAATGAAATGGTGGAAACGATGGCGGGTCAATTGGCACCAGCGGAGGCACGGGTCGCAGTACTCGTAGACTGCGACAATACAAGCCCAGAGATCCTCGAATATGCCCTCCGGGTTGTGGCTCAATTCGGCCGTGTAGTCCTTCGCAGAGGGTACGGTAACCACGCTACGCTCGCGCACAGGTGGCAGGAAGCCATGGTCCGCCTCGCATTTACCCCCTGCCTACAGTATCAATACGCGGCGGGCAAGAATACCGCTGATATCGCCTTGGCCTTGGATGCGATGGAAGCCATGTTCGATTCCCGCGCCGATACCTTCTGCCTAGTCACCAGCGATTCGGATTTCGCCTACCTTTGCCGCAAGCTCCGGGAACGTGGCGCAACCGTGCATATCGTTGGGGAGGCCAAGACGCCTGACGCACTGCGAAATGCCAGCGATCAGTTCTTCGAGTGGTTGCCGCCAGAGCCTGCCGCGGAACCGGCGGACCCAGCAAAGCCGAAGGCTGCCGCGGCTCCTGCAAAGACCCCGACAAAGCGACGACCTAAGACCGTTATCAAGGCCGTCGAACTGCTCGCCGGCGACACGCCAGATGGCTGGGTAGGCTTGGGCGCTCTAGGCCAGTACCTCAAACGTACTGACCCCGCTTTTTCGCCCAAAGCCTTCGGCCATGCCGCTCTCTCTGACATGGTACGCACTTACCCCGACCTGGTCATGAACCAGCAGAACGGCACCGGTTTTTGGGTCAGCTTGAAGCCCAAGGCGGATGCAGCTGAGGGGTGATCGGCGCCCACACGAAAGAGGGGTGTTTACTTGGATCTGCCTGCGGTGGCAAATAAGACGTCAAAGGGGCAGCCAGCACCTGCAGCATAAATATCACTAGATCACGACCAAACCTGAGTCATCAAGCGCCTGACATCGCGGTTCTATTTTGAATGGCCGCTGCTTAAGCTCGCGGAATCGTTGCGGCATCGCATAGAATTATAAGATGCATTTAAACGCTGTCGAGATAGCCCATGATCAAGCTCCATCGCATACCCGCACGAGTTATTGCAATAGGTGCGGCGGCAGTATCTCCACTTCCACTGATTGTTTGGCTCTACTATTTTTGGGAAACTCCCATTTCCGACAATCCGGGGCAATGGAACAACTTTGGAACCTTTATAGGGGGAACAATTTCACCAATCATGGCCGTCGCCGCCCTAGCGGGCCTTATTTGGACTATTCAACAGGAAAGAGCTACCACAGACGAGGGCCTCTACCTCGAAATGGCAAACAGATGCTGGGAACGAGCTTTTGACAGCCTCAACAGCAACGGGGAGCCTAGACATGATCGCCTCGCGTGGCTCACCTGCGCGCGCCTGTTACTGGCGGCAGATGAAGTATCCACTCGACTCGACTCGGATTCATCGTCACACACGCTTCTGGCTGCCGAGAAGGCTCACTGGCGTCTACAGTTTTACGGGCTTCTGAGGCTTGGATCCGCTGCTCCCGCCCCTCTCGCCAGAGGCTATTTCGAGAGAGATGCATCTCCGTACGGATCTCCAATTGAGCCTCGATCAGTTCAGGTGATATTTGACTTCGCCAGATGGCCCGAGGGTCAAGTGGACCAGATCGACGGTGTAACGCTCTACTCGCTGGACAAGATCGACGTTCTTCCTCCGAGCATGTTGGGCGCACGCGAGTACTTAAGATCAAGTGCGGAAGCTAAGGCACGGCGAGAGACCTAGTTACAGCATAGTTGGACCTGCAGCGGTCGAACTCCGAGAGACGATAGTAGGATCACCGGCAGTCGCCTTGGCACTCGCGTTACACTCTGCTTCGCCCTTTCGGCGAAAACGCGATCAAAGAGATAGAACCTCGTCCCTGCCTTTTCCGTAGAATATCTGATAACTATGACAACTCCATCGGTCCGCGATCTTCCTGATTTCCCTGGCATAAGGAAGCTTGCTTCTGCACTATTTCGGCTGGATGCGCGTCATCATGGCGCAGCAATCATGATCGGAGCGGGGTTTAGTCGCAGCGCGGCACGTCACGTGGGCGGGGAGAGAAAAATGCCCCTCTGGGGCCAGTTTACCAAGCGACTTGAGAGCGAGCTCAACGTCAACGGGACAGACCTCACGTTCTCCGACCCTCTTCGCGTAGCAGAAGAATACCGCGCGTACTTTGGGCAGGCCGCACTAAATGACAGGATTCGACACGAGATCGCAGATGACTCGTGGCTAACCGGTCCGCTGCATCAACAGCTTCTTGAGCTCCCCTGGTCCGAGGTTCTTACCACCAATTGGGATACGCTGTTGGAGCGAGCCGCCAATAACGTCCATAGCCCGTACTATACCGTTGTGACCAAGACCTCCGATCTGGCTTGGGCACAGACGCCGCGCATAGCAAAGCTGCACGGAACAATTGGCGTTACTGAATCCTTCATTGCGGCGCAGGAAGACTATCGTACCTATCCCGAGCGATTTGCGCCTTTCGTAAATTTTGCGCGACAAGTGTTTATTGAAAACGAGTTTTGCTTGCTCGGGTTTTCGGGAGATGATCCAAACTTTGTGCAGTGGACTGGGTGGGTCCGTGACCACCTTGCTAATCATGCTCGAAGAATCTATCTCGTCGGTGCTCTGAACCTTTCTGCCGCTCGGCGCAAGCATCTTGAATCTGTGAATATTGCGCCGATAGACCTATGGCCTATTGTCGCTCACATAACCGACACAGATCTGCGGCATCAGAGAGCCGTCGAACTATTTTTGGAAGCACTGAAGACAGAAGCGTCATCTACAACCAAGCCGCATGAATGGGAACCGACGAATCTCGTCAAGAGTTCGATGAGTGCAGAGGACCATACTCGGGCAATAACAGATCCTGAGTACGGAGCAAAGCTACTGTCTGAGCAAATTGCAACATTAAAGCGGGATCGGGAAGCTTATCCAGGATGGCTTGTTTGCCCGCCCTCCCTTCGATGGAGCCTAGCTCACCAGATTAGCCATCCGCTGCCCAGCATGAAAAACCTGGCTGCCCTTGACGAAGGTGATCGCGCCAAGCTTCTGTACGAGATCTCTTGGCGGCATAGTGTCACCTTCCATGATGTACGACCGTGGCTTGCGGATGAGCTTTTCAAGTTCGCAAATCCCGATTTTTCATGCGCCCTTACAAGGCGTCAGCAACTGGAGATTTCACTTTTTCTTCTCAATAATGCACGTTGGATCGAATGCGACAGTGGAGATGAGCGGCGGGTTGGTGATCAGCGTGTTCTTGCCCTAATCGATAGCCTGAAGAAGTATGCCGCGTACTTGCCTGATTGCGCCGCGGAATTGGCATATCATCGTGCGATTGTTGCGCGAGACAGTCTTGATTACGACGGAATTGCTTCCTCAATCGAAGGTATCGTAGGCGAAAATCCTGTCTGGAAGCTTCGCCAAGCATCGATGCTCATGGAGCTCGCCCGCTTCGAGGAAGCATCGCAGATACTTGCCCAATGCTATGGCGAGCTACGGGAGGCCCATCGACGCGAACGCTCTTCCATCCCCATCCTGTCTCGGTTGATGTGGACGCACTGGCTATTGGAGGCGGCACAGCACGGAAGGTTGCGATCAAAGGACGTGGAGCTGCCCGCGTCCGCCGAAAATACCTATCGGCGGTTGAAATGCGATCCGTGGACTTGGCTGGATAACATTCGCGAAAGTACAGTGAAGCAATGGGAAGACTATCTCGAACGTCAGAAGTCCATAGAGCCACTGTTTGGGCAAGGGCACTATCGTGATCACTCTGGGAATCGGTCAGCAAGTGCCGACACTTCCATTGCAATACTCCTCGACGGACTGAGTAAGCAAATTGGCATTCCGTTGCGACTGCGAGGGGCTAGTGTCACTGTCAACCTCCTGGCAAGCAATGCGGAAAGAATCGTGCTATCCGCAGATCCGGACCGCGATCTACAAACGTTCATTCTCGCCATTCGGGCGGCAAGTTCCGAAGATTCAACTCCTATCAAGAGCGCATTTTCGCGCATCGGTGTCGCAAGAGCATCGCAAGACGTAGTCGATACGCTCGTGGCAAGACTCCTTGCCGCGATTTCCTACTGGCGCAATGAGAGACTCAAGGGGGCGTCGGACAGCCAGAAGGAGGCGATATCGATGCTGCGCGTGTTCCTTGAGGTTCTGGCGCGTTTGGCTGTTCGAGTTTCGTCCGAATGCGCCAAGCAGCTGTACTTACTTGGCGTTTCGCTCGGACAGCAAGCGGAATTTCAGCATTTTTGGCTGTCCGAGTCCCTAGAGAACCTGTTGACGCATGCGCTCACGAGCATACGTAGTTCCCAGCAAGGCGAGCTCTTGCCAAGCGCCTTGGCCTTTCCGCTCGCGTGTGAGGTTGCCACAGAACGATTTCCTCATTGGCCGAATCCCGTAATCGAGTACCTCCATGATCGATCTGCATACAGCGGCATTGGAGACCGAATCGCGCAACTCATTGAGGTTGTCGCCACAGGTCGCCCCGATGCCAGAAGCGAGGCACTTCTGCGGCTCCTGCCCTTGTCCAAAGAATCCAGCTTTTTGGTCTCGTCGGAACACGAGAAGCTTGCTTCGGCGATTTGGGGTAACCCACCTAATTACCTCACGCTTCCCAGCACTGGCCTCTTTGCCCATGCACTGCTGATGCTGCCTTGCATGGACAAGGAGCGGGCCGAACAACTCGTACGCGCGTATCTTTTTGACGACAGTGGTGATGTTCTGGAGAATACTCAGAAGGAGCTTCGAGTTCATCCATCGCCTGAGATTCAAAGTGCCGTTCAAACCTATGACGGCATAGCAAACGCCGCAGCCAATGAAAGGACGGCATTGTTTCCCACGGCTGCTCAGGCCCAGATTCTTTTCGACTGCCTGATCTCGTGGCGCCCGGTTGAGGATACCGACGGATGGTTTAGGGATCGCCGGCAGCGCCTGAAGGATCCCGTGGGCCGCGCCCTGGCCAATGGGATTGTGCCGGCGCTCGCTCCAAAAACTCTTCGGCAGTTTGAGCAGATCCACGACTTTCATCTGCAAATTCAACACAATTACGCGGTCCTGCCGGCGTTCGTCTATTTTGCCCACATTGACGATAGTACCGCCAAGGTCACTGAAAAAATCATCCGGAAGGCACTCTGGAGCAATAGGTCGGATTCGGTCAGTTATGCAGCCCTTGCTCTACGAAGGTGGATGCACCTACCAGACTCCACTGGCTCGGCGGAGTTCACAAAGCTTGTTTCGACAGTAGTAGCGATCATTGAGTCAGGCCGCACTGTTGGATTGCATCAACTGATATGGCTTGCCGAAGAACTGCTGACTCGTCAGTGCCTGTCAGATGATCAAATTAAGGCGCTGATTGAGGCAGTACCCACTGCATTCGAATCGGCTAGCTACATCAACATCGACTATGCAAGCCAGGAGGCAGTGAACGCATCCACTATCAGGGCGGCATTGGTGAAATTGGCGCATACACTGACGCTGCTGCATCCGCACGCTCAAGCATTGGAAGACGTTCTTGCCAAGTCGCGAGTCGATCCACTTCCTGAGGTCAGGTTTGCTCTAGACACGACCGCAGCTTGATTGGCCTGACTGGTCGGTCGATCCTTTTCGACCGGCAGTCTGATGGCAGCCAGCGTGGGACCTGCCGTCACATCCCGCCATGATGGAGGGCAACTACTCGGAGGATCAACGTCACTTCTGTGGTCCCGTGACCATTTCGTCGGCAAAGATGGGAAGTCACCGCTTGGCACATTCAAAGCAAGCTTGGGATTATCCGCGTTGACACTGGCCGGATGTAGCGAGCCAACATTGTATTCGAGCGGTGTCCCGTTTGCTCTTTGATCTGGTGAGGTTGCAATCTGGCTTCGACTGCCGTCGGCACGTATCCTTGCTCGCAAGCTGTGTCCCGAGACGGCGGACGAGTTGCCGCCTGGCCGTATTGTCGCAGCCTTCACGATCAACGCAACCGACTGCGCAGACAGAGCTGCGCTACCCACTGTATCGTGCCGGTTCACGGCGCGGAATACCCAGCCCGAAGCAATCCCTGCTAATTCCAGCCACTGCCGCAGCGCCTTGACGGGACACCTGGCGCCTATCGCGTGCGGGACGAATACCGTGCGCCCTGCGCCGGCCTGGTCCGCGCCAAGGAGAGTGTTGCAAAGCTAGCATAGCTGCGCTGTCTTGACGGTATCTGTGACGGTATGGCAGAAATGCGACGACCGCAAAGTTAATAACCATGCGGGTTTGCCGCACAAGTTGACGATCGAGTGGGAGTGATTTGACGCCCCTTCCGGGGACTATCGCGAGCTAGCCGGCCAGCGGAACAGGTCGGCGGCGGAGGTCGCGATAGAATCCGGAGGGCGTTTCAAATTCCTCGCGTTTGCTTTCCAGACTTACTACCCAATCCAAATCGCGCACCGCGTAACCTCAAGCCCAACTCCCGGACTTGCAAGGCTCCTGATCGCAATCGCGATCGCATGTGCGTGACGGTATCGCCGTCCGGCGCCGTCGCCATATCCTGCCGGCCTCTCAAAACCGGCTGCTCAACGACATCCCCCCGATGACCTCCGCGGTTTGTGCGGCGCGCTAAAGAACCGCGTCGCGTCCGCCCCGACGCGTATTTCGTCATCAGTGCGAGCCTGATCAGCGAATTTCCCGCACAGCGAATCTCCCGCATTTTTCCACCAGCCTAAAGAGTGTTTTCCGCAGGGGCTATTTCCTTTCGGCGCGCGGAAATATAGCGTTCAGCCATTCGTATTCGCATGCCACAAAGGAGACCATGCAAACGTCACAGCCATTCATCTATGAGGCGAATGCGGCTCGCGTCGTGTTCGGTGCGGGCGCGTCGGCGCGGGTTGCAGAGGAGGTTGAACGGCTCGGCGCCGCGCGGGCGCTGGTGCTTTGCACCCCCAACCAGGTGGCGGAAGCGCAGCGCATTGCTGACCTGCTGGGGTCCCGGTCGGCAGGCATCTTTGCCGGCGCCGTCATGCATGTGCCGGTCGAGAGTGCGCGCGAGGCGGTGGCCCGTGCGCGCGCTGCCGGCGCCGACTGCGCCGTGGCCATCGGCGGGGGCTCGACCACCGGCCTGGGCAAGGCCATCGCGCTGGAAACCGGCATGCCGATCGTGGCGATTCCCACCAGCTACGCAGGCTCGGAGATGACGCCAATCTATGGACTCACGGAGGCCGGCCTGAAACGCACGGGCCGCGACCCGCGCGTGCTGCCGCGTACGGTGATCTACGATCCGACGCTGACGGTCGGGCTGCCCGTGGGCTTGAGCGTGACCAGCGGTCTGAACGCGGTGGCGCATGCGGCTGAAGGCCTCTATGCCCGCGAAGCCAACCCGGTGATGTCGATGATGGCCGAGGAGGGCATCCGGGCTTTGGCCAGCGGCATCCCCGCCGTCTTCCGCGAACCGGCCGATCTGGACGCGCGTGCGCAGTGTCTCTACGGTGCGTGGCTGTGCGGCACCGTGCTCGGCAACGTCGGCATGGCGCTGCACCACAAGCTGTGCCATACGCTGGGCGGCAGCTTCAATCTGCCCCATGCCGAGACTCACACCATCGTGCTACCCCATGCCATGGCGTACAACGCCGCCGCGGCACCCGAGGCGATGGCGCGTATTCAGCGGGCCATCGGAGTGACGGATGTTTCGGCGCCGGCCGCATTGTTCGACCTGGCCGCGCGTCATGGCGCACCCGTCGCGTTGCGCGACATCGGCATGCGGGAGGAGGACCTCGACCGCGCCACCGACATCGCGCTGGCCAACCCCTACTGGAATCCCCGCCCGATCGAGCGTGAGCCGATCCGCGCCTTGCTGCAAGCCGCCTACGACGGCGTGCGGCCCGCGTGAGGGCATCCATCCTGTGACACCCAAACAAGAATTCGGAGCGAGACCATGAAGATTGGCTTTATCGGAACCGGCAAGATGGGCTTGCCGATGGCGCGCCATCTGGCTGCGGCTGGCAACGACGTCCTCGTCCATGACGTGGCGCCCGCACAAGTCGCGGCGGCGCGGCAGGCCGGCCTTTCCGTGGCGGCGTCGCTCGCCGAAGCGGTTGCCGACGCGGAAGTCGTATTCAGTTCCATGCCGCACGACGCCGCCTTCGCAGCCGTTGCCGCACAGGTGGCCACTGCGGCCAGGCCGGGCGCGCTCTACATCGACACCAGCACGGTTTCGCCCACGGCGTCGGCGGAGGCGGCCGCTGCATTGGCGGCGCGCGATATCGGCTACCTGCGCGTCACCGTATCGGGCAACAACCACATGGCCGAGGCCGCCAAGCTGACATCACTGGTGTCCGGCCCGAAATCCGCCTATGAGCGCGTCCGGCCTTTGCTGGCTGCGCTCGGCCCGGCCCAGTTTTATCTTGGCGAGGCGGAGGAAGCGCGCCTGATGAAACTGGTCGTGAATCTGCTGATCGCGCTGACCAGCGGCATGCTGGCCGAGGCGCTGACGCTGGGCAAGAAGGGCGGTCTGGACTGGGCGGCCATGTGGGAGGTGATCAATGCCAGCGCCGTGGCGTCGCCGATCGTCAAGGCAAAATCCGCGCAGCTGGCCGTACACGACTACACGCCCACGTTCACGGTGGACCAGATGCTCAAGGACGTCGGGCTGATCCTGGACGCGGGCGCGCAGTTGCGTGTGCCGATGGGCCTGACGGCCCTCTACGGCCAGATGCTGCAGGGTGCCGCCGCGCAGGGCATGGCTGGCGACGACTACGCAGCGGTGATCAAGTCGGCGGCGCTGGCTGCCGGCGTGAGGACGGCCTAGGGATTGCCCGGACCGGACGTCGTCCGGTCTTCGCCGGGCCATCCGCGCTGGCTACGAGGTCCACTTGCGCTCGTAGTCCATGCGCTGGAAATGGCCGACCAGGAACTCGATGAACAGCCGCACCCGTGCCGGCAAGTGATGCCGGTTCTGGAAGGCGATATTGACGGTCAGCCTGGGCAGGTCCCAGTCATCGAGCACGGGGATCAGGCGGCCCGCGACGATGTCGTCATAGAGGATGTATTTGGGCTGCACCAGGATGCCCATGCCTTCGAGTGCCGCCGCGCGCAGCACCTGGCCGTCGTTTGACTCCATCTTGCTGCGCACCGACACCACGCGTTTTTCGCCATCGCGCGTAAACGCCAGCTCATTGGGGCGGTTGGCGTACGCGTAGATCATCATTTCGTGATCGACGAGGTCTTCCACGCTGCGCGGCGTGCCATTGCGATCGAGGTAGCGCGGCGATGCCGCCAGCACGCGCCGGGTCTCCGCCAGCCGTCGCACGGTCAGGTTGGAATCCGGCTCGAACTCGCGTGTGCGGATCGCCAGGTCGATACCGCTGTCCATGATGTCGTAATAGCGGTTGGCGGTCAGGATATTGACGCTCACCTTCGGATAGAGCTCGGTGAACTCGGGCATCAGCGGCGCCAGATGCTTCATCGAGAACGACAGCGACGCGGTGATGGTCAGCATGCCGCTGGGCTCCAGCACGGTGGCGCTGACGTCGGCTTCCGCCTCCTTCATCTCCGCCAGCACTCCCTTGCAGCGCTTGAAGAACTCCTCGCCCACCTGCGTCAGGAACAGCCGGCGCGTGTTGCGCTCGATCAGCCGCGCGGAGAGCCGTTGCTCCAGCGCGCTCAGGTAGCGGCTGGCCGCCGCGTTCGAGATCTCCAGGCTTTCGGCGGCCTTGGTGATGCTGCCGAGCTCGGCGGTTTGTACGAACAATTCGATTTCGGTCCAGCGGTCCATGCCTTGTCTCCGCCTCCTTTCGGTGTGCGGGATTCTCCCGCGCAGTGGAAAGAAGATTTCCTTGTACGTCGTTTTTTTCCGCTTTTGGCGAGTATAGACTGCCTCGGTGCTCTCGCGGCAATCGTTTGCAGCAAGCGATGCCGGGCACGCAAAAACTACGAAAGCGCCTGGAAAGGCGATGAATGCGAAGGCGGCTGACTCCGTGCCAGCCGCCGGGCCAAAGGAGACAAATGGCATGACGCGTACCCTGATTCGCGGGGCGACGCTCGTCACGATGGAGCCGGCTCACGGCGAGTTCATCGGCGACCTGCTGATCCACGGCGAGCGTATCGCCGCCATCGCACCACATATCGACGCCCCCGATGCCGAGCAGATCGATGCGCGCGGCTTTATCGTGGCGCCCGGTTTCATCAATGCCCACATGCACACCTGGCAGACCGCGCTGCGCGGCGTGGCAGCCGGGTGGACGCTGACGGAATACTTCCGGCAGATGCATGCGGGCCTGGCTACGCGCTTCACGCCCGAAGACATCCACATCGCCACCGAGGTCGGCGCGTGGAACCAACTCGACTGCGGCACCACCACGCTGGTGGACTGGTGCCATAACAATCCCACGCCTGCCCATAGCGATGCCGCGCTCGACGCGCTGGAGCATTCCGGCATCCGCGCCGCCTTCCTGCACGGCTCGCCCAAGCCGGACCCAAAGCCCGGCGTGGCCCCGTTCTGGGAAACCCCGCATCCGAGGCGCGAAGTCGAACGTCTCGCCCGGCGCTTGCAGGGTTCCAGCCTTGTGAGCCTGGGTCTGGCGATTCTCGGCCCGCACTATTCGACGATGGACGTGGCGCTGCACGACTTCTCGCTGGCGCGCGAGTTCGGCCTGCTGGCCAGCATGCACCAGGGCGGTGGCGCCGCGCGTACGCCCAATGGCTGGGAGCGGCTCGAAGCCGCTGGCCTGCTCGGCCCGCACATCAATATCGTGCACGGCAACAACCTGAGCGATGCGCAACTGGCGCGCTTTGTCGATGCGGGCATGAGCTTTTCGGTGACACCGGAGAACGAGCTGACGCAGGGCCACGGCTTTCCCATCACGGGCCGGCTGCGTCGACTGGGCGCGGCACCCTCGCTCGGCGTCGACCTGGAATCCGGCCTGTCCGGCGAGATGTTCGTGGCGGCGCGCATCGCGCTGGGCATCCAGCGTGCGCTCGATCATGCCGCGTACCGCGCGCAGCACGGCGAGATCGCCGCCCGGCATGAGGTGAGCTGTCGCGATGCGCTGGAATGGATCACGATGGCCGGCGCGCGCATGCTCGGCCTGGCCGACCGCATCGGCTCGCTGGCCGCAGGCAAGCAGGCCGACCTGGTGCTGATCGACGCGCGCCGGCTCAACATGATGCCGCTGCACGACCCGGTCAGCGCCGTCGTAATGCAGGCCAGCCTGGCCAATATCGACAGCGTGTTCGTGGCCGGCGTGGCTCGCAAGCGCGGCGGCCGCCTGCTGGTCGACGGGCTGCCGGCGAAGCTGGAGACGCTGCGCGCCTCCGGCGAGCGCCTGCTTCACAAGCACGCCCACACGCCCGCCCACGCATAAGGAGAGACCATGAACGCGATCACCGACATGACACCGCTGTTCGAGATGCGCGGCATCTGCAAGGGCTTTCCGGGCGTCAAGGCGCTCGACGACGTGTCCTTCGCGATCTACCCCGGCGAAGTGCACATGCTGCTCGGCGAGAACGGCGCGGGCAAGTCGTCGCTGATGAAAGTGCTGTGCGGCGTGTACGTGGCCGATGCCGGCGAGTTCTATCACAACGGGCAGCGCGTTGCCGTCACCCGCCCGGCCGACACCATGAGACTCGGCATCGCCGTGATCTTCCAGGAGTTCTCGCTGGTGCCGTACCTGGACATCGCGCAGAACATCTTCCTGGGGCGCGAGCCGCGCGGACGCGTGCCGGGCTCGGTCGATCACGCCAGGATGCATGCCGAGGCCCGCCGCCTGCTCGATATCCTCGGCATGGACCTGAGCACGCGTACGCCCGTGCACCGCCTGGGCGTGGCCCAGCAGCAGATGGTCGAGATCGCCAAGGCGCTGTCGCAGGATGCGCGCATCCTGGTGCTGGACGAACCGACGGCGGCGCTGTCCGACCGCGAGACCGAGAAGCTGTTTTCGGTGATCGGCAAGCTCAAGGCCGAAGGCGTGTCGATGATCTACATCTCGCACCGCATGGCCGAGGTGTTCGCCCTGGGGGACCGCATCACCGTGATGCGCGACGGCCGCAAGGTCGGCAGCTACCTGCCGGGCGATGCCACCCCCGACGAACTGGTGGCCCGCATGGTGGGCCGCAAGGTCGATATGAGCTACAGCCGCGAGCGCGGCGGGCCCACCGGCGACCTGGCGCTGGAGATGCGCGGCGTCAGCGCCGACAACGGCATCGAGGACATCAGCCTGCAGGTGCGCGCCGGCGAGATCGTCGGCCTGGCGGGCCTGGTGGGTTCGGGCCGCAGCGAGGTCGCCCGGGCCGTGTTCGGTGCGGACCCGATCCGTCACGGCGAGATCCGCATCTTCGGCAAGCCGATGAAGGGCGGCCCGGACAAGGCGCGGGCGCTGGGCGCGGCGCTGATTCCTGAGAGCCGCAAGACCGAGGGGCTGGCCCTGATCCGCACCGTGCGCGACAACCTGCTGCTGGCCGGACTGCGGCGCGCCTTCCCGGCCCACTGGTATCGCAGCGGCAAGGCCGAAGCGCTGGCCACGCGCGAGATCGGCCGCCTGCGTATCGCCACGCCCGGCGGCGACCAGCTTGCGCAGTTCCTCTCGGGGGGCAACCAGCAGAAGATCGTGATCGGCAAATGGCTGATCGCCGAATCCAGGCTGTTCATCTTCGACGAGCCGACCCGCGGCATCGACGTGGGCGCCAAGGCCGAGATCTTCGCGCTGATCGACGGGCTGGTGAAGGAGGGCGCCGCGGTGCTGCTGATCAGCTCCGAGCTGCCGGAGATCATCAACGTCTGCGACCGCACCTATGTCATGCGCGAAGGCCGCATCGCCGGCGAGCTTGCGCATGGCGACATGACCGAGGAAAGCATTTTGCAACTGGGGATGAACGATGCCTGATATGCCTGATACCCGCGCCCTCCCGCGCGCCGTGGCACTGCCGATGGCGCCGGCACTCGGCAAGCTGCCCGGATCGGTCTGGGTCCTGCTGTTGCTGACGCTCGCCTTCGCCATTGGCGGCGATGGCTTCCTGAGCACGGCCAACCTGCTCAACGTCGGCACGCAGTCCACCATCCTGCTGCTGATCGCCTTGCCCATGACGCTGATCATCATGACGGAAGGGTTGGACCTGTCGATGGGCGCCGTCCTCACGCTGTGCGGCGTGGCGCTGGCCATGGTGATGGTGGCAACCGGCTCGCTGTGGCTGGCGGTGCTGGCGGCGCTTGGCGTCGGGCTGCTGTTCGGCCTGCTCAATGGCGCGCTGGTGGCGGGCCTGGGGATTCCGCCCTTCGTCGCCACCCTCGGCACGATGGGCGTGGCGCAGGGGCTGTCGCTGGCGGTCACGGACGGCCAGAGCGTGGTGGGCATCGGCGACACCATTCCGCTGCTCTACTCGGGTGAGTGGCTCGGTATCCCGTTGCCGATCTGGATCGCCGGCGCGTTCTACGGCCTGTTCCACTGGCTGCTTTACCGCACGCGCTTCGGCATCAATGTGTTCGCCCTCGGCGGCAATCGCGAAGCGCTCAAGTTTGCCGGCGTGCGCGTCAACCGCTGGCTGATCGCGGTGTACGCACTGGGCGGCGTGATGGCGGGCGTGGCCGCGCTGCTGATGACCGCGCGCATGAACGCCGGTCATCCCACGGCGGCCATCGGGCTGGAGTTCGATGCCATCGCCGCGGTGGCCGTGGGTGGCACCACCTTCGATCGCGGCAACGGCTGGCTGCCGGGCACGGTGCTGGGCGTGCTGGCGGTGGGCGTGCTGCGCAACGGCCTGAACCTGGTCGGCGTGCAATCGTCGATCCAGGTGGCGGCCATCGGCCTGCTGGTGCTGGTCGTGCTGCTGATCGAGTCCTTCAAGGGGAAAGCATGAATACCGTCATCGCCCGGGCGCCGCTGTCGGCTGACGCCCGCTCCTTCGCTTACCGCGTATTCGCGCTCGGCCTGCTCTGCGTGGCGCTGGCGGTGGCGTCGGACGCCTTCCTGACGCTCGGCAACCTGCTCAATGTGCTGCGCCAGGCCAGCTTGTTGTTCCTGCTGGCCTCCGGACTGACGCTGGTGATCCTGACCGGCGGTCTCGACCTGTCAGTGGGGGCCAATGTCGCGATGTCCGCCTGCCTGGCGGCGAGCGTGATGAAGGCCACCGGCTCGACGATGCTTGGGGTAGGGGTTGGCCTGGGCAGCGGCGTGCTGATCGGCCTGGGCAACGGCCTGCTGGTGGCGGCGCTGCGCATCCCGCCCTTTATCGCCACCTACGGGATGCTCTGGGTGTTGCACGGCCTGACCTACTGGTTCATGGCCGGGGACACCATCCACGGCTTCGCGCCGGCGTTCCGCGCGGTCGGCAGCGGCTATCTGTGGGGCGTACCGATTCCGGTCTTCCTGATGCTGGCCTTCCTGGTGGCCGGCACGGCGATCTCGCAGAAGACCACCTACGGGCAGGAGATCTACGCCATCGGCGCCAATCCCGTCGCCGCCAGGTTGTCCGGCGTGCCGGTGGCGCGCCGGCTGGTGATGGTCTATGTGGTGAGCGGCGCCATGGCCGGGCTGGCCAGCCTGGTGTTCCTGGCGCGCCTGAACTCGGCCGAGGGCGATATCGGCGAGACGCTGACCTTGCCGGCGATCGCCGCGGTACTGATCGGCGGCACGTCGCTGTTCGGTGGCGTGGGCCGGGTTTCCGGCACGCTGGTGGGCGCCATCATCCTGACGCTGTTGCTCAATGGCATGAACCTGCTCACCGTCAGCGCCAACTGGCAGCCGCTGGTGACCGGGGTCATCGTCGTGCTTGCTGTCTTCCTGGACACCCTGTCGCGGCGCCGGCTGGGTACCAGGTAAGCGAAATTGCAGCAACGCCGGCAGACCACATGCCGGCGCTATTCGAAAACCAAGGAGACACCCTATGCAATCGCACAAGCTGAAGCCGTTCGCCGCCATGCTGGCACTCGGGTTGCTGGCCACGCCAGCCGCCCATGCCGACGGCGAGAAGATCGCCGTCTTTACCAAGAACCAGACCAACCCATATTTCCAGGTACTGCGCCAGGGCGCGGATGCGGCGGCAAAGAGCATGAACGCCAAGGTCACGCACTACATCCCGACCAAGCCGGACAGCATTCCCGAGCAGATGAGCCAGATCGAGGACGTCATCGTCAAGAAGCCGGATGCGGTGGTTTTCGTGCCGGTGGACTACAAGGCCATGGCGCCGGGGGTGAAGAAGATCAACGCGGCGAACATCCCGGTGGTCAACGTCACGGATCGCAGCGATGTGGGCACCTTTGTGTCCTTCGTCGGCGCCAGCGACTACGAACTCGGCCTGAAGACCGCCACGCATCTGTTCAAGTCCATGGGCGGCAAGGGCAATGTGGTGCTGCTGGAAGGCGTCAAGGGATCGCTGACCAATACCGACCGCGTGCGCGGCGTGCAAGACGCGCTGAAGGCCTTCCCGGCGGTCAGGCTGGTGGCCACGCAACCCGCGAACTACCAGCGCCTGCAGGCCCTGCAGGTGATGGAGAACCTGATGCAGTCCTACCCGCAGATCGATGCCGTGTTCGCCGCCAACGACGCCATGGCCATCGGCGCCATCGAGGCGCTGCAGGGGGCTAATCGCAAGGCCCTGGTCTCCGGCATCAACGGCACCAAGGAAGCGATCGACGCAATCAAGGCCGGCACCATGCTGGCGACCGGCGACTACAACGGCTTCGCCCAGGGCTGCCTCGGCACCATGGCGGCGATCCGCAAGCTGCGCGGGCTGCCGGTGAAGCAGGACATCGTGCTGCCGGCCGCCGTGATCGACAAGACCAACTATCAGCCGCTCGACGTGCCGGTCGACAAGCGCGCTTGCCCGCGCTGGGAAGACGGCGCAAAAGCGTAGAGGCCTCATACGGCCAAGAAAGGCAACAAGAAAGGAACACCATGCGAAATCTCAATGAAGAGACCATTACCCAGGCGGTGCTGGCACGCAATGCCGACATGACGGATCGCCGCTTGAAGACGGTCATGACCAGCCTGATCCAGCACCTGCACGCGTTCGCCAGGGAGGTCAGGCTGACCGAGGAGGAGTGGGCCGCCGGTATCCAGTTTCTGACGGACGTCGGCCATACCTGCAACCCGAGCCGGCAGGAGTTCATCCTGCTGTCGGATACGCTGGGCCTGTCGACGCTGGTGACCGCGCAGAACCATCGCAAGCCCCAGGGCTGCACGGAGGCCACGGTGTTCGGCCCGTTCTACGTCGACGACGCGCCCGACTACGCGCTCGGCGCCGACGTCGGCAACGGCATGGCGGGAGAGCCCTGCTATGTCAGCGGCAATGTCCGGAGCATCACGGGCGAGGCGGTGCCGGGCGCCAAGCTGGAAGTCTGGCAAGCCGATGCCGAGGGCTTCTACGATGTGCAGAAGGCCGGGCGCACGAGCGCCCAGGGACGCGGCACGTTGCACGCCGACGCGTCCGGACACTATCACTTCAAGACCATCGTCGCCGAGTGCTATCCGATTCCACACGACGGCCCGGTCGGACGCATGCTCGAAGCCATGGGGCGGCATCCATGGCGCCCCGCGCACCTGCATTTCATGATTTCGGCCCCCGGATACGAGACGCTGGTCACGCATGTGTTTCGTGACGGCGACACCTATCTGGACTCCGACACCGTGTTCGGGGTGCGTTCGTCGCTGGTGGCCGACTGGGTGCGCCACGACTCTGGCACGGCGCCAGACGGCACCCGGTCAGACAACCCCTTCTACACGCTCGATTTCGACTTCGTGCTCAATCCCGCCCAACCGGCAACGGCAAACCAGTAAGGAGGCAGTGCCATGCTTTACGTATTCCATCTGATCGACAAGCCCGGCGTTGGCGACTTGCGCCTGCGCGTGCGGCCCGACCACAAGGCCTACCTGCGCGCGGTGGAGAACCAGATCGCTTTTGCCGGCCCGCTGCTGGCCGAGGACGGCGAGACCATGGTCGGCAGCCTGCTGGTGATCGACTTTCCGTCGATCGAGGCGGCGCGCCGCTGGCAGGCCGAAGAGCCGTTCACGGTGGCGGGCGTCTATGCGACCAGTTCGGTTCATGCGTTCAGCAACATGTGGCCGCAACGCGCCGGATTCCCTGCGGCGTAAGCCGGTTTCTCTCACCAACACCACGTCAGGCAGCGTCAGCCAGGGAGGCCATTTTGCCCATCGTCAAACATATCGTGATGTGGAACCTGCGCGGAGACAGCGAGGGCGCGAAGCGCGATGCCATCGCGCGGCTCAAGGGCGCTTTCGAGGGGTTGCGCGGCCGGATTCCCGGCTTGCGGCACCTGGAGATCGGCGTCGATTCGAGTCGCGTCGACTACGCCTGCGACGTCGTCCTGTACTCGGAGTTCGAGTCGCACAGCGCCCTGGAGGCCTACGCGACCCATCCCGAGCATCTGCGCGTCAAGCGCGAGCTGGGCGATCTGCGCATCGCCAGGCACCAGGTCGACTACGACGGCACCGTGGCGCATGCGGAGCAGGGCGGGGCGTTCATCGCCGCGCCGCTAGTGGATTGACGGATCCACGCAAAGGAGGGAGATCGTGAGAGTTGCGGTAGCCGGTTTGGGATGGTGGGGCAAGCAGATCATCCGCACGTTGAGCAAGAGTGCGAAATTCAAGGTGATCGTGGCCGTGGACCCGATGGCGACGGAGGAAGCCCGGACGTTCACGCGCGAGTCAGGCGTGGAACTCGCCGCCGATCTGGCGGAAGTGCTCGGACGGGCCGATATCGACGGCGTTATCCTCGCCACCCCGCATGCATTGCACGAGCAACAGGTGCTCTCGGCGCTGGAGGCTGGCAAGGAGGTCTTCTGCGAAAAGCCGCTGGCCATGACCACGGCCGGCGCGCAGCGGATTGTCGAGGCCTGTGCGCGCCAGCGCAAGGTGCTGGGAGTGGGGCACGAGCGCCGCTTCGAGCCCGCCATCGCCGAATTGATGCGGATGGTGCGCGCTGGCCAACTTGGGCGCCTGCTGCATATGGAGGCCAATGTCAGCCACGATCTGTTCCGCAAGCTCGATCCGTCGAACTGGCGCCTGGACTCGAAGCATGCGCCGGCCGGCATGATGACGGCGGTCGGCATCCACATCACCGACATCTTCGTCGCGCTGGCCGGCGGTGCCAGCAGCGTGCGCGCGCGCACCGAGTCCCTGATCTTCCCCGAGCCCGTGCGCGATTTCACCACCGCCACCATCACTTTCGCTTCGCGTGTGCAGGCCACGATCAGCCTCCTCTCGGTCACGCCGTTCCATGGCCGCATCGCGGTGTTCGGTGACAAAGGCTGGGTGGAAATCGTGTCCGAAGGGAATGTCGATCAGGGTCTGCCCACTCGCCTGACGCATTGCGGTGGCACTGGCGTACCTCGCACGGAACGCCTGTATGAGGCGACCGATGCGGTGCTGGCCAACTTCGAGGCCTGGGCCGACGCGGTGGCAGGCAGCGGGACCTACCCGTTCACGGCCGGCGAGCTGGTGGACAACATCAGGCTGCTGGAGGCGATTGTGGAGTCCAGCGAGCGTGGCGGCGACGCCGTCGCGCCTTAGGAGCAATGGCGTTGCTCCAGGTAAGGGCAGTGAAGCGCCGCTACGCTCCCTTCTTTCCGGTCCCCGCCGCAGGCTTCTGGAACTTCTCGACCAGAAAGTCGATAAAGGCCCTTGTGCGCGCCGTCTGATTCCGGCGTTGGGGGTAGTAGACGAAGAGATCGGCGGACGGCAGCGTGAAGTCTGGCAAGACCACCCTCAGCCGTCCGCTTTCCAGATACTTGGCCAGATCCCATTCCGACCGGATTAGGATTCCGTGGCCATCGAGCGCCCAGCCTAGGACGATGTCGCCGTCGTTGCTGGACAGCGCGCCGTCAACTTTCACCACTTCCGTTTGCCCCTGGTGAACGAATCGCCACACGCCGTGGGCGCTGTCGTTCTGCCGGTGAATGATGCAGCGATGATCCGCCAGGTCAGCGAGCGTTGTCGGCGTTCCAGACTTGTCGAGGTAGACCGGGGACGCGCAGAGGAAGCGACGGTTCGACATGACACGCCTGGCGCTCAGGCGCTTGTCGGGTAACGTGCCGAACCGGATCGAGAGGTCGTAGCCACTCTCGACGAGATCCACCGGTTTGTCCGTGACCTCCAGTTGCACTTCGACGTTCGGATATCGCCTGGAAAAATCCGAAACCAGCGGGGCGATGACGGTGCGGCCGAAACCCAGCGTGGCATTGACGCGCAGGAGGCCATGTGGCGCCGCGCCGCTGCTCGATACGGCGTCCTCCATTTCACGTAGATCCGCGAGGATCCTCGTCGCATAGGCCAGATAGGTCTCGCCTTCGTTGGTCAGGCTGATGCTGCGCGTCGTGCGATTGACGAGCCGCACCCGCAGCCGGGCCTCCATGAGCGCCAGCCGCTTGGTGGCCGCGGGCGGCGTCAGGTCGAGCTCGCGCGCCGCAGCCGACAGGCTGCCGAGCCGGGCCACCAGCACGAAGAACTCCAATTCGGACGCGAGGTCAGTTTTCACTTTAAGTGAATTATCTTGTGAATTTGGGTTCATTTTAGTTCAAGGTCCTGCGCCTAATCTACCGATTCCCACAGCTCACGCATCGCCGCGCCGGTGCATCAGGAGACACACCATGAGAATCGTCGAGATTCGCGAAAAGACTTTTCCGATCAGCTCGCCCATCCGGAATGCCTATATTGACTTCAGCAAGATGACGCTGAGCCTCGTGGCGGTGATCACGGACGTGATCCGGGATGGCAAGCCCGTCGTCGGCTACGGCTTTAACTCGAACGGGCGCTACGGCCAGGGCAAGCTGATGCGCGAACGTTTCATCCCGCGCCTGATGGAAGCTGATCCCGAGTCACTGCTCGACGCCACCGGAAATAACCTCGATCCCCACAAGATCTGGGACACCATGTTCAAGAACGAGAAGCCGGGCGGCCACGGCGAGCGTTCCGTGGCGATTGGCACGATCGACATGGCGGTCTGGGATGCCGTGGCCAAGATCGAAGGCAAGCCACTCTTCCAGTTGCTGGCGGATCGCTACGGGAATGGCACGCCCGATCGCAAGGTTTTCGTGTACGCGGCCGGCGGCTACTACTACCCCGGCCAGGACTACAGCAAACTCAAGGACGAAATGCGCAGCTACATCGATCGTGGCTACACCGTCGTCAAGAAGAAGATCGGCGGGGCGTCGCTGGACGAGGATCTGCGCCGTATCGACGCCATCCTCAGCGTGCTGCAAGATGGCCAGAAGCTGGCGGTCGACGCGAACGGTCGCTTCGATCTCGATACCGCGATCCAGTACGCCAAGGCGCTGTCGCAATACGACCTGTTCTGGTACGAGGAGCCGGGCGACCCACTGGACTTCGAGCTTCAGGCGACGCTGCGCAACTACTACGACAAGCCGATGGCGACCGGCGAGGACCTGTTCTCGATGCAGGACGCGCGCAACCTGATCCGCTACGGCGGCATGCGCCCCGACCGCGACTGGCTGCAGTTCGACTGCGCGCTGAGCTACGGCCTGGTGGAATACCTGCGCACGCTCGACATGCTGAAGCAGCACGGCTGGTCGGCAAGCCGGTGCATTCCGCACGGCGGCCATCAGATGTCCCTGAACATCGCCGCGGGCCTGGGCCTGGGTGGCAACGAGAGCTACCCCGACCTCTTCCAGCCGTTCGGTGGCTTCCCCGATGGCGTCAAGGTCGAAAAGGGCTACCTGACCATGCCGGACCTGCCGGGCATCGGCTTCGAGGGCAAGGCCGATCTCTACAGCGTGATGCAAGAGATGTCGGCCTGAGGCTGGCGAACGTCAAAAACCACAACGGAGACAACCATGTTGAACAAGCAAGCAGCATCCTGTGCGGTCACGCTTTGTATTGCGGCCGGGACATTCTGTGCTTCGGGTTCGGCGAGTGCGGAGTACCCGGAGAAGCCGGTCACATTGGTTGTCCCGTTCGTGGCCGGTGGCCCGAGCGACAAGATCGCGCGTGATGTCGCGGAGGCCATGCGCAAGACCCTGGGGCAGACCGTTGTGGTGGAGAACACGGCCGGCGCTGGCGGGACGATCGGAACGGCGCGTGTTGCCCGGGCCGCGCCGGATGGGTACACGCTGCTGGTACACCACATCGGATTGGCGACGGCCCCGTCGCTCTACAAGAAACTCGGCTACAAGACTGCCGACCTGGAATTTCTCGGCCTGGTCAACGAGGCGCCTTCGACCCTGATCGGCAGGCCCAGCCTTCCGCCGAACGCGCTGCCGGACCTCCGCAAATTCATTGCGGAGAACGGCGGGAAGCTGAACCTCGCCAATGCCGGCGTGGGATCGGCATCCCATCTTTGTGGCCTCATGCTGCAAAGCGCGTTCAAGAGCAACATGACTTTTGTGCCGTACAAGGGGACGGCCCCCGCCATGTCCGACATCATGGGTGGCCAGGTCGACCTGATGTGCGAGCAAGCCACGAACAGCACGCCCCAGATCGAGGCCAAGAAGGTGAAAGCCTACGGCGTGACGAGTGCCCAGCGCTCGCCGGTGCCGGCGCTGGCAAGCATTCCAACCCTCAACGAAGCGGGGCTGACGGGATTCAACTTCACCGTCTGGCACGGTCTCTACGCGCCGCGCGGGACCCCGCCGGCCGTGCTGGCAAAGATCAACACGGCCCTCCGGGCGGCACTGAAGGATCCGGCGCTTATCCAGCGTGAAGAAGCGCTCGGCGTGATGGTGGTCGGCGACGACCGGCTCTCGCCGGCCGGGCACAAGAAGTTTTTCGAGGGGGAGGCCAGTCGCTGGTCGAAGATCATCCAGGACGCCGGCATTCAGCCGGAGTAACGGTTTCTTCCCGGGCCGGTGTCGGGGAAGCCCGATGGCGGCCGTACGAGCATGATCAGCCGATGCGCGCTACGTGCGCAGCGTGGCCGCATTCCCCCAGGCATCCCAGCAACACATCGAACGCCGGGCCGATGTCTTCCTCGGGCACGCATGCGTACCCGAGCAGAAGTCCCCTCTGCGCCGGCGTGCCCAGGTAGTACCGCGACAGCGGCCGCACCATGATGCCCTTTGCGCGCGCGGCTGCAGTGATTGCCACGTCGTCGGCATCGTCGGGCAGGCGCAGCACCAGATGCAATCCGGCATTGCTGCCTTGCGCATTCAGCGCGCCGGGCCCCAGGTAGCGCTCGATCAGCGCGGCCAGCACGGCCCGCCGCCGCGCGTAGAGCGGCCGCATGCGGCGGATATGCGCGGCATAGTCGCCGGCCTGCATGAACTCGGCGACGGTGGCCTGCGTCATCAGATGGCCCGCGCGATAGAGCTCGGCATGGGCGGTCTGGAACGCGCCGGCCAGCTCGCGTGGCAGCACGAGGTAGCCCATGCGCAAGCCCGGATACAGCGTCTTGCTGAACGTGCCGATGTAGATGACGGGCGCGTCGGCTTCCATCCCTTGCAGCGACGGAATCGGCTGCCCGGAAAAGCGGAACTCGCTGTCGTAGTCGTCCTCGACGATCCAGCTGCCGTGCTGGCGCGCGAACTCCAGCAGCGCACGCCGGCGCTTCAGGCTCATCACCGCACCCAACGGATACTGGTGCGACGGCGTGACGAAGATGAAGCGCGGCGCCGGCTCCGTTCGTCCGGACAGGCGGCCCGCGTCGGCCTCCGGCAGCGTCAGCCCTTCATCGTCCACGGGCATCGGCACCATGCCGATATCGCTGACTTGCAGCACGCCGCGAATGCCCCAGTAGCTCGGTTCTTCCACCCATGCCTGATCGCCGGTCGACCCCAGCAGGCGGACCACCAGGTCGATGGCCTGGTGGATGCCCTCGGTGATCAGCACCTGTTCGGCATCGCACCGCACCGACCGCGCCACGCGCAGATGTGCCGCCACGGCCTCGCGCAAGGCGGGCAGGCCGCCGCCGTGGCCATAGCTGAGCCATTCCGGTGGCGGCTGGCGCCAGAGGCGTGCGGAGATCTGGGCATAGCGCCGATGCGGAAACCGCCGCAGATCCGGCACGCCCGGCATGAAGGCGCCCCATTGCGTGGGCGAGGCCGACGCATTGGCCAGCAGTTGCTGGCCGCGTGGCGAAAGGCCGGGCATCGCCCGCGGGCCCGCGTCGGTGATCGCTGCCGCTGTGGCGTTCAGATAGCTTTCCGGTGCCGTGTCGGCCACAAAGGTGCCACTGCCCGTGCGGGCGCGCAGGTAGCCTTCGGCCAGTAGCTGTTCATACGCGTACATCACCGTATTGCGCGACAGCCCGAGTTCGGCGGCCAGGTCGCGCTGCGGCGGCAGCCGCGTGGCCCGTGGCAGGCTGCCATCGAGGATGGCGCCGCGAATGCACTCGTAGAGCCCCCGGTTCAGGGGCTTGCCGAAGGCCCCGAGCCCCTCGGGGCCCAGGCGCTGGAGCAGGAGGTCACCGCAGATCGACTTCAATTGGCACCATTGGATTTATGAAAGTGGCGCTGGATTGTAGGGCCAAATCTGATTGAAATGCACGACATCGCTGTGCAATCGCCAGCGAGTCGTCCGTACGTCGTGTCGTCCAGGCGCCGACCTGCCATCACCGCTCCATGATCATGAAAAACATCGAACTGAATCAACGCCGTTCCCTTGCCACGCCACGCGGTGTCGGCGTGATGTGCGACTTCTACGCGGACCGGGCCGAAAACGCGACGCTGTGGGATGTGGAAGGCCGTGCCTATACCGACTTCGCCGCCGGCATCGCCGTGCTCAACACCGGCCATCGCCACCCGCGCATCATGCAGGCCATCGCGGCGCAGCTCGAACGCTTTACCCACACCTGCTACCAGGTGGTGCCGTACCAGAGCTATGTGTCGCTGGCGGAGCGCATCAACGGGCTGGTGCCCATCAAGGGCCTGAACAAGACCGCGCTGTTCACGACGGGCGCGGAGGCCGTGGAGAACGCCATTAAGATCGCGCGCGCCCATACCGGCCGCGCCGGCGTGATCGCGTTCTCGGGCGCGTTCCATGGCCGCACGCTGCTGGGCATGGCGCTGACGGGCAAGGTGGTGCCGTACAAGGTGGGCTTCGGTCCGTTCCCGTCGGACATCTATCACGCGCCGTTCCCGAGCGCGTCGCACGGCGTCACCACCGAACAGGCGCTGTACGCGCTGGACAACCTGTTCAAGTCCGATATCGACCCGCAACGCGTGGCCGCGATCATCGTCGAGCCGGTGCAGGGCGAGGGCGGCTTCCAGCCCGCGCCGGCGGACTTCATGCGCGGCCTGCGCGCCATCTGCGACAAGCACGGCATCGTGATGATCGCCGATGAAGTGCAGACCGGATTCGGCCGCACCGGCAAGCTGTTCGCGATGTCGCACTACGACGTGGAAGTCGACCTGATCACGATGGCCAAGAGCCTGGCCGGCGGCATGCCGCTGTCCGCGGTGTGCGGCCGCGCCGCGATCATGGACGCGCCGCTGCCGGGCGGCCTGGGCGGCACGTATGCCGGCAACCCGCTGGCCGTGGCGGCCGCGCACGCCGTCATCGACACCATCGCCGAAGAGCAACTGTGCGAACGCGCCGAGGCGCTGGGCGCGCAACTGCGGCAACACCTGGATGGCCTGCGCAAGCAGTGTCCCGCGCTGGCCGAAGTCCGTGGCCTGGGGTCGATGATCGCGGCCGAATTCCGTGATCCCGCCACCGGGGCGCCCAGTGCCGACCACGCGAAGCGCGTGCAGAGCCGCGCGCTGGAAGCCGGGCTGGTGCTGCTGACCTGCGGCACCCACGGCAACGTGATCCGCTTCCTCTATCCGCTGACGGTTCCGCAAGCCCAGTTCGACGCCGCACTGGCCGTGCTGGCGCAGGCGCTGGCCGAATAAGCGGGCCACGCTACACGCAACCACCAGGAGATTGCCGGGCACCTTGACGGTGCTCCGGCACCAGGAGACACGACCGGCCCCGCACGCACCGGCCACACCATAACCAATCCGGTGCGTCATCCACGCAAACTTCGCGGTATCGAAGGGGGCGGAAGGGGTTCGCGTCGAAGACGCCGCAATGCCAGTGGCACGCATATTGCGGACGAAAGAGGGCCATTCCCGGCAGTCAGCGGGGCTGGCCATCATTCGAAACAACGAGGGTACAGACATGCGTTTCTCTTCTTTCCGGGCACTACTTTCCATCACCATGCTAGCCGCGTCGTCGCTGGCGTCGGCGCAAGGTCCGCGCGACTGGCCCACGCAGCCGGTGCGCATCGTGGTGCCATTCCAGGCGGGCTCCGCCACCGATCTGATCACGCGTCAGCTGGGCGCGGGTCTGGGCAAGGAGTTCGGCCAGAGCTTCGTGGTGGAAAACCGCCCCGGCGCGGCCGCCATGATCGGCAGTGAAGCCGCCGCGCGGGCGCCGGGCGATGGCTATACGCTGCTGATGTCCGGGCCGGCGTCGATGGTGACCAACCGGTTCCTGTACAAGAAGCTGAGCTACGATCCGGACGCGTTCGAGAAGGTTGCGGTGGTGGCGATCACGCCGAACATCCTGCTTTCCAGCCCGTCACTGCCGTTCAAGACGCTGCCGGAGATGGTGGCCTATGCCAAGGCCAATCCGGGCAAGCTGAGCTATGCATCGTTCGGCACGGGCACCACGTCGCATATCGCCGGTGAAATGCTGAAGGCCGTGGCGGGCATCGACATCGTTCACGTGCCATACAAGGGCGCTGGCGAAGCGATTCCCGCGCTGCTGTCGGGCCAGGTGTCGATGTACTTCGACACCATCATGACCGGTCTGCCGTTTGTGAAGTCCGGCAAGCTGCGCGCGCTGGGCATGTCCACCGCGAAGCGTTCGCCGCAGGCGCCCGAGATCCCGACCATCGCCGAGCAAGGCTATGCAGGTTTCGATATCGCCCCGTGGTATGGCATCGTCGCGCCCAAGGGCACGCCGGCCGATGTGGTCAACAAGCTCAATGTGTCGATCAACAAGCTGCTGACCACGCCGGACTTCCGCGAGAAGCTGGCCGTTACCGGTGCCGAGCCGCGCGGCGGCAGCGTCGGCGATTTCACCGCCATGATCAACGCGGAGATTCCGCGCACCGAGAAGCTCGTCAAACAATCCGGCGTGGCCCTGCAATAAGCGGCATATCGCAATCCCGTGGCGCCGTCCGGGGCGCCACTTCACTTTTTCCGAACCGATCTTGCCCATGTTGCCCTTCGACTGGTCCTTCCCGTATCCCTCCCAGAAAATGCCGCTGCTGGCCGCCAACGCCGTCAGCACCAGCCAGCCGCTGGCCGCACAGGCTGGCCTGCGCATGTTGTACGAAGGTGGCAACGCCATCGACAGCGCCATTGCCAGTGCCATTGCGCTGACAGTGGTGGAGCCCGTCATGAACGGCATCGGCGGGGACATGTTCGCGCTGGTCTGGCATGAAGGGCGGCTCTACGGGCTGAACTCCAGCGGCCGCGCGCCGGCACGCTGGACGCCGGAATACTTCGCGGGCCGCGAGCGCATGCCGTCCGTAGGCTGGGATACGGTGACCGTGCCGGGCCAGGTGGTGGGCTGGAAGGCGTTGTCGGCACGCTTCGGCAAGTTGCCGTTTGCGCGGCTGTTTGCGCCGGCGATCGAGTACGCGGAGCAAGGCTTTGCAGTGTCGCCGCAGATCGCCCGCCAGTGGGCCGCTCAGGTGCCGGTGCTGCGCGATCAACCGGGCTTTGCCCAGGCTTTCCTGCGCGATGGCCGCGCGCCGCAAGCTGGCGAGCGGTGGAGTTTTCCGGCGCAGGCGGCCACGCTGAAGAAGATCGCCGAGAGCGACGGCGAGAGCTTCTACAAGGGCGAACTGGCCGCGCGCATCGTGGCATTCGCGGAGGAAACCGGCGGTGCCATCCGTGGCGACGATCTGGCCACGCACACGCCGTCGTGGGTGGAACCGATCCAGCAGGATTTCCGTGGCTACACGCTGCACGAGATCCCGCCGAACGGCCAGGGCATTGCCGCGCTGATTGGCCTGGGCATCCTGGATCGCTTCGACCTCGAGGGCATGGGCGTAGACAGCCCGGACTTCTATCACGTGAGCATCGAGGCCATGAAGCTGGCCTTTGCCGATCTGCACCGGCACG
Source organism: Cupriavidus sp. YR651 (assembly GCF_900101625.1). Lineage (GTDB taxonomy): Bacteria > Pseudomonadota > Gammaproteobacteria > Burkholderiales > Burkholderiaceae > Cupriavidus. The sequence goes on along the minus strand of NZ_FMYZ01000001.1, from coordinate 218,553 downwards.
TAGCGGACCCGGCGACGATGCAGCATGCGCCCGCCGCGTTCCTCGATCCGGCTTACCTGGCCGAGCGTGCCGCGTTGATCGACCTCAAGCGCGCAGGCACGCCATCGGCCGGTACGCCGAAGACCGGCGGCACCGTGTACCTGGCGGCTGCCGACGCGGCGGGGTCGATGGTGTCGTTCATCCAGTCCAACTATCGTGGCTTTGGCTCGGGCGTGGTAGTGCCGGGCACCGGTATCTCGCTGCATAACCGTGGCGAAGGCTTCAACCTGAAGCCGGGTCATGCCAATTGCGTGGCGCCGGGCAAGCAGCCGATGCATACGATCATCCCGGGCTTTGTCACGCGCAATGGCGCGCCGGTGATGGCCTTCGGCGTAATGGGCGGGTCCATGCAGGCGCAGGGCCATGTGCAGATGATGGCGCGGCTGGCGGCTTTCGGACAAAACCCGCAGGCCATGAGCGATGCCCCGCGCTTCCGCGTGGAAGCCGGCCCTGTGGTCAACGTGGAGGCGCACCTGCCTCCGGACGTGGTGGCAACGCTGCGCGAGCGCGGTCACCGCGTGGAAGTGGCGCCGCGCGACAGCCTGGAATTCGGCTCCGCGCAACTGATCTACAAGGCGCCGCACGGCTATGTCGCCGCGTCCGATTCGCGGCGCGATGGGCAGGCGGTGGGGTTCTGACCGGAAAGGCGGTCCGCTCTCCGGGGCGGCCGCCTTTTATCAGATCCGAGTTAAATGAAAAAGGCAGGTCATGGCGTCCGTGGGGAATGCGCCACAACTTATCAATAGTTGAGCGTATTCACGCGGCCGCATGAATGAGTGATAGCGGACCAGGTTGCCGCTCTCCACGCTGTGCAAGACGAGTCACCACCATCGTTCAGGATTTCCGAACGCTGCGTCCAATAATCGCTGGCTCCCGCGCGCGAGCAAATCGATTATCTTCCCGCACCATAAAAAGACTGACCGCCCGATCTCCACAGAGAGAAGGGCGCCATCCTGCAGTCGCGGCATTCCGATGGCCGTGCCTGAATCAGCGTGCGCGCGTCAATGCGGAAAAGCATCGCGCGCCCTGATTTCAAATGGATAAACCAAAAATAAACGCTGCATAAAAAATGGGTCAATATCGTGTTGAATTTTTCAGGGAAATTCATCCGGCGATTTAGGCGCTGCCGGGGCGCCGTGTTGGGAAATATGGTCGCGCTATGCGTCCTTGCCGCGTGCGGTGGAGGTGGTGGCGATCGTCCGGGCGGAGATGCCGGCCCACCGGGGGGCGGTGCTCCGCAGACGCCCGGCGAGTATGCGCCGCTGAGTTGGTCGGAGATCGAGCCGTCGACCCAATACACGCTACCGGACGGCACGATGGTGACGCGCGTCGGTGGACGCGTTCGCGACCGGCATGCCCGCGAGCAGTCGGAAACCGGTACGAATGTCGGTGGGGATCTGTACGGCATATTCGCTCCTCACTATTTCGAACGGCGAACGCACGAGATTACGATCTACGAGAATGCTTCGCCCTCCAATGCGGCGGACCGGATACTGACGCTGGTCGTCAAGCCGCAATGGTGGATGTATGGCACCAATTTCCGCTTCGGGTTTATCGGACGTCGCGATGGCGATCCGGCCGGGCCGACCGCCGTGGCGCTCTACGGCGATAACGGTGGCATGAAGCGCTTGCCGGTCGGCATGCTGCGCGACGGCCAGGACCTGAAGACGCCGATCGCCAACTACGGCAGTCTGGGCGAAGACCCGGACAGCAACTACGACACCGATCTCAACGTGCCGCCGCAGGACGGGGAATTCGTGCTCGTCAAGCAGATCACGACGCTGCCTCGCCTGAATCGCGGGCTCAGGGCTGGCGACCTGGTCGAGTTCGAACTCGGCATCTTCCTGGCAGGCAAGCAGGGGAACGCGCTGGGTCGCTTCAACTACTACGCCGACGTCATCACCTACAAGGTCGGTACGACCGGCGTGCAGCCGTGGTTCCGCGGCGGGTGTTGCGATGCGGCCGCGATTCCGTGGGATACGAAGCTGCTGCCGTCCGAGGCCCTTGCTGGTGGCGCGATGATGACGCTGCACGAGGACACCTCCAACGAGCCCGAGATGCAGTTGCTGCAGGTGTCGCCCAATATCGCCGGCCGGAATATTCAGCCGTTTGTGGAAGGCCGCCGCTTGTTTCACTCGTCGTTCCTGACCGGCGCCCACGTGGAAGCGGGCAACCCGACGCTGTTCAACACGCTGGCCGGCCGGGCGGGTCCGAAGTTCCAGGAGGCCGCCTGCATCCAGTGTCACACGAACAATGGCAAGAGCAGCCCGGCCCTGAACACGCCGCTCGCCAATATGGTGGTGCTGACGGGCGATGCCGATGCCAGTGGCGGCGTGACCGTTGACCGCCGGTTTGGCGGGCGGATCTGGCAGGGGCTGGTCACCGATGCCGGCAAGACCTATGACGGCCGCAACGGCGTGCTCAAGGTCACGGGATACCGGAACACGGATGGCAAGTACCCGGATGGCACGGCTTACACCCTGCAGACGCCGATCTATGCGCTGACGGACGTCAACGGAAACAGCTTGCCGATGCCGGAGCGCATGTCGGTGCGCGCATCCCCGCACCTCGTCGGCATGGGGTTGCTGGAAGCGGTGCCGGAGTCGGCTCTGGCTGCATTGGCGCGGGCCAGCGCATCAGACCCGGATGGCACCGCAGGTCGCCTGCAGATCGTGCCGGATGCGCACAACCCCACGATCCCGCGCGTGGGGCGCTTCGGATGGAAGGCCACCTCGTCCACGGTGCAACAACAGACCGTCGATGCGCTCAACGGCGACATGGGCGTGACCACCTCGCTGCTGCCGAAGCATTTTTGCGGGCGCGCGATGCCTGACGGCGGCTGCCGCGCCGCGGACGCCAACAGCCCGGAACTGGGCGACACCGACGTCAAGCTGATCACGCACTACCTGAGCTTGCTGGGCGTGCCTGCGCGGCGGCACTTTGCCGGGCAGCAATATCTGGGGGTGCCGGCGCCGACCATTGTCGACCAACTGGCCAGCAACCCAGGCGCGGTGACCGCCGCGGAGCAGGCCGAGCGCACCGCGCAGGACCGCGTGGCACGCGGTGGCCAGTTGTTCGCGCAGGCGCGTTGCACGTCCTGCCATGCTGCATCCCTGACGACGGGCGGCGCGCACAAATTTGCCGAGTTGCGCAACCAGCTGATCCACCCCTACACGGATCTGCTGCTGCATGACATGGGCGCCGGCCTTGCGGACAACTATCCGCAAGGCAAGGCAAGCGGGGCCGAATGGCGTACCGCGCCGCTGTGGGGGTTGGGCCTGCTGGCCAGCATCGACCCGCAGACACGCTATCTGCATGACGGCCGCGCACGTTCGATCGAGGAAGCGATTCTCTGGCACGGCGGGCAGGGCAGCGCCGCGCGCGATCGCTTCAAGGCAATGCCTGCGGACGATCGTAAGCAACTGATCGAATTTGTGAAGTCGCTGTGAGCGGGATACGTTAATGCATTGACGGCAGCTGGGGGCGCCGCGGTGGAATCAGGCAGAGCGACGACTGAATCGTTGCTCGACGACCTTGGTTCCCCACTGCGTCCCCTCCGATTCGCTGGTCAATCGAAAATCGAATGACTCGTATAAATGACGTGCGGCATCCAGTCCCTTGAACGTCCAGAGATACGTCTCGCTAAATCGCTCGTCGACAAAACGCATGGCGTGCGACATCAGTTGCCGTCCGACACCGGAGCCGCGCAGCGAATCGTCCACGATGAACCATCGCAAATGGGCGATGCCGGTTTCGTTATTGCCGTCGATGGCCAGGGAAGCGAGCGCGCGACCATTTTCGGAGTAGAGCCAAAGGGCCTTGCCTTCGGCTGGCAACGCGCCGGCAAACTCGGCTAGCTCGGTCGCCACCTTCTTCTCGAAGAACGCGCCGAAGCCCCAGCGCTCCGAGTAGAAGCGGGCGTGCAGGCTTGCAACATCGCCAATGCAGCCGGGTTGGTAGCCCTCCAGAATCCGCGTGGCCTCGGCCCCGCCAGAGGGTGTCTTGACCGCGTTGTCTTGCGCGAGCGCGTCGGCGTAAAGCGCGAGGAAGCGGACGAGGGCTTGCTGGTCCTCGGGAACCACGCGCCGAAGCGCGTTGGATACCTGGTCCGTCGCAAACTGGTCGATTTTCTTCCGGAGCTTTTGTCCTGCCGGCGTCAGATACAACTCGGACGATCGGGCGTCGTCAGTGGAGACCGTGCGCTTCACGAGTCCGCCGGCTTCCAGCCTCGCGACCTGCCTGCTGGTGTTCGATTTGTCCAATCGCAGGATGTTGCCCAGGTCCTTTGCACTGATACCCGGCGCCATGCCAATTTCGATGACGGCGTGAACCGCCGAAGGCGCAAGATCGCTACCGGCCAGGGTCGTGCGCATGAAGCCCAGTTCGCGAACCAGTCTTCGGGAAAACTCCCGGAGCTCAAGGATCGTCGTTTCTCGGGGTGTGGCAGGAATATCGATAAGGTCCATGAGCTGGCTCGCGTCGGCTGCGTATTGCAGGGAACATAGGCAGGGATACAGGCAGGAAATATAGTTGCGGTTCGCAACTTGTGCAAGCCTGATCTTTACCGGGATCGACTTGGCCTATTTTTCCCGGGCCTCTGCATGACTTTCAACGCTGGTTGAAATCGCAGCGCTTGTCGAGGCAGTCGCCAGCCTGGAGGAATGATGACCGCGAGCTGCGCTAGACTGCGTACTTTCCATTGCTAGGGCAAGACAAAAATGGGGCCAGATGACGTAATCCGGGAATTCGAGCGCCTGGCGCTCGATGATGACCAGGAGCTGGAAATTGATGATGTGGTGACGGGACTCGCGGTGCTGTTGACCGACCCGACGATCCAGGGGAAGGAGAGGGCGCTGCTGGTGCAGGTCGGCGCCACGCTCTACCGCGCCGGGCTGAACGAGCGGGTGGTGGCGGCGCTGAAGCGCAAGCAGTAGGCATCAAAAAGCCCGCGCAAGGCGGGCACGTATTCAGGCCGGAGCGCGCCGGCGGCGCTACGCCTAAGGATTTGGATTTTTTTGCGACTCTTCGAAAATCTTGGGGTCGACCAGGTCGAAGTTCGCATCGGCAGGGGTGCCGAAGACTCGCTCGAAATTTTCGGGGCCGAGAATCTCGACAGCCCTGGCAAAGAATCTATTGAGCTGTTCGTTCAACTCCTGGGCCGACGTCGCCTGGCGCAGATTCAGTGCCAGGCGGGTAGTAAATTGCTGCCTGTGCCCCAACAGATCGGCAATCTGTTCGGCGGTGGCGTGGCCTCGCAGTGTTTCGATCGCGTGAGTTTCGAAATCGTCAGGGTCATTCGCCATTGCGAGGGCCGAAGAGGTTGAAGACTGATTTTGCTGACAACCCGCCTTCTTCGCTTTCCAGGCAGCGTGCTGCAGTCCGTATGTGCCATAGGCAGCGTTGCTCAGCCAATAGCCGCGTACCCCATTGACAGTCTTTGCCTGGGGATTCACTGCCGTTGTAGCCCACAGGATCTGGTTTGCCAACTGGTGACAGACGCCATCGATACCGTAAGAGAATATGGTTCCCCTGGCGCCCTGATGTGTCTTGGACTCAACATTCGGATCACACAGGCACCGCGCCAGGCTTAATGAAGCGCCACTGCTGACGATGAAGCCATCCGGGCGTCCGGGGGGAACCCCTCCCTTCGGATGGAATGACCCCCATGAATACCAGTAGAAATCCCCGGCTCCCTTTACGTCATTGATGGATTGGTGCTGCACTGTTCGGTTGTCGTAGGAAGTGACCCAAGTATGGTCGAGGACGCTGCCGTTGAACCAGGCTGGAACGCACCACGCGTACAACGTCTCGGTTTGTTCCGCGCCCTGAGCATCTGTTGAGTTTTCCATTTTTGCCTCCCTCGTTATTTTTTTACATCTAGACGTTTTCTTGGACGACTCTGCGTTTATAGGCGAGGGGGATGGCAAGAGCGAGGGATTTTCGCGGTTTCAGTGCCATTTCCAACGCTGTCCGGTCTTCGGATGTGCGATCCTGCCTTGGATCCATCCAACCTTCCCGAACCGACCGGCGTGCCGATTCTCACCATTTCCCGATTCCGCTTGCTGTTCTGGCTCTGCGCGCTGGTCGTGATGGTGCTGTCACTGCTGCCGCCGTCCACGCCATTGCCGACCACGGGCTGGGACAAGACAAATCATCTGCTGGCGTTTTCCGTGCTGGCTGTGCTGGGATTGCGCGCCTGGCCGACGCGGAGGTGGCGCGTGCTCGTCGGACTGGTGGTCTACGGCGCGCTGATCGAGGTGCTGCAAGGGATGTCAGGCGACCGCGAGCCGTCGTGGCTCGATCTGCTGGCCGATACGATCGGCATTGCGCTCGGACTGGGCGTCGAGGCCGCGCTGGCCAGGATCTGGCCGCGGCCGCTGCCGGCAGCAGGGCCGGCGGCAGGGAATCCCGCCGAAAAATCAAGTGGAAAGCCCGCCGGGAAGGCGGCGGGAAACCAGGGCGCGGGGGGAAACTAGGGCGTCAGTTGTCCAGCGATTCCAGCGTGAACTTCGCCCCGCCGTCCTGGCCGAGCAGGTCGACCAGCAGCGGCATCGCTTCCTGAAGCGTTTCCTTGAGCTTCCACGGCGGGTTGGCGATGAACATCCCGCTGCCGTGCAGGCCCAGCCCGCCCTCAACCGGATGCTTGACCGTCAGCGACACGTGCAGCCAGCTCTTCAGCGGCAGCCGCTTCAGTTGGGCTGGCAACTGAATCGATTCCCGGCGCTGCACTTCCGGATACCAGATCGCATAGACGCCCGTGGCAAAGCGCTCGAGTCCTTCTTCCAGCGTCTGGATGGTTCGGGCGTAGTCTTGCTTGTCCTCGTAGGACGGATCGATCAGCACGAGGGCCCGGCGCGGCGGAGGCGGCAGGATCGCCTTGATGCCGTTGAAGCCGTCGCCGTCGTAGAGCATGACCTTGCGGCCGGCGCCACGAAAGTTGTCGCGCAGGACCTGGATCTCGGTGCTGTGGAGTTCGAACAGGCGCAGCCGGTCATGGTCACGCAGCATCTGCCACGCCAGCCACGGGGATCCGGGGTAGTGCTTCAGGCTGCCATCGGTGTTCAGGGTGCGGACCTGGTCGAGATACTCGTCCAGCAGCGGCGGCAGGGCCTGGCCGCTGGCGGCGGCCTGCCAGATGCGCGCGATGCCGGTCTCGAACTCGGCCTTCTTCTGTGCGTAGGCATGGTCGAGCGCATAGAGCCCGGCGCCGGCGTGGGTGTCGATATACCAGAACGCCTTGTCCTTTTGCGTGAGATGTTCCAGCAACTGGACGACGACGGCGTGCTTGAGGACATCGGCATGATTGCCGGCGTGGAAGGCGTGGCGATAACTGAGCATGGCAAGGCGGGATGACGGTGCGCAAACGTTGCCGCAAAACGCTGTCGGCGGGCGCGTGGCGCGAAGGGCGCTATGCTACCATCCGCCGCCGTTTTCCCGTGATCCGATTCCCGCCATGCCGCGTGCCCTCGAGCCAGCCGAGCCGATCCTGTCCGACGACGGTACCCCGTATTCGCCACGTTACGACGATGTCTATCACAGCGCTCGCGGGGGGCTGGCGCAGGCCCATCATGTGTTCCTTGGCGGCAATGGCTTGCCGGGCAACTGGTCCGGGCGCGATCAGTTCGTCATCGTCGAAACTGGCTTTGGCCAGGGGCTGAATTTTCTGGCCACGTGGCAGGCCTGGCGCGACGATCCGCAGCGCTGCCGGCGCCTGCACTTCGTTTCGATCGAAAAACACCCGTTTACCCGTGAAGGGCTGGCGCAACTGCACGCCGGCCTGGGTGTCCTGCTGCCGCTGGCGACCGAATTGCAGCAGCAGTGGCCCGATCCATTACCGGGAATGCACCGGCTGTCCTTCGAGGCGGGCGGCGTCACGCTGACGCTGGCGTTTGGCGATATCGAGACGATGCTGCCGCGGCTGGTCGCGGGTGCGGATGCCTTCTATCTGGATGGCTTTTCCCCGTCGCGCAACGCCGACATGTGGTCCGACACGGTCTTCCGCGGGTTGTCGCGGCTGGCGCGGCCCGATGCAACGCTGGCGACCTATACGGCGGCGGGCTTCGTCCGGCGCGGCCTGCAGGCGGTTGGCTTTGATGTGGCGAAGGCACCGGGATTTGGCGGCAAGCGGGACATGACCGTCGCGCGGTTCGCCCCGGCTTGGAAGAACCGGCGCCACGCGCCGCCGGCGGCCGGCGCATGGAAGGACCGCCACGCCATCGTGATCGGTGCCGGGCTGGCCGGCTGTGCCGTGACTGAAAGTCTGGCGGCGCGCGGCTGGCGGGTGACGCTGTTCGACGCGCATGACGGACCCGCGCGACAGACTTCCGGGCATCGGGCGGCAGCGATGCATGCGCATATCTCGCCCGATGACAGCCTGCTGTCTCGCTTGTCCCGGGCAGGCAACCTGCATGCGCTGCGAGCGTGGTCGGCGCTGGGCGCATCCGGGCATCCGGTCGACTGGCATGGTTGTGGCGTACTGCAGATTGGTGAGGGCGATGCCGAGGGCGAAGCCCAGCGCGCCGCGCTGACGGCGCTCGGCTTCCCCGAGTCGTTCGTGCGCTGGATGGCGCCGGAAGAGGCGGCTGCGACCCACGGCGCCAGCGTGCCGCGTGGCGGCTTGTGGTTTCCGCACGGTGGCTGGGTGGCGCCGCCGGATATCTGTCGTGCGCAGCTTGCCCGGGCCGGCGCGGCGGTGGATGCAAGATTCAACTGCCGTGTGGCGGCGATCGAGGCGGCAGACGGCATCTGGCAGGCAAGGGCGGCGGACGGCACCGTGCTGGCCAGCGCGCCTGTGATGGTGCTGGCCAATGCTCATGAGGCCGAGCGACTGACTTCGGGTCGGTTCCTGGCGCTGCGGCGCGTGCGCGGGCAACTGACGGATTTGTCGGCAGGGCAGGTCGACGCACTCGGCCGCTGGCCGGATTGCGTGGTGACAGGTGGCGGTTATCTGCTGCCGCGTGGGGCCGATGGCGGCGTGCGCATCGGGTCGAGCTATGACGCGGACGAGGGCCCGCTCACGCTGCGGCCCGATGTGCACGCGGCGAATCTCGGTCGCCTGTCCGCGCTGCTGCCGGACCGCGCCGACGCCATCGCGCACCTGGACCCCGCCGCACTGGCAGGCTACGTCGGCGTGCGGACAGTGACGCACAACCGGCTGCCTCTGATCGGCCCCGTCGCGGACGAGGCGCAGGCGCTGGCCCATGCCGGGGCGCTGCGCGGTGCGCATCTGCGGACTCTCCCGCGGCTGCCCGGGCTCTATGCGGCGCTTGCATATGCGTCGCGCGGCCTCACATGGGCAGCGCTGGGTGCGGAATTGATCGCCAGCCAGGTGGAGGGCGAGCCGTTGCCGCTGGAGGCTGAACTGGCCGACGCGGTGGACCCCGCCCGGCTGCTGCTGCGCGCCCTGCGTCACGGGCGCGCTTTTGACCCGGCAGCGATGGATCCCGAGGAAGCGTAAGGCTGCCTCAGGGTAAAAACTGCCGGAAGCGAATCAAAACCGTGCGATAATCCTCGTTTTCCGTTTGCGCGGAAGACCCTCGCTCGCGAGCACGTGCCGCAAGCCGGTGCGCAGGCGGTTGCGCTGACAACAACATTTCTGGATTGGATTAACGACCATGTCGAACGTCATTGAAAACCTCGGCAAGCTGGACCGCAAGGTGACCCTGGCTATTCCCAAGGCCGAAGTGCAGAAGGAAACCCAGGAACGCCTGGTGCGTCTGTCGAAGACGGTGAAGATGTCCGGCTTCCGCCCGGGCAAGGTGCCGATGAAGATGGTCGAGAAGCAATACGGCCAGCAAGTCGAATTCGAAGTGCGCTTCGACAAGGCCGCCCGCAAGTTCTTCGACATCACGCAGGCCCAGGACGTGAAGGTGGCCGGCCAGCCGAAGTTCGACCTGAAGACCGATGGCGTGGCCGAGGACGAAGTGGCCTTCGAAGCCACCTTCGAGGTGTACCCGGAAGTCAAGATCGGTGACCTGGCGACTGCCGAAGTGACCCGTACCAAGACCGAGATCGGCGACGCCGAAATCGACAAGACCGTCGACATCCTGCGCAAGCAGCGCGTGCACTACCACACGCGTGGCGAAGCCGGTGCCCACGGTGACGGTGGCGCCGACGTGGCCGCCAAGAACGGTGATCGCGTGACGCTGGACTTCATCGGCAAGATCGATGGCGTCGAATTCCCCGGTGGCAAGGCCGATGACTTCGCCTTCGTGCTGGGCGAAGGCCGCATGCTGCCCGAGTTCGAACAAGCCGCGCTGGGCCTGAAGGTGGGCGAAAGCAAGACCTTCCCGCTGGCATTCCCGGCCGACTACCACGGCAAGGAAGTGGCCGGCAAGACTGCCGAGTTCACCGTTACGCTGAAGAAGGTGGAATGGGCCCACATGCCCGAGGTGGACGACGCCTTCGCGAAGTCGCTCGGCATCGCCGACGGTAGCGTCGAGAAGATGCGCGCCGACATCCGCGAAAACCTGGAGCGCGAAGTCAAGCGCCGCACGCACGCCATGCTGAAGGACCAGGTCATGGACGCGCTGCTGAAGGCGAGCGATCTGGACGTGCCGAAGTCGCTGATCGAACAAGACCAGGAGCGCCTGGTGGAAATGGCTCGTCGCGACCTCGAGCAACGTGGCATGCCGAACGCCAAGGACATGCCGATTCCGGCCGAGATGTTCGCCCAGCAGGCCGAGCGTCGCGTGAAGCTGGGCCTGATCCTGGCCGAGATCGTCAAGGCCAACGGCCTGGACGCCAAGGCAGACCAGATCAAGGCTGAAATCGAGGACTTCGCCCGTAGCTACGAAGACCCGAAGGAAGTCATGCGCTGGTACTACGGCGACCAGCAACGCCTGGCGGAAATGGAAGCCTACGTGCTCGAAAACAACGTGGTAAATTTCGTGTGCGACAAGGCCAAGGTCACGGACAAGACGGTGTCGTTCGAGGAACTCACCGCCGAGACCAACGCTCCGCAAGCCTGAGGTCGGGCATGACCGGCTGCCGCGCCTCCCCGGTGCGGTACCGGTCGCCGTCAACGGGTCTCGCGCGCGGGCCGATTGACGCAATTCCTGAATATCTGGAGAACCTGCATGACCCGCAATGATTTGCTTGACCGTCTCGCCACCACGCAGGCCTCTGCTCTGGAAACCCAGGGTCTCGGACTGGTGCCGATGGTCGTCGAGCAGTCCGGCCGGGGCGAGCGCGCGTACGATATCTACTCGCGCCTGCTCAAGGAGCGCGTGGTGTTCATGGTCGGCGAAGTGAACGACCAGACCGCCAACCTGGTCGTGGCCCAGCTGCTGTTCCTGGAAAGCGAGAATCCTGACAAGGACGTTTCGCTGTACATCAATTCGCCGGGCGGTTCGGTTTCCGCCGGTCTGGCAATCTACGACACGATGCAGTTCATCAAGCCGGACGTGTCCACGCTCTGCATGGGCATGGCGGCCAGCATGGGCGCATTCCTGCTGGCGGCCGGTGCCAAGGGCAAGCGCAGCGCGCTGCCGAACTCGCGCATCATGATCCACCAGCCGCTGGGTGGTGCCCGTGGCCAGGCTTCGGACATCGAGATCCAGGCGCGCGAGATCCTGTACCTGCGCGAACGTCTGAACAGCATCTTGTCCGAGGTGACGGGCCAGCCGGTCGAGAAGATTGCCCGCGACACCGATCGTGACAACTTCATGAGCGGCGACCAGGCGGTCGACTACGGTCTGATCGACAAGGTCATTTCCCGCCGCGGGTGAGCCGATGCCGGTGTGTCGGCGCGGTAGCCCGGTCCGCATGGATCGGGCAGCGTCCGGCGCCAGGCGCCGGCACCGCCGCAAGGCCGCGCCAAATGACGCAGGCTACACCGGAACGAGGCTGTGTGCCTCGTTTTTGCGTTTTGCCCCACAGGCCGGGGATGCCGCCGACTGTGCCAATTGTTTTGGCGTATGATGCGTTTAATGCGTTTCCCGTGGGCTCTCCCGCTGCGCGGGGCACACACTGCTAATGTGACTGATTCCTATGGCGGATAAAAAAGGTTCATCCAGCGAGAAGCTTCTGTATTGCTCGTTCTGCGGCAAAAGCCAGCACGAGGTGAAGAAGCTCATCGCGGGCCCGTCGGTGTTCATTTGCGACGAATGCATCGACCTGTGCAACGAAATCATCCGTGACGAGGCCGCCGCGACCGACAAGGACGCCAGCGCGGCCACGCGGTCGGATCTGCCTACGCCCCACGAAATCCGCGAGAGCCTGGATCAGTACGTGATCGGGCAGGAGCAGGCCAAGAAGATTCTGGCGGTAGCGGTATACAACCACTACAAGCGCCTGAAGCATCTTGGCAAGAAGGATGACGTCGAACTGTCCAAGAGCAACATCCTGCTGATCGGGCCTACCGGCTCGGGCAAGACGTTGCTTGCGCAGACGCTGGCGCGACTGCTGAACGTGCCGTTCGTGATCGCGGATGCCACGACCCTGACGGAAGCCGGCTATGTGGGCGAGGACGTCGAGAACATCATCCAGAAGCTGCTGCAGAACTGCAACTACGAGGTCGAGAAGGCCCAGCGCGGCATCGTCTACATCGACGAAATCGACAAGATTTCGCGCAAGTCGGACAACCCGTCCATCACGCGCGACGTGTCGGGCGAGGGCGTACAGCAGGCGTTGCTGAAGCTGATCGAAGGCACGATGGCCTCGGTGCCTCCGCAAGGTGGCCGCAAGCACCCCAACCAGGATTTCCTGCAGGTTGATACGACCAACATCCTGTTCATCTGCGGCGGCGCGTTTGACGGCCTGGAAAAGGTCATCATGCAGCGTTCGGACAAGACCGGCATCGGTTTTGCCGCGCAGGTGCAGAGCAAGGAAGAGCGCGACGTCAGCGAAGTGTTGCCGCAGACCGAGCCGGAAGACCTGATCAAGTTCGGCCTGATTCCGGAACTGATCGGTCGTCTGCCGGTGGTGGCCACGCTGGCCAAGCTGGACGAGACCGCCCTGGTGCAGATCCTGGTCGAGCCGAAGAACGCGCTGGTCAAGCAGTATCAGAAGCTGTTGGCGATGGAAGGCGTGGAGCTGGAAATCCGCCCGGCGGCGCTGTCAGCAATCGCACGCAAGGCCATCCGCCGCAAGACGGGTGCACGCGGGCTGCGTTCCATCCTGGAGCAGTCGCTGATGGATGTCATGTATGACCTGCCCAACTACAAGGGTGTGCAAAAGGTGGTGATCGACGAAAACACGATTACCGGCGATGCGCCCCCGCTGCTGATGTACGAGGAGCAGCAGCCCAAGGTCGCGGGGTCCAACTGACGAACGCGCCTGCTCCGCGTGGTGCATACCACACTGACTAAAATGGCAAGCGGCCGTTCGCGTGAAAGCGAACGGCTTTTTTTCTTCAATTCGACCGACGAACGGGAGGAAACGCGGGTATGCTGTTTCAGAGAGGGGCGCAAGTGCAGTTTGCAGCATGTTCTTCTGCATGAAGAATCAGTGGCAGGTATCTTGCAATCGATTCGCGTGACCCTATTTACGCCTTAAATGACTGACTGGGGAAAATGATGTCCGGAACACAACTCCTCCCGGCTGAGCCGATTCGCCTCCCACTGTTGCCGCTGCGCGACGTGGTGGTGTTTCCGCACATGGTGATCCCGCTGTTCGTGGGTCGCCCGAAGTCCATCAAGGCGCTTGAGACTGCGATGGAGTCGGGCAAGAGCATCATGCTCGTGGCTCAGAAGACGGCTGCCAAGGACGAGCCGACTGCTGACGACCTGTACGAGGTCGGCTGCATCGCCAATATCCTGCAAATGCTGAAGTTGCCCGACGGCACCGTGAAGGTGCTCGTGGAAGGCACCCAGCGCGCAAATATCACCGAGGTCAGCGAGGACGATTCGCACTTCATGTGTGAAGCCGTGCCTGTGCCGCCCGCAGCGGCCGAATCTGCCGAAACCGAGGCCCTGCGTCGCGCCATCGTGTCGCAGTTCGACCAGTATGTGAAGCTGAACAAGAAGATCCCGCCCGAGATCCTGACTTCGCTGTCGGGCATCGACGAGGCTGGTCGCCTGGCCGATACCATCGCCGCGCACCTGCCCATCAAGCTCGAGCAGAAGCAGAAGATCCTGGAGATGGTCAATGTGACCGAGCGCCTGGAGAGCCTGCTGTCGCAGCTGGAAGGCGAGATCGACATCCTGCAGGTGGAAAAGCGCATCCGTGGCCGCGTCAAGCGCCAGATGGAGAAGAGCCAGCGCGAGTACTACCTGAACGAGCAGGTCAAGGCCATCCAGAAGGAACTGGGCGAGGGCGAGGAAGGTGCCGACCTCGAGGAACTGGACAAGCGCATCAAGGCTGCGCGCATGCCCAAGGAAGCCAAGAAAAAGGCTGACGCCGAGTTCAAGAAGCTCAAGCTGATGTCCCCGATGTCGGCCGAAGCGACCGTCGTGCGTAACTACATCGACACGCTGGTCAACCTGCCGTGGCGCAAGAAGAGCAAGGTCAACAACGACCTGGCCAATGCCGAGCGCGTGCTGGACGAAGACCACTACGGCCTGGAAAAGGTCAAGGAACGCATTCTCGAGTACCTCGCGGTGCAACAGCGCGTGGACAAGGTGAAGGCGCCGATCCTGTGCCTGGTGGGGCCTCCCGGCGTGGGCAAGACCTCTCTCGGCCAGTCGGTGGCGCGCGCCACGAACCGCAAGTTCGTGCGCATGGCACTGGGCGGCGTACGGGACGAGGCCGAGATCCGCGGCCACCGCAGGACCTACATTGGCTCCATGCCGGGCAAGATCCTGCAGAGCCTGTCCAAGGTCGGCGTGCGCAATCCGCTCTTCCTGCTCGATGAAATCGACAAGATGGGCATGGATTTCCGTGGCGACCCGTCGTCGGCACTGCTCGAGGTGCTGGACCCGGAACAGAACCACACGTTCCAGGACCACTACATCGAAGTGGACTTCGACCTGTCGGACGTGATGTTCGTGGCGACGTCTAACTCGCTGAACATTCCGCCGCCGCTGCTGGACCGGATGGAAGTGATCCGCCTGTCGGGCTACACCGAGGAAGAAAAGGTCAACATCGCCACGCGCTACCTGTTGCCGAAGCAGATCAAGAACAACGGCCTCAAGGTCGGTGAAATCGACGTCAGCGAGGCTGCAATCCGCGACATCATCCGCTACTACACGCGTGAAGCTGGCGTGCGGTCGCTGGAACGCGAGGTGTCCAAGATTGCCCGCAAGGTGGTCAAGCTGCTGCTCCTGAAGAAGGAGTCTGGCGCGGTGAAGGTCGATTCGGAAAACCTGGACAAGTTCTTGGGCGTACGCAAGTACGACTTCGGTCTGGCCGGCAAGGAAAACCAGGTGGGTCAGGTGACCGGTCTGGCGTGGACCGAAGTTGGCGGCGACCTGCTGACGATCGAAGCCGCGATCATGCCCGGCAAGGGCAACATTACCCGCACCGGTTCGCTGGGCGACGTGATGAAGGAATCGGTCGAGGCAGCGCGATCGGTGGTGCGCTCGCGGGCGCGTCGCCTGGGTATTGCGGATGAGATGTTCGAGAAGCGCGACATCCACATCCACGTGCCCGAAGGCGCAACGCCCAAGGACGGTCCGTCCGCGGGTGGTGCGATGACGACGGCGCTGGTGTCGGTGCTGACCGGCATCCCGGTGCGGGCGGACGTCGCCATGACCGGCGAGATCACGCTGCGTGGTGAAGTGCTGCCGATCGGTGGCCTCAAGGAGAAGCTGCTGGCGGCCCATCGTGGCGGCATCAAGCTGGTGCTGATCCCCGAGGAGAACGTCAAGGATCTCGCCGAGATTCCTGACAACGTGAAGAATGCCATCGAGATCGTGCCGGTCCGCTGGATCGACAAGGTGCTGGAGCTGGCACTCGAGCGCAAGCCCGAGCCGCTGGCCGAGGAAGAGGCCAAGCCCGCCGAGGTGGCGGACAAGGCCACGGCCAAGGTCGAGATGATTCATCACTGATCGTCGCTTGCGATGACCAGAACGCCGCGGGGTCACACCCGCGGCGTTTTTGTTTTTGTGGCCGACCGGAAAGGCCATTGCGAAGCACCCGCGCGGATCCCGCACGGGACCTGCGCGGAGACAGCAAGATTGTTGCAATCAACGCTTGGCAAACCGAAAAGTCTCGTATTACAATCGCGGCCTCGCAACGCAAACAGCGGCAAACAGCAGTAACTGCCGAGTCGTGCGAAGCGAGTTAAATCCTGCAGGCGATGCCTGCGATGGTCTAGTGGGTGCTTAGCTCAGTTGGTAGAGCGGCGCCCTTACAAGGCGTAGGTCGGGGGTTCGAGCCCCTCAGCACCCACCACTTCACCATCGCGCTCCAGGCAATGTTTTTCCCGGCAGGTACCGACACAGGAGTGGTAGTTCAGTCGGTTAGAATACCGGCCTGTCACGCCGGGGGTCGCGGGTTCGAGTCCCGTCCACTCCGCCAGATACAAAAAATGCCCGCGTCAGCGGGCATTTTTGTTTTCGCGCCTGCCGTCTTCGCATTCCCGTGGTTTTTGTTCTCCGCCCGCAACGTGACGTCCGCGCGTCAGCAAATCGCGGTGTAGCGGCCGGCTCCTGCTAGAATCGCGAAGTTTGTCCTTCGTGCCAACCCCTTACCCGAATCAGCATGCTTGATTTCGTACGCAACAACCGGCGCCTGATGCTTCTGCTGCTGCTGGTGCTTGTCTTCCCGTCGTTCGTGTTCTTCGGTGTCGAGAGCTACTCGCGCTTCATGGACAGCTCGCACGACGCGGCCAAAGTGGACGGTCGCGCGATCTCCGTGCAGGAAGTCGACAACGTGGTGCGGGACCAGAGCGAGCGCATGCGCCAGATGCTGGGTAACAACTACGATCCGCGCATGTTCGAGGGCGGTGCGGCACGCCAGGCCGTGCTGGATCAACTGATCCTGCAGCGCGTGGTTTCCAACGCCACCACGGAGAAGCACCTGACGGTCTCCGACGCGCAGGTCGCAGCGGCCATTCAGAACATCCCGGCGATTGCCCAGCTGAAAACCGCCGATGGCAAGCTCGACGAAAAGGCCTACATCCAGTTGCTGGCATCACAAGGCATGACGCCCGAGCAGTTCGATGCGCGGCTGCGCTTTGAACTGGCCACGCAGCAGTTGGGTGGCGCCATTGGCACGACGGCATTCATGCCCAAGTCCCTGCTTGACCGCCTGATCGCCATCCGCGACCAGCAGCGCGATGTGCAGGCACTGGTGATCAAGCCCGCCGACTTCACGTCGAAGGTCAAGGTCGAGCCCGCCGCGCTGAAGGCCTACTACGATGCGCACCTCTCGACGTACACCACGCCCGAGCAGGCCAAGGTCGAGTATCTGGTGCTGTCGGGCGATGCGCTGGCCGCCAGCCAGACCGTGACGCCGGAAGAGCTGAAGTCCTTCTACGACAGCAACATCGCGCGCTTCCGTACCGAAGAGCAACGTCGTGCCAGCCACATCCTCATTGCCGCCCCGAAGGATGGCAAGGACGCCGATCGCAAGGCGGCGAAGGAAAAGGCCGAGAAGCTGCTGGCGGACCTGCGCAAGCATCCGGAGACGTTCGCCGATGTGGCCAAGAAGAATTCGCAAGACCCGGGTTCGGCTGACAAGGGCGGTGACCTTGGCTTCATGGGGCGCGGAGCACTGGTCAAGCCGTTCGAGGACGCGATGTATGCGCTCAAGGACGGCCAGATCAGCGACGTGGTGGAAACCGACTACGGCTACCACATCATCAAGCTGACGGGCCTCAAGCCGGCGGAAACGCAGTCGCTCGATGCCGTGCGCCCGGAACTGGAAGCCGAACTCAAGAAGCAGCTGGCCGGCAAGAAGTACGCGGAACTGGCCGATGCCTTCGGCAACACCGTCTACGAACAGTCCGACAGCCTCAAGGCGGCCGCCGACAAGTTCAAGCTGACGATCCAGACCGCGGACAACGTGACCCGCCAGCCGAATCCGGCCCTGGGCGCCGAGAACCCGCTGAATAACGAGAAGTTGCTCAAGGCACTGTTCAGCGACGACGCCATCAAGAACAAGCGCAATACCGAGGCCGTCCAGGTCGGTCCGACCACGTTGGTCGCGGCCCGCATCGCGGACTATCGCCCGGCCACGCCCCGCAAGTTCGAGGATGTGGAAGCGCAGGTGCGTCAGGCCTATGTTGCCCAGCAGGCGGCCGAGCTGGCCCGCAAGGATGGCGAGGCGCGCCTGGAGGCGCTGAAGAAGAGCGGCAGTGCGGAGGGTTTCGGCCCGACCATCGTCGTGTCGCGCACCAAGGCGGACGGTGTTTCGCCGAAGGCCGTGGAAGCGATCATGCGTGCCGATTCGACCAAGCTGCCGTCGGTGGTGGGCGTGGACCTGGGTGCCGAGGGTTACGGGATCTATCGCATCGCGAAGGTCAGCACGCCGCCGCAAGCGAACGCCGGCCAGCGCCAGGCCGAGTCCCAGCAGCTGAGCCAGCTCGCGGGACAAACCGAACTCGGCGCCTACTACGAAGCGCTGAAGGCGCGGGCCAAGGTCAAGATCCTGCGTCCGGCGGTGGCGGCCGATGCCGCCCCGGCCAGCGAGGCCGCCGCGAAGTAAGCGATGGAAATCAAGCCGGCCTGATGTCAGCCGGAATGGCGCCAGCCAGCAAAAAGCCCCTGCAGGTCTATGACCGCAGGGGCTTTTTGTTTGCACCGCGTCTGCAACCGCATTTGCACGGTGTTTGCGTCGCAATAGCGCTGTACTAGCGATACCCGTTGCTATATCCGTGCGCGATGCGGCTGCGCCCGCGGCGCATGCTCAGCGTGGCTTCGGGTGGGTCTTCAGCAACGGTTTCAGTTGCGGCCAGACATTGTCGAGCAGCGTGAGCTGGGCGGCCGACGTCGGATGGATCCGATCGTCCTGAAACCAGTCGGGCCGCGTGATGACCTTGTCGAGGAAGAATGGCACCAGGCCAGCGCGATATTCCGTGGCCAGCTTGGGATACAGCGCAAAGAAGCGTTCGGTGTAGTCCTGCCCGAAATTGGGAGGGATTCGCATGCCAACCAGCAGCACGCCGGCGCCGGCCTTCTGGGCATCGTTGAGAATGCTGCGCAAGTTCGATTCGATCGACGGGAGCGGCAGGCCGCGCAAGCCATCATTGGCGCCGAGTTCCACGACCACGATGGCGGGCTTGTGGCGCTTCAGCAGGTCGGGCAGGCGCGTCTTGCCGCCGATGGTGGTCTCGCCGCTGATGCTGGCATTGACGACGCTATAATCGAACCGCTCCGTGCGCAGGCGATCCTGCAGCAGGCTGACCCAACCCGTGCCGCGGGCGATGCCGTATTCGGCGGACAGGCTGTCGCCGAGCACCAGTACCGCCGGCGTGGTGGCCACTGCAGGCCTGTTGGCTGCCTGCGCCGATCCCTGTGCCATCACGTCCGGGGCCAGGGCCGCCGTCAGCGCCACCGTGGCCAGTATCGCACCGCACGCCACCAGCGCCTTGTGGCGCCAACCGTATCCAATCCACTTGCTCATGTCTTCTTCCATTCTCGCTGTCGAGTCACTCGGAAAGACCGTAGCCGACACGACGGGTTCGCTGACGATTTTGCATGACGTCTCGTTTTCCGTCACGCCTGGCGAAACGCTGGCCATTGTCGGCGCATCCGGATCGGGCAAGTCCACGTTGCTGGGCCTGTTGGCCGGGCTGGATCTGCCGAGCACCGGCGCCGTCAGGTTGCATGGGCAGGATCTGTTCACGCTGGATGAAGACCAGCGTGCCGCACTGCGCGGCCGCCATGTCGGCTTTGTGTTCCAGTCGTTCCAGCTGGTGGGGCATCTGACGGCGCTGGAGAATGTGATGCTGCCGCTGGAACTCCGCGGCGAGACGGACCGCGTGCGCGAGCGCGCCGCCGAGATGCTGGAGCGCGTGGGGCTGGGCAAGCGGCTGTCGCACTATCCGCGCACGCTGTCGGGCGGCGAGCAGCAGCGCGTGGCCCTGGCACGGGCATTCGTGGCGCGGCCGGATATCCTGTTTGCGGACGAGCCGACTGGCAGCCTGGATACCGCCACCGGCGAAGCCGTGATTGCGCTGATGTTTGAACTGAACCGCGACGCGGGATCGACGCTGGTACTCGTGACGCATGACCGCTCCGTGGCGGCGCGTTGCGCGCGCATCCTCACCATCGACGCCGGCCGGGTGGCCAGCGACGAATGGATGGGCACCGAGGTGTAAAGCAGCTCAGGCGCGCGACAGCACGCGCCGCGCGCGGGCGATCAGCGAGCGGGTCGATGCGTCGTGGGTAGCCGTCGCGCTGCCATTGAGTTCGGCCTCGATCGGGCGCGCCAGGATCTTGCCCAGCTCCACACCCCATTGATCGAACGAATTGATATTCCAGACCACGCCTTGCACGAACGTGCGGTGCTCGTACAGCGCGATCAGCGCGCCGAGTACGTGGGGCGTCAGGTCTTCCATCAGCAGGGTGTTGCTCGGCCGGTTGCCGTCGAACACCATGTGCGGGATGCGCGCCTCATCCGTGATGCCGGCGGCGCGGAGCTCTTCCACGCTGCGGCCGCGCATCAGCGCCTCGCCCTGCGCAAAACAGTTGGCCAGCAGCTTGGCGTGGTGGCCGGGCAGTTCGCGCGGCGGCACCAGTGGCGCGACGAAATCCACCGGCACGATCTGCGAGCCCTGGTGAATCATCTGGAAGTAGGCGTGTTGTCCATTGGTGCCGGCCGTGCCCCAGACCACCGGCGACGTGTGCGCGCGCACAGCCTTGCCGTCGAGTTGCACGGACTTGCCGTTGCTCTCCATTTCCAGTTGCTGCAGGAAGGCGGGAAACAGCTCGAGCGACGTTGAATACGGCGCCATGCAGCTCGTCGGCATGCCGTGGAAGTTGCGGTACCAGATGCCGAGCATGCCCATGACCACCGGCATGTTGCGCGCCAGCGGGGCGGTGCGGAAGTGCTCGTCCATGGCACGGGCGCCAAGCAGCAAGTCCTCGAACGCATCGAACCCCACGGCGAGCGCGATCGACAGGCCCACTGACGACCACAGCGAGAAGCGGCCACCGATCCAGTCCCAGAATTCGAACATATTGGCGGGATCGATGCCGAAGTCAGTCACGGCTTCGCGATTGGTCGATACCGCCACGAAATGCCGTGCGAGCTGGCTCGTGGCGACGCCGTTGCGCAGGAACCAGTCCCGCGCGCTGCAGGCGTTGGCCATCGTCTCGAGCGTGGTGAACGTCTTGGAGCAGACGATCACCAGCGTGCGGGCCGGGTCCAGGCGCACCAGCGTTTCGGCCAGCTCGGTGCCGTCCACGTTGGAAACGAAATGCATGCGTGGGCCTGCGGGATCGGCCAGATGCGCCAGCGCGCGGCAGACCATGCGCGGGCCGAGGTCCGAACCGCCGATGCCGATATTGACGATGTCGGTGATGGCGTGACCGGTCGATCCGGTCCATGCGCCGCTGCGCACGCGTTCGCAAAAATCCTGCATCCGGCGCAGCACGTCGTGGATGCCTGGCATGACCGACGTGCCATCAACCTTGAACGGCGCATCAGGCAGCGCGCGCAGGGCCACATGCAGGGCGGCCCGGTCCTCGGTGGCGTTGATATGCTCGCCCGCGAACATGGCGTCGCGGCGCTGGCTCACGCCGGCTTCCTCGGCGAGCTTCATGAGCAGCGCGAAGGTCTCGGACGTGATGCGGTTCTTGGAGTAGTCCAGGTACAGGCCGGCGGCTTCCAGCGAGAAGTCCTCGACCCGTCGCCCGGCATCGGCGTCGGCAAACCACTCGCGCATCGGCGTATCGCGAATGGCATCGAGGTGTTGGCGGAGGGCGTCCCAGGCGTGGAGGTCAGTCGGCATGCGGTCTTCTGTAGTTCAGGGGCGAAGGCCCGTCAAACGGGCCAAGGCAAGTATACCGCCGGCGTGTGATGACAAATGCGCGAAGTCGCACAGCTTTTGTAAGCATTTCTGATCGCCGGCGGGCAACCACATACCACCTTAGCAGGCGCGGATCGCCAGCCCTATCGGTCGTTGTCCGACGTGACAGCTCAAGTGCGCGGGCGGCCGCGTGCGGACAACCGGGCGGCGACGGCGCGCAGCACGGGCTCGCCGCCTGCCACGCACACACCGCCAGCACAGATCACGGCGATGCCTAGCGCGGTGGTCCAGTCCGGCAATTGTCCGAATGCGAAGTAACCGACGGCGGTGGCCGAGAGGATCTGCAAGTACAGGAAAGGACTCAGGAAGGAGGCGTCGGCGTACTGGAACGCACGGATCACAAAATAGTGGCCGAGCGATCCCGTGATCCCGGCGGACAGCAGCAGCGCGCATTGCAGCAGCGTCGGCACGGCTTCGAACCAGAAGAAGGGCACGAGCAACGTGGTCAGCGCCGCCCCCGTCACGCCGCTCTGGATCAGCGTGGTCATCGGTGCGTCATGGGCGGCGATGCGGCGCGTCAGCATCTGCAGCAGCGCGAACAGCAGCGCGGACAACAGGCCGAGGCCAACGCCCAGCGGGCTCAGCTCGCCGCCCGGCCGTACCACCACAAGCATGCCCGCAAAGCCGATGCCTACACCGATCCAGCGGGTCCAGCGCGCGTGCGGGCCGGGACGCTCGCCCAGCAGCCATGGCGACATCGCCACCACGAACAGCGGCGCGCAGAAGTTGAGGGCGGTGGCCTGCGCCAGCGGCATCAGCCGCAGCACGCTGAAGAAGACCAGCGTCGATGCCAGCATCAGCCCGCCCCGCAACCATTGCAGCCGCGGCTGCGCGGGGCGCGACTGCTGCTGCCATCGCGCCGGCCCCAGCAGCAGGAAAATCGCGGCCACATGGCCGAGGTAGCGCACCCACGCCACGGCGACCACGGGCAGGCCCTGCTGCGTCAGCGTCTTGCCGGTGGCGTCAAGCAGGCTCAGGATCCATTGGCCTATGACCAGCAGCGCAATGCCGGTCAGCAGGCGGCGGCGCGGATCTTCGGTGGTAACGATCGAGGCGGCCTGAGTCATGCCGCGGCGCCTCGCAGCAATGTGTTGAGCACCTCGCGCGCAGGCAGGCAGAGCTCGCTGGCCGTCATCCCGGCCGGGCCGGTGCCGCTTGCGACGAGCCGGTCGGCCGCGCGGCCGTGGATCCACACCGCCGCGCGTGCGGCCGCCGGCACGGGCATGCCCTGCGCGAGGAAGGCGCCGATCATGCCAGCCAGTACGTCGCCCGTGCCAGCCGTCGCCAGCGCGGCATTGCCAGTCGGGTTGATCGCCATTGGCGTGCCATCGGCATCGGCGATCACGGTGCCCGATCCCTTCAGCACGATGGTGGCCCGCCATGCCGTGGCCAGCGCGGCGGCGGCCGCCAGCCGGTCGCGCTGGATCTCCGCGACGGCGCAGCCCATCAGGCGGGCGGCTTCGAGCGGATGCGGGGTCATCACATGGGCGAGCCCGCTATCGCGCAACGCCTGCGCCAGCGCGGCGTCCGACGCCAGCAGGTTGAGCGCGTCGGCATCGATCACCAGCGGCGGCCGCGAGGCCGCATTGGCGCACGCGTCGATCAACAGGCTCAGTTGCTTGCGCGCGGCCGCGCCAGTGCCCATGCCAGGGCCGGCCACAACCGCGGTCATCGCGTCGAAGGCGATCTCCGCCACCGGATGCAGCATCAGTTCCGGGTGCACCGGGTCGATCACGGGCGCGGGCTGGGCGAGGAAACCCACGTGGACGCGGCCCGCGCCGAGATAGAGGCCAGCGCGCGCGCCGAGCAGCGGCGCCCCGGTCATGCCAAGACTGCCGCCGATCACGGCCAGAGACCCGAAGTGGCCCTTGTTCGCGGCGTGCTGTCGTGCCGGCAAAGCCTGCAGGAAACCAACTGGCTGGTTGACGCAGGCCACGGCCGCTTCCGTCGGCGGATAGGGCAGGCCGAGCGGCGCGATGTCGATCTCGCCCGCGCAGTCGCGACCATCCAGCGTCAGCAGGCCGGGCTTGGCGGCCAGGAAGGTCAGTGTGCGCCGGGCGCGCACGGCAGGCTGCCCGGCGCCGGTATCGGCAAACAGGCCGCTCGGGATATCGAGCGCGAATACCGGCAGCCCGGAGGCGTTCAGATGGTCGATCCAGCGGGCGACGGCGCCGTCCGCCGCGCGATTCAGGCCGATGCCAAGCAGTCCGTCGACGATTGCCGTACTCGCGGCGGGCCAGGGCGGCAGCGTCGTGTTGGCGTCCGGCGGCAAGGACATCAAGGGAACACCGGCCGTGCGCGCCTCCAGCCAGGCCCGTGCCGCATCGGCGGGCAGGCGGTCCGGCTCGGCGGTCAGCCACGCTTCCACCTTGCGGCCTGCCTGGTGCAGCCGCGTGGCCGCAACCAGTGCGTCGCCGCCATTGTTGCCCGGTCCGGCCAGGAAGAGGATGCGTCCTGCCGGCACGTGCTGCGCCACCCAGTCGGCGGCAGCCGCGCCGGCGCGGGCCATCAGCGTGAAGGGGGGCAATGCCGCCAGTCCGGCCTGCTCGATCCGACGGATCGTCGCCACATCATGGAGCGGGGTTGCGTTGGCGCCGGTCGCGTCGAGTGGCAGCCATGCAGGCTCGGTGGGTGCGGCGGGTCGCGGTGCAGGGGACGCAGGGGACGCAGGGGACGAAGGGGGCGAAGAGGCGGTGGCGTTCATGTCGGGGTCAGTCAGGCGCCAGCCCGTAGCGCGCCGGGGTCAGGCCTTCCATGTCGATGGCAGGCCCGTCGCCCTGTCCCGCGCTGGCAGCGATCTGGTCGGCCGCAATTTTGCCCGATCCGCAACTCATCGCCCAGCCCGTCGAGCCGTGGCCAAGGTTCAGGAACAGGCCCGGCACGCTGGTCGCCCCGATCAGCGGCGGTCCGTCGGGCAGCATCGGTCGGGCGCCAGCCCAGAGCGTGGCTTCGTTGTAGTGGCCGGCCACGGGAAACCAGTCGCGCGCCACCCTGATCAGCGTGCGCAGGGCGGCCGGCCGCAGGTCCAGCCGGCGCGAGCCCAGTTCCGCCGTTCCGGCCACACGCAGCCGGTTGCCCATGCGCGTGATGGCCACCTTGAACGACTCGTCCATCAGCGCGCCAAGGGGGGCCTGCAGTTCGTCGCGCACCATCACCGTCGCGGAGTAGCCCTTGACCGGGTACAGCGGCACGCGCAGCCCCAGCGGGCGCAGCAGCGCCGCGCTGCCGACGCCGGCGGCCATCAGCACACGGTCCGCGCTCAGCGTTTCCGCCGTGGCGCCACGGCCTGGCGCGGCAAGCTCCACCGTCAGGCCACCCTCCTTGCCGGCGCGCAGGCGGGCGACGCTGGTTTCGAAGCGGAACTTCACGCCGGCTGCGTCGGCAAGCTGGTGCAGGCGACGTACGAACATCGGGCAGTTGCCCGACTCGTCCTCCGGCAGGTGGAGTCCGCCGGCCAGCGCCGTATCGTCGGCGAGTCCCGGCTCAAGCTGGCGGCAAGCGCCGGCATCGATCAGCCCGTGGGGCACATTGTTCTCGCGCAGCAACGCCAGCGCGGGCGCGGCCATGTCGACGTCCTGCTGCGTGCGGAACAGTTGCAGGTAGCCGCGCGACTGCTCGTACTCGATCTCGAGTTCCGCGCGCAACCGGTGCAGGCATTCGCGGCTGT
This sequence comes from Cupriavidus sp. YR651, assembly GCF_900101625.1. Lineage (GTDB taxonomy): Bacteria > Pseudomonadota > Gammaproteobacteria > Burkholderiales > Burkholderiaceae > Cupriavidus. The sequence goes on along the minus strand of NZ_FMYZ01000001.1, from coordinate 192,988 downwards.
AGAAGGCCACGCGCTGCATGCGCAGCTTGTTGGCGCGGTAGCGTTCGGGATGGCATTCGCGCAGCCAGCGGGCGATCCACCGCCACATCGCGGGGTCCGCGCTGGGGCGGAACAGCACCGGCGACTCGCGCTGGAACAGCGCGTGAAGAATCTTGCGGGGCATGCCCGGGGCCGCCCAGGGCGTGACATAGCCGGGCGCGATGACGCCTGCGTTGCCGAAGCTGGCTTCCTGCGCGGGCGCGCCGCGCCGGTCCAGTACGGTGACTTCGAAGCCCGCTTGGCGCAGGTACCAGGCGGAGCAGACGCCGATTGCGCCGGCGCCGATGACGATGACGTGCATCTTGGTGGTGTTTCCTGTGGATGACCCCCTCTGGCCTGCCGTCCCGATCCCCGTATCCCGTATTTCCGTCTGCCTTCAGGCCACGTACTGCCTGTTTGCGGCGCGCTCGTTGGCGCGCCGCTGTCTCTATTTAAGTTCCTTCGCCATCACCACGTCCGGCAGCCAGGTGACCACGGTGGGCCACACGGTGATGATGCCGATGGCGACCACCATCATCATGAAGAACGGCAATGACACTCTGGCGATGTAGTTGCTGTCCTTCCCGGTCATGCTTTGTAGCACGAACAGGTTAAAGCCGACCGGCGGCGTGACTTCGGCGATCTCCACCAGCAGTACGATGAAGATGCCGAACCATACCAGATCGAAGCCGGCCGCCTGCACCATCGGCAGGACCGTGGCCGTGGTCAGCGCGATCATCGAGATGCCGTCGAGCGCCGTGCCGAGCAGGATGTAGATGATGGTCAGCACCGCGATCAGCGACCAGGGCGACAGGTGCAGCGCCGCCACCCATTCGGCCAGCGCGCGCGGGATGCCGGTAAAGCTCATCGTCACGGACAGGAACGAGGTGGCGCCCAGCACGAACATGATCATCGCGGTCAGCCGCGTGGCCGACATCAGGCTTTCCCAGAATGCCTTGCGCGTGAGCGAGCCGCCGGCCCAGGCCAGCGCGAGCGACGCCACCACGCCGTAGGCCGCGGCCTCCGTGGCGGTGGAGTAGCCGGCCATCATGATCCAGGTGATGAACGCGATCAGGATGATGCAGGGCATGAGCTGGCGGATGGATGCCAGCCGCGCGCGCCAGCCATAGGTTTCCGCAGCCGGCGTCTTTTCCGGATTCATCAGCGCCCAGACCACGATATAGCCCGAGAACAGCAGCATCAGCAGCAGGCCCGGCAGGAAGCCGGCCAGGAATACGCGGATGATCGATACATCGGCCGAGACCGCATAGACCACCATGGTGATCGACGGCGGAATCAGGATGCCGAGCGTGCCGGCCGTGGAGAGCGACCCGAGCGTGATGCGTTCGTCGTAGCCGCGCCGCGTGAGTTCGGGCAGGGCGGATTTGGCGATGGTCGCGCACGTGGCGGCCGACGACCCCGACACCGAGCCGAAGATGCCGCAGCCGAGGATGTTCACGTGCATCAGCCGGCCCGGCAGCCAGTTGAGCCAGGGCGACAGGCCGTTGAACATCTGTTCGGAGAGCTTGGTCCGGAACAGGATCTCGCCCATCCAGACAAACAGCGGCAGCGACGCGAGCGTATAGGATGCGCTCGACGACCACCACGCGTTGGCCAGGTTCACCAGCGCATCGTGGTCGGAGAAGATCACCAGCCCGGCCCACGAGGTCACGGCGATGGCCACGGGAATCCAGGCGCCGACCGCCAGGAAGATGATCATCACCACCAGAAGGATCAGGGCAACGAGTACGGTGCTCATCAGACGGTCTCCCCAAAATCACCGGAGGCCAGCTTGGCTTCCTGCGCCAGCTGGTAGCGGGGCTTCTGCCGGCGCACCACGCGCAGCCATTCGTCGGCGACGGCCAGCAGGAACCCCAGGGCGCCAATCACCGCGAAGCTCTGCGGAATCCACAGCGGGATGACGATCTGGCCCTGCGACACATCGCCGATGTCCCAGCTCTGCCATGCGAAGGTGCCGAGCGCCCAGGCGGCATAGCCGGAGAACACCAGGCAGATGGTGAGCGAGAGGACTTCCAGCACCCAGCGGCGCTTCGGGCCCACCGCTTCCAGCAGCATCTCCACGCGGACGATGCCGCCGTGCTGGAAGGTCTGGCCGAGAATCAGGAAGGCGGACGCGGCGCACAGCCACGCGACGATGTCATCGCCGCCCTTGAAGGTCATATTGGTTTCGCGCGAGATCGACATCGCAATCATCACGATGCAGACGGCGAGGATGCAAAGCGCGCCGAGCACGGCGCAGACATCGAGCAGGTGGTCCAGCCAGCGCTTGCGAGGGGTGGGGGCTTCCATGGTGCCTCTGGGGGGCTACGTACAGCCAAGAAATGAAAAGGGCGGGGCGACCCGGCGCGCAGACGGCCGTGGCCGTCCGCGTGCGCGGTGCGGAGAGATGCGGCGACCAGGCTGCGAACTGGCTGCGAACAGGCCGCGGACAGGCTTACTTCCTGTACGCGTCGAGGATCGCCTTGCCGTCGTCGCCCGCGCTCTTCGCCCATTCGTCCACCATGACCTGGCCAACCTTCTGCATATCGGTCTTCAGTTGCGGGGAGGGCGGCGCCACCGACATGCCGTTCTTCGACAGCGTGGCCAGATACTCGCGGGTCTTCTGCTCGGAAACCTGCCAGCCGCGCTTCTCGGCATCGGCCACGGCCTTGAGCAGCGCGTCCTGCGTGGGCTTGTCGAGCGCGGCGAAGGCCTTCTTGCTGACCACCAGCATGTTCTTCGGCAGCCAGGCATCCACGGTGTAGAAGTACTTCACGGACTCCCATACCTTGGTGTCCACGCCGGTGGCGCCTGAGGACATGAACGAGTTGACGGTACCCGTGGCCAGCGCCTGCGCCAGGTCGGCGGCCTGGATCGTCACCGGCTGCGCGCTGACCAGTTCGGCGATCTTGGAGGTGGCGGGGTTATAGGCGCGCCACTTCAGGCCCTTCATGTCGGTGGCGCTGTTGAGCGGCTTGTTGGCGTAGATGCCTTGCGGCGGCCAGGCCACCGCGTAGAGCAGCTTCATGCCCTGACGGTCCAGCACCTTGTCCGTGACGGGCTTCGAGGCCTGCCAGAGCTTGTACGAATCGCCGTAGCTGGTGGCCAGGAACGGCACGGCATCGACGCCAAACACGGGGTTCTCGTTGGCCAGCGTCGACATCAGGATTTCGCCCATCTGCACCTGGCCGGTCTGCACGCCGCGCTTGATCTCGTTGGCCTTCAGCAGCGAGCCATTGGGGTGCAGCACGATCTTGAGCTTGCCGCCGGTGGCCTTTTCGACGTCATTGGCCATCTGCTGCAGGTTTTCCGTGTGGAGGTTGGTGGCCGGATACCCCGTGGGCAGGTCCCACTTGGTTTCTGCCCGTGCCGCCGTGGCGACCAGCAGCATGCCCGCCGCCGCGACTGCCATTGCCTTGACTCGCATCTCGATCTCTCCTGGTGTTGCGCAAGGGCGCCTGCCCGACTGCGCGGGTTTGGGACTACCTGGAGGCCGCCGCGCATGTCTCAGATGTTTGAGACATGCGTCGCAGCCGCGATCACGGGCGTGGCGGTGGCTCAGCCGCCGCGCTGTGAAGGTTGGACGATGGTTTCCAATGCAAGGGCCGTGCCCAGCAACTGCGCGTCGCGCATCGGGCCGTGGGACAGCATCAGGCCGACCGGCAGTTCGCCGGGCGCGTGGCACGGCATCGAGACCGAGCAGCCATCGAGGAAATTGAATGCGGAGGTATTGCGCAAGAGCAGGCCGTTGGTGCGGAAGAACAGCGCATCGTCACCAACGAGCGGCGCGATGGCGGGCGCGACCATCGGTACCGTGGGGCAGGCCACGGCGTCAAACGAGGCCAGGCGGGCTTCCATGCGGGCGATCCAGTCGAGCCGCGCACGGTGCAGGGCGATGTAGTCCGCGGCGCTCATCGCGGCACCGCGTTCGATACGTGCCAGCACGCGTGGATCGTACTGGTCCCGATGCGTGGCCATCAGCGCGCGATGGTGGGCATACGCCTCCGGCGCGGAGAAACCGCCGGCCGCGTTGAGGCCCGCCAGTTCGTTCAGCTCCGGCAGGTCCATATGTTCGATCCGTACGCCTGCGGCGGACAGCCGGCCGATGGCGCGGTCGAAGGCCCGCGCGACGACGTCGTCCAGATCGTCCAGCAGCAACTGGCGCGGGATCGCCAGCCGGATCGCCCCGGCCGCCGTCACGCGCGGGATGACGGGCGCATCGGCGATCACGCTGTCGACGGCGATGCAATCCGACAAGGTGCGGGCCATGGCGCAGGCGGTGTCCAGCGTATAGGACAGCGGGAACGCGCCGGCAAGCGGTACGCGGCGTGCCGTGGGCTTGAAGCCGGTGATGCCGCACAGTGCGGCTGGAATGCGGATCGACCCGCCGGTATCGCTGCCCAGACCCGCCACGGCGGCACCGATTGCCACGGAAACCGCCGCGCCGGACGACGATCCGCCCGGGATGCGTGCGACGGCCGTGTCGCACGGATTCACCGGCGTGCCGAAATGGGGATTGATGCCAACGCCCGAGAACGCGAACTCGGTCATGTTGGTGCGGCCGACCAGTGCCGCGCCCGCATCGCGCAGGCGGGCGACCACGGTGGCGTCGGCGGCGGCAGGCACTGCATCGTGCCGTGCGGCGGAGCCGGCGCGGGTGACCTCGCCGGCCATATCGAACAAGTCCTTGATCGACACCGGCAGGCCCGCCAGCGGATGCAGCGGCTTGCCTGCGCGCGCCGCGGCATCGGCGGCGCGGGCCACCTGGCTGGCGGCGTCGAAGGTCGGGTGCAGGAAAACCGCGTTGCCGGCCGGGCTGGCGGCCGCGGCGGCAGCCTGGGCGATCAGGTCGGTGCGGCAGGTGGTGCCGGCGCGCAGGGCGGCGTGCAGGGTGTCGAGGTCAGGCAGCATGTCGCGGGTGCGCAGGCGGGAGACGGGAAAAGGCGCCGCAACATGAGGCCGCTTTCACCCATTGCCTGTGTGAATTAAAGTGTTCATGCTCATAATTTGCCAATAAACTGTCAAGCCAAAATTGCCCGGTGGCGCTTCGGGCTTTCACCTATCGCCATCCGCGCCACGCCGGCGTTTGCCGCGCGAATCGGGTCATTGATATCCAGCAACAGGAGACTTTTCTCATGGCACGCAAGCCAGTCCAGATCCCGTCCGGTGCCGTGCCTGCATCGACCGCCCCCCACCCCCCAGTCCCATCGCCAGCCCCGTCGTCCGCCTCATCGCCAGCCCCTTCGCTGGCTCGTGCGGCGGGCGTCAACATCGTGTCCTCGTCGCATCTGGTGTCCGTGCGCAGCCCGGAATTGTCCGAGTTCGAATTCGGGTTGAACACGGCTTACAACGCCTACAGCCGTTGGGTCGTGCGCTGCATGGGCGCGGCGGGAGTGCGCGACCTGACCTTCCTCGATGTGCTGGTGCTGCACCATGTGAACCACCGTGGCCGCGCCAAGCGGCTGGCCGATATCTGCTTCGTGCTGAACGTGGAGGACACCCACCTGGTGACGTACGCGCTCAAGAAGCTGGCGGGCCTGGGGCTCGTGGCGGGCGAGCGCGTGGGCAAGGAAGCCACCTATGCGACCACCCAGGCCGGTACCGAGGCTTGCGCGCGCTATCGCGAGATCCGCGAGCAGTGCCTGACCAGCAATTTCACCGAGGGCAGCGAGGAAAATCTGGAGATTGGCGAGCTGGCGCGGCTGCTGCGGGTGCTGACTGGCCTGTACGAGCAGGCCGCGCGGTCGGCGACGTCGCTCTGACCGGCGCGGAGCGCTGTCCTCTTTCCAGTGTGGGTTCGGCGCCGCCTGGGTGCTGCAAGGCGTTGTTCCGGATGCGCCGAACCAAAGTGCATCATAGGGCACCAAAACGGTGCTGCGACCAAAGATTGCGCGCATAACCCGCAAGGAAGGCCGGACACGACGCCCGTGTCCGATTCCATCCCATTGCGCAATGCAAAAAGCGGTCGCCGGCAAGGTACAATAGCGGCTTTCCGCCAGCCGGCACCCCATCCAGCGATGTCGGCGGCCGCCTGCCCCGACCTCCCTTCGCCTCCCGACCGCTACGATCATGGCGCATTTCTCGTGCTTCCCCGGCGCTTTGGCGCTTTCCGCCTTCCGTCAGCAACGGCTGCTTGCCGCGCTTCAACAGATCGACGCCGATATTGAATCGGTGCATGGCCAGTTCCTGCATTTTGTCGACACCGACACCCCGTTGTCCGCCGAGGACCAGTCGCGCATCGCTGCGTTGCTGACCTATGGCGCGCCGTTCACCGCCCAGACCGATGGCGACCGCTTTGTCGTGATCCCGCGTTTCGGCACGATCTCGCCCTGGGCCAGCAAGGCGACCGACATCGCCCATAACTGCGGCCTCAACCACGTGCATCGCATCGAGCGCGGCGTCGAGATCACCGTGATCTGCAAGAAGGGCCTGCTGCGCGGCCGCAAGACGCTGGGCGCCGATGTGCGCGCCGCCGTGGCTGCGCACCTGTTCGACCGCATGACCGAGACCGTGGTCGCCACGCGCGAAGACGCCGCCGGCCTGTTCCAGGAGTTGCCGGCCAAGCCGCTGCAGTTCATCGATATCGCGGGTGGCCGCGCCGCGCTGGCCGAGGCCAACACGGCGATGGGCCTGGCGCTGTCCGAGGACGAAATCGACTACCTGCTGGACGCCTATGGCAAGCTCGGCCGCAACCCGACCGACGTCGAGCTGATGATGTTCGCGCAGGCCAACAGCGAACACTGCCGCCACAAGATCTTCAACGCCACCTGGACCATCGATGGCGTGAACCAGGACAAGTCGCTGTTCGCGATGATCCGCAATACGCACCAGCTGAATCCGCAGGGTTCGATCGTGGCGTATTCGGACAACTCCGCCGTGATGGAAGGCGATGTGGCCGAGCGCTGGTTCCCGCGTGGCGCGGACCAGAAGTACGGCCGCCACGAGGCGCTGACTCACACCCTGATGAAGGTGGAAACCCACAACCACCCGACCGCCATTTCGCCGTTCCCGGGGGCCTCCACCGGCGCCGGCGGCGAGATTCGCGACGAGGGTGCCACCGGCCGCGGCGCCAAGCCGAAGGCGGGCCTGACCGGCTTCACGGTGTCCAACCTGATGCTGCCGGACGCCGTCGAATCCTGGGAGAACGCGCGCGACGCGGCCCAGCCGATGGCCCATCGCAACCCGGACGACAAGTCCGGCGTGACCGGCAAGCCGGACCGCATCGCCTCGCCGTTGCAGATCATGATCGAAGGTCCGCTCGGCGGCGCCGCGTTCAACAACGAATTCGGCCGCGCCAACCTGGGCGGCTACTTCCGCGTCTACGAGCAGAACGTGGGCGGCACCGTGCGCGGCTATCACAAGCCCATCATGATTGCCGGCGGCATCGGCAACATCGACGGCGGCCACACGCACAAGGACCCGCTGCCGGCCGGCACGCTGCTGATCCAGCTGGGCGGCCCGGGCATGCGCATCGGCATGGGCGGCGGCGCCGCCAGCTCGATGGCCACCGGCACCAACACGGCCGATCTGGACTTCGATTCGGTCCAGCGTGGCAACCCCGAAATGGAGCGCCGCGCGCAGGAAGTCATCAACGCGTGCTGGCAACTGGGCGATGAGAACCCGATCCTGTCGATCCACGATGTGGGCGCGGGCGGTATCTCGAATGCGTTCCCGGAACTGGTGGACGGCGCCGGCCGTGGCGCGCGCTTCGACCTGCGCCAGGTGCATCTGGAAGAGTCGGGCCTGTCCCCGGCAGAAATCTGGTGCAACGAGTCGCAGGAACGCTATGTGCTGGCGATCGGCCCGAACAGCTTTGCCCAGTTCCAGGCGATGTGCGAGCGCGAGCGCGCGCCGTTTGCCGTGGTCGGCGTGGCCACGGAAGAAAAGCAGCTGCAACTGGTGGATGCGCACGTGGACGCGTCGCTCAAGGCGCACTACGCGGTCGACATGCCGATGGATGTGCTGCTCGGCAAGCCGCCGCGCATGCACCGTGACGTGACGCGCGTGGCGCAGGAACTGCCGGCCGTCGACGTGACCGGCATCGCGCTGGAACAGGCGGTCAAGGATGTGCTGCGGCACCCGACCGTCGCCAGCAAGTCGTTCCTGATCACGATCGGCGACCGTACCGTCGGCGGCATGAATGCCCGCGACCAGATGGTTGGCCCGTGGCAGGTGCCGGTGGCGGACGTGGCCGTGACCACGCTCGACTACAAGGGCAATGCCGGCGAAGCGATGACGATGGGCGAGCGCACGCCGCTGGCCGTGATCGACGCCCCGGCGTCCGGGCGCATGGCGATCGGCGAGGCGCTGACCAACCTGGCCGCCGCGCCGGTCAAGGACCTGAGCAAGGTCAAGCTGTCCGCCAACTGGATGGCCGCGTGCGGCGTCGCCGGCGAGGATGCCAGGCTGTACGACACCGTGCACGCGGTCGGCATGGAACTGTGCCCGGCACTGGGCATCAGCATTCCGGTGGGCAAGGATTCGCTGTCCATGCGCACCAAGTGGTCGGATGCCGAGGGCGACAAGGAAGTGGTGGCGCCGGTGTCTCTGATCATCTCGGCGTTTGCCGCCGTGGATGACGTCAACCGGACGCTGACGCCGCAACTGCGCACCGACCTGGGCGACAGCGTGCTGATCGCCATCGACCTGGGTCGCGGCAAGAATCGCATGGGTGGCAGCATCCTGGCGCAGGTCACGCAGCAGGTGGGCGACAGCGCGCCGGACGTCGACAGCGCCGAAGACCTGAAGAACTTCTTCAACGTGATCCAGCGCCTGAACCGCGAGGGCAAGCTGCTGGCCTATCACGACCGCTCGGATGGCGGCTTCCTCGCGGCCGTGGCCGAGATGGCGTTTGCCGGCCACTGCGGCGTGTCGCTGAACGTGGATATGCTCGCGCTGGACCCGGGCCAGGAGCAGGATTACGGCGACGCCAAGAACTGGGCGCAGCAGGTGGCTGAGCGTCGCAACGACCAGACGCTGCGCGCGCTGTTCTCGGAAGAGCTTGGCGCGGTGATCCAGGTGCGCCTGGACGAGCGCGACACCGTGTTCGGCGTGCTGCGCGAAGCGGGCCTGTCGGCATGCAGCCATGTGATCGGCAAGCCCAATACGTCCGACCAGGTCGAGATCTATCGCGACGCCAAGAAGGTGTTCGGTGCCGCGCGGGCCGATCTGCAACGCAACTGGACCGAAGTCAGCTGGCGCATCGCGCGCCTGCGCGACAACCCGGCCTGTGCGGACAGCGAATACGATCGCCTACTGGATGGCAGCGACCCCGGCATCCGCCCGGTGCTGACGTTCGATGCGGCCGAAGACATCGCCGCGCCGTTCATCGCCACCGGCGCCCGCCCGCGTGTGGCCATCCTGCGCGAGCAGGGTGTCAACTCGCAGATCGAGATGGCGTACAGCATGGATCGCGCCGGCTTTGACGCGCACGACGTGCATATGAGCGACCTGATCGCCGGCCGCGCCAACCTGGCGGACTTCAGCGGCTTCGTGGCCTGCGGTGGCTTCAGCTACGGCGACGTGCTGGGTGCCGGTGAAGGCTGGGCCAAGACGATCCTGTTCAACGCGCAGATGGCCGAGCAGTTCGCGGCGTTCTTCAACCGTCAGGACACCTTTGCGCTGGGCGTATGCAACGGCTGCCAGATGATGAGCAACCTGGCGCCGATCATCCCGGGTGCCAATGCGTGGCCCAAGTTCACGCGCAACCAGTCGGAGCAGTACGAGGCGCGCTTCGTCACGGTGGAAGTGCAGCAGTCGTCGTCGATCTTCTTTGCCGGCATGGAAGGCAGCCGTATTCCGATTGTCGTGGCACACGGCGAAGGGTTTGCCGACTTTTCCCAGCAGGGTGACATCAACGCCGCCAAGGTGGCGCTGCGCTTCGTCGACAACCAGGGCGTGGCAACGCAGACCTATCCGCTGAATCCGAACGGTTCGCCGGAAGGCATCACGTCGGTGACGACCGTGGACGGCCGCTTCACCGTGCTGATGCCGCACCCGGAGCGCGTGTTCCGTGCCGCGACCATGAGCTGGGCGCCGGATGCCTGGAAGCAGGCGGGCGAGGGTGACAGCCCGTGGATGCGGATGTTCCGCAATGCACGGAAGTGGGTGGGGTAACCGTCAGGTTCGACTCGCCGCAGTAGCAATAAGGCCCGCGTAAGCGGGCCTTATTGTTTGGGGTTTGGTGTGCTGTATAGGGGAAGGGGGAAAGGCGGGGAGCAGATGCGACTGTCGTATAGGGGAGCCTACGCCACCGCGGCAGGCGCCGCCCCGCCGGCTCCACCGCTGCCATCTGCCCCGTCGGGGGACTCGGGGTCTGCGGGTGTGCCCGCTTCGGGAGGCGTCATCGACGGCATGTAAAGCCGGGCGCTCCAGGGCAGGTATCGCGAATAGAGCAGCCGCATGCGGTCCGAATCGGGCGGCACGTCGATCTCGCCATGGATCTCCATGTAGGCGATCGTGGCCTGCAGCAGCTTGGACTGTGCGTAGCGGTCCCGCGTAGGCACGTAGGGGTGGAGGTGGCGCCAGCGCATGCCAGTGCACTCGATATTGGGCATGCCCAGCGCGCAGTAGATGATGCCGCTGGAATAGAGGTGCCACATGTGCCAGTAGCCGCTCGTTACGCCCATCGTCGCAGTGCCCTCTGTTGTGTTCTGGCGGCGCGCCGCACGGGTCATTCCCGGCGACCGGCACCAAACAACCAGAATTCGGATTTTACCGATGGGCCCGACCAGCGGAAACGGAAAGATGTCACCAAAGTGTGCCTTAGCGCGCTTAACGCGGTGATCCGGAACCTCCGGTGCCGCATCCCAAAAAGAAAACCGGCGCCGAAGCGCCGGTTTTTTCTTGGGGCAGTGCGAAGGTCCTTACTGGATCTTGGCCTTGTCCTTGAGCGACTTCATCATCGCCTGGAACTGCTCGCGTTGCCAGCCCTGGTCGCCCATCAGCATCTGCTGGAGCTGGGGCTTCACTTCCTCGAACGAGGGGATCTTGGCGTCGCGCGTGTCCACCAGCTCGATGATGTGCCAGCCAAACTGGGTCTTGACCGGGGTGTCGGTCATCTGGCCCTTCTTCAGGCCGGTCATCGCGGCCGAGAATTCCGGCACGTAGCTGCTGCTGTTGGCCCAGTCCAGGTCGCCGCCGTTGGTCGCGGAGCCCGTGTCCTTCGACGACGCCTTGGCGACGTCCTCGAACTTGGCGCCGCCCTTGATCTTGGCGATCAGCGCCTTGGCGTCGGCTTCCTTTTCCACCAGGATGTGGCGGGCGTGGTATTCCTTGCCGTTGCCGAACTGCGACTTGATCTTCTCGTACTGCTTGCGCAGTTCGTCGTCGCTGGCGCCGTGGGTCCGCACGTAGTCCTCGAACACGGCGCCCGCCAGCACGTTCAGCTTGGCCTGTTCCAGTTGTTCCTGCACGTCGTCACGCTGGGTGATGCCGCGCTTGCCGGCTTCTTGCAGCAGCAGTTCCCGGTCGATCAGCATGGTGCGGGCACGGTCGCGCAGCTCCTGGCTTGCGGGCTGGCCGGTGCCGGCGATCAGCTTGTCCAGCTTGGCCGAGGGGATGGGCTTGCCATTCACAACGGCGGCGTTCTGGGCGATTGCAGGCAGGCTGCCAGCAGCAAGCACAGCCGCCAGGCTGAACGAGAGGACGGTGGTCTTCATGGAATCAGGTCTGAGAGTTGCGGGTAGCGTCGCGTGATGCTTCGCGGGATTGATATTCTTGGTCGGTATATGCGCTCACTGCCAGCGCGTGAATCTGCGAGGGGAACAGCGCGCGCAGCGCATCATACACCATGCGGTGACGCGTTACGCGGGAGTGACCCGCAAACTGCTCGCTCACGATTGTGACATCGTAGTGGCCTCCGCCGGATGCCGCGCCGGCATGGCCGGCATGGGCCGCGCTGTCATCGCGCACGGCAAGGCGGGAGGGGGCGAGGGCCGCGCGCAGCAGCGCCTCGATGGTGGCGGGATCGGCTGCCATCCGGGTTCCTTCGTTGGGGTGGGTCCGTTACTCGGACGGGGTTTCCTGGATGTGGCGCGACAGCCAGATGCTCTGGACCACGATGAAGACGACCATCAGGCCCATGCTGCCGAACAGCTTGAAGTTGACCCAGGTGTCGGTGGAAAACTGATAGGCCACGTACAGGTTCACGACGCCCATTGCCGCGAAGAAGGCGGCCCAGGCGGCGTTCAGGCGGCTCCACGTCGCATCCGGCAGGGTGACCTGCTTTTCCATCATGGCGCGGACCAGGTTCTTGCGCCAGCCGACCACCGACCCGATCAGCGTCACGGCGAACAGCCAGTACAGCACCGTGGGCTTCCATTTGATGAAGGTCTCGTTGTGCAGCAGGATGGTGGCGCCGCCGAACACGCCGATGATGACCAGGCTGACCCATTGCATCGGCTCCACCTTGCCGTGCCGGAAGCGCACCCACGCAATCTGCAGGACCGTGGCGACGATGGCCGCGGCCGTGGCCGGATAGATGCCGAACAGCTTGAAGGCGATGAAGAACAGGATGACCGGGAACAGGTCGAAAAGAAATTTCATGCGGACGAGGTCTGGTTGGCGGGCCCGAGGGCCCGCGTGTGATCCGGGATACGGATCGATGCTGGCGTCCGGTGTAACGGCGGCGTCACCCGCGGTCGGCCGGATCCCGATCGTCGAATTTTAACGCAGCCGAGTTGATGCAATAGCGCAATCCGGTCGGGGCCGGGCCGTCCTCGAAAACGTGGCCCAGATGGCTGTCGCATTCCTTGCACCGGACTTCGACGCGCGTCATGCCGTGAGTGTGGTCCACGTGCTCGGCGATGACTTCGCCGTTGATCGGGCGGAAGTAGCTCGGCCAGCCGCAGCCGGCATCGAATTTGGTGGACGATTCGAACAGCGGTGTGCCGCAGCCCACGCAATGGTAGATGCCCTGGTTCCAGTGGTCCCAGTAGCGGCCCGTGAACGGACGCTCGGTCGCGGCTTCCCGCGCCACGCGGTATTCGATGTCGGAGAGTTGGTCACGCCACTCGGCGTCGGTCTTGGTCGTGGTCATCTTGCTTCCTTTCAGGTTCGGCGGCCGGCCGGGCCGCCGAGGAGCCAGTTAGTCGGTCTTGCCTCGCGCGCCTTACAACCTCGCGGGCACGCCGTATCAGGACGAGCAGCTCACTTCGAGCCCGGACGCCCAGTCCGGAGGCAGCGTTGCGTAGTGTTCCGATTCGGGCTGCTCGTCGAACGGCCGGGACAGCACCGCCAGCAGCCGGTCCACTTCGCCGAAGTCCTTGTCGCGCGCGGCGCGGATGGCGGTTTCGGCCAGGTGGTTGCGCAGCACATATTTCGGGTTGACGGCAAGCATCGCGACGGCACGCGCCGCGTCGTCCGATTGCTCGGCCTGCAGACGGGTGCGATATTCCGCCGCCCAGGCATCCCATGCGGCGCGGTCCAGGAACAGGTCGCGCACCGGCGCGTCGCCCGACGCATCCGCCGCTGATATGCGGGCGAGGTTGCGCCAGAACAAGGTGTAGTCCACGCGGTTGGCATGCAGCACGCGGAACAGGTTGGTCAGCAGCGCCTCGTCCTCGTTGTCCCCGCCGCCGAGCGGGCGCAGGCCCAGCTTGGCGCGATACTGGCTGAAGAACGCGGCGGCATAGCGGTCGCGAAACGGGTCCAGTGCCTCGCGCGCGGCGGCCACGGCAGCTTCCTTTTCCGCCTCCGGGTCGGCGGCATCAGCATCGCGCCAGAGCGGCAGCAGCGCCTGCGCCAGGCAATGCAGGTTCCAGAACGCGACCTGCGGCTGCTGGCTGTAGGCGTAGCGGCCCTGCTGGTCGGAATGGTTGCAGATATGGTTGGCGTCAAACGCGTCCAGGAAACCGAACGGGCCATAGTCGATGGTCAGCCCGAGGATCGACATGTTGTCGGTGTTCATGACGCCATGACAGAACCCCACGGCCTGCCACTGGGCCACCAGGTCCGCCGTGCGCAGCGAGACCTCGCGCAGCAGCGCCTGGTAGGGACTGGCCGCATCGCGGCAGGCCGGGTAGAAGCGGTCGATCACGAAATCGGCCAGCTGGCGCAGCGACGCGTGGTCCTCGCGCGCCGCGAAATGCTCGAAATGGCCGAAGCGGATAAAGCTCGGCGCCAGCCGGGTGACCACGGCGGAGGTCTCGATGGTCTCGCGGCGCACCGGCGCGTCGGACCCGATGATCGACAGCGCCCGGGTGGTCGGCACGCCCAGCGCGAACATGGCTTCCGAGCACAAGTATTCGCGGATCGACGAACGCAGCACGGCGCGGCCATCGGCCATGCGCGAATAGGGCGTCAGGCCGGCTCCCTTGAGCTGGATTTCCCACGGGCCGTCCGGCATCTGCGCTTCCGCGAGCCGGATCGCCCGTCCGTCGCCGAGTTGGCCTGCCCATACGCCGAACTGGTGGCCCGAGTAGACGGAGGCGAGCGGGTCGGACCAGTCGGGGATGCTGTTGCCGACGAAGGCATCGATGAAGTCCGGCTCGCGTGCGGCCTGGCCGATCGTGCCGGCATCCCAGCCCAGCAGTGCGGCGGCAGCGGGGGCCACGCTGACCAGATAGGGCGATGGCAGCGGCGTGGGGGGCAGTCGGGTGAAAAAGCGCTCGCCCAGCGCGGCAAAGCCGGGTGCGGTGCGGAACGGCACGGAGTAGGGCGATCGCTTCAACGCGTCGTGGGAATCGGTGGACATCGACAGCCTATGCGCAAGGGGCGCTATTTGCGGGGTGAATGGTACGGAGCCGGATGGCGTTTCCGCGTGCCCTGTTCACGTGCGCCAACAGGCTAGGGGAAAACGACATATTGAGACACATCTGGGCTCGCAGTATTGTACTTGCACCGGTTTTCCCCTGTCGGCCAAGGGGTGTCCGCGTCGGCGCCACGCCACGCAAATAGCGGACATCAATTTCGTGCATGACAGGGCCCGCGTGCCGCTGGAGAGAGAGGTCACGGCACGCGTCAAATGCAAACATCACCAGGGTTTTATTTTTGCTGTTGGCAGGGTGTGGGAACAATCGGCCAAAAATTAGAACGGTTGTTCGTTTTTTCGACCGATCAATATAAGACTGGAGACCATTTCATGGCACTGATGGGTCAAATGATGAGCGCGCCGCTGCTCATTTCCTCCATCATCAAGCACGCTGCACGCTATTACGGCAGCACCGAAATCGTCTCGCGACGGACAGAGGGCGACCTCCACCGCTACACCTACCGCGATTGCGAATTGCGGGCCCGCAAGCTGGCGCAGGCGCTGGGTGCGCTGGGCGTGCAACAGGGCGAGCGCGTCGGCACGCTGGCCTGGAATGGCTACCGGCACCTCGAGGTCTACTACGGCGTGTCCGGCATGGGCGCCGTGTGCCACACCATCAATCCGCGCCTGTTTCCCGAGCAGATCGCCTACATCGTCAATCACGCGGAGGACGGCTACGTCTTCTTCGATTCGACGTTCCAGCCGCTGGTGGAAGGCGTGGCGCCGCACTGCCCGAAGGTGAAGGGCTGGGTCATCATGACCGACCGCGCCCACATGCCGGCCGAGCCGAAGGTTCCGCTGATCTGCTACGAGGACCTGATCGACGCGCAGGACGGCAACTATGACTGGCCGGAGTTCGACGAGAACCTCGCGTCCAGCCTCTGCTACACGTCCGGCACCACCGGCAACCCCAAGGGTGCGCTGTATTCCCATCGCTCCACGGTGTTGCACTCGTATGCGTCCGCATTGCCCGATGCGCTGGGCTGTTCGGCGCGCGACGTGATCCTGCCGGTCGTGCCGATGTTCCACGTCAATGCGTGGGGCCTGCCGTACTCGGTGCCGCTGGTCGGCGCCAAGCTGGTGTTCCCCGGTGCGAAGCTCGACGGCGCATCGCTCTATGAGCTGTTCGAGCAGGAGAAGGTGACCTTTTCCGCCGGCGTGCCGACGGTCTGGCTGGGGCTGCTCCAGTACATCCAGAGCAACAAGCTGAAATTCTCCACCTTCCGCCGCACCGTGATCGGCGGTTCGGCCGCACCGCCCGCCATGATCCGCGCGCTGGAGGCGCTGGACGTGGAGGTCATCCACGCGTGGGGCATGACGGAGATGTCTCCGCTGGGCACGTCGTGCAAGCTGCTGGCCAGCCACAACGATCTGCCGGAGGACGAGCGCCACAAGATCCTCGAAAAGCAGGGTCGCGTGATCTACGGCGTGGACATGAAGATCGTCGACGGAGAAGGGCAGGAGCTGCCCTGGGACGGCAAGGCGTTCGGCGACCTGCTCGTGCGCGGCCCGTGGGTCATCGCGCAGTACTACCGCAACGACAACAACCCGCTGGTCGATGGCTGGTTCCCCACCGGGGACGTGGCGACAATCGACCAGGAGGGCTACATGCAGATCACGGACCGCAGCAAGGACGTGATCAAGTCCGGCGGCGAGTGGATTTCGTCGATCGACGTCGAAAACGTGGCCGCGGCGCATCCCGCCGTGCATATGGCCGCGTGCATCTCGGCCTATCACCCCAAGTGGGACGAGCGCCCGCTGCTGGTGGTGGTGAAGCGGCCTAACACGGACGTCACGCGCGAAGAATTGCTGGGCTTCTTCGAAGGCAAGGTCGCCAAATGGTGGATTCCCGATGACGTGGCCTTTGTCACGGAAATCCCGCTGACCGCCACGGGCAAGATGCAGAAGCTCAAGCTGCGCGATCAGTTCAAGGACTACAAGCTGCCCACCGCCTGAGCCCCATCCAGGCGTATATCCCATAGCAGGCAGCAGCAGGCATTTGCGGCGTCCCGTCGAGGGGCGCCGCAGAGACGGCGGTTCACGCGAGGAGGGCGTGGCCGTCGTCGGATCCCGGTCGTCCGTGCGCAATGCCGCGGGCAGCCGTTCCATTCGCCAAACGACAATAGAGTGAAGGAGACAGGTATGACCAAGATGCGTCCGCTGGTAGCCGGTGTGGCGGTATTTGCGGCACTGGGTTCCACGCTGGTTTCGGGCATGGCGGCAGCGGAAACGGTGAAGATTGCCTTCATCGATCCGTTGTCTGGGCTGATGGCCCCGGTGGGACAGAACCAGTTGAAGAGCTGGCAGTTTGTGGCCGATGTGGCCAACCAGAAGGGCTGGGGCGGCGCAAACAAGTTTGAAGTGGTGGGCTTCGACAACAAGCTCTCGCCGCAGGAAAGCCTGACCATCCTCAAGCAGGCGGTGGACCAGAACATCCGCTATATCGTGCAGGGCAACGGATCGTCCGTGGGCCTGGCGCTGGAAGATGCGGTGGCCAAGCACAACGAGCGCAACCCCGGCAAGGAGATCATCTATCTGAACTACGCCGCGGTGGATCCGGACATGACCAACAGCAAATGCAGCTACTGGCATTTCCGGCTGGACGCCAATTCCGACATGAAGATGGAGGCCCTGACCACCTACCTGGCCAAGGATCCCAACGTCAAGAAGGTCTACCTGATCAACCAGAACTACTCGTTCGGACACCAGGTGACGCGCGCAGCCAAGGAGTACCTGAAGCGCAAGCGCCCGGACATCCAGATCGTAGGTGAAGACCTGCACCCGCTGGCACAGGTCAAGGACTTTGCGCCGTACGCGGCCAAGATCAAGGCTTCCGGCGCCGATACGGTCATCACCGGCAACTGGGGCAGCGACCTGGCGCTGCTGATCAAGGCCGGCAAGGACGCCGGGCTCACCACCAACTACTACACCTACTACGCCGCCACGACGGGCGTGCCGACCGCCATGGGCGCGTCCGGCGCGGAGCATGTCAAGTACGTGGGCTACTACAACCCGAACAACGAGGGCTTCAAGGGCGCCGACGTCGTCGAGGGCTACAAGAAGAAGTACAACGACGACTTCTACGTGATGGCGTCGTACACGGGCATCGCCATGTTGGCCAAGGCCATGAAGGACGCCGGCTCCACCGATCCGGTCAAGGTGGCCAAGGCGCTGGAAGGCATCAAGGTCGACAGCATGAACGGCACCGTGGAGATGCGGAACACGGACCACCAGGCCCAGCAACCGCTGGTGGTGGCCACGTGGACCAAGGTCAACGGCAAGGACATCAAGTTCGACCAGGAGAACACCGGCTACGGCTGGAAGACCAATGCGCAGCTCGACCCGTTCGTGGCCGCGCAGCCGACTTCCTGCCAGATGAAGCGGCCGGGCTGAACGTGGGCGGCCGATGGCGGCGGTGCGACGCCGCCGCCACTTGCTGCATACTCCTGACCTGCCGGACCTGACCCGCGCTGAACCGCCGTCCCCGGCTCCGGGGGCGGCGGCATCCGGGCATCCGGGATGCATTTCAAGGATCCGCGGTGGAATTCTTCGTCATCTCGCTGTTGAACGGCATCAGCTACGGGCTGTTGCTGTTCATGCTGTCCTCGGGGCTCACGCTCATCTTCAGCATGATGGGTGTGCTCAATTTCGCGCACGCCAGCTTCTATATGCTGGGCGCCTACTTTGCCTACACCATCGCCACCAAGGTTGGCTTCTGGCCCGCGCTGATCCTGGCGCCGCTGCTGGTGGCCGGGGCCGGGGCGCTGGTGGAGCGCTTCGGCCTGCGCACCGTCCACAAGTACGGGCATGTGGCCGAGCTGCTGTTCACCTTCGGCCTGGCCTATCTGATCGAGGAAGGCGTCAAGCTGGTCTGGGGCCTGGCCGCGGTGCCATACCGGATACCGGCCGAACTCGACGGCCCGTTGTTCACGGTGTTTACCTCGTCGTTCCCCAAATACCGCGCCTTCATGATGCTGGTGTCGATGAGCATGCTGGTGGCGATCTACCTGGTGCTGACGCGCACGCGCATCGGGCTGGTCATCCAGGCCGCGCTGACGCACCCTGAGATGGTGGAGGCGCTGGGCCACAACGTGCCGCGCGTCTTCATGATGGTGTTCGGCGGCGGGGCGGCTCTGGCCGGACTGGCCGGGGTCATCGGCGGCAATGCCTTCGTGACGGAGCCGTCGATGGCGGCGGCGGTGGGGACCATCGTCTTCGTGGTGGCGGTGGTGGGCGGCATGGGGTCGCTGGTCGGGGCATTCATTGCCTCGATCCTGATCGGCGTGCTGCAGACCTTCGCGGTGACGATCGATGCCTCCCTGGCCGGCCTGCTCGGCAGCCTGGGCATGGCCGTGACGGACGCCACGCCATTCAGTTCGCTATGGAAGCTCACGGTGGCGCAGGTGGCCCCGGTGCTGCCGTACCTGTTGCTGGTGGTGATGCTGATTTTCCGCCCACGCGGGCTCATGGGTACCCGGGAGAGCTGAGCGATGGAGTCGACAACCATGCAACAACGCCCGGATCAGGTCGTGACCGGCCGCACGATGCGCTATCGGCCGCTCAACCTGGCGCGCTGGTTGATCTGGGGCCTCACGGCCCTGCTGATGCTGGTGATGCCGCTGATCTTCACGGGCGGTTTCGCGGTGACGCTGATGTCGCAGATGGGCATCATGATCATCTTCGCGCTGTCCTACAACATGCTGCTCGGGCAGACCGGCATGCTGTCATTCGGGCACGCGGTCTATTCAGGGCTGGGCGCCTTCATCGCCGTGCACGTGCTGAACATGATCGGCGCGGGCAAGGTCTGGCTGCCGGTGTCGATGTTGCCGCTGGTGGGCGGGCTGGCCGGCGCGTTCTTCGGCGTGCTGTTCGGCTACGTGACCACCAAGAAGTCCGGCACCACGTTTGCCATGATCACGATGGGCATCGGCGAGATGGTGTTCGCCAGTTCGCTGATGTTCCCGGACTTCTTCGGGGGCGAGGGCGGCATCTCCACCAATCGCGTGGTCGGGGAGTCGTTCCTCGGCCTGACATTCGGTCCGGGCCGGCAGGTCTACTACCTGATAGCCGCATGGTGCCTGGTGTCGATGGCGGCCATGTACGCGTGGACGCAGACGCCGCTGGGGCGCATTGCCAATGCGGTGCGCGACAACCCCGAGCGCGTGGAGTTCATCGGCTACAACACCCAGCGCGTGCGGTACCTGGTGCTGATCCTGTCGGCGTTCTTCGCGGGCATTTCCGGCGCGCTGTCGGCCATCAACTTCGAGATCGTATCGGCCGAGAACGTCAGCGCCGTGCGCTCGGGCGGCGTGCTGCTGGCGGCGTTCATCGGCGGTGCCGGGGTGTTCTTCGGCCCGGTCATCGGCGCGGTGGTGTTCGTCCTGTTCGCGGTGGCGCTGTCGGACCTGACCAAGGCGTGGCTGCTGTACCTGGGCCTGTTCTTCGTGATGATGGTGATGTTCGTGCCGGGTGGCATCGCCAGCCTGCTGCTGATGCAGGTGCCGCTGCTGGCGAAGAAGCGGCTCGGCCGGATGCTGCCGTCCTACGGCCAGGCCGCGGCCGCGGGCCTGGTGTTGCTGGCCGCGATGATCCTGACCGTGGAGCTGGTCTACAAGGTGCAGGTGGATAGCGCGAACGGCACCGCGATGCGACTCTTCGGCATCGGGTTCGATGCGGGCACGCTGCCGCCGTGGATCGCCGCGGCGGCGCTCTGGACGGCGGGCTACTTTGCGTGGCGATGGGCGACGGGGCGCGTGCGCGCCGAACTCGACAAGATTCAGGCGGAATTCGGAGGTCAGGCATGACGGCGGCCACGACAGGCGTGGGCACGCCCGCGCTGGAACTCAACGACGTACGCAAGAAATTTGGCCAGACCGAGATCATCCGCGGCGTCTCGCTGACGATTGGCAAGGGCGAGCGTCACGCGCTGATCGGCCCGAACGGCGCCGGCAAATCCACCACCTTCAACCTGATCTCGGGTCGCTTCGCGCCGTCCTCGGGCACCGTGAAGCTGAACGGTGAAAGCATCGCGGGACTGCGGCCCTTCGAGATCAACCGGATGGGCTTGTCGCGCAGTTTCCAGATCACCAATATCTTCCACCGGCTGTCGGTGTTCGAGAACCTGCGCTGCGCCGTGCTGTGGGCGCTCGGCTACAAGTATTCGTTCTGGCACCGGCTGTCCGAGTTGCGCGATGCGCGCGAGCGGGCGGAGGAGGTGCTGGAGCTGATCGGCATGCGGCATCGCCGCCATACCCAGGCGGGATTGCTGACCTATGCGGAGCAGCGCGCGCTGGAAATCGGCATCACGATCGCCGGCGGTGCCGAGGTGATCCTGCTGGATGAACCGACGGCCGGCATGAGCCGGTCGGAGTCCGACCATGCGGTGGAGCTGATCCGCAAGGTCACGGTCGGCAAGACGCTGATCATGGTGGAGCACGACATGAGCGTGGTGTTCGGCCTGGCGGACCGCATCTCGGTGCTGGTCTATGGCGAGGTCATCGCCACGGACACCCCGGTGGCCATCCGCAACAACCGCAAGGTCAAGGAGGCCTACCTGGGCACGACCCTCGACGAACCGGCCATGGAAGGAGCGCACTGATGGGCAAGCGCATGCTGGACGTCACCGGATTGCACGCCTACTACGGCAAGAGCCACATCCTTCACGGCGTGGACGCCCATATCGACGAGGGCGAGATCGTGGCGCTGCTGGGGCGCAACGGGGTGGGGCGCTCGACCATGGCCAAGGCCATCCTCGGCATGGTCAAGGCGGAAGGCTCCGTGCGCTTCCGCGACCAGGAAATCCTGGGTCAGCGCACCTTCGAGATCGCCCATGCGGGCATCGGCTACGTGCCGGAGAACCGCGACATCTTTCCCTCGCTGACGGTGCGGCAGAACCTGCTGCTGGGGGAGAAGCGCAACCCGCGGCAGCCAAAGCCCCGGTGGACCGAGGAGGACATGTTCCGCATGTTCCCGCGCCTGAGGGAGCGCGAGCATACGGCAGCCGGCGTGCTGTCCGGCGGCGAGCAGCAGATGCTGACGCTGTGCCGCACGCTGATGGGCGACCCCGACCTGATCCTGATCGACGAGCCCACCGAAGGGCTGGCGCCGATGATCGTCACGCTGGTGGGGGACTTCCTGAAGACGCTCAAGGAGCGGGGCGTCTCGGTCTTGCTGATCGAACAGAAACTGGCGATCGCGCTGGACATCTCCCAGCGCGTCTACGTGATGGGTCACGGCCACATCGTGTTCGAGGGCACGCCGGCGGACCTCAAGGCGAACACGCAGGTGCGCAAGGAGTGGCTGGAGGTGTAGGCCGCGGTCTCAGTGGTCGAGGAGAAGGGCGAGCGACCGGGCGCCCGTCAGCCATTCGAGCGCGATCGTGCCGAACCATGGCAGCAGGCACGCCCAATTCAGCCAGGGGCTTGGCTGACGGAACCAGAGTCCTGCGATCCCGAACAATGCCTGCATCGCTCGCATGGCGTTGTAGCGAAGCAGCGCCATCATGTCGGGAAACCGGAGCGCTTCCCGGACAGGCAGGCTGGCGGAGAAGTCCGCGGGTCTGGCTTGTATTTCCCCTGCGGCGAGCAGCGACTGCATGGCTAGCCCGATGAGGTGGAACAACAGCCACGCCGACATCACCGTGCGACCCGCGTGCTCGATGTTCGCCCATGGCATCTCAATTCCCCAGGTAACCTGCCAGGACGGCATTGCCGACAAGCGGTATGGACCACGCCCAGTTGAGCCACAGCCGGCGCTGCGGAATCTATTCGCTGAGGCAAAGGACTAGTTGTTGTACTTTGCCGGGGGAAGGTTGCATGCCGTTGCGATCAAGTCTTGCGCGTGCTGGCCGGCTTCGGCAACTCGAACGGCATGTCCTCGTAGTCGATCATCCGCGACTTGCGCACCAGGCGATAGCCGATCCATAGCGCCAGGAACATCGGTACGCCGATATAGGTGGCGAGGATTTCCTGCCAGCGGCCCGGGATATCGGCAAAGGCCTGGTAGTTCTGCCCGGCCACGATGACCAGGCACAGCACGCCCGCGAAGATCGGCCCGAACGGGTAGAGCGGGGACCGGTAGGCGAGGTCGCTGAGCTGGTACCCCTGGGCGATCAGCCCGCGGCGGAACCGATAGTGGCTGACCGCGATACCGAGCCACGCGAAGAAGCCGGTCATGGCCGACGTGTTCAGCAGCCACAGGTACACGGCCTTGTCGCCAAACAGTGAACTGAAGAAGCACAAGGCGCCGATCGCGGTCGTCGCCAGCAGCGCGTTGAACGGCACGCCGGCCCGTGTCAGCTTGCCGAACGCTCGCGGCGCACGGCCGCTGACGGCCAGCCCGTACAGGATCCGGGTGGAGACGTACATGCTCGAGGTGCCCGCCGACAGCAGCGCGGTAAGTACCACCGCGTTCATCAGCCCGGCGGCAAAGGCCAGCCCGGCGTGGCGGAACACCAGTGCGAACGGGCTCACGCCGACGTCGGTCACGTCGTTGCGCAGCAGGCTCGGGTCGGTGTAGGGAATCAGCACGCCGATGATCAGGATTGCCACCACATAGAACATCAGGATGCGCCAGAAGGTCTGGCGGATCGCGCGGGGAATCGTGCGGGCCGGGTCCTCGGCCTCGCCGGCGGCCACGCCGACGGTCTCGGTGCCCTGGAACGAGAATCCCGCGATCATCGCCACCGCGAACAGCCCCGGCACACCGCCCACGAAGGGGGCCTCGCCGGTGGTGAAGTTGTGCCAGCCGGATTGCGGTCCGCCCTTGAGAATGCCGAAGATCATCAGCACGCCCACGCCCAGGAAGATGATGACCGTGACGACCTTGATCAACGCGAACCAGTATTCGGCCTCGCCAAAGCCGCGCACGGAAAACGCGTTGAGCACGAACATCAGGGAGAGAAAGCCCGCGCTCCAGACCACGCCGGGAACGTCGGGAAACCAGTACTGCATGACGAGCTGCGCGGCGGTCAGCTCCACGGCGATGGTCACCGCCAGGCTGAACCAATAGTTCCAGCCGAGCGCGAAGCCGAAGCCTTCGTCCACGTACAAGGCGCTGTAGGTCACGAAGGAGCCGGCCACGGGCATGTGCACGGCCAGTTCGCCCAGGCTGGTCATCAGGCAATAGACCATCAGGCCGATGAGGCAGTAGGCCAGCAGGGCGCCGCCGGGGCCGGACTGGGCGATCGACGCGCCCGAGGCGACGAAGAGACCGGTACCGATGGCGCCGCCCAGCGCGATCATGGTCAGGTGGCGCGCCTTGAGCTTGCGGCGCAGGTCGTCGTGCTCGACGACCGGATGCTGGTGAGGGTGAGGGTGGGAGTGGGAAGGCATCAGGGTCGCTGGAACTTCGGGGGCCAGTGGCCTTGTGGGCCGCCGGGGCGTACGCCATCCCCAAAAACGAAAAGGCGCGAGTCTACCGCGTCTTTTTTAGTCGATTCGAGGACGGCGTCAAATAAAGTCGATTGCGCCCTCGATGCCGCCGATCCTCCTCGCGGCAAGTGCCGCTGGCGCCATAAGCCGGGCGTTTTCTACGGGTTCGCCCTGAGGGATTCCACCCCGGGCGAGGATCACCATGAACGCCGGAAAAGGCCGGCATGAAGCCCGCGCATGACGCGGTTTCCATGGTCGAAAATTGAAATTGAACGACCGTGCTATTTTGTGTATGCTTGATCCGCTCTTGTGCCCCCGGTTGCGCCCAGGGCCCGTGGAGCAAGGGATTGCGGGAATAAGAACAGCACTCGCGACACCCGGCAGGAAACCTTCATTCGAGAATTCGAATCCCGAGACAACTCAAGACACCAAAGGAACCCGCATGACAGCGCAATATCAGGTTCAGGACGGCGTAGCCGTCATCACGCTCGACAATCCCCCCGTCAACGGTCTTGGTCACAGTACCCGGCTGGGCATCGTCGAAGGCTTGACCCGTGCGCTGGACGATGCCGCCGTCAAGGCCATCGTCATCACCGGCGCCGGCAAGGCATTCTCGGGCGGCGCCGACATCCGCGAATTCAATACGCCCAAGGCCACGCAGGAGCCGACGCTGCATTCGGTGATCCGTGCCGTGGAAGCCTCGGCCAAGCCGGTCGTGGCTGCGATCCACTCCGTCGCCATGGGCGGCGGCCTGGAACTGGCCCTGGGCTGCAACTACCGCGTCGCCGCGAAGGGCGCCCAGATCGCGCTGCCGGAAGTCAAGCTCGGCCTGCTGCCGGGCGCTGGCGGCACGCAGCGCCTGCCGCGCGTGATCGGCCTCGAGCATGCCCTGAACATGATCGTGTCGGGCACGGCCATTCCCTCGGAGAAGTTCGCCGGCTCGAAGCTGTTCGACGAGGTTGTCGATGGCGACGTCCTGCCCGCCGCCGTGAAGTTTGCCCAGAACGTGGCCGCCGCCCCCGGCCCGTACCCGAAGGTGCGCGACCTGAAGGTCAAGCACGAGAACGCCGAAGGCTTCCTGGCCTTCGCGAAGAACACCGTGACCGCCGTGGCCAAGAATTTCCCGGCCCCGGGCAAGTGCGTGGAGGCCGTGGCCGCCTCGCTCAAGCCGTTCGAAGCCGGTCTGAAGGCCGAGCGCGAAGGCTTCATGTACCTGGTCGGCACGCCGGAATCGCGCGCGCTGCGCCATGCGTTCTTCGGCGAGCGCGCCGCCAGCAAGATCCCCGACGTGCCCGAAGGCACGCCGACCCGCAAGATCGAAAAGATCGCCGTGATCGGCGCCGGCACGATGGGCGGCGGCATCACCATGAACTTCCTGAACGCCGGCATTCCGGTGACCATGCTGGAAACGAAGCAGGAAGCGCTGGACCGCGGCGTGGCCACGATCCGCAAGAACTACGAAAACAGCGCCAAGAAGGGCAAGCTGACGCAGGAAAAGGTCGAGCAGCGCATGGCCCTGCTGACCCCGTCGCTGTCCTATGACGACATCAAGGACGCGGACATGGTGATCGAAGCCGTGTTCGAGGAAATGGGCGTCAAGGAAATCGTCTTCAAGAAGCTGGACGAAGTGATGAAGGATGGCGCGATCCTGGCCTCCAACACCTCCACGCTGGACGTGAACAAGATTGCCTCGTTCACCAAGCGTCCGCAGGATGTGGTCGGCATGCACTTCTTCAGCCCGGCCAACGTGATGAAGCTGCTGGAAGTGGTGCGTGGCGAGAAGACCGGCAAGGACGTGCTGGCCACCGTGATGCAGATCGCCAAGAAGATCAAGAAGACCGCCGTGGTGTCGGGCGTGTGCGATGGCTTCATCGGCAACCGCATGATCGAGCAATACAGCCGCCAGGCCGGCTACCTGCTGGACGAAGGCGCGCTGCCGGAGCAAGTCGACAAGGCCATCGAGAAATTCGGCTTCGCCATGGGCCCGTTCCGCATGGGCGACCTGGCCGGCAACGACATCGGCTGGGCCATCCGCAAGCGCCGCGCCGTGGACAAGCCGGACATCCAGTATTCGAAGACCGCCGACAAGCTGTGCGAACTGGGCCGCTTCGGCCAGAAGACGGGCGCCGGCTGGTACGACTACAAGGCGGGCGACCGCAAGCCGTACCCGAACCAGCAGGTCAACGACATGATCGTCGAGCACTCGAAGGAGCTCGGCATCACGCGCCGCAAGATCTCGGATGAAGAGATCGTGGAACGCCTGGTGTTCGCGCTGGTGAACGAAGGCGCCAAGATCCTGCAGGAAGGCATTGCCTCGAAGGCATCGGACATCGACATGGTCTACCTGACCGGCTACGGCTTCCCGCTGTTCCGCGGTGGTCCGATGCTGTACGCGGACCAGGTGGGCCTGTTCAACGTGGCGCAGTCGATGAAGCGCTACGCCAAGGGTTACCACGGCGAAGCCTGGGCCGTCGCGCCGCTGCTGCAGAAGCTGGCCGACGAGGGCAAGGGCTTCAACGGCTGATGACCATCGCGTGAGGAAGCAGGGGCGACCATGACCTACGGCGCGCAGGATTGCCTGCTGGTGATCGACGTACAGAACGACTTCATGCCGGGCGGTGCGCTGGCCGTGCCGCATGGCGACGAAGTCGTGCCCGTCATCAACCGGCTGGCGCAGGTGTTTGGCCATGTGGTGCTGACGCAGGACTGGCATCCGGCCGGTCACGCGTCGTTTGCCACCAGCCACGCCGGTGCGGCGCCGTTCCAGACCGCCACGTTGCCGTATGGCGAGCAGGTGCTGTGGCCGGACCACTGCGTGCAGGACACGCCGGGCGCCGCGCTGCATGCGGACCTGCACGTGCCGCATGCCCGGCTGGTGATCCGCAAGGGCCACCATGCTGGCGTGGACAGCTACTCCGCCTTCCTGGAGGCGGACCGCACCACGAAGACGGGCCTGGCGGGCTACCTGCGCGAGCAGGGCGTTGCGCGGGTCTTCTGCGTCGGCCTGGCCACGGACTACTGCGTCGCCTGGAGCGCGCTCGATGCACGCGCCGCGGGCTTCGAGGCGGTGATGGTCGAGGACGCCTGCCGCGCGATCGACCTGAACGGATCGCTCGACAAGGCCTGGCAGGACCTGGCCGCGGCCGGCGTCCGGCGCACGACTTCCGACGCGCTGCTGGCCGGGGCCGCCAGTCACAACCCCTGGCTTCCTGAATCCTGACGCTTCACGCCGAACACACTGAATATTTCTCGCAAGAGACACCAAGATACCGAGGAGCAAGACATGAACGAGGCAGTCATCGTATCCACGGCCCGCACCGGGCTGGCCAAGAGCTGGAAGGGCGCTTTCAACATGACCCACGGCGCGACCCTGGGCGGTCACGCCGTCCAGCACGCCATCGCGCGCGCCAAGATCGACGCTGGCGAGGTGGAAGACGTGCTGATGGGCTGTGCCAACCCGGAAGGCGCCACCGGTGCCAACATCGCGCGCCAGATCGCCCTGCGCGCAGGTTGCCCGGTCACCGTGCCCGGCGCCACCGTGAACCGCTTCTGCTCGTCCGGCCTGCAGACCATCGCCATGGCAGCGCAGCGCGTGATCGCCGATGAAGGCGACATCTTCGTGGCCGGCGGCGTGGAATCCATCTCGTGCGTGCAGCAGGAGATGAACCGCCACATGCTGCAGGAAAGCTGGCTGAACAAGAACAAGCCGGAGATCTACTGGAGCATGCTGCAGACCGCCGAGAACGTGGCCAAGCGCTACAAGATCTCGAAGGAGCGCCAGGACGAGTACGGCGTGCGGAGCCAGCTGCGTGCCGCCGCCGCCCAGGAAGCCGGCAAGTTCAAGGACGAGATCGTGCCGATGACGGTCCTGGCCGGCGTGGCCGACAAGGCCACCGGTCAGCTGATGACGAAGGAAGTCACGATCGACTCGGACGAAGGCATCCGCGCCGACACCACGCTGGAAGGCGTGGCGAAGATCCGCACGGCCATGCCCGGCGGCGTGGTCACGGCGGGCAACGCGTCGCAGTTCTCGGACGGCGCCTCGGCGGCGGTGGTGATGAACGCCCGCGTGGCGGCTGCGAAGGGCCTGCAGCCGCTGGGCGTGTTCCGCGGCTTTGCCGTGGCCGGTTGCGAGCCCGACGAAATGGGCATCGGCCCGGTGTTCGCGGTGCCCAAGCTGCTCAAGAAGACCGGCCTGAAGGTCGAGGACATCGGCCTGTGGGAGCTGAACGAGGCCTTCGCGGTGCAGGTGCTGTACTGCGCCGACAAGCTGGGCATTCCGATGGACCGCCTGAACGTCAACGGTGGCGCCATCGCCGTGGGCCACCCGTACGGCGTGTCCGGTGCCCGCCTGGTCGGCCATGCGCTGATCGAGGGCAAGCGCCGTGGCGTGAAGTACGTCGTGGTGACGATGTGCATCGGCGGCGGCCAGGGCGCGGCCGGCCTGTTCGAAGTGCTCTGACCGGCAAGGCCTGACGCGATGTCCGTCGATCTGCTCGCGATGGGCCGGAAGGTGCTGGCCAGCCAGCCCTTTTCGGTCCTGATTGGCGCGGAGCTTGCCGCGCTGTCGCCCGGCAAGGCCGAACTGCGCCTGCCGACGCAGCACGCGCTGCTACAGCAGCATGGCTTCGTCCATGGCGGCGTGGTGAGCTACCTGGCGGACAACGCGTTGACCTACGCGGGCGGTGCGGCCATGGCCGCACCGGTCGTGACGTCCGAGTACAAGATCAACTACGTCCGTCCGGCGATTGGCGACACGCTGATCGCGCGGGCAGAGTGCGTGACCAGCGGCCGCCAGCAGGCGGTGGTCCGTTGCGACGTCTTCGTGGTCAGGGATGGCGAGGAAAAGCTCTGCGCGGTGGCGCAGGGCACCATCGCCCGCCTTGGCGAAGGCGGCTGACACCGCACGAAGGGCAAGGGCGCATCGGCGCCCTTTTCTTTCGCCGCGAGTTTCGCCGCGCGTCGGCCGCATCGCGCGCATTTGCCTTGCCGGACTTTCAACGCATGCCCCTGAGAGCTTTCCTGCCATGTCGCTGATTCTTTCCCGTCGTGACCTGAATTTCGTCCTGTACGAATGGCTCAAGGCCGAGGAGCTGGCCCGCATTCCGCGCTACGCCGATCATTCGCGCGAGACCTTCGACGCCGCGCTCGACACCTGCGAGAAGATCGCCACCGACCTGTTTGCGCCGCACAACAAGAAGAGCGACGCCAACGAGCCGCACTTCGACGGCGAGACGGTCACCATCATTCCGGAAGTCAAGGCCGCGTTGCGCGCGTTCTGCGAGGCCGGGCTGATGGCCGCCGGCCAGGACTACGAGTACGGCGGCATGCAACTGCCGGTGACGCTGGAAAAGGCCGCCTTCGCATACTTCAAGGCCGCCAACGTCGGCACGAGTTCCTATCCGTTCCTGACCATCGGCAACGCCAACCTGCTGCTCACGCATGGCACGCAGGCGCAGATCGATACGTTCGTGCGCCCGGAGCTGGAAGGCCGCTTCTTCGGCACGATGTGCCTCTCGGAGCCGCAAGCGGGGTCGTCGCTGTCGGATATCACCACGCGCGCCGACTACGAGGGCGAGTCCCCGCTGGGCGCGCAGTATCGTCTGCGCGGCAACAAGATGTGGATTTCCGCCGGCGAGCATGAACTGTCGGACAACATCGTCCATCTGGTGCTGGCCAAGATTCCGGGCCCGGATGGCAAGCCGATTCCGGGCGTGAAGGGCATTTCGCTGTTCATCGTGCCGAAGTATCTGGTGAACGACGACGGCTCGCTGGGCGAGCACAACGACGTGGTGCTGGCTGGCCTGAACCATAAGATGGGGTATCGCGGCACCACCAACTGCCTGCTGAACTTCGGCGAAGGCATGAAGTACCGACCGGACGGCAAGGCCGGCGCCATCGGCTATCTGGTTGGCGAGCCCCACAAGGGCCTGGCGTGCATGTTCCACATGATGAACGAGGCCCGGATCGGTGTGGGCCTCGGCGCGGTGACGCTCGGATATACGGGCTACCTGCATGCGCTCGACTACGCGCGCAATCGACCGCAAGGCCGCCCGGTGGGCCCCGGCGGCAAGGACCCTTCCAGCCCGCAGGTCAGGCTGGTGGAGCACGCCGACATCCGCCGCATGCTGCTGGCGCAGAAGAGCTATGTCGAAGGCGGCCTCGCGCTGAACCTGTATTGCGCGCGGCTGGTCGACGAGGAGCACGCAGCCAGTGCGGCGGGAGAGACCGACAAGCATCGCGAGCTGTCGCTGCTGCTGGACATCCTGACGCCGATCGCCAAGAGCTGGCCGTCGCAATGGTGCCTGGAGGCCAACAACCTGGCGATCCAGGTGCACGGCGGCTACGGCTACACGCGCGAATACAACGTCGAGCAGTTCTATCGTGACAACCGCCTGAACCCGATCCACGAAGGCACGCACGGCATCCAGGGCCTGGACCTGCTGGGCCGCAAGGTCGTGATGCAGGACGGCGCGGCATTCCGCCTGCTGGGCGAACGCGTGCAGGCGACGTGCCGGCAGGCACTGGCCAGCGGAGACCCGTGGCTGGGCGAGCAGGCCCGTGCGCTGGGTGCCGCCGTCGCCCGCCTCTCGGACGTGACCCGGACCCTGTGGGCCGCGGGCGATCCGAACGTGACGCTCGCCAACGCATCGATCTACCTCGAGGCGTTCGGGCATGCCGTCGTGGCGTGGATCTGGCTGGAGCAGGCGCTGGTTGCGCACGCGGCGTTGCCGGGCGCGCAGGGCGAGGATGCCGATTTCTATCGCGGCAAGCTGGCCGCCACGGCGTATTTCTACCGCTTCGAGCTGCCGAAGATCCACCCGCAGCTCGACCTGCTGGCCACGCTCGACCGGACCACGCTGGACATGCAGGACGCGTGGTTCTGACGCAGGCAAGCCGCCAACATCGCGCAACGATTCCGCGTGGCGGCTTGAGATAACAAATATTGGGAGACAACGATGCATACCATCCAGCAACTATTCGACCTCAAGGGCCGTACGGCCCTGATTACCGGCGGCTCGCGCGGCCTGGGGCTGCAGATCGCCGAGGCGCTCGGCGAGCAGGGTGCCCGGCTGGTGCTGTCGGCACGCAAGGCCGATGAACTGCAGAGCGCGCAGGCGCACCTGAAGGCGCGTGGCATCGAAGCCGACTGGATCGCCGCCGACGGCGCGCGCGACGCCGATATCGCCCGCCTGGCGGACGAGGCGCTGGCGAAGCTGGGCCACGTCGACATTCTCGTCAACAACGCCGGCGCCACCTGGGGCGCCCCCGCCGAGGATCATCCGATCGAAGCGTGGGACAAGGTGATGAACCTGAACATCCGCGGGTTGTTCCTGCTGACGCAGCGCATCGGCAAGCTGTCGATGATCCCGCGCCGCCACGGCCGCGTGATCAACGTGGCGTCGATCGCCGGGCTGGCGGGCAACCCGCCGGGATCGATGGAGACCATCGCCTACAACACCTCCAAGGGTGCCGTGATCAACTTCACGCGCACGCTGGCGGCCGAATGGGGCGAGCACAACATCACCGTCAACGCGCTGGCGCCGGGTTTCTTCCCGTCGAAGATGACCAAGGGTTCGCTGGATCGGCTGGGCGTCGACGCGATGTGTGCCGGCGTGCCCCTGCACCGCCTGGGCGACGACGAAGACCTCAAGGGCGCCGCGCTGCTGTTTGCCACCGCTGCCGGCAAGCACATCACCGGCCAGGTGCTGGCCGTGGATGGCGGCGTGAGCGCGGTCTGAGCGCGTGCTCTAATGTCGGGCGCGCCGGCAGGGGCCGGCCGCTCGCCAGTTTTCATCCGTAGCCACGACCATGACGCAACACAACGGTTTCCAACACAAGATCCCTTTCCTTGCCGACCTCGGCGTACGGTGCAACTTCATGGAAGGCGGCCGCAGCGAGATCGAACTCGATCTCCTGGAGCGCCACCAGAACAGCTGGGACATGGCCCACGGCGGCGTGCTGATGACGCTGCTGGACGTGGCGATGGCCATCGCCGGTCGCTCGTCGGACACCGAAGGGCGCGGCGTGGTGACCATCGAAATGAAGACGAGCTTCATGGCGCCGGGCCGGGGCAAGCTGACCGCGCGCGGCGTGACGGTGCACCGCACCACCACGATGGTCTTCTGCGAAGGAGAAATCGTGGACGCCGACGGCAAGACCGTGTCCAAGGCATCCGGCACGTTCAAGTACATCAAGCGCATGCCACCCAGGCGCGAAGCCGGGGCGGCCGATTCGGGCGCGGACGGCTGATCCCGCCGCACCGGTTGTTGACAACCATAGCCTTACCTTACCGAGCGAAGGAACCCACCATGTCGAACCCAACCTACAAGCGCATCGTCCTGGCCTCGCGCCCTGAAGCGGCCGTCACGCCGGACAACTTCCGCCTGGAAGAGGTGCCCGTGCCCGATCTGGCCGACGGCCAGGTGCTGGTGCGTAACCATTTCCTGTCGCTGGACCCCTACATGCGCGGCCGCATGGGCGAGGGCAAGTCCTACGCCAATCCGCAGCCGCTCAATGAGGTGATGATCGGCGGCACCGTGGGCGAGGTCATCGCCAGCAAGAACCCGAAGTGGAACGTTGGCGACAAGGTCGTCGGCATGTTCGGCTGGCAGGAAATGGGCGTGACGGACGGCGGCGGCATGCAGAAGGTCGACACCACGCACATTCCGTTGTCCGCGTACCTGGGGTCGGTGGGCATGCCCGGTGTGACCGCCTGGTATGGCCTGAACAAGATCATCGCGCCGAAGGCGGGCGAAACCGTCGTGGTCAGCGCCGCGTCCGGTGCGGTGGGCAGCGTGGTCGGCCAGTTGGCCAAGCTGGCGGGCTGCCGCGTGGTCGGCGTAGCCGGCGGCAAGGACAAGTGCGACTACGTGGTCAAGGAACTGGGTTTCGACGCCTGCGTGGATTACAAGGCCGCGAAGGATTCGAAGGAGCTCTACGCCATGGTCAAGGAAGTCACGCCGGACGGCATCGACGGCTACTTCGAGAACGTTGGCGGCGACATCCTTGACGTGGTGCTGGCGCGCCTGAACGCCTTTGGCCGGATCGCCATGTGCGGCCTGATCGCGGGCTATGACGGCCAGGACATGCCGTTGAAGAACCCGCGTGCGATCCTGGTGTCGCGCGCGAAGATCGAAGGCTTTATCGTCTCCGAACACATGGAAGTCTGGCCGCAGGCCCTCAGGGAACTGGGCGGCTACGTGGCCCAGGGCAAAATCAAGTTCCGCGAGAGCATCGCCGACGGCCTGGCCAGCGCGCCGGAGGCCTTCATGGGCCTGCTCAAGGGCAAGAACTTCGGCAAGCAACTGGTGAAGCTGATCTGAGCCAGCGCCCCGGCCGGCCTCCCGCAGGCTGGCCGGGCCATCGTCTGACAACGCCGCGCGAACACCACGACGCGGCGAAAGACACAAGGAGACACGCCCCATGAATGCCCCGCAATCCACGGCCGCACGCCCGGACGAGATGGCCGCCGGCCTGTCCGAAGAGGTCAAGGCCCGCTATCGCAACCTGCCACGCCCGCCGCAGTTCGATACCCCGGCGCAGGAGCGCCTGCACCGCAAGCAACGGCTGGCGGCGGCCTTCCGCCTGTTCTCGAAATTCGGTTTCGATGAAGGCGTGGCCGGCCACATCACCGCGCGCGATCCCGAGTTCACGGACACCTTCTGGGTGAATCCGTTCGGCGTCCACTTCAGCCAGGTCAAGGTGTCCAACCTGATCCGCTGCGATCACCATGGCAACGTGGTCGAGGGCGACTACCCGGTCAATGCGGCCGCATTCGCGATCCATTCGCGCGTGCACCAGACCCGCGCCGACGCCGTGGCTGCCGCGCACTCGCACAGCACCCATGGCCGCGCATGGTCCACGCTGGGCCGCCTGCTCGATCCGCTGACGCAGGACGTCTGCGCGTTCTACAACGACCACGCCCTTTATGACGATTTTGGCGGGGTGGTGGTGGAACTCGACGAGGGCCAGCGCATCGCCAACGCGCTGGGCGACAACAAGGCGGCGATCCTGCAGAACCACGGCTTGCTGACGGTCGGCAAGACGGTGGACGAGGCGGCGTGGTGGTTCATCACCATGGAGCGCTCCTGCCAGGTCCAGCTGCTGGCGGAAGCCGCCGTGGCGCGTACCAATGCGCCGCTCAAGGTCATCAGCGATGCGGCCGCGCGCCAGGCCTATTCGATCGTGGGGACGTCGCAGGCGGGCTGGTTCCAGTTCCAGCCGCTGTACGCCCGCATCGTCAAGGAACAGCCGGACCTGCTGGACTGACACATGGCCCCGTTCACCGGAAAGGTGGTACTGATCACGGGCGCCTCGGACGGCATCGGCGCGGAACTGGCGTTGCAGCTCGCCCAGCAGGGCGCGCGGCTGGCGCTGGCCGCGCGCCGCCGCGACTTGCTGGAAGCGCTGGCCGCCCGCATTCGCACCGAATTCCCGGCCGCCGATGCCGCGGTCTGGACCGTCGACGTGGCCGACGAGGCGGCCTGCGGCGGCCTGATCCGCGACGTGGTGGCGCACTACGGCGGGCTGGACGTGCTCGTCAATAACGCAGGCGTGTCCGCGCATGGCTACTTCGAGCAGGTATCGGACTACCACTACTACGAGCACGTCATGCGCGTGAATTACTTCGGCGCGATGTGGTGCACGCGGGAGGCGCTGCCGCACCTGCGCGCGCGCCGGGGGCTGATGGTGGCGGTGTCCAGCCTGGCGGGCAAGGTCGGGGTGCCGGGGCGGACGGCCTACTCGGCCAGCAAGTTCGCGCTGGCCGGCTTCTGCGAGGCCCTGCGGTGCGAACTGCAGGGCAGCGGCGTGGATGTCTGCGTGGTGTTTCCGGGCGTGGTGGCGACGGCAACGCGGGTCAACGGTTTCGGACCCGATGGCCGCCCCCTTGGCGAAAGCCGCCTGCGCGAGGATGATGCGATGAGCGCACACGAGTGCGCGCGCCAGATGGTGGCCGCGATGGCCGCCCGCAAGCGCGAACTCGTGATGACCGCCAAGGGACGACTCGGGCTGTGGCTGAAGCTGCTGGCACCGGCGCTGGTCGACCGCATGGCGCTCAAGGCGCTCAAGCAGGCGGGCCGCTGATGCCGGGCGGCCGCCGACGATAACGCAACGTCCGCAACCAGGGAGCCGGGACGCATGCCTGACATCATTCTTCACCAATACGCCACCTCACCGTTCTCCGAGAAGATCCGCCTTGTGCTGGGCGCCAAGGGATTGTCCTGGAACGCGGTGGAAATCCCGCCGATCCTGCCCAAGCCCGACCTGATCGCGCTGACCGGTGGCTACCGGCGCACGCCGGTCATGCAGATCGGTGCCGATATCTACTGCGATACGGCGCTGATCTGCGACGTGCTGGACCGCATGGCGCCGAATCCGCCGCTGTATCCGGTCGCGCAGTCGGCGCAGTCGCGCATCATGGCGGCGTGGCTGGACAGCGTGCTGTTCACCGCGTCGGTGACCTACACCATGCAACCCGCGGGCGTGCAGGTCATGCTGGCCCATCTTTCGCCGGGGCAGATCCAGGCCTTCATGGCCGACCGCAAGGCCATGCGCGGCGACACCAACGCGCTGCGCATGCCATTGCCGGAAGCGGCGGCGATGCTGCACGAAACCCTGGGCCGACTGCAAGCGCAATTCGCCGCCGGCGTGGCCCATGTGGCGGGGATGGAATTGTCGATCGCCGATTTCTCGCTGTTCCACAACCTCTGGTTTATTCGCCGCGCCACGCCGCTGGCGGCGCTGATCGACGCCTATCCGCTGGTCAAGACCTGGTTCGCGCGGATGCAGGCCTACGGACACGGCAAGCTGCGCGTGATTCCGGGCGAAGCCGCCATCGGCGATGCCCAGAACAACGATCCGCTGCCGCACGATCCCACGATCCTGCCCGGCAGCAGCCTGGCTGGCGGCGATGCCGTGACCGTGACGCCGACCGACTATGCGAAGGATCCGGTGGCAGGGGTTTTGCTGTCGCTGACAGAGCATCACGTGACGATCCGCCGGCAGGACCCGCGTGCGGGAGCGGTAAACGTCCATTTCCCGCGCCAGGGGTACCACGTGCAGGCGGCGGGCTGACGCCTGCAGCCTGCCGTGGACATCTGTCGCGGACGTTTTTGACCATTCAACCAATCATTGCCCGGAGGAGACAACAATGAAGCAATTCGAAAGCAAGGTGGCGGTGATTACGGGCGGCGCGTCCGGTTTCGGCAAGGAGTTCGCCCGGATCGGTGCTTCGCTCGGCATGAAGCTGGTGCTGGCCGATGTGCAGGAGGACGCGCTCGACGCCACCGTGGCCGAGTTCAAGGCGCAGGGCGCGCAGGTCATCGGCCTGCGTACCGATGTGTCGCGCGCCGAAGAGGTGCAGGCGCTGGCCGATGCGGCCATTGCCGCGTTCGGTGAAGTCAACCTGCTGTTCAACAACGCAGGCGTGGGCGCGGGCGGGCTGCTCTGGGAAAACACTGAAAAAGACTGGGATTGGGTGCTTGGCGTCAACCTGTACGGTGTGATTCACGGCGTGCGCATCTTCACGCCGCTGATGCTGGCGGCGGCGGAAAAAGATCCCGCCTACCGGGGCCACATCATCAACACGGCGTCGATGGCCGGCCTGCTCAACCCGCCGGCGATGGGCGTCTACAACGTGTCCAAGCACGCGGTGGTGTCGCTGTCCGAATCGCTGTACCAGGACCTCAGCCTGGTGACCGAGCAGGTACATTGCTCGGTGCTGTGCCCGTATTTCGTGCCGACCGGCATCAGCCAGTCGCACCGCAACCGTCCGGCCGGGATGAGCAACGATGCGCCGCCGACGCGCTCGCAACTGGTGTCGCAGGCGTTGTCGGACAAGGCCGTCAGTTCAGGCAAGGTCACGGCGGCGGACGTCGCGACGATCACCTTCGACGCGATTCGCGACGAAAGCTTCTATATTTACTCCCACCCGCAGGCACTGGAAACAGTGCGTCAGCGCATGGAAGACATCGTCAGCCAGCGCAACCCCGGGGATCCGTTCGGCGACAAGAAGGAAGTGCGCGCCGGCCTGATCGCTGCCCTGCGCGGTTGAGCCGGCCCGCCGCCACAGACCGACCGGAAAAAGGAAAAGAAGATATGGCGATGGAGACCGTCATGACCACACCCGCCGTGATTCACCATCTTCAGTTTGCCAACCTGCCCAACGGCACGCGGCTGCACTACGCCAGCGCCGGGGAGCAGGGCAGGCCGCTGGTCCTGTTCGTCCACGGCTTTCCGGAGTTCTGGTACGCCTGGGAGAAACAGCTCGCGCAGTTCGGCCAGACGCATTTCGCGGTGGCGCCGGACCTGCGCGGGTTCAATCTGTCGAGCAAGCCCGCCGCCGTGGAGGCCTACAAGCCCAAGCGGCTGGTCGAGGATCTCGTGCAGTTCATCCGGGCACTGGGCTATGAGCGCTGCGTGATCGTGGCGCACGACTGGGGCGGGGCGGTCTGCTGGAACCTGGCCGTGCAGTTTCCGGACATCGTCGAGCGGCTGGTGATCATCAACTCGCCGCATCCCTATGTGTTCGCGCGCGCGCTCGCCGCCGATCCGGCCCAGCAACAGGCATCGGCCTACATGAACTGGCTGCGCAAGCCGGGCTCGGAGCAGACGCTGGCGGCGAATGACTTCGCGCTGCTGGAAAAGCTGCTGACGGGCAATGCGGAGAAGCTGCCCGCCTGGTTTGCCGGCGACGTCCGTGCGAAATATCACGCGGCGTGGTCGCAACCGGGGGAGGACGCGTCGCATCCGCTGACCGGCAGCATCAACTACTACCGCGCGTCACCGATGCATCCTCCGGGGCCCGGTGAAGCGGCGCCGGACATATCGCGCCTTGACCCGTCCGCGTTCGTCGTGCGCGTGCCCACGCTGGTGATCTGGGGGGAGAACGATCGCGCGTTGCCGAAGTCCCTGGTCGACGGGCTCGAAGACCATGTGCCCGACATGCGTCTGGAGCGAATCCCCGATGGCACGCATTGGGTGATTCACGAACAACCGGAACGGATCAATCAGCTGATTCGGAGCGCGCTCCCCTGAGTCGCAATTTTTCTCGTCATCCATGGCGCCTGCGGGCGCCATTTTTTTGTTCGCAATTTCTGGTCGCAATCGACTTTGATATTTTAATTATGGATATTGATTTCTGATTTAAAAAAATAATATTGGAATAGGAAATTTCCTGAATTAAGCAATCTGTTGCGGAAATGTGCTTTTGATATTTGGCTGATTTGCGATTTACGGAGAATCGATAAATTCAGATGATCCGGGGTGTTCGCGACAAGCCTGTCGCGAGAAAAAGAGGCGAGCCGTTGCGACCCTTGCCTCTTCCGTCCAAACCAGTGAATCAGGAGCAATCAAGAATGAAACGTCATGCCATCGCATTGCTGATCGGCGCCGCCGCGGGATTGGCCAGCAGTGGAGCGTGGGCGCAAGCCGGCGTCATCAACATCACCGGTGCACTCAGGGGGTCAACCTGCAAGGTCAATGGGACGACGCCGAGCGGTCCCAGCCCGGTTCCGGTTGCGGTGATGATGGATACATTCGCGACCACCAGCCTCAGAACTGCGGGCGACACGACAGGACTGAAGGGTTTCCGGATTACGCTGTCCGATTGCGATCCGGCAACTTACAAGATCAAGTTCGACCCCAGTTCGGCTACGACTGTCAACACCGCCACGGGTCGGCTGCGCAATACGACTACCGGCGCGAGCGCGGCAACGCTCGTCGAAGTCGAGGTGCTCAGCAACAATCTCGAATCCATCAACCTCCTGAGCAATTCAGGTAACACGCAGGAAATCATTGTGCCTCCCCCGACAGGCACGTCAACGGTCGCCGCACCCTTTGACTTCTACGTGCGCTACTTCGCGACGGGCGCCGCGACGGCGGGCGCATTCACCGGCACGCTGCCTTTCAGCATTCAAATCAACTAATCATGCAACGGGTTGCCGCCATCGGAATGGTGGCGGTGGCCGTGGCAAGTGACAAATGAAGATCCATGCTGGAAGGCTTTTTCTGGCGGCAGTGTGTTTCATGCTGTCGTCCATCGCGTCGGCCGACGTTGTCATTCAGGGGACGCGCATCATCTATCCCGCCTCGGAGCGGCAGGTCAGTGTCAAGCTGACCAACGGTGGCGAGCATCCCGCGCTGGTGCAGGTCTGGGCCGATCGTTCGGAACACGAGTCGCCGTTCACGCCGAAGGATCTTGAGAACGCGCCTTTCCTGATCACGCCGCCGATCTTCCGAATCGATGGCGCGCAATCGCAGACATTACGTCTGCGCTTCGCCGGCGAGGAAGTGCCGCAGGATCGCGAATCGGTCTTCTGGCTCAACATGCTCGAGGTGCCGCCCGAGCCGCCGGCTGCCGCCAATGGCGAGGAAAGCAACTACGTGCAGTTCGCCATCCGTGTCCGCATCAAGATCTTCTACCGGCCCGAAGGACTGGCCGGATCGATGGGGTCCACGGTGGAGGGGTTGCGCTGGACGTTGGTGCCAAACGGGGAGCAAGGCAAACCGGTGCTGCGCGTCAGCAACCCCGGCACGTACCACACCTCATTCAACCGGGTCGAACTGGTGTCGGACGGCAAGTCCTACCCATACGAACTCGGCGGCATGGTCGCGCCGGGTGGCCACACCGACTTTCCGATCTCGGGGTCGCCACCATCCCGGGTGACGTCAGGCCAGGTCAAGTTCAAATGGTTGAGCGACTACGGCGCCGCCATCGACGCCGAGGCGCCGTTGTCCGTCGCGGGTAGCGACGCGAGGCCCGCGAGTCCCTGAGCCCAGCGGTGGAGGCGCCCGACCCCACCACCCGTCCAATTATTTCCACCGGATCTGAAGTCCCGCGCGCCATGCCGGCGTCGCGGCGACAGCTTGCACCCTGGCGCCATCGCGTTCACACCATGCATACGAACGATGCCTTCCTCCATACCCGGTCCGGGCGGCGCAATCCGCGCTTGTGGGTGCCGAAGCACCTGTGCCTGTGCATTGCGCTCGCATTGCAGGGCGGGGCCTTCGCCGCACAGGAGGATCAGCCGGCCCTGCGCTTCAGCAGCGACCTGTTCCGAGACGCCAGCGGCCAGCCGGTCGATGTGTCGCGATTCGCCCATGGCAACCCGGTCATGCCGGGGCAATACGATGCCGATCTGTACGCGAATGGCGCATTGGTGGCGCGGCAGACTTTCGATATTGGCGTCGATGACGAAGGCCACGCAACGGTTTGCCTGTCCCATGCGATGTTGATGCGGGTCGGCGTCGACCTGACGC
This sequence comes from Cupriavidus sp. YR651, assembly GCF_900101625.1. GTDB lineage: Bacteria > Pseudomonadota > Gammaproteobacteria > Burkholderiales > Burkholderiaceae > Cupriavidus. The sequence continues at coordinate 152,584 of NZ_FMYZ01000001.1, read as the reverse complement.
TGCTGCCCGCTCCGGCGCGCGCGAGGGCGCTTCAGGAGGAGGGTGACTGCGTCGACCCGACGGAAATCGTGCCGGACGCGCACGTGAAGTTCGACTTCAGCGAACTGCGCATCGACCTTGAGGTGCCGCAAGCCTACCTGCGGCGCAACCCGCGTGGTTATGTCGATCCGCAGTTCTGGGACGAAGGCGTGACTGCCGGGGTGCTCGGCTACGACGCCAATGTCTATCGGAACTGGACTCGCGGACGCGCCGACACCGAGGCATTCGTGGGCCTCGACGCAAACTTCAATGTGCGCGGCTGGCAATTGCGCCATCAGGGCAGCCTGACCGGCCGCATCGCGGGCGGCGATGTGCGGCAACGGTATGCCGCGCTCAATACCTATATGCGCCACGACGTCACGGCGTTGCGTGCCCAATTCCTCGCGGGGCAGTCGTACACGCCGGGCGATCTGTTCGATGGCTTCAGCTTCACCGGGGTGCAGCTCACCAGCGACGACCGGATGCTGCCCGATTCGCAGCGCAGCTTCGCACCCGTGGTGCGCGGCGTGGCGGCCACCAACGCCCGGGTGACGGTCCGCCAGGGCAGCAGCGTGGTCTACGAGACCACGGTTCCGCCAGGGCCATTCGTCATCGACGATCTGTACGACACCGGTTATGCCGGCGACCTGACCGTGACAGTGGCCGAAGCCGATGGCCGCAGCCACAGTTTCCTGCTGCCGTATGCGAGCATCCCGCAACTGCTGCGCCCCGAGACGCATCGATTCAGTGCCACGGCCGGCGTGCTGCGCGACGAGTCCCTCACCACGCACCGTCCGTTCGTTCAGGGCACCTATCGCAAGGGCATCTCCAATACGTTGACGCTGTACGGTGGCATCACAGCCTCGCTGCAGTATCAGGGCGCGGTGGGTGGCGCGGCCATTCTGACGCCGGTCGGTGCCATTGCGGCCGATGTTTCGCAGTCGTGGAGCCAGGGGGTGCTTGCCCGCGGCCGCGGCGAGCGCGCGCCCAAGGGGCAGAGCTATCGGCTGACCTATAGCTATCGCATTGCCGAAACCGATACGAGCTTCACGCTGGGTGCCTATCGCTACTCAAGTCATGGCTATCTGACGTTCGCGGAGTCCGAGCGGGCGCGCTCGTTCGAAGTACCGCCGCCGCAGACTGTGCGCCAGCGGCTGCAACTGAACCTGTCGCAACCGCTGCCCGGCGAGCACGGCAGTGTCTTCTTCAATGGCTACCTGTCCAGCTACTGGGGACGGTCGGGGTCCGATGTCAGCTTTTCCGCCGGCTATACGCGGAGCTTCTCCTTTGGCTCGGCGAGTCTCAACGTCCAGCGCAGCCGCGCGCAGAACGGCAGATTCGACAATCAGGTCGTGCTGTCGCTGACCCTGCCGCTGGGCAAGTTGCCGCGAACTCCCATCGCGCAGGCTCGGGTCGGCTACAACGGGCCCGGGAAGGTCGATTCGCAGGTATCGGTCTCCGGCACGGGCAACGACGAGGGCACGCTGTCGTACAACGCATTCGCCAATTACTCGCGCGGGCATGGCGACAACGCGGTCAGTGGCGGCGGCATCGGTTACCAGGCGCCTGCGGCGGCAATCAATGTCAGCGGCAGTGCCGGCGCGGACTTCTCCCAGCTGTCCGCCGCGATCCAGGGCAGCGTCGTCGCGCATCCGGGCGGCATCACGCTGTCCCAGCGGGCTGGTGGCGACGCCATCGCGGTCCTCGAGGCCCCCGGTGCCGAAGGCGCGAGCGTACTCGGTGGCGTGGGCATCCGCGTGAATCGGTCCGGCTTCGCGGTGTTGCCGACCTTGTCGCCGTACCGGATGAACGAGATCGGCATCAACGCCGACAGCACGCGGGACGACGTCGACGTGCTGGGTAGCGCCACGATGGTGGCGCCACGTGCCGGCGCGGTGGTCATGGTGAAGTTCCGCACCGAGCGCGGCCAACCGGTGATGCTGCGTGCCGTGCGCGCCAACGGCAAGCCGCTGCCGATCGGCGGGGATGTTCGCGATGCGGCGGGAAAATCGGTGGCCGTCGTCGGCCAGGGTGGGCTCGTTTTCCTGCGCAGCGCGCCGGGCGATCAGGTCTTCACGGTCACGTGGGGGAAGAGCGGGGCGCAACGATGCACGATCCGGCACCGGGTGCCGGTCGTCGAGGCGGGGAAGCAACCACCGATCGGTGCCGCGCGGGTGGTGTGCCACGGTGCCGATGCGTCGGCGCAGCGCCCGGGCGATGTCGCCGGGCTATCCCATGCTCGCCCTGGCAAGCAAGCCAATAGTCCAGTCCAGCGTTAAGGAAATCTCATGCGAAATATCGAATCTCGGTTCGGCTGCTATCTACGCCTGGCGCTGAAGACTGCTGGCCCACTGCTGGTGCTTTTCTGCGCAAGTGAGAACGTCGCCGCACAGGGTGTCAGATGTACATCCAATCCGTCCTTTGCATTGCCAAGTCTGAACGCGAACATGTTCTCCGCCGCCATCGGTACGCCAATCTCGCCGTGGGCCGAGAAGCATGCCGGCGGGGTCCAGTGCAGAGTCACCGTTCTCGCGTTTCGTGACGCGCATCTTGGCATGCTCTATCTGAACATGCCGGGGAGCGTAGCCACCTACCGCGAGCGCGGCGTGACCTATGACGTTTTCCCCACCAATGTGTCAGGCATTGGCTATGTCCTGGGCTATCAGCAGCGCGGCGGCAACAGTGCTGCGGCGAGCGGCTTCTGTTCGCCAGCATGGAGGCCCGCCAGGGCTGGTCAGCCTGAGATACGCGAGGACATCCGGGTTCCCGAGCCGTGCAGGGTTTTCGGCAGGGACAGCAATGTTCTGAGCGGGGGCAGGGAGATCGGCCAGACGTACATCAATTTTTCCTACTCGGTACGCGTGCGCTTCATCCGGATCGCGGGCAGCCTGGGTTCCGGCAGCATTCAGGCATCGTCGCTGGGCAGCTCCTGCTATCGGGAATACGGTAACCGTGGGCCACAATTTAGCTTTAATCAAGAGGTATATACATCCTTCGGTCGTGACGGCTGTTTCGCGAGCGGTATTTCCGATAGCGGACCCGTCCGGGTCCCCGCAGCCCCAACCTGTACCCTCGCCACCGCGCACCGGAATCGCACCATCGCCATGCAGGAGACGCGCGTGCGGGACTTCACGCGCAAGGGGGACACCACCGTGCCGACCCCGGTGGCATTTCGGTTCACGTGCCAGAACGCTACCCGTCTGAGCTATTCGTTCACGGGGGAACTGGCCGATGCGACGATTCCCAGCGTCCTGCGCAACCGGGCATTGGGGGTGCGCGCTGCCACGGGCATCGGCATCCAACTGGTGGATGCCGACAATGGCGACACCCCGGTCACTCTCAACGCGTCGACGCAAGTGACCGGCAGTGTCAACACGACCCGGGATCTGAACTTCAAGCTCCGCTACTTTTCGCTGGAAGACCGGCCGATCGATATGAAACCGGGGGTGGTGGAAGCGCAGGCTACGATCACGCTTACCTTTCAATAGCCGATAGGGCGGGGCCGGGGCACGATGCCTCCCGGCCCTCGTAGTCGCCCTAGCTCAACCGTTGCCGATACAGCCGATAGTTTTCATCATCGAAACAGACGAACGTGACTTGCTCGATGGAAGGCGCCTTTGCCATGGCCTCGCGCACGGCGCCAATGGCGATGTCCACGGCCCGCTCGCGCGGAAAGCCATAGATGCCGGTGCTGATATTCGGAAACGCGACTGTGCGCAGCTTGTGTTCCGCTGCCAGCCGGATGCTGTTGCGGTACGCATTGGCAAGCAGCGCGTCTTCGTCTTCGCCACCGCCACGCCAGACCGGCCCCACCGCGTGGATAACATACGGCGCCGGCAGCAGGCCACCGGTCGTGATCACTGCCTCGCCCGTGGGGCAGCCGCCCTGGGCATCGCGAATCGCACGGCAGGCCGTCATGATGGCTGGCCCCCCCGCGCCGTGGATGGCACCATCCACGCCGCCGCCGCCCAACAGGCCGCTGTTGGCGGCATTGACGATGGCGTCGACTGCCAACCGCGTGATATCCCCGTGCACAACCTGCAAATGTTCGCCTGTCATAGTGTCTCCCGCTATGGTTAGGGCGAGGGCCGGCGGCCACACGCCCGGCAGCGTCCGGCGCCGACGGCTGCGGGCGGCTGGTCCGGAACGCGCTCCCAGCATACGCCGACATCGGACTCTGCTGCGTGCTTTACGACACGGATTGAGAATCTTCAGCCCGGCGTGTTGCGGCGATGGCTCCGGACGGCCCCGGTCAGCGCGTCAATTTACGCCGCGCGACGGGCCGCATTCTGCAGGGCAGACGAAACCCGGCGCCTGGCCGATCACCGCGCAAAAGCGACGTCAACGGCGTTTTCAAGGGTTATTTCGTAATGCTGGCCGCCCCAAACGCTGGCATGATACGGAAAACGAACGACCGTTCACAATTAGAGGCCGTTTCAAAAAGATCCTGGCGTCGTTGCGCGGCCTGGCCGTACTAGTTGTACTGTCTGCGGCCGCGCGTCTAGCCAGGACCGCTTCGCTTCATTTTGAAACAACCTCTTAGAACGAATACGCACTTTCACGGGGTGGCGGTCTACCATGATCGTCTTGCTGGCCTGGCCGGCACAATTCAAGTTTCTGTTGCCGTCCTGACTTTGCATCATGTCCGCCAAGCCTTCGCTGTCCGCTGATGTGCCCTGCGTCCACCCCGGCACGCCCACGCAGCCGCTCGACCCACAAATCGCCCAGTTGCTGGACCTGATTGCGCGCGCCAAGCGTCCGCCCATCCACGTGCTGGATCCCGCTGACGCCAAGATCGCCTACGAGAAAAGCGCGCCGATCCTCGATATCTCGCCGCCGCCCGTTCACGGCGTGGAAAACCTGCACGTCACCGCACGCGATGGCCATGCCATTCCGGTGCGGCTCTACGCGCCGCGCGAAGCCAGTTGGGCCGATCCGTTGCCGCTGCTGGTCTACTTCCACGGTGGCGGTTTCACGGTCGGTAGCGTCAATTCGCATGACGCGATGTGCCGGCTGTATTGCGCCAGTGCCGAATGCCTCGTGCTGTCGGTGGACTATCGCCTCGGACCGGACTGGCGGTTTCCGACCGCCGCCAATGACGCGTTCGACGTGTTGCACTGGGTGTTCGGGGAAGCCTCCCGGATGGGCGCGGATCCCACGCGGATCGCGCTGGGCGGCGACAGCGCGGGCGGCACGCTGGCGACGGCGTGCGCCGTCGAGGCGAAGCGCGCCGGATTCGCGCCGGTCTTGCAGATGCTGATCTACCCGGGCACCAGCGCGCGCCAGGACACGCCGTCGCACCGCGCGCTGGCCGATGGCTATCTGCTGACGGCGGACATGATCCAGTGGTTTTTTGGGCAGTACCTGGACCAGGAATCGAGCCGCGACGACTGGCGCTTCGCGCCGCTCGACGGTGGCGGCACGGGTGCCGATGTGCGGGGCTGCTGCCCGGCATGGATTGCCGTGGCGGGCTATGACCCGCTGCACGACGAGGGCGTGGCCTATGCGGCCAAGCTCCAGGCGGCCGGCGTCAGGACGACGCTGGTCGACTATGCAACGATGATTCACGACTTTTTCAAGCTGGGACGCTTCGTGCCCGCCGTCGCGCCGGCGCAAGCCGATGCGGTTGCCGCATTGCGCGCGGCATTCGGCGCTTAGCCCCAGATCCGTTCCGACCCCTGCACAGAATCAGGGGCGGCCATGCAACGCTTTTATCGAAGTCGCAACCAGCGCTTTTTGCAGCAGAAGGAGACACAGCATCATGCAACGCCGCCATTTCATTGCCCGCGCGGGCATGCTCGCCGCCACGGCAGCGATCGGATTTGCCGCATTGCCGGCGCAAGCGCAGGCAGACAAGTTCCCTCAGCGGCCGATCCGCCTGATCATCGGCTATACGGCCGGCGGCTCGACCGACATCCCGTTCCGCGTGCTGGCTGAAAACGCCTCCAAGATCCTGGGCCAGCCCGTGATCGTGGAAAACAAGCCGGGTGCCGGCGGCGTGCTGCCGGCGCAGCTGATGCAGTCGACCGCGCCGGACGGCTACACACTGGCCCAGGTGGCCATGCCGGTCTATCGCCTGCCGTACACCACCAAGATCAACTGGGATCCGGTCAAGGACCTGTCGTACGTCATCAACCTGGCCGGTTATTCGTTCGGGCTGGTCGTGCCGGCCGACTCGCCGATCAAGACGATGCAGGAGTACATCGCCTACGCCAAGGCCAATCCGGGCAAGCTGACCTATGGCTCGCCGGGGTCGATGACCACGCTGCACCTGACCATGGAAGAACTGGCGATGCGCCAGAACGTCCAGCTGTCGCACATTCCGTACAAGGGCAATTCGGAGTCGATGCAGGCGCTGCTCGGCGGCCACGTGATGTCCGTGGCGGACACGCCGGCATGGGCTCAGTATGTGGAATCGGGCAAGCTGCGCCTGCTGTCCACCTGGGGCGAAAAGCGCTCGGCGCGTTTCCCGAATGTGCCGACGCTGAAGGAACTGGGCATGGGCATCGTCCAGACGTCGCCGTTCGGCGTGGTCGCGCCCAAGGGCACGGACCCGAAGATCGTGCAGAAGCTGCATGACGCCTTCAAGCAGGCGATGGAAATGCCGAACTACCGCGAATCGCTGGCCAAGTTCGACATGGAGCCGTATTACATGAGCAGCACGCAATATGCGGCGTTCGCTGCCGATACGGTCAAGAAGGAAAAGGCGATTATCGAGAAGCTGGGCCTGGCCAAGGCGCAGTAAATCAGCCTCGGCAAGTCAGCTTCACCAAGTCAACCCTGGCGGCCGCCTCGGCCGCCAGCAAGCCAGCCGCCGATGGGATGGCAAGACATGCGGGCGCCCGGAACAGTCCGGGCGCCCGCGTTCACGATGGGAGCCTTGCAGCATGGCCAAACCGGATTTTCGCCACAGCGTGCCGTTGCGCGTGCGCTGGGCCGAAGTCGATCCGCAGTCGATCGTCTTCAATGCGCATTACCTGACCTATTGCGATATTTGCGTGACGGAGTACTGGCGCGCGGTCGGGATTCGCTATCCCGAAGATGTGCTGCACGCGCACGGCGTGGATATCTTCGTGGTCAAGTCGACGCTGGAGTACCACGCGTCGGCGCGATTCGACGACATGCTGGAGATCCGGGGCCGCATGGCGCGGCTGGGGCGGTCGAGCATGCTGTTCCGCGTGGAAATGTATCGCGGTGACGAGCACCTGATTACCGGCGAGGTGGTCTACGTCTGTGCGGACCCGGCCACGCAGAAGTCGGCGGCGATTCCAGGGCCGGTGCGGGAAACCATCGAAGCGTATGAAGTGCTAAAGCCGGAGCACTGACCGGACTACGGCCGGAGCTTCGGCGAACCGAAGCTCCCGCCAGGACCTGCGGGCGCGCCAGATCAGCGCGTGATGCCCGCGTCTTCCATATATCCGCGAATCACATCGTCGAAGCTGGCATCGCTCTCGAAGCCAAGTTCCACGGCACGAGACACATCCCATGCCGCCGGCCATGTGCCGACGATCTTCTCCACGCGATCCTCACGTTCCCACGTGACGCGATCCGCCACCGCATCGCCCGCGACCCGGCGCAAGGCTTCCACCATCTGCGCCGCCGTCACCGACAGCCCCGGCAGGTTCACCACGCGGCGGTTGCCAAAGCGCGCGCCATCGAGCTCGATGCCGTTGACCAGCGCCGTGATGGCGCCGCGCGGCGACAGCAGCCACAGCGACGTCTCCGGTGCCACCGGGCAGTTGGCCGCCACGCCGGACAGCGGCTCGCGGATGATCCCGCTGGCGAACGACGACGCGGCAGCATTGGGTTTGCCCGGCCGCACGCTGATGGTCGGCAGGCGCAGCACGCGGCCATCGACGAAGCCGCGACGGCTGTAGTCGGACAGCAGCAACTCGCCGATCGCCTTCTGCGCGCCATACGACGATTGCGGATTCAGTGCGGTGTCGTCCTGCACGACCGGCGGCAGCTTGCCGCCATAGACCGCGACGGAACTCGTGAAGACCACGCGGGGGCGCTGGCCGAGCTGGCGGCAGGTTTCCAGCAGCGCGCGCGACGCGTCCAGGTTGACGCGCATGCCCAGATCGAAATCGGCCTCGGCCTGGCCGCTGACCACGGCCGCCAGATGAAATACGGCGCCGGTATCGGTGTCCATCGCGCGGGCCAGCACGGCCGGGTCGGACAGGTCGCCCGTGACCACGCGCACGCGCGCATCGTCGATCTGCGGTGCCACCACGTCCAGCAGCGTGAGACGGTCGATGGTGACGGCACGGCCGTCCAGGTTCAGCGTGCCGCGCTTGAGTAGCAGGCGGGCGAGTTGCAGGCCGAGGAAGCCGGCGCCGCCAGTAATGAGTACGTTCATGGTTGCAGCGAGGTTCGGTTCAGGATTCCGCGATTCAGCTCAGCGGTTCAGATACGGCTTGAGCCAGCCCAGGCCGGCCGAGGTGCCGGCGCGCGGCCGATACTCGCAGCCGATCCAGCCCTTGTAGCCCAGCGCGTCGATCACATCGAACAGGTACGGGTAGTTCAGCTCGCCCAGGTCCGGCTCGTGCCGGTCCGGCACGCCCGCGATCTGGATATGGCCGATGCCGTGGAAGTCGCGCTTGAGCTTGACTGCCAGGTCGCCTTCGACGATCTGGCAGTGGTAGCAGTCAAACTGCACCTTGAGGTTGGCGGCGCCAACCTGCTTGCAGATGGTCTGGCCATCGTCCTGCCGGTTCAGGAAGTAGCCCGGCATGTCGCGCGTGTTGATCGGCTCGATCAGCACGGTGATGCCATGCGCGGCAGCGGACGCCGCCGCGTAGGCCAGGTTCTCCAGATAGGTGGCGCGGCACCGGGCGCGGTCGGCGTCGGCAGGCACGAGGCCGGCCATCACGTGGACGCGGTCGTTGCCGATGACGGCGGCGTATTCCAGTGCACGCGCAACGGCGTTGCGGAATTCGGTCTCGCGGCCGGGCAGGGCGGCCATGCCCCGGTCGCCGGCGGCCCAGTCGCCCGGCGGGGCGTTGAACAGCGCCTGCGTCAGGCCGTTGTCGACCAGCCGCTTGCGGATCTCCGCGGCCGGATGGTCGTACGGGAACAGATACTCGACTGCCTGGAAGCCGTCCGCCGCGGCGGCGGCAAAGCGGTCAAGAAAGTCGTGCTCGGTGTACATCATCGACAGGTTCGCGGCAAAGCGCGGCATGGAGGACTCCTTCAGCTTCTAGGCGGCGGGGCGGCCCACGGCGTGGCCCGCCTCGCACAGGGTTGGGATCAGCGGTTGACCAGCTTCGCCGGCGTCAGCCAGACCAGCGCCGCGCCCACGACCAGGATGCCGGCCAGCACGTACATCGGCAACTGCGTGCTCTGCGTCAGGTCCTTGAGCGTGCCGACCATATATGGCGACACAAAGCCGGCCAGGTTACCCACCGAGTTGACCACGGCAATGCCCGATGCGGCGGCAATGCCCGACAGGAACGACGTCGGCAGCGACCAGAACAGCGGCGCGCAGGTCAGCACCCCGGCCGCGGCCAGCGACAGCGCGGCGATGGCCACCACGGTATTGTGGGTGAACGATGCTGCAATGGCAAAGCCCACGGCCCCCATCAGCGCGGGCACGATCAGGTGCCAGCGGCGCTCGCGGCGCGCGTCGGCGCTGTGGCCCAGGATGTTCATGACGACGATCGCGCAGATGAACGGAATGGCGGACAGCAGGCCGATCTTGAGGTTGCCGGTCACGCCGCTGGCCTTGACCAGCGTCGGCATCCAGAACGTCAGCGCGTACTGGCCGGTCACGAAGCAGAAGTAGATCAGGCACATCCACCAGACGCGGCGGTCGCTGAACACGGCGCCCAGGGAATGCACGCTGCGCTGGCCACCCGTGGTGGCGGCCGCACCGGCGCCGCGCTGGTCTTCCTCGATATTGCGCTTGAGCACGCGCTTTTCGTCGGCGGAAAGCCACGGTGCTTTCTCGATGCCGTCACGCAGCACGAAGATCGTCACGATACCGATCAGCAGCGCGGGAATGGCCTCGATGAGGAACATCCATTGCCAGCCGGCCCAGCCGTGGGTCTCGTGGAACGCGTCCATGATCCAGCCGGACAGCGGGTTGCCGAACATGCCGGCCACGGGAATGCCGGACATGAACAGCGCAATCATCTTGGCGCGGCGGTGCGACGGGTACCAGTAGGTCAGGTACAGGATCACGCCGGGATAGAAGCCCGCCTCGGCCAGGCCGAGCAGAAAGCGCATGGCATAGAACGAGGTCGGCGTCTTCACGAACACGAACAACGCCGAGATGATGCCCCACGTGATCATGATCCGCGCGATCCAGATGCGCGCGCCGATGCGGTGCATCAGCAGGTTGCTGGGTACCTCGAACAGGAAGTAGCCGATGAAGAACAATCCGGCGCCCAGGCCGAACACGGTTTCCGAGAACTGCAGGTCCTGCGCCATCTGCAACTTGGCAAAGCCCACGTTGACGCGATCGAGGTAGGCGATCACGTAACAGAGCATCAGGAACGGCATGATGCGCCAGAACACCTTGTTGTAGGCGCGTTTTTCAATCACGGCATCGGTGTCGAGCCGGCCGTCGGCGGGGATGGCGGACGTGCTGGCCGCCGATTGCATTGCATTCACGTTGGGTCTCCTGACGCGTGGCTATCGGGCGATAGCCGGTAATCGTGGGCGCGAGCGTGCCCCGCGCGGTCGCCGCAAGGCGCCACGCCGGGAATCGACGCGTTTGTCGTTATGAGGGCTTTCTTCTGATCGACGGGGGGCCGGGCTACCAGCGCGCCTTGAAGGCATCGCGCAGCTCGGTCAGTGCCGCTTCATCCAGGCTCGCGTGGTCGGCAAGGCCGGCCTGGTCCTTGAGCATCAGCCATAGTTTGGCGGTCTCCTCCAGTTCTTCCAGCGCGTACGCCGCGCGCGACACACTGTCTTCCCACACCACCGGGCCCAGGCGCGCAAGCAGCACGCCGCGCACGTCGTTGGCAAGCGTCGCCACGCGCGCGGCCACGGCCGGATCGCCGGGACGGTGATAGGGAATCAGCGGGATATGGCCGACCTTCATCACGTAGTAGGGCGTGATCGGCGGCAGGACATCGTCGGGGCGCCAGACGCCGGCCAGCGTCAGCGCCACGAGGTGAGTGGAGTGCGTATGGACCACGCCATGCGCATTCGGATTGTTGTCGTAGATGGCGCGATGCAGGGTCAGCGTCTTGGACGGCTTGTCGCCGGAGACCCAACTGCCGTCCAGGCCGACCTTGGCGACCTTCGCGGGATCGAGCGTGCCCAGGCAGGCGTCGGTCGGCGTGATGAGCCAGCCGTCTTCGAGCCGCGCGCTGATGTTGCCGGCCGTGCCAACCGTGTAGCCACGCTGGAACAGGCTGGCGCCGACGCGGCAGATCTCTTCGCGCAGCGCGCTTTCCTTGTGATCGCTCATTGCGTGCCTCCGAGTTGCCGCAGGGCTTCATCGAAGAAATTCTCGCCGCCAAAGTTGCCGGATTTCAGCGCCAGCGCGAGCGGCGCGGCATCGAGCGTCACCGTGGCCGGCACGCCCGGGGCAATCTGGGTGCCGATGCGCAAGGCCTGGACGTCGAGCGACTGGACCACGGCGCCCGAGGTTTCCCCGCCGGCCACGACAAAGCGTCGCGTCCCGCGCGCCTTGAGGCCCGCCGCGATACCGGCCAGGGCTTCTTCGACGAGATGGCCGGCGCGCGATACGCCCAGTTCGGCCTGCACGCGCTTGACTTCGTCGGGCGTCGCCGTCGCGTAGATCAGTACCGGTTCGGCATGATCGGCCGCAAAGGCCAGGGCTTGTTCCACCACCGGCTCGCCACGGGCCAGCCGAAGGGGATCGATCCGCAGGGCCGGACGCTTTTGGGCGATCCAGTGCGCCACCTGGCCATTGGTCGCGCGCGATGCGCTGCCGGCCAGCACCACGCCGTGACCGTCCACGGCGGGCACGGCGGCCGCATCGGTGCGCTGCGGCAGCAGGCCGGCGCGGCGGAAGTTCTCGGGCAGACCCAGGGCGATGCCCGAGCCACCGGTAATCAGCGGCAGGTTGGCGCAGGCCTCGCCCAGCACGAAGAGATCGGCGTCGGAAATGGCATCGGCGACCGCCAGACGCACGCCTTCGCCACGCAACGCGTCGATGCGGGCACGCGTGGCTTCCGGGCCGCGCGCCACGGCGTCGTAACGCAGCAGGCCCGCCTTGCCCTGGCTCTGGCGTTGCAGCACGCGCACCAGATTGGCATCGGTCATCGGCGTGAGCGGGTGATGCTCCATGCCGGATTCATTGAGCAGCGTATCTGCCACAAACAGGTGGCCGCGGAAGATGGTGCGGCCGTTCTCCGGGAAAGCCGGGCAGGCGATGGTGAAATCACTGTCCAGCGCATCGAGGAGGGCTTCGGCGACCGGGCCGATATTGCCGGCATCGGTCGAATCGAACGTCGAGCAATACTTGAATACGAACTGGCGGCAACCCTGAGCGCGCAGCCAGGCGAACGCGGCCAGCGATTGCGCCACGGCCTCGGCGGCCGGAATGGTGCGCGACTTCAGCGCCACGACGATGGCATCGGCCTGCGTGGCGGCGTCGGCGCTGCCGGCAGCGGGCACGCCGATGGTCTGCACGGTGCGCATGCCATTGCGCACGAGCGTGTTGGCGAGGTCGGTGGCGCCGGTGAAATCGTCGGCGATGCAGCCGAGCAGCGGCGCATGCGTGGCTGGCGAAGTTGTGGAAGCCAATATCGTGGAAGGTTGGGCGGGTGCTGTCATGGCCGGCTCCTTACTTCGCCTTGCCTGCCGGCAACTCGATGCCCGGGAAGATCTTGATGACGGCGGAATCGTCCTCGCCGCCATGGCCGGCCGTGGAGGCCATCATGAACATCTGGTGGGCGGCGGCCGATAGCGGCAGCGGGAATTTGCTGGTGCGCGCGGTGTCCAGCACCATGCCGAGATCCTTGACGAAGATGTCGACGGCGGAAAGCGGCGTGTAGTCGCCGGACAGGATATGCGGCACGCGGTTCTCGAACATCCACGAGTTACCCGCGCTGTGCGTGATGACGTCATAGAGCGCATCGGGATTCACGCCTTCGCGCAGGCCCAGCGCCATCGCTTCCGCCGCGGCGGCGATATGCACGCCGGCCAGCAACTGGTTGATGATCTTGACCTTGGAGCCGGCGCCGTGGGCATCGCCCAGGCGGTAGACCTTGCCCGAGATCGCGGCCAGCACGTCCTCGGCCAGCGCGTAGGCTTCGGCCGGGCCCGACGTCATCATCGTCATTTCGCCGCTGGCGGCCCGCGCGGCACCGCCGGAGACGGGCGCGTCGAGCAGCAGCAGGCCGCGCTCGGCCAGGCGCTTGCCCAGCGCTTCGGCAAAGCCGGGAGGCACCGTGGCGCTGGCGATCACCAGCTTGCCCGCTTCCATGGCCGGCACGGCGCCATCGGCACCGAACAGCACCGCCTCGGTCTGCTGGGCGTTGACGACCAGCGTGATCACCACGTCGCAACGGCGGCCCAGTTCGGCCGGGCTGGCGCACGGCACGCCGCCGGCATCGGCAAAGCGCTGCAGCACCTCAGGCCGCAGGTCGCAGGCATGCACGTTGAAACCGGCGCGCAGCAGAGACTGCGCGACTCCATTGCCCATTGCGCCCAAACCGATGACGCCGACATTCCGGGACATAGCTAACTCCTGCGAGAAAGGGATGGATCAGTGCGACGGGCCGTGGGGCACGTCCGCGTCACCATCGGCAGGCGTGCCGTCATCGCCAAGTTGCGAGAGGCGGCGCGCTGCGTTGTACATGTGGTTCTGGGCCGCGTTGCGGGCGGCATCGGGGTCGCCGGCACGGATGGCCGCGACGATCGCCTGGTGCTCTTCACGCACCTGGCGCGAGAAGTCTTCGCGGCGGGCTTCGTTGGTCCGGGTCACGCGCGTCGCGGCTTCCAGGTACTGGCTCAGGAAGGCGAGCGTCTTGAGGAAGAAGGGGTTGCCGGTGGCCTCGGCGATGGCGCGGTGGAAGGCCACGTCGGCTTCCACGCCGTCGCTGCCTTCGGCCACCGCGGCGTCGAGGCGGGCCAGCGCGGCGTCGATGGCGACCATGGCGGCGTCGGTGCGGCGGCGGGCGGCCTGTGCGGCCACCTCGGCCTCGATCGACCGGCGCAGTTCCACGATCTGCAGCACGGATTCGAGCGTGCCGGTTTCGCTGTAGTCGATACGCAGCGGCCGCAGGCCCGCCTGGTCGGTCACGAAGACGCCGCTGCCCTGGCGCGATTCCACCAGGCCTTCGTACTTCAGGCGGGCGATGGCCTCGCGAATGACGGTGCGGCTGACGCCGAATTCCTCGGAGAGCACGGCCTCGGTCGGCAGCTTGGCACCACGCGGAAAGGCGCCGCCCTCGATCTTTTCCAGCAATTGCTCGGCAACGCTGTCAGTCAGGGCACGGGCGGGAATCTTCTGGAACACGGCGCACTCAGGTTATCGGGTAGTCAGGTCATCATACAAATTTTGCTGCCGATTGCCGACGGGGGCAAACCCTTAGGAGAGTGAGTCACTCTGTTGAAATTGCGCCCAATCCGGCCCCGGCCAGCCATATCGGCTGGAGTATGATTGCGCCTCTCTTCAGACTTTCCGCGTCATCCGATCATGTCCGACTCCGTACTCGTCTGCGCCTGGGCCGAAGCCCGCGAGCGCGCCCGCGCCATCCGCTACAACGTCTTCGTGGAGGAGCAGGGCGTTCCGGTGGAACTGGAATGGGACGATATGGACGAGCCGAGCTGGCACGCGCTGGCGTTTGCGGCGGATGGCACACCCGTGGCCACGGGCCGGCTGCTGCCGGACGGGCATATCGGGCGCATGGCGGTGCTCAAGGAGGCGCGCGGCACGGGGATGGGGGCAAAGGTGCTCGACGCCCTGATGGCCAAGGCCGCCGAACTGCGCTATCCGGAACTGATCCTGAATGCGCAGACGCACGCCGCGCCGTTCTACGCGCGGGTGGGGTTCGAGCCGGTTGGCGAGGAATTCGAGGAAGCGGGCATCCCGCATCTGGAGATGCGGAAGCGGCTGCGCTGAGCCGCTGTCCGCGCGAAAGCGGTGTGAATGGCGCGCTAACGCGCTAACAGGCGAATGGCGCCGACGGCGCGATCATGCGCCGTCAGCCGTCAGCCGTCAGCCGTCAGCCGTCAGCGCGGAGCGGGCACCGTGCCCGTATCGCGCGCGACCTTCAGGTGGCCTCGGTAGGACACCTCGCCGGTCTGGCCATTGGCATCGAAGCTGCGCTCGCAGAAGTCGAAGCGCCCGTCATGCCGCACGCGCAGCAGCGTGCTGGCGCGCGTGCCGTAGTTTGGCGATCGGATGAAGGCGGAGGACAGCAGCTTTTCCCATTCAGGCGCCACGCCCGTGCTGGGCAGCTCCCAGTCAGCCGCCTGGCGCTCGTCGGCCAGCAACTGGAGGTAGGGTTCGACGCTCGCCGTCGCCTGGCCGCTGTCTGCCGCCAGCACTTCGCACATCGCGCCCACGCGGCTGCGCACCTTGGGCCAGGGCGTATCCAGCAGCGCGTTCGACAAGCCATACAGTCCGGGTTTCAGCCGTTGCGGCTGGCGTGACGGCGAACGGTTGCTGTACCACCAGAGATCGTGCAGGTCGCTCGCCAGCAGGTTGAAGCCGTTGTAGGCGCCGTGGTCGGACGCCAGGGCATGCAGATACTCGTCAGGCGATTGATCGCCGCGCAGGAAATGCGAGACAAGCTCGCCGCGCGAGCGCGCATCGGTCCGCTTCTCGGATGGCGCGCGGTAATTGGTCAGGGCGGCAAAGCGCGCACCGGCATGGCCGCGCCGCGCATTGGCGGTGGCGACGCCCATCCAGGTGCCGGGCTCGCCGATCACTTCCGCCATGTCGCGGCCACCCAGCACCTCTGGCGCGTCCTGCCACCATTGTGCCGCCGCCGCGGGGCGGGCATAGAACTCGTCGCGGTTGCCGGCGACCACCAGGGCATAGTCCGGGTGTGATTGCCAGGCCACCAATATCAGGCACATATTCCTTCCTTTCCTGCTAACTGCCGGAGCGGCTCAGAGCACGTCCAGGTCGACAAACCGCTCGGCTTGCCGCTCGCCGCTGATCCACTGCGCGAGCCCGCTTTGCCGCCACAGACCGTCCAGGGTGGCATCGAAGGCGGGAGGTACGTCCGCGTAGCTCTCCATCCAGGTCTGCATGCCGGCGCGGGTCTCGGGTCTGCGCATCAGCGTACCACCAATCCCGGTCGCCTCGGCGACCGTTTCCATCCAGCGATGCCAGTGCGGCAGGGCCTCCGTGGCCTGCGCGTCCGGCACCTTGAAATAGACGTAGAGATGATCGCTCATGGCGGGATTCCCGTGTCGGTCAGCCGGCGGCCTGCGCCTCGTTGGGCAGCGGCACTTCGTACGGCAGCGCACGCGTGGCCACGGCCAGGCCGTCGGCGGCGCCCAGGCGCAGCGCGCCCGTGGCGGCATCGATCTTCAGTTCGGCCAGGCCATCCCAGCCACCTTCCGGCGCCGCCGCGGCGTTGACGATCATGCCGCAGGGCTGCTCGGGATCTTCCGGACGGAAGATCTCGGCGGCCGCGGCAGGCACATCGCCTTCGCCATGGACCAGCCACATGCGGCGCTTCAGCGTGCCGCGATACTGGCTGCGCGCCACCACTTCCTGGCCCGGGTAGCAGCCCTTGCGGAAATTCACGCCGCCAATCAGTTCGAAATTGATCATCTGCGGCACGAACTGTTCCTGCGTGGCGGCGGCGATACGCGGCACACCGGAGCGGATTTCCAGCCAGTCCCAGAAACCGGCGGAGGCCGGGGTCAGCCGGCCCGCCAGCGCCTGCTCCAGGCTATCGGCCTGCTCGGCCGGGGCGACGATCTGCCAGCGCGGCTCGCCGTCGGCATCGGCCAGACGGATCACGGTCACGCGGGCGGCGCTGGCCGTGGCCAGCGGACCATGCGGCGCGGGGAGCCCGGCGGCCGCCAGGGCGGCTTCGGCACCCGCACCGGCCACGCCCAGGATGCGATGCGTGGCGGACAGGTCCGACAGCTTCGCCTTGGCGCGCAGCACGAACATCGCCAGTCGTTTCTGGATCGCCGGCTGGATGTCGGCCGAGATCTGCAAGACGATGCCCTCGGCATCGCGCCACATCAGGAAGCTGGCCTGCAGCCGCCCCTTGGGCGAGCAGTAGCCCGCCAGCCGGGCGCTATCACCGGCCGAGAGGTCTTCGACCGCGTTGGTCAGCTGGGTGTGGAGGAAGGTGGCGGCATCGTCGCCGGCAACCCGGATCAGGCCGAGACCGGCAGGCGCGGCGACGATACCGTCGCGGTGCAGGGACTCGAGGCTGGAGGCAAGGGGCGGGAATTCGATGGCAGGCATGCAGTCGGGCCAGGGTTGGCGGTACGGTAATAGGGCGCTTCGAATGCGCGATCGGTGCCGGGTTCCGTGCTGGGCTCGGTTCAGCCAGCGGTGGCGGGATCGAAGCGGTTCGTCAACGCATATGGGGGCGGGTGCCGTCGCTGCAACGCCGGTATCGGCGTCGGTTGCGGATCGCGCAAAGTGGCGATGCGGACTCGTGGCGGCACGGGGCTCCCGGTATTATATGGGGCTGTCGCCATTCCGGCCGGCCGCCGCCCCGATCCCGACCTGCCGGTGGGGCCATGGCGGCGCCATCACACTCACTACATGAAACGTATCTTCCTGCGTCTGGTCGGGGTCCTGCTGGTTTTCGCGATTGCCGCCGCGGGCGGCCTTGCCTGGTGGGCCAACCAACCGCTCGGCCTGCCGACGTCGCCTGTCGAAGTCATCATCAAGCCCAACTCCAGCGTGGCCAGCGTCGGCCGCCAGGTCCAGCGCGGCGGCTTGCCCATGGACCCGCGCCTGTTCCAGTTGCTGGTCCGGATCACCGGCCATGGGGCCGATCTCAAGGCAGGGGGCTACCAGTTCGAAACCGGCGTCACGCCGCTGGATGTCATCGAGAAGATTGCCCGGGGCGAGGTCACGCACTACGTGGTCACCGTGATCGAAGGCTGGGAGTTCCGCAAGATGCGGGCTGCCGTGGATGCCAACCCGGCGCTCAAGCATGACACCCAGGGCATGTCCGATGCGGACCTGATGCGCGCGATCGGCGCCGGCGAACCGTCGCCCGAGGGCCTGTTTTTTCCGGACACCTACCTGTTTGCCCGTGGCAGCAGCGATATCGAACTGTATCGCCATGCCTATCGCGCGATGCAGAAGCGGCTCAACGACGCCTGGAGCGCCCGTTCGCCCGACCTGCCGTACAAGACCCCGTACGAGGCGCTGGTGATGGCATCGATCGTGGAGAAAGAAACCGGGCAGGCCGTGGAGCGGCCGATGATCGCGGCGGTCTTCGTCAACCGCCTGCGCAAGAACATGATGCTGCAGACCGACCCGACCGTGATCTACGGTATCGGCGAGGGTTTCGACGGCAACCTGCGCAAGCGCGATCTGCTGACCGACACCCCGTACAATACGTACACGCGCACCGGCCTGCCGCCGACGCCGATCGCGCTGCCGGGGCTGGCCTCGCTGGCCGCGGCAACCGCGCCGGCGCCGTCCGACGCGCTGTATTTCGTGGCGCGCGGCGACGGCAGCAGTCATTTCTCCAATTCGCTTCCCGAACACAATCGCGCGGTCGACAAGTACCAGCGCGGCAAATAAGTCTTTCATGCGCGGAAAATTCATTACCTTCGAAGGCATCGACGGCGCGGGCAAGAGCACCCACATCGAGTGGGTCGCCGAGCGCCTGCGCGCGCGGCCCGATACCGGCCACGTCGTCACCACCCGCGAGCCCGGCGGCACCCCGCTGGGCGAGGACCTGCGCCAGTTGCTGCTGCACCGCCCCATGCACCTGGAAACCGAGGCGCTGCTGATGTTTGCCGCACGGCGCGAGCACATCGCCGAGGTCATCGAGCCGGCCCTG
The DNA here is from genome assembly GCF_900101625.1 of Cupriavidus sp. YR651. Taxonomy (GTDB): domain Bacteria; phylum Pseudomonadota; class Gammaproteobacteria; order Burkholderiales; family Burkholderiaceae; genus Cupriavidus. Next base: position 133,637 of record NZ_FMYZ01000001.1, on the reverse strand, counting down.
GCGCGCGGCGACTGGGTGATCTCGGATCGCTTCACCGATGCCACGTTTGCCTATCAAGGGGGCGGCCGTGGCCTGTCCCTGGACCGGCTGGAGGCGCTGGAGCAATGGGTGCAGGGCGACCTGCAGCCGGACCTGACGCTCCTGTTCGACGTGCCGCTGGAAACCGCCAGCGAGCGGCTGGCCGGTGCCCGGTCCCCTGACAAGTTCGAGGCCGAATCGCGCGCGTTCTTCCAGCGCACGCGTGCGGAATACCTGCGCAGGGCCGAGGCAGCCCCGGGCCGGTTCCGCGTGATCGACGCCACACGGTCGATCGAAGAGATTCGGGTGACACTCGAGGAAATCCTCGCAAGTCTCTGATTATTTGCGTTTATATCCGCGCGATGATGTTCGGGTGCAGTCCTTGGACAATACATGAGACATCATCGCTAACTCATTGAACCCGCATGCTTTATCCCTGGCAACGAGAAGACTGGCAACGACTAACGGCCCTGCGCGAGCGGCTGCCGCATGCGCTGCTCCTCCACGGCCAGCAAGGCATCGGCAAGCGCGATCTGGCGCTGCATTTCGCGCAGGGCCTGTTGTGTGAATCGCCGCTGGCCGATGGCCAGCCGTGCAATACCTGCGGTGCCTGTCATTGGTTCAGCCAGGGCAACCACCCCGACTTCACGGTGGTACGACCGGAGGCGCTGGATGCCGGCGCCGAGGTCGAAGGCGATGCCGACGGAGGTGGCGGCAAGAAGCGCGCGCCCAGCAAGTTCATCCGCATGGAGCAGGTGCGCGCGCTGATCGAGGCCGTGGGCGTGGGCACGCACCGGGCCGGCTTGCGCATGGTGGTGGTGTATCCGCTCGATGCCCTGCAGACCGAGGGCGCCAACGCGCTGTTGAAAACGCTGGAGGAGCCGCCGCCGTCGACGGTATTCCTGTTGGTCACCGACCGGCTGGACCGGGTTTTGCCGACGATCCTGTCGCGCTGCCGGCAGTTTTCCGTGGAGCGCCCGACGCCGGTTGACGCGCTGGCCTGGCTTCGCAGCCAGGGCGTGGCCGATGCCGAGGCACAGCTGGCGCTGGCGGGCGGCTCGCCGCTGACGGCCTTGCACGCGGCCGAAGCCGAAGAGCAGCCGCTGCAACGCTGGCTGGTTGGCCAGTTGGGCGCCGGCGCCGCGTTCGACGCCCTGGCGGCGGCCGAACAACTGCAGAAACTGCCCGTGCCGGCCGTCCTTGGCATCCTGCAACGCTGGACGTACGATCTGCTGGCACTGTGCCTGGGTGGCAGTGCCGTGCGCTACTTCCCCAAGGAAATGGCCGCGCTCGGGCGTTGTGCGGGCGCCACCGATGCGCACCGGCTGCAGGCCTTTGCCGCGCGGCTGGTCAGCCATCGCCGCAACGAGAACCATCCGTTGGCCGCACGCCTCGTCATGGAGTCGGTTTTCCTGGATTACCGGCAATTGTTCCGCTGACCGGTAGGAATCAGGCAGCACACGTGGTACAAGTCGTTCGCAGCAATCATTTCCAATAGCCCGCGCAAAGCGGGCAACCAAAACTAGGGTCGAGCATGAATGCACCAGTCACGGGGGTTCCGCCGCGTCCGGCGGTTGCACCAGCCAATCCCAATCCGGCCGGCGCCAATACCGGCGTACCAGGCGGACAGGCCACGGGCGGCGCGGCACAGCGTCCGAACGTGTTGTCGTTGTCGATCAAGGACCAGGCGGGGCTCTACGCGGCCTACATGCCGTTCCTGTCGCGCGGAGGCATCTTCGTGCCGTCCAATCGCCCGTTCCGGCTGGGCGAGCAGGTGTTCCTGGTACTGTCGCTGCTGGACCGACCGCAGAAGTATCAGGTGCAGGGCACCGTGGCATGGATCACCCCAGCCGGAACCCCGATGAAGACCCCCGGTGTGGGCGTGCATCTGCCGGACGACGATAATGGCCGCAGCCTGAAACGGGCCGTGGAAGAAATCCTGGGCAAGGCCATCGAATCCGGCCGGCCTACCCAGACGTTATAAAATACGCGAACTTCGGTTCGCAAGTGGTTGTTAGATATGAGTATTTCTGGCTTTACCCTGCGCATCGCCGAGCGTCCTGACCTGCCCGGCATCGTCGAGATCTACAACAGCACGGTGGCGTCGCGCATGGTGACCGCCGACACGGAGCCCGTCTCGGTGGCCTCCCGCCAGGCGTGGTTCGATGCGCACCAGCCCGAGCGCCGTCCGCTCTGGGTTTGCGAGGATGCCGATGGCCGCATGGCGGGCTGGGTCAGCTTCTCGGATTTCTATGGCCGTCCTGCCTATGGCGCCACGGCAGAGGTGTCGATCTATCTGCACGAGGAACGCCGTGGGCAAGGTCTGGGCCGCTACCTGCTGGAGCAGGCCATCGCCCATGCCCCCAAGGTCGGCGTGAATACGCTGCTAGGCTTCATCTTTGGCCACAACGGCCCCAGTCTGGCGCTGTTCGAGAAGCATGGCTTCACGCGTTGGGGCGATCTGCCCCGCGTGGCCGTGCTGGACGGCGTGGAGCGCGACCTGGTCATCCTCGGCCGCCGGCTGGACTGACTGCGCTGCCCCGGCGTCGCCGTTTTCCGAGATTTCACATGTTTGTCGATTCCCACTGCCACATCGATTTTCCCGAACTGGCCGAGCGCCTGCCCCAGTTGCTGGAGAACATGAAGACCAACCAGGTCTCCCATGCGCTCTGCATTTCCGTCACGCTGGAAGATTTTCCGCGCGTGCTGGCGCTGGCCGAACAGCATCCGAACCTGTACGCGTCCGTCGGCGTGCATCCCGATTACGAGGAAGGCGAAGAGCCGACGCTGGAACGCCTGCTGGCGCTGTCCGCCCATCCGCGCGTGGTGGGGACTGGCGAGACGGGGCTGGACTACTACCGGCTCAACGGCCGCAGCATCGACGACATGGAATGGCAGCGCGAAAGGTTTCGCACCCATATCCGCGCCGCAAAGCAGACCGGCAAGCCGCTGATCATCCATACGCGGTCCTCGGCGGACGATACGCTGCGGCTGATGCGCGAGGAAAACGCCCGCGAGGCGGGCGGCGTGATGCACTGCTTCACGGAAACCTGGGATGTCGCCAGGCAGGCGCTGGACGAGGGGTTCCATATTTCGTTCTCCGGCATCGTCACGTTCAAGAGCGCGGCGGACCTGCAGGAAACGGCCAGGAAGGTGCCGCTTGACCGCATGCTGATCGAGACCGACTCGCCATATCTGGCCCCGGTGCCGTATCGCGGCAAGACCAACGAGCCGGCGTGGGTACGCCATGTGGGCGAGTTCATCGCCAATCTGCGCGGCGTGCCCGTGGCGGAAATCGCCGAACGGACGACGGACAATTTCTTCCGCCTGTTCAAGCATATAGATCGGAATGCTAATGTTTGATATGAAGAAAATCCGCGGGGCGGCCGCGGTCGCCTTGCTGGGTGCCGCGTCGCTGGCGTGGGCCGCGCCGGCCGACGACATGCGCAAGGCGGTCGAATTCGACGACGGGAACACCGTGCAGAAGCTGCTGGCGCGTGGCGTGGACCCGAACATCGTCGACAACCGTGGCAATCCGATGCTGGTGGTGGCGCTGCGCGAGAAATCGCTCAAGGCTGCCACGGCGCTGATCAAGGCGAAGAACATCGACTTCGACAAGACCAATCCGGCTGGCGAGAACGCGCTGATGATGGCCAGCCTCCAGGGGGAACTGGATATGGTCAAGCTGATGGTCGATGGCATGGAAGCCGAGATCAACAAGAAGGGCTGGGCGCCGTTGCACTATGCCGCCACCAACGGCCACAACGACGTCGTGAAATATCTGGTGGACCACGCCGCCTACATCGACGCGGAAAGTCCCAATGGGACCACGCCGCTGATGATGGCCGCGCGCGGCGGGCACATCGAGACCGTGAAGCTGTTGCTGGACGAGGGCGCCGACCTGCGTCTCAAGAACCAGCAGGGCATGACGGTGATCGATTTTGCCGACCAATACAACCAGAAGGAAATTGCCGATGGGCTGAAGTCCCGCTGGCAAAAACTCTACGGCGCGGTCCCTCCGCCGGCACCCAGGCCGGAGCCCCCCAAGGCGCCCAACGGCCAGCCACAGCCGAAGCCGTACTGAAGCGGCAAAGTCCGGACGACGACCCTGTCGTACCGGACTTTTTCTTTTGGCGCCCCGGCCAGGCGGCGCAATGAGGCCAGATCCAAGGGGACCCGCGCCGCCTACGGAAATTCGCGCTCGGGGATCGTGACGCTACGCGATTTCCCCGGCACGCTGTAGAGCGTCAGGATGTTGTTGGCGAAGCTCGTGCCGTCGGTTTCGTTGATCTCTTCAATATGGAAGCGCTCCGACCGGAAGATCTCGCCGGTGTCCAGGCTCCGGTATCGGACGTCATAGCTGCCCGGCGCAATGTTCTCCATCGTGAACGACGACCCGCCGCGTACGAAACTGGTGCGCACGGGAACTGGCGTGCCACCGTCGATCGCCACCAGTTTCAGGAAGACGTCTGACTCGCTGCGCGTATTGTCCACAGTCAACGACGACAGCCCATCCGAATTGAGCACCGGGTAGCCCACCAGATAGCCCGACCGGGCCGGCCAGGGCAGCCCGCGCGGCGTTGTGCCGGGGCGTACGTATTTCGCTTCCTGCAAAGGCGTGGACGACGCGGACGACCTGACCACGGGCGCCGCCTGCGCGGGCCTGACGATCTGGGGAGAACGCCGCTCGGTTGCGGATTCGCCCGGGGGAGACCACTCACCCAGCAACACCACGATGGCCGCGCCAATCCCCGCATAGAGCAGGAAGGACCACGACCTGGGCAGTGGCGCACCGGGTTTGCCCGCCGCCGCCCGTCTGGACGCCGACTTGCTCCTGGCCTTTTCATTGCGGGATGGCCTGGCGGTCTCGGGTTGTGGCGACGGCTGGGGCTGCCTGGGCGCGGCGCCCTGGGGCCGCGCCTGGCCGGTTGCGCCGGCACGCGCCGGATGCGATCCGAAATCCGGCCGGGCCGCCTGGGCGCGCCGCCGCCGCTGCTCGGCCTCGATCTTTTCCTGGGTGGAGATCCACTGGTCGTGCTCGGCACGGCGGGCCGGGTCGCTCAGCACGTCATAGGCCACGTTCAGCAGCCGCATGATGCGATTGGCTTCCTCCCCGTCCGCATGTCGGTCAGGGTGATATTTCTGGCTAAGCGATTTGTACGCGGCCCGGATGACTTCCGGGGGCGCGTCGCGGGAAACCTTGAGGTTGTCGTAATGGGTATGCATCAGGCAATCAGGACGCAATAACGGAGGCCGACAACGATTAACGGCAGATTACGAATAACCTCAAGTTTTGATGCGGTCGGGTGGTGTCGTATGCGGCCTATCCAACAGAAAGCCGCGATGACGTGGCGCCGCAACAAATCTCGCCGACTGCCCGATCTGCGGTCCGATCTGGAGCCCGGCTTTCTGGCCTCCGGATTGCCGCGCCTCCCACCGCGGCGCTGTCAGTTCTTTGCCTGCTTGCCGTCAAGCACCACGCTCAGGCGGGTCATGGCCGCTTCGATATCCGCGACGCCAATCCCGCCGTAGCCGAGCAGGATGCCTGGCCGTGGGCGGCTGCCGGCGTACATGCCCGCGATGCCGTAGAGCCCGATCGATGCGGCACCGGCCCGCGCGATAAGCGTGGCTTCATCGTGTGCAGCGTCGCCGTGCGCCTTGACTTCGGCGACGAGGTGGATGCCGGCTGCGGAAGGCAGTGCGGTCAGCCACGGCGAGAGTTCATTCTCCAGATAGCGCAGCAGCACGGCGCGGCGGGCCGCGTATTCCTTGTGCATGCGGCGCAGGTGCTTGGCGAAGTAGCCATCGAGCATGAACTTGGCCAGCGCGGTCTGCGTCATGGTGCAGCTGTGCCAGTCGCCCACCTGCTTGGCCTTGCGGATCCCGGCCGCCAGCGGCGCGGGTGGAATCACATAGCCCACGCGCAGCTCCGGGAAGATCGTCTTGGAGAACGTGCCCACATAGGCCACCACGCCTGCGTTGTCCAGGCTCTTGAGCGACTCCATGGGCCGGCCCTCGAAGCGGAACTCGCCGTCGTAGTCGTCTTCGATCACCAGGGCGCCGTGCCGCTGGGCCCAGTCGAGCAGCGCCAGCCGGCGCTCCAGGCTCATCGGCATGCCCAGCGGGAACTGGTGCGATGGCGTGACGTAGATGATGCGTGCGTCGGCTGGCAGCGCGTCGACCACGATGCCGTCGGCGTCCACCGGCACGTGGACGACTTTTGCACCAAGCGCCGCGAAGATCGTGCGCGCGGGCGGGTAGCCCGGGTCTTCCACGGCCACCACGTCGCCGGGGCGCAGGGTGACGCGCGCCAGCAAGTCCAGGGCCTGCTGGGCGCCCTGGGTCATGATCACGTCTTGCCAGTTGCTGACCACGGCACGGCTGAAGGCCAGGTAGCGCGATACCGCCAACCGCAATTCCTGCTCGCCGGCCGGGTCCCGGTAGGCGCCTCGGCCGCGCGCCTGCACGCGCAGCGCATGGCTGACACAGCGGCGCCACTGGTCGAACGGAAACTGGCTCTTGTCCGTCACGCCGCCGAGGAAGTCGTAGTCAGGCGGCGAGTCGGTGCGCATCATCGGCAGCACGTCGGGCAGGTTGTCCCACAGGGAGTCCGCCCGCTGCAATGCCGCGGCGCGCGGCGGGGCGGGGGCCAGCCGGGTCATTTCCTCGGCCACGAAGGTTCCGTCGCCGGTGCGCGATCGCAGATAGCCTTCGGCGATCAGGCGCTCGAACACATCAAGGGTAGTCTTGCGGGACACGCCAAGCTGGGTGGCCAGTTCGCGCGTGGAGGGCAGGCGCTCTCCCGGCGCCAGCCGCCCGTCGACAACGCCGGCACGCAGCTGGCGATAAATCTGGCCGGCCAGACCCTGGCGGCCGTGAATGGTCAAATGCACGTTCATGGTGATGGGGACGTCTGGTGAGCGGTCTACCCGGCGCTGCGCGACTGGCCACCCGATTCTCGCTCGGGCTGCTTGATTCTACGAACCAGTGGCCATGTACGCCAGTTCGGCTCCCGCGACGTGTTGTCGCGACATATCGCGTATAGCGGCGACATATAGCGGAGAGATATAGCAGGACGTTATGCCGGCCCCGTCATCACCCGGGTGGGGGATGACACGGCGGGCGTCACGCCACGGGGCGCGGCTCAGGCAGAAACGGGGGTGTCGCAGTGCGAACGAAAAGCGGGGTAGAGGCGGATCTCCTCGCGCGTCATGCGGGCGCGCAGCCGGGCGATGGTCCGGCCCAGCGCGCGGGCGAATTCCAGCTTGTCGCCGCCATGGCGATAGTGGTCGAAGAAATCCAGCACCTCGCGCGATATCACATGCATCTCGGCCTCGTAGTCTTCGGCAAGCTTGCGGGTGGCGTCGTGGCGGTGCATCGGCGGATAGAGTTTGTGGTCTTCGCGCGCCAGGTGCGCAAGAACCAGTTGCCGGAGCTGGCCCAGCGTCTTGCGGCCGGCCTCCGTGCTGATGCCCTGATCATGCAGCGCGTCGAGCATGGCGAAGATCTGTTTATGTTCGGCAAGCATGGTGTCGATGAGGGCGGTCATGGGCTGAGATCCTTGTTGTGATCGCGGGTTGGGATCGCGTTGTGCGCGAGTCGTTGTCGTTGAGGGTTGCCCGGGCGGTGCAACCGATTCTATTAAAGTTGCATTTTATTTGCAACTTATAGGCCTGCGTCGAGCAGGGACGTTTCGCACCAGCGGCAGGGTTGTTATCGGCAGCGGCGACAAGGTTCCAAACGCTCGTATGGTGGCTACCCAAAAAACCGGGAAAGTGGCTATGTGCCACGTTCCACCCGATGCGTAATCTGCGCACTGTGGGAAGCCGACGCTGCTTTCCGCCCTTGTCCTGAGCCCCCGTTCCGATCTCGCCCCCGCGCCCCGCGCCATGTCCGTCCGCCCCATGTCTCCAAGCCAGCCATGAATACCGTTGCCATTCTGCTGTCGGCCTTCCTGCTATCCGTGGTCGCGCTCGCGGCGTTTATCTGGAGCATGCAGCGCGGCCTGTTCGATACCTCGCCCGCCGCCGCGCGCGTCATCTTTGGCGACGGGGAGGCGGGGCACCCGGAGGACCCGGCGTCCCGTCACGGCGACCAGGGGATCGATGACCCGTCCCGCGATGCGGCCGACGAGTCGTCGTCGCCCGTGGTGTTCCTGTTCATCTGCTGCGCGATGGTGTGGCTGGTGGTGGCGTCGCTGGCCGGGCTCACTGCCTCCGTCAAGCTGCATGAGCCGGACCTGCTGGCTTCCGTGCCGTGGCTATCGTTCGGCCGCATCCGCACCATGCACCTGAACGCGGTGGCCTACGGCTGGGCGCCGATGGCAGGGCTGGGCATCGCGCTGTTCCTGTTGCCACGCCTGCTCAAGACACCGCTGGTGGGCGCGCGCTGGGCCGTGCTGGGTGCCGCGCTGTGGAACGCCGGCCTGATCGCGGGCATCGGCAGCATCGCGGCCGGTATCTCCGACGGCATGGAATGGCTGGAGATTCCCTGGCAGGTCGACATCCTGTTCGTCGTCGGCGGTGCCTTCGTCGGCGTGCCGCTGGTGCTGACGCTGGTCAACCGCAAGGTGGATCACCTGTACGTGTCGGTCTGGTACATGGGTTGCGCGCTGTTCTGGTTCCCGGTGCTGTTCCTGGTGGCCAATTTCCCGGGGCTGCACTTCGGCGTGGAGCAGGCCACCATGAACTGGTGGTTTGGTCATAACGTGCTGGGGCTGTTCTATACGCCGCTGGCGCTGGCATCGATCTACTACTTCCTGCCCAAGGTCATCGGCCAGCCGGTCAGGTCATACGGGCTGTCGCTGCTGGGATTCTGGGCGCTGGCGTTCTTCTACGGCCAGGTTGGCGGACACCACCTGGTGGGCGGGCCGGTGCCGGGCTGGCTGATTACGCTGTCGATCGTGCAGAGCATGATGATGCTAATCCCGGTGATCGCGTTCTCGATCAATCAGCACCAGACGCTGCGCGGCAACTTCCGCCGCCTGATCGATTCGCCCACACTGCGCTTTGTCACGTTCGGCGGGATGATGTACACGCTGAGCTCGATCCAGGGCTCGTTCGAGGCATTGCGCGCCGTCAACCGCGTCACCCACTTCACCCACTACACGGTGGCGCACGCGCACCTGGGCCTCTACGCGTTCGTCAGCTTTGCGTTCTTTGGCGCCATCTACTTCATCGTCCCGCGCGTGACGGGCCGCGAATGGCCGTACCGCTGGATGATCTATTTCCACTTCTGGCTAGCGGCGGGCGGCATCGGCGTGTACTTCATCGGCCTGAGCATCGGCGGCTGGCTGCAGGGCCTGGACATGCTCGATGCGGCAAAGCCGTTCATGGATTCGGTGACGGTCACCATCCCGTACCTGAAGGCCCGTTCGCTCGGCGGGCTGATGATGCTGACGAGCCATCTCTTTTTTGTTGCCAACTTTGTCTGCGCGATCTTCGGGCTGGGCCCCAACCGCGATCGTCCGGCGTTGTTCCACCAGGGCCGCAAGCGCGCGCAGGGAGTCTGAACCGTGAACAATGAAAGCGCCCTGCTGGCCGGGGGCATGACCATGCTGGCGCTAGCCACCAGCGCCCTGGTCGTGATTCCGTACCTGCAACTGAAGGACGTCAAGCCCACCGAGGGCGTCAAGCCCTACACGGCCGCGCAGTTGCGCGGGCGTGAGGTCTATATCGCCAACGGCTGCATCTACTGCCACTCGCAACAGCCGCGTGACAGCGCGTTCGCACCGGACGACAAGCGCGGCTGGGGCCGGGTGGCCGTGGCCGGCGACTACTACTACGACAATCCGCACCTGCTGGGCACCATGCGCACGGGACCGGACCTGATGAATATCGGCGTGCGCCAGCCAAGCGCCGACTGGCATCTGGGTCACCTGTATCAGCCGCGCGCCTACGTCAGCGCCAGCATCATGCCGAGCTACCCGTACCTGTTCGACGTCAAGGATGCACCAGACCCGGGCGAAAAGGCCGTGGCGCTGCCGCCCGGCTACGCGCCGCCGGGCAAGGTGGTGGTTCCCACGGCGGCCGCGCTGGACCTGGTGGCTTACCTGCAGTCGCTGAACCGCACCGGCGCCGTGCTGCCGGCGCCGGAAGGCGCCACGACCACCAAATAAGCGCATCCGGAGAGAACAGAGATGGAAAATCCATCGGAAAAACGCCAGGCCGCCGCTGCGCGTGCGCGCGAAAATCCGGACCCGCACGAAAACCGGACGCCCATGCCGAAGGTCGTGCTGGGCCTGGTCGTGGCGCTGGTGGCCTGGGGCGCCTGGTATATCGTCAGCGCGCCGATCAACGAGCCATCGGCGCTGGGTGATCGGCGCACCATGGCAGACCTGCGAGGCAAGCCCCAGGCGGCCGGCGGCGCCGTGGACGGGGCTGCCGTATTCCAGGGGCGTTGCGTGGCATGCCACCAGGCCACGGGGCAGGGTTTGCCGGGAGTGTTTCCGCCGCTGGCCGGGTCGGAATGGGTCACTGGCAAGGATGCGAAGCTGGCGAGCATCGTCTTGCGCGGCGTCACCGGCAAGCTGACCGTGAAGGGCACGGCCTACAACGGCGCCATGCCGGCCTTCGCTGACCAGTTGAGCGATGCCGAGATCGCCGCGGTGCTGACCCACGTTCGCAGCCAGTGGGGCAACACTGCGCCCGCCGTGACGGCCGAAACCGTTGCCGCGGCACGGGCCGAGACTGCCGCGATGAAGGCGCCATTCGATGGCGACGTGGCGCTCGGCAGCCCGGGTGGCTAGCCAGGGGCTGACGGCACGACATACCGGCCGGCGCGCCCGCCATGGGCCCTGGCCGGTGGTGGTCCTGTTGCTTGCGCTGGCGCTTGGCGGCGCGGCGATCTGGCAGCTGACATACGGCCTCACATCCTGGACGCTCGACCAACGCCGCGAGGTACGCATCGCCGCCGGTGGGTTGCAACTGCCGGCCATCGACGTGCGCAACCAGCATGGCGAGCCGCTGCGGTTGTTCGCCGATCCGGGGGCCGCGTCCGCGCCCGCGATCTACATCGTCGATTTCATCTACACGCGCTGCCTGACCGTGTGCCGCGCGCTGGGCGCCGAGTTCACGCAACTGGCGCACCAGATCGATGCGGACGGCATGGCCGGCCGGATCGGGCTGTTATCGATGTCGTTCGACCCCCGCGACGCGACCGCCGACCTGGCCGGCTACGCGCGTGAGCATCAGGCTCGCCTGCCGGGCTGGCAGGTGGTCGGCGCGGTCTCGATGGCGTCCATGCAGACGCTGCTGCGCAACGCGGACATCATCGCCATTCCGGACGGCCTCGGCGGCTTCGAACACAACGGCGGCCTGCATGTGGTGGACGCCAGCGGCCACGTGCTCGCGGTCTATCCGCTGGCCGACTTCCGCGCCGCCTACGCATTCGCCCGCAAGCGCGCGGGCACTGGCGCAACGGCAGCGACTGTGACAACCACAGCAACCGGCGCCACTTCCGCAACATCCGCATCAATCGCATCAATCGCATCAATCGCAGCAATCGCAGCACCCGGCGCCACCGCGGCAACCGGAGCCACCAGATGAGTGCGGCCCGCCTGTTCACGCGCCGGCCCGCCGCGTCGCGACCGACCGACCCGACCGTCGGCAGGCTGGCCGCACTGGCGGTGCTGGCCATGCTGGCGGTTGTCGCACTTGTCCCGCCGTTGCGCGAATGGCTCGAAGTCTCAATGGCGCGCCAGATGCTGGTGCTGCTGCCGTGGGTCTTTGCTGCCGGTTGCCTCTCGCAGCGGCTCCTGTCCCTGCGTGGACGAGGGCGACTGGCCCGAGCCTCGCGCCCCTACGCGCTGACGCTGCTGGTGGTGGCTACCGTGGCCTATGGCGCCTGGATGCTGCCGATCGCGCTCGACCTGTCGCGGCTTTCCCCGTGGATCAATGTTGCCAAATACATCACCGTGCTGTTGGCCGGCTTGTCAACCGGCGTGGCGTTGCGGGTCAGCGCCTGGCCAATAGTGTTGTTCTTCGGAGGCAACGTGGTCTGGATGGGGCTGACCTTCGGTATGCTCTTCGTCGATGCGGAATCGCGCCTGTGCGCGAGCTACCTGATCGATGACCAGCGCATGGCGGGGGTCGGCCTGATGGTATACGCGATGGCGCTGGGCGTCTGGCTGCTGGTTTGGGCGGCCCGCCGGGCGGATCGCGCGGATTCCGCTAAAGAATCGGCCGCGACTGCCGTTAACGCGGGCGAAATGGGGTCGCAAGAACAATAGCGGGAGTCACGGTCAACGATGCCGGGCTCCACGACAAGGGGCCTGAAGAGCCCTGAAATATCCGGGACGGCGAAGCGAATTCGCGCCCAATTGATAGGGGCAAGCATGCTGAGAAGAATCAAAGCGGAGCAGCTGCAGGTGGGCATGTTCGTGGCCAGGCTTGGCGGACCCTGGATGAACCACCCGTTCTGGCGTTCGCGCTTCCTCGTGACCAGCGACGAGCAGGTCGAGCAGATCCAGGCAGCCAACGTCCAGGACGTCTGGATCGATATCCTCAAGGGACGGAATCTGCCGACGCCGGCGACGCCGGACGCGATGGAAGACGAAATCGAAACCGAGGAGGAGCCGGAGTCGAATTTCGAGGACGAACTCGAGCGGGCGCGCGAGCTGATCAAGACCGGCAGGTCCCTGATCGGCAACATGTTTGGCGACGTACGGATGGGGCGTGCGCTGGAGACCAACGGCGCGCTGCTGCTGGTCGATTCCGCGTCCACGTCGCTGTCGCGCCATTCGCAGGCGCTGCTGGCGATGGCCCGGCTCAAGGAGAAGGATGACTACACCTATCTCCATTCGTTTTCCGTCTGCGCGCTGATGATCGCGGTGGGCCGCACGTTGAAGCTGCCCGATGGCGAAGTCCGCGAACTGGGGCTGGCCGGGCTGGTGCACGATATCGGCAAGCTCACGCTGCCCGATTCGATCCTGCTGAAGGCCAGCGACCTCTCGCCGGCCGAGGAAGAACAGATGCGCCGCCACCCGTCCGCTGGCTATCGCATCCTGAACGAGGCACGCCTGTACACGAACATACCGCTGGATGTCTGCGTGCACCATCATGAGCGCGTGGACGGACGTGGCTACCCGTTCGGGCTGGTCGAGCACGAGATCAGCGTGCATGCCAAGATCGCGGCCATCTGCGATACCTACGATTCGCTGACGTCGCCACGGCCCAATCATCAGGCGTGGTCCCCGGCGCGGGCGGTGGAGTACATCGCCGTACGCGTGGATACGCTCTTCGATCGCCGCGTCTTCAAGGCTTTCACACGCACGGTCGGGATCTATCCGCTCGGCACCGTGCTGCGGCTGCGCTCCAACCGGCTGGCGGTGGTCTGCGGCCAGAACGACGACGAGCCGCTGCGCCCGCGCGTGATGACGTTCTACTCGGTCGCCGCGTCCACGGCGCTGCCGCCGCAGCTTATCGACTTGTCGCACAGCGAGGATACGGTGGTGGCGTTCGAGGATGCCAGGCAGTGGGGCTACAGCGACGAACAGCTCATGGCAATGTACGCGCCCCACGGCTGATCCGGTCGGTCGCCGCAGTCAGTCGTCGCGGTCAGTCGGTCCGCCCCGGTTGGCCTGCTGAATTGGCCCGCTGAATTGGCAGGGTCAGTCGGCAAGCACCCAGGGCGACTGCCGCAGCGCCTCCATCACAAAATCGTTGAGGGCCCGGACCCGCCCGCTGTGGCGCAGGTCCGGGTGCGTCAGCAGCCAGACCGGCGTGTCGAGCGCCGGATCGGGTTCCGCCAGCCGGACCAGCGAGTCGTCCGCGTCGCCCAGCATGCAAAGCAGCATGCCGGCCCCCATCCCGTAGCGAACCGCCTGCGCCATCGCGACCAGGCTGTCGGCGCGCACCGCACAGCGGTCCGCGGGCACATTGGCGATGGCCCAGCGTGCCTGCGCGAGGTGCGACAGGCTTTCGTCGGGAACCACCCAGGCATGGCCGGGCCAGTGAGCCTCCGGCGGGGCATCCATCCGCTCCAGGTACGCACGCGCGGCATAGGGCGCGGTCTGCAGCCGGCCCGCGCGCCGGCCCACCAGGTGCTCCGGCGGCTCGGCAGCGGGGCGGATCGCCACGTCGGCCTCGCGCCGGGTCAGGCTCAGGAACGAGTTGTTGATGACCACCTGAAGCTCGATGCGCGGGTGGCGCAGGCGGAAATTCGCCAGCACCGGCATCAGCAGGCCATAGGCGAGGGTGTCCGTCGTGGTCACGCGCAGCGGGCCGCTCAGTTCCGCGTCGCGTCCCGCCAGCTGGCGCTGCGCGGCCTCGATCAGTTCGCCGACGCCATCGAGTTGCCCGGCCAGCAACTCGCCGGCCGGCGTCATCGCGTAGCCGGCGAGGTCGCGCGCAAACAGCCGCGTGCCGAGGTCATCCTCGAGCTTGTTCAGCCGCCGCAGCACCGTGGAGTGATTGACCTGCAGCGCCCGCGCGGCCGCCGCCAGCGATCCGCCGCGGCTGACGGCAAGAAATACCTTCAGGTCGTCCCAGTCAGGTTCATGCATTTTTGCATTGCCTTTCCGCAGAAACGGTGAATGGATATGCCAATGTGCGGAGCCTACATTGTCGGCAAGGCGCGCGCAAACGCGACGCCGTCCCACTCGCAAGGAACTGCATATGGCATGGACACTGCTGATCATCGCCGGTCTGATCGAAATCGTGATGGCCCTGGCTCTCAAATTCACCGACGGCTGGACGCGGCCCGGGCCGACCGCGCTGGGCATCGGCGCCGCGCTGGCCAGCATCTTTCTGTTGAGCAGCGCGCTGCGGCACCTGCCGGTGGGCACCGCCTACGCGGTCTGGACAGGCATCGGGGCGATCGGCGTGACGCTGGCGGGCATCGTCTTTCTGGGCGAGTCCGCCTCGCCGCTGCGGTTGATGCTGATTGCGCTGATCTTCGCCGGGATCGGCGGCCTGAAGCTGCTGCCTGCATGAGACGTATCTGAAAGTGCGCGGATCGTCTGGGCGCAGGGGGGGGAATCATGGCGGGCGGCTAGTACACTTGGCGTCTGTCCGCTGAGGAAACGCCTGACCGATGAATTTCGATGATCTGCTGGATCTGTTCCAGCAACGCATTCCTGCCCATCCGTGGGCGCAGATTTCGCTCTACGTGCTGGCGCTGGTGGTCATCGCGGCCATCGCGCAATGGCTGGTGGCGCGCGTGGTCGGCCGGATCGTGTATCGGGTGCTGAGCCTGTCAGGCAACCGGACCTGGGCCGCCGCGCTGATGCGCCACCGGATCTACCGCCGGCTGGGCTATGCGATCTTCCTGGCCGTGATCACGCTGGGCATCAGCGAAGTGCCCAACCTCGGACATTTTTCGCAGGGGATCGAGCGGCTGGCGCATTCGGGTACGTGGATCAGTGTCTTCCTGATGCTGTCCGGGTTGCTGGGCGCGTGGCAGACCGTGTTTTCCGGCAGCCGGCGCGCGCAGACGCGGTCGATCAAGGGGTATGTCCAGGTGGCGCAACTGGCGCTCTGGCTGATCTGCGGCGTGCTGGTGCTGTCGATCCTGATCGACCGCTCGCCGCTGTGGATGCTCTCCGGCATCGGTGCGCTGTCCGCGGTGGTGCTGCTCGTGTTCAAGGACACGCTGCTGTCGCTGGTGGCCAGCACGCAGCTGACCTCCAACGACATGTTACGTATCGGCGACTGGATCGAGATGCCGCAGTCCAACGCCGACGGCTATGTGGTGGATATCGCGCTGCACACGGTCAAGGTCAAGAACTGGGACAACACCGTGACCACGGTGCCGACCTACAAGCTCTTTTCGGAGAGCTACCGCAACTACCGGCACATGTTCGAGTCGGGCGCGCGGCGCATCAAGCGGACGCTGCGGATCGACGCCACCAGCGTGCGGTTCCTGGAGGACGACGAGATCCACGCGCTGATGCGCTTCCGGCTGCTGCACGACTACCTGGAGATCAAGCAGGCGCAGGTGGAGCAGGCCAACCGCAGCCTGGCGGAATCGGAGAACGACCGCGTCAACCGCCGGCGCCTGACCAACGTGGGAACGTTCCGCGCGTACGGCATCGCGTACCTGCGCGCGCATCCGGAGATCCACCACGACTTGCTGCTGAACCTGCGCATGATGGAGCCGGATTCGCAGGGCATTCCCATCGAGGTCTATTGCTTCACCACGCTGACCGGGTGGACGGACTACGAGCGGATCCAGGGCGATATCTTCGACCACCTGCTGGCGATCCTGCCGGAGCTTGGGCTGAGGCTCTACCAGTCGCCGTCGGGGGCGGACCTGAGCGGCTTGCGGGCGAATCCGGTGCTGGGTGGCCAGCACGCCGCGATGGCGGTGGCGGCGGCCGACGCCGGCATGGAGCGCGCGCCCGGCAACGAAAACCGGGCCGCATAGCGGCCCGGGATGTCGACTACCGGCGGCCACACAGCTCCGCCGGCTCGGCCTCTCAGGCCTTGCGCGGCTTGACGCGACCGGCGGCGTCCTTGGCGCGCTCGCGGGCCGTGTTCACGTCTTCGGCGTAGGCCAGAGCCACGCCCATGCGGCGCTTGGCGAAGGACTCGGGCTTGCCGAACAGGCGCAGTTCGGTCTGGGGCACGCGCAGCGCTTCATCCACGCCGTCGAACACGATGCCCTCGGCATCCACGCCGCCATAGATCACGGCGCTCGCGCCGGGGCTCTTCAGCGCCGTGCTGACCGGCAGACCCAGGATGGCGCGGGCATGCAGCTCGAATTCGTTTTGCCACTGCGTGATCATCGTCACCATGCCGGTGTCGTGCGGACGCGGGCTGACTTCGCTGAACCAGACCTGTTCGCCCTTGACGAACAACTCCACGCCAAACAAGCCCTGACCGCCCAGGTCCGCCGTCACCGCGCGGGCGATATGCTGCGCCGTCTCCAGTGCCTTCGGGTGCATCGGGTGGGGCTGCCAGCTTTCCACGTAGTCGCCGCTGACCTGCACGTGGCCGATCGGCTCGCAGAAATGCGTTTCCACCTGGCCCTTGTCGCCGACGGCGCGCACCGTCAGCAGCGTGATCTCGTAGTCGAAATCAATGAAACCTTCCACGATCACGCGGCCGTGGCTCACGCGGCCACCAGCCATTGCATAGTCCCAGGCGGCCTTGACGCCTTCCGGGCCGTCGATCTTGCTCTGACCCTTGCCCGAGCTGCTCATCACCGGCTTCACCACGCACGGATAGCCGATGCCGCCGTCGATGGCGGCCTGCAACTCTTCCAGCGAGTCGCAGAACTTGTACGGGCTGGTGGGCAGGCCGAGCGTCTCGGCGGCCAGGCGGCGGATGCCCTCGCGGTCCATGGTCAGGCGCGCCGCACGGGCGGTCGGGATCACGCGGACCACGCCGGCGGCTTCCAGCGCTTCCAGGGTGGGTGTGGCAATGGCCTCGATCTCGGGCACGACCAGATCGGGGCGCTCGGCCTCGATCAGCGCCTTCAGTTGGTCGCCATCGCTCATCGTGATGGTGCGGGCATGGTGGGCCACCTGCTGGCCCGGTGCATTCTCGTAGCGGTCTACCGCGATGGTTTCCACGCCCAGGCGCTGCAACGCGATCAGCACTTCCTTGCCGAGCTCGCCGGAGCCCAGCAGCATGACTTTGGTGGCGGAGGGGGAGAGGGGCGTTCCAAGGGTGGTCATGGCGGGGCGGCTCGGGAAATAAGGACGGATAAAGACCGGGATTGTATACGCGGCGGATGGGCAGCGGAAAGACGATGGGCGATGGAGGTGTGGGGGTCCCCCAGCCCAAGAGGTTGTTTCAAAATGAAGCGAAGCGGTCCTGGCTAGGCGTGCGGCCGCAGACAGTACAAGTGGTACGGCAAGGCCGCGCAACGACGCCAGGATCTTTTTGAAGCAACCTCTAAAGCAGAACGCCCCGCCGGGCGGGCGGGGCGTCTCGTAGTGCGTCAGATCAGTACGAGATCTTTGCGCTGAGGCTGATTGCGCGCGGATCGGCCGGCTGCACGTAGTCGGCGTACTGGAAGCCCCAGTACCGCTTGTTGGTCAGGTTGGTCAACGCGGCACGCAGCGTCAGGTCCTTGCCGCCCACACGGGTGTTGTAGGTGGCACCCAGATTGAAGACCGTGTAGCCGCCCAGCGTCACGTCGCCGGCCGGACGCAGCTTGGTGGTGCTGGTGTACTTGCCATCGACGCCCACGCGCAGGCCCGGCACGAACGGGACGCGGTAGCCCAGGCTACCCGCCAGCACGAAGTTCGGCGCGCCGGCCACGCGGTTGCCGTTGTTGGCGGCGCCGCGCGCATACCAGCTGTCGAGGTACATGGCACTGCCGGTCAGGTCGAACTGACCCAGGCGTGCGTAGCTGTCCAGTTCGATACCCTGGTAGATCTCCAGGCCGTCCTGCGCAAAGAAGCCGTTGGACGCGTACTGCGCACCGCGCTCCACGCGGAACAGCGCGGCCGTGCCGGTCCACTTGCCCTGGTCGGTCTTGGCGCCGATCTCATACTGCTTGCTGCGGATCGGGTTCAGTTGCTGGCCAAAGTTGGAGTAGGCCGGATTGGTGACCTGCTGGCCAGGTTCCAGCGATTCCACGTAGCTCGCGTAGAGCGTGGTGGACGGCATCGGCTTGAACATGACCGCGATGGTCGGCGACAGCACGCCGTTCTTGCTGTATGTGCTGGTCGTGGTGCCGCTGCGGTCGTAGTTGTTCTGCTCGAAGTTGGTGTAGCGCAGGCCGCCCAGCACCGACCACTTCTCGGTGAGCTGCACGGTATCGGACAGGAATACCGCCTTCTGCGAGATGTCGCTCGCACGGTATTCGCTCATGCCGCCCTGCGAGTAGTAGACGCCCGTGTACGGCAGCGCCAGGTTGCCGGTGCCCAGCTGGAAGTACTTGTCCGTGCCGATGCTGTAGCGGTCGATCTGTTGCTGCCAGCTCACGCCACCGACCAGCTGGTGCGAAAACGGACCGGTGCGGAATTTGCCCTCGACCATCGTCGTCCACTGGCTGAACTGGTGCGCCTGGGTGCCGTCGTAGCGGAAGTCGTCGTAGTTGCCGAGGCTGTCGGTCAGGACCAGCGACGTCTCGTTCCGGCTACGGGACACCTTGCTGAAGCTGTAGTTGGTGCTGACGGTCCAGTCCGGGTTGAGGTTGTAGCGCAGGCCCGTGCTGTACAGCTGCAGATTGTTGAACATGTGCTGGTCCGGACCGGCATACAGCCCGCCGCGGCCGCTGACCACGCCGGGCAACTGCTGGCCGGCGGGCAGCGAATAGGTGGCGAACGTCGGCGTCTGCCCGTAGTTGCGGCGATCCGTATAGAGGCCGTCGAAGGTCCAGGTCAGGTCCCGCGTGATGCGGGCATCCAGGCTCAGCGATACCGAATCGCGGTTCATGCCCACCGCGTTGGACGGCTTGCCTTCTTCATGCGTCACGTTCAGGCGATAGCCGAACATCTTGTCCGGACCGGCACGGCCGCCGATATCGATGTGCTCGCTCCACACGTGGGCGCTGCGATAACCCAGTTCCAGGCTGGCCGTGAACTGCTCGGTCGGCTTCTTGGTCACGTAGTTGATGGCGCCGCCGGGCGTGGCAAAGCCATACATGAACGCCGTGGAACCTTTGAGCAGTTCCACTTGCTCCAGCTGCTCGTAGGGCAGGGTGATGCCATAGCCGACATACGGCATGCCATTGACCCGGAAGGCGTTTTGCCAGTCCAGCTGCATGCCGCGCACGGTCAGGTAGGCCGACCAGCTGTTGTTGGCATTGCTGTTGTCCGATACCGATGCATCCAGCGCGAACACGTCGCCAAGCTTGGTGACGGCGCGGTCGGCAAGCTGCTCGCCGCTGACGATCGTCGTCGAGAACGGCGTGTCCAGCTGCGAGCGCGATCCCAGCGCGCCACTGCTGACGCGTTTTTCCAGCTGCTGTCCCTGATCGTCCGGCGTGACGGCGGCACTGACGGTGACCGCCGGCAGGGCCTGCTCGGTGGGCGTCGCGGGTGCGGTCGCCGTCTGCGCGAAGGCCGCGCCGCACAGCGGGAAGCCGGTCAGGACGGCCATGCGGGCAAGGGCGGCAAGAGGGCGGATACGCGAGGGCGCGTGTTGCCGGCGCGCAGCGGTGGACAAGCTGGAAGTCATTTTCTTGTTGGCTCGAGGATGAAAATGTTAACGTTAATGCGAATAATTCGCGTTAACGTTCAAGAAGCCGAATAATGCCCACCCAGCCTTGGAGCCGTCAAGGAAAACCCCGAGAAATTGTGGCGTTTTTGCGATTGCGGGCGGCTTCGCCGCGCTTTATGACGCCATTTCACACAATTTGGTGTGATGTCCGTCGACGGATATGCGGGCAACATCAGGCAGGCGATGGCGGACGGGAGGCCGGGATTTCCCCGAATCGAAGCGGCCCAAGCGGCACTTCAGGCCGTGGCGGATCGCGCGGCGTCGCGGAAAGCCGGATTCCGGTGTGGCGGGGTCCGGCAGCGGGATCGACACCTCGAAGGTCGAATCTCACCGGCACGTGCAGGCGCCGGCCGGATCGGCGGCGTCCGTCCCCGGGCGCGCGCTCACGCGTCGGCGATCACCTTCAGCAGCGTTGCCAGCTCCACCGGCTTGACCAGGTGGTCATGGAATCCCGCTTCGTGCGTCTCGGCGCGGTCTGACGGCTGACCGAAGCCGGTCAGGGCCACGTAGCGCGTGGCGGCCAGCGCGGGCATGCCGCGCAGCGTGCGGATGACCGAGAATCCGTCCATGCCGGGCATGGCGAGGTCGATCAACGCGACATCCGGTCGCATGCGCGCCGCGGCATGGATGGCTTCCATGCCGTCGTAGGCGATCGTGACCTCGTGCCCGGACATTTCCAGCAGGATGGCCATGCTGTCCGCCGCGTCGCGATTGTCGTCGACCAGCAGGATGCGCCGGCGCACCGCCGGTCTGGCGTTGGAGGACGCGTCTCCGGTGTCGGTGTCGGGCATCGCCGCCAACGGAAGCCGGACCGTGAACGTCGCGCCCATCCCGTGGCCCTCGCTGATCGCTGTCACGGACCCGCCGTGCAATTCCACCAGCGACCGGCACAGCGAGAGCCCGATGCCCAGGCCGCCCTGCACACTGCTGCCCGGCCGGTCCTCCTGCACGAACAAATTGAAGATGTTGTCGAGCGCGTCGCGCGAGATGCCACGGCCGTGGTCGACGACCTGGATCGACAGCGTCCGCTGCACGACCGAGGTGGCGATATCGATCGACGCAGCCGGCGGGGAGAACTTCGACGCGTTCAGCAGCAGGTTTTGCATGACCTGGCTCATCCGGGTCTTGTCGGCCATCAGCGGCATGGGGGGCATTTCGGTGGTCACGTTGACCGTCTGCGCCTTGGCCGCCAGCGCGGGTTCCGCGGCTTCGATGCCGAGCGCGATGATCTCGCTGGCATCGGTCAGCTCGGGCCGCAGATCGATCTTGCCTGACGCGATGCGCCCGATATCGAGCAGATCGTCCACCAGGCGCGTGAGGTGCGCCATCTGCCGGGCGATCAGGCTCACGCTCTTGGCCGTCGACGCGGCATCGTCGGGCCGCAGCTGCATCACGGCCAGCGCGTTGCGTATCGGCGCGAGCGGGTTGCGCAGTTCGTGCGATAGCGTGGCGAGGAACTCGTTCATGCGTCGTTCCGTCTGTTCCAGCTCTTCGCGCCGCTTGCGTTCGGTCATGTCGCGTGTGACCTTGGCAAAGCCGTGCAACTGGTGCGCCGCGTCATAGACGGCGGTGATCGTGACGTTGGCCCAGAACAGCGAGCCATCCTTGCGCACGCGCCAGCCTTCGTCTTCCAGCCGGCCCTGTTGGCGGGCCGTCGCCAGTTCACGGCCGGGCTTGTCGCTGGCAATGTCATTCGGCGGGTAGAACACGGAGAAGTGCCGGCCGATGATTTCGTCGCGGCGATAACCCTTGATGTAGGACGCCCCGGCGTTCCAGCTGACCACGTGGCCGGTCGGGTCGAGCATGAAGATGGCGTAGTCCTTGACGCTCTCGACCAGCAGCCGGAAGGTTTCCTCGCTCTGGCGAAGCGCCTCGGCCGTGCGGCGCTGCTGGGTCATGTCCCGCGTGACCTTGCCGAAGCCGATCAGCGATCCGTCCGGGCCGTGGAGGGCGGTGATCGTGACGTTGGCCCAGAACAGCGTGCCATCCTTGCGTACGCGCCAGCCCTCGTCCTCGATCCGGCCCAGCCGCGCGGCCGTCTCCAGTTCGATGGCGGGCCAGTTGCGCGCGCGGGCCTCGTCCGTATAGAACCGGGAAAAATGCTCGCCCAGTATTTCCTCTCGTGCGTAGCCCTTGATGCGCGCCGCGCCGGTGTTCCAGCTGGTCACGTGGCCTTGCGGGTCCAGCGTGAAGATCGCGTAGTCGGAGATGGATTCGACCAGCGTGCGATAGCGCTCCACTTCGGACAAGGTCTGTCCGGCAGCGGCGGCCGGACGTGGGGCGTCTGGCGGAGGGGCGGAGCGGGGCATGGAGGGTGACAGCACGTGTTTGTGCCAAGCATACCTGTGTTGCCGCGCCAGGGTGCCGGGGCCCGCCCGGATGTGGCGCAATCCCCGCGTGGATCGGGTCGATGCCATGCGGCGGACACCCTACCGAAGGCGGGTGTCCGCATGCCGCAACAGACGCGGGGGCAGGGCTCATGTGGGTGCGCCGGATGGCGCCGGCTGATGCAAAATCAGCGATCGCCGGCGGGGTGGCTGCCCCCTGGCACGGCCGCCAGGCAGGACGCATCGATGCCGCCGGCAGGCCATCAAAACAACAAGACAACAAAACAATAACGAGGGTACTTTCGTGGGTCGCATCGTCACTTCCCTGGCGCTGGCCGCGCTGGGCTTCGCCGTGTCCGGCTGCAGCATGGTTGCGCCGGCTTATTCCCCTTCCGTCGACAACATCCAGACGCTGCGCACCAGCGGCCCCGGGCCGGCCCGGGTCGGGACGTTTACCACCACGCCGGGCCCCGCCACGCCGAACCCGATCCAGCTGCGCGCCAACACGCTGCGCTCGCCGTATGGCGGCACGGGTGGCACCTTCTCCGCCTACCTCTCCGAGGCCGTCACCCGCGAACTGGCGATGGCGGGCAGGCTGTCGCCGACCTCGGACGTGGAGGTTTCCGGCACCCTGTTGCGCAATGAACTGGATGCGGCCATCGGCACGGGCACCGGCGATATTTCGGCGCGATTCGTCGTCCGCAAAGCCGGTACCGTGCGCTACGACCAGGTGAAGTCGGTCCACCGCGAATGGGAATCGTCGTTCGCCGGCGCCGTCGCCATTCCGAAGGCCGCCACCGAGTATGGCTACACCGTGCAGGCGCTGCTGGCCTTGCTGTACGCCGATGCCGCTTTCCTAGACGCCCTGAAATAACCCCAGACCTGGAGACACCACCATGCGAGCATGGATCAAACTCGCCGCCGTCCTGATCGGCACTGCGGTGCTGGCCGGTTGCGCCCACCCGATTCTCATCGCTACCGAGAAATCGGCGCCCGCCACGCCACCGGCCCAGAAGATCGACAAGAACGTCGGCTTTGTCATACCGGACGCGCTGCTGACGAGGGAAGTCGTCACGCCGGGCGGCGGCGGCGACAAGGTCAGTTACCTGCCGTACCGCGACCTGGAGCTGCCGCTCTACACCACGCTCTCGAGCGTGTTCGCCAATGCCACCAAGCTGCGCACGGCCAACGACACCGCCGCGATCCAGAAGGGGCAGGTCGGCTACATCATCACGCCGGAGATCACGACCGATTCGTCGTCGACGAGCAGCTTCACCTGGCCGCCCACGCAGTTCACGGTCAACCTGACCTGCACCGTGACCGACTTGAACGGCACGGTCGTGCTCAAGAAGACCGTGACGGGCGAGGGCAACGCCGAATTCGCCGAGTTCCGCCACAACTTCGCGCTGTCCGCCCAGCGCGCCAGCGAGAACATGCTCAAGAAGTTGCAGGCCGCGCTGGCCAGCGCACCGGAACTCCGCCCAGGCGCCGCGCCCGCCGCCAGCACGCCTGCGCCGGCGATGACGATGGCGCCAGCCGTGCAGCCTGCATCGGTGCGGTCGCAGGCAGCGCCGGCCGTGCCCGCCGCTGTTGCCCCTGTCGCTCCTGTTGCTCCTGTCGCCGCCCGGCCGGTGGCGCCAGCGCCGATGGCCGCCGCCACGCGATCGACCGGCGCCGTTTCGATGGACGACCTGCGCCAGCTAATGCCGGTGCGCTGACCTTGCCGCTGGGCGTCACAGTGCCTGACTGGTCAGGCAGACAATGCGCGTGCGGTGGTGCCGGGCATCGAGGTATCCCGAGATTCCGGCATCGGGTCCGTCGTCGGCCTATGCTGGAAGTGTGGCGGCCCCGGTCGGAGAAACGCGGACAGACCGGGACGCTGTGATCGGGTAGACTCGCCGGATTCGATGCCTGACTGGCGCCGATGACCCGAGTCCCAGGACGCAAGGAGACGCCCCGCATGTATGCAGAGTCTGCGCTTGACCGCACTACCATCGATCCACCCGCTGTCACGCCCGCCGCCGAGCCCCCCGTCACGCCCGCCGTTTCCCGGGGCGATGCGTCCGTTCGCGACCTGCGTCGCGTCCCCATCCATCCCGATCACTGGTACCCGCTGGCCTGGTCGCGCGAAGTCAAGCGCGGCAAGGCGCACGGCGTGACCTTTGCCGGGGACCCGATCGTCCTCGTCCGCACCGAATCGGGCTCGGTCTTCGCGCTGGAAGACCGTTGCGCGCACCGTCAGGTGCCGC
The DNA here is from genome assembly GCF_900101625.1 of Cupriavidus sp. YR651. Classification (GTDB taxonomy): domain Bacteria; phylum Pseudomonadota; class Gammaproteobacteria; order Burkholderiales; family Burkholderiaceae; genus Cupriavidus. The sequence goes on along the minus strand of NZ_FMYZ01000001.1, from coordinate 108,926 downwards.
TGCATGCCGGCGTGGTGGAGGGCGAGTCGATTCGCTGCTGCTATCACGGCTGGACCTACGATTGCTCCGGCCGCTGCATCGATGTGCCCTACCTGGGCAAGGAGCGCCTGCCCAATGGCGTACGCGCCTATCCGTGCCGCGAGACCGCCGGCCTGATCTTCGTGTTCACTGGTAATCCCGCGCTGGCGGAGGAGAAGCCGCTGCCGGCGTTTGCCTCCGTCACCGACAAGCACTACAAGACCCGCCGCTTCGGCCGCGAGGTGAAGTGCCATTACTCGTTCATGCACGAGAACCTGATGGACATGAACCATCAGTTCCTGCATCGCCGCCAGATGGGCATGATGCGCGCGCGGTCGCTCGGTCGCCGGCGCGGCGAGGGCTTTGTCGAGGTCGACTACACCTTCACGCGCGAAGGCGGCAAGCAGCCGATGGGCGAGGCGCTGGTGTTCAGCAAGGACGGCGGCCAGAACAACAAGGACGTGATGACCGTGCGGACGGGGTATCCCTACCAGACGCTGCAGATCCGCTCGGGCAGTGGCACGCTGGTCATGGACCTGTGGATTGCCTACGTGCCGCTGGACGCGGCGCAGCGCACCAATCGCACGTTCGGCATGCTGTCCATCCGCCGGCCGGGCGTGCCGTTCGCGCTGGACATGGCCTGGCCGCTGCTGGTCTGGTTCACCGAGCGCATTTTCAAGGAAGACCGCGAGATCGTGGAAATGGAGCAGGCCGCGCACGACAGCCAGGGCGAGGACTGGAACCACGAGGTCTTCCCGGTCATCAAGGAACTGCGCGAGCTGCTGCGTGAGTGCGGCGGTCGCACCGTCATTCCGATCCAGAAGATTTAGAGGTCGTTTAAAAAAGATCCTGGCGTCGTTGCCGAGATTGCCACATTCGCTTGCCGTACCACTTGTATAGAGTCTGCGGCCGCGCCCTTGCAGGGCGCGCATGCGCCAGCAGGCGCATGCCGCTCCGCAGGCGGATCGCACGCGATTCGAAACCCCTGCTTCGCCCTAGCCAGGACCGCTTCGCTTCATTTTTAAACAACCTCTTAGACGCCAGCGCCTTCAGATTTCAGCCCCTTGCGTCCCCGTCCGCGCCGGGTAGCACGTCGTTCAGCTCATAGCTGGTGCTTCGTCCGCCCCCGGCCGCCTTGCGCAGGACGCCGCGCTCCACCAGATCGTTGATGTCCCGCAGTGCCGTATCACCGGAGCACTTGGCGATGGCCGCCCACTTGCTGCTCGTGAGCTTCCCTTCGAAACCGTCCAGCATCCGGTTCAGCACCTTCGCCTGCCGGGCATTAAGCGCCTGCATTCCCCAGTGATGCCAGAAACGCGCTTTGGCGAGTACGTCGTCGAGCGTGACCTGCGCCTGGTCTACCGCGCGGTGCAGCGTTTCGAAGAACCACGACAACCACGGCGTGACGTCCATCGAATCCTTCTGCGTGCGTTCGAGGATGTCGTAGTACGCGCTGCGCTCGCGCTGGATCTGTGCTGACAGGCTGTAGAAGCGTTGCGAACTGCCATCCGCCCGCGCAAGCATCAGGTCGCCGATGGCACGCGCGATACGGCCATTGCCGTCGTCAAACGGGTGAAGCGTAACGAACCACAGATGTGCAAGCCCGGCGCGGATCAGGGGCGGCTCGGCGGGCGCAGCGTTGAGCCACTCGATGAATCGCGCGGTCTCTGCCGCCAGGCGTTCGGCGGGCGGCGCCTCGAAATGGACGCGTTGCCGGCTGATCGGGCCGGAAACCACCTGCATGGGGCCGGCCGAATCGTCACGCCATTGGGCGACGTTGATTCTTGACAGGCCAGAGTAGCCGGTGGGGAACAGCGCCGCATGCCAGCCGAACAGGCGCTCCTGCACGACTGGCGCCTGGCTGTTGGAGGTTGCGTCGAGCACCATTTCGACCACCCCTTCAACGTGACGATCCACGGGCGCCAGTGCGCCAATGTCGACACCCAGCCTCCGCGCGATAGACGAGCGAACCGAATAGACGTTGAGATGCTCGCCCTCGATCTCGCTGGTCTTGACGACGTCGTCGGTCAGTGCCGCAAGGCAAGCCTGATCCCGCAGCCCCACGCCGAGGTCTGCCAACCGGCCCATCAACATGCCTTGGGCGCGGCTGACCTCGGCCATGGGCGAGGCCAACGCACTCAGGTCGTACCGCCAGACGGGCCAGTCGGGAGCCTGCCAGATATAGGTGTATTCGCCGCGATTCATGCGGAGATTATGGCCCGCATTCACCGCAAGGACAAGTTAATCACCGCATTTTATGCGGTGAATAATGCCGCCAAACACCGCAAACACCGCATCGATCAGGAAAAGTGCGTGGCGCGCTCCTTTCTGGCCGACTGACGTTACGAGGCGGCCAGCGTCGGGTAGTCCGTGTAGCCGCGCGCGCCCAGGCCAGTGGTGTCGTACAGCGTGGCCGGGTCCACCGCGTTCAGTTCGGCACGCAGGCGCAGACGTTCCACCAGATCCGGATTGGCGATATACGCGCGGCCAAAGGCCACCGCGTCGGCATCGCCCTCGGCCAGCACCGCGGCGGCGGCGTCCTGGTCAAAGCCGTCATTGGCGATGATCGCGCCGCCGAATTCGCGCTTGAGCAGGGGCAGCAATGCGCCTTCGCCGCGCGATTCGCGGATGAACAGGAAACCCACGCCGCGCTGGCCCAATGCGCGCGCCACATGGCCGAAGGTTTGCGCCGGCTGGCTTTCCGCCATCGAATGGCTCGGCGAACGGGGCGCCAGATGTACGCCTACGCGCCTGGGGTCCCACGTGGCGGTCACGGCATCGGTCACTTCCAGCAGGATGCGCGCCCGGTTTTCGATCGAGCCGCCGTATTCATCGCTGCGCACATTGGTGCCGTCCTGCAGGAACTGGTCGAGCAGGTAGCCATTGGCGGCGTGGATCGTCACGCCGTCGAAGCCCGCGGCCCTGGCGTTGGCGGCGGCACGGCTGAAGTCGGCCACGACGGCCTGGATTTCCTCGCGCGTCAGTTCACGCGGCACCACGAACGGACGTTGCGGTCGCAGCAGGCTGACATTGCCGCCGGCCGCGATCGGGCTCGGCGCCACCGGTAACCGGCCCTGCAGCAGGCTGGGGTCCGAGATGCGGCCGACGTGCCACAACTGCGCGACGATGCGGCCACCGGCCTTGTGGACGGCATTCGTGACGATCTTCCAGCCTTCCACCTGCTCGTCGGACCACAGGCCCGGCACGTTCTGGTAGCCCACGCCGTCTTCGGAGACGGGCACGCCTTCCGAGATCAGCAGGCCGGCGGACGCGCGCTGCGCGTAGTACTCGGCCATCAGGGCATTCGGCACGGAAACCGGGTCGGCGGCGCGCAGGCGCGTCAACGGTGCCATGACGATGCGATTGGGTAGTTGCAAATCGCCAAGTTGGAGAGGATCGAATAGCGTTGGCATAAAGATATCTGGTGCGGTTATGTGACTTGCAACTTGCAAGCATCGAAAGAATAGCAGCGGGGAGTAACATCGCTAACCGTCGAATCCGTACATCTGCATTGATCGTTCTGGAACAATTGCTGCCGCTACTGGCGCGCTCCAGACCCTGTCCAGGCCCCGCCAGGGCCCTTTCGGGAGTCGTGTGATGGAAGCCAGGTTCGTATCGCATGTGGCGTGGCGCCGGCCGGCCGGCCGGGCACTGGTGGCCACCGTGGCCATGCTGGGCGCCGCCTGCGCCAGCCTGCCGCCGCATCCCGCCGAGCCGCCCACCGTGGCGCGCCAGGGCACCGCCGACACGGTCATCGGCCGCACGCTGGCGCCACGGCTCGCGCAGCACCCCGGGCAGTCCGTGTTCTATCCGCTGACGGCTGGTGCGGACGCCTTCGCCATGCGGCTGGCGCTGGCGCACACCGCGCAGCGCAGCCTGGACGTCCAGTACTACATCTTCGATGCCGACAACACCGGGCTGACGCTCCTGGCCGCCATCCTTGACGCCGCCGACCGTGGCGTGCGCGTGCGGCTGTTGCTCGACGACCTGCACATGGCCGGGCAGGACAAGGCGCTGGCCGCCATCGACGCCCATCCCAATATCGAGGTTCGCCTGTTCAATCCGTTTGCCAACCGCCGCGTGCGGCTGTTCGAGTTCGCCACGGATTTCCGGCGCGTCGACCGCCGCATGCACAACAAGTCGATGACGGCGGATAACCAGTTGACCGTGGTGGGCGGGCGCAATGTGGGCGACGAATACTACGGCGCCAGGGCCGATGTCGACTTCAGCGACCTGGACCTGCTGGCCGCCGGCCCGGTGGTGGCGCAGGTTTCCGCTGTGTTCGACGATTACTGGAACAGCGAAGCCACCTGGCCGCTGGCGTCACTGGCCAAACCGCTGGAAGGCGAGGAGGCCAGGACGCTGCAGCAGAATGCCCGCCAGTACCTGGATGACGCCGTCGTCAGGCTGAAAGCCACGCCCTATGCCAGATCGGTGCTGGAGTCGGGCGTGTTGCAGGCGATCCAGCAGGAAAGCCTGCCTTCCTTCTGGGGGCAGGCGACGGTGATCGCCGACCGCGCGGCCAAGGTGCAGCAGCCCCCCGAGGACGACGCCACGCACGCGATCCCCAAGCTGGCGAAGGTCCTCGACAGCGCGCAGCACGACCTGACGCTGGTCTCGCCTTACTTTGTGCCGGGCGAAGCGGCCATGGAGTGGCTCACGGGACTGCAGGCGCGCGGCGTGCAGGTACGCATCCTGACGAACGCGTTCGGGGCCACCGACGTGAAGGCCGTGCACGCCGGCTATGCACCGAAGCGCGAGGCCTTGCTCAAGGCGGGGGTGGTGCTCTACGAGCTGAAGCCGTCCGCCTACGCCGAACTGGCGAAGGAAAAGAAGTCGAAGGGCCCGGGCGGTAGCAGTCGCGCGAGCCTGCACGCCAAGACGTATATGGTGGACCGGCACCTGCTGTTCATCGGGTCGCTGAACCTCGATCCCCGGTCGGCGCGGCTCAATACCGAGATGGGCATCGTGGTGGACAGCGCCGCGCTGTGCGACATGCTCGGCAAGAGCATTGACGATGCCTTGCTGGATGTGGCCTATCAGGTCGTGCTGGAGACGAACCCCGATACCGGCCGCGAGGAAATAGCCTGGGTCACGCGGGAAGACGGCGTGCTGCGAACCTATCGCAGCGAACCGGACATGAGCGGCTGGAACAAGGTGGAGCAGGGCTTCCTGCGGCTGCTGCCGGTCGAGTCGGAGCTGTGAGGAAGTGGGCGAAGATCGGGCTTGACCTCAAGCATGGTTGAGGTCTGAGACTGGCCGGCATTCCATCGCCTTTTCATCGCAGGAGCCTGCCGTCATGACCGAAACCCCCGACACCGTTGCATCCGTTGCTGACCCTGCCGACATCGCCGTGCTGGAGGCGCGCAAGCGCAACGTTCGCCGCCTCTACGAGACCTGTATCAACGAGGGCAGGGAGCGATTGCTCGATGCGCTGCTGACGGTCGACTTTGTTGGCGGCGACGGCGAGCGCGGCGCGGCGGCGTTCTGGACCTCGATCAACAAGATCCGCACGGCGTTTCCGGATGTGAAGTTCGACGTGGAAGACGTGATCGGCGAGGGCGATCGCGTGGTGGTGCGCTGGCGCTTCGCGGGCACGCATACCGGGCCGTTCGCGGGCCTGCCGCCGACGGGCAAGCGCGTCACGCAGACCGGCATTGCGATCTACCAGTGCCGCGGCGAGAAGCTGTGCCGCGCGTGGCTGCAGGTGGATCGGCTGGGGCTGCTGCAACAGATCGGCGGGTTGCTGATCCCCGCGTGAAGGGGCGCGTCCTGTAGCTGAATGTCTCCCGCGCCGCTTGCGGGCAGGGAGACATCAGCCGGAGCGTCTGGCGCTGCGTATTGCCGCCGGCTTGTCGCCAGCTTGTTGACGCGCTTGTTGCTGCCTTACTGCCGCGTGAGTGCCCGGAACCCGTCGATCAGCCGGTCGATATCGGCCGGCTGGATGGCACCCATCGTCGAGATGCGGAACAGTTGCGAGGACAGTCCGCCCTGGCCGGCGTAGATCACGAAGCCGCGCGCCTTCAGGCCGTCGTGCAGTTGCTCGTACGTGACGCCCTTCGGCAACTGGTACGCGCGCAGCACGACCGACGACTGCGAGGCCGGCCACAGTGGCTCGATGCCCAGCGCCGCAAGTCCGGTGCGCGCCTGTTCCGCCAGCGCCGCGTAGCGCTGGTGCCGTGCCCGCCAGCCACCTTCGTCCTGATGTTCGCGCAGGGCTTCCACCAGTGCGTAATAGGCGTGCACGGACGGCGTGAACGGCGTATTGCGCTGGTCCTGGAGCTTCGCCAGACGGCCGAGGTCCAGGTAATACGTACGGGTCGCCGCCTTTTCAAGCGCGGTGCGGCGTGTGACGACGAAGGCCGCGCCCGGCACGCCATGCAGGCACTTGTTGGCCGTGGCGGCCACGGCATCGATGCTGCCGCCGAAGTCGATGGCCTCCGCGCCGAAGCTGCTGACCGCGTCGACCAGCATCCGCACGTTGTGCGCCTGGCACAGCTTGTCGATGGCCGGCAGGTCGTTCAGGCGGCCCGTGGTGGTCTCGTGGTGGATCACCGCCACGTGCGTGATCGCGCTGTCCGCCTTCAATGCCGCAGCGATGCGGGCGAGATCGGGCGCTTCCATCCACGCGTGCTCCACGAGCGTATGGGCAATCTGATACTGCCTGGCGATCTGCGCGATGCGCTCGCCGTACACGCCGTTCTGCACGATCAGCAGCTTGCCTTGCGCCGGCACCAGCGCCGCAATCATGCTTTCCACGGCAGCGGTGCCCGACCCGGTCATCAGCACGGCGCTCCATGCGGCCGGATCGAGGGCGTAGATATCCAGCAGGCGCGCGCGGGCTTCGTCCTGAAGATCGAAGAACTCGCTCTCGCGATGGCACAAGTCGGTTTGCAGCAGGCTCTTGCGCACACGCTCGGACAGCGTGACGGGGCCCGGGTTAAGCAGCAGCATGCGAGGCTCCCTGGTCGGCGCCGATCAGGCGCGCGAGACGTGTCTTGACTTCGACCGGCGTGACCGTCGGACGCGGCAGCCCATCGGGCGTGCCGGCGCGCGTCTGCAGGCAGACGAAGTTCGGGCCGGAGGCGGCCGTTGCCACCGATGCCAGCACCGTATCGAGCATGTCGAGGTTGTCGCCCTCGATCGCCGAAGCGTAGCCACAGCCCGCGGCCACGCTGGCGAACGAGACGTTGTGCGACACCGTGGCCTGCCCGCCGGTGGAATCGTGCGCGTTGTTATCCAGCAGGATGTGCGTCAGGTTGGCCGGTCCGTAGGCGCCCAGCGTGGCGAAGACACCCATGCGCATCAGCGCGGCGCCGTCACCGTCGATGGCCACCACCTTCAGGTCCGGACGCGCCAGCGCCAGGCCGAGTGCAAACGGCGTCAGGCAACCCATCGAACCCACCATGTAGAGCTGGTTCGGCCGGTCGTCGAGCGCATAGAGTTCGCGTCCGCAGAAGCCGGTAGAGGCCAGCACCACGGTCGAATCGACCGGTGTATGGGCGATGACCCGCTCCAGCGCGTCGCGGCGGCTCGGCAGTTCCGGGGTGGAAGCCCCGACGTGCGAGACCTGCGGCGTTGCCTTCGGGCGCGCCACGGGCGGTGTCTGCGACTTGAGCGGGTAGGGCGCGACGCTGCCCTTCTGCATGATCAGCGCATAGGGGCGCCCGGTGGCATCCATATGGGCGATTGCGCGATCGAGCGCCGGGCCCACAGCCTCGGGTTCGGTCGGGAACAGCTCCCACGGGATTTCCATGGTGTCGAGCATGTTCGGCGTTACCGGCCCCATCAGCGCGTGCTGCGGCTCGTCGGCCACGCCCGGCTGGCCGCGCCACGTGACGATCAGCAACTGCGGCAGGCGGAAGGTCCACGTCAGCGACGTCAGCGGGCTCACGGCGTTGCCGAGCCCCGAGTTCTGCATCATCGTGATGCCGCGCACGCCGTTGCGCGCGCCCTGCGTCACGCCGGCGATGAAGGCGACCGCGTCGCCTTCGTTGGCCGCCGACACATAGTGCAGCGACGGGTCCTGCACCACGTAGTTGATAAACGGCGTCAGGTAGGAGCAGGGCACGCCTGCATACCAGGAGAAACCGCGCTCGCGCGCGGCTTCCACGAACTGGACCGCCTCGATCATCGAGCCGCCTCGCCGTCGGTGTTGCCCAGCGCGTACGGCGTCTGCGTGTGCGCGAAATCGCCGGCCCGGCGGAAATCGTCCAGGTCGTTCACGCCGCGCCAGTGGCCATGCACGTACTTGACCTCGACTTCCTCGCCGGCTTCGACCAGCGCGTTCAGCAGGTCGGGCAGGTCCAGTTTGTCGAAGTCGGGGCGGCGGCGCAGGTCGGCCAGCACCGCCTGCAGGCGTGCGCGGCCCTCGCCACGCACGTTGAGCAGGCCGATCCAGCGGCCATGCGGGGCGTCCACGCCGGCCGGCCGTTCGTCGGCAATCTTGCGCAGCGTGATCTTCTGGCCGAACAGGTCGCGGTCGTCGGCGGCGGAGCACCACGCGAAGTCGCGCACGCTCTGGTTCGACGGGGCGGTCTCCGACGAATCCACCGCCACGCTGAACGGGGCGTCGGTGTCGATCAGGTCGCGCAGGATGTAGCTGCGGAACAGCAGGTCGCCGTAGGCGATCACGGTGTCGTTCTGCAGCGCATCGGCCGCGCAGGCCAGCGAGGCCAGCTCGCCCGTTTCGGCGTGGCGATCGTTGCGAACCAGGTTGATGCCGGCCGCGTCGATCGCTTCGGCCTTGTAGCCGCCCACCACGGTGATGTCGTTGATGCCCTGGTTCTTGAAGCCATCCACCAGCCAGCGCAGCAGCGGCTTGCCGGCCACGGGCAGCATCACCTTCGGCTTGTCCTCGGTCAGCGCTTCCAGGCCCTTGCCGCGGCCCGCGGCCAGCACCACGGCCGAACCCGGGGCCTGGCCACCGGTCAGGTAGATCTTCTCGGCGGCCGAATACTCGTCGGCATCCTGCAGGCGGAAGATCTCGTTCACGGTGGCGATGCGGTCTTCCACGTTGACCAGCGTCTCGTTGTCGTGGATTTCCTTCGCCACGGCCTGCATCGACGACGCGGCCACGCGGATCAGGTGGTTGGCCCAGATCACCAGGCTGATGCCGGCCTTGCGGAACACGTCGGTCGGCGTGCTGTAGTACTTGGTCGGCACGATCACCAGCGGGGCGCGGCCGGCCCATTCGCGCGCGAAGGTCACGATCTCGTCGGCCTTCGACAGCTTGCTGTGGATCAGGATCGCATCGGCACCGGCCTGGCGATACGCCTCGGCACGGCGCAGCGCTTCTTCCATGCCCCAGCCGGCGATCAGCGCTTCCACGCGCGCCACGATCGAGAAATTGTCGTCGGCCTGCGAATCCTTGCCGGCCTTGATCTTGCCGCGGAACTCGTCGATATCGGCCAGCGGTTGCTGCTCGCCGCCGATGAAGCTGTTGGTCTTCGGAAAGATCTTGTCCTCGATGCAGACGCCGGCAATGCCGCGTTGCTCGAGCTTGCGCACCAGGCGGCGCACGTTGTTGAAGTTGCCGTAGCCGGTGTCGCCATCCAGCAGGATCGGCAGGTCGCTGGCGTCGGCCATGAATTCCAGGTTGTCCACCACCTGGGTCCAGCTGGCCTCGTTGTTGTCACGCACGCCAAACTGGGCGGAGATCGCCAGGCCGGAGGCCCAGATGCCCTTGAAGCCGGCCTCGCGCACGATGCGCGCGGACAGCCCGTTGTGGGCCTCCATGATGAATTCCAGGTCGTTGGACAGCAGCATCTGGCGCAGGCGCGCGCTGCGCGAGGTGGCCAGCAGGTTCGGGTCGATGGCGTTCATTGTGCGATTCCTACGGTCGGCAGAAGTTGGGGCAAGACTTCATCGGCGGCGCGTTTCACATCGCCCGGGAAATCGATCTCGATCCACGGCGCGCCGGTCACGTCGGCCGTGTCGAATACCTGCGTGCCTTCCAGCAGCAGGTCCCGCACGGCTTCCTCGTGCGGCATGTTGGCGCGGCCGGAGTCGACGTAACCCTTGACGATCTCGGCCAGGCGGCGTGCGGTATGTTCCTGGAAGCGGAAGAAACCGACCGATTCGCCGATGGTGTCGTAGGACAGGTCGGCCATCAGCTGCTTGCGCAGCTCGACGGGCACGCCGTCCTTCAGGCACAGCTTGACGGGTTCGTCGCCGGCTTCGAAGTCGCGGTCGATCAGCAGGCGGTTGGTGGTCTCGCCGGCCACCAGCGCGTTCAGGATGCGCTCGTCGTAGAGCACGTCGGCATCCATCAGCAGCACGTCGCCGCCACGCGTCAGCGCTTCCGCCACGGTGTGCACGGTCAGCACGCTGCCAAGGTCGTAGCGCGGATTGACGATGGTTTCGACGGGGGTGGGGTGTTGCAGGCGGTCGAGTTCGGCTTCCACCAGTTGGGGTTCGAAGCCGAGCGCCAGCACGATTTCCTTCACACCGGCCGCATCCAGCATGCGCAGGTGCCGCTCAAGCAGCGTGGCCCCGTCAAAGCGCAGCAGGCACTTGGGAAACTGGCTCCCCGGCTGTTGCTGCAGTCGCAGGCCAAGGCCCGCGGCAAGAATGATTGCTCGCATTATGTTGTTCTCACCATGCAAAAAAGCCTGACGGCCGTGATTCAGTCGGAGCCCTGCAGCGCTGCCGCGGCGCGCCGACGCTGGAACTTCCGTTCACTCAGATGCAGATACAGCAGCCCGGGGATGCCCAGCACCAGTTCGCGCACGCGCTTGGCCAGCGACAGGGCCAGTGCCGCGTCGGGCGGCAGGCCCACCAGCGGCGCCAGCAGCAGGAAGCCGCCTTCCTGCGCGCCCAGCGAACCCGGGATGGCAAAGGCGGCGCCCCGGATGGCCTGGCCCACGCTTTCCAGCAGCAAGGCCTCGTGCCAGCTGACCGGGTGCCCCAGGAAATACAGGATCAGCCAGACCTCGCCCGTGCCGGCGATCCAGCCGGCGAGGTTCAGCAAGAAGCTTGCCGCCACCTTGCGGCGGTTGCGGTACAACTCGCGGATGGCGGTGTCCACCGCATCGGCGCGCAGCGCCAGGCCATCCCAGTTGCGTTTGCCGAACACCTTGGCCAGCACGCGCAACACGTGGCCGAACATGCCCCGGCGCTGCAGGATGCAGAACGCCAGCACGCAGGCGGCCAGGATGACGGTGACGATGATGATCGGCGTGCGCTGGTCGGACAGGCCGCCCTGTGCGCCGAACAGCAGGATGCCGAGCAGCGCGAAGAGCATCTGCGACAGGGCCTGGGTGGTGGTGCTGACGGTGATGGCGGCCGCGGCGTCGCGCATGCGTGCGCCACGATGCGACAGGTAGCGGACCATCAGCACCGGTCCGCCGATCTGGCCGGCAGGCAGCAGGCTGTTGACCGCTTCGCCGGTCCAGCGGGCGCGCAGCGCGTTGCAGAAGGAGCCGTGACGCGTCTTGCGGTCCAGCAGCACGGCGATGGCGCCGGCATCCAGCGCCAGCGGCAACAGGTGGAAGGCGGCGACGACGGCCAGGCCCCAGCCGGCCGACATCAGCGTGGTCGTGACCGCGCCAAAGCCTTGCCAGGCCAGCAGCGCGACAAAGAGTGCCGCGCCAACCGTCAACAGGAAGATTGCTGCACGAGTCACGCGCGCGACTTCCCGCCCGCGAACAGACGCTTGAAGACCTGTCGGAAACCGAAGTAGGCCACGGCATCCTTCATGTTGGAGATGAAGCGCAGCCACGGGCGCATGCCCGGATCGGTCACATATTCGAACGTCAGCGAGACCCGGATCTCGTTCGGGCCGGCCGGCGTGATGCGGTGGCGCAGCTTGTCGCCGTCGAACAGCACGATGCCGCCCGGTGGGATCTGCACCGAGCCGGGTTCGTCGGGGAGGTCGGGGTTGCGGGTGTGGAGCTCATAGTCCAGCCGGCACGACGATTCATCGAGCACGCCGATCAGCAGCGTATAGCGGCGGCCATCGTAGTAGGACGTGTCGTAGTGCCAGCCGATGTGATCGCCCTGGCGCGTGTAGTAATAGAGCGCGTAGGCGTGCGGATCGGTGGCGGGGCAGACCTGGAGCTTGTCGCCGCTGATTTGCTCGAGCCAGTGAATCAGTGCCTTGGAGCGGTAGAGCTCGGCGATGAAGGGGGCCTTCTCGTCGATGGTGTGGCGGCTGACGCTGCCGCCCTGCTTATGGCCGGGCAGGTAGTTGCGGTTGAGGTCCGGCTGCAATGCGCGGGCGAGGGCCACGAGTTGTGCGCACTCCTCGGGGGCCAGGAACTTGTCCAGGTAGAGGAAGGCGCCCTGGCGTTCGAAATCGGCACGCAGCGCGGGGGTATCCAGCTGGCCGGTAACACGCGCGACGGCGGCGTCGGGATGGCCGGCGGCCGGGGCCGCAGGATGGCCCGGTATATGGTCCGATGTGGGGCCCGATGCAGGGCTCGGCGCAGCGCGCGTGTCGAGCGCAATGTCGCTGGTGGCCTGTTCACTCATCTGCTACCTCAGTGATCCGTTGTTGTCGCGACTGGCTGGGGGCGCCGCATGACGCGCCAGTAATCGATGATGACGAGGAAGGCAAACAGCGGCGCGCCGATCGACGCGGCCGTCAGGAACGGCGCGATGCCGTCCGTCAGGGTGACCAGCGGCAGCAGGTACAGCACGTCTTCGGTCTCGAAACCGCCGGCCGAGGCCTGCTTTGTCCCGCTTTTGCCAACACGCGATTCTATACGCATGCGCAGGAAGAAGATCAGCGCGACCGCCAGGCCAGCCACCGTGCCGCGCAGGACCGGGCCGAATGCTTCGCCCGTCGCCTGGCCGGCGATGGCCATGCCCATCGACACGAACAGCAGCACCGTGATCAGCGCATCGCTCGCCAGGTCGTAGAAATGGCCGATCTTGCTGGTTTTTCCGCTGATTCGCGCCAGTTCGCCGTCAGTGTGGTCGACGAAGTTGGACAGGACGACCAGCAGGGCGCCGTAGTTGGTCCAGGCGTAGCCGCCTTGCGCCAGGCAGGCGACGCCGGCCACGCCGATCAGCAGGCGCAGCGTCGTCAGGTGGTTTGGGGTGACTCGGGTGTTCTTGAGAGGCCGTACAAGGCGGCGGGCAAGGCGGGCATCCCAGGTGGGCGGCAGCGGGGGCTCGTCCGGGAAATTCGGGGATTTCTGGTTCATCCGTTAACGATCTGGTGGGGCGCGATCACGCCCATGCGCAAGGCGGGCGCCAAAGTGATGCGCAACACTACGCCTGTGGCGCGGGAATGACAAGCGCACCAGAATACGCGCTTTTGCGCCCGGGCGCATCGGCGCTGCTCGCGAAGGTGCTTGGAGCGTCACGTTCGTGGGAGCCGGCTTGCCGGGCTGGCAATTGCCGGTTGCGCCCGGGTCGATGCGCCTTCGGGTGCACCCTTGCCGGGCGCGCAAACGCGGCGCTCACGGCGCAGGCGATGGCGACGACGGTGGCGTCTGCGCCACCACGGCGTCGGGCGCCATCCATCCGCCGCCCAATGCCCGGAACAATCCCACCCCGGCCTGCAATTCGGACACGTGCAGCGCAACGGCGTCGTCCTGCGCGGCGTAAAGCGTGCGCTGCGCGTCGAGCACGGTCAGCAGCGTTTCCGCTCCGGCGCGATAGCGCGATTCCGCAAGCCGCGCGGCCTCGCGGGCCTGGGCTAGCGCTTCGGCCTGCTCGGTGCGCTGGCGGCCGAGGCCATCGACCGTATTCAGCGCCACCTCCACATCGCCGAGCGCATTGACGATGGCGCCCCGGTAGGCGGCCAGCAGTTCTTCGCGGCGGGCGACGGCCAGGTCGCGCCCGGCCGCCAGCCGGCCGGCATTGAAGACGGGGACGACCAGCCCGGCGGCCAGACTGTAGAGCGAGGTGTTGAGCAGGTCGCCCAGGCGGTCGGCGCCAAAGCCGGCGCCCGCGGTCAGCGTCAGCGACGGCAGCATCGCCGCGCGTGCCACGCGGATGTCGGCCTGCGCGCCTGCCAGTGCGCGTTCGGCCTGCGCCAGGTCGGGTCGATGCGTGATCAGGCTGGCGGGCACGCCGGCGCCTACGCCGGGCATGGCGATGCCGTCGAGCGTCGCGGTGGCGATGTCGAACCCCTGCACGGGCCGGCCCAGCAGCAGGGCCAGCGCCGTCAGGCTGCTCTGCGCCTGTTGCTGCCGCAGCGCGAAGTCCTGCCGCTGCGTGGCGACGAGCCCGCGCTGCTGCGCCAATTCCAACGGCGTGGCGGCGCCCGCCCGGGCCCGGGACGACACCAGCGCCAGGATGCGCTCGGCATTCTCCGTATTGCGTCGCGCGATCTCCACGCGTTCGCGCAGGGCCACGGTCTGGAGGTAGGTGGCCGCCACGCTGGCCACGAGCGTCAGCGCCACCGTATCGCGCGCATAGGCCGTGGACTGGAACCTGGCCACCGCCGCATCGCGCGCGGCGGCATTGCCGCCCCAGAGGTCGATTTCGTAGCTGGCGAAGAGCTCGGCGGTGTAGTAGCCGGTCACGGTCGATTGCGGCTCACGCAGCCGCTGCGCGGTGGCGGACAGCGTGACCTCGGGCAACAGCGCGGCGCCGGCAATGCGGGCCAGCGCCTGCGCCTGGCGTACGCGGGCCGCCGCGGCGGCAAGGTCGAAGCTGCCGGACTGCGCCTGAGCGACCAGCGCGGCCAGTTCATCGCTGCCGAAGCGCCGCCACCAGTCGGGGCCGGCCAGGCTGGCGGTGGTGCCTGCGGACGCCGGTGCGTCGTGGCGCCAGCTGGCCGGTACATCGAGCGGCGGGATCTCGGCCTCCGGCGCGCTGGCGCAACCGGACATGGCGGCCATCGCCACCATTGCCAATGTCGCCACCATCGCCAACAAGCCTGGCGGGCGCGGGGCAGGGCGCGTCGTCAAACGCTTCAACGCGGGCCTCATTCGCTCGCCAGCGCCGTCACGGGGTCGAGCCGGGCCGCCTGACGCGCCGGCATGATGCCGAACACGAGCCCCGTGGCCAGCGCGCAGACAAAGGCGCCGAGGATCGCGCGCACCGAGAAGATCACCGGCACATCCCAGTGCACCAGGGCCACTCCGACGGCGATGCCGGCGATCACGCCGGCCAGCCCGCCGACCAGCGTAACGGTGATGGCTTCGGTCAGGAACTGGCGCTGGATGTCGCGCTGCCGGGCGCCCGTCGCCATGCGGATGCCGATTTCGCGCGTGCGCTCCTTGACGGTGACCAGCATGATGTTCATGACGCCGATGCCGCCCACCAGCAGCGAGATGGCCGCCACCAGGCCCAGCATCAGCGTCATGGTCTGCTGCGTCTCCGTCTGCGCCTTGACCGATGCCGCGCGGTTGTAGACCCGGAAATCGCGGGTGCGATGCGCGGCCTCGAGCGTGTCGGTGATGGCGTTGGCGGTCGACTCGGCGTTTTCCAGCTTGTCGACGAGGACGGAGATCCACGACAGCTGCGTGGTGCCCATCAGCCGTCGGCTGCCCGTGGAAAACGGCATCATCGCCACGTCGTCATCGTCGGCATCGCCCGAGGTGGCGCCTTTTTCCTCCAGTTCCCCGATCACCTGGAACGGCACGTTGTTGACTAGCACATAGGTACCCAGGGGATCGCGGTCGCCAAACAGCCGCTCGCGCGTCTTCTTGCCGAGCAGCAGCACGGGGGCCAGGTTGCGCTCGTCGTCCCGCGTGAAGAACAGGCCGCGCGCCACCTTCCAGTTCAGGATTCGCTGAGCATCCGTGGTGACCGCGTTGGCGTTGACATAGATGTCGACATTGCCGGCGCGCAGCGTGACCTTGCTGCGCAGCATCGGCATGGCCGCCGCGACGTGGGGTACGGCCTGGACCAGCGCCACGTCGGCCTCGGACAGCGTGCCGCCCGGCGCGCGGGCGTTGCCGCCGCCCGGCACCACGTACATCCGGTTGGTGCCGAAGCTGGCGATCTTTGCAATCACCTGCGCCTGGGTGCCCGCACCCACCGCCAGCATCACGATGACGGAAGCCACGCCGATCACGATGCCCAGCAGCGTCAGCGCCGTGCGGAAGCGGTTGCTCCACATCACGGTCCAGGCGGCGGCAAAAGCCTCGCGCATGTCGGCCCAAGGCCGTGCGGCGTGGGCGACGCCGGCCGCCATTGCGGCGCGGAAGCGGCCCGGGGTCAGCGACGCCGGCAGCCGCGTGCCGGTATCGGCCGGCTGCGCGCCGCTATCCGCCACGATTTGTCCGTCGCGCAACTCGATGATGCGGTCGGCCTGTTCCGCCACGGCGCGGTCGTGCGTGATCAGGATCACCGTATGGCCGGCGTCCGCCAGCTCGCGCAGCAGCGCCACCACCTCGGCGCCGGTCTTGCTGTCGAGGGCGCCCGTGGGTTCGTCGGCCAGGAGGATGTGCCCGCCGTTCATCAGCGCGCGGGCGATCGAGACGCGTTGTTGTTGCCCGCCCGACAGCTGGCCGGGCCGGAAATCGGCGCGCCCGGACAGTCCCAGCCGTTCCAGCAGGGCTTGCGCGCGTTCGGCACGGGATGCCCTGGCCGCACCGGCGTAGACCGCCGGCATTTCCACGTTGTGCTGCGTCGTCAGCGTGCGGATCAGGTGGTAGCCCTGGAAGACGAAGCCGAATGCCTCGCGCCGCAGCCAGGCAAGCTGGTCCACGTTCAGCCGGGCGATGTCGTGCCCGGCAAACTGGTACTGGCCGGAGCTGGGCCGGTCCAGGCAGCCGAGGATATGCATCAGCGTGGATTTGCCGGAACCGGAGGCGCCGACAATCGCCACGCATTCGCCCGCATGGATGTCGAGGGAAATGCCGCGCAGCACCTCGGTGGCGGGCCCGCCATCGGCGCTGGCGTACGCGCGCCGGATGTCGCGCAGTGAAATCAGGACGGGTGACCGCTCGGGCGGCGTGGCGACGGGGCTGCCCGCCACGCCCGGCCGGGTGTCGACGAACAGGTCTACCACCGGAACCTCCCTTCGGCGGCGCGCTCGACGCGAACGCTGGTCACCAGCCTGTCTCCTTCCTTGAGGCCGGACAGGATCTCGGCGCTCAGGCGGTCGCGCACGCCGGTCGAGACCTCGCGCTCGTGGATGCCGCCGCCGGCGTCCTGCACGCGCGCGGTATAGCGGCCGGGCTGCCCGCTGACCGCTTGCAGCGCGGGGAGCGGCGCCACCAGGACGTTACGCACGCTGGCCGCCACGAAAAATACCTGTGCGCTCATCTGCGGCATCAGCGCACGGTCGGCGTTGTCGACGTCGAACAGCACTGTATACAGGACGACCTTGCCGGTCGGCGGCGTGGCGGCGGCCGCGGCATTGCCCTGGGAGGTGCCCGGCGGGGTGGGCGGCGCCGGCAGGATCTGCCGGACCTGGCCTTGCCAGCGCCGTGCGGTGCCTTGCGCATCCTGC
The DNA here is from genome assembly GCF_900101625.1 of Cupriavidus sp. YR651. Taxonomy (GTDB): domain Bacteria; phylum Pseudomonadota; class Gammaproteobacteria; order Burkholderiales; family Burkholderiaceae; genus Cupriavidus. Next base: position 91,546 of record NZ_FMYZ01000001.1, on the reverse strand, counting down.
ACGCCGAGCGTGGTGAAGTAGACCGGCATGCCGGGCTGCACGCGGCGCACGTCGGCCTCCGATACCTCGGTCCAGATCGTCATGGCCGACAGGTCGGCGATGCGCAGGATGTTCGGCGTCTGGTAGGTCGCGTTCAGCGTCTGGCCTTCGCGCGCATCGAGCGACACCACGGTGCCGCGCATCGGCGCGTAGATCCGGGTGTAGCCGAGCTGGGCTTCGTCGCCCTTGAGCGCCGACGCCGCGCCGTCGATCTGGGCGCGCAGGTTGTCGATACGGGCGATGGCCACGCGCAGCGCCGCCTGGGCGGTCTGCACGTCTTCGTCGCGGGTGGAACCGTCGTTGGCCATGTGCCGCTGGCGGTCCCATTGCTGCTGGGCCAGTTCGCGCTGGGCGATGGCCTCGGCCAACTGGGCGCGCAGGCTGGCCAGCGTGGCGCGGTCAGCATCCACGCGGGCCTGCTGGACGGCGGGATCGATCTCGACGAGCAACTGGCCGCGCTCCACGGCGTCGCCGGGCTGGACGTGTATGCGGCGAATGGCGCCCGAAGCCTGGGCGCCGACATCCACGTAGCTGCGCGGCTGAAGCATGCCGAGCGCCGTGACGCTGGATTCGATATCGCCGCGCGCGACCGCCACCGTATCGACGATTTCCACGGGCCGCAGCAGCCACCATCCCAGCCCCAGCCCTGCCACCAGCAGGACGGCAACGACGAAAGCAGGACGCTGCAGGACGAACGGCAGTTTCATGTCAGGAGCTAATAGATACAGATACGGCGCGCGGCATGTGCGCTCCGGATCATACCGCGCAGATCATGACGCGAGCTATCCAATGTTGCCCCAGTTCCTGGCCGGTGGGTGTGTCCGTCACCACACCTCGAAAACACGCCGCAACCTGGCGTCCGCCTCTTCACTAAAGTTCTTGCTTAACTAACGTACGCCACTAAACTAAAGCGCATGCTTAACCAATCCGATCCTCTCAATTCCACCTTCCAGGCACTGGCCGACACCACGCGCCGGGCGATGCTCGCGCAACTGGCGCGCGGCCCGGCTTCCGTGACGGATCTTGCGCGGCCGCTGGCCATGTCCCTGCCGGCCGTCATGCAGCATCTCGCAGTGCTGGAACAGGCCGGGCTGGTGCAATCGGAAAAGCTCGGGCGGGTCAGGACGTGCCGGATGGCGCCCAATGCGCTCAGTCTGGCCGAGCAGTGGATCAGCGACCGGCGGGCCGAATGGGAAGGCCATCTCGACCGGCTTGGCGAATACCTGGAAACCATGAAGAAGGAGGCGGCATCCGATGGCAACAGCGACTGAAACTCTCCAGGCGGCGCAGCCGCGCCCCCTGACCGTATCGCGCGCGTTCAATGCGCCGCGCGAGCTGGTGTTCAAGGCGTGGAGCGCCGCCGAGCACCTGAAGGAATGGTTCTGCCCGACCGGCTATACGGTCCCCGAGGCCGAGGTGGAGTTCCGCGCCGGTGGCAAGTTCGATCTGTGCATGCGATCGCCCGAAGGGCAGTCGCACTGGATCCGGGGCCACTATGTGGAAGTCACGCCGAACGCGCGTCTGGTGATCGATATGAACGTGGTGACCGAATCCGGCAAGACGCTGTTCAACGCCCACACCACGGTCGGTTTCGAGACGGTCTGCGGTGGCACGCAGATGAACGTGACGCAGCGATACACGCTGCTGGACCCGTCGGCCGCCGATTTTACCCGGGGCGCCGAAGAAGGCTGGCGCCAGACGCTAGACCGGCTGGAGGCGAAGGTGGCGCGTCTTGCGGCCGCGCCGCCGCCCGCGCGTTCCGTCGCACATGGCGTGTTCACGATCGAGCGGACCTACGATGCGCCGCCCGCGCTGGTCTTCCGGGCGCTGACGGACCCGCAAGCCAAGGCCCAGTGGTTCCACGGCGGCGAGGGCTACACCGTGATGTCGCGCAAGATGGACGTGCGTCCCGGCGGCCGGGAAACGTTGCAAGGAGGCTGGCAAAACGGGCTGGTATCGACGTTCGAGGCGTTCTATTACGACGTGATCCCCGACGAGCGCCTGGTCTACAGCTACGAAATGCACATGGGCGAGCGCAAGATTTCCGTCTCGCTGGCGACGTTTGAACTCAAGGTGGCAGGTCAGGGCACGCGGCTGGTGATGACCGAGCAAGGCGCATTCCTCGATGGCTACGACGATGCCGGATCGCGCGAGCACGGATCGGGGTTGCTGCTGGATGCCGTGGGGGAATGGCTGAAGGGCGAGATGAAGAGCGCGGCAACCGCGAATGCGGGCTGAGGCCGCCGCCTCTCACGGGGTGCCGCGACGAGGAGGTGGCTGTCCCGATGCCGAACGAGGAGACCCGGCGCCGGGACGGCTGGCTGGAGGGACGGCAGATCAGGCGCTGTGGGCCGGCGGCGCGGACACGCCCGTGCGGTCCATGCCCGCCAGGGTCATGCCGGATGCGGCACTGTTGGCCCCATCGGTGAAGGGATCGGATTTGCGCGTGCCGAGGGCGCCGTCGGTGTACGGGTCGGCCTTGCGGATGCCGTGCGCACCGTCCGTGAACGGATCGCGGCGTCCGTTGTGCATGTCATAACCGTAGCGGTCGCCGGGGACGCCCCGGTCTTGCTGGCCTTGGGCGACTGCGAGGGAGCAGGCGCAGAGGGTTGCCGTGGCAAGCAGGGTCTTGAGCAGGTTGTTGTGCATGTCTTGTGGTTCTTCAACTGATTGAGGAAGGCGTGCCTGGCGGGTTTGCGCCACGCCTGCCTTCCGGATCGCCTTGTGGGCGGTGCCTCGCCGGGAATGGTGCGGCACGGAACGAAGTGTAGTCATCACGAAGTATTCCTGCGATGATTTAAACGTCGTGAAATGAGTCGTTATTTTCATGGGCGTGCAGCGTGACCTGCAGCACCACCAGCGCAGAGAGCGGTGCCCGTGCGTCGCTCCGCAGGCGCGCTAGCTGCGCGATCGATTCCACGATTCGCTGGCCCAGCTCCCCGGGCACCGCCATCGGGTGACCGACCTTCAGACGCGCCCGGAAATGCCGCGCCACCATGCTCAGCACGCGCCTGACAGGCTTGCGCGCCGCCGGGGGCATATCCGGTAGTGCGCGTTGGAGCGCCAGCGTGCAATAGCCGATCTGCAGCTCGGTGAAACCGTCCGAAGCCAGCCTGCCTCCGCTGGCGCCGAGTCGCGGCATCAGTTGCCCCAGGCGGTCCAGCATGCGCGCCCCCAGCTTCGTATGGCTGTCCGCGGCACGCCACGTCGCGGCGCGCGCCAGGTCCTGCCAGCTGGCGCGAATCAGCCGATGCGCGGCAACGTGGGCGCCGAACGGGCGCGCCACCATCGCCCACAGCGGCGCAAAGAGCATGGCCGCCGCGTTGGCCAGGTTGTTGTTGAACACGCCGACGAAATTGGCGTCGTAGACGCTCTGCACGTTGGCGAACGACGCGGTGTTCACCGACAGCAGCATGGCGATCAGGTTGAAGCCCGGCCGCGCGATCAGCATGCCGATGCCGAGATACGGAATCGACAACATGCCTACCAGTGTCTCGAAAGTCTGCGCATGCGGCACCACCAGGAACAGGTAGAACGACGACACCAGCAGGCAAAACGCGCTCCAGCGCAGGAACGAGCGGGCCACCGGGCGTGGCTCGTCGATTGTCGCGAAGAAGCAGCAGGCGATGGACGCCACCGCGACGGGACCGCCGCCATCCTCCCATCCGGAGAAGATCCACAGCAGGCCGGCGCAGAACACGGCCAGACCGGTGGATATCGCGCCGAAGAGCAGCATGCCGTGATCGTGATACAGGCCTTGCGCGGCGCGCTGCACGGGTGGGTCCGCGGGTGTATCCGCTGGTGTATTCAATAAGGTCGGCGGCAGGCGCGCGGGGCGGTCGCCAATGCCGTGCTGCAGGGCCTGGCAGGCTTCCAGCAAGTCGCCCAGCTGGCCGAGCAGATGTCCGGCCGTCGCGATCAGGCCTGCGCGTGGGTCGGCCCCGGCCCAGTCAGCGGGTACGGCGACCACGGCTGGCGCCGGGCCCTGCAGGCCGTGGCCAAGCCAGTTCGCCACGGCGCCGATGTATTTCGCGAGCGGCACGGGCATGCCATCCGGATCACGGCGCAGCGTGTGAAGCACGGCCTCCAGTGCCGACAGGACCGGCATCAGCATCGACATCTGCTCTCGCAGCGCGCGCGCGTGGCGCAGGGTGTGGCGGCTTTCGGTGTCGAAGGACAGTTGCACGATCAGTTGGTCCAGCGCCAGCATGTCGGCGGCCAGGCGATGCCGGCTGGCGCGGGCACGGGGATTGGCGGCGAGGATATCGGCCGCCCACGATGCCGCATCGTCAAGCCAGGTGCCGGCGCGGTCGCGCAATGCGGGCGCCACCTTGGCCGGAAAGACGATGGCGCCGACCAGCCCGGCGCAGACGATGCCGATCACGATCTCCTCGATGCGCGCCACGGCGATATCGAAAATGGCCGTCGGCTGGCTGACGGCGGGCAACGCCACGATCGGCAGGGTGTACGCAGCCAGCAGGAACACATAGCTGCGCGGCGTCCGCTGCAGCAGCGACAGGTAGACCAGCACCACGATCCACAGCGAGATCGCACCCATCAGCACGATGGGCATGTTGACCAGCAGTGGCACGGTAGCCACCGCCGCCGTGGCGCCGAGCACCGTGCCCGCCACGCGATAGGCGGCCTTGGATCGGGTGGCGCCGGTCAGCGGATGCGAGACAAAGTAGACGGTAGCCATCGCCCAGTAAGGGCGAGGCAGGCCGAAGGACAGTGCGATATAGAGCGCCAGCATTGCGGCCGCGAATGCCTTCAGCGAAAACAGCCACTGTCGGGCATTTGGCCAGCTAGCCATGGGATACCGGTCCGGGGGCGCCGGAAAGATTGGGGACGTGGATCGGAAGTGTAGCCAACTGGCGATCATTCCCCTCATGATTTAAAATGCACAGCCAAAGTCGGTTTTTTCATGGAAGCGACCCGTTATGCCAATCGACATCCGCGCCTTGCGCTACTTCGTTGAAACCGCGCGTCTGAAGAGCTTTACCCAGGCGGCCACGTCACTTTTTGTGACGCAGTCGACCATCAGCAAGATGGTGAAGCAGCTGGAAGATGAGGTCGGCCAGCCACTGCTGATCCGCGAAGGCAAGACGGTGCGACTGACCGACGTCGGCAAGGTTGTCTACGACCGGGGGCAGGAAGCGCTTGGCGTGGTGCATCGGCTGACGCTGGAGGTGGCCGACCTGTCGTCGCTGGGGCGAGGGCAACTGGCGGTCGGCATTCCGCCGATGGTCAACCTGTTCTTCTCGCCGGCGGTCAGCGCCTTCCGCAAGCGCTATCCCAATCTGGAACTGACGCTGTCCGAGCACGGCGGGCAGGTGGTGGAGCAGCATGTCGCGAGTGGGCAGCTGGAAGTCGGCGCCACGGTGCTGCCGGGGGATAGCGGGCTGGCGCTGGCCACGCGGCAGTTCGCCAAATATCCGATCTGGGCGGTCGGGCCGCAGAAGGCCGCCTGGGCCAGTGGGCGGACGGTGACGCTGGCCGCGCTGCGCGACGAACCCCTCGTGCTGCTGACGGACGACTTCTCGCTCACACGGAAGCTGCGGCAGGCGTTTCTGGAGGCACGCATGGAGCCGCGCGTGGTGGCGCAGAGCGGGCACTGGGATTTCCTGGCGGCGATGGCTGCAGCCGGACTCGGCACGACCTTCCTGCCGGAACCGTTGCTGTCGCGGCTTGAGGCCCGCGACAACCTGGCCGTCGCGCGGTTGACCGAGCCGACGATGGACTGGGCGCTCGCGCATATCTGGCTGCCGGACCGCTATCTGTCGCATGCCGCCCGGGCATGGTTGTCGGTCTGCGAGGAGGTGCTGGGCTGAGCGGCGCCGCCGTGGCACGCTCGTCGTCCGAATCTAGCGTGCCCGCAGCGCGTCGACGATATTGAGCCGCGAGGCTCGCATGGCGGGCAGGAAGCCGCCGATCAGGCCCATCGCCATGGCAAACAGCAGCGTCTTGACGACGATGGCCGGCGTCAGGATGAAGCGGAACGACAGATCCGCAAAGGTCTGGAAGTTCGTCGTGGAGAACGACGCGAGCTGCATCAGCGCCGCGCAGGCAAGGCCCGCCACGCCGCCCACCAGCCCCAGCAGGATGGCTTCGATCAGGAAGGCCGCCAGCACATTGGCCCGCTTGAAGCCCAGCGCGCGCAGCGTGCCAATCTCGCCCACACGATTGGCCACGGAGGCATACATCGTGATCATCGCGCCGATCATCGCCGCAATCGAGAAGATCGAGGTCAGCGTCACGCCCAGGATATTGATAAACGTGGACAGCGCCTTCGACTGGTCGCTGTAGAAGACCTGTTCGCGCTTGGCCTCGTTGGCGAGCCGCGGGTCCACATCGATATCGGCCCGGAACTTGTCAAAGCCGTCCTGCTGCGCCAGCCGCACGACCATCGACGAGTAGCTGCCGCGCCGGAAGGATTGCATGAGCTGGTCGACGTCGCCCCAGATCTCGGAGTCGAAGCCGCTGCCGCCCGCGTCGAAGTGCCCGACGACCGTCCAGTCGCGCTGGGCAAAGCGCAGGTGCTCGCCGATCCGCACACCGCCGAAGCCCTTGGCAATGCCGCTGCCGACGATAATCTCGGCCGATCCGGGCTTGAACACGCGGCCTGCCACCATCCGGATCTGCGGCCGCAGCGTGACTCCCTGTGGCGATACGCCCCGGATCACCACGTTCGACGGCGTGCTGAGTCCGGTCTTGGTCAGCGAGATCAACACCACGGCTTCCCGGGACGCCATCGGCCGGCCCTCGGCGTTCATCGCCACGGCCGGATGCATCTCCATCGCGGCCGCCTGGTCGCGGGAAATCGCGCTCTGGACCTCGGTCTCCGCGCCCTTGCGGATCAGGACCACATTGTCGCGCTCGCCAGTCGTCACCAGCGTCTGCTTGAGGCCGGCGTCCAGCATCAGCATCGTGGCAAACACGAACACCACCAGCGCCAGGCCGCCGGCCGTGAGCGTCGTGGTCAGCCGCCGGGCCCAGATGTTGCGCGCGATGTAGTGGAGCGGGATAACCATCCTGGCGTCCGATGGCTTAGCCGATGGCCCGCAGGCCTTCGACGATACGCACCCGTGCGGCCTGCACCGCAGGCACGATGGCCGCGGCCAGCCCGACCACCAGCGCGCAGGCGGCCTGCATCGCCGCCGTTTCGTGCGATACGGTGAAGACCGGGAACACCCCGCCCACGGCCTGCTTGAAGAAGCTGGCGGCCGGCGGCGTCAGCAGCATGCCGATGGCGCCGCCCACCGTGCTGATGATCAGCGACTCCCCGAACACGAGCAGCGACAGGAAGCCGGGGCCGAATCCCAGCGCCTTGAGCGTGGCGTATTCGGTGATGCGCTCGCGCGCGCTCATCGCCATGGCGTTGGCCATGACCGCCATGACGATGACGATCACCACATAGGACACCACGCGGATCGCCGCGATGATCTGGTTGGACATCGCCACGAAGCCGAGCTGGAACGCCTGCTCGGTTTCCGTCAGCGTCTCCGCCAGCGAATTCTTGAATACGTTGTCGACGGTGCGCGAGATGGCTGCCGCATTGTCAGGATTGTCGATGCCCAGCACGAAGACGCCCACCTGGTCCGCCTGCCGGGCGGTCTTCTTGCGGACGGTTTCGTTCAGGTATTCCCAATGGAAGATCATCTGGCGCGTGATCGTGCTTTCGTCGCGCCCCTCCATGATGCCGCGCACGATGAAGTCCCACGTGCCGGGGTAGATCGTGCCCTTGATCGGGACGACGTCGCCGATCTTGAACCCGTACTGGTCCGCCAGTTGCCGGCCGATCAGCGCGCCACGGCGGTCGCGCTGGTAATCGGCGCGCTGCTGCGGCGGCACGATGAACTCGGGGTACAGGTCGAGGTAGTTGTCCGACACCGCGAACTGGGCGAAGAAGTTCTTGGGGTCGCGGTAGACGCCGCCAAACCAGTTGGACCGCGCCACCTGCGTGACGCCATCCACGCCGCGGATGCGGTTTTCGTAGCTCAGGGGGAGGGGGAACACCAGCGAGATGGCGTTGCGCGTGACCAGCCGCGCGTTGGATGCCGCCGCCGCGCCCGCGTACCAGGCGTCGACCACGGTCTGCAGCAGCCCGTAGGCCAGCACGGCGATGACCAGTCCGAGCACCGTCAGGGTGGTGCGCAGCTTGTGGCGCATCGCATTGCGGGCGATCAGCTTCGGCAGGTACATGGCTTAGCGCCGGCTGTTGCCATTGAGCAGCTCGCCTTTTTCCAGATGGACGAGCGACTTGGCCGCGTCGGCGGCGTGTGCGTCATGGGTGACCATGATGATGGTCTTGCCGACTTCGGCGTTCAGGCGCTGCAGCATGGCCAGGATTTCCGTGGCGGACGCGCGGTCCAGGTCGCCGGTGGGTTCGTCGGCCACGATCAGCGTCGGATCGGTGATCAGCGCCCGGGCGATGGCCACGCGTTGCTGCTGGCCGCCGGACAGTTCGGACGGGTAGTGGTCCATGCGGTCGGCCAGGTTGACCATGCCCAGCACCAGTTCCACGCGCGCGCGCCGTTCGGCACGGCCCAGCCGCGTGAGCATCAGTGGCAGCTCCACGTTTTCGAACGCGGTCAGCACCGGCATCAGGTTGTAGAACTGGAAGATGAAGCCGACATGGGCCGCGCGCCAGTCGGCCAGCGAGGACTCCGGCAGGCCCGAGATGTCCACGCCGCCCACGCGTAGCTCGCCGCTGTCCGGACGGTCGATGCCCGCAATCAGGTTCAGCAGCGTGCTCTTGCCCGAACCGGACGGGCCCATCAGCGCGATGAAGTCGCCCTCGGCGATATCGAGCGTGATGTCGGACAGCACGGGTACGATCTGCGCGCCTCGCCGGTATGACTTGGCCAGGTGGCGGATGGAGACGAGCGGTTCCGCGGCCACGTTATTTCTTCGCCACGGTGACCTTGCTGCCGTCGGCGAGCTTGTCGCCGGGCGCCAGCACGAGCGTGTCGCCGGGCTTCACGCCCTGGACGGCCACCAGTTCGCCGATCCGTGCGCCGGTGGTGACCGGCACCTGCTGCGCCTTGCCGTCCCGGATGACGAAGACCACCTTCTTGCCGTCGCGTTCCGCCACGGCGGCGGGTTGCACCGCCACCAGCGGCTTCCTGTCTTCGGGCGGCACGGGTTTCGACAGGAATGCGATCTTCGCGCTCATGTCCGGCAGCACGCGCGGGTCACGATCGACAAAGCGCACCTTGACCAGCACGGTGGCCTTGGACCGGTCCACCGTCGGCACGATGCGGGACACGCGGCCGGCCAGGCGCAGGTCGGGCAGGGCGTCCAGCAGGATCTCGGCCGGCTGGTCGGCGGTGATCTTGGCGATGTTGGATTCGGCGACGTCGGCCTCCACCTCCAGCGTGTCCATGTCGGCGATCGTCACGACGGCGCCCTTGGTGTCGGACGCGGCGGAAAACGGCGTGATGTTGTCCCCGACGTTGGCATGCTTGATCAGCACCACGCCGTCAAAGGGCGAACGGATCACGGTCTGATCCACGGCGACTTGCGCGGCCTGGGCATTGGCCTGTGCCGAAGTGATGGCGGCCTGCGAGTTGTTGATCGACGCGCGGGCCTTGTTGTAGCGGGCCAGGTCCGCGTCGTACTGCTGGGTGGAGATGGCCTTGGGCACCAGCAGGACTTCCGAGCGGCGCAGGTTGACTTCCGCATCGCGCAGCTCGGCCTGCTGGAGCTGCAGGTTGGCCTGTGCCACGCGCACCTGCGCGGTCGCCTGTGCCAGCGAAGCCGCGACATCGCGGCTCTCGATCCGGGCGATGATCTCGTCCTTCTTCACGCGCGAACCTTCGAGCACGCCGAGCCATTCCAGCCGGCCCTGGGCCTTTGAGGAGACGGCGGCCTTGCGCTGCGGCACCACGTAGCCCGTGGCATTGAGGAGCGTGTAGTTCTGGGATGGGTACGCCGACGTGACGGTGGCGGTTTCCACGGCCTGGGGTCCGGCCAGCCGGGCGCCGATGCCAATCACGGCGAGGATAACCAGCGCGATGATCGCGTAGCGAACCCAACGGCGGCGCCGGCGTGGCGCGGGGGCCATGGCGCTGCGGTCGATTTTCAGCCTGCTCAGGTCTTGATCAGCCAATTTTTTCGGACCGCCTCGATGCGGTGAGGGTGCGGAAAGGGGCCCACAGTATAGCGCCGTGTGCAGTGCAAGCCTGTGGCACCCCGGCCTCATGAGGTCGCTTCAAAAAGATCCTGGCGTCGTTGCGCGGCCTTGCCGTACCAGTTGTACTGTCTGCGGCCGCACGCCTAGCCAGGACCGCTTCGCTTCATTTTGAAGCAACCTCTCAGAGCAGCTTGCCCGGATTCATGATGCCGGATGGATCGAACACCTGCTTGATGGCCCGCATCAGCCGCAATTCCAGCGGGTCCTTGAGCGCCAGGAAGGATTCGCGCTTGAGCTGGCCGATGCCATGTTCGGCGCTGATGCTGCCGTCATAGCGGGCCACTTCCTCCAGGACTTCCTCGCTCACGGCCTTGCCTTCGTTGAGCGCCCATTTCGGGTCGGCGCCCGCCGGCCGCGACAGGTTGTAGTGCAGGTTGCCGTCGCCGAAATGCCCGAAGATGAACGGGCGGATGCCGGGGTGGCGCGCCAGCAGCCGCGCTTCCATCGACGCCATGAACGCCGGAATGGCCTCGATCGGCAGCGAGACGTCGTGCTTCAGGTGCAGGCCGTCGGCGCGCTGGGATTCGGAGATTTCCTCGCGCAGGCGCCACAGGCTTTGCAGCTGGGCCAGCGACGCGGACACGGCCGCGTCCTGGCACAACCCGCATTCCAGCGCATCGCCGATGACGGCTTCCAGCAGCGAGTTCAGGAGGTCCTCGGAGGCCGTATCGGCGATCTCCACCAGCACATAGGCCGGATGGCGGTCCGGGAAGGGGGCCTGGACGCCCTCGGCATGCTTCAACACCAGGTCCAGGCAGGCGCCGGTAAAGAACTCGAACGCCTGGAGCCGGGGGCCGCATTGCGCGAACAGCAGCGAGAACAGCTTGAGCGCCTGATCCGGCGAATCGACAGCAGCCAGCACCACGGCGCGGGAATCCGCGCGCGGCAGCAGGCGCAGCGCGGCGGCGGTAATCACGCCGAGCGTGCCTTCCGACCCGATCAGCAACTGCTTGAGGTCATAGCCGGTGTTGTCCTTGCGCAGCGTGCGCAGGCCGTGAAAGATCTCGCCGCTCGGCAGCACGGCTTCCACGCCGAGCACGAGTTCGCGCGTCATGCCGTAGCGGACGACGTTAACGCCGCCGGCATTGGTCGCCAGGTTGCCGCCGATCTGGCAGGAATCCTCGGCGGCCAGCGACAGCGGAAACAGCCGGTCGGCGTCCCCGGCCGCACGGCGGAGGTTGCCGAGAATGCAGCCGGCCTCGACGACCATCGTATTGGCAATGGTGTCGATGGAACGAATCTTGTCCATGCGGTCAAGGCTCAGCACGACGTTGGCGGCGTTGTTGTCCGGCGCGGCGCCGCCGCACAGGCCCGTATTGCCGCCGCGCGGGACCACCGGCACGCCGGCCTGCTGGCAGAGCGCCAACGCCTGCGAGACCTGTTCCGTGGTGCGCGGACGAATCACCGCCTGAGCGCGGCCTGTGTAGAGCCCGCGCCAGTCCGAGACCCACGGCGCGACATCGTCGGGCGCGGTCGCCACCACATCGGGGCCGAGCGTTTCGGTCAGTCGTTGGAGAAAATGGGCGTCGGACATGTCGTGCCTTGCTGGAGAAGGGGTTAGCGGATCGGGCGCAGCGCCAGGCCGAGCCGTGCCGCGGCATTGCGCAGGTGCGCGGCTGCGGCCAGGCGGGCCTGTTCGGCATCGCCGAGACGGATGGCGTCGAAAATGGCGACGTGCTCGCCGTGCACCTGCTCCGGCAGGCCGGGCTGCCTGCGCGAATTCAGGCGGGCGGTCCGCACGGCGTGATGGAGCTGCAGGTTCAGGTATTGCAGCAGTTGCAGGTAGTACTTGTTATGCGTGGCCGTGGCGATGGCGATATGGAACTGGATATCGGGCTCCACGCCGTGATCGGCGTCATGCAGCTGGGCGGCGAGGGCGTCGAGCAACGCACCGAGGCGCGCGATGTCCTGGTCGGTGCGGCGTTGCGCGGCCATGGCGGCGGCGGCGCCCTCCAGATCCAGCCGAAGTTCGTAGATCTCGGCCAGATCGGTCGCATCGGCGCCCACGCTGCCGGACAGTCGGAATCCCGCGTCGCTGACACGCGACCGCACCGTGCTGCCCAGGCCCTGGCGGCTTTCGATCATCCCCTGGGACCGCAGGTGTTCCGTCACCTCGCGGATCACGGACGTGCTGACGCCAAAGCGTTCGGCCAGCTGCTTGCCGGTCGGCAGCCGCGCGCCGACGGGATAGATGCCGTCGGCAATTTCCGCGCGTAATTGCTGAATCACGTGTTCGGTCAGGGTAATGGGCCGGGTCTGCATAGGGCCACACCTTACCCTTTTCTGGTTATATGAAAACCTAGGGTAAACGTGTGGAATAGGGCGGTGCCGGAAGTGGGAGGTGGCACTGTTTGATCCGGAATTGGAGCAGTGGTACGTCGTGCCATATGCGGATGCCTACCGGCACTCGGTCAAGGCAGGCAGCTCCATCATGAGTGGCCAGTGTGCCCTGGACGAGTCAGCACCCGGGGACATCATGTCTCGGACAGCCAATGGCTTCGCTGCCAACACTCGCGCCGTTGCCGTGGGCGGCACCGCGGTCTCGATGATCTGACGCGGTCGCAGATAACCGCTGGCGTCGATGCGAAGGAAACCGGCGCGCGAGTCGTGCACGTACTGGTCGAAGAAGCGAATCAGGTTGGGGGAGAGTGCGGGCGGATTGAGCCAGGCGTCCCAGTACGCGGCTTCCTGATCCGTGAGCGGCTTGCTCAGCGGACTGCGCTGCCCATCGATGGCGGCGACAGTGCGATGGTATTCGGCACGGTCGTTCTTCCACAGGTGCGTGAGATGCGCGCGCCAGTTCATGGTGTCGGCGTCCATCTTCATGCGCGCGTGATACTGCTGAATGTCCTGAAGCTCCTGCTGGATGACCGGGTCCGTGCATTTTGCCCCTTGGTAGAGCTCGCACGGATTCTTGCCGAAACGCACCTTCAGCCAGCCGTAGTAGAGGCGCATGTGCCGGAACAGCTCCTCTTCCAGCGTGCTGCATACGCCCAGCGTACGCATGTATTCATCGAACAGGACTTTGACGTCTTCGTCGTATTCGAAGAGATCCTGGATCATCTTCTTCAGGTGTGCCGGTGGCGTGAAAGGAACGCCGCTGACCGTCGCCTCCAGGCGCATGCGGTTCAGCGCGATGCGCGCGAGTTGGTCTGACCGACCTTGCTCATCCGGACGGTAGCCGCCACCCACGTCCGAATGCACACCCGGGAGGACGATTTTCTCGTAGCTCACGGTGCTGCCGCGCACCGGCGTGAGCGGGAAGCTGGCGCGCAGTTCGTGGCCCGAGACAATGTGAACGCACCGCTCGACCTGTTCGGGAACGTGCAGGCGCATGTCGGACAGATTTTGGGTGGGCAGGCCGACTGACTCGACCGTGTCGAAGAGGCCGAGAAAGCGGATGTGCAGCGGCGCGGATTCGCCGTCCAGCGCGGTGCGGCAGGGCCAGTGAGGCACGCCGTCTTTCATCTGACATTTGGCGAGCAGGCGATTGACGAAGGCACGCGCCAGCGTCGCGCCGCGTGAGAAGCCGAAGACTGCAATGTCGATGCGGGTGACTCTGTGGTTGGCTTGCAAGGATCGACGCAAGTCGCTCTCTGCGGTGGTCAGGCGCACATCACTGCCCAGTCCGAAGCCACCACCAATCGGTTCGCTGTCGCGAAGCTTTTCCCACCAGCTCGGATCGCTTGCGTTGAGCGGGGTGCCGACGCCGGGATAGTAGAAGTGGTTAATAAGAGGCTCATCATCATCGACATGCCCTAGATGCAGGCGGGCAATATTGGAGAGCTTCTGCTTCGGTTCATCAATCTTGAGATTGTTTCCCGTGCCATCGAAGAAGAAGCTGAACCATGGCCGTTGCTCGCAGGTCGCACACGCATTGAATTCCTCAGCATATAGTTCGGTCATGGTCTGAACCTTCTGCGCAAACGCCTCATGGCTGTCTGTGAACCAGTCCTGCATGGTTATTCTCCTTTTTGGCGCATGACACGCGGACCAGCAAAAAACAGCTTATCCATGCGCGGATTGGAGGGACCGAAGTCCCCGTCCCCGGGTAGCAATTCCGCTTCTATCTCGTGGACAGGAAAAAATCGGACGAGCAATACACTGTGCTCGCGGGTGTTCTTGGGCATTGCACCAGTCACCACGACATCGCGGCTGTACGTCCTCCACTGCGACTGGTCCTCCCGATGCCCACCAACGCGCCAAATGATCTTGATCGTCTGGCCTACGCCAGGCATCGAGGAGCAGCATATCTGCCCACTCTTGCCGCCTCTTGAAAATTCGTTGACCTGAACGTTTCCCACCCCAGTATCCTTACCTTCTGCAGTTTGAATCCAGTAATCGTAGATAAAGTCCTCGGTGTAGTTCGCGCTCCAAGCCGACACATCTACCCAGCCACGTGGTTGCCCTGTCGCGCAGCCTCCCATCACCAACGCCAGCGCCAGTCCGGCAATCATTCGTACAACCCTTGTCATTTCAGTCCTTTTCCCTTAGTCATTGAAGAAGCTGAACCACACTGCTGCTCGCCAGCCGCGCACGCGTTGAGTTCCTCTGCATACAGTTCAGTCATGGTTTGAACCTTCTGCGCAAACGCCTCATGGCTGTCTGTGAACCAGTCATGCATGGTTATTCTCCCTTTTGGCGCATGACGCGTTGCCCTGAAAATAGCTTGTCGACGCGAGGGCTAGCCAATTCGCCAGCTTCCCCTCGATCAGGAATCAGCTCTGCCTCTACCTGACGCTCTTTGAAAAATCTGACCATCAGGATGTTGTAAGCATCCTTCTTCTTTGGCATGGCACCAGTCACCACGACATCGTGGCTATAGGTCTTCCACTGCGACTCGTCCTCTCGATACCCGCCAACACGCCAAATCACCTTGATGGTCTGGCCCACACCAGGAATGAGAGCGCAGCATTCACGTCCCCCGGTTCCTCCTTTGGAGAACTCATTGACCTGAACGCCACCGATTCCGGTGCGCTTCCCGTCAGCAGTTCGAATCGAGAAGTCGTAGATATAGTCCTCGGTGTAGTTCGTGCTCCAGGCCGACACATTCACATAGCCACGTGGTTGCCCTGTCGCGCAGCCTCCCATCATCAATATCAGCGCCAGTCCGGCAATCATTCGTACAAACCTTGTCATTGCGGTCCTTTCCCGTTAGTCATTGAAGAAGCTGAACCACGGCCACTGCTCGCAGGTCGCGCACGCGTTGATCTTCTCCGCGTACAGTTCGGTCATGGTTTGAACCTTCTGCGCAAACGCCTCATGGCTGTCTGTGAACCAGTCCTGCATGGTTATTCTCCTTTTTGGCGCATGACGCGCTGGCCTGAAAAGAGCTTGTCAACTCGGGGATTTTTTGGGTCAATATCGGCTGAGGGAACAAGTTCAGCCTCCACTTCGTGATCAGAAAAGAACCTCACAACGAGATAGCTGTGTCTCTTGGTACGCACTGGCATAGTCCCTTTCACCACGACATCGCGGCTGTAGGTCTTCCACTGCGACTCATCCTCTCGATACCCTCCAATACGCCAGACAACCTTAATGGTCTGACCGACGCCGGGCATCAGAGCGCAACATATTGTTCCGCTTGTGCCGCCTCTCGAGAATTCATTGACGTGAACGCCCCCCACTCCAGTACGCTTGTCCTCGATAGTTTTAATCCAGTATTCGTAGATATAGTCCTCGGTGTAGTTCGCGCCCCAGGCCGACACATCTACCCAGCCACGTGGTTGCCCTGTCGCGCAGCCTCCCATCACCATCGCCAGCACCAGTCCGGCAATCATTCGTACAACCCTTGTCATTGCGGTCTTTTGCCGTTAGTTATTGAAAAAACCGAACCACGGCCACTGTTTGCAGGTCGTGCACGCGTTGAATCTTCTCCGCGCACAGTTCGGTCATGGTTTGAACCATCTGCGCAAACGCTTCATGGCTGTCTGTGAACCAGTCCTGCATGGTTATTCTCCCTTTTGGCGCATGGCGCGTTGTCCGGAATACAACTTGTCGACCCGAGGGCTAGCCGTCCCGCCAGCCTCCCCCCGATCAGGAATCAGCTCTGCTTCTAACTGATGCTCTTGGAAGAATCTGACAATAAGGATGTTGTATGCATCTTTCTTCTTTGGCATCGCGCCAGTCACAACCACGTCCCGGCTGTATGTTCTCCACTGCGACTTGTCCTGCTGGCGCCCGCCGACTTGCCAGACCACCTTGATGGTCTGGCCCACAGCTGGAATGAATGCACAACATTCGCTCCCGCTGGTGCCGCCTCTCGAGAACTCATTGACCCGAGCAATGCCTAATCCAACGCGTTTGCCATCCGTAGTTTGAATTGATACATCGTAGATGTAGTCCTCGGTATAGTTGGCTCCCCGAACTGACGCTGTTACCCATCCACGCTGTTGTCCTGTCACGCAGCCTCCCAGCACCAATACCAGCGCCAGTCCGGTAATCATTCGTACAACCATTTTCATTGCGGTCCTTTCCAGTTAATCATTGAAGAAATCGAACCACAGCCACTGCTCGCAGGTCGAGCACGCGTTGATCTTCTCCGCGTACATTCAGTTCTGTCATTTTTGTTTCCTCCACGACTAGACTCCTCATTGTTTGTGAAAGGAGGCCTCATCCTTGTGCATCACAATCGCTTCGCCGTATTTCCCAAACCTGATTTCCAGCAAGCCTGACCGCTCTTCGGTGGGAAGCTCTCCGTTCACGACCAGCTCACGCCGGCGCGGCGTCCGCATGCAGCGCCCCGGCGCATAGTCGGTGAATTCAATCCAATGCAGAATCAGCTTGTCGCCCGGCAACGGCGAGACCAATGCCTCTTTGTCGAGCACCGCCTCGCCAAACGATCTGCCGTCAACGCTTCCCACGAACTGTCGTCCCGCGTGCGGATTCCCGGGAAGATCGAAGAACACGCCGCTAATGGCAGAGCCAGTGGCATTGACGATCCGGGCACGAAGACTGATTTGCCCAGCCTTCCTCAACGCCGCATGCAGTGCGCGTGCCGCCTGAGCATTCACGCGCTGCTGCGCGGTCTGTGCCAGTTCATCCCAGACGTCGAGACTCACGGCGCGGTACGCTTGCGCCAGCGGTCGGCCTTGATCCGCCGCGCCGGTCAGCAGCGCCTGAAGGTGGGGATGCTGATCGTAGTCCACCTTGTAGTGCAGTCCGTAGATAACAAACGTCACTACGTCCTTCTTTCTGGCAAGGCTGTAATCCAGCGCCCGTTTGACCAGCGGCGCGATTTCCGCCACCTGACCGTTGTGACGCGGTGAGGTTGTCAGGTTCAAACAGGTTTTCTCAAGCCACGCATGCACCTGTTCCGGCATGGCCGCGCGCTGCAGCGCCGTTACCACATCGCCGGGAACGGGAAACGCGTCCCACGCAGGCGGTACGGGTGCCCCTTCGCCCTCCAGTTCCACCAACTGACCATGCAGACTCAACATCCACCATGCGTGAATCGGGCCGAACATATGGCGGCGGGTGACCTCAGGTAGCTGCTCGTGCAGTACCTGCAGATGCGATGGCTGGTAGAAGAAGAACCACGCATCCTCGTCATCCGGCCCAAGGCGCGCGTGCAGCAGCGTCTGCAGATGCGCCACCAGCGTGCCCATCTCATGCGGCGACCATATCCAGGTCACATGTGCGGCGCTGTGCGTGGCCAGGGCCAGTAGTTCGACGAACACGTCCGCCGATGTCGGCGCGCGGGTGGAGAAACTGGAGGCGGTCAGCTTGCTGGTGTTGCGCAGATCCGGCATCGCCAGCAGCACCGGGCCTGTCGCCTCCAGGATGTCCAGGCCCGAGCCGGCATACAGCGACATGCGTTGCACAATCGCCAGCCATGCGCTGGGTTTATACCTTTCGTATTGGGATAGGGCGGTGGGATCGACCATGGCATACAGGTGCACCTCTGCATGCGCCGCGAGCAAGTCCCGATGCTTGGTGCGGAATCGTTCCAGCATCGCGTTTACGTAGTCCAGGTAAGCCATTCAGAGCACCAGCTTTGCGAACGGCGTACCAGACTGGCTCTCACGCAACGCGCATTGCGTGGCTTCCGGCTTTGGTAGCACCGGGAGTCCTGCCGGCAGGGAGGCAGGCTCCTGACGACTGAATGCAACGGCCTTCCATGTGCGATCACCGCGCGTGCCATCCTCGATACCGGTTGCCGTCATGCGCAGATAGGAGCCGCCGCATTTGAGTACCAGCTCCTTCTTGGCCTCGATGACCACACACCCGTTCGCGCTCTGGATGGTCATGTCCTTTTCCGAGGCCAGTGCCATGACGTCGCTTTGCGCCTCAATCCGTATGGCGCCCTTTGCCGCGAACAGCTTGATCCCCAACTTGTACGCAAACATCGAGAGCAGCTCTCCGGCAGATACCGTGAAGCGCTTCATGGCGTTCACGTTAAACCCAGCGGAAGTGCCGATGCTCACGTCCTTGCCCGCCGATACCATGACCCGATCTGGCGTTGCCAAGCCGATCCCGTGCGGGGCCGACAGGGCAATGACGGCCGTCTTCAGGTTCGCCAGCTCATCCTTCAACCAATGGTTTTCCGCCTTCAGGTCCGCGATTTCCGCATTGGCCACCGAGGCCGCCGCAGCCAGGCCATCGGCCTGAGCTTGCGTGCGTCCAAACTGCGTCGTCGCGGCATCCGTATCGGCTTGCTCTCCCATGGCGCGAACCTGCTTGTCGGCGGACAGGAACAGTCCTGCGCCGCCGCGCACAGTACCTTTGCAATCGGTACGCAGCTCGAACCCCTCACCGCGCCGCTTCTTCTTGTGATCGACGAGATAGCCGAGATTCAGTTGGGTCTTGCCGCCGTATTCGGTGGACAGCTTGATGCTTTCCTGGCCCCGCCAGTCCTCGAACCGCAACTTGTTGTTGCTCTGCGTGCGGATAACGTTGCGGGACAGCCACCGGTCCTGGTTGGTAATGGGGTCATCCTGCTGGCTGTTGTGCAGTGCGTACGCGATATACGGCTTGTTCGGGTTGCCATCCCGGAAGGCGATGGCGACCTCCGTGCCGTCAATCAGCGGGAAGTGGAACCCGGTCTGAAGGGCGCCGGCAAAAGGCTTCGCCAGCCGCAGCGGCACGCTTTCGCCACCCTTGGGCCACGCATCGAAGTCCAGGTCGAAACGGACGACGTAGTGGCCGTCCTGGGTCAGATAGGCGTACTTGTACTGCCCTGGCGAGGTGATGCGCCCGCTGAGTGTCCCGGCGATGCGCGGCCATCTGGATTCGTCCATCCGCAGGCGGAAGCGCCGGTCGCAGGGGATGGCCTTGTAGGTGTTGCGGTACGCCTGATCGCGGGCACCACGATGCGTGACTTCGGTGATGACCTGCCCGTTGGGGGCATCCGGGAGGCTCGCGTCCATGCGCAGGATACGTGCCGGGCGCAGGGCCAGCACGTTGCTTTCGCCGGCGTAGACCAGTTGTCCGGCGATAGCGGCCTCATGCCGGAGTTGCGCCTCCCATTTCGCACTGGCCTGGTCAAGATGGTGCGTGCCATAGGCATGGGGCTGCCCGTACGTTGTGCTGTCCTTGCGCGCGACGTTCGCCTCGGCCTTGAAACGCTCCCAGGATGCATCCGGGTTGTAGTCCGCCGCGAGGAAGGACTCCGGCACCGTCGCGGCATGAGTCTGGATGGCATGGACTGCCTCAAGGCCGGACTCCAGCCCGGCCGATTCCCGGTAGGGCACGCGCAGCTCGGGCTGGTAGATGTAGTGGTCGATGTCGTCGCCAAACACCACCATCTCGCCGAACTTGCCGGGAATGAAATAGCAATACAGCCCCTCCTGTTCCATCAGCAAGTGGATGTAGTCCCAGTCGGGCATTTCGTACTGAAGCCGGAACTTGTGCTGGGGGTACTGCCGCCGCGTGTTGAAGGCGAACTGGTGGCCTTTCAGGTCGTGGCTTCGAAGAATGGCCTCTATGATTTGCGGCGCCGTCTTCTGCTGATAGATGCGGCTTCTTCTGGTCAGCCGCAGCCGTGCGACTTGCGGCACCACTACCATCTCATACGCGCAGAAATCGCGGGTCTCGCGGGTCTTGGAGAATGCCGAGATCCAGCCCGAGAACTTGCGCGACTCACTGTCATCGCCCGCATCGATGACGAACGTCGCATTCCGGTTCAGGTAGTCGGCCCGGTCGAGTTCCAGGGGATGCGTGAGTTGCACCGTGACCTTGTAAGGCTCGCCCAGTCGCTCCACGGCATCGAACGACACCACCGACAGTCCCGCAACACTGGCTGTTCCAGGTACCTCCAGGAAGTACACCTGCCGCCTAGCCAGGCCCTTGAGCGGCGCGCCGCCATCAGTCTTCAGTCCTTCCGCCAGATCCACCATGCGTTGAGCTCCGTTTCAGCGTCATCAAGCCTGTCGCAGAGGTCACACATCGATTGCCGCAACGCCCCGCGCGGCGCACGGTAAGCGATTTTTTCTGGTCCGAAAATGCCTTCGCTTCGGAATTCACACTCGGTTTCGATCTATGACAAGACTCGCCGCAAATTCAGAATCGTCATAGATCTTCACAACGGTTGGTTCTTTTGTATTAAAAGAAGAGGCATCGTATTTACCTGGAGTGCGCGTGCGCGGCGGCCGTGTGCGCCAGATAGTCGACCAGCAGCCGGGCGGCGGGCGAGAGCAATTCGATATTGCGGAAGCAGATGGCAAAGCGGCGACGCGCCCACTCGTCGCTCAGGGGAATGATGCGCACACCGAAGGCGCCCGCCACCGGCTCGGCGATTTCCGCTGGCAGGACGGCGATGCCGAGGTTCGCCCGCACGCAGCGCAAGGCCGCGTCGAACGTCGACACCACCGCCCGAAACGTCAGCCGGCGCCCGAGAATCGCGGCATAGCGGGTCAGCATGGTCTGTACGGCGGTCTGGGCCGGCATGCCGACGTGATCGAAGTCGAGCGTATCGGCGAAGGTGCAGGTGTCGGCCTGGGCCAGCGGGTGCGAGTCGTGGACGATCGCCGCGAGGCGGTCCGTGCGATAGGGCCGTGTGTCGAAGCCCTCCAGATCCGCGGCGTCCCAGCAGATGCCGAGCGGGGCGGCGCCTTCGCGCAGGGAGCGCACGACCTCCGTGCTCAGGCTTTCCTCCACGGTGACGCGAATATCGCGGTGCTCCGGTATCTGCAGGAAGCTGGCGATATCGTCCGGCAGCGACTCGGCCATCGACGAGACCGTGGCCAGCAGGCGTACCTGCCCGCGCACGCCGGCGCCGTAGTCCGCCATGTCACGCGTGACGCGATCCGCGGCCGCCAGCATGGCACGGGCGTGGGCCAGTACGATTTCCCCGGCTGCCGTTGGAATCACACCGCGCCGCCGGCGCTCCAGCAACGTCGCGCCCACCGTGTCTTCCAGCTGCGCCAGCCGCTTGCTGATGGCGGACGCCACGATGTGCTCCTGTTCGCCGGCACGGGCCATGTTCTGGGTTTCGCACACGGCAACGAACAGGCGGAGCGTAGTGAGGTCGAGGTCTCTCATGGCGATCTGGAGGGGAGGGGCTGTGGAATTCCGGAATGGAATTTTACTTGCGCGAATAGGGTCGTCATCAGGTGTTCGGGAAATCCCGGGTGCCTTGCTGAGACATTCCCATCCGGAACGTTAGCGTGTCCAAAACACCACTGTTGCTTTGCATCGGAAACTCATAGAGTGGCCTCATCGCCTCCGTACGAGAGGCCCCGAGACTCCCCGATCCCCATGACCGCAACCTTTCCCCGCCATGCCGTGATTCGCGAAGTTGGCCTGCGCGATGGCCTGCAGAGCATCCAGACCATCCTGCCGACCGAGCAGAAGAAGGCGTGGGTCCGCGACGCGTATGCCGCCGGCCTGCGCGAGCTGGAAGTCGGCTCGTTCGTGCCCGCCCGCTTGCTGCCGCAACTGGCCGATACCGCCGAGCTGCTGGAATTCGCCCGCGACCTGCGGGGGCTGTTTGCCTCGGTGCTGGTGCCGAACCTGCGTGGTGCCGAGAACGCCATCGCCGGCGGCGCGGATCTCATGATCGTGCCGCTGTCCGCCAGCCACGCCCACAGCCTGGCCAACCTGCGCAAGTCGCCCGATGAAGTGGTGGCCGAAGTCGCTCGCATCCGCGCGGCGCGCGATGCCGCCGGATCGAAGACGCTGATCGAAGGCGGCGTGGGTACGGCTTTCGGCTGCACGATCCAGGGACGCGTGGCGCCCGACGAAGTGCTGCGCCTGATGCAGGCGTTGCTGGACGCCGGCGCCGACCGCGTCAGTCTGGCGGATACCGTGGGATACGCCGATCCCGGCATGGTGCGCGATCTCTTCGCGCGGGCTATCGACATCGCCGGCGATCGCTTCTGGTGCGGTCACTTCCACGACACGCGCGGGCTGGGGCTGGCCAATGTCTATGCGGCGCTGGAGTCGGGTGTCACGCGTTTCGATGCCTGCCTGGCCGGTATCGGCGGCTGCCCGCATGCGCCCGGTGCCAGTGGCAACGTGGCCACGGAGGACCTGGCCTACATGCTGGGCAGCATGGGTATTGATACCGGCGTGGACATCGGCCGCCTGCTGGCCTTGCGCGAACGCGTGGCCACCTGGCTCGCGGGCGAAACCCTGCACGGCACGCTGTGGCGCGCGGGCCTTCCCAAGACGTTCCCGAGCCAGGCGGCTCGCGCAGCAGCCTGAGAATCGGTCCACGATTGGCCTACGAATCGACCCACGAATCCGCCTGAAAACCAGCCTGAGAGTCCACATGTCAAACGACAATCCGTCCCTGCCGCTGTCCGGCATCCGCGTGGTCGAGTTCACGCATATGGTCATGGGCCCCACCTGCGG
Organism: Cupriavidus sp. YR651; assembly: GCF_900101625.1. Taxonomy (GTDB): domain Bacteria; phylum Pseudomonadota; class Gammaproteobacteria; order Burkholderiales; family Burkholderiaceae; genus Cupriavidus. The sequence continues at coordinate 68,517 of NZ_FMYZ01000001.1, read as the reverse complement.
CATGATCCTGGCCGACCTGGGCGCCGAAGTCATCAAGATCGAACCGCCAGGGGGCGACAAGACTCGCAACCTGCCCGGGCTGGGCATCGGCTTTTTCCGTGCGTTCAATCGCAACAAGAAGAGCGTGGTGCTGGACATCACTACGGAGGAAGGCCGCGCGGCGGCTGCCGAACTGGCCGGCCAGAGCGATATCTTGCTGGAGAACTTCCGCCCCGGCCTGATGGAGAAGCTGGGCCTGGACTACGCCACGCTGTCACAGAAGTACCCACACCTGATCTACGTCTCCCACAAGGGCTTCCTGCCCGGTCCCTACGAAAACCGTCTGGCGCTGGACGAAGTCGTGCAGATGATGGGAGGCCTGTCGTACATGACGGGCCCGCAGGGGCGGCCGCTGCGGGCGGGCACGTCCGTCAACGACATCATGGGCGGCATGTTCGGCGCCATCGGTGTGCTGGCCGCGCTGCGCGAACGTGACCGCAGCGGACGCGGCCAGGAGATCCAGAGCGCGCTGTTCGAGAACTGCGTGTTCCTGTCCTCCCAGCACATGCAGCAGTTTGCGATGACCGGCGAGCCGCCCCCGCCGATGCCGTCGCGCGTGTCGGCATGGAGCGTCTATGACGTCTTCACGCTGGCCGACGGCGAGCAGCTATTTATTGGCGCGGTCAGCGACAAGCAGTTCGTCACGCTGTGCAATGTGCTCGAACGGCCGGACCTGGCGGCCGATCCGCGCTACGCCAATAACGCCCTGCGCGTGGCGGTGCGTCCGGAACTGCTGGAGCGGCTGGGCGAGATCCTCAAGCACCATCGCACGGAAGCGCTGGCGCCGAAGCTGGAAGCGGCCGGCATTCCCTACGCGCCGATCGTGCGCCCGGACCAGTTGCTGGACGATCCGCACCTCAAGGCCAGCGGTGGGCTGGTGGATATGCAGGTGGACGATGGCTCGATCGCGCCGACGGTGCTGTTGCCGCTGCTGATGGGCGGACGCCGGCCCGGCGTGCGCAGCCCGCTGCCCAGGGCGGGCGAACACACCGAGGAAATCCTCTCGCGCCTGAGCAGGGCCTGATGGACCCGACGGCGGGCTACCCCGCCGCGGCAGCAGTCACCATAAATAGAAATATCTGGAGACAACCATGAAAAAGGCATTCCCTCGCCCCGCTGTACCCGCCATATGGCGCCGGCTCGCATTCCTGTTGAGCGGTGCGGCGGCGATCGCGGCCGTCGCGCTGTCGACGATGCACGTACCGCACGCCATGGCCCAGCCCGGATCGGGCAAGCCGGTGCGGTTGATCCTGCCGATCAGCGCGGGTTCCGGCGTCGACGCCATCGCTCGCGCGGCCGGCCCCGCGCTGGGCAAGGCCTTCGGCCAGCCGGTGGTGATCGAAAACCTGCCGGGAGCTGGCGGCATTACCGGCGCGGCCGCGGTGGTCAAGGCATCGCCTGACGGTTCCACGCTGGGCCTGGTGTCGAACAACCACGTGATCAATCCGAGCGTGTTCAAGTCCATGCCGTTCGATCCGATCAAGGACGTGACGCCGATCAGTGTGATTGGCGCGACGCCGCTGGTGCTGGTGGTCAATCCCAAGGTGCCGGCAAAGAACGTGCAGGAACTGGTCGCGCTGATGAAGGCCAGGCCGGACACCTTCAACTACGCGTCGTCGGGCAACGGCACCATCATCCACCTGGCGGCGGAGATGTTCCTGGATCAGGCCGGCGTCAAGGCGCGCCACGTGCCCTACAAAGGCACCGGCCCAATGATCACGGACCTGCTCGCCGGGCAGGTGGAAATGGGCGTGGTGGCGCTGAATGCCGTCCAGCCGCACCTCAAGGCCGGCACGCTGCGGGCCATCGGCGTCGGCAGTGCCGCGCGGTCGCCGATTGCGCCCGAGATTCCGACCATCGCCGAACAGGGCTTGCCGAACTACAGCGTCGAAGGCTGGTTTGCCGTGGTCGGGCCCGCCGGCATGAAGCCCGCCGAGGTTTCGCGCATCCATGACGCGTTTGCCAAAGCCTTCACCTCGCCCGAGGTGCTGGAGGCCATGAAGAAGCAAGGCACGATCGTCAATCCCGGCACCCCGGAGGCCGCGGCCAGCTTCTTCCGCAGCGAGGCCACCCGGTACGCATCGCTGGTCAAGAAAGCCGGAGTCAAGGTCGAGTAGCGCAGGAGGGCGGGCAACGCCAGCCCGCCGGGGTCAATCGTCCTCGTGCCAGCGACGCCATTCGCGACGACGCTCACGCCATTCGCGCTCACGCCATTCCCGCTCCCGCCACCGACGCTCGCGCCATTCGCGGGCGCGCCAGTCCTCGTAGTAGCCGGGGGCGACGACAACGGGCTGCTGCTGCACCACCACGGGGGCCGGTGCGTACACCGGCGCGGGCGCGTAGACGGGCGGGGCGGCGACCATCGGCACACCGAAGCCGATGCCGATATCCACGTGGGCCTGCGCGCTGGCCGAAGCCAGGGCAGTGAGACCAGTGAGCAGGCCGAGCGCCAGGATTTTCTTCATACGGTTAAGACTCTCTTAAGAATTCAGGCGACAGGGGCAGGCTTTTTGCCCCGATGCCGACAGTAACGAGAGGCGACGCGGGCCCGATGACGCGGCTTTGTATCTAAATCTATTTTTGGTGAGGCGAGGGTGGTCGACCCCTTTGCCGCGCCAGCCGCGGGCGGCGCGGTGCAACGGCGTTGGTCGGGTTAGATCTGGGCGGATTTGTGGATCGCGGGGACGGCCTGGCGTCCTTGAGGGGGCGACGGAGGCCGAGGGAACGGAATCCGCGTGGGCGAGTTTGTGTCGGGTGTTGGCTCATTACGATAAGAAGACTTATCGCAATGCGCGCATAAATTGGCTGTCATTCCGGTGCCACGTTGGGGCGTCCCCTGAAGGAGAGTGCTTCGCGCCAGGAACAAAAAAAAGCATGGCTCTTGCGAGCCATGCTTTCTTGTGCAACGAAAGAAACCGGGAGTAGTTACTTAGATCTCGTCGACCTTTTTCGGCTTTTCGGAGGCCGATGCCGGCAACGCAGCGATCTTGCCGGCCTTGGCAAGCTTGACCAGGCCTTCGCCGATCTTGGCGGTGTTGGCAACCTGCGAGCTGACTGACGACGCGACGTCCTTCAGTGCGCCGAGGCGCGGGACCAGCGTCGGGTTCGACGCCACGCCCGACACCAGGGCGGTGCTGCCTTCTGCCAACTGCTTGTCTTTCAGAACGCCGAGCATGAACGTGAAGGCGGCGTTGCCGAACGAAGCCATCTGGGCTTTGTTCATGGCGCCAAGCTTGGCTTCCCCTTCCTTGCTAGCCAGTGCCTTTTGGACGGCCGTGGCTTCGTCGCTCTTGATCTTGCTGATCTCGGCGGCCTTCTCGGCGGGGTCAGCGATGGCGTTGGCGGCCGTCAGGCGGGCTTCCAGCGCCGCGATCTCTTCCTTGCTGGCCAAAGCCTTGAAAATGTGCGCCGACGATGTGCCGATCATCTGGTTTGCATCATTGGCGGTCTGGATGAACGCGTCGATGTCGCCAGCGGAAACGGCCGAGGCGGATGCACCGCCCACGCCCGGAATGGCTGAGGTGATGTTGCCCAGACCGAAAGCCATGGCAGCCGGGGCCGACAGGAACAGCGTGCCGCCTACGAGGGCAGCCAATGCGAGGGAGGTCTTCTTCATCGTTGAAATTTCCTTCAGTTGGGATTCAGCATTTGTTTCATGACGCCGTCCAGGCTCGCGCGCGTGTCGCGGTCGAGGTCCATGGCCTGCAGGGCGTTCACGTTGGTGGCATCGGCCGTGGCGGGATAACCGTTCGAGACAAAGCCGTGTTCGAGAATGGCCTGTCCCACCACGTTGCCGCCGGCGCGCTGGCGATAGGCCAGCCGCACGTTGTAGCCTTGTGCGCACAGTCCGTCCTCGCACTTGCGATCGCGCGGATCGATCCGGTAGAGCGCTTCGATGCAACGGTCATAGGAGCCAGGCCGAAGTGCCAGATCGCGGGCAAAGCCTGACTGACCTCCTACGCGCCCCTTGACCAGGTCAGCGAGCGCCGGGTTGATCATGACGACCTTGGCGGACGCCGCGCCTGCGTAGGCCAGCAGGTTGAAGCGGTCCAGTGCAACGGTGCCGATCTGGCTCTTTTCGGCGGGGCAGTAGGCCATGCGCTGGCCGCCACCATGGGCGTTGGCCACACTGTCGGCCAGTACAACGTCGCCCGATTCAGGGCGTGGCGGTTTGCCGGCAATCGGCAGCACGGGAGATGCAGTCACTCGGGCGCCGTCGCGGCTGACGACGGTGGCCTCCCAGGTCGGGACCAGGGCTTCCTCGGTCAACGGACCCGGTTTGCCGATGCCGTGATAGACGCGGATGGTGTCGCCGGACTGCAGCGCCCCGGCGGCATCGTCAACCTGGAAGGTGTCGGCATTGGTTGCCACCACCTTCAGCGTCAGCGGCTGGAAGCGGACTTCCTTGCCGAACCGGTCGGCCAGGTCGTTCAGCGCATTCTTGAGCACCACCTCGCGACGGTCGGCGGCATTGAAGCCGGCCTTGTCGGTGACGGTATCGTCAATGCGCTGGGTGACGTCCGCCGCGTAGAGCACCCGGCCATCGCGCGAGAGGAGTTCCGCGAACGCCCATGCCTGATAGCTCTGGAGCGTCTTGTAGGCCAGGTTGGTCGGCAGCGCGTACTGGCGCGCTGGCGGCACCACCATGCGGATGAAGTAGTCGGGCAGGGCGCGCTTGCCACTCACTTCGTGGCCAATACTGGTATTGCTGTCAATCGACGCCTGCACCTGGCTGAAGTTGCCGTTCAAGGGCAAGGTGGCAAATGGTGCACCGCTGCCGAGCTTGTCGGTAAACAGCTGCGTGCTGACGGCGTTGGACAAGTCATCGTTGCCGTCGCTGACCAGCGCCAGCACGCGGGGCTTCTTTACATTGGACAGCGCCATCGTGCCCGCGCGGCTGAACACCGCGCCATCCTTGGGCGCGCCCAGAACCGGTACTGCCACTGCGTAGTCGGCGCCAGCGTGTTCCACGCGGATTTCGCTTGCGCCGTCGTTCATGACATCGCCCTTGCCGATGCCGGCACGGTAGCCGCGGTCCAGAATCACAAAGCCGCGCCATGTATCGACAACGCGTGTCTCCACGACGTAGGGATTGAACTGGCGGGCAGCGCCGGCCAGCATCGTGTCCAGCAACGTCGCAAAGCCGTTGCGGTAGACGTTGGCAACGCTGGCGTCGATGGCCGCCTTGCCCGATGCGAGCGTGACGGTCATCACGTCGTAGCGCGTCTGGCTGAACGACTGCAGCACTTCGCCGGTCATCGGATTGCTGAAGTACAGACTCAGTGTCAACGGCAGGTAGATGTCCGTGGTGCCATCCGACTTGTCGATCTGGTAGCGCGACGCGCGCGTGACCTGGACAGACAAGGCCAGGGTGCGCAGCCTGTTCTTGCTGTCGATGGTCGGTGCGAGGGTCTTGAAATGCGCCTGGGCGCGCTCCTGCAGTTTCGCCACGCTTTGCTTCATGTCCAGCGCGGGACGAAATGCGGGATCGATCTTGCTGCTGCCCGCGCCAGCGCCGGCATCATCAAAGAATATGCCCGGCACGACGTACAGGCCTACGCCAGCAGCCGCTGCAGCGCTACCGCAAGCCGCCAGGGCCGCGGCGGCGGCGGTTGTCAGGATCGTCTTGCGCATGTCAGCGAGCGGCCTTGGTCTTGGCGCAACCGTTCATGCAGAGCGTGACGATGTTGCCGTCGACCATCGAGTCCAGGCCGGCAAACATCGGATTGCCGCCGAGCGCCATGGCCACGGCCTGGTCGAGCGGGTCAGTGCCGCGATAGGTCGCCACGACTTCCAGCTTGTCAGTGCCTGCCTGGCGCTGCGTTGCCTTCTCCAAGCCCGGCACGTTCTTCAGCGCCTGGTTGAATGCAGTGCGATTCGTCAGGGACAGCGTGCCACCGGTCAGGCGGATCACGTACTCGGCGCCATACATCGTGCGGCGCTTGACGAAGTCCTGAATGCGCTTGCCGACCTGGTTGCCAAGGCTTGCAGCGAGCTTGCCCGCGAGCTTGGCGCGGCAATCGTCGGACGAGATGCCAATGGCTGCCTCGGACTGCGTTGCCGATCCGATATCTTCACCGGTCTTGGTGGAGAACGTCTTGGTGCTGGCCACGCCCGTGCATGCCGGCTGGCCCGAGTTCTTGTCCACGCCCACGTCGTAGATGACGGACGAGCCGATCATCAGGTAGTCGGCGGTGGCTTCCTGGCGCGCGAACTCCGTGTATTTGGCCAGCTCGGCGCCATTTTCCAGTTGGTCCAGCGTGATGGCGCGGTTGCCGAAATACTTGCTCTTGAACAGGGCGTTGTCGATGACCTTGATATCGAGATCGCCCAGTTGACCCTTCAACTCGTTATAGGTGTAGTTCTTCTTGTCCGGTCCCGTGTTCTGAGGCTGGTACTTGACCAGCTTGCGGAAGTACGTGTTGTTATGGTCCTCGGCGCTGACGTTGTGCGCGTATGCCGACTGGGACGAAGAGGCGGCGGCGACATTGCTGCTGCTGGCTGCAGCAACCTGGCGCGAGGCCGCGCCGGCGGCCTGCCGGCTGCTGGCACTGGCGGCATCGTAGCGAGCGCTGTCGCGACCGGCCACGGCGGCCTGGCCACCATATCCGTCGCGCGCGGCACCGGCCACCTGCGTGTCCCGGGCCGCGCTCACCCGGCCTGCCGCGCTTTCCTTCACGGCATAGGCGGCCTGCTCCTTCGATGCGTAGGCCGAGTTGCTGCTTGCAGCGTAAGCCGCCTTTTTCGAGCTGGAAGCAGCCTCCTTTTCGTTGTAGCTGCTGCCTTCCTCATGCCTGAATTCGGTCAACTCTTCCAGGGGTGCGCGCAAGTTTGTGGGGGTGGTGAAGAACTCGTCCATCATCACCAGGATGGGTTGGCTGCGCGTCGTGGTGGTGTTCAACGCCAGGCCAAGATCGCTGATTTGCGTCCGCAGCGCCTTGTCGTCCATGCGCAGCGTGATGCTGACCTGGTATTGCCCATCCACAGAACTGGGAACGGGGCTGTAGAACGATTCTTCCCCCACCTGGACGACGAGGTCATCCAGCTTTGCCTGCACGTCTGCACTCTTGCTGGTACCTGCCCCGACCACCTTGTCCAGCGCGGCCAGCACCGCATTTCGCTTGGCCTGCCTAAGCGCAGACGTGCGGACGGATGCCAGATCGTCGGTAATCCTCGCGGTCCCCACGCCGCGTGCCTCAATGTCCATGGCCTGTGCCGCCGGTGTGGCCAGCGCGGCCGCAGTGGCCGTTACCAGCAGCGTCTTACGAAATGCGTTCATGATGGGGATCATTTGTTGTTGGAGATGGATACGGAGGCGTCGCCTGCACGTACGACCGTGCCGGTGTCGCTGATTTCTACCGAAGCGTCGCCGGCCTTGACAGTGACGGCCGAGGCAGCCACCTCGGCTGCGGGAGGGTTTTCCGCCGCCTTGTCACTGCATGCAGCCAGCGTAAGGGCGAGCGCTATCACAGCCAGTCGAGCTGGCTTTCCAAGAAAATTCATTGTTTGATCTTCAGTGAATGCCTGGCGTGCGCTAGGACTGGATCCCGTTAGGTGGGATTCAATGGGACATCCGTCCGCCAGAAGGCGGCGACGAAGAATGGCGTGATCCGCCTTTGATGCACGCTGCGATACAGCGTGCTTAACGACCCGAGTGCTTCCACAACCGATTCCGTTTTTTGATTCTTTTTGCGAGGGCTATCCTCGCCCGAGGCACTTAAAGTGTGCAAAGAATATGATACGGATATCGTGTGATTTAGGCGATGCAAATCCACCCCTCCCTGAGAGGGGCGTAGTTCTTCATTTATCTGCCGAGGGCCGATGAGTGGCGCTGAAAAGCAAACGGCGCGAGCCGACTGGTCTCGCGCCGTTTGCATCCTTCTTACCCGCATAAGCGGGCAACCAGCGTGCAATGCCGAATCAATAACCGGCCGCCAGCCCGGTGTTGCGGCGCGGGTCGTTGGCGCCGTAGAAGCGGTTGTTGCCGACCGGCTTGCCACCGAGAGCCGGTGCGCCGACGATGATCGTCGCCAGGTGGTTGGCAGGCTGTGGCGGGCCGAAGCGATGCCCCATGTCCTCCAGGATCTTGCGCGTATCCGGGGACAATGCGTAGTCCTCCACATTGGTCAGATCCGGCAGCCATTGCTGATGGAAGCGCGGCATGTCCACAGCTTCCTGCACGTTCATGTTGTAGTCGATGGCATTGATCATGGTCAGCAGAACAGCCGTGATGATACGACTGCCGCCAGGCGTGCCCACCACCATCACCGGCTTGCCGTCCTTGGTGACGATGGTCGGACTCATCGAGGACAGCGGGCGCTTGCCTGGGGCAATGGAGTTGGCCTCGCCCTGGACAAGGCCATACAGGTTCGGCACGCCGACCTTGGCGGTGAAGTCGTCCATCTCATCGTTCAGGACCACGCCTGTCGTTGCCGCAGTGACCTTCGCGCCAAACCAGTCGTTGAGCGTGTACGTGACGGAAACGGCGTTGCCATCCTTGTCGGCAATCGAGTAATGCGTGGTGTTGCTGCCTTCATGCGGCTCCACGCCGGGCTTGATGTCCTTCGAAACGCCTGCCTTCTTCGGGTCGATCGCCGCGCGAATCCTGGCGGCGTAGTTCTTGTCCAGGAGGCGGTCCAGCGGGTTTTTCACGAAATCCGGATCGCCCAGGTAGCTGTTGCGATCCACATAGGCGTGGCGCATGGCTTCGATCTGGTAGTGCACGGCCTGCGCGGAGTGGTAGCCGAGGTCCTTGAGCGGGTAGCCTTCCAGGATGTTCAGCATCTCGCAGATGACCACGCCGCCCGAGCTCGGCGGCGGTGCCGAGACGACGTGATAGCCACGGTAGTCGCACTCGACCGGCGCCAGTTCGCGCGTCTTGTAGGCATCAAGATCTGCCTGCGTGATCAGGCCCTTCCCAGCCTGGCTGGAGGCGACGATCGCTTTCCCCACCCAGCCCTGGTAGAAGCCTTCGGTGCCGCCGTTGCTGATCGCGCGCAGCGTCTTGGCCAGGTCGCGTTGAACCAGCTTCTGGCCCACCTGGAACGGTTGCCCCTTGTTCAGGAAGATTGCGCCGGAGGCACGGTCTTCCTGGAAGTCCTTGGTTGCGGTGAGCAGCATATCCACGTCGCCCTGCTGGAGCGTGAAGCCGTTCTCGGCGAACTTGATGGCAGGGGCAATCAGGTCCGTGCGCTTCATCGTTCCATACTTCCGGCGAGCGTACTCCATGCCGGACACGGTGCCGGGCACGCCCACGGCCAGATGTCCCTTGGTGGAGGCGCCCTTGATCACGTTGCCGTCCTTGTCCAGGTACATGTTCGCGGTGGCACCCTTTGGCGCAACCTCCCGGAAGTCAAGGAATGTCTTGCGGCCGTCGGCCAGCTGGATGGTCATGAATCCGCCACCACCCAGGTTGCCCGCGGCCGGATACACCACGGCCAGCGCGTAGCCCACCGCCACGGCGGCGTCGACAGCGTTGCCACCGCGCTTGAGTACATCGACTCCAACCCTGGTAGCCAGGTGCTGCGCGGTGACGACCATGCCGTTCTCGGCGGCGACCGGCGCAACGGAAGCTGCGTACGACGACGGCGCGAAGCTCGTCGTCAGGCAAATGGATGCAATCGCGGTGAACCACCGCAACTCTGACTTCGGATTCATGGAGTCTCCTGATGAATGCTGCGTAAGCGAATCCTGCTAACGACATCGCACAAGACGCCAATGAATAACCTTGCCTATGGTTTGGTTTTGGCAAGGATGAGAAGCACCGGGTGCAACATGGCACCCGGACATCTTTTCGCGGCGCTTGTGGCGCACAATCTTCTCATAAAGGTTCCCTCCGCTCCAAGGGAACGGATTCGGCTTGACTTCGGTTCGACGTCTGATGATGTTGGCCTGCCCGGCTGGGCCCCAGTGTTTCCCCGATGCCGGGAAGAAGGGCGTGGAGCAGACGTCCGAATGTCCGAATGACGATGCAGGCGAACGACGCTTCATGGCCGGATACCGCTCGCCTTCAGCGAGTGCTAAGCGAGTGTTTAACGAGTGTTTAGCGAGTGTTCAGGCGTCCGTGTGCCCTTGGCGCCGTAGGACGACATGCGTGGCCTTCTCCGACGCTACGGATTCAACGCATTCGTATCCCAGAGCCCGCAAGTCAACCCCTTCGAACAGCGATTCGCCCCGGCCGAGCAGGACCGGGGCGATAGCAATGTGCAGTTCATCGATGAGGCCCTCACGAAGATACTGCCGGATGGTGTCCGGCCCACCGCCGATCCGCACGTCCATGCCGGCAGCGGCCTCGCGTGCGCGGTCGAGCGCCTCGCGAATGCCTCCTGTTATGAAGTGGAACGTCGTGTCGCCTTCCATCTCGATGGGGGGGCGAGCATGATGGGTCAGGATGAAGACTGGAGCGTGATACGGTGGATTGTCTCCCCACCAGCCTTTCCAGTTTGTGTCCGGCCAGTCTCCACGAATGGGTCCGAACATGTTCCTTCCAAGAATCCAGGCCCCAACATTCTGAAAGCCACGGGCGGCGAAATCATCGTCAACCCCGGTGGTGCCGCCGTCCTTGCCGAACAAGGTCCGCTGGAACGTGCGTGTCGGGAGTAGCCACTGGTGCAGGTCCGTCCCGCCAACGCCGAGCGGATTGTTGATGTCTTGATTCGGGCCCGCTCCGTATCCGTCGAGCGAGATGGTGAAGCCCTCAACGCGAACGCGTGCCATCGTTTGCCTCCGTGTAGACGCCTAACAGGTAATCAACGGACGCCGGCGTCCGGACATGCATATTAGTAGAGATAGATTGTGTCGCGCGTAAGCTCTTGTTTTCACGGCAAGTTCTTTCCGAGCTGTCTCGATTCTACGCTCAATGTACCGGACACCAATGTCCGCCTTCGCGACGCCCCCCAATGTGTCCTAGTTCGCTACCGAAGCCGCGAAGACGCGTCGATAGTTGCCACCCAGGATCTGCTCGGTTTCAGATTGCGAGAACCCGGCAGCGAGCAAGGCGCTGCCGAGGGATGGCAACTGCGCGTAGCTGGTGAACACAGGTGGGGAAATGAAGCCGAGCATGTCCGTGCCAAGCCCTACGTGGTCGACGCCCACCACGTCGGCCATGCGCCTGAAGCCATGTGCCATGTCCTGCAGGTTGTGGAACGAACTGGAACTCGGCCACACGCCGATCACGCCGCCCGTTTCCGCGACCGCGCGCGCATGATCGGCTGAGATCAATCGGCCTCGCCCAGTCGGACGCGTGGCCAGCGCGGTATGCGACAGGACCAGCGGCTTCGTCGTCACGGCGGCCGCACGCTTCACGAGATCGAAGGTGCCGTGCGCCACGTCGACCACGATGCCCAGCGCGTTGCAGCGGCGTACCACGTCGGCGCCGAAATCAGTCAGGCCGCCGTGAACCGGGGCTTCCGTCTGGATGTCACCGAGTTCGTTGACGCGATAGTGGGTCAACTGCAGGTGTCGCAGCTGATGCTGCGTAAAGGCTTCGTCGACACGCTCAAGTCTGCCTTCGAGAAAATCCGCACCTTCCGCCGAAATGATCGCGCGAGGCCCGGCTGCCTCGGCTGACGCAAGCGCGTCCGCATGCGTGACGACGCTGATCCTTTCGTGCTCGACGAGCGCCTTCGCGCGCTCGAATGCGTCCTGGGACAGCCGATAGAGCTCGCCCGGCTCCGGCTTGCGCCACGCCTCGAAGCGCCTGCGATCGGCGGAGACGCGCGTGACGAGGGTATCCGTCACAATCGCAATGCAAATCACGTTCATGCCACCTGCGACCATTGGTGCGCTCAAGGGCGTGAACGGACGATGCGCGCCAATCGCCGGGTCGCGCGACATCGTCACGCGACCGGCATGGCTGTGCATGTCAATTGTCACGACACCTGCGGACGCACGCCACGGAGCCGACTCGCCTTCGCGCGGCTCGGCCTGGCCGGCGGAACGTCCGGGCGCGCATGCAGCGAGCCCTAGCGCAGCCCCCAAGGCAAGAAACGCACGTCGGTTCGGCCTGAGGGTCGACGTCGTGATAGCGCCGGGTTCCTGCGCGAGCTCCGCTCCCTCCAGTCGATATCGCCAACCGGCCGGATCATCCTGCAGGCGCAGAAGCCGGCCACGCAGACGAAGCGGCCCCGCGTGCAACGCGACGCTGCCGCTTGCGAAGACTTCCAGGCTGGTTAGTGGATCGCACGGGGGGCAACTGCCACAGCAAGGCTCCGACGCGGCGAGCACGAAATAGTCGGCCGCGTTCGAGCCCGGATCGAGTGGAATCATCCAGCCGACGATCTCCACTTCCGTCGAGTGCCACGCGACCGCAGCATCGCTGCGAATTTCGGCCCAATCCAACTGCAACGGCGCTTGCTGGAACTCGATTTTCATGTTGTTGACGGAGAGCGGAACCGTCGCGATTATCGCCCGATCGGCCGCTTGTGGTTGGTTCCGACCTGTTCTCGCGGGCAATTGAGCATGCTGGTCGCCGTGCGCCAGACCGTCGCAGCACCGATCGTCATTCCCCGCTTATTGATGCAGGTTGGGTTGCCTGCGTCGGTGGAGGGCCACCATTCTCCACGCTGCCAAGCACCGTTGTGTATGCGCATTGCTACGCGGCGTTGCCGGTGTGTCCCGCGCTTACCGACGCCGCGACCCGGCTGCGGCAAGCCACCGATCGCCACCCCTCGTTAGCGGGGGATGGCGGGGTTGGCGCTCTTGCTACATTACTTGCCACCCGCGACACGCTGGGTAAGAAAAACCAACAACAACTCACAGTAAGTTCTCAGGGAAACATGCGGGTATCTGTGTGTCTGGTCGCCGCCAGCGTCAGCCTGGCGGGTGGCTGCGCGTCCATTACCTGTTGCCATCGCGCTGAAGCCCTGCAGCAACTTCATGATGTAGGACGTCGGCGTGCCCGGACGTCCGCCTGATCACTCTCGTTTTTTCAGACCATGCTCCTTTCCTGCCGATCCCTACTGTTCAGCCTCCTTGTCGCTTCAGTCATGCCCGCCGGAGCAGTCGGGCTTGGGCAATTCACTGCAAACGTATACGCGGTGCGCGCCCAAGGCGCGCAGGCAACGCAGGCACGCACCGGTTCTGGCGTGGCGGTAGGTCCGAATCAGGTAGTCACGGCATGCAGCCTGCTGGCCGGCGCGCGATCGATTGCGGTGGTACGCGACAAAGTGACCTACGAAGCCGCGCTGGCGGCGCCGGACACCGAGCGCAACCTGTGCTTGGTCAACGTACCGAATCTGCCTGGAAACGGCGAGACGCTGTCGGCGACCCCGGCCGTACCGGCGCTGGGGCAGAAGATGGTGATCGCGGCGCTGTTGGGCCAGGCGGTTGCCGTGCGCGAGTCCACGGTTGTTGGCCTGCAGGCAGGAGACGACGGCAGGCTGTCGGCAATCGAACTGTCCGGCACGCCCGAAGCTGGCGCCAACGGCGGCGCCCTGTTCGACGACGGCGGCCGCCTTGTCGGCATCCTCGTCAGTGACAATACCTCGGCGAATGGGCGGCAACGCGCCGTGCCGGCCGCATGGGTACGAGACATCAGTGCACGTGGTGCGGCAGCTTTGGCAAGCTACCGTCCCGCTGCAAACAACACCGCCGCGGTGGCTGCCGGGACAACCGCTTCAGATGCCAGGGCGAGCGGTGACTCGCCACGCGTCGGAGAAGTCTGGCAATACGTTCTGACCGACAATCTCACCCGCAAGCGCACGGATGTGACCTACCGGGTCGATCGCATCGAGAATGAGCGCGTGATCTTCAACCAGGGCGCCCGGATCGAACGTGCCGACGGTACGCTCGAGCGTATCAATACGCCGAGCGCCGGCGAATTCGATGTGGCATCACCGCCATCGGGATGGGTACCTGCCGGTGTCAAGGTTGGTGCCCGCTGGAAGTATTCGTATCGACAGCACGGCAGTGGTGCCCAGACTGACCTTGAGGGTATCGCCACGGGCGAATCGGATATCACGGTACCGGGCGGAACGTACCGCGCCATCCGCATCGCGTATCGTGGCTACAGGCTGCAACCGATATCGGGGGCCCGCTTCACCCAACAGTACAAGGCGGTCGCCTGGTATGCCCCCGACATCGGCCGCGTCGTACGGTTCGAGGCCAGCACCGCGCAAGTCACGGAAACGCTGGAGTTGGCAGCGCATCGGTTGGAATGAGGGGCGAGCTGGTGGTGACGGCCGTCGCGAACGAGCGACTTCTTCCGAACTCTGATGCACCCCCCAGTGTCAGCAAGCTGACCTAGAGTGGATCCTGGCAGGGCTGAATTGAAGCCGTTGTCATCGTGACATAACCCTGCCTCACGACCGGAATGTTTGCGGTCCACCCACCACTCGCCATGAAAACACTGTATCTATTCCGGCACGCCAAATCGAGCCGCGACGACCCCGGGTTGTCGGACCACGATCGTCCCTTGAACGAGCGCGGCTTGCGGCAGGCGCCAGAAATGGGCAGGCGCCTGGCCGGCCGCAACGTGAAGCCCGACGTGATCCTCTCCAGCCCGGCGCTACGTGCACTGAAGACCGCGCAACTGGTCGCCGGCGAGATCGGCTACGCAACGCAGGACATAGCCGTCGACGAAAGGTTGTACGCCAGCAGCGCCGAGAGCCTGCTAGCGGTGGTTCGCACACTCGACAACAAACTGGGCAGTGCCATGCTGTTTGGTCACAATCCCGGGATGAGCGAACTCGCGAGCGGATTATCGGACGGCAACCTGGAAATGCCGACTTGCGCGGTCGCTGAATTCCGCTACGAGACGAAGTCGTGGGGCGATGTCGGGGCAATCGCTCCGGCCAAGGTAACGCTGGACACGCCGAAGACATAGGCCAAAGACATAGGGTGAGTCGGTGCGATCCACTGGTTTGACTGCTACACGATAGTGGAGTGGCAGGGAAGGGTGAACGCGGGGGGAGTGCGATCAGACGGAGGAACTGATCAACCGGAGAAACTGGCGTGGGAATTCGCTCCGACACAAGGGAAGTTGTGCTGCCGGCCGGCAGCCTGGGTCTGCACGGCATTCTCGCGCTGCCGCCAGGCGCAAGCGCCTTTGTATTGTTCGCGCATGGCAGCGGCAGCTCCCGACACAGCCCGCGCAACAAGTTCGTGGCCGCCGAGCTCAATCGAAGCGGCATAGGGACGCTGCTGATGGACCTGCTCACGCCCGAGGAGGACAGCGTGCAGGCCATTCGCTTCGACGTCGGCCTGCTGGCCGGACGGCTCTTGCAGGCAACAGAGTGGGTAACGCGCCAGTTGGCCACACCGCTGCCATTAGGCTACTTTGGCGCCAGCATTGGCGCTGCCGCGTCGATCCGCGCCGCGAGCCTGTCTCCCATCCGCATCGGCGCGATTGTCTCGCGCGGTGGCAGGGTCGATCTGGCCGGCCCCGATGCTCTGACGAAGTTGCCGGCACCGACCTTGCTGATTGTTGGCGGATTGGACACCAGCGTCATCGAACGCAACGAGTTTGCGTTTGCGATGCTTGCATGCGCGAAGGAATTGGCGATTGTGCCTGGCGCCACGCACTTGTTCGAGGAGCCCGGCGCGCTGGAGTCGGTCGCGCAACTGGCCGCACAATGGTTCAAGCGTTATCTTGGCAGTGCATGAGTCCGCTTTCACTCGCCGTCACCAAGGCGCACAAGCCGCATCTCCCTCACCCATTCGAGACTTCCTCGCAGTCCGCTTTCAAGCCCCCGGGGAGACCTGCAGGCATCGACGTCTGACTTGTTCGGCGAAAGCCGCGCACGGCGGCTCTCGCCGGAGGGGCTTTAGCGCTCGATGACCGGTGCGTGCACGGGTGCGATCGATTCGTGCGTGGTTGCCGTACGTTGCGCAGCCTTGTGCACCATCGTGTAGGCGTAGTCGATGCCCATGCCGTAGGCACCCGAGTGTTCCTTGGCCAGCGCCGTCACCGCGTCATACGTTTCGCGATTCTTCCAGTCTCGTTGCCATTCGAGCAGCACCTGCTGCCAGGTCACCGGCACCACGCCGGCCTGAATCATGCGCTGCATCGCGTAGTCGTGCGCTTCCTTGGTGGTGCCGCCCGAGGCGTCCGCCACCATGTAAATCTCGTAGTCGCCTTCGAGCATCGCGCTCAGGGCAAACGTGGTGTTGCAGACTTCGGTCCACAGGCCGGCCACGACGATCTTCTTGCGGCCGTTGGCAGCCAGCGCGTCGCGTACCTTCTGGTCGTCCCAGGAATTCATCGAAGTGCGCTCGAGCGTTTCCTTTCCGGGGAAGACGTCAAGCAGTTCGGGGTAGGTGTAGCCGGAAAACGAGTCGGACTCGACGGTGGTGATGGTGGTCGGCACGTCGAAGATCTTGGCCGCCTTGGCCAGCCCGACAACGTTGTTCTTCATGGTCTGGCGGTCCATCGACTGGACACCGAAGGCCATCTGGGGCTGGTGGTCGATGAAGATCAGCTGGCTGTTGCGCGGGGTCAGGACTTGCAGCTTGGCATTCGACATGATTTTCTCCGGTACGTTAATTCAGATTGTTTGATGTTGTTCAGCAGGCGGCTATTGAGTCGTCCTCGTTGTGCCGTTGCTGATGGGAACGAACTATACGGGTGCGCCTTCCGCGCTACTCATCCGAATCCTGAAACTATTCATCAAAAAAATTGAATATCGACAGGACTCGACGGGATGCGGTGGCTACGCCGTCAGCGCGGGGTAGTCGATATAGCCCGCCGCGTCGCCGCCGAAGAACGTCGCCGGGTCGGGCCTGTTGAGCGGCAGCGACGCCTTGAGCCGGGCCGGCAGGTCCGGGTTGGCGATGAAAGGACGGCCGAATGCAATGATGTCGGCGCGGCCATCGGCCAAGGCCTGTTCGGCCGTAGCGCCTTCGTAGCCACCGGCCAGCATCAGCACGCCGTGGTAGCTCTCCCGCATGACGCGGATCATCGCGTCCCAGCGCGGATCGGCCGCCTCGTCCTTGACAGTGCCGACCATCGCCGGTTCGACCAGATGCAGATAGGCCAGTGGCCAGTCGTTGAGCCGCTGCGCGATATAGGTGAACGTCGCTTCCGGCGTGGCATCTCCCATGCCCATGAAGCGGCCCATCGGCGTCAACCGCACCGCAACGCGCTCCGCGCCGATCTCGTCAGTGACTGCCGCTACGACTTCCAGCAGCAGCCGGGCACGTTTGGCGATGGTGCCGCCATAGTCGTCGTCACGATGGTTGCTTTGCGAGTCGATGAACTGGTCGAGCAGGTAGCCATTGCCGGCATGGATCTCCACGCCGTCCATGCCGGCGGCGATGGCGTTGCGCGCGGCCTGGCGGTAGTCGGCGATGATCGCCGCGATGCCGTTGACGCTCAGTGCCTGCGGCACAGGGATCTCGCTCCACACGCCCTTGCCCTCGTCATCGACGATAAACGTCTTGCCCGGCACGGGCAGGGCGCTCGGCGCGACGGGCAGGGCGCCGGCGGGCTGGAATACCGGATGCGAAACACGGCCCACATGCCACAGCTGCAGGAACATCGTGCCACCCGCGCCATGCACGGCATCGGCTACATGACGCCAGCCTTCGATCTGCTCCGCGGAGTGGATCCCCGGCGTCCAGGCATAGCCTTGGCCCTGCTGCGAAACCTGCGCGGCTTCGGAGATGATGAGCCCGGCGGAGGCCCGCTGGCGATAGTACTCAGCATTCATCGCAGTGGGCACGTTCCCCGGCTGGCCGGCACGTGAGCGGGTGAGTGGGGCCATGGCGATGCGATTGCGCAACGTGAACGGGCCTACCTTGATGTCCGCGAAAAGTCGGGTCTGCATGATGCGTCCTTTCAGATGAAGTGAGTCAGCTTAAGGACGCGCCGCGCCGCGGGGAATAGGACAGTGCCGCAACACAGCGTTGCGTGGAGGACAAAGCGGACGCCACACCGCACTACGAGCGATGCGTCGGGCGTGGCAGTCCGGACAGGAACTTCAGGAACTTCAGGAACGCCCCAATGCGAGCGCGAGCCGCGCTGATTGGGCAGGTAGAGCGGAGTCGGCCGTGGCTTACTGGTTTCGAGCTTTCCGGCCGTTGCTGCTGCCTTGAGCGACGTGGCCAACGGTGTTTCCGTTGTCACGTATCTTTTTCATGGCGGCTGGTGCGCCATTCAGGAACATGTCAACCTTCTGGCGAATGACCGCATCCAGGTCAGTCGGGACCTTGAGTCCGTAGACCCACTTGCGCACACCGATGTAGAAAATCGCGGCGTGAAGACTCCAGATCATCTCGATCTCGGCATCTGTCTCAGCGGCACTGCGCGGTGCGGCAATCCCGTAGGCTTCTCGCACCTCCGCCAGCACCGGCAGGAACACCCTGGTGCGCAGCTTGCTGAGGTACTTGTTATTGATGCCTTCGTGCGCCAGGCCGGAAAAGATGAAGAGTCTGATCCATTCCTCTTTGAGAATGACCGATGAATAGTCGAGGTAGAAGGCATGGAGTCGCTCCGGCAACGGGAGTGAGCGGTCGATGATCTGCCGGTCCCAGTCCGGGCGCCATTGAAAGACCTCGTTGTAGACGCGTTCGATCAGCGCCTCCTTGCTTGCGAAATAGCGATAGAGCAGCGGCTGCGTGACGCCAATCTGTCGCGCCAATTCGCGCGTGCTGCCACCGAACCCGTTGCGGGTGAAGTGTTCGATGGCCTTCTCGACGATTTGCTGCTCCCGCTCCTCGGGCAGCAGCCGCCGGGATGGAAGGGTGGGAGGTTCGTCGGGCGTTGCGGCTGCGCGTGGGTCCATGATTCTCTCTCGCCGTTGCTGTTCGGAGGCTGCCCGTATTCTACCAATCGATCGATAAATGAGAACAGGCGGCATGCCACTGTGGCGTGCCGCCTGCCCGCGCGATATCAATAGGTTCGGTTAGCCACCAATCTTGCCGGCGATACCAAGCTCACAGTCAACGCGCTGGTTCTGATAGGCAACGCGCTCCCAGGCGCCGCGGGCCGATCGGTCGGTTACCGAGAAGACATAGATTCCCGCAAACGCCACAAGCATCGAGAACAGGGCCGGATACTCGTATGGGTAGATCGCGGTGGCATGACCCAACACTTGCACCCAGACCGTCGGACTCAGGATTGTCAGCACCACGGCCGTGACCAGCCCCATCGTGCCGCCGATCACAGCGCCGCGAGTGGTCAGGCCGCGCCAGTAGATCGACAACAGGAGCACGGGGAAGTTGGAGCTCGCCGCGATCGAGAACGTGAGACTCACGATGAAGGCAATGGTTTGCTTCTCGAACAGGATGCCGAGCAGGATCGACAGCACGCCGAGAACCAGCGTGGTCACGCGTGACACGCGCATCTCGTCCATGTCCGATGCCTTGCCCTTGCGGATGACCGTGGCATAGAGGTCATGGGAGATGGCGGACGAGCCCGCCAGCGTCAGTCCCGCAACCACGGCCAGGATCGTCGAGAAAGCCACTGCGCAGATGAAACCCAGGAAGATATTCCCGCCCACAGCATGGGCAAGATGCACGGCCACCATGTTGACCCCACCAATGACGGCGCCCGCGCTGTTGTGGTACAGCGGATCCTTTGCCACCAGCGCAATCGTGCCGAAGCCGATCACGATAATGAGGGCGTATCCAATGCCTACGATGCCCGTTGCGTACAGCACGCTCTTGCGCGCGGCCTTGACGTTGCTGACCGTGAAGAAGCGCATCAGGATGTGAGGCAGACCGGCCGTGCCAAAGATCAGCGCGAGCCCGAGCGAGACCGCCGAGACCGGGTCGGACACGAGGCCACCCGGGCGCATGATCGCTTCCTGCTTGCCGTGTGCCGCGATGGCGTGCTCGAACAGGCTGTTCAGGCTGAAACCGAAGCGACTCAGCACCATGAAGGCCATGAACGCACAGCCCGCCAGCAGCATGACGGCCTTGATGATCTGGATCCACGTCGTGGCCAGCATGCCGCCAAAGAACACGTACACCACCATCAGCACGCCCACGAGCACCACGGCCGAGGTGTAGTTGAACCCGAACAGCAGTTCCACGAGCTTGCCCGCGCCGACCATCTGCGAGACCAGGTACAGCAGCACGATGACGATGGAACTCGACGCGGAGAAGGCGCGGATCGGCCGCTGCCGCAGCCGGTACGACAGCACATCGGCCAGCGTGTAGCGTCCAAGGTTGCGCAACGGCTCGGCAATCAGGAACAGGATGATGGGCCAGCTTGCCAGGAAGCCGATCGAGTAGATCAGGCCGTCATAGCCGCTCGTAAACACCAGCGCCGAGATGCCCAGCAAGGATGCCGCGGACATATAGTCGCCGGCGATGGCCCAGCCATTTTGCATGGCCGTGATCTTGCCGCCGGCGGCGTAGTGATCGGCCACGCTGTTGTTGCGACGTGCCGCCCATCGCGTGATGGCCAGGGTAGCGATCACGAAGACCACGAACATCGCAATCGCGATGCCATTCAATCCCTGGCCCACGGGAGGCGTGGCGGCCATGGCGGGAGAAGTTGCCGCAAGCACGGCGATAGCTGCCAGGATGCGGCTCATGATGGTTCTCCGTTGCGGATGTCCGCGATCATCCGGTCGTAGACCGTGTTGGTGCGATACACATAGACGGCTACAAGCGCGAAGGTAAACGCGAACATGCCGAAGCCGATTGGAATGCCAACGCTCATAGGCTGGCCTGCCACAAGTCGCAGGGCGAGCAGGTCGGGACGGAAGGCCAGCGTCAGGATGAACCCGAAGTAGACCAGCAGCATGGCGGCAGTCAGCGACCACGAGAACCGCCGGCGTGTGCGGTGCAGTTGCTCGAAGTCGGAGCGGCAAAGCATAGGGTGCGGTACCAACGGTGCATCGATACCTTCGACATCGATATGAGCGCCGTATGACACGGCGTCCGGTACAGGTTGGGGGGCGGCTTGAGGCATGGGTTGTCTCCTAGTGTTCTGATCCAGGAATTTCAGAACCGGCGCGACACGGCGGTTTCCCGCATGACAGCTTCCGGCGTGCGATAGCGCTCGGCCATCGCGCGGTCTTCGTCGCTTTTCAGCTGCGCCTGCATATAGGCACCCAGATGGCGGGCATGCTCGACAATGGCCTGGCCAACCTGCACACGCTCGGCGCTATATGCTTCCAGCCCGGCTTCAATGGCGGGGGATGCCGACAGCGCTCGCACTAGTGCCATGGCGTCACCGGCGGCTTTGGTTACGCCCATGCCGCAATGCGGTCGTGCCACAAAGGCGGCGTCGCCAAGCAGCGCAATCCGGCCAAACGCCATACGCGAGACGGTCAGGTCGTAGATCGGTTGGAACAAGGGCTGGGCTGTACGGGCCACGATTTCAGCGAATTGCGGCGCCAACAGGTCGGCAGCCGCACTCTCCATGTCGGCAATGACGTCAGGGCGGATCAACCCCGGAGGAATGCCAGTGGACCAGCATTTGCCATTCGCATCGGTCAGCAGGTTGGCGAGTTCGCGCTCGCCCGTCGCGCGATACCAGACGAAATTGAAGCGCCGATGGCCGGGCGCTGTGCTGTTGCGGTCGCCCGCGACCGGGTAGCCGAGAATCTGCTCGCGCGGTGGCAGGCAGAACGCGAACTTGTCGAAAACCGCGGCGTGCGTGGCTGACGTGAGGTCGGCTTCATCGACCAGGCCGCGCCAGGCGATATAGCCCGCGTACTCGAGCTGTGCTGACGGTAGCAACTGTTCCCGCACGGCGGATCGGAAACCGTCGGCAGCAATCATCATGTCAGCAGAGTGTATCGAGCCGTCCTGAAGCGTGATCTCGGCATGGTCACCGTACGAAGCGACTGCTGTCACGTGAGCGCCGGTGCGATAGCCACCAGGAAATGCGTTGCCCAGCACCTCGTACATTTTTCCCCAGGCGGTTAGGGTCTGCGGCAGTTCGCGATCGGAATCAGCACTGCCGTCGCGGGCCAGCGTGACCCGGGTATTGACGGAGACGCCGATGCTGTCGTCCACGGTCACGCCCGCGGCGGCGAGCGCCTCGAACAGTTCCGGATGCGTGACAATGCCGGCGCCTCGCCCGGTGAGTGCTTCAGGCGTGCGCTCGAAGATCTCGACCTCCCAGCCGCTGCGAGAGAGGAGGTTCGCGGCAAACAGCCCGCCGACGGAGCCGCCGATGATGATTGCCTTGCGTGCAGAGGGTTGTGCGGGACTCATGCCATGGCTCCCGACTTGGCTTGTGAGCGTTGCGGCAGCGTCAGGCCTGCCACTTCTTCAGCGGGGTAGTTGAGTTCGATGGTGACGCCGGACGGATCTTCGATGAACACCTGGTGCAAGCCCAGGCTGGGTACGGTGCGATCGCGCCAGGCAATGCCTTCGGCACGCAGCGTTTCCCACATCTCGGCGACGCCCGTCGCCAGGAAGGCGATATGGTCGACCGTGCCCGTTCCGGTCTGCGGCAGCGCCTTGTCGCCCAGATAAGCGGCGAGGCCCGCGGAAGTGTTCGGATCGATGCCAATGATGTGCACGGTGCCGAAGTCCCTCTCGTCGTCGCCCATATAGAGCCACACCCCCGGGAAGTCGAAAGGCGGGCGGTATCCCCGCCGGAAACCCAGAATGCGTTCATAGAATGCGCACGACCGTTCGAGATCCGTCGTGCGGATCGAATAGTGTGCGAGCTTGGTGATCGCCATCGCTGCCTCCTTCAAATTATCGATTGATCAATGATCGGTTGATAAATAGTAGAGCGAACAGCGTATGCAGGCCAAGTCCGATGGAGTCAGTATTTACCCTGACGTGCTGGTGTGATGAAAGGCACGCACGAAGTCCCTGCCAGCGGGCGTGGTGCCAGCGAGCGGAGCAGCTGTCCGGCCGGCTGCCAGTGAGTTTTCAACACTATCGCCCGGTCCCTGCCGGACGCGTGCGTCGCCCCTTAACCTGCCGAGAGTTCAGTGCGTCGTCCAACGCAGGGGGAGGCGTAACGACCAATGGGACGATCACCCCGTATGGCACACAGGTCCGTTTTCGCCAATAATGGCCCAACATCCACCACTGGACGAGGGTGACCATGCGGTACAGTCCCGACGCCATCCGCACCGTCGCCCTGGTCGGGCATGCCGGATGCGGCAAGACATCGCTTGTCGAAGCGCTGCTGCACCAGGGCGGCGCGATACACGCGCCCGGCAGCGTGGAGCGCGGCACCACGGTCTGCGATTTCGACCCGTTCGAGCGCAAGTATCACCACTCGCTGAACTCTGCCGTCGCCCATCTGCACTATAGGGACACGCGTATCTACCTGCTGGATACGCCCGGGTATCCGGATTTTTCAGGGCTGTCGATCAGTGCTCTGCCCGCTGTAGAGACGGCCGCCATCGTCATCAATGCACAGACCGGCATCGAAATGACCACCCGGCGCATGATGGCGTGGGCGGAGGAACGCAAGCTCTGCAGAATGATCATCGTGAACGGTATTGATGGCGAAAAGGTCGACCTTCCGGGGCTTCTGACGCAAATCCAGGCGACCTTCGGCAAGGGATGCCTTCCCATCAATCTGCCGGCGCAAGGCAGCCGCGAGGTGGTGGATTGCTTTTTCAACCCTGTTGGCGACGCCGATTTCCTGTCTGTTGCGGCCGCGCACAATGCGCTGGTCGATCAAGTGGTCGAGATCGACCCCGCCCTGATGGAGCTTTACCTGGAGCAAGGCGAGGCCATCAACCCCGAGCAGTTGCACGAGCCCTTCGAACGGGCGCTGCGCGAAGGTCATCTGGTGCCGATCTGCTTCACGTCAGCGGTCAATGGCACCGGCATCGCGGAATTGCTCGACGTGTTCGTCCGGCTCCTGCCCACTCCGTTGGAGGGCAATCCGCCGCTCTTCTATCGGGACGCTGGCGGCCGCAAGGAAGTCGTGCGCGCCGAACCGGTTGCGGACGGGCATGTACTGGCCCATGCCTTCAAGATTGTCATGGACCCTTACATCGGCAAGATGGCCGTGTTTCGCATCCATCAGGGCACTATCAAGCGCGATAGCCAGCTTTATATCGGTGACCGGCGCCAGCCATTCCGGGTCGCTCATCTCATGATGCTGCAGGGCAAGGAGCATGTGGACGTCCCGCAAGCCGGGCCCGGCGATATCTGCGCCACGGCCAAGGTCGACGAGATCGGTTTTGACGCCGTGCTGCACGACGCCCCCGAGGACGGCAACATCCACCTGACTCCGCTCCACTTCCCCACGCCCATCTATGGTTTGGCGATCGAGCCTGCGCGCCGAGGCAACGAGCAGCGCCTCTGGGAGACTCTGCAAAAGCTGAGTGCGGAAGATCCGTGCCTGCGCATCGAACACCCGCCCGGCACCAACGAGACGGTGGTTCGGGGCCTGGGCGAGTTGCACCTGCGCCTCATGCTGGAGCGACTCTCCGACCAGTACAAGCTAGAGGTCGTGACACGGCCGCCGACGATCGCCTATCGGGAAACCATCGGCGCCAGGGCCGAGGGGCATTGTCGCCACAAGAAGCAAACCGGGGGCGCCGGGCAATTCGGCGAAGTGATGCTGCGCGTCGAGCCATTGCCGCGAGGCACAGGTTTCGAGTTCGTCGATGCCGTCAAGGGCGGCGCCATCCCAGGCCAGTTCATGCCCGCCGTCGAAAAGGGCATCCTGCAGGTCATCGACAGCGGACCGCTGGCTGGCTTCCCGATGCAGGACGTACGCGTCACCATCTTCGACGGCAAGAGCCACCCAGTCGACTCCAAGGAAGTGGCATTCGTCTCCGCCGGGCGCAAGGCCTTCATCGATGCGGTGCTCAAAGCCCAACCCATCCTGCTTGAGCCTATCGTCGACATTGAGGTGATGACGCCTGAAGCATCAATGGGTGACATCATCGGCGACCTGTCCGCCAAGCGCGGGCAGGTTCACGGCACACGCACGGCCGCCGGCAACGCCGTGGTCATTGTTGGAAAGGTCCCATTGTCCGAACTCAACGACTATCAATCGCGTTTGAACGCGATCGCTGGCGGACACGGCAACTACAGCATCCAGATCAGCCACTACGATCCGATGCCCCCCAACCAGCAGGAGCGGATGGCGTCGAAACATAAGGAATCAGGGCGATGATGGGCTGCGGATTCAACCGGTCAACGAGTATGCCGGTGTCTGGCCGCCTTCACTCAAGCCCGAGATGGAGTCCCATGGTAAGGTTGGCGAGATGAATTCATGGACTTCAACGGGTGATGCATGGGGCGCACCTATGCAGTTCTGGGAAAGTGATGCAACGTGACTGATGCGGAGCAGGAAACGCGGCGCACGCTGCGGACCGAGAGAGTTTCAATCAGCAGGGCTTTGCGCCTGAGCGTGCCGCCGGAGGCCAGGCCTGCGCCGGTCAACGGCAAAGACTGGCTGCGCCAGAGGAAAGAGCAACTGCAGGCTGCCCGTGCCGCTGCCAGGCAAAGGCGCGATCTACTAAGAGCCGAAATCATGTCGGTCGCGCAGGATGTTGCCCGAGAGGAACGCGCTGCTGCGCGGCTGGAAGCTGAACGCCTGAAGGCGGAAGCCAGGGCCGCGCAGGCCCACGCGCGGGAGGACGCACGCGCCGCCGCCAAGTTCGAGCACGGCCAACCAACCCGCTCGGCGTCCAAGCGAAAGACGCTTGCCAATGAGAAACATAAGCTGGTCTCTTACGCGGATCTGTTGCGGATGCGCGAGTGATCTGGCGGAGGTTCGATAGGGCGGATTTGCGATATCCGGCCTTATCGCAATCAATCTGCAAAACTCCGTTCCTTGCACTGGCGAGATCCCGGTTTACGTCACCGAATCCTGCCCGATGCGTGCCTTCACGCCCCAAATGCAGCCCCCCAATCTCCCCCTACCGCAACGCGCCCCAGTGATTGGTGACGCGTAGCAGCGATGCGTGCGGGCCGATCTCGCCGAGGCCGGTCGAAAGCTGCTCGGCCGCTTCGCGGACGGGGCCGGCCAGGTCGCGCAGGCGTGCCGGCCGCAGCCGGGTGTCCGGGCCCGAAATACCGAGTGCGGCGATGACGGCGCCCGTGCCGTCGAAGATGGGTGCCGCCAGGCCATTGACGGCGGGGCGCCATTCGCCACGGTTGATGGCATGGCCCATGCGGCGGATACGTTGCATTTCATGCAGGAACGCTTCAGGGTCCGTGATCGTGCGGGCCGTGGCGGCGCTGAGATCCTGGGCGATCTCGGCCAGCCATTGCGGATTCCTGAAGGCCAGCATGGCCTTGCCGGTGGCCACGCAATGCGCCTGCGCGCGGCCACCAATCTGGCTGTAGGCGCGAATCGGATTCGGGCATTCCACCTTGTGCACGTAGACGACTTCCCGCCCATCCAGCACGGAAAGGTGCACTGACTCCCCGGTGGACTGCATCAGCGCCTCCATCAGTGCATCCGCGTGGCGGCGCAAGTCGAAGCTCCACAGCGCCGCCGACCCCAGTTCCCACAGCTTGATCGATACGGTGTAGCTCGCCGGCGGCACACGTACCACGTAGTGCTCGTCCACCAGCGCCTGCAGCAGCCGATGCGCGCCGCTCTTGGGCATGCTCGCCATGTTTGCCAGCTCGCTCACGCCAATCGGCTTGCCATGGCGCGCCATGATGTCGAGCAGGTGGAGACCTTTGATCAGCGTGTTGTTCATGGCTCGGAGCATCTGACGCCCGGGATGGCCCGGGCAACTGTTCCACAGTTTAGAACACCCCCGTCGAAATGAGGAACGGTCCTAGACTCGGTCCTGAAGTCACGCATCCAGTCACGCATCCAGTCGACGACACACGACACCACAATGACCGATATCCGAACCGAAGACTTGCCCCTCGCCGGCATCCGCGTGCTGGAGTTCTGCACGGTGGCTGCAGGCCCGTTCTGCGCCATGCTGCTGGCCGACATGGGCGCCGACGTGATCAAGATCGAACCACCCGGTGGCGATACGCTGCGCAGCTGGCCGCCGATCACGGCGGGATTCAGCGAGAACTTCGCATCGCTGAACCGGAACAAGCGCTCGGTCGTGCTGGACCTCAAGCGCCCGGAGGACCTCGACGTGGCCCTCGCGCTGTGCGCGCAGTCGGACGTGGTGATCGAGAACAACCGCCCTGGCGTGATGGATCGGCTGGGCCTGGGGTACGAACAGCTGCGCGCGCTACACCCGGCGCTGGTGTATTGCTCGATCTCCGCCTACGGCCAGTCCGGACCGCGTGCCGGGGAGGGCGGTTTCGACCTGACGATCCAGGCGGCCGCAGGCGTGATGAGCGTCACGGGCGACTCCGATGCCCCCGTCAAGTGTGGCGTGCCGGTGTCGGATTTCGCGTCGGGCCTTTATGGGGCGTTCTCGATTGCCAGTGCGCTGCTGCAGGCCCGCGCGCGTGGGCGCGGCGTCCATCTCGACGTGCCGATGTTCGGTTGCACGCTGGCGATCGGCGCGCTGCAAACCAGCGAATACTTTGGCACGGGCCGCAGCCCGGGCAAGCTCGGTTCCGCGCATCCGCGCAATGCGCCATACCAGGCGTATCGGGCCGCGGACGGCTACTTCGCCATTGCCGCCGGCAACGACAGCCTCTGGCGCGCCGTGCTGGGCGCGGTGGGGATGGCGCCGCTGGCCGACGACCCCCGCTTTCTGTCGCCGACGCTGCGCGCGCGCCATCAGGTAGAACTGAAGGCGCTGCTGGAGGAGGTCTTTGTTCACCAGCCGGTCGATCACTGGATCGCCGTGTTTCGCGAAGCCGGCGTGCCTCACTCGCGCATCAACGACTACGCCCGCGCGCTGGAAGATCCACAAGTCGATCACATGGGCTGGATTCGCGATATCGAACTGCCGGGCGGCACGCAGACGCGCACGTTCTCGTCGCCCGTGCGCATCGATGGGCAAGGGGTGCCGGTGCGCAGCGCACCGCCTGCGCTGGGCGCGCATTCGGAATCCGTGCGTGAAGCCGTCGGCAACGCCGCTCAAGTCAATCACCTGGGGTAAACCATGAAAAACGTATCCACTGCGGATAGTCAGGCCCTGGCGCGCTTCATCTCCAGGATGGACGCCATCGTCGCCGATACCCATCAAGCCGAAGCTGCAACGCTTGAAAGGGTGGGGCAAGCGCTGGGCGAACTGGTGGCGCGGGACGACTGGCTGGCGCCGCAATTCACCGTGCCGCATCCGGAGTACTACCGGCAATACCTGCTGCACGCGGACCCGCGGGACCGTTACAGCGTGGTGAGCTTTGTGTGGGGTCCGGGCCAGAAGACGCCGATTCACGACCATTGCACCTGGGGAGCCATCGGCATGTTGCGCGGCGCCGAAGTGGGGCAGGCCTACCGGCAAGGGGAGGCGGGAATGATCGAGGCAGGCGAGCCCGAACGGCTCGAGCCGGGCGATGTGGCGTTCGTCTCGCCAACGATTGGCGATATCCACGTGGTGCGCAATGCGTATGAGGACCGCGTGTCGATCAGCATTCATGTGTACGGCACGGATATTGGCAAGCAGTCGCGGCATGTGTTCGATCCGGTGACTGGCGCCATCAAGACGTTCATCTCCGGCTACGCCAACGTGGAGAAGGCCCCCGCATGAACGCGTCCCCATTGTTGCAGCGCTGGGAAGGGGAGGTGTGCCACCTGACCCTGAACCGGCCGGAACAGGGCAACGCGCTGTCCCGCGAACTGGTGGACGCGCTCGACGTGGCACTGGACGCCTGCGCGGCACGCATGCCGGCCCGGGTCGTCATCGACGGTGCCGGACGCCACTTCTGCACGGGATTCGACCTATCCGGCCTGGAGGCCGAAACCGACGACAGCCTGCTGATGCGCTTCACGCGCATTGAACTGCTGTTGCAGCGCGTGGCGCGCGCACCGTTCCCCACGATGGCCGTGGCGCAGGGCCGTGTCATGGGTGCCGGCGCCGATCTCTTTACCGCGTGTGCGCAACGGATCGCGGTAGCCGGGGCAAGCTTCGCCTTTCCGGGCGCGCGCGGCTTCGGGCTGGTGTTGGGCAGCCGCAGGCTTGCCGCATGTGTCGGCGCACAGCGTGCGCGGTCATGGATCGAAAGCGCGTGCGTGATCAGCGATACCGAGGCCATCGCGGCCGGGCTGGCCACGGCGCGCGTGGAAGCCGTGCAGGCTGTGTTGCCGGAGCCTGCTGCCAATGGCACAAGCAGCCTGCTTGATGACTTCACTGCGCACGCCATCGAGGACGCCATCGATGGCAATGCCGACGTCGATGACGCACGCGACCTGGCGGCGCTGGTGCGGTCGGCCGCGCGAGTCGGCTTGCAGCAGCGGCTGACGGCCTACGTGCAACGGCAAGCGCAGGCGCGACGGTCCACAGGCACCCGCTAGCGTCCGGCGCAGCCGGCGCGACAAAAAAAGGAGGAGACACAAGATGAACCACAGCATCCCGTGTATGGCAGCTGCCGCGGCCATCGTCATGTCCGGTTGGGCCGCGACGGGCGCCCGCGCACAAGGCGAGGCCGCCTATCCATCCAAGCCGATTCACCTCGTGGTGGGTTACGCGCCCGGTGGCGGCACGGACATCATGGCGCGTCTGATCGGCCAGCATATCGGCGTGGCACTGGGTCAACCCGTCGTCGTGGAAAACAAGCCGGGCGCGGGCCAGAACATCGCGGCGAGCTATGTGGCGCGATCCCCGGCGGACGGCTATACGCTGTTCCTGAGTTCCAGCGCGCTGGCGGTGAATATCAGTCTCTACAACAAGCTCGACTACGACCCGGTGAAGAGCTTTGCGCCCGTGGCGGTGTTCGCGCAGAGTCCGAACCTGATGGTGGTGCCGGCGTCGCTCGGCGTGAGCACCGTCGACGAATTCGTGGCCTACGCGAAGAAGGGTGCCCAGGGCGTGAATTTCTCGTCATCGGGTGCCGGCAGTTCCCAGCATCTCGGCGGGGAGCTGTTCAGGCAGGAGACTGGTATCCAGGCCAGCCACGTGCCCTACAAGGGATCGGCCCCGTCGATCGTCGCCATCCTGAGCGGTGAGGTGCAGTACACCTTCATCAACATCCCGTCGGTAATGGCCGTGAAATCCAACAACCGTATGCGTGTGCTGGCCATTACCAGCGCGAAGCGCTCGCCATTGATGCCCAACGTGCCGACCATGGCGGAGGCCGGCATGCCCCACATGACCATGGCGGCCTGGTACGGTGTCCTGGCCCCGGCCGGTACGCCGCCGCAGATCGTCAACCGGCTCAATGCCGCCATCAACAAGGCCGTGGCCGATCCGGCGTTCCGCGAACGCATGCAGACGGAAGGCGCGGAAACGATGGCGGATTCACCCGATTACTTCAAGCGCTTCCTGGCCGACGACATCGCTCGCTGGCGCCAGGTCGTGAAGACCGGCAACGTCAAGGTCGAATAAGCATCCACGCATCCACCTTTCCGCCATCACCAAGGAGAACCCGCATGTCCATGTTCATGAACTGGCCCGATCTGCTGAACACGTTGAAGCGTTCCTACAACCGCCTCGGCAACACCAATCCGAAGATGCTCGAAGCCTACCGCAACCTCGCTGCGGCACAGGGCTCGAACGGGGCGCTCGATGCCAAGACGCGCGAACTGATCGCGCTGGCCGTGGCCGTCACCACGCGCTGCGACGGCTGCATCTCGTCGCATGCGGCGGCGGCGGTCAAGGCCGGCGCCACGGAGAGCGAGATCAGCGATGCGCTCGGCACCGCCATCGCACTGAACGCCGGCGCGGCCTACGTCTATTCGCTGCGGGCGATGGAAGCCGTCGGCCAGCTCAAGGAAGCCGCCAAAGCAGCCTGACCCGGCGGACTGCCGGCATCAACAAGGAGGAGACAATCATGGCAGCCTATGTGGTCGACAGCGCCCTGTTCCGCGACCAGTTCAGTACTGCGCAGATGCGCGAGATTTTCAGCGATGAACAAACGGTGCAACGGTGGCTCGATGTGGAAGCCGCGCTTGCCAGGGTGCAGGCGCGCCTTGGCATCATTCCCCAGCACGCCGCCGACGAGATCTGTGCCAAGGCGCGGGCGGAACTGATCGACCTGCCCGACCTGAAGCGCGAGATGGACCGCACCAGCCATCCGATCGTGCCGCTGCTGCGCGCGATGAAGAAGGTATGCAGCGGTGACGCCGCCGAATACATCCACTGGGGCGCCACCACGCAGGACATCATCGACACCGGCACCATGCTCCAGGTGCGCGACGCGCTCGACGTCATCGGCAAGCGCTATGCGGATCTCCAGACGCACCTCGTCAACCTGGCGGAGACGCATCGCGACCTGACCATGGTCGCACGCAGCCACGGCCAGCAGGCATTGCCGATCACGTTCGGCTTCAAGGCCGCGGTGTGGGTGGAGGAAATGCGCCGGAACATGGAGCGCTTCGCGGAAATGAAGCGTCGCGTGCTGGTGGGGCAGTTCTCCGGCGCCGTCGGCACGCTGGCGGCGCTCGGCGATAAGGGCATCGCGGTGCAGGAGGCGCTGTTCGAGGACCTCGGGCTGGGTTGCCCGCGCATTCACTGGCACGTCTCGCGCGATAGCATCGCCGAGCTGGCCTGTGTGCTGGCAATCTGCACCGGCACCATCGGCAAGATCGCGCACGAGGTGTACAGCTTGCAGAAGACTGAGACCGCCGAGCTGGAAGAGCCGTTCGCGATGGGCAAGGTGGGCAGCAGCACCATGCCCCACAAGCGCAATCCGCCGACCTGCGAGACCGTGGTTGCGCTGGCTCGTCTGGTGCGGAATACGGCGCCGATGGCGCTGGAATCGATCATGGCCGAACACGAGCGCGACAAGATCGTGCTGCAGACGGAACGCGAATTTATCTCGCGCCTGTGCTGCATGTGCGATGCGGCGGCCGTCAAGCTGGGCTACGTATGCGCCAATCTGACCGTGCGCCCCGCCAATATGGAAAGGAACCTGTTCATCCAGCGCGGGCTGCTGATGTCGGAGGCCGTCATGATGGGCCTTGGCGATCGTCTGGGACGCCAGGAAGCGCACGAGATCGTCTACGAGGTGTGCATGGACGTGTTCGAGCGCGGCGGGGATTTCCGCGAGGCGTTGCTTGCCAATCCGAAGGTCGCGGGGGAGATCGACGCGCAAACGATCGACCGGATGCTCGACCCGCACGCCTATACGGGAATGGCCGGGGTGTTCGTCGATCGGGTAGTGAAGGGCGCGAGGGGTTGATTTCGCAGCCTACGTTGTTGGTGTTCTGCGGGTGCCGGGGAAGATTCCGGCACCCGCTTTTTTCGTATTGACTCCTTATTGGCGAAGCGGCGCGAAGTAGCTGGCCACGTCATCGATGCCGTCAGACGCCAGTACGGTCGCAATCAAGGCTTCGGTACGTTCCGCACCCAGGCCCGGCAGCAGCAGCGCGCGGGCCTTGTTGGCGATGCGCGCCTCCTGCCGGCCGAGATCGGTCTCGGGTCGGCTGGCGTCGCTGTGACTGACATGGGCGACACCGTTAGCCAGGGTCACCGTCACCTGCGCATTGGCGCGTGGCATTGCGGCATCGCCATGCACGCGGATGCGGCCGCGCAGCGCGGCAAGCGCGGGATCATCGAGCGCGGCGGTAAAACTCTCCGCCGCGACAGTGCTGCGGCCCGACAGCGCCAGCGCAGCCATATGCGCGATGCTGAATTTGGCTTCCGACGGCGTCCGCGGCTCGGGAATGCAGCAGACATCGAGGTACTGCTGCTCGATCACCACCTCCACGGTGGCGATGTCGGCGGCGGCGAATCCGTGTTCGTGGCGTAGCTGCACGCAGGCCTCGATGGGCGCCTGCGTGCCGTAGCACGAGGCGTGGTACTTGTAGACGATGCCGTGCAAGCGCGAAATCGACGCGTCATGCCAGATGCTCGCGGTATCCCGGACGCCCGCATACAGCGCCCCGAAGCCCTGTTCGCGTTCGAGAATGTCAGGCACCGCCGTGAATCCGCGCGCGGCCAGCCGGGCGGCGCGCAGGCCCATCGCGGCCGCCTGCCCGGCGTGCAACGGCTTGCACATGGTGCCG
Organism: Cupriavidus sp. YR651; assembly: GCF_900101625.1. Classification (GTDB taxonomy): domain Bacteria; phylum Pseudomonadota; class Gammaproteobacteria; order Burkholderiales; family Burkholderiaceae; genus Cupriavidus. The sequence goes on along the minus strand of NZ_FMYZ01000001.1, from coordinate 35,606 downwards.
AACAGCGCGCGCATGCCGCCGGCCTGCGTGGCCGCGATGCCCAGCGCATGCGCGGTCTGGCTGACGTCGAGACGGAGCAGCGACGCCACGGCGACGGTGGCGCCCAACATGCCGAGCGTGGCGGTGTTGTGCCAGCCGCGCCGGTAGTGATCCTCGCCCATCCATGACGCCACGCGACTCTGCAACTCGACCCCTGCCGCAAAGGCTGCCAGCGCTTCGCGGCGGCTGTGCCGGCCGGATTCCGCCTGCGCCAGGATGGCTGGCCACAGCGGCACGGAGGGATGCACGCGCGACTGCAGATGCGCATCATCGAAATCGAGCACGTGTGACGCCGTGCCGTTGACCAGCGCGGCCTGCACCGCGCTGACCTTCGATCCGTCGAGCAGCGTGGCGCATGGCAGCGCGCCTTCCTCGCGCACTTCGGCCAGCAGGATGCGGACGGGCGGCTCCTGCCACGCGGCATGCGCCACCGCAAACCAGTCGAGCAGGCTGTGCCGGGCGATCCGCGCAAGATCCGGCGGCAGCGGGCGGGCCGCGATGCCCAGGCTGTGGGCAACCAGTTCACGGGTCAGCGCCGGGAGTTGCGTGTGCGTTTTGGGGGCGGCGTTCATTTCACCTCCATCGTCTTCAGCAGCTTGTCGCTGATGCCGGCGCGATAGCGCGCGATGTCATCGACGATGTACTGGCGGAACTTGTCGGTCGGCATGTCGACTTCGAGCGCGCCATCCTGCCGGACGATGCGGCGCAGGTCGGCATTGCGCAGCCCTTCGGACACGGCGCGCGACAGGCGCTGCACGATCGCGTCGGGGGTGCCTGCCGGCGCCACCAGGCCGTACCACTGCGTCACGGTCACGTCGATGCCGATCTCGCGAAAGGTCGGCACTTCAGGAAAGGCAGGCGTGCGCTGTTCTCCGGTCAATGCCAGCAGCCTGAGCTTGCCGGCCTTCACCTGGCCCATGATCGGAGGTGCCGTGGCAAAGAACAGGTCGGTGTGGCCGCCGAGGAGGTCCGTGATGGCGGGGCCGGAGCCGCGATAGGGGATCGGCGAGATGTCGACGCCAGCCTTCGCCTTGACCATTTCCATGGTCACGTAGCCGACGCTGCCGGGCCCCGACGAGCCATAGCTGAGTTGACGCGCTCGGGCGGCGGTGAACGCGGCCGCCGCGTTCGGGTAGCTATCCGCCGCCGCGAACAGCCCGTGCGGCGCCTGAACCAGCATGCCGACGGCGACGAAGTCCTCGGGCACCTTGTAAGGCAAGTCCTTGCCGCGGATGGCCGCCGCCAGCGACATGTTGCTGCTCATGCCCATCAGCAGCGTGTAGCCATCAGGCTTGCTGCGCGCCACCTGTTCGGCCGCCATCATGCCCCCGGCACCACCCTTGTTTTCCACGACCACTGGCTGGCCCAGCTTGCGCGAAAGTTGTTCGGCGATCAGCCGGCCGTAGAGGTCGCCACCACCGCCGGGCGGAAATCCCACCACCAGCCGGATGGGCCGGTCCGGGTACTCGGCGTGGGCAGCCGTGGCCGCTGCGCATACCAGGATGCATAGCAGCCAATACACGCCCCGCCATGCGCGTGTGGCCGCGCTTCGCATGTGCTCCGTCATTGTTGTCTCCTCGCTATCGTCAGACAGGCCGGGTGGCCTGCATCGATTCTGGGCGAGGGGACGGGATCTTCATGGATGTTCCGCGAACTGGAACGGCCCGGGTTCAGGCAGATGCCAGACCCGGTGGATCGTCAGGCTTGCATCGCAATCACGCGCGGGCGTCGATGCGCGACTCAGATCGGAAATTGCGTGGTCGACAAGACCTGCTTGAGGACCATGAACGAGCGTATCTGCCGCACACCCGGCAGATACAGCAGTTGCTCGGCATGGAGGCGATTGAAGCTCTCGCTGTCCTTGGTGCGCAGCAACATGAAATAGTCGAATTCGCCCGTCACCACGTGGCACTCCATGCAGCCCGATACCTGCTGAGCGGCTTTCTCGAACTGGGCGAAAGACTCCGGCGTGGAACGGTCCAGCACCACGCCGATCATCACCAGCATGCCGGCATCGAGCGCGGCGGGATTCAGCAGTGCCACGATGCCGCGGATCAGGCCCATTTCCTTCAGCCTTTCCACCCGCCGCAGGCAGGCGGGCGGGCTCAGGTTGACTTTCGCGGCCAGCGCCACGTTCGAGATCGAGGCATCTTGCTGGAGCGCGCGCAGGATCGCCTTGTCGGTGCGATCGAGGGCTTCCGCTGCTGGTGCCGCGTGCTCCGTTTTGGTGCCTAATTTTGTTTCGTCCATGATGAATCTTGGAAAATATAGATCGTAGAAATCGCGTTGAAACTTTCTAATGCTGTGTAAAAGCCGAGCTTTTTGCAAGCACGTTTCGTGCGTTTTTTCATACGATTGAGGCCATCACAGCGTGGATGAAAGGGATGCACCGGATGCCCGTGTGCTTCGCCCCCCTCGATGTCTGGATGCCTGAAACCCCCGCCCCAACCCTGGAGTCGCCGACATGAACCTCAAGCGCTTTTCCCGCCATGCCCTGACCTTCGGGCCCACGCCCATCCAGCCGCTGAAGCGCCTCTCCGCACATCTGGGCGGCAAGGTCGAGCTCTACGCCAAGCGCGAAGACTGCAACAGCGGCCTGGCCTTCGGCGGGAACAAGACCCGCAAGCTCGAATACCTCATTCCTGATGCCCTGGCGCAGGGCTGCGACACGCTGGTCTCCATCGGCGGCATCCAGTCCAACCAGACGCGCCAGGTGGCCGCCGTGGCTGCGCATCTCGGCCTGAAGTGCGTGCTGGTGCAGGAAAACTGGGTGAACTACTCCGATGCGGTGTACGACCGCGTCGGCAATATCCAGATGTCGCGCATGATGGGCGCCGATGTGCGCCTGGTCAGCGACGGCTTTGACATCGGCATCCGCAAGAGCTGGGAAGAGGCGATGGAAAGCGTGCGAAAGGAGGGCGGCAAACCCTATCCGATCCCCGCCGGTTGCTCGGAGCATCCGCTCGGCGGGCTCGGTTTCGTCGGCTTTGCCGAGGAAGTCCGCGCGCAGGAGGCTGAACTCGGCTTCCGCTTCGACTACATCGTGGTGTGCTCGGTGACCGGCAGCACGCAGGCCGGTATGGTGGTGGGATTTGCCGCGGATGGCCGCGCGGATCGCGTGATCGGCATCGATGCATCGGCCAAGCCGGAGCAGACGCGCGCGCAGATCCTGCGCATCGCCAAGAACACGGCCGAGCTGGTGGACCTCGGCCGCAACATTACCGATGCCGACGTGGTGCTGGATACGCGTTACGGCGGGCCCGAATACGGCTTGCCGTCGGAGGGAACGCTCGAAGCCATCCGCCTCAGCGCCCGGTACGAAGGCATGATGACGGACCCCGTATACGAGGGTAAATCGATGCACGGGATGATCGATATGGTGCGCCGGGGCGAGTTTCCGGCGGGCTCCAAGGTGCTCTACGCCCACCTTGGCGGCGCGCCGGCGCTGAACGCCTATAGCTTCCTGTTCCGCAACGGCTGAAGCGGATTGCCGCGAGCGGCGGCCCGGCATTCCGCGATAGACGTCGTCGTCGCGGGCCGCCGGGCGAACGGGCGCTCGCGTTGCCATCGCAGGGCGCTTGTTACGGTCGCCAGTGCGCCACGGCACCGGCACCCGGCTACTTCGCCCCCATGGCTTCGAGCTGCTGGAAGTTCTTCACCTGTCCGCCGCGCTGCAGGAACGCGATCCAGCGCCGCCGCGACTCCACCTCCGCGCCGGGCCGGCCACCGGACGACGCCCAGCCAAGATAGGCGGTGAAATCATCGATCGCCCCGCGCCGATCGTTCAGCAGCGCGCGCACCACGCCTCGGCTGTCGCGGTAGCCGCCGTCGCCGGGCTGGGCCAGCACAGCCAGATCGCACATATCGAGCACCTCGCGCGCCAGGTTTTGCTGCCCGCCCTGCCAGCACAGTTCGTTCAGTTGATACGCGGGCAGCGTCGCGGCCGGGTCCAGCTCCCGCACATGGCGATACATCGCGGCCGCCTCGGCAATCTCCCGCTTGCCGGCCAGTTGCCCGGCTTGCTCGATGTAGTACGCCACAACGCTCTTGCGGCCCGCGGCCACCGGGTCGATGCGCAGGGAAGGGTCGAGCGCCATCGCTTCCTCATACATGCGGGTGGCGCCTTGCTGATCGCCCTGGCCGCCCAGTTTTTCTGCCTGGGCGGCCAGTACGTGCGCGCGCAGGTTGTTGGCGCGGCCCTGCGGATCGAGATCGCTCTCCACGCCGAAGGCGACGGCGCGCTGGAAAGCGGCCACGGCTTCCTCCAAACGGCCCTCCTGCGCGAGGGCGTCGCCCTGCTTGACGAAGCGCGGCGCCGCCAGCTTCCTGGCGGTGACGACGGGATCGATGTCGAGGCTGTCGTCCAGCGCGCGAGCCTGCAGGTACAGGGCGACCGCGGGCTCCACGTTGCCGGCAGCGGCGGCCTTGCCGGCTTCCGCGACCAGCGCCTGCGCCTTGGCCAGCCGCGCCATCTCCGCCGCGGGGTCCGATGCCGCGGCCGGGTCAAAGCGCCGTGCGGCGGCATAGGCCGCGAGCGCCGCGTCCTTCTCGCCCCGGCGCGCGAGCGAGCGCGCTTCCGATAATTCGGCCTCCACCGCCTGTTGGGTCGCGCGCGCCTTCGGATCGATCTTGAGGGACGGGTCGATCTTGCGCGCCGCTTCATAAAGCGCCGTGGCCCGCGCGACGTCACCGTTGCCGGCAATGCGGTCGGCGTCGGCCATCCACTCGGGAGGCAGGCCGTTGGGCGGGCAGGAGAGCCGGTACGGCACGCGTTCGAGATGGCGCTGCCAGATGGCTTCCCCGAGGTTGCGGCCGGCGATGCGGCAAGCCAGCGCGAGCTGTTCCTCCATACGCATGCGCCACAGGCGCAGATCGCCACCGGCCAGCGCGGCCAGCCAGCGCCCGTCCGGCGAAAAGCGCAGGGCCCAGGCCGCACCGCGTTTGCCCGCATCGGGGTCCGACGTGGCGGGTAGCGGGGTGGGGTCGGTCAGCGTACCGGCGACAAGCTCGGCGCGCCGCCAGACCCTGACATAACCGTTGAGGTAGCCTGCCGCAATCGATGCACCGTCCGGGCTGATGCTCACGACGTTGACCGTGGCGCCGCGCTGGCCGAGGGTCAGCGGCACGGCGTCCGGCGCCTGCAGGTCCCACAGGCGCACGGTGCCGTCCTCGCTGCCGGTCACCAGCCAGCGGCCACCCGTATCCAGTCCGACGCTGGAAATCGCGCTTTCATGGCCGCGCAGCGTGACGGCCGATGCGCCGCTGGCCGAGGGCGTCCAGATCCGTATCAGCGAGTCCTCGCCCGCTGTCATGAAGCGGCGCCCGCCATCGAAGAACCTTGCCTCGAAGATCACGCCCTGATGGGCGTCAAGCCGCAGCGGCCTGGCCGTGGCGGGGGCATCGAGCGTCCACATCTGGACCTTGCCATCCACGCCGGCGCTGAGCAGCTGACGGCCGTCGGGGCTGAAGTCGAGGTTGGTGATCCAGCCGTCATGGCCGGTCAGCACGCGCGGCGCGGCGCGGGCATCGCCCGGCTTCCACAGCAGGACTTCGCCCTGTTCGCCGCCGGTGGCAATCAGGCTGCCATCCGGGCTGACGGCCAGCGCGGAAACACTGGATTCGCGCTCCGCCGGCGCGCGGGCCAGCGTGGTAACGGGCTGGCGCAGGTCGGGCGGGCGCCAGATGCGCACGGTGTGGTTCCAGTCGGCGGTGGCCAGCCATTTGCCGTCAGGCCCGAACGCCAGCGCGGTGACATCGTGCGAATGGCCCGGCAGGATGCGTGGCGATGCAGCGGGGTCGGCCAGATCCACCCATTGCGCGGTGCCATGTTCCCGCCCCGGCATGGCGATCCAGCGACCCTGGGGGTCTATCGCGACGGCATTGGGCAGGCCGCCCGTGGGCACGCCGCCGCCACCGCCATTCGGCGTCTTGTATTCCAGTTCCGGCAATGCCGCCGCAGGGATTTGCAGCGGATCGGCGCCGCCCTTGCGGACGGGCCACGAATACGGGCCGGCGCCCCCATACTTTGGCGTCGCAAACAACCAGCGGCCATTGGCGCTGAAGCGCACCTCGCCAATCTTGACGTCCGGTCCGCGCAGCGTTTCCGCACCGTCTTCGCTCCCCGGCGTGGCGATCCGCACGCGGCCGTCTTCGGTCACGATGGCAAGGCGCCGGCCGTGCGCATCGAAAGCAAGCTGCGCCACGCGAGCGTCGAGTTTTGCCACGTTTCCGGCGTCCTCCTGATGCGTCAGCGCCTGGACGCGCACCCAATAGGCGGGATCTCCCGCGCCCCGGCCGGGCACGACGGTGGCAAGCCAGGCGCCATCGGGGGAAATCGCCGCGGCCGTGGCCGGCCACGCGCGGTACGCGGCCGGCGCCGCGCTCGCGCTGGCGTCGAGCTGCCATATCCGTACCTCGTCGCGTACCAGCGCGGCGATGCCGCCTGCGCCGGGCAAGAAGCCGATGATTTGCACGGTGCCGCCCGCCGCTGGCGCTTCGGCTGCGCTGGCGGCACTTGTGGCACTGGCGGCGGCGTCCCAGGCAAGCGGAACGGGGCGCCACTGGCCTTGATCGAGCCGCCACACGCCCAGCCGCGATTTGTCGCTGGCGTTGCCATCGCGGACGATCTGCGCCAGCCACAGGCCGTCCGCGCTGAATACCGCCGTGGCGTCAGGGTTGCCGCCTGCCAGCGGCTGCGGCGCCGGCGGGCGCGCGCCGAGGTCCCACATGAACACCGTCTTGTCGTACCCCGCGCTGAACATCCATTGCGCGGTGGGATCGAACGCGACGCTTTGCAGCGTGGTGGGCTGGCCCCGATAGTCGCGGCGCGGCTGGTGTTTCGCCAGCACCAGCGGCGGCGTGGCAAGGTCGTCGGGGCGGCGCAGGTGCACGCGCGCATCGTTGTCGACGCTGGCCAGCCAGTGACCATTGCTGGCCAGCCCCAGCAGCCGTTCGCCGGACATGCGCTGGCCAACCGCGATCGGCGTGTTCCCCGGCACGGCCAGGTTCCACAGCAACGGCTCGCCCTGGTCGCCCTGCGTCATCAGCAGCAGGCGGCCGTCCGCGCTGAAGCCTCGCAGCGATGGTTTGCCCGGTGCCAGTTGCAGCGAGCGCGGCGGCTCGTCGGGCGTGGCGAGGTCCCACACATCCACCCGGCCGTCGCGGTCGAGCGTGGCCACGCGTCCGCCATCGGCGCTGAACATGGCCGATGAAACGCGGCCGGCGCGGGTGCCGAGCGGCTGGCCGGACGCACCCGCCAGCGCTTCGCGCAGCGCGCCCTGTGCCTGCGGGGTGACGCTGCCGTCTGCATCGCGCGTGGCGCGCACGGCTTCCACGGCCAGCAGGAGTCCGGTTTGCGGCGCATCCACGCGGGCCTGTCCGGACACGCCGGCAAGGTAGTTCGCCAGGCCGCGCAGGGCGACGTTGCGTTGCTCGTCGGCCGCCAGTTTCTGCATCCAGGCCGTGACCGCCAGCGCGCTGACGACCAGCGTGACGGACCCCATGACGCCGATCAGCAGATTGCGCCGACGCTGCCGACGCACGCGGTCGCGCTGCTCGATCTCGTCGCGGGGGAGCCCGTAAAGATTGGCCAGCAGCGTGTACCAGCTGCCTTCGAACTTGCCCCGGTCGACCTTGTCGTGCGCCGGATCGAAGCTGTGATAGTTGACGGCGAGCGGCATCTCCAGCGCCTCGGTCAGCGCCTGGGGAAAGGCCTGCTCCGCAGCCTGCCCGGGGGTCGCCTCGTTGTTCGGCACACCGGCCAGCAGGATCGGGATGAGCGTCTCGGGGCCGTGATGGGCGATATAGCGCCGGATTTCATCGTCGACGAACGTGCTCTGGCGGGCCGCTGGCGAGCAGATGACGATCAGCTTGTCGGCGCGTGCGAGGTAGCCGTCGATCGACTTGTAGTACTCGGTGCCGGTGAGGTCGCCTTCGTCGCGAAAGATGCGCAGCCGGCGCTGCGGCACCGCCAGCGCCTTAGGGGGAGCATAGGCGTTCAGGGCCTTTTCCAGCAGCCGCGCAAAGGCGATGTCGGTGCGCTTGTACGAGATGAAGGCGTCATAGCGGTCGCCGCCCGTATCCGTTGCCATGGTGAACTCCCTTCACCCCACCACTGTGATGTCCCGGCTGCTGACAGGTGTCGCCTGCAAAGATAGGCCATGTGATGCGGGATGCAAGCGTGCCGTCGCCACTGGCCCGTGGTGTTTCACCAGCCTTACAAAGTAAGCGGCACTAACTTCTGCCCTAAGTTCCGCTTGCAGCGGGCCCGGAGCGTGGCTGGCGGGTGAGGGCGGGTGAGGGCGGGAAGGGGCCAGCCCCGTGTGGCGGGGCTGGCGAGGGAGGCGGGTCAGGCCGCCGCCATGCGCGCCGACAACGGCGTTTGCTGGCCTGGTGCCACGTAGGCGGCTTCCAGCAGCGCCTGCGTGTACGGGTGACGCCGGTGGTCGAAGATGTCCGCGACGCTGCCTTCCTCGACGATGCGGCCCTGATGCATCACGACGATCCGATCCGCCACTTCGGACACGGCGGCCAGGTTGTGCGAGACGAAGAAGCAGGCAAAGCCATGCTGCGTCTGCAGTTGCCGGAACAGCGTCAGCACCTGCTTCTGGATCGTCATGTCGAGGGCGGACACCGGTTCGTCCGCCACCACCAGCGCCGGACGACGAATCAATGCGCGGGCGATGGCCACGCGCTGGCGCTGGCCGCCGGAAAGCGCATGCGGGTATCGCTCGCCCAGTCCGGTGAGTCCGACCTCGGCCAGCATCTCCGCCACGCGCGCCCGGCGTTCGGCCGCTGTGAGCGGCTCGCCATGATTGAGCGGCTCGGCGACGATGTCGGCGATGCGCTGGCGCGGATCGAGCGAGGAGTAGGGGTCCTGGAAGACCATCTGGCACGCCAGCCGGAAATCGCGCTGCGCCGCCTTGCCGCCGGCGCCCAGCGGTTGCCCGCGAAAACGCAGCTCGCCGCCCGCCAGTGGCAGCAGGCCGATCATCGCGCGCCCGAGCGTGGTCTTGCCCGATCCGGAGCCGCCGACCACCGCCACCACCTCGCCGGGCCGGATCGCCAGCGAGACGTTGTCGACGACCCGCTTGTCGGCCTGGCGCGAGAACAGCCGGTGGCTGCCGGGATAGGCCACCGAGACATTGCGCGCCTCGATCACGGGCGCCACGTCGGGAATCGGCTGGCGGTCTTCCGCGCGTTGGGGCAGCGCGTCGATCAGGCTGCGCGTGTAGTCGGCGGCGGGCCGGCTGAGCACGCTGGCGGCGGGGCCGTACTCCACCTGATCGCCACGCCGCAGCACCAGCACGCTATCGGCGTAGTGCGCCACGAGCTGCAGGTCGTGCGTGACGAGCAGCACCGCGGTGCCGCTCTTGCGCGTGAGATCGACCATGATTTCCATGACCTCGCGCTGGCTCAGGGCGTCGAGCGCCGTGGTGGGTTCGTCGGCGATCAGCAGGCGGGGCTTGAGCAGCATCACCGAGGCCAGCATGATGCGCTGGCGCATGCCGCCCGAAAACGCATGCGGAAACGAGGTCATGCAGCCCTCGGGATCGGCGATCTGCACGCGCCGCAGCATCTCCAGCGCCCGCTCGCGTGCGGCGGCGGCGCTGATTCGCTCGTGCAGCATCAGGCCTTCGCAAAGTTGCGCGCCGACCGTGATGGCCGGGTTCAGCGAGACCATCGGCTCCTGGAACACCATGCCGGCCACCTGGCCGCGCAGGCCGCGCATGGCTCGCTCGGACAGCACGGCGACGTCGCTGCCGTCCAGCATGATGGTGCCGCCGGTGTGCTTCACCTGCGAGGGCAGCAGGCGCATCACCGCGCGGCCGGCCATCGTCTTGCCACTGCCGGACTCGCCGACCAGCGCCAGCACCTCGCCGGGGGCCATGTCGAACGAAATACCGTTGAGGATCGGGTTGCCGCTGGTGCCGTGCAAGGTGAGATCACGCACGGAGAGCAACGGGGTTGCATCGGCCATCGCCTGGCACTCCTGTCGGGTTTTGGCGTTCATCGTTGTTCCATGCGGGGGTCGAGCCAGTCGCGCAGGGCATCACCGAGCAGGTTGATGCCCAGCAGCGTCATGGCGATACACAGGCCGGGCGCGATGCCCAGCCACGCGGCGGATTCCATGTAAGGGCGGCCGGATGACAACATGTTTCCCCATGTTGGCGCGGGCGGCGGCACGCCAAGGCCCAGGAAGCTCAGTGCGCTTTCGGCCAGCACTACCCAGCCGAACATCGACGTGCCCAGCACCATCAGCGGCGCGGCGCAGTTGGGCAGGATATGGCGCAGCATGGTGACGAGTTCGCTGTTGCCGATCACGCGCGAGGCTTCCACGAACTCCTTCTCGCGCAGCGACAGCACGGTGCCGCGCACCAGCCGCACCACGGTGGGCGTGTAGGCCAGGCCCAGCGCCAGCACGATGCCGTACTGGTTGGCGCCGGTGACCACCATGATGCCAAGCGCCAGGAGGATGCCCGGGAAGGCCAGCAGCGCGTCGTTGAGCACCATCATCACGCGATCGGTCTTGCCGCGAAAATACCCGGCGACGAGCCCGAGCAGCGTGCCGAGCAACAGGGCCACCAGCACCGTCAGCGCGGCCACCAGCAGGCTGGCGCCGGCGCCGGCCAGCAGGCGCGAGAGGATGTCGCGCCCGAACTCGTCGGTGCCGAGCCAGTGCAGGCTGGTAGGCGGCTTGAGCCGCATGCGCAGGTTGAGCTTGAGCGGACTGAACGGCGTCCAGACCGTGGAGAGCAGCGCCATGATCACGACGCTACCCACGAGCGTGCCGCCGATAACGGCGTTGGTTCGGAATTTCATGATGTGGCGATGCGCGGATCGAAGAAGGGATAGAACAGGTCGACCACCAGGTTGACCAGCACGTAGATCGCCGCCGTGAACAGCAGGCAGCCCTGCACCACGGGGTAGTCGCGCGCAAAGATGGCGTCGACGAGCAGGCGGCCGAGCCCCGGCAGCGTGAACACGGTCTCCAGCACGGCGATGCCGCCGAGCAGGTTGCCCAGCACCAGCCCGATCATGGTCCACGTGGGCGCAAAGGCGTTGGGCAGCACGTGGCGCAGCAGCACGCGGCGCTCCGACAGGCCCTTGGCCCGGGCATGGGTCACGTATTCAAGCCGCAGCGTCTCGATGGCGCTGGCGCGCGCCATGCGGGTCAGCACGCCCATTTCGATCAGTGTCAGCGTGATGATGGGCAGCGCCAGGTAGCTGGCCGCGGCGCGCCAGTCTTCGCTGAACGCCACGTAGCCCACCACAGGCACCCAGCCCAGCTTGAGGCCCACCACGAGCAGCAGCAACAGCCCCAGCCAGAAGCTCGGGATCGACAGGAAGAACGTGGCGCCGGCCACGATGACCGTATCGGTCAGCGAGTTCTGCTTCCAGGCGGCGAACAGGCCTGCCGGCACGGCGATGGCGGCTGCCGCGGCCACGGCCACGAGCACGATCGTGGCGCTGACCTGGAAGCGCTCGATCAGCAGCGGCAGCACGGCCTCGCCGCTGGAGATCGAGTGGCCGAAGTCACCACTGGCCATATGCGAAAGCCAGAGCCAGAACTGCACGAAGATGGGCTTGTCGAGGCCGAATTGCGCGCGCAGGTCGGCGATCTGCGCGGCGGTGCCGGTGTCGCCGAGGATCATTTGCGCGGGGTCGCCCGGGATCAGGCGCATCAGCACGAAGACCAGCACCGCCACCAGCAGCAGCGTGGGCAGGGTCCATAGCGCACGCCGCAGCAGGTAGAGAGGGAAGGAAGATGACATGGGATCGGTCCGAAGAGGGCTTACCTGGCGGCGCTTGCGGTGGCTGGCAGCCTGGCCGAGGCCGACGGGGCTGCCGCCGGGGCGGCAAAGGTGACATTCCACGCGCGCGGCTGCCCCAGTGGCCAGCCGGTGAAGTTCTTCACGTAGTTGCGCGCGGCGCTGGTGCGCGTTTCCGAGTAGATGAAGATGGCGGGCACGTCTTCGCGCAGGCGCGCTTCCAGCGTGTCGAACACGGCCTGGCGGCGTGCCGGGTCCGTCTCCGTCATGCTGTCCGCGAGCAGTCGGATGGCATCGGGGGCCTCCCATACCTTGCGCGGCTGCTTGTCCTTGGGGCCAACGATCATGTCGTACGACAGCGACGGGTCCAGCCGGGCCGAGTAGCTGAACGCCATCGCCTGGTAGTCGCCGCGGTTGTAGCGATCAAGCAGCGTGGCCCAGTCGAGGACCTCCACGTCGATCCGCAACCCGGCTTCTGCCGCCATCGCCTGCGTGAGCACGGCGATATCGAAGAGCGAGTTGTAGCGCTTGGTGGTCAGGATCTTGATGGTCTGGCCGCGATAGCCGGCTTCGGCCAGCAGCTTGCGGGCGGCCGCGATGTCACGGCCGGGCATGGCCGCCTGTGGCTTGCCGTAGAACGGACTCGGGCGGGGAATGACGGATCGGCTCGGCGTCGATCCCCCGTTGGTGATGGCATCGACAAGCTCGGGCACATCCAGCGTCAGCGCGATGGCGCGGCGGATGCGAGGATCCTTGAGCGCCGGGTCGCGGGTCTGGAACAGCAGGCCGTTCTGGCTCATCGTCGGCGTGCTGTCCAGCAGCACGTCCTTGCGCGCACGGTAATCGGGCAGGTCGTTGTCCTCGACGTCCGGAATCACGTCGATATTGCCGGACAGCAGTGCCGCCTTGGCGGAGGAGGGATCGGGGATGACCAGGAACCGGATCTTCGCGATCTCCGGCGTCTTGTTGCCCGTGTTGCCATCCCGCGTGCCGGGCAATGCCTGGTAGTGGGGGTTGCGCACCAGTTCGATGTACTGGCCGCGTTTCCAGTCGGTAATCCGGTAGGGGCCGGTGCCAACGGGTTCGCGCCACTTGCCGTCGGGGCCGACGGAGCTGCGATGGTAGATCCCCGTGCCGCCGCAATCGGGCCGCGCGAGGGTTTTCAGGAACAGCGCGGACGGTTTGTCGAGCGTGAAGACGACCGTGGCCGGATTCTTCGCCTCCACCGCGTTCACCTTGGCCAGCCCGCGGCCGTCGAATTCGGAGAGGCAGCGCCAGTTGTTGGCGGGCGTCATGTAGCGGTTCCAGTCATAGACGACGTCGTCGGCCGTGACCGGCGCGCCGTTCTGGAACTTCAGGCCAGGGCGCAGCGTGAACGTGTAGGTGAGCCCGTCCGGCGACATCGTTACCGATTGCGCCAGCAGCGGACCTACCGAGGTGTCTTCCCGGAATGCCACCAGCCCTTCGAGGACGTGGGCCACCACGGCATCGGTGTTCACGTCGCGATTGACGCCGGGGTCTGTCGATCGGATGTCGGCGTTCAGGCGCACGCGCAATGTGTCTTGCGTTGGCTGGGCCTGGGCCGGCGTGGCGGCAGCCACCAAGGCGATCGATGCCGCCGTGGCGAGGGCGCTGGTTATTGTCTTCATTGTTGTCGTGGTATCCCGTGTCTCCATCGCGCTCCTCCCCGGCGTCAGGCCGCCACCGCGCGGCGGGCGCCAGCTCCGGCGGACTTTGGCCGCGCGATCTCCATATCGAGGCGGAAGGTGCTGAACGTGGGGAACAGGGCCGGCAGCATCGAGACCTCCATGACGCCTTGTTCGGGTTCCATCACGATCATGGCAACGGTGGCGGACAGGTTGTTGCTCGAGTTCGGGCGCGGCGGACGGCAGACGGACCACGGCGTCTCGAAGTCGTCGAACAGGGCGTTCTTGATGGTGTCCACCGTGATCTGGCCCGCATGCGGAAGCACGAGCTGGCGCACGCGCTCGTCACGGTACAGGGAATCCGGCATCTTCTGGATGCCCAGTTCACGGAGCTTGCCAAGTGCCACCGGGCTTTTCCAGTGGTTGGCATGCACGATGACGCCTTGCTCGGCCAGCAACTGGAAGGTCTCGTCGGGCGCGCATTCGAAGTCGATGCCGACGCCACCGGCGTGGGCCACCATGATATTGTTGGCCGCCGATTTTGCCGTGACATAGACCGCCTGCATGGCAAAGGCGAGGCGCTCCTGTTCGAGGACCTTGCGGCGGATGAGGGCGAGCGGTACGCCGAGCGTACGGTAGTCGCGCTCGCATTCCAGATAGTTGGCCGTGATCGAGATGCCCGCGGCATTCATCCCGGAGCGTGCCAGGGCGCCGGCTTCGGTGAAGGTCAGGTAGTCGGGACCATCCTCGCGATGCACCTTGAGCACCACCGACGATTCGGCGCATTCCGCTTTCCAGTCCCAGTTCTGGGCGTGGATGACGCGGCCGCTGGCGGTGGCCTCGGGCAGCGCGATCACGCCTGTGCAGCCATCCGGATCGATCGGCACGGGCTGCTGCTGGCGCATGCGGTCAGCCAGCTTGAGCACCTCGGTGCGCGCATTGAGCATCACCACGGCCGCGTACTCGACGCCGGCGCCTTCGGCGATACCATGCATTTCGTCGATATAGGTCGGATCGAACGCGGCGATCGTCGGCTCGAACGTCGCCACGATCTTCTGGAGTTCTTTCCAGCTAAGCTTGCTGGTTTCCAGCTGGCGCGAGTAGTGTGCGATGCCGCGCTTGATCCAGGGCGCGGCTTGCTCGCCATACTGGCGGCCGCGCTCGCGCGGCGCACCGCTGACTTCGATCAACGGCAATTCCGGGGCAGTCGTGGGAAAGGATTGTTGGCTGGTCATGAATTTGGTACTACGGCTGTGAGTCAGGCGTGTGTCTGGCGGTTGCGTATAATTCTCAGTGTATTTTGGCAACACAAAAAAATCAATGACTATTCCGAACGAGTCGGTGGGTCGCCCGCGCCTGGCGCTGCGGGATCGTATTGCCCAATGGATCCGCAGCGAGGCATTGGCAGCCGGCGATCGTCTCAACGAGCAGAAGCTTGCGGAGTCACTGGGAGTGTCGCGCACGCCGATCCGGGCAGCGCTGGATGAGCTGGAGGCGCAGGGGTATGTGGAGCGCCGCCGCAACAAGGGCGTGGCGCTGCTGTTGCCGCCTCCGGTGTCGGACCCCGATGACACGGCGCCCGCCGAAGAAGACCAGTTGCTGACGCGCATCGCCCACGACCGGCAGCGCCGGGCGCTGGCCGATGAGGTGTCCGAGCGCGACCTGATGGAGACCTACGGCGAGACGCGTGCCACGATCAAGCAGGCACTCGTGCGACTTGCGGATCTGGGCATTGTCGAGCGGCGGCTTGGATATCGCTGGAAATTCCAGGATGCGGTCTGGTACAGCGAGGCGCGTGTCGAGAGCTATCGGTTCCGCCTGGTAATCGAGCCCGCGGCGATCCTGGAGCCGACCTTCCAGCTTGCGCCGGAGTGGGCCGCGCATATGCGGATTCAACACTCGGCGTTCCTGACGCAGCCGTGGACGGAGGCATCCGCGGTGGCGTTTTTCGAGACCAACGCGGCATTTCACGAGGGGCTGGCGATCGCGTCCGGTAACCGCTTCTATGTGGACGCGATCCGCCGCCTGAACCGCATGCGGCGGCTGTCGAACTATGACTGGAAGCACGGCCGGGAACGCATGGAAGTCAGCTGCCACGAGCATCTGGGTATCCTCGCGGCGCTGGAGTCGGGCAATCGCGAGGGCGCGGCGGAGCTGATGCGTCGGCACCTCGACGTGGCCAGCCGCTTGCGGAGCCCGGCCCCGGGCGAGTCCGGCCAGCAGGCGCCGACGTCCGCCGAGGGTGGCGTCTGACGACGGGCCAGCGGGCATCGGCGCGCGTAGCGCGCGATGCCCTCAGGACAGCTTGTAGCTGGTCAGATGGATGCTGGTCTCCGTCGCGCTGATGCCGCGAATCAGCCGCACGCGCTCCAGGACGGAGGCCAGCCCGTCCAGCGTGGCGGCGTGCACCTCCGCCAGCAAATCCCAACGCCCGTTGGTGTCATGCAATGCCGCCACGCCGGGCTCGCCAAGCAATCTGGCGATGACCTCCCGCGCCTGGTTTCCCTCCACGGCAATACTCATCCATGCGGCGATCCCGTCGCGCTGTGCCTCCGGGCGCAGTTGCACCGTGTAGCCGACGATAACCCCCTCTTTTTCCAGGCGAGCCATCCGATTGGTGATGGTGGTGCGCGCGACGCCGAGGCGATGCGCCAGCAGGGCAACGCTCGCCCGCGCATCGGCGCGCAGCAGCCCCAGCAGTTTGTGGTCGAAGTCGTCCATGTGTCGAAATGAAAGTTATTGTGCGCAGTTTGACGCGATGATAGTATTTTGTTCACACAATAACCACTTCAATTTGAGTGAGACGGCGGTGAGAATGGTCCGCAACTTTCCAGACCCTCATCACCGGAGCCGCCGATGACACAGTTTCTTTCCACCCTCGATGTTTCCCGCATCATCGCCTCGCGCGGGATCGCGCATGCGCTGCGCGGCATGGCCGGCTATATCGAGGATGACTTTCGCCGCTGGCAGGAATTCGACAAGTCCGCGCGTTCGGCCAGCCATTCGCCGGTGGGCGTGATCGAGCTGATGCCGACGGCCGACGCCAGCCTCTACAGCTTCAAGTATGTGAACGGGCATCCGGGCAACACCCGCATCGGCCTGCCTACCGTCATGGCGTTCGGCGTGCTGGCCTCGGTGGAGACGGGCATGCCGCTGCTGCTGAGCGAACTGACGCTGACCACGGCGCTGCGCACGGCGGCCACGTCCGTCATGGCGGCACGCCGGCTGGCGCGGGCCGATGCCACCACGATGGCGCTGGTCGGCAATGGTGCCCAGAGCGAATTCCAGGCGCTGGCGTTCTATCACTTGCTCGGCATCCGCCGCATCCAGGCCTACGACGTCGATCCGGCCGCCACCGCCAAGCTGCGCCGCAATCTCGCCGATGTGCCCGGGCTCGAATTCCGCGTGTGCGCGAGTACGGCCGAGGCCGTGCGCGGCGCGGACATCGTCACCACGGTGACTGCCGACAAGGCCTACGCCACGATCATCACGCCGGAGATGCTCGAGCCCGGCATGCACCTGAATGCCGTGGGCGGCGATTGCCCGGGCAAGACCGAGCTGCATCCCGATGTCCTGCGCCGCGCCAGCGTTTTCGTCGAATACGAGCCGCAAAGCCGTATCGAAGGCGACGTACAGCAGATGCCTGCGGACTTCGCCGTAACCGAGTTCTGGCGCGTGCTCGCGGGCCAGGTGCCGGGCCGTCGCGATGCCGGCGAGATCACGGTGTTCGATTCGGTCGGCTTCGCGCTGGAGGATTTCTCCGCGCTGCGGTACCTGCGGGATCAGGCCGAGGCGCTCCGGATTGGTGACCGTACGGCGCTGATTCCGGCGCTGGACGATCCGAAGAACCTGTTTTCGCAGTTGTCGCTCGCCACGCCCCAGGCATCGGTGCGCGCGGCCGCGCCTGTCCACCCCGTCCACTGATCGTCATGACACGATCGTGACCCTTTCTCCAGCCTCTCCATGAAAAGCCAGATCCATCCCCTGAAGTCACCCTCGCCGGGCGTCGCTTTCCAGATTGTCAGCCATCATTTCGGCGATGCCGCGTCCGGCCGCAAGGTCTATGTCCAGGCCGGCCTGCATGCGGACGAGATTCCCGCGATGCTGGTGGCCGTCACGCTCCAGGAGCGCCTGGCGCTGCTGGAAGCCGAAGGGCGCCTGCGCGCGGAAGTGGTGGTGGTGTCGGCGGCCAACCCCATCGGGCTCGCCCAGGGCGTGCTTGGCAACTTCGTGGGGCGGTTCGAGCTGGCAAGCGGCAAGAATTTCAACCGTGACTTCCCGATGCTTGCCAGCCAGATCGCTGCGGGCATCGCCGACAAGCTCACGTCCGATGCGCAGGAAAACCTGCGCGTGATCCGTGCGGCCTGGCGCGAGGCGCTACTCGCCCGCGTGCCGGCCTCGGCGTTCGCGTCGCTGCAGCAGACGCTGATGCTGCTGGCGCACGATGCCGACTACGTGCTCGACCTGCATTGCTCGCGCGAGGCGGCGATGCACCTCTATACGGGCGATGCCATCTGGCGCGAGGTGGAGCCGCTGGCGCGCTATCTGGGCGCGACGGCCAGCTTGCTCGCGCTGGATTCCGGCGCGAATTCCTTCGATGAAGCCCACAGCTACACGTGGTATCAGCTCCAGCAGACCTTCGGCGAACGGTATCCGATCCTGTCGGGCAGCATCGCCGTCACCGTGGAGCATCGCGGCCAGCGTGACGTGTCAGACCCGCTGGCCCAGCAGGACACGCAGGCGCTGCTCGACTACCTCACGCACATCGGCGTGATCGAGGGCAAGGCTCCGCCGCTGCCCGCATTGCGCTGGCCGGCCACGCCGCTGGCCGGCAGCGAGCAACTGGTGGCGCCGGTGGCCGGCATGCTGGTGTATCGGACCGAGGTGGGTGGTGTGGTCAGGCCGGGCCAGGCGCTGTTCGATATCGTCGATCCGATCACGGGCGCGCGCACGACGATGTCCAGCAAGTCCGAGGGCATCTTCTATATGGGCCGCGACGTGCGCATGGTAAAACCGGGCGACCAGATTGGCCGCGTATCCGGCGCGCGGGCCTTCCGGGTTGGCAACCTGTTGGGGCCCTGACTGATCCTTCCCATCGCCGGCGCGCAAACCGCCTCGTATCAAGCTTCAGGGAAAGTGGCCGTTAACCGTCCGATGCAGGGGCCAATCCATGGCCAACCCACGGCGGACATACCAGCCGATCCTGGGCGGATACACGGGAAACCGGGAGGAACGATGACGCTCACAAAAATGCTGGCAGGCATCGCCGCTGCCATGCCGATGCTTGCCTGTGCGGCGCCCGCCAAGCCTGCCGCCACGCCGGCGACGCCGCCGGTGGTCTTCAGCCAGGAGCGATACGTGTCTTGCGGCGCCTACGCGGGCGTTGCCTTGCTGGCCGCCGCCGACATGCAGGCACGCGGCGTGTCGGCAAAGAGCGCGCTGGTTGCAAGCGGCAATCCCATCAGTCCGGGGTTGATCGCCCTGACGGAGTTCGCGGCGAGTGCGCAACAGGCGCGCGCCGCTGGCAGCAAGGAAGGCAGCGCGCATCTCGGCGTATTTCTCGCCGGGATTTGCTACTCCCGTAGCGACTTGCCGACGATTGCAGCGAAGTAGCAGGGGGGCGTCGCCCCCCTGGTCACTCCTGTGAAACCTCAATCCTCAGCCGGGCACGATCGTGCTGGCCCGGCGCGTCAGCGGCCTACACAGGCTCGGACCCGAAAACGGAAACACGTGTAGCGATTCACGCCGGCAGGCCGGCGTGGGGGTTCAGTCGGCCGTGATGTTTCCGACCTCGATGACCTTCTTCCAGCGCGCATACTCCGACGCCTGGAACGCCGTGAACTGCTCGGGTGTGCTGGCGACGATTTCAAAGCCGACGTCAAGCAGCTTGGGCTTCACCGACGGATCGTTGAGCGCGGCGACCACGGCCGTGTGCAGCTTCGCCTTGAGCTCCGGCGGCAGCCCCTTCGGCGCGGCGATGGCCTGCCACGAATATACCGTCACGCCCTTGACGCCGGACTCTTCCATCGTCGGCACGTCCGACAGGATCGGCGAGCGCTTGGTGCTGGTGATCGCCAGCGCGCGCAGCTTGCCAGCGCGGATATGCGGCACGGCGGTGTTGATATTCATGAACGTGGCGTCGACCTGCCCGCCGATCAGGTCATTCATCGCGGGCGCGCCACCCTTGTATGGCACGTGGATGCCGGTGGTGCCGGTCTGCTGCCAGAACAGCGCGGCCGTGAGGTGATCGCTCGTGCCGTTGCCGGCGGAAGCGAACGTCATCTTGTTGGGGTTCGCCTTGGCGAAGGCGATGACGTCCTGCAGCGTCTTGTAGGGGGAATTGGCCGGCACCGCCAGCACATTCGGCGCCTGCACCGCGACGCTGATGTAGTCAAAGTCCTTCAGCGGATCGTAGCCGGGGCTCTTCACAAGATGCGGCCCGATAACGAACGGGCCCAGCGACGAGACGAATAGCGTGTAGCCGTCGGCCGGCGCGCGTTTGGCCGTGGTGGCGCCGATCATGCCGGCTGCGCCCGGACGGTTGTCGATGACGAAGCTGCCGCCAAACTGCGACTGGAACTTGGCGCTCAGGATCCGCGCGACGTTATCGGTCGATCCGCCGGCGGGGAAGGGAACGATCAGGGTAACGGGCTTTTCGGGCCACGCGGCCTGGGCGGCCGTCATCGCTGCGCCGAGCAGCAGGGATGCCATCAGCTTCTTCATCGGTTGTCTCCTGGTTTTTGTATGTGCCCGTGCGGGCGATTTGTAGTGAGATGCGGTCCCTTGGCCCAGGTTTAAGGCTGCGTGCCGAACTCCGCGCGGTGGCGGGTCCAGGCGCGGGCCTGCTCGCTGATCGTGACGCCCAGGCCGGGCAAGGTGGGCACGGTGATGCGCCCGTTGCGGATCTCGAGGCGCTCGTTGAACAGCGGCTCAAGCCAGTCGAAATGCTCGACCCACGGCTCACGCGGGTAGGCGGCAGCCAGGTGGACGTGCAGTTCCATCGCAAAGTGCGGCGCGATCATCAGACCGGCATGGTCCGCGAGGGTGGCCACCTTGAGAAACGGTGTGATGCCGCCGACGCGCGGCGCATCGGGCATCAGGTAGTCGGCCGCGCGATGGCGAATCAGGTCCCAGTGCTCGGCGGCGCTGGTCAGCATTTCCCCGGTGGCAATCGGCGTGTCGAACTGCGTCGCCAGGGCGGCGTGCCCCTCGTGGTCGTAGGCGTCGAGCGGCTCTTCGATCCAGACCAGGTTGAACGACTCGAAGGTGCGGCACATGCGCTGCGCGGTCGGGCGATCCCATTGCTGATTGGCATCCACCATCAGCGGTACCGCGTCCCCAAGATGTTCGCGCACGGCGGCGACGCGCTGGATGTCGATCGCGCGGTCCGGCTGGCCGACTTTCAGCTTGATGCCGCCGATGCCTCGTTCCACCGAGATCGCGGCGTTCACCAGCAACTGGTCCAGCGGGGTATGCAGGAATCCGCCCGAGGTGTTGTAGCAGCGAACGGAATCACGGTGCGCGCCGAGAAGCTTGGCCAGCGACAGGCCGGCGCGCTTGGCCTTGAGATCCCAGAGCGCAACGTCGAAGGCGCCAATCGCCTGCGTCGACAGGCCGCTGCGTCCGACCGAGGCCCCGGCCCAGCAAAGCTTGTCCCACAGCCGCGCGATGTCATTCGGGTCCTCGCCAATCAGCGTGGGGGCGATCTCGCTGGCGTGCGCGAACTGGCCGGGTCCGCCGGCGCGCTTGGAATAGCTGAAGCCCAGGCCCTCGTGGCCGTTCGCGGTGCGAATCTCCGCAAACAGGATCGCCACCTCGGTCATGGGCTTCTGGCGCCCCGTCAGGACTTTCGCGTCGCTGATCGGCGTGGCCAGCGGCAGGTAGCAGGAGGAGAGTCGAACCCACGCAATCGTGTCGGCGGCGGGCTGGGGTGAGGATGTCGTCATGGTCGTTGCGATGCGTGCAGGCCAATCACCCCGATCCCTGCTGCCGACAGCGTTGCATATGACAACGTTGTCATGTCGAGGCGAAAAGCGCTGATATAATCCGGTCCACCCCATACCCCGGGCTGTTTTGGCGGGAGGAGGGCTGTCATTTCACCGTGATGGCCCGGTCCGGACCTCGGTGGAATGGGTGAATGCTAACGTTGTCATTTTCGCCGGTCAACCGCTGCGATGGCCTGCATCCCTAGAGATTTACCCTGAGTCCGAACCGGCATGACTGATACCAATGCACCGAAATCCGTGACGCTGCATGACGTGGCGCGCGAGGCGGGCGTCTCGTTGATCACTGCATCCCGCGCGATCAGCAACCCGGGGATGGTGTCCGAGAAGACTATCGCGCGCGTCCGCCTGGCCGTGGAGGCGACGGGCTACATTCCGAATCTCCTGGCCGGTGGTCTGAAATCGCGCAAGAGCCTGATGGTGGCTGCACTCGTGCCGAATATCGCCGTCGCGCAGTTTCTGCCGACGGTCAAGGCGCTGACGGACGCGCTGGACGCCGCCGGCTATCAGTTGATCCTGGGGCAGACCGGCTATGACCACGCGCGCGAGGAGGCGCTGCTCGGCACGATGATCAGCCGCCGTCCGGACGGCATCGTCGTCACGGGGCTGATCCATTCGCAGGTATCGCGCGACCGCCTGCGCCGGTCCGGCATTCCGGTGGTGGAAACCTGGGACCTGAGCGATCGACCCGTCGACATGGCGGTGGGCTTCTCGCATGTGAAAGTGGGCAGCGCCGTCGCAGGATTTTTCCTGGGCAAGGGATGGCGGCGGCTGGGGATTGCCACCGGCGACGATCAGCGTGCTTCGGTGCGTCGCGAGGGATTTCTCACGACGGTGGGCCATGACGTGCCGACGGCGGTGGTGCCGGCACCGAGCAGCCTGGCGCTGGGGCGGCAGGCGCTGGCCGACCTGCTGGCAAAGGACCCGCACATCGAAGCGATCTTCTGCAGCTCCGACCAGCTTGCGCAGGGCGTCATGGTGGAAGCGCGCGCGCGGGGCCTGCGTATTCCCGAGGATCTTGCCATTTGCGGATTTGGCGATGCGGATTTTGCCGCGCATACGGATCCGTCCCTGACCACCGTGCAGGTTGACGGTGCGTCCATCGGCACGCTCGCGGCACGGCTGTTGCTGGACAGGTGCCGTGGGGAAGCCATTGCGCAGCCGGTGATCGACGTGGGATTCCGAATCGTGGAGCGCGCGTCGACCTGACCGTTTTACCGGAATGCGTCCGGCGACACGATGTTGCGGCTGGCGTTGCCGACGGGTTGGACTTTGGTCCAATTGTCATCACCTGCCCCGGGATACACCCTTGGAAGGAGCCCACGCGTCCCGCAAGGTGGTGCCCATGCCTGCGGCATGACTGGCTCCCAGAAAAGTGCGGTCGAGGCCGCAACCACGGGTGTGATCCAGACTGTGGATCATCCAGCCCGCGACGAACTGATGATCGCCAGGCACACGCGATCGCTGATTGACAGGTAGCGGAGATCAATCATGGCTTTGCTGATGCTCTCAAACATTGATCCCGGGGCCACGGACGAGGACATCCGGGAATTCCTCCTGAAGTATGGCCTGCCGGCATTCGACGAGATCGAGCGTGCGGAAGGCGATGGCACGCGGCCTGCCGCGACGCTGACGTTTCATGCGCTGGATCCGGAGACCCTGCGGAAGCTGGCACCGCGCATTCACGGCATGTTCTGGAAGGGCCATCAGATCAACGCGCTGGTGCTCGCGGAACGATTCAATTAGTGAAACGGGGAGGGCACCGGCAATATTCGTAGGAGTCGGCCATGTCATCCATCTGCATGAAACGCCTGGGATGCGCCACCGTGCTGGCCGCCCTGGCCTGGCCTGCGTTTGCATACTTCGATCACTTCCTGAACGGCACCATCATCGGCACCCTGAACAAGGAACAGTTCGCGGCACTGAAGCAAACGTTCAATTCCACGCTCTCCGATACCGAAGATGGCCGCAGCGTGCCCTTCAGCCTGCCGGCCACTGCGGGCGGGAAGGCCACCGAGGGCACGTTCACGCCGTTGAAGACCAAGACCGACAAGGGCGACCGTTGCCGCAAGATTCGCAGCGATCTCAGGCAAACCGGGAAATCCGAACGCTGGACAGGCTGGTACTGCCAGCAGAAGGAAGGGGACTGGCAGAAGAGGTTGATCAAGGACTGACTCGGCCAGTGGGACTACGCTACGCAATCCATTGCAGCGTGCTGGTGGCACCGTGGGAGAAAAAGCATGGCAAAAGCCAAGAAGCGTGGCGCGGAAGCGGAATTGGTCGTGGAGTCCACTGCGCAGCCCGATGACGACCAGAAGCTGAGCAGGAAGTCATATGAAGAGGAGCTCTCCCGCCTGCATGCGGAACTGGTGGCGCTCCAGGAATGGGTGATCGCAACCGGTTGCAAGATCTGCATCGTCTTTGAAGGGCGCGATGGCGCGGGCAAGGGCGGCGCCATCAAGGCCATCACCGAACGCGTGAGTCCGCGCGTCTTCCGGGTGGTTGCCTTGCCGGCACCGACCAATCGCGAGAAGACGCAGATGTATGTGCAGCGTTACCTGCCACACCTCCCCGCGGCCGGCGAAGTGGTCATCTTTGATCGCAGCTGGTACAACCGCGCCGGCGTGGAGCGGGTCATGGGCTTCTGCACGGAGGATCAGGCCGAGTCCTTCCTGCATGCGGTGCCGCTGGTGGAGAGAGCCATCGTCGGGTCCGGCATCATCCTGATCAAATACTGGCTGGAAGTCAGCGCGGAAGAGCAGACGCGGCGCCTTGAATCCCGCATCAACGATGGCCGCAAGATCTGGAAGCTGACCGACATGGACCTGAAGTCCTACAGCCGCTGGTATGACTATTCGCGTGCGCGCGACGACATGTTCACCGCGTCCGACACCGACTATGCGCCGTGGTCCGTGGTCAACTCGAACAACAAACGCCGGGCCCGCCTCAACATCATTCGTGATTTTCTGGACAGAATTCCCTACGAGCACATGCCTCGCAAGAAGGTGAAGCTACCGGAGCGGCAGAAGGCGGGCGGCTACCGGCAGCCGGACTATCCTTACCGGTACATCCCGGAACGCTACTGACGACAATCGTCCGTCGATCCCAGGGTCGCATCCGGGCGACCCTGACCACTCATCCGTAAATTGGCACGTCGAGCACAGCTCGGCGTGCATCCACTTTCAGCTCCCACGCTTGTGCCGCCACCTGCATGTCGAAGCGTCGCGCCGCGCGATCAATGGCGCGGCGAGCGGTCGATGCCATCGTTATTTCTCTAATTAGAAATCCCCCTATGTTTGACGAATGACTTCCGTCAACCCGAAACGGTACGGCAGCATATTTGCTCGAATATCGCACAAAACGATAATTATCGATATTGCACCGCTGGAAGCACGGCAAGCAATATGAGTCAAAAGATCGTTCCTTCTGCAGGCGCTTCGCTTGCCGCATCGGCTTGCATAGTGCACGTGGCGTAACGAAGATCATATAAAAAGACAATTCTTTTTGCGCCCGTAATGTAGTGAGCATGACACGAAGGACAAAATCATGAGTTTTTGGCGAGGCAAGGCGTCTTATCGCTGGATAATTCTTTTGACTTGCATGTTGGTGTACTGTACGTCGCAGCTGGTCCGCTGGAACTATGCCAGCATCACCAAATACCTGATGACTGATCTGAATATCGGCAAGCCGGAGCTCGGTTTGTTGGGATCGGCTTTCTTTTATTCGTATGCGGTAGCTCAAATTCCCTGGGGCGTTGCAACTGACATGTTCGGCGGGCGCCGCGTGATTCCCATCGGCATTGCCATCCTGGCCTTCTTCCTGATGGGATTCGCATTGAGCGCGACGTTTACTCAGGCAATCATATGGCGCGCACTGATGGGCGTTGTCGCGGCCGCAGGCTATGTACCCATTACTTCAGTGTTGGCGAAATGGTTCGGCCTGAAAGAACGTGGCTTCGCCATGGAAATGTACTCGGGAGTCGGCGGAGGTCTGGGTGAGGCGTTGACCTTCCTGTTGATACCGATCCTGGCCGTGGTCATGGCGCAAGGAGGGATCTTCGGACTGGATGGCTGGAGAGGCTCCACGGCTGCAATGGGAATCGTGATTCTTATCATCGCCATATCCAGCGCCTTGATGCTGAAATCTTCTCCCACCGATATCGACCTACCCTCCATACAAGCGGAAGAAGATAAAACCAAATCAGACGATTCGGAAGACTATAAAGCAGGCGTTCGCAAAATCGCGAAAGACCCCGCTTTGTGGATCATGTCCATCGTCTGGTCATGTTATATGGTGGCGACGCGTCTGGTCCCCGGATGGCTACCGCTCTATGCGACCGATTTCTATATCCAGCAAGAGGGGATGTCGAAAGAGTCGGCCATCATTGCCGGCGGCTTCATGGCAACGCTTTATGTCCTGGGTCGTGTATTCGGTACGCCGGTCGTCGGAAAAATCTCGGATCGGCTGCTCAAGCGCAATATCCCGCGCTCAGTCGTCATCGGCATAGGTTTGCTGATGATTGCAGCGCTGTTCTTCCTGTTTACTCTCCGCATCCCGACGCCGTTCCTGTTGATGGTGTTGTCCTTTGTCAGCGGCGTTGCAATCAATATCTTCCCATTGATCAGCGCATCGGCAGCGGAAATCTGGTCGGTTCGCTCGGCGGGCTTTACGATGGGTATTATCAACACAGTGGGGCAGTTCGCCGGGGCCATGGCCTTGTCCGTCAGCGGTTTTATGGCGGTGAAATTTTCTGTTTCTGGCGGAAGTTATGAGACGGAATTCCTGGGGATCTGGTATCTGGGCATTGCAACCAGCATTTTCGGTGCGTTGGCCAGCGTATATGTGGTGATGCGGGAAAAGGGTCGGAGAAAAACAGGCCTTGAATTGGGAGATCAGCCCGTGTGACAGGTTCGGATGCCTGGCAAGAAGGTGAAGCTGCCGGAGCAGCCGAAGGCGGGTGGTTACCGGCAGCCGGTCTATCCTTACCGATACATCCAGGAACGGTGCTGACGGACTGTCGTCCTCCGATCCCAGGATCGCATCCGGGCTGCCCTGATCGCCCGATGCCCCGTCGCTGCACAAGGGAGGCCACCATGCCGAACGACCCATTTGCCGACGCCGACGACTTGCCGGCCCGCGTGACTTTGCGCGATGGAAGGCAGGTCGTGCTGCGCAATATCCAGGCGGAGGACAAGGCCGCGCTGCAGGCGGCCTTCCATCGGCTTTCCGCGGATTCCCGATATACGCGTTTCATGGCGTCCATGCGCGATCTTCCGGAGGCGATGCTTGAGTCGGCGACGCATCCGGCGCCGGATCGTGCGTTCGCGCTGGTTGCGGTCACTGGGGACGCCGAGGCAGAGCGCATTGTCGGCAGCGCTCGCTACGCAGCGGCGGCTGGTAGCGATATCTGCGAGTTTGGCGTGACGGTCGGCGATGACTGGCACGGAATCGGGCTCGCGCGAAGCCTGTTGCAGGTGCTGATCGGTGCTGCCCGGGCGCGGGGGTATCGGACCATGGAGGGTTACGTGCTTGCCTCGAACAGCTCGATGCGGGGTCTGGCTCACAGGCTCGGTTTCGCCGACACGCAATGCCCCGACGACGCCACCTTGCGGGTGGTCACGTTGCATCTGATGGAGGAGGGCTCGACAAGCAGCCTTCCGTAGCCTGTGCAATCCACGCGGCCGAGCCGGGTCTTTCAGACCGACTGCGGCCCGCTTTCCTTCGGGACGCCCTTGTCAGGGCTGCCCAGATACTCGTCGATCATATCGGCCACGGAAGCGCGGTGTTCGAAGTCGCCAACGAGCTTTTCCAACTGATTGGCGCGCAGCATGTCCCGTACGGTCGCGTGCGCGGCCACCACGCGCAGATCGATCTGATGGATCTTCAGATCTGCGTGCAGCGTCGCCAGCATGCGAGCGCCCGCTAGATCGACAATAGGCGAGTTGGACAGATCGCAAATCACCAGCGCGATCGGCCTGGTGATTTCGCGGGTTCGCTGCCTGACCGCGGCGCGCACGTGCTCGGTATTGAAGTAAAGCAGCGACGCCTCGACACGGAATATCAGTACGCCGGGAACGGACTCATTGTCGGGGCTGCGCTCGATGTCGGAGTAGAGGCGGGTGCCGGGGACCCGGCCGAGAAAGGCCACGTGCGGGTGCGCGGCGCGGCGAATGAGCAACAGCATCGAGACCAGCACCGCCACGATCACGCCCTTGAGAATGCCGAGCAGCAGCACGGCAACGAACGCCGCCATCGATACGACGAACTCGAAACGGCTTACGCGCCAAACGTGGCGCAGTTCCGGGATGTTGATCAATCCCTTGACCGCAACCAGCACGATGGCCGCGAGAACCACGTTCGGCAGATTGGCCAGCAAGCCAGTCAGGAACATCAGGCAGAGACCGATTGTGATCGAAGCGAACACCAGCGCAAGCGGCGTCCTGGCGCCGGCCTTGTCATTCACAGAGGACTGGGACAGTCCGCCGGCGACGGGGTAGCCCTGAAAAAGACCTGCGGCCAGGTTTGCCGCCCCCAGTCCGAGGAATTCCTGACGCGGATCGACCTCGTAGCCGTTCGCCTGCGCCAGCGCGCGCGCCGCGGAGACACTCTCGACATAAGACAGCAGCAGGCACGCGAACGCCAGGGCAACAACGCCATCCACGTCGCGCGCGCGCAGCCCGGGAATGTGGTACTCGGGCAAGCCTTGTGGCAATGCGCCGACGACGCTGAAGCCGGATTGACCCAGCGGCGTGACGGACATCACGACGATGGAGATCACCACCACGAACAGCGCAACCGGACGCCCTGGCAGGAATTTTTCCCCCAGCAGAAGCACCACGAGCGCGGCAACGCCAAACGTGAATACGGCGAGGTTGGTATGCGGTATCTGGCCGATCAGTATGCCGACACGCTCAAAGAAGAATTCGCCGCCCCCCTTGACCCCGAACAGCTTGGGCAACTGCGTCAGGGCGATGGTCAGCGCCGCGCCAGCCTTGAAGCCGAGCAATATGGTTTCGCTGATGAAGTTGACGAGCGAGCTCAATCGCAGCAGCCACGCCAGCAGGCACATACCGGCAACGAGCATCGCCGTCAGCGCCGCGATGGATGCCCATCGCGCGGGATCGCCGTCCGCCATGCCCGCCACCGTGGCGCCGACAAGCATCGATATCGCCGAGGTGGGGCCGATCGCAAGCTGGCGTGACGACCCGAACAGGGCGTAGAAAATGCCACCAGCCAGATAGCAGTAGATGCCGCTTTGTGGTGGCAGGCCGGCGAGCAACGCGTAGGCGAGCGACACGGGAATGCCGTAGGCGGCCAGTGTCACACCGGCCACGACGTCATGCGCCAGCCACTGTGGCTGATAAGTGGCCAGCCATTGCGCGGGAGGGAAGATCGTACGCCAGCGCGACGGTTCCCCCTGGCTGGGGGCCTGATCGGCGCTGCCGTGTTCCTCGGTCATGGTCGCATCCTCCGTGAGTGCCGATCCAACCAGGGATCGGGTCCGGACGTAACAATCAGGGAGACGCGTTCACGTTGATGTTCGTTCGTATTGCCTCAGGGTAGGGCGGCTGGCAGGGCGGGGATATTGGACTTTGGTCCTGACCGCGGGCTGGCGCGTCGTCGTTGCGGGCGGGCGGGGTATATCCGGGCTTTCACGATACTCGCGCGTCATTTGACGCTCCGGGTATTTCGTCTACTCTCCTAGCAGTAGGAGCCAAGGGTAGGGCTCTCGGATCACCCCCGCGCCAGATCGGCCAACGATGCCCGACTTGTTAATCGTTCGGGAAAAGCGGAACTCCAGATAATCCCGTAGTTGATCAGGAGAGGCGTGATGGATGCAGGTGGCTCCGGAAGATGGAAGCCTTTCGAGCAAGGCTCATCCGATTGAGCAGGCCGGGCGGGCGCAATAACCTGGGTTGAGCCGGATGCGCGTCGATGCGCGCATCCTCCTTTCCGATCAGAAGGAGCCGGGTATGGATGCAGTCAAGGCGTTGCTCGAAGCCCAGCCGTTGTTCACGCTGTTCCTTACCGTTTCCCTCGGCTATATCGTCGGCGAACTCAGCATAAAAGGGGTCTCGCTCGGATCGGGAGCCGTATTGTTTGTCGGATTGGCGATCGGGGGATTCGCACCCAAGGCGGGGCCACCAGCACTGGTCGGCACGCTCGGCCTGCTGCTGTTTCTCTATGGCATTGGTATCCAGTACGGCGGCCAGTTTTTTGCAGGCCTGACCAGTGCCAAAGGGCTCAAGGCCAACGCCGCCGCAGCGCTGGGTGTCGTGGGTGCCGGCTTCGTTTCCCTGGCGCTAATCCCGCTATTCGGCGTCAAGCTCGATGAATCGCTAGGGATGTTTGCCGGTTCGGGAACCAGCACTGCGACCTTGCAGGCGATCATCGCGGCCATGCATGGCGACGGCGCCGCGGTTGGCTACAGCGTGGCCTATCCCTTCGGGGTTGCCGGTCCGATTCTATTCCTCTATATCCTCGGCGCAGTGCTCAACGCAAAAATCGAGGCCCCGCAGGAGAGGGCCATCGAGATGGCTGAAATCTGCCTGAGGAACCGTGACGTCATTGGGCAGCGGATGTCCGAACTGAAGACGCGCCTGCCGGCAGGCGTGGCCATTGCCGCGCTGCGCCGCGAACACCATAACCAGTTGCCCGCCGATGACCTTATCCTGCAGGCAGACGATGTGCTGCTGGCTACCGCGACGGACCCCGCATTGCTCCGGGAAGCGGAGACGCTGATCGGAGAGTTGCAACCGGGACGAATCAGCAGCCACCGGGAAGATCTCGACTATATCCGCGTATTCGCGTCGAGCCGTGCGGTGGTCGGGCTGGCGCTGGGAGATGTCCGATTTCCCGAGGGCGTTGAATGCTCGATTGTCCAATTACGCAGGGGCGATGCGGACATGCTGCCCGGCCCGGGGCAAATCCTGGAGTTTGGTGACCGCGTGGGTCTGCTGGTGAATCGCGCCCACGTAAAGGCGATGCGCAAACTTTTCGGCGATTCCATCAAGGGGACTGCCGAGCTGAGTTTTATCTCGATCGGCATCGGCGCGGCCTTGGGGCTATTGGCCGGCATGATCCCGTTGCCAATTCCGGGAACCGGCAAGCTGACCCTTGGGCTGGCCGCGCTACTGCTGGTGGCGCTCTATCTCGGCAAGATCCGCCGATCCGGGCCGTTCGTCTGGACCATGCCCCTGTCGGCCAACCTGGTCCTGCGCAATTTCGGCCTGACCATTTTCCTTGCGCAAGTCGGAATCGCCTCCGGGCCGAAGTTCTTTGCCACCATCAGCGTGACTGGCGCCTCGTTCCTGCTTTATGGCGTTGTCATCCTGCTGGCGCTGGTGCTGATAACTGCGTTGTGTTGCCTGTGGGTCTTTAAGTTGCCGTTCGACACCACCGTCGGCGTTATCTCCGGCGCGACGGGAAATCCGGCGATCCTGGCATTCGGCAATCGTGTTGCCCCGACGGACCAGCCGGATCTCGGCTATGCAATGATTTTTCCTTCGATGACGATTGCAAAAATCCTGTTTGCGCAGATCGCCGTGGCATTGGCTGGCGGATAGCCGCGCCGGACGGCCAGGATATTCGGAAGAGCCATCCTCCATCTTTCCGGGAGACATGCCATGAAAATTGCCGTATTCAGCGCCAAGCCCTACGACCGCGAGTATCTCGATGCCGCCAACGTCGCAGAAGGGCATCAGCTCAGGTACTTCGATGACCTGCTGGATGCAGAAACCGTCGGCCTTGCCGCAGGCCATGACGCAGTCTGTATCTTCGTCAACGACAAGGCAGACGCCGCGGTGCTCGAAGCGCTCAAACGTGGCGGCACGAACCTGGTGGCGCTGCGCTGCACCGGATTCAACAACGTCGACCTGAAAGCCGCGGAGCGCCTTGGCACGAAGGTAGTACGCGTTGTCAATTACTCGCCCAACGCGGTTGCCGAGCATGCGGTCGCGCTGCTGCTGGCGGTCAATCGCAAGATTCATCGGGCCTATAACCGTACCCGCGACTTCAATTTCTCTCTCGACGGGCTGATGGGATTCGATTTCTGCGGGAAGACCGTCGCCGTGGTCGGCACCGGCAAGATCGGCCGTGTATTTGCCAGGATCATGGTCGGCTTCGGATGCGAAGTCATCGGCTACGACGCATTTCCGTCGCCAGAATTCGAGGCCCTGGGGGCTCGCTATGCGGTTCCCGGCGAAATCGGCACCAGCGCCGATATTATCTCCCTTCACTGTCCGCTAACGCCGCAGACGTATCACATCATCAATGCCGATTCGCTGGCGCGCGCAAAGCGCGGCGCATTGCTGGTCAACACCAGCCGAGGCGGCCTGGTCGACACAGAGGCCGCGATCGAGGCACTGAAGAGCGGCCAACTGGGCGGGCTGGCCCTCGACGTGTACGAGCAGGAGGCAGACCTGTTTTTCCGCGATCTATCCGGCACCATCATTACCGACGAGGTACTGCAGCGTCTGGTGTCTTTCCCCAACGTCATCGTGACCGGGCACCAGGCCTTTTTCACGCGGGAAGCCATGACGACGATCTGCCAGACGACGTTGCGCAACGCCAGCGAATTCGCATCCGGCGAGCCGCTTACCAATGAGATCAAGGCCTGAAGTCGGGGCTGGTTTGGACGAAGGGGTGGGAGGAGCGATTGCAAACGAGTGGTGACGGCGTGTGGTGGTTCTACTGTTATCGTTCGTTTAACATAATAATCATTATGCGGGCACTGCTTGTAGCGGCTAAGCTCAAATGTCCGAGTTCGGCGCGCGGCTGAGGGGCTTGGCCTGTCGAGGCGCCGGGTCGAGCGATTTGCGCTCCGTTATCGCGAGGATGGTCCCTCTGGGCTCGGTTCCCGCAAACGCGGTCGCAGCGACAATCGGCAACTTCCTCCCGGCATCGAATCCCGTGTCCGCGGCCTCATCCGCGACCGCTACGCTGACTTCGCTGCTCGCCGTTGCCATGGTCAACCACTCGCAGCGTTGGTACGAATCGAACTGACGAAGACCCACGTCCGTCACCGTCGATCGCAACCCTGCTTGCGGCACCTCGCGCAACGCGCTCGCCGATTGAAAGTGGCGCTCTTGCCTTGTCGAAGCGCCCTGGCCGCCTGAAACCTTGCGGTCCCCGTCAGACTTGTATAGGCTTACAACTACGATATCAATAGTCTGAGTTAAACATGTCACACATCAGCACCGGAGTTGAGTACGGGCTGCATTGTCTGCTGTACCTGACGCGTTCACAGGCCGCAGTGGAAGAAGCCAGTGTTCGTGACCTAGCTGAACTGCAGGGTATTCCCACCGACTTCCTGGCCAAGCTGTTCACCAAGTTGGCCAAGGCGGAACTCGTGGTGGCGACGGAAGGCATCAAGGGCGGGTTCAAGCTGGCTCGCCCTGCCGACCGCATCACGGTGCACGACGTGGTCGTCGCCATCGACGGCGACAAGCCCTTGTTCGACTGCCGCGAGATCCGCGGCCGCTGCGCTGTGTTCGATCACGGTACGCCGACGTGGGCGACGCGCGGTGTGTGCTCGATCCACTCTGTGATGCAGATCGCGGAAAAGGCCATGCGTGCAGAACTCAAGCAGCATACGCTGGCTGACCTGGCCCAGCGCACCATCGACAAGGCACCTGCCAGCTACGGTCCGCATGTGATTCAGTGGTTGACCGATCGCGCAGCCAACCGACGCGGCGACAAGACGGAATCCGCGCCCGCAAAAACCCGCAAGCGTGCCTGAACCTCATTCGTTCCATCGACGCGAGTCCTTCGCGTAGGTAACCCAAAGCAAGAGGGCGATCCACCAGGATCGCCCTCTTTCACTATGGCTTGCGCGGTCAGGCCACGACGATGCGTCGGGGATCGGCGGACGCCAGCACTTCAGCACGATCTGCGCTTGGCGGATAGATCCACTCGGTATTGATCTGGGTCTTCAGCGCCTTGGCTTCCGCACCCGCGAGTTTCACCTGGCGATCCCAACCTTCCGTGTAGACGGCGCCCCACGGGCCCAGATCCAGGCAGGTCACATATTTCGGCTGGCTGTAGGGAATCAGCACCTCCCCCAGAAGGTCCGCTGCGACATTGTGCCCGGCTGACCGCCCCAGGTTCATGGCGTGCTGGCAGGACATCGCGGCGTAATTCCCTTCGTCGTCGGTGGCCGCATAGGCAA
Source organism: Cupriavidus sp. YR651 (assembly GCF_900101625.1). GTDB lineage: Bacteria > Pseudomonadota > Gammaproteobacteria > Burkholderiales > Burkholderiaceae > Cupriavidus. The sequence continues at coordinate 1,978 of NZ_FMYZ01000001.1, read as the reverse complement.
CGTCGCCGGTCGCGTAGATCGTATCGATGCCCTCCACCTTCAGGTGGCGATCGACATGAAGTCGCCCGAAGTTATCGCGCTTCGCCGGAATCTGCGACGTCAGGGCGCTGGCGCGAGCGCCCGCGGTCCAAATGACGGTGCTTGCCTCAATCCGTTCCCCGTTCTCGAGCGTAACGCCCGTCGCATCGACAGCCGCGACGCCGGAGCCGACCTTCCATGTCACACCGAGTTCCGTCAGCGCCTGCGTGATCACCGGTCGCGGGCCGGCACCCAGATCGGGACCAATGTCGGCGTTGCGCTCGACCATGATCACGTTCACGGCTGCGTCCTTGCCGAATACCTCGCGCAGACGCGCAGGCATTTCCGCGGCGGTCTCGATACCAGTGAAGCCGGCACCGGCGACCACCACCGTGTTGCGCGCCGTGCTTTCGGGACGGCTGGCCAGGCTGAAGATATGGGATTCGAGCCGCGCGGCATCTGCCACCTGGTCCACATTGAATGCGTGTTGCTCGAGGCCCGGGATTTGTGGCCGGAACAGGCGGCTGCCGCTGGCAAGGACCAGGCGGTCATAGCCGAGCTTGCGGCGCGACGTATCGGCACCCACGCCCACAAGTTCCACCTCGTGGCGCTCCACATCGATGCGCTCCACGACGCCCTGGATGAACTTGACACCCACTGCCTCAAAAATTTCTTGCAACGGCGCCCTCATCCCGCCGGGGTTCTTTTCGTACAGGCGGGGACGGATGTGCAGCTCTGGCGCCGGCGCGACGAGCGCGATCTCCACATCCGTGCGCCCTACTTCGTCCAGCAGGCGGGCCGAAGCCAGCGCGCTCCACATGCCGGCAAAGCCGGCGCCAATAACAAGAATGCGTTTCGACATGTTTCGTGCTCCTGAATCTATTCTCGGTCTCATGTGGCAGGCCGAACTCCATCGTTGCGTCGCGACCTGATCAGCTCGACGGCAGCCTGTGGTCGCACGTCTTAACTACGATTGTATGAGTCGTAGTTAAGGTGCGCAAGTTTTTTTGTCGAGACGGCTTCGTGGTGGCGCTCTCATGCGCCCCATTGGTCGCTCCGTCATGCGGATTGCGCTTCGATCCCGGATCGATTATCTTTACTGCGACTTTCATAATCGTAGTTATGCGCCCCATCCATCATTTCGAGTGACTGACATGCTCTACCCCGAACTGTTCAAATCGTTGGAATCGGTCCGCTGGCACATGGACAAGGACATCCCATGGGATTCCTTCGACGCCAGTCTGCTGACCGATGACCAGGCGAAAACCATCCGCATGAATGCCATCACCGAATGGTCCGCCCTGCCGGCCACGGAGATGTTCCTGCGCGACAACCGCCACGATTCCGACTTTTCGGCGTTCATGAGCATCTGGTTCTTCGAGGAACAGAAGCACTCGCTGGTGCTGATGGAGTACCTGCGCCGCTTCCGCCCCGACCTGGTGCCGACCGAGGAGGAGCTGCACGCCGTGCGCTTCGAGTTCGACCCGGCCCCGCCGCTGGAAACGCTGATGCTGCATTTCTGCGGCGAGATCCGCCTGAACCACTGGTATCGCCGCGCCGCCGAATGGCACTCGGAACCGGTGATCAAGCACATCTACCGCACGCTGTCCCAGGACGAAGCCCGCCACGGCGGCGCGTACCTGCGCTACATGAAGAAGTACCTGGCCCAGTTTGGCGACTCGGCACGCGCGGCGTTTGCCAAAATCGGCGTGCTGATGGCATCGGCCCGCCGCACGGAAAAGCCGCTGCACCCGACCAACCTGCACGTGAACAAGGCGTTGTTCCCCCGCGACACGGTGCAGTCGCGCCTGCCGGACCCGGACTGGCTCGAGCACTGGCTCGACGAGCAGATCCGCTTTGACGAAGGCTGGGAAAAGAAGGTGATCGAACGGATCCTGCACAACATGTCGCTGCTGTTCGAGCGCACGTTTGATACGGTCCAGGACCTGAACCGCTACCG
>NZ_FMYZ01000025.1 GCF_900101625.1 Cupriavidus sp. YR651 | reverse complement strand
CGCATCTCCGAGCCGGCACCGGTGGACACCACCAGCGGCACCACACCCATGATGAACGCGAACGACGTCATCAGGATCGGGCGCAGACGCAGGCGGCTGGCTTCGATCGCGGCCTGCACCACCGTGCGGCCGTGATGCTCCAGTTCCCGGGCGAATTCCACGATCAGGATCGCGTTCTTCGCGGACAAGCCCACCAGCACGATGAAGCCGATCTGCGTGAAGATGTTGTTGTCACCACGCGTGAGCCAGACCCCGGTCATGGCGGCCAGCAGGCTCATCGGCACGATCAGGATCACGGCCAGCGGCAGCGTCAGGCTCTCGTACTGGGCAGCCAGCACCAGGAACACCAGCAGCACGCACAGCGGGAAGATCCACACGCCCGCGTTGCCGGCCAGGATGTCCTGGTAGGTCAGCTCGGTCCATTCGAAGTTGATGCCCTTGGGCAGCGTTTCGGCGGCGATGCGCTCGGCTGCGGCCTGGGCCTGGCCGGACGAGAAGCCTGGCGCGGGGCCACCGTTCATGTCGGCGGCGGTAAAGCCGTTGTAGCGGATCACGCTGTCCGGGCCGAAGCTCTGCTTGACCTTCACCAGCGACGAAAGCGGCACCATCTCGCCACTCGCGCTGCGCGCCTTCAGTTGCAGGATGTCCTCGGCGTGCTGGCGGAACTGCGCATCGGCTTGCACCTTGACCTGGTATGTACGGCCGAACTTGTTGAAGTCGTTGACGTACGCGGAGCCAAGATAGGTCTGCAGCGTCTCGAAGACATCCGTCACCGGCACGCCGAGTTGCTTGGCCTTGGTGCGGTCAAGCTGCACGTCCAGCTGCGGTACGTTCACCTGGTAGTTGCTGAAGATGCGGGCCAGTTCAGGTGCGGCGCGTGCCTTCGTCATGAACGCTTTGGTCGCATTGAACAGCTCGTCATACCCCAGTGCGGCACGATCCTCGATCATCAGCTTGAAGCCTCCGATGGTGCCCAGGCCCTGCACGGGCGGGGGCGGGAACACCGCGATGAACGCATCCTGGATCGACCCATACTGCTTGTTCAGGTCGGCGGCAATCGCATTGCCCGACAGCTCCTTGCTCTTGCGCTTGTCGAATGGGTCCAGCGTGACGAACACGATGCCGGCGCTCGGGCTGTTGGTGAAGCCATTGATCGACAGGCCCGGGAAAGCCACCGCCGATTCCACGCCCGGGTGCTTCAGCGCGATGTCCGACATGCGGCGGATCACGTCCTCGGTGCGGTCCAGCGTGGCGCCGTCAGGCAGCTTGGCAAAGCTCACCAGGTACTGCTTGTCCTGCGCCGGCACGAAGCCCTTCGGCACCATCTGGAAGACGCCCCACGTGGCCACCAGCATCAGCGCGTAGACGCCGAACACCGAGCCCTTGCGGCGGATCACGCCCTTCACGCCACGGCCGTAGTTCTCGGCGCTGCGGCCGAAGAAGCGGTTGAAGCCGGCGAAGAAGCGGCCCAGCACGCGGTCCATCGCGCGCGACAGCCAGTCCTTCGGTGCGTCATGGCCGCGCAGCAGCAGGGCCGACAGCGCCGGCGACAGCGTCAGCGAGTTGAAGGCCGAGATGATCGTCGAGATCGAGATCGTCAGCGCGAACTGCTTGTAGAATTGGCCGGTCAGGCCGGTCATGAAGGCCAGCGGCACGAACACGGCGATCAGGGTCAGCGCGATCGCGATGATCGGGCCGCTCACTTCGCGCATGGCCTTGTACGTGGCTTCCTTGGGCGATAGCCCCTCTTCGATGTTCCGCTCGACGTTTTCCACCACCACGATCGCATCGTCCACCACGATGCCGATTGCCAGCACCAGGCCGAACAGCGACAGCGCGTTGATGGAGAAGCCGAATACGTGCATCAGGCCGAACGTACCGACGATCGACACCGGCACCGCCAGCAGCGGGATGATCGACGCGCGCCAGGTCTGCAGGAACAGGATCACCACCAGCACCACCAGCGCGATGGCTTCGAACAGCGTGTGAACCACGGCCTCGATGCTGTGGCGCACGAACTGCGTGGGGTCATAGACGATGCTGTAGTCCACGCCTTCCGGCATGTTTTCCTTGAGCTCCTGCATGGTCTTGCGCACGTCATCCGAGATCTGGATGGCGTTGGAACCCGGCGACTGGAAGATCGGCAGCGCCACGGCGGACTTGTTATCCAGCAGCGAGCGCAGCGCGTATTCCGACGCGCCCAGTTCGATGCGGGCGATGTCCTTCAGGTACGTCACGGCACCGTCGGACGAGGTCTTGACGATGATGTCGCCAAACTCTTCCACGGTCTGCAGACGGCCTTGTGCGTTGACCGACAGTTGCAGGTCGGTCCCCGGCAGCGACGGCGACTGGCCGATCACGCCGGCCGCCACCTGCACGTTCTGCTCGCGGATCGCGCGGACCACGTCGGACGCCGCCAGGTGGCGCTCGGCGATCTTCTCCGGATTCAGCCAGACCCGCATCGAGTAGTCACCCGAGCCGAACATCTGCACCTGACCCACGCCCTGGATCCGCGCCAGGCGGTCCTTCACGTTGATCAGCGCATAGTTGCGCAGGTACGTCATGTCATAGCGGTCGTTCGGCGAAACCAGGTGGACCACCATGGTCAGGTCGGGCGAGCTCTTGACGGTCGTGATGCCCAGGCGGCGGACGTCCTCCGGCAGGCGCGGCTCGGCTTGCGAGACGCGGTTCTGCACCAACTGCTGTGCCTTGTCCGGATCGGTACCCAGCTTGAAGGTCACGGTCAGCGTCAGCGTGCCGTCGCTGTTGGCCTGCGAGTTCATGTAGAGCATGTCCTCGACGCCGTTGATCTGCTCTTCCAGCGGCGTGGCCACCGTCTCGGCGATCACCTTCGGGTTGGCGCCCGGGAACTGCGCGCGCACCACCACCGAAGGCGGCACCACTTCCGGGTACTCCGAAATCGGTAACTTGAACATCGAGATGGCGCCGATCAGGAAGATCAGCACCGACAACACGCCCGCAAAAATCGGGCGATCGATAAAGAATTTCGAGAGATTCATCTTGGTCTCGGCGAAAACACCCCCCTGGCCGTCCGCCGGAGCGGACGCCATGTGGTGCAGCGGGGGAAAAAATAGGCTGGCGGTGCGGGCGGAGCGGGGCTCAGCTCACTTGCCCGGCCGACGGCTTCTTGTCGTTGTCGCTCACGACCTGGCCGGCAGGCTTTTCAGCGGGCTTGCCGTCCGCGGCCTGCTTGCGATCAGGCGTATTGCCGCGCGGCTCCAGTTCGCTGCGATAGGCCATCGACACCGGCTTGGGCGCCACCGTGACACCGGGGCGCACACGCATCAGGCCGTTGACCACGATGTTCTCGCCCGGCTGCAGGCCCTTGCGGATCACGCGCAGCCCTTCATACGACGGGCCGAGGTCCACTTCGCGGTACTCCAGCTTGTTGGTCTTGTCGACCACCAGCACGAACTTCTTGCCCTGGTCGGTACCGATCGCGCGATCGTTGATCAGCACGGCGGGATGCGGCGTGCCGCCACCGAGCTTGACCTTGGCGTACAGGCCCGGCAGCAGGCGTCCATCCTCGTTGTCGAAGATGGCACGCACGCGGATGGTGCCGCTGCGCGTATCGAGCCGGTTGTCGACCGAATGAATCTTGCCCTTGTGCGGGTTGCCGTCCTCGTTGGCCAGGCCCAGGAACACCGGCAGGTCGTTCTTGCCGCCGCCGGCGCCCGGCGCCGTGTAGCGCAGGTAGCTCTGCTCATCCACATCGAAGCTGGCGTAGACCGGGGACACCGACACCACCGTGGTCAGCGCCGGAGACGCCGCGCCGGCGGCCACCAGGTTGCCCACCGTGATCTCGGCACGCGACACCTTGCCCGCGACCGGGGCGACGATGCGCGTGTAGCCCAGGTTCAGCCGGGCCACCTCCAGCGCGGCCTGCGCGCCGCGCACGTCGGCCGTGGTTTCGCTCGCGGCGTTGATCCGCTCGTCGAATTCGCGGCGCGAGATCGCGTTGTCGTCCAGCAGGCGCTGCGCACGGACCTTTTCTGACTGGGCGTGCGAGGCGCGGACCTGCGCAGCTGCCACCGCGGCTTCGGCGCGGGCAACTTCCGCCGCATACGGGCGAGGGTCGATGGTGAAGAGCGGATCGCCCTTCTTCACGATGGAGCCCTCGCGGAAGTGGACCGTGTCGATGGTGCCGGAAACACGCGGGCGGATTTCCACGCGATCCACGGCTTCCAGCCGACCGGAGAATTCATCCCATTCGGTGATGGTCTGGCCCACGGCCGCCGCCACTTCCACGGGAGCCGCCGGCGGCGGGGTGTTGGCCTGGGCTTCCCCGCCATGCCAGGGCCGCAGCACCGAGGTGGCCACGCCGGCGCCAAGGACTGCCACGATGGCAATGGCGATCAGCGTGCGTCGAGACTGATGATTCATTTTCTTCACTCCGTATTTCTGTCGGGTTTTCTTCAACTGGAAAAGCAAAAGGCCGAACGCGTCCCGCCGGGCCGGCGAGGCCCGGAAATCAGGGGAAATAAGGGTTCGTCCCGGCCGGGATGACCAGGGCTATGCCAATACCGCTGCCAGCCTCAAAGGGCGCTGGCAAGGAAACTCCGGACGCTTAACTATTGCTTCTCGCGCCGGGCCGGCGTTCGGGCCGGTTATGAGGCGTCGTCGGCCTGTGCGAAACATTCGCGCAGGAACCGCGCACCTTCGTTGACCCATGCCTGACACTTCTCATGGGATTGTTCCACCCCGTCGCCGCAGCCACCGGGCATGATCAGAGTCCTGGCCGGAATACCGGCCTTCACGAGCCGCGCGGCGAACGCTTCGCCCTCGGCACGCAACGCATCCTGTTCGGCCACCTGCACCAGCGTCCGGGGCAGCCCCACCAGGCGGGAGGCCAGTGCCGGCGCGGCATACGGGTGCACGCTGGCGGCCGGCGTCGGGAGATAGTCCCGGTAGTTGCAGGCCAGCCGGCGCAACATTTCCATCGGCACCTGCCCCTTGGCGGCCATCGACGCATGCTGCAGGCACGGGTCCGTCACGGGCCGGATCAGCCACTGGCCGACCGGCTGGGGCATGGCGCGGTCGCGCAGCATCTGCGACAGCGCAATCGCCAGGTTGCCGCCGGCTTCCTCGCCGACCAGCGCAAAACGAAGCTTGTCCAGCTTCAGACGGCGTGCATGCTTGATCACCCACGCCACGGTATTGACCGCATCTTCCGGCGCCGCCGGGAACGGGTGGTCCGGGGCCAGCGAATAGGCTGGCGTCACCACCACGGCCGGGACCGACTCCGCCAGGTCCCGCACCAGTTGCCTGGCCGCATCCACGCCACCGTCCACAAAGCCGCCCGTGTGCAGGTACACCAGCCATGGCAGCAAGGCGGCCCCGGCTCCCGGCGCGTAACCGGCCGGGTAGCACACGCAGACCTGTATCTCGCGGTCTCCGCTGGAAACGATATGCTGGTCCACACGCCCTTCTCCCTTGCCTGTGGCCGACGTTGCGGCGGTGGTACGGGGGGACACGGTCTTGGACATGGTGGGTACGACGCCTGCACGGGCCGCCGATACTGTGTTGCGATGCAACGGATTATGGTGATTGACGGCAGTGGGATAAAGCAACAGATTGCCAACTCACTGTTTCTGGAGTGGAATAATCAGCGAAGTGAAACCACACGTCTTGGCAAGGACACCTGAAATGTGATTCACTCCGGTCCTTCGGTGTGCGCGCGATGTGGGGAACAGCGCGGCGCCGAGCCCCCAACCCTCCACCCCTCCCCGCTCCGGCCGCCACTGGCGGACCGCCGGCAGCCAATCCAGGCCGCGCACTTGACATGCAGCAGAGCCGCTCCCGCCAGACACCATCCTTCGGAACGTAGTAGCCCGGTCTCACCCCTTTCGGAAGCAACATCATGGATCGTCTTGTCTCTATGCAGGCATTCACCCGGGTGGTGGATGTCGGCAGCTTTGCGCGCGCGGCGGAGTCTCTGGACCTCCCCAAGGCAACGCTCACCCGGCTCATCCAGAACCTGGAAACCCATCTGGGCGTCAAGCTGCTGCACCGGACCACGCGTCGCATCAGCGTGACCACGGATGGCGCCGCCTATTACGAACGCTGCGTGCGCATCCTGGCGGATGTGGACGAAGCCGAGCAGTCCCTCACGCGACACAACAACTCGCCGCGCGGAACACTGGCGGTGGACACCACCGCCGGACTGGCCCAGATGGTGCTCGTTCCCCACCTGCACGACTTTTTCAATGCCTATCCCGAGCTGAAGCTGGAGCTGACCATCAACGGCAAGCCCATCGACCTGCTCAAGGAAGGCGTGGACGTGGTGCTGCGCGTGGGTACGCTCGATGAAAACATGGTGGCGCGGCGTATCGGCCAGCTGAAGCTGGCCTACTATGCATCGCCCATCTACCTGCGGCGATTTGGCACACCAGGTGACCTCACTGAGCTGGCCCAGCACAAGGGCGTCAACTACCTGTCCAACCGGACCGGACGCGAAATGCCCTGGACGCTGACACGTGGCGGGGAGCGCAGCGAAATCCTGCTGCCGTCGGCCATCTCGACCAATGACGCCGACGTCTACGTGGGCTGCACGCTGGAAGGCCACGGCATCGCCCGCATTGCACGCGCGATGGCGGAGCCGTACGTCAACAGCGGGCGATTGGTGGAAGTCATGGCCGACTGGCAGACCGACGAGTTGCCGATCTCCGCGATGTATCCGCAGAACCGGCACCTGTCCGCCAAAGTCCGCGTGTTCGTCAACTGGGCGGCCGACGTGTTCTCGCGCCATCCGCATTTTGGTGCCGTACCTCAACAGCTCGCCGCGGCTTAAGCAACGACTCCCGAAACAACCACCCCCGCGCGGGGGTGGTCCTTTACGCTGCCACGCATCCGCTCACTGGCGGCCGATCTCCTGCAGCATGCGCGTCATCAGGTAAAGGCGCGGCACGATCGAATCCAGTTCGGTTTCGCCCGATCCCACCGACCCCGCCTCCCCGTCCGAATTCAGCAGCACCGTCAGTTGCGCATAGTCGCTCCAGCCCTTCGCCTTGAGGATTTCCAGCGCGTGCAGGATCACGGCGATACCGCCCTTGTCATCGGCGATGGCGTTCCTGCGATTGGGGAGCAATGAACCTGTCGATGCCGGGTGCCGCGCGCGCCAGGCATTTGCGCGATTTACCTTGTGTGCAAGGCGGCCGCACTGACACATGGAGGAACCGGCTGCCCGGCGGGAGGATCCCGCGGACAGCCGGGGCGAGCAAGGCAGCGCGTTGCGCGCTAGCTGCTCAAGGCAACGTGATTGACGACGTTTTCCACGCCCTGCACATACCAGGCGTCGCGCTCCACCTGCTTGCGCGCGCCCTCGCTGGACGCATAGCCGTCCAGCGTCACCACCTTGTTCTCCGTCCGCACTCTGATGCGCGCCGCATCGACAAAGGGATCGGTCTCCAGCACCAGTTGCAGGGCCTCGGTGATTTCCTCATCGCTATCGCGCTCCGCAGGCGCCACGACCAGATCATTGACCACGCAGCGGCAGCCCCGTGACCACCATGCCAGCACGCCTGCCAGCCGCATGTGCGAGAGGCTGATCACCTGCCCGTTCAACGTCACGACACCATCGCTCGCGAATACCTCGATCCATCCGCTGCGCTCCCCCACGGCCTCGCGGACCGGCTCCACATGCCCCTTCACCTTCGCGCAGATCTTGCAGTTGCGAAAATCGATCGCGTTGAGCAATCGCTCGCAGACGGCATCGCGCAACTCGCCGTCCCCCACGGGCGGGCTGCCATCTGTCACGCGCAGGTGATCGATCACGGTCGTTACGCCCTCCACGCGCCGCAGTTGCGCGGCCGCCAGGGTCTTGTCCACGATATGAGCCACTTCTCCTTCTAGGATCAGCGCGCCGTCAGAGATGCGCAGGTTAATGGTCGGATGGATGTGGTGACCGTGATAAGGCACATGCGCCAACGCGGCACGGGCCTGCGTCAGCACAGCTTCGCTACTCTGCATGATGTCTGTCTCCCCATTGGACGTGGAGATGGGATGGAGCGCGCCCCTGCCTGCGAGCACGCGTAGCGCGGACACGCACGGCGGAAAGCCGGGGTCCGTCTACGCATTATAGGTAGCGTGCCAGAGAGAAAGCGGCCCCATGCGTGCGACATCGACGCAATACGCGCGCGGTCATGCAAGCGTGTCTGACAACGCCCGTGTCGGGCGCTGTCCTCATGAACTGACGTGGAAAAGGACGCGGGAAATGCTTGGAAAGTGATGCGCGAAGTGATGCGCGAAGAGATACGGGCAGTCAGGAGCGAAGCGGCGCGGGCCATCAACCGCCCACGCCGAGTGATTCAATCATCGCTATGAGGCCAGCTTCGCCTTCTCCTGGTTACGCAGGATGAAGCGCTGCACCTTGCCGCTTGGCGTCTTGGGCAGTTCGGCCACGAACTCGATCTCGCGCGGGTAGGCGTGCGCGGCCAGCCGGTTGCGCACGTGCAAGCGGAGCTCTTCCGCCAGTTCCGGCGATGGCGCATATCTCGGGCCCAGCACCACGAACGCCTTGATGATCTCCGTACGCTCGGGGTCCGGCTTGCCGATGACGGCGGTCTCCACCACCGCCGGGTGCTCGATCAGCGCGCTTTCCACATCGAACGGCCCCACGCGGTAGCCCGACGTGGTGATGACATCGTCGGCACGCCCGATGAAGCTGATGCTGCCATCCGGGTTGAGCTCCGCGGAATCGCCGGTGAGGTAATACTGCTTGACGAAGCTGTGCGTCGGCGTGCCGTGATAGCCGCCAAACCAGCACATCGGCGATTGCGACATGTCCACCGCCAGCGTGCCCGGACTGCCCGGCGGCTGCTCGTTCATCTCGTCATCGACCACCACCACCCGGTGGCCCGGGCTGGAGAATCCCGCGGCGCCGGGGTGCACCGGGTGGCGCAGCGCGTGGTGATTGCACAGCACCATGCCGAGCTCCGTCTGGCCGTAGTGATCGTGGATCGTGGTACCGAGTTCGCTGGCGAACCAGCGGATGACCTCCGGGTTGAGCGGCTCGCCGGCACTGCTGACCGCGCGCAGCTTGCCGCGCAACGGGCCCGAGGCGGCCTCCCCGCCGGCGATCAACAACCGGTATGCGGTGGGCGATCCGGCCAGATTCGTGATGCCGTACTTGTCGATGACACGGCAGGTGCTCTCCGCGCTGAACGGGCCATCGTAGAAGGTGGTGGGATGACCCAGCGCCAGCGGCCCCGTCACCGCATAGTAGAGACCGTAGGCCCAGCCCGGATCGGCCAGGTTCCAGAACGCATCCTCGGGTCGCAGGTCGATGGCGTCGCGCATATAGCCCATGAATGCCGCGATGGCTTTCAGCGGCACCTGCAGCGGCTTGGCCGGGCCGGTGGTGCCGGACGTGAACATCATCAGGAAGGGATCGTCGCCCGTGCGCATCACGGGTGCGAACGCGGCGGGCTGGCGGTCCATTTCCGCCCAGAAGCTGAAGTCCCCGCGCACGATGCCACGGCCCTTCGCGCCGCCCACCGTCATGATCTCGGGGCATCCCGCCACGTCATCGAGCTTGGCGCGATTGCCGCCATCGGTGACCACGAGTTTTGCGCCCGACGATTGCAGGCGGTGTTCGATGGCCTTGGGGCCGAACGCGGTAAAGAGCGGCTGGTAGACCGCGCCGGCGCGCCAGGTGCCGAGGATCGTCGCGAGCAATTCCGGCGTGCGCGGCAACAGCCCGGCCACGCGGTCGCCGGGCTGCACGCCCCGTGCACGCAGGAAGTTGGCGAAACGGGCCGACAGCGCCTGCAACTGGGCGAAGGTATAGGTCTCCGCGCTGCCGTCGCGGCCTTCCCAGAACAGCGCGATGCGTCCCGGCAAGGCATGACGGTCACAGCATTCGATGCATGCGTTCATCGATGCGAGATTGCCATCGAGCTGGCTCCCGATCGTATCCGCATAGGAAAAGCCCGCCATGGTTTCGGCGTAGTCGCGCATTGCTTGTCTCCTGGATATCGTGCGGGCGGTGTCGCCCCGCCATGCGCCCGAGTGTGGACGCGGCCGGCGGCGGAGGCAATAGCGGGAAACACCATGGTCCTTGACGCGTGCGGCCGGCACGCCGACGATAGACGCCCGAGCCGACCCTCCGGGAGCCCTGCGATGTGCACGAACTATGCGCCGGTACAGCAGCGGATATTGCGCGAGATCTTCGGCGTAGAGCCGCCGCCGGGGCTCTACAAGGAGGAGACCTATCCCGATTACGCGGCGCCGCTTATTCGCGCGGCGGTTGACGGTCCCCGTGAAAGCACGCTGGCCACGTTCGGCATGGTGCCGCGCACGCGCACGCCGCCCGGCGCACGCCGCTACGACACGACCAATGCCCGCAGCGAGACCGTTGGGGAGCGACCGACCTTCGCGAAGCACTGGCGCCAGGGTCAGCTTTGCCTGGTGCCGGCGAGCGCGTTCTACGAGTTTGCGTATCCGGAGGACGGCACGCCGGAATCGCCGGGCAAACCGGTGCGCTGGAAGATCTGGCTGCCGGAGACCGAGGGTTTCGGCATCGCCGGTCTCTGGCGAGCGTGGCCCGATGACGCCGTCTCGTTCACGCTGCTGACGGTCAACGCGGATTCGCATCCCATCCTGAATCGCATGCACCGGCCGGGGACGGAGAAGCGCTCGGTGGTCGTCGTGCCGGAGCCGGACTGGGACGACTGGCTGCGCTGCCGCGATCCGGAACTGGCGCGCAGCTTCCTGCGTCTGTTCCCCGCCGGGCGGATGCGCGCCGAGCCTGCGCCCGTGGTGGCGCCCGCGCGTTCCGCGGCGCCGCCCGCCGGGCAGGCAAGCGGAGAGGAGAGCGGCAGCAAGCGCGGCGGCAAGCCCGATCCGTCGGGAACGGGGTCCCTGTTCTGAGCCCTCCGGCCTGAGCCCGGACCACGTCCCCTATCTTCGCGGGCTCGCCTGCCGACCCCCTCACCGCCTCCGTCAGCTTCCGCACCCCGATTCCGCGCGCCTCGCAGCCCCCGATTGGGTGACGCGGGCGCCCCACTGACAGAGGGTGTCAGCCGTAGCGCTGGCTGCCCATACTGCCCTGATACCGGCCATCAGAGCCGACTCAACCAGGTCAGAACGATGCAAAACGCAGTCTCTTTTGTCGGGTATGGTCTTGCCTTCCTGATCGCGGTGATCGTCGCCGCGCGCTGGATCTATCTTCATCACCCCGCGCTTCGGGAGCCGGAGTCCGGCGACACCAAACGCCCCGACCCGCCCACGCGCCCCCTGTCACCGGACTGATATCCGGCCACTGTCCCCCGCCCTTTTTCCCTTGCTCCGCGCGCCGTCGCCGGCGACGCGGGAACTGCTGCCGTCCGGCGCTGCCTTAGCTTTTCCGCGCGCGCGCCGGCCTACCGGTGCGCGGCCTTCTGCTGCACAATGCGCCGGAGGGCGCCCTGCACGCGGCATCCACAGAAAAAAGAGGGATAACGGATGGCTACTTCCAACACATTGCCGGCGTGGACCGTCTGGGCGCCGCTGGCCGCCTGGGTCGCCTTTGGCGTGGGCATCATGCTGCCGGGACAGGGCTGGATGATCGCGGTCATGGCGGTGGCGCTGGCCGGCGCCGTGTTTTCGGCGGTGCACCACGCCGAGGTTGTCGCCCACAAGGTCGGGGAACCGTTCGGCACGCTGGTGCTGGCGATTGCCGTGACGGTGATCGAAGTGGCGCTGATCGTGTCCGTGATGCTGTCCTCTGGCCCGGAAAAGGCGGGGCTGGCGCGCGATACCGTGTTTGCCGCCGTGATGATCATCTGCAACGGCATGGTGGGGCTCTGCCTGTTCGTCGGCGGCCTGCATCACCGCGAGCAGGCCTTCCAGGCCCCGGGCGCCACCGCCGCGATGGCGACGCTGGTGGCGCTGCTGGTCCTGACGATGGTGCTGCCCAATTTCACCAGCTCCACACCAGGGCCGGTGCTGACGTCGTCCCAGCTGGCGTTTTCCGGCGCGATGTCGCTGATCCTGTACGGGGCCTTCGTGTTCGTGCAGACCATCCGGCACCGCGACTATTTCCTGGTCGAAGGCAGCTCGAACGAGGACGACCACGCGCCGCCGCCTCCGGCGCGCGTGGCCGCCGCCAGCGGCGTGTTGCTGGTCGTGTGCCTGGTGGCCGTCGTCGCGCTGGCCAAGATGCTGTCGCCGTCGGTGGAAGCCGCCGTGCTGAATGCCGGCCTGCCGGGTGCCGTGGTGGGCGTGGTGATTGCCGCGCTGGTGCTGCTGCCCGAAGGCCTGGCCGCGATGCGCGCGGCACGGCTGGATCGGCTCCAGACCAGCATGAATCTGGCGCTCGGCTCGGCGCTGGCCAGCATCGGCCTGACGATTCCGACCGTGGCGGCCGTGTTCATCACGCTGGGCCGGCCGCTGGAACTGGGGCTGGGCCCCAAGGAAATGGTGCTGCTGTTCCTGACGATGATCGTCTCGTCGCTGACGCTGGGGAGCGGACGGACCACGATCCTGCAAGGTGTGGTCCATCTGGTGATCTTTGCCGCCTACCTGTTCCTGACGATCGTGCCCTGATCCGCTGGTGACACGGCGGGCGACGCGGCAGGCGACGCAACCACGGCGGCTAGCGCTGCGCCAGGAAGCCGAGCACTGCGTCGCCGAACGCTTCCGGCAGTTCCCAGTTGGAAAGGTGCGCGGCCGACAGCGACAGGTAATACGCGCCGTCAATCGCCCCGGCCACCAGTCCGCCTTGCGCGGCCGTCGTCGACAGATCGTGCTCGCCGGCAATCACCAGCACCGGCGCATCGATCTCCGGCAGCAGCGCACGCAGATCCGCATCGCGCACGGCGGCACAGTTGGCGGTGTAGCCGTCGGCGCTCGTGGTCTCCAGCATCCGGCGCACGGGCGCCATCTCGTCGCGCCGGGTCAGCAGATAGTCCTCGGTAAACCAGCGCGCCAGCACGCCATCGACAATGGCGCTCATGCCGTCGCGCCGCACGGTCTCGATGCGCGTATCCCACACGGACGCGGGACCGATCAGCGCGGCGGTGTTGGCCAGCACGAACCGGTGGAAACGCGTTGCGTGATGCCGCGCCAGCACCATGCCGGTCATGCCGCCCATCGACAGCCCACAGAAATGGGCGCGCTCGATGCCCGCGTGGTCCATGATCGCGATCACGTCTTCCGCCAGCTCATGCATGCCGAACGATGCCGCCGGCAGCGCGGAGCGGCCGTGCCCGCGCGTGTCATAGCGCAGCACGCGATACTGCGCGGTCAGCGCGGCCATCTGCGGGTCCCACATTTCAAGCGTGGTCCCCAGCGAGTTCGACATCACCAGCACCGGCTTGTCGCTGGCGCCTTCCAGTACGTAGTGGAGATTGCGGGTCGGCTCAGTCGGCATGGATGCCTCGCTCGCGAATCAGCGCGCCCCACTTGACCGTTTCCTTCGCCAGATGATCCTTCAGGCCCGCTGGCGTGCTGCCGATAGGTTCCGCGCCGATGCCCGCCAGCCGCTGCTGCACCGAAGGCTTCTTCAGCGCGTCCAGCATCGCCTTGTTCAGCGCATCGATGACCGGCTGCGGCGTCCGCGCCGGCACGAACGCCGCAAACCACGGCGACAACTCATAGCCGGGCAGCCCCGCTTCCGCGACAGTCGGCACGTTCGGCAGCGCCGACGACCGCTTGCTCGTCGTGACGGCGATCGGCACCAGCTTGCCGCTATCGATATGCGGCTTGGCGGAGGTGATGCTGTCGAACATATAGTCCACCTGCCCGCCGAGCAGGTCGGTCATCGCCGGGCCCGATCCCTTGTAGGGGATGTGGAGCAGATCCACGTGCGCCATCGACGTAAACAGCTCGCCGGCCAGGTGAATCGACGTGCCGTTGCCGGCCGACGCATAGGTGTACTTGCCGGGCTTGGCGCGGGCGTTGGCGATCACCTCGTTGACCGTTCTGGCCGGCGTCTTCGCCTTGTTGGTCACCAGCACATTGGGGACCACGGCCAGCAGGGAGACCGGGGCGAAGTCCTTGACCGGGTCATAGCCGAGCTTGCCGTACAGCGCCGGATTCACCGCCATGCCGTTAGCCACGATGATCAGCGTGTAGCCATCGGCGGGGGCACGTGCCACCAGTTCCGCGCCAATATTGCCGCCGGCGCCGGGGCGGTTTTCCACCACCACCGCCTGGCCAAGCGTCTTCGCCATGTCCTCGCCCAGCGTGCGGGCGATATTGTCCATGGCGCCGCCGGCCGGGAACGGCACGATCCAGCGAATCGGGTGATCGGGGTAGGCAGCGTGGGCAGCGCCAGATGCCAGTGCGGCGGCGGCGAACAGCGCGGCGCTCAACGACGAAAACTTCATTGTCTCCATTCCTTTTTCAGCGTGATCCGGTCAGCGGATCGACGAGGGGTGCCTGGCCAGCGGCGTGACGTGAACCTTCATGTACGAGAACAACGGCAGGCTGGACAGCAGCGTATGCAGTTCATCGTTCGATTCCACATCGAACACGCTGTAGTTGGCGTATTCGCCCACCACGCGATACAGCGCCTGCCACTTGCCCTGGCGCTGCAGGTCCTGCGCGTAGGCCTTTTCACGGGCCTTGATCTCATCGGCCTGCGCGGCCGACATGTCGTGCGGAATATTGACGTCCATCCTGACGAGGAACAGCACGGTGGTCTCCTGAGTTGAATGTTCGGTGCGCGCCTTCAGGCGGCCTTGCGACGATAGTGCGCGAGCTTGTCTTCGTCCAGCGACAGGCCGAGCCCCGGCCCCCGCGGCAGGTGCAGCGCGAAGTCCTGGTAGGTGGGGCGCGCGGTGACTACGTCGTCCTTCAGCAACAGCGGCCCGAACAGCTCCGTGCCCCACGCCAGTTGCGGCAACGTGCAGAACCCGTGGGCTGCGGCGATGGTGCCGACGCTGCCTTCCAGCATCGTGCCGCCATACAGCGCGATGCCCGCCGCATCCCCCACCGCGGCCGTGCGCAGCATGCCGAAGATACCGCCGGACTTGGCGATCTTGAGCGCAAACACATCCGCGCCGCCAATCCGTGCCAGCTCCATCGCGTCCTCCGGTCCGGTCACGGCTTCGTCCGCCATGATCGGCACGATGAAACGCGCCGCCAGCCGGGCCAGCGCCGTGCGTTGCTCGCGGGGCGTGGGCTGCTCGATCAGGTCGATGCCCGCGGCTTCCAGCATGGCGATGCCGGTGGCGGCATCGGCCTCGTTCCACGCCTGGTTGACGTCGACGGTCACGCGGGCGCGGTCGCCCAGCGCGCGCTTGATGGCGGCAACGTGCGCCACGTCGTCACGCACGCTGCGACGGCCGATCTTGAGCTTGAACGTGTTGTGGCGGCGCTCGGCCAGCAGGCGTTCCGCTTCCTCGATGTCGCGGGCGGTGTCGCCGCTGGCGAGGGTCCAGAGCACCGGCAGCGTGTCGCGCACCGCGCCACCCAGCAGCGTGGCCAGCGGCACGCCCAGGCGCTTGCCCTGCGCGTCTAGCAACGCGGACTCCAGCGCGGACTTGGCAAAGCGGTTGCCGCGCGCCACCTTGTTCAGGCGAGCCATCGCGGCGTGCACGTTGGTGGCGTCCTGGCCGACCAGCGCGGGTGCCAGGTACGTATCGATCGTCAGCTTGATGCCCTCGGGGCTTTCGTCGCCGTAGGACAGGCCGCCGATGGTCGTGGCCTCCCCGATGCCCTCGGTGCCGTCGCTGCAGCGCAGCCGCACGATCACCAGCGTCTGCTGCTGCATCGTGGCCATGGCCAGTTGGTGGGCCCGGATTGTCGGGAGATCGACCAGAATGGCCTCGATGGCGGAAATTGTCGTAGTCATACCTTCCTGATGCAGTGAGACGAGTGGATTGGAGTATGGTCCTTGACTTTGCTGGCGTCCAAGACCGATGATGTCTGATTCCATACCTTACGGGTATGCCTCGCATTCGGGCCGCGCCATCAACGGACAGACCATGGAACTCCGCCACCTTCGCTATTTCCAGACCGTCGCCCAGGAACTGAATGTGACGCGGGCGGCGGAAAAGCTGCATATGGCGCAGCCGCCGCTGTCGCGCCAGATCCGCCAGTTCGAGGAAGAAGTCGGCGTGGCGCTGTTCGACCGCGTCGGCCGGGGGCTGAAACTGACCGAGGCCGGACGCTTCCTGCTGGATCAGTCGCTGCAGCTGACCCAGCGGCTGGAGGAAACGCTGGACGGCACGCGCCGGATCGGCCGGAACGAAAAACGGTGGTTCGGCATCGGCTTCGTGCCGTCGGTGTTGTATGGGGTGCTGCCGGAGCTGATCCGAGAATTGCGTGGCGACGATAGCCAGGTGGAAGTCGGCCTGACGGAAATGATCACGGTGCAGCAGCTGGAGGCATTGAAGTCCGGCCGCATCGACCTGGCGTTCGGCCGGCTTGCGTTGAACGACCCGGCCATCGTCCAGCAGGTGGTGATGGCGGAGCCGCTGGTGGCGGCCATGCCGATGTCGGCGCCGCCGCTCGATTCACCACTCGATGCCGAGGCGCTTGCCCGCCAGCCGCTGATCCTCTATCCGGCCCGTCCGCGCCCCAGCTACGCGGACCACGTGCTGTCGCTATTCCGGGCACAGGGGCTGCAGCCGCGCGTGGTGCAGGAAGCCAACGAACTGCAGACTGCGCTGGGGCTGGTGGCGGCGGGGCTGGGCCTGACGCTGGTGCCCGCATCGGTGCAGCGCCTGCATCGTGACGATGTCCGCTATGTGCCGATCGAGGTGCCCGGCTTTGTCTCGCCGGTGATCATGAGCTACCGGGCCGGCGATGGCTCGCCGTATCTGGCGCGAGCCGTAGACTGGGTGATGCGGCAGGGCAAGGCCTGAGGCCGCGCCGAAGGGCCGCGTTCCCGCGAGCCTTATTCCTGCGCCGGCGGCAGGTACTCCATGCCGATTTCCTCGTAGAGCCGATAGATCATGTCGAGCATCGCGCGCAGGTCGGCGGATTCGTCCAGCGTGCGCATGCTCATGATGATCGGCGACACCAGCTTGGGATCGTCCAGCTCCAGGTAGGTCACGTCGTCACGCTTGAGCCCATAGACGCTGCTCGGCACCACGGAGACGCCCTCCCCGGCCGCCACCAGCCCCAGCGCGATCTGCAGCTCCCTCACCTCCTGGATCTTGCCCGGCCGCAACGCTCGGTCATGAAAGCCCGCCAGCACCTGGTCGGCAAAGCTCGGGCGCGGCGCCTTGGGGAAAATGATCAGCGTCTCGTCGAGCAGGTCGTGCAGCGACAGCACCTGGCGCCCCACTGACAACGGATGCCCCAGCGGCAACGCCACGATCATCCGTTCCTCGCGCAGCACCACGCGGCGCACGCCGGGGTCATCGTGCCGGATGCGTCCGAAGCCCACATCGATGCGCCCTTCCTTGAGCGCCTTGATCTGGTCCATGGTGGACATCTCGTGCAGCGTCAGTTCGATGTCGCTGTGCTCGGTGCGAAAGCGCCGGATGATGCGCGGGAGCATTCCATACAACGTCGAGCCGACAAAGCCAATCGACATGGTCCGCTCGATCTTGCCGACGCGCCGCGTCATCGCCTCCAGTTCGGCCGTCTGCGCCAGCAACTGCAGCGCGTGCGTGTAGAAGAACCGCCCGGTGTCGGTCAGCTTGAGCGGCCGCGAGTTCCGCTCGAACAGCGACACCCCGAGCGTTTCCTCTAGTTGCTGGATCTGCCGCGAGAGCGGTGGCTGGGCGATATGGAGCCGTTCGGCGGCGCGTGTGAAGTTCCGTTCCTCTGCCACCGCCACGAAGTACCGCAAATGTCTCAATTCCACTTCCATACCTCAACGGTATCGTCCGGATACTAAATCAGTCTTGGACGGTCAAAATACCCGTCAACTATGCTCTGTACCAAGTCGGACGGCAAGCCTTGATACCCGCAGGGCATTAACCGACCGATCGTTCGACATCCCACACAAGACATCTGGAGCGAGACAAATGACGCACGCCGAGATCGCAGCGCTGGTGAAGCAGTTCCTCGTTGATACCGCCACGCAAGGCACCCCCAACCCGCGCGTCCAGCAGGTGGTCGTCCGCCTGACCACGGACCTGTTCAAGGCCATCGAGGATCTGGACCTGAGCCCGAGCGAAGTCTGGAAGGGCCTCGAATACTTCGCCGAAGCGGGCGCGACCCATGAACTGGGACTGCTGGCCGCCGGCCTGGGACTGGAGCGCTTCCTGGATATCCGCGCCGATGAAGCCGAGGCCCGCGCCGGCCTGACCGGCGGCACGCCGCGCACGATCGAAGGCCCGCTCTATGTAGCCGGCGCCCCGGAATCCACCGGCTTCGCGCGTCTGGATGACGGCAGCGAGGACGGCAAGGGCGACATTCTCTTCATGCAAGGCACCGTCTACGACACCGACGGCAAGCCGCTGCCCGGCGCCAAAGTCGAGGTCTGGCACGCCAACCTGCTCGGCAACTACTCGTTCTTCGATACCACGCAATCCGCTTTCAACCTGCGCCGCACCATCGTCACCGACGCCAACGGCCGCTACCAGTTCCGCAGCAATGTGCCGATGGGCTACGGCTGCCCGCCGCAAGGCACCACGCAGCGCCTGCTGGACCTGCTGGCGCGCCACGGCCGCCGCCCCGCGCACATCCACTTCTTCGTCTCCGCACCCGACCACCGCAAGCTGACCACGCAGATCAACATCGACGGCGACGAATACCTGTGGGATGACTTCGCCTTTGCCAGCCGCGACGGCCTGGTGCCGGCGGTGACGCGCATCGACGACCCCGCGCAACTCGACAAGCGCGGCATCGACCAGCCCTACGCGTCGATCGATTTCGACTTCCGCCTGATCCGCGAAGTGGCCGACGCCCCGCCCGCCGAAGTCGAACGCCTGCGCGCCGCCGCCTGACGCGGCATCAGCAGACGCCAGCGGCGTCCGCCCCCTCCCTCATTCGTCATCGCCGGCCGCCGCGTGTGCGGCCGGGAAATACCCGGCAGGAGACAACATGATTCCGATCCATCTGGATACCGGAGCGGGCACCGCTCGTCCGCGTCGCGTGGAAGACCTCGACAAGTTCCTGGTCGAAGACAAGGCCACCGGCGACTACCGCCTGCACCGCAGCGCATTCACCGACGAAGCGCTGTTCGACCTGGAGATGAAGCACATCTTCGAGGGCAACTGGATCTACCTGGCACACGAAAGCCAGATCCCCAACAACAACGACTACTACACCACGCATATCGGCCGCCAGCCGGTGGTGATCGCCCGCAATCGCCAGGGCGAGCTGAACGCCTTCATCAACGCCTGCAGCCATCGCGGCGCGATGCTCTGCCGCCACAAGCGCGGCAACAAGGCCACCTATACATGCCCGTTCCACGGCTGGACCTTCAACAACAGCGGCAAGCTGCTCAAGGTGAAGGACCCCGAGCAGGCCGGCTATCCGGAATGCTTCAACAAGGAGGGCTCGCACGACCTGAAGAAGGTGGCGCGCTTTGAGAACTATCGCGGCTTCCTGTTCGGCAGCCTCAATGACGATGTGCCGCCGCTGGCCGAATTCCTCGGCGATGCCGCGCGCATCATCGACATGATCGCCGACCAGTCGCCCGATGGCCTGGAAGTGCTGCGCGGCTCGTCGACCTACACATTCGCCGGCAACTGGAAGCTGCAGGCCGAGAACGGCGCCGACGGCTACCATGTCTCCGCCGTGCACTGGAACTACGCCGCCACCACGAACCACCGCAAGCAGCAGAACGAGCAGGAAGACAAGATCCGCGCGATGGATGCCGGCAAGTGGGGCAAGCAAGGCGGCGGCTTCTATGCGTTCGACCACGGCCACATGCTGCTGTGGACGCGCTGGGCCAATCCGGAAGATCGCCCCAATTTCTCGCGCCGTGACGAGTTCGCTGAACGCTGCGGCCCGGAAACCGCCGACTGGATGATCCAGAATTCGCGCAACCTCTGCCTGTATCCCAACGTCTACCTGATGGACCAGTTCGGATCGCAGATTCGCCTGCTGCGTCCGATCTCGGTGGACCAGACCGAAGTCACGATCTACTGCATCGCGCCGAAGGGCGAACCCGACGAGGCTCGCGCGCGCCGCATCCGCCAGTACGAGGACTTCTTCAACGTGAGCGGCATGGCCACGCCGGACGACCTGGAAGAGTTCCGCGCCTGCCAGCAGGGCTACGCGGGGCAGGCGCTGGCCTGGAACGATATGTGCCGCGGCGCCACGCACTGGATCGACGGCCCGGACGAGGCCGCGCAACGCATCGGCCTGAAGCCGGTGATGAGCGGCCTGCGCACCGAGGACGAAGGTCTCTACACCGTGCAGCATCGCTACTGGCTGGAAACCATGAAGCGCGCCGTGGCGCAGGGAGATGCCGAATGAGCGCCGCCGCGATCCAGCTGGCCGACGTGACGGCCTTCCTCTACCGCGAAAGCCGCCTGCTCGACGACGAACACTGGGACGAGTGGCTGACCTGCTACCACCCGGAGGTGCAGTTCTGGATGCCGTGCTGGGATGACGATGGCAAGCTCGTGACCGATCCGCAGCGCGAGATCTCGCTGATCTTCTACCCGAGTCGCCAGGGGCTCGAAGACCGCGTGTTCCGCATCAAGACCGAACGCTCGAGCGCGACGATCCCCGACACGCGCACCAGCCACAACCTCAGCAACATCGAGATCGAACAGGTCGACGGCCATGTCGCCACGGTGCGCTTCAACTGGCACACCCTCGCGCACCGCTACCAGACCAACTACAGCTACTTCGGCATGTCGCGCTACGTGATCGATTTTTCCGCCGGCACCCCGCGCATCCTGAACAAGTACGTCGTGCTCAAGAACGACTACATCCATCAGGTCATCGACATCTATCACATCTGAATCCGGCTGGAGGACAAGGCCATGGAACATACGATCGCCCTGCAATTCGAAGATGGCGTCACCCGCTTTATCACGTGCGGCGAGCACGAAACGCTGTCCGATGCCGCCTATCGCCAGCAGATCAACATCCCGCTCGATTGCCGCGACGGCGCCTGCGGCACCTGCCGGGGCCTGTGCGAATCCGGCGCCTATGATCTGCCGGAGTCGAGCTACATCGAGGATGCGCTGACCGCCGAGGAAGCATCCAAGGGCTACGTGCTGGCGTGCCAGACCCGTCCGCGCTCGGATTGCGTGATCCGCGTGGCGGCATCGTCCACCGCCTGCAAGACCGGCGTGACGCGCTTCGAAGGCGCCATCGCCGCCGTGGCACCGCTCTCCGACTCGACCATCGGCTTCTCGATCGACCTCGACGAGCCGTCGGCCCTGAGCTTCCTGCCCGGGCAGTATGTCAACGTGGAAATCCCCGGCAGCGACATGACGCGCGCGTATTCGTTCAGTTCCGCACCGGGCGCCGAACGTGCCGCCTTCGTGGTGCGCAACGTGCCCGATGGCCGCATGAGCAGCTACCTGACCCGCGACGCGCGCAGCGGCCAGCGCATGGCCTTCTCCGGCCCGTTCGGCAGCTTCTACCTGCGCCCGGTCACGCGGCCCGTGCTGTTCCTGGCGGGCGGCACCGGCATCGCACCGTTCCTGTCGATGCTCGACGTGCTGGGCGCGTCCGGAAGCACGCAGCCCGTGCGGATGGTGTACGGCGTGACGCATGACATCGATCTCGTCGCCACGGAAAAGCTCGACGCCGCCGGCGCGAAGATCGACGGCTTCGAATACCGGACCTGCGTGGCCGATGCGGCCAGCGAGCACGCGCGCAAGGGCTATGTCACCGCCCACGTGGATGCAGCCTGGCTGAACGGCGGCGACGTCGATATCTACCTGTGCGGGCCGGTGGCGATGGTCGAGGCGGTGCGGACCTGGCTGCAGGCGTCCGGCATCGAACCCGCCGGGTTCTACTACGAGAAGTTCTCGGCCAGCGTGGAGGCATGATGCAGCAGGCGCAACGATTGGAAGAACGGGTGCCGGCGCGGACCGCCGGGCGATTCGAGGGCCGGACGATGATCGTGACCGGCGCGGCGCAAGGCATCGGCCGCGGCGTGGCGCTGCGGGCGGCCTCGGAAGGTGCGAACGTGGTGCTGGTGGATCGCGCGCCGCTGGTCGATGAAGTGGCCGCCGAGATCCTGGCCGCAGGCGGCGCGGCCATCGCCGTGATCGCCGACCTGGAAACCTTCGCCGGTGCCACGTCGATGGTCCGCGCGGCAACGGAGGCGTTCGGCCGTGTCGACATCCTCGTCAACAACGTCGGCGGCACCATCTGGGCCAAACCCTATGAACACTACGCCGAACAAGAGATCGAGGCCGAGATCCGGCGCTCGCTGTTTCCCACGCTGTGGGGTTGCCGCGCGGTGTTGCCGGGCATGGTGGCGCGGCGCGCGGGGGTGATCGTCAACGTATCGTCGATCGCCACGCGCAGCATTCACCGCGTGCCTTACGCGGCGGCAAAGGGCGGCGTCAACGCGCTGACCGCGAGCCTGGCGTTCGAACATGCGGAGGACGGGATTCGCGTGAATGCCGTCGCGACGGGTGGCACCGAAGCCCCGCCGCGCAAGATTCCGCGCAATTCGCTGAATGCGGCGCCGCAGTCCGCGCAGGACGCGACGTGGTATCAGGCGATCGTCGACCAGACCGTGGCGTCCAGCCTGATGCACCGCTACGGCACCATCGCCGAGCAGGTCGGCGTGATCCTGTTCCTGGCCTCCGACGAGGCCTCGTACATGACCGGGACCGTCGTCCCCGTCGGCGGCGGCGACCTCGGCTGACCGGGGTCGCAGCGGTTCTGTGAATCAGGCGGCCGGCGACTTCCCCTTCGTCATCACCGGTCGGTCCGCGTTCTTGCGGGCCTCTTTGCGCCGCCCCCACCAGCCGCCGATCACCAGCAGCATCGCCACGGCCACCAGGTCGCCACCGAGGGCCACCGGGCGCGTGGGCCGGCCGCCGGCGATGCCATACGTAAAGCCCTCGATCGTCACCGACACCACCGCGCCGAACACAAAGCAGAACAGGCTGTGGCGACCGATCTGGACCACGGGCCCCATCAGTCCCGCGAGCTTTTCCACCCATCCCGCGCGAATGGCCAGATAGACCAGCCAGGCGAGCCCCAGGAAGCTGACCACACGCAGGAAGGCCAGGCTCTGCTTGGGCAGCGGGAACACCATCGACGGCACCCACGCGGGCAGCCATGCCTCATAGACGTGAGGACGCATCCACAGATACGCCAGCGCGACGCCGGCCAGCGCCACGGCCACGGCGCTGATCGTGAATGCCCATCGGACGATCGGCTGTTGCGGCAGCACGAAATCCGGCCGCAGCCGTGCAATCAGGCCGAGGCCGAACATGAGCTGCCAGGCAAACGGATTGAAGCTCCAGCCACGCGCCTCGCTGCTGGGCAGCAGCGGCAACAGCGCGGGCGCCATCAGCCACAACGCGACGCTGCCGCAGACAAACGCCAGCGGTTGCGCGCGCGACCAGCGGATAGCCAGCGGCGCCAGGCCGATAAAGACCGCGTACATCGGCAGCACATCGGAGACGAACGGCTGGCGCGCCAGGCTGACGACTTCCAGCAGGGTTTCGAGCGGCTGGGCCATGAAGACCGGCGCCTCGGTGGCGCGCACGGCCGGCGCGGGAATCCTGCACATCGCCAGCAGGAAGCCGAACAGCAGCATCAGCAAACCCGTCAGGACGAAAGCCTTGTAGATCTCCCAGCCGCGCCGCCGCAACCGTCGGCGCGCGGCGCTTGCACCCACGCGGGCTTCCATCGCCAGGTAAGCCGCGCCCGCGGAATAGCCGGCCAGGAAGACAAAAACCTCGGCGGCGTCGAACAGGGTGAAATTGCGGATCGTGTAGTCAGCCAGCACGCTGCCGTTGACATGATCGACCACGATAAAGAGCAGCGCGATCCCGCGGATCAGATCGACCTCGGTCCGGCGCTGGTTATTGTTTACTGCGTTCACTTCCGTGCATCCCACTGCGTGCCGCCGGACGGGGGCGCCCGGCTGCCACACACGGGCCGAATCTTACCGTGATGCGCGAGAAGGATTCGTGTTGGCAGTGTTTCAGGAGATTACGCAGGGCACGCTGAAGGCGCTTCAGGACATTTATGCAGCGGCGCGTGGCGTGTGAGAAGTGTGGATGCGACCAAGGAGACGACGCCCGGCATCGATCACACCGGCATCTGGCGCCATCTGGTATCGCACGATCATGCCTTCGATGCACAGCATGGCCTCTTCCGCCACGTCATCCGGATGCTCCAGCCCGCATGTGCGCGCCACCTCCGCCACGAACGTTGCGAGTGATGCCTTGTGCGCCACCGCCTGCTCGACCAGGCGCGGATCTTCCCCGGCACCACCGCCCGCTTCCGCCACCATATTGATAAAGGCGCAGCCACGGTAGTCCTCGGTCTCGAACCACTCGCCGAGCGCATCGGCCAGCACTTCGAGGTTCGGCCGGGCATCCAGCCGGCGCCGCACGGACGCCTCGAACCACTCCATCCAGCCATCATGGCGCCGCGTGAGGAAGGCGTGGATCAGGTCGTTCTTGGACGCAAAGTGGCGATACAGCGACATCTTGGCCACGCCGGATTCGGCAATGATCTTGTCGATGCCGGTGGCCCGATAGCCGTCGCGATAGAACAGGCGTGCGGCGGTCTCAAGGATGCGATCACGAGCGGAAGATTGGATCATGGCGGGAGGGAGCGTGTGCATTGACAGTTGCCATTATAGGAGACAGACCTGTCTATGGACGACCGGTTTATCGACAGCCTGCCTACGGATGACCTGGCTGCAGGATTCCATCGGCGCCAATGTCAGCACACACGCCGGATGAAAACAGAAAGGCCGGCCGCAAGCTGCGCGACCGGCCCTTCCAACCAGACCCCTGGTTCGGTACTGCGGCGCTCAGGCCGCTTGCTTCAGTTGCGTCAGCCGGGCATCGGCATCACGCAGTGCGGTGCGCAGCCCCTCTTCCACCACCGGGTGGTAGAACGGCATGGCCAGCATCTGTGCGATGGTCAGGCCCTGCTGGTAAGCCCACGCCAGCAGATGCGCGATGTTCTCGGCGCGCGGGCCCATCCATTCGGCGCCCAGGAAGCGCCCGGTGGCCCGGTCGGCGTACACGTGCATCAGGCCCCGGTTCTTGAGCATCACGCGGCTGCGACCCTGATCCTCGAAGCTGACTTCACCCGTCACGAAACTGCCCGGCGTGAGGTCCGCAAAGCGCTGGCCGACCATCGCGATCTGCGGATCGGAGAACACCACGGCCAGCGGCGCACGGCGCGCCAACGGGCGAACTTGCGGCCAGCTGGCGGCGTTTTCGCCCGCCACCCTGCCCTCGTCGGCGGCCTCATGCAGCAACGGCAGCACGTCGTTGGCATCGCCGGCAATAAACACGGGCGCATCGCCACACTGCAACGTCACCGGATCGAACACCGGCACACCGCGCGCGTCCAGCGCGAGCGCCGTATTTTCCAGCGCCAGCTTGTCGACATTGGGCCGGCGACCCGTGGCGGCCAGCACGTATGCAAAGCGCTCGGTCACCACCGTCCCATCGGCATCCTCGAAGGTGATCACGGCCTCGTCGCCTTCGCGACGCATGTCGGACACTCGCACATCCGGAAGCAACGAGAACTCCCGGTTGAAGGCCTGCGTCGCATACGCGCGGATCGCCGGGTCGCTGAGCGGTCCGACGGAACCACTCACGCCAAAGACACGCACCCGCACGCCGAGGCGCGACAGCGCCTGCCCCAGCTCCAGCCCGATCACGCCCGGGCCGAAGACCGCCACGCTGCGCGGCAGGTCTTCCCACGCGAACACGTCGTCGTTGATGATCAGGCGATCGCCAAAGACGTCGAAGGCCTTCGGCACCGCCGGACGCGAACCCGTGGCGATGACCACGCGGCTGGCGCGCACTGTCGTATCGGCGCCCACTTGCAGGATCGTGTTGTCGATGAACTGCGCATGGCCGAGCAGGCGATCGGATTCGGGAATGTTCTCCACGCCGCGCACCACGAAGCCGACGAAGCGGTCACGTTCGCTTCGCACACGCGCCATGACTTCGCGGCCATCGATCCGGACCGGGCCATCCACATGCACGCCGAACGCGGCGGTGTGGCGCGCCTCGTGAGCGGCCTCGGCGGCCGCGATCAGCAGCTTCGACGGCATGCATCCCACCCGGGCGCAGGTGGTGCCATAGGCGCCACCTTCGATAATCACGGCGCGCTTGCCGGCCGCGATGGCGGCGCGGTACGCCGCGAGTCCCGCAGTGCCCGCACCAATCACGGCGACATCGGTCTGGATGGTCTTCATTTTGCGTTTTCCTGATCTGAGAACTTGGCGAATCTGCATCAATCGTTGGACGCCATGGCACCGGGTTGTCCTGCAACGGGCAAGACGATGCCATCGCGTCCGGCGACTGCCGGACCGCGCGAGCGGTCACGCGGGGAAAAATCCCGGGTTCCGGCCGGGGAACCGGACCCGGGTGGGGCCAGAATCAGCGGCCCAGGTATTGCTCGAGTGCTTCGGCGCCGCCAATCAGCGTGCCGTTGATGAAGATTTGCGGGGCGGTCATGTTGCCCGAGACCGCGCCGAGCACCTTGCCGCGGACCTTGTGCTCCAGCGGCACGTCGATGTACTCGTAGCCGTTATCGGACAGCTGCTGCTTGGCCTTGGCGCAGAACGAACAACCGATCTTCGAGAACACCACCACCTGATCCGGCTTCTTGGCGTTCGGCGCGATGTAGTTCAGCATCGTGTCGGCATCGGACACCTTGAACGGGTCGCCCGGCTCTTCCGGCTCGATGAACATCTTGTCCACCACGCCGTTCTTGACCAGCATCGAATAGCGCCAGCTGCGCTTGCCGAAGCCCAGGTCGGCCTTGTCGACCAGCATGCCCATGCCGTCGGTGAATTCGCCATTGCCGTCGGGGATCATGACGATGTTCTCGGACTCCTGGTCCTTGGCCCATTCGTTCATGACGAACGTGTCGTTGACGGACACGCACAGGATGGCGTCCACGCCGTGCTTGGCAAAGACCGGCGCCAGTTCGTTGTAGCGCGGCAGGTGGGTCGACGAGCACGTCGGGGTGAAGGCGCCCGGCAGCGAGAACACTGCAACAGTCTTGCCGTCGAACAGGTCGGCCGTGGTCACGTTCTTCCACTCATTGTTGTCACGTACACGGAACGTCACGTTGGGAACGCGTTGGCCTTCACGGGATTGCAGCATCGGTATGACTCCAGGGGGTTTAAAAGGGCGCTACGTGTTGCAGCGATGGGGTGGATTCTGAAGATGCCGAAGTGATTTGTACAATTCATCATTTCAACCACCTCGATTAGGAATAACTATTATCAATCAGGAAATTCCGATTGACACAGACTATCGACGATGACTTGAAGGCGCTTTCGCGGACCCTCCGGGATCGCTATCATTCGGGCACGCAAAAACACCGAAGAGACAATCCATGACCCGCCTGCCACTGGCCGCCATGCTGGCTGCCGCCCTGCTGATCCAGTCCGCCCCCCAGGCCGCGCTGGCCGCTACCATCGGCAAGACCGAGCTGGACCGCCTGGTCGCCACCGGCACCGCCACCCCGCCGGCCAGCTTCAACGCCTTCCTGAACGCTGCCGTGAAGGCCGACCCGAAGCTGGCCCCCGCCGTCCGCGCGTATCGCGCCAAGCGCCCGCTCAAGGGCGACGACCTGACCAACATCGGCCGCCTGCTGGGCGTCTATAACCGCCTCCACAACGAAAAGGCCGTGCTGGACAGCATCAGCGAGATGGTCGCCATCCGCACCGTGCGCGACGACCGCGTGCCGCCGCACGAGAGCCCGGCCATCATCGAATTCGGCAAGCTCGTCGAAAAGATGGCGAAGGAATATGGCCTCGCGTTCCGCAACGTGGATAACCGCGTGTTCGAGGTCACCCTGCCCGGCACCGGCAAGGAGACGTTCGGCATCCTGACCCATGCGGACGTGGTGCCCGTGGTGGCCGACGAATGGGTGCTCGACGACGGCACGAAGCTGGATCCGTTCAAGGTCACGCGCGTGGGCGACTACCTCTACGGGCGCGGCACGATCGACGACAAGGGGTCCATCGCGGCCGCGCTCTTTGCCATGAAGACCGTGCGCGAGAGCGGCGTGCCGCTGGCCCGTACGATCCGCCTGATGATCGAGACCACCGAGGAAACCGGCGGCGACGGCATGAAGTACTACCGCGAGCACGCCACCCTGCCCGAGTACAACATCGTGCTCGACAGCAAGTACCCGGCCGTCGTGGCGGAGAAAGGCTCCGGCGCGCTGACGGTCCGCTTCCCGGACCAGCCGGCGGACGGCAAGACGGCGGCGATCGTCGCCATGGCAGGCGCGGCATCGGCCAACGCGATCCCGCAGACGGCCACGGCACGCATCACCGGTGGCGACCTGGCCGCCGTGGCTGCGGCGCTGGAAAAGGCACGCGCGGGCTTCATCAGCCAGCACGAGGCGCAAGGCAAGTTCTCGATCGACGTGGCGCGCGGCGCAGACGGCATCGACATCAAGGTGACGGGTTCCTCGGCGCACGGCTCCCGGCCCGAGGAAGGCGTGAATCCGGTGCCCCGGCTGGCGCTGTTCCTGCAATCGTCCGGTGTGGCGTTTGCCGACAACCAGTACGCGCGCGCGATCCGCTACCTTGGCGATCTCTACGGCACCGGCTATCTCGGCGAGAAGATGGAAGTCGGCTACCGCGATGACTTCATGGGCCCGCTGACGATGTCGCCCACGCTGATCCGCGAGCGCAACGGCAAGCTGGAAGTCACGACCAATGTGCGCATGCCGCGCGGCACCACGCCGGACGAGCTGCGCGCGAAGATCGCCGCCCGCATCAACACCTGGGCTACCGCCACACACTCGACCGTGGAGATCCAGCACGACCAGGGCAACTGGATGGCACGCGATCCCAAGGGCGCCTGGCTTTCCACGCTGCTCAATATCTATGGCGACACCACCGGGCTCGAGGCCAAGCCGGTGCCCACCGCCGGCAGCACCACCGCCAAGCTGATGCCAAACGCCATCAACTTCGGCCCGGCCATGCCCGGCAAGAAGTACACCGCGCACAACGCCAAGGAATACAAGGAAGTGGCCGACCTGAACCTGGACATGCAGATGTTCACGGAAATGCTCGTGCGAATCGGCAATCTCGACGCGATGCAGTAACACCCTCGCATCAGGCCGACATTAAAAGGAGCGATGGCGCAATGCCATCGCCCTTATTTTGTTTCCCGGCGCCTCTTAGAAACCGAGGTCGCTCAGACCCGGATGATCGTCCGGGCGACGGCCCAGCGGCCAGAAATACTTGCGGTCCGCCTCACGGATCGGTGCGTCGTTGATGCAGGCAAAGCGGCGCTGCATCAGGCCATTCTCGTCAAATTCCCAGTTCTCATTGCCGTACGACCGGTACCAGTTGCCGGAATCGTCGTGCCACTCGTAGGCGAAGCGCACCGCGATGCGGTTGCCCTCGTACGCCCACAATTCCTTGATCAGCCGGTAGTCCAGCTCCTTTTGCCATTTGCGGGTCAGGAAGGCGACGATGGCTTCGCGGCCATTGACGAATTCCGCGCGGTTGCGCCACGCGCTGTCAACGGTGTAGGCCAGCGCCACACGGTTGGGATCGCGGCTGTTCCAGCCGTCCTCGGCACCACGGACCTTGGCGATGGCGGTTTCACGCGTAAACGGGGGCAGCGGCGGGCGGACTTCGGGTTGGCTCGACATGGGAAAGCTCCTTGGAAGGCGGGAATCAGAGGATTCTGGAAAAACCTGCCTCACCAAAAACCGAATGAGACAGATCTGTCTACTAGTGTTGAGTAGACAGATCTGTATGTCAAGGGGAAATTGCGGCCGATGTGTATGCCGGCCGCATGCCAACACGCGGCCACGTGCGGCGGCTGATGCCTGCTTGCTCAACAATACTGCGGCGGTAGGTCACAAGGACAAGCGCGGTAAAGAGCCTCATGAGCCATTTATCATCATTTATTTGACGTCGATAATTTATCGCCGTAGGATAATTAGCGATAAATGTTCCTGCTCCCCTTCCCATGACTCAGCCGAGCCCCGCTTCCGCGCGCTATACGTTTCGTCGCCCAGCCTTGGCCGCCAGCTTCTGCACCGCATTGACCGGCGAAGCCCTGTTGGATGCGCGCTCGGGGCTCTTTCTGGCAGCCCCGCGACGGGTCGGCAAATCGACCTTTCTCCGGGAGGATCTCGTTCCTGCAGCGGAAAGCCGGGGCTGGGCAACGGTGTATGTCGACCTGTGGTCGAACAAGGCGCAGGACCCCGGCGAACTCATTGCAGACGGAATCAAACGCAAGATCGCGGACTTCGCCGGCATCGTCAGCAAAGCAGCCAAGGCAGTTGGCCTGACCAAGGTGACGGTCATGGGAACCTTAGGCCTCGATGTGAGCGCCACGGGACTGCCGGCGGGCGTCACGCTCACGCAAGCGTTGCAAGCGTTGCGAAAGGCCGCTAACAAGCCCGTGCTGCTGATCGTCGATGAGGCACAACATGCGCTCACGACCGACAAAGGACTAGAAGCGATGTTTGGCCTCAAGGCCGCTCGCGACGCAATAAACGTTTCCGGCAAGGCTCCCGAACTCATGCTGGTCTTTACCGGATCGAGCCGCGACAAACTCGCCCATTTGGTCATGAATTCGCGCATGCCGTTCTTTGGCTCGCTGGTCACCCCTTTTCCGTTGCTGGATCGCAGCTTCACCGACGAGTACACGGCGAGCGTGAATCAAGCACTTGCGCCAAGCAACCAATTCGAGCCGGATGCCGTCTTTGACGCATTTGTGATGGTGGGTCATCGACCGGAGATGCTCCGTCATTTGATCTCGTCCATCGCAATCGCTAACGAATCTCCCTATCTGAGCCAGCGCCTAAGAGAGGACGCCACACTGATTCAGGAACGGTTGTGGCATGACATCGAGAGCGACTTTGAATCTCTGTCGCCCGTGCAACAGGCCGTGGTACGGGTCATGGCGTCGAAGGCGGGACAGTTTTCCCCGTTTGGCGAGGCTGCCATGAGCGCCTACAAGTCGCTCCTTCCTCCGGACGCAACGGTGAGCACCGCTACCGTTCAGAATGCCATTGATGCCTTGCGTGAGCGCGAGATCCTGTGGAAGGAATCGCGTGGTACCTATGAAATCGAGGATCAAGCATGGCTCACTTGGCTGCGCTCACGCGATTTGACATCTTGAGCATTGGTGTGCGCGTCCATGGGCTGCACCTTTCCGCTACCTGCGTACCGGTTTTGCCATGGCTCTGCGCTTTATGCTCAGATCGCGCTGCCCCGACACCCATGACTGGGCGCCGGGGTCGGAATGCGTCAGACCGCCTTGCCTTCCAGCATCTTTACCGTATCGTCCGTGGTCCAGACCCCATTGGCGATGAAGCGGTAATTGACCAGCGCAGCGCCATAGCCGTCGCCTTCCGGTAGCTT
>NZ_FMYZ01000014.1 GCF_900101625.1 Cupriavidus sp. YR651 | reverse complement strand
GCAGCAGATGCAGGCCAAACGAGATGACCGTCGCTCAGGCAGCACCCCATCGAGAACCTTGTCGGGGCAGCCGTTGCGGCCTCGCCGAAGCGCGCCAGACACCAAGCGACAGCGTGCCCTGGACGAGCAGGATCTCCGTCATGCCATCGATGAGTTGGCACCGCCCCACCCTGGGCCAGACACCGCTGGTCAGGCCAGCACCACCGCCCTACAGAAAGGTCCAAAACCTAAACCAACTAAAGGCAAACACACACACCACTAAAACGGACATTCTGATCTGGCCGATAGGAGGACATCTCAATTTAGCCTAGACAGCGCTTGCTGGCCGTTTTTTCTAATGTCGTCCCCCCGGCGGCCCTCCAGGTAAAGGCTTCTGCAGCGAACCGACGAGGTACGCACGAGCCACAAGGAACGAATTCGGCACCCCGGCTACCCCTCTCAACTGAGGCCGTTGCAGCCTCCGTTCCGCGTCAGTCGATTCGGCAATCGCTGGGGGCTCTTGATAAGCCCCCGTGGATTGACTATCCATGACAGCAGAGTGGAATGCGCGGGCGCACCGTGCCTCCACGCCGGGCGATGGTTACGAGTGGGGAACAGGACGGTGAACGATGTTGGACAGCTTCAGCGCTGGAGCACTGATGACGTACCGGTGAAACAAAGGCGCGAGTATTTTCAGGCAGCCACCGAATCGATGATTATTCCGTTTCGGTTCGAAATGCCCTACTCGCCGGATCTTTCTGCGCGAATCGAGGCGTTGGCGCTTGGCCCGATTACAGTGATGCACGTGGCGGGCTCCCCACATATCGCACGGAGTACCAAAGACGAGATTTCGAGACAAAGCGCCCGCTGCCTGAATCTTGTTCTCAGCCGAAACGTGCCGTGGAATCTGGGCTACGGCTCGCGAGTTGCCATGCGGTCAATGGATTCGTTCATCACGGATTCGGTGCAGGAGCTCAGCCTCGATATCGCCTTCGACTACGACTTCGTCAATATTGGATTCGACGCCCAGTGGCTAGGTGAATGGATCCCTAGGGCCGGCGCAGCTGTTGGCAGACAGTTTGGCGCAGACTCGCAATGGTCGGTCGCACTGAATACGTTTGTCGCGGCGCTGGAACCTGACACCATACTCCGCGCACCTTTACCGCCCCGGTTGCTTGTGGATCAGCTCGGTGCATTGATTCTTCTAGCTTCGAGCGAGCCCGCACAGATCACCACTCTGAGCCGTGCGACATCGATATCGTTGCGCGAGAGAATTCTCGACTGCATTCGCTCGAGATGCACGGAAGTCATGCTTGCCGCTCCCCAGGTCGCGCAGGACCTGGGCATTTCCGTGCGGACTTTACATCGCGTACTCGCCTCCCAGAACGAGACCTTTGGGTTCCTGCTGATGAAGGCCCGTATCGATATTGCGGTGCGCCAGTTGTCGTCGCCGGCGTTTGATCGTCTGACGGTGGGCGCCATTGGTCGCCGGTGCGGCTTCACGGACGATTCGCATTTCACGCGTGTTTTCCGTCGCCATGTGGGCGTGACGCCGCTCGCTTTACGACGCGCTCGACTTGCGTAGTCGGCGGCTGGTACTACCAGGTCTTCGTGTCCGAAACTCGCGCGGCTGGTCGGCCCCTCCCCTGTTGGAGCAACCGTCGCGCTATCGCTGCATGGCAATTGTTATGCGCAGATCACGCACGTGCACTAACACTGGCACAACCAGAACAAACTGAATCGACATTTGGCACGCCAGAGCCAGCCAGATTCCCGGTGACCTTCAAAATTGTGATGCTTCGGCAAAAGCCTGAGACGCTTGCCGTATCGCCTTCTTCTTGATGAGCACGTTCATCCCCGGGAACCTGCACCATGCGTGCTTCACCGCTGTTGTCACTCACCCATTGGTCAACCACCGAAGTACCCGAAAGACTGCGCTATGACTACTACGCGCAGGCATTAGCCTCGGCGATGTTCCCAATCCAGGTCAGTACGCGTCCGAAAAGTTCATTCGGCGTGGAGATGGTCGCGGCGGATCTTGGCAGCATGACAGTGATTCGGCAGCAGGGCACGCCGCATCGTTGCTTTGCCGACAAGGGCAATATCGCTGGCGCGTCCCAGCGCACCTTTCATCTGCTTGTAAATGGCGCAAGCGGTTGGACGATGGACCATATGGGCCGTCATCGGCTGGGGCCGGGCGACATTCTGCTGTCGGATTCGTCGATTCCGTTCGAACTCAACATCGATGCCGATTTCGATTTCATCAATGTAAGCCTGTCCGAGGCGTGGATTCGCCAATGGCTGCCCGCGCCGGCGCTTCTGGTAGGGCGCAGGATCGAGGGCCAATCGGGGTGGGGTCACGCGTTGTCGGCCTTCCTGCGAAGCCTGGAGCCGGCCAGGTTCGAGGCATATCCGCTGCCGATGTCGTTCATTGGCGACCATATCGGCGCCCTGCTGGCATTCATTGCGCAGGATTTCAGCGCGCCGCTCACCAAGCTACCCAAGCGCGATGGCGGCCTGTTTGAGCGGATACGCGATTGCATGTACCAGCAGTCGAGTCATGCCACGTTGTGTGCAGCGGACGTCGCGGCCGCGGTAGGCGTGTCACTGCGAAGCCTGCACCGCTGCTTCGCGCGCTTTGACACGACGTTTGGCGACACGCTGATCAAGATGCGTTGCGCTCACGCTGTGCGAATGCTCGAATCGCCGATTTTCAGGCGC
Source organism: Cupriavidus sp. YR651 (assembly GCF_900101625.1). Lineage (GTDB taxonomy): Bacteria > Pseudomonadota > Gammaproteobacteria > Burkholderiales > Burkholderiaceae > Cupriavidus. The sequence goes on along the minus strand of NZ_FMYZ01000014.1, from coordinate 138,913 downwards.
CTGACCATCGCCGAGATCGGGCGCCGCGCCGGCTTTGTCGATGCCTCACATTTCACACGAACGCTGCATGCACGCGTGGGCCGCAAGCCGTCGCAGATTCGTCGCCAGTGTGGCGCTCCGGACGCGCCTCACAACGTCACTCAGGAGGACTGATCCGTGACACCCATCGTGACATGGTCCACCCGCGCCGTGCCCCGTGCGCAACGACTCGACTATTTTGCCCACGCGCTTTCGTCGGCTATCGTACCGATGCGCGTCGAGCGGACCCAGCGCGGCGCCCTGACCTCGCATATGTCGATGCTCGACATCGAGGGCATTGCAATCCTGGAGCAACGGGGGTCGCAGCACCGGTCCGTGCGCGGCCGCGCGGAAATCGAACGCAGTGGCGCGCATACATTCCATCTCATCGTCAACCGGCGCACGCACTGGCACATCGAACATCTTGGCAGGACGCGCGTGGGCCCCGGGCAGGCGTTCATCGTCGACTCACGCGCGCCGAACGTCATCGAGATGCCGTCGGACTATGACGTGATCCACGTGATGCTGCCGGATGCCTGGCTGCGCAGGTGGGTGCATGATCCCGCGCCACTCGTGGGTCGTGCGTTAGGAGGCAGCCAGGGCATCGAGCAAGCGCTGGCGGCGTTCTCCGCCTGTCTGTCGCCTTCGGCGATGCAGAGTACCCCGCTGTCCGCGACGCAGATGCTCGACCATCTCGGCGCCATGCTGGCGCTCTCTTCCAGGGAAGCGGGCTTGCCGGTACGGCGCGGGGCGCCTCTGGACTCGATGCGCCGCCGAATCGTCGCTTGCATGGCGAACCGCTGCGGTGAGCCGTCGCTAACGGCGCACGATGTGGCCTGCGTACTGGGGATCGACGATAACGAACTGCATCGCGTACTCGCATCGTCGGGTGAGACCTTCGCAGGGGTTTTGCTCGCGCACCGGACTGAAGCCGCACGGCGCATGCTGGCATCCCGGGCGTTTCAATTTCTGACGCTCGAAGAGATTGCCCAACGCGCTGGCTTTGCCGACGCCAGCCAGTCCGCGTTGCGCCATCTTCGGTAGTCCGGAGGCTGGCACTCTCAGTCCATTTCTTGGCCTGAGTTGGCGCGCAACGCCAATCGCTGGGCGTTGAAGGCTCGCATACTCCGGCTGGCATTCATAAGCGGAGCCCATCCCATGTCTTGTCTCCACACACCGGCTGGCGCGATAGCCAGAGCCGTCCTGACCTTTGTCCTCACTGGAGGTGCCATGATGTCGACGTCGCACGCACAATCCTCTTCAACCGCAGGAGAACACGCTACACCCGCCAGTATCGTCGATGCGCTCAAGACCGTGGCGGGCAATCCGCCCAAGGTGCGCGCGAGCTTCGCCAAGGGTCAATGCGTGCGAGGCACGTACACGCCAGCGGCGGCCGCCTCCGGCATCACCCGCTCGGTGAGCTTTACGAAGCCGCAGCCCGTGCGCGCACGTTTCTCGATGGGCGGCGGCAACCCCCACGTGCCCGATACCAACAAGCTGGTGCTGCGCGGGCTTTCCGTGGCGATCGGCGAGGGCAACCAGCAAACGGACCTGCTCGTCGAGAATGCCCCGGTACATTTCGCGCGCACGCTCGACCAGATGCTGGGCTTCCTGCGGGCACGTGCGCCTGGCGAGGACGGCAAGCCGGACGCCGCGAAGGTGAAGGCGTTCTCCGACGCGAATCCTGAAACCCTGAATCAGGCACACTTCGTCGCAGCGCGTCCGCTTCCTGGCAGTTTTGCCGGCACCACCTACTGGGGGGTCCATGCCTTTCCCGCGATGAGTGCCACAGGCGAAACCCGGCTGATCAAGTTCAAGGTCGTCCCGGCGGCGGGCGAGATCACGCTTACCGACGACGCCGCCAAAGACCGGCCGGCAGACTTTCTGTTCCAGGACTTGCGGGAACGAATCGCGCGTGGCGACGTGCGGTTCGACGTGCTAGCCATACTCGGCAAGGCTGGTGATCCGACTCAGGATGTGACCGTGCGCTGGCCCGATGAAGACGCGCGCGAGACCGTGAAGCTCGGTACGATCGCCCTCACCGCCATCGACAACAACGAGGCCTGCGACGCGACGATTTTCAATCCCGGGACACTTGCCGATGGCATTGGCCGCCCCAGCGACGAGATCTTTGCGGCGCGCTCCGCCGCCTACGCAATTTCGCTTGGCAAGCGTCGCTAGGAGACGGCCCCCATGGAAGCCGAGGCCTTCGACTATATCGTGTGCGGCGCTGGCAGTGCGGGTTGTGCCGTAGCCGGGCGTCTGTCCGAGGATACCGCCGCGCGCGTGCTATTGATCGAGGCCGGCGGCAACGACGATCTGCCCGAGGTAATGACGCCATCGCAATGGGTGCATAACCTCGGTTCGGAGCGCGACTGGGGCTTCGTCGGCGAGCCGAACCCTCATCTCAACGGTCGTGCCATCCCCCTGAACATGGGGCGCGTACTTGGTGGCGGCTCCAGCATCAACGTGATGGTTTGGGCGCGCGGCCATCGCGCCGACTGGGATCGGTTCGAGCAAGCGGTGGATGACCCGGGCTGGGGGTACGAAGCCGTGCTCGATATCTACCGTCGCGTCGAAGACTGGCATGGTGCACCGGATGCACGGCGCCGTGGCGTGGGCGGCCCGGTGTACGTCGCACCCGCCGCCAATCCTCAGTCGGTGGCACGTGCGATGCTGCAGTCGGCGGCAGATCTCGGCATTCCCGTATACCAGTCCCCCAACGGCGAGATGATGGAAGGTCCGGGAGGTGCTTCGATCAACGACCTGATCGTCCACGGCGGACAGCGGCGCTCGATGTTCCGAGCCTACGTCTATCCACGCATTGGGCAAGGCAACTTGCGAGTACTGACGGACACGTTGGTGACAGGACTCGTCTGGCAAGGTACGCGGGTGGTCGGCGTCAATGTGCTGCGTCATGGCAAGCCTCATACGTATCGCGCGGACCGCGAGGTCATTCTCTCGCTGGGCGCCATACATACGCCCAAGGTGCTGATGCAATCCGGCATCGGTCCGGCGGATGCGCTGCGCCGACATGGCATTGCGGTGAAGCAGGATCTCCCGGGCGTTGGTCAGAATCATCAAGATCATGTGTCGTTCGGCTGCATCTTCGAGTTCTCCACACCACAAGCCATCGGCAATGGGGGCTCGGAAGCCACGCTGTACTGGAAGAGCGACTCGTCGCTGAAGCAACCCGACATGTTCCACTGCCAAGTAGAGTTTCCCGTTCCCAGCGATGCGACAGCGGCACTGGGCGTGCCTGTGCACGGCTGGACCATGTTCGCCGGGCTAGCGCATCCCAAAAGCCGCGGCGAGGTTCGATTGAGCGGTCCGTCGCCACACGACCCCGCTATCATCGCGCCCAACACGCTGTCTCATCCGGACGATGTGCGTGCCGCACTGGCCAGCATCGAGATGTGCCGCGAGCTGGCCGACCAGAAGCCGCTGCGCGATCTGATTCGACGCGAGGCCATGCCGGGGCCGCTAGACACCACGTCCATGGAGCAGTTTGCAAGAAATGCTGCCGTGACATATTGGCACCAGGCTGGGACTGCGAAAATGGGACTCGGCGCCGATGCCGTCGTGAACGCAAAGCTGCAGGTCTACGGGGTCGACAACCTGCGAATCGCTGATGCTTCGGTGATGCCGGAATTACCCAGTGGCAATACGATGGCGCCTTGCGTTGTCATTGGCGAGCGGGCCGCGTCGCTGATTCGGGAAGCTCACGCTTAATACAAGCTTTGGGGGCGGTCCCGCCCGCCGCTTCCTGTTGCCGGGCGCCGAAGACATCGCGTTCGTCGGGCGATGCCGAAATGTTCGGGCGATCGACGGACTCGACGCACCGGTTGCAGCGCAGCAAATCCTGCGGTGCCGGCGACACCGTGGTCTAGGATGACGGTAGGGGTTCCTCACGGGGACACATCGTGAAGCCATCAACGCTCGTCCTGTCCAACTCGATTTCAGCCCTGTTGCTCGGCTGCATTTGGCCGGTGGCCGGCGCAGCCGAGGACTTTGAAGTGCGCCGGGCCGCCATGGGCAGGGACATCGCCGCCACTGCGGCGACCGCCGGTGTCAGCAGTGGCAGAAAGGCCATCGACCCTCGCGTCATGGCGGTCATCGAGCAAGTGCCGCGTCATGACTTTGTGCCGGACGACCAGAAGCCCTTCGCCTACGAGAACCGCCCGCTTCCCATCGGACATGGCCAGACCATCTCGCAGCCCTACATCGTGGCCCTGATGACGGACCTGATGATGGTCAAGCCTGGGGATGTCGTGCTCGAAGTCGGAACGGGCTCGGGCTATCAGGCCGCGGTACTGGCCGGGATGGCGCGCACGGTGTACACGATCGAGATCATCGAACCGCTGGGATTGCAGGCGTGCGAGCGCCTGACGCGGCTGGGCTACAAACAAGTGGAATGCAAGGTGGGCGACGGTTACTACGGCTGGGATGCCCATGCCCCCTTCGACGCGATCATCGTTACCGCCGCGGCCAGCCATGTTCCGCCGCCCCTTATCCGGCAACTGAAGCCTGGCGGCAGGATGGTGATCCCGGTGGGCGCGCAGTTCCTCACCCAATACCTGTTGCTGGTCGAAAAGTCCGGCGACGGCACGGTCTCGACGCGACAGGTCCTGCCAGTCAGGTTCGTTCCGCTGGTCGGCGGGCACTGACGTGGCGGCGATTCACGGCAGTCGTGCCGCCAGATAGCACCAGGCGCCAGGCATCATGCTCCGTCCCCCACTGCTCGCCCTCGCCGTGCTGTCGGCCGCCGCGCTTGGTTACGAGGTGCTGCTGATGCGGCTGCTCTCCATCATCCAGTGGCACCACTTCGCCTACATGATGATCAGTGTTGCGCTGCTGGGCTACGGCGCGGCCGGTGCAGGGGTGGCGATGATGCGGCACGCGTTTGCCGCCCTGTTTCTGCGCCATTTCGTGCAGGTATTCGCGGGCGGCGCGGTGCTGTTCGGCATTTGCGCGATTGCCTGCTTTGCGCTGGCCCAGCGTGTCGCCTTCAATCCGCTGGAGATCCTGTGGGATCCGGGCCAGCCGCTCCGGCTGGTGGCGGTCTACCTGCTGCTGTTCGTCCCCTTCTTTTTCGCTGCCGTGAGCGTCTGCCTGACCTTCACGTGTTTCAACGAGCAGATTCATCGCGTCTACAGCTTCGACATTCTCGGTGCCGGGCTTGGGTGTCTTGCCATCATCGCCGTGCTTTTTGTACTGGATCCGGCCAACGCGCTGCGACTGGTGGGCGGTGCAGGCATGGCGGCGGCCGCGCTGGCCGCATTCGAATGTCGCTGGCATCGACCGTGGCTGCCGGTCGCGCTGCTTGGGGCTGCGCTCCTGCCTGCCGCTCTGCCAGATGCGTGGATCGCGCTGCGGCCGTCCGAGTACAAGGAACTGAGCCAGATCCTGCGCATCGGGAATGCCCGCGTGGTGGATCAACGCTCAAGTCCACTCGGCACGGTCACTGTGGTCGAGAGCCCGTCGATCCCATTGCGGCACGCACCCGGGCTGAGCCTCAATGCCACCATGGAGCCGCCACCGCAACTTGCGATATTTACCGACGGCGACGGGCTCAGCGCGCTGAATCACTATGACGGGCGGCGCGAACCGCTCGCTTACCTGGGGGACCTGACCTCTGCCCTTCCCTTTCACTTGCTGGACCGCCCAAAAGTGCTGGTGCTGGGGAGCGGTGCCGGCGCCGACGTCCTCCAGGCGATCTACCACCACGCCAGTTCCGTCGATGCGGTGGAACTGAATCCGCAGGTGATCGACCTCGTGCAGCGCCGCTTCGCCGCATTCTCGGGCAAGCCCTACAGCGCGCCGGGCGTGCACGTGTTTGCCGCCGAGGCACGCGGTTTCCTGGTCGCCGGGAATGCGCAGTACGACCTCATCCAGGTGGCACTGCTGGACTCGTTCAGCACCTCGTCAGCGGGCCTGTACGCGCTCTCCGAGAGCTATCTCTATACCGTGGAAGCGTTCCAGGAGTACTTGCGCCATCTGAGACCGGGTGGCCTGCTGGCAATCACTCGCTGGGTAACGTTGCCACCGCGTGATATCCCCAAGCTGCTTGCCACCGCTGTGACGGCCATGGAGGACGCCGGCGTGCCTCAGCCCGCCCGCCGGCTGGCGCTGATCCGGGGATGGAAAACCGCCACGTTGCTGGTCAAGAACGGAGACTTCGTGGCGTCGGACATTGCCGCCTTGCGGGCGTTCTGCACGGCCCGCTCTTTCGACACCGAGTACTACCCGGGCATTCAGGCGGCGCAGGCCAATCGCTTCAACGTGCTGGAGACGCCCGAGTTTTTCGAGTCCGTGCAAGCGCTGCTTGGTGCTGACCGCGACGGCTTCATTGCGCGCTACAAGTTCGATGTGCGGCCCGCCACCGACGACCGGCCGTACTTCTTCCACTTCTTCAAATGGCGCTCGCTGCCTGAACTGCTATCCCTGAAGGCGCAAGGCGGGTTGCCCTTGCTCGAATGGGGCTATCCGGTGCTGGTTGCCACACTTCTGCAGGCCACGTGCGCGGCGTTGCTGCTGATCCTGATACCGCTCTGGGCGATGCGGCGCTGGCCGGCCGCAAGGCGAGCCCCGCCACAAGCCTCCACGACGCATGCCATTGACGATGCCGCCATCCCGCCTTCCAGCTGGCGGATCGGCGTCTACTTCCTTGCGGTCGGCTTTGCCTTCATGTTTGTCGAGATCGCTTTCATCCAGAAGCTCATCCTGTTCCTGAGCCATCCGCTCTATGCGATCGCCGTCGTTTTGTCCGCGTTCCTCGTCTTCGCCGGGCTGGGGAGCCGCTATTCACGGCGCATGACAGCGCGCTACCACGACGATCGGAAACGTCCGGTCGAGGTGGCCGTCGCCGGGATCTGCCTTGTCTCGCTGTTCTATCTGGCAACCTTGCCGCACCTGTTCAGGCTGCTGATTGCACTACCGGATGCCGGCCGGATTGCCGTATCCATCATGCTGATCGCACCGCTGGCCTTCCTGATGGGAATGCCATTTCCGCTAGGTCTTGCCAACGTCGCGCGCCACGATGAAGCGCTGGTGCCCTGGGCATGGGGCATCAATGCCTGCGCTTCAGTAGTGGCGTCGGTGCTTGCGACGCTGATGGCAATCCATTTCGGATTTACGGCGGTCGTGCTGGCGGCGCTGCTCCTGTATATCGCCGCGGCCACCGCCTCCACCTGAGTTGTGGGTCTTGTGCGTCGCCAGCAAACCTTGCCGCCAGACGCCCCACCCTGCGCCGGTCTCAGCCGCGTCATGCCGCAGCCATCGCCCTGCAAGCCACGCCTACAGCACCCCATCGCACCGAACTGCTCGCCGCCGCCGAGGTTCGCGCCTGGCTGGGTGCGCACCATTTCGGAAGGTCGTGGACGTCGTCCTTCAAGGCGAAGGGACGGCGCCGCCACAATCATGAAATTTGCCGTTGCTGCATCGCAACATGATATGTACCAAGCGCTTAAATCTGAATTCAGTATGTTTTAATTCTTCCACGCAGCGGTTGTTGCTGCACCACTTTAGCGCCGCTGCGCGAAACCGGACCGACGCCCCCGCCGAGATCCGGTTTTTTTTCGTCCAACGATTTCGCTGCCCTCCCTTGCGGAGCGCAATGGCGCCGCAAGGGCATGCTTGCAGTCGCGTCGGTCACTTACTCCTTGTGCGCAAGCGCCGCTTCCGGCACGCGTCGGAAGCTGATAGCCAGGCGATTGAACGCATTCATCAGGCTGATGGCCATCGTCAGATCGGCCAGTTCCTTCTCGCTGAAGACTGCCGCGGCGGCCGCGAACGCATCGTCGGGGACATGCGTATCGGCGACGCGCGTCACGGATTCCGCCCACGCCAGCGCCGCTTTCTCGCGGTCGCTGAACAGGCTGCCCGCTTCATGCCACGCTTGCACCAGCGCGAGTTTCTCGACCTTGACGCCCTTCTTGATGAGGTCGCGTGTGTGCATGTCGAGGCAATAGGCGCAGCCGTTGATCTGGCTGACACGCAGGTAGACCAGCTCGACGAGTACGTCGTCGAGGCCCGCCTGCATGATGTAGCCGTAGACACCGCCAAAGGCCTTGACGCCGCCCGGGGCAGCTTTCGTGTAGTCCAGTCTCATTTCGACACCTGCTTGTCGATCGTGGTCAGTTCCTTGTCGTCGGAATCGACGATGAAGACGGCGAGCAGCTTGGCCGGCTTGGTCTTGCTGGCGTTGCGACTGACGGGATGACTTGACCCTGGTTCCTCGTAGAAGCTTTCCCCCGCCTTGTAGACGCGTTCCGGCTGGTCATTGACCTTGCTTGCGATGCTGCCCGACACGACGTAGGCGTAGATGAACGCGGACTTCGCGTGGACGTGCGGCAACGACGCGCCGCCCGGGGCGTAGTCCACTTCCAGTGCAACGAGCGATTTGCCGGGGATGTTCGGGATGGTGTGGGCGAAGTTCGGCTTGACCGACTCGCCAGTCCCGTGGGCGGTGGCAACGCCTGCGAAAGCGATGCCTGCTGCGGCCAGCAGTGCGCCAGCCCAATTCTTTCGATTCATGTCTACTCCAGTTCGAATGTAACTACGCTTAGATGAGTCGCAGTTAAGATAGGCGAAGTCGGAGAATAGTGCAAGCCGGCGCGAGAAGAATCGGACAAGCCGGGTCGCCAAGGGACTTGCGTGCCGCAACTACGACACAATCTGGCGCAGGTTCGTCCCTCTGGAGTCGCGTCTTTTGCTGTAAGCTTGATGATAATGATTCTTGTTTGAACGAAAAAGCATGGGCGTCCGTCCGAGCATCCTGTTAGTCGACGATCACAGAAACATTCGCGAGCCACTGTCGACTTACATGCGTCGGTTCGATTTCGATGTCGAGGCCGTCGAGGATGGGAAAGCCATGCGCCAGCGGTTGGATGAGCGCAGCTTCAGCCTCATCGTGCTCGACGTCATGCTGCCCGGTGAAAACGGTCTGTCGTTGTGCCGCTATGTCTCCGAGCACCTGGGAACCCCGGTGATCCTGCTGACCGCCGTGACTGACCAGGCAGACCGCATCGCCGGTCTGGAGATTGGCGCTGACGACTATGTGGTCAAGCCCTTCGATCCCCGGGAACTCGTGGCGAGAATTCGCAGCGTGCTTCGCCGCAACCGGACGCCAATGCCGCGAGAGGCGAAAGGCGTGCCCTCCGAGCCGGAATACCGCTTCGTCTTTAGTGGATGGATGTTCGATACCAGGACCCGGGAATTGCGCAACCCTGGTGACGAGGGCATCCCGCTTAGCACCGCCGAATACCACCTCCTTCGTGCGCTGGTCGAAAACCCCAACCGCGTGCTGAGCCGCAGCCAACTCCTTGACCTGACCCAGCGCACCGACATCGTCGCTTTCGATCGCAGTATCGACAGTCAGATCAGCCGCCTGCGCAAGAAGCTGGAGTCAGATCCCCGGCGCCCCAACATGCTGAAAACCGTTCGTGGGGACGGCTACCTCCTCGCAACCAAGGTTACGGTCGAGCATTCATGAAATGGGTTCCGCGCAGCATTACGGGGCAACTGCTGGCCTTGTGGTTGGTGGCGATGCTGGCCGCGCACGTCATTGCGGTTGTGGTGATGACATGGTGGCGTCTGGACAACGTAACCATTCACCCGATGGCGGTGCGGACCATCGAGACGAGGACTCTGTCCGCCTATCGGATCGCTGGCCGCTCGGACGATGCGGACAGTCTTCTCGAAGATATCAGCTTGCCCGACTCCACGTTTCAGCTGGCTGCCGCCCGAACGCCTGACTCGACCGAGATCGATGATCAGGAGCACATGCTGTCGCAGCGTGTTCACGGCCTGTTGAATCTCCCTCGAGATACCCCGGTGAAGGTTCGCTTGCAGCAGGCCCAGCCGACTCACGGCATTCAAGACCACAGCAACTGGCTGGAGCGGCAACTCGGCGGCGCGCAGGCTTGGGCACTGGATATTGAAGTCAGGCTTCCCGACGGGCAATGGCTGCGCAGCCGGCACTGGCCAACCATGCTGACGGCCCACTGGACTCGTGTCCTGAGTTTCTCGCTGCTGGTAGGCACGCTCCCCGCGGCGATCATCGCGCTTTTCTTCGGGCGGCGAATCATGCGCCCGCTCAAGGTGCTGACCGAGGCCTCCCGACGAGTCAGTCGCGGCGAACCGGTTGCGCTGCCCCAACCCGAGGGGCCGACCGGCGTTCGCGAGATCACCCGGGCATTCAACGACATGCAGGAGAACTTGATCCGCTTCGTCAATGGGCGGACGCAAATGATCGCCGCCATCGGACACGACCTGCGGACACCCCTGACATCGTTGCGAATCCGAGCGGAAATGATTGACGACGAAGCATTGCGCGACGCGATGGTGCAGACGCTGGACGAGATGAGCGTGATCGTCGACGAGACGCTCCAGTTTGCGCGCGACGACGCCCCTCAGGAGCCGACGCAGGATGTGCAGATCGGCGCGCTGGTGCGTGAGGTGGTAGACAGCCAGACAGTTCAGGGGCGGCATGTCACGTGGTCAGCCCAGGTCGACACCGCGGCGTTCTATCGCTGCCGCCCTGTGCATCTGAAGCGCGCGCTGAACAACATCATCGACAACGCCGCACGTCATGGCCACGTATGCGTCAAGCTGCTGGCCGACGCCCTTCACAGAACCCTGCGCATCGAGATCGAAGACGATGGCCCCGGCATCGACCCGGACTACCTCGAGCGCGTCTTCGAGCCATTTGCGCGTCTGGATTCCGCGCGCCAGATGGACACCGGCGGCCTTGGTCTCGGCCTGGCCATCGCCCGTTCCTGCATCCGCGCGCATGGCGGTGATGTCACCCTCCATAACCGCCTGGAAGGCGGATTGCGCGCGGTCATCGAGCTGCCGAACTAGGCTGGCCCGATCCGATTCGCCGCCACGCGGCGCCCGTCATCAGACGCTTCCGACGCACCGCCGCCCCGTCACCACGACGCGCTCGCCTCGAATATGGCGAATTGTGGCAAGCACGGCTTCCCCCACAACATTGCGCCACAAACGAACAAACTCGCACAACATCAAATAGCAATGATTCGCATCTCGACGTGATTGCGTAGGCCTGCCTTTCCGGCAGCGGCGGGTGCATTTCCACTGGGTTGACCGAGGAGTGCCACGCCCCGACTCAGGCGCGCGGCAGCACGTCCCATCCGAATGTCAATCATGCTGGAGTGATTCGTGCAGCAAAGCAAAGTCTCAACCGCCGTCCGCCTGTTGGTTTCTGGTGCCGCATCCGCGGGGTTCGTCATCACCGTCTCGGCGCTTCCGTTTGTCGCCCACGCGCAAACCGCCACGAGCGGAGAGCCGCCTTCAGGGGCACCCAAGGGCGGTGGCAGCAACGTGCTGCCGCAAGTCACGGTGACGGGCCGGGGGATCGAAAACGTCAACAGCGCGCCGACTGGCAGCTCCCGCCTGCCGGAAACCGTGAAGGAAACGCCGAAGACGATCAACGTCGTGCCGCAGGAGGTCATCGAACAGCAGCACGCCACGTCGCTCGAACAGATCCTGAAGAACGTGCCCGGTATCACGATCTCGACGGGCGAAGGCAATGGCGGCCAGAACGGCGATCAATTCCGCATCCGCGGCCTGTCGGCGAAGGGCGATATCTACGTGGATGGCCTGCGCGATTTCGGCGCCTACAAGCGCGACGCCTTCAATACGGAGAGCGTGGAAGTCATCAAGGGGCCGTCCGGCGAAAGCTTCGGCGTCGGCAACGTGGGGGGGCTCATCAACCAGACCACCAAGAAGGCCAACCTGAACACCAGCACCAGTATCGACCAGGGCTTTGCCTCGGACGCTACCTACCGCACGACGCTGGACAGCAATTTCCGCCTGAACGATACCTCGGCCCTGCGGATCAATGGCATGTTCCAGAATGGCCGTGTTGCCGACCGCGATCATGTCGATGATGATCGACGGGGTATCGCCATCGACTTTGGCACGGGCCTCGGCACACGTACCACGTGGCATCTGAACTATTCGTACCTGCACCGCAGCGGCGCACCGGACTACGGCGTGCCCCTCGCGCAGGGCGGCGACGGCATCTATCGGCCGCTGACCCAGTACGGCGTTCCGGGCATCTCGTCGTCCACGTCCTACGTCCGCAACACCGACCGCGATACCACCGATGCGCATATCGTCTCGTCGAACTTCGTCAGCCGGCTCGACAACGGCATCGCGATCAGCAATGACACGCGCTTCAGTTTCTACGAGCGGGACTTTTCGTCGACCAACCCGGCGTCCGTGAGCTACGCCAACCTGCAGGCGCTGCTGGCCGGGCGGAACGTGAATCTGAGGTACGGCGCGCGCGGTGGCCCCACTTATCTGCAGCGCGGCTGGGGCATCCAGAACGTGCTGAGCGCAAAAGGCGAGTTCACGACCGGTGGCATCCGTCACAAGGCGATGGCGGGCCTGGACACGATCTACCAGCGCGATCATCGTGACCTCGGCACGTGGACCGGCCGGCTGAACGACCAGACCGTCGTCAACCCGGTGTTCTACAACAGCCCCAACGCCACGGTTGCCTACGGCGGCGTCACGCGCGATGCCAACGCTACCGACATCGGCGTCTTCCTGAATGACCGGGTATGGCTGACCGAACAGTTCTCGCTGCTCGGCAGCCTGCGCTGGGACTACTTCCGCAGCGAATACGCCACCAACGCATCTGCTCTGGGCGGCACCGCCGACTCGAAGAAGCTGAGCCCGGCCATCAGCGCAATCTGGGAGCCGACCCGGGACTACATGTTCTACACGTCGTTCTCACGCACGTATCGCCCCGTCGGGACCGATATTGCCGTGGCGGTTGGCGGCGTGGCGTCGGAAGTTCCGCAGGATGGCGTCAGCAGCGAGCCGGAGCGCGCCGACACGATTGAAGTCGGCGCCAAGCTCGATTTCCTGGAGAAGCGTCTGGGTGTCACCGGCGCGTTGTTCCAGACCAAGAAGTACAACGCCTATACGGTCGATCCGACCACCGGCGATATCGTCAACGGCTTCACCGACTCCGGCGAAGGCCGCCGTATCCGCGGCCTGGAACTCGGTTTGAGCGGGCGAATCGTTGGCGGCTGGACCGCCAACCTTGCCTATGCCTATCTGAACGGCGAGATCACGTCGGCCAACACCGCTTCCATAGTCGGCAACGCGGCACCGGGCGTATCGCGCCACAACGTGACGCTGTGGACCGCCTACGACATCCCCCATTCGATCGTACCCGTCCCGGGTCGGTTGAGTATCGGCGGCGGCCTGCAGTACGCCACGGGATACTGGGCGGATTCGGCGAATACCGCACAGATTCCGGACAACTTCTCGCTGGACGCAATGATCGCCTACAAGCAGGGCAAGTACCGCATCTCCCTGAACGGCTACAACCTCACGAATCACGTGAACTATCAGTCGTCGTTCAACGCATCACGCGCAGCGCCGACTTCGCGCAGGACGTTCCTGCTGAACGTTGGCATGACCTTCTGATCCACAGGCAAGCCAGCGCTGCGGCGCTGGCTCCTTCCTCGGGCGGCGGACCGGTGCGATATGGCTCCCGCCGCATTCCGACTCCTCAACTCCCATCACGCCATGCTTGTTCAGATTCCCGATGTGCTGACCTCCACCGAGGTCAAATATTGCCGAGAGCGCCTGGAGCGCTCGCCATGGGTGGACGGTCGCGTCACCGCCGGCGACCTCGCCGCCAAGTCCAAGCACAATCTGCAAATCCCCGTCGACAGCGACGAAGCCCGCGAACTGGGCGACTTCGTACTGACGGCCCTGGGCAAAAACCCAAACTACCACTCCGCTGCGCTGCCGTTGCGCGTGCTGCCGCCGATGTTCAATCGGTACGAGAACGAGATGACGTTCGGAATCCATGTCGACAACGCCATCCGCACCGTGCCGGGCACAGGCGGCATGCGCATTCGCGCCGACGTCTCCAGCACGTTGTTTCTCTCCGATCCCGATGAGTACGATGGTGGCGAGCTCGTCATCAAGGATCTCTACGGATCGCACACGGTGAAGTTGCCAGCCGGACATTTGGCGGTCTATCCCGCGTCGTCGCTGCACGCAGTCACCCCCATCACAAGAGGCGCGCGCTGGGCGTCGTTCTTCTGGGCGCAATCGATGGTCAAGGACCATGGCGAGAGAAGCACGCTGTACGAGCTGGACCTGGCGATCATGGATATCCGGAAGCAGCTGGGCGACGATCAGGACGTGGTGCTCTCGCTCGTGAACCACTATCACAATCTTCTCAGGCGCTGGGCCGTGCTGTGAGCGGGTCGCAGATTCCACCCGATACCGTCTCGCTGCTCGACTACGAGCGGCGATTTCACGAACGCGTCGATCCCGCGATCCGGGCATATCTCGCCGGCGCCGCCGCGGATGGCATCACGCAGCGCGAGAATTGCGCCGCGTTCGAGCGCCTGCGCCTGATGCCGCGCGCCATGGTCGATATGTCGCGCGCATCTGCCCGCAGCACGCTGCTTGGGGAATCGCTCGACTATCCGATCCTGATCGCACCCACGGCCAGCCACAAGCTTGTGCATCCGGACGGGGAAATCGCCACCGTGCAGGCGGCTTCCCTGACGCGCACCTGGATGACGGTGAGCACGCAGGCGAGCGTGACGCTCGAAGAGGTCGCGCGTGCGTCCACCACGCCGCTATGGTTTCAGCTCTATTTCCAGCCGCGCGATGAAGAGACGCTAACGCTGGTGCGAAGGGCCGAGCAGGCAGACTACAAGGCCATCGTGGTGACGATCGATGCCGTGGTGAGCGGCGTGCGCAATAGGGAGCAGCGCGCGGGGTTCCGACTGCCTGACGGCGTGCGGCCCGTCAATCTGGCGGGATTCCCGCCACACGCACCGGTCACCGCGCGTTACGGCAGCCCGGTATTCCAGGGCATGCTGGATCGGTGCCCGACATGGGCCGATATCGAGTCGCTTTGCAAGCGGACGTCGTTGCCGGTCCTCGTCAAGGGCTTGCTCAATCCGCTGGATGTGGGCCCGGCGCTCCAGTCTGGCGTGGCCGGGATCATCGTGTCCAATCATGGTGGCCGCGTGCTGGACACCGTGCCAGCGACGATCGATGTGCTGCCCGCAATAGCGACCGCGGTGGCCGGCGCCGTACCGGTCTTGCTCGATGGTGGCGTCCGACGCGGCACGGATATCGTCAAGGCGATGGCGTCGGGCGCCGCTGCCGTCCTGATCGGGCAGCCTGTCCTTCATGCCCTGGCCGTGGGCGGCATGCCCGGCGTGGCGCATATGCTGACGCTCCTGCAGACCGAGCTGGAGGTCGCCATGGCGCTCATGGGCCGCCCCTCCCTGAAAGACATCGATCCGACCGCCTTGCTTGTCAGCCGGCCATGACGACACGACAAAGGCCTTCCGGCAGGGCCGCCCTCCGCTCACCGCGACCGCCCTGCCCGCTTCAAAGCCCCCATTCCGCACAAGAATCCCGATCGGGCCGGCGTTTCGATAGCCGGATACGGGGGCTTCGGCATACGGGTAAATACTGGATATTGGTAATACCAGTTTACCTGTTGGGAGGGCTGACCTAGACTGCGTTGACTCGGCATGCGTGCGGCGCGGCAGTGTGGTCGCGGGCATCCGGATCTGCACCCCTACAAGAAGCAGAACGCAGGAGACCCGAGTGAACGACGACGACAATCCGCTGAATCCGCCCAGGCGCCGCAGCCAGGCCTGGTTCGGCCGGCTCGACCGCGACGGGTTCATCTACCGCTCGTGGCTGAAGAATCGCGGGATTCCGCACGACCAGTTCGACGGCCGTCCGGTCATCGGCATCTGCAATACCTATTCCGAACTCACCCCCTGTAATTCGCATTTCCGCACGCTGGCCGAGCAGGTCAAGACAGGCGTGTGGGAGGCTGGCGGGTTTCCGCTGGAATTCCCCGTCATGTCGCTCGGGGAAACCCTGCTGCGCCCGACTGCCATGCTGTTCCGCAACCTGGCCAGCATGGACGTGGAGGAGTCGATCCGAGGCAATCCCATCGATGGCGTGGTGCTGCTGATGGGCTGCGACAAGACCACGCCGGCGCTGATGATGGGCGCCGCCTCGTGCGACCTGCCAGCCATCGGCGTCTCCGGCGGCCCCATGCTGAGCGGCAAGTTTCGCGGGCAGGAGCTGGGCTCGGGCACCGACGTGTGGAAGATGTCGGAGGAAGTCCGCGCCGGCCATATGTCGCAGGAAGACTTCTTCGAGGCGGAAAGCTGCATGCACCGGTCGCACGGCCATTGCATGACGATGGGCACCGCTTCCACCATGGCCTGCATGGTCGAATCGCTCGGCATGAGCCTGCCGGGCAACGCGGCGATTCCCGCCGTGGACGGCCGCCGCAACATCCTCGCCCGCGCATCGGGACGGCGCATCGTGCAGATGGTCAAGGACAACCTCGTGATGTCGAAGATCCTGACCCGCGATGCTTTCGAGAACGCGATCAAGGTCAACGCCGCGATCGGGGGCTCGACCAACGCGGTGATCCATCTGCTGGCCATCGCCGGGCGCATCGGCGTGGAACTGAACCTCGACGACTGGGACAAGCTCGGCCACGCCCTGCCCTGCCTGCTCGATCTTCAGCCATCTGGCCGCCACCTGATGGAGGACTTTTACTATGCGGGCGGCCTGCCGGCGGTGATCCGCGAGCTTGGGCCCGTGCTGGCGCGCGATGCGCTGACGGTCAACGGCAAGACGCTCTGGGATAACTGCAAGGATGCGCCCAACTGGAACCGCGAGGTCATCCACGCGTTCGATGCGCCCTTCAAGCCCGGCGCGGGCATCGCCGTGCTGTACGGCAATCTGTGCCCGGATGGCGCGGTCATCAAGCCTTCGGCCGCGACCCCGGCGCTGCTCAGGCACACCGGGCGTGCCGTGGTGTTCGAAGACAGCGAACACATGCACGCGCGGCTTGACGACGAGTCCCTCGATGTCGACGAAACCTGCGTGCTGGTGCTGAAGAACTGCGGCCCGCGCGGCTACCCGGGCATGGCCGAGGCCGGCAATATGCCGCTGCCGCCCAAGCTGCTGCGCAAGGGCATTACCGACATGGTGCGCATATCGGACGCACGCATGAGCGGCACCGCCTATGGCACGGTAGTGCTGCACGTGGCGCCCGAGGCGGCCGCCGGCGGTCCGCTGGCACTGGTGAAGGACGGAGACATGGTGGAGCTCGATGTGGAGGCCCGCAAGCTGCATCTGCATGTCGCCGACGAGGAACTCGCCCGCCGGCGCGCCGCCTGGCAGCCCCCTGAACCGCCGATGGAGCGCGGCTGGACCCGGCTCTATTTTGATCACGTGCAGCAGGCTAACCGTGGCGCCGATCTCGATTTCCTGGTCGGCAAGAGCGGTGCCGGCGTGCCGAAAGACAACCACTGAACGACGGGAAGAAGCCCGACAACACCGCCCGTCCGGCGCGGTGCGCGACACAAGGAGACGCGACGCATGGCATCGGTACAGATTCGCGCAGTGGAAAAATCTTTTGGCGGCACGCAGGTCATTCGTGGCGTGGACATCGATATCGCGGATGGCCAGTTCACGGTGCTCGTCGGCCCGTCCGGCTGCGGAAAATCCACGCTGCTGCGCATGCTGGCCGGCCTGGAGGAAATCACCGCGGGCGATATCCTGATTGGCGACCGCGTGGTTAACCAGCTGCCGCCCAAGGAGCGCGACATCGCGATGGTGTTCCAGAACTACGCGCTCTACCCGCACATGTCCGTGTACGACAACATGGCTTTTTCGCTCAAGCTTGCGGGCATGCCCAAGGAAGCGATCCGGCAGAAGGTGGACAAGGCGTCAAGCATCCTGGGCCTCGGCCAGTTGCTGGATCGATACCCGAGACAACTCTCCGGTGGCCAGCGGCAGCGCGTGGCCATGGGGCGCGCGATCGTGCGGGACCCGCAGGTTTTCCTCTTTGACGAACCGCTGTCCAACCTCGACGCCAAGCTACGCGTGCAGATGCGCGCCGAGATCAAGGAGCTGCATCAGCGGCTTCGTACGACTTCGGTCTATGTCACGCACGACCAGATTGAAGCCATGACCATGGCGGACCAGATCGTCGTGATGCGCGACGGCCGCGTGGAACAGCGTGGCCGACCCCTCGACCTCTATGACCATCCGGACAACCTGTTCGTGGCGGGCTTTATCGGGTCTCCGGCGATGAACTTCATCCCCGGCACGTTGCGCCGCCAGAACGGGCAGGCCACGGTGGAGTTTGCCGACGGCACGCGCCTGCCGCCGCCGACGCGCCTTGGCGCCGATGCGGGCACGGACGGCCAGCGCGTGATCTACGGCGTGCGGCCCGAACATCTCGGCTATGGCGCGCCCGGCCAGGGCTTTCCGACCAGCGTTTCGGTGGTGGAGCCGACCGGCGCCAATACCGAGGTGTATTCGCGTTTCGGCGAAACCGAGTTCATCTCGGTCTTCCGGGAGCGCCACGACTTCGCGGCGGGCGAGGCGTTGCACCTGGTGCCGGATCACCAGCACACCCACCTGTTCGACGCCGAATCCGGACAGGCCCTTCCCCGGCATTGACAACAACAGCAGGACCAGTACGGCGGCACCACCCATGACCATGGAGGAGACGAAGCGATGAGCACCCCCAGCAACATCACGAGACGCGATTTCCTGGTATCCACGGCAGCGGTCGCTGCCACCACGGCGCTGGGCGGCAATGCCTTCGCCGCACCGGCTGCCCTGCAATACAAGCCCGAAGCCGGCGCCAAGCTGCGCGTGCTGCGGTGGAAGCGGTTCGTGCAGGGCGATGAAGATCTGTGGAATGCCAATACGAAGAAGTTCTCCGAGCTGACGGGCGTCGAGGTGCGCGTCGACAACGAAGGCTGGGAAGATGTCCGCCCCAAGGCCGCCGTCGCGGCCAGCGTCGGCACCGGGCCGGACATCATCCTGGGCTGGTTCGATGATCCGCAGCAGTACCCCGACAAGCTGGTCGACCTGTCCGACCTGGCCAATTACCTCGGTGGCAAGTACGGCGGCTGGTACGACGTGTGCAAGAAATACGGCATGCACAGCGGCAAATGGATTGCGCTGCCGCTGGGCGTGGTCGGCAACGCGCTGGTCTATCGCGAGAGCCACGTCAAGGCCGCAGGCTTCGACGCCATCCCCAAGGACACCGCTGGCTTCCTCAAGCTGTGCCAGGCGCTCAAGGCCAAGAACACGCCCCCTGGCTTCGCGCTGGGCAAGGCCGTGGGCGACGGCAACAACTGGGCGCACTGGCTGCTCTGGTCGCACGGCGGCATGCTGGTCGACGCCAAGGGCAAAGTCGTGGTCAATTCGCCGGAGACCTGGGCCGCGCTGGAGTACGCCAAGCAGCTCTATGCCACGTTCGTGCCGGGCACCCTGTCCTGGCAGGATCCGTCGAACAACAAGGCCTTCCTCGACGGCCAGCTCAGCCTGACCGCCAATGGCATCTCGGTCTACTACGCGGCCAAGAATTCGAAGGAGCCCAAGATGCAGGAGATGGCGCGCGATATCCAGCACGCGCACTTCCCTGTCGGCACCAGCGGCAAGCCCACCGAGCTGATGCAGATCACGCAGATGATGGTGTTCAAGTATTCGAAGTTTCCGAACGCGGCCAAGGCTTACCTGCAGTTCATGATGGAGCCGGAGCAGTACAACCCGTGGATGGAGGCCGCCATCGGCTATGTCAGCCAGCCGCTGAAGGCCTACGAGTCGAACCCGATCTGGACGGCCGATCCCAAGCACACGGTCTATCGCGACGCGGCCTCGCTGATGCTCGACAACGGCCACGCCGGCCCGCTCGGCACGGCGTCGGCAGCGGCGATGGCCGACTACATCGTGCTCGACATGGTGGCCGAGGCAGCCAGCGGCGCGAAGACGCCGAAGGAAGCCGCCGCACGTGCCGCGCAACGCGCCGAGCGCTACTACAAAGCTTAGAGGTCGTTTAAAAAAGATCCTGAAGCAACCTCTTAGTCATGCAGGAACCGCTGCGGCGCCCACGCCGCAGCGGCAGTCGACCAGGAGCCTCATGCTGTCCCGCCTGTCAAACAACCGTCATGCGCTCGGGTTGCTGTTCATGCTGCCCACCGCGCTGTTGCTGCTGGTCTTCCTGACGTATCCGCTCGGGCTCGGCGTCTGGCTGGGATTCACCGACACCAAGATCGGCCGCATCGGCGAATGGATCGGCCTGTCCAACTTCAGCTATCTGGCCGGCGATTCGCTGACGCAACTGGCGCTGTTCAATACGATCTTCTATACGCTGCTGGCCAGCGTGCTGAAGTTCGTGTTTGGACTCTGGCTGGCGCTGCTGCTCAACCGGAACCTGCCGTTCCAGTCGTTCTTCCGCGCGGTGGTACTGCTGCCGTGGATCGTGCCCACGGCGCTGTCGGCGCTGGCGTTCTGGTGGATCTATGACGCGCAGTTCTCGATCATCAGCTGGACGCTGGTCAAGCTCGGGCTGATCGATCGCTATATCGATTTCCTCGGCGACCCCTGGCTGGCGCGCTTTTCCACCATCGCGGCCAACGTCTGGCGCGGCATACCGTTTGTCGCCATCTCGCTGCTGGCCGGCCTGCAGACCATTTCGCCGACGCTGTACGAGGCGGCCTCGATCGACGGCGTCACGCCGTGGCAGCAGTTCCGCTATGTCACCCTGCCGCTGCTGACGCCGATCATCGCGGTGGTGATGACGTTCTCCGTGCTGTTCACCTTCACGGACTTCCAGCTGATCTACGTGCTCACGCGCGGCGGCCCGCTTAATGCCACGCACCTGATGGCCACGCTGTCCTTCCAGCGCGCGATCCCGGGCGGTTCGCTGGGCGAAGGCGCGGCGCTGGCCACGATGATGGTGCCCTTCCTGCTGGCAGCCATCCTGTTTTCCTACTTCGGGCTGCAGCGGCGCGCCTGGCAACAGGGAGGCGACAAATGAAAGCCAAGGCGGCCAATACCGAGCAACAAGGGATGGATTACCTGCAGTCCGTTCCGCGACGCTGGGTCACCCTCTACATCCCGCTGGGCGTCTTCGTGTTCGTGCTGCTGTTTCCGTTCTACTGGATGGCGATCACGGCGTTCAAGCCGGATGGCGAGTTGCTGATGCAGAGCGCCAACCCCTTCCTGGTGATGGCGCCGACGCTGGCCCACTTCAAGAAGCTGCTGTTCAACACGCCTTACCCGGCCTGGCTGCTCAACACCGTGATTATCTCCACGGTCTCCACGTTCGCCTCGCTGGCCGCGAGCGTGCTGGCGGCGTATGCCATCGAGCGCCTGCGCTTCCAGGGCGCCAAACAGGTCGGGCTGGCCATCTTCCTGGCATATCTGATTCCACCGTCCATCCTGTTTATCCCGCTGGCGTCGATCGTGTTCCAGCTCGGCCTGTTCGATACGCGCTGGGCGCTGATCCTGACCTATCCCACCTTCCTGATTCCCTTCTGCACCTGGCTGCTGATGGGCTACTTCCGCTCGATTCCGTACGAGCTGGAGGAGTGCGCGCTGATCGACGGCGCCACGCGCTGGGAAATCCTCGTCAAGATCATCCTGCCGCTGGCCGTGCCGGGCCTGATCTCGGCAGGCATCTTCGCGTTCACCCTGTCATGGAACGAGTTCATCTACGCGCTGACCTTTATCTCGTCATCGGAGGTGAAAACCGTTCCCGTGGGCATCGTCACCGAGCTGGTGGAAGGCGATGTGTACCACTGGGGAGCGCTCATGGCGGGCGCCTTGCTGGGGTCCCTGCCGGTGGCGGTGATCTATTCGTTCTTCGTCGAGTACTACGTATCGGGGATGACCGGGGCGGTGAAGGAATAGATCGCGTCCTCTCGCGCATGTTCGGCGGACGTTGACTTGTCAGACACGTCATCGTGAACAACCCGGGATGGCATCTGGGATCGCAATCCGAGGCGGAACCGCCTGAGCTCGCGCGCATCGAGGCCGTCGTCGGCTAACGTTTCCGCCCCGACGGCCTGCATGCGCCACTCCCGATATCGCGGGCGGGATTTCCGCTCTGCAAGCGTAGACCGTACTCAAAGTGCTAGGCGTTCCTGGTGTTACGCAGCGCTGCCTCCAGCACCTGTTCCACCGACACAGCAGCCCTGTCGGCAACCACACCCGCCACTGTGCGCGCCACAAACGGATCACTGGCTACGAGAACACGGATCAGCTCGCGTACCCCAATCTTTTCGAAGTAAGGTGGATCCGGATCTCCAGGATTCCCGTGAGGAGGGATAACCAATTCTGGAATCTGATTAGACAGCTTCTTCAAACGCCTCCAGCAAGCTTCTGCTGCGGCCTGGTACTCACCATCCCATTCGATAGCCAAGTTATCGGCGCGCACAGTGGTCCACAGGGTTCGACTGGGGTAGTAGTTCTTCATCACCGACGGGGACGATTCGTTCACCGTGACCTCGATCCCTAAAACGATATCGGCGAGTGCACCGTCGATCATAAGTTCGAGCCGTCCGCCGTTGACTGTGAATGTGCATTGCACCGGGTGCATCGCGGGCGCGTTCATCATGTGGCCGGAATTATCTCGACATTGCACTTGAAGATTCAGCGTGTTGCCGGCGGCTGGGTTGAGTGGTATGCCGTGGACTTTCCACGAATAGGCAGGCGCCTCGTAGCCCGCTGACCGAGCTTGAAGCACCAGGAAGGTCCGGAAGGTCTTGACCCGGAAGTTGAACTCACGCGTTGCTCCGATAGGACACGGCGCAACGAGCGCCCTGTGCCAATCACCAGTGCCAACCGGCAGGACGTTGGTCATCGTTTCTTCGAGCGTGATGCGGAAGTCCTGCCAGGCATTTCCTCCGCCGATGCTTAGGTTCACCGAAGCGAAGCCGGGCGCGAAATCGCTCACCCGTACGACGAAGTGCCCGCTGAATGAGTGAAAATCGAGATCGCCTGCAGCTGCTTCGAGATCGATGCGACCGACGAAGCGAAGCCGGACCGCAGCGGGATCCGGTACCGCACCGCTGCCGACAAAGAAGTTCCCGGCGAGGAGGATGATCGATGCGTTGCCGATACCCGCGTCGTAGGAACTATCCTTGCGGCGTAATTCGAGGAAATGCGTGTCTCCACCAGGCACGTTCGGCGGAACGACCACCAGGACTTTCCGTCGATTTGGCCATGCCCCGATTGCGACGTCGCGCGCGTACAACCGCACATTGACGGGTGTCTGCGCATAGGTGGCCGGAACGTACTCCACCGAATCAAGATGATTGAACACGCCATTCGGGTTCACGGCGCGATACTGATTGATGTACAGGTGCGCGGCAGGAATGTACGGCCCAACGATCCTTGCCGGGTTCGTAGGCCCCTGCACGCCCGGCAACAGGGGATTCGGCCCTCGGTCGAAAGAGAAATCCGCCGCGGCACTCATTATTGAGTAAGGGCAGCCGTATTCGTTGTACGCGGCGTCGAGCTCATGACTCAGTCCAAACGCATGACCGACTTCCTGGCAAGTCTGATCGAACCCGCTCAGCAGATCGAAAACCGCCGCGGTAATCAGCTTGCCGTTAGGCGCTTTGTGCGCGCCGCCACCGAATAAATCGGTCTGCTGCGCGAAGAAGATGATGCAGCGGTCGAACTGATTCCAATTGGGATGACTGGCGTTCTCGACGGCAACCAGGACCGCGCGCACCAGCCGATCACGATCATCGGCCGCGCCCGTCCGCGGGTCATTCACCGTAACCGGAGGAAAAATGACATTCGCCATATCGACTTGTTGAAACGTCGCGGTCCTCCAGAAGTGGGCCATGCTGAACGGAATATTGGGATCCATCCAGTTGGTTGCGACTGTGTCGGACCACATTTGGCTTGCAGGCGTGCCGGGAAAACTCGCGCGAATAAACGCAATCATCGTTACACCCCGATTTCGTGGATAACATTGAACATAGGTCCGGTGTCACACCTTGTCGAGTTTTTCTGGTTCAAACCTGCCGCACGAACGGGTGCGGCCGCTTGACGTCTTTCGCGGGATCTTTATGCCGGTATGTGCATTCACTGCACCCGGGAGATGCGAGTTCCCTCCACTCGGAAGATGGCAGCCGATCCGCCTCTACCAATCATCGGTAACGACACAGATGGGCGCAGAGAGGTAACCCTGATTATCTTTGGCTGCGCCCGCGCCGCGCGTTTACCTACTATGGACAGACCAGGGCCACCCCGGCCTCGCGCGCAATGGGAGATCCGCCATGCCAACTGCCTCGATCGAAAGCGCCAGGACATTTCTCCTCGACGTAAAGCTGCCGCCCGTCGACCCCGATACGAGCCCGATGCTGCTCGATGCGGAAGCTCCCGCATTTGAAGCGGACAAGGACCAGGCTGTCGTGGTGGGCTCCGGCGTGCTGACCTTTGCCAAGGGCGTGCCGCCCGAGCGCCGCAGCGCCGTGGCCAACTCGCTGCTGCTGGCGCAACTCGTGGCCCGACGCGTGGTCGGCGATCCGTCAAACGTGGATGCCTGGTACAAGGAATACGTGTCGGTGCTGGCCAATATCGGCTGGCTGGTGGAAACGAGCACTGCCACGAAATACGTGGAAGGCACCCAGAATTTCGAAACCCACAAGGCGATCATGTCGGTCGCGGCATTGCTGCTCGGCCCCGGGGCGCCCGGTGCGCTCGCGCTGGTCAATACCACGCTGGACGCGCTGGCAAGCATGGACGACACCAAGCCGTGGATCACGATCTTCAGCCGCGAGACGCGCGCCGCCAACGTCTCCAGCTTCCAGGTCGCGCTGGCGGAGCAGTCGCCGGACGGCCACTTCGTGGTCTCGATGATGGCGTTTGCGCTGAAGGCCGGCTCGGCGGTGACGCAGGTGTTGTTCTTCAAGGCCAAGAAGAATGACGTGGAGCTCACCCACTACGATTCCAAGGCCGAAATCAACCTTGCGGTGCTCGACGCGCTGGAGCCCGAACTCAGCAATCGCGTCGCGCAGCACAGCAAGTCCTTTATCAGCCAGTTGCCCGACCTGTAACCGCGCGGATGGCGCGTGCTTCATGGCGGATGACGCTGGCGTCATGGTGGATGACGCTGGCGTCATGGCATCTGCCGTGGCGTACGCCGCTTACCGCGTCGGAATCGTCGTGACGCGGAGTCCCTGCTGCGTGGCGAGGGACACGAACGCAGCGGTGGTGTCCGCGCCCGGGCGCGCCACGCCCTCCCACACGGCAAACGCATGCAGGGCCGCCACGGGCACGAAGGTGCCCGCCAGTGCGCTGGCCTGCGCGATGATCGCCGCATTGGTCGCAAGGTAGTCGCGTTCGTCGTCCCCCGAGCCGGGCAGCGTCACCAGATCGCCGTCCTGCACGGCCTTGTCGATATGGCGCGTGAAACTTGCCATCCACTCGCCCGGCCGGTCCCGCACCGACGTCTCGGCAAAGCGGTGTGCGTCGAACGGCAGCACGATGCGCCGCCGGATCCGGCGTATAGCGGCCGTATCCAGCGCGATGAGGTCCGCCCCGCAGGCGGCCGAGCACACCAGCGCCACCGCTTGCACGCGTTCCAGCTCGGCGGCAATCCGTGCCGCGACGTGCTCGACGTTGGCCAGGGGAAAGCGCGACAGGATCGCATCCGCGGCATCGATGCGCCGCCCGGCCAGTGCGACCACCGCGTGGACTGGCGATGCTGCCGGCGCTGTGTGGCTCACGCGCGCCTCGCTCCGCCGGCTTCCGCCCAGCGCTCCAGGCTCTGCTGCAGCCGCAGCGCCGCCGCCTTCTCCGCCGGCTCCGCATGCAGCATGTATTCGGACAGCACGAAATCGGCCTGGTCGCGCACGGTGCGCCAGTTGTTGATGGCGGGCAGTCGGCTCTGCAGCTTGCCGAGGTCATTCAGGATCGATGGCAGGTCCCGCGCCAGCGTTCGTTCGGCGGCGCTGCGGTAGACCCATATCTCCGTCAGCGCGGAGCGGCTCCAGAAATCGGGCTCGGCGTTGTTCCGCTCCGGCGACGCCCTGACCAGGCCCTCCCAGTCCGCCTGATAGTCGCCCGGGGTGCCCTCCATCCAATGCGCCACGAGCTCCGCCGAACACCGGTTGATGACCGCGTAGAACGCATTGCCCGCGCCCTGCGCAATGCCGGCCGCCTCGGCGGCCCGGTACAGGCGCAAGGCCTCGGCCACGGCTGCGATTTCGGCTTCCCGACAGCCGGCAAAGCGCTCCACCATCGCCAGGCGCTTGCTGGCGGAGCCGCACAGCGCCAGCCTTTCCATCGACGAATGCAGGGACACCAGCCGCGCCAGGCTGGCCGTCGTCTCCACCAGTTGCGCACGCGAGGCATCGATGACCGGTTGCAGCAACGCGGCTTGCGGCGCGCTGCCGGAGGCCGACTGCGCGCTGGCCCGTGCCGAGGCATCGCGCACGCGCTGCAGTGCCAGCCGCACCTGCATATTGGCCAGCTGTTCCGCCGCGTACATCGTCGCCTTGCTGTCGATGGCGGTCACGGCCTTCTGGTACCACGCCACGGCTTCCTCCAGGTCGCCGGCTTCGCGCCACGCCGTCGCAAACGCCTCCGCCACCGCGCCCATGCGCTCCCACCGGGGCTCGGGCTGGGCAAACTTGCGGTACAGATAACGCAGGCGCTTGCAGGACTCCTCGATATCGGCACCGTTGACGCGCAGCTCGGTCTGGATCTGCTCGATTGCCAGCAGCAAGCCGTGCGGCGACGCAATCACCGAGTACGCCGCGGCGAATCGGACTTCGTCGTCCACGGCAGGGTCGCCGGCGCCACGGTCCTGCCGGTCACGCCATTCGGGCAGGCACCAGTCCGCGTCGCCATAGCACTGATAGGCGGCCCACGTATTGCTGCGGGGATTGGCACGGTAGGCGGCCTCTCTGGCGATCGCCACCGCATCCAGGAAGCGGCGGCCATTAAGCAGCGCCTGGTAGAAGCTGGTGGCGAAAGTCTCGGCCGCCGCATCGTCCACCGCCCATCCCGCCGCCACCACGCAGCGCACGCCAATCTTGATCAGGCCGTCCGCCACGCTTGCCGCGAAGTACGGACGATGAAACGGCGCGGCGGGTCGGGTATCGAGCAGCGCGGCGGTGTCGGTATGGGCGAGGTAGCAGCAATTGACGAAGACCAGTTCCGGCACGCGCTGCATCTTGGCGAATTCCTCCGGCCCCAGGAAGGTCCCGTTCGACAGCACGATGCCGCCGGCGCGCGTCGCGCTATCGGTGTGTGGCGTGGCGGCCGCTGCGCCCGAATCGCCTCCCCCGGCCCCGCCCCCACCTACCGTTTCGACAGCGGGCTGCCCGTGCGCGGCAATGTGGACGATGCCCCAGTCGGTGTCCAGCAGCATGGCCACCACCTTGCGAGCATCGGGCCCACGGTCCGTATCGGTGGTGCCGACGAGCGTCTCGACGCGGCTCACCCCGCCGAAATTGCCTGACAGCAGCTTGGAGACGGCGCGTGCTTCCCGCCGAGCACCCGGCAGCAGCGGATAGCGCGGATCGTCGGAACAGGGATCGCCGATGACCAGCATCGGCGCCAGCCGGCCGGTGTCTTCCACTTGCCGCCGGAATTCCTGGGTCCGCAGCTTGCGCAGCAACTTGGCGCGGATGGCCCACGGCTTGTACTCGACATCCTCGCTCGCGTCCGCATCCCTGCCGCTGTCCAGCAGTTCCCACGGAATCCCCGCCGTGCCGGCATCCAGTTCGATCTGCATCTCGCTGGCGCCGGCAAGGAACGGCCGCATCTCCAGCGGCACCAGCAGCTTGAACAGCGTGCGGCCCACGCTGGCGTCGTCACCGGTGTTCGACGACGCCACGGTCACCAGCTCGCGCAGCAGGCGGCCCTGGGCCGCCACCGCGCGCACCTCGGTCCGCGCGCGCCGGGTATCGAGCGTATAGACGATGGACGAGTCCCCGTTCTCGTCGGTTTGCGTCACGGCCGTGATCAGGTCGAAATCCGCGCCCCGGTAGCTCGATTCGAGCGGACGCAGCAGCGCGCCCGTGCTGCCACGGATGTAGCGCCGGATGTCATAGCGGCCCGGGCATGCCTGATCCAGCAACTGCAGCGCGCGCCAGGCTTCCGACGCGCGATCCAGAAACAGTTCGACCAGGCTGAGGCGCTCCACGTACGGCCATCCCGCTGCCGCGAGCAGGCGGTTGGCTTCGCACACGCCCTCGGCCACGGAGCGCGCCGCCTGGCCTGCAGACATGCCCGTGCCGCCGCTGCCGACCAGCGATGCGGCAACCGTAAATGGCGCGTGCACGACGGGCGCGTCGTCCGCCGCGGGGGTGCTCTCGGCAAGGTGCTGCGCCCAGGCGATCACGCCAAGACGCACGGTAGCGGCCAGTCCGCTGGCGCGCAGGTGGCCCTCATCGCCCAGCCCCACCACCACCACGCCGCTGGGGCGCGGCATGTTGCGCAACGGATTGATCTTGTCCGCCGTGGCATTGACAAAGACCTGCTGCGTCTTGAGGTCGTGCGGGTAGCGTCCGAGCCGTATCGACATGGACATGGCGCTGCCCATCAGCCAGTCCATCACCGCCTCGGTGCCGGCCAGCGCGCTGCCGCGGTAGTGGCCCACGAGCACCGGATCATCGGTGAACATCAGGTTGCCGTTGACGACTTCCACCCTCAGCGCGGCGATCTTCAGCGCCAAGGCCGTCGCGCCGGACAGTACGGGACGCTTCTGCCCCAGCGTCATGCGCTGGCCGGGCGGGTCGCCGGCAGCGCCCCGCATGGGCCCCGCCGCCGCCGATCCCACTCCGGCCTGCCGGGCGGCCCTGAGCCGCATGGCACTGTCCTGACGCTTCATGTTCACCTGCCGGGGCTCGGCGCCGCGCTATGTCAATGCCGGCCGGATGGCCGTGTCCGCATCGCAATACACGGCATACAGGAGGCCCATCGGGTTGCCGTGCTGTTCGAGAAACTCGCGGCGCAGCCCGAGCACCGCTTCGCCCAGTGGCTCGCCGGCCAGGAAGCGCTCGAAGAAGCGTCCCGCCCATTCCTTGGCGAACAGCGCCGGCGTCTTGCATTCGGTGCCAATCACGCCGCGTGCGCCCTTGTCCATGAAATACGGCGCAAAGCCGTCGTAGAACGTTGGCGACATCTCCGCGGATTCGCAGGCGTTGATGAACACCAGCGGCTTGCCGGCCAGCCTGACATCGCGGGGCGCGCGCAGTTCAAGGTCATTCAGGCTGATCAGTTCCTCGTTCAGCGCCAGGCTCGACGCCCCCGGGCCGCCGGCCTCGGTCAGCCCCTTGGACACGGCGTGGCAATAGAGGTAAAGGATCTGGTCCGGCGTCTGCGGGTCTCCCAGTGCGCCGATGAAGTCGTCCGGCGTGGCACGGTCAGTGACGCGCACGCCGATGCGGCCCGCACGATCCGTCCAGAACGCTCGCTGCGACTGCACGAAGTCCGCGCCCATCTGCGCGTCGATGCCGGCGTTGAAATTCAGGCTCACGCTCAGTTGCGGCGCGCTGGCGATCTCGGGCTCCATCACCGCCATCGGGTTCTGCAGCGGGATCTGCTCGACGATATGCCGCATGCCGAGGAAGTTGTTCCAGTCGAGCGGCACCTTGCCGCTGACATCGCCCATGTAGAGCAGCGACCACGGAATCGGCAGCGTCTCGGCGACGATCTGGATCTTGAGGCGCAGCCGCGGATCGGTGCTCAGCTGGCGCAATGCCTTGCCCACGGCGCGTACGTCATCGCCCGCGCCCGCGCCTTCGAACAACTTCATCATCAGCAGCGCGCCCGTGCGCGCCATGATCTGCAGCGCCTTGTCGGTGGCCTCCTGGGGAATGTCGATGCCGCGCTGGAACAGGTACTTGCCCTGCGCGTCCTGGTACATCACCACTTTCATGAGGTCGGCACGGGCGCCGACGATAAACGTATCGATCAGCCCCGGCGTGATCGGCAAGCGCACCCGCGTGGCCACCGGCCCGCACACCACGCACTCGTAGCTGTTGCCGATGCCCGGGTAGATCTGCAGGCTCAGGTCGCGCGGCTGCAATACCGCGATGCCTTCCAGCGACCGCCCACGCGTGGTCACCGCCGCCGGCGTCCCCGGCTGGCCAACGGCAAAGACGAGGTCCATCTGCTGGATAAACTGCCCATCCTTCAGGATCGTCGCCTTCAGGCTGCACGGGCCGTTCTTCAACGGGGAGACATCGAAGCGCGCCTTGGTGAAGCTCTTGCCGGCGCGCGGTACGCGGATCTGGCCAACGTGGCCGGAGATGTCGAAGTCGTCCGTATCGACCTGTACGGTCAGCACGATTTCCCGCGCATCCGGCGCGAACAGGCCCTCTTCGACAAACGTCACGGCGGCGGCGGCCGTAGCGCGTTTCACTTCGTCGATGTCGAACGCGAGCGTATACCACTGCCCCTGCACGATCGGCGCGCCGGCATCGACGCCCTCGAAGCCGGCGTTGATCCAGCGCGGCTGGCTTGGCGGCGCGACGGCCGCCGGGCCCGGTGTGGCGGCGGCTGTCGGTTCGTCGATGCCCAGCAAGCCGCCTTCGAAGCCCGCCTGCGGTGGTGGTGGAGGCGCTGCCTTCGCGCCACGCGACACACTGGGAGGCGGGCTGGCCGAGATGCCAGGCGACTCGACTGCAACCGGCGGCGATGGTGGCGGCGATGCCGACGCGGGAAACGGCACGCCGGGCGACAGGATGCGTCCACCGCCGCCGCTCTCGCCGCCACGATTAGCCTGATTCGAGAGCCCGGCGATTGCCGCCGCCCAGAATACGTGCGCGACTTCCGGATGCGCGATATCGCTATGCGCGCCGGCCGGACCGTCGCCATTCTTGATGACGTTGCTCGCTTCGAGATTGAAGATGCGCCCTTCGCTGAAGTCGTAGGGCAGGTCGACCGAGGCAATGGGCATGTCCACCGTGGCGGGCTCACCCTGTATGCCAAAAGCGCCAATGCCACCGTACTTCGGGAAATCGTCGCCCAGCAGGAACTGGCCCTTGACGCCCGCCCCCAACGGATAGAACTTGCCGACGGCGGAATCGTGCACGGAGCGGGTCGTGACCAGCGGGCCGCGCACCAGGTGTTGCTCTAGGATGCGCCGGAAATACCCGGGCGTGCCCGGCGCATAGGGCACATCGGCCGCATAGGCCCACAACGACAACGCCCCCTGCACGAGGAACAACGTGTCGACGGGGCGGCGCAACGCGGGCGTGCCGGCGCCGCCGGCAACCATGCCGGAGACGACGATGCAGCCAAAGCTGTGGCCCATCAGATGGAAATGCGCATCCGGACTGGCCACCTGCATCGCATCCAGCAGCGCGTGGGCGCCGGTTTCGCCGAACATGCGCGCGCGGTCCTTCATCTTCCAGAAGGAAAGCTGGCGCAGCGGCGAGAGGATGGCCTCCTTGATCTTGCCGCCGAGGCCAAGCAAGTGCGGCTCGCCGGCACCAGCGTCCGTACCGGCCTCGCCGGACTCCGACTGCGTGACGATGGCCTGCGGGTCAAAGCCGTCCTGATCCGCGCCAGGGCGCCCGCCCGAACTGCCCGTGCGCAGACCCGACACGCTGAACAAGGTGGCGAAGTCATCTTCGATGGCAGGCGTCAGCGTGGGGGTGTTCGCGACGTCCGCGTAGCTGAGGATGCGGTCGATCGCGGCGCGCGCTTCAGGGCCATCGCCAAGCTGCGAGGCCAGCATCGCGATATCGGCCTCGTGATCGAGCGACAGCACGGCCGCGCCCTCGGGCGGCACGGTTTCCATGCCCCACGGCAGGCTGGGCCAGTGCAGGCCGATCAGCATGGGATTGAAGCCGGGGCGGCGGTCGGCCATGTCGCCAAGGTCGGCGCCGCACGACGCCATCGCGCTGATCCAGTTGTCATACTGGGCGATGGCCGCGGGTACGTCGCCCTGCCAGCCGTGGCTGGCCACGAAGACATCGGTCACCGGTGCGGTCCGGTCGGCCAGGCGGGCGCGAATCGCGTCACTGAGCAAGGTTCCGTCGGCCTCGGGACGCTCCTTGCCGGCCTCGTCGAACAGGATCAGAAAGTAATCGATGTCCGTACCGGAGATCTGGCGAATCGGCATGTCCCACTCCCTGTAGTGTCCGCCTCGCGACGGGTGCGCACTTCTCCGGCGCGCATGGCACTGCGGCAGCGCTCAGGCCAGCCCTTGCTCAAAGAGCAACGCTTCGAGGTCTCGCCGTCGCAGCAGTCCGGCCATATCCGGATTGCCTGCCCACAGCCGCTTCATGGCGCGGATCTGCGCGGGGATGTCCGCGAGCTGCTGCTGCGCGATGTCGTCGCGGATCGCGCGCATTTCCTTGTAGCGGTCGCCGTCCGCATTGAACGAGGCGCCACGGTTGTACGCCAGCGAGACCAGTGCGCCGAGGCAATCGGGCGACAGGTTTTCCGCGCCCGGCGGCAATGCCGCCAGCGTGCGCGCCACAAAACGCGGGATCACGGTCTTCTTGAAGACCGCGTCCGCGGGCGCGAACGGCACGTCCACGGATTTCACCTGCGCGAGCATCTGGTTGGCCGTGTCGCCGGTTTTTCCACAGCACGGCGTCAGCGCGGCGACCGCTGCCGCACCGATGCCATCGTTCCAGTCGCGGGCGAGCACATCCGCCGTGACGTAGCCGATGTCGTAGCCAATACCGATCGTGACGCCCGACTTGCCCTTGGGCCAGACGGGGTGGCGGTATAGCTTGTTGTACGTGGCTTCGCTGCTGATCTCGAACGCGATGATCATGTCCATCGCGCGGTCCGACACGGTGGCGGTGCCCAGCAGCAGCGGTGTTTCGGGCGACGGATTATCGTTCTCGAAGAGCTTGCGCTCCTCGTCGAGAGAAACGTCGGGTGCGAGCAGGCCGGGCGTGCGGATCGTCTCGGCCAGAAGTTCGTCAAAGGCAGTCATGCGAGCCTCCCATGGCCTCATCCCACTTGACCGGCGGGCGTCTGACAAGACCAAGCATAGGCGAAAAAAAGCGCGCGACAATGCCGTTTTTGTCGTTTTTCCAGGTGTGGCAAAAACGCCCTCCTCCCCGGAGCCTGGCTGCCCGGGGGCACACAGGCTATCTGGCGGCAGCGCGATTCCTTACCAGACTGCACCAGTGTTTGGGGTCCTCGTAGCCGGTCGCACCCCAGATGGCCTTGTGATAGTCGCCACAAATCAGCGGCTTCACCTTGCTGAAATCGACATCGTTGTACAACACGCCCCACAGACAATCCCTGCCGTCATAGGACATGCATGCCGGATCGCCGCTTGGCATCACGGTGAACAGCACCTTGCCCGCGTTGGGTGGCGGGAAATTTCCCATGCGCCAGCGCAGGCTGCGCGGCGGCGGCAACGCTTGCGTGTCGGTGCTGGCGGCCGTCTCGTCGGCGCGGCCAGATGCCCCCTGATAGGTGTTGGCCGGTGCTTGCGCGGGGTTGGCTGGCGTTTCTGCCTGTTGTGTTGTTTCAGGCGTACTGGCGACTGCCTGATTTGGCTGATTTGCCTGATTTGTCTGATTAGGCGAATCGGAAGATGCGACCGGCGCGGCGGGTGTGACAGCAGTTGGCGCGGTGACCGGTGCCGTGTCGGCCACGATGAGATTGGAGTCCGTGTGACCGCCATCGCCGCCACGGTTTGCCAGATAGATTCCAAGGCCAATCGCCACGACGGCAGCAGCCGCGCCCGCCATCAGCATGCGCGGCGGTGGCTTGCGCATGCCGGGTTGCGCGATGAGCGGCGAGATTGCAGGCTGCGCGCCGGTGGGTGAAGGAGATGCCGTCGGGCTTGGCGGAGTGGAAGGCATGGTGGGGGACGCGGGCCTGGCCATCGGGGACGGCTGCTGGCCGACCGCTGCGGAGGCCGTGGATTCGGGCTGCGCGACGCTCGTCGTAGCACCAGCCGATGGTGCGGCCACGTACGGCCGCAGGGCATTGAGCAGCACCTGTACATCGGATGCCCAGCGTGCGTGCGTCAGCTCCACGCCGTTGCGGTAGGCGAGGTCGGCGAGATCCTCGGGCAGATCATCCGATCGCGGCATGCGAGCGCCATGCACCAGAACTGGTACGACGGGGATATCACGACGCAGCGCCGACGCCGTCTCCAGGCGGACAAAGTCCGCGGCGTCATCGAGCCGGCGCGTGCCCCGTTCGTCCACCGCAGCCAGCCAACCCTTGCCGATCACCGCCAGCAGCACCGCGCAGGACGACACACGTTCGTCGATGACTCGCCGGAAATCACGGCCGGGCTCGATGCCTGCCACGTCCATGAAGACGGCTTCCGGGCCGAAATGCTCGGCCAGATCGTCATACAGCCGACCCGCCTGGCCTTCGCTGTCCTCGCGCCGATAGCTGATGAAGATGGCTCCCATGCGTGCCTCCGGGGCGGATCCCGCACGTCGGGATCCTGTGTCGTCTCAATACTAGAGCGACTTGCGCGGCATGCAAGGAGCGAGGCACATCGAAGCCAATGCAGGGCAGCGCACGGTCGGCGCCGGAATTTCGGATACGGGACCGCGCCACACACGCAGTTTCATGGGTGGCATGGCGCTGCCTTTCGGGGAGCCGTGCATGGTCGGCCGCCGACGTGCTTGCCACCTCAATTGAGGCGCTGGCTGCCCGCCGGGCCGCGCCAGCCTTGACACTATGATTTTCATAGTTATACTGGACTGGATCGATCCATCGTTCAACAGACCTCCAGCCGGCCGTACCCATGTCAGATTCACTTGCCTCCGCAACGTCGCTCGGGATGTCCCGGCGCCAGGTTTTCCTGATGGCCCTCAGCTGCGCGCTGGCCGTCTCCGCCATCTACTATCACCAGCCGCTGCTGCCTCAGATGGCGGCAGGGTTTGGCGTGACATTGGCGGACGCTGGGCTTGTGGCGACGCTCACCCAGCTCGGATATGCAATAGGACTGCTGTGCTTTGTTCCTCTTGCCGACGGCATTCAGCCCCGCAAGCTGGCGTCGCGGCTGATCGTCGGGAATGCGGTGGCGATGATCGGGTGCGCCATGGCGCCGACCTTTCCTGTATTGGTGGCGTGCAGTTTCATGGTCGGCATGACGGCGGTCACGGCTCAGATCATCATCCCCGCCGTGTCCGGCAGAGCGATGCCCGCGCACCGGGGGCGCATCGTCGGTGCCTTGCTGGGTGGGCTGTCATCGGGCGTCCTGCTTGCGCGCATGCTGAGCGGGATGGTCGGCGGCCAAATGGGTTGGCGTGCCATCTTCGTCCTGGCTTCCATCGTCGATGTGGCGCTGCTGGCCGTCGTCAGGGAACTGCCGGTGTCCAACGGCCTGACCGTGATCCGCTACCGGGAGCTGATCGGCTCTCTCGCCGTCCTCGTCCGCCGGGAACGGCAGCTCCGCATTTCCGCCGCAACCGGCTTCCTGGTGTTCGCCGCCTTCAGCGCACTCTGGGCGTCGCTCGCCGCATTGCTGGTACGCCCGCCTTATGCGCTGGGTCCTGCCGCCATCGGCGCATTCGGGCTCATCGGGCTCCCCGGACTTGCGATGTCACCCCGAATCGGCGCAATCGTCGACCGAATCGGCGCGCGAACCGTGGTTTCAGCGGGTGCGATCACCGCCGCCGCAGCCTTCGCCTGCATCGCGATGGCAGGTAGCAGCGTGGCCTGGTTGATCCTGGGGATGATTCTGCTCGACCTCGGCAATCGCGCCGGGCTGGTTGCCAACCAGGCTCGCATCTACACGCAACGCCCCGAGGCCCGCAGCCGTCTCAATACCGTCTTCATGGTGTCGTACTTCCTCGGCGGCGCAGCCGGGGCGGCACTCGGTGGATATGCAGTGCATCGCGCCGGCTGGATCGGGCTTGCGGCAGTCGGCACGGTGCTCGCCCTCGCGGCCGCGGCGGTCAACACCCTCTCCTGCCAGCTATCGCGCACGGCGCTTGCCGAGCAGACACGCTAATTCGAAACACCATTGCGATAACTTTTCTTATCGCAATCACCCCATCGTCGATCTAAACCCGTCTGCGCAGAAACGGGGGGATCGCTGACTCGCAAGGCGCGACCGCCGCGGATTGGCCGATGGCCGCCGCCCTCCGGGTGAGCATGCACCACGAGCAGCCAGCCGCGCACCCGCTTGGGGAAAGGCCGGTGCCGCGCCCGCCCTTCATCGTGGCAATTGCACCCATTTTTGCTCACAAGTCTTGCATACAAGGCTGGCATACGACTTGCTGAGTAGGTCCCCGTGACCGCAAACCAAGACAAGCCTTCCGCCGATATCGCCCAGCGCATTACCGAGGCCATGCTCGCGCAAAAACTGTTGCCGGGCTCCCGCCTGGGTGAGCAGGAGCTCGCCGCGCTGTTTGGCGTCAGCCGCACGCTGGTGCGCGAGGCGCTCATGCGGCTGGCCGCGCGAGGCATGGTGACCGTCAGTTCCCGGCGCGGCTGGTACCTGATCGAGCCCGGCGCGGACGATATCCGCGCCGCCTTCGACGCCCGCCGCATCATCGAGACCGGTCTGCTGCGCGATGTCAGCAAGGATCGCCCTCCCAGCCAACCGGCGATCCATGCCCTCAAGGTACATATCGCCCGCGAAAAAGCGGCCCTCGACGGCGACGATGCCGGCGCACGAAGCTTTCTGCTGGGCGATTTCCACGTGTGCCTGTGCGCGTCGCTCGGGCATGGGCTGCTGGTCGATACCTTGCGCGACCTGACGGCGCGCACCACGCTGGTGGCCAGCCGCCAGCAGTCCGCGACGGCTGCCAGGCGGTCCTGCGCCCAGCATGAAGACATCGTGAACGCGCTGGCGGCCGGCGACGGCACCCGTGCGGCGCGGCTGATGGCAGCTCATTTGCACGAGGTGCACGCCAGCCTGAGCGTCGTACCGCCCGAAGATCCGCTGGCGCAGCTTCGCCACGCGCTGGCACCCGTTTCCGATGCCACGTCCCTCACCCCATCCACTGGCTCCCCGCAAGCATCCGGGAACGCCGCCCCTGCTCCGCAACCCACCTCCAGAGTAAAAGGAACGACCCGATGATCCCGACTCCCTCGTCCGCCATGATGACCCGTGCGGGCGGCGCCGCTTCCGCCGCCCGCCGAACCCTGCTGCTGGCCCTGTTTGCCGGCGCATGCATGACGGGCCTGCCCACGGCGGCACAGGCCGATACGCTGGCCGATATCACCAAGGCCGGTGTGCTGCGCGTGGCCGTGCCGCAGGATTTTCCGCCGTTCGGCTCGATTGGCGCGGACATGGCGCCGCAGGGCCTGGATATCGACGTCGCCGCGCTGATGGCGAAGAAAATGGGCGTGAAGCTGCAACTGGTGCCGGTCTCCAGCACCAACCGCGTGCCCTATCTCCAGACCCGCAAGGTGGACCTGATCATTTCCAGCCTGGGGAAGAATCCGGAACGCGAGAAGGTGCTCGACTTCTCCGAGGCCTATGCGCCCTTCTTCAATGGCGTGTTCGGCCCCGCCGACCTGCCGGTGAAAGCCGCCGGGGATCTCGCCGGCAAGACCGTCGGCGTCACGCGCGGCGCGGTGGAAGATCTGGAACTCACCAAGATCGCCCCGGCCAGCGCGGTCATCAAGCGCTACGAGGACAACAACGCGACGATCTCCGCGTTCCTTTCCGGCCAGGTCCAGCTGATTGCCACCGGCAACGTGGTGGCATCGGCGCTCATCGCGAAGCATCCGCCCAAGGCGCCCGAGACCAAGTTCCTGATCAAGAACTCCCCTTGCTTTATTGGCATGAACAAGGGCGAAGGCGCGTTGCGGGACAAGGTCAACGCCATCCTGGCCGAATCCAAGAAGGACGGCTCGCTCAACTCGCTGTCGATCAAGTGGTTGCTGCGGCCGCTGCCGGCACAACTCTGATCGCGGCAAACCGGTTCCATCGTCATGGCTTACCAGTTTGATTTCCTGTCGGTGCTGGACTACTCCGACGTCTTGCTCAAGGGCATTGCGGTCACCGCCCAGCTCACGCTCACCGGCGGCGTGCTGGGCGTGGCGGTGGCCATCTTTGGCGCCTGGGCCAGGACGCAGGGGCCGGCGTGGCTGCGCGCGATCATCGGCATCTATGTCGAGTTGATCCGCAATACGCCGTTTCTGATCCAGCTCTTCTTCATCTTCTTCGGCTTGCCGAGTCTGGGCCTGCACCTGCCGGAGATGGTCGCCGCCTCCCTGGCCATGGTGATCAACCTGGGCGCGTATGGCACCGAGATCGTGCGCGCCGGGCTGGCTGCCACGCCGCGCGGGCAGTTCGAGGCCGGTGCCAGCCTGGCGATGTCGCCGCTGCAGGTTTTCCGCCACGTAGTGCTGCGCCCCGCGTTGCAGAAGATTTGGCCGGCGCTGTCGAGCCAGCTGGTGATCGTCATGCTGGGATCGGCGGTCTGCTCGCAGATCGCGGCACAAGACCTGACCTATGCGGCCAACTTCATCCAGGGGCGCAACTTCCGCGCCTTCGAGGTGTATCTGGTCAGCACGCTGATCTATCTGGCGCTTGCGCTGCTATTGCGTCAACTGCTGCGCGGCGTGGGCCACCAGCTCTTTGCCCGGAGGGCCCGATGATCGAGTTCACCCTGTGGGACATCGTCCGCAACCTGCTGCTGGCGGCGCGATGGACCGTGCTGCTGTCAATGGTGGCGTTCGTGGGCGGTGGCGTGGTGGGCCTGCTGGTGCTGCTGATGCGGACCAGCAAGCGGCCGCTGCTGCGGCGCGCAACCTGGGCGTATATCGAAGTATTCCAGGGCACGCCGCTGCTGATGCAGCTGTTCCTCGCCTTCTTCGGGCTGGCGCTGTTCGGCATCGATGTGCCCGCCTGGCTGGCTGCGGGCCTGGCGCTGACGCTCTGGACCGCTGCCTTCCTCGCCGAGATCTGGCGTGGCTGCGTCGAGGCGATTCCGCGCGGCCAGTGGGAGGCTTCCGGCAGTCTGGCCATGAACTACGTGCAGCAGATGCGCCACGTGATCCTGCCCCAGGCGCTGCGTATCGCCGTGGCGCCCACCGTCGGCTTTGGCGTGCAGGTGGTCAAGGGCACCGCGCTGGCATCGATCATCGGCTTCACCGAGTTGTCCAAGGCGGGCACCATGATCGTCAATGCCAGCTTCCAACCGTTCACCGTCTACGCCGCCGTCGCGCTGATGTATTTCGCGCTGTGTTGGCCGCTTTCGCAATACAGCAAATCGCTGGAGAGGAAATTCCATGCCGCTCATCGCCATTGACCAGGTCCACAAATCGTTTGGCAGCAATCAGGTCCTGAAGGGCGTCTCGCTCATGGTGGAACCCGGTGAAGTCATCGCCATCATCGGCAAGAGCGGTTCGGGCAAGAGCACCCTGCTCCGCTGCATCAACGGCCTGGAGACCATTGACGCCGGCGCCATTACCGTGGCCGGTGCGCATCTTGCCGATAGCGAGCTGCAGTTGCGCGCGTTGCGACTGAAGGTCGGCATGATCTTCCAGCAGTTCAACCTGTTTCCGCACCTGAGCGCGGGGCGCAATGTGATGCTGTCCCCGATGGTCGTCAAGGGTGTGCCCGAGGCCCGCGCACGCGAACTGGCCGAGGAAACCCTGGCGCGCGTGGGATTGTCGGCCAAGTTCAATGCCTATCCCGACCAGCTCTCCGGCGGCCAGCAGCAGCGCGTGGCCATCGCCCGGGCATTGGCGATGCAGCCTGCTGCGCTGCTGTGCGATGAAATCACCTCGGCGCTGGATCCGGAACTGGTCAACGAGGTCTTGCAGGTGGTGCGCGGCCTGGCTGCGGACGGCATGACGCTGCTGATGGTCACGCACGAGATGCGCTTTGCGCGCGAGGTGTGCGACCGCGTGGTCTTCATGCATCAGGGCAAGGTCCACGAGATCGGCCCGCCCGACGAGGTCTTTGCGCGGCCACGGACGGCCGAACTGCAGCAGTTCCTGGGGATGGTGGAAGCCTAGGCGGGAGCATGCCGGCCGGCTGTCGCAAGGCGTCCGCCAGCCGATGCCACCTCCCCCGACGCCTTCCCCAATGCCTCAGCCGAAGGCCGACTCGATCTGCCGCGCCCGCTTGACGCTGTCACCGTGGAGGTAGAGCGAGGTCGTCGAAACCGATGCGTGGCGCAGGTTGTCCCGGACGGTGGTGAGCTCCGCGCCGCGCGCCAGCGCGTGCGTCGCGTGGGTATGGCGCAACCAGTGCGGGCTGGCATGCCGCAGCTTTTCCGCCGTCGCCGGCCGCTCTTTCTCGATCAGGTCCGCCGCCGTGGAGAAGAACCGTTTCATGACGTTCCACAACCTCGCCCCCGAGATGCCGGATCGCTCGTCCGGCCCGAGATTGCCCACGATCGGCGACTTCGGGTCCCAATTCACACGCGTGACCGGCAGCCCGCGCTCGGCCAGGTTGCGATCCAGCGCGTTGCGCGCCATGGGCGGCAGCGCCACCCTGCCCGCCTTGGCGCCCTTGCCCACCAGATGCAGCCAGTGGTCTCCATTGACGTCGGTTTCGATATTCCGCAGCGTCGCGCCCACCAACTCGCTTGCCCGCAGACCTGTTGAATAGGTGAAGTCCAGGATGAAGCGCAGGCGTTGTGCCGCCGGCGCCTCCCATCCATAGGACCATTCGAGGCCATCGGCGATGGTGCGCGTCAGCAACCATTCGCCCTCGGAGAACGCGTGCGAGGTGTCGATGGCCGCCGTCCGCCCGCCACCCCTTACCTTGATTCCCGCAAACGGGTTGGCCAGCACATAGCGCTGCTGCACCAGCCAGCGGAACATCGCGCCCAGCACCGACAACGCGTACGCGGCAGACCGCGCCGACAGCGCCCCCGTGAAGGGCCGCCAGTCCGCCGACGTCCGGGGCCGGGCCGGGCCCACCCAGCGCGTACGCGGCGAGGGCTGACGCAGGAAGCCCCGGTAGGCGGTGGCATCCTCGGTGGTCAGCGACGACAGCGGTCGTCCCCGTTCGATGATGGCCCAGAGGATCAGCCGTTCGGCTTCCTTCCGATACGCGCGCTGCGTCGCCGGTGATTCGTGCAACGCCAGCCAGGCCTGCACCGCTTCATAGTCATTCCCCGCGGTCAGCGTGCAGGTTTCGCGCGGGGCCCGGAATTGCCCCAGCGACCCGTTGACCTCCTCCGGCAGGCGCAACGCTTCCCACGGCACGATCATGCCCCGTGGCTCCGCCGCGATGAGCGCGCGGGCACGTTCGGTCAGCGTGGGGTGCTCGCGGAAGAACGCCTCGATGCGGCGGGCGCCGGCCATGCCCAGCCCCGGAATGACCGCCCACCATTGCCGCCGGCGTGGAATGCGCACGGTCAGGTCAGCGAGCGTATCGATGCCTTGCGCGCGCAGCGCCGTCACCGCGGCGGGCGCCAGCCAGAGTCCGATATCGTCACCGATGGCCGGGGCGGGTGCGGGCAAGCTCCGCAGCAATTCGATCGCCTGGTCCGCCGCCCTGCCTTTTTCGGCCCGCTCGGTCGCCGCGAACTCGAACAGCACCGCAAGGTCCTCGCGCAGCCGGTAGCGCGCGTAGGCGGCAAGCTGGCGGCGGAGCCGGCCGAGGATGCCACGCGACGACTGCCCGTGGCTTCTTGCTTCGCCCAGATAGCGCGCGACGGCCTCACGCGAGGTCAGGCCTGCATGCCAGGCACGCAAGGCGGCGAGCGATGCGGCATCGGGAAATCCGGAGGGCGCCGGAACGGCGGAATGGGGGGCGGCTGGGCTCAATGTCATGGAAGAGAGTTTAGCAGCCGGCACCGCACATCGCGATAAGGTTACTTATCGCAATGTGCGGAGGAAAATTTACGCCGCAGGCTGCGAGATCCGTTGCCAGTCGTGGGCAGACCACACAGCCCGCTGGCGGAAATGGCGCGCCGCCTGTGGGCGCATGCCGCCGCGCGAGAGCGCGCTCCGAAACCGGACTACTTGACGACTTGTTCCACGGCCTTTTCCCGCCGGGCTTGCGCCTCCTTCAGCAAGGTGTACGCCGCGTAGTACTTATAGATATTGCGTACGTAAGTCGTGGTCTCCATGCCAATCTTCTCCGCCACCACGATTTCCACGTTGTTGAACCATTTATCGGGGTTCAGGCCCCGCTCGGTGGCGAGCTTGCGCATTTTCGAGATATTGCCCGGGCCGGCGTTATAGCTCGCAAACGCAAAGAGCGTTCGGGTGCTGCCTTCAAAATGCGCATCGGCAAAATAGCGCGTCATCAGCTGATCCATATACTTGGCGCCGGCGTGGATATTGGCTTCCGCGACGGCAATGCTGCCCACGCCCATTTCCTTTCCGGTGGCAGGCATCAATTGCATGATGCCGACCGCGCCGACCCGGCTCTTGCGCTTCTGGTCGAGCTGCGATTCCTGAAATCCCTGCGCCGCAAGCATCAAGGGATCAAATCCATACTGCGCGCCGTATTTCTCAAAGAGCGCTACCGTCTCCTGGAAACGCTTGACCTCTTCATCGCCGCCGTTATTGCGGATTTGCTTGAAGCGCTTCATATACTGGCTCAGGCGGTACTCGGCCACGCCTTGTTTCTTGAGGAAATTCTTGTAGAAGTCGTCGATGGCGGCATTCAGTTGCGGGCTGCCCTTGCGAGTCGCCCAACCGACATAGCCTTCGGCACGGAGCACAAGGTCGTCGTGAATCTTGATTTTCGGCAGTACCAGCGCCCACAGCCGCGCTTTCCAGTCATCGACCACGATGACATCGATCAGCCCCGCATTCAGCATCTCCATGGCGTCTTCATCTTCGAGCGCATCCGGCAGCATGACGAGCTTGAGCCCCGGCTTGCCGGCATCGCGCAGGCGCCGGTCAAGCAGATTCAGGCTCTCGTAATAGCTGGATGACTTGCGGACATGGATGGTGCGTCCCGCCAGGGCGTCGAGCGACGCAATCGGTTCGGCTTTCGGGCCGGTGATGACAAGTTCCTTGACCGGCTTGCGGTCACGCGGGGCGACAAAATCGACCTGCTTCTCCCGCTCGGCCGTTACGGTGAGATTCCCTGCTGCGATATCGCCAAGGCCGGCGTTCAGGTCCGAAAGCATCCGATCCCGCGTGGTGGGAATCAGGTACACCGTAACCGGGCGCTTGCCCAGTCGGTCGGCATAGGTCTTGTTCAGGTAACGCTCGAAGTCGCGCACGAGTTCGGCGGTCAGGCCGCGTTCGTGGCCTTTGTCGAGGAAATAAAGCGAGCGGCTGTAAGGCACGAGGACCCGGATCAGGCGCCGCTGCATCATGGCGTCGAAATCGCCCTTCCACGGCTGGACGGCGAGGCCCAACTGGCGTTTGGATGGATCCCCTTTGGCCAGAGCGGCCGGGGCATTCGGAGACGAAGCACCTTTCGCGGCGGCAGGAGTCGTCGCGGAGGACGGCGCGGGTGCCGAGGACGGCGGCGCGGAGAACGCCAATGGCATCCCCAGCGCAAGGATTCCCAAAAGCAGGCGGCAGACCACCAAGCCAGCGCCCGTAAATAACCGAGATCCACGCAGCATGGTGCCCTCCCTCGACCCACGACAAGGCGACCGGGACCCCAACCGTCATCGACAACATGACGGGAGTCCACCGACGTCACGGCCAGAAAAAAGGGATGCTG
Source organism: Cupriavidus sp. YR651 (assembly GCF_900101625.1). Lineage (GTDB taxonomy): Bacteria > Pseudomonadota > Gammaproteobacteria > Burkholderiales > Burkholderiaceae > Cupriavidus. Next base: position 95,508 of record NZ_FMYZ01000014.1, on the reverse strand, counting down.
CAATGCGGAACACAGACACGCAACCCGGCAACAGCGGCGCCCCTGCACTAAGAGGTCATTTAAAAAAGATCCTGGCGTCGTTGCGCGGCCTGGCCGTACCACTTGTACTGTCTGCGGCCGCGCGCCTAGCCAGGACCGCTTCGCTTCATTTTTAAACGACCTCTAAAAGGAGCATAGTGCATCCCTTACAACTTGCTGGCAGTCGTAGCGATCGCGCGAATAATTTCGGCGACGCCCTGAGCCTTGCTGCACCGCGTCGGGAAGAAGCATCGGAAAAGGCGCTCGCCGGAATGCTCAGCCTTCCCGCGTAGACGCTTCGCGAAGCAGATCCAGAATGTGGTCCAGCATGTCGGTGACGGTCTCCCCGACGACCTGGATCTTCGCGACGTCCGCGGCCTTGACGACGTCGGAAAAGCACCCGATCAAGCCATTGATCTCGGGCTGTTCGAAAACGGCCAGGCCGCCGCCGGCCCGGTGGCACCACTTCCGCAAGTCATCGACGGACACATCCTCGAGGCATTTCAGTAGCGACCGACGATCCTCCTCGATGGCGCTTTCGCATACGCGAAACATCTCGTCCGACCATTGCAGTGCGCCCGACTTTCCGAACAGATCCTCCCGGCGGATCAGGGTGCGGTCAAAACCGATGGGCGCCGCGTCTTCCGTTGCGGAAGGGTCCGCGGCTTCGGCATCGTCGCCCGCGTGCTCCGCATCGCGATAGCGCGTCAGCGCGCGCTGGATCGAGGCGAGCGTCGTCGGCTTGAGCACATAGGCATCCATGCCGACCTCGAAGCAACGCTGATGCTCGTCCGCCAGCGTGGTCGCGGTGACGCCGATCACAGGGAGCCGTCGCAAATCCGGATCCGGCGACGCACGAATCCAGCGCGTGAGTTCGAAGCCATCCATGACCGGCATATGGCAGTCCGTGACAACAATGTCGAATCGTCTGTGCTGCAGCGCCCGCATCGCCTCCTGGCCGTTCTCGCAGAGCGTGCAGTCATAGCCGAGCAGCGCCAGTTGTTGCCGGACGAGCTCCCGGCTGATCCCATGATCCTCGGCCACCAGGACATGCTGGCGCGGCGCGCCGTCATGGGCCGACGCAAGCGGGAGACCCGATGGTGCTTGCGTCGGGAGGTCCGCCGCGTCCTCGCCTGACGCCACATCGTCCAGGGCCAGTGCTTCCTGTATGCACGCAAGGAAAGCGGACCAGCGCAGCGGGTTATCGCTGAGTCGAATCTCACCGTCCGACACGCTGAACCCCAGCTGCTCCGTTTCTGATGTCACACGAATTCGCCGGCATCGCGGGCTGCCAGGCGCTTCGGCCATGTCCGACCGCATGCACAGATCGCCGGCATCGCGTATGGCATCCACGACGGCCAGACCCGCCGCCGCCGCGTAGGCGCGAAGCGAGGCATCGGTCCTTGCATCCTCCACCTGGATATGCAGGCGATGGCCCGCGAATCGGGGAAAGTCGTAGCGCGCATCGACGACTGGGCAGCGAACCACCAGGGTGACGGTCGTCCCCTCACCAAGCGTGCTCTGCAGCGTCAGCTCGCCTTCCATCAGCTCGGTGAGCCGTTTGCAGATCGACAAGCCCAGTCCCGTACCGCCAAATCGTCGCGTCGTCTGGTGCTCGCTCTGCACGAACGGGGCAAACAGTCTGGAGGCGTCCTGCGGGGCGATGCCGATGCCCGTATCGGTCACCGAAATGGCCAGCGTAATGTCCCCTTCCTCGGCAGCCTTGGCCCGAATGCCCAGGGAGATGGATCCCCGGTCGGTAAACTTGATGGCATTACCCAGAAGGTTAAAGAAGATCTGCCGAATTCGAATCGCGTCGGCATGGACGGTTGCGGGAACATCGTCATCAATCGTGATGTATACATTCAGGCCCTTGCTATACGCCTGTGGCGCAAGCAGCCCGACAACGCTGTCCGCCAGTTCACGCAAGTCCGTCGGCGCCGGGATGATCGACAGGCGGCCCGCCTCGATCTTCGCGTAATCAAGCACGTCGTTCAGGATCTGCGCCAGCGCATGGCCGGACTCCTCGACCAGCGAGAGCATCTTGTGTTGCGCTGATGAGAGCGAGGTGGTTTGCAGCACTTCGATGAGTCCGAGAACGCCATTCAGCGGCGTCCGTATTTCATGGCTCATCATCGCCAGGAAGCCCTCCTTGGCCCGAAGCGCGGCTTCCGCGACATCCCTTGCCTTGCCAAGCGCGTCCGCCTGGTAGTGCTGTTCGGTGACATCGGCGATCACACCGCTCCAGACCGTCTCGTCTCCGTCGCGCCGGCAGATCGCCCGGATGGTCACCCATCTCATGCCGTATCGCCCGAGCAAACGACACTCCTGCTCGACGGGTTCCTGCGTCCGTTGCGACGCCCGGAACGCCGACCGCACACGCTCAACATCGTCGGGGTGCAGGTATTTGGACAAGAGCTCGGGAGTCGCCAATATCTCCTTCGGCGTCAATCCCATCGACGCATCGCTATTCCCGGCCGCATAGGTGATTTCCACGGGCTGACCGGATGCGAACACGTGCCGCATCTGGAAAACGATGGCCGGCAGGCTGTTGGTCACATCCTGCAGACGTCGCTCCAATAACTGAGCCTGTTCGCGTGCCTCGTGGATATCCGTGATATCGAACAACGTACCGATGACGCCATTGGCCCCACCTCCGGCGTCGCGATATTCCTGTTGAATATGGACGACGGTTCTTTTCCGCCCCGACACGTCGGTCAGTTCCAGTGGCGCCTCTGTTGCCGAATCGAAAGACCGTTCATCCATGGTCTTGAGAACAGATGCCTGCGCGCCTTCGAGTGACTGGGCGGTCTTGCCGATAATGTCGTTGCGCCGAATGCCAAATACGTCCTCGAACGCCGCATTGACCTCGACGTAGCGTTGCGTCCCATCCTTGGCTATCACCGGATATGGCAGGCAATTGAGCAGGGCTTCCTTGAACGACAGCTGATGCGTCAATTGCCGCTCGGTCGCGGTGCGCAGGCGGATCTCCTTGCGAAGGCGAACAAAGCTGAAACCAACGATGAGGCAAGCAGCCGCTCCGATCAGCAGGAATGGCAACGCCCGTCGCAAAATCAGATCCCACGGCGTGTAGAACTGGTATGAGGCCGTCAGCCAGCGGTCACGGATCCGGGTTCGTTCGGTATCGGGGATCGTCCTGAGCATGCGTCGCATCACCGGCACGAATTCGCTCATATGAGGGCCGGCAAGCACCGCAAAATCCTCACTGAAGCCTGCATGGCCGGCAATCCGCAATTCACCCGCATAATCCTGCCGCAGCAACGCATCCATGGTCGTCAGGTTGCCAATCGTTGCCACCGCATCCCCACTCCGCACCGCGGTCAGCGCATCCCTCAGCGTCTCCACGCCGACATGCAACGTGTCCGGCGTGTGGCTTCGTATGGTGTCGGCCATCGGATCATTGCCGGCAATGGCAAGGGATTTCCCGGTCAGGGCCGTCAGGTCTGGAATATAAGGTGCCGTTGCCGGTATGACGATCACCATCGGCGGCGATTCGTAGACGCCAAGCGGCAGCATCTGCCCAGGCGCCGGATAGTGGCCGGGCAGTCCTGCCACCAGGTCGATTTCTCCCGCCTCCGCCAACCTGAATGCTTCCGACAGATTCGCCGTCGGAACATACTCAACCGGCAGATTCAGATCCTTTCCAAGGTAGGCGAGGTAATCCACCGTGATGCCGCTCACCTTTTTTCCATCGCCTTCCACGGAATAAGGCGGCAAGAACGAAGCGACCGTATAACGGAGGACGCCCTTCTTCTCGATCGCCTTGGCGACCTCTTCAGACACGGCGCCGGAGGCGTTATTGGCGGCGCCGCCGTCCGGATAGAACCAGCGTCCGCGCAAATTCTCGATGGTGTCGGGGGACAGTGTGGCCAGCCGGCGATCCAGTTCGCTGATCACCGCTCGCCTGCCGATGGGCGCACCGTAATGGAATCCTTCGGAATGCGGCGTGATCAGGCGAACCGCGCGCAATCCCATATAGGACGAGCGGTCCAGCAACCGGCTGATGGTGAGGGTAATACCGACATATAAATCGACTTTTCCCGAAGCCAGCATGTCAAGCGCGTCGGTAATCGTATCGGCTTCAACGACTTTCCCATTGGGATGCATCTCGATCCATTCCGATGCCCACGGGGAGCCGCGCTCCAGGACGACGCGCGCGGTGTCCAGATACACATCGTCAAGCGCACGCGCATCGCCTTCACGTGCCACCAGTACGATGCTGCGGACAAGATAGGGAGCGGAATAAATCAGGCAATGCGCAAACTCGTTACGTGGCACCGCGCTCATGATCAGGTCCACTTCGCCGTCGCATGCTGCTTTCAGCAATGCCTTCCGGTTCGGATACGTGCGTGCGGTCAACTGAATGCCAGAGCCAGCCAGCAACTGTTTCAGCAGGTCGCCACTGAACCCGGTTGGCTCGCCATTGACCACGCCCTCGATTGGCATCATCTCCCGGGGTACACCGCCGACAACGAGTTGCTGCGGGAGTCGGCCAGCGTTGACGAGCGTCTGAGAAGTGGGGGTACCGTTGTGAGATGTCGCCGCCAGCGCCGAAGTCGTCATTGCGGCGACCCACAGGGAAAGCAAGAACGACGCAAGGAAATGAAGTCTTTTCGAGTACATCGTCACTTCCATAGACACCGTCGTGCCGCGCGTTTTCCGGTGTCGGCGGCAGCGATTGACGGACTGGCTGCGTGGCACCGTTTCAGCATGCATGTAATGCACTGTCTACCAGTATAGGACTTGCCCGGGAGGCGCCTGTCGTTGCAATCGTGGCTGCCACGGTGCGAGAGAAATCGCTGACTTTGCAGAGCGTTTATTTTCTTGCTGCCTCGGTACGGACCCATCGCGGTTGCTTTTCGAAAGAGCTCTATTTTCGGAGTCGGCCATCCATCCTAGCCTTTCCATTCCGGCAGCTCAGCCTGAATCATTCCGCTGACTGGCACATCGAAGGCTGTTTTTCCTGTCGGCGACTGACGAGACTCGCTGATCTCTGATGTTATCCACCGGCCACTCCCGCGACAATACAACGTCCGAACCCTGGCCGCACCACGCTATCGCGACATGGTCTCTCGTCTTGCTGAAAAGCTGCCCTACCTCAAAAAGATTGCGAAAACATCATGACGATGTGGCTCTTCTTCGGACTCTGGATCGTTGTGTTGAGCACGGTCTGGTCGATGAACTTCATGCTGCGACGTGATCGCAATGTCGGCGACTAACGTCGCCGCTGCAGTCCATACCTGCCGGCTCATGGATTTAGAACTATCCCGATAGAGCCACCCGGGAATGCCAGCTAACCTGAGCGATAGACATCTCCTGCCTGCCGACCCGGCAGCACGTCGCACTAGCACCCCACACCGGCACCCCGCACACCATTTGAAGGCCCCCGATGACATTCCCATTACGTATTGCAGTGCTGGGTGGCCAGCCTGAGTCCGCGCTCGCCATGCAGCGGTGGCTGACCGACGCGAAGTTCATTTGCCAGGCCTTTTCCCACGTCAGCGATTTTCTTCAGGCCGGTCGCCTCGCAAACTTTGACGGCATCGTCATCGAGGATGCGCCGGCCGACATGCCCGGCATCGAAGTCGTCAATATGCTTCGCGGAAAGCTGGCATGCGATGCGCCGATCCTGATGATCACCCACCACGATAACGAGGAGGACATCGTTGCGGCGCTCGATGCAGGCGTTGACCACACGATGGTGAAGCCGTTGCGCGTTCGCGAACTCCTTGCCCGCATCACCTCGTCATGCCAGCGGCGTCCAAAGCGCCAGAACCGACTTCAGAAAGTGCCCAGCGCCGGCCCATATGAACTGAGTTCGTTCGGACGCTGCGCCAGCCTGCGCGGCAAGCGCATCTCGCTCTCGGCGATGGAGTACACGCTGGCCGCACTGCTGTTCTCCAATCCCGGCATCGTCCTGTCACGCGAGCAGATCGAACGCACCGTGTGGGGCCGCGAATTGCTCCCGACCTCGCGCGCATTACCGGGCATGATTTCGCGACTGCGCAGGGTATTGAACCTGCGGGCGGAGAATGGCGTGCTGCTCACCGTGGCGTATGGGCGCGGCTATCGCCTGGATGTCGCCGAGGTGCGGCAATCCGAGCTACCGCCGCAGACCACCGCGCCAATCCGGCACGCACCAGTCGACGCCAGCCAGCGCGCTCTCCATCTGCCGTAACCGACCTCCAGCCCGATCCCTCCTTATCAGCCCGATAGGAACATTTTTCCGGGCTTCACCCTTGCTTTTGTCTGATGTGTCAGTTATTGTTCAGGCAATAAAAACAGCGCGTATCCAGGCGGGCACGATGAGCCTTCTCAGCCGCCTGGTGTGCCCGGATTTCTCCGGGGAGCCTACGCGCCTCTTTTTTCGCCCATTTATCTGATGAGTCAGACAATGTTTAAGCAAACAAAAGATCAGGCGGACAGCCGCGTAGGCCGCATCAGTCACCGCAATCCGGGAATCAGCCGCCTTGCCGCGCCCGCCCTCTCGGTCCTGATGGCTGCGGTGCTCGCCGGCTGCGCCAACTACGCGGGCATCCATAGCGACAAGCACATGGAGGAGGCGAACCACTTTGCCTCCACGCAATCCATTCCTGCGGAACGAGGCCGCTGGCCTGCCGTCGACTGGGCCGACCAGTTTGGCGACGCGCAGCTCAAGGCACTTGTCGCCGAAGCCCTGCAGGGCAGCCCGACGCTGGAAAAGGCGCGCGCCCGGGTGGCCGCGGCCGTGGCGTTCAGCGAAACCGCCAACGCCAACACGTTGCCGCAAGTCGGCGCCGGGTATTCCTGGACGCGTCAGCGCCTGACGGAAAGTACCTTCATCCCGCCCGGCTTCGCGGGCTCCTGGCAGTCGGAAAACAAGGCGTTCCTCAGCGCCACCTATGAGCTGGACCTGTGGGGCAAGAATCGCGAGGCGCTGAAGTCCGCGGTCTCAACGGTGCATGCCACGGAAGCCGAGGCCGAACAGGTGAAGCTGACGCTCTCCAGCGCGACAGCCCGTGCCTATAACGAGCTCGCCCGCCTTTACGCGCTGCACGATATCGCGACCAACGAAGTCAGCCAGCGCCGAGATGTGCTGCGCGTGACCAACGGCCGCGTGACGATGGGGCTCGAAACCGAGGTGGAAAAGCGCACCGCCGAAGCCAATCTCGCGGCTGCGGAGGTGTCGGTGTCCGCCCTCGAAGGCAATATCCTGCGTACCCGCTACCAGCTCGGCGCGCTGCTCGGCCAGGGGCCCGACCGTGGCCTGGCCATCGCCCGCCCGGCACTGGGCGCCGGGGACGAAGTCCGTCTGCCCGACAACCTGCCCGCCGACCTCGTTTCGCGTCGTCCGGACATCGTCGCCGCGCGCTGGCGCGTCGATGCCACCACGCACGACATCAAGGTGGCCAAGGCCGAGTTCTACCCCGATATCAACCTGAGTGCCGCGATCGGTCTGGACGCCTTCGGCTGGGGCCGCTTCCTCCGCGCCGCCAGCCGTACGGCGTCGGCCGGTCCGGCGATCCACCTGCCGATCTTCGATGGCGGGGCGCTGCGTGCCCAGCTGAAGGGCCGCTATGCCGAGTTCGATTTTGCCGTCGCCAGCTACAACGACACGCTGATCGGCGCGCTGACCGACGTCGCGACGCAACTGTCTGACATCCGCGCCATCGACGCCCAGATCGTCAATGCGGAGCGCACCGATGTCGCCGCGCAGCGCGCCCTGACGCTGGCGCTGGCCCAATACAAGGCTGGCCTGACCACGCAGCTGACCGTGCTTAACGCGCAAACGAACGCGCTGGCCAGCAGCCAGGTCGTGACCAACCTGCGCATGACCCGGCGCGACCGCCAGATTGCCCTGGCCGCCGCGCTCGGCGGGGGCTACACCGAAGCCCCGGCATCGACCCAACAGGCGGCACTTGCCCGCTGACCCGTCCGCTCTATTCAAAACGATCCCGAACGAACTCACGCACAGGTGCCACCATGAACGATACGAACACGACCCCGGCCGCAACTGCTCCCGCGACGGCCACCGCCGCCAACGCCACCGCTAAAGCCGCCAACCCCGGCGCCGGCAAGCGCAAGCGCATGCTCGCCCTGCTGGGCCTCGCCACGGCCCTCGCCGCGGCGGGATATGGCGCGTACTACTACACCGTTGCCCGCTTCCATGAGGAGACCGATGACGCCTACGTCAACGGCAATCTCGTGCAACTGACGCCGCAGGTAACCGGCACGGTGATCGCCGTGAACGCGGACGACACGCAGATCGTCAAGGCCGGCGAGTCGGTGGTGACGCTCGACGATGCCGATGCCCGCATCGCACTGGCCAACGCCGAAGCCGCGCTCGGCCAGACCGTGCGGCAGGTCAGCGCGCTCTACGTCAACAACGGCGTCCTGGAAGCCACCATGCAACAGCGCCAGGCCGACCTGGCCCGCGCGAAGGACGACTTGCGCCGCCGCACGCAGGTGGCCGAAGCCGGCGCCGTGGCCGCGGAAGACGTCGCCCACGCCCGCGATGCGGTCAAGACCGCCGAGGCCGCACTCGAAACCGCGCGCCAGCAACTGGCGTCGAATCACGCGCTGACGGATCAGGCCACCGTGGCCGATCATCCGAGCGTGCAGGCCGCCGCCACCCGGGTGCGCGATGCCTACCTCGCCAACGCGCGCAACACCTTGCCCGCCCCCGTGACCGGCTACGTCGCGCGACGCTCGGTACAGGTCGGCCAGCGCGTGGCGCCGGGCAATCCGCTGATGGCCATCGTCCCGCTGGACGGCGTGTGGGTCGACGCCAACTTCAAGGAAGTTCAACTCAAGCACATCCGCATCGGCCAGCCGGTGGAACTGCATGCGGACCTCTACGGCGGCAGCGTGACCTACCACGGCAAGGTCGTGGGCTTCTCCGCGGGCACCGGCAGCGCGTTCTCCGCCCTGCCCGCCCAGAACGCCACCGGCAACTGGATCAAGGTTGTGCAACGCCTGCCGGTGCGCATCCAGCTTGACCCGGCCGAACTGCGCGCGCATCCGCTCCAGATCGGGCTGTCCATGCAGGTCGATGTGAACATCAAGCGCGATGGCTCACAGCTCGACAGCGCGCAGGCCAAGCCGACCCGCACCACGTACAGCACCGATGTCTTCCAGCGCCACGGGCAGGAAGCCGACCGCGAGATCGAACGGATCATCGCCAGGAACAGCCACGGCAAGGCGGGCGACGTCGCCATTGCAAGGCGCGGCGCGGCGGCCAGCGGCTCGTAACGCGCAGACCATGCGCAGACACTGCGCAGACCTCCCACAGACCCGCCACGACCCCACATTGCGGAGCGCAATATGTCGACCGAAGCCCAGACGCCCTTGACTCCTCCACCGCTCACCGGCGCAAAGCTGGTGATGGGTAGCTTTGCGGTGGCCCTGGCCACTTTCATGAACGTGCTGGACTCGTCGATCGCCAATGTGGCGATCCCGACGATCTCCGGCAACCTCGGTGTGTCGGTGGACGAAGGCACCTGGGTTATCACGCTGTTCGCCGCCGCCAACGCGGTGGCCATTCCGCTGACGGGCTGGCTCACCCAGCGCGTGGGCCAGATCCGGCTGTTCGTCGGCGCCATCCTGCTGTTCGTGCTGTCGTCCTGGCTCTGCGGCGTGGCGCCCAACCTGACCACGCTGCTGGCCGCCCGCATCCTGCAAGGCGCCGTGGCGGGTCCGCTGATCCCGCTGTCGCAGGCGATCCTGCTCGGTTCCTTTCCGAAGGAAAAGAGTACCCACGCGCTGGCCCTCTGGGCGATGACCGCCACGGTCGGCCCGATCGCCGGCCCGGCCCTCGGCGGCTGGATGACCGACAGCTATTCGTGGTCCTGGATCTTCTACATCAACGTCCCGGTCGGCCTGTTTGCCGCAGCCGTGACGTGGGCGATCTACAAGGATCGTGAAACCCCCGCGCGCAAGCTGTCAATCGACACCGTGGGCCTGGCGTCGCTGATTACGTGGGTCGCGTCACTGCAGATCATGCTCGACAAGGGCAAGGACCTCGACTGGTTCGCCTCGCCCGTGATCATCACGCTGGCCGTGGTCGCGCTGCTCAGCTTCCTGTTCTTCGTGATCTGGGAGCTGACCGAGCCGAATCCGATCATCGACCTGCGCCTGTTCAAGGGCCGCAATTTCCTGGCCGGGACGATTGCCATCTCGGTGGCGTATGCGTTGTTCTTCGCCAACCTGGTGGTGCTGCCGCAGTGGATGCAGCAATACCTGGCCTACCCGGCCGTCAACGCCGGCCTGGTGACCGCGCCGCTCGGCGTCTTCGCGGTGCTGCTGAATCCGCTGCTCGGCAAGCTCATGCCCAAGGCGGAGCTGCGCGTGCTGGCCACGCTGTCGTTCCTCGGGTTTGCGGCCGTGTTCTTCATGCGGTCCAACTACACGACCGGCGTCGATACGTTCACGCTGGTGCTGCCGACGCTGCTCCAGGGCATCCCGATGGCGCTGTTCTTCGTGCCGCTGACCGCGATCGTCCTGTCCGGCCTGCCGGCGGACAAGATTCCGGCCGCCGCCGGCCTGTCGAACTTCGCCCGGGTGTTCTGTGGCGCCGTGGGGACGTCGCTGGCCGCCACCGGCTGGAATGACCGTGCGGTGCTGCATCACGCCCGGCTGGTGGAACAGACGGGACCCAACAGTCCGCTGTATGGCGCCGCGCTGGAATCGATCCAGACCACGATGCATTTCACGCCCGGTCAGGCCGTGGCCTTCTTCGAGAAATCGCTGAACACGCAAGCCGTCATGCTCGGACTGAACGATATCTTCTGGATCTCGGGTGTGATCTTCATCGCCATCGTGCCGCTGATCTGGTTCACCCGGCCGATCCGGGGTGCCGTGTCCGGGGCCGCGGCTGGCGCGCACTAAACCTGCCATGCAAGGAGGCAATCATGTCGACACGACGCTTGTCGGGCAGCGTGGCCTTGTTGCGCTCCGGCCGCCTGAAGCGGAACCTGCAGCACGGGGCGACGGCCATCCTGCGCGAGTCCGCGCTGAATATCTCGCAATGGATCATCCTCTGCCATCTGCGCGAACGCGAGACCAGTACGCTGACGGAGATGGCGCAGGCCACGGATCACGATGCGGGGTCGCTCTCGCGCGCGATCTTCGCCCTGCGGCAACGCGGGCTGGTCACGGCGATGCCGGCCCGCGATGACCGCCGCAGCATGGTGCTGGCGGCCAGCCATGCGGGACGGGTGCTTTGCGATGGGATCGAAGCACAACTGACCGCCCGGCTGGACGGCCAGTTGCATGCCGCGCTGGGCCAGGAGGGCCTGCAGCAGTTGCTGACGCTCATGGACAAGGCGGCCACGGCGCTCGACGCAAACTGATCCGCCCGGGCGCCGCGGGCAGGATCAGCTGCCCACCGTCACGAACACCGGGTTCGAATAGAACCAGAGATCGTTGTAGTTGCGCGCGTTGATCGCGTTGAAGCGCGCCGCGTCTTCCGTCACCGTGGTCTTCTGGTCCGGCAGCGGGTTGCCGTCCTGGGTCTCGCCCGGCACGTTCATGCCGAGGTTGGTCCCGCGCAGGCGGAAATACTGGCTCCTGGCCGCCTTGTACGTATACGTCACAGTGTTGTAGCCATCCTTGTCCAGCTTCCAGTCCGCCTGGGTAAACGTGGCGATGACCTTGGTGGAGTCGTTCGTTTCCTTGCTGTAGCCCGGCGTGCCCGCCGCCGCGCGTGGCGTGACATCCCCGGCGATCAGGTCGATATGGTCCACCGTCGGCCTGACGTTGACGTTGATGCCGCTGTCGATCGGATACTGGTAATTGTTGTGGTCCGGGCTCTTGAACCGAATGGTCACCGTCACGGTATCGCCGGCGCTGGCCTTCAGCTCGCCGCCCATCTCGCTCTTGCCCGTGCCGCTGGCGATGTTGAAATCCAGTGCGTTGATCAGGTCCCCGAACACCGAGAACATCTTGCCCGAGCGGATGCCTTCCAGCACGCCCTTGATTCCGGTGTTCTTGTTGTCGATCCAGACATAGGTCCTGGCGTACTCGCCTGGGAAGTACCCGCTGCTGTTGGCGCCGATGGTCTTGAAGTGGTGATCGGAATCGGCCACGTTCCAGAACCGGCGGCCATCGCCGAGCAGTGCATCCCAGATGCCGCCGACCTGCGCCACCACGTAATCCACGCCGCCGTAGACGCGGTTCTTCAGGTTCGCATTGATGTAGGCCGTGGTGTAGCCGCCGCGGTCCGGCTCCATCTGGTTGCCGACCATGCCCTCCACGCCAAAGGCGATATTCGGGGCGGTATCGTTGAATTCGCGGTAATCGGCGGCGGTGTACTTGCCGGAATTTCGCGACGGGTGGTTGATCAGCGCGTAGCTGGTGTCGGGGTAGTTGTCACGCAGCCAGGCCACGGCCTTGACTGCATCGGCGTGCGTGGTAAAGGCACGCGCGCCCTTGGCGTTCCAGTTGGCCACGTCGACCGGGTCGAACTGGGTGTCCGGGCGGTTGGTGAAGAAGTACTCGAACTCATTGGCGGCCCGGGTGGCCGTGCCCAGCGGGGTGCCGCCGAAGATGCCCACGTTCATGTGGTCGTGCGTCGGCATGTCCCATTCGAAGGCCGAGAAGATCAGCTTGCTCACGTAGCTGCCATTGACCTGCAACTGGCGGACGGCCGGCATTTCGTACTGGGCCATGGCCTGCGAGTACGGCAGCGGGCCGCCGGCGATGGCCGCGCCATTCTGATCGCGCGTGGAGGGACGCAGGTGGTTGGATAGCGCCGTCCAGTCCAGGTTGTTCTTGACCAGCGCCTGATCCAGCACCGTCGCCAGCGGGCTCTGGGCATCGTCGGATTCGATCGTATGGACATGCAGATCGCCGGTCGTCCACTTGCCGGTGACTTCCGCCGTGGGCGTGGCCGGGTTGGGGGGTGTGCTAGTGGCGGGCGAGCTCGTCGCGTCGTCGCTGCCATTGCAGCCGTAGAAGCCGAAAGCGACGGCCAAGGCCGCCGCGATGCCGATCGCGGATTTAAAGTGATGCATGAAACTTCCCTGATAATGTATTGTTTTTATTGACCCATCTGACCGTGCGCCTTCGGCTCCGAGGGTCTGCCAGCCTGGCTGCGCCCTCAGCGTCCCAGCCGCACTGGCAAGGCTTTCTTCGGGCGCCGATGGTGGCCGATGTTCATGACAGGGAAGTGATGTTTTTCTTACCTTCAGATGTTCGTTTCATCTGTTGGAATGACTGGCGCCGGGTCCGCGGTTGCCCGCGCCAGCCATCCCGGTGCGTCAACGCTTCAAACCGCGCCGCGCGTTTCCACGTAGAGCGCGTAAAGCGAATGGCTGCTGGCCATGTACAGGCGATTGCGCTTGGCGCCGCCAAAGCACAGGTTCGGGCAGCGTTCCGGCAAGTGGATATGGCCGATTGCCTTGCCTTGCGGATTGAACACCCGCACGCCATCCAGCTTGGCCGGGTCCGCCCCGGGCGCGCCATTGCTGCCCCATCCCGCCCAGATGTTGCCGTCCACGTCGCACTTCATGCCATCCAGTGCGCCGGGGCCATTGGCATCGATCAGCCGGGTCTTGTTACCGAGACCGCCGTCCGCCGCCACGTCATAGGCCCAGACCACACGATAGGGCTGCGCGCGGGCCTCGATCACGTACAGCTTCTTCTCGTCCGGGGAGAAGCACAGCCCGTTGGGACCATTCAGGTCGCTGATGACCTGCGTGACGGTGTTGTCCTTCGGGTCGATGCGGTAGACCGCCTGCGGCAGTTCGGGCGTCGCCTTGTCGCCCTCCCAGTCGCCAGAGATGCCGAACGGCGGATCGCTGAACCAGATCGAGCCGTCCGATTTGCAGATGATGTCGTTGGGCGAATTGAATCGCTTGCCCTGATAGCGGTCCGCCAGCACGGTAATCGTGCCGTCGTATTCGGTCCGCGTGACGCGGCGCGTCAGGTGCTCGCAGCTCACCAGCCGGCCCTGCCTGTCGCGGCAGTGCCCGTTCGTGAAATTGGCCGGCGAGCGGAAGACGCTCCATTGGTTCGACGTTTCGTCGTAGCGGATGATGCGGTTGTTGGGAATGTCGGAGAACAGCAGGTAGCGGCCATCGCCAAACCAGACCGGGCCTTCCACCCAGCGGAACCCGGTGGCGACTTGTTCCACCGTCGAACTGAACAGGCGGTATTTGGCAAAACTCGGATCCAGGATCTCGATTGCGGCGTCCGGATAGCGCTGGCTGGGCTTGAAGTCGAAGGCCTGCGCCAGCACCGGCCCGCTGCCCGCCAACGTCGCGGCGGCCGCGCCAGCCTTCAGTAACAGCCGACGCTGAGTGTCGACTCCCGTGTTCACTTCGTTCATGCCTGTCTCCTGATTGTTGGTATGGGTCGCGGGAAGCCGGCTCATTTCTTGACGAAGACCCCACGACTTGTCAGACATCCTATGACACGAAACATGGATGATCAAGCGCAAAATCGGTGGTTTTCGTGATTTTTGCGTCATCTCGTACGACATCTGAGGCCAGCCAGCACGCCTCGTAGCGGCGTCGCGGTCAATGCCGCGCCGTGCTATGTCCCTCCCACAAGCACGGATAAGGGACAGTGATAAGGTGTGCTCATGCGCGTCTCCTTCCACGTACCTCGTACGCTCTCGGACGCCCGAAGCCCCTCCAACTCTCTCCAGCACCGCCCGACCGTCATGGCCAGCGCAATCCTCCTCGAAAACATCCACACCAGCGCCCAGCAACTGCTGGGGCGCCATCAGATCGACATCGCCACCCAGCCAAAGGCCCTGGCCGGCGAGCCGTTGTCGCAGGCCATCCGCGATCACGAGCTGCTCGGCATCCGCTCCGCCACCACGCTGACGGCGGAATCGTTCGCCAACGCCTCCCGCCTGCTGACGGTGGGTTGCTTCTGCATCGGGACCTCGCAAGTGGACCTCGGCGCCGCGGCTCACGCGGGCGTTCCGGTCTTCAACGCGCCGTTCTCGAACACGCGCTCGGTGGCCGAGCTCGTGATCGGCCAGACCATCATGCTGATGCGCCGCATTCCGGAGAAAAGCCGCTCGGCGCACCAGGGGCAGTGGCAGAAGACCGCCAAGGGATCATTCGAGATTCGTGGCAAGACCATGGCCGTGATCGGCTACGGCAATATCGGCGCGCAGGTCGGCATCCTGGCGGAAGCGATGGGCATGCGCGTGGTGTTCTATGACATCCGCCCTCGCCTGTCGATCGGCTCGGCCATGCCGGTGCACACGCTGGAAGATGCGCTGTCCCAGGCCGATGTGGTCACGCTGCACGTCCCGGCCACGCCGCAGACGCGCGGGCTGATGGGCCGCAAGGCGTTGGCCGCCATGCGCCCCGGCAGCATCCTGATCAATGCATCGCGCGGTACGGTGGTGGATATCAACGCGCTGGCGCAATTGCTGGACGACGGCCACCTGGCCGGCGCCGCCATCGACGTCTTTCCGGAGGAGCCGCGCAGCAACACGGACCCGTTCGTCTCCCCGCTGCAGGGCAAGCCCAACGTCATCCTGACGCCGCACGTCGGCGGCAGCACGGAAGAGGCGCAGGAAAACATCGGCGTGGAGGTGGCGACCAAACTGGTCAACTTCCTGGAAACAGGCGCCACGATCGGCGCGGTGAACCTGCCGGAGATCCAGCCGAATCCGCTGGAGGCGCCCGCGCGCATCCTGAACATCCACTACAACCGCCCCGGCACGCTGTCGCACTTCAACCAGGCGCTGGCGCAGATCGGCGCGAATATCGTGGCGCAGCAACTGCAGACCGAGGGCGACATCGGCTATGCCATCACGGATATCAGCCTGGTGCCGCCCGCCGGCTGGGCCGATGCGCTGATGCGCGATGAGGCGTTCATCCGCACGCGCGTGATTGCCGCCTGATCTCCGCCTGATTTTCCGGCCCCGACAGGGGCCACGCGATGCGCCCAAGGCCACCGGTATTCCCGGTGGCCTTTTCTTTTCGATAACCCGCCTCGGCTTGTGGTTTGCCGGCTGCATGCAGGCCGCGCATGGAGACGATGAAATCGGCGGATAGCGCGGCCCGCCCCGCGCAAACCTCGCGTATACCCCGCTCGGGCGCCTCCGCCGACGCAGTCATACTGAGGCGACAACCACCATGCGCCGGACTTGTTCGACCCGGCAGACATCCCAGGAGACCCCATGCAACGACGCCGCTTCTTCGCCATCGCCGCTGCCAGCCTGGCAGCCACGGCAGGCGCACTGCCCACCGTAGTCCAGGCTGCCGACGAATTCCCGACGCGCCCGATCCGGCTAATCGTGCCGTACGGCGCCGGCGGCGTGACCGACCAGGTGGCGCGCGCGCTGGCGGACGCCGCCGGGCGCGAACTGGGCCAGTCGATCATCGTGGAAAACAAGCCGGGAGTCAGCGGCACGCTGGGCGCCACGCAGATGGTGACCACGGAACCCGACGGCTACACGCTCAGCATGGCGCCGGTGGTGATTTTCCGGCTGCCGCACGTGCAGAAGATGCGCTATGACCCGCTGAAGGACCTGACCTATGTCTCCATGATCGCGGACTACAACTTCGCGGTGGCCGTGAAGAAGGACGCCAAATGGCAGACCATGCAGGAACTGGTGGACGAGGCCAGGGCCAGCAAGCGCGGCATCAGCTACGGCACCACGGGCATCTACGGCAGCCAGCACCTGACGATTTCCGAACTGGCGCGGGTCTCGCAGTCCAACTGGACCCATGTGCCCTACAAGGGCGATGCCGAGGCGATCACCGCGCTGCTGAGCGGTTCCTCCGACGTGGCGGTGTTGTCCAACACGCTGCTGCCGTATGTGCAAAGCGGGCAGATGCGCGTGCTGGCCACGCTGTCCGAGAAGCGCGCAGCGGATTTCCCCAACGCGCCGACGCTGAAGGAAATCGGCTACCCGGTCTGGTCGAACTCGCCGTTCGGCATCATCGGCCCGGCGGGGATGAAGCCTGCCGTGGTCAAGCGGCTCGACGAAGCGTTCCGCAATGCCCTGAAGGACCCCAAGCTGCTCAACGTGACGCGGCAATACGGCATGGTCACCAACTACATGGGGCCGGAACAATACGGGGCCTATGCGCAGAAGGCTTTCAAGAGCGAAGGCGAGATCATCTCCCGCCTGGCCGACGCCATGAAGAACCAGTAGTCAGCGCCTTGCCTGCCCCGGCCGCCGGGGCGGCTGCTGCGGGCTCGCACTGAAATGCGGGCCCGGCCCTTGTCCCGCCAGCGAGTCCTGCGGATTGCGCAGCGGGCAAGCCTTCAGGGACAGGCATCCACACCCGATGCACCCGTCCAGCTGGTCGCGCAGCATCGTCAGCGTGCGGATGCGGGCGTCCAGGTCCTCGCGCCACGCGGCGGACAAGCGGCGCCAGTCCGCCACCGTCGGCGCCTTGCCTTCGGGCAGTTTCCGGAACGCATCGGCAATCACGGCCAGTGGCAGCCCCATGCGCTGCGCCACGCGAATCACCGCCAGCCGGCGCAGCACGCCGCGCGGATAGCGGCGCTGGTTGCCGTCGCTGCGCGTGCTGGAGATCAGGCCCTTCGATTCGTAGAAATGCAGCGCGGACACCGCCAGTCCGCTGCGCGCCGCCACTTCGCCAACGGACAAGGGGTCGCGTGACCGCAGGGGGCGATCGGTAACGGGCGTGTTGGGATGGCGGGCCATGGCATCGGATGGGGGCGAATGCGGAAGGCGGCCATCGTACCGCACAAAATCGGCGGCAAACACGACTGGAATGCACCGCGCCAGACGGCATGTCGCCTGAGATCGAGGCGACGGCCGTGCTGCCGGAATGACCGCATCGGCCTCGCGCATGCCCGGCTTCGCGCAAGGCGCAGCACGATCTGCTGCCCGCCGATCCCGACCCGTCCGAATCCGGCAGCTTCTGCCGCCAGCCCGCGCCTAGAATCGTTCAAAACGCCGGGGGACGACAGGCCGCGGTGCCCTACAGGAGACGCGAGATGGACTTTTCGGAACACCAGGCCGTGGCGGGTGCCAACCCCGCCACCGACGGCACCAACGGCACCAACGCCAGCGCCGCCACCCCCGCTGCCACCCCCGCCAGCACCGGCCACGACAGTGACGCGCTGGAGACCCGCGAATGGCTCGACGCGCTGAGCGGCGTGTTCGAACATGCCGGCGCGGATCGGGCCGGGTTCCTGCTGAACCGCCTGACCGAGCATGCCAGCCATCTCGGGCTGGAGGCGCCCCACCCTTACTCCGCCTACCAGAACACCATCCCGCTGGCCGCGCAGCCGCCGTACCCCGGCGACCTCGCCATGGAGGAACGGCTGACCGCGATCATCCGCTGGAACGCGCTGGCGATGGTCGTGCGCGCCAACAAGGCGTACGGCGAACTGGGCGGCCACCTGGCCAGCTACGCGTCGGCGGCGGAGATCTTCGAAGTCGGCTTCCAGCACTTCTTCCGGGCCGACGATGGCAAGGGGATCGACCGCCGCAACGGCGACCTGGTGTACTTCCAGCCCCACTCGGCGCCGGGTGTCTATGCGCGGGCCTTCCTCGAAGGCCGCCTGTCGGAAGCGCAGCTCGCCAACTACCGCCAGGAAGTCGGCAAGGACGGCCTGTGCTCCTATCCACATCCGTGGCTGATGCCGGATTTCTGGCAGTTTCCGACCGGCTCGATGGGCATCGGCCCCATCAGCGCGATCTATCAGGCCCGCTTCCTGCGCTATCTGGCGGACCGTGGTCTCGCGCAAACGGTGGGCCGGCGCGTCTGGGGCGTGTTCGGCGATGGCGAGATGGATGAGCCTGAATCGCTCGCGGCGCTGTCGCTGGCCGCGCGGGAACGGCTCGACAACCTGACCTTCGTCATCAACTGCAACCTGCAGCGCCTGGACGGCCCGGTGCGCGGCAATGGCCAGGTCATCCACGAACTCGAATCGTTGTTTGCCGGCGCCGGCTGGAACGTCGTCAAGGTGATCTGGGGATCGGAATGGGATGCCCTGTTCGCGCGCGATACGCAGCATGCGCTGCTCAAGCGCTTTGCCGCGATGGTCGATGGCGAATACCAGAACCTCGGCGCCAAGGACGGCGACTACAACCTTTCGCACTTCTTCCATCAGGACCCTGAACTCAAGGCACTGGTCGCCGGCATGAGCCCCGCCGAGATCGACGGCCTGCGCCGCGGCGGCCACGACCTGCGCAAGCTCCATGCGGCGTTCCAGGCGGCGGCCTCGCATACCGGCCGGCCCACCGTCATCCTGGCCAAGACCAAGAAGGGGTTTGGCATGGGCAATGCCGGCGAATCGCGCATGACGGCGCACCAGCAGAAGAAGCTCGACATCGACGCCCTGCGCGCGTTCCGCCAGCGCTTTGCCTTGCCGATCGACGACGCCGCGCTGGCATCGATGGCGTTCTACAAGCCCGCCGACGACAGCCCGGAAATCGCCTACCTGCATGCGCGCCGGCGCGCGCTGGGCGGATACCTGCCGGCGCGCTCCGGTGCGTCGCCGGTGCTGCCGCTGCCGCCGCTCGGCCACTATGGCGCGTTCGCCCTGCAGCCCGATGACCGCGAGGTGTCCACGACAACCGGCGTGGTCCGCCTGTTCTCGAACCTGATCAAGGACAAGACCGTGGGACCGCGCGTGGTGCCCATCGTCGCCGACGAGGCGCGCACCTTCGGCATGGCCAACCTGTTCCGCCAGATCGGCATCTATTCGCCGCAGGGCCAGCTCTATGAGCCGGAAGACTCGGGATCGATGCTGTACTACAAGGAGAGCCGCGACGGCCAGTTGCTGGAGGAAGGCATCACGGAAGCCGGCGCGATGGCATCGTGGACGGCCGCCGCCACGTCTTACAGCGTGAACGGCGTGCCCATGCTGCCGTTCTACATCTACTACTCGATGTTCGGCTTCCAGCGCGTGGGCGACATGATCTGGGCTGCGGCGGACCAACGCGCCCGGGGCTTCCTGATCGGCGCCACGGCGGGCCGCACGACGCTGTCCGGCGAGGGCCTGCAGCACCAGGACGGCTCAAGCCAACTGGTGGCGGCAACGGTGCCCAACTGCCGCGCCTACGATCCCGCGTTCATCAGCGAGGCGGCCGTCATCATCGACCACGGCGCGCGCGCGATGCTCGAGGAACAGCGCGACGACTTCTACTACCTGACCGTCAACAACGAGAACTACGCGCAAGCGCCGCTGCCCGAAGGCGCGCATGCCGACGTCATCAAGGGGATGTACCGGTTCGGCACGCGCGGCCCCGACGATGCACCGGTGGCAGTCCGCCTGCTGGGCTCCGGCCCGATCCTGCGCGAGGTCATCGCCGCAGCGGAGCTGCTGGCCAGCGACTGGAACATCCACACGGAGATATGGAGCGTGACGAGCTTCCCCGAACTGGCGCGCGATGCACGCGAATGCGAGCGCCGGGCGCTGTTCGGCGGCGATGCCACCGCGCACAGCCACGTCCGCCACTGCCTGCCCGGCGATGCGCCGGTCGTGGCGGCCAGCGACTACGTGCGCGCCTACGCCCAGCTGATCGCGCCCTACGTCGACGCCCCCTATACGGCACTCGGGACCGATGGCTTCGGCCGCAGCGACACGCGCGGCGCACTGCGCCAGTTCTTCGAGATCGACCGCCACCATATCGTGGTGAGCGCGCTCCATGCGATCGACCGGGATCTGCATGCGCAGGCGCTGGCCCGCTACGACCTGCGGTTCGACGCCGAAGCGCCCTGGGCACGCTGACGCAAGCCGGCAATCTGATCGGCGGGTCCCATCGCCGGGACCCGCTGCCCGCCTCTCCTCTATAGCTCACCGCATTCCGCACCTTCCCCCCGCTTCCCCCACTTCCCGTTCCAGCGGCTTTGTCCTATCGTGATGGCTTCGCTCCCTCCCGAGACCCCTAGCCCATGCCCGCAAACAATCCCTTCAAGGCCGCGCTCGCGGCACGTCAGCCGCAGGTCGGCCTGTGGATCTCGATGGCCACGCCCTATCTGGCCGAGGTCTCCGCCACGGCGGGCTTCGACTGGTTGCTGATCGACGGCGAGCACGCGCCCAATGATGTCCGCAGCATCCTCGCCCAGCTCCAGGCGGTGGCCCCCTATCCGGCCGAACCGGTGGTGCGGGCCGTCTCCGGCGACGTGGCGCTGATCAAGCAGTTGCTCGACATCGGCGCCCGCACCTTGCTGATCCCGATGGTCGATACCGCCGAACAGGCCCGCCGGATGGTCAGCGCCACGCGCTACCCGCCGCAAGGCATCCGTGGCGTGGGCAGCGCCATCGCGCGCGCCTCGCAATGGAATGCGCGCGCCGATTACCTGGACGTGGCGAACGACGAAGTCTGCCTGCTGGTGCAGGCCGAATCCGTGACGGCCCTGCAGAACCTGGAGGCGATCTGCGCGGTGGACGGCGTGGACGGGGTGTTCATCGGGCCGGCGGACCTCGCGGCCTCGATGGGCCATCGCGGCAACCCGGGCCACCCCGAGGTGCAGGCCGCCATCGAACGCGCGATGAAGACGATCATCGCCAGCGGCAAGGCCGCCGGCACGCTGACGTCGAATGCCGCGGCGGGCCGCCAGTATTTCGATCTCGGCTGCACATTCGTGGCCACCGGCGTGGATGTGCTGGTCTATGCGCGGGCGGTGCGCGAACTGGCGAAAGCGTCGCGGGATGGCGGCAAGGGCGCCACCGTCGCAGGCAGCAGTGGATACTGAGGCGGTGCCCCGGGGCGTGTGCGTGCGGCAGGCCGGTGATTCGGGCCACGTCCGGGCGCCCCGGCTTCAGAACTGATCCAGCACGTCCTTGATGATGCCCTTGCGCAATTGGGCGGCCACCTCCAGATCCGCGGCGCTCAGCGTCGCCATCAGGTCCGCATAGACCAGCACGGGCGGAACCAGGCCCGCGCCGGCCGACTTGTCGATCGACGGATCCCAGAACGCCTCCAGCACTTCCACGGCGCCTTCCGGGTTCGGTCGCAGCTTGTGCTTCTGCGTCAGCCCCTGCATCGCCTGCGCCATGCGCGACGGGAACACGTAGAGCGTCTGCCGTTCAGGCCGCAGGCCGCCCACCATCGACTCGGCCGCCACCTCGCCGCCCCAGCTGGCGCCCAGGTCCGCCACACCCACGGATCGCCACCACTCCGGATTCGGTGCGCTGAAGCGGCGCGGCTGCAGCCGATGCCGCAGGATCGTCGGATAGTTGGTCACCCATTCGTCCAGCAACCGGTCCGGCGCCGTCAGGCGGCGGCGCTCCTCCTGGCGGGTCTCCAGCAGCCACCCGCGCGCGGCAAGCCCGTTGAACACGGCGCCGACGGAACCCAGCGCGATGCCGCTGACGCGCGCGATTTCGCGGTAGGTCGCCTGCAGCAATGCCGGCTCGCACAGCAAGGCAAACACCATGCGCTGGGAACTGGGATTGCCGCTGATGCGCACCGTCGGCCGCACCACGCTGTCCGGCGGCGTCTGGCCGCTGACGAAGACGAACAGATCGGGCGCATCCAGGTAGGTATTGCCGGCCGTATCGATGAATTGCAGCCCCATCTCCCGGCACTGGCCGGCGAGCGCCGGCGTCAGGTATGTGGTGACGAGCAGGCCCGGATCGCGCGCCGCCAACTGGGCCCGGACCACCGACAGATCCGCTGCGGTGCGAACCGAGCGGCGGCATTCCACCGCATAGCGATACGTGACAGTGCCGCGGCGCAGCGAAACCGCCGCCACCGGAGACGCCGCACCCTCGCGCCTGCCGCGCCGGATGCGCGCCGGTATGCCCGTCGTCCGGTGCAGCGCCGACAATGCGGCTTCCACCCAGTCGAAATCAACCGTCTTCTGGTCCATGGCAGCGTGGTCTTGTCGCCGTGAACTGGCGTCATGGAAGTTTGTAAACGTAGCTACGATCATGGACGAAAGCGCGGCGCTGTTCAACTTTTGGCGGTGTTCATACTGTCTGAACAACACAAAACCCTGAACAAGCTACGGGACCGCAGCAACCAGCCCTTGCTTCGCTGTGGTGTGACCGGCACAGACGCCGAGTCGTCGCGAAGTCGTCGCCAAGTCGTCGATATCCCACACGCGATTCAGGCGTCGCCTCCCTGTGGGCCGGCTGCGATGCACATATCGTGAAGGCACTTCCATCGTAAAAATCCGGCACTACACTATGGAAATCTGACATGGAATGCCCCGCCGGTCTCGACGCCCGAGAAGCGCCGCCCGGCCCACCGGGCGACTCACCGGACCCGGCGCCGAAACAGTCATGGCGTCGCGTAACGGTATCGCCACGGACCCGACTTTCCCTTGGGGCCCGTGGCGCGCGTCGCCCGCATGCCAACCACATGGCATGCGGGCGGCGCGTTTCCGCGTCTATCCCCGATACCCATCCGCTCGCGACAGATCTGAAGAAAATTTCCGACAGATGACGATGGCGCTTTGGTCATCGATCCGGTCCGTCATCTACAGTAGAGAAACGCGAAGACGGAGACCGTCATGGATGCACTGACCACTAAACTGGCCCGGCTTAGCCGCCATGCCCAGTTGTGTGCAGAGTCACTATCCGCCGCGGCCGCCGCGGCATCCGATCCGCAAGTGCGCGCCGTCCTGGCGCACCGCGCCAACATCCAAAGCTGCGCCGCCGCCGAGCTAGCCGTGCGGGCGGGCGCTTCCATCAGCGATCAGGAATCGTATCCGCCCACCGCCAGGCGGCGGGATACCGCGCTATCGCACGCGCCCCCGCCCACGGATGCCGGCGAACTTGTGCTGCTGCGCTACGCGGCGCAACAGGCCGGACACGCCGCCACGGAGTACGGTGCGCTGCTGCGCGAACCTCTGGCCGATCCGGACCTGCGCCTGCTGCTGGCGCACTACTACCGTGGGGCCACCGAGCTGCAACGCCTGCTGGAGCAACGCATCGTGGAATCCGCGCTCTCGCGTGGGCACGATCTCCCAGTGCGGCGCGCGAGCCCGCATCTGCACTGAGGGGCAGCGAAAGCTGCTCGCGCCGGCTCCGCGCGGCATACGCCCCGACTGACCGAGATGCTCAGACCTGAGGCATGGCCCGCACGTGCACAGGCATGCTGACCGGCCGTAACGTAGCCTGCGTGTGGGCGCTGAGTTCCTGCTGCGGCAAGTACGGGCGAATCACCAGCGCGACGTAGTCGTCATCCTTCGGCGATACCACCAGGTACACCAGACCCGACATCACCAGTGCCACCTCGCCGAGCTGCGCGGCAATGCGCGCGGCGATGAACCGTTGCAGCAGCACGGGGTCCACGCTGGCGTCGATCGCCAGCGCGGTCGTACAGATCGTCATCAGGCACTGCTCGACGGCGCGGCATACCACCACCACCTCGTCGAGCGCGTAGCCGGTGTGCGCCGCGCGGACGAGCACGGACACGCCCTCGCTGGTCGTGGCGCGGTGCCAGCCGGGTTTGATGCGGAAATCGGGAAGCGTCAGTTTGGAGCCCGCGTCATGGGCCACCGCGTTGAACTGCTGGGCGAAATCGCGCGGACTGATGGCTAGCAGTTGCTTTTCAACGGGCGTGGAGGAGACCGCCACCGATGAGGCCAGGCTCAGGGTGACCAGAACGGTGGTCAGATTCATCGTTACCTCCGTTGCTCGCAGGCCGGCAGGTCGCAAGCACGCAATTGCGCAATTGCGCGATTGCGGCCGGGCCGGCCTCGCTGCACGCCGCAAACCAAAGCATTTGGCGTTCCAGCCTCTGGCGGGCGAATCGACGTCATCAAGACGTATCGCGGGTCCCCTGTCGAAACTATAGGCGCCCGCATCGACTGGTGAAAACCCGCATTTGCCGCGCCGCCAGCGGGCATGCAACTTGCCGGTCGAGTCTGGAGACACCGAAGGCGTCGACCATGAACCCGCCCCATGAAAAATGCCCCGGCAGTTGAACTGCCGGGGCATTGATTTCGCGGATTGGGCCATCGGAGGTAGGTCTAAGCGGCGCCTTGTTCAGCCCTTTGATCAGTCTGCCTTATTCCGATGCCAGCACGCCGTAAGGTTGCACATGGATCTGGTTGACGACGTCGCTCACGCCATAGGTGTCGTCCGCGATGTCTTCCACCCGATACTTCACGCGCCGGTTGACGACCGATCCGGTCAGCGTCACCACGCCGGCGATCACTGTCACGGTCACCTCACTCACGTCCAGTTCCGGCGCGTGGGCCAGGCGTTCGCAGACTTCCTCGCGGATACGCTCGTCAGACCGCGTGTAGTTCTTCGGTCCGGTCGGGCGCGCATACTGTTCGCCCCGTGTATCGCGCTCGTATCCGTAAGCCGATACGCGCTCCTGGCCGTAGACCGGCTTGCCACGTGACCGTTGCCGGTCCGTGCGCACCGCGTCGCCTTCATATCCACTTTCGTAGCTGCCGCCCGTGCCCTGCCAGCGTTCCGGCGACCCCGGCACCTCGTCGCGCGAAGCACGCGCGCCAGCCGTGTAGCCATCCTCGTAGCCGGTGCTGTAGGCACTGACGTAACCACGCTCATGCGGCGAACTCTCGTCGCGCGCTTCGTCCTGGACCGAGCGACCCGGATAGTAGACCGTGGCATGGCGCGAACGCCATCCGTCACTCAATTGCGCCGTACGACCGCGTCGCCATGCGCCGTTGTCGCGGTCTTCGACGTTCCGCCAGGTATCGGTGTCGTACGGATTGCGCTCGCGGGTATTGCCGTAGCGACCGGCCGACAAGTCGCGGCGGCGCCAGTGATGATCGTCGCCCGGAACATGGCCATAGCCTTCCTCGTAGCCGCCGTAGCGCTGGTCCGGCCAACGGCGACGGCCGTAGTCGTCAGATCGGTTCATTGCGTCCCTCCTTGGGTGAGGGGCAGCACACGGCGGCCCCGATACCTAGGGGAACGGCAAGTTTCATACCGGGCGGCGCGGCGCACGGATGTGGCCCGGTGGCCACGCTCGGCGTGCAGTTTCTACAAGCCCTGCGCGCACGAATGGCGCTGGCATCCGCAGCGCCGCTGGCCGGGATGGCGCGTTCTTGTCGCCGAGTGCGGGCAGCGCGGCGGACTGACCCGCGTCTACTTGGGCGTCGCGTGCATCGCGCTGTCCGCGCTGTGTGGTGCAATCAGCCGCAAACCGCTGGCGATGGCCGCGACGCCGGCGAATCCCGCTCCGAGGGACAACGCGAGCGTCGGCCCATGTTTGCCGGCGATGCCGAACGACAACGCCACGAGCGCGGCACCCGTCGCCTGGCCCAGCAGCCGCGCGGTCGCGATCACGCCGCTCGCACCACCCGCCCGCTCACGCGGGGCGCTGGCCATCAGTGCCTTCAGGTTCGGCGACTGGAAAAAGCCGAAACCCGCGCCGCAGATCGCCATCCGAATGCCAATGTTGAGCACGCTCGCATCGGCCGGCATCATCGCCAGCGACACCATGCCCACCGACATGATGGCCAGCCCCACGCCACCGAGCAGCCCCGGTGGATAGCGGTCCGACAGCCGGCCGGCGATGGGCGCCATCAACGCCACCACGGCGGACCACGGGGTCATCAGGAAGCCGGTCTCGATCGGATCGCGGCCCAGCACGTGCTCGAAATAGAACGGCAGCGACACGAAGGCGAGCCCCTGCGCAGCAAACGAGCAGATGGCGGTGAGCGTGGACAGCGCGAACATCGGCCGCCTGAACAGGTCCACCGGCAACATTGGCGCGGGGTGTCCGCGCTCGCGACGCAGCAGCAGCACAAAGGCAATGGCAAATACCGCGGCGGCGGCCACGACATATTCCGTCGGCTCGCGCTGCACGCCCTCGCCCAACGCGAAGATCAGCGCGGCGAAGGTGATGACGTTGAGAATGGCTGCCACCGGATCAAAGCCGTGGCTGCTGCGTTTTGTCTGGGGCAACGAAGGCCACGCAATCGCCAGCGCCAGCAGGCCGATCGGCAGGTTCACGGCAAACAGCCACGGCCAGGGCCCGAGCGACAGGATGATCGACGCCACGGTCGGTCCCACGGCAAACGAAACCCCGACGACCAGCGCGTTGAGGCCGACGCCGCGTCCCAGCCGGTGGATCGGGAAGATGGCGCTGATCAGCGCCGTGTTGACACTCATGATGGCGGCGGCGCCGACGCCCTGCAGCACGCGTGCGGCGGCCAGCGACGGCAGCGACCACGCCATCGCGCAGACCACGGACGAGATGATGAACAGGATCACGCCGCCCAGGTAGATGCGGCGATGGCCAAGAATGCCGCCGAGCGCGGCAAACGGCAGCAGCGTGGCCACCATCGCCAGCTGATACGCATTGATGATCCACACCGAGGCCGCCGGGGTACTGTGGAGATCGGCCGCAATGGCCGGCAGCGCGGTGTTGGCGATGGCGGTATCGAGCGTGGCCAGCGCGACGGCGATCATGATGGCCGCCATGCCGCGCTTTTCGCGCGCGGTCATGGGGGTGTGCTGAGGCATGTGGGGCGAGGCGTCCGGGGTGGCGGGCTGCGGCGGGGTGGCGTTGTTCTGCACGGTCGGAGGTAGCGGGAAAGCGGTGGGGGCGATGGGGGCATCGGCGATCGGGCGACCCCGTCGGCCAGGCGGGCCGATATTGTCACCAGATCGAGACAATACGGGAAAACGCGCGGACGTGCTGGCGCCGATTCAGCGTGCGCTTAATTGCCGGAGGCGCCCTCTTCGCCGGTTTCGCCGCGTTTTGCGGCGAACTCCGTCGAAACCCAGTCCAGGAAGACGCGAACGCGGGGCGACAACTGGCGGCTGCGCGGATAGAGCAACGACACCGGCATCACCGGCGGGGGCAGTTCCGGCAACACGATGACGAGCGTGCCGCGCGCGATGTCGTCCTCGACGTGATAGCGGGGCACCTGGATCAGCCCCAACCCCAGCCGGCAGGCCGCCGCAAAACTCTCCGCGCCGCTCATGGTCACCGGTGCCGGCAACATCACGTCCCGCCGGGCGCCGTCGACCATGAACTCCAGCGGCAGCACGCCCCCGGTCAGCGTCGACCGGAATCCAACCATGCGATGGCCGTTCAGCGCATCCAGCGATTCCGGGCGGCCAAAACGGGAAAGATACGACGGACCTGTTCCTGGATGGCAAGTCGCCCGAATTGATCGACAAGCTGGCGAAGCTCAATCCGCTGGAGCGGCTGGGCACGCCTGAGGATATCGCCGCGACGGTGTCGTTCCTCGCCGGGCCTGACGGCGGCTGGATCAACGGCCAGGTGCTGCGCGCCAACGGCGGCATGATCTGATCTTCACTGCGTCCGGGCGCCCGGCGGTCCTGGCTGGGGGGACGTTCCGGGGAGGCCTCCTCCCGGAACTCAGTACTTCATCTGCACGTCATCGACGCGCTGCGTGCGCGTGTTGTAGATGCAGGTGTAGCGGAAGGACATGGCGTCGTCGGTGGCGTCGGGCTCGAACGTGCCTTCACCATTGATGCCGGTCTGCGTGGCTGACTGCTGGAACACGCGCTCGCGGTCCGGCATCAGCATGACGGCGCCCGGTTGCGGGAAGCGGGTCTTGACGGCGTTGGCCACTACCTTTTCGCAGGCATTGCCGGCCGCGTCCATTTGCGCGCGGCTGATACCGCCGTAGGCGCCCGACGGCGGTGTGATCGTGTTGGGCGAGGACGGCATGCGTTGGGGCGGCGCTGGCGGCGGCGTGGTGCAGGCAGCCAGCAGGCTGGCCGCGGCCAGGCAAAGGCAAGGAAAACGTGGCATCGGGTCGGGTCCGGAATCGGCGGAAAGAACCGTCGGAGGACGGGTGCTATCCCAAGGACTCTATGCCAGGAATGCTTTGGGAGCAACCTGGCCGCCCCGTTTCGATGCCCTGCTACTGGCGGGCAGTCAGCGCCGCGCGCTTCTGCTTGACCCGCGCGATTTCCGCCAGCTGGACCTCGAATTCGTCGATCGTGCAGCGCTCGGTCTCCGTCAGCTTGCTGCGATCCACGTGCGCCAGCAATACGCCCAGCGCATCGCCCATCTTGCCGATCTGGTGCCCGTACGAGCCCACCTCGTCGAGGATGCGCGCTTCCATTTCGGGATTGGTGCTGCGGCCCAGATTGATGTTGATCAGGCCGAACTGGCCGCCGACGGTACGCACAAACCAGTTCCACGGATTGATCGACTGGATGACGTCACCGGACAAGGGCAGGCGGAAATCGGGCATGGCAGCTCCTTTCTGGCAAGGCGTTGCGTCGCAACACCGAAAGTAGCAGCGTAGGATACCGGGCAAACCAGCGCCAGTTGGGCGTCAGCACGGCGCCAGTGCGGCGCCACCGGGCTCAGGTCATTCCGCCGCCGTCGCGCGAGCCGTCCGCCCGGTCATGAACGACGCCGCGGACGACAACCGCGCGCGCGTGCGCTCATCGGCCGCGGGGCCCGCCGTCACCACGTGGCGCCGGCCCATCTGCAACGGCTCGCCGCTGTCGCCATCGACGAGCACCGGGGTCACGATCTTGCCGGTTTCCCGGTCCGCGATCTGCACGCTCGCCCCTTCCGGCGCGAAATTGCGATTGCCCCAGGCCATCAGCGCCAGCAGCACAGGCCGGAAATCGCGGCCGCATTCCGTCAGCACATATTCATAGCGCGGCGGGCGCTCCGAGTACTGGCGCTTTTCCAGCAGGCCCTCTTCCACCAGCCCGTTCAGGCGCCGCGTCAGCATATTGGGCGCGATGTCGAGGTTGCGCTGGAATTCGTCGAAACGCGTGGTCCCGTAGAACGCATCGCGCAGGATCATGATGCTCCACCACTCTCCCACGCGCTCCAGGCTGCGGGCGATGGGGCACTGCATGTTTCGGAAAGTCTTGCGTTGCATGGTCGTTGGGCTCCGGCGCGTCAGGTTCTGTACTGCACGCATTGGCCGCGCATTGGCGGATTTCCCGTCGATGATACTCGCAGCATGCTAGTTACTGGAGATTCGGCAGCGTTGGGGGGGCGGTATGCGCGCAGGCCGCGCCGGCGTCGCGCGGCAGCGGCTGGGCCGAGATCCTGGGCAAATCCGGCGGGAAGTGCACTATAACTATCGGACAGGGCCGGCGCCGGGGCGTGCCGGCCCTGTCGCAATGTGCCGTGACATATATGCCCATCGCCCTGCCGGAGGGACAGCGACATGCTGGAAGACCGATATGGATTGCCCCTGTCGACCGCGTCGCAGGCGGCGCGTGATGCCTATGTGGCTGGCGTCGACAGCGTGATCTCGGGTGTTGCCGGATACCGGGGACACCTCGCCACCGCCATCGACAACGCCCCGGATTTTGCCCTCGCCCATATCGCGCTGGCGCGCGGCATGTTTCTCGATGCCGACGTGGCCCCGGCACGGACACTGGCGGCCAAGGCGCGTGAACTCTCCGCATCCGCCACGCCGCGCGAGCAAAGTCATATCGATGCGGTGGCATTGGCCATAGAGGGCAAGCCGGTTCAGGCGATGCAGGCGATGCACGCGCATCTGAAAACCTGGCCCCGGGACGCGATGGTGCTGGCCCCCGCGACCAGCGTCTTCGGCTTGTATGGGTTCAGTGGCGACGCCGATCACGAAGAGCAGCTCTACCAGTTGCTGGCATCGCTGGCGCCGGCGTACGGGCAGGACTGGTGGTTCGAGGCCGTATACGGTTTTGCCGCCTGCGAGACCGGCCGTCTCGACCAGGCGTGGACGTTGCTCGAACGCGCGCTGGCGGCCAATCCGCGCCATGCCCATGCCGCGCACTTCCGCGTCCACGTGATGTATGAGCGCGGCGAGTCGGCGATGGCCCTCGATTTCCTGGAAGACTGGATGCCACGGCTCGACAAGCGCAGCCTGACCCACTGCCACCTGTCTTGGCACGTGGCGCTGGCCGCGCTGGCGGTGGGCCGGACGGATCGCGCCTGGGAGGTATATCGCTCCAGCGTGCATCCGGGCGGCGCATGGGGGCCGCCCATCAATGTGGTCACCGATTCGGTGTCCTTCCTCTGGCGCGCCGAACTGGCTGGCCAGCCGCGCAACAACACCGCCTGGCGCGAAGTCCGCGCGCATGCGCAAAGCAGCTTTCCCAAGGCCGGGTTGGGCTATGCCGATACGCACGCGCTGATTGCCTGCGTCGTCGAGGACGACAACGAAGCCCTGCAAACGCGTCTGGCCGAAATCCGCGACAAGCTCGAGGTGAACAAATACCCGCCCGGCGATGTCGTGATCGGCATCACGGACGGCTTTGCCGCCTATGGCGCCGGCGACTGGGACAGCGCGATTTTCGAACTGGAAGCCGCGCGGCCGGAGACCGTCCGCATCGGCGGCAGTCGCGCGCAACGCGATCTCATCGACCTGACGCTGGTTGCCGCGTATCTGCGGGCAAACCGGATCGAAGATGCCAGACGCATGATTGCGCAGCGGCCCGGGCGACAGGCCGCCGTCCCGGTGATGGGTTACCAATGACGGGGACGCCTGATGGCTGATGGCTGATGGCTGATGGCTGATGCCCGACGGCAGGTGCCTGATGCGTGATATCACATGCGAAGGCCGCCGGCTCAACCGGCAACCTTCACGCGTGGAGCACAACCAGCCGCCCCCTGAAGCACGCCCTCAACTCACCGCCCGCGCCTCGCCTTCCGCCTCGCGGGCCAGCACCGGCACCAGTGCCGCACCGGTATGGCTCACCTTGATCCGCGACAGGGCCTCCGGATCCGCCGCGCCGACGATCGTCCCGCCCGCCGCACCGCCTTCCGGCCCCAGGTCGATAATCCAGTCCGCCTCGGCAATCACGTCCAGGTCGTGCTCGATCACCACCACGCTGTGGCCGCCATCGGCCAGTCGGTGCAGCACGCGGATCAGCCGCGCCACGTCGGCCATATGCAGCCCCACGGTCGGTTCATCCAGCACGTACAGCGTGTGCGGCGCCTTCTGGCCGCGGCGCGTGATGTCGTCGCGGACCTTGGAAAGCTCGGTCACCAGCTTGATCCGCTGCGCCTCGCCGCCGGACAACGTGGGCGATGGCTGCCCCAGCGTCAGGTAGCCAAGCCCCACGTCCTTCATCAGTTGCAGCGGATGCGAGATCTGCGTCATGGCCGAGAAGAACTCCACGGCTTCGTCGATCTCCATCGTCAGCACGTCGCCGATGTTCTTGCCGCGCCAGGTCACCGCCAGCGTTTCCGGATTGAAGCGCTGGCCGTGGCAGACGTCGCACAGCACCTTGACGTCCGGCAGGAAGCTCATGCCGATGGTGCGCACGCCCTGGCCCTCGCAGGCCGGGCAGCGTCCCTCGCCCGTATTGAACGAGAACCGCGACGCCTTGTAGCCGCGCGCCTTCGCTTCCAGTGTTTCCGCAAACAGCTTGCGGATGGCATCCCACACGCCGATATACGTAGCCGGACACGAGCGCGGCGTCTTGCCGATCGGGGTCTGATCCACTTCCAGCACGCGATCGACGGACTCCCAGCCGGTGATGGATTCGCAGCCATGCCAGGCGTGCTCCACGCTGAGCGCCCGCGTCGCCGTCGGCTTGCCGGCCTTCTCCGCGGCCGCCCGGGCGCGGCGCGTGGCCGGCGACGACATCACCGACCGCCCCACCGCATCGAGCAGGTTGGTCATCAGCACATCGCGCGCCAGCGTGGATTTGCCCGAACCGGAGACGCCCGTAATGGCCACCAGGCGCGACAGCGGAATCCGCGCCGTGACGTCGCGCAGGTTGTGCAGGTGCGCGCCATGAACGGTCAGCCACTGCGCGGGCTCGGCTTCCTTGCCCGCCCGTGCGGGCTTCACCACGCGCCGCGCCTGTAAAGGATGGATGATCGGCCGCGCCAGGAACTGGCCGGTGGTCGAATCCGGTGCGGCCGCCAGCGCCGCCACCCCGCCCTGCGCCACCAGGTGGCCGCCGCGCTTGCCGGCGCCCGGACCGATGTCGATGATGTGATCGGCGCGACGGATCGTGTCCTCGTCGTGCTCCACCACCACCAGCGTGTTGCCCTTGTCGCCCAGCTTGCGCAGCGCGTCCAGCAGGATCTGGTTGTCGCGCGGATGCAGGCCGATGGTCGGCTCGTCCAGCACGTAGCACACGCCCTGCAGGTTGCTGCCAAGCTGCGCCGCCAGACGAATCCGCTGCGCCTCGCCGCCAGACAGGCTCGGCGCGGCACGATCCAGGCTCAGGTAACCCAGGCCCACCTCTTCCAGGAACTGCAGGCGGCTGGCGATCTCGGTGACGACGTCGCGCGCGATCTCCGCGTCACGACCGGTCAGGCGCAATGCGTCCACCCAGCGGCGAGTGTCGGACACGGTCCACTGCGCCACATCGGTGATCGCATTCGTATCGAACGTCACCGCGCGCGCCACCGCATTCAGGCGCGTGCCGCCGCAATCGGTGCATGGCGTGTCGCCCACGCCTTCCGGCTCCTGTTCCTCCGACGGCAGGCTCTGCTCCCGGCCGCGGTCATCGCCGCCCAGCACGGTGTCGTCATACACGGCGCGCTGTTCGCGCGTCAGCGCCAGACCGGTGCCCACGCAGGTGGAACACCAGCCGTGCTTGCTGTTGTACGAGAACATGCGCGGGTCGAGTTCCGGATAGCTGGTGCCGCAGACCGGGCAGGCGCGCTTGGTCGAAAAGACCTTGGTCTCGCCCACATGGCCCGTGCCGCCGCCGCCGTGCATGGCGTCATGCAGCCCGTCGAGCGGCGCCAGCAAATGCATCACGCCCTTGCCGACTTCCAGCGTCTGGTCCAGCAGCGCGCGCAGTTGCGCCTCGTTGTCCGGCGAAACGACGATGTCGCCCACCGGCAGCTCGATCGTGTGCTCGCGGAACCGGTCCAGCCGTGGCCACGGGTCCACCGGCAGGAACTCGCCGTCCACGCGCAGGTGGGTGTTGCCCCGCGCGCGCGCCCACTTGGCCAGATCCGTATAGACGCCTTTGCGGTTCACCACCAGCGGCGCCAGCAAACCAACGTGCTGGCCGCGATAATCCCGCAGCAACTGGGCGGCGATCGACGCAGGACTTTGCGACTTCACCGGTGCGCCGTCGTGGACGCAATGCTGGATGCCCAGCTTCACATACAGCAGGCGCAGGAAGTGCCAGACCTCCGACGTGGTCGCCACCGTGCTCTTGCGGCCACCGCGCGACAGGCGCTGCTCGATGGCCACCGTCGGCGGAATGCCATAGACGGCGTCCACCTCCGGCCGCCCGGCCGGCTGCACGATCGATCGCGCATAGGCGTTGAGGGACTCCAGGTAACGGCGCTGGCCCTCGTGGAACAGGATGTCGAACGCCAGCGTCGACTTGCCGGAACCGGACACGCCGGTGATCACATTGAACTTGCCGTGCGGGATATCGACGTTGAGCGCCTTGAGGTTGTGCTCGTGCGCATTGACGATGCGCACCACGCCCTCGCCCTCGACGGCGCGCCGCGCCCGGGCGGCCTGCACCGCCGCCTGCAGCGGCAGGCCGTGCGTGGCAATCTCCGCGCGCTCGGCGGCCAGCGTGCCGGCCTCGCCCATCGCGGCGTCATACTGGATCAGCGCCTGGCCGGTATGGGAATCGGCGCAGGCCTTGACGTCTTCCGGCGTGCCCACGCAGAGCACCTCGCCGCCCGCGTCGCCGCCTTCCGGGCCCAGGTCGATCAGCCAGTCCGCCGCGCGGATCACGTCGAGGTTATGCTCGATCACGATCAGCGAATGACCACCGTCCAGCAGCTTGCCGAACGCGCGCATCAGCTTGGCGATATCGTCGAAATGCAGGCCCGTGGTCGGCTCGTCGAACATGAACAGCCGCTTCGGCAGGATCACCGCCTTGCGGTTCCTGACCGGTTGCGCCTGCGCGGTTTCCGCCAGGAAGCCCGCCAGTTTCAGGCGCTGGGCCTCGCCACCGGAGAGCGTCGGCACCGGCTGCCCCAGCTTCACGTATTCCAGGCCGACGTCGGCGATCGGCGCCAGCACGCGCAGCACGCCCGGATCGTCGGCAAACAGCGCGGTGGCCTCGCTGACGGTGAGCTCCAGCACATCGGCCACGCTCAGCGTGCGCGGCGGCTGGCCGCGTGCGGCGCGCTCGATCTTCACTTCGAGCACTTCCGCGCGATAGCGCGTGCCATCGCAGTCCGGACAGCGCAGATAGACGTCGGAGAGGAACTGCATCTCCACATGCTCGAAGCCCGAGCCGCCGCAGGTCGGGCAACGGCCATCGCCCGAGTTGAAGCTGAACGTGCCGGCCGTATAGCTGCGCTGCAGCGCCAGTGGCGCCTTGGCAAACAGCTTGCGGATCTCGTCGAACGCGCCCACGTAGCTGGCCGGGTTCGACCGCGCGGTCTTGCCGATCGGCGACTGGTCGACGAACACGACGTCATCCACCTGCTCCACGCCGGTCAGGTCGCGGAACGCACCCGGAGATTCCGTGGTCTTGCCAAAGTGCCGCGCCATGGCCGGGTACAGCACGTCCTGCAACAGCGTGGACTTGCCCGATCCCGACACGCCGGTCACGCAGACCAGGCGGTTCAATGGGATTTCCACGGTCACATCGCGCAGGTTGTGCTCGGAGGCACCCTCCAGCACAACGCGCGGCGTACTGGCGTCTACCGGGCGGGTGATCCAGTGCGACGTGTCCGTGACCAGCCGGCGGCCACCGAGGTAGTCGCCCGTCAGCGTGTGCTCCCCCCGGATGCGCTCGGGCGTGCCGTCGAAGATGATGTTGCCGCCGCGCTCGCCGGGGCCGGGCCCCATGTCGATCAGACGGTCGGCGGCCAGCATCACCGACGGGTCATGCTCGACCACCACCAGCGTGTTGCCAGCGTCGCGCAGCCGGTGCATGGCTTCGACGATGCGGTTGAGGTCGCGTGGATGCAGCCCGATGCTGGGCTCGTCCAGTACGAACAGCGTGTTGACCAGCGAGGTGCCGAGCGCCGTGGTCAGGTTGATCCGCTGCACCTCGCCACCGGACAACGTACGGCTCTGGCGATCCAGTGTCAGGTAGCCCAGGCCGACGTCGCACAGGTATTTCAGGCGCGTGCGAACCTCGGCCAGCAGCAGCTTGAGTGCGTCGTCGAGCAGCGCGCTGGGCAGGGTCAGGTCGTCGAAGAAGCGACGGATGCGCGCGATCGGCATCAGCATCAGGTCGTGCACGGTCAGGCCCGGCAGCGCTTCCAGCTGCGTGCGGTCCCAGTCCACGCCACGCGGCAGGAAGCGATGCGCCGGGGGTAACACGGCATCGGCATTGTCGCGGGAACCCAGGCGCCAGAGCATCGATTCCGTCTTCAGACGTGCGCCACCGCAGGTCTCGCACGGCGTGTAGCTGCGGTACTTCGACAAGAGCACGCGGATGTGCATCTTGTACGCCTTGGACTCCAGGTAGCTGAAGAACCGCATCACGCCATACCACTGCTTGTTCCACTGCCCGTTCCAGTCCGGCGAGCCGTGGACCACCCAGTGCTGCTCGGCCTCGCTGAGCTGGTTCCACGGCAGGTCGCGCGGGATGCCGGCACGCGCGGCGTAGCGCATCAGGTCATCCTGGCACTCCTTCCAGGCCGGCGTCTGCATCGGCTTGATCGCGCCGTCACGCAGGGACTTGCGGCCATCGGGAATCACCAGGCCAAGGTCCACGCCAATCACGCGGCCGAAGCCGCGGCAGGTCTCGCATGCGCCGTAGGCGGAGTTGAACGAAAAGAGCGCCGGTTGCGGATCGGCGTAGCGGATATCACTTTCGGGGCTGTGCAGGCCGGTGGAGAACTTCCAGACCGGGCCATCGCCCTCGTCCGGCACGACACTCACGCTCACGCGACCGCCACCCCGCTTGAGCGAGGCCTCGATGGCCTCCAGGGCGCGCGCCTTGTCGACATTGCCGATCCGGAAGCGGTCGGCCACCACGTCCAGCACCTTGCGGTTGCCCGTGGGCGACTGCACGACGCGCTGGCCATGCACGCGCGTATAGCCGCTGACGGACAGCCACTGTTCCACTTCCTCGTCCGTGGCGGACTCAGGCAATTCCACCGGGAACGTC
This sequence comes from Cupriavidus sp. YR651, assembly GCF_900101625.1. Lineage (GTDB taxonomy): Bacteria > Pseudomonadota > Gammaproteobacteria > Burkholderiales > Burkholderiaceae > Cupriavidus. The sequence continues at coordinate 58,647 of NZ_FMYZ01000014.1, read as the reverse complement.
ACCACCAGCCGCGCGTCCGCAAACGGCTGGCCGGGGGCCGTGCGGGCCACCAGTTCGGCGTAAATCGTTTCGGGTGAGTCGTGGCGTACCGGCAGCGCGGTCTGGCGGTCGAACAGCTCCGACGCGCGCGCATACAGCAGCTTCAGATGGTCGTTCAGTTCGGTCATGGTGCCGACCGTGGACCGCGAGCTGCGTACCGGATTGGTCTGGTCGATGGCGATGGCGGGTGGCACACCGTCCACCTTGTCCACCTGGGGCCGGTCCATCCGGTCCAGGAACTGGCGGGCGTAGGCGCTGAAGGTCTCGACATAGCGGCGCTGGCCTTCCGCGTAGAGCGTGTCGAATACCAGGCTGGACTTGCCGGAGCCTGACGGGCCCGTGACCACGGTCATCTGGCCCGTATGCAGGTCCAGGTCGACATTCTTGAGATTGTGCTGACGGGCGCCGCGAATGCGGATCGTGCCATGTTCGGACAATTCTGCCTCTCAAATCAAAGGGTTAGGAGCAAGACCGAAGTGCTCTTGCGCCACCAAAACACACCATCATGCCCTAATAAAATCAGACACTTCGAGAAGGGTTTTGGGTGACGGGCAGTACCGCCTGCTCCGGCAATGCCGCCACTATACTGTATAAACATACAGTCATCTATCGACCAAGCCGCGCCCACGATAAGGCTCTGCCGAATCGCTCCTCCACCGGCGCGCTTTTCGCTCTCCGAAGGGTGCTGACTCCTCCCTTCGCGTTGGTGAATTGCAACAATCCCCTAGCCAAACTAAGCGTTTGCTTAATCGCGGTTCTTGTGTGTTATAAATGCGAATCCTTCGCATTTGCGTTTGTATTTGGATTACCTTGCAGCCCGGAAAACAAGGGCTGACAACAACCACCTCCCGCTACAACCTTCCCGGAACCTATGTCTTCGCACCGTCCCTCCAACGGGCGCGCCAGCCTGCGCGCGCGCGTTTTTTGCCGTTCATCCCTGCCTGCCCTCTCGCCCGTGGCCATTGCGGTACTCGGGCTGACCCTGTCGCTGCCGGCAAAGGCGCAGTCGCAAGGCGATGCTGCCGCTACGCTGCCGACCGCGACCGTCGTGGCTGAGCGAAGTGGCGAGGCCGTCAAGGTGGAACGTGTGAGCAACGGGGCGTTGGGCGATCGCAAGGCCGTGGACACGCCGTTTTCGGTGACGGCCGTATCGAGCGACGAAATCCAGCAGCGCATGGCGCAGACCGCCAACGACGTATTCAAGTACGACCCGGCCGTGCAAGTGCTGGGGGACAACGCGCGAACCGAGAACTCGTACTTCGCCGTGCGCGGCATGCGCGTGGACATGCTTAACGGCACCAAGGTGGACGGCCAGAACTTCGTCACCTGGGATGCCGACATCCCGCTGGAGCCATTCGAGCAGGTGGAACTGCTCAAGGGCTTGTCGGGCTTCATGTACGGCTTTGGCTCGCCGGGCGGCATCATCAACTACGTGACCAAGCGGCCCACCGACAAGCCGCTGCGCGAAGTGACCATCGGCTACCAGACCAACAACGTCTGGAGCGAGAAGCTCGACGTAGGTGGCCGCTTCGGCATGGACGATCGCTTCGGCTATCGCTTCAACGCAGTGAACGAGGACGGCAACACCAACGAGCCCGGCGTGCATGTGCGCCGCCAAACGCTCTCGCTGGCCACCGACTTCCGCATCACGCCGGACCTGACGTGGAGCGCCGACGTCATGTACTGGAAGCGCAAGTCACAGGGCACGATCTTTGGCCTGTCGTTCGGCACGGACACCATTCCTGCCGCCAGCAGCGTGGCGCGCAACCTGGCGCAGCCCTGGTCCTCGCACGAGACCGATACGCTGACCGTGGGCACCGGCGTGGACTACCGGATCAACAGCGACTGGAAGACCAGCTTCAAGTACCGCTTCGCGCGCCAGAATCGCCTGAACGCGGACAGCTTCCTCTACGTCTTCGACAACAATGGCGACTTCGCCGATACCAACTATCGCTGGAAGACCGCCTACTACTATCAGGCGTACGACGCCATGGTGCAGGGCAAGTTCGACACCGGTGGCATCAAGCATGAGATCGTAGCCGGCCTGGGCTACCTGTCGCAGGTGCGCGAGCTCGACAGCGGCCTTGGTGGCAACGGCATCGCGATGGGCACCAGCAACCTGTACAACCCGGTGCTGCTGCCGGAACAGCCGGACGTGGGCAAGGACTACATGCCCTACCGCGACTACAAGATCCAGCAGAAGTCGATCTATCTGAGCGATACCATCCAGTTCACGCCTCGCTTCTCGGTGCTGGCGGGCGTTCGCTACAACAACTTCACGCAGGACAACTACACACCCGACGCGGTCAAGACCTCGCACTACAGCGCGAATCCGTTCACGCCGACCGTGGCGCTGATGTACAAGACCGACAATTTCTCGACGGCCTACGTCAGCTACGTCGAATCTCTGGAACAGGGTGGTTCGGCCAGCGTGACCAACGTCAACGCCGGCGAAACTTTCGGTCCGCTCAAGAGCCGCCAGTACGAAGTGGGCTTCAAGACCGATCGCGACAAGTGGGGGGCCAACGTGGCGCTGTTCCGCGTCGACAAGGGCTACGAGTACACCAACACGTCGAACGTCTTCGTGCAGAACGGCAACCAGCAGTTCACGGGGCTGGACACCAGCGGCTGGCTTCGCGTGGCGCGTGACTGGCGCGTGATGGGCGGCGTGCTGTGGCTGCATACGAAGACCCGGGACGTGGACGATCCCGCCATCAACGGCAACCGCGTGTTCGCAACGCCGAACTACATCCTCACGGGACGCGTGGAGTACGACACCCCGTTCGTGCCCGGCCTGACGCTGTGGACCGGGGCCAAGGTCACCGGTTCGATGTACGTGAATTCGGCAAACACGCAGCAGATACCGTCCTACACCACCGCCGACCTCGGCGCGCGCTACACCACGCGCGTGGCCGGCAAGTCGCTGACCGTCCGTGCCGCGCTGAACAACGTGTTCGGCCGCCGCTACTGGACCACCACGTACGACGGCTTCGTGCTGCCAGCCGCAACGCGCACATTCCTGATGAATGCGTCGCTCCAGTTCTAAGCTCTGGCTTTGATCCGATCGGCCGATTCGGCCGATCGCGCCCCTTCCCGCTAGCCTGCGGCCGCCGCGGCGCGTTGGAGGAAACGCATTGGACCAAGCCTCTCGATCACGCGCATCTGCGCCACGTCCCGCACAAACAGCGAGCCGGCGAAACCCAGCGCATTGACCGAGATGCCTTCCACGAATTCGCTGGATCGTGGCACCAGTAGCAGCCCTGCGGGCATGATCAGCAGGTTGTACGGCGCTGACTGATGCAGTCCGCCATCCACATCGATGGCCCGAACGCCAACCGCATCGAGCAATGCACGGAAGCGCTCGCACAACGTGCACGCCATCTCGCGCGCGGGCGCTGCAAAGATATCCAGCGGCGCGAACGCATTGGCAAATGCCAGGCCGGGGACGGTGCCGATGGTGCCGGTGATCCGCGCCGACTCCAGCAAGGGGCCGATCGGCAACGCCGGGCCCGCCTCGGCAAGTGGCAGCGGTACGACCTGCAGATGTTTGTGGGGCTGGCTCGCTCCTGCGGCTGCCCCGCCGTTGTAGAAGCCCAGGCTCCCGAACTCCGCCATGCAAGCCAACAGCGCGGCAAAGTCCGCCACGGTCAGCAATGATTCCTGCAGTTCGAAGCGGCGCGTGACGATAAGCAGGTGATGCTCGATGACATTGAACTTGTTGAGCAACGCCACGTGGGTGTCGGAGATATCCGAAACAAACAGATCGGGGTCATAGGGAAGAAATGGATTGGCCCCGCCACTGCCCGTTCCGCGTGCTTTGTCCTTGCGGGCCAGGCTCGACACCTGGCGGACCAGAAACCGCACGCCGCCGTCCTCGATCGACGACTGGACGGTTTCGATCGGACACAACGCCCCGCTCTGCAGGGCGTGTGCCGTCCGTTGCACGATGGCCGGCCACAGTGTGCCGGGCTGAAAGTCTGAATGGTGCATGGCCCCCTTGCGCTCCCACTGCAGCATAGATTCTCCAGTGGGAGTTCTCAACTGACGGGGGCGCAGCGGACCTGAAACGCCTTGGTGGTCAGGTTGCGGTGCTGGCCTCAGGCGGCTCTGGTTTCGCTCAAGGTCGGGTAATCGGTGTAGCCCTGCGCCGTGCCGCCGAAGAAGCCATTGCGGTCGGCCTCGTTCATCGGCGCGTTGGCCTTCAGGCGGTCGACGAAGTCCGGATTCGCAAGCGTCATTTGGCCGTAGGACTCCAGATCGGCCAGCCCCGACGCCACGTCGGCCCCGATCTGCTCACGCGGGCGGCCCGGCCGGTTCAGGATCAGCGAGCCCTTCCAGCGCTTGCGGATATCGGCCAGCAGCGGGTCGTTGCCCTGATGCATGATGTGCAGGTAGGCCAGTCCCAGCTTGTCGAGCTCGGCGACGAGGTAGCGGTACAAATCCGGCCCTTCGTCACCTTCGTCGATCCCCCACATGGTCGTGCCGGGTGAGAGGCGGATCGCGGTGCGATCGGCGCCGATTTCTTCGGCAATCGCGGTGGCGACTTCGATGGCGAAGCGGGTGCGGTTTTCGATCGATCCACCGTATGCGTCCGTGCGCGTGTTCGCGCTCGGTGCGAAGAACTGCTGGATCAGATAGGCATTCGCACCGTGGATTTCTACGCCATCGGCGCCGGCCTCGACCGCGCGCCGGGCCGCATGGCGGAAATCCTGGACGGTCCGGTGCACTTCCGCGGTGGTCAGCGCACGCGGCACGGGAATGTCCTGCATGCCCTTGGCCGTGAACATCCCCGTACCCGGGGCAATCGCTGACGGCGCGACGCCCTCACGATGATGCGGCGTGTTATCCGGGTGCGACATGCGTCCGGCATGCATGAGCTGGATGAAGATGCGGCCACCCTTGGCATGCACGGCATCGGTGGTCCTCTTCCAGCCGGCGACGTGCGCATCGGTGTAGATGCCCGGCGTGGTCAGGTAGCCCTGTCCATCGTCCGAGGGCTGTGTGCCTTCGGCGACGATCAGGCCAGCGCTGGCGCGTTGGGCGTAATACTCGGCGGCCAACTCGCCCGGCGTGCCATCGAATTGGGCACGGCTGCGAGTCATCGGTGCCATGACCAGGCGGTTTTGCAGCGTGTGGCGGCCGACGCGGACGGGATCGAATAGTTTGCTCATGATGACTTCCTCTGATGGATGGAAGACATCATCGCTTGCTTCCCATTCGGGATAAATATGGTGATTCGGATAACATTGATCCATTAATGGAGCAATGAACATGGAACTGCTGAACGACATGGCGTTGTTCGTGGAGGTCGTCAAAGCCAGGGGCTTTCGCAGTGCAGCGGAGGCAATGGGCGTGCCGAACTCGACCCTGTCGCGCCGAATCAGCGCGCTGGAGAAGGCGATCGGGTTGCGCCTGCTGCATCGCACAACACGCAAGATCGAATTGACCGAGGCCGGTCAGATTTACTTCGACCGATGTAAGCGCATCGTCGATGAAGCCCGGCTGGCACATGAGCAACTCGGCGAAATGCTCGCGCAGCCCACCGGCGTGCTGCGCGCGTCGCTGCCGGTGGATTTCGCGGTCACCTACCTGGCGCCCTTGATCGCCGAGTTTGCCGGCCTCTATCCCGGCCTCACTTTCGATTTCGACCTGACGCCCCGACGCGTCGATCTGGTCAGCGAGCCGTTCGACGTGGCGATCCGCATGGGAGAGTCCGAGAACTCGCAACTGATCGCACGCACGCTGGCCTCACTCACGCCTCAACTCTATGCCTCGCCCGGCTACCTTAAAAAAATGGGCGAGCCAGACGACCCCGCCGATCTGGCGCGGCGAGAGTGCCTGACCATCCTGAAGGCGGGCTCGTGGACGTTGCACGACGGGAAGCGAACCGCCACGGTGCCGGTGAGTGGGCGGTTCATCCTCAACAGCGTTGGCATGAGCCGCCGCCTGGCAACGCTCGATATGGGCATCGTCCTGATGCCGCAGGAAATCGTCGCGGATGAACTCGCCAGCGGGAAGCTGCGCCAGATCATGCCGGAATGGCAAGGCACGCCGATGCCCGTCTATGCGATCACCGAGACCCGCCTGCTGCCGGCGAAGACACAGCGCTTCATCGAGTTCCTCCGGGACCGTCTGGGGCAATAAAGCGATAGAGCAGTAGCTCAGCCCGTTGCGATCACCCGGTCGTCAACGCAACGTCCTTGCTGGTGGCTGAAAACACGCCGCCTGAACCGCCAATCCGCGACAGTCTTCCTCGGCTCCCATGCCGATAATTGCCTCCGGCGCACTGCCATCCAGAACCAGCACGGCAGCGCCCTCACAAAAGTGCGACGGAGACTTCGATGACGACAACAACCACTGGCGCAGACCTGCGCACGCTTCGCGAACGCGTGGTTCGCGATCACTTTGCCGACGAGATCCGGCAGGATTTCGATGCGGTCCTGTCAACCTTCCCGCATCCGCACTACGAGCTCATCGCGAGCGGCGCAGTGTTCGATGGCAACGCTGACGTCCGGAAGTACTACACGCAAAGCCGCGTGGCCTTTCCGGACCAGCGCAGCGAGATCATCCAGCTCCGGCATACCGATGACGCCGTGATCGTCGAGTTCTGGCTGCTCGGCACGCATCGCGGCAACCTGAACGGCCTGCCGCCGACGGGGAAACCGTTCCGCTGCCGCATGATCGCGCTCTTCCTGTTCGACGGCGAGACGCTGACCTGCGAACGCATCTACTACGACAGCCTGACCATGATGCAGCAGCTACTGGCCGGCTTGCCTGCCGAAGAGAAGGCGCGGGCCCTTGCCGGCCTGTTGCGGGACACGGCAGCAGACCACGCCGCCGCGGCGTAAGTCGCCATCACCGATCACGATTGCCACGGAGACATCGACATGCCTTTGCCGGAAGCCACGACCCATCAGGAACACCTGCTGACGATCAACACCAACCAAGTCCCGCGCCTGCCGACGGAAGTGCCGGGAACCACCATCACCCCACTGTTCCTGGATCGCGAGAACGGGGTCTGGGTGCTCTTCGGAAAATTCGAACCGGGCACGGTCTTGCCCACGCATTTCCATACGGGCACGGTGCATTTCTACACCACGCGCGGCATGTGGCATTACGCCGAGTATCCGGACGATCCGCAGACGGCGGGCAGCTACCTGTTCGAACCCGGTGGCTCCATGCACACCTTCATGGTGCCGGCCGATGCCAGCGAGCCGGCCGAAGGCCTGATGGTGGTCCATGGCGCCAACATCAACTTCGTCAATGGCGAGTACCACAGCATCATGGATGCCGGCGCCATCGAGGCGGCACTGCTGGCTGCCGTGAAGCTGGGCGCCATGCCGATGCCAAAGTACATCCGCCCCAGAGGCGGCGCGGAATTTGCCAGCGCGAAGTAACCAGCGCGTCAGGCCAGGCGCCGCAAGGCGTCCTGGTCCAGCAGGGTGACGCTGCCGTAGTCGAGCCGCAGGATCCCCTGGGCTTCCCACGCCTTGAGCTGCCGGTTGATGCTCTGGCGGGAGACGCCCAGCATGTGCCCCAGGTCCTCCTGAGACAAGTGCAGCGCCGCATCCCCGTCGGCCGCCTCCGACAGCGCGTGCGCATGCTGCGCCGCCAGCAGGCGGCGCGCCAGCCGTACCGGCAACGGTTGCAGGATCGTCTCGTCGATCCACTCCAGCGCCCAGCGATAGCGCGAGCAGATCAGTTGCGTGAATTCCATCAGGAACGCCGGGCGGTGATCGACGATGGCATGGAACGCCTGCGCGGGCACCACGAGCACCTCGCAATCGACCACCGCGCGCGCATCGTAGACGCGGGGCGCATCCATGAACAACGAGACCTCGCCGAACCATTGCCCAGGCTCCAGCACGCTGAGAACGGCTTCACGGCCGTTGGCCGCCGTGACGCTGAAGCGTATGCGTCCGCGCGCCACGCAGAACAGCGCCTCCGGCGAGGAGCCGTAGGTGAACAGCACTTCGTTCCTCGCCAGTTGCCGGCGCATGACGTTGGCGCGCAACGCAGCCTCCAGCTCGGGGGACAGCAGTGCCTCGCCACCATGGCGGCGGGCTTCCGCGACGCCTGGCATGGCCGTCAATCCAACGTGATGTTGGCCTCCCGCGCCACGCGCTTCCAGACCTCGATCTCCCGCACGTTGACGGCGGCCTGCTCCGCGCCGCCAAGATAGTCGGGTGTGATGCCCCAGTCGTTCATCTTCGCCATGACGGAGGGATCCTGCAGCGTGTCCTTCAGTGCCGCCGCGATCTTGTCGACGATCGGCTTCGGCACGCCGGCCGGCGCGTACATCGCCCAGCCGGTCCATTGATCGAAGTCGACGCCCTGCTCCTTGTAGGTGGCAACGTTCGGGAAGTTGGCAGTCCGCCGCGTGCACATCGCCAGCGGCTTGATCTTGCCCGTCTTCACCGCGGCCGTGCCGGAGCCGATATCGAGCCAGCCGACCTTGATGACATCGCCCATCATGGCCGTCATGACCGCGGCACCACCCTTGAACGGGATATGGTCCAGCTTGATGCCCGCCTTCTGCGCCAGTACTTCGGCACAGAAGTGGCCGGTCGAGCCCTGGCCCCAGGTGCCGAACTGGATCGGTTTCTGGCTGCGCTTCGCCAATTCGATCAATTCCTTGAGGTTGTTGGCGGGCAGGTCGGTGGTGGCGACCAGGATGATCGGCGAGGTGCCGACCCGTGCCAGCGTGGTCAGGCCCTTGACCGGATCGTAAGGCAGCTGGTGGTAGACCGCCGGCGCCAGCGTGGTCGTGGTCATCGTGCCCAGTGCGATCGTGTAGCCATCGGGCCTGGCGTGCGCCAGTTGTCCGATGGCAATCGTTCCGGCCGCGCCGGCGATGTTCTCCACGACAAACGGCTGCTTCAGGCGCTTGCTCAGTTGATCGCCCAGCAGCCGGCCAAAGGCGTCCGCGCCCCCGCCGGCGGCAGAGGGCACGATCAGCTTGACCGGGCGGGTGGGATAGTCGCCGGTGGGCTGGCCAAAGGCGACCGTGGCAAGCGACATGCAGATCGCCGCGAGGCTGCTGCAGAGGGAAGGCTTCATGACAGTTGTCTCCTGTGTTTTGTTCTGACCTGCCAGCTCCGGGAACGCTTCAGCCCACGGAGAACTCCGCGCCCCCCTTGGGGCGGATGTAGCGCGGCACCGGAATCCCGGCCTTGCGTGCGGCCGCGAGGATGCCCTCTTCGATCGCGCCGGCGTCGCGGACACTCTGGAATTCGCCTTCGGAGAAGATCACATTGGCACCGTAGACAACCATGAAGCCTTCAGCGGGCTCCTTCGCATCGGCGGGCACGGAGAAGGTATGCACCGAGCCGCCGGGCTCATACAGGTAGCTGCCTGCGGTTTGCGGGTCCTCGGGATACTCGATGTAGTTCCACTGCCCCTTGGTCGTGAAGAAGTGCACGGTGCCGGTGTGGAAATGGGGCGGGAGCGTCGTGCCCGGCTCGAACTTGCCGTAGAGCACCCAGACGCCGTTTTCGCGATCGAGGAACAGCGGAATGATGGTCGAGCCCGGCTCGGAGCCGGGAAACTCGTGCGATTCGTTGATGTTGACCGACAAGAGCCGGTCCTGGTGCGTGACAACCTTCGGCAATGGCATGGCTACCTCCAGGAGAGATGGATAGGAATGTTTTAGTCGAGCTTGATGTTGGCTTCGCGGGCGACGCGCTTCCACACGTCGATATCGCGCGCATTGATCGCGGCCTGTTCGCTGCCGGCGACGTAGTCAGGCGTGATGCCGAGATCGGCCATCTTGCTCGTCACCGCCGGATCCTTGAGCGTCTCCTGCACGGCTGCCGCAAGCTTTTCCGTGATCGGCTTTGGCAGGCCCGCGGGCGCGAACATCGCCCAGCCCGTCCACTGGTCGAAATCGACCCCCTGCTCCTTGTAGGTAGGCACATTGGGGAAATTCGCGGTGCGACGCGTGCACATGGCCAGCGGCTTGATCTTGCCGGTCTTCACCGCCGAGGTGCCGCTGCCGATGTCCAGCCAGGCCAGCTTCACCACGCCGCCCAACATGGCCGTCACCACCGGCGAGGTGCCCTTGAACGGGATGTGGTCCAGCTTGATACCGGTTTTCTGCGCCAGCACCTCCGCGCAGAAGTGTCCGGTGGAGCCCAGTCCCCAGGTGCCGAACTGCAGCGGCGACGCGCTCTTCTTCGCCACGGCCACGAGTTCCTTCAGGTTGTTGGCGGGAAAGTCCTTGGTGGCGACCAGGATGATCGGTGACGTTCCCACGCGGGCGATGGTCGTCAGGTCCTTGACCGGGTCATAGGGCAGCGCCTGGTAGACGGCCGGGGCCAGCGTGGTCGTCGTCATCGTGCCAAGGCCGATCGTGTAGCCATCCGGCGTGGCCCGTGCGAGCTGGCCGATCGCGATGGTGCCGGCCGCGCCGGCGTTGTTCTCGACGACAAGCGGCTGCTTCAGGCGCCGGCCGAGCTGGTCCGCGAGGATTCTGGCGAACACGTCGCCACCGCCGCCCGGCGCGGTCGGGACAATCAGGCGGATCGGCCGGTTCGGATAGCTGGCTTCGCCCTGCGCCTGCGCGCCAAAGGACAACACGACTGCTGCGAGGAAACCGAGGGCGGCGTAGGTCTTCATCTTTGTCTCCAACTTCTGTCTTTCACGCGTTCATCGCTCCGTGTTCGCTTGCCATCGGACGTGGCATTTTCTGGAACGAGAAGAAACGTTTCCACAAATTGTGCGATGGCGAGAGCGCAAATCAAATGGTGGTAAACCCGTGAGAATTTTGTGAGGATTGTGCGCGCGCCGGAGCGCGTGCACGGAGGGCTGGCGGAGGTCGCCAGCTCGGGCGTCGCGCGAGGCTTATGCGCCCTGCGTCAGAACGATCTTTCCGAAATGCGTGTTCCTGCGCATCATCTCGCAAGCCTCGGCGACACGGTCCAGCGGCAGCCTGACATCGATCGGCAGGCGAAGCTGTCCTTGCCGCAGAGCCGGCCAGAAGTCGCGTTGCACGCGTTCGGCAATCTCGCCGAAATCCTCGACGGTGCGGGTCCGGAAGGTCATGCCGAGGTACTGGATGCGGCGCAACGAATGGAGATCGAAGTCGAATTCTCCGCTCTCCCCTGCCATCCGGCCGATATTGACGATGCGTCCGCCGATCTTCACCGCGCGCATGCTGTCGTTGATAAACGGCCCGGCCAGGAAATCGACCAGCAGATCCACGCCGCGACCATCGGTGTGCTCCAGCACGGCCTTCCCCCAGTTAGGGTCGTTGCTGTCGAGCGCGATGTCGGCGCCAAACGCTGCCAGGCGTGCGCGGCGATCGGGCTTCGTCGACGTGCCGATGACCAGGCTGGCGCCAAAATGCTTTGCCACCTGCAAGGCCATCAGACCAACGCCAGAGGAAGCGCCCAGCACCATCACGGTCTGCCCGGCTTCAAGCCCGGCCAGATGACGCATCGCCGTATGGGTCGTGCGCAGTGCGACGGACAGGCAGGCGCCGGTCTCGTAGTCCATCTCCGGGTCCGGAAACGGGAAGGCGCGCCGCCAATCCGTGACCGCGTACTCGGCAAAGCCGCCGAGGCCGGAGCACATCACCTTGTCGCCCACCCGGTACGTCGTGACGTCCGCGCCTACCTCCACTACATCCCCCGACCATTCCAGGCCCAGCGGCGTACCGGTCCCGCCGGCGGCCCCGTGCGCCTTCCCGTCGACCAGCGACAAGTCGGCGCGATTCAGGGAACTGGCGCGGACTTTCACGAGGATTTCAGTGGGCTTGGGTCGAGGGATCTCCAACTCTGCAAAAGCAAGTCCCGTCTCACCGCGAATCGCAGCTTTCATTGCATGTGTCTCCTGTCGTATAGGTCTGGAACGCAGTCACGCTGTCACGTCGTCACCACGCATGGTGTGTCCATTGTAGAAACGTTTTCGCAGTTTGAGCAAGGACTCGCTGGACAAAAAAATGCCGCCTCGAATGAAGGCGGCATTGCTGACCCGGGAACGGATGGCGCAGCGGCTACGCGGTGGCTTTCTTGCGCGCGGTGGCGGGGCCACATGACTCGCGGAGCACGAGTTGCGTGGTAATCACGATGGTCTCGGGTTCGATGTCTGCGTCGCGTTCCAGTTGCTTGAGCATGAGCTGCGCGAGCACGGTGCCGACGATCTCCAGGTCCCACGTCAACGACGTGATGGACGGGCTGAATAGCTGCGACAAGTCTGTGTCGCCGATGCTGATCACGCTCACATCCCCGGGGGCTGTCCTGCCGGTATGCCGCATCGCCTGCAACACCCCGGCCAGGATGCGCGTGCCGAGGCACATGAAGGCCGTGGGCGCATCGGATCCGGACAGCAGCGAGAGCGCTTCGGTAAACGCGAAATCCATTGCGGATTTCTCGCATCGGATCAGTTTCGGCACCGGTTCAAGATCCTGCTCCTTGTATGCCGCCTTGAAGCCGGCGATACGTTCCCGGCCCGGACGCAGTACGCTGCCCGGCGTCAGCAGCGCGATGCGTGTGTGGCCCAGGTTCAGCAGGTAGCGGGTCGCCTGCAGCGCGCCGGTGTAGTGATCGACATAGACACCGGTGCCGGTCGGGCCGAAATCGCGGTCGAGTGCGATGACCGGCATCTCCTGGGAGAGTTGCTCCAGCAGCTTGGGATTTTCCGTCTCGCAGGGCCCCAGGATCAGGCCATCCACGCGTCGGCGGCGGAACAGGTCGATCAGGTTCTTTTCGCGTTTCCCGTCGTTATGCGTGCTGGCGATCAGCAACGCGTACCCGGCTGCCTGCAGCGCGGCCTCGACGGAAGTGATGATCCTGGCGTAAAGCGGGTTGGCGAGATCCGACACGATCAGGCCGATGGCGCCGGACGAGCGCGTGCGCATGCTCTGCGCGATGGCGTCGGGTTCGTACCCCAGTTGCCGCGCCGCCTTGGTAACCGCGGCGATCGCGGCTTCGCTGACGCGTCCGGCCCGATTGAGCGCGCGGGACGCCGTGCCAATCGAAACACCGGCCTCCTTGGCAACCTCACGGATCGTGATGCGTGGCTTCATCGGCTACGTTTCGCGATTCGTTGTGCCGCAACGGGCCTGACACAAGACTGCAACATCGACTCCCTCCCCGGCTCTTTTATAGCGCCGGCCGCCACGGCAGCGCGGCGAGCCAGCGACGAGTACGCGTCATTCCTGGACGTCAGGCATTCTAGCTCACCAGGGGACGCGGACTCTTCAGGGCCTGCCGCCGGAGAAACAACCAGCCGGCAAGTGGCCGGCCTGCAGGCCAGGCGGTGCGCTAGCGCGGCGCGCCGATCTGGTGGATGGCCTGTCCCTTGCCATCCCAGGCCAGCCCTGCCCGCCTGACCTCGGCAAAGTACTCGCCCTTGCCACCGGTCAGTTCGGAGATCTCGAACATGCCGCTGGGCAGTTCCGGATTCACAAAGTAGGCAAAGCGTCCGCGCGGCCCCATCCGGCCACCATGCCCCTCTACATAGCCGGCCTCCAGGAGGTGGGCCACGATTTCGTCAAAGCGGTCTTCCGTCCAGTAGGCGATGTGCTGCGCACCTTCGCCGCTGCGCTTGAGCGAGTCCAGGTAGAGCGACGGGGCGTCGTCCCTCTGCTGGATCAGCTCGATCTGCAGGTCGCCGGAGTTGGCCAGCGCGATCGACAGCTTCGGCGGCGTCGCAGGCTTGCCGTAGTAGCGGTATTCCGTCGTTCCCACGTCTTCCTTGTAGAACCACGGCCCGACGCCCAGCTTTTCCGTCCAGTGAGCCATGGCCTTCTCAATGTCGCTCACCACGTAGCCAAGCTGCCGGACGCCGCCGAACAAATAACTCATCGCTGTCTCCTTGTCGTCTGAATGTTGCCGTCCCGCCTTTGCAGAAACGTTTTTACAATATAGCCGCAACGCTGCATCAAGGTTGGTAGTGTTTACCATGATTGCCCGCATCTTTCGTGGCACCAACAATCATAACCACGTGTAGAAACGTTTCTTCATTCCAGCACAAAATCAGATGATGTGCAGGAAACCATGCTTTCAGACAACCCACAGGAGACTATCGAGATGACTCAGTTCAAGGACCAGGTGGCGCTGGTGACCGGCGGCGCGAGCGGCATCGGGGCCGCTACCGCCCGCCTGCTGGCGGAGCGCGGTGCGCGCGTCGTCATTGCCGATCTTGCGGGCGGCAACGGTGCCGCGGTGGCGGACCGGATTGGCGCCGAGTTCATGGCGCTGGACGTCACCAGTGAGTCGGATTGGAAAGCCACGATCGCGGCCATCCTTGAGCGCCATGGGCGGCTCGACGTGCTCGTCAATGCGGCCGGCATCGTCGGCGATGTGGTCAATGGCACGCTCGCCAACACCACTCTCGCCGACTTCCGGCGTGTCATGGCCGTCAACCTTGACGGGACGTTCCTGGGCTGCCGCGAAGGCATCGCGGCAATGCGCAAGACCGGCAAGGGCGCCATCGTCAATCTCGCCTCCGTCGGTGCGTATTACCCGACCCTGCAAAGCGTCGCCTATGGCGCCAGCAAGGGCGCGGTGACGCAACTGACCAAGACCGTGGCGCTGGCCGGGTCCGAAAACGGCCACCAGATCCGCTGCAATTCCGTCCACCCCGGCAAGATCGCCACGCCGATGCTCGAAACCATCTTCGACCAATACAAGCAACGGCAGGCGGCGGGCGGTGTCGATCCCCGAACGGCAGGCCGGCGCATTCCGCTCGCCGACGAAGGCAAGCCCGAGGATGTCGCCAACCTGATTGCCTTCCTGGCGTCGGACCAGGCCGGCTACATCACAGGCGGCGAATTCACCGTTGACGGCGGCTGGCGGCTGTTGCGCTGACACCGCGTTCCATTCCCTTAAGCGACTGGCGCAGCGCAAGCCGATGCCAGTCGCCAATCCTTCCCGCAATACCTGATGGAGAACATGATGTCCGAATCCCTGAACGCCGCGCGCATCCAGACCGTGCGTGATCATATGGCCCTCGAATGCACGCACGACTGGGATGCCGTGATCGACACCTTTGCGCATCCCCGGTACGAAATGCACGCCACCGGCACCGTGTTCGATGGCGAAGACGAGGTGCGAGGCTACTTCGATTCGTCGCGCGCCTCATTCCCCGACCTGGCCAACGAGATCATCGCCATCGCCGCCGCGGACGACACCGTACTGGTCGAGTTCTGGCTCTCGGGCACGCACCTTGGCGACCTGAAGGCCAACGGCAAGATCTTCCCGCCCTCCGGCCGCAAGTTCCGCGTACGCATGGCCGCGACTTTCGAATTCGCGCCGAATTCGGACAAGATCATTTGCGAGCGCCCCTACTCGGCCACGGACGCCAAGCTGCGCGCCCTCGGACTGGTCTGACGCGCCGCGACGATTCCAGGCAATTGGCGAGGGCCTCCGGGCCCTCGCTTCATTTCTGCTTGTCAGGCGGCCGACGTGTGGCTTGCCGAATTCGCAACGCGGCGTGCGCCAGCATCGTCCCTGAAGTAGTAGGCGAAGATGACGGCGGCACAGGCCAGCGCGCCGCTCAGGACGTAAAGGCTCGCGGTAAAGCCGCCGGTGAGCGTCTTCAATACCCCGACGAGCAGCGGAGCGACCGCGCCGGAGCTCGAACCGATCGTCGTGATGACGGCAATGCCCGCGGCGGCACTGGGGCCGGACAGGATGCTCGCGGGCATCGCCCAGAAAACCGCATAGGCACTGGACATGCCAATCGACGCGAGCGTCAGGCATACGATGGTCATGACGGGATCGTGCGGAAACATTGACGCGCAGAGCATGCCGATGGCCCCAACCATTGCGGCAATGGCAAAGTGCCAGCGGCGCTCGCCAGTCTTGTCCGAGTGACGACCCATCAGGACGGCTGCGGCTGCGCCGCACAGCGCAGGGATCGTCGCCGCGAGGCCGACCTGCATCACGGTCAGCCCCATGCCCCTGAGCAGGGTCGGCTTCCAGAACGACAGCGCGAAGACGCCGAACACGACCAGGAACACGATCAGCCCCAGCACCCAGACGCGCGCATCGAAGATCGCGTCGCGCATGCGAGCGTGGCCATGGCCAGCACGATCCTGGCTCAGCAGCTGTTCAAGCTCGCCTCGCTCACGTTCGGTCAGCCATCGCGCCTCCTTCGGGCTTTCGGACAGCAGCAGGTACGCCATGACACCCAACGGCAAGCACGGCAGGCCTTCCAGCAGGTAAAGCCATTGCCATCCATGAAGCTGCAAGGCCCCGTCGAGCCACGTCATGATCGCTCCGGCCGCCGGGCCGGCCAGGATCGGCGCCAGGGTATAGGACATATAGAAGATCGCGGTCACCTGGGCGATGCGCCGCTTCGGATACCACAGGGTCAGGTAGTACAGGACGCCGGGCACAAATCCGGCCTCGAACACCCCGACGAGAAATCGCACGACGTAGAACTGCGCGGGCGTCTTCACGAAAATCATCGCCGCGGAGGCGAGTCCCCACAGGATCAGGATGCGCAGGAACGTCTTCCGGACCCCGATGCGCGACAGCAGCATGTTGCTGGGCACCTCGAACAGCGCATAGCCGATAAAGAACACGCTGACCCCCAGCCCGAATACCGCATCGCCGAACCCGAGCTCGTCGCGCATCTGAAGCTGGGCATAGCCCACGTTGGTGCGATCCAGAAAGCTGAAGACATAGCAGACACACAGCACCGGCAGTATTCGCCAGCTCACCTTCCGGAACAGCCTGCTTTCATCATCCCCGTTGATGTCAATACGCAGCAGGTCCATGTTGGGTCTCCCAGAGTGATAGGCGTCGCGCCGATTATCTGAGCGGGGTCAGGTATGGACTGTCGCCTTTTGGCAGTCGCGCATGCGGACTAACCCGCATCGCGGTGCGCCAGTCTGGGTCTGGGTCTGGGTCTGGGTCTGGGTCTGGGTCTGGCACAGAAATCGCGCGAAAGACACCGCGGCGACGGAGACAGGAAAAAAATGGGCGGCCTGACCACAGAACCGCCCGGGGAAGCCCTGCCGACTGGCGGGTCTTCCAACTTTCAAGGGATTGTTGACGAAGCGGACTTCCCAGGTGTGCTGCGCCTGGCGGTGCAGTTAGTCCGTCGGTCGACCTAACTCTATGCCACCACGGCAGTCAACCAAGGCGAAATACTTGTCCGAACCCTTCTTGAATGGAACGTACCAATATAATGGAGCGGCGTATCGCGTGCCAGGCAGAAATTCAATATCGTCGATGGTTTTGCCGCCTCGAACGTAGCGTTCTCGCACGGCAGACTCATAGAACTGCGGCCCCGCATCTGGGCATGTTCCAGTATCCAAATCGAAATGGCGCAATCCAATAAGGAAAACAATCACAAAGGGAAGACAACAAACAACCAAAACGCCATTGATGAAGTATTTGAGAATTTTCCGCTTATCCATGGTCGGACGTCGTACTGCAAGCTACCGATCAAGACGACAAAAAAAAGCCCGCGCGATTGGAATCGTGCGGGCTTTTTGGTTCAATAAGAAAACCCCGCTTCCATAAGTGCGGGGTTTTTATATAAAACTGCTATGAAAAAAATTCTATTGTCGCTATAGCACCTTGCCAATCATATTTCGTCGAAAACTCACCAACACCGGTACGCTAGAGCTTGCCAGCCATCACGCCGTCTATTTCGCGTCCGCCAGCTCCCCGAAAATCGTCGGAATCAGTTCCGACACCGTGGGGTGGATCGCCATCGTCTGCGTGACCTGAGTTGCGGTCATGCCGGCCGCCATGGCCGTCAGGATCATGTGCACTGCTTCGTCCCCGCCGGGCCCGAGGATGGCCGCGCCGAGAATCTTGTCGGTGTCGGCATCCACCACGACACGCATCGATCCCTGGCTTTCGCCCTTCTCCACCGCGCGCGCCACGCGCGTCATGGGTCGCATGCCCACGCGCACGCGATGCCCTGCCTTGCGTGCCTGCGCCTCCGTCATGCCGACGCGGCCTAGCGGCGGGTCGGTGTACAGGGCATAGACCGGGATGCGATGCGCCACGGAACGGTTGGCGCCGTCGAGCACATTGGCCGCCACCACCTCGAAATCGTTGTACGCGGTGTGCGTGAACGCGCCGCGCCCGTTGCAATCGCCCAGCGCCCAGATGCCGTCGACGCTGGTCCGCAACTGGTCGTCCACGTTGATGTAGCCGTGCGCGTCCATGGAGACCCCGGCCTTGTCGAGGCCGAGGTCATCGGTGTTCGGTCGCCGTCCCACGGCCATCAGCACATGGCTGCCGACGATCTGTGGGTCGCCCGATGCGCAGTCCACGCCAACCGCCACGCCTTCGGCATGTCGATGCAACTGGATACACTCGGCCCCGCACCGGATCACGATGTCTTCCTTCTCGAGGATCTCGCGGACCTGTAGCGACACCTCGGCGTCCTCGCGAGAAATCAGGTGCGAACCGCGCTCGACCACCGTCACCCTGGCGCCCAGGCGGCGAAACACCTGCGCGAACTCCAGTCCCACATAGCTGCCACCGATGACGACGAGGTGCTCCGGCACCTCATCCATCGCCACCATATTGGTGTTGGTCAGGTATGGGACGTCGGCGAGTCCCTTGATGCTATCCGGCGCCAGTGCGCGGCCGCCGACATTCAGAAAGATCTTGTCCGCCCGCAACAGGCGATTGCCCACGCGGACCGTCCGGGGGCTTTCGAGACGCGCATGGCCGCGAATCAACGTGCAGCCACGCATGCCGCCCATCCAGCGCTCCAGCCCCGATCGGCTGGCACCCGTGATGCCCGCCACGCGCGCGGAGATCTTCGCCATGTCGATCCGCGCCGGCCCCGGCAGCATCACGCCGTACTCCGCACCCCGCGCCGCCATGCGGGCGGCATAGGCGCTGGCCACCATCGCCTTGGTCGGCGTGCAGCCGACATTGACGCAGGTGCCGCCCACGAGGGCGCGCTCAACAACCGCGACGGTCATGCCGGCCGAGGTCAGCCGGTTGGCCAGCGACGGCGCCGCCTGGCCGGTGCCGATCAGGATGGCGTCGAAGAGCTCCGGGGATTCGGTGGCGATATCGGTATCGGACATGATGTTCCTCGCGCACGCTGCATCGGCGCAGCGGAAGTCGCCGCAATCGCCGCAATACGCTGATTGCGTCGGACTCATCGGACTGTCGGACTGTCTGACTCGGTCAGCCCGACGTCGCGACGAAGCGGCGGCAGAACGCCGCGCGCAGGCGCGCGCGGCACCGCGAACGATTATAGGAACCGCCCTGTCATGTCACGATGACGGCACCCCGGCGCCCGGGCATGGCGCCGAGTGCCCGAGCCATCACCCGCGCGACGGCAGCTTCCAGTTGGGCCGCACGAAATGGCAGGTGTAGCCGTTGGGATAGCGCTCCAGATAGTCCTGATGTTCGGGCTCCGCCTCCCAGAACGGGCCCACGGGCGCGATCTCCGTCACCACCTTGCCCGGCCAGAGGTCGGACGCGTCGACATCGGCCACGGTTTCCTCGGCGACGCGCTTCTGCTCTTCGTCGGCATAGAAAATCGCCGAGCGATAGCTGGTGCCGATATCGTTGCCCTGGCGATTCCGGGTGGTCGGATCGTGGATCTGGAAGAAGAACTCCAGGATCTGGCGGAAGCTGATCCTGGCCGGATCGAAAACGATCTCGAGCGCTTCCGCGTGGGTGCCATGGTTGCGGTATGTGGCATTGGGCACATCGCCGCCGCTATAGCCCACGCGCGTGGACAGCACGCCGGGATAGCGGCGCAGCAGGTCCTGCATGCCCCAGAAGCAGCCACCCGCCAGGATGGCGGTTTCGGTTTTCGTCGTCATACGTCAAATCCTTTCGTTCGGCCCGCCGGCGGCACGGCCGGCGCATCGCCCAGTAATATACGCATGCCCCACAAACTTCGCTGGCAGACCATGCAGTTACCCCACGGCGCGGAGGGTGTCGTCAACGCCCTCCAGCGCGAGATTGCCGCTTGTACCCGCTGCGCTCCCCAACTTGCCGCCGGCCCGCGTCCGATCGTGCAATTCAGCGCCACGTCGCGCATCCTGATCATCGGCCAGGCACCCGGATCGCGCGTGCACGCCAGCGGCGTTCCGTTCGATGACCCAAGCGGCGACCGCCTCCGCGACTGGACCGGCCTCACCCCCGACGAGTTCTACGATCCGGCGCGCGTCGCCCTGATGCCGATGGGATTCTGCTACCCCGGCAAGGGCAAGAGCGGCGACCTGCCGCCCCGCCCCGAGTGCGCGCCGCTGTGGCACCAGCGCGTGCTCGACCAGTTGCCGGCGGATCGCCTGACATTGCTGGTCGGCACCTACGCGCAAGCGCGGTACCTGCCGAAGGAGGCCCGGGATTCGATGACGGCAGCTGTGCAGAATTTCCGCGATTTCGGATCGGCGGTCTTTCCGCTGCCGCATCCGTCATGGCGCGTGGTGGG
The DNA here is from genome assembly GCF_900101625.1 of Cupriavidus sp. YR651. GTDB lineage: Bacteria > Pseudomonadota > Gammaproteobacteria > Burkholderiales > Burkholderiaceae > Cupriavidus. The sequence continues at coordinate 38,229 of NZ_FMYZ01000014.1, read as the reverse complement.
ATGGATGCGCAAGCATCCGTGGTTCGAGGCGGAACTGTTGCCCGCGCTGCGGGCGGCGATACGCAGCCGGCTAGCCTGACCCGGAATCGGGAGCCGGACGACCTCTAGTCGGCTTTCATCCGCAGGGCTGCCAGCGTCAGCGGCTTGGCCACGACCGTCGTGGCCAATGCCATCAGCAGCAGGCCCGAGAACGCCGCCGTGCCGATCAGCTTGTTTTCCAGCAGGATCGCCAGCACCACCACCTCCATCAGTCCCTTGGTCTGCGCCAGCGCCCCGAGGGTCCAGGCATCGCGCCGACCCAGCCCGGCCAGCCGCGCAGGCAGCGCGGTGCCGGCCATCTTGCCGACCACGGCCACCACGGTCGCCACCACGAAGACCACCAGCGCATCGCCGCCTGCCGTCGTCAGGTCCGTGCGCAGCCCCGTCATCAGGAAGAAGAACGGCATCAGCACGACCACCGTGGTCGGTTCCAGCTGCCGGCCGATATCGGCGGCGGCGCTGCGCGGCAGCACCACGCCCGCCAGGAAGCCACCGAGGATGTAGTGCAGGCCGATCAGCTCGGACGCGCAGGCCGAGGCAAAGATCAGCACGACCACCGCGGCCAGCCGCGCATCCGCGCCACGCAGCCGGGGCAGCCATGCCGCCAGCAGCGGCCGTACGATGGCGAACATGACGGCGACGTAGGCGGCACCGCAAAGCACCAGCCGCAGCGGATCTTGCCCAGCTGCCTGGCCGGCGCTGGCAAGGATGCAGGACAACACGATCCAGATGGCCGCATCGCTGAATGCCGCGCAGGCGACCGCCAGCCGGCCGGCCGTGGAATCGCTCAACTGCATCTCCCGCAGGATGGCGCCGAGCACCGGCAGCGCGGTGACGGCCATGGACACCCCCACAGCAATCGCAAACTGCCACAGGGTCGCGGATTCGCCGAGCAACGTCGGGCGGAAGTGGCCCAGTGCAAAGCCGGCGCCCACGCCCAACACGAAGGGCAGCATGACGCAGCCGATGGCCGCGCTGATCGCGATGCGCCGCAGGCCCTGCGCCTCGCCCCCGCCGATGTGCAGGCCCGACAGGAACGCGAACAGCACCACGGCCAGCCATTGCAGCCCGGACAGCGCGGCCAGCTTTGGCGCGCCGAACAACGCATGCCAGTTCTCCGGCCAGAGCGCACCCAGCAGCGACGGCCCCAGCAGGATGCCGCCGACGATCTGCATGACCACCAGCGGCACGATGCCTCCCATTCGCAAACTGCGCCACAGAATGAGCGGCGTGCCCACGACCAGGCAGGCCTGGGCGAAGAAGATCGAGGTTGGATTCATGGCGACGAGAGGATAACGAGAGGATCGGGCCAAGGTGAAACCGGCGACAGGGACAACCGTCGGGACACCAAAACCGCCGATGATACAGGCGTTCCATGTGTCATTCACTGCACGTTGTGTCGCAATGTGTGCCAGCCCGCCTGGTCGGCTTGCATGGCCTGCCGCCGCGCCCTACGGTGGACCGAGCGGCCGGGCAAGCCGCGCCAGAAGATCAGCACCCCCCACACACAACACCATCAGGGAGACTCCGTCATGGCAACGCCGATTGAGATCGTGAAGGGCACCTACGCCGCCTATCGCAGGCAGGACATCCCGGCCGTGCTTGCCGTCCTGTCCCCGGATGTCCGCTGGAAGATGGTTGGCCAGCCGCGCCACATCCGCTACGCCGGGGAGCGCAACTCGCTCGCCGATATCGCGAACGTGTTCGAGCACATGGCGGCCGACGACGACATCAAGCGATTCGACGACATCGAGATCATCGAAGCCGCCAACGGCAAGGACATCACGGTGCTGGGGATCGTGGAGGGCGTGGTGCGCCAGACCGGAAAGACCTACACGCTCGAATGGGCGCACGTCTTTACCGTCGAGAACGAAAAGATCACGCGCTGGATCGGCTTCTACGATACAGCGGTGCGGCTGGAATGCTCCTGACCTGCGGCGGGCGCGCCTGGCCAGCGCACCCAGGCACCCCAGCCATAAGCCTGCCGGCAGGAACGTAGCCGCTTAGAGCACGCCCGATGTGCCACCGTCGAGGTTGATGCTGGTCCCGGTGATATAGCTGGCCGCGTCAGACGCCAGGAACGTAATGGCATTGGCCACCTCCTCGGCCTGCCCCACGCGGCCGAGCGGGATGTCCTTGCCCAGCTTCACGTAGAGATCCTCGACGTCGACGCCGGTACGCGCGGCCTTGGTCTCGTGCTGCCCCGCGCGCACCAGGCCGATGCAGATCGTGTTCACCAGGATCTGCTCCGGCGCGAATTCCTTGGACAAGGCCTTGGTGAACGCCAGACCGGCGGCCCGCGTCACGGTGGTCGGCATCGACTTGGCGCGCGGCTGCTTGGCGCCAATGTTGGTGATGTTGATGATGCGGCCGCCGCCCTGGCGGCGCATGTGCGGGATCGACAGGCGCGACAGGCGGATGGCGGAAAACAGCTTGAGGTCGAAGTCGGCCTGCCAGACTTCATCGGGCGTGGACTCGAAATCGCCCGTGGCGGAGGTGCCGGCGTTGTTGACGAGGATATCGACTCGGCCGAAGGTCTCGACGGCGGCCGCCACCAGTTTCACGCAGTCCTCGGCGCGGCTCACATCGGCCTGCACCGGCAGCGCTCGCCCGCCCTGGGCGCGGATTTCCGCCGCCACCTCCTCCAGCCGCGCCATGCCGCGCGCCGCGATCACCACCGCCGCGCCTTCCGCCGCCAGCCGCTCGGCCGCCGCCTTGCCGATGCCCTGCGATCCACCCGTAATGATCGCCACCTTATTGCCGAGTCCCAGATCCATGCTGTCTTCTCCTTGCGATGTCTTCCGCAGGCCGTGCGCGACGCCGGCCCGTGCCAGAGGGCGAGAATACTGCGAACGTTCCGGACGCGCTGGCGCATCCGTCGGTTGTCCGGTCGGGAATCCAGCCGGGAACGCGGCCCGAAATCAGCCCAGTGGCAGTGCGGTGCTGTACAGCACCTGCTTGAGCGCGAAGCTCGAACGGATATTGGACACCCCGGGAATGCGCGTGATCTGGTCGATGATCAGCCGCTCCAGCGCCTCCACGTCCGGCACGACCACGCGCAGCAGGTAGTCGGCATCGCCCGACATCAGGTAGCACTCCATCACCTGCGGCAGCGCGCCCACGCGGCGCTCGAATTCGTCGAGGGTCTCGCGGCGCTGCTTGTCGAGCGAGATCGAAATAAACACCACGACCTTCAGCCCCAGCCGACGCGCATCGAGCAGCGTCACCTTGCGGGAGATAACCCCCATTTTTTCGAGCTGCTTGACCCGCGCCAGGCATGGCGACGGGGAGAGATTGACGCGGCTTGCCAGTTCCACATTGGTCAGGCTGCCGTCCCGCTGCAATTCGCTCAGGATCCGGATGTCTGTGGCGTCGAGATCGATGTCCAGCATGTTGCGCTTTCGTTAGGGCTGAAGCCAGCATTCTATGCCGCAATCGCGGACCCTTGCAGGGCGATCCGGTCAATGCTGCGGCGCAATGCCCCGTAGACTTTCCGCATCCGATCCGGCACTTGCCCGATCGCGCAAAACAACGATCTCAAGCCTCACCCGATGTCAGTCCAAGCTCCCGCCGGCGCGGCCTCCCTCGCCGGTATCAAGAAGTTCCTGCCGCTGATCGGCGCCGTCATCATCTGGGGCGGCAACTGGCCAGTCATGAAGCTGGGCCTCGCGCATGTCAGCCCGCTGTGGTTTGCCGCCTGCCGCTTTGGCTCGGCGGCGCTGATCAGCGTGGTCGTGCTGGGCGCCGTGCGCCGGCTGCGTCTGCCAACGCGACAAGAATGGCCGCTGGTGATCGGCGTGGGGCTGCTGCAGATGGCGGCATTCACGGCGCTGGCCCTGTGGGCGCTGCAGTATGTGGCGCCGGGCCGCGCGTCGGTGGTGGCCTACGCCACGGCAGTCTGGGTCATTCCGTTGTCGTCGCTGGTGCTGGGCGAGCGCCCGTCGCGCCTGCAATGGCTGGCGACGGCCTTCAGCTACGCGGGCATCGCCGTCATCGTCGCGCCCGCGCTGGGCGACTGGCAGTGGCACACCGTGATGGGACTGACGATGCTGCTCGGCGCCTCGCTGGCGTGGTCGGTCAGCATCATCCAGTTGCGCGCCAACCGGTCCGTCCGGCTCGGCGCGGAGATGATTCCCTGGGAATGCGCGGTGGCGACGGTGCCGCTGGTCCTGCTGGCGCTGTTCCGCGATGGCGCGCCGGACCTCGCCGCGATCGCCGATATCTGGGCCGTGATTCTCTATACCGGCCCGCTGGCCACGGCACTGACCTTTATCGTGGTGCTCAACGTCACGCAGTCCCTGCCGCCGGCAGCCACCTCGATTGCGATGCTCGGCGTGCCGCTGATCGGTCTGGTCCTGTCGGCCGCGGCCTGGCACGAGCGGATCTCGGCGGACCTGTCGATCGGGCTGGCCCTGATCGGCCTGGGCGTGGTCACCACGGCGCTGGCGCCGAGGCTGGGCAGGCTGGCCGCGCGCTGAGCGGTCGGGCGGCCGCAAGGCCGCGCGGCGACGCCAGGATCTTTGTGAAACGACCTCTAGGGTTGGACGGAAGGTTCTCGCTTGAGCGTGCGGAGGACAAACGTGGAATGACTGTGCCGCAGCCCCGGCAGCTTGTAGAGCTTGTGGCGCAGGAACTCCTCGTACCCTTCCGTGCCGGCCACCGCCACCTTGATCAGATAGTCGTATTCGCCCGTGAGCAGGTGCGCCTCCAGCACTTCGGGCAGTTCCGCCAGCGCCTCGCCAAAGCGATGGAGCATGTCGTCGTCGTGCCGGTCGAGCGTGACCTCGATCAGCACCGTATCCGGCAGGCCCAGTGCCTTCTGGTTCAGCAGCGCGGCATAGCTCTCGATCACCCCCGCCTCTTCCAGCGCCCGCACCCGGTTCCAGCACGGCGTAGCAGACAGGCCGACCAGTTCGGCCAGCTTTGCATTGGAGATCCGGCCGTCCCGGCGCAGTTCGCGCAGGATGCGGCGATCGATCTCATCGAGTTTGGGTACATTGGGCACCGCGCGACCTCCTCTGAAGAACAATCTCCCCAAGACTCTACATCAAACAGAGATTTCATCTCCATTCAGCCTTCACATGAAGAAAATTCAGAAGCTCATTTTGGCGGTTGGCTGGTAAATTTACCGGACCTCTCGCGAATCACTTCCGGACCTCTGCCATGTCGCTGCCCTCTCTTCAGATCGCCCTCCGCCTGGACCGTACGGACGTCTTCGGCAGTCTGGAATGGGTGCTCGCCAATGCCCGCCGCACCGGGCTGTCGTTGCGACAACTGCATGTCGACGCGCAAGGCGGCCATGCCGTGCGGCTGCTGGCCGAGGCGCCGATGCCCGAGTTGCTTCACGTGTTCGTGCGCCGGGTCGGCCACGGCGTGCAAGTCGAGATCGTCGACGTGGAATTCTCCGATGACGTCGAGGGCCTGGATGCGCTGGACGGCGTGGGGGTGCCGACGCTCGCCGAACCGCTTGCCCTGCACGCCTGAAGTGCCCTCATCCGGCGCCCGTTGCGATCCGGCCGCCCTGCGCTGGCCGGCTCGCCCTCGCCAATGCGGCTAGGCCGCCGGCGCCAGCAGCTCGATCCCGTCGAGTTCCGCCGCGCAGATATCGCGCACGATCGACACGAAATCGGCCACATAAGGCCGCTCCGAGATCGCGGCCGGCACGACCGCATAGAGTTCGCTCCAGAGCCCTTTTGCCCCGATGCGCTTGGCCAGCACGTAGTCGTGATCGACGTAGTTCTTCACGCCCCAGTTGGGTAGCGCCGCCACGCCACGGCGGCTGGCCACCAGCTGGAGAACGGCCACCGTCAGTTCCGCCGTGCGTCGTTGCAGGTGGATGCCGGCCGGTTCCAGCACTTCACGGATCAGGTCGATCCGCTGCTCGGGCACCGGATAGGTGATCAGCGTTTCCCCGGCCAGGTCCGCGGCCTCGATCCGTCGCTTGTTGCGCAGCCGATGCTCGTTGGCGATAACCGCCAGGATCTCGAAGCGGAACAGCGGCGCCACCTCCAGCCCGCGCTTGCCCGGCGGTTTCGAGCCGATCACCATGTCCGCGCGGCCGTTGGTCAGCAGCGCCAGCGGATCGGCATGGAAGCCCGCCACCAGATCTACCTCCACCTCCGGCCAGCGGCGCCGGAATTCATCCATCACCGGCATCAGCCAGTCAAAGCAGGTGTGGCACTCCAGCACCACGCGCAGCTCGCCGCGCGTGTCGCCCTTCAATCGCAGCAGGTCGCGCTCGGCGGCGCTGATCGCGGCCAGGGCTTCCCGCGCCAGCGCCAGCAGCCGCTCGCCGGCCGGCGTGAAGCGCAGCCCCTGCCGGGTGCGATCGAACAACGCCATGCCGTAGTGCGCCTCGATGGCCTTGATCTGGTGGGACAGCGCGGACTGGCTGACGTGTACGCGCTCGGCCGCCGTGGCCAGCTTGCCCGATTCGGCAATGGCCACGAGGGAGCGGAAATGGCGAACCTCGATCATGGAGTCACTTGAATAAAATTCATACATTGTTTAAAACATGTCGCTTGATTCATTCTACGTGGGAATCGACACTGTGCGCCAGACAGACAGACTCGATCGGAGCAACAGATGGCACGCACCCACACCCTCGGCTTTCCGCGCATCGGCGCGCGCCGTGAACTGAAATTCGCGCAGGAAGCCTTCTGGCGCGGTGAAACCTCTGAAGTCGCGCTGCGCGACACCGGCGCCACGCTGCGCCGCCGCCACTGGCAACTGCAGGCCGACGCCGGGCTGGCCACCGTCGCCGCCGGGGATTTCGCCTGGTATGACCAGATGCTCGGACTGACCACCTTGCTGGGCGCGCTGCCCCGGCGCTTTGGCTTCGACGCCGCCGCGCTGACGCTGGCGCAGTACTACGAACTGGCCCGGGGCAACGCCGCCCAGCCGGCGATGGAAATGACCAAGTGGTTCGACACGAACTACCACTACATCGTCCCCGAGCTCGATGCGGACAGCACCTTCGATGGCGGCCCCGCGTGGTTCTTCGACGAGATCGACGAAGCCCTCGCACTCGGCCTGCAGACCCGTCCGGTACTGATCGGACCGGTGACCTACCTGTGGCTGTCCAAGTCCCACGCACCCGGTTTCGATCGCCTGAGCCTGCTGCCGAAGGTCGTGCAGGCCTACCAGCGCATCCTGGCCACGCTGAAGGCGCGCGGCATCGAGTGGGTGCAGATCGACGAACCGGCGCTGTGCCTGGACCTGGACGATGCATGGCTCGATGCCTACGACCAGGCCTATCCCGCGCTGGCCCAGGCGGGCGTCAAGCTGCTGCTGGCCACCTATTTCGACACGGCCGCACCGCATGCCGCGCGTGCCGCGGCGTTGCCGGTGCAGGGTTTCCACATCGACCTCGTCCGCGCCCCGGCGCAGCTGGCCGCCTGGCAACACGTGCTGCCGGCCGATGCCGTGCTGTCCGTCGGCGTGATCGACGGCCGCAATATCTGGCGGGCCGACCTGCGCGCGGTGCTCGACACGCTCAAGCCGCTGCATGCCGCGCTCGGCGACCGGCTCTGGCTGGCGCCGTCCTGCTCCCTGCTGCACGTGCCGGTGTCGCTCGATGCGGAGGTGCGCCTCGACCCCGAGCTGAAATCCTGGCTGGCCTTCGCCACCGAGAAGCTCGACGAGCTGCACACGCTGGCCACCGTGCTGAATGAGGGCGAGGCGGCCGTGGCCGACCAGCTGGCGGCATCCGACAGCGCCCGCCAGTCGCGCCGCACCTCCAGCCGTGTCGTCAACCAGCAGGTCCAGAAGCGGCTGGCCGCGGTCACGGCCGACATGGCCGACCGCGATAGCGCCTTCGACATCCGCATCGATCGCCAGCGCGAGGCCCTGAACCTGCCGGCCCTGCCGACGACCACGATCGGTTCGTTCCCGCAGACTGCCGCGATTCGCCAGACGCGCGCCGCCTTCAAGCGCGGTGACATCGGCGCGCTGGAATACCTCGAGCGGATCCGCGCGGAAATCGAACTGGCCGTGCGCAAGCAGGAAGCCCTGGGGCTGGACGTGCTGGTGCACGGCGAAGCCGAACGCAACGACATGGTGGAATACTTCGGCGAACAGCTCTGCGGCTACGCCTTCACGGAGAACGGCTGGGTCCAGAGCTACGGCTCGCGCTGCGTGAAGCCGCCGGTGATCTACGGCGACGTCTACCGTCCCGAGCCGATGACCGTGGACACCGCGCGCTACGCCCAGTCCCTGACGGACAAGCTGATGAAGGGCATGCTGACCGGGCCGGTGACGATGCTGCAATGGTCGTTCGTCCGCGACGACCAGCCGCGCGCCACCACGGCCCGCCAGCTGGCGCTGGCGATTCGCGACGAGGTCTGCGACCTGGAATCGGCCGGCATCCGCGTCATCCAGATCGACGAGCCCGCGCTGCGCGAAGGCTTGCCGCTGCGCCGCGAGGACTGGGCGGCCTACCTGGAATGGGCGGTGAACGCGTTCCGGCTGTCGGCCGCCGGCGTGGCCGACCAGACCCAGATCCACACGCATATGTGCTATGCCGAGTTCAACGACATCCTGCCGGCCATCGCGGCGATGGATGCGGACGTGATCACGATCGAGACCTCGCGATCGGCCATGGAACTGCTGGAAGGGTTTGGCGATTTCGACTATCCGAACGAGATTGGCCCGGGCGTCTACGACATCCACTCGCCGCGCGTGCCAACGGTGGACGCCGTCACGCGGCTGCTGGAGCGCGCCTGCGAGGTCATCCCGCCCGAGCGGCTGTGGGTCAACCCGGATTGCGGCCTGAAGACGCGTGGCTGGCCGGAGACCGAAGCCGCTCTGGCCAACATGGTCACCGCGGCGCGCCAGTTGCGCGGCAAGCTCGCGGGGCAGGCCCCGGTGACGTGGAAGCGCGTGCAGCGCCCCGCCACGGCCAACGTGTCCGCCACGCCGGCCACGCACGTCCACACCGCTGCGTGCGGCGTGGCCTGCGCGGGACAGGCCGCGATCTGAACGAGGGGCCCCCCGAAGGCGCCTTCACAGGGCGCCTTCACCGGGCGCTTTCTCGCGGTCCCCTCGCTGCGGTGCGCTGCTGTGTCGCATGGCGCATGGGCACCCAAGTTCGTATCCTTCCTGTCCATCTCATAAGATAGAGCGAGACAGCGCCCGCAGCCATGCGGGCGTGAGTCCCGACCACAAGGAAGGAATGAAACGAGCCAAAACCTGGCGCCGCGCCGCGGTGCTGCCGGCGGCTGCCCTCACGGGCGCGGCACTGGCCCAATCCGCAAGCCCGGCCGCCACGGACGCCAACACGCCGGTTCCCACGCTACCCACCGTCACCGCCACGGCCACCGCCGAGGGATCGCTGACCGTGCCGGGCATCGCGCAGCAACGCCGGTCGCTCTATCAGTCGGCCGGCTCGGTCGGCTTTGTCGATGCCGCGTCGTACTCGAACACCTACGCCAGCAATCTGCGCGATGTGCTCAAGGATGCACCGGGTGTTTACGTCGAGGAACGCTATGGTCAGGAACTGCGGCTGTCGATCCGCGGCTCGGGCATCGCGCGCGGCTTCCACACGCGCGGGCTGGAAATCCTCCAGGACGGCGTGCCGACCAACTTTGCCGATGGCAGCGGCGACTACTACCAGATCGACCCGCTCGGCCTGTCCGCGGCCGAGGTCTACAAGGGCGGCAACGGCCTGGCCTATGGCGCCACCACGCTCGGTGGCGCGATCAACTTCACCACGCCCACCGCGCTGACCGCCGACGCCCGCAACATGGTGCGCGTGGACGGCGGCAGCTTTGGCACGATCCGCGCGAGCGGACAGGTATCCCGCCAGATCGGCGCGTTCGACTTCCTGGCCAATCTCAGCGTCAACCATTCGGAAGGCTATCGCGCCCACGAACGCGGCCAGTATGAGCAGCTCAACACCAACTTCGGCTACCGCTTCAGCCCGAGCGTGGAGACGCGGTTCTACTTCGGCGCGTACATCGTCGACCAGTTGCTGCCGGGTTCGCTGTCGCTCAGCGACGCGCTGAACAACCCGCGCAAGGCCTCGGCCACCGCACTGGCCGGCGACCAGGCGCGCAACACGCGCACCGAGCGGCTGGCCAACGTGACCAGCGTGAAGCTCGATAGCGGGCAGATCGACTTCACCACCTGGGTCATCCACAAGAGCCTGTATCACCCGATCTTCCAGGTGATCGACCAGGATAGCTGGACCTACGGCTTCGCGCCGCGCTACACGGGCAACTTCACGCTCGGCGGCCTGCGCAACCAGATGATCGCGGGGCTGCGTTTCTTCGGCGGCAACAACGATGCGCGCCAGTACGTCAACGTGAACGGCGACCGCGGTGCGCAGACGCTGAATTCGAGGCAGGACGCCTACAACTACGAGGCCTTCTTCGAGGACCGCCTCTACGTGGTGCCCACCGTGGCGCTGATGGCCGGCGCCAAGGCATACCGCAACCGTCGCGAGTACCAGGACTACGGCGGCCTGCCGACGAACCCGACCGCGAAATCCGATGGCACCACGTACAGCGGCGTGAACCCCAAGTTCGGCGTGCTGTGGGAGCCGAGGAAGGATGTGCAGGCCTTCGTCGACATCACGCGCAGCGCCGACGTACCGGACTTCTCCGACCTGAACCAGACCATCGGCACGACCAACCAGTTCGTGCCGCTGTCGGCGCAACACGGCTGGACGCTGGAAGCCGGCACGCGCGGCCAGCTGGACCGCTTTGGCTGGGACCTGACCGTCTACCGGTCGCTGGTGCGTGACCAGCTGCTGCAATTCACGGTGAGCCCCGACGTGCCGGCCTCCACCTTCAATGCCAACAAGACCATCCTGCAAGGGGTGGAACTGGGCGCCAGCGCCGACGTGCTGCGCGACGTGGCGCGGTCCGGCGACAAGGTCACCGTATCGCAGCTGTGGAACTACAGCGATTTCCGCTTCGACAACGATCCGGTCTACGGCAACAACCGCATCGCCGGCGTGCCGCAGCACGTGCTGCGCACCACGCTGGCCTACAGCCATGCCTCGGGGCTGCGCGTGGCGGGCACGCTCGACTGGGTGCCGACTGGCGCGTACGTGGACTACGCCAACACGCTGAAGGTGCCGGCGTACGTGCTGTTCGGGATGCAGGCAAGCTATGAGTTCCAGCGCGGCGTGACGCTCTTCCTCGACGCCCGCAACCTTGCCGACAAGCGCTACATCAGCGACTTCAGCACCGTGGCGGATGCGCGCACGGCCAATACGTCCGTGTTCTACCCGGGCGTGGGCCGCGCGTTCTATGCGGGGGTGAAGGTCAGGTTCTGAGGCAATGGGCGCCGACATCCGGCGCCCGTTTCTTGAGCCCGTTTCTTGAGCCCGTTTCTCGCGGGCACATCCGGCGGCCACCTCCGCGCCGCCTCCGATTCTCCCGGCACCATGAAAAAAGCCCTTCCGGTCAGGAAGGGCTCATCACTGGCTCGCGGTTTGCCCGCGCGGCCCGCGCGCTCAGTTCACGCAGTCAGTTCACGCGCTGCACCGCTGGCGGCGTCCACTTGCCATCCAGCAATACCTGGTCCGGCCAGTACGCGCGCAGCATCAGGCTGAATGCCTCGGGCGGCGCAGGCAGCCAGTTGGCGATCTGATCGGGCGCCGGGCGATCGTACTGGATATAGATATCGAGCGAACCGTCGCGGTTGTAGCGCAGGCGGTCGCGGCTGCCAATCGTGTAGCGCTGGAGCGGATTGCTGACGAACGCATGCTTGTCGTTGTACATCGTCAGCGACCAGAACGCCTTGACCGGCGGGAGCTGGCCCTTGTCGAAGTGCAGCACGTAGCGGCTGCCACCGTCGAACGGCCGGCCCGTGGCATCGGCGCGCGTCCACGGATAGATCGCGTCTTCGGGCAGGTTCGCGCCCAGCCCGACCATGGCGATGGCGGCACGCTTGCCGTAGTCGACGCCATACGTGCCGAGGTCGCGCTGCATGCGCCAGCCCGTGCTGCCGGCGGCGCCCTTGCGGGCGTTGGCGGTAATGCCGGCCAGCGCCGCCGTGGCGCCCTCCTGCACCGCGCGGGCCGTGGACGGTTCGAGCACCGTGGTCTTGAACGGCTCCCCGGGCTTCACGCCCATCCGCTTCATCTTCTCCACCATCGCGGCATCTTCGGGCGCCGGCGGATTCTCTGGCAACAGCGCGGACAGCCGGCTGAAGAACGCCTGCGCATCCATCGCCGCCACCTGCTCCACCGGCGGCGTCTGGGTATCGATCAGGGCGACACGCGGCGGCAGCGGCGGCGGCGCCATGCGGCCGCCCTTCTGCCAGATCGACAACGGAATCAACCGGTATTGGTCCTGCAGCCGATGCACGACCGGAAAGTCCTGCCTGCCGTTGGCTTGCGTCCGCCCGATCACCCACGCGAGCGCGGTCGGCGAGCGAATCTCCTTGACGCCCTTGGGCAGCGTGCCCTGCCAGTCCGGACCGACAATCGCAAAGGCGACCCGTTTGGTGCCCGTGGTGCGCTTGCCCGGCGACGCAATCACATTGGTCCACGCATCCATCACCGGCATCAGGTAATAGCGGCCGCTGGTGTCGGGCAGGGACAGCACGACCGGCTCCTTCGACACGTCGATCCACGCGGACGAATACAAGGTATCCGCATTGGGGCTGACAACGTCGGTATAGGTCGGATCAGGGAAGGTTCGCTTGTGGACGAACGTGTTGGGCGGCACCTTTGCCGTCATCACCTCGCGCGTCACATCCATCAGCACGAGCGGATAGCCGTACGTGAAGACCTCAGCCGACAGGGCCTTCATGGCCTGGTCGGAGGGCTGTTCGGCAGCCGGGGTTTCGGTGACGACAGGCTCGGACGTGGACGAGCAAGCGGACAGCAGGACGGCAAGCGAGAGGACGCTTGCCAGTTGGCGTATCGATGGATTCATGACCCCGTTCCCTTAGGCTGGCGACCCTTCCGGGGGACTGCAGGGCGGTATTTGTGTAGCCCCGGAGGCGCATCTGTTCCGAACGAATGATGGCGCTGTGGGTCTGGCACTGTCAATGATTCGTGTCTGCAAATTGGGGGGAAACGTACACAATCACTGAACTTCCGGGACATTCCACAGCGCCGGCGGCAGAACCGGAAGCTGGCCACGGCCGGGCGCAAAGCGTCCCCGGCGTTACATGACGCGAGGACCACGGGTATGGATCGGCGTGACGGAGGATGCGCGGCGCCGCAGATATGTCATCCGCAAGCCGACTGATCGATCCATGTAACCCCATCGGCGACGGAAAACACGGGGGGCGCGACGGGAGCAGCAAAGAGACCGGCGGGGGCAGGACGACGGGAGCCGCGATGGGAAATCGAGGGGAAGCGGGAAGGGGCAGCGCAGGGAGGAAGCGCAAAGAGCGGGCACAAAGAAAAAGGGCTTCCGTTTCCGGAAGCCCTTTCCCTTTTTATAGATGGCGCGGCTGGCAGGATTCGAACCCACGACCCCTTGGTTCGTAGCCAAGTACTCTATCCAACTGAGCTACAGCCGCACGCGAGGCCGCAATTGTATCGCAATTCGCCTCGCGTGCAAGCGTTTCGTGAAAATTCTTCCCCTCTGTGCACCGCAGCCCCGCCAGCGCTACCACCTGTAGCGCGCGCCCAGCGTGCCGCCTGCATTTTTCCCGCCTCGCGCCTTGACCCACAACTTCAGGCCGGTCGTCGAATTGCTGTGCGCGCCGATGTTGAACGACAGCAGGCCGCGCAGCACGTCGGTATCGATCCGGGTGCCATTGATATTGATGGTCCGCGCGCGATTGTCCTGCCACCAGTCGGCCTCGACGAAGGGATACACCCCGTTCAGCCGCGTTGGCTTGGAGCCGTACAGCCGCACCGCCAGGCCGGTGGCATTGGCCTCTCCGGGTGGCGCATCCCAGTTGCCCGGCACCGGTGACAGTCCGGGGCGATACGCCATTTCCACGCGCGACTGCAAAGTCAGCCCATTGGCATTGCGCGACAGGGGCGTGTCCAGCGCCAGCGCCATGCTGCGCACGCGGCTATCGACAAATCCGGTGGCCGTGGCAACATCGTCGAGATGTAGCAATGGGCGACGCGGGCCTTCGCGGAATGAGACGACCTCACGGTCGATGCCGCTCAGCGGGTGCGTGTCATGGTCGGCGTCCGGTGCCGATCTTGGCGGCAGCGATGCGTGCACGGGGACGGGCAGATCCGGGTTTTCGTCCTCGCTGATCATGCGTGGCGGCACCATCGACGGCGTCTCGGGAATCGCGGCTGGAGTCGGGGATGTGGCGGACACCGGGGGCACTTCGGATACCGTGGGCGTTGCGGACACCGGGGGCTCCGCGGCCACCGGCGGCGCTGCGGGCTCCTCGGGTTCCACGGTTACCCAGACTCGCGGCCCTTCGTCGCCGGGTGGCCCGCTCGCAAAGTCCGCGTGAGCGGCGGCGCTGGCCAGCAGCGCAAGCAGAAAACACCAGTGGAGAACAGGATGGTGGCCTGGGTCCGCGGCAACACAGCGTCCCCATCCGGGATGGCTCCCGGCCCTCTCCTCTCTCCCGTACAGCTTCAGCACGGACATGGCAACCACCTCGTCGGGCGTTCTCAACCTTGCCCGATCAGTTTGAGAATAGGTCAAACATCGGTCGATGGTTACCTGGAATGTGAGGTCTCGCGCAGGACGAAACCCGCAGAGATCGTACAAGCAAGCAGACAATTTAGGCATGCGCGCAACGGCAATTGTCTGACTATGCAAAGCGTTGCTGCTTCGTTAGCATCCGCCCCGAGACATTTCTATCTGGAGATCCCGATGCCCGGCTGGCCGACCCTGCGGCGGCGCGCAGCAAGACACGGCTTGCCGGGCCAGTTTGGCCCGAGCCTGCGCCGCAAGCTGGGCGCGGGCGCCGCCGTGGCCGCATTCTGCGCGACTGGCCTGGCCGGCATGCTGATGGCGCGCTCCTATAGCGATTTCGCCACGGCCCGCCAGAACTTGTACGACATCGCCGGATACCGTGAATTGCTGGACGCCGCCAACGTGCTGTCCGCCGAGCGGGGTCCCGCCAACAGCGTCATGGGCGAGGGCTTGTCGCCGGACAGCCCGGCCCGCGAGCGGCTGAACCGGTTCCGCGCGCGCAGCGACGCCGCCCTGGCCCGCCTGACCGATCCGCCCCCGGCACCGTTCTGGCTGCACGCACACCCGGTGCCCCCACTGATGATCGACCGCGTGCGCGAGCGGCTGACGCGCGCCCGCGCCGAGATCGACCGCCTGAGCGCCCTGCCCCTCCCCCAGCGCCAGCTCGAAGACATCCAGCACGCCATCGAAGGCATGTTCGAGGTCGTGGATACCTTGCAACCTGCAATCAGCTGGCAGGTGAAGAAGCTTTCCAGCTGCAACGCCGGACTGGCCGCGCCAGCCATCACGGGCCGCATGCTGGGAGACCTGCGCGAATACGGCGGCCGCATCGCCTCCAACATCATCGCGCCGATTGCCGCGCGGCAGTCGTTGCCGCTCGGCACGCTCGTCGACTTCAACCGTACGCGCGGCCGGCTGCTGGAGCTCTGGCAGCTGACGGGCGCCGCCTACAGCCTTTACGGCGACGCGCCCGCGCTGCGCGAAGCCTACGCCGATGCCGATCGCCGCTTCTTCGGCCAGGGACTGCAGATGGTCGACAGCCTGGTCGCCCAGGGCCGCGTCGGCGGGCACTATTCGATGACCCCCACGGAACTGACCAACCGTTACGTGCCGACGCTGGAACCGCTGGAACGTCTGCGCAAGACCTTCCTGGACGATGTGATCCGGCATTTCGATGCCAGCCGCGACAGCGCATTGCGCGTGCTGCTGGCGGCCGGCGGTGCGGCAGCGCTGATCCTCGCGGTGCTGGCGCAATTGATGCTGTTTGCCCAGCGATCGCTGTTCCGCCCGCTGCTGGCGGCGCGCGACGAGGTGATTGCGCTGGCCGAGGAACGCGCCCCGCCGGCCTTTGCCGCGATGCCCGAAAACGCCCGCCAGGCCGGCGAGCTGCGCCGGCTCTTCGATGCGCTCGACATCCTGCGCCGCAAGCTGCGCGAGCGCGCCACGATGACGGAGGAGCTGGAACACCAGGCGCGCACGGACGGCCTGACCGGCCTGCTGAACCGCCGCGCGCTGGAACTCATGGCGGGACACCTGCGCGACGCACCGACCACGATGCTGAATGCGAGCTATGCGGGATTCGGCCAGATCGACGACGCGGACGACCTGTTTGCGGATGAGGCGAATGCCCAGCGCGTGCGTGAGTCGGTCTGCCTGATCTTGATGGATCTGGATCACTTCAAGCGGATCAATGACCGGTTCGGCCATCCGGCTGGCGACGCCGTGCTGCGCGATATCGCGGACCTGATCCGCTCGCACGTGTCCGCACCGGACGTGCCTGCGCGTTTCGGCGGTGAGGAATTCGCGATCCTGATGCCGGCGACGCACGGCGCGCGCGCGCTGGCGCTGGCGGAGACACTGAGACTGACCATTGCCGCGCACACGATCCGGCTGTCTGGCGGCGCGAGGCTCGAGGTCACGGCAAGCTTTGGCGTGGCGATGGGCCCGCGAGGGCAACGGCACTGGGACGCGCTGTTTGCCGCAGCCGATGCAGCGCTGTACCAGGCGAAGTCGGACGGACGCAATTGCGTCCGGCACGCGCCGGGCATGTCGGGCGAAGGCACGTCGGGCAAGATGCCCGCGGCAGCGGCGACCTGAAAGAGCGGGGGCGCTCCTGCCTGTCGGCAAGTAGAAATGAAAAGGCCCCGCTTGCGCGGGGCCTTGAATATGGTGCCCAGAAGAGGACTCGGTCACCCACGCGCGACCCCGGGTTGCGCTTGCAAGCGCAACCTTTTCTCGTCCTCGCGGAAAGCCCTCAGGGCTTTCCTTTCTGGGCTGACAAATGAAAAGGCCCCGCTTGCGCGGGGCCTTGAATATGGTGCCCAGAAGAGGACTCGAACCTCCACAGTGTTGCCACCGCTAGGACCTGAACCTAGTGCGTCTACCAATTCCGCCATCTGGGCTTCGTCTCGCTGCATTGCTGCTGCGATGCGAAGAACGCAATTATGCTGACACGCTCGATGGCTGTCAACACCCTGCCCTAAAAAATCCGAACGCCACGCGCGCTCCGCGCTCGTCACCCACCGCGACGCAACTGGAAATCCACTTGCGATGGCCGCCCCTCCAGCGACAACACCGCCGTCGTCGCAGGCGTGCGCGCCACGACCTTGCCCGCGCGCAGCACCATCAGGCGCGTCGCCCGCAAACGGATCGCCTCCACCGGATCGCGCGCCTGCAGCAGCACCAGGTCGGCCCGGCAGCCCGGCGCCACGCCATACCCTTCCAGCCCGAGAATCGCCGCCGGCGTCTCCGTCACCGCAGCAAAGCACGCACGCATCGCGTCCTGCCCCGTCATCTGGCCGACGTGCAGGCCCATGTGCGCCACCTCAAGCATGTCCCCCGTGCCCAGGCTGTACCACGGGTCCATCACGCAGTCATGCCCGAACGCCACCGGAATGCCCGCCGCCAGCATCTCCGGCACACGCGTCATGCCACGCCGCCTGGGATACGTATCGTGCCGCCCCTGCAACGTGATGTTAATCAGCGGATTGGCGATGGCCGCCACCCCAGCCTCACGCATCAGCGGCAGCAGCTTGGACACGTAGTAGTTGTCCATCGAATGCATCGATGTCAGGTGAGACCCCGTCACGCGGCCTTGCAGCCCCAGCCGCACCGATTCACTCGCCAGCGTCTCGATGTGCCGCGACATCGGATCGTCGCTCTCGTCGCAATGCATATCCACGCGCAGGCCGCGCGCGGCCGCTTCCTCGCAGAGCAGCTTCACCGACGCCGCGCCGTCCGCCATCGTCCGCTCGAAGTGCGGAATCCCGCCGACCACGTCGACGCCCATATCGAGCGCCCGGCGCAGGTTCTCCAGCGCGCCCGGGGATCGCAGCACCCCGTCCTGCGGAAACGCCACCAGTTGCAAGTCCAGATACGGCTTCACGCGCTCGCGGACATGCAGCAGCGCCTCGGTGGCCAGCAGGCGCGGATCGCAGATATCCACGTGCGACCGGATCGCCAGCAGCCCCTTGGCCACCGCCCAGTCGCAATAGGCCAGCGCGCGCTCCACCAGTGCATCCTGTGTCAGCAACGGCTTGAGCTCGCCCCACAGCGCAATCCCCTCCAGCAACGTCCCCGACTGGTTCACGCGCGGCAGGCCGTACGACAGCGTGGAGTCCATGTGAAAGTGCGCGTCGACAAACGGCGGCGTCACCAGCTGGCCCGCGGCGTCGATTTCCTCGCCGCCGGTGGCGGCAAGGCGTGGCTCCAGCGCGGCGATCCTGCCGTCGGCAATGCCGATGTCGATGTCGGTGCGTCCGTCGGGCAATGTGCAGTGGCGCAGGATAAGGTCGAACATGAGAGGTCTCGTAAAGAAAAGAAATCAGCGCTCGCCCTTGCGATAGGGCTTCATCAGCGCCTGCGGATACGCCGCGCGGCGCGCCACCAGCACCAGCGCCAGGATCGACAGCACATACGGCAGCATCAGGTAGACCTGATAGGGCAGCGCCGGCAGGCCGGGCAAGCTGACGCCGCCCTGCTGGAGCCGCAACTGCAAGGCGTCGAATGCGGCAAACAGCAGCGCGCCCAGCAACGCGCGCCCCGGCCGCCAGGACGCAAAGACGACCAGCGCCACGCAGATCCAGCCCCGGCCGTTGATCATGTTGAAGAAGAACGCGTTGAACGCGGACAACGTCAGGAAGGCGCCGCCCACCGCCATCAAGGCGGAGCCGGCCATGATCGCCCCGATGCGTATGGCACCCACGCGAATGCCCTGCCCTTCGGCCGCCGCCGGATTCTCGCCGACCATGCGCACGGCCAGCCCCAGCGGGGTGCGATAGAGCAGCCAGGCGATGATCGGCGCCATCAGTAACGCCAGCAGCGTCAGCGCGGTTTCGCCCGCCATCACGGGGCCGATCAGCGGCACGTGCTGCCACGCTGTCATCGGCGCGAACGGCGTGATCGTCGGCGGCGTCGAGACCTGTGAGAAGCCAAGGCGGTACGCATAGTAGGAGAGGCTCGTCGCCAGCATCGTCACGCCGAGCCCCGCCACGTGCTGCGACAGCGCCATCGACACCGTCAGCCATCCGTGCAGCAGGCCGAAAGCCAGGCCCACTGCCGCCGCCGCGCCCACGCCGCCCCACAGCGGCGCGCCGTGGTAGACGGCCAGCCAGCCGGAAAACGCGCCGGCCACCATGATCCCTTCGATGCCGAGGTTGAGCACGCCCGCACGTTCGCACAGCAGCACGCCCAGCGTGCCGAAGATCAGCGGCGTGGCCACGCGCAGCACCGCAATCCAGAACGGCGCCCCGGCGAGAATATCGAGAAGCTCCATTACGCGGCCCTCCCGATGCGATCGAAACGCACGCGGTAGCGCGTCAGCATCGTCGCCACCAGCATGGTCAAGAGCGCCACGGCCACGATGACGTCGGCGATGGCGTTGGGCACCCCCACCGCGCGGCTCATGCCGTCGGCCCCCACCAGCACCCCGGCCACGAAGACCGATGCGGCCACCACGCCAATCGGATGCAGCCCGGCCAGCATGGCGATGACCACGCCCGCATAGCCGTAGCCGGGCGAAATATCGAGCGTCAGATAGCCGGTGCGGCCGGCCACTTCCACCACCCCGGCCAGCCCCGCCAGCGCGCCGGACAGCAACGCAGCAAGCAGCGTGACGCGCGCCACCGGCATGCCGGCGAATGCGGCCGCGCGGGCATTGGCGCCCACCGCGCGCATCTGCAGGCCGAACACGGTAAAGCGGTTGACGGCCCAGATCGCCACCGCCAGCGCCATCGCGATCAGCAGCCCGCTATGCACGCGCGAGCGCTCCAGCAGCCGCGTCAGCTCCAGTTCCGACACCAGCGCCACCGATTGCGGCCAGCCCATTGCCAGCGGATCTTTCATCGGCCCGTCCAGCATCATCGATACACCCAGCAAGACCACGAAATTGAGCAGCAGCGTGGTGACCACCTCGTCCACGCCCAGCCGCAGCTTGAGCACGGCCGGCAGCAGCAACAGCAGCGCGCCGGCCAGCATCCCGGCCGCCACCATCAGGCCGAACAGCACGCCGTTGGGCAGCGCTGCCGCCCAGGGGGCCGCCGCGCCATCCACCTGGCCGCCCACCGCCACGGCGGCCAGCGCGCCAAGGTATAGCTGTCCCTCGGCGCCGATGTTGAACAGCCGCGTGCGGAACGCCACGGCGACGGCGAGTCCCGTCAGCATCAGGGGCGTCGCGCGGGTCAGCGTTTCAGACCACGCAAAGCGCGAGCCGAATCCGCCTTCCAGCAGCAACAGGTAGGCCTTGCCGACCGGCGCGCCGGCCCAGGCCACCAGCAGCGCGCAGATCAGCAGCGTGGCGACGATGGCGCCGAACGGCGCCGCCACCAGCGCCGTGCGGGACACTGTGGTACGGGCTTCAAGCCGCATGGACCACCTCCGCCTCGGGCATGCCGTGTGTGGCGTCGGCGCCAGCCATGGCCAGGCCGAGCGTGCCGATGGTCCACGCCGAGGCCGGCCGCGCCGGCGTCACGCGTCCGCCGTGGATCACCGCGATGCGGTCCGCCAGCGACAGCAACTCATCCAGATCCTCCGAGATCAGCAACACCGCCGCGCCGCCGCTTGCGGCTTCCAGCAACTGCCGGTGGACGTAGGCCACCGCGCCAATATCCAGTCCCCAGGTCGGCTGGCTGGCGATCACCAGTTGCGGCGAGGAGGAACCGCGTACGGAGAGCGCGCGCCCGAGGATCAGCTTCTGCATATTGCCGCCGGAAAGCGTGCGCGTGGGCACGTCGATGCCGCCACCACGCACGTCGAACGCCCGCACCAGCGCTGCGGCAAAGCGCCGCGCGGCGCCACCGCGAATGCATCCCGCGCGAACAAACGCCGGGTTGGCCAGTTGCTCGGCGATGGCGTTCTCCCAGACGGCCAGGTCACCCACCACGCCTTCGGCGTGCCGGTCTTCGGGCACCCGGGCCACGCCCGCGGCAATCCAGCGTCGTGGCTCGGCCGGCAGGTGCGCCCCGGCAATCGCAAGCCGGCCCGAGGACGGCGCCAGCATGCCGCTCATCAACTCCGCCAGCGTCACCTGCCCGTTGCCGGACACGCCGGCGATGCCAACGATCTCGCCCGCATGCAGCGCCAGCGTGACGTCGTGCAGGCCGACCCGGCCTTCGGCGGGCGGCACGCTGGCGCGATCCAGCGTGGCAACCAGCGCGCCGGGCGCCGCCGCCGCATCGCGCGTGGGCATCTCCACGCGCCGGCCCACCATCAGTTCGGCAAGTTCCGGCTTGCTGGTCTCCGCCACGGCGCGCGTCGCCACCAGCTTCCCACCGCGCAGCACGGCCACGCGATGCGAGACGCGCAATACCTCGTCCAGCTTGTGGCTGATGAAAATAACGGAAAGCCCTTCGGCAATCAGTTGCGCAAGCGTGCTGAACAGGCTGTCGACCTCCTGCGGCGTCAGCACGGCGGTCGGCTCATCGAGGATCAGCACACGTGCGCCGCGATAGAGCGCCTTGATGATTTCCACGCGCTGCCGTTCACCGACCGACAGCGCCCCGACGCGGGCCTGCGGCTGCACGGCCAGGCCAAATTTCGTGGCCAGTTCCTGCACGCGCGCCCGCGCGGCGCCACGCTGCTGGCGCCAGCGCCAGAGCGGTTCCGTGCCAATCAGGATGTTGTCCAGCACGGACAGGTTGTCCGCCAGGGTGAAATGCTGGTGCACCATGCCGACCCCGGCCGCCAGCGCGGCACGCGGATTGCCCGGCGGCAGGGGCACGCCGTCGACCTCCACGGTGCCGGCATCCGCCACGTAATGCCCAAACAGGATGTTGACGAGCGTGCTTTTGCCCGCGCCGTTTTCGCCAAGCAACGCCAGCACCTCGCCGCGATGGAGTGCGAGCGAGATATCGTCATTGGCGGTCAGCGGGCCAAACCGCTTGGTGATATGAGAGAGCCGGAGGACGGGGGGAGCGTTCGACATCGATCAGTTTCTAGGTATGGGGTCTCCCCTCTCCGCGAGGCGCGAGAGGGGAGAAGCGGCCTGCCCGGGTTCTGCCTGCGTAGCCTGCGTAGTGCCCGCGTAGTGTCTGAAAACCGCATCAGCACCGGGTCGGCATGCCGTCATCAGGCCGTCATCAAGGTGTCGACTTCGGCTCCGTCTCCACCACCTTGACCGTGGTCTTGCCGTCCAGGATGGCCTTTTCCTTCGCCTTGACCTTCGCCACCAGGTCGGCCGGCACCTTGCCCTCGAACGTCCCCAGCGGCGCCAGTTCCGCGCCCTTGTACTTCATCAGCGAATACTGGCCGTAGTCCTCGTTCTTGAACTGCCCGGCCTTGACCTTGGCCAGCGCGGCGCCGATGGTCGGCTCCATGTTCCACAGCGCGGACGCCACCACCGTCGACGGATACTGCGGCTGCGTGTTGATCACGTTGCCGATGGCCAGCTTGCCGCGCTCCTTGGCCGCGTCGGAAACGCCAAAGCGCTCGGCGTAGAGCACGTCGGCGCCCTTGTCGACCATGGCGAACGCCGCCTCCTTGGCCTTGGGCGGATCGAACCATGACCCGATAAAGCTCACCGTGAACTTCACCTTTGGATTGACCTCGCGCGCGCCCTCCATGAACGCGTGCATCAGCCGGTTGACTTCGGGGATCGCATAGCCGCCGACCATGCCGATGTGGTTGGTCTTGGTCATGCCGCCCGCGATCATGCCGGTCAGGTACGAGGGCTCCTGAATGTAGTTATCGAACACGGAAAAATTGGGCGCCTGCGGCTTGCCCGAGGACCCCATCAGGAACGCGATCTTCGGGTAGTCCTTGGCCACCTTGCGCGCGGCGGCTTCCACGGCAAACGATTCGCCGACGATCAGGCCGGAGCCCTGCTCCGCGTATTGCCGCAGCACGCGCTCGTAGTCCGCATTGGAGACGCTTTCCGAAAACACATAGTCGATCTCGCCACGGGCCTTGGCTTCGTTCAACGCCTTGTGGATGCGGGACACCCACTGCTGCTCCACCGGCACCGTGTACACCGCGGCCACCTTGACCTTGGCCTGCGCGTGGGCCAGCGGCGTGACGCCGATGGCGGCCAGCGCGGCGCCTGCGGCGGCAGCCTTCAGCCAGGTGCGGCGATAGCGTTCCATGTTCATGACTTCACTCCCCTTTCGCGTCGAGCGCGTATCGAGTACTGCGTTGGAATTCTTGTTGTGCCGCCCGGCTCAGGCGATATCCGGCGCGCGCCGCGAGAAGGCCGAGGCCATCTCCGTTATGTCGGCCATGTCCCCGATGTCCGCCGGACCCGATGTCGCCGACGGTTCGGTCAAGTCGCCCGCGTCGCCCGGGTCGGGATCGAGCCCGCAGCCGCGCAGCAGCAATGCCACCAGATGCTCCGTGGCCTGCGCGAAGTCCTGCGCGTCCAGCTGGCTTACGCCCAGCACCGCGCACACCTGCGTCTCGAAGTCCGCGTAGGTCTGCGTGGCCGCCCAGATCGTGAAAAACAGGTGACGCGGGTCCACCGGCGCCATCTGCCCGCTGGCAATCCACGCGCGGATTACCACCGCCTTGCGCGCCACCAACTCGCGCAACGCCTCCCGCAGCACGCCGCCGATCTCGGGCGCGCCGTGCAGCAGCTCGTTCGCAAACACGCGCGACGCGTCGGGATGGCTCGCGGAGAGCCGCATCTTGGCCCGGATGTACTGCTCCAGCGCCGTCCGCGGCGCGTAGTCGGCGCTGATGATGTCGGTTTCCGACAGCCAGAGTTGCAGCGTGTGCGCCAGCACCGCGCGGTACAGCGCCTGCTTGGTGCGGAAGTAGTAGTGGAGGTTGGACTTGGGCACGCCGGCGCGCATCGCGATGTCCGCCATGGTCGCGCCAGCAAAGCCCGCGCGGGCAAAGACGTACTCCGCCGCGCGCAGGATCAGCGCCTCGTTCTCCTGGCGGATGCGGCCGCCGGGTTCCCGCGACGCGGCGACGCCCGTGTGGGCGGCGGCCAGCGCGTCCATCATTTCGTGCCGTACAACCGGTCGCCGGCATCGCCGAGACCGGGCACGATATAGCCGTGGTCGTTGAGCTGCTCGTCGATCGCGGCGGTGACGATCGCCACATCCGGATGCGCGGCCTGCAGCGCGCGCAGCCCGGGACGCGAGGCGATCAGGCAGACGTACTTCATGGTGGTGACGCCGGCCTCCTTGAGCCGGTTCAGGGCGGCAATGGCCGAATTGCCCGTGGCCAGCATCGGGTCCACCACGATCACCAGGCGATCGTGGATGTCCTCCGGCATCTTGAAGTAGTACTCGATGGGCTCCAGCGTCTCCGGGTCGCGGTACAGGCCGATATGGCCCACGCGCGCGGCCGGCAGCAGCTCCAGCATGCCGTCCAGGAAACCATTGCCCGCGCGCAGGATCGATACCAGGCAGAGTTTCTTGCCCGACAGGATCGGCGACTGCATCGGCGCGATCGGCGTCTTGATGGCGATGGTCTCCATCGCCAGGTCGCGCGTGGCCTCATAGGTCAGCAGCTGGCTGATCTCGCGCACCAGCCGGCGAAAATTATCGGTGGTGGTTTCCTCGCTGCGCGCCAGCGTGACCTTGTGCTGTACCAGCGGATGATTGACCACCATCAGCGAGGGCGACGCCGCCGCTTCAGTCTCGGCAAAGGTCTCCGCTGCAGTGGGCACGGCGGACAGGTCGTTCATGGTGCGCTCCTAGGGTGGAAGACTCGCTGGATTCGGGGCGCGACGGGCCACTGGCCCGCCGCCTGGCTGCCTGCAGGAAAAAAAATCTCGCGTCAGAACACCGTGCCGTCGCTCTGGATCGCAAAAGGCGGCGGGCCGCCTTCGCGGCGCTGCGCTGCGATGCGTCGCCCCGCGGCCCACGTGCCGCCTTCCAGCACACGTGCCAGCGGGAAGTCCGCCTCGGAGACGCCCAGCGCCTGGCGCACGGCATCCGCCACGAGATCCAGGCCCGTCACCGTCAACGCGCGCCATTCGACGATCACGGGTTCATCCACGGTATGGGTCACCTTGGCGAACTCCGGATCGCGCGGCACCATCAGTTCGAAGTCATAGAGCAGCCCGCCGTTGCGGTATTCGGGCAGGCCGGTCAGCGCATCGAGCCCCGTCACGGTCAGGCCGGCGTCTTCCAGCGGCTCCAGCAGCGAGTACGTCAGCCACTGCGTGAGCTTGTGGAACGGAACCAGCCCCCCCGGCGCGGCCGGATGGCGCCAGCAGTCGCCCAGCGAAATCCCTTCGATCTGCACGCGGCCCGGCCAGACCGGCCCCAGCGCCACCAGCAAGGTGCGCAGCACGAAGCTGGCCTCGATGCGATCGTCGCGCGCATGCGCGGCGATGTAGTCGTACAGGTTGCCCAGCCGGGCCGGCTTGCCGAAGACCGCGGGTGTGGCCTGGACCACCTCGCCCAGCCGGCGCAGCAGCCCGGCGCGGCCCTCGAGGCCGACCAGCGGATTGTGCTGCGCCACCTGGAATGCGGTGGCGATGGTCGAGGCGTCGATGCGGGCCAGCCGCTCGCCGTCCGCCCGCAGCGGGTCGCCGTGCTCGGCGGAGAAACCGCCGCGCGCGAACAGGTCGAAGCTGGCCACGCCAAGGCCTTCCGATCGCGTCAGCATCAGGTCGCTGGCCGGATCGCGATAGCGCCAGTCCGGCCCCGCGCCGGCATCGAGCAGCACGCTCGGGATTACCAGGTCGATGCCGATGCGCGCGCGTTCCGCGCAATGGTCGACGCCCGACATGCCGGCGCGCTCGCACAGGATCTGCCAGCGGTCGAGCTTCTCTTCCCCCGGGCCGCCGCTCTCGAAATGGCGCCAGCGGCTGTGGTACGGCACCTGAAGGGTCGGATAGCGGCGCCGGATGGTGGCGGCCACGTAATCGGCAATCGCGTGGACCCGGTCCGGATTCCAGGTGAAGTGCTCGGACTCACCGGACGCCACGTGCCCGGTCACGGTTGCGCAATGCGTGCGCACCGCCTCCGCGCTCAACAGCGCGGACGCGGGATGGTCGGCCGGGACGGGGCTGTGCCAGCCGCTGCCGGTGCCATCGTCGTGTCCGGACGTGCCCCCGTCGGGATATTGGTTCATTCCTTCAACCCCCTGCCCTTTGCCAGGGCGAGTTCGTCAGCATCGGGCGGCGCATACCGTGTGAAGTATCCCGCCGCCACCTTGGCATCGATTTCCACGCGCGCGTCGGCAGGGATCAGCGCCTCGGGGATCGCCACCTGCTCGACCACCTCGATGCCCTGCGCCGTCAGCGCGCCGTGTTTCATGTTGCTCATGGAAGCCCAGCGATCGATCCGCCTGATCCCGAGCCAATGGAAAACATCCGGCATCAGTTCCTGGAAGCGCATGTCCTGCACGCCCGCCACGCATTCCGTCCGCGCGAAATAGGTCTCGGCGCGGTCGCCGCCCACCTGGCGCTTGCGCGCGTTGTAGACCAGGAACTTCGTCACCTCGCCCAGCGCGCGGCCTTCCTTGCGGTTGTAGACCACCAGGCCCACGCCGCCCTCCTGCGCCATCTCGATGCAGAGCTCGATGCCGTGCGCCAGATACGGCCTGCAGGTGCAGATGTCCGAACCGAACACATCGGAGCCATTGCATTCGTCGTGCACGCGGCAGGCCACGCGTGTTTCCGGATGACCCAGCTTGGCGACGTCCCCGACGAAGTAGAGCGTCATGCC
This sequence comes from Cupriavidus sp. YR651, assembly GCF_900101625.1. GTDB lineage: Bacteria > Pseudomonadota > Gammaproteobacteria > Burkholderiales > Burkholderiaceae > Cupriavidus. Next base: position 11,489 of record NZ_FMYZ01000014.1, on the reverse strand, counting down.
GCCGATGGGCGGCAGGAAGACCTTCAGGTCCGGACGCGTCACGAGTTCCGGGAACATGCCCCCGGTCTGCTCGAACAGGCTGCGGCGCAGGTTGCTTTCCTTGATGTTGAAGCGGCGCGCGATGCCGGGCAGGTACCACACCGGATCGACGGCGGCCTTGGTCACGCGCACATCGCCATTCGGAAACAGGATCTCGCCATCGGGTTTCAGCCGGCCCGCGGCGATGGCGGCGGTCAGCTCCGGCATATTGATATGGGCGCGCGTCACGGCAATCGTCGGGCGGATGTCCACCCCGGCCGCGATGCGATCGGCAAACACGGTGGAAACCAGATGGCCCCACGGATCGAGCGAAACGATCTTGTCCGGGTCGCCCCATTGCGGATGCGGGCCGATGGCTTCGGCCGGCGCCGTGTCGGTCAGGTCCGGACGATGCGCGCGCTGCAGGCTGCCAGACGCCACGGCCAGCGCGCGATAGATCGCGTAGGCGCCGGCATGGGTGCCGATGACATTGCGCTGCGCCGGATCGGTCAGGCTGGCAATCACGGGCCCCCGCTCGGCCGCCGTGGGGGCGCCCCAGTGGATCGGCTCGGCCGGCTTGCCGTGGCGTGCGTGCGAAGTCAGGACGATATGGTCGGACATGGCAGCCTCGTCTCCCGGACTTCCCCGGGATCAGGAATCCTGACCAAATGGTCAGGTTTATAGCTTCATAGTAGGCAACGTTCGTGCCATCGCCCAACTGGGGTTGTTACGGTGCGTGACATGACGCACGCACCGCCACTGTGCCGCCCGCGCGCCGCCCCGGTATCTCGCACGGTACATCCGGGTGCATGCGCACCACGACGCTTCGCGCGGGATTGGGAGCGGTCCGCGCGCCCCCAAAGCAAAACGGCACGCAACCGTGAAGTTGCGTGCCGTTCTTGTCGAACAATGTAGGCGGTTCAGGCCTTGGAAGTCGCCCGGTCCTCGCGCGGCGGCCAGACGGCCATGCGCAGCGTCCGCAGCGGGTTGGCGGCCTCCACATAGCGATGGAAGATCGCGCCGGCCATATTGCTGGCCACCCAGGCCAGGCCCATGCCGAGTGCATTGATCACCGGCTGTCCGGGCGCCAGATGCGAAACCACCGCATTGACCACCAGGCACACCGGAAAGTGCACGAGGAAAACCGAATAGGAAATCTTGCCGAAATAGGCGGACATCGCCCCGCCCGGCCAGCGCTCCAGCCATTCGCCCCGGCGGGCGATCGCCAGCAGCAACGCCGTGGCCAGCGCCACCGCGATGCGCAGCCGGAAATCCACCACCAGCGCCGCCGCCCCGATGGTGGCCAGCGTGATCAGCGCCATCGGCGAGCGCTCCGGGTTCGAGGCCCAGAACGCCAGCGCGCCCATGCCATAGGCGCCGAAGAAGTAGATCGCCCAGACATCCCAGCTGGCGTCACGGTTGAACCAGAACAGCGATGCCACGGCCAGCGCGGCCACCAGTGGCACCCCCAGCGGCAGGCTGTGGCGCGACACCCCGCGCGCCAGCCACAAGGTCAGCACCAGCAACGCGAAGAGCTGGAGGTCGATGGCGATGTACCAGACGCCCGCGGACAAGGCATCCACGTCCAGGATGTTGTGCAACAGCAGCAGATGCGCGACAACCTGCATCAGGTGCGGCGCCGCCGGGATCGAGTCGTGTGTCATCCAGGTCCGCGCGATGGCGGCACCGGCAATCGCCACGAGGATGGCGACGGTATAGGGCACCACCAGCTTCTGGTAGCGGCGCCAGAGCGTGGCCATCGGGCTCGACACGGTCAGGTGGCCGCCGGGGGCCAGGCTGCGAGCGGCCAGGAAGCCGCTGATGACAAGGAATACCTGCACCGCGATACGGGCATAGTCGGCCAGCCAGCCGATCAGGCCGGGAGCCAACGCCTGGGCGGCGTCGGACATCGGGCCATAGAAGGCCAGATGGTGGAGCACGATCAGCTGCGAGCTGACCGCCTTCAGCGCGTCCACGCACGCCAGACGAGAAGGACGGGGGCTCATTTGTTATAGAGACAATACAAAAGTGGGCGCATTGTACCCGCACTGGTGCGTTCCGAAAATGTGCCTGGCGCGTAACTTGATGTAACACGCGCCTGAAGTGTGCCGCCCGCCCCATCGCGGGGGCCATTCCTGCCCCGCTTGATCCATTCGTGATCCAAGCACTACTGAAGGATCGGCAAGAAGACTGCACGCCGAATTCAGATTAGTACCATTTACGCAATGACCTCGCCATGGCGAAGTGAGCGATCCATGGCGAGGCCGATTGCAAAATGAGTTTCCTTGTATCTGAGCTCCGAGATAACAGCATCCTGAGGCGCCGATTCGAAGAGCTATTCAACGAACGCTTTGGATACACGCTCCATCGCCCGAACTCCCCGCGCAAAATCATCGAGATGCTCCGACTTGAAGAACTGGAGCGCGAAATCGACAGGCGCGGGGCCAAGCTGCTATATGAATGCCTTCGCCAAAGAGTCTTTGTACTATGCAAAAGACATGGAACTGGAAGTCCGCTACTAGGGCGTTGGCAGCCGGCATCCTCTGCTTCATCGCCGCGGTGATGCTGATGGAGATGTGGGGCGCGTGGACGACCCCTGAAGACTATCCGTTCGGCGCGGAAGGCCCTGCCGCGGCCATGTGGTCATACCGATCGCAGACAAACTATCTGCTCGCGTGCTTCACACTCTGGCTAGCCAGCGTGCTCGCAGTATGGGCACTGCTCACGGCACACGGCCGCACGTGGCTGCGCTGGCTGTGCGGCCTCGCGATTCTGATGGTTTGGGCGCTGATGGCGCTCGACGGAACCCGGCTCGATCCCTGACGACTCACGCAATTGCCGGAATGCCAACGCCGTCGACAAGGATTTGAGGGCGCGAAATTAGCTTATGAGAAAGTTGTCCTTCGCGTGCCGGCGGTGCGGGTATACCCTTCGTTTCTTTTGCCGGATTCGCGTTTCATGTCTTCCTTCGCGTCGTTCTCGTTCTGGTCTTCCGCCTGGTCCGCTTTCTGGTCCTCGTCCCACTCCCCCCGTCGTCTGCTGGCCGCCATTGCGCTCGGCGGCGCCGTGCTGGCACCTGCCGCCGCCCATGCCCAGAGCCCCGTGCTGGACAAGATCCGCGAAACCGGCACGATCACCCTGGGCTATCGTGAATCCGCCCTGCCGTTTGCATTTGCCGACGACAAGGGCCAGCCGGCCGGGTACGCCGTCGACCTGTGCCTGCGCGCCGCCGAGGCCGCGCGGGTGAAGCTGGGCCTGAAGGACATCAAGGTGCGCTGGCTGCCGCTGACGCCGCAGAACCGCGTGCCGGCCGTGGTCAACGGACTGGTCGACCTGGATTGCGCACCCAACACCAATACGCTGGAGCGCCAGAAACAGGTGGCCTTCAGCGTGTCGCACTACGTATCCACCGTGCGCATGCTGGTGCGCGCGGATTCGGGCATCCGTTCGTTCGAGGATCTGCGTGGCAAGACCGTGGTCACCAGTGCCGGCTCCACCGGCGACCGCCACGTCCGCCGCCTGAAGGCCGAGTATGGCTACCGGGACGTCTACGCCAAGGACCACGGTGAATCGTTCCTGCTGCTGGAAACAGGCCGCGCCCAGGCATTTGTCATGGACGATGTGCTGCTGGCCGGGCTGCGCGCCAAGTCCAAGGACCCGTCGCAGTACGTGATCGTCGGCCCCGCCCTGTCCGTGGAGCAGAACGCGCTGATGATGTCCAAGGCCGACCCCGAGTGGAAGCGCCTGGTGGACCAGACCCTGGCCACGACGTTTGCCGGCCCCGATGCCACCGCGCTGCAGAAGCGCTGGTTCCAGCAGCCGATTGGCGCACGCGGCACCAACCTGGCGCTGGCGCCCTCCGGAGAAGTCCTCCACGCCTGGAAGCACCCGTCCGACGTTGTGACGGAATAGGCGCCCGGCATCGTTCCGGCGGGGCAACAGCGGCGTGTTGCCCCCGGACAACCCCTGAGTTGACGGCCTTCACGGGCTTGGCGACACTGGCCCGAGCGGGACTTACCGGCCGGTAGCCCTGCAAAACGCGAACCGCCGCCAGGCGGCATCCATCAGGAGAACCCATGAACAAGTTCATCGCCACCGCCATCGCGCTTGGCCTCGCCACCGCCTCGGTTGCCGCCGTGGCGCAAGACAAGAAGAATTTCGACCCGTATTCCCAGGGCGCCAAGTCCGGCGAGAAATTTGACACCTACAGCCAGGGTGCCAAGTCCGGCGACAAGTTCGACCCGTACAGCCAGGGCGCGAACAAGAGCACGCGTGCCGATCTGGTCGACCAGTCGACCGCGCCGAAGAAGTCCAAGACGAAGAAGACCAAGAAGGCTGCACAAGGCAACTGATTGGTCGCTGGTCGCTGCGCAGAAAAAAACCCCGGGGTCCACCCGGGGTTTTTTGTTTGCCGCCCACGCGGTCGCCAGATTCAGCGTGACTCCGACTCGGTGTCCACCATCTCCAGCGCGGTCACATCCACGCGCTGCACCTTGTTGTTCTGCCGGATCTCGGTGCGCAGTACGAAGGCTTCGGCCGGGCAGTACCAGTCGGTCACGTACAGGACGCTGGGTTCCAGTTGCAGGATCTCGTCTCCCACCATCAGCGGACCCAGCGAGGTGCGCTTCTCGTACGTGATCGGCATGCACTGCTTGCGCCCCATGACCGTGTCGATCATCTGGCGTCGGCCCACATGGCGCGAGCCGACGATGATCGACGCGTGCAGCGCCTGCATGGTGCCCACCACGGTATCCGACCCGAGCGGGTAGATTTTCAGCGCCACGCTCGACTGGAAGGTCTCGCCGTCGAGCATCGCGCCTTCCTTGATCTCCAGGCCGGCATAGTTGAATACGCCGCTGCCGCTGAACGAGGCTTCCCCGAACATGCGCGCATAGCGGGCGCGGGCGTTGATGACGGCATTGCGGCTGTCGATGCGGGTCCGGGCCGTCGCGCTGTTGCGGTCGATATTGATCTCGTGGACCTGATCCATGACCACCGGCGGCCCCATCAGCGCGGACAACGCCGACTTGGAGCGGACTTCCAGCTGCGCGCTGCAGCCCCGCGCGGTCCGCATCACGTCCCGCAACGTCATGGTGATGGACACCGGCAAGTCGCCGTCGCCCTCCATCTGCACGCGGGAACCGGAGCGGAACCACGGCGCATCGCACAGCACGGCGCCAACCGGCATCGGCATCGGCGAGACGCCCGCCACCGGTGCGGCATCCGCCATTGGCGCCGAGGCTTGTGCAAATGCCTTAATCGCCACACCACACAGCAAGGCGCACATCAGGGCGGTTTTCATCACTGGGTACCCGATTTCCGTGGCGCGTCGTTCCGGGCGGCGACGCGAAGCCGGCCAGCCAGAAGTATTGCGCGAAATCGGCGTGCCGGAAATGGCTGCGTGGAAGGGGATAGCGAAATCGCGGCCGGATCCGGAGGAAGGAAGTGGGGCCAGAGGTGGGGCCAAGAGCGGTGCCAGATATAGGGCCAGATATAGGGCCAGAAAAGGGCCGCCCGATACGCTCGTGCTACCATTGCGCGCCCGCGCCACGGTGGACGGCCCGGGGTGCCCGCCCGGCGCCCGGGAACCATGCCGCGACGCCCGGCTCCCATCGCCGCGGCGCCAGCTGTTGTCCACCGAATTCGCTCATGCCGCGTTTTGTGGTGTCCGCCGCACGGCCAGGCCTCCAAGACCGCCCCCGGTATCCGGCCCTTTCAGGAGATTTATGCGTAGTTCATCGCCCTCGCGCTATGACGGGCTGCCCGTTGGCATGATCGCTCTGGTCGTCGTCGCAGTCCTGCTGGTGTGGTTCGGCACGCTCGACGCCCGCCATCTGCTGCGCCCCGACGAAGGCCGCTACGCCGAGATCTCGCGCGAAATGTTCGCCTCCGGCGACTGGGTGACGATCCGCTACAACGCCCTGAAGTACTTCGAGAAGCCGCCCTTCCATATGTGGGTGACGACGATCGCCTACGAGCTGTTCGGCGTGGGCGACTGGCAGGCGCGCCTGTGCGTGGCCCTGTCCGGCATCGTCGGCCTGGCCGCCACCGTGCTGGCGGCCGCACGCTGGTTTGGCATCCGCGCGGCCCTGCTGGCCGGTCTGGCCCTGGTGGCGGCGCCGATGTGGAGCGTGGCAGGCCACTTCAATTCGCTCGACATGACGCTCTCCGGCGCGCTGGCCTGCGTACTGGCATTCATGATGCTGGCCCAGCACCCGGAGGCAACGCCTGCCGCCCGGCGCGGCTGGATGCTGGCGTGCTGGGTGGCGATGGGCGTGGCCATCCTGACCAAGGGGCTGGTCGGCATCGCCCTGCCCGGCCTGGTGCTGGTGGTCTACACGCTGACCACGCGCGACTTCGGCCTGTGGCGCCGACTGCATCTGCCCACCGGCATCGTCGTCCTGCTGGCGGTCACGGTGCCGTGGTTCTGGCTGATCTCCAGGACCAATCCCGATTTCCCGCATTTCTTCTTTATCCACGAGCACTGGGACCGCTATACCTCCACGGTCCACTCGCGCAAGGGCTCCGTCTGGTACTTCGTGCCGCTGCTGGTGGCGGGCTTCCTGCCCTGGCTGGGCCTGACCCCGCGGATGTGGGATACCGTGCGAGAGCGCGCCGGCACCGTGCTTGGCGCCAGCGGCAAGCCATTCCAGCCGGCGCTGATGGCCTTCCTGTGGTTCATCGCCATCTTTGCCTTCTTCAGCCTGTCGGGGTCCAAGCTGCCGGGCTATATCGTGCCGGTCTTCCCGGCCCTGGCCATGCTGGCCGGCGTGGCACTGGACCAGATCAACGAGCGTTCATGGAAGCGCCAGATCAACGCGCTGCTGGTGCTGGCAGTGGTGGGGCTGATCGCCGCGCCGGTGGTGGCCACGCTGGACCGCCCGACCAACCCCAACGAAGTCTTCCGGGCGTTCGCCGTCTACATCGGCGTCGCCTTCGCGGTGTTGCTGGCCGGCATGCTGCTGGCGCGGCGCCTGCTGCGCACGCGCGGCTTGCTCCCGAGCATCACGGCTTTCGCGCTGGCCATGTACCTGACCTGCACCATCGGCCTGATGGGCCACGAGGTCATGGGCCGGCGCGCATCCGGTGTCGATATGGTGCCGGCCATCCAGGCGGTGCTGAAACCCGACATGCCGCTCTACGGCGTGGGCGTGCTGGATCACACCCTGCCGTTCTACCTTGGCCTCACGCTGACCATGGTGGAGCACCCTGACGAGCTGGAATTCGGCGTCCAGCAGGAGCCGGCCAAGTGGATTCCCACCGTGGACCAGTTCCTCGCCCGCTGGCGTGACGGCCAGCCCGCGATGGGTATCATGTCGCCGGACACCTACGATAGCCTGGCGGCCCGCCAGATCCCGATGTATGTAGTGGCACGCGACGTACGCCGCGTCGTCGTCAGCAATTTCCCGCCGCCGGGCACGCCCGCGCCGGCCCAGCCCCAGGAGCCCCGATCCGCGCCATGACGCTATCGACCTTTGCCTTCATTTTTGCCGGCGTGCTGCTCAATGCGTGCGCGCAATTGCTGCTCAAGGCCGGCGTCAACACCATCGGCGCGATCACCATTGACCGCGCCACGCTGCTGACCACGGCCTTCCGCGTGCTCACGCAGTGGCCGGTGATCGGCGGCCTGACGCTGTATGTCATCAGCGTGGGCGTCTGGATCGTGGGCCTGTCGCGCGTGGACGTGTCGATCGCCTACCCCATGCTGTCGCTCGGCTACGTCGTCAATGCCCTGGCCGCCTGGTGGCTGTTCGGCGAGATCATCGGTCCCTTGCGCGTGGCCGGCATCCTGCTGATACTGGCTGGCGTTTTCCTCATTGCCCGCTCCTAGGACCATGACCGCTACCGCTCCGCAGGATTTCCTGCCGTTCGTCCGCCCCGAAATCGACGCCGCCACCATTGCGGAAGTGGGCAAGGTGCTGGCCTCCGGCTGGATCACATCCGGCCCGAAAATGCAGGCGTTCGAAGCCGCGCTGTCGGAACTCTTCGGCGGCCGCCCCGTGCGCACCTTCGCCAACGGCTCCGCCACGATGGAGATCGCGCTGCGCATCGCCGACATCGGCCCCGGCGACGAAGTCATCACCACCTCGATCACCTGGGTGGCCACGGCCAACGTCGTGCTGACCGTGGGGGCCAGGCCGGTCTTTGTCGACATCGACCCGCGCACGCGCAACATCGACCTGGACGCCGTGGAGGCCGCCATCACGCCGCGCACGCGCGCGATCATGCCGGTCTACCTGTCGGGCCTGCCGGTGGACATGGACCGCCTGTACGCCATTGCAAAGCGCCATAACCTGCGCATCATCGAGGATGCCGCCCAGGCCATCGATTCGCGCTGGCGCGGCCAGCGCATCGGTGCGTTTGGTGATCTGGTCAGTTTCAGCTTCCAGGCCAACAAGAACATCACCAGCGTCGAAGGCGGCTGCCTGGTGATGAACACGCCCGAGGAAGCGCTGCGCGCCGAGCGCCTGCGCCTGCAGGGTGTGATCCGCACCGGCATGGACGGCATGGATGTCGAGGAACCCGGCGGCAAGTTCAACCTGACCGATGTCAACGCCGCCATCGGCCTGGCCCAGCTGCAGAAGCTGGACACCATCACCGCGCGGCGCGCCGAACTCGCCGAGACCTACTTCCGCTGTGCGGCGGACGCCGGGCTGGCGGACCTCGGCATCGAACTGCCGCTGCCCCTGGACGCCACCAACACCACCACCAACTGGCACATGTTCCAGGTGGTGCTGCCCACCGACCGCATGCGCGGCGGCCCGGCCGAAGCGCGCAAGCTCGTCATGGAAGCCATGCGCGAGCGCGGCATCGGCACCGGCGTGCACTATCCGCCGATCCACCTGTTTTCACACTACCGCTCACTGGGCTGGCGCGAGGGCATGCTCCCTCACGCCGAACGCATTGGCCGCGGCATCGTCACGTTGCCGCTATTCCCCGCCATGCAATCCGCCGATGTCGAGCGGGTATGCGCAATCCTCAGCGAAACATGCAAACGCCTCTCTCACTAAGCCCCGTCGAGGTCTCGGTCGTCATCCCCGTCTACAACGAGGAGGATGGGCTGCAGGCACTGTTCGACCGTGTCTACCCGGCGATGGACGCCACGGGCGAATCGTACGAGATCATCTTCATCAACGATGGCAGCTCGGACCGCTCGGCGCAGATGCTGGCCGCCCAGTACCACAAGCGCCCGGACGTGACCCGGGTCATCCTGTTCAACGGCAATTTCGGCCAGCACATGGCGATCCTGGCCGGCTTCGAGCACACTCGCGGCCGCATCACGATCACGCTGGACGCCGACCTGCAGAACCCGCCGGAAGAGATCCCGCGGCTGGTGGAAGAGATGCGCCGTGGCCACGACTATGTGGGCACCATCCGCCGCCAGCGCAATGACACCGCGTTCCGCCGCTATGCGTCGCGCGCCATGAACCGGCTGCGCGAGAAGATCACCAAGATCAAGATGACGGACCAGGGCTGCATGCTGCGTGCCTACGACCGCAACATCATCGATACGATCAACGCGTGCCGCGAGGTCAACACCTTCATTCCCGCGCTGGCGTATACGTTCTCGTCCAACCCGGTGGAAATCGAGGTCGGCCACGAGCAGCGCCACGCCGGCGAATCCAAGTATTCGCTCTACCAGCTGATCCGGCTGAACTTCGACCTGGTCACGGGCTTCTCGATCGTTCCGCTGCAGTGGTTCTCGGCCATCGGCACGATTCTGTCGATCTCGTCGGCGGGCCTGTTCGTGGTGCTGCTGGTGCGTCGCTTCCTGCTGGGCTCGGAAGTCCAGGGTGTGTTCACCCTGTTCGCCCTGAACTTCTTCCTGGTCGGCATCATGCTGTTCGGCATCGGCCTGCTGGGCGAATACGTCGGCCGGATCTATCAGGAAGTACGCGACCGCCCGCGCTATCGCATCCAGGCGGTGCTCGAGCGTGACCCGGAGCAGGATGCGCAAGCCAACGCAACGGAGGCCTCGTGCGCGCGGTAGTCTTTGCCTACCACAACGTCGGCGACCGCTGCCTGCGCGTGCTGCACGCGCGCGGCGTGGACGTGGCACTGGTCGTCACGCATCGCGACCGCCCGGACGAGAACATCTGGTTCCGCCGCGTGGCCGATACGGCGGCTGACCTGAACCTGTCCTTCCTCTATAACGAGGACCCCGCCGATCCCGCGCTGGCCGACGCCGTGCGCGCCGCCAAGCCGGACGTCATCTTCTCGTTCTACTACCGGTCGATGATTCCCGCCGATGTGCTGGCGCTGGCCCCCGGTGGCGCGTTCAACATGCACGGGTCGCTGCTGCCCAAGTATCGCGGGCGCGTGCCCGTGAACTGGGCCGTGCTGCACGGCGAGACGGAGACCGGCGCCACGCTGCATGCGATGGAAGCCAAGCCCGACGCCGGCTACATCGTCGACCAGACCGCCGTGCCGATCCTGCCTGACGACACCGCGGGCGAAGTCTTCGAGAAAGTCACCGTGGCCGCCGAGCAGACGCTGTGGCGTGCGCTGCCGGCCATGATGACCGGGCACACGCCCAAGCGCCCCAACCGGCTGGCGGATGGCAGCTATTTCTCCGGCCGCAAGCCGGAGGACGGCCGCATCGATTTCACGCAGCCGGCCAGCGCCGTGTACAACCTGATCCGCGCCGTGGCGCCGCCCTACCCGGGCGCCTTCACGGACCTGGGCAGCCGGCGCTTCATCGTCGCGCAGGCGCGCCGCATCGACGCCACCGCAGCGCCGGCAGGCCTGACGCCAGGCCTGCACGTCGACGGCAGCCGCATTGTCGCCATCTGCGGCGATGGCGGCGCGCTATGGGTCCGGCAACTGCTGGAAGGCAGCACCGCCGACCACGCGAGCCCGGTCTCCACCTCCGATTTCCAACACATTCTTACCGCACAGTCCAGAGAGGAACACCGATGAAAAAGGTCCTGATTCTTGGCGTCAACGGCTTCATCGGCCACCACCTGACGCGCCGCATCCTGGAAACCACGCAATGGGAGGTCTACGGCATGGATATGTCGTCGGACCGCCTGGGCGATCTGGTGAACCACCCGCGCATGCACTTCTTCGAAGGTGACATCACCATCAACAAGGAGTGGATCGAGTACAACATCCGCAAGTGCGACGTGATCCTGCCGCTGGTGGCGATCGCCACGCCGGCCACCTACGTGCGCCAGCCGCTGCGCGTGTTCGAGCTGGACTTCGAGGCCAACCTGCCGATCGTGCGCGCCGCCGTGAAGTACGGCAAGCACCTGGTGTTCCCGTCGACCTCCGAGGTCTACGGCATGTGCGCCGATGACGAATTCGATCCGGAGGCCTCGCCGCTGGTGTACGGCCCGATCAACAAGCCGCGCTGGATCTACGCTTGCTCCAAGCAGCTGATGGACCGCGTGATCCACGCCTACGGCATGGAACAGGGCCTGAACTACACGCTGTTCCGTCCGTTCAACTGGATCGGCGCGGGGCTGGAC
>NZ_FMYZ01000004.1:61570-527787 GCF_900101625.1 Cupriavidus sp. YR651 | reverse complement strand
ACTCATGAAATCGATCTGCGGATCGATGACGACGAACGCAACGCGCGCGAGGTCAAGCTTCATGCCCGTCTTGGGCAGCGCCGGTTTGGACGGATCTGCGTACTTGGCGACGCCACCGGCCGGCGCTGCGTTGGCCAGCGAGGGCAGTTGGCTAGACGCAACTGCGGCGGCGGCAACCGTGCTCTTCAAGAAAGTACGGCGGCCGTGAAATTCTGGGGTCTCACACACAATGATTCTCCATTCAATTCCGTAACACGAGCAGATGCAGTAGACGCACTGCCATGAACTTCTTGGATAGTTCTGGGGGCTGGTGAAACTCGTTAGGACGTTGGGTCAAGATGAATACTGGGTGAACTGACTGACGTTGCGTTCACCGAACCTGCGCTGCTCTGCTTGCCGCAGAAACTGCGTGGAATGAATCCTAGACTCAGGCACGGCATGTCAGTAGTGCTGCCACGGTGCCCACACTGTTGTCACATCGGCACCAATCTTTGCGCCATGCGTTGCGTGGTCCGCAGTACACGCTGCGACTAGTCATCCTCGGTCCAGCAGCGTCCGCCCTGGGCAGGCCGATGGTCTGACGACCAAGTTCGGCTCCTGCCGGCTGGCGCCGGCGTAGCCGATCTCGGGGTCGATCAGGCGCTTGCCGGGCCACAAGCGGACATTGGCCAGTCGTGGCCTAGTGGCCATATCCAGACCCTCTTCGGTCAGTCGGCCGCCCACCAATCCATGCGACTGGGTCTGTCACTTCCTGCCTGCCCCCCCAAAGCTCAGGAAACGAAGATCCGTAGCTCAGGCGTTGCCCTTGCTCCGATCCAACGTTCTGCTCTGCGCTGCCCTACCTCGGTCGAGCCTTCCTCCTGCCAGCGGTTTCGGAAGGGTGATAATGGCGTTTCCACCAGTGCGCTGGCTGCTCCATCGACACCGAGACAAGCATGAACTCCATTCCCCAGGACCAGGCAATTCCGCCGCAAGTGCGGCTGACCAGCTTCTCTCACGGCGGGGGCTGTGGTTGCAAAATCGCCCCGGGAGTCCTCTCAGAAATCCTGCGTGGCAGCGGGGCAGGATTCATGCCCAAGGAGTTGCTCGTTGGCATCGAAACGTCCGATGATGCAGCGGTCTATCAACTCAATGCGGAGCAGGCGCTCATTGCGACAACGGATTTCTTCATGCCGATCGTGGATGATCCGTTCGACTTCGGCCGCATAGCTGCCACGAATGCGATCAGCGACATCTATGCAATGGGCGGGCGACCTATCATGGCGCTTGCATTGGTCGCCATGCCCATCAATCAGTTGCCGGTGGAGGTGATCGGCAAGGTGCTTGAGGGGGGGCAATCCGTATGTCGCACAGCCGGCATTCCGATCGCGGGCGGGCATACCATCGATTCGATCGAGCCCATTTACGGGCTGGTCGTCATGGGGCTGGCGCACCCATCCAGGATCCGGCGCAACCGCGATGCCCGCGCTGGCGATGTGCTTGTTCTTGGCAAGCCGCTGGGCGTGGGCGTCATGTCCGCAGCGCTAAAAAGGGGCGCACTCAGCGAAGCTGGGTACGGCCATCTGATCGATGCCACCACGAAGCTGAATACCCCTGGTATTGCGCTTGCGGAGCTAGAGGATGTCCACGCGCTTACCGATGTGACCGGCTTTGGTATCGCCGGTCATACGCTGGAACTGGCCAGGGGCGCAGGCCTGAGAGCGGTGCTTCATTGGGGCCGTCTGCCGCTGTTGCCCGGGATAGCGCCGCTCGCGGAGCAGGGCAATATCACTGGCGCATCCCGGCGCAATTGGGAGAGCTACGGCAGCGAGATTCAGCTTGACACTGCGCTGCCTGCGATCGCCCAGTCGCTGCTCACTGATCCGCAAACCAGCGGCGGGTTGCTCGTCAGTTGCGCGCCGCAGGCTGCAGACAACGTCGTGCGCCTATTTCAGGAGCAGGGCTTCGTCGACGCCGCTGTCATCGGACGGATCGAGGCCGGCGAGCCCGGGCTGGTGGTCCTGCCATGAAATCCCCTGTACGCGTTACCGATCGTCATACTTTCGACACGATTATTGACGCGCGCTCGCCAGCAGAGTTCGAGTTGGACCACATCCCTGGAGCATTGAACTGCCCAGTACTCGACAACGAAGAGCGCCGCATCGTGGGGACATTGTATAAACAGGTCGGTGCATTTGAGGCTCGCCGGATCGGCGGCGCCATGGTGGCGGCCAATCTGGCTCGCTACCTGCGTGGGGTTTTCGCGGAGCGTCCGTCCAACTGGAAGCCACTTATTTACTGTTGGCGGGGTGGCATGCGCAGTGGCGCCATGACCACCTGGCTACGTATGGTCGGTTGGGATGCCCAGCAACTTGCCGGCGGCTATAAGGCGTGGCGACGTCATGTGATCGACACCATCACAACGCACGCCCCAATTCTGCCGCTGGTAGTGATCTGCGGCGCGACTGGGAGCGGTAAAACCCGGATCCTGCAGGCTCTGGCCGCGCAAGGCGAACAAACGCTGGATCTTGAAGCGCTAGCCCGGCATAAGGGTTCCCTCCTTGGGGCGACTCCCGGCGTCCAGCAGCCTTCTCAAATCGCATTCGAGACCAGTATCGCGGCCGTCATCGAGAAGATTGATTTGTCTCGGCCACTTTTCGTGGAGGGCGAAGGAGCGCGTATCGGACGCCTCAACGTACCCGTGCCGCTGGTCGAGCGCATGCGTGCAAGCCCTTGCGTCGAGATCATGGTATCGCTACCCGCGCGCCTGGCGTTTCTATTGCGCGACTATGCCTATCTGGGCGACCGCCCCGAATGGCTAGCGGGACAACTCGAGCTCCTCAAGCCATTGCACGGCAAGGAGACCATCGCAGCCTGGCAGAGCATGGCACGGCTTGGCAATCTGTCCGACCTGTTCGGCGAGCTAACGACCAGGCACTACGATCCTGCGTATTCACGATCCCAGCGAAAGCACTTTTACGACTGGGCAAATCGACGCATCATTACCGTCGATGACTTATCGGAAGAAAGTGTGGAGACCTTGGCGAGACACGTTGTCGCGACGTCGGTGCCCGGGAAGCCCGCCAACCGCAATTCGGATACCGCTAACTCGCCTTCGATCCGCACTCCAATAGAATTTCAAATGTCCGATGACGGCGCCGAAACGGACACTTGAAACAACCAGGCGTACGACTGAGGGTCGGTAGCTGCCTTGAGCGGTCGCGCCATGCGGCCCAAAAAGGAAATCTATGGACCTATGTCCGAGCTCGGCCAAGTCAGTCGATACCGGATCTTCGATGACCGAGGCGGCCGATTCTCTGCCGTTGACTCAGGATTCAGTTACGGCGGTTCCCACCATGAAGAGTCGTTCGACCTTCCCCTCAATTGGTCCGTTCAGCCCACAGACGGCTTGGCAGAAAACTGTGGTTCTATCATGCCGTGCTCGAGCATGACCGCCGCCGCGAAGTCGGTGAATGCAGTCACGGCACGAGGTATGTGTCGACGGCTCGGGTAGACGAAATACACGGCCACGTCTCGCTGTCCGTGGCCACGCAAAACCTCCCGCAATCGACCTTCCCGAATATGTGTGGCAGTCGTCAATGCCGGCAGCAACGCGATACCTAGTCCGGCAAGGGCTGCGCCGAGTTGAGCCTGCAGGGTATTGACCTGGAAGCGCCCGCTGACGGGAATCTCCGCGCCAGCATGCGAGCCGTCAAGTTGCCAGAACACTGACGCGCCCGTCCGCGCCGGCGGCGCAATGCAGTCGTGCCCCGAGAGCGCTTCCGGCGAACTCGGCACGCCGCGTGCAGCGAGATAGGTGGGACTCGCCACCATCGTCCAGCGGACCCGGCCGATCTGCCTTGCAACCAGTGTTGGCTCGTCAAGCTTACCTGCCCGGAACGCTACATCGATCCCGTCTCCCAGCAGATCGGCGCGCGCATCGCTCAATTCGAACTCCAGACGCACGCCTGGATGTGCCGTCAGGAAGCCGGCGATCTCGTCTGGCGGGAACCAGTTGAAGAAATCCACCCCCGCCGCAACACGAACCCTGCCGCTTGGGGACTTGCTGGTGTCAACCAATTGCTGCGCCGACTGCGTCAGCGCGTCGACCTGTTCGGCACATTGCGTGAAAAACAAGTGCCCGGCATCGGTGAGTGCCAGACGTCGCGTGGATCGTTGCAGCAACCGGACGCCGAGCGCGCGCTCAAGCTGCTGGATTCGCCGACTACCGGTACTGGGCGGTATGCCCAGTCGCCGGCCAGCCTCGGCGAAGCTTCCCGAGCGCACGACGTGAACAAAGAGCGCGATGTCGTTCAGGTCCATTGGGAATTATTCCATTTTTGCACGAGTGCATCCCATTGTACCGTCTGTTCAACTAATCCGGGGCGCACTACCATCGCAGCCTTGCCAGACGAGACAGATATGCGCGCCTACAGACTGACTGCACCCCACCTGGATTCACTGCAGGTATCTGAAGAGGCAATTCCTATTGCCGAACCCCATGAAGTGCTTGTCAAGATGCACGCGGCCTCGCTCAACTACAAGGACACGTTCTACATTGCTGGCGACAACGGTATTCGCTTGCCCCGCCCGACGGTGCCGCTGTCAGATGGCGCCGGAGAAGTCGTGGCTGTTGGATCTCGCGTAAATCGCTTTGTGCCGGGAGACCGGGTTGCAGGCCTTTTCGTGCAGGACTGGCTCTACGGCCCGATCCCGAAGCATGCTGCCGATTCAAGCACGACCCTTGGGCACGGCATCGACGGCACCTTGGCTGAGTATCGGCTCTTCAATCAGGAGGGCCTGGTACATCTGCCAAAGAACCTGTCCTATGAGGAAGGCGCAGCGCTTCCGTGCGCCGCGGTAACAGCCTGGAACGCAGTCCGGGACGTCCGTTCTTCACAGACGGTGCTGATCCTTGGCACGGGTGGGGTTGCCCTATTCGCACTCCAGTTTGCAAAGGCCCTTGGTGCGAAAGCAATAGTGACCTCGTCGAACGACGTAAAGGCCAAGCAGGCCATCAAGGCTGGCGCAGACCACGTTGTCAACTATCGACGCAATCCGGATTGGCACAAGGAAATCCGGCTACTGACAGACGGCAGCGGCGTCGACCACGTCGTGGACACCGTGGGACCGGACACTCTGGAGCAGTCGGTCCAGGCAGCCACCCGGGAAGGAACCGTGCATTTCGTCGGCCTGATGAATACCAAAGGGGCGATCAACCCGATGCAAATCCTTGGCGGCACGGTCACGGTACGCGGTATTCGGGTCGGCTCGCGTCAGTTGTTCGAGGAAATGAATACCGTCATCGAACGCCATGACCTCCATCCGATTATCGGCAACCGCTTGCCGTTCGAGAATGCCAGGCAGGCGTTTGAACAGCAGGTTCGCGGCGCCCCATTCGGAAAGATTGTCATCAATATCGAAAATCCCGGTGAAAGATAGCAGCGATCGTGCACACAGGAGAGCGCTCCTGGAATTCAACCAATTACCAACTCATGAGGATTGACATGCCGCTCAATACAAAGAGAGTCATCGCTGTAATCGGCGCAACTGGCCAGCAAGGGAGCGCAGTGGTGCGTGCTCTGAAGGCTCGCGACAAATTCAAGGTGCGCGCACTGACACGAGAGCCAGGCAAGCATCGCGACCTCGCGGATGAAGTGGTCGAGGCTGATCTGGATCGCCCTGAAACACTGTTGCCGGCGCTTGATGGAGCGTATGGCCTTTTCCTCGTAACGAATTTCTGGCAAGAAGGCACTGACGAGCTCAAGCAGGCGAAAGCAGCGATAGCTGCAGCCAGAGATGCCGGCGTCGAACACCTTGTTTGGTCAACGCTACCCGATGTCGAAGCAATCAGCGGTGGCAGGTTCAACGTTCCTCACTATACGGGAAAGGCCCGGATCGACCGAATCGTGCGGGAAGCGGGCTTCGCGTATTACACCTACGTCGTTCCGCCGTTCTATTACCAGAATCTCTTGGGGGTGATGGCGCCGCAGAAGCAGCCAGATGGGTCCTTGGGTTGGAGTCTTCCGCTCAATCCTGACGCGCGTGGCATCCACATGGGTGACATCAATGAGTTGGGTGATATTGTCGCCGGGGCGTTCGCTCATCCGGACGAGGCAGGTCATGGTGAGTACCTGCCCCTCGTCGGCGATCTCATGAGCTTTAACGACATCATCGCGACCCTCCGTCAATTGGGGCTTCACTTTTCATTCAACCGTGTTCCAGCCGGTGTCTTTCCGGCGGAAGTGGAGGCGACCTTCGACTACTTCGAAGCCCACACTTATATGGGTTCGCATTTGTCCGACGAGATTGCTCGTGCCAAAAGGATCGCAGGCAGGCAGCCGACGCCATTTCTGCAATGGGCCCGAGAGCGCTTTCAAGCCGCATGAATTAGCGTGGGATGAATTGATCGGCAGGCCCTGAGCAGGTCTCCTTTTTTCCCGGACTAACAGGCAGTAAAGGCAACGAGGCGTGTCCAGCGTCCCGAGAGTGGTACCCGCTTGTGTCGCTCCCACGACCAACATCGGCCCCTGTACGGCCGTAGAACTGTTTGAAGCGGCGCCCCAATTCAACGGCTGGGATGGGAGCGCCAACGGCTACCAACCTTCCAAGTCAGATGGCCCCGCATTTCGGCCGACTCAGCCCTTCGCCGCAGCGCAGTCGAATGGCTCAGAAGGGTCGAAAACAGGCGCCCGAATTATGGCTTGACCAACATATCCCTGGCGTACTTGAGGCCCATGCCATAGCCCCCGCCAAAGCGCTCCACCAGTCCGCGAGCTCGGTCGTAGGTTTCCTTGCGCGTCCAGTCCCTCTGGAACTCGAGCAGGACCTGCAACCAGCTCGTCACCTCCGCGCCTTTGGAACGCATGCGGTCCAGTGCGTAGTGATGGGAATCGACGGTCGCCCCGCCGCAGGCGTCCGCCACGACAAAGGCCTGGTAACCCTCGGACAGGCAGCACAGGACCGGGAAGCACACACAGGCTTCGGTCAGCATGCCCGCGAACAGCAGCTTCTTCCTGCCGGTGGCAATCACTGCCTGCCGCGCGGCATCGTCTTCCCATAGGTTCATGGAGCGCCGGTCGTACACCGGAACATCGGGCAACAGCTCGCGAATGGCCGGAAACGGAGGACCGCTATACACCTTCGTTGCCGAGGTCGAGAGAATCGTGGGGACGTCAAATGTCCGGGCGGTCTCGACAAGTGCCACGAGATTATTGAGTAGCTGCTGGCGGTCCATCGACTGCACCGCGAATCCCAGGCCTGCCTGCGGATCCACCAGCACCAGTGCACACTCCTGCGGAGAATTGAGTTCGTCCATCTTGCACCTGCCTCAAAAGCTGAAATTAAGTAACGCAGCGCCCCAAGACATTCAGGCTAGTCGATCGTCGCCGGGTACCCAAGTACGCCTTCCAGCGCGCGCAGGATCGGACACTTGTGGCGACATTACCGGTGCCGCCAAGCGCGTGGTCAACCTTCTGCAAATTTCGGCCGTTTCTCTATTGCTACTAACGCGACTGTGGACCGCAGCATACTGCAGTGCGTAAGCACTAGTGCCCGGGAGGCGCCTGCGGACATCTAATGGCCTGCCTTCCCACTGTTGCTGTTTTGCAGAAGATATGTAGGGGCGTGAAGTTATGACCTAGACTTAGAGTGCTTTCTCAAGGTTCGGCCGCCATGCAAAGTGCGTCAAGTAACGCGTTGCAGCGCAGCGTTCCTCCCGGGCGATTCTGACAATTGTTGGGCTCCTCTGGAGCGCAGCGGCAGACAGAACCGGGGGATTGATGAAGGGGGACATGAAATGCACAAATGAGCAGTCGCTGCGTTTTCAGGTCGACAAATGGCTCGCACCTGGCCCCATGACGTCGGTCCACGTAGTGGAATTCAGCCGCACCCTTTCGGGCCGGCGACGCTACGTATGCGTCGAGACCGCGCAACCGGCCGGTTTGCGCGCGTTATTTTTCTTTCGGCACGATGATGGGTGCTGGCGCGTGTTTCCGCCCGCGGTGGAGAGGCCGCCAATGAGCACGGACATTCTCTCGTTGTGAGCAGTCATTCCCAGCTCGTGCCAAACAGACCACGCAGCAACCTCGTGCGCACTTGATGATCCCCGGTCTCTCGGCCGGCCCATCATGTACGCAACATATCGGCGATTGAGCACGGAAGTCCGGCAACAGAGGTGACCGCGCGTGGACTAGTTTCTCGCTGGGCATCTGAAGTGGGAAGTTTCTACTAGTCGCTCTGCCACCGCTTCGCCGCAGTCAAACACGTAGGGCAAGATACCCGGGTGTGCATGTCCAGCCCTCGTGCGGACCGGCGCTCACCACCGGTTTGGCCCAAGCGCTTGCACAGCGTATCGCCCGCCACACGTATCAGCCGCCCATCACGAATGGCCCGCTTTAACAGGACGTGAACATCGCGGTCTGGCTTGTCCTGGGTAGGCACTTGCGAGCCATTTCTCGAGTCATCCGCAACGATACCAGGCACCCACCGAACTGGAATCGCCAAACTCGCATTGAATGTAAGCGCTTGAGTACGAAGACGCTCCACACTTTCACGAAGCGCGACTCCGGCTGCCTCTTCCCTCTCTGTCTTCGCTGCACGAGCATCGTCGACGTCCTCTGTCCTAGCACCGACAAACACTCCATTGGAATGCTGCCAAACTTCGAGCAAAGTACCAGAGGCAAGTGTGACTGCCTCCGTTCGCCTTGACCGCTGCAAGCTGACTATCTCCAGCCGCTCCCCGTCCAGCGTTACCTGATTGTTTTCGACAACTACGCGTCCCCTATGTTCGGCGACTAGCCATCGAGGGTCGACCGTTGAGACCAACCGCAACTGGTAGATATCCATAAGACTATCCCCGCAGACGATACTGCGCCGTCTTCATGAGCCCATTAAACGGCGCTCTGCCAATGCGAGAAACGCCTTCATTCCACTTCCCCAAACATGACAAATGCGGAGAAGCCAGGCTGGCGTTTCAGCTCACCCTCGCTCTCCGCAAAGCTCCTGCACTCAGGCTACGTTGTTGCGGCCTTGGCCCTGGCAACGACCCCTCGGTTCGCCCGATAGGAGCAGGTTACTGCTTCTTCGTCTTGTCCACGCTGGCTGCGGCCTTCGTGAGTTCTGGCTGCACCTCGGGCTTCGCCACATTTGCCTTGGCCTTCACCATGTCGGAATCTTTCTTTGCCTCAGACTTTGCCATACCAGCCTCTGCATTGGCCGACTTCACCTTGCTCTCCTTGTGGTGGGTGCCCTTGGCGGTGGACTTGCTAGCATCAGCCTTTACGTCTGCCTTTTTCTTGTTGGCGCTGGCTTGAACCCCTGCTTCATCGCCCTGCGCGCTGACACCCTTCTTGTCCTTGTCGGCTTTTGCCTGTGTGGGGCTCTTTTCCTTGACGACCTTCACCTGGTCCTTCGTCGCGCCTGATTGCGGCTGAGTCGCGGAAGCTGGTACACCAGTCTGCGCGAAAGCGGTACCGACGAGGGCTGCAGAGGCGAGAGCAGCGAACAGCTTCTTCATGACGTGAACTCCTGGGAGATATTTAGCAGCTCGGCAAGGCGCCTTGCTTATCGGACAAAACGGTGCTGCCCCGAGCCGAGTTGACTCAGAACTCGTGACAATCCGTAAGTTGTGAAACAGGCAAGCTGAAGTCCCGAGTACGGCTGGATGTGCCTCCACCGCCAGCACGGCTTTTCGCCCTATCGGAAGCGCTAAGGACTCGGTCCACGCACAAGATGCTCGGTTGTGTAGGAGCCCCAGAAAGTCCGGCCGGACACCTATGCATCAACGTCGCGTTACACAAACTCACCGCTGTGCGAATCTGCTAATACATCGTCGAACCATGCTGACCTAGAGTCTCTGCAAGAAAGGTAAGGAGAGAATCATGCGAAAGGCCGCAGCGCTCTTGCTTCTGGTCGGCGTTACCGCTCTTGGCTCCAACATGGCTGAGGCGCGGGTGGACGTCGGTATTGGTATTGGCATCCCTGTGCCAGCGGTTGTCGCCCCGCCGCCCGTCTACTACGAGCCAGCTCCCGTTGTCGTTCAGCCGCCGCCCGTGGTAGCGGCTCCGGCCTACTATTACGACGACTGGCAGGGCCGCGCCTGGAGAGAGCGCCAATGGCGCGAGCGGCGATGGAGAGAGCACGAATGGCGCGAGCGTCGACGCGAATGGCGACGCTGGCATGACAACTACGATGACTAGAATTGGCGAGCGCTAGGCTTGCGAGTAGCAAGCGGAATGCCGGGGCGCTCGTCATCTAGCATTAAGATTTACAGGCAACCCTATGAGGCCGCGTCATGCGACCAAGGAAGACCTTCGTGATGTGGAAGCCTTGCTTCGCTCGTGTTCACTGCCGGTTTGTGGAATACGTAGTGAAGCGGTGCAATTTCATGTCAGCCGGGACAGGACCGGCCTCCTTGGATGCGCCGGTATCGAAGAACTCGGTGGCAAAGTAGCCTTGTTACAAGGAGTCGCCGTGGCGAAGCGGGCAAGACGGGCAGGCCTCGCCGCTCTAATGGTTTCTGCCTTGGTAGCCGATGTACGTCTGCGTGGCGTCGAATCCCTGGTCCTCAGAACTGAATTTGCCGCTGGCTATTTCTCTCGCCTTGGCTTCACGCCAGTCGACCGTGCGGCCATACCTGACGAACTGCTGGCTTATCATGAGTTCTCGGATATCGGGCCCCACACAGGGACAGTCATGAAAGCTGAGCTATAGCACCTGCTTCCGCATGCATCGCCAGCCGTCTCGCTACTACGAGTGTTCGCTCAGCAAGTGAGCGACCATCACTTCTTCGACGGCAGGAATCTCACGTTGAGTATCGGGGTCTGCTTGGTGCAGAGAGCGTCGATCACAATCGCTTACAGCCCGGCCTGCTCCTCGATGATAGTCTCCCTGAACGGTGTATCGGCGGTGGCATGACCGTCAGAATGACACACACATAAGGCAACATGAATGCCTTCGATATTATTAGATGCGCACCGCAGGCCTTCCTGGCCGCAAAGGACGCACACAGGAGTCACATCCTCATGCTGACCAACGTTGTTCTACGCTCGGCTTTTCGTTCAGATTGGCATCATGTAGCTGCATTGCTTGAGCAGTGCGGCCTCCCCACCTCGGATACTTCCGAGATAATCGAAGACTTCCACGTTGCGCTGTATGAGAACCGCATTATCGGATGTGCAGCAGCTGAGCGTCACGGCTCGAGCGTTCTTATCCGCTCCGTAGCAGTTGAGCCGGCGTACCGAGATGGAGGCATCGCTGGGTGCTTGGTTGAGGCATTGTTGATGCGTGCCCGGGGTACAGTAGCACGCGAAGCCTATATCTTCTCCACAGTGGCTCCCGCCTACTTCGCTCGCTGGGGATTCTCGCTCGTCGCAGCTGAGAAAGTGCCACTGGAGATTAGGTCTTCGCCAGCTGTCCAGCGTGCGGCCCGAACATCAGTGCTTTGCATGCGATGTGAACTAACATAGCAAGAGCAGCACCTCATCGGATAGCGATGAGATGCGGTTGACCAGCAAACCGAGTGAAGAATGTTTGTCGAACGCGCCGTCAATCTCCTGCACGAGGCAGCCTACGGAACGCTTGCTACCCACTCAGCCATCCTGCCTGGTTACCCGTATGCGACTGTGGTGCCATATGTCCCAGACGAAGCTCATCGCCCGGTAGTCTGTATCAGCGCCTTGGCCGAGCACACTAAGAATTTGCTAGCAGATTCGAGGGTGAGCTTGTCAGTGCTGCAACCCGAAGCCACTGACATTCAGACGGCACGCCGGCTGACGGTTGTTGGCGAAGCCGAGCAGTTCGAACCAAGTCAGGCGTTTCTTGCTCATTACCTGCGCTATGAACCGGGGGCCGAGCGGCAACTGGCGCTGGACTTCATGTTCTTCCGCTTGAACACAATGAGAGTCAGGTTCATCGAAGGCCTCGGACGGATGGGATGGCTGGATAAGGCCGACCTGGACGCAGTGGGCCAATTGTCCGGAGAGACTGAGGCTACTCTTGTCCGCGAGGTCTCGCGCGTTGTGCCAGCTGGGGTTAGCGTACTCGGCATCGATTGCTATGGCCTGGACTACGTAGCCGGCGCGTTTCGAAAGAGGTTCCGCTTCCCGACACAGCCGCTGCTACCAGAAACAATTCTGAACACAGCGTTGAACGCCGCAACGGGCCTTAGTTGATGGGCATGATTCTGGCATCAGTCCCCACCAGCATCCCGCCCTCGCGACTCGCCGCCCATCGCCAAAGGTAAACCCTAGCAAGGGGCGCTTGGCGCTAGGGAGCGCGACACGATATGCTAACGACACAAGAAGCGGCCGGCAGCGAATTCCTGCGCCGGAGAGTTCAGCGTCTGACAACTTTCTTTGCATGCAGGTTGGCATGCTTTTGGCGTCGAGGATGAGATGGCAACAGGTACCGTGAAGTGGTTTAACAGCGAGAAGGGCTACGGCTTCATCACGCCGGATGACGGCGGCAAAGACCTGTTCGCGCATCACTCGGAAATCCAAGGTAATGGGTTCAAGTCGCTCGAGGAAGGCGCGAAAGTAGAGTTCGAAGTCACGCAAGGCCAGAAAGGCCCACAGGCATCAAAGATTCGTAAGCTATAGACGCTCGCCCCGGCAGTACAAGTAGCCCTTCCAATCGCGTTGGCCATTCTACATACGCGCGGGTAAGCGGGGCTTGATTCACCAAAATCCCCAGCAAACTCATCGGTTTTCTGGGGATTCGTTTCTATCGAGGATATTTTCGGGAGAGGACGGCCCCTTGGCCGGTCGAGGCCGGCCATGAAGCGTCATTTAGCCGTCGACGCGCTCAAAAGTTTCGACGTCGGCACCGTCAAGTGAACGGCCGCCCGTGTTGACTGTCTTGGTGTTCATCGTCGAACCTGCTGGAACGCTGGCGTGCTATGCCTCACTAGCCCGCCTCATGCCCTTATCCAAAACGAACACAATAAACAGGAGGCAAATGCGCTGAAATCAAATGCCAGCTTTCGCCGCCGTCGTCGGACGTCCATAGCGCGCCGGTGGTCGATCCCATCACTAGGCGTGCGCCGGAGTTATCTACGGCGAGGCCGTGCCGATACACCAGGTCATACGCCGGTGTGGGCGGCAACCCAAACGAAAAACGCTTGAACGTGCGTCCGCCATCGCGGGTGCGCGTGACGACGAGCTGCCCGTCTACCGGGATCCGGCATTGGTCCTTCACGGCGGGCACGAACCACGCGGTGTCCGGCTCGCGCGGATGCACGGCCACGGCGAAGCCGAAGCTCGATGGTTGCGCTTCAATTCGCTGCCAGTGCGCCGCCCCGTCGGTCGAGCGGAAGATTGCGCAGTGATGCTGCGTCCATAGCACATCCGGGTTGGCCGCGCATTGCACAACGCGGTGCGGGTCTTGCACGTTGGCATCGCCGCGCCGATCCGGCGGCATGTAATCGGCCTCCATGCCGTCGGCAGTCACGCGCCAGGTCAAGCCTCCGTCGGTGGTTTGCCAGACGCCGCCGCACGACACGCCGATCGTCACGTGCCGGCTGTTGCGCGGATCGACCATCACGGAATGGATGCCTGGCGCGTCGTAGCCGCCTCCGAACCATTCGCGACGCTCTGGACGATCCCACAGCGTGCGGTTGAGCACCCAAGTGTCGCCGCCATCGTCGGAACGGAAGAGCCCGCCGGGAATCGTGCCGGCCCACAAGACGCCCGGCTCGTCCCGGCCACCTGATTCGAGCGACCAGATTTGCTGAAGCGTCCAGGGAGGAGACGGTGGGCTGGGCGCAGCGGCGCTTGCATCGTCCGCACTCGCGTTCGCGCCGTCACCCGTACGCTCGCCGGTTGGCTGCGGCGGGTAGACAGGGGCTGCGCACTCTTCCCAATCCTTCATGCCCGCGCGCCGGCGATGCAACTTCACGCCAAAGTGGCCGAGATTGAGCGCGGCATACAGCGAGCCGTCGCGCGGATCAGGCAGCACCATGCTTACGGGCTCGCCGACGAAATGCGGCTCGCTGAGGGTCCAGCCGCCTTCGCCATTGGCCTGCAGAATGAACAATCCCTTGCGAGTTGCGACAAGCAATCGATCGCTCATGTCGAGTGTCTCCTCGAGTACGACTGGAATCCCGTTATCCACCCGACAGCGCCTGTATGACGTACACCCGGCTTTTCTCGCCGAGTGCATCGGACAGATGTTGTCGGTCGCGCACGCGCCGGCCGTCAACAAACACGGCCAGATGCCTTCGCAGCGAGCCCTGATCGTCAAGGATATAGCCGCGCAGTTGAGGTTGCACTGCGAAGACGGCCTCGAGTGCTTCACCAAGCGTGCGTGCGTCGATCTCGCGCTCAGGCGTTGCAATATGTCGCTGAATCGAAGCTGCGAAGAAGATGTGCGCCATGGAGGGGGGCCGCGCGGGAACGGCCGTGTCCGTTGGTGTTGTAGTTTAGGCGATTCGCTATGTGGCTTCGGCGCATCACGCTACACCAGACGACAGGGTAGATCGGACGCGCGGCTGAGATTTGCAGCACCGCCTATACCGTAGGCAGTACCGCCTTGAAGGTGATTTCAATGAGTTGCTCAGGAAACGCGAGCCTCGATACGCCGATCAGGTTGCTGGCGCACTGAGGTCGCGCAGTTGCGTAGGATTCCTTGCGCACCTTGCCTGCTACCGAAAACGCTTCATCGACATCGAGCACATAGAGAGTCTCTTCCACGACGTGATCAAGGGTTGCCCCAAACTGCGCGAGGAGTTTTTCCGCGTTTGCATAAGTCACCCGCATCTGCGCCTCCATCGTCGAGAAGTCGACTGGCCGGCCTGTTTCATCGAGCGCGGCAGGAGCGATCATGCGCCCTTTGTCGTCGTGGCTGAGCTGGCCGGACACATAGATCGTGTTTCCGATCTTGATCGCCTGTGCATAGCCGTAGTCATCTTCTGCCGGCACACCGTGATAGGCGACTTCTTTCCCGTTCGTCGCAGTCGTGATGGTCATATCTGAGCTCCTGATGGTGCGATTGGTCATCTTTGCTTCCATTCAAGTTGCATGTGTTTTTGCGTGACGCTTTCGTCAGCTGGTCATGAGTTCAACTTTAGACCTGCGTGATACCAATCTCGAGGCGACATATGCTCAATAAAACGCCCGAAAGGATCAACACAACGAGGCGATCCACCTCAAGTGGAGCGGGCACTGAAAAACGTTGTTAGCCAGAGCGCGCCCAAACCTGCTGCAAGCCATATCAGGCAGTGTCCAACCCTCAATTGCTCGTCCAGGCGGTAGCACATGGCGCGTTCAGGAAGGCGGCATAATCGCCGTGTCTTTTCGGACTAGAATCCTCGGAGGAGGTACCAGTCATGTCAGCTATCAGGCGCATAGATCCGGGGCATCCTGCCTACCAGGCCGCGCTGCATAGGACGACCCGCTATCCCTCGGAGCACGTCACGTTGACGGCTAGCTCCAGGAAGAGGCTGCGCCCCTGTGTGCCGCATCGCAAGGTTGGGCGCGGCAAGGTCGGCATCGGCGGCAATAGGGCGTGAAGCGCTGATCACCACGTCACGAAGACACGCCGTTTATCACGGCGGCAGCAGACCAGACGACCGACGGCTCCTGTGCCTGTATGCCGCCCGACCGCACTTTTGTGCTTCGATTAGGCTCCCCCTGGTAACAGTTACCGCTATTGAGAAACCACGCCGACTGTGAGCACGGACCCCGGCAAGGCAAGACGCGGCATGGTAATCCTGCAACGCGAGGAGTGGGACCTGGGTGGCGTAAGAACCCGAGCGGACTCGGACCTTTTTGCGGCCATTGCCAGCGGATCAAAAGGTGGCAGAGTCAGCACCAATGCCGGTGCGCAGACAGACCGCCGCGCGGACACTCTCAAAGGGGAGGTGGTGGGGCTGCGTTGTGATGCCGCAAAGGAAACTGCAGTCTCGCCGAAAATCAATGGAGCCCATCTGGCCGCCCCGGTCGAGAGCGGCTTGATGCGTTCCTGGCGCGCGGGCAGCCTGCAGCGCGCCACACAAGAGGACAACAGACGTGAGCGAGAAACTTGAATCCCAAACCTGCACGCCTTGCCGGGGCGGAGTGCCGCCGCTGGAGCGTGCAGAGGCAGAGGCGCTGTTGCAGGAAGCTCCGGGCTGGACGCTTGCTGACGATGGCGGGCGGCTGGAGCGCAGCTTCACCTTCCGCAACTTCGCGCAAGCGTTGGCCTTCGCGAACGGCGTGGGCCAGCTCGCGGAAGCGCAGGGGCACCATCCGGAGATTAGCTTTGGCTGGGGGCATGCCACGGTCTCGTGGCGCACCAAGAAGATCAAGGGCGTGCATCGCAACGACTTCATCATGGCGGCGAAGACGACTGCGCTGGAGGAGGCCATGCAGGACGCGTAGCGCGTTTCAGGCAGGCAGGTCGCCCGGTGTGTTTGCGCCGCGACCGGCTACCACGCAGTCGCTAAAGCGATGTGGGCGCGCATGTCGACTTGCGACTGCTGACAGCCGTCTCACCCCGGCCAGTTCCCGCCGTTTGCTCTCTGGCACTTCGACGGTAAAAGCACGGCCAAAGCAGCCCCGTGCAAGGGGCTCCTTTGGGGGCAGGCAATATTGGGCTACAGGTAATGGCTGCTTAGGCCGTTCAGCCTGCTTCCCTCTCGAGGTAATTTTCCTGCAGACACTTCACGTCCACAGACAGCGCCTCGCTCAAGAAATTGGCTGTGCTGCCCCATTCCTGTTCAATAGTCCGCAGCGACGCCTGGAGGTAACCTGCCCGCACTTCTAGCAACGGCATCGCCACGTCAGGCGAGATTGCCAGCGATGCCAGGCGAGCCAACAGGTCGCGGATGAGTCGCTGGTTCCAGTGGTTCGATTCCAGATAGTTGGCCAGAATCGTGTCCGGCGCCACATTAAGCGCCGACAACAACAGCATGGTGGCGAAGCCCGTCCTGTCCTTGCCCGTACTGCAGTGGTACATCAATGTTCGGCCTGCTTCTGCCTCTTTCATGAACTTGCCAAAGGCAGATTGGTGCTTGATCGGGAAATCGCGATACACCTGCAGCATGAAGTCGTCCAAGTCCTGACGCGTGCCGGATCGCAGTCGCGGCACGAGTTCGCTCATGCTCATGGTGCCTTCCAGCACTGGAAGGGCCACCCAGTTGAACGCATTGGTAAATCCGCTTTCTGCATCGGACTTCTCTTCCAGGGCGCGAAAGTCGATCACGACGTCGAGCCCAAGCGCTCGCAGCCGTGCGATGTCCGCGGTGCTTGCCAAGCCCGGGTTGCCGCCGCGAAATAGTCGGCCCGTCCGCACGCGCCTGCCGTCGCGGCTGACCAGGCCACCGAGGTCGCGCAGATTGTGGACGTTCTCAAGTGGCAGCGCAGTGCCGGTGAGGGCAACCGCAGAAGTGGGACTTGTCGCCGAAAACGCTCGCGCTGCGGCTCCCGATAGAAGTGATGAGATCTGGCTTGTCATTCGTACTCTGGGTCTCTTCATAACCTGCGCCCGAGTAATCCCCCGGTGCACGCGAGGCAGTATTGACGAAGATGCGGCTGGCCACTTGATATTTCGGGACGACCGTTTGATGCGTCGGGACACCCCGGGAAAACCCGGAATCAACGGTACGGCAGAACGAAGGGGATGGCCGCTCCCCCGGCCACTATCGCCGTCCGACCCGGCTACGCCGAACTACCTATAAACAGTCGGATGTTGCCTCTGGCGCAATCGAGCCGATACGCGGACAAGCGGAAGGCAGAGACCGGGCCTGTTTCCGTCACTCACAACCATCCGATATCGAGTAGTCGACATTGTCAGCAGTCACTATGCCAAGTGACCTATGCGATGCGAGAAAAAGCGAGTCTGGCCCGGCTTCGCTTCGTGCACTAATGTTCTTTGCGACGATGTATGGAACGCTGAATTCGGCAGCAGGAGATAGCGTCATGAACGGCAAAACTCTCTTTACCAGTATCTTGTTACTGGTTGGAATATTCAGCTTCGTGTCGCCGGCATATTCCCAGTCATCTCCACCGATGTCCGAGACAGCAAAACAAACCGAAGCACTGGTCGACAAAGCTGCAGCGTTGATTGACAGGGAAGGCAAGGCCGCATTTTCCGAGTTCAGGGTCAAAGGCAGCGAATGGTTCCATGGTGACACCTATCTGTTCATCTACGATCTGAAGGCAAATGTCTTGTTGAATCCGGCCTTTCCAACTCGTGAGGGGACCAATGTCAGCGGCCAGAAAGATAGCAACGGCAAGCTGTTTCACGACGCCATGATCCAGACGGCAAAATCCAAAAAATCGGGCTGGGTGGACTACATGTTCCTGAGACCGGGGCAGGCTCAGCCGTCGCATAAGTGGACCTATGTGAAGGCTGTCAGGATCGACGGGGTTCCAGGCCTGGTGGCTTCGGGCTTCTATTCGGAGTAGCTTCCGGCCTCAGCGAGGCTACGGCTGCGGAGGGTCGCGAGGAGACGAGCGGGTAGCAGCCGTTTGCATCGACACAGTCCGGGGGAGATCAATTGGACGACGAAGCCAGTGCTGAACAAACCCGCAGCTTGGCGGCTGACACTTGACCAGGATCATGCAAGGGCTCGTCCAGCGTCGCTACACTTTGTCAGTTGTAGTCCGGCTTGCGCCCGACTTATCTTGATGGGCAGGTATCGAAGCCATCTTCGCCCCCTCTGCCATGAAGCCTGCAATCGCCCAACACACCCCCATAGAGAACTTGCAGGCACTGCTGATAGGCACACTGCTTGTCGCACTGGCGGTATCCATGTTCAAGCAGGCAGGTTTGCTTTCGGGCGGTACGGCTGGTCTGGCATTCCTTGCCCATTACCTCGGCGGCATGCCGTTCAGCGTAGCGTTCTTCGTCTTCAACCTGCCCTTCTACTGGCTTGCGTGGAAATTCATGGGCGCGACGTTCACTTTCCGGACGTTCGTGGCCGTGTTGTTGTTCTCAGTGGAAGCCGACTTGCTGCCACGCTGCCTCAGCTTCGCCACGCTCGATCCCACGCTTGCTGCAATACTTGGAGGCGTACTATTGGGTAACGGATTCCTGATTCTGTTTCGGCACAAGGCGAGCCTCGGCGGTGTCGGCATCCTTGCTCTCGTGCTTCAGGGCCAGCGATGTCATGAGATCGACGTCAATCCCGTCGTACACGTCAGGGCTCTTCATGAAGCTGAAAGGTCTGTAGTCGCCAGGAGTGCAGACCCGGAGTTCGCGCGCTTCCAGGATGTTCTTCATGGTTGCCGACGCAGGCGGCCTGGGAGAGCTTGCAGGCGGCTGCGGCGACAACGCAAAAGCATGAAATGCCACCAACATACCGGCAACTGCGAGCTTCCCTTTCATAGTGCTTCTCCTTTGTGACGATCGGACGGCGAATGGGGGCAGCAACGAGGGCGCGCATCGCAGGGTGCCAGTACTGGCACCCGCGCATCAGAACGCAAAGTTCTGGGTCAGGCCCGTCGTGGTCACAGTGACCTGCTGGGTAATGACGGTGCCGGAGCTGCTGGTAGCCTGAATGCCGTACTTGCCTGCCACGGAACCATCCTGCGTCAGAGGGATTCCCCCTGACGGCAGCGGGGCCACGTAAGTTCCAACCACAGGCCCGGCCAGCGGCAGTGCCGGCTGCGCCGGGAACAGGCTATAGGCGCCAGTGTCGGACGCCGCCGCGGAGGCAATCTCGAAAGTTCCGCCACCGGTTTGCTGCAAGGCTCGGACCGTTGCTTCCGAACCGGCCGGCGTGACTGTCCCCGATACCTTGCCAAACGTCGAGGTCGGCAGGCTGAGCGGTGCCGCCGCGGTTGCGACGGCGGTACTGCCGCCCGCCACAACCGGCACGCCGCGTACGATGCCGGTGCCACGCCCGGTCGTCGACGTTGGCACTATCACCACATCCACCTTGTCGGTAGTACTGATTTGCTCGATGGGCGACAGCGTAAAGTTACCGTTGCCGTCTGCAACGGTCGCCTTGACCACGACGCCATTGCGTTCAGCAAAGACCCGAGCGCCCGGTGCCGAGGCGACCACACCCGTCACAGCTCCGCTTGCCACCATCGGCACTGCGGTCACCACCGGCTTGAGGCCAAAGGTGCCGTTGCCACGCGTGACGACCGACTTGCAGGCATCGAAGTCGAGCACCAGGTCGCTCTGCGTATTGGGCGCGACCGTGAAGGGACGGATGATCTTGATGCCGCTCTGCACGGCGCTCGGGGTATCAAGCGCTTGTTCGGTACCGCTGCTGGGCACCACCGAATTGGCTGGTGCGCCGGCTCCATTGGCCACGAGAACCAGGCGGACCTGCTGGTACGTGCCAGCCGGAAGCGCCGTTTGTCCGAGGTTAGTCAGCACGCCATTGGAGAGTGTCAGAAGGTCGATCCGTCGGGCCGGACTGACCGGGATATCGACCCATCCTCCGCCGCTGGGGTCTGCGCCTGCACTGGTGTGGACGCGCACCCTGTCAACGGTGACATAGACATGATCGAAGCCACAAGCCGGTGCATCGGTCATCGACACACTCAACGTGCCGGTATTGCTGCTACTCGACGATCCGTCGTCACCTCCGCCACAGGCGGCAAGAGCAAGCGCACTGCTCAGTGCGAGCAGCCGCAGTGGCGACGCCACGAAAGGTATGGCATTCATGATTCCCCCCGGAAGACAGTTATGTCCTGGCGAGCATAGTTTGAGTGATGCGCTGTCATTGTAAGCATTTGTTATCACTCAACCAGTGAGCGCGAATTGCAACGCAAGAAACGGTGGGGAGTAGCGCGTGGAGCAAAACAATGCTATCCGGCTGCAGCTTGGCACTCTTAGCCACTACCTGTATGGCCTTCGTCGACTCGATATAAGCACTGACTCCACGAGATGCGGGCGGTAGCGTAGGAAAGCCGGCGGGTGCATGCCTGCACAAGGGTATTAGCCTGTGCACGAATCCCCGCTGTATGACGTTAAGCCTCCGGAAGCGGATTTGCTGGGGTCACCCGAGGATCCTTGGCCCGCTTGTACAGACCTACAACAACCGGACAAACGTGAAGAAATACCTCTCCACAGTCGCTGCGATGTCTGCCTTCGTCGCGGCCTGCGCCAGCATTGGTAACGCTGGTGCTACCTCTCCAAAAATTCGTTCAAAACCGCAAAGCACGCCGGCTATCAGGAAGGAGCCGTCCTCTCCTTCGACCAGGGTCGCGCCTGCATCCAGTTACACCAGAACCGACCCACGCCTCGAATTCTTCAATGCTCTCAACTCCCTGCGCATCGCAATGGGTGTAGGCGCATTGCGGCAAGACGCCGCCCTGGACGCTGCGGCCGAAAACCACCTGGAGTACATGAAGCTCAACGCGGTGATGAGCCATACGGAGATCCCTGGGACGCCAGGTTTCACACGCTCCGATCCGTACCAGCAAGTGCTCGCTGTGGGCGGCTCACACAAGCAATGGGTTGGACAGAATGCCTATAGCGGCGAGCTTGCCGGCTGTCTTGCCGCAATGGCGGGCTCGGTCTACCACCTGCAAGGGATTACCAGCAACCAGGAGACCATCGGCCTCGCCATGCGTGACAACTACTGCGTGGCAAACTTTGGCGTGGTGAGCGCAGCCGGAACCGGTGGCTATGGCCTTGCCCAATGGGGTGGCCAACAATTGCCTCCCAACACTGGCGCCTACTACCCAGTAGACAATGCCAGCGTCCACGGCCTGTTCATCCCTGGTGGCGAGATCCCGAATCCAGCGCCCGATCTGGCTAGAGCCGGTCCCCCGATCATGTTCCGCGTCAACGTTGAAAAGCCATCCGACGTATTGACAGTCTCAAACTTCATCCTGAGAGGACCTGGCGGCAATTCCGTGCCCGCTCGCATCCTGGTGCCTATCGAATCCAAGCCTGGCTCGGTTGCTTCGGCTATTGAGGATGCGAGCTTGTATCGAGGCGTGGCTTTCCTGCTCCCCACACAGCCCATCGCTGCCGGCACATACACAGCAACTTTCGCCGGTGCGAGAAATGGTGTGGCGATCAGTAAGTCATGGAGCTTTACCGCCTACTGATCAGCCACTACCGCATCCATGGATCGGCACAACGTGAGCCGCCACCAGGTCGACCGTGGCCTCTGCGTGCGCGACGACATCAGAACCGCCAGAAAAGAAAGTGTCGTTGCTTTCGCGCATTGACCGCACGAGGCCGGGTCTCCGGGCTAAATCGCACGTCCTGATCGATCACTCTCGTGCGCAGGGCCATGTCGTAGAACGCGCCCACCACCGGCAAGGCGCTACGCGCGCCTTCGCCCCAATAGTTGCCGAGCGTCACCCGTCCATCGTCGAATCCCACCCACGCGCCCGCGACCAGTTGCGGATGCATCAGGATGAACCAGCTATCCGTATTGTCCTGTGTCGTGCCTGTCTTGCCGGCCACGTCCGCGCGAATCCCGAAACGCGTCCGGATGCCCGCGCCGGTGCCACGGCTAACGACGTCGCGCATGACATCGACGAGCGTTTGCGCTGCGGCAGCCGGCAGCGCCTGTACCGGCGACACGCTCGCGAATTCGGCGAGTACCTTGCCGTCGCGATTCTCGATGCGCGTGACCATGCGCGGCTCGAGATAGGCGCCGCGGTTCGCGATCGTGCTGTACGCCGAGACCATTTCCTTGAGCGTGACCGGGCTCGTTCCGAGCGCTAGCGACGGCACCGGCTCAAGTGGACTCTCGCGCACGCCCATCGCGCGAGCGAGCCGTGCGACCTTCTCCGGACGTTCCTTCTGCATGAGCTGAGCGGTGATGCGGTTGCGCGAATACGCCAGCGCGTCGCGCAACGTCATCGGTCGGCCAGTAGGCGGTTCCGCATCAGTAGGCCGCCATTCCGCTTGCCCGCTCACCGGAATGGCGACGTTCCGGTCCACGATCGTATCGCCTGGCTGTGCGCCGTCCGCGAATGCCGCGCCGTAGACGAACGGCTTGAACGTCGAACCCGGCTGACGCCGGGCCTGCTGTACATGATCGAACGGTACCTCACCGAAATCGCGACTGCCGACCCACGCCTTGATATCTCCGTTGCGCGGATCGATCGCGACAAAACCCGCCTGGACTTGTGTCTTGGTCCGGCAGAGTGCGCGGACGAACGTGGGGTTCATGCCGAGTTTGCGGAGCGCGGCCTGGTCCGATTGGCCTGCATCGCGTGCGGCGCGATATTCAGCCGTTTGCCGCATGAATGTCTGGAACAGGTCATTGCCAGGCCAGCAGCCCGTTCGTTCGTTCCACGCGTCGTTCGCGATCCATTGCAACTGGCTCGTCTGCCAGGCCACCGCCTGCGTCGCCATCGCCTGGAGACGGTAATCGACGGTGGTGCGCACGACCAGTCCGTCGGCATAGATGTTGTAGCCATTGCGATCGGCCCATGCAATCAGCCACTTGCGCAATTGGGCGGAAAAATGTGGTGCGGCACCCGGCGGAGCGGTTTGCAATGCAAGATCGACCCTCATCGGTTGTCGCTTCAACCAGGCATAGGTATCGGGCTTGAGCTTGCCGTACTTGTCCATCTGCCCGAGCACTGTGTTTCGCCGCTGCAACGCGCGCTCGGGATTGAGCACAGGATTGTAGGTGCTGTTGGCCTTCAGCATGCCGACGAGTGTCGCGCATTCGAGAATGTCGAGCTGATTTGCCGATTTACCGAAATAGGTGCGTGCGGCCATTTCCACGCCGTAGGCGTTGTACAGGAACGGCACCGTGTTCAGGTACGTCTCGAGAATCTGGTCCTTGCTGTATACAGCCTCGATCTTGAGCGCCGTAATCGCTTCCCTGAGCTTGCGCGTGAGCGTTGGCGCGCGGCCGATTTCGTCGGGATACAGGTTGCGTGCGAGCTGCTGCGTGATCGTCGAGCCACCCTGTCGGTCGCCCGAGAACGTATGCAGCGCGGCCGATGCCGTACGCGTCCAGTCGATGCCGTGATGCTCGTAGAAGCGCCGGTCTTCGGTCGCGATCAATGCATCCACCATGTAGGGCGAGATCTGCCTGAGTGACACCCACTCCCGATTGACCGGTTTGAATTGCTCGAGCAGTTTGCCGTCGGCCGACACGATCAATGCTGGCTGATCGACGCGGGCTTTCCGGATGTTGCCAATGCTCGGCGTAAGCGGCACGAGCGCAAGGACGTACAGGAGGAATATTGCCGGCAATGCGACGAGCGTCAGCACGATGCCGCGTCGCGTGGGGCGGCGAAGGCGGCCCAGTGCCCTGCCAAAAGCGAGTCTGACTATCGTGCTGCCGGCGGCAGTCAGCGGTTGGATGCGGCCGAGCCACTGTGCACAACGCTCACGAAACAACGAACCATATCGGCGATACACGGTGGGGGCGCTGACAGAAAGAGCCGGATCGTACCAAAACGGATGGACGTTTCCGTGGTCAAATCGGGGCCACGGCGCGCGGCATTAACAGATGATTACATTTGTTTCGTGTGAGCAACGCCCTCCGGTTTTGCGGCGGCCATGTGTGCGATCAGGTTCGGTCGGCGGGGGCGAATGGCGGCTTTTCAAGGCCGCTCCGGCCACTAGGCTTTAAGTCCCTGGATGACCGAGTTGGGTCGTTCCGAGACGCTCCCTCCCCCGCAAATCAGCGAAGTGCCGAAAAAAAGCCCGCGCCGTTTCACACGGCGCGGGCTTTTTCTCGCGTCTTGCCGGGCGACTCAGAAGATGTGTTTGACGCCCATCATCGCGCCGAACTGGTTGCCGCCCGGCGTGGTGGCGCCGCCGGGCGCGCCGGAGCTGACGGACAGGTTCAGATTGCCGCGGTTATCGATGAAGCCTGCCGTGCCGTAGACCGACGTCCGCTTGGAGAACGCGTACGTGGCGCGCGCCGCGTAGAGCCAGGCCTTGTTGTCGCTGTTGTGGTAGCGCAGGAAGAACACTTCGCCGTCCACGCTCAGCGCCGGGGTGACGGCGTACGATGCGCCGCCGAAGAACAGGTCGCTGCGCGGCGCGATCGGGGTGGCGTCGTTGTCGCGACGAATCCAGCCGCCGCCGATCTTGCCCTTGCCGAGGTTGGTATAGGCGTTGACCGACAGGCGGTCGTCCTTCATGCCGCTGCTGGTCAGGCCGTTGAACGCCCCGGCGCCACCGCGCTGCGAGTCGTAGGCCACGCCGGCGCCCCAGATCGAGGTGTCGTACTTGACCAGCGCCGACCATTCGCGGCACGCGTTGCGGTCGTTCGGGTTCTCGCCGGCGCAACCGGTGGCCGACGGCCCCGGCGGCGTCGAGGCGCCGTCCCGGCCGAAGCTGTAGGTGCCGCCCACGGTCAGGCCGCCGAACGTGCCCTTGTAGCCGATGGCATTGTCCGCGCGGGCATTGGGCAGGTAGCTGTCGAGCGATGACGAGCCGAACGTGTTGGGGCCGAGCATGTCCGCTTCCAGCGTGGACCAGAACAGCATCGTGTACTGCCGGCCCAGCGAGAGCTGGCCCCAGCCCCCGGCCAGGCCCACCCAGGCCTGGCGACCGAACAACCGGCCGCCCTGGTTGGACACGCCGGAATCGGGCGAGAAGCCGGACTCCAGCACGAAGTTCGCCTTCAGGCCGGCGCCGAGTTCCTCGGAGCCGCGCAGGCCCCAGCGGGACGGCACGGTGCCGGCCAGGTTGTCCATCCGCGTCACGCTGTTTTTTTGCGGGCCAACGTTGTTCAGGTACTCGATGCCGGTGTCGATCACACCGTACAGGGTGACCGATGACTGCGCCATTGCCATGGCGGGCAATGCCGCCGCACAGGC
Organism: Cupriavidus sp. YR651; assembly: GCF_900101625.1. Lineage (GTDB taxonomy): Bacteria > Pseudomonadota > Gammaproteobacteria > Burkholderiales > Burkholderiaceae > Cupriavidus. The sequence goes on along the minus strand of NZ_FMYZ01000004.1, from coordinate 502,114 downwards.
CAGGGCTAGCCTTGCTGGTCTCATTGGGGTCTCCTCCCGTTGTTGATTGTTTTCTGGTACGTCTTTCGAGTGTCCGCCGCTGTCAAGCGGGCGTCAGCGGTCTGCCGCACGGCCAGTGGCCAGCGCCAGCCACGCCAGGGCATCGGCATGGGCATTGCCACGCCACGCGATGTGGTGATCCGGGCGAATCAGCACACGGTCGGCGCCATACAGCGCATGGGCCGCCGTGTCATTCACGTGCAACAGGTCCAGCGTGATGCCAAATGTCGCGGCGGCGTCACGCCAGCAGGCGCGTTCCGCCGTATCCAGGTCCTGACCGAAGGCCACGAGCGTGAAGTCGCGGCCAAACTGGTCGAACAACACCTTGCCATCCACCACCGCGTGCGGCGCCCGAGAGCCCGGCACGGCCAGCGGCACGTAGCGGTTCGGGTCGTCCTGGGGCACCGGTCCGGCCTCCGCAGCCACGATCGGGCTGTCCAGGTAACGCACGCCAAGCTGCAGGCCGGGAATGTTGAATTCGCTGGCGGCGTGTCCGGCCAACACCTCGCCCAGCGCGGCGCGGGCCCGCGCCCCGGTCTCGCCTGGAGCGTCGAGTTCCCTGCCGATGCAGATATTGCCGATGCTGTCCGCCATGCGGCGCGCAAACGCGGTGTTGCGCAGCGCAACGGGCCGGCGCTCGCGATCGTAGGAATCCAGCAGGGCCGCCGGGGCGGCGTCGCGGATCACTGCGGCCAGTTTCCAGCCCAGGTTCACCACATCGTCAATCGAGGTGTTATAGCCCATGCCACCCGTCGGCGTGAACAAATGTGCTGCATCGCCGGCCAGGAACATTCGCCCGGATGCCATCCGGTCCGCCACCAGCGTGTAGCCGGCGATCCAGGGCATGCGGTCGATCAGCGCGAAATCGAAGTCCGCACCCACCGCCGCCCGCGTCACGGCGGCCACGTCGACGTCGCTCGCCTGTTGCCCGGCTTCCAGCTGCACCGCGAGCAGGAACGTGGCGTCGCCGTCGATGGCGATCAGCAGTCCGCGCTGTTGCGCATTCACGGCCCAGTATTGCCACGCGGGGTCCTTGCCCAGCACGGCATAGAGCTGTCGGGAGCGGAAATAGATCGACAGCATCTGGCCGCCGAAGAAGTCGCGCTGCTCGCTGCCCTGCCCCGAGTAGCGGATGCCGAGCGACTTGCGCACCAGACTGCGCGGGCCGTCGCAACCCACCACGTAGCGCGCGTTCAGGCGCCACGGACCGGTGGGACCGCTGGCATCGGCGAGATCGGAACTATCGACGCTATCAACGCTATCGGCGCCATCCGGGGAACCCGTGTCCCCGGTGGGCATCACCGACATCGTCACGCCATGCAGGGTCTGCGCGACGGACATCGCCCGATGCCCCAGCCGCAGCCGCACGCTCGGATAGCTGGCCGCACGTGCCCGCAGCACGGGCTCGATGTACATCTGCTGCGCCCGGTGCGGCAGTTCCGGCGTGGGCCACGCGTCGTGGCCGTAGTCGCCGAAATCCCCGTCAGTGCCGGAATGGCCGGCATGCGCCGAGGCATGTTCTCCGGCTTCGGCGCGCGACGGAATCCGGAACCGCGCCAGCTCGTGGCTGGCCAGGTGCGTGCAGTACACCACGTCCTGCGGGTAGGTCGGCGGCAGGCCAAGTGCGCGGATCGCTTCGGCAAAGCCGCGTCGCCGGTAGTGCTCCATCGTTCGTGACGACGTGGCATTGGCCTTGGGGAATGCCGGAGGATCGGCGTCCTCCTCCAGCAACACGCACGGGATACCCCGGCAACCCAGTTCGATGGCCAGCATGAGGCCGGCCGGGCCGCCGCCGATGATGGCGACGTCCGTTTGCAGCGTCTTCACGGTGAGTCTTCCTTCAGTTGATGGTGGCGCCGGTGCGGCGGACCATGTCGGCGTAGCGCGAGGTGTCCTGGCGCATCCACGCCGTCACCGCTTCGCCCGGGCTGCCCGCCGGCACGAAGCCGAAGGTCGCCATCCTGGCGCGCACGTCGGGGGCATCGAGCGCCTCGCGCACGGCCTTGCCGATGGCGGATACGCGCTCCGGCGGTGTGCCAGCCGGCGCCAGCAACGCCACCCACGTGGAGGCGTCGATGCCGCTGGGCCCGCCCGCCTGTTCGATCGTCGGCACGTCCGGCAGCGCGATGGAACGCTTGCTGTCCGCCACCGCCAGCACGCGCAGCTTGCCGGCCTGGATCAGCGGACCGGCCGTGGCATACGACCCGAGTGCCCACGTCACCTCGCCATTCGCCACGGCCGTGTAGAGCTGGGCGGTGTCCTTGAACGGCGCGTGCAGCATCTGGGTACCGGTGGCGGCCTCCAGTTGCGCCGCACCGAGATGGCCGGGGCTGCCGACCGCCCACGACCCGTAGGACACCGCGTTCGGGCCGGCCCTGGCGGCCGAGATCAGCGCCGGTATCGACTGGATCGGGCTGTGGCTGGCCACCACCACGAAGAAGGCCGTGCGATACAGGCCGGTCACCGGCACATAGTCCTTGACGGGGTCGTACGGCAGCTTGCGGAACAGGCTCGGGTTGATCGCCAGATGCCCGACATCGGCGATACCCAGGTCATATCCCGTGGCCGGCGAGCGACGCGTGGCCTCCATCGCGATAAAGCCGTTGCCGCCCGGGCGCGGATCGACGATCACGGGCTGCCCCCAGGCCCTGGACAAGCGTTCGCCAATCAGGCGCGACACCGCATCGGGACCGCTGCCTGCGGGAAACGGGCTCAGCAGGCGGACTGGTTTGGCGGGAAAGGTCTCCGCGTGCGCGGCGGTGGCGAGGAGCGGTTGCGCCAGCATGAGGGCGGCTGCGGCCAGGGTGGCGGCGAGGTGTGCGGCGCTCCGGGGGCGAATGGCAGGGTCGGATTGCGGGTCGGATTGCGGACCGGATTCCGGGCCGGATTGAGGGCGTTCCATCGGTTGTCTCCGTTGATATGGCTTTGTTATGGAACCGGAGTCTAGAGGCCCCTTCCGAGCACAGAAAGATGGCAGAATCGCCCCATCGATGCCTGACTGTTATCGCCATGAAACTGCATCACCTGCGGGATTTCGTTGCCATCGCGGAGGCGCACAGCGTGCGCGGCGCCGCGCGCGTGCTAGGGCTGGCCCAGCCGGCGCTGACGCGCAGCCTGCGCGAACTGGAGGGGGAACTGGGCACCCCGCTGCTGGAGCGCCATGCGCGCGGCGTGGTGCTGACGCCAATCGGCGAAGCCTTCTACAGCCGCGCCCATGCGGCGATGGCGGAAATCCGCCGTGGCCAGGACGAAGTGGCGCAACTGCTTGGCAAGCCGTCGGGATCGGTTTCGGTTGGGCTGTCCAGTGCGGTGTGGCTGGCGATGGCGCCCGAGGTCCATCAGGCGTTCCGCAAGCGCTATCCGGGCGTCAGGCTGCGGATGGTCGAGGGATTTTTCTCGATGCTGGAGGCCCGCCTGCAGGATGGCACGCTCGATTTCTTTATCGGTCCGCGGCCGGCACGGCCGGTCAGCGACAGCTACAAGGTGGATCTGCTGTTCCAGAACGAGCGCGTGGTGGTCGGCCGCAGGGGCCATCCCCGCAGCGGTGCGCGGCGGCTGGCGGAGCTCGTCGACGAGGAATGGATTCTCACCGGCGTGCGTGAACGCGTCGAGGCGGAATTCGAGGATGCCTTCGTCAGCCAGGGGCTGCCGCCGCCCGTGCCGATGACGCAGGCCGAATCGATGGTGGGCGTGGCCGCCCTGCTCTGCTCCACCGACGCGCTGGCGATGTTGCCGCGGCAGTGGGTCAATGCGCCGCTGTTCTCGGGCGTCATCGCGCCGATCGACGTCAAGGAGCGCATCGAGGGGCCAGACATCGTCCAGATTTCGCGGGCCGGCGTGCCCCTGACACCCGCCGCGGCGTACTTCTCCACGCTGTTCGAGCGCGCGGCCGGACAGGTGACGGCGACGCGAAAGGCCGCGCCTGCCGCCACGAAGAAACCCGCCGGCTAGCGTGCGAGTGAGCGCGCCGGCCGCGCCGGCCGCATGGACTTACTCCGGCGTGATCCCCGCCTGCTTGATCTGCGCCGACCAGCGGACCATTTCCTTGCGCAGCATCGCATCCGCCTGCGCGGGGCTCATCGTCAGCGGCTCAAACCCCTCCTTGAGCAGTCGCGCCTTCAGCTCCGGCTGCGCCAGCGCCGCGTTCAGCGTCTGGTTCAGCTTGGCCAGCACGTCCTTGGGCGTACCGGCCGGCGCGCTGACGATGAACCACGTCTCGAACGCGTAGCGCGGCAGGCCAGCCTCGGCCATCGTCGGAATGTCCGGCATCAGCGGCGAGCGCTTCGGCCCCGTCACGGCCAGCGCGCGAAGCTTGCCGGCCTGCACCTGCGGCAGCGCGGCGGAAAGCACCGGAAAACTCATCTGCACCTGACCCGCGATCGTATCGACCAGGGCCGGGCCGCCGCCCTTGTAAGGCACGTGCAGGATATCCGCGCCGGATTCGGACTTGAACAGCTCGGCGGCCATATGGAACGTGCTGCCCGACCCCGCCGAGCCAAAGCTCAGCTTGCCCGGCTGCGCCTTGGCCAGCGCCACCAGCTCCTTCACGTTCTTCGCCGGCAGGCTGTTGGTCACCACCAGCACATGTTGCGAAGTCCCCATCGTGCCAACCGAGACGAAATCCTTCGCGGTGTCGAACGGTAGTTTCGCGAACAACGCCGGGTTGACCGCCAGCGCCACGTTGTTGATCGCCAGCGTGTAGCCGTCCGGCTTGGCCTTGGCCACCTGATCCATGCCGATGTTGCCCGACGCCCCGGCGCGGTTGTCCGCGACCACCGGTTGCCCGAGCTGCTTGCCCCACGCATCGGTGATCAGCCGGCCGGCGATATCCACGCTGCCTCCCGGCGCGAACGGCACGATCAGGCGGATGGGGCGATCGGGATAGCTGTCGGCAGCCAGCGCGGGCGCGACGGCCAGCACGGTGGCCGCGCAGGCGGCTAGCATCGCCAGCCGGGCGAATGGTCGGTTCATGGTGGTCTCCTGTTGGGCGTGCCGGGATCTGGCCCGGTCGAATGCCTTGTTCTTGAAAGAATGCGGAGAGTGTAGCCATGAATCGTGGCGCCCTGATGTCGCCACCAGATCGACATTGCTGCCTGGCATTCACGAATTGACGCCACGGCAATCGCGGCGAATGGACGCCTCCGGCGCTGACCGATGTGGATCGACTGGCGAACCTGCCCTGTTCGGGCGGCGTAGTCAGAAGCTCGCAGCGAGGCCGAGCGACACGCCCGAGACGTTGTTGCCGAAGACGTAGCGGACCACCGCGCGCACCCGCGTGACGAAGATCTCATGGGCGCTGGTGTCCAGCTCAAGCCCGGTCCCCAGCGTGGTCAGGTGGTTGAACCCCAGCACGCCGGCCTGATTGCCGTAATAGTGCGAGTGCGAGATCTCGAGCACATAGCGCACGGGCCGATCCATCGCGAACATCCCGGTCGGGGCCCGCCAGCGCGCATACACGTTGGCGGTCTGGGCCGTGGCGGTGCCCTTCACCGAGGCGCTGGTGCCACCAAACGTCTGCAGGTAGATGTTGGTGTAGCGCAGTTCCAGATCGATCTCATGGGTTTCCCGGTAGTGCTCCCAGTCGATCATCACGGCGCCGCCGAGCCCGTACGCGTTGAGCGTGCCGCCATTCAGGAAGTCGATCTGACGGTCGGCGGCGCGCTCCACGACAGCCTTGGCCACGGCCAGGTCGCTCGACACGTTGCCGAGCGACGCATTGAGGATCGGCCGGAAGACCAGCTCCTTGTCGGCCGTCAGCGGGAAGTCCCAGCCGATGCCAATCGTCCCGGCCACGGTATTCCAGCGGGTCGGGACCTCGCGCGACTCCGACCCGTCCGTGGCGACGAAGGTCGGGTCGTAGCGGCTGTAGGCGATCGATCCTTCCAGGTACAGCGGGAACGTCTTGCTCATCGTGAATCCGCCGCCCAGTTGCGACATGACGATGCCGGGGTTGCTGGTGGCCGCGTTGTTGATCGACAGCGAGCTGGACGCGAGGTCCGGCACCACGGAATACCCCATCAGGGCGAGCACGCCGTTGGCCTGCTTCTGCACGCCGGGGCCGATGAGTTGAAATCCGGCCTGCGCGCCGGCATGGTGACAGGCGGACAGCGCAACGAATGCGGCGCAGAGGCGAAGGCCGTGTCGTATGTGTTTGCGGAGGCGAAGTGGGCGAGTCCCGTGACGGAGAGCGGCCTTCATCTTGTTCCATGTCTGGCGATACGGCGGGCATGGTGTGACATCGCGACAGCAGGTACGCAACTGCCCGCGCGCTATCGTCGCAAGGAATCCAGCGGCGGGGAATTTACTTCTTTACACGCCTGTAGTTACTGTTTTCATCACCGGATCTGCCTGCTCCGTCAGGCTCGCCAGGTAGCGGTGGATCTGCGCCACCACCGCGGCGCCCTCGCCCACTGCGGCGGCGACGCGCTTGGTGGACCCCGACCGCACGTCGCCAATCGCGAACACGCCCGGCACGCTGGTTTCCAGCGTGTAGTCGGCCCGTTCCGTGCAGGATTGACGCGCATCGTAGCCGGTCAGCACGAAGCCCTTCGAATCCGTCTGCACATTGCAGGCACGCAGCCAGTCCGTGTTGGGCGCGGCGCCGATGAACAGGAACACGTGGCGCATTGGCGTCTCGACGCACTCCGGCCCCAGTGCCTGCTCCCTGACCTTGACCTTCGAGAGCCAGCCTTCGCCCTCCATCGCCGTAATCTGCGCATGGGTGTGCAGGTGGACGTTGGGCAGGCTCTTCAGGCGGTCGATCAGGTAGCGCGACATCGTGGCTTCGAGCCCTTCGCCGCGCACGAGGATATGCACCTCGGCCGCGTGGGAAGCCAGGAATACCGCCGCCTGCCCCGCCGAGTTGCCGCCGCCCACCAGCATCGCGTGTTCGTCCTTGCAGAGCTTGGCTTCCACCGGCGAGGCCCAGTAGTAGACGCCCCGGCCCTCATAGCGCTCCAGCGATTCGATATCCGCACGGCGATACTGCGCGCCGGTGGCGATCACCACGCTGCGCGTGGGAATCTGGCGGCCATCGGCCAGTTCGATCCGAATCGGGTTGTCGCCGCAATGCAGCGCGCGCGCCTCGAGCGGTATCGCCAGGTGCGCACCGAATTTCAGGGCCTGCACGAACGCACGGCCCGCCAGCGCCTGACCGGAGATGCCAGTAGGAAAGCCCAGATAGTTTTCGATACGCGCGCTGGCGCCCGCCTGCCCGCCGGGGGAGCGGCAGTCGATCACGGCCACCGACAACCCTTCGGAGGCCGCATACACAGCCGTCGCCAGTCCAGCCGGCCCCGCGCCGACGACGATCACGTCGTAGATGTGATTGGGATGAAACTCGGGCACCAGCCCCAGGCAGGACGCGAGCTGCCCCTCGTCCGGCGCGCGCAGCACGCTGCCATCGGGACAGATCACCATCGGGAAATCGCTCGCCGGGGCCTTGCTGACGTCGAGCAGCGCGGTGGCGTCATGGTCGACATCGATGTCGATGACCTTGTGCGGATAGCCATTGCGGCGCAGGAACGCCTGCAGCGCCAGCAGCAACGGCTGGGTGCCCTTGCCAACCAGCACCGGACCGCTGCCCCGCTCGATCAGGCCCACGCGGCGCAAGATCAGGGCCCGCATGATCCGTTCGCCCAGGTCGGCTTCCGCCACCAGCAGCGCCCGCAGGCGATCGGGCGGCACCACCAGGATGGTGACGTCTTCCAGCGCCACGGCGTCCACCAGCGCGGGCTTGCCGCTCAGCTGGCCGACCTCGGCCAGGAACTGGCCCGGCCCCTCGTCGGCGATGGGCACACTGTTACCCAGTCCGTCGCGGTGGATGATCTGCGTGCGGCCCGTCAGGATCACGTGCATGCCGCGGCCGGTGTCGCCGATGGAGAACAGCTTCTCGCCGGCCTTCCAGGCCTTGACCTCGCCGAAGCGCCGGATGCGTGCGATCTCCGCGGCGGTCAGCGTGGGAAACATCTGGTGGCGGCGGCTCTCCAGGACCGAGAACGGTGCTTCCAGCTCCACCACCGGCTCGTGACCGGCTTGCTCGTTCGTCATGTCCGGACCGGCATCGCCCTCCGATGTCGCCTGCGTCATCTCCATGCTTCCCCCTGCTGTAATGAGGTCGCCGGCGGCGCCGGCGATGTGCATCGAACGAGACTGCCTTCGCGGCCGCTACCGCCGGCCGCGCATCGGGTCGATAGTAGCCGCCCTTGGCCGGAAACACACATGAAGATTTATGAAGATCCGGCGTCGTGCGCGGCCCCGGGGCTCGCCGGCCCGCTTCCACGGTCCGGCGCGTCACGGCGCCGGGGCCCGTGGCTGGCGTCACCCCCTGGTGCCACCCAGAGGCTTGCCGGCTTGCTGGATCGCGCTACGCATCCGTTCCTCTTCCTCGCGCAGCTCGGGCGTGAAGGCTTCGCCAAAGTCATCGGCTTCAAAGACGCGGCGGAGTTCCAGTTCCACCTCGCCGTTGCCGTCGGTCACCGGCCAGCGGCGCACCCACTCGAGGGCTTCCTCATAGGAGCCGACCTCGATCATCGTGAAGCCGGCGACCAGTTCCCTGGCCCCGGCAAACGGGCCATCGATCACGTTGGGCTTGCCCTTCGAGAACTTCACCCTGGCGCCCCGCGACGACGGGTGCAGACCTTCGCCGGCCAGCATGACGCCGGCCTTCACCAGTTCGGCGTTGTAGGCCGTCATGTCCGCAATCAACTGCTCGGAGGGCATTTCGCCGGCTTCGGTCTGGGCGTCGGCCTTGCGCAGAATCATGAATCGCATCTTGGTATCTCCTTCGATATACGGCTGAGTTGGCTGAGACGGGGTTGGGGGCAAGCGCAACGATGGTGGTTCCGGGGCGCTCTACTGTACGACGAACGTCACGCCGCCAAAACGACATCGGGATCAGCCTTACCCATGAAAAAAACGACTGGATCGAATCGTTTTAAATCATGGTGAGAATAGTCGACGCTGGCTACACTTTGTTTCGCGCCTGACAGACGCGCTTCCGCGCTGGCTTGCAAGGCCGGCGGCGGAAATTCAGAACGCCCCCAGAAAGTACGGAAGCAAGGAGACGAGATGTACCGCGATCGCATTCGCATGGCCGCCCTCCAGGACAAGATCATGACGGCCGACGAAGCCGCCACGCTGATTCAGGACGGCATGACGGTGGGCATGAGTGGCTTCACCCGCGCAGGCGACTGCAAGGCCGTGCCCTTCGCGCTGGCCCGCCGCGCAGCCAGCGATCCGCTGCAGATCACGCTGATTACCGGCGCATCGCTGGGCAACGACATCGACAAGATCCTGGCTGAGTCCAACGTGCTGGCGCGACGCCTGCCATTCCAGTCGGATGCCACGCTGCGCCGCAAGATCAACAATGGCGAGGTCATGTTCATCGACCAGCATCTGGGCGAAACCGTCGAGCAACTGCGCAGCGGGCAACTGGCGCCGGTGGACATCGCGGTGATCGAGGCCGCGGCCATCACCGAGACCGGCGGCATCGTGCCGACCACCTCGGTCGGCAACTCGGCCAGCTTCGCCATGATGGCCAGGAAGGTGATCGTCGAGATCAACCTGAACATGCCCGCCGCGCTGGAAGGGCTGCACGACATTGCGTTCCCGGTGCAGCGCCCGTATCGCCAGCCGATTCCGCTGATCGCCGTCGAACAGCGCATCGGCCTGCCCTATATCCCCGTCGACCCGTCGCGTATCGCCGCCATCGTCATCACCGAGCGCGACGACAGCCCCTCCAACGCCCTGCCCCCGGATGCCGAAACCCGCCAGATCGCCGGCCATCTGAACGCGCTGCTGGCGCGCGAGGTGCGCGCGGGCCGGCTGTCGTCGTCGCTGCAACCGCTGCAGGCCGGCATCGGCACGATTGCCAATGCCGTGCTGCACGGGCTGGCGGATTCCCCGTTCCACGACCTGACGATGTACTCCGAGGTCCTGCAGGACAGCACGATCTCGCTGATCGATGCCGGCAAGCTGCGCTTCGCGTCGGCGTCCTCGATGACGCTGTCGGGCCCCGTCTACCGCCGCGTGCTCGACGAGATCGACCGCTACAAGTCGCGGCTGGTCCTGCGCCCGCAGGAAATCAGCAACCATCCCGAGGTGCTGCGCCGGCTGGGCCTGATCACCATCAACACGGCGCTGGAGTGCGACATCTACGGCAACGTCAACTCGACGCACGTCGGCGGCACCCACATGATGAACGGCATCGGCGGCTCGGGTGACTTTGCGCGCAATGCCTACCTGTCGGTGTTCGTAACCAAGTCCGTGGCCAAGGACGGCAGGATTTCCAGCATCGTGCCGATGGTGTCGCACGTCGACAATAGCGAGCACGACGTCGACATCCTGGTGACCGAACACGGCCTGGCGGACCTGCGCGGCCTGGCGCCGCGCGAGCGCGCGCTGCAGGTGATCCGCAACTGCGCGGACCCGGCCTACCGCGACGGGCTGCTCGACTATTTCAGGCGCGCATCGGCGCGCGGCGGCCAGACCCCGCACCTGCTGGAAGAAGCGTTTGCCTGGCACGTGAACTACCGCGACCACGGCAGCATGCTGCCGGCAACCCAGGCCGATCCGGTATCGCCCGCGGTCGAAGCGCAGGCTGCGGCATTGGCGGCCTGAGGACTCTCGGGAGGCGCGCGGGACGTATCAACAAAAGTTGACGCCCGGGCGGTCAGTGATAAGAATGGCTGATCGCCGCCGGCCGACGCATTTCTGCCTCGGCAGGCTGACCCCATGGCCCCGTCCGTCTCCCGCCCCCATGATTCCATCCGTCACCGCGCTCCACAGCCGTCTCAAGATGCAGCATCTCCGGTTGCTGCTGGCCATCGAGGAGCGTGGTTCGCTCCGTCAGGCTGCGGAATCGCTGACGCTGACACAACCGGCGGTCAGCAAGATGCTGCAGGACATGGAGGAACTGTTGGGTGTGACGCTGTTCGACCGCCACGCGCGCGGCCTGCGTCCGACGCGTTTTGGCGGCGCGGCCACGCGCTACGCCAAGCTGGTGTTTGCCGACATGGCTGGCCTGCGCGACGAACTGGTGGCGCTGGAATCCGGCAAGACCGGCCGGGTGCGCGTGGGTGCGGTGATGGCGCCCACGCCGGGCCTGCTCGCCGGCGTCATCCGGGATCTCAATCGCGACCATCCCCGGCTGGAAATCGCCATTCAGGTCGATACGAGCGACCTGCTGGTGCCGCTGCTCGAACGCGACCAGCTGGACATTGTGCTGGGCCGCGTGCCGGAGGGCTGGGACAGCAGCGGACTGGCGTTCGAACAACTGGACGAGGAAGGGCTGGCCATCGTGGTCGGTCCGCAACATCCGCTGTGCAAGCGCCGGCGTCCCTCCTTCGCCGAGCTGACCCACTATCCGTGGATCATGCAGCCACGGCCCAGCCCGATGCGCGCGCTGATCGATCGCTCGTTCGAGGATGCCGGCGTTGCGCCGCCCCCGTCGACCATCGAAACCGCCGCAGTGCTGATGACCACTTCCTTGCTGGCCGACAGCGAACTGATCGCCGTACTGCCGGCCTCGGTCGCGGCGTTCTACGAGGGCCTCGGCGCGCTGACCGTGCTGCCTTTGCCGCTGCCGCGCAAGCTCGGCCCCTACGGCATCGTCACGCGACGCGGCCGGCCCGTCACGGCGTCGATGAGCGTGTTGCTCGACGCCTTGCGGGCGGCGGCTGCGGGATAGTTGCGCCAGGCGGCTGCGCGGCTTGCCACGCCGCCAAACCGGCGCCCCCGGTTCCACGCCGCCGCGCTCAGCGGCCCCAGCGCAGGACCAGCGGGTCCAGGCGCCGCGCGATCCGGAGCAGGCCGTCGCGCGTCGCCGGGTGCATCGGCTGCAGCGGATGCCGCACCGCGTCCGAGGCGATCACGCCGCCCTCTTTCATCAGCACCTTGCTGGTGGCCAGCCACCCCTGGCGGTTCTCGTAGTTGATCAACGGCAGCCAGCGCTGATAGTGATCGGCGGCCAGATCCACGTCGCCGGCCTGATAGGCATCCACGATCTGCCGGATGCCGTCCGGAAAGCCGGCGCCGGTCATGGCGCCGGTGGCGCCCGCATCGAGGTCGGCCATCAGCGTGATGGCCTCTTCCCCGTCCCACGGTCCGACGATGGCGTCGCCGCCCAGTGCGATGAGATCGCGCAGCTTGGCGGCCGCCTGCGGCACCTCGATCTTGAAATAGGAGACATTGGCGATCTCCCTGGCCATGCGCGCCAGGAACGGCGCCGACAGCGTCGTCCCGCTGACCGGGGCATCCTGGATCATGATGGGGATGTCGATGGCGTCGGACACCGTCGCGAAGAACGCGTGGATGGCCGGCTCCGGCACGCGGATCGTGGCGCCGTGGTACGGCGGCATGACCATCACCATCGCGGCGCCGGCATCCTGCGCGGCGCGGCTGCGCTCCGCACACACGCGGGAACTGAAATGCGTGGTGGTGACGATGACCGGCACGCGGCCCGCCACATGTTCGAGCGTCGTCTTCATCAGCAAGCTGCGCTCGTCGTCGGTCAGGACGAATTGCTCCGAGAAATTCGCCAGGATGCAGAGGCCGTTCGAGCCGGCATCGATCATGAAATCAATGCACCGGCGCTGGCCGTCGAGATCCAGTTCTCCATCCGCATCGAAGATGGTGGGCGCCACCGGGAATACGCCGCGATATACCGGACGGCCTGCTGACGTGCTCATGTCTCCCTCTCCTATTCTGGTTTCCGGCAGTGCCGGCTGGCGCCAATATACGGCTCGGGTCCGCGCCCTGTATATTGAATCCTTTCCATTACGTGATCGCTTTTGCGACTCACCGCCATGCCCGCCACGAAGACCACGCTCGACGTCCTGCTGTCCCGCCTGCGCATGAAGCAGCTGCAGTTGCTGATCGCGCTGGACGACCGCAAGAGCCTGCATCAGGCCGCCGCCGACATGGCCATGACCCAGTCGGCCGCCAGCAAGGCCCTGCAGGAACTGGAAACCATGCTGGGCGCGCCGCTGTTCGAGCGGTCCCGCAGCGGCATGCGGCCCAACCCGTTCGGTCATTGCGTGATCCGGTACGCGCGGCTGATGGTCACCAACCTCGACGCGTTGTGCCAGGACATGGCGGAGATCCGCTCCGGCCAGGGCGGCCACCTTGCCGTGGGCGCGATCATGGGCGCGGTGCCCGAGGTGCTGGTGCCGGCGCTGGAGACCCTCGGGACCACGCAGCCCCGGCTGTCCGTCCACGTCGTGGAGGACACCAGCCGGCGACTGCTGGACCTGCTCGATGATGGCCGGCTCGACCTCGTGCTCGGCCGTGCGCTGGTCAGCGCGCAGCCCGATCGCTACCACTACCAGCCGATCGAGGAGGAGCCGGTTTCGGTGGTGGTCGGCTATGCGCATGCGGCACCGCGCGCCAGATCGCTGAGCCTGGCCGACCTGGCCGGGTATCGGTGGATCGTGTATCCCGGCCAGATGCCGATGCACGAATTGCTTCAGCGCGAGCTTGACCTGGCCGGCCTGACCCTGCCGGCCAATGTGATCTCCACCTCGTCCACCTTTGTCACCGTGGCGATGCTCGCGCGGAGCGACCGGCTCGTGTCGCTGCTGCCCACCAGCGTGGCGACGCTGTTCGCGCGCCAGAAAATGCTGCGCATCCTGCCGCTGACGCTGCAATCGCGGCAGCAGACCTTCGGCATCGTCACCCGGCGTGGTGGCACGCTGTCCGCCGCCGCCCGCGCGCTGATCGGGCTGCTGAAAGTCCGGGAGGATCGCTGAGGTATTCCGTCAGGTGATCGCCCATTCAAAATTGCTCACTAGTTGGGTATCACTCCAGCCCGTATAGTCCGGTCGAACAGCACAGCTGATCACAGACAACCACAAGGATGGAGACAACCATGAGAAAGTGGATCACCGGCGCAAGTGCCGGCCTGATCGGCCTTGCCGCCGTCGCCGTGCCCGTCGCCCATGCCCAGGATCCCCGTCCCGTGCGACTGATGGTCGGCGCGGCCCCTGGCGGCGGCACCGACGTGATGGCGCGCATCGTCTCCGACAAGCTGGCCGCCGTCCTCAAGCAACCCGTGGTGGTCGACAACCGGCCGGGTGCCTCCAATACCATCGCCGCCGACATGACGGCCAAGGCCGCGCCGGACGGCAATACGTTGCTGATGGGCGTGGTCACCTCGCAGGCCATCGCCCCCCATCTGCTCAAGCTGCAGTTCGATCCGCTGAAGGACCTGGCCCCCGTGGCACTGGTGTCCTCCGTGCCCAATGTGCTGGTGGTCAACAACCAGGTCCCGGCCCGCGACGTCAAGGCGCTGGTCGCGCAGATCCAGGCCAACCCGGACAAGTTCCGCTACAGCTCTTCGGGTGTCGGCAGCACCCAGCATCTTGCGGGCGCCGCGTTCGCGCGCCAGGTCCACGGCAAGCTGCTGCATGTGCCGTACAAGAGCAGCAGCAGCGCGCTGGTCGACCTGATGGGCGGCCAGGTCGACATGAGCTTTGAAACCATGCCTTCGGTCATCAGCCACATCAAGGCCGGCAAGCTGCGCGCGCTGGCCGTGACCGCCGACCAGCGCTCCGCTCTGCTGCCCGACGTGCCCACGCTGGCCGAAGCCGGCGTGCCGGGCGTCCAGATGAATGCCTGGTATGGCGTCTACGCGCCGGCCGGCACGTCGCCCGCCACGCTGCAGAAGCTGGGCACCGCGTTGACCGGGGTACTCAAGGACCCCGACACGGTGCGCCGCCTGAACGACGTCGGCGCGCTGCCGGGCACGCTCAATGCCGCGCAGTTCGATGCGTTCGCGCGCAGCGAATATGCCCGCTACGGAAAGCTGATCGCCGAACTCGGCGTCAAGCTCGACTAGGAGGTTGTTTAAAAAAGATCCTGGCGTCGTTGCGCGGCCTTGTCGTACCAACTTGTACTGCCTGCGGCCGCGCGTCTAGCCAGGACCGCTTCGCTTCATTTTTAAACAACCTCTGATTTCCCTCATCCCACACTGACATGACTGCACGCCCCCGTATTGCGATGGTGCTTGGCGATCCCGCCGGCATCGGCCCCGAGCTGGTTGCGCGGCTGCTGGCGGACCCCGCCGCCACGCAGGCCGATATCCTGCTGATCGCCGACCGCGACGAATGGCGCCACGGCGCCGAGATTGCCGGCGTGAATCTCGCCCTGCGCGAAACCGATCGCCTCGACTTCGCCAGCGACGGCGCGCCACGGCTCTATCACTGGGCGCTCGACGACATGCCGGCGTACCCGCGCGGCGCCGCCAGCGCCGAGGGCGGCCGCTACTGCCTCGGCACGCTGGCGCTGGCGCTTGAGCTCGCGCAGGCGGGCAAGGCCGACGCCATCCTCTTCAGCCCGCTCAACAAGAGTTCGCTGCATGCGGCGGGCATGGGCCACAACGACGAACTGCACTGGTTTGCCGAGCAACTCGGCCATCGTGGTGCGTTCTGCGAGTTCAATGTGCTGGACGGCCTGTGGACCTCGCGCGTGACCTCGCACGTCGCGCTCAAGGACGTGCCGGCCATGATCACTCGCAAAAGCGTGGGCGCCGCCATCGACCTGATCGACCAGGCCCTGCGTGCCGCCGGCATGCGCGCACCGCGCATCGCCGTATGCGGCCTGAATCCGCACAACGGGGACAACGGCGCGTTTGGCCGCGAAGAGATCGACATCATCGCGCCGGCCGTGGCAGACGCCCAGGCGCGCGGCGTGGCCGCGCAGGGGCCATTTCCGGCCGACACCATTTTCCTGAAGGTGCAGGGCGGCCCGGCCACGCGCCAGTTCGACGCCATCGTGACCATGTATCACGACCAGGGCCAGATCGGCATCAAGCTGATGGGATTCTCGCGCGGCGTGACCGTGCAGGGCGGCCTGCCGGTGCCGATCACCACGCCGGCGCATGGCACCGCCTTCGACATCTCGCAGCAGGGCCGCGCAGATCCGGGCGCCATCCTGCAGGCATTCCACCTGGCCTGCCAGATGGGTGCGCAACGACACCACTCATATTTCGCCGCGAAAGGAGCTACACCGTGAAGATCACCAACGTCCGCGCCCGCGTTTTCGAATGGAAGGGCAAGACCGTCCCGCCGCAGGCGCACTTCTGCACCAACGCCACCGACATCCTGTTCGATCGCGGGGACGCCATGGGCTCGTTCCGCTTTCACGGCTGGCTGGTGGTTGAAATCGAAACCGACACCGGACTGGTTGGCATCGGCAACTGCGCGCTCGCACCTCGTGTGGCCAAGCAGATCGTCGATCAGTACCTGGCGCCGATCGTGATCGGGCAAGACCCGTTCGACAACGAGTACCTGTGGCAGAAGATGTACCGCCGCACGCATGCCTGGGGCCGCAAGGGCATCGGCATGGCGGCGATCTCGGCGGTGGACATCGCGCTCTGGGACCTGATGGGCAAGGCGACGGGCAAGCCGGTGTTCAAGCTGCTGGGCGGGCGCACCAAGGAGAATATCTGGTGCTACGCCTCCAAGCTCTACAACAATGACGACCGCGACGTCTTCCTGGCCGAGGCGCAACGCTACCTGGATCAGGGCTTCACCGCGATGAAGATGCGCTTCGGCTACGGCCCCCGGGACGGCGCCGTCGGCATGCAGAAGAATATCGAGCAGGTGCGCCTGCTGCGCGAGCTGGTGGGCGACGGCGTGGACATCATGCTGGAGTGCTACATGGGCTGGACGCTGGAATACGCGCGCCGGATGGTGCCGCGACTGGCCGAGTTCCAGCCGCGCTGGCTGGAAGAACCGGTCATCGCCGACGATATCGAGGGCTATGCGGAGCTCAAGAAGATGAGCCCCTTCCCGATCTCCGGCGGCGAGCACGAATTCACCTCGTACGGCTTCAAGGACCTGCTGGAGCGGCGCGCCGTGGACGTGATCCAGTACGACACCAACCGCGTCGGCGGCATCACCGCCGCGCAGAAGATCAACGCGATGGCGGAAGCGTGGTCCGTGCCCGTGATTCCGCACGCGGGGCAGATGCACAACTATCACCTGACGATGGCGTCCACCGCGTCGCCGATGGCCGAGTACTTCCCCGTGCACGACGTGGAAGTCGGCAACGAACTGTTCTACTACATCTTCAAGGGCGACCCGGCGCCGGACAACGGCTACCTGCAGCTTGACGACGACCTCCCGGGCCTGGGGCTGACGCTCAACGAAGACCATTTCCCCGACTTCGAGATCATCGGCTAGGAGGCACCTTGCGGCCGGCGCTGCCCTGCTGCGCCGGCCGATCCCGCCCCGTCACATTCGGTAACGCCAGGCGCCGGCCGAACCTTCTACAATGATGACCACCCGCCATGGGCACCCCGTCGGATCCGGTTATCCGCGCCCCCGGGATCACATTTAGGAAGCGTCCACGTGCAAAACAAGAAGCTCAACCTGGCTCCCCTGATTGCGCTCATCGCCCTTACGCTCAGCCCGCTGGCAAGGGCCGATGTCAGCGAGGCAGCGCACGATGTCAAGGAGGGCACCGTGCATGCCGTCAAGAAGACCGGCGAGTTCGCCAAGGATGTCGGCCACGGCATCGGCCATGCGGCCAAGACGGTCGGCCACGGTATCGGCCAGGCGGCCAAGACCGTTGGCCACGGCGTGGCCGATACGACACGCGAGGGCTATCACGCCGTCAAGCACGCGGTCCACAAGGATTCCGAGCAAAAAGATCCCCAGTAATCCCGCTCCGCCCCCGCTCGTCCTGAAGTTCTGGTTGTTCCGCACTCCGGCGATGTGATACGCAGGTAAGGCGATGCGCCGGGGCGATGCCCAAGCGCGATCCGGATCAGACCGGAAGGCCCTTCGCACGCAGCACGGCGTCAAACCGCTCCGGATCGGCCGTGCCGGTGCGGTTGGTCTCGCGGATCTTCGCTTCGCGCTCGAGGTGCGCACGGGTGCGGCGCAGCACATCCTCGGCCTCCGCCGCCGGCACCGCGATCACGCCATCGGCATCGCCGATGATCAGGTCCCCGGGCATCACGGCCATGCCGGCGCACGCAACCGGCACGTTGATCTCGCCGGGGCCGTCCTTGCTCGGGCCGCGATGCGTGTGGCCGCGCGCGAAGATCGGCATGCCGTCCTCGGCCCATTCGAGCAAGTCACGAATCGCGCCATCGATCACCAGTCCGCCCAGTTTCTTCGCCACGCACGTCGTGCGCATCAGGCCGCCGACGAGCGCCTGCGTCACGTCGGCGCCGCCGTCGATCACGAGCACATCGCCGGGCTCGACCATCATCAGCGCCTTGTGAATCATCAGGTTATCCCCGGGGCGTACGCGCACGGTCACGGCCGGCCCGCACAGCACCGTATCGAGCCGCGCGTGGTACTGGCGCAGGCCGACGGTGCCGACGTTGCGGCTCATGGCGTCACCGATCGCCGCCACCGGCATCTCGCGGAATGCAGCCACGATGCCGGCGGCCGGACCCGCCTGGCGCGGCACGATGCGATAGCCGGCCGGCCACTGCAGTGTCTGGTTCGTCGGATCTGGCGTGTGGTTGCTCTGGCTCATATCGATTTCCCCTTCTCTTGTCAGTACAAGGCCTCGCACGCGGCGCGCAGGCGCGCGAGCCCGGCCTCGAGCTTTTGCATCGACGTGGCGAACGAGATCCGGAAGAACGGCGAGACGCCATAGGCACCGCCTTGCAGCACCGCCAGGTTCTGCGCCTCCAGCAGGTAGAGCACAAAATCCTCGTCGTTCTCGATCCGCTTGCCTGATGGCGTGGTGCGGCCGATCACGTCCGCACACGACGGAAACACGTAGAACGCGCCCTCGGGCACATGGCAGGAGATGCCCGGAATGCGATTGAGCTCGGTCACCACGGCGTCGCGGCGCGACTGGAAGATCCGCGTGCGCTCGGCGATGAAATCCTGCGGACCGGTCAGGGCTTCCAGCGCAGCCGCCTGGCTGATCGACGACGGATTGGAGGTGCTCTGCGACTGCAGCTTGACCATCGCCTTCACCAGCGACGCGGGTGCGCCACCGTAGCCGATGCGCCAGCCCGTCATGGCATAGGCCTTCGATACGCCATTGATGGTCAGCGTACGGTCCTTGAGCGCGGGCTCGACCTGGGCGATGGTCGCGAATTCGCGGCCGTCATAGAGGATGTGCTCGTAGATGTCGTCCGTCATCACCCAGACGTGCGGGTGACGCATCAGCACATCCGCCAGCGCCTTCAGTTCCGCGTGCGAATACGCGGCACCGCTCGGATTGTTCGGCGCATTGAGCACCAGCCAGCGCGTGCGCGGCGTGATGGCGCGCTCCAGGTCTTCGGGCATGAGCTTGAACCCGTTCGCCGGCAGGCAATCGACAAACACCGGCGTGCCCTCGGCCAGCAACACGATATCCGGATACGACACCCAGTACGGGGTCGGCACGATGACTTCATCGCCGGCTTCCACGGTGCACATGAAGGCGTTGAAGATGATCTGCTTGCCGCCAGTGCCGACGATCAGCTCGCCGGGCGCGTACGCAAGCTGGTTGTCGCGGAGGAACTTGTCTGCGATGGCGGCGCGCAGCTCGGGGGTCCCGCCCACGTCCGTGTACTTGGTCTGCGACTTCGACATCGCGCGCGTGGCGGCTTCGCAGATATGAGATGGCGTATCGAAATCCGGCTCGCCGGAGGTGAGGCCGATGATGTCGCGGCCAGCGGCGCGAAGCTCACGGGCGCGTTGGCCGGCCATCGAGCTCGGGGACGGTTTGATGCGGTTCAGACGTGCGGCAATGAGGCTCATGATCGTGAAATCGTGGGATCGTGAAAACGTGGCTATGGAACTAGCGAGGGGAATGCGGTGTGGCGGGGTTCTGGATGAAGCGCCGGTGCTCGCGCAGGTAGGGAACGAGCCCGCCGGCGTCGCGGATCATCAGCACGATGTCCGGCACGGGCTCGCAGGGAATCACACGGCCGCTGCTGTCGTCCGCCTCGCCCACGCGCAGCGTCGCGCTCGAACCCGACAGATGGAGCGCGACGGACTCGCCTTCGCGGATGCCATCGGTGTCCGCGGTGATGAGCAGCAGCCCGTTATTGACCGCGTTACGCCAGTACGTACGGGAGAAGCTCTTGGCCACGACGACGCGGATGCCCGCCGCGAGCACGACCGTGACGGCCACCTCCATCGCGGAACCGCAACCGAAATTGTGGCCCGCGACGAGGACGTCGCCGTCCTGCACGCTTGCCGCGAATTCCGGCGCCAGGTCTTCGAGCAGATAGCGGCGCAGGACGTTGGGGTCCAGGCTGTCCTTCTTGCGGCTGGACGCGATGATGTAGTCGGTATTGATGTCGTCCCCGAGCAGACGGGCACGGCCCGGCGTGACGGAGAGACGGGCGGTGGTGGAAGTCGATGCCATGATCAGCCGATGGCCTCGCGCGGATCGCTGAGCTGGCCGGTGACGGCCGCCGTTGCGCACGCCCGTGGCGAAGCAAGAAAAATCTGCGCCTGGCGATTGCCCATGCGCCCCTTGAAATTGCGGTTGGCGGTGGAAATCACGCGCTCGCCATCGGCCGGGATGCTGCCGCAAGTGCCGCAGCACGCGCCGCAGCCCGGTGCCTGCAGTTCCGCGCCCAGCGCGCTGAATTCGGCCAGCATGCCGGCCGCTTCCATTTCCGCGCGCACCGACTCGGAGGCCGGCGTCACGATCAGGCGCACGCCCGGCGCCACGCCGCCGCCCGCGCGCAGCACGGCGAGCGCTTCGCGGTAATCCTTGGTGCGGCCGCCCGTACAGGTGCCGAGGTAGACCATGTCGATCTTCGTCTCGCCCGCCGCGTCGAGGTCGATCACGTTGTCGACGCGATGCGGCATCGCCACCTGCGGCACGACGTCGGCCAGGTCGAAGGTCAACGTCTGCGCATAGGTTGCGCCGGCATCGGCGGCCACCGGCTCGAACGACGCGTCGCTGCGAGCCGCAAGCCATGCGCTAGTACAGGCGTCATAGGGGAACAACCCGGCCTTGGCACCCATTTCCACCGACATATTGGCCAGCACGATGCGATCGTCCATATCGAGCGAGGCCACGCCCGGCCCATCGAATTCGAGCGCCATGTAGTTGGCGCCCCCGGCGCCGAGCCTGCGTGCCATCGACAACGCCAGGTCCTTGGCCGATGCGTACGGCGGCAGCTCGCCGGTCAGGTGGATGCGGATCGATCCGGGCACCTTGAACCAGAGCTGGCCGCACTGGAGAATGCCCGCGAGATCGGACGAGCCGATGCCCGAGCCGAATGCATTGAGCGCGCCGTAGGACACCGCATGCGAGTCCGCGCCAACCGCCAGCTGGCCGGGCAGCACGCGGCCGCGCTCCAGCATCAGCTGATGGCCGATGCCTTCACCAACCTCGAATACGCAGATGCCATGCGCGCGGGCATAGGTCCGCGCGCGCTCCTGCAGCGCCAGCGCGCGGGCGCCGGACGTCGCGCCGTAGTGGTCGAGCGCGAACACCAGCCGCTCGGGCATGACTGGCGCCGGCAGCGTGCCGTCGGGCTGCATCTCGCGGAAATAATCGAGCGCCATCGGGATCGAACCATCGGTGCCCATCGTGGCATCGGGCTCGCAAATCGCGAGGTCGCCGGCAAACACCGCCTGCCCGGCCGCGCGGGAGAGCAGCTTCTCGGCGAGAGTCTGCGGGCGCGCGGCGGCGGCGGTCTCGGAGACAATCGTCATGGGGACCTTGTGCTCAGTTCAGCTTGCTCAGTGCTGCTCGTTCAGGGCAGCTCGTTCAGTTCAGCTTGATATCGGCCGACTTGATGACCTTGCCCCACTTGTCGTGTTCGGCCTGGATCAGGCGGGCAAAGTCTTCCGGCGAGCCGCCGACCGGCTCCACGCCGAGCTGCGTGAGCTTGGCGCGGACGTCGTCGGACTTCAGGATCTGGTCGATCGCGCGATTGAGTTTCTGCACGATCGGGCGCGGCGTGGCGGCCGGCGCGACCACGCCACTCCACGACAGCGACTCGTAGCCCTTGATGCCCGCTTCGTCGAGCGTCGGCACATTCGGCAAGCCCGGAATCCGCTTGCGGCTGGTCACCGCGAGCGCGCGCAGCTTGCCCTGCTGGACAAAGCCGATCGACGACGGCGCGTTGTCGAACAACATGGTGACGTTGCCGCCGAGCAGGTCGGTCAGCGCGGCGGAGCTGCCCTTGTAAGGCACGTG
Organism: Cupriavidus sp. YR651; assembly: GCF_900101625.1. Taxonomy (GTDB): domain Bacteria; phylum Pseudomonadota; class Gammaproteobacteria; order Burkholderiales; family Burkholderiaceae; genus Cupriavidus. Next base: position 479,953 of record NZ_FMYZ01000004.1, on the reverse strand, counting down.
AAGCAGATTCACGCCGGCCATCGACTTGAACAACTCGCCCGAAAGGTGGGTGGAGCTGCCCGGGCCCGACGACGCAAAGCTCAGCGCGCCCGGCTTGGTCCTGGCGAGCTGGACCAGCGCCGACACGTCGGCGGCAGGCAGGCTCGGCGACACCACCAGGATGTTCGCGTTCTGTGTGGCGTAGCTGACCGGCGCGAAGTCCTTCGCGGCGTTGTAGTTGAGCTTGTTGTAGAGGTGGTCGTTGATCGACAGGATGCCTGTGGCCCCCATCAGCAGCGTGTAGCCATCAGCCGGCGACTTGGCGACGAGCTCGGCGCCGATATTGCCGCTGGCGCCCGCGCGGTTGTCGACGACGAACGGTTGCTTGAACTGCTCCTGCAGCTTCTCGGCCAGAATCCGCGCCACCACGTCGGTGGAGCCGCCTGCGGCAAACGGCACCACGATCCGCACAGCCTTGTCGGGATAGCTGTCTTCCGGGGCGGCAACAGCCAGTGTCGGCAACCAGGCCGATTGCAGGCAAACAAGAACTGCGGCAAGACCAGTCAACGTCTTCATGGGGGCATCCTGGGCAAGAGGGTGAGTGTTATTTGGCTTGGCCACGCCAGCAATCTCGTGGCTGCCAACGCAGTCTAAGGACACCCATTTCCCTGGACAAACGAATTCTTTCCTCGGATTATTACGAATTCCTGATAAATGAACCCGAGGCACTCATGCGCCATCATGTGACGCTCAAGCAACTGCGCTGCTTCCTGGCCGTGGCCGAGGCCGGAACGTTCACGGCGGCGGCCCTGCGGCTGTGCATGACGCAGTCCGCGCTGACGGCGACGATCCAGCAGATGGAGGAGGCGATCGGCCTCAGGATGTTCGACCGGACGACGCGACGCGTGGTCATGACCGATCACGCCGAACGCTTCGTTGCGGACGCGGAACGGGTGGTGAATGGCTTCGACAGCGCGGTGTCCGACCTGGTGGCGCTCGCCAGGGGCGATCGCGGACATATCCGGATCGGCGCCGCGTCGTCGGTGATCCGGCAATTCCTGGTGCCCGCACTGCCGCGTTTTCGCGAGGCCTATCCGGGCATCACGATCTCGCTGCGCAATCCGGCGGCGCAGCAGACCGAGCGGCTGGTGCTGGAAGGCGAAGTCGATTTCGCCATTGACAGCAAGTATCGCGGCCATGAGGAGCTTGATTACACGCCGCTGGTGACGGACTGCTACGGCGTGGTGTTCCATCGCGACTCGCCGCTGGCGGAAATCGACCGGCCCCTGACGTGGGACGACCTCACCTGGGGCCAGTACATCGGCTTCAGCGCGGATACCGGCATCGGCCAGTTCCTGCGCACCCATGCCGCGCATTGGCCCGTGCTTGCCGGCGATCACGACGAGGTGGAGAGCACGACCTACCTGTTTGCGATGCTGGCGCGTGGCAAGTACTACTCGGTGCTGCCCGCCCTCGCCTACCAGCGCAACGAATTTCCCGACCTGATCTTTCGCGAACTGCACGCGCCCGCGCTCTCGCGCGAGCTTTGCGTGATCACGCGGCCGCTACGCTCGCTGTCACCGAGCGCGCAACGGCTGCTCACGCTGCTGCGCGAAACACTGGCCGGGCAGACGATGCCGCTCGGCGTGTCGCTGATGGCCTCCTGATCCGCCTGCCGGCTTTCCTGGCGCGCGCCCGGTGCGATGTCGCTCAGCGCGAATGCACCTTGAACGACTGCCCCTGCATGCCCGCGCGGTCAACGGCGGCGATACGGTTTCGGCCGTTGTCCTTGGCGTGGTAGAGCTGCGCGTCGATCAGGTTGATGAAGGCAGTCGGGTCCATGTGCTCGGTCGGCACGATCGTGCCGACGCCGAAGCTTGCCGTCACGCATTGGTTGTAGGGCGAACGCACGTGCGTGATCGCCTCCTCCGCAATCAGCGCGCGGCATCGCTCCGCGATGTTCACGGCGGCATCCGCGTCGGTGTTGGCCAGCACCAGCACGAATTCCTCGCCACCGTAGCGGCCGAGAAAACTCTCCGGGCCGGCCGCCTCGCCCAGCAGGCGGGCAAACCGCTTCAGGCATTCGTCGCCTTGCACGTGGCCGTAGTAGTCGTTGTATGACTTGAAGAAGTCGATATCGACCATGATCAGCGAGAGCGGTTTGCGCGCGTCTTTCGCCGCGGCCCATTCGCGTGCTATCACGCGGTCGAACATGCGGCGATTGCCCGTGCCCGTCAGGCTGTCCTTGAACGACAGTTGCTCGAGTTCCTTCTGCAGTTGCGCGAGTTGCTCCTCGGTGCGCTTGCGTTCGCTGATGTCGAACATGAAGCCGATCAGCGAATCGACCTCGCCCTTGTCGTTGCGGACCACATGCACGACGTCGCGCAGCCACACATAGCCGCCATCGCGCGTCAGGGCGCGATAGTCGGCTTCGTGGTCGGTGCCGGCTTGCGATTGTGCGACGCAGAAATCGACCACGGCGGCACGATCGTCCGGATGCATGCGTTCCGCCCAATCGTTGACGTTCTTCCAGGTCGACGGTGCCCAGCCCAGCAACGCCTCGATCTGCGGTCCGATGTAGGCGAATTCCATCGTCGCCCAATCGATCTTCCAGGGAATCGCCTTGGTCGATTCCAGCAGCGTCCGGTAAACGGCGCTGTCATCGTCACCAAACACGCGATTTGGCGGCGCGAGGGATTCTTCGTGGCGCAGGAAGGCGGCCTGAAGGGTGTGCTGCGGGTTATCGTGGCTGGTCATGTTGGCCGTAGCGGGTGGTTGCGGAGTGTCGGAAGCGGTTGCCGGAGGGGTGCATCAGAAATCGGCGGACGTCGACGACAAAGGACATCGGCGGCGCCGCCGCGCCGATTATAGGGTCGGTGATAAGGCCGGCGCGGCACTCAGTCGCTCCGGGTTACCTACCCGCCGCACTCGGTTGCAAGCCGGCGACACTGACGTCTGAATCTCTTGGCCGTTAATTGCATCTCATATCCCGCAGGTGCACGCGTCGGGGATCCATTTCTGGTGCGCATCCAGGAAATGTCGCGACGGCAATGCACGGCCGGCCGCTTCCGTCGCGTGCCCGCTTCGGGTTTTCCTGCAGCCACGGCCCGCGCGGCCACCTCCCCCTTTTTGGCAAGCCCGAAGTGGCCTATGCTGTCGCCACGACGAACACCTGACGAGCCCGCGGGCGATGGTGCACCGCAACCAAATCATGGAAAAGACTGCATTCGTATTCGCCGGTGGCGGCAGCCTGGGCGCCATTGAAGTCGGCATGTTGCGGGAGCTGGTGAGTTGGGGCCTGGCGCCCGACCTGGTCATCGGCGCATCGGCCGGCGCGATCAACGGCGCCTACTTCGCCTGCCATCCCCATGCGGAGGGCACGGCGAAGCTGGAGGGCCTGTGGCGTGGCATTCGCCGGACCGAGGTCCTGCCCTGGTCGTGGCGCAGCATGCTCGGCATGCTGGGCGGCAAGCGCGGACACCTGGTGGAATCCCTTGGGCTGCAGCGGCTGCTGAGCCGGCATTTCGGTGAATCACGGCTGGAAGAGGCGCCCGTGCCCCTCTACGTCGTGGCCACGGACATGCACACGGGAGCCGAAGTGGTGCTGTCGTCCGGCAATATCGTCAACGCCGTGCTGGCCAGCGCGGCGATCCCCGGCGTGTTTCCGCCCGTGCAATTCGAAGGCCGGTCGCTGATCGATGGCGGCGTGGCCAACAACACCCCGGTCTCCACAGCCATTCGCCTCGGCGCCACCCGCATCATCGTGCTGCCGGCCGGCTTCGCCTGTGCGGAACGCCGCCCGCCGCGCGGCGCCGTGGAACACGCCCTGAACGCGCTCTCCCTGTTGGTGGCGCGGCAGCTGGTGCATGACCTGGAGCGCTGGTCCGAGCATGCGCATATCGCCGTCGTGCCCCCGCTCTGCCCGCTGGACGTCTCGCCCTACGACTACACGCGCTGCGGGGAACTGATCGACCGGGCCGCCGCGGCGACCGTGGCGTGGCTGCGCGCGGACGGCCTGTCCAGCCGGCGTGTGCCGGGCGCGCTGGAACCGCATTCGCACGACGAGTCGTCACCCAGCTGCAGCGCCGATATTTCCCCACCGGCCGCCGGTGCCGGCCACACGCATCACGACCACGGGCACAGCCACACCACCACACATGGGTGAGATCGTGTTGCCGGGCGATCGCGACTGGGTGCGGCACGACCCGTCGCCCCGCCGGCTGGAGCGCATCGAGGCCTTCTTTGGCGGCCACGGCTACGACATGCATCGCCACGACACCTATGCGATCGGCCGGACGCTGGCCGGCGTGCAGAGCTTTCATTACCGGCGCGGCGTGACGAACAGCACGCCGGGCGGCACCCTGGTGCTCCATCCGGACGAGCCGCACGATGGCCAGGCCGGCACGGATGCCGGCTTCCGGTATCGCATGATCTACGTGGAGCCTTCGCTGGTGCAGCGCGTACTCGGTGGGCGGCCCCTGCCTTTCATCGCCGGCGGCCGTTCCGACGATCCCCGCCTGTATGCCGCCTCCGAAGTGCTGCTACGCGCGATGGACTGCCCCATCGACCCGCTGGAAGAAGACGACGCGATCTTTGAACTCTCCCATGCGTTGGCCGCCGTCAGTGGCGCGCCGCACGGCAGGCAGGCGGTGGACTATCGCTCGGCGGAAATCGCGCGCGAGTGGATGCTGGACAACCTGGATCGCGTGGTCACGCTGGAAGAACTGGAAGCCGCCAGCGGGCGCGACCGCTGGCGTCTGTCGCGCGATTTCCGCGTGCTGTACGGCACCAGCCCATATCGATACCTCACCATGCGCAGGCTGGACACGGTGCGCCGACTGGCAGCGGCCGGCCAGACGCTGGCGGATGCCGCGGCCTGGGCCGGATTTGCGGACCAGAGCCACATGACCCGGCATTTCACGCGCACCTTCGGCATCACGCCCGCGCGCTGGCTGCGCACACTTGGCCGCACGCCCTCCCCTGCCTGAGCTTGCACGATCGTACAAGACGGCCGTAGCCCCATCGGCGCAGACTGCCCGTCATGTCAACGACAGCCATGGAGCGCCCCAAATGAGCCAGCCTGCCCCGTACCGAGCCATCAACTTCGCCGAGAAGCTCGAACTGTTCTCCGACCAGTGGCAACCTCGCGTCATCGCGGAAATGAACGACTACCAGTTCAAGATCGTCAGGATCGAGGGCGATTTCATCTGGCATAGCCATGCCGATACCGACGAGACCTTCATGGTTCTGGACGGTCAGCTGCGGATCGATTTCCGCGACGGTCATGTGCTGGTCAACGCGGGCGAGATGTACGTCGTCCCCAAGGGCGTCGAACACAAGCCGTTTGCGCGGCAAGAGGTGCACATGTTGCTGATCGAACCGCGCGGCGTGGTAAATACCGGTGAAGAAGGTGGCGAACGCACCGCGCAGAATGACCTCTGGATCTGACTGACCGAAAGGCGCCCGGCGAAGGCATCGCGCATGTTGGGCCGGGCCCAACCATCCGCACTGGCCTGTTGGCCAAAACCCCCCGTTTCCGCCCGCAAAAGTGATCCCGCAACCCCGCCACGACCCCAATTGACGGTGGCACGGTCTCTGCAAAAAGAAGCATCGAGCGCGACCCCGATGCTCGTCTTTTTACCCGGAGCGATTGCTCCTTCGGAGAACCGTCATGAAGATCCCACCACAGTTGCGTCCCACGGCCGCGGTCTCGCCGCGCCCTCACACCCCGCCCACCCTGCTTTACCGTGTACGCCGTGGCGTCCTGCTGCTTCGCGTGCTGGCGCTGTGCGTCAACGCCGTTGCGCATGCTCAGCCCGGATTGCCCCCGGCACCCGTTGTCACGCCGGAACAGAAATTTGCGCCCGGTTATCTCGAAGCCGTCTCCACAGGCTACGAGAACGGCCAGGCGCTCAATGCGTCCGAAGGCGTCGCACCCGTCCGGCCAGCGCGTAGCGTGCGTACGGATCTCGCCCCGTCCGCCCCTGCAGTGCCTGCCGGCCCGTCCACGGTGTCGGTGCCCTTGCCGGCCAGCATGCAGCGCGTGAATGCGCGTTGATCCGGCGCGGCGCGTGCGGGAGCGATGCATTCTTTACACGCTCCCGCGCAAGGCTTGCACGGCAAACCAGCGCCACGCGGACCATCATTCGCCGCCATGCCAGTCGGCATAAGGGCGGCCGCCCGAGGTACGAATCTTGCCGCTTTTCCTGAAGCTGCCAGCGCATTGCGCAGCGGCGTGGCGCATGCCGCGCATGCCGCGTATGGCAAACCCGCAACTTTCAGGAGATCAGCATGGGCGACCATTACACCGAGCGTTATCGCCGGGGGCAGACCTGGCGGGCCTATGAAAACGTCCGCGAGGACGATGACCTGGGCGATCCGTGGGACGAAGCGCGCCGGAACCGGGGCGACACCCGTAGCCACACCGGCTACCCGTATGGTGGCGACCGCGGCGCATGGCAAGGGAGCAACCTCCGCTACGGGCTCAATGGCGGCGACTCTACCGAACCCGACGACACCTATCTGCGGCAGCGGGAATACCGCCGCCGCTATGCGAGCGAAGCAGGAGACTACGGAGATTATGGCGATGTCGGCGATGGCAGCCACCGCCAGGCGCGACGCTACGGCCGCGACGACACCGGGGCGAGGGGCTATGAAAGTCGCTATGGAAGTGGCTATGAGCGCCGCTATGACGAGGAACCCGGCTTCGGGCAGCGCCGCTGGTCGCAGCACCGCGACGATGAGCGTGACGACGATGATCGCAACCGACGGCACGGCATGCTCTACAACCTTGGCCACCGCATCGGCGAGGCCGTGAGCGATTGGTTTGGATCGGACACCACGAAGAAACGCACCGGTCCGCGCGGTTTCACGCGGACCGACGAACGCATCCGCGACCAGATCTGCGAGCAGCTGGCATTTGGCACTGGTATCGATGTCAGTGACGTCAGTGTCGACGTGGACAAGGGCAAGGTCACGCTCGCGGGGTCCGTGCGGCTGCGCAGCCAGAAGTACGACATCGAGGATATCGCCGACAACACCTTCGGCGTGACCGAGGTGGAAAACAACATCCGCGTGCAGCGCGGCGACGTGGCCTCGTCCCACTGAAGCCCATCGCCGGCCATTCTCAGGCAGCCCCCGCCTTCAGGCCGCCAGCCGGAAAACGCTGACGGTCTGCTCCATCCGAAGCGCCTGCTCCTGCAGCGCTTCGGCGGCGGCGGCGGCCTGCTCCACCAGCGCGGCGTTCTGCTGCGTGACCTGATCCATCTGCGTCACCGCCTGGTTGACCTGCGCGATGCCCCCGCTTTGCTCCAGCGAGGCGCGGCTGATCTCGTCCATCATGGTCGTGACGCGCTGTACCGCGCCGACGATGTTGTCCATGGTGGCGGCCGCCTCGCCCGCCAGCGTTGTTCCGGCCGCCACCCGGTTGGTCGATTGGGAGATCAACGTGCGGATCTCCTTGGCGGAGTTGCCTGCGCGCTGCGCCAGCGTACGGACTTCGGCGGCCACCACCGCAAAGCCGCGCCCGAATTCGCCGGCCCGCGCGGCCTCCACGGCGGCGTTCAACGCGAGGATATTGGTCTGGAACGCGATGCTGTCGATGACCGCGATGATGTCGACGATGCGGCGCGAATCCGCCTCGATCTCGCTCATCGTCTCACGCACGCGGAGCACCGATGCGCCGCCGGCCACGGCGATGGCCGACGCCTCCGACGCCAGCGCGCTGGCCTGGTTCGCATTGCCGGCGTTCTGCTGGACGATGGAGGTCAGCTCCTCCATGCTTGCAGCGGTCTGTTCCAGCGAAGACGCCTGTTCCTCCGTGCGCTGCGACAGGTCGGCGTTGCCCTGCGCAATCTGCCCGGCCGCCACCAGCACGTTCTGCGCGCCGTCCTTCGTCTCGCCGATGATGCCGCGCAAGGTGCCGACCATCGATAGCAGGTGCCGCTTGACGTCGCTCAGTTCGTCGCGGCCACGTGCTTCGATGTGCACGCCGAGGTCTCCCGCGTTGATCCGCGCGACCATGTCGGCCACATCGCGCACGTCGATGCGCATGCCGCGGCTGAAACCGGCGAACAGATACAGCGCGGCGCCCACCGTTACGAGGGCGATGGCGGCCAGCAGCATAAATTGCCGCCTCTCCGCCGCGATGCGCTTTGCGAGCATCGACCCGGCCAGCGCGGCGAATTCCTGATTGACCCCCGATACCGATTCGATGGCCGCGGTGCCTTCGGCAAAGTACGCCTTGGCATCGATCGTGATGCCGCTCGACCCGAGCATGCTGACCTTGAGCGTGCGATGGAAGTTTTCCATCGCCGCGAGTTGCTTCGCCGCTGCCGCCATGTTGTCGCGATAGGCGGGCGCCCGACGCTCGACACGCGCCATGTCGCGTCGCACGGCCTCCAGGCCGTCCTGGATCTGTTCGGCCAGTGCCGCCAGGTCAGCCTGCTGCGCGGCATCGGCATAGCCGCCTCGCGCGATGATGCCGGCACCCCGGCCACGCGCCAGCGCACCGACTTCCGCCAGCTTCGGCATCGGCCCCACCATCAGGTTGATCAGGTAGTAGGAAGCGGCATCGGGATCGAGCGCCAGCGACGAGCGATCGGCCACATCGCCGATGAACAGCCGCGTCTCTTTGACGAGCGTGGTGTGGCGATCGAACAGCGGCGCCGCTGGCGTGTCCAGGCCGAGCTTGCGGATCTGGTTCCAGGCCTCCTCCAGCTTCGCGACGTCGGCCGCCACGGCAAACGTGTCGATCTGTCCAGCTTCCTTCGACAACGCGGCCAGGTGCCCGGCGGCCTTGCCATCGGCCGCTTCATACGTCGGCTTGAATGCCGCGTTGCCCAGCAGCACGCCATTCGCGGCGCCGCGACGCACCTGGGTCTCGCGCATGAAATCCAGCGCCCGCCCGACAATCGTCAGGCCGCGCTGTTCATCCTGCGTCGCGCGGATCGACTGCACGGATTGGCTCAGCACCACGACCAGCGCGCCACACAGCGGAATCAGGAACAGGATCGTCAGGAGGACAAGCTTGCGGGTGATGGTCAGACGTGCCATCAGACGCATGGCGGGAGAGAGGAAAGCGGCCACGATGCTCCTTGTATTCGAGGGCTGTAGCACGCTGTATCGGCGTCGAATCGAAGGATTAAAGGCAGTTTTATGGCTACTTTTGATCGTGCGCAATCGCAGTGCCATCGGCGCACGCGCACGGTGCGCGATGCACTGCGAACGAGCGTCGCCACCTCAGTTTTCACGGTGCGGCGCTCGTATCTGATGCATGAGGATCAGGCCGTCGCGCCGCCGTCGACACCGATCGTCTGGCCCGAGATATAGCGACCCGCCTGCGAGGCCAGCAGCACGGCCACGCCCGCGACATCGACCGCTTCGGCAATGCGGCCCATCGGGATGGTGGCGGACAGCGCCTTCTCGCGTTCCGGGTCGCCCCACAGCGCATCGCGCGAAAAGTCCGTGCGAACCGGGCCAGGATTGATGCTGTTGACGTTGATGTTGTGCGGGCCCAGCGTCTGCGCGAGGTTGCGCATGGCAAGGTCGGTCGCGCCCTTGGAGATGCTGTACAGCGCCAGCCTGGCCGACCCGCGGCGCGCGGCGATGCTCGACATGAAGATGATGGAGCCGTCCCGGCGCGCGATCATCTGCGGCGCCAGCGCGTTGACCAGCACCAGGTTGCCGCGCACATTGCCGGCCATGACGTCATCGAACAACTCCGGGCCCTGCTCCAGCATGGAGCCCACGACGGCGCTGCCGGCGGCGTTCAGCACCAGCGTATCCACCCGCCCGAACTTCGCGAGCACCTTGTCCGCGAAGGCCCGCACGCTGTCGAGACTGACGATGTCGCAGGCAATGCCGGTTGCATCGATGCCTTCCTTTTGCAGATCGGCGGCGACCTTTTCGGACACCGCGCCATCGCGGCCGGATATCACGACCCTGGCACCGGACTGGCCCAGGGCACGCGCCATTTCCAGGCCCATGCCTTTGGTGGAACCGGTTACTACCGCTACGCGGCCGGACAGATCGAACAGTTTGAACATGAAAGCTTCTCCTTGATGGACAGAAAAGAATGCAAGCGCCTTGCGTTTGCATGATGATCAACATCTATTGAATAAAGTATGTGCGTCATCTAAACTGTGGTCAAGCAAGATTTTCAGAGCGGGATTTCATATGGCGCGGGCATCACGGGAATTGGCAGAACAACACAAGGTGGCGATCGAGCAGGCCTCGGCACGCCTGTTCCGCGAGCACGGCCTGCACGGCGTGACCGTGGCGCAGGTGATGGCGGACGCCGGCCTGACACATGGCGGCTTCTACGGCCACTTTGCATCGAAGGACAATCTGGTGGCGGTGGCCTGCCAGCGTGCCTTCGAAGATGGCGCACAGCGCTGGGAGCACCGCATCGCCAGCGCCAACGGAGATCGGCGCACGGCGCGCAACAATCTGGTCGACTCATATCTGTCCCCGGAGCATCGCGATTGCGCGGGCGAGGGCTGCGCCGCATCGGCGCTGGTCGGGGACGTAGCCCGCGAGCCGGCCGGCAAGCCGGTCCGGCCGGTGTACGTCGACGGAGTGAAGCAACTGATCGACATCTGGATGTCCACGGCGCCGGATGGCGCGACCGATGCCGCCGCGCGGCAGACGGCGCTGGTGCAGCTGGCGGCGATGGTCGGCGCCATGTCGCTGGCCCGGGCCACCGGCGGCGATGCGTTGTCACAGGAGCTTCTCGATGCCACCCGTGCATGGCTGCTGGATGACAGCGAGCGCGCGCACGAAGGCAGCCGCGAAACCGTTGCCGCCACCGCCTGACGGCAGAGCGAACGGTCATTCTCCGCCCTTTTCCGCTTCAAACAAGCCCTCAAACAAGCCTCACACAAACTCCATCCAATACCTCAGGGAGCCCCATGTTCGCGCAAGCCCTATCCAGCCGGCTGGACCGGCGTGGCGTCCACTACGCGTGGATCGTCGCCGCTGTCACGTTCTGCGTCATGCTGACCACCTCCGCCGCGCTCGGCTTGCCGGGCGCCTTTCTTAAACCGCTCACCAGCGAGATGGGTTGGAATATCGACCAGATCTCGTCAATCCTGGCGTTTCGGTTTGCGCTGTTCGGTCTGATGGCGCCGTTTTCCGCGATCCTGATGGAGCGCTTTGGCGTGCGCAATGTGGTTTGCACGGCACTGGCGCTGATCGCTGGCGGCATGGCACTGGCCACGGTGGCCACGCAGCTCTGGCAATTGTTCCTGGCATGGGGCCTGATGCTCGGCGTGGGCTCCGGCCTGACAGCGCTGGTCCTGGCCGCCGTGGTGGCCAACCGCTGGTTCAGCGCGCGCCGCGGCCTGGTGGTGGGCATCCTGACTGCCAGTTCGGCCACGGGCCAGCTGGCTTTCCTGCCCGTCGCCGCCTGGCTGATCGAGCATATGGGCTGGCGCGTGGCGGTGCTGCCAGTGCTGGCGGCGTGCGCCGCATTGGCCATGCTGGTGTTTGCGCTCATGCGTAATCGGCCGTCGGATATCGGGCTGGCCGCGTTTGGCGAGACCGCTTCCGCCACGCCCGCAGCACCGTCCGCCCCGCCCGCACCGCTGACGCTGCGCGGGCCGTTCATTGTGCTGCGCGACGCCGCGCGGACCCAGACCTTCTGGATCCTCGCCGGCACGTTCTTCATCTGCGGCCTGTCGACCAACGGGCTGATCCAGACCCACTTCATCGCCCTGTGCGCGGACTTCGGCATGGCCCCGTTGCCGGCGGCCTCCGCGCTGGCGATGATGGGCGCCTTCGATTTCGTCGGCACGATCCTTTCCGGCTGGTTGTCTGACCGCTACGACAGTCGCAAGCTGCTGTTCTGGTACTACAGCCTGCGCGGCTTGTCGCTGTTCTGGCTGCCGCATTCGGAATTCACGCTCTACGGCTTGTCCATCTTCGCGATGTTCTACGGCCTGGACTGGATCGCCACGGTGCCGCCGACGATCAAGCTGGCTGGCAGCGCCTTCGGCCGGGAGCGCGCGGCAATGGTGTTTGGCTGGGTGTTTGCCGCCCACCAGATCGGCGCGGCCACGGCCGCATTCGGCGCGGGACTCTCGCGGACTTTGCTGTTGACGTATTCGCCGGCGCTTTACGTTGCCGGTGGCGCGTGCCTGGTGGCGGCGCTGCTGGCGCTGATGGCGCGGCGGTCGGCGCCGCAACCGGGCGGCGCATCGCCCCAGGCCGCAAAGGCCTGACGACCATCGCCACGCATCTCGACGGCGGACCTGCGGGTCCGCCTTTTTCTTGTCAGCCGGGTGGAGCCCATTGGTGGCACTCGGCCACAAACGCATCGATCAATGCCGCCGCCGAGGCCCGCTTCAGCGCGGATTGCCGCACCAGCACCCCGATCTCCCGGAACAGCGGCTGGCCCGGCATCGCAACCTCCTGAATATTGGGCGTCTGCCGCAGAGGCACGAGATCCGCCGGGATGATCGCGCAGCCCAGCCCCTCGCCAACCATCTGCAGGATCACGGCGGGTTCATCCAGCTCCATGCCTTCGCGCACCCAGAGCCGCTGCTGCTTGAGGTAGCGGTCGACCAGTTGCCCGCCCGTGGAATGCCGGTTGTAGCGGATGAATGGCACGGTGGCGAGCAAGCCCTTCATATCCGTCGGAGACCCCACCGGCGCAACGGCCACGAACCGCTCCTTGATCAGCGGTACCCATTTCAGTTCGGGCGGGATGCCCAGTCGCGGCTTGACGAGCACGGCGATGTCGAGCTCGCGCGCATCGACCTGCGTCAGCAACTGCGTCGACATGCCGGGCACGATATTCACATGCGTATCGGGATACGCGGCACGGAAGCGCTGCATCGCCTTCGGCAGCAGCGTCGACTGCACCGTCGACACCGCCCCAAGGTCCAGCGGCGCGGCGTCCGGGCGGGATTGCGCGCTGCCCTTCATGGACTCGTACAGCGCAACGAAGCGCGTGGCATCCGGCAACAACTGCCGGCCCTCCTCGCTGAGCGTCACGGACTTGCCGGAGCGATCGAACAATGTGCAGCCGAGGTCTTCCTCCAGGCGCCGGATCTGCGTGCTGACGGCTGACTGGGTCAGGCCCAGCCGCGCCCCGGCTGCGGAGAAGGACGCCGTTTCGGCGGCAACGAGGAAGGTGCGGAAGTAGCGGATCACGGGCGGGGTTCTGGGGGTGCCAGGGCGCGTCTGATATCGAAAACTTCGATGCTCAGACCAGAAATGATTCGTTTCATATTACGAGTTCTGCTGATTACAATCAACGACACTTCTCGAATCCTTCGCCCCACAGGACCCGCCCATGAGCGCCATGCCCTTGTTCCATCTTGCCTTCCCTGTCCACGACCTGGCCGCTGCGCGCCAGTTCTATGGCGATCTGCTCGGCTGCCCCGAAGGCCGCAGTTCCGATGCCTGGGTCGATTTCGATTTCTATGGCCATCAGGTCGTGGCGCACTTGTCGCCGGACGAGTGCGGCCATCGCGGCACGAGCGCGGTCGACGGTGACGACGTCCCCGTACGCCACTTCGGCGCGATCCTGTCGATGACGCAATGGGAGGCGCTGGCCGGCAAGCTGCGCGCGGCCGGCACCAGGTTCGTCATCGAGCCGCACGTGCGCTTCAAGGGCCAGGTCGGCGAGCAAGCCACGATGTTCTTCCTGGACCCGTCGGGCAATGCGCTGGAGTTCAAGGCATTCGGCGACCTGAGCCAGGTATTTGCCAAGTGACGATTGGGTCAGCCTGACCGTTCAAGCCGCATTCCCCACCCACCATCCTCCGAGACTGAGCGAGACATGACCGAATTCGTGATCCAGCCCGCCCCGCAAGCCAGTGTTGCCGTGGCTGGCAGCCAGGCCCGCTTTCCCATCCGCCGCGTATTCTGCGTCGGCCGCAATTACGCCGCGCATGCCCGTGAAATGGGAAAGGACCCGGATCGCGAGCCGCCGTTCTTCTTCACCAAGCCCGCCGATGCGGTGGTGGCTGCGGAAGGCGCCGTGCCCTATCCGCCGCTGACGGAGAACCTTCACCACGAAGTCGAACTGGTCGTGGCCATTGGCAAGGGCGGCGCTAACGTCAGCCCGGCCCAGGCGCTGGATCTGGTGTGGGGCTACGCAGTCGGCGTGGACATGACGCGCCGCGACCTGCAGGACGTTGCCAAGAAGATGAGCCGCCCGTGGGACTGGTCGAAGGCATTCGATGCTTCCGGCCCCTCCGGCCCGCTGCACCCGGTGTCGGCCGTGGGTCATCCCGCCAAGGGCGCCATTTGGCTCAAGGTCAACGGCGAAGTCCGCCAGCAAGGCGATCTGGACGAGCTGATCTGGCCCGTTGCGGACGTGATTGCCTATATCTCGGAAAGTGTGACGCTGGCGCCTGGTGACGTGATCTTTACGGGCACGCCGGCTGGTGTCGGTGCCCTGCAGCCGGGCGATGTGGTCACGGCCGGCGTCGAGGGTCTTGGCGAGATCGCTTTCACGGTCGGCAAGCGCTGATCCGCAGCGTCGAACTTCCCGCTTTAACGTCGTCATCGTCTTGGGCGCCGGCCTGTCTTGAGCAGGTCGGCGCCTTTTTCCATGGCAAATCAGGGTGTTACATTCGTTGGCCGTCACATCTGGAAGGAAGGCTCCACATGGATATAGAAATTTCTCTAAATTTTCCTTGCCTATCTATCTAGTAGTAGATAATATTCGAGCCATGGACAGCGCTGCACCACCCCGGAAACAGCAACACCCCCCCGGCAAGCAGCTCCGCTCCACGCAACACCAGCAGTTTGTCAGTACCGGGAGGCGGTCTTTTTTTTAGCCCTCGCTCTCTACCTAGCAGTAGATAGCAGCAGCGGAAGACGAAAACAAAGACCCCTGAAAACGCAGCAAACACCGGCCGCGCGATCCACACACAACGAGATCGCCCGACCCACCGCAAGGAGCACCATCATGAACGCCAAGACCATCCTGACCGCCGCCGCCCTCGCCGCCGCCTTCGTAACCGGCGCCGCACAAGCTGCAACCGGCGAAGCCTACGGCTACACCTACCGTGTGAACGATGCTCGCAGCACCTTTACCGATGGCGCCCGCGTGAACGACGCCCGCAGCACTTTCACCGACGGTGCCCGCGTGAACGACCAACGTAGCCCCTTCACCGACGGCGCCCGTGTCGGCAAGGCTGACCCCTACACCGATGGTGCCCGCATCGTCGCCGGCCTGGATCGCACCGGTGTATCGAGCGAACCCTCGCGCAGCTTCGACGTGTTCACCGACGGTGCCCGCGTCGGCAAGACCGACCCCTACACCGATGGCGCACGCACCGTTGCCGGTCTGGATCGCGTAGGTGTATCGGCCACCCCGGCCCGTACGGTTGACTCGTTCACTGACGGCGCCCGTGCCGGCAAGTTCGATCCCTACACGGATGGTGCCCGCATCGTTGCCGGCCTGGACCGCACCGGTGTATCGAGCGAACCCTCGCGCAGCTTCGACGTGTTCACCGACGGCGCCAACGCCTGAAGTCCGCGGCCCGGTAGCGATACCGGGCCAACTGCCTGACCCTGTATCTGGAGTTTCATCATGAGTTTGCGTGACAGTGCCCTGATCCTGGGCGGATGGGTAGTCCTTTGTATTGCCAGCGGATCGGTGCTTTCGCTTGTCGCGCAGTCGCTGTCTGCATAAGAGATATCGACAAGAACCGGAGAGCTCTCCCACAAGGAGACAGTCGCCATGAAAACGCAACCTGTACGCGAACAACTGCTTGAGCACGCTTCCGTGCTGATTCGGCGCAGGGGCTATAACGGCTTCAGCTATCGCGACCTCGCGGACCTCGTGGGCGTCAAGACATCGAGCATCCACTATTACTTCCCGTCCAAGGACGATCTGGTGCTGGAAGTGGTCCGGCTGTATCGCGAAAGCCTGTCAGCGCGCCTCCAGTCCATCGAAACCGGTATGCCGCTGGCCGAGCAGGCCCGGCAATATATCCAGCCGCTACGCAACGGCATCGAAGGTGGACAGGTTTGTCTGGCCGGCATGCTGTCTGCGGAAGTGATGGCGCTGCCGGAATCGGTACGCGCCTTGCTGAAGGAACACTTCAGCATGAATGAAGCGTGGATCACGGGCCTGCTGAAGCGGGCCGAGTCCGAACGCGGACGCCCGTACCCAGTGCCGCCGCAGGCGCTGGCCAAGGTGCTGTATGGCGCAATCCAGAATGGTCTCATCACGGCCCGGATGTCGGGCTCGACGGACAGGCTGGATGCCGCAGCGGACATGTTGCTTGGCGCGGTCAGCGATGCGCAGCAGGCGGCCGCCCGAGAACCGGAAGCCGTGACGGCTTAAATCATCGAGTGAATCAAGTATGTGGCGCCCGTCGTTTCACGACGGGCGCCTTTGCCTTTTTGGATGCAGCCGTCGTCACCGGCGCCTTCCTGGTTGCAGCCTTCTTGAGGACGGCCGTCTTTGCCGCGGTCTTGCTGGCCGTCGTAATCTTCGCGGTCTTGTCTTTCGCGGGCGACTCCTTCACCACGCCTGTCTCCAGCTCGACCCATGCGGGCGCATGGTCGCTCGCCCGCTCCTCACCTCGCACCCACTTGTCCACGCCGGCGTCCCGCATGCGCGGCGCCAGGTCGACGCTCAGCAGCAGATGGTCGATCCGCAAGCCCGAGTTGGTCTGCCAGTGCTGGCGGAAATAGTCCCAGAACGTATAGACCCGCTCGCCCGGAAAGCGCGTACGCAATGCATCGGTCCAGCCCTGCGCTAGCAAGCGCCGATAGCATTCGCGGCTTTCCGGCTGCAGCAACGCATCCTTGAGCCACGAGCGCGGGTTGTAGATATCCTCATCGGTCGGCACCACATTGAAGTCCCCCGCCAGCACCACCGGATGCCCGGAGTCCAACAGGCCCGCCGCGTGGCGAATGAGCCGTTCGAACCATGCCAGCTTGTAGTCGAACTTGGGCCCCGGTTGCGGGTTGCCATTAGGCAAGTAGAGGCAGGCCACCAGCACGCCGTTGACTGCCGCTTCCAGATAGCGGCTCTGGCTGTCGTCTTCGGCACCAGGCAAGCCGCGCCGCGCTTCGATCGGGTCCGCACCCTTCGCCAGGATCGCCACACCATTCCATGATTTCTGCCCGTGCCAGATCGCGCCATAGCCCGCCGCACGAATCACGTCGACCGGAAACGCCGCATCGACGGTCTTCAACTCCTGCAGGCAGACCACGTCGGGCGATTCTCGCGCAAGCCACGCCAGCAGCGCCGGCAGGCGCGTGCGAATGCCGTTGATATTGAACGTGGCGATTTTCAGGCGAGGCATCGGAGTGGGCTCCCTGTAAAAACATTCGCAACGGTGCGCGTTCATGCCGGCGGATGCACCTCCGCGCGCACGATTCTATGGCGCATCGGCATGCGCGCCACAACCCGCCGCACGACTCCTTCCAGCTACGCGGCGTCGCAGGCACATCCATGGCAGACGGTCTTCACTTCGGCGACGAACACTGTATATTCATACAGTTCTTTCGCCGCCCCGTTTTTGCGCCTTGTCCACCACCTCCTGCCCGCTCACTCCGGAGACCACACCTCGCTACGTCGTGGCCGTGCGCACGCTCTGTGAATTCACCGCCAAGGCGGGGGATCTCGACTTGCGCTTCACGCCGTCGCCCACTGCCCAGGAAGGCGTGGCAGGACACGGCGTCGTAACGGGCCGCCGTGGCCCCGGTTATGAAACGGAGGTCTCGCTGTCCGGCATGTTCGACGGTTTGCGCGTGCGCGGCCGCGCCGACGGGTACGATCCGGCAGCCAACCGGCTCGAGGAAATCAAGACCGTACGTGGCGAGGCCGTCGAGGTCCCCGACAACCACCGCGCCCTGCACTGGGCGCAGGCAAAGATCTACGGCTGGCTGCTGTGCGAAGCGCGCGGCCTGGCCGACATCGAGATCGCCATCGTTTATTTCGACATCCTGAGCCAGCGCGAGCGCACGCTGCAGGAGCGCTTCGACGCCGCCACGCTGCGCGCATTTTTCGAGGACAGTTGCCGGCGCTTCCTGCGCTGGGCCGAGCGTGAGAACGCGCATCGCCAGGCACGCGATGCCGGTCTGGTCGCATTGGCCTTTCCGCACGGCGATTTTCGCCCCGGGCAGCGCACGCTGGCCGAATCCGTCTACAAGGCCAATGTGTCCGCGCGGACGCTGCTGGCGCAGGCGCCCACCGGTATCGGCAAATCGATCGGCACGGTCTTTCCGGTGCTGAAGGCCATGCCGTCGCAGCGGATCGACAAGCTGTTCTTCCTCTCCGCGCGTTCAACCGGACGCGCCGTGGCATTGCAGGCCACCGCCCACTTGCGCGATGTACGCCACGACATACGCCACGATATAGGCCCCGACATACGCCACGATGCTCCCGGCGATGACCGCCCCGCACCACTGCGTGTGCTGGAACTGATGGCCCGGGACAAATCGTGCGAACATCCGTCGCTGGCCTGCCACGGCGAATCCTGCCCGCTGGCGCGTGGATTCTATGATCGCCTGCCGGCGGCACGCGAGGCAGCCAGCACGGCACCCGTCCTGGATCGCGAATCCGTGCGCGCCATCGCTCGCGCACATGACGTCTGCCCTTACTACCTTGCACAGGAGATGATCCGCTGGAGCGATGTGGTGGTGGCGGACTACAACTACTTCTTCGACCGCAGCGCGATGCTCTACGCGCTGACCGCCCTCAACGACTGGCGCGTCAGTGTGCTGGTCGACGAAGCCCACAACCTCGTCGAGCGCGGTCGCGCCATGTACACGGCGACGCTCGATCACCTCTCGTTCCGTGCCGTGCGGCAGTCGGCGCCGGGGATGCTGGCGCGGCCGATGGATCGCCTCAACCGGCAATGGCGCGCGCTGGCCAAGGGCAGTGACGCGGCCTACGAAACCCACGACACGGCCCCGACGGTTTTCGTCGATGCCCTCGCGCAGCTTTGCGGTGCCATCGTCGAATTCATGAGTGCAAACCCGGGCCAGCATGACGCCACGCTGGAGCGCTTCTATTTCGACGCCCTGCACTTCCTGCGCCTGGCCGAGCAGATGTCCGAGCACGGCGGCAAGCATTCCCTGTTCGATATCACGCGCACGCCGCGCCTGCGCAGCGGCGTGAACGCCCAACTGTGCATCCGCAACCTGCTGCCGGCGCCGTTCCTGCGGCCACGGTTTGCCGGCGCGCATTCGACCTCGCTGTTCTCAGCCACGCTGCAGCCTGAGCGCTACTACGCGGACATGCTCGGCTTGCCGGCGACCACGGCGTGGGTGGAAGTCCCGTCGCCCTTCCACGCCGAACAGCTCCGCGTCCATATCGCGCGGCATATCTCCACGCTCTACACGCAACGCCAGCAATCGCTGCCCGCGATCGTCGAACTCATGGCCGGGCAGTATGCGGCGCGGCCCGGCAACTACCTGGCCTTCTTCAGCAGCCACGACTACCTGCAGCAGGCGGCCGCAATGCTGGCTGCGCAGCATCCGGACATCCCCATCTGGTGCCAGGCCCGCGGCATGGACGAGGCCAGCCAGGCGGCCTTCCTCGATGCATTCGTGCCCGGCGGCTGCGGCATCGGCTTTGCGGTATTGGGCGGGGTGTTTTCGGAAGGCGTGGATCTGCCGGGAGACCGCCTGATCGGGGCGTTCGTCGCCACGCTGGGGCTGCCGCAGATCAATCCGGTCAACGAGCAACTGCGCGCGCGGATGGAGAGCGGCTTTGGGCTCGGCTACGCGTACGCCTATCTGTATCCGGGGTTGCGCAAGGTGGTGCAGGCTGCCGGACGCGTGATCCGCACCCGGCAGGATCGCGGCGTGGTCTGGCTGATCGATGATCGTTTTGGCCGCACGGAAGTCCGCGCCTTGCTGCCGGCATGGTGGGAAATCTCGCCGGCCCCGGGGCCATCCACGGGTCAATCTGGCACGTCGATGGCCGGAATCGACAACTTCCCGGCAAACTGAAAACGGCTGTCACTGGCAGAATGGCGCAATCGTCGCGACCCGATGCGGTGGCGTGTTTTTCGCTTGCCCGCAACGTATCCAGATCCGCGCCCCAAAAGGAGAATCATCGATGAGCATGACCAAAGATTTCGCCACCACCGAGCCGACGCGTGCCGACATCGACGCCATGCCCGGCGCCACGCTGCTGGAATTTGGCGCGCCGTGGTGCGGCTTCTGCATGCGCGCGCAGCCCTTGATCGAAACCGCCTTCGGCCACCATCCGTCCATCCGCCATATCAAGGTGGAAGACGGCAGCGGTCGCCCGCTCGGGCGTTCCTTTCGCATCAAGCTGTGGCCCACGCTGATTTTCCTGCGTGACGGACAGGAGGTGGCGCGGCTGGTCCGCCCGGATGACGCGCAGGCGATTGCCAGCGCCATGGCCCAGATCGACGGCCAGGCCGCCACCACGTCCTAGGCGGTGCCTGCCGTCAAGCTCGCAGGGCCATCGCCACGCGCCCGGATCATGTCGATCAGCGCGCGCAATCCGGCCGGTATGTGCCGCCGGCCGGGATAGTAAAGACACAGCGGTCCGAACGGCGGCGTCCAGTCCGCCAGGACTTCGACCAGCGTGCCGGCGGCCAGATCGGCGGCCACGTTCCACACACTCAGTAGCGCAAGCCCCATGCCGGCGCGCGCGGCGTCGTGGATCAGCGTGGCGTCATCCAGCGTCAGCGAGCCGGGCACATCTACCTCCATCGACGCGTTGTGGCGCGAGAACTCCCAGCGATACAGCGCGCCGCTAGGCATCCGCGTGCGGATGCAACGATGCTGCATCAGGTCCGCCGGCGTGCGGGGCGCTGGATGCGCGGCCAGGTAGTCCGGGCTGCCGACCACGATCAGCCGCTGGCCGCCACCGATCGGCACGGCGATCATTTCCTGTGGCACGGCTTCCGCCAGCCGGATCCCCGCATCGAACCCTTCCACGACGATGTCGATAAGGCGGCCTTCGGTGACGATATCCAGCTTCATCTCCGGATAGCGGCGCAGGTAGTCCATGAAGAGAGCCATGGTCTGGCGCGCGGCGCCGACCGAGGTATTGATCCGCAACGTCCCCGCCGGGGTGGTGCCGAAGCTGCCGGCCTGCGTCATGGCATCGCGAATGGCGATCAGCGCGGGCGCAATGCTTTCCACAAACTGCGCGCCGGCCTCCGACAGCGACACGCTGCGCGTGGTGCGGTTGAACAGCCGCACGCCGACGCGCCCTTCCAGCGCGGCAATCGCGTGGGAAAGCGCCGACGTCGACATGCCCAGCTCCGTTGCCGCGGCGCGAAAGCTCCGATGCCGCGCCACCGCCAGCACGGCCTCCAGTTCATTCAGTCCGGAAGTCTGCATTATCCCGATCCATTCAACGATTCATCCGAAATTGTATGGCTAGACGGGCCAATGGCGCATTCGTATGCTGCAGATACGTTTTCCATGCACCGGAGTCCTCATGCAGCACATCGAACAGATCTATATCGACGGCGCCTTCGTCACCCCGCACGGCGAGGAATGGTTTGACCTTTTCAATCCCGCCACCGAACAGGTCATCGGACGCGTGCGCCTGGCCGATGCGCTCGACACGCGCCGCGCCATCGCCGCCGCGAAACAGGCGCTTCCGGTCATGGCGCGCACGACGAAAGCCGATCGCATCGCGTGGCTGCATCGCATGCACGAGGCAGTGCGCGCACGGGAGCAGGATCTGCTGGCAGCCGTGATCGAGGAATACGGCGCGCCGGTCAGCCGTGCGCAATGGATGACCCAGCATGCGTCCAGCGTGCTGCTGGACGCCGCCAATGTGCTGCGCGACTACGATTTCACGCACCGCGCCGGCACGGCCGAAGTCACGATGCAGCCGATGGGCGTGGCTGGACTGATCACGCCGTGGAACAGCAATGCCGGCTTTATTTGCGGCAAGCTCGCCATGGCCATCGCGGCGGGATGCACGGCGGTCATCAAGCCCAGCGAGATGAGCGCGATCCAGACGCGCATCGTGACCGAGGCGCTGCATCAGGCCGGCTTGCCGCCGGGCGTGTTCAATATCGTCACGGGCCGCGGCGATGTGGTCGGCGCCGAGATCGTCGCGCACCCCGATGTGGCCAAGATCTCGTTCACGGGATCGACGGCTGTCGGCAAGGGCATCGTTCGCGCCGGGGCCGAGACGCTCAAGCGCGTGACGCTGGAACTGGGCGGCAAGTCGCCATTCGTCGTCCTCGACGACGCGAACTTTGCACAGGCCGTGCCGCTGGCACTGAACGCGGGATTCATGAACAGCGGGCAGGCGTGCGTTGCAGGCACGCGCATCCTGGTGCCGGCGAGCCGGCTGGCCGAGTTCGAGGCCCATGTGCGAGATGCCATCGGCCAGTTCCGCTCTGGCGATCCCAGCGATCCGACGACGGTCATCGGCCCGATGGTCAGCCAGAAGCAGTGGGAGCGCGTGCAGCGCTATATCGGCACGGGCATTCGGGAAGGGGCGACGCTATTGACTGGCGGCGAGGGCCGCCCGGATGGCATGAAGGCTGGCTGGTTTGTGCGGCCGACCGTGTTCACCAGCGTCCGCAACGACATGACGATTGCGCGCGAGGAAATCTTCGGCCCGGTGCTGTCGATCATCGCGTACCGCGACGACGAAGACGCCATGGCGATCGCCAACGACACGACGTATGGGCTGCAGGGCTATGTCGCCGGCACCGATCTCGCGCGCGCGCGCCGTGTGGCGGCACGCATCGAGGCCGGCCGCGTGCTGGTGAATACGCTCGCGCATGAACCGGCGGCGCCGTTTGGCGGCTTCAAGCAATCGGGCATCGGCCGGGAATACGGCGTGCACGGGCTGGAGGCCTACCTGGAGCCCAAGGCCACGCTGGGCGTGCTGGTGGCTTGAGCGTTGGCGTGAGTGGCGGCGTTCGACATCCGTTCGTAGCCGTGATGCCGCCGGCGCTCACAGCTCCAGCGGCATCGCGCTGGTGCACTTGATCTCGTCCAGGCACACGCTGGACTTCACCCCGCTCACGCCCGGGATGCGCATCAGCGTATCCAGCAGGAAGTCGGACAGCGACTTCAGATCCTTCGCCACGACCTTGAGCACATAGTCGATGTCGCCGGTCACGGAAAAGCACTCCTGGATCTGCGCCAGCTCCGCCACGAGCCCCTTGAACTTGGACAGGTCGCGAATGTGCCCGCGCTCCATCGTCACATGGATAAAGGCCGTCACGCCAAACCCAAGTGCCGTGCTGTCCAAGCGCGCCTCGTAGCGCTTGATGATGCCGCTCTCCTCCAGGCGGCGGTGGCGCCGCAATGTCTGCGCGGGCGACAGGCTGATCGCCTCCGCCAGCTCCAGATTGGAGGCCCGGCCATGTTCCTGCAGGACCCCCAGCAAGCGGCGGTCCGTGCGATCCAGCTCAGGATTTTGCATTTGCGTTTCCTGGAAACGTAGTTTCGCGAAATTTTATCTCATATTTCAGGGTTTCCCTGCGTGCCTAACGAAATCCTATTTAGCTGGGCGACATATACACTCAATCCCAGTTCAGGCAGCGATGGAACCGCCCCGAAGTGCTCAGAGCCCCCTCCGAGCCCCTCATTCCTCGCCGCCGGCGGAAGCCGCGCATCGATCTCTTCGAGCCGGTTGCCCGAAATATTATTTCCCCTAGCCCCCACTTCCCTGCAGAGCACACCATGGCCGACCTCTTTGAAAACCCGATGCAACTGATGGGCTTCGAGTTCGTTGAATTCGCGTCCCCCACGCCCAACGTCCTGGAACCCCTGTTCGAGAGAATGGGCTTCTCGCTGGTGGCCCGCCACCGCTCCAAGGATGTGCTGCTGTACCGCCAGGGCGAGATCAACTTCATCATCAACAACGAACCGAGCAGCGAAGCCGCCTATTTCGCCGCCGAACACGGCCCCAGCGCCTGCGGCATGGCGTTTCGCGTCAAGGATTCGCACAAGGCGTATGCCCGCGCACTGATGCTGGGCGCGCAGCCGGTGGAGATCGCCACCGGTCCGATGGAGCTGCGCCTGCCCGCCATCAAGGGCATTGGCGGCGCGCCGCTGTACCTGATCGACCGCTTCGAGGAAGGCAAGTCGATCTATGACATCGACTTCGAATACCTCGAAGGCGTGGACCGTCACCCCGTGGGCCACGGCCTGAAGCTGGTCGACCACCTGACGCACAACGTCTACCGTGGCCGCATGGCGTACTGGGCCAACTTCTATGAACGCCTGTTCAACTTCCGCGAAATCCGCTACTTCGACATCCAGG
This sequence comes from Cupriavidus sp. YR651, assembly GCF_900101625.1. Taxonomy (GTDB): domain Bacteria; phylum Pseudomonadota; class Gammaproteobacteria; order Burkholderiales; family Burkholderiaceae; genus Cupriavidus. Next base: position 455,766 of record NZ_FMYZ01000004.1, on the reverse strand, counting down.
GCGAGTACACCGGCCTGACCTCGAAGGCGATGACCGCGCCCGACGGCAAGATCCGCATTCCGCTGAACGAGGAATCCTCCAAGGGCAGCGGCCAGATCGAGGAATTCCTGATGGCGTTCAACGGCGAGGGCATCCAGCACATCGCCTTCCTGACGGACAACCTGATCGAAGTCATCGACAAGCTGCAGATGGCGGGCGTGGAGCTGATGACCGCGCCGAACGATTACTACTACCAGGCGCTGGAAAACCGCCTGCCGGGCCACGGCCAGCCGGTGGACCAGCTCAAGGCGCGCGGCATCCTGCTCGATGGCACCACCGAAGGCGGCAAGCCCCGCCTGCTGCTGCAGATCTTCTCGAAGGCCGCCCTGGGCCCGGTCTTCTTCGAATACATCCAGCGCGGTGGCGACGACGGCTTTGGCGAAGGCAACTTCAAGGCGCTGTTCGAATCGCTCGAGCGTGACCAGATCGAGCGCGGCACCCTGAAGGTCTGAGCGCCCCCTCCGGACCCAAGTTTTACCTGGGCCGGCGTCCTCCCGGGGCGCCGGCACCTTCCCCGCCGCCGGCGCCACCCGCGCCGGCGGTCTTTTCAAAGCGTCCACCCAAAGAGACGCGCCCGACATTCCACAAGAATGGGTAGAGGACACAACTCCATGCACGCTGTACAAGAGACAGACGGCACGCTTCAGCGCGGCCTAAAGAATCGTCACATCCAGCTGATTGCGCTTGGTGGCGCCATCGGCACCGGCCTGTTCCTGGGCATCGCCCAGACCATCAAGATGGCCGGCCCCTCGGTCCTGCTCGGCTACGCCGTGGCGGGCATCGTCGCCTTCTTCATCATGCGCCAGCTGGGCGAGATGGTGGTGGATGAACCCGTCGCCGGGTCCTTCAGCTACTTCGCCAACAAGTATTGCGGCCATTTCGCCGGCTTCATGTCCGGCTGGAACTACTGGGTGCTTTATATCCTGGTGAGCATGGCCGAGCTTTCGGCAGTGGGCATCTATGTCCAGTACTGGTGGCCGGGCATCCCGACGTGGATTTCCGCGCTGGCGTTCTTCCTGATCATCAACGCCATCAACCTCGCCAGCGTGAAGTCCTTCGGCGAGATGGAATTCTGGTTCTCGATCATCAAGGTCGCGGCCATCGTCGGCATGATCGGCTTTGGCGGCTACCTGCTGGTCTCGGGCCATGCCGGACCGGAAGCCTCGGTGGCCAACCTGTGGCAGCACGGCGGCTTCTTCCCGAACGGCTTCGGCGGCCTGGTGATGGCAATGGCCGTGATCATGTTCTCGTTCGGCGGACTGGAACTGGTGGGCATTACCGCGGCGGAAGCCGACAACCCCGAGAAGAGCATCCCGAAGGCGACCAACCAGGTCATCTACCGCATCCTGATTTTCTATGTCGGCGCGCTGGCCGTGCTGCTGTCGCTGTACCCGTGGGAAAAGGTCGTCACCGGCGGCAGCCCCTTCGTGCTGATCTTCGACGCGATGAACAGCAACCTCGTGGCCCATGTCCTGAACATTGTGGTGCTGACGGCGGCGCTGTCGGTCTACAACAGCGGCGTCTATTGCAACAGCCGCATGCTGCTGGGCCTGGCGCAACAGGGCAATGCGCCCAAGGCGCTGATGAAGGTGAACCGCCGCGGCATTCCGCTGGCCGCGCTGGCCGTGTCCGCGCTGGCAACCGGCGCCTGCGTGCTGATCAACTACTTCATGCCTGGCGAAGCATTTGAACTGCTGATGGGCCTGGTGGTGTCGGCGCTCATCATCAACTGGGCGATGATCAGCCTCATCCACCTGAAGTTCCGCCGCGACAAGCGCGCCGCCGGCCAGACCACGCGCTTCCAGAGCCTGGGCTACCCGCTGACCAACTACCTGACGCTGGCGTTCCTGGCGGGCATCCTGTACGTGATGTACCTGACGCCCGGCCTGCGGATCTCGGTGTACCTGATCCCTGTGTGGCTGGCCGTACTTGGCGTAAGCTATCGGCTCCGGCAGAAGAATGCCGGTTCGGCCCTGCCCGCCACCGGCGTCCAGACGCAGTAAGACGCGCGGCGGCCCACGGCCGCCGCCCCTGAACCACCAGCCAGATTCCATCCCATGTTCGAACACATCGAAGCCTTCCCGGGCGATCCGATCCTCTCGCTCAACGAGGACTTCCAGCAGGACCCGCGTACCAACAAGGTCAACCTGAGCATCGGCATCTATTTTGACGACGAGGGACGCCTGCCCGTCATGCAGGCCGTGGCCGAGGCGGAGACGGCGTTGCTGTCGGACATGGGTCCGCGCCCGTACCTGCCGATGGCGGGTATTCCCGGCTACCGCCAGGCCGTGCAAGCCCTGGTATTCGGCGATGACTGCGTCCCCCGCGCGGAAGGCCGTGTCGCCACGGTGCAGACGCTGGGCGGCTCCGGCGCGCTGCGCGTGGGTGCCGATTTCCTGAAGCGCTATTTCCCCACCGCGGAAATGTGGATCAGCGATCCGAGCTGGGAGAACCACCGCGTGGTCTTCGAGCGCGCGGGCTTCAAGGTCAACACCTATCCGTACTACGATCCGGCCACCGGCGGGCTGAAGTTCGACGCCATGCTGGCCGCGATCGAGGCCATTCCGCAAGGCGGCATCGTGCTGCTGCACGCCTGCTGCCACAACCCGACGGGCGTGGACCTGAACCAGGACCAGTGGCGCCAGGTCATCGGCGTACTGAAGGAGCGCAAGCTCCTGCCGTTCGTCGACATGGCTTACCAGGGCTTCGGTTCCGGCCTCGACGACGACGCCTTTGCCGTGCGCGAACTGGCCCGCCAGAACGTGCCCTGCCTGGTGGCCAACTCGTTCTCGAAGAACTTCTCGCTGTATGGCGAGCGCTGCGGCGGCCTGAGCGTGGTCTGCCAGAGCGCCGACGAAGCCAGCCGCGTGCTGGGCCAGCTGACCGGCGCCGTGCGCGCCAACTACAGCAACCCGCCGACGCATGGCGCCCGTGTGGTGGCCCGCGTGCTGACCACGCCGTCGCTGCGCGCCAGCTGGGAGCAGGAACTGGCCGCCATGTGCCAGCGCATTGCCCGCATGCGTCAGGCCATCCATGACCACCTGCGCGATCACGTGAAGGGGGAAGCCCTGTCGCGCTACATCACGCAGCGCGGCATGTTCACGTACACGGGGCTGTCCGCCGACCAGGTGGAACGCCTGAAGGCCGAACACGGCGTCTACGTCCTGCGCTCGGGCCGCATGTGCGTGGCCGGCCTGAACGAACGCAATGTGGGCGTAGTGGCCAATGCGATCGGTCAGGTGCTCAAGCACTAAGCCATCGCTCACCGTTTTGCCATGAAGAAAGCCACCCTCGGGTGGCTTTCTTATTGGTTCATCGCCGGTGTCCGGCCTACGACTTCGAGTTCAGCTCGCGGCGTGCACTGACCGCCTCGCTCAGCTTGTTCAGCACTGCCACCGAGTCGTCCCACCCGATGCAGGCGTCCGTGATGCTCTGCCCGTATGTCAATGCGGATGGCCGGTGTTCGCCGGGGGTAAATTTTTGCGCGCCGGGGAGCAGATGGCTCTCGACCATCACCCCGAAGATCGATTCGCTGCCGCTACTGACTTGTTGTGCCACGTCCCCCGCAACATCGATCTGCCGCTGGTGCTGCTTGGCACTATTGGCATGGCTGCAATCCACCATCAGCGAATGGCCCAGTCCGGCTGCTGCCAGTTCCCTGCAAGCGGCGGCCACGGATTCCGCATCGTAGTTCGGAGCCTTGCCGCCGCGAAGGATGACGTGGCAATCCGGATTGCCCTTGGTATGCACCGTCGCCACCTGGCCGTTCTTGTGGACCCCCAGGAAGTGATGGGGACGCGATGCGGCCTGGATAGCGTCGATGGCAATCTTGATATTCCCGTCGGTGCCGTTCTTGAAGCCAATCGGCGCCGAAATACCGGAAGCCAGCTCCCGGTGTACCTGGCTTTCGGTCGTGCGGGCACCAATCGCGCCCCAGCAAATCAGGTCGCCGATGTATTGCGGGGAGATCACGTCCAGGAACTCACCGGCCGCCGGCAATCCCAGGCGGTTGATATCCAGCAGCAGGCTGCGCGCAATGCGCAAGCCTTCGTCGATGCGATAGCTCTCGTCCAGGTAGGGATCGTTGATGAGTCCCTTCCAACCTACCGTGGTACGAGGCTTCTCGAAGTACACACGCATCACGATTTCCAGCGAATCCGCGAAGCGATGGCGCTCCTCCAACAAGCGCCGTGCATACTCGAGCGCCGCCTGCGGGTCGTGAATCGAGCAAGGCCCCATGATCACAAGCAGTCGGTCATCCTCGCCATGCAGGATGCGCGAGATGCGCTGGCGCGTCTGGGTGACCAGTGTTTCGACCGGCGTGCCGCGGATGGGAAAGAAACGGATCAGGTGTTCTGGCGGAGGCAGCGGAATAATGTCGTCCACGCGCGCGTCATCCGTCACGCTGGTGCGATCGGGCGGCGTCTGCCAACCCTCGGCAATCGTGGGCGGTGATTTCTGCGGATCGTTCATGGCTAACTCCTGGAAAAGCTGGAAAGAGGAGACTTGCGGCGGCCGCAAGTGAGGCTCGGCCGCGGAATCTGAAATTCTGTCGCTGCCATGCAGCGGGCGACGAGGTGAAAGATTCTAAGCGACAGCCGTGGGGGCTGGCCCACGAGTGTCCCTGCTCAGGCGGCGGACCGCCTGCGGTGGTTGACCGGTGGTGCGCACGAACGCGCGCCGCATTCGTTCCCGGTCAGACAAGCCGACTTCCTGCGCGATCACGTCCAGCGAGAGACGACCTTTTTCCAGCAAAAGCCTCGCTGCTTCCACGCGCAGGTGTTCGACTGCCTTTGCGGGCGATTGACCGGTCTCCGCGCTGAATGCCCGACTGAACTGGCGCGGGCTTAGCCCTGCGACATCGGCAAGCTCGTCGACCGTCAAGGCGTTGCGCAAATTGGAATTCGCGTAGTCGATGGCCTTCTGGATCCTGTCGGACTTCGGTTCCAGGTCAAGCAATGTCGAAAACTGCGACTGGCCGCCTGTCCGTCGATGGTAGATCACCAGCTTGCGCGCTACCGCGCGCGAGACGTCCTGACCGTGGTCCTTTTCAATCATGGCGAGCGCCATGTCGATCGTCGCCGTCATGCCTGCGGAGGTCCAGATCGGGCCGTCCACGATGAAAATCTGGTCCTCCTCGACGGCGATCTTCGGGAAGTGGCGCTGCAGATCGTGCGCGAACCGCCAATGCGTCGTCGCGCGCCGGCCATCCAGGACGCCCGCATGCGCCAGGATAAAGGCGCCCGTGCACGGTGCCGCGATCCGCCTCGATGTCTTCAGCGATCGCCTGACGAATTCAGTCAGCGTTGCGGAAGCGATGTCAATCTCGACGCCAGAGCCAAACATGACCGTGTCAAAAGCGATGTCGCCGATGGGCTGCGAATCGACCCGAATGCCTGCGGACGACAGCACGAGTCCGCCCTCCTCCGACAGAACCGTCACGTCGTACGCACGCTCTTCGAGTACGACGTTCGCCATTTCGAACGCGGTGACTGCCGCCAGGCCCATCAAATAGAAGTTTGGAAATACGACGAAGCCGATCGTGTGCATGGAATGCCCAATTTCATGTCCTGAATTGACGGTATATATGGCATTTGAGACGTGGTCAACGACGATTATGATCGACTGGCAGCCTAAGGCTCGGCCTGGCCGAGCCGGTGACTGGGCACCGACTTTGAGGCAATCGCCGCCCCGGAACCCAAATTTCAACCGTATTTCGCAAAGAATTTTCGTATGGATCGTCGATTATTGATTCTGGCACTGGGAATGTTTGCAATGGGGACCGACAACTTCGTCGTCGCCGGCATCCTTCCCGGCGTCGCGGCGTCGCTGCATACCTCCGTCAGCCTGGCGGGCCTCATGGTGACGTGTTATGCGCTGACCTACGCGGTGGCTGCGCCAGTGATGGCAGCCGTGGCGGGCAACTTGCCCCGCAAGCTTCTGCTCGTTTCGGCGCTTGGCATTTTCGTCGTCGGCAACGCCTTCACCGCGCTCGCCACCGACTTGCACTGGGTTCTGGTGAGCCGGGCCGTGGCAGGATTTGGCGCCGCGCTGTTTTCCCCGACTGCATTGGGCGTTGCCTCGGCGCTTGCCGCACCTGAAAAACGCGGCCGCGCGCTGGCCGCAGTCACGGCCGGCCTCACCGGAGCAACGGCCCTCGGTTCGCCGATCGGCACTTTTATCGGCGGATTCGGAGGCTGGCGGTCGACGCTCTGGTTTGTCACCGCGCTCGGGATTGTGGCGATGATCGGCGTCTGGACGATGCTGCCATCTGTTCCCCTGCCCGCATCCGTCAGGCTGCGCGAGCGGCTTGCCCCCGTACGCGACATGCGGATCGCGCTGACCTTGCTCACTTCGCTATTCGCGTTCGGCGGCTTCCTGATGGTCTACACGTATGCGGGCGTGGTACTGGAGCCCGTGACGGGCGGCGACGAACGCATTCTCGCGGGCATGTTCCTGTTGTGGGGCGTCACCGCGACGGCCGGGAACCTGCTCTCCGGCCGCCTCGTGGACCGGTTCAAGAGCCGCAACATCATCAATGCGATGCTTTGGATCGCCATCATCAATTTCTGCGCGCTGCCGTGGACCTCCGCGCATCCGTTCAGCGCTGCCATCGCGCTGGCCATCTGGGGGGCATGCGGATGGGGGCTCATCGTTCCGCAGCAACACCGACTCGTGCAACTGTCGCCGCAAGTGGCGCCACTGCTGCTCGCCCTGAACAATACAGCCACATACATCGGACTTGCCTGCTCGGGCGTGCTTGGCGGTGTCGTGCTCCGGTCGATAGGCGCGCAGTACCTGAGTCTCGTCGCGGCCGCGTTGATTACGATGGCTTTCGTTTTTGCCACAGCCGCGCATCGCTGCATAGAGCGGCCGCGCATGCAGCCTCACGCGACAGTGAGTCGCGAGGCCGAGCCTGTCTGATTCGTCGCCCCCCCCCGGTTCCGCGATTGCCCCTTGAGCTACCGGGCGGCATCCGGCGAGGAACCTGGCGTTGAGGTCTTGATCAATCCGTGGCGGGTAGCTTGATAGACAGCAGAGATCAATAGATCGAAAAATGCAAATTAACGAATGAATCGAGGGCCCTTATACTCCGCTCAATAACAAGGACGATAGGTGGAGACAACCATGCAAAAGACAGCCAGATTCGTTTCGCTTGCCATGCTGATCGCTTCCGGCATCGGAACGCATGGCGTGGCATTGGCGGCTGAAGGTTATCCGTCCAAACCGATTCACTTTGTTGTGCCATACCCGCCTGGCGGGCCGACGGACCTGATGGCGCGGCTGCTGCAAGCCAGCATGCAGTCGCGGCTTGGGGTGCCGGTGGTTGTGGAAAACCGCGCCGGGGCCGGGGGAAATATCGGTACGAGCGCGGTGGCAAAGGCCGCACCGGATGGCTATACGATCCTGCTGGCCGCAAGTGGCCCGATGGCGGTCAACCCGACGTTGTACAAGCAACTGTCGTACAACCCGCTGACCGAACTGGCTCCGGTCATACAGATTTCCGCTTTTCCGCTGGTGCTGGAAGTGAATCCTGGTACTTCGGTCAAGGATGTGAAATCGTTCATTGCCGCGACCAGGAACAAGCCGGGCGAATATAGCTTTGCCTCGGCCGGCAATGGCACGCCGCAGCATCTTGCCGGGGAACTGTTCAATACCGCCGTCGGCGCGAAGATGCAACACGTGGCGTACAAGGGGGCAGGTCCTGCTCTGAACGACGTCCTGGGTGGTCAGGTCCCGGTCATGTTCGATATCCTCGCCAGTTCGCTGACCTATATCAAGGCGAGCAAACTGCGTCCGCTTGCGGTCAGCACCAAAACCCGTTCGCCGGCATTGCCCGATGTGCCGACGCTTGCGGAATCGGGCCTTCCAGGCTTCGAGTTCGTCGCGTGGCACGGGATTGCGGCCCCGGCGGGAACGCCGCAGGCCATCGTGCACAAGCTCAACGGCGTGATCAACGAAATCTTCAAGGATCCGGAGTTCCGCACTCGCTGGGAGGCGATTGGCACGCCGGTGGTTGGTGGCACGCCCGAGGCATTCGGTGCGCTGATCCGCAGCGAGACGACGCGACTTGGGAAGATTGTTCGGGATACCGGCGCCACCGTCGACTAGTGGCATGACCCCGGTGCGTCAGCGCAGCGGGTCGCCTTTGGCCAGATGCTCGCGCAGCGTGCCCAGCAGCGCCGCGGCCGCTGGCGACAGACTCCGGTTCCGGGCGGTTACCAGCCCGATGGAGCGTTTCGCCACCGGCCCCGTAAGCAGTCGCTCGACGATGCCTGGGTGCGTCACCGTGCTTGCGGCGATCTCGGGCAACGCCGCCACACCGAAACCACACTCGACCATCGCGGCGATCGTCGGCAGTCGCTCCGACTCGAATGATGGCTGGAAACGAATGCGATTCTGAAGGAAGGCCCACTCCGCATACTGCCGCACGCTGCTTGGGTGAGTCATCGAGATATGGGGCAGGTCAACGGTGTCGGCCCAGCGAATCGCCCCCTTGCTGCGTGCCAGGGTGTGCCCCTTCGGAATCAGGAGTACGAAGCGGTCGGACATCATGGCTTCGTATTGCAGGTCCGCTTGCTGCGGGTCTGCCGCGGTCAGGGCAAAGTCGACCTCGCCGGCGCGTACCAGATCGAAGGCGGGGCCGGATAGCGTGTCGAAAACCTTGAGCGTGACCGCAGGGTGCGCGCGGTGAAAGGCCATCAGCACGCGCGGCAGCAACTTGGCCGCCAGCGAGGGCATTGCCGCGACCGCGACGCTGCCACGCTCCGCGTTGGCGATGCCTGTGACCGCGTCGACCGCTTCGCGAAAGGCCGCCTGGACATAGGTGGACTGCCGGACAAAGACTTCGCCGGCGGCGGTGAGTCGCACCGTGCGCGTGGTTCGTTCGAACAGGCGCACGCCCAGCGCTTCCTCGATGCGGAGGATCTGGGTGGATAGCGCGGATTGCGACAGGTGCAATTGGGTTGCAGCCTGTCTGAAATTGAGCGTGCGCCCAAGCAGAAGAATCGTTTCGATGTCGCGCATCGACAGATTGAGCTTCATGTCATTGATCCGTTTTTTGGATCATTCTATAGAAAGCGGTCTGCGCCATCGATCAAGGAAATCCTCAGTACGGAAAACAGGCAAGCAAGGAGAGCGGAATGCAGGAAAGCAGCGTGGAACAACCAGGTCTTCCAACCCCAGGCGTGGCGCATGCGGTTGTGGTGGGCGGCGGCACGATGGGCGCCGACGTTGCGGTGGTACTCACCCGCACGTCCTGCCGGACCACGGTTGTCGAGCCGAATGCCACAACCGCCGCCGCGCTGCGGGACAGAATCGGCGCCAATCTCGCGGCGATCGGTCGCGAAGCGGGTGCGCGTGACTTGCAGGTGGTAAAGGATCTGGATGCAATCGACTGGAACTCGGTCGACCTCGTCATCGAATGCATCCCCGAGCGCCTGGAGTTGAAGCAGGCGTTGTTCGCCCAATTGGTGCGCCTGGCTCCGCCTCACACCATATTGACCAGCAACAGCTCCAGTTTTCCGATCAGCGCCATCGGTGCGGGGCTACCCACGCGCGAGCGCATGCTCGGCCTGCATTTCTTCATGCCGGCGCATCTGGTGCCACTGGTTGAGGTAGTGCTTGGCGAAGCCAGCGACATGCGCAACGCGGACGCCCTGATCGCGTTCATGCGTCGCTGCGGCATGGTACCGGTCAAGGTCATGCAGGACCTGCCCGGCTTCCTTGCCAATCGACTGCAGCACGCGCTTTCCCGCGAAGCGTTCGACATGATCGATCGGGGTATTGCCTCGCCCGAAGATGTAGACGCCGCCGTACGGTTCGGCTTTGGCTTCCGTTTTCTTGCCGCCGGGCCGGTGCTGCAACGCGATCATGCAGGCATCGACGTGCATGCGGCCGCCGCCGCGACGATGTATCCGACCTTCTGCAATGCCGATCAACCGGCGCAATGCCTGCGCGAGCGGGCTTCCGACGGTCGACATGGCATGAAGAAGGGAGAGGGGTTCTATCGCTGGACGCCCGAGGCCATCGAAGCGGAAAGAGCGCGCTACGACCGCCTGCTGCGCGCTGGCCTCGATCTGATCGCCGCAGAACTGCCAGAGATCCAACCCTGAGCCAAATCCAGACAGAATCATGAGTGAGAATGTATTGCTGGCCGAATCGCCACTGGTTATCACGGTGGCGCCCAACGGCGCCTACAAGACGCATGCCGACCATTCCGCCGTACCGCTGACGCCGGCGGCGCTGGCAGCGGAGGCGCGTGCCTGCCTGGATGCCGGCGCGGCAATGATGCACATGCACGTACGCCGCGAAGACGGTCGCCATTCGCTCGATGTCACCGACTATCGCACCGCGCTGGCCGCGGTGAAGCAGGCCGTGGGCGACGAGTTGCTGGTGCAGGTGACCAGCGAGGCCGCCGGGATCTATCGCGCGCACGAACAGATTGCGATGGTGCGCGAATTGCGGCCAGAGGCGGTCTCGATCGGCCTGCGCGAAATCGCCGTGCCGGACATCCCCGAGGGTGAGCTTGCCGCATTTCTGCAATGGCTGGCGGTCGAGGGCGTGATGACGCAGATCATCCTTTACGACGTCGCCGACGTTCAACGCCTGCAATCACTACGCGAACGTGGCCTGATGCCGCCTGGGGCGTGGTCGGTCCTGTTCGTGCTGGGGCGCTACACGGCAGGACAGACTTCCTCGCCGCGCGATCTGCTGCCCTTTCTGCAAGCCTTCGATCAATCGCTGCCCTGGGCGATGTGTGCCTTCGGTCGTGAGGAACACGCCTGTGCTACTGCAGCCGCTGCGTTGGGCGGCCACGTTCGCGTTGGTTTTGAGAATAACCTGAAATTGCGCGATGGCAAGGTCGCGCCCGGCAACGCGGCACTGGTTGCTCAGGCTGCGGAGGGGGCGAGAGTATTGGGCAGGCCATTGGCTGACGCCGCGGATGCGCGGCGCCTGTACAGCAAAGTGCGTTGAGCTTGCACGGGGGTCGGAAGCGATGATCAACCGACCCTTCGCGTTTCTGTTTCAGCGCGGCGAACTGTCGCTGCAGGACGAGATGAACGAGGGCGAGAGCGATGGCCCTCGCATCGGCCTTATATCGACCTTACATCGGCGGCACCACGCCGTTCTTGCCGGCGGAGATTGCCCGCGCGACCAGCGTGCCATCGGCCTGCTTGTTGGCAAACAGCACCACGTTCGTGCCCGTCTTCAGCAGCGAACGATCGCCGGGCTCCAGCTTGACCACGGGCACTTCGGGCGGGACGACGATCGTCTTCTCGCCTTCCGGGTACTTGACCGTGATCGTCCGCCCGTGGCTAACCACCACGTTGCCGACCGTGCCGTTGGTCATCGAACTGTTTCCGCGCAGATCCCACGGGCGATGCCCCGCGCCGCTGCCGGCCAGGCTCGGCGGAAAGACGTGGACTTCCAGCGCGCGCAGACTGCCATCGGCCTGCGGCATGGCCGCCGTACCGATATAGCTGCCGGAGGCGATGTCCTTCGGCTCGGCGTTCTCCACGCCACGCACGACGGTGTCCTTCGTCAGGGCCACGTCGACGTCTTTTCCTTCACGGGTACGGACCTTGATCTGGTCGCCGCTGACGGCGACGAGTTGGCCGCGCATGGCGGACTGGGCGTGTGCGGACGCGGGGGTGGCAAGCATGGCCACGAGCATCGCGGATGCGATGGCACCCGAGGCTGACAAGCGTTGAAGCATTGACATGGAATCTCCGGGAGGACGATCGGGACGACGGGGTGCGATCGGTCAAAAGACCCATCACCACGCTCCGTCGAGCCCACAGCGTAGCCGGAAACCGGAAGCCTTGCCGCGCATCGATTTGCCACGCCAACTACATTGCCAACACCCGCGCCACCCCCTGCACGATCGCGCCACCAAGCAGGCAGATGCTCAGCCAGCCGATCACGATCCCAACACAATCTCGAACTTTCATCTTGCTTTCAAAACGCCTGCAACACGCTTGCTGTCAGGCATTTGCCTCCGCACTGAAGTCGCCCACGCGCCGAGGCGGGGCCGACGGGCCGGTCTGATCCCATCCCGCCAGCAATCGGATCGATTTGGACGGCGGTCCCGAATACTTGCTGGCTTCCCCTTCGTCGGCGACACCCGTGCCCCGGCCCGGCGCGGCGGAAACACCCGTGAGGTCGCGCCCGGCCACGATCAGCGGTGTGTCCGCCTGCGTGGTGGTGCGAAAGTCGTAGCCATACCGGTCACCCGCGTGAACGCTTTCTCCGGTTACTGCCCAGGCACCGCCGGCGGCCAGCCCCATCGCCAAACATAAGGCGCGAATTGAAATAGTCTTTTTCATGTAGCTCTCCTGTTGCCACAAACTACGACTCACATTGTCGTAGAACGAAGCTTAGTCGAGCAACGCGATACCAGCAAGTCCGATTTCGGGGTGACCACTGCCTCGCTGAATGACTTGTTCAAAAAATTCTCGCCTACGCGGCGAATGGCGGTCGTCGATCGCGCGGATGCGCGGGCATCAGCCGATCCACGCCGGATCGTGATGGCCTGAGGCGGAATGGCGTGTGAAAGTGAGGGCGATCCGACGCCGCGCGCGTCGCTTTTTCCGCGCGCTGCATCACGGCGTGGAGCCGCTGCGTCGTTGCCTGCAGACATGCGGCGGACGGTTTACCATCGCCATTTGCCTCGCGTATTTCCCCAGGAGACCTCATGGCAGACTTGTCCGCCTACCCCATTACCCGCAAATGGCCTGCGCAGCATCCGGACCGTCTGCAGCTGTATTCGCTGAATACCCCCAATGGCATCAAGGTATCGCTGATGCTGGAAGAGACCGGCCTGCCCTATGAGCCGCATCTGGTGCGCTTCGACAAGAACGACCAGATGTCGCCGGAATTTCTTTCATTGAATCCGAACAACAAGATCCCGGCGATCATCGACCCCGACGGTCCGGGCGGCAAGCCGCTGGCGCTGTTCGAATCCGGCGCGATCCTGCTTTACCTGGCGGAGAAAACGGGCAAATTCCTGCCGACCGATGCGGCGGGCCGCTACGAGATGATCCAGTGGGTCATGTTCCAGATGGGTGGCGTCGGCCCGATGTTCGGCCAGGTGGGCTTCTTCCACAAATTCGCCGGCAAGGATTACGAAGACAAGCGCCCGCGCGATCGCTATGCGTCGGAATCGCGCCGCCTGCTGAATGTGCTGAACGAACGGCTCAAGGGCCGCACATGGATCATGGGCGACGACTACACCATCGCCGACATGGCCACGTTCCCGTGGGTGCGCAATATCGTGGGGTTCTATGAGGCGGGCGACCTGGTCGGCATCAAGGACTTCCCGGAGGTCACGCGCGTGCTGCACGCCTTCCTGGACCGCCCGGCCGTGCAGCGCGCGGTCAACATCCCCAAGCGTCCCGAGTAAGACCCGCGCGACGAAGCCGGATCGTCAGGCGGCGTAGCCCAGCAAGGTGCTGATCGCCGCGGCTTCCTCGCGCACGGCACGACCAATCGGCCCGTCAATGGACGGGTCGAATCCCCCGGTGGCGCCCAGCGCCGTCAGCACCGCGCATACGCGCCCCGTGTAGTCGCGCACGGGCGCCGCCACCGCGCTGATTCCCTTCAGATTCGTATCGCGCACCGCTGCGCAGCCATCGGCCGATACCGCCTCGCGCAGCTTGCCGAGCGGATCGTCCGGGTCCAGCTGGGTGCGCTGATCCGGCGTGGCCGCCTCCAGTTCCGCCCTGGCCAGCGCCTGCACGCTGGCCTCGCCGAGCATCCCCAGGAACACCCGTCCGGTGGCCGACCACAGCAGCGGCATCACCGAGCCTGCCCGCACGTTGACCGTCACCGGCAACCCCGGCTCCTCGATCCGGATGATCGTCGGCCCCTTGTTGCCCATCACCGAGACAAAGCACGTGACCTCCAGCCGCTCCCGCAGGCGGATCAGCGACGCCTCGGCCAGCCGGATCGGGTCCGCCTGCCGCATCGCCGCCAGACCGATCTGCAAGGCCTCGATGCCCAGGTGGTACTGCTGCGTACCGCTCTCCTGTGCCACCAGCCCTGCCTCGATCAGGCTGGCGAGGTAGCGATGCACCTTGGCCGGGCTTTCGTCGACGTGGGTCGCGATGGCCGTCAGGCTGGCCCGGCCGCCGAGCCGCGCCAGCCCCTTGAGCACGGCCATGCCGGTTTCGGCGGCCTGCACGCGCTGGCGCCGCTCGCGGGGGCGGGCGTCCGGTGACGAAAGGTCGGGATTGGTCGACATGGCGCTGAGGTTAACCCCCATTCAACGATTACGCAATGCGTATATTATTTACGCAAAACAGGCCGCCCACTATCCGGCCAAATACCAAGGAGACCGCCCCAATATGCCCCGCCACCGTCTTGCGGCCGTGTGTGCCGCGTCCGCCACGTTCTCGTTGCTTGCCGCCGTGCCCGCCCATGCCGCCGACAACTATCCGGCCAAGCCGATCCGCTGGATCGTGCCCTACGCCGCTGGCGGCGGCTCGGACTTCCTCGCCCGCACCATCGGCCAGGGGCTGTCGACCAAAGTCGGCCAGCCTGTCGTGGTCGACAACAAGCCGGGCGGCAATACGGCCATCGGCGCGTCGGAAACCGCACGCGCCGCGGCGGACGGCTACACGGTGCTCTCGGCGGACAACGGCACGCTGGTCTTCAACCCGGCGCTGTACAAGACGCTGTCCTACAGCCCGACCAAGGACCTGGCGCCGGTGACGCTGCTGGGCCGTTTCCCGATGATCCTGGTGGTTGGCCCGGGCAGCCAGGCCAAGACCGCGCAGGAATTCATCGCACAGGTCAAGGCCACCCCGGGTGGCATCAACTACGGGTCCGCCGGTGCCGGCAGCCCGCACCACCTGGCCATGGAACTGCTGAAGGTGGAAGCCCACCTGACGATGACCCACGCGCCGTATCGCGGTGCCGCCCCGGCGCTATCCGACGTCGCGGCCGGCCAGATTCCCGCGATGATGGTCGACTACGCCGCCGGCGCTGGTTTCATCAAGGGCGGCAAGGTGCGCCCGCTGGCCGTCGCCAACGCCACGCGCCTGCCGCAGCTGCCTGACGTGCCGACCTTCGCCGAACTGGGCTACAAGAACGTGGAAGCCGCCGCGCTGGTCGGCATGGTGGTGCCGTCGGCCACGCCGCCGGACGTGATCAACGCGCTGAACAAGCAGGTCGTGGCGGCGATCAAGGAGCCCGGCGTCAACAAGAAGCTGGTGGACTTTGGCGTGGAGCCGGTGGGCAACACGCCCGCGCAATACACCGATCTGCTGCGCAGCGAGACCACGCGCTGGACCCGGCTCATCCAGGATCTGAAAATTTCCCTCGATTAAGAGGTCGTTTAAAAAAGATCCTGGCGTCGTTGCGCGGCCTTGTCGTACCACTTGTACTGCCTGCGGCCGCGCGTCTAGCCAGGACCGCTTCGCTTCATTTTTAAACAACCTCCAGGGCCGCTGGCCAACCAGCAGCCCCCCCTGCATCACTGCCTCGTGTCGACACGGGGCGACCACCTTAGCCTCACCCTCAGTACGGAGCGCGCAGCATGTCCCAATCCCCTTCACCCTCCCGCGCCGGGGGTTGCCCCATCGACCACAGCGCCCTGCGCGCACCGGACGGTTGCCCCGTGAGCCACAACGCCGCGGCGTTCGACCCGTTCGAGGATGGCTACCAGCAGGACCCGCCGGACTACGTGCGCTGGTCGCGCGAGCAGGAGCCCGTGTTCTACAGCCCGAAGCTTGGCTACTGGGTGGTGACACGTTATGCGGACATCAAGGCGATCTTCCGCGACAACCTCACCTTCAGCCCGGCCATCGCGCTGGAAAAGATCACGCCGACGGGCGACGAAGCCAACGCGGTGCTGGCGTCCTACGGCTATGCGATGAACCGCACGCTGGTCAATGAAGACGAACCGGCTCACATGCCGCGCCGCCGTGCGCTGATGGAGCCCTTCACGCCGGCCGAGCTGGCCCATCACGAACCGATGGTGCGGCAGCTGACGCGCGAGTACGTGGACCGCTTTATCGACGATGGCCGCGCGGACCTGGTCGACCAGATGTTGTGGGAAGTGCCGCTGACGGTGGCGCTGCATTTCCTCGGCGTCCCCGAGGAAGACATGGACCTGCTGCGCCAGTACTCGATTGCGCATACGGTCAACACCTGGGGGCGGCCAAAGCCCGAGGAACAGGTGGCCGTGGCGCACGCCGTCGGCAATTTCTGGCAGCTCGCCGGCAAGATCCTGGACAAGATGCGCGAGGACCCGTCCGGCCCGGGCTGGATGCAGTACGGCCTGCGCAAGCAGCGCGAGTTGCCCGAGGTGGTGACCGATTCCTACCTGCACTCGATGATGATGGCCGGCATCGTAGCCGCGCATGAGACCACGGCCAATGCATCGGCCAATGCGATCAAGCTGCTGCTCCAGCATCCGGACGTGTGGCGCGAAATCTGCGAAGACCCGGCGCTGATCCCCAACGCGGTGGAAGAGTGCCTGCGCCACAACGGCTCCGTGGCGGCATGGCGGCGCATCGTCACGCGCGACACCGAGGTCGGCGGCATCGCACTGCCGGCGGGCACGAAGCTGCTGATCGTGACGTCATCCGCCAACCACGATGAACAGCACTTCGCCGATGCGGACCTGTTCGACATCCGCCGCGACAATGCCAGCGACCAGCTGACGTTTGGCTATGGCTCGCACCAGTGCATGGGCAAGAACCTGGCGCGCATGGAGATGCAGATCTTCCTGGAAGAGCTGACGCGCCGCCTGCCCCATATGCGGCTGGCCGAGCAGCGCTTCACGTACGTGCCGAACACCTCCTTCCGGGGCCCGGAGCACCTCCGGGTGGAATGGGACCCGGCGCGGAATCCAGAGCGGAACGACCCCTCGGTGCTGTCCACGCGCGCATCGGTGCGCATCGGCGAGCCCTCCGGACACGCGGCCAGCCGCACGGTAGTGGTCGAGCACATCGATCCGGCCGCCGACGGCGTGGTGCGCTTGCACCTGGCCTCGCCGGACGGCAAGGCGCTGCCGCGCTGGTCGCCGGGATCGCATATCGATGTGGAGTGCGGCAACACGGGCATCTCGCGGCAGTACTCGCTATGTGGTGATCCGGCCAACACGGGGGCCTTCGAGATCGCCGTGCTGCGCGAGACGGAAAGCCGTGGCGGCTCGGCATGGATTCACGACAGCGTGCGGCGGGGCGACAGGCTCAAGATTCGCGGCCCGCGCAACCACTTCCGGCTGGATGAGGGCTGCCGCAAGGCGATCTTTATCGCCGGCGGCATTGGCGTGACGCCGGTCAGCGCCATGGCGCGCCGCGCACGCGAACTGGGCATCGACTATACGTTCCACTATTGCGGCCGTTCGCGGAGCGCGATGGCGATGCTCGATGAACTCGTCGCACTGCATGGCGAGCGGTTGCGCGTGCATGCGCGCGATGCAGGCCAGCGCGCGGACTTCGCCGAGATCCTGGGCGCACCCGATGCCGACACGCAGATCTATGCCTGTGGCCCGGCCCGCATGATCGAGGCGCTGGAGGCGCAGTGCGCCGCGTGGCCCGAGGATGCGTTGCGGGTCGAGCATTTCGTGTCGGCGCTCGGCACGCTGGACCCGTCGAAGGAGCAGCCGTTTACGGTGGAGCTGAAGGACTCCGGCCTGACCGTCGAAGTGCCCGCCGGCCAGACCCTGCTGGCGGCCCTGCGCGGCGCCAACATCGATGTGCAGAGCGACTGCGAGGAAGGGCTGTGCGGATCGTGCGAGGTGCGCGTGCTGGCGGGCGATGTAGATCATCGCGACGTGGTGCTGACCCGCGGCGAGCGCGAAGCGAACAACCGGATGATGGCGTGCTGCTCGCGCGCGGCCAGAGGCGGAAAGCTGGTGCTGGAGCTTTGACGTGGCGCCTCAATGAAAGTCCCGGCTGCCGACCATGAGTCGTCCCAGCAGCGGGCTCAGGTCCACCAGTTCCTGCGCGACCAGGTGTTTCACCTCGCCCTGACGCTGCCATGTGCCGATCACCCCTAGCAACGTGGCGCCCAGCATCTCCTTGCGCTGACGTTCGACGAGGTCCGGCCACACGATCACATTGACCGCGCCGGTCTCGTCCTCGATCGACGTAAAGATCGTGCCGCTGGCCGTGGAGGGCCGCTGGCGCACCGTGACGATGCCGCATGCGCGCACCCGCCTGCCGTTGCCGCAATGGGACAACTGCTGCGCGGTCAGGTACTTCAGCGCGGTCAGCCGCCGCCGCAGCAGCGTCAGCGGGTGGCACTTCAGCGACAGTCCCAGGCTGGCGTAATCCGCCACCACGTCCTCGCCGATCTTCGGTTCGGGCAGCAGCAATTCGCTCTCGGCCGGCGGCGCCTCGTGCAGCAGGTCGCGATGCGCGGTCTGCACGGCTGCGCCCCGCGCATGCCAGCGGGCCTGCCGGCGGTGCCCGGCCAGCGAGACCAGCGCGTCGGCCGCAGCCAGCACGTCGATATCGTGCCGGTCCAGCTGCGCGCGGCGTGCCAGGTCCTCCACGCTCTCGAACGGCCGCTCGGCACGCGCGGCCTCGATCCGCAGCGCGGCCGCATCGCGCATGCCCTTCACGCGATTCATCCCCAGCCGCACATCCCGAAAGCGCTGACCGGGCCGCCGTGGTTCCAGCGTGCTTTCCCAGTGGCTGATCGTCACGTCCACCGGCAGCGTGACCACGCCATGCCGGCGCGCATCCTGCACAAGCTGCGAGGGCGAATAGAAGCCCATTGGCTGGCTGTTGAGCAGCGCATACAGGAACGCATCCGGGTAATGGCACTTGATCCAGGCGCTCACATACACCAGCTTGGCAAAACTGGCCGCATGGCTTTCCGGAAACCCGTATTCGCCAAACCCTTCGATCTGCTTGCAGATGGCCAGCGCGAACGACTCCGGATACCCGCGCGTGGTCAGCGCGCGCACCAGCGCGTCCTGATGCTTCTTCAGGTCGCCACGCCGGCGCCATGCGGCCATCGACCGGCGCAACTGGTCCGCCTGCCCCGGCGTAAAGCCGGCCGCGTCGATGGCCAGCTGCATCACCTGCTCCTGGAAGATCGGCACGCCCAGCGTGCGCCCCAGCACGCGGCGAATCACGTCGTTGAAGTAGGTCGGCAGCTTGCCGGTGCGGCGCAGATCCTCGCGCCGCTTGAGGTAGGGATGCACCATGCCGCCCTGAATCGGCCCCGGCCGCACGATGGCCACCTCCACCACCAGGTCGTAGTACTGGCGTGGCTGCAGGCGCGGCAGCATCGACTGCTGCGCGCGCGATTCGATCTGGAACACGCCGACCGTATCGGCCTTGCAGATCATTTCGTAGGTGGCGTCATCGGTCTCCGGCAGGTCTTCCATGCGGCACGGCAGGCCGGCGCGGTCCGGCTCGGGGTTCGGCACCATCGCCAGCGCGCGCCGGATCGCGGTCAGCATGCCCAGCGCCAGCACGTCCACCTTGAGCAGCCCCAGCGATTCCAGGTCGTCCTTGTCCCACTGGATCACGCTGCGGTTTTCCATCGCCGCATTCTCGATCGGCACCAGCCGCGACAGCTTGTGCCGCGCGATCACGAATCCGCCCACGTGCTGCGACAGGTGGCGCGGAAACCCGCGCAACTGCTCGGTCAGGCTGGCCCACTGGCGCACCGCCGGCGAATCGGGGTCCAGCCCGTAACGCGTGAGCCGCGCGAGAAACGCCATGCCGCCGTCCCACCACGCCTGCCCCTTGACCACCTGCTCCACCACGCCGGGGTCGATGCCGAGCGCGCGCCCCACATCGCGCAACGCACTGCGTGACCGGTACGTGATCAGCGACGCCGCCAGCGCGGCGCGATGACGGCCGTATTTCTCGTAGATGTACTGGATGACTTCCTCGCGCCGCTGGTGCTCGAAGTCCACGTCGATATCGGGCGGCTCATCGCGCTCGCGCGAGAGGAAGCGGCCGAACAGCAGGTTGGCCTGCTCCGGGCTGACCTCGGTGATATGCAGGCAGTAGCAGACCAGCGAGTTGGCCGCCGATCCCCGCCCCTGGCACAGGATGCCGCGCCCGCGCGCAAAGCGGACGATGTCGTGCACGGTCAGGAAGAATGGCTCGTACGACTTCTCCTCGATCAGTTCGAGCTCGCCATGGAGCTGGGCCTCCCACTCGGGCGCCATGCCATGCGGAAAGCGTTCCCGCATGCCGCGCTCCACTTCCTTGCGCAGATAGCCGATGGGGGTCTCGTTATCGGGGACCAGTTCCTCGGGATACTCGTAGCGCAGCGTATCCAGCGAGAACTTGCACTGGCCGGCGATCGCCAGCGTCTGCGCCAGTGTCTCGCGCGGATAGAGCCGCGACAGCACCTGCCGCATGCGCAGGTGGGCCTCCGCGTTGGGCGCCAGCGCCATGCCGCAGGCGGGCAGCGGCTGGCTCAGGCGGATCGCGGTCAGCACATCGGCCAGCGGCTTGCGCGAGCGCACGTGCATGTTGACCGCACCCGCCGCCACCAGCGGCAGCCCGGTTTCGGCGGAAACCGTCTGCAGGCGCGACCGGTGCAGCGCCTCGGCGTGGCCTTGCAAGTGCTCCAGCGCCATCCACGCGCGATCGCCGAAGGTCTCGCGGCACCACGCGGCCTGCGCACGCAGGACGTCCGGATCGGCGCAGTAGTCGGGCAGCAGGATCGCCAGGCAATCTGGCATGCCGCGCAGGTGCGCCTGCGCGGGGGCGGGGTCGGCGATATCCGACGGATACAGCAGGTAGCTGCCCTTCTCCGCGCGCGTGCGGCCCAGCGTGATGAACTCGCAGAGATTGCCGAAGCCCTCGCGGTTCCGGGCCAGCAACACCAGACGCGGCGGCGGCATGGCGTCCGCCTGCATCGGCGGGGCAGCCAGCACGAAGCGGCTGCCGATGATCAGGTTGAACGCATCGGCAGCGGCCGCGCGGGCCTCCAGCACGCGGTGACGCCGCGCGGCGGCATCGGGGTCCTCATCCTCGTCGACGTCCGGCGGCGGCATCTCGTCGTCATCGGCCCCAGCCTCTTCCGGCGCAAACGCCGCCAGTTCGTCCGCATCGTCGATCTCCCCGGCGGCCTGCCCCGCCGCCAGCCGTCGCGCGCTGCGCGCCACGGCCTCCCACATTTCCTCGCGCAGCACCTTGATCGCGTGGTGGGCCCGCGCGGTACCGGCCACCGAACATTCGTCGGTCAACGCCAGCCCGCTGTAGCCCAGCCGGAACGCGCGCGCGATCAGCTCCTGCGGATGCGAGGCGCCGGTGAGAAACGTGAAGTTGGAAATGCAATGCAGTTCGACGTAGTCGGGCAGCGACGGCAGCAGCGAGGAAAGTCCGGGCAGCGATGGCAACATGGCGATCCCCGGGGCTCAGGCAAACAGCCCGTGCAGGAACCAGCGGTATTCGCCGCCATCCTCCTGCCCGTCGCGCGTGGGGTGGCCCGGGCGCTCGCGATAGACCCAGCAGCGCAGCCCGTCGGCACGCTCGGCGATGAAGTAATCGCGCGTGGCCAGCCCGCCGTCCCACCAGCCGGCCTCGATCCGCTCGGGGCGCGTCAGCATGACCAGCGGGCCGTCGTACACCGGGCGGTGCTTGTGCACACGCAGCGACAGCGGCGCTTCCAGCAGCCACAGCGGACGTTCCGGTGGCGGCGCGCCGATGGCGGGCGCCCGCGCCGCGCCACGCGCGGGCGGCTCGTCCACCGGGCACCACTGGTTCGCGCGTTCGGGACGATGATCGGCCAGCGGGCGCGGCTGCAACACGTTGTCGCGGCCGAGGCGCGCCATCAGCGTGTCGAGCAGGCGGCCCAGCTCAGCAGGCTCCGCACCGGGCTCCGGGAACAGCGAATCGCTCTGCGGCACGCAGGTCTCCATCGCCTCCACGCGCAAGGCCAGGCCGCCCACGGGCGCATGAAAGCGGACCTTGTCCAGCTTTTCGCGCAGCAGCTTCGACAAGTGGGCCGCGTCGCGGCTCGGCTGCGCCAGCCCCAGCGGCACGAGCGTGCTGTCGGTGTCCTCGCCCAGCCGGTAGCGCTCGTGTTCCAGCACCAGCACGCAGCGCGTCACGCCGGCCTGTTGCGCGGCCAGCCAGCCCGAGAGGGCCAGCAGCAGCCGCTGCGCACCGGCCAGCACGCCCTCGGCCGACTCGATCCGGCCCGGCAGCTCCAACCGCTGCGCAAACGTCGGCGGCGCCTCGAACCATGCAAACCCGGTTGGCACCTTGCCATAGGCCTGGTCCAGCCGGTCCAGCAGTTCGGTGCCGATCCGGCGCGACAGTCCCGCGCGCGGCAAGCGGCGCACCTGCGCCAGCATGCGGCAGCCGACCCCCTCCAGCCATGCCGGATCGGCCAGCGTGTGCAGGCACTCCACCGGCAACCGGTCCAGCAGGCGCGTCATGCGCGTGGCGCTCACCGCCCGGCGCGCGGGCCGCACGATGCCACGCGGCCCGCGCCGCAGCGGCTGGCGCGCGAGCCACGCCGCACCCTGCGCGGTGGTGCCGCTGCCGATCTGCGCGAAGGTGCCCAGCTGGCGCACGCGGGCGCGGATGGCCCGGCACAGCGCGCGATGGCCACCAAACAGGCGCAGGCTGGCGGTCACGTCGAGCATGACGGTGGCAGCCTCCGGCTCGGGGTCGATCGTCACGGCCGGTGTGAAATGCAGCAACGTCAGCGCCACCGACGTCATCAACGCGGCCTCCGCCACGGGGTCGCGATCGAGCTGAACGACGTCCGCGGAGAGCGCCTGCACGCCGCCGCGCCGCATGCCGTAGCGCACGCCCAGCGCCATGGCCGGACCGTTGGCCAGCACCACGCGCTCGTGCTCCACCACCGCCACCGGCAGCGCCTGATGCAGCGTACCGGTGTCGGGGGCAGAGGGCGCGAAAGGCGCGGAGGGGGCGCCGGCGGCCTCAGGCCAGCTCGGTTGCAACGCGTCCAGCGACAGGCGCGGCAGGTGCACCGCGATCCAGTACGTAGGCCACGCCGGCATGGTCGTGAGCATGATCAGGCCCTGCCGCGACGGCAGGCGAAACAACGGGGGACACCGCGGGCGCGGCGGCACGTCCGGGCACGTGCGCCATGCCATCGAGCGGCAACAGCAGCGGCGTGTCCCGCACGGGGCCTCGCCGCTTATGGAAGACGATCGACATCACATTGCCGGGCAGCGGTGACAACGCCAGGCGCAGCATGGCTGGCGACGATTCATGCAGCACGCGCAGCGGACGCAACGCCCAGACGACCGTGTCGCCGGCCTGCGCCAGCACCTGCAGGCGGCGCAGCGCCTCCGGCCGCGCACCGGCCAGCCAGACCAGCACGGCGCCAAAGGCCTGGCTGCGCAGCATCTGCTCGGCCGCCCACAACATGTCCGTGCGCCGGGAGGCCAGCGTGGCCTCCGCCGAGGGCCGTACCCAATAGAGCTGACGCGCGGGCAGCCGGCCATCGGCCAGTCCGGCTGCATTGGGCAGGTACGGCGGATTGACCAGCCCCACGCGGCGTCCTGCGGCGGTCAGGGTGCGCAAGGCCGGCATCAGCAGGCGTAATTCCCCCGCGCCATCCTGCGCCAGCAGCAGTTCCGTCACCGCGCCAGTGGGCCAGCCGCCGCCGGGCAGTTCCGCCGTCAGCGCGCCATAGCCGGTCGGGCACACCGGCAGGCGGCCGGCACGGCCCAGCTGGCCGGCGCGCCACAGCCCGGGGTAGCGGTGTTCGAGCTCGCTGACCGCCGCCCGTCGCCCGGGTCCGGAGAGCGGGGTCGGCAGGGTCGATGGCGGCGATGGTGGCGATGGTGGCGATGGTGGCGATGGGGATGCGCGGTCCTCCGCCAGGAGCGGTGCGGCATGCGATAGCGCAGTCATTGGCGCGGTCATTGGTGATGCGGGAGGCTCGCGTCGAAAGGTAAAAGCCCATCGGCACGCGCGCTGGAAGTTTCTCGATACTGTATGTTTATACAGTATTGGCGCCGACGCAAGAGGGACACGCGCGATGTGGAACAGGCATTGCACAAAGCGAGCCGCGATGGATGGAACATCTTGCTTCCTCCCACTAAAGGGGGGCATCTGTCATGAAAATCCACAACAGATTGCAAACAAATGTCACGTCCGATTGTGTAGTCGAGGGCAGGTGCGGAAAAATGCACGCCTATGAAACGGAATACGCGCGAATGCGTGCATCTGCTGATTGCCGGTCTGCAGCGCGAGGGTCCGCTGCGACGCGATGCGCTGGCCGACACCAGCGGGCTCACGGCCGAGGAAACGACTCGTGCATTGAAGGCGGCGCGGCAGATGAGCGTCGTCGATCATGTGCCCTACGGCCCCGGCACCCTGCCCAACGCCGTGTTCTACCAGCTCACCGGCCGCGAACTGCCGCCCTCGCGCAAGAGCTCCCGCGTGCCACCGGCGCCTGACGACCGCTTCCAGCCGTTGCTGGATGCGTGGTGGCACAGCGACGACCTGGATCGCGCCTGACCGGCGCTCAGTCCACCGGCACTCTGCGCAGTGTGGACATGCCCTTGCCATGCTCGATGGCGTACAACTGCCGGCGTCCGGCATCGAAGGCGACGCCGCGAATCGACTGGAAGCTCTCCGCCACCACGCTGACCGTACCGTCGGGCGCAATCCGCCGGATCACGCCCTCCCGGCGGCCGGTGAACAGGTCCCCGTTCGGTGCCAGCGCAAACTGCGACGCGCAGGCGGCCAGCACCAACGCCGCCAGCATGGCCGGCAAGACGGAAGGCCAGCGGGGTTGGCGCGGCGTCATGCCTTCTGGATGGCTACCGATGCAACGGGGATTTCCGTGAGGGGGGCTTCCGCGCCGTGACAGGTCGCATAGTGATCGCAGCCCTCGCACGACGGCTCGGGACAGGGATGGATGTCCAGCCGCTCGCAGACGCGGTGATAGAAGAACTTCTTCCATTTCATGTCCGAGGTATTGGCTGCGAAAACCGGCTGGAAGACCTGCTCCAGCAACGTGGAGACATCGTGGCGGCCGGACAGGCCCATATCCTGCCAGAGATGCGTGTGGCCGAAGCACCCGGACGCCAGCGCATGCGCGGCCCAGCGGACCTCGGGGCCATGCCGGGCCGGCGTGTGGCCGTCTTCGAGCATCTCGACCAGGTCGGCGAATTCGCACGGCAAGGCGTCGGGGTCCTGCGGCGGTACATCGGGCTCCCAGCCCGCCTGGGCCGCACCGGGGAAACAGTGATCGAGCATCTGGCGGAATTCGGCCGGCGGCAGCCCGAGCCATTGCGCAAAGCGCGGCAGGCGCCCGGCGCAGGCGGTTTCCAGGACACCCGCCAGCGCCCGGGTCACGGGGTCGCCGGGGTGGGCGGCAAAGGCATCCAGCAGCAGCAATGAGCGGTTCATCGACGGGGACTTCCGGAACTCGGCGGGGATATTGTGAAAACGCGGTGCAAACGCGGCGCAAACCCGGTGTGAACATGGCGGGGACACCTCATATTCCTCGCGGCATCGTGGGTCCCGCCTCATCGCAATATATCGACGTATATAACGGTAGTCAAACGCGCATGAGACCTGTCATGCACTCGTCGTGGGTCGCGGCAAACGGGGCAACGAGAGCGGGCAAGGCAAGCGCTCCCCGACGCGCGGTAACACTTTCATCTCTGCGGAAAAAATCTGCATTTGACATTGCCCGGGTAGCGCATAGGCTGTCTCTGTATGCCTTCCGGACGACACATAGACCATGAGTGCCCCATGGCTGGCCCTGATGTTCGCATCCCTCCTTGCCCTGCCGCTCGCCGGCCGGGCGCAGGCGCCTGTCATCCCCGCTCCCCAGACCGACGCCATTCCCGCGTTCCAGCATGTCGATTCGATGGAAGCCCGCGTGCAGGGCTGCGTCACCTGCCACGGACAGAGCGGCCAGGGCACCAGTAACGGCTACTACCCGCGCATTGCCGGCAAACCCGCCGGCTATCTCTACAACCAGCTCGTTGCCTTCCGCGACGGCACCCGGCGTTATGCGCCGATGAACTACCTCGTCGCCTACCTGCCGGACCCGTACCTGAAGGAGATTGCCGAGTACTTTTCCAAGCAGCGCCCGCCCTTTGCCCCGGCCGAGCCGTCCGGCGCGCCAGCCGCCGCCGTGACGCGCGGCCAGACCCTTGTCACCACCGGCGACGGCAAGCAAGGCATCCCCGCCTGCGCGGCCTGCCACGGCACGGGACTCACCGGCATGGAGCCGGGCATTCCGGGACTGGTGGGACTGCGGCACGCCTACATCGTCGGCCAGCTCACGCGCTGGAGGGTGGGTGAGCGGCACGCGGCGGAGCCCGATTGCATGAAGCGCATCGCCTCGCGGCTATCCGACGCCGACATCGCGGCCGTGGCGGCATTCCTGTCGCAGCAGCCGCCGCCGAAGGACCCGTCGCCGGAATCGTCCAACCTCGTACGCATGCCGCTGGCGTGCGGCAGCCAGCGGTGATGCGGAGCAAGCCATGAAAGCGCGCGGGCTGTCCATCCTCCTCATCGGCATCGTGATCCTGGCGGTGGTGGTCGTGCTGGCCCTGCGGCAGACGCATCGCGGGCCGATCGGGAAGCCGGGGCCCGTCACGGCCGCGAGCGGTCCCGCAGCCAGGGGAGCCAGCGCATCCGGCGCGCTCAGCCCCGCCAGCCAGATCATCGTCAAGGGCGAATACCTGGCCCGCGCCGGCGACTGCGTGGCCTGCCACACCGAGCCCAACAACCCGCCGTTCGCAGGTGGCCGCGCCATGGCGACGCCCTTCGGCAACCTCTACGTCCCCAACATCACGCCCGACGACGAGACCGGCATCGGCCAATGGACCGCCGACGACTTCTACCGGATGATGCACAGCGGCGTCTCGCGCGACGGCACCCTGCTCTACCCGGCCATGCCGTTCGCCTCGTACACCAAGGTGACGCGCGAGGATTCGGATGCGATCTACGCCTACCTGATGTCCGTCACGCCGGTGAAGCGCAAGAACCATCCGCACGAGTTGCGCTTCCCGTTCAACAAGCGCGAACTGCTGATTGGCTGGCGCACGCTCTACTTCAGGGAGGGCGAGTTCCAGCCCGACCCGAAACAGTCGGTGCAGTGGAACCGGGGCGCCTACCTGGTGGAGGGCCTCGGTCACTGCGCGATGTGCCACACGGCCATCAACGCGCTGGGCGGCTCCAGCGAGTCGAAGGAGTTCGAGGGCGGGATGATTCCGAACCAGAACTGGTACGCACCGTCGCTCACGTCGAACCGCGAGGCCGGGCTGGGCAACTGGCCGCTCCAGGACATCGTCGACCTGCTGCAGGTGGGCGTCTCCCACCGCGCCACCGTCTACGGCCCGATGGCGGAAGTCGTCTACAACAGCCTGCAGTACATGAGCGACGAGGATGTGCAGGCGATGGCCGTCTACCTGAAGGCCCTGCCGCAACGCGACACCGAACCGCCGCCGCCCACCCAGGAGCATCTGGTGCAGCCGGCCGTGATGGAGGCCGGGCGCAAGATCTACCAGCAGCAATGCGCGATGTGCCACGCCGAGGACGGCAAGGGCCATCCGCCGTCGTTCCCGCCGCTGGCGGGCAACCAGTCGATCACGATGTCGTCGCCGGTCAACGCGATCCGCATGGTGCTCAACGGCGGCTACGCGCCGGGCACGCAGAAAAACCCGCGTCCGCACGGCATGCCGCCCTTCTCGCACATCCTCAACGACGAACAGGCCGCCGCCGTGGTGACCTACATCCGCGTGGCCTGGGGCAATACCGGCACGCCGGTGGCACCGCCACAGGTCAACGAACTACGCAAGCTCCTCCCCGAGTAGCCGCCATGCCAGATCCGCTGCATCCGATGCATCACGACGAACCGCCTCCGGCAGACCACGACGTGCACCGCGTGGTGAGCGGCGGCCCCACCGGCACCTTTGCCGTGGCCGGCGTGGCCACCGCCATCGTCGTACTGATCTACCTGGCTTTCTACTTCGGCGTGTATGCGCAGCGGGGGCTGATCCAGTGAACGCCACCTCGTCAACGCCGGCCACGCCCGACGGTCACCACGCCGAAGCGGTCGCCGTCGCGGCGGAGCGGCGATGGGCCGTGGTCGTGGCGATCATCATCGCCGTGATCATCCTCCTGATGATCTTCGCCGGCGTGCACTGGGCGTCGATGCCGCCATCGCGCGTGGAGACGGTGAACGTGAGGACGCTGCACCTGGAGGGGGAATTCGTCGAGGGCAACCTCGGCACCGCGGTCGACAGCGACGGCAAGGTGACGGTGCGCCTGGTGGCGCAGCAATACTCCTTCGAGCCGCAGTGCATCGTGGTGCCGCAAGGCGTGCCCGTGACATTCCGGGGCACCAGCGCCGACGCCATCCACGGCTTCATCGTCGGCACCACCAATGCCAACACCATGCTGGTTCCCGGCTTCGTGGCCACCTTCACCACGACCTTCCCGCGCGCTGGCGAGCAGTTGATGCCGTGCCACGAGTACTGCGGCATCGGCCACGAGGCGATGTGGGCGAAGGTGCAGGTCCTGCCGCGCGAGGATTTCATGGAGCGTGCCCGCCACGCGGAAAGGATGACCTGTGTTCCTCGCTAGAAAGCTCGTCCTCGCGCATTTCTGGGTGGCCTTCGTAGCCTTCCTCGGCGCCATCCTGCTCGGCGAGTGGCAAATGTTCATCCGCAGTCCGCTGTCGACGTGGGTCAACAATCCCGAGCACTACTACCGGTCCGTCACGGCGCACGGCACGGTCATGGCCTACGTGCTGCCCACGCTGGTGGCGATGGGCTTCGGCTATGCCATCTGCGAACTCGGCCTGAAGCGTCCGCTCGTCGGCCTGCGCTGGGCGTGGGCCGGCTTCTGGCTGGTCATCGCCGGCACCGTGCTCGCGGCGGCGACGATGGGGCTGGGCAAGGCGTCGGTCCTCTATACCTTCTATCCGCCGATGATCGGCAGCCCCTTCTACTACCTTGGCGTGGTCCTGGTGGTGGTCGGCTCGTGGATCTGGGTGGCGCTGATGGCGGTCAACCTGCGTGCCTGGCGGCGCGAAAACCCCGGCGCCACGGTGCCGCTCGCGGTGTACGGCACGGTGGCCGGCGCCTACCTGTGGGCGTGGACGTCGCTCGGCGCGGCCATCGAGGTGCTCGTGCTGATCCTGCCGGCCTCGCTCGGCCTGACCGACACCATCAACGCCGGCCTAGCCCGCGTGTTCTTCTCGTGGACGCTGCACGCCATCGTCTACTTCTGGCTCGTTCCCGCCTACGTCGCCTTCTACGCCATCGTCCCGCGCGCCATCGGCGGCAGGCTCTACAGCGACACCATGGGCCGCGTGGCCTTCGCGCTGTTCCTCGTGTTCTCGATGCCCATCGGCATCCACCACCTGTTCGCCGATCCGCAGGTCGGATCGGGCTTCAAGTTCGTCCACGCGGCCATGACGGCGATGGTGTCGGTGCCGACGCTGCTGACCGTCTTCACCATCGTCGCCTCGGTGGAAATCGCGGCCCGCCTGCGCGGCGGCAGCGGCGCCTTCGGCTGGCTGCGCGCGCTGCCGTGGCATAACCCGATGATGCTGGCGGTGACGTTCTCCTTCTTCATGCTCGGCCTCGGCGGCGCGGGCGGCATCATCAACATGAGCTACCAGCTCAACGAGTCCATCCACAACACGCAGTGGGTCACGGGGCATTTCCACCTGATCTTCGGCGGCGCCATCGTCATCATGTACATGGCGCTCGCCTACGACCTCTGGCCGCAGCTGACCGGGCGCGGCCCCCTGCCGGCCGCGCTGATGCGGCTCCAGCTCTGGCTCTGGTTCCTCGGCATGCTGGTGCTTTCACTGCCGTGGCACTGGGTTGGCCTGCTCGGCATGCCGCGTCGCATGGCCTACTACGACTACAGCCATCCGGACCTGCACCCGCAGGCCTGGACCGTGACCGCCTCCACCTTCGGGGGACTGGCGATGGTGATCTCGGCCATCCTCTTCGTTTACATCCTCGCCGCCGCCCATCGCGCCCCCGTCGGCACGCCGGCGCCTTATACCTTCAGCGAAACCATCCACCCCGGCGGACGCCCGCCCGCGGTCCTTAACGGTTTCGCCCTGTGGGTCGTGATGATGATCGCCCTGACACTGGTCAACTACGGCTACCCCATCGTCCAGCTTGCCGTGCTGGAAAACGCCTCGGTGCCGATCGTGCCGATCGGCAGCCGCTGATCCGCCGCGGCCACCGTCACCGGATACCCGCAATGTCCGAGCAACCCAACTCCTCTCTCGGCGGCAAGTGCGTGCTGGCGCTGGTCGTGCTGACCGTCGTGATGGGGCTGGTCGGCTTCATCTGGCTGCCATCGGTGCAGGGCGATTTCAGCGCGCGCGGGCTGTGGGACGCCATCTGCCGCGCCGCCGGCGTCCCCACGAACTGGAGCGAGGGCGACAAGGCGCGCGCGGGCCATATCGCCACCAACGTCGTGCTCGACCGAGGCATGGCCCGCGCCGGCTCGGCGGATGTGGTCGGACGCGGCGCCACGCTGGCGCTGAACAACTGCACGATGTGCCACGGCGCGCGCGGGATGACAGCCTCCAACGCGCCGAACCTCGCCGGCCAGTACCCGGAAGTCATCATCAAGCAACTGAATGACTACAAGTCCGGCAAGCGCGGCAGCTCCATCATGGAGACGCTGGCCCGCAGGCTGTCGGACCGCGACATCGCCGACCTCGCCGCGTACTACGCCTCGCTGCCCAAGGCGCGCACCGCCCCCACCACCTACGATGAATCCCTGCCCGCGCTGGTGCGCGTGGGCGATCCGCTGCGCAATATCGCACCGTGTATCTCGTGCCATGGCGGGGTCGACCAGAAGTTCGGCGCGCCCTGGCTGGAAGGGATGCCGCACGACTACCTGACCACCGAACTACGGGCGTTCCGCAATGGATCGCGGGCCAATGATGCGGAGGGGCAGATGCGGAACATGGCGCGCGCGATGACCGACAAGGAAATCGAGGAGGTCGCGGGGTTCTATGCGCGAAAGGCTGCGGCGGAGGGGCACTAACACTGGCCCTTGCGCAGGAACCCCACACTGCGCACGCGCAGAGAGGGGAATCGGAAGGATGCCGGCCGCCTCCGCACCAGGCAGGGCCAGGCGGGAGGCGCCGGCGAGGACCTGCTACTGCCGCCGGTATGTCGCCTGCATGATTTGCATCCATTCGCCGTTGTCACCCTGCATGAACGAAGTCAGCGTGCGGGTGTTGTCGTCCTGGAACGCGATCACGTCACGGTATCTGGCGCTCTTGCCCGCCACCACATTGCCCTCCGGCGTGAAGGCCGGGCCGTCGGCGCGCAACGTCAGCGTGCGGCCATCGGCCTCCAGGTCGCCTTCGTAGACCCACATGTGCGTCATCATCGAGCCGACAAACGTGCCGACGAAATGCTTGCGGGCCGGGTCGTAGCCGAGTGTCATCACGGTGGTCGACAGCCCGCACCCGGGCATTTCGCCTTCGGCGCGACACTGCACCCAGACGTCGCCAATCAGGCTCACCTGCTCCGGGATCCTCCACTTCTCGGGCTCGGTCCCCGGGCCCATTTGCGCTTGCCCTTCCCCGATCCATTTGCCCGCCAGCTTCTGCAGCCAGCGATGTTCGTTGGTCGTTTCGGTCTTCATGCGATGGTCTCCTGTGTGCCGCTGATCGATTTGTGTACAGCGTACACAAAAGCTTAGGAGACGAGGTCCGATGTGTCCAGCGCCAACCCCGCAAAAACCGGCGACATGACAGAAATGTCATGAAACCGGCTGCCAGGACTGTCAGCAGATGGCGGGAGGATGGCGGTAGAAAAGTCGGCGAGTATCTAGAGGCGCTATCAAAATGAAGCGAATAGCGGTTCTGGCTAGGCGCGCGGCCGCAGACAGTACAAGTGGTACGGCAAGCGAATGTGGCAACCCCGGCAACGACGCCAGAATCATTTTGATAGTGCCTCTTATTGCGGCAGCCGGACTTTCGGCACGATGAACTGGTTACCCGGCGCCCGCATGACGTCGCACTGGGCCTCGCCCGTGCGCGACTCGCCGGCCTGGGTCACGAACTCGACGTTGCCGACCACGCTGTACACGTCTTCCGCCACGCGGCGCGTGGTGCCCCGGATCCAGCGGAAATGCCCGGGGTTCGGCAGTGCGGCCTTGACCGCATTCATGCAGGCGACGGGCGCCTCGGGGGCTTCGGGCTTGCCGCCGCGCTGGCCCAGTTCGATGTTGACGGGGGCATCGGCGGCGGATGCCGTGGCCGTGGCGGCTGTGGCTGGAATCGCGACGGCAATCGCGATCACCGGCAAGGTCATGGCAGCCAGCGCCGCCAGCACGCGGCGCGCTTGGGTCGGCAATGTCATGAGGAAAACTCCGGGGGTAAAAAAACGGCCGGCACACGTGAAGCGTGCCGGCCGGGCGCTATTGTACTGCGGCCATCAGACGGACATGTCCCTGGCTTCCGGCTTGTGGTCGTCAAACCAGCGGTAGAGCACCGGCACCATCACCAGCGTCAGCAACGTCGATGTGATCAGGCCGCCGATCACCACCACGGCCAGCGGGCGCTGCACCTCGGAACCGGGGCCCGACGAGAACAGGAACGGCACCAGGCCCAGCATGGCAATCGTCGCCGTCATCATCACCGGGCGGAAGCGCTGCGTCGCGCCCCGCACCACCGCATTGCGCAGCGACATGCCGGATTCCCGCAGCGTGCGGATGTACGACACCAGCACCACTCCGTTCAGCACCGCCATGCCCCACAGCGCGATAAAGCCCACCGACGCCGGCACGGAGAGATATTCGCCCGTGACGAACAGCCCGATGATCCCGCCGATCGATGCGAACGGCAGCACCGTGATGATCAGCGTGGCATAGCGCAACGAGTTGAACAGCAGGAACAGCAGGAAGAAGATCGCGGCGATGGTGATCGGCACGATGATCTTCAGGTGGCCCATGGCGCGCTCCATGTTCTGGAACTGGCCGCCCCACTCGAAGTAATACCCCTCGGGCAGCTTGACCTTGCTCTCGGTCGCGCTCTGCAGCTCGGCCACAAAGCCACCCAGGTCGCGATCCTTCACGTTGATCATCACCACCACGCGCCGCTTGGCCATTTCCCGGCTGATCTGCGCCGGACCGTCGCTCACCTCGATCTTCGCCACGCTCTGCAGCGGCACTTGCACGCCGTCCGGCGCGGGCACCAGCAACTGGCGGATGGCCTGCACGTTGTCGCGGAAGTCCTCCGGCAGGCGCACGGCGGCCGCAAAGCGCCGCTCGCCTTCGAAGATGTCCGTGGCGCGCTTGCCGCCGATGGCGATCTCGATGATGTCGTGGATATCCGAAACGTTCAGCCCGTAGCGCGCAATCGCCTGGCGGTCGATTTCGATCGACAGGTATTGCTGCCCGGAAATCCGCTCGATCCGGATGTCCTGCGACCCCTGGATACCACCCGCCACGCGGGCGATCTCGCCAGCCAGGTCGCGCAGCTTGTCGAGGTCGTCGCCGAAGATCTTCACGGCCACGTCGGACCGCACGCCACTGACCATCTCGTCCACGCGATCGGAGATCGGTTGCGCCATCACGATCTGCACGCCCGGAATGGCCTTGAGCTTCTCGCGGATGGCGTTGGCGATGTCGTCCTGCGTCCAGCCGTCGGGCCACTCGTCGCGGTCCTTCAGGCTGGCGATCGGCGTGGACTCGTTCTGGCCCTGCGGATCGGCCGGGCTCTCGCCGCGACCCACACCGGACACCACCGACTTCACGCCGGGCACTTCCAGCACCAGCTTGTTGGCTTGCTTCTCAAGCTTGATCGATTCCTCCAGCGAGATATTCGGCACGCGGTCGATCGCCGGCACGATGGAGCCTTCCTTCATCTCCGGGATGAACGACGTCCCCAGCAGCGGCACGATCAGCAGCGTGGCGATGAACACCCCCACCGCCGACAGCACGGTCTTCTTGCTGTTGGCCAGCGCCCAGTGCAGCATGCGCAGGTAGTGGCGCTTCATGAACGCGATCAGGCGCGTGTCATGCTCCGCACCGCCCTTGAGCAGGTACGACGACAACACCGGCGAGAGCGTCAGCGACAGGAACAGCGAGATCGCCAGCGCAATCGAGATCGTGAAGGCCAGCGGGGCGAACATCTTGCCTTCCATGCCGGAGAGCGTCATCAGCGGCAGGAACACCAGGATGATGATGCCCACGCCCACGATCACCGGCGTAGCCACCTCCTGCACCGCCTTGACCAGGATCTCCGTCCTGGTGAGCCCGCTCTTGTCGGCATGCCCCAGCCGCTCGAACGCGTTTTCCACGACCACCACGGACCCGTCCACCATCAGGCCGATGGCGATGGCCAGCCC
The DNA here is from genome assembly GCF_900101625.1 of Cupriavidus sp. YR651. GTDB lineage: Bacteria > Pseudomonadota > Gammaproteobacteria > Burkholderiales > Burkholderiaceae > Cupriavidus. The sequence goes on along the minus strand of NZ_FMYZ01000004.1, from coordinate 421,442 downwards.
CCCCAGTGACATCAGGTTGGCGGACAGCCCCATCCTGTTCATCACGATGAAGGTCAGCAATGGCGTCAGCACCAGCGTGGCCAGCACGATCACCGACGAGCGCACGTCCCCGAGGAACAGGAACAGCACGATCACCACCAGCACCACGCCTTCCAGCAGCACCTTGGTCACCGTCCACAATGCCGAGTCCACCAGCTCGCTGCGGTCGTAGTACGGCACGATCTGCAGCTTGCCGGGCAGCATGCCGCGATCGTTAATCTCGGCCACGCGGGCCTTCACACGGCTCACCACTTCCTTCGCATTGCCGCCGCGCATCATCATGACGATGCCGCCCACGGCCTCCGTCTCGCCATTCTTGACCAGCGCGCCCTGCCGGACCTCATGGCCGATGGTGACCTGCGCCACGTCGCGCAGATAGACCGGCGTGCCGTCGATCTCCTTCAGCACGATGCTGCCCAGGTCGTCGACGCCACGTGCCAGGCCCACCCCGCGAATGAGGTATTGCTCCGCGTAGTGCGGCAGCACGCCGCCGCCGGAGTTGGCGTTGTTGCGCGCCATGGCCTGGTAGACCTGCTGGATGTTGACGCCGTAGTGGCGCATCCGCTCCGGGTTGACCAGTGCCTGATACTGCCGCACGTAGCCACCCTGCGAGTTGATTTCCGCCACGCCCGGGATCGAGCGCAGCAGCGGACGCACCACCCAGTCCTGCGCGATGCGGCGCTCGGCCAGCTCTTCCTGCGTGAGTTCGCGACTACCGTCGTCGACGCGGTCCAGCGTGTACTGGTAGACCTCGCCCAGGCCCGTGGAAACGGGCCCGAGCACCGGCGTCACGTCCTGCGGCATGCGGCCGGAGACCTCGATCAGCCGCTCCATGACCAGCTGCCGCGCAAAGTAGACGTCGGTCTTGTCGGTGAACACCAGCGTGATCAGCGACAGGCCCGCCTTGTTCAGCGAGCGCATTTCCTCCAGGCCGGGCAGGCCCGTCATGGACATTTCGATCGGTACGGTGACAAAGCGCTCGACCTCTTCCGGCGAGCGCCCCGTGGCTTCCGTGGCGATCTGCACCTGGACGTTGGTCACGTCCGGGAACGCATCGACCGACAGCTTGCCGGCGGCGCGCAGACCGAAGAAAAACAGCACCACGGCAATCACGCACACCACCAGCCGCTGCTTGATCGCGGCTTCAACCAGGGATGTCATCATGGCCGATTACCCCTGTTCCAGGCGCTTGCGCTCGTTGTCCAGGTGGAAGGCGCCCTCCACGACCACGCGGTCGCCGGGCTTGATGCCACCCTGCACCACGCGCATGCCGTCGCTCTCGGCGCCCAGCTTCACCTTGGTGAGCCGGTACTGGCCATCCGTCGTTTCCACGTACACCTGCTCGTCGTTGCCGTCGCGCACCACCGCGGATTCCGGCACCACCAGCTGATCCACCGGCTGGCCGGCAATCAGCATGCTGGCCAGCATGGCGGGTTTCAGGCGGCCGTCCTTGTTCTCGACCTCGGTGCGGACCAGCACCGTGCGCGATTGCGGGTTCACCGTGCGGCCCACGTAGATCAGCTTGCCGGTGATCGGGTCCGCGCCGTTGCCCAGCGATGGCACCTCGATGTCCACCTTCTGGCCTTCGGCCACCTGCGCGGCCTGCTGCTCGGGCACCTCGGCCACCACCCACACGCGCGACAGGTCCGCCACGGTGTACAGCGCGTCGGCCGGCTGCACCACCTGGCCCTGCGCCACATTGCGCTCCACCACGGTGCCCTGGATGCTGGAAAACACCGGCGAGTAGGAATCGATGCTGCCGTTCCTGGCCAGCGCGGAGACCGCCGCCGCCGACATGCCCAGCACGCGCAGCTGATCGCGGTACGCACGCATCTCGGCGGCGGCAATCGCGTACTCGCTCTCGCGCCGCTGCAGTTCGCCACGGCCGATCACATCGGCGGCAAACAGCTGGCGTGCGCGTTCGGCATTGCGCGCCTGCAGTTCGTTCTGGGCCTCGGCCTTCAGGAACGCCATCTGCGCGGCGCCCAGTTCGCTGCTGTGCAGGCGGGCGAGCACCTGGCCGGCCTTGACCTCCTGGCCGAGCACGGCATAGAGATCGGTCACGCGGCCGGTGACGCTGGCGCCGATGCGCGACACGCGTTGTTCGTCGAAATCGATCCGGCCCGCCACGCGCAGCATCTCGCTGAACGGGGACGTGGCCACGGGCGCCACCTTGAGCGTGCGCTGCAGGTTGGCCTCCGGCTTGACGATGCCCGGTGGCAGCTTGGGCGGCTCGGCGGCCGGCGCGGGATCTTTGGAGCAAGCGGCCACGGACATCAGCATGACCGCGGCGGCTGTGAGGGAAAGCAGGAAGTGGGGGCGCATGATCAGTTCGGATTCGGGGAGACGGGCAGCGACGGCGCGGGGCCGGCAGGCGTGCCGGGCGCGGTCGACATCAGCTTTTCAATCTGGATGGCGGCGACTTGCTGCTCGTACTGCGCGGCAATCAGTTCGCTGCGGGCATTGCGCAGCACCCGCTGCGCATCGAGATAGTCGAGAATCCCGCGCTCGCCAAAGCGGTACGCGGCCTCGGCCACGCCCAGCGCGGACTCGGCCTCGCGGACGATGCCGGATTCCAGCGCGGTGACCTGGGCTTGCGTGATCTCGTACTGGCGGTACGCGGTTTCCAGCTCCTGCGCGAGTTCGAACTCGCGGGCTTCCAGCGCGGTGCGGGCCTGCGTGGCCTGCGCGGTCGCCTCGCCCACCGGGCCGCTGCGGCGGTCCCACAGCGGGATTGTCATCACCAGGCCGATCTGCGAGACGTTGTTATCCGGTTGCCGATCCGTGCTGGCGCGGACCGCCACCTCGGGCCAGCGCAGCGAGCGCTGGTAGTCCACGCCCAGTCGGGCGCGCTCCAGCTCCATGCGTCGCTGGTTCAGTTCGGCATTGCCCGCCTGCATGGTGTCCCGCAGGATCGGCAACGGCGGCACCTCGGGCGCACGGCCCAGGTTGCCGGCGAGGCCAAAGTGGGCGGGCATGCCGCCGCCCACCTGCTGGCGGAGCGTGGCCTTGGCCTGGTCGACGCGCAACTCGGCCGTCTGCTGCGTCTTCTGCGCGGCCAGCAGCTCGGTCTCGGCCTTGATCAGCTCATAGCGCGGCGCCTCGCCCACTTCCACCCGCACTTTCGCGCGCTCCTGGATCTGGCGCATCAGCGTCAGGTCTTCCTTCGCCGCGGCCAGCTCGGTCTCGCGGCGCAGCACCTGGTAGTAGGACATCTTCACGCGCGCGGCCAGATCGCTGCGGAAGCTCTGGCGCAGCGCCTCGGAGGCCTCCAGCCCGCGCCCGGCCATTGCTTCGCGCAGGTTGCGCTGCTGCGGGTAGTCGAACTTCTGGACGATGGCATACGACGGCGCGTTGCCGCTGGTCACGCCCGGCTGCTTGCCGGAGAGCCGCCCATACATCACCTCCACCTGCGGATTGGGATACGCGCGCGCGCTGGTGATGGCGGCGGTGGCGGCATCGACATTGGCCTGCGCGGCATCGACGCCCTTGTTGGTGGACTGGGCCAGCGACAGCAACTGGTGCAGGTCGAACGTTTCGGCGGCCGGCGTCACCGCCCGGGGCGGCGTGGCGGGGCGCGCGGGCGCGGTCGTCGGAGCTACGGCAGGGGCGGCGCGGGTCACCGGGGTGGCCGGGGCGCCGCCTGGCGCGGGCTGCGCGGCCCAGGCCGGCGCCGCCACAAACGACAGCGACGCGACCCAAGTCAGCGTTTTATTGGTCTTCATGTCGGAAAAAGTCGAGCGATACGGCTGCCCGACGCCACCACGACGGCCATGCCGCACGGCCGGCAGGAACCGGCAGGGATGGCAGGCATCAGCCCGTGACGGCAAAGGTCACGGACACGCGGGGGCGCTCAGGGGCAATGAGGACGATCCGCCGGGTGGTCAGGCCACGCGGCGGATGCCGGAACGGTCAGGCGAGGAGATTGGGCGGCCGGAACAGGGCTTCGGGCTGGGGCGCACTGCGCCCCGGGAGCACTTGCGCCACGTCTTCGACAGACTGGGCAAGCTTCAGCGTGGGAACGTCGAACAGCGCACTGGACTCTTCGATTTCGTCGAGCAGGTCCAGCGGGTCGAGCAGATCGGCCGACCAGATATTGCAGTAGCCGGGCGGCGGGCCATTATCGGCCAGCGCGTCGGCATCCGGGTCCAGGCCGCCGTCGCCGGGCAGCACGATCTGCGAGAGATCGTCGCCGGTGGCCAGCATGGCGTAGTCCGGTGCGGCGTCCACCGTCACGATCGCCTCCACGGCCTGCGGTGCAGCCGCGCGCACGTTCGCCGCCGCCGAAAACGACAGCGCGGACAGGCACAAGGCAGTCAGCAGGAAGAGGAGGAAACGCATCAAATCGGGGGCGGATGACGGGGTGCGGCGCATGCCGCAGCACATGGGCGAAATTCGCGTGATCGTTTCGTAACGCTCACGCCAGCTGGATTGCTGCGGTACAGCATTGTAACCGAACGCAACAATTGACCGGTCAGCGGGCGGGGAGTTCCGCATCCAGATGCGTGACAGGAGCGGCGGGGCTCGGCCGAATCGACCGGCGCCAGTGGGTTGGCCGGCGAGGATTCCGAGGCCGCTGGCATGGAAGCCGGCGATGCCGGCCTCTCGCGTCGACCGATGCGCATTGGACCGCAACGATCCCGCCACCGATAATGGCCGGCCGCACACATATCCAACCCTTCTCACGATCCCTCCCGCATGCCGAGCGTCACTCCCCGCCGACTGAGCCGTCTGAACCGTCTCGCCGCCTGCCTGTGCCTGGTCCTGTCTCCGCTGGCCCGGGCCAGCGACATCAGCTGCGAGCCACCGCCCGCCACGTGCACCGGCGCGGCCGCCAGCACGCCGGCATGCGCGCCCCGCCCTGCCGAGCGCCTGATTTGTGATCATGCCCTGCTGTCGATGGGCTATGCGCGCATCTATGCGGACCAGCAACGCCTGCTCAAGACCGGCGCCGTCTCCGACGCCGAGATCGCCACATTCCGCAAGAAGCGCGACGCCTGCACGACGCTCGATTGCCTGGACACGGTGTTTTCCGACTGGAAGCGATTGGCGGCGGAACGCAAGGCAGCCGCGCGCCGATAGCTCCACCCGCACACCCCATCGCCACCCGCCGATGCGTCGATAAGCCGCCTGTCTTGGCGCGACGACTATTGGCACTGCCTATGAAGCCGATAACGGATCGGTCTTGGACGCTATCGCTCGAATCCCGCATGATCGGACCATTGGTTTTTTCCCCGCAATGGAGCTCTCCATGAAGTCCGCCCTCCTCGCCCTCTGCGGCGCGGCCTCCCTTCTCGCCTCGCTCTCCGCCATCGCCGGCCCCGATTTTGCCGTGATCGAACGTGCCCGCGCCGAGGCCCAGCATCGTCACGCCCGGGCCCAGCAACCCGCCTGCGACGTCACCGCCACCAGCGCGCCCCAGGCGGCCCCCGTCAAGGCCAGCTAAGCGGCAATCCTCCGCCGCCCGCCGCGCCCTCGGCGGCGACATGCGTCCTGCGCGCCAACCTCATCGATAATGCGTTTCGACACGACCATCGGACTTCCGGTGGCCGGCGCCGACATCGCACGATCATTCGGGAGCCACGGCTCTCGTCACGAGGAGACACCGCATGACCCGTACCGTCGCCGAAAAGCGCGCCGCCTTTCGCGCCCTGCATGCCGCCGGCTGTTTCGTGCTGCCGAATCCCTGGGATGTCGGCAGCGCGCTGTACCTGCAAACGCTCGGCTTCCAGGCCTTGGCCACGACAAGTTCCGGCCTCGCCTGGTCCGTGGGACATGCTGACAACAGCTTGTCCCGCGATGCCGTCCTGGCGCACCTTCGCGAGATCGTCGCGGCCACGGACCTGCCTGTCAACGCGGACTTCGAGAATGGCTTCGGTGCCGATGCCGCGGGCGTGGCGGAGAGCGTCGCGCTGGCGATCGATACCGGCGTGGCGGGGCTCTCCATCGAGGATTCGACCGGCGACGCCGCCGATCCGCTTTTCCCCATCGACGTCGCCGTGGAACGGCTCAAGGCTGCGCGTCGCGCCATCGACGCAGCAGGTGGCGATACCTTGCTGGTAGGCCGTGCGGAGAATTTCTTTGCCGGCCGCCCCGATCTTGACGACACCATCCGGCGACTCCAGGCCTACGCGGCCGCCGGGGCCGATTGCCTGTATGCGCCGGGCATCAAGACGCGCGAACAGATTGCGGCCGTGGTGGCGGCCGTGGCGCCGAAACCGGTCAACCTGCTGATCGGGTCCACATCGGACCTCACGCTGGAAGACGTCGCCGCACTTGGCGTGCGCCGGATCAGCGTGGGCGGCGCGTTGGCACGATCGGCCTGGGGAGGATTCATGCGCGCCGCACAGTCGCTCGCGCTTGGCCGCTTCGATGGCTTCGAGGGCGCGGCGGCAGGTGCCGAGCTCAACGGTCTCTTCCGCGACCGCGCGTGATCTACGGCGCGTGATCTACGACGCGTGTTCGGCGCCCTGGCTGGCATCCGCCACGAAATCGATAAAGCGCCGGACGCGCACCGGGATCTGGGTGCGGTGCGGGTAATACATATAGAGGCCGATATTGTTGCTGTCGTACGCCTTCAGGATCGACACCAGCCGGCCCGCCGCCAGATGGTCGTGCACCATATAGGCCGATAGCTGCCCGATGCCCATGCCCGCGCGCACGGCATCGATCTCGGTCTCCACGTCGTTGAAGGTCACCACGGCGGGCACGTCCCGGAACACCAGGTCGCCGTCGATACTCAGCTCCCACGGCACCATGCGGCCCGTCGCCGGCCGGCGGAACCCGGTGCAGGCATGCTTGCCCAGATCGTCGATCGTCTTCGGCTCGCCGTGCCGCGCCAGGTATTCGGGCGACGCGCAGATGATCAGCGGCAGATCGCGCAGCCGCCTCGCCACGAGGTTCTGGCCGGGACTGGTGCCGGCGCGAAAGCCGACATCGATCTTGGCCTCCACGAGATCGGTGAAGAGATCGCTCAGCACCAGGTCGAAGCTGATGCCCGGATACTGCTCGCGAAACGCCTTCATCATCGGCACCAGCAACCGGCTGCCCACGGACGGCGGCGCCGTCAGGCGGATCATGCCGTCGAACTCGCTGCGGGCGGTGCGGACCTGCTCCAGTGCCTCGTCGAGTTGCCGCAGGCCGGGGTCGGCCAGTTCGAACAGCCGCGCGCCCTCATAGGTCAGGCTCAGCTTGCGGGTGGTCCGGTGCAGCAGCCGCACGCCGAGGTCTTCCTCGAGCGTACGCACCGCCTTGCTGACGGCCTGCGGCGTGATGCCGGCATCGACGGCAGCTTGCGCAAAGCTCTTCGCGCGCACCACTCCCAGAAACAGCGTCAGCACCCGGGCCTTGTCCATGATTTGCAACCAGCGGTTGTGAATAAGGCAGGATAGTACGCCGGGCGTCCCGAATGACGGAAGCGACATTGGCTCCGTATGCGATGTGGCCGAAAACCACGCCTCCGGGCCAACAAGTTGGCCAATGCGGGACCGCAACGATAAGATTGCGCCACCTGGCCCCGAGAGCGTCACCATCGAGCCCCATCGGCGGCACCAGGAACCGGTAGCACTGGCCGGCAGTTCTCCCACTGACCGCGCCAGGCCGCCAGATAAAAACACGATAAAACGGGTAGGTCAGATGATTTCACGTACCACAGAGCGGCCGCGCCAGCGCGGCAGGATTACCTATTGGCTGATGGCGGGCGTACTGGCGCTGGCGGGATGCGTCACCGACGATCCCGACGTCACGACTGCCCCCGCCGCGGCGGCCCCTGCTGGCCCCTCGGGCCCGGCGGCCCAATACCGGGTTTCCGGCAGTATCAGCGGGCTGGCCGGCACCGGCCTCGTGCTACAGAACAACGCTGGCGATGACCTTCCCGTCAGCGCGAATGGCCGGTTCACCTTTGCCACGTCGCTGGCAGCGGGCGCGACCTATGCCGTGACCATCAAGACGCCGCCCTCGGCACCGTTGCAGCGGTGCACGGTGGCGTCGGGCACCGGCGCCGTGTCCAGCGCGGACGTGACCAACGTGCTCGTGACCTGCGTGCCGATCTCGACGCGCTTTGCCTATGTTGCCGGGTACTCGGGCCTGCAAGTCGCGGCGTACTCGGTCGACCTTGCGCACACGACGATCAACGCCGTCGCCGGATCCCCCTACGCGGACGGCAACACGCCATACGGTGTCGCCATCCATCCGTCGGGCAATTTCGTCTACTTTTCCAAGGCCAACACCGGCGGGCTCTCGGCCTACCGCATCGACGCCGCGACGGGCGGGCTCACGCCGGTGGCGGGGTCGCCGTTCGCGCAGCCAGTATCGCTCTCGGTGACATTCGACCCGAGCGGAAAGTATCTGATCTCGGCCAACAAGAACACCAACAACGTCTCCGTCTACGCGGTCGATCCGGTCTCGGGCGTGCCAGCCGAGGTCGCCGGCTCACCGTTCGCAGCGGGAAGCAACCCCGTCCATGTCACGACAGACCCGCAAGGCCGCTTCGTCTATGTCGCCAACTCAGGGGCCAACAATATCAGCGTGTTCACGCTGAACCCGGCCACGGGGAGCCTGAGTCCGGTTGCGGGTTCGCCCTTCGCGGCAGGAACGTCGCCGCTCGCGGTAGTCATCACCCCATCCGGCAAATATGCCTATGTGACCAACTTCGCCAGTCAAACCGTGTCGATGTACGCCGTGGACACGCTGACCGGCGCGCTGGCAACCCTGGGCACGACGGCAACGGGCTCCTCGCCCCGACACGCCGCGGTGGATTCGCGCGGCAAATTCTTCTTTGTCATCAATCAGGGCAGCGGGACTATCTCGACGCACCAGATCGATCCCGCCACCGGCCTGCTCTCAGCACAGGTGACGACGCCGTCCGGCGGTGCCCAGCCGCTGCATATCGTGGCCGATCCCGGCGCGGATGCGCTGTACGTGACCGACTACACGAACCAGTTTCTGTCGATCCTGACCTACGACCCGGCTACCGGCGCGCTGTCCCAGATCGCCGGATCCCCGTTTTCGCTGGGCATCTCCCCGACGGGCATGGCATTGCTCGCGCGATAACACCGGCGTGTCGGACCTGGCGGGAAAGATTGATCCGCGACGTCCGGCCGCCCCGCGCCCCTGACACCCTTCACCCTTCCGCAAAAAAAAACGCCGCGGCCATCTGGCTGCGGCGTGTCAATTTGCCGATCTCAGGCGGCACCCACATGCCGCCTCATGCACCCACTTCAGGCTCCGATCGGCTTGCCTTCCTTGTGGCGGATGACGACCGTCGACGAGCGCGCCGGCAGGTCGGCACTCGGCCATTTGTCGTTCGGATGCTGGATGTTCACGAAGAACGTCGTCAGGTCCGGCGTGTAGGCGATCCCGGTGATCTCGCAACCGTGCGGCCCCACCAGGAAGCGCTTGACCTCGCGCGTTTCCTGATCCACGTAGTGCATCGAGTTGGCGCCGAAGATGTTGGTGACGCTGGTGCCCGTGCCGGCGTCCGTCTGCACCCACAGGCGGCCCTTCGGGTCCACGCGAATGCCGTCCGGGCTGGAGAACGTGTCGCCCACCATGTTGCCCTTCAGGTTGGCCGCCGCGATGGACGGGTCACCGGCCAGCAGCAGGATTTCCCACTTGAAGCTCATGGCCAGCGGCGAATTGCCGTCTTCCACCCAGCGGACGATGTGGCCGTGCGAGTTGTTCACGCGCGGGTTGGCGGCATCGGTCACCTGGCGGCCGCCGTTGTTGGTCAGCGTGCAATAGATGCGCTTGTCCACGCCCACCGTGATCCACTCCGGGCGATCCATCAGCGTACCGCCGGCCACGCGCGCGGCGGCCTTGGTGTTGACCAGCACATCGGCCTGCGTGTTGAACGCGATGGCGACCGGCGCCGTCGCGCCCTGCGTAAAGTTGCCCGGGTCCATGGCCGTCGGCGTCAGGCCATTCTTCCCCTGCGTCAGTTCCACCCAGTTGCCGCTGCCGTCGGCATTGAACTTCGCCACGTACAGCGTGCCGGTGTCCAGCAGGTTGGCGTTGTTCATGCGATTGGTGGCATCGAACGCGGCGCTGGGGATGAACTTGTAGATGCAGCCCGGCGTGCCGTCGTCGCCCATGTAGAAGGCCACGCGATTGCTGGCATCGGTCATGAACGCGGTGTTCTCGTGGTCGAAGCGGCCCATCGCGGTGCGCTTGACCGGCGTGCCGGTCTGCTGGAACGGGTCGATTTCCACCACCCAGCCGTAGCCTTCGTCGGCGTTGGTCGGGTCCAGGTAATTGTCCGTCGTTTCTTCGCAGGTCAGGTACGTGCCCCACGGCGTATAGCCGCTGGAGCAGTTGTTGAGCGTGCCGACAACGGTGGCGCCGACCGCGCTGGCCGCCGGGCCGGACACGCGGTACAGCGTATTGCCGGTGTAGCGCTTGTTGTAGGTGGAGTTCTTCTTGACCTGCCACTTGCCGGCGGTCAGTTCGATCTCGATCACCGACACGCCCACCGACGACAGCGCGATGCGCTTTTGCTCGGCCGTGGCAGTGGCGGCGTCATAGGTGCCGCCGGGGAACAGGATGGCGCCGTCCATGGCTTCATGGTTCATGACCAGCAGGCCGCCCTTCTGCGGATCCACGCCGGGGATCTCGAAGTAGTGCATGCCGTCGTGATTGCCGCCGGCCTGGCGCTCGGTCTCGGCCGACGACTGGAACGCGCCCTTGTAGCCGGCGGAACCGGCTTCCACCGGATCGCCCGCGGAGAACAGCACGTCGTACGAATAGTTGGCCGGCAGCGTCACCGTGTCGGCGGTGACCTTGTCCGCCACGGGCGTGAAGCCGACGCTGTAGTTCAGCGGCTGGGCCGGCGTGGTGCCAGGCGTCGTGCCGGGCGTGGTGGACGGCGTGTTGTCGTCGCCACCGCCGCAGGCAGCCAGCATGCCGCCGCCAAACGCCGACAGCAGGGACAGGCCCAGGCCGCCGCGCAGCACGCTGCGGCGGGCCGGATTGGCCGCGACGATTTCCTCCAGCGTCTGACCCGGAACGGTGACGACGCCCTGTGCCTCGCGGCGCGGGGCGCGAAGCTTATCTGTGATGTACGACATGAGTAGAGACCTCCAGTTATGGGGAGCCACCGTTTGGTTTGTTGACGACGTCGGTGGTGTACTTGCCGGCCCAGATACTAGAGAGATCACATGACGGTTTCGTTACATCCTGTACGGATGAAGAAACATTGAAATCGCAGATGGATGGAAGACATTTCAACGCGCATGCGCCGCGCGTGCTGGCGTCATGCGGGTGCGCAAGTGTCAGCGCAAAAGATGACCGTGCGGTGTCAGGATGGCTGGTTGCAGCGGGTTCCTGCCACCGGCGTCCGTCACTCCATCGAAATCCGCGCGGCGAATCCGAGCAGCACGGCCGAGAACGACCACCGCTGCACCGCCTGCGCGCGGGGATGGCCGCGCAGCCACGACGACAGCCGCACGGCGCCGAACACGCAGGCCAGGTCGAAGGCCAGACCCATCGCCACCAGCACCACACCCAGTTCCAGCACCTGCAACCAGACGGCGCCGGCGTGCGGATCGATGAACTGCGGCAGCAGCACGGAACAGAACAGCAGCGCCTTGGGATTGAGGACGCTGCTGAGCACGCCCTTGGCCGCCGACGTACGCAGCGGCGGCGCGGCGCCGGCCTGACCATCGCCGGCAGCCAGCCCGAAGCCGGGACTGCGCAGGATCTGGACGGCCACGTAGGCCAGGTACAGCGCGCCGCCGATGCGAATGCCGTGATACAGCCAGGGCGCGGCCTTCAGGAGCGCCGCCACGCCGCAAGCGGACAAGGTGACATGCGCCGTGCGCGCCAGCGCCAGCCCGATGGCCGTCGCCACGCCGTGCCGCGTGCCGTGCGCGGTGCTGGTCTGCAGCACCAGGGCCATGTCCGGCCCCGGCAGGGCATACACCACGGCCAGCGCGCCGATAAACGTGATCAGAAGGTGAATGGAAACCACAGGTAGCCTCGTCGTATCGACATCATCGAGACTTCCATGATCGTGCAGGCGCCGGAGCGTTTTCCGGCGAAATCGGGGACGCCAGCGCCGGTGGCTGGCGGATTCCCCTCAGAGCAGCGGCAGTCCGGTGTCGGGCTTGACCTCCCGCAGGCTGAGCACCGATTCCACGGACGTCACGCCCGGCAAGGTCCGCAGGACATCGCGCATGAACGTGCCGTAATCCTCCAGATCCCGCGCCACGATGGTCAGCACGTAGTCGGCCGTACCGGTCACGTTATGGCACGACACAATCCGTGGAATGGCCTGGATCTCGCGTTCGAAGCGATCCGACAGCTCGCGGTCGTGCACGCCAAACCGGACCTGCGTGAAGGCCAGCAAGCCCAGTTCGAGCTTGCCGCGCGACAGCGTCGCCCGGTAGCCCTCGATATAGCCTTCCGCTTCCAGCCGCTTCAGCCGCCGCGCGCACGGCGTTTCGCTCAGGCCAACGGATTCGGCCAGGCTCGCATTGGTAATGCGCCCGTCTTTCTGTACCGCCAGCAGGATTTCCCGATCGATGCGATCCAGCGCCATATGCAATGTCCCTGATTTCACTGCGCAGAGGGTATCGCATTCGCCCTCGCGGCACGCACCACAGTCATGTGGCAGGCCATCCGTATTCGCGCAACTGGTTACCTGCGTGTGGCAAAAATCATACGGCCCAGAAAAACCACCCAGTGCATTCCCGGATAAGGCACGGAGATTCAGGCAAATCGGGAATATGTCATCTTTAGCCTATTGAAGTCGTCTATGCGGGCGGCTATGGTTCTGCGATAAATATTTTCCACGGCAATATATGTAAATCCAAGCATATATTGCGCGCCCCCTACCGGAAAAATAATGACCCTTATTGCAACGGGACGCCGCGCGTCTCCAGCCGCCCTCGATTCCGGACCTTGCAGGTCCGCCCGCGCAACGCCTCCGGCAGGTGCGACGCGCCCCCTCACCTTGTAGCAACCGCCTGTAGCAACCGTCGATTCGCCCGGGCCAAAAACCCTCTTAAAGTCCGGGCGCGCCGACACCTCTGGGGGTAATCCGACCACGGCGTGACGGGGTCAACCGGCTGGCCTGCCAGACCAGCCGGGCGCGCCATGAAGCGTGGACGGATTGCCCAGGACCCATGTCTGGAGAACATTCCATGAGCAGCGTGATAAACGATGGTGGCAGCCCGGCTCAATCGCCGGCGCCGTTCTTTTCAAAAGAGGCGACCTATGCCAAACCGGGATTTTCCCGCTGGATGGTCCCGCCCGCCGCACTGGCGGTACACCTTTGCATCGGCCAGGCCTATGCATTTTCGGTTTTCAATGCCCCGCTTTCCAAAGTCATCGGCATTACGGAATCCGGCCCCGATGACTGGAAGCTGACCACGCTGGGCTGGATCTTCTCGCTGGCCATCTTCTTCCTGGGCATTTCCGCCGCATTCGCCGGCAAGTGGCTGGAACGCGTGGGCCCGCGCAAGACCATGTTCACGGCGGCCTGCTGCTTTGGCGGCGGCTTCCTGATTTCCGCGCTGGGCGTCTACACGCACCAGATCGTGCTGCTCTACCTCGGCTACGGGGTGCTCGGCGGCATCGGGCTAGGCCTGGGCTACGTCTCGCCGGTCTCCACGCTGATCCGCTGGTTCCCGGACCGCCGGGGCATGGCCACCGGCATGGCCATCATGGGCTTTGGCGGCGGCGCGATGATCGCCGCGCCGCTGTCCGTCGCGCTGATGAACACCTTCAAGAGCGCCACCTCGGTCGGCGTGGCGCAGACCTTCCTGGTCATGGGCGTGGGCTACTTCATCTCGATGGCCATCGGCTCGCTGGCCATCCGCGTGCCGCCGCCCGGCTGGGCGCCGGCTGGCTGGACGCCGCCCGCCACCACCAGCAAGATGATCACGCGCAACCACGTGCACATCGACCAGGCCCTGAAGACGCCCCAGTTCTACCTGCTGTGGCTGGTCCTGTTCCTTAACGTGACCGCCGGCATCGGCGTGCTGGGCCAGGCGTCGCTGATGATCCAGGAAAGCTTCAAGGGGTCGGTGTCCGCCGCTGCCGCAGCCGGCTTCGTGGGCCTGCTGTCGCTGTTCAACATGGGTGGCCGCTTCTTCTGGGCCTCGTCGTCCGACTGGCTCGGCCGCAAGAACACCTACTTCGTGTTCTTCGCCCTGGGCGCCGTGCTGTACTGGCTGGTGCCGCAACTGGGCGGCGCCGGCAGCATCGCGCTGTTCGTGCTGGCCTACTGCGTGATCATGTCGATGTACGGCGGCGGCTTCGCCACCATCCCGGCCTATCTGGCCGACATGTTCGGCACGGCCTATGTCGGCGGCATCCACGGCCGCCTGCTGACCGCCTGGGCCGCCGCGGGCATCGCCGGCCCCGTGCTGGTGAACTACATCCGCGAATACCAGGTCGCCCACGGCGTGACCGGTGGCGCCGCCTACACCATGACGCTGCACATCATGGCCGGGCTGCTGGTTGTTGGCTTCATCTGCAACCTGCTGGTGTCGCGCGTCAATGAAAAGCACCACATGAGCGACGCCGACGTAGCCGGTGTTGCCGGCGTGGCCGGTGGCGCCCACTGAACGGAACGGAGTCTGCAAATGGAAAACCACAACCTCGACGCTCACCCCACCAACAAGGGCTTGCTGGCCGTCTTCTGGCTCTACGTGCTGGTGCCGCTGGTCTGGGGCGTGTCCAACACGATCACGCAGGCGCTGAAGCTGTTCCAGTAAGCGCGCTGCCGCCACCATGACAAAGGGCCACGGTTCATCGCCGTGGCCCTTTGTTCTTGCACCTGCCCTTTGTCCCGCCGATGTCCGTGCCGGAGGCTCAGACGCTGAACGCGGCCGTCGCCAGGTCCAGTTGCCGCGCCTGATCTTCCAGCGATGCCGCGGCAGCCGCGGCCTCTTCCACCAGTGCCGCATTCTGCTGCGTGGACTCGTCCATCGACGCCACCGCGCGGTTCACCTGCTCGATGCCGCTGCTTTGCTCGCTGGATGCGGCGGCAATCTCGCCCATGATGTCGGTCACGCGACGAATGGCGCGCACCACGTCCTCCATCGTGCTGGCGGCGTTGTTGACCAGCCCGCTGCCGGTCTCCACGTGCCCCAGCGACGTTTCGATCATCGCCTTGATTTCCCGCGCGGCGTTGGCGCTGCGCTGGGCCAGGCTGCGCACCTCGCCCGCCACCACGGCAAACCCGCGGCCCTGCTCGCCGGCGCGGGCCGCCTCCACCGCGGCGTTGAGTGCCAGGATATTGGTCTGGAACGCGATGCCGTCGATCACGCCGATGACTTCGGCCACCGTCTTCGCCGCGCTGCTGATATCGGCCATCGTGGTCATGACCTCGCTGACCACGGTGCCGCCCTGCTGCGCCACATCCACCGCATTGATGGCAAGCTGGCTGGCCTGGCGCGCGTTGTCGGCATTCTGCCGGACCGTGGAGGTCATCTGCTCCATGCTGGCCGCCGTCTCCTGCAGCGATGCGGCCTGCGACCCGGTACGCGCTGACAGGTCGGCGTTGCCGACCGCAATCTGGCGCGTGGCCGCCGTGATGGCCTCCGAGCCCTGGCGTACCCGGCCGACCGTCTCGGCCAGGCTTTGCCGCATCGTGGCCAGGCCATCCAGCAGGCGGCCCATCTCGTCACGGCGCGTCACGCGCGCCACATGCGTCAGGTCGCCGGCGGCAATGCGGTCGAACTGGGACAACGCGTCCTCCAGCGGGACGATGATGGCGCGCAGCAGGGACACCGCGCAGCCAAGCGCAATCGCCAGGGCCACGACGATGGCCACGATCATGCCGTTGCGGAAGCTTTGATACGCGCCCTGCGACGCCTCGAAGTTGTCGCCGGCAAGCTTGGCCTGGAACTTGCCGAGCTTCGCGCCCGTATCGTTGGCATCGCGGAACAGCGCGGAGACCTTGCCGTCCATGATCTTGTCCGCCAGTGCGCGGTCTCCCGCGCGCAACGCCACGATGATGGCGCCCAGGCCATCGCGTGACGCGGCCTCGCGCTTGATGCCGACCTCGCGCGCCAGCGCCTCTTCCTCCGCGTCGCGCGGCAGCGTCAGGTAGCGCTTCCACGCGTCGTCGGACCGCTTCATCAGTTCCTCGGTCCGCGTCAGCAGCTTGGGAAACTCCGGGGTATCCGGATAGAGCATCGCCCGGTCCAGCGCGGTGCGGGCGCGGGTCATGCTGAGGTCCGCCTCGGCCAGCGCCAGCGCGGACGCCAGTTGATTGGAATAGGTGGATTCGTGCGCCTGGGTGGCAGCGCGCAGGCCAAGCAGGCCGGCAATGCCGACGCCCAGCGCAAGCAGGAACAGCACGGACACCGTCAAGATCAGGCGCGTCCGGATAGTCAGGGTCTTGGGCATAAGGAGAGGCAAACAGTTGGACAGCGGACAAACACCGCCCGGCTAACGGTGCGGCGCAGCAAAAGCTTGAGCGCCACGCGTATGCCGCGCGTGGCCATGTCCGTTTTGTGACTGCTTGCCTACATCCGGCGATCGGCGTATGGGGCTGGTGTCGATGACGACGCCGCAGCGGCAGCCGGTTTGGCGGCCGGCGCCGATGCCGCTTGCGGCGCAGGGCTGGCTGCCACCGTGTTGCGCGACCATCCGCCGCCGAGCGCCTTGTACAGGCCCACTCGGCTGGTCAGGCGCGCCAGCCGGATCGTCGCCAGCGACTGCTGCGCGGAATAGAGCTGGCGCTGGGCGTCGAACACGGCAAAGTAGTCGTCCACCCCGTTCTTGAAGCGCATCTCCGACAACCGCCGGGTCTCGGTGATCTCCTTCTCCAGCGACTCCTGCGCGGCGGCCTGGCGGTCGTACGTGCCGCGCGCCGCAAGGCCATCGGCCACTTCGCGAAAAGCACCCTGGATGGTCTTCTCGTAGGCCGCCACGTTGATGTCCTTCTGCACCTCCGACGCATCGAGCCTGGCCTGGTTGGCGCCGGCGTTGAAAATTGGCAGCGTGATCTGCGGGGCGAATGCCCACGCCATGCCGCCGGTGAACAGCCCAGCCAGCGTGGTGCTGGCCACCCCCACGGCCCCGGTCAGCGAGATGGACGGGAAGAACGCCGCCCGCGCCGCGCCGATATTCGCATTGGCTGCTTTCAGACGGTGCTCGGCAGCCATGATGTCGGGCCGCTGCTCCAGCAGCGAGGACGGCAGGCCAGCCGGCAGCTCCGCCACGAACGAAGTGTTCTCGAACGGCTGCGGGGCCGGCAGGTCGCCGGGCAGCGGGCCGCCGATCAGCAAGGCCAGGGCGTTCTCGTCCTGCGCCACCTGGCGGGTGTACTGCTCCACGCCCACGCGCGCGGTCTCCAGCTGCGTCTGGGCGCGATGCATGTCGATCTGCGCCATGCCGCCGGCCCGCTTGCTGCGGGTGATCATTTCCACGGCCGACTGCTGCACGTTGAGCGTGTCCTGCGAGATCTTCAGCAGCGTCTGGTCGGCCTGCAGCGTCAGGTAGGCGGTGGCCACCTCGGACACCAGGCTGATTTGCGCGCTGCGGCGCACCTCTTCGATCGCAAGGTACTGCTCCAGGGCCTCGTGCTTCAGGCTGCGCACGCGGCCAAAGACGTCGATTTCAAACGCGTTGAAGCCAACCCCGGCCGAGAACGCGTTGATGACCGACGGCTGACCCGGCGCACGCAGGCCACTCGGCACGCGCGAGCTGACCATCCCGGCGTTGGCGTCGATGGCCGGAAACTGTGCGGCGCGCTGGATGCGATATTGCGCGCGGGCCTGGTCGATGGAAAGCGTGGCGATGCGCAGATCGCGGTTGTTGGCCAATGCCAGTTCGATCAGCCGGCGCAGGCGCGGATCGGTGAAGAAATCCTCCCAGCCGAGGTTCGCGGCGGCGGTCTGTGCTGGTGGCTGGGCCGTGGCGCTGCCGACATAGGCGGGCCCGGTGGGCCATGCCTGCGCCACGGGGGCCTCGGGGCGCTGATAGGTCGGCTCCAGCGTGCATGCCGCCAGCAGCAGCGGCAGCGTCGCCGCCGTGCCGCGCAACAAGGGAACGAGGGGGTGCGTAGGTGTTGTCTTCATCGTATTCATGTTCAGCCGGAGAATGCACGTCGGAGCAGCTGGACGAGGGCCTCGCTCGGCTTGCCGCGGTCTGCGATGTTGTGTGGCGGCTCGCTGAACAGGAGCCGGATCAGGCGATGCCGCACCGCCATGTCGGGCAGCAGCGCCACGCCCACGAGGTTCTGGTGTGTGCGTGCGACCTGGCACGGCACCCAGCCGAGCGGCGCCATCCAGAAGGCGCCTCGCGCGCCCACTTCGGCCGACGACGCCGCATCGCAGCGCAGCGCGGCGCCATTGCACGACAGGTCGCTGGTCACGCCGGAAAACTCGCGCAACGTGCCGTCGGCGCCATGCACGCGCAGCAGCGCCCGCTCCTCGAATGGAAAGCGCTCCTCCTTGCGTGGACGCGGGAGTTCGAAGCACACCAGCATGGAGGCCAGGTAGAGCACCATCGACACCAGCGTCCAGCCGATATTGAACCCGATGCCGGGTGCCGAGCCATCGGCGGCCACCGCGCGCGCAAGGCCCATGGCCGCGAGCAGGAACAGCGCGCCATACAGCGCGGCGAACTTGCCGTGGACCACCAGCCGTGATCGGTCGAGCCCCTTGTTGGTGACCTTGAACGGACGTCCGAACGGCTTGAACACGGCGCTCACCAGGCTCGCCGAGACCGCCATCGCCGCCACGATCTGCGTGACCTCGGTGAAAATCGGCATCGCACGGGACCCGGTTACCCAGATGCTGTAGGCCCAGTAGAGCAGCAACGCCGGCACGCCATAGGCCAGGAACTGCATCGGATCCCCATACAGCGTGGGCACATTGAAATACCAATACAGCAGCGGCCCCGCCAGCAGCATCAGCGTGAACGGGCGGCTGATCCAGTGCAGCAGGCCGTGGATGTAGTGCAGCCGCTGCCGGACGGTGTAGCCGCGCCCGCGCAGCGGCCCGTCGGCGGTCAGCGCCACCTGGATGGTGCCCAGCCCCCAGCGGCTGCGCTGGCTGATGTACTCGGGCAGGCCCTCGGCGGACAAGCCCACACTCAGCCGCTCGTTCAGCCAGCGCGTGACGTAGCCGTGCGGCATCAGGCGATAGGTCAGGTGGATGTCCTCGGTCACCGTCCCGGTGGGAAAGCCGCCAATCCGCGCCAGCGCATCCCGCCGCACCACAAACGAGGTGCCGATGCAGAACGCCGTACCCCACGCATCCTTGGCCGGCTGCATGATGTCGAAGAAGGCGCGCTGCTCGTCCACCCAGCATTCCGACGACCGCAGGTTGTACTGAATGGGATCGGCGTTGTAGTAGAACTGCGGCGTCTGCACCACGCCTACGCTGGCGTCGTCGAACAGGCCGATAGTGCGCAGCAGGATATTCCGGTTGGGCGCGAAATCGGCGTCCAGCACCATGATGTAGGGCGCGCCGCCACCCAACCGTTCGTCGGCGCTGTGCTGCAGCCCGTTATTCAGGTTGCCTGCCTTGGCGTGGGCGTTATCGGGTCGCGTCACGTAGTGGGCGCCGACGCGGTCGCAGAATTCCTTGAGCCAGCCGCGCCGCGTGTCATCCAGCACCCACACGCGGAAGTCCGGATAGTCGATGGCCAGCGCGGAAACGATCGTCTTCTCCAGCACCTCCAGCCCTTCGTTGTAAGTGGCGATGAAGATGTCCACCGACGGGGCAGCCCGGTTGCGACGCAGCCTCGCCTCGCCGGCATCGGCCGCGATGCTGTGGTCCGAACTGCGCGTCAGCGTGACGATCGAGATCAGCGTGTAGGCGATGGTGATGCTCTCGAAGCCGAAGAACCCATAGGCCCAGATGCTCGGAAAGTCCATGCGCCATTCCGGCAGCGTCTGCGTGAAGCGCCAGACGTAGTAGATCATCAGCAGCACGGCCGCCGCAGCGCCGAAGAGCCACCGGTCCGCCGCGCGGTGGCGGTCGGCACGCAGGCAGAGCACGGCAATCAGGAACGCGCCGGCGTTGATCTCCACCAGCATGCGGTTCTCCAGAAAGTAGGCGAACATCCTTACTCCTTCGCTATGTCGGCACGTTTGCCGGCGGCGCCGGTGGCGCCGCCGGGCTGGAACGGATTCCACCCCGCCGCCGCAAGCACGGCCCACGCGGTGGCCCCCAGGTGGGGCAAGTGGTAGTAGTAGAAGTCTTCCGTCGTGGAATCCGGGCCGATCGACAGGCCGGTGCGGATGCGCCGCTCGGGCGTGGCGTAGAGCATGCCGGATGGTGCGCGCTGGGACAGCAGCAGCGGCCACAGGTCGCGGGTCTGGTCTTCGCGGCCCGTGGCGCGCAGCACCAGCGCGGCCTGGCCGGTGCCTTCCGTCCACACGCCATCGGGATTGGCGTTGAAGCCGTAGCCGCCGCCCACCATGTGGCGGGCGCGCGTCCAGTCCAGCGCGCGCGACCAGCCACCGGCGGCATCGGGGATGGCAATCAGCGGCCAGAGCGATGCATCGAGCGCCGACGGCGCGCCGTTGAGCGTGCGGCCATCGTCGCGCGTACCGATGGCGAAGCGCCCTTCGCCGGGCTGCCACATGGCCTCGACAAAGCGCCGCGCACGGTCGGCCCCGGTTCGCCAGCGCGGATCGCTGCTGTACCGGGCCAGCCAGCGGAACGCGGCATAGGCATCGACATTGTGCTCGGTGGACTTCCAGCCCTGCCGGCGCGGCGAAGGCTCCTCGCCGAAGTATCCGCCGATGAAGGCGCCAGGGCTCTCGCTGCCGTAGGTCGCCTTGTCGACCCAGCCCATCATCGTGGCGGCCGTATCCAGGTAACGACGGTCGCGCGTGGACTCATAGACGGCCAGCAGCATCAGCGCGGCCCAGGCGACGTTGCCCGTGGCGGTGCCCACCTGGTAGTTGTCCTCGAACCAGCGTTTGCTGGGGGCATCCCACCAGCCGGGCAGCGGCACCGGGCCTTCGGGCACCGGCCCCGCGCGATAGGCATTGCGCACGCGACCGTCGTGGTAGTGCCGGTCGCGCGTGGTGGCCGCCACCATGCCATCGGCGATGCGCCGCGCGGCCTCCGGCTGGCCGCATGCGATCAGGGCGATGCCGGCCAGCGCGTTGTCATAGACAAAGGCGGATTGCTGGAGCGGTGGCGGCAATGGTTCGCCTCCGGGCGCGGCTTCGTAGCTGCCAAGCATGACCGGGCCCTTGCCCGGCATGGCGCCCACGCGGCCCGACAAGGCCTGGCAGCCGGTCTGGCGCACTTGTTCACGCACCTCCTGCTCGCGCGCCGGCGTGCCCGCCGCGGGCGCGGCCGGCGCAGTGGCCATGGCATAGGGCGCGCACAGGGCGCCGATGGCCAGCCACACGCGGCGCGCGAGGCGTGCGCGCCGCGGATTCACCTTACGTGTTGTCGGAAAACGCTGCACGGTGGTCTCCTTCCTGCGGGCGTTGACATGCCTGGTGAGTCCGCGCGGTCAGATCAGTCCGCGGTACCAGGGGCGATCCAGGCTGACCGTGGCCCAGTGGCCGAGGGCGCACCGGTCGGTCTTGCCCGCGCCGGGCAGGTCGGGCAGCGGCTTGTCGAGCCTGGCGATCAGGTAGATCTCGTTCTTCTCGATGGGAGGAAAGGGCACGAAGTAGCGCGCCTGGTCGCCGTCGGGCGCTCGCGGCAGGATCTCGGCCACTGCGCCGGCCACCGGTGCCGGCACGCCATCGACGTTCACCTTTACCTTCGCGCCCGGTAACAGGTCCTTGCTCAGGCTGCGCGGGAATACCGCCACCACACGCGGCTGGCTGCAGTTGGTGGTGCGCATCAGGGTGGCGCCGGCGGCCACGCGCGTGCCCGGCGGGGCCAGCACGTCTTCGACGATGCCGCCGCTGTATGCCTTGATGTCGAGGTTCGAGACGCGGTCGAGACGTTCCTGCTCGGTCGCCACCATCTTGTCCACCTCGCGGCCGTATCCTTCCAGCTGAGTCAGTTCGGCCTGCAGCTGGACGATCTCCGCGCGCAGCTCTTCCTGCCGCTGCGTGAGAGCGCCGACCGCACCGTCGGTGCTGGACATGTACACCTTGCTGCGTGCCGCCTCGCTGCTGCCGCGGGCGCCGTCGAGTTCCGCCTGGATGGCATCGCGCGCACCTGACAGCACTGTCAGCTGGTTGCGCGAGGCTTCCGTATAGGCCTCGCTGACCGCGCCGGCCCATTGCATCGCCTGGTTGCGGTTGACCACGTCTTCCTGCTGGTCGATCTGCTGCCTGGCCACGGCGAGTCGCGCCTCGATGCCCTTGACCTTGACGGCATGCTCGCGCTGTGCGGCGGCCTGGTAGCGCCTGATATCTTCATTGGTGGACGCCAGCCGCGCCTGGCTGCCTTCCAGCTTGGCCTTGGCGGCCTCGTAGCGCTTCTGGTTGTCGAGCTGCTTGCCCGTCAGCTCCATCAGCAGCGCACGATCGATGTTGGGGTTCTGTAGCGCCATCAGCGGCTGGCCCGTCTTGAACGCGGCGCCCACAGCCACCACCTGCTTCATGACGATGCCCTCGACCGGCGTGGTGACGAGGTTGACAGGACTGTTGACGACGGCACGTTCGGACGACCGCGTGAACACGGGCGGGAACATCACGGACAGGATGACCCAGATGACGAAGGCCACCATGCCGTAACTGACCAGACGCGGGGCAAGCTGCCACAGCGGGCGCAGGCTGAGTTCACGGCGTTGCCGCACCAGAGGCTCGTCCTGCCTGGGCCGATGCGTCGGCCCAGGTAACGAGGGCTTGTTGTCGAGCTTGTTGTTCATGACATCCTCCCGCCATCAAGGTGTGTCGGTCACAATCGCCACGGCGAAACGCGGTTGCGAAGACAAAGGCTCTCCCCGCTGCGCGAGCGCAGGCCCGCACAGACGCGCAGAGTCATCGTCCCCCAAGCTATTTCTTATGAGCCGTTGTCCCAGGCCGTTCAGGCGCGCCAGGACAGGCTTGTGTGGGCCGGGTAAACCGGTCCTTTGAGTTGCCAGCGCGCCTTGCCGAGGCAAAGGCACGCGGACGGATACAGCGAGGCGCGAACGCCATTGAAACCCCGGCGCGCATCATGTTGCACTGCGATCCGGAGTGGTTTCAAGGCTAGACAAGTTGCCCTTGACTTGCTGTAAGAATGTGTAAGGACTGTATGTCACGAGGCTTCATACGGCCGTGGCGTTGACGCTGCGGGAGATTAACGATGGATCAACCGGCTTCCTTTCAGGCACATCGCACGCACGCGTGGTGCCTGATGTACGGCATGCGCTCCGCCCTTACAGGTCCAGCGCCAGCGCCTCGCTTCGGCAACCGGACACGCACAACGTCATGACGTTGCCGGCGGCGCGTTCGGCGGGGGTCAGCACGGTATCGCGGTGGTCCGGATCGCCGCGCAGCACCCGCGTCCTGCATGCGCCACAGTTGCCGGCCTTGCACCCGTACGGGACTTCGACGCCGGCATCGAGCAGCGTATCGAGGATCGAGCGATCAGGTCGGATGTCGATAGTCCGGCCCGACCGCGCCAGCGTGACCTGAAACGCTTGCCGCGCATCGGCGGCGGGCTGGCCGGGCGCCGAGAACCGCTCGACATGGACATGCGAGTACGCCAGCGCCGCGCAGTGCGACTCGAAGGCATCCAGCATCGGTGCCGGGCCGCACGCATAGAAGTGCGCATCGGCTGGCCGCGCCTGCAACATCTGCCGCAAGTCGGGCGGACCGCCTTGCTCGTCATCGAAGTGCCACGTCACGGCCACGCCGATGGCTTCGACTTCGGCCACAAATGCCGCTTCTGCCCGCGATCTCGCCGCGTAGATCAACTCCGCGGACCGGCCGAGCTGGCGCAGCCGCCGCAGCATGCTCAGGATCGGCGTGATGCCGATCCCGCCCGCAATCAACACGGAATGCGCCGCCGCTTCCTGCAACGGAAAGTGGTTGCGCGGACGCGAGATCTCGATCGACGTGCCGACACGCATTTGATCGTGCACGTAGGCCGATCCACCCCGGCTGGCGCGGTCCTTCAGCACGCCGATGCGATAGTGGCCCGGTGTCGTCCCGCACAGCGAATAGCTGCGCACCAGGCCGTTCGGCAGGTGCAGGTCGATATGCGCGCCCGGCTCGAACGGTGGCAGGTCGGCGCCATCCGGCGATCTCAGTTCCACGCTGACCACGCCATCCGCTTCCTCGCGCAAGGCGTGTACGCGCACGCGCAGCTTGTCGGTCGGTGGCACGCGCTTGCGCGGCGGATGGTAGATGACCAGCATTTCCAGCGGCGTGTCGCCGAGCGTCCGGAACGAATGCGGCTGACCCGCCGAGATCGGGCTGACGGAACCCGCGCGCACCGGCTTGACCTCGTCCCCGACTGTGACCTCGCCGTATCCGGACAGCACGTAGAACACATGCGCCCACGGTTCCACATGCGTCGGCGACGAGCCGCCCGGGCCCACGGTGGTCAGCTCGATGCTGTATGCGTTGCTGGTGAACTCCGGCGGAATCACCGTCTTGTAGCCAGCCTTCTGGATGAACAGACCCGTCAGCGGCGTCCACGGCACGTCGTCCACGTGCCAGGTCACCTCATTGGCCGGCGCATTGGCGATGATGGTGTTGGCCGTCCCTTCCACTACCTGATGCATATCGTCTCCGAGCATGTTATTCGGCTCGCGCGCCACTGGCGTGCACGACAGTCGCCCAGCGCGACTGTTCCGACTGGATGAAGCGCCCGAACGTCTCCGGCGAGCCCTGTACGACGCCAAATCCATTCTTCTCCAGCAGCGCGCGAACCTCCGGCTTTGCCAGCACCTTGTTGAGATCGGCGTTCAGCCTGGCGACCAGCGGTGCCGGCGTCTGCACAGGTGCCAGCAGCCCGAACCACGCACGCAGCTCGAAATCCTTCAGGCTGGCGATGCCGGATTCCCGGACCGTCGGGACATCCGGCAGCATCGCCGAACGCTGCGGCCCGGTCACCGCAATGGCACGCACCTTCTGCGTGCGCATCAGGGGCGCGGCGGCCGGCACTGCCGCGAACATTACCGACACGTGCCCGCCCATCACATCCGCCAACGCCTGGGACACGCCCTTGTACGGCACGTGCTTCATCTCCAACCGAGCGTCGGTCCGGAACAGTTCCATGCCCAGGTGATGCTGGCTGCCGATACCGCTGGACCCGTAGGTCATGGCCGGCTGCTGCGTGCGCGCCAGCCGGATGAAGTCGCCGATGTTGCGCGCCGGTAGCGTCGGGTCCGCCACCAGCACGAAATCCACCGTGGCCGCCATGCCGATCGGCACGAAATCCCGCTGCGCGTCGTAGGGCATGTGCGCATAGAGCGACGGATTGATCGCCAGCGGACCGTCGGTGCCCATGAGCAACGTGTAGCCGTCCGGCCTGGCCCTCGCCACCACGCCGCCGGCGATGTTGCCACCCGCGCCGGGACGGTTTTCCACCACCACCGGCTTGCCCCAGAGCGTGCCCAGTTGCTGGCTCAGGATGCGCGCCAGCTGGTCCGGGCTGCCGCCCGGCGGAAACGGCACCACGATCATCACCGGACGGTTCGGATAGTCGGCGGTGCTGTCCGTGGCGTGTGCCATGCGGGCGACGCCTGTTGCCAGCGCGGCACCCGCCATCCACATCAGCGCCAGCCGGCGCGGCCAACTGCATGGCCCGGTAAAGCGAAGCATGGTGCGTTTCTCCGACATCGGTTTGCGAGGGGGTGGATTGACTCTATGATGGTCATGGATGTTGCGCAATATTGATTTCCAGGATCAATCTCCTCATGACTTTCCCTGACTATCTCGACCGCAAGGCGGTTGTCGAGGCACTCGGCATCAAGCCGGCCACGCTGTACGCCTACGTCAGCCGTGGCCTGTTGCGGCGCGTGCGCAGTCCCGATGGGCGAAACAGCCTGTACCTGCGCGAGGACGTGGAGCGGCTCTCCACCCGCCATCGCGGCCTGCTGAAGCGCGAGGACGCCGCGGCTGGATCGATGCGCTGGGGGATGCCCGTGATCAGCACGGGCATCACCTACATCGACGCGAACGGTCCCACTTATCGGCATCGCAGCGCCCTCGACCTGGCGCGGTCCGGCGTGTCGTTCGAAGCCGTCGTCCATCTGCTGATGACCGGTGGCTGGCAACCGGCGATGGATGCATGGCCGTCCATCGACACCCCGGCGGACGTGAAGCGGCGCCTGGATGCCGAATGCAGGACGCTGGAGACGGCCGACCTCAGCAAGGTGCTGGCAACTGCCGTGCTGTGGCTCGGCATGCAATCGCGCGGGCAGGATGAGCTCAGCGCCGCCAGCGGCGAGCACGCGCGGCGCATCGTGCAGACGCTGGCGGGATGCTTTGGCGGGCTGGGCCCGCAGCGGAAGTTCATCGCCCGGAAGGACGACGAGACCATCGCCGCACTGGTGCTGCGGGCCGCGCGCATCGACGCATCGGCCCAGGCGTTGTCCACCGTGAACCAGACCCTGATCGTGCTGGCCGACCACGAACTGGCCGCCGCGTCGTTTGTCTCGCGGATCACGGCCTCCACCGAGAGCGACCTCTTCTGCTGCGTGGCCGCGGCGCTGTGCGCCCATGCGGGATCGACCACCGTCGCCGCGACGGCAGCCATCGATGACAAGGTCTTCACGCCACTCACGCGCCGCAACCAGAAGGACATGCTGGCGCTCGTGCGGCATCGGGGCACTACGTTGTTTGGCTTCAACCATCCGCTCTATCCGCGCGGCGATCCGCGGGCGGACTACCTGCTGGCGCTCGCGGCCGACCTGCCGCCGGCCGACCCCAAGACGCCCGAGCTGCTCGCATTCCTGCGGCTGGCACGCGAGGATGGCGTCATGCCCGGCATCGCGGTCGCCCTGGCAGTGCTGGCCCGTGCGCTCGGGCTGCCCGCTGGTGGTGCATCCGGACTCTGGATCCTGAGCCGATCGGCAGGATGGATCGCGCACGCACTGGAGCAACGCACGCAGGGGTTCATGATGCGTCCGCGCGCCAAGTTCATCGGCACGGGCGGCACCGGCGACCCGGCGCTCCCGCCGACACAACACGGCGGACGTGACTAAGGCGAGACAAGTTCATCAAAAATCCCGAACACATCATTTCATTCGCGCGGCTTGGCGCTTCGCCGGTCAGTTCATACACTTGACGGGTTGCCCTGCGGGGCATTCCCTGTCCATCCTGGAGTCATCATGAAGATTGATCTGTCCGGCAAGACCGCGCTTGTCACGGGTTCCACCGCCGGCATCGGCTTTGCCACGGCCAAGGGCCTGGCCGAAACCGGCGCCCGCGTCATCGTCAACGGCCGTAGCACGGCGAGCGTGGAAAAGGCCGTGGCCGCGCTGAAATCGGCGGTGCCTGCCGCACAGGTCGAGGGCTTTGCCGGCGACCTCGTCGACGCGGCCGTCTGCGCCCAGTTGATCAAGGCCCATCCGGCCATCGACATCCTCGTCAACAACCTTGGCATCTTTCAGCCGCAGGACTTCTTCGACACGCCGGACAGCGAGTGGACGCGCTTTTTTGAAACCAATGTGCTGACCGGCGTGCGACTGTCCCGCGACTATGCAAAGGGCATGGTCGACCGCAAATGGGGACGCATCGTGTTCATCGCCTCCGAGTCCGCCATCAACATCCCGGTGGAGATGATCCACTACGGCTTCAGCAAGACCGCGCAACTGGCGGTCTCGCGCGGGCTGGCCAAGCGACTGGCGGGCACGGGGGTCACGGTGAATGCGGTATTGCCGGGCCCGACGCTGTCCGAAGGCGTGGAGGCCATGCTGAAGGACGAGATTGCGAAGACGGGCAAGAGCGCGGAAGACGTGGCCGCCGACTTCGTCAAGGCGCATCGCAGCTCGTCGCTCATCCAGCGCGCGGCGACGGTGGAGGAAGTCGCCAATATGGTCGTCTACGCGTGCTCGAAGCAGGCATCGGCCACGACGGGCGCGGCGCTGCGCGTGGATGGCGGCGTGGTGGACACGATCATCTGATCTCATGTCGTAGGGAATTGGAGGTTGTTTCAAAATGAAGCGAAGCGGTCCTGGCTAGGGCGAAGCAGGGGCTTCGGATCGCATGTGATCCGCCTGCTTTAACGGTATGTGGGCATGCGCCTGCTGGCGCATGCGCGCCCTGCAAGGGTGCGGCCGCAGACACAGCACAAGTGGTACGGCAAGCGGGTGTAGCAAACCCGGCAACGACGCCAGGATCTTTTTGAAACAACCTCCTATGGAACGCCGAGCAGTTTCAGCGCTCGCGCCAGCACTGGCGACGGATTGCCCGGATGCCAGATCGCCGAATACTGCGCGTGCGCCGGGGCGCCCGTCAGCGGCTTGAGCACCACGCCCGGAATCGCCGCCACCGCCAGCGTGCGCGGCACCAGTGCTACCCCGCGCCCGAGCGCCACCAGGCTGACCACCGACAGCAGGTGCTTGGCATAGTGGCGAAAATTCGGACTGAAGCCCGCCTGCAGGCAGGTGGCCGCGGTCAGGTCGAAGTATCCGGGGGCGCTCTCGCGCGGAATCACGATAAACGGCTCGTCGGCCAGCGCGGCGGGATCGATCCTTGACCGGCCGGCCAGCGGATGGTCCGCCGGGAGTGCCGCCGCCAGCGGCACGCGCGCCACCTGATGCGCCGACATCTCGCCCACGCCCATCGGCACCTGCGCAAAGCCCAGGTCGATGCGGTCGTTGCGCAGCGCCTCCACCTGCTCCGAGGACCCCATCTCTTCCCAGACGGTGTCCACGCCCGCCAGCTCGCGGTGCAGCCGCGCAAACAGCTTCTCGATACCGATATAGACCACCGCCGCGACGAATCCGATGCGCAGCGTGCCCGTTTCGCCCTGCTCCGCCCGGCGTACGACCTGTATGGCGACTTCCGCCTGGTTCAGGATACGGCGCGCCTCTTGCACCAGCGCCGCGCCGGCCGGTGTCAGGCGCACGCTGCGTTTGTTGCGGTCGAACAGCATCACGCCCAGCCGTGCTTCGAGTTGCTGGATGTGCTTGGTCAATGGCGGCTGCGAAATGCGCAGGCGCTCCGCCGCACGGCCAAAGTGCAGCTCCTCGGCCAGGGCCACGAACATGCGCAGTTCTCGGATTTCCATCGGGCGCTCCGGTTGAAAACGCCGTCAGCCACGGCGCAGCCAGTAATTCTAGTTTGGAATGAGTCTGTTCCAAAAAATATATTGGACGCTACAAACGCACCGTCCGCACAATGGCTGCATTCGTGGAGTGGCCACGCTGCGACGCAGCATGACACCGCACCCATAACAAAGATTGGAGACAGGCTGATGCCCCGTATTCCCGCCCTGGCCGTGGAGGCCATGACGCCCGCCCAGCGCACCGTCTACGACACCATCGCCGCCGGCCCCCGTGGCGGCGTGCGCGGACCGCTGGCGGTCTGGCTGCAACGGCCGCAACTGGCGGCCACCGCGCAGGCGCTGGGCCAGTATTGCCGCTACGACTCGTCGCTGTCGCCCCGGCTGTCGGAGCTCGCCATTCTCTGCATGGCGCGCGCCTGGAGCGCCGAATACGAATGGTTTGCGCACAAACCACTGGCACTGAAGGCCGGCGTTGACGCCGATGTGGTCGAGGCGATCCGCACCGGCCAGATGCCGCGCTTTGCGCACGAAGACGAAGCCGTCGTCCACGCCGTGATGCAGAGCCTGGACGCCACCCGCAAGATCCCCGATGCGCTCTACCAGCGCGCCGTCGCCGTGCTCGGGCAGGACAGCGTGGTTGACCTCGTCGGCCTGGCCGGCTACTACACGCTGATTTCCATGACCATCAACGCCTTCGAAGTGGTGCCGCCCGAAGGCACGGCGCCGGAACTCGTCGCACTCTGACTCTCAAGCTGAAGGAATAGAAACATGTCGTCCAGAAGACTCGACGGAAAAGTTGTCATCGTGACCGGCGCGGGCTGCGTGGGCCCGGGCTGGGGTAACGGCCGCGCCGTGGCCGTGCGCTTTGCGGAGGAAGGCGCGAAGATCTTCGCCGTCGACAAGCATGCCGCCGCCATGGAAGAAACGCTGGCCCGCGTGCGCGGCGTGCAGGGCGAAGTGGAGCCCTACACCTGCGACGTCACCGACGCGAAGGCCGTGGCCGCGATGGCCGAAGCCTGCGTCGCGCGCTTCGGCCGTGTCGACATCCTCGTCAACAATGTCGGGGGTTCCGCCAAGGGCGGTCCGGTGGATCTCAGCGAGGAAATCTGGGACGCGCAACTGGACTTCAACCTGAAGAGCGTCTTCCTGACGTGCAAGTCCGTGTTGCCGTATATGGAAGCGCAAGGCGGCGGGGCCATCGTCAATACGGCGTCGACGTCCGGCATCCGCTGGACCGGAGCGGCCCAGGTCGGCTATGCATCGGCCAAGGCAGCCGTGATCCAGTTCTCGCGCGTGGTCGCGGTGGAATACGCCAAGAAGAACATCCGCGTGAACACCGTGATTCCGGGCCAGATGCATACGCCGATGGTGGAAGCACGTCTGGCGGGCCAGCGCGCGGGCGGCAACGTCGACGCGCTGCTGGCCCAGCGCCAAGCCCGCATTCCGCTCGGCTTCATGGGCGACGGACGCGACACCGCCAACGCGGCGCTGTTTCTGGCCTCTGACGAAGCGCGCTTCGTCACCGGCACGGAGATCATCGTCGACGGCGGCATGAGCGTGCGCTGCGACTGAGCTGCCGCTGACCACAGGCCGCACCGATAAAACACACAGGGGAGACAACGCCGCCATGGCATTCAAGACATCCACGGCCCGCCCGGGCCGACGTGGCCTTACGAGGGCCGTGATGGCCCTGATGGCCCAGATGGCCGTGCTGGCGGCCGGCGCGGGCCTGCCCGCCGTCGCGCGCGCCGCCGCCTATCCTGACAAGCCGGTCCGTCTGGTGGTGGCGTTCTCGCCGGGCGGCCCCACGGACATCATCGCGCGCGTCATCGCCCGCAAGCTGGGCGACCGCCTGGGCCAGCAGGTGGTGGTGGAGAACCGTCCGGGTGCCGGCGGCAACATCGCCTCGGAACAAGTCGCGAAATCGCCGGCCGACGGCTATACGCTGCTCTACAACAGCTCGTCGATCGCCATCTCGCCCGCGCTGTTCCAGAAGCCTGCGCTGAATCCCACCGAGATCTTCACGCCGGTGGCCTATGTCGCCACGGTGCCGCTGGTCGTGATCGTCAATGCCGCGTCGCCGGCCAGGACGCCGCAGGACTTTCTGGCGTTGCTCAAGGCCAGGCCGGGCCAGTTGAACTTCGGGTCGTCCGGCAACGGCACGATCGACCACCTGACCAGCGTGCTGTTCGCGGCCCGCACCGGCACGCAGTTCAATCACATTCCCTACAAGGGCAATGCGGCGGCACTGCCGGACCTGCTGTCGGGCCGGCTGGACTTCATGATGTCCGGCAGCCTCAATGCCGTGCTGCCGTTCATCAAGGACGGCAAGCTGCGCGCGATTGCCGCCACGACGCAACGGCGTGTCTCCGTGCTGCCCGATACGCCGACGCTGGCGGAGACCATCACGCCCGGCTTCGATTCCGGCACGTGGCAAGGCATCGTCGCGCCGCGCGGTCTGCCGTCGGCCATCGCCACGCGGATCAACCAGGAGGTGGCGGCCTTGCTGAAAGACCCCGAAACCCTCGCCGCGCTGCACGCCCAGGGCGCGGAGCCGACCGGCGGCACACCCGCCGACTACGGCAAGCTGATCCGGACCGAATACGCGCGCTGGACGCGCGTGGTCAAGGAAACCGGCGCACGCTCCGACTGACACCGACAACCGACCACCATGCAAGTCGATACCACCGGCGCGTCCGGCATCTGGGATTGCCATTTCCATATCTTCGGCCCGTACGCGAGATTCCCGCTGCCGCCCGATCCCATCTACGCGCCACCGGCGGCGCCGTTCAGCGAGATCCGCGCGTTGCATGCGGCGCTGGGCATTGCCCACGGCGTCATCGTGCAGGGTGCGTGCTATGGCGATGACCACGACGCACTGCTCGCCGCGCTCGACGACAGCCATGGCACCTACCGTGGCATTGCCACCATCGATCCCGAGATTGACGAAGCGCGACTGGCCGATATGCACGCGCGCGGCGTACGCGGCATCCGCCTTGGCCTGATGTCCCATCTCGGCGGCCCGGCCGATCCGGGCCGCATGCGCGCCGTGCTCGAACGTATCCGCCCCTATGGCTGGCACGCGCTGCTGCACGGGCAATTGCCGGATGTGGTCAACGCCCTCTGGGCGCTGGCGCCGCTCAATATTCCGCTCGTGATCGACCACATGGCGCGCGTCAACGCCAGCGACGGGATTTCCTACCCCGCCTTCGCCGCGCTGGAGGAATTCCTGGCGCTGCCGCACCTGTGGATCAAGCTGTCCGGCCCGGATCGCATCACCGACGGCATCGTGCCCTATCCCGCCGCCGTGCGGGTGGCGCGGCGGCTGCTCGACATCGCCCCGGCGCGCGCGATCTGGGGCACCGACTGGCCGCATCCGAACATCCAGTACCCGCGTCCGAACGAATCCTGGCTGCTGGCGTGGATCCGTGCCCTGTGCGGCGACGCCGCTACCACCGACGCCGTGCTGGTGAATAACCCCGCACGCCTGTACGCCTGAAGAAAGGAGCCCGCATCGTGGATCTCAGCGACCGCATGCCGATTCGCCGCTACCCGGACGAGGCCGTCCAGGTGCTGCAACCGAAATTCGAGAAATACAGGCTGGTTCTGGCCGCCGTCGAGCGCATTGCCACCGGTGGCCGCTGGAATGAAGGCCCGGTCTGGTTTGGCGATGGCCGCTACCTGCTGTGGAGCGACATCCCCAACAACCGCATCATGAAGTGGGAAGAAGAGACCGGTGCGGTCAGCGTGTTCCGTGGGCCTTCCGATCACGCCAACGGCAATACGCGCGACCGTCAGGGCCGGCTGATCACGTGCGAGCACGGCGGACGCCGCATTACCCGCACCGAGTACGACGGCAGCATCACGGTGCTGATGGATCGCTTCGAAGGCAAGCGCCTCAATTCGCCCAATGACGTGGTGGTCAAGTCCGACGGTTCGATCT
Organism: Cupriavidus sp. YR651; assembly: GCF_900101625.1. Taxonomy (GTDB): domain Bacteria; phylum Pseudomonadota; class Gammaproteobacteria; order Burkholderiales; family Burkholderiaceae; genus Cupriavidus. The sequence continues at coordinate 388,406 of NZ_FMYZ01000004.1, read as the reverse complement.
GGTTTACCGATCCGCCCTTCGGGATTGCCGGCTACTACCAGGGCGAGCGCGCCGAGGCCGAACTGCCGGAGCGCGTCTATCGGCTGGATCCGAATACCGGCACCGCGACCGTGGTGGCCGACGACATCAGCGGTCCCAACGGCCTGGCCTTCTCGCCCGACGAACGCACGCTCTACGTGATCGAGTCGCGCGCGCGGCCACGGCGCATCCGGGCGTTCAGCGTGGACACCAGCGGCAGCCGGCTGACGGAATCGCGCGTGCTGGTGGACGCCGGCCCCGGCACGCCGGATGGCTTTCGCGTCGATGTGGACGGAAACCTGTGGTGCGGCTGGGGCATGGGCACGCCGGAGCTCGATGGCGTGCGCGTGTTTTCTCCGCAAGGCGAGGCGATTGGCCATATCTCGCTGCCCGAGCGCTGCGCCAATCTCTGCTTCGGCGGACGCCACCGCAATCGCCTGTTCATGGCGTCGTGCACGTCGATCTACTCGCTATACGTCAACACCCAGGGCGCGGCCGGCGGCTAGGCCCAACCCACGCGCTGCTCCGCGCCTGCCCCGCGCTGCAATCACCGGCGTGGCGGCCAGCGCGGACGCGCGCGGCCGTCCCTTGCAACCACCAATCAGGAGACCACCTTGCTTAACCGATGGCGCACCCCGTTTCTTGCCGCGGCACTGATGTCGCTGGCATTCACCTCCCTCGCCCACGCCGCGCCGGTCATCCGGCTGGTGGTCGCGTTTCCGGCAGGCGGCCCCGCGGATACGCTGGCCCGCGCCATCTCGCGCCAGCTGGAACAGGAACTCCAGCAGACCGTTGTCATCGACAATCGCCCGGGCGCGAATGGCGCCATCGCCGCGAGCTTCGTTGCCAAATCGCCGACCGACGGCTCCGTGCTGTTCCTGACCAGCGCCGGCGCCATCGTGATCAACCCGTCGCTCTATGCCAGCCTGCCCTACAACCCGCAGAAGGACCTGACGCCGATCTCGATGGTCGTGAATACGCCGGAAGTCCTCGTGGTCAAACCCGATGCACCGGTCGCCACCGCCGCCGCCTTCGTCAAGCAGGCCCAGCAGGCGGCCAAGCCACCCAGCCTGGCCTCCACGGGCGTCGGCAGCATGCCGCATATGACGATTGAACTGTTCAAGGTCGCGACGCGCGTCAACTTCCTGCACGTCGCCTACAAGGGCGCCGCGCCGGCCATCACCGATACGCTTGGTGGCCAGGTCGATGCGTTCTTCGGCGATGCATCCGGCCTCATGCCCTTCATCACCAGCAAGCGTCTGAAGCCCATCGGCGTGGCTGCGCCCAAACGACTGTCATTCCTGCCGGACGTGCCGACGCTCGGCGAACTCGGCATTGCCAACGTGGAAGCCAGCAACTGGTACGGCATGATGGGCCCGGCCGGCACGCCGCCCGATGTGGTGAAGCGCGTGAACGAGGCGCTGCGCCGCACGCTCGGCACCCCCGAGGTGCGCAAGAACCTGGAGCAGCTCGGACTGGTGCCCGCGCCGGGGAGCGCCGCCGAATTCGCCAGCCTGATTCGCGCGGACGCCGCCAAATGGGGCCGCGTCGTCAAGGACCACAACATCCATGGAGAATGACATGCCGACACTGACGCCCCCCACCTCGTCGCCGGAACCGGTCGCGGGCCGGATGAACCTCTACTGGTCGCCGCGCTCGCCGTTCGTGCGGCGTGTCATGGTGACCCTGCATGAGCTCGGTCTGGCCATGGACGTCCATCGGATCGATGCCGTCGTCGCCATGACCGGATGCAACGACGGCGTCATGCGCGCCAATCCCCTGAACAAGATCCCGACGCTGGTGCTGGCGGATGGCAGCGTGCTGACGGACTCCACGCTGATCTGCGAACACCTGGCGAGCGACTCCGCGTTGGCACCCGCCGACCGCACCGCACGGTTGCAGGCGCTGCGCTGGCACGGGATAGGGCACGGGCTGACCGATCTGCTGGTGCTGTGGCGGAACGAGCGGTTGCGCCCGGCGGCACAACAATCGCCCGAGATCCTGGCGGCGTGGGATGCGAAATCCGTCGCCACGCTGGCCATGCTCGATGGCGACGCGGCATCGCTGGGCGGCACGCCCGTCACGCTGGGGCATATCGCCATCGCGTGCGCGCTGGGCTATCTGGATTTCCGGTTTGCGGAAAGGAACTGGCGGACGGAAGCGCCCAGGCTCGCGCAATGGTTTGCTGCCTTCAACCAGCGGGAGTCGATGCAACAGACGATGCCGCCGATATCCGCGTGAGCGCGCAGCGTGCCAGGGACGCCGCCGTCGCTGGCACGATTCGAGACTTGGGCTATTCGATGAACACGTAGTCGGCCTGATAGGGCATGCGATCCTCCTGCCCCTCCTGCGTGCACGTCGGCGGGAGCGCCAGGCCGCCTTGCGTATTCAAGCGCTGCACGTAGCGCACAGACCTGAACAAGCCCGCGCCGCCAGTGCTCGTTGCCTGCAATAGCAAGAGCGGAATGCTATTCGGATCTCGTGTATTGGCCGCTTGCTGCAACACCTTGCCGGTCACCTTGCTGCCGTCCGGCGCCTCCCAGGTCGGCCCGGCGTAGTGCTTGATGACCACTCTGGTGGCCTCATCGCGCAGGGTTGCCTCCGGCGCCTTGAACGTCCACAGCAAGCGACCATCCGGCGCCCGCTTGCACACGTAGATCTGCACCCCGATCGCGTGCATGACGGCCACCGTCCGGCCGGCATCGGCGGGCCGGAGTTCAGGCGGCACCGTCGTGTTGATCGACGCACAGGAAACCACAAGACTCGCCATGCCGATGGCGACGACGCCGCCACGCACTGCGCACCCAACGCGGGATTCTGACGACATATGGCCTCCTTGCCTGTGCCATGACAGCATAGTAGGTGTCGGGTGGGGCATGCTGCAACTTGTGGTCCCGCGAACAGCGCTTGTTTGGGAGGTTGTTTCAAAATGAAGCGAAGCGGTCCTGGCTAGACGCGCGGCCGCAGACAGTACAAGTGGTACGGCAAGGCCGCGCAACGACGCCAGGATCTTTTTGAAGCAACCTCCTAGCCGCGCATGCCGTGCTCTACGGCATAGTCGAACAGCGCGGCATCGCTCGACAGCCCCAGCTTGCGCATGGCGCTGCCCTTCTGCGTGCTGACGGTATTCACGCTGCGATGCAGGTGGCGCGCCACTTCCGTCATCGTCATGCCGTTGACGTAGAGCCGAACCACCTCGAGTTCCCGCGGGCTCAGCGAGCGCTCCGGATTGCTACTGACGACGCCCGACTCCGCCTGTTCGATTTCCCGACGTACCGCCGTGCCGAAAAACGTGCGTCCCTGATAGGCGGCAAGCACTGCGGCGGGCAGCTCCGAAATATCGTCGCGCTTGTTCAGGATGCCGCGCACGCCGGAATCTCGCATGCTGACCAGCAAGCCGGGATTCTCGAGCATGGTCAGCACCAGGACCTTGACGCCCGGCTGCTTGACGCGGATGGCGTTCAACATGACCAACCCGTCCGGACTATTCTCCATCGGCATGGAAAAATCCGTGATCAGCACATCGGTCGGCACGGTCTCCAGCTTTTCCATGAGCTGTCGGGAGTTCGACGCTTCCGCCACCACCTCGACGCCCATCATGGTCGCCAGCGTTTGCTTGACGCCAAAGATGATCAGCGGGTGATCGTCGGCAAGAATGACCCGAATCTTCATGTTCTCCTCCCGATTCCGTGACACTGCGGGCGCATCGTGGACGGGGATCGTTCGTCATTCTTCGCCCCCATGCCACCAGCTAGTGTCGCCCTGCCGTGCCGATGCCGCAACTTATGCCGCCACATCGTTTGCTGCGCCGCCGCAAGGTAATCGACAAGGTCGAGCCTCGTCCGCATGCCGCCGCAGCTTCCATGATAGGCATGTCGCCCGAATTGCCCCTGGTGTGGAAGGCATCCATCGCTTCACGCGTTCGACGCGACACGCGCCGATATGCGCCGATATGCGCCGATATGCGCCGGCACGCAACGACAGGCGCCGCTGCTGGCCGTCAGCGTCGCCCGATGCGGAAGCCGTAAAGAGCGGCCGCGTTCTCCCATCGCAAGGCATCGGCAAACGTGCCGCGTGGCGTGGCCCGGTGGTCCGCGCGCGGCGCGTCCGGCCAACTGAAGAGCGCCCGGCACTCGTCCGCGCGCGTGGACGACTCATGGTTGGTCCATGGCCAGTCGCTCCCGAGGATCAGCCGGTCCTGGCCTGCGACCTCCACCCACTTCTCCGCGATTGCCCGCCAGTCCAGCCCGGCGGGGAGCCGGTACGGTGCGCTGATCTTCACCCATAGCTGCCGGCGCTGCTGCACTGCCCCGGCCATGTCAAACACTGCATCGTCAATGCCGGCGGCGCCCGGCCGGCCAAAGTGGTCCAGCACGACCGGCACCGGGAGCTGGCCCAGTGCCGTATCGAGTGTCGCCAGTACGGCGGCGCCCTCGCCATTGCCGGTGTGCAGCTCGACGTGCCACCCCAGCGCGCCAATCCTTGCAAACAGCGTGCGCCAGGGTGCGGTGCCAATGCGCTGCCAGTCGGCATCCCCATACAGGTTCAGCCGGATACCCCTGACGCCCGCGGCGTGCAGGGTGGCCAGTTCCGCATCGGCGACCGTCGGGTCGACCACGGCGACGCCTCTCAGCCGCTCCGGCATGGAGCCCAGTGCGGCAAGCAGCGCCGAATTGTCCGTGCCGAGGAAGCTGGTCTGGACCACCACGCCATAGGCGTCACCGATCGAGGCGGCAAAGCCGCGCCAGTCCTCCAGGCGCGCCGCGTACGGCGGCCGGTAGCGCGCCGACGCCACGGCGACGTCCGCATCGAACACGTGGAAGTGGCAATCCACCACCGGCAGTGCTTTCTGAGTCATGGTCGGCCCCTTTCCCTGCTGCGGGTAAGCCCGGATATGGCAACGACGGCCTCACCGGGTAATCTAGTCCTCTATAGGAGCTGAATCTAACACGGAGTCCAGATGCGCGACAACGACTTGCTTCAGGCGCCATCAACCCCTGCAGGGCTGAGTCGCTACGGCCAGATTGCGGCGCAATTGCAGCAGAAGATCGTGTCAGGCACCTGGTCGCCCGGCAAGGCGATCCCGGCGGAAAGCGCCCTGGCCAGCGAATTCGGCATCGCGCTCGGGACCATCCGGCAGGCCATTGCCGTGCTGGTCCAGGACGGCTTGCTGGAACGCGTGCAAGGCAAAGGGACCTTCGTGCGCACGGGCCTCGCCGGGGCCAGCATGATGCGGTTCTTCCGCTTCCGGTCTGATAGCGATGCGACGGCGGCCCATACGGACCCCACCCAGGCCGGCGCGACGGTCATCCCGCGCTCGGAAATCCTGTCATGCCGCAGTGTACGGCTCGACAAGGGCCTGGCGGCGAGGTTCGGGCTGGCGGCCGGCGCGCGGGGCCTGGCGATCTCGCGGCGCCGCTGGCTGGATGAGCGGCCGCGCCTGCTCGAGTCCATCTGGCTGCCGCTGCCGCGTTGCGAGGCGCTGCAAGCCCTGCCCGTGGCGGAGTGGGGCGAGCTGCTCTATCCGCTGCTGGCCCGCCAATGCGGCATCACCGTCCATCGCGCGGTCGACGAGGTGACCTTCCGCCTGCTCGCCACCGACGAGGCGGAGCGGCTCGATTTGCCCGATGGGCACCCTTGCGCGCTGGTCACACGGCAGGCCTTCGACCTCCAGGGAAACTGCGTCGAATACCGACTGACTCGCGGCGACGCCTTCGCATTCCGCTATACCGCCGACCTTCGATAACCGGACAGGATCCACGGAGATAACCTCATGCATTCCCTGAAAACAATGGCGGCGGCTGCCGGTGTGGCGAGCCTCGTGCTGCAACCCGGCCTCGCGCAGGCCGCCGAGTCCGCATCCCAGTGGCCGACGCGAACCATCACCATCGTGGTGACCTACCCGCCAGGCGGCGGCGCGGATCTGATGGCCCGGCTGATCGCGCCAGGCCTGGGACGCGAGCTGGGGCAATCGGTCATCGTGGAGAACCGCCCGGGGGCCGGCGGACAAATCGGCGCGGCCTATGTCGCCAAGGCGGCACCCGACGGCTACACGCTGATGGTCGATGCGTCCTCCTACGCGGTCAATCCCAGCCTCTACCCGCGCCTGCCCTACGACCCCGGCAAGGCCTTCAAGGCAATCGGCGTGCTGGCGCGCTATCCCAATGTGCTGGTCGCCACGTCGGCCTTCCCGGCCAGCAACGTCAAGGACGTTCTCGCCATGGCGAAGCAGAAGCCGGGTTCCATCGCGTTTGCGTCTTCCGGCAATGGCTCCGCACAGCATCTGTCGGGGGTGTTGTTCGAGCAGCGCGCCGGCGTGGACCTGCTGCACGTGCCGTACAAGGGTGGCGGCCCGGCCATGACCGACGTCATCGCCGGACAGGTGCCGCTCTTCTTTGCCAACGTGGCCTCCAGCCTGCAGCACATCAAGGCCGGCAAGCTGAAGCCGCTGGCCGTCACCAGCCACACGCGCACGGCCGCGCTGCCCACCGTGCCCACCATGCAGGAGGCCGGCGTGGCGGGCTACGAAGTCTATGAATGGAACGCGGCATTTCTTCCCGCGGCAACACCGGAGCCCATCGTCGCCAAGCTGTCCGACGCCTTGCAGAAGGTCATGAACAGCCCGGAGATCCGGCAGCGCGTAACCGAACTGGGCGGCGAGGTGGTAGCCGCCCCGCCTGCCGAGGCCGCGCGCTATATCGACACCCAGACAAAACTGTGGGGCAAGGTCATCAAGGACGGCAACGTCAAGCCTGAATGATGCGTCCGCGCATCGCCATTGCCACACCCATCGCCACACCACAACTCCCGGAGACGATCATGACCCCGTTCAATCCCAACCGCCGTGACATGCTGAAATACGCGGCCGCACTGGGCGCCAGTGCGCTGGCGCCATCGCTGGTCCGTGCCCAGGCCTGGCCGAGCAAGCCAATTCGGCTGGTCGTACCCTTTGCACCTGGCGGCAGTTCCGAGATCGTGGCGCGGTCGACGGCCGCCGAACTGACGAAGTTGCTGGGCGTGTCGGTGTTCGTGGAGAACAAGCCGGGTGGTGCAGGCAATATCGCCATGGGGGAAGTGGCGCGCGCGGATGACAATCACACGCTGATCCTGGGCCATATCGGCACGCTGGCCGTCAATCCCTACATTTTCCCCAAGCTTCCCTACGACCCGGTCAAGGATTTCCGCGCGATCTCGCTGCTCTCCAAGGTGCCCAGCCTGTACGTGGTTCATCCGGACGTGCCGGCCAAGAACCTGAAGGAATTTGTGGCACTTGCCAAGAGCAAGCCGGGCAAGCTGAACTATGGCTCCGCCGGCAACGGCAGCGCCGGCCATCTGGCATTCGAGTATCTCAAGGCCACGACGGGCACGTTCATTACACACGTGCCCTATCGCGGCAGCGGTCCGCAGATCACCGATCTTCTCTCCGGGCGCCTCGATGCGGCGGCCGTGGGCGCTCCGGCGATCATTCAGTTCATCAAGACGGGCAAGCTGCGTTGTATCGCCACCGGCACCGCGCAGCGCATTCCGCAGTTGCCGGACGTGCCGACCGTGGCGGAGCAAGGCTATCCGGGCTTCGAGATGACGCAATGGTACGGGCTGCTCGCGCCCGCATCGCTGCCGCCCGCCGCTGCGGCCAAGCTTGGCGACGCAACGGTCAAGGCGATCCGTAGCCCGTCGTCGGTCGAACGGCTGAGCGCGGACGCTGCCATCGTGGCAGGCAGCACGCCGGAGGAATTCGCCCGTTTCATCGCGCAGGAACAGCAACGCTGGAAGCCGATCGTCGCGCGAGCGGGCATCAAGCCGGATTAAGCAGGCGCCTGGAGAAATTCCCGGCGTCGTTGCCGGGGTTGCCACACTCCTCTTGCTTTACCAGTCGTGCTGTCTGTGGCCGTGCGTCAGGTCAGGACCGCTTCGGTTCACGCCTCGCTGCGCACAGACTTCACGAGGTTGTCGCGCAGCGTGACGATCTCCTTCTGCAGCTTCGAGAAGCCCTGTGGCGTCAGGCCGCAGGCATCCATCAGGTTGACACTGAACGCCTTCTCACGCAGGCGCCGCCCACTCTTCGTCAGGCTGACCCGCACCTGGCGTTCGTTGGCCGGGTCGCGCATGCGCTCGACATAGCCCATCGCCTCGAGCTTCTTGAGGATCGGCGTGAGCGTATTCGATTCCAGAAAGAGCGTCTCCCCGAGGCCGCCGACGGTTTGATCGTCCTGCTCCCACAGCGCAATGATCGTGACGTACTGCGTGTAGGTGAGGCCGAGTTCATCGAGGATCGGCCGGTAGAGCTTGCCGAATGCCAGATTGGTCGAGTAGACCGCAAAGCACAGGAAGTCGGCCAGTTTCACGTCTGCGGGATCGGCCCGCTTCGCTGTCGATTTCATTGGTATCCCTCTCGCTGGGCGAAGTCCGTTGATCGGGACAGCATACATCGGATGCGAGCTAATCGTAACCGCCATGCCACACGGGCAGGCAACGCCACGCCGGCATGGAGGACGTCACATCAGTCGCCTCACCGGGATCTGAGGGTGCCGCGAAAAAACTCCTTGACTTCGGTTCGTCCGTGAACCATCATGCTTTCCATCGCATGCGATTGAATCGTGTACGAGTTTAAAGGCACCTCTCCAAACCATAAGGAAACCCTCCATGTCCAAGATCCAGAAAGTTCTGTTCACCGGCAAGACCCACACGACCGCAAGCCGCCAGGATGGCGCTTCGCACGAGCAACTCGATATCCATCTCACGACGCCCGGCAACGCCAACAGCCCTGAATACTCCTTCGACGGCGTTCAGTCGCATCCGACCGCGGAGCAACTGTTCGCAGGCGCATGGTCGGCTTGCTACACCGCCGCCGTCGGGCTGGCTGCCAAGTCGGCCAAGGTACAGGTTCCGCACGACGCGGCCGTCGATATCGAGGTGGACCTGGGCATGACCGGTAACGAGTACTTCCTGCAGGCCCGGATCCAGCTCACTCTGCCGGGCGTGGCGCAAGACGTCGCCGAGAAGATCGCGCACGCTGCCGACGAAATGTGCCCGTACTCGAAGGCCACGCGCGGCAACATCGACGTCGTGCTGAGCGTCCGCACGTAAGTGATGGGTGGCGTGGCTGGTTCGCATTCGTCCTGACGCGTCGGACCAGCCGCGCCGTGCCGCCCCTCGTTTTCGGCGGAATGCCGAAAACGGCGGGTTGCCGGGATACCTGACTTGCTCCTCGCCGTGCCCATCCAACGCGACAGGCACTCGGCCGCTGCCCTTTCCGCATGATTTTTGTACGCGTTTGTATCCCGCAGCCACACCGATACGCACCCTGACAGGAATGGCGCTCTCGGACTACGGGCGCGATACATCGCTCGACTCAAATACATCCCGTACCCGGTGGCGCGCATCGACAAGGCGCCCTCTGGAGCACTTTTCACACCACAACCCTTTAAGGAAATTCATCATGACCCGCAACATCGCCAAGCGATTTGTATTCGCCCTCGCCCTCGCCGCCGCAGCAGCCGGTGCGCAGGCCGCCGGACTGGGCCACAACGGTGCGCGCGACCCGTTCACCGACGGCGCCCGCTCCGTACAGGAGCCGCGTAGCCCCTATACCGACGGTGCCCGCTCGGTGCAGGAACCGCGCAGCCCCTACACGGACGGCGCGCGCAACATGGATGCGTACTCCGATGGCGCCCGCACCCTGTCCAGCATCGCCTGACGCGCCACATCGGCGAATGATCCAGTCGCGCATCCTGCGCGGCCGCAGTAGATAAACCGCAGCCTGCAACAGGCCGCACAAGGGTTCAGGGGAGCATCACCGCACGCCTGCACCCCGGGGGATGGGACTCATCCCCCCCGAAGTCAGGGCACTTGGCATTCGTGGATGCGTCCGACGAATCGTCCCGAATCTCGGCCCCGGATCTCCGCCCCGGCGCGCCGCACCGTGACTTGCGCTAGCGCTTCTGCCAGACGCGCAAGCCGAATACGGGCAGCACGCCGTAGACGTGATCGAACAGGTCCGATTGAATCTGCTCGTACGATTCCCACTGCGTGTCATTGATAAACAGAAGGACCTCGAGCGGCAAACCCTGGCTGGTCGATTGCATATGCCGGACCACCAGGGGCATATCGCTCCGCACCGCCGGGTGCTGGCGGAAATAGCCGACCATATACATGCGCAACATGCCGAGATTGGTCAGCCGCTGACCATTCCACACCGCGCTGACTGGCATCAGCAATTCCTTGCAGTGCGTCAGGTCGTCAAGCAGCTTGTCATCGGAAAACCTGACGCTGTCGGCATCGAGTGGAATGGCGTGCCTCACGCGTCGCCCTCCCGATTCCACCATGCCGCGCCAGTTCTTGACGCCGTTGGTCAATAGCACATAACTCGGCAAAGTCACGATGGTCTTGTCGAAGTTCTGCACCTTGATGGTATTGAGCGAAATGTCGACCACCACGCCGTCGGCAACATACCCGGGCACCTCGATCCAGTCGCCAATCCGCAACATGTCATACGCAGCCAGCTGGATACTCGCGACGAAACCCAGCAGCGAATCCCGAAACACGATAATGAGCAGCGCAGTCATCGCGCTCACGCCCGTGAGAAAGTAAGTCGGAGAACGATCCAGCAGCAGCGACACGATCGCAATAAAGGCCACGAGATACAGGACGATCGTGGCGATCTGCAGGAAGCTCTTGATCGGCCGCTCGCTCGCGTGCGGAAAATGGCCGTAGCGGTCTTCGATACTGGCGAGAAAGGCGAAGGCCGCCCGTAGCGCCGCGAATACGATGAAGCATGCCGCCAGCGCCGCGACCGGCGTACCCATGACAGATATGACCGGGAACGAGATCCCTTTCAGAAGCGGCGCCGAGAGATAGATGATGTAGGCCGGCACGATCGGCGCAAGCCGATGGAATACCTTGCGCCGCTCGGCCGCGCGCAGCCATTTGCGATGCTCGCCACGCGCGAGCCGGCCGACGGCCCACAGAAGAATCGTGCGGGTAATGTAGTAACAGACGACGCTCGCCAGCACAATCGCCAATAGCAGCGCAGTGACAAGCAGGATTGCCAAAAGGAGACTGTCAGTATGGACATAGAGCTGATGCTCTCCATTCGGTCCATCCACGATGCGGAACATGTCTTTGAACATAGATCCTCACAGCATCGATCGAGCGGCATCCTGCGGCAGGGCAGCCGGGGCAGCCTGTTCACGTCAGACGGTATTGTAGTGGCAGGCCGATACCGCCGGCCAATCCGGAATCCTTTATCTTTTAGCTGGGAGAATCCCGCACCGCGTCATTGCGCCAAATCGCCTTCGGGCACTCCCGTGCCACAATGCGAAAACCCATTCTCCATTTCCCATCGAGCCTGGAGGTGCGATGACTCGTTTTTCCAATCCAGACTTTGTCGAATATGTCAGCGCCAGTTTCGACCGACAAAGTGCCATGCATCTGATTCGCGCTACCCTGCCGGTCGTCGAGCACGGGCGCACCGAAATCCATGTGCCACACTGGGACGGCATCGAGCAGCAGCATGGCTTTGTACATGGCGGCGTGGTGGGAATGATCGCGGACTCGGCCGCCGGCTATGCGGCAATGACCGTGGTGCCAGCCAGTGCTTCCGTACTGACCGTCGAGTACAAGATGAACCTTGTCGCACCAGCGGACGGCGACTTGCTGATCGCCAGGGGCAAGGTTGTTCGCCCGGGAAGGACGTTGATTGTGACCCAGGCAGAGGTCTTCGCTGTCAAGGACGGCAAGGAAACGCTGTGCGCCCTGATGCAACAGACCATTATGGTCATGCACGGGAAAGCCGAGAAATAATGCGGCGGCGGTCGATGCCCTTTTGCCGTCGCAAAACAGGCGCGTCTGACGCCTGCCGCGACGGTCTCGCAGCATCAGGCTTATTTCTGGATAAACGCGAGAAGGTCGGCATTGACCTGGCTGGCATGGGTCGTACACATGCCATGCGGCGCGCCCGCGTAGACCTTCAGGGTGCCATCCGGGACGATCCTCGCCGATAGCTTGCCCGAGTCCTCGATCGGAACGATCTGGTCTGCGTCGCCTTGCAGCACAAGAGTCGGGACATCCATTTTCCTGAGATCCTCGGTAAAGTCCGTTTCCGAGAATGCCTTGATGCAGTCGTAGGCGCCCTTGATCGAGCATTGCATCCCCGCATACCAGAACCAGTCGATCGTCCCCTGGGAGGGTGTCGCGCCGTCCCGATTGAAGCCGAAGAACGGCGTCGCCAGATCCTTGAAGAACTGGGACCGATTATCGACGACGCCCTTGCGGATTTCGTCGAAGACGGAGAGCGGCAGGCCTTTCGGATTTTCCGGCGTTTTCAGCATCAACGGCGGCACCGCGGCGATCAGTACGGCCTTGCTCACACGCGCGGTTCCATGCCGGCCGATGTAACGCGCCACCTCGCCTCCCCCCGTCGAGTGCCCCACCAGGACGGCGTCCTCCAGATCGAGAAACGCAATCAGCTCGGCCAGGTCATCGGCATAGCCATCCATGTCGTTACCGTTCCATGGCTGATCCGATCGTCCGTGACCGCGCCTGTCGTGCGCAATCACGCGATAACCGCGTTCGGCCAGATATAGCATCTGAGCATCCCACGCGTCGGCATTCAGCGGCCACCCGTGCGAGAAAACCACCGGTTGACCGACGCCCCAATCCTTGTAGAACAGTTGCGTGCCATCTCGTAGTTTCAACGTCGTCATTACCAAACTCCTTGCTATCGACTAACAGAACCGTCCCTCGGGAGGTATGTTGGAATCAACATGATCGCGACACGGTCATTCGTGCGTTTGTACAGCCCGCCCGGAATTTGCGAAGGGGCCGCGGGGCACAGAGTGAGTATCGATGCGCATGTCGAATCGCCCTGTCCAATTGCCCCGACCATTTCGTATCCACACGATAAAGTCAGGGGGTCGCAGTCCGATGCAGCAAGACCGTTTTTCGCTGCGGACTAAACGAAGGTATGAGTCGTGCAAACCATCATGCGCCGCGCGCAACCGTTTGTAGGTCTGTTGCCTCCCCTCCCCCTGATGTACCTTGAACTCACCGCAGGTCCACACCTGCAAGCGCATTCGAACTGCAATCAAGGCCATCCATGATCAACGCTTCCTCAGGGCGTCAGTCAGCGACGACAAACATCGTGCCCATCCGCCCCGGCCCTGGCACCGCCATCGACCCGACGCCGAGCTGGCGCCAGCTTGTGCCCGGCGACGATATCGACGCGCGGAGCGGCGCCGGCCGGCGGGAACCCCTGCCCGCCAGCCGCTGGCGGCACGATGGCAGCGCCCCGCTGGAAGTGGCCCATGCCGGCAACGATTCGCACCACTGCATCGCGATCAACCTGAAGTCCACCTCGGTGACGTTTGCGCACGCGGGCCGCGTCATCGTCGACGGCCGCATCGCCGTCGGTGCGACGCAGGTCACGGCGCCGGGCGTGGCGGTGCGCGCCACCTTTTCGGCGCCCTGCGAAGTGCTGCATCTGCATGCCCGGCAGGGCGTGCTCGCCGAATGCTATGAAGACCTGTTCGGCCGCGCGCATGCGGGCGATATCCTGCTGGGCAACCCCTCCGTGACCCATGACCCCACGCTGGAGCGCCTGGCGCAGGCACTGGCCGTGGCGCAGGATACCGGCACCAGCCGCCTCTTTACCGACAGCGTCGGCCTGGCCATCGTGGCGCGCCTCGTCGCGCGTCATTTCCAGTCGCCCGTCACGGCAGGCCGCAACCTGACGCCGCTGTCGACATGGCGGTTGCGCCGCGCCACGGACTATATCGACGCCCATCTTTCCGAATGCATCAGCCTGGCGGACATCGCCGAGAGTGCGGGACTCACCCGAATGCACTTCGCCGCGCAGTTCCGCCGCGCGACGGGTCTTCGTCCGCACGAGTACCTCCTGCGGCGTCGCATCGAACAAGCCCAGGCGCTGCTCGAAGGCTCCGCACAGAGCATTCTCGATGTGGCACTGAACTGCGGCTTCCGCTCGCAATCGCACTTCACCACGGTCTTCAAACGCTTCGTCGGCGAGACGCCCTATAGCTGGAGAATCAAGCGCTCCACCGAATCCAGAGCCGCCTGACCCCCAATCGGCCTCGCGTCTGACAGCCGGTATCGATCCCTTCCGAAACGGAGAATCCGACATGCTCGCAGCAAGCGCAATGATCCACGCCATCGACCCCTGGCAGCAGACCCTGAGATGGTTGTCGACGCGTCAGGCTGATCAGGCTTCGCGCAGCGCGCCGACCACGGCAGGGTCCGGGAGCGAGCACTATGCTGCGTCGATCACCGTCATCGATCGCCCCGGCCCCGGGACCGTCGTGATCGCCTGGCGCGACGCCACGCGCGGCTGCTATGGAGACCAGGAATGGAGCCAGGCGGTGGCGCGTGCCGCGGGTCTTTGCGCGATGAGCGGCCGCGCCATCGCGCCCGGTGACGCCATCTACAAGCCGCGCGCTTGCCGCCCGAAGCCGCGCAATGCGGAAGCCATGATCCTGGCTGACATGCTCCACGCCGCTGTCGAAGCCTGATTCCCCGTTGACACGCTCCATACCGCTTCCGAAGCCTGAGCCCCGACGGGACGACGTCCGTCGGGGCTCGCGTCCGTCTTAGGAATCGGCAGGTCGCACCGCAGCCACCGCTATCGACTTGCCGGCGCGCATTCGCCCCCTGTCTGCCGATCTGGCGCACCGCCCGCCGAATCCCCCTCTCTCGCGCGCCAACCCGTGTCGGCGCATGGCCACGCCGCGCACCGCCTGACGGCTTTATCGATCACATCCCGGCGTCGCGTTGGCTACGGGTATGCGTCTGATTAAACCAAAGGATGAGTCCCTGCTACGAATGCGCTAGCGGCGAAGACCTCACGTACAACTGCGCCCGGAAGGCGTCAAACCTACTCTGGTAACCAAGGTGAGCGGCACTATCCGCCCCGCCCCAACCCCAGCAGGTCAGCGCAAGAACATCCCGCAAAGACCTCGTCCTCACACCAGGAGAATGATCATGAGCTCACGTACCCAACGCCTCTTCGCCACCACCCTGATCGCCGCCAGCGCGCTCGGTGCCCAGTTGGCCCACGCGGCCGACCCGCGCACCAGCCCCGAAGTCGGCGACCGCTACGGCTACAACTTCAACGTCAACTCGCCGCGCGATGTCTATACCGATGGCGCCCGCCTGGGCCAACGCGACGTCTACCTGGACGGCGCACACGACAAGACGCGCGATGCATCGCAACCCGCCAGCCTGCGCATCGCCGGACGCGACCTGACCGGCGTGTCGGCGACCCCTGGCGACGATGGCGCCACCCGGGTCTGAAGCAAGTGCCCGGGTGGCATGAACGCACGCCACCCGGCAACAGATCCATCGCGATCCTCCGAACGTCCGCCCAACAGTGCGAGGCCGTCATGAACAGCAATACCCCTTACTTCCCCCGGATCAACTTGCGAGGCCATATGCACGACACGCGCGACACGCGTGACTCGCACGATTCGCGTGAATCGCGCCGCCAGCTTTTGCTGTTCATGGGCTGGCTCGGGCTGTGCGCCACGACCTGCGCGATGGCCACCGCAGTCGCCATGTGGGCGCCCCTCTAAGGCATCCGCCCGTTCACCCGTCGCACGCATCCCGCCGAGATCTGTCATGGACCCACGCCTCTCCACCGTGTGCACCACCCACGGACATGACCGTCACCTTGACCTGCTGCCAGTCGAGCAAGAGCCGCCGCTCGCGGCACATCTGGCGATCGCGCGCGGGGGCTATTGGCATCATGGCATCTATGTCGGCAACGGAAAGGTCGTGCACTACGCAGGCCTGGTCAGCGCGTGGCGCTTTGGCCCGGTGGAAGAGATCCCGCTGTCGCGCTTCGCGGCCGGGCACACGCTCTGGATGCTTCCCACGCGGCCCCGGTTTGGCGCCATGGAGACGATCCGGCGCGCGCGGTCACGGATTGGGGAATGCCGCTATCGTCTGCTGACGAACAACTGCGAGCATCTTTGCATGTGGTGTCTGACGGGCTGCAGCTACAGCGGCCAGGTCCGTCGCTGCCTGCGCGACCCCGTCGCGGCGCTGCGCACTGCCTTCGGCATCGTGTTGACGCTGTGCGGCATGCACGATTTCGCCATGCAGGCTTGTTCCGGCGTGTGAATCGCGCCGCTCAAGAGGAAAGTCCTGAGGTCACGCCAAGCGCCTCGGCCTTGAGCACGAAATCCGCCAGGGATCGCGAGCCCATCTTCTTCATTGCCTGCCCGCGATGGATCTTCACGGTGATCTCGCTCAGGCCCATTTCGGCGGCGATCTGCTTGTTCATCAGGCCGCGCACCACCAGCGCCATCACTTCACGCTCCCGCGTCGTCAGCGCTTCATAGCGCTGGCGCAACTCCGCGCTCGACAGCGCCGCGGCGCGGCGCGCTTCGTCACGCGCGAGCGCATTGGCTACCGCGTCCAGCATGTCCTGATCGCGGAAGGGCTTGGCGAGAAAATCCATGGCCCCCGCCTTCATGGCCTTTACCGACATCGCAATATCGCCGTGCGCGGTCATGAAGACGATCGGAATGGGGATGTTGCCGGCAGCGATCTGCTCTTGCACCGCAAGCCCGCTCTGCCCCTTCAGCCTCACGTCGAGGATCAGGCAGCTCGGCGCGTCTTCGATCTTCCTGGCAAGGAACTCTTGCGCCGACGCAAACGTTTCGACCCTGTGCCCCACGGAACGCAGCAGCATGTTGACAGCGATGCGCATGGATTCGTCATCGTCCACGACGTAGACGATGGGGGTGCCGGGGCTTGGCTCGTTGCTCATGGCTGGCTTTCCTCGTGTAGTGGCAACGCCAGTTGAAGCAAGGCGCCGCCTTCCGGCGGGGAGTCGGCCCAGATCCTGCCGCCGTGGGCCTCGACAATCGATCGGCAGATGGAAAGACCCATGCCCATGCCGTCAGCCTTGGTGGTGAAGAAGGCCGTGAACAGCCGCTCGGCGTCTTCCTCGCGAATGCCGTGGCCGGAATCCTTTACCGCCAGAGTGACGTGCTTCGTGTCACTGGCCGTGGTGGAGATCCATAGCTGCCGACGCCGTCCGGTGATGCCCGACATGGCCTGTGCGGCGTTGATCAACAGGTTGACCACGACCTGTTGCAGCTGCACGCGGTCTCCGTTGATGACCGGCGCCGGAACACACAGGTCCACGAACACCTCCACGCGATGTTCCTGCAGCTCGCGGCCGACCAGTTCGATCGCTTCTTCCACCAGCGCATTGAAGTTCATGGCCGCAAAGCTCGGATCGTGTTTCCGCGCCATCGAGCGTATGCGGCTGATGATTTCGCTGGAACGCTTGGCATCGCGGATCATCTGGCCAATCGACAGCGTCGCCTCCTCGAGGTCCGGTTGCGGGCGATTCAACCATCGCAATGCGGAGTCCCCACAGGTCACGATCGCGGAGATCGGCTGCGTCACTTCATGCGCGATGGAAGCGGCCAGCTCGCCCAGCGTCGTGACACGCGTCACGTGCGCAAGCTCGGCAAGCGAGCGTTGCAGTGCCTGTTGCGTCAGGACGGCATCGGTGATGTCCATCAGGGCGCCGACATACTCGAAATGGCCATCCTTCGCCGAGACCACGCGCGCGACCAGTCGAACATGCTTGACGGTGCCGTCCGGCATCAGCAGACGGTGCGAAACATCGATACCCGGCTCGCCGGCGCGCGTTTTCCCGCGCACGGCCAGCACGAGGTCCACGTCTTCAGGGTGGGTGCGTGCCAGCACGTGTCCGGTATTGGGCAGTACGTCCCGGGCGTAGCCCAGGATGCGATACGCCTCGTCCGACCAGACCATGTTTCCCTCGGGCAGGTGGAGCTCGATACTGCCGGTCTTGCTCAGGCACTGCGCCTCCGCCAGGAATGCCTCGCTCTTGGCCAGGGCGGCCTTGGCTCGCTGACGCTCGGTAATATCGTTGTTCGTCGCCAGCACGCCGATCGGTGTGCCAGCCGGATCGCGCCACAGCGCCCATCTGCTGGAAATAACGATCCCTGCGCCGTCGCGGCGAACGCGATGCAGTTCGCCATCCCAGCGCCCGGTGCGCAGCAACTCGGCCTGGATCTCCGCCAACGGAATCGGAAAGCGTGTCTGGGTCAGACGGTGGAAGGATTTCCCGATCGCCTCGCTGGCGGTCCACCCATAGACGTCTTCGGCACCCTGGTTCCAGAAGGTGATGACGTCGTTCATGTCGTAGACGACGATGGCATCGTGCGTCAAATTGAGCATCTGCACCTGCCCCCGCAAGCGCGCGGTGCTGGCCAGATTGCGCAGGGTCAGGACGGTGGTCGTGGCGATGGCCAGCAGACTGAACACGCAGCGTGCCAATGACGCGGCACTCTCGTTCACATCCCTCGACAGCAGGAATCCCACGACGGTGAGCACCGCGCATGCCACGCCCGCAAAGCGGGTCGCGCTGCGTGATTCGGTGGACGCCACCAGGAGGACGACGATCACGTACAGGACGGCGATCGCAATATCCAGCGGCGTGAATGCATCGATCAGGAAAACTGCCAGCGCGAGCGCCGCGGCTGCCAGCAAGGGCGGGCGGCTATCGCCGCGCCTGGGGTCGATGGGCGGGAACGCGCTCGGCCGGTTTGCCCCGGACGCATTGGTGGCCCAGGCAAAGATCAGGGGAACGCGAGGACGGCGAACGAGGGGCATGCGATTAGAGGACAAGGATTGCTCTGCGAAGGCTGTTGTCCGTCACGCGATGGAACACAACCTTCTTCCGCCGGGCGGCCGTTGCGGGGCAACCTCCAGACGCCAATGCCCCGGCACGGTGCACTGGCGACGCCCCCGGCGCCTGATTTCTGCTGCGCTCAGGAATGAATAATAGTAGTAAAGTTTTCCCGGATTTGTGATGCAAAAGGCAGGAGCCCGGGCGCCTTCGCGTGGTGCCATCCGGACGAAGTGACGCCCCCTCCGGCTCACACAGGGCCAATCAGGACGCGAGCCGCATCACCTGTTCGAGACACGCCTGGATGGCGGCCCCATCAACCGGCTTGCACAACAGGCTCAGCGCGCCGCCTTCCATCGCCTGCTTGCGAATCGCTTCCGTGCAAAACGCCGTGATAAAGATCACGGGCACCCGGATGTGGTCCTCCGTCAGCCGACGATGCATTTCCAGCCCCGTCATGCCAGGCATCTGTACATCCGAGATGACGCAAGCCACATGCGCGGCGCTACCGGAACTCAGGAAGGATGCCGCCGAGGAAAACAGGCGAACCTCCCATCCCAGTGATCGCACCAATCGCGACGTGGCTTGGCGAACCGATTCGTCGTCGTCGACGACGGCTACTGTCTGATTGTTGTACAAGCGACTTCCTCGACCTGGCTTGGCAATGGGAACGGCGCGACCACCGCATCGACTCCCATCTCTTGGAAAGCATCATACGGCCGGGGCTCCGGCGCGGAAATCATATGTACGTATATAGGCGTCGCGTCCGGTGCCACGATTCGCGGCGTCAAAAGTAGCCTGACAGGCACCCCACGAGCCATCACCGGCAACGCGACCGACGGATCATGCAAATGCGAGAAAACCGGGCTTGTCGACAAACGCCCGAATCGCGCGACGCGCAGGATGGTGGCACGACGCTGCGTTCGATCGCGGACATCCAGCGCCACCAGCGGATCACGGACAACGATGCGGAATCCGTCGGCCCGCACGCGATGCTCGCGGAGCTACGCGCCGACAACATGCAGCTCGCCGCGACCATGCTCGATGTTCACGCGGTCTGCGATCACCACGGGGATGTCGCCACGACGAGCCTGCTTGAAAACTGGATCGACGAAGCGCAACGCCGTGCCTGGTTTTTGTCCGAAGCCGGCCGCTAGGGAGGCAAACGCGACTGAAGGCGGTATGCGGCGCCATGCGCTGCAGGAGTTCGAAGTTGACATAGTCTCCCTGCATTGCGAGGAATGGATGATGGCCAATAACGTTGGAAGTTCTTCCAACCGGCGCCCGAAGCTGAGCGCTTCGGCGATGGCGATCCGGTATGCCGGCATCGGCGCGGCGACGCTCTGCATGGCGGGCGCCTTCGCCTATGCGGGGGGCTGGCTGTCTCCGGGCCGGCTTACGCAAGAGCGGATTGTTTCGGGTTTCGAGGCGACGCAGGGCAAACATGTCGGGTTTCGCCGCAATCACGCCAAGGGCCTCTGCGCCACCGGGTGGTTCGACAGCAGTGGTGCGGCAACGTCTGTGTCGAAGGCTGCGCTGTTTGCACCGGGGCGCGTGCCGGTGGTGGGTCGCTTCGCGTTTGCCGGCGGCATGCCGTATGTGCCTGACGCGCCCGGCACCGTCCGAAGCCTCGCGCTGCAGTTCAAGCCCCCGGGCGCGCAGGAATGGCGGACGGCGATGATCAACCTCCCCGTCTTTCCCTTCAGTACGGTGCAGGCGTTCTACGAGCAGATGATGCTGTCGGTTCCCGATCCGGCGACCGGCAAGCCTGACCCGGAAAAGATGAAGGCCTTCGCCGCGGCGCATCCGGACTTCGTTGCCGCCGGGGCCATCTTCGGGGGCCGCGTTATCTCCTCCGGCTTCGCGAATACCGCTTACAACGGACTGGATACGTTTCGCTTCGTGGACGGGGCCGGGGCTTCAAGGCCCGTACGCTGGTCCGCCGTGCCGATCCAGCCGATCGTGAGCGCGGGAAAGCAGCGCGGCATGGATCCGAACTACCTGTTCGACGACCTGATCGCGGAGGTGGCAAAGCACCCCGTGCAATGGAAAATGGTGGCAACGATCGGCAAGCCGGAAGATCCGGAGCGCCCCGACAAGATCTGGCCCGCCGACCGGCAGCAGGTCGAGATGGGCATCGTCACGCTCGACAAGCTATCCAGCGAGGACGACGGCCCTTGCGTCGACATCAACTTCGACCCGACCGTACTGCCCGCCGGCATCGAGACCTCCGGCGACGCCATACCAAGCGCCCGCTCCGCCGCCTATTCGCGGTCCTTCACATTGCGCGAGCGCGAGCGTGGCGCGAAGCCGCCCAGCGCGATCACCCGGCAAGACGTGGCAGCAGGAGGAAACCCATGAGTGCCGCACCCCAATCGTTCTCGATCCCGTCGCGGATCCTTCACTGGCTGATGGCGCCGCTGATTCTGGCCATGCTCTTTATCGGCGTGGGGATGGTGGCAACGGTCTCGGACCGCTACGCCCTGCTGGTGTCGATTCACAAGCCGCTTGGCGTGGCCATTCTCGCGCTGGTCGCCATACGGCTCGTGGTCCGCCTGGCGCGGCGCCCCCCGCCGCTGCCGGTTGCGCTGCCACCGATCCAGCGCCTGGCGGCGCGGGCATCCCATATGCTGCTGTATCTGCTGATGTTCGCGATGCCGCTGATTGGATGGGGCATGCTTTCGGCGGCCGGATATCCCATCGTCCTGGGCCAGCACGTGCAGCTGCCGGCCATCCTGCCGCACAACGCCTACCTGTATGCCACGTTGCGGCAAGCCCATACGGTATGCGCTTTCCTGCTGTTCGCGATCGTCCTGCTTCATATCGCTGCGGCGCTCCATCACCGTCTCATCCGGCGTGACGGCGTGTTCGACGCCATGACTTCCGGAGAACAGGGTCGATAGCCAGGCAATGGCCACCGGCAGCCGCAAAGCGCAGGGCGATGCGGCTGGTGCCGCACGGCGGCGCGCCAAATGTCTGCACATTGCCCCCCCTATGCCGGCGCGTGGGGCGCGATCCGCGATCCAGGTCTTCCTCTGCGCAAGGTCGCCACGCGGCCTTGTTCCACCTATGATGAAACACACGGCGACGGCGATATCCATCGCTGTCGGATCATCCACGCACGCCTGCCGAGGACCGCCCATGCCTGCCCTGACAAAACGCACTCTCCTGACGCTCGTGCTGTCATGCGTCCCGCTTGCCCAGCCGGCGATGGCGGCACCCGAGATCTCGGTCACGCCGCTGATGACCCAGATACTGGCGGACTATCCGGGCAAGGAGGCGCTGATGATCACCGTCACCTACCCGCCCGGTGGCGCGGACCCGGTCCATCGTCACAACGCGCACGGTTTCATCTACGTGCTGGAAGGCACGGTCGTCATGCAGGTGAAGGGTGGCAAGGAAGTAACCCTGAAACCAGGGCAAACCTTTTATGAAGGGCCGGACGATGTCCATGTGGTCGGCCGCAACGCCAGCAAGACCAAGCCGGCGAAGTTCCTGGTGCTGTTGCTGAAGGACAAGGACGCCCCGGTTCTGGTGCCTGTGAAATGACGCGTCGACGACACCGGACTCAGGCGGCCATATCCGCTACCGGAGCCTCACTATAGAAATCGCTCAGGCACTGCAGATTGCCGGCGCGTATTTTCTCCGTCATGAAGTCGATGAAGACGCGGATGCGGGCCGGCAGGTGTTGCCGGCTAAGGTAGCAAATGTAATGACCACGGTCGTCGGGCGCGTGCCGCGCCAGGGCCATCACGAGTTCCTCGGCCGCGATGTGGTCGCAGACCAGATAGGCAGGCAACTGTGCAATGCCATGCCCCTGCAGCACCGCCCGCAAGACCAGTTCTGAATCGTTGAAGGTGAGACGCGCCGCCGGCAGGTACTTGCGCAGGTGCCCATCGACCTTGAACTCCCATTCGAACACCCTGCCACTTGCAAAGCGGAAATTGATGCACTCGTGCAGGCTCAGGTCCTCCAGCGTATGCGGCAGTCCGCGCGCCTTCACATAGGCGGGCGCGGCGCAAAGCGCCATCTGCATCGGAATCAACTGCTTGGCAATGATGCTGGAGTCCTCGATGCGGCCATTGCGAAACGCCACGTCGATCTGCTCGGAAGCGAAATCGGTCAGCCGGTCGTCCAGCAGAAGATCGACGCCGATTTCAGGGTAGGCCGCCACGAAGTCCGACAGCAACGGTGCGACAACCTTCCTGCCAAAGCCCACCGTCGCGCTGATGCGCAGCATGCCGCGTGGCGGCCCCTGGCGAAGCTCCAGCATGTCGTTCATGGCCTCCACGATATACGTCACGCCCAGGTGGCAGTTATCGAAGAAGCGTTGTCCTTCCCGGGTCAACTGCGTGGTGCGCGTGGTGCGCAGGAACAACCGGGTACTCAATTGCGCCTCGAGCTTCTGGACGTTCCGGCTCACCGCCGAGCGGCCGATGCCCAGGCGCTCGCCGGCCCTGGCAAAGCTCCCTTCGCTGGCAACCGCCATGAATGCCATGATGCCCGCGTAGCTCGCGGCAAAGCTCGTGGACAGCGCGTCGGCGCGATTCGGCAAACTGAGGCGAAATCCACCTTGCGATGCGTCAGCTTGATTCATATCTGATGTTTTCCGCTCATTTTCATACACGACCGGGCGTCGTGCGCGCTGCGGCGATGCCCCACAGACCGCTCTCGCACGCCCCGGCGATTCGGGTGATTCCGGCGCTTTTTCCTGCAGTCGGCCTTGCCGTCCGCAGCCATACCTAAGTGCTAGCGATACCTCCTTGCGCATGAGTGAGCTGCGGGGCGGGGACTGCTACGCTGCGTCGCACGAACAACACTGTTTTTCGAAGCCATGGAATCCCTCGCCGCCGGACATTCGCCCCACTCCCCATCCGACCCTCGCACGCAGGACGATGCCTCCGGCAACACGCCTGTCGCGCCGGCCGTGGCGCTGCAACGGCCGCAGATGTATCCGCACCTGGATGCCGCCGACATCGCCCGGGTTTCCGCCTTCGGCACCGAGAGCACATGGCGTGCCGGCGAACTCGTGGTGCGCACCGGTGACCCG
Source organism: Cupriavidus sp. YR651 (assembly GCF_900101625.1). GTDB lineage: Bacteria > Pseudomonadota > Gammaproteobacteria > Burkholderiales > Burkholderiaceae > Cupriavidus. Next base: position 364,650 of record NZ_FMYZ01000004.1, on the reverse strand, counting down.
GCCCGCGGCCTGATTCTGGTGATCGAGGGGCGTATCCGCGTGGTGCAGCGCGACGGCATTCGCGACAGCACGCTGATCGTCGAGCACCGCGCGGGAAACTTCCTCGCCGAGATCGGACAGCTTTCCGGCAAGCCCGAGCTCGTGGACGGCATTGCGATGGAGGATGTTCGCGCCGTGGTGGTGCCCCCGGAGCGCCTGCGGGCGCTGGTGGTGGCGGAAGCCACGCTTGGCGAGGTGATCATGCAGGCGCTGATCCTGCGCCGCGCGGCCCTGATTCAGCGCGGACGCGGCCCGGCGCTGATCGGCCATGGCAGCGAGCCCAGAATGCTTGAATTGCAGGCTTTCCTGCGACGCAACAACTATCCTCATTCGGTCCTCGACATCGACACCGACGACGATGCGGCCAGCGTGCTTCGCAAATTCGATTCGAGCCAAGTCGATCTGCCCCTGGTGATTTGCCCCAACGGATCCATCCTGCGGCACCCCGATACCGCGCAGTTGATTGCCTGCCTTGGCCTGCTACCCGAACTCGATGGCGACCAGGTCTATGACGTCGCGATCATCGGCGCGGGTCCCGCCGGCCTGGCTGCCGCGGTATATGCGGCATCGGAGGGCCTGCGCGTCATCGTGCTGGACGCGCTGTCTCCCGGCGGGCAGGCCGGCGCCAGCGCCCGCATCGAGAACTACCTGGGGTTTCCCGCCGGCATCTCGGGCCATGCGCTGGCCTCCAACGCCTTTGCGCAAGCGCAGAAGTTCGGTGCGTACTTCGCGATTCCCGTCGAGATCACGCAGCTCGAGTGCGGCGCGGTGCATCACCTGCGGACCCGGGATGGCGAGACGATCCAGTCGCGCACGGTGATCATCGCGAGTGGCGCGGCTTACCGTCGCCCGCCGATTCCGCGTCGGTCGGAATTCGAGGGCCGGGGCATCTACTACTGGGCGTCGCCGGTGGAAGGCAAGCTGTGTGCGAAGCAGGAAGTGGTGCTGGTGGGTGGCGGTAATTCCGCCGGGCAGGCCGCTGTCTTCCTGGGCACCCAGGCCGCGCACGTTCATATCGTGATTCGCGGACCGGGTCTGGAACAGACCATGTCGCGGTATCTGATCGACCGCATTGCCGCGCAGCCCAACATCACCGTCCACGCCCGCACCGAGCTGGTCGCGTTGATGGGCGAAGCGAACCTGACGGCCGTCGCGCTGCGTCATCGCGATACGGGTACGCAAAGGATGATGCAGATTCAGCATGTCTTCCTGTTCACCGGTGCGGAGCCCAATACCGCGTGGCTGGGCGACTGCGAGATTGGCGTGGACGAAAAGGGCTTCGTGCTCACGGGCCGGCATGCCGAATCGTCGACACACGCCCTGGAAACCCGCATACCCGGCGTCTTTGCGATTGGCGATGTCAGATCGGGTTCGACCAAACGCGTCGCCACCGCGGTGGGCGAAGGCGCGGCGGTCGTCGCGCAGATCCACAGCTACCTCGCGGCGGCGCAGCACGCGGCGTGACGCGCCGTCATGCACGGCAGGCGAACCACGAACCGGGCGCCGCCTTCCGGCCGGCGCTCGGCCGCGAGGCTGCCTTCATGGTCCGTCACGATGCGGCGGCAAGTCGCCAAGCCGATTCCCATGCCGTCGCGCTTGGTCGTGTAGAACGCATCGAACAGGCGCGACGCGGCTGCGGCGTCGAAGCCGCAACCCGAATCGCTGACGGCGATCACCGCGTGCGATCCTTCGACCGACAGGCCGATGGACAGATGCCGCGTCGCGGCTGCATTGCCCGTCATGGCCTCGATGCCGTTGATCACCAGGTTCGCCAGCACCTGCTGGAGCGGGACCCGCTCGCCCAGGACGAACACGTCATCGCCGGGCGCATCCACCCATACCGTGACCTGGTTCTGCCGGAGCTCCTGGTCGAGCCATTGCAGGGTGTCGCGCAGCATCGTGAGGATCGACAGCGGCTGCCGTGGCTTTGCCGTCGGCGATGCCATCGACCTGACTTCGGTCAGCACCGCGCCCGCGCGCAGCGCATTCTCGACGAGCGCCTCCAGCGCCGCGATGGCCGCCGGCACGTCCGGTGAGTCCCGCCTCAGCCATCGCAGCGCGGCCTGACCCCGCGTCGCCACCGAGGCAACGGGCTGCAGCGCTTCATGCACGATTGTCGCGACGGACCTGCCCAGCAAGGCAAGCCGGTTGGCGTGCACCAAGTCACGCCGCGCAGCTTCCGACTCGAATGCTTCGCTGGCGACGGATGGCGATGCCGCGTCTTCCGCGCCGCGCATCGCTATGCCGCCTGGGCGTGCTGCGCCAGCGCCGCGCGCCCTGCCGCCATTTGCAGCGCCACCGCGGCAACCCGCGCGCCAAGGTGGGCTGATGTCCTGAGATCCGCGGGCGTTGCACCGGCGTCGGCGCTGGTGTCCGCGTCGGACTGGGCCGCCGCACCGAGGAAATAGCTGTGGCGGTTCAAGGTGTCCTCGTGCGAGGTCGAGCTGTTGTGTCCGGGCGGCAGGCCGAGGTTGACCCAGTGCATCCCCAGTTGCGCAGCAAAGATCGACAACTGCTGCAACGTGTTCAGCTTGTCACCCGAGCGCGACGCCGCGTTGGTGAAACCGGCCGCGATCTTGTCCTTCCACGCGCCCGTCGCAAACACCGTCCGCGACGACGCATCCATGAATGCCTTGAACTGCGCCGAGGCGCTGCCCATGTAAGTCGGGGTGCCGAAGATGATCGCGTCGACCGATTCGAGGCCAGCCCAATGCGCGCCGATGTCCTCCACCGGGATCAGGAGGCTCTCCACCCCCGACACGCTTGCTGCACCGTTACACACGGCTTCCGCCTGTTTGCGCGTGTGGCCATAGCCGCTGTGATAGATCACCGCGACGCGAACTGCATTGCTCATTCAAGAATCCCACATTCGAGTTAATGCCGGCCACGAACCCCACACTTGCCGACCCGCTCCGATCTTAGTGAGAGCCTTTTGCGCCGTAAATGACAGTGATCCCAGATTTTCTGCCAGACCGCCGGCCCCTCATGGCGCGCCGTGCAGCCCTCGGGCGGCGATTGGTGCGTAAGTGGAAACGCCGCCGCCACGCAAGCCGTCTTGTCCCTCGCAGTGGGCCTCTCTACACTTGCGTCCGGTTCGTTACCGCGCATCGCGCACGCCCAGACCCATGAAGATAGCTCACGACCTCGATCTGTCAGCACATCGGCACGCCGCCATGCCTGCGGTGCGGCGATGAGTGAAAGCACCCTGCATGTGAAACCGACGCGCGGCTTCGATGGCGCATTCTTCCTCGACGCCGTCGTGCGCCGCATCCCGGGCGTCCAGCACACGCAATGCCTGGGCGACGCCCTCCGGATCTTTGCGGACCATCCCCCCGCCACGGCGATCGCCGTGCTGGCCGACGATAGGCCGATCGGCATCATCTGCTGGAACCTGATCGCCGACGTGGTGCGGCTGCCGTGCTATCGCGCGTCGATTGGCCGGGAAAACTGCATGCTGTTTGTTTCACGCGCACCGAACACACTCTGTATCGATGCCAACGTGGCGGAGCTCGCCCGGGCACTCGCACGCGAGCGGCATCGCGCCTCCCCGGACCCGTTTGTGGTGACGCGCAACGGTGCTTACCTTGGCATCGTGGAAAGCCAGGCCCTCGCGCTGGCGATCTCGGGCATGCGGCGCACGACGGCCGCCATGCAGCGTGGAAACGCCCTTGCGCCAGAATATGGGGATGACATACCATCGGCCGATTTTCCCGATCCTTGCCATGGCATTGACTCCTACCCCTCTCGCCTCAGGGACCATTGACGACATGCCGCGCAATGTGCTTTTCGTGGCATATCCGGACGTCAGCCTCCTCGATCTCGCGGGACCGCAGACCGTGTTCTGGGCCGCCTCGAACTACGCCCGCGCACGCGGCCTGGCCGGCTATTGCTGCCTGACCGTGAGCGTGTCCGGCGGAGCCGTGCCGTCAGTGGAAGGCACCACGATGCAGACCCTGGCACTCGAATCCTTCGACACGCGAATGATCGATACCGTCATTGTCCCGGGCTCTCCGGACATCATCCGGGTGGCGCAGAACTCCGCAGCGTTGATCGACTGGCTGCGCACCACATCGGGCAAGGTGCGGCGTGTCGCTTCCGTCTGTAGCGGCGCCTTCCTGCTGGGGTACGCGGGCCTGCTGGACGGCCTGCGCGCGACGACCCACTGGGCCATGCACGATCGGTTTCGCGCCCTGTTTCCCACCGTGGACCTGGACCCCGAAGCGATCTTCGTGCAGCAACGGAACCTGTGGACTTCGGCCGGCGTCACGACCGGCATCGATCTTGCGCTCGCCATGGTGGAGGCCGACTACGGTCATGAGATCGCCCTGAATACCGCAAAGGAACTTGCCGTGTTCATGAAGCGGCCGGGCGCGCAGCCCCAGTTGAGCGAGATCCTGATCACGCAGAGCCGGCAGGTGCCGGTTTTCGAGAGCCTGCACCTCTGGATCGTCCAGAACCTGTCCAAGGAAGCACTCTCCGTCGAGCAGCTTGCCGATTACGTCGGGATGAGCCCACGGAATTTCGCCCGGGTTTACAAACAGAAGACCGGCCGCACGCCGGCCAAGGGCGTCGAGCACTTCCGGGTGGAGGCGGCCCGGCGATTGCTCCAGGACCCGCATCGACCGGTCGACCAGATCGCCCAGGAGTGCGGTTTTGGCACCGAAGAACGGATGCGGGTGACCTTTCAACGCCACTTTGGGCTTTCGCCCAGCGAATTCCGCGCACGGCTGATTCGCTAGAAGGCACCCTTCCCCGCCAAGCCACCTCCCGTTTCTCCGCCGTCGACGGCAAGCCGGTTGCCTGTTGCGCGCAGCCGCGAACGGATTGGTGCCAAACGGGAAACACCGTGGGTCCCGCATCGGTCTGGTGCGCGGTTGCGCTGCTACCTAGCATTGACGCTGTGTTGTTCCACCTTCCACAGCGGAGATGCATCATGAAGATCGTGGTTATCGGCGGTACCGGGCTCATTGGCAAGAAGGTCGTGGCGCGGCTTGCGGCGCAGGGGCATGACGTCGTCGCGGCGTCCCCACAAACGGGCGTCAACGCCCTGACGGGTGAAGGCCTGGCGGCAGCCCTCACGGGCGCGCAGGTCGTGGTCGATGTCGCCAACTCGCCTTCCTTCGAAGACACCGCCGTCATGAACTTCTTCGAGACATCGGGCCGCAACCTGGCGGCGGCCGAGAAAGCCGCGGGCGTTCGCCACCATGTCGCCCTGTCCGTGGTGGGCACCGACAAGCTCGCGCAGAGCGGCTACTTCCGCGCCAAGATCGCGCAGGAAGCGCTGATCCGCGAAGCCGGCATTCCCTACACGATCGTCCGCTCGACGCAATTCCTGGAATTCCTCGGCGGTATCGCGCATTCCGGCGCGGATGGCGACACCACGGTGCGGCTCTCGCCCGCGCTGATCCAGCCCATCGCCTCGGATGACGTCGCGCACGCCGTGGCCGATTCCGCCATCGCCGCGCCGGTCAATGGCATCGTGGAGATCGCCGGGCCGGAACGATTCGAGATGAGCACCCTCGTGCAACGCTACCTCAAGGGGATTGGCGATGCCCGGACGGTCGTGGCGGACCCCACGTCCCGCTATTTCGGCGCGGACCTTCAGGAAGGCACGCTCGTACCGGAGGGCATCGCCCGGCTGGGACGCGTCACCCTTGATGCATGGCTCGCCCAGTCCCAGAAGTCATAGCGTGGAGGGCGGACGGCATGCCGCCCAGGAACTTGTTCGCCATGCCGAACACTGACGTCCGAATGCAAAGATGGCCCGGCAAGGGATGCACGGCATCGTGACGATTGCCGACTGACCAAGTCGGCGAGACAGGCGACCGTGTTCTTGCGAGCACGGTCGTTGCTCGTCCCTACTGCCCACGACGCTTTCCTGGTGGCTTCGCCCGGAAAGCGACTGCGGCCTGCTGACTCCCCATCGTGAAGCCCGCCCGCAAGGGAGACCCCGCGGCGCCACCGCATCGCGGTCTTGTGGATTCCGTGCACCGAATCGGCATCGAGACCTGCCAATCGTGGGCGTTCACACCGACCTCATCACGCGATCATCCATCGCGCCGTGATTGGTGCCGATGCGACAACAGAGTGCGCACCTTGGCGGTACTACCGGCGCATGGCGTCGACGTCTACGATTCTGTCCAGGCGGTTCCCGCGGCAAATCGTCCGACGCAGGTCCTGTCAATTCGACGACCGCCCGCTCATCAGGAGAGAACATGACGCAACGCCTCAACTACCTTCAGCAATCCCCGGAGTTGTTCAAGAAGTATCTGGAATTCAGCATGCTGCTCCAGAACGGCCCGATCGAGGAGTCCATCCGTGGTCTCGTCGAGATTCGCGCCTCGCAGCTCAATGGCTGTGGGTTCTGCCTCGACATGCACATCAAGCAGGCCAAGATCCATGGCGAGCGCGAGCTGCGCCTGCACCATGTCGCGATCTGGCGCGAGTCGACGCTGTTCTCCCCTCGTGAGCGTGCCGCGCTGGCGTGGACCGAAGTCCTGACCAACATCCCGGCCCACGGCGTGCCGGACGAGATCTATGACCGCGTTCGCACCCAGTTCTCCGAGAAAGAACTCACGGATCTCACGTTCCTCGTCATGTCGATCAACGGCTGGAACCGCCTGAACGTGGCGTTCCGGATGGTGCCCGGTTCGTCGGACAAGGCGTTCGGGCTCGACAAGGCCAACCTGGAATAACGTCATGAAGACATTCTTTCCCGCCGCCGCCATCGCGCTGTCGTGCCTGATGGCCGCCGCACCGGCCGTGGCCGCGCCCGAGGCAAACGTCACGCTGCTGACGACGGAGCCCCTGCCCGAGTATCCCGGCAAGGAAGTGCAGATGATCGCCGTCGACTATCCGCCCGGGGCCGTCGATCCAGTGCATCGCCATGACGCGCACGGGTTCATCTACGTGCTCGAAGGCAGCATCATCATGGGCGTCAAGGGCGGCAAGGAAGTCGTGCTCAAGCCGGGCGACACCTTCCACGAAGGCCCCAACGACATCCATACCGTCGGACGAAACGCCAGCACCACGAAGCCGGCCAAGTTCATCGTGCTTCTGATCAAAAACAAGGGCGCGCCGATCCTGACGCCAGTGAAGTAACCAGCCGCCGGCCTCTCCTGAGGCCGACAGTATCGAAGTTCCAAGCCAATCCCATGAGGTAACTGCTATGACGCGAAGAATCCTGATTATCGGCGGCGGATTTGCCGGACTATGGTCGGCGCTGGGCGCAGCGCGCGTGCTCGATATGGAGAGTCACGCCAGCTCGAACGTGGAAATCACCCTGGTCTCGCCCAAGCCGGAGCTCCACGTACGGCCCCGTCTGCACGAAGCGAGCCCCGAGAACATGGCAGTACCGTTCCTGCCGCTGCTGGACGCCGTCGATGTCAAGTTCATCGAAGGCACGGTCGATTGCATCCATCCCACTGACCATAGCGTGGATATCACCACGACGGCCGGCGAGAAGCAGTCCGTCAGCTACGACCGCCTGGTACTGACCAGCGGCAGCCGTCTGTTCCGGCCGCCGCTTCCCGGTCTGGCGGAGCATGCATTCGCGGTCGATCAGATCGATGACGCCGTCAAGCTGCGCAAGCATCTGGAGGGCCTGGCATCGCAGCCGGACACCACCGCGCGCAATACCTTCGTGGTGGTCGGCGGCGGCTTCACCGGGCTGGAGGTGGCAACGGAACTGCCGGAGCGCCTCCGCGCCATCCTTGGCGACAGCGTACGTCCGCGCATCGTTGTCATCGAACGTTCCGACGCCATCGGCCCGGATCTCGGACCCGGTCCGCGCCCGGCCATTCTCGAGGCGCTGGAGCACCTTGGCATCGAAACCCGCGTGGGTGCGGGAGTCGTCTCCGTCGACGCCACCGGCGTGGTCACCGCCACCGGGGAGCGGATCGACGCCGGCACGGTGATCTGGACCGGCGGCATGGTCGCCAGCAGCCTGACGTCGCAGATCTCGCCCCAGCTCGACCGCCAGGGTCGCCTGGACGTGACCCCCGACCTTCGCGTGATTGGCGCCAAGAATGTGTTCGGCGCCGGCGATGTCGTGCGGGCGCTCACCGATGACGAAGACCACTACTCGCTCATGTCGTGCCAGCACGCGCTGTTCATGGGGCGATTCGCGGGCCACAACGTTGCCGCCGATCTGCTGGGATTGCCGACGATCGAATACCGCCAGCCGTTCTACGCCACCTGCCTCGACCTCGGCGCATGGGGCGCGGTCTATACCGAAGGCTGGGACAGGCAGGTCAAGCTGACGCACGCCGAGGGCAAGGAGCGCAAGCTGTTGATCAATACACAGTGGATCTATCCGCCCGCAGCCGATCGGGAGCAGGCCCTCGCCGCCGGCAATCCGAATATCACGTACTAAGAGGCACTATAAAAATGATTCTGGCGTCGTTGCGCGGCCTTGCCGTACCACTTGTACTGTCTGCGGCCGCGCGCCTAGCCAGAACCGCTATCGCTTCATTTTGATAGCGCCTCCAACAAGCCAGGCAGTTCCTCACCTCCCTTGACCGGCGCCCCTCCCTCCCGTGGGGGTGCCGGTTTTTTTCTCCTTCTCCCCTTTCTTCCTTCACATATTCGCCTCCGGCGACCGCGTCGATTGATGCGCGCAAGGAAACGCCGCTTCCCCTCCACGTGTCTTGTCCGGCGTTCCGCAGCTGTCTAGACTGGCTTCCGGAATATCCCGATGCACGCGCCCGCCACCGATGAGCGAGATGAGTGTTACCCATCCAAACCCCCTCATGCCGCGCAGATGGCACCGTGCCACGAACCGGAGCAAACCGTGAAGCCCATGTCATCGAAGCCCTATCACAACGGCGAGGCCATCGAACCCCTGGTGTATATCGTCGATGACGATCCGGGCATGAACGAAGCCCTGGCGGACCTGTTGCGCTCGGTGGGCATGCGATCCCGCTCCTTCCTTTCGGCCGACGCGTTCCTGGCAACGCGAATCGAGGATGTCCCGGGATGCGCGATTCTCGACGTCCGCTTGAAGGGCGCCAACGGACTGGATGTCCAGCGCGAGCTGAACCGGCGCGGCGTCTGCCTGCCCGTGGTGTTCATCACGGGCTATGGCGATATTGAAATGACGGTAAAGGCGATGAAGGCAGGCGCGATGGACTTCCTGACCAAGCCCTTCCGCGATCAGGACCTGCTCGATGCCGTTGCGGCGGCGATTGCGGTGGATCGCAGCAAGCGCGATGCGCTGCAATGCGGTGATGACCTGCGCGCCCGCTTTGCCTCGCTCAGCGACCGTGAGCGTGAAGTGATGATGCTCGCGGCCTCGGGGCTCATGAACAAGCAGATCGCCGGCAAGATCGGCATCAGCGAGGTCACCATCAAGATCCACCGGGGCAATGCCATGCGCAAGATGGCGGCACGCACGTTTGCCGACCTCGTCAAGATGGCGCTCGAGCTCGACCTCTCGCCTCAGCGCGCCGGAACATTCGTCGCACCGCGCCACGGCATCGGCGCGGTGCAGCCGTCCATGCTCAGTTATTGATGGCTCTCGCGGTGCTCGCGGTGCTCGCGTTGCTTGCGGTGGATGTCGTGCGTGACGAACGGATTTTCATGCGATGGCATCGCAAACCATTCCGGGTGCAGGAGCGTCCCGCGCATATCGTCCAGCCCGCTGGTCCAGTGCTCGTTCATCGTCAACGGCCCGAACTGGAAGTCCTTGGCGCTGCCTTCAAACGATTTGTCGCGGTAGATCAGCTGGATGACATTCCTGCGCGCGTCGCAGGCGCATTCCGCCGCGCGCTGATAGGCTTCGCTCTTTCGCTGGGCGGGCGGGACCAGCGCCATCACGTCGCCGAGCATCCGACGAAAGTTCTGCTGCTCGCTCATGTAGTCCGTGATGGTGCGCGTGCGACTGGAGTACTGGACATCCTTCTGCCGCGCTGCCACGCCCAGGAGATTCTCCGGCACCGGCCCACGCGCGCTCCATAGGTCCACCTGGAAGATCAGCGCGCTGCGCCTGGGCTGTTCCCGCAAGATGGCCGTCAGCGGGGTGTTGGAGACCAGACCGCCGTCCCAATAGAATTCGCCATCGATTTCCACCGCGGGAAAGCCGGGCGGCAGCGCGCCTGAGGCCATGAAATGCTCGGCACGAAGCCTGATCTTCGTATTATCGAAGTAGACGAAATTGCCCGTGCGCACGTTCACGGCGCCCACCGACACGCGCATTGCCGATGGGTGATTGATGCGGTCGAAATCGGCAAAGCGCTCGAGCGTGGCTTTCAGCGGCGTCGTATCGTAGTAGCTCGCGCTGGCCGGTCCCGTCGGATGGCCGAATGGCGCGTGCCAGGCGCGCGGAGAAAAGAAGCCACGTTGTCCCTCGACCAGCGCGCGCGCCGCCTCGATGCCATCGAACCAGATACGGAGCGGATCTGGCCAGTGCTGCGCGCCCTCCGCGATCATGTCATACGGGACCAGACTGGGAAGCCAGGGCTGCCCGCAGATGTGCTCCCAGAACTGGCGCAATCTCTCGACACGATGCTCCGGCGCGTTGCCGGCGATGATTGCCGCATTCAACGCACCGATGGAAATGCCCGCGATCCAGTTCGGCTCGATGCCGGCCTCGGCCATCCCCTGATAGACACCCGCCTGATAGGAACCCAGGGCGCCGCCACCCTGCAGCACCAGCGCACAGACCGCGTAGCCGCGATCGATTTCGGTCTTTGCCGTCGCCGCGCCGGAGGTGCCCTGCAAGTCCTGTCTTTCGTGAAACATGTTCGCTCCTGGTTTTTGTCGATTCTCGTGCCGCCCCGGGGGCGGCAATGACGCGCTTGGAGGTTGTTGAAAAATGAAGCGAAGCGGTCCTGGCTAGGGCGAAGCAGGGGTTTCGGATCGCACGCGATCCGCCTGCGTAGCGGCATGCGCCTGCCGGCACATGCGCGCCCTGCAAGGGCGCGGCCGCAGACACCATACAACTGGTACGGCAAGCGAATGTGGCAAACCCGGCAACGACGCCAGGATCTTCTTTAAACGACCTCTTATTGCATGTACCAGCCGTGACTGACTACGAACGACTGCCCCGTCAGTGCGGCGGAAGGAAACGCGCTCAGGAACAGCGCCGTTTGCGCGACGTCCTCGACCGTGGTGAAGACGCCGTCGACGGTTCCGCCCAGCATCACGCGACGCACCACTTCTTCCTCGCTGATGCCAAGCTCGCGGGCTTGTTCCGGGATCTGCTTGTCGACCAGCGGCGTGCGGACAAAGCCGGGGCAAATGACATGCGAGCGGACGTTGTGCTCGCCGCCCTCCTTGGCCACCACCCGCGCAAGGCCCAGCAGCCCATGCTTGGCGGCGACGTATGCGCATTTGAGCGGTGACGCTTCATGCGAGTGAACGGAGCCCATGTAGATGATGGTGCCGCCCCGCCCGTCGCGGTACATGTGCTTGAGCGCCGCGCGCGTGGTCAGGAACGCGCCGTCCAGGTGGATGGCCTGCATGCGCTTCCAGTCGGCAAAGCTGTACTCGTGCACCGGATTGACAATCTGGATGCCCGCGTTCGACACCAGGATGTCGACGCCGCCGAACCGGTTCGCCACTTCCTCGGTCGCGCGTTCGACGGCGTCCTCGTCCGTGACGTCCATGGCCACGCCCATTGCCAGGCCGCCACGGGTCTCGATGCCGTCCGCGACCTTGCGCGCAGCGTCCAGGTTCAGGTCGGCCACGGCAACGGCCGCGCCTTCGCTGGCCAGCAGTTCCGCGATCGCCTTGCCAATGCCGCTGGCGGCGCCAGTCACGATGGCCGATTTACCTTGAAGCTTCATTCTTGTTCTCCACGAGTTGATGGAATTGGGGTTATCCAATGCGATGGGGGATCTTCGTCACTGCTGCAGGTAGTCGAAGACGACCTCGCCCAGACCCAGGGTCAGGTCGGCGACGTAGTGCTTCGCACCGATGACTTCGATGACGGGCAGCGAGGCAACCGGTGCCAGCGCGTGCGGAAACAGCGACAGCGCGGCCGGGCCGCTCCATGCGCCCTTGACGTCGACGTCCTTCAGGAAATAGCAAACCAGCTCGCAGATGCGGGCGGAGCCGTCGACATGCGGGATGATCTTGAGCAGGTAGTTGGGGGTATTCGCCAGCGCATCGCGAACCTGGGTCTTGTCGATGCACCGATGCTTGTAGCCCATCGTGCCAGTCGCCACCCGGACCGGACCGTAGTCGAGCGTGCCCAGGAGCGTGTCGGTCTCGACGGCGAGCCGCGGACTTGCCAGCTTCTTCGGGAAGCCCCACAGCTCCCGCCCGGCAGCGAGCGGCGGATGGTCGTCGAGGAACATGGCATGCGTATAGTTGCCGCGCCGCCCCTGGTACATCACCGGAATCACCTGCCCGGATTCGGTGTAGTCCCCGAATCCCGTCGAATCCGGCATGCGGATGAATTCGTAATGCACCACCGGTTCGGCAATCTCCAGCGGCTCCGGCACCACGGCGCGCAGCAGGTCGGGATCGGTTCGGTACGAGATGACAAAGTACTCCCGCTGCAGAAATCGATACGGCCCCATCGGGTAGGCCGGGTTGACGAGGGGCGTGGCATACGCGCGCTCCCGGATGGTCTGGACGTCCATGGTGCTTGAGGCTCCTGAAGGCGATACCGTGCCGCGATTCCGCTGTCCCCATGACAGCGATTCGTCACGACTCGACCCGACTCATTCTCGGAGGCCGATCAGGCTAAATCCATCACACATGGGTATCAGTGGGCTCGCGCGCGATCTGGCAAGGGATTCCGGGCCATTGCGGCGCCGGGCGTCATACCGGAAGTCAGGGCCATCATGCTTGAGGCTTAGCGCTTGCCGCGAAGGGATGAACGGCGCTCGACTCGCGATGCGGGTGGCGGCGATGGCATGCCAATCTCGCGAAGGGTGCCGGAGGCAGCCACTTACGGTATCCTCGCTGTCCCCTCCCGAGGCCTGTTGCCCCTCCTGTCCGGTGGCAGCCGCGGCGATCACGAACTGAATGGATAGCGATTTTCATGACTCACATCGACAACACGCTTTCGGAGAGCGACTCCGACCCGATTCATGAACCTCGTCTCTGGCGAGACAAAGGCTGGACTGCCAGGGTGATCAAGAATGAGGATGGCGAGGGCTGGGCCGTCGAGATGATCCGGGAGGGAAGCGCGGAGCCCGCGCTGGTCGGTCCATGGACCATGGGCAGAAACAAGGTCGATCCGAAGCCGCTCGATGCCACCGCGCACCAGACGCTGGTGAAGACGGCCTCCGAGGTCATCCGCCGGCACGAGCAGCAGTTGCACGCGCAACTCAACAAGCAGGTCACCGTCGAGGCCGGGTCCGAGGTGATAACCGTCAGGCTTGCCATCACGCCGGACGAATTCGAGCCATTCGGCACGCTCACGGCCACCGGACCGTTGGGGGACGTTCTCGCTACCGTCAATGTGCGACCGGACTTTCGCCTGACGCGGGAGAGCGCCGGCCGGTGGGCAGCCGAGGGCTTTGGCAAGATTCGCTAGGTCACGCTCGCCGGGCTGCTCTCCGCATGAGGTGCCGCTTTCGTCACCGGCCAGATTGCCGTCATCGCCGGAACCACAACATCGAGAGCGCGCACGCCACTACCAGCAGCAGGACCGAGGCCACCGAGAACAGGGCGCCCAGCTCGGTCTCCTTGCGCTCGAGCGCGAAGCGGGCGCTGAGCTGGCGATACACCTGGCTCAGGTCGGCGGCCGAGCCCGCCTGGAAGTACTCCCCGCCCGTGATCGTCGCTACCGCGCGCAAGGCCGGTTCATCGAGCTGCATGAAGTAAGACAGGCTTGACTCGCCGCCAACCCCGCCCTGCGTGGAACCAAAACCCACCGTATAGACCCGCACGCCGCGCTCGGCGGCCATGTGCGCGGCTTCCGACGGGTCCGGGCCAGTGGTGCGGCGGCCATCGCTGAGCAGGATCACCGCGCCGTGCCGATAGGAGCCGGGCTCCACCGCCTGCCGCTCCCGCTCCCGTTTGCGCACGGCGTCCGCCGCGGCGACGTCGTCGAGCGATGTGGCGCCACGCTCGGCACGGGCCGACGTGCTGCTGAACAGTATCGCCTCCAGATCAATGCCATCGTCGGGAAACAACACCGCCAGCGACTGGATCAGTCCGCTGCCGGTTGCCGTGCCGCGCTGGAGCTGAAAACGCTCGATCGCATCCAGCATGTCGTGCCGATTGTTGGTGGGGGGTAGCACCACGGTCGCCGTGGAGGCAAACGAGACAATCCCCAGGCGCACGTTGGCCGGCAGCCCGACGATCAGGTCCCGGGCGGCCTGCTGGGCGGCACTGATCCGCGTGGGCGGCACGTCGGTCGCCTCCATGCTGCGGGAGGTGTCCATCGCCAGGACCAGGGTGACCGACTCGGCCGGCAGGGTGACGGTGGCGCTGGGGCGCGCGCAGGCCAGCAGGGCGGCGGCCAGCGCGAACAGGAAGATCAGGGGTGGGATGTGGCGCCGCAGCCGTTGGCGGGCACCCAGGGCCGCGCGGGGCAGTGCCAGGCTGGCATAAAGCAGCGCGCCTTTCTTGCGCCGCGCAATCACGTACAGATAAGCGGCTGCCAGCAGAGGGAGCGCGAGCAGCAGCCAGAGCATTTGCGGCCAGAGAAACTGCATGCCCTGCTCCTTGGCGCGTGGGTAAGAGGATGGTACTGTATTTTTTAAGGCGAGACGGGACCTCGGGAGCGGCGATGAAACGGGTGACGATCTACGGATGGGCCTCGGTGGCAGTCGCGCTGGTCTTCGCCGCAGGGGTGGCATCCGCCTGGCTGTTGCGGCCGACGCCACGCCCCCTCACGCAACGAGACATCGACGCGGCCGTGATGCACACGCTGCAAACCCGGAACCTGCCGTCGCGCACCGCCCGGGCGGCCGAGGCGATTCGCGAGTCGGTGGTGGAAATCCGCAGTTTCACGCCCGTGGAAAAGACGGCGGAGCCGGCGCCCTCCCCCAAGAACAGGCGTGATCCCTCTGCCACACCGCCCAAATCCCCCCCGCCAGCCCGAGCCTTCCCGCGCGACGAATTCGGCACGGCCGATCCACCCGGCGGCAAGGAGCCCCCCGCCGCTAGGGACCCGCCCGGGGGCAAGCCCGAAGCGCGCCACATCGGCTCGGGCGTGGTCGTGACGGAAAACGGCATCGTCATCACCAACTACCATGTCATCGCCGACGCCCGGCGCCTGGAGATCCGGTTCCACGACGGGTCCACGTCCGAGGCGTCGGTGCTGCAGGCGATCCCGGAGAAAGACCTCGCCATCATCCAGGCCAAGTCCATTCCCGACGACCTGCCGGCGGCGACGCTCGGCTCCAGCAAGGACCTCGCGCCCGGCACCGAGGTCGTCGCGGTCGGCTTTCCGTTCGGCATCGGGCCGTCGGTGTCCGCCGGCGTAGTGTCCGGACTCGACCGTGAATACATTTCGCCAGACAAGAAGCAGAACCTGGACAAACTCATCCAGTTCGATGCCGCCGTCAATCCAGGCAACTCCGGCGGACCGCTGGTGAACATGAATGGCGAGGTGGTGGGCATCGTCACCGCCATCCTCAATCCCAACAAGAGCGGCACCTTCGTCGGCATTGGCTTCGCCATCACGATCGAAAGCGCCGGCAGTTCCGTCGGATCTTCACCTTTCTAGTCGCGGAGGCCCATGAACGACCAAGCCAGAGGCGCTGTGGACAGCGCCAACCTGATGGAACGCCTGCTGTACGAGGTGAAACGCGTGGTGGTCGGTCAGGACCACTTTCTCGAACGGGTGCTGGTGGCCATCCTTGCCGGGGGGCACTTGCTGGTGGAAGGCGTGCCGGGCCTGGCCAAGACGCTGACCGTCAACACCCTGGCCAGGACCATGAGCGGGTCCTTCAAGCGCATCCAGTTCACGCCCGATCTCCTGCCGGCCGACCTGATCGGCACGCGCATGTATCACCAGGGCACGGGAGAGTTCTCGACGGTGCGGGGGCCGGTCTTCGCCAACCTGCTGCTGGCCGACGAAATCAACCGGGCGCCCGCCAAGGTGCAGAGCGCACTGCTGGAAGTCATGCAGGAGCGGCAGGTCACCATCGCCGGCGAGAGCCATCCGGTGCCCACGCCATTCCTCGTCATGGCCACGCAGAATCCGATCGAGACCGAAGGCACTTACCCGCTGCCCGAGGCGCAGGTCGACCGCTTCATGATGAAGGTGCTGGTGGGATACCCCAGCGAGGAAGAGGAGGTCGTCATCGTCAACCGCGTCACCGGCCCGCGGATCAGCGTCAGCCCGATCGCCACGCCCGCGCAACTGGCAGGCCTGCAGGAAGAATGCCGCAAGGTCTACGTTGATCCGGGCCTGATCCAGTACGCGGCGCGCCTGGTGGCCGCTACCCGCAAGCCGGGCGCCTACGAACTGGCCGATCTGGATCGCTACATTTCCTTCGGTGCCAGCCCCCGCGCCACCATCGGCCTGATCGAAGGGGCGCGCGCGCTGGCGTTCCTGCGCGCCCGGGACTATGCCCTGCCCGACGATGTGATCGACCTCGTGCCCGACGTCTTGCGCCATCGCCTGGCACTCTCCTACGAGGCGATGTCCGACGGCGTGACGCCCGACCAGCTCGTCACCCGCATCCTGCAGGCCCTGCCGGTGCCCGAGCGGCCACTGGAATCCCATGTTCGGGCGACTGCGCGCTAGGCGTCGGCCCGGGCCGGACGCCGCCGCACCCGACGGCCCGCCGGCCAGGGCGGCGCTGGCCGGCGTCGGCGCAAGCCGGACCGAGGCCTTGTTGCGCCGCCTGGAATGGACGGTGGTCCGCCGCCTCGATGGCCTGCTGCAGGGCGACTATCGCACGCTGTTCCGCGGCTTTGGGCTGGACCTTGCCGACCTGCGCGAATATTGCCCCGGCGACGACGTGCGCCACATCGACTGGAACGTGACGGCACGGCTGCAGACGCCGCACGTGCGCGAGTTCCAGGAAGATCGCGAGGTCTACGCGTGGTTCCTGCTGGACCTGAGCGGATCGGTCGATTTCGGCTCCGGCGACGTGCGCAAGCGCGACCTGCTGAGCGACTTCACCACCGTCATGGCGAGCCTGCTGATGCGCTATGGCAACCGGGTTGGCGCAGTGCTTTATAGCGGGGCGGGAGACATGACCGCGTCCGTGGTGCCCGCGCGCTCGGGGCGCCGCCAGTTGCTGCACCTGATCGACCGCATCCACGCCACGCCGGCCGCTTCTCCGGGCGACACGCGGTTGCGCGACTTGCTGGAGCGGGCACGGGCCGTCGCGAAACGACGGTCGGTGCTGTTCGTTGTCTCCGACTTCATCAGCGCCCCGGGTTGGCAAGCGTCGCTCGCCATGCTGGCGCGGCGTCACGAGGTCATCGCCGTGCGGCTGGTCGATCCCCTGGAGATGGCGCTGCCCGACCTGGGCCTGGTGGTGCTGCAGGATGCCGAATCCGGAGAGCAGATGTTCGTGGACACGCACGATCCGGCCTTCAGGAAGCGTTTTGCCGCCGCCGCCGAGGCGCGCGAGGCCGAACTCCGCCTGGGATTTACGCGGGCCGGCGTGGATTGCCTGACGCTGTCGACCTACGCCCGCCTGGATCTGGCCCTGCTGCACTTCGCCCGTGAGCGCCGTCATCGGCAAGGCGCCGTCAAGGGGGCCGCATGATCGATGCGATGAGCCGACTGCCCGTCTTCAGCTTCCTGTGGCCCGACATGTTGTGGTTACTGGCGATCGTGCTGATGCTGACCGCTGGCTATGTATGGCTGGATGCCCGCCGGCGGCGCGCTGCGGTGCACTATCCCGCCCTGAAGTCCGTCGGCCTTGGCATCCGGGGCGGCGCGAACTGGCGCCGCCACGTGTCGCCCGCGCTGACCTTGCTGGCGCTGACCGCGCTGATCTTCGCCATCGCCCGTCCGCAGGCCGTGATGATGTTGCCCTCGCGCATCGAAACCGTGATCCTGGTCATCGACCTGTCCGGCAGCATGCGAGCGCAGGATGTCCAGCCCAGCCGCATCCGCGCCGCCCAGCAGGCCGCCAAAGTCTTGCTGGACGCACAGCCCGCAGGCGTCAACGTGGGGGTCGTCGCGATGGCCGGCACGGCCGCGCTGGCACAGATCCCGAGTCGCAGGAAGGAAGACGTGGCCACGGCGATCGACCGTCTGCAGCCGCAAGGCGGCACCGCCCTGGGCAACGGCCTGCTTATCGCGCTCACGACGCTGCTGCCACAGGTGGGCAACGACGCCGAGCGCCTCATGAACGACGACACGCCGCCCAAAAAACCCGAGGCATCCGGCAAGTCGGCCGGCGGTGTGGCCGGCGGGCTTGACGCCGCCGGCAGCGAAGACAGCGTGACGCCCGGCTCCTACGCCTCCGGTGTGATCGTCCTGTTCTCCGATGGTGAAAACAACGCCGGCCCGGGCGCGATGCAGGCGGCGCAACTTGCCGCCACGCATGGCGTGCGCATCTACACCGTGGGCGTCGGCACGCCAGAAGGCGTCGTGCTGTCGGCCGACGGCTGGTCGTCCCGCGTCAAGCTGGACGAGAAGGTATTGAAGCAAGTCGCCGACGCAACCGGCGCCGAGTACTTTCGTCTCGAAGATGCCACCAGGCTGACGAAGGTGTACCGCGCGCTGAACGCAAGGCTGGCATTCGACAAGCGCGACCAGGTCGAAATCACCGCGCTCTTCGCCGCGCTGGGCGCGCTGCTGGCGACCTGTGCAGGGCTGCTGTCGCTGTGGTGGTTCGGGCGCGTGGTGTAGGCAACGCCGATCCGACCACATCTTCCACTCCGGGTCGCTGCCCGTACCTCCCGTACCTCCCGTACCCCCCGTATCCCCCCGTACCCTGTTTCGACGGCAGCTCGCGAATTCGCAACGGCCTCAGGCAAATCCATTTCCACACGCCCGCGCTATGTGCGACAGCGCACATACACGGCGGCGTGGCGGCGCCATACATGGCGGCTCGCGATACGACCCGCCCCCTCCGATAAAGCGGCGCAAACACGCGGGATGTTTACGTCGCAATCTCCTGGCGCCGGAATGGCCGTTGACAGCGCAGGCAGAAAAATAACCGCCGTCCCAACGCAATCCAAGGAGCATTCCCATGCGAACCGCCAATCTCGTTGCATCGGCGTTGTTCTCGGCCTGGCTATTGGGCACACCGCTCGCGTCAGCACAAGTCGGTAAAGTCGAGCAGCAAATCTCCGTACTGTCCGATGAGATGATCCAGGCCAACCTGAAAGGGGACACCAGCTTCTACCAGAAGTATTACGCCGACGATGCCACGATCGTCCACGGCAACGGCAAGCTGTTCACGAAGGATCAGGACATCGCGGATCTCAAGTCGGGCTCCCTGAAGTACGAGTCCATTGACGTCCGGGAGAAAGCGATACGGGTGTATGGCGATACGGCGGTCGTTCACTTGCTGCTCACCTTCAAAGGGTCACTCAGCGGACAACCGTTTGGCCCGATCAACCTCCGCAGAACGGTGGTTTGGGTCAACCAGAAGGGAAGCTGGAAAGTTGTCGCGTGGCAGGTGACACGAGCAGAGGGCAAGTAGGCGCACTCCTCACCGGCACGTGAGGCGTTCGCGCCACAGGAATGACCGCACACCCCGGCTCTGCCTCTTGCGACACGGGCGGCGGCGGCACCGGCGACGTGGCGACGTCCGTCAGGCACATTTCAAACCACCTACAATGGCTAGGGTGATCTGTCGGACCCGATGCCGCCGCATGTGCCGCCGGTCGGGAGTAAGGAGGCGAGATGAGTTCGCTGTCGCAGTCGACTTCGGCCCAGAGCCCTCGCGACCGCAAGGAGCCTGTCGTCTATGTGGTTGACGACGACGAGTCCATTCGGCTGGCCCTCGGCGGCCTGCTGCGCTCGATCGGGCTGCATGTGGAGACCTTCGAATCGTCGCAGGACTTTCTTGCCTTCCCGAAGCACAACGTGCCCAGTTGCCTGATTCTCGACGTCAGGCTGCGCGGCGAAAGCGGCCTTGCCTTCCAGGAACAGATTGCGAAGAGCGATGTGCGCATGCCGATCGTCTTCATGACCGGACATGGCGACATCGCGATGACGGTCAAGGCCATGAAGGCGGGGGCCGTCGATTTCCTCGCCAAGCCGTTTCGCGACCAGGACATGCTGGACGCCGTTGCGAATGCACTGGCGCGCGACGGCGAGCGTCTCGCGGCTGAACAATCGAACGAGGCGACTCGTGCTGGCTACGATTCATTGACGCCGCGCGAACGGGAGGTGCTGGGGTTCGTCGTGGCTGGCCTGATGAACAAACAGATTGCCTCCGAGATGCATATCAGCGAGGTGACCGTGAAGATCCACCGTGGGCAGGTGATGAAGAAAATGGCGGCGCGATCCGTTGCGGATCTCGTCAGGAAATCGGAATCACTGGGCATCCATCCGCAGCAGCGGAAGTCGTCCTGAAGCCGGCGACCTTGGGAGCGCGGCGCCGGCCGGTTTCCTCATCCGCTACGGCAGGTCCAGCGCAACGCTGAGCCAGTGCGCGATGGCGTCGGGGTCCACCGGCTTCTCGAGCACCGCCAGCGCGCCGTTCGCCTTCGCCTTCGCCATCAGTTCCGCGGTCGGAAACGCCGTGATAAAGATGGTCGGCGGCAAGAATCCGAGTTCCAGAATGCGGTCATGCATGGCGACTCCCGACATGCCGGGCATCATGACGTCGGAGATCAGGCATGACGTCTCGGCGACGTAGCCCGACTGCAGGAATTCCTCCGCCGATGCGAACAGGCGTGTTTGCCGGCCGAACGAGCGCACGAGACTCTCAGTCGCGAGGCGGACGGCCTCGTCGTCGTCGACAATCGAAACTATCTGAGCGGAGCACAAAAGACCAACCTCGATCGTCAGGAAAGGGGCGGCACGCAGCCAGAACGCCACCGCATGCCTCTATGTCTACGATTCCAGCGTAATTCCCCTGTCAGCGGCCAAGAATCATACCAACGTATTAGTGGCGTATCGGCGCGCCGCAACCGGATCGCCCAATCCTGCACGACGGCCGCGCGTGCCAGATGCAGCTTGAAGGTCCGCGGAAACGATCACCTCATACTTTGATATGAGCCCCGGCGCCAGGAACCAGGCGCCGGGCCATCCTTGCCTGAAGCGCGCCGCCCCCACTCCGCGGGTCATACACCTGTATTAGCGTTCGATGCCAACGTAGGGTTCCGTGCCACCCGTGTGAAGAATGGTCCCGGGGTGCCCGCGCACCTACTCTTGTTGCATGGCTGGTGACATCGCGCAGTCCCGTGGCAAACGTGGGTAGTGGGAGTCTTCAATGGATCATTCGGATACCTCGCATTCTGGCTTTCGCGCTGGCACGGCAGATCGCGCTGACGCCTTGTCAAACTGCTTCGCAACGAGCTACGCAGGGATCATCGCATTCATGGCGGTGGCGACCGAGGGCAGCTTCGCCAAAGCCGGGGAGCGGCTGGGAATCGGACGCTCGGCGGTTTCCCGAAATGTTCAGAAGCTTGAGACGCAGCTCAGCACGCGCCTGTTTCTCCGGACGACGCGGACCACCAGCCTGACGCGCGAGGGCGAGCGGTTCTTCGAGAACTGCAATCTTGGCGTGACCCATATCGTCGGCGCGATGAACGACATGCTGGATCTCCGCAATGGGCCGCCCCGTGGCTCGCTTCGCGTCTGCTCGACGGTTGGATTCGGACGCAAGGTGGTGGCGCCGCTGCTCTTCAAATTCTCCGAGGCCTACCCGGAAATCGCGGTCGACCTGGTTCTGGACGACAAGCCGGCGGATTTCGCCGGGGATCAGATCGACGTCGCGTTTCGCGACGGGTGCATCGAGGACTCCAGCATCATCGCGAAGCAGCTGGTGCCGATGCAGATGGCCCTCTGCGCATCCCGGTCCTATGTCGAAAAGCGGGGCCTGCCCGCCACGCTGGACGATCTGAGGGAACACGACTGCATCAACCAGAGATCCTCGGGCGGTCGCGTCCGCGAGTGGGAGTTCAAGGTCGACGGCCATGGGCGAAAGTACCTGCCGACCGCCAGATTGACGTTCAACGACGCGGACCTGGTGCTGAGGGCCGTCCTGGATGGTCGCGGCATCGCGCAACTGCCGGCCCATCTGGTCTGCGATTACGTCGCGCGCAATGAGCTCGTCATGGCGCTGTGCCGGCATGCGCCGGACGACCGCGGCCACTACATCTGCTACCTCTGCCGCCAGCATTTGCCGACGCGCATTCGCGTCTTCATCGACTTCATGACCGAGCAGATCCGCGCACTCGACCTGAACCACCTGACCGGATTCAATGCGGACGACGCCGAGACTCCGGCGGAGAGGATCGCGGCATGAGCCTGGTCTTGTGGATCTGCGCCGCAGGCACGACGCTCGGCTTGCGCGGCTGCCTGGTGGCGATCGATTCCGCCTCGGGTGGCCTGGCGCTCCGTCTGGTGCAACCCTTCATCCATGCGAAGGCAGGCGCTGCCAGGCTGGCGGAGATGGCCGGATTGCCGGATGGCGATTAGGCCACCTCGCCAGATTTCACGCCACATCCCTCTCCGTCCAGTGCCTCAAGGGGCGCTTGCGCGTCCCCGGCACCATCGGCGCCACTCGGCGCACGTCGGCGCAAATCCCGCCACGTGCCTCCGAATCACTCCCGATAGCGCCTCCCTCGCCGCGGTATATGCTAGGAAAGCCTGCATCTGCAGGCGTTTGTAATCGCGGAGATGCCGCGTTGCAAATCGCTTTCGCGAGCGCGCCCTGCCCGGATGACGTGGACGAATACGGCGTCCGACCCAATGACGGGCAGCGGCCTGATCGCAGCGCGGCAAACGAAGGCCTACATAGGGTTCCGGCGGCGATGGGTAACAGACTCCAGATTCTGTGGGACGATGGCGAGCGCGTTTTCTGTCGAGACCGGCGCCAGGGCGAAGATGGCGACCTCTCCGTCCTGCTGGTGCGTCCCGCCGCCGAACATCCCCTGCCCTCCAGCCTCGAGCGCCTCGCTCACGAGATTGGCCTGAAGGACGAGCTGGATGGCGCGTGGGCGGTGCGGCCGCTGGAGCTGGTGCGCGAAGGCGGCCGGACCCAGCTGGTGCTCGATGATCCCGGAGGCGAGCCGCTCGCGCGCCTGCTCGGCGCACCCATGGCGATGGAAGATTTCCTGCAGCTCGCCGTCGGCATCGCCGGGGCGCTGGCGAAGCTCCACCAGCGTGGCCTCGTCCACAAGGACCTCAAGCCCACTCATATCCTGGTGAACTGCACCGACGGACAGGCGCGGCTCACCGGATTCGGCCTCGCCTCGCGGCTGCCGCGCGAGCGCCAGGCGCCCGCGCCGCTCGAGACCATCGCCGGCACGCTCGCCTATATGGCGCCCGAGCAGACCGGCCGGATGAATCGTTCGATCGATTCGCGCAGCGACCTCTATGCCTTCGGCGTCACGCTCTACCAGATGCTGACCGGCGCGCTGCCGTTTACCGCCACCGACCCCATGGAATGGGTCCACTGCCATATCGCCCGGAAGCCGGTACCGCCCAGCGCCCGCGTGCAGTCCGTGCCGGCCGTGGTGTCGCATATCGTCATGAAGCTGCTCGCCAAGACGGCCGAGGAGCGCTACCAGGCTGCCGCCGGGGTCGAGCATGATCTGCGGCGCTGCCTGGAGGACTGGCAGCGCAAGCGCTGCGTCGACGACTTCACGCTGGACGAACACGGCACGCCGGACCGCCTGCTGATTCCCGAGAAGCTGTACGGGCGGGATCGCGAGGTCCACACCCTGGTCGCCGCGTTCAACCGGATCGTCGGGAACAGCGCGCCGGAACTGGTACTGGTTTCCGGCTATTCCGGCATCGGCAAGTCTTCCGTCGTCAATGAGTTGCACAAGGTGCTGGTGCCGCCGCGAGGACTCTTCGCCTCCGGCAAGTTCGACCAGTACAAGCGCAACATCCCCTATTCGACGCTGGTGCAGGCCTTTCAGAGCCTGGTGCGGACGCTTCTTGGCAAGTGCGACACGGAACTGGCCAGCTGGCGCGACGCATTGCTGGAGGCGCTGGACCCCAACGCGCGGCTCATGACCGATCTGATTCCCGAACTGAAGCTCATCATCGGCGAGCCGCCACCGGTCCCGGACCTTGAGCCACAACAGGCCCAACGTCGTTTCCTGCTGATGTTCCGGCGTTTCATCGGGGTATTTGCCCGGGCGGAACATCCACTCGCGCTCTTTCTGGATGATCTGCAGTGGCTTGACGCGGCGACGCTCGACCTGCTCGAGGATCTGCTGACCGGCTCGGATCTGCGGCACCTGATGCTGATCGGCGCCTACCGCGATAACGAGGTCGATGCCACGCATCCGCTGACGGGCAAGCTCCAGGCCATCCGCAACGCGGGCGTCAAGATCGATGCCATCACGCTCGCACCGCTCACCGGTGCGCACATCAAGCAGTTGATCGCGGAAGCGCTGCATTGCGAGCCCGAGCGCATCGAGCCCCTGGCGCAACTGGTGCAAGACAAGACCGCCGGCAATCCGTTCTTCGTGATCCAGTTTCTTCACGCGCTGGTCGAGGAGGATTTGCTCACCTTCGATCACGACGTGCGGCACTGGTGCTGGGACCCCGATCGTATCCATGCCAAGGGTTATACCGACAACGTCGTGGACCTGATGGTCGGCAAGCTGGCCCGCCTGCCGGACGAGACGCAGCAGGCGCTGCAGCAACTGGCCTGCCTGGGGAACGTCGCCGAGATCGCGACCCTGTCCGGCGTTCTCGGCATTCCGGAGGCCAGGGTCCACGCGGATTTGTGGGAAGCGGTTCGCCAGGAGCTGGTCGAGCGGCTGGAAGGCTACTACGCGTTCGTTCACGACCGCGTGCATGAAGCCGCCTACTCCCTGATTCCCGAGGCCTCGCGCGCCAAGGCCCATCTGCGGATCGGCCGGCTGCTCGCCGCGCAGACGCCCCCGGAAAAACGCGGGGAGGCGATCTTCGAGATCGTGGGCCAGCTCAATCGCTGCATCGCGCTGATCACCGAACAGGATGAACGGGAGCAGCTGGCCGAATTCAACCTGCTCGCCGGCGAGCGCGCCAAGGCGTCGACCGCCTATGCTTCCGCGCTGGCCTACCTCGTCACCGGGGCGCAGCTGCTGCGCGACGATGGCTGGGAGCGCCGGCATGCGCTGCTCTTCGCCCTGCAGCTGAGCCGCGCCGAATGCGAGTTCCTGACGGGGCAGTTAGCGGCTGCGGACGAGCGACTGGTGACGCTTTCGGAGCGCGCCACCACGACCGTGGAAAAGGCCCTCGTCGCGTGCCTGCAGCTCGATGTCTGTCTGGTTCTCGATCAGAGCGACCGCGCGGTCGCGGTATGCCTCGCCTACCTCCGGCATGTCGGCATCGACTGGTCGCCACATCCTGACGACGACGCGGTGCAGCGCGAATACCAGCAGATCTGGTCACAGCTCGGGGACCGCACCATCGAGCAACTCATCGATTTGCCGCTGATGGAGGACGCGGCTTCCCTCGGGACCGTCGAGGCACTGAGCAAGCTTTTCGCGCCTGCCCTGCAGACGGATTCGAATCTGGCTTGCCTGACGATATGCAAGGCGGTCAGCCTGAGCATGGAGCGCGGCAACTGCGATGCGTCATGCGTGCTCTATGCCAACGTCGGCCGGGTCTCCGGGCGGCGTTTCGGCGACTATCAGGCCGGCTTGCGGTTCGGCCAGCTCGGCTGCGACCTCGTCGATCGACGCGGCCTCAAGCGCTTCGAAGCCAAGACGTATCTCTGCTTCTCGATTTTCGTCATGCGCTGGCTGAGACCCGTCCGGGATTGCCGCGCGCTGCTGAGCCGCGCTTTCGCCGCCGCAAACCGGATCGGAGACCTGCCGTATGGCGCTTACTGCGGCAACAGCCTCGTCTCCGACCTGCTCTTTGGCGGCGAGCCGCTGCCCGCGGTGCAAGCCGAAGCCGAACGCGGCCTGGCCTACGCCGAAAGGGTGCGCTTCGGTCTGGTCATCGACTTCATCGGCACACAGCTCGCGGTGATCCACACGCTACGCGGCTTGACGACGACATTCGGCTGCTTTGACGACGGGCAGTTCAGCGAGCGACTTACCGAACAGCATCTGGCGGCCAGCCCGGACCTGGCGCTCGCCGAATGCTGGTACTGGACCCGCAAACTGCAGGCACGCTATCTTGCCGGCGACTATGCGGTGGCCCTGGATGCCGCATCGAAGGCGCAACAGCTGCTCTGGACCTCATCCTCCTTCTTCGAGGAAGCCGAGTATCACTTCTACAGCGCGCTGCTCCACGCCGCATTGTGCGATACGCCCCCAACGGATGCGCGGACGCAGCACCTGGAGGCGTTGGCGGCGCATCACCGGCAGCTTCAGCTCTGGGCGGAGAACTGCCCCGAGAATTTCGCGGATCACGCGGCGCTGCTCGGCGCGGAGATCGCGCGCATCGAAGGCCGCCTGATCGACGCCGAGCATCTCTATGAGCAGGCCATCCAATCGGCGCAGGAAAGCGGGTTTTTCCACACCGAGGCCCTTGCCAGCGAGCTTGCCTCCCGCTTTTATGCGGCGCGCGGCCTGGAGAAGATCGCCCGCGTGTACTTGCAGGATGCCCGCTACGGCTACCTGCGCTGGGGCGCCGACGGAAAAGTACGGCAGCTCGAGGAACGGTATCCGTACCTGAGGACGGAAGAAACCGCGCCGGGCCCGACGAACACGATCGCGACACCCGTCGAACACCTCGACCTGGCCACCGTCATCAAGGTGTCGCAGGCCGCCTCGAGCGAGATCGTCCTGGAAAAGCTGATCGACATGGTGATGCGTACTGCCATTGAACAGGCTGGCGCCGAACGGGGCCTGCTGATCCTGTCGAACGGCGGCGAACAACGGATCGCGGCGGAAGCGACAACCGGCGGCGACGCGACCCAGTTGCAGCTGCGCGATGTGCCGGTGAGCGCGACGATGCTGCCGGAGTCCATCCTCTACCACGTCCTGCGCACCCGCGAGAGCGTGTTTCTCGACGATGCAGCGACCGAGCCGCCGTTTGCCACGGACCCTTACGTTCGCGAGCATCGCGCGCGCTCCATTCTCTGCCTGCCATTGATGAACCAGGCCAAGCTCACCGGCGCGCTCTATCTCGAAAACAATCTGAGTGACCGCGTATTCAGCCCGGCCCGGATCGCCGTGCTGAAGCTGGTGGCCTCGCAGGCCGCGATCTCGCTGGAAAATGCCCGCTTGTATCGCGACGTCGCCGAGCGCGAAGCGAGGATCCAGCGTCTCGTCGACGCCAACATCATCGGGATCATCGTCTGGCATGCCGGTGGTGAAATTCTCGAGGCCAATGACGCATTCCTACAGATGGTGGGATACGAGCGGGAGGATCTTGTCTCAGGCCGCGTGCGCTGGCGGGATCTGACGCCGCAGGAATTCCGTCAGGGCAGCGCAAACGCGCTGGCGGAGGTGCGGCGCACAGGACGCGCCCAGCCCTACGAGAAGGAGTACATCCGGAAAGATGGCAGCCGCGTGCCCGTCATCGTCGGTCTGGCGACGTTCGAAGCGAGCCGCAAGAATGGCGTCGCTTTCGTGCTCGATCTGACCGAGCGCAAGCAGGCCGAGGACAAGATCCGCGATAGCGAGCAACGCTATCGCGAGGTGCAGACGGAACTGGCGCACGCGAATCGCGTGGCAACCATGGGGCAGCTGGCGGCGTCGATCGCTCACGAAGTCAACCAGCCGATCGCCGCGACGGTGACCAACGCCCAGGCCGCGCAGCGCTGGCTGGCCGCCCAGCCTCCCAACGTCGACGAAGTCGGGCAGGTGCTCGGCCGGATCATCAAGGATGCCAATCGGGCGGCCGACGTGCTCGGCCGGATTCGTCAGCTGATCAAGAAGGCGCCACCAAGGAAGGAACCGGTGGACATCAACGGGGCGATCCGCGAGGTGATCGAACTCACCCGTGGAGAAGCCACGAAGAGCGGCGCGTCGGTGCAGACGCAACTGGCGGATGGCTTGCCATCCATCGAAGGCGACCGCGTCGAACTGCAGCAGGTGCTGCTCAACCTGATCGTCAACGCGATCGAGGCGATGCGCGGCGTCAGCGACGGCGAACGGGAATTGCTCATCAGCACAGAGGAAGCCGACGCCGGCTGCGTGCTCGTGGCGGTGCGCGATACGGGGCCGGGCTTTGCGCCGAACAGCGCCGAACGCGTTTTCGCGCCCTTCTACACCACCAAGCCCACCGGCCTGGGCATGGGGCTATCGATCTGCCGGTCGATCATCGATGCGCATGGCGGCCAGTTGTGGGCCAGCGAGAACCAGCCGCGCGGCGCGGTCGTACAGTTCACCGTGCTCGCCCATCCGGTTGCTGCTTCGTGATGGCTGCGTGACGGATTATCGCCAGATCTCGGGACTCGTAGCGAGAACAGCGTCCATCGCTGCCTAGTCATCCTCGATCATCAAGTCCACAGCATCGCGACCCGCAAGCTCTCCCACCAGATGCGCCCACCGTCGCGAGAATGGGGAGCCCATCACCTTCATTCGCTTGCCGAAAGGCACCACGCCACGCGAGCCATCTGTCCGTTCGACCTGAAACCAGGTGTCAAACATGTCCTTGGAGGTGCTCACGAGATCAACATGAATCGCGTAACCTCGGTACTCAGTCAGCCGTTGCATCCTTGCGCTCCTCTTCTTCCCAATAAATCAAGCCCTTCCCGGAGATCCTTACAGCCATCTGAAATTCGGCAGCACGTCACTGTGTTCGTCCACGCTGACGCCACCCAGATCATGGACCGTCCGCCTGAGCAAATCCCGGGACTTCGCATCGCAATTGGCGATCATCAGGATCTGTCCGGGCACCACCGGAAGCTTGCGGGCGGTCAGGCTGAAACGCCGGACCCGTACGCCGAGCAATCCGCCAATCCACCAGCCGATCATGCCGCCAAGCATGAGGCCGCCGAGCAGCGCGACTGCGCTTGCAGCCGGACCATGGAATGTCCCGTGGGTGAGCATCACGGTCACCACCGCCATGGCGCCGATGACAAATCCACCGATGGCGGCCTGCTCGCGATACGTGGTCTGGCCAATCTCGGCCCGGGGCAAGCCCTCGACCGGCTGATTGTCGCGTTGGGCGAACCACGGTCCGTCATGAAGGGCTGGCCCGTCGAACAGGTTGGCGAGTCGAGACAGCGTCAATCTCGCAGTGGCCGCATCATTCAATGTGAAATAAAGAAAAGTACGCATTGGGCTACCTCACTCATACAGGCGACCGCTACCACTTGCCCGCCGAAAGATGTTCAGGATGGTGCCGCAGGTCCTGTATCGCCCATACAGAACGATATTTCGGACGATATTGCGTGACACTGCGGCAAACGCGCATGCCTGACCCGCGACCATGAGAAGTCCCTCGCCCGATGGGGCGATCTCATGACGCAAAGCTCAGGTACGTTGACGGAGGGATGGGTCGATGTGACTGGCAGCCAGGCGCAAACGCACATGCAGGGATGTCGTTGCATCTACCAGTCTAGATGTCCACCTTTGCAAATACCAGAACCCTTGCCGCACGACAGACTGCAATCCAGCCAGCTTTTATCCCGGACATCTCCGGGCGTCGCTCCGCGTCAGTCAGTCGCGCTACACTGACTGCCACACCACCTCTCCCAGACTGGCGCATTTCCAGCTTCGATGTGGGCGGAGGAATGAAAATGAACCGTCTACGATACGCGCTGCGGCTTTCCTATGACATCAAGGACGCCACCGCGGACTTTATCCTGAATATCGAGGCTGCCAGGACATCGCGACAGCATGTTGTGGAAGAGCAATTGACGCTGCCACCGTCGATCGACGTCACCCGATATACGGACACGACGCTGTGCAACCGGCTTCTGCGCATTCGCGCGCCGGAGGGCAGCCTTTCGCTGAGCTATGAGGCCGTCGTGGACATCGACCATCGGCTGGACGACGGGGCATTCCTGTTGGAGATACCGGTCGCGCAGATTCCCTTCGATGTGCTGCCCTACCTCGCCCCGAGCCGCTATTGCGAATCCGACCGGCTCATGGAATTTGCGATGCGGGAGTTCGGCGGCATGGAGCCTGGCTATTTCCGTGTGTATGCGATTCGAGAGTGGGTGCGCAACCACGTGCGCTTTCTTTCGCGCTCGACGAATGAACGCACGTCGGCGACGGACACGGTCGTGGAGCGAACGGGCGTATGCCGTGACTTTGCTCATCTGATGATTGCGATCTGCCGCGCGCTGAGCATTCCCGCCCGCATGTCCAGCAGCCTGGATTACGGCGCCGATCCCGCGATGGGGCAGCCGGATTTTCACGCGGTGGTCGAGGTGTACCTGTCAGGTCATTGGTATCTGTTCGACCCCTCGGGCGTGTCCATACCGACCGGGCTGTTGCGCATCGGCACGGGGCGGGATGCCGCGGATATCCCCTTTGCCGCGATCTTCGGCAAGGTCGAGCCCAAACGGCCCTTTATCGAGATTCAGGCCTTGACGGACGACGCCGCCGGCATTGGCATGCCGCTGTTCACCACCAAGGCAATTTCAACCTGGTGAAGTGTGGTTCTGGGCCTACGGCAACGCGCACAACATCACGTTCCAGGTTGGCGATGACATGCCACCGGACTCAAGCGGGTGACGTGAGCTGCGTGTTCGCCGTCGATCCTCATGGCGTGTGCGGTCCCGTTCTCCTGATTGCCTCCTTGCCGACGCGCGACGCGCGCTTCCGGCACCTGACTTGTTCCTGTCACGCAAGACTCATTCGTCTTGGTGGGTATGCGAGTTCGACAGCAATCCATCTAGATTGAAGACCAGGGGCAACGAGCAATTCTCGCAGGTGGCGCAGATGGCGCCCCGATGCCCGAAACGATTCGAGCGATCCGCGAACACGCGGAAGGGGACATCATGAAGATTGCAAACATCGAGGCGATACCGCTGCGCATTCCGTTCACCGCAGGTGGCCGGTCTGATGAGGCCGTGTGGGGTAAAAGCGGCTTGCAGACAGCGGACTCGCTGGTCGTCAAGGTCACGACGGATACCGGCGTGGTGGGTTGGGGCGAGACCTTCGGCTTTGCGGCGGTTGCGCCAGCCAAGGTCGTCATCGACACCATCCTCGCTCCCGCAATCGTCGGCCGGGATGCCTCGCAGCTTGAAAAGCTGATGCTCGACATGCAGCGGAAGTTTCATGTCTTCGGGCGCAGCGGCGCCTTCCTCCACAGCCTTTCCGCTATCGATATCGCGCTGTGGGACATCGCGGGAAAGGCCGCAGGCCAACCGGTCTACCAACTGCTCGGCGGCAGCGATGCCACCTCGCTTCGCGCCTACGCCAGCCTGACCCGGTATTCCGATCCGGAACTTGTGCGGGAGAACGTGGCGCGCGCGCTGCGCGACGGGTTTCGTCATCTCAAGCTGCACGAGATCGATGTGGAAAGCGTCCGCGCGGCGCGCGAGACGGCGGGTGACGACATCGACATCACGCTCGACGTCAACTGCCCCTGGACTGTCCGCGAAGCGCTCGACATGGCGGAGAAGCTCCGGCCTTTCAACCTGCGATGGCTCGAAGAACCGGTGTGGCCGCCGGAGAACTATTCCGGGCTCGCGCGCGTCAGGCAAGCGGGCGGCATCCCCATTGCCGCTGGCGAGAACGCGTCGACGTTGATGGACTTCCAGCATCTCTTCGAAGCAGGGGCCGTCGACTTCATCCAGCCGAGCCCGGCGAAGATGGGGGGCCTGACCGAACTGAAGAAGGTGTACGCGTTGGCCAACGCCAACAACGTCACGGTGATGGTTCACACCTTCTATGACGGCCCCGGCCTGCTCGCCAGTGTGCACGCAAGCGCCGCGCTGGGCGGTCCCGATGCGCTCGTCGAATGGCGCTATTTCGACCTCGAGGCGCAGCTCTATGGGGACGCCATCATCCCGAAGAACGGTGCGTTCGCCGTGCCCCAGGGCGCGGGTCTTGGCCTTGAGCCCAGTGCGGACGTGATCCGCGACTACCGGGTGGCCTGACCGCGCCATGCATGTCAGCCCGGCGCGGATGACGTGCCGGGCATCAAAGGCCATCGCATGCCGGACGAAGGGACAGCCCTGACGGCGCGGACGCGGCAGCCAAGGAGTATCAAAAATGTTGGAACGTATCACAGGGCCTCTGCTGCCGGTCGCATTTATCATCGTGCTCGGATTTCTCGCGGGCAAGCGCGGCAAGCTCAATCATTCGGATAGCCTGCTGATCAGCCGGCTGGTGCTCAACTGGATCTTCCCCGCCCTGCTGCTGGTCGGCATGGCCGGCACGCCGCGTTCGCAACTGCTCGACTTCCGGTTCGTCGTCGCAACGTTCATCGGCATCATGGGGATGTACGTCGTGGCGTTCGCCATCGGGTGGTTTCGCTATCGCGAACTGAAGGCCGCCACGCTGAAGGGCTTCGTGGTCGGATTCCCGGATGCCGCATTCATGGGCATCCCGATCCTGCAGGCCATGTTCGGCCCCGCCAGCCTGTATTCCGTACTGGTGCTCAACCTGGTAGCAAGCCTCGTGATGATTCCGCTGACCACGATGATGCTGGCAATCGCCAGTGGCAAAGGCAGCGGGACTCAGGCGTTTGTCGCCAGCATCTCGGGCGCCATCCGCCGGCCACTCATGTGGGCACCCGCCATCGGCATCCTGCTCTCCCTCCTCGCGATCAAGCTCCCACCTGTCATGGCCGAATCGCTCAATCTGCTCGGCAAGGCAACGCCCGGTGTTTCGCTGTTCTGTCTCGGCCTGATCATGTCCTCCGTGCGGCTGAACCTGTCCAGCGAGGTGTGGGTGAACATGGGGCTGAAGCTCGTCGTGCACCCGGCCCTGATGATCGGCGCCACCATTCTTCTTTCGGTCAAGGGAATCTACGCCCAGCAGATGATCCTGCTCTGCGCACTGCCGTCCGCAACGATTCCGGCGATGTTCGCCAACGAAGCCGGGGCCTATCAGAGCGAAGCGGCCACATCCATCCTCAGCAGCACCCTCATGTCGATCGTGACGTTCTCGATCGTGCTCTACCTGATCGATGGAGGCCTTGCGGCCGTCTGAATCCGCGCCTTACGTGCGCCTTGCCTGCGCCAGCGCCACGGCCAGCCTTGCCCCCACCTCGGCGTTGTGTTTGACGAGCGCGATGTTCGTCGCCAGGCTGCGTCCACCCGTCAGCGCCTTGATGCGGGCCAGCAGGAACGGGGTCACGGCCTTGCCGGTGATGCCTTGCGCCGTGGCCTCGTCAAGCGCCTGCTGCGTCAGCGCGTCGATGTCATCGGACGCCATCGCCGCCGCCTCCGGCACCGGCGTGCTCAACACCACGCCGCCCGCAAGCCCCAGGTCCCACTTGGTGCGGATGAAGCGCGCCTGCTCCGCCGCGTCATCCAGCCTGAAATCCGTGCGAAAGCCGCTGTCGCGCGTATAGAACGCAGCGAAATTGTCTTGCTCGCAACTGAGCACCGGCACGCCGTGGGTTTCCAGGTATTCCAGTGTGAGCCCGATATCGAGGATGGATTTCGCACCGGCACACACCACCGCCACCGAGGTCTTCGCCAGTTCCTGCAGATCGGCGGAAATGTCGAAACTCTCCTGCGCGCCGCGGTGCACGCCGCCAATGCCACCGGTGACGAAGACCTCGATGCCAGCCAGCGCCGCGCAGATCATGGTGCCGGCGACTGTCGTGGCGCCGATCCCGCCGCTGGCCAGCACCGCCGGCAGGTCGCGGCGACTGACCTTCTGTGCCTCCCCCGAGCGGCCAAGCAATTCCAGTTCGTCGTTCGAAAGACCGATGTGGATTCGCCCGCCGATCAGCGCGATGGTCGCCGGCTCGGCGCCCAGGCTGCGAATCACGGCCTCCACTTCGCGTGCGGTGCGAACGTTCTCCGGGTAAGGCATGCCGTGCGCGATGATGGTCGATTCCAGTGCCACGATCGGGCGGCCTGCGGTCCGTGCGGCGGCCACAGGCGCGCTGAAGGTCAGCCAGGAATGAGCACGGTCGGCAAGGTCAGCAAGGTCGGCAGTCATGTCGATGCTTTCGTCGGTGTGGTTCGCTTGCGTGGGCGGCACAAGGCGTCGCTTCCCTGTGCTGGCCGCCCTTACTGAGCCGCGCCCGGTGAAGTCACGCCGTTCTGACTCGCCGGCACGGTGAACTGGAATACAGCGCCGCGCGGCGCGTTTGCGGTGAGCCGCAGCGTTCCGCCGTGCGCTTGCACGATCGATTGGCAAATCGGCAGCCCCATGCTCATGCCAACCGCCGTTGTCGTATTGAACTCCTCGAACAGGCGATCGATATTTCCGGGATCGACACCCGGTCCCGTATCGCTCACGGTCACCAGGACGGCACCCGGCGCCTTGCCCGTGCTGATCGTCAGTTCTCGCGGTCCGTCGTCCACCGCGCTCATCGCTTCGATGGCGTTGATGATCAGGTTCAGCATCACATGCTGGAGCTGCACGCGGTCGCCTTGAACCGGCGGCAGATCCTCCGCAAGCGCCATCCTTACGGAGACATGGTTCCTGGTGGCATCGCTGCGCGTCAGCGCAATGACCTCGCGAATCGGCTCGTTGATCTGCACCCACTCGCGGTTCATCGGGGTGTCTCTGACGAGTCCGCGAACGCGGTTCATCACCTCGCCGGCGCGCCTTGCGTCTTTGGCGATGCGTTCAAACGCCTGGCGAGCCTCCTCCAGGTTCGGCGACGCTGCACCCAGCCAGCGTAGCCCTGCCTCGGCGTTGACGGCGCACGCGCCGATCGGTTGCTTGATTTCATGGCTGACCGAGGCCGCGAGCTGCCCCAGGGTGGCGATGCGGTTTGCGTGCGCCAGCTCGGCCTGGATCTCGCGATAGCGGCGCTCGCTTTCGCGCGCTTCGGCCTCCGCGCGCTTGCGCTCGCTCAAGTCGAGCACGAAAGCGACACCCTGTTTCGCCGCTTCCTCGGCGTCCGCCACGCCAATCAGCACCGGCACCCGGCTGCCGTCCTTGCGGAAAAACTCTTTCTCGAACGGTTGCAGGCGGCCCGTCCGCTTGAGCTCCGGCATCCATTGCTGGAAATCGAGGTCGAGCCATTCCGGCGGGGTCATGTCGGTCCAGCGGAGACGCCCGGAGACGAGATCCTCGCGCTCATAGCCCACGATGCGGAGAAACGCGTCGTTGGCCTCGACAATGCTCTCCTGCTGCCAGGTAAAGATGCCGATGATGTTGGCATCCACCAGCCGCTGGATCTTCGCCTCGCGTTCTTCGAGTTGCTGATTCAGTGTGGCCAGCGATCCCAGATCGGCCTGCAACACGTCGCGCCACTGGTGCAGGAGCCTGAGGAACAGATCGCTATATTCGTTCCTTTCCCTGTCGAGAACGCAGATCGTTCCGAATATCTGGCCGTCGGGCCAACTGATCGGCAAACCCAGGTACGAGATCATCCCCAGCTTGATATCGGGATTCGATTTCCACGCTTCGTCCTGGAGCGCGTCGGGGACGAGCAGCGGCTGACGCGTCTTCATCACGGTCTCGCAATAGAGCCCCGTGTTCAACGGCGCGGTTTCGGCCTGCTCGTAAGGATTCCCCTTGGACTCGCTGGAAACGAAGACTTTGATGTTCGGGGGCTCGACTTGCATGATCAACGCGGACGGAACACGCATGATCTCGGCGAGCAGATCCACAATCTCTTGCCACTTCCTGACGGTTTCAGGGGGGACCTGGATGGAATGTGGCATGGTCGCTAGTCGTTATGGCGCCGAAGAACGATTGATCTCATCGAATCATATTCGTGCGACAGGTGAAGACGCCGCTACGCGTCCCGCAGTTCCAGGCCGGTAACGGGCGGCGGGTCTCCGATAAGAGGCGCTATCAAAATGAAGCGACAGCGGTTCTGGCTAGGCGTGCGGCCGCAGACAGTACAAGTAGTACGGCAAGGCCGCGCAACGACGCCAGAATCATTTTGATAGTGCCTCCAAGGGGTGCCTATCTCGCCTTAAATGTAGACCTTATTCTGGCCGTTTGCGACGAACGCTGACCCCGCCGATTCTTCCCGCGTAGCGTGCGGCAAGTTACGCTCTCGGCGCCTGGCGACGGACGCCGGCCTCCCGTCCGGGAGTGGCCGGCGCCCGCGCGGCGGCCCATTCCCTCATCCGCCTGCCATGCGCCGGAGATCCACCAGCCGGTCGAATGTCTCGCCGTCCAGCAGCCCGAGTGCGATGGCCGCTTCGCGCGGCGTAATCCGGTTTTCGGTGGCGTGGCGGGTGATGCGGGCGGCCGCGTCGTACCCTAGCACCGGATTCAGCGCGGTCACGGCCAGCAGCGGGCTTTCAAGCTGGCGCGCCAGCCGCTCGCGGGCCGGCTCCAGGCCGGGAAGCAGGCGGCTCGCGACCATGTCGGCGCTGTCTGCCAGCAGGCGGATCGACTGCAGCACGTTGTAGATCAGCACCGGTTTCGCCACGTTCAGCTCGAAGTTGCCGGAGGCGGCCGCCATCGTCACCGTCACGTGATTGCCAGCAACCTGCATCGCCGCCTGCACCATGACCTCGGCGATGGTCGGGTTGCGCTTGCCCGGCATGATCGATGACGTCAGGCCATCTTCCGGCAGCACCAGCTCCCCCAGCCCGCAATGCGGGCCGGAACCCATCCAGCGCAGGTCGTTGGCGATCTTGGTGAACGACGCCGCGATCACGCCGAGCACGCCGGACAGCTCCAGCAGCGCGTCGTGCGCCGCCATGCCCTCGACCTTGCAGGGGTTGGGCCGGAACGCCAGCCCGCTGAGCCGGGCGGCTTCCTCGCAGAAGGCGACGTCGAAGCCCGGTGGCGCATTGAGACCGGTGCCGGCCGCCGTGCCGCCTTGCGGCAGCACCAGCAGGCGCGGCATGGCGTCATGGATGCGTGCCAGCGCGTTGCCGACCTGCGCCGCAAAACCATCGAAGCTCTGGCCCAGGGTCGTGGGCACGGCATCCATCAGGTGCGTGCGCGCGATCTTCAGCACATCGGCGAAGGCCATCGCGCGCTCCCGCAGGGCGGCGTGCAGGCGTTCGAGGGCCGGGACCAACCGGTCGTCCAGTTCGATGGCAGCGGTCATGTGCATGACCGTGGGAAAGCTGTCGTTGGACGACTGCGAGGCGTTGACGTGGTCGTTCGGATGCACGGGCGACCGGGTGCCCAGCGGCTGGCCGAAGCTCTCGTTGGCCCGGTTCGCAATGACCTCGTTGGCATTCATGTTGGTCTGCGTGCCGGAGCCGGTCTGCCAGATGGTCAGCGGGAAGTGGTCGTCGAAACGGCCACAACGCACCTCCGCCGCGGCCGCGACGATGGCGTCGCACAGCCGTGCGTCGAGCGCGCCGCAGCGCAGATTGGCGTGGGCGGCGGCCATCTTGTGCAGGCCGAAGGCGTGGATCAGGCATTCGGGAAAACGCTCCGTGCCGACCTCGAAGATGGCCAGCGCGCGCTGCGTCTGCGCGCCCCAGTAGCGGTCCTCCGGAATCTCCACCGGGCCGAACGCGTCATGCTCTATGCGGTGCGTAGCCATCGTCAGTCCAGCGTGATATTGGCTTTCGTGGCGACGACCTTCCAGCGTGCCACCTCGGCCTCGGTGTGCTTGCCGAGGGCCGCCGCCGTGTACTGCTCAGGCGGCAGCATCTGGATGGCCTGCGCCGCCAGCTTCGTCGTGAACGCCTTGTCGGTCATCACCTTCAGATACGCCTGCTGCATCTTGTCGATGACCGGCTGCGGCGTGCCCTTCGGCGCATAGATGCCGTACCACGTGGCGGCCTCGAAGCCCGGGAGCACGGTCTCGGCCAGCGTCGGCACGTCCTTGAGCTGCGCCACGCGCGTGGCCGACGTCACGGCCAGCGGGCGAACCTTCGCCTCCGTGATCTGCGGCAGTGCGGTGTTGGTCTGATCGAACATGCCGTCCACCTGCCCGCCGATCACGTCGATCAGCGCGGGCCCGGCGCCCTTGTAGGGCACCAGCGACACCTTCATTCCCGCCGACGCCGCAAACAGGGCCGCCACCAGATGGGACGTGGACCCCATGCCCGCGTTGCTGATGAAGAGCTTGCCGGGGTTCTTCCGCCCGTAGTCCACCAGCTCGCCCACGGTCTTCGCGGGATGCTCCTTGCGGACCATCAGCACCATCGGCGTATCCGGGAAACGGAAGACCGGTGCGAAGTCCTTGACCGGGTCATACGACAGCTTCTTGTACAGCGCGGGCGCCGCGCCCATGTAGCCCATGTGGCCGACCAGCATCGTGTAGCCGTCCGCCGCCGCGCGGGCCGCCTTGGTGGCGCCCACCGTGCCGCCGGCGCCGGGCGAGTTGTCGATGATGATCGACTGCCCGACTTCGCGCGACACGCGCTCCGCGATGTTGCGCGCCAGCGCATCGGTGGGACCGCCGGCCGCAAAGGGCACGATCCAGGTAATGGGCTTGCTGGGGTAGGACTGGGCAAACGCTGGCGTGGCGGTGATGACGGATGCCCCGATGGCGGCGACGATGGTAGCCGTGGTGGCGAGCACCTGGCGGGCGATGGGCTTGATGGTCTTCATGGGTTGTCTCCTCGTTGGTGTTCTGGGGTCCGGCTCAGATGGCGGTGGCGCGCTTCATCGGGATACCGGACGAATGCGGATTGGCGGCGTCGGCGTCCTCGCCCAGCAGGGTGCCGTCGTCGAGCGCGGCGTCGGCTGCGCCGATGTCCGGATAGCGCTCGGGATACAGATGGCGCTTTGCGGTCTCGGCATCGAAGGTGCCCGACCACTTGGCGATGACCACGGTCGCCACGCTGTTGCCGATGGTGTTGCACGTCGAGATGGCCATCGACAGGAACCGGTAGACGCCGAAGATGACCGCCAGGCCCTCCACCGGCAGGATCCCCGTCGACGTCACGGTCGCGGCGAACACCACGAACGACCCGCCCGAGACCGTGGCCGCGCCCTTGGACGTCAGCAGCATGAGCAGCAGGATGCCGATCTGGTGATCCAGCGTCAGCGGCACGCCGTAGGCATGCGAGATGAACATCACGCCCATCGCCATGAAGAGCGACGTGCCGTCGAGGTTGAACGCATAGCCGGTCGGCAGCACCAGGCCGACGGTCTGCTTGGCGCAGCCCAGGCGCTGGAGCTTGATCAGCAGGCGCGGCAGCGCGCTTTCCGACGATGCGGTGCCGAGCACGATCAGGATCTCGTCCTTGATGTAGCGCAGGAAGCGCCAGAGGCTGAAACCGGCCAGCTTCGCCACCAGGCCGAGGACGACGGCGATGAATAGCACCACCAGCGCATAGAAGCTCAACACGAACTGCGCCAGCGCGACCAGCACGGCGGCGCCATTGCTGCCCACGGAGTACGCGACCGCACCGAAGGTGCCGATCGGCGCCAGCTTCATCACCAGGTTGATGAACGAGAACAGCACTTCCGAGATGGTGTCGAGGCCATCGTTGATCTTCACGCGGCGGCTCTCGGGAATGGCGAGAATGCCGATGCCGACCATCACCGCCAGCACCACCACCTGCAGCAGTTCGCCCTTGGCGAAGGCGCCGACGAAGTTGTCGGGCACGATGTGCATCATGAATTCGAGGAAGCCTTGCGGCGCGGCGGCCTTGGCGGCGGCCGGCGTGACGGCGCTGCCGGCCATGTGCGACATGCCCTTGCCGATCTCCAGCACGTTGCCGGCGAAGATGCCGACCACCAGCGCGATGGTGGAGATCACCTCGAAATACAGGATCGACCGCCAGCCCACGCGCCCGGCGCTCTTCACGTCGCCCGCCGAGGCGATGCCGTGGACGATGGTGAGGAACACCAGCGGCGCCACGCCGGCCTTGATCAGCGCCAGGAACATGTCACCCAGCAGCTTGAGCTGCGAGGCGAACTTCGGAAACAGGAAACCGACGGCGATGCCGAGGATCAGCGAGACAAGCACCTGCATGCCGAGCTTGCGATACCAGGGCAGGCGCACGTTGTTTGGCGGAACCTCCGGCGGGTTGGCCGGCAGGTTGGCCGGTGGGTTGGCTGGGGTCTGGATGGTCTGGTTTTGCATGATGTCTTCCTCCACCGGAGCCTGTGCTCAGGCCACCTTGCGGGACAGTTCGATGGCTTGATCCACCATCTGCGGGGCGAGGCCCAGGTAGTTGGCCGGGTCGGTCATGCGCTCGATGGCGGCGCGCTCGAAATGCCGGGTGACGGCCGGCAGCGCGCACAGTGCGTCGGCCAGCGTTCCGCCCGATTCGTTGACGGCGCGGCAGGCGTCGTAGACCACATCGTGGGCCTGCTGGCGGCCGATATGCGGCGCCATGCCCATCATCACGGCCTCCGCCACGATCAGGCCGTTGGTGATGCCGAGGTTGTGCTTCATGCGGGCGGTGTCCACGATCAGCCCGCCCAGCGCGAACTTCGCCTGATGTAGCGCGCCCGACGTGAGAATGAAGCTCTCCGGAATGGCGATCCATTCGGCATGCCAGGGGCCGGTGGCGCGCTCGAAGTCCTGCACCATCGCGTCGACCATCAGGCCCGCGTGCTGGCGCACCGCCTTCGACGCCGCGAGCATCAGTTCGCTAGAGATCGGATTGCGCTTCTGCGGCATGGTGCTGCTGGCACCGCGGCCCTTGAC
Source organism: Cupriavidus sp. YR651 (assembly GCF_900101625.1). GTDB lineage: Bacteria > Pseudomonadota > Gammaproteobacteria > Burkholderiales > Burkholderiaceae > Cupriavidus. Next base: position 324,083 of record NZ_FMYZ01000004.1, on the reverse strand, counting down.
GAACGGCTCGTAGACTTCGGCGAATTCCGTCGATGCCATGATCATGATGTCGAGCGCGATCTTGCCGAGCGACCCGGTGACCAGCGCCAGCAGGTTGACCGCCTCGGCAAAGCCGTCGCGCGCCACGTGCCACGTGGTGGCGGGCACGCCGAGGCCAAGTTCCTCGGCCAGCGCGCGCTGCACGTCGAAGCCCTTGTTGTCGCCTTGTCCGCCCAGCGATGCCAGCGTGCCGGCCGCGCCGGCGAACTCCACCACCGCCACGCGCGGGCGCAGTTCGGCGAGGCGCTGCTGGTGGCGGTCGAACATCGCCAGCCAGATCGCGGTCTTGTAGCCGAACGTCACCGGCAGCGCCTGCTGCAGGTGGGTGCGGCCGGCCATCGGCGTATTGCGGTGCTTGATCGAAAGATCGGCGAGAATGCCGCGCAGCTCGCGGATATCGGCGTCGATGCTGTCCAGCGCGTCGCGCACCTGGAGGGCCACGGCGGTGTCCATGATGTCCTGCGTGGTGGCGCCCCAGTGCACGTAGCGCCCAGCCTCGCCGCACATCGCCACCAGCTGGTGCACCAGCGGCAGGATCGGGTAGCCCACGATGTCGGTTTCCTCGCGCATGTGGTCGAAGTCGATCCGCTCGATGCGCGATTCGCGGGCGATGGCCTCGGCCGCCTCCGCCGGAATCACGCCGACGCGCGCCTCGGCCTTGGCCAGCGCGACCTCGACGTCGATATAGCGCTGCACCAGCGCGCCGTCGGAGAAAATCTGGCGCATGTGCTTCGTGCCGAACGCGTCACGGAAGAGGACGGAGTCGACCACGGTGCTGGCGGCGGGAATCGCGGAAAAGGAGTAGGTGGACATGGTGCTACCTTGTGATGGTGAGTCGGGTTCGCTAATATGTTCGAACATATCGATCATTAAATATGTTCGAACATATTTCGCAAATGAGGGTTTACCCCGTCTCGTGGAGAAGTGATGCAATCGATCCCAATGAGCAAAACCAATTCAGCAGAGATCGCCCGGCAGCTTCTGGACGGGATCGCCTCGGGGCGCTTCCCGGTCGGCACGCTGCTGCCAACGGAATTCGAGCTGTGCAAGCAGTTCAACGCCAGCCGCTACACCATCCGCGCGGTGCTGCAGGAGTTGCAGGACCAGGGGCTGGTGTCGCGGCGCAAGAACGTGGGCACGCGCGTGGAGGCGTCGCGGCCCAAGGCCGTGTTCCGGCCCACGCTGGCGTCGGTGGACGACCTCGTGCAGTTCGGCGCGGAGCACCTGCGGCTGGTGCAGTCGGTGGAGAAGGTGAAGGTGGATGGCGGCGTGGCGCGCGAGATCGGCTGCGCGGACGGGACACCGTGGCTACGCATCTCGAGCATCCGCCTGAACGATGCGCGCGATGTGGGCGACCGTCGCAACCATCGCGATGATCGCGACGGCCGCGGCGCCTTGCCGATGGCCTGGACCGATGTCTATATCGACCCGGCCTACACGGAGATTGGCGACATGGTGCGCGCGTCGCCGGACACGCTGGTCAGCACGCTGATCGAGTCGCGCTATGGGCGGCAGATCGCGGAGATCGAGCAGGACGTGCGCGCGTCGACCCTCACCGACGAACGCGTGGCGAGGGCGCTGAAGCTCGAGCTGGGCGCGCCGGTATTGAAGATCGTGCGGCGCTATCTGGACGCCGACGGGCAAACCTTCGAGGTGACGGCGACGATCCACCCGGCGGACAGCTTCTCAGTGTCGATGCGGCTGAAACGTTCCACGCCGTAGTGGCATGACGTGGCGATGGCACGAGGCCTGCAGCATGGGGGCTGCATGAAGGCCACCGTCGAACGGTGGCTACGCGATGGGCTTTCGCGCAGGACAGGTGAGCCGGGAAAGGGAAGCAACCTCCCCTCCCCCGGCCACGACCGGGTCCTGCGCGGCCATCACTTTTCCTGCATCTTGGCGGCCCTCACGATCTCGCCCAGCCGCTTCCGCTCCGCATCGACAAACTTCACGAAGTCCGCACGCGTGCCGCCAATCGGCTCGATACCCACTGCCTTGAGTTTCGCGGCGGCGGCCGGGTCCTTCATTGCGGTATCCACCGCAGCGGCCAGCTTGTCGAGGATGGCGTTTGGCGTGCCCTTGGGCGCATGAATGCCGGCCCAGTGGGCAATCTGCAGTTCCGGAAAGCCTTGCTCCACGGCGGTGGAGAGTTGCGGATAGGCCGAAATGCGCTGCGTCCAGGTGGTCGCCAGCGGCTTGAACTTGCCTTCGTGCAGGATATGCGGAAGCGCGATGATGCTGGCCTCCGAGGTGCCTTCCACCTGACCGCCCAGTACGGCCGTGGTGCTTTCCGATCCGCTCTTGTAAGGCACGGCTTGCAGCTTCGCGCCGTACTTCACATTGAGGATTTCGGCGACGAAGTGCGGCGTGCTGCCGGTTCCCGCCGTGGCGAAGTTGAATCCGGCGCCCTTCTTCGAAGCCTCCACGAAGTCGCGCAAATCCTTGTAGGGCGCGTTCTTCGGCACGACGATGACCGACGGCGCAAGCCCGATCATGACGACGGGGACCAGTGCGTCATCCTTGAAGGGAACGGACTTCTTGATCATGCTGTTGGAGATCACGCCAGCGGCGCTGACCAGGAACGTGTAGCCATCCGGTGCGCTCTTGGCCACCGCGTCGGCGCCCACGGTGCCGCCCGCGCCCGGCCGGTTGTCGATCAGCACGGTCTGGCCCAGCGCCTTGGAAGCCCCCTCCGCCGCCGCCCGTGCCATCAGGTCATTGGCACCGCCAGCGGCAAAAGGCACCACAAGGCGAATCGTCTTGGTAGGCCACTGGCCTTCGGCAAAAGCCGGCGCCGCCGCGATAAAGCTGGCCGAAGCCAGCAGGCCGAGAGTGAATCGGGTCGTCATCATCAATGCATGTCTCCGTCCGGGAATGGGTGGTCCCGTTTGATTAGCGTGGTTTGAATTGGGATGGTGCGGATGCGATCGAACGGTGTTGCCGCTCAATCGTCCTTTGCCGCGTATTCGCGATCGAGCGCGTCATACAGGGGCTTGTTGACCAGCCGCTGCCGCTCGCTGAATGGCGCCACCAGGGATGCATCCTCGTCAAGCCGGCCATTCGCTCGCAGCGTGCCGAGCGCCCGCTGCATGCCAAGCACCGCGCCCTGCAGCGCCGCGTTGGCGTACAGCACGATGGCATAGCCAAGGCCGGCGAGCGCCTCGCGCGACTGCGTCGGCGTCTTGCCGCCGATCACGATATTGATCAGCTGCGGTGCGTCGATCAGTTTCGGCAGGCGCTCGATGTCGGTCAGCGACTCGGTCGCCTCGATAAACAGGATGTCCGCGCCCGCCTCGACGAAGCGGTGGCCACGCTCGATGGCGTCTTCGATGCCATGCACGGCGGCGGCATCGGTGCGGGCGATGATCAGCAGGTTGGGGTCCTCACGCGCATCGACGGCCGCACGAATCTTGCCGAGCATCTCGCTCGCCGAGATGACTTCCTTGCCGGCGAAATGCCCGCACTTCTTCGGCATCACCTGGTCTTCGAACTGGATCGCATCCGCGCCGCTGCGCTCCAGCGTGCGGACGGTCTGGCGCACATTGAGCGCGTTACCAAAGCCGGTGTCGGCATCGACGATCAATGGCAGCGCGACGGCGTCGCGGACCCGTGCGGTGTGTTCCGCGATGTCAGCCAAGCCGATGAAGCCGAGATCGGGCAGGCCAAACGACATGTTGGTCACGCCAGCACCGGTCAGATAGAGCGCTTCGAAGCCGGCGTCCTCGATGACGCGCGCGCTCATGGCGTTGAAGGCGCCGGGTACCAGCAGGCCCTGGCGTTGATTGACCTTGGCGCGGAATGCCGCGCGGCGAGCAGTAGACGAGATAGTCATAGGTTTTCTCCAGTACGTGACTTTTCGCAGGGATCGTGCCAACCCCCGAGTCTTTCTGTTTTCTGTTTGAAAACAACGGTTTATAGAAGACGCTGCGCCAGAAACGTTCGTGCGACAATGTTTCACGTGTTTCGTGAAACGTTCCAGAAACGTTTTCACTTCTGGAGATTCATCGTGTCAACGCTCGCCTCGAACCCGAACCAAGGCCGCCCCGGCATCGCGCTGGTCAGCATCAGTCAGTTAAGTACGCTATGCGAAACCGTCGCGCCGCGCTATACGGAGCACGCGAAATTCTTCTCGGTGCGCGCGGGCTACGGTGCCGCCGTGACTGCCCTGCAGGCGTATGTCGATGCGGGCAAGGTCGACGTCGTGCTGGCCGCCGGATCGAACGGCGCGTATCTGCGCGACAACCTGAGCGTGCCGGTCGTGATGGTCAAGGTGAACGGCTTTGACGTGCTGAGCGCCATCACGCATGCCATCACGATGTGGCCCGGCGCCCCCATCGGACTGGTCCTGCACGAGACGGTGTCGAAGGAGTTGACCGACCTCAGCGCGTGGCTGAACGTCGCCTTGAAACAGCGCGCCTACCGCTCGATCGACGAAGTCCGCGTGGCCGTCCGCACGCTCGCCGCCGAGGGCTGCGGCGTCATCATCGGCCCCGGCATGGCCTGCGATCTTGCGCTGCAGGCGGGGCTGCACAGCGTGTTTCTCTATTCCCTCGGCGCTGTTGAAGAAGCATTCGAGCGTTCCATCGAGCTGGCACGCATGAGCCGCCAGAAGGAGTCAAAGCGCGTACGGCTCAACACCATCGTCGCGCATCTGCGCGATGGCGTCGCCGCATTCGACCAGGCGGGGCAGCTCGAAGTGGTCAATCCTGCGATGGTCGATCTGCTCGGGCTTGACCATGCCCACGACCTGGCGCCGCAGTTGACGAGAGCGGTCGGCCCGCTGTTAAGAGAGGCGCCTGACAACGCCGACCCATCGGGCGACGAGCGCATCGAGCAGATCGGCGGCCGTTCGCTGATCGTCAACTGCGTGCCGATCGTCGAGCACGGTTTGCGTTCCGGCGCCGTGGTTACCGTACAGGACGCGCTGGTCGCGCAGCGCATCGACCGCTCGCTGCGCACCAGCCAACGGCCGAAGCACCTGGTGGCGCGGCATGGCCTGGCGGACCTGACCGGCGCATCGCCGGCGCTCGAGCGTGTGCGGCGCCTGGCGCGGGCCGGCGCCGCCCACGACGCGACCGTACTGCTGACAGGTGAGAGCGGCACGGGCAAGGAGCTGGTCGCACAGGGCATTCACAATGCGAGCCGCCGACGCGGCAATCCATTCGTCGCGTTCAATTGCGCGGCCCTGCCGGAAGGGCTGATAGAAAGCGAGTTGTTTGGTCACGAAGAAGGCGCCTTCACCGGCGCGCGGCGCGGCGGCAAGCCGGGCCTCTTCGAAATCGCGCATACGGGGACGATCTTTCTCGATGAAGTCGGTGAAATGCCGGCGGCGACGCAAAGCCGGTTGCTGCGCGTGCTGCAGGAGCGGGAGGTGATGAAACTCGGTTCGGGGCGTGCCACACCGATTGATGTTCGCGTCATCGCGGCGACGCATCGCGACCTGCGCGCCATGGCCGAACAGGGTGCATTTCGCGCGGACCTGTATTTCCGGCTCAACCTGCTGCAAATCGAACTGCCGCCATTGCGCGAGCGGCGCGGCGATATTCCGGACCTTGCGCGGCACCTCCTTGCGCGCAGCGCCGCAAAATACGAGTTGCCCGCCACGGCCACGGAGCGCGTGCTGGAATTCCTGACGCCGCTGTTCGAGCAATACGCATGGCCCGGCAACGTACGGGAGCTCGATAACCTGGTGGCGCGCGCGGCGATCTATCTCGGCGATGCCACGAGCGACGCGTGGCTGGATCTGCGGGATGTTTTTCCGGAATTTGGACGAATACAAGCAGCGCCTGCGCCGGCGACCCTGCACAAGCCAATCGATTCGCCGCCGACCACGGTGACCCGCGACGACGTATTGCGGGCCCTGGAAGAGCATGGCGGCAAACGTGCCGCAGCCAGCCGCGCGCTCGGGATCGGACGAACCACGCTCTGGAGACTCATGAAGGAGTGAGAGGCACTATCAAAATGATTCTGGCGTCGTTGCCTTCGGGTTGACCTCAACGCAAAACGGGCAGCTCACGCTGCCCGTTCTACCGTCTCCTGCCGCCCTTCTCTTATCTCGCGCTGACGACTGCCGCCTGCCCTGCCTCCGCCTGCCGGCGCAGGCTCTCGGTCGTTTCACCGCTGCCGTCCGGCGTCCAGCCCGGGGGCATCACCACGTAGCCAATCGCATTCAGCAGGCTGCCGGCATTGGCCATGTCCTTGCCCAGGCTGACCCAGTGCTCGAATTGGTTGACGATCGGGTTGTGGGTGGTGGTGGGCTTGACCAGGCCGTAGCGGCAGGGTTCTTCCTTGCGTTCTTCCACGTAGGTGCCGAACAGGCGATCGAAGACGATCAACACGCCGCCGAAGTTGGCATCCAGGTAATCGATGTTCGAGGCATGGTGAACGCGGTGCGCCGACGGGGTGTTGAACACATATTCGAGCCAGCCCAGCTTCGGAATCCAGGTGGTATGCAACCAGAACTGGTACAGCAGGTTCAGGCTCAGCGTAGCCAGCACGACTTCAGGACGCACACCAAGCCAGACCAGCGGGGCGAAGAACACGGCGCTGCCGGTGATCTTGCCAGTCCAGCCCAGACGGTAGGCAGTGCCCAGCGTCAGCTCGTTCGGCGAGTGGTGCACGGCGTGCGTCGCCCAGAAGAAACGAATGCGGTGCGAGGCGCGGTGGTACCAGTAGTAGCAGAACTCTTGTCCGACGAAGAGCAGCAACACGGCCAGCGCGCTGTGAATCTGGAGCGTAAAGATGCGGTGCTGCCAGGCCAGCGAAAAGATCGGCGTGGCCAGCGAGAGCGGCAGGAACGCCATCAGCTTGCGCCCGGCCAGGTCGGCCAGCGACAGGCCGACTTCATGCCAGGGGTAGGTCTTGCCCTGCTGGCGCGCCTTGCGTGCCAGCACGATGGCTTCGACCAGCGAGACCGCCACGATAAACGCCGTGACGCCGAGATTGAAAATGAGCAGGTTGTGCATGATCCGTCCAGTGCCGTGAGTTGTGACGCGTTGCAGTGCGGAGGAGCGTTGCTGCGTCGGTGAGGCAAATGTAGTGGGCGGACGGCGGTAGCGCCATGCAGGAAGTATGTCGACTTATGTCATGGCTGGCGACGCGGCACCACCCCATGAATCCCGGCCTTGCGACAAGACCCGCAGCGCATTCCCCGCTGGCGGCCGGTGTAACGCGGCGACATTTTTCTCCACGCGATTTTCGCGGGGCATCGTCCTATAGTTCGACCCGTTGCCGCGCCACACCGGCCGGCCTGGAACCGAACCCCAAGGACCTTTCGATGACTTCGCTCTCCACTCTCTCCCAGCTCTCCTCGCGCTTCAGCCACTTCCCTCGTTCCCTTGGTGCAGCCGCCGGCACGCTGATGCTGCTGGCAAGCAGCCAGGCGTTTGCGGCCACCGCCGTCGTGGTTGCGCCGACAACGGTGTACGTGCGGCCGCCGAAGGTGGTGGTGGCCACGCCGCCGAAGGTTGTGGTGGCGCCGCCGCCCCAAATGGTCGTCGCCACGACGCCGCTGCCGACCGTGGTGGTGAAGGCCACGCCGCTGCCACGCGCCGCCTACGTTGCCCCGCACGCCATCTATGTGGCGCATCCGATGCAGACGCCGGTGAGGGTGCCGGGCCATTGGGTCGGTGGCGTGTGGGTGCCCGCGCACCTGGCCTGAGTCTTTCCAGCCGATTTCCTTTCCATATCTGCCGGCAGAGGCCGGCTGTCCAACGGAGAACATCATGAAGAAGATGATTGCAATGCTTGCCCTGTGCCTGGCTTCGGCGGGTGCGTTCGCGCAGAGCGTCGAGATGCCAGCCACGGCCAGCCCGCGTGTCGAGCGTGCCATGCAGCAGCTTCAGGCGCGCTTTGCCAGCGCCAATACCACGCACGACGGCAAGCTGACGCGTGAGCAGGCCGCCGCCGGCATGCCACGGGTCGCGAGCTATTTCGACCAGATCGACACGCAGCGCAACGGCTATGTCACGCTGCCCGAGATCGAAGCGTTCATGGGGCAGAAGATGATGTCCCGTTGATGCGTGGAGGCGCCCTATCCGATCTGCCTGCGCGGCGTGGGCACTGTACTAGTCTTTAAGCATGCAAGATCGGCGCCCCTCTCCGCTCCGTATCCGCCATCCCGTCGGCATCGCGCTCTCGCTGGCGACGATGCTGGCGTTGTCCGGCTGTGCAGCCGTGTCCGCCCCCGCGTGCGCGGCAGGCGAGCAGCGCGCAGTCAGCGAATGGATGGTCTTTGGAGGCGCGAAGCCTGATGGCGTGGTATCGGCATCCGAATGGAATGCCTTCCTGCAGGACACCGTGACCCCACGCTTTCCGCAAGGCTTCACGGCCTGGCCGGCCTCCGGACAATGGCGTGGCGCCGACGGACATGTGATTCGCGAACCCTCATACGTCCTGAGTCTCGTGTACGCCGCAGACGATCGCAGCGACGCCCGGGCGCAAGCCGTGGTCAGCGAGTACAAGACCCGTTTTCAGCAGGAAGCCGTGCTTCGGGTTCGCAGCCCGGCGTGCATGTCGTTCTAGCTGGCGACCCACGCGAGCCCGGGTGACATCCGGGCCACAACCACACTCCAGGGAGATCCGATGAAGCCTCGTGACGACCCACAGAAGTGGTGCCGCTTCTATATCCTCGATGAGAAGAACCGGCCGGTACAGGTCACCGATCAGGAAGCGTGGTCCCGCTGGATGGCGGAGAACGACCTGGTATTCCGCAGGACCCTGCTGGAGCAATCGGGCGGTGTGGTGACCACCCGCTTCCGGGGCGTGTCTGAAGCGGCGCCGAAAGACACGCCGTTGTTCCTCACGCGCGTGACGGGGCTAGCCGGGCACGACAACGAGAGTTATGGCGCGCCGACGCTCGACGCCGCAATGGAAGAACATGAGCGGATCGTACAGAAGCTGCTTCGCGAGCTATCCGGGCAGTGATTTGCCGATCGGGCCAGCACGCGCCGATCTCCGGGCCCCGGTGTCTGACGCACCGTGAGTGATCATGCGTCCCTTGCTCGAAGCCCGCCTTGTCAACGACGTCTTTGGCGACCCGGGGTTGTTCGTCAACTTCGTGGACGAACGGCGCGCGCTGCTATTGGATCTTGGCGACATCACCAGCCTGATGCCGCGCGATCTGATGCGCCTGTCGCATGTGTTTGTCACGCATGCCCACATGGATCACTTCTCTGGCTTCGACCATCTTCTGCGGGTGCTGCTCGGACGAAAGCCGTGCATCGTGCTATACGGCGGACCGGGATTCGTGGCGCAGGTCGAGCACAAGCTGCTTTCCTACACCTGGAACGTGGTGCATCGCTATGCGATCCAGTTGGTCATCGAGGCGGTCGAAATCGAACTGGACGGGCAGATGCGGCGTGCACGCTTTTCCAGCCGTCACGCCTTCGCCAGGGAGGCCGAATCGTCTATTGGTCGGACCGATGACATCGTTCATGACGAGGCGACGTTTCGCGTGCGCGCCCGTTTTGTCGATCACGGGATGCCATGTCTGGCCTACCTTGTGGAGGAAAAGGCGCGACTCGGCGTCATCAAGGAGCGCCTGGTCGAGTCCGGCCTGACCACCGGCGCCTGGCTGCGCGACCTGAAGCACGCCGTGCTGACCGGCGCCGCCGACGACGCGCCAATTCTCGTGCAGTGGCGTGACAGGAGCGGCGATCACGCCGTGACGCGCACGGTCGGCGAGTTGAGCCGGCTGATTCTGGAAATCGTTCCGGGCCGGCGTATCGGCTACGTCACCGATCTGCGCTATACGAGCGAGAACGTGGAAGCGCTGGCGCACCTGATGCAAGGGGTCGACCAGCTCTTCATCGAGAGCGTGTTTCTCGATGTCGACAAGACACACGGCCTGCGCAAGAACCACCTGACCGCCGCCCAGGCTGGCCAGATCGCGCGCAGCGTGGGCGCCTATGCGGTGACGCCATTCCATTTCTCGCCACGCTACCGGGGCCGCGCCGCCGAACTGGCCACGGAGGTACAGGATGCCTGGGGTGGGAGCGGTCTGTAGGGGGCGTTCAACACGAACACCATTGCGGTCATCGAGAATCGTCTGCGCGACCGCCGCCTGCTGGTGGAGCGCGGGGAAGTCATGATCTCGGTTGCCCATACCTGACGCGGCTCTGAATCCTGGGCGGGCGATACCCGTATCCGCGATATCGGCACCGTCTTCAACGCCTGGCTCTCGCTAGCCTGACGCGATGTCAGCTCGCAGCGGCTGGCGCCATCAAGTCTTCCAGGAAGTAGGCGGCCAACTGATGGCGCCCTTCGAGCTTGGCCTTGGCATAGATGTTTGCCGCGTGCTGGCGCACGGTCTTGGCCCCGCTCTCTCGCAGCCCAGCGATCTCTTCCAGCGACAACCCCTTGACCAGCAGCAGCGCCACATCCTTTTCCGCCGGGGTCAGCTTCCAGGCATCGAACTGATCCTGCATTTGTTTCAGGAAATCCTTTGTCGACTGCCGCGCGGAGGCGTCGCGCTCGACAATGGCGCGCTCGCCAGCGGTAGCCGAGTTCTTCAGTTCCGCGAACTCACGCGCCGCGCGCTGACGCTCGCGCATGAACAGCGCGAGGATCCAGAGAAACACGACGGTGGCAGCCGCTTCCGTCACCATGTGATAGTTGACCCCGCTGGCCACGTGCAGCTGCCACAGATCCCAGATCTGATAGGCGGGAAAGAAGGCGAGCAGGAGCAAAAACTTGGGCGGCATGGGGGATACAGGGCGTCGAAAGCGCCCCATCGGATGGGATTCGAACTGCTGTGAAATGGACGATGCAAATGTAACTGATTCTCGTTTATATGAAAAGAAAGATGAGTCCCAAGCACCGCAGGGCGGTACGTAGAGTGCGTCATTGTTCATATTAGTGGCCCGGGACATTTGTCCCGTGTCCCATTTTTGACGCACTCGATGCCCGCATTCCCACGGCAGATGACGCGTATGCGCCGGACAGATGTCCCGGAATGCCAGCCTGGCGGGGAATTCAAATTGAGGGTGGAAATGATTCGCATTAGCCTTCGCAGGTCTTCTCATCAGCCAACCTGCCGCTTCCATTCTGATGACACGCGCTTCTCGCTTCGGCCCAGCAACCCGCCCCCGCACCATCGCCACCATTGCTTCCGCGTTGATTGCCGGGCTGCCCACCGCAGTGCGTGCGCAATCGGTATCACCTTCCGCGTCCGAGCAGACCCTGCCCGCGGTGACAGCCTCCGCCAGCCAGGTCGCCCCGGGTAGCCTGCGGGACACCGTCACGACCGGCACCAAGACGGATACGCCACTGCGCGACATCCCCGCCGCCATTACCGTCATTCCGGATACGGTACTGCGCGCCCAGGGTGCCGTGGACATGAACTACGCGCTGCAGAACTCCGCCGGTGTGCAGCCGCAGCTTGCCGGCGGGTATGGCTTTGCCAACAACTACACGATTCGCGGGCTGGCCATGCGCTTCCTGCGCGACGGCTATCTCGATGGTCCCAGCCAGAACGGCTATTACCGCACGATGTATGACGTGGACCGCATCGAGGTCCTCAAGGGCCCAGGCTCGGCGCTCTACGGTTCGCGCACGTAGCCGATGCGAAAGCCTGCCGCCCAGACGATCACCAGTGGAATCAGCAGCCAGCGCAGGAGATGGTTACGCAGCCGGATCATCGGTCACTTCCAACCGATACCCCAGTCCGCGCAACGTGCGGATTCGCGTGCCGCTGCCCTCCAGGCGCTTGCGCAGGCGGTGCACATAGATCTCCACCGCCTCCGCGCTGACGGCATCGTCCAGCGAGCACAGTTGCGCGCACATCTCCTGCTTGCTGACCGGCCGGCCAGCACGGGTGATCAGCGTTTCCAGCACGCCGTGCTCGCGTCGCGGCAATTCCAGCGGCTGCCCGGCCACGGTAAATTCCATGGCGACGCTGTCGAAACACAGGCGGCCAAGCTCGAACAGCGCATGGGTGCGTCCCTGCCGGCGCCGCGCAATGGCGCGCAGGCGGGCGATCAGCTCGGTCAGGTCGAATGGCTTGGGCAGGTAGTCATCGGCGCCGGCATTGAGGCCGCGCACGCGATCGGGGGTTTCTCCCGAGGCGGTAAGGATCAGGACCGGTACATCGTCACCACGCGCCCTGACGCGGCGCAGCACCTCGATGCCGCTCAGCCCCGGTAACGCCAGGTCGAGTACCACCACGTCGTAGTTCTCGGCCTGCAGCAACTGATCGGCGTGCAGCCCGTCGGAAACCATGTCGAGCACCATGCCGGCGGCACCCAGGGCCTCCATCAGCGAGCGTGCCAGCTTCGGGTTGTCTTCGACGACTAGGGTGCGCATGGCCTGACTCTCGGATGAAAATACCAGTGTCCGCACGAAGTATATGGGCGCCTATAATGGTGCGCCAACTTCGACAGACCCAGGGGGAAACATGAGATGGAGAGCATGGTTGAGCGGTCTCCTCCTGCTGCAATGGCCGTTGCTGTCGCTGCTGCCAACGCTGGCGGCGGCGCAGGCCCAGGTCCCGGAGAACTATCCCGGCAGCTACGCGGCGACCATCGCGGCCGCGCGGCAGGAGGGCAAGGTCGTCATCTATTCTCCCTCCGACGTGGCCGAGGCCACATACCTGATTGCCGATTTCAAGTCCATGTACCCCGGCATCGAGGTGGAATACCACGACCTCAACAGCACCGAGATCTACGACCGCTTCCTGAAGGAAATCCAGAACCGCAGCGCCACCGCCGACGTGCTGTGGAGTTCGGCCATGGACCTGCAGGTCAAGCTGGTCAACGATGGCCACGCCTTGCGATACGCCTCCCCCGAACGTGCCCACCTGCCGGACTGGTCCGTGTGGAAAAACGAAGCATGGGGCACGACGCTCGAACCGGCGGGCTTTGCCTATAACAAGCACGCACTGCCCGCAGCCGAAGTGCCCCGCACGCATGCCGACTTCATTCGCCTGCTCAAGACTGATCCCGCACGTTTCAATGGCCGCGTGGTGACCTACGATCCATCAGCTTCCAGCCTCGGTTTCCTGTTCGCCACGCAGGACGAGAAGGCCTCCGGCATGCTGTGGGAGGTTGCGCAGGCGCTCGGCGCCAATCGCGCGCGGCAGGCGCCGAGCACGGCAGCGATGCTGGAGAGCGTGTCTTCCGGCGAAAGCCTGCTGGCCTACAACGTCCTCGGCTCCTACGCCGCCAGCAAGATGCGCACCGATCCCGCCATCGGGCTGGTCTACCCGCAGGACTACGTGCTGGTCGGCTCGCGCATTGCCTTTATCCAGCGTCACGCGGCACATCCCAATGCGGCCCGGCTCTGGCTCGACTACATCCTGTCACGGCGCGGGCAGACCGTGCTGGCGAACCGGATGGGCTTGTTTCCATTACGCGGCGATGTCCCCGGCGGTGGCAATGCGGCGGTGTTTCGCCTCGACGCCGGCGGCAAGGTCAGGCCGATCGCGATCGGCGTCGGCCTGATGGCCTACCTCGACCGCACCAAGCGTCAGGATTTCCTCAGGCGCTGGAATGATGCGCTGGCGCGCTCGCCCTGAACCTAGGGCGACACGACGGCCTGCCGCCATTGCAGGATGAAATCCCGGTAGTTCTGGTTATTGAGATAGCCGATCAGGCCGGGCCCGACGGCGATCGGCCGCAGGCTGGCACCGAGCGTCTGCTTCAGGCGCGCCGCCGTGCTCTCGCCCTGGACGTCATCGCGCACCGCAAAAAGGCGCGCGCTGGTGGCAATCACGGTCTGGCCGCGCTTCGACAGCAGATAGTCGACCCACAGCTTCGCGGCATTCGGATGCGCCGCCTTCTTGCTTACCAGCAGGATGCGCGACATGACCAGCGTGTAGTCCTTCGGAAACACGTAGCCAATCGATGGATTTCTTCGCGCCTGCGCGAGCGTGTAGGCACCGAGCAGGTTGTAGCCGATCAAGGCCTGGCCAGAAGCAATGCGCCTGACCATGGCGTCGGTGGTCAGGTCCAGCCGCACGCCGCTCTTGCCCATGGCGCGGGCGATATTCCAGAAGTCCGCGGAGACCGCGACATCCTGCGTCGCCAGGAAGAAGCCGAGCCCGGACTTCTCGATGTCATAGCTGACCACCTTTCCCCTGAAGCGGTTCGGGTCCGCATTCAGTAGCCGCGCCAGTTCCGCGTGCGACTGCGGCACCTCGCTGGCCTTCAGCTGTGTCTTGTTGTAGGCAAAGACCACCGGCTCGAAGGTGGTGGCGAAGGCCTCATCCTTCCAGTTGGCCCATGCGGGCAGGCTGGCCTTTTCCGGCGAGTCGTAGCGCATCGCGTAGCCATTGCTGACCAGCGCGGCCTGCTGGTCCATGGCCGAACTCCACAACACGTCCGCCGATTCGCCGCCGAGCTGCGTTTCGGCGACAAAGCGGTGGTAGAGCACGGTGCTGTTGAGGTCCTCGTAGGTAACGTCGATGCGCGGGTACATCGCCCGGAAATCCGCGATCAGCACGTTGGCGATGCTGGCATCGGTGGTCGAGTAAATCACCAGCCGCCCCTCGTCCTCGGCGGCCTTGACCGTCGCCGCATAGGCCAGCGGATAGCCGGCCGGCACCCTGCCCCTGGCCGAATAGCCCATCAACTCTTCGGCGTCGTCGGACTCCTGTGCCTGGCCGAGCGAACAGAGCAAGCCCAGTCCCAGCGCGACGAGCAGCGTTCTGCGTTGTCGTCGGGCTCGCGAGGCTGGCGAGCCAGCGGCAACTACCTGTGGATGCGGCATGGATGGGATGACGTTGCGCATGAAGAGAGGCCGTCAGGGTGCATGGCCGACGAGAGGAATGACGCCCAGCAAGACGGTGGCAATCAGCATGACCAGCGCCGCCGACAGCGCCCACAGCATCGTATAGCGCTGATGGTCGCCGAATTCCACCTCGGCCAGACCGACCAGCAGATAGGTCGAGGCCACCAGCGGACTGAGCAGGTGCACCTGCTGGCCGATCAGGGATGCCCGCCCGATCTCCGCGGCACCGATGCCGTAGACGGCGGCGGCCTTGGCGAGGATCGGCAGGATGCCGAAGTAGAACGCGTCATTCGAGATGAAGAAGGTGAACGGCACGCTCAGCACGCCGGTCACGATCGCCATGTAAGGGCCCATCCAGGGCGGCACGGCGGCGATCACGCTGGCCGCGATCGCATCGACCATCTTCGTTCCCGACAGGATGCCAACGAAGATGCCGGCCGCGAAAATCAGCGCCACCACCGGCACGATGTTCGCCGCATGCGAGCTGAGTCTCTCCTTCTGCTCGGCGAGGTCCGGATAGTTGATCATGATGGCGATGGCCGAGGCCACCATGAACAACACCTGCAACGGCAGCGTGCCGAGGATCAGCAGCACCATCAACGCCACCGTCAGCAGCAGGTTGACCCACAGCAGTCGGGGACGGGCGATGCTCGGGTCGCCCATCGCCACGTCGGGGGACGCAATGCCGGCGGCCGCACCGCCCAGCGCGATGGCGCCCAGACGCCTGCGTTCGCGACGGCCAAGGATGAACGCCACGAACAAGCCCCACGCGCCGGTAACGACCATCGGCAGGATCATCGGCACGAAGATCAGGCCCACGTCCACGCCCAGGGCGCTCGCGGCGCGTGCGGTGGGTCCGCCCCAGGGCAGGATGTTCATCAGCCCGCCCGCCATCATGATCACGCAGGCCAGCACCAGCCGGCTGATGCCCAGCCGCTTGTAGAGCGGCAGCATGGCGGCACAGGTGATCATGTAGGTGGTCGAGCCGTCGCCGTCGAGCGACACGACCACCGCCAGCACGAAGGTGCCGACCACGATCTTCATCGGGTCGCCACCCACCAGCCGCAGGATGCGGCGCACCACGGGGTCGAACAGGCCCGCGTCGATCATCAGGCCGAAATACAGGATGGCAAACATCAGCATCACGCCCGTGGGCGCGAGCTTCTTGATGCCATCCAGCATCATCGGCCCCAGCTGCATGCCAAAGCCCCCGAGCAGCCCGAACACGATCGGCACCAGGATCAGGGCGACCACGGCCGAAAGCCGCTTGGTCATGATCAGTGCCATGAACACGACCACCATCGAGTAGGCGAGCAGAGTCAACATAGCGCGAGCGTCCTAGGCCACGAACCCGCACTTCGAAGCCGCCGTGCGCGTGTCCATGTTCCGTCCCCGGTTGAGGTGATCGTCAATCTCGGCGGCACAGCCGAGCATGCGCGGGTATAGGAAGATCGTGAAAGCTGCCGTCTCCAGCGCACTTTCCGCGTATTGCCCGCTCTGCCAGGGCCGCCACAGCATCTTGAGCAGCAGCGCGGCGATCACCGCGTCGATATTCACGCAGTACACATTGCGCGATACGCCCTCGTCGAACAGCGTCTGCACCAGCGTCCGGTAGAACGCGTGGAATACGTTGTACTCGCCGCGCTCGGCAAACAGGTTCCCGATGAACACTTCACGAGGATCGTGGTTCACTGGTTTGTCCTTGAACACTGGGTGGTTGACACCAGGGATCTTCTGGATGTCCAGGCTGCCCGTATTCTTCTTGTTTGCCTTGTAATCAGCATAGTCCCTGACGTAGCGCTGCGCGAGTGCCTTAAGGTCGATACCGTGGCCGGGGTCGCCCGGGTCCTGGAGGCCCGCATCCCTGAACTGATCGATCAGGAAGGCGATGCCCTCGTAGCCGTTGCCGCCATGCGCATAGCCGGTGTGCGTCAGAAAGCCGACCAGCGCCTTGTTGAGCTGCACGCGCTCCGGATCTTCCGGGCCATCGGCGGAAACCGCGCCCTTGGCGCCCTGCGCCGAGATCGTGCCCGGTCCGTTGCTCAGCAGCAGCCCCACCAGCACCTGGAACGCATGCAGGTCAGCCGCATTGGCGGTCAGGCCCAGCAGCGCGACGAAGGCCACTTCGGTGATCGACCGTTGGCCGAGGAGATCGCTGGTCGCCATGCCGCAGAAAGCGCCGGGCTGGTGCCGGTCCGCCGGCACCGAGGCGCCGATCAGCGCGCCGAACAGCTGCATCCACCATGGCAGGCTCTCGGCGGTGATCCGCGATACGCGCTTGCGTTTCAGCGGGCCCCAGGCCAGCGTGGCGCTGATGGCGGCCAGCACGGCATCCTCCGTCGGATGCCCCGGCAAGGATCGCAGGTAACGCACAAACACCGATTTCGCGCCCCGTGTGTCGATGCCCTTGAGCATCGCGCTGGCCCGGTCGTCGGGTTGTTCCGATACGAACAAGCCTGGCGATGCAAGCCGGACGCCGCTGGTGTCGAAGTCTTCGTTCGTCGCGTCTTCGAGGCCGGTCGCGGCAAAGGCGTCGATCAGCATGTGCGTCAGCGCGCGTGCGCGTTCCTGCGAGCGCGGCCCGAGGATGCTGGCCGCCGCGGCCAGCACGCTGTTGGGCGCATTGCCGGCGTCGCGCGCGGCCTGCGCCGCTGCCAGCGCGGGGTGCCCGTGCAGGTTGAGCGAGGCCGCCAGCGCCACGTTGATCAGCTTCTGGTCGTTGACACCGCCGGGCTCGTGCAGCAGCGCAAGGTTCACGTTGACTTCCAGCGGATACCGCGTCGCGTCGAGCATCGACACGCCATGCAGGCTGGTCAGCTGCGTGCCGGCATCCATCTGCGAAGCGCCCGAGGTGTCCTTCATCGACTGGCGCGGCAGCACCGCGCCGATCTGCCGGGCGAGCGCACCGATCTGCTCGCCGTACGGCGCGGGCGCCTGCACCACGGGCAAGTCGAGATCGGCTGGCAGCGACAAGCCCTTGTTGCTGCTGAACCAGGGCTTGAGCTCCATCGTGCCTTCCGGCTCGAAATCGGGTTCCACGCCGTTGGCACGCATCACGGCGGTCAGCGCCGCGGGGATGTCGGCGATATTGGTCACCACCGCGCCCTTGGCCGAGAAGACCGGGCACTGCGGCGTGAACAGCCCGTCGACGCCGAACTTCTCCATGAACCAGCGCTCCTTGGATTCGGCGTCGTCGCCGCCGCCCGCCATGGCACCGGCATGGCCCACCGCGCGCGTCAGCCGGCTCTTCCAGCGCCCGACCACGCAGGCCACCACCGGCTTGGTGAAGGTTGCATCGCGTTCGTAGAAGCCGCCGGGCTCGCAATACAGGACTGCAGCCTTGCTGCGATCATCGTTGGACAGCGCGTACGCGAATTCCGGCGCGGCATAGTGGATGTAGACGTCTTTGCCACTCGAAATCAGCGTGGTCGTGCCCCAGCCCGCCATCCGCATGTATTGCGCGATGGTGGTGGTAAAGCTGCCCGAGTTCGACAGGATCGCGATCGAACCCTTGCGCAGCAAATCGCCGGGCGCGTCGCCGCCCAGCGCTCCACCGATGCGTACCTGGTTCCAGGCGTCGGCCACGCCGAGGCTGTTGCCACCGAAGATATCGATGCCGTTCAGCTGCGCCAGCGCCCGGATTTCGCGGGCATCGTGCACCGACATCTTTTCGGTCGGGATGAAGATCTTCTTCAGGTCGGGATTGACCCGCACCAGTTCCACCACGCCGTCATCGGCCGCCGACGGCGGCAGATAGACCACGCCGCAATTGAAGCGATGCCCCGCTTCCAGCCCTTCCCGCACGTTGTTGTAGACCGGGATCGGCCCAACGGGGGTGTCGAGCACCTGGCCCTTGCGGCCGGGCGAGGTGCCGAACACCACGTTGCCGCCCGAGTAGGCATGGCCCACCGGCGTGACATCGCTGGACTCCCCGCCCATGATATTGAGCACGCACACGCGATCCTCGCGCGTCGCCACTTCGGCCAACGAATGGATGCCGACAAAGTACTTGAAATCGCTCACACCCTTGATACGCATCGCAGTCTCCAGACAGTGGCTTCAGGCGGCCACATTCAATCGCGCCGCAACCTGCTCGCGGCCACCAGCTTTCATCCACGCGTCCACCTTGCGGGCGTGGTCCACCACCTCGCTCATGGCCGAGTCGAAGCCGAAGCTGACATAGGGAAGCCCCAGCGATTCGCAGGTGTCGCGCAGCACCGCCATGCCACGCACCAGGTTCGGGCCGCCGCGCCCGACCACCACATACAGCGGCGATGGGCCGTACTTGCCGAAGTGCTCGCGCAACGCGTCGGCCATGGCACGGAAGGTCTCGAAGATGTCCGTGTTATTGGACTTGCCGCCGATGATGAAGAGCACGTTGCTCTGTTTGAGCCAGTGCTTGAAGCAGATGCTGGCCACGGCCTTCATTTTTTCGTAGGGGGGATTGCCGCCGAAATCGGATGAAATGATCGCGTCGTCGCCCAGCATCTGCGTCACCAGCGAGTTGGCGCCGCCACCAAACGTCGGCGCCAGGATGGTGCCCTTCGCGTTGATGATGTACACGTCGCTCTGGCCCTGATACGTGCGCAGCTGGTTGATCTCCTGCTCGAACGGCGAGGTGTCGGCGGCAAACAGATGCGCGGGGAGGTTCAGGCGCTGCCAGCGCGGATCGTCGCGGTCGAAGCCGCATTTGAAGTCACACGCCACCGGCGTCAGCCGTCCACGCTTGTCGGCGCGCATGCGGATCGGATTGAGTTCCAGCGTGGTCATGCCGTAGTCGTGGAACAGGTCCCACAGATTGGGCAGGTATTGCACCAGCGGGGAAATGATTTCCTTCGGCGCATTCAGCCGGCTCAGCGCATTCGCCACCACGAAGGCCTTGAGGCCGGTCAACGGGCTGAACGGCACGCGCGCGATCTGGCTGTTGTCGAGCTCCTCGATCTCCATGCCGCCGTGGTGCGTCAGGGTCATGGTGGGCGCGCGGAACTCAGTGGAATCGGTCAGCGAGAAGTAGATTTCATGGTCCGAAGGCACGCCCCCTTCGAAGGTCACACCATTGGCTTTGGCGCGCTGGTTGCCATGCTCGTGCTCCACGAAGTAGAGACGCTCTTTTTCCTTGAGCGCGGAAGCCAGGTCACCCACCCGGCCGAGCAAACCCGCCTTGCCCTTCTTGCCGACGCCGCCGCGAAAGACAGGCTTGATGAAGACTTGCTTGTGGCGGTCGATCAGGTCCTTGATCTGGTCGTCGTTGGCGTCGGGCCCGAGCACTTCGGCCGTGGGAAAACCCACGAGCTGCAGCAACCGCGCGCCGTGAAGCATGCCGGTGATTTGCATGGTGTCTCCTGCATCTGTTGACCACTGATGGGAGCCAATGCTATTTCACCGAAGCTTTCGCGAGCCTTTCATCCGGGGGTAGGGGATTTCCCGCATGCTTGCGGGGTGCCGCGGGCGTTCCGTCGCGTCCGTCACGCCGTTCCGTCGGATAATGCGCCTTCGACAAGACGCAACGGTTTGCCTCCATGCACGCAAGCGCCACCAGACGGCTCGACTGGACCACCCTGTTTCTGCTCGCCTTCCCGCCCCTGGCCTGGGCCGGGAATGCCATTGTCGGTCGCCTCGCGGCCGGCACGGTGCCGCCTGTGACCCTCAACTTCGCGCGCTGGGTGCTGGCCGGGCTACTGCTGGCCCCGTTTGCCTGGCGCGGCGTGATCGCGCACTGGTCGACCCTGCGCCGGCATGCCGGCGTGCTCGTCGCCATGGGCGTCCTGTCGATCGCCAGCTATAACGCCTTCCAGTACTTGGCACTCACCACGTCGACGCCGATCAACGTGACGCTGATCGGCGCTTCCACGCCGCTGTTCCTGCTGGTGATTGGCGCCACGTTCTTCCGCGAGAAGATGAAATCATGGCATGTCGCCGGGGCGCTGTTGTGTCTGGTGGGGGTGTCCTTCGTGCTCGTGCGCGGCGAGGTCGGCCGGCTGGCCCAGCTCGATTTCGTTGCCGGCGATCTGTTCATGCTGGCGGCCACCATCGCGTGGAGCGCCTATACGTGGTTGCTGCGCAAGAAGCGCCCTGCCGTGCCGCTGCCCGTGCTGCTGTTCACGCAAATCGTGACTGGCGTAGTGGCCAGCGTGCCAGTGGTCGTATGGGAGTTGATGACACAGCATCAGCCCTTCCAGTGGAGCGGCAAGGTCGTTGCCATCCTGATGTATGTGGCCACCATCCCTTCCCTCCTCGCCTACTTCGCGTGGGATCGCGCGATTGCCCGCGCAGGCGCCCAGCTGCCGGTGTTCTTCATCACCCTGACGCCAGTGTTTGCGGCCTTGCTCTCCACGCTGCTGCTGGGCGACTGGCCGCGCTGGTACCACGCGGCCGGGCTGGTGGCCATCGCGGCGGGCATCTGGCTGGCGCAGCGGCGCTGAGCCCCCCTCCGGCGCGCCCGCGTTGCATCGACGTCGGATCGATGTCGCATCTGCACCGAAGGGGGAAAGCCAGCGCTCGCGCGCTGGCCGATGCCGCGATCAGCGCAGTGACCGGAAAGCGGCGCGTATTTCAGTACTGAACAGGACCGGTTCCTCCCAGGCCGCGAAGTGGCCGCCCTTCTCCACCCGGTTGTAGTAGATCAGGTTCTGATAGGCGCGCGCCGCCCAACTCTTTGGCGGCTTGTAGACCTCCCCGGGGAAGACCGTCACGGCCGCCGGGATCGAGATCGGGGTCAGGCGCGCGCCGCTGTTGTTGTTCTCCCAATAGATCCGCGCGCTGGCGGGCCCGGTGTTCGTCAGCCAATAGAGCGTGATGTTGTCGAGAATCTCGTCGCGGCTCAGCGCACGCTCCGGTTCGCCGCGCGTGAACACCCAATCGGCGATCTTGTCGTAGATCCACGCCGCCAGCCCCACTGGCGAGTCGGCCAGGCCATATCCCTCGGTTTGCGGACGCGTGCCCATGATCGCGGCGTAGCCGAAGCCCTTGTTGAGGAACTCCCTGGCCTGGTCAAACACCTCCCGCTCCTCGGCAGACAGGTTCGCCGGCGCGGGATCGCCACTCTTCAGCGCCTTCGCGAGTTCCGGCGGGAACGTCGTCGCGCGTTCCACGCGGTTGACGTGGATGCCGAGCAGGCCATCGGGCGCCTGACGGCCCATCGCATCGGAAATGATGGCGCCCCAGTCGCCGCCTTGCGAGACGTAGCGCGAATAGCCGAGGCGCTTCATCAGGACGTCCCACGCACGGCCGATGCGGTCCGGGTTCCAGCCGGTGCCCGTGGGCTTCCCGGAAAAGCCGAAGCCAGGCATGGACGGAATCACGAGATGGAAGGCATCCTCGGCGGCCCCGCCATGTGCAGTGGGATCGGTCAGCGGGTCGATGACTTTCAGCAACTCGAAGATCGAACCGGGCCAGCCGTGAGTCATGACGAGTGGCAATGCGTTCGGATGACGGGAGCGCACGTGGATGAAATGAATATCCAGGCCGTCGATATGCGTCAGGAACTGCGGCAAGGCATTGAGCTTCGCCTCCGCGCGTCGCCAGTCGTAGCCAGTCTCCCAGTAGCGCACCAGCGCCTGGAGCCTGGCGAGCTGCACCCCCTGGGAACGGTCGTTGACCGTTTCCGTTTCGGGCCAGCGGGTCGCCATGATCCGGCGGTGCAGGTCGGTGAGCGCGACCTGCGGGACGTGGATGCGGAAGGGACGGATGGCGTCTGCCGCGTAACGCTGCCCCGCATCGGGCTGAACGGCCGACACGACCGGAGGGAATATGGCAGCGGCCGCGGCCGCCGCTCCGCTCAGCAGCAGTGCGCGGCGGGACAGGACGGGATTCGGGGTAGATTCCGGTGCAACCAGCTCTTTGCCGTGGTTGCCTGATTCGAGGTCAAATCGCATGGCGGATTACTTGGCCGGCACGACCAGCGGTGCGCCCTTCTTGACGATATACGTCGCCAGTTCCGACGCCTTGCCGCTACCGACGTTCCTCGCCGAGTGGGCGGTTCCGGCAGGGATGAACAGCGCGTCGCCGGCCTTGAGCGTGACCGGCGGGTTATCGCCGAGCTGATACTCCAGCGTGCCTTCCAGCACATAGGCAACTTCTTCGCCCGGATGCGAGTGCTTGGGTGCGAATGCGCCGCGGTCGAAGTCGACACGAACCTGGACGGCCTCGCGTTCTGGCGCGCTCAGATCGCGCTGCAGGAGATCGGTGCGGTGGATGCCCGCTGGCTGCGCCTGCGCCGCGTGCATTGTCAGTCCGCTTCCTAGGATCAGCAGCGCCGCCGCCATCATTCGAGTCGATTTCATTGGATATCCCTTCGTCATTTCCGTGAGAGGAGATTCCATTTGAGCGGTGACGCGTATCGGCGATGTATCGGCCGGGCGGGATCTTTGTAATCCAGTGTCCACGGCGGACCGGCGGACACACTGCGATACAAGGCCGGTCCGCGCGAGACCACGGATGCCAGACGCGGGTGACCGAAACGACAAGGGGCCCGATTGGATCGGGCCCCTTGTCGCTGATTGCGGATCGCTGATCGCCGATCGGCGGTGCGGAAACAATGCCCCGTGGCCGGGGCGAAACCATCAGAACCGGTGACGCACGCCCATGACCGCACCGACCTGGTTCTTGCCGGGCTGGACGTTGAAGACGGCGCTCGAACCGGTGCCGCTGTTGAAGCCGTTGACGCCAAGTTGCGAGTTGTCCTTGTTAAGCGCGTAGGAGACCGACGTGTAGAGGTCGGTGCGCTTGGAGAGCGTGTAGTCGCCGGTCAGCACGAACTGCCACGGGTCCGACCCGGTATGGCGGAAGTCCTGGTAGTAAGCCGTGCCCGTCAGCGAGAACGCCGGCGTCAGCTTGTAAGCCAACCCCAGCCAGTAGAAGTTCGATCCGGCATCGGCCGACTGGGCGCCCGGCAGCATGGCGCCATCGTATGCCTTCGCCAGACGGTAGCCCGCGTAGATCTTGGCTTCCCCCACCGCATAGGTGCCAGCCACCGAAACGCGCCGCAGGACCGGCGCCTGGTTTGCCGGCGTGCCGACGTGCGCGTCGTCGTAAGCCACGCCTACCGAGAAGGGGCCGGTGGCATAGTTGACGAATGCGCCGAAATTGCGGCCGAAGACGTTGCTGCCGGCCACCTCGTTGCCGTTGGACTGGAACGAGTAGAAGGCTTGTGCGGATAGCGCGCCGAACTTGCCGACATACTTGACGGTATTGTCCGCGCGCGCGCCAAACTCCGGCGCGATCGACAGGATGCCGTAGCGGTCGGAAATCGCGTTGGGATCATAGATCGTGCCGAATTCGCGCATGGAAGTCTGCTGCCGCCCGAGGAGCAGTGCGCCGTACTGGCTTTCCAGCCCCACGTAGGCATTGCGACCGAACAGGCGCCCGCCTTGGGCCGAAGTCCCGGTGTCGATGTCAAAGCCGCTTTCCAGCAGGAAAACCGCCTTCAGCCCGCCGCCCAGTTCCTCCACGCCGCGCAGGCCCCAGCGCGATCCGGACTGATTCCCGGACGTCAGTCGCACGAGGCCGTTGCCGTTCTGCCCGGTGTTGTTGAGGTATTCGACACCGGCATCGACGATGCCGTACAGCGTCACGCTGGACTGGGCATACACCACGTTGGCGGCAACGGATGCGGCAACAACCGCAAGAACTTTCTTCATCTGATCTCCAGCTACTCTTATTGGGCTCGTGAGGAGCAGCGCATGGAAGACATGGAGCAAGTTGTACTGCTATGAATGTGTCCAGATCGTCCGCTAAAGGCGGCCAACATGCATGCGCTGTTCATGCCGCTGGTCGCGCTGGAACGCTCGGTGCGTACACATCGACACGCGCGATTTCGCGGCACGTGCGATTTGACGGCGAGCGTGTATTGGCTCTGTATCCGAAGTGATGGGCTCTTGAATGATAGTTTGTCTGGGCGCCTGCTCCATACACTACGATACATGCGGACGTGACGCACCGCACATCAAGCGAAGCGAATGCCACAAGGGGCGTCGACGTGGCGGTTCTTGTGTTGCAATTTATCGACAGCCACAAGAGACACGCTGATATACAAGCGCCACGTTCGGCGAAACCGTGGCGATACAGCGCAATCGTGAAATGCAGTCTCCAGGCCCGGTGCCAGGGCAACGCGGTCATCGACGGTGGCCATGACGACCAGGTTGTACATGCCGCGCGGCGCCGCCTTGCTGCGGCACCGCGGATGCCCGGCACATTTCACCAAACGGATTGCAAGATGACGCGTATCACCCTCTCTTCCATCGCCGCCGCGCTGCTGTTCTCGACGCTCGCGAGCGCGGCACAAGCCGCCAGCACCGACAACCCGCCGCCGGCCGTGACGCGCGAAGACGTGCGCGCCGACCTCGCCGCCTGGCAGCAAGCGCGCCTGGGCGAGTTATTCCGGGGCGACGGCGGCCCGAGCGTCAACAACAAGGAGTATCAGCGCCGCCTGGCCGAGTACGAGAGACTGCGCCAGATACAGCGCGAGAAGCAGCGGGTGAATTAAGCCTGTTGCAGCGCGGCATGGATGCGCGACCGATCCGATCGGACCTGCCGCGCATCAAGGCGCCAACAGGCAATCAGGCGCCGTCCAGGAAAGCGTTGCGCTGACCCAGACGCGTTCCGAGCGCATCGGGCGCCAGGCTCATGCCGGGGGCGTCCATCGCCGCGCCGGGGCTACGGGCCTGTGTCGGGTCGATGGATGCGGGTGCGGAAGCGGGTGCGGCTCCCGACTGAGCCGACAGCGCACCACCTTGTGCGTAGGGATCTCGTGCGGCGGTCGGCGCCCCCTGGTCCGGCGTCGCTGCCACGGGCACGGCCTGCATCGGCTGAACGGATGACGCCGGCTGGACGGATTGCATGGGCTGAGTCATGGGCATCGGCTGGGCCGGCTGAACAGGCTGGGCCTGCTGCGCGAGCAGCGGGTAGGACGCGACCAGCGCGCCAGCCATCAACAGGGATTTCGCCAGATGTTGCTTCATTCGTGTACCTCCTAAAACGCCCTCGGGCATGGGAGGAATCACTGTAGCGTCGAGGCCCCTGACATTCTGTTCGATTTTGCAACGGTCGTTTTCCAGCCTTGCCATCGACGGCAATGCACGCTAATTACGCGCGCGCCCATCGAGCGCGCGCAGTCTAATCCCGTGGCTGGAAGTAGATGTTGATATTGGAAGGCGCCATGCCGTTCTCATCGCGAGGCAGAGGATCGGACCGCTCCACCGCGCGCAGCACCGCGTTGTCCCATCCGGCGTTTCCGCTGGATTTGGCGAGCCGAACCGACAGCAGCGACCCGTCTGGCGCCATGCGCACCGAGACCACTGCGGTCGGGTTGCCGGCCACCTCTTCCGTGAAGATGATGTTTGGCAAGACGCG
Source organism: Cupriavidus sp. YR651 (assembly GCF_900101625.1). Classification (GTDB taxonomy): domain Bacteria; phylum Pseudomonadota; class Gammaproteobacteria; order Burkholderiales; family Burkholderiaceae; genus Cupriavidus. The sequence continues at coordinate 297,968 of NZ_FMYZ01000004.1, read as the reverse complement.
GCGCCGCACCTTGTCCGCATAGCCCGGCGAGGCGGTGCCGCCCGCGCCGGCGCCGGTACCTGAGCGCCCTCCCGCGCCGCCAGTGGCAGTGGCCGGGGCGGCGTTATTGGCCATGGCCTGCAGGCGTGCCAGTTCGCTCTGGCGTTGCTGCTGTGCGGCGGCCTGGCGCTCGGCCTCGCGCGCCTTGCGCTCCCGCTGCTCGGCCTGCCTGGCGGCCTCGGCTGCGGCTGCGGCAGCGGCCGCCGCCGCAGCGGCTTGGCGGCGCTTCTGCGTCTGCAAGGCGATGTCGGCGTTTTCCTCCGGCTCAGGTTTTATTACCGGCTGCGGTTTCTCCGGCTCCGACTGGATCACGGGCGGTACAGTCTCGGGGATCGTATCCCACAGCTCGGCTTCCACGCCGGCCGGCGTCCGGCTTTGCCAGTGGACCGCGTAGTAGAGCAGCATGCCCAGCAGCACATGCATGAACAGCGCCAGCAGGAAACACTTCAGTGTTCCCCGCTCCTGAGGCGTTTGGTAGGGATAGGCGATGGACTTCATGACTCGCGGCGGGAATCAGGCGGCGATCTTCATTGCAGTCGATTTGAGATGGCGGGCGCTAATCGGCAGAGAAAGGCCGCTTCAACCACTTGCCTCGGACTGCCCGATACCCGAATTGAGTATAGGTGCCGAAGGCCTCACGTCAATCGACGAGCAGCCCGCCGAAGTCCATCATCGATTTCCGGGGCGGACGGCGACAGCTTGTCGCAGTCGGCAAGCGTCATACCGGGTCACAGCGTGAAGGCTTCCTCCAGACGGTCAACGCGATGATTTTCAAGGCAAAGCACGTCGCGCGCCCGTATTTCATCGGTCATGAAATCGACAAAGACGCGCGTACGGGAAGGCAGGTGCTGCCTGCTGGTGTAACAAATGTAGTTACCCTTGTCGTCAGGTGCATAGCGTTGCAACACCAGATCCAGCTCTTCACGAGCGACGTGATCACACACCTGATACGCACCCAACTGCGCAATTCCATAACCGTCCAGCACCGCCTTCAGCACGAGATCTTCGTCGTTGAAGGTCAGTTTGCTTGCCGGCAGGAACTCCTGTATGCGCCCATCCACCTTGAATTCCCACTCCGAGATGCGGCCATTGGGGAATTTGAAATTGATGCAGTCATGCCGCTTGAGGTCATGAATCGTGGAGGGAACACCCCGTCGTTCAATATAGGAGCGGGATGCACACAAGACCATCTGCATCGGATTGATTTTCCTCGCGATGATGCTGGAGTCCTCGATATGCCCACTGCGGAATGCGACATCGATCTGATCCGAAGCAAAATCGGGAGAGTCGTCATTCAGCACCAGTTCCAATGCAATGCCGGGATACGCGTTGGAAAACTTGGGAAGCAGTGGCGCGACCACCTTGCGTCCAAAAGCCACCGGCGAGCTGATGCGAAGAACGCCGCACGGCGGGCCGTCGCGAAGGTTCTGTATTTCGTTCACCGCGTCGACAATATGGCTCATCCCCCGGTTGCAACGATCAAAGAAACGTTGGCCTTCCCGCGTGAGGTGGGTCGCCCTGGTCGTCCGCAGAAACAAGCGGGTACATAGTTGCTTTTCCAGTTTCTGGACGTTTCTGCTGACTGCCGACCTGCCGATTCCCAAGCGTTCCCCTGCCTTGGCAAAGCTACCCTCCGTGGCCACCGCCAGGAACGCAATGATTCCAGCGAAACTCGTCGCGAAACATGTAGACAGGGCGTCAGCGCCGTTCGATGGAGTTTCCCGAATGTCGCTTCCAGGTATATCTAGATGATTTATTGTTCCCAACTGTTACCTTCCGACGTCAACCTCAAAAATACCGCAATGCCGGAGATTGATTCCCTACCATTCCGGGATAAAACTGCTTCCCTTGTACACCACGACTGCTCGCTTCCGACGGGAAGTCTGAAGGGGATGGGCTGGAGGACCAGGCTCCGGCGCCACCATGTTTGAGAGCAGTAGAAGACCGGGGGCGGGATTTTCGCCCATGGCCATCGGAACTGAAAGGCACAATTTTTGAAATATCGACTGGGCCAAAACATACGGGACGATCCACCGCATGAACGCGAAGGTCATGGCGTGTGGCGGGTAGCGCGGTGCCGGTTATCTCTGCAGAACCGGTCAAATGAAATGTGCTTTGTAGCATGCGAGAATCGCCAGATTTATCCAGGCCCGACATCTTAAGTAATGTCCCAAGCACTATTTACTTGTCATGGCATTAATTTGTGATACCAAAGTTTGCCCTGCCAAAATGAAATGTTGTCTGCATGACAACATCGCGGTACCCGTCACGACACTTCCGGCAAACGTCGTGGGTGCTTATCATGCTCACACGTCGGAGCCTTATTTTCGTCTGCTCCTCTTGGCCGGCGCCTGATTCGTCCTAAGGCGCCGGCTTCTTTTTGTCTTGATGAAAATGCGGTGCCCAGGAGACAGTTCGAACATCTATGAATCATTTAAATACCTCAAGTAGCAGCCTTAAAGGTATTTCGCCAAGCAGCGCTGACGCCGTATCGACATATTTCGCAACCAACTACGCAGGAATCATCGCGTTTGTGGCAGTGGCAACCGAAGGCAGCTTTGCCAAGGCGGGCGAACGGTTGGGTATTGGAAGATCGGCGGTCAGCAGAAACATACAGAAGCTCGAAACCCAGCTAAGCACACGGTTGTTTCTTCGAACGACACGGGCGACCCGCCTCACAGGAGAGGGTCAACGATTCTTCGAAAATTGCAGCCTGGGAGTGAGACATATTGTCGATGCGGTGAACGAGATGCTGAATCTTCGTCACGGCCCGCCTTGCGGCGTTCTTCGCATCAGCTCGCCGGTGGCATTCGGGCGAAAGGTGGTGGCCCCACTGCTCCCGAAATTCACCAAGGCTTATCCCGATATCAAACTGGAGTTGTTACTGAGCGATCACGCTCCGGATTTGGCTTCAGGACAGATAGACGTTGCGTTTCGAAATGGCTGCATTGAAGACTCCAGCATCATTGCGAAACATTTGGTCCCCATGCTGCTGGCTCTTTGTGCGTCTCCATCGTACATTGAGCGGCGCGGGCTGCCCTCCTCGATTTGCGACCTGGATCGACATGACTGCATTAATCTCAGGCACTCGAATGGACGCATCTCCGAGTGGGAGTTCGAAATCGATGGACTTATCCAGGGATATCTGCCGAAAGCGAAACTAACCTTCAATGACGCAGATCTGGTGTTGAATGCGGCACTGGATGGGCACGGCATTGCCCAACTCGGGGGTTATCAGATTTGCGATCACCTTGCCCGTGGCGAGCTCGTGACGATTTTCCCCCACCACGGACCGGATGGCAGAGGGCATTACCTCTGCTATATGAGCCGCCAGCATTTGCCAACGCGCACCCGGGCATTTATCGACTTCATGACCGAGGAGATTCGGGATCTCGACTTGCGGTGTTTCGAAGGAAGCGACATTGGCGGTTCGGACCGGAATCGCCAACAGCGATAGAGGAAAGAAGTTAGCGCTGCAACACGCCGTAGCCACCCCTATAGCGGTGCCGGCTGAGCAGCAGCAGCGGCGGCGGCAGGGGGTGTCTGCGCGGCCGGCTTCTTGCTGGCAGTGCCGCCGCCGTTGCCGCTATAGGCAAAGTACTTCGCCTTGGCACCCTTGGCCCAATACGCCACGGTGAATTGCTTGCCGTCGCGCGCGTAGAGCATTTCCACGCTGCCGTTGGCGGCAGCCCATTCGGCGTAGGCATTCTCGGCAGCCGAATCGGTCTTGCGCTTCGACTCGTAGCGCGCGTCGAGTTTCCGGCTGACCTCATCCAGCGCCGTCCGATCGAAGGTAAGCGTGATGAGTGCCACCGTGTCCTGGGCGTCGCAATTCACGATGGCGCGGGTCAGGCCCGGGAGGTTAAAGCGTTCGAGATGCTTGATTTCCACCGTATCGCCACCGGCCCAGGGCGCCTGCCCCGCCCGTGCATGCCGCGTGGGCGACGAGAGCCGCTCGCACCGGGTCTTGCCCAGTTCCAGACCGAGCGGCGCAGCGTCATTGCCGGTCGACTGCGCGTGGGCCGCGATCGCCCCCATCGTCAGGGCGGTCAGCACGAAAGTCTTTTTCATCATGGCGTGGGTGAAATCGGGATCGAGAGCGGAGATGTCGGGATTTTACGGCCACTTGTACCCCCAACTTGAATGAGTGACGGCCTCACAGCACCGGGCGGCAGCGGACTTTGCTCTCAGCGTCGCCATCCGCAATCTCCCCATGCGGGTTTGTGCGGACTTGTTCTCCCGGCCACCGTTGCAGTCTACTGAAGCCAGGTTGCAGTGTGGACGAGGCGGCGCTCGGCGCCGCCAGGGTTTGGAACCTTTCTGGAGACAACACCATGGTGACCAAGCAAGACAATGCCTTCATTCTGAGGAACCTGATCGCGCTGGCAGCGGTGGAAACACTGGGCGGCGCCATCGCACTGGGGTTGGTGTTCAACCTGCTGACCTGACGCCGTACGGGCCGTCACCATTCCCCCCATGCGCGCCGGCCCGCCGATTTCCCTGACACCCGACTGATCACCCTGCCGGCAGCCCGCGCGAACGCCCTACCCGTTCCGGCGGTCCGCAAACATCGGCATGCGATGCGTGATGTAGTCCAGCAGCTCCAGCGCCGCAGCGGGCAGCGGGCGGCCGGCCTTGACCAGCAATCGCGCCTGCGTGCCACGGAACAACGGATGATTGATCGGCACGACCGCCAGGGTCCCCGCAGCGATCTCGCGATACGCCGCGAATTCGCCGACCAGCGTAATGAAATCGCCGCAGGCCACGAATTGCTTCAGGGCCGACAACGAGTTGGTGACCAGCGTCGGACGAATCCTGATGTTCTCGGAAAACTCCAGCATCTTCGCGGCATGGCCGATGCCATAGGACTCCGGCATCAGCGCCAGCGGATATGACAGGACGTCATCGATGCTGGCCTCGCCACCGCGCAACGCCAGCGGATGATCGCGGCGCACCAGCAAGACAATCGGCTGGAGACAACTTGCCCGGTATTCGATGCGCGGGTGGAGCGGCGGATTGTAGGCCAGGCCGATATGCGCGCGGCTCTCCGCGACTTCATTCAGCAGGTCGTCAACCGGCAGGATTTCCATGCGGATATCCAGCATCGGGTATCGCTCGCAGAATGGCGCGATGACCTCGTTGACCAGCGCATCGACATAACCCTCGCTCAATACCAGCTGAATATTGCCCTGCTGCAATCCCTTCAGCGCATGCAGCTGGTCCTCAAGCTTTTCCTGGTGCGACCGGTAACCCCGCCAGAATTCGAGCAAATGCGCGGCCGCCTCTGTCGGCGTGACCCCGCGCGGCTGGCGCTCGAACAGCGTCGTGCCCAGTTCTTCCTCTAGCAACCTGATTTGCCGCGTGATGACCGACGGCGAGGTATTGAGGCTTTCCGCAGCCCCGCGAATGGTGCCGTGCGCCAGCACCTCACGGAAATATCGCAACCGCTGCTGATTGATTTCACGCATGTCGAAACCTGACTGGGGACGCTGTGTTGGATGGCGCACAACATACCTGAACTCTGACGCCACCGCCACGTTGTGTTGCTCTGGAGAGAACGAAGTGTGAGTTTGGTTGCTGTTTGTGGATGGCCCCAAGACTGCCACTATCCAGCCACCTCACCAAACAAAATCACAACGCTCTGGAGACTGGCATGTTAGTGATTTCGAACGCAAGCGCCGTGGACGACACCTCGACGCTCTACAACAAGATCAACCTGCGTCTGCTTCCCTTCCTTCTGATCTGTTATCTCTTCGCCTATCTGGATCGGGTGAATATCGGCTTTGCCAAACTGCAGATGCAGGGGGATCTTGGCCTCTCCGATGCGGCGTACGGCGTCGGCGCGGGCATCTTCTTTATCGGCTACGTGATTTTCGAGCTGCCGAGCAACCTGATGCTGCCGCGCGTCGGCGCGCGCAAGACGTTCAGTCGCATTCTCATGCTGTGGGGCATCACCTCCGCCTGCATGCTCTTCGTTCGCGACGTGCCGACGTTCTATGCCATGCGCTTCCTGCTCGGCATCTTCGAAGCGGGCTTTGCACCGGGAATGATCTATTACCTGTCGTGCTGGTACGGCCCGCAACGCATGGCGCGCGCCATTGCAATCGTGTTTCTGGCCGGCCCCATCGGGGGCATTATCGGCGGCCCCGCTTCCGCGATGCTGATGACCGCGATGGCCGGCACCGGCGGCCTGGCGGGCTGGCAATGGATGTTCCTGATCGAAGGCCTGCCTTGTGTGCTGCTCGGCATCCTTGCGCTGTTCCTGGTGCCGGATCGCCCCGCGGACGCCACCTGGCTGACCAACCAGGAGCGGCGTTTGCTGGAAGCCGATCTCGGCGTATCCGTCGCGCACAAGCACTCGTTCGCGGCTGTGGCGAAGGACCCCAAGATCTACGTGCTGGCGCTGGCGTACTTCTGCATCATCGCCGCCATCTATGCCTTCAGCTTCTGGCTGCCGACCCTGATCCGGGCGCAAGGTGTGACCGATACCGTGCAACTGGGCTGGTACACCGCGCTGCCCTACATCGGCGCCGCGTTCGGCATGTATTTCATGGGCCGCCGGTCGGACCGCAAGGGCGAACGCCGCTACCACGCCGCCATCCCCGCCCTGCTCGGCGCGCTGATGCTTGCCCTGTCGCCCCTTGCCGATGGCCATCTCCTGCTGTCGCTGGCGCTGCTGACACTCGGCACCTCGGCGCTCTGGATGACCTACACGGTGTTCTGGGCCATTCCCCCCGAGTACATCAAGGGCCCGGCCGCGGCGGGCGGCATCGCGCTGATCAACACGATTGGCCTGTCCGGCGGTTTCTGGGGTCCGGCCATCATCGGCTGGGCCAAGACGCTGACCGGCAGCCTGCATGCCGGCGTGCTCGTGATGGCCGTGATGCCGCTGATCGCCGCGCTGATCATCCTCACCAACAAGTTGTCCGCGCGCCGCCAGGCCGGCGCCTGATGTTTGTTCGTCGCGTTCCGGGAAACCGGCACAACCCGGCACAACCGGCACGCGACGACGCTTTCCTGACTCTCGCAAAAGAAGGAGTACCCCATGCAATTGCACCTGTCCACGTGGGCCGAAATCGAAGGCTTCCTGAAGCGCAGCCGCACCATCGTGATTCCGATCGGCTCCAACGAGCAGCACGGGCCGACTGGCCTGCTCGGCACCGACTGGCTCTGTCCGCAAATCATTGCATGTGAGGCGGAGAAGACCGCCGACATCCTGGTGGGGCCGACGTTCAACATCGGCATGGCCCAGCATCATCTTGGCTTTGCCGGCACCATCTCGCTGCGCCCCTCCACGTTTATCGCCGCGATCACCGACTGGACGAACTCGCTGGTGAGGCACGGTTTCGAGAAGATCCTGTTCCTCAACGGCCACGGCGGCAACGTTGCCTCCATCGAGGCAGCGTTTTCGGAAATCTACGCCAGCGCCAGCTTCGCCGGGCGCCCGGCAGGCTTTGCCCTGAAGCTCAGCAACTGGTGGGATCTGGAAGGCGTGGGCGAACTGGCGCGCGACCAGTTCCCGACCGGCCACGGCTCCCACGCCACGCCCTCGGAAATCGCCATCACGCAGTGGGCGTTTCCTGACGCCATCAAGTCCGCCGACTACGCGCCCCGCATCGCGCCTACCGGCCCGATCCGCGACGCGCTCGACTTCCGCGCCCGCTATCCGGATGGCCGCATCGGCTCGGACCCGGGTCTGGCCACGCCGGAAAAGGGCCGCGCCCTGGTCGAACTGGCGGCACTGAGTCTTGCCCGCGAGCTCGACGCGTTTGGCCGCGAACCGCTGCCAGCCTGATTCCCACCGCTTCAAACCCTCCGCAACCCTTCCCCGGCGCCTTCTGGCGCCGGCGGCGTTCCGCCCCCCCGGCCCAGGCCGTTCCATCCGATACACCATGACGCAATCCAACATCCATGAAAGGCTGAAGGCGCTCGATATCGCCTTGTCACCCGCATCCGCGCCCGCCGCCGCATACGTGATGAGCGCGCAAAGCGGGAATCTCGTTTTCCTGTCCGGCCATATCGCCAAAAAGAACGGCACCGTATGGCAGGGCAAGCTCGGCGAATCGATGTCCACCGACGAAGGTCGTGCCGCGGCGCGCGCCGTCGCCATCGACCTGCTGTCGACCCTTCACGCGCATACCGGCGATCTGAATCGCGTCGCGCGGATCGTGAAAGTCGTGAGCCTGGTGAATTCCACGGCGGACTTCACCGATCACCATCTGGTCACCAACGGCGCGTCGGAGCTCTTCGCCGACGTGTTTGGCGATGCCGGCAAGCACGCGCGCTCCGCATTCGGCGTGGCGCAGCTTCCGCTGGGCGCTTGCGTCGAGATCGAGGTCTGCGTCGAACTGAGCGAGTGAGCCGCGAGGGCGCAGCGATCAGCTGAGTGAGCAAGAAAGCGAAACGGGGGGCTGATTCAGCCCCCCGTTTCGCTTACCCGGTTTCATCTTCCCGCGTTTATCTCCCCACGTTCACCTCCCGTATCGCACGGATACCGCCCGTTACCCGAATGTGAAGGCGTAGGCCTGGGCGCCAGGATCGAGGAAACGAATCTCGAACGTGTGCTCGCCGACCTCGCCGGCCTGGCGCACCAGCTGGTAGAGCCGCGTCTGCGTGACCGCACCATTGCCTGCGGCATCCGTATCCGCACCGTGACTGGCGCCCGGCGCCTTGCCGTCGACCGTGACCACGAAGCGGACCGCGCGGCCTGAGGCATCCGGACCCAGCACAAGGTGCAGGTCTCGTGCGTGGAAGCGATAAGTGATGCTCCCATCGGCACGATTGAGCATTGCCGCCTCCGCGCCGACGGTCCAGTCACCCGTCAGTCCCCACTGGTTGAGACGAAGCTTGCCCACGCTGTACGTATTGGGCGCATCTCGCCGGATGCCGCCCGGCGAGGCGAAGTTCGACGCCTGCCCATAGCCGACATAGGTTTCACCGGAGCGGACGTTGCGCAGATCCGGTGCGGCCTGCGCGCCCTCTGGATTGAGGGCAACGGCATCGCGCGCGGCCGACGGACGGCCCGCTTCCGCCAGCAGCGCCTGGATCACGCGCTCGGACTTTTCGTAATCGCCTTCGCCGAACTGGTGGTGGCGAATATTGCCGCGCGCGTCCACGAAATAGGCGGCCGGCCAGTAGCTGTTGTCGAAGGCCCGCCAGATGCGAAAGTTGCTGTCCACGGCGACCGGGAAGTTGATGCGGAAGTCCGCAATCGCGCGGCGCACATTGTCCGGATTCTTTTCGAAGGCGAACTCCGGCGTGTGCACGCCGACCACCGTCAGGCCCTGATCCTTGTACTTGTCCGCCCAGGCGCGCAGGTAGGGCAAGGTCCGGATGCAGTTGATGCAGGAATAGGTCCAGAAGTAGACCAGCGTGACCTTGCCATTGAGCTGCTCGCGCGTCAGCGGCGCGGAGTTGATCCATTGCACCGCGCCATCAAGCGCGGGCAGCCGGCCTTCCACCGGCAGGCGGAGGGGGAATCCCACGCTGGTGTCGTTGGCCGCCAGCAGCATGCCACCGGCATTGACGTCCGTCTTGATGTCCGCCGATGCACCCAGCGCGGGCCGGTCCTGGGCCCGGTCCTTGTCCTTATGCAGCACATCGACCAGCGCCTGCTCGATGCGCGCCGGTCCGCTGGCCGATACACGTGCCAGCAGGCCGGTATCGACGCCCAGGGCGATGGCAGCCACGCCGCCCAGCACGCCGACGCCGAGGCCACGGCGCAGCCATTCGCCCGCGCCCATCGACCGCTTCATCGCGGCAAGAACGCGACCACCGATGCCGAGCGCGGCGGCCAGCGACGTGGCCGCACCGGCTGCATAGGCCGCCAGCGACAGCGACGCCGAGACACTCGCGCCGTTCAGCGCCGCACCCGTCAGTACGAGACCAAGGATCGGACCCGCGCACGGCGCCCAGAGCAGGCCGGTGGCGATGCCGAGCAGCAGCGAACTCCATACCGAAGCCGGCGCGTTGGCGCCGTTGCCGGCAACCCGGTTGCCGAGCGCCACCACAGGCCGGGTCAGGATCTCTGCAACCTTCGGCAGGAACAGCGAGAGCCCGAACACCGCCAGCAGCACCAGTGCGGCGTAGCGGCCATAGATATTGGCGCGCACCGCCCAGGCGCCTCCTGCCGACGCCAGCGTGGCCACGGCGGCAAAGGTCAGCGCCATACCCGCCAGCATCGGCAGCTTGCCCCGCAGGAATGGCTGCCCGGTCCGGCTGAGCACAAAAGGCAGGACGGGGAGGATGCACGGACTCAGGATGGTCAGTACACCGCCCAGGTAGGCGAGTATCAGCAGGGTCATGATCGGTGTCCTTTCACGAAGGCTTGGCTTGGACTCGATCAGACACCGCCGGTATACCGCCTATGTGTCGCCATGTGCCGGAAATGTACCCCAGCGTGGAGCCATCCCCGCCAGATACATTGCGATACACACGTGGCCGGAGACGCCCGGTCGGGGGGCGCCGCCCTCAGCCTTTTTGCTCCAGCCGGTCCACCACGCGCCGGACCGTGGTGGCGAAGAACCGCACCGGGTCGGCACGCGGTGCGCCGCGCTTCCACAGCAGGCCCGGCGTGCGCTGCGGCGTGGGGCTTTCGAGCGGAATGAAGCGCAGCCCCTCGTCGCTCGACTCCGCGCTGGCACCGATCACGGCGGCGATATCGGTCTGCCGCACCAGTTCCAGCATCGGCGCGATGGAATTCAGCTCGGCAATGACCTGTGGCTCCGCCCCGGCCGCCCGAAAGCACTCGTCCAGCAACTGGCGCGTGGCAAAGTAGGTGGGGAGCAGCACCATGCGCATGCCGTGCAACTCCACCATCCGCGCACGCTTCCGGCTGGCCATCGGATGACGGTCGCTCACGACCAGCTTCAACTCTTCGTTATAGAGCGGCTCGAAGAACAGCGCCTCGGCCTGAGCCGGACGGTATGACACGCCCAGGTCCAGCTTGCCCGCCGCGATGCGCGCCGTGATATCGGCCGCACTCAACTCTTCCACGATCACGCGCACGGAGGGGTAACGGGCCAGGAATGACGACACGCACTGCGGAATCAGCCGGATATTGAAGCTGTGCGTGGCGCCGACGCGCACCTCCCCCACCAATGGCTCCTTTTCGTCGCGCACGGCGTGGATGGCGCGGTCCACCTGCCGTAGCGCAGGGCCGATATGGAGCAACAGGGTCTCGCCGGCTTCCGTGATGGCAACGCGCTTGCCGATGCGGTCGAACAGCGGCTGGCCGATCTCTTCTTCCAGCTGCCGGATCTGGTGCGATAGCGTCGATTGCGTCACATGCACGCGCTCCGCTGCGCGCGTGAAACTGAGCGTCTCGGCCAGCGCCTCGAAGTAGCGCAGATGTCGGAGTTCCATGGGGGTTGTCGCCAGCAGGGTTCGGGAATGCCGCATCTTACATAGATGGCATCGATCATTTGAAGTGAAATTAATCATTTTCATCTGTGATGCCCGTGCCCATTGACTAGTGCTACACGCCACACCCACGGAGACACCCGCCATCATGAAAATCGGCAAGGAAACCATTCCACAGACCGCCATCAGCACATCCAACACGGAAACCATCGTGGTTCGTGGCACGGACCTGTGCCAGGACCTGATCGGCAAGCTCAGCTTTACCGAGTACTTCTACTTCCTGGTCACGGGCCAGCGGCCCAACGCCGCCGCGGTCAAGGTGGTGGACGCCACCCTCGTCGCCATTGCCGAACACGGGCTGGTGCCGAGCGTCCAGGCCAGCCGCATGACGCTGGCCGCCGCGCCCGATGCGCTGCAAGGCGCGGTGGCGGCCGGCATCCTCGGTTGCGGCTCGGTCATCCTGGGCGCCTCCGAGACCGCCGGGGTCCTGCTGACGGAAGTCCGGGAACGCATGGCGGGCGGTGAATCCATCGATCAGGCGGCCCGCGCGGTGGTCTCCGCATGGCGCGAGGCAAGGCGGGCGATCCCCGGCTACGGCCATCCGCTGCACAAGGCCCGCGATCCGCGCGTGGCGGCGCTGTTCAACGTGGCACGCGAGGCCGGCGCCGACACCACCTACATCGACATCGCCGAGGCCGTGGAGGCCGTCATCCCCGCCATCGTTGGCAAGCCGCTCAGCCTCAATGTCTCGGCGGCGATTCCGGCGGTGCTGCTGGGCGTCGGCTTCCCGCTCAACGCACTCAAGGGCGTGCCGATCCTGGCGCGCACCGGTGGCCTGATCGCTCACCTGAGCGAAGAGTTGCGCCATTCGATCGGCTTTGCGCTGTCCTATCAGGCCACGCGCGACCTGGTTTACACCGGCGAGACCCCCGCGGGTTTCGACCCGCAAGCCTGACCTGCCGGAGCCTTCGATGATCAAAGTCCTGCAAGGCGTGAAGGTCCTGGAACAAGGCACCTTTATTACCGGCCCCGCGGCCGGCATGTTGCTCGGCGACCTCGGCGCCGACGTCATCAAGATCGAGCAGCCCGAGACCGGCGACCCGTTCCGCGCGTTCCAGGGCGGTCTCTACAGTCCGCACTTCCAGACCTACAACCGCAACAAGCGCAGCATCACGCTCAACACCAAGCATCCGGATGACCTGCAGGTCTTCGAGGACCTGGTGCGCGAGGCCGACGTCTATATCCAGAACTTCCGCCCCGGTGCGGCGGAGCGGCTGGGCGCGGGAGAGGCCCGGCTGCGCGAGCTGAATCCGCGCCTGATCTATTGCGCCATCAGCGGCTTTGGCGCGACGGGGCCGGCGGCCTCGCGACCGAGCTACGACACGGTGGCGCAGGCGGCCAGCGGCTTCCTGAACCTGCTGATCAACCCCGCCAATCCACGCGTGGTGGGGCCGGCCATCGCCGATGCGATGACGGGCTTCTACGCCGCGTACGGCATCCTTGGCGCCCTGCATGAGCGCCATCGCACCGGCGTGGGCCGCAAGGTGGAGGTGTCGATGCTGGAGGCGATGAGCCATTTCAACCTCGACGCCTTTACGCATTACTATTCCGCCGGCGAAGTCATGGGGCCCTACAGTCGCCCCAGTGTTTCGCAGTCGTATGTACTGGAGTGCGCCGATGGCAAATGGATCGCCTTGCACATGTCGTCGCCCGAGAAGTTCTGGCAGGGACTGGCCAACGCGATCGACCGTCCGGACCTGTTCAAGGACCCGCGCTTTGCCACGCGCGAGGCGCGCATCGGCAACCAGGAGGCGCTGATCGACCTGCTCGGCGGCCTGTTCCGCCAACGCTCCCGGGCGCAGTGGTGTGAACGCCTGGAAGCCGAGGACGTGCCGCACGCGCCCATGTACGACACGAGCGAGGCGCTGGAAGACCCGCAGGCCAGACACCTGCAACTGCTGGTCACGGGGCGGCATCCCACGCTCGGGGAATTCAGGACGGTACGCAGCCCGGTATCGTTCGACGGGCAACGCGCGCTGGACGTGATGGCGCCGCCATTGCTCGGCGAGCATAACGAAGAGGTTCGAGAAGAAGTCCGCGCCGCACTGGCGCAAGCGGGAAGTCCGGCACAGACCGGTTCCTGAACATCCGCAAAGGAGGAGACATGAAAAAAGCATTGACGGTCGCGATGGCCGCGACGGCTGCATTCGCCACACTCGCCCTCACCGCCGGCCCTGCCCGGGCCGAAGACTATCCCGCGAGGCCAGTACGGCTGGTGGTGCCGTTTGGCGGCGGCACGTCCACGGACATCACCGCGCGCATCATCGGGGAAGCCATGGCCAGGAAACTCGGCCAGCCGATCGTGGTGGAAAACAAGGCGGGCGCGGGCGGCGCCATCGGCACCGACTATGTGGCCAAGTCCAAGGGCGATGGCTACACGCTGACGATGGGCACCGTGGGCACGCTCGCCATCAACAAGGCGCTCTATCGCAAGCTGCCGTATGACCCGGCCAAGGACTTCTCGTACATCGGCATCCCGGGCTATACGCCGACGCTGCTGGTGGTGCGCGACGACGCGCCATACAAGACGCTGGCCGATCTGGTCGCCTACGCCAGGGCGCATCCGGACAAGCTGTCCTTCGGCTCGGCGGGCAGCGGCACATCGGGCCATCTGGCAGGAGAATTGCTCAAGTCAATGGCCGGCGTCTCCATGACGCACGTGCCGTTCAAGGAAGGTGGCCAGGCATTGACGGCGGTGCTGGGCGGACAGGTGGACTTCATGTTCTATCACCCGGTGGCCGTGTTGCCGTATCTCAAGGGCCACAAGCTGCGCGCGCTGGCGGCCAGCAGCCAGCGCCGCTCCGTGGCGGCGCCGGACGTGCCGACGGTGGCGGAATCGGGCTATCCGGGCTTTGACCTGACAGCCTGGTTCATGCTGGCTGGCCCCGCCGGACTCGATGCCCAGGTGCGGACCCGTCTGGTCCAGACCATGCAGGCGGTGATGCAGGACCCGGCCGTCCAGAAACAACTGGCGGCACAGGGGCTGGAGGCCACCACGCTGGAGACGGCGCAGTTGCCGGCATTCGTGAACGGCGAGTTGCAGAAGTGGACCGCCGTCGTCAAACAGTCGAACGCGCAGGTCGACTGACGCCGACGTCCCGACACGCGCTGCCGATGCAGCACGCGTGTCGGGCGCCACGATGGCGCGCCACAACGCGGCGCCGGAAGTACACAAGCAGGATTCAGGGCTTCGGCGGCGATGTGGCGGAGAAGCCGACTCGCTTGTGCGAGCCATCGCAGAAGGGCTTTTTTTCGGAATGGCCGCATCGGCACAACCAGACCTGATCGCCCTCGAAATCGATGGAGTCGCCTGCCGGGGTCAGGATCCTGATCGGACCTTTGATGCGGTAGGGGCCGTTGTCCTGCACGGTCACGGTGACAGCTGTGTCCTCGTTCATGATGCCCCCAATGTTGCGCGACGGTGGCCCTGACGGTACATGGCAGGCAGCCACCGCCACCCAGCCTTGTGCGAGCCAGTCTGTGCGAATCCAGGTTTGAACGGACCGGTGGATCGTTCCCCACTTCCCTAAGAACTCTAGTCCAATTTCCGGGGGGAACGATCAGGGCAGCGTCCGCTGGAAATCGGCGGGGAGACAGGCGTCAGCCATCCGCCCGGGAGCGTAGGCGCTGTCGTGCGGCACCACTTTCGGCGGATGGCACCCAGCGGCAAACGGTGGTGGCACGCAGTTCGCCGGCGATGCCCGCCACCAGCATGCCCATGATGATAATCAGGCGTTTCATGGCTTCCGTATCCTGTGCAAGACGGGCGGGCAGCGTGAAGCCGCTGCCCTCGAACGCCTTTAGATGACCTGAATCAGGACGTCGATATTGCCTCGCGTCGCCTTCGAGTACGGGCAGATCTGGTGCGCCGCATCGGCCAGCGACTGCGCGGTGCCGCGATCCAGACCCGGCAGCGAGACATTGAGGCGTGCCTGAAGGTAAAAGGCCCCGTCTTCCGTGCCCAGGTCGATCTTGGCATCGACGGCAGCGTCGCTCGGCAAGGCAACGCCTTGATTGACCGCCGCGCGGCCGAGCGCGCCGATAAAGCAGGCCGACCATGCGGCCCCGAACAGCTGCTCGGGATTGGTGCCCTCTCCCGCGCCGCCAAACTTCGACAGCTTGACGTCCAGTCGACCGTCGTCGCTACGCGACGCGCCATCGCGGCCGCCAGTCGTATGGACATTGCCCGAGTACACAACATTCAAGTTCTTCGCCATGGTGGCTCCTTAAGGATCTTGGTGAATCAGTCAAAGGGATCGATCGTGGCGCGCGACCGCCTTGCGGCTTCGCGCGCACACACATGAAACACGGATGCCCGGCCATATCGACGTTGTCTGGGCTGCTATCCGACAGGGGAGATTTCATGGCGCCCGTGTGTCGCATATGTTTTGGGCAGGGCCGACATTGCATGGCTTTGTATCGGCCGGCTCCGTCGATACAGTGCGATACATGGCCGGTTCCGCGCGCGACCCGTTTGGGACCCCCTGGAGACCCGTTTGAGACCCCTTTGTACGAAGCCGTATCGCGCCGGGGGATCGATACAACCGCTGACAAAGCCCGCGTGCCCGCCCAACACGCCAGATACATGGCGGACCTTAAATGCGCTCTTCGCCCCTGGCCCTTCCACGCAATCCTTTCCGTCGGGGGCCCCGGTTCGGCACTCCACTTTTCGGTGGAGCAATTCCAAGGAGACGCAATGTTCAGTCATGTCGCGGTCGGCACCAACGACCTGAAGCAAGCCAAGACGTTCTATGACGCCGTGCTCGGCGCGATCGGTTACGGCGAGGGTGTCCTTCGGGCAAAGGGAGACTATGTCTATGTCTCCGATACCTCGATCTTTATCGTGACGCCGCCCGTCAACGGGCAGGCAGCCACCCCTGCCAACGGCGGGACGGTTGGCTTTCAATGTCAATCGGTCGAGCACGTCGAGGCCTGGCATGCCGCCGGCATCGCCAACGGCGGTGTTTCCGTCGAAGATCCTCCCGGTGTACGGCAAACGCCGGCAGGCAAGCTGTATCTCGCCTATATGCGCGACCCGGACGGCAACAAGCTGTGCGCATTGCATCGCATGGCAACCTGAGCGGGGCGCGCTGACCGGTCAAGCCAGCCCCTCGCCCGACCTTTCGCGCGGGGACGGGTCGCGAAGCGCGCCGGCAGGCTGCCGGCACGCACGGGATGCACGGGACGCCCGAAGTGCGACAAGTGGTCGCAGCGTGCCCGCGCCGACGGTGGCGAAACGCTGATACCATATTCGCCAACTTTCCGACCGCTCACGTGCACCCGCCTCTTCGTCGGCTATGGCTTGCCGGCTTCCTCGTCCTCGCGTTCCTGACAGTCCAGCTGGCAGCGGCGGCTTACGCCTGCATGGGTAGCCGGTATGCGCTGGACCAGACCGGCGACATGGCGGGGATGACGGAGTCCTGCCCGGAAATGTCACAGCGGGCACAGCCGGCCCAGCACGCACAGCACGCACAGCACGCCGGGGATACCACCGGTGTCCATGACGGCCTGTGCCTCGAACATTGCCAGCTCGGCGCCAAGACGGTCGACCACGCGTCACCGCAAATTCCGGTTTTCCTGCCAGTCCTGCTGAGCGTGGTCGAGTTGACGCCCGCGCCAACCGCCGACCATTTCGCACTGGTGTATGGCGACGCGATGCCGCGCGCCCCGCCACCGCCGCTCTCCATCCTCCACTGCTGTTATCGAACTTAGCCTCCAGAGCAACGCGATTCAGGTGCCGCCCCGCTAGACCGGGACGGCTGTCGTTGCTTTTGGAGGCTTTATGCTTTCCCCTCGTTGCTTGATGCAGGCGCTCCTCTGCGCGCCTTTGCTTGCCATGGCCGCGCCGCCCATGGCGAACGCCCAGTCGGCACCCCCGCTTTCGATTGAAGAAGCCCTCGGACTCGCCACGACGCGTGCCGCCGATGCCGAGGCCTCGCACGGCGCCGTCGAAGCCGCCGTCCAGATGGCCGTGGCGGCCGGCCAGCTGCCGGACCCCGTGCTCAAGCTCGGGCTGAACAATGTTCCGACCAACGGGCCGGACCAGTTCTCCTTGAGCCGGGACTTCATGACCATGCGCTCCGTCAGCGTGCTTCAGGAATTCACCCGATCGGACAAACGCCGGGCCCGTGCGGCGCGGTTTGAAGCCGAAGCGGCCACCGCCGAGGCGCAGCGCGCGGTCAGCCTGGCCAATGTCCAGCGCGGCGTGGTCAATGCGTGGCTCGACCGCTGGTACGCGGAACAGACCGGCGTGCTCCTCGGCCACCACGGCCACCCGCTGGAACTGGGACTCCAGGCCGCGACGGCGGCCTATCGGAGCGGGCGCGGCACCCGTTCGGATGTGCTGGCGGCCGAAATGGAAATCCAGAAGCTGCAGGACCGGATCGACGAAAACCAGGCCGTGATCGGTGCCACCAGCGCAAATCTCGAGCGCTGGGTCGGCCAGGCGGCAAAGCGCCCGCTCGCCGGGCAGCCAACCCTGACCGTGCCCGAGCGCGTCCGGCAGCTTGCCCAGACCAACCTCGACGCCGTGCCGGAGATGGCAGCCACCCAACGCGAAATCGCCCTGGCGGAAGCGGAGATTCGCGCCGCCACCGAAGGCAAGAAGCCGGACGTGAGCGTCGAGCTGATGTACAGCCAGCGCGGCTCCGCTTACTCGAACATGGCTTCCATCAACGTCAGCTTTCCCGTCCCCTGGGATCAGGCAAACCGGCAGGATCGCGAAGTCGCCGCCAGGGTCGCGCAGGCTCACGATGCCCGCGCGAAGTCCGAAGTCGTCGCGCGCAGTACCCGGGCGATGCTTGAGGCCAGGCTTGCCGAACTGCAGCGGAATCTCGAGCGGCTCAAGCGCTATGACGAAAAAATCCTGCCGCTCGCCAATGCGCAGGCAGACGCGGCGTTGACCGCGTACCGCGCCAACACCGGGCCGCTGCTGGCGGTCGCGGAGGCCAATCACCGCGCCATCGACACCGCACTGGAACGGCTCGCCCTCGAAGGCAAGACGGCAAAGCTGTGGGCCGACGTCTCCTTCCTCGTCCCCCTTCCGACCGCGCAAACCGAGTCCACCGCAAAGGAATCGAAATGAAACGACAAGCCATTTCCATCGCGGTGGCACTCGCCGTCGCAGGGGGCGCGCTGTATGGCACCTATCGCCTTGGTGTCACACAGGGCGCGAAGTCCGCGTCATCCCCGGTGCCCGCGATGACGGGCGACTCGGCCAAGGCCGGCGGCAGCGACCCGAACACCGGCAAACGCGTCCTCTACTGGCACGACCCGATGGTGCCGGGCCAGCGCTTCGACAAGCCGGGCAAGTCTCCATTCATGGACATGCAACTGGTGCCCGTCTATGAAGACGCCGGCGGCACGGCGGCGGCGGTCACCATCGACAGCCGCGTTACCCAGAACCTGGGCATCCGGACGGTCGAGGTCAAACCGGGCCGGCTGGATGCCGTGCTTGAGGTTCCCGGCAATGTCGCCATCAACGAGCGCGGCATCGAAGTGATCCAGGCCCGCACCTCGGGGTACGTCGAGCACGCCTACGCCCGGACCACGCTGGACCCGGTCAAACGGGGGCAGGCACTGGTGGTGATCTATTCGCCCGAGTGGGTGGCGGCGCAGGAGGAATACCTGGCCGTCGCGCGGGTCAACAGCGGGCCGCTCGGCGATCTTCGCAGCGCCGCCAGCGCCCGCATGCGGCAAGTCGGCATGACCGAGAGCCAGATCCGGCTTGTCGAGACCACCGGCAAGCTGCAGCCACGCCTCACCATTTCGGCTTCGGTCGACGGCGTGGTCACCGAAGTCGGCGCGCGTGATGGCATGACCGTCGCGCCGGGCATGACGCTCTTCCGCATCGCGGACCTTTCCACGGTGTGGGTCCTCGCCGAAGTGCCAGAGAGCCAGTCCGCCGCCATAAAACCGGGCCAACAGGTCACCGCCATCGCCGCAGGTCTTGCCGGGCAGACGCTGACGGGCAAGGTGGATGCCGTCCTGCCCGACGTCAGCCCGGGCACGCGCACGCTCAAAGTTCGCATTGCGTTGCAGAACAAGGATCGCCAATTGCTGCCGGGCATGTTCGTGAGCGTCCGGTTCAGCGCGCCGGCCGGTGCGGACAAGCTCCTGGTGCCCACCGAAGCGCTCATTCGCACGGGCGCCCGGACCATCGCCATGGTCGAGACTGGCGACGGCGGCTTCAGTCCGGTCGAAGTGAAGACCGGCGCGGAGGCCGCAGGCCAGACGGAAGTGACCGAGGGACTGAAAGCCGGCCAGCGCGTCGTGACCTCAGGACAATTCCTGGTCGACTCCGAAGCCAGCCTGCGCGGCACAACGCGTCGCCTGGAGAGCGCCTCCGCGCCGGCTTCCACTCCCGCTTCCGCTTCTGCTCCCGCCGCCGCTGCGGCACCGGAGCATGAAGCGCTCGGGCGTATCGAGGCCGTCGGCGCGGAGAGCCTGACCATCTCGCATGGTGCGATCCCGAGCCTCCAGTGGGGCGCCATGACGATGGACTTCAAGGCGCCGCCATCGGGATTGCCGCGCGGCCTGAAGGACGGCCAGCAGATTCGCTTCCACTTTCATCTGAACAACGACGGGGAGCCGGTCTTGTCTTCGGTCCAGCCGGTAGCCGGCAACGCGGGAGGCAAGCCATGATCGCCAACCTCATCCGCTGGTCGATCCGGAACCGGTTCCTGGTGTTGCTGGCGACGGTGATGCTGACGGCCTGGGGCATCTGGGCCGCGCGCCATACGCCGCTCGATGCATTGCCGGATCTTTCCGACGTTCAGGTCATCATCCGCACCACGTACCCGGGCCAGGCCCCGCAGATCGTGGAAAACCAGGTCACCTATCCGCTCACGACGACGATGCTGTCGGTGCCCGGCGCGAAGACAGTCCGGGGATACTCGTTCTTTGGGGACTCCTTTGTCTACGTGCTGTTCGAGGACGGCACGGACCTGTACTGGGCGCGGTCCCGCGTTCTCGAATACCTGAATCAGGTGCAGTCCCGCCTGCCGGCCGCCGCCAAGCCGGCGCTGGGGCCGGATGCCACCGGCGTGGGCTGGATCTACGAGTACGCGCTCGTCGACAAGACCGGCCAGCACGACCTCGCCCAGTTGCGCGCCCTGCAGGACTGGTTCCTGCGATTCGAGCTGAAATCGCTGCCCAACGTCTCGGAGGTGGCTTCCATCGGCGGCATGGTGAAGCAGTACCAGATCGTGCTCATGCCGGAGAAGCTGCGCGCCTACGGCCTCTCGCAGGCCAGGGTGCTCGATGCGCTGAAGGGTGCCAACCAGGAGACCGGTGGCTCGGTGCTGGAACTGGGCGAAGCCGAGTACGTCGTGCGGGCGTCCGGCTATCTCAAGTCCCTGGAGGATTTCCGCCAGATTCCGCTCAATGTCAGCAACGCTGGCGTCCCGGTGCGCCTCGGCGATGTCGCAACGATTCAGCTCGGGCCGGAGATGCGGCGTGGCATCGCCGAACTGGATGGCCAGGGCGAGGTCGCCGGCGGCGTGATTGTCATGCGGTCCGGCAAGAACGCCCTGGAGACCATCGACGCCGTCAAGGCCAGGCTCGCGTCCCTGAAGAAGAGCCTGCCGCCCGGCGTGGAGATCGTGCCGACCTACGACCGTTCCAGCCTCATCAACCGTGCCGTCGAGAACCTCTCGCACAAGCTGCTGGAAGAGTTCGCGGTAGTCGCGCTGGTGTGCCTGATCTTCCTGTTCCACCTGCGATCGGCGCTGGTCGCGATCATTTCCCTGCCGCTCGGCGTGCTCGCGGCCTTCCTGGTGATGCGCTACCAGGGTGTGAACGCGAACATCATGTCACTCGGTGGTATCGCCATCGCCATTGGGGCGATGGTCGACGCCGCCGTCGTGATGATCGAAAACGCCCACAAGCACATCGAGCACTGGCGAGCCGAGAATCCGGGGCATCCCCTGCGCGGCGAGGCGCAGTGGCGCGTGATTGGCGACGCCGCCGCCGAGGTCGGACCCGCGCTCTTCTTCTCGCTGCTCATCATCACCCTGTCGTTCATTCCCGTCTTCACGCTGGAGGCACAGGAAGGCCGCCTGTTCTCGCCGCTCGCCTTCACCAAGACGTACTCGATGGCCGCGGCGGCCGGCCTTTCGGTGACCTTGATCCCGGTCCTGATGGGCTACCTGATTCGCGGCAGGATTCCGTCGGAGCAGTCCAATCCGTTGAACCGCGCGCTCATTCGCCTGTATCAGCCGCTGCTCGCGCGCGTGCTTCGTCACCCGAAGGCGACCCTCGTCATCGCCGCCTTGCTGCTGGCCGCCACCGCGTGGCCGATCCTGCGGGTGGGGGGCGAATTCATGCCGCCGCTCGACGAGGGCGACCTGCTCTATATGCCATCCGCCTTGCCGGGGCTTTCGGCAGGCAAGGCGGCGCAGCTGCTCCAGCAGACCGACCGGCTTATCAGGACCGTGCCGGAGGTCGCGACCGTGTTTGGCAAGGCCGGTCGGGCCGACTCGGCCACGGACCCGGCGCCGATGGAAATGTTCGAGACCACCATCCAGTTCAAGCCGCGCGACCAGTGGCGCGCCGGCATGACACCCGACAAGCTGGTGGAAGAACTCGACAAGACCGTCACCGTGCCCGGCCTCTCCAATATCTGGGTGCCGCCCATTCGAAACCGAATCGACATGCTGGCCACCGGCATCAAAAGCCCCGTCGGCATCAAGGTGGCCGGCACCGACCTGAAGGAGATCGACAGGATTGCCGGCCAGATCGAGCAAGCGGTCAAAGGCGTGCCCGGTGTGACCTCCGCCCTGGCCGAGCGTCTGACCGGCGGGCGCTACATCGACGTGGACATCGACCGTGTGGCCGCGGGCCGCTATGGGCTCAACATCGCCGACGTGCAGAGCATCGTCGCATCAGCCATCGGTGGCGAGACCGTGGGAGAAGTGGTGGATGGGCTGGCACGCTATCCGATCAACGCCCGCTATCCGCGCGACTATCGGGATTCGGTCGAGGAGCTGCGCAGGCTGCCCGTCGTGACCGACCGGGGCCAGCAGATACTGTTGTCGGACGTCGCGCGTATCCGGATCACGGATGGCCCGCCCATGCTGCGCAGCGAGAACGCCAGGTTGTCGGGCTGGGTCTATGTCGACATCCGGGGACGCGATCTGCGCGCGGCGGTCACGGAGATGCAAGCGGCCGTGGCCAGCACGGTGGCGCTGCCCGCTGGCTACTCGGTCAGCTGGTCCGGGCAATTCGAGTACCTGGAGCGCGCGACGCAGAAGCTCAAGGTGGTGGTGCCGTTCACCTTGCTCATCATCTTCCTGCTGCTGTACCTGACGTTCGGCCGATTCGACGAAGCGCTGCTCATCATGGCCACCTTGCCGCTGTCGCTGGTCGGCGGATTCTGGCTGCTGTATCTGCTCGGGCACAACCTGTCGGTGGCGAGCGTCGTCGGATTCATCGCACTGGCGGGCGTCGCGGCGGAATTTGGCGTCATCATGCTGCTCTACCTGAAGCAATCGTGGCTCAGGAAGATCGAACGCGGACATGTCGACCAACCCGCCCTGCTGGAAGCGATCCAGGACGGCGCCGTCCTGCGCGTGCGCCCCAAAGCCATGACGGTGGCCGTCATCCTGGCCGGCCTGCTGCCGATCATGTGGGCGGGCGGCACGGGCTCCGAAGTCATGCAACGCATCGCCGCGCCCATGGTAGGCGGCATGGTGACGGCCCCGCTCCTCTCGCTGTTTGTTGTTCCCGCGGCTTTCCTGCTCCTGCGTCGTCGATCGGCGACGCAGGCCATGCCTCAACCTCTTGAAGAAAGGACCTCCCGTTGACGTCCCCCCCGGCCTAAAGGCAGGGGATTCCCACACCTGGCGATGCACGTCCGCATCGGAGAATGTTCAGCGCGGCATTGGTATCACGGTCATGCACGACACCACAGCTACTACAGGTCCACTCTCTTATTCGCAGTCCTGCGATACCTTTCGGCCGCGTCGTGCTGTCTTTCGAACCGCACGCCGAACAGGACTGGGTAGAACCGCTTTCGTTTACTTCCTCAAACGTGGCCCCGTGCGCAATCGCTTTGTAGCGGAGCTTGTCCCGGAAGGACGACCAGGATGCGTCGTAGACGCTCTTTGCCATCTTGGTTTTGGCGAGTTTCAAAGCCGACACGTTGCCGACTGCGATGTAATCGAAGCGTCTGACGAGATCGAGCGCGAGCTTGTGCTGGAAGTCGGCACGGGCGTTCGCCACCTTGGCATGCATCTTGGCGATATGCCGCTTGTGCTTTCGTGCACGCTGCGCCTTCGCCAGTCTTTCGGCGGCATGCCGGCCAAACCGGTCATTGGGAAGTTTCTCGCCAGTCGAAAGCGTTGCGAAGTCTTTCAATCCAAGGTCAATGCCGACGCCAGCTTGAATCGGGCGTGCCGGCACATTGGCAACCTCTATTACGATGTTGAGAAACCAGTTCCCGCGCGAATCCTGCGAAAAATTTGTGCCGTCCTTGATCTTGCCTTCGGGCAACAGACGGGTGTTGAACACGCGGAAGGTATTCCCGGCAAAGCGAAACGCTTCGCCCTCTCGTTTCAGATCGCGGCCCTTCAGGGGCACCCATCCAAGGCACTTCCTGCCGCGGTATCGCAGATAAGGACGACGATGCTGGCTGCGCGACTTCGCGAATTGCTCGCACGTCGCATTGACCGTGCCGGAATGGATGCCGAGTTCCTTGCTGCTGCCAGCGGTCAGCACGTTCAGATCGAACCCGCTCGGCCACTTCTTACCCCATTTGACCGCGTGCTTCTGCGTGTCATTGCAGAAGTTCCAGACGTAGTTCACCGTTCGGCTCTGCTTGTTGAGCAGGCCGTTGAGCGACTTCACCCGGTAGCGGTAGACAAGTATCATGCCGCTCATTTTAGCGTGGGAATGCCGCTTGGCGGCAGCGCCCCTTTTTCACTCCCCGCCCTGCATGGCGGGGTTTCTCGGAGCAAATTTGATGAAACGTACCCTGATTTGCCTGGCCACCGCGAGCGCCGCGTTTGCACTACCCGCGCTACCCGCCTATGCCGCCGGTGACATGGCGGACATGAACATGAAGCCGGGCGCGGCGATGTCCGCGCCAAAGCCCGTGCAGGCTGAAGTGATGAAGGTGGATGAGGCCAGTGGACGCGTCACCCTCAGGCACGGCCCCATCGATAACCTTGGCATGGGCGCCATGACCATGACGTTCCCCGTCAAGGACAAGACAAGCCTTGCCAAAGTCAGGCAAGGCGACAAGGTGGATGCAACGTTCGACAAGGTGGACGGGGTAGCGACCGTGGTCGGCATCAAGGCACGCTGATCGGCGGGTTCTTGCACGACCTCCATGTGCAAGAAGCGCGATCACCGGGCCTCGCTGACGAAAATCAAGGACTTCCGGTTGCAAAAGTGACCGAAAGTCGACGTCCGCTGCCTCCCAGAGTGATGTCCGACGGGATTTGTACTTGCCGCGCACAACTGTTTGTGCGAGCGATGCCTTCGAATGCCAAAGCGGATCGCCTAGATTGGAACCCATCGGAGCCGCCGGCCCGATCGCAACAAATCCAGATCCACCTACATCGAGGCTCAACATGAGTGCAGCACAGAAAGTCGTCGTCATCACGGGCGCATCGCAAGGCATTGGCGCTGAACTGGTCAAGGGATTCCGCGAGCGCAACTATCGCGTCGTGGCCACTGCGCGCAGCATCAAGCCGTCCGACGACAAGGACATCCTGACGGTCGCCGGCGACATCGCGGATCCGGACACGGCACGCCGCGTCATCGCCGAAGCCGTGGCGAAGTTCGGCCGCATCGACACGCTGGTCAACAACGCCGGCGTCTTCGTCGCCAAGCCCTTCACCAGCTATACCGCCGAGGACTACGCCACCGTAACGGGCATCAACCTGACGGGCTTCTTCCATATCACCCAGCTGGCCATCGCCGAGATGGAAAAGAACCGTAGCGGCCACGTGGTCAGCATCACGACCAGCCTGGTAGACCACGCAAACAGCAACGTGCCGTCGGTGCTGGCCTCGCTGACGAAGGGTGGCCTGAACGCCGCGACCAAGTCGCTGGCCATCGAATACGCCAAGACCGGCATTCGCGCCAACGCCGTATCGCCGGGCATTATCAAGTCGCCGATGCACCCACAGGAAACCCACGCAGCACTGGGCGCAATGCATCCGCTGGGCCATATGGGCGAGATGCGCGATATCGTCGATGCAGTGCTGTATCTCGATAGCGCGCCGTTCGTGACGGGCGAAATCCTGCATGTCGACGGCGGCCAGAGCGCCGGCCACTAGGAGGTCGTTTCAAAAAGATCCTGGCGTCGTTGCGCGGCCTTGCCGTACCACTTGTACTGTCTGCGGCCGCACGCCTAGCCAGGACCGCTTCGCTTCATTTTGAAACAACCTCCCACGCTTCAGGCGGGGACTGCCCATACTGGTCGCCCCGCCCCCCGCACCTGTCGATAGTCTCTACTTGATCCACTGCCGGATCGACTCCGCCATCACGTCCGCCGAGATGCCGTAGCGGTCGTGCAGCGTGGGCAGTGCTCCCGCGTCCAGGAACGCGTCCGGCAGGCCGACCTGCCGGAACGGCACGGATGTGCCCGCCCGCATCAGCGTGGTGGCCACGGCTTCGCCCAGGCCGCCGATCACGGTGTGGTTTTCGGCCACCACCACCAGGCGCCCCTGCCGCTTGGCCTCGCGCAGGATGGTCTCCGTATCCAGCGGCTTGATGGTCGGCACGTGCAGGACCGCCACGCCGATGCGATCCTTCTCCAGCGCCTTGGCCACCTCCAGCGCGCGCATCGTCATGATGCCCGACGAAATCACCAGCACCTCGGCGCCATCGCGCAACAGCTTGGCCTTGCCCAGTTCGAACTTGTAGTCGTACTCGTCCAGCACCACCGGCACGTTGCCGCGCAGCAGGCGCGCATACACCGGCCCATTGTGCGCGGCGATGGCCGGCACCATCTGCTCGATGTCAATGGCGTCGCACGGGTCGATCACCGTCATGTTGGGCATCGCGCGCATCAGCGCCAGGTCTTCCGCGGCCTGATGGCTAGGGCCGTAGCCGGTGGTCAGGCCGGGCAGCGCGCAAACGATCTTCACGTCCAGGTTGTCCTCGGCGATTGCCTGATGCATGAAGTCGTAGGCGCGCCGCGTTGCGAACACGGCATAGGTCGTGACGAACGGCTGGGCGCCCTCATGCGCAAGGCCCGCCGCCGCGCCCATCAGGAGCTGCTCGGCCATGCCCATCTGGTAGTAGCGCTCGGGAAACGCCTTGGCAAAGAGATGCAGGTCGGTGTACTTGCCCAGATCGGCGGTCATGCCGATCACGTTCTGCTTCTGGCGGGCGAGTTCCACCAGCGCGTGGCCAAACGGGGCCGACCGGGTGGCTTGCCCCTCGCCGGCGATGGAGGCGATCATCGCCGAGGTCTTGAGCTTCGGCTTCGCGCTGGTGGCATGGGTGGCCACGGTGGTGTTGGTGTTGCTCATGCTTGTCTCCCGGCTTCGAGGGCCTGCAGTGCGAGTTGCCATTCGTCGGCATCCACGCGGATGAAGTGATTCTTCTCGCGCTGTTCGAGGAACGGTACGCCGCACCCCATGCGCGTATCGCAGATGATCATGCGCGGCTGCGCGCCGCGATGTTCGCGCGCCGCACGGAAGGCGGCGGCCACGGCGTCGATGTCGTTGCCATCCACGCGCTGCGTGAACCAGCCGAACGCTTCCAGCTTGGGCGTCAGCGGCTCGAACGCCATGATCTGCGTGGAGGGCCCGTCGGCCTGCTGGTTGTTGACGTCGACCACGGCAATCAGGTTGTCCAGCTTCCAGTGGGCGGCGGAGAGGATGCCTTCCCAGATCGCGCCTTCATCCAGCTCGCCGTCGGAAAACAGCGTGTAGACAAAGTTATCCGAGCCCTTGCGCTTGAGCCCCAGGCAACGGCCCACTGCGATGGTCAGCCCGTGCCCCAGCGAACCGCCGGACATCTCCATCCCGGGCGTGTAGCTGGCCATGCCGGACATCGGCAGGCGGCTGTCGTCGCTGCCATAGGTCTCCAGTTCTTCGGCGGGCAGGATGCCGGCCTCCAGCAGCGCGGCGTACAGCGCGATGGCGTAGTGGCCGTTGGAGAGCAGGAAGCGGTCGCGCCCTTCCCACTCCGGGTCTTCCGGGCGATAACGCATGGCGTCGAAGTAAGCCACGGCGAGCACATCGGCGATGTCGAGCGCCTGGCCGATGTAGCCCTGGCCCTGCACTTCGCCCATCAGCAGGGCGTTGCGGCGGATGCGGTAGGCGCGTTCCCGCAAGGACACGGCCTGGTCGGTGGTTGGGTGTTGCATGGTGTCTCCTGCAATCAATCGATCGGAATTCATGGAATGGAGCCTCAGCGGTTCACGGATTTGGCCGGGACCAGGAAGACCAGCATGGCGCCAAACACCACGGTGGCCGAGATGAACACCAGCCCGGCGGTGGATTTGCCGGTCAGGTCGTTGAGCCAGCCAACGATGGCGGGCGAGAAAAAGCCGGCGAGGTTGGCGACGCAGTTGACCGCGGCGATGCCCGCTGCGGCCGACATGCCGCCCAGCAGCGCCGTGGGCAGCGCCCAGAACTGCGAGGACGAGGCCAGGATGCCGGCGGCGGCGATGCACAGGCATACCAGCGATGCGCCGACACTGCCTAGCAGCGGCAAGGTGGCGAACCCGGCGGCGGCGACCACCATCGGCACGATCAGGTGGAAACGGCGCTCGCGGTGGCGGTCGGCGCTCATGCCGACCAGCGGCAGCGCCACGATGGCGCACAGGTACGGCAGCGCGGTGTAGATGCCCACCCACAGCGGATCGGCCACGCCGGCCTTGCGGATGATGGTGGGCAGCCAGAACGTCAGTCCGTACTGACCCAGCACCACGCAGAAGTAGATCCCGGCCATCAGCCACAGGCGACGGTCGCCCATGAAGGAGCGGATCGACATGTGCTCCGTCTTCTGCGCGTTGTCGCCTTCGATATTGCGCTTGAGCAGCGCCTTCTCGGCGTCGGTAAGCCAGTGGGCCTGGTCGATGCCGTTGTCCAGGTAGAACAGGATGGCCACGCCGAGGAACAGCGACGGCAGTGCCTCGAGCAGGAACAGCCATTTCCAGCCGGCCAGGTCGCCCATGCCGTGGAAGGCATGCATGATGTAGCCCGACAGCGGCCCGCCTACGATGCCGGCCAGCGGGATGGCCATGAAGAACAGCGACAAAGCCTTGGCGCGACGCTCGGACGGAAACCAGTAGGTCATGTACAGGATCACGCCGGGGGCGAAGCCCGCCTCGGCCGCACCTAGCAGGAAGCGCAGGATGTAGAACTGTGTTGGCGTACTGACAAAGGCGAAGCAGGCAGAGATCACCGCCCACGTCAGCATGATCCGCGCCAGCCAGCGCTTGGCGCCGACCTTGTGGAGGATCACGTTGCTCGGCACCTCGAAGATGAAATAGCCGAGGAAGAAGATGCCGGCGCCCAGGCCGTAGATGGTTTCGCTGAACTGGAGGTCGTTCAGCATCTGCAGCTTGGCGAAGCCGACGTTGACGCGATCGAGATAGGCGCCCAGGTAGCACAGCATCAGGAACGGGATCAGCCGCTTCACCACCTTGGCGTAGGTGCGGGCCTCGAAGCTCGCGGAATCGGCGTGCAGCGTCGCCTCGCCGCCCATGGGCGAGGGTGCGTATTTGGTTTTCATCGGGTGTCTCCTGCCAGGTGGCGCCGCACTGCGACGCACCGGCTGTCGAGGGTTCCGCCTCTTGCGGGCGGCTTCAACTGGATGTAGAGGTGCTACCTCTTAATGGATGAGCATGCCGCCGTTGACATCGAGTGTGATGCCGGTCAGGTAGGCGGACATGTCGCTGGCCAGGAACACGCAGGCGTTGGCCACGTCGGTGGCCTTGCCCAGGCGGCCCAGCGGGATGCCCTTGATGATGTCGGCGCGCATCTCGGGGGTGAGCTTGTCGCCGGTGATGTCGGTCTGGATCAGACCCGGGGTGATCGAGTTGACGCGGATGCCATCCGAACCGAACTCGCGCGCCATCGCACGCGCCAGCCCCAGCACGCCGGCCTTGGCGGCGCTGTAGTGCGGGCCGCCGAAGATGCCGCCGCCACGCTGCGCGGAGACCGACGACATGCACACGATGCTGCCGCGCTGCTGCTCGCGCATCTGCGGCAGCACGGCCTGCGACATGTACAGGGTGCCGCGCAGGTTGACGTCCAGCACGGCGTCATAGTTGGCGGCCTGGATATCGAGCGTGCGCACCGGCTGGGTGATGCCGGCATTGTTGACCAGCGCGTCTATACGTCCATAGCGCTGCAGCACCGTCGCGACCGCCCGATCACAGGCGGCCTTGTCCGTCACATCGCACGCCAGCCCGAGATGCTGGTCGCCCAGCTCGCCGGCGGCGGCCTGCGCGTCTTCCAGGCGCAGGTCCAGGATGACCACCGAGGCGCCCTGGGCGGCAAACGCCTTGGCGGTAGCCTTGCCAATTCCGCGCGGGGAAGCCGCACCGGTGATGATGACTACGTTCTTCTCGACCAGCATCTTTGTCTCCTTTGACATTGAATTTTGATAGGTCGAGTGTTGTCGCTGGCGGCCCTCCGATCAACGCGGTCTGACTCAGGTATTGCTGAGAAATATTCAGGCAATAGGGAGACGGGAATTCGGCCGGGCGCCGCCGGCGGCACATTGCGGGTTGGCGGCCGGTAGCACCTAGCCGGGGATCGACGGCAGCGCGCGTTCCATCCAGGCGAGGAAACGCGCGACGCGCGGCAGGTCGGCGTTCTGCCGGGGGTAGACGAGGTGGTGACTGCCGACCTCGATCGCATGCGCGTCGTCGAACACCGGCACAAGGGCACCCTTGCGGATCATGACGGACGCCAGCAGCGTGCTTTCCAGCGCCACCCCGAGGCCCAGCGCCGCTGTTTCGAGCGACATGTACGAGCGGTCGAAGGTGAAATCGAACCGCTTGTGGGCACCCGGGACACCGAACCTGGCGAACCATTGCTGCCATTGCACAAGAGGGGTTTCCGAATAGATCAGGCGCTGCGCGAGCAGATCGGCCGGCGACGCGATCGGATGTTTCTCCAGGTATGCCGGCGAGACGAGCGGCGCGATGGTTTCCCGGCGCAAGGTCTTGACCTCGATATCGCGCCAATGCGCGTAGCCGTGGCGGATATCCACGTCGTAGTAGCCGCTCGTAAAGGAAACGTCCTCATAGGAACAGGACAGGTTCAGCTGGATGTCGTCATTGTCCGCCTGGAACGATTCCAGCCGCGGCAACAGCCACATCAGGCCGAAGCTCGGACTCGAATGGACCCTCAGGATTTCGATGTTGGCCGGACTGGAAGCGCGCTCGGTCGCGCGATTCAGGTCGGCGAGCACACCCGTGATGTCGCGCAGGTATTGCTCGCCCACCGGCGTCAGGGCCAGTCCCCGCCCTTGCCGGAAAAAGAGCGCCTGGCCGAGCGCCTCCTCGAGGTTGCTGATCTGGTGGCTGACAGCGGACGCCGTCAAGCCTAATTCTTCCGATGCCCGGCTGACGCTCTTGGTTCTGGCAACGCTTTCGAAGGCGATAATCGCCTTCACCGGAGGAATCCGCATGGTGTGTGTGCTCGATGAGGTCTCGCGACGCATCGCGCAAGGCGATGACGGTCGCTGTCATGGTTGTGTCAGGTCGCTTGCTTTTCGATCGATGCGGGGCCCCGAACGTATCGATCGATGTCAACCGCGTCCATTTGCTCTTCATGCATGAACCGTTGCCCGTACTGCATGTAGACCCCGGATTTCAGGAAGAGCTCGAAGAGCTCCGGATCGATTTGCTGCTGTGCCGCGGCGCGCGACATGATACCGATCGATTCCGACAAGGTCTTCGCTTTCTTGTAGGGACGGTCCGCGGCCGTCAGCGCCTCGAAGATATCCGCGATGGCCATCATTCTGGCAAGCGGACTCATTTCCTCGCGGCGCAATTGCCGTGGATAGCCGGTGCCATCCATCTTTTCGTGATGATTGCCCGCGATCTCCGGCACCTGGCGCAAGTGCTTGGGGAACGGCAAGCGCGACAGCATGATTTGCGTCTGCACGATGTGGTCTTCAATCTCGAAGCGCTCCTCTTCGCAGAGCGTGCCTCTTCCGACCATCAGGTTATGCAGTTCGCCCCGGTGATACCGGTAAGTGGGCGCCTCACGCCTGAAGCCCCAGGGATTGTCGGGGGCGATGGCTTCGCGCGCGGTGCGCCCGACAAGGTGCTCGGGCTTATCCGCGAGCAGCGGTTCCTGCACGGGCAGCGCGACTGGCGCCGATTTCGTCTTGCGCGCGAGTTCCTCCTGCGAGAGGCCGAGGCGATCATCGAGCGTCCGGGCCCAGCTGCGCGCGGCGATCCGGTGCAGGCGCTCCTTCCGCGCTGCATCCATCGACTCCCCGCCCTGGTTGCATGCGGCCACGAAGGCAAACTCATCGTCCAGCTCCCGCTGCTCGCGCTCAAGCCGCGCCGTGGCGATGGCAGCGTCCTCCCCCGCGATCACGCCGCGCAGGCAACGGATCTCGGCTTCGCGCTTCAGGACTTCGAAGCGCATGCGTACCTCGTGAATCCTGTCGCAGAGGGTTTCGAGCTTGGTGCCCTTGTCGATGATGTACTCGGGGGTGGTGACCTTGCCGCAATCGTGCAACCAGGCTGCAACGTGCAGCGCCTCCCACTCGGTTGTGCTCATGGAGAACGACTGATAGGGACCGTCCCTGGCGTCGCATGCCGCCTGCGCCAGCATCTTGACCAGTTCCGGCACGCGCGAGCAGTGGCCCGCGGTGTGAGGGCTCTTTGCGTCGATGGCATCGCCCAGCAGGCGGATGAACGCATCAAACAACGCGCGTTGCGCGCTGGCAAGTTCCCGCACCTCGATCGCCCCTGCGAAGAGAGTGGACAAGGTGCCGACGAAAGCCAGTTGCGCCGCGTCCATCGGCGTCTCGCGCAAGACGAGCATGAGCCCCTGGAGCTCATGTTGCTGGTTCACAAGCGGAATGGCGACAGCGTGGCTGGTCTTGCCCACCGCCAGCGCACCGAGTCCGGCGGCGCCGAGTTCGTCCCCGGTCAGGGCGGCGCATTGCGGGTGAGTCTGGCCGGCCGTACTGCGAATCAGCGGCAGGGCCCGATCCAGCGCCATCCGCGGCAACTCCCCGGCGATATCGCTGCCGTGGCGATCCTGCGCGGCGGCCACGACGAGGTCGTCGCCGTCCATCAGCAAGAAAAGACCAGCCTTGCCCTCGGCTTCATCCAGCGTCTTCCTCAACAGCACCGGCAAAAGCTGTTCGAGGCGGCCCTCGGCGGCAATCGCCTGCACGATGATCAGGAAGTGCCGGATCGTCTTGCGCATCTGTTCGGTAGCGGTGGCCAGCGCGACGACCTCCCGGATGCGGGTTCGCACCGACAACGGCTGATCGAAATCGAAATTGCGAATGCCTGCCAGCCCGTCGGCCAACGTCCCCAACGGCTTCGCGATGCGGCGAGCCGCCAGCCAGAGCCATGGCATCGACAGCAGCACGATACCGATTGTCAGCGCCATGCCGGTCAACGCCTGGCGCCTTGCGCCCGCCAGCAATTCATTCTCGGGAATCGCGGACAACAGATAGACGGGCGTGCCTGGTGCGACCGATATCATGTTCGTCGTGGTGTACCACCTTTCCCCGCCCACCGTCAGCGTTGCGCCGCCGGGCAACGGTGCATCGGGCGTAATGGTCGCCGCCAGCGCGGTGAGCACAGGAACGCCATAGTCGGCTGGCGCCGCGAGAAGATCCGTCCGGAAGGTATCGGGCGCGTTGAAGGAATCCGGCAGCCTGCTATCGATGCCCAGCACCTTGCCGCTGTGGTCGAGCAAGGCAAGCATCGTGTTCGCGGTCGCTTTCTTCTTTGCGAGCATGAGGCCAAGGGTTTCGAGGCCGAAATCGCCGCCCACCACGGCTTTCTGGTCTGGGGTACGGAATGCGAGCGTGACGCCGACGTTCTGATTGGTGAAGAACACGTACGGATCGGTGCGCACCAATGCATTCGATCCGAATGCGGCCTGGTACCAGCCTCGCTGTCGCGGGTCGAATCGACGAGCGAAACCCGCGTCGTCGACTGTCCAGATATTGGCAAGTTCGGCATCAAAAAATTCGAGACGTCCGATCGGCACGGGACCGTCCCGCTCGACACTGCGGACCACGTATGCCGCATTGGCCGGGGCGCGGAAGAGAGCGCGGTCCGCGTCGGTTCTGAGCGGTCTCACGTAGAAGAAGGCGCCATCGGCATAACCGATATACAGCGCCTGCAATACCGGGGCACTCTCCAGCGCTTCGCGCGCCAGGGCAAGGCGGGCCATCCGTTGCTGAAGGTTTTGCGCGGTGGCGAGGGAACTGTAGCGGACCAGCTTGACGGCAGTCTGCGCGGGAGCCAGGAGTTCCTCGACCTCATCGAACATTTCCTCGCCAATGCGCCGCGTGGCATCGGCGGTGGCGGTTTCCACGGCTTCCTTGGTGACCAGATAGTTCACACCGCATGTCAGCGCGCCCACCATGAGGATGATCGAACCAAACAACATCCACAAATGCACATGGAGCGGAATACCCTTCTTCGATGGCATATGACCCTCCTGGCGGCATTCCACGCAATGGCGGGGTTGGCATTGCGCCGCAACGCTCAAGAATCGAATGGGTTCGTCATGGCGTCAAGTGATTCATGCTGGGACGGCCATCGACATTTTGATTCGTCTGATTCACTTCCTATAGTTATTCGGCGGGCTCTCAGTCAGCACGCGACGCACCCTTCCGAAGTATCGATCGAATCACACGTCGACTCGGCGGCGCCGTGCGCGTGAGCCCTCCCGACAGGTAGCGAGCCATGAACACGCATGGAACGGACAACGCCTTCGCTGGCTCCATTCCGGAGCTGTACGACACTTCGCTGGTCCCGTTGATCTTCGAGCCGTACGCGGCCGACCTCGCGGGACGGGCGGCTTCGCTTGCGCCGAAACAGGTGCTGGAGATTGCCGCGGGGACCGGCGTGGTGACGCGAATGCTGGCGCGCGCCTTGCCCGACGGCACCGCCATCGTGGCCACCGACCTCAATCCGCCGATGCTGGATCGCGCCAAGGCCGTTGGCACGTCCCGGCCGGTGACGTGGCAGCAAGCAGACGCGCAGCAACTGCCGTTCGGCGACGCGCGTTTCGACCTGGTGATCTGCCAGTTCGGCGCGATGTTCTTTCCCGACAAGCCGAAGGCCTTTGCCGAAGCACGCCGCGTGCTGATGCCGGGCGGCACGCTGCTGTTCAATGTGTGGGATCGCATCGAGGACAACGCCTTCGCGCACACGGTGACGCTCACGCTGGCCAACCTATTCCCCGACAATCCGCCGGCGTTCCTGTCACGCACCCCGCATGGCTATCACGACAGGGCGACGGTCGAATCCGATCTGCGGGCTGGCGGCTTCTCAAGCCCCATTGCCTGCTCGACGGTGACCGCGGAGAGCCGCGCGGCCTCGGCCAGCGTGGTGGCCGTGGCCTACTGCCAGGGGACCCCGCTCCGCGCCGAACTGGAGGCCCTGGGCCCCGACGCCTTGTCCCGTGCCACGATCGCCTGCACGGACGCATTGGCCACGCAATTTGGAAGCGGGCCGGTCAGCGCCAGGATCCAGGCACATGTTTTCAGCATCAAGGCTTGAGGGCTCTTCTCTTGCAGTCGTGGCGCGTGAAAACACAGTCAGCGCCACGCCGCATTGCCGCGATGCGCGGTTAGCGCCGGGCCGCCCTATTCCGCGCGGATCTTTGCTTCCGCCACGATCTTGGCGGCGCGCGCCATGTCATCTTTCTCAAAGCGGGCGAAGTCTTCAGGCGTGCCGGGCGAGAGCAGGTAGCCCTGCTCGGCCAGCCTGCCGCGCAGGTCCGAGGCCAGCGCCTTGTTGACTTCGGCGTTGAGACGCTTTGTCACTTCCGGCGGCAGCTTGGCCGGGCCCCACAGCCCGTACCACGAATAGAACTCATAACCCGGCACCGTCTCGCCCACGGTCGGCACGTCAGGCATGGACGGCAGTCTTTCCTTGGAGGTCACCGCGACCACCCGCACCATGCCGCTCTTGTGATAAGACAGCGCGCCGAGCACCGGATCGATAAAGCCATCGATGGCACCGCCGATCAGGTCCTGGTAGGCGGGCGCCGAGCCCTTGTAAGGCACCACGAGGTAATCGATCTTGCCGGCCCGCTTGAGCAGTTCCGTCGACAGATGCCCGGCGGAGGCCTGGGAGCCGATCGCGAACGTCATCTTGCCGGGATGCGCCTGCGCGTAGGCAATCAGCTCCTTGATGTTCTTGATGGGAAGATTCTTGTTGACGGAGACGGCCAGCGGGCCCTTGCCGACCAGCGCGATCGGCGCGAAGTCCCGCGTCACGTCGTAGGGCGACGACTTCAGCGTCATCGGCGTGGTGGTGAAGGTGGAGGCGCTGAACAACAGCGTGTAGCCGTCGGCGGCACCCTTGGCCACCGCATCGGCGCCGATGATGCCCTGTCCGCCGGGCCGGTTGTCGACGATAAAGCTCTGCCCGGTCTGCTCGGACAGCTTTTGCGCCAGCATGCGGCCGACGGTGTCGGTCGGACCGCCGGGCGGGAACGGAATGATGACGCGGACGGCTTTGCTGGGATAAGCCTGCGCATGGGCCACGGCGGCGGCGCATAGCAGCAGCGCGCCCACGGCACAGCGATAGATGCGTTGGAACAGCATGGTTGTTGTCTCCTGTCTCGACTGCAGGTTCGCCCCTGTCGGAGCGATGCTTCGTTGAGTGCGGACGGTGGCTTATGGTTTTGTAGGTGACTCCCCCCTCCCCATGGGGAAGGCGGGAGTCGGCACCGTCGTCAAGCAGAACGTCTTTGGCTCACCCTCAGGGCTGCGCCAGCGCCTCCATCTCCGCGTAGAGATCGGCCTTGCCCTCGAAGCCGATGCCCGGCAGCTCCGGCATGGTGATATGCCCGTCGATCACCTTCACGCCATCGGGAAAGCCGCCATAGGGCTGGAACAGATCGGGGTAGCTCTCGTTGCCGCCCAGACCGAGGCCGGCGGCGATATTGAGAGACATCTGATGGCCACCGTGCGGAATGCAGCGGCTCGGCGACCAGCCGAAGGTGTTCAGCACCTCCAGCGTGCGCTCGTACTCGACGAGCCCGTAGGACAGCGCGCAGTCGAACTGCAGATAGTCGCGATCGGGGCGCATCGCGCCGTAGCGGATCAGGTTGCGGGCGTCCTGGTGGCTGAATAGGTTCTCTCCCGTGGCCATGGCGCCGGGGTAGTACTCGGCCAGCGTGGCCTGCAGGTGGTAGTCGAGCGGATCGCCGGCTTCCTCGTACCAGAACAGCGGGTAGTCGCGCAGCATCTTGGCATAGGCGATGGCGGTATCCAGGTCGAAGCGGCCATTGGCATCCACCGCGAGCTGCGCATCGGCGCCGATCTCTTGCAGGACGGCCTCGATACGCGCGCTGTCCTCTTCCAGGCTGGCGCCGCCGATCTTCATCTTGACCACGTTATAGCCGCGATTCAGGTAGGAGCGCATCTCGGCGCGCAGCGCGGACAGGTCCTTGCCCGGATAGTAGTAGCCGCCGGCCGCGTAGACGAACACGCGCGGGTTGGCGCGGGCGCCATGGCGCTCTGCCAGCAACTGGAACAGCGGCTTGCCTGCGATCTTGGCCACCGCATCCCATACGGCCATGTCGATGGTGCCGACCGCCACCGAGCGCTCGCCATGGCCACCCGGCTTTTCGTTGGACATGGTGGCGGCCCACACGCGATGCGGGTCGAGGTTGGTGCCGGCGTCATCCAGCAGCGAGGCCGGATCGGCCGTCAGGATCCGCTGTGCGAAGCGCTCGCGGATCAGGCCGCCCTGCCCGTAACGGCCGTTCGAGTTGAAGCCGTAGCCGATCACGCGCTTGCCGTCGCGGAAGGCGTCGGTCACCACGGCGACGAGGCTGCTCGTCATTTTCGAGAAATCGATATAGGCATTGCGGATTGGCGACGAAATTGGCTTCGTCACTTCGCGGATGTCGATGATGCGGACGGACATGGCTGGTCTCCAGTGTCTTGGGAATCTTGATAGTTGATAGTCGGTAGTCGGTATTCGGTATCGCGGTCGGACGTTTCCTACAGTGACCCGCCACCGCAGATCACGATCTGCTGGCCGGTGATCGCGCTCGCATCCGGGCCGAGCAGGTAGCTCACCATCGCGGCCACTTCGTCAGGCCGGATAAAGCGCCCGATGGGGGGCGTGCGCGGCGGAGTGCCCTGGCGGCCGGGATCGTTCAGCATGGGGGTCTCGGTAGCGCCCGGCGCCACCACATTGACGGTGATGCCGCGTGGCGCCAGCTCTGCCGCCCAGGAGCGCGCCATGCCTGCCAGCGCGGCCTTGGTCGCGGCGTACTGGCTGCGACCCGGGGCTCCCGCCGCCGTGCGGCTGCCGATCAGCACGATGCGCGCGCCATCCGGCAGCGTCGGCATCAGCGCATTGGCCAGCACGGCGGCGGCTTCCACGTGAATGCGCCACATGCCCTCGCCGTCTTCCGCCTTCAGCTCGCCGAGCACCGCCGTGCGCATATAGCCGGCGGCATGGACGATGGCGTCGACCCGTGGCAAGGCGGCCACGGCGGCGGCAAGCTTCGGCGCATCGGTCAGGTCGACTTCGATCGCGCGAAAGCCCTCGGTGCTGGCTGCCGGCGCGCGGTCAAGACCGGTCACCCGCCAGCCCGCAGACAGCAGCCGCCGGGCGATGGCGGCGCCGATGCCGGAACTGGCGCCGGTGACGACGGCATGCTTCGTCTCGTCTTGCATGGATTGGCTCATCGATTGGCCCATCAGAAGCCCCTGTGGAATGCATTGCTGGCGGGGCCCGGCCCCCGCGCGCTCGTCTTGCGCCCGCTGTGTGCCCGCTGTGTGCCCACTATGCGGCGGGATGCCGGACCGGTGCCCGATCAGGCTGCGGCTTTCTGGGTGATGCCAGCGTGTTCCAGCGCGGCCTTGATGGCGGCCAGTTCCGCGGCCGAAGGCGCGTGGGTCGGCGGGCGCACGGTGCCATCGCGCAGGATGCCGGCCAGCGCCATGGCGGCCTTCATGCGACCGTGCGCTTCGCCCGTGGGTTCGCCGGCGCCGTACACCGCGTCCTTGAGCGGATTAATCAGCGCTTGCACGCGCATGGCCTCATGCAGGTCACCGGCCTTGACCGCCTTGAGCAAGTCGTTGATCAGGCCGGGAATCAGCGAGGCAAAGCCCACCAGCGCGCCATCGAGCCCTTGCACCAGCGACGCGAGCAGATATTCGTCGTGGCAGGTCATCAGCACCTTGGTGGGGTCGGCGGCGCGGATCTCCTTGATGTCGCGCGCGTACTTGTTCATCTCGCGCTCGCCCATCTTGAAGGCTTTCACATACGGCAGCTTCGCCAGTTCCGCGAGCAACTCGGACGAGTAAGAGCCGCGCGTCCAGGCGGGGTAGATATGCACCACCAGCGGCAGCCCGCTGGCCTTGCCGATGGCGTTGAAATAGTCGAGGCAGTGTTCCGGCTTGAAGCCGAAGCGCAGCCAGTGATGCGGCGGCATGATATCGAGTCCGGCGGCGCCCGCTTCCTTGGCCCAGCCGGCTTGTTCCACGGCGTCATTGATGCCTTCGCACACCACCGACGAGATCACCGGGCAGATGCCCCTGGTGGCATCGGCGGTGATGCGGGTCACCTCGGCGCGTTCGCGCGGCGTCAGCGAGAAGACCTCGCCGGTATGGCCGTTTGTCATCAGCGCGGTCACGCCATCCTGCCCGCCCAGCCATTTGGCGAAGCGGCGCAATTCGGGCTCGTTGATGCTGTAGTCCGCGTTGAAGGGGACTGCGATGGCGGGAATGATGCCGCGGAAGTTGATATCAGACACGTGCGTCTCCTGGTAAGGCTTGCGCTAACGGCGCATTACGTTGGTGGTCAAAGTGGGAGGAATGAATCCTCCGGAGGGTTGCAACGCACGGGCCAGTTCGGTAGCGGCATGCACTACCGCCGGGGCCGTGGTCGATTCGAAATCTTCAAGCGAGGTGTTCATCGCGGGGGCCGCCACGGAGAGGCCCGCAACCGGCACGCCATCCACATCCAGCACCGGCGCGGCGACCACGTAGAGCCCCGATACGGTCTCCTGGTCCGACAGCGCATAGCCCTTGGCGCGCACGATCTTCAGCCGCTCGAGAATGGTGTCGAGATCGGTCAGCGTGTGATCGGTCAGCTTCTGCCGGGGCTGGGCCTCCAGCACGCGGGCCTGCATGTCCTCGGGCAGCCAGGCCAGGAGGGCATAGCCGACGGCCGTGGAATACGCCGGCACCCTGCTGCCGATGCGGATATCGACGCCGAGCCGCGTCAGCCCGGCCTGAATGCGTTCCGCGTAAAGCACGTCCGGGCCATCCAGCACGCCGATGGAAGCGGCTTCGTTGATCTCCCCGACCAGCGCGCGCAGGATCGGTCTGGCCCGGGTGCGCAGGTCGGCATGAGCGATGGCGTCGAAGCCCAGCTTCAGCACCTTCAGCGAGAGCCGGAACAGCCGCGTGTCCGGCACGCGCTGCACATAGCCGATGTCCACCAGCGTGTTGAGAAAGCGGAACGCGGTAGCGTTGTCCAGCCCGGAGCGACGCGCCACTTCCGCCATCGTGAGTTCCGGCTCCTGGGCCGAGAACGCTTCGAGAATGCGGAAGCCCTTCGCCAGCGACTGCACCGTGTTCTTGGATGCGTCGCCCGCGCTGCTTGCCTTCGATGCGGAACGGACTGTGTTCTCGGTCGCCATGTCAATCTCCCCTGTGAGTTCAGCTGGTTCGGTTCGAACCCGGATCGAGTTCGGATTACGAATTTTAATTCGCCGTTCTGACAGAGGAAAGTCCTCGCTCAAGTCTGGTCGGTGGGCTTCGGCATCGCTGCCGGAATCCGTCGAATTCGGATTGCGAATTTTTATTCGCAATACTGGGCGAGAAAAGCGCCGAATGCCGGCGCCCTCCTTCCCCGCGTTACAACCTCTCAAACATCGTAGGTTTTATTCGGATTGCGAATTTATATTCGCGATATGAAAACAGTGTAGACCTCGATTCCGCGGGGGAGCAAGCCCGTTTTTCTTGGGGTTTACACCAGAGCCGCCGCTCTGGTGTCACGCGCAGTGACTTACCAACCGTAGAAGCGTGGCCAGGTTTGAACCGAGCCGTCGTCGCGGACTGCCTGATATTCAGGATGCTGCGCGCCGGTTGCGCAAGCGTGGTTCGGAAGAATCCGCAAGCGGCTACCAATCGGGAAGGTCTTCGCGATGGCCACGTCTGGCTCGCCGTTGCGGGACACGATACCGTGTTCCTGGTTCGCACCGCTCACGACATAGTCGCCGATGACCTCACCGTTCTCCGTGCAAACCTGGCCGTAGCCAAAGTCATGCTGCTGACGCTGCGTGCCACGATCACGACTCATCGCCATCCAGCCCGCGTCAACAATCGCCCAGCCCTTCTCTTCCTGGTGGCCGATGACGGTTGTCAGCACGGATAGTGCGATGTCTGACGTATCGCACACGCCCACGTTGTGCATGACGAGATCGAAAAAGACATACACGCCGGCCCTGACTTCGGTCACACCTTCAAGATGCTCCGCGGATAGTGCCGTCGGCGTGGACCCGATACTGCCGACATCGCAAGGCAGACCTGCGGCGCGCAGGCGTTCGGCAGCCCTGATCGACCCGCTGCGCTCCTGCTCCGCGATCCTGACGAGCGCTTCGCGCGTGTTGTACTCATAGCTCGAGCCCGCGTGCGCAAGTACACCGCCCAGTTTCATCCCGCCGTCCACGAGCGCGCGGCCTACTGCGATCAGCGCATCGCCCTCGGGCGGAATGCCGGAGCGGTGCCCGTCCACGTCGACTTCGATCCAGACTTCGAATCGCTCGCCATGCTCGCGTCCGAAGGTTGCGATGGCCTCTGCAGCCTGTACGCTGTCGGCAACGATCTTGAGGTCGCAACCTTTCCGACGCAGCGCGAGGGCCTGACCCAGCTTGGTCGGCGCCATGCCGACTGCGTAGACGATATCCCGGATGCCGCTGTCGAAAAACTGCTCCGCCTCTTTCAGGGTCGACACCGTGATTCCCTGCGCGCCCGCTGCAATCTGGGCATCAACCACCTGTTTGCACTTCGTCGTCTTGACATGCGGCCGGAACTTGACGCCAAGGCGGCTCAGATGATCTTGCATCCGCTGGATATTGCGGTTCATCCGGCCAATGTCGATCAGTGCGGCGGGGGTGTTCAGGGTCTCGATGGTCACGGTACGGGCCTCTTGCTTGGGGGACGAGATGACATGCGGCATCGCATGTGCCCCCAACTATAGAATCGCGATTGACCTGCGTGCTTAACGTCAGACTAATGGAGCATTAACGCCGATTTAACGGCGTCGGCATCGGGAAAGCGCACCTGTTGAACATCATCGACGCCAGGGCGGCGGGGAAAGCGCCTTTCGCGCTGCGTCCAGGAACGCGCGTTGCCGAATGGAAACGCCAGTACGTGACGGCAAGAGCGCCATGACCGGGGCGGCGGGCAAGCTCCAGTCCGGAAGCAGGC
Source organism: Cupriavidus sp. YR651 (assembly GCF_900101625.1). GTDB lineage: Bacteria > Pseudomonadota > Gammaproteobacteria > Burkholderiales > Burkholderiaceae > Cupriavidus. The sequence goes on along the minus strand of NZ_FMYZ01000004.1, from coordinate 255,908 downwards.
GGACAAGTTTCCCGGAAGCAATCCATGGCGCGACATCCCATTCGGACCGCTCGACGATGCCCAGTCCCGCCAGTGCCCAATCGGAAATAATCGTGCCGTCGTTGGAGGAAAGGATGCCGGAGACACGGATGGTGACAGCCTTTCGCGCGTCGCCGCCTTCGGCGTTGCCTTGATGAAAGCGCCATCGCGTCACATCCTCATCGTTCTCCTTCAGGCAAAGACAGGGAAAGCGCGTCAGGTCGGACGGATGGTCGAGGTTTTTCAGCCGACGGGCATAGGCCGCACTCGCACACAAGATCCGATCGTTGGGCGCCAGCGGATGCGCTATCCACGACGACGATTTCAGCTTGCCGATCGTCACCACCACGTCCGCGCCCGACGCGTCGGCGAGAGGACTCTCCGACAGGTAAAGCGAGATTTCGAGGTTGGCATGCGCGCGATGAAACTCCCGTACGATGGGCGCAACATACTTTCTGCCAAAGCCGAACGGCGCAACGACCCGGAGCTTTCCCCGCAGCTCGCCCTGGTTTCCCGAAATGAACGAAGGCAAGGCTTCCATTCGCTCGAGGATTTCCATGGCTTCCTGATGCAGCCGCTGGCCCTCGTCCGTCAATGAGATTCCTCTCGACTGTCGAACTGCCAGCCGCACGCCGAGGCGCTCCTCGATGCGTTGAAGGCGAATTGTGACGGCGGGAGGCGTCAGATCAAGTCGTTGCGCGGCGGCTGCAAGCGAGGGGGCAGCACCTATCGCACGAATGAGCCGCAGATCGTCGAGGCTAAGCATTAAGGTTTGATTACCGCTGATGGCATGCGGCATTAAAACCGAGTTTCGGTTGCCAGGCTACAGCCGGTTGATTTTGAACCGGCGCCGGCGTGCACTCGACATTCCTCGTCGACCTTATCGGGAAAAAGGAAGCGGCACGTATGCCGCCGCCCGTCACTTCGTATTTGCAGGCGTGGCCGGCGATGCGGCGCCCTCTCTCTCCGCACCGTAGGTCTTCACCAGGTAATCGACAATTGCCGGCATGTCCTCATCCTTGAGCGGCGCGCCAAATGGCTTCTTCATCTTCTTGACCGTCGCCTCCCAATAGGCTCGGGAAGACGTCGTTGGCTGCGTGGCAACGTACTGTGCGGAATGGCACGTCATGCAATTCTGCAAGGCCAGGTTGTATCCGGGCAGACTGCTAGGGTTGTAGCTCGCGGTTTCTTGCGGAAGCTTGATCTCGAGCGCCATCGCCGACGTTGTCACGGAAACTGCGACGAGCGTCACGACGGCAAGCATGGATTTTTGGATCTTCATGGTCGGCTCCGCCATTCACCTGACGACAACGCTGGTGGACTCCACAACGTTCCGCATATATCCAGCGGGATTCCAGTTCGCTGTCAGAGGCTGTGTCTCGCCCGATCGATTCTTCGCACGAACGCGAAGGTCATAGACGCCCTTCCTGACGGGGCGGAACTTCACGCTCCACTCACGGAATGAGTACCGGCCTAGATCCTTGCCCAGGACCGCTGGCTGCCATGTTGCGCCCCCATCATCCGAAAACGCCACTTCCGAAATGCCCTGGCCGCCGTCGAATGCAATCCCCTTCACTGTCACATCCCGGCCTGCCGCGATCACACTATTGTTCATGTGGCTGGTAATGAAAGAGCGAACATTGAAGCGCCCAATCGGCACGGTGCTGGTCGGGGCGGTTCCGGGGGGCACGCACGCGCAGTCATTGTCCGGAATCCGATATGCGGGGTTCATCCAGAAGCCCTCGAAGGGGCGGTCCAGCACCTCGATGTGGGACAGATGTTTCACCCAGTACGTCCCATAGTGCCCGGGAACGACCAGTCGCAGCGGGTAGCCGTTGAGGAAGGGCAAATCCTTGCCGTTCATGGCCCAGGCCAGCATGACCTCGCCATCCAGCGCGTGGTCCATCGTCAATGCCTTGACGAAGTCCGGTCCGGTCTCCAGCGGCGACCGATCCAGTCCGTCAAAGCTCACCTGGACCGCACCCGGCTTGACGCCGGCACGCTCGAGCACAACGCGAAGTGGAATCCCGGTCCAGCGTGCGTTTCCCATTGCGCCGTTGCCAAGCTGGCCGCCATTGACGCGCGGCGAGAAGAAGCCTCGGCTATTGCCGGAACACTGATTGACGGCCACAACGTCCACGGCATCGCCGAGCTGTCGCAACGCCTGGAGCGAAAGGTCCAGCGGCTTCGAGACGTGTCCATCGATCTTGAGCCGATACGTCGCGGGGTCGATCGATGTGGGTATGCCACTCCAGTGATAACGCACGAAGAAAGCATCGTTCGGCGTGATCACGTTCTCGCCGAACACCTCGAAGGGCGTCTCGAGCTGGGGCGGTCGATTCGTCAGCAGGATCAGCGGCCGCTTCTGAGGAAACGCCACCAGCTCGCGGTGCCCATTTTCGAAAGGCATCTCCCTGGTGCGCGTGGCACCCAGCGCGTTCGGCGCCGTAAGGCCCAGTGAGGCTTGCAAAGCCAACGCCGCGCCACCCGTCAGTACCCGGCGACGGTTGTGGTCGACATCCGCGATCGTGTCAGTCTTGTCCATCGTGTCTCCCCTCGCGTGGCAGATCTCGAATCCGTCGCCACACCCTTATTAATAGCCGCTCAGGCTAGAGGAACCAAGTCATCACGTACAACAGATGATTTCGCTATCCGTAACCTGAAAAGTCGATCATCAGTTAGTCCCGTATCGATGTGGCCGGCGAAAGGTCCTGTCAATGCATCATCAGGCCCCGGCACAGCACCGAAATGCCACTGGCGCAGAGGAAAATCAGAAGCGCGCGACGCACGGCATCGGAAGAGAACCTTCGACGCAGGCGTGAACCGATCGCCAGGCCAACGAGGCTGAATGGCATCGCGATTGCGGCGCTGCGCAACAAATCCCCTTGCTGCAGGAGCCCGCTGCTTGCAAACGCCACCAGACGCGCCAGCGCGCTGACAAGGATGACAGCCGCGATGGTCGATCGAAACTGGTCGATGTGCGGCAGTCGTCTGGATAGATACATCGTGTAGATGGGGCCACCCGTTCCGAACAGCGCACTGAACACGCCGCCCACGACGCCCGCAGGTACCGACCATCCTTTCGCCGCAGCCTCCGTTCGCGCCGTGGAGGCAAGGAGCATCCGGCCTGTCATGATCAGTACAAACAACCCGAGCCCGACCAGGAGCCAACGTGACTCGATCCTCGCCAGCACCGTCGTGCCCAGCACCACGCCGACCATCATGAACGGAAGCAGGCGCAACAGTTCCGGGCGAGAGACAGAGCTCCAGTTGCGCAGGCCGACCATGGTGGTCGTCACAAGATCGAGCAATAGCAGCATCGGCACCACAAACTGCAGTGGGATGAATTGCACCAGGATTGGCACGGCGACCATCGCCGCACCGAAACCGGTGAGTCCAAATACCGTGTAGGCCCCGGCAACGGTAGCCCCTAGTACTGCATAGTGTTCAGTCCCCATCGCTTGTCGGTCGTATTGTTGTGAGCGTTACTGCATCCTGATTCCCGCACGCCTGGCGACGGTAGTTCCACCGCCAGGTCGGCGCCCGGAGCCATCCTCCGCACATGTCCCGCAGGCGCCTTTGTGTTCCGACTAATTGGCGGAGATCTTCCGTTTCGCCACCAGCAGCTTCCAGCGACCGGACTCCTGGGCAATTTCCTCAGGGAGGCGGCCCGTTGGCGTTAGTGTCCTGGTCATGCCCTGCGCGGCCAGATAGCGCTGCATGCCCGGTTCCGCAGTCGCCTTCTCAAGGTCGGCATACATCCTCGCCGTCAGTTCCTTCGGCGTACCGGCCGGGGCCATCAGCGCGAACCAGCCATAGAACGTGAAGCCCTGCAGGCCAGCCTCGGCGACGGTCGGCACATCAGGCAGCAGCGTCGACCGCTCCTTGCCCGTCACGGCCAGCGCGCGAATACGACCGCCCTTGAGCAGCGGCGAGATCGCATTGATGTTGCCCACCGTCATGTCGACCGTTCCAGCCATCAGATCGGCATAGGCGGGGCCCTCACCCTTGTACGGCACGTGCACGACCTCGATGCCAGCGGCTTCGGAAAAGGCCTCGCTGGCGATATGCACCTGACTGCCATTGCCTGCCGACGCGAAGGACAACTTTCCGGGATGGGCCTTTGCATAGCTGACGAGTTCGGCCACCGTCTTTGCCGGGACTTTCGCGTTGACCGTCACCACCATCGGACCACTGGCGATCTTGCTGATCATCTCGAAGCTTTCGGCGGAATACGGGAGCTTCTGGTAGATGAACGGGTTGACCGTGAACATGCTGCCCGAGGCAAGCAATAGCGTGTAGCCGTCAGGCGTCGACTTGGCAACGGCTTCGGCGCCCACGGCACCGCCGGCGCCGGGCCGGTTATCCACGACGACGGGCTGCTTCCACTGCTTCCCGAGCTCGACGGCCACCGCGCGCGCCAGCAGATCGGTCGCACCGCCAGCCGCGAACGGCACCACCAGACGTATCGGCTTGCCCGGCCATTCCTGCGCCTGGGCGGGCACCATGTATAGCGGTGCGATCGCGAACGCAAACATCGCCACCGCCGTCGACGTGCGGTAGCGCGGAGCATCCGCGTCCCTGCACAGCTCCTTCACGATGGGATGCTGGCGCTTCCGGCGCAGCCATTGCCGCCCCGATTGCTGCAGCCCCTCAAGCCAGTCTCCGATGGCCGTTCGCGTGCCCTGTGATTTCATCGTTGTCTCCTTTGTGGTGCCGCCATGATTCGCGGCTATTGTGTGCGCTGTTGCTTCTTGTTCTTATGGAGCCTAGTTTCTGGTTCTATCGAACGGAAATGGGATATTGCATTCACCGTGATCGATAAAACTTGTTATCGCGTACTGCAAGAAAACATGCGCCCCGGTCTTCCGAATGGAAGACATCATTCCCAATCAGCGCGCGGAAAATCATGGCGATCCGGATAGCGCCCGCATCGGTCGCGAGACCGTCGCACAGCGCGTCGTCACCGTCATCACCCCTTGCCCACCAGCTTCGGGCGGCCATCGTCCGGTGTGCTCGCAGGTGTCGTGACAGCCGTCAGCGCCTCCAGCAGCAACCTCGAAAGATGGGCGCGGGGGTTGTCACGCGGCACCAGGATCCCGAGTCGACGCATCAGTGGTGGCGAACCGAACGGGATGGTGCGAATGGAGGCCGGAAACTCGTTCTCGACGCCACGGGCCGGCACCACCGACGATCCGAGACCATTGGCCACCATGGCAATGACGCCTTCGAGCGTATCGATTTCCATGGTGGACCGGACGGCGATCTGTCGTCGCACCATTTCCTCCTGGACCAGCAACCCGACCCGCGCCGTGCGGTTGAATCGCACGTAGGGCGTGGTTTCCAGCACACCCTTGTCGGAATCTCCTCGCGTGGTGGCATGCGTGATCACCACGAACTCTTCGTTGAAGAAAGGCATGAACTGAAGGTCGAGCCGGGGAATCTCCGGCTCGGTGACGACGGCGACATCGAGTTGCCGCCGGTATACGGCCCGTTCGAGATCGTGCGTGAGACCCGTGGTCACGTGAACGTCGATGCGGTGTCCCTGCTGGTGGAGACGCTTCAAGGCAAGGGGCAACACCCCCGAGACGCACGTGTGGACCGATCCCAGCTTGAGCACGCCTCCGGCCGCTTCGCGCTTGAGCGCCGCGCTCATGCTCTCCCAATGCGTCAGCAGGTCCCGGGCGCGATTCGTGAACGCCAGTCCAGCGTCTGTCAGTACCGGCGGTCGGCGGCTGCGATCGAAGATCGTCATGCCCAGTTCTTCTTCGAGCGCGCGCATTTGCATGCTGACGGCCGAGACCGTCAACCCGATGGCGTTGCCTGCCACGGCGAAGCTGCCTCGATCCGCAATGGCTACCAGTGTGTAAAGCGTCTTGACGTCCATGTCTGACCCTTTGATGGGGATTCAGCCCGCCAGATAGCGTGCCGCGCCGCCATATTGCCGCATCGGCATGCGCGCGAGCCTAGAGACCCAGCAAGCGACGCGCGTTGCCGCCCATCACCTTCTCCATGTTCTCGGGACGGATCGGCAACGTCTCGAACCACTGCTTGTAGTCCCGTACCGGGCAAAACGGGAACGAGCTGGCGTACAGCATCCGGTCGGCCAGGAAGGAATCCGCGGCTTTCACGTACTCCTCCCAACCCGGCATCCGCGAGAAATACATGTCCGGCGAGAGGTACATGTTCTGGCGGCGGAACGCGATATGAAGGATCTCGGTCACCCAGGGCCAGCCGCCATGCACGACGACGACCTTCAGCTTCGGGAAATCCGTCAGGACACGATCGGTGCGGATGGGATCGGAGTAGCTCAGATCCGGCCCGGCGGTGCCGCCCACCATCATGATCACGGGTACGTCCAGGTCTTCGCAGTGCGCGTAGATCGGGTACAGGCGACGATCGTCCGCGTACATCGGAATCGGGTAGGACCCCGGCTCGATATTGATGGCCTTGAAGCCACTGGCGACCGCATCCGAAATGGTCTTGCACGCCGCCACGCGGTTCGTCGGATCGATCGACGCGGCACCGATGAAGCGCCCCGGGTAGTCCCGCACGATCCGCGCCACGTCGTCGTTCGACACGCTACCCAGCGTGCCGGCGAGCCGTCCCACCACGACGCCCTTGTCGACGCCGGCTTCATCCATCTCCTTCATCAGCAGGTCCATCGATTGCTGCTGCGCGGCCGGGGAAGGTTCGAAGCCGACCGTTCGGGTAAAGCCGTCGCGACGCTCGCCGGCCGAGTACATCAACGTATCGAGAAAGCCGCCGACCGGCGGGCGGAGTCTGAAATCAATGATCATGTCGTGTTCCTGGCTGTTGTCGTGCGGCAGTGGCTTTACATCACCTCGTTCTTGCGATCGTCGGTCTCGCCGTATCGGTGCAGAGCGGGAGGCTTGAGGCCGGCGTACAGCTTCTCGATTCCTGCGTTGATGACCTCGGCGTGCTGCGCAAACAGCGAGTTGCCTTCCAGGTCGCTCTCGACGATAAACGGGCCGAAGTTTTCGACCTCGAACATCCACATCGCCTGCGCGATGCCGAGTTCGTCCAGCCAGAACACGTCTTTCACCTGCTTGATGCCCCGGCCGAGCAGCGCGCCCGTGCCATAGCCAACGGTCGTCAGATAGATCGCCCCGCCGGGCGCAAGCACCCGTTTGTAGTCATCGGCAGGCATGCCGCCCTTGCCGATAAAGATGCGGCACGCGGTTTTCTCCATCCACTTTGGAATCCATTTGGAGAACCGGAAGCTGGCCGTCGCGGTCACCGCGCCGACGTTGTAGCTGCCATCCGCATTGGGCGCCGCCGCCGGCGAGCAGTGGAAATTGACGTTGCTGAGCCCACGCAAGTCCACCGGCGGCTCCAGGCCCTCGTCGAGCACCTTCTTGTAGATGCCTTCGCGGGCGGTATAGATCAAGCCGTTCAGATAGACGGCCGACCCCAGCTCAAGCTTGGCGATGTCTTCCGTGGTCGCTGGCAGGTTGATGTGGAAGACCTTCAGTTCATCGTCTTGCGGGCTTACCATTCGACCGTCTCCCTGCGCAGATAAGGGGTGAACCACTGGGGGTCCGTGCGATATTCGATATTGCCGTCAGCGTGAATGCGGGCCGTGGCGCGTCGCGACGACAGACAGAACGTGTGAAGGCTGATCGGCATGCCGCCCGTGTGGGTGTGGCCCACCTCGATATGGCAGTCCACCACCATCGATGAGCCGACGAAGCCCATGGCACCCATGCCGATCGAGTTTCCGAGCTTCATGAGTTCGAGTTCAAGCTCGGCGATCTTCGGATCGGGATTGCGATCGCCCACGACGCGCAGACACGCCGCCTGCTTGCCAAGCTGCATGCACGTATCCTTCGACCCGCCCAAGCCGATGCCGACGATGGCGGGCTGACAGGCCAGTCCACGCTTGCCGAAGGCAATCAGGGTGTCGAGCACGAAGCGCTTGATACCGTCGATCCCGTCACCCGGGAACAGCATCCGGTAGTCGGTGCCGAACAACCCACCCTTGTGCACCGTCGTGATGTCGACCCAGTCGGCTTCCGGTTCGAATGACCATTCGATCTCAGGCGCATTGATGCCGACGTTGTTGTTGTTATCGGTGCGCCAGAGCGGATGCACGCGGTTCGGACGCAGCGGCACCGCCAGCGTGGCGTCTGCCGTGGCCTTGCGCAGCGCGCGCTCGACGGCAACGAACCCACGCTGCACCGAGGCGTTGTTGCCAACCTTGACGTAGTAGCGCGGCAGGCCGGTGTCGGCGCACATGGGCCGGCGGTCCTCGTCCGCGGCTTCCCAGTTGTCCTGCATCGCATGGATCACGAAGCGCGGCAGCTTGCCGGTCTCGGTCTTCTGCAACGCCTGGATGCCTTGCTTGTAGTCCTTGGGGATCTCGATCGCGGCGCGCTTCATGATCTCGAACGCGGCTTCCTCGACCCGATCGATGGAGATGGTCATCGTAGCGGTCCTCTATGCAGCAATTTTTGGGGGTTGACCGGCCTCGCCGGCAATCAGTGACGTGCCCGGCGTGACGATGTCGAACTTCACCGGAACCATCTCCAGGCGAATATCGTCGCCGTCCGCGGTCACGCGGGTGTAGCGGCTGCTGTGCAGATCACCGGGCTCCGGAAAGTCTTCGCGGAAATGCGCGCCCCGGCTGTTCTCGCGGGCCAGCGCGGAAACGGTAATCACGCGCGACATGTCCACCAGGCTCTGCAGATTGAGCCAGTCGTGCCAGGTGACGTTGTATCGGCGGTCGCCATCGGGAACGCCCATGGCCAGCAGTGCGGCATTGTGCGAGGTCACCGATTCGAGGCCCCGGCGCATCGCCTGTTCGTTGCGCAGGACGCCAACGTCGTCCCACATCGTTTGCGCCAGCGCATCGCGCAATTCGTGGATGGCACCGGGCGTCTTCGAGAAGGGATACTCGGCACGATCGATCCCGCTCACGATCACGCGCTTGTCCGGCTCCTTCCAGTGCTGCACGCCGCTCGCATACGCGGCCATCGAATCGCCGGCGATGCCGCCGAACACGGTCGAATTCGCCACGCCATTGCCACCGAGTCGATTGGCGCCGTGCACGCCGCCGCAATCCTCGCCGGCGGCAAACAGGCCGGGCGAAGCCGTGCTGCAATCCACGTCGAATTCCACGCCGCCCATCAGATAGTGCGCGGTGGGCACCACCTCCACGCGCCCGCCAGCGAGATCGAAACCGCAGTCCTTGCAACGGTTGACCATCCCCGGGAATGACTTGGCGACCTTCTCGGGACCAAGATGGCTCATCTGGATATACACACCACCCATCGGGCCGGTCCGGCCGGCGCGCATCTCTGCATAGATGCCGCGGCTGACGACGTCCCGCGTCGCACGCTCGCCGCGCGCGTCGTAGTTCGTCATGAAGCGGTCGCCATTGCCATTGATCAGCCAGCCGCCAGCGCCACGCAGCCCTTCTTCGAGCACCGTGCCGGTCATGCGGGTATCCGGGCCACCGAGCAGGCCGGTGGGGTGGAACTGCACCATCTCCATATCGCGCAGGCTCAGGCCGTAGCGCATGGCCATCGCCAGGCCGTCGCAGGTCTTGTCACCGGAAGGCGTGTGGTAGCGGTACATGGTCGGGCCGGCACCGGTGGCCAGCAGCACCGCCTTGGCCTGAACGAAGCGATACGTGCCACGGCGCATGTCGATGAACAGCACGCCGGAGATGCCCGATCCATCCGCCGCCGGAATCAGCTCGATGGCGCGGTGCTCCTCCAGCTCCTCCACATCGAGGGCCCGCACCTGTTCCATCAGACGGTTGATGATCTCGATGCCGGTCAGGTCCGCCTTGTGCACCGTGCGGTCAAAGCTCTGACCCGCGAACGCCTTCTGGTGCAGCGTGCCGTCGGGGTTGCGGTCAAAGAAGCAACCGATCTCGTTTTCAAGTTCACGCACGCGCTCGATCGCGCCTTCGACGAGCCGCCAGGCCAGGTCCTGGCGCGGCAGCCACTTGCCGCCCTCGATGGTGTCCATGAAATGACGTTCGACCGAATCGCCGGTAGACAGCGCCACGTTGTAGCCGCCCTGGACCATCCGGGTGCAGCCGCACTTGCCGAGCAAGCCCTTGACCGCCACGGATACCTTGAGCGCGGGATTCGCCTTCTTGGCATGCAGCGCAGCGAAAAGCCCCGCCCCGCCCGTGCCAAGAATCAGGATGTCCGTCTTGTGGTTCTCGATTTGCATTTCAGATGACTCCCAGGGCAAAGATCACGCCAACGCACAGCGACAGTGCACCACCCCAACTGATCCACGACAGGCGCGCGTCGCGGGTGGAACTCCAGGGCAGCAGTTCAAGCGCCAGCAGTCGCAGGCCAAAGCACATGTGAATCGACAACAGCAGCACCAGACCCCATTCGCCAAACTTGACGGCGCCCATGTCGGCGAATTTCAGGAAAGCGTCCATGCGGGCCTGTTGATCCAGTGCCAGGCCCAGGACATAGAAGTGCGCAGGCAGAAAGATGCCGAGCGCCAGGCCCGACAGACGGTGCCCGAGGAAGGCCCAATAGGCACGGTGGTTTCGCGGAGACTTCATGACAGCAGCCCTCCCACCGCCGCCACGGCACGCAAGCCCATCGACAACAGCAACAGGCCGAACAAGAGGCAGAACACCGATGCGGCGCGACGGCTCAGGCGCGCCCACTCGATCAGGATGTTGCGCAGCCCGATCGGCACATGGACCGCCACGCTGATCACGAACAGCGAATAGAACGGGATCCACAGCAGGCTGCCCTGCGTGCGGGAGAGGATTTCGGCCGCGGTCAAGCCACCTCGCACCGCGTAGAGAATGACACCCAGGTGCACCAGCACGAACGGCGCCATGACCATTGCGCTGAGGCGCTGGAGTGCGAAAAGACGCTGCTCCATGATCAGTCGCCTCCCTTCAGGAATTGCAGCAGGGCGTTCTTCTTCAGACCCGCGATGCTGCCGGTCGGGCTCAGGCTGACCGGGCAGTGCGTCATGCAATTGCCCTGCGTGTGGCAGGAGTTGCAGCCACTGCCGGACGTTGCCTGCTTCAGTACGTCCTTCGGATCGGCATGGCGTTCGTCGTTGAAGAGCGTCCATGCGCGATTCAGCGCGGCGGGCCCGAGGTATTCCTTGTCCCATGCCACGACATCGCATGAGGCATAGCAGACGCCGCAGTTGATGCATTCGATGGCGGCATCGGCCAACTTGCGCTTCTTGCTCGTCGGGGACACCGCTGCCGGTGGGTCATGACGCGTCGCCGTGCCAACGAACGTGTTGCCGGCCTTCTTCCATTTATCGAAGAACTCCGACATGTCGACGACGAGGTCCTTGATACGGGGCATGTTGCGCAGTGGCTCGATGACGATCACACCATCCTCTTCCACCCGACTGACGTGCGTGCGGCAGGTCCAGCGCGGCTTGCCGTTCACCGTCATCGCGCACGATCCGCATACGCCCACGCGGCACGCAAAGCGATATGACAGTGTCGGTTCGATGCGGCGCTGTACCTCGGTCACCACATCGAGAACGGTCTGGTTCTCGCGCCACGGCACCTCGTAGGTCGTGAAATTGCCTGCCTCGGTGCCGCGGGCAATGCGTACCGTAAGCGTGCGCTGCGCGGCCTTTGTCGCCTCCATCACTCTCTCCCGTTTCGTTCAATGCGCTGACGCGCCAACCTGGTTGCGCGCGAAGACCGGCGCAGGATGACCTTCCATCTGTATGTTGATGCAGGCCGGCAAATGGCTGCCGAGCGCCGCCTGAAGGGTTGGCGTCAGTTCGTCCAGACGCCCGACCGATGCGCCAAAGCCGCCCAGTCCGGCCACGGCCGCGTCATAGCGTGCCGATGCGCTCAGCGCGCAACCGATCAGGCGATCCTCGCCATAGGTGCGCTGCTGAATCACGTGCTCGGCGTTCCAGCGCAGATCGTTGCCGATCACGGCCACGATCGCTGCCTGCTCACGCACTGCCGTGTCGAACTCGGACAGATGGAAACCCGTGGTGCCATCGCCCATCAGCAGGACCACCGTCGATTCTGGCCGGGCGATCTTCGCCGCGATGGCGTAGCAGATACCACCGCCGATGGCCCCTGACATGCCATTGATGATGCGGGTCGGCGCATTGCAGAAGGCCTGGGCCCACTGACCGAACTCGCCGCCGTCGCAGACCAGAACCGGTGACGGCACATCGCGCAGAAAGGCGTTGACGGTCTCGCACAGCGCGCGCGGATGAATGGCCGATGGCGACGCCGGGATTGAAGCGCCACGCTCCAGGCTGGCTGCCGCAACACGCGCCACCCATTCGCCTCGGTCGCTGGGCAGCTTGCGCACAGCGGACTCCAGCGCGTCAAGCGCAACGGAGATGCCGGAGAGGCACCGCGCGGCCAGCCTGTCACCGAGCAACCTTTCGGCCCGGCGCAGCATATCGACATCCGGATCGATGACAACGACACGCGCCCCCTTGCCAAAGACGCTCTCGCGGCCAAATCCGGTGGTGAAGTCCAGGCGCTTGCCCAGCAAGATGATCAGGTCGGCTTCGGCGACCACTTCCGCGATCGCGCCGAGCGATGGGTCACGCAAGCCGCGCGGACTTTCCATCGGCACGATGGGAGCGCCTAGCGCCAGGCTTCGAGACTGCAGCGCGGCACGGCTCCGTTCGCGACAGAGCGTCGGACCTGCCAGGATCAGGGGACGTCGGGCGTGGCCAAGCAGATCGGCGATCGACTCGAGGACTGCGGTCGGCGGAGCCACCGGCGCAAGTTCGGGTATCTGCCCGGGCAATGCATCGATGCCGGATTCGCGCGTCATCAGATCAAACGGAAGCGCCAGATGAACGGGGCCGCGCCGGTCCGTCATTGCCGTGGAGATGGCTGTGTCGACGGTGGATACCAGGCTGCGCGCATCGGTGACCCGCTTCGACCACTTGGTCAACGGCGCCGTCATCGCGACCTGATCCAGTTCCTGGAAGGCCCCCATTCCATCTTCCGACACCGGAGAATCACCGGAGAGAAGCAGGACGGGGCTTTCGGCCTGAGCCGCCGAATACAGCGGCGCAATCCCGTTGGCAATGCCCGGCGCTGCCGTCAGCATCGCCACGCCGATTTCGCCAGTCACCTGAGACCATGCATCTGCCATGAACACTGCCGCGGCTTCATGCCTGACATGCACGATGCGGATACCGGCGTCGATGCAGGCGTCGTAGAGCGGCATGATCTGGTTGCCGGAGAGGCTGAAGATCGTGGTCACACCGCGGCGCGCCAGCGCTCGAATGACGAGTTCCGAACCGAGCATTTGTCTCTACCCGACCGTTTTTCGGCCGTGGTCTTTTGTGGTTGTGTTGAATTGAGTTTAAGTAATCGATATTGCTGAAGCAATAAGATATAACTTGATATTTTTTGAACTTAATGCCGAAAAATGGCTTATGGGATACTTGTTTCGCGTTGCGACTAGATCACGGTCGGAGGCGTTGACGAGCGACCTTGCGAGAGAGTCCCCGCAAGTCGTCCACATATACTTGCGACACCCGTGAGGCGTGCAGGCAGTAATATGAGCGCCCCCCACCTGAATTGGAAAATCCGCGATGCAAGTACTGGTTGACGCAGACGCCTGTCCGGTTGTCGTCAAGGAAATGTTGTATCGGGCCGCGCAACGTCTCCAGGTGTGCGTGACGCTGGTGGCGAACCAGTACATGCGTACGCCGCCGTCCCGCTTTATCAAGGCGCTTCAAGTGCCGGCGGGCTTCGACGCCGCCGATGACCGTATCGTCGAACTGGTCGGCAGCGGCGACCTCGTGATTACGGCGGACATACCTCTTGCCGCCGCTGCCCTGGACAAGGGCGCCCATGTGCTCGATCCGCGAGGAAGCTGGTTTAGCCGTGAGAATATCCAGGAGCGCTTGACGATGCGCGAGGTAATGGATCAGCTCCGCGGCTCGGGCGTGGATACCGGAGGCCCGGCACCGTATGCCCCACAGGACAGCAAGGCGTTCGCCGGCCAGCTGGATCGGTTCCTGGCACGCCATGCGCCGCCGCCAAGTGCGGGCGCCTGAAGCGTGCCGGCCACAGCAACGCAAAAGGAAAATAATGCAAACCATCGATTCATCCGCAGCGCCGGTGAAGATCCGTGCAGTCGAGCCGGACGACTTCCCCGCGTGGAAAGTTCTCTGGGATGGGTATAACGCGTTCTACGGCCGGCACGGGGTGACTGCCTTGCCGGATGAAATCACGCTCACGACCTGGTCACGCTTCTTTGATGCGTACGAGCCGATGCATGCACTGGTTGCAGAACAATCCGGCGAGTTGATCGGGCTGGCGCATTTCTTACTGCATCGAAGCACCATTCAACTCAATCCGAACTGTTATCTGCAGGATCTTTTCACTGCCGAGGCAGCACGAGGAAAAGGCGTGGCGCGCAGCCTGATCGATCAGGTCTATGCACGCGCCAGGGCCCTGCGCGCGGGAAGGGTGTACTGGCAGACGCACGAAACGAACATGACCGCCATGCGCCTATATGACACCGTCGCAGACAAGTCCGGATTCGTCGTGTACCGCAAGCAGCTTTGAATCTGGGCGGCGCCTGAGATCACGGTTTTCGATACGTCGCTCGCAGGCAGCCGTCAGGCCCTGCCATCAGGAAGGAAGGGCCTGCACCGAAGTTACGTCTTCTCCGGCATGGCCGACGAATGATGGCTTGTAATCAGCCATTGCGTGCCATCCCAGCGATAGGCGTACGTATAGCGCGCCTTGACGACGGTTCCCGTCCGCGCGAAGGTGAATGTGTACAGCCCGGAATCCACGGCGGAATTGCATCCCAGCTCAATACTGCGGAAATCAATCTTCCCGGACGGACGGTCCTGCAGAAAATGCTGGAAATAGTCTTCCTTCTCCGCGACGGTCACGCGAGGCTTGTTCGAAACCGTCGGAAGAAGAATCGACCGCTCTGCATAGTTGGCCACCACCTTGCGTGGATCGCCCGTCTGCAATGACCGATTCCATCGATCAAACAACCCCGCAATCTCCTGCTCTGACGTGACCTTGCAGCTTTCTGTGCGCGACGCCTGCGTATTGACTGGCGCGCTCTGGTTCGTGGCGCATCCGGCCAGCGCCAAGACCAGGAAAGCAATGGGAAATCGCTTCATGGCAGAACTCCTCGGGTTACGGGTTGAGAGCCAAGGTACGTCGCGTGGAGCATGGTTTCGGACCACCCGTTCCAGCGCGGCGATACTCAACGTCAAACTAACGACCAAATGACTGAGTGAAAAACTGAACTGCAGTTTTTTGCGATTCCTTTGCAACGGCATCATCGCGGCTATGTGTGACATAACCGCCGCGCCCTTCTCGTGCCGCGTTATCCATGTAGGTGCGGTTTTCCTGGGTGTCCCAGCCATGACCGACTCCCCGATAGACGGTCAGGGAAATATGAGCGCGCGCAGTCTCCGACAAGGCGTCAAGAAACTGCTGGCAGGAGTCCGGCTTGTCGTAGTCATCTTTCTCCGCCGCCAGGATAAGAACTGGCGCCCCGGTCATCGCCTGGTAGGTACTCGCCGGGTAGCTTCGGCTGGTTCCCCGAACGACGCCCAACTGTGCAGAGCAGACAGGGTATAAGGCCAAATGAGCGGCGAATTTCGGCGGCGCGGCAACGTAGGCGTTGGCAACCTCGGTCGACGCGGACACGAGGGACAATATGCCGCCCCAGGAAAATCCCATGATTCCAATTCGGGCGGGATCAATGCGCGGATGGGCGGCGAGAAAAACCAGGCTGCCAAAGGTGTGGGGAAGGTTTTCGCGCGTGGTGGATGGGCGGTTGCCCCGCGGAAACAGATCCAGTTCCAGCGTTGCGATGCCGGCATCGTTCAGAACCTTCACATACCCTGCGCCGGTGCGGTCCTGAAGGCCGCCGGAATTATGAATGATGACGACGGCGGGAACACGTTCTGTCGAGGGGGAGGTGGCCGGCAGTTTCAGGTCTCCCCGTACCGCGGTACCGGATTCTTTAAGCGTTTGCGCCGGGAACGTAATCCAGCCCGATTCGATAGAGGGGGCGATAGCTGTCTGGGCGTGCACGGTGACTGTCACGGCACTGGACGCCAGAACCAGGGGCAGAATAAGGGGCAATGGGATGAGCTTCATTGGTTTTCTCCCTCATCTCAAATTCGTCAAGACGCGGTGCCGCGCGCGCCTCTTTCTTATTGCCGCTGCCTGCTGCCTACCCAGGTATTTCAATAGCCGGCCGCGTAGTCCCGAGTATAGGTGGCGAATGACCGGGAAGGAGTCGGCAAGCGCCGCTCACGAGCGCATTGGCAAGGCGACCCACGCCGCCGCATTACACTGCTACAAATGAGCCACAGCCCCCAACATTCCCAAGCCCAAAACGGCCTCATCTCCTATTTCTGGAGTGGCGACGCCATCCGCACCCGGCGCGTGAGCGACATCGTGCTGTCAGGCAGGGTCGACGTGCCCGAGCCGCCGGCCCGTCTGCTGGCGGATTGGGCAAGGGAGATATCGTCCCGCATGACACTGGAACCCGGGGATGTCGAGGTAATGCCTCTGGCACGAGCGCGAACGCGCTGGCCGGACTACTCGCGCTGTGTGCAGGCAGTGTCTGATTGGACGGGCACGCTTGGATTGCCCGGTGTGCTTGCTGCCAGTGACGTCGCGCTCATGGCTTGCCGCGGTGCGAGATACCACCATGACGGCGAGCAGTATGGCGGTGCGGCCTTCTGCAATCTCTTCCTGAGCGAGGACAAAGGGCAGGACGTACATTTTCCGTCGCTGGATCTCCGCATTCCCCTGACCCGGGGCACGGTTCTGATATTCGATACCTGCCAGCCGCATGGCGTCATTCAACGCGGCAGCGGTGGTTTCGATGTGGCCGACTTCCCATCCGATCAGGATTGCACGCAGATATTCCTGACCTGGGAGCTTCCCATCGAGGATGCCCATATCAGGCACGCGCTAGATATCACCTTCGACATCGACCACTCGACCGCGCTGAAGGTGAATGAGGAGCAAGTCCGGCTAAATGACGAAAGGGTCAGCGTGCGCCACGATTCAGGTCGGTGGCGCCGGGCTGACTAATCGCCCCGGAATCGGGGCCACGGGTGGGAACGGTAGTAGGTAGTAATTAGCCGCGCACGGCCGCTTCGATGGTGGCGACGTCGATCTTTCTCATCGGCAACATCGCCTCGAACGCGCGTTTCGCCGCGCCGCCACCCTTGGCGAGTGCATCGGTTAGCACACGCGGAGTGATCTGCCAACTAATGCCCCACTTGTCCTTGCACCAGCCGCATTGGCTTTCCTGCCCGCCATTACCGACGATCGCGTTCCAGTAACGGTCGGTCTCTTCCTGATCATCGGTCGCGATCTGGAAAGAGAAGGCCTCGCTGTGCTTGAAATGCGGCCCGCCATTGAGGCCGATACAGGGGATGCCCACGACGGTAAATTCGACAACCAGGGCATCGCCCGCCTTGCCGTCGGGATAATCGGCCGGCGCACGGTGCACGGCGCCGAGGCTGCTTTGCGGAAAGGTCTTGGCGTAGAAGCGTGCGGCCTCTTCGGCATTGTGTTCGTACCACAGGCAGATCGTGTTCGTTGCCATCTTGAATGACTCCTTTTGCCAATCAGTGAGAAAACGGCGACTGCGTCCCGCGAGATCGTGCCCGCGAGTGGTGGTTCCCTGCCATTCAGCAAATTATTCAGCAAACAAGTCCGGGCCAAACACCTCGTAGTGGATACGCGCCTCACGCACACCCAGATCCTTGAGCGCGTCATGTTGCATCCGCATGAATGGGATCGGACCGCAAATATAGTAGTCAGCGTCGGGCAGCAGGATGGAATCCTTGATCGACCGGGTGTCGACCAGCCCCGTGAAATCATAATCCCGGCCGGCAACATCGCCCGGTAGTGGATCGTCGTAGAACACGATCACGCCAAGATTGGTATGTGTCTTGGCGGTCTCGCGCAGACGGTCGCGCATTGCGTGTACTTGGCCGTTTCGCGCACCGTGAACGAACACCACTTGCCGCTGCGGATCCTGAATGGCGCGTCTGAGCATGCTGACCATCGGCGTCAGCCCAACGCCTCCGCTAATCAGGACGATGGGCGTCCTGGCATTAACGTCGATATGAAAGCTGCCGTAAGGTGCGGTCAGCTTGACGATATCGCCGACATTGACATGATCGTGCAGCAGGCATGAGACATAACCGGGGGGCTGCGGACCACCCGACTCGCGTTTCACCGAGATTCGATAACTGTGCCCATTTGGCATGTCCGACAGACTGTATTGGCGAATTTGCTGCAAGCCCAGTGCGGGTACATCCACCGCAATGCCGATGTACTGACCAGGTTCGAAATTCACCACCGGCCCACCATCAGTCGGCTCAAGAATGAACGACGTAATCACGCTGCTTTCAGGATGCTTCTCGCGCACGACAAAGGTACGCCATCCAGTCCAGCCGCCCAACTGCGCAGCAGATTGCTCATACAACTCGCTCTCCATGCCCATCAGGACGTCGGCCAGATTGCCGTAGGCCTGGGCCCATGCGGAGATAATCTCGTCAGTCGCCGCGTCGCCCAGGATTTCCTTGATCGCAGCCAGCAGGTGTTCACCCACAATGGGGTATTGCGCCGGCTGAACCCCCAGGCTGGTGTGCTTGTTGGCAATGTTCTTCAGCACGGCGCCAAGGCTGCCAGGGTCCTCGATATTCTCCGCATACGCGTAGACGGCGCGCGCCAGCGCCTGCTGCTGTTGCCCCTGCTCCTGATGCGCCATGTTGAACACATTCCTGAGCTCGGGGTGCGCTTCGAACATACGCTTATAGAAGCACTTGATAATGTCGTAACCGTGTTCGGCCAGCACCGGTGCCGTGGCCTTTACGATGTCCTTCGTCTTCTGCGTCAGCATGATGGGCGCCCTCCCCTCCGGACCTAAATGGTCGACATATCGATCACGAACCGGTACTTCACGTCGCTCTTCTTCATGCGTTCGAAGGCGGATTCGATATCCTTCATCGCGATCATTTCGACGTCCGACGTGATGCCATGCTGTGCGCAGAAATCGAGCATCTCCTGCGTCTCGGGAATGCCGCCAATCAGTGAACCCGCAAGGCCACGCCGCTTGAAAATCAGATTGGCAACGCCGGGCGATGGATGAGGGCTATCCGGTACGCCAACCATCGTCATCGTGCCATCGCGCTTGAGCAAAGGAATAAAGGCATCCAGGTCGTGGGGCGCGGCCACGGTATTGAGAATGAAATCGAAGCTCGATGCATGCGCCGCCATCTCGTCCGGGTTGCGCGATACCACGACTTCATCGGCACCGAGATGCTTCGCATCCCGGATCTTTGCCGGCGACGTGGTAAATGCCACCACATGCGCCCCCATCGCGTGAGCCAGCTTGATACCCATATGGCCGAGGCCGCCAATGCCGGCGATGCCCACCTTCTTGCCCGGTCCCGCGCCCCAGTGCCGCAGCGGCGACCACGTGGTAATGCCCGCGCATAGCAACGGGGCGGCCGCTGCCAGCTGTTCGGCGCGGTGCGAGATTCTGAGCACGAAGTGCTCGTCCACGGTAATGGCTGCCGAATAGCCGCCGTACGTATTTTCGCCAGTGCCGTCGAGCCAGCCGTTATAGGTCTGCAGGAAGCCATGCGGCCCCTCGCAGTACTGCTCCAGTCCATCCTGGCAGGCAACGCACTGGCGACAACTCCCAACCATGCACCCGACACCAACGACGTCTCCCACGCGATGCCTGGAGACCGATTTCCCCGCCGCGCTCACACGGCCGATGATTTCATGCCCCGGCACCAGCGGATAGCGCATGCCTTGCCACTCGGCGCGCGCCGCATGCAGGTCCGAGTGGCAGACACCGCAGTACAGAATATCGATGGCAACGTCCAGATCACCCACCGGTGGCCTGGCAATCGTGGAGGGACCCAGCGGTGTCGTGGCCGACTGCGCGGCATAGGCTTTCGTCGTCATTTGCACCCCCTCGTTCGACTCGAACTGATGTTATAGGGCGTGCATGGCGCATGCGCAATGTCGGCAGCCACTGCGCCGGCAACCGGGCTGTCCATGGCACGTATCCGGCACAACGCGTTCTTTTGCGAAGGGAATTCAACGCGGCTGGTGCGAGCAGCGGCGGATCGCGTGGCGGATTGTGCCGCGACTTGCTCCGGGCCCTGTCGACCACCACCGCTCCGGTGATGGCGTCCGGGCATCAGCAAACTCAAGGATTGCGGCGACCTTGCGACAGCACCCAGGGCATGGCTCCCACGGCCTCCGCCTGGGAAATCATTGGAGCCGACGCCTTTCGCCGATCTGCGGCCCAGTTGAGGGCGCAGAACGACCCATAACTGTTATCCGGCGAGCCGTTTGCGTATGACTGCTCCCAAAGCCGCATTAGACGTCCGTGCCACGGTCATTGCGGGCCAAATAGCTATTCTGGCGTACGCACAGAAGCTGACGCCGACTTCGATAAATGCGAGCCAAGGGCGGGGCTTGCAATGCTGAAGATACCCAGTGGTTTCGTGGTGTTGTACAACTCTGACACCCCACCACGAGCGTCGCTGGTATGCGAATTTCCTTGTTAGATTGCGAGCTTTCCCCACTTTTCGCCATCCAGAGGTAACCGGTTACGCAGCCGGTCCTTGGTCTTATCAACGGCGCCAATCGGCAAGATATTGATGAAGCCTTTAAAGAAGATCGCGGACTATTTCCTGGTGGTGCTCGCAACAGGCGCATATGGCGGGGCCTTAGTGCTTCCTACGTGGCTGTGTGCGGGCGATCCGCTCGTTGGAGCTTGGGTATTGGGGATGGGATGGCTCGGTCTGCTCATGTTTGATCCGCGCTGGTTCTGCAATATGCTTCCGGTCCTGGCGATTGCATCCCTCTTTACTGGAAAACGCATCGTGCCATGGTGGGCGTCTGTGCTCATCGCGGTCGTCGCCGCGACGACGCTATTTGGACCGTACCTTTGTGCGGGCGGATCTGGCGCTCTTGGCGTAGGCACCGGTCCGGCATCAGGGCAACTGTTGTGGGTAAGCTCGATGTTTCTGTTTGCACTTTGGGACCCCAGCGGCTTGCAGAAGACGCGAAGCGCGGCGCGCGGAGCCCCACCTGGCGTCATCAATCCTCCTTCACTCGACCCGCGAAGTTCGGAGAATTCTGAGGATGGCAAACAGAATGACGAGCGAGTGCAACGTGATGTTGACGATTACTCTGCCAATCGCGGGAGGGCGGCGATGGGTACGTCCGAACCGCATATCTGGCCCCTTGACGCGTTGGTGCCATTGGACTCAAAGCGGCTCGAGTCGCTTTGTGTGAGCTATTACGGGTTAAAGGGATTCGTCGTCAAGAGCGTTTCGCTCGCATCCGACGATGGGGTCGTCGCTGCGTTATACAGAACAGGATTCGATAGGCCGGTAGCTGTCGTCCAATGCAGAATCCGTGGCCACGCTGTAAAGGCCGAGCAAGTTCGCGCGATGGGGAGGCTCCTGCAAGAGCAAGAGATAAGTCGAGGCGTTATTTGGTCTGTGTCAGGATATCTTGAACCGTCGGCAAAGAAATTGGCTGAGGAGGCTGGCATCCAGTTGCTCGACGGCGTGGCCATTGTCAAGCGGCTTCGCATGCTCGACAGAGACAAGCAGACAAGGTTGTGGGCAAGCGTTAAGAAATAGCCGTTCCGAATAGTGACTTGCGTCGCATGTAAGCCTAAGGAAGCGCACCAGCGTGGGTTCAGGGGAATAAGATGTTCGGGACGATAAAGAGCAAATTCGTCACGGTATTGCATAGGACTTCCCGTCTTCAGCGCTGGGTGATATCCGGACAAGGTGATGGCGCAAGGAAATACTTCAAAGGAGACGAGAGTGCGTCGATGTACCCAAATATTGGCCGTGGTGTTCCTGTTCTGGGCAAGCGTGTGCAGTGCGGAGGAGCTTGATGTGCAAAAGGCCCTTCGTGCGAAGCAATTCGACACGATCGAAAAGGTGCTCCGGATGAAAGAGGCCGGGTTCGAGCAAGGCAAACTGAATGAGTACGACTTGGTGGACGCCTTCAAGCCCTTCTACCAACAGGAGGACGTTTTCTCGAATGAGATGACCGAATGGACGAAACAGCGGCCGAATTCGTACGTTGCCCACTTGGCACGTGGAACCTATTACCGCAAGCTCGGCGAGTTTCGGCGCGGCACGCGGTATATGCAGGAAACGCCTGCTGCCAATGTGCGTTTCATGCAGGAGCAGTTCGAGATTGCGAAGAAGGATCTCTACAAGGCGCTTGATCTGAATCCGCGATCGTACCTGGCGATACTTAACCTCTTGAACATTACGTTACGGCAAGGCGACTACGAGCAAGCCGATGAACTCCTTCGTCGAGGGAACAAACTCTACCCCCGGAACATTTTGATGCGCGGGAGGTACATGGTGCATCTCCAGCCGCGATGGGGCGGATCGTACGAAGCCATGGACGCCTTCGTGCGGAAAAGTCGTGTTGATGGAGTCCCTGATACGGATTTGAATCTTCTTGTTGCCATCAAGCTGGAGGACATAGGTTTCACAAGCGAGGAGCACGGAGATTTTGATTCTGCGCGCAAGAATTATCTGAAGGCACTGGCGTTGAGTAGCGACACGGATCGGCGGTTTGTACCCGTTCACATCCTGCATGCTGCGGACTGGTGTTCCAGGTACTGCTGATCGAGTTATCGAGCCGCTATTGGCCAATTGATTCCCGGCAGGCGGCCTCAGCCCTTATGTACGCCTCAGGCTTGATCTACACGAAACGCTCCACACGAGGCCTGAGGTTGCAGTGTATGGAAAGGATTGCGTCGATCGTTCTTCCGTCCTAAAAAGAACGGGCTACGTCAACGCTTCACAACCGGAGAAAGCAAGATGGCAAAGCTCATGGCGTTGTACAAGAAGCCCGCGGACATCGCAGCGTTCGATTCACACTACTTCTCCAAACA
Source organism: Cupriavidus sp. YR651 (assembly GCF_900101625.1). Classification (GTDB taxonomy): domain Bacteria; phylum Pseudomonadota; class Gammaproteobacteria; order Burkholderiales; family Burkholderiaceae; genus Cupriavidus. The sequence continues at coordinate 232,947 of NZ_FMYZ01000004.1, read as the reverse complement.
CATCCCGATCGCCAAGAAAATCCCCGGCTTGCGCGGCTACGAGGTCAGCAGCGGCCCGGTAGGCACGCCTGCCGGGGAGTCGCCTTTCCATCTGGTGGCGCTATTGAGCTTCGATTCCCTGGCAGCGATTCAGCAGGGAATGGCGTCGCCGGAGGGTGCCGCAGCGGCAGCGGATTTGGCGAACTTTGCGCAGGCTGGTGTGGATCTGCTCATCTTCGATACCAGGGAGGTGTAGACCGGGTCGGGGTCTATCCGCTTGTCCCGCTTCGTGCGATTCCCGAAACTGAGGAGCCCCTATGAGCCTGCAACTTGATGCATTTGTGCGCCTGCACAATCGACTGGAAGCCGAGCTTTACCTGATGGTTAGCAATGCGGGGGTTCCGGTCGATGGGCTTAAGCCAGAGTCGTTCACGTTATTCAGTTGGTCTGATATTCACGAGGTCTTTCCACCATTCCATTGGGATCGGCCGCCCGAACTCTACCCGCCACTTGTCAGCCCTCAGAAGTTTCCACCGGGGCTCACGGGAGTCTATCGGGCGACCTTGTTGCCGGGGGCGAAAGGCGAGAATGCGGGATGGGAGCTGAAGACCTATGCCGCCCAAATCGTGGTGCGTGTGCCTTACAAGATTATCGGGATAAAACTCCCGCAACCTGTAGGCCTGTCGACGCCGCCACTGACCCCACGAAAGACCAAGCCAGCAGGCGCAGCCTCCACCGGGAATCCGGCAGTGGGCCCCGGCGACATCGTGCGAACACTGGTGTCGTTTCGCCTGGTTTATGACGACCTTTTTGTCAGGTAGCGCTTACCCAACGGCCGACGAGAATATCGCCCAGGTATTCTGCCGGTTCTCTCCTTCGAGCGATAGCAAGGCAAAAAGCCCGGCGACCGCCACAGGCACGGTTCCGAACGAGCCTCACCGGGACGGCCAACCCGGCGCCCTGCAAACATTCACGTTTCGGGCTACCCTCTCTACCCTGTTTCCCCTATCGATCAGAACGACCGCGCAGGCGGTCATTTGCGCCGTAAAAGCCATGACACAACCGCTCAGAATTGATTTTGTCTCCGATATCGCCTGCCCGTGGTGCGCTATCGGCCTGTCCTCGCTCCAAATGGCGCTGACGCGCCTTGGCGATGCGGTCGACGCCGAGATCGTCGTGCACCCCTTTGAACTGAATCCGGAGATGCCGCCGGGCGGCGAGGCGATTGTCGATTATGTCGGCAAGAAATACGGACGCACGCCGGCACAAGTCGCCGAGGCCCAGGTCATGATCCGCGAGCGTGGCGCCAGCGTCGGCTTTGAATTCGGCCCGCGAAATCGCATCTATAACACTTTCGACGCGCACCGCCTGCTGCAATGGGCCGCCATCGAAGGCAAGCAGGTGCCGCTCAAGCTGGCATTGCTGCGGGCCTACCATGGCGAGGGCAAGGACCCGAGCAACCACGACGTGCTGGTCGACGCGGCGGAATCGGTAGGCCTGAACGCCGCCGAGGCTCGCAAGGTGCTGCAAGGCAACAATTATGCCGATGAGGTCCGCGCGGAAGAAGGGCAATACCAGTCGATGGGCATCCAGTCGGTGCCGGCGATCATTTTCAATAATCGCTACCTGGTGAGCGGCGGGCAACCCGTCGAAGCCTTCGAGCAAGCCATTCAACAGATTCTGGCCGAAGCATAACCACCAACAATCGGGCCGTGATTGCCGGCAGCCGCCCCTGACTTCCAAGGGGCGGCTGCCGCGTGACTGGCTCGTCGACGCGCCTCCTTTAGGGGAGGCGTCGTCTCACACGGCGTCCGTGCTCCACCCCCGCAGGGCATCCACCGTGCCGACGCCCGCGTCGCAGGTCGCCTCGCCGATCTCCCTCGCCCAGAACCGCTCCGACCCGTCCGCCAGCCGCCATGCATGCAGCCGACGCGTGTAGAGCTGCAAGTCATATTCCTCGGTCACACCGATCGCGCCATGCACCGCATGGGCCATCGACGTGACGGGTGTCACCGCCTCGCTGGCGTTCAGCTTGCCGATGGCTGCACGCATGCGCTCCGGCTGCCAGCCGTCGGATGCGCAGGCGATCTGCGCCGCCATGCGCGCCGCCGCCACGTGCTCGGCCATCACACTGATCTGATGCTGGATCGCCTGGAATTTGCCGATAGGCCGCCCGAACTGCGCACGATCGTTGGCGTACTGCAAGGTCATGTCGAACACGCGCGACAAGGCGCCCGCCATCTGCGCCGCGTGAACGCAAGCCCCGATCGTCCGCAACGTGCCGGCGGGCAGCGGAAAGCTGCTTGCCGGCGAGCGCGCGATCGTCACGCCGAGGTCCCCGTGCACGCCGTTGCCGGCGATATCGGCCTCATCGCGATGCACCATCGCGGCGTGGCTGCCGTCCTGCACGAGAAACCACGTCGCCGTGGCCCCGCCGGGCACATGCGTCCGGCCCGCGCCATCGAAGGTCGCCAGCGCGATCGGGGCGTCGGGCACCAATACGCCCGCGCCGTGCAGCACCGCGCGCGCCAGCATCGTCTGGCCAAGTGGCAACGGCAACGCGTGCTGTCCGATCGCAAACAGCATCGGCGCCACCTCGCACAGGGGCAGGCCGGCACCGTCCGCCGCTTCCGGCAACAGGCAATCGGCAAAGCCGCTCTCCTGCAACATCCGCCAGAGGGCCATGGGGCTGCCGCCCGCTTCGATGGCGCGCACCGCTGCGGGCGTGCTGTGGTCGCGCAGCATGGCGTCGAGTGCGTCTGAATAAGCATTGTGCATCGTCGATCTCCGCTCAGCGCAACCCAAGGCCGCGCGCGATCATGCCGCGCAGGATTTCGCGCGTACCGCCGCGCAGCGAATAGGTCGGCGAGACCACGCTGACGTAGGCAGCCGTGCGGTACAGCTCCGGGTCCGCCGCGAGTTCCGGATCGTCACCCAGCGCGGCCTCGGCCAGCGTACCGATGGACTGTTCGAGTTCCGTGCCGAGGTCCTTGACCAGCGCCGCTTCCACCAGCGGGCTCTCCCCCGCCGCCAAGCGCGCCGTCACCGCGAGCGACATCGCCCGCAGCGTGGCCAGACGGCCCACCAGGCGGCCAACCGTCACCACATCCCGCTGCACCGCCGGCAGCCGCCGCAGCGCGCCGATCCACGCATCGAGCAGCACCACGCTCGAATACAGCCGCTCCGGCCCGCTGCGCTCGAACGCCAGCTCCGCGTTGACCTGCTCCCACCCCGCACCCTCCTTGCCGACGAGCGCGTCGGCGGGAAGCACCACGTCTTCGAAACTGACCTCCGAGAAATGCGCGTCACCGGCGAGGTCGCGGATCGGTCGAATCGCCACGCCCGGTGCGGACAGATCGACGATGACCTGCGACAGGCCCTTCTGCCGGTCGCCGCATTCCCCCGACGTACGCACCAGCGCCAGCATGTACTGGCAACGGTCCGCGTTGGTCGTCCAGATCTTGCGGCCGGTCAGGCGCCATCCACCGTCCGGCAAGGGCGCGGCGCGCGTCGCGACGCTCGCCAGGTCGGAACCGGAATTCGGCTCGCTCATGCCGATGCAGAAAAAGGCTTCGCCACGGCAGATGCGCGGCAGGTAGAACGCGCGCTGCGCATCATTGCCATACCGCAGGATCAGCGGTCCGCTTTGCCGGTCGGCGATCCAGTGGGCGGAGACCGGCGCGCCGCACGCCAGCAGTTCCTCCACCAGCACGAAGCGCGAGAAGGCATCCAGCCCGGCCCCGCCATATTGCGCGGGCAGCGTGATGCCGACCCAGCCGCGCCGGGCCAGCGCGCGGCTGAAATCCGCGTCGAATCCCATCCACGACCGGGCCCGCACGTCCGGGGGCAACACTGGCAAATGCTCGGCCAGGAACGCTTTCACCTGCCGCCGGAACGCGGCGGCTTCCGGCGGCAAGGCGGTGAGCTGGAAGGTGCCAAACAAGGAACTCAATTCATGTCTCCGCGATGCATCAGTCCAGCGTCACGCCGGAATCCCTGACCACCTTCTGCCAGCGGTCGATCTCCTGCGCCAGGTATTTGCCATAGGCTTCCGGGCTCGATCCGCGCGGCTCCGCGCCTTGCGCGGCCAGGCTGGCGCGCACGTCGGGCGATGCCAGGGCCTTCAGCGTGGCGGCGTTCAGCTTCTTCACGATCTCGGGCGACGTCTTCGCCGGCACGAGCATGCCCTGCCAGGCGCCGACATCGAAGCCCGGCTTCACGGTCTCCGCCACGGTCGGCACGTCCGGCAGCTGGGAGCTGCGCGAGCTGCTGGTCACCGCCAGCGCCTTCATGCGCTTGTCGCGAATGAACGGCAGCGACGAGTTGATCGTATCGGTCATGAACTGCACCTGCCCGCCGGCCAGATCCGTCAGCGCCGGCGCGCTGCCCTTGTAGGGCGCATGCACGGCGTCCAGCCCGTTGGCCTGCAGGAACAGGAACGCCGCCAGGTGCGTCACGTTGCCATTGCCCGCCGATCCGTAGGTCATCTTGCCGGGGTTGGCCTTCAGCCAGGCGATGAACTCCGCCACGTTGCTGACCGGCACCTGCGCATTGACTTCCAGCACCAGCGGCACCATCGCCGTCATCGCCACCGGGGCGAAGTCGCGCTTCACGTCGTAGGGCAGCTTCTTGTAGAGCGCGGGGCTCAGGGCGATCGACGAGGTGTTGTAGAGCACCGTATAGCCATCCGCCGGGGCCTTGGACACCATCTCGCCCGCGATATTGCCGTTGGCGCCGGGGCGATTGTCCACCACCACCTGCTGGCCCAGATCGTCGGACATCTTCTTCGCGATGACCCGCGAAACGAGGTCCGTGGGGCCGCCCGGCGGGAAGGGCACCACCAGCTTGATCGGATGATCGGGAAACTCCCCCGCCATCGCGGGCAGGGTGAATGGCGTCAGCGCGACCGCCGCAAAGGTCAGCCGCCACAGGCGGCGCGCCCGCGCGCGGGGTTCGGTGCGATGCCTGGCATTTATGCTCTGGATTGGCATGGTTGTCTCCTCCGGTAAATGCGTTGGGCCGCCGCCGTGCGGCTAGCGTCCGGCCAGCAGGCGCCGCGCCGTGTAGGTCATGACCAGTTCGTTGCGCTGGTTGAAGACCTCGATACTGGAATCCACGACCGCGCGGCCACTGCGCGATGTCGGGCGGATGCCGGTCACGGTGATCCTGGCGTGGATGGTGTCGCCGACGACCACCGGCCCCAGGATTTTCTGCGTCAGTTCCAGCATCGCCAGACCGGTGCCCTGGATCATCGTCTGCAGGATGAAGCCCTCGATCAGCGAGTACGTCAGCGCGGCCGGGACCGGCCGCCCCTTGATCGCGCCGCCTTCGTAGCCTTCCTCGATGAAGATGGCCTCCAGCATGCCGGTGACCGAGATGAAGTTGACGAGGTCCGTCTCCGTCACGGTACGGCGGAAGGTCTGGAAAACCTGGCCTTCGCGAATGTCCTGCCAGTAAAAGCCCTGGCCGAGGCGCTGCGGTTGTGCTTGGGTCATGTCGTCTCCTTGATCGTGGGGGGCGTTCAGCGCCGCGCGCCGGATGTTGCGCAAAACGCGGCGCCCTCTTCCCCGAGGGCGTCGATATCGGCGTCGCTCAGGCCGGCATCGGCGAGCACGTCGCGCGTATGCTCCCCGAGCCGGGGTGGCACGGCCGCGCGTGCGCGCGCGCCATCGAAGCGCACCGGCGCGCCCGGAAAACGCAACGTGCCCATCGACGGGTCATCGAGCTGCTCGAAGAATCCCGTCTCCTTCAGGTGCGGATCGTCGACCAGTTCGTCGAGGTCGTTGACGCGCGCCACGGGAATCTGCAGCGTCTCGCACAGCGCCAGCCACTCGTCGGTGGATTGCTCGCGCACCAGTTCGCCGGTGATCTCGTAGAGCGTCTCGATATGGCGCGTGCGGGCGGCGATATCGGCAAAGCGCGCGTCGGCGGCCAGGTCGTCCCGGCCCGACGCCTTGAAGAAGTCGCGCCAGTGCGCGTCGGTGTACGGCATCATGCAGACGTAGCCGTCCGCCGTCTGGTACGGACGGCGCAGCGGCGCCAGCACGCGGGGATAGCCCGCCTGCCCGCGCGGCGGCTCGAAGTGCTGGCCGTACAGGTGCTCGACCATGTTGAAGGCCACCATCGACTCGAACATCGGCACCTCCACCATCGACCCCTTGCCGCCCTGCCGCTCGCGTCCGGCGATGGCCGCCGAAATCGACAGCGCGGCCACCAGCCCGCTGGTCTTGTCCGCCGCAATGGTCGGGAAGTAGCGCACGGTGCCGGTCTGCGCCGCCATCAGCGCCGCGTTGCCGGACAGGCCCTGGATGATGTCGTCATAGGCGGGCCGGCCGCCATACGGACCGTCCTCCGCAAAGCCGAGCAGGCTTACGTACACGAGCTTCGGATGACGCGCCATCACGCTGGCGGGATCGAGATCGAGCTTCGCCAGCTTCTGCGGCCGCATGCTGTGCATGAACACGTCGGCGGTGGCCAGCAGCCGGTGCAGCGCGGCCTGGGCGGCGGGCAGCTTCAGGTTCAGCACCACGCTCTTCTTGCTGCGGTTCACGCCAAGAAAAATCGCGGACATGCCATCTTCGGTGGCCGGGCCCGTGCGACGCGTGGAATCGCCCTCGGGCGGCTCCACCTTGATGACTTCGGCGCCCAGGTCGGCCAGCCACTGGCTGGCGTACGGGCCCATCACGACCGTCGACAGGTCGATCACGCGGATGCCGGATAGGGGCAACATGCCTGTCTCCTTCTGTTATCGGAGGTCGGCGCATGCCGCGCCGCAACATGCCCGGGCACCGCGCCGCCTCCTTGTCGAGAACAGAGAGTAGTGCAGCCGGACTGCTTGCGTCTAATATTAGATTTTTAGGAATCGATATTGGATGGATATCGCCATGGACCTGCGCCAGCTCCAGCAGTTTGTCGTGCTTGCCGAGACCGGCAACTTCCACCGCGCGGCGGAACGCCTGCACATGGCGCAGCCGCCGCTATCCATTTCCATCCGCAAGCTTGAGGAGTCGCTGGGCACGCCGCTGTTTGTGCGCACCACACGCGGCGTGCGGCTGACGCAGGCCGGGGAAGCCGCGCTGGGCGATGCGCGTCGCGCCCTCTTTCACGCCGACCAGGCGCGCGCCGCGGCGGTATCCGCCGCACATGGGGAACGCGGTGCGCTGCGCATCGGCTTTGTCGGCTCCGCCACCTATGCCCTGCTGCCGCGCCTGATTCCCGCATTTCGCGCGGCGCATCCCGGCATCGAGCTGATCCTGCACGAATCCACGTCGGCGGCGATCCTCGACCGTCTGGAACACAGCCAGCTCGATGCCGGACTGGTGCGTTTTCCGATCCTGAGCTCCGGCCCCTATACGCTGACGCCGCTGGAATCCGATACCTTCGTCGCCGCCGTGCCGGCGGAAAGCCGCTTTGCCGGGCGGGACAGCATCGCGCTGCGCGCACTGGCCGACGAGCCCTTCATCATGCATCCGAGCGCCGACGTACCGAACCTGCAGGCCGTGGCCATGCTGCTATGCCAGCAAGCCGGCTTCGTGCCGCGCGTGACGCAGGAGGCGGTGCAGGTGCAGACCATCGTCAGCCTGGTGGAAAGCGGGCTCGGCGTGGCGCTCGTGCCCGGCGTGACCGTGCGCTATACCAACCGGCGGGTGCGCTTCCTGCGCCTGACCAGCCCCAAGCCCGCCGCGCACATCGGCATCGCGCTGGCCACCCGCGAAGGGACCGATGACCGGCATGTGCAGCGGTTCGTCGCCACGGCCAGGGGCATCCTGCACGACCAGGTTTGATTCCACAGGCCAGCCGTCGCCCATCCCGGCCCGGCGATCCACCCGATATACTCCCGGGCACCGGACCGGCCGCCGCCCCCGCACAGCCCCGACAGACCGGCCGGAAATTCTCAGGGAGAACCGCGCGTGGATCGACTGCAGGCCATGAAGACCTTCGTCACCGTGGTGGAGAGCGGTGGCTTTACGCCCGCCGCACGCAAGCTCGACGTCTCGCTGTCCGTCGTCAGTCGCATCGTCACCGAACTGGAGACTCACCTCGGCGTGCGCCTGCTGACGCGCACCACCCGGCTGGTGCGTCCCACCGACACCGGCGCCGCGTACTTCGAGAACTGCCGCCGCATCCTGGCCGAGATCGAGGAGGCCGAGCTGGCCACCACGGGTGCCCATGCCGCGCCCCGTGGCCTGCTGGCGATCACCGCGTCGGTGCTGTTCGGCCGCAAGTTCGTGACGCCGATCGTCGTGGAATACCTGCGCCGCTTTCCCGAGGTCGATATCAGCTGCCTGTTCGTCGACCGAATCGTCAACTTCGTGGATGAGGGCATCGACGTCGGCATCCGCATCGGCGAGCTGCCCAGTTCGTCGCTGCAGGCGGTATCCGTCGGCCGCGTGCGGCGCGTGGTCTGTGCCTCGCCGGAATACCTGGCCCGGCATGGCGTTCCCGACACCCCGGACGACCTGGCGCGTCATTCGATCATCCAGACCACCGGCATCTCCACCCTGCCCGAGTGGCGCTTCACGCGGGGCGACGAACCGCTGCCCACCCGCCTGTCGCCGCGCATGGCCACCACCACCAACGACTCGGCGATTGCCGCCGCCGTCGCCGGCTTCGGGCTGGCGCGGGTCCTGTCGTACCAGATCGCCAGCGAACTCTGGGATGGCAAGTTGCGCATCATCCTCGCCGATTTCGAGCCGCCACCGCTGCCCATCAGCGTGATCCACCGCGAGGGCCGCCATGCCATGCACAAGGTGCGGGCCTTTATCGACTTGGCGGTCGACACCCTGCGGGCCGACAAATCGCTGAACTGAGCCGGCGCTGGCAAGTCAGGGCCGATTGAGCCCCGGTTGAGCCCGGCTTGGCCGGGTCAGCCAGATCGGCTGGTTTGGCCGGTTCGACTGGTTGAGGCGGGTTGATGCCACCCGCCGCCATCCGCCGCTGCCTGCCACCCCCGCCCCCCTGCCACCGGCCCCAAGCCGCCGATCGCCGGCCGGGCCATTCTTCTCGTATCCCGAAGATTCCCTTCTCCCGTGGACGGTTTTTCGTGCATCGGGGCGCACCTATAGTGGTTTCCAGCGGCACCCCACGCGTATTCGCTGCAAATGCCGCAATAACCGAACACCCCACGCACCCCCAATCCGAGGACCCCTCATGAAACTTTACGTACACCCGCTGTCCGGCCATTCGCACCGCGCCCGCCTGTTCCTGTCCCTGATCGGCCAGCCCGTCGAGCTAGTAAACGTCGACTTGGCTGCCCGCGCCCACAAGGCACCCGAGTTCCTGAAGCTCAATCCGTTCGGGCAGTTGCCGGTGCTGGTGGATGGCGACACGGTGGTGCCGGACTCCAACGCCATCCTGGTCTATGTCAGCAAGAAGCTCGGCAAGACCGACTGGCTGCCGGAGACCCCCGCCGCGGCCGCCGCCGTGCAGCGCTGGCTGTCCGTGGCCGCCGGCGACATCGCTTTCGGCCCGGCCGCCGCCCGCCTGATCACCGTGTTCGGCGCGCCGCTGGACGCCGAATCCGTGATCGCCCGCGCCCATGTCGTGCTCAAGCGCATGGACGACGCACTGGCGGGGCGTTCGTGGATCGCCGCCGATCATCCGACCATCGCCGATGTAGCGCTCTACAGCTACACCGCGCGTGCGCCGGAAGGCTTCGTCGACCTGGAGGCCTACGCCAACGTACGGCAATGGCTCGCGCGCATCGAAGCGCTGCCGGGCTTTGTCGCATTCCAGAAATCCCGCGCCGGGCTGGAAGCCTGACCGCAACCCCGAAGCGCACATCCCCACACCCGGAGCCCGTCATGACCGCACATACCTCTCTCCTCCCCGGCCTGCCCTGGCACACGGGCGAGCGCATGCTGCAGGAAGTGGCAGGTGTGCATGCGCGCATGGCGGAGGTGGGCAAGCGCGTGGTGCGCGACTACATGCCCGACCAGCACCGCGACTTCTTCGTCCAGTTGCCCGTCGTGGTGCTGGGCGCCGTGGCGCCGGATGGCCGCGTCTGGGCCACGCTGCGCGCCAGCCATCCCGGCTTCCTGCACTCACCGGACCCGCGCCTGCTGGACGTGAAGATCGGTCGTGAGGCGGCCGATCCGGCCGACGCCGGCATGGAAGACGGCGGCGCCATCGGGCTGCTCGGCATCGACCCGATGACGCGCCGGCGCAATCGCATGAACGGCGCGATTCATCGCGTCGGCGCGGGGCATTTCCGCATTGCGGTTGGCCAGAGCTTCGGCAACTGCCCGCAGTACATCCAGCAGCGTGCGTTCGTCTTTACCCGCGATCCGGCCGTGCCGAGCCCGGTCGCGCCGCAGTGGATGACCACGCTCGACGCGCGCGCCCGCACGCTGATCGGCAACGCCGACACGTTCTTCGTGGCGTCGTACGTCGACCTGCCCGAAGGTCAGCGCCAGGTCGACGTGTCGCATCGCGGCGGCAAGCCCGGTTTCGTGCGCATCGATGCCGACGGTGGCCTGACGATTCCCGACTTCGCCGGCAACCTGTTCTTCAACACGCTCGGCAATTTCATGGTCAATCCGACTGCCGGGCTGGTGTTTGCCGACTACGCCACGGGCGACCTGCTGCAACTGTCCGGCCGCGCCGAGGTCATCACCGATTCCCCCGAAATCGCCGCCTTCCAGGGCGCGGAGCGCCTGTGGCGCTTTATCCCGGAGCAGATCGTGCGCCGCGAGGCCGCGCTGCCACTGCGCTGGCAGCCGGAAGCGCAAGGGGCGTCGCCCAATTCGCTGATGACAGGCAACTGGGACGAAGCCGCGGACCGCCTGCGCGCCGCAGCCCTCGCCAACACGTGGCGTCCGTTCCGCGTGACGCAGATCGTCGACGAGAGCAGCGTGGTGCGATCGTTCCATCTGGCGCCGACCGACGATGCGGGACGCATTCCGCACCAGGCCGGCCAGTTCCTGCCGATCCGCGTGACACCCGCCGGCCACGATACGCCCGTGATGCGCACCTACACGCTCTCCGTGGCACCGTCGGACGGCGTCTACCGCATCAGCGTCAAGCGCGAGGGCGAGGTGTCGCGTCACCTGCACGAACACGTGAAGGTCGGCGACCTCATCGAGGCGCGCGCGCCCGGCGGCGCCTTCACCATCGACGCCACGGCACGCCGGCCCGCCGTGCTGCTGGCGGCAGGCATCGGCGTCACGCCGATGCTCGCGATGCTGCGGCACATCGTCTACGAGGGCCTGCGCAAGCGCCGCATCCGGCCGACGTACTTCTTCCACGCCGCCCGCACGGCAGGCGAGCGCGCGTTCTCGCGGGAACTGGCCGCGCTGGCCGCCAGCGCGAATGGTGCCGTTGGGCTCGTGCGCCTGCTCAGCGACCCGACTGGCGCGCAGATCGGCATGGACTACGACGAATCTGGCCGCCTCGACATCGACGTGCTGCGCGCCCATCTGCCGTTCGACGACTACGACTTCTACCTGTGTGGCCCCACCGGCTTCATGCAGGACCTGTACGACGGCCTGCGCGCCCTCAACGTGCCCGACGCGCGCATCCATGCCGAAGCATTTGGCAGCGCGTCGATCGTGCGCCGCCGCGACGCGGCAACGGGCCCGGCGGCACCGGCGGCCAAACCCGCGCGGGAAGCAGTACCGGTCATGTTCGTGCAGTCCGGCAAGGAAGCCCGCTGGACGCCGGGCGGCGGATCGCTGCTGGAGCTGGCGGAGTCGCGCGGCCTGTCGCCCGTGTTCAGTTGCCGGGGCGGCAGCTGCGGATCGTGCCGCACGCCCATCGTCCAGGGCGCCGTGGCCTATGCCCAGCCGCCGGAATTCCCGGTGCCGGAAGGCGAGGCGCTGATCTGCTGCGCCATGCCGGCGGAAGCGGAACCCGGCAATGTCGGGGCCACCCTCCAGCTCGACCTCTGACAAGTCCCTGAACCCCGCCGCCCTGCCGCCCCGCTGCGGCGAGGTTCACGGCCTCCGCCGCACGGCTAAGTTCGGTGCAGCCGGCTGACCCGACGAGATGCCTGTGCCACAATCGCGCCAACTCTGGCCCGCACGGATGCGTCGACATGTCCCTGGAAGCCCTGCAAAACATCAATCCTCAATCGCTGCTCGATACGGCGATCAGCCTCGCGGCGGCCTTCGTGCTGGGCGGGATCATCGGTTACGAGCGCCAGTTCCGCCAGCGCACGGCGGGCCTGCGCACCAACGTGCTGGTCGCCGTGGGCGCGGCAATCTTCGTGGACATGGCCAATCACCTGGCCGGACATGAAGGGGCCGTGCGCGTGGTGGCCTACGTGGTGTCCGGTATCGGCTTCCTGGGCGCGGGCGTCATCATGCGCGAGGAAGGCAATGTGCGCGGGCTCAATACGGCGGCAACGCTATGGGGTTCCGCCGCCGTGGGGGCCTGCGCGGGCGCGGACCTGATTCTCGAAGCCGGCATCGGCGCGCTGTTCGTGCTGGCGGCCAATACGCTGCTGCGCCCCGTGGCCGACCGCATCAACCGCCAGCCGATCGATACGCCTGCGGTGGAGGTCACGCACACGGTGCACGTGATTGCGCCGCGCACCCATCAGAAGGCGGCGCTACGGCTGCTGGAAGACGCGCTGGAAGCCGCTCAGTATCCGACCCGCGACTTCGAGATGCGCGCGTTTGGCGAACAGGATGTGGAGATCGAGGCCATGCTGGTGGCCACGTCCGTCGATGGGGATGCGCTGGACGCGATGGTCGCGCAACTGGGCACGGCCAGCGTGATCGGCCAGGCGTTCTGGAGTGCGAGCACTTCGGAGTAGTGCTCGCCCCCGCACGAGCGAGCCCTCGGCCTCAGGGGGCCGGGGCTGCGGTCAAAGCTGCAACGGCTGGCATGGCCAGCTGACCGAGCATGCTCAGGGCCGTGATGTCTTCCGCGGTCCAGGTATCGACCTGGGCCAGATAGTTGAACGTGCCGATCACGCGGCCGCCCGCGCAAAGCGGCACGTTGACCACACCATTCAGCCCCAGGCCACGGATCACGGCGATGTCATCGAACACGGCAGCGAGCGCCTCGTCGCCCTCGCCGACGAAGACTTCGCCGCGCACCAGCAACTGGCGCGTCCACGCCGTATCGCCCTTGACCTTCTTGCCGCCGACCGGATAGGCGGCGGGGTCCGACGACCAGAGGCGCTGGATCTCGCCGCTGGCCGCGTGCCACGCATTGATCGTCAGGAGGCCGGGGCCCACGAGCCCCAGCGTGGCGTGCCCCACGGCGTCCATCACGGCCACCGGCGTGGCCGCGCGGCGCAGGTCATCGCACAGCGGATTGAAATGCGCGAGCCACTGCCCAGGCTGGTCCAGTGACACGATCATTCCCCGTGAATGCCGAGGTCGCGGATCAGCTTGCCGTAACGGTCCGCATCGCGGCGCATGATCTTGCCGAACTCCTGCGGCGTGGACGTGGCCGTCTCGACACCGATCGCGTCCATCTTGGCCTTGACCTCGGGCAGCGACATGGCCTTGTTGATCTCGCGATTCAGGCGCGCGACGAGATCGGCGGGCATGTTCTTCGGGCCGAATGCGCCATACCACACGGCCAGTTCATAGCCCGGGAGAGTCTCGCCGACGGTCGGCACGTTCGGCAGCAGCGCCGACCGCTTCGATTCCGTCACTGCCAGCAGGCGCAGCTTGCCGGCCTTCACGTGCGGCAGCGTTTGCGTGCCGGCGGAGAACAGCAACTGGGTCTGGCCCGCCACGGTGTCCACCACCGCCGGGGCGCCACCCTTGTACGGCACGTGCAGCATCTGCACGCCGGCCATCTTCTCGAACAGCACCGCGCTCAGGTGGTTGGTGGAGCCGGGGCCCGCGCTGGCATAGGCCAGCTTGCCGGGATTGGCCTTGGCATACGCGATCAGTTCCTTGACGTTATTGGCCGGCACCGACGGATTCACCACCATGGTGTTGGTCACGTAGGCCAGCAGCCCCAGCGGCGTGAAGTCGTCCACGCCCTTGAACGGCATGTTGGCCATCAGCGCCGGATTCATCGCGTGCGTGCTCATGGAGCCGACCAGCAGCGTGTAGCCGTCCGGCTGGGCACGGGCCACCATCGCGGAGCCGATATTGCCCGATGCGCCGGGCTTGTTGTCCACGATCACGGGCTGGCCGAGCGCCTTGGTCAGGTGTTCCGACAACACACGCGCCAGGATGTCCGTGGAACCGCCGGCGGCCCAGGGCACGATCAGCGTGACCGGCTTGTTCGGATAGGCGTCCGCCGCCCCGGCGGCAGCGGCGGCAAACGACAGCGTCAGCGCGGCGGCGCCACGCAGCAGGCTCTTGATGACTGACCTCATGTTGCAACTCCCTCTTCCATATGGCGGGCCACCCTGTGCGACCCTTGTTTGTTCAAACCCGTTCCACGCAAACCCGGCCGCCCCATCAGCGACCCACGGCATAACCCTGCATGCCGCGCGCATTGGCGCCGGCACGCAGCACCAGCCGGCCGGCGCCGTCGCGTTCCCGCGTGCACGCCGACATCCGGCCTTCTGACCAGTCGTCGCCCACACGCACTTCATGTCCGCGTGCGCGCAATGCATCGAGCGTGGCGCCCGGCATGCGCCCTTCCACGCTGATCCGGTTCAGCACGGTCTGGCGCGGCCAGAACGAGCCCGGGAAATGGTCGATGTGCCAGGCCGGCGCATCGATGGCCTCCTGCAGGTTCATGCCATGCACGGCATGACGCAGGAAGAATGCCAGCGACCACTGATCTTGCTGGTCGCCCCCGGGCGTGCCGAAGACCATATAGGGTTCCCCATCGCGCAGCGCCAGTGACGGCGACAGCGTGGTGCACGGGCGTTTGCCCGGGGCCAGCGTATTGGGCAGTCCCGGCTCCAGCCAGGTCATTTGCAGGCGCGTATTCAGCGCAAAGCCAAGCGACGGGATGGTCGGGCTCGACGACAGCCAGCCGCCGGACGGCGTGGCCGCCACCATGTTGCCGTGGCGGTCGATCACATCGATATGGCAGGTGTCGCCGACAAACAGCTCGCGCTCCGCCCATTCGGCCACCGGTGGCAGCGAGGCAAAGGTCGGCTCGCCCACGCCAAAGCGCACATCGGCGCTGGCCAGCGTGCGATCGGCGACGCCGAGATCCGGCATGCGCGGCGCCATGCCGTTGAGGGTGCCGGGTTCCATGGTCAGCGCGGCGCGGTCGCCGATCCGCGCGGCGCGCGCGGCGAGATATCGCGGATCGAGCAGCGCCTTGAGCGGGCTGTCGACAAAGCGCGGATCGCCATACCACGCGGTGCGGTCCGCCATCGCCAGCTTGGCGGCCTCGGCAATCTTGTGCACGAATTCGGGCGACCCCGGCGCATGGGCTTCCAGCCCCGCATGGCGCAGCATGCCAAGCTGCTGCAGGAAGACCGGGCCCTGGCTCCAGATATCGCACTTGGCCACGGTGTAGCGGCCGAAGTCCATCGACACGGGCGCCTCCACGGTCGGCGCCCAGCGCTCCATGTCCTCGAATCGCAGCAGGCCGGTGTGCTTCTCGCCGGTGGTGTCGCGCACCGGGGTCTTGCGGCAATAGGCGTCGATCTCCTGCGCGACGAAGCCGCGATACCAGCAATCCATGGCGGCATCGATCTGGCCTTCGCGGGTGTCGTGCGCCGACTCGGCGGTCTCGACGATGCGCGTGTAGGTATCGGCCAGCACCGGCAGCGTATGCAGGCTGCCCGGGCGCGGCACCTTGCCGTCCGGCAGCCAGGTCGCCGCCGAGCTGTGCCATTCGTCGCGGAACAACGACTGGACGGCCAGGATGGCCTGGGAAATTCGCGGCACCAGCGGAAAACCGTTGCGCGCGTAGCCGATGGCGGGGGCGAGCACATCGGCCAGCGACCACGTGCCGTGATCGCGCAGCATGGTCAGCCACGCCCCGAACGCGCCGGGCACGGTGGCCGGCATCAGGCCGATGCCGGGCATCATTTCCAGCCCCATGGCCCGCAGCGCGGCCGGGTCGGCCAGCGCCGGCGCCGGGCCCTGCCCGCACACCGAACGGACCGCGCGGGCGCGCTCGTCCCAGAACAGGATCGGCACCTCGCCGCCGGGGCCGTTCAGGTGCGGTTCCACCACCTGCAGCACAAAGCCACCGGCGACGGCCGCATCGAACGCGTTGCCACCGCGCTCCAGCACGCCCATGGCGGTCTGGGTGGCCAGCCAGTGCGTGGAAGCCGCAACGCCAAAGGTACCGACAATCTCCGGGCGGGTCGTGAACATGTGCAAATGACTCCAAAGGAATGCATTTGAGTATAGGATTCCAGAATAACCGCAAGCATCGAAATACTTATCGTTGCATTCCCATCTGGTTATACGACTGGCGAAACAACCCTGGATCGATCCTGCCCGCATGCCGATTTCCACCGACAAGCTGCTCCATAACGTGGTGTCCCGCCTGCGGCTGCGCCATTTGCCGCTGCTGCTGGCGCTGGAGCGCCAGCGCTCGATCTCCCGGGTGGCGGCCGAGCTGAACCTGTCCCAACCGGCCGTGACCAAGGCGTTGCGGGAGATCGAGGACATCTTCATGACGCCGCTGTTCTCGCGGTCGCGGCACGGCCTGACGCCGACCGCGACGGGCGTGGCGGTGCTGGCGCACGCCCGGGTAGCCCTGGCGGACGCCGAGGCGCTGGGGCGCGAGCTGACGGTGATCGAGGCTGGCCTGCGCGGGCGATTGCGGATTGGCGTGATTCCATACGTGGCCCGCCCGGTGCTGGATGCCGCACTGGCTTACGGACTCCATCACGTGCCACGGATCTCCGTGCTGGTGCGCGAGGGCACGACCGATGAACTGGTCAGCGCGCTGCGGCTGCACGAGCTCGATTGCGTGATCGCGCGGTCGTTCTATCTGGCGGGGGAAGACATCGTCCAGCAGCCGCTCTACCGGGAAGAGCCGGTGCTGGTGGTGCCGGCGCGCGCCGCGGCGCGGCTGTCGCGCGGCGCGCTGGACTGGAAACGGCTGGCGGCGCTCGACTGGATCCTGCCGCCACCCCACACCCCGGTGCGCCGCACGATCAATACGATGTTCGCGATTGCCGGCGTGGCGCCGCCGCTGCCCATCGTGGAGACCTATTCGATCAAGCCGATGGCCACGCTGCTGCGCAGCCAGCCGGACGCGATCACGATCGTGCCGCGCTCCGTGGCGGCGGAACTGGTGGAACTGGGGGACGCGGCGGCGCTGCCGTACACGTTGAGCTGGGACCTGCCGCCGGTCGGCATCATGTGGCGACGCCAGCCGGAAGACAACGAGCGGGTAGCGGCGCTGGTGCAGGCGCTGCGTCAGGCCGTGGCGTAGCCGTCGGCGAGGCCCCGGCCACTTGCTGGCTGGCGGCCGGCGGCCCGGCAAAGGCGAGCAGCGCGACGGCGGACAGCGCGGCAATCGCGGAATACAGAAGCTGGCGGACTGGCATGGCGGCTCCTTTGGCCTGGGCTGGACCCGTTGGGGTCCGATGTGCCGGAGTCTAGGCAGCCGTCGGCCTGCTGATAAGGGCCCGCGCAAGCAAGGGACTCTTCCGCAAGCGCGATCAATGCCGCGCCGCCTGCACTTATAGGCCACCGCGCGTGCCCCTTATACTTGCGCGCATGGCCTACGATCTCACCGACAAACTCGTCATCGGCATCTCGTCCCGGGCGCTGTTCGACCTGGAAATGGAGAATCGCCTCTACCAGACCCAGGGCGTGGACGCCTATTCGGCGCACCAGCGCGCGCATGAGGACGAGCCGCTCGCACCGGGCACCGCGTTTCCGCTGGTGCAGGCGCTGCTGGGCCTGAACCATGCCATCCCCGGCCGCCGGTTGGTGGAGGTGGTGGTGATCTCCCGCAATTCTCCCGATACCGGGCTGCGCGCCTTCAATGCGATCGAGGCCGCGAAGCTCGACATCACGCGCGCCGCCTTTACCGGTGGCGAGGCCATCGCCCGCTATCTGCAGGCCTTCAAGGTGGACCTGTTTCTCTCGCGCGACGCGGCCGACGTGCAGGCCGCCATCGACGGCGGCGTGGCCGCCGCGCAGCTCTACGACGTACCGCCAAGCTATCAGGCGCCTGCCGGCCAGATCCGCATCGCGTTCGACGGCGACGCGGTGCTGTTTTCGCCCGAGTCAGAGCGGATCTACAAGCAAAAGGGGCTGGACGCGTTCATTCGCCACGAACACAAGCACCGCCACACCGCGATGGCGGAAGGCCCGTTTGCCAAGCTGCTGCTGCGGCTGGCCGAGATCCAGCAGCATTTCCCGGCTGGCGAGTGTCCGGTGCGCATCGCCATCGTGACCGCCCGCAACAGCCCGGCGCACACCCGCGTGATCCACACGCTGCGCGCATGGAACGTGGCGATCGACGAAGCCTTTTTCCTCGGCGGACTCGCCAAGGATCAGGTGCTGCAGGCATTCGGCGCACACATGTTCTTCGACGATCAGGAAAACCACGTGGAGCAGGCCGCGACGGTGGTGCCGTCGGGCCGTGTGCCCTACAAGGGCGGACAGCTGGTGGTGCCGAAGACGGCAACCCGGCCCGCGCGCAAGGGCAAGCCCGCAGGAAACGCCAGCACCACGAAGGCCACGGCCAACGGCAAGGCCACGGACGCGGCATGAAGACGGTTGCGCTGTATCTGCTGACCGCGCTGGCGGAAATCCTCGGCTGCTACCTGCCCTATCTCTGGCTGCGCCAGGGTTTGAGCGCCTGGGTGCTGGTGCCCGGCGCCGCGTCGCTGGCCATCTTTGCCTGGCTACTGACGCTCCACCCCGATGCGTCCGGCCGCGTGTATGCGGCGTACGGCGGCGTCTATATCGCGGTGGCCATCCTGTGGCTCTGGCTGGTCGACGGCGTGCGGCCGAGCCCCTGGGACCTGACCGGCGTGACGGTGGCCGTGGCCGGCATGGCAATCATCGTGTTTCAGCCGCGCTGATCGCGCCGATACCCCTCAAAAGTGACTGTCGAGGCAGTTCACGCAGGTGCGACGGCGGTGGCAGCCTGATTGCCAGGCTGACTTGCCCGCTGACTGCCCACGCTGCGCCCTACCACCGAGGGGAAGACAATGTTTCATACATTCAAGGACAATCCACCTGTCGTGAATGACCCCTCGACATTTGCACCCGCGCCCGCGACCTCGTCGCGGGCTTTTTTTTGGGTTCGTCGCTGATTTGCGGCGTGACTGAGGGTTGCGGAACGCTCAGCTTGATCTGAGCTGGCGCACCCCTCGGCCCAGTCTCCGGCGAAGCAGCGTTCGAAGCGTTGCGCCGTCCGCATAGCCGACTTCCGCGGCAATTGCATCCAGATCCATCGAGCTTGTCTCGATAAGATGCCTGGCGCGCTCGACCCGTCGATCCTGAAAGTACGACAAGGGGGATTTGCCGAGCACGGCCTCGGCACGCCTTTGCAGCGTCCTCGGGCTCGTTGCGAGGTCATGCGCCGCCCCTTGCAGCGAGAATCCCCTCGCCAGATTCGCGCGTGTCCATCGCTCGAACCGTTCGATAAGCGGATCACTATGCGCGAGGTGATCGGGGATGATGTAAGGCGCCTGGGATACCCGTCCGTCGACCAACATGTACCGCGCCACGAGCGTGGCTAATTCGGGGCTCGATTGCCGAATCAGCCAGAGCGCAAGATCCAGATGCCCCATCGCCGCGCCAGCGGTCACGACCGGTCCCGAAGGGACGACCATGCGGTCCTGGTCGAGGCGAACCTCAGGGTAGCGGCTTCGGAATAGCGGACTGAGCCACCATGTTGTGGTCGCCTCCTGCCCGTCGAGCAGGCCCGATTCGGCGAGGATGAAGGTCCCTATGCAAGCGGCGGCGATTCGGCCGCCCTGCCCTTGCCAATGACGCAATTGTGTGCCGGCATCCCGTACGGCCGGATGTTCGAGACATTTCACCAACGTATCGGGTGTTCCGGCACTGATCGCGGGCACCACGATCCAGTCGGGCAGCGGCATGGTGCGCGCCTTCTTGGTGGCCACGCTCATGCCGAGCGCCGTCTTGATTCGGGTACGGAGGCCGACCAACTCGACGTCGAACGGGCGGGGCTCGCCGGGACGCGCGGCCGCGGCCAGTCCATTCGCGATCCTGATAGCGTCGAGCACGACAGCCATGCCCGTATCGAACACGCCATCCAGGAGAAAAACGAATATGCGCATGGCGTAAATGACCCGAATAATGTCATTTGCGATGCTACTTCCCCGGAGGGTTTGCGTCTATTCTGCGCGACGGAAAATCTTCCATGGAGGAGCAAGCAATGTCTGAGGCAGCAGCAAGAAAAGATACCGGCAGCGCGCACCCGCTAGACAACGTCGTATGGAATGCGCTCACCGGCAAGCAGAGCCGCTTCGCGCTCGGGGATGATCGGGCACGGCGGTTTCAGCCAGCCATTGGGCGCTTTGCTGCCATGGCCGATGCCGGTCCGACATCCTTCGCAGCCTTGCGTGGATTGATCAAGGCGCAGGGTCCGGTTGCTTTGGTTACCCCGGACGAGGTCCTGCCCCCGGCCGGGTTCTCCGTCATCGGGCATACGACGCTGCTTCAAATGATCTGGCAAGGCGAGCCCGACCCCACGAGTGCCTGGGAACACGTCCGGCTCGTCGAGCGTGATGTGCCGGAGATGGTCGCCCTGACCACTGCAACAGAGCCCGGACCCTTTGGCCCGCGCACCATTGAACTTGGCGACTATCTTGGCGTGCGTAGACAGGGCAAGCTGGCCGCCATGGCGGGCGAGCGCATGCGGCTCGACGGATACACCGAAATCAGTGCCGTCTGTGTAGATGCCGCTTTTCGGGGGCAAGGTCATGCGGCCGGCCTGATGAGGCTGCTGATCGCGGCCATCCGCGCGCGCGCCGAGACGCCCTTCCTGCACGTGCTCACAACGAACCACGCCGCCATCGCGCTCTATCGGACGCTCGGTTTTGTCGACCGGCGTGAGATGCATCTCATGGTGCTCGGAGAAGCGAACGCATAGCGGGATGGCAGAGGCGGCAAGCAGCAAGTGGATTCAAGTCGCGGCGCCAGCCAGATTCAAGCACGAGGGTGATCGCCGCACTATCTTGAAGACTGGCAACCCTCTGCGAGAGGCCAGGATGCGGCGCCTGATTGGTCTTCTGTTATCCGTCTTGCTTATTGCACAGCTCGGCAGTTGCGTTGCCGATGTGAACGACGACAGCACGGCGCGCGTTCGTGTGCTTCATGTTTCTCCGGATGCACCGAACCTCGATGTTCTCGTCGACGGCGCACGCGTGCTCTCGAACGTGCCTTATTCGGCGGCTTCCGCTTACCTGATCTTCTCCACGGGTACGCACCGGATCGCATTCAACGTGACTGGCACGTCGACGACGCTGATCGATGTATCGCTGAAACTGGTGAATGCGACAGCCTACACAATCATCGCCGCGAATTTCGCGGCGAGTATGCAGGGACTGACCGTCACGGATCAGACCCAGGCGCCACCGGCAGGACAGGCGGCGGTGCGCGTGATCCACACGGCGCCTGACGCCGGGCCCGTCGACGTGCTGTTCAATGGCCAGGTGGTGTTCGCCAAGATGCTGTTCGGGGCGAATAGTGGCTATCTGAACCTGGCGGCCGGCACCTATGACGTCAAGGTCAATATTGCGGGGACGTCGACGACGGTGATCCAGACGAGATTGACCGCCAATGGCGCGACCAACTACAGCGTGGTCGCGATTGGATCAAACCGGACGGCGGCGACAAATCCCCTCGCGCTCAAGGTCCTGACGGATGGCTAGTAGACTGCCTTGCGGGATACGTACTTCAGGCTTTGCGCAGGCCGACACATTTCAGGAGAACTGATGTTTGACCACGTCAAATTCGGAGTCAGCGACTATGCAGCGAGCAAGGCGTTCTTCCTCAAGGCACTCGAACCGCTCGGCGTAGCGGTTGCCTCGGAGGGGCCGCCGACGTACGGCGTCGAGCTCTGCCCAAAGGGCAAGGCTTCACTGTGTCTGTTCCAGACCGAGGAGAAGCCGGCGCATCTTCATCTGGCGTTCACGGCCGAGAATCGTGAGCAGGTCGAAGCTTTCTATCGCGCGGCGCTGGAGGCGGGTGGCAAAGACAACGGTGCGCCCGGTCTGCGCCCGCACTATCACGCGAACTACTTCGCGGCTTTCGTGATTGGTCCGGACGGGCACAACATCGAAGTGGTCTGCCAGAAACCCGAGGCCTGACTTGGCGACCGACGAGTCGCCGGTCGCCCCGCTGTCCTAGTCGGGCGTCAGTTCGCAGAAGCGAAGGCGATTGCCGAAGGGATCGACCAGTTGCAGCAGACGCCCCCAGTCGACAGTCTCGATGCTGGGGCGGAGGTTGGGGTGACGTCTTGACTCAAGGTCCTGCAGCAGCGAATCGATGCCTTCGACCGGCACGAACACGGCCGACCCGGGTGTGGCATCGCCGTGGTGCTCGCTCAGGTGCAGCGTGACGCCGGACCGCCTGATCTGCGCGTACAGCGGCAGATCGGGCTCGAAGCGATGTTCCCACTCGAGCGTGAAGCCGAGATAGTCCAGATAAAACTCCTTGGCCTTCTCGACGGAAAAAATCCGGATGATCGGGATTGCGGTCAGCAACTTCATCGGCGGCGTCCTTGTTGGCGTCCATGTCGTCACCCCGCCGGCGTCTGCGTCGCGGAATTGTCGACGAGATCCGGCATACGGGTTACGGGATAAGGGGCCGCTGATTCAATCATGCCGACGTCAGTCCGGCAATCCCTCGAAAGTGCCCCGGGATGACCGCGAGATGCGGGGCCGGCCGGCATCCGCCTGCCAGCCCCGCCTGCCCACGCCGCTGCCCACGCATACAGGCAGGCGACGCGCCCCGCCACCCCGGCTCAGACCAGGTTGATTTCCACACCGATGTTGCCGCGCGTGGCCTTGGAGTACGGGCAGGTCTGGTGCGCCGCGTCCACCAATGCCTGCGCGATCTCGGGCGCCACGCCCGGCAGGCTGACATTCAGGCGCGCCTGCAGGAAGTAGGCGCCTTGCGTGCTGCCCAGGTCCACCTCGGCATCGACGGCCGTGTCCAGCGGCAGCACGACGTTCATGCTGCGTGCGGCAATGCCCATCGCGCTGATAAAGCACGCCGACCAGCCGGCGCCGAGAAGTTGCTCCGGATTGGTCCCTTCGCCGGCGCTGCCGGGCGAGGAGAGCTTGATATCCAGCCGACCATCCGAGCTGCGCGACGTGCCATCGCGGCCACCTGCGGAGGTGTGCGTCTTGCCGGTGTAAAGGACTTTTTCAAGTTGGGTCATGATGGTTTCCGTGTAATGCCAGTCAGAAGGAAGCGCTGCGCGCTGGAGCGGTCCGGGTTGGTGTCCGCGTCAGTCCGGCTGGTAGCCGTCGCGATTGCTGATGCGCGCGCCTTCCGTAAAGACGTCGCGCTGGCCGATATGCGCGCCATCGTAGAACGGGTCGCGCTTGTCGTTGCGCGCCCCGTCGTAGTAGGGGCTGCGCTCCCCGATACGGGCGGCGGTTGCGTTCACGCCGTGATCGGCGGTCACGCTGGTGACGGACGCGGCATGCACGGCGCCGGCTGCGGCGGCGAGGGTGACAACAGCGGCGATGCGCTTGGCGAGCGTGGCAATGTGGATGGTGGTCATGATGAAGCTCCTGTTCGGTGAGAGGGTCTGACCGAGGCTCGACGCAGTTGTCGGGTGCGGTCCGGTGTCGCATTAGCCGGCAGTGCCATCGGATGTTTGCCACCGCCGTCGCTACGTGAAGCATTTAAGGCGACCGATGTATCTCTCCCGTAGCGATTTGCCGGCGGGTCCGTGAGCCTATGTATCTGGGCCGGGCGTGATACAGACCAATACAAAAAGGCATCCAGTGGACGTCCGGAAGGTCTTTTCCGGCACAGGGCGACAGGTGGGCGCGACGAGCGGACGCGAGAAGCGGACGCGACTGCGCCTGCGGCCGGGGACCGGTCGCAGGCGCGCTGGAATCATGAAAGGTGGCGAGGCAAGAATCCGTCGCAGATGCCTGCCATGCCGGCCACGCCGGGCCTGCGGTCCGATGGGCCGGGCGGGACGGCTTCCCTAGCCCCCCGGGCGACTTCGGCGAACCGTCGCCGACTCACCCCCGACGCCCCAGTTGTCGGGATCGACCTCGTCAATCACGACGTGCGTGCGCTCCGGCGCCTTGCCGAGCACGCGCTGCATCGTCGCGGTCATCTCGGCGATGATCTGCGCCTTCTGTTCACGCGTGACCCCCTCACGCGTAATCCGGACATGGACGAACGGCATGACGCCTCCGATCAGAAATTGCCGGCCGTGGAACCAGTTTTCGTCATCTCGCTGTTCCTTTCGCGCCTTCGGCGTTCGAGGCAGCCGCACCATGCGGTGCCCTCGTGGAACACACTCTAGATGCGGGCAAGTGGCGAGTGAATGACCATCGGGCGGCAAACACTCTTCCGCGCGGCGAACGAATCAGCCGTTGCGTTCGGAGACGTCGCGCGTCGTGGTATTGCACATGGCGGCATGCGCGGCGAAGGCTTCACGCAGTTGCGGCAACGCGAAATCGACAAAGGCGCGCACCTTGGGCACGGACAGCCTCCCTTGCGGGGTGACCAGATGGACGGGCAGCGGCGCGTGCTCGTCCCCCGGCAGGATGATTTGCAGCTTGCCTTCGGTGACCGCCTGGGCAAGGTGATACGAGAACATCCGCACGACGCCCCGGCCCTGCGCCGCGGAGGCGACGGCTGCACGGATGCTGTTGACCACGAACCGTGGCGTGAATTGCACGGAACGCACCACGGTGGAGCCTTCCAGCGGCGGAAAGCTCCAGGAATCGATGCCGAAGTGGGTCATCGCCACGATCTGGTGGTCTGCCAGATCGGCTGGCTGGGTGATGGGTGGATGACTGGAAAGGTAGCCGGGGGCGGCGGCGAGCACGCGCCGCACCTCGCCCACGCGCAGGGCGACGAGCGTGGAGTCGGCCAGGTGCGCGATGCGCAAGGCGATGTCGATGCCCTCGTCGATCAGGTTTACCGGCCGGTCCAGCATGTACAGGCGGATGGAGACTTCGGGAAAGCGATCCATGAAGTCATCGAGGATGTCCCGCAGGATCGCCTCGCCGGCGGCCACCGGCGCGGTGATCGTCAGCGTGCCGCGCGGCGCCGAGTGCTCCCCGGCGGCGGCCCGGTCCGCGTCCTCCAGGTCGATCAGCACGCGGCGGCAAACCAGTGCGTAGCGCTCCCCCGCCTCGCTGAGCTTGATCGATCGCGTGGTGCGGTGCAGCAGTTCGGTGCCGACATGCGCCTCGAGGAAGGCAATCGCGCGGCTGACGGCCGCCGGGGACTTGCCCAGCCGCCGACCCGCCCCGGCCAGGCTGCCTTCGTCGAGCGTGGCAACGAAGACCTTCATTGCGTCGATCCGATCCACGATTCTTCCTCTGGGCGTAACACTGAATGCCGCAGTGTAGGCATTCAATTGCAGCGCAGCAATCCCTACAGTAGACGCATCGACTTGCCATCCAGCCAGCATCCGCTGGCTCCCGGCTAGTTGGCCTGCACGCCAGCTTTTGCCTTGCCCACTGTACGGGAACGACATGACCTCCACCGCCCAACCACTGACCGGCTCCGCAAACCCGGCGCCATTGCCCGGCTATGCCGAACGCCACACGCTGCACTGGAAGCGCAATCTGGCGGTCTCGGTGTTCGGGTCATTCACCACGCTGGTCAGCCTGAGCATGTTGCTGCCGTTCCTGCCGATCTATGTGCGGCAACTGGGCGTCACCACCGACGCGGCGGTGATCCAGTGGTCGGGCATCGCCTTCGGCGCCACGTTTCTCGGCACCGCCGTGACCGCGCCGCTGTGGGGTCGCCTTGCCGATCGCTTCGGCCGGAAGCCCATGCTCATCCGCGCGGCGGTGGGCATGGCCGTGGTGATGTCGCTGATCGGCGTGGCCCATACCGTGCACGAACTGGTGGCCTTGCGGCTGATCGCGGGGCTGGTGGGCGGCTATGCGTCGGCCGCCACGGTGATGGTGGGCACCCAGGCACCCAAGGACCGGGCTGGCTGGGCGTTGGGCATCCTGTCGACCGGCGCGCTGGCCGGCAGCCTGGTCGGGCCGCTGGTGGGCGGCTTCCTGCCGGGGTGGATCGGCATTCGCGGCACGTTCTTCGCGGGCGGCGCCATGATTGCCGTGGCCGCCCTCTGCACCATCTTCTTCGTGAAGGAAGATTTCCATCCGGCGGACCGGCAGCGCGCGCGTGCCGGCCAGGGCACCGCCGCGTCGGGCCGACGCGAGCATGCCATCGTGATCGCCACGCTGCTCCTGGTCGCGATGATGGTGCTGCTGGCCAACATGTCGATCGAGCCGATCATCACCATCTATATAGGCAGCCTTGGCGTGGCCCCGGACCATCTGGCCCGCACCGCAGGGATCGTCATGGCGTGTTCAGCGGTCGGCAGCATGCTGACGGCGGCGCGGCTGGGCGCGCTGGCGGATCGCATTGGCAGCTGGAATGTCATCGTGGCCTGCCTGGTACTCACGGGGATCGCGATGATCCCGCAGGCCTTCGTCACGGAGTGGTGGCAGCTCGCCGCGCTGCGCATGGTGATGGGGATGACGCTCGCAGGCATCCTCCCTGCTGTCGCCAAGCTGATCCGGAATGCCGTCGGCGAGCGCAGCACCGGCACGATGCTCGGCTACCTGCAATCCGCGCAGTTCAGCGGCCAGGTCCTGGGCCCGGTGCTGGGCGGCCAGATCGCCGTCCACCTCGGCCTGCATTCGACGTTCTTCGCCACCGGTGGCTTGCTGATCGCCAGCGCCGGACTTGCCGCCCTGGCGCGCACGCGCGCGGCCTGACGAATCTGGCGGGCGCCTCCGTCGCCGAGACCCCGCGGGAAACTACTGGAAGGTGCGCAGGTAGGCCAGCAAATCGTTGATCTGGCCATCATTGCCGATGCCCCAGAACCGCATCTTGGTGCCCGGCACCACTTTCACGGGCGCCTTGATGAACGCGCGCAGCGTGTCATCGGACCACACCACGCCGGAGGCCTTCATGCCGTCGGAATACTGAAAATCCTTCGTGTTACCGGCGGTCCGGCCAAAGATGCCGTTGAGCTGGGGGCCAAATGCGGCGCGTGCCGAGGGCCCGACGTGATGGCAGGACGCGCAGCGCGTCGTGAAGAGCGCATTGCCGGCGGCAACATCGCCAGCGGCATGGACGTTGGCCGCGCAGGCCAGTGTGATCAGGAATAGCGTGAATCTGTGCATGAGAACTGTGAACCGCGTGCGGCTGTACGGCTGTACGGCTTTTGTCGCGGGCCACATGATACGGGAGATGGGAAAGTGGCGGCGCCACGGCCGCCGGCACGAGTCGAAGGACTCGCCTGCCGATTGCCGCTCCTTCCAACTGTCTCAGGGCAGGTCTTCCAGGGATCCGGAAAACAGCACGAAGGTCTGGGTTTCCAGCCCTCGCCCGCTGTAGAGCGTGCGCGCGGCGGCATTGGCAACCTCGGTGCCGAGCCAGACCGACCCGCAGCCCAGGCTACGCCCCCACGCAGTCAGCTCATCGAGCAGCCGCGTGGCGACGCCCTCACGCCGGCGCGATGGCGCAACGCCGAGGTTATCGATATAGAGCTCGGCGGGCTGGTCGGGATGCCAGTGAATCATGCCGCGCACCTGACCGACGACCAGGTCCGCGGCCAGCGCGATGACCATCAGGTGTCCGGGCGCCGCCAGATAGGCCACCAGTTGAGCGGGATCGATGGGGGCGTCGAAGACGTCATCCGCCACGCACGACAGCAGCCCCGCCTGGGGCATCCCGACGCGGACGATCAGGGTTTCCACTTTGCGTTGCTGCATGCGATCCATCCCAAACCCGGTCCATCGCCCGGCGCGTCCTGCGGTGGCCGCTCACTCCACAGGATAGCTCGCCACCTCGATCAGGTTGCCATCCGGGTCGCGGCAGTAGACCGACGTCATCGCCCCCAACGCGCCGGTGCGCTGCGCCGGGCCCGCTTCCACCGGCACCTTGTGGGCGAGGAAGTGCGCGAGAACTTCCTTCGGCGGCATCCGGGTGATGAAACACAGGTCATCGCTGCCCGATGTGGGATGCACGCCGGTGAACCACGCCACGGTGTCCTCGCCCACGGGCCGCAGGTTGATCTTCTGCTGTCCGAACTTCACCGATACGCGCGTGCCGGTGCGCGATGCAAAGTCTTCGCGCCGCATGCCAAGCACCTGCTCATACCAGGCGGCGCTGGTCTCCACGTCTTTCACGTTGAGAACGATGTGATCAATACGGTCGATCGCCAGAGTCATGTCGGGGCTTCCTGTCTGCAGTGGGGAGGGCATGCGGGAAAAAGCCTGCGGGGAAAATGTCGTCCCCGTGTGCGCCCGGGGGCGCGCCAGCGCTACTGTACACCCGAGTGATCAATACGCTTGCGTATAATCCGGGCTTTCGCGGTCAACTCGCCAGACGGCCAACCGACCGCCTCAATCCGGCCCGCGTACCGACTTCTGAAGTCACTGGCCAACTCTCGCGGAAGTGGATCGCCATCGCGCGCCATCGCTTCCTTGTGTTCGTCCCAGGCGCGCCGCGCCGTCCGGCATTCGATTGTCGCCACCCCGTCTCATCACGCGGTGCCGTCACGACAATCCGCATTCCTTGCCGCATCACCGGCGCTGCCCGATCAATCGCCACGACACGCCATGAGCAAACTCCCCAGGCTCGCCCTGAGCCTTGTGCTGGTTGCACTGTTTCATCTCACGCCAGCCACGCTACCCGCCGCCGTTGCCGCCGAAGCCGCATCGGACGCCGACGCCCCGCAAGCCGTCACGCTGACGCACAACGAGGCCGTTGGCGAACTCAAGCGCCTGCAAACCGAGCAGGACCAGATCAAGCAACTGGCCGCGAGCCACTCGGGCAACGCCCGGCTCGAAGGGCTCGACGATGACCTCAAGCACCTCGCCACCGATGTCGACAAGCTCACGGCCACGCTGACAGCCCAGCGTGCGCAGTTGCAGGCACAGCTCGATGTGCTCGGCCCGCCGCCCGAAACCGGCACGGCCAAGGAAGCGCCTGCCGTGGTGCAGAAACGCGCCGGGCTGAATGCGCGTCGGACGCAACTCGACGGCGAACTGAAACAGGCCGCCGACAGCAAGGACAACATCGACAACCTGAAGGATCAGCTGGCCAAGTTGCAGCGCAGCCAGATCAAGGACCAGCTGGCCCTGCGCTCGGAAAGCATCCTCGCCCCGCAGTTCTGGGAACCGCTGTTCAAGTTGTCGATGGAAGACCAGGAGCGGCTCGGCTACTTCAGGGATGAAGTGGTGCCGATGCTCGATCTGGCGTGGGAGCCGGGCCAGCGTGCCGTGACGGTCGCATTGCTGCTGTTGGCGCTGGCGGTCTGGTCGCTGGGCCGGCGCCTGCTCGAGCGCGGACTCGCATGGTTCTGCCTGACGCGGCTGCCGGAAACCCGCATCCGGCGCAGCGCGCTGGCGCTGGCCACGGCACTGACCACGGTCGTCACCACCGCGCTGGCGGTGCACATCGTCTTCATGGCGTTCACGCGCGGCTATGCCCTCTCGCCAGAGCTTCAGGACCTGCAGGGCGTGCTGGCCAAGCTGACGATGACCAGCGCGCTGATCGCCGGCCTGGGGCGTGCGCTGCTGTGCACGCGCCACCCGTCATGGCGGCTGCCCGCGCTGGCGGACCCGGTGGCGCTGGCGATGAAGCCGTTCCCGACCATGCTGGCCGGTCTGCTGTTGCTGGCCGGGACGATCGAGCAAATCAACCGCATGGCCGACACCAGCGTGCAGGTCACGCTGCTCGGGCGCGGGCTGGTCTCGCTGGTGGTGGTGCTGACCATCGGCGCCGCGCTGCTGCGCGCCAACCGCGTGCGCACCGAGCTGGCGGCGGCCGGGGAAAGCCCCGAGGCCCGCGCCACGCTGGCCGGCCTGATTCACGCGGGCGTGACGATCGTGGTCATTGCCTCGATGATCGCGCTGCTGGTCGGCTATATCAGCTTTGCCCGCTTCCTGACCTACGAACTGGTCTGGTTCGACATCGTCCTGTGCAGCCTCTACCTGCTGACCCAGCTGACGCGCGATGTCTGCGAGAACCTGTTCTCGTCACATCATCGCAGTGGCCGCGTGATCAAGCAGCTATTCGGCGTGGGCGATACGCACCTGGAGCAGGTCTCGACGGTGCTCTCGGGCGTCGGCGCCAGCGTGCTGCTGTTGCTGGCGGTGCTCGCACTGCTGACCGGCGGCTTCGGCACCACGCCGGCCGACCTGCTCAACACCCTGCTGACCGTGCTCGGCGGCGACAAGCTGCGCGCCCTCAACATCATGCCGGACCGCATCCTGAACGCGGTGATCGCGCTGACAGTGGGAATCTGGCTGCTGCGCACGATCCGCCGCTGGCTGGATGCGGAATTGCTGCCCAAGCTGTGCGTGGAGCCGGGCCTGCGCGCCTCGCTGATCACGCTGTTCAGCAACGTGGGCTATGTGCTGATCGTGCTGCTGACGCTGTCGCTGCTGGGCGTCACATGGGAAAACCTGGCCTGGATCGTCAGTGCGCTGTCGGTGGGGATCGGCTTCGGCCTGCAGGAGATCGTGAAGAACTTCGTGTCGGGCCTGATCCTGCTGACCGAGCGTCCTGTCAAGGTTGGCGACATGGTCAGCATTGCCGGCGTGGAGGGCGACATCCGGCGCATCAACGTGCGCGCGACGGAGATCCAGCTGGGCGACCGCTCCACCGTGATCGTGCCGAACTCGCAGCTGATCTCGCAGAACCTGCGCAACGTGACGATGAGCAACAGCACGCAAGGCGTGGCCACGCTGCAACTCACCTTTCCGCTGAACACCGATCCCGAGCAGGTGCGGGATCTGCTGCTGGAGACCTATCGCGAAAACGAGGCCATTCTCGACATTCCCGCGCCGTCGGTCACCTTCAGCCAGCTGGCGCCGAACGGGATCACGCTGAGCGTGACGGGCTACGTGAACAGCCCGCGGATCGCGGCCTCCACCAAGAGCGACCTGCTGTTCGAGATCCTGAAGCAGCTGCGCGCGGCCGATATCTCGCTGTCGGTGCCGCAGACGTTGCGGGTGGAGAACATGGCCGCGCTGGGCACCTAGTCATCGGCACCTAGCCCCGGGCACCTGGCCATGCGAGCGGTCAGCCCTGGCCCGGGGCATCCCTGAGCGTGGCCTCGACGAAGGCGACGAAGGCGCGGGCCTTCGCGCCGGGCAGCCGGCCCGCCGGGAACACGGCCCACAGGTCCACCGCCGGCAGCGTCCATTCCGTCAGCACCGGCCTGACGGCTCCGCTGGCGATCTCGGGGGCGAACATCCATTCGGACGCGATGGCCACGCCCAGATCGCCGAGAACCGCGGCGCGCACGCCCTCCGCCGCCGTCACGCGCAGACGGCCGGAGACTTCCACCGATATCTCCGTGCTGCCATGCCGGAACGCCCAGGTCGTGCCGCCGCCCTGCCGGTCATAGACAATGGCCTGGTGCGATGCCAGGTCCGCGGGCGACATCGGCTCGCCGGCCTGCTCGAAATACCGGGGGCTGCCCAGCACCACGCGGCGGCTCTGCGCGATGCGCCGCGCCGTCATCGACGAATCCCCCAGATTGCCCATCCGCAGGGCCACATCCACGCCCAGCGCCATCAGGTCGACGTTGCCATCTTCCAGCAGCACGTCGACGGAGAGCTGCGGATGTTCGGCGAGAAACCGCCCGAGATAGGGCACCACGTGCATGCGGGCGAAAGTGACCGCCGCGCTGACCCGCAGGCGGCCGGTCAGTTGGGCGTCGGACCCCCTGGCGGCCATTTCCGCTTCCTGCGCGGCCTCGATGGCGCGTCTGGCGTGTTCATAGAAACGCGTGCCGGCCTCCGTTGGCGTCAGCCCACGGGTCGACCGGATCAACAGGCGCACGCCGAGTTGTTCCTCCAGCTGGGCGACGGTCTTCGACACGGCAGGCTGGCCGACTTCCAGCAGGCGCGCCGCCCCGGAGAAGGACCCGGCCTCGACCACGGCCACCAGCGTTTCCATCGCCACCATCTTGTCCAAGTCCTGTCTCCCGGTCTTTTTTGCGCCGCCAGCGGACGCGGCGCGGCAGGCACACAGTCTACCGCCGCCGGCATCCGCGCCGCGCCATTCCGGCCGGGAATAACTCTTAGTCCCTCGCACCGTCTACTGCCATCCCGCGCGCCCCCCTACTCTTCCTTCCAAGGCGCCCCAGCCGGGGCCCGTCCCAAACAAAGGAAATCATCATGTCTCGCAAACTGGAAGGAAAAATCGCTCTCGTCACCGGTGGCAGTGCCGGCATCGGCCTGGCCACGGCCAGGCGCTTCGCAAGCGAAGGCGCCCGCGTGTTCATCACGGGCCGCCGCCAGACGGCACTCGACAAGGCTGTGGCGGAAATCGGCCACGGTGCCGTCGCCATCCAGGCCGACGCCGGCAAGCTCGCCGACCTGGACCGCGTCTACGCCGAGATCCGGGCCAAGGCAGGCCGCCTCGACGTGTTGTTCGCCAATGCAGGCTTCTACGAACTCGGCACCTTTGGCGAGATCACCGAGGAACACTTCGACAAGACGTTCGACACCAACGTGCGCGGCACGCTCTTCACGGTGCAGAAGGCCCTGCCGCTGCTGGTGAACGGCGCGTCGGTCATCCTGACGGGCTCCATTGCCTCGCTCAAGGGCTTCCCGTCGTTCTCCGTCTACAACGCGACCAAGGCGGCCATCCGGTCGTTCGCCCGCAGCTGGATCGTCGACCTGAAGCCGCGCAGCATCCGCGTCAACGTCCTGTCGCCGGGCCATACGCAGACGCCGGGGCTCGACGGCCTGCTGGACGAGGAAACCAAGGCCGCGCTCGCCGCCAATACGCCGGCCGGCCGCCTGGGCACCGGCGACGACCTGGCGAAGGCCGCGCTGTTCCTGGCCTCCGACGACAGCGCCTTCATCTCCGGCATCGAGTTGTTTGTCGATGGCGGCGTGGCGCAGGTCTGATCCCGCCATCCGCCGAAGAGAGAGGAACAGCCATGTCGCTGCAAGACAAACTCGACGCCTTCAAGGCCGACTTCCGCGCGGGCAAGGCGCCCTACTTCGCGCCGCCGGAGATCCACCCGGTCATGCAACGCGCGACGGAAGCCCTGATTGCCTCGGGGCAGGCGGCGCGCGCGCTGGCCGCCGGCGACCGCGCGCCAACGTTTGCGCTGGCGGACGCCAGCGGCCAGCTGGTGGCATCGGAGGTACTGCTGACCCAGGGCCCGCTCGTCATCAGCTTCTACCGTGGGGTCTGGTGCCCGTACTGCAACATCGAGCTCCAGGCGCTGCAGGAAGTGCTGGGGCCGATCCGGGAGCTGGGGGCGAATCTCGTCGCCATCTCCCCGCAGAACGCGGTCAACAGCCGCAAGGCCGTGCGCGTCAACCAGCTGGAGTTTCCGATCCTCAGCGACACGCGCAACAGCGTCGCGGCGGCCTTCGGGCTTCGCTTTGCGCTGCCGCCCGAACTGATCGACCTGTACAAGGGGCTCGGAAACAACCTGCCCGCCTTCAATGGCGACGAAAGCTGGACCTTGCCGATGCCGGCCCGGTACGTGATCGGCCAGGACGGCACGATCCTCTATGCGGAGGTGAATCCGGACTACACGTTCCGCCCGGACCCGACCGAACTGCTGCCGGTGCTGCGCCGCGCACAGGGCGTGCAGGTCGTGCAGGGGGTCAGGTAGGGCACGGTGGCAGGTTGCCGTGGAGGGCTGCCGTGGAGGGCCGCCGGCCAATGGGCTGGCGGCCCTTCGACCTCAGCCGCCGTCAAGACACCGGCGTACATCCGCGGCCAGCCGGTCGGCCTCACCATCCTTCAGGGCCGATACCGTGATGCGGATGGCATGGATCGGCGTGTGCACCGCGAACGCCTGGGCGCTGCGGACCAGCCAGCCCCGTCTGGCCAGGCTGTGCGCCAGCGCCGTGGCATCCATCTCCACCGGAAGCCAGACGTTGAAGCCATCGGCAAGCGGCGGCACCGGAATATTCCGGCTGCGCAGCGCATCGGCAAGCTCGTTGCGGCGGCGCGTGTACTGCGCCTTGGCCTCGCCGATGATCGTCGCCACCTCCGGCGAGGTCAGGCACGCACCCACGATGTCCTGCAGCAAATGGCTGACCCAGGTCATCCCGGGCGCAAGCCGCGCACGCAGCCGGTCCGACGTCGCGGTATCCGACGCGACAAACGCGACGCGCAGGTCCGGCCCCAGCGCCTTCGACATGGACCGGATCAGCGCCCATCGCCATGTGGACGCCGGGATGACGCTGGCGTAAGGCGCGTCCGCGAGCAGCGCGAAATGGTCGTCGGCGATGGCCAGCACGTTCGGAAACTTCGCCAGCACCGCGCGTAGCGCGTCGGCACGCGCCGCGCTCAGGCTGCAGCCGGTCGGGTTCTGCGCGCGCGGCGTGATCAGCACCGCCTGCGCCCCTGCCGACAACACCCGCTCCAGCGACTCGGGGCGCATCCCCTCCGCATCCGTCTCGACGCCAATCGCATGCATGCCGGCCAGCCGCAGCGCATTGATGGTGCCGAGAAAGCAGGGATCCTCGACGGCGACGCCATCGCCCGTGACCAGATGGACGGCCACCAGCCGCTCGATCGCATCCACGGCGCCATGCGTCATGTCGATTCGATAGCCGGCGGGGCAGTCGGAGTCGAACCACCGGCGCGCCAGCGCCTCCAGGGCGTCGCTGACCGTCGGCTCGCCATACAGCCGGGGCCGATAGTCGTCGCGCGCCAGCAGGCGAGTCGGATCGGGCAGCCAGTCGGGATTGGGATTGCCGCTGGCCAGATCCGCCAGCGGGGAATCGAAGTTCTGCCCCTCCTGTTCGCCGGGCGCGTTCTGGTCGGCGATGGTCGTGCCCAGCCGCCCTTGCGCCCGTGCCAGCCCGGTTGCCGTCAGCCGCTTGTACGCGGCGGCGACGGTGTTCCGATTGACTTCCAGCGCCGCCGCCAAATCCCGTACCGGAGGCAACGCGGCCCCCGGCGGCAGCTTGCCGGTTTGCACCTGCAAGCGAATGCTGTCGAAGATCTCCGCCGCGGATTTTCCCGTGATCGTCATTTTGTCCTATGACAAACTTCATGTTCGTACTATGATGATAGTACATAGCGCATGGCCGCAGCGTGCGCATCACAATCCGCCCGAATCCCCCAACAGGAAACGACAGATGTACGCCCCATCGTTTTTTCAGGAAACCCGTGTCGACGAGATCCACCGGGTCATCACCGGTCATCCGCTTGGCGCGCTGGTCACGCATGGACCGAACGGCCTCGACGCCACGCATCTGCCCTTCGAATTCGAGGCGGCGGCGGGCCCTCACGGCATGCTGCTGGCCCACGTCGCGCGCGGCAATCCGGTCTGGAAAAGCTGCCAGGACGGTCAGGACGTGATGGTGATCTTCCAGGGGGCCGAGGCGTATGTGTCGCCCAACTGGTATCCCAGCAAGCATGAGACCCACCAGCAGGTGCCGACCTGGAACTACCAGGTCGTCCACGTCCACGGCCGCATCCGGATCCGGGACGACAAGGACGCCGTCCGCCAGATCGTCACGCGGCTGACGCGGACGCACGAGGCGCGTGCCACCGCCGACGGCTCCCGGCCCTGGTCGCTGAACGACGCGCCCGAGGCCTACATCGACAAGATGCTGGGCGCCATCGTCGGCATCGAGGTGGAAATCGACCGCATCGTCGCCGTCTCCAAGGCCAACCAGAACAAGGACGAGCGGGACCGGCACGGCGCCCGCGATGCCCTGCGCGAACGGGGGCGCAACGACATGGCGGACGTGATCGACAACGGCGTCCCGGTCCGCAAGTAAGCCGGGCAGGGCACAATACCCACCGGTGCCCGCCTCTTAAGTTTGGTTTAAGTCTGCGCGCTTAGATTGAGGGCGTCCCACAACCGAATCAGGTGACACGATGACCCCCCAAGAGATGCAAGCGCTCGAAACCTTCCTGACCCAGCTGACGCAAGCCAGGGTGGATGCAAAGGACCCCCAGGCCGCATCGCTGATTGCCGACGCCGTGGCCCGGCAACCGGATGCCGCCTACCTGCTGGTGCAGCGCGCGATGCTGCTCGACCATGCGCTGGCCACCGCCAGGGCGCAGATTGCATCGCTGCAAGGTCAGTTGCAGTCGGCACAGGCCAACGGCGCGCGCGGTTTCCTCGATGGCGACAATGCATGGGGGGCCAGCGCCGGCCGTACCGCTGCCGGCCCCGGCGGCCCGTCACAGTCGCCAATGTCGATGCCGCCGATGTCGATGCCGACGCCCGCTCCGGCGCCGGCCACCTTCCAGCCCCCGCCGGCCCAACCCGCCCGCCCCGGTTTCCTCGGCGGCGGCATGGGGAGCACGCTGGGCAGCATCGCGACCACGGCGGCCGGCGTTGCCGGCGGCGCCTTCCTGTTCCAGGGGATCGAGAACCTGTTCCATCGCGGCGGCAACGGCAGCGGCTTCCTCGGGCAGTCGGCGGGCAGCGGCGCGGCGCCGACGGAAACCGTCGTCAACAACTTCTACGGCAACGATGGCGACACCACGCTGGCCAGCCGCGACGGATCGTCCGACAGCGGCTTCGTGGATAGCGGGGGGCTGGACAACGGGCTCGACGATTTCCTGAACGACGACAACTCGACCTTCTAGGCGTCAGGACCCCCGCCATGTGCCCAACCGGGCGCCCGCAGAATGTGCCGCTGGCGCCCGTTTTGCCGTGGCAGCCCGGCAGATGTAGGAATCCGACCGATTGCGCAGGCGCCCCGCACAACGGACCATTCGGAAAGCGCAATACGAGATTCGCCATACGACGGCCCGGTCCGGGCAGGGACGCACACCATGAAGACCTTCCACTGCAGTCGCTGCGGCAATCTGGTGTTCTTCGAGAACGTCACATGCGAACGCTGCAACGCGACCCTCGGCTTCATTCCGGGCATCTCGCAAATCGCGGCCTTCGAGGGCAGCGACGCCAGCGGATGGAAGAGCCTGCATCCCGACACTGCCGGCGCCATGTTCAGGCGCTGCCATAACTACCAGGTGGAGGCGGTCTGCAACTGGATGGTGCCGGCGGTGGATGCCGGCTCGATGTGCGAAGCGTGCAATCTCACCCACTCGATTCCCGACCTGACCATTCCCGAAAACCGCTTCTACTGGTACCGGCTGGAATCCGCCAAACGGCGCCTGCTGTACACGCTGCTGGCGCTCAACCTGCCCGTGGTGTCCCGCGACGACGATCCGGATGCCGGCCTGCAATTCGACTTCCTGGCCGACGAGGATGCGCACAGTCCGGTGCTGACCGGCCACGACAATGGCCGCATCGTCATCAACGTGGCCGAGGCCGACGACGCGCATCGCGAGCAGACCCGCGCATCGATGCAGGAGCCGTACCGCACGCTGCTCGGCCACTTCCGGCACGAGGTGGGCCACTTCTACTTCAGCCGGCTGATCGCCAACACCCCGTGGATCGAACCGTTCCGCAAGGTGTTCGGCGGAGAGTGGGCGGACTATGCCAGCGCCTTGCAGTGGCACTATGACTACGGCCCGCCGGCGGACTGGCAGTCGTCCTATGTCAGCGCCTACGCCACCATGCATCCGTGGGAAGACTGGGCCGAGACATGGGCCCACTACCTGCACATCGTCGATACGCTCGACACCGCCGTGTCATGCGGGCTGGTGCTCAGGCCCGACAGCCCGCAGGAACCGACGCTGACCGATCAGACTCCGGTGGAGGACGCCAGCTTCCGCAGCCTGATGAACCGCTGGTTTCCGCTGACCTATGTGCTGAACAGCCTGAACCGCAGCCTGGGCGCGCCGGACAGCTATCCGTTTGCGCTGTCGCCACCGGTCGTGGCCAAGCTGGAGTTCGTCCACCGCGTCATCGAGTCCGCCGCACAGGCGCGCAACCGCGGCTCACCCGCCCGCGCCCCGGCTTCCGCCCCTACGCCCCCTTCCAGCCCTAAGCCAAAACCCTAGCCTCGCGGCGATTCGCGTCAAGCAGCGACCACGCATAGACCAGCAGTCCGCCGAGCGCCAGCAGCAGCCCGACCCAGCCGGTCGACGTCCACCCGAGACCGGCGGCGATGGTCACGCCGCCGAGCCATGCCCCGAGCGCGTTGGCCATGTTGAAGGCGGAGTGATTGAGCGCCGCGGCCAACGTCTGCGCGTCACCGGCGACGTCCATCAGCCGGATCTGCAAGGCCGGCCCGAGCGCGACCGCGGTGCCGACCAGCAGCACGTTGACCGACGCCAGCCATGGATGTGGCGCCGTGAAGACAAAGGCGCCAAGCACCAGCGCCGACCACACCAGCACGCCGCCAATCGTCGGCATCAGCGCCTTGTCGGCGAGCCTGGCACCCGCCAGGTTGCCCGCCACCATGCCGACGCCGAACAGCGCCAGCACCACCGGGATGCCGCTGGCCGGCATATGCGCCAGCTCCAGCATGGTCGGCTTGATGTAGCTGAACACGGCAAACATGCCACCAAAGCCGATCGCCCCGATGCCCAGCGTCAGCCAGACCTGCTTGCGGGCCAGCGCCGACAACTCGCGCAACGGGCTGGCGTGACGGTCCGCCGGGATGAACGGCACCCAGCGCCAGACCAGCAGCACCGTCAGCACGCCGATGGCCCCTACGATCACGAACGCCGCGCGCCATCCCAGCCAGGTGCCGATGGTGGCCGCGATCGGCACGCCAACCAGCGTCGCCACCGTCAGCCCCAGCATGACCAGCCCCACCGCCTGCGCGCGACGCTCGCGCGCAACCAGCCCGGCGGCGACCAGCGCCGCCACGCCGAAGTACGTGCCGTGCGGAAAGCCGGTCAGCAGCCGCGCCACGATCATCGACGCATACGATAGCGCCAGCGCGCTGGCGAAATTCCCCAGGGCGAAGACGCTCATCAGCGCGATCAGCAGCTTGCGTCGCGGCCAGCGCGCGCCAAGCACCGCCAGCAGCGGCGCGCCGATGACCACGCCCAGCGCGTAGGCGCTGATCAGGTGCCCGGCTTCGGGAATCGAAATGGCAAGGTCGCGCGCCGCGTCGGGCAGCAACCCCATGATGACGAACTCCCCGGTGCCGATGGCGAAGCTGCCCACGCCCAGCGCCAGCAAGGCGCGGCGGTCCGCCGTGCGGCTGCGCGCCGCGGCAGCCGTGCGGCCGGCGGGAAGATCGGTGGCGCGATGGCCGGGGGAATCAGGGGAGTCGGGGGAAACAGGGGAGTCGGAAAAATCGGGAAGGTCTGGGTTTCCGTATGGAGCGGTCATAACGAGAGAAATCGCAAGGCTTGTTCTACGAATCGCCGCTCACTGGCGGGCAGGATCTGTGTCCTGCCTCAGGGGCTCCAGCGTGCTCCGGTGCGGCGCGAAGCGCGATATTGTGAAGCAAAACGGCCAAACCCGCAGACGGCGGCCCCGTCGGGTCATCAGGCCGCCAGGCACGGCCGGCATAGCGCCGTGGATACCCGCGAGCCGTCAACGGGCCATCAACGCGTCCATCGGCGCGCCCATCGACACGCCCTTTCAACACGCGATTCAGCGCGTCCTCGCCGCGCATTCATGCGGCGCAAATCGATCATGTGGGCTAGCTCACAAAGCGCTTGTTTGAACCTTTACGACGAGCTTTCTACCCCCCTTTCACCGATCTATGCTGAAGACATCGGACGCTTGGTGACACGCCGTCACGAGGGTCCGAGAATCGCTTGCAGGAGCGGTCATGACATCGCGTAGCTTGCTGTTAATCGCCACCATTGGATTCGTCTGGGCGGGGCCGGCACCGGCCGCCGGATGCCAGTACGACATGCAATGCAAAGGGGAACGGATCTGCCAACAAGGCCAGTGCGTCGCCGCCGATTCGGATGACGGCGCCGAAGCGCCAGTGCAGAAACTCGCCCCCTCCACCAAAGCCTCGGCGCCGGCAAGACTCTGCTGCACCGTAGCCGGAAAGCTGAAGCTCATTCCGTCGCAGTCTGGCGACGCGAGCCTGGCCGTGGGCGACAACTGCCAGGGCGCAACCAGCTCCGGCAAGCCGGTGCCGGGCACGATCTGCAACTAGGCGAAGCGCCCGCTCGCCGGCAGCTGGCCATGCCGCCGCCGGCGAGACGGGTTTCTCCGGGACTCGGGCTCCGGGCTCCGGGTTTTGGGCTCCGGGTTTCGGGCTTCGCGCATCGGGCAGGGACTGCATGACCTTGAGTGGTCACGGAGGTCCCATTACCCGTTGCTCACCGGAACCCCGAGTCAACTGTAGCGGGCCGCCTTGCCGCACAGCCTGCGGGAAGTATGTCGCCCTGTTTCACGTGGCAGCCCGCTGGCGGCATCAGGCATGACACCGGCAACGCAGCCGGGCACGCCACGCGCCAATGCACATCGGCGCGCCCTTCCCTGCGCAACAAGGCGGGCAACAAGGCGCGCAGCGCCGCGTGTAACACCGCGACATGTTTTCGACCGCGATGAATCGGTGCCTCCGACCTATAGTTCGTCCCGTCGCCACGCCACGGTGCGTGACACCAGTCGAACCAGGAAGGACATCCGATGAAGCCCCGTTTCCCCCTTGCAGCGACCGCCTCGCTGATCCTCCTCGCCAGCACCCCGGCCTTCGCGGGCTGGACCGGCCACGGCACGGCCTACACCTCGCACGGCGTCTACCAGGGCGCGCACGCCGGCACATGCGGCGGCGGTAGCTGCTCGCACGCCGGCGGCGTCGTCGGTCCCTACGGCGGACTCGCGACCAACACCGGCACGGTGACCCGCAACGCTCCGGGACAATTCTCGAACTCGGGCACGGCAATCGGGCCGAACGGCCGATCCGTGCAGCACGACGGCAACACGAGCTGCGCAGGCGGCACGTGCTCGCACACCGGCGATCTCACCGGACCGAACGGCCAGACCGCCTCCACCGCCGGCAGCGTGTCGCGCGAAGGCACGGGCCAGTACACGTCATCGGGCACGATCACTGGCGCCAGCGGCAACACCGTCAGCCACACGGCGTCGACATCGTGCGCAGGATCGACGTGTGCCCGCTCGGGCACCGTGACCGGGGCCGATGGCGGCACCGTATCCCATTCCGGCAGCGCAACCAGCGTGGCGCCGGGCGTCGTGACGACGGGCAGTGGCACCACGGTGGTCCATGGCGGCACGGTGACGAGCGGCAGCACCACGGTCGTCCACGGCAGCACGGTGGCTGGCGGCACGACCGTCGTGCAAGGCGGCACCGTGGTTGCCGGCGGCACGGTGACGACTGCGGGCGCCACGGTTGCGGTGGGGACCGCGCCGGTGGTCATCACGCCCGCGCCGGTCGGTTACGTGCCGCCCGCGCCTCCACCCCCGCCGCCGGTGACCTACATCCCGCCGCCCCCGCCGAAAGCGGTCTACATCGCACCGCCGAAGGTCGTCTACGTCACGCCGCCGCCCCCGCCGCGCGTGGTGTACGTGACGCCGGTCCCGCGCGCCGTCTACGTCGCCCCGCGTCCGGTCTATGTGGCGCCGCCGCCTCGCGCAGCCATCTGGGTGCCGGGACACTGGACCCCGGTCGGATGGGTGCCCGCGCACTGGGCATGACGGCGGATCGGCATCGCAATCTGCATCCAGACCTGCATCGCGATCTGCATCCACGCCCTGGCTGGCGAAAGTCGGCCACCTTGCGGAGCCCATCATGAAGCGGATGATCCCCGTGCTTATCTTGTGTATTGTTTCGGCAGGTGCGTCTGCATTCATGGGGCAGCAGTCCATGACGCACTGACCAGCGGGTTTCGCCGGAGACGCCACATGGAGCAGGTGAACAGGATTATCGTGCTCGATGACGAAGCCGAGCTGCGCAACATGCTGCAACGGTTCCTGACCGGGCACGGCTTTCAGGTACGCGTGGTCGCGGACGGCAAGCAACTTGACCGCTATCTGCACCGCGAGCCCCACGACCTCCTCGTGCTGGACCTGATGATGGAGCCGGAAGACGGCCTGACCATTTGCCGCCGCCTGCGCGCCGAAGGCCAGACGCTACCCATCCTGATGCTGACCGCGAAGGGCGATCCGGTCGACCGGGTAGCCGGGCTTGAGACCGGCGCGGACGACTATCTCGCCAAGCCATTCGTCCCGGACGAACTGGTGGCCCGAATCCGCGCGCTGCTGCGCCGGCAAAAGATGGCCGCCGGCGATCCGACCGTGACGTCGCAGACCTTGCGCTTTGGCGAGTTCCGGTTCGATGTCGGCAAGCAGACCCTGTTTCGGGGCGACGCACCGGTCGAGGTGCATTCCGCGCAGATGCTGCTGCTGCACGCGCTGGGCTCCTCGCCAAACCGGCCGGTCAGCCGCGATAACCTGCTCGCACGGGCCCGGGGCCGCGACCACGCGGCGCTCGATCGCAGCATCGACGTACAGATCCTGCGGCTGCGCCAGATCGTCGAAGACGATCCATCGAAACCACGCTTCATCAAGACCGTGTGGGGCGTCGGCTACATGCTGGTCGCCGGCATCGAGTCGTGATACGGCTCCCGCTCCGATCCCTGCTCGCGCGCAACATCGCCTTGCTGGTGGTGCTGGTGGCAGTGACGCAGGTTTGCTCCCTCACGGTGTTGCTGCATTTTGTGCAGCGCCCTCGCATCGAGCGCGCGGCGTCGATCTTTTCCGACTACGTGAAGACGCTGGACGGCGCGCTGTCCGGCATGTCGGCCGAAGCGGGCCGCGCCACCGCCGCGCGCCTGGGCGCGCAGACGCAGGCGCCCGAACATATCGACGCTGACACCGATCCGAGCCCAATGCTCCTGTTCCGCACCTATCAGCGCAACGTTTTCCTGGAGGCCTTGCAGCGCCACCTTCCGCCTGACATGCCGGTACGCTGGCAGAGCGGAGATGAAGAGCGGCTGTGGATTCGCGTGCACGTTGCCGGCACCCCCGCCTGGATCGCCCTGCCGATGGCGGAGGTCGCACAGACCAGCGGCATCACGGCCGCCCTCGTGCTGTCGACGGCGCTCGCGCTGCTCGCGGCGCTGACGGGCTATCTGATCCAGCTCCATATCAACCGCCCGCTGCAGGACCTGGCGCGCGCCGCGCGCGACGTTTGCGCTGGCGAATCGCCGCCTGCACTCCCCACCGATGGCCCGACGGAGATCGCGCAGGTCAGCGGCGCGTTCAACCAGATGACGCAGGCCCTGAAGCAGGCCGAAACTACGCGCGCCCTGATGCTGGCCGGCGTGTCCCACGATATTCGCACGCCACTCACCAAGCTCCGCCTGGCGATGGCGATGTCCATTCCACGCGGCGCGGACGACACCTTCGTGGCATCGGCGGAGGGCTATCTCGACCAGATCGACACGATTCTCCAGCAGTTCATGGACTATGCCGGCAGCGGCGAGCGCGAGGTGCCGCAGCCCGGCGACCTCAATGCGCTGATCCGCCAGCTTGCATCGGACTTCGCAGGGCTCGGGCACGACTTCGCGTTGTCGCTCGGCGATCTGCCGGCGATCCCGTTCCGCCCGGTCAGCATGATGCGGCTGCTGATGAACCTGATGCAGAACGCGGTGATCTACGGGCGCACGGGCTTCTTCGCGCACACCTGGACGGACGGCCCCACGGCCTATGTCGCGATCTGCGACCGGGGCAGCGGCATCAGCGTGGCGGAAATCGAGCAGCTCACGGCGCCCTTCAGCCGGGGGGGCAATGCGCGCGGCCATTCGGGCGGCACCGGGCTCGGACTGGCCATCGTCGACCGCATTGCGCGCCTGCACGGCGGGTCCCTGCAATTCCGCGCGCGCGAAGGCGGGGGACTCGAAGCCGTGGTGGCATTGCCGCTGGCCCGCGCCACCGCCACGTAACACCGGCCCCGGCTTCGGCGGTGGCGCCTCCGCGCATGCCATCGCGCATGACATAGCGCGAAATAATTCCTGCATGGCGCCCCGGGCGTCCACCTCCCATACTTCCGTCTGCGTGTTGCGGCTCCCCCGAAAGCAAGCGAAAGCCCCTCACCAAAGACGTGCGCTCCGATGGCTTCTGATCCTGTGGGTCGATGATTGTCGGTGACAACATCCTCGACCATTGACGGCACCCAGTGCCACGAAAGGAATCAACATGCGGACCTCACTCAAACTCCTCGCTGACAACACCATGCGTCTGGCTATC
Organism: Cupriavidus sp. YR651; assembly: GCF_900101625.1. Taxonomy (GTDB): domain Bacteria; phylum Pseudomonadota; class Gammaproteobacteria; order Burkholderiales; family Burkholderiaceae; genus Cupriavidus. Next base: position 188,913 of record NZ_FMYZ01000004.1, on the reverse strand, counting down.
GTGGCAGTGGCCACGACCTCGTTCCTGATGGCAGGCTGCGCAACCGCCGCCGTCACCGACGTGACCGGCGTGAACCAGGTTCAGCTGGCGCCGCAAGCGCGGGCGGACATCATCTACGTGCAATCCTTCGCGGCCAATCCCGACCAGGTGAAGCTGGACAGCGGCCTGACGCAGAAACTGAAGACGATGGTCGACGGCAATTCCACCGCGAGCGAGCAATCCCAGACGGCGCTCGAGGCGCGCGAACAGGTATCCGATGAAATCGTGCGGCAACTGCAGTCGATGGGCCTGAACGCGGTGCGCCTCGATGGCCCCGTGCCGGCAGGCAGCAACGCGCTGATCGTCGAAGGCGGCTTCCAGAAGATCGATGAAGGCAAGCGTCGGCGCCGCGTGCTGATCGGCCTGGGCGCCGGCAAGAGCGAGGTCGGTGCCTCGGTCCAGATCCTCTACAAGCCGGCGAACGGCGCGCCGGTGCCTGTGCAGAGCTTCACGGCCGATGCCGACAGCGGCCATATTCCCGGTGTGGCGGAAACGGCAGGGGTCGGTGCAGCCGCTGGCCATATCGCGATGTCCGCTGCGGCCGGCACCGGCGTGCATGGCATGACCGAAGCGAAGCGCGACAGCATCTCCGCCGATGCCAAGCGGCTGGCGGATTCGATTGCCAAGCAGGTGGCCGCCGCCAACGCGGCGAACGGCTGGATGTCGCCGGCCGGTAACGCCTGACCAACGCGCGCTGCCTCTATAGGGGCAGCGCCATCAGCATCACCATGGTGGTCGAGCCATGAAAGCGCGCCCAGAGCGCCGCCCATCTCTCCCTCGCCCGCGCGGACCGCCGCCACCAGCCATCGATGTCCAGCTTGCCCAGCACGCGAATCGGCAGGCGCAACCCGGCCGGCACCGCGCGCTTGCAGATCGCCACCTTGCGCACGTAGTGATCGACCTCCCAGAGCCAGCTGGTATGCGCCGGGAAATAGCCGATCGAGCCAGCCTTCAACGTGTACGTCCGGCCGTGCGCATCGGTCACGCGGACCTCGCCTTCCAGGATGTAGACGATCTCGTCCACCGTGTAATGCCAGTCGAACGTGCCGCGCGTGCAATCCCAGACGGAGGTGGAAGCAAACCCGTCGAACGTGAGCGAGTGTTCGCCACAACGCGTCAAGGGCTGGCCGCTGTGTAGCCAGTCCGGATCGATGGGGCTGGGGGACATCGTCAGCGCTGCCGCGCTGCAAAATGCCCCCGACGTGGGATCGGCCTTCGGCTGGCTTCCGGGACCGCTGGCAAACGCTCGTTTGATGTGCATCGGCAAGTCTCCAGTGTCTGTGAGCGCCGACAAAGGATAGGTAAGCGACTTGTCCCGGCTCGGTGCGGCACCGAACGGAGGCCGGCGCGCCCCGCCTGTTGCCGGCGTGGAGCGAGAGCCACTCCGGCGCCCAGCCGCGAGAGGTCTTCCGCGCACCGCAAATGCCTGGCGCCACGCCGCCGTGGCAACATTACGGTTCATTCGCCGCAATTCGGGCCCCGACACGTGCCCCGACACGGGCCACCTTCCGCGCCAACCGGAGACCTCCGAACCGTCATGCGCATTGTGCCTGGTCCACTCCGTCGCCTGCTGCGCGCCGTCATAGCGCCAATCTTCGCCGCCGCCCTGCTGGCCGGTTGCGCGCTCCCTCCCCTTGCAAACCGGGCGGAGACGCGCGCGCTCACCACGGAACAATCCCGCGATACCGATCTCGGGCGCGTACTGGCCCCCGCGCTGGACGCGCATCCGGGCCTGTCGGGCATCCATCCGCTGGTCGACGCGCGCGCGGCGTTCGCGGTACGCGTGCATGCAGCCCGCTCGGCCCAGCGGACGCTCGACGTGCAGTACTACATTTGGCGCGACGACCTGACCGGCACGCTGCTGCTGGAAGCACTGCATGAGGCCGCCGACCGCGGCGTGCGCGTGCGGCTGCTGCTCGACGACAACGGCATTTCCGGGCTCGACGAAACGCTCGCGGCGCTTGACGCACATCCCAATATCGAAGTGCGCCTGTTCAATCCGTTCGTGGTGCGGCATCCGAAGTCCATCGGCTACGTGACCGATTTCCGGCGGCTCAACCGACGGATGCACAACAAGTCCTTCACCGTCGACGCACAGGCCACCATCGTCGGCGGCCGCAACGTGGGCGACGAGTACTTCGGCGCCACCGACGGCGTGCTGTTTGCCGACCTCGACGTGCTGGCCGTCGGCCCCGTCGCAGCCGATGTCGAGCACGACTTCGACCGCTACTGGGCCAGCGAGAGCGCCTATCCCGTGACCAGCATCGTCAGGGCCGTCGACGCCGCCCGCCTCGACGAACTGGCGCACAAGGCCGCCAGCGTGGCGCGCGACCCGGCTGCGGCCGCCTATATGGATGCGCTGCGGGGATTGCCCGTGGTGCGCCAGATGCTCGATGGCAGCCTGCCGTTCGAGTGGGCCGCCACGCGGATCGTCAGCGACGACCCGGGCAAGATCCTGGGCGCCGCGCCGAAGGAGGCACTGATTGGCCACCAGTTGCGCGAGATCATCGGCACGCCCGAGCGCGAACTGGACCTGATATCGCCCTACTTCGTCCCCACGGCGGCCGGCACCGCGACGTTCACCGAACTCGCCGGCCAGGGCGTCACCGTGCGCGTGCTGACCAATGCCCGGGAGGCGACCGACGTCACTGCCGTGCACTCGGGCTACGCGCGGCGCCGCAAGGCGCTGCTCGAGGGCGGCGTTCACCTGTACGAACTGCGCCGCAGCGCCACGCCAGCCGACAGCAGCGGCAAGCGCGAAGAGCGGGGCGCCACTGTTGGCAGTTCCGGCTCCAGCCTCCATGCAAAGACCTTTGCGGTGGACGCGGCCCGCGTCTTCGTGGGCTCCTTCAACTTCGACCCGCGCTCCGCCAACCTGAACACCGAACTGGGCTTTGTGATCGCCAGCCCGGTACTCGCGGGCCGCATCGAATCGGCCTTCTCGACGACGGTGCCCGAGAACGCCTACGAGGTCCGGCTCTCTGACACGGGCGAGCTCTACTGGCTGGAGCGGCGCGGCACCGAGACCGTTCGCCACGATACCGAACCCAACACGGGCTGGTTCGGGCGATTCGGCGTCTGGTTCCTTTCCATCCTGCCCATCGAGTGGCTGCTGTGACGGACCTAGCCTTCCGCGCGCGACGCGCGAATCGCGGCGACCTTGGGTACGGCGCCCGCCTTCACCGGGATTTCCGGTGACGTCGACGCGAGGCTCGATGCCGAACGCCGGTGATCGATGCACGCCACCGCCAGCATCGCCAGGACGCCCGGCACCGCGATGGCCAGGAAATTCCGCTCCAGCGGCAGCGCCATGCTGACCAGCACACCGATCAGCACCGGCGCGATGATGGCGCCCGCGCGGCCGACGCCTGACGCCCAGCCGATACCGGTCGAGCGCGCCGCAATCGGATAGAACTGCCCGGCATATGCATACGTGACGATCTGCGTGCCGATCGTCGACGCGCCCGCAAGACCGACGAGCACGAACAGCACCGGCGTCGGCACCGGATAGCCCAGCAGCGCGATCGACACGGCGGCCAGCGCATACATCGCCATCAGCACGTACTTGATGCTGAACCGGTCCGCCAGCCAGCCGCCCCCGATGGCGCCGATCATGCCGCCGATATTGAGCACCAGTACGAACGTCAGCGCCGAACCCAGGCTGTAGCCCGCCGATGCCATCAGCTTGGTGAGCCAGGAGCTCAACGCGTAGACCATGAACAGGCACATGAAGAATGCCACCCAGAACATGCCTGTGCTGAGGCCACGTCCGTCCTCGAACAATTGCCGGATCGATGCGCGGTCGCCCGCGCCGCCCTGCGGCTGCACGAAGCGGTCGCCGCCGCGATGCACGTAGGCGGGATCGAGCCCGGCCACGATCTTGCGCAGCGGGGCGTCCTGCCCGGTGCGGATCAGGTACGACATCGACTCCGGCAGCCACTTCACCAGCAGCGGGACCAGCAAGGCCGGCAATCCTGCCGCGATGAACACCGACTGCCAGCCATACTGCTCCAGCAACTGCCTGCCCAGCAGCGCGGCAAGCATGCCGCCCACCGAATAGCCACTGAACATCAGCGTCACCAGCGTGCCGCGGAGCCTGCGCGGCGAATACTCGGTCATCTGGGCCACCACATTGGGCATCACGCCGCCGATGCCGAGTCCCGCCAGGAAGCGGCTGACCGCGAACAGCACGGGATCACTGGTCAGGCCCGCCGCCGCCGTGAACAGGCTGAACAGCAGGATGCAGATGGCAATCGCCTTGCGCCGGCCAATGCGGTCCGCGACGGTGCCCAGGAAGATCGCGCCGAACATCATGCCGAACAGCGCCGCGCTGACCATGAAGCCGGCGGAGGTGGCGGAGACGCCCATGTCCTTCATGATCGACGGCAACGCGATGCCGGCGATGGCAAGGTCGTATCCGTCGAAGATGATGATCACCGCGCACCAGAACAGCACGCCCGCATGGAAGCGGCTGAAGGTGGAACGGTCCACCACATTGCAAACGTCGATCTGTCTCACTGCCTCTCTCCTGTCATGAAGGGTCCCGCTGCTTGCGTCGGGATGACGGTGACGCGCTTTGCGTGCGTCGTCTGGCGAGGAGAATAGGCACGCCGCATACCGAGGGTCCAACACCTGTTGGGTATGTGTTGGATACCGGCGAGGTATCGCCCGCCAGGGCGCGCGGGTGCTGGGCGTGCGGCGGGAGAGGCCGGTCGGCTGCCTTGCGGCTCAGGGTATACGTGGGAGTCCGTGGGAGGCGGCTCAGACGGACGCCGCGATGGTCTCGCGCAGCCATTGGTGGGCGGGGTCGCGATGGGAGCGCTCGTGCCAGAGCATGCTTACCTCGTAGCCCGCCACGTCGACGGGGGCCTCGACCACTTGCAGCGCATCCGTGTCCCGCACCAGGCGCGCGGGCAACATCGCCACGAGGTCCGTGCGCGCGAGGACCGACATCACGAACAGGAAGTGCGGCACCGATAGCACGACGCGGCGCGTCAGTCCGGCCTCGGCCAGCGCTTCATCGGTGACGCCGCGAAATCCGCCGCCATCCGGCGACACGATGACGTGCTCGAGGGCGCAAAACTGCGCACGCGTGGGCCGTCTTTTCAGGCGAGGGTGGCCGGCGCGGCCCACCAGCACATATTGCTCCGTGAACAGCGGCCGGTGACGCAGCCCGGACGGCGCGTCCGCGCTGGTATGAAAGGCCAGATCCAGATCGCCCCGCTCCAGCTGCCTGGCGATGCGTGGCGGCGCGAGTTCCAGCACGGCCAGCCGCGTGCCGGGCGCCGCGGTGCGCAACGTGCCCAGCGCGGGCAGCAGCACCGTTGACTCGACGTAGTCAGTCGCGGCAATCCTCCAGGTGTGACTGGCCCCGGCCGGATCGAACGGCGTCGCGGGCGACACCGCAAGTTCAAGCGCTTCCAGTGCCAGCCGCAGCGGTTCGCGCAAGGCTTCCGCCCGCGCCGTCGGGCGCATGCCGCGTGGCCCGGGCAACAACAGCGGATCCCCCAGGATGTCCCGCAGCTTGGCGAGGTGGACGCTGACCGATGGCTGGGACAAGTTCAGCCGCTGCGCCGCACGGGTCACATTGTGTTCCGAGAGCAGGACATCCAGCGTGACCAGCAGGTTGAGATCCAGCCTGCGGAGATTATTCATGGCAATACCTGCAATATTGGAAATTCATTTCCAATATACCTGACCAAACCCTACCCTGTTCCTACTCTCTTCCTTCCCGACATCCGGAGTTCTCGGTCATGAATATTCTTCTCGTCTACGCCCATCCCGAACCCCGTTCGCTCAACGGCGCGCTCAGGGACTTCACGATCCAGCGCCTCGAGGCCGCGGGACACGTGGTCCAGGTATCGGACTTGTACGCAATGAACTGGAAAGCCGCCATCGATGCCGACGACAGTCTGCGCCAGCGGGCCGGCGAGCGCTTCGACCCCGCCCTGGACTCCCTGCACGCGTTCGAGAATGGCCTGCAGAGTCCGGACATCGCGCGCGAACAGGACAAGCTGCGCTGGGCGGATGCGGTCATCCTGCAATTCCCCCTGTGGTGGTTCTCGATGCCGGCGATCCTGAAAGGCTGGGTGGAACGCGTCTATGCCTACGGCTTCGCGTATGGCGTGGGCGAACACTCCGAGGCGCACTGGGGCGACCGTTATGGCGAAGGCACGCTCGCGGGCAAACGCGCGATGCTGATGGTCACGGCGGGCGGATGGGAATCGCACTACAGCCCGCGCGGCATCAACGGCCCGATGGAGGACATCCTGTTCCCGATCCATCACGGCATCCTGTACTACCCCGGCTTCGACGTGCTGCCGCCGTTCGTGGTCTACCGGACCCACCGCATCGACGAGGCATCCTTCCCCGCCACCCGCGATGCACTGGGCGAGCGTCTCGACAACCTGTTCGGCACCACGCCGATTCCGTTCCGCCGCCAGAATGCCGGGGACTACGAGATCCCCGCACTCACGCTGCGCTCGGACATCGCGCCGGGGCAAAGCGGATTCGGCGCGCACCTCGCGTAGCGGGCGCATGGGCCGGGATGGCTGTCCGCCGCGCTACACTCAGGCTCCACATCCCTTCCGGAGCCTGATCCATGCCAGCACTGCGCGCGCTCTATTCCGCCATCGAACCCTATGAAACCGGCACGATCGATGTGGGCGACGGTCACGTCGTCTACTACGAACGCGTCGGCACGCCGGGCGCCAAGCCCGCGCTATTCCTGCATGGCGGCCCGGGCGGCGGCATCTCCGCCGATCACCGGCGCCTGTTCGATCCCGCTCGCTACGATGTCATGCTGTTCGACCAGCGCGGCTGCGGCCGCTCCACGCCGCACGCCGGCCTGGAGGCCAACACCACATGGCATCTGGTGGAAGACATCGAACGCCTGCGCAAGCTGGCCGGTGTGGAACGCTGGCTCGTGTTCGGCGGCTCATGGGGTTCCACGCTGGCGCTCGCCTACGCGCAGAAATATCCGGCGCACACCAGCGAGCTGGTGCTGCGTGGCGTGTACACCGTGTCCCAGGCGGAGCTGGACTGGTATTACCAATATGGGGTGTCGGAGATGTTCCCCGAGAAGTGGGCCCGCTTCCAGGCCCCCGTTCCGGAGGCCGAGCGCGGCAACATGATGGCCGCCTATCGCAAGTTGCTGACCGGCAGCGATGAGGAAAAACAGCGCGAGGCCGCCCAGGCGTGGAGCGTCTGGGAAGGGGAAACCATCACCTTGCTGCCCGACCCCGCCAACAGCGCCAAGCATGCCGACAGCCACTTCGCGCTGGCCTTCGCCCGGCTGGAAAACCACTACTTCACGCATCGCTGCTGGCTGGAAGACGGCCAGTTGCTGCGCGACGCCCATCGCCTGGCCGGCATTCCCGGCGTGATCGTGCACGGCCGCTACGACATGCCCTGCCCGGTGCGCTACGCCTATGCGCTGCATCAGGCATGGCCGGACGCGGACTTCCATCTGATCGAAGGCGCCGGCCACGCATGGACCGAGCCGGGCATCCTGGATCAACTCATCGCCGCGACGGACCGCTTCGCGGGCACGGCGCCGTAGCGTCACCAGCCGCCTCGTCGAGGCGGCTGACTTAAGCGTCTTCGACGCGCGGAGCGGTCCTGTTGAATTTTTTTTAGATCGCCTCCGCATGTGACGTTGCCGATTCGCGACGCGAAATCAGCGTGCTATATTGGCCACGCAGTACGTTCCGTACGCTGGCGCACGCATCGAGTGCGATGTTGCTGCTGCGCCCACCTCCACAGTGCTACCGATATGACTGTTCTCGTGTCAGGCCTGAGATGTGGTTGCACCCGGTTGGCCGTACTGCTGATGGCCGCCGTCCCTGCCGTCGCCATCGCGCAATCCGCCGATCCCGCGCAACGTGGCCCCGCCCCGGCCCCCATCGCCAACGTCGCCAACGTCGCCAACCTTCCCAATCCCACCACAACCGCGGCCGCTCCCGTCGGCCGCACGCAAGTCCTCACGTTCAGCCAGATGGGCGCGGATCATCCGATCGCGCTGCGCGGCGTCGACCCCGACCGCACGATCAATGTCGGCGTGCGCCTCGATGAAGTGGTGACCGCCGCAAAGCTCAGGCTGGTCTTTACGTATTCCCCTTCGCTGGTCTACCCGCTCTCGCACCTGAAGGTCAGGCTGAACGACGAGGTGGTGGCGACGCTGCCGCTGGAAAAGGAACGCGCCGGCCAGCAGATCACGCGCGAGATCGATCTCGATCCGCGCTTCTTCACCGACTTCAATCGCATCAACCTCCAGCTGATCGCGCACTACACACTCGATCACTGCGAAGACCCGTATCACTCGAGCCTGTGGGCCGATATCAGCCCGACCAGCACGCTCGCGCTCACCAAGGCATCCGTCACGCTGCCCGATAACCTCGCGCTGCTGCCCGCCCCATTCTTCGACCGCCGCGACAACCGCCGCGTCACGGTGCCCTTCGTGCTGCCCGCCAACGCGGACGCGGCCACGCTGCGCGCCGCCGGCGTGGTGGCGTCGTGGCTCGGCGCGCTGGCCAGCTACCGCGAGATGCGCTTCCCAGTCAGCCGCACCGCGCCCGCCGATGCGCACGCCATCGTCCTCGCCACACCGGGCGCCATGCCGGCCGACCTCTCCCTGCCGGACATCACCGGCGCATCGGTCAGCGTGATGCCCAACCCCGCCAATCCCGCGCGCAAGCTGCTGGTCCTGGCCGGGCGCAACGCGCAGGAGCTGCAGATCGCCGCCAACGCCCTGGTGCTCGGCAAGGCCGCGATGGCCGGCAACCGCGCAGCCGTGCAGGCCGTGGAACTGGGCAAGCCGCGCAAGCCCTATGACGCCCCGGCCTGGGCGCCCGTCGACCGGCCCGTGCTGTTCAGGGAACTGGTGACCGATCCGCAGCAATTGCAGGTCGCCGGCAACAACCCCGACGTCATCCGCGTCAACCTGCGCGTGCCGGCCGATCTGTTCGGCTGGAACGACCGCGCCGTGCCGCTCAACGTGAAGTACCTCTACACCGCGCCATCCACCTACAACGATTCGGTGGTCAGCGTGGACATCAACGAGCAGCTCGTGCGGTCATACCGGCTCAAGCCGCTCGCGTCGCAGACGGAAGAAAACCTGGTCAGCGTGCCGCTGCTGTCGGGCAGCAGCGCAAGCACCAGCAGCGAGATCCTGATACCGGCGTTCCGCGTGGGCAGCAACAACCAGATGCAGATCCGCTTCCAGATCGATTCGCAAAAGACCAGCCTGTGCGCGTCCGGCGTGACCAGCGTGGCGCGCGCGGCGGTGGACCCGGACTCGTCGATCGATTTCAGCGGCTTTTCGCACTACGCGGCGCTGCCCAACCTGGCGTTCTTCGCCAACAGCGGCTACCCGTTCACGCGGCTGGCCGACCTGGCCGACACGGCCGTCGTGATGCCCGATGCGCCGGGCACGATGGACGAGGAAGCGCTGCTCACGCTGCTGGGGCATATGGGCAAGTGGACCGGGCTGCCGGCGCTGCGCGTGATGGTCGCCTCGGCCGGGTCCATCGACAGCGTCAAGGAGCGCAATCTGCTGTTGATCGGCACCGGCAGCGCCGGGCAGATCCTGGCCAGCTGGGGCAAGTCGCTGCCGCTGCTGATCGCACAGGGCCGCACCGAGATCGCCTTGCGCGACCAGCGCTCCGGCGCGTGGTCCAACTGGCTCGCAGGCGCCGAGGAAGACGCGGTATCCCCGGCAGGCCGGGCCATCCTGACCGCGGACGGTCCGCTGGCCGCGCTCATCGGCTTCGAGTCCCCCTACGCGGAACGCCGCAGCGTGGTGGCCATCACCGCCACCAGCGCGGACCACGTCCGTGACGTGCTCGACGTGCTGGAAGACCCGGGCAGGGTCGCGCAGGTTCGCGGCGACATCACCGTGGTGCGGCAGCGCGAGGTCGAAGGCTTGCGGCTTGGCGACCGCTATTACGTGGGCAACCTGCCCTGGTATGCGCGCGCCTGGATCAGGATGTCGGCGCATCCGGCGTTGCTGGCCATCGCCGGCATCCTGGCCGGACTGATGGTCGCGCTGACGCTGTTCTGGGCACTTGGCAGGCTTGCGGCGCGCCGCACCGGAGGCTGACATGCGGCGGGCCCTGCCCTGCCTCGTCCGTCAGTGGGCCCGCCGGCGGGTCCGGTGGCCAGCCCCGGCCTTCTCGCTGCCCGGTCCACTGTTCCGCTCGCTTTTCCGCACGCTGCTTCCCTTGCTATCGGCCTGCATGCTTGCCGGCATCGCGCTGCCCGCCAGCGCGGCAACGTGTCCGTGGCCCGACTGGGATGCGTTCAAGCGCACCACCGTCAGCCAGGACGGACGGGTCATCGACGCGAGCACCGAACGCCAGGCCACCGTGTCCGAAGGACAAGCCTATGCGCTGTTCTTCGCGCTGGTCGCCAATGACCGGGCGACCTTCGACAAGCTGCTGGGCTGGACCGAAAACAATCTCGCGCGCGGCGACCTCAGCGCCCATCTGCCCGCATGGATCTGGGGCCGGCGCACGGAAGGCCCCGACGCGGGCACCTGGGGCGTGATCGATGCCAATCCGGCGTCCGATGCCGACCTGTGGATCGCCTACACGCTGCTGGAAGCGGGCCGGCTCTGGAAGGAACGCCGTTTCACGGCGCTGGGCACGCTGGTGGCGCGGCGCGTGCTGCACGAGGAAACCGCCGTCCTGCCGGGCCTCGGCCGTACGGTATTGCCCGGCCCGGTCGGCTTCCGGCTGGCCCCCGACACGTGGCGCCTGAACCCAAGCTACGTGCCGCTGCCCGTGATGCGCCGGCTGGCCGTGGTCTTGTCGGAAGACAGCGCGTGGAAGGCGATGGTGGATTCGTCCGCCAGGCTGATCGTCGATACGGCCCCGCGCGGCTTCTCGCCGGACTGGGTCGAATATCACAAGGGACGCGGCTTCCGCCCCGACAAGGCAACCGGGGGCGAGAGCGCCTACAACGCGATCCGTGTCTACCTGTGGGCAGGCATCATGTCGCCGCGCGACCCGCTGCGCACCACGGTCCTGCACACGTTCCGGCCACTCGCCGACTATGTGCTGGCCCACGGCCATCCGCCGGAACGCGTCAACACCGAAACCGGCGCAGCCGGGCCCAATGCCGGCAACGCGGGCTACTCCGCGGCCGTCGCGCCCTATCTCGCCGCGCTCGGCCACACCGATGCGGCACGCGCGCAGGTGGAGCGCATGCGCGCCCTGGCGGCACAGGCGCCGCTGGGCTATTACAGCCAGGTGCTTGCCCTGTTCGGCATGGGCTTCCTCTCCGGCCACTATCGTTTCGACGCGGACGGCACGTTGATACCAGCCTGGGATTCGACATGCCCCGCCACGCGCTAGCCCCCACGCTGGCGCTGTTGCTGGCCAGTGCCGCGACCCAGCCCACCCTCGGCCAGCCGGCCGCCTCGGCGCCCCGCGCAGCGCCCTCCGCCGAGATGACGCAACTGCTGTCGGCGGCGCGCATGTGGGAAGCGAAGAACCGCGCGGACATGGCGCGCGGCATCCTGGAGAAGGCGCTGCTGATCGATCCCCGGCAGCCGGAGGCCCTCAAGATGCTCGGCCTGATCGAAATCCGCTCGAACCGGCCCGTCGAAGCGGAAAAGATCCTGCGCAGGATGCGCGAGCGCGATCCCGGCGGGCCGGCAACGCTGGAACTCGAGGACGCCTATCGCATCGCCACGCGGGACAAGCGCGAGATGGCCACCGTGCGCCTGCTCGCGCGCAGCGGCAAGTCCGAGGAAGCGGCGGCGCGGCTGGAGGCCCTGTTTCCGCGCGGCGCCCCCGGCGGCGAGCTGGCGGGCGACTACTACCGTATCCTCGCCGGCACGCCCGCAGGCCGCACGCGCGCCATCGCCGAGTTGCGCCGACGCGCGCGACAGGACCCCGATGACCTGCGCCTCGCCATGGCCCTGGCCAGCCTGCTCACGGATCGCGCCGCCACCCGCGAGGAAGGGCTCGACATCCTCTATCGCATCACCCAGCGACCGGATGGCGATCGCAAGACAGCGCTCGATATCTGGCGGCGCACGCTCTATGGCGTGAACGATGATCCCGCCTACTACCGCTGGTTCGAGCGCTACCTGAAGGAAGTCCCGGACGACACCGTGGCGCAGGAAACGCTGGCCAGCCTGGGCCAGAAGGTGGAAGCGCAGCGGCGGCTGGAGGCCGATCCGGCCTATCAGGCGCGGCAGCGCGGGCTGGCCCAGCTGGAGCGCGGCCAGCTGGGCGACGCCGATATCGCCTTGCAGAACGCCTATCGCAAGCGGCGCGACGATGCCGAGGTGATCGGCGGCCTGGGTCTGGTGCGGCTGCGCCAGGGCCGCCACGACGAGGCCCGCGAACTGTTCGCGCGTGCCATGGAGCTCGACCCCGACAACCGGAACAAATGGCGCAGCCTGATGGGCACGGCCACGTTCTGGGGCACGGTGGCCAAGGCACGCGAGGCCAACGCGCAAGGCAAGCCGGCGCAGGCGGAAGCGCTGGCGCGACAGGCGCTGGCCCTGCAACCGGACAATGCGAGCGCGCAATCGATCCTGGCCGACGCGCTGATCGCGCAGAACAAGGCGCCGGAAGCGGAGACGCTGCTGCGCGCCATGATCGCGCGGCCGCAGCCCGATCTGGGCGCGCTGCGCACGCTGGTGAAGTTGTTGCAGGACCTGCAGCGTGTCGACGAAATCGGCCCGCTGATCGCCAGCACGGAAAAGCGCATGGGTGGCACGGCGGGATCGGCAAGCGAGTTGCGACAACTGCGCGCCGACCTGCTGTCCGTTCAGGCGGAACAGCTGCTCACGCAGCAGGAGCGCAGCCAGGCGATGGCGCGGCTCGAGGAATCGATCCGGCTGGCACCGGACGCGCCGTGGACTCGCTTCACGCTGGCGCGCCTGTATCGGGATCTGGCCCTGCCGGCGCTGGGACGGACCGTGATGGAAGACGGGCTCGCGGTGGCGCCTTCCAGCGAAATGCGCTACGCCACCGCGCTGTATCTCAATTCGCTCGATGACATCGACGCAGCCAGCGAGGTGCTTGCCGCCGTGCCCCAGGCCGAACGTTCCGATGGCATGCGCAACCTGGCGAGCAACCTGTCCGCGCAGCGGCTGTTGCGCGATGCGCGGCGCCTGCTCGCGGAGGGCCGCGATGCGGACGCCCGCGCCTTGCTGCAGCAGGCCGCCTCCGAGGCAAAGGACGATCCGCACATGCTGGCCTCGATCGGTCGCGAGTGGATCGCGCTGGGCGAGCCGGACACCGGTTTGAAACTAGTGAGTGGCTGGCTGGCGGCCCATCCCGCCGATCCCCATCTCGACATCCGCCTGCGCTACGGCGAACTGCTGGCCGCCGCGAACCGCGACGATGCGCTGCGTGACTGGATCACCGAATCGCGCGCCATGCCCGGCATCACCGAGGAACAACGCGCCGCCTTCGACGACCAGTCGCTGCGTCTGGCCCTGCGCCGTACCGACCGGCAAATTGCGGCAGGCGATCTCGGCGGCGCGCGGCAGACGCTGTATGCCGTGCCCGCCGCGCAACAGACCGACCGCCGATGGCTGCTCACGCTGGCCGACCTGCGCGAAGCGGGCGGTGACTACAACGGCGCCGCGCAGGCGGCCCGCGCGGTGCTCGCCACGCAGCCGGAGGACGCCGGCGCGCGGCTCACGCTGGCCCGCATGCTGGAGCGCACGGGGCACGAAGACGAGGCGCTCGACCTCGTCCGCACCGTGCTGGCCGACACCGCGGACGACGATATCGATACGCGGCTGGCCGTGGCGCGCCGCTTTACCGCGATGCGCCACGAGGACGAAGCCAGCGCCGTCGTGGACGATCTGGCGCGGCGCTATCCCGATCGTTCCGACGTCACCGTGCAGCGCGGCCGCATCGCGCAATCACGCGGCAGCTTCAATGATGCGGCTGCGCTGTACCGCACGGCGCAGGAACAGGAGCAACGCGAGAGCCTGCTGGCGGGGCCGGAGGGCACGCCGGCCGGACGCGCGCTGCGCGGGCTGGAATCACGGCGGCAGGGACAAGTGGCGACGGCCGTCATGCAGTCGAACAAGTCCGGTGACGAGGGCATCTCAAAGCTCCATGCGACCGAAATCCCGCTCTATGTGCGGATTCCGCACGGCTATACAGGGCATATGTTCTTCCACGCCGATACCGTGCTGCTCGATGCCGGCGCGCTCCCGGCGAACCGGCTGTCCGCGGCATCGGAATTCGGCAAGATCGCCGCGCTGGGCAATGCGGGCCTCTCGCCGAGCCAGCAACACGACCGTGGCGTGGCGCTTGCCGCGGGCTATGAATATGACGGGGCGTACAACAGCTGGCGGGCAGACGTCGGCACCACGCCACTCGGCTTCACCGAGCAGACCGTCGTTGGCGGCATCCGCTACCGCGCGGAACTGGGCCCGGCATCGGCAAGTGTCGATGTGTCGCGGCGCGCCGTCACCAGCTCCCTGATTTCCTATGCGGGCGCGACGGACCCGGTGACCGGCGAGACCTGGGGCGGCATCGTGCGCAACGGCATTCATCTGCGCTATGCGCGCGATATTGGCCGCGCCGGCGTGTTTGCGGACGTCGGTGCCGGCCTCTACACTGGTCACAATGTCGTGACCAACCACGAGGTGACCGTGCGCACGGGATTCGACTACCCGGTCTGGGCGCAACGCAACCAGCGCGTCACCAGCGGGCTGGTGCTCAACTACTGGCACTACTCCGACAACCAGCGCTTCTACACGTTTGGCCACGGCGGCTACTACAGCCCGCAGCGCTACCTGTCGTTCGGCATCCCCCTGGACTGGACCGGGCGGCGCCAGAAGCTGTCGTGGCGTTTTCAGGGCTCGGCAGGCTGGTCCTTCACCTACGAGGACCCGGCGCCGTTCTACCCGACCCGCCCGGACCTGCAGCAGCTGGCCGGCAACCCGGTCCATGGCGGCGGCTCCGGCGGCGGCTTCAGCTACACGCTGGGGGCCACGATCGAATACACGTTTGCGCCACGCTGGGTGGCTGGCGCGGGGTTCCAGATCGACCGCTCGCGCGACTATGCGCCAAACCGCGCGATGGCCTGGATACGCTACCTGTTCGACCGGCAACAGGACCCCGTGCCATTTCCGCCCACGCCGGTGCGGCCCTACTCCACCTACTGAGCGCCGTGATGAACGACCTCGACCGCAATCCCCCATCCTCCCCGCGCGCGGCGCTGTTCAGCCGGTTGCAGGCACGCACGACGCTGGCCATCGAAGGGCTGTCGCCAGCACTGGCCGCGCTGGCACCGGGCCGCGCGCATGTCATCTATGCCGAGCCATCGCCGGCACGCGACGCGCTGTTCTGGCAGACCGCGGCATCCGCCTTGCGTGGGCCGGCCACGGTGCTCTCCGCGCGTGACACCGAATCCATCGCCACGGCGCTGCGCGAGCACGGGCTCGATATCGATGTGAACCGCGCCCTGCACGCCCGCGCCAACCTGTGCGCGCTGCGTCCTCAACCGGACCGGGCCGGCGCCGACGCGCTGATGGAGGCGCTGCAGGCGGTGGTCGATCAATGCGGCGCGCAGGGCAGCATGTTCCTGATCGAAGGCGCGCAAGCGTTCTTCGCGTGGCACGATGCCGCGACGCTCGCGCGCGAAGGCGCACGGCTGGCGGACTGGTGCGCGCAGCAGCGATGCGGCGTGCTGCTGGTGCTGGCCCCGCCCGCCACGGCAGACGGCCAGTCCGCACCCGACCTGCAGGGATTCCATGGCCGGTTTGCCGGCGCCGTCCAGCTCTCGCAGGCGCAAGGGCAGTACACGTGGGAAGTGGCGTTCTGGCGCGACAACCAGGCAGTGGTTGCCGGGGAAATCGTGCGGCTGCGTTTTGCCCCGCACGAGCATCGGCTGATGGTTGCGGCCGAGACCTTCACGGATGCGATCGAGGAAGCCGGCATGCTCGCCCCCGACGAGCAAAGCGTGATCATCAGCCGGGACGCGGTATTGCGCGAGCGCTGGATCCCGGAACACTGGCGCGTGGTGGACAGCAACGAGGCCGCGGTGGCCAGCGCCGGCAAGGCCGTGGCCGCCACCGTGATCCTGCGCTATGGTGGCAGCCGTGACCTGGAATTGCTGGCCGAGCAGGTACACCGGCTGCGGCGCGGCGGTGGGCGGGCACTGAAGATCGTCGTGCGCGAAGACCGGGAAGCCATGCGGCAGCAATACGAGCTGCTGATGCTCAACCTCGGCGCCAATCTGGTGGTGGCGCAGCGCACGCCCTTCGCCCGCATGCAGGCGATGATCGAAGGCCTGCAGGGCCAGGTGTTCTCGCGTCCGATCCTGGCGGACTATCGCAGCGCGCTGTCGGCGGTGCTCACCACTACCGCCAGTGGCTACGTGACGGCCTCCACGTTCCTCGCACTGGTGCGCGATGCCGTCGAGCGCAGCCGCCTGATCCGCCTGCCTCATGTGCTGTTGCAGCTCCCGTTGCTGCCCGAGGTAGCTCACGTCGACGCCTTGCATGCGTGCCGGATGAATCGCGCCGGCGATCTCTGCACGGCGGGCAGCGACAGCCTCTACGCATTCTTCTTTGCCTGCCGGATGGACGACGTCGATGCCGTATGCCGCCGCGTGTTCCAGCGACCGTTGGCGGACCTGTTCCAGGGCGACCTCCGCTGCGGCGACGCCGAGTCCATTGCCGCGACGCTGGGCATGCTGGAAGCGGAGATCGTGGCGCAACCACCACCGGACTACGCCAGCTGGCTCGCGCTGCATCACGAGACGCCTGCGCCAGCGCCTGTGGGGGGGACCGGCCCATTGCCTACGCACGTGCCCACGCAAGCGCCCACGGACGCGCCGGCCATCGCCGACGCGCTAACGGCAACCGCCGCCGAACCGCTTTCGCTGCGCCCCGGCCGTCGCGCCGCCAATGCCACGCCGCGTGCCGAGCCGCAACGGCATGCGGTGCCGCTCAAACGACAGGATTGATCCACCATGTCCATCTTCCTTGGCTACTTCATCTGGGGACTGATCCTGGCGGCGCCGCTGGCGTGGCTGACCTGGCGCTTCCATCTGCTGCGCTGGCTGCCGCGCTGGTCCGCACCACGCCCACGGCGCGCGGTGCGGCTGCCGCCGCAACTGGAGGCCGTGGTGATTCGCGGCAAGCGTCTGCACGACGGGGGCCGCCGATGAGGACCATCGCCATCGTCTCCACCACCGGCGGCGCCGGGCGCAGCACGGTCACGGCCGCGCTCGCATCGCTGCTGACGGGACGAGGACACGCCGTACTCGCCCTCGAATGCGATCCGCGCAACGTGCTCGGTTTTCACTTCGGCATGCGCCTGCCGGCACGCGACGGCCTGTCCGGGCACCTCGGCACCTCGCCATCCGGCGCCTGGGCGGAGGCCGGGCAGCGCAGCGATGATGGCGTGCTGTTCGTCCCGTGGGGAGAGCCCCGGCAGGACGACCCCACGCGAGCGCTGCTCCACGCCGGCCCGGAGTGGCTGCGCGGCCTGCTCGCGCAGGTGGACCTGCCCGCACGCGGCGTGGCCCTGATCGACACCGCACCGTGGCCGTCGGCTCATGCGAGCCAGGCCATCACCGCTGCGGACCTCGTGCTCGCGCTCATGCCCGCGCAGCCTGAGGTATGCCTGACGCTGCGTCGACTGGGCGATGCATTGGCGACACTGGGCCGCCCCTGCATCTACGTTGCCACGCGGTTGCAGCCGGCGCGCCAGCTTCATGCCGATATCGTGACGATGCTCCACGCCACGCTCGGCCAGGCCCTGCTGCCCTACCACGTGCATGAGGACAGCGGCGTGGCGGAAGCCTTCGCTCAGGGCCAGAGCTTCTGCCGCAGCACGCCGCATTCGCAAGCCGCGCATGACCTCAACGGGCTGGCCTCGTGGCTGTCCGCGTGGATCGACGCCAATCCACAAGGAGCGCAACCGTGATGGCAAACCTCAGACGCTGGATGGCGGCGAGGCAGGCCGCGCTCGCGCACGCACTGGGCATCCGCGCGCCCGCCCACGGCGGCATGTGGTTGCTGCGCGTGTTCTTCCAGCCACCACGCCCCGGCAAGCCGGACATCCCCGCGCTCTGGGCCCTGTGGATCCACCAGCGCGCAATTGCCCGGCTGGGCATGGGCAAGCGCCGCACCGCCGGCGCGTGGCTGTGGCGGCTGTTCGTGCGGCCGCCGCAGCCACGGCATCATCTGGCCGCCGACCCGCGCAAGCATCACGACACCGCGCCACCGGCCCAGGTGTCATGGCTGCGCCGATGGCTTGACCGGCGGCTGGAGCCGGCCTGGCGCCTGGGGGCACGGCTGCGCCGCAAGATCGTGGCCCGGCTGCCGCGCCCCGACTGGCATCGCGTCGGCCACGGCGCGGAAGCCCTGTCCTCACGCATCGGCCGGATTCCGTTCGCGCTGCCGATCTCGCTCACGCTCGCCGTGCTCACAGGCGTGGCCATCAGCACCACGCCGCTGTCGTTTACCGGGCAGGTGTTGCTGTTCGTGGTGGTGTGGGCGGTGTTGCTCGTCGTGCGCCGCATTCCCGGGCGGCTGGCAACCATCACGATGATTGCCATCTCGACGCTGATGGCAGGCCGCTACATCTGGTGGCGCTCCACGCAGACGCTGCAGTTTTCCAGCGCCACGGAGGCGGCGGTCGGCTACCTGTTGTACGCCGCCGAGTGCTACACGTGGCTCGTGCTGGCGCTCGGCTACCTGCAGACCGCGTGGCCGCTGCATCGCAAGCCGCGCACCATGCCGGGCGACCCCGCCGATTGGCCGGCCATCGACGTCTACATTCCGACCTACAACGAAGCGCTGAGTGTGGTGCAGCCCACGGTATTCGCCGCGCGCAGCATGGACTGGCCCGCCGACAAGCTGCGCGTCTACATCCTCGACGACGGCCGCCGCCCCGCGATGCGGGATTTCGCGGCGGCGGCCGGCGTGGGCTACATCACGCGCGACAACAACCGCCATGCCAAGGCCGGCAACATCAACCAGGCGCTGCCCAAGACCGGGGGCGAATACATCGCCATCTTCGACTGCGACCACATCCCCACGCGCTCCTTCCTGCAGATGACGATGGGCGAGTTCCTCGCCGATCCGCAATGCGCGCTGGTGCAGACCCCACACCATTTCTTCTCGCCCGATCCGTTCGAGCGCAACTTCGATACGTTCCGCCGCGTGCCCAACGAAGGCAGCCTGTTCTACGGACTGATCCAGGACGGCAACGACTTCTGGAACGCCACGTTTTTCTGCGGGTCCTGCGCGGTGATCAAGCGGGCACCGCTTCTGGAAATCGGCGGGCTCGCCGTGGAAACCGTGACCGAGGACGCGCATACCGCGCTGAAGCTGCATCGGCACGGCTACAACAGCGCCTACCTGCGCACCGTGCAGGCCGCCGGCCTGGCCACCGAAAGCCTGTCGGGCCACATCGGCCAGCGCATCCGCTGGGCGCGCGGCATGGCGCAGATCTTCCGCGTCGACAACCCGTTGTTCGGCAAGGGCCTGACGCTGTTCCAGCGACTCTGCTACAGCAACGCCATGCTGCATTTCTTCTACGGCATTCCGCGCCTGATCTTCCTGACCATGCCGATTGCCTACCTGTACTTCGGCCTGCACGTCATCAACACCTCGGCGCTGATGATCATGGCCTACGTGCTGCCCTACCTGTTCGTCGCCAACGTCACCAACTCACGCCTGCAAGGGCGCTACCGCCATTCGTTCTGGGCCGAAGTCTACGAGTCCGTCCTGGCGTGGTACATCGTGCTGCCGACGACCGTCGCCATCATCAACCCGCATGCAGGCAAGTTCAACGTCACGGCCAAGGGCGGCCAGATTGCCGAGGACTATCTCGACTGGACCATCTCCAAGCCCTATGTGGTGCTGCTGGCCCTCAACGCGGTGGGACTTGTGCTGGGCGTGGGCCACCTGCTGTTCGGGGACACCAACGAACCCGCTACGGTGCTGATGAACATGGCATGGGCGCTGGCCAACCTCGTCATGCTCGGCGCGGCGGTCGGGGTGGCCCGGGAAGCGCGGCAGGTCCGCATTTCCCATCGCATCCCGATGCGCGTGCCGGCCACGCTGCTGCTGCCCGACGGCACCACGCTCGCGTGCAAGACGGAGAACTACTCGATCGGCGGGCTGGGCATGGTGCTGCCCGTCGACGTGCCGCTCGAGGAAGGCGCACACGTCGGCGTCTGCCTGTCGCGCGGCACCCGCACCTATCATTTCCCGGCGGTGGTCACGCGCAATGTCAACCGTCACCTGGGCGTGCGCATGGACGACCTGAGCATGGAGCGCGAGACCCAGTTGATCCAATGCACGTTCGGCCGCGCCGACGCGTGGATCGACTGGCTCGACGACGAACGTGCCGACGCGCCGCTGCGCAGCCTGAAGGAGGTCATCGAGATGGGATACCAGGGCCTGCTGCGCCTCTACGACGCGTTCATGGACGCCGTCGACCTCATCATCACGCGGCGCCAGCCCCGCCGACCCTGAGCCAGCACAACGCCATGGGACTCTGGAACCTCTACTTCCTCGCCAAGCTCTACCTGTTCCACACCGGGCAGCTGCACCCGCAATGGCTGTTCAATATCGCGCTCGCGCTGTTGCTGGTGGTGCCGATGGAGACGCGCTACCTGCGCGTGCTGCGCCAGGTGCTGGCCATCATCGTGGGGGCCGCGCTGGCCTGGCGCGAATCCACGCTGCCGCCGTTCGCGCGCGTGGTCTCGCAGTTCTCGAACATCCAGGCATTCACCCCGGCGTACCTGCTGGAACTGGCGCAGCGCCTGATCTCGCTGCAGATGGTGGTGGCCATCATCGTGGTGCTGATCGCCTACTGGCTCGTCAATCGCTGGCTGCGCGTCACCACGCTCGTGCTGATCGCGCTGGTTGCGATGCCGTTCTGGTATGGCGTGGGTGTCGGCAATCCCGCCACGCGCCTCAACCAGATGACCGCACGCGCGGCCGATACGCCGCGCGCCAATATCGAGGCCACCAACAGCTACGACGCCATTCTTGCCGCGTTCCGCGAGCAGGAGGCGCAGCGCACCGCCACCGTCGCGCCGCTCACCGCCAGCCCGGATGCGCAGTTCGACATCATCGTGCTGCATATCTGCTCGCTGTCCTGGGACGACCTGGATGCCGCCAAGGCGCTCAACCATCCCCTGCTGTCGCGATTCGACTACCTCTTCAAGAATTTCAGCTCGGCGGCAAGCTACAGCGGTCCGGCGGCGATCCGGCTGCTGCGCGCCTCTTGCGGCCAGCAGGCCCATCAGGACCTCTACAGTCCCGCCCCGGACGAGTGCCACCTGTTCCAGGCGCTGGCGCAGGCCGGCTTCGGGCCGCATATCCTGATGAACCACGACGGGCGCTTCGACAATTTCCACACCGTGGTCGAAACGGAGATCGGCGCGCCGGGCCTGAAACCGGAGCCGACCGATGGCGTGCCGGTGGCCATGCGCGCCTTCGACGATTCGCCGGTGCTGAGCGACTTCGCGACGTTCGACCACTGGTACAGGCAGCGGCTCACCCAGAACAAGGGCCCCGTGGCGCTGTACTACAACACGGTCACGCTACACGACGGCAACCGGCTGCCCGGCAAGCGGCTGACCAGCCTGGAATCCTATCCGCTGCGGCTGGGAATGCTGCTCGGCGACGTCGACAAGATCATCGAGACGATCAGCAAATCGGGGCGCAAGGCCGTGGTGGTCTTTGTGCCCGAGCACGGCGCCGCGCTGCGTGGCGACCAGAACCAGATCTCCGGCCTGCGCGAGATTCCCACGCCCCACATCATCCACGTGCCGGTCGGCGTCAAGCTGATCGGCCTGCCCACCACGGCCACGACCGACCCGGTGTCCATCGAGGCGCCGTCAAGCTTCCTTGCGCTGTCCCAGCTGGTATTCAACCTCGTCGCGGACAGCCCCTTCCGGCAGGGCGCGCCGGCGCTGGCGCACTACGCCGAGGACCTGCCGCAGACGCAGATGGTCGGGGAGAACGAAGGCACCGTGACGATGAAGCGGACCAACGGCTACGTCATTCACACGCCCGACGGCGTCTGGGTGGAGCAGAAATGATCCGGCCGCCAACCGCGCGCAAGATCGCCATCGCCTACAGCGATATCGACGTGCTGGCACAGCGGGTGGAAGGCTTCGACGCGCAGCGCTACTTCGACCAGCAGGACGACGTGGAGGCGGCCGCGGCGGCAAAGCGATGGCCGTTGCTCGCGCGCGTGATGGGATGCCCTGCGGCAGACGGCGACAGCGAGAGCGACCGAGACGCCGACGCCCCGGGCGACTGATACGTCTCCGGCGCCGATTCGTTGCGGCGCCCGCTGCCTGTGCGCTGCCATCGCCATCCGCGATGGCGGCCTCGCCAATGACTGGTTTTCCGTCCGCGCGCCGCGCGCCATCATCCGGCTACCTGTCCACGCCACCGCAGAGCGTGGAATTCGATTCTCAGGAAGCCTCAGGAAGCCAAATGGAAAGCCTCACACAGACACCCCACCGCTACCGGTTCACCGGGCACGAGAGGGTCTTCCACAATGTCTCGGCAGCCGCCGCCTTGCCCGATGTGCTGTCGCTGTTCGGATATCAACGCGTCTTCGTCGTCTGCTCCCGGTCGATCCACACGAAAACCCGCTTCATCGATCAACTCAGGCAAGCGCTCGGGGAGCGGCTGGTCGGGCTGACCGACGATGTCGGCGAGCATTCGCCGCTCTCCAACGTCCTGAAGGCGGCAACGCAGGCACGCGACGCGCGCGCGGACGTGATCGTTTCGGTCGGCGGCGGGTCCGTCATGGACATGTGCAAGGCGATGCAACTCTGCATCTCCGAGAACGCCTACGATCGTGCCAGCCTGCTCGACCTGCAATTCGTCCTGTCGGAGGACGGCACCGAGATGCTGACGACATCCCGCGCGCCGGCCCGCATCCGGCAGATCGCGATCCCCACCACGCTAGCCACATCGGAGTGGACGCCCGTCAGCACGCCGATCGACGACGAAACCCGCCTGAAAGCGCGCTTCGTGGTGCCGGACGGCTCTCCACAGGCCATCCTCTACGACCCGGCGCTGTTGCGGCAGACACCCACGCGCCTGCTGCAGTCCACCGGCATCCGCGGGCTGGACCATGCGATCAACACCGCGTGTTCCTCGTCGCCTCACCCGTTTGCCAGCCTGCTGGCCGAGCGCGCCATCCCGCTCTACGTGGAGAACCTGCCCCGGCTCGGCGACGCGACCGGACCGGAAGCGTTCACGCAATGCCAGCTGGCAACGTGGTACACCGGGATGGGCCAGATGTCGGTGCCGCACGGCTTCAGCCACTGGATGGTGCACATCATCGGCCCCTACGGTGGCGTGGCGCACAGCGACGCGGCGTGCGTGCTGATGCTCGCCCAGGCCAGGTGGCTGGAAGGATGGGCCACGCCCCAGCACGACCGCGTGCGCGCCGCGCTGGGCCGGCCGGGCCAGCCGTTCCATGACATCCTGCACGACCTGCTGGTGACGCTCGGCATGCCGACCACGCTGGACGATCTCGGCCTCACGCGCGCGCAGGTGGACGACATGATCGGCCCCGCGCTCGCCCATCCAATGGTCACGCGCAACAACCTCCGCCCGATCACGACCGAAGCCGACCTGCGTGCCGTCCTGGCGCTGGCGTGGCGCGCATAGCGCGCGGCATCGCTTCCCGCGTCAGGAGTCTTCGCCATGTCAAACACACTCTGCCCGAATGCCGCCTCCGCGCTGCATGTTCCCCACCCGGTCACCGGCATGCGGCAGGCGGCCGCTGCCGTGACCGCGGTGTTCATGCTCTCCAATTCCCCGACGCCGTTGTATGTGGTCTGGCAGCGGTCGCTCGGGTTCTCCTCCGGCACGCTGACGGTGATCTTCGCGCTGTACATCGCGTCGCTGCTCGCCACGCTGCTGGTAGCGGGCCAACTCTCCGACCGTTATGGACGCAAGCCAGTCCTGATTCCCGGCCTGCTGGCCGCGCTGGTCGCCTGTGTGCTGTTTGCCACGGCGACATCGGTGGCGGCACTTGCCGTCGCGCGGCTGCTGACCGGCGTCGCGGTCGGCGTGATCGTCTCGGCCGGCATGGCATCGGTCGGCGATCTTGGCGGACCGGATCGCAAACGCGAGGCCGCCTTGCAGGCCTCCGTGGCGATGGTGCTCGGCGCGGGACTCGGACCGTTGCTGGCTGGCGCAGCCGCGCAGGCACTCAGCCATCCCGTGCTGCCCATCTTCGGGATCGAGTTCCTGGTGCTGCTGGCCGCACTCCTCATCGTCGTCCGCCTGCCCCTGCATCGCCCGCCCCCCGGCACCACCACGCGGCGCCTGCGCCTGCCCGCGGTGCCGGCGCAGAATCGCGGGCATGTCGCAACCGGCATCGGCGTGTTCGGCCCGGGCATTACCGCCACATCGTTCGTGCTGGCGCTGGGACCGTCGCTGCTCGCCCGTCTTCTGGACGTCCGCAGCCCGCTGCTGGCTGGCGGCATGGCGTGCGCGATGTTCCTGACGGCGACCGGCGTGCAGTTCGCGGTGCGGCAATGGTCGGTGCGGAAGATCTTTGCAGCGGGATCGGCGGCCACGGTGCTGTCCATGGCCGCGCTGGGCATCGCCGTGCACGCCGCCTCCGCGCCGGTGCTCATTGTCGCGGCGTTGCTGGCGGGCGCCGGACAGGGGCTGGGCCAGCTCGGTGGCCTGACGCTTATCAGCGTGCACGTGCCCGCCACGCGCCGGGCCGAGGCCAATGCCGTCATGAACCTGGGCGGCTACCTGCCTGCCGGCCTGCTGCCCGTGCTCGCCGGCTTTGCGATCGATGCCGCCGGCTTTGCGGCGGGCGCCACGTTGTTCGCCGGGGTGCTGGCGCTCGTCGCCGTGGCTTGTGGCGCCGCCGTGCTGCGCGCCGTTGGGCGCGCCACCGCCTGAGCTTGCCATCGCGGCCAACGATGGCACAATCGACACGCCATGTGTCCGGAGCCGGCATACAGGCTCCGGGCTCCGTCATTGCCGCCTCGCCGCCATGAAAATCGATCCCCTCTCGCTCAAGCTGTTCCTGGCCGTTTCCGAGCTCGGCACGATTGCCGCCGCCGCTGAGCGCGAGCATATCGCCGCGTCCGCGCTCAGCAAGCGCATCAGCGATCTGGAGGGCGCGCTCCGTACGCAATTGCTCGCGCGCAGCAACAAGGGCATCTCGCCCACGCCGGCAGGCCTCGCGCTGCAGGACCTGTCGCGCGGTATCGTCAACGATCTGGACAACATCGCGACGATGATGCAGGACTACGCCACCGGAACACGCGGGCTCGTCCGCATCTACGCGAACGTATCCTCCATCGCCCAGTTCCTGCCGACGGATCTCCACGGTTTTGTCGAGAAGTATCCCGACGTGCAGCTGCAACTGGAAGAGCGCATCAGCACCGCCATCCTGCGCGGCGTGGCGGAGAACGCCGCGGATATCGGCTGCTATGCCGACGTCGGCAGCGTGCCGGCGAACGTCATCACGCTGCCCTATCGCGAAGACCATCTCGTTGTCGTGATGTCGAAGGGCAACTCCATGGCACGGCGCAAGCGGCTGACCACCGAGGAGCTGCTGCGCCATTACCTGATCGGGCTCCAGACCGGCAGCTATATCAACCTGCAATTGCTGCGCATCGCCGGCGAACTGGGCATACCCGTCAAGTTCCGCATGCAAGTCAACAGCTACGACGCGGTGTGCCTGATGGTCGAAGCCGACATGGGGATCGGCATTCTGCCCGTGAGCCTGGCGCAGCGGTACGCCCGGACGCTTGGCATCCGCATCGTGGATCTCGATGCGCCGTGGGCCGACCGCAAGCTGAACCTGTGCATCCGCACCTATGACGGGCTGCCCGTCGCGGCGCGGTTGCTGGTCGACCATCTTTGCCCGACGGCGGCAGCCATCGCCGCCGCCACGGCAAAAGGGGCGACCTGATCCGCCCTAGTCGACCGTAGCCCCGGCCGTTCTGACGATCTCCGACCAGCGCGCGAGATCGGCGCGAATCAGCGCATCGAACTGCCGGGGACTGGACGAAAACGGCTCGCAGCCCTGCTGCGCCAGCGTCTCGCGCACTTCGGCGCTTTCCAGCGCCTTGCCGAGCGCGGCCTGCAGGCGAACCATGATCGCCTGCGGCGTGTTGGCCGGCGCAAAGAGGCCGTACCACGGCGTGGCGCCAAACCCTTTCAGGGTCTCCCCCACCGTCGGCACATCGGGCATGGAGGGCAGCCGGTGCTCGTTGGTCACGGCCAGCACCTTCAGCTTGCCCGCACGGATGAACGACTGTGCGGACGGCACGCTCTGCACCGACACCGGCACCTGCCCGCCCACCACGTCCGCCACAGCGGCGGAAGCGCCCTTGTATGGCACGTGCACCAGACGTATGCCCGCGCTGCGCTGGATCATCTCGCCGATCAGGTGATTCAGCGTGCCGTTGCCCGCGGACGCATACATGATGGTGTCGGGCCTGGCGCGCGCCGCATCGACGAGTTCGCGGACGCTGCCCGGACGGAACGACGGGTTGGCCACCAGCACGTAGCCGGCGGTCGCGACGCTGCCAACTGGCGCGAAATCGCGCAACGGGTCGAAGCCCGTGCGCCGATAGAGCGACGGATTGATGACGTGGGCGCTGCTGACCGTAAATAGCAACGTGTAGCCGTCCGGGGCGGCCTTGGCGACGTAGGCCGTGCCGATGTTGCCACCCGCGCCCGGCCGGTTTTCGATCACGACCTGCCGGCCCAGTTGCGCGGACAGCGTCCGGATCACGATCCGCGCGATCACGTCATTCGCGCCGCCCGGTGCCTGCGGCACGACGACAACCACGGGCCGGTTGGGATACGCCTCCTGTGCGCTGGCGGTGGCCACCAGGCTGAACGCCAGCCATGCCGGCAAGGATCTGAATCGGGGCATCTGTCTGTCTCCTTTCTGGAATGGTCGCGGACCTGTCTCCACATGGCGGCACGCGACGTCTTCCATGCATGTTGCGCGAGGCGCGGACACCTGCAAAACAGCATCTCGCGATCTCGCCATCGCGAAATCAGATGGCACGGCCGCGACCCTCCCTCGACAGGCCCGGCAACGCGTTCGGCAGCGGTGCGGGGCCTGCAGTCCGGTCGCTGGTCCGGTCGGCTCCGGGGCGAATCCGGGCCAAATCCGGCGCTACAATGCAAGGCCATCCGATGGCCTGCCCCCGATCTCTCCGCCATGATTCCCGACAGTGATTCCCTCACCCTCCTTGTCACCCGCACGATGCCCTTCGGCAAGCACAAGGGCACGCTGATCGCCGACCTGCCGGGCAACTACCTGAACTGGTTTGCGCGGGAAGGCTTTCCTCCGGGCGAGATCGGCCGGCTGCTGGCGCTGATGCACGAACTGGATCACAACGGGCTGTCCGATTTGCTGAAGCCGCTGCGCGCGCGGCGCTAACAGGTTGACGGCCTTCAAGGAGCACACCATGAAGATTTGCATCGTCGGCGCCGGCGCTATCGGTGGCTGGATCGGCACCCGGCTCGCGGCCGCTGGCCGGGCCGAGGTCAGCGCCCTGGCGCGCCGCGACACGCTGGCCGCGCTGCGCGCGCACGGCTGGCGCATGAGGCAGGGCGGCGCGCTGATGCAGGCCCCCGCCCGCGCCGAGGAGGATGCGGCCAGGCTTGGCGAACAGGATGTGGTGGTGATTGCCGTGAAGGGCCCGGCGCTTGGGCAGGTGGCAACGCAGATTGCGCCGCTGATCGGCCCGCAAACCGTGGTGCTGCCCGCGATGAACGGCGTGCCGTGGTGGTTTTGCCAGGGCCTGCCGGCGTTTGCCGGCAAGCCGCTGGAATCCGTCGATCCCGGCGGCCGGATCGCCGCCGCCATCGGCTTCGGGCACGTGGTGGGATGCGTGGTGCATGTGAGCGCGGCGAGTCCGGAGGCCGGTCTGGTCGACCACAAGATGGGCAACCACCTGATCATCGGCGAGCCGCCGGGCGGCGCCAGCGACCGCGTGGCAAGGCTGGCCGAGGTGTTCAACCATGCGGGCATGGAGATCACCGTCTCCGACAACGTGCGGCAGGACATCTGGTACAAGCTGTGGGGCAACCTGACGATGAACCCCGTGTCCGCGATCACCGGCGCCACCACCGACCGGATTCAGGCGGACCCGCTGGTGCGCCGCTTCTGCTCCGCCGCCATGGAGGAAGCCGCGCAAATCGGCGCAAGGATCGGCTGCCAGATCGACCAGTCGCCGGAGGACCGCCATGCGGTGACGGCCCGGCTCGGCGCGTTCCGGACCTCGATGCTGCAGGATGTGGATGCGGGCCGTGCGATCGAACTCGACGCCATCGTCGGTGCGGTACAGGAAATCGGCGAGGTGCTCGGGATGTCGAGCCCCAACATCAGCGCCTTGTTCGGCCTGACACGGCTGTTTGGCCGCGTGCACGGGCTTTACCCCGAGGCGGGCAAGGGCTGAGCCGGGACGAACGGGACGATGGGGGAAGCGGAGATATCCGAGGAATCCGGGGAATCCGGGGAATCCGAGGAATCCGGGGAATCCGGGGAATCCGGGGAATCCGGGGAATCCGGGGAATTTGGGGAATCGAGAGGCGCGGAGAAGCGGGGGGACACGCCCCCCGTCATCGTTCCCCTGGCCAGCCTTTTACAGCTTGGTGCCGAGGGCGATGAAGCCGTCGCTGCGGTCAGGCAACAGACCCACAGCGTACAAGCGCGTCACGGTGCCGCTGGTGGCACGGATGGCAATGCCCGTGGTCGTTTGCGTACCCAGTACGCACGCGCCGCCCTGGAACGTCACCTTCACGTCGTACACGTTCTTGCCGCTCGCACGCGGGACGATCGTGCCGCTGTAGCTGCAGGACGTCGCGCCCACCGGCGTGTTGCCGGTCAGGAGACCGCCGGAGGTGATGGTCAGATTGCTGGCCGTCGCGGCGCTGGTGCCGGTGGCCGTCTGCGCCGAGTAGACGCCGGCAATCGTCGACAGGCTGGCCGGCGTGGCATAGCTGCTGTCGTACGTGCTGTTGAAGTTGATCGTCTGGGCGCCTTCCACCACGCTGCCGTTCAGGCTGGCCTTGGCGACGTACGTCGCCGTGGCCGTGGCCGGCGTACGCGTCAGCGTGGAAAGGTTGATGTCCAGGACATTGGTCGACTTGAACGTGCCGCTCGACGACGTGCCGCTACCCTGCATCACGCCGTACAGCACGCCGCCGCGCGCGTAGAGCGCGTACAGTTCGCCGTTTTCGAGGACGGCGGCGAAGAGGTCATACCCGGTGGAAGTGGTGCCGTTGTAGAAACCTTCCGCCGTCGTGGGCGGGACCGGCGGACTCGTGGGCGTGAGCGAGCCCTTGCCGCTGTCATCGCCACCGCCGCCGCAGGCGGCAAGGAACAGTGGCAGCGCCATCGCGGTCACGCGAAGCGCAAATGCTGATTTCATAGTCATCTTCCCTGTGAATGCGGAATCGAGCCCGCTGGTTTTTATGGCGGTGCGCGCCAGTCTGGTGTGCACCGGCCGCAACCTTAGCGGGCGGGAAGTGACAAGGGAA
Source organism: Cupriavidus sp. YR651 (assembly GCF_900101625.1). Lineage (GTDB taxonomy): Bacteria > Pseudomonadota > Gammaproteobacteria > Burkholderiales > Burkholderiaceae > Cupriavidus. The sequence continues at coordinate 159,353 of NZ_FMYZ01000004.1, read as the reverse complement.
GCATCTTGAAGTGGGGTGTCAAAAGCACCCTACGGGTGCCATTCCGGAAGATTCCGAGCCGGCCACCGCGCCGTCGCCGGCGCGGTTCCTGCCGCGCGACTTACTGGACGGGGGGCTTCCCGCCGGCCGTGTTCGGGGGAATCTGGTAACTCCAGGTCTCGCTGAGCACCTTGTCGCCGGTCATCAGCGCCTCGCGCATCTCCACCACCTTCTTCGGATCCTTGACCCGGATCCGCAGTGTCACGCGATAGCCCTTGGTCACCGGGTTGGGCTGCAGCACGTTCTCGATGACCTCGGCGTTGTCGCTGACGCTGTACACCGCGCGCACGGGCGCATTGGCCGGCAGGCTGGTCAGCACCGGGCCCTCGAAATCGATCACGAAGCCCAGGCTGCCGTCGAGGTGGCGGATCAGGTTGGCCTGCATGATCTCGCCCGCCGTGCGCAGCGTCTGCTTGACCCATGCCAGGTCCTTGCTGAAGACGCCGCGCTCGTCCATGGTCCAGTGCATCGTGTAGTCCGCCTTGATCGGCTGGCCTTTCGGCGGCAGCTGGTCTGGCGTCCAGAAGGACACGATGTTGTCGTTGGTCTCGTCGGGCGTGGGAATCTCCACCAGCTCCACCTTGCCCTTGCCCCAGTCCCCTTGCGGCTCGATCCAGGCACTCGGGCGCAGGTCGTAGCGGTCCTTCAGGTCTTCATAACCGGAGAAATCGCGCCCCCGTTGCAGCAGCCCGAACCCGCGCGGATTGTTCACCTGGAACGTGCTGATGGCGACGTTGCGCGGGTTGTTCAGCGGGCGCCACAGCCATTCGCCGTCGCCGGTATGGATCGACAGCCCGTTGGAATCGTGCAGCGCGGGGCGGAAGTTGTTGGCATCGCGCTGCTGGTTCGGCCCGAACAGGAACATGCTGGTCAGCGGTGCGATGCCGAGCTTGGTGACCGGCCCGCGCATGAACACGCGCGCCTGCACCTTCAGGATGGCGTCCTCGCCGGGATAGAGATCGAACCGGTACGCCCCGGTGGCATTCTTCGAATCGAGCAGCGCGTAGAAGACCAGGTGCTTGTCCTGCGGATTGGGACGTTCGATCCAGAATTCGCGGAAGGCCGGAAACTCCTCGGCCACCGGCAACCCGGTGTTGATGGCCAGCCCGCGGCTGGACAGGCCGTAGACCTGCCCCTTGCCGATGACGCGGAAATAGCTGGCGCCCAGCACGCTCATGATTTCATCGAGCTTGTCGGCGCGATTGATCGGATACAGCACGCGGAAGCCCGCGTAACCGAGCCGGCTGGTGGCGGCGCGGTCGAGCTTCAGGTCCCCGAAATCGAAACGCGCCGGCTCGTACTTCATTTCATTGACGGCATTGCCGACGATCTCGTTGATCCGCACCGGCGTGCTGAAGTGCATGCCCTGGTGGTAGAAGCCCAGGCGGAACGGCGTGCCTTGATCCTTCCACTCCATGTTGTCGACCCTGGGCTGGATCTTGATGTAGTCGGCAAACTGCATCTGGGCGAATGCCGGCGGCAGGTTGCTGACCGGCGCGGCATAGGGCTTGTCCGCCAGCACCTTGGCACGCGAGGTCACGTCGTCGAGTGAAAATGCGCGGGCCTGGCCGGCGCCCAGCAGCGCTGCGGCAATCGCGAATGCCGGCAAGGCAAATTTCATCTTGTTACGAAACGACACGGCGAAGATGGCAAGAACCACGAATCCCTCCAGGAAAAACGAATCAAAAACAGGCTGACACGCCACAGCAGCCGAAGTTGCCAGTGTATGGCGCTACACTGCGGGCGCAGTCCACAAAAATAACCGATTTCGCCTGACGTGCCACCCGGCGCGTCCGACGACAGCCGGCAGGACCCGAATCCCCGCACCATGGCGGGGCCACGTTCGGCGTCACGCCTCTTGGGACCACTACCACATGCGAATGCTTTCTACGCTGGCCGTCGCGGCCAGCCTGGTTTGTACGGCGGGGCTTGCCGGCGCGGCCCCGGCGCCGATGGGAGACAAGAACGCGTTCATCGCCGACCTGATCGGCCAGATGACGCTGGAGGAAAAGATCGGCCAGCTGCGGCTCATCAGCATCGGGCAGGACATGCCCCAGCCGCAGCTGATCAAGGAGATCGCGGCGGGCCGCGTGGGCGGCACGTTCAACTCCGTCACGCGCGCCGACAACCGGCCGTTGCAGGACGCGGCGGCCCGCCAGAGTCGCCTGAAGATTCCCATCTTCTTTGCCTATGATGTCGTGCACGGCCATCGCACCGTCTTCCCGATCAGCCTCGGGCTGGCGTCGAGCTGGGACATGGGCGTCGTGGAGCAGGCCGCACGCATCTCCGGCCTGGAAGCGAGTGCCGACGGGCTCGACGCCACCTTCGCGCCGATGGTCGACATCTCCCGCGACCCGCGCTGGGGCCGCACGTCGGAGGGCTTTGGCGAGGACCCCCACCTGGTCTCCCAATGCGCCAGGGCCAGCGTGAAAGGTTTCCAGGGCGCTTCGCCGGCCAATCCGCAAGGCGTGATGGCCTTCGTCAAGCACTTCGCGCTGTATGGCGCCGTGGAGGGCGGACGCGACTACAACACGGTGGACATGAGCCCGCAGCGCATGTACCAGGACTACCTCCCGCCCTACCGCGCCGCCATCGACGCCGGCGCGGGTGGCGTGATGATCGCGCTGAATTCGGTCAACGGCGTGCCGGCCACCTCCAACACGTGGCTGCTGCGCGACCTGCTGCGCAAGGAATGGGGATTCAAGGGCGTCACCGTGAGCGACCACGGCGCAATCGACGAACTTCTGCGGCACGGCGTGGCCAGCAACGGCCGCGAAGCCGCAAAGCTGGCCATCCAGGCCGGTGTCGACATGAGCATGGCCGATTCCCGCTACCTGGAGCAACTGCCCGGACTGGTGAAATCGGGCGACGTGCCCGTACGCCTGATCGACGACGCGGTGCGCGAGGTGCTGGGCGCCAAGTACGACATGGGCCTGTTCCAGGACCCGTACCGCCGTATCGGCAATGCGGCCGGGGATCCGGCCGACGTGAACGCGGAGGCCCGCCTGCATCGCGCCGAGGCCCGTGCCGCGGCGCGCAAGTCGCTGGTGCTGCTGGAAAACCGCAACCAGACGCTGCCGCTGAAGAAGTCTGGCACGGTCGCCGTGATTGGTCCGATGGCCGACGCACCGATCGACATCATGGGCAGCTGGTCCGCGGCCGGCAAGGCCACGCAGTCGGTCACGCTGCTGCAGGGCATGCGCGATGCGCTGGCGGGCAACGGCAAGGTGGTCTACGCGCGCGGCGCCAACGTGACCGACGATGAAAGGGTGGTGGGTTACCTGAACTTCCTGAACTGGGACAATCCGGAAGTGGTGCAGGACAAGCGGTCCCCGGGCGACATGATCGCGGAAGCGGTGGAAGCGGCGCGTCAGTCAGACGTCATCGTGGTGGCCGTGGGGGAATCGCGCGGCATGTCCCATGAGGCATCGAGCCGCACGAGCCTGTCGCTGCCCGGCAGTCAGCAGACGCTGCTCAAGGCACTCCGGACCACGGGCAAGCCGCTGGTGGTGGTGCTGATGAACGGCCGCCCGCTGACGGTGAACTGGGAAAAGGAGAATGCCGACGCGCTGCTGGAAACCTGGTACGCCGGCACCGAAGGCGGCCACGCCATCGCCGACGTGCTGTTTGGCGACGAGAATCCGTCGGGCAAGCTGCCGATCTCGTTCCCGCGCTCGCTCGGCCAGATCCCCACGTACTACAACCACCTGCGCATCGGCCGGCCGTTCACGCCGGGCAAGCCGCCCAACTACACCTCGCAGTACTTCGAGGAAGAATCGGGACCGCTCTACCCGTTCGGCTACGGCCTGAGCTACACGACGTTCAGCCTGTCCGACATCACGCTGTCCGGCCAGACGATGCCGCGCAACGGCAAGCTGACGGCGAGCGTGACGGTGAAGAACACCGGCCAGCGCGAAGGCGAGACGGTCGTGCAACTGTATGTGCAGGATGTCACGGCGTCCGTGGTGCGGCCCGTCAAGGAGCTGAAGGATTTCCGGAAGGTCTTGCTCAAGCCCGGCGAGTCGCGCGTGGTGACGTTCCCGATCGATGAAGACAAGCTGAAGTTCTTCAACGCCAGGCTCGAATACGCGGCGGAACCGGGGGACTTCAATGTCCAGATCGGACTGGATTCCGAGTCGGTGCGGCAGCAGCGCTTCGCGCTGCAATGACGCGGTGGCGCAGGCGGGGCCCGGCGGGCCCGCCCTCGCGCTGTCAGCGGTTGCCGTCGAGCAGGTCGTTGAGGATCTCGTCAAACACGGACTGGGCGTCTTCCAGCCCCTGCAGGGCGGCATCGAAGGTCTGCAACGCGATCTTCGACGGCTTGCCGCTGCCCTCCGGCGGATACTGGCTCTGCAGCGCGGTGAAGGCTACCTGCACCTGCCGTGTGGCACTGACCAGCCGCTCCATCGCTTGCGCCTCTTCGGCGCGCTTTTGTCCATCGTCCATGCAAATGGCCCCCCTTGTTGGCCCGGCGACCAGACGGCCGCATGTTACTGTGAGGCGTATCGTACAAGAACTCGCGCAAGCCCGGCCCGGTCGAACGCCGTGACGCCACCTTTTGGATTAGGCTCAATAGAGCCGGCCAACATTTAGCAGCGCCCCCATGCCTTCCCTCGCCCGCAAGACGATTGCCGTCACCCTGCTGACCGCCGGCAGCTTTGCCTGCTACTGGACCTACCTCACCGTCAACCAGGAACGCCTGCTGTTCGATGCCCGCCGGCGCCCGCCGCGCGACCTGCCCGACGGCATCGTCGCCTATTCGCACACGGTGCCGGGCGGACTGTTCCGCGGCTACGTCTATCACGCGGACCACGTGGGCGTGCGCGACCTGCTGTTCTACCTGCCCGGCCGCGGCGAGGACGTGCTGGACACGCTGCAGTTCGTGAAGTGGCTACCGGCCGGCATGGGCTTTGCCACGTTCGACTACCGGGGACTTGGCCACTCCGACGGCATGCCTTCCGAGGCCGCCGCCGTGGCCGATGCCAGCCAGTTCCTGCTCCATATCCGCCGCGCCTTTCCTGGCGTGCGGGTGCACGTGGTGGGCCGCTCGCTCGGCACCGGCGTGGCCATCCAGCTCGCGGACCTGCAGGATTTCGAAAGCCTGCAACTGATCACCCCCTATGACTCCCTGCTCGAGATCGTGGGCAAGCGCTTTCCGCTGGTGCCGCTGCGCCAGCTGATGCGCCACCATTTCGACTCGATCTCCCACTGCAAGAAGGTGGTCCAGAGCACGAAGGTCCTGCTTGCGGAATCGGATGACGTGGTCCCGCACGCATGCTCCGAACGGCTGATCGCCGCGTGGCCCGGCCCGGTGGCGCTGCAGACGATTGCCGGCACCGACCATTTCTCGATCGTGGAACGGCCCGAGACATGGCACGCGCTCTGCGAATTCGCGCGGCAAGTGCCGCATCATCCGCCCGAGCGCGTCCGCAAGACGCCACCCGAAGATCACACCGAGACTGGCGTGCCTTTGCCGCTCCCCGCCGCGCGGTAGAATGCGCGCCATGAAACGAATCGCAGTCAAGGCCGCCGGCATCGCCGCCGCGCTGGCCGCCGCCGGCGTGTTGCTCGCCGGCTTTGCCGCCGTGATCAGCCTCCGGCAGCTCCCCTCCGTCGATGCCCTGCGCGACTATCGCCCCGACGTCCCCCTGCGCGTCTACACGAGCGACGACGTGCTGATCGGCGAGTTCGGCACGGAGCACCGCGAGTTCATCCCGATCGAGCGCATGCCGAAGCTCATGGCCAACGCGCTGCTGGCCGCCGAGGACGATCAGTTCTACAACCACGTCGGCGTGGACGTGCCCGGCCTGTTCCGCGCCGCGCTGGCCAATCTCGGCGAAGGCTACGCGCAGGGTGCGTCGACCATCACGATGCAGGTGGCGCGCAACTTCTACCTGTCGCGCGAAAAGACGCTGGCGCGCAAGTGGTATGAAATCCTGCTGGCCTGGCAGATCGACCGTTCGCTGCCCAAGGAGCGCGTGCTCGAGCTGTACATGAACCAGGTCTACCTGGGCGAACATGCCTACGGCTTTGGCAGCGCCGCGCAGGCCTACTTCGGCAAGCCGCTCGCGTCGCTGTCGCTGGCCGAAACCGCGATGCTGGCCGGGCTGCCCAAGGCGCCGTCCACGATGAACCCGGTGGTCAACTATCCGCGCGCCAAACGGCGGCAGGAATACGTGCTGGGCCGGATGCTGGCGCTGGACATGATCACGCAGGATCAGTATCGCGACGCCCGCGCCGCGCGCCTCCTCGTCTCCGGCGACACCAATGGCCGCTTTGCCGGCCATGCCGAGTACGTGGCCGAACTCGCGCGCCAACTGGCCCACGATCGCTTTGGCGATGACGCCTACACGCGCGGCATCAACGTCTACACCACGGTGTCCTCCGTCCGGCAGAGGCTGGCCTATGACGCGGTGCATGCCGGGCTGGAACGCTACGGCAAGCGGCATCCGGGCACGAACCTGGCGGCGGCCGCCTTGCCGCAGGCCGCGCTGGTATCGCTCGATGCCCGCACCGGCGCCATCGAGGCGATGGTCGGCGGCGCCGACTTTGCCACCAGCCGCTTCAACCACGTCACGCAGGCGCAACGGCAGCCGGGCTCGACGTTCAAGCCGTTTGTCTACTCGGCCGCGCTGGAACGCGGGATCTCGCCCGGCACGCTGATCAACGATGCGCCGCTGGACGATCCGCGCTGGCAGCCCTCCAACGACGACAACCGCTTCGTCGGCCCGATTACCGTGCGCCAGGCGCTGGCGGAGTCCCGCAACCTGCCCGCCATCCGCACGCTGCAATCCATCGGCATTCCGTACACGATCGACCACGCCGGCAAGTTCGGCTTCGCCACCAGGCGCCTGCCGCCCTACCTGGCGATGGCGCTCGGCACGGGCACGACCTCGCCGCTGCGGCTGGCGGCCGCCTACGGCGTGTTTGCCAACCAGGGGCATCGCATCGAACCATACCTGATTGCAAAAATTACCGACGGCGATGGCCATGTGCTCTTTTCCGCCAGCACCGAGGCCGAGCCGCCGCGCGTGATTTCGGAGCGCAACGCGTTCGTCATGAACAGCCTGCTGCAGAGCGTGGTGGACGAAGGCACCGGGGCCGGCGTGCGCCGCTATCTGCGCCGCGACGATGTGGCCGGCAAGACCGGCACGACCAACGACGCCGTCGATGGCTGGTTTGCCGGCTACGCGGCGGAGGTCGTAACCGTGGCCTGGATGGGCTTTGACGACAACCGCAGCCTGGGCCGGCGGGAATTCGGCGCCACCACGGCGCTGCCCATCTGGGCCGCGTATATGGAAGGCCGGCTGGCCGGCGTGCCCGAAGCCGATTTCCCCGCGCCGCGCGACCTGGCAAGAATGAACAATGACTGGGCCTATGCCGAGAACGCCGATGGCACGCACGGCATCGTCGCGCTGGGCTTCCCGCCCCCGGGCACGGCCACGGACAGCCCGGCCAGCCCGGTTGCGCCCGGTGCGCCGGGCGGGCCTGGTGGGGTAGCGACCCCGGCTGCCGCCGTCTCGCCCGCGCCGGACCCGGCGCCACGAAACGGCGCCGCCGCCGGGCCGCTGTGATCCCTCGCCCTGAGCTGTCGCCCTGATCTGTCGCTTTGAACCCTCGCCTTGAACCCGCCCTCTTCTTTCGATGCCCGCCGATAACGCAACGCTGATCTGGACCGTAGCGGCCACTGCCACCGCCGGTGTGCTGCTCAGGCCGTTCCGGCTGCCGGAAGCGTTCTGGGCCATGGCGGGCGCCATCCTGCTCTGCGCGGCCGGGCTGCTGCCGTGGAGGGAGGCCCTGGCCGCCGTCGCGCGCGGCAACGACGTCTACCTGTTCCTGGCCGGGATGATGCTGATCTCGGAACTCGCCCGCAAGACGGGACTGTTCGACCACGTGGCCGCGCTGGCCGTGCGCAGCGCCCGCGGCTCCGCAAGACGGCTCTTCGTGCTGGTCTATGGCTTTGGCATCGCGGTCACCGCGTTCATGTCGAACGACGCCACTGCGGTGGTGCTGACGCCGGCCGTGCTGGCCGCCACGCGCGCGGCGCGCGTGAAACATCCGCTGCCCTATCTCTATGCTTGCGCGTTCATCGCCAACGCCGCCAGCTTTGTCCTGCCCATCTCCAATCCGGCCAACCTGGTGCTGTTCGGGGACCGGATGCCGCCGCTGGCAGGCTGGCTTGCGCGCTTCACGCTGCCGTCCGTGGTGGCCATCGTGATGACATTCGTGGCGCTGTACTGGACGCAGCGCGAGGCGCTGGCCGAGCGCATCGAGGACGATGTCCCCGTGCCACCGCTGACGCTGCAAGCCTGGCTGACGACGGCCGGCATCGTGCTGACCGGGGTGGCGCTGCTGACGGCGTCACTGCGCGGCCAGGACCTGGGCTGGCCCACGTTCCTCGGCGGCGTGGCCACGCTGGCCGCCGTCTGCGCCACGCAGCCGCGCCTGCTTGCCCCGGCACTCAAGGAAGTGTCATGGGGCGTCCTGCCGATGGTGGCGGGCCTGTTCGTGCTGGTGGCCGGGCTGGAGCGCACTGGGCTGGTCGGCCATCTCGCCCATTGGGTCGGCACGGTGTCCGCGCAGGCCGGATCGGCTGGCGTGGTTGGCGCGGGCGTTGCCGGCGTGGTGGTCGGCCTGGTCAGCAACGTGGTCAACAACCTGCCGGCCGGCTTGCTGTCGGCATCGGCGCTGGCGGCCGGACACGCGTCGGACACCGTCACGGCTGCCGTGCTGATTGGCGTCGACCTGGGGCCGAACCTGTCCGTGACCGGATCGCTGGCCACGCTGCTCTGGCTGACCGCGCTGCGCCGGGAAGGCCATGCCATCGGCGCGGGCACGTTCCTCAAAACCGGCGCGATCGTGATGCCGCTGGCGCTGCTGCCGGCGCTGGCCGTCCTGCGCTGACCCTCGCTGACCCTGGCGCGGCGGCGGGCCCGTCCCGGTTGTAGCGCCCTCCCATCTGCCATATAGTGAAGCACCGCGCACCGCACCGGCGCCCCATCGGGCCCGGCCGTGCCCGCTCACCATCGCCAGCGGCCACTCATGTCACACAAGGATCATTCCGGCGAGGGCTCGCACCCGCCGCATTCGCCCGTCACCGGTCCGGTATCGGACCGCATTCGCGCCCGTATCGAGGCGGCCGGTGAACGCTTCCACGCCAACGACAACATTGCGCGCTTCATCGAGCATGGCGAGCTGGATGACCTGCAGGCGGAAGTCCAGGCACGGCTGGAAGACGTGCTGCGCACACTGGTGATCGACGTCGACCAGGACCACAACACGCGTGAAACCGCCCGGCGCGTGGCCAAGATGTACCTCAAGGAAATTTTCGCGGGCCGCTATGCCAGGGCCCCGGAAGTGACCGAATTCCCCAACGTGGAACAGCTCAACGAACTGATGATCGTGGGCCCGATCCGCGTGCGCAGCGCCTGCTCCCACCATCTCTGCCCGATCATCGGCAGCCTGTGGGTCGGGGTCATGCCAAATCGCCACTCCAACCTGATTGGCTTGTCGAAGTACGCGCGCATGGCCGAGTGGATCATGTGCCGGCCGCAGATCCAGGAAGAAGCCGTGGCCCAGATCGCCGACCTGCTGCAGGAGAAAATGAATCCGGACGGACTGGCGATCGTGATGGAGGCCGAGCACTTCTGCATGCACTGGCGTGGCGTGCGCGACACCGATGCCAAGATGACCAACAGCGTCATGCGGGGCTCCTTCCTCAAGGACGACAAGCTCCGCCGCGAATTCCTGACGCTGCTCAACCTCAACCGCCGCTGACGAGGAAAGCCGATGCTAGTTCGCTTGCTTTATGCCAGTCGCGCCAGGGCGCCGCTGGATCCGGCCACGGTGGATGCCATCCTGGACACCAGCCTGGAACAGAATCCGCGCCACGGCATCACGGGTGTGCTGTGCCACGGCAACGGTGTCTACCTGCAGGCGCTGGAAGGCAGCCGCGAAGCGGTGTCGCGCCTGTTCCTGAACATCGGCCAGGACAAACGGCATCACGACGTGACGCTGCTGCACTACGAGGAGATTGCCGAGCGGGCGTTCTCGGGCTGGTCGATGGGGCGCGTCAATGCCGGCAAGATCAACGCCGCCACGCTGCTGAAATACTCCGCGCAGGGCGAACTCGACCCCTACCGCATGCCGGGTGCGGCATCGCTGGCCTTGCTCAAGGAACTGATCGCGGGGGCGTCTATCGTCGGGCGCAGCCCGGAACGTGGCCGACACTAGCCGACAGGCGCCCTGCGTGGCGAATGTGGTGCGCTAGGCGGACACCTGGCCAAACAGCCCGCACTCCAGATCGCTCTCGAACTCCTCGATCCATGTGGTACCGGGCCCCGCGTCGTAGACGCTTTCCGCGCCCGTGCGCTGCCTGCGAACCATGACCTGGCGGGACGACGTGCCATTGACGTCGGAAATCTCGAACTCCTGTGACGTAAGACCGACCTGCGTCAGCAGGGCCTCCACGTCTTGACGCTCATTTACGGGAAAGTCAGGGAATTGACGATGTGCCATGGTTCACCTCCGTCCGGCATGGGACAACGGGCGTGGCAGATACACGCGCGCGCGCACAGCATGCCACTAATCTTGCATGGACGTGTCGCACCACAATTGACCCTGACAAGCACGCATGTATTGGGGCACGTGATGCCACCCTGTCGTGCCGGATTTTCCCGGCGGCCCACACACACGGCGGGCAAATCATGCGGCCCGCCATCGGCTCTCCCACCTGCCCTCCCCATAGGCTCCCCCATCACATCACAGCCATGGCATCGTCGGGACGTCGTGCATTTCATGGAACGACGATGGACCCCCTGCCGCGCTGCCCGTAGTGTGTCGCCACTTGGCACTTGACCAACACGGGTACATGGATGGCGAGAAAACCAGCAAACAGAGAGGAAGCGGAACAGCGGCACCAGACCGTGCTGAACACCGCGCAGGCACAGGCAGCAGCCCTGCATGGCATGTATCGCGAGACACTGGGCACCTTTCTTGCCACGCCTGGCGCGGTGCCGATGCCGCGCGCGGCGCGGGCGATGTTCTGGCTTGGCCGGCTGCGCCAGTGGCGGGCCATCCATCTCGACGGCGGCGAAATCTGCAGCGGCACCCACCGGCTGACGCTTCAGCTCGGCGTCGTGGAAGCCGTCGCGGGGACTCATGCGCTGGCGCTGCACAGGGAGCAATGGAGCGGCCCTCACCGACGCCAGACCTACGAGCGCGACATGGCATTGCAGATCGCCATGCTGATTGCGCTCGGCTGGCGCGATCTCGCGACCTTTGCGCTGCAGGCCTGGTTCAGCGCCGACAGCGAACTGACCCCGCCCGCCCCGATCGGCGGCGTCGCCGGCATGATCGTCGCCGTGGCAAGCCAGGCCCTTGGCAACTCCCCCCCGATCATGGCATTCCAGAGAAGCGAGACCTTGCTCGCCGATATCGTCGAACACTGGCATAGCGACGACGCGACATTCACACCGCTCTCGATCCAGCTGGCGGAGAGGCACCTCGCGCAATGCCGGCTCGATACCGAGCAATCTCTATTCGACTTCGATCACCCTGTGGAACAGGCCATGCCTGTCGAGCTGTTAATGCTGCTGAGATTGCGCGACTTGAAAACCATCCCGGCCTGGCTGGCCGAACACACCGTGCTCAGGCACCCCATTGCCACGCTTGCCGATATCACCGCACCCATCCCGTCACAGCGATGCATCCGCTTTGCGGAACGTGTGAGTGGGCTCCTGCCCTCCTACACAGGACTCCTTCACTCGATCGAGGCGCAGGCGCTGCGCCTTCGCGAGCCATAGCGCACCCCGGAAGAGTGCGCTGAAATTAGTCGAATTACGATTTTCAAGTTACGGGCTGATCGCCAGAATTTGTCGCTTGCGGCCTGCACATTTCCGCTGCACGACGTCACATCCATCGGGAAGCCAGGAGCCCCACCGGGACATCGCGTTATGACATCCAACTGCAGGAGCACGCTTCTCGTTGCGGCACGGATCGCCATATCCGTCGTGCGACTCACGCCGAGCGGGCCGGCCTGCTCACACCTTCAGCCTTCATTCCCAGGGCGTCTCGCCCGATACACCCGATACACCCGATACACCCGATACTCAGTCCGACCTCATGTGGAACCGCCGTCCTCACGCACCCCGCAAGGCGGCCTCCCTCACGGCCTGTCCACCACGGGAGCGCGTCAACTTCGCGCTTGCGGACTCGCGACGGCAGTTACCGAATTTCTTCGCGAAGTCTGAAATCCGATATCACCGAAATTACCGCGACATTCCATAAAAGACATTGACCGAAAAATCTCCAATGCTTGCAAAAGCACTACGCATTGATCCAGCGCACGCCGGCCCCCGGGTGCAAGGCTGGCCAGCGAAAGGACACTGAGGCATGCCCGCAAAAACCATTCGAGTTGCCCTGGCTGACGACCACCCGCTCGTGGTCATTGCCTTGCGAGATTGCCTGCGGCGCACTCCGGGACTCCAAGTCACCTGCGAGAGCACGAACGGCAGCGAACTGATCTGCGCGCTCGCCCACAACCCCGTCGACGTCGCGGTGACGGATTTCAGCATGGGGCACGGCGATGCCTCCCTCGATGGCTTCAATCTCCTGCGTTGCCTCTCCCGCCGCTATCCGGATACCCGCATCGTCATCGTGAGCGCCCAGACCAACCCGGGCGTTGTCAGCCGCGCCATGAAACTCGGTGCGCGTGCCTTCGTCAGCAAGGAAGACGAACTCGACGAAATCGTGCGAGCCTGCATCCATGTGACAGTCAGCAACGGCCACTTCTATTCGCCGTCGATTCGCGCGGTACTGGAGAGCGTGTCCGCCGGCACGTCTCCGGGCACCGATCTCACGCTGCGCGAACTCGAAGTCGTGCGGCTCTATGCCCAGGGCCTGCAACTCAATGAGATCGCCAACAAGCTGGGGCGATCCGTCAGCACCATCTCAAGCCAGAAAACCGTGGCGATGCGCAAGCTCAGCGTACAGACCAACACGGACCTGATTCGCTACGCCTACGAGAATGGCCTGACCTGAACCCTTCATGCAGCAGATTCTCGACCGCACACAGGAATCGCTCACCCAGGCCTTTGCATCGCTTGCCCGCAACGCCAGGCGGCAGCAGCAACTGTATTACGCTACCGTCGGCTTGCTGGTCGCCATTGTCATCGTGTCGATGCTGTTGCTCGCCGGCCTTGCCGCGGCAATGGACCTCGACAACCGCCGCAGTCACGTTGCCGAGTATGTCCGTGCCATCTCGCAGCGGCTGCAAGGCGAAGCGGCCTTCCTGCGGCGCACCGCGCTGACCGTTCGACAGCACGAGAATGACATCGGTGACTCGCCGCCCGATGCCACCTTGCTCGATCTCCTCGATCAGATCCGGCTGACCGGCACCGCCGTGGCGCCGGATGGCCGCTACACCCTGCTCGTACCTCCCTCCACGCGCAGAGCATGGGGCCATGCAACACCACATCGGGTATGGCGACTGCAGCAAATTGCCACTGCGGCGTTGACCACCCGGCAAGCACTGAAGCTTGACCAGCTGGCGTATGTGGTCGACCCCAATGCGGACTACGCGATCGTGCTGTCCCCATCGCCCGCCACGCACAGCAATACCGCCACGCTAGACCCCGGCATCGTCCCCACGCTGCGCGACAACCTCGCGCGCCGCCTGCAGGAACGGTCCGGCACCGCCCTGCGTCCGAAGGACGAGCTCATATGGACCGGCCCCGCCGTCGATCCGGTGCTCGGGGCCCACGTCATGACATCCGTGATGGCAGTCCATACCGAATGGCGCCTGGCGATGCTGCTGGCGACGAGCATTCCCGTCGAATCCTTTCTTTCCGACCTCATGCGCCCCAGTGATGCGTCCACGCTATTGCTGGTCAACAGCGCCGGCCACGCCATCGACGTATCGCCCGTCGCGCCCTCCACGCAGGTCGGGAAACTGCTCGATCGCGCACGGCATATGCCACCGGAGCGCTTTGGCTTCACACGGTCTGGCCTGCTGCGCGTCCAGCCGCTCGGGCAAGGATTCGGGTCCCTGGTCTACTTCCTCTCGTTCGGCACGCTGCTCGGTTCACTCGTCAATGAACTCTCGGTCATTGGCGCCATCGGCCTGATCCTGGTCGCGGGCATCGTGCTGATGGCGCGATACTGGGACGTACACCTGCTGCGCCGCAGCCATGCCGAGGCCGCCCGCACGCTCGAAAAGGAGACGATCAACCATATTCTGGTCAGCGCCACGCCCATCGGGCTTTGCATCCTGCGGCTTCAGGACGGCGCCATCCAGACCGCGAACCAGTTGGCGGAGTCCTTGCTGGGACCGGAGACCCGGACCACCTTGCCGCCGCACATCGTCGACGCGCTGCGGCAGCAATCGCCCCGCGCAATGCGCGGGCAGCTTCCGTCGATCGCGCAGATCATCGTGCCGCGACGTCCCGGGCCGGCGCCCGACCCAACCGCGCCTGTTGCCACCGGGCCGGCCGACGCGCCGGACCGGCAGTTCCTCCAGCTGACCTGCGCGCCAGTGCGTTACCGCAACCAGGATGTCTTGTTCTGCGCCATCCAGGACGTCACCGCGCAGCAGCAACTCGAGCAGCAACTGCGCACGGCCCAGCAAACATCGGAGGCGATGATGCGGGCGCGTTCGAACTTCTTCGCATCGATGAGTCACGAGATCCGTACACCGCTGAACGCGTTGCTCGGCAATCTTGAGTTACTCGCTCGCGCGAACGGGCTGCAGGCACATGCGGCGCGGTTGCGGGCGCTTAACGTGGCGTCGGACGGGTTGCGACGGATTGTGAATGACATTCTCGATTTCTCGAAGATCGACGCCGGCGAGATGAAACTGGTCAACGAACCGTTCCGCGTGATCGATGACTTCGAGAGCCTGGCCTGCTCCTATGCACCGATGGTGGCCGACAGGCCCCTCCGTTTCTACGCGCACCTGGCGCCATCGCTGGATGCCGTGCTGACCGGCGACCGGACACGCCTGGTGCAGATCGTCAACAACCTGCTCACCAATGCCTTCAAGTTCACCGCCAGCGGCAAGGTCACGCTCAAGGCGGAGATCGCCACGGACAGCGGGGCACGCCGCCTCCTGATCTGCAGCGTACGGGATTCCGGCATCGGCATGTCGGCGGCGCTGGCTGCCCGTGTCTTTCACCCCTTCGTCCAGGGCGAAGCCGGCGCCGCTGGCCGGTACGCCGGCACGGGGCTCGGCTTGTGCATCTGCGCGCGGCTCAGCGAACTCATGGGCGGGCACATTTCCGTGGAGAGTGTGGAGGGTGTAGGCAGCGCCTTTACCGTCGTGGTGCCCCTAGGCGCGCCAGTCGAAGGCACCGAGCCCCTCGCCCGCCCCGCTCCGGTGGCCCGCGAAAGCAGTGCGATGGTGCTGTGCCAGGAAGTCGAATCGGGCGCCACCTTGCAGGCATGGCTGCAGTCCGCCGGATGGCATGCCACATCCTTCTACGCCACCAACGCCGCGCTGGCAGCCTTGCGCAGCAACCCCCCACATCTGCTGGTCGTCACTGACGAATACGATCCGGGCACCCTCGATACGTTGCGTGCGGTTTGTCCGGTCCCCGTGGTGTGGGTCACAAGCGACGGGCCAGACAGGCCGGTCCGGCGCGCGGCCAATGTGTACGCGGTCGCCGCCTACAGCCGCAATGCGTTGTTTGCCGCGACCGCTGCCGCACTGCATGACAGGGAGGAAGACGCCCACGCATCGCCGGAAGGCAACGAACATCGCGATGCGCGTCCCGTCCCCGGCATCGCAGGCGGGCCGGATGCCCGCACCGTGCTGGTTGCCGAGGACAGCCCGCTGAACCAGATGCTGATCGCGGAGCAACTGGAGCTGCTCGGGTGGCACCCGATCGTGGTCGGCGACGGCCGTCAGGCGCTCGCCGTGCTCGCTCACAACCACGTCGACCTGATCCTGACGGACATTCACATGCCCATGATGGATGGCTACGCGTTGCTCGCCGCGGTACAGACCTCATGGCCCGACATCGCGGTCCTCGCCTTCAGCGCGGTCACGGTCGACGGGCGCGCGACCGACTGGCAGGCCCGTGGCTTTGCAGGACACATTGCAAAGCCCGCTTCGCTCCGGGAACTGGAACTTGCGCTGCGGGCTGCGCCGGTTCCCCCGCGTACGGGCACGGCGGCCGCCACAGCCGGCCACGCCGATGTCGAAGACGCGCCGCTTGCGCCCGCCGAACTCGCCCGATATCAGGGCATCCTCCGGCAGCAACTGCAGACCGACGCGCCCGAGCTGGCCGCCATCATGCGGCGTCATGACACCGTGGCGCTGCGGCACTGGGCCCATCGGTCCGCAGGCGCGTTCCTGATCGTGCAGGCGCGCGAGATCTTCGAACGATGCCGCAACCTGGAGCACCGCTGCGCTGGCACGGACATCTGGACGCCGGAGGTCGGCACGCTCGCCGAAGCCCTGTACGCCGCCGTCCTGGCGTATGGCAAGGACGCGACATCGCCCTCGAATCCAGGGACCGGCGCCTTTGCAGGGAATCCCGGGCGCCCCCAGCCGGTGCTGGCGCTCAAGCCCCAGGTCCGGGGCGCGCATTCCGCACCTCCCGAGCGAGAGGTGCGCGGGGACGTGGCGCCGGACTGACGTTCCGGCCTACCACAAACGCCGCATTTGCGGGCGACGCCCGCCCGGACGATAATGGCGCCTCCGATCCCGTGGGGCATCTCCGCCAACACGGGGAATGGCGAGAATACGCCAGCCGCTTATCCATCCATGCAGCCCTATCAAGGCCTCCCTCGGCCCCAGCGTACCTGGGCCATCCTGACCGTCTTCTGCGGTCTTGTGATGGCCGTGCTGGATGGCTCGATCGCCAATATCGCCCTTCCTTCCATTTCCCGGGAATTGCACGCCGATCCCGCGCGTACGATCTGGGTCGTCAATGCCTACCAGCTGACCGTCACGGTTTGCCTGCTGCCGCTGTCGTCACTGGGGGACATCCTGGGCTACAAGCGCGTCTACCGGGTTGGCCTGGCCACGTTCCTGGCGGGATCGGTGCTGTGTGCACTGTCCGTGAACCTGCCCATGCTCGTGGCGGCCCGCGTGCTGCAAGGGGTGGGCGGTGCCGGCATCATGAGCGTCAACACGGCGCTGATCCGCTTTATCTACCCACCGACCAAGCTGGGCCGTGGCATCGGCCTCAACGCGCTGGTCGTGGGCGTCACCATCGCCGTGGGGCCGTCGCTTGGCGCGTTGATCCTGGCGATCGGCAGCTGGCCGTGGCTCTTCGCGGTCAATATTCCCGTTGCAATCTTTGCCCTGGCGATCTCGCGTGGCGCACTGCCCGAGACACCAGCGCAGCCGCGCGAATTCGACTATCCGAGTGCCGCCCTGTCGGCGGTCGTCTTTGGGCTGTTCATCCTTGGGGTGGACGGACTGGGTCACGCACCGCTGCGTCTGGCCGGCGCTTCCGGCTTGGTGCTCGCCGTCGTGCTGGGCTGGCTGCTGGTGCGTCGCCAGCACGGCAAGCCCGCGCCGCTGGTGCCGGTGGATCTGTTTGCCAGCCGTGCGTTCACACTGGCGGTCGGCACATCGTTCTGCTCGTTCATGACGCAGATGCTGGCCTTCGTGGCGTTGCCGTTCTATCTGGAATACCAGCTTGGCCGCAGCCTGCAGGAAACCGGGCTGCTGATCACGCCTTGGCCGCTGATGGTGGCAGTCATGGCCGCCGTGTCGGGCCGGCTCTCCGATCGCTACCCGGCCAGCATCCTCGCCGGCGCGGGGTTGGTGATGCTGACGGCGGGACTGATCGGCCTGGCGGTGCTGGGCAAGGACGCCAGCAGCTTCGACATAGCCTGGCGCATGGCACTGTGCGGACTGGGTTTCGGGTTCTTCCAGTCGCCCAACAACCGCGCCATGATCGGCGCCACGCCGCGCGAGCGCAGCGGCGGCGCCAGCGGCGCCCAGGCGACCACGCGGCTGCTGGGCCAGACCACCGGCACGGCGGTCGTGGCACTGTTGTTCAGCCTCGATCGCTCGGGCGCCGCGCGACTGGCGCTGTATGTGGCGGCAACGGTGGCGTTCGCTGGCGCCGTGATCAGCCTCAGCCGACTACGCGACGGCCGCCCCGCGGCATCGTCGTCCGCAGCGGCGGAACCGGACGCCTGACGGTCCGGCACGCCACCACGGCGCGGACCTTATTCGGCCTTCGCGCCCGACTCCTTCACCACCTTCGCCCACTTCGCGATTTCGCTGCGCTGGTAGCCAGCCAGCTTGTCAGGCGTACCCAGGATCGGATCCAGCCCCAGCGTCTTCAGCTTGGCCTGCACGTCCGGCAGCGAGTAGATGCGATTGAGCTCCGTATTGAGCTTCGCCACGACATCCTTCGGCGTGTTGGCCGGCGCAAAGATCGCAAACCAGGAATCGGCGTCGAAGCCTTGCAGGCCCTGCTCGGCCAGCGTCGGGATATCCGGTGCCGACGGCGACCGCTTGAGGCTCGTGATGCCCAGCGCGCGCAGCTTGCCCTCCCTGACCACCGGCAGCGCCGACGGCAGGTTGTCGAACATCATCGTGATATGGCCGCCGAGCAGGTCCGGAATCGCCATCGCCCGGCCCTTGTAAGGCACGTGGGTGATCTTGACTTGCGCGAGCGTGTTGAACATTTCCCCCGCCACGTGCGGCGACGTGCCGATGCCGGGCGTGCCAAACGTCAGTCCCCCCGGCTTGGCCTTGGCCAGCGCGATCAGCTCGGCCACGTTCTTCGCGGGCACGGACGGATTGACGACCAGCACGTTGGGGGTCGATGCCACCAGGATCACCGGCGTGAAATCCTTGACCATGTCGTACGGCATCTTGCTGTACAGCGCGCCGTTGATCGAGTGCGTGCCCACGGTGCCCAGCGCGAGCGTGTAGCCATCTGGGGCGGCGTGCGCCACGGCTTCGGCGCCGATATTGCCGCCGGCACCGGGCTTGTTGTCCACGATGACCGGCTGCCCCCACGACGACGAGATCTTCTCGGACACGATGCGCGCCAGCGTATCGGGCGCGCCGCCGGTGGGAAAGCCCACCACGAGCCGGATCGGCTTGGACGGATAGGTATCGGCCTGCGCCGCGGGCGCAACGGCCACTGCGGCAGCGGCCGCCATCATCGCCAGGATCTGGCGGCGCTGGAACAAACGAACACGCATGAAAATGTCTCCTGGTTGGCTGCCGTTCTGGTCAGTCCATCGGCAGTCCGATTTTCTTCGACGATCGTCAATCACCGGGGAGGCGAGCGCGTGGCCCGCTCCTGCTCCGATTGTCCATGCCGCCCGACGCGCGGCAATCCGCATATGCCTGGGTGTTGCTATACGGCAATATCGCCGAATGTCTGGGTGACCTGATCGTGCAAACGGCGCATGCCGCGCAGCCAGCGGTCATAGTCCTGCCCCTTGCGGCGGTAGTACTCGAGCACCTCGGGGTGCGGCAGGATCAGGAAGCTTTCGCTGGCCACGCCTTCCAGCGTCTTGGCGGCGACGTGCTCCGCCGTCACCGATCCTTCCTGCAGGAAACCCTTGCGTTCGCCGCTCTCGCCGAACAGCATCTTCGTCTGCACGCCCTGCGGGCAAATGCAGCTGACCTTGATGCCACGGTCGCCGTAGGTAATCGACAGCCACTCGGCAAACCCGATCGCCGCATGCTTGGTCACCGCGTACGGCGCCGAGCCGATCTGCGACAGCAGGCCCGCCGCCGACACCGTATTGATGAAATAACCATCACCCCGCTCCAGCATCTGCGGCAACACGGCCTTGGCGGCATGGATATGCGCCATGACGTTGATCTCCCAGATGCGCTGCCATTCCGCCGCGCTGGCGTCCAGGCCCTTGCGCAGGATGATGCCAGCGTTGGAGCAGAAGATGTCGACCTGGCCAAAGCGCTCCGTGGCCACGTCGACCAGGCCTTGCACGGCATCCGCATCGGCCACGTCCACGCGCTGCGCAAACAGCTTGCAGTCCGGCGCGACGGCGACGGCTTCCGCGGCGACCTGCGCGGCGCCCGCGTGGTCGATATCGGCCACCGCCACGCCGCGTGCGCCCGCTTGCGCGAAGGCCAGCACCAGTGCGCGGCCAATACCGGTGCCGCCGCCGGTCACGATGACGGTCTTGTTGCGAATGTCCATGCTTGTCTCCTCGTCGAATCGGGTGGAATCGTTGTTCAGGCCGGTTGCCAGAGCCGCGCGGCAAGCGTGTCCGCCAGTTCGCGGATGCGTGGCCCCAGGTTGCTCTCCAGAATCTCCGGCGACAGCCGGGAGGAGGCGCCGCCAATATTGATCGACAGGACTTCCGTGCCGCCTTCCAGGCGCACCGGCGCCGCCACGCCGCTGACCGTGCGGTCCCATTCGGCATGCGCCAGGCAGAAGCCGCGCCGCGCGTGCTCGCGCAACGACCGGTCCAGTTTCGTGCGCAGGCCGGGCCAACGCGGGCCGTGATGACGTTCGAGTTCCGCGATCACGGCCGCGCGCCGCGCCGGCGTCAGCCCAGCCAGCCATGCGCGGCCAATCGCCGATGTCGCCATGGGCAGCCGCGATCCCGGCGTCAGCCGCATCACCAGCGCACCGCGTGGCTGGCAGACCTCCAGGTAGAGCATGTCGTGGCGATCCGGTGCCGCCAGCGCCACTGTGCAATCGGTGGCAAACGCCAGTGACTGCATCAGCGGCTGGGCGATGTCCCGGATGCCCGCGCCGGAAAGGTAGCGCTGTCCAGGAAGCATCGCGCCCTGCCCCATGCGGTACTTTTCCTGCGCTTCCACGTAGACCAGATAGCCCAGGCTCGCCAGCGTGTAGGTGAGGCGCGAGACGGTAGGACGTGGGATACCGGTACGGCGTGACAACTCGGCATTGCCGAGGAAGTCGTCATCGGGCCCGAATGCGCGCAGCAGTTCCAGCCCGCGGGCCAGCGCGGTCACGAAGTTGCGATCCTCGCCATCGGCGGGATACGCCGCTTCGCCGGAAACCAGCGCGGCGTCGACCGGTTGCGGAATCGTGAGGGTGCGCTTCATCGCTGATTAATATCAGGTTCCCGTCTTCGGCGAGCCGGCTATGTCGAGAAAACATGTGCGCCAAAAACGGGGCTAATAGATACGAATCAGCAGGTTAGCCTAGGGGCCAGCCCCCCGGCGGCACTGTATATCCATACAGCCATCACCATGCCTCCACGAGACGCTTGCCGCCGGGAAGTGAATCGGCCACCGGCGTGCCCGCCATTCGCACTCAACTGGCGGAAGGTGTGGGAGCCGACGACGGGTCCCACAGGATGTCATGCAACGGGGAGCGCTTGCGCCAGCCCAACTGTTCGAGCATGGGCGCTTCGTAGAAGGCGGGTACGGGCCCGAGGCAGAGCAGGCCAAACGGCGTTGCGCCGGAAGGGAGGCTGAGCTCGCGCGCGAGCGCGTCGGGATCGAACATCGATACCCACCCGAGGCCGAGGTTTTCCGCACGCGCCGCCAGCCAGAGATTCTGTACGGCGCATGCGGCGGAAGCCCAGGCCATTTCACGAGGCATGCTGCGGCGTCCGAAGATCGTGCCGTCGTCAGGCGCCAGGATGACCGCCAGCAGCTCCGCGCAGTCACGAATGCCTTCGACCTTGAGGCGCAGGAATTCCGCAGCACGCTCCCCCAAGGCCTGCGCCGTGGCCTGCCGTTCCGCCTCCACCAGCGGCGCCAGACGCGCGCGCCATTCCGGGGTGCTCAGGCGCATGAACCGCCATGGCTGCATCAGGCCCACCGACGGCGCCTGGTGGGCCGCGTGCAGAAGACGCCCCAGCTGTGCATCGGGGAGGACAGGCCCCGGCGTGAAGTGACGACAGTCGCGCCGTAGCGCCATGATGCGGTACAACGCGGCACGCTCGATGTCGTCAATGCGAGGGCCAGACCCGATTTCTTCCATTTTTTCAGTATGTTGCCGGCGGCAGGTTGTTGCAGCAGATCGGATGTACCGTCATGGCGATGCGCCACGCCCGGGTCGGTCGGGAACGGTGGGGGACGCCGTCACGGCAATCGCAAACTAGCGCAGATGCTTCCCCGGCAAGGTCGGCTTCTCGTAACGCGTAGTTGTTGCAGGCATTCCGGCATCGCGCACGCGCCGGGCCTTTGCCGATGGCTTCTCCGGCGGCATACGCCCCGTAAGCCGGTTCTCCCCGCGCGCGTCGAACGTGCCGATATGGATCGGCTCGCCCATGCCTCCCACCACCTGCTGGGCGGCCGCATTGCTCCCACCGCTCAATAGCGTCAAAACAGACGCCAGTAGACCCAGTGCCCGGATCTTACCCATTGATTCTCTCCTCGTAACGCATTGGCCCCATCGGCCATCAGCGCTCGGGAGCATATTGCCAGCAAGCGTACGAGGTTGTAATCGTTTGTGAGCGCGAGCGAGGACCACGGCAGGCGGCTGCGGACTGCGTCTCGGTCTCCCACCAGCCCCTCAGCATGCCGGCCGCCATGCGCAGGCCCCGGAGCGGATGCAACAGGCAATGCCGTACCTGCCCGCTGCGGCTTTCGCCGTACAGGCACCACGTACAAAGGTGTTCACAGTTGTTGGTCAGCAGGTTGTAGCGATCTTCGCCCAGCCGGGAGCGGGCGCGCCTGACGGATTCCGCCGCGCTGTAGCGTGCCATTGGTGTCGCCAGGATCGTGATGCCGTGGCCGTCCGCGAATGCTGCCAGCGTCAGCTCTTCCACCGGGCCACGTTGCCGCCGGTGGCAGTAGCCCGCGTAATGCACCACCATGCCGTGGCCGACGTAGATGCCGTGATGCGCGTAGCCGTGGCGCGGCGTGATGAGGTGTGCGCCGAGCGGTGGTTCGGACTCCGCGGCACACCCAGACGCGTCCGCCATCGCATGGGACGCTGGCCGGATCATCGCCTCCGGAGTTTTGCCGCTGGATTCCATCACCGTCTCCTGGTTACTGCTTGCCGGCCGCCGCCCGGCCATGCCCTTTCTCTGCATCGGGCGTGCCAGGAAGGTGTTCGCGGGTTCGGAGTGGTGAGGACGACGCGTGAAGGCGCCGGGAGATGACGGGTGCAGGACAATTCCCGCACCACATCCCCGGCGTGTGGCCGACCGGGCCACGACGGCCTTGCTCAATGGATCAATTTCGCGGCCCGGCTTTGATCAAATGATCAAATCGCGGCGCGCATGGCGTCACGCCGTCACGGCCGCGCGCCGGCGCGCCACCTCTGCCAGCGGGGCGTTCGCGTTGTCGGCATGCAGCGTGAAGTTGAAGCGGATCACCGAAAACGGCCTGTCCACGCCCAGCGCCTGCATGGCGGCCGCGTCGTCGACGCGCGTGACCGGCGGCACCAGCCCCTCGCGCGTGGCGAAGGCGAAGTCATCCCACAGATAGGGGTCACCGTCGATGTTGATCTGCGTGGTCAGCTTGCGATGTCCCGGCGCGGATACGAAGAAATGGATGTGGGCCGGACGTGTGCCGTGACGGTCCAGCTGCTTCAGCAGCCGGTCGGTGGCGCCACCCGGCGGCACGCTGTAGCCGACCGGCACGATGCTGCGGAGGCGATACCGTCCCTCGCTGTCGGTGACGATGGTGCGCCGCAGGTTGAACGCGCTCTGGGTCGGATCGAAGTAGGAATAGTTGCCCATCGAGTTCGCGTGCCACACCTCCACCCTGGCATCGGGCAGCGGCTTGCCGTCCCTGTCGAGTACCTGCCCTTCCATCACCAGTATCTCGCCGTCATCGGTGCCATCGTCCAGGCGGGCCTCGCCCTGGACGACCGGGGCGCCGGCCACGTAAAGCGGTCCTTCGATGGTGCGCGGCGTGCCGCCCGCGACGCCGGCGCGCGCCTCGGCCTCATCCATGCGCAGATCCAGGAAGTGATCGAAGCCAAGCCCCGGCGCGATCAGGCCGAGTTCGCCGGCGCGGCCTGCCTCGGCGAGGTAGTTGAGTCCGGCCCAGAACTCCTCGGGCTGGATGTCGAGGTCCTCGATCATGTAGAACATGTCGCGCACCATCCGATGCACGATGGCGGCGATGCGCGGGTTGGCGTTCTGGCCGGTGCTTTCCTCGATGCGGTTGAGCACGGCGTCGATTGCGATCTTGTCCATGGTTGTCTCCTTGGGTCTTGTGGGGAAAATGGGCGGGCGTCAGAGCGAGCGGAACAGCGGACTGCGGGTGGCCTGGCTCGCGTCGGCCGCCGACAGGAACTTCTCGGTGAAGATGTCTTTCTCGAACAACCGGCCTTGCATCAGCGTGGCGATGCAGGCCTCGATCATCGGTGGCGGCCCGCACAGGTAGGCGCGCCAGCCACGGAAGTCGTTGTCGAAGTGGCGTCCTGCCAGATCGTGGACATAGCCGCGCTCGCCAGCCCAGTCGCTATGTTCCGGCTCGCCGGACAGCACCGGCAGGTAGGTGAAGTTGTCGTGCCGACGCGCCAGCGCCTCGAAGGCGTCGCGGTAGTAGAGCTCGCCCGCATTGCGCGCGCCCTGCACCAGGACGATCTCGCGCGGATCGCCGCACTCCAGCAGGTCGAGGATCATCGAGCGCGGGCTCGACAGCCCCGATCCCCCCGCCATGAACATCAGCGGCCGCGGGTCGCTCTTGCGCACGAAGAAGCGGCCCAGCGGGCCCGACAGCTGCAGGCGCTCGCCGGCTTGCAGCTGTTCATGCACATAGGTGGTGGCGCGGCCGCCGGGCACCAGCCGGACGTTCAGCTCGATCTCCCCTGCCGATGGCGCGCTGGCGATGGAGAACGCGCGCGGCGCGGCCTCCTGACCTAGCCAGACATTGACGTACTGGCCGGGCTGGAACTGCAGGGGCTCGCCCTCGATACGCAGGAACACGCCCTTGATGGTCGGCGTCAGCGCTTCGATGCGTACGACCTCCGCGGTGAAATCCATCAGCGGCAGGCACTGTGCGTCGGGATCTGGCTCGATGTCGGCCTCGATCACCATGTCGGACATCGGCGTCGCGCAGCAGGCCAGGCACTTGGCCTCCTCGCGCTCGAAGTCCATCAGGGCGAATGGCGACGCCTCGCCGTGATCCAGTTCGCCTTCCAGCGTCTGCACCTTGCAGGTCCCGCACAGGCCGTGGCCGCAGGCGTGCGGCAGCCACACGCCGGCGCGCAGGCATGCGTCGAGCACGGTCTGGCCTTCCTCGATGTCGATGGTCTGGCCGAGGGGCTCGATGGTCAGTTGATAGGTCATGGCAGCCTCCGTAAGTCTGTCTGGGGCGACGTTTCGGTTTTCAGTTGCAGGAACCGGCGATGCCGGCAAGGCCAGGCGTGCGCAGGCGCAGCAGCGATTTGTGCCCGAGCCCGTTGCCGGTCAGGCTGGCATCGGAGTCCGGCGTGAACGGCTCGCCGCCGCGCAGCCACTGCGCCTGCGTCCAGTCGATGGCCGCGCCTTCCGGGTGGGCGGCCAGCAACGGCGCGATGACGTCGCTGACCAAGGTGCCGAACGGCATGTCGGGCGGCAGCGGCAGCGTGAACGGGCTGCAGAACAGCAGGTGCTGGTCCCAGCCGAAGAACACCAGCTGGTTGCCGTGGAAATTCTCGATCCGGTCGCGGGTCTCGCCCGCATAGCCCGGCTTCAGTGCGATGACTGGCATGGTGGTCTCCCGATGTCGGTTCAGTCGTGTCCGTGGTCGTGTCCGTGGTCGCAGCACGGCGCGCTGTTGCCCGGCGCCGTTGCCGGCGCTGCTGCCGTGCCGGTCCAGCGCTGCCAGTTGGCGCGATCCTGCGAATCGGCATAGTCGCCACGGTCCTGCGGGCCGAGGTGGTACCAGTCGAGCACCTCCGGCAGGGTCGTGCCGCCGCAGTTGCCCTGGAAGATCTGATGCACGGGCAGCCAGGCCTGCACATACTTCTCGGGCTCGTCGAGGAAGATGTCGCGGCAGCCATCGGAACAGAAGTGGTAGTGGTCGCCGGCGTGCTCGGCCTCGCGGTAGCAGATCTGCGTGGGGTCGTCCGGCTCGGTGAAGGCCATCGGGATCTGGCAGACCTGGCACAACATCGGCAGGCCCGGGTTGGCCCAGCGCTGGCCCGCCTCCTGTTGCTGCTGCCAGTAGTCGAAGCGCGGGCGATAGTGCTTGTCGAAGCTGTCGGGGTACTTCTCGGCCAGCCAGTCCATTTCCGACGGCTCCGGCACCCAGGTATGGAGCGCGGCCGCATGGTTGAAGTTGTAGAAGATCGACCAGGCGATGTGCGACAGGTGGTCCTTCTCCTTCGCCGCCTGCTCGTGGTACTTGGGCATGCGGATGCCGTAGCGCGCCAGATCGGCAAACAGCGCGCCGCCGTTCTGCTCGAAGTAGATCTCCCAGGCCTCCTTCCAGCTCATCACGCGCTTAGGACACATGTAGTCCATCATCATCGCCACCAGCGTCAGCAGCCGGTAGCCACGCCAGAACCACTTGTCGATCCACTTCTGGATGATGGGGCGGTTGGCGGGGTCCTGCTCCAGCATGAACTTCACCACCTCCAGCCCCAGCGTCATGTGGCGCGATTCGTCGGACTGCGCGGAGAAGCCGAAGGTCACGGTTGCCATGTCGCCGTTGTAGGCCGCGCCGGACATGAACGGCATGAACAGCAGGTTGGTCAGCACGTACTCGAACGAGAACGAGATGGCCGTGATGAACTCGAACGGGCCCGCCGTCATGGCGTCCTCGAAGTAGGACTTGGGCACCGACAGGTACCACAGCCGGTCATGCAGGTGGCGCCAGTCGGAAAATCCGTTGAAGTACTTGTTGTAGTGGCTGATCGTGTGGATCTGGGTCTGGCAGTGGCGCAGCTCGTCGATCGACTGCATCTGGCAGGCCACGCGCGCCCCCGCGCCGCGCAGGCTGCGGCCGGCCATCGCAAAGCCGCGGTGCGCGGCATATTCCAGCGGCGACACGCCGGTCAGGAACAGCTTGAGCGCGTTGACGTAGCGCGCGTCGGTGACGTTCAGCTGGCCGTTGTTCTGCTGGAAGGCGTCGATGATCGCGTACAGCTTGCGTTCCTTCTCGGACTGGAATTTCCAGTACGCATCCATGGTCAGGCGGAACGGGTCCTCCCAGCCGTTCCAGTCATGGATCACGATGCCTTCGAACTTGTCGTGCGGGAATACGGTATCCATCGGCTGGTAGGTGGTTTCCCAGCCCAGGTCGCGCGTCAGCACGGCGTACTTGTCCTTGAGCGACAGCTTGGGCCTGGCGGCCTGCCGCTGATTGGCTGCGGGGGCTGCGGGCGCTTCGGGGGTGGCGGTAGTCATGTCCTTGTCTCCTGATGTTTCTGATGTTTCCGGTTCAATGCCAGGCCAGCACGAACTGGTCTTCGGTCTCGTCGATATTGCCGGCCAGCGAGATCAGGCCGAGCTGCAGTTCCTGCACGTCCCAGCTGCGTCCGATGCGGTCCTCCACACTGGCGCGGTTGATCTCCAGGCGGCCGGGCGCGTCGATCTTGACCATGGCCGGGTAGCGGTTGACGGTGGCATGCGGGTTGTCGGCCTCGATGGCGTCGATGACGGGACGCATCTCTTCGTTGGCTTGCAAGGCGATGAATACGATCTGGGTGGTCTGGGCGGTCATGGCGGGCTCCCTCGGTGTCATGCGGCGGCACGGACAAGGCCGAGTCCCGCCAGGCGCTTTGTCAGCGCCGCCACGGCTTCATCCAGCGCGGCCTCGGCTTCCCCGGCAAACAGGCGGCGCGCCAGTGGCGCCAGCGCGTGCTGGAAGCGGTCGAGCCAGGCAAAGGCGAAGCCGGCAATCACGACGGCGTTGGCAGGCTGCTCCTGCGCCGCCGTCTTGACCGTGGCGTCGACCCAGCGCGCGGTCTCGGCGTACCAGGTGTTCATGAAATCGGTGACCAGCGAGAACGCCGGGCTTTCGGCCGACAGCCGCGCATCGAGGCGCTGGTAGACCAGCGGGTAAAGCAGCCCGTCCATGACGAGGTTCTGGGCGACGTGCAGCTCGAACCAGTCGTCGCGCACCAGCAGGTCCTCGACCGCATGGCGCAGCGGCTGCCAGGCGAGGTCTTCCATCCACGCCGCCTTGGCGGCGTCAACGGCCGCCTTGTCGCCGGCCAAGAGGCCGATGCGGGTCAGGTACTGCGCAATGCCGAGCCGGTCCATGGTCTGGAACATGGCCGCCTCGGTGATGGCCGAGCCGTAGCCGTAGGCGGTGATGGCGGCATTGTTCATATTGGCCGCCCACTCGACATGGCGCAGCGGCACCACGCCGAGCGTCAGCAGCTCATGCAAGTGCGCAGGCAGCGACGCCAGCAGGCCGCGCTTCTCCACGAACTCGAGATTCTTGTCCATCGCCTCCTGCTGGCGGGCGCGGATGTTGACATAGCTGCCGTAGTAGAACTGGCGTGGGTCCTTCAGGGCGTACCAGTCCTGCATGACCACCTGCGTGCGGCGCACATCGTAGAGCTCGTATTGCGGCTGCCACAGCGGGCGGTAGTGGAAACTGGTTTCCGGCTGCAGGTCGTACATCGCCTCCTGGTAGCGCGTGGCCGGCTTGTCGGCGCCAAGGCGCCGCGCGAGGTTGGCGAAGGTCTGCCGGATCGGGCTGACGCTGTCCGTACGGATATCGATTTGCATGGTGGCTTGCTCCTGTCTCCCTGGTGTCTGCTTGTGGTGTCTGGCTGGTGTCTGTCTGGTGCCTGGCTGCTGTCTGTGCGCGTCGTAGCGGCCTCAGGCCACGGTCTCGCTCCATTTGCCGCGTTCCTGCTCGAGCGCCTGCCCGACCTGACGCGACACCGCGGTGGCGCCCTGCGTCGCGCAGAACGCGGCGAACTGGTCGGGGCGCATGACCAGCTCCACATAGAGCGCCGGGTCGCCGAGCGAGAACTCGAACTCGACCCAGTGCTGGTCGCGCGCGGTCACCCGCACATAGCGGCGGCCCGGCGTGGTGGAAGGGATCATCGGAGTGGTCATGTCTCGCCCCTGTTGCGCTGCACACCGGCTGGCGTGCGCTGTTTTTGGTGGAGGGATATATAGCGAGAGCCGTGCCATCGGCCGCGAAACCATGCGCCACAAGGGCTGGGGAGAAATCGGCACGGGTTTTCAAGCGTTGGTCGCTTGACGATTTGATGAGGTGAGGAAGCCGGTTTTCACCAAATGATCAAATCCGCCGCTATTGCGGCGCACCATGCCTTGCGCGGCACGCGACGCGTGCTTGCGTGGCCCTTGAACCGGCGTGTAGGCTACGAGCAAAACGCGGCAGGACGACTCCCCTCTGGATCGATCCACGCCCACAGGTAATCTGGAGGATGGAGATGACCGCGCCCCCCAAGCAGCCGCCGTTCGACCTGGCTTCGCTGCTGACAATCGACCCCAAGGCCGCACAAATCCGGCTCGGGGAATCCCGCATGGTGCTGATGCATACCGAGGCACTGAGCTATCTGCGCAAGGAGATCCTGGACACGTTGGGGCTGGAGCGCGGCAAGGGCCTCCTGATCCGGATGGGCTACGCGCAGGGCATGCGCGATGCCGAGATGGTCAAGCGCGAGCGCAAGGAGGAACTGGCGAGCTCGCCCAACGATGCCTTCCTGCTGGGCCCGCAGCTGCACATGCTCGAAGGCGTGACACGGGTCGACCCGGTGCGCCTGGAGATCGACCGCGACACCGGCCACTTCTACGGCGAGTTTCTCTGGCAGGATTCGTGGGAAGGCGAAGCGCCCTACAACGAAGCGCTCAGCCGCGAGGAAGGCGGCTGCTGGGTGCAGCTGGGCTATGCATCGGGCTACAGCAGCACCTTCATGGACCGCCTCGTCATCTACAAGGAAACCGAATGCCAGCGGCGGCTGGACTCGCTGTGCCGCATCGTCGGCAAGCCGGCCGAAGCGTGGGACGATCCGGACTACCTGAAGTACTTCGAACCCGATTCGGTCATCAGCGACCTGCTGACCCTGCAGCAGGAAGTCAGCACGTTGCGCGAGACGCTGTGCGGCGCCAACCAGGGCAACCTGATCGGACAGTCGCCCGCGTTCCGCGAGGCCTTCAACCTGCTGTCCGCCGCAGCCGACAGCCACATCACCGTACTGCTGACCGGGGAGACCGGCGCCGGCAAGGAGATGTTCGCCCGCTGGCTGCACGACCACGGCCCGCGCAGCGAGCAGCCGTTCATTGCGGTGAACTGCGCCGCGATCCCGCACGAGCTGATTGAATCGGAGCTATTCGGCGTGGAGAAAGGCGCCTACACCGGCGCCCAACAGTCGCGCCCCGGGCGCTTCGAGCGGGCCCACGGCGGCACGCTGTTTCTCGACGAAATCGGCGACCTGCCGCTGTCGGCGCAGGTCAAGCTGCTGCGCGTGCTGCAAAACGCCGAGGTCGAGCGGCTGGGCGGTGTCGAGACACGCAAGGTCGATGTGCGCCTGATCGCGGCCACCAACGTCAACCTGGCCCAGGCGATCCGGCAGACCCAGTTCCGCGCCGACCTGTTCTACCGCATCAGCACCTACCCTGTCAGCATCCCGGCCTTGCGTGATCGCCGCGATGACATTCCCGAACTGGCGCAGGCCTTCATCCAACGATTCAATGCGCGCTACCAGAAGCAGGTACGCGGCCTGAGCCAGCGGGCGCGCAATGCGCTGATGCAGTACCAGTGGCCGGGCAATATCCGCGAACTGGAGAACATGATCGAACGTGGCGTACTGCTCGCCCCCGCGGCGGGGCTGATCGATACTTCCCACCTGTTCGCCAGCCAGCAGGCAGGCATGGCCGAGCCGCCGGAAGATGCCGATGCCCTGTTGCAGAAGCTGCTGGACCAGCAGGTATCGCTGGCGCAGATCGAGGCCAGGCTGATGCAGCTGGCCATCGATACGACGCGCGGCAACCTGTCGTCCGCGGCGCGGATGCTGGGAATCACCCGGCCTCAGTTGGCGTATCGGTTGAAGAAATAAGGCAGGGCACGCCGCCAGATAGGCGGGAATCGCTGGCTGATGGGATCAGAAAGCAATGCGCCAGCGAAAAGACGCTCTGTCGCCAGCAGAGCGTCTCGATCTCGGGTTCGTCAGAGTCAGGATGACGCCGACTGCACGAGATCCTCGACGCCAGGCTGCTCTTTCGTCCGGCTTTGACTCGTCTTGTTGACGTAGCCCTCCGGAGCGCACTCGCTTGGCGTAACGCCCTGGTTGCGAAGGTGGGCGGCAACCGTCTCGCACCATTCGAGCAACTGGTGCTTGTCAATATCGGCGACCACGTCTTCACCGAAGAGATTCGAAAGCTCCAGCGCAACGCCTGAAAATGCGGCGCCGTCATCCCGAATGGTCAATACCCCGTCGCCATCGTGGTCGCACATCTCAATCCTTGTGGCAGACATATCCATTACCTCCTGAAGCTTCGGAACCGTCACTTGACTCGCAACCGTCATATCAGGCGTCCCTGCCTTGTCGGTCTCCTGGCCAGCGTATCTATGCTAGAAGATCGGTTTGCCTTCCACCAAGGGGAGTAACGGCGCCTGGTCCACCGCCCTTGGCGGCCGGGATCATTGACTGTCGGCGTGGCGGGGCCGCTGCACCGGTGGACAGCTAAGTCGGCGGATTCCCTGCCGTTCGCTCGAAATTTGGTAATGGCGGTTGCCGGCCACCAGCGGTCGTTCAATCGAGTTCTCAAACAGTTCTTCGAACGGCAACTTAGCCCTGCAGATTCGACCGTCGGCTTAGGGTCGGGAAGCGACAGCCAACTCGCAACTTTGGTGTGCCGGTGAAATCAGGAACGCGCCGCTTGCCAACGCGCCAGCGCTGAGCGCAGCAGAGAAGCGGACGCAGCCAACAGCACGAGATCCTTCAGCAGGAACTGACCGATCGGTGCGGAGATCGCCGGGAACCCGCCTGCAGTCGGCTCGGCCACGCCGGGGGTGGTGACAAAGAACGTGAGCGTGATGGCGTACGTCGCGCATGACATGGCTGCACCAAGCATCGACACGCCTCGATGGAATGCACCGACGGCCAGCGTCACTGCGGTGGACAGTTCCAGCACGCCAATGACACCGCTGGCTCCACGAACACCGAATGCATCGATGAGCCAACTCATGAAGGGGCTATTTTCAATGAACGGCGCAATACCCTGCGCTTCGTAGCCGGTGAACTTCATCCCGCCGAACCAGAGAAAGACAATGACCAGGGACCAGCGCAGCAACGCGTCGGTATTGTGGATGGCTTGGTTGGTCCGCGATGTTGTAACGGAGGTGATGGGCAGCATGTTTACTCCTCAACAGATGTGGTGTGTGGTGGAGGAGCACGCCCTGGTGGCGCAGACCTCCTTGTCTGTCATTGCGACGATACGCATCAGCGCATTCCGCCGCGGCCGGTTCCAGCTCTGCCAGAGCCGGTGATTCGGAAAATTCCATCTTCCATAGACGTATCAGGCGCGTCCCTTAGCGATAGGAGTCGCCCCATGGAATGCGGGACTATCCCCAAGCGGAAAGACGCTTTGAGCGGCGTTCAGTCGCGGAACAGGTGCGTGGCATGCGTTACGGCACCGCCCGCCCGGATTGCCGCCGCCACAAGTGCGGCTTCCGCCAGTTGCTCATTGGTGGCGCCGGCATCGCGGGCCGCCTCGGTATGCAGGGCGATGCAGTATGGGCACTGCGTGGTCAGCGCCACTGCGACCGCAATAATTTGCTTCTGCTGTGCAGAAAGTGCGCCATCGACGAACGCTGCGTGATCGAATGCACGGAAGCTTTTCATCGCTTCAGGGGCGTTTTCGTCCAGCTTCTTCAAACGGGCGAGATCCTTCATATCGAACATGGGAACCTCCATCAGGATTGGGATTGGAGTCGCTATGATAGGAATGGCAAGGTTCCAGATGGTCTTAGTTTGGTTTCAATTCGTCCAAGAATGACAACCTCCCCTTCTGCACATCGTGTGCTCGAGCATTTCCTTGCCACACTCGACATTGGTGTCACGCACATCACACGGTGCGACATTCGCGATGGCTGGAGCGTGCGGTTCGACGCGTGTGAAACGGCCAGCCTCCACTATTGCCTGGACGGTCGCGGGACGCTCGACGCAGGCAATGGCCACCGCATCGCACTACAACCGCACAGCTTCGTCCTCATGCCGCCGGGCGTTTCCTACCGGCTGGAGTGCGCGCTCGAATTGCCGACCGTTTCGGTGGATCGGGCAAGGCTTGGCTCGTGGTCCGCGCGCGAAACGGCGCCGACAGTGAAGGTGGGCGAGGCAGCAGTAGGCGTCGAGATGGCGTGTGGCGAGCTGCGCTTTGCGACCAGTACCGCCGACCCCTTCAGGATGCTGCGGCGTCCCATCGTGACGCGATTCGACGGGCCCGCAGGGTTGAAAGACCAGTTCGTCATGCTGTTGGCGGAATCCGCACAGCCCGGATTGGGCTCGAGGGTTCTGATCGAGGCGTTGCTCAAACAATGTCTGGTCATGCTGCTGCGGCGCCAGGTGGAGGGCAATGACGCGGAGCTGTCGTGGACGGCGGCCGTTGCAGATCCCCGCCTGCTTCTTGCATTGGAGAAGCTCTTCGAACATCCCGATGCGCCGCTGTCAGTGCAACGATTGGCCGACCTGGCCGGTATGAGCCGTTCAGCGTTCGCTTCGCACTTCGAACGAGCGTTCGGCCAGACGCCCATGGCCATGTTGCGAGCGGTTCGGCTGCACAAGGCCGCGGAGCTGCTGGCGACCACAACCCTGCAAATCTCCCAGGTAGCGCGCGCCGTTGGTTTTTCCAGCCGCAGCAATTTCTCACAAGCGTTCCACAAACAGCATGGTGTGGACCCAAGCGGATTCAGGCAGCGGATGACCTCTCGTCAGCGTGTGGGTGGCGACTGAATTCGACTGCCGATTCAACCGGTCGATGCAGCAGTGCCCCAATTCAGTCCCGCCCCGGGCCTGGCGAGGCGGGACGAAAATTGCCAGGCATCGCTGCCCGCAAATGCGGTACGCAGCTACCGGCCAGAAGCGGTCGGTCATTCCGCCTTGCCGAAGGCGGTCGTCCGTAGTGGGCAACGCGAGGACTGCTCTAGAACCTTCGTAGCACAAAGAGGTGCGAGGTCTGGCGTGCCAGATCTCATGGGCGCGTGGATGTCTACTGCCAAGGGGCTTACGGGTTAGGCCGCAATCCCATGCTTCCGCTTCAGATTCTCAACGTGCTCAACGTCCGTCTCATTGGTTATTGCGAGGCGTGCTGCCTCGAGGCGACCAACGCAAAACTGCATACGATTGAGAGACATGATCTCGGTGGTCTGCTCGGTGATGTGATCGACAAACTCCGAGAGACCAAAAACTCCGGGAGGGACTTCAGTTTTGAACTCTGCGTCTCCGGTGAAAACCACAACCGACTTGATGCAATCGGCCGGAAGAAAATCGAGCAACTCTTGAACGGCTCGAACGTGCCGAAAATTCTGAAAAATCGGGTTCTGAAACTGAAACTTCCACTTGAACAGGACTTGAGTCCACTTCGCGTGTTTGCCATTGGCGAAGATCCAGCCCTTGTAGTCCTTGGTTTCTATGACGAAGACACCAAACCTTGAAACAAGGATGTGGTCAACCTGAGTCGTACCATCTTGCACCTGTAAGGTGATGTGATTCATCAGATGGTAGTTGGGCGCAATGAAGTGTGTTCGTATCTCGCGGGAAAGTCGTGCCTCTCCGTGATTCTGAAATGAGAGCGTGTGAGATCGGCTGCGGCCGAACGCAAGCGTGTGAGGCCGGCTGCGGTCGAATGCAAGCGTGCGAGATCGCCTGCGGCCGAACGCAAAACCAATAGCAAGACCAACAAGAGTGCAGATGAGCGGGGCCGTAAGAATGCCGGTTGCGAGGATAGCCGTGATGGTCTTGCTCATGATGGGTGCTTCGTTACCGAGATTGAGATTCGTGCGCCTCCCCTCGGCAGGGCGGGCTGTGAACTAGTCTCCGCGCGGATTGGGTCGGTTGATGATCCATTCGACCGACAAGATCCAGGGAGCTCGATACGAAAGTAGGCGTAACGCGAGGGCGTGGCTTTGCTCGAGCCGCCCCTGAGTTTGCATTTGGCGCCATATGGCGATAAGTGCGCTCTGGTATCTGACGCCGACGTTGCCCGACATCGGCTCGAGTGGCCGCGCGCACAACTGAACTCCGGTTAAAGACCATCTGGACACATCGACCCCGCATTCAGACACGCTCGAAGTGCACAGACACACCAGCCGAACTTGTTCCTGGCGATCAAAACTGTTTGTCCATTCCGGGTGTACGCAAGCGGGTCGGGGAAGCCTAGATTGACGATCCAACGGCGCTGCGGACCCTCGGCAGCGAATGCCGACACCCTTAGAAATGGAGCAGCACCATGCCAATGATCGACGCACTCTGGCCGGAAGATGCCTTGACCCCTGAGGCGGAAGCCCATCTGGTCAAAGAATTGACTGACATTCTGATCAAAGCGGAGGGGTACGATCCGGCCAATCCGATTGCACAGGGCGTATCTGTTCTCAATCTCCATCGACCTGCCGCGGTATTCGTCGGTGGGGAACGCTCGAAAGCAGCGCGCTACCGGATCATTCCGTCGGCGCCCGAAGGGCAATACACCGACGAGTCGCGTAGAGCGCTGGTCAAGGCAATCACGGAAGCGGTGGCTCGCGCCGAGAACCGACCGTTCGACGAGGTCGTATCGCGCGTCTGGGTCTTCCCGACGGAGATTCCAGACGGTACCTGGGGCAGTCGTGCCACCATCTACACGCTCCCCGACATTCACGCCTTGCTTGCCGGTGAGGCCGAACGGAGCGCCGGCGCGGAGCGACTCGCGCGCAGACGGCGCGAGAAGGCACGAATGACGTTCGAGGCCACTGTCGATGTACTCCAACGGGCGAGCCACAACGCTTAGCGCGATATCGCAGATCGACCGGCCCACTGACCTAGCTGGAGGATGACCGCCAGATAGACGGAGCCTGTCACTACCCGTATGAACTTGACCGAAGGCGGCTCGATGGCCTTCGAGCGCCGGTTGGGTACTCCAAAGCGGCCTTTGGGCTGCAGTGGGCCAACTGGCTGATCTGCCGCGAGCCGGAGGCAGGCGCATGTTCCCGCGCCTGGACCACGAAGCGGCCCGGACAAATCATGCCGTTGCCGTGCCCTGCTCAGGACAGGCATTCCCCGCTGCCGCGCGCATCGCTGCGCGCGCCGTCGGTGAAGCCATCGCGCGAGCTGATGCGAGCGCCATCGGTGTAAGGATCAGGCTTGCGCATGCCGTCCTGGTACGGATCAAAGCCACGGACCGCGCACACGGACCGGCCCGGATGCGCGACCACGGGCAACATGGTGGCCTCGGTGGCCGGGCGGTGCGCGCCATCGGTAAAGGCGTCGCGCTGTCCGTTGTGTCCCGGCGCGGCAACGATCAGTGCATCAGCATATGCACCGGCGTGGGCGGTCTGGCTGAGCCCGGCGGCAAGTGCGGCAGCGGCAAGCAGGGTCTTGGCAAGAGTCTTATGCATTGCTATCTCCAACAGGGGGGGCGGCGGCGTTGCCGCGACGGCCCTCCTCGTGCAGGCGATCCGCTACGGAACAGCACGGCCCGCACGGGATCGCCTCTGCCGTGCAAACCATTGCCAGGCGCTGGAGGGATGTCATCCCATCGAGGCTGGTATGCAGGAGTTTTAGCAATCTCGGCGTTTCGAAAGCGTTAGGTGAGCCGTTACATGGGAGATTCCGTCTTCCAACGGCTCGCGGCGGTCGAGCCGAAACTAACGCGCGAGTAACGTTCGCGCCTTGACGATGGCGGGCTGATCGAAGCTCTCAATGAATCGCGCAAGCGATGCCTCGACCGCCTTAAGAGAATTTCTGCGCCCCTGCGAAGTTCGCAGCGTTGCCCATGACAGGGTCGTACGCAGTTCAAGCGGGAGCGCGCGTTGCGCGGTGGAGATTTCGATACATCGCGCCCGTGGGCCTGGATCAGCTTGCCGGACCGCATGCTCGACACATAGGCCGCCGCCTGGCCCCAGGCCTTGGGCAGTTCGATGCCGAGCTACGTGAGTTTGTCGCAGACTCGCGGCGCCGGCGCGAACGCCGGACCGTTCGGCTTCAGGCGCATGCCGGGCTTGAGATGCTGCCATGGCAGGTCCGCCGGATCGGCGATGAACGGACCGGGCGCACGCACCACGAAAATGTCTTCCGCGATCGCAGCGAAGTCGGCGCGGAAATGCACCGAGCTCTTGTTCACGAGAATCTTCATCTCCGCCGGTTCGATGCCGACCGTGCGGTACATGTTGCGGTCGAGCAGCTGTGCCTTGGTCGAGCTAACGGCAACGAGCACGCCGTCGAGCCGCAGTCGCGCCATGGGCCCCATGTTGGCAGCCTTGCCGTGCATCATCGGTCCGCCGTAGACGAACTTGCCTTCGGACAACGCCTCCACCTCGAAGGTCGCCCGCAGCGGAGCATCCTCGCTCACCTGAGGGCAGCCGCCAAGCGCAATATCGATCCTCGCGCCAACTCCAGCCTGGTGCGCAGCCGCGGCCGCGGCGGGATCGCAGATGATCCCGATCGCGGCGTCCTGCGCGCCAGCCTTGAGAAGCGCACGCAGCATGCCCATGGTGTTGCCATCGCCGCCGACACCCGGGTTGTCCTGCGTGTCCGCGAGGATCACTGGCCGCGCGGCCTTTTGCGCGATCCGCATCGCACGCTGCACCGCTGCATCCGGCTCCTCGAACTTCACGGCCCACTGGCTCTCGGGTTCGCAGATGCGCGCGAACAGTGCGTCGACGGCCCGCTCGACGCGGGCTTTGTCGAAGCCGTACCCCCAAACGACGGGGCCGCACTCGGCGAAGTCGGCCGCGGGAAAGCCCGGTGTGAACGACAGCGACAGCACGCCTTGTGACTCCAGCTCTTCGAGCAGCCCGTAGACGCCTTGAGCGGGCTGCATCATGGTGGACATGCTGTTGACCGGTATCAAGAACGGCACGCGCCGCGCCACCAGGTGCGCGCGCGCCTCCCGCCTGCTCAGCTCCAGCAGCATCCCGGCTGCCCGTTTGCCGGTGGCGGCCATGTCCACGTGCGGATAGGTGCGATACGCCACCACCCCATCCGCCAGCGCGAGCATCCGTTCGGTGACGTTGGCATGCAGATCCAGCGAGACCACGATCTTCATGTCCGGGCCGACCGCGGCACGGATGCGCGCCAGCAACTCGCCCTCGCCGTCATCGAAGTGCTGGGCCACCATGGCGCCATGCAGATCGAGATAGATCGCGTCGTACGACGCCGTCGTCACCGCCTCCACGATCTCGCCGGCGATGCGCTCGTAGGCATCGGTCGTGACATGGGCCGAAGCACCGGCAGCCGCCCAGATCACCGGCGTGACGGTGTGACCGTGCGCGCGAACGTGGTGGATGAAGCCGCTGATCGGCACGTTCACGTCCAGCAGGTCGTAGATCGCCTCGCCGCGCGCCATGGCAGGAAAATCCTCGCCACGGACAAAGCTCTCGTAGGTGGCCATGGTTGGGGCGAACGTATTGGTTTCGTGCTGAAAACCGGCAACTAGGATATTCAAGGAGAACCTTCCTGGAACGGGATGCTGGAACAAGGCGGCGCAGCGACGCGAGCGCCGGCGCCGCCATGGGAGCGGCAGTGAGCGGTGGAATTACTGCGCCGTCAGCTTGATCGATGCGGCCATCTTCCTGAGCCTCTCGGTCTCGTCGACGTAGAACTTCGCGGAGGCCTCGAGCGTCTGTGGCTTCATCGGCTGCACGCCGGAGAGCTCAAGCGCCTTGATCAGTTCGGGCGACCGCAGCGCTTGCTGCGAGGCGTCCATCAGTACGCGGGCACGCTCCGCTGGCACGCCGGCCCTGCTCATGACGCCCAGCCAGATCGAATAAACGAACTCGGACTTGCGCGCGACGCTGGTTTCGGAGATGGCAGGCACATCGGGCAGGGTCCGCATGCGCTGCGTGTCCAGCACCGCCACCGCCTTGATCTTGTGCGTCTCGAGCAACTGCGTGGAGGCACCGAGGTTTGGCAGAATCGTCATGTCGATCTGATGGCCGGTCAGGTCCGCCAGCATCGGCGTGGCGCCCTTGTACGGCACCTGCAGCAACTTGGCGCCGGTCAGCTGAGCCATGTATTCGGCGACGATGTGGTACATGGTCCCGTAGCCCGGATTGCCGAAGGTCAGGCTCTTGCTACCCGCCGACTTGCCGGCCGCGATGATCTGTTCAAGCGAGTTGTACGGCAGGTCGCTGCGCGTCATCACGACGAGCGGGTGGTTCGAGACCGGCGCCAGCAGGGCCAGCTCCTCCGACTTGTACCTGGCGCTGGCGAGCGCCAGCGGCGTCAGGATGGCCTCGTTGGGCGAGCCCATGATCAGCGTGTAGCCATCGGCCGGACGGCTTAGCATCCGCTGCACTGCCAGCGCGCCGCCGGCGCCGGGCAGATTCTCGATGACCACGGGCTGGCCGAGCGCCTTGGCCATCGCCGGCTGCATGGCGCGCGCCAGAACATCAGCGGGCCCGCCCGGAGGGAATGCGACCAGCATCGATATCGGCTTGGTGGGAAACGCGTCGGCAGCGAGTGCCGGTGCGCTGGTCAGCGTCATCCCCAGGATGGCGGCACCAAGTGCCATCCAGCGTTTGGCGGGGGGTAGTCCTCGGTCCTGCATGTCGTCCTCCACTTTTTTTTACCTTCTCGCATAGATACGAGAACCGGTTGTGAGGGGGATTGTTGGCTGGAAAGCTCGTTCGAGGAACAGCAATCCTTACACGAAATCGTTGCTCTACAGGCAACGCAGCACGGGAAGGACTGGCTCTGGTGGAAGATCCCGTTGACGAAGTGTCTGGTTCCGCACTGACGCGCCCGGATCTTTGGCAAGAATTGCCATCGAAAAGGAGACCGAACGATGACACACGTGCGTTCAAACGAAAACGGAATGACCCTGACCGCCAGCCAGTTGGACGCCTATCTCGCAAGGATCAAGATCGACCGGCCGGTCTCTCTCGACCTTCACGGCCTGTCGAGTCTTCATCGTGCTCACCTCATGACATTCACCTTTGAGGCATTGGATGCCTTCATGGGATGGCCGTCCTCGCTCACCCCGGCGTCTGCCTTCGCCAAGATGGTGGAGGGCAAGCGCGGCGGCTGGTGCTACGAAATGAACGGTCTCTTCGGCGCAGCGCTCGACGCCCTCGGTTTCCGGGTAACCCGTCTGTGCGGCGGCGTTAATCGTGAAATTCTGGGCGACATTGCCATCGGCAATCACCTGACCCTGCGTGTCGATATCGACCGCCCCTATCTCGCCGAGGTCGGCGTGGCCGACGCCATCGTCGAACCGGTGCCGCTGGGTATCGGACCGATCAGCCAGCGCGGCTTCGATTTTTCGATCATGTCGACGGAGGACGGCTGGCTGCGCTTCAACAATCATGTGCATGGCATCGCGCACAGCTTCGACTTCAGGATCGACTACAGCGACGAGGCCGCCATGGCCGCCATGCATGCCTGGTTGATGCGCGATCCCGGGTCGCCATTCACAAACGCGCTGGCAGTCCTGCGTCATACCGCGGACGGCTACGTCGCGCTGCAGAACGATCGCTTGCGCAACGTGATGCCCAACAGCGTTAGCGAACACCGCATCACCAGCGCGGACCATCTCGCGGACACGCTTGAAACCGTTTTCGACCTCGAAATTCCCCAGCCGGGGCACGTCTGGGACAAGATCCGGGCGATTAGCCGCGATCAGGCTGCCTGAACAGGCGACACTCACTCACCACTAGGTATCTCGTTGGCACGGGCACCTTCGTACAGATGATCGGAGGAACCAGGAGGTCACTCATGGCCCTCGATTCCCTCGCCCGCTGGCGGACAGACGGAAATTCTCCGGAGATCACTGGCATTTTTTCTATTCGCCGCCAAAGCTGTACCTGATGGGGGACGAATGAAGATCGGCCCCTACGCAAGGTAGCCTTCTGGCATCTACTGGCCCAACATGAATCGCGCGTAGAACAACCTCTCGGCCGCATTGACTACCGGCCAAGGGTTCCACCCTGCACCGTGTTCGCGCCAACTCCAGGGCATCAAAGTGAGTGACATATCATGCACACTGTAATCAGGGCATATTCGGGAGCAGGCGCCAAGGAACTCTTCGATTTATTGGAGAGGCGCACTCCCGAGATCGAATCGCTGATGCGCTCGGTCCAAGGCTTTGTCAGCTACACACTGGCCCGTAGCGAGGATGGTGAATTTGGCTTCTCAGTGACCGTTTGCAATGACAAGACGGGGGTTGATGAAAGCATCCAAAAGGCTAGGGAATGGATCGCACAGAACGCTGCAGGCAATGGCGCAGGTGCCCCAACGATCTCGGAGGGAGTCGTGATCCTGCACGTCAAGTAGCATGCTGAGCCGATCGAGCGCGGAGCTGGAGGCCGTCGTCGACCGGTTGAATCCGCAGCCAGTTCCGGTCATCCGACGTCGCTGCCAAAATCGTCGACGCCTGTGGGGCAACTCGCCCGCCAGTGCACTGCATTTTCCATTTTCGACCAAGGCCGTGTCGAATCTGAGGGACGGAGCGTCGTCTCAGACAAACTCAGAGCAATCGATTACGCTCTACCC
Organism: Cupriavidus sp. YR651; assembly: GCF_900101625.1. GTDB lineage: Bacteria > Pseudomonadota > Gammaproteobacteria > Burkholderiales > Burkholderiaceae > Cupriavidus. The sequence continues at coordinate 117,831 of NZ_FMYZ01000004.1, read as the reverse complement.
TTTCGACAGCGTCGGTGAAGGTGCCTATGACGAGAGACGACAAGCTGCGGCAGATCGCGGCGGAATTCGGATTTGATCCGGACGAGGAAATCAAGATCGGTGGGAAGTACAAGCCTGTTCTGGTTGATGGGAACGTAGCCTACATTGCCGGCCAAATCCCGCGAGTTGGAGAAGTGGTGCGCTTCGTTGGCGTAGTGGGCGAATCCATTTCGCTCGACGAGGCGCGTCGTGCAGCAGGGACTTCGACGCTGCGCGCGCTGTCTCTAATCAAAAGACGCTGTGGAACGCTCGACGCCATACGGGCGGTGCCGCGCATCACCGTATTTGTGCGAAGCGCGCCAGACTTCACGATGCAAAGCGAAGTCGCCGACGGCGCATCCGACGTCTTGTATTCGGTGCTTGGCGACGTCGGCATACACACTCGCACGTCCGTTGGTGTACTGCAATTGCCAAAAGGCGCGTCGGTAGAAGTGGATTTTATTTTCACGGTGCGGCCTGCGTAGTGGGGCCTGTCAACCGATGGTAGGTATTCGCATACTGGCGCTATCGCGCCAGTAGCTGACATTCCCCGCCTCCAATCGCACGACTGCAGCCGATTCCACGGCGGTCGCATGAAAACACACACGCATGGCACTTCAGCGCAAAACATGAGGGCTGCACGCGTAGCGAATCGGACTTCGATCGTAACGTTTCCGGGCGCCTTACGCAGCTGCGTTGCCTTCTGCCGCGACTATGGTTACTTCAACTCGTAGCCCCTCCGTGGCGAGCGCTGCCTCGACAGTAGTACGAACTGGTGCCTCCGCTTTGTTGTCTGCCAACCACCCCTCCCATACAGCGTTCATTCCTGAAAAATCCCTGATGTCACGCAGGTAGACCGTCGCAGAGAGAAGCCGGCTAGGGCTGCTTCCCGCTTCAGTAAGGAGCGCCTCGACACGCGACAAGACCTCACTTGTTTGCGCGGCGATATCGCCGGTGGCGGAAGCACTTCCTTTGGCAGTTTGTCCGCACAGATACACCAATCCGCCATAGCGGACAACCTTGCTCAGACGCGAATTCGTATGGTGTCTCCGGATTGCCATCACGACTTGTGTTCCTTCTTTTGTGGTGTTTGATCGGGGGTGCACGCCAGGGCGGCCAGCGACCCAAGACTTATCGGTTTGATCGGGGCACGAATGCGATAGGCACCAATCTCACTCGGCGTACGATGGTGGGTATTCGCAAGTATCTGGGTCACGGTGATTCCGCACATCCTCCCCTGACATGGCCCCATCCCGCAGCGACTAAAGAACTTAGTCTGGTTGGGTCCCTCACAGCCCAACTTCGCCATTTCACGGACGCGCCCCGCGGTGACTTCTTCACATCGGCAAACAACAGTGTCGTCGGCACAGTTAACGAGCCATTCTGGAGGGCGATAAAGGGCATCCAAGAATGGACGGACACGCTGCTGATGCTTTAGCGCGGAGCGCCAAGACTTCGCGAGCTCCTCGCCCCTTTTTGCGTCTAGCTTTCCGATTGCCACCGCTGCCCCTATTGCAGCGATGGCACCACTGGCCTCCGCTGCCAAAGCGCCGGCAATCGCCGCGCCATCGCCGGCTATCCGGAGCCCAGACAAAGACGTCTCACCCCAAGCGTCGACGGCCGGATGCCACGCCAGTTGCTGGTCGCTCCACGAGTGGTCCACGCGCAAGAGCCTGGTTATCTGCGTATTGGGCACGACGCCGTGATGAAGCAAGGCAACGTCGGCTTCGATACGTTGCGCGCTGCCACCCTCAACGAATGACACCGCTCGCACACGTTGACCGTCATCTGTAGCCTCAATGCGAACATCTTCCACATGCTTGGCAAAGCGTACGCCCGCACGGCGCAGCTTCCATAGCATCCGCAGACCTTTTCCGAGAATCTTCGGGCACGTTGCAGCCAGTGTCAGATGCTTCAATGCGCGCCGATTGTTTTCAGCGGGGCTTGTCTCAATGATGCCGGCAATTTTGGCCCCTCCGTCTAGCAGTTGGCATGCAACCAACAGTAGCAATGGGCCGCTTCCCACCAGCACAACCCTGCCGTCCGGGACTTGAGCTGCCGTCTTGATAGCGATCTGTGCCGCGCCAGCATTCAGTACGCCTGGTAGCGTCCAACCGGGTAACGGCGAGGGGCGCTCCATCGCTCCGGTGGCAATCACCAATTGGGGAGCACGGACGTTGAAAGAGCGTCCTGACTGTTGCGCGGTAACAGTCAGATCACGCGCCACATCCCACACCAAAGTGCCGTACCGGACCTCGGCCCCTGATCTTGCAAAGCGTTCCGCCAAGGAAGCGCCATGGCAGTAGTCCCGACCGAGCAACTCTTTGACCGTTCGGGGCGCGACCGTGACATTCCGATATATCTGGCCGCCAGCGCGAGGTTGTTCATCGAGCACGACAGTCCGCAGGCCACACGCTGCCGCAACTGTCGCAGCAGACATCCCCGCAGGACCGCTACCTATAATGATGAGGTCGTGAGTAAAGCCTTCGTTGATCCGATTTTCGTCGATGGAGCGAACATTGTTCCCTGAGCTCATGCTGCTGCCTCCACGCGCCGTGCGCCTGACGGCAACCGCACCTGCATTCCTTCACGCACCTCGACCATACAGGATTGCACGTTCTGAGCGCCATCCACTTCTACGATGCAGTCGAAACATGCACCCATGAGGCATAGCGGCGCCCGTGGGGCTCCCGATACTGCCGTCTTTCGGAACGGTACGATTCCCGCGGCAAGCAATGCAGTCGCCAGGGTCTGGCCCGCGCGTGCATGTAGCTGTTGTCCTTCCACGTGAATGACAACAGTCGGCTGCAGCTCAGTGGGCGATAGCTTGATTGACTTGAACATCGAAACGCCTTGCCTTGAAATCCCGAACTTCAACCGGTTCGGTGCCGGTACGTATCCATTCCACAAGTGGGCCGGAATGTGCTGGTGCCAGCGTGATGCCGCTGTGGCACGTCACCACGAAAGCTCCCGGGCATTCAATGGACTCCTCATAAATCGGATAGCCATCCGGAGTCATGACACGCAGCGCGCCCCATGTGCGAACCAAGTTGACATTGGCCAGCATCGGGAAGCTGCGCACCGCACGCGCTGCAATGCGAGCCAGTTCAGGCAAGGTGGTGCCATCGTCCATCCCGACTTCTTCCTTCGAGTCGCCGATCTGCACCACGCCTTCGCCCGTCTGCCGCACGTAGTGGCACGGATATCGCAGAAATGGCGACACCCGTTCGCTAACCAGAAGTTGGCCTCGTACCGGCCGTACGGGGGCGCTTAGCCCTACCTGGGGAGCAAGGTCTCTGTTCGCCAGCCCAGCAGCGAGTACCACGCGCGATGCCGAGAACGTGCGGTCTCCAGCCCGGACTCGGAATTCCCCCGCACGATGCTCGATCTTGTCGACGCTTACTCCGGTCACCAGCAGGCCACCGAGAGCCTTGTAGCCTTGGACCAGTGCTCTCAACGTACGCAGCGGACTGACATGACCGTCGAGCTCGCAGTAAATCGCACCGACAACATCCGGGCCGGCTTCTGGGATGAGCCGGCGCAGGCTCGGCAGATCGAGGACTTCGTATGGATAGCTGATACCGAGTTGTGCACCTAATACTGCGAGTTTTCCGGCGGACTCAGAGAGCGTCTTCTCATCGAAGCTCATACTAATTCCGCCTGGCTGCTGAAGTTGGACGTCGATTCCCGTGAGGTCTTGCAGTTCTGTCGCAAGTGCTTTCCACTCGCGCGCCGCCTGCATGGTCCAGCGCGCATAGGCCGGACGACCCAGACCCTTGTTCTGGACCCAGACGAGGCCGAAGTTTCCTCTTGATGCACGAAAGGCGTCATCGCTTCCGTCAAGCACGCACACGGTATCTCCGCTGCGGGCAAGTCCATATCCCACGGATAGGCCCACCACGCCCCCGCCTATGACGAGCGTATCGATGTGATCCGTACCCATGACCTATTCCGCCTTGATGTTGCGCTCGCGGACAATCTTTTCGAACTTGTCTGCCTCGCTGCGAACGAACGCAGCGACCTCGCCGGGAGTCTTGCCAGAATCCGGTTCGATGCCGAGCTTGACGAGTTTCTCGCGAAAATCTGGCGTTGCCATCACCTCGCGAATCGCCGTGTTTAGTCGATTGACGATGGGTGCGGGTGTGCCGGCCGGAGCCTGAATGGATTCCCACGCCACAAGTTCGAAGCCAGGGACGCCCGACTCCGCAATGGTCGGAACATCTGGGACCGCTGAGACACGCTTCTTGCTCGACACGGCGATGGCACGAAGCTTTCCTTCCTTGACGAGGTTGATTGACGACGCCACTGTGGGCATCATCATCGTCACCTGTCCGCTCATGAGGTCTATCAGCGCAGGCCCACTGCCTTTGTAGGGCACGTGGATCATGTTGATGCCCGTCTTGGACAGCAACAACTCCGATGCCAAATGGCCCGCGCTTCCAGGACCATAGCTGGCATAAGGAAGCTTGCCCGGCTGCGCCTTGGCCATCGAGACCAGATCGGGAATCGATTTCACCGGAATGCTAGCCGGCGTAACGAGCCACAACGGAATGACGCCGAGAAGCGCCACGGGCGCGAAGTCCTTATAGATGTTGTAGTTCAGCTTCTGAAGGGCCGGATTGATGGCGAACGACGAGGAAACCGACAAGAGCGTGTAGCCGTCTGCAGGCTGGCTCTTCACATACTGAGTCGCAATGATGGAATTCGCGCCCGGCCTGTTTTCCACCACAATCTGCTGGCCGAGCTTCACGCTCAACGCAGCGCCCAGTAACCGCGCGGTCGCATCCGAGGATCCGCCCGGGGGAAACCCGACCACCAGTTTGATTGGGCGGGTTGGATATGACTGCGTCGGTTCCTGCGCGCTCACCGGGAAGCATACGAGCATCGCGAACGCGGTGAGCCCAGCCGATGCCAGTACGCTGCCCACGCCGCAGCGCAACGTCTGCGGCAGAAGGGTCTTGTCATGTTTGAGTTCGGGGGGCATGTTGTCCGTATCTCCGTACCCCTGGTTTGCCGCTAAGATTTGGGTCCAGGGTGGATGAATCTTAGAAGCGCTCTCCCTGCATAACAATTCATTCTTTGCAGCCTGCTTATTCCAAAAAGTTATGTATGAAGAAGACTGTCAATCTGCGCCAAGTTGAATCCTTTTACTCCGTAATGCGTACGGGAACCGTAGTCGGAGCAGCGCAACTGATGAACGTGACGCAGCCCGCGGTCAGCAAAGCAATCGCCCTCCTCGAACTGCGCATCGGATACAAGCTCTTCGAGCGCAGGGGTCGCAAGCTTGTGGCAACGCCTGAGGCGGAGGCGTTATACCGTGAGATTGAGCCAATCTATGGCAGCCTCGAACGGATTTCCCAGATCGCTGAAGACATCCGTAACCAGCGCGCGGGAGCACTGCGCATTGCGACGCTACCTTCGATTTCTCAGTGGCTGTTGCCGAGGGCCATCACTCGCTTTCTGTCGACCCGACCAAATGTATCCGTCTACATCGAGAGCCTGCCGTCCCGGCAGGTCGCGGATCTCGTCGCTACACGCCAGTTCGACGTAGGCTTGATCGAACTACCGCTGTCGCGGCCCGCTATCGCGACGGAGCCACTGGATCCCAGTCCAGCAGTCGCGATACTGCCGGTCGGTCATCGGCTCGCCTCGAAGCGGGTAATTTCCGTCAAGGACCTTGCCAATGAGCGGCTAATTTTGCTGTCCCAGCATAGTTTTCTGCGCCACCAGATTGACGACGCGTTTTCGAATGCTGGAGTTGCGGCAAACGTCATTGTGGACACGCCCCATTCCTTGGTAGCCTGCGGACTCGTAGCGGCCGGCGCGGGAATCACACTGGTGTCACGTTGGGCTGCGGAGCTGTTCTCAGCGCATGACGTCGTCGTGCGACCACTAAGAGAAGAGCTAGCTTCGCGATACGCAATCATCTTCCCGAGTCCTGGACGCAGACTCCTCTTGGCGGAAGCTTTCGCCGAAGACTTCCGGGAAGAGATTAGACACCCGAAGCGGCGTTAGAATGCCTTTCGCGACACTTGGAATTTTGCTGCCAGAAGCGGAAATTTCTTTCGGAGTTCCAGAATTTCGCCCGCGTTTCGTCCAAGGCTGAAATTTCGCCTTGCCCAGAACCTGACGTCTGATTGAACGCGTAAAGGAGCCATTGACGATCTAGCGCCGGGGGGGCAGGGTTGGGTCGGTAGTTGCCTCTGGCGCCCACGCACCCATGCGCGGGTGGCCCTACGTCAGAATCCGGCCATTTCGAGACGCCGCCAACGCCCGCTTCACCCACGCCGCGTGCCGCGGGACTATCGCGCCTCGGTTGATTCGCGCTCGAACTCGCGGATCACCGGGTTGCCAACGATGGCATCCCTCCCCGCCTCGATCAGGCGATCGACGTCCTTCTCGGGCAGATGGAGTCTGGTCGGCACATCGCTCAGACTTGCAGCACGTTCCTTGTCGAGGGCTTCAAACGAGATCCGCGTGACGGAAAATTCGACGTCATTGCACCGCCAGCCTGGGCGGCGTGCAGCGATCTCCCGCTGCCGGGAATCCGACATGCCACACCGATACGCCACGAGGTCGTCGCGCCACTGCTGCATCATCGGAACGAAGGCGTCATAGCTCATCCTGACGTTGGTCCCCATTGCCGCATCGATGGCCGCGCTTGCGACTTCGATCCCGGACGGGCCCTCCTGGCTTCGGTTCCAATCGCCGCGCGGGCCGTGACCCGCGTCAACGACGATGAAAAGCAGCCGCCGCACATTGATCGCGTCTTGCTCGCTCATGGGACCATAAGCCGTGCCCAGCAGCAGGCGCGATTGCAAAATGGTGGCCAAGCCGTAGTTGTCGGTCACCCCGCCGTCGACCAGCTTGATGTACTCGCCCTTCGAAGTGTCCCGGAGACCGCGAACGGCATTTGCCAGGGCGCTGAACAGCAGCGATTGCCCAGGCGCCTGGGCCTTGTCAAGGTTCGGCAGCGGTGCACTGCAAGCCTCGGGATGCTTTTGTAGGACGATCGGTGCAAAGAAGAGCGGAACCGCCATGGATGCGGCGACGGCCTCGGATACGGGAAAGCTTGCGAGATCGCTGCATAGCGCATCGAATGCCTGCTGGCTGAACGGGAACGCGACCCGGTAGTAGACGTTCGTGGCGTTGATCCAAACGATCGGCTTACCGCGGCGGAACATGTCGGCGTACGTCGCGCCCTTGAACACGTCTTCGTCGAGCCAGCTCCTGAGATCTTCCCGATCATTGAGCCCCCCCGCGAAGAGGCGCGCAAGGTTGACCGGATTCAGGAGACTGAAGCGAAGCCCCGCCTCTCCGTCCTTCAAGAGTACGGATCGAAAGGTCGACAGGCCGGCCTTGCCGTGCAGACCGTAGTACGCAGCGGTGATGGAGCCTCCGGACACGCTACTAATGAATGCGACGTCGTCGAGCAGGGACGCGCCCCCAGGACCTCTCATGGCGTCCAGCCCCTGCAGTGCGCCGAAGGCGAAGGCTGCGGCTCGCGTGCCACCGCCGGAGAACGACAAGGCAACGGCTGTCTGGCCGACGACCTCCGTGGGTTCGCGCATGGCCGCCGACGCGCTGCCTGCCGCAGCTTCAGGCAGATTGCGCGGCGCGTTGTGAGGAAACGACCCGCAGGCGCTGAGTCCCGCAAGGAGAAGCAGTATCAGCGTGCGGTAGGCCCTGCCGCAGGCGCGTCGCGCTCTCCCTGCCGCCCCTATTCGCCAAGGCAGGCTGGTCTTGTGCCGAAGCGTGTAGTCATGTCGAAAATTCCGCATTGGACTAGGTCAGGGGTCTATATGGGACGATTGCCTTCTTGAAGGGGAATCATACGTTTCCACAGAGCACGCGGTAGTGCGCTCACGGTACCCACTCTGTTGTCACATCGGCACCAATCGCGGCGCCTTGCATGGTGTAACGTTCACGCAACCGTCCTTTTCGTCCTTTTGACGCGCGATCCGTGCAGCTCCTGGAATGCGCCGGTCCCTCGTCACGACAGGACTTGCTGGTCCCATGCACCGATTCGTACATGGCTTTCACGCTGCAGCATCCCCAATCCGGCCCGCGCCATGGCAACAAAGTGATCCAGCGTCTGACTTGCGCTGGCGACGACGACCGTTGCGTTTTTGTGCTTGAGTGTCGCTACTTCACATCAGTCGTGACCCCTAGAGGCCTGCGCGTCTATCCGGGCGCCAAGAACTGGCGCTTGACCAGCGGCGAACTCGTCGAGTTGATCGACAAAGATCTGTTTCGAGTTTCGCATACAGGAGAAGTGCTCTTGAGAGTCGCATGAGTCATCATCCGCCCTCTGCGTCAACCGACGCCTCAAGCTGTCGATGGCGCAGTCAACTGCGCGCGTTTGTCTGGAAGCGAACATAGCGAACATGACAGGGGCGAGTACGCTGATGAATGGTGCGCCGAGACCGGCCCGCCAGGCGTGCTGGCGTGACTCCGATACGTCACCGCCTACAGCCAGAGAACCGAGGGAGGGCAGCATGGCAAAATTTGTCGCCGCAGTGGTGCAATCCGCGCCGGTTCCCGGGGACACGGCGGCCACGGTGGACAAGGCTGCAGCGCTGATCGCGGAGGCACGCCAGCGCGGGGCGGAGGTCGCGCTCTTTCCGGAGGCGTTCATTGGCGGCTATCCCAAGGGCGCGGACTTCCACATTTTCATCGGCGCCCGCACGCCAGAGGGCCGACAGGAGTACGCGCGATATCAGCGCCGTGCGATTCGGGTGCCGGGCCCTGAGACCGATGTCCTGGGGCAGGCCGCGCGCGATGCCTCGATGTATGTCGTGATAGGCGTCATCGAGCAGGACGGCGGTACGCTGTACTGCACCGCACTGTACTTTGGCCCCGACGGCGCGCTACTTGGCAAGCATCGAAAACTGATGCCAACCGCAGCCGAGCGCCTGTGCTGGGGATTTGGCGACGGATCCACCCTCGATGTCGTGGATACGCCCTGGGGTCCGCTGGCTGCGGTGATCTGCTGGGAAAACTATATGCCGCTGCTTCGCACGGCAATGTATGGCAAGGGGGTCGCGATCTACTGTACCCCGACCGCAGATGACCGAGATAGCTGGGTGGCAACAGCCAGGCATATTGCGCTCGAGGGCCGGTGTTTTGTCTTGTCGGCATGTCAGTATCTGACGCGCGCAAATTTTCCCGCCGACATGCATAACCGCCTCTCCGACGACGGGAATGCCGTGCTGATGCGTGGCGGGAGCATGATCATTGATCCGCTTGGCCGGGTTCTTGCCGGCCCGGACTACGACGGCGAAGTCATCCTGACTGCCGAACTCGATACCGAGGAAATTGCGCGTGGCCAGTTTGACTTCGATCCTGTGGGCCACTACGCACGCCCGGATATTTTCAAGCTGATCGTCAACGAAAGCCCAACGCCAGCGGTCATCTTCTCTCGAAGGGGCGCGCCTGGTGCAGATGCGTAGGCGAGGATCTCGACCTACGGCTGCGACAGTGTGAATTCGTGGTGCAACGTATTGAGTTTCGAGACCCGATATTCGATGCGTTCGTCGTGGTACGAATACGCTGTTCGCAAGACCTGAAGCAAGGCACTGCCTGCGGACACCTCCATCAGCTCGGCATCCTCTTCGTCAGCCAGCGTCGCGCGCAGGCGTTCGTCGGTGCGGATGATGTTGATGCCAAACGCATCCTGATAGAAGTTGTAGAGCGTGTTCGGGCGCTCACGCAGTTGCGCCTCGGTGAGTGTTGGGAAGCGCTCAGCCGGGACCGTGATCGCATCGATCATGACGGGCTGCTTTTCCAGCGACAGGACATTGGCAAACCTGAAAACGGCATCGCCAACTGACAGGCCCAGCGCCGCCGCCTCCGCCTTGTCAGCCTTGGCACGGCGGAACCGGACAAGACGCACCGTGGGATATTCCCGATATCCGTCCTGACGGACAACGCGGAAGAACCGGAAGAAGTGGTCTTCCATCCGGTGCGTGGCAACGAATGTCCCGCGGCCCTGATGACGAATCAGGATATTCTCCGTCACCAACTCATCGATGGCCTTTCGCAGCGTGCCGATGGAAACGCCAAATCGCTCGATCAGCTTGCGTTCCGAAGGAATCGCTTCCGCAGGCTTCCACTCGCCCTCCGAGAGGGCGACCAGCATGGCACGCTTCACGTCCTTGTACAGCACCCCACCGATGGCGGCACCGGCGTCGAATCTGGAACCCACGGGCAAATGTCCTCAAGTTGCGCGCCCTGTGACATCAGAGTCGCGTGTCATATAGATAAGCCACATCATACTGAAGTTGAATCGAGGACCAAAGTAGCGGCGCGTTGTCGCCACTGCCAGGTGCCGCCATGCCGAAAGCCCCGGTATCACTCGGCCCGGATATGCTTCTCCTCGATCACCCTGGCCCATCGCGTGACCTCGGTGCCGAAGTACTCCGAAAACGGCGGGCCGCCCTGTGGCGCCGGTGTAAAGCCGGCCGCCGCGATGCGGCTGCGGATGGCCTCGGACGCCAGCATGCGTGCCACCGAAGCCGAAACTTTGTCGACAATGGGACGCGGTGTGCCAGCAGGCACCATCAAACCCGTCCAGTTCTCAACGATCAGGTCCGGATATCCTGCCTCCGCCACTGTAGGGACATCGGGCAGCAACGGATGCCGCTCCCGCGTGGTGACCGCGAGGGCCCGGAGTTTTCCGGCCTTCACATAGGCCAGCGATTCCGGGAAATTGGAGAAGACCACGTCGATCTGCCCGCCGATGAGATCGGTCATCGAAGGCGCCCCACCCTTGTAGGGCACATGAGTCAGGTTGGCCTTGCTCTGGCTTTCGAAGAGTGCGAGCGTCAGATGAGGGGGCGTGCCATTGCCACTGGAGCCTGCATTCAATGTCGACTTCTGCGCGGCCGCCGCCAGATCCTTCAGCGATTTGATCGGCGAGTTTGCCGGGACGACCACCACCATCGGCGACGATGCGATACGCACCACAGGCAGCAGATCCTTCTGCATGTTGAACGGCAACGCGGGAAACAGCGTCACATTCGACGCGTGGGTCAGCGTAACGGCGAGCCATGTGTAGCCGTCGGCAGGCGCTTTCGCAACCTGATCGGCCCCAATGTTTGCATTGCCGCCGGGCTTGTTGTCCACGACGATCGGCTTCTTCCATTCTTCCGACAGTTGCTGGGCGACCGTACGCGCCATGAGATCCGTGAGTCCGCCGGCAGCAAAGGGAACGACATACCGGATCGGCTTGTCGGGATAATTCGCCACGCCATCCTGCGGTGTTGCCGCAGTCGCAGGTTTTGGCCCGGCCAGGGCCGTTACCACTGCCAACGTAGCGAACGCAAAGCAGAAGCTTCTGCGCGCGCCAAAATTCAAGCGTCGATGCATGGTTTGTCTCCTTTGTTGTCGTCGGCCTGTCTGACGCAGGCCAGCCGATGCACGGATGGGGGCGTACGCTAGGCTTCGATCGACTCCCCCGCCAAGGCCTTCAGGTCGCTCCACAAGGTTTCCGGAATCTCCACGCCGTGTTCGCCAGCCTCCGTTTGCGCGCGATGCCGCCGCGCGCCAGGCAGCCGCGCGCCTTCGTCGTCCAGCATGGCGCGGACCAGCGCTTCAACGCGTTCAGCGTAGGTGTCGCTACCCGCAAACGCGCCGGGATCGAGGACAAGGAACAATTGGCCAATACGCGGACGGTTTCCGGCGTCATCGAAGAACGAATCGGCCTCCGCACCGAACTGCGCGCCGGCCAACGACGTCACCAGCAGTTCGACCATGAGCGCGAGCATCGCGCCCTTGACACCGCCTGCCGGCAGCATCGAGCCGCGCAGGGCCGCCCTGGCATCCGTAGTCGGCTGACCTGCCTCATCGAGCGCCCAGCCCAAAGGGATCTCCTTGCCCTGCTTCGCGGCGACCATGATCTTGCCGCGCGCCACCTCCGACAGAGACAGGTCGATCACCACCGGTGCCGCGCCGCGTCGCGGAAAGACTGCCGCGATGGGATTGGTGCCGAAGAGCGGGCGCTTGCCACCCCAGGCCGGCATGGCTGCCGGCGAGTTGCCCATCGCAATGCCGATCATGCCCGCGCTGGCCACCGCCTCCAATGGCAGCGCCGCGGCGCCAAAGTGGTGACTGTTGGTCACGGCGGCAACGCCGACACCTGTCGTTCGGGCAAGTCGAATCGCCTCGGCAATGGCCACGTCGCACGCTGCAAACGCGAAGCCGCAGCCCGCGTCGACCAATACCGCGCTGGCCCGCGTTCCACGTGCGACGGGCTCGGCATTGCCATCGACACGGTCATGGCGAAGGTGAGCCACATACATGGGCACACGGGAGACGCCATGCGATGGCAGCCCCACCGCATCGGCACGTACCAGCGCGGCTGCGGTCGCCGACGCTTGCCTCGTGCTGGCGCCCGCACGGCGCAATGCCGATGCGGCCATGCGCTCCAGTTCAACAAGGGGAACACGTGTCATGTGCTTGCCTCCAGGGTTTCCCGCACTTCTCTGGCGATCATCATCGACACGCGCGCGTTTGCCTCGTGCGTGACGCCGCCGATATGCGGCGTCAGAATCAGATTGGGAGCGTTCGCGAGCGGGCTTCCGGACGGCAACGGCTCATCGGTGAATACATCCAGCGCCGCGCCACCGACATGCCCCGCGCGCAAGGCATCGGCCAATGCGCTCTCATCCACCACACCCCCGCGCGCGGTATTGATCAGGACAGCGCCTGACTTCATTGCCGCGAGCCGGCCCACATCGATGAGATTCCGCGTGGCGGCCACCAGCGGCACGTGCAGACTGACCGCATCGGCCTGCGAGAGCAGCTCGTCGAACGACACACGCCGCACACCGCTGGCCGCCCAAACCGGATCGTCGGCCGCGAGCATCGGATCATGCGCGATCACCTCCATGCCAAACGCTTTCGCCAACGACGCGGTGCGTCTGCCAATGTCGCCGAATCCCACCAGGCCGAGCGTCTTGCCCAGCGCCTCCCTGCCATCGGACAGCCTCGCGCGCGGCCATTTGCCCGCCGCCACCTCCGTGGTGGACAGATAGGCCCCGCGCAGCAACACGGCGGCCGTCGTCACCACATACTCGGCGACGGACCGCGCGTTCGCGCCGAGTGCGGGGATCACGCGGATACCACGCTGACGACAGGTCTCGACATCGATGTTGTCGAGCCCCACGCCGAGCCGGCCGATCACCTTGAGGCGGGTTGCCGCAGCCAGCAGTGCCGCGTCGACCTGCGTGCGATTGCGCACGATCAGCCCGTGGGCACCGTCGAGGACCTCCATCAGGTCGGCGCGCCTGTCGACCCACCCCGGCTCGTATTGCACGTCGAAACCGGGGGTGAGGGCCTGCACCGCGACCGGGTCCATGAATTCGCTGATGCAGATGGTTTTCATCAGGCGGACTCGTGGATGCGGGTGAGCACGAACTCGCGGTGACCCAGTGCTTCGGCAGCGGTCCAGCGACCGTTGATGGTGGCCAGCATGCATTCGAGCAGCTTGTCGCCCGTTTGATCGAGGGTCTGCTCGCGTTGCAGCAGGCCCGAGCAATCGACGTCCATATGCTCGCTCATCAGGCGCACCGTGCGCGGATTGGCACACAGCTTGATGACGGGGACGATCGGATTGCCAATCACGTTGCCCTGCCCGGTCGGGAAGAAATGCACGACGTAGCCCGCCGCAGCGCAAAGCGTCACCATCTCGGCAGCGGCGGACGACGAATCCATGAACCAGAGGCCCGGGTGCGTCGGCTCTTCCGCCTTGTCGAGAACGCCATCCACGGTGCACTTCTTGCCGATCTTCTGGATATTGCCCAGCGCCTTCTCTTCGATGGTCGTGAGACCGCCGGCGATGTTGCCCTTGGTTGGCTGCGATTCCGAAAGGTCCGAGGTCTTCCAGCGATCGATCATGCCTTGATAGCGTTCGAACATCGCCATGAACTTGTGGCGCACTTCGTCGTTCGCGCAGCGCGCCGCGACGATGTGCTCACCGCCGGTCAGCTCGGAGGTTTCCCCAAACACCAGGGTAGTGCCAAGCGGATGAAGCTTGTCGAAGGCATTGCCGACTGTGGGATTGGCCCCGCAGCCCGACGTGGTATCCGACTCGCCGCACTTGGTCGAGATCCACAACTCGTTGATCGGGCACTCGACGCGATGCAGTGCCGTGGCGTACTGCACGAACTCCTTCGCGGCCTTCGAGGCGCGCATGATGGTTTCATGGTCGCCGTGGCCTTCAATGCCGAAGCCCACTACCGGCTTGCCTGTCCTGGCGATGCCGTCGACCACCTTCTTGGTCCAGCCGTCTTCAATGCCGATCACCACCACCGCGGCGACGTTGGGGTTGCTCCCTGCGCCGATCAGCGTGCGGAAATGCAGGTCCAGATCCGGACCGAACTGCAGCCGGCCATAGGGATGAGGAATTGCCATGGTGCCCTTGATCGCGGCGGAAACAGCTTCCGCGGCGGAATTGGACAGGTCGTCCAGCGGCAGGATGATGACGTGGTTGCGGACGCCCACGCGACCGTTGTCGCGGCGATATCCCCAGAAGGTGGTGTTTTGATCGATTACGGACATGACAAGGTCCTCAGGTGCGTTGGATGGGAAGTGGCTTGCGGTAAATGCGTCAGACGTCGCGCGTTACCAGCGCTTGGTCTTGATGTTGTGTACGTGGGCGTGCTGCCCCGCCTTGATGGGCGCCACAACCTTGCCGATGTCGATGCCGTACTTGTAGACCGTCTCGTTCACTTCCATGTCACACAGCGCGACCTTGTGCCCGATGGGAATCGGTTGCAGCGCGGTGACGGTCACCACCTTGTCCTCGTCCATGATCCAGGCATTCAGCTTGGTGCCCGCCTCGATCCCCTCGACCACCGCCACCGCGACGGTGTCCCTGGCGTCATGCAGTACCACGTGAATCATCTTTATCTCCTTCGTGTGGGTCAGCGTGGAATCATCCTAGGCGGCAAATTCATCCATGTCAACTAGCTCATATATATGAATTTGGGACGCAAGCTCGCCGACGTAACTCCTTCGGGAAGCGGATGCTGCAATGCACAAGCATCGACCACCGCGTGAAGCTGAAAAAAAAAACGACCCCCGGAGGAGTCGCTTCATCCCAGTTGGCTCACCCGGGCGTGCTGGCCGCGGTTCGCAGTTACCCGGCGAGACTGCCGACAAACCGCCTGATGCTGTCCAGGACGGGTTGCTGATCGCCCGCGAAGGCCCAGTGATCGGCGCCGTCGAGCTCGACGAATCGCGCCTGCGCGATGTGGCTGGCGAGATGCCGGCCGGCGGCGACGCGAACCGCGCGGTCGTCGTGACGGTGCAGCACCAGAGTGGGCATGGAAATTCGGCCCAGGAGATGCCGCACATCCATATCGCGCAACGCTTCGAGCACGCCCTTGATGGCTCCCGGGCTCGACGCAGCGCGAAGCAAGCCGGCCCACCAGGCTCTCGCCTGAGGATCGCCAGACAGGCTCGGCGCGAATGTCTCGATGCCCGCCGGCCCGCCCCAGAGTGAGACGAGCTGCTGCAGCCAGATATCGTACTGACTCGCCTGAAGGGCGTGGGGATAGTCGTGCGTTGCGGTTCCCTTCGCCAGAGAGGCGAACAGAATGAGGCCGGCGACACGATCGGGGTGATCAACGGAAAACTTGATGCATGCTGGCCCGCCCTCTGACGCGCCGAACAGCACGACCCTGCGGCTGCCGGCGGCGTCCAGCACGGTGCCGATGTCCTGCGCGGTCGCGTCGACGCCGGGATTGAACCCGACCCGGTCGGAAAGCCCGACGCCGCGACGATCGAGCAGGATGAGACGGCCCATCCCGGCGAGAGAGGACAGGAACGCCCGGCAGCGGGGCTCCTCCCACACCCGTTCGACGTGAGACACGAAGCCGGGCAGCACCAGAACATCGATGGGGCCGGCGCCGTAGGTCTGGAATGCGAGATGGATGCCGCCACCGCTGACGTAGCGCGTCGACGGCGGGTCCTCGATGGGCAACGTTGCGTCGGCATTCAGCAGCGCGCGGGTCTCGGGTTCGGGTGCCACATCGAGCTCGTCGCGAAGGCGATGCGTCAGGGCCTCGAGGTGCCGCTGGGCCGTGGCCGGGTCTCCGGCGAGCAGAAGGTTGCGGATGAGGTGCCGGCCGTACACTTCGCTGAGCGGATCGAACTCAACCAGACGGCCCGCGTGCGCGGCCGCGGCCGCGTAGTCGCCGGCCGCATTCCTGTCGTGCACCACTCGTTCGAGCGCCTGGATCGCCCGGCCCCGCAAGGCCTCCCGGCGAAAGAAAGCCCACTCGTCGAACTGCGGGCAGTCGCCAGGCGAAAAGCCCGAGAGAAAGTCACCGGGATAGTGGCGGCACGCCTGCTCGAACTCGCCGCGGTCGCAGGCTTGCTCGAACAGCTGGGAATCCACCTGCAAGTCGATCGCTGCCGACCATCGAACCGTTGACCGGTCAGTGGTGAGAGCGTCGTCGCCGAGCGTGAGCTGGAGGCGATGCAACAGGCGCCGCAGCCGCGCCCGTACAACCTCTTCGCCCTCTTCCGGCCACAACATCGTGGCGAGGACATCGCGCCCGACCGAGCCCTTCGCTTCGGCCAGGTAGACCAGCAGGGCCAGGCCCTTGCGCAAGCGCAGCTGGCACAGTCGGTCGTTTCGACGAATCTCCGGAAATCCTAGCGTCCGCACGCTGAACTGAGTCATGGCGAGGCGACCCTCAATGACGGCGTCCGGGGGACGCTCAGGGGACGCGGCAATCCTACCATCCCCTGCAGACGATGGGTGCTGGACTCATTGCGACGGATTGAACGGAGGATTGTCATGAAGAACCTGGGCAAGCATGCGATCGTGATCGGCGCCAGCATGGGCGGGCTCCTGGCCGCCCGCGTACTGTCGGATTTCTATACCAACGTCACCGTGCTCGAACGCGATGCGTTTCCGGCAGCAGACGCGCCGCGCAAGGGCGTGCCGCAGGGTCGCCATACCCATGGGCTCCTTGCGCGCGGCAGCGCGGTACTCGAGGCATTCTTTCCGGGATATAACACCGAGGTCGTCGCGCAAAGCGGCGGCGTGCTCGGTGATGTCGCCAACGATGTGATCTGGATCGGTCACAACGTCAGGCTTGCCAACGGCGCGAGCGATTTGATCGGTCTGCTTGCGAGCCGTCCCGTGCTCGAAGGCCATCTACGCCGACGGGTCCTGGAGTTGCGCAACGTGCGCGCCATGGAAAATTGCGCTGTGCGGGGTCTTGCCACCGACCCCGGTCGCAAGAGCGTGACCGGTGTGCGCGCATGTGTCGAGGGCAAGCCGGAAGAGACCATCCACGCGGACCTTGTCGTTGATGCCACCGGCCGTGGCTCATCCAGTGCGGCTTGGCTTGAAGCGCTCGGCTACCAACCTCCCGCCGACGAAAAGGTAGAGATCGGCATCTGCTACACGACCCGTACCTATCGGCGCCGACCGACGGATCTTGGCGGCAAGCACGGCATTGTCGTCGCCGGTAGTGCGCCGAACTGGCGCAACGGCGTCATGCTCGCGCAGGAACGTGACAGCTGGATCGTCAGTACCGGCGGTTTTCTTGGCGACGACGCACCCGACAACGACCAGGGCTTTCTCGCGTATCTGGCGACGCTGCCGACCATGGAGATTCACGACGTTGTCGCAAGAGCGGAGCCGCTAACCGATTTCAGGCGCTTCCGCTACGTCTCCAGCCTGCGCCGGCGGTACGAGAGACTCGCACGCTTCCCCGAGAACTACCTGGTTTTCGGCGACGCCATCTGCAGCTTCAACCCTGTTTACGGGCAAGGCATGACGGTCGCGGCAGAGGAAGCGCTGGCGCTGCAGCAGTGCCTGCGCGCGGGCCCGAACGATCTTGCGCGTCGATTCTTCCGGGCGGCCGCGCATATCGTCGATATTCCGTGGGACATCGCGGTCGGCAACGACCTCCGCCATCCAGAGGTCAAGGGCGCCCGCCCGCCGATGCGGCGTTTCATCAACTGGTACATCGGCAAGCTTCACCTTGCCGCGGCACACGACAGCACGCTGGCCACTGCGTTCCTGAAGGTTGTCAACCTGATGATGCCGCCGTCGTCGCTGCTCAGCCCTGCGATCGCCATGCGCGTCTGGCAGGGCAACCGGAGGCCCGTGCCGTCCGCTCCCTCGCCAGCAATCGAAGTCGCGAGGCGGAATAGCGCATCGTCATGACCGGGTATGACGGTGTTGGTCCAGAGGTCCGGCCCGGGCGGCTCCCACAGCCGCCAGTCGACGTTTGGCCAACGGCGCTACCCCGCTCGCAGCGCCCACAGGGCCTCCAGCACGTATTCCGTGGCACGTTCCACCCGTTCCTCGCTGTGCGCCAACCCCAGTCGCCGCCACAGCGCGGGCCGCAACGGCCGCATCACCACGCGCGCATCCGGCGCCGGCGTGGTGACCTCGTGTGGCAGCAGGGCCGCGCCATAGCCGGCCGCCACCAGACTCTTGATGGCGTCGTTGTAGTTGAGCTGAATACGCGGCGCAGGCCTGTGGCCACCGCTGGCGAACCACTCGGCGGTCAGGCGCGACAGGCGCGTGGTGCCGTCATTCAGGATCAGCGGGCGCGATGCCAGCCAGGCCGGCGTGATGTGCGCCGGGCAGGGCCAGCTCGCCGGCAGGAAAGCCCGTACCGGATCGCGCCGCCAAGGGCGGATGGTCAGCCCCGCCACGCGCGCCTGTGGCAGTGCCACCAGACCGACCTCCAGCGTGCCGGCGGCCAGCCGCGCCAGCGTCTCCTGCGAGGTGAGCACGGCCACCTGCACGTCGATGTCGGGATGCCGCTCCGCCAGCACGGCCAGCGCCTGCGGCAGCAGGTGGGCGATGGCCCCGGTCGAGGCGCCGAGGCGCACGCGGCCGGTCAACCCCTGCACCTGACGCTGCACGTCGTCCAGCGCAAGGTCGGCATCGGCCAGCAGGCGGCGGGCGCGATCGACCAGTGTCTCGCCAATGGACGACGGACGCACCTCGCCGCGCTTGCGCGTCAGCAGTGGCGCACCGATGCGGGCTTCCAGTTCGGCAATGTGCAGGCTGACGGTGGGCGGAGCCAGGTGCAACGCGCGCGCGGCTTCGGCGAAGGAACCCAGATCGGCAATGGCGACGAGGGTACGCAGGCGGTCCAGGCTGATCTCGCGCATGGGGCGGCACTCCGGTTAGGGGCGGATCTGCTGACGAGGATATCGTTCAGGAAACGTGAATTTCATCATCATGAAATTCAACTTTTTCGATTCTATCCGGTGGCGCAAGATGGCGCTTCCCTTATCGCGCCACACCCGAAGTCCCACCCACGCAGCGCTGATGCTGCAGCGGCCGGGGCTGCCACTTTCACGCCACCTCGGAGGATCCATCCCATGCGCTATCCGCTTGTTTTCATCGACGGCGACCAGGGCACCACCGGCCTGCAGATCCACGAGCGCCTCCGTGGGCGCGACGATCTGCGCCTGCTGACGCTGCCCGCCGGCCAGCGCAAGGATGCGCGCGCCCGCGCCGACGCCATCAACGGCTGCGACATCGCCATCCTGTGCCTGCCGGACTCCGCCGCACGCGAGGCGGTGGCATCCATCGTCAACCCTGCGGTGCGCGTGATCGATGCCAGTTCGGCACACCGCACGCAGCCCGGCTGGACC
Organism: Cupriavidus sp. YR651; assembly: GCF_900101625.1. Taxonomy (GTDB): domain Bacteria; phylum Pseudomonadota; class Gammaproteobacteria; order Burkholderiales; family Burkholderiaceae; genus Cupriavidus. The sequence continues at coordinate 98,169 of NZ_FMYZ01000004.1, read as the reverse complement.
TATGGCTTTCCGGAGATGACCGCCGGCCAGGCGCAGCGGATCGCGGGCGCGCCGCGCGTCAGCAATCCGGGCTGCTATCCCACCGGGGCGATCAGCCTGCTGCGCCCCCTGATGGAAGCCGGCCTGCTGCCGCACGACTACCCCATCGCCATCCACGCGGTGTCGGGCTATTCGGGTGGCGGCCGCGCCGCCGTCGATACCTACGAGGGACCGGAGGCCGCACGGGCCCTGCCCTTCCAGGTCTATGGCCTGGGCCTGGCGCACAAGCACACGCCTGAAATCCAGCAGCACGCGGGCCTGGCACGGCGCCCCGCCTTCGTGCCGGCCTATGGCGCCTTCCGGCAAGGTATCGTACTGACGGTGGCGCTGGAGCTGGACCTCCTGGCATCCGGCACAGACGTCGGCAGGCTGCACGCCTGCCTGCTCGACCACTACGCCGGCGCCCGCCATGTCGAGGTGATGCCGCTCGCCGAATCGGCCGCCTCCACTCGCCTCGACCCGCAGGCACTGAACGGCACCAACGACCTGCGCCTGGGCGTGTTCGCCAACCGCGAGCACGGGCAGGTGCTGTTGGCAGCGGTGTTCGACAACCTCGGCAAGGGGGCTTCGGGGGCGGCAGTGCAGAACCTCGACCTCATGCTGGCCGGGGCGGCGGCGGAGGTTCGCCGGTCCGCCTGACGTCGACGCAGGGTCACGGCGGTCGTCGCAGACGGGCAGGCCCGAGTTCACCGTGTCGCCTTCCAGGCGCGTCACTCACGGCGGCGCAAGCCTCGGCGTCGAAGTAAAAAGCGGGCCGGCAGCTTGTCGGCTTCCGGCCCGCATGGTGAGGTGAGATCAGGTCAATCTGGCGTGATTCGGCGCTTCAGTGAATCTGCATGCCGCGCAGGGCGTGGATGCGTTCGTGATGCTTCTGCATGCCCTCGTACTGGCGCAGGACCACCGAGCGGATTTCCGCCGGCATGTCTTTCATCAGCGCCGCGCGGTACTCGCGCCTGGCCGCATCTTCCTCGCGTTCGCACAATTGCAGCACCGCGTCATCATTGTGCGGAGCGATGATGTGCATCACTTCCATCCAGGCGCGATGCATCGTGCCGGTCATGGTGCCACGGTCGCGCGGCACGGCGCCCAGGGCGCTGACAAGGGTCTGTAATTCGGTCACCGAGCTGCGGCAGGTTTCAGCGGTGCCTGCCAGGATGTTGCGCATCTCGGCGTTGTGCACCTCACGGGCGCCGGTCAGGCAGCTGAGTTCGCCGTCCTTGCCGACTTCGATGAGGTGGTTCAGGGTGAAGACGAGCTGTCCTTGAGCGTTGGCCATGGGAAACCTCCTTGCCCGAATCGAGGCAAATGTGAACCTGCGAGGACATTCACACCGGGCGGGTGGAGCCGGGTTGGCTCACGTGGGATTTGCCAGGATCGAGGTTTTGATTCCCGCTATTGGCGCGCACCACCGTCGAGCGCGAGTCTCGCACGTCGTCATCCCAGTATAGAAGCGAAGCAGGGCCGGCCAATGGGAGGCTATCCCGGCTCGGATTCCCGGACGTCGTTCGACAACTCGGCCTTGACCTCGGGAATCGACTCGCCATCCCTGGTGGCAATCAACGCTTTCGGCGCCAACGGGATCAAGGGCAGAATCAGTGCGTACACCACCGTCGTGGCGATCACACAATACGTGAACCCGAGGGCGGCGCCGCTGTGATAGATCCAGGAGCCCAACAGATCGCCGGCTCGCGCCGAGAGCGCGAGCACACCATCCACCAGCATCATCAGGGTTCCCTGCAGGCCCGGCGGACAGGACCGCATCGCGAGATCGAAGTATGCTGCCGTGGCGATGCCGCCCATCAGCCCAATCGGTACTGCCAATACCAGCGCGAGATTGGGGGATTGAATGAATGCCAGCGGAATCATTTGCGGCACTGCGACGATCGTCCCCCACCACAACAGCTTGTTCAGCGACACCTTCCTGCACAGAAAGCCATACAGCAAGAACGTGGGGATGAACGCGGCAGCAAAAATCCCGTTGTAGTACGAGTAAATGGAATCCGATGCATGCAGTTCATTGGTCAAATAGAACTGCAACGGGGTGGCCGATCCTGGCGCGAAGTTCCAGAGAAAACAGATGAGAAGCGCCGGATAGACGGCCTTGTGCTTCACGAGCCGCCTGACATTCCCGACGAAATCCGCGCCCCGCGCTTGCGGCTTCTCGTACGCATGGCCGAAGACGGAAATGGGCTTCCACAGCCCCAGCACAGCGATCGACAACGTGACCATCGCCATCAGGAGGAGGGCCTCCTTCGCGGCTAGATGATCGGAGAAGTACCCGGAAGCGAACGCTCCCGCGACGACCGGGACGGAGCTGACCGTGTTGCACAGCGCGCTCAGCCGCCCGGACATGAGCTTCTCCTGGCCCACCAGCGCGATCAACCCTTGATAGGCGGCGGCGATAAATCGGGATGACAGCATTGCCAGCAGCATCCCGACGACCAGTCCCGTGTATGAGGTCGACGAGAATGCCATCCAGATGAATGCCGCCGAGGTGACCGGAGCGAAAATCAGGAAGAAGCCGCGATCCCGCAGGCCCAGCGGATTCCAATGGTCGCGCGCGAGGCCAAAGACAAACGCGATGTACACCGGGATGCCCGTGACCAGCCGGAACGTCGAGATTTGCGTGGCCGTCGCATGCAGCTCATTCTTGAGCAGGTACGACGTCTGTATATCAACCAGGTAGCCGGCCGGTGTCGCCAGATAGACGAACAAGGTCAGCCAGCCAAAATACAGCAGGGTACGGTTGTTGCCTTCGGAACCATCGCGATCGGAAGCGGCCGGCATGCTCGGAGGCGAACAGCGAGACTGGGTCAGTTCACCATGCCAGATCAGCGCGGCCGGCGTTGGCCTGGCTATCGCCACAAGCCCGGTCGACACGCCCGGAATGGCATGGAGTCGCGCTCGCCCGCTTGCGGCTTGCTGGGTTGCGCGGCAGTCGCTTCACCAGCCCCCCAACCAGCCGCCAGCGAGCAGCGTGCTCAAGAATAGGCACAAACTGCTCTGCCAGACAAGGACGAGGGGTGCCGAGCCGATCGCGCCAGAGATACGACGGATCTGGCGCTGGCCCAGGTCGAAGGATTACCTTTCTATGCGGCGGGCCTGAGGGCGATGAGCGAACGCCCCGGTACAGGTTGGCCCGCGATCTTGAAATACATGACGTCGTCTTTCATGCCGACTGCCTGCTCTCGCAGCGCCTGTGCTGCCGCGGCGGACTCCTCGACCAACGAAGCATTCTGCTGCGTCACCTGGTCGATCTGCGCGATGGCATGGCTCACCTGCTCGAGATTCTTGCTCTGCTCGTCAGACGCAGCGGAAATCTCGCCGATGATGTCCGACACGCGCTCGATCGCTACGCTAACCCGCTCCATCGCGGCACTGACACCCTCGGCCTGTTGCGCGCTGACTTGAACCTTGCCCGTTGAAGTCTCGATCAGTTCCTTGATTTCCTTCGCTGCGCCAGATGCCCTTTGCGCCAGCGATCGCACCTCGCCGGCAACAACCGCGAATCCCCGCCCTTGCTCGCCCGCGCGAGCGGCCTCGACTGCGGCGTTAAGCGCCAGGATGTTGGTCTGGAATGCGATGCCTTCAATCATTCCAGTGATCTCCGCGATCTTCCTCGACTCGGCGTTAACCTCATTCACCGTCTGAACCATCGCCGCCACATCGGCGCGCCCGGACTCCGTCATCTCCCTGGCACTTCCGGCCAGGGAAGTCGCCTGACGCGCGTTGTCGGCGTTCTGGCTCACCGTTTCCGTCAGTCCGGCCATGCTGGCAGCGGTTTGCTCGATGGATGCGGCTTGCTCTTCGGTACGGGAGGACAGATCCATATTTCCCGATGCGATTTGCCCTGCCGCGCTGGCGACCGCCTCGCTGGCGGTACGAATATTCCCCACCGTACCTCCGAGCTTGTCATTCATGTCCTTCAGCGCCTGCAACAGCTCACCGGTCTCGTCCCGGGACGTCACCGCGATCTCGCTGGACAAGTCACCATCGGCCACGCGGCGCGAAATGGTGACGGCCAACTTCAGCGGACGGGTAATGCTCAGCGTCAGGTAGTACGCACAGATGATGCCCAGGACCAGGATGAGGCCTTCGAGCACGAGCAGCAGGGTACGGCTCTTGGCGGCAATGCCGTCGATTTCCCTGGCGGTATCGTCAATCGTCCGCCGCTGCACTTCTACCAACTGACGCATGGTGTCCTGATACGCGTTGGCAGCCGGCGTGAACACCTTGTCCAGGAGTCGCGTCGCATCGTCGACATTGCCCGCCGCCTTGGCCTTGTTGATCTCGTCGCGAGAGCTCAGGTAGGCCTTGCGCAATTCACCGATCTTGGTGAACAGTGCCTTCTCTTCATCGTTGGACAGCAGGGTCTCCACCTTCTTCTGGAGTTCGCTCGAGCTCTTGGACGAAGCCGCTGCATCCTCCGCGAAATAGGGGCCGAGCGCAGGATCGGAACTCTTCGCGATCGCGCTGGTGCGTCGGATGCCTGAGGCGAGGTTGGCATACCAGTCGCCAATCAGCCTTTCCTTGAGCAACGGCACCTTCATCATCTCGCGCGTCGCGGTTGAAACGTTGTCGAGCCGCCAGATGCCAATTGCGGTGATCACGATGGAGAACGCGAGAATAAGGGCGAAGCCCAAAGCCAGTCGCTTGCCGATTTTCATGCTGCCGATGAACGCCATTCTTTCTCCACTAAGCCTAAGCCGTTGGGCAATAGGTCCGCCATCATTATTGTGTGTCCCGCCCTGTAGTTAACGAGCAAGGTGCCAGCTGTCGCTTCCAGAACGGCGGTGCAGGCGACATCCTTAACCCGACTTTAGTGGGGTATGGGCGGTATGACGTCGTGGAGTGTTGAGGGCGGGCGGGCATCGACAATGCAGAGCATGTGATGCCATCGCGGCTCACGTGTGGCGTTGACGGATTCCTGCCCAGCCTCCGGTGGCAATCGACCACAAGATGCAGCTCCCATATAGCAGCATGGCAAGGGCGCCCAGAGCGAAGTACTGCGGCAGCGACGCACCCAGACTGATTGCCACGCCCCCAACGCCGGCGAATAGCGAGAGACGCAAGGCACCGGCGAGCAGCGGCCACTTGAGGCGACCCGCACCTTGCGAGGCGAAGTAAAGCGAAAAGCCCAGCGCGAAGAAGCCATAGACCGGGCCAACGATTTGCAGGTAAAGCGCCCCGGTTTCCAGGAGGTGTGCATCGGCGCCGAAAAGACGCAGCCAGGTCTCCGGCCAGAATGCCGCAGCCAACCCTACCAGTTCTGCCAGCACGAAGGCCATGCAACCACCGGTTATCGCAATGCGGCGGGCACGCTCGACTTGCCCCGCGCCAATATTGGCGCCGACCAGGGCGACCATCGGTGCGCCAAGACCAAAGGCGATTGGAATCAGCAGATACTCGAGACGAGCGGCGGTTGCATAACCTGCCAGCGCGGCTGTGCCGCCATGATGGCCGACCTGCGCTGTCGTGATCGCGATCAGTGCGTTGGTGAGGACCGGGTTCAGACAGGCAAGCCCGCCGACGACGAGGATGCTGCGCATCGGTGCCCACTGCAGCGTGCCGACCGACAGCCGTGCGGCACAGCGGCCCGACAAGCAATACCAGCCCAGCACCACGGTCCCTGCGGCGTAGTACGCCACCAGCGCCCACGCGCCGCCAGCCACCCCAAGCTTGGGCAACGGACCGAGCCCAAAGATCAGGCACGGCGACAACGGGATCATCAGCAGCGCGCCGACACAAATCACCATGCCCGGTATCGCCATGTTTCCCGTGCCACGAATCACGCTGGCGAGAGCGTTCATTGCCCACATCAATGGCAACGCCGCAAACAGCACGCGGCCGTATGTGCAGGCGGCTTCCAGCGCTGCGCCATGCGCACCGAGCAAAGAGAATAGCGGTCTTGCGCCAACCAACAGAAGTAGCGAGAAGATGGTGCCGATCAGCACATTGATCGCGAGCGCGTGGCGCGCGAGCTGCTCAACCAGAACGGTGTTACCGGAACCAAGGGCGCGCGCCACTGCGGAAGAGATGCCCCCACCCATCGCGCCCTGCGACATGTTCTGCGTCAGCATCAGTACTGGCACCACCACCGCAACGCCTGCCAGCACGTCTGTGCCGAGCTTGGCGAGGAACCAGGTCTCGATCAGACCGGTGGACGACTGCGCCAGCATCATCAGCATGTTTGACCAGCTCATGCGAGCCAGCATGGGCACGATGGGCGCCTCGAGCATGGATCGCAGACGAGGATTGGCGACGCGCGGTGCCGCGGCGTTAGTTGAGATCATGGTCACTTCCTGCTTTGCCCGGCACTATCCACCTCGTCGAAGTATTTGCATATGCACGCATCTCAATTTACTTGCATATGCCCGCATTCGTCAAGATCGACTACACTGACAGTGCTGCAAGCCTCGCATGGCGCCTGATGGACGCGATGCGGAGCGGTGAAACGATGGGAAGCAAGGAGGGCAGAAATGACGTCACCAACCCAGGACCCCCTGGTCTGCAATGGCGCGGCGCTGCGCAAGGCAACGCGGCGCATTACACAGCTTTACGACTCCATCCTTGCGCCTTGTGGACTAAGCGTTTCACAGCGCTCAGTCCTTTTGCATATTGCGAGGGGTGACCGCCCGACCATGACGGAACTGGCCCACGCCATGGTGTTGGACCGCTCGGCGCTGGCGCGGAGTATTCAACCGCTGGAACGCGAAGGCTATCTGTTCCAGACGCGTGACGAGGAAGACGGCCGCAGCCGCCGTGTAGAGCTGACGGAGGCAGGCCGCGCCAAGTTGACCGAATCGAACCGCCTATGGCGCCGCGCCCAGGAGCGCTTCGAATCCGCCTACGGTTCCGAGCGTGCCGCTGCCCTCCGTATCGCGCTGGCCGAGATCTATTCCGACGAGTTCAGCGAAGCTTTCAACACCGGCACGCCCGTGCCGCAAAGTCCTCGCTGAATCGCCTGCAGGCAGGGCAGCGGCGCGGCGCGTCAGGACCATCCTCCGCCCAGCGCCCGGAACGCGGATACCGCGGCGCGTGCATTGTCTGCGCGGACCCTGGCGTTCTGGTCGCGAGCGGCCAACAGCTGACGGTCCTCGTCGAGCACTTCAAAGAGGCTGACCGCCCCACCCTTGTATGCATCCTCCGCTGCCTGGCGCGCGCGTTCGTGCGAGCGGATTTCGTCGGCAAGGTCGTGGCTCTGGGCTTCCAGTTGTACAAGCGTCACGAGCGCATCCTCGACATCAGCCGTTGCCTGCAACATCGACTTGCGATACATGGCCAGGGCCTCTGCATTTGCACCCTTGGCGCCGGCAACCTCCGCCGCCACGCGCCCAAAGTCGAACAGCCGCCAGCGCAGGCCTGCGGTAGCGGCAGGCTGGAAGGCCTGCCCCGTGAACAGCTTGCCCGCCGAGAGGCTCTCGAACCCCAGCAATGCGGACAGCGATAGCTTGGGGTAGTACTCCGCCGTTGCCACGCCAATACGAGCGTTCGATGCCGCCAACTTGCGCTCCGCCGCGATCACGTCAGGACGGCGCCGCAGCAGGTCGGCGGGCCCCTGCGCCAGCGCAACCTGCGGCACGATCAGCTCGCTCGTCGAATCGTGCAGTTCCGAGGCATAAGTGCCCGGCTGCGCGCCCATCAGCACATCGAGACGATTGAGCTGCGTTTCGAGCTCGATCTGCAACGGGGGAATCGTGACACGGGTCTGGGCGAGCTGGGCTTCGGCCTGTGCCTGCTCGCGCTGGGCACCGATGCCATCGGCCAGGCGCAGCCGTACAAGATCCAGCAGGCGCTGGTTGGTCTGGACCTGCTGCCGGGCGATGGCAATACGGGCCTGGGCACCGCGCACGCGGAAGTAGGCGTCGGCAGCTTCCGCGGCCACCAGGATCCGCACGCCCAGGTGATTGGCTTCGGCTGCTTGCAGCTCCGCATCGGCCGCCTCGGCACCGCGTCGCAGCCCCCCGGCGATATCGATTTCCCACGTTGCTGCCGCGCCCACCGAATAGAGCGTCTGGCCTCGCTTGTAGCCAGGCAGGTTGCTGCCGATCTTGCCTAACGGACTTTCCAGCGACTGGCGCTGCTTGCTCACGTCGCCGTATGCACTGCCCTGCGGCAGCAGTTCAGCCCCGGCGAAGTTCGCAGCCGCACGCGCCTGCTCCACACGCGCAATCGACGCCGCCATGTCGAGATTCTGATCCAGCGCCCGCTGAACGATGTTCGTGAGGACAGGGTCATCGAAGCCGTTCCACCACGCGTCCAACCCTACCGGCTCGCGCGCGTCGTTGAGTGGGGCCAGTTCCTTCGCGTGCGGGTACACCGTCGGCATTTCGCTTGCGGGCGCGTGGTAGTCGGGGCCTACCGCGCACGCGGCAAGGCCCAGGGTCGCCAGCGTGGCAACCACGACGCTCACGGTGCGCTTGATCAGGCCATGGGGTGCTGCATTCGTCATGTCTATTCCTCTCATCAGATCCCACGCAAATTCTCACTTGCATGATGCTAGTTACTAGCCTAGACTAACTTTCATGATGATAGCAACATGTTTTTTTGAGAGCGCGATTTCATGATCAAAACGTCACACAAGGATGCTCCATGCCCGATGGCACGCGGCATTGCACGCGTGGGTGACGCCTGGGCGGTGCTGATCCTCCGGGAGGCTTTCTATGGCGCCACACGCTTTGACGAATTCCATAAGAGGCTGGGTATTGCTCCCAACATGCTGACGCGGCGACTGAATACGCTCGTCGACGAGGGACTGATGAGCCGCCGGCAATACAGCGCCCATCCGCCACGCGACGACTATGTCCTCACGGACCTCGGCCGCGACTTCCGCCCCGTACTCCTGACCCTGATGGCATGGGGAAACCGCCACTTCTCGGACGATGGCGAAACCGTACGGCTGACCGAGCGCAAGTCTGGCCGTCCGGTGCGCATCGCGCTGATCGATGCCGACACCGGCGAGCGCATCACCGAAGCCAGCCACGCCATCGCGCCCGGGCCGGCGGCAAGCGCAGGACTTCGCGCACGCCTTGAGCGCTTTGCCCAGACCCAGCCTCTTGAATCAAACCTCTCTGCGCCAACTCATGGCGCGTCCCAAGCAAGCACGGAGCAACTTCATGACTAGCACGACCGCCACCGCCAACCGCGTCCCTTCCGATGCCACCCCGGCCAAGACCAAAGGCAACAGGAAGGCGCTACTGATCCGCGGTAGCGGTGTGCTGATTGCCCTGGCTGCGGCAGGCTACGGATACCACTGGTGGGCCGACGGGCGCTACATGGAAGAGACCGATGACGCGTACGTCGGCGGAGACGTCACCCTGATCGCCGCAAAGGTGCCTGGCTATCTGGCCGAGGTTCTCGTGACCGACAACCAGGTGGTCCACAAAGGCGATCTTCTGGCCCGCATCGATGACCGTGACTATCGTGCCGCGCTGGCGAAAGCCGAAGGCGCCGTGGCATCTCAACAAGCGCTGCTCGCCAATCTGGACGCACGCGAAAGGCTCCAGCAGGCCGTGATCGCGGAGGCCAGGGCCGGCGTTGCCGCCGTCGATGCGGAAACGGTCCGTGCGCGTGACGACCAGACGCGCTATGCCAGCCTGGTCGAAAAATCCGCCGTATCCGTCCAGAGCTCCCAGAAGGCGGATGCCGACTACAAGGCATCGGTCGCCAATGGCCAGAAAGCCAAGGCCAGTGCCGAAGCCACACAACGCCAACTCGAAGTCATCGCCACGCAGAAGCAGCAGGCACAGGCGTCGCTGGCCCAGGCCATCGCCGAGCGTGACCTGGCCCAACTCAACCTGGGCTACACCGAACTGCGCGCCCCCGTCGACGGCACCGTGGGAAATCGTCGCGCGCGCGTGGGGGCCTATGCCTCCAACGGCGGCCAGCTTCTTTCGATCGTGCCGGCAACCGGGCTCTGGGTGGACGCCAACTTCAAGGAAGGCCAACTGGCGCATATGAAACCCGGCGTGCGCGCCACGATCGTGGCTGACGTCATGCCCGGCAAGGTGTTCCATGGCCGCGTGGCGAGCGTCGCACCCGCCACTGGTGCCCAGTTCAGCGTGCTGCCGCCTGAAAACGCCACCGGCAACTTCACCAAGATCGTTCAGCGCGTACCCGTTCGCATCGTGCTCGACGCAGAAGACGCGAAGCTCGGCCTCCTGCGCCCCGGCTTGTCGGTCGTGGCGGAAGTCGATACCCGCGAGTCCAGGGAAGCGAGCAAGTCATGAGTACAGCAGTCTCCGCCAGCGCTGCCGCGTCGAATGCGCCGGCGCCCTTGCCCACGCTGTCGCCAAGCGAACTGCCGATGCGCACCAAGGTGTTCGCGTTCGCGACGATGTGCGTCGGCATGTTCATCGCGCTGCTGGATATCCAGATCGTCTCGGCATCGTTGCGCGATATCGGTGGTGGCATTTCCGCAGGCGCCGATGAAACGGTCTGGGTCCAGACCGCTTACCTGATCGCCGAGATCATCATCATTCCGCTGTCCGGATGGTTGGCCCGCGTCATGTCCACGCGCTGGCTGTTCGCCGCTTCGGCCGCCGGATTCACGGTGACCAGTCTGCTCTGCGGGATAGCCTGGAACATCGAAAGCATGATTGCCTTTCGCGCGGCGCAGGGCTTTCTCGGTGGCTCGATGATTCCGATGGTATTCACCACCGCGTTTGCCTTTTTCGAAGGCAAACAGCGCGTGGCGGCGGCCGCCATCATTGGCGGACTGGCGTCTCTGGCGCCGACGCTGGGGCCAACCATCGGTGGCTGGATCACCGACAATTTCTCGTGGCACTGGCTCTTCTTCATCAACCTCGCCCCCGGCATATTCGTCACCATTGTGGTGCCCATCCTCGTCAAGATCGACGAACCGGACTGGTCGCTGCTCAAGGGTGCCGACTATCTCGGCATGGTGCTATTGGCGCTCTTCCTTGGCTGCCTCGAATACACCCTGGAGGAAGGACCGCGCTGGGATTGGCTGGGCGACCACGTCATCCTGACCACGGCGTGGATATCGGGCATTGCGGGCATCGGATTTCTGTGGCGGTCCCTGACCTACAAGAACCCCGTCGTCGACCTGTCCGCCTTGAAGGACGTAAATTTCGCGCTCGGATGCGTTTTCTCCTTCGTCACGGGCATTGGCATCTTCGCGACGATCTATCTGACCCCGCTGTTCCTGGGGCAGGTACGCGGCTTCAGCGCATTGCAGACCGGGCTGGCCATTTTCTCCACTGGCCTGTTCCAGGTGATGTCGATCCCGATCTATGCGTACTTTGCAAACCGGGTGGATCTGCGTTGGCTGCTGATGTTCGGCCTGGCGCTCTTCGCGCTCTCGATGTGGAACTTCATGCCGATCATGCACGACTGGGGTGGGGCCGAACTACTCCTGCCTCAGGCGCTGCGCGGTGCGGCGCAGCAGTTTGCCGTTGCACCCACGGTAACGCTCGCGCTCGGCGCATTGCCGCCCGCCAGATTGAAGCAGGCCTCGGGCCTGTTCAACCTGATGCGGAACCTGGGCGGCGCGATTGGCATCGCCGCATGCGCCACGATCCTGAACGACCGGACAAACCTCCACTTCCTGCGCCTGGCCGAGCACCTGAACATCCGCAACGAAGCGATGGCCGCCTTCCTGAACGACGCCACGACACGCCTGACGCTGCTGAGCAATGAAGTCAATGACGGCAACGCCGCCGCCGTCAAGCAACTCTGGTCTCTTGCCATGCGCGAGGCCCACACGCTCACCTACTCCGATGCGTTCCTGGCCATCTTCGTGTGCTTTGCCATTGCGACGCCGCTGGTGCCGCTCATGCGCAAGGTCGCCCCGCCGAAGGCCCCGTCCGCCGATGCCCACTGATCCCGACGGCAAATGAACATGAATCGACATCGTGCTGCACTGATCTTCCTTGCGGCGCTTGCCGCCGCAAGTCTGGCGCCTGTGGCCAATGCCGCAGGCCGGCCGCCAAAAGACTCCGGCGTGGCGTGCGCCCGGACAGAAAACACCTACTGCAGGGTGGCCGACTCGCTTGGCCAGCCTGCCCGCCATCCCTACGACCTCAAGCGCTACGCTTGAACCCACCCAGGAGGTAACCGATGAATACCAAGGAAGTCGTACTCTGCGAACCTGTTCGCACCCCTGTCGGCGCTTTCAACGGCTCACTGAAGACCGTACCGGCTACAGAGCTCGGTGCCACGGTGATCCAGGCAACCGTGGATCGCGCCTTGCTGAACCCCGAGCTTGTGGGTTCCGTCGTGCTTGGAAACGTGATCCAGGCGGGCAACAAGATGAACCCGGCGCGCCAGGCGGCCATCAACGGCGGCATTCCGAAATCCGTCCCATCCCTCACCGTCAACCGGGTATGCGGATCCGGCGCGCAGGCCATCGCCTCCGCGGCGGACGAGGTCCGTCTGGGCTATGTGGACATCGCCATCGCGGGCGGCATGGAGAACATGGACCGCGCGCCCTATCTGATGCCTGCGGCCCGCTGGGGCCAGCGCATGGGCGACGCTACCTTGCATGACAGCGTGCTGATGGACGGTCTCGTCGACGCGTTCTCCGGCGAACACTCCGGCTGGCACACCGAGGATCTCGCGCAGCGCTACGAACTGAGCAGGGAGGCACAGGATCGCTGGGCCGAGCGCTCCCAACAACGGTTCTCTCTTGCGCAGGCTCGGGGAAGATTCGATGAACAAATCGTCGCCGTGCCTGTGAAAGGGAAGACCGGCACGATCTCGTTCGCGAAGGATGAAACAAATCGGCCCGACACCACGGTCGAGGGACTCTCCAGGCTGAAGCCGGCATTCCGTCGCGACGGCACCATTACCGCGGGCAACGCACCGGGTATCAACAGCGGCGCAGCGGCCATGATCGTCGCGGACCGTGCCATTGCGGAAAAGAGAGGGCTGCGGCCGCTCGGACGCCTTGTCGCATATGGACTCGGCGCGGTCGAACCCGGGATGTTCGGACTGGGCCCCGTGCCGGCAGTCCATCAGGCACTGGCGCGCGCCCAATGGTCGCTGGGCGATGTCGAACGTTTCGAGATCAATGAAGCGTTTGCCGCTGTGCCTCTCGCCATCGCGGCGGAGTTGGGGTTGCCTCACGACATCATCAACGTCGACGGCGGTGCGATCGCGCACGGCCACCCGATCGGTGCTACCGGTGCCATCCTCACCACACGCCTCCTGCACAGCATGCATGCCGATGGCATCCGGCGGGGCATCGTCACCCTCTGTATTGGAGGTGGGCAAGGTATCGCGCTTGCGATTGAAGCAATGCTGTAGACGGAAGCGTTCAACACTCCTGTCGCAACGGATCTGTGGGGTGCAACGGCCTCATACGCTGAACACGTTGCACTCCTCGATCACTTCTCAACCCATTTTCAGTTTCCGCATAGGGTAAGCACGGATGCGGTGGTAGCGATTCAAGCTTGACCAGTACGATCGATATTTCTACGATGTTAACATCGAATACATTGCAGGAAAGCCCAAAGGAGGCAGCGTGGAATTCAACGGCTCACAGCATATTGGTGCGTCACGAGCGGAAGTGTGGAGACGCCTTAACGATCACCAAACCTTGCAGGAATGCTTGCCGGGCTGCGAGCAATTTCAGCTGCAGGATGACGGCGCTTACGACGCGGTGATTGTCGCCTCGATCGGCCCGATCAAGGCGCGCTTCAAAGGCATCGCGCGATTCTCCAACCACGAAGAGCGCGTCGGATACCGCATCGAGGGGAATGGGAGCGGTGGGATCGCCGGCTTCGGAAAACTCAATGCAAACATCCGTCTGGAGGATTCCGACGGCGGGACCACATTGCACTACCTGGCGACGGCTCAGTTGGGCGGCAAGCTCGCGCAGATTGGCTCGCGTCTGGTGGGCTCGGTGGCCAACAAGCTTCTGGCGGACTTCTTCTCGCGATTCGAGAAATTGGTGAGCGAGCGCCAGGAGACTGCCTCGCCTTGACGTATGACGATCGTCGTTTCACCGAGACAAGCAAACAACGAGACAAGATGGCACTCATGCAGATACATAACACTGTCAATGGCACGCCGCGCACGATAGAGATGGAACCCAGGCGGCTTCTTGTCCATCTCTTGCGGGATTCACTTCGGCTGACCGGCGTGCATATCGGCTGCGATACCTCGCAGTGTGGCGCCTGTACCGTATTGATCGATCAGAAGTGCGCCAAGTCATGTACGGTGCTGGCTGTGCAGACCGACGGCAGCAGCGTGCACACGATAGAAGGCATGTCAGAGGATCCGGTCACTACGGCGCTGAAGCGGGCATTCAACGAGTGCCATGGGCTCCAGTGCGGCTTCTGCACGCCGGGCATGCTGATGGCTGCGCGGGCGCTACTGCTTGCGACGCCGCATCCTTCGGAGGAAGCGGTGCGCGATGCGCTGCACGGCAACCTGTGCCGCTGCACCGGGTATCAGCACATCGTTGACGCGGTTCTCCTTGCGGCGAACTTCCTTGACGCAAGCGCGACTCAATCCACGCAGGAGGCCTGCCATGAGTGAAGGACAACAGGACCTCGCCACGCGCCACATCGGCAAGCCGGTAAAGCGGCGTGAAGACCAGCGCCTGATGAGCGGACAAGGCCGCTTCACCGACGACTACCAATTCCCCGGCATGGTCTTCGCCGCCTTCGTCAGGTCGCCGTTCGCGCATGCGCGAATCCGGCATATCGACACGAGCGCCGCGCTTGCATCGCCTGGCGTGGTCGGTGTGCTGACCCATGCGGAAATCGCCGGAAAGGTCGGCGACATCCGCCCGAACTGGGTGGTCGGCGATTCCAAGGTACCGCCCCATCCGCCGCTACCTGCCGAATGCGTGCGGTATGTGGGCGAGGCCGTCGCCATGGTGGTGGCGGAAACGCGCGAACAGGCGGCCGATGCTGCCGAACTGCTGCTGGTCGACTATGACGAACTGCCTGTGGTGGTGCAGGCGGAAGCCGCGCTGCAGGACGGGGCACCGCAACTCCATGACAACGTCCCCGGCAACCTGATCGGCGTATTCAAGCTGAAAGGCGGTGACTACGAGGCAGCTGTCCAGGCGGCTGACCGTGTCGTGTCGATTCGTCTGGTCAACCAGCGCCTGATTCCCAGCCCGCTGGAACCCCGCGCGCTCTGCGCCAGCTACGATGCCGCCGACGAGCGCCTTACCTTCATCCTGCCGAGCCAGGTGCCGCACATGTCCCGGCGGTGGCTCGCGGAAACGCTGGGCTGGCCCGAGCACCGCATCCGCATCGTGGCGCCCGATATCGGTGGCGGTTTCGGGTGCAAGATGCACTTCTATGTGGAGGAGGTGCTGGTGGCCTTTGCCTCCCGACATTTCGGCCGCGCCATCAGCTGGACCGAAACCCGCAGCGAGAATCACGTGGCCACCACGCATGGGCGCGCCCATGTGGAGTACGTGGACGCCCCGGTCACGAAAGACGGCAAGGTGCTCGGGATCCGGGTCAGGTCCTATGCCAATCTGGGTGCCTACCTGTCCAACATGGGAACCGGCATCCCCACCGTCAACACGGCTAGCTACGTCACCGGCAATTACCAGATCAACTCCGTGGACGTACAGGTCAACCTGGTGACGACCAACACCACGCCGGTCGATGCCTATCGCGGCGCGGGCCGGCCGGAAGCCGCCTACATCGTCGAGCGGATGATGGATGCGGTTGCCAACGAGCTGGACATCGACCCGGTTGCATTGCGCCGGCTGAACCTGGTGCGGGCCGACCAGTTCCCCTATCAGCCGCACAACAATGCACGTGGCAAGTGGGATAGCGGCGACTACGAGGCCTGCCTGTCCCAGGCCACGGAGATGATCGATTACAACGGCTGGCGCGAGCGCCAGATTTCGTTGCGTCAACAGGGCCGGTATGTCGGCATTGGCGTGATCTGCTACCTGGAGTTGGTCGGCATGGGCAACTCGCAGCTGCTGCACCGCGTTGGCTTTGATCGCGGCGGTTGGGAGAGTGCCCACCTGCGCGTGCATTCCGATGGCAAGGTGACCTTGTTCAGCGGCTCCATGCCGCAGGGCCATGGCCATGCCACCAGCTTTGCCCAGATCGTGGGCGACGCACTGCAGTTGCCGATGGAGGACATCGACGTCGTGCAGGGCGATACCGACCGGGTCCTGGCCGGCCACGGCACGTTCAACTCGCGCTCGATGCCGGTCGGTGGTTCCGCAGCCTATGTAGCGGCCGGGAAGATCCTCGACAAGGCGCGCAAGATCGCAGCCATCATGCTGGAGGCTCCGGAAGACAGCGTCCGCTATGCCAACGGCGCATTCTCCACGGAGGCCGGCGCCTCCGCGTCCTTTGCCGAAGTCGCCAGGATGGCATATGTGGCAAGCAAGCTGCCGCGCGACATGGAGGCTGGCCTGGAAGAGCGCGTGTTCTATGAACCGACTGCGATGGGCGCACCCAACGGTTGCCACGCGGTCGTCGTGGAGGTGGACACCGACACAGGCATGGTGCAGATCCTTGACTACGTTGCGGTCGACGACGTCGGCGTGCTGATCAACCCGCTGCTCTGCCACGGGCAGATGCATGGCGGCATCGCGCAGGGTATCGGCCAGGCACTCCATGAGGAAGCGATCTATGACGATGCCGGCCAGCTCCTGTCGGGGTCTCTGCTCGACTACGGGTTCCCGCGCATCGAGCAGGTTCCGCGCATGCGTACTGCCTTCCAGGTCTCCCCTTCACCGACCAATCCCCTCGGCGCCAAGGGCATCGGCGAGGCCGGCTGCGTCGGCGCGCCACCCGCCATCGTCGCAGCCGTCTGCGATGCGCTGAAGCCGTTCGGCATTGTCCATCTCGATATGCCGCTAACGCCGCCAAAAGTCTGGCGCGCCATCCAGGCCGCTACCAGGAGCCCGGCATGATCCCCTACCCTGTTGAATACGTCAGAGCCACCAGCGTGACGCACGCGCTCGAACTGCTCGCCAGTGACAGCGATGCCAAGTTGCTGGCCGGCGGGCATTCGCTGATCCCGCTGATGAAACTGCGCCTGGCCAGTACACCCCTGCTCATCGACATCGGCAGGTTGCCGGAACTGCACGGCATCGAGTTCCATCCGGACCACGTTGCAATCGGCGCCGCCACCACCCATGCCGAACTGGGCGATCATCCCGGGCTGGCCGAGCTGTTGCCATTGATCCGGCTGGCGGCCGGCGTCATTGCCGATCCGACCGTGCGCAACCGTGGCACGATCGGCGGCTCGCTGGTCAATGCCGACCCATCGGCAGACTGGCCCGCGATCATGCTGGCGCTGGACGCCCGGATGGAACTCATCGGCGCCGGCGGTACGCGAGAGGTTGCCGCCGATGCGTTCTTTGTCGGCTTCATGTCGTCGGCGGCGCAGCAGGACGAGATTCTGGCGCGCATCCGCATCCCGTTGCCCGGCCCCGATCGCGTGGCCTATCGAAAATTCCGTCACCCCGCCTCGGGCTATGCCGTGGCCGCAGCCGCCGTCGCCCTGCAGTACGCCGGCGATACCTGCACGGGCGGCAGGATTGGCATGACGGGGCTGGCCGCGACGGCGTTCCGTGCCTCTGCGGCCGAAGCCATGCTGGGCCGTGGGTTCACGGGATCTGCGGAGGAGATCGGGCGTCTCGTCGAGACGGCCTTCGTCGACGTGACGCCGCTGGAAGACAACTTTGCGAGTGGCGACTATCGCATTCAACTGGGCAAGGTCATGCTCAAGCGGGCACTGGAAGACGCCGTCTCACGGGAATACGGCATCGAATCATGAAAGCAGCCAAATTTTTCCGTTACGCACCAATCGCCTGGCTAGCGCTGGGACTCGTCCCGGGCCTTAGCGAAGCACAATCCGCCATGAAACAAGCCGACCGACTCATCAGCGCGCCAACGCCGCATGCCGTTAGCGTGACGCATATGACGCTAGACGTTAGCGTTCCATTCGAACCGTTCACCCAGCATTTCGAAGCCCTGTTAGGGCGCTTCGATCCATCCGCGACGAAGCTCATCGCCTCCGATCCCGCAGCCGCCGAAGCCCGGCTTGCGCAGATGGAGGGCGATCAGGGACTGATGATCTTCATGATTCAGAATCACGGCGCGCTGTTGGCGCTGGCCGGCCTCAAGGGGCATGCCAAGCGCTATCACGTCGGAAACCCGCGAATCGCGTTGCAAATGACCCAACACGACATTCGTGCCGGGCTCTACGCACCGCTTTCCGTGCTGGTATATGAAACGGCGCCCGGGCGAATCCGGGTCGAGTACGATCAACCGTCGACGCTGTTCGGCCAGTTTGGCAATCGAGACGTCGGCGTAATTGGCAAGGCGCTCGACGACAAGCTGGCGAGGGTGATCGAACACGCGGCACAACTTGCGGCGAGTCCCTGAATACAAGTGTCTGTCAGACGATGGAAATTGAAAAGGCCCTGCGCAAACAAAAGCGCAGGGCCTCTTTTTCGTGTTGGCTGTTACTCAGTTGCCGCTGAAGGTCGGTTTCCGCTTCTCCAGGAATGCCGACACGGCTTCGCGATGATCCGCCGTCTGGTGCGATATCGCCTGGAAGCCGGCCGACAACTCCAGCAGGGTATCCAACCGCGTGTGCATGCCCTCGCGCAGCAGACGCTTGGCCATGCGGACCGCATGCGGTGGGTTGGCGGCCACGGCGTCAGCCAGTTCGTTGGCGGCGACAAGCAACTGCTCGGCAGGCACCACCTGCGAGACCAGGTTCCACTCCAGTGCCTTGCGGGCGTCGATCGAGCGTCCCGTGAACGTCATTTCCGCAGCGCGAGACAAGCCGATGATTCGCGGAAGCAACCATGCGCCACCGTCGCCCGGGATGATTCCCAGCTTGACGAAGCTCTCGGCAAAGAGCGCGTTCTCGGAGGCGATGCGCATATCGCACATGCAGGCGAGATCGAGCCCGGCACCCATGGCCGGTCCGTTGACGGCGGCAATGACGGGCACTTCGAGATTGAACAGTGCCAGCGGCAGGCGCTGGATGCCGCGCCGGTAGTCGCGCCTGATCTCCATTCCGGAGACGTCGCCCGACGACTGGCGTTCCATTTCCCGGATGCTGCCGCCCGACGAGAAGGCGGTGCCGGCACCGGTGAGGATGACAGCGCGCACGCTGTTGTCGGCCTCGATCCGGTCAATGGCTTCGACGAACTCGTCTACCGCCGTGTTGCCAGTAAGCGGGTTGCGCCGGTCAGGCTCGTTCATGGTCAACGTAACGACGTGGCCGCGCTGTGCGTAGTGCAGGAAGCTCATGGTGCTATTCCGGTTTTCGGATGATCATCAAATGACGGCGCTGGCGCGCAGGCGCCCGATGGCGCCGTCTTCATAGCCGAGCAGGGACTTCAGTACATCTTCAGTATGCTGACCCAGGAGGGGCGGTGCCGACTTCGCCTCTGGCGGCGTGGCGCTCATCCGGATGGGATTGCGCACCAGCCCGACCGAACCACCCAGCGGGTGTTCGACCTCGACTTTCATGCCGCGGGCAACCACCTGCTCGTCGCCGAAGACTTCCGCCAGATCATTGATCGGACCGCAGGGGACGCCGGTCGCCTCCATCAGCGCGATCCACTGACGCTTGTCGCGCGTGCGAACCATGTCGGCCAGGATCGGGACCAGCGTGTCGCGGTTCCGGACGCGTGCGGGATTGGTGGCGAATCGCTCGTCATCCGCCAACTCGGCTCGCCCACCGATCTCGACGAACTTGCGGAACTGACCGTCGTTGCCGACCGCCACGATGATCCAGCCGTCGCTCGCCTCGAACGACTGGTACGGCACGATATTCGCGTGCGCGTTGCCCCACCGCTTCGGAACCGCCCCGCTGGTCAGGAAGCTCGCGCCGACGTTGGCCAGCATCGCCACCTGCACATCGAGCAACGCCATGTCGATGCATTGGCCCTCGCCGGTGCGGTCGCGGTGTGCCAGCGCGGCGAGCACGGCCGTGGTCGCGTACATGCCTGTCATCAGGTCGGCAATCGCCACGCCGGCCTTTTGCGGGCCGCCGCCGGCCTGGCTGTCGTGCTCGCCCGTAATGCTCATGAAGCCCCCGAGGCCCTGGACGATGAAGTCGTAGCCCGCACGCGCGGCATACGGGCCGTCCTGCCCGAAGCCGGTGATCGAGCAAAAGATCAGGGCCGGGTTGATCGCCTTGAGCGAGGCATAGTCGAGGCCATACTTCTTCAGCTGGCCAACCTTGTAGTTTTCCAGCACGACATCGCTCTGCGCCGCCAGCTCGCGCACGATGCGTTGCCCTTCCGGCGTGCCGATATCGACCGTCACCGAGCGCTTGTTCCGGTTGGCCGCAAGATAGTAGGAGGCTTCTCGCGTGGCCTTGCCGTCCGGTGTCGTGAAGTACGGCGGCCCCCATTGGCGGGTATCGTCTCCCGCGCCCGGGCGCTCGATCTTGATGACGTCGGCACCGAAATCGGCGAGCGTCTGTGCACACCAGGGCCCCGCCAGCACGCGTGTCAGATCGAGCACGCGGATATGGTCCAATGCACCCATGCGGATTCTCCTGTCGTTGGGGTACTGCGGTAATCGTGTTTCAGGCGCGCTTCGACCCTGGCGCCTGGGCGACAAGGTGCCGGAGCGCAAGCGGGATGCCGGTGATGAGGAGGGCTGCGGCAAGCGCCTGCGCGCCGGCTGCCGTCAGAAAGCCGCCGCTGTAGGTGCCGGACATGTCGCGCAGGTATCCGATCAGCCATGGCGTCAGGAAGCCGGCGACGTTGGCCACCGAGCTGATCAGTGGCACGCCCAGCGCGGCGGTCGACTCGTCCATGAAACGCACCGGAATCTGCCAGAACAGCGAGATTCCTGCGCCGGTGCCGGCAAGCGCAAGTACCAGCGTGAGGAACGTCCCGGGCCGGCTGTGCCAGATGGCTGGCAGCGCCAGAATGCTTGCGACGCTGATCACCGACGCGATCGCGCAGGCGAGGCGGCTGTCGCGAAAGCGGCTGACCGCACTCGAGAACACGATATTGCCGATGGCGCCGAGCAGGCAGATCGCCGCAATCACGCCGCCGATAGCGCTGTAGCCGCCGAATCCCGCATCGTGGAGGATGGTCGGCGTAAAGAAGCTCAGCGCCGAGTTGGCAGCCAGAATGCCGAAGTAGACCGCGGCGAGCACCCATGTCATGGGGTTGGCGAGCAGCGAACCCGGCTTGCCTGTCGGCGCAATCGCCTGACTGGCACTACGCGCGAGGTCCGCCAGGATCAGCCGGCGCTGCCCTTCCGACAGCCATCGCGCCGTCGCCGGCCCATCTGGAAGGACCCTGAAAGCGACCCCGGCGAGAACCATCGTCGGCACGGCCTGCACGAGGAACATCCACCGCCACCCTGCCACGCCGAGCAAGCCGCTCATATGGTCGAGCACGAAGCCACCGGTCATCCCCACCGCAACCGTCGAGCAGATCGCCGCCGAATGGAAGATGCTGAAATTGCGCGTGCGGCGTTGCGTGGGATACCACTGGTTCAGGTACAGGATCACGCCGGGATAGAAGCCTGCCTCGAAGGCACCCAGCAGCAGGCGCAGCGCATAGAACATGCCGGCCGAATGGACGAACATCATCGCGACACTGGTCGCGCCCCACCCGAGCGCGATCACGGAGATGGTCAGCCGCGCGCCAACGCGGCGCTGGACCATCGCGCTGGGCACGCCCAGCAGCACGTAGCCGAGAAAGAACAGGCCAGCGCCAAATCCGTACGCCGTCTCGCTAAAGCCCAGGTCCGGCGCCATCTGCAGCTTCGCGAACGCCACGTTCGCCCGGTCAACCCAGGCCAGCATCCACAGGCCAAAGAGGATCGGCAGGATGCGCCATTCCGAGGTCCGATATGCCTTGCGCAATGCGGCGTCCGCGTCGGTATCGAAGGCCGGCGCTTCCGCCTTGAATTGCGTCGTCATCACCCTAACTCCTGACTCTGGCGCCCCCGGGTCTCTGCCGGAGTCGCCTGATACTTCCACCCGCCTCATGCCCATTCAGCGGGAATGACTTCCCCACGGTTCTCGCCGAAGCCAATGCGCGCATAGCCGGGCCGCTCGCACCAGCCCGTCATCACCACCACATCGCCGTCCTCGAGAAAAGAGCGCGTCTCGCCGGAATCCAGCTGCACCGGCGATTGCCCGGCACGGGTGAGCTCGATGAGCGCGCCTGCCTCGGCCGGCGTCGGGCCGGAAATCGTGCCGCTGCCCAGCAGGTCGCCGCTGCGCAGATTGCAGCCACCGACGGTGTGGTGCGCGACCATCTGCCCGACCGTCCAGTACTGGTGGCGAAAGCTCGTGCGCGAGAGCCGTGTCGGCGGAATGCCGCCGCGCCGGTGGGCAGCCGTCTCGACCGCAACTTCCAGCTGGATATCAATCGCGCCCTGCTCGAAGGTCGAGGGTGACACCAGGTAAGGCAGCGGTTGCGGATCAGCCGGCGGCCGGCTCCAGCCCGCACGGAACGGTGCCAGTGCGTCCATCGTGACAATCCACGGGGAGATCGTCGTAGCGAAATTCTTCGCCTGGAACGGCCCCAGCGGCGTCGATTCCCAGGACTGGATGTCTCGCGCCGACCAGTCGTTCAGGATGCAGAGGCCGAACACATGCTCTTCCGCCTTGCCGACCGGAATGCGCGTGCCCTGCTCGTTTCCGACACCGATGAAGATTCCCAGCTCCAGTTCGTAGTCGAGCCGGGCGGACGCTCCCAGTTCGGGCTGGCTCTGTCCGGCCGGCACGCGCTGGCCGACGGGCCGCCGGACTCTCTGGCCGGAGAGCCCGATGCTCGACGCGCGGCCGTGATACGCGACCGGCATCCACTGGAAGTTGGGCGAAAGCGAACCATCCGGGCGCAGCAGCTTGACAATGTTGCGGGCGTGATCGATCGAGGTGTAGAAATCCGTGTAGTCCCCGATCTGCGCGGGCACGCCATACTCGGCCTCAGCCTGCGGCACCAGCGCCGTCTTGAGCAAGTCGCTTCCAACCTTGTTGCGCGCATCGAAGCCATCAAACAGCGCGTGGCGCAGCGCCCGCCACGCGCCCGGCCCCATGGCGAAGAAATCATTGAGCGTCGGCTGTGCGCACGCGCGCGCAGCCTGTTCGGCGAGACCCGTCAGCGCGCCGGTTCGCACCATCGCCGCGAGATCGATGACCTGGTCACCCAGCGCCACGCCACCACGGAAGGCTTCCTCACTACCTGCACGTCGAAACACGGCAAACGGCAAGTTCTGCAGCGGGAACGGCGTACCGCCCTGATTTGCCGATTCGAGCCAGCTGCGGGTGGCAACGTCGTGCGTGTGATCAAGCTTCATCGAACTCTCCGCGCAGACTCTTTCGGCTCAGCAGGATGCGTCGTTTGCGCAGCGACTGGATCGTGTCAGGGTCGATCTCGCGCTCCGTCAGCAGTTCGATGTTGTGCTCGCCCTGAAAAGCAGGAACGCCTGGAGCTGGCAACGTTGCCGTACTGAATCGCCACGGGGGGCCAGGCATCCGCATCGTCCCGCCGATGCGGTCGTCGATTTCCACGATGGCCCCCCAGTGCTCCGCCCACTCCGACTCCGCGAGTTCGCTCGTGGTGCGCACCACGCCGATGGCAAGGCCCTGCTCGCTGACCTGGGCCTGCAGTTCGTCGAGGTCGTTGAAGGTGAGGATCCACGCCCTGACTTCCGCAAGCAGCGCATCCAGGTTCTGCCTGCGCAGCGGCGCACTGGCAAAGCGCGGGTCCGACAGCAGGTCTGTCCGGCGCATCATCGAGCAATAGCGGATGAACATCAGCGAGTAGATCGGGCTGGCGGCGATCGTCACCTGGCGCCCGTCCGGCAGCTGGAAGATGTGGGACTCGGGCGCGCTCAGCGCGGGCGGCTCGCCTTGCGTGTCGACCCCCGAGAGCTGCGCACCCGCGCGCTCGTTGACGGCCAGCATGGTGGCCGCCATCGATACGTCGACATGCTGGCCTTCACCGGTCCTGTGTCGGTGCTGCAATGCCGAAAGCACGGCAATCACGCCGTGCAGCCCGGTATAGACATCCGCGTGGCTGCAGGCATCGTTGCGCAACGCGTCGCCGTCGAAACCGTAGTGCTCGCGCAGGATATCGGTGAGACCGGTTTCGGCCTGCACGGTCGGCGCGAATGCGGGGCGATTCTTCCACGGACCCGTTTGTCCGTACCCGCTCATCGACACATAGATGACGGCCGGATTGAACTCGCGCACCTGCTCATACCCAAGGCCGAAACGGGCGAGCGTTCCGGGCCGGAAGTTCTCGACGATGATATCGGCTTCGCGGCACATGTCGATCACGATCTCGCGGGCCTCGGGCCAGTTCAGGTCAAGACTCAGATTCCGCTTGCCCGCATTCTGCTGCGCGTAGTACACGGACATCGTACCGATGTGCGGTACGCCGCCGCGCCCGGTGTCGCCGCCGGGCGGCTCGATCTTGGTCACGTCAGCGCCCAGGTCGCGCAATGTCTTCGTGCAGAGGGGACCGGCAAGCACCCGCGTGAAGTCGATGACTTTCAGTCCTTCCAGTGGAGCGCCCATGATCAGTTCCCCTCGAATACTGCAGAGCCCGGACCGGACTTCGCGAAAGACTCAAGGCCGCGCTTCTGGTCGGCGCTTGCCCACATCATGTTGTTCATTTCGGTCTGGTGGGCATCCGCGCCAGCAATGCCGCTGCGCGCCGAATGGTTGGCGAGCTGCTTGATACCCCGGAGCGCCACGGTGGGGCCGGCCGCCAACTGACGCGCCCACGACATGGACACCGCAGGCAAATCGGCTTCGGCGGTGACAAGGTTGATCATGCCCCAGCGCTCAAGCACCGCTGGATCGTGCCGGCGACCGAACATGGCCAGTTCCTTGGCGCGTGCCGGCCCCACTCGCTGCACGACGCGCTGGACGCCGCCCAGCAGCGGCAGCAGACCGAGGGATGCCTCGGCCATGCCGAAAAATGCCGTTTCGGCGGCGACGATCATGTCGCAGGTCAGCGCGAGTTCGACACCACCGCCGAGTGCGCCCCCATGGACCGCGGCCACGGTGGGAATCGGCACGTTCTCCAGTGCGTCGAGCAAAGCCTCGAAGGCAGGCTGTTCGCGTCGGCGCCCGCCACCGGCAAAACCGGCCACATCCGCGCCGGCGCAGAAGTGGCGCATGCCGCTGCGTAGCAGTATCGCGCGGCAGCCCTGCTCTACTGCGTTGTTGTAAGCACCCAGGAGATCCTTCAGGAAGTTGTCCTCGATCAGGTTGTGCGGCGGCTTCGCCATCGTGACGACGCCAACGGCGCCGTCCTTTTCAAACGTGACAGTGCTCATTTTCTTGTCCTGCGTGGAAGGCCGGATGGAGCCGGCGGTTGTTCATGATCGATTTCACGACGCCGTCGCACACGCGGGTCGGTGTCATGACGATGTATATTAACGCTGTTAACATAGATCGCCATGAGGGTATTCCCGGGGGATCGTGGGAAGCCGCGAGTGAACGTCTTGCCTGTTCCCGCCCCGGTCCCGCATCAAGGCCGTCGCGCAGGTGGATCTTGTGCTTCGCCGAGTGCGGCCGCCTATAATCTGCAACTCCGGCCGAACTCAACTCTTGACATCGTGACTGCCAAATCTCCCGCCCCTGCCGCAGCGCCTTACCACCACGGAAACCTCCGCAATGCGCTTGTTGCCGAGGGGCGTCGTGCGCTTGAGGAGATCGGCGCGAAGGAATTGAGCCTTCGATTCCTGGCGCGTGCCGTCGGCGTTTCCGAGGCCGCGCCATCCCGGCATTTCGCCGGCAAGGAAGGACTCCTCGCCGCCATTGCAGCCGACGGATTTCGCGAACTGGCTGCCTTGCGTCTGGAGATCCTGGCGGCAGCTGATACCCCCATGTCCACGGCGTACCGCATGATGCGAACCTATGTCGAGTTCGCCAAACGCCATAAGGGATTGTTCAACCTGATGGTCGGGCCGCGCCTGGTTGCGCGTGACTCGTACCCTGAACTGACCGAGCAGAACACGCGATCCTTCAGCCTCTTCGCGTCGTCCATCGAGAAGATTGCGTCGGAAAACGGTTGGCCAAAGCGATCTCTCACGCTGGTTACCCACGCTGCCTGGAGCATGGAACACGGGCTCGCCACATTGATTCTGTCCGACCGCGTGCCAAGGTCAGACCTTCCGATCCGGGTTGAACAGATGATCGAGTTCTCCATCGAACTGTTCCTGTCCTCCGTGGTGAGCGGCCCCGATCACCTCAAGAAGATCGTCGATCAACTTCCTGCTTCACGGAAGCACATTTCAGCTTAGAGGCGCACACCGCGGACTGCTCGCAACACGCGGCTCAAATATTTTTTGGCATTTCAAGTTAACATTGCTAACATGGTCGCATACCAATGACAAGGAGACACGACCATGACCGCTCAATGGACTCGGCGACGACTGCTGCAAGCTGCGATCGGATCGGCGCCAGCCCTCTGGTATCCATCCATCCTCCGGGCCGAGTCCCGGTATCCCGGCAAGCCAGTCGTGATCAAGGTTGCCTTTCCGGCTGGGGGGCCTGCGGATGCTTCGATTCGGGCGGCGGCAGTCGTATTGCAGAAGGACCTCGGGCAAAACGTCCTTGCGGACAACCTGCCGGGAGCGAGTGGCTCCATCTGTGCCATGAACGTACTTCGGAGTCAGAGCGATGGCTACACGCTTCTGGGTACGACGGGCATCGACTTCATTGTTGCGCCGCTCACTGTGGCAACCGCCAAATATCGTCCCGACACCTTCAAGCTTCTTGGCCTGACCGGAATGTCGGATTTCATCCTTGTTTCCAACCCATCCCTGTCATTCAGGAATGTCGACGAAGTCATTGCGTATGCGAAGAACCCGGCGAATCGCAAGCTATCCATTGCGCACTGGGGCCCCGGCTCGGCACCTCATCTGGTCGCCGCGGACTTTCAGGCGCGGGCAGGAATTCAGCTTCTCGAGGTACCTTACAAGGGCGCGGCACCAGTCACCAATGACATTGCCGGTGCGCAAGTCGACCTGACTTTCATGCCCATGGGCGGCCCCACATTCGGGATGATCAAGACCAATCGGTTCAAGCCGATTGGCGTGGCAAGCAAACGGCGCAATCCGTCCTTGCCTGATGTGCCGGCCATCGCCGAAAGTCGACTACTCCAGGATTTCGAGCATAGCCAATGGGCTGCGGTGCTCGCGCCGCCGGATACCCCCGAACCATTGATCACTCGCCTCAACCAGGCAATGAATGCGTGGATAGTCAGCCCCGAGAATCGCACGCGTGTGGAAACCAACCTCCAAAGGACCCTTGAGCCGATGACGGTGGCTCAAGCCCAGTCTTTCCTGAAAAGCGAGCATACGAAGTTCACGCGTATTGCGCAGAACCTCAAGATCGGCCCCCAGTAGCAGGTCATGGGAAGTGCCTTCACGGCGGATCGGGGATGTGGCAAGCCAACATCCCCGCCCAAGCAGCCCGTGTCACACAGTGGTTGGTTCCGCAGGGAGGTTGTCGATGATGTTCATCGCGGACGTGCCCGCCGCCGTGTCGAGTGGACCGGAGCCCGTCAGCGCCGGGGCGTCGATGCGATGCACATCGTGCGTCACGAAGCCGACGTCGTGGCTTGGAATCGCCAGGCACTCGGGGCGGGCGAGCGAGTCACGGATATCGTCCAGCCCGCTCGTCCAGTGCTCGCTCATGGTGTCGGTGCTGAACTCGAAGTCCTTGTAGTGACCCTCGAAGAATTTGTTCCGGTAGATCAGGTGCACGACGTTGACGGCGCTGCCATCCGCAATGTGCTGCGCCTCACGCATCAGCGGATGCGTTTCGCGGACGGACTTCGGCACGTGCTCCAGCAGTTCCTTGATCAGCCGCGCATGCTTCTGGCGGCCTTCCATGAACGCGGTGATGGCGCGGGTCCGGCTTGAGTACTGGATGTCCTTGGTCCGCTCGGAGACGTCGAGGAAGTTGCCCGGCAGCGCCCCACTCGCGCTCCACAGGTCCACCTGGAAGATGAGCGTGTCCTTGTGCTGGGATTCGCGCACGATCTCGGTAAGCGGGGTGTTGGAGACGAGTCCGCCGTCCCAGTAGAACTCGCCATCGATCTCGACGGCCGGGAAGCCCGGCGGCAACGCGCCCGATGCCATGAAGTGCTCCGGCTCGAGGCGCATTTTCGTATTGTCGAAGTACACGAGGTTGCCGGTCCGCACATTGACCGCGCCGACGGAGACGCGCATGTCGCCATCGTTGATGCGATCGAAATCGGCGTACTTCAGCAGCGTCGCGCGCAGTGCGCTGGTGTCGTAGAAGCTCACCTGGCTCGGGCCGCCGCCCTGGCTGCCGATGCCATGCAGCGGGGAACGCGGCAGGAAGAAGCCCTGCTGGCCCTCCATCAGCGCGCGGCCGGCAGCCCACATGCTCGACCACTTGCGCGCGACGTCCTGGAATCCGAATGCCGCCGGCAGCCAGGCACCGGCCTTGCCGATGACGTCCGGCGGAAGGCTGATGGTCTCCCAGAATCCGCGTAGCGCTTCCACGCGATCATCGGGAGCATTGCCGGCGATGATCGCCGTGTTCAAAGCGCCGATCGAAATACCTGATACCCACGTAGGATGGATCCCCGCCTGGGCCAGCCCTTCATAGACGCCAGCCTGATAGGAGCCGAGCGCACCGCCTCCCTGAAGAACGAGGCCGACCTCGTCATAGGGCGGCAGTACCAGCGGTTCGGCTTGATGAGACGTGTTGCGTTGACTGCGGCGCACTAGGCTCCTCCTCTTATTGCATGAACCAGCCGTGGCTGACGACGATCGACTGCCCCGTCAGCGCGGCCGATTCGAAGCCAGCCAGGAACGACACCGTGCGCGCCACATCGGCAACCGTCGTGAACTCGCCATCGACCGTTTCCTTGAGCATGACGTTGCTGACCACCTCGGCTTCGGAAATGCCGAGCGCCTTGGCCTGCTCGGGAATCTGCTTGTCGACCAGCGGGGTACGGACGAAGCCGGGGCACACCACATTGGCACGGACGCCGCGCGGGCCGCCTTCCTTGGCCACGACGCGCGCCAGACCAAGAAGCCCGTGCTTGGCCGTGACGTAGGCCGACTTCAGCTTCGAAGCCTCGTGCGAGTGAACGGAACCCATGTAGATGATCGCCCCGCCCTTGCCCGACGCGTACATGTGCCGGATCGCCGCACGCGTGGTCAGGAACGCGCCATCGAGATGGATAGCCAGCATCTTCTTCCAGTCCGCGAAGGCGTAGTCCTCGATCGGATTGACGATCTGGATGCCCGCGTTCGAGACCAGTACGTCCAGCCCGCCCAGCGTTGCCACGGCTTCATCGATGCCCGCGTTGACGGCGTCTTCGCTTGTGACATCCATCGCCACGGCAATCGCCTTGCCGCCATCGGCGACGATCGACTCGGCTACCTTCCGGGCGGCCTCGAGATTCAGATCGGCGATGACAACCGCCGCGCCCTCACTCGCCAGCTGGCGCGCGCATTGTTCTCCGATACCACTGGCGGCGCCGGTAACAAGCGCGACTTTTCCTTGCAATGACATGGTTGCTCCTTGCGTTGGGTTATTGGTTGACGACCAGCTTCGGCGCTTCGGCCGGCGCGAGGTAGTCAAAAGCGACTTCGCCGATATCGAGCGTGAGGTCTGCAATGAGATGCTTCGCGCCCACTACACGGCGCACCGGCAGGTCGGCAACGGGTGCCAGCGCATGCGCATGCAGTTCCAGCGCGCCGGGGCCTTGCCACGCGCCGTGCACGGTCACATCGCGCAGGTGAAAGCGAACCAGTTCGCAGATGCGCGCCGAACCGTCGACGTGCGGGATGACCTTCAGCAGGTAGTTGGGGGTATCGGCGAGCGCCTTCTGCTCCGATGCCAGATCGAGCGGGCGGAACTTGAAGCCCATCGTGCCGGTGGCAATGCGCTGCGAGCCATAGTCGAGCGTCCCGAGCAGCGTATCGTGTCCGTCGATCGACAGGCGCGGCGAGCCCAGCTTCTTGGGAAACCCCCAGATCTCGCGGCCACCGGCGATGGGGCCCTCGTCATCGAGATACATCGCGTGTGTGTAGCTGCCCTTGCGCCCCTCCGCATCGACGACGGGGATCACCTGGCCGCTTTCGGTGTAGTTGCCGAAGCCGGACGAGTCCGGCATGCGAATGAATTCGTAGTGAACCAGGTTGCCGTCAGGCGTCAGCGGCTCGGGCACCACCGCACGTAACGCGTCCGGATCGGTTTCATAGGAGACGATGAAGTACTCACGCTGCAGGAAGCGGAATGGCGGACGCGGATATGACGGGCTATGTACCGGCATGGCAAAGGCGTTGCGGCGGATATCTTCGATTTTCACTGTGCGTTCCCTTGTGCGACGAGAACCCTCCGATCGCCCGACGCGCCCTTCGGGGACGAGCGAAGCCAGCGCGTGAAGACACTCACACGGCCCGGACGACGCGTCGAGGATGGATTGACCGGCCAGCCGGCCGGACGGGGGCAGGTAGAGGTGGCGGACAACTGCCACGCAGTGGACGCATCCTAGGGTTTTTCCGGACGCAGCAACACCGGAACAGCGACAAATGTGTGTTTCGTCTTTTGGAAGGAACGAACACAGAATCCAGGGGTCGGCGCTGTTACCGCGCCGAAATGCACAACAGCGCGTCGCGATATACGCCGGGATCGGCCTGGCTCCTCCGCGCGCCTGAACGGCGTTGCCGATGCTGGCAGCGCCAATTGGCAAATCGGCGTCAACGCATCCGCTGGCGCCGGTTTGCTTTTCAAACGCCTCGACAGCCTTTACACCCCATCGGTGTACGGATCGCGTGGCTCCCATGCAGCGAACACATAGGCGTCATACGCGCTGCAAATAGGCGTGAGCCAGTGCGACTTGCACGCTGAAATCAGGGAATACTCGGACGATTCGAGGCCTGGCGCGGCATGCGTATTTCGCTCTACGGAATACTACGCCCGATCGCTTGACGCTGGCCGAAGCGCTATGCAAAAGTCGCCGAAAATGAAAACGAACGATCGTGCGAGAACGCTGGCCCAGATGCCGGCGACATGACACGGCGTCACCGGGCCACGGTCACACCAGGGCACCTGGAGAAAGCGAGGGCGCCGTCATGGCGCCGCAACGCAAGGAGACAGCAATATGCAGGACACCCGTCACGCCGCAGCACGCCGTATCCCTGTGCGACGACCCGACCGCGCGGCCATCGCCCCCATCGCGCCGGACATCGGCGCACTGGCCGCCACACCTCACCGCCAGACCTCCATCTGAGATCGCCGGCGCCGTCCCTCGCGGCGGCGCCCTGTCGCGCCCCGGCCTTGCGCCGGCGCGCACCCTGTTTCGTGAACTGTACGAGGCTTCCCCGTGGCATTGTTCTTCCAACAGTTTCTCAACGGTCTGACGCTCGGCGGCGTGTATAGCCTCGTCGCGCTCGGACTGACGCTGGTCTACGGCATCCTGCACGTACCCAACTTCGCGCACGGCGCCTTCTACATGGCCGGCGCCTATGTGTCGTATTACGCGATGACCGCGCTCGGCCTGAACTACTGGCTGGCCATGCTGTGCGCGGCGGCGGTGGTCGCCATATTGTCGATGCTGGCCGACCGCCTGGTCTTCCACCCGCTGCGCAACGCCCCCGAGATCCACGACATGATTGCCGCCATCGGCATCCTGCTGTTCCTGGAAGCCGGCGCGCAGGCGCTGTGGGGCGCGGACTTTCACCGCATGCCCACGCCCTACGGCCAGATGGTCGAGCTGTTCGGCCTGACCGCGCCGATGCAGCGCCTCCTGATCATCGTGGCGGCCTTCGGCCTGATGGTCCTGCTGCATCTGTTCCTGACGCGCACCGTCACGGGCTCCACGATCGTCGCGATGGCGCAGAACCGCGAGGGCGCGGCCCTCGTCGGCATCGATGCCACGCGCGTCACGCTGCTGGTGTTCGCCATCTCCGGCGCGCTGGCCGCGATTGCCGCCACGCTCTACGCGCCGATCAACCTGGTCTACCCCAGCATGGGCAACCTGGTCATCACCAAGGCCTTCGTGATCATCATCCTCGGCGGCATGGGCAGCATTCCGGGCGCCATCGTGGGCGGCCTGATCATCGGCATGGCCGAGAGCTTCGGCGGCTTCTACATCTCCACCGACTACAAGGACATCATCGCCTTCCTGCTGCTGGTGATCATCCTGTCGATCCGGCCGCAGGGCCTGTTTGCCGCCAAGGCCGCATAAGAGGTTGTTTCAAGATGAAGCGAAGCGGTCCTGGCTAGACGCGCGGCCGCAGACAGTACAACTAGTACGGCAAGGCCGCGCAACGACGCCAGGATCTTTTTGAAACGACCTCCAAGGAACACTCCCATGAAAGCACTGCTAGGAAAGACCGGCTGGATCCTGCTGCTGGCGGCGGCCATCGCGTTTCCGCTGGTCGTGCCCAACAGCTACTTCCTGACCGTGATGACGCTGGCGTTCATCTACGCCATCGCCACGCTCGGGCTGAACCTGCTGACCGGCTACACCGGCCAGCTCAATCTGGCGCATGGCGGCTTCATGGCCATCGGCGCCTACACGCTCGGCATCCTCACCGTCGATCACCAGGTCCCCTTCTGGCTCGCCTTCGCGCTGTCCGGCGTGATCTGCATGGCCTTTGGCTACGTGGTCGGCGTGGTGTCGCTGCGGCTGAAGGGCCATTACTTCTCGATCTTCACGATGTGCGTGGGCTACATCATCTATCTGCTGATCGAAAAGTGGGAAGCCCTCACGCACGGCACGGTCGGCCTGATCGGCATTCCCGTGCCGGCGTCGATCGGCCCCGTTGCCTTCGACAGCGTGCAGGCCCAGTACTACCTGGTGCTGTTCTTCCTTGCCGCGGGCACCTTCGTCATGCATCGCATCGTCAGTTCGTTGCTGGGCCGCGGCTTCATGGCGGTGCGCAACAGCGACGCGCTGGCCGAGGCGCTGGGCATCAACCTGATGCGCACCAAGGTGCTGTCGTTCGTGCTGTCGGTGGGCTATGCCGGCCTTGCCGGCGCGCTCTATGCCGGGCAGGTGCGCTTCCTGGGCCCGGACATCGCACGCACGGATGTCACGTTCGACATGGTGATGGCGATGCTGGTCGGCGGCACGGGCACGCTGCTCGGCCCGCTGCTCGGCGCCGTGCTGGTGCCCTGGGTCACCCAGTCGCTGCAGTTCCTGCAGGACTACCGGATGCTGGTGTTCGGTCCGGTGCTGATCCTGCTGATCATCTTCTTCCCGGACGGCATCGTCGGCTCCTTCCTCAGGAAGCAGGCCCGCCGCGCCGCCGCAGCACGTCGCGGCCAGCTGGCCGCCGCCCGCCCGGTGCAGGCGCCGTCCGTCCCGACCACCCGCCCCGGAGCCGAGAATGCTTGAGATCCGCAACCTGACCAGGAAGTTTGGTGGCCTGACCGCGGTGAACGATGTCTCCGTGACGTTCGAAGCCGGCCACATCAACGCGATCATCGGCCCCAACGGCGCCGGCAAGACCACGTTCTTCAACCTGATCGCCGGCACGCACGCGCCGACGTCGGGCCAGATCCTGTTCAAGGGCCAGGACGTGGCCGGCCTGCGCGCCGACCAGATCGCGCGGCTGGGCGTGGCGCGCACCTTCCAGGCCACCGCGCTGTTCGACCGCGCCACGGTGCTGGACAACCTGATCGTCGGCCATCGCCTGCGCACGCAGTCCGGTCTCGCCGACGTGCTGTTCAACACGCGCCGCCTGCGCGAGGAAGAACGCCTGTGCCGGGACAAGGCGGAGGCCGCGCTCGACTTCGTCGGCCTCTCGCACCTGGCGCATGAGATCGCCGCCGATATCACGCAGGAGGCGCGCAAGCGCGTGGCGTTTGCACTGGCGCTGGCCACCGACCCGGAACTACTGCTGCTCGACGAACCCGCCGGCGGCGTGAACCCCGAGGAGACGGTGGGCCTGGCCGAGCTGATCCGCAAGATGGTCCGCCACGGCAAGACGGTCTGCCTGATCGAACACAAGATGGACATGATCATGCGGCTGGCCGACAAGATCATGGTGCTCAACTACGGCGAGAAGATCGCCGAAGGCACGCCCGCGCAGGTGCAGCAGGACGCGCGCGTCATCGAGGCCTACCTGGGAGCCGACCATGTTGCAGCTTGAACGCGTCTCGCTGTCGTACGGCAGCTTCCGCGCCCTGGACAATGTCTCGCTGCACGCCAAGGCGGGCGAGCTCGTGGTGCTGCTCGGCGCCAACGGGGCCGGCAAGAGTTCGATCTTCCTGGCGATGAGCGGCATCCATCGCACGAGCGGCGGCAGCATGCGCTTCGACGGCCGCGAGCTGTCCGGCATGAAGCCATCGCAGATCGTGCAGGCCGGCCTGGTGCACTGCCCCGAGGGCCGCAAGCTGTTCCCGGCCATGACCGTGCAGAAGAACCTGACGCTCGGCGCCTACGTGCACCGGCGCGATGCGGCTGGCATCCGCGGCACGCTGGAAGAGGTCTACGAGATGTTCCCGATCCTGCGCCAGAAGAAGGATGATCCTGCCGGATCGCTCTCGGGCGGCCAGCAGCAGATGGTGGCGCTGGGCCGCGCGCTGATGGGGCGCCCGCGCGCGCTGCTGCTCGACGAACCGTCACTGGGGCTGGCGCCGCTGGTGGTCAAGCAAATGTTCGAGGTGATCCAGCGCATCAACCGCGCGGGCACCACGGTGCTGCTGGCCGAACAGAACGCCTACGCCGCGCTGGGCATCGCGCATCGCGCATATGTGATCGAGGGCGGCCGGATTGTGATGGAAGGCGACCGTGATTCGCTGCTCAGGGACGAGGGCATTCGCAAGGCATACATCGGCGGCTGATTGCCGCCACCCGGTGACGGACAAGCGCAGTACATACCCATAAGGAGACAGCAAATGCAGCACAAGACGATCCGTCGTTTCTTCCCGCTGGCCGCGTGTGCCGTGGCCGCGCTGGTGGCGTCGGCACCGGCGCTGGCCCAGGAAGTAGTCAAGATTGGCTACACCGGTCCGCTGTCCGGCGGCGCCGCGCTGTACGGCAAGAACGTGCTGTCCGGCATCCAGATGGCCGTGGACGAAATCAACGCCTCGGGCCTGGATGTCAACGGCAAGAAGGTCAAGCTGGAAGTGGTGGCGCTGGACGACAAGTACGCGCCTGCCGAGGCCGCGATCAACGCGCGCCGCCTGGTCCAGCAACACAAGACTCCGGCGGTGTTCGTGCCGCACTCTGGCGGCATCTTCGCGCTGCAGGCCTTCAACGAGCAGGAGAAGTTCCTGGTCATGGCGTACTCCAGCGTGCCGCGCATCACCGATGCCGGCAACAAGCTCACGATCCGCATTCCGCCGGCCTACACCGGCTACATCGACCCGTTCATCAAGGCGCAGATGAAGCGGTACGGCAAGAACGTGGCGCTGGTGCCGGCCGATCACGACTACGCCAAGGCCTGGGTGCAGGCCTTCGTGCCCGCATGGGAGAGCGCGGGCGGCAAGGTGGTGGGCAACAACCCGATGTCGTACACCAAGGCCACGGACTTCTACACGGGCGTGTCACGCGCCATCGCCGACAAACCCGACGTGATGTTCGTCGGCGGCCCGTCCGAGCCCACAGCGTTGGTGGTCAAGCAGGCCCGCGAGCTGGGCTTCAAGGGCGGCTTCATCGTGATGGACCAGGCGAAGATGGATGAAATGGCGAAGGTGACCAACGGTCTGGCCATGCTGGAAGGCTCGATCGGCGTGATGCCGCTGGTCAACGACACGCGTCCGGCTGCGCAGGCCTACAACACCCGTTACAAGAAGACCCATGACGGCCGCGATGCCACCACGGAGATGTCGCTGAACTACACCATGACCTGGGCGCTGGCCAACGCGATGAAGCTGGCGGGCACCACGACCGACGCCGCGGCGATCCGCGCCAGGATTCCGGACGCGGTCAAGGCGCTGCCGAAGGATGTGAACCCGAACGAGGTGGAAGGCATCGACGCCAAGGGCGGTTCCGTGGCGGATACCGTGGTCGGCTGGGTGCAGAACGGCAAGATCGCGCCGGTACGGTTGTCGGAACTGGGCAAGTAAGCAGCACGTAATCATGTCGGGCGGGTCGGCAGGGCAAGCAAGCTGTGCTGCCCGGCCCCCGCCCGGCATCGGCAGGCTCCTACGGAGGGAGAAGAGAAGGGGCAGTACCAACTGGCGACACAGCCAGTGCAGCAATAGCGTGAAAACGTAAGTGGAGAGAAAACGAAGGGCGCCCGGAGTCATCCGGGCGCCCTTTGTCCTTTCCTGCTTACTGCTTTCCTACATTTTTTCTGCTTTCCTGCCTGCCCGTTCCTGCATTGCCCCCTATTGGTACATGGCACCAGCCAGCCGCCGCACTAGTTGTTGGCCTGCATGCGTCCCTGCCGGTCGTTGGCCTGCTGGCCACGCTGCTGTTGCTGCTGTTGCTGCTGTTGCTGCTGTTGCTGCTGCTGCTGCCGCTGGCGATCCTGCTGCTGGCGTTGCTGTTCCTGCATGTGACGCTGCTGCTCCTGCGCCTGCCGCTGCTGTTCGGCCTGTTGGTGCTGCATGGCCTGCTGACGCTGCTGTTCCTGCGCCTGCCGTTGCTGCTCGAACTGCTGCTGACGCTGCGCCGCTTGCCGCTGCTGATCCAT
>NZ_FMYZ01000004.1:0-61410 GCF_900101625.1 Cupriavidus sp. YR651 | reverse complement strand
TGCTGACGCTGCGCCGCTTGCCGCTGCTGATCCATCTGCTGGCGCTGTTGCTCCTGCGCCTGCCGTTGCTGATCGAACTGCTGCTGGCGCTGTTCCGCCTGCCGCTGTTGATCCATTTGCTGGCGCTGTTGGTCTTGCGCCTGCCGTTGCTGGTCGAACTGCTGCTGACGCTGCGCCGCCTGCCGCTGCTGATCCATTTGCTGGCGCTGTTGCTCCTGTGCTTGCCGTTGCTGATCGAACTGCTGCTGACGCTGCGCCGCCTGCCGTTGCTGATCCATCTGCTGACGCTGTTGGTCTTGCGCCTGCCGTTGCTGGTCGAACTGTTGCCGCTGCGCGGATTCGCGTTGCTGATCCTGGAACTGGCGTTGCGGGTCCTGTGCCTGATGTTGCGGGTCGAACTGCTGGCGACGCTGCTGATCCTGCCCCTGCCGCTGCTGCTCTATCCGTTGCTGATCCTGCTGCTGGCGCTGGAGCGCCTGCTGCTGACGTTGCTGGAAATCCGACGACTGACGCTGTTGCTCCTGGAACTGTCGCTGCTGATCCAGTTGCTGCCGTTGCAGCGCTTGCTGCTGACGCTGCGCTTCCGGCGGCAAGCCACGCATCTGGTCCGGACGCGTGGACCAGCCGCGGCTGTTGTCGTCGCCCGGTGAACCACCCTGGCCGACAAACGCCCGCGCCCCATCTCGTCCGGGCTGGCCGGGTTGGCCGTCGCGCCCGGGTTGGCCCGGCTGGCCGTTTTGACCAGGCTGGCCGTTTTGACCGGGTTGGCCATTCCGTCCGTCATTCCGTCCGATCTGCCCCCGACGTTCGTGTGCCGCCTGCGCCGCCTGGCTCAGGCGAACGTCCGGCTGCCACGGCGTGCCCTGCGTCGGTTGCTGCCGTCCGCGCCGGTCCGCTTCCTGCCGGGATGCCGGCGACGGACCGCGCCATGCAGGCCCGGCGCCAGCCGTGCCCCCCTCGCGGGCAAACCGCCGCGCCAGATCATCCTGCGCCACGCGACCCGGCGGTCGGGCGGCGATTGCCTGACGCTCGAATCCTTCACGCGCCATCGGCGGCAAGGCCCGCACCGGCGCACCGCCGACCAGGCTCGTCTTCACCGGCGCCATCGGCGGCGCGCCATGGCCACCCTCGCCAATCGGCAAGTGCCGCCACTCGTCCCGCTGGTTGCCACGTGGCACCGGGCGGCCCTCGACAAAACTGCGCGCCGGCATGCCGTGGATCGCACCCGGCACATTGCGATTTGCCCAGCGGTCCCGATCGCGATCACCTCGATCGCCCCGGTCGCCAAAACGATTGACCGTCACGTTGTTGATCCGGGTGATATAGCCCGGGCTGGCGCGGTACACCGGCCGGTAAACGTCACGCGGTCCGAGCGGATACCACGCCACGCCCGGGCCGCCACCAATGCGGATGGTCGCGGAGGCGCCGCCGACAAAGGCAACCAGCGCCGGCGCATAGCACGGACGCCCGCTGACAGGACCGGGCACCCAGCCCCACCGGTTGCCGAAGTGCGCCCAGCGGCCATAGTGTGACGGGGCAAAACCCCACGGCGCGTCATCGACCCACGTCCAGCCCCACGGCGCCACCCAGACCCAGTTGCCGGTGCTGTACGGCGCCCAGCCCGACGGCACGGCACGCGGGAACCACACCGCGCCGTAGCCGGCGTCCTGCTGCCAGTCGCCGTAATCATCCAGCGCGGTGTAGCCGGTCATGTCGCGCGGCACATAGCGCGCGGACACGGAATCGTCCTCGCGCGCATCGCGTGCCGCCGTCCACTGGTCGAAGCTGTCCGGCGCCGGATACGCGCCCTGTCCCGCATCGGCCAGGTCGGACCCCGCAAAGCGCATGCGCTGGCCGCGCGTCATCTCGACGGAGCGGCTGTCGCCGTAGAGCACGGCACTGCCATGTCGCATGCTGACCAGTGTCGTGCTGCCGTCCGGTGCCACATCAAGCCGGTAGTCGCCGGGCTCGCGCGGCACGAAAGCCAGATTCGGGGTATCGATTTCGACCTGCTGGTCTTGCGGCAAGGCACGCACGCGCAACTGCAGCGTGCCCTGCGTCAGCTTGATCTGCGTGGTGTTGTCGTCGAGGTTGAGGACCGTGGCAGCGGTGGCGCCGCCCAGCCGCACGGCCGTGGAGCCAGCGTGCAGCTCCGCCCGGCCGCCCGGGTAAACCCACAGGCGATCGCCGGTCGTGACCGGGCGATTCAGGCCGGTGGCAGCCCATTCGTCCGATCCGGCCGGGGCAAAGCTCAGGTTGCCGGCCACATCGGTCAGCGTGGCGACCCGGGAAGAGGGATCGGCGGTCTGCGCCACGGCGTCGGGATTGCCGAGCACGGAGGCATCGCCGGGCCCTTGCGCATAGCCCGGCAGGTTGTAGTCCGGCGGCACGTTATAGCCAGGCGGGCCGTAGTCCTGCGCGCGCGCCAGCCCATGGGCCAGCAGCACGGCCAGGCCGAGCCCGGCCAGCGGAGCCACGCGGGGCCATCGACCCGCCGCCAAGCGAAAAAGGGATTGCATCGTGTCTTACCTTGTTCCGGACGCCCGCCAGGCGAGCGTCATCATATTGTCACCCTATAACGGATAAACGGCGGAGGACGCCAGCGGCAGACCGGACTTTGTAAGCGCATATTTCCCCCTGCCACGGCCCCGCGGGCCCCGGGCGACCGCGCGAGCCGCCCGGCGGGCCGGGCCGCAAGCCGGCGCGTCGGGCTTACCGGCGCGGACCGGACAAAGGCGGAAACAAGTCTTGCAGGTGGATCGACAGATTCGGGAAGATCGGCCAGACGACGCGGCCGGAAGGTGCGGCCGGACGACGCGCCCGACGACCGCCCGGACGCGGCGCTGCCGCGGTTGGCGCACGGTTGGCGTACGGCTGAGGCGCTGCTGGGGCGCGACCGGTGTGCGGCTGACGCACCGCGCTGCTGCGGTGCGGCGAAGGCGGTCTAGCGCGGCTGGTTGCGCAAGAAATCCGTCAGGCGGTCCGGCGGCATGGGCCGGCCATAAAAGTAGCCTTGCGCTTCCACGCAGCGGTTGGCCAGCAGGAAGTCGCGCTGCTCGGCGGTCTCCACCCCTTCGGCCACCACGCCGATGCGCAGGCTTTCGCCCACGTTGATCACCGAGCGGACGATGGCGGCGTCGACGTCATCGTGCGTGACGTTGCGGATGAAGGACTGGTCGATCTTGAGCCGGTCGACCGGAAAGGTCTTGAGGAAGCTCAGCGACGCATAGCCGGTCCCGAAGTCGTCGCAGGTCAGCGTCACGCCGTCGCGGCGCAGGGCCTGGAGCTGGTCGGACACCTCGTCGCCCTGCTGGAGGGCGATGGTCTCGGTGATCTCGATTTCGAGCAGGGATGCCGGCAGTTCCAGCGCGCGCAGCACGTGGCGCACTTCGGTCAGCAGGCGGCTTTCCGCCAGCTGCGCGGCAAACAGGTTGATGGCGACGCGCGGCGGCTCCTCGAACGTCAGCGACCACGCACGGGCCTGCGCGCAAGCCGTGTGCAGCAGCCACATCCCCACGTCGCCCGCCACGCTGCTGACGGCCAGCGCGTCGATGAACGCCGCCGGGGTCAGCAGGCCCAGCGTGGGATGGCGCCAGCGCATCAGGGCCTCGGCCCCGACCACGCGTCCATCGCGCAGATCCACCTGCGGCTGGTAGAGCAACTCGAACTGCCGCTGGGCGTAGGCCTCGCGCAGCGCCTGGACGAGCGACAGCCGCGTCGTCACGTCCGTGCGCATCTGCGGCTTGAAGAAGCGGATGGTGCGTCCGCCATCGTGCTTGGCCCGGGCCAGCGCCAGGCTGGCGGCGGCCAGTACGTCGGACGAGGTATCGCCCCCGGCTGGCATCACGCAGGCGCCAACGCTGGCCAGCACGTGGTGCCGGCGGCCATTCAGTTCATGGGGGGCGGACAGCATCGACAGGATGGCGGCGCTCACATGGCGCACCAGCGTGGGGTCCGAGATGGAAGTCAGCAGCACACCGAATTCGTCGCCGCCCAC
The DNA here is from genome assembly GCF_900101625.1 of Cupriavidus sp. YR651. Classification (GTDB taxonomy): domain Bacteria; phylum Pseudomonadota; class Gammaproteobacteria; order Burkholderiales; family Burkholderiaceae; genus Cupriavidus. The sequence continues at coordinate 57,413 of NZ_FMYZ01000004.1, read as the reverse complement.
TCGTCCGATGACGGCATCGCGCGGCGACGCATCGCGCAGGCGACGGGCCACATGCTGCAGGATGGCATCGCCCTCGGCATGGCCGTGCATGTCATTGAAGGCGCGGAAATCGTCGATGCCAATCAGCAATAGGGCAAAGCGCGGCGTCGGCTCGCTTTGCAGACGCGCCTCCAGTCGCTTCAAGAATGCCTGGCGGGCGGCCACGCCGGTCAGCGGATCGATATCCGCCGGCGGCAAAGCGCCAGTCGCCTGTGCCTCCGACTTGGCCACCATCCCTGCCTTATCAGTTGTGATGAACATGGTTCCCGCTCAAGCTATTTGGCAAGTGTGACGAAAACCATGGAAAAATCAAGCGCTTCGGTTTTTCGGCGCGAGCGCGCAACGGCGCGGCCTGGCGGGCCGGCAGCCGTCGTTGAAATGACCGGGGCGTTACAGTACCCTACGCCGCAATTGCCAGCCACCCGCAACAGGGTTCCCCCCACTGGGTGATGGCGCCTTGCCGCCGGCCATGCCAGGCGGCCCAACAAGAAAATCCTCGCGAACCCGACCGTGAAACACTGGACCATTCGCACGCGCATCCTGGCGAGCTTTACTTTCATCCTGCTGGTCATGACCCTGATGAGCGTCGTGGCCTACAACCGCCTGTCCGCCATCGAGCGCGAGACCACGATCATGCGCACCGACGCGCTGCCGGGGCTCAACTACAGCGCCGCCATGCGTGGAATCTGGGGCGAGATCTATGTCCTGGCATGGCAGACCGTGACGGCACAGGACGGCGCGGAGCGCACCCGGCTGCTCGCCCAGACGCGGGACGCCACCACGCGCCTGGATCGCCTGGAGCAGTTGTATGAAGCGACCATCATCCGCGATGACGATCGCAGCCGTTTCCGGACATTCCGGGAAATTCGCGCCAGGTATGACCAGGCCGCGCAGTCCTACCTGGATCCGGCCAAATGGAAGGATACGACCGCCGCGGAGGCCGCCCTGCGCGGCAGCGCGCACGACATCTGGCTGGATGGCCGCAAGACCCTGCAGATGCTGGTGGACGACAACAACGCCGTCAACGACCGCGCGGCGGCCGGCATTGTCGGCTCCGTGACGGCCGCCAAGACCAATATCGAGGCCTCGCTGGCGATTGCGGTGCTGGCCGCCGCGATCTGCGGCTTCCTGCTGCTGCGTGCGATCACCGTGCCGATGCGCTCCATCGTGTCCCTGCTGACCACCATGCGCGGCGGCGACCTGCGCCAGCGCATGGCCCTGGAACGCCGCGACGAATTCCTGGCCGTGGAGGAAGGCTTCAACCAGATGTCCGGCGAGCTGACGTCGCTGGTCGGCCAGGCGCAGCGCTCCGCCATCCAGGTCACCACCTCGGTCAACGAGATCGCCGCCACCGCGCGCCAGCAGCAGGCCACGGCCACCGAGACCGCGGCCACCACCACCCAGATCGGCGCCACCTCGCGCGAAATCTCCGCCACCGCGCGCGACCTGGTGCGAACCATGGGCGAGGTGTCGCATGCCGCCGAGCAGACCGCGGGACTGGCCGGCACGGGGCAGGTCGGTTTGTCGCGCATGGAAGCCACCATGCACCACGTGATGGAAGCCGCAGGATCGGTCAACACGCGCCTGGCCACGCTCAACGAGCGCGCCGGCAATATCAACCAGGTGGTCACCACCATCGCCCGCGTGGCCGACCAGACCAACCTGTTGTCGCTGAATGCGGCCATCGAGGCCGAGAAGGCCGGCGAGTATGGCCGCGGCTTCTCCGTGGTGGCCACGGAAATCCGCCGGCTGGCCGACCAGACCGCCGTGGCGACCTACGACATCGAACAGATGGTCCGCGAGATCCAGTCGGCCGTGGCCGCCGGCGTGATGGGCATGGACAAGTTCTCCGAGGAAGTCCGCCGCGGCATGTCCGAGGTGACGCAGGTGGGCGACCAGCTGTCGCAGATCATCGGCCAGATCCAGTCGCTGGCGCCACGCGTGCAGATGGTCAACGAAGGCATGCAGGCCCAGGCCGGCGGTGCCGAGCAGATCAATCAGGCGCTCATGCAGTTGTCGGAGGCCGCGCAGCAGACCGTGGAATCGCTGCGCCAGTCCGGTCAGGCCATCGACGAACTGACGCTGGTGGCCAACGAGCTGCGCAGCGGCGTCTCGCGCTTCAGGGTCTGAGCGAGCCCCGCCCTGCTCCCCCGCTCCCCCGACATGACACTGTTCCTGCTGTTCCGCATTGGCACCGACCACTACGCGATCGACACCGCGGAGGTGGCCGAGGTGCTGCCGCTGACCACGGTGAAACAGATCCCCGGCGCGCCGGGCTGGGTGAGCGGGCTGATGGTCCGGCACGGGCAGCCCGTGCCGGTCATCGACATGAGCGCGCTGGCCACCGGCACGCCCGCGGCGGCACGGACCAGCACGCGCACGGCGCTGGTGCACTATCGCCGCCCCGAGGCGGATAGCGATGCGCCAACGCGCCTGCTGGGGTTGCGGCTCGAATACGCGACCGAAACCCTGCGTTGCGATGCGGCGTCGTTCGTCGATGGCGGCATCGATCCCGCCCATGCACGGTATCTGGGTCCGGTGCGCCATGACGCACGCGGACTGGTGCAATGGGTGCGCGTGTCCGCGCTGCTGCCCGATGCGGTCCACGCGCTGCTGTTCCCCGAATCGGCCCCGGCATGACGGACGCCCCGCACCCCCAGACCCCGATCGAGGCCCTGCTGAAGGAACGCATCGGACTCGACGCGGCCTCCGTTGGCGCCGGCGTCATCGCGCGCGCCATCCAGGAGCGCCAGGTCGCCGTGGGCACGCACGACACCACGAGCTACTGGAACCTGCTGCACGTGGTGCCCGACGAGCTGCAGGCCCTGATCGAGGCCGTGGTCGTGCCAGAAACGTGGTTCTTCCGCCATCGCGAAGCGCTGCTGGCGCTCGGCCGCTTTGCGGCGCAATGCGTGTTCGGCCGTGACGTGCCGATGCTGCGCGTGCTGAGCGTGCCCTGTTCGACCGGCGAGGAACCCTACTCCATCGCCATGGCCCTGCTGGACGCGGGGCTCCCGCCCGAGCGCTTTCGCGTGGATGCGGTGGATGTCAGCGCACGTGCGCTGGAACGTGCGCGCGCCGGGCAGTACGGCAACAATGCATTCCGTGGCAGCCCGCTGGATTTCCGCGATCGCTACTTCACGCCCGTCGCGGCCGGTTACCGTATCGCGGACAAGGTACATGCCCAGGTGCGGCTGCTGCAGGGCAACCTGCTCGACCCGGTGCTGCTGGCCAGCGAGCCGGCCTACCACGTGGTGTTCTGCCGCAACCTGCTGATCTATTTCGACCCGGACACGCAGCAGCGCGCCGTGAAAACACTGACCCGGCTGACAACGCCGGACGGCATGATCTTCGTCGGTCCGGCCGAGGCGAGCCTGCTCACGCGCGAAGGGCTATCCGGCGCGGGCATTCCGCTGGCGTTCGCCTTTCATCCCCAGGCGGCGCGGCCGCCCTTGCAGCCGGCTGCGGCGTCCGCGATACCCTTGCCTGCCGTGCCCGCCGCGCCTCGCATGCCGTCCGGCGGGATCGCGCGGATACGGCCACCGCATGGCGCGGTGGCACGCACGCCGCAAGTCGCCGCACACCTCGCACATGCTGCACACGTCGCCACCGCTCCGGCCCCCGCACCGTCGCGCGATGCCGATGCCCTTTCCGCCATCGCCGCCCTCGCCGATCGTGGCGAACTGCCCGCCGCCACGGCCGCTTGCGAACGCCACCTGGCCGCGCACGGCCCGTCCGCCGATGCCTATTGCCTGCTGGGCGTGCTGCACGACGCCTCCGGCCACGCGGCGGACGCGCATGCCGCCTATCGCAAGGCCGTGTATCTGGACCCCGGCCACGAGGAAGCGCTCTATCATCTGGCCGCTTTGCTCGACAGCGAAGGCGACGCCGCGGGCGCGCACCGCCTGCGCGAGCGCGCCCAACGTCATGCCCGTGTAAGCCATGGCTGAACCCCTGACCGCCCCGCCCTCCCTTGCCGCCGGACTCGATGCCTGCTGGCGCCGTATCGGCGTCTCCGGCGACGGCTCCTGCCCGCTGCTGGCCACCCACATCCATTGCCGCAATTGCCCGACCTACGCGCAGGCCGCCGTGACGCTGCTCGACACGCTGTCGGCCGGCCAGCTGGCGGACCCTGAAGCACTGGATGCCGCCAACGCCGGCGATGCGCAGGCGGACCGCGCGGCCGGCCAGTCGTGCGTCGTGTTCCGCGTGGGCGACGAATGGCTGGCACTGCCGACTGCCGTGCTCGGTGAAGTCACCGCGCCGGCACCCGTGCACTCGCTGCCGCAGCGTCGCCACGCCGCGCTGGTCGGGGTGGCCGCCGTGCGCGGCGCGCTGCTGACCTGTGTCTCGCTGGCGCTGTTGTTCGGCGGCACCGAAGCCGGAGGCAAGCCCGACCGGGGAAGCGACAAGACCGACAACAAGGGCGATACGCAACGCGCGGCGCGGTTCCTGATCCTGGGCCAGGGGCGCAATGCCATCGCGCTGCCGGTGTCGGAAGTCGCCGGCGTCCGGCGCGTGCCCGCCGCCGCGCTGATGCCGTTGCCGGCCACCCTGGCACGCGCCTCCGCCCATTACACGCAAGCCTTGTTCGAGCATGAAGGCCATACGGTCGGCCTGCTGGATGCCGGCCTGTTGCGGCACGCGTTGTCGCGGAGCCTGTCATGAATCCGGAACAATTGCGCGATGCGTCGATGCTGGACCTCTTCGCGCTGGAGGCCGAATCGCAGGCCGAGGTGCTGAACGCGGGCCTGCTGGCGCTGGAGCGCGACCCGGCGGCCGCCATTCACCTCGAGGCCTGCATGCGCGCCGCGCATTCGCTCAAGGGCGCCGCGCGCATCGTGGGACTCGATGGCGGCGTGCGGGTGGCGCATGTCATGGAGGATTGCCTGGAGGCCGCGCAGCGCGGCGGATTGCGGCTGACACCGGCGCACATCGACGCGTTGCTGCAGGGCACCGACCTGCTGCAGCGCATTGGCCATCCTCCCGGTGGTGACGTCAACTGGGCGGAGCGTGACGGCAAGGCCGAGATCGACGCCTATGTCGCACGCATGGGCGCGCCGCTCGACAACGCCATGACGATGCCCGCGCCGGCGTCAGCCACGATCGTGGCCGAAACGCCCCCGGCTGCCTCAACCGTCGAGGCCGCAGCGACAGCCACAACGGCCGACCTCGCGCCCACTCCGGCCGTCATCCCGCCGGCCACCCTGCGTGCGCCGGAGCCGCCTGCCGCCGCGCCCGCCGATCCCACGGATGGCCAGGAGCGGACGCTGCGCGTCAACGCGGATCGCCTTGACCGCCTGTTGGCCATGGCCGGTGAAGCGATGGTCGAGTCGCACTGGCTGCGCCCGTTTGGCAGCGCGATGCAGCAGGCGCGGCGGCAACAGATGCGCGCCCTGCAGGCGCTGGACGGCATCCAGGCGCTGCTGGCCAGCCCCGATGGCACCGTGCCACGCCTGCGTGCGGCGCTGGCCGACGCGCGCCAGATCCTGGAAGACAGCCACGGGCAGATGTCGCAGCGCGTGGCGGAATTCGACCAGTACGATCATCGCGCGAGCCGGCTCTCGCGCCGGCTCTACGACACGGCGCTGTCGTGCCGCATGCGTCCGCTGTCCGACGGCATCACCGGCTTCTCGCGCATGGTGCGCGACCTGGGCCGGTCACTGGGCAAGACGGTGCACCTTTCGCTATCCGGTGAAAACACCCAGGTGGACCGGGACATCCTGGAACAGCTCGATGCACCGCTGGCCCACCTGCTGCGCAACGCCGTGGATCATGGCATCGAGGCGCCGGAGGTCAGGCGGGCCGCGGGCAAGCCCGAGGAGGGTCGCATCTCGCTTCACGCGCGCCACAACGCCGGGCGGCTGGTGATCGTGATCTTCGACGACGGCGCGGGCGTAGACCTCGAGGCGTTGCGCGCCACCATCGTGCGGCGCGGGCTGGCGCAAGTGGAAACGGCGGCGCGCCTGTCGCAGGCGGAACTGCTCGAGTTCCTGCTGCTGCCGGGCTTCAGCCTGCGCGAAACGGTTTCCGAAGTCTCCGGACGCGGCGTCGGACTCGATGCCGTGCAGGACATGGTGCGCGCCGTGCGCGGCAGCCTCAGGCTGTCGCAGCAACCCGGCACCGGCCTGCATTTCCACCTGGAGCTGCCACTCACGCTGTCCGTCGTGCGCGCGCTGCTGGTGGAGGTGTCCGGCGAGGCTTACGCCTTTCCGCTGGGCCACGTGCTGCGCGCCATGGCCGTGCGCCGCGACGACATCGAGCAGATCGAGCAGCACCAGCATTTCCGCTACGACGGCCGTCCCGTCGGGCTGGTCAGCGCGGCCCAGCTGCTGCAGCGGCCCGAGCATCCACAGGACGGCGATGCTGTGCCCGTCGTGGTGATCGGCGAACAGGACCGCGTCTATGGCATCGCCGTCGATCGCATGCTCGGCGAGCGCATGCTGGTGGTGCAACCGCTGGCGCAGGGACTCGGCAAGATCAAGGACATCGCCGCGGGCAGCCTCACGGACGACGGCACGCCAGTGCTGATCTTCGACGTCGAGGACATGCAGCGGTCCGTCGAGAAGCTGGTGTCGGAGGGCCGTATCGAGCGCGTGCGCCAGGCCGGCACCGAAGCCACGCTCGTGCGCCGCAAGCGCGTGCTGGTGGTGGACGACTCCCTCACCGTACGCGAGCTGGAGCGCAAGCTGCTGGCCGGGCGCGGCTATGACGTCGTGGTCGCGGTCGACGGCATGGACGGCTGGAACGTGCTGCGTGCGGAGCCGTTCGACCTCGTCATCACCGACGTCGACATGCCCCGCATGGATGGCATTGAACTGGTGAGCCGCATCCGGGCCGAAGCGCGCTTTGCCCAGCTTCCCGTCATGATCGTCTCGTACAAGGACCGCGAGCAAGACCGCGAGCGCGGCCTGCAGGCCGGCGCGGACTACTATCTGGCCAAGGGCAGTTTCCACGACACCGCACTGCTCGACGCAGTGCAGGACCTCATCGGGGAGGCACGCGCATGAAGATCGGGATCGTCAACGATTCTCCGCTGGCCGTGGCCGCCCTGCGCCGCGCCATCGCGCTGGACGCCACGCACGAGATCATCTGGGTCGCCGGCGATGGGGAGCAGGCCGTGCAACTGGCCGCAAGCCATACGCCGGACCTGATCCTGATGGACCTGCTGATGCCGGTCATGGACGGCGTGGAGGCCACGCGTCGCATCATGGCGGACTCGCCATGCGCCATCGTGGTGGTGACCATGGACCTGGGCCGCAACGCCAACCAGGTCTTTGCCGCAATGGGCCACGGCGCAATCGATGCCGTGGACACGCCCACGCTGGCGGAGCCCGACGCGCAACTGGCCGCCGGCCCGCTGCTGCGCAAGATCCGGAATATCGCGCGACTGCTGGGCGGACGCGCGGCCGCGCCGCCATCGCTGACCGCTGCCACGCGGGCCCCCGCCGCTCCGCGACTGGTGGCCATCGGCGCGTCCGCGGGCGGACCCGCCGCGCTGGCCAAGCTGCTTGGGGCGCTGCCGGCGGACTTCGACGCGGCGATCGTCGCCGTGCAGCATGTGGACGAAGCGTTTGCGCCGGGCATGGCCGAGTGGCTCGATGCGCAATGCGCGCTCCCGGTGCGCATTGCGCGTGCTGGCGAGCCCCCCCAGGCGGGCACGGTGGTGCTCGCCGGCACCAACGACCACCTGCGGCTGGTGGCGGGGGCGCGGATGGCCTACACGCCCGAGCCCGGCGACTACCTGTACCGGCCGTCCATCGATGTGTTCTTTGAAAGCGTGGTGGAGCATTGGCGCGGCGAGGCCGTGGGCGTGCTGCTGACCGGCATGGGCCGCGACGGCGCGGCGGGCCTCAAGGCGATGCGTGACCGCGGCTACCTGACCATTTCACAGGACCAGGCGACGAGCGCCGTCTACGGCATGCCCAAGGCCGCGGCGGCGATGGGCGCAGCCAGTGAAATCCTGCCGCTGCCGCTGATTGCCGCGCGACTGGTGCGGGCCTTTGGCGGCCGACGCGCCGGCGCGGCTTGCCCGCCGACATAGCGAGGTTGGGAATTCAGCCATCACGACGGGGTCCCGCTTCAACGGGCGACGGGAATGGCACAGGGACCCCGAAGAAAGACAAGAACAGGATGCGGAACATGCCAAGACACAATGATCCGGCCGGTGCGGCGGCCGATAGCGCAACCCCTGGCGCGACCCATGGCGCGGCCAGGGCGGCCAGCAGCGAATACATGGCGATGGTGCTGCTGGTCGACGACCAGGCCATCATCGGCGAGGCCATCCGTCGGGCGCTGGCGGGCGAGCCGGACATCGACTTCCACTACTGCGCCCAGCCCGACGATGCCGTGGCCGTGGCCGAGCGCACGCAGCCCACGGTCATCCTGCAGGACCTGGTCATGCCCGGTACGGACGGGCTGACGCTGGTGCGCCGCTATCGCGAAAACCCGGGCACGCGCGATATCCCCATCATCGTGCTGTCCACCAAGGAAGAGCCGACGATGAAGAGCGCGGCATTTGCCGCGGGGGCCAACGACTATCTGGTCAAGCTGCCGGACACGATCGAACTGGTGGCCCGTATTCGCTATCACTCGCGCTCGTACCTGAACCTGCTGCAGCGTGACGAAGCCTACCGCGCATTGCGCCAGAGCCAGCAACAGCTACTGGAAACCAACCTCGAACTGCAGCGGCTCACCAATTCCGATGGCCTCACGGGCTTGTCCAACCGCCGCTACTTCGACGAATACCTCGGCGCGGAATGGAAGCGTGCGCAGCGCGAGCAGACCCAGCTGGCCTTGCTGATGATCGACGTCGATGCCTTCAAGGCGTACAACGATACGTACGGGCACGTGGCCGGTGACGAAGTGCTGCGCCGCGTGGCGGCGGTGATCCGCGAGAACTGCGCACGCCCTGCGGACCTGCCTGCGCGTTTTGGCGGCGAAGAGTTTTCGATGATCCTGCCGGCAACGTCGCCAGGCGGCGCGCGCCTGCTGGCGGAGAAGGTGCGACGCGCGATTGAATCGCTGCGCATCCCGCACACCGGATCGCCCACAAGCCAGTTCGTCACCATCAGCATTGGCGGCGCAGTGATCGTGCCCGATGCTGACGCGAACTTCAGTCGTCTCGTCGAGGCCGCCGATACCGGCCTCTACCAGGCCAAGCGAAACGGGCGCAATCAGGTCGTGATGGTGTAACTCTTTCCGGGGCCTCGATGGCGAGGCGCCCGGCCCCCTCGACGACACGTCGCAGCGAGCGCCGGATCGATACGCCAAGGCGCTGCAAGGATGGCGCTCGCGATGTAAGAATTTCCACACGCATCCGTTCTGGATGCCCCTGGACCCGCCGGTTTGTATCCGCTACACGCACGCATCGCGACGTGCGTGTCAGCCTTGCAACCAGATTGTCGGACTCCTCCGACAGTGGATTCGGAACCCTCCGCCTGCCTGCCTCCACCCGCCATGCCTATCGTTGCATCAGGCAAGCGCAATCCCAATGGCATGAGGTGAATCCATGAAACCAATCAAGAGCAAGATCCTTCTGGGCCTGGCACTGGCGGCCACGGCGGTGCTGGCTGCATGCAGCGGCGGTGACGACAGCATTGACGATCGCGTGGGCCTGAGCAAGCCGTCGGTGCGCGTGATCCATGCGATCACGGCGGGCCCCAATGTCGACGTCCTGCAGAACGGCACCAAGACCTCGCTGCAGAACATTCCGTACAAGACGGTGTCCGGCTATTTCGACGTTGCCACGGGCAGCAACCTGTTTGCGTTCAACCTGACCGGGACGGCGACGCAGATCGGCGCCACGACGGTCGATGCCCATACGGGCCACAAGTACACGGTGGTCGCGTTGCCAGGCACCGCAACAGCGGATGTGATCCAGATCGACGATCCCTATGGCAAGGGCATTCTGTCCACCTCCGCACGCATTCGCGGCCTGAACGCGTCGATCAACGCGCAGAACGTCGACATGTACCTGACCACGCCTGCGCTCGACCTGAACACCGTGTCGCCGACGATTGCCGGCGTCTCCTACAAGAACGCGGTGCCGCCTTCGGGGCAGGATTCGATCTATGTGGATGGCGGCACGTATCGCCTGCGCATCACCACGGCGGGCACCAAGAGCGTGATCTTCGATTCGGGGGCGCTGACGGTTGCCAGGAACGACGACTGGCTGATCACCACGATCCCGGCGGACGGCTTTGGTGCCGTGATTCCCAACCGGATCAAGGTGCTGGTGGCGCAAAGCAATACCAGCAATACGACGGCTCAAGAACTCGTGACGCAGTAAGCAGGCAACTGCCCGCCGCGCGCCCTTCAGCGCCGCAACAGGACGCCGCCGCTTCAGGCGGTGTCCTGCTTTTGTGCGTCGCCTGCGTCCTCATCGTTGCTGGCGAGGTCGGACTTGAGCACGTCGAGATGAGACAGGTAGGCGTCCAGCTCCGCGCGGCCACTGTTGGTGATGGAATACACGCGGCCGTTGCCCTCGACCAGTTCGGCCGTGATGGAGCGCGCAATCATCAGGCTGCGCAGGACCGGCCGCAGCGCACGGATGTTCTTGTCGATGCCGCGCTCGCGCAGTCGCTCCATCAGATTGAAGACGGTGGACGGGCTAGCCTGGACAAGCTTGAGGATATAGAGCCGGGATACGACCCGGTCGAGTGATGGCGTTTTCATGGGCGCAGTCGACGCAGCCAGTGCGGGAATTCGGATCATCATGCGCAGCCCATGACTGCAGCCGCAGTCGGGCAAGTTCTCTCTTAAAAAAACGGGGTGCGCGAGGCACCCCGAAAGCTTGCGTTATGCACGCCGGTTTCCGCCGGCGCCGTTCCGGTGCGCCACGGAGCGCTACTCTTCCTGGAACGCTTCTTCGCGCTTGGCCTTGATCGACGGCAGGGCCACCACAGCCACCAGTGCGGCGGCGGCGATCAGCAGGCCCATCGACAACGGACGCGTCACGAATACGCTGAAGTCACCACGCGACAGCAGCAGCGAGCGGCGGAAGTTCTCTTCCATCATCGGTCCCAGCACGAAGCCGAGCAGCAGCGGTGCCGGTTCGCACTTGAGCTTGATGAACAGGTAGCCGATCACGCCGAAGGCTGCGGTCTTGAACACGTCGAAGGTGTTGTTGTTGACCGAGTACACGCCGATGCCGCAGAACGTGAGGATGGCGGGGTACAGGTAGCGGTACGGCACGTTCAGCAGCTTCACCCAGATGCCGATCATCGGCAGGTTCAGGATGATCAGCATGAGGTTGCCGATCCACATCGAGGCGATCAGGCCCCAGAACAGCGCCGGGTTGCTGGTCATCACCTGCGGACCGGGCTGGATGTTGTGGATGGTCATCGCACCCACCATCAGCGCCATCACGGCGTTAGGCGGAATACCCAGCGTCAGCAGCGGGATGAACGAGGTCTGTGCCGCGGCGTTGTTGGCCGATTCCGGACCTGCCACGCCTTCGATCGCGCCCTTGCCGAATTCATGCGCATACTTCGACGTCTTCTTTTCCAGCGAGTAGGCTGCAAACGAAGCCAGTGCCGCACCGCCGCCGGGCAGGATGCCCAGTGCGGAACCCAGCGCCGTGCCACGCAGTACCGCCGGGATCATGCGCTTGAAGTCCGCCTTGGTCGGCCAGAGGTTGGTCACCTTGTTCGTGAACGTTTCGCGCGCCTCCTTCTGTTCGAGGTTCGCGATGATTTCCGCGAAACCGAACATACCCATCGCCAGCGCGACGAAGTCGATGCCGTCGGTGAGCTCCGGGATGTCGAACGAGAAACGTGCGGCGCCCGAGTTCACGTCGGTGCCGATCAGGCCCATCAGCAGACCCAGCACGATCATCGACACCGCCTTGGGCAGCGAACCCGAAGCCAGCACCACGGCACCGATCAGGCCCAGCACCATCAGCGAGAAGTATTCGGCGGGGCCGAACTTGAACGCCAGTTCCGACAGCGGCGTTGCGAAGGCCGCCAGGATCAGCGTGGCCACGCAGCCGGCGAAGAACGAGCCCAGACCGGCGGTGGCCAGCGCCACGCCGGCACGGCCACGTCGTGCCATCTGGTAGCCGTCGATGGTGGTCACCACCGACGACGATTCACCGGGCAGGTTCACCAGGATGGCGGTCGTGGAACCACCGTACTGGGCGCCGTAGTAAATACCGGCCAGCATGATCAGCGCGGCCACCGGGGGCAGCGTGTAGGTCACCGGCAGCAGCATGGCGATGGTGGCCAGAGGCCCCAGGCCCGGCAGCACACCGATCAGGGTACCCAGCACGCAGCCCAGAAAGGCGTACGCGAGGTTCTGGAGGGACAATGCCGTGGAGAAACCCAGGGCAAGGTGACTGAACAATTCCATGTGATGCGTCTCCTTAGCCGGTAATGAAGGCCGGCCATACCGGCATCTGCAGGTTGATGCCGTACACGAAGGCGCCAAGGCTGATCAGCACGAGCACCACGCCATTGGCGAGCGCGCCCTTCCAGCTGAATTCGTGGCTCGCCATCGACGAGACCAGCACCAGCACGAACACCGACAACACCATGCCGAGCGGCTTGAGCAACAGGCCGAACAGCACCACGGAACCGAGAATCCACAACAGGGTTTTCAAGTCCCAGCGAGCGAGCTGATCTTCCTCGCGCTTCATCGACAGGGAACCCACCGTTACGATGGCGCCCAGGAAGGCAAGCACCAGTCCGAGCAGAAACGGAAAATATCCGGGTCCCATCTTGGCGGCTGTTCCCATGGAATAGCCGCGCGCGACGAAGGAAAAGCCCAGACCGACCAAGACGAACATCAGGCCGGAGGCAAAGTCCTTTTGGCTGCGTATGCGCAAAACGAATCTCCTCAAAGTTATGAAAAGCGGTACCGCATGGCACGCCGGCTCGGACGCCCCACACTGCGAACGCGCAGATACGTACACGTTCGACGCGATGGTGCGAACAGTAGAGACGCGATCTTTCAGCCGCCTTTCATTTGTCTGGGGTCTAGGGTATTTCCCAATGAGGCCCACCGTCATGCGTTTTTCGGCAATACATCATGATGTGATGCATCGCATCGCGAGGCCGCACGCGATGTAAGGCAAATGAAAGCGCGCCTCGAAAGGTGAACGTAAGGGAAGGACGCCGCCTGATGCGGCAAGACGGAAAAGCGCGCGGTGCGGGCCTTTCGGTTGGCTTACAGTTTCGCCGCGACGCCGCACGGCGCGCAGCGAATGTCTCTCATGCGAAGAAGTGGATGCTTGTTTCGGCGCGGCGTGGCATCAGCGCAGCGGTGCCGCTGCCGCATTGACGCCTTCGACGGCGCCATCGGTGCCATCCGCGTCCTCGCACGGCGTGCCCATGCTCGTATCCGGCGCCTGGCCCACCGCTTGCGCGTGCGGCGCACCAGGCAGGATGTGGCTGCGCTTCCAGTTGCCGAAGCGGTAGTAGCCAAACGCCAGCGCGACGGATACCACCGAGCCTAGCGGGAAGCTCCACCAGATCGATTCCGCACCGATATGCGGACCGAGCAGCCATGCAAACGGCAGGCGAATCACCCACATCGAGATGAACAGGATGAGCAGCGGCGCCATCACGGCACCCGTGGCACGCACGGTGCCGAACACGACGATGGTGAAGCCGAAGAGGATGAACGACCAGAGCACCACGATATTGATGTGCTGCGCAATGCCGATGGCGGTGCTGTCATCGCCGAGGAACAAGCCGAGCGAATGGCGGTTGAACAGGTAGATCAGTCCGACCAGCGCACCGGTCATCGCTACGTTGAACAGCAGGCCCACTTGCGTGACACGCGACACGCGCGCCCACAATCCCGCGCCGACGTTCTGCGCCACCATCGACGACACGCTGGCGCCCACGGCCAGCGCCGGCATCTGCACGTACGTCCACAGTTGCGACGCCACGCCATACGCCGCAGTGGTCTGCGAGCCATAGGTATTGACGAGCGACATCATCACGATGGCCGACGACGAGATCACGACCATCTGCAATCCCATCGGCAAGCCCTTGTTCACCAGTGCGCGCAGGATCGCCGGATCGGGCTTCAGCAGCGCCAGTTGCTCCCGATGCAGCAGCAGGAAATGGCGGCGCTTGTAGAGCAGCGCGATCATCGCCACCAGGCTCGTCATCTGCGCGATCAGTGTGGCCAGCGCGGAGCCCGCGATACCCAGCGCCGGCAAGGGGCCGATGCCAAAGATCAGCACCGGGTTGAGCACCACGTCCAGGATCGCCGACAGCAGCATGAAGTAGAACGGCGTGCGCGAATCCCCCGCGCCGCGCAGCGTCATCATCACGAAGTTGTAGAAGTACATGAACGGCAACGCCACGAAGATGATGCGCAGGTAGATCACGGCCAGCGGCGCGGCGTCTGCCGGCGTGTGCATCGCCGTCAGGATATGCGGGGTGAAGATGAAACCCAGCACGGCGGCGAGCACGGATAACCCCACGAAAAACGTGGTGCTGGTGCCGACGATGCGGCGCGCCTCATGGATGTCGCGCGCGCCGACCGCCTGGCCGATCATGATCGTGTTGGCCATGCTGATGCCGAACACCACGCCCAGCAGGAAGAAAAGGATGATGTTGGCGTTGGACGTCGCGGTCAGCGCCGCTTCACCCAGGAAGCGGCCCACCCAGACCGAATTGATGGACGCATTGAGCGACTGCAGGATGTTGCTGCCCAGCACCGGCAGGGAAAACAGCAGCAGGGTCCGGCCGATCGGGCCCGTGGTCAGTCTGGCGTCAGGCTTCATGGCGGGGAAGTCGTCAGGCGCCGCTGGAAATGGCGGGAGCCGGTGCGCGTACGAGTGGGAATCTGGCAGTCTAGTCCGCGTGGACCTGCCCTCACAAGCCTGGCGGAGGTGGCCGATTATCGGCCGCGCCGCCCGCCTGCCTGGCAGGAATGCGGCAGGGATCCACCGAGGTCCGCGGCGGCCGGTGAAGGCCCTGTGCGCGAACCGCCCCAACGCGTTAAGCTTGCGGTTTCTCGACCCGACCCGCTTGCGGCACGCCGCCCCGGCGCGCCGTCCAACTCACTCAGGAGACACGCATGTATCAGGATCTCGCCCTCTACATCGATGGGGAATTCATCAAGGGAGGGGACCGTCGCGAGCAGGACGTCATCAATCCGGCGACGCAGGAAGTCCTCGGCAAGCTGCCGCACGCCAACCGCGCGGACCTGGACCGTGCCCTGGCTGCCGCACAGCGCGCCTTCGAGACGTGGAAGAAGACCTCGCCGCTGGAGCGTTCCGCGATCCTGCGCAAGGTGGCGGAGCTGACCCGCACCCGCGCCAAGGAAATTGGCCGCGACATCACGCTGGATCAGGGCAAGCCGCTGGCCGAAGCCGTTGGCGAAGTCATGATCTGCGCCGAACACGCCGAATGGCACGCCGAGGAAGCCCGCCGTATCTATGGCCGCGTGATCCCGCCGCGCAACCCGGCCGTGCGCCAGATCGTCGTGCGCGAACCGATCGGCGTCTGCGCCGCCTTCACGCCGTGGAACTTCCCGTTCAACCAGGCCATCCGCAAGATCGTCGCCGCATTGGGCGCGGGCTGCACGCTGATCCTGAAGGGCCCGGAGGACTCCCCGAGCGCCGTGGTCGCGCTGGCTCGCCTGTTCCACGATGCAGGCCTGCCCCCGGGCGTGCTGAATATCGTCTGGGGCGTGCCCGGCGAAATCTCCACTTACCTGATCGAATCGCCGATCGTGCGCAAGATCTCCTTCACGGGTTCGGTGCCGGTGGGCAAGCAGCTGGCCGCGCTGGCCGGCGCTCACATGAAGCGCATGACGATGGAGCTGGGCGGCCACTCGCCGGTGCTGGTGTTCGACGACGCCGACATCGAGCCCGCCGCCGAGATGCTGGCGCGCTTCAAGCTGCGCAACGCCGGCCAGGTGTGCGTCTCGCCGACGCGCTTCTATGTGCAGGAAAAAGCCTACGACAAGTTCCTGGCCCGCTTCACCGAGGTCATCGGATCGATCAAGGTCGGCAATGGCCTGGACGATGGCACCCAGATGGGCCCGCTGGCGCACGAGCGTCGCATCGCGTCGATGGAGCAGTTCCTCGATGACGCGAACCAGCGTGGCGGCAAGATCGTGGCGGGCGGTTCGCGCATCGGCGACAAGGGATTCTTCTTCGCACCGACCGTGGTCACGGACCTGCCCGACGATGCCAGGCTGATGGTGGACGAGCCGTTCGGCCCGGTGGCCCCGGTGACGCGCTTCAAGGATGCGGAGGAAGCCCTGCGCCGCGCCAACAGCCTGCCTTTCGGCCTGGCGTCGTATGTCTTCACGAATTCCCTGAAGACCGCCAACCTGGTGTCGAGCGGGCTGGAAGCCGGCATGGTCAACGTCAACCACTTCGGCATGGCGCTGGCCGAGACCCCGTTCGGCGGCATCAAGGACTCGGGCATCGGCAGCGAAGGCGGCCAGGAAACGTTCGATGGCTACCTGGTGACGAAGTTTATTACGCAGGTTTGATGCAGTGCGGCGGCGCCTGGCTCGCAAGCCAGGCCCGCCAGCTTGACGCAAGCTTGACGCGTTCCTGACGCGTTCCAGACGCACCCGGCAGGCCTGACGCCCTGCCAGTTGGCGCCCTCCCCCTGCGGGGAGGGCAGCCAGCCCCGGCACCTCCCCTCACATCACCTCTTCTTCCGGGCCAACTTCTCGGCCGCGCCCCGCGCGATGCCGTAGTCCTCGGTGTACGCCCTCCACTGCGCCAGCGACACGTCCCTTCCGTGCTTTGCCAGCCGCAGTGCCGTCGATTGCCAGCGCCCGCCCGCGGCAAAATCCTGCAACTGTTCGATCCGGTCCGCGGCATGATGGCCGCAGCCGCGCAGGTGCGCCCACGCCGCCGCGTGCGCCATCGTCGCCAGCACCGCCTGCAACGCGGCCTTGTCGCGACAATGCTCAAGGTCGACGCGATCGGTCGTCGGCTGCAGGCTCTTGACGACGTATGACGCGCTCCCCATCGGCACATAGGACAGCAGCGCCGGCGATGCGGCCTGCATGACTTGCTGGATTGCCACCACGCGTTGCGCGTCGCTGCCCCAGCGCGGCTGACTGCGCTTTGGCATGCGGTCCCATGCGCTCGGCGCGGCGCGCTTGATATCGATCAGCCGGAGCGCGGTCGGCACGTCCCGCTCATGCGCCAGCACCACATAGCGTTCCAGCCCCAGGCTCCCGACGCCGGCCACGCGTCTCGCCACATCTTCCGCCACGAACCGATGGCCGTGATGCTCCTGCTTCGAGTACTCCGCCAGGATCTCGATGCCACTGTGGCGCCCGGCCTTGTCGGCG
Source organism: Cupriavidus sp. YR651 (assembly GCF_900101625.1). Classification (GTDB taxonomy): domain Bacteria; phylum Pseudomonadota; class Gammaproteobacteria; order Burkholderiales; family Burkholderiaceae; genus Cupriavidus. The sequence continues at coordinate 40,091 of NZ_FMYZ01000004.1, read as the reverse complement.
GGCATCGCGTGGCGGTCGAACTCCAGCCGGCGCCGGCCATCACGCAGCTCCGTACGAGAAGCCAGCAGCGCACCGCGCTTGCGGCGCTTGACCTGCCGCAGCAGCGTGGCCACCAGTCCGATGGCCGTGGCACGTTCCACCCAGCGAGGCTTGCCGGCGCGCAGCGCGGTCGTGTATTCCGACAACATGTGCGTGCAGGCGGCACGGGTATCGGGCTCGGACAGCCCGAACCGTTCGCCGGCCACCATCACGCTCGACAGCATCCGGACCACGTCGACCGTCAGTGGCGCCACCATCGCATCGTCAAAATCATTCAGGTCGAAATACACCAGGCCGTTGTCGCCCTTGAACGTGCCGAAGTTCTCCACGTGCAGGTCACCGCAGACGTACGTGGTGGGCGCCTGCAACAGGTCAGCCTCCGTTGCCATCGATGCGGCATAGAGATGGTTGGTGCCACGGAAGAACGCAAAAGGGTCTGCGGCGATGGCGGCCAGCTTGAGCGTCAACCGCTCGGGATCGCGGCCGTGGTTGTAGAGCAGGATGCTTTCGGTAGCGGCGTGCATGGCTGGCAGGTTCCTCGCATGGGAGCCGCGCGGCTGGGCCGGGTGTAACCCGGCTTCAACGGAAGAAGACGCCGCGCGTGAGGAAAGTGTAGTCTGCCTCGGCCGCCATCAGCCACACCAGTACCAGCAGGCACAGCGGCGGCAGCAGGATGGCGCAGATCAGCGCCATGCGTTCCCACGCCATGTGCATGAACACGGCGATGATCAGCCCCGCCTTCAACGCCATGAACAGCAGGATCAGGAACCAGCGCAGGTAACCGGACAGGTGAAAGTAGTCCACCATGTATGACATCGTGGACAGGATGAACAGCAGGACCCACACCTTCAGGTACAGGCCGATCGGATGTTGCTGGCCGCTGTGCGCGGGCGCGTGTATCGCCGGGTCGGGCGGGGGAGCGGTGGGAGTCGATGCCATGGCCAGCCTCACCAGAGATAGAACAACGCGAAGATAAACACCCAGACCAGGTCCACGAAGTGCCAGTACAGCCCGGCGATCTCCACCACCTGGTAGTTGCCGCCCGCCTCGTAATGACCGCGCAGGACCTTGCTGGCGATCACCAGCAGGTAGATCACGCCGCAGGTCACGTGAAAGCCGTGGAAGCCCGTGATCATGAAGAACGTGGAGCCGAACTGCGCCGCCCCCATCGGGTTGCCCCAGGGCCGCACGCCTTCATCGACGATCAGCTTGGTCCATTCGAACGCCTGCATGCCGACGAAGGACGCGCCGAGTATGGCGGTGGCCAGCATCAGCAGCGCGCATTCGCGGCGCTGGCGCCGGTAGGCGAAGTTGACGGCCATCGCCATGGTGCCGCTGCTGGTGATCAGCACGAACGTCATGATCGCGATCAGGATCAATGGAATAGGCTCGCCACCGATCTGCAGCGCAAAGACTTCGCTCGGATTCGGCCAGGGCACCGTGGTGGACATGCGCACGGTCATGTAGCCGGTCAGGAAGCAGCTGAAGACGAAGGTATCGGACAGGAGGAAGATCCACATCATGGCCTTGCCCCACGACACCTTGAACGCGCGCTGGTCCGACGACCAGTCGGCCACCAGGCCCTTGAGGCCCTCCGGCATGTGATCCAGCCCGCCCGGGGACGGTTGCGTCGACGAAGTGGCTTGCGAGGACATCGTCATTCCCTCCCCTCTTATGCGGTGCCGCAGATATAGCGCACGATTTCCGGCGTCAGCCAGCCCAGCGCGGCAAGCAGCACGATCCAGACCGCGAGCAGGAAGTGCCAGTAGCGCGCGCACAGGCCGATGCGCATCACGGTGCGCGTGCCGCTGCCCCGGTCCGTCATGACGAACGCGAATCCCACCAGCCCGCCGAGCATATGCAACCCGTGCATCGCCGTCAGCAGGTAGAAGAAGCTTCCGGCCGGGTTGTTGGCCGGCACCACGTGCAGCGCATAGAGGGCTTGCCAGGCCCATAGCTGGGAGGCCACGAATGCGGCTGCGCCCAGGCCGCCGATTCGCAACGCGCGGCGTGCACGCACCATCCTTCCGGCCCGGCCCGCGCGCACGGCGACCTGCATCGCCACGCTGGCGCCCGCCAGCAATGCGGTGGACAGCCAGACCTGCCACGGCAGCGTGACTTGCTGCCAGTCCGGGCTATCCATGCGCATCGCGTACGCGGCCAGGAACAGCGAAAACAGCGCTGTCACCACGCCCATGAACACCCACAGCCCGATGCTGCCGGGTGCGCGCGTGCCATGACCATGCGTGGCGTCTCCGCCCGTCGAGCCGCCCTCGGGCGATTCGCGCGAGACGCGGAAGACCCCGGCTGGCGTGTCGGTCGCAAGCGATTCGGCGTTCATGCTACGGCTCCCCGGCTGGCATGCGGTTCGGGTTCGGCCCCGCCGGCATCAGGCGGCGCATTCTGCGCGATGAAGTCTTCCGGGGCCCCGGGCACGCTGTACGCATAGGCCCAGCGGTGCGCCACCGGCAGATGCGGCCCCCAGTTGCCGTGCTCGGGCGGCGTCTGCGGGGTCTGCCATTCGAGCGACGCCGCGCGCCATGGGTTCGGGCCGGCCGGCTGGCCGCGCCGCAGGCTCCACATCAGGTTGAAGACAAACAGCAACTGCGCCGTGGCCACCACGAAGGCCGCGATCGAGATATACATGTTCATCACATGCGCCGACTCGGGGATAAAGCTGTAGTTGTCGTAGGCGTAGTAGCGGCGGGGCATGCCCAGAATGCCCAGGTAGTGCATCGGGAAGAAGATCGCGTACGTGCCAACGAACGTCACCCAGAAGTGGATGCGGCCCAGCGTGTCGTTCAGCATGCGCCCGGTCACTTTCGGATACCAGTGGTAGATGCCGCCAAACACCACCAGGATCGGCGATACCCCCATCACCATGTGGAAGTGCGCGACCACGAAATACGTGTTGGACAGCGGAATATCCACGCTCACGTTGCCGAGGAACAGTCCCGTCAGGCCGCCGATCACGAACGTGCTGATGAACGCGATGGCAAACAGCATCGGCACCGAGAAGTGAATATCGCCGCGCCACAGCGTGATGACCCAGTTGTAGACCTTGATGGCCGTGGGCACCGCGATGATCAGCGTGGTCGTGGCAAAGAAGAAGCCGAAATACGGATTCATCCCGCTGACGAACATGTGGTGCGCCCACACCACCACGGACAGCAGGCCGATGGCCAGGATCGCCCAGACCATCGTGCGGTAGCCGAAGATGCTCTTGCGCGAATGCACGCTGACCAGGTCAGACACGATGCCGAACGCCGGCAGCGCCACGATATAGACCTCGGGGTGACCAAAGAACCAGAACAGATGCTGGAACAGCAACGGGCTGCCGCCCTTGTAGTTGAGCTGCTGGCCCATCGACACCATCGCGGGCATGAAGAAGCTGGTGCCCAGCGTCTTGTCCAGCAGCATCATCACGCCGGACACGAACAGCGCCGGAAATGCCAGCAGCGCCAGGATCGTCGCCATGAAGATGCCCCACACGGCCAGCGGCATGCGCAGCATCGTCATGCCTTCCGTACGGGCCTGCAGCACCGTGGTCACGTAGTTCAGGCCGCCCATCGTCGCGGCGACGATGAAGATCACCAGCGACACCAGCATCAGGATGATGCCCCATTCATGGCCCGGCGTGCCGGGCAGGATGGCCTGTGGTGGATAGAGCGTCCAGCCCGCCCCGGTTGGCCCGCCGGGAACGAAGAAGCTGGCCAGCAGCACGATCACCGACAGGAAGTAGACCCAGAAGCTCAGCATGTTGAGGAACGGGAACACCATGTCGCGCGCGCCCACCATCAGCGGGATCAGGTAGTTGCCGAAGCCGCCCAGGAACAATGCCGTCAGCAGGTAGATCACCATGATCATCCCGTGCATGGTGACGAACTGGTAGTAGCGGTTGGCGTCGATGAAATCGAACTTGCCCGGAAACCCCAGCTGCAAACGCATGAGATTGGACAGCGCCACGCCCACCAGCCCCACCACGATGGCGACGATGGTGTACTGCACGGCAATCACCTTGTGATCCTGGCTCCAGACGTAGCGCGTCCAGAAACTCTGCGGACCGTGGTGGGCGGCATCATCGGCGTAGGCCATCTCTTCCTCCCGCTTTGTGTCACTGCTTGCCGGCCTGCGGCGTCCCGGCGGCGCCGGTGCCCAGCGCACGGATATACGCGGACAGTGCCGCCACTTCGGCATCGGTCACCGGCATCTTGGGCATCAGGGGTCCGAAGCCCTTCACGACCCGGGCCTGCGGATCCTCGATTTCCTTTTTCAGGAACGCATCGTCGACGGGCGCGCTGCTGCCATCGACAAACGCCTGCGTGCTGCCGAACAGCCCCTTCCACGTCGGCCCCACACCGGGGCTGCCATCGATGCTGTGACATCCGACGCAGCCCTTGCTTTGGGCCAGCGCGCGTCCCTGCTCGACCAGGTCCGTGCCAGCGGCGGACGGGGTAGCCGCCGTGCCGGGCGCCGCCACCGGCGGTGCGCTCTTCGCCATCGTCAGCGCGAACGTCGGCTGCTTTGCCAGCCACGCGTCGAAGGCCGCCTGATCCTCCACCACCACATGCCCGCGCATGTTGTAGTGCCCCACGCCGCAGAGCTGCGCGCAGAGGATGTCGTACTTGCCGGCCTGCGTGGGCGTGAACCAGAACGACGTCACCATGCCCGGCACCATGTTCATCCGTGCGCGAAATGGCGGCACGTAGAAGTCATGCAGCACGTCCTTGGAGCGTAGCAACACCTTGATCGGGCGATTGAGCGGCAGGTGCACCTCGGGGCCGACCACGATCACATCGTCCTGCCCGTTCGGGTCGTCTGGATTCAGCCCGAGCGGATTGCCGGCGTTGACGAAGCGCGGATCCGAAGTACCGAGCTCGCCACTCTTGCCCGGAAAACGGAACGCCCATTGCCACTGCTGCCCCACCACTTCCAGCACCATGGCCTCGCGCGGCGGCCGCACGTAGTCGGCATACACGATCAGGCCGGGCGCCAGCAGCGCCATGATGCCGACCGCGGTCAGGCCGGTCAGCCAGAGATCCATCTTGCGGTTTTCCGGCTGGTAGGCCGCGCGATGCCCTTCGCGATGGCGGTAACGCCAGACGATGTAGCCGATGAACAGGTTGATGACGATGAAGAAGATGCCTGTGATGACCAGGGTAATGGTCAGCGTGTCGTCCATCTGCTTCCAGTTGGACGCAAGCGGCGTCGCCCACCACGGGCTCAGGAAATGAAAGAGCACCGAAGCGACGACGAGGACAACGAGTGCGATGGCCATCGCCATATCCACCCTCCTCCACACGGCACCGTGCCGCGAGGGATGTGCAAGTCACGCAGGTGGAATAAGACTAGTGCATCGGCTCAGGTCACTGCAAGGCGACATCCGCACATGCGTGTGCGGCGCTGCACCAGGCACACGCGGGATGCGGCGCAGCATAAAAAATGGCGGATGGGATTCGCGATCCCAACCGCCATCGTTGCCGCGCGCGGCCCGTGTAATAGCAAAGCGCGCGACGCAACCGGTACATCCCAGGCAGGACGCCGCTAATGCGACACGTCGCGCGACTCCAGCTTCCAGTAGCACAGCGCGATGCATATGCCGAAGATCATGTGGCCCACCAGCGTGTGCCAGCCGCGCGCGTCGACAAACCACGCGAACATGCCCGTCATCACGTAGAAGTTGAACAGGTAGACCACCACGCCGAACACGGCTCCGGCCAGCATGGACATGCCGATACTGGAATCCAGCTGGAACGGCGCGATGATTGCGCAAAGCACCATGCCCAGTATCGCGCCCAGCACGAAGTGGATCACCAGCGCCGCGGCCACCGTGGCCATGCTGAACAGCGAGGTCTGCAGCACCTCCGGACCCATCACGATCGCCGCGATCATCCGCGTGGTGGCCCACGGGTTGATGCCCGACACCATGGTCGACCAGAACAGTTCCACCACGATCAGCAGCGCGCCCGCCGCCAGCCCCGATACGGCAGCCGCACCCCAGTCGGGCAGGCGGCGCACGTAGTGGTGCGATTGCATGTGAAGTTCCATAGCGCCCTCCAGCGTCCTTCGTCTCCAATCGATCTCTACGCGACGCTCGGCCAGGCCATGGGGTCGCGCATGTGTCCAGCATAGGATACGCGCCGCAAGCGCGGCATACGGTGCGGGGGAAACGCCACGGTCTGCAGCGTGCCCGGCGCAAAACACGCGATGAAAGTCTTCGATCCGATACTTCTGGCGGCAGTGAGGGCGGGACGGATGCGGACTGCGCAGGCAAGCGGTGCGGGAGAACCCCGAGCGCGCTCGCCTTGTATTCGCCACACAGGACCTATACTGAATTCACAAAGAAGCAAGACAGGAGACCGCCATGCTGCACCTTCAGGCGCATGATCTTGTATTCCTGATCCCCATGGCACTCGTCGGGCTGTTGGCGATGGGTGCGATTCCGGTAGCCGCCAAGGCGCTTCGCATCAGTTGCCGTTGCGCGGGCGCGATCATCGGTGTCCTGCTTGGGGTGCTGGTACTCGAGGCGCTGCCGCTATTGATCTAGCGGCCTGGCCTGGCGCCTTTTGAGAGAGGGGAGGCGCGATGTCGCTCACCGTGATCGCCACGATCATGGCGACGCTGCTGATCGTGACCGTGGCCACCGCATTCTGGCGTTGCAGCCATCCGTACCGGATGCGCTACACGCGATGCGCGCGCCGGCGCGGGCGCGGGCGCGTCGGCATCTTCCGTTCGACACAGCGCCACTAGCGCGCCGTGCCGGACTGTGCGTTGCCAGGCGGCAACGCATTCCATCACCGGATGATCAGAGCTCGATCATCGCAAAGTCTTCCTTCGTCACATCGCATTCCGGGCAACGCCAGTCCGCCGGGATGTCTTCCCAGCGCGTGCCGGGGGCGATGCCGTCATCGGGCCAGCCCTGTTCCTCGTCGTACACCCATCCGCAAATGATGCAAACCCAGGTCTTGTAGACAACGGCTTCCTGCTGCAAAACGCTCTCCGAATCGAAAAATGGACCGGCCGAATGATACGCGGTTTGGCGGCGGCGCGCCTCAGGCGCCGCCGCCGCCAAACCGCTCCGGTCACTGACGAATCGAGAAATCGACGCGATTCGGGGCGCCCTTGTCCTTGATGCCTTCGGCGGTGAGCTTTGGCGCCGTCAGGAAGAGTTTCGCATCCGGCACTTTGCCGTCATTTTCGAGCGATTGCTTGACGGCCAGCGCACGCTGGTCGGCCAGGGCACGCAGTTCGGTATCCGTCACTGGGGCGTTCTCCAGCAGCAGCTTTTCCATTTCCTGCGTCGGCAGCGACTTGGTCAGGCCGATGAAGTTGCGGGGCTTCTTGAACGATTCGCGCTTGTAGACCGCTTCCAGGTACTTCGGATATTCCTGCGGCGATACGGTCACGCGCGCGCCCTGCTGGCCACCTTCGCCCTCCTCGGCCTGGTCGCCCGCCTGCGCGCTGCGGCGCAATTCGCGCTGCTTGGCATCGGCCACGCGCTGGTTCAGCCAGACGCGGCGGGCGCCATCGGCATCCGTGGCCGGGTCGATACGGCCGCTGATCTCCAGCCTCAGCGACGGCCGGTCGTTCAGCGCCTTGCCCACGGTGGTGATCTTCTCGCGCGCGGCATCGTTCAGCGTGGAGGAGCCCGGCGCAAACTCGATATAGCCAAGCTCCTCGCCACTGCCGCCGAACGCCGATGCAATCAGCGCGAACGGCGACGTGATGGCCTTGGCCAGCAGGTTGACGATCACGCGCACGATCACGCCGCCGATGCTGAACTCGGGATCGGACAACGACCCCGACACCGGCAGGTTGATGTCGATCACGCCATTGCGGTCCTTGAGCAGCGACACCGCCAGCAGCACCGGCAGCTTCACCGCATCCGGACTATCCACCTTGTCACCGAACGTGAGCTGGTCGAGGTAAAGGTGGTTCTTCGCGTCAAGCTTGCCGTTCTCGATCTTGTACGCCACATCCACCGTGAGCTTGCCCTTGGTGATCGGGTACCCGGCGTACTTGGCCGCATACGGCGTCAGGCGCGTCAGCTCCACGCCGGCGGCCTTGGCGGCGATGTCCAGGAAAAGCTGCTCGCCAAGCGGATTGATCTTGCCGCTGATGCTGACCGGCGCGTCGTCATCCAGCCTGCCATCGAGCACCAGGTCCGCGGGCGTGGGGTCGCCGGACGACACCTTCGACACCGACCCCTTCATGTCGGTCAGGTTCGCGGTGTAGTTGGGCTTGACGAAGAAGTCCGAGAAATTGATGTTGCCTTTGTTGATGGCCACCCCGCCCAGCCGGATCTGCGGGCGCGTGCCCGCTGGCGCAGGCGCAGCGGCGGCAGGCGCCTGGGCGGCGGGCGCGGATGCGGGGCTTGCCTGCGTCAGGCTGGTGGAAGGCGCCGCCTCCCCCTTCGCCGCGCCGCCGGCCATCACGTCCTGCAAGTTCAGGCGGCCGTTGGCATTCAGGATCACGCGCGCATAGAAATCGGACAGCGCCACGTTGTTGATGCCCAGCTGCAACGGCCCCTTGGCATCATCCATGTTGAAGTCGATGCCGGTCACCGCCAGGCTGCGCCAGCGCAGGAAGTCCTCGCCGGTGATGCGGTCCACGGAGCGCAGATTGCCCGCGATGGCGTTACCGCTGAAGCGCGCCGCGATCGGCTTGCCGGCTGGAGCATTGACGCTCAGCTTGCCCTTCACGGTCATCACGCCGCTGCGCAAGGCCGCGTTGAACCGATCCGCCAGGTACGGCTGCAGCGGGGCAACGTCGAGTTCGCGCAGATCGAGCTGGAGCTGCGCTCCCGGCGCGGTCGGCAGGATATCGCCCTCCATGTTCATGACGCCCTTGCGGCCGCTTTCCGCATGCAGCTTGACGGGCACCGGCGCGGCCGCAAGCGGCCACGAGATCGCGCCGGTATCCAGGCCGACATTGCGGAACTGGTGAACCACCGGGCGGCCACGGTTGGCGTCAGCCGGCTCGTAGTCGGCCAGCCGCGCAGCGCCGCGATCGACCGATACCTTGCCGAGTCGCACCTTCCAGCCGGGCGCCGCACCACTGGTGCCGTTGGCGGCAGTCGCGGCGTTGGCGCCATTGGCGGCGGGCGTGGCGGGCCGCAACGCCTGCGGGGCTTGCGGCGCCTTCGCCGGCGCGGCCTTCTGCTCCGCCGATGCGGCGGCCCAGATGCGCGCCATCTCCAGCAGTTCGCCGCGATGATCCCGCGTGGCTGCTATCTGCGGCTGCACCAGCGACACCTGCCCCGCCGCGAAGCTTTGCTTGGCCAGGTCGAGGTTGATGTCTTCCACCACGAGCTTGTCCGCCTTGACGAGCGGCAGGTTGGCGCCCTCCAGGTCAGCCACGCGCGGCTGGGTGCGCGTCACACGGACGGCACGCCCCTTGTTGCGACCATTATTGCGATCGGCGTTGTCCGCGCGATCCTGGCGGCCGGCGCGGTCGGTGTTGTCCGCCGCAGGCGTCGCCGGCAGCTTGACCGGCTCGCGCGTCGTCACGTAGACCGGGGAGAGTTCCAGCCGCGATTTCTCGAGCGTGAACTGGAACACCGGTTGCGACCAGGCCATCTTGTAGTGCAGTTCCGCGTTGACGCCGGTCTCGCCGAACTGGCTTTGCAGTTCGCGCGGCCACCATGCGGAGAAGCCCTGCGGACGCAGCCCCGTGGACTCCAGCGTGCCGGCCAGCGTGCCTTGCTTCAGGCCCAGTTCGCCCGTGTGCTTCAGCGTCTGGCCATCGGCGATGGTCACCGTGGCGTTGAGCGTGGCGGGCTTGTCGCCCGTGCTGGCCAGACCGGTCACATCCACGTTGACGGGGCCGATGTCGAGCTTGCCGGGACCCGACGGCGCGAGCTCATCCGCAAATCCCAGCTTCGCCTCCTTCAGCGTCACGCGGTCCACGGCGTACGACCACGGTGCGCTCTCCGCGGCGGGCGGTGCCTGCACGCCAGCGGCGGCTGGCGCCGATGCCGGCGCGGGCCGGGGTCCGGCTGCGGCGGCTGAGGCGGGTGTGGCCGCGGGCGCGGGCGCCTTGGCTGACTCGGGCAGGAAGGCTGTGGCCAGGTTCAGTGTGCCGTCGGCGCGGCGGGCCGCCTGCAGGCCGAGCCCTTCGAGGTCGATGCTCTTGACGTGCGCCGTGTGCGCAAGCGGTTCCACGCGATCCAGGTCCACGGCCAGCTTGCCCGCCTTGATCAGCGGAGCACCGGCATGGGTCTGGACGTCGGCATCGCGCAGCGTGATCGTGCCGGAGACAAACAAGTCCTGCTTGTCCTTCGCCTGCAGGAAACCGACCTTCAGCCGTGTATCGACAAGCCCGCCCTTGACCTCGGCATCCTTGAGGCGCGGAGCGAACGGCATGTACTTCGCAACCTCCAGGCCATCCAGGTTGACGTTGAGATGGGTCTCGCGCGTATCGGCAAACGGCTGCGACGTGCCGTCCAGCGCCAGCGGCGTGCCATTGATCTTGGCGAAGAGCGTCGGGCGCGTGTTGATCGTGACGTCGTGCGGCAGGTTGGACAGGAACGGCAGCGTCAGCGTGAAATTCTCCACGCGCTGCGTGGTATCGAGCGGCTTGTCCTCGTAGACAAAGCTGCTGTTGGTCACGGCGATATTGCTGACGGAGAAGCGCGCCGGCTTGCTGTCGGCCGGCTTGGGCGGCTGCGCGGCAAAGCGCTCCTGCACATCGGCAAAGTTCATGCGGCCGCTGGCGTCGCGCACCACGTGCACGGCCAGCCGGTCGATATGAAGGAAATCGACCACCGGGGCCAGGTGCCAGACCGATGCGGCCGACGTGTTGGCTTCGACCTCGCCGAGCGTCACCATCGGCGTCTTGCCGTCGGGCTCGAAGATGGTCAGGTCCCTGAGCGTCGCGGCCAGCTCGAACGGCCGCACATGCGCCTCGCCCAGCGTGACCTTGCGTCCCAGTGACTCCGTCGCGTTTTTCTCGACGAGGTATTTGATCAGCGGCGGACCGCCGAAATATCCCGCGAGCCCGAATACCGCCACGGCGGCCACCACGCCGCCTGCCACACGCACCGCCACCCGCCGGCGAGGCGTCGCCATGGCGGCCCCGGTGGCGGACTGGATGGAATCCTTGAAAGCCATGTCACCCCAGAAGATTTGACCCCACACGCCCAACTTTCATGGCGCTTTGTGCCCCGGATTTCACTTTTTATTTCATTATGGACACGGATTATGGCAGCGCAAAGGGAGATTTTGAATCGCCGGTTGCGCGAGCCCAGAGGCCGATTGGGTTGATCTGGTATCTTTACGCCTTTGCGAAGCGTCAGTCGCAAGCCTGCCGGCCTACCCGCCATTCCAGGTTCGCCAAATTCCGCGCTGTCATCCCTTCGGCCGTCTCTCTCACGTCACCCGTGTTGCGCGCTTCGCATGTGAATTCATCCATGCGAGTCATTTCATGTCCACCTCCAGCAGTACTGCCGGGGCACTGGGTGCGCAAGGCGGCAAAGCCGCACGCCCGCTGACCGGCCAGGATTACAAGACGCTTGCCCTTGCCGCCCTCGGAGGCGCGCTCGAGTTCTACGATTTCATTATTTTTGTCTTCTTCGCCACGGTGATCGGCCAGCTGTTTTTCCCGCCGACCGTGCCGGATTGGCTGCGCCAGCTGCAAACCTTCGGCATCTTCGCGGCCGGCTACCTGGCCCGTCCGCTAGGCGGCATCATCATGGCGCACTTCGGCGACCTGCTGGGCCGCAAGAAGATGTTCACGCTGTCCATCCTGCTAATGTCCGTGCCGACGCTGCTGATGGGATTGCTGCCCACCTATCATGCGATCGGCCTGCTGGCCCCCGTGGCGCTGCTGCTGCTGCGCATCCTGCAAGGCGCGGCGGTCGGTGGCGAAGTCCCCGGCGCATGGGTGTTCGTCTCGGAACACGTGCCCAATCGCCATATCGGCTATGCCTGCGGCACGCTGACCGCGGGCCTGACGGCCGGCATCCTGCTGGGCTCGCTGGTGGCGACGGGTATCAACACCGTCTTCACCCCGGCGGAGCTGGCGGACTATGGCTGGCGCGTGCCGTTCCTGCTGGGCGGCGTGTTTGGCATCGGCTCGATGTACCTGCGCCGCTGGCTGCATGAGACTCCGGTGTTCGCCGAGCTCCAGCAACGCAAGGCGCTGGCCGAGGAAATGCCGCTGAAGTCCGTCGTGCGCGATCATCGCGGCGCGGTGCTGGTGTCGATGCTGCTGACCTGGATGCTGTCCGCCGGTATCGTCGTGGTGATCCTGATGACGCCGACGTTCCTGCAGAAGCTGTACGGCTTTGACGGCCGCACGGCGCTGGTGGCCAACAGTGTGGCCACGCTGTGCCTGTCGGTCGGCTGCGTGGTGGCTGGCGTGCTGGCCGACCGCATCGGCGCGCGCCGCACGCTGTTCGCTGGCGGCATCCTGCTGGCCGCCACGGCCTACGCGCTGTACACCATGATCGGCGCCCGCCCGGACCTGCTGCTGCCGCTCTACGCGCTGGCCGGCTTTTTCGTCGGCACCATCGGCGCGGTGCCTTACGTGCTGGTGCACGCGTTTCCGGCGCAGGTCCGGTTCTCGGGCCTGTCCTTCTCGTACAACATGTCCTACGCGATTTTCGGCGGCCTGACGCCGGTCGTCGTCACGCTGATGCTGAAGAATGATCCGCTGGCGCCGGCGCACTATGTGGTCGGCGTCTGCCTGATCGGCATCATCACCGCGCTGTTTGTGCGCAATCGCGCGCGCGGCTGACAGGGCCGCGACCTAACGGGCGCGTCCAAACAAAAACGGGGAAGGCCAGAAGCCTTCCCCGTTTTTTTGTTGCCTGCGATTTATGCCGCGGCGCGCCGATGCTGGCGGAAAAACTGCCACATCAGCTCGCTGGCGTTCGGGCCGGTCTCGCTGTGATAGCGGATCTTGCCGTCGCCACCACTCCAGGCGTGGCCCAGCCCTGCCACTTCGACCAGCCGGACGAGATCGCGATTCCAGCGGCCGAAGCGCGCTTCGCGGAAATCGCCGTCCGGCACCGGCGGGGCGTCGTTGGCCGCCGCCGTGCCCAGGCGATCGTCGAGCCGGTTATAGGCCAGGAACTGCCGTGCCAGCTGGCGCCCGTTGACCGGATGCACGGCGTCGTCGGCCATGCCGTGCACCACGATCGCGGGCATTTCCGGACCGCCAGGCGACACCCCGGCGGCATCCAGCAGCCACGCGGGCTCGGCGGTGGACCCGTGCTGCATGGCCTTGAGCCCCGCGCGCGGGGAATCGGCGGCGCCGATCACCACGCCGGAATGCAAGCCAACGGCGGCCACCTTCTGCGGATAGCGCAGCGCCACCACGGCCGCCATCGCGGCGCCTGCGGACAAACCCGCCAGGTAGATTTCATCCGGCCGCACGTCCGGCCGGCCGGCCAGTTCGTCGATCAGCATCGCGACGGCCTGGGCCTCGCGCCCGCCCTCCTCGGCGGCCAGATCAAACCATTGCCAGCAACGATGGACGGATCGCCGCAGCGGTTGCTGCGGGTAGACAACGATAAAGCCCTCCCGCTCGGCCAGCGCATTCATGCCTGTGCCGGCGGCCAGATCTTCCGGCGTCTGGTGGCAGCCGTGCAGCATGACCACCACCGGTAATGCGCCCTTGGCGCGGGATGGAATATAGAGGCGATACGACAGTTGCGGGACGAGTTCGCCCGGCAATGGCGCCAGTCCGAGGCTGTGGGACTGCCAGGCGCCCGGCAAATCGCCTGGCGCGGGATCGCCGACCGCGGGATTGCGGGAGCGGCGGGTAGCCGGTTGCGCCATATCCAGGCGCCCCAGCCACGATCGGAATTGCTTTGCGGTCCGGAATTGCGCGCGACCGATTTGTCGCAATTGCGCTTCCCAGTCCGTGGACATGCTTTTGACCATGTGAAGACTCCTGCTCGTCTTGGAACGGGTCCCCTCCCTTGTTGTGCGACGCAGCATAACACAGGCATCGTGACGAGATCGGCAGTATTGTCTGCAAGACACAACATGAATATTTGAAACAATTCCGGGCTTGCAGCGTGCGGGCGCCGGGCAGCGGATGGGTCGGTCGAAAACACCCACATCAGCACCACAAAAGAATGCAGAACCGCTCGCGATAAAGGCCGTTAGCTGGCTTTTATGCTGGACGCGGGCAAATGAACACCAGACGAATTCGCTGGAATGACCCGGAACTCGCCCGATAGCGGTGCCTCCTCCTGCACCTCGTGCCTGTCCTGTATGGTCTACCGATGGGGTTGTGGCGCCGCAGCGAGCGGGGACCTCCCGTCGCTATTCCCGGCACGACTCCGCCAGCGTGGGGGCGACACCCTGAGCACCCAGGGCAAGCCGGCATGGCGGTCTGGTTCACGTCGAGGTAGTTGTCGCGGTTGACGTCAATGTCGACATCGTGCGATCGCCGTGGCCTTCAGCGTGCTCGCCGACTGCGCTTCTGCCCGCAGTCGGCCGCACACAATCCCTGGCTCGGCGCGCTTACTTCTTCGCCTGCGCGCACTCCTGGCGATAGGCCTCTTCCAGTCGCTTGCGATCCGGTGCCCGCTCCAGCGTGGAATAGGTGCGGCCGTCAGCAGTGGTGACGGTCGATTTGCCTTGCGACCATTGCGGCCCCTTGGGCAAGGCGCTGAGTTGGTCCAACAGCGACTGGCAGCGCTGGCGCTGCGATGCACTCAGCGTGCCGTCGGTGTCCTCCACGGTAGCCGTGGCAGGATCGAGCATGCGCGGCGGCGGCGGGGCCACCATCGGCGTGGACGGATCCAGCGGCGGCGCCGCCCCCGCCTGGCCCATGGACAGTCCGAGCCACAGCGCCACGCCCAATGCTGCAAAAAACCTATTCACCCAATACTCCAGAAATCGACGCATCGCCTGCACGGTGCGCCTGCAAAAAAACCCCGGTATGCACGGCGCCGGCCACGAACCGGATGTCAGTGGTCCTTGCCGTTGCCGTGGCGGCCGGTACGGTTGCGCAGCAATTCCAGCTTGAGCAGCGCGTCCGCAAGCATACTCTTCAGGCGTGCGTTCTCCTCCTGAAGCTGCCGGATCCGCCGTCCATCGGGTGCATCCGCCTGGCGCGGCGAACCATACTTCGCGCGCCACCCGTAGAAGGATGCATCGCTGAAGCCATATCGCGCGCAGAGCTCCCGCACGGGCACGCCATTGGCGGCCTCGGCCAGATACATGCGGATCTGCTCTTCCGAATAGCGTCTGTTCACACCCTTGCCTCCGCTCGCCGAGTGCCCGCGCGGCGGGCGCGCTGGCCTGCCGACCTTGCCGTACGTTAGCCTACGGCTCGCGCAAAAGGCAATTCAGTGTCTTCGCGGCGCGAGTTAAGCAAATTGAGCGGAGATTCCAGCCAGCTCGGCAAGGCACCGTGAAGGGCATTTGGGATGCGCGCGCCGATACGCGTGGCGCATGGATTCATCCGCGGGTGCGTTGGAGGAAGCGCATCTGCGGCACTTTCGAAAACGCGACCAGGAAGCTGCCAAGGGATGAGCGAAGAAACTGCCTGGCGCGTTGCAAGGGGACGTTCTCTGGAGCCGCCGAAAGCGTCGTTCAAGCGCAGCGAAAATGCGCTGACGGATCGACGTGGCGCGGGCCGTGCAAGAGCCTCATCGACGCAATCGGAGCACGTAAATTTTGTCACTCCAATTTGGAAAAAACCGATTGCGAGGCCAGCAAAAAACAATCGCATTAAACCGCAAATTGCACACGTCGATTGCTTTCGAATGACGTACGACATGTGACATCGACGCCCATATTCCTTTGCGGCAAGCGGGTTTCGGCGTTGTCTTCTTGTCCGGACAAAGTAGCGTTGGATCTCATCGAATTGCAAGAATTCGAACCACGTTCCTAGTAGTTCTTAAGATGTTGTATTAAGATTCCTCGGCATCAACTAAATTTCGAAACGCCTGCAAAGCACGCCACCCGGTATTTGCAGACAGGCGTCCCGACGGCACCACACCTGACTGGCAAATACAGGTGATGAACAGCGAGCCGCCGCCACGTACCGGCCTGAAGGCAGAGGAAGCACTGCCGCAATGTGCGATATCAGTCGCCCTGTTGCGTCATGTAGCTTGCCAGTTTGATCAGTGACCCGGGCAAACCTAATCCCCCGCCCAAGCAGTCTCAAGCATCGACCGCCGTAAGGCGCACTGCGTTTCGCGTGTGCCGGCCTCAAAGGTTGCAAGAGGTTGCGATTGTCTTGCATCACTAACAAGAACAAAGACAAAAAAAATGTCATGGATCGGGAGAAGTCAGCATGCGGCACGTCAGCACCAAGCTTTTGCACGTTTTTGTTCTCCTGATGGAGTACCGCGACCTCAATGCCGTCGCGGCCTGCACCCAGGGCCGCGTGCCCACGGTGGCCTATAGCCTCGCACGATTGCGGGAGATTACCGGCGATGCCCTGTTCGTCAAACGCAACGGCACGCTGGAACCCACGCCGCATGCGCTGCGGCTCGAACAAACCGCGCGCCAGATCCTGGCCAAATGGAACCTGCTGGTACGCCCGCATGACACCTGCGCCAGCCATGACACGAGCGGGCGTCGCCGGATTTCCATCGGCTTCTCGTCGTCGATCGGCGACCCGGTCATCACCGAAATCCTCACCGCGCTCTGCGAGCAGTTTCCGCACGACAGTTTCATTACGAGACCGGTTATTGCAGGCGCGACGCTTGCGGCCAACCTGGATAATGGCGAACTGGATTGCGCGTTCGTCGTCGATGGCGCCAACGTGCCGGAAGGCGTCATCCCGCACAGCATACTGGCCACGCCGCGACGGCTGGTCAGCGCCGCCCGCGTCAGCGGCAACGACGACTCGGAAAGCGACTGGATCCTGCTGCAGGAAGATTGCGAGGCCAGCAGCCCGCTGCATACCTTCCTGGCCCGCCAGGCCAACACTCCGGGCCATCGCGAAACAGTCGTGCCATCGTGGCACACACAGATCACGCTGCTGCATTCGGCCGGCGGCATCTGCCCGGTGCTCGATTTCAACGTGCCACTGGTCACGCGCGACCGCAAGACGCGCCTGCTGCCGCCGCCCAGCAATTTTCCCAGTTGGGCCGCGCTGCATTTCTGGATGCCGGAGCACACGCCGGACAGTGCCGCGTTGCGCGACATCATGGATGTCGGAACGGCGGTCTTGCGCGACCCGCTCAAGGCCATTGACGGTCGCCGGCATGCCCGCCCGGGGCCGCGGCGCCTGGCGCTCGCCTGATCGCCACCTCCTCCGAAGCTAGCCGTCAGGCCCCGCTGCATTGCCTCCGCGGAGCCTGACCACGCATGTCTGCGGATTTGCATTGCAAGTCGTGATGCATTTTGCGAATCCTCTCACTCCGTTCCGATTCGCCGCGCATTAATCTCGCCGGGCATTGCCGTGCTCCGGATTGTCTCCCGTTTGGTTCGTGAGCATGCATGCGCGCAGTTGCTGCGTGTTTGCGCCGCACGCCCCTCCCGCGTGCGGCGCTTTTTTGACGTCAGTTGAGGCCAAATCGGATCTACGTGTACAGGAGTCACCGGATGACATTGAGGATTTTGCTGGCCGACGACCACCCCGTTATTACGGCGGCGATCCGTGCCAGACTGCAGACACAGACCGGCTGGGAAGTCTGCGGGGAAGTCGCGGGCGCGACGGAGTTGCAGCAGCAGGTGGAAATTCTTCGCCCCGACGTTGTGGTGACGGACTACCACATGCCGGGGCCAGCGGAACTGGATGGCGTGCGCCTGCTCACCGGGCTACGGCGCCGTTATCCGACGCTTTCGGTAGTGGTGTTGACCATGATCACCAATCCACTCGTGCTGCGCACGATCCTGGATACGCGCGTGCACGGCCTGTTACTCAAGGACTGCCCGCTGTCCGAGGTGGTGACCGCCATCGTCCGTGCCCAACGTGGGTTTACCTATGTCGGCAAGTCGGCCCTGCGAGCGCTTGCACCCACCGATACGCACACCATGTTGCCCTGCGGCCGCAATGGCATCCGGCGCTTGTCCGCTCGCGAAATGGAAGTGCTGCGGCTCTACCTGACTGGCCGCACGGTGACGGAGATCGCCGGCACGCTGTGCCGCAGCGTCAAGACCATCAGCAGACAGAAAAATTGCGCCATGCATAAGCTCGGGGTCAGCAACGATCGCGAGTTGTTCGCGTGCGCCGCGCTGCAAGGCGTGGTGCTGCCACTGGGCTGAACGCGATGTCCCGCGATCGCTATAATCGTCGGCGCCGGCTGGCCACCCGGCCATCCGGAACGAATTCCGACATGCCTGCAGACCTTCCTCTCACTTCCGCCGACTCGATGCCCGAAGGCCGCGCCGTGCCCGCGCTGCTCGTGGCCGCGCCCGCCTCGGGCCAGGGCAAGACCACCGTGACGGCCGCGCTGGCCAGACTTCACGCCCGCCAGGGGCGCGTCGTGCGCGTCTTCAAGACCGGGCCCGATTTCCTCGACCCCACGCTGCTCGCGGCCGCCAGCGGGGCACCGGTCGACTCGATCGACCTCTGGATGACCGGCGAGGCTGACGCCCGCGCAAGGCTGGCCGCCGCCGCGCAATCGGCCGACTTGATCCTGGTGGAAGGCGTGATGGGGCTACATGACGGCACGCCGAGCAGCGCCGACGTGGCCCGGCTGTTCGGGCTCCCGGTGCTGGCGGTGATCCAGGCCGGGGCGATGGCCCAGACGTTTGGCGCGCTGGCCTATGGCCTGGCGCACTACGGCCAGCCGTTCCGCGCCATGCAAGTCCTGGCCAACGGCGTGGGCACCGGGCGTCATGCCGACATGTTGCGCGGCAGCCTGCCGCCGGATATCGCGTGGAGCGGTGCGTTGCCGCGCGATGCCTCCGCCGCCCTGCCCGAGCGGCACCTGGGACTGTTCAGCGCCGATGAACTGCCGGACCTGATGACGCGGCTCGATCGACTTGCCGATGGGCTGGCCGAACTGCCTGTATCGCAATTGCCGCCGCCGGTAGCGTTTGGCCAGCCTGTGTCCACGCCTGCGCCAACTCGCCTGCTGGCCGGCAAGACCATCGCGATAGCTAGGGATGACGCATTCCGCTTCATCTATCCAGCCAATGTGGAAACGCTGTCGGCACTCGGCGCGCAAATCGCCTGGTTCTCACCGTTGCGCGACGCCGCGCTGCCGGCCTGCGACGCGCTGTGGCTGCCGGGCGGCTATCCTGAACTGCATGGCACCACGCTGGCGGCAAACGTCGCCATGCTCGGCGCCCTGCGCGAGGCCCATGCCCAAGGCCTGCCGATCCTGGCGGAATGCGGCGGCATGATGGCTCTGTTCGACACGTTAGTCGACAAGGACGGAGTTGCCCATGACATGGCGGGCCTGCTGCCGGGGACGGTGACGATGCAGCGCCGGCTGGCGGCGATCGGGCATCAGGCAGTCACGCTGCCGGGTCTGCCCGGCGACGCAATCCGCGGCCACACGTTCCACTACTCGCAAACGCAGTCTTCGCTGATGCCGACCGCATATGCCGTATCGCCGCGCGATGGCGGCCAGGGCGAAGCGATCTACCGCGTGGGGACGCTTACGGCATCCTACGTGCACCTGTACTTTGCGTCGAACCCGCAGGCCATTGCGGCACTGCTTGGCGGGCCGACTGCGTAGCGGGGCTGGTGCAGCCTCGGGGGGAAGCCAAAGGGAATTTCCCGGACAACTTCAGGGGACAACTTCAGGGGGCAACCCAAGTGGCAGCTTACGATGCCACCTGGAGGTTGTTTCAGAATGAAGCGAAGCGGTCCTGGCCAGCGGAGCAGGCGACGCTCAGGCGGCGTCGCGTTCCGCCAGCGTGCGGGCGGCCGCGTCGGCAATGCCGGTTTCGAGCTGCGCGAGGCCCTTGGACAGATTGTGCATGGTCGTCTCCGACACATTGGCCAGCACGTCCTGAAGAAATGCCGAGCGGCGCGGCATGGCCTGGTCGACGATCTCGCGGCCGAGCGCGGTCAGCGTGACATTGGTCATGCGGTTGTCGCGCTCACTGGTCGTGCGTTCGATCCAGCCAAGTTCCTGCAGCGACTTCAGTTGTCGCGTGAGCGCGCCAGGATCCATCCCGACACGATCTGCCAGTGGCTTCTGCGCGATGGGGCCTTCGTGGCCATACAAGGCGAACAGGATCCGCCAGCGCGGCAGCGGATGACCGATGCGTTGTTCGAAGGCGGACGCATAGGCCCGGTAGGTCCGTCCAAACTGCTGCAGTACGGCCAGGCTTTGTCGCTCCAGTTCCACTTCAATCTCCTGTAGGCGGATGCCATCATCCGCGCGGCAGTCGTCAGTCTGCGGCCATCACGGGCTCATGGACCCGCACTAGTTTCACCGGCGGCACGCGGCGTGCGCGCCAGATGCCCAGCAGGGCCGCCATCGCTGCCAGCACCAGGCCGATGTGGATGGCACCCACCAGCGACACCCGCGCCTGTTCCAGCAGCAGGGCTCCATTGTGCCCTGCCTGCTGCAGGTTAGTCAGCAATTCGGCCTGCGCCGCCTTATCGATCAGAATTTGCGGGTCGGTCATCTTGCTCGCCCATTCGCTCGCATGAGCCGCAGCGAGTGACGCCTCCACGCCCGTCGTGTAGCTACGGGTCACCAGTGTGCCGACCAGCGCAGTCCCCACCATCCCGCCGACCATCCGCAGCGATTGCAGCATGGCCGTGGCGATGCCGAGGTGAGCGCGGCCCGCGGTCTGCTGCGCGAACACCGTGAGGTTGGGCATGATGAACCCGAGCCCCAGCCCGCCCAGCAGCATGATGCCCAGCAGCAGGTTGTGATGCATGCCACGCGTGGCTTGCGACAAGCCGAGGCATGCCAGTGCCAGCAAGGCAAACCCGGCGTAGAGCATGCTGTTTGGCTGCGGAATGCGCGTGATGATGCGGCCATTGAGAATGCTGCCCACCGTAATACACACCACCAGCGGCGTCACCAGCAAGCCGGCCTCCTTCGGCGAATAGCCAAACCCGCCCTGGAACAGCAGCGGCGCGTAGAGCAGCAACGCGAACATCGCAAAGCCCGCCAGCACCGCCAGCACAAACAACGGTGCCAAACCCGGATTGCGGAACATGTCAAGCGGCAGGATCGGATTGGCCGATCGGCGCGACCATTGCCACAGTGCCACGAACGCGGCCACTGACAGAACGAGCAGGCCAATCGTGACGACGCCGAGCCCGCGGTCCGGCAACCATTCGACGGAAAGCTGCAGGCTGCCCAGGCCCAGCGCGATCAGCAGCGCACCCAGCCAGTCCACACGGGCGCGCTCCGTATGAGTCTGCTGGCGCAGATGCGGCAGGTAGCGCCAGGCAAACCAGAGACCAAGCATGCCGACGGGCAGGTTGACATAGAACACCGCGCGCCAGCCATACCATTCGGTCAGTACGCCACCGAGGGAGGGCCCCACCGCATTGGCCAGCCCGAACGCCGTGCTCATCATCACCTGCCAGCGAAGGCGGACGTGGGCATCAGGAAACAGGTCGGGAATGCAGGCAAACGCCGTACCTACCAGCATGCCGCCGCCAATACCCTGCAACGCGCGCGCCGCGACCAGGAAAGGCATGCTGCTTGCCATCCCGCATAGCGCGGAAGCGGTGATGAAAACAATGATCGACGCCAGCACGAAGGGCTTGCGCCCGTAGTAATCGCCCAGACGCCCGAAGATCGGCACCGTGATGACGGAGGTCAGCAGGTAGGCGGTGGCGACCCACGCGTAGTACTCGAAGCCCTGAAGTTCCGCCACGACCGTCGGCAACGCAGTGCCGACGACAGTCTGGTCCAGCGCGACCAGCATCACGACAAAGGCAATACCCAACATCGCCAGCAAGGATTCGCGAAACGGCAGGACTTGTCCGCTCCGGACGCCTGGTGTCGCGCTCGGCTCTTCGTGCGAATCGGAAGGCATTTTATTGTCCGATCAATAGTTGCGTAGTCAATGATTATAGGCGAGGGGCGGCGGATTGCCGGAGTTTTTTGACGGTCGGCAAAGCGCTGGAAAGCGGGAGACGTGGATAGTGAGAGCCAGCTTTTGGATGGCGCCGAGGCCACTCGACTAGCTCCCCATCCTGAATAAAGCGCTGACTCATCAACCCCTCGCACGGCCTCAGGCTGTGCACCGCTGGAGCAGATCATGCCGGTCCGCTGCGCCGGATTCGGCCAGTTGCCTGCCCTGAACGTGACGCCGACCACCCTCGCCATGCCGCGGAGGGCGTCGGCGGACACCTCGCCAGTGGTCATCGACCCCAAATCGCATTTCCGCCCTTCCCTCCATAGCGGACTCATGGAGCGCCGTCGGGCCCCTCCTCCCAAGCTGAACACCCCCGCCAGCTTCGCCCCTCGTTCAGGGCCCGCGCCGCTTGCGGCGTGCGCCCCGGGCAACGGCCTGCGCGACCTTTTCGAAGCGTCCGCGCAGGCCTTGAGTTACTCAGGCGCTTGCCTGAGCCCACGCCGCCCGCGCACGCCGGCGGATTTGTTTTTCCGGAGGAATGTTTTATGAAGAAGTCTGCCAGCGGAAGCCTGCTTGCAGTCGGGATGCTTGTTACCGGGCTCTCCCCCATCGCCGCTCACGCCAATTCGGGTGTGACGCTCTATGGCGTCGTCAGCACGGCCGTGCGCTATACGTCCAACCTCGATGGACGCCATAACGACCAGGCCGCCCTCGTCTCCGGCGGTCTGGCCGGCAGCCACTGGGGGCTGCGAGGGAGCGAGGATCTGGGGGGCGGCAACAAGGCAATCTTCAAGCTTGAAAGCGGCTTCGGCCCGGATGACGGGCGCATCGCCTACAACGGCCTGTTCGCGCGCGAAGGCTGGGTGGGGTTGTCGGGCGACTGGGGCAACCTGACGTTCGGGCGCCAGTACAACGCGCTCAATAACGTGGGCTGGGCGTTCAACCCTCTTGCCCAGGGTCTCGGTAACTACTGGTCCGATCCGCTCTACATCGGCGGCGACATCTTCTTCCAGGACTACCGCGTCAGCAACAGCGTCGTCTATCAGCACACCCTCGGCCCGGTCACCGTGCAACTGGACTATGGCCTCGGCGAGCAACCCGGCAACGCCAGCCGCGGCACGACGCTGGGCGGCGGCGTGAAGTACCAGCAGGGCGCGCTGGCACTCGGCGTGGCTTATGACCAACGCCAGAGCGCCGATGGGGCCAACACGCTGCGCAATTACTCGGTCGGCGGATCGTACGCCTTCGGCAAGGCCACCACGTATCTCGGCCACATGGGTCAGCGCGAATCGGCGAGCGATGCGCGCTTTGGCATGTCCTTCGTCGGCCTCGGCTATCAACTCACGCCGGCCTTGCATCTGTCGGGCGCGTACTACCGCTACCAGCAGAGCGGCGACGTGACCACGAAATCCCAGGTCGTACCGATCGCGCTCGGCAGTGGCAGCGCCGACAGCGTTGCACTGGTGGCGGACTACGCGCTCTCCAGGCGAACCAGCCTCTATCTGGAAGCCGATGTCGTCTACGCGCGCGACGGCGCGGTCGGGCGAGAGACCGAATACTGGGCCGGCACACCTGTGCTCGACGACGACTCCACCACACGCGTCGGCGTCATGCTCGGCATGCGGCATCAGTTCTGACGACCGCCGTGCGTTGAGACGAAAGCGCACACATCCGCATCATCAGACGCCGCCTTCGCGGTAGTGGCCCCCATGGGCTGCTGGCCGTGCGGGCGCGGGCAAAAAAAACGGAGGCCACAAACCGCGGCCTCCGTTTCATTTGCTTCCCTTTTCCCTCTTCTCACATCATCTCGACCATCCGGCCGATCGATGCGATCAGCGCAATCCGCCCATCAGGACGCTGGGGTGGCGCCCTTGTTACCCATGCCACTGGTGCTGTTGCCGGCGGCGCCGTTGGGTTCGCCAGGGGTCCCCGCCGCACCCGAGACGTCATTCCAGCCGCCACCCAGCGCCTTGTACAGGTTGACCTCGCTGGTCAGCTGGTTGAGCCGGCTGTCGATCAACACCTGCTGCTGGGCATACAACTGACGTTGGGCGTCGAGCAGCGTCAGATAGTTGTCCACGCCCGTGCGGTATCGACCCTCGGCCAGCCTGAAGTAATCCTGGCTGGCTTCGACCAAACGCAACTGCGCCTGCAACTGATCCGTGTATGTCCCGCGCGCGGCCAGGCCGTCCGCCACTTCGCGAAACGCCGACTGGACCGTGCGCTCGTACGTGGCCACGTTGATGTCCTTCTGGATCCTGGCGTAGTCCAGGCTTGCACGCAGGCTGCCCGCCGTGAAGATCGGCAGGTTGATCTGCGGCGAGAACAGCCACGTCCCCGACCCCGCGTCGAACAAACCCGACAACTGGCGGCTGGCCGTGCCCGCCGACGCGGTCAGCGTGATGCGCGGAAAGAACGCCGCGCGCGCCGCACCGATATCGGCATTGGCCGACTTCAGCCGATGTTCCGCCGCCAGGATGTCCGGCCGGTTCTGCAGCAGATCCGACGGCATGCCAGCCGGCACGTCGGCCACGATCTTCTGATCGAGGGCCAGACCTTCCGGCAGATCCGCCGGTATCCCCGTACCCAGCAGCAGCGTCAGCGCATTGACGTCCTGCGCCGCCAGACGCGTGTAGCGCGACAGCGACGCCCGCGCGTTCTCGACCTGCGTCTGCGACTGGCGCAGATCCAGCCGCGAAGCGATGCCTTCCTCGTAGCTGCGTCGCGTCAGGTTGTATGTGCGCTCATATGTGCCGAGCGTTTCGCGTGTCAGCGTCAGCTGCGCCTGGTCCGCGCGCAGCGTCAGGTAGGCATTGGCGACGCTGGCGACCAGCGCGATATGCGTACTGCGTTGCGCTTCCGTGCTGGCGAAGTACTGTTCCAGCGCGGCTTCGCTCAGGCTGCGCAGGCGACCGAACAGGTCGATCTCCCACGCCGTGGTGCCCAGCGAGATGCCGTACTGGCTGCTGATCAGGCGCTGGCCCGTCGTCGACAGGTCCGCAGGCACACGCTGGCGCGTGCCCGCCGCCGCCACGCCCACATCGGGGAACAGATCCGCGCGCTGGATGCGGTACTGGGCGCGATAGGCGTCCATGTTCAGCACGGCCACGCGCAGATCCCGATTGTTCTCCAGCGCCAGTTCGATCAGGCGGCGCAGGCGCGGATCGGCAAAGTAATCGCGCCATCCCAGTTCCACCGCCGACAATGCCTGCCCGTCGGCCGTGGCCACCGGATAGGCATCGCCTTGCGGGTAGGCGGCGTCCACGGGCGCAGCCGGCCGCTCGTAGTTAGGAATCAGGCTGCAGCCCGTCAACGCGGCGGCTGCGGCCAGGCAAAGGATGGTTTTTCTCATGTTTGTGCTCCCGTTTCGAGGGAGGACGAATCCGGCTTGTGGCGCCGCTCCTTGATCGCGTTCACCACCACGAAGAACAGCGGCACCCAGAAAATGGCGAGCACCGTCGCCGTGATCATGCCGCCGATCACGCCTGTGCCGATCGCGTGCTGGCTACCCGCACCAGCGCCCTGCGACACGGCCAGCGGGAACACACCGAGCATGAAGGCCAGCGACGTCATGATGATCGGCCGCAAGCGCATGCGGCACGCTTCCACCGCTGCGTCGACCAGGCTCTTGCCTTGCTCGTGCAGGTCCTTGGCGAACTCCACGATCAGGATGGCGTTCTTTGCCGACAAGCCAACCGTCGTCAGCAGACCCACCTGGAAGAACACGTCATTGGACAGCCCGCGCGCGATCGTCGCCAGCAGCGCGCCGATCACGCCGAGCGGCACCACCAGCATCACGGAGAACGGAATCGACCAGCTCTCGTAGAGCGCGGCCAGGCAGAGGAACACCACCAGCAGCGACAGCGCGTAGAGCGCCGGCGCCTGCGAGCCGGACAGCCGTTCTTCAAACGACAGCCCGGTCCAGGAGTACGCAATACCCGGTGGCATCTGCTTCATGATCTCCTCCACCGCGCGCATGGCCTCGCCCGAGCTGCGGCCAGGGGCCGGTTCACCGAGGATTTCCACCGCCGGCACGCCGTTGTAGCGCTGGAGCTTGGGCGAGCCATAGCTCCACTTGCCGGTCGCGAACGTGGAGAACGGCACCATCTCGCCCTTGTCGTTCCGCACGAACCACTTGTTGAGATCCTCCGGGCTCATGCGCGCATTCGGCCGGCCTTGCAGGTAGACCCGCTTCACGCGGCCGCGGTCGATGAAGTCGTTCACGTAGCTGGAACCCCAGGCAATCGACACCGTGCTGTTGATGTCCGCCAGCGAGATGCCCAGCGCACGCGCACGCTCGTCGTCGATATCCAGCAGGTACTGGGGTTCGTCGTTCAGGCCGTTGGGCCGCACGCGTTGCAGCACGGGGTCCTTGGCCGCAAGCTGCAGGAACTTGT
The DNA here is from genome assembly GCF_900101625.1 of Cupriavidus sp. YR651. Taxonomy (GTDB): domain Bacteria; phylum Pseudomonadota; class Gammaproteobacteria; order Burkholderiales; family Burkholderiaceae; genus Cupriavidus. Next base: position 13,732 of record NZ_FMYZ01000004.1, on the reverse strand, counting down.
TGCGCGCTTCCATCAATGCGTCATGCCCCAGGCCGGCCTGGTCCTGCATGTAGAAATCGAAGCCGGTGGCATTGCCGAGTTCCTGCACGGCGGGTGGTGCGAACGCGAACGCCAGCGAGTCCCGGAACGTGCTGAACTTGGCCTGCGCCCGCTTGGTCAGGTCGAACACGCTGGTCGCATCGCCCTCGCGATCCTTGAACGGCCTGAGCAGGATGAACGCGAGACCCGAGCTCTGCCCGCGGCCGGCAAAGTTGAAGCCGTTCACGGTAAAGAGCGAGCTGACGATCTTGCCTTCGTCGTTCAGCAGGTAGTTGCGCATCTGGTCGAGCACGGCCTGCGTGCGCTCCGCCGACGATCCCGCCGGGGTCTGCACCTGGGCATACAGCACGCCCTGGTCTTCTTCCGGCAGGAACGAGGTGGGAATCCGCGTGAACAGGAAGCCCATCGCCACGACGATCAGCACATAGAGGATCAGGAACGGCGAGCGGCGCTTCAGGATGCCCACCACGCTCTTTTCGTAGCGCTGGGTGGAGCGGATGAAGCCGCGGTTGAACCAGCCGAAGAAGCCCTGCTTGTGTTCGCCGTGGTCGCCCTTCTCGATCGGCTTGAGCATCGTCGCACACAGCGCCGGGGTCAGGATCAGGGCCACCAGCACGGACAGCACCATGGCGGAGACGATCGTGATCGAGAACTGCCGGTAGATCACGCCGGTGGAACCCCCGAAGAAGGCCATCGGCAGGAACACGGCGGACAGCACCAGTGCGATGCCAACCAGTGCACCCTGGATCTGCCCCATGGATTTCCGGGCGGCCTCTCTGGGCCCCAGCCCCTCCTCCGCCATCACCCGCTCGACGTTTTCGACCACCACGATGGCGTCGTCCACCAGCAGGCCGATGGCCAGCACCATCCCGAACATCGTCAGCGTGTTGATCGAGTAGCCAAACGCGGCCAGCACGCCGAAGGTGCCCAGCAGCACCACCGGCACGGCGATCGTCGGGATCAGCGTGGCACGGAAGTTCTGCAGGAAGAGGTACATCACCAGGAACACCAGCACGATGGCTTCCAGCAGCGTCTTCACCACCTCCTGGATGGAGTCGGCAATCACCGGCGTGGTGTCATACGGGAAGACCACCTGCACGCCGGCCGGGAATGTCGGCTCCAGCTGCGACAGCGTGTTGCGGATGTTCCTGACCGTATCCAGCGCGTTGGCGCCGGAGGCCAGGCGGATGGCGATACCGGATGCCGGACGGCCGTTGTACTGGGCGTTGATGTTGTAGTCCTGCCCGCCCAGCCCCACATCGGCCACATCCTTCAGGCGCACCTGCGAGCCGTCCGGATTGACCTTCAGCAGGATGTTGCCGAACTGTTCGGCCGTCTGGAGCCGGGTCTTGCCGATCACGGTCGCATTGAGCTGCTGCCCGCGCACGGCCGGCAGGCCACCCAGCTGGCCGGACGCCACCTGCACGTTCTGCGCCTTGATCGCATTGCTCACGTCGAGCGGCGCGAGCTGGTAGCTGTTGAGCCGGGCCGGATCGAGCCAGATCCGCATCGCGTACTGCGAACCGAACACCTGGAAGTCGCCCACGCCCGCGGTACGGGAGAGCGGATCCTGGATGTTGGAGACGATGTAGTTCGACAAGTCCTCCCGGGTCATGTTGGGGTCGGTCGAGACCAGGCCGACGATGACCAGGAAGTTACGCACGGACTTGGTCACACGAATGCCCTGTTGCTGGACTTCCTGCGGCAGCAGTGGTGTGGCCAGCGCGAGCTTGTTCTGGACCTGCACCTGGGCGATGTCCGGGCTGGTGCCCTGCTCGAACGTCACGGTGATGGTCATGGTGCCGTCGGAGTTGGACTCCGACGAAATGTAGCGCAGCCGGTCCAGGCCGTTGAGCTGTTGCTCGATGACCTGCACCACCGTGTCCTGCACCGTTTGCGCGGAGGCACCGGGGTAGGTCACGGAGATGGCGATGGTCGGCGGCGCGATGGCCGGGTACTGGTTGACCGGCAGCGACCGGATGGACAGCGCGCCGGCCAGCATGATGACCAGCGCAATCACCCAGGCGAAGATCGGCCGGTCGATGAAGAAGTTAGACATGGCAATACCTCATGCGTCGGTCCCGGTCAGGACTTGGCCGCGGCAGGCGCGGAAGCGGCGGCGGGTGCCGAAGCGGGGGCCGGCGCGGCAGCGGTGGTGGTGGCTTCGGTAGCCTTCACCTTGGCGCCCGGGCGGACGAACTGGAGTCCCTCGATGATCACGCGGTCGCCGGCCTTGAGGCCATCGGTCACGAGCCACTTGTCGCCAACCGTGCGGTCGGTCTTGATGACGCGCAGTTCGACTTCATTGCCGCCATTGACCACCAGCGCCGTGGCCTGGCCCTTCAGGTCGCGCGTCACGCCGCGCTGCGGGGCCAGGATGGCCGACGTCTTGACGCCTTCCGCCAGGCGCGCGTGAACGAACATCCCCGGCAGCAGCTCATGACGCGGGTTGGGAAACACGGCGCGCAGCGTCACGGACCCGGTGCCCTGGTCGACGGCCACTTCCGAGAACTCGAGGCGGCCGGCCTCCGCGTACGTGCTGCCGTCTTCCAGCACCAGGCTGACCCGGGCCGCATTGGCGCCCGCGCTCTGCAACTGGCCGTTGGCCAGTTCGCGGCGCAGGCGGAGGATGGCCGTGGAAGGCTGCGTCACATCCACGTAGATCGGGTCCAGCTGCTGCACCGTGGCCAGCGCGGTGGCCTGCCCATTGGTCGCCAGCGCACCTTCGGTCACCAGCGAGCGGCCGATGCGGCCCGAAATCGGTGACAGCACCTTGGTGTAGCGCAGATTGATCCGGGCGCGATCCACCGCGGCCTGGGCCTGCAGGAAGGCAGCCTTGGCTTCGTCATGCTGCTGCTTGCTGACCGCTTCCTCGCCCACAAGCTTGCCGTAGCGCTGCGCCAGCAGGCGCGAGGACTCCAGCGTGGCTTCCGCGCTCTTGGCCGTTGCCTCATAGGTGGAGGGATCGATCTGGTAGAGCTGCTGCCCTTGCCTGACATCGCTGCCTTCCACGAACAGGCGCTTCAGGATGATGCCGTCCACCTGCGGTCGAACCTCGGCAATCCGGTATGGCGAGGTCCGGCCCGGCAGGGAGGTGTCCAGCGTGACCGTTTCGTCCTTCAATGTCACGACCTTGACTTCGGGCGTCTGGGCCGCGGGCGGCTTGTTGTCCTTGCCGCAGGCAGCGAGTACCACGGCAATGGCCAGCATGCCTGGAAGCAAAGCACGTCTGGCGCGCGTTGGTTGCATAGCGATTTCCTCGAGGGTGAGACGGAATGGAGTGTCCTGACGCGCAGTCAGGAGGGCGCCACGGCGAAAGCGCGTGGACGCAATTGGCGTGCCTGGTTCCCGGCACAAATCGGTCATTGGGTGTCAGCGGATTGTCGCCATGAGCCCCTGCTTTCGCCAGTCAACTGGCCTGGAGGAAACGCATTGCCAGCCGCGCCGCGCGCGCGTCCGGCCGCAGGGTGGCCGATGGACACCCCCTGCTCCCCGTTTGTCTGAAATGTCCTGCACGATCATAAATTCTGGGTATTACCGTTCTCCGCGCGAGCACGTGCACCGATCTGGTGTGGGCATCGTCTCGCCGGTCGCCACAATAATCGGTTTCCCCGAATCTTGCTGGCGACGGCCTGCACGGTAATGTTTGCAGCCAGGACGGCGCCGATGTTTGCGAGCAGGAACATCGGCGCGTGCAAACAACTCCCTCCTCCGGGAAAGCCGTTGCCGTTCTGCGGCAATGCAGCATTGGAGCCAGCCCTGCAGTAACAGTTCAATGGCCGCAACACCGCCTGCGCGTCATGCTACCAGTTTGGAGAAGAATCGGGATGTACGGAATTGCCGTGTAATCAAGCGAAATACTTCGCCGCATTAACGCATATACATCCGCGAGAACCGCATATTAGCGGCGGCGCCGCATGGGCGAAGGCATCTGCCCGAACAGTGTTTCCAGTGCACCGGACATGCTCGACGCACGACATCCGCGAAGCATGCACGTGCGGCCAGCGAGGCGAGCAAGATGTGGCGTTTTAGTCACGAGTGAAACCCGGGTCGCCGGCTCGATGCAATGAGTCAGACATAAGCCCCACCTTGCACGTGGCAACGCGGGGCTTCGTGGCTAGCCGTGCCGCGTTGAGCGCCCCACGTTGAGCGCCCCCATCAAGGCGCCCACGCTCGGCGCACGCTGCGTACGCGAACGCAGCACAACGACATCAAGCGCCGTCGAGGAACCGGTTGGTGATGCCCACCCGCTGCCCGAGATTCGGGGCACCCCATCGCATGTCACCGCGATAGATCATCGTGCCGTCCGCACGGCCGCTCATCGGCTGACCCATTGTCGATCCCGGGCCCGGTTGTTGCGTCGGCGGCACCAGTTCATAGGACTGCGGCTGTGGCGCGAGGTCCCGCCGCGTAGCGGGTTGCGCGGCGCCCTGCGTGTAGGGATCGAACTTGTCGCCGGCACGCGCACTGCCAGCGTTCGGATTGGTTGTCGTGACGCCCGTCGCACCGCCCTGCGTGTAGGGGTCGCGCGGGCCCGGGGTCGTCTGCGCCACTGCCGACAGCGACATCACCGCCATCGCCCCGGCAGCGAGAACGCTCAACATTCGAATCGATTTCATGATCTGCCTCCTGATGCCATACAGCGGATGCAATCAGCCGGCGACGGCATCGACGCCGACCTGCAAGGACTGTCCAAAGACGGTCTGTCCAGGGACTGTCAAGCGAAAGCCGTGCCGATGGCATCTTGTGACGCGAGCGCGCTGCGGCGTGCAAATCAACGGCCTTAAGCGACGCAATCATGGAGACGATCAGGCATATCCGCGCAAGCTTTTACAAACCACGCGTAAGGCATGCACGCGAGATCTTTGCCTCGTCCGTCATTGACCGTGCCGGCGCGGAATGCCCGGAATCTCGGGAATCCCCGCTAGCCGGCGATATCGCATCGTTTAACTCTGTATTGAAAATTCACCGGCTGTGACCCTGCCTGCCGGAAGGTTTTATTAAGAACGATTCGCATTTGCATTAGCATGAGCCGCTCGTTGAAGAACGGTCCACCTGCGGTGTCGGTGGACGCATGGCCATATCCATGGAGTTCACATGACAGTGATCGACGATCGCACGCCCCCAGCCAGCCCCCGGCAAGCGTCCTCCGCCGCGGTGTCTCGCGTCTTCATCAACCAGCGGCGCAACCTGCTTGGGGTTGCCGCACGAATCCTGGGCTGTCCTTGTCAGGCCGAGGACGTGGTGCACGATGCGTTCCTCAAGCTTTGCCAGGATCCGTGCACCGACGTGCTGCGTTGCGAGGCGAGCTACGTCAGCCGCGTGGTGCGCAACCTCGCGCTGGACAGCTACCGGCGCCAGCAATTCGAGAAACGTCTCTTTACCGCCGAGGCCGGCGAGCAAGACGCGCCGCTCGACACGAACTCGCCGGACCGCATCGCGATTGCGCAGGAGCAGACGAACTGCCTGCGCGACGCCATGCGCCGATTGCCATCGCGCACGCGCGATGCGGTCATGCAGTACTACTTCGAAGAGCAGAGCCAGAAGCGCATCGCCGAACGGCTCGGCATTTCAGCGGCGATGGTCAATTTCATTCTGCAGGATGCCCGCAGCGCGCTGGGCGCCATGACCCTCGTACGCTGACGCCCATGCGTTCACGTTCATGCGTTGACCATCACGCAGTGACGATCGCTCTCTGATCGGTCTGATCGGCCGCGCGGCAATCGCCGCGCGGACCTCCTCTATCCGCTTCTCGTCCGTGCGCGTCCATGCGCAGGGGCACACGCGCCTTCGAATCCGTCGACGCCATCGACACCACTAGCGCTGTCGCGCGCAGGCCCGCGCGTGTAGCACACCGTGTGTGACAGCCGCACGCACGCCCCTTCCCGCGAAAGGTCAATTGCGCAATGTCACTAAACGTAATCCCGGCTCATTCGTCTTGATGAGTATCCCCTTCCGCAAGCGGAAGCGGAGCACCTTCGCGAACCACCAGGGCTAAACATGAGCAATGAAGATCCTTATGACTTTATCAGCATCGGTCTGGGCCCATTCAATCTGAGCCTGGCTTGCCTCGCCGACCCGCTGCCCGGGTTGCGCAGTCTCTTCCTTGAAAAGAAGGAGAGCTTTGGCTGGCACACCGGCATGCTCGTCGATGGCACGACGTTGCAGAACCCGTTCCTGGCGGACCTGGTGTCGATGGCAGACCCGACCAGCCGCTTCAGCTACCTCAACTATTGCAAGCAGCAGGGCCGCATCTACAACTACTACGTGCGCGAGAACTTCTACCTCACGCGCCAGGAATACGACCGCTACTGCAAGTGGGCTGCGTCGCAGCTGCGCAATATCCGCTATCACCAGGACGTGCTGGATATTCGCTACGATGCCGTGCTACCCGGCTATGTGGTCAGCGGCGTGGACACGCATACGGGCACGCCGTTTCGCCATCGCGCCAGACGGCTGGTGCTCGGCATCGGCAGCACGCCCAACCTCCCGTCCTGCCTGCCGGACGATGGCGATGGCGAGCGCGCGCCAATCCATACCTCCGCGTACCTGGCGAACAAGGCATGGCTGCAGCAGCGCCGCACGATCACGGTCATCGGTAGCGGCCAGAGCGGCGCCGAGGTCTATCACGACCTGCTCAAGGACTGCGACACGTACGGCTACACGCTCAATTGGGTCACGCGTTCGCCGCGCTTCTTCCAGATGGAGAACGCCAAGCTGACGCTGGAGCTGATCTCGCCGGCATACATCGACCACTTCTACGACCTGCGCGATAGCGTGAAGGCCCGCGTGCTGGAAGACCAGCGCAGCATCTACAACGGCATCAACAAGACGCTGATCGACCAGATCTACGACACGCTCGACGAGAAGCGCCATTGCCCCGGCACGCGCACGCAGCTGCTGACCAATCTGGCACTGACCGACATGCGCTTCGATGCCGCCACGCGTGGCTACAACCTCACGTTCCGCCATACCGAACTCGGCGAGCAGTATCGCCATGCGGCCGATGGCGTAGTACTCGCCACCGGCTACAGTCATCGTTCGCCAGCATTCGTGCAGGGGATTCGCGAGCGCATCCGCTGGGATGCGCAAGGACGCTACCAGCAGGCCCGCAACTACTCCGTCGATATCCACGGCAACGAGATCTTTGTCCAGAATGCGGGCTTCCACAGCCACGGTCTGACGAATCCGGACCTTGGCATGGCATGTCACCGCAATGCGCGGCTGCTGCATGCGCTGACCGGCGTGGACCACTATCGTGCCGAAGCGCGTACGACGTTCCAGGACTTCTCTCCAAAGGCGGACAGTGGTTTCGTGCGGATCTCGCAGCCAGACCCCGCCGTTCCGCAGCCGTGGACGACACCGGCCACCGTGGCGCACCTGACATCGGTGGTGGGCTAGACCATGAGTTTGCGACTGACCATTGTCATCATGTCCGCGTTTGGCGTCATCAGCGATGCCATCCTGATCGCGTTCTATCCGCAGTTCTTCGAGGTGCGCTACGGCATCACCAGTCCCGTCCACGTTGGCGCGTACATTGCCGCGATCTCGATCGCAGTCATGTGCACGCTGCCGCTCTGGGCGCGTGTGGCCAGGCACGTGGAGACGATGCATCTGCTGGTCTACACCCAACTGGTGGCGGGCACGTTCGGCGCGCTGAGCGCCTGGGCGGACACCGTCACTGGCTTCTGGGTCCTGACCATGTTGATGTTCATGACCAAGAGCAGCTACCTGCTGATGTTCCCGTACCTGATGCGACTGGAGAAAGCAGAGACGCACGCGGCCACGATCGGGCTGCTCTCCGTGGTCGTGCACATCGGCGGCATCTTCGGTGCCATGGCGGGAGGGCTGGCGCTGCAGCAGTTTGGCCCGCGTACCTGCCTGTGGATGATGGCGGCCGGCGACTTCGTGCAGATGGGTCTGTGCCTGTACCTGATCCGCACCGGCCGGGTCGTCAAGGTACTAGGCACGGCACAGGACACGCAGCCATCTGCCGCCAGCCCTGCGGCGCGACGTGGCACGCTCGGTCTGATCCTGCGCCTCAGCCTGCTGATGCTGTTGTTCGACTTCAGCGCCTACCTCGTGCGGCCGTTCTTCTCCGTCTACTGGGAGGACATCAGCGGCATGCGCAACCAGATGCTGACCGGGCTGGTGTTTGCGATTCCGGGCGTCGTGGCAATCGTGGCATTGCTCATCAACAAGCGCGCTACGCGCGAAGGCAGAAGGTTGCTCGACCACACGCTGGGCAACCTGCTGCTGGGCGCAGCCGGTTTGCTGCTGCAGGCGTCACAGTCGGTGCCGCTGGTCCTTATCGGACGCTGCCTCTACGGATGGTCGCTGTTCCAGGTGATCGTCAAGCTGGAGGTGACGCTGTTCAAGGTCAGCACGCCGGATGCCTACGCCAAGGACTTCAGCATCGCCAACTTCTTCCAGAACCTGGGCGTGCTGCTGTCGTCGTTCGGTGCGGGCGTCATCGTCAGCCGCTTCGGCATGGAGGTCACGTTCGTGCTCGCGGCCGTCGGCCTGCTGCTCACCGCGGTACTTGACCGATGGAGCTTTGGCGTCGATCGCCGGCATGCGCAGCCCGCAGCCCCGGCCGATGCGACCAGCGCCGCGGATACCACCCTCGCAGGAGCGCCACATGCCAGTTGAGCGATGGGATATCACCACCGGACCATCCGAGGCCGTGCCCGCCACGATGCGTGCCGCGCTGCATCCACGCATGACGATCCGGCCGCTGTCGGTCAGTCACGATATCGCGACGCTGCATCGCTGGTTCACGATGGACTATGCGCGCTTCTGGAACATGCAGGACCTGTCGCTGGACGAGACACGTCGCTTCTACGCCGACCTGCTGGCAGGGGGCCATGGCGGCGCCTATCTGGGTCTATGCGATGGCGCGCCAGCGTTTGTCGTGGAGTGCTACGACCCCGCGCACGAACCGGTCGGCACGCACTACAGCACGCGCGGCGACGATATCGGCATGCACTTCTTCGTCGGGCCTGCCGACACCCCCGTTCGCCACTTCACGCGCGATGTACTGCGCCACGTGATGGCTTTTTCGTTCTACACGCTCGGCGCCCGGCGCGTCGTCGTGGAGCCTGACGCGCGTAACGACAAGGTCCATGCGTTGAACCGTGCCGTGGGCTTTGTCTACGACCGCCAGATCACCCTGCCGCAGAAGACCGCCTGGCTGGCCTTCTGCACCCGCCCTGATTTTGAACGATCCATTCGAGGAGATTTCAACAATGAACGCCCCGCTTGACGCTACCCTTCATGCCCAGCTTTCGCGCCAGCCCCAATACGTCGTCGGCCATCTGGATCCGACCGTCTGGGCCAAGGTCAACCGCCTGCTGGTACGCAAGGCGATTGCCGAGTATGCGCACGAAGTCGTGATCACGCCGGCCCCACAAGGCACGCCGGATGCCGCTGGCTGGATTCGCTACCGGATCGACGCCGATACGTCCGATTGCCACTACACATTCGACGGACAGCCGATGGCCTTGCGCCACTGGCGGATCGATCCCGCGTCCATCGAGCGCGTGCTGCAAGGCGAGCACCAGCCTCTCGACGCACTGACATTCATTAACGATTTCAAGAAGACGCTGGGCATCCCCGCCGACAAACTGCCAATCTACCTGGACGAAATCAGCAGCACGTTGTTTGGCGCCGCGTACAAGCACAACCGCAAGGCTGCAAGTTCGGCGGAACTGGTCGATGCCGACTTCCAGACCTATGAGGCCGCGATGACTGAAGGCCATCCAGGCTTTGTGGCCAACAACGGCCGCCTGGGATTCGACGCGGAAGACTATCGTTCCTATGCACCGGAAACGGGCTCGCGATTCGCCGTCGTCTGGCTGGCCGTGCATCGTGACAACGCGCATTTCGCCTGCATCCCGGAGCTAAACTATGAAGCGCTGATGGCACGCGAGATCGGCGTCGAGCGACTTGGCACGTTCCAGCGGACGCTCGCGGAGCTCGGTGTCGAGCCGTCGGACTACCTGTTCATGCCCGCGCACCCGTGGCAATGGTTCAACAAGCTCAGCATCGCATTTGCCGCGGACGTGGCCAATCGCAAGATCATCGCACTTGGCTACAGCGACGATCTGTACACCGCACAGCAATCGGTGCGTACGTACTTCAATGCGTCGCAACCCGAGAAGTGCTATGTGAAGACGTCGCTGTCGGTGTTGAACATGGGGTTCATGCGCGGACTCTCGCCGTATTACATGGCCGGCACGCCAGCGATCAACGCCTACCTCGATACGCTCATCAACAGCGATACCACCCTGCAGGCATACGGCTTCAGCATCCTGCGTGAAGTGGCTTCCGTGGGCTATCGCAATCGTTACTACGAAGCGGCCCTGGAAACGGATAGTCCTTACAAGAAAATGCTGTCCGCACTGTGGCGCGAGAGCCCGCTCCTCAAGCTTCGCGACGGCGAGCGGCTGATGACGATGGCTGCGCTGCTGCATACCGACACGGAAGGCAACGCATTGCTGCCGGCGCTGATCCAGCGCTCCGGTCTTGCCGCGAACGCCTGGCTGCGCCAATACCTGCGGGCCTACCTCGAGCCGCTGATGCACTGCTTCTACGCGCACGATCTGGTGTTCATGCCTCACTGCGAGAACCTGATCCTTGTGCTCGGCGGACACACCGTGACACGCGTGTTCATGAAGGACATTGCCGAGGAATCGGCAATTCTGAACAAGGACGCCGTGCTGCCGGAGGGAATTCAGAGGCTGGCCGTCGACGTGCCTGAAGACTACAAGCTGCTGGGGATCTTCATCGACGTGTTCGATGGCGTGTTCCGGCACATGGCGCAGATCCTGGTCGACTCGGGTACCTGCAGCGAGGACGACTTCTGGCAGGTGGTGGCTGACAGCGCCCACGACTACCAGGCCGCGCATCCGGAGCTGAAGGACAAGTTCGCACGCTACGATTTCTTTGCACCGGACTTCCTGCACTCCTGCCTGAATCGCCTGCAGCTGAAGAACAACCTGCAGATGGTGAATCTGGCCGATCCGGCATCCAGTCTCACCATGGCCGGATCGCTGCCAAATCCCGTTGCAGGCCGGGCGCGATCCATCAACGCGAAGTTCGCCGCCTGATGCTGGCGAATCCGCCGGACCGGCTCGACATGTTGCTGGCGACGGCCGCGCGTGTCGTGCCGGGACTCGACGGCACGATCGGCGACGGGCGGGCCTGGAGCCTAGCCCGTGTCGAGGACATCGTGCCGATGGTCCGGCATCTGGGTGCGCTGCATCCCAAGGCCGGCGCGCACTATTGGGCGCTGCGGGCGTGGGGGCTGCATATCTGGCAGCCGATCTACGTTGGCGTGATCGGCACACATCTCTGCCGATTTGCCGCGGATTTGTCGGCGCTCTCGCAACGGGTGGAGGCCGGCTGCATCAGCGGCTTCCGCCTGGTCCCACACGCGCCTGCACACGATAGTGAAGAGGGCAGTCTCGCGCGTACCGCGCGGCAACTCTCGGAAGGCTGGACGCGGTTGTTTACGGAATGGCGTGATGTCGGCCCGTTACCGCTGAAGGCCGCCCAACGCCTTCTGGCCGATTGCGTCCTCGACGCGCTGCTCGCGGTGCAGCGACACCGCTCGGACTGGGATGAATCGCGCATGCACGCGGCGGGCCGCTACTGGCTGGACGCACTGGATCTTGCGGGCGAGAGCGGCTTCCTGACCTACCACGACCAGGCTGGCGCAGCACGGATGGCGCTGGATCGCAAGGGCTGTTGTCTTCATTACCGCCGCAGCGACGGCGAGATGTGCGTTACCTGCCCGCGTCAGAAACTGCCTGAGCGCCTGGCACGGCTGGCAGCACGCGACGGACCGTAAGCGGCCGCATCGCAGTTCATTCACTCCCTTTTGTTTCTTTCCTCGTATGCGCCCTGCAATACGCGGCGGCGCGCACTCGCGCAAGGAGAATTCTCATGTCCGATTTGAGCGAATTGACGCACTTTGAAACAGAGGCACTTCAGCTACCCGTCGCAAGTTATTGCGATGATGAGGTCTTCGCGCTCGAGATGGAACGCATCTTCGCGCACAGCTCCCTCTACGTTGGCCACGAAAAGATGGTGCCGGATCTCGGCGACTGGCGAGCCCTGGGCCATGAAGACAACGGACGCGTACTGGTGCGAAATGGCAATGGCGTAGAGCTGATTTCCAACGTGTGCCGACATCGTCAGGCATTAATGCTGGGGCAGTTCGGCCCCGATGCGCCCAAGGGTGGCAACTGTAGCGGCAACCTCCGCGAGCGGGCAGGCAATATCGTCTGCCCGCTACACGGCTGGACCTACGACAGCAACGGTCAGTTGGTGGGAGCGCCACAGTTCCCCGAGAAGCCTTGCCGCAATCTCGACCGCTTTCCGCTACAGAATGTAAATGGCTTTCTGTTCGAAGGAAAGCGCAATGCCGGCGCGGATCTGCGAGGGCTGTTCGATCGGCCGGAACTGGATTTCGGTGATTACGTACTGGACCACGTGGAGATGCATCGCTGCGACTGCAACTGGAAGACGTTCGTGGAAATCTACAACGATGATTACCACATCGGGCCCTTTCACCCTGGGCTGGGACGCTACGTCCATAGCGAGGGACTTAGCTGGGAATATGGCGACTGGTACAGCGTGCAGCGAATTAACGTGCATCCGACGCTGGAAATCGCAGGCACCGAGACTTACCGCGCCTGGCATGAGCGACTGCTCGCTTACGGCGCCGGCGAGGTGCCGTCGTTCGGCGCCATCTGGGCAACTTACTATCCGACGCACATGATTGAGGTGTTCCCGTACGCACTGGTTGTTTCGACGCTGTATCCGAAGAGCGTGCACGAAACGATGAACGTGATCGAGTTCTATTATCCCGAGGAGCTGGCCGCCTTCGACCGCGAACTCGTGGAAGCACATCGTGCGGCATACATGGAAACAGCGATCGAAGACGATGAGATTGCGGAGCGGGTGGATGCCGGTCGCCGCGTACTGTATCGATCCGGAAAATCAGATGCGGGCCCGTATCAGTCGCCGCTGGAGGATGGGATGCGGCATTTTCACGGTTGGTACCGTGGCTTGATGAGCAACCCGGCATCGCCGACCACGGCGGCCCGCGCCGCACGCCGGACGATCCCGATTGCCAACGCCGTTTGCTGACACGCAATTCGGCTTCGGAGAAAGCAAAAGCCCCGTGGTGTCACCACGGGGCTTTTGTTTGAAGATGGATTTGATTGCTGGCGAGTGCTTTTAGGGCCAATGCAATACTGCCAGCGTGCTGGCGTCGAATGATGACTGTAAAGGCCCGCGCATATGCGTTACAGATAATCAAGCCTAAACGCCGATGCCGAATCTATCGCCACAAAGCAAAACCCCCAGCTTTTGAGGGCTGGGGGTTCTGGGTATAAGAGCCTGGCGATGACCTACTTTCACACGGGTAGTCCGCACTATCATCGGCGCAAAGTCGTTTCACGGTCCTGTTCGGGATGGGAAGGGGTGGTTCCGACTCGCTATGGTCACCAGGCATGAGGGGTTGCCGGGCTGAGCAGGACTCAGCGCGGCGAATAGGGGTGTAGTAAAGATTGGGTTGTGCTTGCAGCAGCGTGGCACAAGGCGGCGAACCGCTATACCAGGCAAGACACACTGGTTATAGGATCAAGCCTTACGGGCAATTAGTACTGGTTAGCTTAACGCA
>NZ_FMYZ01000007.1 GCF_900101625.1 Cupriavidus sp. YR651 | reverse complement strand
TCGGCTTTGGCGGCCTGATGTACACGGTCAGTTCGATCCAGGGGGCCTTCGAAGCGCTGCGCAGCCTCAATGTGGTCGTCCATTTCACGCACCATACAGTTGGCCACGCGCATCTGGGGCTGTACGGCTTTGTCACGATGGTGTTCTTCGGCGCCATCTACTTCATCGTGCCGCGCGTGTCCGGCCGTGAGTGGCCATCCCAGTTCCTCATCAGCGCGCACTTCTGGCTGGCTGCGATCGGCATCACGATCTACTTCGTGAGCCTGAGCTACGGCGGCTGGCTGCAGGGTGAAGCGATGCTGGACGCGAGCCGCCCGTTCATTGATTCGGTCACGTTGACGCTGCCTTACCTGAGGGCACGCAGCATAGGCGGGGCGCTGATGGTGCTCGGTCATCTCGCCTTTGTCACGCATTTCGTGATGTTGCTACGCGCCAGGCCGGCCGGCAGCAGCACGCCCGCATTGCTGAAGACCGTCTAAGCGCAGGGAAGATCAGATGGAAAACGAAGCAAAACTGTTTGCTGGCGGCATGGCAATGCTCGGCATCGCAACGAGTGCGCTGGTGGTCGTACCCTATATGACGGCACGAGATGTCAAGCCGGCCGAAGGACTCAAGCCCTATACCAGCGTCGAGCTGCGCGGGCGTCAGCATTACATCGCCAACGGCTGTGTCTACTGCCATTCGCAGCAGCCACGCGCACGCAGTTTCGCACCGGACTTCGAGCGGGGGTGGGGTCGCGCGAGCGTCGCCGGCGACTATGCCTATGACTCGCCGCTTCTGCTCGGCAGCATGCGCACCGGGCCCGACCTGCTCAATATCGGTGCGCGCCAGCCCAGCGAGCAATGGCACCTCGGCCACCTGTACCAGCCGCGCGCCTATGTGCCGGGCAGTGTCATGCCCAGTTACCGTTATCTGTTTGAAGCTAAGGACGAGGTCGGGCGCGGCGAGGTCGAAGTGCAGCTTCCGCCCGGGTATGCGCCTGTCGGAAAGCGAGTGGTCGCGCGCCAGGAGGCGCTCGAGCTGGTCGCGTACCTGAAGTCGTTGAACCGGACTTACCCCGTGCTGCCTGCTCTGCCCGAGGGCGAGGCGTCGGCCGCCACCCGCTGAACTTGAGGAATAGACCGTGCAAGATCCCGACATCCTGCCACAACAGGCGCGCGAGAACTCGGACCCCCACGAGGCCACGAATCCCATGCCGTGGTACATGATCGTGCTGACCGGCTTACTTCTGGCTTTCGGCATCAGCTATATCGTGCTCGCTGATATCGAGCAGCCTGCCAACTGGGGCGACGGACGCGCCGTGGCTGAACTGTCCGGACCAGCCAGGGGCGGTGCGGGGAAGGTCGATGGCGGTGCGCTCTTCGCCTCGCTGTGCGTGGCGTGCCACCAGGCCAACGGGCAAGGACTGCAAGGCGTGTTTCCGCCACTCGCCGGCTCGGAGTGGGTGGTCGGTCGAGACAGCACGATCGCGGCGATCGTGTTGCATGGCATCACCGGTTCGCTGACCGTCAAGGGCACCACCTACAGCGGCGCGATGCCGGCCTTCAAGGACCAACTCAGCGACGAGCAGCTGGCCGCGGTGCTCAGCCATATCCGTTCGCAGTGGGGCAATGGCGCTGCGCCTGTGCCGGTGGAGACGGTTACCCGCGCCCGCGAGGAACACAAATTGCGTACGGCCCCCTTCGCTGGAGACAAGGAACTGCCTGCACCGGGATCACCAACGTGATGTCCGATGACGCCAACGCTCCTTCCAACCCGCCAGTCCGACCGGGCTAGTACCGCCATGCCAAACGCAACGACAGGGGCGCCGATCGTCACTGCGGGCCGCCCACCGCGGCTGGGTGCGACGCTGGCCCTGTGCGCGCTGTCGCTCGCGGGCTTCGCGGCCTTGGCTGGACACCTTACCCACGGCTTCGAGGCCTGGACCTTCGAGGCGCTGCGCCGCCAGGCGGCCATGGAAGGCAAGCTGGTAGCGCCAGCTCTTGCGCTGCGCGATGCGCAGGGCAGATCGTTCCAGCTTTTCGATGCCTCAGCGGTGGGCTCGCCGGTCTATCTGGTGGACTTTGTCTACACCCGCTGCATGACCGTCTGCGCGGCGCTCGGCAGCGAGTATCAGCAGATGCAGCGAGCGATGAGTGCCAACCCATCTTCACGAGTGCGTCTGCTGTCAATATCGATCGATCCCGCACATGACAACGCGCGGGCGTTGCTGGCCTATGGCAATCGGCACCAGGCCGATCCGGCCAGATGGACACTGGCCGCCCCGCGCGACGAAGCGGCGGGGCAAGCTGCGCTGCGGCAGTTCGGCCTGATCGCCATTCCTGATGGCTTCGGTGGCTACGTGCACAACGGCGGGATCCACCTGATCGACGCCCAAGGCAAAGTGCACGGCATCTTCGACTACGGGCAATGGCCGCAGGCGCTCAAGGCGGCCAATCGGCTTGCTGAAGGGGCGCCTCAGTGAAGGGTCTCGTCACGCCTGTCGCGCGCGGTTTGCTGGGCGCTTCGCCGCTGCTGTGGCTGATGCCAGGCGTGCGGCATGTGTTTGAGGCCAGCATGAGCCTGCATATGCTGCTTCAGTTTCCCTTGCTGCTGGTGGCGGGCTGGGCGATGTCGGCCTGGGCGCCGGCACGCCTGGCCGCATGGCAGGCGCGATGCGATGTCCACGGACTGTTCAGTGCAACGCTGGTTACGGTCGTTTCGGCCTTCTGGATGATTCCAGCGGCGCTTGACCTGGCGTTGCTCGACGCGGGCGTCGCGGCACTGAAGTACGGTAGCTGGCTGCTCACCGGAATGCTGCTCGCGCAGGGCTGGCGGCGCCTGAGCCCGGAGCTGGCCACCTTCTTTCTCGGCAACGTCGCGTGGATGCTATTTACCGCCGGCCTGCTGTATCGCGATGCCGAGGCACGGCTTTGCGTCAGCTATCGCTTCGATGAACAAATCGTCGGAGGGAGCGGCCTGATGGCCTGGGGCGCAATGGTTGCCGCGCTGGCGTGGCTGAAGTTGCGGGTGGTGTTGCGCCATGACAATGCGCAGCGGAAGGAAGGAACCAGCATGTGATAGGCTGGCTTCGCCGACACTGTCCCGGCCGGCGAGATTGCCGTTCTCAGTGGTCGTCAGTTCAATGCCATCGACGCCGCAGACTGGTTCATGGCTGGTACGCGGGCCTCGGCGGCCTGAAGATCGGCCAGGAAGCTGCTGCTGTCGCGATGGGGGTCATAGCCTGCAGCCTCGACTTGCGCGAGATCCTTCTGGGGCTTGCGCCCGAGTTACCGAATGCGTATCGCTAAAGGACTGTGCGTGCGCAACAGCAGCGGCGGAAGCGGTTGCCACGGCAACACTGGCGACGAGGATACGGAACATGTATTGGGTCTTCATGGAATTCACCTTGTGGTAGGCAGTTGGGTTGCAGGCACCCCAGTAGGCTAATGTGCGGCGCTTGAGCATGCCGTGCTCCGCGCTGATGCTGTCGCCGTAGCGCACCACTTCGTCGAGCACCTTGTCGGTAAGCGCTTCGTTGTGTTTTGCGACTTAGTCGCGCTCGGCGCCAGCCGAGCCTGACTGGTTCTAGTGCGGGTTGATGTCGCCCAATTTGCCCAACCTGAACGGACGGATTTCGGCGCTGCGCGTACAGACGCGCTTCCATCAAAACCATGAATGCAGGGATGTGTTCGATCGGTAGCGAAGTCCTTGAGGTACGGTCCGTCGGCGCGTGCCCATCGCGCTCGCATCCTACCCAGACCCGAGACCCGAGACCCGAGATTGGGGATTCGAAACCCATACCCCGAGGCTCGCTGTGAAACCGGAGCCGCGAAACGAACATATGCGCGCCGTAGACCCGTCCTCCCTGGCTGCCCAACCGCGAAGCGGTCAATGCGCACGTGAGAGAAGCGACAAATCAAGATCGCGCATAGGCACAAAGGTTATTCCGATACGCTTTCTTTGCGTTGAGATTCAAAGGGAATAACCTAAGCATATCCTCACGTAAGGAGATGCAATGCTTTTGTGAGGATATCCTCCTTGAGGTATGAAAGGGAATGCCGAAGGCCCCCTACAACAACAGTAGAGAGCCTTCCATCGTTCTCGATTGAGTACGAGTCCGACAGTCATCTCGAGCCGTGCGCTATCTTCGCCCGCGTGCTGGTCATCTCAGCTCTTTCCCCACAGAGACCAGTCTCCCCTCATCGCTGCCGTATCAAGCCGACCAATGAGGCGGTCACCACCGAAGCCTTTCAGGTGGAAAGGGCGGCCCTACCGTCGGGCGGCTCGTGCTCGGCCGACGAGTGACTTAATAGTATACGTTCGGAAGGGCAGCATGATCGTGACTGAGCGACGAGAATGGTCCTGTGCACACCAAAGAAGCATCGAGAAACGCAGGTCGTGAGCGTCGTCCGATTCAATACGCTTTTATTCGTGGGTTCAGTCGATTTCACCGGCTTGCTCAAATCGCACGGACGGGGTGAAGGGTGAAGAGACACTGAGTTCTGGAAACGCAAGTCGGCTCAACGAACGTTCACGCAAGACACTAAACTTCGATACACCGGCTGAGCGATTCCATCAATCCGTTGCATCGACCGGTTGAATCTGCAGTGGCGAGTAATACCTCTCCGCGCCATTCGCTGGCGCGGAGAGGTATTACTCGCCACTGAATCTGGACGTTCGGCCGCTCCGAGTCGACGTCGATAGCTGTGTTGTAGAGTTGGCCTCCCGCTAGAACATCGATGTGACCGTGAAAGAAGCGACCGAAGTTGTTCGGCTCATCTCGATGACAGCCAGCCTTGGTACCTATGAGGACGCCGTAGTGACTGAGTGGCATGAGTTTTCCCAGGATGGCCGGCGGGTTCGGTTTCGTAGCTCTGAGGTGGATGCGTGGGAGACAGTGTGACTGGATAGTGCGGACAGGATAGGCAGCGTCGAGGCCGATTGCACTCATCCAGAGGTAGCAGTTGCGTTGCGATTTATTCAGCTCTGATATTAGTGATCCTATATCACGCCTCCTGGTGGCGCGAAAC
This sequence comes from Cupriavidus sp. YR651, assembly GCF_900101625.1. Taxonomy (GTDB): domain Bacteria; phylum Pseudomonadota; class Gammaproteobacteria; order Burkholderiales; family Burkholderiaceae; genus Cupriavidus. The sequence goes on along the minus strand of NZ_FMYZ01000007.1, from coordinate 381,350 downwards.
CATTGTCGTTCAACATTGCAGCAGACTCCCGCTCCCGATCAACGCCAACACTAGACTCATCGCAATGGAAGCTTTCAATTGCTTAAGGTAAGCATCCATCTCGGCGTAGTTGGTGCCCGCCCGTAGGAACGCATCAAGCTCGGCGCATAACTCAGGCGATCCGGTGTACAGAGCATACGCCGCTGAATCTGAAACTTGCTTACGGTGCGTTCGAGTTTGAGCTGCCCGTTCATATTCATTGCCTGGCCTTTTGGTTCATCCGTTCATCAAAGTTTGGGGATCTTGACAGAGTCGAGAGGCGTGAGCGGTACTTCGACCGGAGAGGAAGACAGCGAGTCTGCCAGGCAAGTGACGCGGAAATCCGTTGGATTAAGGGGAGCTTAACGCTCCTACCTTCTTGTTCAGCGTACCTTGCTCCCGGCAAGGCCACACGGGCGCGTAGCCTCTGGCTGCTGGTTCAAAAACTGACGGATCCGGATCCCCGGGGAAGGGCACAGTGTGATACCACGACACGGGCTTACACCAGGCTTGGTCAACGAGAAGCCAGGCGACCATGTCGTGCGGCGCGCTTCGTGTCGGGACTCTGTTGCAGAAACTGAACGAATTAAACCGGGCCGAACACAGCAGTAAATCCGTTTTTCTTGTTTTGCTTCACTCGAGCAGCCAGTCTTCCTTAGTTAGACGTTCCGCGCCATGGCTCCGCTCCGGTTTCATGAATGGCCAGCCTGGCTAAGTGATATGAGAACAAGATGAAGGGAGGCAAACATGGCGCTAGGAATCCCATTGGTTGTAGGCCCCATCAACGAGTGGCTTGACGCGATTGTCGTCGAAGGCTGCTTACCAGGAGTCACCGTTATCGTGCAGACGGACGAAGCGGTGCCGACGGTTGTGGCCAAAGGCGTCGCAGTTGGCGGCCGCGATTTCGTTCCCGTCACAGGGACGTTAAAGGAGGGGCAGCGGTTGGTAGCCTTCCAAAGCGTCCCGGGCGATACGAGTCCTAGTACTCCGAGTGCGTCCGCAGTTACGGTGGGGGCCGCTCCGAAGGATCACAAGCAGTTACCTGCGATGGCGTTCGTTACAACCCTATATCGTTGTGGGCGCGCGATCTGGCTGAAGGGGGCATCTCCGGGCGCCGAGGTTGCCGTCGTAGTCGGTGGCAACCCGGCCCAAAAGGTCCGTGCTGGCTCCGACGGCAATGCACGAATGCGCTTGAACTCACCGCTCACTGGCCCGGGTACTGCGGTCGAAGCCACCCAAGCGGCACCAGTGGGTCACCCTCCGCTCACCGGCGCCCCAATTGCGGTTAGTAAATCAACCCTCGGTTCGCCGCTTGGCAAGCTACCCACACCAATCGTCGGCAATCCGTCACCGCTCGGGTGTGATTCCGCGGTCCATGTTAGTGGCATCGTGGACGGTGCTGAAGTCACGATTGAGCGTTCCTCAGATGGTTTGAGAGAAACGGCCACCTTCGACCGTGATGCACTTTGGTTCAATCTATCGAAGCCATTCCCCGCCTCCGGAGACAAAATCGTTGTGTCCCAAGCGATGCCGCGGTGTCACGAACATCCATCCGACTTGCTTGAGACCATAGTCGCACCAGCAGAGACGCCAAAATCTCTTGCCGTGACGGAGCCATGCGCTGGTTCGCCATTCGTCCACGTGGAGAACCTGCGCCCCGGTGCGCGGATTTCGATTGCCGTTCCAGGGCGCCCGGTGTACGAGAACATGGTTCCACCCGATAAGACTGTCTGGGACGTTCCAGTAGACCCCCTTCCGGAAAATCAGACGGTCACAGTCACGTTGGCGTTGTGCACGTTCACCACGTCGACCACTGCCGCAATTAAAGGCAAGGCGGATCCGGTCGAACCGACGTTGATTCCGGATCTCTATCGGTGCGCCAGAGCGGTTTCCGTCAACACGACTCCGGGAGCGCAATTGGAAGTTTGGGGTGATTCAGGCAGCGGTCCTACGCCACTGTCCCTTCGTGTGTTCGCGAAATCTGCGCTTTGCAGTGTCGATGTCTTTCCATTCTTGGCCGCTGAACTCCCGCAAAAGGTTTGGGTAAAGCAGCTAACGTGCGGAGGCGAATGGGTCGAGGGACCGCCCCTCGATGTAAAAGACTATCCTCGCCTGGACTTTGTTGAGTTGTTCGACCCTCTTATCGAAGGTGCAACCGCAGTCCTGCCACGAAACGCGATCCCGGGGGCGCACGTAACGGTGTGGAGGTCAGATGCCAACGGTGGAAACCAGGAGGTTATCGGTGAGCGTGACGTGTCAAAAGCCAGCCCGACGGTCGGTCTCAATCGGCCTCTGCGAACGGACGATATCGTATGGGCAGTGCAGGAGATCTGTAAGGAGGCCACGCGTGAGGGACCTCGATACGAAGTGTGGCAGGGCACGAAGGTATTTCTCCTCCCAGCGGCCAAAGAACAATTGTCGACGAGCCTGAACGGAAAGGCTATCGTGCACTCCGCGAAACTGGAGTGCCGTTTCCGCGGCGGACGCTGGGCATTGTCCGTCGATGTGGAAAACACCGAACACGAATACGATTGCGGTCTCGTGGTAGGCGTCGACCTTAAGTTGCCGGCGCCACTGACATTTGGTGAGAATGTCGACGTAGACCTAGCTGCGGACGGTGGCCTGCCGCAGGGGTTGGCCTCGCTTGGCTATGCTTCAAAGAAAACAGCCACGAAGAACGGGACATTGGCGGCTATGAAGAACCCGGCATTCTGGCTGGAAGTCCTGAACGCTACTGCCACCTGGCGGATGTTTGCAACGTGGCGAAATTATGACGCCATCGCGGAGCAGCCGGAGAACGAAGAGAAGGAAGACAAGAATAAGCCGGACAACCACTAAAACGAAGGAGCCGGCCGGCTCCTTCGTATGTGCGTTCAGCTTAGAAGCCGAACGAGGACAGGCCCGGGTGGTCATCCGGGCGACGGCCAAGCGGCCAGAAGAACTTGCGGTCCGACTCTTTGATGGACATGTCGTGGATGCAAGCGAAGCGGCGCTGCATGACGCCCTGCTCATCGAGCTCCCAGTTTTCATTCCCAAAGGCACGGTACCAGTTGTTCGAGTCATCACGCCATTCGTAAGCGAAACGGACTGCGATGCGATTGCCTTCGTAGGCCCACAGTTCCTTGATGAGGCGATACTCCAGTTCCTTGTTCCACTTACGGGTCAGGAATTCGATAATTTCCTTGCGGCCGTTGACGAAGTCAGCGCGGTTGCGCCACTCGCTGTCCGGTGTGTAGGCGAGAGCAACTTTCTCGGGGTTGCGGCTGTTCTAGCCATCTTCGGCCAGGCGAACCTTTTCGGTAGCGCTTTCCAGGTTGACGGGAGGGAAGGGCGGACGGGACTCAATGTTGGACATGGAATTCTCCTGAACGGTCGAAAATGGTCTGCCTATGAGCGTGTTCGAGGTGTCACGCTCATCCGGAATGACGCGTCGTGCCTCTGTATGCGCGTGACGCGGAGTCGATAGCGCAAATCCGTGTCGTGGAGCTAGTTTGATTGCGAAATGGATCGAGCTATTGAGATCGCACGGTCGCGACCCAAATGGCACGAAGGCACTGCAGATTCAATCGGTCAATGCAACAGCTTGTTGGAATCGTTCGGCTGGTTGAGCCTGCGGCGAGGCGATCCGCAACGTTGTCGTGCTTGCCATAGCTACGTCACCGAGATACTGCCTCGTCATAAGCCTCGAAGACGAATATGCCCTCATCGACCAATTTTCTGCTCCCCGCTTGCGCTGCCACGCTTCTTCGCACCTCCACTTCGTGACACTCAGAGCCTCGATAAAGTTCTCGCGTTTCCATGGTGAGGTGGTTCGAGATAAGGACAGGAATGCCCCTTGCGGCGGTGATGCGAGCCAAATCCGCCAACTCCTGCTGGCGTTCTCGCGGAAAGCCTTCGGCTGTGTACTTGGTAAACGATGGTGCATCGTCCAAGTCGACGTACGGGGGATCGCAGTAGATGACATCGCCCGGTACAGCGAGCTTGAATGCGTCCACGAAGTCGCCCTGCACGATGACGGCCTTGTTTCGCACACGTTCACTGAACGCTCGAATGCTCTCTTCCGGCAGCGTTGGCGCCTGGGCGGACCGACCCCATGGCACATTGAAATTGCCCTTTGCCGAGTATCGCGACAGCCCGTTGAAGCCAAACTTGTTCAAGTACAGAAAGTAGGCGGCCCGGACGTCTGCAGGTGCTGCTCGATTGAATGCATCTCGGACATCCGAGTAGATGGCTTCGTTCGCGGCGTACTTGGAGAACAACGGTCGTGCCAGCTCGATGATTCGCTCGGGACGCGCAACCATCTGCTTGTACATGCCAATGAGATCTACGTGCGCGTCGAGCAGGAGATAGCTCGGAAAATCTGTTCCCAAGAACACGCTTGCGCCGCCAAGGAACGGTTCAATGAGGCGATTACCTGCTGGCAGCAGCTTCCTGAGCGTCGGAAGGAGTCGCATCTTTCCGCCAGGCCACTTCAAAATCGGCCCAGCCGAAGCAGGGAAATTGATGGAGGCAGAAGCGCCGGTTTGTTCGGCTTGAAGTTGAGGATGTTTTTGCATCCTCAGTATAGGTGTGCCGCGTATTCATGCCTCGCACGAAGTCGAGGTGCTTCTGGCCCAAGCGAGAGGCGGCCAAGTTGGCGAGGATGCGGAATCAGCGAAACACCGACATCCGGCTTTGTGGGGGAGCCTTACATTGAGCCCGGCGCGCTTCTCCAGGGTCGTGCCTTTCTTCATCTCCGTGGTTTGAGCGAAGCCCGTTATCGCCATGTGACGGGCTTCTTTTTTTGGAAGATGGGGATGCCTGACAACGAAGGATAACCTGGCCAACGCAACGCGCCTCGCCACTACGCGCGCTGCCGAGGCGATGCACCAGCATCGCGTAGCCAAGGGCGAGGTCGCCTGTGCGGGTTTAGCAGACCCATATCGCCGCGCTGCCGACGGGCTGGATCTACGAGCGCGAGGCGGAGATCTTGGCGGGTCGTGGCCGTGGCTGAGGTCTACTGCGAGTTCTCGCTGCGCGGAGGCACGACCATGTCCGAACACATCACAAAGGTCGCCGCGCACGCCGCGAGCGAACTAGGGGTGCAGTACGAGCAGATCCGGGTCCCTTTTACCGGGGGGCGGGAATTGGGGGCTTATGCACGGAAGTATGCCGCAGCGGACGCGGCTGGCCAGCTATCGCTGACCTTTCATTTCGAAGTGCTACGCGCAAAGACAAACCGGGACAGGGTCCTGAAAGTCATCAACGAAGCCGAGCGGTTGCTTACTGGACACGAAGTGGCAGAGCGCGCAGGCATCTCATATAAGCAGGCACTACACGCGCTGACGTTTCTCAACAACGAGCGGCGCGTGTCACGCGAGGGGCGCAAGTTCACGTCTCGCTGGGGGCGGCTCGTGCCCATTACCTCGCATACTGCGCTCGAGGATTTCTTGCAATTCATACGGGTTGCCGGGCAAGTTTGAACGGCAGAGTATCATTGCAGGTATTGACAATCCAGCGAACGAGTTGGGGAACTCTGATGCAAAACACCGATAGACTCGAAGTATTTCAGCACCTTTTGATCTCCGTATCGGAGGGCGAAAAAGAACTGCTGCGAGAACAACTGGCACTCCCGAGGCAGGGGATATGGGAACTCGACCATGCTGAAGGTTCGCGCGTGCATTCTTGGGCAGGCGCTCCGCAGCCTATTCGCTATATGTCCGACGAAGCCACTCTTTGGTTAATGGACATTGGCCCAAACCTCCAAGTCTCGAACATCGTACCGCGCAAGCGTAGTCAGTTCGATAAAGGTACGTATAACGCACTTTTGCAGAGTTTCGTTGAAGAGGTGGCTCGACCAGCGCTTCGCGGAACTAGTGCAACGCTAGAACTCACCGAACCCTATATTTCGATTTACGACTGCTTGTCGAAGGATGCTGCGGAGAAGCTTGGCCAGTTTTCTTTTGCTGCCAATAAGTCAACCGGGGCATCACACCCGATGGACAAGGCACGATGGCTTAGCTTTCTGATTGCCGCGCACAACGATGTGGAGCGAGAGCTCACGACTGAGTTCCTTGAGCGATGGCTGGTGGAAGCCTGGGACTGGCCGGAGACGGTAGCATCTGAATTGGCTTTGGAATACGACTTCGCTGGGGACTTGCTGCAAGCATACGACAAGGCGAAGCAGAAATGAGTCTGGCACGTGAAGACATTGAAAGGATCGTCGGCCTAAATGTGCCGGTCCTTTGTCTGGACACTTGCACGGTTCTTGACATCATGCGAGATCCGACCCGCGACACAAGTACAGTGGCCCGAAGCAAGTCGGCGATCCGGCTATTGGAGGCGGTTGAAGTTGAGAGTTCGGTGAGTTTGCTGATAGGCGAGCAGGTACACCGCGAGTTCGACAACCACGCCGATCGCATCGAAGCGGAAGCCGAGACGCTCATTGGTGCCTTCCGCAAGCGGATCCAGCGCGTTTCCGACATTGCGGCGCAGTACACACAGGCTCCTGCGCTAGTGCTTACCCACCTCGAAGGTCATGCTGAGCGAGCTCGTGCAGTGGTTGACCGTTACATGGCGGCGGGTACGAGAGTCCCTGTGGAGGAAGGATTCTATGCTCGTGCAGGTAGGCGTGTGCACGATGCTCGTGCTCCGGCCCGGTTAGGGAAGGATTCGATGATGGATTGCCTCGTTATCGAAACATACCTGGATGTTGCTAGGGCGCTTCGGGATGCAGGGCTTACGTCCTCAATCGTGTTTGCGTCCTCCAACACCCAAGACTATCGGGATGCAAATACGAGCGACCTGCGAGCTGATTTGGAGGCCGAGTTTGCGCCGTTAGGTATGCGGTATGCTCAAGATTTAAGCGTGGCAATGTACCAACTAGGCGTTCGGTTTCCTGATCGCGGCGGCGCATAGTGCGTGTTTTTTTAGTCGCAGGGGCGCTTCGGCGCCCCTTTTTCCAATGCGCCTGCTTCAGGCTTTCACGATTTGGACGTTGGACATTGTTGTTGGTTTTTCCAAGCCACTGTCGAGAATCGCTAGATAGCGCACGATGTCGGCTTCCGTCACTCTCCGGTACCCCTTTTTCGCTTCGTGGAACGCGGCTGTTCGAGGGCCGCCAGCCGGCATTGCCTTGATGCGTTCAGTGGTGCTCATTGCGCCCTTTGGAAAGTGGGAGCTCAAGTCTAAGCGGGAAAGATAGAGGGAATGCAGAGACGACGGTGCGCGAGTCTTATTGATTGCTTTGGAGTGGGGGAACCAAGGAGCAAGATCTTCAATTAGCCATTTGACGCGTTCAGCCTTGAACCGCTCAAGTTCAAGGAACGTTTCCAGATCGGCGCGGCCCAGCACAATGCAATCGAGGCCTCGAAGCCAAGCTTGAATGGCAAGGAAGTGTCCAAGGACCCGATGTTGTCGTCGGCAAGCATCTCGATGCGAGTTCATTTTCTTGTTCTCCTAGGTTTGGACCTCTGTCGTTGACGGATTCCATAGATATCGTGCCATTCTCCCTAAGGTTCACCCCTCCCAAAGCGGGGGATATGACTGAAACTACGAGCGCGCCGCTCGAAAGGCCGGTGTGGACTGTGCGGGCGTTGCAACAACGTCGCCACACTTGTCGCAGACTGCGACCAGAACGTTGCTTGCGAATCCATTGCCGTCGCTAAACTGAACGTCACGGCGAACGAAAGTCGTGCTGACCATCTTGGCGCAATGCGAGCAGATGGCGCGGCTCTTGTCGCCCTCGTGAAAGGTTGTAATGCTCATGGCTGGTTATCTACTACTCGACGATTTCATCGATGGAGTGTAGCCCCATGAAGTCAACCGCGGCAGGCCTCAATGGGGAGGCACATCGCTGCAAGCGGCAGGATATTACCCCTTAGCGCCGGGGGCCGAGGCAAGAGGCAGGATGTTGCCACTTGCCTATCGGCGATGTGGTCGGGGGTAGGAGTAGGGCACGCGTCCTCACTCACTCGAAAAACCGATAGGCCGCTTCTGCGCTGGTTCAGCAACAGTAACTTTCACAAGTAACACAGATACTTGGGTGTAGTGCTGCACCAGCGTTGCTTCGCCACCATCCTCTGTTGTTCCCTCCAAGCAGACGAATTGCCCTTGCCGCGAGATCGTTCTTAGTTGGAGATGCACGGAGCTGCCGAAAGAAGCCAACATCGCACCTACAGTCTCCGTTTCTGCCAAGTTCGCTTCGAACTCTCTTATACGAGTTACCAAGCTATTGAAAGCGAGAACCTCTGGCGCTGGCGGTGGGCGTAGGATGGGAGAAACGTCCGAAAGCTTAGTTGTCAGCTTCCCCCATCTGCTGTAGCCTGCTGCTGAAATCATCCAAACTCATAAAGCGCTCCTCCTCTGGTTGAGGAGACGAGCCTATCAAAGCGCAAGCACTGGGGCCATCCCGCTTCAGCGGGAATCGGCCAGGCCGCGCGCATCAGGTCGGGCAAGTACGCTGGTTCGAGCCACAGATTCGTTTCTGTTACAAATTAGTTTTCGTCTCGAAAACTCCGCGCAAGGCAGGCCGAATTCCAATTTGCCTTTGGCGAGCTCAGTGCAAATCGGGCGTCGCTGCTCCGTCATCATTGCTCCGCGCACATATACCTCTCCGCATGTCACCTCGCGTGGTGTGCGAGAGCCGAGGCGACAGTCGCAGCGCCACGCGCGCATGGGGTTTTTCTGCGTGACGCCCCAAGGGCTGAGTTCGGCATTGCCAATATTTGCTGGAGTGAGAAGTAACAATGACCAACCAAAACTACATGGTTGTATGTGAGGGCCTGAAGAAGCGAGAGCAACCGCGCAATCCGCAGCGGTGGGATGAGGACCCCGTTACGGGCAAGACGATGGAGAACGTTGTACTTGCCGTAGCGCCGCCAGACTACCCGCAGTTGGCGGATGGACTTGAGATTGGGGCCATCTACCAGTACGAGTGGAACAACTTAAGTCACTATTGTCTATTCGAGTATTCGTCCGACTACTATTTTTTCGACTGGTGCGCGAAGCTCGTTGAGTTGACCGTGGGAGTAAAGCTCGGCGGTGGCCCTCGGCGCATCATCGAATTCTGCAACGAAGTTTCCGACTTGGTGATGGACAAGGAAAAGTATCCGGAAACCGATGGGCGGGGGCCGTTCTGGGAGCTCCTTCGGTATGGCGTCAGGGGGATGTGTTTCGGCCCGGCAGCCTGCGCGAAGCTGAGCGCCGACTTTGATGAATGGGATGCAGAGCTATGGTTCACAGGCGACGAGCAGTTCTACGACTACTACTGCAAGCTCCGTGAATGCTTCAGCTTGGTCAAGGAGAACGGTCTAGTTTACTTTCCACCGCCCTGGATGACTGCAGACGAGAAAACCGGCAGAGCTGTATTCATCATTGAGCCAATGCTGGGTGCGGATCCCGACCGCAAGTGTCCTTAAGGGATGAGCCGATTCTAACCAACGGTGGCTTGGAACAGCGCCTAGCCAAGGTCAGCATGCCCAGGAAATCTTGCGTCAGCTCCCCCACAAGTGAGGGTTCAGAACTCACATCTTGGTCCGATACAACGTCGGTTGGTGTCACTCAATCAAATCTACGGGAAACGTCATGGCCGAAAAGTGTCCAAAGTGTGGAGGCAACACTGTAAAAAAGAACCTGGGACAGAAGACTGGTGGCGCGCTTGGATTCGCTGCGGGCGCAGCTGGAGTCGGGGCAGGCGCTGCCGGCGGGGCTGAAGTTGGTGCCGCGGTTGGACTTCTGGCTGGGCCTGTTGGCGCAGCAGTTGGCGCTGCTGCAGGTGGACTCTTCGGAGCGCTCGCGGCGGGAGCAGCTGGCGCGCTAGCTGGAGCGACAGCGGGAAAAGCCATCGACGACCACGTCCTCGACAACTTGCAGTGTGTCGAGTGTCAATTCTCCTTCAGCGCATCTTAGTAATCCGCGTTCGATGCGCGGGGCCTGTCATGGCCGTGAACAAACGCTCAAGGCTAGCTTCAGCTGGGGCAACAGAGCCGGCGTAAGCCGGCTCGGAGTTTAAAGCTTAGTCGTCTGCGGTTTCCGAATCATCTGCCACCGGATAGAACTTGTCGTGGGCCTCTTCAAGTTCGTCATCCGACATGGCGAGGAAGTTGTTGTCCGGGTCCGCACCCAGACGCTTCGAGCTCAGTTTGACCCACGAATCGGCCTTGTCCAGCGCGATGATTGCAAACTGCTCCCCCAGCCGGATAAGCAGCCAATTGAGGTCCTCGAGCTCTTCTTCGAGCTTTTCGAAGAAGCTCTCGCGCAGCGCTGTCCGATTCGAAATCCTCCGCAGCGTGTCATATGCGAACCGGTATCGAGTCACTTGGCGATTGCGCTCGTTTTCGTACAGCTTCGCATTGATTGCGAGAAGGAGTGCTGTTTGGCGGGCGGTACGGCGAGCTTTTTTCATGGTGGATCCTTGCGATGAAATCGCTTAGCCCCTATGCGGGGCGTTGTTCATAGAAAACCCTAAGCGGGCGCGACGTGGATGCCTTATGCAGGCGTAACGGGGGGTACAGCGGTTCAGCAGTGTTGTTACAGCTCAAGTGCCCCTTGTTGGGCAGGGCGAATTGTGCTCCGCCATTATTCAGGTGTCAATAGTAATACTTTTGGTGGCGGATCATGTTATTTGGTGTCAATCGCGCTGCGACGCGTATATTTGTGCGTCATAAGACACGTTTCAGGGAGCGAGCAATCGCGTGATGGAGGATTCATGCTCTCGCTGGCCACTCCACTTTCCTTCGATCGCCTGGCGGCAGCTTGGTCGACCTTGCGCAAACTAGTCGACAACTCATGGATAAGGGCTGCCTCGACTATTCACAGGTTGTCCACTGCTTATTCACAGGATATCCACAGGTCTGCATGTCTCGACACTCCGTTCTTGGTTCTGGATGGCGATGCACTTAGACGTTGAAGTAGCAGACCTTCTGGCGCAAAGTTGAGCAAGAAAAATCGCTAAGTATGGTGGCTGTCTAAAATAGGCTTCCCTGCGGAGATGGTTTAACCCGTACGCAGAATAGGTCGGTTCGCAGCTTCTTGCGTTCCTGGTTGAGGCCGAGCCTCTTGCACGCGAGCTCAAATCGCTTAGTAATCAGCTCTGCGAAAATGCCCGTGCCCCGCATCCTCCGTCCGAACTCGGCGTCGTAATGCTTTCCCTCCCTCATGTTCTCAATAATACTGAGGACATGGTTTTTGCGACCCGGGTAATGCTGCTCCAGCCAATTGATGAAGATGTCGTGGACCTCCAGCGGAAGTCGAAGCAAGACGTAGGCAGCAGCGGTCGCGCCAGCATTTGCCGACGCCGTTAGGATGTTCTCCAGCTCATAATCGTTGAGCGCGGGAATCATCGGGGCTGCCAATACGCCGGTGGGTATTCCGGCGGCAGTCAACATGCGAATCGCCTCCACTCGTTTTGGTGGGGTGCTGGCGCGGGGCTCCATCTTCCGTGCAAGCTCTGCGTCTAGCGTGGTGATAGAGAGATAGACGCGAGAAAGCCCCTTCTCGGCCATCCGCGAAAGGATGTCGATGTCGCGTGTCACGAGATGCGACTTGGTGGTAATTGCGACGGGGTGATTGAACGCCTCCAGGACGCCAAGGATTTTGCGCGTCAGCTGATGCTCTCGCTCAATCGGCTGGTATGGGTCGGTATTGGTCCCGAGAGCAATTACGCTGGGTATATAGGTTCGTTTCGAAAGCTCTTTTTCGAGAAGTGTAGCGGCATTTGGTTTTGCGGTGAGCTTGGTCTCAAAATCAAGGCCGGGAGAAAGTCCTAAATACGCATGCGTGGGGCGAGCAAAACAATATGAGCAACCGTGTTCACATCCACGATATGCATTAATCGATTGGTCGAACGGGACGTCAGGCGATTGGTTCCGCGAAATAATTGATTTCGCGTCTTCAAATGCTACAGTTGTTTTGCGCGCGGGGCGTTCACCCTCAAGCTCCAAAATGGCTGCGAGGGCATCGTCATCAGGCAATCTACCCCAATCGTCGAATCTAGATTCCACGTTGGTCAGTGCGCCTCGGCCCTTGCGGAGTCCTGGGCGAAGTGACGTCATGAGCGCTCCTTCCAGCTTCAATTCACTGTATATATATACAGTATTGGGCGGTGGATGACAACTTTCGTTTTTCGGAACACGCGCATAGAAGAAGCGCCTGGAAAGGTTGATAGCTCAGAGACTTATCAACTAACGTGAACAAAATGACGGACCATAGACATTGGCTGTATCTACTGCTTCGCGCGGCCGACGCACGCGTATCTCGACCTGTCGCCAGGCCTGGATTTCGAGACGAAGCTGTATGCCAAGACCAATGCAGCCGAGCGATTGCGCGAGACCCTGGCGCGGCCCTCCTATCGGTGCGAGATCATCGCGCTGGGCGTCAACACCGACGCCTACCAGCCCATCGAACGTGAGCAGCGCATCACGCGCGGCATCCTCGAAGTCCTGCACGAGACCGACCACCCGGTTGCCCTGATCACCAAGTCATCACTGATCGAACGCGATATCGATTTGCTGGCGCCGATGGCGGCCCAGCGCCTGGCCGTGGCCGCAGTCACGATCACCACGCTCGATGCCAGCATCGCCCGCACGCTGGAACCGCGCGCCGCCACGCCCGCCCGCCGCCTGCGCACGATCCGGACGCTGACGGACGCGGGCATCCCGGTTGGGGTCAGCGTGGCACCGGTCATCCCTTTCATTACGGAACCCGACATCGAGCGGGTGCTGGAAGCCGCACGCGAAGCCGGTGCGGTGTATGCGAACTACATCGTGTTGCGCCTGCCGTGGGAAGTGCGCCCGCTGTTCCAGGAATGGCTGCAGACGCATTTCCCCGACCGTGCCGAGCGGGTGATGAACCGCGTGCGCGAGATGCGGGGCGGCAAGGACTATGACGCCGACTACGCCTCGCGCATGCGCGGCACGGGTATCTGGGCGGATCTGATGCGGCAGCGTTTCTACAAGCTGGCGGACCGGCTCGGCTATCGCTATAACCGGTTCGAACTCGACACGTCGCGCTTCAAACCGCCCCCAAGGCCCACCGGGCGGCCGAAGTTGGCCGACGATGCGCAAGGCTCCTTGTTCTGAGTGCCACTATCGGCCTGTTGGTCGCCGATCATGCGGCATGCGAGTTCCAGCGCCGCCTTTGCACTGGCCACCGGCAGGCCTGACGACATGGCCAGCCTGACGGCGATTGCCGCCAGACGTCCTTCCTCATAGCTCGGCTGTTCCATCTGCAGCTCCTTTGCATCGTCCTGTCACGACAGGGCAATGCCACGTGACCATCGGGCTCGGACCTAAGCAGTATGGGCGATTTGCACGGCGGGAGGAGGGTCTCCCCGATCCCAATAGGGTGGCGATCCGAAATACGCGGCAAAGAAGTCCACAAAGGCGCGCGTCTTGGCAGGCACCAGGTGGCGGCTGGGATACACCGCCCAGATCGAGACGACTGGCAGCACCGGATACTCGTCAAGCACGGTGACGAGTTCGCCGCGGCGCAACTGGCCGGCGACGTCCCACGTGGATTTGAGCGCGATGCCCATGCCCGCCAGGATGGCGTCGCGGATGACCTCGCCGTTGTCGACGCGGAGGTTGCCGCGCACGGCAATGGCGGTCTCGCCAACCGGCGTATCGAAGCGCCAGGTGGCCTGGTCGCCAAGCACCAGGCAGTTGTGATGGTGCAGGTCTTCCGGGTGACGTGGCGTGCCGCGGCGGGCGAGATAGGCGGGTGAGGCGCAGATCGCGCGGTGACTGGGCGCGAGCGGGCGCGCAACAAGTGTGGAATCGTGCAGGGCACCCATCCGCAGCGCCACGTCGATGCCGGCATCGACCAGCCCCACGACCTGGTCGGTCAGGCGAAGATCGAGTGTGATGCCGGGGTAGGTAGCCAGGAACGCGGGAATCGCCGGCGAGACATGCTGGCGGCCAAACGATGCCGGGGCGGTGACGCGCAGCTGGCCGTATGGGGCGTCCGCGCCACGGCCCACGGATTGGGCGGCCAGGTCGGCGGTTGCCAGCAGCTGTTCGGCGTGCTCGAGGAAGCGCTCGCCGTCACCCGTGAGCGAAAGCCGGCGCGTGGTCCGGTGCAGGAGGCGAGTGCCGAGCTGTGCTTCGAGCCTGCCCAGACGTGCGCTGGCGGTGGACGTCGAGAGTGCCAGGTCGCGTGCGGCGGCGGAGAGATTGCCCAGGGCGGCCGCGCGCACGAAGACCGCGATATCGAGCAGGTCGAAGTGCATCGGCGATGCGTTCGCGGGCGTGAGCGGGGCCGAGTGACTGCGAGGTTACTGTGAAAGGGCCTTGGCGGCCTCGACCTGCGATTCGAAGAACGTCTGGAAGCTGATGGCCAGGCCTGCCATCAGCAGGCCGGTGCCAATCAGCAGCGACAGGATGACCAGGATCACGACTGGCCAGCCCGAGCGGGTGGGTTTGCCGTGCGGGTTATAACGCGCGTCCCATCTGTCATCAGGCCGCAGGCCGAAGACGATCGCGGTGAGGAACGCGCTGATCAGCGAGGTACCGCCGACGACCGCGAAGGTCCAGTTCAGCGCCGTGCTGCCTGCGCCGGTGACGAGCGAGGCAATGCCGATCGCACCGGCCAATGTCCCCAGCAGATGGGCCCAGCCAAATTTGTCGCCAAGGCCTTTCAGGTAAAAACGATGCACACCGAGGCTGCCGAACAGAAAGGCGAGCGCGACGGTGATCAGCTTCGATTTGCCGCTGGCAGGGCGGGCGGATTCTTTGGCAAGGGCGGGGGCTTGGCTGGCGGCTGGCATCGTGGGCTGGCAATCGACAGGATAGATCGGAGGGAACCGGTGGATGCCGACGGCATCGGCGCACATTGTACGCCGCCCCGCGCAGGGTCCGGAGACCGTCAGGACGGCCAGATACCGGCCAGCAGGCCTGAGAGGGTGGTGGCGATATGGGTTTCGCCGTAGAGCACCAGCGTGAGCAACAACATGAAGATGACAGACAGCGACAACTGTCCCGAGTGCCGGGCCAGGTCGGTCAGGAGGGGTGGCATGATGAACCTCGACAAGTCTTTGTTCTTGTGGAGGCCGCGCCCGACAGTGGAGTCGGAGCAGTGGGTACCGGGCAGAGGCAGGTCAGGTCGATTGCCGTCTGCGCAACGACGGCACGCTGTTGGACCCCGGACAGCGCCGGGCGGCAGCCTGTGCGACGCCGCAAGGCGGCACGCACAACCTGAGAGACAAGCAAAAACGGCCGGAGTTCCGGCCGTGATCATGTCGTGTGACGCGTAGAGAATGAAGGTGGCTGGCGGGGCGGATTTCAGCGGCCGCCGTCACGGCCACGTGCCTGCCAGCCGGGGCCGGCATTGGTCGGTCGCATGTCACTGCTGCGCAATGTGGCATCGGTCTGGCCGCCGCGATCCTGCGGCTGACGCACCGTGCGATCATCGTCACGGACCGGGGCGCCGGCGGGCCGTCCACTCAGCCGGTCATCGTTTCGCGCACGAGCTTCCATCCGCTCGATCTGCGCGCGCACATGGTCGCGGCTTTCTGCACGCACACTCGCCATTTCCCAGCCGCCGGTCGCACGACTCATGCGCACCGAGGCATCGGAGCGCGCGTGTTGCCAGAAAGCGACTTGTGCATGGCCGGTGGCAATGCTGCCAATCAGGCCGGATGCGGCCAGAATACCAGCCACCAGAAGGCGCAGGTGGGGGCGGGTAAGCATGCGAGATCCCAAGATCCTGGAAGGGGGAAAGAGTCAGGAATGGGTTCATGGTACGCAGGGGCTTTGTGATCGCCTATGCGAATCCCGTTACCGGTGTAACGGATTGTTTCGCCTTTTTTGCCATGCTTCCGGCGTTCCCTGAATCGCCATGCGCTGCACGGACTGGCGCGGTTTTGCGGCGCTGTTCAAGGGGCGTAGCGGATGCGGTAAATGACGCCGGCCATGTCGTCGCTGACCAACAGCGAGCCGTCGGGCGCGACCTGGACATCGGCGGGCCGCCCCCATGGCTTGCCGCCTTGCAGCCAGCCTTCGGCAAAGACCTCCTGGCGCACGGCGCGGCCATTCTCGTCCAGCACCACGCGCACGATCCGGTAGCCGCTGCGCTCGGTTCGATTCCAGCTCCCATGCTCTGCGATAAAGACGTTGTTTGTCCGGTATTCGGCGGGAAACTGCTTGCCGGTGTAGAAGCGCATGCCAAGCGCCGCCACGTGCGCCCCGAGCTTCGCCACCGGCGCGACGAATGCAGAGCAAGGGTGTTGCTTGCCGAATTCGGGGTCGGCGATGGTGCCGGCGTGGCAGTAGGGGTAGCCGAAGTGTTCGCCGGTGCGGGTGGCGCGGTTGAGCTCGTCATCGGGCTGGTCATCGCCCAGCCAGTCGCGGCCGTTGTCGGTGAACCAGAGTTCATGCGTCGCAGGATGCCAGTCGAACCCCACGGTGTTGCGTACGCCGCGCGCCACCACCTGAAGGTCGGAGCCATCGGGCTTCATCTTCATGATGTTGGCGTAGCGATTCTCGTCGGGTGCGCAGATATTGCAGGGCGCGCCGACCGGTATGTAGAGATAGCCGTCCGGGCCGAAGGCGATGAATTTCCAGCCGTGATGGGTTTCCGTCGGAAAGCGGTCGGTGACCGTCACCGGTTTGGGAGGCTTGTCCAGTTGGGCGTCGATGTTGTCGAGGCGGACGATGCGCGAGGTCGACGATGCGTAGATCGCGCCGTCGCGAAAGGCGACGCCCACCGGCATTGTCAGGCCCGATGCAATGACACGTACCTTCGGGTTTGGCGCCAGCGGCGAAGGCAGCGCGTACACTTTGCCCTCGCCGCGGCTGCCCACGAACAGCGTGCCGGCGGGCGAGAATGTCATCCCGCGCGCGCCGGGCACATCGTCGCTCAGGACTTCGATGCGGAAGCCTGCGGGCAGGCGGATCTGGTCGAGCGGCAAGGCCGCCCGCGCGGGCGGCGCCGACAGGATCGACCAGGCAAGGCCAAGTGCCGCGACGGCACGGACGGCGTTTCCGGGGTGCGGATTGGGGCGCATGACAGCCTCGCTCGTCGGGGTTTTTGCCACGATGCCCCGCCCCGCGTGTTGCGTCAACAGCGCACAGGCTGGAGGGCGCGTCGCGGGAAGGGCCTAAGTGTTTGTTGGGGCTCGGGAATTGGGCTATACTCTTGCGTTTCGTGTTCGCACACCCCCCGTTTTTTCGAGGAATAACCCCATGGTCGTAATCCGTCTGGCTCGCGGCGGCAGCAAGAAGCGCCCGTTCTTCAATATCGTTGCTACCGATTCGCGCAACCGTCGCGATGGCCGTTTCATCGAACGTATTGGCTTCTACAACCCGCTGGCTTCGGGCAAGGAAGAAGGTCTGCGCGTTGTGCAGGACCGCCTGACCTACTGGCAAGGCGTTGGCGCTCAACTGTCGCCGACCGTTGCCCGCCTGGTCAAGCAAGCCTCCAAGGCCGCTGCCTGATTGTTGCGATGACGCGCTGCCATTGATGGCGCGCGACTGACGCACCGTCCACGTGACTGGCAATATAACCGGCCGCAAGCCGCTGAACCGGCCGCAAGCCGCCACGCAAGGCGGGGCGCCTGGCCAGCCGGCCAAATTACCTGCCACGCTGCTGTTCACCGACAGCCTGCCCGACGATCTCGTCGAGGTAGGTTATGTGGGTGCGGCCTACGGTATCCGGGGCTGGATCAAGGTCCTGCCGCATGCCGACGACGCCTCCGCATTGCTCCACGCCCGCCGCTGGTGGCTGCTTCGTGCGCCACAGGCCGGTGTGGTATCGGCGCCGGCCCAGCAGGCCGAGGCGGTCAGCGTCAAGATTGCCCAGTCGCGGGAACATAGCGGTACCGTGGTGGCGCAAGCCACCGGCGTGTCGGACCGCAATGTGGCCGAAGCCCTCAAGGGGCGTCGCGTCTGGGTCCGGCGTGCGGATTTTCCCGCGCCGGAAGAGGATGAGTTTTACTGGGTCGACCTGATCGGTTGTGCCGTGGTCAACGAGCAGGGCGAAACGCTCGGCGAAGTGTCCGGCCTGATCGACAACGGCGCTCACCAGCTCCTTCAGGTGGCGTATACGCTGCCGGACGGTAAGGCCGCCGAGCGGCTGGTTCCGTTTGTCGACGCGTTCCTGCGTACGGTGGACATCGCCGGGAAGCGGATCGTGGTGGACTGGGGGCTCGACTACTGAAGTTGTCCGCCGGGCAGATCGCCTGACGGGCCACCATGGGAGGCGCGGATGCAGTTCGATGTAATCACGCTGTTTCCCGAGATGTTTCGCGCGCTGACCGACTGGGGCATTACCAGCCGGGCGGCCAAGCAGCAGCGCTATGCGCTGCGGGCCTGGAATCCGCGCGATTTTACCGTCGACAATTACCGCACGATCGACGATCGCCCCTACGGCGGTGGTCCTGGCATGGTGATGCTGGCCAAGCCGCTGGACGATGCGATTGATGCCGCCACAGCGGCGCAGTCGCAGGCGGGTGTCGACAAGCCGCACGTGGTGCTGATGTCGCCGCAGGGCGCCACGCTCACACACGAGAAGGTGATGTCGCTGTCACAGCGGCCAGGTCTGGTGTTGTTGTGCGGGCGGTATGAGGCAATCGACCAGCGACTGATTGACCGTCGGGTGGACGAGGAAATCAGCCTCGGTGATTTTGTGCTGTCCGGAGGCGAACTGCCCGCGATGGCGCTAATCGACGCGGTGGTACGGCATCTGCCCGGTGTATTGGGTGATGCGCAATCGGCGGTGCAGGACAGTTTCGTGAACGGCCTGCTGGATTGTCCGCACTACACGCGGCCGGAAGAATACGAAGGTGTGCGGGTTCCCGATATTCTGCTCGGGGGCCATCACGCCGAGATTGAGAAATGGCGGCGTCAACAGGCGCTGGCCAATACCGCGAGCAAGCGGCCCGACCTGATCGTGGCTGCGCGCAAGCAAGGTTTGTTGTCCAAGGCCGACGAGAAGTTCTTGTCGGAGTGGACGGCGAAAGCAGGGCGGGAGTTCGCTCCCGCCAAGTGAAAATCCCATCCTCTGCCGGGGCCCAGGCATGTCCTGGGGCATACAACGCTGGCACGATGGTCAAGGAGAAAAAACGATGAACATCATCGAGCAGATCGAGAAGGAAGAGATCGCGCGTCTCACCGCGAACAAGACCATCCCCGCATTCGCACCTGGCGACACCGTGATCGTCAACGTGAACGTGGTGGAAGGTACCCGCAAGCGTGTGCAGGCCTACGAAGGCGTGGTGATCGCCAAGCGTAACCGCGGCCTGAACTCGTCCTTCATCGTGCGCAAGATCTCGTCGGGTGAAGGCGTGGAACGTACGTTCCAGCTGTACTCGCCGCTGATCGCCGGCATCGAAGTGAAGCGTCGCGGCGACGTGCGTCGTGCGAAGCTGTACTACCTGCGCGAGCGCTCGGGCAAGTCCGCACGTATCAAGGAAAAGCTGGTCTCGAAGGCACCGAAGGCTGCTGCCGCCGAGTAAGGCAACTCCTGCCGTGTCGGGCAACCGGCATGACATGGTTTCGGAAAGGACACCCTCGGGTGTCCTTTTTGCATTGGGGCGCGCGAAGTGTGCGGCGTTGCTCGGCCGCATCAGATCCGCATATCACGGCCATCGCAGGCACCTCACGCTGCTCGTGCTGCACCGCCACATCTTGCGCATCTGTCATACTTGTTGACGTTATGCGCCCCATATTCGATCCAGAAACGCTGCCCGTCATTGAGACGGACGACAGTCGTGCACCGCTTTCCGCGCCCCGGATGCGCCCGGACTTCATCCGGCACCGGCTGCTATCTCCGCCCGCGTGGGAACCAGAACTGACCGATGAATCCCGCGTCTACGACAAGACGCGCGGCCTGCGCGAGGCCGCCGTGCTGGTACCGTTGGTCGAGCACAAGGACGGCCTGACTGTTCTGCTGACCCAGCGTAATGCCAATCTGAATGCCCATGCGGGCCAGATCAGTTTTCTCGGTGGTCGCCAGGAAACCTACGATGCGGATCGCATTGCCACGGCCTTGCGTGAGACGGAGGAAGAGATCGGGCTCGGACGCGATTATGTCGAGGTGCTGGGATCGTTGCCGGACTACATTACCGGCACGGGCTTCCACGTCAGCCCGATTGTCGGGCTGGTGCGCACCGGCTTCACGCTGCAGCCCGACGCGGGCGAAGTGGCCGATATCTTTGAAGTGCCCCTGGCGTTCCTGATGGACCCGTCACGCCACGAGCGGCGACTGCTGCGCTGGGTGGACGGCGAACGGCAGTTCTACGCGATGCCGTATCCACGCGAAGGCGGCGGTCATCGCTTTATCTGGGGCGCGACGGCGGGAATGATCCGCAACCTTTACCACCTGCTTGCTGCCTGAGATCACGGCAACGTGGGGCGCTGCGAGGCGGATGCGACGCGTGAGTGCGACGTAGGTTCGGGGCGCGCGGGGTGGCTTGTCCGCGCGATCAGGCCGCGGCGACGTGAGCGGCATTTGCCGCGGCGGTCGGCCCACAATGGGGGCATTGCTTACCCACTACGTAGTGCGGGTGCTGCTGCTCTTCCGGCGTGACAACGGCCCGGCAGGCAAAGCACTGTACCGGACCCGCCGGTTCCAGCTCGGGATTCAGAGCCGTCCGATAGTCGAAGACAAAGCAGTCGCCCTTGTAGTGGCTACCGCCGACTTCCTCGAAATACTTCAGGATGCCGCCTTCGAGCTGGTAGACGTGGTCGATGCCCACTTCCTGCATATGGATCGCCGCTTTCTCGCAGCGGATGCCACCGGTGCAGAACGACACGACGGTCTTGCCCTCGAGCTCCGCCTTGTGGGCGGCCACGGCCGGCGGGAAATCGCTGAACTTCGCGATGTCGTATTCCACCGCATTCTCAAACGTGCCGACCGCAACCTCGAACGCATTGCGTGTATCGAGCATCACCACCGGGCGGCCGTTATCGTCATGGCCCCGGTCGAGCCAGCGCTTGAGATCCGCCGGTCGCACAGACGGTGCACGACCCGACTCTGGGCGAATCAGCGGCATTTTCATCGTGATGATTTCTTTCTTCTCGCGCACCAGCATCCGCTTGAATGGCTGGTTTTCGGACAAGCTTTCCTTCGGCGCGATATCGGCAAACCGGGCATCCGCGTGCAGCCAGGCCATGAAACCGTCGATGGCTTCGCGCGAGCCTGCCAGGAACATGTTGATGCCTTCCGGGGCGAGCAGGATCGTGCCCTTGAGGCCGGCGGCCTCGCAGCGCGCGCGCATTTCCGGACGCAGGGTCTCGATGTCGTCGAGCGTGACAAACTTGTAAGCGGAAATGTTGACGATCTGCATAGGACGACGGTACCCGGCCTGCGCGGAGGGTCGCGCAGTAACTGCCTGATTGGAAAGGCGAAATTATAGCCTGTCAGGGCGGCCGCGGGCGGGTAATCCCAACTTGGCCGATCGGTCATGCGTGGCGTGTGAAGCCACATGACTTTACGAAAAGTCTCGGTCGCCGGGGCGGGGGGAGCCGGTACAATGGCGCCCTATGTCCGCACCCCGCTTCGTACACCTCCGCCTGCACTCCGAATACTCCATCGTGGACGGCATCGTCCGCCTGGAGGATGCCGTCAAGGCCGCCGCCAAGGATGGCATGGGCGCACTCGCGCTGACCGACCTCGCCAACGCCTTCGGCCTCATCCGTTTCTATAAGGAAGCGCGTGGTAGCGGCGTCAAGCCGGTAGTGGGCGCTGACGTCTGGCTGACCAATGCCGATGACCGCGACAAGCCCGCCCGCATGCTGCTGCTCGTGCAGGACCGCCTCGGCTACCTGAATTTGTGCACCCTGCTGTCGCGCGCATGGCTCGGCAACCAGCATCGCGGCCGCGCCGAATTGGAGCCGGGTTGGTTCGAAGAGCCAGGCGAAGAGGGCCTGCCGCTTGCAACCGGCCTGATCGCGCTATCCGGTGCCATGGGCAGTGACGTCGGCCAGGCGCTGGCCAACGGCAATGAGGACGGCGCACGCCGGGCCGCGCAGCACTGGGCGACCATTTTCCCGCAACGTTTCTACATCGAACTGCAGCGCGCCGGCCTGCCCGGTACCGATGCTTATGTGCAGCAGGCGGTGCAACTGGCGGCAGCGCTGCAGCTGCCCGTGGTGGCCACGCATCCTGTGCAGTTCATGACGCCTGATGACTTCACGGCGCACGAAGCCCGCGTCTGCATCGCCGAGGGCGAACTGCTGGCCAACCCGCGTCGTACCCGCAAGTTCACGACGGACCAGTATTTCAAGACGCAGGACGAGATGTGCGCGCTGTTCGCGGACATTCCCTCCGCGCTGCAGAACGCGGTGGAAATCGCAAAGCGCTGCAACCTGACGCTGGAACTCGGCAAGCCGCGCCTGCCCCTGTTCCCGACGCCGGATGGCATGTCGCTGGACGATTACCTCGTCCTCATGGCGCGCGAGGGCCTGGAAAAGCGACTCACGGTCCTGTTCCCCAATGAGGCCGAGCGCGAGACCAAACGTCCGGAGTACTACGCCCGCCTGGAGTTCGAGACCGGCACCATCATCAAGATGGGTTTCCCGGGCTACTTCCTGATCGTGGCGGACTTCATCAACTGGGCCAAGAACAACGGCGTGCCGGTGGGTCCGGGCCGTGGTTCGGGCGCCGGTTCGCTCGTTGCGTACGCCCTGGGCATTACCGACCTGGATCCGCTCAAGTACGCGCTGCTGTTCGAGCGTTTCCTGAATCCGGAACGGGTGTCGATGCCCGACTTCGACATCGACTTCTGCCAGCACGGCCGCGATCGCGTGATCACGTACGTGAAGGAAAAATACGGCAAGGATGCCGTGTCCCAGATTGCCACGTTCGGCACCATGGCCGCCAAGGCCGCCGTGCGCGACGTGGGCCGCGTGCTCGACCTCGGCTATGGCTTTGTCGATGGCGTGGCCAAGCTGATCCCGTTCAAGCCGGGCAAGCTGGTCACCATCGAGGAAGCCAAGAAGGAAGAGCCGGTCCTTGCCGAGCGCGAAAACAACGAGGAAGAAGTCCGCCAGTTGCTGGAGCTGGCGCAGCGCGTGGAAGGCATGACGCGTAACGTCGGCATGCATGCCGGCGGCGTGTTGATCGCGCCTGGCCGCCTGACCGATTTTTGCCCGCTCTACACGCAGGGCGGCCAGAACGACGGCATGAGCGGTGTGGTCAGCCAGTACGACAAGGACGACGTGGAAGCGGCCGGCCTGGTCAAGTTCGACTTTCTGGGCCTGACCACGCTGACGATCCTCGACTGGGCCGAGCGCTATATCCGCCGGCTCGATCCGTCGAAGGCCGACTGGAACTGCAGCCATATCCCGCTCGACGATGGTCCTGCGTTCGACATCCTGAAGACCGCCAACACGGTGGCCGTGTTCCAGCTGGAAAGCCGCGGCATGCAGGGCATGCTGAAGGACGCCAAGCCTGACCGCTTCGAGGACATCATTGCGCTGGTGGCGTTGTATCGCCCCGGCCCGATGGATCTGATTCCGAGCTTCTGCGCGCGCAAGCATGGCCGCGAGAAGGTGGAGTACCCCGATCCGCGCGTTGAGCCGGTGCTCAAGGAGACCTACGGCATCATGGTCTACCAGGAGCAGGTGATGCAGATGGCGCAGATCATCGGCGGCTACTCGCTGGGCGGCGCCGACCTCTTGCGCCGCGCCATGGGCAAGAAGAAGGCCGAGGAGATGGCCAAGCATCGCGAGCTGTTCCGCGAGGGCGCCGACAAGAACGGGCTGTCGTCGCAGCAGGCCGACGACATCTTCGACCTGATGGAAAAGTTCGCGGGCTACGGCTTCAACAAGTCGCACGCGGCAGCCTACGCACTGCTGGCGTACTACACCGCCTGGCTCAAGGCCCATCATCCGGCCGAATTCATGGCAGCCAACATGTCGCTGGCCATGGACGATACGGACAAGGTCAAGATCCTTTACGAAGACTGCCGGCTGAACGGGATCAAGGTGTTGCCGCCGGACGTCAACGCCAGCGAGTACCGCTTTGCGCCGACCGACGGCAAGACCATTCGCTATGGCCTGGGCGGTATCAAGGGGTCCGGGCAGGGGGCCATCGAAGACATCCTGCGCGCACGCGAGGAAAAGCCGTTCGGCGACTTGTTCGATTTTTGCGAGCGCGTGGACCGTCGTCAGGTCAATCGCCGCACGATCGAGGCGCTGATTCGCGCCGGCGCGTTTGACAGCCTCAACGACAACCGCGGCCAGCTTCTGGCGTCGGTGTCGATCGCGATGGAAGCGGCCGACCAGAAGGCCGAGTCCGCCAACCAGGTGTCGCTGTTCGACCTGATGGGCGATGCCGGCGAGGCGCATCGTCCGGAGCTGATCGACGAACCGCGATGGACGCCCAAGCGTACGCTGCAGGAAGAAAAGCAGGCGCTCGGCTACTACTTCTCGGGCCATCTGTTCGATGCCTGGCGCGATGAGGTGCGCCGGTTCGTCAAGGGCACGCTGGGCGCCCTGGAGAAGGAAGTGCAGGGTAACGGCGGCGGGTATGGTCGCGACGTGCGCGGCAAGGTGGTGGCCGGTGTAATCACTGGCATCCGCACGCAGATGACCCAGCGGGGCAAGATGCTGATCGTGCAACTCGACGACGGCACCGGCCAGATCGAGATGACGGTTTTCAACGAGCTGTTCGACGCCAACCGCCATATGTTCCGCGAGGACGAGCTGCTGATCGCGCAAGGCAACGCGCGTCACGACACGTTCACCGGCGGGGTGCGCTTTACCGCCGAATCGGTCATGGACCTGGTGGCCGCGCGGGCGAAGTATGCCGATGCTGTCTGCCTGGGCTTCAACGGCAATGCATCGACGGAGCGGCTGCGCGAACTGCTGACACCGTACCTGGCCAATACCGCTCGCGCGCCGGGCTTGCCAGTGCGCATCAGCTATGTGAGCAAGACCGCGCAGTGCGAAACCATGCTGAGCGATCAATGGCAGATCACGCCGTCCGACGACGCGCTGGCCAGTTTCCGTATTGCGCTGGGCGACAGCGTGCGCATGATCTATGGCTGATGGCATGACGCATTCCATTTCCGACGTGCGCAAGCAGAGAATCCTGTTTCACCTGACACATTTCCTGCATGGCGGCATCGAGACGTCGCTCGTTTCGCTGCTGTCCTCGCTGGATCGCAGCCGGTTCGAGATCGGCCTGACGCTGACCTATCCGACCGACGCGCTGGAATCGCATTTCCGGGAGCTTTTGCCTGCCGATGTGAAGGTGCATGTATTGGCCCCCGAGCCCTGGCTGTCGCGCTGCCGCCAGCTCAAGAAGGCACGCAAGCTCGGACCGCTCGGCAAGGTCTACGAGGAATTGCTGCTGCCGCCCGTGCGCAAGCCGCTGCTGAACCGGCGCTTCCGCCGCATCGTGGGCGACTATGACATCGTGGTGGACTACGACATGTCGCTGTCGCGCCTGACGGGGCGGCTGCCGGTGCCGATGATCGGCTACCAGCATTTCAGCGTGGCGCACCTGGCGCGCGGTCACCGACGCAAGCTGCGCAAGCTACGGCGGCAGTGCCGGGAGCACTATGACGCCGTCGTGACGTTGAACGACAGCATGCTGCGCGATGCACGCGCGCTGATCCCGGAGGCCGCCGACAAGTTCGTGCGGCTGTACAACGCGATTGACCTCGACAGCATTCGCACCCGGGCGCTGGCGTCCGTGGATGCGCCGACGCAGCCGTTTATCGTCTCTGTTGGTCGCCTGGAGGAGAGCCAGAAGGACTTCACGACGCTGCTGCGCGCCTATGCGCAACTGGTGAAGGACGGCATTGAGGAGCGACTCGTGCTGGTCGGCGATGGCGCATCGCGCGCGCAGCTGGAGGCGCTGGCGGCCTCGCTGGGCATTGCCGATCGCGTGACATTTGCCGGTTTCCAGCCCAATCCGTATGCATGGATTCGCAGGGCCCGGCTGATGGCGTTCAGCTCGAAGATGGAAGGGCTGCCCAACGTGCTGCTGGAGGCCCTGGCCGTGGGGCAGGTGGTGGTGAGCACCGACTGTCCCACCGGGCCGCGTGAGATCCTCGATGAGGGACGTGCGGGGCTGCTGGTGCCAGTGGGCGACGTGCAGGGGCTGGCTGGCGCGATCCGTCGCGGCTTGCAGGACGCCCCGCTGCGCGAGGCGTTGCTTGCGCACGCGGCGCGCCATATCGAACAGATGGGATTTGGTCCGACCGCGCTTGAGTTCAGCGTGGTTGTGGATCGCCTGACTGCGGCTGCTGCCTTGCCTGCTGCTGCAGCAGCCACAGCTTGACGTATTTGTAGTAGCTGGCCTGTCCGTTCATCAGCGCGACCCCCAGCCCCTGTGGGCCGTCGAGGAAACCGCGCCGGAACAGGTATGTGCGCAGGAACGCCCAGCTACCGTGCAGCATGGCGCCGGCCGGCGATGCGGTCTTGCCGCGCTGGAATGCCTGATGGGCGCCCAGCGTCGAATACTGGTCGATCTTGCGCAGGACCTGCGAAAAATCGTCGTAGGTGTAGTGCAGCAGCGGCGTACGCAGATGCCCGACCGTGGAGTCCGTGACGACGTTTTCGTGGACCAGATCGTCCGTGAAGCGGGCCTTGCCGCGGCGGAACAGGCGCGTGATGCGGTCCGGATACCAGCCGCCGTGGCGGATGAAGCGGCCGCAGAAGCGGGAAAGCCGGGGCATGTCATAGGCATCGGCCTGCCCGGCGTCGATGGCGGCCAGGATTTCGTCGCGCAGTTCAGGCGTGACGCGTTCGTCGGCATCGATGGAGAGTACCCATTCGCTCTGGGCCTTGGACAGGGCCAGGTTCTTCTGGGGGCCGAAGCCTGGCCATGTCGTGGTCTCCCAGACCTCGGCGCCCATGGCGCGGGCGGCCTCCACGGTGCCATCCGTGCTGCCGGAGTCCACTATAATCGCGCGGTCGCACCAGGACACGCTTTCGAGGCACTCCCGGATATTGTGCGCCTCGTTTTTTGTTATCAGTACGACAGAGATTTTCATAGAGATGCTTGCAATGGGGTACCGTCAACCGGCGCTGGCGCCACTGGCCAACGTCATCGTTCTTTCGTTTCCCGTCCTGTTGCTGTGCGTACCGCGCGGCGCCGGGGTATTCATCGGGCCCGTGCTGCCTGGCGCGCTGCTGGCCAACCGTCGGCTGGCCGGGGCATGGCGCACCTGCCGCGCGGAATTGCGCCCCCTTGGGCTCGCCATTCTAGCGGTACTCACCGCAATACTGGTTTCTCCCGCGGTAGTCCACGGTAACTGGAACATGCTGGACAACTCCTCGCGCCTGTCGCTGGCGACCGCCGTCGAGGCAAGAAATACTCCCCGCACCGCCGGGGCGGAGTCATCGTGAACGAAAACAATAAATCAACGACCCAGGAAACCGATACCCTAAAACGCGTCTGGGCCTACCTGAAGCCCGAGATGCGGGTCTTCCTGCTGGCGATCCTGGCCATGGGCGTCGTCGCCGCCTGCGAAGGGATTATCCCGAAGGTCGTCAACGACCTGCTCGACAAGGGCTTTGGTGGCGCCTATGCGGGCAAGCTCTGGCATGTGCCGGCATTGCTGACCGGCGTGGCGCTGGTGCGCGGCGTGTCGCAATTCGCCTCCGGCTTCCTGCTCGCACAGATTTCCAACCGCGTGCTGCTGAGGATGCGGATGCAGATGTTCAGCCGCATGCTGCAAGCGCCCGCGCTCTTCTATCACCGCAATACGGCCGCGTCCCTGATCAATGCGGTGATCTTCGAGGTCAACCAGGTGCTGCAGATCCTGACCGGCGTGCTGATCACGCTGGTACGCGATTCGCTGACCGTGGTGGCGCTGCTGATCTACCTGTTCTATACCAACTGGCGTCTGACACTGGTGGTGGCGGTGCTGTTGCCGGTGATCGGCTTCATCATGTCGAGGGTGAACCGCCGGCTGCGGCGGCTCAACCGCGATCATCAGGCGCTGACCAACACGGCCGCCTATGTGGTCGAAGAAGCCGCGGGTGGCTACAAGGTCGTCAAGCTGCATGGTGGCGAGACCTATGAGTTGTCCCGCTTCGAGGCCATGGCTGAACGCCTGCGCGGCTATTCGATGCGCATGGCGGTGGCTGGCGGGCTCAACCAGCCGGTGACGGCATTCCTGGCGGCGCTGGCGCTGTCCGTGATCCTGACCATCGCCATGGTCCAGGCCCAGGGTAACCAGACCACGGTGGGTGGCTTCACCGGTTTCGTGATGGCGATGCTGCTGCTGATCTCGCCGCTGAAGCACCTGACCGACCTGAATCAGCCTCTCCAGCGCGGCCTGACCGCCGCCGAGATGATCTTCGGGCTGATCGACGAACCGATCGAGCCGCAGACCGGCGGCCTGCCGCTGGACCGTGCTCAGGGCGACCTCGTCTTCAACGATGTTGGTTTCCGCTATGGCGATGCCGGACGTCCCGCGCTGAACCACGTCAGCTTCCGCGCGGCGCCCGGCGAGGTGGTGGCACTGGTTGGCCCGTCCGGCAGCGGCAAGACCACGCTGGTCAACCTGGTGCCGCGCTTCTTCGATCCGACCGAAGGGCGGATCCTGCTGGATGGCCAGTCGATCGACAAGATCGCACTGGTCGACCTGCGCCGCCAGATCGCCTTCGTAAGCCAGGATGTGGTGCTGTTCAACGACACCGTCGCGGCGAACGTGGCGTATGGCGTGCATTCGCACGAGCAGATCGATATGGCGCGCGTCGAGCGGGCGCTGGCGGCGGCGTACCTGACCGAAGTGGTCAAGGGACTGCCGGAAGGTCTGGAGACCAATATCGGCGACAACGGCATGAAACTCTCGGGTGGCCAGCGGCAGCGTCTGGCCATCGCGCGCGCGATCTACAAGGACGCGCCGATCCTGATCCTCGATGAAGCCACGTCGGCGCTCGATTCCGAATCCGAACGCCAGGTGCAGGCCGCGCTGGAATCGCTGATGGTGGGCCGGACCACACTGGTCATCGCCCACCGCTTGTCGACGATCGAGAACGCCGACCGGATCGTTGTGCTGGAGCATGGCCGCGTGGCCGAGCACGGCACGCACGCCGAACTGCTGGCGGCTAGCGGTCTCTACGCTGGCCTGCACCGTATCCAGTTCGCGACGCAGGACTAGGGGCTTCCCGTCAGGCTTTCGCGGCCGCGGCGCGCCTGCCGCGGCCGGGCATGTACCAACAGGGGGATACACCCCGAGGAGACAGCATGACCCACGCCCATCCCCCGATCAGCCGCTACCCGGTTCCCGCCATCAAGGATCTGCCGGACGATATCCGCCAGCGCATTCTCGAGGTCCAGGAGAAGGCCGGCTTTGTCCCCAACGTCTTCCTTGCCCTGGCCCATCGGCCGGACGAGTGCCGTGCGTTCTTTGCCTATCACGACGCGCTGATGCTCAAGGAGACGGGCTCGCTGACCAAGGGCGACCGCGAAATGATCGTGGTCACCACGTCGGGCGCCAACCAGTGCCTCTACTGCGTGGTGGCCCATGGCGCGATCCTGCGGATCTACGAGAAGAAGCCGCTCGTTGCGGATCAGGTTGCCGTCAACTATCGCAAGGCGGATATTTCACCGCGCCAGCGCGCGATGCTCGATTTCGCGATGAAGGTCTGCCAGTCGTCCCACGAGATCAGCGAAGCCGACTTTGACGCACTGCGCACGCACGGCTTCGACGACGAGGATGCCTGGGATATTGCCGCCATCACCGCGTTCTTCGGCCTGTCGAATCGGATGGCCAACACCATCGGCATGCGGCCGAACGACGAGTTCTTCCTGATGGGGCGCGTGCCCAAGGCAAAGTAGCCTGCCACGGCCAAAAGCCGGCGACGGCCGGTGACTGGCGAAGTCCTCGGCCGCCGGCGCCGGCGTCAGCGTATTTCCGCGCAGGCGCCGCTCTTCGGATCGAACAGGACTGGCCACGCCTGCTCATAGATGCCAGGCGTGCAATGCTTCTCGCAACTGGCGTGGGCCAGCGTGATGCGCCGTGGGTCTTGCCAGACCATCAGCTTGCAACCGCTGCCGTCCACGGCGTGCAGTTCGATGTGTGGCGTCTGCTGTACCTGCTTGAATTCATCGAGATCGAAGTGGCAGGACCCCCTCCGGGACACCCAGAGTTTCCACGTGAGCGTCTGCACGGAATTGTGCGATACGCGCACCATCGCCTCCTCGCGGAAGCCGTCTTCCTCGGTGCGCTTGCAAGCGGCGGAAATATGGATCTCATGCGGCACGATAGGCGTGGCGCGGGCCACTGGCGGTGGCGGTGGATACGATCTGGACGCGGCAGGTGGTTCCTGCGCCGGCGGGGGACGATTGACCAGCATGGGCGGCACGCACGCCGCGCACAAAAAAATAGCCAGCATGGCTGGCAGGATTGGCGTGAACGGCATGCTGGCTCCTCGATACGACACGGGCGTCATGGCATGTAGACGGACCGTCCCTTCAGTGTAGGGGATGGGTATCCGAAGGCGAGCCGCATGTGATTGGGACAAGTCCTAAGTACGCGCCGGCTGGCGATGACTATATTCAGAGAATGTGGTCGCTACACGCGTTCCAGCGCGCGATGCGGCAGCGCTGGCAGCACCGTTTCGATCACATCGCCAGGGCGCACCATGCCGCCCGCCAGCACCACTCCCATCACGCCCGCCTTGCGCACGAGTGCCTCCAGCGCATCCCGATACACCAGCTGCCGGAGCAGTCCCTTTCGGAACTGGTCGATCTGCACGCACGGATTGCGCAGGCCAGTGATTTCGATCTCGGCCGTGCCGATGTGTAGCCGTGTGCCCGTGGGCAGGCGCAGCAGATCGATTCCTTGCGTGGTGATGTTCTCGCCCAGTTCCCCGTAGCCGACGTCGAAGCCTGCCTCCGCCAGCGCGGCGTGCAGTTCCGCGTGGATCAGGTGGACCTGGCGCAGGTTCGGCTGGGTCGGATCGACGGCCACGCGTGAGCGATGCTGCACGGTGACGCCCGCGTGGGCATCGCCTTCCACCCCAAGTCCGGCGAGGAGCCGGATGGCATCCTCGCGCGGTTTGCTGAACCCGTGGGCCGGGCTGCGGCTGACGGCGACAACACGTACCCCGGCACCCACAGGCGCGTCCACGAGCCCCGTCGACATCTCAGGCCACCTCGCGCACAGCTTCACGCGGCGCCGCGTGTGCGGCCGCATGCTGCACCGCCGGGTAGCCCGCTGCAAAGACGAGCCGGCCGGCGGACCACGTATGCGTGACCAACGGCTGGCCCGCCACGCTGGCCACGGCGATCACGTCGGCGCGGGCGCCTGGCACCAGTCGCCCGCGATCCGACAGCAGGCAGGCGTCGGCCGGGTTGGCCGTGACCAGCGCCAGCGCCTTGTTGAGCGGCAACCCGGCCAGACGCGCGGCGGCGAAGGCTGCAGCAATCAGCGTCGACGGCTGGTAGTCCGAGCAGAGGATGTTGCCCACGCCGGCATGGATCGCATCGATCGCACGCATCGACCCGCTCTGGCTCTTGCCGCGCAGTACGTTGGGCGCGCCGAGGATCGTCGGCAGCGCATGGGTCGAAGCGGCCTGCGCGGTTTCGACGTTGATCGGGAACTCGCTCATGCGCACGCCCAGTGCGTGCATGGCAGCGATGCGCTGCGGGGAGTCGTCGTCGTGGCTCGCCGTGGGAATGCCCAGCGCGTGTGCCTTTGCCACCAGCCGGTTCACGCGTTCATGCGCGCCGTCGAGCTCGGCGGTCTTCTTTGTCGCGGCATCGGCGGCTTCCTGGCGGCTCATGCCGTGGTTGCCCATCATGTACGACAGATAGGCATCCAGTGTCTTGAACTGGCCCTGGCCGGGCGAGTGATCCATCACGGACAGCAGGTCGACCACGCCTTCTTCCATCAGCATCTCCAGCACCGGCACGGCGGCGGCGTCGGTGACTTCATAGCGGCAGTGGATGCGATTGTCGACGAGGCTGTGTTCGCGATATCCGGACACGGTGCGCACCAGCGTGGCCGCAGTGTCGTTGTTGCGCACGCCAAACTGATTGCTGGCGAACGACAGCGCGTGGTACGGCGTGGTGATGCCGGCCGCGGCGTTGCGGCGATCCACCTGTGCCACGGCGAAGTCCAGCGGGAACAGCACGTTGGCGCGCGGCTCGGCTTCCTTTTCGATGGCGTCGCAATGCACGTCGATCAGGCCCGGCATTACGGTATGGCCGCGAAGGTCGATCACGGTGGCGTGGGCGGGCACCGCGGAGGGTGCGGGTTCGATGGCGGCGATGCGGCCGTCGTCGATCAGCAGTGCGCTGTCTTGCAGCACGCGGTCGGGCAGCACCAGCGTGGCGTGCGTCAGATAGGTAGCAGACATGTCCGATTCCGTTTCAGGTCTGGTCAGTTCGGGTCAGGCGAGGGCGGTGACCGGCTGCAGCGGCAGCAGGCGCGTGGCCACCGCATCGCGGACGGCGTCGTCGTGAAAAATCCCGATCAGGGCGCGGCCTTCGGCCAGCGCTTCCCGGATCAGTTCGATCACCACGGCGCGGTTGTCGGCATCGAGCGAGGCGGTTGGCTCGTCAAGCAGCAGGATCGGATGACCGCCGATCAGCCCGCGCGCGATGTTCACGCGCTGCTGCTCGCCACCCGAGAACGTGGCGGGAGGCAGATGCCACAGGCGACGTGGCAGGTTCAGGCGCTCCAGCAGGACGGCGGCGCGGGCCCGGGCTTCCTCGTGGCTGGCACCGCGCTGCTGCAGGGGGTCGGCCACCACGTCCAGCGCGGACACGCGCGGAATCGCACGCAGGAATTGGCTGACGTAGCCGATCACGTCGCGGCGCAGTTTCAGCACGCGTTGCTCCGGGGCATTGGTCAGCTCGACCCACGGCTCGCCTTCGGTGCTGGTGTCGCGCAGGCGGATGGTGCCTTCGGTGGCCAGATAATTGCCGTACAGGCAGCGCAGCAGCGTGCTCTTGCCGGTGCCGGAGCGGCCCGACAGGACCAGGCATTCGCCGCGGGCGGCGTCGAAATCGATCGCACGCAGCACGGGCAGGCGGATGCCGCCCTGGTTGTGCAACGTGAACATCTTGCCGAGGCCACGGACCTCGATCAGCTTCTGTGCATTCTCTGCTTGCATCGTCGTCAGCCCTGCAGGATGGAGGAAACCAGCAGTTGCGTGTAAGGGTGCTGGGGGTCGTCGAGGATCTGGTCGGTCAGGCCTTGCTCCACCACGCGCCCGCCCTGCATGACCAGCGTGCGATGTGCCAGCAGGCGCGCCACGGCCAGGTCGTGCGTGACGAGGATGGCGGCGAGGCCAAGGTCGGTCACCAGGCGGCGCAACAGGTCCAGCAGGCGGGCCTGCACGGAGACGTCCAGCGACGCCGTCGGCTCGTCCATGAACACCAGACGCGGATGCGTGACCAGGTTGCGGGCGATCTGCAGGCGTTGCTGCATGCCACCCGAGAAGGTGCTCGGCACATCGTCGAGGCGGGCCAGGTCGATCTCCATCTTCTCGAGCCAGGCGCCGGCGACTTCCCGCAGGTCGCCATAGTGACGCTCGCCCACGGCCATCAGGCGCTCGGCGATGTTGGCGCCGGCACTGACCTGCATGCGCAGCCCGTCGCGGGCGTGCTGGCGCACGAAGCCCCAGTCGGTGCGGGCCAGCAGGCGCATGCGTGCGCTCGACAGCGTGGCCAGGTCGGTCAGGCCGGACTCGCGCATGTCGTAGCTGACGCTGCCGCGCTGCGGCGGTGCCTGCATCGACAAGGCTTGCAGCAGCGTGCTCTTGCCGGAGCCCGATTCACCGACCACGCAGAGCACCTCGCCCGGGTAGAGATCGAAATTGACGTCATGGCAGCCATGCACGCCATCCCAGGTACGCGTGAGGTTGCGTACCGACAGCAGTGGAGTCGCGCTCATTGCGCACCTCCCGCCGCCGCTTTCACGGCTTGCGCGGCCTGACGGTCGGCGCAGTACTCGGTATCCGAGCACACGAACATGCGCGTGCCGGCATCGTCGGTGATGATTTCGTCGAGGTAGCTGTCCGTGGCGCCGCATTGCGCACAGCAGCTTGACCACTTTTCCACGGTGAACGGATGATCGACGAAGTCCAGGCTCCTGACCGAGGTGTACGGCGGCACGGCATAGACGCGCTTTTCGCGCCCGGCGCCGAATAACATCAGCGCGGGGCTGCGGTCGAGCTTGGGATTGTCGAACTTGGGAATCGGCGACGGCCGCATCATGTAGCGCTGGTTGACGATCACGGGATAGTCGTAGGTGGTGGCGATGTGCCCGTGATGGGCGATGTCCTCGTAGAGCTTGACGTGCATCGCGCCGTATTCGGCCAGCGAGTGCATGGTGCGGGTTTCGGTCTCGCTCGGTTCCAGCCAGCGCAGCGGCTCGGGGATGGGCACCTGGTACACCATCGTCTGGCCGGCGCGCAGCGGCGTTTCCGGAATGCGGTGACGCGTCTGGATGATGCTCGCCTCGGCGGTGCGCTCGGTGGTTTGCACGCCGGTCACGCGGCCGAAGAAGCGGCGGATGTTGATGGCGTTGGTGGTGTCGTCCGAACCCTGGTCGATCACCTTGAGCACGTCCTGCTTGCCGATGATCGCGGCGGTGACCTGGATGCCGCCGGTGCCCCACCCGTAGGGCAGCGGCATCTCGCGGCTGCCGAACGGGACCTGGTAGCCGGGGATGGCCACGGCCTTGAGCAGCGCGCGGCGCAGCATGCGCTTGGTCGATTCGTCGAGGTAGCCGAAGTTGTAGTGATCGTCGCGGGCAACGGCGCCCGGGGTGGCGTTGACCTGACTCATGCCAGCGTCTCCTCTTGCGATTGCGGCCGGGATTGCGGCGGGGTGGGTGGCTGAACCTTCGGCACGGATTGCAGTGCGGTGGCGGCCGGGTTAGCGGCATCCGCCTCCGCGCGCAGGCGGCGCAGCAGTTCCAGGTTGGCCTGGAAGTCCACGTAGTGGGGCAGCTTCAGATGCTGCACGAAGCCGGAGGCCTCGACGTTATCGCTGTGGTACAGCATGAATTCGATGTCGTTGGCCGGGGCGTCGGCGGCTTCGCCAAGTTCTCCGGCGCGCATCGCGCGGTCCGCCAGCGCCATCGACATCGCCTTGCGTTCGTTGTAGCCAAACACCAGGCCGTAGCCGCGCGTGAAGCGCGGAGCTTCCTCGGCGTTGCCGGCAAACTGGCTGACCATCTGGCATTCGGTCAGCTCGACCTCGCCGATCGTCACGGCGAATCCAAGCTCTTCGACAAACAGCTCGACTTCGGCCGTGCCGTAGCGGATCTCAGCCGCGAACGGATGCGAGTTGCCGTAGCCGCGTTGCGTCGAATAACCCATCGACAGCAGAAAGCCTTCGTCTGCACGCGCCAGGTTCTGCAGCCGCGCGGCGCGGCTGGCGGGGAACGTCAGCGGCTCACGCGTCAGGTCCGGCGGCGTGGGGTCGCCGGCGGGAACCTCGTCGGCTTCCACCAGTTCTTCTGCTTCCAGCAGGCCCGTCACGCGCGGCATGCTTGCGGCGAGCGGTTCCGCCGATGGCGGCAGCGGTGCCGGTTCGCGGCCCGCTTCGAGCGAGAAATCCAGCAGGCGCTGCGTGTAGTCGTAGGTCGGCCCCAGCACCTGGCCGCCCGGCACGTCCTTGAACGTCGACGAGATCCGGCGTTGCAGGCGCATCGTGCCGGTGTCCACCGGCTGGGTATAGCCAAAGCGCGCGAGCGTGGTGCGATACGCGCGCAGCAGGAAGATGGCCTCGATCTGGTCGCCAGCCGCCTGCTTCAATGCCAGCGCGGCCAGGTGCGGGTCGTACAGCGAGCCCTCGGCCATCACGCGCGACACCGCCAGCGGCATCTGCTCGCGGATCTGCGCGAGCGTGAGTTCGGGCACCGACGTATCGCCGCGACGATACGTGTCGAGCATCTGGTAGGAATTCAGGATGGCGCGTTCGCCCCCTTTGACGGCAACGTACATGTCAGTCCTCCACTTGCGTGGTGCGCGTCAGTGCGCAGAATTGGTGGCCGCTGGCCAGCAGCAGGTCTACGCCGAGCGGAAAGCCCGCGTTGTTGGCGCGCCAGCGGGCGCGGAAGTCGGCGGGCAGGCCGGCGATGCGCAGCGTCTGCGTGGCCTCGATACCGGGACCGCGCAGCGTCAGCGTGTCGCCGTCGGTCAGCGAGGCGACTTCCATCATCAGCGTGGCCGAGCGATCCGGATAGGCCGGTACGCCTTGCGCGCAGTCGGCCAGGTTCGGCATGGCATGTCCTGCGGGCACGCAGACGAAGGTCGCGGCGCCGAGGTCGTCCACCAGCGGGCAGCCGCAATGGAAGCGCAGGAACGCGCGTGCCGCGGCGGGTACGTCCGCAGGCAGCCAGACCGGCGTGTCGGGATCGGCCAGCGTCAGCAGCAGCGCGGCCAGCCCGGGCGACAGGCCATCGGGCAGGCCGCTGGTGACGGGCAGGGTCTCCACGCGACCCGGATGGGCAAATGCTTCCAGCGTGGCGCGAAACACTTGCTGCGCATCGTCGACCGGGTTGTCGAAGCCGGGCAGCAGCGAGGTGGCCGGGGTGGCTCGCATGGCGGTGGTGGTCGGGATCGGCGGGATCGATGGGATGGTCGGCATGTCAGTCCTCTCCGCGGACCATGGTGAAGAACTCGACGCGCGTCTGGGCGGCGGTGGCTGCCTCGTGCGCCGCGCGCTCGGCAAGGGTCCGGGCCAGCGGCGCCAGCACGATGTCCTGTACGCGCTGATGCCAGGCTGGACGCTGCAGCAGGGCATCCAGTACGGCCGCCTGCTCCGCATGGCGCACGCCGCGCCCCTGCACGTAGGCCACGCCCGCCGTGCCATCGACGCTGCCCGCATCGCCGTCTTCCAGGACGACCGCGCAGCGCGTGACCGTGACTTCGCCCAGGTTGAACTGGGCACCGGTGCCGCCTGCGCGGGCACGCACCATCGCCATACCGGATTCCGGCTTGCGCAGCAGGCGGTAGCCGGGCAGGGCACCCGACTCGCCGAGCCGCGCGTAGGCCGCATCGAGCGCGTCCGTTTGCGCCAGCGCCAGGGTCCGCAGCCATGCGGCGCGGGCCGCGTTGGCCTGATTGGCGGTTTCGCTTTGCATCATCACCCCTATACGTCTATACGTTTAGATGTAAACTACCACAACACGGCGCTACTAGACCACAGCCAGATGAACGTTTCATGACGGGTCCGGCGATTGCTCGGACACTGGCGGAGACGCGGGACGGGCGCCCCGGGGCTGAGGCACAATCGCATGGTATTGATGAATGCTTGATGACAAGAGGGCAGGGCAAGATGTCTGATCGAGAAGTCGAACGCGGCTCCGGCGTGGCCGTGTGGCGCCAGATTGGCGAGGCGCTGGCGGACGACATCCGCAACAAGCTGTATGGCCCCGGCGAGCAGCTGCCGCCCGAGCCGGAGCTGGCTACGCGGTTCGCTGTGAACCGCCACACCATCCGGCGCGCCATGGGCGAGCTGGAACTGAGCGGGCTGGTACGGATCGAGCAAGGCCGCGGCACCTTCGTGCAGGAACACGCCATCGACTATGCGATCGGGCGCCGCACGCGGTTTTCGCAGAACCTGGCCGCGCAGGGCATGCGCGGGCACATGGAGATTCTCGACAGCCAGGTCGTGCGCGCACCGGAAGTGGCCAAGCATCTGGGCCTGCCGCGCACGGCCGAAGTCCTGCACGTGCAGATGGTCGGCAAGGCCGAGGACCGCACCATCGACGTCGCCGAGCACTATTTCGATCTCAAGCGGTTCCCGGCCATGGACGCACAACTGCGTGAGATGCAATCGATCTCGCGCGCACTGGCGCATTTCGGCATCGCGGACTACACGCGCAAGTGGTCGCGCATCACGGCCGCCATGCCCAGCGCGCCGGTGGCTCGGCTGCTGAACCAGCCGAAGACGCGTCCCGTGCTGCAGGTGGAAGCGCTGAACGTCGATATCGATGGCGTGCCGGTGCAGTACAGCATGGTGAGGTTTGCCGGCGACTGGGTTCAGCTCACCGTGTCCGACAACGACTGAGCACAAGGGTTGCGACGTTGCCGCATAGTGAGACGGCCTCGCCGCATTGGTCTAGACATCCGTCTGTCATCTGCCAGCGCTAACGTGTTGCCTATGCATACGACAAATCAAACGCAATCGCCCCCACTCGCGGGGATCACGGGCCGCCGGGTACTGGGTGCCGGTGGCATCGGCCCGGCGACGCTGGGCTTTCTGGATGGCAACGTGGCGCAGCAAGCGCCCGCATCTGGCCCCTGTATCGATGCCGGCGACCTGCTGGTGTTGCCCGGCATCGTCGACATTCACGGCGACGCATTCGAGCGCGCGGTGATGCCGCGTCCCGGTGTCAGCTTTCCGTACGCGGGGGCGCTGATCGATGTGGACCGGCAATTGCTGGCGCACGGCATCACCACCGAATTCCACGGCGTGACGCTGTCCTGGGAAGGCGGCCTGCGCGGCGAAGCGTATGCGCTCCGCATGTTCGAGGCGCTCGCGCAGTTGCAACCCGTGCTGGGTGCCGCGCACAAGGTGCATCTGCGCTTCGAGGCCTATCATCTCGCCGGCGTGGAGACCGCGCTGTCGTGGATGGCCGATGGCCGCGTGGGGCTGCTGGCCATCAACGATCACCTGCCTACCATGGCGCGCCGCATGGCCGACGACCGCAAGATGCTGCAGTACGCCGAGCGTGCCGAATGCGACGCCGAGACATTCCGCAGCCGCCTGCGCGTGGCCAGCCGCAATGCGCAGGAGGTGCCTGCCGCCATGTCGCGCCTGATCGCCGCCGCGCGCGCGGTGGGCCTGCC
The DNA here is from genome assembly GCF_900101625.1 of Cupriavidus sp. YR651. Taxonomy (GTDB): domain Bacteria; phylum Pseudomonadota; class Gammaproteobacteria; order Burkholderiales; family Burkholderiaceae; genus Cupriavidus. Next base: position 342,633 of record NZ_FMYZ01000007.1, on the reverse strand, counting down.
GGTGGCCTCGCACGATGATCCGGACGTGGCCACGCGACAGCACTATCACCGCCAGGGCTGCGGCATCGCCGAATTCCCGCTGACGATCGAAGCCGCCACGCTGGCCCGCCAACTCGGCGATGAAACCGTTTTTGGCGCGCCGAACGTCGTGCGCGGCACCAGCCATACCGGCGCACCCAACGCGACGGAGATGGTCGCGGCGGGCCTGTGCACGGTGCTGGCGTCCGACTACTACTATCCCGCCCCGTTGCAGGCCGCGTTCAAGCTGGCGCAACTGGGAGTGGTGGACCTGGCCAGCGCCTGGCATCTGGTGTCGCGCAATCCGGCCCGCGCCGCTGGCCTGCGTGATCGTGGCACGCTGCTGCCGGGCCTGCGCGCCGACGCCATCCTGGTCGATGATCGCCAGCCTGGCCTGCCGCGTGTCTGCGGCACCATCGTCCGTGGCGAGCTGAAACAGGCGACGACGGCGCTGCCGCTGATCGACATCGCCGACGCCGACTATGCCGATGCGGGCAGCCTGGCCGCGTGACCATGCAAGCGCACCGTTACGCGATCTACCTCGCGCCGGCCGAGCCGTTCCGATCGTTCGGCAGTCAATGGCTCGGCCGCAATGCCGATACGGGCGCCGCGCTGTCCATGCCGAAAGGCATGGAGCCGCGCCCCGCTGACTGGGTCAAGGCCCCGGCGCACTACGGCCTGCATGCCACGCTGAAACCACCGTTCCGGCTTGCGGCGGGCACCGATGCGCCGATGCTCGATGCCGCCGTGCGCGACTTCGTGCGTGGCCGGGAAGGATTCGATGCGCCGCTGACACTGCGCGCGTTGCGCGGCTTTGTCGCGTGGTGCCTGGACGATGGCGCCGAGGGCCCGCGCCAGATGCATGCGCTTGCGGATGCCTGCGTGCGCACGTTCGAGCGTTTCCGTGCACCGGCCACCGCTGACGAGCTCGCCAGGCGCAGGCCGGAGCGGCTGACGGCGGAGGAGCGCCGCATGCTGGACGCCTGGGGCTACCCCTACGTCTTCGAGACCTTCACGTTCCACATCACGCTGACCGGCATGCTCGATGCCGCCAACGCGGCCGCCGCGCTTGCGCGACTATCCGCCGCGGGCATCGGGTTGCTGGAGACGCCGCTCCATGTCGATGGCATCAGCGTGTTCGTGCAGCCGAAGCCGGGCGCCGACTTCATCGCCGCGCGGCACTACGGTTTCAACGGCAGTACCCTCGATGGCGCCGGCGCGGCGTACCTGGACGCATGAGCGCCCCTACGACCCCTACGACCCCTACGACCCATAGCGCCGCCGACGGGCGCGGCCTGTTCTACGTCATGGGGCCATCCGGCAGCGGCAAGGATTCGCTGCTGCGTGCGCTGCGTGAGCGTCTGGGGCCCGACGACCGCATCGTGGTCGCGCATCGCTACATCACGCGCGATGCCGATGCCAACGAGGCGTCGGTGGCACTTTCCGCCGACGAGTTCCACCGCCGCAAGGCCCTCGGCTGCATGGCGCTGGACTGGCACAGCCACGGACTGCACTACGGCATCGGCGTGGAGATCGAGCACTGGCTGGATAAAGGGCTGAAGGTCATCGTCAACGGTTCGCGCGAGTATCTGCCGGAAGCCGTCGCACGCTACCCGAAGCTGTGCGCCGTGCACGTGCGCGTGAAGCCGGAGGTGCTGGCGGCACGATTGCGCCAGCGCGGCCGCGAATCGGAAGAGGCGATCGAGAAGCGCCTGGCGCGCGCCGGGCAAGCTTTCGATGTGCCGGCAGGCTGCCAGCTCGTGGAGATCGACAACAGCGGCGCACTGGAGGCGTCCGCGGCGACGTTTGCGCAGCTGGTCGGCGTTACCTCAGCGCCAGCATCGCAAGTCTGAGTTTCGGGCCGGAGCCTCGCGCCGGAAATCCCCGGGCGAGGTTCCAGGCTTCAGTGCAAAAACCGACATCCGCGCCCGAATGGCCGGCCTGAATCGTCAGCCAGAATTGCTGGCTTGAAGCGCAGGTCGGCGATCAGACCTTCATGTCAGAGATCGGTGCTGAAGCTGATGCCGTGCTCCGTGAACCCGAGCTGGCGATAGAACTGATGCGCCTGCAGGCGGCGCGCGTTCGATGACAGCGCCAGCTTGGCGGCGCCGGCCTCGCGGGCCAGGCGCATCGCCTCCCGCATCATCGCCTTGCCGATTCCCATGCCGCGTGCCGACGGCGCGACCACCACAGCCTCGACGATCGCCTCCGGGCGACCGTCGTGGACCATCACGGGAAACACCAGCAGGCTGAAGGTGCCGAGCGGCACTTCGTTCTCGTCTACCATCAGATAGCAGCGATAGTCCGGATAGCGGCGCATCGTGGCATAGCGCTCGCGCATTGTGGCCAACGGCAGCGGTGGCTCGTCATCCATCGCGGCAAGCAATGCGGAGAGGTGCAGCAGCTCGGCATCGGAGCCGCGTACCTCCCGCAGGGTCAGGACCATCTCGCTCATCACGGCAACGCGGCAGGACGCGCGCAACGCGCGGCCATGTCGAGGTAGTGCGCCAGCGGCGGCGTGGCCAGGTCGACGACCTTCGCCAGGTCGTCGTAGCGGCGCAGACGCACCGCCGCATCGGCGTGGCGGTTGGCGGCGAAGGTGTCGGCCTGCGCGGCGTCGTACGGGCCGCCCTGCAGCGCCAGGCTGTGCACCGAGGCGGGCGACAGCGTGTCGAAGTAGGCCGCGTCGGTGGCGCACAGGTAGCGCTTGGCAGCCACGTGCAGGCGCACGGGTTCGGTGACGTCATCGCCGAACAGGGCAGCCAGCGCATTGGCGGCAGCCTCCTGGTGGCGCATGTCAGTGGTGCTGCTTTCCGCCAGCATCAGGTGGCCGACGTCATGAAGCAAGGCGGCCACGATCAGCGGCTCGGGCTCGCCGGCGTGCTCCGCCAGCTGCGCGCACTGCAGCGCGTGCGCAGTCTGACTGATGGCCTCGCCGCCATAGTAGGCGGTGCCGTGATTGGCAAACAGGGTTTCGATGCGGGTCAGGGTCAGCATGGTTTGACTATAGTCGCTGCGCAGGTCTCAGACGAGGACCTTGCGGATTTGCGCCGAGATGATGTCGATGGCCGTGACAAACAGGATGATGATGATCATCACGGCGCAAGTCTGCGCGTACTGGAAGCTGCGGATGATTTCCCACAGCACGGTGCCGATGCCGCCGGCGCCAACGATGCCGACCACAGACGCCGAACGCACATTCGACTCGAAGCGATACAGCGCGAACGACAGCCAGAGCGGCAGGACCTGCGGAATCACGCCGTAGACGATTTCCTCGATCGGGCCGGCGCCGGTGGCGCGCACGCCTTCCACGGGGCGCGGATCGATGGCTTCCACCGCTTCGGCAAACAGCTTGGCCAGCACGCCGGTGGTGTGGATCCAGATCGCCAGCACGCCGGCGAACGGCCCGAGGCCCACCGCCACGATGAACAGCATGGCGAAGACCATCTCGTTGATGGCGCGGCAGGCGTCCATGATGCGGCGCGCCGGCTGATAGACCCAGGCCGGCACGATGTTGGCCGAACACAGCAGGCCCAGCGGCACTGCCATCACCACGGCGATGGCGGTGCCCCACAGCGCGATCTGGACCGTGACGAGCATCTCGTCGAGGTAGTTTTGCCAGTCGCGGAAGTTGGGCGGGAAGAAATCGGCGGCGAACTTCGCCATGTTGCCGGAATCGCGCAGCAGGTCCAGCGGACGCATGTCGGCGCCCTCCCAGGACATGGCGAGCATGGCCAACACGATCGCCCAGATCAGCATCACGGAGAGGGAGGTGCGCGGCGGCCGGACGTTACTTTGGGGCGAGGGAGGCAGGCCGGGCCTGGCGGTGGCAGTCATGGGGCAATCCGGTAGGAGGCAGGTAACAACGGCGCGGGGCCGACGACGCCTGGCGCCATCGGCCCCGGCGGGTGGGGCTTATTGCGTGCTGATGGCCTTGTCCAGCTCGGCCAGTCGGCGGGTCACTTCGGCAAGTTGCTTTTCCTTGTCGGCGGCGGCCAGCGTGCTGTCCGATTCGATCTTGGATTTTTCCTTGGCCAGCTCGATCTGGCGGATCGGCACCAGCTGCGCGTCGGACGAGGGACGGAAGCCCTGGTAGGTCAGCGTGGCCAGCACCTGCTTTTCGCGCGCGGCGTCGGCACCCTTGCCGTAGTTCACGAAGAAGGTCTGGATCTTCTTCTTCAGCTCGGGCGACAGGTCCTTGCGGTAGACCATCGGGTCGGCCGGGATCAGCGGGGACTTCCACAGCACGCGCACCTGGTCATAGGCGTTCTTGCCCGTGTTGATGCGATAGCGCTCGAAGTTCTCGGTATTGTTCACCGCCACGTCCACCTGCTTGTTCAGCACGGACAGCAGGTTGGTTTCGTGGTTGCTGATGCGCACGGCCTTGAACAGCGTCTTCGGTTCCACCTTGTTGGCGGCCCACAGGTAGTAGCCCGGCACGGCGGTGCCCGACGTGGAGTTCGGATCCCCGGCGCCGTAGCTCAGGTCCTTGCCGCGCTTGATCACGTCTTCGACGCTCTTCAGGTCGCTATCCTTGCTGACGATCAGCAGCGACCAGTAGCCCGGGTTGCCGTCCTTGTCGATCACGGAGGCGAACACCTCGCCGCTGGCGCGGTCCACGGCTTCCATGGCGGACTTGTTGCCGAACCAGGCGATCTGCACCTTGTTGAAGCGCATGCCTTCGATGATGCCGGCGTAGTCGGAAGCGAAGAAGGGTTTGACCTGCACGCCCAGCGTCTTGCTGAGGTCGTCGATCAGCGGCTGCCAGGCGGACTTCAGGTTCGACGACGATTCCGTCGAGATGAAGCCGATGTTCAGGGTCTTGGCGTCCTGCGCGAATGCGGGCAGGGCGACGACACCCGAGGCCACCACGGCGAGAAAGGTTCTGCGAAGCATGGATAACTCCGGTTTGGATACGCTTGGGGGTAAGAACTGGGATGCGCGAGCGGCCGTTCAGGCTGCCGCGAGATTCATCGTGACCATCGCGGGCACAGGCATGCCCTCGGTGGACGCGTTTGCTTCGGGCGCGGAGTCGTGCAGCAACTCGTCGGCCTCCGTGCCATAGAGATCGCGCAGCATGCTGGGCGTGAGCGCGGCGGACGGGCCGTCGTAGACGACCTTGCCCTGACGCAGTGCCACGACGCGCGGGCAGTAGCGCATCGCTACGTCCACCTGATGCAGCGACACCACCACGGCCACCTTGCGCGTGCGATTGATCTGGGAGAGCAGCGTCATCACACGGCGCGACGATTCCGGGTCGAGCGAGGCAATCGGCTCGTCGGCTAGGATCACGCGGGCGTTCTGCACCAGCGTGCGGGCGATGGCAGCGCGTTGTTGCTGCCCGCCGGAGAGCGTCGAGGCACGCTGAAACGCATAGTCGTCTATACCAACTTGCGCGAGGGCATCGAGCCCGGCCTGGATTTCGCTGGCCCTGAAGATACGCAGCAGGCTGCGCCACTTGGGGATGCGGGTCAGCATGCCGACCAGCACGTTCGTGATCACCGGCAGGCGGCCCACGAGGTTGAACTGCTGGAACACAAAGCCGATTTCGGCGCGCACCTTGCGCACGTTGCCGGCCAGACGACCATTACGCTGCACGGTGCGACCGTTGACGAGGATCTCACCCGCGCCGGCATCGCCCGTGATGAATCCGGCCACGTGGCGCAGCAGCGTGGACTTGCCCGAACCCGAAGCGCCCAGCAGGGCGACCATTTCGCCCGGCGCGACGTGCAGCGTGACATCGTCAAGCGCCTTGCGGTCCGCGCGGAACGATTTGCTCAGTCCGCGGACTTCAATTGCATGCGTCATGTCGACTCCCTTGCTTGAATGACTTGCGCATTCTGGCGGGGGCCGATGACAGAACGATGACGTGAGACGGAGGTTTTCCGATGGATGTATCGGAGGTGAGGCATTCGGCGACCATTGGGCGGCCATGCGGTGCGATGAAATCGATTTCACCACACCGGCGGCTCCCGGTCGGGCGACCGGCCACACGGGCGATCAGCCGGGCGCCATCGCCCGGCTACCTCTTACATCAGGATAATGTCGTACTGTTCCTGGTGGAACGTCGATTCCACCTGCAGCGAGATCGGCTTGCCGATGAAGTCGCCGAGCATCGCCAGATGCTGGCTCTCTTCTTCGAGGAACAGGTCGATGACGTCCTGCGAGGCCAGGATGCGGAACTCGCGCGGATTGAACTGGCGCGACTCGCGCATGATCTCGCGGAAGATGTCGTAGCACACCGTGCGCGGCGTCTTGACCTGGCCCTTGCCCGAGCACACCGGGCACTGCTCGCACAGCACGTGCGCGAGCGATTCGCGCGTGCGCTTGCGCGTCATCTCCACCAGCCCCAGCTGCGAGAAGCTGTTCACCGTGATGCGCGTGCGGTCTCGCGACAGCGCACGCTTGAGTTCGGAGAGCACCGCATCGCGATGCTCGACGTTCTCCATGTCGATGAAGTCGATGATGATGATGCCGCCCAGGTTGCGCAGGCGCAGCTGGCGCGCGATGGTGTGGGCCGCCTCGAGATTGGTCTTGAAGATTGTGTCGTCGAAGTTGCGCGCACCCACGTAGCCGCCGGTGTTGACGTCGATCGTCGTCATCGCCTCGGTCTGGTCGATCATCAGGTAGCCGCCGGACTTCAGGTCCACGCGGCGCGACAGCGCCTTCTCGATCTCGGCGTCGATATTGAACAGATCGAAGATCGGCCGTTCGCCCGTGTAGTGCGACAGGCGCGCCAGCACGGCCGGCGTGTACTCCTGCGCGAACTCCACGAGCTTCTGGTAGTTCTCGCGCGAATCGATCTGGATTACGCCGGTGGCGTCATTGATGAAGTCGCGCAGCACGCGCTGAGCCAGGTTCAGGTCCTGGTAGAGCAGGCTCGGCGCCGGCTGCGTGGTGGCATTGAGCCGGATCGACGCCCAGATCTTGCGCAGGTAGGCGATGTCGTTGCCCAGTTCCTCATCGGTGGCTTCCTCCGCGATCGTGCGGACGATAAAGCCGCCGCGCTCGTCGGTTGGCACCAGGCCCTGCACGCGTGCGCGCAGCGCTTCGCGATCCACCTCGCCCTCGATACGTTGCGAGATGCCGATATGCGGGTCCTGTGGCAGGTACACCAGCGTGCGGCCGGCGATGCTGACCTGCGTGGAAAGCCGCGCGCCCTTGGTGCCGATCGGGTCCTTGATGACCTGCACCATCAGCGCCTGACCTTCGTACAACGTCTTCTCGATGGCCAGCGGGGCGGCGCCGTTCTTGTCCGGATCGCGCGGGTGCCAGATATCGGCAACGTGCAGGAACGCGGCCCGCTCGAGGCCAACGTCGATGAAAGCGGATTGCATGCCCGGCAGCACACGCACGACCTTGCCCAGGTAGATATTGCCGACCAGCCCGCGAGTGAGCGTGCGTTCGACATGCAATTCCTGGACGGCGGCCTGCTGCACGATGGCAACGCGCGTTTCTTGCGGCGTGATGTTGACGAGGATGTCTTCAGTCATAGCGGTGGATGCGCGTCGCCGGTATGCCGGCGCTTGTTGTTGTCGTCCGGCGGCTGACCGGACTTCTGACCCCTGCCTGCCGTGTCAGACGCAGCCGGGAGGGTGCGCGCTCAGAAGCGCAGGCCAGCCTCGCGTAGCAGTGCCGCGGTCTCGAACAAAGGCAAGCCCATGATACCCGAATAGCTCCCGTCAATCCGCTCGACAAACTCGGCCGCACGGCCCTGGATGCCGTATGCGCCGGCCTTTCCGAGAGGCTCGCCGCTGGCCACGTAGCGGTCGATCTCGGCGCTTGTCATCGCGCGGAAAGTGACGTGGGAGATCGACAGCGCGTGGCGCAGGCCCAGCGCCGAAATCACGGTCACGGCGGTCAGTACGCGATGGGTGGTGCCGGACAGTGCGCCGAGCATGGCAGCGGCGTCAACGGCGTCCGTGGGCTTGCCGAGGATGTCGCCGCCCCGGCAGACCGTGGTATCGGAGGTGAGGATTGGGGCATCGGGCAGGCCGCGGCGCTCGCGGCGGCGCAGGGCGGCTTCGGCCTTCAGCGCGCACACGCGCTGGACGTACGCGTCGGGGGTCTCGCCGGGCAGCGCGGCCTCCAGTGCCTCGGCATCTTCGCCGTCATCGGCCAGCAGGAGTTCGTACTGCACGCCCAGCTGCGTCAGGAGTTCACGGCGGCGGGGGCTTTGGGAGGCGAGGTAGAGGATGTCGGCGGTCACGGCAGGCTTGGAAATGACGCGGCCGCGCGGCGGCATGCCGGGCGGCCCGTGGTGTGCCGATTGTACCCGCCGGGGATATGTGCGGATGCCGCGCGGACGTACCCAGTCAAGCCCAGGCGAGCTCAGACGCGGTGGTAGGGGTGATTCTGGGTGACCGACCAGGCGCGATAGAGCTGCTCGGCCAGTAGCACGCGCACCATGCCGTGCGGCAGGGTCAGGCTGGAAAGACGAATCAGTGTCTGGGCCCGGGCCTTGAGGGCCGGGTCGAGGCCATCGGCGCCGCCGATCAGGAAGGCGACGTCGCCGCCATCGCGTTGCCAGCCGGTCAGCTGTTCGGCCAGTTGGACCGTGGTGAAGTCGCGCCCGCGTTCATCGAGCGCAACGATGCGGCATTGCCTGGGCAGCGAGCCGAGGATCGACTCGATGCGTGCGGCCTCGCGCTGCATCACGGTGGCGGCGTTGTTGCTGGAGGAACGGGCTTCCGGCTTGACCTCGCGCAGCTCGATGCGCAGTTCGGGCGGCATGCGCTTGGCATACTCCGCAAAGCCGGTTTCGATCCAGCCGGGCATCTTGTGGCCAACGGCCACGATGACGAGTTGCATAGGCGATGCCCGGTGGATGCAGGGTCAGGCGATCAGCCGATCAGGCCAAACGTCTGGATCAGGCCGAGCGCGTGGCGCGCTTGCGCGGCGCGGCGGTCTTGGCGGCCGTCTTGGTTGCTGGCTTGGCCGCCGTCTTCGTTGCCGTCCTGCCCGACGTCTTGGCGGGGGACTTCGCAGCAGCCTTCTTCACGGGGGCCTTGCCAGCGGTCGTCTTGCGTGCCGTCGTGCCGCTGGCGGTCTTGCGTGCCGTCGTGGTCTTGACGGCCGTGCCAGTGCTCGTCTTGCGCACCGGCTTGCGGATCGTGGCAATCGCGTCCGGGTCGGTGTCCTCGTGGCCCATCGGCGGCGAAGGTTCCTTCATGCCTTCCGGCAGGCGGGCCAGCGCCGGGCGCAGGTTCGATGCACGGCGCGCGCGCGGTGCGGCCACTTCTTCTTCGTCTTCGCCATCCATCGGCTCGCTGGCCTTGACCAGACCGCGCTTGGCGGCGAGCTTCAGGCGCACCGGCTTGTCGCCCCAGATTTCTTCCAGGTTGTAGTACAGGCGCAGTTGCGGTTGCAGGATGTGCACCACGGCATCGCCGCAGTCCACCAGCACCCATTCGCCGGTCTCCAGCCCTTCCACGGCCACGATATGGCCGCCGGCATCCTTCACCGTATCCCGCACGGATGCCGCGAGCGCTTTGGTCTGGCGGTTCGAATTGCCGCTGGCGATCACCACCCGGTCGAACAATTCGGTCAGGTGAGTGGTGTCGAACACCTTGATGTCCTGCGCTTTGACATCCTCGAGCCCGTCGACGATGGCGCGTTGCAGTTTACGAATATCCATGGTGTCTTTCTTGTTCAGCTTCATTCGGGTAGGGGTGCGAGCCGGCTCAGGAGTTGCGGTACAACCCGTGACTCGCGATGTAGTGTGCCACGCCGGCAGGCAGTTGGTCATCCGCCGGCTGGCCGTCGGCCAGGCGCTGGCGCAAGCCGGTGGAGGACAGGTCGACGGCAAGCGTCTGGTCGATCCACATCCGGCCGGAGGGCGTGCATTGTATCAGGTGCGTGTCCGCCAGCCGGTCGTTCATGGCGGCGAGCACCGGGCCGTCCAGCGCGGCCAGGTCGAAGCCGGGTCGGGTGGCGATGCAAAGGTGCACCTGCTCGAACAGGGCTTCCCAGCCGTGCCAGGTGTGCAGGCGCAACAACTGGTCGGCCCCCATCAGCCAGGACATGGAGGTATTCGGGCCGTACGCATCACGCAGGTGGCGGACGGTGTCGACCGTATAGCTGGGGCCATCGCGGTCCACTTCCATGCGGCTGACGCGGATCGTGGCATTGCCGCCGTCGATGGTCGCCGCGGCCAGCTCGGTCATGGCCAGCCGGTCGGACGAAGGCGTCACGTGGCCACCCTTTTGCCAGGAGTGACCGGTGGGAATCCAGACCAGTTCGTCCAGCGCCAGGTGGTCGATACACAACTGCGCCAGCGCGACATGGCCGCGGTGCGGCGGGTCGAAAGTGCCGCCAAGGATGCCCAGGCGGTACGGTCGGTCGGTGTCGGCGGGGGTGCGGGGGGAGGAAGAGGAGGCAGGAACAGTCATCACACTCGCCGTCAGGCCCACTCGCGTGCCGGCAGGAAGTCGGTGTACAGCGCGGCTTCGGCGCTGCCCGGCTCGGGTTGCCAGTCGTAGCGCCAGGTCACCTGCGGCGGCATCGACATCAGGATGGATTCGGCGCGGCCGCCCGATTGCAGGCCAAACAGCGTGCCACGGTCGAAGACCAGGTTGAATTCCACGTAGCGGCCGCGGCGATAGGCCTGGAAGTCGCGTTCGCGCGCACCGTAGGGCGTGTCCTTGCGGGCGTCGAGGATCGGCAGGTAGGCATCGAGGAAGGCATCGCCCACGGACTGCATCATCGCAAAGCTGCGGTCGAAGCCCAGTGCCGAGAAATCGTCGAAGAACACGCCACCGATGCCGCGAGCTTCCCCGCGGTGCCGCAGGAAGAAGTACTCGTCGCACCACTGCTTGAAGCGCGGATACAGGTCATCGCCGAACGGGGCCAGCGACGCCTGGCACGTGCGGTGGAAGTGTGCGCAGTCGTCCGCGTTGCCGTAGTAGGGCGTCAGGTCCATGCCGCCGCCGAACCACCAGACCGGGTCCGCATCGGGTTTCACCGCCAGGAAGCAGCGTACGTTCATGTGAACCGTGGGGACGTACGGATTGCGGGGGTGGAACACCAGCGAGACGCCCATCGCCTCGAAGCTGCGTCCGGCCAGTTCCGGCCGGTTGGCGCTGGCCGACGGCGGGAGCGTATCGCCGCGAACATGCGAGAAGCCCACGCCGGCGCGTTCCATCACGGCACCGTCCTCCAGGATGCGCGTGCGGCCACTGCCGCGCAGGCGCTCGGTGGGCGGTTTCTCCCAGCTGTCGGTCAGGAACGCCTGCCCGTCCACGGCGGCAATGGCGTCGGTGATGCGGTCTTGCAGGCCGAGCAGGTAGGCTCGGACTGCCTGGGAATCGATCATGATGAGCGGGTCTGGATGGGCCGGTGGCAGGACGGCCGGGCGCAGGCGCCGGCCGTCATCGCGGTGTCACGATTGTACCGGCTGGATTCGCCCCGCGGGGCGTGGGGCGAATCCCGGCGCAACTCAGCGCTTGATGGCGCGGTAGCCAATGTCGGTGCGGTATTGCATGCCGTCGAAGCGGATCTGCTCCACCGCGGCGTAGGCATTGCGCTGGGCGGCCTTGACGGTGTCGGCCAGGCCCACCACGCACAGCACGCGGCCGCCCGAGGTCAGCAACGTGCCGTCCTTGAGCGTGGTGCCGGCGTGGAACGTCACGGCTTCGTCGGTTTCGGCCGGGATGCCGGTGATGGCATCGCCGCGGCGTGGGTCTTCCGGGTAGTTGTACGCGGCGATTACCACGCCCAGCGCCGTACGACGATCCCAGTCGAGCTCGATCTGGTCCAGCTTGCCGTCCACGGCGGCTTCCATGACGTCGACGAGGTCGGTCTTCAGGCGCGCCATGATCGGCTGGGTTTCCGGATCGCCCATGCGGCAGTTGAATTCCAGCGTCTTCGGGTTGCCGTCCTTGTCGATCATCAGGCCGGCGTACAGGAAGCCGGTGTACGGGATGCCGTCTTTTTCCATGCCGCGCACGGTCGGCATGATGATCTCGCGCAGGGCGCGGGCATGCAGGGCCGGGGTGACCACCGGCGCGGGCGAGTATGCGCCCATGCCACCGGTATTGGGGCCCGCGTCGGCGTCCAGCAGGCGCTTGTGGTCCTGGCTGGTGGCCAGGGCCAGCACGTTCTTGCCGTCCACCAGCACGATGAAGCTGGCTTCCTCGCCGTCCAGGAATTCCTCGATGACCACGCGTGCGCCGGCGTCGCCGAGCTTGTTGTCCGCCAGCATCATGTCGACGGCCGTGTGCGCTTCTTCCAGCGTCATCGCCACGACCACGCCCTTGCCCGCGGCCAGGCCATCGGCCTTGATCACGATCGGCGCGCCTTGCGCGTCGATGTAGGCGTGCGCGCCGGCGGCGTCCGCGAACGTCTGGTAGGCGGCCGTCGGAATGTTGTGGCGGTGCATGAAGGCCTTGGCGAAGTCTTTCGAGGATTCCAGCTGCGCGGCGGCCTGCGTGGGCCCGAAGATGCGCAGGCCACGGGCGCGGAACACGTCGACGATACCGGCGGCCAGCGGTGCCTCGGGGCCGACCACTGTGAAGGCCACGCCTTCGCGCTCGACGAATGCGGCCAGCACTTCCGGATCGGTCAGCGGCACGTTCTGCAGGCGCTTGTCGAGTGCCGTGCCACCGTTGCCCGGCGCGACGTACACCACTTGCATCTTTGGGGACTGGGCCAATTTCCAGGCCAGTGCGTGCTCACGCCCACCGGAGCCGACAACCAATACTTTCATGATCACTGCCAGAAAAGAAACGCATGCGAAAAGCGGCAGCTGGCCGGAGCCGGGCTGCCGCCGTGGGGCGGGGCGGAGGACTTACTCCTCGATCACCGCGTTGGTGAAGACTTCCTGCACGTCGTCCAGGTTTTCCAGGGCGTCCAGCAGCTTCTGCATCTTCACGGCGTCGTCGCCAATAAAGCTCACTTCGTTTTGCGGCTTCATCACCACGTCCGCCACTTCGGCCTTGAATCCGGCGCCTTCCAGCGCGGTCTTGACCGCGGGGAAGTCGTTGGGCGGGCAAGTGACTTCGATGGAGCCGTCGTCGTTGGTCACCACGTCGTCCGCACCGGCTTCCAGCGCGGCGTCCATCAGCTTGTCCTCGGGCGTGCCGGGGGCGAACAGGAACTGGCCGCAGTGCGTGAACATGAAGGCCACCGAGCCTTCCGTGCCCATGTTGCCGTTGTGCTTGGAGAACGCGTGGCGGACTTCGGCCACGGTGCGGGTGCGGTTGTCGGTCAGGCAATCCACGATGATCGCGGCGCCTGCCAGGCCGTAGCCTTCGTACCGGATTTCCTCGTAGTTGGCGCCTTCCAGGCCGCCCACGCCGCGCTGGATGGCGCGCTGGATGTTGTCCTTCGGCATGTTCGCGTCCATGGCCTTGTCGATCGACAGGCGCAGGCGCGGGTTGGAATCGGCATCACCACCGCCCAGCTTGGCGGCCACGGTGATTTCCTTGATCAGGCGCGTCCAGATCTTGCCCCGCTTGGCGTCAGCAGCGGCTTTCTTGTGTTTGATATTGGCCCATTTGGAATGACCGGCCATGATTCTCTCCGAGGCGGAAAACGTGTCGTGTAGCGTGTTGTCAGGCGGTGCTGCGCGGGTTTGCCGGCGCGCAAGGGCGTCGTGACGACGATTGCAGGGATTGCCGGCGTGCCGCCGCTGGCTCGGGATCAGGGTTCCGTGACAGGCTCTGTGACAGTTTCTGACGATCCGGCGACCACGCCATGTGATTGATGTGCCAATCTGCTGGCTATAATCAGCGCAGGATTTTATCACGCGCCCCTGCCGCGCCGAAGCGCCTTGCGCCTGACTTCGTAGCGCCGCTCGTACCATCCTTCGCATCGCCGATCGCCTTGGCACCGGCGTTGTTTTTCGCCACCGTCCCTCTGACCGCCGAGACCATCATGGCCGACCCCATCCTCATCGCCAAGAACGCCGACCACGACCTGGTGCTGCTGCCCGAAATGGGCAACCGCCACGGCCTGATCACCGGCGCCACCGGCACCGGCAAGACCGTCACGCTGCAAACGCTGGCGCAGGGCTTTTCCCGGCTGGGCGTGCCCGTGTTCATGGCGGATGTCAAAGGTGATCTGACCGGCATTTCCCAGCCCGGCCAGGCATCCGACAAGCTCAAGGCACGCATGGCCGAGCATGGCCTGCCCGAGCCTGTATGGGGCGCCTGCCCGACCACGCTGTGGGATGTCTTCGGCGAAAAGGGCCATCCCGTCCGGGCGACGGTGTCGCACATGGGGCCGCTGCTGCTGTCCCGCATGCTGGAGCTCAATGACACCCAGCAGGGCGTGCTGAACCTCGTGTTCCGCATTGCCGATGCCAACGGCCTGCTGCTGCTCGACGCCAAGGATCTGCGCGCGATGCTGCAGTACGTGGGGGATAACGCCAGCCAGTTCACGACCGAGTACGGCAATATTTCCTCGGCGTCGATCGGCGCGATCCAGCGCGGGCTGGTGGCGCTGGAATCGCAGGGCGCGGACAAGTTCTTCGGCGAGCCGATGCTCAACCTCGAGGACTTCATCCAGACCGAGCGCGGACAGGGCGTCATCAACATCCTGTCGGCGGACAAGCTGATGAATGCGCCGCGGCTGTACGCGACGTTCCTCCTGTGGATGCTGTCCGAGCTGTTCGAGAAGCTGCCCGAGGCGGGCGATCTCGACAAGCCCAAGCTGGTCTTCTTCTTCGACGAGGCCCACCTGCTGTTCAACGATGCGCCCAAGGGCCTGCTGGACAAGATCGAACAGGTGGTTCGGCTGGTGCGTTCCAAGGGCGTGGGCGTGTACTTCGTGACGCAGAATCCGGTCGATATTCCCGATACCGTGCTGGGGCAGTTGGGCAATCGCGTACAGCACGCGCTGCGCGCGTTCACGCCGCGCGACCAGAAAGCGGTCAAGGTGGCGGCCACGACGATGCGCGCCAATCCGAAGCTCGATGTGGAGCAGGTGATCGGCGAACTGGGCGTGGGCGAGGCGCTGGTGTCGTGCCTCGACGCCAAGGGCACGCCGACGGTGACCGAGCGCGCGTGGGTCCTGGCGCCGGGCAGCCGTATCGGCCCGGTAACGGACGACGAGCGCCGCGCGCTGATTGCGAACTCGCTGGTGGCAGGCGCCTATGAGAAGACGATCGATCGCGAATCGGCGTACGAGAAGCTGCGCGGTGGCGTGGCCGCTGCGGGAAATGGTGCGCAGGCGGGCGCGCAGACCGGCGCGAAAGCGGGCGGTGCCGCAACGACCACCGGCGGGGCGCCGCAGGAAGGGGAAGGCGGCGGATGGCTGGGGCAGGCCGGCGAGATTTTCGGCTCGCTGACCAAGGGCACGGGCAAGACTGGCCGTGGGGACTCGATTCTCGAATCGATGGCGAAGTCGGCGGCGCGGACGGTTGGGTCGCAGGTCGGGCGCGAGCTGATTCGCGGTGTATTGGGGAGCCTGCTGGGCGGTGGCGGCCGGAAGAAGTAAAGCTGGCCAGCGATGGCGCCGGACCCTGAAAAAAACGCCTGCAACATGCAGGCGTTTTTTCTTGCTTCAGATATCAGTGTGAGGCGCTCGCCCGGCCTTTCTCGCGGCCTCGGCATCCTCGCGCATTTTCCGCGCAAAAAGGCGGGCGAAGAACGCGCCCATGCCGATGATGAAGGCAATGACGGCCAGGCTGGCCAGCCCGGTGGGCGTCGAGAAGAGAATCTTGATGGCTTCCATATGTGGACTCCTGGGCGGAACACGTCGTAGAAAAACGACTTTCAGTGTAAGGAGCCACGCCACTCAAATATTGAGGCGCATCAAGCGCCTCGGCATCCCTCAGTTCTTCGTGCCGAACAGCCGGTCGCCCGCGTCGCCCAGGCCCGGGATGATGTAGGCATGCTCATCGAGATGGCTGTCCAGCGATGCCACGAACAGCTTCACGCCGGGGTGGGCGCGCTGGAAGACTTCCACACCTTCGGGCGCGGCCACCAGCGCCACGAAGGTGATGGCCTCGTCCTTGACGCCGCGGCGCTTGAGCACGTCCACCGCATGCGCGGCCGAGTAGCCGGTGGCGACCATCGGATCGCACAGGATGAAGCTGCGGTCCTCGACGTCCGGCAGGCGCACCAGGTACTCCACGGGGCGGTGATGCTCGTCGCGGTACACGCCGATATGGCCGATCCGGGCCGACGGAATCAGCTCGACCAGGCCGTCGCTCATGCCGACACCAGCGCGCAGCACGGGCACGATCGTCAGCTTCTTGCCGGCGATGACCGGCGCCTCCAGCGGCACCAGTGGCGTATCGATGTGACGCGTGGTCAGGGGCAGGTTGCGGGTGATCTCGTAGCCCATCAGCAGCGTGATCTCGCGCAGCAGCTCGCGGAACGTACGCGTCGACGTTTCCTTGTCGCGCATATGCGAGAGCTTGTGCTGGATCAGCGGGTGATTGAGGATGAAGAGATTAGGGAAACGCGGATCTTGTTTCATGGCAGCGGCGGGCTCGGCAGGTGTCTGGTCAGGGCTGCGCGGCCATGCTGGCCACGCGCCCGATGCAGCGGGATTGTAATGGATACCGACCCGCCCGCCGCGCCTGGCGCCGCCGGCAGCCTGCCGGTCAATCAACCGGAAGCCCGCCGCGCAGCGCACCCTTCACTCGACGGTGATGGCGGCGGCCTTGGCGACCTTGCCGAAACGCTCGTATTCGGTCTGCGTCAACGCCTGCAGTTCCGCCGCGGTCGATCCCTTCGGATTGAAACCGGCCTGGACCAGCTTGTCGCGCACGTCGGGGCGCGCCAGCGCCTCCACGAACGCCGCGTTCAACGCCTGCACCACCGGCGCGGGCAGGTTGGCGGGGCCATAGACGCCGAACCACGGCTCCACCGCGTAGCCCGGCAGGCCCGCCTCCGCCAGCGTCGGCACATTCGGCAGCGACGGCGAGCGCGCCTTGCCGGCCACGGCCAGCGCACGCAGCTTGCCGGCCTGGATGTGCGGCAGCGACGCCGGCAGATTGTCGAACATCACCTGGATATGGCCGCCCAGCAGATCGTTGATGGCCGGGCTGCTGCCCTTGTATGGCACATGGGTCAGGCCGGTCTGGGTCACCTGCGAGAACATCGCGCCGGCCAGGTGCATCGAGGTGCCGGTGCCCGCCGTCGCATAGGTCAGGCCCGGATGCGCCTTGGCGTAGGCAATCAGCTCCGGCACGGTCTTCACCGGCAGGCTCTCGCTCACTTCCAGCACGATGGTGGACGTGCCCAACAGGCTGATGGCCGTGAAGTCGCGGCGCGGATCGAACGGCACGTGCTTGTAGATATGCGGATTCAGCGCGTTGGTGGAGATGGCGCCAAAGCCGATCGTATAGCCGTCCGCCGGCGCCTTGGCCACCGCCTCCATGCCGATGTTGCCGCCGGCGCCGGGGCGGTTTTCCACCACCACGGGCTGTCCGAGCTTTTCAGCCACGCGCTGGCCCACGGTGCGCGCGACGAGGTCGGTCGTGCCGCCGGCGGCGTAAGGCACCACGAAGCGGATCGGCTTGGCGGGGAAGGCGTCGGCGGCGCTGGTGTTGCCCGCGAAGCTGGCGATGGCGAGGGAAATGGCGGAGGCGATAAACGCGCGGCGCGAGGCCGGGGCGGAACGGTGCGGCATGACTCGGGTATCTCCAGATGTTGTTGTCTCGCCCCGTGGCATCGGCGGTGAATGTGCCGGGATGTGCCGGGGGCGGCACGGGCCATTGTATGGGAAAGCCGCACGCCGGGCAGCGCATGGCAGCGGGCCTCTCGCAGGCCGGCGCGCCGCGCTGGCGCCTCTCGTTCCGGCCGGCGGACTTTGCGCCTTTTGACATACAATCGTCGGGTCCTGGCATCCACGCGCACCTGTTCCCGCCGCTCCCGTGCGACCGCCCGGCGTTTCCCAGACCGAGAGGTGCTATCGACATGATCCGATAGACATGACCCGATCGCGGTTCTGGCCAGACGCGCGGCCGCGGACAGCAGAGG
Organism: Cupriavidus sp. YR651; assembly: GCF_900101625.1. Classification (GTDB taxonomy): domain Bacteria; phylum Pseudomonadota; class Gammaproteobacteria; order Burkholderiales; family Burkholderiaceae; genus Cupriavidus. The sequence continues at coordinate 324,682 of NZ_FMYZ01000007.1, read as the reverse complement.
GGGGCGGCAAGCGAATCGCGCAACGACGCCAGAATCAATTTGATAGTGCCTCCCACGCCCCGTGTCCGCATCCCAGAAGTCCCTGTCATCGCCCGCCGAGTTGCCCGCGCCGCAGCGCTACGGGCTCGCCGTCGCGGCCATCGGCGCCGTGCTGTTCTCCGCCAAGGCCATCGTCGCCAAGCTGATGTACCGCTACAACGTGGACGCCGTGATGGTCATCACGCTGCGGATGCTGTTTGCGGTGCCCCTGTTCATGGCGATTGGCTGGTGGCAGGCGCGCAAGCGGCCGGCGCTGTCCTGGGCGGATCGCGGCCGCGTGGTGTTCCTGGGCATCATCGGCTACTACCTGTCGAGCTTCCTCGATTTCCTGGGCTTGCAATACATCACGGCCGGACTGGAGCGCCTGATCCTCTTCCTGACGCCGTCGTTCGTGCTGCTGACCACGGCGCTGGTATTCCGCCGGCCCATTCACGTCCGGCAGTGGATATCGCTGTTGCTGGCGTATGCGGGCATCGTGCTGGTATTCGCGCATGATCTCGGCGTGAGCGGCGAGCGCGTATGGCTTGGCGGTGCGCTGGTGCTGGCGAGCGCGTTGTCGTATGGTGTGTACCTGATTCTGAGTGGCGAGTTGGTGCAGCGCGTGGGTTCCCTGCGTCTGGTGGCCTATGCGATGTGCGTATCGACGTTCTGCTGCGTGGTGCAGTATCTGGCGCTTGGCCGGCCGCTGGCCGAACTGGCGCAACCGGCGCCGGTGATGTGGCTGTCACTCGTCAATGCGGTGTTCTGCACGGTGCTGCCGGTCTCGCTGACGATGATCGCGGTGGCGCGCATCGGCGCGCCGATGGCGTCGCAGGCGGGCATGATCGGCCCGGTGTCGACGCTGCTGCTGGCGTTCTGGCTGCTCGGCGAGCCGATCACCGGCGTGCAGATCGCGGGCAGTGCGCTGGTGCTGGGCGGCATGTATTTGCTGTCGACCAGGAAGGCCTGATTTTTTCAGCAAGCAACGGGAACGCCGGGCGAGCATCCGGTGCCCGGCAATCGATTAACCGAGGAAGGAGAGCGAGCAATGGATTTCGGACTGCGCGGTAAGCATGCGCTGGTGTGCGGTGCCAGCAAGGGACTTGGGTTTGCGTGCGCCGACGCGCTGGCGGCCGAAGGCGTCGACGTGGTGATCGTGGCGCGCGGTGCCGAGGCACTGGAGAAGGCTGCCGCCGGCCTGCGCGCGCGCCATGGCCGCCGCGTGGTGGCGGTGGCCACCGACATCACCACGCCCGAGGGCCGCAAGCAGGCGCTGGACGCCGCGGCCAAGCTGGGTGATATCGATATCCTGGTGAACAACGCCGGCGGCCCGCCCCCGGGCAACTTCCGCGACTGGGACCGCAACGACTGGCTCGCCGCCATCGACGCCAACATGCTGACGCCGATCGAGCTGATCAAGGCGACCGTGGACGGCATGATCGCCCGCAAGTGGGGCCGCATCATCAACATCACCAGCGGCGCGGTCAAGGCGCCGATCGACGTGCTGGGCCTGTCCAACGGCGCGCGCTCGGGCCTGACCGGTTTCGTTGCCGGCCTGGCGCGCGAAGTCGCGCAGCATGGCGTCACCGTCAACAACCTGCTGCCGGGGCCGTTCAACACGGACCGCCTCTACAAGACGATGGAAGGCGGCGCCAAGAAGGCCGGCCTGACCGTGGAAGAGGTGGCCGAGCGCCGCGCCGCCGCCAACCCGACCCGCCGCTTTGGCGATCCGGTCGAGTTCGGTGCGACGTGCGCGTTCCTGTGCAGCAAGCAGGCCGCCTTCATGACCGGCCAGAACGTGCTGCTGGACGGCGGTGCCTACCCCGGCACCTTCTGACGCCCTGACGCGTAAATCCCGTGATGCCGGCGCAATGCCGGGGTCACGGGCGTGAGGAATCGTCATGCTGCGTGTGAGGCGTTGTCGTTGGACGCGGTAGCGCAGCGTGTTGTACCGTCGTTCCAGCCTTTCAAGACTTCCGGAATTTCTGATGACCCGCCCACGCATTGCGCTGATCGCGCACGATCACAAGAAGGATGACATTGTTGCGTTTGCCGGCCGGCACCGCGACTTCCTCGCGCGATGCGAGCTGCTGGCTACCGGCACCACCGGCGGCCGGATCGCAGACGAAGTCGGCCTGGAGATCATCCGCATGTTGTCCGGCCCGTGGGGCGGCGACCTGCAGATTGGCGCCCAGCTTGCGGAGGGCCGCATCACCGCGGTCATTTTCCTGCGCGACCCGATGACCCCGCAGCCGCATGAACCGGATATCAATGCGCTGGTGCGCGCATGCGATGTGCACAATGTGCCGTGCGCGACCAATCTGGCGACGGCCGAACTCCTGGTCGTGGAGCTGGCCCGACACTGCTTCGTCGACGAAAAAGACGACAAAAAGAAAGCCGCCGACAAGCCGGCGGCCTGAATCGGCGGGTGGGGCGCTGGCGCGCGTCAGGGCGCAGGCCAGCGTGACATTCGGAGCGTAGTTCGGCGCGACACTCAGCGCGGCCGCACGGTGGTCGCGTTGGCGCGCAGTTCGGCCTGTCGCAGGATATGAGGCGGCAGCCGCTTCAGGATCAGATGGACGGCCAGCGGAATCAGCACAACGTCGTCCACGATGCCCAGCCCGGCGATCACGTCCGGGATGAGGTCGATCGGAGAGATGGCGTAGAGCACCAGGCCGAATGCGGCCGGCTTGAGCCACGGCGGCGCGTCGGGATGCCGCAGCGCGAACCAGAACAGCCTGCCGTCACGGCGCAGCAGCGTCCACAGGGCTGAGAATCGCTTCCACATGATGGGCCTCCTTGTTCACACGCGCCGGGAGCGCATGCACAGATAGCTTGGGCCGGAGCGGAGCGGTTCAAGTTCCTTTTGCCAATTACCAGGCAATCGGCGGGCGATCGGCAAGGCAATCGGCAAGGCAATCGGCAAGAAAAAAGGCCGGAGACTGCACTGCAGCCACCGGCCCTGCGGCATACGCCCCGGCCCGCGAGCAGGCCGGGCGACGTCGCCGTCTGTCGTACCGTTGCGGATCAGCCCGGGACGTTGCCTTCCACGCCTTCCACGTAGAACTTGATGTTGTGCAGGAAGTTGTCGTCGGCCACCTGGTCCTTCGTCAGTTGTTCCTTGCCGGCGTTGTCCTTCAGCGGACCCTTCCAGATCGGCGCGCTGCCATCGATCACGCCCTTCTTGCGCTCTTCGACCAGCGCCTTCACGTCATCCGGCACCACGGCGTTGAAGCCCTTCAGGTCGATCATGCCTTCCTTCAGGCCCCACCACGTGGTGTTGGACTTCCATTGCTTGTTCAGCACGTCTTCCACCACCTTGTTGTAGTAGACGCCCCACGAGATCACCGAGGCGGCCAGGTGGGCCTTTTCGCCGAACTTGCTCATGTCGCTGTCCCAGCCGAACGCGTAGACGCCCTTTTCCTGCGCGGTCTGCACCACGGCGGCGGAGTCGGTGTTCTGCATCAGCATGTCCACGCCCTGGCCGATCAGCGTCGTCGCCGCTTCACGCTCCTTGCCCGGATCGAACCACTTGTTCACCCACACCACCTTGACCGTGGCCTTCGGGTTGACGCTGCGCGCGCCGAGCGTGAAGGAATCGATATTGCGGATCACCTCGGGGATGGGCACCGATGCCACCACGCCCATCTTGCCGCTCTTGCTCATCTTGCCGGCCACCACGCCGGCCAGGTACGCGCCTTCATAGGTGCGCACGTCGTACTGGCCCAGGTTGTCGGCGGTCTTGAAGCCGGTGGCGTGCTCGAACTTGACGTCCGGGAACTCCTTGGCCACCTTCAGCATGGATTCCATGTAGCCGAAGGTCGTGCCGAAGATCAGCTTGTTGCCCTGGCTGGCCAGGTCGCGGAACACGCGCTCGGCGTCGGCGGCGGACTCGGGCACGTTCTCCACGAACGTCGTCTTCACCTTGTCGCCAAACTTGGCTTCCACGGCCTTGCGGCCCGAGTCGTGCGCAAACGTCCAGCCAGCGTCGCCCACCGGTCCGATGTAGACGAATGCCACCTTCAGCGGTTCGCTGGCCGCGGCAGCCGGTGCCGAGGCCGGCGCTGCCGATTCGGCCGGCTTCTCGGCCTCCTTCTTGCCGCAGCCGGCCAGGGCCAGCACAGCGGTGGCGGCCAGGGCCGCCAGGGTGGACCTGCGTGAAACGATCATCGATCTCTCCTTGAAACGTCTTGTGATGCGTTGTGGTTTGACTTCGTTCTAAGACTTGGTGAACACGGTGGCGGCCCGCGCCTCAGGCATTGCCCGGGCGGAACGGCTTGCCCAGCGAAGCCGGCATGTTGAGCCGGATCCACGCCGGGTTACGCGAAATCAGTGCCAGCACGACGATCGTGGCCGCGTAGGGCAGCATCGACAGGAACTGCGATGGAACCGACACGCCGATGCCCTGCAGGTAGAACTGGAGGATGGTCACGCCGCCGAACAGCCACGCGCCCACCAGCACCCGGCCCGGGCGCCACGTGGCGAAGGTGGTCAGCGCCAGGGCGATCCAGCCGCGACCGGCGACCAGGTTCTCCACCCACATCGGCGTGTAGACCAGCGACAGGTACGCGCCGGCCAGTCCACAGCAGGCGCCGCCGAACAACAGCGCGCCAAAGCGGATCCAGCGCACCGGGTAGCCCAACGCATGGGCGGACTCGGGCGATTCGCCGATCGCGCGCAGCGTCAGGCCTGCACGCGTGCGGAACAGGAACCACATGATGGCAAAGCACAGCAGCAGGCTGAAGTAGACCATCCAGTGATGCTGGAAGAAGGCCGGGCCGATGAAGGGGAGGTCCGCCAGGAAGGGCACCGACTTGGCCTGCGCGGGCAGGGCGTAGCCGACAAAGCGCTGCGCCATGAAGGCTGACAGCCCCGTGCCGAAGATCGACAGCGCCAGACCGGTTGCCACCTGGTTGGTGGCCAGCACCAGCGCCAGCCACGAGAACAGCGAGGCCATCAGCATCCCGGCGACGGCCCCGGCCAGGAAGCCGAGGATCGGCGACTGCGTCTGGTAGCCGACCATGAAACCCAGCGCGGCGGCCACCAGCATCATGCCTTCGGCGCCGAGGTTGAGCACGCCGGAGCGCTCGTTGATGAGCAGGCCCAGCGCGGCCAGCAGCAACGGCGTGCCGGCGTTGATCGCGGTGGCGATCAAGGGAGCGAGTTGTTCCATATTCTTGTGCGCTCCGGTTCAGGCGGCCCTGGCGCGCCAGCGCAGGCGGTTGTCGATAAGGGTGTCGCAGGCCAGCAGGAAGAACAGCAGCATGCCCTGGAAAACCCAGCCGATCGCGGACGGCAGCCCCAGGCGCGATTGCGCCATCTCGCCGCCGATGTAGAACAGCGACATCACGATGCCGCCGAACACGGTGCCCACCGGATGCAGCCGGCCGACGAACGCGACGATGATCGCGGTGAAGCCATACCCCGGCGAGATGGACGGCAGCAGTTGGCCGATTGGTCCCGTCACTTCGAACGCACCGGCGAGGCCGGCTGTGCCGCCCGAGATCATCAGGGCGCTCCACAGCGCATTGCGCGACGAGAAGCCCGCATAGCGCGCGGCCAGCGGCGCGGTGCCGCCCACTTGCAGGCGGTAGCCGGCGAAGCTGCGGAAAACGAACACCGTCATGATGGCCACCAGCACCAGCATCACGGCGAATCCCGCGTGCAGGCGCGACCCCGACAGCAGGTTCGGCAGCAGGAATTCGGACGAGAACACCTTCGACTGCGGGAAGTTCATCCCGGCCGGATCCTTGAGCGGGCCGTTGACCACCCACAGCAACAATTGCTGGGCGATGTAGGTCAGCATCAGCGACACCAGGATCTCGTTGGCGTTGAAGCGGTCCTTGAGCAGCGCGGTGATGGCAGCCCAGACCATGCCGCCGACGATGCCCGCCAGCGAGGCCAGCACCAGCACCGGCAGGCCGCCGATCGTATGGCCGGGGGTATCGAAGTACAGCACGGTCGCGCCGGCGAAGATGCCGCCGAGAATCAGCTGGCCATCGGCGCCGATGTTCCAGACGTTGGCCCGGTAGCAGACCGACAGCCCCAGCGCGCACAGCACCAGCGGCACGGCCTTGAGCAACACCTCGCCGATCGTGCGCTGGTCCTTGAGCGGATCGAACAGGAACACCTTGAGCGCCGCGGCAGGATCCTTGCCGAGCACGATGAACAGCAGCGCGCCAAACAACAGCGTCAGCGCCAGCGCGAACACCGGCGAGGCATAGGCCATGCTGCGCGAGGGCGTGCCGCGCGGCGCCAGCGAGAGTGGGGAGCGGAAATCCGCCATGAACCTGGTCACGGGATTAGCCATGAAGCGGCACCTCCGCGGCGACGTCGTCATGCCGGCTGGCCGGCCCGCCCTCCCAGAGTCCGCTCATCCACAGGCCCACCTGCTCGCGCGTTGCCAACTCCACCGGAATCGACGGCGAAAGATGGCCCTTGGCAATCACGTGCAGGCGGTCGCAGATTGCGAACAGTTCGTCGAGTTCCTCGGACACGACCAGCACCGCGCAGCCGACCGCCTTGAGCGCGAGGATCTCGTTATGGATCTGCGCGGCGGCGCCCACATCGACGCCCCAGGTGGGTTGCGCGACGATCAGGACCTTGGGGCCGGCCTCGATCTCGCGGCCCACGATGAACTTCTGCAAGTTGCCGCCTGACAGGCTGCGCGCCTGCGCCTCGGGTCCGCTCGCCTTGACGCGGAAGCGGCTGATGATGCTGGCAGCCAACCCGTCGGCCGCCTTCGGCGAGACCATGCCGTTGCGCACGTACGGCGCCGTCTGGTGAGACAGCAGCGTGTTCGACGACAGGCTCATGGCCGGCACCGCGCCGCGACCCAGGCGTTCCTCCGGCACGAATGCAAGGCCGGCACGGCGGCGGCCGCGGGCGTCCAGCTTGCCGACCGGGCGTCCATCCAGTTCGACGGCGGCGCCGGTGGCGCGCGGGTCTTCTCCGGACAGCGCCGCCAGCAATTCCTGCTGGCCATTGCCCGAGACCCCGGCGATGCCGACGATCTCGCCGGCATGCACGTCGAGCGCGATCCCGCTGAGCTCAGTGGCAAAGGCATGCGCGCGCGGCATCGACAGGTTGTGCACGGCCAGCCGGACCGGCCCGCGTTCCGTCGTCACGCGGGCTTCGCGCGGCGGCTCGCCGCCAATCATCAGGCGCGACAGCGATGCCGCGCTTTCCTGGCGCGGATCGCACACGCCCGTGACCCGGCCCATCCGCATCACCGTGGCGTGATGGCAAAGCGCACGGATTTCGTCGAGCTTGTGGCTGATATAGAGAATGCTGGTGCCCTCGGCAGCCAGCTGGCGCAGCGTGACAAACAGCGTTTCCACGGCCTGCGGCGTCAGCACCGACGTCGGTTCATCGAGGATCAGCAACTGCGGGTTGGCCAGCAACGCGCGCACGATCTCCACGCGCTGGCGCTCGCCGACTGACAGCGTATGCACGTGGCGATTCGGTTCCAGCGGCAGGCCGTAGCGTTCCGCGGTGGCGCGGATGCGGTCCGCCAGCTGCTTCATGCTGCCGACGTCCCGGGGCGGCAGGCCCAGTGCGATGTTCTCGGCGACGGTCAGGGTGTCGAACAGCGAGAAATGCTGGAAGACCATGGCGATGCCCAGGTTGCGGGCGTCGTGGGGACTGGCGATGGAGGTGGGCGCCCCGTTGAAGTGCATCTCGCCGGCGTCGGGGCGGACCGCGCCAAAAATGATCTTCATGAGGGTGGACTTGCCGGCGCCGTTTTCGCCAAGGACGGCGTGGATTTCACCGGGAGCGACGGTGAGGCTCACGTCGTCGTTGGCGGTCACGCCGGGATAGCGCTTGGTGATATGCGCAAGCGCCAGCCTGGGAGGGGTTTGTAAAGTCACTGAGGCGGCTCGGATTGTTGTGGCAGCAACGTGGAGGACGTGACAGCGGCTGTGCGTGGCGCAGGATCGCCGCGCGGCACGTCGTCATCATCATGTTTCCGTGATGCTCGGAATTAGCTCTGAATTATATAAGTGCGCGGGGGTTCGGCGGGCCGTTTCCGGTGTCTTGCCATGCCCCGCAACGGATACGGGCAGGTTGCAAGTCGCATGCCGGGCATCGGCGCAACAAAAAACCGCCGCGCTGCCAGTGACAGGCAGGGCGGCGGTCGGAACTGCCCCGGGGGAGGACCGGGGCGAGGGGAGGGGGGCTTGCCGTCAGGCGGCGTTCGACGCCGGAATGGTGGCGAAGCGGCCGTCGCGGAAATCCGCCAGCGTCTGGTAGATCTGCTCCTGCGTGTTCATGACGAACGGGCCGTACTGCGCGATCGGCTCATTCAGCGGCTGGCCCGCGATCAGCAGGAAGCGGGCGTCTTCGCTGGCCGTGATCACCACGCCGTCGGCCTGGCCGGCATTGTCCAGCACGCCCATGCGCTGGGCTTCCACCACGGCGGCATCGCTGCCATCGCCCACCTTGACCTCGCCGCGATACACGTAGACGAAGGCGTTATGCCCGGCCGGCAGCGTCTGGCTGAAGCGCTGGCCCGCGGGCAGGTGGACGTCCAGGTAGACCGGCGCGGTCACCGGCCGCGTGACCGCGCCAGCCACGCCGTGGGAGGCGCCCGCCAGCACGCGCACCGTGCCACCTTCAGGCAATGCCACCGTCGGGATGTCCGATGCGGGCATGTCGCGGTACCACGGCGCGGTCATCTTGTCCGCGGCCGGCAGGTTCAGCCAGAGCTGGAAGCCTTCCATGCGGCCGTCTTCCTGTTCGGGCAGTTCCGAGTGCACGACGCCCGAGCCGGCCACCATCCACTGTGCGCCGCCGTTTTCCAGCAAGCCTTCGTGGCCGGCGCTGTCGCGATGGCGCATGCGGCCGGCGAGCATATACGTGATGGTCTCGAAGCCGCGATGGGGGTGATCGGGGAAGCCGCCGATGTAGTCGTCCTTGTTGTCGGTGCCAAAGGCGTCGAGCATCAGGAACGGGTCCAGCCGGCGCTGCAGGTTCTGCGTCAGCACGCGGGTCAGCTTGACGCCGGCGCCGTCGGAGGTGGCGATGCCGCGCACCACGCGGTCCACCGTGCGCGAGCGCTGCACGGACTCCGCGGCGGTGGCCGGAACGGTGTTGAGGGCGGTGCGGTTTTCCATGTTCTTTCTCCTGTGGGACGGCGTTGTGGCCGTCGGATCTACCCAGTCAATGTAAGGCTTTGACGGAAAAGCGGTAGACAGGGCTCGGGCAACAGATTGTTCCGCCACTGGGACGAATTGGCCGAAACTGACGCGAATTTTGCAACGCCGCAAACACTGCCGGCGTGCCCGCCTGGCCGACCTAATCGGCCGCCGAGCGATCTCCGAAAATCGGTCCTGATCGCGGCAAGATGGGTGCTCATTTTCGCGAAGATGACAGGATGACTGAAGATGTGTAGAATAACCGTCTCTTTGTCATCCGTTGCCGTGAATTGCGGTGGGCGAGCCCGAGCTCGAAACCCCGCGATCCGTTGTCTGGCAACGGCCGATTGACCGGCGGCGCCCACCGAAGCGCGTTCCTACACGACACCAGTCGCCGCCACTGGCCAACCCGTTGGGTTGCGCCGCTACCGGGTGATTCGAGCCTTCGCTTGAACCCCCATCAACAGGGTTGCTCCCGTCATCCGGGCGCGCCCGCAAGTCCGTCCGCCGGCAATCCTGCCGGTCATGGCGGCAAGGCAATCTGAACCGGGCTCCGGCGGGCACCCCATCTGACTTCCGCCGGCCCTATTGTTTTCCGCATCCGGAAAGTGGCGATTCATTCTCATGCGTCGCGGCACTGGAATGGGAAAGGGGAACTATGTCAAAGCAAACCTTCCGGGCCGTGGCCTGGAGCGGGGTCATTGTTGCCGCGCTGGCCGGTCTGGTCGCGTGGATCGGCGTCGACGTCATCCGCCAGTACCAGGAGCGCCTGGTCTACGACGTGACCGACCACCTGCGCCTGGTGGTCATCTCGATGGCGCTCGCGCTGGTCACCGGCGTGCCTGCCGGCATCGCCCTGAGCCGGCCATGCATGCACCGCCAGGCGGACCGCCTGATGCAGGTCTTCAACATCGGCAATACCGTGCCGTCGCTGGCGGTGCTGGCCCTGGCGCTGGCAGCGCTGGGCATTGGCGAGCGTCCAGCGATCCTGGCGCTGTGGCTGGCGTCGCTCCTGCCGATCGTGCGCAATACCTACGAAGGCCTGCGCAACGTGTCGCCGGCCTTGCGCGAGGCGGCCCGCGGCATCGGCATGACGCCTTGCCAGCGACTGGTACGCGTGGAACTGCCCAACGCGCTGCCCGTGATCCTGGCTGGTGTGCGCATCAGCCTGGTGATCAACGTCGGCACCGTGCCGCTGTCGTTCCTGATCGGTGCGAACAGCCTGGGCGAACTGATCTTCCCGGGCATCTACCTGAACAACCAGCCCCTGCTTCTGCTGGGGGCCGCCGCCACCGCGTTGCTGGCGCTGGTGCTGGACGCGCTGTTCGCCACGGCCGGCCACGTCTACCTGCGCAGCCGCGGCCTGGCACGCTGAACGAGGAATACACATGGCATCCAATCGAAGCGGTGAAAGTCGAAGCGCCGAACGTCGAAGCGGCGAAGGCCGCCTGTTCTGGGTTTTCGCCGCGCTGGGCGCGGTGGTGGCGGGCATTCTGCTGTCGTCCGCGCCCGCCCGCGCCCAGCAGCCCGCCGCGGAACCGCTGCGCGTGGGCGGCAAGAACTTCACCGAGCAACTGCTCCTGTCGTCGATGACGTCGCAGTACCTGCGCGCCAAGGGCATGGAGACCACGCTGACGGCCGGGCTGGGCAGCACGCTGATGCGCCAGGCGATGGAGTCCGGCCAGCTCGATGTGGTCTGGGACTACACCGGCACCGCGTTGATCGTCTTCAACAAGGTCGAGGAAAAGCTTGACGGTCCGCAGAGCTATGCACGCGTGAAACAGCTCGACGCGGCGCGCGGCCTGGTCTGGCTCGATGCCTCGACGATCAACAACACCTACGCGCTGGCGATGCCAAGGCCGCGCGCCGAGGCCGCCGGCGTGACCACCTTGTCCGCGCTCGCCGGGAAAATGCGCGCCACCGGCGATGGCAAGGACAGCAAGGGTGACAAGGGCCACCCGTTCGCCGTCGACATGGAATTCGCTGCGCGGCCGGACGGGCTGGAGCCGCTGAAGACCGCCTACCAGTTGCCGCTCTCGCGCAAGGACGTGATCCAGCTTGACCCGGGTCTGGTCTACACCGCGCTCAAGAACAATCAGGTGGAGCTGGGCCTGGTCTACACGACCGACGGCCGCGTGAAGGGCTTCGACCTCGTGCTGCTGGAAGACGATCTTCATTTCTTCCCGCCGTACAACGCGGTGCCCGTGGTGCGCAAGGCGGTGCTCGATCAGCATCCGGAACTGGCGACGCTGCTCAACGCGTTGTCTGCCACGCTCGACAACGCGGCGATGACCAAGATGAACTACCAGGTCGATATCGGCCAGCAGCCCGTGGACAAGGTGGCAGGAGACTTCCTGCGCAGCCACGGCCTGATCTGAGGAGGCACGCATGGACCTGCTGACCTATCTCCAGCACAGCTGGCCGACGCTGCTGCGACTGACCGCCGAGCATCTTGCGCTCGTCGGCTCCGCCGTCGGCATGGCGATCCTGATCGGCGTGCCGCTGGGCATCCTGATCACGCGTCATCGCTTCCTCGCCACGCCGCTGCTGGCGCTGGCCACCGTGGTGCTGACGCTGCCGTCGATCGCGCTGTTCGGCCTGATGATCCCGATCTTCGCGCGCTTCGGCCATGCCCTCGGCTACGTGCCGGCGGTGACCGCGGTCTTCCTGTATTCGCTGCTGCCGATCATGCGCAACACCTACACGGCGCTGGCCAACGTCGATCCGGGCATCCAGGAAGCCGGGCGCGGCATCGGCATGACGCCGTGGCAGCGCCTGCGCCTGGTGGACCTGCCGCTGGCGGTGCCCGTGATCCTGGGCGGCGTGCGCACGGCCGTGGTGATGAACATTGGTGTGGCCACCATTGCCGCCATCATCGGCGCCGGTGGCCTTGGGGTGCTGATCCTGCAGGCGATCAGCCAGAGCAACATGAGCAAGCTGGCCGTGGGCGCTGTCCTCGTCAGCCTGCTCGCCATCGTGGCGGACGCATGCCTGCAGGCCCTGCAGCGCGCGCTGACGCCGAAAGGAATCCGTCAACCATGATTGAACTCGACCAACTCACCAAGTCCTTCCATCAGAAGGACGGCACCGAAGTGCGCGCCGTCGATGCCGTCTCCCTGACGGTGCCCCGTGGCGAGATCTGCGTCTTCCTGGGGCCGTCGGGCTGCGGCAAGACCACCACGCTCAAGATGATCAACCGGCTGATCGAGCCGACCTCCGGCACGGTGCGCATCGAGGGCGAGGACACGACCGGCATCGATGGCGTGACGTTGCGGCGCAAGATCGGCTACGTGATCCAGCAGATCGGCCTGTTCCCGAACATGACGATCGAGGAAAACATCATGGTGGTGCCGCGCCTGCTGGGCTGGGACAAGCGCCGCTGCCGCGAGCGTGCGCGCGAACTGTTGGCGATGGTGCAGCTGGACCCCGGCAAGATGCTCGGGCGCTATCCGCGCGAGCTTTCCGGCGGGCAGCAGCAGCGGATCGGCGTGATCCGCGCGCTGGCGGCCGATGCTCCCGTGCTGCTGATGGACGAGCCGTTCGGCGCCGTGGACCCAATCAACCGCGAGAGCATCCAGAACGAGTTCTTCCAGATGCAGCGCCAGCTCGGCAAGACCGTGATCATGGTGTCGCACGACATCGACGAAGCGATCAAGCTTGGTGACAAGGTGGCGGTGTTCCGTCGCGGCCAGCTGGTCCAGTTCGATCACCCGGACGCGCTGCTGGCGCATCCCGCCGATGACTTCGTGCAGGCGTTCGTCGGCCACGACAACACCCTGAAGCGGCTGCTGCTGGTGCGCGCGGGCGATGCTGCCACGATGCCGCCGAGCTGCCGTCCGGAGATGCCGCTTGCGGAGGCCTTCGGCGTGATGGACGACGCCGACGTGCGTCATTTGCCCGTCATCGACAACGCGCAACGCGCGCTCGGCTATGTGACGCGCCGCGACGTCCGCAATGCGATGGCTGGTGGCGGCCAATGCGTGCAGGTGATGCGGCCGTTTGCCGCGACCGCGGCATTCGACGAACATCTGCGCATCGTGCTGTCGCGCATGTACCAGCACAACACGAGCTGGCTGCCGGTGGTGGATGCCGATGGCGTGTATCTGGGAGAGGTGACGCAGGAGTCGATTGCGGACTACCTGAGCTCGGGCCGGTCGCGCGGCAATGCGCCGGTGATTCAGCCGCCGGTGCCGCTGAGCCCCGCGGTGGCTGCCACGGCCGGCACGACTGCGCCGGCATCGCTCAAGGCTGCCTGATCCGGCGCGATCTTCGACAGCCATGATTCGACAGCCATGACCGGGGAAAACAAAAACGGCCGCACGAAGCGGCCGTTTTTGCATGGCAATGACGACTCGGATCAGGCGTGGCCGAGTTCGCCATCCTTCAGGCGCCACAGTCCCAGCGGATTGCCGTCCTGCACCGCGGCCGGCAGCAGGTCGGCCGGCACGTTCTGGTAGCACACGGGGCGCAGGAAGCGATCCAGCGCGGTGGTGCCCACCGATGTGGTGCGCGTATCCGACGTGGCCGGGAACGGGCCGCCGTGGACCATCGCAAACGACACTTCCACGCCGGTCGGATAACCGTTGAACAGCACACGGCCCACCTTGCGTTCCAGCAGCGGCAGCAGCCGGCCGGCCAGCGCATTGTCGCCCTTGTCGGCCTGAACCGTGGCCGTCAGCTGGCCCTCCAGGATGCGCGTCACGGCGAGCAGGGCATCGGCGTCCTTGCAGGCCACCAGCACGGTGGACGGGCCGAAGACTTCCGCATGCATGCGATGGTCGGCGATAAAGCGGTCGGCCGAGGTTTCGAAGAACGCCGGGCGGGCCTGGTTGGGGCCGGTAGTGGCCAGCCCGCAGCCTGCGCGCGTCAGCCCTTCGACTTCCGAGAGTTGCGCCACGCCGCGTTCAAAGGCCTGGTGGATGCCCGGGGTCAGCATGGTGCCGGCCGGCTTGCCGGTCACCGCGGCCACGGCGGCGGCGCGGAAGGCGTCCAGCGCGGGGCCTTCGATGGCCAGCAGCAAACCAGGGTTGGTGCAGAACTGCCCCACGCCCATCACGAGCGAATCGACCAGGTCACGCGCGATGGCTTCGCCGCGCGCGGCCAGCGCCTCGGGCAGCAGGTAGACCGGGTTGATGCTGCTCATCTCCGCATACACGGGGATCGGCTGCGGACGGTTGTTGGCCACCTGCATCAGTGCCAGGCCACCTACGCGCGATCCCGTGAAGCCCACGGCCTGAATGACCGGGTGCGCCACCAGCGCGGTGCCGATGGCGATGCCGGCGCCCATCAGCAGCGAGAACACGCCTTCCGGCAGGCCGTTATCGGCCACGGCCTTCTGGATGACGCGGCCGACCAGCTCGGACGTGCCCGGATGTGCCGGGTGGGCCTTGGCCACCACGGGGCAGCCGGCAGCCAGTGCGGAGGCTGTATCGCCACCAGCCACGGAGAAGGCGAGGGGGAAGTTGCTGGCGCCGAACACGGCAACCGGGCCCACGGCAATGCGCTGCATGCGCAGGTCGGGGCGCGGCGGCGTGCGTTCTGGCAGGGCGCTGTCGAGCGTGGCGCCTTGCCAGCGGCCATCGCGCAGCACGCGGGCGAACAGGCGCAACTGGCCTGCCGTGCGGCCGCGCTCGCCTTGCAGGCGGGCGATCGGCAGGGCGGTTTCGGCGTGGGCGCGCTGAATCAGCTCGTCGCCGAGGGCTTCCAGGCCATCGGCGATCGACTCCAGGAAGCGGGCACGTTGCTCGGGGCTCGTGGCACGGTAGGTATCGAACGCAGCCTCGGCCAGCGCGCAGGCGCGATCCACGTCGGCGGCGTTGCCGCCATGGAATGTCGGAGCCAGTACTTCGCCCGTTGCCGGGTTGATGCCCTGGAAAGTGTCTTCAGTGCCGCGCACGGCGCTCGCGCCGATCAGCATCTCGCCGGTAAGAGTCATGATCTGTTTGTCCTGCGGGGGATGGGAGGAAGAAGAGGAAAGGGCCTGTGCCTACAGGATGACACGGGTAACACAGCACAGGCTCTGGAAATCGTGCATGACAGCTTTGTCATAAGACATCATATGACATGGGGCGCGAGGCTGCAACCGCGCCGCCCGTGAGGATATCCCCGGGTGGCGCACCGGCCTCAGGCCGGCGTTCCTGCCATCGCGGACGCCTTGCGCAGGCGCTCGCGGCTGTTGGTCAGGTGCATGCGCATGGCCGCCTTGGCGGCCTCGGGATCGCGGCGCTCGATCGCATCGTAGATGCTTTCGTGCTCGAAATTCACGCGTTCCAGATATTGCTCGCGTTCCGGCGTATTCACTTGCAGCCGGCTACGCGGGATCACCATCGTGCCAAGGTGACCCATGATGTCGGTGAAATAGCGATTGCCGGTGGCGCGGGCGATGGACAGGTGGAACTCGAAATCGGAGCCCACCGCATCGTTGCCTTCCGCGGCGTTGCGCTTGAGCTCGTCCAGCGCGCGGCGCATGGCGCCGAGGTGGTCGTCGCTGCGGCGCGTGGCAGCCAGGCTGGCGGCCTCGGCTTCCAGGCTCACGCGGAATTCCAGCATCGCCAGTACGTCCATGGCCGTGACCATGGCGGAGGGATCGATGCGGAACGGCGAATGGGTGTCGAGTGGGCGATTCAGCACGAACGTGCCGATGCCATGGCGCGTTTCCACCAGGCCGCTGGCCTGCAGGCGCGACAGGGCCTCGCGCACGACCGTCCGGCTCACGCCCAGCGTGGCCATGATTTCGGATTCGGTGGGGAGTTTGTCGCCCGGCTTGAGCTGGCCCTGCTGGATGCTCTCGGTCAGATTGCCGACCACTTCTTCAGCAAGCGTGCGGCCGCGGCGGCGCAGGGGAGCGGGCGAAGTCATCGGAACGTTGGACATGGGGATGGGGGAAAACGATGGTCTTGACCGGGTCGAGATGCGCTCATTATACTGCGTCATAAGTCGTACGACGACAGATAACGCACAGGCGCTTGCCGATACAGCCACGTTGTGGCAGCGGAGCGTCAGGTGTCCGCCGTACTATCAGTCACAAAACGGGCTATAAGAACAACAGCGGGCGCATTTTCGCATGCGGAGAGCGCGATCCCGGCGACACTTTCACCAGGATTTCGGAGACGATCCACATGAATGCTACCCAGGCCAATTCTGCCGCGGGCATTGCGACGCCTGTTGTTACCGAGCTGACTGTCGTGCCCGTGGCGGGCCACGACAGCATGCTGATGAACCTGTCCGGCGCTCACGGCCCGTACTTCACCCGCAATATCGTCATCCTGCGTGACAGCGCCGGCAACACCGGTGTGGGAGAAGTGCCCGGTGGCGAAGGCATCCGCCAGACGCTGGACGACGCCCGCGCACTGGTGGTGGGCCAGCCCATCGGCCAGTACCAGGCCATCCTGAACAAGGTGCGCGCGACATTCGCCAGCCGCGACGCGGGCGGTCGCGGCCTGCAGACCTTCGACCTGCGCATCACGATCCATGCCGTCACCGCGCTGGAAGCCGCGTTGCTCGACCTGCTCGGCAAGCACCTGCAGGTACCCGTCGCCGCGCTGCTCGGCGAAGGCCAGCAGCGCGATGCCGTGGAGATGCTGGGCTACCTGTTCTATATCGGCGACCGCCAGCGCACCACGCTGGACTATCGCACCGAACCCGGCGCGGACAACGAATGGTTCCGCCTGCGCAATGAAGTGGCGATGGACGCCAAAGGCGTGGTCCGCCTGGCCGAGGCCGCGTATGAACGCTATGGCTTCAACGACTTCAAGCTCAAGGGCGGCGTCCTGCGTGGCGACGAGGAAATGGAAGCGATCATCGCGCTGCACGAGCGCTTCCCGAAAGCGCGCGTGACCCTGGACCCGAACGGTGGCTGGCTGCTGGCCGACGCCATCCGCCTGTGCCGCGACAAGCACGGCATCCTCGCCTATGCGGAAGATCCCTGCGGCGCCGAAGACGGCTATTCGGGGCGCGAGATCATGGCCGAGTTCCGCACGGCCACCGGACTGCCCACCGCCACCAACATGATCGCCACTGACTGGCGCCAGATGGGTCACGCGGTGCGTTTGCATTCGGTGGATATTCCGCTGGCGGATCCGCATTTCTGGACCATGCAGGGATCCGTGCGCGTGGCGCAGATGTGTGCCGAGTGGGGCCTGACGTGGGGCTCGCATTCGAACAACCACTTCGACATCTCGCTCGCGATGTTCACGCATGTGGCGGCTGCCGCGCCGGGGCGTGTCACCGCCATCGACACGCACTGGATCTGGCAGGACGGCGAACACCTGACGCGCGATCCGCTGAAGATCGAGGGCGGCCTGGTGCAGGTGCCCAAGGCCCCGGGGCTTGGCGTGGAGCTCGACATGGACGCGCTGGCCCGCGCCAATGCGCTGTACCAGCAGAAGGGCCTCGGCGCGCGAGACGACGCCATCGCCATGCAGTTCCTGATTCCGAACTGGAAGTTCAACAACAAGGCGCCCTGCATGGTCAGGTAACGCCCCGGGTCGCCGGCAGGGCATCTGCGGCCCTGTCGGATGTGATTTCAATAACAAGATTCACCAAGGCAGGAGACACGATGAACACCCAACCCACGCCGGCTTCGGCGCATGGGGTCGCGCTGCGCGCGTCCCGGATTTCCATCCTGCTGCGCGGCTGTGCCAGCGTGGCCATCGCCCTCGCGGCCGGCGCCGCAGTCAGCAGTGCCGCCATGGCGGCCAACGCGGCATGGCCGCAGAAGGCCGTTTCCGTCGTCGTGCCGTTCCCGGCGGGCGGCTCCACCGACACCATCGCGCGCATGCTGGCGCCGCCGCTGAACGAGAAACTGGGCCAGCCGTTCGTCATCGACAACCGGCCGGGCGCCACGGGTGCGATCGGCGCCACCTACGTCAAGCGTGCGCCCGCCGATGGCTACACGATGATGGTGGCCTCGATCGGCGTCTACGCCGTCAATCCGTTCCTCCAGAAGAACCTGCCGTATGACCCGGCCAAGGACTTCGACCTACTGACCGTGGCGGTTCGTGCGCCCAACGTGCTGGTGGCCAATCCGAACTTTCCGGCCAAGTCGCTACCCGAGCTCGTGGCCTATATGAAGAAGAATCCGGGCAAGGTCAGCTTTGCGACCTCGGGTGCCGGCTCATCGGACCATCTGACTGCCGCGCTGTACTGGCAGAAGAGCGCCACCGAAGGCTTGCACGTGCCCTACAAGGGCGGCGCGCCGGCGATCTCGGACCTGCTGGCAGGCCAGGTCGATGTCTCGTTCCAGAACGTGAATGCAGTGCTGCAGCACATCCGCACCGGCAAGCTCCGCGCGCTGGCGGTGACGTCCGACAAGCGCTCGGCCGTGTTGCCGGATGTGCCGACGATGGCCGAAGGCGGCGTGAAGGATGTGGAGGTGTACTCGTGGCAAGGCGTGGCCGCGCCCAAGGGGTTGCCGGCTGACGTGAAGGCGCGCCTGCATGGCGCACTGGTTGGCGCGCTCAAGGATCCGAAGATGCAACAGAAGCTGGCGGAGAGCGGCTTTGAAGTCGTGGCCAACACGCCGGAACAGTTTGTCCAGTTCGAGAACCAGGAACTCAAGCGCTGGAAGACTGTGATCGAGCAGGGGAAGATCACCGCAGAATAACCGTCGGCCCAGATGGCCGGGACAGCGACGCCTCAGAGCGCGCTGATCCGCGTGGGGGGGTCAAGATGCTCCACAGGAAGTAATTTGCCCCGCCGCGATGGCGGGGTTTTTTATTGCCGTCGCCCGGCAGCGAAAGATCCAAAGCAAACAGCCCGTGCGAGCACATCGCACGGGCCGTTCTCATGTCTGGCGGAAGCGGTGAGATTCGAACTCACGGATGGGTCACCCCATCGGCAGTTTTCAAGACTGCTGCCTTAAACCACTCGGCCACGCTTCCGGGAACTTGCGGGCATTGTAGCGTGGAAGCCCACGCGCCCGGCCGCGCATTATACAAGCATGTGCGCCGCCGCAGTGTGATGCACGCGCCGAGTACAGCCGTTGCGCTGTCGGCGTTTGTCGGACACCACGGAACCTATGGCCACTGCCAGCCTCATACTGGGGACGACGCGCGGCGCTGGCATGCCTCGCGTTCGCATTTCAAACAGGTGACAGAGGAGTATCTCCCATGCAGCATCAACGAAAATCATGGCTGGCGCTGGGTGCGATGGCAATCGTGGCAGGCCTTGCCGGTTGTGCGCAGCCAGGCTACAGCGGTTATGGCAACTACAACACCGCGCCGCCCCCGACCACCGGCTATCAGAATCCCAATGCGTCGACCTATCAGGCGCCCACCGGTTCGGTATTCGTGGGCAGGGTGGAGTCGATTGAACCGGTCACGACGCAGCAGGGCAGCTCCGGCCTGCTTGGCACGGTGGTCGGTGGCGCGGCCGGCGGCTTGCTTGGCCACCAGATCGGCGGTGGCAGCGGTCAGACCGTGGCGACGATCGGTGGCGCCGTGGTGGGTGCCGTGGCAGGCAACCAGATCGAAAAGCGCGCGGGTTCCAGTTCGCAGACGGTGTATCGCGTGAACGTCCGACTGGATGATGGCCGCGTGGCGACGGTGACCCAGAGCAATGTCGGCAACCTGCGCGTGGGCGACCGCGCACGCGTAGCCAATGACATGGCCACGCCGTACTGAGTGCTTAGTTGAGTATTAAGTATTGCCTGGGGAGTCCGTGACCGGTCGTCGTCGAAGCGATTGAGAGCGACCGGGATCCACGGATGGCCACTGCAGCGCCCACTTCCCGTGCAGGAACAAAAACGCCACGCGATCTGCGTGGCGTTTTCATTTTGGGCGGTGGCGAGCAGTCCTAATCCTTCAGGAACATCTCCTGCAGGTCGTTCAGGAAGCGTCGGCCCAGTTCGGTCGGACGGATCGTGGCAAGGTCGGCCTCGAGCAGCCCCTTCTTTTCCGCCGCCGCCAGTTGCTTGCTGATCGTATGCAAGGGCAGGCCGGTGTAGTCGTAGAAGCTTGATGCGGGCACGCCATCGGTCAGTCGCAACGCATTGAGCATGAACTCGAACGGCAACTCGTCGGCGCTGACGTCGCGCGCTTCCTGCACGGCGTTGCCCGCCATCGCGTGCTCCATGTAGGTGGCCGGATGCTTGTGGCGCATCTGGCGCAGCACGCGATGCGGGAATGACAGCTTGCCGTGCGCACCGGCGCCAATACCGAGGTAGTCGCCAAATCGCCAGTAATTCAGATTGTGGCGCGCCTCGCGATGAGGCTTGGCGTAGGCGGACGTCTCATAGTGCCGATAGCCCGCTTGTGCCGTGCGGGCCTCGACGACATCCTGCATTTCGTAGGCGACGTCCTCGTCCGGCAGCGCGGGCGGGAACTTGGCGAACAGCGTGTTGGGTTCCAGTGTCAGGTGATAGAGCGACAGGTGCGTGGTGCCGTAGGACAGCGCGGCGTCCAGGTCGCGGACGCATTCGTCGACGGTCTGGCCCGGCAGCGCGTACATCAGGTCCAGGTTGACGTTGTCAAAGCTCGCCAGCGCGATGTCGATGGCCTTGCGCGCCTCGCGCTCGCCATGAATGCGGCCCAGTGCCTGCAGGTGCGCGTCGTTGAAGCTCTGGATGCCGATCGACAGCCGGTTGATGCCGCTGGCGCGATAGCTGGCAAAACGCTCCGCTTCGAACGTGCCCGGGTTCGCTTCCATGGTGATCTCGGCATCGGCATCGAGCGGCAGCAGCGCGCGGATGTCCGACAGCAGCCGGTCCATGCCGGCGGCGGACAGCAGGCTCGGCGTGCCACCGCCGATGAAGACGGTATGCACCGGACGTCCCCAGACCAGTGGCAGCGATTGCTCGAGGTCTGCCCGCAGTGCGTCGAGGTAGATATCCTCGGGGATGTCGTGGCTGTCGGTCTTGCCGGGCACCGCATGCGAGTTGAAATCGCAATACGGGCACTTGCGCACGCACCACGGGATATGGACGTAGAGCGACAGTGGCGGCGAGCCGGGCAGGGCAATCTTGCCGGGCTTGAGCCACAGCTGCTGGTTGTCCGCGGGGGAAACCTGTGGGGAGGCGGCCGGCTTGGATGGCGCGGGGCTGCCGGCGGGAACGATCGGGATCATGCGCCTGCCTTGAGGCTGGCGGCCTGCAGCCGCGCCACCAGTCCCTGCAATGCCAGCGCGCGATGGCTGACGGAATTTTTCTCTTCGGCGCTCAGCTCGGCGGCTGTCCTGCCAAGCTTGGGCAGCAGGAAGTGCGGGTCGTAGCCGAAACCACCGGCGCCGCGCGGGGCGTCGACGACCTCGCCCGCCCACGTGCCCTCGGCGATGATGGGGCGAGGATCCTCGGCGTGGCGCACCAGCACCAGCACGCAGTAGTAGTGCGCATGCCGGTTCAGTTTGCCGGCCAGTTGCGAGATCAGATGCGCGTTGTTGGCGGCGTCGGACTTGGCCCTGCCCACGCGCTGTGCATAGCGGGCCGAGTGCACACCGGGCGCGCCGTCGAGCGCATCGACGCAGATGCCAGAGTCGTCGGCAAGTGCCGGCATGCCGGCCAGCCGGCTCGCGTGGCGGGCCTTGGCGAGGGCGTTCTCGACGAAGGTCGGAAACGGCTCCTCGGCCTCGGGAATTCCCAGCTGGCCTTGCGGCACGACGTCGAAACCGAGCGGCGACAGCAGCGCGCCGAATTCGCGCAGCTTGCCGGGATTGTTGGAGGCCAGGACCAGGCGTTGCATCGTCTTCCCCTCGCGTCGGTTACAGCCCGAGCGCCTGCTTCTGATGGCGCACGAGCTCGTTGATGCCGGCTTCGGCCAGACGCGTCATGGCGTCCAGGTCGGAGCGGCTGAAGGGTGCGCCTTCCGCCGTGCCCTGGACTTCCACGAAGCCGCCGCTCCCGGTCATCACCACGTTCATGTCGGTGTCGCAACCGCTGTCCTCGGCGTAGTCGAGATCCAGCACGGCCACGCCGTCCACCATGCCAACAGACACGGCGGCGACGAAATCGCGGATCGGGCTGGTCGCGATCAGGCCGTTGCGCAGCATGGTGCTGACGGCATCGTGCGCGGCCACGAAGGCGCCGGTGATGGCGGCGGTGCGCGTGCCGCCATCGGCCTGCAGCACGTCGCAATCGAGGTGGATCGTATATTCGCCCAGCGCGGCGAGGTCGAACACCGACCGCATGGCGCGGCCGATCAGGCGCTGGATTTCCTGCGTGCGGCCAGTCTGCTTGCCGCGTGCGGCCTCGCGGTCAGACCGCGTGTGCGTGGCGCGCGGCAGCATGCCGTATTCGGCCGTGACCCAGCCTTCACCGCTGCCTTTCTTGTGGGGCGGCACCTTGGCCAGCACGCTGGCGGTGCACAACACCTTGGTATCGCCAAAGGCACTCAGCACGGCACCTTCGGCGTGGCGGGTGTAGTGGCGGGTCAGGGTGATGGGTCGCAGTGCATCGGCTGCGCGTCCGCTGGGTCGCATGGGGATCTTTCGTTGGAATCGGGTGAGACCGCGATTCTAACGCCGGCGGGCCTTGCGTGCCCGCCGTGGCCCGGCACGCCTAGCGCATGAAGTTGCTGGTCTTGTCGATGGCCGCCCGGATTTCGGCGATCGAGCGCTCGATTTCTTCCTCGGACAGCAGGTCGCTTTCGTTGCCGGTGCGTTCCAGGATGGACGTGGTGAAGGCGTTCAGCGGCAGGGTGTCGGTCAGCACGGCCTCCTCGTTGGGCACGTTGGCGTCCGATTCCCACATCATGGCGATCGCGGTGGTGTTGTCGGCACCTTCGCCCGCATTCATGAGCGCCTGTTCGATCATGTCGGGAATGGCGTGCACAACCGACAGTTGCGTGACCTTGTCGACGATGACCTTCTCTTCCAGGCTGCCCCAGAGGCCGTCCGAGCACAGCATGGCCACGTCGCCCGGCTCCAGCCGCACCGGGCCGCCAATATCGATCAGCGGCAGGTTGGGCGAGCCGAGGCAGTTGTACAGCTTGTTGCGCTCGGGGTGATTGGCCACTTCGATCGCCGACACACGCTCCTGCTGGAGCAGGTTCTCGATCTTGGAGTGGTCGCGGGTGCGGGTAAGCAGGGTGCCCTTGCGGATCAGGTACAGCCGGGAATCGCCCGCGTGGGCCCAGTGGATCTGGCCGTTCTGGATCAGGCAGCAGACCACGGTGGTGCGCGGGATATCGGCCAGGCGATTGGCCTCGGCGTAGCGATGGATCTCGCGGTGGGCCAGCATGACCGTGTCCTGCAGGAAATCGGCCGGGTTGCGGATCGCCGGGCGAGCCTGGGACTGGAACTGGCGCGCCAGGGTCTGCAGGGCCTGTTGCGCCGCCACTTCGCCCAGGGCGTGTCCGCCGAGGCCATCGGCCAGCACCATCAACAGGGCGTCGCGCGTGAAGCAGTAGCCCATGCGGTCCTGGTTGATACGGCGGCCGCCCTTCCGGCTTTCTTGATAGACGGAGAATCGCATGTTGGCTTTACGGTAAGTCGTTTCGGGGACGCTTGCGGCCGGCAACGAGACTGGTGTTACGCATGTTGCGCATCAGTTCCGGGGCGGCGGGCATCGGGGCGTCCATCGTGGGTTCTGGGGTGGCGCCGGCCAGGTCGCTTTGGCGGGCCGGCGCATCGTGATTCAATCGCCGCTTGGGCCCGCCTCCGTGGCACGGATGGCGGCATCGTCGCGGCGGCGCAGCAAGGTCATGAAGCGGCTGGTGGCGTTCATACGCTCCGTCACCGGGCCGGCGGCAGCCGCGGCGGCGGCCGATTGCTCGCCCAGTGCATTGCTCTGATCGCGCAGTTCCTTCTGCAACCGGAACACGCTTTGCGGACGTTCGGAAGGCGTCAGGCGCAGGCACCATTCGACCAGATCCACCAGGCCGTTTGTGTACGTGGCACGCAGGCGGGAGATGGACTCGCCCATGCGGTCTTCCTTCTCGCGCTGGTTGGCCTCCTGTGGGGGCATGCCGGCCATGCAGGCGTAGAGTGTGGCGCCCAGGCTGTAGATGTCCGTCCACGGGCCCAGATCGGAGTGCTTGCCGTAGAGTTCGGGTGCTGCAAAGCCTGGCGTGTACATCGGCTGGAAGCGGGCGGCCTCCATCGTCAGGATCTGCCGCGCGGCACCGAAGTCCAGCAGGATCGGCGATTCGTCCTCGCGCAGGTAGATATTGCCGGGCTTGATGTCCAGGTGCAGCAGTTTGTGAATATGCACTTCGCGCAGGCCGCTCATCAGGTCGTGGAATACCTTGCGGATAAAGCGTTCGCGCAATACCTTGGGCTTGCCCTGCTGCCGGGCCTGCAGAATATGCTCCTGCAACGTCTTGCCCAGCTCGTAGTTCATGACCATGTAGACCGTGGAATTCTCGCGGAAGAAATTCACCACGCGAACCACGCTCGGATGAGAAATACGCGCCAGCGAGCGGCCTTCCTCGAAGAAGTATTTGAGGCCCAGCCGGAACGACGCGGCATTTTCATCGGGGACGACCGGAATCAGCTCGCCGGGGTTGCGCCTGGCAAGCGACGACGGCAGGTATTCCTTGATGGCCACGGGGGCGCCGGTTTCATCGGTGGCGAGGTAAACGAAACTGAACCCCCCACTGGCCAACTTCTTTACAATACGGTAGTTGGCCAGCAGCGTGCCGATGGGCAGCGGCGCACTCTTGGTTTGGTTAGCGCCCTTGGACTCTGTCATAGGATTCGGGACCTCATTTGCTCCCGGATTCTCCCGGCTAATCGGTCACTTGTAAAGAAATCATTAGCGGGGACTGTTGCCAAATATCTGCGCTTTCCGACCGCTTATTTTCGATGATTTTTAAATAGCCGCCGGACGGTCGGCGGGCACGCCGGCCTGGCCTGTTTTCACCCCATTTTCTGACCTTTTCGCGAGAATACCGACAATGATCCACAGCATGACAGGCTATGGCCTGGCGACCCGCCAGGCGCCGCTGACCAACGCCCAGGGCGAGCCCAGCGGCCGCACCGCATCGGTTTCGGTGGAATTCCGGACTGTCAATTCGCGTTTTCTCGACCTGTTGTTCCGCGCCCCTGAGGAATGCCGCGCCTTTGAGCCGGCGCTGCGTGAAATGCTGATGGGGGAGTTGTCGCGAGGCAAGCTGGAATGCCGCATCAACCTGCAGCGTACGGACACGGGCGGCGCCACGCTGGCACTGAACCAGGGACTGCTGGATCAGATCCGCGCGCTGGAATCGACCGTGGCCGCGACGTTCAGCGGCG
Source organism: Cupriavidus sp. YR651 (assembly GCF_900101625.1). GTDB lineage: Bacteria > Pseudomonadota > Gammaproteobacteria > Burkholderiales > Burkholderiaceae > Cupriavidus. The sequence goes on along the minus strand of NZ_FMYZ01000007.1, from coordinate 299,363 downwards.
CGGGGTCGCTGCGCATGGGCGAGATCCTGCGCTGGCCCGGCGTGCTGGTGGAGCCTGAGTTGTCGCAGGAATCGCTGCGCGAGGCCGTGACCGGTGCCGCCCGCGAGGCACTGACCCAACTGCTGGAAGCTCGCCGCCGCGAGGGCGAGGCGCTCAAGGCCACGCTGGTGGACCGCATCGAGGCCATGCTGGCGATCGTGGAGCGCCTGACGCCGACCATCCCGCAACTGATCGCCCATCATCAGGAAAAGCTGACGGAGCGTCTGCAGGAGGCGTTCAACCTGGCCGCGCCGACCGGCATGCCGTCGATGAGCCGCGACGAGATCGCCGAGCGCATCCGCCAGGAAGCCACGGTGTACGGCATCCGGATTGACATCGCCGAAGAGCTGTCGCGTCTGCAGGCCCACCTCAACGAAACGCGGCATATCCTGAAGAAGGGTGGCCAGGTCGGCAAGCGGCTGGACTTCATGATGCAGGAGCTCAATCGCGAGGCGAACACGCTGGGGTCCAAGGCTGCGGCCAAGGAACTGGCCGATGCGTCGATGGAGCTCAAGCTCCTGATCGAGCAGATGCGTGAACAGATTCAAAACCTCGAATAAGATCATGAGCGAAACGACACACACCGCCATCGATACCGCCTATCCCGGCAACCTGTTCATGGTGGTGGCACCCTCAGGGGCCGGCAAGTCCACGCTGGTGAACGCGCTGCTGGCGCAGGACCCGGCCATCCGCCTGTCGATCTCGCACACCACGCGCAAGCCGCGCCCGGGCGAGGAGAACGGCCGCGAGTACCACTTCACGTCGGTCGACGAGTTCCGCACGGCGCGGGACCGCGGCGACTTCCTGGAATGGGCCGAGGTGCATGGCAACTACTACGCCACGTCGCGTGTCTGGATCGAGCAGCAGATGGCCCAGGGCAACGACGTGCTGCTGGAGATCGACTGGCAGGGCGCGCAGCAGGTGCACCAGCGCTTTTCCAATGCCGTGGAGATCTTCATCCTGCCGCCGTCGCTGACGGCGCTGGAAGAACGGCTGAAGAAACGTGGTCAGGACGAGCCGAACGTGATCGTGCGTCGCCTGCTGGCCGCGGGCAGCGAAATGTCGCATGCATCGGAGTCCGACTACGTGATCATCAACGAGGTGTTCGCGGACGCGCTGGAGCAGTTGCAGAACGTCGTTCGTGCGACCCGTCTGCGCTTTTCGTCGCAGAAGGCCCGGCACACCGAGCTGTTTATCGAACTGGGAATTCACTGATCCCAGAGGGCGGCCGGAACGTTTCCGGCCGCGTGCTGTAAAATGACGGCCTGTCGAACAGGTTTCATCCCAAGGTGGATTTGATATGGCGCGTATTACCGTCGAAGATTGTCTGAAACACATCCCGAACCGCTTCGAGCTCGCGCTCGCGGCGACGTACCGCGCACGCCAGCTCGTGCAGGGCCATACGCCCAAGGTCGAAGCCAAGGACAAGCCCACCGTGGTGGCGCTGCGTGAAATCGCATCGGGCCAGGTTGGCATCGAGATGCTGAAGAAGGTACCGACCTGATTGCCAGGGCGGTCTGTGGTTCATCCTAGCTTCGCGTGCGCACGCATCCAGCCGGATTCCAGGGGCCGTCCCCATGTCTTCCTCGCCGCCCAATTCCGCGATCGTCCCGCCCGGTACCCCGGACGCACGGACGCAGCGCGGGCAGCCGGCGGCGAGCGAACAGCCGGTGCCAGTGCCGGGTACGCCTGGCGCAATCGCCACATCTGTGGCGCCTGGCGCACCGCTGCCTCTGTCGCCATCCGCAACCGCGGCCCTGCCACCTGCGCCCTCCGGTTCACCCGGACGTCCGTCCGGACGTAAGCGCGGCACACCCGGCCAGCCCCCCATGACCGCCCGTACCGGCGCCCCCAATCTGCCCGATCCGCTCGGCGACAACGTCGTCGGAGAGCGCGCCGTCGTGCCGCCGATCCAGCAGGGCAAGGCACGCGCGGTCCTTGCCAATGAACTGGTGGCGGAACCCGTGGTGGGGACGGTGCCGGTGGCACCAGGCGGCGATCTGTTCATCGATGCCGTGCTGGCGCAGTCGTACCGGCACTTCTTTGGCCCGACGTCGCAGCCGGCCGTGCCGCCGCGACAGCAGGTCATCTCCATTTCGCGTCTGCTGGAAAAGCTCGCGTACCTGAAGCCTGCCGACCAGGCACTGGTACGCGAAGCCTTCCAGTTTTCCGACGAGGCCCACCTGGGCCAGTACCGTCAGAGCGGCGAGCCCTACATCACCCATCCGGTGGCGGTGGCGGAACTCTGTGCGGACTGGAAGCTGGACGTGCAATCCATCATGGCGGCGTTGCTGCACGACGTGATGGAAGACCAGGGCATCACCAAGAGCGAACTGGCCGAGAAGTTCGGTCCGAAGGTCGCCGAACTGGTGGATGGCCTGACAAAGCTGGACAAGCTCGAATTCCAGAGCCGCGAGCAGGCGCAGGCGGAGAGCTTCCGCAAGATGCTGCTGGCGATGGCGCGCGACGTGCGGGTGATCCTGGTCAAGCTGGCCGATCGCACGCACAACATGCGCACGCTCGATTTCGTGCCGCCCGAGAAGCGGCGCCGGATCGCGCTGGAAACCATGGAGATCTACGCGCCGATTGCGCATCGGCTGGGTCTCAACACGATTTATCGCGAGCTGCAGGAGCTGTCGTTCAAGGTCGGCTCGCCGTTCCGTTACGCCACGCTGGAAAAGGCCGTGAAGGCCGCGCGCGGCAACCGGCGCGAGGTGGTCAAGCGCATCCTGGAAGCCGCGCAGAAGGCATTGGCCGATGCCGGCATCGTGGCGGAACTGTCCGGCCGGGAGAAGACGCTGTACAGCATCTATCGAAAGATGCACGACAAACAGTTGTCGTTCTCGCAGGTGCTGGACGTCTACGGCTTCCGCGTGGTCGTGGAAACGCAGATGCACTGCTACATGGCGATGGGCGCGCTGCACGGCCTGTACAAGCCCATGCCGGGCAAGTTCAAGGACTACATCGCCATTCCGAAGATCAACGGCTACCAGTCGTTACACACGACGCTGGTCGGGCCGTTCGGCACGCCGGTGGAGTTCCAGATCCGCACGCGCGGCATGCACCAGATCGCCGAAGCCGGCGTGGCGGCGCACTGGATGTACAAGCACCAGGCCGATCACGCCAACGATATCCAGCAGCAGGCGCACCAGTGGCTGCAGTCCTTGCTCGATATCCAGAGCCAGACCGGTGATTCGCAGGAATTCCTGGAGCACGTCAAGATCGACCTGTTCCCGGATGCGGTCTATGTGTTTACGCCTAAGGGCCACATTCGCGCGTTGCCACGTGGCGCCACGGCCCTCGACTTTGCCTACGCGGTGCACAGCGACCTGGGCAACCAGTGCGTGGCGGTCAAGATCAACAACGAACTCCTGCCGTTGCGCACGGAGCTCAAGAGCGGCGATATCGTCGAGGTCGTGACGGCGCCGTATTCCAAGCCGAACCCGGCGTGGCTGGCATTCGTGCGCACCGGCAAGGCGCGCGCGGCGATCCGCCACTACCTGAAGACGACCAAGCTCGACGAAGCGATCCAGCTTGGCGAGCGCCTGCTGGAACAGTCGGCCCGTCAGCTTGGCATCGAGCTCAAGGCAGTGCCGCAGGCGGTCTGGGATCGCATGATCCAGTGGACCGGCAACAAGCACAGGGAAGACATCTTCGCGGATCTGGCACTGGGTCGGCGCGTGCCTGCCGTAGTGGCGCGCCGCATGGAGATCCTGCTGCAGGAGCTGTCCGGCGATGTCGACAGCGCTCTGCTGGCGGCGGTGCAGACGTTCGCGGGCGAGGAAGCCCCGGCGGTGGCGATCACCGGCGACGAAGGCATGTCGATGATCTTCTCGGCCTGCTGCAGGCCGATTCCCGGCGACTCGATCGTTGGCTACCTTGGCAAGGGCGAAGGGCTGCAGATCCACGTGCAGGACTGCAAGATTGCCAAGCGCCTGCACAGCAAGGATCCGGAGCACTGGATCGAGGTGATGTGGGCCAAGAAGACGGCGCACGCGTTCGACGTGTCGATCAAGGTGATGGTGCGCAATGTGAAGGGCATCGTGGCCCGCGTTGCGGCGGACCTTACGGCTGCCGATGCCAATGTGGCCCACGTGGCCATGGAGCAGCAGCAGGCCGGCCACCAGGAGGCCACCTACATGCAGTTCGTCATCCAGGTCCAGAGTCGCCTGCACCTGGCCAACGTGATGCGCGGGCTGCGGCGCAACCCGGACGTGATCCGCATCTTCCGGGACCGCAACGACGGCTGAGCGCCGCCGGCCGCTTCAGTGCGTCGCCGCGTCCTTTGGCGGATAGCGGACTTCCAGGATATCAATCTGTTCGACACCGGCTGGCGTGCGCAGCGCGACGGTGTCGCCCTCGCGCGCCTTGATCAGTGCCTTGGCGATCGGCGAGATCCAGCTGACGTGGTGATTGTCGAGGTCGACCTCATCCATGCCGACGATCGTGATCGTGGTCTCTTCACCGGCGTGGGTCGCATATGTGACGGTGGCGCCAAAGAAGATCTGATCGTTGTCGCCCTGCAAGGACGGATCGACGACTTCGGCTTTGTCGAGTCGGCGCGTAAGAAAGCGGATGCGGCGATCAATTTCGCGCAGTCGCTTCTTGCCGTAGAGGTAGTCGCCGTTCTCGGAGCGGTCGCCGTTGGATGCGGCCCAGGAGACGATCTGCACGACCTCGGGACGATCCACATCGATGAGGTGCATCAGTTCGTCGCGCAGGCGGTTGTAGCCGGTGGCGGTGATGTAGTTCTTCGTACCGGCCGGCAGCGGGGTGGCGCCCTCGGGGAGATCGTCGTCGTCGTCGTTGGACGACTCTTTCACAAATGCCTTGTTCATGGTCCGGATCACTTCTTCGGGTTCTCATTATAGAAGTTGCGCCTGCCGGACGCGTCGCGCGAAAAAATGCGGCGTAGGGGGTTCACAAAACTGAAAACTTCTATATAATCTCACTTCTCGGTTGCGGCTGTAGCTCAGTTGGATAGAGTACTTGGCTACGAACCAAGGGGTCGTGGGTTCGAATCCTGCCAGCCGCGCCAACCTGTTTAGTAAGAAAGGGCTTCCGGAAACGGAAGCCCTTTTTTCATTCTCTTCATTCCCCCCTCCGGTTTTTCAGTTCCCTTCGCTCCGGTGCTTCGTGCGCACCCGGAACGGTGCGGCGTTGTGCGGTTCAAACTATCATCGACCCATTTCCATCGTGGAGGTGCTCATGCATCAGGACGAGTGGCGGGTAGAAGGTTATCGCGGCATGGATGCATACGTGCTGGTGTCGTCGCATCGCGAATCCGTCGCCGGCAGTGTGCGTGACGAAGAGGTGTGGGGGTACGAAGTGCGCATTGCGCAGGAAGGTGCCGATACCGCGGACGCTGGCGAAACCGAAATCCTGTCGAGCGGCTCGCAAGTTTTCGTCACACGCCGTGCGGCGGAGGTGGCGGCGTTCAGTGCGGCGTATGCGGTGATCGACAAGTTGCTGGGGCCGGTTATCTGAGGCGTCGGCGCAGCTTTTTGCAGTCATTGCGATGCGCGCAATGGCCTATATCATGCCGTGATTTATCTCGATGATCGCCGATTGATGGAGATCATTTTTGTTTGGCGGTGCGACTTCTAGTCTGGTTGCGAAGCGCGCGGATTCTCGCGCGCCAGCAGCAGAGAAAAGGAGTGCGCCATGCGCGAGTACGAAGGATTCAAGATCATCTATGAAGTCATTGCCTTGCCGAAGGGCAGGTGGGGCATCATGATCGAAATCGTCCGGCGGGAAAGCGGCGAGGTCTTGATCGCGCGGCATAATCCATTTCCGCAGCAGCCGTTCGATACCAAGCTGCAGGCACTGGATCAGGTGAATCGCTATATCGAGGAAACCCTTGAGGACCTGGATAGCCAGGTGAGGCTGCGTCGCATCGCATAGCGCCGACAAGGACGCGACTGACAGGCGCAATGTCGAGAAGCCACCAACAACATTCCGCGACCTGCAGACATGCCTTGCCCCAAAAAGAAAACGCCCGCGAGGGCGTTTTCTTTTTCCCGGTGCAAATAAAGGTTGCCTTATGGTGATGAATCCCCCATACTCCGTTTCCTTCAGACGCGGGGTGGAGCAGTTGGCAGCTCGTCGGGCTCATAACCCGAAGGTCGCAGGTTCAAGTCCTGCCCCCGCAACCAAACATCTTGTCCTGACCGTCCGGTCAAGGCGATTCCCAGTAGAACCAAAATTGCATCGCGTGGCGCTTCGCCCGCGATGTTTTCGCGTGCGCGACGTACGCACGATGATCTAGTCGTGCGGCCGTGCGCGCCTCGTCTTGAGTTGTTGCGTTACGCCTTCGCGAGCGATGCCGCCGCTGCCGCGAACGTATCGCGCACCTGGGGCTGACCTTCACGGTCAGCCGCTTCGGCGCGATCCTTGAGGCGTGTCGCCAGGACGGCGAGATTGCCACCGCCGCCACACTTCGTGGCCGCTTCGCGCATCAGTTGCGCAAGTTCCTGACTCACATCGGCGCCGTCGAACGCGCTGACCGATAAGGCCGAGATGCGTTCGAGGTAGTTGTTGATCAGCGCTTCATCATGTTGCGGTTCGGACATGGCAGCTCCTTGTCGAACGAGTGAGCGGACGATAGCGGACGAATGGCGGGCGACAGCGGACCAACAGCGAATAAACGCGCGAACCAACGCGCGAACACTTGAGGCCCGCGCCTTGCGCTAACGCCGTGGTGGCAGCGCGGGCGGCAGGGCGACGCGTCGTCGCGCGGGTTTGAGCACGCGGTTGGGCCACAGAACGTAATTCGTATGCGGGTCCATCGGCTTGCCGAAATAGGACACCCACACCTGTACACCTTGTTCGGTTTCGGACACGATCGCCGCCACGGCACGGGCAGCGACAGAAGGGGATTTGAGCAGGTCAGCCAGCGCTTCCACGCCCTGGACCACATGGTGCTTCACCCCTTTGAACCATACGTATTGACGCATGGCTGCAAGAAAACGCTTGGTCATGAACTTGACTCTTCCTGTTGGCGATGCGAAGTGAGACCACAGCTTACACGGATAGTTGTGACGCTTTTGTAGGGCGGCGTCTGATTTTCTCGCGCGGCTGCCGAGTCATGTGACGTATCCGCACATCACTCCGCTGCAGCCGTGTGGTGCGCCAAATTGACAACCTGCAATCGTTGTCTTAGCGTGGTTGCAAATACTGCACAAATCAACATGTCCTTGGCCGATCGGCGTGGAGGCATCGTGGGAAACGTGGCAGAGCTGGAAACGCGTCGGGCGCGTGGCAAGGCATTGCGTCAGCAAGTGCCGCGTCGGGAACATGAGGCGATCGGAAAGATTCATCGCGACCCCATCAAATTGCTGGAAGCCGGCAGTCACGGCCGTGTCGGGCGGCTCATACCGCTGCGCTACGGGCGGATGATTGCCTCCCCGTTTGCGTTCTACCGTGGCAGCGCCATCATCCAGGCGCACGACCTGTCGGGCACGGTGAATTCCGGACTCACGATGCAGATCTGCGGCGACTGCCATCTCGCGAACTTCGGCGGATTCGCCACGCCGGAACGCGCACTGTTATTCGACCTCAATGACTTCGACGAAACCAGCCCCGGCCCGTGGGAATGGGACCTGAAGCGGCTGGCGGCAAGCTTTGTCGTCGGGGCGCGCCACTTGCGCCATAGCGCGGCCACTGCCGACAATTTCGTGTACGAGCTGGTCAACAGCTACCGGGACCGCATGGCGGTCTATGCCGAGATGGGCATTCTGGAGACCTGGTACGACCGTATCACCTTTGACCGAATGCTGGCGGAGGCGACCAACCCGATCGCCCAGAAGCGCATCCGCCGCGCGATGGAGCAGGCCGCCACGCGTACCCATGAGTCCTTGTTGCCCAAGCTCACCGAACGCGAGGGCGACAAGTGGAGGATCCTCGATGCCCCGCCGGCTGTCTTCCATGTGCGCGGCAAGCAGACGCTGTTCGATGCCAGGGATGACTGGATGCGGACCAGCAAACCCGAAGAGATCGTCGCGAAATGCTTCAAGGAATACCTGTCGACACTCGCGCAGGATCGACGTCTCCTCTTGTCTCACTTCAAGTCGCAGGACATCGCGTTCAAGGTGGTGGGTGTGGGCAGCGTCGGCACACGGTGTCTGATCCAGCTGCTGATCGACAGTCACGGCAAGCCGCTGTTCCTGCAAATCAAGGAGGCGACGAGGTCCGTCGTGGCACGATATTTCAAGACGCCGCCGGTGGCGCATGAGGGCCGTCGCGTGGTGGAAGGGCAGCGGCTGATGCAGGCGGCCAGTGACCTGTTCCTCGGCTGGACCAAGGGGCCGTTTGGCCGGCACTTCTACCTGCGGCAATTGCGGGACATGAAGTTCTCCGCCGACGTCGAACTGATGGACGCCGAGGTGCTGACGGGCTACGCCCGGCTGTGCGGACGCGTACTGGCACGGGCCCATGCCAAGGGCAGCGGGCTGGCCGCCGAGGTCAGCGGCTACCTGGGGGCCAGCGACCGCATGGCGGAGGCGCTGATCGCCTATTCCAACGCCTATGCCGACCAGGTGGAGCGCGACTATGAGATCTTCGTTGCCGCCTGCCGGTCGGGTCGGCTGGAGGCTCGCACCGATGCCGACCTGGCCGCCGATTTTCGCGTATAGCGCGCTTGGCTGCATAGCGGGCGAGCTGCCGCGCGACCATCGCCAGCCATCACGATTCGTATTTGACGGAACCACTACAGGAGCTTGCCGATGACCGAGGATATCCTGCTGCAACTGATGGTGGAGGTCGAGAAAGCCGACCCGATCGACTATGCCGATCTGCCGTTCGATGACGACGCGCTGCGGGTGCTGGCGTGCAAGCTGATTGCCGAACGCTCCACGGAACTGGAGAGCTCCGGCATGTCGCAGGATGCGCTGCTGGCCACGCTCTGGGCCTCCACGGCCAAGCTTGTGCTGGAGAACATCGTGCTCAATGCGCGCTTGCTGACCCTGCAAGGCTTGCCCGATGACGCCCGCGCACTGATCGACCGGATCGCGCGACAGTCACGCGGTGGCGTCTGAAACTTCCCGGCGCACAAAAAAGCGCTCCACGCATCACACGATGCGTGAGCGTTCCTGTTTGGATAAAATACCGGCTTTCCGTCCTGGCTACGACCTGACGCCGCGTTAGTGCGAGCGCGGCGGCCGGCGGCGTCTGATTTGGAGGATTTCGGGTGATCAAGTGGATAATCGTCGCGGCCTATCTGGGTGCCATCCTGTATGTGCACTTCCGCGGCAAGGTACGTCTACCGTTCATGCGCCAGTTGCTGGATCACTCCGCGCTGGTCGCGCCGATCAACTGCTTCATGTACATGTTCTCGGGCGTGCCGCGCACCCCGTACATTCCGGTCGAGCGCTTTCCCGACCTCGAAAAGCTGCGTACCGCCTGGCCGTTGATTCGTGACGAGGGCATGGCCCTGATCGCGATGCGCAAGATCAAGGCCGCTGACAAGAACGACGACGCCGGCTTCAACTCCTTTTTCAAGTATGGCTGGAAGCGCTTCTACCTGAAGTGGTATGAAGCCCAGCATCCGTCGGCCGAAACGCTGTGCCCGAAGACCGTGGCGCTGCTGCGCGAGCTGCCGACGGTGAAGGCCGCGATGTTTGCCGAGCTGCCGCCGGGCGGCAAGCTGAATCCTCACCGTGATCCGTTTGCGGGTTCGCTGCGCTACCACCTGGGCCTGTCCACCCCGAACGACGACCGCTGCTTTATCGAGGTCGATGGCGAGCGCCATAGCTGGCGCGACGGACAGGGTGTGGTGTTCGACGAGACCTATCTGCACTGGGCCGAGAACCGGAGCGAGTCGGATCGTCTGATCCTGTTCTGCGATATCGAGCGTCCGATGCGCTACCGCTGGGCCGCCGCGTTCAATCACTGGATGGGCCGCAAGGTGATGACGGCTGCCAGCTCGCCAAACGAGGAATCGGACCAGACCGGCGCAATCAACAAGCTGTTCCGCTTCGTGTGGCTGGGCGGCCAGTATCGCCGGCGTTTCAAGGCGTGGAACAAGAGCGTGTATTACGTGACCAAGTTTGGGCTGATCATCGGCGGCGTTGCGTTGATCGTGTTCCTCTGACCGACTCCTCACGACCCCGCACGCCCCTGCGCGGGTCCGCACAAGCGAAAAAAAGCCGCCTCAATCACGAGGCGGCTTTTTCATTTGCGTCGCGCGATCGGTGCGGCGCCCGGCGATGCAAGCGCGTTAGCGCTCGAATCCCGCCTGCCGTCGCTCGTTGCCGATGGCTTCGTAGTGCGCGCGCTTGGCCTCGTACATGCGGCCGTCGGCAATCTTGACGGTGTCGGTCAGCCGATCGCCCTGCGTGCAGGTGGCGCTGCCGATCGAGAACGACAGCCGTGTGCCTGGATAGAACTGGTTGTTCAGCTCCACCACCTGCTCGATCTGCCCGACCACCGTGGCCGCCCCGCGTTCGTCGCTGCCCGGCAGCAGCACCATGAATTCGTCGCCGCCGATGCGGGCCACGCAGGCTTGCTCGCCCACGGCCTTTTTCAGGACCTCGCCCGTGCGGCGCAGCAGCGCGTCGCCATCGCCGTGACCGAACTGGTCGTTGACGATCTTCAGGCCGTTCAGGTCCACCGCGATCACGCTGACCGGCCACGGCCCCTTGCGGCCCAGGCGCGCGAGTTCGTCTTCGTAGTAGGCGCGGTTGTAGAGTTTGGTCAGCACATCATGCTTGCCGAGGAACTCCACGTATGCCTCGGCCTTCTTGCGTGCCGTGATGTCCGTCAGCGAAACCAGCACCTGGTCCCAGTCGGCCTCGCGGCCGGGAAAGACGGACCATTGCATGAACACGTCGACCGCCCGGCCGTCCAGCGCGTAGTTGATGACCTCGCGTTGCTGCCAGAGCTTCTCGTGCCAGAGGTCGATCAGTTGCTCGGCAAAGTGGATGCGCATGTCGTCGCGGAACACGTCGCCCAGGCGGGACAGCAGGATCTCCTTGCTCGGCGCGCCGAACATGGACAGCGTCTGCTGATTGACGTCGAGCACACGGATCTCCTGCATGCAGCGCGAGACGAAATCCGGATGCACGTTCAGGAATGTGCGGAAGTCGGTGATGCCGGCGGCGCGCACCTCGTCCAGCAGCATCTTGACCACGCTGAAATCCTCGACCCATAGCGACACCGGCGAATGCTCGAACAGCCCCTGGGCGTATTGCTGGCTGCGGCGCAGGTCGCGCTCGGTGCGCATGCGGGTGGTGATGTCCTCGATCGACAGCAGCACGCGCGACCAGTCGTCCTCATGACCGGGCATCACGCTGGCTTCCAGGCGGATGTCGAGCCGTTCGCCGTCGAGCGTGTAGTTGACCGTCTGGCTGGAGAAATGCCTGCCGCCATCCCAGAGCTGGCCGAGCTCTTCCACGTGCTGATCGAACATGTCGTCGCGGAATACCGTGTCGAGGTTCGCCACCAGATCAGCCAGGTCAGCGGCGCGGAACAGGTCCAGCGTGCGGCGGTTCACGTCGAGCACGCAGATCAGGGACGAGCAGCGCGCGACCTCGCCGGGGTTGTCGCGCAGGTAGCGGCGCAGGTCGGTGACGCCGTCGGTGCGTAGTTGGTCGAAGGCTTGCCTGACCGCGCTGAAATCCTCGAGCCAAAGCGACACGGGCGCAAGCTGAAACAGGGTCTGATAGTCGTCGTCAAGCCGCGACGCGGCAGGTGCACTGCCCAAGTCTGTTCTCCCTCTTGTTCTGTTGTTCTGTTGTTCCGTCGTGGCGTTCTGGCGGTCGGCGTCCGCGCATTAGGATAGGCGAGGCCGCCAGAAATGGGGAGAAATCTTGGAGGAGCGGTGCCGGGATTGGCGGGGGGTGTTGTGGTCGCTGGCCATGGCGTCAGGCCACCGGGGGGCAGGCCAGGCGGCGGAAATCAGGCAGCAGAATCAGGGGGCCAGGCGTCCGATCACCGTGGCCAGTGTTTCGAGCGCCCGTTCGAGCGCTGGCGAGCGCGGCGTTCCGCAATTGATGCGCAGGTAGTGGTCGAAGCGATTGGAGTTCGAGAACATCGCGCCTGGCATGACGCGGATGCCTTGCGCCAGCGCCTGTTCGAACACGATCTCCGACGAGATGCCCGCGGGCAGTTCCACCCACAGGTGCATCCCGCCGCGCGGCAGCGTCAGGCGCGTCCCGGTCGGAAACCGGCTCGCGATAACTTGCGCGACCCATTCGCGCTGCGTCCGTAGCTGGCCGCGCAGGCGCCGCAGGTGGCGTTCGAATGCGCCGGTCGCCATGAAATCGGCCACGGCGATCTGCGGCAGCATCTCGTTGGGGCGCGACAGGCCAAACTTGAGCATCTCCACACGGGCCTGCCACTTGCCGGCCGCGATCCAGCCAAGCCGCATGCCCGGTGCCAGTACCTTGTGAAGCGAGGCGCAATGAATCACGTTGCCCGTGGTATCCCACGCCTTGGCAGCCGCCAGCGGCACGTCGTCATCGTGCGTCGCGGAAAAGCAATCGTCTTCGATGAGCGCGATGCCGCTGGCCTCGCACCAGGCCACCAGCCGCTGCTTGTGGGCATCCGGCATGACGCTGCCGAGCGGGTTCTGCAGGTTGGGCACCACCGCCACGGCCTTGATGTTGTCGTAGGTCCGGGCGGCCAGCTCCAGGGCTTCGAGCGAGATGCCGGTCTGCGGACTGCACGGGATCTCGAGCGCTCGCATGCCAAGGCTCTCCAGGATCTGCAGCAGCCCGTAGTAGGTAGGCGATTCCACTGCGATGACATCGCCGGGTCCGGCCACGGCGCGCAGGGCGAGGTTGAGCGCCTCCGTGCAACCGTGGGTGACCACGATCTCCTCCGGCGAGAGAGGGATGCGCGACCGCAGCGCGTGCCGGGCCAGCGCGGCGCGAAAGCCGGGATGCCCGTCCGATTCCACGGCGCTGCCATAGAGATCCGGATGACGCCGCAGGGCGCGCGTCGCGGCGGTACGTAGCGCCGCGGTCGGGTAGAGCGAGGATGCCGCGCAGGCGCCGCCGAGATTCACCTGCACGTCCTGATGCTGGCCGCGCGCCAGAATCGCCGAGATGCGCTGGTGGATGCCGACGTACTGGGCGGGATCCGGCAGGCCTGGCGCGGGCTCCTCGATCGGCGTGATCAACTGTCGTGACAGGCGTGAGGGCGCGCGCACAAAATAACCGGAGCGAGGCCGCGCCTCGAGCACGCCGGCGGATTCCAGTTCGCGACACGCCTGCAGCGCGGTGGACAGGCTCACGCCGTGCAGCCCCATCAGCGCGCGCACCGACGGCATGCGGTCGCCGGGCGCGAGGGTCCCGGCCGCAATGGCTTGCCGGTAGTGGCCGGCGACTTGCTGGTAAAGCGGGGCGGAGGCGGTCATGACGGCATCATCGCGTACGCGCGACGGACGCAACAGATACAGATATGGGGTCCCTGTATCGTAACAGAGCAAATATTTCGGATCTGTTCTGGGGTCACCTGCCGGCCCTTGTGTCTACTGGGCTGGCGGGTCGGCCGATACGCTGAAGTCCTGATTTTGCGGACAGCGGAGTACGACCATGACCCATCCTGAAGAAGCGATTCCCGGCACCATGCGGTTGGCCGTAGGGCGGTGCCTCAACCTGCACTTGCGGGCCGGCACCGTGATCCATGTGACCACCGGCAATGTGGAACTGGCGGGTGCGCCCGGCTGGCTGGCGGAACACGTCTGCCGTCCATATTGCCGACTGCGTGCCGGCGGCGTGTTCGTCGCGGCCACGGATGGCTGGGTCACGCTGGCATCGACGGGCACGTCCGCACTGCGCGTGACGCCGGCGGAGGCGCCCCCGGACTGGTGGCGGCTGATAAAATCCCGCTTCGGCCGTTCTGGCCTCCTGCTGGGAAACGCCCGGCCACCAGACACCAAGGCCGCAGAAACACCAGTTCCCCATGCTACGTCTAAGTGAAGTCAAACTCCCGCTCGACCATGCCGAGAGCGACCTGGAGGCGGCCGTGCGCAGCCACCTCGCCCAGATCGGCGTCAAAGGCGACGGGCTTGTCGGTTTTACCGTCTTCCGCCGTGCCCATGACGCCCGCAAGCGCGACGATATCAAGCTGACCTACATCATCGATATCGAAGTGAAAGACGAGGCCGCCGCGCTCAAGCGGATGGCCGGCAAGCCCCACTGGAGTGTGACGCCGGACATGGCGTATCGCTTCGTGGCGCAGGCGCCCGAGGGCGGCCCGAAGACGCGCCCGGTGGTGATCGGCCTGGGGCCCTGCGGCCTGCTGGCCGGGCTGCTGCTGGCGCAGATGGGCTTCCGGCCGATCATCCTGGAGCGCGGGAAGGAAGTCCGCGAACGCACCAAGGATACGTTCGGCCTGTGGCGCAAGAGCGTGCTGAATCCCGAATCGAACGTGCAGTTTGGCGAGGGTGGCGCCGGCACGTTCTCGGACGGCAAGCTCTACAGTCAGATCAAGGACCCGAAGCACTACGGCCGCAAGGTGCTGAACGAGTTCGTGCGCGCTGGCGCGCCGGAGGACATCCTGTTCAAGGCGCGTCCCCATATCGGCACGTTCCGCCTGGTCAGCATGGTGGAGAAAATGCGCGCCGAGATGCTGTCACTGGGTGCCGAGATCCGCTTCGAGACGCGCGTCGACGATATCGACATCGACAACGGCCAGGTGCGCGGGCTGAAGCTGTCCACGGGGGATTACCTCCCGTGCGATCACGTCATCCTGGCCGTGGGCCACAGTGCGCGCGACACCTTCCACATGCTGCATGACCGCGGCGTGTTCATGGAGGCCAAGCCGTTCTCGCTGGGTTTCCGCATCGAGCATCCGCAGGGCCTGATCAACCGTAGCCGCTTTGGCAAATTCGCCGGCAACAAGCTGCTGGGCGCGGCGGACTACAAGGTCGTGCATCACGCCAGCAACGGCCGTGCGGTCTACAGCTTCTGCATGTGCCCGGGTGGCACGGTGGTGGCCGCGGCGTCCGAGCCGGGCCGGCTGGTGACCAACGGCATGAGCCAGTACTACCGCGCCGAGCGCAACGCCAACGCGGGCATCGTGGTGGGCATCACGCCGGATGAAGATTTCCCGGGCGGCCCGCTGGCCGGCATCGCGTTCCAGCGCAAGTGGGAAGAGCGCGCATTCGAGCTGGGCGGCAGCGACTATCGCGCGCCGGGGCAACTGGTTGGCGATTTCATCGCGGGCCGGCCGTCCACCGCGCTCGGTTCAGTGGAGCCGTCGTACAAGCCCGGCGTGACGCCGACAGACCTGAGCACGTCGTTGCCCGACTATGTGATTGCGGCAATTCGCGAGGCATTGCCGGAACTCGACAAGAAGATCGCCGGGTTTGCGATGCACGACGCGGTGCTGACCGGCGTGGAGACGCGCACGTCGTCTCCGCTGCGGATTCGCCGCAATAACGACGACTACCAGAGCATCAATGTGAAGGGCCTGTATCCGGCGGGCGAGGGTGCGGGCTATGCCGGCGGCATCTATTCGGCGGCGATCGACGGCATCGAAGTGGCCGAGGCTGTCGCACAGGACATCGCCAACGGCCATTGACGCAGGCGGGCCTGCAGGCGGCTATGCCTTGCCGGCCCGCGCCCCGAGGTAATCCGCCGCCGCGATGCCTGCCGCACGTCCGCTGGCGAAGCATGCCGTCAGCAGGTAGCCGCCGGTCGGCGCCTCCCAATCCAGCATTTCTCCCGCACAGAACACCCCCGGCAGCGCCGACAGCATCAGCCTGTCGTCCATCGCCTCGAAGGTCACGCCGCCGGCGGTGCTGATGACTTCGTCGATGGGCCGCGCGCGCACCAGGCGCAGCGGCAGCGACTTGATGCCGGCAGCCAGCACCGCGTTGTCGTGCATCGCTTCCTTCGACAGCCCTTCACGGAGCAATCCTGCCTTGACGCCGGTGATGCCGAGCTTGCTCTGCAAGTGGCTCGATACCGAACGCGATCCGCGCGGCCGGCCGATCTCCTCGGCGACGCGCGCGGCGGACAGCCCCGGTGCCAGGTCGAGCCGGATCTCCGCGACGCCGTCGCGGTCGATCAGGTCGCGGATCGGTGCGGACAACGCATAGACGAGACTCCCCTCGATTCCCATCGCGCTGATCACGAACTCGCCTTGCCGATAGAGCGGCGTGCCGTCGGGCGCGGTCACGGCGATGGCCGCCGACTTGACCGGATCGCCCGCATGGCGTGCGCCAAAGAGCGCGGACCAGTCCACGTCGAACCCACAGTTGGTGGGCTTGAGCGGGGCGATGTCCACGCCGCGCGCGGCCAGCAGCGGTACCCATGCGGCATCCGAGCCGAGCCGGGCCCAACTGCCGCCGCCGAGCGCGAGCACCACGGTGCGGGCCTCGACGCTTGCTTCGCCCTCTGGCGTGGCAAAGCGCAGCGCGTGCGCGCCGGATGCCGTTGCATCGCCCCAGCCGATCCAGCGATGCCGCGTGTGCACGCGCACGCCCGATTCGCGCAGGCGGTGGAGCCACGTGCGCAGCAGCGGCGCCGCTTTCATCTCCGTCGGAAACACACGGCCCGAGCTGCCGACGAAGGTGTCGATGCCCAGCGCATGGACCCAGTTGCGCAGCGCCTGGGCATCGAACGCATCCAGCAGCGGCGCCACGCGGTCAGCGCGGCTGCCGTAACGTGCGACAAACGCGGGGGAGGGCTCCGAGTGCGTGATGTTCATCCCGCCCTTGCCGGCCATCAGGAACTTGCGGCCGACGGACGGCATGGCATCGTAGACATCCACCGGCACGCCACGGGCCGCGAGCATTTCGGCCGCCATCAGCCCGGCGGGGCCGCCGCCTACGACGACAGCGCCGATGGCAGGGTGCTGGGCGGGAGAGGAGGCGGGCGAAGCGGACATGGATGGCAGGTTGGGGCAGGTGGGTGGGGGGGGGCGGCGCGTTCTCGCGCTCTCATCAGGCACGTGGCAAAAACGCGTGGCAATCCAGCCGCGAATTATAGGGGAGTGGCACGAGGCGGATCTGCCTCGCGGGTGACGGAATCGCGCCCCTTGCGGGCAGTAGAATGATGCTTTGCCCGCCGTAGCCATCGCCATGCCCGCCATTCCGACCACCGATCCCGTCGATCCCGTCGATCCCGTCGATCCAGTTGTCGACGCCGTCCGCCACTGGTTGTCGCGCGCCGTCATCGGCCTGAACCTGTGCCCGTTCGCCAAGAGCGTCTACGTGAAGGATCAGGTTCGATATGTGGTCAGCAAAGCCACCAGGGACGAAGACGTGCTCGATGATCTGGAGCGCGAGTTGCGCCTGCTGGAAGAGACCGATCCTGCCGTCATCGATACGACGTTGCTGATCGTGCCGCATGCGCTGCAGGACTTCATGGCTTACAACGACCTCCTGTATTTCGCGGATCGCCTGCTGCGCAGCCTGCGCCTGCAGGGAACGCTGCAGATCGCGAGCTTCCATCCGGACTACCAGTTCGAAGGCACCGGGCCGGACGACATCGAGAACTACACCAACCGCGCACCGTTTCCGATCCTGCACTTGCTGCGCGAAGACAGCATCGCGCGCGCCGCCGAGGCCTTTCCGGATGCAGCGGACATCTACGAGCGCAACCAGGCCACCATGCGGCGGCTGGGCCATGATGGCTGGCGCGAGTGGATGGCGGGGAAGTCGGACGACGAATCCTGAGCGCCACCGGGGACGGCCGCGCCGGAAGGCGGAACATCCTTGCGGCGTGGTGCGATGGAGGGGGAGGTCGGGGCGCGGAAAGTTGGGGCGCGAAAGTCAGGGTGTCGTGAAGAATCGTTCCTGCATTTCTTCCAGCCCCAGCGTCTCCAGTACGTTCTGCAGGCGCTCGGTGGGGCGGCGGCGCGGCAGGTCCTTGTACTGGGCGATGATCAGTTCGTTCTTCATCGAATGTTCCCAGCCCACCAGTTCGGTCACGCTGACCTGATAGCCGTGCGCCTCGAGCTGCAGGCAGCGCAGCACATTGGTCACCTGGCTGCCGAACTCGCGCGTGTGGAGCGGGTGGCGCCAGATCTCGGTCAGCGGGTTGCCCGCCAGCAGCTTGCCCTTGTTTTTGCGCAGCACGCTGGCCACCTCGGCCTGGCAGCACGGCACCAGCACGATGTGGCGCGCCTGCTTGGCCAGCGCAAAGCGGATGGCATCGTCGGTCGCCGTATTGCAGGCGTGCAGCGCAGTGACCACGTCCACCGTAGCCGGCAGCGCGGCGGAAGTGATCGAGTCCGCCACGGACAGGTTCAGGAACGACATCCCTTCGAAACCCAGATGCTTCGCCAGCGTCGTCGAGCTGGTGACCAGTTCCTCGCGCGTCTCGATGCCGAAGATGTGTGAGTCGTCCTTCAGGTCCTTGAAAAACAGGTCGTAGAGGATAAAGCCCAGATATGACTTGCCCGCGCCGTGATCCACCAGCGACAGGGTGCCCCGCGCATCTTTCACCTCGCGTAGCAGCGGCTCGATGAACTGGAACAGGTGATAGACCTGCTTGAGCTTGCGGCGGCTGTCCTGGTTCATCTTGCCGTCGCGCGTCAGGATGTGGAGCGCCTTGAGCAGCTCGATGGACTGACCGGGACGGATTTCGTGCGTGTTGGACATGGGGGAGAAGCCTGCGGCGGGGAAAGCGAAGGCCGACAGTTTACCGAATTCCCGCGTGCCGTCCGTGCCGCGCTCGACCAGTCAGAGTCGTCACATTTTCCGCAACCCTCCTTTTGTGGGCTCAAGTTCACCCCGCCCGCGCCGATGATGAAAGATCGAAGACAAGCAGAGTTGGCGGCAAAGTCGACGGGTTCTTGCGGAAGAGCCTCGGGCGCAGGCCCAGATCGACAGCCGGCACGTGCAGGAACAGAAGCGGGGACACATGACAGCCGACGCGGGATTACGCCTGGAGCTCAGCCAGCCGGGAGATCAGGTACGGGCGTGCTTTTCGCCGGAGACGGGGCGCATGCCGCCGGACCGTGCTGCGCTCGAGGCGCGCCTGGAGGAGCACGGGTGGCGGGGGGCGCGGCTCGATCAGGCGGCCGTCATCGCCTTTCTCACCCAATGCCAGCTGACCGACCGGGATGTGGATGCCGTGATCGGCAGCATCCTGGATGGCGCTTTCGAGCTGGAAATCACCGCCGACAAGCTGTCGTTGCTGTTGACGCTGATGCCGCCGGAAGGCGGGCGGCCGATCGCGGTGGAAGACATCGCCGCCGCGGCCGCATCGATGAACGTCGTGGCGTTGCTCGACATGGCGGCCATCGGCGTGGCGCTGGAAGCGGGTAGCTGTGAAGGCCGCGAGATCGCACGCGGCGTGGCGGCCGTGCCGGGCGAGGCTGCGCGGTTCGACAGCCTGGTGCAGCCGCGCAAGCCCGTGCAGGTGGAGAACGAGGACGACCGCGTGGACCTGCGCGATCTCGGGAGCCTGCTGCTGGTCAATCCGGGTACCGCCCTCATGCGCCGCACGCCGGCAAAGCAGGGCAAGGACGGCATGGACGTGCTGGGCAAGGCGATTCCCGCGGAGGTGATGGTAGACACGCCGTATGCCGCCGACCTGACCGGGGTGGCCGTCGATCCCAACAACCCGAACCTGTTGCTGGCCGTGATCGCCGGATCGCCGCGCGTGATGCCCAATGGCGTGATCGTGAGCCCGGTGGTGGATGTGGAGGCCGTCGACCTCCATTCCGGCAACGTTAATTTCGACGGTTCGCTGCGGGTTTCCGGCGACATTCGCACCGGCATGACCGTGCGCGTGACCGGGGACGTGGTCGTCAGCGGCACCATCGAGGCGGCGCGCGTGGAAGCCGGTGGCGACGTCATCGTCAAGGGCGGCATCATCGGCAAGGCCGAGACCGCGCATGGTGGCGATCCCAATGACATCGCGAGCGTACGCACCAAGGGTGCCGTACACGCGCGCTACATCCAGAATGCCGTGGTCGAGGCGGCCACCGAGGTGATCGTCGAATCCGGCATCCGCCAGAGCGACGTCTCCGCCGGTGAGCGCGTGGTCGTCGGCACCCCCACGGGGCAGGGCAGTATCAGCGGGGGACGTACACGCGCGCTGCTGGCGGTCAATACGGCGATCCTGGGCGCGCCGGCCGGCAGTGCCACGACCGTGCAGGTCGGGCTGAATCCGTTTGCCGACGAGCAGAAGGCCGAGGTGGAGGGGCGTCGCCGCAAGGTGCTGGAGGAACAGGCCAAGCTGCAGCAGCTGGTGGCGTTCTTCGCCAAGAATCCCGAGCGTGCGGTGGGCGATATCCGCGAGAAGGCGCGCGCCACCATGTACAAGATCAACCGCGACCTGTTCGAGCTCGATGCCGAGATCGCCAGGCTGGCGGAGCAGATCAAGCCGTCCAACGAGGCCGTGATTGCCGTCAGCCGTCGCATCCACGGCGGCGTGACGCTTCAGGTGGGCCACAAAGTCCTGAAGGTCATGGAGGACAAGTCCGGCGGCCAGGTGCGCGTGGTGGACGACCGGATCACGGTCACCTGAGCCCCGCTGAATCCCCTGAGCCCCGCATTTGGCTAGGCCGTTTGCGTGGCGGGGTGACACGAAATGTGACCCGCGCGATGGGCCGGGTGACACGTTGCGTCATGCGTCGTGCCCGGAACGGATGATGGCTGGCATCGCTCGCGTTTGAGAAGTGCCCGCCGACCACCCGCTTTTCCCAATGGCACAAGCGTCTGCTGGCACCGACCTGGCGTTCGCCCCGTTTGAATGCGGTTGCAGGATTCGCCTGGCATGCAGTTTGCTGAATCCCCCGCCACAAACAACAAGAAAGGGGAGAAGACACCATGACTGCAATCGTGATTGAAGCCCAGCCGCTTGCCCGCCTCGGCATGCAGCGGATGCTGGCGCGCATGCCCGGCATCGGCGCCGTGCAGAGTATCGAGCCATCTGATATCCCGATGCTCGCCGCAAGCCGGGACGACGTCCTGGTGGTCTTCGGGATGTCCGGGGACGCCGCCGACAACTGGTGCTTGCTGCGTCGCCTGCATCAGGCGCTCCCCAATGCGCGCATCCTGCTGCTGTCGGACGGCGTGTTGCCGCGTGTGCCGTCATCGCTCCAGCCATTCGGCGTGATGGAGCACCTGCCAAAAGCCGCGCCCATCGAAACCATGGAAGCTGTCATTTTCCACATGCTGGACGATGATCCTTCCGCCCATCTGGCGGTGTCTGGTTCGGATGTCAGGCAGCCCCCGCGTCACCAATAAGTGACCCCGCTCGAGAGGTGCGTGCGCGGTGCGCGCGGGCGGCAGCGTTTCCTTGCGGTTATCCCGCCGTCACGGTTTTTTTGACCTAAGCTGGAACTGTGTCCTGGGGTGCCGCAGGATAGGCGAGGGAGCTAGTTCCGGGCAGCGAATGAAGACGCGGTCCAGCACACTGCGAAGGCGTTACGCGGAACCGGATCACGTGGCACTGGAATACCTGGAAGCCAACCTGTGAAAGCAGGTTGGCTTTTGTATTTTCGATGTGGTGCGGGCGAGATGCGAGTCGCCCAGGAAGGCGTGTGATCGGGTGGCGATCAGCGATGTGAAAACGGAGCGCTAAAAGTGGCGCGCCAAAACGCTAAAACGCTAAAACCAAAACAAAAGGCCCAACCGGTTGGTTGGGCCTTTTGCCTGAAGCTTTGGTGCCGAAGAGAGGAATCGAACCCCCGACCTTCTCATTACGAATGAGCTGCTCTACCGACTGAGCTACTTCGGCATCACGGTTCGATCTGTGATTCTTGCGAATCAATCGAATCGGATAGAGCCCGCAATAATATCAGCGACTTTTCGTTTTGTGAAGTCCCTCGTGCAATTTTTCGTGGGAAAGTTGCTGAGGGAAGAGGGCGGAGAGGCGGATGGCCCTCTCCTGCATTCACGTCGATGGCGCAGCATGTTGTCGCCTGGTTTACGCCTTCACGTGTGCCGTCGCCACGCCATCGCTTTCAGCATTCCTGGCGACGCATCAGAACTTGTGGCGCAGGCCCGCCATCACGCCCACGCGGCTGCCGTGACCGTAGAACGGCGTCTGGAACGTGGACTGCCCGCCCAGGGTGCGCCATGCGTCCGTCAGCGTCGTGTAGTCCGCTTCCAGATACACGTCCGTGCGCTTGCTGAACGCGTAGTCGAGCATCATCGAGCCAGTGAATCGGTTACCCGAATCATTGCCGTGCTTCAGGTGGTCGTAAGTGCCGAGCGCGATCAGCGACCAGGCATTGTTGAATGCGTACTTGCCACCCAGGTAGGCGGCCTGGTTCTTGTAGCCCGCGTTGTCGACGTTGCTGTTGGTGTAGCCCAGGTAGATGGTGGCGGGGCCGGCGGTGTAGGTGCCGCCCAGGGTCCAGACCTTCTGATCGCTGACCGGTACGGTCACGCCGTAATAGGTCGTTGTATCGCGCATGATCTGGTAACCGCCAGCGACCATGAACGGGCCCGCCGCATAGGTCAGGCTGCCGCCGGTGGACGACGAATTCGAGAAGCTGCCCGCCACCTCGCCAAACGCATGCTGGGCCGCGATGGTCAGTCCGCCGAACCTGCCGGCGTACTTGATCATGTTGTCCTGGCGCACGCCGCCCGTGTAGTTGCCGCCCTGGAAGCCGACGATGGCCAGGTTGGCCAGCGCCATGGCGTCGTAGCTGGCGATGACCTCGTGGATCACCGTGAACTGGCGACCGAGCGTGACGGTGCCGAATTCACCCTGCAGGCCGACGTAGGCCTTGCGGCCAAACAGGCGGTTGCCTTGCAGGCTCTGGCCGGCGTCCGGCGAGAAGCCCGACTCGAGGACAAACAGGGCCTGGTACCCGCTCCCCAGGTCCTCCAGGCCGTACATGCCCCAGCGGCTACCCGTGAGCACGCCATCGGTCATCTGCACCTTGCTGTTGCCGGCGGCGTTTTCGTTTGTGGTGTAGCGGATCGTGGTGTCGACAATGCCGTACAGCGTGACATTGGACTGGGCGTGCACCGGCGCGGAAGCGCCGATGGCGGCAAGGGATGCTGCGGTGACGAAGGGCGCAAGGGCTCGCTTCATGGTGAAAGTCTCCATCCTGGCTTGTTATGGCGTTGTTGTTGCGGAATGGCCGGTGCCTGCTTTCTTGTGGACTTCTGCGACGTCTTTGGCTCAGGTTGCTGCCTGCACCGGCGTGCGTGAAAGGCGCCAGGACTGGCAATCCCGGTGCCCGGGACATCGATCACCGCGGTTGGGAAAGGCAACTTAAGTCATCTGATGTCTTATGACATCGTACCTTACAGAAAAATAACACCGCAAGACATAGGACGAGACATTGGCCGGCGCACAACAGTGCGCCATGGCATTTGTCCGCGGGGAATAGCGGGATTTGCCGAGTCGCGTCGATGGATGGCTATCGCCAGTGTTCGTTATCCAGGCCAGTGGTGGCGGCCGTCACGGAGGATGGAGATCTGCTCAATGTCCCATATACCAAGCGGATTTCCGGTTGACGGAGTGCATGCTGTGGCGTGCGGAGCCGGGCGCGAAGAATGCCAGAAATTGCCCGATTCGATGGATCCACCAAGACCGGTCTACATGTCTGCAACTTAAAACTTCTAGGGAATTCACTGAGGTGTGACTGCCTTGACCCACGATGGTCGCAGGATTAGATTCCAGTCACGTTGTATGACGACAGATCAATAACACCTTCCCAGTCATCCTGCGTGGCCCCAGTGGCTCACGCCCGCGCACCCGAAACTATGTCTCTCGCCTCCCAAGACCCGCTCGACGGCGTCACCACCCGTTGCCACCGCATCCTGATGACAGGCGCCGCGGGCAACCTGGGCAAAGTCCTGCGTGACCGCCTGAAGCGCTATGCCGACGTAGTGCGCGTCTCCGATATCGCCGACCTCGGCACGGCACGCGAGCAGGAAGAAGTGGCGGCTTGCGATCTGTCGGACCCCAGGGCCGTGCATGAACTGGTGGCCGGCGTGGACGCGATCGTCCACCTGGGCGGCGTGTCCGTGGAGCGACCGTTCGAGGAAATCCTGCCGGCCAATATCCAGGGGACGTACAACCTTTATGAAGCGGCGCGCCGCCATGGCGTGCGCCGCATCGTGTTTGCCAGCTCCAACCACGTCATCGGCTACTACAAGCAAGGCGAGATGCTCGATGCCGATACGCCGCCGCGTCCCGACGGCTACTACGGCGTGAGCAAGGCCTTTGGCGAGCAGTTGGCCAGCTTCTACTTTGATCGCCATGGCATCGAAACCGTCGCGCTGCGCATCGGCTCGTCGTTCCCGGAGGCCAAGGATCGCCGCATGATGGTGACGTGGCTCGGTTATGACGATCTGGAGCAGCTGATCAAGCGCTCGATCTTCGTGCCCGACGTCGGCTTCACGATCGCCTACGGCGCATCGGCCAACCGCGACCGCTGGTGGGACAACAGCAAGGCCGCGCGCCTGGGCTTCCGGCCGGTGGAGTCCTCCGAGCAGTTCCGCGCCCGGGTGGAATCCGTGCCGCCGCTGCCGGCCGACGACCCGGCCGGCTGGTACCAGGGCGGGGCGTTCGTCAAGGCGGGCCCGTTCGGGGACTGAGCGCGATGGCCCAAGTCATCGAGCGGATCGGCGACATGCGCTGCGGCGTGGGCGAAAGCCCCGTCTGGCACGCCGCCGACGCCGCGCTCTACTGGACCGATATTCCCAACCGCACGCTGTGGCGCTTCGACCCGGCCACCGGGGCCACCGCCACATGGACGTTGCCCGAGATGGCGGGTTGCATCGCCATGACGGCCGATGGCGGCTGGCTGCTGGCCATGGAAACCGGCATCTTCCGGGCGGCGCGCCTGGTGCCGGGGCAGCCCGCGCCGGCGCTGGAGCGCGTGGCGACGGTTGCCCACGGACGCGCGGGCATGCGATTCAACGATGGCCGCTGCGATCGCCAGGGTCGCTTCTGGGCGGGCACGATGGTGATGGACATGTCGCTGGCCGCGACCGACGGCAAGCTGTATCGCTACGACGCCACGAGCGGTGCGCTCGATGTCATGCGCGAGACGCTGATTACTCCCAATGGGCTGGCCTTCAGCCCCGACGGCCGCACGATGTACCTGTCCGATTCGCACCCGACGCGGCAGGCGGTGTGGGCCTACGACTACGACACCGATAGCGGTACGCCGTCCAATGGCCGCCTGTTCATCGACATGACTGCGTATCCGGGCCGCCCGGATGGCGCCGCCGTGGATGCCGACGGCGGCTACTGGATCTGCGGCAACGACGCCGGCCAGGTGCATCGCTTCACGCCCGATGGCCGGCTGGACCGCAGCCTGTCCGTGCCGGCGGCCAAGCCGGCGATGTGTGCGTTTGGCGGCAGCGGGCTCGATACGCTGTACGTGACCTCGATTCGCACCGATGACAGCGATCTGTTGTCCGGCGCGGTGTTTG
This sequence comes from Cupriavidus sp. YR651, assembly GCF_900101625.1. Classification (GTDB taxonomy): domain Bacteria; phylum Pseudomonadota; class Gammaproteobacteria; order Burkholderiales; family Burkholderiaceae; genus Cupriavidus. The sequence continues at coordinate 274,012 of NZ_FMYZ01000007.1, read as the reverse complement.
CGCTGCAACCTGGCGTGCGTGGCCTGGCGGAGCCCGTGCTGCGCGGCTGATGTTTCCGGCGGACTCCCGAGCCAGGGGGTTCACTGTTTGTCTTTGATCGAAGAACTACAACTCACTGGAGGCAATTCATGGTTTCATCCCGCTTCTCGCGTGCCCGCCTGGGCACCCTCATGGCCGCACTTGCCACCGCCGTGGCGATGCCGGTCGGCGCGCACGCCGCGGAAATGCGTTCCGCCGATATTCACCCCGACGACTATCCGACCGTGCAGGCCGTGCGCCACATGGGCGAGCTGGTCAAGCAACGCTCCAACGGCCGCCTGTCGATCAAGGTGTTCGCGCAGGGCTCGCTGGGCAGCGAGAAGGATGCCATCGAGCAGACCAAGATCGGCGCGCTGTCGATGGTGCGCGTGAATTCCGCCGCCATGAACAACATCTGCGAGGCGACCATCGTCCCGACGATGCCGTTCCTGTTCCGCTCCACCGAACACATGCGCCACGTGCTCGATGGCCAGGTGGGCGACGACATCCTGAAGTCGTGCGAGAAGAACGGCTTCATCGGCCTGGCCTGGTATGACAGCGGCTCGCGCTCGATGTACACCACCAAGCGCCCGATCCGCACGCTGGCCGATGCCAAGGGCATGAAGATTCGCGTGCAGCAGTCGGACCTCTGGGTGTCCCTGCTGGAAGCGATGCACGCCAATGCCACGCCGATGCCGTGGGGCGAGGTCTACACCGCGCTGAAGACCGGCCTGGTCGATGGCGCCGAGAACAACTGGCCCAGCTATGAAAGCTCGCGCCAGTTCGAGGTGGCCAAGTACTACTCCCTGACCGAGCATTCGATGGCACCGGAAATGCTGCTGTTCTCCAAGGTCATGTGGGACCGTATGTCGAAGGAAGACCAGGCGCTGATCCGCCAGGCCGCCAAGGACTCCGTGCCGTACATGCGCACGCTGTGGGACGAGCGCGAGCTGAAGTCGCGCAAGATGGTGGAAGCCGCCGGCGTGCAGATCATCCAGGTCGACAAGTCGTCGTTCCAGACCGCGATGAAGCCCGTCTATGACCGCTTCATCACCAGCGCCCAGATGAAGGACCTGGTGCGTCGCACGCAAGAGACGAAGTAAGCGAAGCTGCGTCGCCAGGGCAGGGCGGCCACCGCGCCGTCCGCCCGCTTCGGTAGTTCGGCAATTCGGCAATTCGCCTTGGGCCCGCCGGCCGCCAGGTCGCGCGCGGGCGGGCCAGACCCAGGACACGGAATCCCATCATGCTTTCGCCCTCTCCCACGCCGGCATCGCCCGCGGAAGGCACCCCTGGTGCCACCGCCGCCCCCGGCCAGCCGGAGGCCCAGGCCCCCGGCATCCCCTCCGGCGCCAGTCTCTACACCCGCTTCTGTGCCACGCTCGCCCGCATCTGCATGGGCCTCGGCGTCACCGGCCTCGTGCTGCTGGTCATTGCCGTGCTCACGCAGGTGTTTGGCCGCTACGTGCTGAACGACACGCCCACGTGGGCGGAAACCATCGCCATGCTGCTGGTGCTGTACGTGACGATGCTTGGCACCGCCGTGGGCGTGCGCGATGCCGGCCACATCGGCCTGGAATCGCTGCTCGTGCTGCTGCCCGAGCGCATCCGCACGAAGATCGAGCTGTTGATCCATGTGCTGGTCGGCACGTTCGGCGCGGTCATGGCCTACAACTGCGCGTTCCTGGCGATGTCCGTGGCGGACTACAAGCTGCCCACGCTCGGCATTTCCGAGGGCTGGCGCTACCTGCCGCCCGTCATCGCGGGCACGCTCATCGTGCTGTTTTCGATCGAACACATCATTGCAGTGCTGAAAGGCACGGAAGTGGAGCCGGCATGGCACTGATCATTATTTCCATCAGCTTCTTCGGATTGCTGATTCTCGGCGTGCCGGTGGCGTTTTCCATCGGGCTGTCGGCGGTGGTCACGATCCTCTATGAAGGATTGCCGCTGGCCGTGGTGTTCCAGCAGATGACGTCGGGCATGAACGCGTTTTCGTTCCTCGCCATTCCGTTCTTTATCTTCGCTGGCGAACTGATGCTCTATGGCGGCATCGCGGACCGCATCGTCAACTTCGCCAAGTCGATGGCCGGGCACGTGCGCGGTGGACTGGGCATGTCCAATGTGGTCGCCTGCACGCTGTTTGGCGGCGTGTCGGGGTCGCCGGTGGCGGACGTGTCGGCCATGGGCGCGGTGATGATCCCGATGATGAAGCGCGAGGGCTATCACGCCGACTACGCCGTCAACGTGACCACGCACGCGGCATTGGTGGGCGCGCTGATGCCAACCAGCCACAACATGATCATCTACACGCTGGCCGCGGGCGGCAAGGTCTCGATTGCCGCGCTGATCCTGGCCGGCGTGCTGCCCGCGCTGATCCTGACGATCTGCAACCTGGCCGCGGCCTACTTCGTGGCGCGCAGCCGCGGCTATCCGGCCGGCAAGTTCCCGGGCTGGGAGATCGTCGGCCATTCGCTGGCGGCGGCGCTGCCGGGCCTGTTCGTGGTGGTGCTGATCCTGGCGGGCATCCTGTCGGGGGTGTTCACGGCAACGGAATCGGCCGCGGTGGCGGTGCTCTACGCGCTGGCGCTGACGGTGCTCGTGTACCGGTCGCTGACGCGCGAACAGTTCGTCAAGGCCGCGGCCAAGGCGGTCAAGACGACCGGCGTGGTGCTGCTGCTGATCGGCATCTCGGGCACGTTCGGCTACCTGATCAGCCTGTACGGCGTGGCCGAGTTGACCGGACAGTTCCTCAGTTCGCTGTCGACCAGCCCGTGGATGATCTTCCTGATGGTGAACGTGATGCTGTTCGTCCTCGGCACCTTCCTGGACATGGCGGCCACGATCCTGATCTGCACGCCGATCTTCCTGCCGATCTGCCAGCACTACGGCATGGGGCCCGTGCAGTTCGGCATGCTGATGCTGATCAACTGCGCGCTGGGGCTGAACACGCCGCCGGTCGGCACCACGCAGTTCGTGGGTTGCGCCATCGGCGGGGTGTCCGTCGGCCAGGTGATGAAGACGATCTGGCCGTTCTACGGCGCGCTGCTGGCGGCACTGCTGATGGTCACGTACGTGCCGGCGTTTTCGATGTGGCTGCCGGACCTGCTGCTCAAGTGAGGCAGACCACGGGCGGCGTGTGGCTGGAAGCGGGGCCGATCCACACGCTGCGCGCCGGGCCGCACGCGCTCGTCGTCGCGCCCGCCGCTGGCGGGCGCATGGCGTCGCTGACCACATCGCGCGCGGACGGTGCCGTCATCGAATGGCTGGCGCCGATGCCCGCGCAAGCGCTGCGCGAGGGCTTCGATGCCCATGCGTGGCCGAAGGCTGGCCTCTATCCGCTGCTGCCGTTTTCCAATCGCATCCGCAATGGCCGCTTCCGCTGGAACGGGCAGGACATCGTGCTGCCCGCCCATCCGGGGCAGACGCATGCGATGCATGGGTTTGGCCACGTCCGGCCCTGGCAGGTCGTGCACGAGAACGTCGATGCCATCACGCTTGAACTGCGCCACGTGCCGGCGCCGGGCGACTGGCCGTGGCACGTGTTTGCCCGGCAATCGATCGTGCTCTCCCTGGACGGCCTCGTGGCGGAGCTCGTCGTGCGCAACGACGGCGACAGCGCGATGCCCGTTGGCGGCGGCTTCCATCCGTTCTTCGCGCGCGTGCCCGGCATGCGTGTCCAGTTCGATGCGGCACACCTGTGGCCTGCGGACCATGGCGGCGTTGCCACGGGCCGCGCGGCCGTTGGCGACCGCGAACGCTTCCTGCGGGAGCGCAACTTGCCGGAAGCGGATTTCAGCATCTACTACAGCGGCTGGAAGCGACAGGCCACGCTCAGGCGGCCCGATGGCGCCACGCTGCTGATGCGTGCGGGCGAAGGTTTGGACCACCTTGTCCTGCATGCGCCGGCCGGTTGCGACTACGTCTGCCTGGAGCCCGTCTCGCACGTGGCGGATGCGGTCAACCTGGCCGCACGCGGCTGGGAAGGCGCTGGGCTGCGCGCGCTCGCGGCCGGGGAATCCGTGGTGTATCGCATGCTGTGGCGCATCGACCTGCCGGCCTGATGAAGGATCGACATCGCAGAGACGGATGTCGGGCGGCGCACGGCGCCCATGTGCATCGCAAAAGAAAACAGGGCGCCGAGGCGCCCTGTCTTGCATGCACGATCCGCTCGCCGGCTTACGCCTTGGGCGCGGCTTCCTGGTGGTAGCGCGTCACGCGATCCACCTCGTTCTTCGACCCGAGGATCACCGACACACGCTGGTGCAGCTTGGTCGGCTGCACGTCCAGGATGCGCTCATGGCCATTGGTGGCCGCGCCGCCTGCCTGTTCGATCAGGAATGCCATCGGGTTGGCTTCGTACATCAGGCGCAGCTTGCCCGGCTTTTCCGGCTCGCGCTTGTCCCACGGATACATGAAGACGCCGCCGCGCATGAGGATGCGATGCACGTCGGCAACCATCGACGCAATCCAGCGCATGTTGAAGTTCTTGCCGCGCGGGCCTTCCTCGCCGGCCAGGCATTCGTCGATGTACTGGCGCACGGGCGGGGCCCAGTGGCGCATGTTGGACATGTTGATCGCGAATTCCTTGGTGTCTTCCGGAATCTGAATGTCCGACTGCGTCAGCACGAAGCTGCCGGCCTCGCGGTCCAGCGTGAACATGTGCACGCCGTTGCCGACGGTCAGCACCAGTGTGGTCTGCGGGCCGTACACCGCGTAGCCTGCCGCCACCTGATGCGTGCCCGGCTGCATGAAGTCATGCTCGGTCACGGTCTGGCCCGGCTTGGGCATGTGCAGCACCGAGAAGATCGTGCCGATCGACACGTTCACGTCGATGTTCGACGAACCGTCGAGCGGATCGAACAGCAGCAGGTATTCGCCCTTCGGGTAGCGGTTGGGGATCTCGTAGAACGAGTCCATTTCCTCCGAAGCCATGGCTGCCAGGTGGCCACCCCATTCGTTGGCGTCCAGCAGCACTTCATTGGCGATCACGTCCAGCTTCTGCTGGGTTTCGCCCTGGACGTTGCCGGTGCCGGCCGAGCCCAGCACGCCCGCGAGGGCGCCCTTGCTGACGGCGTTGGAAATGGCCTTGCAGGCGCGCGCAACCACCTCGATCAGCAGCCGGAGCTCTGGCTGGATCGTGTTGTGCTTGCGCTGCTCCTCGACCAGATAGCGAGTGAGGCTGATGCGTGTCATGGTGGGTTCTCCTTGGATGGCCGCAATTCTACATGTCCGCCGGGGCGGACATGGCACTTTCGCGGTCAGCCGGCCAGGGCCTTGCCGACGATTTCGCGCACGTCGCGCGACAGCGTGGACGCCGCCGCCACGCGCTCCAGCGCCGCACGCATGCGGTCGCGCAGCGGCATCGCGTACTTCTGCCAGCGGTCCAGCACGCGCGCCAGGCGGGCCGCCACCTGCGGGTTGATCGCATCCAGCGCCAGCACCTGGTCCGCCCAGAATGCGTAGCCGGAGCCATCCTCGGCGTGGAACTGGGCCGGGTTGCCGGAGCAGAAGCTGAAGATCAGCGATCGCGCGCGGTTCGGATTGCGCAGGTTGAAGGCGGGATGCTCCATCAGCGCGCGCACGGTGTCGATGGTGCGCTTGCCGGCATGCGGGCCGACCTCGCCGCGCTGCATGCCTTGCAGCGAAAACCACTTGTCGATGACCAGCGCATCGTTTTCAAAGCGATGGTAGAAGTCCGCTAGCGCATGCTCGCGGCCCGGCGCGAAGCTGTTGACCAGCGCGGAGAGGGCGGCAAAGCGGTCGGTCATATTGTCCGACTGCTGGTAATGGCGGTCCGCCAGCGCCTGCATGTCGGCGTCGCCGCTGTCGGCCAGGTAGCCGAGCGCCAGGTTGCGCAAGGCGCGTCGTGCCATCGCATCGGCGTCGGGGCTGTAAGGGCCCGGCGTGGCGTTGGCCTCATAGGCGGCCAGCCATTCGCGCTTGAGCGCCCGGGCCAGGCCCTCGCGCATGAAGAGGCGGGCGCGGTGGATCGCGGCGGGATCGGCCACGCCCATGCGCTCGGCCAGGTAGGCTTCCGCCGGCAGCATCAGCGCCTGTTCGCGGAAGGCCGGACTCAGCGTGCCGTCGCCCAGCACCGTGCGGAACGCGGCCACCAGTCCTGCATCCAGCTTTAATTCGCGGCCGGCCTGCACATCCGTTACCAGTTGCAGCAGGGCGCGCGTGGCCAGACGCTGGCCGGCTTCCCAGCGGTTGAAGGCGTCGCTGTCGTGCGCCAGCAGGAAGGTCAGCTGGGCGTCGGTGTAGTCGTAGTCGACGATTACCGGCGCGGAGAAGTCGCGCAGCAGCGAGGGCAGCGGCGACTCGGTGCCGCGGGGCAGGTTGACGAAACGGAAGGTCTGCTCGGCCTGCGTGAGGTCGAGCACGCGCGTCGTGGCGGTGCCGGCCGGTTCGCCGTCGATTTGCAGCGGCAGGTCGTTGCCGTCCGCACCGATCAGGCCAACCGCGAACGGGATATGGAATGGCTGCTTTTCCGGCGCGCCGGCACGGGTTTCAATGCCGACCTTCGGGCAGCGCTGGGCGAGCGTCAGCGTGAGGGCGCCCGCGGCGCCGTCCCATGCGGTTTTCACGGTCACCACGGGCGTGCCGGCCTGGCTGTACCAGAGGCCGAACTGTGCGAGGTCGCGGCCATTGGCGTCGGCCATCGCCGCCCGGAAGTCATCGCAGGTGACAGCGTGGCCATCGTGCCGCTGGAAGTACAGGTCCATGCCCTTGCGGAAGCCGTCGCGGCCCAGCAGGGTCTGGTACATGCGCACGACCTCGGCGCCCTTCTCGTACACGGTGACCGTGTAGAAGTTGTTGATTTCCTCATAGCTGTCAGGGCGCACCGGGTGGGCCATCGGGCCCGCGTCTTCCGGGAACTGCACCTGGCGCAGCACGCGTACGTCCTCGATACGCTTGACGGCGCGGCCGGACTCCGAGCCCATCATGTCGGCCGAGAACTCCTGGTCGCGGAACACCGTCAGGCCTTCCTTGAGCGACAGCTGGAACCAGTCGCGGCAGGTCACGCGGTTGCCGGTCCAGTTGTGGAAATACTCATGGCCCACCACGGACTCGATATTGGCGAAGTCCACATCGGTCGCGGTCTGGGCGTTGGCCAGCACGTACTTCGTGTTGAAGATGTTCAGGCCCTTGTTCTCCATCGCGCCCATGTTGAAGTCGCTGACGGCGACGATCATGAAGCGGTCCAGATCCAGCTCCAGGCCAAAGCGACGCTCATCCCAGCGGATGGAGTTGACCAGCGAGTCCATCGCGTGACGGGTCTTCTCCAGGTCCTGCGGCTCCACCCAGACTTGCAGCAGCTTGTCCTTGCCGGACGCCGACTGGATGCGTTCCTCGATACAGGCGAGCTTGCCGGCCACCAGCGCGAAGAGGTACGACGGCTTGCGGAACGGGTCCTCCCAGACGGCTTCGTGGCGGCCGTCCGGCAGTTCGCGCTCGGACAGCAGGTTGCCGTTGGAGAGCAGCACCGGGCTGGCCGCACGGTTGGCGCGCAGCGTGACGCGATAGGTCGCCATCACGTCGGGGCGATCCAGGAAGTACGTGATGCGACGGAAGCCCTCGGCTTCGCATTGCGTGAAGAAGTTGCCGTTGGAGACATAAAGCCCCGACAGCGTGGTGTTGGCGGCCGGGTTGCAGGCCGTGGTGATCTCGAGCGTGCCTTGCGCGGGCAGGCCCGGCAGAGTCAGGGTGCCGGCTTCCTGGCGGGCTTCCGCCAGTGGCTTGCCGTCCAGCTTCACGCCGACGAGTTCGAGCTCCTCGCCCGCCAGCACCAGCGGGGCATCGGCGGCGGCGTCTGGCGAGCGTCGGAATTGCAGCGTGCTGGTGACGACGGTGCGTTGCGGGTCCAGTTCGAGCACCAGGTCGACATGATCGATGGCGAACGCGGGCGGGGTATAGTCCTTGCGATAGACGGTAACGGGCGTATCGGTGCGCAGCATGGGGAATCCTGTCTTCGGAATGACCGGGGGCGAGGCGCCGCGCAATCACGGCGCCGAAGTCCTCATTGTAGCCAAGGGGGTTGTGGCTTGCGCCACGTCATTGGCGGCATGGGAATTTCGGGCGACCGTTCGTGTCTGAAGAAACGTCGTCCGAACGAACAATAAAGAGGTATCGCGATGTGGCAAGCCGTATCAGCATGGGGTCGCAGGAGTGGATGCAGGGGGGGAGTGTGGGCGCTGGTCGCGCTGGCGGCGCTATGGCTGTCCGGCTGCGCCAGCACGGTGACCACCGAGGTCACGGCGTTCCGGCAGGCCGGCTGGCAGAACGACGCACCACGCACGTACGCCTTCGAGCATACGCCGCAACAGGAGGCGCAGCTGGAGCGCCAGACCTACGAGCAGTGGCTGGCGGATGCGATGGCCGGCGTGGGCTTCGAGCAGGCGCCGGCCCGGCAGGCGCGCTACCTGGTGTCGATGGAATACGATGCGGCGCCGGGCTTCGTCCGCGTGGCGGAGACCGTGTACCCCGATCCCTGGTATGGCCCGTGGGGTCCGTACTGGGGCCCGTATGGCGGCTACCGCCCCTATGGTCCGTGGGGTTGGGGCCCGGGCTACTGGCCACCGCAGACCGTGGTGCGCGACGTGCCGGTAACGTTCTCCAGCCTGCGTGTCTATTTCAAGGATGCGGCCAGCGGCAAGCGCGTCTACCAGGTGACCGCGCGTAACACCACCGAAGGCGGCAGCCTGCCGTCCGTGATGCCGTACATGATCCGCAGCGCGTTCACCGAATTTCCGACCGAAAGCGGACGGCCGCGCCGCGTGACGCTTGAGGTCGACAAGGACAAGACCAGGTAGCGCCGCCGTGCCGCGCGTTCACCTGTGAAACAGATCTATATTTCCTACCGCGCGGTAAAAGCAGTTTTGCCCCAAATACCGGGAAAATCATTGAAACAGGCGCTGCAAAGGACTGTCGCAAGGGGGCGGCTGGGCTAGAATGGCTGCTCGATTTTTCCGGCCCATGCCGCCGGAACCCGTCACGGTGCGCACGGCGCGGACCGGTCGGACCCCGGCAGGGCCTCTTTCCGGACGATCAGCATGAGCAGCAAGACCGGCGGTGATGCACCGCAACATGTCCCCAACAGCCCCGAAGCGCAACTGCGTCTCGCTGCACTGGAATATCACCGCAGCCCGACCAAGGGCAAGATCCAGGTAACGGCCACCAAGGCGCTGTCCAACCAGCGCGACTTGTCGCTGGCCTATTCGCCGGGCGTGGCCTACGCCTGCGAGGAGATCGCGAAAGACCCCGCCATGGCCGCCGAGTACACCTCGCGCGCCAACCTCGTGGCCGTGATCACCAACGGTACCGCGGTGCTCGGCCTGGGCGACATCGGTCCGCTGGCCGGCAAGCCGGTGATGGAAGGCAAGGGCTGCCTGTTCAAGAAGTTCGCCGGCATCGACGTGTTCGACATCGAACTCGATGCCCACGACCCGGACAAGATCGTGGAAATCGTCGCCGCACTGGAACCCACGCTCGGCGGCGTGAACCTGGAAGATATCAAGGCGCCGGAATGCTTCTACATCGAGAAGAAGCTGCGCGAGCGCATGAACATCCCCGTCTTCCATGACGACCAGCACGGTACCGCCATCATCTCGGCCGCCGCATTGCTGAACGGCCTGAAGGTTGTGGGCAAGGAGATCGGCAAGGTCAAGCTGGCGGTCTCCGGTGCCGGCGCCGCGGCCATCGCCTGCCTGGACACCATGGTGAGCCTGGGCGTGAAGCGCGAGAACGTCTACGTGACCGACTCGAAGGGGGTGATCTACAGCGGCCGCGATGCCAACATGGAGGCCAACAAGGCCCGCTACGCGCAGGACACCTCCGCCCGCACGCTGGCCGATATCGTCAATGGTGCAGACGTCTTCCTGGGCTGCTCCACCGCGGGCGTGCTGACTGGCGACATGGTCAAGACGATGGCCGACAAGCCCATCATCCTGGCGCTGGCCAACCCGGAGCCGGAAATCCGTCCGGAAGTGGCCAAGGCCGCGCGCCCGGACTGCATCATCGCCACCGGCCGTTCGGATTACCCGAACCAGGTCAACAACGTGCTGTGCTTCCCGTACATCTTCCGCGGCGCGCTCGATTGCGGCGCGACCAAGATCACGGAAGAAATGAAGCTGGCCTGCGTGAAGGCGATTGCAGAGCTGGCCGAGGCGGAACTCAATGACGCCGTGGCCGCCGCCTACGGTGGCCGCGAGCTGAAGTTCGGCCCGGACTACATCATCCCGACGCCGTTCGACCAGCGCCTGATCGAGAAGATCGCCCCGGCGGTGGCCAAGGCCGCGGAAGAGTCCGGCGTGGCAACGCGTCCGATCAAGGACCTGGAAGCCTATCGCCTGCAACTGACGCACTACGTGTATCACACCGGCCTGATCATGAAGCCGGTGTTCACCGCCGCCAAGGCCGCGCCGAAGCGCGTGGCCTACGCCGAGGGCGAGGAAGAGCGCGTGCTGCGCGCCGTGCAAGGCGTGGTGGATGAAGGCCTGGCCCGTCCGATCCTGATCGGCCGCCCGCACGTGATCCAGATGCGCATCGAGAAGGCTGGCCTGCGCCTGCGTCCTGGCGTGGACTTCGAGCTGATCAATCCCGAAGACGATCCGCGCTATCGCGCCTATCACGAGGCCTACCACGCACTGCGTGGCCGCGACGGCGTGACGCCGGACATGGCCAAGGTGGCCCTGCGCCGCTCGAACACGCTGATCGGCACGATGCTGATGCACATGGGCGATGCCGACGCGCTGCTGTGCGGCACCGTTGGCCGCTTCGAGGCTCACCTGGAGCACGTGCGCGACGTTATCGGCCTGGCGCCGGGCGCCAAGGTGTTCGCGGCGATGAATGCGCTGATGCTCGAGAAGTACACGCTGTTCATCACCGACACCTTCGTGAACGATGACCCGACTGCCGAGGAACTGGCTGCGATCACGCAACTGGCTGCCGAGGAAATCGCGCGTTTCGGTCTGCAACCGTCCGTGGCGCTGATGTCGCACTCGATGTTCGGTTCATCGAACCGTCCCTCGGCGCGCAAGATGCGCGAGGCGGCCCAGATCCTGGCCAAGGTGGCGCCGCACCTGCAGGTGGAAGGCGAGATGCAAGGCGACGCCGCGCTGGTCGAGGACGTGCGCCGACACTTCCTGCCGGGCACCAAGCTGAATGGCAGCGCCAACCTGCTGGTGATGCCGACGCTGGACGCGGCCAATATCGCCTTCAACCTGCTCAAGATCACGGGCGGGCAAGGCGTGACCGTGGGCCCGATCCTGTTGGGTGCGGCCAAGCCGGTGCACATCCTGAACCCGCAGGCGACGACCCGCCGGATCGTCAACATGACGGCCGTTGCTGTGGCGGAGTGCGGCGCCATTCGCTGATCGGACTGATCGGGCTGATCGTGCGATAGCGGCCAGTGCATACGGCAACCACCGTACAGCGCACGTGTTGCGCATGGCCGCAACGCAGCAAAAGCTGGTGAAGAATGGAAAGCGCCCCGGAAGCTGTATAGGCTTCCGGGGCGCTTTTTCTTTACTTCAGCCTGCGCGCAGAAACAAAAAGGGCCGAGGCCCGTACAGTAATAAACAGGTCTCAGCCCTCTACAGGCCAGCCGGCGAGCGGCGTGGTCTACCGGGTTTCAGGTCGGCTCATCGGAGCCGGCCACGGCGTGTCGGTGCGCTGGCAGTGTCTGCCTGGATTGCCAGCGCGTCGGCGGGCACGTTGCCACTATTGCAGTACGTTGTACTGCTCCCGCATTACCACGATGATCGAACGGGCGGCGGCCATCTTATGCGTCAGGTCGTCGAAGGTATCCTGGCGAATGTCGACCTCAGCGCTCCAGTTGCAACCGGTGTGGTCCGGCCGATGCACGCGCATCGCATGCAACTCCACCTCGCCGCATTCCGGGTTGTTATCCAGGCACTGGCTCAGGATTGCCATCAATTCCGACCGGGTTTTCGCATAGCGCCGCATGAGTTACCTCGCTCGTTCCTGTCTCGTGATCCGGCACACAGTCCGGACAACCAATCTATGCAGCGGGCAGGGCGGTCGCCAATTGAATCCGCCTATGAAGCAGCGGTTTCCCATCTTGCCTGGAATGCGCCGAGTTGCATTGCGGCGCAGCAAAATCGCGCATCTGTCGCATCCGCGCGCATGAAAAAGGCCCGCCGGAGGCGAGCCTTGACTGATCAGACAGAAATCACCAGATCAGAATTTGTGGCGGACGCCCACGCCAAAGCTGTCGCCGTGCTCGATGCCGGTGATCTTGTCGTAGAAGTACGCCGCGTACAGGTCGGTGCGCTTGGACAGGTTGTAGTCGTAGGCCACCGCGAACGTATTTCGCTTGAAGCTCGCCACATCGTTCAGCGTCTTGTCATAGCTGTACGTGGCCAGCACGCTGCCTGCGCCTACCGGCACCGAAGCGCCGACCTGGCCGTTCATGTGCTTGATGTCGCCGTTGACGTTGGCGTTCACGTTGGTCTTGATGTACTGACCCTGCAGGAACACCTTGACGAGCTGGAAGTCGTACGAGGCACCCGCCTGGACGGCGGTCTGCTTGTCGAAGCCGGTGATGAACGCGTTCGTCGAATTGGTCAGGTCGAACGGCGCGTTGTCGAACTTCACTTGCTGGAACGCCACGGTGGCCGCGAGGTTGCCGGCGAAGTAGGTCACGTTGCCGCCCCACTTGTTCTTGCTGTTGCTGCCAGCCTGTTCGCCGAAGCCGTAGATGAAGTTGGCGGTCAGACCACCGAACGTCGGCGTGGAGTACACCAGCGAGTTGTTCCAGCCGGAATCGCCGATGATGCCCGGGTCGTACACGCGGCCGTTGTTGGCGGTGAAGTACGTGTGCCAGATCATCGGCGAGAACACGTACGAGTCGACCAGCGGGTTGAACAGGATCGTCGACACGAAGTACGGCGTGGTGTTGCGGCCCAGCTTGATGGTGCCGGCGGTGTCGTTCTGCAGGCCGACGTACGCGTTGCGGCTGAACATCGAGTCACCGTCGAAGCGGCCGCCGCGACCCGTGTCGGTGCGGAAGAAGCCGTTGAGGTCGAAGATGGCCTTGGTGCCGGCGCCCAGATCCTCGGTGCCCTTGATGCCCCAGTACGACGTCTGCATGCCGCCCGAGTTGGCCACCCAGGCACGATCATTAGTGCCGGGGTTCTTGATTCCACCGACGAACATATCGGCCTGGCCGTACAGCGTCACGCTGGACTGGGCCATTGCCGCGCCGGAAAAAAGGGTGGCCGCGATTGCCGCCAGCTTGAGCGCCGGCTTGTACTTGTGCTGCTGCTGCATGGTTTAGACCTCCGTGGTTGTAATGCTTGCTCAGAACGTTTCTTGTGTGCCGGAACCCTGATGGGCCTCTTCTCTGTCGTACCCTGGCACCGCTCGGAAGTCTGGCGGGCAGTGGGGACCGGCGATGCCGGGTACGTGATTGACAGCGTGTCGCACGCGTGGCGTCGTCGCTGAACGTTCCTGATTTCTCTCTCTTTTCTGGTGTGGCTTTTTTTCTCAGGCGGATACTAGGTCGTCCAGTCGGAACTGCGCAATGCGATGGATCTGATTGATGCAAGTTTGCAACTCGACCTCTGGGGCGTTATCGAGCCGCTTTGCAAAGGCGTCGATGATGCCGTGGCGGTCGTAGCCACGCACAGCCAGGATGAACGGGAAGCCAAACTTCTGGTTGTAGGCCGCGTTCAGGTCCTGCAGGCGTTTGAATTCCTCGGGCGTGCACTGGTCCAGGCCGGCGCCGGCCTGCTCCCGCGTGGACTCCGCGGTCAGCTCGCCGCGCACGGCGGCCTTGCCGGCCAGCTCCGGGTGGGCACGCACGAGCTTGAGCTGCGCGTCGCGCCCGGCGGTATCGACGGCGTCGCGCAGGGCCACCGCCAGCGCGGCGGCGTCGGCAAGCGGGCGCTGCTTCGCGGCTGCCTCGGCAAACCACGGGGAGTGTTCATAGATGCCACCGAGGACCTGGACGAATTCAGCCTCGGGCATCGCGTTCAGTTGGGCGATGGTGTGGGTCTGGCTCATGCCTGGCTCCGGTAGGGGTGGGTATCGATCCAATGGTGCGCGATATCGACACGCCGGCAGATCCACACCTTGTCGTGGCCCTGCACATAGTCAAGGAAACGCTGCAGCGCACGGAAACGCCCGGGGCGGCCCAGCAGTCGGCAGTGCATGCCGATCGACAGCATCTTGGGACGATCGAGGCCTTGCGGGTCACCCTCTGCGTACAGCACGTCGAACGCGTCCTTCAGGTACTGGAAGAACTGTTCGCCGGTGTTGAAACCTTGCGGCGTGGCAAAGCGCATGTCGTTGGAGTCCAGCGTGTACGGCACCACCAGGTGCGGCTTCTTTTCGCCACCGGTGACTTCCACCTCGGTCCAGAAGGGCAGGTCGTCGCCGTAGTAGTCGGCGTCATACAGCAGGCCGCCGTGCTCCACCACCAGGCGTCGCGTGTTGGGGCTGTCGCGGCCGGTGTACCAGCCGAGCGGCATCTCGCCAGTCAGGTCCTTGATGATCTGCATGCCGAGGCGCATGTGCTCGCGCTCGGTGGCTTCGTCCATGTCCTGGTAGTGGATCCAGCGGTAGCCGTGGCAGGCGATCTCGTGGCCGAGTTCGACGAAGGCGCGTGTCAGTTCGGGATGACGCTGCAGCGCCATCGACACGCCGAAGATCGTCAGCGGCAGCCCGCGTTGCTCGAACTCGCGCAGGATGCGCCAGACACCTGCGCGCGACCCGTACTCGTAGATGCCCTCCATGCTCATGTGCCGCGCCGGGTAGGACGCGGCGCCGACGATCTCGGACAGGAATTGCTCGGAGCCGGCGTCGCCGTGCAGCACGTTGTTCTCGCCGCCCTCCTCGTAATTGAGCACGAACTGCAGCGCGATGCGCGCACCGCCCGGCCAGCGGGCGTGCGGCGGCTGCGCGCCGTAGCCGATGAGATCGCGTGGATAGTTATCGTGTTTCATTTCTTGATGTCTGCTTCAGGAGAAAACTTCTGCTCGCGTGAGCGGGGCGCTGTTCACGTCTTTCATTGCCCCCGGCTGAAGCGCTTGTTGCTACGCAAAGCGCGTGCCAGAAGCTGCTCACGCGGGCCGGACGTCCGGTGGCGGTGGAGGCCAACTGTTGCCACCGAATTGTCGGTATCGATTGTCGAAATCAGATTGTCGAAATCACTCCGTGCCGTGGGAGTTGGCCGCGGCGTTGCGCATGGCTTCGTCGGCGGATTGCATGCCGTTGAAGAACAGATTCAGCGCGACGGCAACGATGGTGCCCAGCACGATGCCGCTGTGCGTGAACGGGTCGGTCCACTTGGGCAGGTACTGGAACAGCGTGGGGGACAACGTCGGGATCATGCCGAAACCGATCGAGATCGCCACGATGAACAGGTTGTGCCGGTTGCGGTTGAAATCGCACGAGCCCAGGATGCGGATACCGGTTGCCGCGACCATGCCGAACATCACGATGCCGGCGCCGCCGAGCACGAATTGCGGCACGGAGGCGACCACATGGGCCATCTTCGGGAACAGGCCGAACGCGATCAGGATCAGCCCGCCGGCTGCCGCCACGTAGCGCGAGCGCACGCCCGTCACGGTGACGAGGCCCACGTTCTGCGAGAACGAGGTGTACGGGAACGTGTTGAAGACGCCGCCAATCACGGTGCCTAGGCCGTCGGCGCGCAGGCCGGCGGTCAGGTCGCTGCGGCTCAGCTTGCGGCCGGTGATGTCGGACAGCGCCAGGAACATGCCGGTGGATTCCACCAGCGTGATCAGCATGACGATGCACATCGACAGGATGGCGGTGAGCTGGAACGTCGGCATGCCGAAGTGCAGCGGCGTGATGACAGCCACGAAGCTGGCTTCGTTCAGGCCCTCGAACGAGACCTTGCCGAAGGCCATGGCGACGAAGGTGCCGATGACGATGCCGAGCAGCACGGCACAGTTGGCCACCAGCCCGCGGCCGTACTTGCTCAGCAGCAGGATGACCAGCAGCACCAGGCCGGCGATGGCCAGGTTGCCGAGGTCGCCATAGGCGAGGTTGGGAACGTCCTTGACCACGCCATCGATCACGGCGCGCGTGGTGGGCTGGCCACCGCCGGCCCAGTTGATGCCAACGCGCATCAGGGACACGCCGATCAGCGTGATCACGGTGCCGGTTACCACCGGCGGAAAGAGCCCGAGCATGCGCCCCATCATCGGCGCCACGACGATGCCGAATATCCCGGAGGCGATCACCGCGCCGTAGATGCCCAGCAGGCCGACGTTCGGATCATTGCCGATGGCGATCATCGGTGCCACGGAGGCAAACGTGACGCCCATCATCACGGGCATGCGGATGCCGAACTTCCAGAAGCCGAACGCCTGGATCAGCGTGGCGAGGCCGGCGGCGAAGAGGTCGGCATTGATCAGGAACGCCAGCTGGTCCTTGGGCAGCTTGAGCGCGCCGCCAACAATCAGCGGCACGGCGACGGTGCCTGCGTACATCACCAGCACGTGCTGCAGGCCCAGCGCCAGCAATCGCCCGGAAGGCAGCCGCTCGTTGGTGAGGTCCGTGGGGACCGTGGTGCTTGCGGAATTCATGGGTTTGTCTCCTCTCCTTTGGTTTTGGATGGGAACGCTCGCCGGGAGTGACCGTGGCCTCTTGTCGGGGTCTCGCGCCGCGCCTCTTCAGGGCGTTGTCATTGGCGGGACGGGTGGGCCTGGCATCGGCAACAGGGGATGCTGTTGCCCGGCGGCGGGAACATCGTGCTAGGTGGAGTGACCCAGCACGCTGCGAAGATCGAAGTTGCCGGGCTCATCCGGCTGCACGCGGTCCGCGCAGGCGCCAAGGTGGTGCGCCATTCGCGACTGGGCCAGGGCGGCATCGCCCTGTTCCAGGGCGTCGAGGATGTCGTCGTGTTCGTCGAACGAGCACGCGTTGTGGCCTGGGGCTTCCACGCTGGCAATCATCAGCGTGGTGCGCGAGACCAGCCGGCGCATCATCGTGACCAGCAGTCCGTTGCCGGAGAGCTCGGCCAGTGCCGTGTGGAATTCGGCCGACAGGCGGATCCAGCGGGGGCGCTCGTGTGTCAGGAAGGCCTGGCGCTCGGCTTCCACCATCTTGCGCAGCGGGGCGATCACGGTGCGCACGTTGGGCAGGGACGCCAGCTTTTCCAGCACGGCACGCTCGAGCATCTGGCGCAACTCGAACATGTCATGGGCTTCGTCGGTGGACGGGCTGGCGATGAATGCGCCGCGGTTG
Organism: Cupriavidus sp. YR651; assembly: GCF_900101625.1. Classification (GTDB taxonomy): domain Bacteria; phylum Pseudomonadota; class Gammaproteobacteria; order Burkholderiales; family Burkholderiaceae; genus Cupriavidus. The sequence goes on along the minus strand of NZ_FMYZ01000007.1, from coordinate 256,753 downwards.
GGCTCCAGGTCCACCAGGCCGTCGGCGGCCAGCCGGGACAGCACCTTGCGCACGGTATGGCGCGCGGTGGCATAGATCTCGCACAGCGAATGCTCGGTCAGCTTGGTGCGCGGCGGCAGCCGGTGCTCCATGATCGCGTCGTAGATCTCGTGGTACATGCGCTCCTCCACGGATCCCTTGCGGACCGGTTTGTTGTCGGAGGGGGTGAGTTGCGCTTCGGCCACGGCGGCAATGAGCTTGAGATTCTTGGACATCCTGGGCACTCGCAAAAGGAGTAGAGGCGATGGTCAGCGATCCTATCGAGTGGTCACAGGCTGAACATCACGGGTCTTGATGTCGGTCATATGGGCTCGTGGATCTAAAAATTGTTGACAATTATTTGGATATGCAAGCACTATTGTCAACAAAACCGACCACGGTTTTCGACAACTACGGGTAATCACCGAGTTGTCAACGGGATAGGGCAGGCGCATTGTCGCCACGCACCAATCCAGCGCCGGGATGCGTTAAAACACGTACCGAGCGGGCACCATTCCCACAAATGGTGCTAGTGAAGGCAGCGGCGCCCCTCACAACCCACACTCCAAAGGAAGAACAGGATGGGACGCTTGACCACTCACGTTCTCGACACGGCAACCGGCAAGCCCGGGCAGGCCATGTCGGTCATTCTTCATAAAATTGTCGACAATCGTCGCGAGACGCTGAAGCGGGTCGTGACCAACCACGATGGCCGTTGCGACCAGCCTCTGCTGGAAGGCGCGGACCTCGTGGCGGGCGTGTACGAACTCGAATTCGGCGCCGGCGACTATTTCCGTGCCCAGGGCGTCAAGTTGCCCGAACCGGCATTCCTCGACGTGGTGACGCTGCGCTTCGGCATTGCCGACACGGCCGCGCACTACCACGTGCCGCTGCTGGTGTCGCCGTGGTCGTACTCGACCTACCGCGGCAGCTGAAGACAGGCGGACGGGAATAAAGGAGACAAGTCATGGAAGGCTACATTCTCGACTGGGCCAATCTGCTGCTGCGCTGGGTGCACGTCATCACGGCCATCGCGTGGATCGGTTCCTCGTTCTATTTTGTCTGGCTGGATAACAGCCTGACGCGCCCGCAAGCGCCCGACCTGCAGGAAAAGGGTGTTGACGGCGAACTCTGGGCCGTGCACGGCGGCGGTTTCTACAACCCGCAGAAGTACCTGACCGCGCCCAAATCCCTGCCGGAGAATCTGCACTGGTTCTACTGGGAGTCATATTCCACGTGGATGACGGGCTTTGGCCTGCTAGTGGTGCTGTACCTGTTCAATGCCAGCACCTACCTGATCGACAGGAGCGTGTTCGACATGTCGCCCGGAGCGGCGGTCGGCTTCGCGATCTCGTACCTGATCATCGGCTGGGTGGTGTATGACGCGATCTGCCGCGTCTTCGGCAAGAGTGACCGTACCGTCGGGATCATGGTGGCGATCTACGTGGCGGTGGCTGCGTATCTGGCCTGCCATATCTTCTCGGGTCGCGCGGCGTTCCTGCTGACTGGCGCGATGATCGCGACGATCATGAGCGGCAACGTGCTGGTGTGGATCATCCCGGGCCAGCGCAAGGTGGTGGCGGCGCTGAAGGCTGGACAGCCGGTGGACCCTATCCACGGCAAGCGCGGCAAGCAGCGCAGTGTGCACAACACGTACTTCACGCTGCCGGTGCTGTTCGCGATGCTGTCCAACCACTACAGCATGACGTACGCGCACAAGTACAACTGGGCGGTGCTGATCCTGATCATGCTGGCTGGTGTGCTGATTCGCCAGTTCTTCATCCTGAAGCACAAGGGCAAGATCAACGTCGCATGGCCGGCTGCCGGTGTCGCCCTGCTGGGTGTGGTGGCCGTGATGATCGCGCCGCAACCGCGTCAGCAGGTGGCCAGCAACAATGGCGGTGCCGACGCCGCCAATGCGGTGAGTTTCGTGAAGGTGCAGGAAATCATCAATACGCGTTGCGTGCAGTGTCACGCCGAGGCGCCGAAGATGATGCCAACCGCCGCCAAGGGCATCAAGCTGGACACGGTGGACGAAATCAAGGCGCATGCACAGCTGATCTACCAGCAGGCCGTGCAGCAGAAGGCGATGCCGCTGGGCAACGTCACGCAGATCACGGACGATGAGCGCGCGCTGCTGGGCCAGTGGTTCGAGGGCGGTGCCAAGACCGCTAACTGATTTGACCGGGCATCGGTGATCGACGGTCCGGCGGCTGTGCAGTCGGCAGTCAGCAGTACCGGACCGGCGAGGGTTTGAACGGGGCGAAAGCCCCGTTTTTTTATGGGCGCGTGGCGGCCGTATTCAGCCGCCGATATTGAAGAGCGCCAGCAGCCCCAGCACCAGGAAAATCGCCGCGGCAATCTTGTGCACGAGGGCGATCGGCATCTTGTTGGCAAAGCGATCGCCCAGCAACACGGCGGGCGCGTTGGCCAGCATCATGCCAAAGGTGGTGCCGGCCACTACGGCGATGACTTCGCCATGAAAGCGCGCGGCCAGCGCCACGGTGGCGATTTGCGTCTTGTCGCCCATTTCCGCGAAGAAGAAGGCCACGATCGTGGTACCGAGGATGCCGATGGCGCCCTTGACCGGCTTGGCCTGCTCGGCTTCATCGAGCTTGTCGGGAATCAGCATCCAGCCGGCCATGGCAATAAAGCCCAGGCCAAGAATCCAGCGCAGCAGGTTGGCACCGAGCACTTGTGTGATCCATCCCCCCAGGGCGCCGGCAAAGCCGTGATTGACCAGCGTGGCGATCAGGATGCCAAGGATGATGGGGATGGGTTTCCGGTAGCGTGCGGCCAGGACGAGGGACAGCAATTGCGTCTTGTCGCCCATTTCGGCGAGCGCGACGATACCTGTGGAGACGAGGAAGGATTCCATTCTTATGGGATGTGAACCGGGCCGCAATGCATCGCGAGATGCCAATGACGCACACCTTTCCCGGCCCGGCCAGAAAGGTGAGGTCATCGGTCTCGCCAGGCACTGGACACATGGCAGGCCTTGCAGGCTGCCAGGGTCCGGAGCTACGTACGCCATAACCGTATCCGGTCAAGTCTGTTGACGTACGCCCCTGTCTCCCGGATGCCGCATTGCGCGGCGCGGTGAGATCAGGGCGGCTACTCCCCAATGGAAGCCGCAATTGTAACGATGGCGGTGCACAAAGTCCACCGCCACGTGGTGCGCAAGGGAGAGCGGTTGTGTGACGTATCAGGCCGGCACGGGCGAATTCTCGCTGGTCTGGCGACCGCGAAAATCGGTCCAGCACAGGGCCTTGAAGTCATAGAGCTTGCAGCGGCGCGCGGTGTGGAAATACCAGCGCCACGAGAAGTTCTCGATGATGATGCGGCCGGGCAGCGCGTGTTCCAGCATTGCCTGGGCGCGCTTGAGACGGTAGAGCGGCACGCTCATGTCCACGTGATGCGCGGTGTGTTCCATGATGTGATGGAGCGCGGCGCCGATGCCGTAGCGGAAGCGCAGGTGAACCGTGGTGGACACGAACGGCTGTGCCTTGGCCCACATGGCCTTGGTGTCGTACCAGGCCACGCTGGTATGCGTGTGGTGGACGTACAGCACAAAGCCGACCGTCAGGTTCCAGATCAGGAACGGCAGCACGAAGCCGGTGCCGACCAGCAGCAGGATCGATTGCCCCGTCGCCACGGCAAGCCAGGCCAGCGCGCCGATCCACAGGACGCCGAAGGCCGCCACGAGCGTGCAGTCCCACAGGAAGATGGCGCGGCGCGTGGCCATCTGGCGCTTGCTCGGGAAGAACAGCTTGCACCACCAGATCTCGATCAGGTAGTAGAGACCCGCGCCCAATCCGTTGCGGTAGACGCGTTCCATCACACGACGCCAGCGCGGCAGCGCACGGAATTCCTCCAGGGAGTAGGGCGCCCAGACGAAGTCGAAACCCTTGAGGTTGGTGTAGCCGTGATGCACCACGTTGTGGCCGACTTCCCACAGGCTGTAAGGCGTCAGCGACGGCAGGAACGTCAGCCGTCCGAGCCACTTGTTCAGGCCGCGGCGGTCCGTCAGGCTCTGGTGGCAGGCGTCGTGGCCGATGATGAACAGCCGTGCGATGACCAGCCCGGCCAGCACGCCAAGGCCGGTCTTGGCCCACCACTGCGGCACCAGCGCCACGCCTGCCAGGACGGCGGCGAAGAACGCGTAGTCGAGCGCGAACAGGAACAGCGCGCGCGGCGTGCTGCGCTGGCCAAGCGGAATCAGCCAGCTGCGGATGGTCTTGCGATTGGGAAAGGGTGCTTCGAACGCGATCGGTTCGGGCAGGGGGATGTTGGTGTCGCGATGCGGGGGCGTCGAGATCCGGAGGTCCGGCGGCGTGGAAACCGCTTCGCCGGGCATGGCCGGTGAAAAATGGCTGGGTCGGGCAGTCATGAAAGCCTTCAGTGGTCTGTCGGCACGCGCCAGTATGGGACGGGCGCGCGGGGCGAATGCGACAGACTAGAAGGGTTTGATGACGATTGTGTTGATTCGGGTCAAGGCGCGTTTTGAACGCTCCATATTATGGCGCGTAGCGCGCACTGACCGTCGCATGGGGCGCCCGCCCCCGCACACGATCAGACCGCCAGTTCCCGGGTGGCCTCGCCCATGATGTAGACGTTGTCGACCACGCGGTCATCGCCCAGCATCGCAAACGCGAACAGCTGCTCCTCCAGCGTTTCCGAGCGGCTGCTGCGCCGCGCGATCAGTGGCGTGGCTTCCGGGTCCAGCACCACGAAATCCGCCTCGCAGCCCACGCTGAAGCTGCCGATGCGGTCCTGCCATCCCAGTGCCTCCGCGGCGGCGCGCGTGGCCAGATAGAACATGCGCAGCGCGGTCAGGTGATAGCCGCCCATGCGCGCCACCTTGTGGGCCGCGTTCATCGTACGGAACATCGAAAACGATGTCCCGCCGCCGACGTCCGTCGCCAGCGTCACATTCAGGCGGTGCGCGTCCGACTGGTGGAAGTCATAGAAGCCGCTGCCCAGGAACAGGTTGGACGTGGGGCAGTGCGCCACGGCGGCGCCGCTATCCGACAGGCGGCGGCGGTCCTCCGGGTCCAGGTAGATGGCGTGGCCGTAGAAGGCGCCCGGGCGCAGCAGGCTGTAGCGGTCGTAGACGTCCAGGTAACTGCGCGCATCGGGAAACAGCTCGGCCACCCATTTCACTTCGTCGCGGTTTTCCGCCACGTGGGTCTGGATGAAGGCGTCCGGATGGGCCCTGGCCAGTTCGCCACAGGCGGCAAGCTGCGCTTCGGTCGACGTCGGCGCAAAGCGCGGCGTGATGGCATAGGCCAGTCGGTCCTTGTTGTGCCATCGGGAAATCAGGTCGGCGGAATCGCGCGCGCCACTCTCGGCCGTGTCGCGCAGGAATTCCGGGCAGTTGCGATCCATCATCACCTTGCCGGTGATCATGCGCAGGTTGCGCTCCTGGCTGGCTGCAAACAGCGCGTCGGCGGACGTGGCGTGCACCGTGCTCCAGACCATTGCTGTCGTGGTGCCGTTGCGCAGCAATTCGTCCGTGAAGAAGTCGGCCACCGCGCGCGCGTAGGCCGGCTCGCTGAAGCGGCGCTCCTCGGGGAAGGTGTAGGTGTCCAGCCAGTGCAGCAGGCCCGGGGACGGCGACGCGATGATATCCGTCTGCGGATAGTGGATATGGGTGTCGATGAACCCCGGCACGATCAGCTTGCCGCGGTGGTCGACGATCTCCGCGCCGGCTGGGACGTCGCGGGCCAGGTCTTCATACAGGCCGACGGCGGCAATGCGACCGGCCGTCACGATCATCAGGCCGTCTTCCCAATACTCATAGGCATCCTCATGGAACTGCGGGTCGCGCAGAAAGTGGAGGATGCGGCCGCGGATCGCGCGGGTGACGGCACCGTTGGTGCCCGGGGCAGGGGAAGTCGTCGTCATGGTCTTGTCTCGGGGCGGCCGGACCCCCCGCCCGGGGGCGGACGCAGGCGTCCGGCGTTCTTGGTATGCGCCCGGTCAGGTCGTGGGAGTCACGGGGGCCGTCGCGGGCGGGGACGTGGGCGTGGACGACCAGAAGTGATCGACCTCCGCCAGGAACTCGGCCTTCTGCACGGGGGGCAGGAAGGCCGCTTCAAAACTGTTGCGCGCGAGCTTGTGGGCATCGGCCGCATCCAGCGGCAGGGCGTCGAACGACGCCTCCCAGTTCGCGTTCATGTAGCCGCCGAAGTAGGCCGGATCGTCCGAGTGCAGCGTGACGGCGACGCCGGCATCGAGCAGCCGCTTCATCGGGTGATTGCGCAGGTCGGGATGGACCATCAGCTTCTGGTTCGACAGCGGGCACACGGTCAGCGCGATCCGCTCGCGGGCCAGGCGCTGCACGAGCGCCTCGTCCTCGATGGCGCGCACGCCGTGGTCGATGCGTTCCACATGCAGGATGTCCAGCGCATCGGTCACGTATTGCGGCGGGCCTTCCTCGCCGGCATGGGCGACCAGGTGCAGGCCAAGTGCCTTCGCCTTCGCAAACACCCGGGCGAACTTCTCGGGCGGATGGCCGCGCTCGGACGAATCCAGGCCCACGCCGACAAAGCGGTCGCGATACGGTAGCGCGGCCTCCAGCGTGGCGAACGCGTCCTCTTCGGACAGGTGGCGCAGGAAGCAGAGGATGAGGCTGCTGGAAAAATCGTACTCCGTGCGCGCCTGCGCCAGGGCATCGGCAATGCCGTCGATCACGACGCCCATCGGCACGCCGCGCGCGGTATGGGTCTGCGGGTCGAAAAAGATCTCGGCATGGCGGACGTTGTCGGCGGCGGCGCGCTTGACGTAGTCCATCGTCATGTCGAAGAAATCTTCCTCGGTGAGCAGCACGCTGGCGCCCGCGTAGTAGATGTCCAGGAACGACTGCAGGTCGGTGAAGGCATAGGCGGCGCGCAGCGCCTCCACGCTCGGGTACGGCAGTTGGACGTTGTTGCGCTGAGCCAGCCTGAAGATGCGCTCGGGTTCGAGCGTGCCTTCGATATGCACGTGCAGTTCGGCCTTTGGGGTACGGCGGATCATGTCCGCGAGCGCGGCATCGATGGTCATGGGGCCTCTTGTGGTCTTGACGGCGGCCGGGTTGCGGTCACACCGGGTTACGGATGCATCGCCGTCGCCTGGCTCGCGGTCAGCGCGGCAAGGCGCTGGTCGCGGACCTGGAGCAACTGGGCGACGATGGCTACCGCAATCATAGCCGGTGCCTTGTCCGTAATGCCGGAGACTCCCATGGGACATGTCATTTCCGGGAACCGCGCCGGGTCGATCCCGTGCTCGGCCATCCGGTGCTCGAACTTTGCGCGCTTGGTCCTGGATCCGATCAGCCCGAAGTAGGCGTAGTCCGTGCGGCGGAAGATCCGCTCGCACAGCGCCTGGTCCAGCGCATGGCTGTGCGTCATGACGATGAAGTACGCGCCGGCCGGGGCCTGGTCGACCACGGCTTCGGCGGAATCGGTCGCTTCGGCCTCCACGTTGTCGGGCAGGCCGGCCGGGAACAGCGTGTCCCGTTCGTCGACCCAGTGCACCCGGCAGGGCAGCGTGGCCAGCACCTTGACCAGCGCATGGCCGACGTGGCCCGCGCCGAACAACACCACGTGCATCTCGTCCGGCACGAGCGTATCGGTCCACGCCCCATCGGCTTCGAGATCCACCGCAGGCAGCAGCGCGCGGCTCGGCGTCACCGCGATGGCGCCCGTGGTCCGCACGGTGCGTTCCAGCGACTTGCCGGCCGCGAAGGCCGCTTCCACCGCATCGAGCCACGCCAGGTCGTCCTGCCCAAGCACCTCGAACGCCAGCTGCACCACGCCGCCGCAGCACTGCCCCAGCGCGGGTCCGAGCGGAATCCGCTCGATGCGGCGCGGCGGGCGCGCTTCGGACAACATCGCGCGCGCGATATCCATGCCGCGCCATTCCAGATGGCCGCCGCCGATCGTGCCGACCAGATCGTCGGCCGTCACCAGCATGCGGATGCCGGCCTCGCGTGGGGCGGAGCCCTTGACGTCGACGATGGTGACCATCGCCACCGGCACGCCGGCGCGCACCAGGCGGGCGGCGTCGGCGAAATGGAATGGCTTGAGCGGAGCGTCCTGCATGATCGATACCTCAGACGGCAACCGCCGTCTCCTGCCTTGTTGCAATGCCGGCTTGCACGGCTTCCACGGCGTCCAGAATCGCCTCGCTGGTCGCCGGGGCGCGCAGCGGCGGGTTGATCCGATAGTCGCCCACAGCCGCGATGGCGTCGCGGATCGCGAAGAACACCGAGAACGGCAGCAGCAGGGGCGGCTCGCCCACGGCCTTGGAGCGATGGATGCTGTCCTCGACGTTACGGTTCTGGAACAGCCGCACGTTGAACGCTTCCGGGCAGTCGTTGATCGTCGGAATCTTGTAGGTGGACGGCGCGTGCGTCATCAGCTTGCCGTTCTGGTTCCACCACAGTTCCTCGGTCGTCAGCCAGCCCATGCCCTGGATGAACGCGCCTTCCACCTGGCCGATGTCGATGGCGGGGTTGAGCGACTTGCCGGCGTCGTGCAAGGCATCGGCGCGCAGCAGCTTCCATTCGCCGGTCAGCGTGTCGACCAGTACCTCGGAGCACGCGGCGCCGTAGGCGAAGTAGTAGAACGGCCGGCCGTGCAGCTTGCTCTGGTCCCAGTGCAGCTTGGGCGTGGTGTAGAAGCCGTCGGACCAGAGCTGCACGCGGGCCACGTAGGCCTCGCGGGCGAGGTCACCAAAGGACAGGCGGAGTTCGCCGGCCACGACCAGGTCGTCGCCAAAGCGCACGGTATCGGCATCGACGCCGGCCTTGCGCGCGGCGAAGGCAGCCAGGCGCTCGCGGATCTGGCGTGCGGCGTCCTGCGCGGCCTTGCCGTTCAGGTCCGCGCCGGTCGAGGCGGCCGTGGCCGACGTATTGGCCACCTTGCTCGTGTCCGTGGCCGTCACGCGCACCCGCTCCATGCGGATGCCAAGCTCGTGCGCCACGACCATCGCCACCTTGGTGTTCAGGCCCTGGCCCATTTCCGTGCCGCCGTGGTTCACCAGCACCGAGCCGTCGTTGTAGACGTGAACCAGCGCGCCGGCCTGGTTGAAGTGGGCGACGTTGAACGAGATGCCGAACTTCACCGGGGTGATGGCGATGCCCTTCTTGAGCACTGGGCTGGTCGCGTTGAACGCGCGCGTGGCGGCGCGGCGGGCCTGGTATTCGCTGGATGCCACGAGTTCGTCCATCAGCTCGTGGATGACGTTGTCTTCCACGGTCTGGCCGTACGGCGTGACGTTGCGCTCGCCCTTGCCATAGAAGTTGGCGCGGCGCACTTCGAGCGAATCCTTGCCGACGTTGCGCGCGATGTTGTCGAGGATGTACTCGATCGCGAACGCGCCCTGCGGGCCGCCAAAGCCGCGGAAGGCGGTATTGCTCTGCGTATTGGTCTTGCCGCAGTAGCCGTCGATCTGCACGTTCGGCAGCCAGTAGGCGTTGTCGAAGTGGCAGATGGCGCGGGTCATCACCGGGCCCGAGAGATCGGCCGAAAAGCCCGCGCGCGACACCATTTCCACCTGCACACCCTCGATGCGCCCGGTGTCGTCGTGACCCACTTCGAAGTCGAACACGAAGTCATGGCGCTTGCCGGTGATCATCATGTCGTCGTCGCGGTCCGGACGCATCTTGACCGGGCACAGCAGCTTCCATGCGGCCAGCGCGGCGCAGCAGGCAAACATCGCCGACTGCGATTCCTTGCCGCCGAAGCCGCCACCCATGCGACGGCATTCCACCAGCACCTGGTGCGCGTGCCAGCCCAGCATGTGGGCCACGGCGTGCTGCATTTCGGTCGGGTGCTGGGTGGAGCACCACACGTGCATGCCGTCGTTTTCGCGCGGCGCGGCGTAGGCGATCTGGCCTTCGAGGTAGAACTGTTCCTGGCCGCCGAGGCGGATCTCGCCACCATCGCGATGAGCGGCGCCGTCGATGTGGCGGCGTGGCTCGCCGCGCTTCAGGTGCATCGGCGGCAGCACGTAGCTGCCCGCGGCATGCGCGGCCTCCGGCGACAGCACGGGCGGCAGGTCTTCATAGTCGATCTCGGCCAGGCGGGCGGCGCGGCGCGCGGCATCGTGCGACGTCGCCACCACCACGAAGATCGGCTGGCCGATGAACTGGACCACATCCCTGGCGAGGATCGGGTCGTCGTGGATGATCGGGCCGCAATCGTTGACGCCCGGAATGTCGTCCACGGTCAGCACGGCCACCACGCCGGGCGCCGCGCGCACCTTGTCGAGCGACATCGACTTCATACGCGCATGAGCGCGGGTGCTCATGCCCAGCGCGGCGTGCAGCGTGCCGGCCAGTTCCGGGATGTCGTCGGTATAGGTGGCCGTGCCGGCCACGTGCAGGTGCGCCGACTCGTGCGGGCGGGAGATGCCGACTTGCGGCGACGATTCCGCCGCCACGCTGGCGTCGAGCAGGAAGGGTTCGGTTTGCTTGTTCATGCTGGCTCTCCTCAGGCGCTCACGGGTTCGCCGGCGCCGATGGCGCGGACGTTGACCTCGGCGGCGGACAGCGCGCCTTCGCGCGTTTCCAGCCAGAAGCGATAGAGCAGGTTGGCGGCCCCGCGCGCACGGTACGACGCGGTGGCGCGCATGTCGGACAGCGGGGTGTAGTCCTGGCCCAACGCGGCCATGCCGGCACGGGCGGTGGCCTCGTTCCATGGCTGGCCGGTCAGCGCGGCTTCGGTCAGCGCGGCCCGCTTGGGGGTGGCCGCCATGCCACCGAAGGCGATGCAGGCGGACGTGACGAAACCGTTCTCGACCGTGATGCCAAACGCGGCGCACACGGCGGAGATGTCCTCGTCAAAGCGCTTGGACAGCTTGTAGGTGCGGAAATACTGTGGACCCTCGACCGGCACGCGCAGGCCGGCGACGAACTCGCCTTCGGTCATGGCCGTCTTCTGGTAGGCCAGGTACAGGTCTTCCAGCGGCATCGTGCGACGCACGTCGCCACGCTGCAGCACGACTTCGGTCCCCAGCGCGATGAGCGCGGGCATTGAGTCGCCGATTGGCGAGCCGTTGGCGATGTTGCCGCCCAGCGTGCCGGCATTGCGGATGGGCAGCGAAGCAAAGCGCTTCCACATTTCCTCCAGCTCGGGGTGCGCGACATTCAGGGCGGCGTAAGCGCGCTCCAGCGTCACCGCGGCGCCGATCTCGATGAAGCCGTCGCGCTCCGCGATGGTGTTCAGGTCTTCCACCTGGCCCACGTAGAGCAGGTTGCCCAGCTCGCGGAATTGCTTGGTGACCCACAGGCCCACGTCGGTGCTGCCGGCGAGGATGCGGATGTTCGGCTCGGCGGCCTTGATCGCGCCAAACTCGGCCGCGGTGCGCGGCGCGTAGAAGTGCTGGCCGCGCGCGTTGTAGTGGAAGGTCTCGCCGCGCTTCAGGTTGCGCAGGGTGTCGGCGATCTGCTTCGGGTTCAGGCGGTCGGCCTGCGGTGCGGGCAGGGCCATCATGCGCTGGCCGGCGTCGACGATCGGACGGTAGCCGGTGCAGCGGCACAGGTTGCCGGTCAGCGCATCGCAGATTTCCTGCCGCGCGGGGGGCTCGCCGCCAGGCGTGTGCTGCTGGTACAGCGCCCACAGCGACATCACGAAGCCGGGCGTGCAGAAGCCGCATTGGGAGCCGTGGCACTCGACCATCGCTTCCTGCACGGGATGCAGCGCGCCGTCGGCCTGGCGCAGGTCTTCTACCGTGACCAGGGCCTTGCCGTCGAGCGTGGGGAGGAACTGGATGCAGGCGTTGACGGCCTTGAATTCGACATCGCCGCTGTCCTGCAACTCGCCGATGACGACGGTGCAGGCGCCGCAGTCGCCTTCTGCGCAGCCTTCCTTGGTGCCGGTGCAGCGGACGTCCTCACGCAGGTACTGAAGCACGGTGCGGGTAACGGGGGCGTCGGATATTTCCTGGACCTGGCCGCGGTGGAAAAAGCGGATGGTTTGCGTCTCCATGGTCTTCTCTCTTTCGGGGATGGCGGAAACATAGCATCGGCCCGATTCATGCAATATTCGGCCCATGTGATATGCCCCATCAAGGCGCGCGACTGTGACCGCCACCCCGCCGGGACGCCAGGCGGGGCGCGGTTTCCCGGGTTTGTCCGGGTCTTCCCGTACAGCGCCGGATTTGACCGCCCGAGGGATCCCTGACATACACTACGCCGTTCCCATCCCCCACGCCAGCCACACCCGCCCCCGCGGCGGGACGGGCCCCTGCCATGCACGGACGCGACCATCTCGATACTTATTTGCTGCGGGTGCTCCACACCCTGCTCACCGAGCAGAGCGTGACCCGCACGGCTGTCCGGCTCGGCCAGTCGCAACCGGCCATCAGCAATACGCTGAAGCGGCTGCGCGACATCACCGGGGACGCCATTCTGGTGCGCGGCAAGAGCGGCATGGTGCCGACCGAACGCGGGCGCGAACTGCTGGCGCTGGCCGAACAGAGCCTGGCGGCGATGGACCGCATTGCCCGTCCGCCGCAGCAGTTCGACCCTGCCACCACCACGCGGACCTTCCATCTGGGCGCGCCGGATTACCTTGACGCGTTCTTCCTGCCGAATATCGTCGAGCGCGTGCGCCGGCTGGCGCCGGGCGCCAAGCTGTTCGTGCACCCGATGACGCAGGCCAGCGATTTCCTGGAAGCGCTGGAGCAGGGGCACCTCGATATCGTGGTGGGCAACTGGCTGTCGCCGCCGGAACACCTGCATATCTCACCGCTGTTCGACGACGAAGTGGTCTGCATGCTCGGCGCGCAGCACCCGCTGGCGCGCCACGGGCTGACGCTGCGCCACTACCTGGAAATGCCACACTTGGCGCCCGCGCCGTATGCGTCGATGCAGCGCAGCATGATCGACCAGGCGCTGGCGGAGCAGGGCTACAAGCGCAACATCCAGGTCACGTTGCCGTACTTCGGCCTGGTGCCGTACGTGCTGATGAAGACCGACATGGTATTTACGACGGGTCGCCAGTTTGCCGCGCACTATGCGCAGTACTTGCCGATCCGGATGGTGGCGTCGCCGGTGTCGTTCCCGCGCATGCGGTTCTACCAGCTGTGGCACGAACGCTGCCATGCAGCGCCGGACGTGATGTGGATGCGGCGGATGATCGCCGAGGTGGCGGCCGATCTGCCGCAGTTGCCGCGGCTGGAAGCCGCGGCGGGGTAGGCTGGCTGCCGCTTACCTGGCGGCCTTGTAGTCGGGGAAGAACAGCTGTTCGCCATCGACCTTGTAGCTGGCGATGGCGTCCTGGCCTTCCTTCGAGGTCATCCATTCGACGAACTTCATCGCATCCGCGTAGTTGGCGCCGGGGTGCTTGGCCGGATTGACGGCGATCACGCCATACGGATTGAACATCTGCGGATCGCCTTGCAGCAGGATCGCCAGGCCGGTCTTGGCGCGATACGCGCCATAGGTGGCCCGGTCCGACAGCGTGTAGCCGGGCATCTGCGCGGCCATCGTCAGGACCTCGCCCATCCCCAGCCCGGCGTTCACGTACCACGGCTGCCCCTTCGGCTCGATGCCGGCCTTCTTCCAGTAATCCTTTTCCATCACGTCCGTGCCGGAGTTGTCGCCGCGCGAGATGAACTTGCTGCCGCTGCCGGCCACCTTTCTGAAGCCGGCGACGACGTCCTTGCCGCCCTGGATGCCAGCCGGGTCGCTGGCAGGGCCTACCACGATGAAGTCGTTGTACATGACGTCGCGGCGGTTCACGCCGTAGCCGGCGGCGACGAACTCGTCTTCCATCTTGCGGGCGTGCACCAGCAGCACGTCCACGTCGCCCATCTCGCCCATTTTCATGGCCTTGCCGGAGCCGACGGCGATCACCTTCACGTTGATGCCGGTTCTTTTCTCGAATCTGGGCAGCAGGTATTTCAGGAGCCCGGAATTCTCGGTGCTCGTGGTGGTGGCCATCTTGAGTTCGCCGGCGTATGCCGCTGGCAGCACAAGCAGCGCCACGGCGCTGGCGGCGCCGACCAGCGCACGAACCAGCCTGGAGGGTTGCGTAAGACGGACGTCTTGGCGGATGTCGGACATTGTTGTTCCTCCATTATGTTTTTGAAAACACAATTGCCACATCGACAATGCATCGTGGAGAATAGCCTCAGCGTCGTGGAAACCGGGGCATACGATTGTCAGCGAGCCACAATCCTCCTGTAAATATGCAAGGCAATTCATATGACTTTTCGCTTTGACCTGTTCCCGGTCATTGCCGCCGATGACAATCCGCGCGCCAACGGCAAGGTGTTCCAGCTCCTGAAAGCGGTGCGCGAAACCGGGTCGCTGCATCGGGCGGCCCAGGAGATCGGGCTTTCGTATCGCCATGCATGGGGCGTGATGCGCACCTGGGAAGATATGCTCGGCCGCAGCATGCTCGACATGGAGCGCGGACGCGGTGCGTCGCTGACGCGGTTTGGCGAACGGCTGCTGCGTGCCGAACTGCGCCTGCGCGAGACCATCGATCCCGCCGTGCAAAAAGCGATGGCGGATTTCCTGGTCGAACTCGACGACGCGGCCCAGCCGCAGACCGTCGTGCATTTCTCGGGCAGCCACGATCCGGCCGTCGAAACGCTGACTGCCGCCCTGAAAGGGGCGCCAACGCCGCTGCAGCTGGATGCGGTGTTCTGTGGCAGCGTGGAAGGCCTGATCTGCCTGCAGGAGCGTCAATCGGAGCTGGCGGGCTTCTATGTATCGCCGATCCAGGTAGCGGGGTCGGTGGCGCACGTGACCCTGCGCAAATGGCTGCGTCCGGCCACGGTGCGGCTGGTGCGGCTGGCGTGGCGGGAGCAGGGGCTGATCGTGGCGCCGGACATGGCGCGCGAGATCCACGACCTGCGGGACCTGGCCCGCACTGGTGCACGCTTCGTCAATCGCCAGCGCAGTTCTGGCACACGCATGCTGTTCGACCAGCTGCTGGCCACGCACGGCCTGTATCCGGACCAGATCACCGGCTACGAAGATCCCGAATTCAGCAACGAGAAAGTGGCGCAGGCCGTGCGCAGCGGGCGGGCGCAGGTTGGCTTCGGCCTGCGCATGAATGCGGAAGCGAACGGCCTGGCGTTCGTGCCGCTGACGCGCGAGGCGTACTACCTGGCGGTGCGCAAGAACGACCAGACTGCGCCGTGGATGTTGTCGCTGCTCGCGTTGCTGGCGGACCCCGCATTTGCGCAGCGCATCGAGGCGCTGCCTGGCTACACGGCCGCCGAACCGGCGGGCATCCTCACGCCGCAGCAGGCGCTGCCCTGGTTCGGCACGGACGGCAAGGAAGGGGCCTGATCGCGGGTCGGGGTTTGCCCGCAGGGTCGGCCCGTGAGGTTGGCCGACGAGGTTGGCCGGTGAGGTCAGCCTGCGAGGTCAGGCCGTATTACACTCCTCGACAAGCGGCGCCGCCGGCGCTGCCGGATGTCATCGCGAGGAGGCTCATGCTGGAAACCGCCGCGCTGGCCGCGGGCATGTCCTGGGCCAGCGGATTGCGTCTCTACCTGGCCGTGCTGGCCGCCGGGCTGCTGGCCCGCGTGGGTTGGCTCGCGTTGCCCCCCGGGCTCCAGGTGCTGGAGTCCTGGTGGGTCATCGGCGTGGCCGGGGTGCTGGCCGTTGCCGAATTCGTCGCCGACAAGGTGCCGGGCTTCGATACCGTCTGGGACGGCATCCAGACCTTTATCCGCATCCCTGCCGGCGCAATCCTGGCCGCGGCCGCATTCGGCCAGCTCGATCCGCAATGGATGGTGGCCGCCGGCTTGATCGGCGGCACCCTGGCCGGCGCCGCGCACGCCACTAAGGCTGGCACGCGCGCGCTGATCAATGTCTCGCCGGAACCATTTTCGAACTGGGTGGCGTCGTTTACCGAGGATGTGACGGCCACCGGCGGACTGCTGCTGGCCTTCTTCTTGCCCGTTGTCTTCCTGATCCTGCTGGCCCTGTTCCTGATTGTGGCGGTGTGGCTGATTCCCAGGCTCTGGCGCGGTGTGCGGCGGCTCCACGCCAGCCTGCGCGGCGGCGCCGGCAGCCCGCCGCGCAGGCCATGACATCTCCGCTCTCCCCATACCGTCCACGCTGAACCGCCTACCCGAAGATCGCCTGATGCCGACTGAGTCCGCCGCCGCACCCATCGCCCCCGAGACCCGTTTTTCCGCCTGGCACCAGGCGTTGCGCATGGCCCGGCGCGACTGGCTGGCCGGCGAGTTGACGTTGCTGCTGTTTGCGCTGGTGCTGGCCGTGGCGGCGCTGACGAGTGTGGGGTTTCTGGCCGATCGCATGCGGCTGGGGCTGGAGCGCGATGCGCGCCAGATGATCGCCGCCGACGTGCTGCTGATTTCCGACCAGCCGTTCGACGCTGCTTTCTCGGACCGCGCGAAGCAGGACGGCTTGCAGGTGGCGCAGACCGTCACGTTCCCGAGCATGGCGACGGCGCGCGTTGGCGGCAACGGCAACGGGCCGGCCGGGGGTGGGGCTACTGGTGGGGCCACAGGCGGAGGCGGCGAGGCGACAAGCCAGCTCGCTGCGCTCAAGGCGGTGACCGATGGCTACCCGCTGCGCGGCCGTCTCAAGGTGGCCACGGAGCCGGGCGGGGCCGAGCAAGCCGCCGAGGAGATTCCCGCATCCGGCACGGTCTGGGTCGACGAGGCGTTGCTCGGTGCGCTGGGCGTTCGTGTGGGCGACGGCCTCCAGCTTGGCAGCAAGACCTTTCGTATCGACCGGATCATCACGCAGGAACTGGACCGTGGCGCGGGCTTCATGAACTTCGCGCCGCGCGTGCTGCTGCCGCTGTCCGATCTGGAAGCCACCAAGCTGATCGGCTGGGGCAGCCGCGTGACCTACCGCCTGCTGGTGGCCGGGCCCGATGCGGCCGGCGATGCGTATCGCCAGTGGGCCACCGCGGAGATCGAGCGGCGCCACCTGCGCAACACGCGCGTGGAGTCGCTGGAATCGGGGCAGCCGCAAATGCGCGCCACGCTCGATCGCGCCGAACGCTTTCTGTCGCTGGTGGCGGTGCTGTCGTCGATGATCGCCGCCGTGGCCATCGCCATGTCCGCGCGGCGCTACATGCAGCGCCACACCGACGCGTGCGCGGTCTACAAGTGCCTGGGGCTGTCGCGCCAGCAAATTTTGGCGGCATTCGGCCTCGAATTCCTGGTGCTCGGCACCTGCGGGGCGATCGTCGGCGTGGCGCTGGGCTATCTGGCCCACTACGGCTTGCTGATGTCGCTTGGTGGCCTGCTGCGGGTCTCGTTGCCCCATCCGTCGGTGGTGCCGGCCCTGGTCGGCGTTGCGGCGGGGCTGGTGCTGCTGGTGGGTTTTGCACTGCCGCCGCTGCTGGCGCTGACGCGCGTGGCGCCGCTACGTGTGCTGCGGCGCGATATCGGCCTGCCCCCCGTTTCGGCATGGGTGGCGTATGCGTTGGGGCTTGGCGCCTTTGTCGGCCTGCTGCTGGTGGCCGCGCGCGACCTGAAGCTCGGACTGACCACTGCCGGCGGGTTTGTCGGCGCGGGCATCGTCTTCGCGCTGCTGGCACTGGGCCTGTTGCTCGCGCTGTCACGCGGCATGCGTGGCCGGGCCCGTGGCAGCGTGGGCTGGCGTTTTGCGCTGGCCGTGCTGGAGCGCCGGCGCGGCGTGACGGTGTTGCAGACCGTGGCGCTGGCCGTGGGGCTGATGGCGCTGTTGCTGCTCGGCATGACACGCAACGACCTGATCGATTCCTGGCGCAACGCCACCCCGGCCGACGCCCCCAATCGCTTCATCATCAACATCCAGCCTGACCAGCGAGACCCGCTGCGCGCGATGCTGGCGACGAACGGCGTCAGAGACCTGCTGTACCCGATGGTGCGCGGCCGCCTGACCCATATCGACGACCGACCGATCCAGGCGAACACGTACCCTGACGGACGCGCGCGCAACCTGGTGGAGCGCGAGTTCAACCTGTCCTATACGGACACGCTGCCCGAGGGCAATCAGGTGATCGCCGGCCGCTGGTCGGGTGGATCAGGCGGCGCGTCGGTGGAGGAGGGTATCGCCAAGACGCTCCACATCAAGCTGGGCGATACGCTGCGTTTCGATGTCGCCGGCCAGACCGTGGAGGCGCCGGTGACGTCGCTGCGCAAGCTCGACTGGGGCTCGATGCGCGTCAACTTCTTCGTGATCCTGCCCACGGACAAGATGCAGGGGCTGCCCGAGACCTACATCACCGCGTTCCACCTGCCGCCGGCCAAGGCATCGCTGGGCAACCGGCTGACTGCCGCGTTCCCGAACATCACCGTCGTCAATACCGACCTGATCTTGCGACAGATTCAGGACATCCTCGACCAGGTGATCGCCGCGGTGGAGTTTCTGTTTGTCTTTACGCTGCTGGCCGGCGTGACGGTGCTGTATGCGGCACTGTCCGGTGCGCGCGACGAGCGCAAGCGCGACGCCGGGTTGCTCAAGGCGCTTGGCGCGTCCGCGGCGCTGGTGCGGCAGACACAGTACGCGGAATTTCTCGTGGTGGGCGGGCTGGCGGGGCTGCTGGCCAGTCTTGGCGCCATCGCGGTGGGCTGGGGGCTGTCGCAGTTCGTGTTCGATTTCCCGTATCGCTTCAACGGATGGATCGTACCGATCGGCGTGGTTTCTGGCATGCTGTGCGCTTTTGCCGGCGGCTGGCTGGGATTGCGCGAGGTGTTGCGCCAGCCGGCGCTGGCGACGCTGCGTGATGTCTGATCACCGCGCAGCCTGTTCGCATTCCTATTGCCAATGAGTACCGATTCCAACGACAAGCCCGACGCCCAGAGCGAAGGCAAGGAAGTGACTGCCTACGAACTGGTGGGCGGTGAAGCGCGTGTGCGCGAACTGGTCGACCGGTTTTATGACCTGATGGACCTGGAGACGCAGTTCGCGGGTCTGCGCGCGCTGCATCCGCCGTCGCTTGACGGGTCGCGCGACAAGCTGTTCTGGTTCCTGTGCGGCTGGCTGGGCGGCCCCAACCACTTTATCGACCGGTTCGGCCACCCGCGCCTGCGCGCGCGCCATATGCCCTTCGAGATCGGCACCAGCGAGCGCGACCAGTGGATGCGCTGCATGGCGCTGGCGATGCAGGACGTCAACCTGCCGGAAGACCTGCAGTTGCGCCTGATGCAGGCGTTCTTCCAGACTGCGGACTGGATGCGCAATGTCCAGCGATAGCGCGGTGCCGGCCCAGGCCGTGCAGCTGCTGGACTTCTGGTTTGGCACGCCGGGCTCGGCGATCTGGAGTGTGTCGCGACGCGAGTGGTTTGCCAAGGACGACGCCTTCGATGCGGCGATCTGCGACAAGTTCTTGCCACTGTGGCAGGCAGCCGATGACGGCGCCGCCGAGGGCTGGTCGGCGACGCCCGAGGGCGCCTGCGCGCGCATCGTGCTGCTGGATCAGTTTCCGCGCAACATGTTCCGCGGCGATCCGCGCAGCTTCGCCACGGATGGCCGCGCGCTGGAGCTGGCTCGCCGCATGCTGGAACTCGGGTGGGACCGGCAATTGCCCACGCCCTGGCATCGCATGTTCTGCTACCTGCCGTTCGAGCACGCGGAATCCATGGACGCCCAGGATATTTCGGTACGCGAGTCCATCGCACTGCGGGAAGACAGCGGAGGCACCGTGGATGCCGTGGAGTGGGCGGTGAAGCATCGCGAGATCATTGCCCGGTTCGGACGGTTCCCGCACCGCAACGCGGTGCTGGGCAGGACGAGTACCGCCGAGGAGCTGGCGTTCCTGAAGAAGCCGGGGTCATCGTTCTGAGCCGGCCCCCCGGTCGCGCCCTGGCGTTGCCGCCGGATTCATCTTCGAGCGCCCCTGCGGATGTCGCGGTGGCGCTCTCGTCGCATCGGCCGGGCCTCGCCGGGCCGATTGCTTATAATCCCAATCCTGCCGATTCAAAGTCTGTCCTGAGCCCATGGAAGCCAAACCGCAAGCTGCTCCGCGTCGAACCCGAGACCGCATCCTCGACGTCTCGCTGCGCCTGTTCAACGAGCTGGGCGAGCCCAACGTCACCACTACGACGATCGCGGAGGCCATGGAGATCAGCCCTGGCAATCTCTACTATCACTTCCGCAACAAGGACGACATCATCAACTCCATCTTCGTGCGCTTCGAGCAGGAGATGGAGCGCCGCCTGAAGATGCCGGAGGATCACAAGGCTACGCTGGGCGAAAGCTGGGGCTACCTGCAGTACATGTCCGAGTTCTTGTGGAACTACCGATTCCTGTATCGCGATATCAACGATCTGCTGGCCCGTAACCGCATGCTGGAGACCAACTTCAAGCGGATCGTGGAACAGAAGAAGCGGTTTGCGCTGGAAATCTGCCGCCAGTTCCAGGAGGACGGCGACATGGAGGCGACGCCCGAGCAGGTGGACGCCATCTGCACCAACATCGTGGTGATCGCCACCTACTGGCTGTCTTTCCAGTTCGTGCAGCACCCGCGCCAGTACAACGATCCCGAGCAGATTCGTGGCTATCTCCACGGGTCGAGCTATCACATCTTTTCGATCCTGGCGCCGTACCTGCGCGGCAAGGCGCGCGAGGCATTTGACCAACTCGCGCGCGAGTACGCCGCCGCCAAGGCAGAGGCGGACGCCGCAAAAGCCGAGAAGGACAAGAAGTGAAATCCGTTTGCGTGTATTGCGGGTCCAGCCCCGGTCATCGTCCCGAGTATGCGGACGCCGCCCGCGCGCTGGGCAAGGCCATGGCCGAGCAAAGCCTGGCGCTGGTCTATGGCGGCGGCAAGGTCGGCCTGATGGGCATCGTCGCGGATAGCGTGATGGCGCACGGTGGCGCGGCCATCGGCGTGATTCCCGATGCGCTGATGCAGAAGGAAGTGGGGCACCGCGGCCTGACCGAGCTGCATGTCGTGCGCAACATGCACGAGCGGAAGCAGATGATGGCTGACCGCGCGGATGCCTTTATCGCGATGCCGGGTGGCGTGGGCACGTTCGAGGAGTTGTTCGAAACCTTTACGTGGCTGCAGCTGGGCTACCACGACAAGCCTGTCGGCCTGCTCAACGTGGCAGGCTTCTATGACGGCATGCTCGGATTCCTGAACCATGCGGTGGGTGAAGGCTTCCTGAAGCAGGTGCATGCGGAGATGCTGCATGTCGCCGAGACACCGGCCGACCTGCTGGGCAGGCTTGCCGCCGCGCCGCGCGTCCACGTGGACAAGTGGCAGCAGGGGCGGAAGCAAACCTAGCGTCGTTCGTCAGCCCACCCAGGCCTCCACCCACCTCACCACATGCGGCCCGCCGATCGCGATCCACGTGCCCGCGCACAAGATCAGGGCCAGCATGACCGCCGCGCTGCCGAAGTCCTTCGCCCGCTTGGACAGGCTGTGACGTTCCAGCGATATGCGGTCAACCGCGGCTTCGACGCTCGAGTTCAATAGCTCGACAATCAGCACCAGCAGCAACGTGCTGAGCAGCAGAATCCGTTCGACGACGCTCACCGGCAGAATGAACGCGCATGGCGTCAGGATGACCACCAGCGTCAGCTCCTGACGGAACGCACTCTCTTCCAGCACAGCAAACCGCAGGCCCGACAACGAGTTGATCGCCGCATGCCAGGCGCGTGTCAGGCCGCGGTTGCCCTTGTGGGGATTCTTTTCGACCGTGTATTCAATCTCCGGCTCGGCCGCCGCCCGCGTGGAGGTCGGGTTGGACAGGTGCGGGTCGGACGGTAGCGTGGGGTGCGGTTTGGACATGATCGTGCGCGGCGGAGGACGCCGAAGTGTCATGGGTGGCCGCCGGTACCGGCAGCGGCCGCAGGTGTGCCAGGAACTGCTCGGATGCCGCGCGCCACGAAAACTTTTCGGCATGCGCGCGCGCGGTGGCGCGGTCGATGCGCAGCGCCTCCAGGCAGGCTTCCCGCAAGTCCTCGTGCATCACGCCGGCCGGGCTGTCACCCAATACGTCGATCGGGCCCGTCACGGGATAGGCCGCCACGGGCAGGCCGCTCGCCAGCGCTTCCAGCAATACCAGCCCGAAGGTATCGGTACGGCTAGGGAAGACGAAAACGTCAGCGGAAGCATACACCCTGGCGAGCTCGGGCTGCTTCAGGACGCCCAGGTAGTTCGCCGATGGATAACGCGCCTTGAGGCTGGCCAGCGCGGGGCCGTCGCCGACCACCCACTTCGAGCCGGGGAGGTCCAGTTGCAGGAAGGCCTCGACATTCTTTTCAACAGCCACGCGGCCGACGTAGAGGAAGATCGGATGCGCGCTGTTCAGGACGTTCGCCCGCTGGGCGGTAAAGACGTCCAGATCCACCCCGCGCGTCCACAGCACGCCATGCGTGATGCCGTAGCGATGCAGATCGTCCAGCACCACCGGCGTGGGCGCCATGACGGCGCGCGCCGGGCCGTGAAACCAGCGCAGGAAGCGATAGGTCCATGCCAGCGGAATGCCGAAGCGTGCCTGCACGTATTCCGGAAAGCGCGTGTGGTAAGCCGTGGTGAACGGCAGCGCATGGCGTATTGCGTAGCGTCGCGCGGCGAGGCCGAGCGGACCCTCGGTGGCGATGTGCAGCGCATCGGGGCGGAAGTCGTCGATGCGACGGCGGACCTTGGCCGAAGGCAGCAGCGACAGACGGATTTCGGGGTAGGTCGGGCACGGTATCGTGCTGAATTCCAGCGGTGTCAGCAGGTCGACCGTATGGCCCATGGCCTCCAGCTCGCGGCGGGTGGACTTGAGCGTGCGAACCACGCCATTGACTTGCGGTTCCCAGGCATCCGTGACAATCAGGACTCTCATCGAAACTCCTTGCGGCAGAGGCGCCGTGGCGGCTGCGCGGTGGCGAAATGGTGGCGGTGTTGGTGGTGACGGCGCATGCCGCCGGTGTCGGGCGGATGGCCGTGGCGAGTCATGCTGCTGTGCCGTATCAGACGGCGAGCTCGGCGGTGCGGCGGCGACGCCGGCTGGTGGTGGCGGGCGGGTCGAGCAGTGTGGTCCAGTAGACGATCTTCAGCTCGCCTTCCATCGTTTCGACGAGCGCCGAAAGGCTTTCCACCCAGTCGCCGTCGTTGCAGTAGAGCTGGCCGTCGACCTCGCGGATTTCGGCCTTGTGGATGTGGCCGCAGACCACGCCGTCGCAGCCGCGGCGGCGCGCTTCTTCCACCATGGCGTGCTCGAAGGAATTGATGTAGCTCACGGCGTTCTTGACCTGATGCTTCAGGTATTGCGAGATCGACCAGTACTCGAAGCCGAGCTTGGTCCGGACGCGATTGAAGTGGCGGTTGATCGCCAGGATCATCGTGTAGAGCGAATCGCCCAGGTAGGCCAGCCATTTGGCGTGTTGCACGACGCCGTCGAACAGGTCGCCGTGAACGACCCAGAGGCGCCGGCCGGTAGCGGTGACGTGGATGGCGTCCTCGCGCACGGTGATATCGCCGAATGCCATGCCGTCGAACTGGCGCGCCACTTCGTCGTGGTTGCCCGGCACGTAGATGACATCGGTGCCCTTGCGTGCCTTGCGCAGCAGCTTCTGCACCACGTCGTTGTGGCTCTGCGGCCAGTACCAGCCGCGGCGCAGCTGCCAGCCATCGATGATGTCGCCCACCAGGTAGAGGACGTCCGATTCGTTGTGCTTCAGGAAGTCCAGCAGGTAGGTGGCCTGGCAGCCCGGCGTGCCCAGGTGGATATCGGACAGCCAGATGGCGCGGTAGCGATGCGTGGGGGGCTCGGCGGAGGAGGTGGGACGGTTGCCGGATTCGGCGTGGGCGCGGACGGGCGGGGCGGCGGGCGGTGACAGATCGGACGGCGGCGGCATGTACGCCGCGAGCACGGCGGACAGGGAGAGCGTCGTGTCAGGTTTGCCGCGCATTCGCTGCGCGACCCTCGACAGACGTCCGCGGGCAAATCGGATTGCTTGAACCATGGCGGCCCCGGTATCGGCGATGGCTGCATTGGGCCAGCGCGGCATGACGATACCGTGACGGAAACATGAATGTCATATGAACCCCGCGCAATGTGGCGGGCACGCGCGGCGGGTGTCGGCGCGGTCAGTGCGTGGCGGTTGCGCGTGGGGGTGCCGTCGCATCGGCACCGAGCATGGCCAGCGCGTCGAGCGTGGCCGCTATCGCGCGCGGGTGCCGCAACAATGAAACGTGGCCGATCCCGTCCAGCGCGAGATGGCGCGCGCCGTCGAGCCACGACGTGCCAGGCGGGCCGGCAATCGAATCGTGCCAGCTGAAGATCGAAACGATGCGTGCCCGCATGGCAGGCGATTCCGCAGCGGCAAGGGTGGCAAGCCAGGGACTCGCCCAACGCATTTGCCGCGCATTGCGGCCGCTGCCGAAGCGCGCCAGTGCGCAGCCATGGTGCGGACTACCAAGCGTCACGATGCCGGCGCACGGCGGTGCGGAGCAGGTGTCGGCGAGAGCGAGCACTTGCGCCGCGCGCGCGGCCAGTCCACCCATGCTGTGGCAGAGCAGCAGCGGGGCGCGTCCGGTGCGCGATCGGATGTCTCGCATGTGCGCCAGGAGCGTGGGCGCATAGTCGTCGATATCGCCGAGCACGGGCTCCAGGTCGATCCCTTCGCAGCGATAGCCCGCCGCGGCGAGTGAGGGCGCCATATCGAGCCAGATCGCTTGGTTACAGCCGTAGCCGTGGACGAGCAGCACGGTTGGCGCATCGCGCCCGGGGCCGCTGGCGGCGGGCGCCGCGAAGCGCAGCTGCGAGCGAAATGGCTGCAGCCAGTTGAACATGCGGAAGACGGATTGGCATTCCCCCAGGTAGCAGACCAGCGCGCTGGTCATGCCAAGCCGCTGGCGCCGGGGGGCATCGGCCGGGAGCGGGGGACGTTCGGCAGGCGCGATGCCCAGGCCACCCAGCGTGGCGCCAAAGGCGATGGCAACGCCGGCACCGAAGCCGATCAGCACCGCTAGCCCGCCGGTGCCGATCGCCAATGGCCACGGCCAGCCGGCCCAGACAGCCAGCCCCGCCGCCAGCCCGCTGGCCGCCGTTGCCTGGATGGCTACGGCGGCGCGGCGCAGGGCGGCGGCCGTGAGGCTCATGACTTGGCGGGGCGCAGGTCGGTCAGTCGGGTGCCGGCCAGGCGGTCATGCAGGAATTGCCGGCGCGGATCCAGCCACGCCAGCGAGATCCAGATCAGCAGGCCGGCGGCCAGCGCGCCGACGAACGGGCCCCGGGTCAGCCCCAACGCGTGGCCGACCACTGCCGCCGGCGGCAGCCACAGCCACGCCAGCACGAAACGCAGCGCGGCCCGCGGCCAGCGCGGAGGCACGCCAGCGGCGGTCTCCAGCCGGATCCGCCAGGTCTGCATCGCCAGCGTCTGGCCGTTGCGTTGCCAGAACCACGTGAAATAGAAACCGAGCACGACGAACATCCACGCTTGGTCGACGTAGGGGCGATCAAGCCCATGCTGTTGCAGCAGCGGCCGAACGAGCACATAGACCGCGCTGGCGGCCATCAGCACGCCAAACAGCAGCACACCCTCGTACAGCATGCACGTCAGCCGGCGGCGCAGCGTGGGCGTGCGGATGGCGCGATCGGGCGAAGCGGGGGGAGAAGCGGCAGACGTGGCAGCAGGCATGGCGCGAGGCGATCGGTTCGTGGCAGGTAGCGGATGCGGAGTCAGGCGGCAGAGCGGTGGGCTGACCCGAGGGTCGGCATGGCCCGGTGGCCGGTGCGTCGATCAGTGCAAGTCCGGGAAGCGGCAATTATGCCAAAACCTGCCTCGCTGGCCGCTTGGGGCCGACCCGGGCCGACGGCGTGCCAGTTTCGGGTGGGTTACCGGTTGACGACGCGACGGGCGAACTGGGGATGGCCTGGAGACGGCTCAGGGCCGTCCGCGCTTATTGGC
Source organism: Cupriavidus sp. YR651 (assembly GCF_900101625.1). Taxonomy (GTDB): domain Bacteria; phylum Pseudomonadota; class Gammaproteobacteria; order Burkholderiales; family Burkholderiaceae; genus Cupriavidus. Next base: position 230,904 of record NZ_FMYZ01000007.1, on the reverse strand, counting down.
GCGGCGCGTCCTGGGTGGTGATGTCCGTGGCGGCCTCCCCGGTGACCGGCGGCGCGAGCGTCGGTGCCGGCGTGGCCGATGTCGGCGCGCTCACGGCCGGGGCGGGTGCCGGGGCCGTTGGCGCGGACGCCGCGACGGCGGGTGTGCTGGCGACAGCCTGGGCCGGCGTGGCGGCCGGCATCGCATCCGGTGCGCTGGCGGGCTTCTTCTCGGGCCGGATCTGATGGCTGGTGTCGGCTGGCAGCCGCTTGCCGGACGGCAGCGCGCTGACGGCGCCCGGGCGGCGCGGCACCTTTTCTGCGGCAGCGAGCTTCTTCTTTTGCTCTTCCGGCAGTTGCTGGTAGCGATCCCACGCTTCCGCCTTCTTTTCCGCCGGCAGCGTGCGGGTGATCTGGTAGTTCTCGCGCGCCAGGCGTCGCTCCTGCGGGGTCATGCTGACCCACTCGGCCATGCGGGTTTGCAGGCGCGCCTGTTCCTCGGGCTTGAGTGTCGGGTAGCGGTCGGCGATGCGCTGCCACTTGCGCCGGTTCAGCTCGGGAATGGTGTCCCAGAGCGGCTGCAGTGGCGCCAGCACGCGCTGGTGCGCGGGCGACAGTTCGGTCCAGGTGGGGTGGGCGTTGATGATGTGCGGTGCCGGCGCGGTCGCGCCCGGCCCCTGCGCCTGTGCGGCGGTGACGGCCACGCCAGCCATGGCGGCGGCCATCAGCCCGGCCGCACATACGCCGGCTAGCCGGCGACGGAAGGCGTCGGAGCGGGAAGTAGCGCGAGCCATCCTATTGCCCGCGCTTCAGGAACACGTGGAAGCCCTGATCGGCGTAGGCCGTAGGCGGCAGGTCGTCAAGCAGCATGGCGGCGTCCACATCCGCCAGCTCCTCCACGCGCTTCTGCTGTTGCCAGTGATAGATACCGATGAGTCCGACAACGAGGACCACCAGCGTCCAGACAAGGGCAAGCCGGCGCAGCCATGCCCCGGCCCGGTGCATGGGCGTGTCCTCGTCTTCCTCGAACACGGGGCCATGCGCGCCGGGCAGCGCCAGTTGTGGCACGCGCACCGGAGCCTCGGCCTTCCTGGCGGCGAGCGCCATTCGCCGCGCGGCTGCCAGCCGTTCGGAAATGTCCGCCGGCAGGGCGTCCGCGGAGGCATCGAGTGCCGAGCGGATCTCGCGGGCGAAGCGGCGTTCCTGGATATCTCGTTCGTTTCTGCTCATAGTCGGACCCCCCGTGCGCGCAATGCTTGTGCCAGCGTATGCGTTGCACGGGAACAGTGCGTCTTGACGCTGCCTTCGGAGCAGCCCATGACAGCTGCGGTCTCGGCCACGTCCATATCCTCCCAGTAACGCATCAGAAAAGCTTCGCGTTGACGCGTGGGCAGACGCTGGATTTCCTGCTCGATGATCTGCATGACCTGTGCCCGTTCCACCTTGTCGGCACTGCTTTCCGCCGATTCCGTGCCAGCCTGGGCCTCCAGTGTGTCGAGCAGGTCATTATCGTCACCTTCGCGGTCGTCGCGCAGGTTGGAGAACAGTGTGACCCAGGTGTTCCGCACCTTCTGGCGCCGGAACCAGTCGTGGATGGTGTTCTGCAGGATGCGCTGGAACAGCGGCGGGAGTTCGGCGGCACTCTTGTCGCCGTATTTCTCCGCCAGCTTGATCATGGCGTCCTGCACGATGTCCAGCGCGGCTTCGTCGTCTCGCACGGCGAATACGGCCTGCTTGAAGGCGCGTCGCTCCACGCTGGCGAGAAAGTCGGAGAGTTCCTTGTCGGAGGCCATTCAGGCAAATACGGCGGGTGGGCGCGGAAACGGAGTGAAATGTGCCGCGTAAGACCTGCGGCAGTGGGGAAATGTCTGCGATGCTAGCAAAAAACCGCTGATTTGGGTCAATCCTGTATTGAAGTGCAGACATGAATTCGACTGCGGCGTGCGTCGGCGTCGGGGGTTCTTGTGCCGGATGCGCCGGGTCGGTGCGCGCTTCGCAAAAAGCGCGGAGGGACCGTAGACCGCGCTGGTGCATTGCAGTATCATCGACGGTTCACACGACATCAGTGGTTGTCTCATCAGACCGCTTATGAGGCGGTCTCCTCATGCAGACGCGCACCGCTTGAACCCGAGCCACAAGCCCGGCAGAGAGCATCCAAACAATTTTTTGCCGAAAATTGCAAAGGACTGAAATGAACATGCCCAGCGCGGAATTCTCCCACGCAGACAGCAATTCATCTGCCGCACCCGAAATGATCGGTGCGGAAATTCTCGTTCACGCACTCGCCGAAGAAGGCGTCGAATTCGTCTGGGGCTACCCCGGCGGCGCGGTGCTGTATATCTACGACGAGCTCCACAAGCAAAAGAAGTTCGAGCACATCCTGGTGCGCCACGAGCAGGCCGCGGTCCATGCCGCAGACGGCTATGCACGTGCGACCGGCAAGGTGGGCGTCGCCCTGGTGACCTCGGGGCCTGGCGTGACCAATGCCGTGACCGGTATCGCCACGGCCTACCTGGACTCGATCCCGATGGTGGTGATCACCGGCAACGTGCCGACCCACGCCATTGGCCAGGACGCCTTCCAGGAGTGCGATACGGTGGGCATCACCCGTCCGATCGTCAAGCACAACTTCCTCGTGAAGGACGTGCGCGACCTGGCGGCGACCATCAAGAAGGCCTTCTTCATTGCTGCCACCGGCCGTCCGGGCCCCGTGGTCGTGGACATTCCGAAGGACGTTTCCCGCAATTCCTGCAAGTACGAGTATCCGAAGTCGATCGACATGCGCTCGTACAACCCGGTGAACAAGGGACACTCGGGCCAGATCCGCAAGGCCGTGGCCCTGCTGCAGGGCGCGGAACGGCCGTTCATCTACTCCGGCGGCGGCGTGGTGCTGGCCAATGCCAGCGACGAACTGCGTCAGCTGGCTGCGATCACGGGCCACCCGGTGACCAACACGCTGATGGGCCTGGGCGCGTTCCCGGGTACCAGCAAGCAGTTCGTCGGCATGCTCGGCATGCACGGCACGTATGAGGCCAACATGGCCATGCAGAACTGCGACGTGCTGATCGCCATCGGTGCGCGGTTTGACGACCGCGTTATCGGCAACCCGGCGCATTTCACCGCCCAGGCGCGCAAGATCATCCATATCGATATCGACCCGTCGTCGATCTCGAAGCGCGTGAAGGTGGACATTCCGATCGTCGGCAACGTCAAGGACGTGCTGCAGGAGCTGATCGCCCAGCTTCAGGCCAGCGACGTCAAGCCGAAGCGCGAGGCGCTGGCCAAGTGGTGGGACCAGATCGAGCAATGGCGTTCGGTGGATTGCCTGAAGTACGACCGCAGCTCCGAGATCATCAAGCCGCAATACGTGGTGGAAAAGATCTGGGAACTGACCAAGGGCGACGCCTATATTTGCTCCGACGTCGGTCAGCACCAGATGTGGGCCGCGCAGTTCTACAAGTTCGACGAGCCGCGCCGCTGGATCAACTCCGGCGGCCTGGGCACGATGGGCGTGGGCCTGCCGTACGCAATGGGCATCAAGAAGGCGTTCCCGGACAAGGAAGTCGTCACCATCACCGGTGAGGGCTCGATCCAGATGTGCATCCAGGAACTGTCGACCTGCCTGCAGTACGACACCCCGATCAAGATCTGCTCGCTGAACAACGGCTATCTGGGCATGGTGCGCCAGTGGCAGGAAATCGAGTACGACAACCGCTACTCGCATTCCTACATGACCGCGCTGCCTGACTTCGTCAAACTGGCCGAGGCCTTCGGGCACGTGGGCATGCGCGTGGAGAAGACCTCCGACGTGGAACCGGCGTTGCGTGAGGCTTTCCGACTCAAGGATCGTACTGTGTTCCTGGACTTCCAGACCGACCCCACCGAGAACGTGTGGCCGATGGTCCAGGCCGGCAAGGGGATCTCCGAAATGCTGCTCGGCGCGGAGGACCTGTAAATGCGACACATCATTTCGGTCCTGCTGGAAAACGAACCTGGCGCGCTGTCCCGCGTGGTGGGCCTTTTCTCGGCACGCGGATACAACATCGAGACGCTCACGGTGGCTCCCACCGAGGATGCGTCGCTGTCGCGGATGACCATCGTCACCACCGGTTCGGACGACGTGATCGAGCAGATCACCAAGCATCTGAACCGCCTGGTGGAGGTGGTCAAGGTGGTCGACCTGACCGAAGGTGCGCACATCGAGCGCGAGCTGATGCTCGTGAAGGTGCGCGCGGTTGGCAAGGAGCGCGAGGAAATGAAGCGCACCGCCGACATCTTCCGTGGCCGCATCATCGATGTGACCGAGAAGACGTACACCATCGAGCTGACCGGCAACGGTGGCAAGCTGGATGCGTTCCTTGATGCCATCGACCGCACCGCGATCCTGGAAACCGTCCGTACGGGCGGCTCCGGTATCGGCCGCGGCGAACGCATCCTGAAGGTCTGACCGGCGCCCCCGGCAGCACGGCCAAAAGCCGACCGCAGTATCCCCGGCGGCGCGACGCGAGAATCCGATACAACGCACCGCGCCACGCTGCCACCCCTTATACGCAGACTTAAGAAATTGAAGGAAATATCATGAAAGTGTTTTACGACAAGGACGCCGACCTCTCCCTCATCAAAGGCAAGAACGTCACCATCATCGGCTACGGCTCGCAAGGCCACGCTCACGCGCTGAACCTGAAGGATTCGGGTGTGAACGTGACGGTCGGTCTGCGCAAGAGCGGCGCGTCGTGGAACAAGGCCGTCAACGCCGGCCTGCAGGTGAAGGAAGTGGCCGAGGCCGTCAAGAACGCCGACGTGGTCATGATCCTGCTGCCGGACGAGCAGATCGCCGACGTGTACAAGAATGAAGTGCACGACAACATCAAGGAAGGCGCTGCCCTGGCCTTCGCCCACGGCTTCAACGTGCACTACGGCGCCGTGATTCCGCGCGCTGACCTGGACGTGATCATGATCGCCCCGAAGGCCCCAGGCCACACGGTGCGTTCGACGTACTCGCAAGGCGGCGGCGTGCCCCACCTGATCGCCGTGCACCAGAACAAGTCCGGCGCCGCCCGTGACATCGCCCTGTCGTACGCCACCGCCAACGGCGGCGGCCGCGCCGGCATCATCGAGACCAACTTCCGCGAAGAAACCGAAACCGACCTGTTCGGTGAACAGGCCGTGCTGTGCGGCGGCACCGTGGAACTGATCAAGGCTGGCTTCGAAACGCTGGTGGAAGCCGGCTACGCGCCGGAAATGGCGTACTTCGAGTGCCTGCACGAGCTGAAGCTGATCGTGGACCTGATCTACGAAGGCGGCATCGCCAACATGAACTACTCGATCTCGAACAACGCGGAATATGGCGAATACGTCACCGGCCCGCGCGTCGTGACCGAAGAGACCAAGAAGGCGATGAAGCAGTGCCTGACGGACATCCAGACCGGCGAGTACGCCAAGAGCTTCCTGCTGGAAAACAAGGCCGGTGCTCCGACCCTGATCTCGCGCCGTCGCCTGACCGCCGAGCACCAGATCGAAGAAGTGGGTACCAAGCTGCGCGCGATGATGCCGTGGATTGCGAAGAACAAGCTGGTCGACCAGTCGAAGAACTAAGCTGATTGCCAGCGGGCAGGGCGCCTGGCCTTTCGGGGCCGGACGCCTGCAGCCGTCCAGCATTTCGCCGGTCTCCTGTGTTGCAGGGGGCATTTTGGCGGAGGCTGGACGGCTTTTTGTTATCCTTGTCGGGCTTTTTCGGGCGCAGGCCTGAATCCTTCTTATTTTTCGCGGCGATACGATGAGAGTTGAGGGCGACGCGGCCACCCGCGGCGTCGGCTCGTCATGGCGTATTGTTATTACCTGAACCACATTCCAAGTCTTGCATGAACTATCCTCATCCGCTGATCGCCCGTGAAGGCTGGCCGTTTCTGGCCGGCGCATTTGTAATCTCGCTGCTGGTGCATGTCAGCGCGGGCTTCTGGTGGGCGCTGCCGCTGTGGATCATCACGATCTTCGTGCTCCAGTTCTTCCGTGACCCGCCCCGGCCGATTCCGTCCGCGCCCAACGCCGTGCTGGCGCCCGCCGATGGCCGGATCGTTGTGGTCGAGAAGACGCAGGACCCGCACGCCGGCCGCGAGGCACTGAAGATCAGCGTGTTCATGAACGTGTTCAACGTGCATTCGAACCGCGCTTCGGTAGACGGCAAGGTGGAGAAGCTTGAATACTTCCCGGGCAAGTTTGTCAACGCCGACCTGGACAAGGCATCGCTCGAAAACGAACGCAATGCGGTGGTGATCCGCCGCGCCCAGGACGGACAGCTGGTGACGCTGGTGCAGGTGGCCGGTCTGGTGGCTCGCCGCATCCTGTGCTACACCAAGGTGGGTGACACGCTGTCGCGCGGCCAGCGCTACGGCTTCATCCGCTTCGGCTCGCGTGTGGACGTGTACCTGCCTGTGGACGCCCGCCCGCGCGTGACGATCGGCGAGAAGGTGTCGGCATCGTCGACCGTGCTCGCCGAACTTGACGTTCAATCGTAAGTCACCTGCGACAGGAGACTCTGGCATGGGTGCCTTCAATCGACGCAACAAGCGTGTCAGCAACGGCAACGTGACGCATCTGCGTCCGTTCCGCCACAACCAGTTGCGCAACGAGTCTGGCTTCGACGAAGCGGACGAGCACGACATCGAGTACGTGCGTCCGCGCCGGCGCGGGATCTACCTGCTGCCCAACGCGTTCACCACGGCAGCGCTCTTCGCCGGTTTCTTCGCGATCGTCCAGGCGATGAACATGCGCTTCGATGCCGCCGCCATTGCCATCTTCGCGGCGATGGTGCTCGACGGCATGGATGGCCGCGTGGCACGCATCACCAATACGCAAAGCGCATTTGGCGAACAATACGATTCGCTCTCGGACATGACCTCGTTCGGCGTGGCGCCCGCGCTGGTGATGTACGAATGGATCCTGCACGACCTGGGCAAGTGGGGCTGGATCGCCGCCTTTGTCTACTGCACCTGTGCCGCGCTGCGCCTGGCGCGCTTCAACGCGAACATCGGCGTAGTGGACAAGCGCTTCTTCCAGGGGCTGCCGAGCCCGGCCGCGGCCGCGCTGGTGGCGGGTTTCGTCTGGCTGGCCATCGACAACAAGCTGCCGGTCAAGGAGTTGTGGATGCCGTGGGCCGCGTTTGCGATCACCCTGTATGCGGGGTTGTCGATGGTATCCAATGCGCCGTTCTACAGCGGCAAGGCACTGGACGTCCGGTACCGCGTGCCGTTCGGCATGATGGTGCTGGTGCTGGTGTTGTTCGTGGTGGTTTCCACTGATCCGCCGGTTGCACTGTTTGGCCTGTTCGTCGCGTATGCCATCTCGGGCTACCTGCTGTGGGCCTGGCGTGCGCTGCACGGCGAGCCGGGCGGGGTGCGCAAGGCTCGCGCGAACGGGTCGGGCGCCGGCGGCAACGGCAACGGCAACTGATCTTGCATGGCAGAAGGGCGCTCCGTGGCGCCCTTTGTTTTTTCTAGCAGTACGTTCCACTTACCGTCAGGAGGATGTCATGGGCATGTTCGACTTCATCAAGGAAGCGGGGGAAAAACTGTTCGGCAAGGGCGAGGCCAAGGCCGCGCAGGAGGCCGCTGCCGCCGACGCATCGGCCGAGAAGGTGGATGCCGCCAATCGCGCCGCGGGCGATGCGATCGAGGCCTACGTGAAGCAGATGGGTCTGGATGCGACGGGACTGATGGTTCAGGTGGATGGATCGCAAGGCAAGGTCACGGTCTTCGGCGTGGCACCGGACCAGGCGACGAAAGAAAAGATCATCCTCTGCTGTGGCAATGTCGAGGGCGTGGAAGCGGTCGAGGACAAGATGTCCGTCAACGTGGAATCGATCGAATCGCAATGGCACACCGTGGTGAAGGGCGACACACTTTGGGCGATTTCTCAGGCCGCCTATGGCAACGGCGCCGAGTACAACAAGATCTTCGAGGCGAACAGGCCGATGCTGACGCACCCGGACAAGATCTATCCGGGGCAGAAGCTGCGGATTCCGCCAAAGTAAGATCGAGGCGAGGCATTTAAGGCAACACAGGGGCTGGCAGCGCCGACGCGTGACTTGCCTGCGCCTGTGTTGCACGCACGCGCCAAACCGGATATAGTCGCCAACATGATTTCGCGCCAGTCCCTAATCGCCCGCACCACCCTAGGTGGCCTACTAGGCCATCAGGTCGGGACGCGCGTGCGCTGAGGACGATATCGCCTTAGCGCGGAATCAAGAGGAATTTTCCAACGCCCCGGCCTGCATCCATGCACGCCGGGGCGTTTTGCATTCGCCTCGCCGGAAGATCCCCAGGATCAAACGGCAAGCCCCGGCGGCAGGACGGACGGGACAGCACTGCACATTACAAGGCACAGCCAGGAGCTCCACAAATGTCTGACAAACTCATCATTTTCGACACCACCTTGCGTGACGGCGAACAATCGCCCGGCGCGTCCATGACCCGCGAGGAAAAGATCCGCATCGCGCGCCAGCTGGAACGCCTGAAGGTCGATGTGATCGAGGCCGGCTTTGCCGCCAGCTCCAATGGCGATTTCGAGGCCATCCGCTCGATCGCCCAGGTGGTGAAGGATTCGACCATCTGCTCGCTGGCCCGCGCCAACGACAAGGACATCGCACGTGCCGCCGAGGCGCTCAAGCCGGCCAACTCGTTCCGCATCCACACGTTCATCGCCACATCGGCGCTGCACATGGAAAAGAAGCTGCGCATGACGCCGGACCAGGTGTACGAACAGGCCCGCCTGGCCGTGCGCTTTGCCCGCCAGTTCACGGATGACATCGAGTTCTCGCCGGAAGACGGCAGCCGTTCCGACATGGATTTCCTGTGCCGTGTGCTGGAAGGCGTGATCGCCGAGGGCGCCACCACGATCAACTTGCCGGATACGGTTGGCTATGCCGTGCCGGAAGGCTATGCCGATCTGATCCGCACGGTGCGCGAGCGCATTCCCAACTCGGACAAGGCCATCTGGTCCGTCCACTGCCATAACGATCTGGGCATGGCCGTGGCCAATTCGCTGGCCGCCGTGAAGCTGGGCGGCGCACGCCAGATCGAATGCACGATCAACGGTCTGGGTGAGCGCGCGGGCAACACCAGCCTGGAAGAAGTTGTGATGGCCGTGAAGACGCGCCGTGACTACTTCGACATGGATGTGGGCATCGACACGACACAGATCGTGCCGGCGTCGAAGCTGGTGTCGCAGATCACCGGTTTCGTGGTGCAGCCGAACAAGGCCGTGGTCGGCGCCAATGCGTTTGCCCATGCGTCCGGCATTCACCAGGATGGCGTGCTCAAGGCCCGCGATACCTACGAGATCATGCGCGCGGAGGACGTGGGCTGGTCGGCCAACAAGATCGTGCTGGGCAAGCTCTCGGGCCGCAATGCCTTCAAGCAGCGCCTGCAGGAGCTGGGGATCGAACTGGAGAGCGAGAGCGAAGTCAACGCCGCGTTCGGCCGCTTCAAGGAGCTGGCTGACCAGAAGGCCGAGATCTTCGACGAAGACATCATGGCCATCGTCTCCGATGAGGCGCACGACGCCGCGAACGAGCACTACCGGTTCATCTCTTTGTCGCAGCACTCGGAAACCGGCGAGCGTCCGCATGCCCGCGTGGTGTTCAATGTGGACGGCCAGGAGCTGACCGGCGAAGGCGAGGGCAATGGCCCGGTGGATGCCACGCTGCATGCCATCGAAGGCAAGGTCAGCAGCGGCGCCGAACTGGTGCTGTACTCGGTGAATGCCATCACCGCCGGTACGCAGGCGCAGGGCGAGGTGACGGTGCGTCTGTCGAAGGCTGGACGCATCGTGAACGGTGTGGGTACCGATCCGGATATCGTGGCCGCTTCGGCCAAGGCTTATCTGGCTGCACTGAACAAGCTGCACGACAAGGCCGTGCAGAAGATCAATCCGCAGATCTGATCCCTGATTTGCGCGATGCCGGCGGCGGGCTCACAAGGCCCGGCCGCCAGAAACCGCCCGCCAGCCACGTATCCCGTGGCGGCGGGCGGAATGCATTTGGGGCGTGCGGTTAGCGCGGATCGGGACGGTCGCGCAGTGGATCGGGGGTGATCTGCGTCTGGCGCAACACGCCACCGTCGTCAAAGTAGAAGTTGAACATCGAGTACCACTGATCCTCATGCAGGAAGCGGTAGGTCCAGACCTCGCGCCTCATCAACGGGTAGTACTCGTTCGGTTCGCGCGGCGCGCCAAAATGTTCGAGCACGTCCTTCTTCGTCCAGACGTTGACCTTGGCCTTGTAGAGCTCAAGCGTGGTCAACATCTGACGGAAATTTGTCAGGTTGCCATTCCGGTCAAAGTCGGCCGCATAGGATTGCTCGCCCATCGGTTGCTTGGAGTAGAACCAGCGCGTGGTGCCGTCGTCGAGCCGGTAGACGTCGGTTGGTCTGCCGAATGTCGCTTCCACAACGCTTTGCGGCTGGCCGACGAGCTTTAGGCCGGTATTGACCGGCGCCAGCGCGGTACATGCGGCGAGGGTGGCGATGGCCAGGCTGGCAGTCAGCCAGCGGCCGACACGTGGCAGTAGGGATGTCATGGCGATGTCTGATGGAGCGGTTTGGGTAGGAATAGCCGAAGTGTAGCGGCCAGCGCAGCGGGGTGTGAGTTGTGCGCAGCTTTCCGGGATTTCTTCCGACAACACTGCGCTAGCTGCGTTGATCTGCCGCTAACGGTGACGGCGTCGCATCGATTGCCGGCGCCAGTCCATCTGCCTTACCATCCACCCCTTCGCCGCAGGCAGTGGAATGGGAGGGATCGATGTCTGGATTTGGAAGGCGCGAGCTGCGCGCCGGGCTGACGGCATGGCTGGCTGCGGGCCTGCTCGGCATGGCCGCCGTCGCCCAGGCACAGGGCCCCGCCGGTGGACCGATCCGGCTGGGCATGATCGAGGGTCTGTCTGGCCCCTTCGCCAATGCGGGCGAGGCAGTGGTGCGCAACCTGCGCATCGCGATTGATCGCGTCAATGCGCGCGGCGGCGTGAAGACCCTCGATGGCCAGCGTCCGCTGGAACTGGTGACTTTCGACAGCAAGGGCAACGTCGACGAAAGTCTGATCCAGTTCCGCAGCCTGATCGACAAGCGTATTCCGTTTGTGTTGCAGGGCAACAGCTCCGCGGTCGCCGGTGCGCTTGTGGCGGCCATCAACCGTAACAATGTGCGCCAGCCCGATGCGCGCGTACTGTTCCTGAATTACTCGGCCGTTGATCCGGCGCTGACCAACGAGAACTGCAGCTTCTGGCATTTCCGCTTCGATGCCAGCTCGGACATGCGCATGCAGGCCCTGACAGAGGCCATCCGTGGCGAACATGCCGTGCGCAAGATCTACCTGATCGACCAAGACTACAGCTTTGGCCATCAGGTATCGAAAACCGCGCGTGAAATGCTGGCTGCCAAGCGGCCGGATATCCAGATCGTGGGCGATGAGTTTCATCCAGTCGGCAAGATCAAGGATTTCGCGCCGTACATTGCCAAGATCAAGGCAAGCGGTGCCGATGCGGTAATTACCGGCAACTGGGGCAATGACCTGACGCTGATGGTCAAGGCCGCACGCGAAGGCGGGCTCAATGCGCGCTTCTATACGTTCTATGGCAATGGCCTGGGCGCGCCTGCAGCCATGGGCGATGCCGGCGTGGGCCGTGTGCTGGCCGTGGCCGAATGGCATCCGAATGTGGGAGGCGCTGCCTCGGATGCGTTCTACCAGTCGTTCCGTGCCCGGTACCCCGAGCCGCGGGATGACTACGTCCACCTGCGCATGCAGATGATGGTGGAGATGCTGGTGCGTGCGATCGAGCAGGCCGGATCCGCCGACGCCGTCAAGGTGGCGCAGGCGCTGGAGAACATGCGCTACACCAATGCCTTCCACGAGGCCACCGTGCGCGCGGAGGACCATCAGGTCCTGCAGCCGCTCTATGTGTCGGTGATGGCGAAGCAGGGCGGGGACGTCCGTTTCGACAACGAAGGCTCCGGCTACGGCTTCCGCACGGTCAGGAAACTCAAGGCTGCGCAGACCACGCTGCCCACCACGTGCCGGATGGAGCGCCCGCAGAGCTGATCCGGTGGAAATCCGTCCGTCGCGGCCGGGCAGGGTTCGCCGCGGGGGCGATTTCGGCTATAATGCGCGGCTGTCGTCCATGGACCACTCGGGCCGGGGCGGCGGATGCCTTATCCATACAGGCACGACGCAGGTGGCGCATCCCGTGCTGCAGCGTTCGCAAGTGAAAGGAAATCATCATGGCAGTTGCCGATATCAACAAGTCGGAAGTTATCAAGCAGTTCGCCCGCGGCACCAATGACACGGGTAGCCCCGAAGTCCAGGTCGCTCTGCTGACCACCCGCATCAACGAACTGACCCCGCACTTCAAGGCCAACATGAAGGATCACCACAGCCGCCGCGGTCTGCTGCGCATGGTGAGCCGTCGTCGTCGCCTGCTGGACTACCTCAAGGCCAGCGACGCTGACCGTTACCGCGCCCTGATCGAAAAGCTGGGCCTGCGCAAGTAAGGTCTGCGGATGGCAGCACGAATCCTGCACAAGCTGTTTCTGCGCGATTTCCCGTGAGGCCACGATGCCTGCGTCAGCATTGCTGAGGCAGGCATTTTGCTTTTCTGGTCCGATGTTTCCCGCGCCGGATCATTGTTGGTTGTGATGTTTGCTTCACTATGCTGTCCGGGCGACTCCGCCCTGACGCCCGTTGCGCCACGACGTGTAACGGAGTAATTTACCTCGCTCTTTATCGCTCTGTGACACCGGAGCCGGCCAAGGAACCGGGGTTTTGTGTCATTCCATCGCGTGCTGCATCGTTACTCTGACGGTGGCGCGATGGAATGGCATAGCACTTCCCTGAGACTGCGGACCGGGACAAATCCGGCAGTTCGCCTGCCGCTGCGAGCGCAGGCGTGGCAAGGCCGCATGTGTATGCGGCCTGCATGCATGAATCAAGGAACGCTCATGACCATGTTCAATAAGATCGTCAAGGAATTCCAATGGGGCCAGCACACGGTCCGCATGGAAACCGGCGAAGTCGCCCGCCAGGCGGGTGGTGCTGTGATCGTCGACGTGGAAGACACCGTGGTGCTGGCCACCGTGGTGGCTGCCAAGAACCCGAAGCCGGGCCAGGATTTCTTCCCGCTGACCGTCGACTACATCGAAAAAACCTACGCTGCCGGCAAGATCCCCGGTGGCTTCTTCAAGCGTGAAGGCCGTCCGTCGGAAAACGAGACGCTGACCTCGCGCCTGATCGACCGTCCGCTGCGTCCGCTCTTCCCGGAAGGCTTCTACAACGAAGTCCAGGTGGTGGTGCACGTGCTGTCGATCAATCCGGAAGTTCCTGCCGACATTCCCGCGCTGATCGGCGCATCCGCCGCGCTGGCCGTGTCGGGTATTCCGTTCAGCGGCCCGGTGGGCGCCGCGCGAGTTGGCTACAAGGATGGTCAGTACCTGCTGAACCCGACCCGCTCGCAGATCGCCACCTCGGACCTGGACCTCGTGGTCGCCGGCACCGAGCGTGCCGTGCTGATGGTGGAATCGGAAGCCAACCAGCTGTCGGAAGACGTGATGCTGGGCGCTGTCGTCTACGGCCATGAGCAGATGCAGATCGCCATCAACGCGATCCACGACCTGGTGCGCGACGGCGGCAAGCCGGAGTGGGACTGGGCTCCGGCCGCCAAGAACGAATCGCTGATCGCCAAGGTCACCGAAGTTGCGCTGCCCCTGCTGCAGGAAGCCTATCAGCTGCGCCAGAAGTCGGCTCGCAGCCAGAAGCTGAAGGACGTGTCCGCCAACGTGATGGCTGCTTTGGCAGCGGCTGGTGTCGAAGCCGACAAGGTGGAAGTCGGCAACATCATGTTCGACCTGGAAGCGAAGATCGTGCGTGGCCAGGTCCTGGCGGGCGAGCCGCGTATCGATGGCCGCGACACGCGCACGGTGCGCCCGATCGAGATCCGTTCGTCGGTGCTGCCGCGCGCCCACGGCTCGGCGCTGTTCACGCGTGGTGAGACCCAGGCGCTGGTGGTGGCCACGCTCGGCACCAAGAGCGACGAGCAGATCATCGACGCACTGGCCGGCGAATACCGCGACCGCTTCATGCTTCACTACAACATGCCTCCGTTCGCGACCGGCGAAACGGGCCGCGTGGGCAGCCCGAAGCGTCGTGAAATCGGTCACGGCCGTCTGGCCAAGCGCGCGCTGATCCCGGTGCTGCCGAAGGATGACGAGTTTGCGTACACGATCCGTCTGGTGTCGGAAATCACCGAATCGAACGGCTCGTCGTCGATGGCTTCCGTCTGCGGCGGCTGCCTGGCACTGATGGACGCCGGCGTTCCGGTGAAGGCGCACGTGGCCGGCGTGGCCATGGGCCTGATCCTGGAAGGCAACAAGTTTGCCGTGCTGACCGACATCCTGGGTGACGAAGATCACCTGGGTGACATGGACTTCAAGGTGGCGGGTACCGACTCCGGTATCACCGCGCTGCAAATGGACATCAAGGTCCAGGGCATCACCAAGGAAATCATGCAGGTTGCGCTGGCGCAAGCCCGCGAAGGCCGTATCCACATCCTGGGCAAGATGCAGGAAGCGATGGGCCACGCGCGTACCGAACTGTCGGCACACGCACCGCGCATGATCACGATGAAGATTCATCCGGACAAGATCCGCGAAGTCATCGGCAAGGGCGGTTCGACCATCCAGGCGCTGACCAAGGAAACCGGCACGACCATCGACATCCAGGAAGACGGCACGATCACGATCGCGTCGACCTCCACGGATGGCATGGCCGAAGCCAAGCGCCGCATCGAGGGCATCACCGCGGAAGCCGAAGTGGGCAAGATCTACAACGGTACCGTGCTGAAGCTGCTGGACTTCGGCGCCATCGTGAACATCCTGCCGGGCAAGGATGGCCTGCTGCATATTTCCGAGATCGTCAATGAACGCGTCAAAGACATCAAGGACTGGCTGAAGGAAGGCCAGCACGTGCGCGTGAAGCTGATCCAGGCCGATGAGAAGGGTCGTCTGCGTCTGTCGCTGAAGGCAGCGCTGGCCGAAGAGGGTGGCAGCATCAGCCCGATCGTCCACGCCGACGCCCCGGCAGCCCCGGCGGCACCGACCTCGACGGACCAGCAATAAGCTGAACGTTGCACGCCGCGAGGCGTGCATCTGGTAGTACCGCAGTACAAAAAGCGGCTGGCGATGTCCAGCCGCTTTTTTGTTTACACTGCCGGACATTCCATCGCGTGCGGCGCGTGTCGCACGCCGGGCAATGCACGACATTAATGAGGAGTCATCATGAAAGCCATCGAGATCCGCGAATACGGCGCGCCGGAAGTCCTGCGGGAAACGCAGCGCCCGGACCCCGAGGCGAAGGCGGGCGAGATCCTGATTCGCGTGGCGGCTGCCGGCGTGAATCGTCCTGATGTGTTCCAGCGCACCGGCAACTATCCCGTGCCGCCGGGCGCGTCCGATCTGCCGGGTCTGGAAGTGGCTGGCGTGGTGGTCGGCGGTGACTTGTTGCATGCGGACAACCGTTTCGGCCTCAAGGTGGGCGACCGTGTCTGTGCGCTCGTGCAAGGCGGCGGCTACGCGGAACTGTGCACCGCGCCTGTGGCGCAGTGCCTGCCAGTGCCGGCCGGACTGACCGATATCGAGGCTGCGGCATTGCCTGAAACTTTCTTTACGGTGTGGAGCAATGTGTTCGACCGTGGTCAGCTCGGCAAGGGCCCTCGCGGCGCCGATGAGACGCTTCTGATCCAGGGGGGCTCGAGCGGCATCGGTACGACCGCGATCCAGATCGCCAAGGCGATGGGCTTCAAGGTCTTTGTGACCGCGGGCAGCGATGAAAAATGCAAGGCCTGCGAGTCGCTCGGCGCCGATCGCGCCATCAACTACAAGACCCAGGATTTCGCGGCCGAGGTCAAGGCGCTGACCGAAGGGCGTGGCGTGGACGTGATCCTCGACATGGTGGCGGGTTCCTATCTGGCGCGTGAGCTGTCGTGCATTGCCGATGACGGCCGCATCGTCATCATCGCGTTGCTGGGTGGCGCCAAGGCGGAGATCCCGCTCGGCGACGTCCTGCGCCGTCGCATCACGATCACTGGCTCCACGCTGCGGCCGCGTCCGGCATCGTTCAAGGGTGCCATTGCGCAGGCGCTGTACAAGAACGTCTGGCCGCTGCTGGCCGCCGGCAAGATCAAGCCTGTGATTCATCAGGTGTTTCCGGCCGCTCAGGCTGCGGACGCTCATCGCCTGATGGAGTCGAGCGAGCATATCGGCAAGATCGTACTGACCTGGTAACCGGCAACAGACAGACGTGGCCGCTGCCATCGCCGGTGGTTGCCGGTGGTTGCTGGCGGTCGCCGGGTGTGGGTGGTGGGCCACTGGCTGTATGCAAATGTCCGCCCGTTGTGGCGGACCCCCGGGCCCCGCGCTACAATAGCGGGTTTGATCGAAAGGGGGCCCTTGTGAGACAAAAGCTGGTCATCGGCAACTGGAAGATGCACGGCAGCCTGGTCGCCAACGCGGCACTGCTGGAGGGTATCAAGGCGGTGTCGTCCCGCGCGAAGCTGGCGGTTTGTGTCCCATTCCCCTATCTTGCCCAGTGCCAGACGCTGTTGTCCGGTGCGCAAGTGGCCTGGGGTGCCCAGGATGTTTCGGCCGAGGCCCGTGGCGCCTTTACCGGCGAGGTGGCGGCATCGATGCTCGGCGAGTTCGGCTGCGCGTATGCGCTGGTCGGTCACTCGGAGCGCCGCACCTATCATGGCGAGTCGGATGCGACGGTTGCCGCCAAAGCGCTGCGCGCGCTCGAATTCGGTATCGTGCCGGTGGTCTGCGTCGGCGAGACGCTGGCCGAACGCGAGGCGGGGCAGACCGAAGCGGTTGTGGGCCGTCAGTTGCAGGCTGTTCTGGATGCGCTGTCTATCGAGCAGCTTGGTCGGATTGTTCTGGCCTATGAACCTGTCTGGGCCATCGGTACCGGCAAGACCGCGACCAGTGCGCAGGCGCAGGCGGTGCACGCATTCCTGCGCGGTCAGGTGGCGGCAAAGGATGCCGGTGTGGCGCAGCGCATGGCCATCCTGTACGGCGGCAGCGTCAAGCCCGACAACGCCACCGAACTGTTTTCCATGTCCGATATCGACGGGGGCCTGATTGGAGGCGCTTCGTTGAAGGCGGATGATTTCCTCGCGATCGGCAACGCCTGAATGCCGGTTCCGATCGTCTGATCAGGCAAGTTCGAAACGAATTTAACCAAATGGCAATCTTCAAGACTTTGTTGGTAATCGTGCAGGTCCTGTCCGCACTTGGCGTGATCGGCCTTGTCCTGCTGCAGCATGGCAAGGGCGCCGATGTAGGCGCCGCGTTTGGCTCGGGCGCTTCCGGCAGCCTGTTCGGCGCATCCGGTTCGGCCAACTTTCTGTCGCGTACCACGGCTGTGCTGGCGTCGTTGTTCTTTGTCTGCACGCTCGGTCTGACGCTGCTGGGCAACTACAAGCCGAGCGCATCGCTGGGCGTGATGGGCGCCGCGCAACAGTCGGCTCCGGCGCCGGCTCCGGCCGGTGCTTCCGCGCCTGCCGCGGCGGCCGCAGCTTCGGCTCCCGCTGCCCCTGCCGTTCCGAAATAATCCGCCTGCGATACCGCTGATTCCTGAGTTTATTTGCAGTTGTGCATTGAACAAATCCGGGATCATGGGTTAGAATGCAAGGCTTGAAACGATTCCCCAGCGACGGGGCCTGAGCGAAGGACAGACTCCTTTGAGCAGGTCGCGGAAGGTGTAAAAACCTGGCGCAAGGCAATATTGTTTCTCCCCCAGCCGACGTGGTGAAATTGGTAGACACGCTATCTTGAGGGGGTAGTGGCGAAAGCTGTGCGAGTTCGAGTCTCGCCGTCGGCACCAAACAACTTGATCGGAGTCCGTTGTGGCACATGCCCCTGGCCAATGTTCCCGAACGCGACTCCGGCAGTCCGCAAGGCGGCGCCGTAGCTTCGACGGAATGGCGCTTGGGGTGGGCAACAGGACGCCGCTTCAGCTGGTGCTGTTGACAACATTCCAGATAAGGCTGGCCGTACCTTGACACTCGAAGCCTACTTCCCCGTCCTCATCTTTATCCTCTTTGGCATCGTGCTCGGTGTAGCGCTGATGTCCATTGGTCGGATACTCGGTCCCAACAATCCTGATACTGCGAAGCTGTCGCCCTACGAGTGCGGCTTCGAAGCGTTCGAGGACGCGCGCATGAAGTTCGACGTGCGCTATTACCTCATCGCCATCCTCTTTATCCTGTTCGATCTCGAAACTGCTTTCCTGTTTCCCTGGGGCGTTGCCCTCAAGGACATGGGATGGCCGGGATTCATCGCCATGGGCGTGTTTCTGCTGGAATTCATCGTGGGCTTCGTCTACATCTGGAAAAAGGGCGCGCTCGATTGGGAGTGATGTGAAATGGCAATCGAAGGCGTTCTCAACGAAGGCTTTGTCACGACTACCGCTGACAAGCTGATCAACTGGACCCGCACGGGCTCGCTCTGGCCGATGACGTTTGGCCTGGCCTGCTGTGCCGTGGAAATGATGCATGCTGGCGCCGCGCGCTACGACATGGACCGCTTCGGCGTGATTTTCCGCCCGTCGCCGCGTCAGTCGGACGTGATGATCGTGGCCGGCACGCTGTGCAACAAGATGGCGCCCGCGCTGCGCAAGGTCTACGACCAGATGGCCGAGCCGCGCTGGGTGATCTCGATGGGCTCGTGCGCCAATGGCGGCGGCTACTATCACTACTCGTACTCGGTGGTGCGCGGTTGCGACCGTATCGTGCCGGTCGACATCTATGTTCCGGGCTGCCCGCCGACGGCGGAAGCGCTGATCTACGGCGTGATCCAGCTCCAGAACAAGATCAAGCGTACCAACACCATCGCGCGCAAGGGCTGACATGGCGACCCTCGACACCCTCAAGGCCGCGCTCGAGAAGGTTCTCGGCAAGCGCGTGCAGAATCTGATCGAGGCCACCGGCGAACTGACGTTGATCGTCAAGGCCGATGACTATCTCGAAACCGCCCGCCTGCTGCGCGACGATCCGTCGCTGCATTTCGAACAGCTGATCGACCTCTGCGGCGTGGACTATTCCGATTATGCGGAAGGTAGCTGGGACGGCCTGCGCTTCGCGGCGGTGTCGCACCTGCTGTCGCTGAAGCATAACTGGCGCCTGCGCGTACGTGTGTTCGCGCCGGATGACGATTTTCCGGTGCTGCCGTCCGTGATCGACGTCTGGAACGCGGTCAACTGGTTCGAGCGTGAAGCTTTCGATTTCTACGGCATCGTGTTCGAAGGGCACCCCGATCTTCGCCGCCTCCTGACCGACTACGGTTTCGTCGGCCATCCGTTCCGCAAGGACTTCCCGGTTTCCGGTTTCGTCGAGATGCGCTACGACCCGGAACAGAAGCGGGTCATCTACCAGCCGGTGACGATCGAGCCGCGCGAGATTACGCCCCGCGTAATTCGCGAGGATAACTACGGCGGCACGCAGCACTGAGATCGCGTCATGGCAGATATCAAGAACTACACCCTCAACTTCGGTCCCCAACACCCGGCAGCACACGGCGTGCTGCGCCTGGTGCTTGAGCTGGACGGCGAAGTCATTCAGCGCGCCGACCCGCATATCGGCCTGCTGCACCGCGCCACGGAAAAGCTGGCCGAGCAGAAGACCTGGATTCAGAACGTCCCCTACATGGACCGTCTCGACTATGTGTCGATGATGGTGAACGAGCACGCTTACGTGATGGCGATCGAGCGCCTGCTGGGCCTCGAGGTGCCGGTCCGCGCGCAGTACATCCGCGTGATGTTCGACGAAATCACCCGTCTGCTGAACCACCTGATGTGGATCGGTTCGCACGCGCTGGACGTGGGCGCGATGGCGGTGTTCCTCTATGCGTTCCGTGAGCGCGAGGACATGTTCGACATGTACGAGGCGGTGTCCGGTGCGCGCATGCACGCGGCTTACTATCGTCCGGGCGGCGTGTACCGCGACCTGCCGGACACAATGCCGCAATACCGTGCGTCCAAGATCCACAACGAGCGTGCCATCAAGGTCATGAACGAAGCGCGTTCGGGCTCGCTGCTGGACTTCATCGAGGACTTCACGAACCGGTTCCCGACGTATGTCGATGAATATGAGACGCTGCTGACCGATAACCGTATCTGGAAGCAACGTCTGGTCGATATCGGCGTGGTCAGCCCGGAACGTGCGCTGCAGATGGGCTTTACCGGCCCAATGCTGCGCGGCTCGGGCATCGAATGGGATCTGCGCAAGAAGCAGCCGTACGAGGTCTACGACAAGGTCGACTTCGACATCCCCGTCGGTACGGCCGGCGACTGCTACTCGCGTTACCTGGTGCGCGTGGAAGAAATGCGCCAGTCGAACCGCATCATCAAGCAGTGTGTGGACTGGCTGCGTCGCAACCCGGGCCCGGTGATCACCGAGAACCACAAGGTGGCGCCGCCGTCGCGGGTGGACATGAAGTCCAACATGGAAGAACTGATCCACCACTTCAAGCTGTTCACCGAAGGCATCCACGTGCCGGCCGGTGAGGCTTACGCGGCGGTGGAACATCCGAAGGGCGAGTTCGGCATCTATGCGATCTCCGATGGCGCGAACAAGCCGTACCGCCTGAAGATCCGTGCTCCGGGCTTCGTCCACCTGGCCGCGCTCGACGAAATGGCCAAGGGTCACATGATTGCGGACGCGGTCACGATCATTGGTACGCAGGACATCGTTTTCGGCGAGATCGACCGTTAAACCAGAGAGAGACACCAGGCCATTGGATGGTGTCTCCTGATGGCCGTCGCCCGGACGACGATCCGGGCCTGTTCGGCCGGCCCCGCTGGTGACGGGGGCGGCAGGCGATGCCTGCGACGAACCGGCAAGGGTTGCTGTGCAACTTGCCGGCGGAACAAGGCAGCGACGGCTGCAAAACCAGCGGGGGTGCGCGCAAGGCGCGCGGCGTCCGCCGTATTACTGCAATGACCATGCTATCAGCAGAAGCTCTCAAGGAAATCGATCGCGCGATCGCGAAGTATCCGACCGACCAGAAACAGTCGGCCGTGATGGCGGCACTCGCCGTGGCACAGGGCGAGGTGGGTTGGGTTTCCCCCGAAGTCATGCAGTTCGTCGCCAGCTACCTGGAAATGCCGCCCGTGTGGGTGGAAGAGGTGGCCACGTTCTACAACATGTATGACACCAAGCCGGTGGGCAAGTACAAGCTCACCGTCTGTACCAACCTGCCGTGCGCGCTGTCCGGCGGCGAGCGGGCTGGCGAATACCTGAAACGCAAGCTCGGTATCGACTACAACGAAACCACCGCGGACGGTTGCTTCACCCTGAAAGAGGGCGAGTGCATGGGCGCATGCGGCGACGCACCGGTGATGATCGTCAACAACACCCGCATGTGCAGCTTCATGAGCGACGCCAAACTCGACGCCCTGGTCGACGAGCTCAAGGCCGAAGCCGCCGCCAAGGGGGACAAGTAACATGACCTCTCTGCACGACCGTCACATCAAGCCGCTGATCCTGGCTGGCCTGGACGGCAAGAACTGGCACCTGGAAGACTACGTCAAGCGCGGCGGCTACAAGCAGCTGCGCCGCATCCTGACGGAAAAGATTCCGCCCGAGCAGGTGATCGCCGACGTCAAGGCGTCCGGTCTGCGCGGCCGCGGCGGCGCGGGTTTCCCGACCGGCCTGAAGTGGAGCTTCATGCCGCGTACGTTCCCGGGCCAGAAGTACCTGGTCTGCAACACGGACGAAGGCGAGCCCGGCACATTCAAGGATCGCGACATCATCCGCTACAACCCGCATTCGCTGATCGAAGGCATGGCCATCGGCGCGTATGCGATGGGTATCACCGTGGGCTACAACTACATCCACGGCGAAATCTGGAACGAATACAAGATCTTCGAGGAAGCCCTCGAAGAAGCGCGCGCGGCCGGC
This sequence comes from Cupriavidus sp. YR651, assembly GCF_900101625.1. Lineage (GTDB taxonomy): Bacteria > Pseudomonadota > Gammaproteobacteria > Burkholderiales > Burkholderiaceae > Cupriavidus. The sequence goes on along the minus strand of NZ_FMYZ01000007.1, from coordinate 208,935 downwards.
TTCCTGGGTGACAACATCCTCGGTTCGGGCTTCAACTTCCAGCTGCACGCGCATCACGGCTATGGCGCCTACATCTGCGGCGAGGAAACCGCGCTGCTGGAATCGCTGGAAGGCAAGAAAGGCCAGCCGCGCTTCAAGCCGCCGTTCCCGGCCAGCTTCGGCCTGTACGGCAAGCCGACCACGATCAACAACACCGAGACGTTTGCCGCGGTGCCCTTCCTGCTGGAAGTGGGCCCGGACAACTATCTCAAGATGGGCAAGCCGAACAACGGTGGCACCAAGATCTTCTCGATCTCGGGTGACATCGAGCGTCCGGGCAACTACGAGATTCCGCTGGGCACGCCGTTCTCGACGCTGCTGGAACTGGCTGGCGGCATGCGCGGCGGCAAGCGTATCAAGGCCGTGATCCCGGGCGGTTCGTCCGCGCCGGTGGTGCCGGGCGACATGATGATGGCGTCCGACATGGACTACGACTCGATCGCCAAGGCCGGTTCGATGCTGGGCTCGGGCGCCGTGATCGTCATGGACGAGACGCGTTGCATGGTCCGCTCGCTGCTGCGCCTGTCGTATTTCTACTTTGAAGAATCGTGCGGCCAGTGCACGCCGTGCCGGGAAGGCACCGGCTGGCTCTATCGCATGGTCAATCGCATTGAACACGGAGAAGGCCGCCAGGAAGACCTGGACCTGCTCAATAACGTCGCGGAAAACATCATGGGTCGCACGATTTGCGCGCTCGGCGATGCCGCGGCGATGCCGGTACGCGGCATGCTCAAGCACTACTGGAAAGAGTTCGAGTATCACGTCGAACACAAGCAGTGCATGGTCCCGGCCCATTCCTGAAGCGTGGCAGAACATGGTTGAACTCGAGATCGACGGCAAGAAGGTAGAGGTTGCGGAAGGCAGCCTCGTGATGGAAGCCGCCCGCAAGCTGGGCACCTACATCCCCCATTTCTGCTACCACCGCAAACTGTCCATCGCGGCGAACTGCCGCATGTGCCTGGTTGAAGTGGAAAAGGCGCCCAAGGCGCTCCCCGCCTGCGCCACCCCGGTGACGCCCGGCATGAAGGTCTTCACGAACTCCGAAAAGGCCGTCAAGGCCCAGAAGTCCGTGATGGAATTCCTGCTGATCAACCACCCGCTCGACTGCCCGATCTGCGATCAGGGCGGCGAATGCCAGCTGCAGGATCTGGCCGTGGGCTACGGTGCGTCGGAATCGCGCTACAAGGAAGAGAAGCGTGTGGTGTTCCACAAGAACGTGGGCCCGCTGATCTCCATGGAGGAGATGACCCGCTGCATCCACTGCACCCGCTGCGTGCGCTTTGGCCAGGAAGTGGCCGGCGTGATGGAGCTGGGCATGCTGAACCGCGGCGAGCACTCGGAAATCACGACGTTCGTCGGCCAGACCGTGGATTCGGAACTGTCCGGCAACATGATCGACCTGTGCCCGGTCGGTGCGCTGACCAGCAAGCCGTTCCGCTACTCGGCCCGTACGTGGGAGCTGGCCCGCCGCAAGTCGGTGTCGCCGCACGATGGCCTTGGCGCCAACCTGGTGGTCCAGACCAAGAACCAGCGCGTGATGCGCGTGGTGCCGCTGGAAAACGAGGACGTCAACGAATGCTGGCTGTCGGACAAGGACCGCTTCGCCTATGAAGGCCTGAACAGCCCGGACCGCCTGACGCGTCCGCTGCTGAAGCAGGGTGGCGAATGGATGGAATCCGACTGGCAGACCGCGCTGGAATATGTGGCCAACGGCCTGGCCAGCATCAAGCGTGATCATGGCGCCGACCAGATCGCCGCGCTGGCCAGCCCGCACAGCACGCTGGAAGAGCTGTACCTGCTGGGCAAGCTGGTGCGTGGCATCGGCAGCGACAATATCGACTTCCGCCTGCGCCAGACCGATTTCTCGGCAGCCCTGAAGGGCGCGCCGTGGCTGGGCATGCCGGTGGCTGATGTCACCACGCTGCAACGCGTGCTGGTGATCGGCTCCTCGCTGCGCAAGGATCATCCGCTGCTGGCCTCGCGTCTGCGCCAGGCTGGCAAGAAGGGCGCCCGTGTGGCCGTCCTGGGCACCGGTGGCGAAGACCTGCTGATGCCGCTGGCCGCACGCATCGACGTGGCCCCGTCCGGCTGGACTGCCGCGCTGGCCGGTGTGGCCCGCGCCGTGGCCACTGCCAAGGGCGTGGCCGCTCCGGCCGGCACCGATGGCGTCGACGGTGGCAACGCCGCGAAGGTGGTTGCCGATGCGCTGTTGTCGGGCGAGCGCCGCGCGGTGTTCCTCGGCAACGAGGCTGTGCGTCACCCGCAATTCTCCGCGCTGCATGCACTGGCTCAGTGGATCGCCACGGAAACGGGCGCCACGCTGGGCTTCCTGACCGAAGCGGCCAACACCGTGGGCGGCTACATTGCCGGCGCGCTGCCGCAGAATGGCGGCGCCAATGCGCAAGCCATGCTGGATGCGCCGCGCCGCGCCTACATCGTGCTGAATGCCGAGCCCGAGTTCGACACCGCCGACGCCCGCAAGGCGCTGGCCGCGCTGAACCAGGCAGGTACCGTGGTCGTGCTGTCGCCGTTCCGCTCGGAAGCGGCCATGCAGTACGCCGACGTGATCCTGCCGGTGACGCCGTTCACGGAAACTGCCGGCACCTTCGTCAACGCCGAAGGCAAGCCGCAAAGCTTCAACGGCGTGGTCCGTGCGCTGGGTGAATCGCGTCCGGCCTGGAAGGTGCTGCGCGTGCTGGGCAACCTGCTGGACGTGCCAGGCTTCGACTTCGACACGGCCGAAGCCGTGCGCGACGAAGTACTGGCCAAGCCGCTGGCCGCACAACTGAACAACGCCACCGATGCCCCGATCCGCGTGACGGCTGCCGTCGCCAACGGTATCGAACGCATCGCCGACGTGCCGATCTACCATGCCGACCCGATCGTGCGCCGCGCAGATTCGCTGCAGTTGACCGCCGCCGCGCGCCGCGCGCTGCAGGTCTCGCTGTCTTCGGACCTGTTCGGCAAGCTGGGCGTGCAAGCGGGCGACCCGGTGCGCGTGACGCAAGGCGAGGGTAGCGTAGTGCTGCCGGCTGCCCTGGAGGCGACGCTGCCGGCCAACACCGTGCGCGTGCCGGCCGCGACCGTCGCGGCCGCCAGCCTGGGCGCACTGTTCGGCAACGTCACCGTTGAGAAAGCCATCGAACTGCCGGGTGGCAATACCGCTGCGGCAACGTCGGCGGCCACCGCATAAGAAGAGCGAGAAAGCAACATGATCGACTGGATTACCTCGCAAGGACAGGCCATCTTCGGCGGCGTATGGACGCCGCTGTGGATTCTCATCCGCGCCGTGGTCATTGTGGTGCCGCTGCTGCTGTGCGTGGCCTACCTGATTTTGTGGGAGCGCAAGCTGATTGGCTGGATGCACGTCCGGATCGGCCCGAATCGCGTGGGCCCGCTGGGGCTGCTGCAGCCGATCGCCGACGTGCTGAAGCTGCTGCTCAAGGAAGTCATGATGCCGACGCAGGTCAGCCGGGGCATGTACCTGGTGGCCCCGCTGATGGTGCTGATGCCCGCCGTGGCGATCTGGGCGGTGATTCCGTTCCAGGCCGAAGTGGTGATGGCCGACGTGAACGCCGGTCTGCTGTATGTGATGGCGATCAGCTCCGTGGGCGTCTACGGCGTGATCCTGGCCGGCTGGGCCTCGAACTCCAAGTACGCCTTCATCGGCGCCATGCGCGCCGCGGCACAGATGGTGTCGTATGAAATCGCCATGGGCTTCGCGCTGGTGACCGTGCTGATGGTGGCGGGCAGCCTGAACCTGTCGGCGATCGTGAACGGCCAGAACACCGGCTACTTCGCCAACATGGGCATCAACATCCTGTCGTGGAACTGGCTGCCGCTGCTGCCGATGTTCGGCGTGTACTTCATCTCCGGCGTGGCCGAAACCAACCGTCACCCGTTTGACGTGGTGGAAGGCGAATCGGAAATCGTGGCCGGTCACATGATCGAGTACTCGGGCATGGGCTTCGCGCTGTTCTTCCTGGCCGAATACATCAACATGATCGTCATCTCCACGATGACCGCGCTGATGTTCCTGGGTGGATGGGCGCCGCCGTTCTCGAGCGCGCTGACCAACGCGATTCCGGGCTTCTTCTGGCTGCTGATCAAGGTTTTCCTGCTGTTGTCGGTATTCATCTGGATCCGCGCATCGTTCCCGCGCTATCGCTATGACCAGATCATGCGTCTGGGCTGGAAGATTTTCATTCCGCTGACCGTGGGCTGGCTGATCATTGTGGCGATCTGGATCAAGTCGCCGTGGAACATCTGGCACTAAAAGGCCAGGCGACGGTGCGCCACTGCAGTGGCAGGGCGCACCGCGCGGAAATATTTAGGAAGCAATCGTCATGCTGACCGCCATCAAGGACTTCTTCAACAGCCTGCTCCTGAAGGAACTCTTCAAGGGTATGGCGCTGACCGGCCGCTATCTCTTCGCGCGCAAGATCACCGTCCAGTTCCCGGAAGAGAAGACGCCGATGTCACCGCGTTTCCGCGGCCTGCACGCACTGCGTCGCTACCCCAATGGGGAAGAGCGTTGCATCGCATGCAAGCTGTGTGAAGCGGTGTGCCCGGCGATGGCCATCACGATCGAATCGGACGCGCGCAATGACGGCACCCGCCGCACCACGCGCTACGACATCGACCTGACCAAGTGCATTTTCTGCGGCTTCTGCGAAGAGGCTTGCCCGGTCGACGCCATCGTCGAGACGCACATTCTCGAGTACCACGGCGAGAAGCGCGGCGACCTGTACTTCACCAAGGACATGCTGCTGGCCGTTGGCGACCGCTATGAGCCGCAGATCGCCGCGGCCAAGGCAGCGGACGCCAAGTACCGCTAAGCAGGGCGGGTGTCGGGCCAGGTGCCCGTCGCCCAAATGAATTTGAATCGGCCCTGAACAAGGGCCAACAGAAGGATGCCGCAGCAGAAGCGGGCCACCCAGGCGGGTGACCCGTGGCGTGCGGCACCAAAGAGGATCCGATAGGGACCATGGAACTCACGACCGCCATCTTCTATGCCTTTGCGTTGGTGCTGGTGCTCTCCGCACTGAAAGTCATCACGGCAAAGAACCCGGTGCATTCCGCACTGTTCCTCGTCCTGGCGTTCTTCACCGCCGCGGCCATCTGGATGATCCTGAAGGCGGAGTTCCTCGCCATCCTGCTCGTGCTGGTCTACGTCGGTGCCGTGATGGTGCTGTTCCTGTTCGTGGTGATGATGATCGATATCGACATCGAGCACCTGCGCCGCGACTTCTGGACCTACGTGCCGCTGGCCTCGGTGGTCGGCGCGCTGATCATCGCGGAAATGGCGATCGTGCTGGTGCGCAATTTCATCGGCACCACGGCAGCCGCGCTGCCCGCCGGCTCGCAGGACCCGAACTACTCGAACACCGGCGCGCTGGGCAAGGTGATCTATTCGGATTACGTCTACGCGTTCGAAGTGGCCGGCATCATCCTGCTGGTGGCGATCATCGCCGCCGTGGCGCTGACCCTGCGCCGCCGCAAGGACGTCAAGGCACAGGACGTGTCGCGCCAGTTGCGTACCCGCCGCGATGACCGCGTGCGCATCGTGAGCATGCCGGCCGAGGGCCGGGCCGAAGCGGATGCCACGGCAGCCGCCAATAAGAACTAAGCCCGGAGAATAACGCTGTGCTCTCTCTCGCCCACTTCCTCGTGCTCGGTGCGATCCTGTTTGCGATCAGCATCGTCGGCATTTTCCTGAACCGCAAGAACGTGATCGTGCTGCTGATGGCGCTCGAACTGATGCTGCTTGCGGTGAATATCAACTTCGTGGCCTTCTCGCACTACATGGGCGATCTGGCCGGACAGGTTTTCGTTTTCTTCATCCTCACGGTGGCCGCCGCCGAATCGGCAATCGGTCTGGCAATCCTGGTCGTGCTGTTCCGTAACCTGGACACGATCAATGTGGACGACATGGATACCCTCAAGGGCTGATCCATGACCGACTACGCAAAGACCCAAGACCGTACCCCGATCGCACACCAATAAGCGTCCTATGGCAACCACGCTCAACCCCAACCTGCTGCTGGCGATTTCGCTGGCGCCGCTCGCCGGCGCCGCGATAGCCGGTCTGTTCGGTACCAAGTTCTTCGGCTCGTTTTCCTCGGAGTCGCGCGGCGGCCGGATCGTGGCCCACTCGGCGACGATCCTTGGTGTCGCCATCTCCTTCGTGTTGTCGCTGCTGGTGCTGCGCGATGTGATGGATGGCGCCAGCTACAACGGCACCGTCTATGAATGGATGGCGATCGGCAGCCTGAAGATGGAAGTCGGCTTCCTGGTCGATTCCCTGACCGCGATGATGATGGTGGTCGTGACCTTCGTATCGCTGATGGTGCACATCTACACCGTCGGCTACATGCAAGGGGACCACGGCTACAACCGTTTCTTCGCCTACATCTCGCTCTTCACCTTCTCGATGCTGATGCTGGTGATGAGCAACAACTTCCTGCAGCTGTTCTTCGGCTGGGAAGCGGTGGGCCTGGTGTCGTACCTGCTGATCGGCTTCTGGTACACCCGCCCGACGGCGATCTTCGCCAACCTGAAGGCATTCCTGGTCAACCGCGTGGGTGACTTCGGCTTCATCCTCGGTATCGGCCTGCTGCTGGCCTACAGCGGCAGCATGAACTACTCGGACGTGTTTGCCGCCCGCGAGAACCTGGCGACGGTCGTGTTCCCAGGCACGGACTGGATGATGCTGACGGTGGCGTGCATCTGCCTGTTCATCGGCGCGATGGGCAAGTCGGCGCAATTCCCGCTGCACGTGTGGCTGCCTGACTCGATGGAAGGCCCGACCCCGATTTCCGCACTGATCCACGCGGCCACGATGGTGACCGCCGGCATCTTCATGGTGGCGCGCATGTCGCCGCTGTTCGAGCTGTCGGATACCGCGCTGTCCTTCGTGCTGGTAATCGGTGCCATCACGGCCCTGTTCATGGGCTTCCTGGGCATCATCCAGAACGACATCAAGCGCGTGGTGGCTTACTCGACGCTGTCGCAGCTCGGCTACATGACGGTGGCACTGGGCGCGTCGGCCTACTCGGTGGCCGTGTTCCACCTGATGACGCACGCGTTCTTCAAGGCACTGCTGTTCCTCGGCGCCGGCTCGGTGATCATTGGCATGCACCATGATCAGGACATCCGCAACATGGGTGGCCTGCGCAAGTACATGCCGATCACGTGGATCACGTCGCTGGTCGGCTCGCTGGCCCTGATCGGCACGCCGTTCTTCGCGGGTTTCTACTCCAAGGACTCGATCATCGAGGCCGTGGCCGAATCCCACATCGCCGGTTCGGGCTTCGCCTACTTCGCGGTGCTGGCCGGTGTGTTCGTGACCGCGTTCTACTCGTTCCGCATGTACTTCCTGGTGTTCCATGGTGAAGAGCGCTTCGGCAAGCCGCACCTCCACCACGATCACCACGAGGAAGAAGAGGAATCGCACGGTGACGACCATCACCACGGTCTGGCCCCGGGCGAAAAGCCGCATGAGTCGCCGTGGGTGGTGACCCTGCCGCTGGTGCTGCTGGCGATCCCGTCGGTGATCATCGGTGCCATCGCCATCGAGCCGATGCTGTTCGGTGACTTCTTCAAGCACGGCGTGGCGTTCAAGGAAGTGATCTTCGTGGGCGAGAATCACCACGCGATGGAAGAGCTGAAGGAAGCCTTCCACGGCTGGGTGCCGATGGCGCTCCACTCGCTGACGACCCCCGTGTTGTGGCTGGCCATCGCCGGCGTGGTGCTGTCCTGGTTCTTCTACATGAAGCGCCCGGATATCCCCGAAGCCATCAAGCAACGTTTCTCGGGCCTGTACAAGCTGCTGGACAACAAATACTACATGGACGCCATCAACCAGGTCGTATTCGCCCGCGGTGCGCGTCTGCTGGGTACCGGCCTGTGGAAGGGTGGCGACCAGGGCCTGATCGACGGCGTATTCGTCAACGGTTCGGCCCGTGTGGTGGCATCGTTTGCCGCCGCCAGCCGCTACCTGCAGTCTGGCTATATCTACCATTACGCTTTTGCGATGATTATCGGCATGCTGGTGCTCCTGACGCTGACGGTCACTGGCGTGATAGGCACCAAGTGATAGGCACCAAGTAAGGAAAACAAAGAAATGGTTCTGTCTTTCGCAATCTGGCTGCCAATCGCCTTCGGCCTGCTGATCCTCGCGTCCGGATCGGATCGTAGCAAGTGCTACGTCCGCTGGATGGCGCTGTTCGGCGCGCTGGCCAGCTTCATCGTCACGCTGCCGCTGGTCGTCCACTTCGACACGGCCACCGCGGCCATGCAGTTCGTCGAGCAATTCGACTGGATCGAGCGCTTCAAGATCCAGTACCACCTGGGTGTCGACGGCATCTCGATGTGGTTCGTGGTGCTGACCGCGTTCATCAACGTGATCGTGGTCATCTCGGCCTGGGAAGTGATCACCGACCGCGTGGCCGAATACATGGCCTCGTTCATGATCCTGTCCGGCCTGATGATCGGCGTGTTCTGCGCGCTGGACGGTCTGCTGTTCTACGTGTTCTTCGAGGCCACGCTGATCCCGATGTACATCATCATCGGCGTCTGGGGCGGTCCGAACCGCGTGTACGCGGCGTTCAAGTTCTTCCTCTACACGCTGCTGGGCTCGCTGCTGACCCTGGTCGCGCTGCTGTACCTGTACAGCAAGACCGGCACGTTTGAAATTCTCGGCTGGCACCAGGCCAAGCTGTCGATGCAGGAGCAGGTCGCGCTGTTCGTGGCGTTCTTCATGGCCTTCGCGGTGAAGGTGCCGATGTGGCCGGTGCATACCTGGCTGCCGGACGCCCACGTGGAAGCACCGACCGGTGGTTCCGTGGTGCTGGCGGCGATCATGCTGAAGCTGGGTGCCTACGGCTTCCTGCGGTTCTCGCTGCCGATCGCGCCGGACGCCAGCCACACGCTGGCCCCGTTCATCATCACGATCTCGCTGATCGCCGTGATCTACATCGGCCTCGTGGCGCTGGTCCAGGCCGACATGAAGAAGCTGGTGGCGTATTCGTCGATCGCCCACATGGGTTTCGTGACGCTGGGCTTCTTCATCTTCAACGACATCGGCGTGGAAGGCGGCATCATCCAGATGATCTCGCACGGTTTCGTGTCGGGCGCCATGTTCCTTTGCATCGGCGTGCTGTATGACCGCGTGCACTCGCGCCAGATCGCCGATTACGGCGGTGTGGTGAACACGATGCCGAAGTTCGCGGCGCTGTCGGTGTTCTTCGCGATGGCCAACTGCGGCCTGCCGGCCACCTCGGGCTTCGTGGGCGAGTTCATGGTCATCCTGGGCGCCGTGAAGTACAACTTCTGGATCGGCCTGCTGGCCGCCACGGCCCTGATCTTCGGCGCGGCGTACTCGCTGTGGATGGTCAAGCGCGTGATCTTCGGCGATGTCGTGCACCAGCACGTGCGCGAACTGCTGGACCTGAACAAGCGCGAGTTCTTCATGCTGGGTCTGCTGGCCATCATGACGCTTTACATGGGCCTGTACCCGAAGCCCTTTACCGACGTGATGCACGCATCGGTGGTGAACCTGCTGTCCCACGTGGCACAGTCCAAGCTGTAACCGGGGGAGAGAAATCAACATGCAACCGTCAACTAGCCTGGCCCCCGTGGCGCCAATCATTTTCCTGGCGATCGCCATTGCGGCGATCAACTGGATCGACCTTGCCCGCGGCAAGAGCCGTCAGAGCCTGGCGTATCCGCTGTCGCTGCTGACCACCCTGATCCTGACCGTGTGGTTTGGCATGAACGCCGCCAGTGGCGAGACGCACTACGCGTTCGCCAACCTGGTGGTGATCGATCCGATGGCCAACGTGCTGTCCGCGTTCTGCGCCGCCGGCATGTTCCTGACGCTGATCTATACGCGCAGCTACCTGGCCGAGCGCGACATGTTCGCTGGCGAGTTCTACATGCTCGCGCTGTTCACGTTGGGTGGTCAGGTCGTGATGATCACCGGCAACAACTTCCTGACCCTGTACCTCGGCCTGGAACTGTTGTCGCTGTCGTCGTACGCACTGGTGGCCCTGCGCCGCGAATCGCGCGTGACGTCGGAATCGGCCATGAAGTACTTCGTGCTGGGCGCGCTGGCATCGGGCTTCCTGCTCTATGGCGTGTCGATGATGTACGGCGCCACCGGTTCGCTGAACCTGGGCGAGGTGTTCCGCGTGGTTGAGTCCGGCCGCGTCAACACCACGATGCTGGCATTCGGCGTGGTCTTCATCGTTGCCGGCCTGTCCTTCAAGATCGGTGCCGCACCGTTCCACATGTGGATCCCGGACATCTACCAGGGTTCGCCGACCGCCGTGACGCTGCTGATCGCCGGTGGCCCGAAGGTTGCCGCGTTCGCGCTGATCGTGCGCGTGCTGGTGGAGGGCCTGCTGCCGCTGGCCAGCGACTGGCAGACGATGCTGGTGGTGTTGGCGGTGGCGTCGCTGGTGATCGGTAACCTGACCGCCATCGCGCAGACCAACCTGAAGCGGATGCTGGCTTACTCGACCATCTCGCACATGGGCTTCATCCTGCTGGGCATGGTATCCGGCGTGGTGGCCAACAAGGCGGATGGCGCGGCCGATGCGTACAGCGCGTCGATGTTCTATTCGGTGACGTACCTGCTGACCACGCTCGGCACCTTCGGTCTGATCCTGATCCGTACCCGCAAGGGCTTCGAAGCCGAAACGCTGGATGATCTGAAGGGCATGTCGCGTCGTCATCCGTGGTTTGCGCTGCTGATGCTGGTGATGATGTTCTCGATGGCCGGCATTCCGCCGACCGTGGGCTTCTACGCCAAGCTGGCCGTGCTGCAGGCGGTGGTGAAGGCCGGCATGAACTGGCTGGCCATCGTGGCGGTGCTGTTCTCGCTGATCGGCGCCTTCTACTACCTGCGCGTCGTCAAGCTGATGTACTTTGACGCACCGGTTGGCGAAGAGCCGCTGGAAGCGTCGACGGGCCTGCGCTCGGTGCTGAGCCTGAACGGCCTGGCCGTCATCCTGCTGGGTATCTTCCCGGCTGCGCTGATGAACCTGTGCTACCAGGCGATCCGCGCGACGCTCGCATCCTGATCGTACAAGGCAAGCAATCATGAGTTCCTCGGCGGGCGGCTGGTTTGTCATCTTTCTGGCACTGGTTTGTGCCAACCTGCCGTTCGTCAACCAACGCCTGTTTGCGGCGGTGGGCCTCAAGTGGGCTCGCAAGCCGCTCTGGCTGCGCGTGGTGGAACTGATCGTGTGGTACGTGGTGGCCGGCCTTGCCGGCTTCGCGGTGGAGGCCAGCCTCGGCAACGCCTTCCCGCAAGGCTGGCAGTTCTACGCCATCACGGCCTGCATGATGCTGGTGTTCGCCTTCCCCGGCTTCACCTGGCAATACCTGGTCAAACACCGCACGGCCTGACGGCTAGCCTGCGCCCGGGCCCGTGCAATACCCCCGGAGCGTTCATGACGGACAAGACCCACGCCGCGTCGGCCACCCAACCGGCCGCATCCGGATCGGATGATCACCTCAGGGAAACCTGCGTGGCGTCCGCCACCATCCACCGCGGCAAATTCCTCACCCTGAAGCAAGACATCGTGCGTCTGCCGGATGGCAAGCAGACCGGGCGCGAGTACGTGCTGCATCCGGGCGCGGTCATGATGATCCCGCTGTTCGACGATGGCACGGTGTTGATGGAGCGCCAGTTCCGCTATCCGGTGGGCGAGGTCATGCTGGAATTTCCGGCCGGCAAGCTGGACCCGGAAGAGGGCGCCCAGCGCTGCGGCGAGCGCGAGCTGCTCGAGGAAACCGGCTACACCGCCCGCCGCTGGGACTACCTGGCACGGATTCACCCAGTCATTTCCTATTCCACCGAATTTATCGACCTGTTCCTGGCACGTGACCTGACGGCCGGCGAGTCGAAGCTCGATGACGGCGAGTTCCTGGAGACGTTCATTACCCCGGTGGGGCAGGTGATCGACTGGGTGCGCCAGGGCCGGATCAGCGACGTCAAGACGATCATCGGCGCGTTCTGGCTGGAGAAAGTGGTGTCGGGCGCCTGGCAACCGGGCGAGCTGGCCGAGCCGCCGTTCCCGGTCAGCCGGAACGGCGGCTGACTTTCTGCTTTGCTGCTAAGCTTGCGACGGCCATCCGCCACGGGGTTTTCCCTCGATTTGCGACGGGTGGCGGGGTGGCGCCGCGGGATTGTGTTTTGAACGCATCCTGCGGGGCGGAACGGTCACAGAAATAAATTAGCACGACCGTTCACAAAATTTCGATTCACGGCTAATATTGCCCGACGGGCTGGAAAGATCATGAAGGTGCTCGACCTGCGCTGTGCGCAAGACCATCGTTTCGAGGGCTGGTTTGCCTCGGAGGAAGATGCGCAGTCGCAGATGTCGCGCAACCTCGTCCAATGCCCGGTCTGTGGCGACCATGCCGTCAGCCGCCTGCCCAGCGCGCCGCGCCTGAATCTGTCAGGCGCCAGCGCAAAGCCGGCGCCAACGCAAGCCGCGCCAGCCATGCAGGGCAATGCCGAGGTGCAGCAAGCCATGCAGGCGCTGCAGGCGCGCTACCTGAAGGCTGTCAGGCAGGTCATGGCGCAGACCGAGGACGTGGGCGACCGCTTTGCCGAGGAGGCGCGGCGCATTCACTACGAAGAGGCTCCGGAACGCGGCATCCGCGGTTCGGCCTCGGCGGAGGACGTGCAGGCGCTGGCCGAGGAGGGCATCGAGACCTTTCCGCTCATCGTGCCGGACGCACTGAAGCAGACGGCCCACTGAACAAGCATCCTGTGCCCGGGTTTTCCTTGCGCAGCGATGCGCAGGAAAAACAACTCGCCGGTCCTCGCACCGGCACCACTGGAGACGGGCATGGATCTCAACTATTCGGCGTCCGACAACGCCTTCCGACAGGAAGTGCGTAGCTGGCTGGAAGCCAACCTGCCGGCGGCAATCCGCGAAAAGGTACTCAACCACCGCCGCCCCAACCGCGATGACCTCGTGACCTGGCACAAGCTCCTGGCCGGCAAGGGCTGGTCGGCTCCGCACTGGCCGGTCGAGTTCGGCGGCACGGGCTGGAACGCCACGCAACGCCATATATGGGACGAGGAAAATGCCCGCGTCGGCGCGCCCGGCGTGCTGCCGTTTGGCGTGGCGATGGTGGCGCCGGTGATCATGAAGTACGGCAACGCCGAGCAGAAGTCCTACTACCTGCCCCGAATCCTCGATTGCACCGACTGGTGGTGCCAGGGCTATTCCGAGCCGGGCTCCGGCTCCGACCTGGCCTCGCTGAAGACGCGCGCCGAGCTGACCTCGGACGGCAAGCACTACATCGTCAATGGCCAGAAGACCTGGACCACGCTCGGCCAGCATGCCGACATGATCTTCTGCCTGGTCCGCACCGATCCGGAAGCCAAGAAGCAGGAGGGCATCTCGTTCCTGCTGATCGACATGAAGACGCCGGGCATCACCGTGCGTCCGATCATCATGCTCGACGAAGAGCACGAAGTGAACGAGGTCTTCTTCGACAACGTGAAGGTGCCGGTGGAAAACCGCGTCGGCGAGGAGAACCGCGGCTGGACGTACGCCAAGTACCTGCTGGGCCATGAGCGTACCGGCATCGCCCGCGTGGGCAATTCCAAGCGGGAACTGGGCTTCCTGAAGCGCGTGGCGCGCCAGCAGGAGAAGAACGGCAAGCCGCTGCTGGAAGATCCGGTGTTCGGCGCCAAGGTGGCCGCGCTGGAAATCGAGCTGATGGCGCTGGAGCTGACCGTGCTGCGCGTGGTGTCGAGCGAAGCCGCCGGCAAGGGCCCCGGCCCCGAGGCCTCGATGCTCAAGATCAAGGGCACCGAGATCCAGCAGATGCTGACCGAACTGATGGTGGAGGCCGTCGGCCCGTATGCGCAGCCGTTCGATCCGGCCTACCTCGAGTGCGAACACGAGCATGCCGTGACCGGCTTCGACGACGCCGCACCGCTGGCCGCGTACTACTTCAACTATCGCAAGACCTCCATCTACGGCGGGTCCAACGAAATTCAGAAGAACATCATCAGCCAGATGATTCTGGGGCTGTGAGGAGACACGCAACATGAACTTCAATCTCAGCGACGAACAGAAGCAACTGGCCGACGCCGTCCGCCGCTTCATCGACAAGAGCTACGACTTCGAGTCCCGCAAGAAGAACGTCAAGGCCGAAGGCGGCTACGGCGCCGCCGCGTGGGGGGCACTGGTCGAACTCGGCCTGACCGCGCTGCCGGTCCCGGAAGCGCAGGGCGGTTTCTCGGGCACGGCCATCGACATGATGGTGGTGCAGCAGGAACTGGGCCGCGGCCTGGTCGTGGAGCCGTACTTCGCCACCGTGGTGGCCGCGCACGCGCTGAAGCTGGCCGGTGGCCAGGACGCATTGCTGGAGCAGGTGGCCGGCGGTGAAGTGAAGCTGGCCACGGCGTTCAACGAGCCGCAGGCACGCTATGAACTGAACAACGTGCGCGTGACCGCCAAGGGTGGCAAGCTCAATGGCCGCAAGGTTGTCGTCATCCACGGCGCGCAGGCCGACAAGCTCGTCGTGTCGGCGCGCACCAGCGGTGCCGAATCCGACCAGAATGGCATCTCGCTGTACCTGGTCGATACCAAGGGTGCCGGCGTGACGGTGAAGGACTACCGCACGATCGACAACCTGCGCGCCGCGGACGTGTCCTTCCAGGACGCGCCGGCCACGCTGCTCGGCACGGAAGGCAAGGGCTGGGACGTGCTGGAAGCCACGGCCGACTACGCCGCGGTACTGCTATGCGCGGAAGCCGTTGGCGTGATCGACACGCTGAACGCCGCCACGCTGGAGTATGCGAAGACCCGCCAGCAGTTCGGCGTGCCCATCGCGCGCTTCCAGGCGTTGCAGCACCGCATGGTGGAGATGTTTATCCACGCCGAGCAGTCGCGCTCGATCACGCTGCTGGCCGCCGCCAAGTTCGAGGAATCGACCCCCGAGGAGCGTCGCCGCTACGTGTCCGCCGCCAAGGCGCGCGTGGGTCAGGCGGCCCGCGCGGTAGGCCAGGAAGCCGTGCAGATCCACGGCGGCATGGGCGTGACCGACGAACTGCCGGCCGCGCATATGTTCAAGCGGCTCACGCTGATCAACACGACGTTTGGCGACGTGGACCACCATCTGGGACGTTTCGCCAGCCAGCCGGGCTTCCAGGAAGCCGCCTGAGCGATATGCAGGACTGAAACCGCGCCGTCATTCGAGGCGCGGTTTTTTGTTTTTTGGGCCACGGACATTCACGGAGCAATCATGTCCAAAATGTATTTCGAGGATTACGTCGTCGGCGGCGAGCATCCGCTCGGCAGCTATACCGTCACCGAGGAAGAAATCGTCAGCTTCGCAAGCCAGTACGACCCCCAGCCGTTCCACATCGACAAGGAAGCGGCCAGCAAGAGCATCTACGGCGGGCTGATCTCCAGCGGCTGGATGACTTGCGCCATCATGATGAAGCTGCTGGTGAAGTCGATGGGCGACCGGTCGAGCAGCATGGGATCGCCGGGCGTGGACGAGGTCCGCTGGATCAAGCCGGTCTATGCCGGCGACACGCTGACCGCGGTGCTGAAGATCCTGGAGACGCGTCCGTCGACCTCCAAGCCGGATCGCGGCGTGGTGATGACGCAATGGCAGGCCACCAACCAGCGCGGCGAACTGGTCTGCACGGTCAAGGGCATGGGCATGTACGCCCGCCGTCCCGCCTGAGCGTCGCCGCCCAAGCCTTGCGGCGGGTGATTGGCGGCAACTCCCTGCGGCAGTTCTTTTGCCGCGGTTCTCTTGCGACAATCCCATGCAGCCATCGGACAACCAACCAGAAAAACGAGGAGACAACATGCGCACCATCGCATCGCTGGAAGAGCTGGAAAGCCTCCAGGGACAGGAAGTGGCAGTCAGCGACTGGGTCGAGATCACGCAGCAGCAGGTCAACCTGTTTGCCGAGGCCACCGGCGACCACCAGTGGATCCATGTGGACGTGGAGCGCGCCAGGCGGGAGTCGCCGTTCGGCGCTCCGGTGGCACACGGTTTCCTGACGCTGTCGCTGCTGCCGCAGTTCATGCAGAACGCCATTCATATGGAAGGCGTGAAGATGGGCGTCAACTACGGCCTGAACCGCGTCCGCTTCACCTCGCCGGTGCCGGTGGGCAGCCGCCTGCGTGCCCGCGTCAAGCTGCTCAAGGTCGAGCGGCTGGAGCCGCTGCCGAACGCGCCGACGCTGGTCGGTGCGCAGTCGACCTGGGAGGTCACTGTCGAGCGAGAGGGCAGTGACCGGCCGGTCTGCGTGGCGGAATCGATCAGCCGACGCTACTCCTGATCGCCTGCGCGATCGGAAAAATCTGGGGGCCGCGAGAACGCGGCCCTTATATTTTGTCCACTCATTTCGATAGAAGACAGTCTCATCACGACGTGACTGTTTCCTGCCTGCGACACTCAATTACATTGTCCGGTTTTCAGAACAGTGTTTCCGTTGTGTCTGGGTTTACCCCTAATGTTGCGTTGCGGTACAGTCGCGCCCACGATGTTTGAAGTCATGCGATATCCGCTCAAAGACCGTTTTCGCTGCGCTGGCGAGAGGGTTGGAACAGGTGGATATGGCAAGGGCATCGTGACACAACGCTTTCCCGGTGGCTGCTCCGAACCGGGATCGTTCGCAGTTCAGGCAGTCGGTTACCTCAGCGCACGCACCGCCCCCTACGGCGCCCGCGCACGCAGTCGTCAGTTGCTGTCCAGCCGCGTTCATGGCGTTGCCCGGCCGCATGGTCCGCAGGCGCTTGCATCGCCCCTCCGCAACGCCAGCTTTGGACACGTCCTCCGGTTTTTCCCAGCCCAGCCAGCCTATTGCCTTGTGCAGCAGGCGGTGAAGCCGCGCCTGTGTTCCGGGTGCGGCCCAACCAGACCGTCGTGACATGAAAAAACCCATAATGCCGCGCTGGACGCGGTTCCTGCCTTGCCTTGGCTTGCTGTTGCTGGCCGGCTGTAACCTGACCGTGATGGACCCGAAGGGTCAGATCGGCGTCGACATCAAGGGCATCATTCTGATTGCCACCTGGTTGATGCTGCTGGTCGTCGTCCCCGTGATCGTCCTGACGCTGGTGTTTGCGTGGAAGTATCGCGCCAGCAATACGTCCGCCGCCTACGACCCGGACTGGTCGCACTCCACCAAGATCGAAGTCGTGGTCTGGATGATCCCCTGCCTGATCATCATTGCCCTGGGCATCATCACCTGGAAGTCCTCGCACGACCTGGACCCCTACAAGCCGCTGGAATCCAACGTCAAGCCGATCACCGTGGAAGCGGTGGCGATGAACTGGAAGTGGCTGTTCATCTATCCGGAACTGAAGATCGCGACGGTCAACCAGCTCGCGCTGCCGGTGAACACGCCGGTGAACTTCAAGATCACCTCGGATTCGATCATGAATTCGTTCTTCATCCCGCAACTGGGCAGCCAGGTTTACGCCATGGCCGGGATGGAAACCAAGCTGCACCTCATCGCCAACGAAGCCGGCACGTATGACGGCATGTCCGCCAACTACAGCGGCGGCGGCTTCTCGGGCATGAAGTTCAAGGCGATGGCCATGTCGAACTTCGATTTCGACGCCTGGGTTGCCAAGGTGCGCGCCTCCGAACGCCAGCTCGCCGCCGCGGACTACAAGGTCCTGGCCAAGCCGAGCGAAGCGGAGCCGGTGACCTTCTTCGGCAAGGTCGAAGACGGCCTGTACACCGGCATCCTGCATCAGTACATGGGCCACGACGGCCGTGCACTCGCCCGCGAAGGTTTCGATGGCGGCCCGATCTGCACGTCGCGTAACACGCTCGGCGACGAGCGTGTCTCCATGGCCACGCCGGCCAAGCCGGCGCTGGGCGCGCAATCCTAGGAGCAATGATGTTTGGCAAATTGAGTTTGTCGGCGATTCCGTTTCATGAGCCGATCATCATGATCACACTGAGCTGCGTGGCCCTTGGCGGGCTGGCGCTGTTCGCTGCGATCACGTATTTCAAGAAGTGGAACTACCTGTGGAGCGAGTGGATTACGTCCGTCGACCACAAGAAGATCGGCGTGATGTACTCGCTGGTCGCCCTGATCATGCTGCTGCGCGGCTTTGCCGACGCCATCATGATGCGTACGCAGCTGGCTGTGGCCACCAACGGCAGCACCGGCTTCCTGCCGCCCGAGCACTATGACCAGGTGTTCACGGCCCACGGCGTGATCATGATCTTCTTCGTGGCCATGCCGCTGATGACGGGCCTGATGAACCTCGTGGTGCCGCTGCAGATCGGCGCGCGCGACGTGGCCTTCCCGTTCCTGAACACGCTGAGTTTCTGGCTGTTCGTGGCTGGCGCCCTGCTGGTCAACGTCTCGCTCGGCGTCGGCGAATTCGCCCGCACCGGCTGGCTGGCCTACCCGCCGCTGTCCGGCCTGGACTTCAGCCCGGGCGTAGGGGTGGACTACTACCTCTGGTCCTTGCAGATCTCGGGGTTGGGCACGCTGCTGACCGGCGTGAACTTCCTGGTGACCATCCTGCGTATGCGCGCCCCGGGCATGACCCTGATGCGCATGCCGGTGTTCACCTGGACCGTGCTGTGCACCAACGTGCTGATCGTGGCCGCCTTCCCGGTGCTGACCGTGTCGCTGGCACTGCTGGGCCTGGACCGCTACCTCGACATGCACTTCTTTACGAACGATGGCGGCGGTAACGCCATGATGTACGTGAACCTGATCTGGATCTGGGGCCACCCCGAGGTGTACATCCTGATCCTGCCGGCGTTCGGTATCTTCTCGGAGATCATCGCCACGTTCTCGGGCAAGAAGCTGTTCGGCTACAAGTCGATGGTGTACGCGACCTCCGCCATCATGGTGCTGTCGTTCCTCGTGTGGCTGCACCACTTCTTCACGATGGGCTCCGGCGCCAACGTGAACGCGTTCTTCGGCATCACGACCATGATCATCTCCATCCCGACCGGGGTGAAGATCTTCAACTGGCTGTTCACCATGTACCGCGGCCGCGTGCAATTCACGTCGCCGGTGCTGTGGACGCTGGGCTTCATGATCACCTTCGTGATCGGCGGCATGACCGGCGTGCTGATGGCCGTGCCGGCCGCTGACTTCGTGCTGCACAACAGCCTGTTCCTGATCGCCCACTTCCACAACGTGATTATCGGTGGCGTGCTGTTTGGCTACCTGGCCGGCGTGACCTACTGGTGGCCGAAGGCGTTTGGCTTCAAGCTGGACGAGCGTCTGGGCAAGTGCGCCTTCTGGTGCTGGCTGGTTGGTTTCTACTTCGCGTTCATGCCGCTGTACGTGCTGGGCCTGATGGGCATGACCCGTCGCCTGAACCACACGGACAACCCGGCCTGGACCCCGTTCCTGCACCTTGCCGTGGTCGGTGTCGTGTTCATCGCCATGGGCATTGTGTTCCAGGTGCTGCAGATCGTCGTGTCGATCCGCAACCGCGAGAAGCTGGCCGACGTGACTGGCGACCCGTGGGGTGGCCGCACGCTGGAATGGGCCACGTCTTCGCCGCCCGCGTTCTACAACTTCGCGCACACCCCGGTGGTGCGTGACCTGGACGCGTTTGCCGACATGAAGGCCCGTGGCGAGAAGGTCCGCACGGATGGCTTCGAGCAGATCCACATGCCGAAGAACACCGCAGCCGGCTTCTACATCGGCGCCTTCAGCCTGGTGCTCGGCTTTGCCCTGGTCTGGCACATCTGGTGGCTTGCCGCCGTGGGCCTGGTTGGCATGGTGGTGTCGTTCATCTTCCGCGCCAACGACGACCATATCGACTACTACGTGCCGGCCGCCCAGGTCGAGCAGATCGAAACGCGCCAACTGCAGCGCATTGCTTCGCAGGCCTGATGACCATGTCGACTGAAGTCCTTGATCGTTTTGGGGCGCAAGCCCCCGCGCACGCGCACTCGCATGACGAGGCGCACGACCACGCGCATCACGACACCAGCGAGAACACCATTTTTGGTTTCTGGCTGTACCTGATGAGCGACTGCATCTTGTTCGCGTGCCTGTTCGCCGCCTACGCCGTCCTGCGCGGCGAAGTGGCGGGCGGCCCGTCGGGCAAGGAGCTGTTCGAGCTCAACTACGTGCTGGTCGAGACGTTCATCCTGCTGTTCTCGTCCATCACGTACGGTTTCGCGATGATCTCGCTGCAGAACCGGCAGAAGGGTCGCGTGCTGTTCTGGCTCACCGTGACGTTCCTGCTGGGCGCCGCGTTCATGGGGATGGAACTGAACGAGTTCGCCCACCTGATCCACGAAGGCGCCGGCCCGAGCCGCAGCGCGTTCCTGTCGTCGTTCTTCACGCTGGTCGGCACTCACGGCCTGCACGTGGCGAGCGGCATGGTGTGGATGCTGGTCCTGATGTGGCAGCTGAACAAGAAGGGCATGACCCCGGTCATGGCCAAGCGCCTGAACTGCCTCAGCCTGTTCTGGCACTTCCTGGACGTGGTCTGGATCGGCGTGTTCACCGTGGTCTACCTGATGGGGGCAATGTAAATGGCACAGCAACACGCAACGGCCGCTCACGGCGAGTCGCACGGCCACAGCAGCGTCAAGTCCTATGTGATCGGCTTCATCCTGGCCGTGATCCTGACCGTGATCCCGTTCAAGATCGTGATGGACGGCACCATGGACCGCGGCACGATGCTCTGGATCATCCTCGGCATGGCCGTGGTGCAGATCGTCGTGCATCTGAAGTACTTCCTGCATATGGATGGATCGAAGGGGCAGCGCTCGAACGTCATGGCGTTCCTGTTCACCCTGCTGATCCTGTTCATCGTGCTGGCCGGTTCGCTCTGGATCATGCACAACATGAACGCCAACATGATGCCGGTGATGACGAAGTAAGCGTCTCCTGACATCGGAAGAACGGGACCCTCGGGTCCCGGTTTTTATTGTCCGCGGTGCGTGATGCACTGCAGCGCGGCACCGGGCGCCGGCCTGGCGCCCTCCGGACGGCCGTCCCGGCGCGCCGCCTCCGCCGGCCTGCACTCATTTGCGCCGATGCACGATGCCGGTGCGTGGCTGCCCGGCAAGTGCCGGCACCACCATGGTGCGCGCGCGTCTCTCCCATTCCGATTTGTCACTTGCCAGCCGCCCTGCGCCTTGCGCGCGAGTGCCGGCAGCCAAGGCATGCCCATGGCACGCTAGTTGCAGAAGCATCACCCGGGGTGCGTAGTCCCTAATCACACACGACAAACTGGGAGCTGCAATGAAACGACGTGACATGCTGAAGCTGTCGGCGGTAGCCGCCGCGGCGATGATCGGTACCAGCCCGCTGGCGATGGCGCAGTCCAAGGAACCGATCAAGATCGGCATCCTGCATTCGCTGTCCGGCACGATGGCCATCTCCGAGACCTCGCTCAAGGACGTGGCGCTGATGACGATCGACGAGATCAACAAGAGCGGTGGCGTCCTGGGCCGCAAGCTCGTGCCCGTTGTCGTGGACCCCGCTTCCAACTGGCCGCTGTTCGCCGAGAAGGCCCGCCAACTGGTCACGCAGGACAAGGTGGCCGTCACGTTCGGTTGCTGGACGTCCGTGTCGCGCAAGTCGGTGCTGCCGGTCTACGAGGAACTGAACTCGCTGCTGTTCTACCCGGTGCAGTATGAAGGCGAGGAAATGTCCAAGAACGTCTTCTACACCGGTGCGGCGCCGAACCAGCAGGCCATTCCGGCCGTGGAATACCTGATGAGCAAGGAAGGCGGCGGCGCCAAGCGCTTCTACCTCCTGGGCACGGACTACGTCTATCCGCGCACCACCAACAAGATCCTGCGCGCGTTCCTGAAGAGCAAGGGCGTGGCCGACAAGGACATCGAAGAGGTCTACACCCCGTTTGGCCACAGCGACTACCAGACCATCGTCGCGAACATCAAGAAGTTCTCGCAGGGCGGCAAGACGGCTGTGATCTCGACGATCAACGGCGACTCCAACGTGCCGTTCTACAAGGAACTGGGCAACGCCGGCCTGAAGGCCAAGGACGTGCCGGTGGTGGCGTTCTCCGTGGGTGAGGAAGAACTGCGCGGCATCGACACCAAGCCGCTGGTGGGCCACCTGGCCGCCTGGAACTACTTCATGTCGGTGAAGAGCCCGGAGAACGACGCGTTCAAGAAGCAATGGGCGGCATGGGTCAAGGCCAACAACCTGCCCGGCGGCGACAAGCGCGTGACGAACGATCCGATGGAAGCCACCTACGTCGGCATCCACATGTGGGCACAAGCCGTGAAGAAGGCAGGTACGACGGATACCGACAAGGTTCGCGCCGCGATGTACGGTCAGACCTTCAAGTCGCCGGACGGCTTCACCCTGACGATGGGCGAGAACCATCACCTCTACAAGCCGGTGATGATCGGCGAAGTGAAGGCCGACGGCCAGTTCTCGGTGGTGTGGAAGACGCCGAAGCCCGTGCGTGCCCAGCCGTGGAGCCCGTTCATCGCGGGCAACGAGGGCAAGCCCGACAAGGTGATGTAAGACGGGGCGCCCACCGGGCGCCGGGGGCTGGCAAAGCCGGCCCTTGCTTCATTCACCGGCCTCTCTCCCGCGTGCGGGGGAGGGGCGCGGACGATCGGCAGCCCACTTGCCGAAGCCAACAAGACGCGACCCATCGCGCCATCGACTCCTGCCAGCCCTATGTACCGATCCTTACCGTTGTCCGCCGTGCCATGGCTGCGTGCCATGCTGGCCGCATTGCTGCTGGCGGCCGCGCCGCTGTGGGCCGCCACGTCGCTCACGCAGGCCGATCTCAAGCCATTGGCGGAAGACGATTTCGACGCCAAGACCGCCGCGCTGACCGCGCTCACCCAGGCGCCCGCGGAGCAATCCGGCCCGATCCTGAAGGCGCTGCAGGACGACGCGCTGCAATACGCGCCGTCCGTGGGCATGGTGCGCCAGGAAGGCGACAAGACCGTCGACGCGATCACTGGCAAGCCCGTGACCGTCAAGGCGGACGAGCTCGAGTCGCTGACCCTGAACAACAGCCTGCGGGCCATCGTCGACAGCGCCGCGAGCAGCCTGCAGCTGCAGTCGCCGGACATCGCCGTGCGTACCCAGGCCATCGGCACGCTGTTCGAGCAACCCGAAAATGCCTCGCGCGATGCCGTGGAAGCCGCGCGCAAGGCGGAGGCCGACGCCGGCCTGCGCGCGCGGCTCGACGTGATCTGGGCCAACACGGTGCTGGCGCAGGGCACCGAGGCCACGCACGACGCGCGGCTCGAAGCCATCCACATCCTCGGCCACGACAGCAATCCGCAGAGCCGCCAGAAGCTGATGCCGCTGCTGGAGCGCGATGAAGCGGGCAAGTTCCGGGAGGCCGATGCGGAGGTCCGCGCCGCCGCACAGCAAGCCATTGACGCGATGCGGGGCGACCAGCGCCGCGCCGAGCTGCTGGGCAACCTGTTCGCCGGGCTGAGCCTGGGCAGCGTGCTGCTGCTGGCCGCACTGGGTCTCGCCATCACCTATGGCCTGATCGGCGTCATCAACATGGCGCACGGCGAATTCCTGATGATCGGCGCCTATGCCACGTATGTGGTGCAGACGCTGTTCCGCGCCTACGCGCCCAACGCATTCGACTGGTACCTGCTGGCTGCGCTACCGGCCTCGTTCCTGGCGGCCGGCATCGTCGGCTTCGCGCTGGAACGCATCGTCCTGCGGCACCTGTACGGGCGTCCGCTGGAAACGTTGCTGGCGACGTTCGGTATCAGCCTGCTGCTGATGCAGGCGGTGCGCACGATCTTCGGCGCACAGAATGTCGAAGTGGCCAATCCGGCGTGGATGAGCGGCGGCGTGGCGGCGATGGCCGGGCTGGTGATCCCGTACAACCGCATTGTCATCATCCTGTTCGCGCTGGCCGTGGTGGCCGTGGCGTGGGCCGTGCTCAACCGTACGCGCCTGGGCCTGTTCGTGCGCGCCACCACGCAAAACCGCACCATGGCGGCCTGCGTGGGCGTGCGCACGTGGAAGGTGGACAGCTACGCCTTCGCGTTCGGCGCGGGCATTGCGGGGCTGGGCGGCTGCGCGCTGTCGCAGATCGGCAATGTGGGCCCGGACCTCGGCCAGGCGTACATCATCGACTCGTTCATGGTGGTGGTGCTGGGCGGCGTGGGCCAGCTGGCGGGCACCATCGTCGGCGCGTTCGGCCTCGGCATCATCAACAAGTTCATCGAGCCGTTCTACGGCGCGGTGCTCGCCAAGATCTTTGTGCTGGTGCTGATCGTGCTCTTCATCCAGAAGCGCCCGCAGGGACTTTTCGCGCTCAAAGGGCGCAGCGCGGAGGCATGAGATGAGCAGCTTTCAATCGAAATCGGCCAAGGGCGCACCGTTCAGGCTGTCGGTGCCGGAGCGCCAGCCGCTGTTCTCGCGCCGCACATGGCTGGCGCTGGTGGTACTGACGGTGGTCATCGCCATCGGCGTGCCGGTCTGCGCGCTGTGGATTCCCGAAGGCCATCCGCTGCATTTGTCGGCGTACGCGCTGACGCTGGTTGGCAAGATCATGTGCTTTGCGCTGGCGGCCATCGCGCTGGACCTGGTCTGGGGCTATTGCGGCATCCTGAGCCTCGGTCACGGCCTGTTCTTCGCGCTGGGCGGCTATGCGATGGGCATGTACCTGATGCGGTCGATCGGCCGCGAGGGCGTATACAAGAGCGATCTGCCCGACTTCATGGTGTTCCTCGACTGGAAGGAACTGCCGTGGTTCTGGCACGGCACCGAGCACCTGCCGTACGCGATGCTGCTGATCGTGCTGGTGCCGGGCGTGCTGGCGTGGTTGTTCGGCTTCTTTGCGTTCCGCTCGCGCATCAAGGGCGTCTACCTGTCGATCATCACGCAGGCCATGACCTACGCCGCGATGCTGCTGTTCTTCCGCAATGAAACCGGCTTCGGTGGCAACAATGGTTTCACGGATTTCAAGCGCATCGCCGGCTTTGCGATTGCCGCGCCGCAGACGCGCGCGGCGCTGTTCGTGCTGACGTTCATCGCGCTGCTGGCCGGCTTCATTGCGTGCCGGTACATCGTGACGTCCAAGCTTGGCCGAGTGGTGACCGCCGTGCGCGACGCGGAGATGCGCGTGATGTTCTCCGGATACAACCCGCTTGGCTACAAGCTGTTCGTGTGGACGTTCTCGGCTGTGCTGTGCGGCATTGCCGGCGCGCTCTATGTGCCGCAGGTCGGCATCATCAACCCGGGCGAGATGTCGCCGGCCAACTCGATTGAAATGGCGGTGTGGGTGGCCGTGGGTGGCCGCGGCACGCTGATCGGACCGATCGTCGGGGCTTTCCTGGTCAACGGCGCCAAGACGATGTTCACCGCGTACTTTGCCGAATACTGGCTGTTCCTGCTGGGCGCGATGTTCGTGCTGGTCACGCTGTACCTGCCAGATGGCGTGGTGGGTCTGTGGCGTCGCCTGCGCGGCAACCGCACGGCGGCGGAGAAAATCCAGGCGGCCTCGGCCGAGCCGGTGGCGCCGCCCGCCGTGGCGCCGCATCAAGGGAGCGAAGCATGAACGCCGCACTGGGTGCACAACAGGCAGAAAGCGGCAATGCCACGGGCCTGGGCCGATTCGTCGAGCCCGGCGTGATCGACGTCTCGCACGGACCGATCCTCTACCTGGAAGACCTGACCGTGCAGTTCGACGGCTTTCGCGCGCTGAACAAGCTGACACTGTCGATCGATCATGGCGAGCTGCGCTGCGTGATCGGCCCCAACGGTGCCGGCAAGACCACGATGATGGACGTCATCACGGGCAAGACCGGGCCGCGCAATGCCAACGTCAGTGGGCGCGTGTTCCTGGGGCAGACCATCGACCTGATGCGCATGACGGAACCCCGCATCGCGCAAACCGGCATCGGCCGCAAGTTCCAGAAGCCCACCGTCTTTGAACAACATGCGGTCTGGGAAAACCTGGAGCTGGCGATGAAGACCGACAAGCGCTGGTGGTCGTCGCTGCGCGCGCGGCTGACGGGCGAGGGCCATCGCCGCATCGAGGAAACGCTGGCGCTGACGGGGCTCGAGGACGAGGCCTATCGTCCGGCGGGGCTGTTGTCGCACGGCCAGAAGCAACGACTCGAGATCGGCATGCTGCTGATGCAGCAGCCGCAGCTGTTGCTGCTGGATGAGCCGGTGGCGGGGATGACCGACGAAGAGACGATGCAGCTGGCCGGCCTGCTGAACAGCCTGCGCGGCAGTTGCTCGATGATGGTGGTGGAGCACGACATGGAATTCGTGGCGGCCCTGGCCGGCGATGCAGGCAAGGTGACGGTGCTGGCCGAAGGCAGTGTGCTGGCCGAGGGCACGCTCGATGCCGTCAAGCGCGATGAGCGCGTGATCGAATCCTATCTGGGAAGATAACGATGCTGCAGGTCAAAGCACTGAACCAGTTCTACGGCGGCAGTCACATCCTGCGCGACGTCTCCTTCGAGGTGCCGCACGGCAAGCTCACCACGCTGCTGGGGCGCAACGGCGTGGGCAAGAGCACGCTGCTCAAATGCCTGATGGGCGTGGTGCCCACGCGTAGCGGCAGCGTCAGCTGGGACGGCCGCGCGCTGGAGAAGAAGGCGCCCTACGAGCGCGTATCGGCGGGCCTCGCCTACGTGCCGCAGGGGCGCGAGATCTTCCCGCGCCTGACCGTCGAGGAAAACCTGCTGATCGGCGCCGCCAGCCGCGCGCGGCCCAACGGCGTGCCGGACCGGATCTACCAGCTGTTTCCCGTATTGCGCACGATGCGCCAGCGCCGTGGCGGCGACCTGTCGGGCGGCCAGCAGCAACAGCTGGCTATCGGCCGCGCGCTGATGAGCGAGCCGCAACTGCTGATCCTGGACGAGCCGACGGAAGGCATCCAGCCGTCGATCATCCAGGACATCGGCCGTGCGCTGCGGCTGCTGGTCGACGAATTCGGCATGACGGTGCTGCTGGTGGAGCAGTACTACGAATTCGCGCGGCATCTGGCCGATCACTATGTCGTCATGAGCCGTGGCGAGGTGGTGGCCCGGGGCGAGGGCGCGAGCATGGAGCAGGACGGCGTGCGGGAACTGATCGCGGTCTGACGGCGCCTAGCGACCGCCAGATCACCTTTCGGTGCCGGCGGTCGCGCGCTATGATGGCTGCATCGATTGCCGACATCGGGCCTGCCGCGGCGCGCCCGCTCTTGCCGGCTCTTGCTCGCCTTTGCCCGCTTTTTTGCCCCACTCGCCCCCGCGGCTTGCCACCACCCATGCGTCATCCGGATTTCCCATCATCGCTCGCCATGCCCGCCGCATGGCACGCCAGCCTGCGCCTGCGCTTTGCCGCGCGTGCCGGGCGCACCGCCATGGTGGAGCGCCGCCATCAGGGCCCGCTGCTGGTGCAGAAGCCGCTGTACCCGGAAGGCGATATCTGCCACGTGGTGGTGCTGCATCCGCCTGCCGGCGTGGCGGGTGGCGACGTGCTCGATATCGACATCGCGGTGGCATCCGGCGCGCATGCGGTACTGGCCACGCCGGGGGCCACCAAGTGGTACAAGTCGCTGGGCCGCGAAGCCGCGCAGCAGGTGCGGATCGATGTGGCCGAGGGCGCGAAGCTGGACTGGCTGCCGCAGGAGAACATCGTGTTCGACGATGCGCGTGCGCGTATCGCCACGGATGTGGTGGTGGCGCCGGGCGGCAGTGCGATCGGCTGGGATGCCGTCGTGCTGGGCCGGCAGGCATCGGGCGAGCGATGGGCCAGCGGCGCGCTGTGGCTCGATACGCGCATCGCCGATGGCGATCGCGCATTGTGGATCGAGCAATCGCATTTCGATGCCGCCTCGCCGCTGCGTACCGCGGTGTCCGGCATGGATGGGCTGCATATCCTCGGCACGCTCTGGGCCGTGGGGCAGGGCGCCACGCCGGCGCTGGCCGAATCGCTCGCCGAACGCCTGCCCTACGCTGCCGACCTGCGCGCCGGCGTGACCTGTCTGGCTGCGCGTGGCACTTCGCATGATCAACCGCCGGGCCAGTCGATGCTGCTGCTGCGCGTGCTGGGCCGCCAGATGGAAGCGGTGCGGCAAGTGATGGTCGATAGCTGGACCGCCCTGCGCGAGCCCATCCACGGCGTGCCGGCGCGGCCGCTGCGACTGTGGTCGACCTGACAACGATACGAAAGACAACAAGGAAGCCAACGATGGAACTGACGCCGCGCGAGAAAGACAAGCTGCTGATCTTCACCGCCGCACTGCTGGCCGAACGCCGCCGCGCACGCGGGCTCAAGCTCAACTATCCGGAAGCCGTCGCGCTGATTACCGCCGCCATCATGGAGGGCGCGCGCGATGGCCGCACCGTGGCCGAACTGATGCACGAAGGCACCACGGTGCTGACGCGCGAGGACGTCATGGAAGGCGTGGCCGAGCTGATCCCCGAGATCCAGGTGGAAGCCACCTTCCCGGACGGCACCAAGCTTGTCACCGTCCATCACCCGATCGTCTGATATCTCAACCGCCAACAACACCAAGAGGGCCCCAATGTCCCGATCCAATCGAGCCAACCGAGCCAATCGAGCCAGCCGCTTCCTCCGATCCTGGCGCGCGCGCCTGGCCGCGGGCGCCAGCCTGTCGCTGGCCACCGCTTCGGCCTTTGCCCACCCCGGTCACGATGCCGCGACCGTCGGCGCCAGCCTGTGGGCCGGCCTGCTGCATCCGTTCACCGGCACCGACCACCTGCTGGCGATGGCTGCCGTGGGTGTGTGGAGCGCGATGGCCACGTCGTCGCGCGATACGTTCGGGCACGGAGCGCCGTCGAAGGCCGATCTGCTGCGCCTGCCGCTGGCCTTCGTGGCGATGATGCTCGTTGGCGCCGCGCTCGGCCTTGCCGGGGTGGCGCTGCCGGCCGTGGAGCCGATGATCGCCGTGTCGCTGCTGGTGATCGGCCTGCTGGTGGCGGCCCGTGCGCGCCTGTCGGCCGTGGCCGGCATGGCCATCGTCGGCGGCTTTGCGCTGTTCCACGGCTATGCGCACGGCGCCGAGTTGCCGGCGACGGCGGCCGCCATGCCGGCGGTGCTGGCCTATGTGGGCGGGTTTGCCGTGGCGACGATGACGCTGCATGGGCTGGGCATCGGCGCGGGCATGTTCCTGCGTCGCCATGCCGGCTGGGTGGCCCGCGTGGCCGGAGCGGGCGTGGCGCTGTATGGCGTGGGCCTGATGGTCGCCTGATCGCAAGGAGCATGGTGATGATTCCCGGTGAACTGATGCCGCTGGACGGCGAAATCGAACTGAACGCGGGGCGCCCCACGGTCAGCGTGACGGTGGCCAACACGGGCGACCGTCCGGTGCAGGTGGGTTCGCATTTCCACTTCTACGAGACCAACGCCGCGCTCGACTTCGATCGCGAGGCGGCGCGCGGCTTCCGGCTCGACATCGCCGCCGGCACCGCCGTGCGATTCGAACCTGGCCAGTCGCGCACGGTGCAACTGGTGGCGCTGGATGGCGACCGCATCGTCTACGGCTTCAACGGCAAGATCATGGGAGCGCTGTGATGAGCGTGAAAATCTCCAGGCAGGCTTATGCCGAGATGTTCGGCCCGACCACCGGTGACCGCGTGCGGCTGGCCGACACGGGCCTCGTGATCGAAGTCGAGCGGGACTTCACGATCTATGGCGAGGAGGTCAAGTTCGGCGGCGGCAAGGTGATCCGCGACGGCATGGGCCAGAGCCAGCGCATGGCGAAGGACTGCGTCGACACGGTCATCACCAACGCGCTGATCGTCGACCACTGGGGCATCGTCAAGGCCGACATCGGGCTCAAGGCGGGGCGCATCGCGTCGATCGGCAAGGCCGGCAATCCGGACATCCAGCCTGGCGTGACGATCGTCGTGGGGCCGGGCACCGAGGTGATCGCCGGCGAAGGCATGATCGTCACGGCGGGCGGCATCGACAGCCACATCCACTTCATCTGCCCGCAACAGATCGAAGAGGCGCTGATGAGTGGCGTGACCACGATGATCGGCGGTGGCACGGGCCCGGCCACCGGCACCTTTGCCACGACCGTGACGCCGGGGCCGTGGTACATGGAGCGCATGCTGCAGGCGGCCGACGCCTATCCGATGAATATCGGCTTCCTGGGCAAGGGCAACGCCAGCCAGGCCGGCCCGCTGACGGAGCAGGTGGAGGCCGGCGCGATCGGGCTGAAGCTGCACGAGGATTGGGGCACGACGCCGCAGGCCATCGATACCTGCCTCTCCGTGGCCGATGCCACCGATACGCAGGTGGCGATCCACACCGACACCCTTAACGAGGGCGGCTTCGTCGAAGCGACGATTGCCGCGTTCAAGGGCCGCACGATCCATACCTATCACACGGAAGGGGCGGGCGGCGGCCACGCGCCGGACATCATCAAGGTTTGTGGCGAAGCCAACGTGCTGCCATCGTCGACCAATCCCACGCGCCCGTACACGGTGAACACGCTGGACGAGCACCTGGACATGCTGATGGTCTGCCATCACCTGGACCCGGCGATCGCGGAAGACATCGCGTTTGCGGAATCGCGCATTCGTCGCGAGACCATCGCCGCCGAGGACATCCTGCATGACCTGGGCGCGTTCTCGATGATCTCGAGCGATTCGCAGGCCATGGGCCGCGTGGGCGAAGTCATCATCCGCACGTGGCAGACGGCGCACAAGATGGCGGCGCAACGCGGCAAGCTACCCGGCGATCCGCACGATGCGCGCGGCGGGCACGACAACTTCCGCGTGAAACGCTATATCGCCAAATACACGATCAATCCGGCGCTGACGCATGGCATCGCGCACGAGGTGGGATCGATCGAAGTGGGCAAGTGGGCGGACCTGGTGCTGTGGAAGCCGGCCTTCTTCGGCGTGAAGCCCAGCCTGATCCTGAAGGGCGGCATGATCGCCGCGGCGGCAATGGGCGATCCGAACGCATCGATCCCGACGCCGCAACCGGTGCACTATCGCCCGATGTTCGCGTCGGCCGGCGGCGCGCTGCCGCGGTCGTCGCTGACGTTTGTCTCGCAGGCAGCACTGGCGGCGGGCGTGGGTGACCGGTATGGGCTGGCCAAGACGCTCTCGGCGGTGCGCGGCACGCGGACCGTCAGCAAGCGGGACATGGTGCACAATGACTGGCAACCGCACGTCACGGTGGATCCGGAGACCTACCAGGTGGTGGCCGACGGCCAGTTGCTGATGTGCGAACCGGCCACCGTGCTGCCGATGGCGCAGCGTTACTTCCTGTTCTGACCCGTGATCAAGATCGACAAACACCTCCCCGCGCCGCACGGCATTGCACCGGTCCTGGTGCGCCGCGCGCCCAAGCTCGTCCTGCCATTTGGCGACCGCAGCAAGAGCCGCCTGCGTGCGGTACTGGACAACGGCACCGAGGCGGCGCTGTTCCTGCCGCGCGGCACCGTGCTGCGCGGCGGCGATCTGCTAGTGGCGGAAGATGGCGCCTTCGTCGAGGTCCAGGCGGCCGCGGAATCGGTGTTGCAGGTCACGGCGGCGGATGGACTGGCCCTGATGCGCGCCGCCTATCATCTGGGCAATCGGCATACCCCGGTGGAAGTGGGGCGCGACTACCTGCGGCTGGAATACGACGCGGTGCTGGCGGACATGCTGGCCCGGCTGGGCGTGAATGCCGAGCGCGCCGAGCTGCCCTTCGAGCCGGAGGCGGGGGCCTATGGTGGCGGTCACAAGCATGGCCACGATGCGACGTTCGCCGAGGACTACGCGGCCGCGCAGGCAGTGTTTCACGAGCATCACGGGGAGTCGCACGCGCACGCGCACGGGCATTCCCATGCGCGCGGCCACTCGCATTCCCATGGTTATGACCACGACCACGAGCATGACCACGACCATGGCCACGATCACGTGCATGACGAGCACTGTGGTCACAAGCACTGATGGCGTGATCGCATGACCGGGTTGCCCCAACTCATCTCGCTGCTGCACCTTGCCTCGCCGGCATTGCCGATTGGCGGGTTCAGCTATTCGCAGGGGCTGGAAGCGGCAATCGATTGCGGGCTGGTCAGCGATGCCACCAGCGCCGAGCGCTGGATCCGCGACAACCTGATCCACGTGCAGTCCCAGTGCGAAGCGCCGGTCTGGCTGCTGCTCCATCGTGCGTGGAAATCGAACGACATGGCCAGCGTGCGCCGATGGAATGACTGGTTCCACGCCACGCGCGAGACGGCCGAGATGCGGCTGGAGACCGAGCAGATGGGCTGGTCGCTCGCAAAGCTGGTGGGCCAGATGGCGTGGGGCGATGACGCGCAACGCGCCGCGCTGGCAAGCCTGTCGCCTGTCTGCCTGCCGACGGCGTTTGCCGCCGCGTGCGTGGCGCTGGACATCGATGCGCGCGACGGACTGGCGGCCTATGCCTTCAACTGGGCGGAGAACCAGGTCGCGGCGGCCATCAAGGCCGTGCCGCTCGGCCAGGTGGCCGGCCAGCATATCCTGCGCGGGCTGCATCGGGCCGTGCTCGATGCCGTCGACGAAGCCGCGCGCCGCGCCGACGCGCAGCCGCCGCAGATTTCCACGTTTTCCCCGATGCTGGGGCTGCTGTCCGCACGGCACGAGACACAGTACTCCCGGTTGTTCCGATCCTGAATCCGAATCCGATCATGACCCAGGCCCGTACCAAGAAGAATCCCCCGCTGCGCGTTGGCGTCGGTGGCCCCGTAGGCTCCGGCAAGACCACGCTGCTGGAGATGCTGTGCAAGGCGATGCGCGACCGCTACGACCTCGTCGCCATCACCAACGACATCTACACCAAGGAAGACCAGCGCCTGCTGACGATCTCGGGCGCACTGCCCGCGGAGCGCATCATGGGTGTGGAAACTGGCGGCTGCCCGCACACGGCGATCCGCGAGGATGCATCGATCAACCTCGAAGCCGTGGACCGCATGCTGGCGAAGTTTCCGGATGCCGACGTGGTGTTCATCGAATCGGGCGGCGACAATCTCGCCGCCACGTTCAGCCCGGAATTGTCCGACCTGACCATCTACGTGATCGATGTGGCCGGCGGGGAGAAGATTCCGCGCAAGGGCGGCCCGGGTATCACCAAATCCGACCTGCTGGTCATCAACAAGACGGACCTGGCGCCTTACGTGGGCGCATCGCTGGAAATCATGGAGAGCGACGCCCGCAAGATGCGTGGCGAGCGGCCGTTCGTGATGGGTAGCGTGAAATCGGGGCAGGGCCTGGAACAGGTGATCGCCTTCATCGAGCGCCAGGGGATGCTCAACGTCTGAGTCGGTTTGAGTTGTCTGAGTCGGCCCGGCTTGCCCTGGCCGATCGGCTCTGGCGAATCTTTGGCGGATCGGCTGACGCTTCAGGCGAGTCGGAAGCATCCGTACGCGCAAAAGACGACACGCAAAAGACGACACGCAAAAGACAAAGGCGCCGCAAGGGCGCCCCAAACAAAAAACCCGCGGGATCAACGCGGGTTTTTCTTTGCCAGTGCGCGGGCGACGCCCGCCACCACATCCTGTTCGAAATCGCTCAGCTCCGCCATGTAGCGCATGGTTGCCTGCACGGCGGGCGATGATTCGGAATGAAACGGCGAACGCGGCGCTTCGACGGTCGTGGCGGATTCGTGCTGCGAGAAGTTCAGCATCTCCGGCGGAGCAACGCCGAGCGTGTCAGCAAGCGTACAAATGTTATAAAGCGCAACATTTCGCGTGCCGCGTTCGATGCCGCTGAGGTACGATCTCGCCAGACCGCTTTCCAGCGACAGCGCTTCCTGCGACCAGCCGCGCTGCTTGCGCAACCAGGTCAGATGTCGCCCGAACAGCTTGAGTGGGTCGCCTGTCATATGCTGCTGAGTGGATTTTAAGTCGCTCGAGCCTAAGGGTTTGACCTGAGCGTCACGACAACTTATAGTTCGTCGTTCTATCGGTGCCAGATCCACATCTTAAGGGATGCACCCGCGCAAGGGTGCGGCACGATGGCATGTACCGGGCGGCGAATAGCCGTACCGAAACGGGGCTAGCGCGCAATACGTGGTCGGGCGGAAAACCGCACCGGGCCGCCAATGCGCATTCCGGGACCATTTGCGTCCCATGCTCTGTTTTGGGGGAATGCCATGCAGATTTTCTCGTTTTCCGATGCCCAGATGCGCGGTGCAATGCCGCCACACCCGTCCACCCCGGATCTGCGCGTCGGCTTCCAGCTTTGTGTCATTCCGGCAACGGCCGGACTGGGTCATACCTGCGACTACGTTTTCCTGCGTGCCGGCGACTTGCAGCCGACGTTCGTTACCGGCCGCCCGGAATGGTGGGCCTGCCTGCGCGGCGGCGTGCGCATCCTGGCGGGCGACCGCGAACTGGCGCTGCTCGGCGGCGGCGACGTTCACACCCCGGCGCCGGCGCATCCCGTCGAGATGCAGGCGGTGCTGGACAGCATCCTGGTGCGCGCCGTGCCCCGGGCCGACGGGGCGGCTGGCGTGGTCGACTTTGTCGAGATCGCGCCGGGTGAGCCGGACTGGGCGCAACAACTGCAGGCGCGCGGGCTGATGTGGGCGGTCTGCCATCGTGGCGCGCTGTGCCTGCAGTGGCGCCCATCGCGCCCGGGCGCCGAAGTTCATACCGCTTACCTGCAACCCGGCATGGCCTTCGCGCCGGACTCCCACGACGACTTTTGCATCGATGCCCTGATGCCCGGCGCGGGACTGCTCTGCTGTACGCGCATGGCCGTGGCGCAAGCGGAAACGCCGACACGGTTGCATGTGCCTGGCGGCGAGCCGCCGATGGCGCCGGTGTCCGATGTGTCCGATGCGTCCGATGCGTCCGATGCGTCCATCGTCGGCGCCGATGTCAGCGCGCCCCTGATGCTGACGGAGGCCGCGGCCTGAGCCGTGCATGGCGTGGCGCACTGAATCGCGCACTGCGCCACGCACCGGCTCGCGCCCGGCGCCAGTTCAGCGGCGCTGGTACTGCGTGGCGCCGAACAGGATCTCGCGTTCCTTGTCGGACTGCAGCGGCTTGCGTTCCTTGGCCAGGACTTCGACGCCCCGCTTTACCGCGGGGCGCTCGGCGATTTCATTGAACCAGCGCTTGAGGTGCGGGTAGTCGTCCAGTTCCACGCCCTGGTTCTGCCAGCTGCGCAGCCACGGGAACGTGGCGATATCGGCCACGCTGTAGCTGTCACCCGCCAGCCATGCATGCTTCGACAACTGCTTGTCGATCACGCCGTACAGGCGCTTCGCCTCGTTGGTGTAGCGGTTGACGGCGTACTCGATCTTTTCCGGCGCGTAGATGCGGAAGTGGTGGGCCTGACCGAGCATCGGGCCCACGCCGCCCATCTGGAACATCAGCCATTGCAGGGCATCGTACTTGCCGCGCACATCGTCGGGCAGGAACTTGCCGGTCTTGCCGGCCAGATACAGCAGGATCGCGCCGGATTCGAACAGCGAGATCGGCTGGCCATCCGGGCCGTCGCTGTCGACGATCGCCGGAATCTTGTTGTTGGGGCTGATCTTGAGGAAGTCCTCGCCGAACTGGTCGCCAGCGCCGATGTTGATCGGATGGACCTTGTACTCGAGGCCGCACTCCTCGAGCATGATGTGAACCTTGTGGCCGTTGGGGGTGGCCCAGGTATAGACGTCGATCATGAGAGAGCGCTCTCCTGGCTGCAATCAAACGGTGGAATAAGTGACATCGTGGCCGTGGCGATATATCGATGCATCGGAAGACGATGCGCGACCGATGTGCGACACGGCAGACCGAGCGATTAGAGCACAGAAGAAAGAAGCCTGCAGAAGCGAAGAACGCGCAGGCTGGCTGCGCGTTCCTTGCTTGTTTCCCCGCCGCTTTTTCGTCGTTTCCCTTGTTGGCAGCAGGGATAAAAGCCCCTGCCGCCGGGCGGGTCAGGCGGAGTCAGACCCCGGGCGCGGGCCCGGTAGTCGGGCCCACATCCGACCGGGATCGGACGGGCTGACCATCACGAGCCGCGCGTCACCGGCATCTCGATGCTTTCCGGGTTCAGGCTCATGTGCTTGGCCAGCTCCAGCTTGGCGACGGCATTGCGGTGCACCTCGTCCGGACCATCGGCCAGGCGCAGCGTGCGCTGGTGCGCCCACCAGTTGGCCAGCGGGAAGTCGCCGGAAACGCCAGCGGCGCCGTGTACCTGGATCGCCCAGTCGATCACGCGCAGCGCCACATTCGGTGCCACCACCTTGATCATCGCGATCTCGGCCTTGGCCACCTTGTTGCCCACGGTATCCATCATGTAGGCCGCCTTCAGCGTCAGCAGGCGGGCCATCTCGATATCGCAACGGGCTTCCGCGATGCGTTCCTGCGTCACACCCTGGCGGGCGATCTGCTTGCCGAACGCCACACGTTCCAGGCTGCGCTTGCACATCAGTTCCAGCGCCCGCTCCGCCACGCCGATGCTGCGCATGCAGTGGTGGATGCGGCCCGGCCCCAGGCGGCCTTGCGCGATCTCGAAGCCGCGGCCTTCGCCCAGCAGCAGGTTGCTGGCCGGTACGCGCACGTTCTTGAGTTCGATTTCCATGTGGCCGTGCGGCGCGTCGTCGTAGCCGAACACGGGCAGGAAGCGCTTGATGGTGATGCCTGGCGTGTCGGCCGGCACCACGATCATCGATTGCTGTTCATGGCGGCCCGCGTCCGGATTGGTCTTGCCCATCACAATGTAGACCTTGCAGCGCGGATCGCCCGCGCCCGACGACCACCACTTGGTGCCGTTGATCACGTAATGATCGCCATCGCGCTCGATGCGGCAGCGGATGTTGGTGGCGTCCGACGAGGCCACGTCCGGCTCGGTCATCAGGAAGGCGGAGCGGATCTCGCCGCGCAGCAGCGGCTCCAGCCACTGGTCCTTCAGTGCCTCGGATGCATAGCGCTCCAGCGTCTCCATGTTGCCGGTATCCGGCGCGGCGCAGTTGAATACCTCGGCCGACCAGGGCACCCGGCCCATGATCTCGCACATCGGCGCGTACTCGAGGTTCGACAAGCCTTCGGGGGCACGCTTCGAACGCGGCAGGAACAGGTTCCACAGGCCGGCTTCGCGCGCCAGCGGCTTCAGTTCCTCGATGACCTTGGTCGGGATCCACGGGTTGCCAGCCTCGCGATTGGCCTGGATTTCCGCGTAGAAGCGCTTCTCGTTCGGATAGATGTGCTGGTCGAAGAACGCCAGCAGCCTGGCCTGCATTTCCTTGACCTTGGGCGTGTATTCGAAGTGCATGGAGTCTCCTCGGTTCCCTCTTGGGTGACGCCGGCATCGCGTGGATCCGGCGGAAAAGGCGGGGCACGGCGTGCCGACTGGTGGCTACTCTAGCGGAAGCCAGGTAATAAGAAAAATGAATTTTCTGGATTTGTCAGTATCAATGTCCTGCATTCCGTGCCAGAATGCCCGGCATGCAGCTATCCCGGATCGACCTCAACCTCTTCGTGGTGTTTGACGCCATCTACAGCGAGGGCAGCATCACCGCCGCGGCACGTCAGCTCAACCTGACGCAGCCCGCCGTCAGCCATGCGCTCGGACGGTTGCGCACGCTGTTCGACGATCCGCTGTTCGAACGGCGCGGCCAGGGCATGGCGCCCACGCCGCTGGCCCGATCGCTGGCGAGCGAGGTTCGCGGCGCGCTGCAATCGTTCGCGCGCACGCTGCAGGATACGCCGCACTTCGACCCCACCGCCACCACACGGCGCTTCACCATCGGCATGCGCGATGCGCTGGAATCCACGCTGCTGCCGCCGCTGATGGCGCGTGTGACGGCCATGGCGCCGCATGTGGAAATCGCCGCGATCCGCTTTGACCGGCGGGAGATGGAGTCGGAGTTGCTGGCCGGCACGCTCGATGCCGCCATCGACATCCTGCTGCCGGTTTCGCCAGCCATCCACCATGCGGCGTTCATGTCCGACCCGATGGTGGTGCTGGCGCGGCGCGATCATCCGCTCGTCAAGAAGGAACTCACGCTCGAACGCTACCTGGCGGCCGAGCACCTGCATGTGTCCTCGCGCCGCCGCGGGGCGGGGCTGGAGGACCAGGCGCTGCATCGCATGGGTCTGACGCGCCGCGTGCGGCTGCGCTGCCAGCATTACGCCGCGGCCTGCCGCGTGGTGAGCTGCACGGACCTGCTGGCCACGCTGCCGCTGCGCTACGCGCGCATCGCCAACGAGCCCTATGCCAATCGCCTGCTGTCGTTGCCATTCAAGGTGCCGTCGCTGGAGCTGCACCTGTACTGGCACGCGGGCGGCGAGAACGATGGCGCCAACCGCTGGCTGCGCGAGCAGCTGATGGCCGTGATGACGTCCCTCGGCAATGGCATGACGGATGTGACGGCGGACACGGCCTGACGCTGTTTGCCGGCGGCCCGTGCAGCGCGCGCGGGTCACACGTAAGCCATTGTTAGCGGGCTGGACGATGGGTGGCGGGCTCCCTAACATCGTCCCGTTCCATCTGCTCCCGACGCTTCACACAAAACGCGCAGCAGCGCGTGCGTCGCCCCTGGCCAATGCGCCGGCGGGGTCTACGGGTGCATCCCCTCCATCCACGACAACAGAGCCGCATTCCGATGCCAGGGAAATACTCGCGTACTGACGCCCCGATCTCCACGATCCCCACGAATTCCACGATTTCAGCTTCGCAGAACACGACCGACCTGTTCCGGCCGATCGCACTGGCCGCGATGACCTGCACCGCGCTGGCGCTGGCCGCCTGTGGTGGCGGCGGCGATTCCGGCGGCGCATCCACCGCCGCCAGTGCATCGGCGCAGGCCGCGAGCCCCACGAGCCCCAGCAACTCGGCCACCGCACCGATTCCCGCCGGTGCCGAGCGCGCCTGCTACACCGTGTCCGGCAGCGCGCCGGCACCGGTCACGGGCGCCGTCAGCCTGCTGCCCGCGCGTGCCGCGGGTGTCACCGGCTATCGCGTGCTGGACGACGCGCGCAGCGCCGGCCTTTGCTACGCCAATTTCCGCCGTGAGCAGGTGGGCCTGCCGCCGCTGACCGCGCGCGATGCGCTCGGCACGGTCGCGCAGAGCCACACCGCCTATATGCTGGCCAACCAGTTGCTGACGCACGATGAGCAATCGGGCAAGCCTGGCTACACGGGCGCTACGCCCAATGACCGCATCCAGGCCGCGTATCCGACCAATGCCACGGCCGAGGTCGTCGCGGGTGCCAACAAGTGGACCACGGTCGCGGGCGCCAATCTGTCGATGTCGCCGAAGGATGCACTGGTGGTGGATCTCGTGAATGCGCCGTTCCACCGTGCCGCGCTGCTGGGCAGCTACGGCTCGGCGGGCAGCGGGTTTGCCGAGAGCGTGGGCCCGGGCAGCAGCGGCGGCACCACGGCCAGCTACTACCAGACCATCGACCTCGCGGACGCCAGCAAGGGCGGCGCGGACAACCAGATGGTGGCTTACCCGTACAGCGGGCAGCCGGACGTGCCGACGAGCTGGGTCAACAACGAAAGCCCGAATCCGGCACCGGCCTATGCCGGCAAGACGATGGGCTACCCGGTGACGGTGCAGGCCATCAACACGTCGCTGGCCTTCAATGCGGACACGTTCACGATCACCGATGCGCAAGGCAACAACATCGCCTGCGAGAAGGTGGATGCGCGTACGTCGGGCATGTCCAGCGCTGCACGTGGTCTGGCGATCTGCACGCCGACGGCGCCGCTGGCCAGCAAGACGCGCTACAGCGTGACCGTGAGCGGCACGCTGAACGGCCAGGGCGTGAACCTGAATTGGTCGTTCACCACGTTGTAAGGGCCCTCGGCGCTGCAATCGCGGCGCTATCGCTTCAATTGCTTCAATCGCTTCAATTGCTGCAACGCTGCAGCAGATCATGACAAACGGCGCGCCTGGACGCGCCGTTTGTCATTCTTCCCGCTCGATTCGCAATTGCCCCCGCGCCAGCGCGCTGTCGCGCTGCACGGTGTAGGGCGCCGCCGGCCGCGACTCGGCAGGCATGGCCGCCCACAGGCGCGCCACCCAATCCCGTACCGCGTCGTTGTCCGGCTCGGCGCTCCAGATGCGCAGCGTCTTGCCCGGCCGCCATTGCACCGCCACGGCAGCCGGATCTTCCTCGATCGATACCGTCGATGCCGCCTGCTTCGCACGCGCAGCGCCCTGCAATGTGCTGCGCGACACGGCCTCCGCACCGACCGCCGTGGCGTCAGCCTGCGCGTGCATCGAGGCCTTCGGTGCGGGCGCCACTGCTGGCGCAGGAATTCCTGAATACGCTGGTGCTGGTGCTGGTGCTGGTGCTGGTGCTGGTGCTGGTGCTGGTGCTGGTGCTGGTGCCGGTGCCGGTGCTGGTGCCAGTGCAGGTGCAGGTGCAGGTGCAGGTGCAGGTGCAGGTGCGGCGAATGCCACCGGCGGCGGGGCGGGGCGGGCCGCTTTTTCCGCCAGCATCGCAGGGGCGGACTCGCGCGGCGGAGCGAGGTCGGTGGTGGGTGCCGATTCCAATGTCCGCGCACGCGCTTCGGGCGCGGCGTCCTTGCGCGCAAGCGGCGTCGGCGAGGCGGGCCGTCGCGCCGCTTCGCGCGAAGGAGCCAATGTCCCGTCCGGCTGCGCGTCAGGTGCCGCCGATTGCGGTGCGGGTGCGCGTGCGGCGGTGACGGCGATGCCGGCCTGATCGGGCGAAGGCGTTGGGGATGGCGGGGAAGCCGGGGAAGTCGTGGAAGTCGCCGAAGGCGGGGAAGCCCCGGAAGCCCCAGAAGTCCCAGGAGCCGGGACCGCCGTGAAGGAGGGTGTGGCGGATGGCACAGGGGGCGTCGCGGACGATGCCGCAGGAGAGGGGGCGGCGGGAACAGGCGCCTCAGAGATTGCCACCGTTGACGATAACGACGCCGTCGTCGGCGTCCCGTCATTCAACTGCATCAACACGATCTGCGTCGCCAGTCCGGCTACGGCCAATGCGCTGCCCGCGACGGCAAACGCTTGCCACCACCGTCCGGCATTGGTGGCTCGATGTACCGATGCCCGGGTTTCACTGGTCGCCCTGGTTGCGTTGCCGGTCGATGCCTGCGCCGTGGCGGCCTCTGATTGCAACCACGCCTGCGTGGCCTCGTTCACCGGCGCGCCCAGCACCTCGGCCACGGGCATCCCCTGGCTGACCTGATCGAGCACCGCATCGCGTCGCGCGGCTTGCGCCGCCTGCAGTCGCGCGGCCTCCTGCAACACGCTGGCGGCGAGCGTCGGCGATGGCGTGAAGGTCATCGTCGACAGGTCCGAGGCATCGGCAGGTTGTGTCGATGGCGCCTGCTCGGCCTCTGCCGCCATGCGCGCCTGGACCGCACGCGCCGCGGTGGCGACGGCCACGGCGAGCGTTCCGGGCGCTTCGAATGGCGGCACGTCGCGTAGCAGCGCGGACAACCTGTCCTCGGCCGCGATAAAGCGGTCCGACGCATCGTGCATATCGGACGTCTTCATGGCCGCGACTCCTGCGCCGGTCCGCCCCTGCGGCCGGTCCCGTCAGCCAGCTCGCTACGTAATCGCGCAAACGCATACCGCAGGCGGCTCTTCACGGTCTCGAATTTCTCGCCGAGCATCTGGGCGATGTCTTCCACGCTCATCTCGCTGAAGAAGCGCAGCACCACCACCTCGCGTTGCGCCACGGGCAAGCGCAGCAGCGCCTGGCGGACGCTCGCCATGTGCTCCCGCAACTGCGCCTCGGCCTCCGGGGTCAGGTCATCGGCGGGGATGGCCAACTCACTGTCTTCCAGCGATTCCTGCAGGCGCGCATGCGCGCCGCGTACCAGGTCGAGCCACGCATTGCGCGCAATCTGGAACAGGAAGGTGCGGAATGCCGCGCTGGGCGTGTAGTCGCCGCAGCGCGTCATCAGCTGGATCCAGGTCTTCTGGGCGATATCCTCCGCCTCGGCGGCATCGCCACGACACAGCCACGCGATGTAGTTGTAGAGCCCGGCATTATGGCGGCGGAACAGTTCGGCGATGGGCGCCTCGATAATCCCGCGCGCGACCAGCAGCATCAGATCGGCGTCGGGCATCGCGGTCATGTCGGGGGCGGGGCGGGAGGCGAGGGGAGTGGGGTGCGCCATGCGGACGAGTATAGAGCGATCGCGTCAGCGTGCGGCGCGCGGCGGCGCTTCTTCGCTGCCGGTGGCGCCAGTGGTGGCCGCCGAGGTGGACAGCGACTGCGCCAGCGCCACGAGCTTGAGGAATTCGCCGCGATAGCCGAAGCGGTCTGCGCCACGTGCCGCCTGCGCCAGTGCGTGCACATCGTCGTAACGCCACTGGCCGGTGAACTTGCCACCACGCAGCACCTGGCCGAAGCCGCTCACGGCGGCCGCGAAGCGGAAATCCGCATCGCCCTGCGCCAGCGGCCGGATGGCCTGCGCGTTGACGACGACGTCCATCAACTGGCTTGTGCTGGCCGTTGGCTGCTTGTAGCGCAACTTGATGTGGGCGAGTTCGCCGGCCCGGTCCTGCGCAGCCTTCACCGAAGCGGCCGGCTGGTATCGCAGATCGTCGATCAGGCCCGGCCGGTTCGTCAGCGTCAGCTCATACAGCGCAGTCACCGTATGCCCCGCGCCGATGTCGCCCGCATCGACCTTGTCATTGTTGAAATCCTCGCGCGCCAGCAGGCGGTTCTCATAGCCGATCAGCCGGTACTCGCGCACCGTGGCGGGGTTGAATTCCACCTGGATCTTCACGTCGCGCGCAATGGTCGCGAGCGTGGCGCTCATCTCGCTGACCAGCACCTTGTTGCCTTCCATCAGGTTATCGATGTACGAATATGCGCCATCGCCGGCGTCGGCCAGTTGTTCCATCAGCTGGTCGTTGTAGTTGCCGGTGCCAAAACCCAGTGTGGACAGCGACACGCCCGACTTGCGCTTCTCCTCGACCAGGCTCTTGAGCTGGCGAAAGTCCGTGATGCCCACGTTGAAATCGCCGTCCGTGGCCAGCAGCACCCGGTTGATGCCGCCGGGGATATAGCTCTGCTGCGCGGCCTGATAGGCCAGCGCGATGCCGCTGGCGCCTGCGGTGCTGCCGCCGGCCATCAACTGGTCGATCGCCGCGGAAATGGCGGTCTTTTCGCTGCCCGGCGTGGGTGGCAGCGCCACACGCGTGGTGCCCGCGTAGGTCACCAGCGTGATGCGGTCCTGCGGGCGCAGCGCGCCGACCAGCAGCTTGAGCGACGACTTCAGCAGCGGCAGCTTGTCCGGCGAATGCATCGATCCCGAGACGTCCACGAGGAACACCAGGTTGGCTGGCGGCAGGCTGGCGCGCGCCACGTCCTCGCCCTTGATGCCGATGCGCAGCAGCACGTTCTCCGACTGCCACGGTGCCGGTGCCAGCGCGGCGTGGACGGCGAATGGTCGCCCGTCGGTGGGCGGCGCGTAGTCGTAGGGGAAGTAGTTGACCAGTTCCTCCACGCGTACGGCGTCGGCCGGGGGCAGGCGGCCGGCGTTGAGCATGCGGCGGACGTTGCTGTAGCTGCCGGTATCCACGTCGATGCTGAACGTGGAGACCGGCGCCTGTGCCACCTGTCGCACGCCGTTTTCCTCGATGGCGCCGTAGCGTTCGCGATCCTGCGGGGCCGGGGCGGGCAGATAGGACGGTGCCGGCATGACGCGCATGGCGGATGGCGCCATGGCGCGAGATTCGGCCATCGGCGCCCGGGCGGGCTCGCGGGTACGCGTCGCGGCGTCCTTTCGCGCCTGGGCCGCCAGCGGAGCCGAAGGCAGTGCTCCGGGGGAGGTCTGGCCGGAGGCATCCGCCGGCGGATGCAGCATATATGGTGGCGTGGGCCTGGGCACCGGCAGCAGCGGCGCGCTGCCCGGCGTGTTGTTGGGCGTGTTCTCGGGCCTGATGTTGGGTCTGGTGTTGGGCCCGGTGTCCGTCGCGGTGTCCGGCCTTTGGTCTGGCGGGGTGACTGGCACACCGCCGCCGCATGCGGCCAGGGTGAGGGCAATCGTGGCGGCGAGCGCCGGCAAGGCGAACTTCGGATGCATTGTTTTTTTCTCCTCGATGGCGGCGCTGCGACTGTCCCGCAGGTGGGTCAGGAGATAAAACGAGGCACGATCCGCAGAGGGGTTAAAGACGGGTGGATATTTTTGTGTGGTGCCGCGCATGTGGCGTTTTCAGAATGTTCGCGGTCCCGTGGGGATCGATCGCCGCTACAATCGCCCGAAGCTTTCCCCCCAGGAGAAATGGCATGGCTGACGCAGTGGCAGTGACCCAGGCAGGAACCCCCTCCAATCCGCTCCTCGATTCGATACACGATCCACGCGGGAATCCCCTCCGGACGGCAACGTCGACGCTGCTATGGCGAGGCACCCTGGCGGTCGCCCTGGCCACGCTGCTGGCGGCCTGTGGCACCACGGACAAGGGTGCGGGCGCGCCAGCGTCTGCTGCCCCCGCTGCCGCCCCTGCGGCGCTGCCTGCCGCACCGGAGGTTTCCTCGGGCTATCGCCCGGGCATGACCACCACGTTCGCGCAGAAGCACATGGCCGCTGCGGCGAATCCGCTGGCCACGGAGGCCGGGCGCGAGATCCTGCGCGCGGGCGGTTCGGCCATCGATGCCGCCGTCGCCATGCAGGCCGTGC
This sequence comes from Cupriavidus sp. YR651, assembly GCF_900101625.1. Taxonomy (GTDB): domain Bacteria; phylum Pseudomonadota; class Gammaproteobacteria; order Burkholderiales; family Burkholderiaceae; genus Cupriavidus. The sequence continues at coordinate 164,367 of NZ_FMYZ01000007.1, read as the reverse complement.
TGACGCTCGTGGAGCCCCAGGCCACGGGCATTGGCGGCGGCGCGTTCATCATGTACTGGGACGGCAAGCGCGTGCAGGCCTTTGATGGCCGCGAAACGGCACCTGCCGGCGCCACCGAGAACCTGTTCATGCGTCCCGACGGCAAGCCGATGGAGTTTTCCGAGGGTCAGATTGGCGGCCGCTCGGTGGGCGTGCCCGGCGTGCTGCGCGCGCTGGAGATGGCGCACCGCCAGCACGGCCGCCTGCCCTGGGCGCGGCTGTTCCAGCGTGCCATCGCGCTGGCCGAGAACGGCTTCCCGATGTCCCAGCGGCTCTACACGCAGGTGGCGGCCGACAAGTTCATGGGTGGGTCGCCGGAAATGTCCGCCTACTTCCTGGATGCGGAGGGCAAGGCCAAGCCGGTCGGCACGATGATCAAGAACCCGCAGCTTGCGCAAACGCTGCGCGACATCGCGAAGCAGGGCCCGAATGCGTTGTATAGCGGCCCGATCGCCCGGGAAATCGTGGCCAAGGTGAACAGCCATCCCAATCCGGGCAGTCTTTCCACCGCGGACCTGACCGGTTACAAGGCGAAGGAGCGTGTGCCGGTCTGCACGGACTACAAGCGCTGGAAGGTGTGCGGCATGCCGCCGCCGTCCTCGGGCGGCATCGCCATCGCCCAGATCCTGGGCGCGCTGGAAGCGCTGGAGAAGCGTGATCCGCGTTACGCGCTGGCCAGCCTGAAGCCGCGCGCCGTGAACACGCCGGCCGGCATGGAGGCCGACCCGCTTGCGGTGCATGCCATCGCCGAGGCGGACCGCCTGGCGTATGCGGACCGGGGCCTGTATGTGGCCGATCCGGATTTCGTGCCCGTGGACGTTGCCGCGATGGTCAACCGCGACTACCTGACGGAGCGCGCCGGCCTGATCGGTGACAAGAGCATGGGCAAGGCGCAGCCGGGCACGCCGCCGGGCATGAAGGTGGCGTTTGCGCCAGACCGCTCGCCGCCGCGTATTTCCACGTCGCAGATCGTCGCGGTGGACGATCGCGGCGGGGCGCTGTCGATGACGACGACGATCGAATCGTATTTCGGCTCGCACATCATGGTCCGGGGCTTCATGCTCAATAACGAGCTCACCGATTTCTCGTTCACCCCGTCCGAGAACGGCAAGCCGGTGGCCAACCGTGTGCAGGCCGGCAAGCGGCCGCGTTCGACGATGGCGCCGACGCTGGTGTTCGACCGCCAGAGCGGCAAGCTGGTGGCGGCGCTGGGATCGCCGGGCGGCTCGCAGATCATCGAGTATGTGTCCAAGACGCTCGTGGGCCTGCTGGACTGGGACATGGACGTGCAGCAAGCCGTGAGCATGGCCAACTTTGGCAGCCGCAATGGTCCGACGGAGCTTGAGAAGGGACTCGTGACGCCGCAACTGGCGGAAGCGCTGCGTCAGCGTGGTCATCAGGTTGCCGAGATCGAAATGACCAGCGGCACGCAGGCCATCATGCGCAAGACGGGACCGAACGGGCGTCCTGTGTGGGCTGGCGGTGCCGATCCGCGTCGCGAAGGCGTGGCGCTGGGCGAGTAAGCGCGCGGCAAGGCGAAGCTTCACGAGGCAAAAAAACGGGCGCGAATTTCGCGCCCGTTTCAGTACTGCCTGTTGTTGCCGGCCTGGAGTCGCCAACAACGTCCCTGTGGCCTGCTCTTTGAAACGATCTCTTATGCGTCCAGCTTGACGCCGGACGTTTTCACCACCTGGGCCCAGCGCTTTTCTTCGGTGCTGAACCACTTGTTGGTTTCGGATGGCGACATCGTCACCACCTCGGCGCCCTGGCCGGCGAGTTGCGCGCGGATCTCGGGCGTGCGGATGATGCGCACCAGCTCGGCGTTGATGCGCTGGACCAGCGCGTCGGGCATGCCCGAGGGGGCCATCACGCCTTGCCACGTGCCCGATTCGAAATTCGGCACGCCGCTTTCGGCGATGGTCGGCGTCTGGCTGACCAGCGCCATGCGCGAGCGCTTGGACACGGCCAGCAGCTTGAGCTTGCCCGACTGCACTTGCGGCAGGGTGGCGAGCATGCCGTTCATCAACACTTGCGCGGTGCCGCCGACGGTATCGGCAATCGCCTGCGCGCCGCCCTTGTAGGGCACGTATTGCCATGCCGCCTGGGTGGCCTGCTGCACGGCCACGCCGGCCAGATGCGGAGCGCTGCCGATGGCCGTCACGGCAAAGTTCAGCGTCTGCTTGTGCGACAACGCGACCAGTTCCTTGAGGTTGTTGGCCGGCACCGAGGGATGCACGACCAGCAGGTGCGGCGAGTAAGCCAGCATCGCCACGCCCTTGAGATCCTTGTCCGGGCTGAACGTCAGTTTGGTGTAGACGGAAGGGCTGATGGCCAGCGCGCCCACATCGCAAAGCAGCAGCGTGTGGTTGTCGACGCCGGCCTGCGCCACCATGGCCGCGCCGATATTGCCATTGGCGCCCGGTCGGTTATCCACCACGATGGACTGGCCCAGCGCCTCGCCGAGCGGCTTGCTGATCAGGCGGGCGATGATGTCCGAGGAGCCGCCGGCAGGGTAGGGCACCACCAGGCGGATCGGGCGGGTCGGCCATTTCTCGTTGGCCCAGGCCGAAGTCGGCGCGAGGATGCCAGAGGTGCCGAGGGTGCCCAAGGCGGCGAGGCCCGATGCCTGGCCGAGGAATTGGCGGCGTGTGGTCATGCTGTGTCTCCAGTATTGCTTATCATCAGTCGTCGTACAACGTGGCGTGAGTGTAGTACCGTTTTGGCTTGCGGTCCATCGGGTATATACGGAGAAACTGGCGAGAAACGGCGCGGAAATGTCGAGACAAAGCCACCGTCCGGCCGACGGATTGGTACGCACAAATCATCTCGGTTGTCTGATGACATGGGGCAAACGCCACATGAAAACGCCGCCCGGCCGGAGAAGGCGGGGCGGCGTGGGCGGGGCAACCGGGTTGGACGACCCGGGGCGACCCCGGGCGATCAGGGCGATCAGGGCGACCCGGGCGACAGGGGGCGACGCGATCCGGGCCGTGGAATCGTCGTGGTCTCAGGCGCCCGACTTCTGTGCGTAGGTCCAACCCATCTCGGCCATCGGACGGGCGCGCTTGCCGGCATCCAGTGCCTGCGCCGACGATGCGGTGCCATCGACAACCCGCTTCATGATGCCCTGCAGGATGCCGGCAATGCGGAACATGCTGAAGGCGAGGTAGAAGTTCCAGTCGCCCGTGATCGGGCGGCCCGTGCGCTGCTCGTACATGCGGCGGTAGGCGGCCTCGTCGGGAATGCCCAGCGCCTTGTGGTCCAGCCCGGCGATGCCGCGGAACTGGCCCGGCTGGATATGCCAGCTCATGCAGTGATAGCCGAAATCCGCCATCGGATGGCCCAGCGTGGACAGTTCCCAGTCCAGCACGGCCAGAACCCTGGGTTCCGTGGGGTGGAACATCAGGTTATCGAGGCGGTAGTCGCCGTGGACGATGCAGGTGCGCTCCTCGGACTCCTGCGGAATATGCTCGGGCAGCCAGGCCATCAGCTGGTCCATCGCCGGAATCGATTCGGTTTCGGACAGCTTGTATTGCTTGCTCCAGCGCTCGATCTGGCGCTGGAAGTAGTTGCCGGGCTTGCCATAGTCGGCCAGCCCGATGGCCTTGTAGTCGACGCTGTGCAGCGCGGCGATGACCCGGTTCATCTCGTCATAGATCGCACTGCGCTCGCTCGGGGTCATATCCGGCAGCGACTGGTCCCACAGTACGCGGCCGCTGACGAACTCCATGATGTAGAAGGCGCGGCCGATCACCGATTCGTCCTCGCACAGCGCATACATCCGTGCCACGGGCACATCGGTATTGGCCAGGGCGGCCATCACGCGGTACTCGCGCTCGATGGCATGCGCGGACGGCAGCAACTTCGCCTTCGGCCCCGGCTTGGCGCGCATCACGTAGGTCTGGCCCGGCGTGATCAGCTTGAACGTGGGGTTGGACTGGCCGCCCTTGAACTGTTCGATGCTCAGCGGGCCGGCAAAGCCCTCCACGTGCTGGCGCATCCAGGCCTCCAGCGCGCCCAGGTCGAAGCGCTGCTGGTCGGCCACGGGGCGGGTGCCTTCAAAGTGCGAAACGTTGGTGCTCATGCTGTCTCCGAATGTCTATCCGATTTATCTTTTTATGAGGGGCGGCGGGGGCCGTTCAGCGATACCTTCAGCGATAGTTCGGCTTGCGCTTCTCCAGGAACGCGCCGATGCCTTCGCCGGCGTCCTTGTGGTGCAGCGCGGACACAAAGCTGTCGCGTTCGGCGGCCAGGTGCCCGGTCAGCGTGGCGCTGCCCGCATGGTTGATCAGCGCCTTGATGCCGCGGAGCGCATTGGGCGATTCCCTGGAGAGGTTCTCGGCGATGCGCAGCGCCTCGGTCAACGCCTGGCCCGGCGGCACCACGCGGTTGACGATGCCGAAATGCGCGAGCCGCGCCGGGTCCACCGGCTTGCCTTCCATCATCATCTCGCTGGCCAACTGACGCGGCAGCATGCGCGCCAGTTCATAGGAGCCGCCACCGTCGGGCGTCAGGCCCACCTTGACGTAGGCCATGACGAACTTCGCATCGCTGGCCGCGACCACGAAGTCGCACGCCAGCACCAGCGAAAAGCCGGCGCCCGCGGCGGGCCCTTCCACGGCGGCGATGATCGGCTTGGGAAACGCGTGAAGCGTCTCGATCCATTGATTGAGCGTTTCGATGCTTTCCGCCTGCACCGAAGGCGGCTGCGAGCGATTACCGAGCAGCCGGTTGAGGTTGCCGCCGGCACAGAACACGCCATCGGCGCCGGTCAGCACCACGGCGCGGATCGCGTCGTCGCGCGCGGCAACTTCCAGGGCCTCCTGCGATGCGGCATATATATCCGGATGCAGCGCGTTGCGCGCCTCGGGGTTGGAGATGGTCAGGACGAGCGTCGCGTCGACGCGTTCGGAAAGCAACTGGGCAGTCATGGCAGCCTCTTGATGTGCGGCGGGGCGAGATGAAGGCGCCCCGTGTCTCCTTGGGGTGCAAAAAAAGGCGCCCCGCGTCTCTTCGGGGCGCCCGCGTTCAGGCTTCTTCGGTCAGCAGCGACAGCCCCAGGCTGGCACGGCGCCACAGCCACGGGCTCGGGCGGTAGCGCATGTCGCCGGTCAGGCGGTCGAGGTTGGTCAGCACTTGGAGAATCAAATCCGGGCCGATCGCATCGCCCAGGGCCAGCGGGCCCTTGGGATAGCCCAGGCCCAGGTTCACGGCGAGGTCGATGTCGGTCGGCGTGGCGATGCGTTGCTGAGCGATATCGCTGGCGATGTTGACGATGCAGCAGACGATGCGCTGCGCGACAAAGCCGGCGGAATCGCGAATCACGGTCACGGGCACACCATCGCTGGCGAACAGGCCGTGCGCGGCATCGCGCGTGGCGGCGCTGGTGGCCGGCGTGGTCATCAGCGTGCGGCGCTTGGTGGCTTCAAAAGGCAGCAGCGTGTCGATGGCGATCACGCGGCGCGCGTCGAGGCCTTCCTGCAGGGCGGCCGTGGTGGCGTCGAGGCCCAGCGGGGTGACCACGATCAGCGCTTCAGCGGACGGCGCGTTGCCGGCCTCGGGCGTCACGCCCAGCGCGGTGAGCAGCTTCACGGTCATCGCATGACCGCGCTCATTGGCGCGGCTCACCCAGACGCTGGCCGGGCGCGCATCGGGCACCGGCTTGGCCGCCGGCACCTGCTTCTGGCCGTCCGGGTAGGCATAGAAGCCCGCACCGGTCTTGCGGCCGAGCAGCCCGCCGACGTAGCGCGTGGCGGTGATCGGCGACGGGCGGTAGCGCGCTTCCTGGTAGAACTGGTTGTAGATCGATTCCATCACCGGGTGCGACACGTCCAGCCCGGTCAGGTCCATCAGCTCGAACGGTCCCATGCGGAAGCCGGCCTGCTCGCGCATGATGTTGTCGATGTCGACGAACTCGGCCACGCCTTCCTGCGCGATCTTCAGGCCTTCGATATTCATGCCGCGGCCAGCATGGTTGACGATGAAGCCCGGCATGTCCTTGCAGCGCACCGGCGTGTGGCCCATGCGGCGCGAGAGCTCCATCAGCGCGTCGCCCACGGCCGGATCGCCGGACAGGCCGTCGATCACTTCCACGACCTTCATCAGCGGCACCGGGTTGAAGAAGTGATAGCCGACCACGCGGCCGGGCTTCTTCGCGCCGACGGCGATGGCCGTGATCGACAGCGAGGAGGTGTTCGACGCGATGATCGCGTCTTCACGCAGGATGGCTTCCAGTTTGGCGATGAGGTCGCGCTTGACCTCGAGCTTTTCCACGATGGCTTCCAGCACCATGTCGCAGCCGGCCAGGTCTTCCAGCGCGTTGCTCGGCTTGACGCGGGCCAGCGCGGCTTCACTGTCGGCGGCGCTGATCTTGCCCTTGTCGGCCAGTTTGGCAAAGGTATCCTGCAGATACTGGCGGGCGGCGGCGACGGCCTGGGGATTGGTGTCGAACAGGTTGACGGTCAGGCCGGCCTGTGCGGCGATCTGGGCGATGCCGCGGCCCATGGCGCCCGTGCCGACGATGCCGAGCGTGTGGATAGTGGAATTGCTCATCGTTCGTCCAAAAGAGTTGTGGTTAAATTAGCACGATCGTACGTTTATTGCACCCTCCGCGACAGACTCCGCGCGCACGCTGCGTGCGCTGATCGGCCAGGGGAGGCGTGGCGGGGCGCCCCCAAGTCCACACGGACGATCCATTTCAATAACGGAGAGAGACGACATGCTGAAGCTATGCGGTTTTGCCGCCAGCAATTACTACAACAAGGTCAAGCTGGCGCTGCTGGAAAAGAACCTGCCATTCGAGGAAGTGCTGGCCTGGGTCGGCGAGACGGACCTGGAGGCGTCGCCGCTTGGCAAGGTGCCCTACATCATCACCGATTCCGGCCCCCTGTGCGAATCGGAGACCATCGCGGAATACATCGAGGCCACGTACAGCCAGGCGCCGCTGCTGCCCAAGGATCCCCTCCAGGCCGGCAAGGTGCGCGAACTCGTCACGTTCATGGAGCTTTACCTGGAACTGACCGCACGCGAGCTGTACGCGGAAGCGTTCTTTGGCGGCACCGTCAGCGACAAGGTCAAGGAGCGCCAGCGTCGCCTGCTGGACAAGTACATTCCGGCCTTTGCGAAGCTGGCGAAGTTCTCGCCCTACGTGGCCGGCGACACCTTCACGCTGGCCGACTGCGCGGCGATCTGCCACTTGCCGCTGATCTCGTCGTGCACGAAGATCATCTACGGCGAGGACCTGCTGGCCCACCTGCCGGTGAAGGCCTACCTCAAGGCCATGTCGGAGCGCCCCACCGTGCAGAAGATCAATGCCGACCGGAAGGCCAGTACCGAGCTGATGCTGAGCCGAAGCCGCTGAGCCGGAATCGCCCAGCCGAAGCCACCGCGCACCAGCGTGGTTATGCCATAGGAAAAAGCCCCGCAGGGTTGTGCCTGCGGGGCTTTTTCTATCGGGTGGAATTGGACGAATCGGACGCCCTGGCAGATGGCCGGGTCGCCTGCTGGCCGGTTCGCCAGATGCGCGGGCGGAAAGGCGCGCCTCGGGGTCGCCGCCGCCCGGCCGGACGTTACAGCTTTGCCAGGCGCTCCAGCGCCAGCGCGAGCGTTTCTTCCTTCTTGGCGAAGCAGAAGCGCACGACGCCTGATTCGCGCGGCTGCGAGTAGAACGCCGAGACGGGGATCGCCGCCACGCCAATCTCGCGCGTGAGCCACATCGAGAAGTCCGCCTCGCTCATATCGGAAATGCCCGAGTAGTCGACGCACTGGAAGTACGTGCCGTCCGATGGCAACAGCTTGAAGCGCGTGGAAGCCAGTCCGGCGCGGAAGAAGTCCCGCTTGGCCTGGTAGAACGCCGCGAGGTCCAGGTACGGCGCGGGGTCGGCCATATAGTCGGCGAGGCCGTACTGCACCGGGGTGTTCACGGTGAACACGTTGAACTGGTGCACCTTGCGGAATTCGTTCGACAGTGCGGCCGGCGCTGCCACGTAGCCCACTTTCCAGCCGGTCACGTGGTAGGTCTTGCCGAAGCTCGACACCACGAAGCTGCGGCGCGCCAGTTCCGGATGGCGCGAGACCGAAGCATGCGGCTGGCCGTCATAGACCATGTGCTCGTAGACCTCGTCGGACAGCAGCAGGATGTCCGTGCCAGCCAGCAGGTCGGCCAGCTGGTCCATATCCTCCGCGCGCCAGATCGTGCCGGTGGGGTTGTGGGGGGTGTTGATGAGGATCATCCGCGTGCGCGGCGTGATCGCGGCGGCCAGCTTGTCGAACGGGATGCGGAACAGCGGCGCTTCCAGCGTCACCGGCACCGCCTTGCCTCCAGCCAGCTCGATCGAGGGCAGGTAGCTGTCGTAGCAGGGTTCCAGCACGATGACCTCGTCGCCCGGATGCACGGTGGCCAGGATCGATGTCAGGATGCCCTGCGTGGCGCCCGCGGTGACCGTGATCTCGGTGTTCCAGTCATACGTGTGGCCGTACAGCGTGGCGATCTTGCCGGCGATGGCCTGGCGCAGCTTCGGCACGCCGGCCATCGGCGGATACTGGTTGTGGCCGGCGCGCATGGCGTCCGCCACGGCATCGACGATGCGGGCGTCGCAGTCGAAATCCGGGAAACCCTGCCCCAGGTTGACGGCGTTCTTTTCGGCGGCCAGCGCCGACATCACGGTGAAGATCGTGGTGCCGACCTGCGGCAGGCGCGACAGCGGCGGGGTCAGCGGGGCGAGCGAGGATTCTGCGGACATGGCGATACGGGATAGGGACAAGGGCAGGCGGGGCACGGCGGCCGTCGGCAATTGGCGACGACGGCGGCCGTGCGACATTCTAGCGGGGATCGGCCCCGGTGGCCGGTGGCGCACCCAGCGCGGCCAGCCAGGCACCGAAGGCCCGCGGCGGCAGGATCTCCACGCCACTCATGCGACGCAGGCGGCTCCTGAGCTTGAGCACCGCCTTGTCCTTGGACACCAGCAAGGCTGCGCGGGAGAAATGGGCGAGTTCGATGAACTTCTGGTCGTCCGTGTCGCGGCATTTCGGCAGGCGCACGGCATCCGCGTCGGCCTGCTGGGGGGCGGCCTCCAGCGTGGTGAAGCCGTCGACTTCGGCCAGTGCGGCGCCGATATCGACGTCAAAGCGGGCAAACTGCGGGTACGCCAGCACGCGGCGCAATTCCTCGCGGCAGTCGGCGCGGATCACCGGGGCGATGGCGCCGGTGGCCAGCGCGGTCCGGATCGGCTCCACGTGCGGATCCCGGAACACCAGCAGGTCGACCCAGATATTGGAATCGAGGACGACGCGGGGCGCGGGCGCCGGAGCGCGGGAAGTGGCGGGCAGGGCGCCGGCGGTGGGGTGGTTGGGCATTCGCTACAATCGGGTCTTTGTTTCTGCCCCCGATTTTGCCATGCTCCTTGTTCTGTCTCCCGCCAAGTCCCTGGACTACGAGACACCGCCGCGCATCAAGACCCATACGATGCCGCGTTTCATCGACCGCTCCACGACGCTGATCGAGCGCCTGCGCCGCCTGGCGCCGCAGGACGTGGGCGCCCTGATGGATATCTCCGACAAGCTGGCCGTGCTCAACGTGACCCGCTATGCGGAGTGGTCGCCCGAGTTCACGGCGCAGAACAGCAAGCAGGCCGTGCTCGCGTTCAACGGTGACGTCTATGACGGGCTGGACGCGAAGTCGCTGTCCACCGACGACCTCGCCTTTGCCCAGAAGCACATCCGCATCCTGTCCGGCCTGTATGGCGTACTGCGGCCGATGGACTGGATGCAGCCGTATCGCCTGGAAATGGGCACGCGGCTGGATACCGCCGCCGGCCGTGACCTGTATGCGTTCTGGGGCGATGACGTCACGCAGCTCATCAACCAGGACATGACGGACCTCAGGCACGAGGGGGCGCCCACGCTGGTGAACCTGGCGTCCGAGGAATATTTCAAGGTGGTGCGGCCCAAGGTGCTGAACGCGCGCGTGATCACGCCCGTGTTCGAGGACTGGAAGGGCGGGCGCTACAAGATCATTTCGTTCCATGCCAAGCGGGCACGCGGCACGATGGCGCGCTATGCCGTGACCCATCGCGTGACCGAGGCCAGCGGGCTCAAGCGCTTTGCCGAAGACGGTTACGCGTTTGACAAGGCGGCGTCGGACGACACCCGCTGGGTATTCCGTCGGCGCCTGGAAGACTGAGCCACCGAGACAAGAACCGAGACATTCCCCATGACCTCAGCCCTGCATATTTCCACGCTGTTCGATTCGGGCGCGATCGAAGTCGAATCGCTCGATCGTGCCGACGATATCCGTCTGCGCATCCGGGCCGATTCCCACGCCGACTTCCGCCAATGGTTTCACTTCCGCCTGCAGGGCGCGGCGGGGCAGGCATGCCGCCTGCAGTTCCTGAACGCCGGCGAGTGCACGTACCCGGACGGCTGGCGCGACTATCGCGCGGTGGTGTCCTACGACCGCGCCCACTGGTTCCGTGTGCCGACGCGCTTTGACGGCGCCACGATGACCGTCGAATTCACGCCCGAGCACGACAGCGTGTGGCTGGCCTACTTCGAACCGTATCCGGACGAGCGTCATCTGTCTCTGCTGGCGACGTGCCAGCGGTCGCCGCTGGCGAAGCTGTCGCACCTTGGCAGCACCGTCGATGGCCGCGACCTGACGTGTGTGACGCTCGGCCAGCCGGGGCCGGGCAAGAAGACCATCTGGATGATTGCGCGCCAGCACCCGGGCGAAAGCATGGCCGAATGGTTCTGCGAAGGCGTGCTGCAGCGCCTGACCGGCACCGGCATGTGGGCGGGCGACGCAGTCGCGCGCAAGCTGCTGGATCGCGCGGTGTTCCATATCGTGCCGAACATGAACCCGGACGGCAGCGCGCGCGGCAACCTGCGCACGAATGCGGCGGGCGCCAACCTGAACCGTGAATGGATGCAGCCAAGCCTGGAGACGAGCCCCGAGGTCTGGCATGTGCGCCGCGCGATCGAGGCCACCGGCGTGGATCTGTTCTTCGATATCCACGGCGACGAAGGGCTGCCCTACAACTTCGTGGCCGGCAGCGAGATGCTGCCCGGCTTCACCGAGGCGCAGCGCGCGCAGCAATCACGCTTCATCGAGGCCTTCAAGCGTGCCACGCCGGATTTCCAGGACGTGCACGGCTACGCGGCCAGCAAGTACAACGCCGACGCGCTCAAGCTGGCCTCGAAGTACATCGGCCATACCTTTGGCTGCCTGGCGCTGACGCTGGAGATGCCGTTCAAGGACAACGCCGACCTGCCCGATCCGGCGGTTGGCTGGAACGGCGCCAGGAGCGCGTTGCTGGGCACGTCGATGCTGCAGGCGGTGCTGGAGTATCTGGGCTGACCGCCTGCCTGCGGTTTTGGTATCGATGACTGGCGGCAGTGGTGGTTTGCCGCCGGGTCTTCTTATTGCTTCTTCTTCGATTTGGATGAGGAGGACGAGGACGAGGAAGAGGTTGTGCTCTTCGCGGACGACGTCGATTTGGACGACGTTGACTTGGCGCTGCTCTTGCCCTTGCTCTTTCCCTTGCCCTTGGTGCTGCTGCTGTGCGAGGACGCCGGTGTGGCGACGGCTGGCGCGGCGGCGGCTTCGCTGATCGTGTCGCCGTTGCTGTCGAGCAGTTCGTACGCGAGCATCATGCTGTCGTCATAGCCGCAACGGACCTTGACCGGTTGCCACTGGGCCTCGCCACGGCGCTTGTGGGCCGTCGCCGAGAACGTGACGACCGACGTGACCGGCACCGCCTGCTTGCCGGCCGAGAAGCGGCCATTCCACGGTTCGACGGTGGCCTGCTCGCTGGAGAGCGCGCCGGTGGGGATCTTCAGGGCGTCATACGATGCCGAGCGCGGCACCACCCAGCTGGCATGCGCGGCGCAGTCCGCCACGTTCGACGATGCATTCTCCGACTTCATCAATTGCTCGCGCATCTGGGTGCGATACTCCGCCAGGCTCACGCGACCCTTGTCGGGCAGGGTGACCGTCTTGGTGGGCGCTGTGCTGGAAACGATGGGAGCGGGTTTGGCGCCCGGCCCGGAGGCCTGGCCGGCGCGTCCATTGGACGGCGTGGCGCTGGCGGCAGCGGTGCCGCCAGTCGCGGTGGCGGCGGCCTCATCGGTCGGCGCGGTGGCGCAACCGGCGAGGGCGATCGCGCCTGCCACTGCAGCAGTCAGCATCCGCAGCTGGCTGCCAAACAGTTCGGAAATTCGTCGGATCACGGGATCGTCTTTGCTTGTTGAAGCAAGGAGGGTTGGCGAAGGATTGCCATGATAGAGGAAAGCCCCCGGGGCAAGTTCCTAAATGTTGTTACCCTTCGTTCTAATTGCTTACAACCGACGCGATCGTGCCGCGTTCTCACGCGCTCCAATATCAGAAAAGCCGGCGGCCGCGCAACTGCGGCGAACCCCGAGCCAATGATGGCGATGCATGGCGATGGCGTGGTGGCCATGCCTCGCGGTCATTCAGGGAGATCACGCACGGAAAGTGTCCCCCGGCACGGTGGACGTCCGGGGGCAGGGCGCCATTGCGGCGCCCGTTCTGCATCGGCTTATGCGGTGCGCGTGAAGCGCAGCAGCTCGTCCATCAGCGCGTTGAGGTCGCGCTTGAGCTTGTCGAATCCGGCGCTGTGGGTCAGGCCCACTTCGTCCATATACAGCTTGCGATTGACTTCGAGTTGCAGGCTGTGACGGTTGGCCTGCGGCTGGCCCACCACGCGCACGATCTCCACGCCCTTGTACGGGTGGTTGCGCCAGACGTCGTAGCCCATCTCCTTCAGCACACCTTCCACGCGGTCCGTGAACCGGGTGTCGCAGGTGCTGCCGTCGCGGTCGCCCACGACGAAGTCCGGGTGCTGCAGGCCGGGATGCTCGGTGGCGTACTGCGCCGCCTGGCTCGGCATCGAGTGGCAGTTGATGTGCCACACCTTGCCGTGCCGCGCGATGGCCTGGTCCGCCAGCCGTTGCAGCTGGGCGTAGTAGGGCACGTAGTAGCGGTCGATGCGGGCCTGCAGTTCGGCCACGGGGAGCTTGCGGTCGTAGATGGGCTCGCCGGTATCCAGCACGCGCCAGACCAGCCCCTTGCCGAGCCGCGTCTTCGAGGTCTCCTGTCTGGCGCCGGGCCACGGCGCGTCGAGGAGAACCTCGTCGATTTCTTCCAGGCCGCGGTTGGCATCCAGGTAGCTGCGCGGAAAGCCGGCGCACAGCAGGGGGATGCCGCGCGAGGGCGCGTCAGCGTACAGCTCGTCGACGAAAGTGTCTTCCGCCTGGCGCAGCAGCGGCAGGGGCAGGTTGCCGGCGAAGCGGAAGTCCGCCGGATACGTGGTGCAGCTATGGGGGGAATCGAGAAAGAGCGGGCCGCTCTCGCCTTCCGGCATCTGCAGGAAGTACGGGCTTTCCGCGGTCTTTCGGTCTGCTTCGGTCATGCTCTGTTGCCGGTTGTTAATCCAGGGAGATCTTGGCGGCCGCGGCCACGCGCTTGTTCTTGGCCACTTCGCTGCTGATCTGCTGGGCAAAGTGGGCCGGCGTGTCGCCCACCGGGGTGGCGCCGAGCTTTTCCAGCTTGGCCTTGACTTCGGGCAGGGCCAGCACCTTGATGGCGGCCGCGTTCAGCCTGGCCTGGATGTCGGCGGGCAGCTTGGCCGGGCCGATCAGGCCAAACCAGGCGGCGTCGTTGACCTCGGGCAGGCCCAGTTCGGCAAACGTCGGCACGTTCGGCAGGGCTGCGACGCGCTTGGGCGATGCCACGGCCAGTGCGCGCAGCTTGCCGCCTTCGATGAACGGCAGCGACGAGGGCAGGTTGTCGAACAGCACCTGCACCTGGCCGGCCAGCGCATCGTTCAGCGCCGGGCCCACGCCCTTGTACGGCACGTGCAGCAGTTCGGTGTGGCTGCTCATCTTGAACAGCTCGCCCATCATGTGGGACACGCTGCCATTGCCGGCCGAGCCGTAGGCCAGCTTGTTCGGCTCCGACTTGGCCAGCGCGATGAACGACTTCATGTCGGTGGCCTTCACGCCCGGGTGGATGCTCATCACGTTGGGCACCGAGGCCAGGTTCGTGATCGTCGTGAAGTCCTTGGTCGCGTCGTATTGCAGGCGCGGATACACGGCCGGGTTGATGCCGTGCGTGGAAGCGGTGGCGATGCCGAGTGTGTAGCCGTCCGGCGCGGCCTTGGCCAGGAAGCCGGTGCCGATGCTGCCGCCGGCGCCGCCGCGGTTATCCACCACCACGGCCTGGCCCAGTTGCTGGCCGAGCTTGTCGGCGACGATGCGCGCCACGATGTCAGTCGTGCCGCCGGCCGGGAACGGCACGACGAGCGTGATCGGCTTGGTCGGGTAGGTGCCCTGGGCAAAGGCGGGCAGGGTCAGGCCGGTGGCCACGATCGCGGTGGCGGCGGCAAGAACGTGAAGCAGGGGACGGCGTTGCATCGGGGGGAGTTCCGGTGGGAGATAAGGGGACGATTCGGAATAAAGCGGTTTTTCCGATTCTGCGCGCCCGTGCAAGATGCTTGCAAACGAAATAAAATCCCCAGGTCATTCCAATTGGTATTGAAGTGCGAGGTGAATCATGCGGCGCTTATGTCCGTCGATGACGGAACTGCAGGCATTCGAGGCTGCTGCGCGGCACAACAGCTTTACGGTGGCCGCGCGGGAACTCCATGTGACGCAGGGAGCGGTCAGCAAGCAGGTGCGCAGCCTGGAGGCATTCCTGGGGGTGGAGCTGTTCGAGCGGGTCCGCCAGCGGCTGATGCTGACCGATGCGGGCGAGCGCTACCTGGAACGTATTCGGCCGAGCCTGAACGAGATCGAGGCCGCCAGCGTGGAACTGATCGCCCGGCAGGGGCGCGGCGGCATCCTCCATATCGCGAGCATGCCGACGCTGGGCGCCAAATGGCTGATTCCGCGGTTGCCACAGTTCTTTGCGAAACATCCGGAGGTCACGCTGGAATTCGTGCCGCACGCACAAGGATACGATTTTTCCCAGCCCGATCTCGACGCGGCGATCCGCTTTGGCGACGGGGTCTGGCCGGGCAGCCTGGCCGACTACATGACCGGCCGCGAGGTCCTGCCGGTCTGCCGGCCGGGCCTGCTGGCCCATGAACCCGATGGCGTGGCCAGGTCCCCGGCGGCCTTGCTGCGCTATCCATTGCTCCACCACACCACGGTGCCGGAAGCGTGGCCGGACTGGTTGTCCGAGCTGGGCGTTTCCACGCGCAAGACATGGAGCGGCGCACGCTTCGACCAGTTCTCATTGCTGACGCAGGCGGCGGTCTCCGGGCTGGGCATCGCGCTGATCCCGCGTTGCCTGATCGAGGAAGAACTCGCCACCGGCGCGCTGGTGGTGGCACATCCGGCGCGGGTGCTGGCCCGCAAGGGTTACTACCTGTGCTATCCGGAGCAGAAGGCCCACCTGCCGGCGTTGCAGACCTTCCGGGAATGGGTGATGGCGGGCGTGGACGTCGTGGTGTGAGACGGCAACCAGCCGCTGGCAGGGTAGCGGGGCTTCATGGCTCTCCCCGGGCTTCCTGGCCTGTGGAGCAAGAAAAGTTCATCGCCGATCTGCGGGGAAACCGGAGCCGCCCGTCGACCCCGACTCGGTCATCCGCACACTATCCGTGACCTATCGATGAATCAGTCGGTACGGATTCAAGTGTCTATAGTTAGCTTGAAGCGTTGCTGCCGCGTTGCGGAGCGGGTATGCCCGCCCGTAACGCCGGCGGTGTTTCGCGCCTGCCTGCAGACGTTCTGGGCGCGCAGACCATCCATTCGGGACACCGCATCGAATTGCTGCGTTGCATCCTGGAGTCCTCGATCGAGGCAAATTGAGGCTGACGCTTAGAGGTTGTTTCAAAAGGAAGCGAAGCAGTCCTGGCTAGGCGCGCGGCCGCAGACAGTACAAGTGGCACGGCAAGGCCGCGCAACGACGCCAGGAACTTTTTGAAACGACCTCTTAGCCACCAAGGAGGCTCGTGTGATTCCTCGTCCATTCGAATATCACGCTCCGCGCAGCCTGTCGGAGGCCATCGCGCTGCTCAACGCGCATGGCGATACCGCCAAGCTGCTCGCCGGCGGCCACAGCCTGCTGCCAATGATGAAGCTGCGCTTTGCCGAGCCCGGCCATCTGATCGACCTCGGCAAGCTCCCGGACCTGCAGGGCATCCGCGAAGTCGGCAACGAAATCCGCATCGGCGCGATGACGACCGAGAACGCGCTGATCTGGTCCGAATTGCTGCAGACGCGCTGTCCGTTGATCGTCGAAGGCGCTCGCCAGATTTCCGATCCGCAGGTGCGCTATCGCGGCACGCTGGGCGGCGACATCGCGCATGGCGATCCGGGCAACGATCACCCCGCGTTGATGATCGCCCTGGATGCGTCCTTCGTGCTGCTGAGCGAGCAGGGCGAGCGCGTGGTGCCGGCCGATGGCTTTTTCCTGGGCACCTACATGACGCAGCTCGAACCGGGCGAGATCCTGACCGAGATTCGCATTCCGATGCCGCCGTCCGGCGCCGGCTATTGCTACGCGAAACTGAAGCGCAAGACCGGTGACTTCGCGACGGCTGCGGCGGCGGTGACGCTGCGCAGAACGGGCGATACCGTCAGCGACGTCCGCATTGCGTTGACGAACGTGGCGCCGACCGCCATCCGCGCAACCGACGCGGAACAGGCGCTTCGCGGCAAGCCCTTCGACGAGTCGGTGGTCGCCGAGGCGGCGCGTCTTGCGATGGCCGTGTGCGATCCGGTCGAGGATCTGCGCGGCGATGTCGAGTACAGGACGGCGATGGCGGGCGAAATGGTGCGGCGGGCGCTGACCGTTGCGTATTCGCGGGCAACCGCCTGAAAGCGGAATCCGGGAGAACGAGGCATGAGCCAGAAAATCATGGTGTCGTTCAAGCTGAACGGCAAGGAAACGGACGTGGTGGTCGAATCGCGCGAACTGCTGATTCATACGCTGCGCGAGAAATGCCTGCACACCGGGCCGCATATCGGCTGCGAGACCTCGCATTGCGGTGCGTGCACGGTCGACTTCGACGGCATGTCGGTGAAGTCCTGCACGATGCTCACGGTCCAGGCCGAAGGCGCGGAGGTGCTCACCGTCGAGGGCCTCGCGGGCCTTGGCGGGGGCGGCGATCTGCACGCGCTGCAGGAGGCCTTCATGCAGGAGCACGGTCTGCAGTGCGGCTTCTGCACGCCCGGCATGCTGATGCGTGCCTATCGCCTGCTGCAGGAAAATCCCGACCCGAGTGAAGAGGAGATCCGCTACTGGATGGCGGGCAACCTGTGCCGCTGCACGGGGTACCAGAACATCGTGAAGGCGGTGCAGTACGCGGCGCGCAAGCTGCGTGGCGAAGCCGTTGAAACCTCGCATCCGCTGATGGCGGATACGCACTGACGCCGGGGAGATCCGTCATGGAAAAAGATGACGCCAGCCTCGATCGTCTCGCCGCTTTGGAAGGTATGGGTTGCGCACGCAAGCGCCGCGAGGATCCGCGTTTTATCCAGGGAAAAGGCACCTATATCGACGACATCAAGATGCCGGGCATGCTGTTCGGCGTGATGGTGCGCAGTCCGTACGCGCATGCGCGCGTCAAGACAATCGACAAGTCCCGTGCGCTGGCGCACCCGGGCGTGCACGCGGTGCTGACGGCAGACGATCTCAAGCCGCTCAAGCTGCACTGGATGCCGACGCTTGCTGGCGACGTGCAGGCCGTGCTGGCCGATGAAAAGGTCTGCTTCCAGAATCAGGAGGTCGCGTTCGTGGTGGCCGACGACCGCTACGTGGCCGCCGACGCCGCGGAACTCGTGGAAGTCGAGTATGAGGAATTGCCGGTGGTGGTCGACGCGCTGGCGGCACTGGCGCCCGACGCTCCCGTGATCCGCGAGGACATTCGCGACAAGCAGACGGGCGCGCACGGTGCGCGCCATCACCCGAACCACATCTTTACGTGGAATGTGGGCGACAAGGACAAGACCGATCGCGTGTTCGATAGCGCGGACGTCACCGTGACGCAGCACATGTGGTATCCGCGTGTGCATCCGTGTCCGCTGGAAACGTGCGGCTGCGTGGCGTCGTTCGACAAGGTGCGCGGCGATCTGACGGTCTACCTCACGTCCCAGGCGCCGCATGTCGTGCGGACGGTCGTCGGCCTGCTGTCGGCGATCCCCGAATCGAAAATCCGCGTGGTGTCTCCCGACATTGGTGGTGGCTTCGGCAACAAGGTTGGCGTCTATCCGGGCTATGTGACGGCGATCGTCGCGTCGATCGTGCTGGGGCGGCCCGTCAAGTGGATCGAGTCGCGCACGGAAAACCTGAGCAGCACGGCGTTCGCTCGCGACTATCACATGACGGGTGAACTGGCGGCGGACCGCGACGGCCGCATCAAGGCGCTGCGCGTCCACGTCACGGCGGATCACGGCGCGTTCGATGCGTGCGCCGACCCGACCAAATGGCCTGCCGGCATGTTCCACGTCTGCACGGGCTCGTATGCGATACCGAACGCGTTCGTATCGGTCGACGGCGTCTACACGAACAAGTTTCCCGGCGGCGTCGCCTACCGTTGCTCGTTCAGGGTGACGGAGGCGGTCTACCTGATCGAGCGGATGGTCGACGTGCTGGCGCAGAAGCTTGGCATCGACAAGGCGGAAATCCGTCTGCGCAATTTCATCCGGAAGGAGCAGTTTCCCTATTCGACGCCGCTCGGGCTCGAATACGATTCGGGCGACTACGAGCCGGCGCTCAGGAAAGTCCTCGCTGCGGTCGACTATCCCGCGCTGCGCGCCGAACAAGCCGCGCGTCGCGCCGATCCGGATGCTGAATGGCTGATGGGCATCGGGGTGGTGAACTTCACCGAGGTCGTCGGCGCGGGGCCGTCGAAGGCGTGCGACATCCTCGGCGTCGGCATGTTCGACTCGTGTGAAATCCGCGTGCATCCGGACGGCTCGGCCATCGCGCGCATGGGCACGAAGTCACAGGGTCAGGCGCACGAGACCACGTATGCGCAGATCATCGCCTCCGAAGCGGGCATCCCGGCGTCGGTGATTACGGTCGAGGAAGGCGATACGTCCACGGCGCCATACGGACTCGGCACCTATGGCTCGCGATCCACGCCGGTGGCGGGTGCCGCGATTGCCCGCGCATCGCGCAAGATCCGCGAGAAGGCCCGGCAGATCGCCGCGCATCTGCTGGAGGCGAGCCCGAACGATGTGGAATTCGATCTCGACAGGTTCGTGCTCAAGGGCTCGCCCGAGCAGTTCAAGACGGTCAAGGAGGTGGCCTGGGCGGCGTACAACAACGTCCCGGAAGGCATGGAGATGGGGCTGGAAGCCGTCGACTACTACGATCCGCCCAATTTCACGTTCCCATTCGGCGCCTACGTCTGCGTGCTCGAAGTGAACCGCTACACCGGCGAGACGCAGGTGCGCCGCTTCTACGCGCTGGACGACTGCGGCACGCGGATCAATCCGATGATCATCGAAGGCCAGATCCACGGCGGCCTGACGGAAGGATTCGCGGTCGCCATGGGGCAGCAGATGCCCTATGACGAAGCCGGCAATCTGCTGGGTGCCACGCTGCTCGACTACTTCCTGCCGACCGCGGTTGAAACGCCGCACTGGGAGACCGATTTCACCGTGACACCGTCGCCGCATCACCCGATCGGCGCAAAGGGCGTGGCCGAATCGCCGCACGTCGGATCGATCCCGTGCTTCACCGCCGCGATGGTGGATGCGTTTGCCCATCTGGGCGTCACTCACATGGATATGCCGCACAGCGCGTATCGCGTGTGGCAGCAATGCCGCGCGCTCGGGCTGGCGCGGCAGTAACGGCGGATCGCGTCGAACGGCGCAAGCGTGCGCCGGGAAGGCTGCGAACGCAGGGGTGGTTCGATGCGAATCGTGCTCGAGAAGGTATTTCCGGTGCCGGCGACGGCGGATCAGGCGTGGCGGCTGATGCAGGACATCCAGGCCGTGGCGGGCTGCATGCCGGGCGCGAAGATTGTCGAACGCGTCGACGACCGGCATTACAAGGGGACGATCACGGTGCGGCTCGGCCCGGCCACGATGTCGTTCAAGGGCGATATCGAGGTGCTGGATCTCGACAGCGCGGCGCGCAGCCTGCATCTGAGTGGCAAGGGCGCCGACACGACGGGCACCTCGGCGGCGTCGATGGATCTGGTTGCCTCCGTGCGGCCGGCTGGCGACGCGTGCGAGCTGACGGGCCGCAGCGAAGTGACGATGAGCGGCAAGGCGGCCGCGCTGGGTGGGCGCCTGATGGGCCCGGTGACGGACCAGATGCTCAAGCAGTTCGTCGCCAACTTCACGGCCCGGCTGCAGAGCGAGCCCGTGCCGCAGACGGCGGCGCCTGCCGCCGATGCAACAGGGCCGGCTTCTGTCGAGCCGCCGGCGGAGGCGCCCCGCCCCGAGCTGGACGGCCTGGCGTTGGCGTGGGCCGTGCTGCGTGACTGGCTGCGCGGGCTCTTTTCGCGCAAGGCGACCTGAGAGGGTGCAGCCATGGCAACCGACCGCATGCACGAGGTCGTCAGCCTCCAGGCGCAGTTGGCGCGCCACGGCTTTATCGCCGAGCGCAGCTTTGCCGCCACGTTGCTGCTGACGATGGAAATGCGCAGACCGCTGTTGCTCGAAGGCGAGGCTGGCGTCGGCAAGACCGAAGTCGCCAAGGCGCTGGCGAGGCTGCTGGATACGCGGCTGATCCGGTTGCAATGCTACGAAGGCCTCGACGCGCACGCGGCGCTCTACGAATGGAACTACCAGCACCAGCTGCTGGCGATCAAGTTGCTGGAGAGCGATGAGCGTTCGGTTACCGACAAGGAGCAGGACATCTTCTCCGAGCGCTATCTGCTCAAGCGGCCGCTGCTCGAAGCGATCACGACGACGCCGGTGCCTGTTCTGCTGATCGACGAAATCGACCGGACCGACGAAGCGTTCGAGGCGTACCTGCTGGAACTGTTGTCCGATTTCCAGATGTCGATTCCGGAGCTGGGCGTGATCCGGGCGACCGAGCGGCCCTTCGTGATCCTGACGTCGAATGGCACGCGCGAGATCTCCGACGCGCTGCGCCGCCGATGCCTGTATCAGTACGTCGACTACCCGGGCTTCGAGAAGGAGTTGTTGATCGTGCGCGCGCAGGTGCCCGAGGCGCCGGAAAAGCTGGCGCGGCAGATCGTCGAGTTTGTCCAGTCGGTCAGGCAGATGGATTTGCAGAAGAAGCCTGGGCTGGCCGAAACCCTCGACTGGGTGGCCGCGTTGCTGCGACTGGGCGTGACTGCGATCGACGAGGGTGCCGTCGAGCAGATCATGGATTCGCTCGCCGCCCTTGTGAAGACGCGCGAGGACCAGGCCGGGCTGACGCGCCCGGTCGTCGAAAAACTGGTGGCCGCATGTTGACCGGAATCGATTGCGCCGGACATCGGGCGCCGCCGTCGAGCCTCGAAGAGGCACTGGTCGCCCGCTATGCAGGGTTTGCAGGATGGCTGCGCGCGAATGATTTTCGCGTGACGAGCAGCGATGTGGCGGCCTCGCTGGAGGTCGCGCAGCGCGTGGGGCAACTGGACCGGCAGCTGTTGCGCTGGAGCCTGCGCGCGGTGTTGTGTTCGCGCGCCGAAGAGTGGCGGCGTTTCGACGACCTGTTTGACGCCTGGTTTCTGGCGCCGAATCGCCGCAAGCTGGTTGAGGTGCGTGCCGGCGGCGCGGGCCGCATGGAACGTGATCGTGTCTCCGGTCAGCGTGACGCCAGCGCTGGCACGCCGCTCGCACTGGCCGGGCGCGACGGCGATGCTACCGGCACCCATGGCGCCACGGCCGAGCAGGGCGCCTCCCTCGAGGCATCGCTGGAGCACGCGGATTTCCGGCATCTGAACCGGCCCGACGAACTGTTTGCGATCGACACCGCGATCCGCCGCTTCGCGCAGCGCCTGCGCGGTATCCAGGTGCGGCGCGAGCGCCGCGCGAGCACCGGGTGTGTGATCGACATGGCCTCGACGATCCGCCACAGCGTCTCGCGCGGTGGGCTGCCACTCGACCTTCTCTGGCGACGCAAGCGCCGGCTGCGTCCGCGCATCATCCTGCTGCTCGACGTCAGCCGCTCGATGAGCCTCTACAGCTTCTTCTTCCTGCGGCTGGCGCGCGTGCTGAGCAGCCGGGTTTCCGACGTGCACGCGTTCATCTTCCATACGCACCTCGTGGGTGTCGGGCAGGCATTGCGCGACCCGGACCCGTGGCGCTCGCAGGAGCGGCTGCAATTGCTGTCGGCGGGCTGGGCCGGCGGCACACGCATCGGCGACAGTCTCGGCGAATTCAACCAGCGTCACGCGGCGAAGCTGCTGCACGCGCGCACGGCCGTCATCGTTGTCAGCGACGGCTACGACGCGGGCGAACCCGAGTGCTTGCAACAGGCGCTCGCGGCGATCCGGCGCCGCTGCCGATGTCTGGTCTGGCTCAACCCGCTGGCAAGCCGTGCCGGTTTCACGCCGTCGAGCGTCGGCATGCAGGCGGCGATGCCGTATGTCGATCTGCTGGCGGGGGCGCGCGATCTGGCGAGCCTCGAGCGGATTTTTCCCCAAGTGTTGTCCGTCCTGCAATGAACACCGATAGCCCCGATTCCCTTCTGCAACGCGAGCAACGGCTGATCGAACAGGCGCAGCCGTTCGCCGTGGTCACCGTGATTCGCGCGGCGCCGCCCACGTCCGCCTGGGTCGGCGCGCAGGCGCTGGTCGAACCCGACGGGACGCTGCACGGCTGGATCGGCGGCGGTTGCTCGCGCGCCATCGTCATCGAGGCTGCGCTGCAGGCGATTCGCTCCGGGCAGCCCAAGCGCGTGCGGATCAGCAATGAGCCCGCGGCGCCGGATGCGGATGTCGAAGCCCACACGATGCCGTGTGCAAGCAATGGGGCGCTGGAGCTCTTCATTCAGCCGTCGCTGCCCGCGCCCGTGGTGCTGGTGCTGGGCGCGACGCCCACTGCGCTCGAAGCCTGCGTGCTGGCGAAGTGGGTGGGATTCCGCGTGTGCGCCGCCGCTGGCGCGACCGCGCCGTTTGCTTCGCTCGGGCTGAAGCGGGTGATTCAGGGCTTCGACGTCGATGCGTTCAACCTCGCCGGTCCGCAACTGATTCTCGTGGTGACCCAGGGCGAGAGCGACGAAGACGCGCTGGAAGCCGCATTGCGCAGCGAGGCTGCGGCCGTGTTGCTGGTCGCCAGCGAGCGCAAGGCGGACAGATTGCGCGACGCGATGCGTTTGCGCGGCATTACCGCGCAGCGGCTCGCGGCGCTGCACGCGCCCGCTGGCCCGTCAATCCACGCGCACAAGCCGCAGGAGATTGCGCTGGGCGCGGTGGCGGGGCTGGTGGCATTGCGCCACGAACTGGAGCAGTCGGTGGCCGACGCCGGCGTGCCGCCTCTCGTCGGTAGCGAGGCCGTGCCGGCGTTGCCGCCCTGCGAATCGATGGCATCGGTCGAAGCGCCGGGCGCCCGGTATGTGAATCCGGTGTGCGGCATGGCGATCGACATCGCCGCGGCGAAGCACGTGCTCAGCTATGGCGGACAGCGCTTCTATTTCTGCTGTGACAGCTGCAAGATCGAATTCGAGCGCGATCCGGGCAAGTACCTGGCGATCGCCCAGGGAGCGACGCACGGGGAGAAGACGTAAATGCATGACACGGGGAGTGCGCTCGGGGAACAGCCGAAGCTGACATTCTCGGCGGTGGTGCTGGCCGCTGGACTGTCATCGCGGATGCAGGGCCAGCACAAGCTGCTGCTGCCGATCGACGGGCAGCCGGCGGTCAGGCGTACTGTCAGTGCCATCGCGCAGGCGGAGCCGGAGGAGATCGTGGTGGTGACCGGCTACAAGGGGCGCGCCGTCATGGAGGCCCTCGACGGCTTGCCGGTCACATTCCAGAGCAATCCGCGCCATGAGGAAGGGCAGGCGACGTCGGTGGCAGCCGGGGTGGCTGCGCTACGCGCGCCGTGCGGTGTGGTGATGGTGTGTCTCGCGGACCAGGTGTTGCTCGACGCGGCAGACTACCGTGAACTGGTCGCCGCGTTCGCCGCGATGCCGCACGGCTCGATCCTGGTGCCGGTATTCGACGGGCAGCGCGGTAATCCGGTGGTTTTCCGTGCGAGCCATGCGCCGGAGGTCATCGGCGGCCGCGTGAACCCGGGCTGCCGCAAGCTGATCGCCGAGCATCCCGAAGACGTGTTTGTTCACCAGGCCGCGCACGATCGCTTTACAACCGATATGGATACGCCCGAGGATTACGCGCGCATTCTCGCCCGGCTGGGCGCAGCCCCGGTCTCTGGGCGCGTCCTACTTTGACAGGACCTTCATCGCCTGTTCCAGGCCCGCGAGGGTAACCGGGTACATCCGGTTCTTCATGATCTGGTTGATCACCGTGATCGACTGCCGGTACTGCCACAGGCCTTCCGGCTCCGGGTTGAGCCAGACAAAGCGCGGGAACTGCTCGATCATGCGGTTCAGCCAGACCGCGCCGGCTTCCGGGTTGTTGTATTCGACCGATCCGCCCGGCTGCAGGATTTCATACGGGCTCATCGTCGCGTCGCCGACGAAGATCACCTTGTAGTCCGGCGTGTACTTGTGGATCAGGTCCCACGTGGCGATCTTCTCCGCGTGGCGGCGGCGGTTGTTCTTCCACACGTAGTCGTACAGGCAGTTGTGGAAGTAGTAGTACTCGAGGTGCTTGAACTCGGTCTTGGTGGCGGAGAACAGCTCCTCCACGCGCTTGATGTGGTCGTCCATCGATCCGCCCACATCCATCAGCATCAGCACCTTGACCTTGTTGTGCCGCTCCGGTCGCAGCTTGATGTCGAGCATGCCCGCGTTGGCCGCGGTGGAGTGGATCGTATCGTCGAGATCCAGTTCGGTATCCGCGCCTTCGCGCGCGAAGCGACGCAGCCGGCGCAGCGCCACCTTGATGTTGCGCGTGCCCAGTTCGACCTGATCGTCGTA
Source organism: Cupriavidus sp. YR651 (assembly GCF_900101625.1). GTDB lineage: Bacteria > Pseudomonadota > Gammaproteobacteria > Burkholderiales > Burkholderiaceae > Cupriavidus. Next base: position 139,352 of record NZ_FMYZ01000007.1, on the reverse strand, counting down.
GTCCTTATAGGCGCGTGCTTCCCACACCTTGATGGCGGTGCGGTTGCCCTTGGAGGGGCCGCCGATGCGGATGCCCTCGGGGTTGTAGCCGCCGTGGCCGAACGGCGACGTGCCGCCCGTGCCGATCCACTTGTTGCCGCCCTCGTGCTTTTCCTTCTGCTCTTCCAGCAGTTGCTTGAGGCGCTCCATGAGCTTGTCCAGCCCGCCCATGGCCTCGATCTTGGCTTTTTCCTCTGCGGACAGCTCGCGCTCCAGCGTCTTTTGCAGCCATTCCAGCGGGATGTCGCTCTTCCAGTCGATCAGGCTTTCCACGCCCTTGAAGTAGGCGGCGAAGGTCTGGTCGAACTTGTCGAAGTGCTTCTCGTCCTTGACGAGCGTCATGCGTGACAAGTAGTAGAACTCGTCGATGGATGGCCTGATGACCTGTGCGCGCAGCGCTTCCAGCATCGTCAGGTATTCCTTGACGGAGACGGGCAGCTTGGCGTGGCGCAGCGAGAAGAAGAAATCGATCAGCATGAGGGGTCCCCTCGGAATCGTTGGGGCAGGATCAGCGCGGACGATCGAGCTGGAATTGCAGATGCGCGCGCACGGTCGGCCATTCGCTGGCGATGATGGAAAACACCACCGTGTCGCGGAACGACCCGTCCGGCATGCGCTGATGGTTACGCAGCACACCATCCTGCTTGGCGCCCAGGCGCGCAATGGCCGTGCGGCTCTGGTGGTTCATCCAGTGCGTGCGGAATTCCACGGCGATGCAGTCGAGCGTCTCGAACGCATGGCGCAGCAGCATCAGCTTGCATTCGGTGTTGAGCCCCGAGCGTTGCACGCGGCGTGCGTACCACGTCGAGCCGATTTCCACGCGGCGATTGGCGCCGTCGATGTTCATGTACGTGGTCATGCCGGCCAGCCGGCCGTCGGCGTCACGCACGGCAAAGGGCTGCATCGAGTCCTTTGTCTGCAGGTCAAGGCGACGCGCGATATCGGCTTCCATGCGGTCGGGCGACGGCACGCTGGTGTACCAGAGTGTATGGAGGTCGCCGTCGGCGGCGGCGTCGCGCAGACCGGCGGCATGCTCGTGCGACAGCGGCTCCAGTGTGGCGAAGCGGCCGGCGAGCGTGACGGGCTTGACGAAGTTGGGCATGGCGTGGCGCGTACGGACGGCGTGTGGCTCAGCGGTTGGCGCGGTTCATGAACACCAGGCGCTCGAACAGGTGTACGTCCTGCTCGTTCTTCAGCAGCGCGCCGTGCAGCGGCGGAATGGCGGCCTTGCGGTCCGGGCTGCGCAGTGCTTCGGCGGGAATGTCCTCGGCCATCAGCAGCTTGAGCCAGTCGATCAGCTCCGACGTGCTCGGCTTCTTCTTCAGGCCCGGCAGGTTGCGCATCTCGTAGAAGGCGTCCAGCGCGGCGGCGACGAGTTCGCGCTTGATGCCGGGATAGTGGACGTCGACGATCTGCTGCATGGTGTCGGCGTCGGGGAACTTGATGTAGTGGAAGAAGCAGCGGCGCAGGAAGGCATCCGGCAGTTCCTTCTCGTTGTTCGACGTGATGATCACCAGCGGACGGTGCTTCGCCTTGATCAGTTCGCGCGTCTCGTAGACGTAGAACTCCATCCGGTCCAGTTCGCGCAGCAGGTCGTTCGGGAATTCGATATCGGCCTTGTCGATCTCGTCGATCAGCAGCACCACGGGCTCGTCAGCCTCGAAGGCCTGCCAGAGCACACCCTTGACGATGTAGTTGCGAATGTCGTGGACCTTGTCGTCGCCGAGCTGGGAGTCGCGCAGGCGCGACACCGCGTCGTATTCGTACAGGCCCTGCTGGGCCTTGGTGGTCGACTTGATGTGCCATTGCAACAACGGCATGCCCAGCGCGGCGGCCACTTCCTCGGCCAGCATGGTCTTGCCGGTGCCGGGTTCGCCCTTGATCAGCAGCGGGCGCTGCAGCGTGCGGGCGGCATTGACGGCCAGCTTGAGATCGTCGGTGGCAACATACTGGGCGCTGCCCTCGAATTTGGCCTGCTGGGACGGATTGGCGTTGGCGGTGGTGGACATGAGGCAACCTGAGATGGCGATGTCGGCCGGCCTGCCGCCGCGTGGCCGGACTGGCTGGAGGCGTGGCCGAAGACCGGATCGGATACCGGATCGAAAAGGGGTCGGAAACGGGGTCGGAATGGGCCAGTATAAGAGGACTTTGCGGTTCGCGTTCACCCGGGGACACCCGGGGGCCGCTGTCTGGACTGCCGCGTGCCGGCTGCGGTACAATGCGCCGGTTTGACGCGCCCCCCAAGTCAAGTTCCCCACATGCCCGGCCGTCCGCCAGTTGTCATGGCAGATCCACCCGGGAGGCGGCGATCGCGCGAGATGGTTGCAGAATGGTGTTTGAGCACCCGCGGCACATCAATGACGCCCGGTTGCGCCTTGTCTGACCGGCTTCGCCTCGGCAGATTCCCGGCGAAGCCCGGGACCCGCCGCGGCGTCCGCGATTTCAGTTCAATCCCCGTTCCCAAGACCGTCTCCGGCCAACAGGGCAGGTCACGCACGGTTTAACACTTCCCAATCAGCTACGACAATGAAAAAGCTCCTCACGATGGTGGTGTTGGGCGCGGCCGCAACGGCAGCGCAGGCCCAGGACGCAAAGGGCAACGTGGATACCGCCAGGGACAAGGTTGCAATGTGCATCGGCTGCCACGGCATTCCCGGCTACCGTGCGTCATTCCCGGAGACATACGAAGTTCCCATGCTCGGCGGCCAGAGCGCCAAGTACATCGAAAACGCGCTCAAGGGCTATCAGAAGGGCGATCGCAAGCATCCGACGATGCGCGGGATCGCCGCCAGCCTGTCCGACAAGGACATCGCCGACGTGGCTGCGTACTACTCGCAGCAGAAGCCCGACTCCAAGAACAATTCGCTGAAGTAAGAGACGCAGACCATGAAGACGCTGAAGACGCTTTCGTTCGCGGTGGGTGCACTCGTACTGGGTGCCGCCGCCATGCCCGCCTCGGCCGCGGATATCGCCGCCGGCAAGGCACTGGTGGAAAAGGGTGCCTGCGTGGCATGCCACGGCGCGGGCCTGAACGCCCCGATCACGCCCGACTATCCCAAGCTGGCTGGCCAGCATGCCGACTATCTCTACCATGCGCTGGTGTCCTACCAGGTCAGCGGTAATCCGCTGGTGGGGCGCACCAACGCGATCATGGCCGGCCAGGTGAACAGCAACCCGGCCGTGACCGACAAGAACGGCAAGCCGCGCCCGTTCACGCGCAAGGAACTCCAGGACATCGCCGCCTACATCGAGTCCCTGCCGGGTGATCTGGTGCTGAAGAAGTAAGGCCCTGGCAAGACCCCGGCAAGCCGCGCCTGCCGGGTCCGCAAGGCAAAAAAGCCGCTCCTCACGGGAGCGGTTTTTTTTGTGCCCTGGCGCGGCGTCCGGCTCAGTTGCCGCTGCCCGAGACCAGGCGGCGCTGTTTGACGGCGTTGGCCAGCGTCTCCAGCACGGTGATCGAATCATCCCAGCCGATGCAGGCATCGGTCACGGACTGGCCGTAGGTCAGGTTCTCGACCGGTGTGCCTTGCACGTGGTCCTGGCGGCCGCCCACCAGGTGCGATTCCACCATCACGCCAACGATGCGCTGGTCGCCGCCGGCGATCTGCGTGCCAATGTCCGCGCAAACCGGGATCTGATTCTCATGCTTCTTGCTGCTGTTGGCATGCGAGGCATCGATCATCAGGCGCGCGGCGAGGCCGGCCTTGGAGATCGCGTCGCAGGCTTCCTGCACGCTCGCGGCGTCGTAGTTCGGCGCCTTGCCGCCACGCAGGATGATGTGGCAGTCCTCGTTGCCGGAGGTCGACACGATGGCCGAGTGGCCGCCCTTGGTCACCGACAGGAAATGGTGTGGCTGCGACGCGGCCTTGATGGCGTCCACGGCGATCTTGACGTTGCCGTCGGTGCCGTTCTTGAAGCCGACCGGGCAGGACAGTCCCGAGGCCAGCTCGCGGTGCACCTGCGACTCCGTGGTGCGTGCCCCGATGGCGCCCCAGCTGACGAGGTCGGCAATATATTGCGGACTGATCATGTCGAGGTATTCGGTGCCGGTCGGCACGCCCATCTCGCTGATATTCAGCAGCAGCTCGCGCGCGGTGCGCAGGCCATCGTTGATCTTGAAGCTGCCGTCCATGTGGGGATCGTTGATCAGCCCCTTCCAGCCAACGGTGGTGCGGGGCTTCTCGAAATAGACCCGCATCACGACTTCCAGCTCGCCGGCGAAGCGGTCGCGCTGGACCTTGAGCAGCTTGGCGTATTCCAGCGCCGCGCGGGTGTCGTGGATCGAACAGGGTCCGATGATGACGATCAGGCGATCATCCATGCCATGCAGGATGCGGTGCATGGCCTGGCGGGCGCCGTAGATCACATCGGACGCGGCCTCCGAGCAGGCGAACTCGCGGATCAGGTGCGCCGGCGGCAGCAGTTCCTTGAGTTCGCGAATACGCAGGTCGTCGGTGTTCTTCAGCATGATGGCTCCGGGTCTTGTGAGGTCGTTGATCTGGTTGAGTGTTGCGACGCGGCCGAGGCGGAATGAAAAAAAGCCGCCAGGTTCGCTGGCGGCTTTTTCTGAATTTCGGGCTGCTTACAGCTGTCCCTCTCCATCCGCCAGCGGTGTGAGATCGCTAAAAAAGTAAAAATAAAACTTGGCGGTCATGGCGGTAATCGAGTCGGCTGGTTCAGCTTTCGGGGTCAGCTTGTGTCGGATTTTCGGCAATGCGTTGAATTTATGCTGCGGCGCGCGATGAAAACGCATTTTATTGCGTCAGGCATTTTATTGCGCCGACGTAGCCGAAACCACGGGGTGCAATCGCCGCATGCACGACAACGAAGCATCTTTATATCGCTTTTCAAGATCCGTGGCAAGCGGCAAGCGCAACAGATTTAGTTAATCGCCGTGCGTGGACGCCACCTATATTGGATTTGCAGGGCGACCCGGCGGGCCAAGCCGGGCGTCATGGCCAGTGTTGCGGTGGGGAGCGATCATGCCAGTCGATGAAGCCAAGCTGAATGCGTTCATGGAGAAGTTCGTCCATGACATTGGGGCCGTGATGCACGCGGCGACCGTGGTGCTGGGCGACGAGCTTGGCCTCTACAAGGCGCTGGCGGAAAAGCCGATGACGGCGCAGATGCTGGCCGAGAAAACCCGCACCGATCCGCGCTACCTGCGCGAATGGCTGTCGGCCCAGGCCGCCAGCGGCTATGTGGAGTACGACCCGGCGGACGACAAGTTCTCGCTCTCCGAGGAACAGGCCTTTGCGCTGGCGCAGGAGGGCAGCCCGGCTTTCATCCCGGGAGCGTTCCAGATCGCGGTGGCGCAGTTCCGCGCGATTCCCAAGGTGACCGATATCTTCCGCAACGGCCGCGGGCTGGCATGGCACGAGCATGATCCCTCGCTGTTCCACGGCACCGAGCGGTTCTTCCGGCCCGGCTACGCAGCCCACCTGGTCAACGACTGGATTCCCGCGCTGGACGGCATGGAGGCCCGACTGAAGGCCGGTGCCACCGTAGCCGACGTGGGATGCGGGCACGGTGCGTCCACCATCATCATGGCGCAGGCGTATCCGGCTTCGGTATTCCAGGGTTTCGACTATCACGAGCCCTCGATCCGCTATGCGCGGGAGGCGGCGCGACGGGCGGGGGTGGGTGGCCGCGTGAGCTTCGAGGTGGCGTCGGCCAAGGATTTTCCGGGGCACGACTACGACCTCGTGGCCGTGTTCGATTGCCTGCACGACATGGGCGACCCCGTGGGCGCGGCGCGGCATGTTCGCGAGTCCGTGAAGCCCGATGGATGCTGGATGATCGTGGAGCCGTTTGCGAACGACCGGCTGCAGGACAACCTCAATCCTGTGGGGCGCGTGTTCTATTCGGCCTCGACGTTTATCTGCACACCCGGATCAAGGTCGCAGGACGGCGCGATGTGCCTGGGTGCGCAGGCCGGCGAAGCGCGCATGCGGGGCGTGACGGAGCAAGGCGGATTCACTCGCTTCCGCCGGGCGGCGCAGACGCCGTTCAACCTCGTCTACGAGGTGCGCCCGTAGCGGATGCGGCAACCGGGGAGCCGGAGAAACGGGGAAGTCGGGGAAACAGGGAAGCAGCGCGAGCCCCGATCGAACATAAAAAAACGCCGCCCCGGAAGGCGGCGTTTTCGCGCGGAGGTTCGCTCGGCGCTCTGGCGGCTCAGCCAGCTCAGGCGGTGCCGCCCACGGTCATGTTCTCGATCCGCAGGGTCGGCTGGCCCACGCCCACCGGTACGCTCTGGCCTTCCTTGCCGCAGACGCCCACGCCGGAATCCAGGCGCATGTCGTTGCCGATCATCGTCACGTCCTTCAGCGATTCCGGGCCGTTGCCGACCAGCGTCGCGCCCTTGACCGGGTACGTGATCTTGCCGTCTTCGATCATGTAGGCCTCGCTGGCCGAAAACACGAACTTGCCGTTGGTGATGTCGACCTGGCCGCCGCCGAAGTTCACGGCGTACAGGCCCCGTTTCACGCTGGAGATGATTTCCCCAGGGTCGCGGTCGCCATTGAGCATGTAGGTATTGGTCATGCGCGGCATCGGCAGCGCGGCATAGCTTTCGCGGCGCGCATTGCCGGTTACGGGCATCTTCATCAGGCGAGCATTGAGCGTGTCCTGGATGTAGCCGCGCAGGATGCCATCCTCGATCAGCGTCGTGCACTGCGTCGGATTGCCTTCGTCGTCCAGGTTCAGCGACCCGCGGCGGTTGGCCAGCGTGCCGTCGTCGACCACGGTCACGCCCTTGGCGGCCACGCGTTCGCCCATGCGGCCCGCAAATGCCGACGATCCCTTGCGATTGAAGTCGCCTTCCAGGCCATGGCCGACCGCCTCGTGCAGCAGCACGCCGGGCCAGCCCGGGCCGAGCACCACGGTCATCGCGCCAGCCGGGGCAGGGCGGGCTTCGAGGTTGACCAGCGCCGACGACACGGCCTCGTCCACATACTTGCGCAGCAGGTCGTCGGTGAAGTAGCCGTAGGCGTAGCGGCCGCCGCCGCCCGAGGAACCGATCTCGCGCCGGCCGTTCTGCTCGGCGATGACCGTGACGGACACGCGTACCAGCGGACGCACGTCGGCGGCGATCACGCCGTCGCTGCGCGCCACCAGCACCACGTCGTATTCACCGGCCAGGCCGGCCATCACCTGCACCACGCGCGGGTCCTTGGCGCGGGCCATTTTCTCGATGCGCTCCAGCAGTGCCACCTTTTCCGTCGCGCCCATCGAATCGAGCGGGTCGTTGGGCGTGTAGAGGTTGCGGCCCGTCTGCGACGACAACGCGCTGGCCACCTTGACGCGGCCGTTGCCGCTCTTGCCGATGGTGCGCGTGGCCGCGGCGGCCTGGGAGAGCGCCGCCAGGCTGATGTCGTCCGAATAGGCAAAGGCCGTCTTGTCGCCGGACACGGCGCGGACACCCACGCCCTGGTCGATGCTGAAGCTGCCCGACTTGACGATGCCTTCCTCCAGGCTCCACGCCTCGTTGCGCGTGTACTGGAAATACAGGTCGGCGTAGTCGACCTTGTGCGTGAAGATATCGGCCAGCACGCGCTGGAGCTTGGCCTCGTCTAGGCCGTACGGCGCCAGCAGCAATTGCTGCGCGGTGGCCAGGTTGCGGATTCCGAGATCGCCGGCGTTCATGGTTGTCCTTTTCTAGTTGCTTCTGAACTTCTGATAATCCTACAGCACGCGATGGCGCAATGCCGGCAGGTTCTGGCGGACTTCCGCCAGTCGTGCCGGATCGATGACACCGGCGACGACGCCTTCGCCTTCCGGCAGCACACCCAGCACGTCGCCCCACGGATCGACCAGCATCGAGTGGCCCCAGGTGCGGCGGCCGTTCTCGTGCTTTCCGCCCTGTGCGGCGGCCAGCACATAGCACTGGTTCTCGATCGCGCGGGCGCGCAGCAGGATTTCCCAGTGCGCGTGCCCCGTGGTGTAGGTGAAGGCGGCGGGCATCAGAATCAAGCTGGCGCCGTCGCCGGCACCCAGCCCGCGATACAGCTCGGGAAAGCGCAGGTCGTAGCAGACCGACATCGCCACGCGGCCGCACGGCGCGTCAAAGGCCACCGGCTGCGTGCCGGCGAGGATCGTGCGGGATTCGTCGTAGCTTTCGGTGCCCTTGGTAAAGCCGAACAGGTGGATCTTGTCGTAGCGGGCCACACGTTCGCCGCGCGGATCAAAGGCGAGCGACGTGTTGTAGACGCGCCCGTCGTCCTCGCACCACATCGGCAGCGTGCCGCCGATCAGCCAGATGCGGTGGCGACGCGCGGCATCGGCCAGGAAGCGTTGCACCGGGCCATCGCCGTCGCGTTCGCGAATCGCCACCTTGTCGGTCTCGTGGCGACCCATCATGCCGAAGTACTCGGGCAGCAACACCAGCTCCGCGCCATCCCGCGCGGCCTCGGCGATGAGGGCGTCGGCACGCGCCAGGTTGGCATCGAGCGAGGTGCCCGTCACGGTCTGGACGGCGGCGACGCGGAATGGTGCAAGTGCGGGTGTCGGAGCGGGTGTCGTCATCGGGGGCTTCCTTGCTTCCTGGTCATCGGGGCGCCCGGGGCATCACCGGGGATACATGCCCGAACGGTCCTGGATCGGCGGCTGTCGGGGCTTATTCTCCTCCACTTTGGTGATCTTGGGATCGGCCCACGACCCCGTCACGAAGTAGTGCTGCGTGAACACCTTGGAGAATTCGTCGGCAAACAGCAGTTGCGCGGCCAGCGTGCCGATGCCCAGCACCGGATTGATGAACGCGGCCGCCACGGAAGTGGTGGTGGCGTTGATGCGGGGGACCACGGAAACCTCGAGGTCCTGCGTTTCGCGCAGCAGGTTGGCCGAACCCGTCATCGTGGCCACCATCTGGTTGCTCTTGAGCCGCAACTCCTCGATCTTGCCCACGCCGTTTTCGATCGTTCCGCTGCCGGTGAGGTCGTCGAAGACCGTGCCGCGGCCCGCCAGGCTGCGGAAGTCCAGCGTGGCAAAGCGCAACAGGCTCTGCAGGCTCAGCACGCCCAGCAGCCGCGCGGCGCCCGGGTCCACGTTCAGGATCTGGCCGTTCTCGAGTTTCAGCGACAAGCGGCCCGACAGGGTGGGGTAGTCGATCGACAGCGGCGACCCGCGCCAGGCCACGCGGCCTTCCAGCGATCCCTTGCCGTCGCGCAGCGTGTGCGGCAGGCCCATGCGTTCCAGCACGTCGCCCGCGTCGCGGATATCGAGCTTGAAATTGAGCAGCGTACGGCGGCCGGCCGTCGGGGACGCATTGCCGTCCGTCGCCGCCTCGCGCAGCCGGCGCGGCAGGCGCCAACTGCCATTGCCAGTCAGCGTGGCGCCCGGTTGTTCGATCGTCAGGTTGTCCAGCGTCCACACCGGCTGGTTGTCGATGTGGCTGGTATGCGCCTTGACCTCGAGCTTGCCAAAGTCGTGGCCGCGCAGCACGAACTTGTCGACGACCAGGTCCAGGGCGGGCAGCTCCTCGATACCGCGCGTCATCGCGTCCGAGTCGTGCTTGTTGTCGCCGCTGTCCGTGGTCTCCGGGATATCCAGGCGCGACAGACGCACCGAGAGCGATCCGGACGGCGTGCTCGCGTCGCGACGCCATTGGGCCGTGCCGGCGACCTGTCGCGATGTCATCTGCAGGTTCCAGCCCGCGCTTTCCCGGCTGGCATCCAGCGAGACGTCGTTCAGATTGCGGCCGAACGCGTCGAGCGTGTTGGCGCGCACCGTCACGCGTTCCGGCAGGAACGGCGAGGACCGGTCCACGCCACCGGGGTTGTCGCGGCCCGGTCCGGCGGGCGCGCCAGTCGCGTCGATCGCGTCGAACACATTGCGCCACGCATCCACGTCCAGACGATCCGCGGTCAGCGCGGCGACGACCCCGCTCGACGGCTGAGGCGCGGGCTGCGCCAGGCCAATCCCGCCGGAGACGACGTCGATGGCATCGCCCGTGCGGCGCAGCAGGTAGCGTGCATTGAGCGCGTTGCCCACCTGCACCGTCATCTCATCCGCGCCCGCGCGCCCCGGCACGGCCGACGGATGCAGGTCGAAGCGCAGCGCCATGTCCTGGCCGGCGGTCTTGGCCAGCGGCGCGGGCAGGTTCAGGGCCATGCCGTTGAGATCGGAGGCCACCTGGACTTGCAGTTGCTTCTCGCGGATGCCAACGACGACGTTGTAGCGCGTGGCGCCTTCCATACGGGGGCCAAACCCGGCCATGGGCGACCCGGCCAGCGCCTCGCGCAGGCCCGCGGCGGTGGCCGATCCGCCCACTGTCACACGCGTCGTGCCGTCTGGCTGCGTGCCGCCGGCGATCTGCGCATCGCCGCCCAGCAAGCGGCCGTGTACGTTGTCGAGGCGGAAGCCGTGTTCGTCGAAAGCCACCACGCCGCTGGCGCCGAACAGCGTGGGCAGTTGCGGGAACAGCGTCACGTCATTGCCGGGAAAGCGGAACTGGCCATCCACCTTGGTGCCGGCCGCGTGGCTGAGCGGCAGATCCAGCTTGAGCTTGAGGTCGCCGTTGCCCGGTGCGCGGGCGTTCTCGGTCACGTTGCCGCTCCAGCCCTTGACCGGACTGTTGGCGATGAAGCGCAGGAAGCTCTGCACCGGGCCATTGGCGGTGCCGTCGATCAGCAGGTGGCCGTGGTCGCTCAGGTCGGCGATGCGGCCGCTGACGTCCTGCAGCGTGACGCCGTGGATGCCCCGCACGCTGGCACGCCTGGCCAGGAAGGACATGCCGCCGCGCTCGAACAGCAACTGGCCGGTGATGTCGGTGAAGTCGGGCCACGCGGTGTCGCCGTTCCCATTTCCGTTGCCGTTGCCGCTGCGGCTGTTCGGGCCCGCTTCCTGGGGCGCGACCTGGAAGGCGACATTCTGGACCGGCACCTCCACGCGGAAATCGCCGGCCTTTTCAAATGGAGCGTGGAACGGAAAGTGTTCGAGGTCGCCCTTGAGCAGGAACTTGACGTCGGTGGCTTCGCCGCTGACCAGCGCGCCGCCCAGGTAGTGGCGCGTGCTGGGCAGCGTCAGGGGCAGATAGCGAGGCACGCGGTTGGCCTGCGCGCGAGACAGTTCGCCCGACAGGTCGGCAATGCCGCCATGGCCGTCGCCACCCGCGCGCCAGTTGCCGCGCACGGTGCCGGCGGTGTCGGCATTGGCAAAGCGCACGCCCTCGGTGCGGACCACGAGCTTGCCATCCTCATGCGCCCAGCGCACTTCACCGCGCAATTCGTCAAACGGGATACGCGGTTCCTCGAACACGCCCGGGAAAATCAGCGCCGCGCCGGCGCTGTCCACGCGCACCGTGCCTTGCCGGTCGTCGAAATTGAACGTCCCGGAGAGGCGCGCAAAGCCGGGTGTGCCGGTACGCGGGTGACCATCCGGGCTCACCGGCGGGTCCGCTGGCTGGCCGTTGACGGAGACACTGCGCAGCGTGCCCTGGGCCGAGTAGTGTGGCGTGCCGGGGCCGCGCGTGAGCAGGCCGGCGCGGTCGCGCGACCATGTCACGTCGAGGTTGTCGATGTGGCCAGCCGGCTGGAGCGCGCGCAGCTTGCGCAGCACGGCCATGTCCAGTGGCATCGACGCCGCCAGCGCCCGCACGGTATTGAGGTCGAAGGTGGGCGCCCGCAGCGCGAATTTCCGCAGCACGCCCTGGTTGTCGCGCGTCCAGTCGAGGGTGACCTTGCGCATGCCCTCGCGCCACGACGAATCGGTGGTCGACGGCGGGCCCGTGACGGGCTCGGCCTGCCAGAGCAGCGTATCGATCGTCAGCTGGTTGTTGCCGGCGCGATCCGCCTTGTGCAGCAGGAACGCCTGAGCGTTGGCCAGCTTGAGCGGCTCCGGCGCGTCGGCCAGTTGCAGGTCCACGCCCGTGGCGCGCAGTCGCATCTGGCTGCGCACCACGTTGCCGCCGCGGAAGTCGATAGAGCCGTCCGTGCTGAAGGTGCCGCTGGCCACGTTCTCGAAGATGGCCAGGTAGCGCTGGACCACCGGCAGCTGGACCTGGCCAAGATTCCAGCTGGCCTGGCCGGTCCAGTGCCGCCAGTTGCCGGCGGCGTGCAGGTAGTCGTGCCGGAGGCTCGACTGGAAGACCAGCGGCTGCGGCGCCAGGGACGCGCTGCGGGCTTCCAGCCGCACCGTATGCTGGGATCCGTGGCGCTCCGTGGTGAAGTGGATGTCCGCCACGTCGAGTTGCGGCAGGCGGGCGCGCTCATCCAGCCAGCGCAGGTTGCCGCTGACCAGGTCGATGCGGCCCTGGGCCAGCATCCAGTCCAGGAAGGGGTCGTTATCCGTGGCGGACGCGCGTGCGTTCACCGGCACGCCAGCCACCAGCAGCCGGCCCTCCGGCGTGCGGCGGATCAGCACGTCGGTGCGCGCGGCCGTCAGGCTGGCGAACTGCAGCGTCAGCGCCGGCACGGACTGCCAGGACAGCGTGCCGTCCAGCGTGCCGGCCGACAGCAGCACGCGGTGCTGCGCGTCGACGGCGCGCACGTCGCGGGCACGGAACGCGGGATGCCAGCCTTCCCAATATGTATCGAGCTGGCCGATGGTCAGTTGTGCCGAAAGCGCCGCCGAGCCCTGTTTCTCCAGCCATTGCCGCGCGGTATGCGCCTGCGGCCACAGCACGAAGCGGATCAGCAGCACCGCGATGACGGCCAGCGCCGCCAGCGCGATCGCCAGGCGCGCCAGGGTGCGTGCGAGCCGGGGCCAGACCGGATGGCCGGCCACGGCGCGCAGCGCCCGCCAGCCGCCCGCCGCGAATCCACGCGCGAACGCCGCCGCGCGCCGGCCCAAACGGGGGCGTGCGGGGACTGAAGTCTGGGGAGTGGTGGTGACCGCGACGGGACCCTCGCCGCCCGCGTGCGGGGACGCGGAACCATCGGCGGGGGCGGTTGGGCGGCTGGACATGCGCAGATTATCCGACAATACTAGCCGCTCTCCAAAGTGGTGCGCACACGCCTCTCCGCGGTGTCTCCACGGCGCCTGCCCGCATTGCTAAAGTAACTGGAATGACTGTCCCTGATCCGACGAGTTCCGCCCCGGGCAACGCCCCGGCGCATTCCCAACCGGTCCACCGTCTGGATGGCGCGGGCACCACACCGGACTATTCGCCGCCGGGCGCCGCCAGCCCGATCGGCAACATGGCCGAAGGGGCCTTTGCGACGATGACGGCGCAAGGACTGGCCCCCGCCGATTGCGAGGGCCACGTATTGTACTCGGCGGCGTACTCCCATTACGCGCGACGTACGCTGGCTGCGCGTGCGGAGCTGGCGGGGGTGGTGGCGCAGGCCGCCGCCGCGCCGCTTACGCGCGCCTGGATGGAGGCGCGGCTACGTGCGCTGCATGTGCCGTCGTCCGACGCCGAGTCCGCCGCGGCTCAGGCGCTGCGGCGGCTGCGGGCCGAGGTGATGTGCGTGGTGATCGAGCGCGACCTGCGCGGCCTGGCCCCGCTCGCCGAGATCACCGGCGCCATGACCGACCTGGCCGAGCTGGCCATCCAGTACGGCCTGCGCACGCTGGGCGACGACCTGGCCACGACCTACGGGCGGCCCACGGGCGACCAGAGCGGCGAGGTGCAGGAGCTCGTGGTGGTCGGCATGGGCAAGCTCGGCGGACGCGAGCTCAATGTCTCGTCGGATATCGACCTGATTTTCCTGTACGACGAGGATGGCGAGACCCAGGGCGGGTCGCGCAGCCTGTCCAATCACGAATACTTCATCCGACTCGGCCGGCGGCTGATCACGCTGCTGTCCGAGGTGACCGCCGACGGCTACGTCTTCCGCGTGGACATGCGCCTGCGGCCCAATGGCGATGCCGGCCCGCTGGTCTGCAGCTTCGGCATGCTCGAGGAATACCTGGTCGTGCAGGGGCGCGAGTGGGAACGCTACGCGTGGATCAAGGGCCGCGTGGTCTCGGCGCAGGACACGCCGCATGCCGCGCGCACGGTCGGCCTGCTGTCGCGCCTGACCATGCCGTTCGTGTTCCGCCGCTACCTGGACTACGGCGTGATCGCCGCCATCCGCTCGCTGCATGCGCAAATCCGCGCGGAGGCCGCCAAGCGCAGCGGCGGACTGGCCGGCCATGGCGTCAACCAGCGCTCGTTCAATATCAAGCTCGGCCGTGGCGGCATCCGCGAGATCGAATTCATGGCGCAGGTGTTCCAGCTCATCCGCGGCGGCCAGGACGCGGCGCTGCGCGTGCGGCCCACGCTGGAAGTGCTTGCCGTGGCCGTCGAGCACAACCTGCTGCCGGCGGGGCAGGCCGAGCAACTGGCCGATGCCTATCGTTTCCTGCGCCAGCTGGAGCATCGACTGCAATATCGCGACGATGCCCAGACGCATCATCTGCCGACCTCGGACGACGAGCGGCTGGCCGTCGCGCGGATGATGGGCTGCGCGGACTGGCCCGCGCTGGTCGCGCAAATGAGCGCGTTGATGGACCCCGTGGCCCAGCAGTTCGAGGCGACGTTTTCCGATCCCTTCGCCGATCCCGACGTGCCCCAGTGCGAAGCCCTGTGGCCGGCGCTCGTGCGCGAGGAGCAGGACGCCCGCGCCACGCAGGACGGACCGGACGAGACCGACCCCGAGTCCTCGCCGTGCCAGCGGCTGCAGGCGGTGGGGTTTGGCGACTGCACCGGGCTCTATGACCGGCTGCGCGCCATCGCGACTTCGGTGCGCTATCGCGCGTTGTCCGAGACCAGCCGCTCGCGCTTCGACCAGCTGGTCAACCGCGCGTTGGACCTGGCGTCCAAACAGGACGACGCGGACAGCACCATTGCGCGCTTCCTGGATTTTCTCGATGCCATCAGCCGGCGCGCGTCGTACCTGTCGCTGTTGTCCGAATATCCGCAGGCGATGGACCGCGTGGCGCAGACGCTGCACGCCTCGCGCTGGGCGGCCGCCTACCTGACGCGCCACCCGCAGCTGCTGGACGAACTGCTCGACAGCGACGCCCTGGCGGGGGCGCCCGACTGGCCGGCGTTCCGTGCGCGGCTGGCGGAGCGGCTGCAGGCGTCCGACGGACAGGTGGAGACGCAGATGGACATCCTGCGCCGCGAGCACCATGCCGAAACCTTCCGCGTGCTGCTGCAGGACCTGCAAGGGCTGCTGACGGTGGAGCAGGTGGCGGACCGGCTGTCCGACCTTGCCGACGCCATGCTGGAAGTCACGCTGCAAGCGGTATGGCGGCAACTGGCCACGCGCCACACCGAGACGCCGCGCTTCGCGATCATTGCCTACGGCCGGCTGGGCGGCAAGGAGCTGGGCTACGCGTCGGACCTCGACATCATCTTCCTGTACGACGACGACCATGAGCGCGCGCCCGATGTCTACGCCGCGTACGCGCGGCGCCTGATCACCTGGCTCACGAGCCATACGGCCGCCGGCACGCTGTTCGACGTCGATATGCGCCTGCGGCCCAACGGCGCGGCGGGGCTCCTCGTGACCAGCTTCGACGCGTTCCGCCGCTATCAGCTGCGCGAGGGCGACAACACCGCGTGGGTATGGGAGCACCAGGCGCTCACGCGCGCGCGCTTCTGTGCCGGCGACCGCGAGATCGGCGCAAGCTTCGAGGCGCTGCGTGAAGAGATCCTGCGCCAGCCTCGCGACGCGGCGGCGCTGCGCGACGAGATCGTGCAGATGCGCGGCAAGGTGGCCGAGGGGCATCCCAACCCGACGGACCTCTTCGACCTCAAGCACGACCGTGGCGGCATGGTCGACATCGAGTTCACGATGCAGTACCTCGTGCTGCTGCATAGCGGGGCGCATCCGTCGCTGACGCGTAACGCGGGCAATATCGCGTTGCTGCGGATGGCCGGCGACCTGGGACTGATCGACGCCGGGCTGGCGGTGGCGGTCGGCGACGCGTACCGCCTGTTCCGCGCACTCCAGCACAAGCTGCGTCTGGACGGACAGGCCCACGCGCGCGTGGCGCCGGCCACCGTCGCCGCGCAGACGGCGCAGGTGCTGACGCTCTGGCGCGCGGTGTTCGGTGAAGCCTGAGGGGCCTGAGCCGGTCGCCGGCATGGCCGCGATCGCCCTGATCACCGGTCCCGGCTGGCCGGCGATGCTCGCGACCGTTGCCGGCGTGGCCATCGTCGCGGCCTTGTTCACGTTCGTGCCGTGGCTGCATGCGCACGGCCTCTATCTGCGCGATGCGGTCTATGTGGATCACCAGTGGTGGCGCGTCGTCACGGCGATGTGGGTCCACCTCGACTGGCGCCACTGGCTGGCCGACGTCGCCGCTGCCGCGGGGCTCCTGCTGCTGGCAGGCCGCGCCACGCGCGTGCGCGAAATGCTGGCCGTGCTGCTGGTCAGCGGGCTCGCCGTGCAGATAGCGCTGCTGCGCATTCCATCGATCGGCTGGTACGGCGGGCTGTCCGGCGCGCTGCACGGGCTGGCGCTGTGGGCGGGGTTGCGGCTGCTGCAGGCGCCGGGATGGTCGCGCGGGATCGGCGTGGTGATGTGCCTCGTCGTGCTGGGGAAAATCTGGATCGAGCAGTCGTGGCTGGCGGCAGTGGTCTTCGATCCGTCGTGGGGCTTTGGCGTGGTCCGCGCCGCGCACGCCGCCGGCGCGGTCGCCGGGCTGGCGTGCTGGGTCTTGCAGGAGTGGTGGGGGACGCGGCGTGGCGCCGCGTCGGACCAGGACGGCGTCTAGCGATTGATGCGCCGGCGGGTGGCAAAGCCCGCGATGCCGATCCACAGCAGCAGGGCGCCGCTCCACAGCGTGAAGGCGCCTCCACCACCGCCTCCACCTCCACCGCCGGTATCGGCCGGCGGCTGCGTGGTTGCCGCCGGGTTGGCCGCAGCGGTCAGCGCACCGTCCGCATCCAGCAGTCCCGCTCCGCATTTGCCGGCATTGGCACTGGCCGTGCAAAAGGTCCCGGCCGGATGGGGGCGCGCCGAATTCTTCAGACCGGTCATGACCTGCGCAGGCGTCAGCGACGCGTTCACCGCAAACATCATCGCCACCACGCCGGACACCATCGGCGCGGCAAAGCTCGTGCCTTGCGAGAACGTGATCGTAAAGCCGTTGGCGGTTGTCTGGCCGCTGTCCGACAGCGTGCGGATAAACGACTGGCCACCCGGCGTCGTGCAGGTGGCTACGCCGTTGATGATGGCGACCCTCGAATTGCCGCAGCCGCCTCCCGGTGCGCTGATCGTGACCTGGGATCCAATATTGGCGAAGCTGGCGTTCTCGCCATCGTTGGCGTGCGCGGTGACGGCAATGACGCCGCTGCAATCCGCCGGCGCGGCCACCGGACCAGCGTTATTGCCCGTGGCGGCCACTACCACGACGCCGGCCGCGGCCAGGTCGTTGACCGCCTGCTGCTCGATGCTCGAACACGTGCCGCCGCCCAGGCTGATGTTGACCACGCGCGCCGGGGTGGGATTGGCGGGCACGCCCGGCACCGCCAGTCCGCCGGCCCAGCGCATGCCGTCGACCGTATCGGATAGCAGCGCGCCACAACGGCCGGATACGCGCACGGGCTGGATGCGCGCGCTCCAGTCCACGCCGGCGATGCCGGTGGCGTTGTTGGTGGCCGCGCCCAGCACGCTGGCCACGCGCGTACCGTGCCATGTGCTGCTGGCCGGGCCGCTGCCATCGGGGCAGGTCGTTCCGGCCGCCACGAAGTCGCCCGGGGCGATGGGATCGCCATCGCGGCCGTCGCCGTCGTTGGAGACGCTGGTGGTATTGATGAAATCGTAGCCCGGCACGAGTCGGGCCACCAGGTCGGGGTGGGGCAGGTAGCCCGTATCCACGACGGCGATGACCACCCCGCTGCTACCACGCGAGCGATCCCAGGCGCGCGGCAGGTTGGCGCCGCCCACCACCTGCGAGGGCGGTCCCATATAGGTCTGGTTGGCGGCGAATTCCGGATCGTTCGGGATGGTGTCATGCAGGCGCAGCCAGCGGTCCGGCACGGCATCGGCGATGCGCGGGTCCTGGCGCAGGCGGGCGGCTACCGCTTCCGGGTTGTCGCCCCTGGCATCCGCTACGCTCATCAACTGCAGGGCGGCGGCCATCGGACGCCTGACGCTCAGCGCCAGTCCGGTGTTGGCCTCCACGTTGCGCATGCGGGTGTTGTCGACGGTCTGGCTGCTGTCACGCCAGCGGACGATGTAGTTGCCCGTGTAGACCGGCGCGTTGCGCGCGGTGGTGTCGGCATGGGCGGGGAGCGGTGCGGCAAGCCCCGTGGCCAGGGCAAGCCACGCGGCGGGCACGGCGTGGGACGCACGGAGAAGGGCTTTCAGTGCTGCATGCGGCATCGAGACCTCCTTTGGGGAGCGGATTGTGCGGATGCGACCTGCCACCGAGGGCTCACGTGCAGCGATCCGACATCGCCAGGCGGGCCCTTCTCGTTCTACATGCTCGCCGGTCCCTGCCTGCGTCCCGACGCGCGACCGGCGGCGCGCGTGAGGTGTGTTCCTGCGATCAGCTTTGCGGCATGTCCCGGCTGGGCGGCATGCCGTGATGCGGCTTCAGGGTCCGGTCCGGCGTGGCGGACTCCACGCGCGGTGCGGCGCGCAGCGTCTCCACGGCCTGGTTCAGCGTGACGTCCGCCGATGCGGTAATCGCGGTGACCAGCCAGACGCCGCCGGACATCGGCCGCTTGACCACGTAGCGCACCGGACCCTCGATGCCGGCCAGCAGCTTGCCGGCGTCTTCCGACACGTTGACGTCCGGTGGCGTGAACTTGACCAGGATGTCGCCGATGGCGCGGTCATTGGTGATGCTGCCGCGCGGCGGCGCGAACGACTTGGATTCCGAGGCGCAGCCGGACATGGCAGTCAGCGCGGTAAGCGCCAGCGCGATGGCGAGCGCGGTGCGCGGGCCGCGCGGGGTGCGGCGGTGGGACGACGGCAGCTGGCCAGTGGTCATGGGTGTGAAGCTCCTGAATTCTGTGCGTTCTGTGCGAGGAGGCGGGCGGCGTGCCGCGTCAGCTCGCGGCGCGGCGCGGACGGCGGTTGCCGCCTTCGCGGGCGCTGTTGGCCGCGGCGGCGCGGGCACCCTGCGCCAGCATCTCTTCGGCGTGTTGCATGGTTGTGGCGGTCACCGTGGCGCCACCGAGCATGCGCGCGGTTTCCGTGACGCGGCCCTCGGCGTCGAGTGCACGGATGCGCGAGCGCGTGACCGGGCCCTTGCCGTTGCCGTGGGCCGAGCCCTTGGTCGCGTCCACGGTCTCCTTGCTGACCAGCAGGTGGCTGCCGGCCTGGGCGGCCACCTGCGGCAGATGCGTGACGCAGAGAACCTGGCGTGCGCGGCCCAGTTCCTGCAGGCGCCGGCCGACGACTTCGGCCACCGCGCCGCCAATGCCGGTATCGACCTCGTCGAAGATCAGCGTGGGCGTGGGCGCGGCTTCACTGGTGATCACGGAGATGGCCAGGCTGATCCGTGCCAGTTCGCCACCGGATGCCACCTTGGCCAGCGGGCGCGGGCTGACGCCGGCGTGACCGGCCACGAGGAATTCCACCTGCTCCAGGCCGTGGCTCTGGCCATCCTCCAGCGCGTTGAGCGCGACGGCGAACAGGCCGCCTGCCATCGACAGGCCCTGCATCGCTTCGGTGACGGCGGCCGACAATGCCTCGGCGGCGGCCTTGCGCGCGCCGGACAAATGCTTGGCCAGGGTCAGGTACGCGGCGCGGGCGGCGGCTTCGCGCGCCAGCACCTTGTTGATGTCCTGCGCGGCCTGCAGGTCGTCCAGCTGCTGGCGGCGCGCCAGCAGTTCGTCGGGCAACTGTTCGGGCGGCAGGCGAAATTTGCGCGCGGCGGTGTGCAGCGCCTGCATGCGGGCTTCCACCGTCTGCAACCGTTCGGGGTCGAGTTCCAGACGGTCGACGTAACGGTTCAGCGAATGCGCGGCTTCTTCCGTCTGGACCAGCGCTGGTTCCAGCGCGGCCAGCACGTCGCGCAGGGCGGGGTCCACGTCGGCCAGCGACTGCAGCCGGTGCACCACGCCATTGAGCACAGAGATCACGGCACCGTCGGCTTCGGACAGCGCGTCGAGCGCCGCGCGGCTGCCATCGATCAGGCCTGCCGCATGCGACAGGCGGTTGTATTCGGACTGGGTCTCTTCCCACTCGCCCGGTTGCGGCGCCAGCTTGTCGAGTTCGCCGACCTGCCATTCCAGGCGCTCGCGTTCCAGTTGCATTTCCCGCGACTGGTGTTCGACGGCCTCGCGCTGGCGCACGCAGGCACGCCACGCACGCCAGGCCTCGGCCACGGCGCCGGCCTGCTCGGTCAGGCCCGCGTGGGCATCCAGCAGATGGCGCTGGGCGTCGGGGCGCAGCAGCAGCTGGTGGGCGTGCTGGCCGTGGATGTCGACCAGCTGGTCGCCGACTTCGCGCAGTTGCGCCAGGGTGGCCGCGGCGCCATTGATGAAGGCCTTGCTGCGGCCACTGGCGTCCACGGTCCGGCGCAGCAGCACGGTACCGTCGTCCCCGGCGAGTTCGCGTTCGGTCAGCCAGTCATCGAGCGCCGCGTGCGTGGAGAACGTGGCGCCGATGCTCGCGCGCGACGCGCCTTCGCGGACCACGCCCGCATCGGCACGCTCGCCCAGCACCAGCGCCAGCGCATCGATCAGGATGGACTTGCCGGCGCCGGTTTCGCCGGTGAAGACGGTAAAGCCGGAGGAGAAGTCAAGGTCGAGCGTGTCGACAATGACGAAATCGCGGATGGACAGGCTGCGCAGCATCGTGGGCGATAGGAGGGCGGGGGCGGCTCAGAGCCGGTTGTCTTCGGTGGGATACTCGTGCCAGTGCAGCTTCTTGCGCAGTGTGGCGTAGTAGTTGTAGCCCACGGGATGCAGCAGGTTGACGGTCTTGTCGGAACGGCGCACGACAATGCGGTCGCCCGGCAGCAGCGACGTCAGGGATTGCATGTCGAAGTTGACGCTTGCGTCGCGGGCGGTGGCCACCTGGATCGTGACCTCGGCATCGAGCGGCAGCACGATCGGCCGGTTGGACAGCGCGTGCGCGGCGATCGGCACCAGCACCAGGCCGGAGAGCGTGGGATGCAGGATCGGGCCGCCCGCGGCCAGCGCATAGGCGGTGGAGCCGGTGGGCGTGGACACGATCAGGCCGTCCGAACGCTGGTTGTACATGAAAAAGCCGTCCACGGAGACGGCCAGTTCGACCATGCCGGAGATACCCGAGCGGTTGACCACCACATCGTTGAGGGCCAGCGCGGAGAAGATCACGCCATCGTCGCGGATCACGCGCGATTCCAGCAGCGTGCGGGTCTCGGCCTCATAGCGGCCGGCCAGCATCTCGGGCAGGGCAGTGGCCACGTCCTCCAGCGGGATGTCGGTCATGAAGCCCAGCCGGCCATGGTTGACACCGATCAGCGGCACGTCATGCCCGGCCAGCTGGCGGGCGAGCCCGAGCAGCGTGCCGTCGCCGCCGAGCACCACGGCCACGTCGGCCTCGCGCCCGATTTCCTCGGCAGTCAGCACGGGGTAGCCGGTCAGGCCAGTGGCCATCGCGGTTTCGCGCTCGAACACCACATCCTGGCCGTTGCGGGAAATGCAGGCCGCCAGTTTCTCGAGAGGACCCTCGATGCCGGCGGTCGAATACCTGCCCACCAGGGCAACGGTCTTGAACGGGGCGCGCGGGGCGCCGGTCTTTGGGGGGGCAGACATGCCGGGATTAGACCATACCGGTGTGACCGTTGTCAGTAGCCGGCCCGCCGCGGCTGCAAAGGTGTTCACGAGCGAGCATGTCATGCCGCCCGAACCGGGTAAACTTGATTAAAATCGGGACATCATGGACGAACGTTCGAAAACGCTTCTCAAGACCCTGATCGAGCGATACATCGCCGAAGGCCAGCCCGTGGGCTCGCGGACCCTTTCCAAGTATTCGGGTCTGGATCTCTCGCCGGCGACCATCCGCAATGTGATGTCCGACCTCGAGGAAATGGGTTTCATCGCCAGCCCGCATACGTCGGCCGGACGCATCCCCACGCCGCGCGGCTACCGTCTGTTCGTGGATACGATGCTGACGGCGCAGCCGCTGGAGCGCGCGCCCGAGTTGGCGGCCGAGCTGGCCGAACTGACGGGCCAGATCCAGGGTCAGCTGGGCGGGCAGCAGCTGGGGCACCAGCGGATGATCACCGCCGCCGCCCATACGCTGTCCCACCTGTCGCACTTTGCCGGCGTGGTGATGACTCCGCGACGCACGCAGTCGTTCCGGCAGGTGGAATTCATGCGACTGTCGGACAGGCGCATCCTGCTGATTATTGTCAGCCCGGAAGGCGATGTGCAGAACCGCATCATCCAGACCGAATTGCCGTACACGCCGGCCCAGCTGATCGAGGCCGCCAATTTCTTCAATTCCCACTACGCCGGCATGAGTTTCGATGCCGTGCGCTCCCACCTGCGGGTGGAACTGCAAGACCTGCGGCGCGACATGTCGACGCTGATGCAGGCGGCAGTGGATGCGGGCAGCAGCGCCATGGCCGAGGAAGAGGACCAGGTGTTCATCTCCGGCGAGCGCAAGCTGCTGGAAGTGGAAGACCTGTCGTCGAGCATGGACAAGCTGCGCCGGCTTTTCGATGTCTTCGAGCACAAGACCAACCTGTTGCAGTTGCTGGATGTGTCCAGCCACGCGCAAGGGGTGCAGATCTTCATCGGCGGGGAAAGCCAGCTCGTGCCGCTGGAAGACATGGCCGTCATCACGGCGCCGTATGGCGTGGATGGCCAGATCGTCGGCACGCTTGGCGTGATCGGCCCGACCCGCATGGCGTACGAGCGCGTCATCCCTATCGTCGACATCACGGCGCGACTGTTGTCCAGCGCGCTCAGCCAGAACTAGTGGCGCGCGGCGCGTGTCTCCTGTTCATCCCCCATGCGTGATGCATGGCGGGGCCGACCTTGCCTCCCCGAAGCGCTCCCGGCAGTCTCAACGGAAAACCCATGACGTTTTCGCCTGAACCGGCCTACCAGCACGGCCAGCCGCCGCGCACCGCGATCCTGCTGATCAACCTGGGCACGCCTGACGCTCCCACGCCCAAGGCGGTGGGGCGCTATCTGAAAGCCTTCCTGTCCGACCCCCGCGTGGTGGAGATTCCGCGCCTGCTCTGGCTGCCGATCCTGCACGGACTGATCTTGCCATTCCGGTCGCGCGCATCGGCACTGAAATACGAGTCGATCTGGTTACGCGAGGCCCACATGACGGGCTCGCCCCTGCTGGTCTATACGGAGCGCCAGGCCCATGCGCTCCAGCAACTGATGCATCAGCTGGGGCACGATGTGACGGTGGCCTGCGCCATGCGCTATGGCAATCCGTCGATTGCGTCGGTCATGGAGGCGCTGCGTCGCCAGGGCACCGAGCAGATCCTGCTGTTGCCGCTGTATCCGCAGTTTTCCGGCACCACGACGGCCACGGCCTTCGACGAGGTTTTTCGCGTGCTGGCCGAATGGCGCAACCAGCCAGAAATGCGGCTGATCAAGCATTTTCATGACCATCCGGCTTACATCGGCGCGCTCCACCAGCAGGTGGGGGCATACTGGGCCCAGCACGG
Organism: Cupriavidus sp. YR651; assembly: GCF_900101625.1. Lineage (GTDB taxonomy): Bacteria > Pseudomonadota > Gammaproteobacteria > Burkholderiales > Burkholderiaceae > Cupriavidus. The sequence goes on along the minus strand of NZ_FMYZ01000007.1, from coordinate 115,799 downwards.
GATGCCCGATTTCGCCCGGGGCGACAAACTGATCCTGTCTTTCCACGGCCTGCCGCGCCGCCTGCTGGATCTGGGCGATCCCTACCATTGCGAGTGCCTGAAAACCGGGCGGTTGCTGGGCGATGCGCTGGGACTGCAGCCGGGGCAATATCAGGTGACCTTTCAGTCGCGTTTCGGCAAGGCCGAATGGCTCCAGCCCTACACCGCGCCCACGCTGGTGGAGCTCGGCAAGGTCGGCACCCAGCGCGTGGACGTGTTCTGCCCGGGCTTCCCGGCGGACTGCATCGAAACGCTCGAAGAGATCGCCATGGAAGGTCAGTCGGAATTCCGGGTGGCTGGCGGCAAGGATTTCCATTTCATTCCTTGCCTGAATGATTCCGAGGTCTGGATCGCGGGGTTGGCGGAGATGGCGCTGCAGCATTTGCAAGGCTGGTCGCTCGGCGCGCCGCATCCGCACGAGCTGGAGGCGCGGCGCACGCGGGCACAGACCCGAGGGGCGGCGGCCTGAAAGCCGGGTAGCACCGGGATGAAAACCGGATTGAGGTCCGGGTTGAGGACAAGATGATGCAAGTGGATTTCGAACCCGACGCGCGGCTGCGTATCGACAAGTGGCTGTGGTGCGCGCGGTTTTTCAAGACACGATCGCTGGCGGCGGAGGCGGTGGAGCGCGGCCGGGTCGAGGTGAACGGCCAGCCCTGCAAGAATTCACGCGAGGTGAAGCCGGGCGATACGGTCGTGCTGGAGGCGCACCAGCAACGCTGGGAGGTGGTGGTCAAGGGCATCAGCGCGTCGCGCGGGTCGGCGCCCATCGCCCAGACGCTCTTTGCGGAAACCGAAGAGAGCCAGGCGCGGCGAAGCACGGACGCCGAGCGGCGTCGCTACCAGACCGAGCCGACGGCGCAACTGCAAGGCCGGCCAACCAAGCGCGACCGGCGCAGGATCGACGGTTTCAGAAGCTGAGCGGGGCGATGACGGAATTGCGGAGAAAAACAGGACGCGCCGGGGCGGGGGCGCCTCGGCGGGGCGGGATCAGAGGGACGTGACGATTCGGAGCGGAATCAGCGAACGTAATGGACGAGGTAGTGCTTGAATACGGCCTTGCCGCTGCCATACTCGGTTTCGCGCGGGGTGAACGCGCCGGACAGGCAGATGAATACTGTCATCACCGATAGCGCGGCGACCAGGCAGAGCGTCACGACAGGAAGCTTGTGCATGGCGAACCTTCCAAAAGATGCACCAAATTGATCCACCTTTGTGCTCCCGTTATTTTTGACATTTTTCTCTCATGAATCTTAGTGTTTGCGTTGCAGCAAAGCAATCACCACTCGATTTCATCAATCGAGGCTTTGTAACGGCGTATTTCGGCGTCTCTGAACCTTCACACTTGAAAAACGGGTAGCCGACACCAAGTCCGGCTAGACTTGCCGGTTTGGCATCCGAGCCACCCGACGGCCTGCGTCAGGCGGGCCGAGTTTTAGTATTTGATACGGATTGATACGGATCGACATGGAAGAACAGAATCAGACGCCATCCTCCAACGCGCCGCAGGCGGCCGACGACGTGACCCGCGCCCAGGTGCAGGGTGTGGAAGCTGCCAGCGGGGACGATGTGGCCCGCCTGACGCAGCAGGTGGCAGACCTGGAAGCCAAGGCCAAGGAGCATTACGAATTGTTCCTGCGCGCCACGGCAGAGGGCGAGAACATCCGCCGCCGTTCGGCGGAAGAGGTGTCCAAGGCCCACAAGTTCGCGATCGAGAACTTTGCAGACAACTTGGTGCCGGTGATGGACAGCCTGCAGGCTGCGCTGGCCGACAACACCGGGGACCTCGTCAAGTTGCGCGAAGGTGTGGAGCTGACCGCCCGCCAACTGGCTGCTGCCTTCGAGCGCGGCAAGATCGTCGAAGTGAACCCGGTGGGCGAGAAATTTGACCCGCACCGCCATCAGGCAATCTCGATGGTGCCGTCGGAGCAGGAACCCAACACGGTGGTCAATGTGCTGCAACGCGGCTACATGATCGCGGATCGCGTGCTGCGCCCGGCACTGGTGACGGTCTCCGCGCCGCGCTGAGATCCCGCCGGGCCCCGGTGCCCGGCAAGCCGCCATGCCAGACGCCCGGTGCTTCCCAATGCGCCGGGCGTTTTTGTTTGTTCCTGGAGGAATTTGCCATGTCCGACGACAACCATGCCGAGCGATCTGACGGCCATGCAGCGGCCCCTCACCTCGACCACCGGGCATTCGACGCCTTCGACATGACGGAAGTCGATGGCGGAACCATCGACGCCGCCATCGCCGCAGCCGGTGACGATCTGGTCTGTGTGTTTTTCTGGGGTGTGGATTGCTTCAATTGCGAGATGGCCAAGAAGGCGATGCTCGCCAATCCGGAGCCGATCCGCGCGCTGAACCTGCGGTGGTTGCACGCCAATGTCTACGCGCACCCCGAACTGGGTCGTCGATTCGGCCTCCATGGCATTCCCGTATTCATGTTCTTCCACCGGGGCAAGAAGCTGGGCCGCGCCACCGGCTGGCACGGCCACGGCCAGTTTGCCGCGGCGGTAGGCAATGCGCGGCTCAAGGCGGATGGCAAGCCGCTCGCGGGCTAGGGCTCGACGACTGGTCGGTCCGATCGTTGATATGACGCGTTGACGACGAGGCCCGCGCCTGACGCGGGCGTCGCGGCATGGCGTCAGCGCGACAGCGCGTAGCCAAGCCGGAACTGCCATGGCGTCTTCTGGTTGTAGTCGAGCAGGCTCTCGCCATACCCATAGAAATAGCCGGCCATCAGGTAGCCCGCCGTGCCCGGCACCAGTCGCGCGAGCGGGTAGGTCACCTGGGCGTCGATGCTGCCGTAGCCCTTGCGGGTCCCCTTGCGCAGCGTGGCCGAGAACTCCCACGAATCCGGCCGGCCATAGGCCAGGTTCAGGTCCATGTAGCCGCGATAGTGGGGGATGTCCTCGTTATCGTCCTTGCCCACATAGGCGTAGAGCTTGGGCGCGACGCGCCAGTGCCAGTCGGTCTGGTCGCCAAAGTACATCGTGGGCTTGATGAACAGCGTGTTGATGCTGCGTGACTCGGCACCGTCGCGGCCGTTCGATTCGTGCTCGAAGCCGGTGGCCAGCGACAGCCGGCTGATCACGCTGTTTTTCACGCCCGTGTCGGACAGGTAGTAATAGAGGCTGGGCCGGTAGTTGGTGTCGCGGAAGGGCCGCGACTCGTCGTGCAGGTCCCACAGCGAGAACTGTGTGTAGGCGAAGTAGAGGTTGTCGAGCAGGCTTTTCGACGACGGATTCTCGCCTTCGAAGATCCGGTATTTGAAGCTGATCTGGAACTTGGCGTTGGCGCCATCGTGCGCGCCGAACATGATGTACATCGGCTCGTTGAACGACAGGCGCTGGGCATCCCGGAGATCCGCTGGCGCGGGGCCGGCGGTGGGGCCGTTGGCAGCGGAGACGACTGGCGTTATGGGCACCCGCGTGCCGGCCTCCGAGGTCGGCGTGCCTTGGGCCGTGGCCGTGTCTTTCTGTTCGATGGTTGCTGGCGCCGTTGCCGTGGCCACGCCCGTAGCCGGTGCCTCGGCCGGCGTCGGGGTCCGGTTCAGGGTGACCAGCACTGGCGCGGCATCGATGCCGGCGACGTCGAGCCGTACCTGGCCGCGCATGTCCGCTGGCCATTCGGCGCTGTAGGCAATGGTGCGATTTTCGCCCTGGCGCAGCTTCAGGATGGCCGGTCCGCCGCCTTCACGCTTCATCGTGATGCGTACCGGCGCGCCGAGGTCGGCCGAGGCGGTGACCTGCAGCGTATCCGGCACCGCATATTGGCGTGTGTCGCGGTCGGCACTGACCAGCAATGTCAGCGTGAGCGGCCGGGTGCCGTCGATGACACGGGGTGGTTGGAGGAGGGAGACCGCGGCGTGTGCCGGGATCGGGCAAATCAGCGCAAGCAGAAGGGTAGCCGCGCTGCCGAAGCGGGCGCGGCGTGGCACGGAGCTGGACATGGGCATTGCACGCCACGCCGGCTCGAATGCCGGTGACGGGAGCGTGACAAAGTTCTGGATGTCCGGAAGCCTATCACGTGGCCTCAACGCGGCTTGTGACGAAATGTTCTCTGCGCCGGCCCCGCGCCCCGGATCACGCGTACGGCAGGATCAGCGGGCGGCGCGGCGCTGGATGCTATCGACGTAGGCTTGACCGTCGGGTGGCATGCCGGTGCGTTGTGCGTTCCACAGCATTTCGCCCAGGCATTCCATGATCTGGTGCTGGGCTTCGTGCGGGGAGTCGAGCCGACGCGACAGCGCCTCATAGGCCATGCGAATGCCCGGTGGCTGGTCGATCGATACCTGTTCGGAGATCGATAAATGCATCGCCAGGTGCAGGAACGGATTGGTCTGACCGCCTTCGGGGGTGTAGTCGCGGGTGAGCGCAGCGTCGGTATCGGTCAGCAGGGACTGGTACTCGGGATGCTGGTCGATCCAGTCGACGGCGATGACTTCCAGCGGGGTCAGGATGCTGCCCGCGACGCGCTTCTGCCAGGCTTCGCAGAAGAATCGGCGGACTTCTTCTCGTGAGGGATTAAACATGATGGCCGATATTGTAGACGAGGCCCTGCATGGCTGCCGGCCGTCGCCCGCGCACCATTAGAATGCAGGGTTCGCCTATATCCCCAACCATTCATGTCTGCTACCGCCTCCGGTACCCTTGGCCACGCTCGCGGCACGCTTGCCGGTGTGCTGCTGATCGCGGCCTCCGCCAGCGCCTTTGGGGCCATGGCCATCTTCGCGCGCTATGCCTTTGCCTCCGGTGCCGACGTCTACGGCCTGCTGGCTGTGCGATTCACGCTGGCCGCCATCGCCATGGCGGTGGTCATGCGCGCGCGGGGCATCCGGCTGCCACATTGGCGGCGCGTGCTGGCGCTGGCGGCAATGGGCGGCATCGGCTATGTCAGCCAGTCTTACTGCTTTTTCACCGCGTTGAACTATGCGCAGGCCAGCCTGGTGGCCTTGCTGCTGTATCTGTATCCGCTGTTCGTGACGATCCTGGCGGCGGTCTTTCTTAAGGAGAGACTGACGACGCCAGCCGTGATCGCCCTGGTGTTGTGCTCGGTCGGGGCGGGGCTGACCGTCGGCGGCGGACAGGGCAGTCCGCTGGGCATCGCGCTCGGTGTGGCTGCGGCGGTGATCTACTCGATCTATATCGTGGTGGGTGCGCGCGTGACGGCCGGGGTCAATGCGATTGCCACCACCACAGTCATCTGCACCGCGGCGGCGCTGGTCTACCTCACACTCGGCATCTTGCGGTCGGCGGCCGGCACGCCGCCGCAGTTTCCGTCCGATGCGGGCGGCTGGCTGGCGATGCTGGCCATCGCGCTGCTTTCCACGGTGTTGGCGATCCTGACGTTCTTTGCCGGACTGCAGCGGCTGGGGGCTGCCAAGGCGTCAATGCTGTCGACGCTGGAGCCCGTGGTCACCGTGGTGCTCGCCGCCGTGTTGCTTGGCGAGCACATCAGCGCTGCCCAGGCGGTCGGCGGCGGCCTCATTCTTGCCGGTGTGCTCTGGCTGACACGGCGCGCCAGCGGCACGCCGCCGGCCGATGCATCGGGCAAACAGCAGGCAGGCTAGACGTCGTTCAAATCCATAGGAGGCTGGCGAAGGAGGCCGACGAACGGAATTGAACAATTCCGTCAAACGGGCAGTTCGGCCGTTCGCGCATGCTTCGGTACAATCGCGCTTTCTTTCATCCTAAAATCCCGGAAAGCGCGCAATGAAATCCGTCGATCAGGCAGTCCTTGCACAATTGTTCACCGAAGCCCGCACCCACAACGTGTGGCAAGACAAGCACGTGGACGACGCGCTGCTGCAGCAGATCTATGCCGCGATGAAGTTCGGCCCGACCGCGGCCAACAGCTCGCCGGCCCGTATCGTGTTTGTGAAGTCGGCGGCGGAAAAGGCACGCCTGGTGGATTGTGTGGCTCCCGGCAACGTGGACAAGACTCGCTCGGCACCCGTGACCGCGATCATCGCCTTCGACAACAATTTCCACGACCAGCTGCCGAAGCTGTTCCCGCACGCCGACGCCCGTTCGTGGTACGCCGGCAACGACCAGAAGATCGCTCGCGATGCGCTGGTGAACAGCTCGCTGCAAGGCGGCTACTTCATCCTGGCCGCACGTGCGCTGGGTCTGGACTGCGGTCCGATGGGTGGCTTTGATGCCGCCAAGGTCAACGCCGCGTTCTTCCCGGACGGCAAGTGGTCGGTCAACTTCCTGGTGAACCTGGGCTATGGCGTGGCCGAGCAGTTGCATCCGCGCAACCCGCGCCTGTCGTTCGACGAAGCCTGCCGCATCGTCTGATTCGATAGCCGGTTGCAATTGTTGGCTGCAATACCCAGCTGTAATACCCGGCTGTAATACCCGGCTGAAATAGCCGGAAGGCGCTGTCAGGCGGCGACCCATGCGGGTCGCCGCTTTTGCTTCGTACGAGTGCTTTGTACGGCTGCCTGCTACTTCGGCGCCGGTGTTTTTTCCTTGAACTCGCAGAGCGGTTCGATGGCGCAGTGCCAGCATTCGGGCTTGCGCGCCTTGCACACATAGCGGCCGTGCAGGATCAGCCAGTGGTGCGCGTCGTGCAGGAACTCCTTCGGCACCACTTTCAGCAGCTTCTGTTCGACGATGTCGACGTTCTTGCCCGGGGCGATCCCGGTGCGGTTGGATACGCGGAAGATATGGGTGTCGACGGCAATCGTCGGCTGGCCGAACGCCGTGTTCAGCACCACATTGGCGGTCTTTCGTCCGACACCCGGCAGGGCTTCCAGCGCTTCCCGATCGGCAGGAACCTTGCCGCCATGCCGCTCGACCAGGATCCGGCAGGTCTCGATGACATGCTTCGCCTTGGTCTTGTACAGGCCGATGGTCTTGATGTAGTCGATCAGCCCGGCTTCGCCGAGCGCCAGCATCTGCTGAGGAGAATGCGCGACGGGAAAGAGCCGTCGCGTGGCCTTGTTGACGCCGACGTCCGTGGCCTGCGCGGACAGCAGCACCGCGATCAGCAGCTCGAATGGCGAGCTGTATTCCAGTTCCGTGGTCGGGGCCGGGTTGACCTCACGCAGGGTTTCGAAAATCGCGCGGCACTTGGCGGTATTCATGAGTGCGAATTGTTCTTGTCGCTGCCGTTGTTGTTGTCGCCGGTGCTACTGCCTCCAGCGTTGGAGTCGGGCGCCGGCGTGAGGCCGGCCCTGGCGCGGCGCGCTTCGGCGGCATCGATCTGCGCCTGCACGGCTGGCGACACGTTTTCCGTGTTGCGCGGTGTCGCGGCGGCCTGTTTCTGGCGCGCACGTTCGATGGCAGCCTGGATGATGGCCTTCTTGCGTGCCTGGGCGGCTTGCTCGGCATCTGTCACCACGGACTCGGCCTGCAGCGCTTCCAGCTTGGCGGCGGCCTTGGCGGCCAGGCGTGCTTCGTTTTCCTCGCGCTCGCGGACCAGTCGCGCACGGCGTGCCATGTAGCGGTCGTGCGCGGTATCGGCCTGCGCCTGCGACCACGCGGCCCAGCCGGTCAATTCGCCCGTGACGGGAATCATGGCGATGCAGTCCACGGGGCAGGGCGCCACGCAGAGGTCGCAGCCGGTGCACCAGTCTGGCAGCACTGTGTGCATTTGCTTGGGCGCCCCGACGATGGCATCGACGGGGCAGGCCTGGATGCAGAGGGTGCAGCCGATACACAGCGATTCGTCGATGCGGGCCACCGCGCGCGGTTGTTCCACGCCGCGGTCGGGGTCCAGCGGCAGCGGATCGGCGGCCAGTGCGGCGGACAGCCGGACGATGCCCTCGGCCCCGCCGGGCGGGCAGCGATTGCTTGCAGCCTCGCCGCGCGCCATGGCTTCGGCATACGGGCGGCAGCCATCGAACCCGCATTTGGTGCATTGGGTTTGCGGCAACAGGGCTTCAAGGCGGTCCGCCAGTGTGGCGGCTGAGGGGGTGATGGTCACGACAGCGAAGGACAAATCCGGGGGCGGCTGGAATCTCGACCGTCTCTGGCGGACGGTGCGGCAAGGATTATCCCCGATTTCAAGAAAGGGCAGAAACGGCGATCATGCGCGCGTCGCCCGAGTGGGCGACAAGCCAATGCCTTGTGCCATAATCCGCGCAATCGACAGACCGGGACTTCATGTCAAACGAGCCAAGAACCAAGCGGGATCCCGAAGGCACGCGCCGGCGTATCCTTGCCGCCGCCACCGAAGAATTTGCCAAGGGCGGACTGGCCGGCGCGCGCGTCGACCAGATCGCTCGCCGGGCCGAGACCAACGAGCGCATGCTGTACTACTACTACGGCAGCAAGGAAGGCCTCTTCCTGGCCGTGCTGGAGAAGCAGTACGCCGAGTTTCGCATGGACGAAGAGCGGCTCCATATCACCGACGAAGACCCGGTTGCGGCAGTGCGCACGCTGGCCCGCTTTGTGTGGGACTGGTACTACCAGCATCCCGAGTTCATCCGGCTGGTCAACAGCGAGAACCTGCACGAGGCGCGGCACCTGAAGAAGTCCGCGCAACTGCATCAACTGATCAACCCCGTGGTCAATGTGCTGGCGGACATCATTCGTCGCGGGCAGCAGCAGGGTGTGTTCCGCGATAACGTGGACGTGCCGCAGTTCTACCTGACCATCTCGGCGCTGGGCTACTACGTACTGTCCAATCGCTACACGATCAGCGCCGTGATCGGGCGCGACGTGGCGTCCGAAGACGAGCACGCGCGCTTTGCGGAGCTGCACACGGACATGCTGCTGTCCTACCTCGCGAAGCGCTGATTCCGCTTCACACGGTCTGGAAACAAAAACGCCCGCGAGGTCATCGCGGGCGTTTTTGTTTTTACTTTTAGCCGGTGCAGCGGGCGCCGTGTGCCGGTCAGCGGTACTTGCGGATGAAGTCGCGCAGTTCCGGGTAGATATTCTCGCGCCAGCGGCGGCCCGAGAAAATCCCGTAGTGGCCGCACTTTGGCGCGGTCACGTGCTGCTTGTGTGCCTTGGGAATGCCGGAGCAGAGTTCGTGTGCGGCGGCGGTCTGGCCGGCGCCTGAAATATCATCGAGCTCGCCCTCGACCGTCATCAGCGCAGTGCCCTTGATGTCCTGCGGACGCACCGGCGCACCATCGATTTCCCACGTGCCATTGGCCAGGCGGAATTCCTGGAAGACCTCGCGGATCGTGTCGAGGTAATACTCGGCGGCCATGTCCAGCACCGCGTTGTATTCGTCGTAGAAGCGCACGTGCGCCTCGGCATCGTCCGCATCGCCTTCGATCAGGTTCAGGTAGTAGTCGTAGTGCGACGACAGGTGGCGGTCCGGGTTCATCGCCACGAAGCCCGCGTGCTGGAGGAAACCCGGGTACACGCGACGGCCGTGGCCCGGATAGTTCGCCGGCACCGTGTAGATGACGTTGTTCTCGAACCACTCGTAGGATTTGTTCGTCGCCAGGGAGTTGACGGCGGTCGGGCTCTTGCGAGCGTCGATCGGGCCGCCCATCATCGTCATGGTGCGCGGCGTCTTCTCACCGGCCGAGGCCATCAGCGAGATCGCGGCCAGCACCGGCACGGTCGGCTGGCACACGGAAACCACATGCAGGTTTTCCGCGCCGATATGGCGGATGAATTCCTGGATGTAATAGATGTAGTCGGACAAACGGAACGCGCCGGCGTCGGCGGGGACCATGCGGGCGTCGACCCAGTCCGTTACATAGACCTTGTGGTCCTGAAGCAGGGTGCGCACGGTGTCGCGCAGCAGCGTGGCGTGGTGGCCGGACAACGGCGCGCAGACCAGCACGACGGGCTCGTCCTTGAGCAGCTTGATGGTTTCCGGATCGTCCGCGTAGCGCTTGAAGCGCACCAGCTTGCAGAACGGCTTTTCGAAAACGGTTTGCTCGACGATCGGGATGTCCCGGCCGTTGGATCGCACGGATTTGATATCGAAGGCCGGTTTTTCGTATTCCTTGCCAAGCCGGTAGAGCAGTTCGTAGCCGGCGGCCAGTCTTGGCGCGCCAGGTACAAGCGACAGGGGGCTGAGGGGGTTGGTAAATGTCTTGGCGGTCGCCTGAGCCCACGCGGTCAGCGGGTTCAGCATCGAGCGCTGGAATTCATGCAGTTGGTAAAGCATGCCGGTTACCTGTCTTGCCTTTCTTGTTGGGCGATGTTCTCGCCGCAACAATTATGCCCGCAATCGAACGATCGTGCTTTGCAGCATACGCGTCCACGTTACCCCCGTAAGCCAGAAGGACAATAGGACAATGGCCTGAATTCAGAGTGACAACGCACTAAAGAAATGAAAAAGGCGACCGGAGTGGCCTCTCGGTCGCCTGGTGCGGCAGTTTATGTTGCTTTTTGGTGCAGCCGCCGCTCAGGCAGGCTGCATCGGATTGCCTTAGTAGACAGCAGAGATCGCGTTGACGACGGCGTCGATGTTGCGGCTGTTCAACGCTGCCACGCAGATACGTCCCGTGCCCACGGCGTAGATGCCGTGTTCGTTGCGCAGGCGATCCACCTGGGCCGACGACAGACCCGAGTACGAGAACATGCCGCGCTGGGCCTTCACGAACGAGAAGTCGCCCGGCACGCCCTTGGCGGCCAGCTTGTCCACCAGCGCGTTGCGCATGAGCTTGATGCGGTCGCGCATCTCGCCCAGTTCCTGCTCCCACATGGCACGCAGTTCCGGGCTGTTCAGCACCGTGGCGACCACCGTGCCGCCGTGCGTCGGCGGGTTGGAGTAGTTGGTGCGGATCACGCGCTTGATCTGCGACATCACGCGCTGGGCTTCGTCCTTGCTGGTCGTCACGATCGACAGGGCGCCCACGCGCTCGCCGTACAGCGAGAAGCTCTTCGAGAACGAGCTCGACACGAAGAAGGGCAGGCCGGAATCGGCGAACAGGCGCACGGCGGCGCCGTCCGGGTCGATGCCGTCGGCAAAGCCCTGGTAGGCCATATCCAGGAACGGGATCAGGTTGCGTTCCTTCACCAGCTCGACCACTTGTTTCCACTGGGCGTCGGACAGGTCCACGCCGGTGGGGTTGTGGCAGCAGGCGTGCAGCACAACAATCGTGTTGGCCGGGTAGGACTTCAGCGATTCCACCATGCCGGCGAAGTTCAGGCCGTGGCTGGGGGCATCGTAGTAGGCGTAGTTCACCACCGGGAAGCCGGCGGATTCGAACAGCGCGCGGTGGTTTTCCCAGCTCGGGTCGCTGATGGCGACCTTGGAGTCCGGGTACAGGCGTTTCAGGAAGTCGGCGCCGATCTTCAGCGCGCCGGTGCCGCCGAGTGCCTGGGCGGTCACAACGCGGCCTTCGGAGATCAGGGCCGATTCCTTGCCGAACAGCAGGGTCTGCACGGCCTGGTCATAGGCCGCGATCCCTTCGATAGGCAGGTAGCCGCGCGGGGTGGCGGTTGTCAGGCGGGCTTTTTCAGCTTCCTGCACGGCGCGCAGCAGGGGGATTTTCCCTTCGTCGGTGAAGTACACGCCAACGCCCAGGTTCACTTTGGTGGCGCGGGTATCGGCATTGAACGCTTCATTCAGGCCCAGGATCGGGTCGCGCGGGGCCATCTCGACGGCAGAAAACAAACTCATTTGGGATCTCGTGGTCAGCTGTGTAACAAAACGGAGGGCGTAGAATGCTTCGGACTGCGCTGTGGCTGCGACGGAACACTTCGACGGGCTCCTGACACCCCTGACAAAAACTCTACTGACAGAACCTGACAGCAGCTTCAGGCACACTGGGCTTGAACCGATCCGCGCAACCCCAAGATTCTAGCGTAATCCGCCAGTTTTCCTCAGGTTTTTCCCTACGTTTATGACGAATCTCGCCGAAGTCGCCCCGCCCCTGGACGAAGACAAATTCGTCAGTTTTCCGGGGTCGCCGTTCCAGCTCTACCAGCCGTACCCGCCCGCCGGCGACCAGCCCCAGGCGATCCGCCAACTGGTGGAGGGCGTGGAGGACGGTCTGTCGTTCCAGACGCTGCTGGGCGTGACCGGATCGGGCAAGACTTTCACGATGGCCAACGTGATCGCCCGGATGGGGCGTCCGGCCATCGTGTTCGCGCCAAACAAGACGCTGGCGGCGCAGCTGTATTCGGAATTCCGCGAATTCTTTCCGCGTAATGCGGTGGAGTACTTCGTCAGCTACTACGACTACTACCAGCCTGAGGCCTACGTCCCGCAGCGTGATCTGTTCATCGAAAAGGACTCGTCGATCAACGAGCATATCGAGCAGATGCGGCTGTCGGCCACCAAGAGCCTGCTGGAGCGACGCGACACGATTATTGTGGCGACGGTGTCCGCGATCTACGGTATCGGCAACCCGAGCGAATACCATCAGATGATTCTGACGCTGCGCACGGGTGACAAGATCAGCCAGCGCGACGTCATCGCGCGCCTGATTGCGATGCAGTACACGCGCAACGAGACAGACTTCCAGCGCGGGACATTCCGTGTACGCGGCGATACGCTCGACATCTTCCCTGCCGAGCATGCCGAGATGGCGGTGCGCGTGGAGCTGTTCGATGACGAAGTGGATTTGCTGCAGTTTTTCGATCCGCTGACGGGCCGCGTGCGGCAAAAGATCCCGCGTTTCACGGTCTATCCGTCAAGCCACTACGTCACGCCGCGTGAGACCGTGTTACGGGCCATCGAGACCATCAAGGTCGAACTGCGTGAGCGGCTTGACTTCTTCTATAAGGAAAACCGGCTGGTGGAGGCGCAGCGGCTGGAGCAGCGCTCGCGCTTCGACCTGGAGATGCTCGCCGAACTGGGCTTCTGCAAGGGCATCGAGAATTATTCGCGGCACCTGTCCGGCGCGCAGCCGGGGGAGCCGCCGCCGACGCTGGTCGACTATCTGCCGCCGGATGCCTTGATGTTCCTGGACGAATCCCACGTGCTGATCGGCCAGCTCAACGGCATGTACAACGGCGACCGCGCGCGCAAGACCACGCTGGTGGAGTATGGATTCCGCCTGCCGTCCGCACTGGACAACCGGCCGCTGAAGTTCGACGAGTTCGAGCGCAAGATGCGCCAGGTGATGTTCGTATCCGCCACGCCGGCGCAGTTCGAGCAGGCGCACGCGGGGCAGGTGGTGGAGCAGGTGGTGCGGCCGACCGGGCTGGTCGATCCCGTGATCCACGTGCGGCCGGCAACGACGCAGGTCGATGACCTGTTATCGGAGATTCATGTACGCGTGACGGCGAACGAGCGTGTGCTGGTGACCACGCTGACCAAGCGCATGGCCGAGCAGCTGACCGAGTTTCTTTCCGAGAACGGCGTCAAGGTTCGCTACCTGCACTCCGACATCGATACCGTGGAGCGTGTGGAGATCATCCGCGACCTTCGCCTGGGCACCTTCGATGTGCTGGTGGGCATCAACCTGTTGCGCGAGGGCCTGGATATTCCGGAGGTGTCGCTGGTCGCGATTCTCGATGCGGACAAGGAAGGCTTCCTGCGCGCCGAGCGTTCGCTGATCCAGACGATTGGCCGCGCGGCCCGCAATGTCAATGGCACCGCCATCCTCTATGGGGACCGGATAACGGATTCGATGAAGAAGGCCATTGACGAGACCGAGCGCCGGCGCGTCAAGCAGGTGGCGTTTAACGAGGCCAACGGGATCACCCCGCGTGGTGTCGTCAAGCGGATCAAGGACATCATCGATGGCGTCTACGATCCGAACGAAGTCAAGGCCGAGCTGACCGCCGCCGCCGAGCGCGCGAAGTACGAGGACATGAGCGAAAAGCAGGTCGCGAAGGAGATCAAGCGACTGGAAAAGCAGATGCTGGACCACGCCCGGAACCTGGAGTTCGAAAAGGCCGCGCAGGTTCGCGACCAGTTGGCCAAGCTGCGCGCGCAAGTGTTCGGGGCTGCTGCGGACGGCGATCACCTGTTGCCGCCGTCGAACTGAAGCGCAGCGCGCGCCACGGCGTGCCCGCGATAGTCCTATAGTGTAGGGCGGAGACGCCGGTTCACGAACGAGGAGCGCGCCATGGTGACACAGTTCGAATATGGTGGTTATGCGGTGGTGGCTCGTGCGATTCCACATGCCGGCGGCGGGTTTGCCGGTGTCGTGACGATTGCCGATGCGTTCGGAGAGCCAGGCGGACCCACATTTGAAACGGAAACTGGCGCGGCACCTACCCCAGAGGCGGCACTCGCCCTGGCGGAAGCCGCAGCCATGCGGAGCATCGATGCCGGTGAGGTGAACTGATCCCGGGCCAAGGGACGGAACAAGGCGCCGCCGGCATGACAGGAGATAGTCATGGCCTATAGCAGTGAGTGGAAGAAGAGGGTTTTCGAAACGCACGAGGTCCAGGTGCTGGTGAAACCCCGGTCGCCCATCGAATGGGAGTACACGGTGCGTGTGTGCCGGCCTGGCACGAATATCCGCGCATACGGGACGCTGGTCGAAACATCCCCGCCCACCGATCACTTCAAGACGCCGGAAGATGCCGAAGCGGCGGGATTTGCCCGAGGCAAGGTGCTGGCCGCGCAGTTGTTATAGCCGGCGGCGGGCGGAAGCCTTCCGCGCGGGGTCGCCGGGCGAGACCGGTGACAGCAGGCGGATATCGGCAACGGTAGAATCCTGCCGATGAAGAAATTTGCCATCCTGATGTGCTGCATGGGCAATATCTGCCGTTCCCCGACGGCGGAGGGCGTGCTGCGCGCAAAACTTTCTGATGCGGGCCTGTCCGATCGAGTCGAGCTCGATTCGGCCGGCACCCATGACTATCATCTGGGCCGCGCGCCCGATGCCCGCACGCAGCGCCATGCGCTGCGTCGGGGCTATGACCTGTCGGCGCTGCGCGCGCGTCTGGTTGACCGGGCGGATTTCGATCGCTTCGATCTCGTCCTGGCAATGGACCATGCCAATCTCGCGTCGCTGCGGTCGCTCCGTCCTGAGATCGGCGACGATAAATTGCGGCTCCTGATGAGCTTTGCGACGCAGCATGGGGCGGAGGAAGTCCCGGATCCCTACTACGGGGAGGGCGATGGCTTCGAGCGCGTGCTGGACTATGTCGAAGACGCCTGTGACGGCGTCATCGCCATGCTGAGCCAGCGGCTCCGCTGATTCGTGCCGGCATGACGCTCACGTGCGCGCGCGGTTCGCTCCCTGTCGTGCTGGGCAGTTCTTCCTCGAAGAGCCTTGCGAGTCACCTGTTGCGGGCGAATCGGCTTAAGAGATTTACGATGCGATGCAGCAGGGGTACTTGACTGAATTAGTCGGGAAAATTTATACTTGAGTCAAACGATCAAGTATTCCCGACGATCAAGTAGTCCTCTTCCCCGAGCATCATGAGACTGACCACCAAAGGCCGTTTTGCGGTAACCGCCATGATCGACTTGGCCATGCGCCAGGATCAGGGGCCCGTCACGCTCGCTGGCATCAGCCAGCGCCAGAAAATCTCCCTGTCCTATCTGGAGCAGCTGTTTGGCAAGCTGCGCCGGCACGAGATCGTGGAAAGCGTACGCGGGCCGGGCGGTGGCTACAGCCTCGCGCGCAAGGCCGAGGACGTCACGGTGGCGGATATCATCATCGCCGTGGACGAACCCCTGGACGCCACGCAGTGCGGAGGGAAGGGCAATTGTAACGGGGATGATGGTTCCGGCCGCTGCATGACCCACGAACTGTGGGCCACGCTGAACCAGAAAATGGTCGAGTACCTGGACTCCGTCTCTCTCAAGAATCTGGTAGACCAGCAGCGCGCCCGACAACCCGCCGTACTCCACGACATGCGCGATGACGCCGCGCAGCAACCCGTGGCCGTCCCCCGCGGCAAGTCTGACAAGCAGGAAAAACCGGCGCGCCCCCGCGTGGTGAATTCGGTTTTCAGCCTGGCGCAGTCCTGAGCAGGATTGCGGCGGCTGGTTTAAACTATCGGTAGGCAACAAGCGATTAGCGGTCCCTATAAGGCAGTCATAACGATGAGCACCCCACATTTCCCCATCTACATGGATTACTCGGCCACCACGCCGGTGGACCCGCGCGTGGCGGACAAGATGATTCCGTACCTGCGCGAGCAGTTCGGCAATCCCGCATCGCGTAGCCACGCGTACGGCTGGGACGCCGAGCGCGCGGTGGAAGAAGCGCGCGAGCAGGTGGCCGCCCTGGTGGGCGCCGATCCGCGCGAAATCGTGTGGACGTCGGGCGCCACGGAGTCGGACAACCTGGCCATCAAGGGGGCCGCCAATTTCTACTCGGGCAAGGGCAAGCACATCATCACGGTGAAGACCGAGCACAAGGCCGTGCTGGACACCACCCGTGAGTTGGAACGCCAGGGCTTCGAAGTGACCTACCTCGATGTCAAGGACGATGGTCTCATCGACATGGACGTGTTCAAGCAGGCGATCCGCCCGGACACGATTCTGGTGTCGGTGATGCTGGTCAACAACGAGATCGGCGTGATCCAGGACGTCGAGCAGATCGGCGAGATCTGCCGCGCCAAGGGCATCATCTTTCACTGTGATGCCGCCCAGGCGACTGGCAAGGTGGCGATCGACCTGAATACGCTGAAGTGCGACCTGATGTCGTTCTCGGCTCACAAGACTTACGGCCCGAAGGGCATCGGCGCCCTGTACGTGCGACGCAAGCCGCGCGTACGTCTGGAAGCGCAGATGCACGGCGGCGGCCACGAGCGTGGCATGCGCTCGGGCACGCTGGCCCCGCACCAGATCGTCGGCATGGGCGAAGCCTTCCGCCTGGCCCGCGAGGAAATGGCGACGGAAAACGAACGTATCCGCATGCTGCGCGACCGTCTGTGGCGCGGCCTGTCGGGCATGGAAGAGGTTTACCTGAATGGTTCGCTGGAGCATCGCGTGCCGCACAACCTCAACGTCAGCTTCAACTATGTGGAAGGCGAGTCCCTGATCATGGCGATCAAGGAAGTGGCCGTGTCGTCGGGTTCGGCCTGCACGTCGGCTTCGCTGGAGCCGTCGTACGTGTTGCGCGCCCTGGGCCGCAACGACGAACTGGCGCACAGCTCCATTCGCTTCACCGTCGGTCGCTTCACTACCGAGCAAGAGATCGACTTCACCGCGGAACTGCTGAAGAGCAAGATCAGCAAGTTGCGCGACCTGTCGCCGCTGTGGGAGATGTTCAAGGACGGCGTCGACCTGAATTCGATCCAGTGGGCCGCGCACTGAGCGCCACCCGGAATTCCGAACAAGAACAACCCCATCAAAAGATTCGACAGAGGTAGCCAAAATGTCTTACAGCAACAAGGTTCTCGACCACTATGAAAATCCGCGCAACGTCGGTTCGTTCGACAAGAACGACGACGCGGTGGGCACCGGCATGGTCGGCGCCCCGGCCTGCGGCGACGTGATGAAGCTGCAGATCAAGGTGAACGAGGCTGGCGTGATCGAAGACGCGAAGTTCAAGACCTATGGCTGCGGCTCGGCCATCGCGTCGTCGTCGCTGGTGACGGAGTGGGTCAAGGGCAAGACCGTGGATCAGGCGCTGGAGATCAAGAACACCCAGATCGCCGAGGAACTGGCGCTGCCGCCGGTGAAGATCCACTGCTCGATCCTGGCCGAGGACGCCATCAAGGCGGCCGTCGAGGATTACAAGAAGAAGCACACCGGCGCCGAACAGCAGGCCGCCTGATTCGCTTCTTTTGTTGATGTGGCCGCGCGTGGCGACGAATGCGATGCGCGGTGTTCGACAGCAAGGCAACGATGATCACAATGACCGAAAAGGCGGCGAAGCACGTCGCCCGCTACCTGGAACGTCGCGGCAAGGGCGTAGGCCTGCGCCTGGGCGTGAAGACGACCGGCTGCTCTGGCCTGGCCTACAAGCTGGAGTACGTCGACGAACTCCTGCCTGAAGACGAGGTGTTCGAGACGCACGGCATCAAGGTGATCGTGGATCCCAAGAGCCTGCCGTACATCGACGGTACCGAACTCGATTTCGCGCGCGAAGGGTTGAACGAAGGTTTCCGTTTCAACAACCCCAACGTCAAGGACGAGTGCGGCTGCGGCGAGTCGTTCCGGGTCTGATCACCATGCCCACGCGGAGGATCCGATGGAGCGCAGTATCGTCGGATTTCACCGCGACGAATTTGGCGACTGGGTGGCCGAGCTCGAATGCGGGCACGGCCAGCACGTGCGCCACGATCCGCCCTGGCAGTCTCGTCCGTGGACGGTAACGGCCGAGGGAAGGGCATCGCGGCTTGGCTATCGGGTGAAATGCCTCAAGTGCGTGAGGCAGGAGCCGCCGGCAGAATGGGCGCGACGCGATGCCTGAGCAGCGCGGAAGCAGGACGACAAGGGGCGGCATGGCCGCTCCTTTTTGTTGGGGAAGCATTTGAAAGACGATTTTTTCTCGCTGTTCGGTCTGCCTGTCCGCTATGAGGTGGACGAGGCTGCGCTGGACAACGCCTATCGCACCGTCCAGTCGCAGGCCCATCCGGACCGCTTTGCCAACGCCGGCGATGCCGAGCGGCGCGTCGCCATGCAATGGGCCGCGCATGCCAATGAAGCCTACCGGACGCTGCGCCAGCCACTCAAGCGCGCCATCTACCTGCTCTCGCTGCGCGGCGTCGACATCCAGGCCGAAAGCAATACGGCGATGGCACCGGCATTCCTGATGCAGCAGATGGAATGGCGCGAGGCGTTGCAGGAGGCCGTGGAGGACCGTGCGGCGGATCGGCTGGATGGCCTGCTGCGCGACCTTCGCCTGGAAAAACGTGAGCGCCACGCGGCGCTCGGGGCGCTGCTGGATGCGGGCGACGATGCCGCCGCCAGCGCCGCGGCGCGACAACTGATGTTTATCGAGAAGATCGAACACGACGCCAGCGAGGCTATCGACCGGATCGAAGGCTAGGGTATCCCGACGCATTGGTGGGGGACGTGCCACAATGGCGCCCCTGCTGGTCCGGTACGGGACTTGGGTGGCTTGAAAACCACCGAGGGCCACCGAATACCGCCAATGCGAAGCCACGGCGCGCCCCACAAGAACACGCGAAGAATCATCATGGCACTGCTCCAGATTTCCGAACCCGGCATGTCGCCGGCGCCGCACCAGCGTCGCCTGGCAGTCGGTATCGACCTTGGCACCACCAACTCCCTGGTGGCAGCCGTCCGCAACAGTATTCCGGAAGTCCTGGCGGACGAACGCGGTCGTTCGCTGCTGCCGTCCGTGGTCCGCTATCTGCCGGACCGCACCGTCCATATCGGCTACAAGGCCCAGGACGAATCGGTGCGCGACCCCAAGAACACGGTTGTCTCCGTCAAGCGCTTCATGGGTCGCGGGCTGCGCGATGTGGCGAACATCGAGCACAGTCCGTACGACTTCGTCGATGCGCCGGGCATGGTGCAGATCAAGACCGCTGCCGGGATCAAGAGCCCGGTGGAGGTGTCGGCCGAGATTCTTGCCACGCTGCGCCAGCGTGCCGAGGACTCGCTGGGCGATGACCTCGTTGGTGCCGTGATTACGGTGCCTGCCTATTTCGATGACGCACAGCGTCAGGCGACCAAGGACGCGGCCCAGCTGGCCGGCCTGGACGTGCTGCGTCTGCTGAACGAGCCCACTGCGGCGGCCATTGCCTATGGCCTGGACAATGCCGCCGAAGGCATCTACGCGGTCTACGATCTGGGCGGCGGCACCTTCGATATTTCGGTGCTCCGGCTGACCAAGGGCGTATTCGAGGTGATGTCGACGGGTGGCGATTCCGCGCTCGGCGGCGACGACTTCGACCAGCGCCTGCTGTGCTGGATCGTCGAACAGGCCGGCCTGCAGCCCCTTTCCGCCGAGGACTCCCGCTTGCTGATGATCCGCGCCCGCGCGGCCAAGGAAGCGCTGTCCGAAAGCGACAGCACGGTGATCGACGCCGTGCTGGCCAGTGGCGAGATCGTGCACCTGCCGCTGCCGGCGACCATCTTCAATGAGATTACGTCACACCTGGTGCAGAAGACGCTGGCGCCGGTGCGCAAGGCGCTGCGTGATGCGAGCGTCAGCCCCGACGAGGTCAAGGGTGTAGTGCTGGTGGGCGGGGCTACCCGCATGCCGTCGATTCGCAAGGCCGTGGGTGAGTTCTTCGGTCAGTCCCCGCTGACCAACCTCGATCCGGACAAGGTGGTGGCGCTGGGCGCCGCCATGCAGGCCAATTTGCTGGCCGGTAATCACGCTCCGGGCGAAGACTGGCTGCTGCTGGACGTCATCCCGCTGTCGTTGGGCGTGGAAACGATGGGTGGCCTGGTCGAGAAGATCATCCCGCGCAACAGCACGATTCCCGTTGCCCGCGCGCAGGAATTCACCACGTTCAAGGATGGCCAGACCGCCATGGCGATCCATGTGCTGCAGGGCGAGCGCGAACTGGCGATCGATTGCCGCTCGCTGGCCCGCTTTGAACTGCGCGGCATTCCGCCGATGGTGGCCGGTGCGGCGCGCATCCGCGTGACCTATCAGGTGGATGCCGACGGCCTGCTGTCCGTGTCCGCGCGCGAGACGCAATCGGGTGTGGAAGCTTCGGTGTCGGTCAAGCCGTCCTATGGACTGGCCGATGACGACATCGCGCGCATGCTGCAGGAGAGCTTCCGCGAGGCCGAGCATGATATGAAGAGCCGCGCGCTGGCCGAGGAGCGCGTCGAGGCCGACCGACTGGTCGAAGCCACCACGCGTGCGCTGGAGGTCGACGGCGACCTGCTGTCCGCCGACGAGCGTGCCTCTGTGGAGGTGCTGATGGCCAGCGTCCGCCAGATCGCGAAGGGCGAGGACCACCAGGCCATCAAGGCCGCCGTGGAACAGCTTTCGCGTGGTACCGATGATTTTGCCGCCCGCCGCATGGACCGCTCGATCAAGAGCGCGCTGGCCGGCCGCAAGGTGCAGGAGCTCGGCTGATCCCCGCGCCGCACCCTAACGACTGATATTCAGGAAAGACATGCCACAGATCATCGTATTGCCTCACGTCGAATTGTGTCCCGAAGGGGCCGTGTTCGAAGCCGGAAAGGGCACCAGCGTCTGCGATGCGCTGCTCGCCAACGGCATCGAGATCGAGCACGCGTGCGAAAAATCGTGCGCCTGCACGACCTGCCACGTGATCGTGCGCGAGGGTTTCAACTCGCTGGAAGACGCCGAGGAAAAGGAAGAGGACCTGCTCGACAAGGCCTGGGGCCTGGAGCCGAACTCGCGCCTGTCCTGCCAGGCGCTCGTGTCCGACGAAGACCTGACCGTCGAGATTCCGAAATACACGATCAATCACGCCAAGGAAGGCCACTGAGCCGGGCACTTTCCCTCGGAGCTACCCCATGAAATGGACTGATACCTACGACATTGCCGCGGCGCTGTACGACAAGTACCCCGACGTGGACCCGGTGACGGTACGCTTTACCCAGCTGCGCCAATGGGTGCTGGAGCTCGACGACTTCAGCGATATGCCGGAGCGGTCGGGCGAGAAGATTCTGGAGGCCATCCAGGCCGCATGGATCGAGGAAGCGCAGTAAGCATCGCGACAAGCGCGGATTGACGAAGTACATCGAAAAAAGGGGCCGGCCCATCGCCGCGCCCCTTTTTTCATGGCCGTCGGTCAGAAGCGATACCCGAGGCCGGCCAGGATTACGTCGGTATCGCGGTCATAGCCCGTGACCGTGCGATTCCACGACAGCCGCGTTAGCCAGTGTTCGCCCAGCCGGTAGCTGGCCGACATGGTCATCAGGCCGGACCAGCGCGATGGGGTGCTGCCCTGGTTCCGGGCATTCTCGGTCAGGTCGATCGCGTAATACGGTCCAACGCCCAGGCCCAGGGTCAGCTTGTCGTGAAAGAACGCGCGCTCGAGCCACGCCTGAGCGGCCACGCCGTTGCGGCGAAGCGTGCTGCTTTCGCCCTCATTGATGTAGCTGATCGTGCCGGACATATACCGCCAGAGGCCGCGCCGGTATTCGACCGCTTTGGCCACTGACGTTTCCGAGTCGAAGGTGTTCACGATGGTCTGCCCCAGGAACACCGTCAGCTCGTTCTGCGTCACGTCGTCGGTGCGGCCGGGTGGCGGCACCAAGGGGCCACCGCGGTCGCCGCGGTCGAGCTGATAGCCCACGCCGAGCAGGAACGTGTTGGTCTTGATGCTTGAAGGCGTCTGCGCCCTGTTGAACCGGGCCTGGAGCATCCACGGGCCGCCGTCGAGGTACCACGTGGCAGCCAGGCTGGCCAGCATCCCCCAGCCGTGCTGATTGTCGGAGGAGCCGCTCGCGTCGCGATCGGTGGTGTCGAAGTAGCGATACGGACCTGCGCCAACGGCCAGCGTCAGCTTGCGATCGAAGGCGAGGTAGCGCCACCACAGCTGTGCGCTGTGGCCGTCACGATGATGATTGGTGACGTGGCCCTCGTTGAGGTAGGTGAAAGTCGCGTACCAGTGCTCGCTCAGGTTGTGCTGATAGGCGAAGGCGTAGCCGTAGCTCATCTCGCCTGCCGAGTGGGTGGACTGCACCCCCCCGAGCAGCAGCAACTCCTGCCCGCAGGCCATGGGTGATACCAGCGCGAGCCACAATCCGCCAGCCAGTACCAGCCCCCGCGCGGCAAGGCGTTGCCTGCTGTGGCTGGATTCGGCGGGGGCGCGAGGCATCATGAGCCGAGATGGGGGTAGTCAAGGTGACGGTCGATCTGATCATCATAGCAACAAAGGGCCGGCGCAAGGCCGACCCTTTCGTGCGAAAACTCACGGTGATGCCACACCGGCTAGCCGGTCACCAGGACCCCCTTCTCCATATGCACACGCTGGCCGACCTCAACCCCCGGCGGGTTCTGGTAAGTGAACGTCCGGCGGCTGCCGTCATCCATCTGCACGCTTACGCGATATTGCTTGTCCTTGTTCACGCGTTTCTCGACATAGTTGCCGGCGAAGCCGCCCGCGGCAGCACCGGCGACGGTGCCGAGAATTCTGCCATTTCCGTGGCCGATCTGATTGCCGAGCAGGCCGCCAACCACCGCACCGCCCACCGCGCCAACGCCGCTGGTGGGCTTCTCCGACTCGATGGTTGTCACATTGGTGACCCGGCCGGCGGTGTGGCTTGGCTTGGAGGCAGGTACCGGGCGCTGCTCGGGCTGTGCCTGCTGGGCAGGGGGTTGCGGCGCAGCGTTCTGAGCGCTCTGAGCGTTCTGCGCCAGTTGGGCCTGCTGCATGTCGTAGGCCGGCGGACGCGTGGTCGATCCCGGTGGCAGTGCCTCGTTCACCTGATTCGGCTGATTTGCCTGATTCGGCTGGTTTGCCGGGGATGACGTGGATGACCCGGATGACGTGAGGGGCTGCGGGGCCTGCGCGGCGTAGGGTGCCGGGTCATAGGCCGGTCCTTGATTCGCCTTGCCGAGGGGCAGCACGCCGGTCACGGCGGCTACCGCGGTCAGGCTGGCGATCACCACCGCCACGGCGGCCGCGCCGACCAGCGGATGCAGACGTCGCTGCGGCGGCAGCGAGGGGGGCGGAACGGATTCCTTCGAAGCAGACGATACAGTCGCCGGGCTTTGCATTTGTTGTTCTCCTGTCGACCGGCCAAGCCGGTCCATGCACTCAAGTTTGGCTGAAGCGGGGCACGATTGCCGTTTGATTTTGTAAGCATCTGTAGCGCCAAAAACACAGGTAAATCATGGGGTTGCAACGATATCGGTGGCCGTCCTACAGACCCCGCTGTAACAAACCGGCATGCCATGTGCAGTCGCCTGCTGTCGCGCTGGAATGCAAAAAGCCCCGCCGGAGGGGCGGGGCTTTTGTCATCTCTCTCTGCTTTTTGCCGATTGGCAGTCCGGATCAGTCTTCCCGGCGCAGGTGCGGGAACAGGATGACGTCGCGGATGTTGGGGCTGTCCGTCAGCAGCATGACCAGACGGTCGATGCCGATGCCGCAACCACCCGTCGGGGGCATGCCGTACTCGAGCGCGCGGATGTAGTCGGCGTCGAAGTACATCGCTTCCTCGTCGCCCGCATCCTTCTGCTCGACCTGCTTGCGGAAGCGGTCGGCCTGGTCCTCGGCATCGTTGAGCTCCGAGAAGCCATTGGCGATCTCCCGGCCCGTGATGAACAGCTCGAAGCGTTCCGTGATCCCCGGCACCGTGTCCGATGCACGCGCCAACGGCGACACCTCGACCGGGTAGTCGACGATGAACGTCGGTTCCCAGAGCTGGGCTTCGGCCGTTTCCTCGAACAGCACCAGTTGCAGCGTGCCCAGGCCCGCGTTCAGGAACTGCGGCGCGCCGGTGTTCACGCCGAACTTCTTCAGTTCGGTGCGCAGGAAGTCGGCATCGGCCAGTTGCGCGTCGGTGTACTCCGGCGCGAACTTCTGGATGGCCTGGCAGATGGTCAGGCGATGGAACGGCTTGGCCAGATCCAGTTCGCGACCCTGGTATGTCACGGTGGCGCTGCCCCGCGCATCGATCGCGGCCTGGCGGATCAGGTTCTCGGTGAAGTCCATCAGCCAGCGGTAGTCCGTGTAGGCCGCGTAGAACTCCATCATCGTGAACTCGGGGTTGTGGCGCGGGCTCACCCCTTCGTTACGGAAGTTGCGGTTGATCTCGAACACACGCTCGAAGCCGCCGACGACCAGACGCTTGAGGTAGAGCTCCGGTGCGATACGCAGGAACATCTGCATGTCCAGCGCATTGTGGTGCGTGATGAACGGCTTGGCCGCGGCGCCACCGGGAATCGGGTGCAGCATCGGCGTTTCCACTTCCATGAAGCCGGCGTCGGCCATATGGCGACGCAGCGACGAGATGGCGTTGGTGCGGGCACGGAACGTGGCGCGCGTCTCGGGCGAGACGATCAGGTCCACATAGCGCTGGCGATATTTGGTTTCCTGGTCGGCCAGGCCGTGGAACTTGTCCGGCAGCGGGCGCAGGGATTTCGACAGCAGGCGCAGCTCACGCACCTGCACGGACAACTCGCCCTTGTTGGTGCGGAACAGTTCGCCGCGCGCGCTGACGATGTCGCCCAGGTCCCAGTGCTTGAACGCGGCGTACACGTCCTCGCCCACCTTGTCGCGCGTGACGTAGAACTGGATCTGGCCGCTGCCGTCCTGCACGGTGGCAAAGCTGGCCTTGCCCATCACGCGCTTGAGCATCATGCGGCCGGCGATGGCCACTTCCACCGGACTGGCTTCCAGCGTGGGCTGGTCGGTCTCGCCATACTGCGCGTGCAGCGCGGCGGCCTGGTGCGTCGGGCGGAAATCGTTGGGGAAGGCCACGCCTTGCTGGCGCAGGGCCTGCAGTTTCTCGCGCCGCTCAGCGATGATCTTGTTCTCGTCTACGGCAGGCGTGTCGGCGGCTGGGGCGCGGGTCGGTTCGGTCATGATGGTTCGGTCGGGCGCGGGCCAGGCCCGCGCGGGTTCGGTTCAGTAATTGCGGATGTCGTCGAGCTCGGTCTTGCCGAAGTCCGGACGTGCCAGGTAGGCGACGATGCGTTGCGCGGTCTCTTCCGGCGACGCCAGCTGCGCGTTGGCCTTCAGGTCACGGAAGCGCTGCACCTGGGCGAAGTCCGCGCCGCGGATGGTTTCCTGCATGCCGGTATCCACCACGCCCGGGGCCAGGGCCACCGCGCGCACCGTGCGCGGCTCGGGGATGCTGGCGTATTCGGCGTTAACGGCGCGCATGAACATGTCCAGGCCGGCCTTGCCGGTGCAGTAGGCGCTCCAGCCCTGCACCGGGTTGCGCGCGGCACCGGAAGAGATGCCGAGCACCTTGCGCGGGCAGTCGAGGCGTGCGGTGTGTTCGATGAACGCGCCGGTCATCGTCATCGGCGTGGCCAGGTTGGTCAGCAGGTGCGGGACCAGCGTGGTCTCGTGCAGCTCGGTGATCGGGCCAATCGGTTCCACCACGCCGGCATTCAGGATCAGCGTCACGCTGGCCGGGGCGTCATCCACGGCGTCCAGCACGCTGCCCAGCCAGCCAGCCGCGGCGCCCGGTTGCGACAGGTCCTGCAGGTGCCAGGCCACCGGAACGCCGCTGGCCGTGGCCTCGGCTTCCAGCTCGGGGCTGCGGCTGCGCGCCACGCAGATGACGCGGTTGCCCGGCTTCAGCAGCGCGCGCGTCAGTGCGGCGCCCAGGCCGCGCGAGGCGCCGGTGACGATGTAGAGATGGATTCCTGCGCTCATGGTGCCCCGGAATGTCGTTGTGGTTGGCGGCGTGCCGCTTCGGTTTTGGGAACTCGAAAACGCCTCCCGCACGGGCGGGAGGCGTTGCTGGCCTACAGGCCCTGTTTCAGGCTGGCCTCGATGAACGGGTCGAGGTCACCGTCCAGCACCTTCTGTGTGTTGGACATTTCCACGTTGGTACGCAGGTCCTTGATCCGGCTCTGGTCCAGCACATACGAGCGGATCTGGTGGCCCCAGCCCACGTCGGTCTTGCCGGCTTCCAGCTTGTCGGCCTCGGCCTGGCGCTTGCGCATTTCATGCTCGTACAGGCGCGACTTCAGCATCGACATGGCCTCGGCACGGTTGCGGTGCTGCGAACGGTCGTTCTGGCACTGCACGACGATGCCGGTGGGGATGTGCGTGATCCGGACGGCGGAGTCGGTCTTGTTGATGTGCTGACCACCGGCGCCGGAGGCGCGGTAGGTATCCACGCGCAGGTCGGCCGGGTTGACTTCCACCTCGAACGAATCGTCGACTTCCGGGTACACGAACACCGACGAGAACGACGTATGGCGGCCGCCCGACGAATCGAACGGCGACTTGCGCACCAGCCGGTGCACGCCGGTTTCCGTACGCAGGTAGCCGAACGCGTACTCGCCTTCGATCTTGATCGTGGCGCTCTTGATGCCCGCCACGTCGCCTTCGGATTCTTCCAGCACCTCCGCCTTGAAGCCCTTGCGCTCGCAGTACTTCAGGTACTGGCGCAGCAGCATCGACGCCCAGTCGCACGCTTCCGTGCCGCCGGCGCCAGCCTGGATGTCGATGAACGCATTGGCCTGGTCCATCTCGCCCGAGAACATGCGGCGGAATTCCATGTCCGCCACGATGGCCTCGAAGCCCTTGACGTCGGCCTCGATGGCTTCGAGCGTATCGTCGTCACCTTCCTCGCGCGCGAGCTCGAACAGCTCGTCCGCGCCGGAAAGGTCGTCCGTCAGCTTGCCGAGGACCTGTACCACGGCCTCGAGCGCTTTCTTTTCCTTGCCAAGATCCTGGGCCCGCTTTGGGTTGTTCCAGACATCCGGGTCTTCCAGTAGCCCGTTGACTTCGTCCAGGCGTCCTACTTTGACATCGTAGTCAAAGATACCCCCGTAGATCTTCCGTCCGGGAACGGAGATCGGAGATGGCACCGGAGATGGCGTTAAGGCGTTCTGCTTCCATGATGTTCCTGCGCTTCAAAACCTTGAATTATAGCGGATCGGCGCCGCGGATCCGGGGTGGATTTGCCCGCGCGCGACGTCGGCGGCGCGAACGGTTCGCGCAGCGAACGGTCTACAACGGGGTCGGTGCGCCACATCGGCGAGAATACGGGCTACAACAAGGAGTCACCTCGAACGCATGACTGCAACGAACCATGACATCGTGGCGGCGCGACGCCGCATACTGGGCCGGCTGGCCGGGGCGTCAATGGCTGCCGCCCTGACCACCGTGCTGGCGGCCTGCGGCACCACTTCCGGCGAACCCGCCCCCGACGGCTTCTACCGGGTGGAGCGGGGCGACACGCTGTACTCGATCGCCCGCCGCAACAAGCGATCGGTGGCCGAGCTCTCGCGCTGGAACGATTTGCCGAGCACCAACCAGATCGAAGTCGGGCAACTGATCCGCGTCCGGCCGCCAGCCGGCGCGGGGGGATCGTCCTCGGCCGCCAGGGCCGACAATGCCGACAAGGCGGCCAGGGCGGCACAAGCCGATACCACGCCGTTGAAGCCGCCTGCCAGCGCCATCAAGCTGCAATGGCCGGCCGATGGCCGCGTCACCGGACGCTTCTCGCTGCCTTCGGAAAAGGGGCTACGGATCGAGGTCCCGGCCAACGGCACGGTCCGCGCCGCCGCCGCCGGCTGGGCGATCCACGTCGGCACGCTGCGCGGCTACGGGATGCTGGTGATCCTCAAGCACAGCGACGACTGGTTGACGGTCTACGGCAACCTGGACAAGCCGCTGGTGAAGGAGGGCGCCCGGGTATCGACGGGGCAGGAGATTGGGAGCATGGCCTCGGCCGCCGAACTGCACTTCGAGGTGCGCGGCAACGGCAAGCCGGTGAATCCGGCCGACTACCTGCCGTCGCGCGGCTGAGCCGGCGCACAGCCGGAGGTTGCCGGAATCTGCCGGCCACCTCCGGTGATTTCCGGCGATTCCCGGCGATGGCGCCATCGCCCCATCACCCTATCGCGCCATGACGTTATTGCGCGTGTTCGATCACCAGCTGGACGCGCGTGACGCCGTTGAACGTGTTGTTGTCCAGCCGATAGGCCACTGTCGCGCTGGCGCCATCCAGCGCATCCGCGTGGTTGAACCAGATCGCGTCAAAGCGCTGGCTGCCGCGCCCAAGCTGCAGTTTCAGATGCTTGCCCTTGAGCACGGTCTGGCGCAGCACGTCGAACTCCCCGCAGAACGTCGGCGGAGGAAATCCCTGGCCCCACACCTGGCCTTCCAGCAGCGTTACGAATTCCGGGCTGAAGCAGGCATCCTCGATGTCGCCATCGGTCTCGATCACCCGCGCCAGTTGCTCTTCGCTCAGCCATTCGCGGCCCACGGCTTCGAAGGCGGCCATGAAGGTGTCGAAATCCCTGGCGCGCAGCGTCATGCCCGCCGCCATCGCGTGGCCGCCGAACTTGACCAGCAGGCCCGGATGGCGCTTGGACACCAGGTCCAGCGCGTCGCGCAGATGGAACCCGGGAATCGAGCGGCCCGAGCCCTTGATATGTTCGTCATCCCCCGGCGCGAACGTGATCGTCGGCCGGTGGAACTTCTCTTTCAGGCGGGAGGCGACGATGCCGATCACGCCCTGGTGCCACGTGTCGTTGAACACGCTGACGGTGTAGCGTGACGCCGGGTCCAGCCCCGCCAGCGGCTGCTCGAGGATCTGCAGCGCTTCCTGCTGCATGCCGGCCTCGATGTCGCGCCGCTCGCGATTCATGCCATCCAGTTCCTGGGCGATGTCCCAGGCGCGGTTCGGGTCGTCGGTTAGCAGGCATTCGATGCCGAGCGACATGTCGGCCAGCCGGCCGGCCGCATTCAGGCGTGGGCCCAGGCCGAAGCCGAGGTCGAACGTATTGGCGCGCGGCGCCTCGCGCCCGGCGGCGCGGAACAGCGCGGCCACGCCCGGGTGCATGCGGCCCGCGCGCATCCGGCGCAGACCCTGCGCCACGAGGATCCGGTTGTTGCTATCCAGCTTGACCACATCGGCCACGGTACCCAGCGCCACCAGGTCCAGCAGCGTCTGCAAAGGCGGCTGGGTGGCCTGCGTGTAGACGCCGCGCTTGCGCAGCTCCGCCCTCAGCGCCAGCAGCACGTAGAACATCACGCCCACGCCCGCCAGGTTCTTGCTCGGAAACTCGCAACCGGGCTGGTTCGGGTTGACGATCACGGCGGCGTCCGGCAGTACCGCGCCGGGCAGGTGGTGGTCGGTGACCACGACATCGATGCCACGCGCATTGGCCGCAGCCACGCCGTCGACGCTCGCGATGCCGTTGTCGACGGTCACGATCACATCCGGCCGCTGCTGCGCGGCCAGCTCCACAATCTCCGGCGTCAGGCCGTAGCCGTACTCGAAGCGGTTCGGGACGATGAAGTCCACGTGTGCGCCGAGCATCCGCAGGCCGCGTACGCCGACCGCGCAGGCGGTGGCGCCGTCGCAGTCGTAGTCGGCGACGATCAGCAGTTTGCGATGGGCCGCAATGGCATCCGCCAGGTATTCGGCCGCGTGGCCGATGCCTTTCATGGACGACGGCGGTGACAGCTCAGGCAGATCCGTGGCCAGCTCGGACGGATGCAGCACACCGCGCGCCGACAGGATGCGGGCGAGCGTGGGGTGGAGTCCCGATGCGGCCAGCGTGCTGGCGTGGGCGTCGGAGTAGGGGCGGACGGCGATCCGGGTCATGGTTGGTCGTTCGAAACGGTTCTGCGATATTCGGGAGCGATGCGGGGGCGCGATGGCGGACGGGCGATGGCCGGGGGCTGGGCGACGGGCTCAGGCGGCCATCAGGCGGCCATCGCCAGATCGGACAGCAGCGCGCGCCAGTCGCCGCGCGGACCCAGGCCGCGCCAGAACTTGCGCAAGTCCCCGCGCCGCACGGTGAATTCGGCAAAATGATTCTCGCCGCCTAGCACCAGCGTGACTGCCTGAATCTTGCCGTCTACCAGCGCGGCCAGCGCCGGCGCGAACCAATCGGCGTCAAGCGCGTGCATCTGTTCGATCCACAGACCCCAGTCCTGGGCAATATGCGCTTCGGTGGCGGTGTCGAGCATCGCCAGCACATCGCCGTCGGTGTTCGCAATGTCCACAAAGCGTGCCGGTTGCGGGCCCAGTTGGCTGCCACCGGCCAGAGCCAGGCCGGCC
The DNA here is from genome assembly GCF_900101625.1 of Cupriavidus sp. YR651. GTDB lineage: Bacteria > Pseudomonadota > Gammaproteobacteria > Burkholderiales > Burkholderiaceae > Cupriavidus. The sequence continues at coordinate 85,355 of NZ_FMYZ01000007.1, read as the reverse complement.
AGGAACGGGTCGTCGGTCAGCACTGTGCCGGCCAGCGGCTTCACGGGCACGCGTTTGCCGCCGCCGTGCAGCCAGACCGAATTGATCGGCAGTCGGCCCTCGGCCTCGCGGGCCTGGTTGACCGGGTGGTCGTGCCACGTCATCTGGATCTCGTTCTGGAGCCGCCGCCAGTCGCGCGCCCGCGCGCCGGCCTGCATCCAGATATCGATATTGCGGCCCGTGGCCCGCACTGGCGTGGTGGCGTCCAGATCGCCAAACGTCGCTTCGGGCACATACCAGCGGGCGGGGTGGGGAGTGTCGAGCAGGATGTCGGATTCACTCAGCAGGTCCCCGATGGCGGCGCGCAGTGCCGCGGCCTCATCGGGGCGGATTTCCAGCTGGTCGGGATGCATCAGCACCAGGTGGTCGCGCGCGGCGTGGATATGGACCGGCTGGAGGCAGGCCCAGGCCGGCTCGTCAATGGCCGCGCCGCCGCCGGCTCCGATATCATTCGTCCCCGCTGCGGCGTCCGCGGCATCGTGCCGCAGGTCGGCCAGCCGCATATAGGGCGCAGTCGGCACCTGCTTGGTGTCCAGGCCAGCCCGTCCGGCCAGCCAGCGTTCCTGCGGCAGGCTGCGCAGGAAGGGATCGTCGTGCCGCTCGCGCGGGCCGGGCGTCGCGCGGGTCAGCAACTTTCCGAGCGCCGGCAACTCCAACTGCCGCAGCAGTGCGCCGGGCACGACATCGTCCGTGGCGTCGTCGCCGGCGCCGGGCGGGACGGAAAAGGGCACAATCAGGGTCAGGTGCGTCATCATGGTTGCCGAGATTGTAAACTTCCGGCTGGCCGGCGCCAGTTTTCCGTCACCCGACGGCCGAAGGCGGCCCACCGGCGCATCCCCCGAACAACAGGACTTCTCTTGAACTTTCCCTACGAGTGGCAGATCGGCTGGCGATATACCCGCGCAAGCAAGCGCGCCAGTCGCAACACGTTCATTTCGTTCATCTCGATGATCTCGATGCTGGGCATCGCGCTCGGCGTGGCGGCGCTGATCGTCGTGCTATCGGTGATGAACGGCTTCCAGAAGGAAGTGCGAGACCGGATGCTGTCGGTCTTGTCGCACATCGAGGTCATCGGCCCGACGGCATTGCCGGACTGGCAGAAGACCGCCGCCGAAGCGATGCAAAACAAGGAAGTCATTGGCGCCGCGCCCTACGTGGCGGCGCAGGCCATGCTCACGCGCGAAGACGCCGTACGCGGCGTGCTGCTGCGCGGTGTGGACCCTGCCGAGGAGCCGAAGGTCTCCGACATCGGCAATCAGTTCCGTGCCGGCAACATGAACGCGCTGGTGCCCGGTGGTTTCGGCATCGCGCTGGGCAATGAGCTGGCCAATGCCATGGGCGTGCGCGTGGGCGACAAGGTCACGCTGGTGGCGCCGCAGGGCACCATCACCCCGGCAGGTGTGCTGCCGCGGCTCAAGCAGTTCACCGTCGTTGGCGTGTTTTCCTCCGGTCACTATGAATTCGACAGCGCGCTGGCGCTGATCGACATCCAGGACGCCGAGACGCTGTTCCGCCAGCCCGGTCCCACCGGCGTGCGGCTCAAGCTGTCGGATATGCAGCGCGCCCCGCAGGTAGCCGAGTCCCTGGCCGGGACGATGACCGGCGACCTCTACCTGCGCGACTGGTCCAAGCAGAACCGCAACTGGTTTGCCGCCGTGCAGACCGAGAAGCGCATGATGTTCATCATCCTGACGCTGATCATCGCGGTGGCGGCTTTCAATCTGGTCTCCACGCTGGTCATGACGGTGACCGACAAGCAGGCGGACATCGCCATCCTCCGCACGATGGGCGCGCAGCCGCGCTCGATCATGAAGATCTTCATCGTGCAGGGCGTGGCCATCGGGTTTATCGGCACGCTGCTCGGCGTGCTGGGCGGCACGCTGATCGCGACCAATATCGACGTGATCGTGCCTTTCATCGAGCGGTTGCTGCACGTGCAGTTCCTGCCTAAAGACATCTACTTCATCAGCGAATTGCCCTCGGATCCCCGCGTGAACGACATCGCCACCATCGGCATCATCTCCTTCGTGCTGGCCACGCTGGCCACGATCTACCCCAGCTGGCGCGCCTCGCGCGTCAATCCGGCGGAGGCGCTGCGCTATGAGTGAGACCACGCTGCTCCAGGAAACCACGGTGCCGGGCGTGCCCGGATTGAAGGTGCAGTCCGGTACCCCGGTGCTGGTGGCCGAAGGCCTGACCAAGCGCTTCCATCAGGGCGGGCTCGACGTCGAGGTGCTGCGCGGCGTCGACGTGCGCGTGGACGCAGGCGAGAAGGTCGCCATCGTCGGCGCGTCCGGCTCGGGCAAGTCCACGTTGCTCCACGTACTGGGCGGGCTCGACAACCCGGACGCCGGTCGGGTGGCGCTCCTCGGCAAGCCGTTCACGGCGCTGCGCGAAAGTGAACGCAATATCGTCCGCAACCGCGCGCTGGGCTTTGTGTACCAGTTCCATCACCTGCTGCCGGAGTTCACCGCGCTCGATAACGTAGCCATGCCGATGCGTATCCGCGGCCTGAAGGAGCATGAGGCGCGCGCCGCCGCGCAGGCCATGCTCGACCGCGTGGGTCTCGGTGGCCGCGCGAAACACCGGCCCGGCGAGCTGTCCGGCGGCGAGCGGCAGCGCGTGGCCGTCGCGCGTGCGCTGGTTGGCCAGCCGGCCTGCGTGCTGGCTGACGAGCCGACCGGCAACCTCGACGACCACACTGCGGGCGGCGTGTATGACCTGATGCTGGAACTGTCGCAGACGCTTGGCACGAGCTTCGTCATCGTCACCCACGACCAGGATCTGGCTGGGCGATGCGACCGCGTTCTGCGCCTGCGCGACGGGCACCTGCATCGCGAGCGCTGACCGGTTTGCCTTGATCGGCCACTTTTCCCGTTACGACTTATCCCGCTAGTTTTCCTGACCATTTTTCCGTCACCTCACCGGCCACGCCCCCGCCATGTGGATCGACACGCATTGCCATCTTGACGCCAGCGAATTCGATGACGACCGCGACCGCGTGACGGCGGCCGCCCTCGAAGCAGGGGTGTCCGGCATCGTGCTGCCCGCCGTGGCGGTTTCCAACTTCGACGCCGTGCGCGCGCTGGCCGGCAACGGCTCGCATTGCGTCTATGCGCTCGGCATCCACCCGCTCTGCTCGCCGGGTGCGGGGCAGTCCGACGTGGACGAGCTGCGGCGCCAGGTGGCGATGTCGATGGACGACCCACGCTTTGTCGCCATCGGCGAGATTGGCCTCGACTTCTTCGTCCCGGGGCTGGACGCCGCCCACCAGACCTGGCTTTACGCCGAACAACTCAAGGTCGCGCGCGAGTTCGACCTGCCGGTATTGCTGCACGTTCGCAAGTCGCAGGACCAGGTGTACGCGCAACTGCGCCGGGTGGGTGTCCGGCAAGGCATCGCGCACGCCTTCAACGGCAGCCACGAGCAGGCGCGCCGCTTTGTCGATCACGGCATGAAGCTCGGCTTCGGCGGCAACCTGACCTTCAGTCGCGCGCGACAGATCCGCCGGCTGGCCACGGACTTGCCGCTCGAGAGCCTCGTGCTGGAAACCGACGCGCCCGATATCGCGCCAGCCTGGCTATCCGACGACCAGTTCGGCGAGCAGCACAAGGCCCGCAACACGCCGGGCGAGGTGGCGGGTGTTGCGCGCGTGCTGGGCGAGCTGCGCGGCGTGCCAGAGCGCGCGCTGGCCGACATCATGTGGCGCAATTCGGTGGCCGCGCTGCCGCGGCTGGCGACGTTTGCCGACATCATGGCCCCGCGCTGAGCGGCGGCACAAGACCTCCGTCGCCGATTTAACCATCTGCCACACAAGCGTATCCGTCGGACACGTTTGACCCCATTCCTTCGCTGTACAAATACGCCATCGGAGTTGTGTGCCGGGAGGTGCGATGCGTGCTGTGCTGCTGGCTTTCGCGGCGGGATGCTGGCTGCTCCAGCAGCAGGCCGCATTGCCGGCGTGGTGGTCGTGGGCGAGCGTAATGGGCGGGGCGGGTGTGTGGTGGGCAGCGCGTTGGCGGAGGGTGGGGCCACGGGGTGGGTGCGGCCCGGCATTGACGCCATGGGATATGCGGGCGGCGGTGGTGGTCATGGCGATGGCGGCCGGATTCGGGTGGGGTGCGTGGCGTGCGGAAGCCCGACTTGGGGATTGGCTCCATGCCGCGCTGGCGGAACGGGATATTTCGGTCGAGGGCGTCGTGGCGGGGCTGCCGGATATGGCCGAGCATGGCGCGCGATTTCTTTTCATGCCTACGGGGGGCAATCAATCAGGTAGAGCCGCACATACGGCATCAGGTACGGCGTCAGGTGCGGCGGTAGGTACGGTGGGACCGGACGGCGAGGAACCGGTGGGCTTGCCGGAGCGTTTGCTCCTGAGTTGGCGCGAGCCGCCCGAAGCGCTGCAGCCGGGACAGCGCTACCGACTGACCGTGCGGCTGCGCCGGCCGCGCGGACTGGCCAATCCGCACGGGTTTGACTATGCATACTGGCTACTGGCGGCCGGGGTGGGCGCGACAGGACACGTCCGCCATGCGGTGCCCATCTTGGAGACGACACCGTCCATGCAGGCGCCGATGCCATTGGCGATTCGCATCGACGCATGGCGTGCCCGGCTGCGCGACCATCTTCGTGCGGCGCTGCCGGACGAGGCGCGATTTGGCGCGGTCCTGGTGGCGCTGGTGGTCGGCGATCAGCACGGCATCGCACAGGCCGACTGGGAGGTTTTCCGACGTACGGGGATTGCGCATCTGGTCAGCATCTCCGGGCTGCACATCACGATGATCTCAGGTGCGTTGGGGGCGTTGGCGCATCGTTTGTGGGCGCACTCACTCGGCCTCGGGCGGTACTTGGGGCGGCCACTGCCGCTGATCTGGCCCGCCCAACAGGCGGCATTGGTTGCGGCGGTGCTGGCAGCGCTCGGGTACGGGCTGATTGCCGGCATGCAGGTTCCGGCGCTACGCACGGTAACGATGCTGGCCGTCGCCGCGCTGGCGCTTTGGGTTGGTCGTGCGCCGCCGGCCTCGGTTGTGCTCGCGTGGGCGGCGGGCATCGCTGTGGCGATCGACCCGTGGGCGGTGATGTCACCAGGGTTCTGGCTGTCGTTCGGTGCCGTGGCGGTGATCTTCCTGGCGGCCCGACGTGAGCGGGCGCCGCCCCCTGAGGGCTGGCAGGCACGGGGACGCGCGCTGCTGGTGGAGGCCGCGCGCACGCAATGGGCTGTGACGATCGGACTGGTGCCACTGACGTTGCTGTTGTTTGGGCAGGTTTCCGTGGTGTCGTGTATTGCCAATGCGATGGCGATCCCGGTGGTCAGCCTGCTGGTCACGCCGATGGCGCTTGTGGGGGCGGTGCTGCCGCTGGCGTGGGCGACGCCATTGCTGGCGGTCGCGCATGAGTTGATGGCGTGGCTGGTGGCGGCTCTCGCATGGCTGGCAACGCCCACGTGGGCGGTGTGGGAAGCGGCGCACCCCGGCCCGGTTGCCTTGGCGCTGGCGTTGTCGGGTGTGGTGGTCGTGCTGGCGCCGCGGGCGACCCCAGGTGTGAGCGCTCAAGGGGGAGCGAAGGTGCCATCGACGACCGGGTTGGTGTCCGGGCTGGTTGCAAGATTTGCCACCAGACTGGCATCCAGATCGGCTTTCAGATCAACCCTCAGATCGGCGCCTAGATTGGCTTTCAGATCGGTAATCAGATCGGCTGTTGGCTTGCTTGCGAGGGTGACCTGTGGATCGACATCTGGATCGACCTCCGGATCGACCTCCGGATCGACCTCCGGATCGACCTCCGGATCGGCGCCGCCGTGGCGCGCACACTTGCCGCCACGCTGGCAAGGGGTGCTGCTGATGTTGCCAATGCTCGTGGCCGGGCGCGACCCCGTGGCACCGGGGGAATTCCGTGTGACCGCGCTCGACGTGGGGCAGGGCACGGCCGTGCTTGTGGAAACGCGCTCCCACGCGCTGCTGTATGACGCCGGGCCAGCGTATGCATCAGGCACGAGCGCGGGTGGGCAGGTCATCGTGCCGTTCCTGCGGGCGGCTGGCGTCCGGCGGCTTGACCTGCTGATGGTCAGCCATGAGGACGCCGATCACGCCGGTGGCGTGCGCGATCTGCTGGCCATGGTGCCGGTAGGTGCCCGTCTGACCGGGGCGCCGCTTGCGCATCCGTTACTGGCGAACGTGGCTGGAAAAAGGGGCGAAAGGGGTAAAAGGGGTGAAAGCTGGAAGCCATGCATGGCTGGCGGGGAATGGGTCTGGGACGGTGTGAGCTTTGCCATCTTGCATCCGTCAGAAGCCGATCTTGCCAATGGGCGGCTGGCCAGCAACGCTCGCAGCTGCGTGCTGCGCGTGGCCACGGCACATCGCAGCATGCTGCTGACCGGCGACATCGGTGAACGCGAGGAGCGCGCGCTGGTCGCCCGCGTGCCACCGCATCAGCTCCGTGCGGACATTCTGCTGGTGCCGCATCACGGCAGTGGCACGTCGTCGGGAGCGGCGTTCCTGCGTGCCGTGCGGCCGCAAGCGGCAGTGTTCCAGCTGGGATACGCGAACCGGTATCGCCATCCGCGCGATGACGTGTGGAAGCGGTACGAACGGGCAGGCATCGCCCGGTTCCGGGCGGACGAGACTGGTGCGGTCACGGTTGTCACGCGTGGCGGGCACCATGTCGTGTCGACGTACCGGCAGCAGGTGCGCCGGTACTGGCGCGATGCGCCCCCGGCGCCGCGCTAGGGGCGCCGCCAGACGCGCGCGGCGGCCAGCGGGATGGCTCGGGCGGAGCCCGGGATCAGCGCGTCGTCTGCTTGCGCGTGCGGCGCGGGGCGGGGCTGGCTCCCATGGCGCTGGTGCTAGCTGTGCGACTGCGGGCGTCAGCGGTCCTGATCGCCTTGCCGGGAGCGGCGGCGGCACGGCCGGTTCGGGCCGGCACGGATGCGGTGGTCGACGCGGTGGTAGCTGCGTCGGTTGAAGCGGAATCCCGCGCAGTGCTTGCCGCAACGCCGGCGGCCTCCTGCGGTGCGAGTTGGGCCGGTTCCGCGCCGGCAATACGGCGCTCGCGCAGATGCGCCTTGGCGCGTTGCAGTCCGGCGGCCACCGCGTCCGCGCGTTCGAGCGCCACGCCGGCCGCCAGAACGTCGCCGAGCACCAGGTGGCAGATACGCGAGGTCATCGGCGTGTAGACCTCGCTGTCTTCTTCCACGTCGGAGAACACACAGACGTCGGCCAGACGGGCCAGCGGAGATCCGCTGTGCGTGAGCGCCAGCACACTGGCGCCGCTGGCGCGGGCGAGCGTGGCGGCAGTCAGCATGTCCCAAGTGCGGCCGCTGTTGGAGACCAGCACGGCCACGTCGCCCGGCCGCAACAGCGCGGCGGACATGCTGAAGACGTGCGAATCGGAATAGGCCGTGGTGGGAATGCCGAGGCGGAAGAACTTGTGCTGGATGTCCAGCGCGACGATGCCGGAATTGCCGCAGCCGTAGAACTCGATGCGGCGCGCGCTGGCCAGCAGCCGGATGCCGTGCTCGATCTGGTCTGCGGACAGCGCGTTGCGGACGCTCATCAACGTGGCGATGGTGCGGTCGAAGACCTTGCCGGCGATGTCGGCGGGGCGGTCGTCTGCCTTCACATCCTGATGCACGAATGGCGTGCCGCCACCGACGTTCTGGGCAAACTGAAGCTTGAACTCCTTGAAGCCGTCATAGCCGAGCGCCGCGCAGAAGCGCGCGATGGTCGGTTGCGAGACGCCGGCGCGCTCCGCCAGTTCCGGCATCGAAAGACGGATCACGCTGGCGCCGTGCCGGGCGACGTAGTCGGCAAGGCGACGTTCGGAGGGGCGGAGCGTGTCATAGACGGCAAGAATTCGGTCGCGCATGGTCGGGTCGTGCAGGGTGTCGGGCTGGGCTGGCCATCGTATGCGGCCATGACCGGGGTTCTGAAAATGTAGAGATTCTACACAGAACGTCATTTGATCTGAGGCGGTTTGGTGGGTTGGGATACCTAGGGCTTTCCCGAATTTGCGGGCGCTACGTCATATTTTCGGGGAAACGAACTTCCGACGTCGCTTGGGCCGTGGATATAATGTAGAAAATCTACAGATCGGGTGGCTGTTCTTGCCGCCCGGCGCCCCACCAGGAACATAGCCGCCATGTCCCAAGCCGTTCACGCCGAGGTATCTGCCGTTACGCAACGCATCATCGAACGCAGCCGTGCCAGCCGCGCCGCCTATCTCGCCCGGTGCGAGCGGGCGCAGCAGGAACTCGGGCCGCTGCGCGGGATGTCCTGTGCCAACCTGGCACACGGATACGCCGCGCTGCCCGCCGACGACAAGCTCAAGCTGCGCGTCGAGCATGCCCCGAACCTCGGCATCGTCACCGCCTACAACGACATGCTGTCGGCGCACCAGCCGTACGAGCGTTACCCTGCCGTGATCCGCGAGGCCGCGCGTGCGGTGGGTGGCGTGGCGCAGGTGGCGGGCGGCGTGCCGGCAATGTGCGATGGCATCACGCAGGGCAATGCGGGCATGGAGTTGTCGCTGTTTTCGCGCGACGCCATCGCCATGGGCACCGCGGTTGCGCTGTCGCACAACACGTTCGACGCAGCCCTGATGCTTGGCGTCTGCGACAAGATCGTGCCGGGCCTGCTGATGGGCGCGCTGCAGTTCGGGCATCTGCCGATCGTGTTCGTGCCGGCCGGCCCGATGGCTTCGGGCCTGTCGAACAAGGAAAAGGCGCGCGTGCGCCAGCTCTATGCCACGGGCCAGGTGGGCCGGGACGCGCTGCTGGAAGCCGAGTGCGCCGCCTATCACGGTGCTGGCACCTGCACGTTCTACGGCACCGCCAACAGCAACCAGTTCCTGATGGAAATCATGGGCCTGCACCTGCCGGGCTCGGCTTTCGTGCATCCGGACAGCGGCCTGCGCGATGCGCTGACGGTGGCGGCAGCTCAGCGTGCGCTGGCGCTGATCGCACGTGGCAAGGAGTACACGCCGCTCGCCAGGATCGTCGACGAACGCGCCGTCGTCAACGCGATGGTCGGCCTGCTCTCCACGGGCGGTTCCACCAACCACACGATCCACCTGGTGGCCATGGCACGCTCGGCTGGCATCGTCATCGACTGGAATGATTTCGACCGCCTGTCCGCCGTGACGCCGTTGCTGGCGCGCGTCTACCCGAATGGCTCGGCTGACGTGAACCACTTCCACGCCGCCGGCGGCGTGGCCTACGTCATCGGCCAATTGCTTGAGGCCGGCCTGCTGCACGAGGATGTGCAGACGGTCGCCGGTCCGGGCCTGGCGCGCTACACGGAGGAGCCGGTGATGACCGACGGCGCCCTGCGCTGGCGCGACGGCCCGACCACGAGTGGCGATACCGCCGTGCTGGCCCCGGCATCCGCACCGTTCTCGGCGGAAGGCGGCCTGCGGCTGATGGCCGGCAATCTCGGGCGCGGCGTGATCAAGGTTTCGGCCGTGGCGGACGAACACCGCGTGGTGGAAGCTCCGGCTCGCGTCTTCGATTCGCAGGAAGCGCTGCAGGCGGCCTTTGAGGGCGGCGAGCTGGATCGCGACGTCATTGCGGTAGTGCGCTTCCAGGGGCCGAATGCCAATGGCATGCCGGAGCTGCACCGCCTGACGCCCGCGCTGGGCGCGCTCCAGGACGCCGGCCACAAGGTGGCGCTGGTGACCGATGGCCGTATGTCGGGCGCGTCCGGCAAGGTGCCGGCCGTGATCCACGTCGGCCCCGAAGCGCTGGCCGGCGGCCCGCTCGCGCGGGTGCGCGATGGCGACTTGATCCGCGTGGATGCCGTCGCAGGCACGCTGGAATGGCTTGGCGATGCGGCGGCACAGGCCGAGTTTGCCGCGCGCACACCGGTCGCGGCGCCGGTCGATGACTTCTCGCGCTTCAGCATGGGCCGCGGGCTGTTCGGCCTGTTCCGGCGCCATGCCCGCGTCGCGGAGGAGGGCGGCAGCGCCATGGACCTGTCCGAGGCCGATGCTGCAGTGCCCGCTGTCCAAACAGCAGGACAAGTCGCACAATAGCCGGGCGCTCAGTCCCGTTTTCCGATTTCTCGTATTCCCTTGGGGCGCGGATGTTGCCCCAAGGGCACCTTCGCGCCACTTTCCGTGCGCTCGAAGGCTACCGACAAGGATGGCACCACCATCCGACCATGATCGACGGAGCAGACATGATCTATATCCTGATGGGCGTTTCCGGCAGCGGCAAGAGCACGGTGGGCGAGATGCTGGCCGGCCGCCTGCAGTGCGGCTTCCACGATGCCGATGCCTTCCACAGCGACGCCAACAAGGCGAAGATGCAAGCCGGCATCCCCCTGACTGACGAGGATCGCTGGCCGTGGCTGACCGCCATGCGCGCGGCCATCGACGCCGCCCGTGCCGAGGGCCGGACCCATGTGTTCACCTGTTCGGCGCTGCGCCAGGCCTACCGGGACCGCCTGACGCCTCCCGACGGCGGCGTGACCTTCGTCTTCATGAAGGGCGATGCGGCGACGATCGGCGGCCGACTGTCGGCGCGCACCGACCATTTCTTCAACCCGGCGCTGCTGCAGAGCCAGTTCGAAACGCTGGAGGAACCGCGGGACGCGTTGGTGCTGGACATCCGCCGTACCCCCGAGGCGCTGGTGCAGGACATCCTGGACAAATGCCCGCCGGCATCCACGGACTGCGCTGACAAGCCGTCACGCTGATCGCCGCCCCCCGGATTGCAGTACCCCGGCCAGGCGGCGAGGCGTCGCCTGGCAAACATCTTGCTAGAACCGTTTCACGTGCCGGCGCACGCGCACCCCTTGCGGGTTCTGCCGGTACGGATATGCTGAAAGAGCCAACTCGACAGGCATCGATAAACGGGCAGCCGGCCCGCCGGTGAAGGGAAACCGGGAGGCGGCAGGCGGCAGGCGCCCATTTCACGAAGGAGCGGCCATCATGGCGGCGCGGTTTTTCGACGAGATGCTGGAAGGGCGAGACGACGGAGTGGTGGCGGCCATCGAGGCCGGGCACGCACTGCCGTCAGGGGCGGTCCGGGCCCATTACCGGAGTTTTTCGGAATGGCTGGGCCGGCAGTCCGTCGCGACGATGGACAACAAGCGCGCGGAGGCGGACCTGATCTTCCGGCGCGTGGGCATCACCTTCGCCGTCTATGGCGACAAGGACGAGTCCAACAGCGGCACGGAGCGGACCATTCCGTTCGACGTGATTCCGCGCATCTTTCCGGCCAGCGAATGGGCGACGCTCGAACGCGGCTTGCGGCAGCGCGTGGCGGCGCTGAACCGCTTCATCCATGACATTTACCACGGCCAGGACATCATCCGCGCCGGCGTGATCCCGCCAGACCAGATCTACAACAATGCCCAGTACCGGCCGGAGATGCTTGGCGTCGACGTGCCGCGTGACATCTACGCCCACGTGGCGGGCATCGACGTGGTGCGCGCGGGCGAGGGCGAGTTCTACGTGCTGGAGGACAACCTGCGCGTGCCGTCCGGGGTGTCGTACATGCTGGAAAACCGCAAGATGATGATGCGGCTGTTCCCGGATCTGTTCGCCCGCAATCGTGTGGCGCCGGTCGCGCACTATCCCGACTTGCTGCTGGACATGCTGCGCAGCGTGTCGCCGCAGAACATCTCCGACCCCACCGTGGTGGTGCTGACGCCGGGCATGTACAACTCCGCGTACTTCGAGCACGCCTTCCTGGCGCAGCAGATGGGCGTGGAGCTGGTGGAGGGCAGCGATCTCTTCGTCGAGGACGATCACCTCTACATGCGCACCACGCAAGGTCCGCAACGCATCGACGTGATCTACCGCCGCGTGGATGACGACTTCCTGGACCCGCTGGCGTTCCGGCCCGATTCCTCGCTGGGCGCGGCTGGGCTGCTGTCCGTCTACCGGGCGGGCAACGTGACGATCAGCAATGCCATCGGCACGGGCGTGGCGGATGACAAGTCGATCTATCCATACGTGCCGGACATGATTCGCTTCTACCTGGGCGAGGAGGCCATTCTCTCGAACGTGCCGACCTACATGTGCCGTCGCCCCGACGACCTGCAATACGTGCTGGACCACATGGAAGACCTGGTGGTCAAGGAAACCCACGGCGCCGGCGGCTACGGCATGCTCGTGGGGCCGGCCGCCACGCGCGCCGAGATCGACCAGTTCCGCGAGGTGGTGAAGTCGCGCCCCGAGCAGTACATCGCGCAGCCCACGCTGGCGTTGTCCACGTGTCCGACCTATGTGGAATCCGGCATCGCGCCGCGCCACATCGACCTGCGGCCTTTCGTGCTGTCGGGCAAGGAGGTGCGCATGGTGCCGGGCGGGCTGACCCGCGTGGCGCTGCGTGAAGGGTCCCTGGTCGTGAACTCCTCGCAAGGGGGCGGCACCAAGGACACCTGGGTGCTGGAACGCTGAGTCGACTGTGAACGCTGATCGCCGGGAGAAACCATCATGCTGAGCCGTACCGCCGACCACCTGTTCTGGATGGCACGCTACACCGAGCGCGCGGAAAACACCGCGCGCATGCTCGACGTCAATTACCAGACCTCGCTGCTGCCGCAGTCCGCCGAGGTGGCCGAGCAGGGCTGGTGGGCGATGCTCGATATTTCCGAACTGACGCAGGCCTTCGACAACAAGTACGGGCTGCTGCACCGTGACGATGTGATCGACTTCATGGTGCGGGACATGACCAACCCGTCGTCGATCATGAGCTGCCTGCGCGCGGCGCGCGAAAACGCCCGCGCGGTGCGGGGGTCGCTGACGACCGAGGTCTGGGAGACGCTGAACACCACCTGGCTGGATGTGCAGCGCATCATCGCCGATGGCGAACTGCACGAGGACCCGTCGCGTTTCTTCGAGTGGGTCAAGTTCCGCTCGCACCTGGCGCGTGGCGTGCAGTTTGGCACCATGCTCAAGGACGACTCGTTCCACTTCATGCGCCTGGGCACGTTCCTGGAGCGGGCGGACAATACCGCGCGGATCCTCGACGTGAAGTTCCAGGCGTCGGGCAGCGACGACAGCGACTCCAACCGCGAGCAGAACGACTTCTATCACTGGGCGGCCGTCCTGCGTTCCGTGTCGGGATTCGAGGTCTATCGCAAGATCTACCGCGCTGTGATCACGCCCCAGCGGGTGGCGGAGCTGCTGATCCTGCGGCCGGACATGCCGCGGTCCCTGGTCTCCAGCCTTGACGAGGTGGTGGCGATCCTGGCGCTGGTCGCCAACCAGCAGTCGTCGGAGACCGAGCGCCAGGCTGGTAAACTCCACGCCGACCTGAAATACGCGCGCATCGACGACATCTTCGCCGTCGGCCTGCACGCCTTCCTGACCAGCTTCCTGGAACGCATAGGCGATCTCGGCAACGGTATCAGCCGGGACTTCCTCGTCCCGCTGCTGGCTGCCTAGCCGGGTGCGCGGCGCGTCACGTCGCCCGAGTCCTTGGCGCGTGACGGGCCGGGCGACGGTCGCCGCGGCGCGCCCCTTATCGTGAAATACCAGATTCATCACAAGACCGTCTACCGCTACGCCGAACCGGTCCGCCGCAGCGTGCACGAGCTGCGCCTGGCGCCCCGCTCGGGGCCGCTGCAATCCGTGCAGGCGTGGAGTTTGTCCGCGCCTGGTAGCCTGTCCGAAGCCCGCGACGGCTTTGGCAACATCATTCACAACTTCACGCTGGCTGGCCCGGCCCGCACCATCGCGATTACCGCCACCGGCGAGGTGGAAGTGATGTCGACGCAATCCGGCGACGCTGGCGGCCACCACGCCTTTCACGATTTGCCCGATGCCGGCGAGTCGCGCGTGTCGCCGCTGTACTTCGCGGGCAGCACGGCGTTGACCCATGCGCCGGCCGACATGCGGGCGTTTGCGGCACCCTTTCTCGCTGCAGGTCACGAGGTGCCGGCATTGCTGGCGCTGGCCGACGGCATCGCCGGCCGCGTCGGCTACAAGGCCAACACCACCGACGTGGCGACCACGGCCGCGGACGCCTTCCGCCTGGGCAGCGGGGTCTGCCAGGACCAGGCGCAGGTGATGGTGGCGGCCTGCCGCGCATTCGGTATTCCCGCCCGCTATGTCAGTGGTTACTTCTACGATCCGGCTGCTACCGAGCTGGCCAGCCACGCCTGGGCCGACGTCTGCCTGGACGCCGGGCGCGCGCTCTGGTGCAGCATCGACGTGACGCACCGCTGCCTGACCGATGGCCGCCACGTACGCCTTGCCGTGGGGCGCGACTACGCGTCGGCGGCACCAATCCGGGGCATTGTGGAGGGCGGCGCAGGCGAAACCATGGAAGTCGACATCGCCATCACCCCGTTGGCCTGAGCAATCGTGCGCCCCCGGCGCCGGCCGTGGCATTCAAACGGTGCGTGCGGGCCTCGCCCGGGGCGCTAGAATGCAAGCTTGCTCCGCGTCGCCGTCCCTTGGCGAGCCGCGAAAACCAACATCAGATCTCATGACGTACTGCGTAGCCATGCGGCTGGATGCCGGCCTGGTATTTCTGTCCGATTCCCGTACCAACGCCGGCGTGGATGCCATTTCCATCGCCCGCAAGATGACCGTGTTCGAAGAACCGGGCGACCGCGTGATGGTGCTGCTGACCGCAGGCAACCTCGCGATCAGCCAGTCCGTGCGGCAATGCCTGGTCGAAGGCCGTGACGAGAAGCGGTCGCTGTGGACCGCGCGCGACATGTTCGAGGCCGCATCGATCGTCGGTGACGCCGTCCGCACCGTGCACAAGCGCGACGCCCACGCGCTGCGCGACGCGGGCATCGAGTTCAATGTCAGCCTGATTTTCGGCGGCCAGATTCGCGGCGAGCGCACGCGCCTGTTCAATATCTACGCGGCCGGCAATTTCGTCGAAGCCACGCCGGAGACCTGCTACTTCCAGATTGGCGAGGCGAAGTACGGCAAGCCGATCATCGACCGCGTGGTATCGCCGTCGCTGCCGCTGGGCGAGGCCGCCAAATGCGCGCTGATCTCGATGGATTCCACGCTGAAGTCGAATATCTCGGTGGGCTTGCCGCTGGACCTGCTGGTCTATGAGGGCGACTCGCTGCAGGTGACGCGCTTCGTCAACATCGATGAGAAGAACGCGTATTTCCGCATGATCCGCGACACCTGGGGGCAGCGTCTGCGCCAGGTGTTCGGCGAGATCTGTAACCCGGAGTGGGACGCCAGCCAGCCGGCGGAGTTTCCGCTCGCGCGCGACGAGGCGGACCGCTGGGGCCAGCCGGTCCGCGCCCGGCACGATCGCGGCTGATCGGGGCCGATCGGGCCGCACCGCCGCAGGTTGTCGGCGCGGCGGCACCCCGGCGCCGCTATCGCTTCTATCGCCCCGTCTCCCATATCGTTCAACGCAGTCGACTTTCATTCGAGGACGCCGCAATGCGCGACATCCTGCTGTTCTCCCATGCCAACGGGTTTCCGGTGCGCACGTATCGCAAACTGTTCGGCGCGCTGGAAGATGAATTCGAGATTCACGCCGTGGAGCGCTTTGGCCACGATCCGAAGTACCCCGTCACGCGCGAGTGGCCGCACCTGGTGGACGAGCTGCTTGGCCAACTGGACCGGGCGGGCCGCGAGGGTGCCGATCCCAGGCAGGTCTGGCTGGTCGGTCATTCGCTGGGCGGCTTCCTGTCGCTGATGGCCTCGCTGCGCCGGCCTGCACGCGTGCGCGGCGTGGTCATGCTCGATTCGCCGATCATCGCCGGCTGGCGCGCATCGCTGCTCCGGGCGTCCCAGATCTTCGGACTCGACGAGAAGCCGGGGCCGGCGGCGGTCACCAAGAAGCGTCGCACGCACTGGCCCGATGCCGAGGCTGTCTGGAGCCATTTCCAGTCGAAGAAGAACTTCGCGATCTGGGACCCCGAGGTGTTGCGCGACTACACCGAGCACGGCACGGAGCCGACCGGCCGCGCGGCGGAACGCAAGCTGCGCTTCGACCGCGAGGTGGAGTACCAGATCTATCGCACGCTGCCGACCAGTCTCGGACGCAAGGTGGCGCGCGGCTCGCCGGTGCCGGTCGGGTTTATCGCCGGCACGCGTTCGCGCGAGGTGAGGCAGGCCGGACTGGGCGCGACGCGGCGGCTGGTGGGCGAGCGCCTGCGCTTCATCGAGGGTGGCCATCTCTATCCCATGGAGAAGCCGCTGGAGACCGCGGACCTGGTACGCGACCTGATCGGGGCAATGCGCCGGGACGGACGGTAAGTCTGGAAGGAAAGACCGGAGGGTGAGGCGGGCGGCAGGGCGCGGGGCGGCGGCGATTCTGGCTGCGCCTTGGGCCGAGGCAGGCGGGCAGTGGCCGCCGGCGCCCGTCGGTGCGGCGGAAGCGTCGCAACCGCGGGGTTGCACCCGGTTGTCACAATTTCCGGGTCCGCGCGAAACGGGGTCTCATGTATAATCCCGATTTCCCCGGCAAGCTCGGTTTATGACCAAATTCGTCTTCGTCACCGGTGGCGTCGTCTCTTCTCTCGGCAAGGGCATCGCTGCTGCTTCGCTCGCGGCCATTCTCGAGTCGCGCGGCCTCAAAGTCACCCTCCTCAAGCTCGATCCCTACATCAACGTCGACCCCGGCACGATGAGCCCTTTCCAGCATGGCGAGGTGTTCGTGACCGAGGATGGCGCTGAAACCGACCTGGATCTGGGTCACTATGAGCGCTTCGTATCGGCCAAGATGCGGAAGTCGAACAATTTCACGACCGGCCAGATCTACGAATCCGTGATCCGCAAGGAACGCCGCGGCGAGTACCTCGGCAAGACCGTGCAGGTCATTCCCCACATCACCAACGAAATCCAGGCCTTCGTGGAACGCGGCGCCGCCGCTTCGCATGACGGCAAGGCCGACGTGGCCCTGGTGGAAATCGGTGGCACGGTGGGCGACATCGAATCGCTGCCGTTCCTGGAAGCCGCGCGCCAGATGAGCCTGCGCATGGGCCGCAACCACTGCGCGTTCGTGCACCTGACGCTGGTGCCGTTCATCGCCAGCGCCGGCGAGCTCAAGACCAAGCCGACCCAGCACTCGGTGCAGAAGCTGCGCGAAATCGGCATCTCGCCGACGGCGCTGCTGTGCCGCGCCGATCGTCCGATCCCGGATGACGAGCGCGCCAAGATTTCCCTGTTTGCGAACATCCCGCAGGAAGCCGTGATTTCGGTGTGGGACGCGGACAGCATCTACAAGATCCCGCAGATGCTCAACGAGCAGGGCCTGGACCGCCTGATCTGCGAGGAACTGCGCCTGGATCCCAAGCCGGCCGACCTGTCGATGTGGCAGAAGCTGGTCAACGCGCAGGAAAACCCCGAGCACGAGATCACGATCGGCATGGTCGGCAAGTACGTCGACCTGACGGAATCGTACAAGTCCCTGATCGAGGCGCTGCGTCACGCCGGCATGCACACCGCCACGCGTGTGAACATCGAATACATCGATTCGGAAGAACTGGAATCGGGTCACCTGGAAGTCCTGCAGCCGCTGGACGCGATCCTGGTGCCGGGCGGCTTCGGCAAGCGCGGCACGGAAGGCAAGATTCGCGCGATCCAGTATGCCCGCGAGAACAAGGTTCCGTACCTGGGCATCTGCCTGGGCATGCAGCTGGCCGTGATCGAGTTCGCGCGTCACGTGGCCAACATGAACGACGCCAACTCGACCGAGTTCAACGTGGAAACCGAACACCCGGTGGTCGCGCTGATCACCGAGTGGGTGGACCGTGAAGGCCGCGTCGAGCAGCGTTCGGCCGATTCCGACCTGGGCGGCACGATGCGCCTGGGCGCCCAGCGCGTGCCGGTCAAGTCGGGCACCAAGGCCGGTCAGATCTATGGCGCGGAAGTCAACGAGCGTCACCGCCACCGCTACGAAGTCAACAACCACTACGTGCCGATGCTGGAAAACGCCGGCATGGTGATCTCGGCCCGCACCCCGACGGAAAACCTGCCGGAGATGATGGAGCTGCCCGAGTCCCTGCACCCGTGGTTCGTTGGCGTGCAGTTCCACCCGGAATTCACGTCCACGCCGCGTGATGGCCATCCGCTGTTCAATGCCTACGTGGAAGCCGCGCTGGCCAGCCAGCAGCGCAAGGGCGCCTGAGCCCGCGGACGAAGGAGTCAGCCATGAAACTGTGTGGATTCGACGTCGGCCTCGACAAGCCGTTCTTCCTGATTGCCGGTCCGTGCGTGATCGAGTCCGAGCAGATGGCGCTGGACACGGCCGGAGAGCTGAAGGCGATCACGGCCGAACTGGGCATCCCGTTCATCTACAAGTCGTCTTTCGACAAGGCCAACCGGTCGTCGGGCAAGTCGTTCCGCGGCCTCGGCATGGAGCGCGGCCTCGAAATCCTGGCGACCGTGAAGCGCGAAATCGGCGTGCCGGTGCTGACCGACATCCACGAGATCGACGAGATCAAGCCCGTCGCCGCCGTAGTGGACGTGCTGCAGACGCCGGCGTTCCTGTGCCGCCAGACGGATTTCATCCGTGCCTGCGCCCAGAGCGGCCGGCCGGTGAACATCAAGAAGGGCCAGTTCCTGGCGCCGCACGACATGAAGAACGTGATCGACAAGGCGCGCGACGCGGCTCGCGAGGCCGGTCTGCCGGACGACGTGTTCATGGCCTGCGAGCGTGGTGTCTCCTTCGGCTACAACAACCTCGTCTCCGACATGCGATCGCTGGCGATCATGCGCGAAACCGGTGCGCCGGTCGTGTTTGATGCCACCCACTCGGTGCAGCTGCCCGGCGGGCAGGGCACCAGTTCGGGCGGCCAGCGCGAGTTTGTGCCGGTGCTGTCGCGTGCCGCGGTGGCTACCGGCGTGTCGGGTCTCTTCATGGAGACGCACCCGGACCCGAGCAAGGCGATGTCGGATGGCCCCAACGCCGTGCCGCTGTCGCGCATGAAGGAACTGCTGAGCGTGCTGAAGGACCTGGATACCCTGGTCAAGCGCGCCGGCTTCCTGGAAGATAATTTCGGCTGGCCGGCCTGCGCCTGAGCCTGTCGTGGCACCCGCCGCCCGCGTCACCCGCGGGCGGTGTCGCTTCCGGTACCCGCTTCTGGCACCGTTTCTGGCGATGCTTCAAGTGATGACGTACCGTATCGAAAGACAATACAAAAGATTCGGAGATAACGCATGGCCGCCGGCTATATCATCGCGTACGTCGATGTGACAGATCCCCAGCAGTACGAGCAGTACAAGGTGCTTTCCACGCGGGCCATGCAGGCCAACGGCGCAGAGGTGCTGGTGCGTGGCGGCAAGACCGAGCCGCTCGAGGGCGATTGGGCGCCCACGCGCGTCGTGTTGCTGAAGTTCGAGAGCTACGCGGCCGCCAAGGCCTTCTACGACAGCGAGGAATACCTGGCCGCGCGCAAGTCGCGCGAGCACGCCGCGAAGATGAACATGATCGTCGTCGAGGGCGCCTGACGTCATCGCCAGGCCCCTTGGGGTGCGACCGGCGCGCCCCGCTTCTGATGTATTGGCCGCAAAGCAGCAAGATTCAACAGTCCAGAGAGGAAATATGAGTGCAATCGTAGATATCATCGGTCGCGAAGTTCTCGACTCGCGCGGCAATCCCACCGTCGAATGCGACGTGCTGCTGGAATCCGGCGTGATGGGCCGCGCCGCCGTGCCGTCGGGTGCATCGACGGGCTCGCGCGAAGCCATCGAACTGCGTGACGGCGACAAGTCGCGCTACCTGGGCAAGGGCGTGCTGAAGGCCGTCGAGCACATCAACACCGAGATCTCCGAGGCGATCATGGGCCTGGACGCCTCCGAGCAGGCCTTCCTGGACCGCACCCTGATCGACCTGGATGGCACCGAGAACAAGGGCCGCCTGGGCGCCAACGCCATGCTGGCCGTGTCGATGGCCGTGGCCAAGGCCGCCGCCGAGGAAGCCGGCCTGCCGCTGTACCGCTACTTCGGCGGTTCGGGCGCCATGCAGATGCCGGTGCCGATGATGAACATCGTCAACGGTGGCGCGCACGCCAACAACAGCCTGGATATCCAGGAATTCATGATCATGCCGGTGTCGCAGACGAGCTTCCGTGAAGCCCTGCGTTGCGGCGCCGAAGTGTTCCACGCGCTGAAGAAGATCCTGGCCGACAAGGGCATGTCCACCGCCGTGGGCGACGAAGGCGGCTTCGCACCGAACTTCTCGTCGAACGAGGAATGCCTGAACACCGTGGTGCAGGCCATCGAGAAGGCTGGCTACAAGGCCGGTGAAGACGTGCTGCTGGCGCTGGACTGCGCCGCGAGCGAGTTCTACCACGAGGCCGAAGACGTGTACCAGCTGGAAGGCGAAGGCCTGAAGCTGTCGTCGACGCAGTTTGCCGACTACCTGGCCAACCTGTGCGACAAGTTCCCGATCGTGTCGATCGAGGACGGCATGGCCGAAGGCGACTGGGACGGCTGGAAGACGCTGACCGAGAAGCTGGGCACCCGCGTGCAGCTGGTGGGTGACGATCTGTTCGTGACCAACACCAAGATCCTGAAGGAAGGCATCGAGCGCGGCATCGGCAATTCGATCCTCATCAAGATCAACCAGATCGGCACGCTGACGGAAACGTTCGCCGCCATCGAAATGGCCAAGCGCGCCGGTTACACGGCCGTGATCTCGCACCGTTCGGGCGAGACCGAGGACAGCACGATCGCCGACATCGCCGTGGGCACCAACGCTGGCCAGATCAAGACCGGTTCGCTGTCGCGTTCGGACCGTATCTCGAAGTACAACCAGTTGCTGCGCATCGAGGAAGATCTGGGCGACATCGCCACGTACCCGGGCAAGAGCGCGTTCTACAACCTGCGCTAAGTCCAGCATTAGGGAAAACTGAAAAAGGCGCCGCACCGGTATTCCGGGCGGCGCCTTTTTCTATGGCGCGGCCGCCACGGTCGGGCGTCCACGCGCGCCGAGTTGCGTTTTGTATTGTCTTTTGTTTTGCAATCTTCGGCCGCATGGGAGATCATTGGTCCCGGTTGTCCGCCGGACCGCTGCCAATCGGATATTTCCGGCCCCGCTTGGCCTTTGCTTCCTAGCGCCCTCTTGCCCCGATGCGCCTGATTTCCCTGCTGTTGTTCGTGCTGCTGCTCGCCATTCAGTACCCGCTCTGGCTGGGAAAAGGCGGCTGGTTGCGCGTCTGGGATCTCAACCGCCAGGTGCAGGATCAAACCACGCACAATCAGGCGCTCAAGCTGCGCAATGCCAAGCTGGAAGGGGAAGTGAAGGATCTTCAGGATGGCACCGGTGCCATCGAGGAACGTGCCCGCTATGAGCTGGGCATGGTGAAGGAAGGCGAGGTGTTCGTGCAGTTCGTGGCCCCGGCCCCGAAGGTCAGCGCCACGCCACCCCTGCCGCCGCCAGCCAATTCGGTAGCCGGCAAGGGCGGCCACTAGGACGTTTTTTCTTAAGAGGCGCTACCGGTCGGGTTACCACCAGTACGGATAGCCGCCCCAGCCCCAGTATCCGGGGCTTCCCACGCTGACGCTGCCTCCCCAGCGGCCTCCGCCCCATCCGCCGTAGAACAGACTCCAGCTCGTATTCGGGTAGGCATAGGCCGCCCGCGCCCAGGCTTCTGCCTGTTGCTGCTGGGCAATTGCCGATTCCTGTTCACGCAGCACCTGCTGGTTCAGCTCGGCGAGCTTCTGCCCATCTTCGGGCGTGATCGGCGCCGGCGGGATGGCGTTGGGCGCCAGCCGGGCGGTCATCGGCGATCCGTTGAAGTCGCGCGGCAGGTCCGCCGCGCAGCCCGCCATCAGGGCGCCGGCCAGTGCCGCGACGCCGGCCAGTGCCGTACCGCGCAGGCGTGGGGAAAGTCGGGAAGAGCGGGGAGGGTGGGAAGAGCGGGAAGGGCGGGTGGGCGTGTACATATCAGCCTCCGATGAAGTCCGGTGCCATGAAATCATGCCATTGGACCCGTCCCGCCACGCGCTCGGTTCCGCACCGTGCTCAGTGGTGCTGATGGGCCCCGTCGCCCGCGCCGGTGGCCACGGGCGCGGTGAACAGTTGCGCGCTGTCGACCGGATCGAACTCGTAGCGCTGGCCGCAGAAGTCGCAATGGATTTCCACATGGCCGCGCTCGGCGATGATGCTTTCCACCTCGGCCTGGCCCAGCGACTGCAGCATGCCCGCCACCTTGGCGCGCGAGCACGAGCATTGGAAATGCGGCGTGAGCGGATCGAACACGCGCAGGCCCGTAGCTTGCAGATCTTCCCAGAACAGGCGGCGCAGCAGCGTGTCCGGCGATTCGGCAAGCAGTTCCTCATCCTTCAGCGTGGCGCCGAGCTGGCACGCGCGGTCCCAGGTGTCCAGGTCCTGCGCACGGCCTTCGTCGCCCAGCGGCGCGCCGGTCTCGCCGACCTGTGCCGGCTGGCTGCCCTGGCCTTCCATCGTGCCGCCATACGACGGCAGCTTCTGCAGCAGCATGCCCGCCGCGACCTGGTCGTTCGAGGCCAGCCACAGGCGCGTGTCGAGCTGTTCGGACGCCTGCATGTAATGCTCCAGCACGGCCCCCATCGTCGCCAGCGGGCCGTGTTCGTCCGACAGCGGCACGATGCCCTGGTACGCCTGCTGGCCCGGCAGCTTGTCCTGCGGATCCAGCGTGATGGCAAAGCGGCCGTGTCCGTGGACGTTGACCAGTTGCGTGAGCGTGGCGTCATCGGCGACGTCCGCGCCTTCGGCAATCTTGGCCGTGGCGCGCATCGAGAGGTCGGACAGGCACTCGACGACCAGCATTCTCACCGGGCCATCGCCGTGCAGTTGCATCACCAGCGCGCCATTGAACTTGAGGTTGGCCGAAAGCAGCGCCGCGGCCGCCATCATCTCGCCCAGCAGGCGCCTCACCGGTGCCGGGTAGGCGTGGCGGTTCAGCACCTCTTGCCAGGTAGCCTCCATGCGGACCAGCTCGCCGCGCACAGGTGCCGCGTCGAACAGGAATTTCTGGAGAAGGTCGGGATTGGAGGATGCGGTCACGGTCGTAATCAGTCGGTCAGTCGGTTGGGCTGACGGGCAAACGCGCCAGCCAGCCGGTCTTTCATCAGTCAATACGCTTCAGTTCGGTCTTGTACATGGCCTGCCGTTTCGCATACGTTTCCGCGTTGCGGTACAGGTTGGCCACGTCGGCATCGGTCAGCTCACGCACCACCTTGGCCGGTGCGCCGAGGATCAGCGAGCGATCCGGGAACACCTTGTTTTCGGTCACCACGGCACCGGCGCCCACCAGGCATTCCTTGCCGATCACGGCGCCGTTGAGCACCACGGCCTGGATGCCGATCAGCGAGCCTTCGCCCACCGTGCAGCCGTGCAGCATGGCCTGGTGGCCAACCGACACCTTGTCGCCCAGCGTCAGCGGGCGGCCCGGGTCGGTATGGAGCACGGAGCCTTCCTGGATATTGGTGTCCTCGCCCACCACGATCGGTTCGTTGTCGCCGCGGATCACCACGCCGGGCCACGCGCTGGCGCGCGCCTTGAGCGTCACGTTGCCGATGACGGTGGCTTCCGCCGCCACATAGGCGTCGTGGTGGATGGTCGGGGCGATGTCGCCGAGCTGGTAAAGCGCCATGAGGTCTCCTGCCTGAAGCAATTTTGGGTAATTGGGGGTGGCCGTCGCGAATAAAAGAGCACGTGTGATGCACCGGGAGTGGACCCGGCCAGGCTCTACAATGGCGGCAGCCGAGATTTTACGCCTATGCCAGCCATCGTACCCGCCGCAGATTCACACGATTCGCCACGTTTGCCGCACTTGCCACGCTTGACGCGTCAAGGCGCGCTCGACGTCCTGTGCATGACCGATGCCAGGGCCAAGGCGACCGCCGCACGGGCCCTGTACGCGGCGGTGCTGGCGGAAGGGGGCGGCGAGGGGGAAGCCGAGGGGGAAGCCGAGGGGGAAGCCGAGGGGGATGGCGGGGCGGATGCCGTGGCGATCCTGGCTGCCGATCCGGCGTTGCCGCTGCCGGGCCGGCCCGCACGCCCGGAGCTGGTGCCGCCGCAGAAGGTGGAGCGGCGCCGGTCGCTGCGTACCGATGGCGGCCGTGCGGCGATGATTCACGCGCTTTGCCATATCGAATTCAACGCAATCAACCTCGCGCTCGATGCCGTCTGGCGCTTCGCCGGCATGCCGCCCAGGTTCTACCGCGACTGGCTGCGCGTGGCCGACGAGGAAGCGCTGCATTTCACGCTGCTGGCCGACCATCTGGGTACGCTGGGTGCCGCCTACGGCGATTTTCCGGCCCACAACAGCCTCTGGGAAATGGCCGACAAGACCGCCGGCGACGTACTGGCGCGCATGGCGCTGGTGCCGCGCACCCTGGAGGCGCGTGGGCTCGACGCCTCGCCGCCGGTCCGGGCGAAGCTGGCCGAGGCGGGCGACGAAGCCGCCGCCGCGATCATCGACATCATCCTGCGCGACGAAGTGGGCCACGTGGCCATCGGCAACCACTGGTACCGCTGGCTGTGCGCGCAGCGTGGGCTGGACCCGGTGGCCACCTATGCCGCGCTGGCCGAGCAATACCGCGCGCCGAAGCTGCGCGGTCCATTCAATCTCGACGCCCGCCGTGCGGCGGGATTCGACGAGGAGGAACTGGCCTGGCTGGAGGCGTCGGCGGGCTGAGCCGCAGAGCCACCTTGAGCCGCCTTGAGCCACCTTGCGCTGGCTCGACCTGTCCGGGGCCAGTCCCGGGCATCAGGCCTTGCTGCCGGCCTTTTCCTGTTCCATCAGCCGCAACACCCGCCGCTGGATCTTGCCGGTCGTCGTCATCGGCAACTGGTCGATGAATTCGATCGCCTTCGGATACTCGTACGGTGCCAGTTGCCCGCGCACGTGCTGTTGCAGTTCGGCCACCAGCGCGGCATCGCGGTCGTTCGACCGCGTCACTGACGCTGTCAGCACGATGAATGCCTTGACGATGGCGCCCCGCTCGGGGTCCGGCGATGGCACCACGGCGCAGTTGGATACCGCCGGGTGCTTGAGCAGGCAGTTCTCGATCTCGCTCGGCCCAATCCGGTAGCCGGACGACTTGAACACGTCATCGGCGCGACCCTGGTACCACAGGTAGCCGTCCGCATCCATGCGCGCCAGGTCGCCGGTGCGGCACCAGCGCAGCCCGTCGGATTCCGTGTACTTGTCTGCGGTCGCCGCGTCGTTCTTCCAGTAGCCAAGGAAGAACACCGGATCCGGATGGCCGTGGATGTCGGTGGCGCAGACCGCTACCTCACCGTCCTCGCCCGGCGGGCACTGCCTGCCGTCATCGTCGATCACCGCCACGCGGTGGCCGGGGTAGGGGCGTCCCATCGATCCCGGTCGCGCAGGCCATCCAAGCCGGCTGTCGTCGTACTGCGCGGTGCAGTTGCCGACGATGTAGTTGATTTCCGTCTGGCCAAACATCTCGTTGACGATCACGCCCAGCGCGTCACGGCACCAGCTGAACACGGTTTCGCCCACGGCTTCGCCCGCGCTCATGATCGCGCGCAGCCTGAGGTCGTAGCGTGCGGCGGGATCCGGGCACGCCTTCATCATCTGCTTGAGCGCGGTCGGGAACAGGAACGTGTTGGTGATCTCGTAGCGCTCCAGCAACTCGAACGCGCGCTCGGCGGAAAAGCGGCCCTGGTAGCCGAGGATGGGTTTGCCGAAATACAGCGCCGGCATCAGCGCGTCCCACAGGCCGCCGGTCCACGCCCAGTCGGCCGGGCTCCAGAACACGTCGTGATCCTGCGGATACCAGTTCTGCGAACACACGAAGCCGGTCAGGTTGCCGATCAACGCGCGGTGCGGAATCAGCGCACCCTTGGGTGGGCCCGTGGTGCCGCTGGTGTAGATCAGCACCGCGCCCTCGTCGGCCTTGGTCTGTTCGGCCGTGAAGGTGGGCAACTGGGCGGCCAGCAGGGCGTCGAAGTCCAGGTCCGCGCGGCCCGCGGCATCCCCGGCGCCGATGATCGTCTGCAGCGTCGGGCAGTCGGGGCGGGCGGCCAGCAGGTTGTCGATCGACGTTTCATCGGCAATCGCCACGCGTGTTTCGCTGTGGTCGATGCGGTAGGAGAGCGCTTCCGGCCCGAACAGCATCGACAGCGGCATCGCCACGGCGCCAAGCTGGTAGACCGCCATGCCGGCGATCACGGTTTCGATGCGCTGTGGCATGACGATGGCCACGCGGTCCCCTCGCTGCACGCCAAGTTCGCGCAAAGCGCGTGACAGGCGGTTGGCCTCGGCCTGGATATGCGCGTAGGAGTAGGACGCGCGGCGCCCGTTCTCATGCTCCGTATAGACCGCGATGCGGTCCATGGTCGCCGGGTCGCGCGCCCAGCGGCCGCAGCACACCTCGGCCAGGTTGAACCATTCGGGCACGTTCCAGCGGAACGAATCATGCAGCGCGCGATAGTCGTCGCGCCGGGTTGCCGGCAAGGCGGTCATCCAGTTGTCTCCGATGTTTTGCATCGTCCTGCCTGCCACGTGGCTATAATGCCCAGCAAGCGAACGATCGTTCTATTTTTATCTCCAGGCTGCCGCGCGGCCGTTGACCCGGTGCCCATGCGCGTGCCAGAAGACCTGAGCAAATGGGGGAAAGACCATGACCATCGCGGAAACCTCGCGTTCGGAATTTATCACGCTGCGCGGACTGCGCACGCATGTCCGTCACTGGGGCACGCCCGGCGCCCCGAAGTTGTTCATGCTGCATGGCTGGATGGACGTGGCGGCATCGTTCCAGTTCCTGGTCGATGCGTGCGAGCGGGACTGGCATGTGATTGCGATGGACTGGCGCGGCTTTGGCGAGACTGACTACCCGACGCGCTATCCGGGGACCGGGTCCTACTGGTTCCCCGACTACGTGGCCGACCTCGAGGCGCTGCTCGACCACTACCAGCCCGAGGGGCAGGTGGACCTGGTAGGCCACAGCATGGGTGCCAACGTGGTCTGCGTCTACGCCGGCGTGCGCCCCGAGCGGGTGCGGCGCGTGGTTGATCTGGAAGGCTTCGGCATGACCCGCACGCGGCCAGACCAGGCGCCGGGACGGATGGTGCGCTGGCTGGACGAGCTGCGCGCACAGCCCGCCTTGCGCACCTATGACAGCGAGGCCGCCGTGGCCGCGCGGCTGCAGAAGACCAACCCGCGCCTGCCCGACGACCGCGCCGCCTTCCTGGCCGCGCACTGGTCGCGGCGGAATGCGCAAGGGCAGTGGGAGATCCTGGGCGATGCGGCGCACAAGCTGATCAACCCGATGCTCTACCGGATCGACGAAATCATGGAGATCTGGGCAAAGGTGAGCGCGCCCGTGTTGCATGTGGAGGCGCGTGATTCGGCGACCCTGAAGCACATCGCCCACAAGCAGAGCGTGGAGGAGTTCAAGGAGCGCTTCCGCGCGTTCCGGGACTTCCGCGAGGTGATCGTCGACGATGCGGGTCACATGCTCCATCACGACCAGCCGCAGGTCGTGGCACGGCTGATCGAGGACTTCCTGGCCTGAGATGGTGCCTCCGGGCGTGGATCGGAGGCGTCTTGAATATCCGCGGGACGACTACGACGCTACGCGTGCGTCAGCTTTTCCTTGAGCGCGGCGTTGTTGCTCGTGTGCACATGCACCAGCGCTTTTTCCGGGAACGCGTAGTGGTAGGCCTTGCGCAGGGCCAGCGCGGCCTCGTGGAAGCCGGAGAGGATCAGCTTCTGCTTGTTCGGATAGAACGCGATGTCGCCGGCGGCAAAGATGCCGCGGCGCGAGCTTTCGTAGGTGGTGGTGTCCACCAGGATGCGGCCGGCGCGCATGTCCATGTCCCATTGCGCAATCGGTCCCGGTTCGGAGACCAGGCCGTACAGCGCGATGAGTTCGTCCGCCGGCAGCGTCTGCTCGCCATCCCGGGTCTTGATGCCGGCCCCGGTCAGCGCGCCGCTGTCGTCGGTCTGCAGGCTGCCCAGCATGCCAATCACGAAATCCATCTCGCCGGCTTCCACTGCAGCGCGCATCGACGCCACCGAGTGATCCGCCGCGCGAAACCCGTCGCGCCGATGCAGCAGCGTGACGCGCGCGGCCACCTTGCGCAGCGCCAGCGCCCAGTCCAGCGCGGAGTCGCCGCCGCCGGCCACGATCACGCGTTTGCCGGCAAAGCGCGAGACATCGCGCACCGCATAGTGCAGGTGGCGGTCTTCCAGCGCGGCGGCCTCGGGCAGCGCCACGCGTTGCGGTGCGAAGGCGCCGGCGCCGGCGCAGATCAGCACGGCGGCGACATCGAAGCGCTTGCCGGCATCCGTGGTGACGAGCATGCGGGGATGGCCGTCGGCGTTTGCGGTCTCGCCGAGACCGTCGGCGCGCTGGCTGAAGTGCATCGGGAACGCAAACGGCGCGCACTGCTCGAGCAGGCGGTCCACCAGGTCCTGCGCCAGGCAGCCCGGCACGGCGGGAATATCGTAGATCGGCTTTTCGGGATACAGCTCGGTGCATTGGCCGCCGGCGCGGTCGAGCACGTCGATCAGTTCGCACTTCAGCCCCAGCACGCCTGCCTGGAATGCGGCAAACAGGCCAACCGGCCCGGCACCGACGATCAGCACATCGGTCTGGATGGTTTCGGGATGGGTGGCGGTGGCGGGCGTGGTCGACATGGCGGCAGGGTGCGGCGCGGCGGCGCACCGCAAGGGGGGAACGGAACAAGGCCCCATCATACCTTGCAGGGCGGCGCAATCCGGACGCGCCAGCGTTGCCGGGAGGGCTATCGCCGGGCCCGGCGAGGGCCGCTTTCTCTTCACTCCCGCGGCCCCGCGGGCTGACCGTCGGGAGTAGAATAAGGGCCATGAAAAACCCTCACGCCATCAACGCCGATCTGCACTGCCACTCCACCGTATCCGACGGGCTGCTGTCGCCGCGCGACGTCGCGGCCCGGGCGCACGCGGGCGGTGTGGCGTTCTGGGCGTTGACGGACCACGATGAAGTGGGCGGGCAGGCGGAAGCCCGCGCCGCCGCCGAGGCGATGGGCATGCGCTACGTGCCCGGCGTGGAAATCTCGGTGACGTGGGCCGGGCAGACGGTGCATATCGTTGGCCTGCAGATCGATCCGTTCCATCCGGAACTGGTCGATGGCCTGGCCAGGACGCGCGATGGGCGTGCCCGCCGCGCGCAGGACATCGGCGAGGCGCTGGCGCGCGTCGGCATCGAGGGTGCCTATGAGGGCGCGTTGCGCTACGTTGGCAATCCCGACCTGATTTCCCGCACGCACTTCGCCCGCTGGCTCGTCGACGAGGGCCGTTGCGGCACCATCGGCGATGTGTTCAGCGAATACCTGTCCGAGGGGCGTCCGGGATTCGTGCCGCACCGGTGGTCGAGACTCTCCGAGGCGGTCGGCTGGATCCGTGCCGCGGGCGGCATCGCCGTGATGGCGCACCCGGGCCGCTATAACTACACGGCGACCCAGCGCGACGCGCTGTTCGACGAATTCACGCAACTGGGCGGTGGTGCCGTGGAAGTCGTCACCGGCAGCCACACGCCCGACCAGTTCCGCCGCTATGCCGATGTGGCCCGGCACTATGGCCTGCTGGCATCGCGCGGGTCGGATTTCCATGGTCCCGGCGAAGGCCGGGTGGAAATCGGCACGCTGCCGCCGCTGCCATCGGACGTGACGCCGGTCTGGCACGACTGGTAAGTCCGGGCTTTCCCTTTACGATATCCGCGCCTCATGTCCCAGTACTTCGAGATCCATCCCGAAAATCCGCAGGCACGGCTCATCAAGCAGGCCTCGCAGATCGTCCGCCAGGGCGGTCTGATCGCGCTGCCCACGGATTCCAGCTATGCGCTGGCCTGCCCGCTGGACGATAAAACCGCCGTGGAACGCCTGCGCCGGCTGCGCGGCATCGACGACCGGCATCACCTCACCCTGATGTGCAGCGACCTGTCCGAGCTTGGCAACTTCGCGCGCGTGGACAACCGCCAGTACCGCTGGATCAAGGGCGCCACGCCGGGGCCATACGTCTTCATCCTGGAAGCGACCAAGGAAGTGCCGCGGCGTCTGTCGCACCCGGCACGCAAGACCATCGGTGTGCGGGTGCCGGACCACGCCATTCCGCTGGCGCTGCTGGCGGAACTGGGCCAGCCGCTGATTTCCGCCACGCTGCAGATGCCAGGCGACGAAGCGCCGATGAACGACCCGGCGGAGATCCGCGCCCGGCTGGAAAAGCAGCTCGACCTCGTGGTGTGTGGCGGTCCGGCCCCGGCGCAGCCGACGACCGTGATCGACCTGACCAGCGGGGAGCCGGAGCTGGTACGCGCCGGCCGTGGCGATGTGGAACGTTTTGGGCTGGAGGCCACGCTTTGACACAAACCGGACAGCCCGACGGCGCGGTTGCTCGGTAGAATAGGCCGCATGGATTCCTCCCTTATCCAGACCGTTGCGGTCTACGCCCTGCCTGTCCTGTTCGCCATTACGCTGCACGAAGCCGCGCACGGCTACGTGGCCAGGTTTTTCGGCGACAACACGGCCTACCTGCTGGGGCGAGTCAGCCTCAACCCGGTGCGCCACGTCGATCCGATCGGCACCATCGCCGTTCCGCTGCTGCTGTATTTCCTGACCGCCGGCCAGTTCGTCTTCGGCTTTGCCAAGCCGGTGCCCGTGGTGTTCAGCCACCTGCGCAACCCGCGCTGGCATGGTATGTGGGTGGCGCTGGCCGGCCCCGCCAGCAACCTCGTGCAGGCCTTTGTCTGGGCACTGGTGGCCATCGGGCTGGCCTGGGCGCGTGTGCAGGAGCCGTTCTGGGGCGAGATGGCCCGCGCCGGCGTGCTGGTCAACCTGGTGGTGGCCGCCTTCAACCTGTTCCCGATTCCGCCGCTCGACGGTGGACGGGTGCTGACGGCCTTCCTGCCGCAGCGGGTGGCCGCGGCCGTCGGCCGGATCGAGCCGTACGGCATTTTCGTCGTGCTGGCGCTGGTGGCTGCCGGCGTGATTACCAAGATCTGGATGCGTCCGGTTGTCAACGGCCTGTACGCCATCGTTGAACTGATGTTGCGGCCCATCCTGCTGGTGCTGCAGTGACCTCGCCCGCCGCGTGTGGCTCGACGCCCTGATTTCACTTTCCGCATGACCCTGATCCATCCGCCACTGGCCGCGCCATCGACCTGGATTACCCGCTGGGCCCACCTGATCCGTCCGGGTGGACGCGTGCTCGACCTCGCGTGCGGCAGCGGTCGCCATGCCGTCTGGCTGGCCGGGCAGGGATTCCAGGTGCTGGCCGTCGACCGTGATGCGGAGGCCGTGCGAGGGCTGCCAGCGGGGGTTGAAGGCCGGGTGGAGGACCTTGAGCAGGGCGCCTGGCCGCTGGCCGGTGTCGGGCGGTTCGACGCCATCGTGGTGACCAATTATTTGCACCGGCCCCTCTGGCCGCACTTGCTCGAGGCGCTGGCCCCCGGCGGCGTGCTGCTGTACGAGACTTTTTCATTTGGTAACGAAACCGTCGGCAAGCCGTCCCGGCCGGATTTTCTGCTCCGCCCGGGCGAGTTGCTCGACGTGGCGCACGGTGCGCTGCGGGTAGTGGGTTACGAGGACGGCACGCTGGAAGTGCCGAAAACGGCGTTCGTCCAGCGGATGTGCGCCGTGCGCGAGGAAACCGGCCCCGCCGGCGAGACCGCCCCGCCACGTTACCGGCTGCCCGGCCTGGGGTAGGTGCCATGCCCACCCGGCGGCGCAGACGGCCGTCAGCGGGGAGGGCGCTTCACACGTTGATAAATTAGACGTTTTCCCTCATCCCGGGGGTGTCCGGAGCGGCTGACGGTTCCGGTACAATCCCGTTTATTCGATTTTCCGAGTTCCCTGAGCTATGACACAGATTACCGGCAGCATCGTGGCCATCGTCACCCCGATGCATGAGGATGGCAGCCTGGATTATCCGGCCCTGCGCGCCCTCATCGACTGGCACGCGGCGGAAGGCACCGATGGCATCGTGATCGTCGGGACCACCGGCGAATCGCCGACCGTCAACGTGGATGAGCATTGCGAGCTCATCCGCGTGGCTGTCGAGCAATCCGCCAAGCGGATCCCGATCATCGCCGGCACCGGCGGCAATTCCACCCGCGAGGCGATCGAATTGACCGCCTTCGCCAAGAAGGTGGGCGCCGATGCGTCGCTGCAGGTCGTTCCGTACTACAACAAGCCGACCCAGGAAGGGATGTACCGCCATTTCCGCACCATCGCGGAAGCCGTGGACCTGCCCGTGCTGCTGTATAACGTCCCCGGCCGTACGGTCGCGGACATGAACAACGACACCATCCTGCGTCTGGCGCAAGTGCCGGGCATCGTCGGCGTCAAGGAAGCCACCGGCAATATCGACCGGGCTGCGCAACTGATCAAGGGCGCGCCGGAAGGCTTTGCCATCTACAGCGGCGACGACCCCACCGCTGTTGCGCTGATCCTGCTGGGCGGCCAGGGCAATATCTCGGTCACCGCGAACGTGGCTCCGCGCAAGATGCACGAGATGTGCGTCGCCGCGCTCAAGGGCGACGTCGTCACGGCCCGGCGCCTGCACATGGAGCTGATCGACCTGAACCGCGCCATGTTTGTCGAGGCGAACCCGATCCCGGTGAAGTGGGCGCTGCAACAGATGGGCAAGATGGAAGGCGGTATCCGCCTGCCGCTGACCCCGCTGGCGGAGTCGCAGTACGACACCGTGCGCCGCGCGCTTGCCGCCGCCGGCCTGCTTGCCTGATCTCCAACCTTTCCGGCTGAACCGCGGCAACTCGCCGACTTCTTGAAACCAGGATTACGTGTCAATGAAACAGAAGCTTAACCGTCGCGGCGCGACCCAAGTTCGCCGTGCCGCCGTGGTCGCGCCCGTGCTGGCCATGACCCTGATCGCCGGCTGCGGCAGCATCAACGAGGCCATGCAGCCGGACAAGATCGACTACAAGTCCCAGGGCAAGAAGACTGCTTCGCTGGATATTCCGCCGGACCTGACCAAGCTGGAAGGCGACCGCCGTTACACGGTGCCCGACGCCGCCGGCACGTCCACGCTGTCGAACTACAGCCAGGCCAACAAGACCCGCGAGGCCAGCCCCTCCGAAAACGTCCTGCCCTCTTCGCAGGGCATTCGCATGGAGCGCGATGGCAATCAACGCTGGCTCGTCATCGGCAACGGCATGCGTGCCGACCAGTTGTGGCAGTCGCTGCGCGGTTTCTGGCAGGAGTCCGGTTTCCTGCTGGTGCAGGACTCGCCCGAGACCGGCATCATGGAAACGGATTGGGCGGAAAACCGCGCCAAGATTCCGCAGGACATCATCCGCAATACGATCGGCAAGGTGTTCGATGGCCTGTACTCGACGTCCGAGCGTGACAAGTTCCGTACCCGTGTGGAACGTTCGCAGAACGGCCAGCTGGAGGTGTTCATCAGCCACCGTGGCGCTCAGGAACAACTGACGGGCATCGACAAGTCCAACACCGTCTGGACGCCGCGTCCGGCCGATCCCGAACTCGAAGCCGAATTCCTGTCGCGCCTGGCGCAGCGCCTTGGCGTGCAGAAGGATCAGGCCGACAAGATGGCCAAGAACCCGGCGCCGGCAGGCGTCGCCGCTGCCGACGCGCCGGCGGGCAATGCTCCCACGGGCATCGGTGCCGCCGCCGCGACCGGTGCGGCATCGTCGACCGACAGCAGCAAGTCGTTCCTGGCCCAGGTCAACGGCGCGCCGGCGCTGCAACTGCCGGAACCGTTCGACCGCGCGTGGCGTTCGGTCGGGCTGTCGCTCGATCGCGTCAACTTCACGGTGGAAGATCGCGACCGCGCCCAGGGCCTGTACTACGTCCGCTACGTTGATCCGCGTGCCAACGTGGACGACCGCGGTTTCTTCTCGAAGCTGTTCACCAAGCCCAACGACGGCAAGACCGCGAAGAAGTATCGCGTGGCGCTGAAGGGCAACGGCACGGGCACCACGGTGACCGTGCAGAATGATGCCGGCCAGCCGGACAACTCCGAGATCGGCAAGCGCATTCTTTCCCTGCTGGACGAGCAACTCCACTGATGCTTTTCCTTCGCAGTCAGAGGGTCCCGACGGCGCTGGCCGTCGGGGGCCACACCCAGCGAGCGCATCAATGATGCGCTTTGCTTTTTTGGGCAGCGGCAGCGAGGGCAATTCGTTGCTGATCGAGGCTGCCGACGGCACCACCGTCACCCGCGTATTGCTCGATTGCGGCTTCGGAATTCGCGAAACCGCACGACGGCTGGAGCGCCTCGGTGTCGCGCCTGACCAGCTCGACGCCGTGCTCGTCACGCATGAGCATGGCGACCATGTTGGTTCCGCCTACGCGTTCGCCGCGCGTCACAAGCTTCCTGTTCACACCAGTCATGGTACGTGGCTGGCGACGTCGCATATGCGTGGTGCCGATGCGGCCGATGTGCGGGTGTGTTGCGCCGACCATGCCTTCGAGATCGGCGGACTGCAGATCCGGCCATACACCGTGCCCCACGATGCACGCGAGCCGCTACAGTTCGTGCTGTCGGATGGCGACGCTGTGCTTGGCGTCCTGACTGATGCCGGTATGGAGACGCCATATGTCACGGCACGGCTGGCCGGCGTCCACGCGCTGGTGCTCGAGTGCAATCACGACCGGGAGATGCTGCGCAATTCGGCCTATCCGTATTCGTTGAAGCGTCGTATCGGGGGGGATTTCGGGCACTTGGCAAACGAGGTGGCGGCAAGCATCCTGTCGCAAGTGGCGCACACGCAGTTGACGCGTGTGGTGGCCGCGCATCTGAGTCGGCAGAACAACACACGTGAGCTGGCGGCTGGTGCGTTGGCAGCGGTGCTCGGTGCGACGCTCGACGACATTCTGATTGCAGACCAGGATGAAGGCCTGAACTGGCAGCGCGTACGCGGATAAATGACACGCGTATGTGGGTGCGCGAATTAGACTCGGATGATTCCGAGGGAGAGTGACGGCATCCGGTTCGTGCCCGAGAAAATCACCGGAAATAAAAAAGCCGACCCGAAGGTCGGCTTTTTTTATCGGACGAATCCGATTACTGCTTGGCAGCCGGAGCCGAAGCGTCAGCGGCCGGAGCCGAGGCGTCAGCAGCCGGAGCAGCGGCCGGAGCCGAAGCGTCAGCAGCCGGAGCAGCGGCGGGAGCCGAAGCGTCAGCGGCGGGGGCGGCAGCAGCCGGAGCGGCGGTGTCAGCGGCCGGAGCAGCGGCTTCTTCTTTCTTGCCGCAAGCGGCCAGGGCAACAGCAGCCAGCAGGGATGCGATCAGGAGAGACTTCTTCATTTGTTCGTCCTTTAACTTTTAATAACTGAAAAACAGGCGATGAATAATTACCGGTAATTATCGCTCTTGAACTGCAAATTTGAGGCTCTCCCGGGTGCCGACAATGCAGTGGTACACAGTACTAGCCAGCGGGCGATTATATCCGCGTTTTCCCGCCTTGTGTACAGTCGAAATTTACTGGTTCTCTTTGTTACGCATTATTACACGCGTACCGGTGCGATCTGCAGCCAGCCTTCAAGCGTCCAATCATGGAATGTCTCCATGAGGTCTGGCAATGATGCGCACGCGTTCACCTCCTCGGCCGTCAGATGTCGCGCATCGGCCAGACGACGCAGCCATTTCGCCAGCGGGGCAGGCGGCTCGTACGCTTCGCCATTGAGGAAGAAATGCGTGCGGTCGTAGAGCGCAATGGAACCCGGGGCAAGGACCACGCCATGTGCCTGGGCCAGCTTCGCATACTTGCGCAGCGGAATCTCTTCGACCTCCGCGAATTCGACAGATTGCTTGGGCTCGGACAGGTGTGTGCCGAGGAATTCCGAGACCATGCCGGCATTCCATTTCATGGCCTGCAGGCGGTCGGCCACGGCGCGCGCGAGCCCTGCGGGCACCTGTGCCGGGTGCGAGGTGGCGGCCTCGCCTGCGTCTGCGTAGCGGCCATCCAGTTCCTCGTTGCCTTCCACCGTTTCAGACAACCAGGCCAGAAAATGCCCCGCCAGTTCCCGGTACGCGGGAGCGCGGAAGCCGATGGAGGCAGTCATGCATTCGCCCTCGGCCACGCCGTCGTGCGCATATTGTGGCGGCAGATAGAGCATGTCGCCGGGCTCGAGTACCCACTCCTGTTCCGAGGTGAAATCGGACAGGATCTTCAGCGGCATGTCTGGAATCAGGTCGAGCTTCGTTTGTGACGAAATGCGCCAGCGACGCCGGCCCGATACTTGCAGCAGGAAAACGTCGTATGAGTCGAAGTGTGGGCCCACGCCGCCGCCGTCGGTGGCATAGCTGATCATCACATCGTCCAGCCGCGCGTCGGGGACGAAGCGGAACTGGCTCATCAGGTTCGCTGCGGCCTGGTTGTGCAGGTTCACGCCCTGGACCAACAGCGACCACTTGCCCGTCTTGCGTGACGGTAGGTTGTCTTCGGCGAACGGCCCGTGTTCGAGCTTCCAGCGGTTGCGAAAGTACGACACCAGCCGGGACTCGACGGCCTCGTGGTCGGCCAGTTCGAAAAGCGCTTCCCGCGACACTGGTGGCACGATTCCAGGCACTGCCTGTCGAATCAGCAAGGGTTTGCGGTGCCAGATGTCACGCATGAACGCCGCGGGCGTCGTGCCCCCGAGCAGCGTGAGCGGCGCGTCGGGATCAACAGGTCCCGCAGGCATAGCCTGCGCGTATAATGCGGAATCGCTCATGGAGTCAAGAATTGAAAATCGCTAAGAACACGGTGGTGTCCGTGATGTACAAGCTGTCGGACACGCAGGGCAACCTGATTGAAGAGTCGGACGAGCCCATGGTCTATTTGCACGGCGGGTATGATGGCACGTTCCCCAAAATCGAGGAAGCACTGGACGGCCACGACGCCGGCTTCGAGACGCAGCTGCAGCTGGAACCCGAAGAAGCGTTTGGCGACTATGACGCCGATCTCGTGAAGGTGGAGCCGCGTAACCGCTTTCCGGAGCCGCTGGAAGTCGGCATGCAGTTCGAGGGTGTGCCCGAGGACGGCGACGATGACGACTCCATCATCTACACGGTGACCGATGTGGCCGAGGACAAGGTGGTGCTCGATGGCAACCACCCGCTGGCAGGCATGGCGCTGCGCTTCTGGCTGAAGGTATCGGAAGTGCGTGAAGCGACGGCCGACGAGGTCGAGCACGGCCATGCGCATGGCGCATCGGGTGTGGAGGTCGTCGACGAAGATGAAGACGGCGACGAGGACAAGCCTCGCACGCTGCACTGACATCAATTTCTGAGCGATATGCGATACCACCCTCGCGGTGGGTCGCTACTGCGATGGGTCGTCGCAGACAAGAAAGCCGGCAAATGTCATCCGACAGCTTGCCGGCTTTTTTGTTGCCTGCGTCGGGCGCGTCGCTGTCGACTATCCTGGCCCGGCTTTTGGTCTGGCTCAGCCCCGGTTGCATTGCGACGCCATGTCAATTCGGCGTTCAGTTGTCCTTGGGACCGTTTTGCAGCCGTACCTGGAACACCGACTTCGTACCGGGCGACACCATCAGCTCCGTCCATTGCGACGGCGATCCTACTGGCAGCACCACGCGCGTGAAGTTGACCACGACTTTGCCGGCGGCGTCGCGCAGGGGCTTGTCCACGCTGAAGCTGCCATCCCCGGCATGGACCAGCAATACCTGCCCCGAGAACTTGCCTGTCAGGTCGCGTAGCTGACGCTTGAATTCGAGGTAGCCGTCGCGCGCGCCGCGCCGCACGAAGGCGTCGAACAGCGATGGCTTGCCACGCTTTTCCCAGCCATTGCCGAACTGCGGGTCGCCGTGCGCGACCAAGACCACGCCCGCCACACCATGCTGTGCCGCGACGGAGAACGCGCGGGCCAGCCACTGGCGATTGGCTTCGCGGCGATCCTCGAATTCGCCATTGCGACCGCCTTCCGTGCGGTAGTGGTTGTTGTCGCCTGGCAGGTTCAGGCCCACGAGCAGGACGTTGCCCTTCAACAGCCTGACATTCTCGCGATAGCTGCGGAACAGCGCCTGGTCCGACTGCCGGATGACGGGTAGCGTTTGCCGCCCAAGCGTGGCATCGACCGGGAAGAACAGTTCGCGCAACCGGTTGAGCCGTTCCACGGCATCGAACTGTCCGTTGACCGGTTTCTGGCATTCGGCCCAGTCGTTCTCGCCCGGCACGTAGATTACGGGCAGAGGCGCCTCGTCCAATACGCGCTGACGCGCGGCGAGCACGGCATCCCCGCAGGATTCGGTATCGCCCTTGATGCCGCCGGCGTGAACGACGAGGTCGATCTGGCGTGAGGCCATGGTCTCGAACAGCGTGGCCGTGTCCGCCTCGGCGGCGGGCCACTGCGGCACGTCTGCAATCAGCGCCACGCGCAGTGGCTCTACCGCGGGCGCAGGCGAGGGCGTGACCTTGCTCACACGAGCGGCGTGGGCCATCGTGGGCGCCACGATGGGCGCCGCGAGGAGGGCGCAGCATGAGGCGACGCAAGAGAGGAAGCCAGTCGCGACGATTGCCTTGGCCCGCCGTGACCAGCGAAGGGCTGTCATACCGTGCGCGTGGTCTCCGTCAAGGCCTTGAGCCGGTATAGCGCGTCCAGGGCGTCGCGCGGCGTCAGGCTGTCGGGGTCGATATCGGCCAGCGCCTCGAGCGTCGCGGCCTGGGCGGACGAGAAGGCAGGCGTCAGACCCGATGACATGCCACCCTCGTCATCCTCTTTATCGGGCGAGTTGGTCTGGGTAGACGGGGCGGCAAACAAGTCCATCTGCGGCGTGGGCGTGGCATCCGCCGACTGTTGCTCCAGCCAGGCCAGGTGCTTGCGCGCGGCGCGGATCACCGGCTGCGGCACGCCGGCCAGCTGCGCCACCTGCAGGCCATAGCTCTGGCTTGCCGGGCCGTCCTGCACCGCATGCAGGAACACGATGCCGTCGCCATGTTCGACTGCCGACAGGTGCACGTTGGCCGCCTGCGGGAATTCCTGCGGCAGTTGTGTCAGTTCGAAATAGTGGGTGGCGAACAGCGTGTGGCTGCGGTTGTGGGACAGCAGGTGCCGCGCGATCGCCCACGCCAGCGCGAGGCCGTCGAAGGTCGAGGTGCCACGGCCGATTTCATCCATCAGCACCAGGCTCGATGGCGTGGCGTGGTGCAGGATGCCGGCGGCTTCCGTCATCTCGACCATGAACGTGGAGCGTCCGCCTGCCAGGTCGTCGGCCGCGCCGATGCGGGTGAAAATGCGGTCCACGGGGCCGATCACGGCGCGGCGGGCCGGTACCCAGGCACCCACGCAGGCCAACAGCACGATCAGCGCGGTCTGGCGCATGAACGTCGACTTGCCGCCCATGTTCGGGCCGGTGATCAGCAACAGCTTGCGCGCTTCGGTGAGCTGGCAGTCGTTGGCGATGAAGGCCACCGACTCCGCCGCAAGCTGGCCTTCCACCACCGGGTGCCGGCCCTGCACGATGTCGATCACGTTTTCGCTGACGCGCTCGGGCTGCGTCCAGTCCAGCGTCTGGGCGCGTTCGGCCAGGGCCGCCAGCACGTCAAGCCGCGCCAGCGCGCCGGCCACGCGCTGCAGGCTGCCGATATGTGGCAGCAGTGCCTGGAGCAGGGCTTCGTAGAGCTGTTTCTCGCGCGCCAGCGCACGATCCTGCGCGGACAGCGCCTTGTCCTCGAAAGCCTTGAGTTCGGGCGTGATGTAGCGTTCCGCATTCTTCAGCGTCTGGCGGCGGCGATAGTCGTCGGGCACCTTGTCTGCCTGCCCGTTGGTGACCTCGATATAGAAACCGTGCACGCGGTTGTACTCGACGCGCAGATTGGCGATGCCCGTACGGGTGCGCTCGCGGGCCTCCAGGTCGATCAGGAACTGGCCGCAGTTCTCGGAAATGTCGCGCAGCTCGTCAAGATCCGCGTCATAGCCACGTGCGATCACGCCGCCATCGCGCAGCACGGTAGCCGGTTCCTCGGCCACGGCGCGCACCAGCAGGTCCAGACAATCCTCGGGAACCTCGAGTTCCTCCACGGTCTGGGCCAGTAGCGGCGCGTCGTCGCTCAGCGTGACATTGGCGTTGACGTCGGGCAACGCGCGCAAGGTGTCGCGCAGCGAGGACAGGTCGCGCGGGCGTGCCGACAGCAGCGCCAGCCGCGAGGTGATGCGCTCCACGTCAGACAGCCGGCGCAGCGTGGCCCGCAGCGCGTCCGGGCTTTGTGCGATCAGCACGCCGATGGCCTGCTGGCGTGCCTGCGGCAGCGCGGGGTCGCGCAGCGGGTGATGGAGCCAGTGACGCAGCGCGCGGCTACCCATTGCCGTGGCGCAGGTGTCGAGTAGCGAGAACAGCGTGGGCGATTCGCCGCCGCGCAGCGTTTCGGTCAGCTCCAGGTTGCGGCGCGTGGCCGAGTCGAGCCCGACGAACTCAGACTCGCGCTCCACCGTAACGCCCTGCACGTGCCGCAGGGACTGGCCCTGTGTGGCAGCGGCATAGTTCAGCAGCGCACCCGCTGCGCCGAGCGCCGCGCCCAGCCCCGCGCAGCCGAAGGGCTCCAGGCTGGCCACGCCGATCTGTTCGCGCAGGCGGCGCGTGCCGGCGTCCTGGTCGAAATGCCATTCCGGCAGTCGCGTGCGCGCGCAAGCCAGCGCGGGCAGGTCGATGCCGTCCGCATGCAGCAATTCGGCGGGACGGATCCGTTCGAGTTCACGGCTTAGCTGTGCGGCTTCGCATTCCATCAGCCGCAGTTCGCCGCTGGCCAGGTTGAGCCATGCGAGGCCGGTCTTGCTGACGCCGCGGCGCGTGGTCTGCTGGTGTACGGCCATCAGGAAGGTGTCGACCTTGTCTGGCAGCAGCGCGGCGTCGGTCAACGTGCCGGGCGTGACGATGCGTACGACCTTGCGCTCGACCGGCCCCTTGCTGGTTGCCGGATCGCCGATCTGTTCGCAGATCGCCACGGACTCGCCGAGCTTGACCAGCTTGGCGAGGTACTGGTCCACCGAATGAAACGGGATGCCGGCCATGCGGATCGGCACGCCACCCGACTGCCCGCGCGAGGTCAGCGTGATGTCGAGCAACCTTGCCGCTTTTTCCGCATCGTCGTGGAACAGTTCGTAGAAGTCACCCATCCGGTAGAACAACAGCGTGTCGGGGTGATCGGCCTTGATGCGAAGGTACTGCTGCATCATGGGCGTGTGCTTCTCCGGCGCGCCGCGCCGGGTATCGGAGCCCTTGGGCGCAGGTTGCGGCGCGTCCGTCACGTCATGGGCGGCCGGGGCTGCGCTGTCGTCATGGGTGGCGTCGGTGGGTTCGCCTTGGGTGGAAAGGGCTTCTACGGACATGCATTCCTCTCGGGCGGCCGCTGCCCGGGCCGCCGGTATATCGGTTGCCGCCAGCGGGGTGTGTCACCCCGCCGCGGCGCAAAGCGGCATTTTACTGCCAGCCCGGCCGTCCTCCTGCGCTACGGTCTCAATTTTCGCTCGGATACATCTCACCGAGGCACGTCGGGTACGGGTTCCGACTGTACGGCCCTTGGCCGGATCTCGTCCGGTGCCCGATTCTCAAAGTGAAGGCGCAGAAGCGACGAGATTTGTCAGTGCCCGGGTCCCGTGGCTGCAACTTTGTCAGCCGGGCCGCTGCCGAAGTGACGAATCGACCAAAAAATGTCACTTATTGGCACTTCCGTGCCGTTTTCGGGCTGGCACGCCATTTGGATAGGAGAGGGGGGAGCGCAGGAGAGCACCGGCCGGTGCGATACAACAAAACGGGGCGCCGATGACAACAAGACGGACGGAACTGCAGCGCGCGTTGCGCGCGGGCTTTACGCTGATCGAGGTGATGATCGTGGTGGCGATCATTGGCATCCTGGCGGCCCTGGCCATCCCGCAGTATCAGGACTACGTGGTCAAGTCGCAGATCTCGCGGGCGCTCTGGGAGGCCTCGGCGTACAAGATCCCGGTGGAAGAGCGCTTGCAGCATGGGGTGTTCCTGTTTCCGGATCCCGCGGGTACGCTGGGCTATATACAGTCCTCGCAGACCACCACGCCGAATACATTCGTGTTTGGCGCCGATGGGTCGGGCGCTATCGTTGTCCTGCTGAATGGCGACGTGCACCCCGCCGTCACCGGCACGCGGATCACGGTGGGGCGCCGGGCTACTGGCGACTGGACGTGCGCGGTACGAGGTGGCAGCGCCGATTTCAAGCCGTCGTTCCTGCCGCAGGGTTGCACGCTCGATACTGGCAGCTAAGACGCACAATGAACGGCGCGTGCAGGCGCGGAGCTGGTAGAAAGGGCTCTCGCCACTTGGCTCTCGCCAATGAAAACAGGCGCCCATGGCGCCTGTTTCGCGTGGCCGGCTGGCGGGTGTGCCAGCGATCCGATTATCAGATCCTGGTGGCCGGCTTGGTGTTGTCGAGCGAGTAGGGCGACAGCAGGCGCACCATCTGCGCGAAGGCCTTCGGGTTGCCCGCCAGCACTTCGCCTTGCTCCATCTGACGGGCCTCGCCCGCGTAGTT
Organism: Cupriavidus sp. YR651; assembly: GCF_900101625.1. GTDB lineage: Bacteria > Pseudomonadota > Gammaproteobacteria > Burkholderiales > Burkholderiaceae > Cupriavidus. The sequence goes on along the minus strand of NZ_FMYZ01000007.1, from coordinate 42,954 downwards.
GCCGACCAGGCCACCGGCCTCGGTGATCAGCAGCATGCCGGCGGCCATGTCCCACGGCTTCAGGCCGCGTTCGAAGAACCCATCCAGGCGGCCGCAGGCTACATAGGCCAGGTCCAGCGCGGCGGCGCCCGGACGGCGCAGGCCTGCGCAGCTGCGCGTCATCAGCGCAAACATTTCCAGGTATTCCTCCACGCCCTCCAGGTCGCGGAACGGGAAGCCGGTGCCGATCAGGCAATCGGCCAGCTTGTCGCGGCGGGTCACGCGGATACGGCGGTTGTTCAGGAACGCGCCGGCGCCCTTGCTGGCGGTGAACAGTTCGTCACGGGTGGGGTCGTAGACCACGGCTTGCGCCGGCACGCCCTTGTGCAACTGGGCGATGGAAACCGCGTACTGTGGGAAACCGTGGATGAAATTGGTGGTGCCGTCGAGCGGGTCGATGACCCAGGTGTACTCGTGCTCGGCATCGTCCTCGGTCCAGGACTGGCCGGACTCTTCCGCTAGAATGGCGTGCTCGGGGTAGGCGGTGCGGATGATCTCGATGATCGCCGCTTCCGCTGCACGATCGACTTCGGTCACGAAATCGTTGTGTTGTTTGCGCGAAACGCGCACCAGATCGACGTCGATGGACGCGCGGTTGATGATGGAACCCGCCTTGCGGGCCGCCTTGACGGCGATATTGAGCATCGGATGCATGAATCTCTCCAGGCGGCAGGGCGGGGGCGGCGCGCGGCAATGATCGCCAGGCAATGGCGAATGCGCGCGGACAAGCCCCGATCCGGCCGGACAACACAACGAATTGTAGAAGAACGAGGGGCGTCGCCAAGTTGCCGCGCAAGGCACCGGATCAGGACCCGGGCATGCGCGCTGGCAGCAAGAAGCGCCGCGCCAACAAATTTGAAGGCTGCATTGTATAGGAACCCGGCCCACCGCACGAGTCGGCGGCAACAATCACCGCAGATGGAGTGCTTCACATGATCGACAAGTTCACCGGCCCCACAGACCAGGCCATGCCTGCCAGTTCATCCGCCCCAAAAAGTGATGCATCTATCATTTTTTCGCGTGTGCGTGTGGTGCTGGTGGAAACCAGTCACCCGGGCAATGTCGGCTCGGTCGCCCGGGCGATGAAGACCATGGGCTTTGGTGACGCACCGGGCAGCCTGGTGCTGGTATCGCCGCGCGAGCCCGACGTGCGCAACCATCCCGAAGCGGTGGCGATGGCCAGCGGTGCCGACGACGTACTGGCGGGCGCACGGATCGTCCATGACATCGAGTCCGCGCTGGCCGGCACGGCCTTCACCGTGGCGATGACGGCGCGTCCGCGCGAATTCGGTCCGCCCCGGCTGATGCCGCGCGTGGCCGTGGCGCAAGTCCGGGCGGTGCTTGCCGCTGGCGCCGATAACGTCATCGCCTTCGTTTTCGGCAACGAGCGCTACGGCCTGCCGAACGACGTCGTCGAGCGGTGCTCGGCCGTCACGCATATTCCGGCCAATCCCGCTTATGCGTCCCTGAACCTTGCGCAGGCCGTGCAACTGATCGCCTATGAGATGCGGCTGACCTTGCTCGACGAGCTGGAGGCCGCAGGGGCGCCGGCGGACGGGCTGGGGAATATCGGCTATTCTGGTGAGCCCGCCACGGCGGAGCAGATCGAGTCGATGTTCGGTCATCTGCAGGCCGGGCTGGCGGCCATCGGCTTCCTGGATCCGGCCAATCCGCGCAAGCTGATGTCGCGCCTGCGACGCCTGTTTGCGCGCAGCGGCCTGGAGCGCGAAGAGGTCAATATCCTGCGAGGCATCGCCCGGCGCATGATGCTGGCGGGCGATGGTGGGAAACACGCAGGCGACGCAGATTTGCCGGACCCGGGTGACGACACGACGGCCCCGGCTCGGCCTGGCGAGAAAAGTAAAAAGGATCGGTGACACCGTGGCAATTTTCGCGGCGCATGGCACGCAAGGCAGGTTCGCATTCCCGGCAGTCTCCCTGCCGGCGAAGGCGCTGGCCCGCGCGTGTGCGCCGGCACGATGTTGAAGCCGGATCAACAACAAAGTCCCTGACGGCATCAGGGGCCGGCGGCAGACGCCTGAATCTCTTACACTCCCTGCTCCCGCACGATCCGGCCGTCCCCCAGCCGTACCTCCGGCCAATGACCGCACCGGCGACCGTTCACACGCATGCGCGCCCCGCGCAGCGGTGTGCGGCGCACGGCCCGGCAACACGACACGACAAAGATGTTCACTCGCCTGAAGGAAGATATCGACACGATCATGCTGCGCGACCCTGCCGCGCACAGTCGTCTGGAAGTCCTGACCTGCTATCCCGGCCTGCACGCCATGGTGTTCCACCGCGTGGCCCATGCGTGCTGGCGCGGCGGCCTTCGCTGGCTGGGGCGCTGGATCTCGCACTGGTCGCGTTTCCTGACCGGCATCGAGATCCACCCGGCAGTCAGGATGGGCCGCCGCGTGTTCATCGATCACGGCATGGGCGTGGTGATCGGCGAGACTGCCGAGATCGGCGACGACTGCACGATCTACCAGGGCGTCACGCTCGGCGGCACGTCGCTCTACAAGGGGCAGAAACGGCATCCGACGCTGGGCGCGGGGGTGGTGGTCAGCGCCGGCGCCAAGGTGCTGGGCGGCTTCGTCGTGGGCGATGGCGCGCGCGTGGGCTCCAATGCCGTCGTGCTCAAGCCGGTACCGCCTGGTGCGACCGCGGTCGGCATCCCGGCGCGCATCATCATGCCCGATGCGCCGACGCAGCAGCAGGGTGCGAAGCAGGAATTCTCGGCCTACGGCATCACGCCGAATGCGGATGATCCGGTGTCGCTGGCGCTCAAGAGCCTGATCGACAACGCGGCCAAACAGCATGACCGCATCGAGGCCGTGCTGGCCGCACTCGACCGGCTCGGCGAGCATCTCGAGAACACGCCAAACGACCGCTTCGACGCGAGCGAGCTACGGAAGCTGATGAAGTAAGGGACTGGCAGGCTGGCCGGCGCATCGTCAGTCTGCCGTCAGTCGGTCTGCGGCAGGACGGTGAAGCCGTCCGCGTCGAGCTGCAGCGCCGCGGCACGCGGATGGCGGCCGTCGAGGTCCCAGTCGGTCAGCACCCAGCGCACACGGTCGTCGTGCTCGTGGCGGGCAGGGCGGTGGGTGTGTCCATGGACGAGTGCGGTGGCGTTGCTGGCCTCCAGCAGGGCGGATACGGCCGATGGCGTGGCATCGCCATAGGTGGGTGGCATGGCGTCGGCATTTGCCAGCTGGCGGGCGCGGCCGGCCTCGCTGTCCGCGCGCAGGCGGCGCGCCACGGCCAGCCGGGACGACAGCGGCAGCATCAGGAACAGTCGTTGCACCCAGCCCCTGCGCGTCCAGCGCCGGAACCGCATGTAGCGTTCATCGTCGGTGCACAGCATGTCGCCATGGCTCAGCACCACGCGCAGGCCGGCACATTCAATCACGGTGGGGTCGGGCAGCAGCGTCGCGCCCGCGGCGGCGGCAAATCGCCGGCCGAGCAGGAAGTCGCGATTGCCGTGCATCAGGTACACCGGCACGCCTGCTTCAGCCAGCTGGCGAAGTGCGGCGGCCACACCGGCGGCGAATGGCGAGGCGGTTTCCTCGTCACCCACCCAGAACTCGAAAAAGTCCCCCAGGATGAACAGCGCGCGCGCGTCTTGCGCGGCACGGTCCAGCACGCGCCGGAACGCGGCCAGCGTGCGTGGCATGCCGGGCGTGAGGTGGAGGTCGGAAATGAACCACGCCGGCGCCTGCACCGGGATCGGTGCGGCCGCCGGCGTGCGGGCGGATGCGGTCATGCGGGTCGAAGGTGTCTGGTCACGACGAAAGGCATGCCGCAAACGGGGAAACAGGCGCGGGCGAGGCTTACTCGACCACCACGGCCTTCTGGATCACCACGTCTTCCAGCGGCACGTCCTGGTGGAAGCCCGAGCTGCCGGTGCGCACGGCCTTGATCTGGTCGACCACATCGGTGCCTTCCACGACCTTGCCGAACACGGCATAGCCAAAGCCTTGCGGTGTGGGCGAGCTGAAGTTCAGGAAGTCGTTGTCCACCACGTTGATGAAGAACTGGGCCGTGGCCGAGTGCGGCGCGTTGGTGCGGGCCATCGCCACGGTGTAGCGGTCGTTCTTCAGGCCGTTGCCGGCTTCGTTCTCGATCGGCGCATCGGTGTCCTTCTGCTTCATGCCCGGCTCGAAGCCGCCGCCCTGGACCATGAAGTTCTTGATCACGCGGTGGAAGATCGTGTTGTCGTAGTGGCCCTTGCGCACGTACGACAGGAAGTTCTCGACGGACTTCGGCGCCTTTTCGGCGTCGAGTTCGATGGTGATGACACCCTGGGTGGTGTGGAGTTGTACCTTGCTCATGGCTTACCTCTGTTCGGTGGGCGGTTGTGTTCGGATGTTATTTGACGACAGTGGCCGACTCGATCACGATCGGCGTGGCCGGCACATTGCGCATCGGGCCGTAGGCCGTAGTGGGTGCGGACTTGATCTTCTCGATCGTATCCATGCCTTCCACCACCTTGCCGAATACGGCATATCCGTTGCCGTCCGGCTGCGGGTAGTCGAGGTTCGGATTATCCACCACATTGACGAAGAACTGGGCGGCCGCGGAGTTCGGATTGGCAGTGCGGGCCATGGCGATCGTGCCGGTCTTGTTCTTCAGGCCGTTCTGGGACTCCAGCGGAATCGGCGCGCGCGTCGGCTTTTCCTTCATGTCGCGGTCAAAGCCGCCGCCCTGGACCATGAAGCCGTTGATCACACGGTGGAAGATCGTGCCGCTGTAGAAGCCGCTCTTCACATATTCCATGAAGTTGGCGACGGTCTTGGGCGCGGCATCCGGGTAGACCTCCACGGTGAACTTGCCGGCGTTCGTGACAAATTGCACGCGCTCGTTCTTCTGCGCGGCGGCCGGGCTGGCCCCCTGGGCCATGGCGGCAAGCGGGGACAAGGCGGTGGCCGCGGCCATCAGGCCGGCCAGGACGATGCGGCGGGAAATGGTCATGTCTGAACTCCGTGTTGCGGGATAGGCAGCCGGCGACGCTTACCCGATGCGTTACCGGCGGTGAACAAAAGAGGGAGGACCTCAGCGGGCAGCCGGCGCGCTGGCCGGCGCCCTGCGCGACGCAGGGGTTCCGGATGCCTTGCCGGCGGGCGCGGTGGCCGGTGTCGTGGCGGACGGCGTGGCGCCGTCCGGCTGAAGCTGGCGGAGGTTGCCGGCTGCGCGCGCATCGCCCGGATTGCGGCGCACTGCTTCGCCATACGCCTGTTCGGCCAGGCGACGGTACACATCGCCCAGGTTGCTGTAGGCGACGGCGTAATCCGGCTTGGCGTCGAGAGCGGCCAGCAGCTCGGCCTCGGCGCGCTTCAGGTCGCCGCGCTTGGCATAGAGCAGCGCCAGGTTGTTATGCGGTTCCGGCAGTTCCGGAAAGTCCTGCGCCATGTCGGAGAAGGCCTTGATGGCCTCGTCCTCGCGGCCGGCTTGCGCCAGCGACCACGCGCGCTGGAACCGGGCCTGGGCGTTGCGCGGATTGGTGGCCAGCACGCGGTCGAAATCCGCCACGGCATCGGTGTAGCGTTTTTCCTTGACGGCCTTTTCGGCCGGCACCATGCCCGGGTCGGCGGAGCGCGGACCGGTCGGCGGTGCAGCCGGCGCCGCCAGCGACAGCGGGCCGTTCTGCGCGAACGCCGGCGCGGCCATCAGCGCGGCAGTCACGGCCAGCGCGCCCGCCAGCGCGGAAAGGGTGCCATCGCGGCGGGAAGAGGCAATCGTCGGGGTGGGCAGAAGCAGGCTCATGTAAGGGCGGTCCGTTATACTCCGCGGCATTCTAGCAAAGCGGCGAGGCGTGCAGTACAGGTCGCAGTACGGGTCGCCGCTCAGGTCCGTGGGCCGGCCGGTGCGCCCGGCAGCGGCCACGCGCACCGGGCCGCCACCCGGTGCGGGGGCTTCCGGTAAGATATGGGGCCCGCACGCCATGGCCCGCGGCGTCACGGCGGCCGGGATCCTCGCGGCACGCCCATGGCGCCGCCTCAACTACTCACATCGTTTCATGCAGCAACTGAACATCTACAACACGCTTGCGCGTGAGAAGCAGCTCTTCGTGCCAATCGAACCCGGCAAGGTCCGCATGTACGTGTGCGGCATGACGGTGTACGACTATTGTCACGTGGGCCACGCGCGCGTGATGGTGGTGTTCGACATGGTGCACCGCTGGCTGCGCACCGCCGGCTACGATGTGACGTATGTGCAGAACATCACGGACATCGACGACAAGATTATCCGTCGCGCCGCGGAAAACGGCGAGACGCTCGGCGAGCTCACCACGCGCTTCATCCAGTTCATGCACGAGGACGCCGCCGCGCTGGGCATCATCCGCCCCGACTACGAGCCCCGCGCCACGGATTACGTGCCGCAGATGCTCAACCTGATCGAAAAGCTCGAGGCCAATGGCCTGGCCTATCAGGCAACGGATGGCGACGTGAACTACTCGGTGCGCAAGTTCGAGGGCTACGGCAAGCTCTCCGGCAAGTCGGTGGAGGACCTGCGTGCCGGGGAACGGGTTTCCGCCAATGATGCCAAGCAGGACCCGCTGGACTTCGTGCTGTGGAAATCCGCCAAGGCATCGGAGCCACCCGAGAGCAAGTGGGATTCCAAATGGGGCAGTGGCCGCCCGGGCTGGCACATCGAGTGCTCCGCCATGAGCTGCACGCTGCTGGGCGAGCATTTCGACATCCACGGCGGCGGCGCCGACCTGCAGTTCCCGCATCACGAAAACGAGATTGCGCAGTCCGAGGGCGCGAGCGGCAAGCCATTCGTAAACATGTGGATGCACAACGGCTTCGTGCGTGTGAACGACGAGAAGATGTCGAAGTCGCTCGGCAATTTCTTCACGATCCGCGAAGTGCTGAAGGCCTATGACCCGGAAGTCGTGCGGTTCTTCATCCTCCGCGCGCACTATCGCAGCCCGCTGAACTACAGCGATGCGCACCTGGACGACGCCCGCCACGCGCTGACGCGCCTGTACACGGCGCTCAAGGAAACGCAGCCAGGTGGCTGCGCGGTGGACTGGGACGAGCCGCACGCAAAGCGCTTTGCCGAGGCGATGAACGACGACTTCAACACGCCGATCGCGATGTCGGTGCTGTTCGATCTGGCCAGCGAGGTCAATCGCACGGGTTCCGCCGTGGCGGCGCGCCAGCTGAAGGCCCTGGCCGGCACGCTGGGCCTGCTCGAGCGCGATCCGCACACGTTCCTGCAAGGCGGCAAGGTGACCGATGGTCCCACCGCGGAGCAGATCGAGGCGCAGATCGCCGCCCGCAAGGCCGCGAAGGCCGAGCGCAATTTCGCGGAAGCCGACCGGATCCGTGCCGACCTGCTTGCCGCCGGCGTGGTGCTCGAGGACAAGCCGGGCGGTGCGACCGAGTGGAGGCGTGCTTGAACGCTGCCGCGCGCAAGCCAAAGTCGCCCGCGCCCGCGCCGGAGAAGGTCAGCCGGACGACCCGCGCTGCGCCGAAGCCGGCGGGCAAGACGACAGCGAGCGTGGCGGGCAAGGTTGCCGCCAGGGACGCAGGCAAGGCCGGGAGCAAGGCTGCAGGCAAGGCGGCGGCAAAGGGCGGCAAGCCTGTGCTGCCGGAAGCCAACGCGGTGCCACTGCCGGTGGAAACGGTCATCGACGCCGTGCGGCCGGCCTTCTGGGACGAGGCCTGCGCCGACCTGATGAAGCGCGACCGCATCCTGCGCAAGATGATCCCCACCTACGGTCCCGCGCACCTGATCTCGCGCGGTGATCCCTTCATCACGCTGGCGCGTTCGGTGGTCGGCCAGCAGATTTCCGTCAAGGCCGCGCAGTCGGTCTGGGAGCGCCTGGTCGCGACATGCCCGCGCCTGACGCCGGCGCAGTTCCTGAAAGCGGGTCCGGAGACATTGGCCGGCTGCGGCCTGTCAAGACGCAAGGCGGAATACATCATCGACCTTGCAGAGCATTTCAAGGCCGGACGCGTCCACGTCAATGAATGGACCGGCATGGACGACGAGGCGGTGATCGCCGAACTCACGCAGATTCGCGGCATCGGACGCTGGACGGCAGAGATGTTCCTGATGTTCAATCTGATGCGGCCGAACGTGCTGCCGCTGGATGACGTAGGGCTCATCAACGCGATTTCCGCCAACTATTTCAGTGGCGAACCTGTCACCCGGAGCGAGGCACGCGAGGTGGCGGCCAACTGGGAACCCTGGCGAACCGTGGCCACATGGTACATGTGGCGCAGCCTCGACCCGCTGCCGGTGACGTATTAGGAACAAGCAGGAACAAACAGGAACGAAGCAGGGCAGTTTCAGGTAGTGACGGTGTTGATTTCATTTAAAAGTGATGTGAATTCAACTTATCGGGCGGTTGGAAACCGGTTTTTTTCCGGTAGAATCCGCCCCTTCACAGACAGGTCCGTGTTTCTATGAAAACCACCTTCCTGGATTTCGAGCAGCCGATCGCCGAGCTCGAGGCAAAAATCGAAGAACTGCGCTTTGTGCAGGACGATTCGGCTGTTGATATTTCCGAAGAGATTTCGCGGCTGGCTGGCAAGAGCCAGCAGCTCACCAAGGACATCTATGCAAACCTGAGCCCGTGGCAGGTTGCGCAGATCGCCCGCCACCCGCAGCGTCCTTACACCCTGGACTACGTGCGGGAGATTTTTACCGACTTCCATGAGTTGCACGGCGACCGCGCCTTCGCGGACGACCTGTCGATCGTAGGCGGCCTGGCCCGCTTCAATGGGCAGGCGTGCATGGTGATCGGTCACCAGAAGGGCCGCGACACCAAGGAGCGCGCGCTGCGCAACTTCGGCATGTCCAAGCCCGAGGGCTACCGCAAGGCCAAGCGCCTGATGGAACTGGCCGACAAGTTCGGCCTGCCTATCTTCACCTTCGTGGATACCCCGGGCGCATTTCCGGGCATCGACGCGGAAGAGCGCGGCCAGTCGGAAGCCATCGGTCACAACCTCTATGTGATGGCCGGCCTGAAGGTGCCCCTGATCGCCACCATCATCGGCGAGGGCGGCTCCGGCGGCGCGCTGGCGATTGCCGTGGGCGACGTGGTGCAGATGCTGCAATTCGCCACCTACGCGGTGATCTCGCCGGAAGGCTGCGCGTCGATCCTCTGGAAGACCGCCGAGAAGGCGCCCGAGGCGGCCGAGGCCCTGGGCCTGACCGCGCACCGCCTGAAGGCGTTGGGCCTGATCGACAAGATCGTGAACGAGCCGCTCGGCGGCGCGCACCGCGATCCGAAGGCGATGGCCACCATGCTCAAGCGCACGCTGGCCGAATCGCTGCGCCAGTTCCAGGGCATGAGCGTGAAGGAATTGCAGGCACGCCGGCACGAGCGCCTGATGGCCTATGGCAAGTTCAAGGAAACCGGCGCTCCGGAATGATGCGCGAGACGGGACACCCGATCCCGTGCCCGCGCAACTGACCGCGCGCCTGACCGACAAGGTCGCACAGGCTCTCCAGGCCGGTGCGGCCTTTGTTGTTTCTGGCAGCGGCGCACCGCCGACCGTTGCCGTGGCGCTCTCGGGCGGACGCGATTCGGTCGCGCTGCTGCACGCCGCGTGCGCGGCCGTCGCCGGCGTCTCGCCACCGGCGCGCGTGGTCGCGCTGCATATCCATCACGGTCTGCAGGCGCAGGCCGATGACTGGGACCGGTTCTGCGAGTCATTGTGCCGCGACTGGCAGGTGCCGCTCGTCAGTGAGCGCGTGACGGTACAGGCTGCGGCGGGCGAGGGGATCGAGGCCGCCGCGCGCCGCGCCCGATATGAGGCGCTCGGCCGCATGTGCCGCGCGCAGGGGGCTGGCCTGCTGCTGTTCGCCCACCATCGCGACGATCAGGTTGAAACCGTGCTGCTGCGGCTGTTCCGCGGCACCGGTGTGGCCGGCATGGCCGGCATGCCAGCGCAACGGCCGCTGGACGGGCAGGGTGATGTGCAACTGCTGCGGCCGTGGCTGGAGGTGCCTCGCGCGGACATCGACGCCTATTGCCAGTCACAGCAGTTGCAATGGATCGACGATCCGTCCAACACCGACCCCCGCTATGCCCGCAATGCGCTGCGCGCCCAACTGCCGGCGCTGCTGCAGGCGTTTCCGGCGCTGTATGGCAGCGTGACGCAGGCTGCCGCGCACTTCGGACAGGCGGCCAGTCTGCTCGATGCGCTGGCCGTACGCGAACTCGCCGCGCTGGCGGGCCCCGGCCGAGACCCGGAGACGCTCTCGGAGCTCGATCTCGCTGGCCTGCGAGCGCTGCCAGCCGATCAGGCAGACGGCGTACTACGCCACTGGTTGCGCGATCTTGGCGCGCAGGCGCCATCCACCGCACGGCTGGCCGCGATGCGCGCGCAACTGATCGAGCACGATGGCGGCGAGCCGGCGATCGCGCATGACGGGCTGGTGCTCAGGCGATTCCGCGACAAGGTGCTGGCCTGTCATGCCGTCCTGCGGACCGCGCCGGCACCGTTCGCGTTTGACTGGCAGGGCGAGGCCCGGTTGGTCGTTCCCGCATGGCGTGGAGCGCTGCATTTCACGCGCGACGACTCGTTTGGCGTGCCCGACGCCGTGCTGCGCCAGCCGCTACGCCTGATGGGCAGGGCGGGCGGCGAGCGCATCGTCCTGCGGCCCGGCGGCCCGGCGCGGGCGCTCAAGCAGGCCTTCCAGGAAGCCGCCATTCCCGCCTGGCGCCGGGCGTACCTGCCGTTGCTCTGGAGCGGCGATACGCTGGTCATGGCGGCTGGCCTGGGCATGCATCGCCGATGGGCGGCCGACGCGCCCCATGCGCCGCGCTGGCGTGTGGAGTGGATGCCCTGGGGCGAAGGCACCGTGCACGCCTCCTGAGGCGGCCGATTAGCGCCCGGCAGGTCACTCGCGCCGGACCGCCAGCCCCGCCGCCGCCTTGCCTGGCGGGCGGTCTTCGTGTATTTTCAAGGGCTTTGCACAATCGCTGGCGTCGACAAGAAGATGGCTCTCATCGTTCACAAATACGGCGGCACTTCGATGGGTTCCTCGGAACGCATCAAGAATGTCGCCAAGCGCGTGGCCAAGTGGCACCGCGCCGGTCACCGCGTTGTCGTGGTGCCTTCGGCCATGTCGGGCGAGACCAATCGCCTGCTGGCCCTTGCCAAGGAAATTTCCGCGCAGCCGGATCCGCGTGAACTGGACATGCTGGCCTCCACTGGCGAGCAAGCCAGCGTGGCGCTGCTGGCCATTGCGCTGCACGGCGAAGGCATCAACGCGGTCAGCTACACCGGCTGGCAAGTGCCGGTGAAAACCGATTCGGCCTACACCAAGGCCCGCATCGAATCGATCGATGACGAGCGTATCCTGGGTGACCTGGACGCGGGCCGCGTGGTGGTGATCACGGGCTTCCAGGGCATCGACGATGACGGCAACATCACGACGCTGGGCCGCGGCGGCTCCGATACCTCGGCAGTGGCCATTGCCGCCGCCATCGAAGCCGACGAGTGCCTGATCTATACCGATGTGGATGGCGTGTACACGACCGATCCGCGCGTGGTCGAAGACGCTCGCCAACTGGACCAGATCACCTTCGAGGAAATGCTGGAAATGGCCAGCCTGGGCTCCAAGGTGCTGCAGATTCGCTCGGTGGAGTTCGCCGGCAAGTACCGCGTGAAAACGCGCGTGCTGTCGTCGCTGACCGACCCCCTGATGCCGCTCGAGCAGGAAATGCACTCGGGCACGCTGATTACTTTTGAGGAAGAGTCTGAAATGGAAGCAGCCGTCATCTCCGGCATCGCCTTTGCCCGTGACGAAGCCAAGATCACTGTCCTGGGCGTGCCGGACAAGCCGGGCATCGCCTACCAGATCCTGGGCCCGATCGCCGACGCAAACATCGACGTCGACATGATCATCCAGAACCAGTCGGTGGACGGCAAGACCGACTTCACCTTCACCGTGCCGCGTGGCGACTACCAGCACGCGCTGACGATCCTGAACGACAACGTGAAGGGCCATATCGGCGCCGCGAGCGTGTCGGGCGACCCGAAGGTGTCGAAGGTGTCGGTGGTGGGTGTGGGCATGCGCTCGCACGTCGGCATCGCCAGCAAGATGTTCCGCACGCTGTCGGAAGAGGGCATCAACATCCAGATGATCTCCACCTCGGAAATCAAGATCTCGGTGCTGATCGACGAGAAGTACATGGAGCTCGCCGTGCGCGCGCTGCACAAGGTGTTCGAACTGGATCAGGCGTGATCCGGATTTGAGGTTTGTTTCTGGCGGGGATGTATCGTTTTTTGCAAGGCCGGTCATCGAAATTTCATTGACCAGTTGATGCAGCCTCGCTAGAATACGCGCTTCGTTGTGCGGCCTCCCTCGCACAACGCAAGTTTGGGAGACGTGGCCGAGAGGTCGAAGGCACTCCCCTGCTAAGGGAGCATCCGGGCCAAAACCTGGATCGAGGGTTCGAATCCCTCCGTCTCCGCCAGTAATGGCGAATGTGGACCCCAGCCCTTGAGGGGGCTGGGGAATCCGCTAAGAGACAGTCTTACACCGCTGCACCTTCCGCGTGTCACTTACACCGAGGGAGAGTCAGCGATGCACATCACCCGCCGAAACGGCACCTACTACTTCCGCAAGAAAATCCCCACTGACCTCGTTGCCATCTACGGCAAGCGAGAGATCATCTACAGCCTTCGCACCAGAGAACGGGCTACTGCAGCACGACTTGCATTGCGCGCTGCTGTGCAGCTTGACGATGAATTCAGTCTGAAGCGGGGCGCACCAATCCTAGAACATTCCGCAGTACCCCTGCCGCGTCCTACTGCTTCTGTGAGCGCTGACGGACCCGGCACCTCTCCAGCGACCACCAAGCGCAGCGGGACCCAGCTATCCACCCTCATTCCGATCTGGCGACGAGACAGGCAACCCACGGCAAAGACTGTGGACGCTGTGACCCGTGCTGTGCGAGAGGCCAACGACCCTGACATCCGCATCATTACCCGGCAGAGCATCGTTGCCGTGCGTGACGGCTGGATAGAGACCGGTAACAGCATCGCCACCACGAACAAGAAGCTGGGCTTCATCCGCCTGCTGCTAGGGATTGCCAAAGGGCGGGGCATGATCGAAAGCAATCATGCGGAGGGCGCAGAGCTACCGCCGCCAAAGCGTGCCGTTGAACTGCGTAAGCCGTACAGCCCCGAGCAGGCGGAGGAGGTGATGGCTGCCACGGCAGGGATGTGCGAGAGCGACCCAGCGATGTACTGGTTGCCCAGGTTGGCGAAGTGGACGGGGGCGCGACTGAACGAGCTTCACCAGCTACGCCGATGCGACCTGATAGAGCGCGACGGCGTGCAGGGCATTCGCATCACTGACGAGGGCGAGCACGCCCCCGGAATTCCCATGACGCTGAAGAACGCAGGAAGTCGCCGCTGGGTGCCGCTGCATCGGGAGCTGTCACACTTCTGGTCATGGGCGCAGGCGCTGCCGGAGGGGCCGCTGCTACCAGTGAAGACCGACAAGTATGGCAACGTGTCCGCTGCGTTCAGTAAGCGATACGGGAAGCTGATTCGCAACGTCTGCAAAATCAAGGACAAGGACGTTGCGTTCCACTCGTGGCGGCATCTGTTCGCAGACAAGTGCAGGGCCGCAGGCGTATCGCAGGAGGTGCGCATGGCCTTGATGGGGCACGCCGAGGGTGGGGCTGCAGGCACTTATGGGACCAGCGACGGATTGCCGCCAAGTTTGCTGTCCGAAGCAGTTAATAGGCTATCGCGTGTGGGCGCGGTTGGAATCAAAGGCTGACATGCTTCGAGTCGTCGTCGGCTTGATGGAAGCGGAAAGCTGCCCCCACGATTGCTGGCCGAGGCCATCAATAGACTTGTAGGGGCTGAGTATCTGGGGCCTTTTACTCCTTGGGGCGCGTAAGTTGTCGACCACGTTGGGGGACGGTGAAGTCGTGAACTACGCCTTTTAAGGTACTTTGATCCGTGCGGGTAATGCGCACAACAAAATTCACGGCAGTTGAGTGCTGGAAAGCGTGAATGAGCCTTCCGATTTTGAATGCAGAGAATTGGTCAGCGTAGAGCTTTGCAATTACGGCCTTGTGCTCGCTTGCTAGACCTAGGCTGTAGATGTTCTCTTTTTTCTGCATACTCGTGATAACCATTTCTTCGCGCAAATCATGTGGCCTCCTCGACTTCTTGGGGCGCCTCTGGCTGAGGTCGAGAATTTCGTCGCGTGAGATGGTTACGCCGTTGATCTGTGCCGTGTCCGCATCCTGGAGCGATGTAAGGAGAGTGAGTTGGGCTCGCCGAAGCTGAGGAACCATTCCTTCTAGAGCCGGGAATTTTCTTGACAGCTTTCTTAGGACTTTTTGATAGGTCTTGCCTTGCTCCGTTTCCTCTGCATTTCGACTGGCGAGTGCATCGATAAGGGCGCGCTGGTTCTTCAACTCCAGTTCACGCGCACGGCCTTCAAAAAAGCTCTTTACAACAATAGGGGATGTGAGTACTAGTGGGATTAGCACGGCTGCGACAATCACCTCAGTCGGGCTTGCTGTTGAAACCACCATTGACAACGCTTTGACAAAGGGGGAGAGGTCGGTTTCAAAGATAGAGCTACCTTCACGAACTTCGGTGCGTAATACGAGTTCCTCTTCCTCTTCATCCGAAAGATAGCGTCCATCGAAGTGGCCGCGAGAAATGGCGGCATAAGCACGATTCAGTGTCTTCTGGAATTCCAGGAATGCATCCATTTGAGAGGCGGTGATGCTGCCAAGATAATCCTCGCCCCTAATAATAATGGACATCGTGGGCCAGTTCTCGAAGAGTGGCCTCGTTGCATCCCCTGTTTCCAAATAGCGCTCCAAATAGCGCCACGCATCTTCTTCGCTGGAAATCCTCATTCTATTGGCTCGTTAGAAAATTTAGGTGGCTAATGGCTGTTAGTCCCGTGATTTCGCTTTGCTTGCGGATACTTTTGGTATGCCGTCAACAACGATTACTCTCGGGGCGGCGTTGCCGGCGCTAGCCGATTCCTTAAGTAGGGCGTCCAGCCTTGCTTCAGATCCCCCGTTGTGCACTACCAAATATACGCCCTTCGGAGCATTCTCCGCCTTCTGGTAGATCGGCAATTGATTGAGAAAACCTGATACAAGATTTTGATTGGTGGTGAGCTTGATCTCGACAACCACCTTTTCGCGATACCCGCGACTTGCCTTAAAATCGACTGGGCCTCGCCCCGCGTCGCTCTCCGGCGATAGGTCAAGATTGTTTGCCTCGCAATAAGCTGAGGCAACCCCGAAGAATAGGAGTTGCGCGGCGGACTCATGCTTCTTTTTGCCCTCACCGTCATACAGTAATTTGCAGAGCTGGTTGTCTTCCAGAAGTGTTCTGAAATGCTCGCAGATTTTTTGTACTACGGTTTCGACTTCGCTCTGTGTGGGGTTGTCAGAAAGGGCTAATTGCAGCGGAACTTCCTGGGCCACTGTTTTCGATGTTCGATACCAAATCACTTCACCAGCGGGATCGTTATCAAAATCATAGGCTTGCCTGTCTGCAGAGCAGTAGGCATCAATAACCATCTTGAGTATGTCAGGTCGTTCGATAAAACTGGATTTGAGAATTTCCTTCTGCCTTGCTAGGGTAAGATCGCTCCATCGCCCCCCAATGATCGCATTGAAACGATCGCGCAGGTCTTGATTCTGAGAGGCAATCCACCCGATGTCGGCAAAACTCTCGGCCACTGGAAGGTTCCGGAGTATTTCCTTTGGCACTAAAATTAATGGTCTTTCGGTAATGGGGTTGGATGGCAGGTCCTCTTGTTGCAGCCCATTGGCGACCCGATGCGCTGTCATTGGGATGCCGAGATCG
Organism: Cupriavidus sp. YR651; assembly: GCF_900101625.1. GTDB lineage: Bacteria > Pseudomonadota > Gammaproteobacteria > Burkholderiales > Burkholderiaceae > Cupriavidus. Next base: position 27,082 of record NZ_FMYZ01000007.1, on the reverse strand, counting down.
CTGCACACCCGCTGGGTAAATGTTATGAGGTCGGGTAACACGATTTTGGCAATCATGTCGCTGATGCGATCTGGGCCGATGCCTTCTTCAAATGCGCCGATTAGTTCAAAGATCCTTGGGTCCTTAGTGCCTGCCCGGGAAATCTGGATTATAGTATCCAGCAATTTAGCCCGAGTATCTTTACCCATCCCACTCCCGCGTGTCCCTTTTGAATACCCAATACATAGGCCATCCACTTCCGGGAAGGTTAGTAATTGGTCGGCTTTTCGCCAGAATGGATCGCCAACCTTACCGATGTTCTCGACAATCTTGAGCACGTCGGCAAAGTATTCCTCAACGACTTTGAAACTGCCGCCAATTTCAGGTGTGGCGGCTTCCCGGAGCAGGCTTGGATCAATAAAGAGCTTTGTGTCAATCCCAGGGATGGGGTCGAGAGCGCCCGTAGCTGCAAATGCATTCGGGTCAATGCCATGAAAGTCCGCAAAGCTTTTGATCATTTGAGTGCTCAAAGAGATTTAACGGCAAGTAATTGTGTTACGAATTGTGACTATAACATGTGTCCGAGGGCGCACCTTTCGGCGCGAGTGGGCCAAAAAGTGGGCTGCGAATCCGTGCGGGGAGCGCTGGCACACTCAAGGCCACTTTCCCCATAGGCACCCCTGGAACGCGCTCGCGAGTCCGGCGCAGCGACGCTCACGCGCATGGAACGCGTAGCGCCCACGTCCGCCTGAAACGCGTGGCGCGCCTCCCGTAATGATGGAGCGAGCAATACAACTACCAGCGCGATTAAGAGGCAGGGCGGGTGGTGGCGTGTTCTGGCTCAATACGGTATGCCATAGTGAGCTATGCGCAAATGGCGGCTGACATGGCTCGATAGGGTTGACTGGTTGTGAGCTAGTGCCTAGTATCGGGCTATCAACTCTATTGAGCCATGAGGGGCAGAATGCGAACGATCTACTACGGGCGAGTATCCACACTGGACGGGCAGACAGCGGCCAGCCAATACGCAGACGCGGCGGCGCATGGCGTGGCCGCCGAGGATGTGTTCATTGACGAGGGTGTGTCCGGCTACCACGTTGCCCCGGCTGATAGGCCGCAGTGGCGGCACGTTGAGCGGGACTTGCGCAAGGGCGGCGTGCTGGTCGTGCGCTGGCTGGACCGTATCTCGCGCCGGTATGACGAGTTGCACGCCACGATGCGCCGCCTCATGGGCAAGGGCGTACGGGTGGAATGCACGCTGAACGGGATGGTGTTCGATGGCGCGGCCACGGATGCGATTGCCAAGGCGACGCGGGACGCTGTGCTGGCGTTCATGGCTGCCCAGGGCGAGGCTGACTATCTAAACCGCAGAGAAATGCAGAGGCGAGGGATTGAGGAGGCCAAGCGCACCAGCCCGGATAAATACAGGGGCCGGGCAAGGGCTGCAGACGCAGAGACGGTGGCCGCATGGCGGGCCGAGCATGGCGCGAGCATTGCCGCCACGGCTGAGCACTTCGGGATCGGCGCTGCAACGGTCAAGCGATACTGCGCCGAGACAAAAGCCGTTGCCTGACAGGGGATAGTTCGCGTTCAGGCTACCGAGTTGGCTGTACCTGCGATTTTGTGATGATGCCGCGCTCGTCTATTCGGAAGTAGAGGGTCCTGGAAGCTGAAAAGCTTGGGCTTCCTCAAGCTGTTTGTATGTCTGTCCAGTTGCCGTTCGCCATGCGTCTCTGCCGTTGATGGAGTAGCCCACTATGATCGCTGCCGCTTGTGACGGGCTTGAGAACGGATAGTCTCGGGCAAAGCGAAGCTTGGTTCCTGAATCCTCAAGTACGCCTTCCGCTAGCATGCGCTCCTTGTGAGCCTTATAGCCTCCTGAGAGGCTATCTAAGTTCTCTCGTGATGCGTCAGAACCGGCGAGAACAACAATGCCCTCATCACTGCGCATTGCACGTGCTACGACGTTGCTTACTCGAAGGAAGAAGACGGGACTCGATGAGGTATCTGGAGGGGTAACTACTCCCGTTGAGGCTGCTGGTTCATGGTCGGACTCCGCAAGAGCGAGCGGGACCGGGGCGAGTGGTTCCAGCAACCGATGCCCGAATACGCCGAGAAGTACGCGCACGTCTTCGACGAACTCCTGCATGGCATCCCGATCCCCACGCGGAAGGCTAGCTTCCTGCGGGGTAACGGAGTTCTCCAGCGTATAGCGACCGGCCTGCGAGGCCAGATTGTGTAGTCGCGACTCTAGGTAACGGACATGTGCCTTGGTGAGGTTGTCATCCTTGCTGGTGAAGATGATGACCTCATTCCAGAACTCCTTTTCCTGAACGTGAGTTTTTAGACGGTCGAATACGTCTTCTGCTTCACCAACATAAGCTGCTTCACGCCCGTCCTTATCAATTCCCAATAGGAAATACACCCCCGGTCTGCGAGTTTCAGGCCATGCCTTAAGCTCGAGAAGTCGCACCCGAGGGCAGGCGATTCCCTGACCGCTCCAGTTGACAATCTCTCCGTGGCGAATCCCTGTAGCGACTCCATCGGCGAGGAAGATTCGTATGCTTTTTCCCAAGGGGCCTCTCCCTTTGTCGATTTTTCTTGAGGTACACGGCTACGATTGTAGCCCTTGCGAGAGGGTGCGTCCGCCGATGGAAACTCGTTGTTTTGTAGTCCATCTGTTGACAACGGCAATTGACGGGCAATAGACTTACTCCTCAGCGGGTAACTCCCGTGCGTCGTTACTGTCCACCCTTCATAGGTTGCGCAGTAATTGGGCGCGAACCTCGCATCTGGTGATGGCGGCTCTATCTAGGGCCGCTTGAGACCGGGCAAGGCCACCAATCGAACCAGTCTTAGGGCTGCAAGAGAGGTGGCCTTTTTGCGTCCTCGCAAAGCGAACGAGGAAAGGTCATCGGCAAAGCTGACGACCTGCGCTCTTTAACAACTAGCGCCAGACAACTGGCATTTGGGGGCCAAACCTTGCTTCGACAGGTCTGGTCTGGATGACCGTGCAAGCGGTCAGGGAGGCGTTCGTCCGTTTGCAGCGGATGACGCCATGAGGCGAAGTCGATCAAGGGGATCGATTGGCCGATGTGTTGGCCCGAGGGGCCGAAGGAGATTGAATGCAGGGAAAGGATCGTAGCAGCAAAGCAGGCGTGAGTCTCGATTTACTGGCCGATTTGTTTGTCGCGTTGGAAGGGGCGCTTGCACGAGGAGTCAAGCCTACGGCGACACCGCGCCCGCAGACAAAGCGTCGCGTGGTGCGTCGCCGGGGTGCGCGTGGGAGCAGGAATGGCCGTGCGGTACTGACGGCGGCAGTTGTCCGAGAAATGCGCAAGATGGCTGCCGAGGGCGCGAGCTTCGCCAGCATTGGTCGTGCGTTCGGCGTGCATCGGAGCACGGCTCAGAAGATCGTTCGCGGTCTGCGTTGGGCGCACGTATGAAGATCGGGGCCAGCAGGCTTACCAGTGCGCTGTACCGGTTGGTCAAGGATGATGCGGCTGCCATGCTCAGGATCAGACATCGATGCCGTGACCCGCTGCGGTTTGGCGCGTGGACTCGAGGGGAGCGCCGATACGTGGTCGAGCGACAGTGCGACAAGTGCGGCAGTCAGTCCCGGCTGGTGCGCGATGGGTCGTGCGCTGGATGCGCGGCTAGGCGTTCGCCGTTGAAGCTGACACCGGGCGGCAAGCTGGACAAGGCCGCGTATGTGTTCGCGGCCGATGGTCGCCAGCGGGTAGGCAGGAATCGGTGGCTGGATCAATGCGATGCCGAGCGGGCCGAGCGGTGCGGGGAGTTTCGCGAGGTGCGGTGCGGCAAATACGCGGCAAGGATTCACCCGACGGGGCGGCTTGAAGTGCAGGACGACTCGGGATGGCGCACTGACGATCTGGAGAAGCTGGCCCGCGAACAGGGAGATGCGTTCTTCCGTTTCGCTCAGGGCGAACCTGACCTAGTGACAGTCATGTGCGAGGCCGGCTGGTACTGATGCGCGTGCGTGTAGCCGCGAAGCAGTGTTCGCGTGTGCTCGGTGCCGGTGGGCAAGGGCATATGGCAGGTGTGGCGCAAGGCAGCGATGCTCAACAATTTGGGGAGGTATGGGATGGGGTCAATTACGAGTGGATTTCACCAGATCAGGCGAGGCTTGGATTCTCAAGCGCAGGTAGCAGCGTGGAGCAGGCTCAGGGCGCACCTGATGGAGTTGCAGACGGGTGGCATTCCTTTGGAGGGGCCGGGGTACGATTTGCTGCAGGACGGCACGGCGGTAGAAATTGAGAGGGTGGCCGTGGCCGACGCACGCGCCCGCTCGGCCTGCGCCGCACGTACAGTTGCGGACTGGAACGCGATGAACGTTTCCCGGCGCGGTCTTGCTGATGGCTGGATGATGCTGGATCGGTCGCAGACAGGGGCCGGAAAGAGTAGCGGCCATGCCGTCGAGTTCGTCATGGATTGGCAGTCCGCTGGTCGCCAAGTGCTGTGGCTTACGCCGCTGGCGAATCTTGCGGCGTCGGCGATAAAGCTGCTGGCGACGACCCCAGGCATCCGTCCGCTTCAAGGCTACAAGCGTGTCAAACCGGAAGATCGCGGACTGCACTTGGACGGTAGCCTTCCAGCGTTCGGTGGGCTTGTGTCCTGCATCGACAGCCTGCCGTCGTTTGCGGAAGCCGTCGCACAGTCCCCGGGTCGCGTCGCCGTGGTCGTGGACGAACTGGGTTACATGCTGCACCGAATGTGCATGGAGAAGTCGGAAAAGGGTGTCGATGTGCTATCGGACTTCTTTCGCATCCTACGCGAGACGAACACGCCGGTTTTGCTAATGGACGCCACGGCGGGTGAGGCGCACGTTGCTCTCATTGAGGCCATGACCAATCGCCGAATTGACTGTGTTCGAGTTGCGCCACGGCAGCGACCGGGCGGCACATGGGGCATGCCTGACTTCAAAGCCCCAGCCATTGAGATCGTGCTGGCTGATGGTGACGATACCGCGAAGCGTGAAGGTCTGATTCGCGAGTGTCTGGACGAGGTTGTTCGCCGCACTGAGGTTGGGCAACTCTGCTGCGTGGCGTTCGACAACATGGAAGTCTTGGTTGCCTTCGTCAAGGCTGCACAGGGGCGCATTGATCAGCGGCGCATCCTTGCTCTTGGTAGATTCGATGCGGACGAGAAGGCGCACCGAGCCTACGTTCAGCGGCTGAATGGTATCGACTGGGAGTCGGACATCACGCCGTCAGTTGTCGAGAGCGTCCAATCGAAGACGCGGCTACTTGTCGCGTACACAAGCGTCTGCGGTGTTGGTACAAGCTTTGACGATACTGCCGGCTCGTACAATGCCGTCCTGGCTACGTCTGGTAGAGTCGATCCGGCTTGGGTTGTCCAGGCTGTAGGTCGTGCCCGACAGGCTCACAATGCACAGGTGTTCATTGCCGTGAAGAACCTGTTGGACGAGCCGTTCTCCGAGCGCAGCCTGCCGGAAGTGGGCGATGTCCCGGACTTCCGTGGTCGCACCGTGGGCGAAGCCGTGGCATTGATGCAGGCGTTTATGAAGCGGGGGACGATCTCTAATAGGGCGGCGCGTTGGTCCGTAAAGCTGCTGCTGGAAGATAGTGGTTACATAGTGTCGCAGACTAGGCTTGCTCGTGTAGGTACCGAAGCCGGCGTAGATGACAGTCCGCATGTGGCTGCGCGGATCGTTCTCGATGAGGTCGCTTCTCTTGGCATGCTGGACTACACGGATACAAACCTCCCCCGGAGGTGGCGGCAATCATGCAATGACCGATCAATTCGACAACAGTTCGAGGTAATGCGCTGCGGCCAGATGTTCGGCTTGCGTCCCGGTGAGTTGCCCATAGTCGAGCAGATGGCGTTTTTCCTATCGCTGACGCCCGAAGGTCGGGCTGCTTGGTGGATGGCATACGGGGCTAACGCCTCGCGTATTCCCAAGCTGTGCGGCTACTTCGATGCCGCGTCCAAAGATGCGAAATCCGTAGCGGCGGTGTTGAAAGTCATTGTCGGTAGTGACAAGGCGGCAGCGCTGCGCAAGGTTGCTTCGGTCTGGAGCCAGAAGGTTGCTGCTATGGCGCAGCGCATGGGGATTTGCCCGCCAGTGTTGACGAACGGGGGGCTCAAGCGTAGCGGTGCGTCCGCACTGCGCGACTGGCTTGGTCGGGCTGGGTTCAGTTTCGGGGTCGATGCGGAGGGCGATGCTGTTGCGGCCGCTCCGGTGTGGTTCCTACGGGCAACGTAGAGCCGGCTCCAGCAAGCTGGAATTTCATGGGTTTCTTATGGGGAGAGATAACCCGCCAGCCCTTGTCCGGCATACGTTTGCGGGCGATGGGCGAGGGGGTCGCTATTCACTCTTGAACTGGCCCTGAGTGCGTCCCGTCGGGACATGGTGGCTGCGCGGTATAGTACTGGTGTCGCACGGCGTGCTTTGGGAGGGAGGGTAAAAATGGACGGCTGGGATCCCCTTGATATACAAGGGTCTGCAACATCGGAGATTGTCGCTGCATCAAAGAAGCGAGAAATTAGAAATATTTTAAAATCATATGTCGGATTCTTTGATCCGTTCTCTGAGCTAATCCAAAATGCCTTGGATGCTGTTGATCTTAGGGCGGCAACGGTCAAGTCGGGCGAATACAGGAAGAAGCTTTGGATAAAAATTGATTTAAAAGAAAATGCTCTCACGGTTATCGACAACGGAATAGGGTTTTCAGAGCCGCAGTTCAGAACGTTCCTTTCTCCAAGTATTTCATTTAAGAATTCTAATCAAACCCGTGGGAACAAAGGCGTTGGGGCAACGTATTTGGCGTATGGGTTTAATGAGCTAGAGATAGAGACCAGGTCGCCGGACTTTTTTGCAAATACAAAGTTCGTTAGTGGCAGGGAGTGGGTTGAGGACAATGATGCGATTGTGGCGAGACCTACGGTACAGGTGGCTCCTGGTCAGTCTGTCGATTTCTTGAATGTTGATCAAGGGACGCGCTTTACACTTAAATTTCGAGGAAATGTGCGTCCAAAAAATTTGGGGTGGATTGGCGCGTCAACCGCCGAGCAATGGAAGTACCTTCTTCTCATTAAAACGCCACTTGGGCAGATCACTCGCCAAGTTGAGTCGGATGTCGTCTTCGACTTGACGGTAGTCGATTCAAATGGGGGTGTCACTGAAATTAGTAATCACCCTTGTGCGTATGTTTTTCCGCATTCTGCGATTAAGGCATGCGTAAGGATTTCCGATTTTACAAAGGAGCAAGCCGCTCTATCGGCTCAGGGGAAAGATGCAAGCAAGTTGCCGCCCAAGTTCAAGAAGCTAAACGCAGTTTATGAATACTGGGGTAAGGATGATCTGGTTTCATTGGTTTCTTCGGACGAAGATAGGTCGCTGATAGATAGTTACGGAGTTTGGGCTTACGGATTTTTCTGCTATTCCGCTGTTCAAGTATTTGATAGATTCAATGACGAAACTGCAAAGCTTAGAAAGGGGCAGCGAGTCCTTCGAGGTGGGTTGCAGTTGGCAACCAATTCAATGCCGCAGGGGGAGTTGATAACTATCCCACTAACATCAAATATTGGTTATCAGAATCAGGCGCATGTGGTAGTTCATCTCAGTAATGCCGATCCCGATTTGGGAAGAAAAGGCTTTCAGCCGGAGCTTCAGAAACTCAGTGAAAAACTTTCGGTGAGTATCGTAAATCGATTGAAGCAGTGGAGAAACTACATGCTTACCGATAGTGGGCCGGGAACGTCGCATCAGGAGGATCTCAGTATTGATGAATGGATAAATAGCCAAAGGGAGTATGAGAAGGCCCATCCAATAAATCTAAAGAATCCAAATTTCTTTGTTCCAATAAATGAAATATCAATAACTGCTGAGCCTAATTCTGAGCAGGATGTTGTCTCGTTATTCAATCAGTTGGTGGCTGGTGGTGTAATTAGAGGTATTAAGCTTATGGCAACTAGTAGTCATAAGCAATATGATGGCCTATATCGCTATCACTTAAATCAGCCGCTTGAAAATCATCGGTACGATGAGGTGTCGAATCCGCTTGGGGTTGAGAATATAAAGATGCCTGCTGATTTTGTTTCCAAGCCTTATGTTCTTGAATTTAAACATGGCTTCGATAGCTTAATGACGGATTTCGATAACGGGGAGAAGTCGGAGTCGTCAATAAATCTTGCGATTGTTTGGAAATTGCAGAAGCGGTTCGCTGAGAGGTATCAGGTTGTGTCGTTGTTGCACCCTGATAATATCCATCTTCGTCAGTTTCATGGGGTTACGCATGAATTGCATGATGATCATACCGGCGAGAAAAGAATGGATGTCATTGTATTGTCGGATCTCATTTCCTATTTGAATGATGTAGAAAAGGAGATTGCGAACCAAGAAATGATATATATGCAATAACACGAAAATTGCAACTCCAGCGGGCGCGGTAAGAGGGGCAGTTTCTTAGTCGCCCGCTGGGGGACGCATCACTCTCGCCGATCACCAGGAAGAGACATGTTTGCGCAGTCCTCATGCGCCGGCGCAGTGCCTATCCAGCTTCCTTGCTAAGTCTTCCATTTGCAAATGTGTGTACCGTTGAAGCATCCGCAGATCCTTGTGGCCGGTGACTGCTGCCACTTCGAGGACGGTAAGGCCCTTTTCCACTACGCGGCTGGTGGCCTCGTGTCGTAGGTCGTGAAAGTGGAAATCCTCAAGGCCGGCGCGTTTGACGGCACGCGCAAAGGCTAGCTTCAGAGCCTCTGTAGTTAAGCCAGGAAATACAGGCCCGCTGTCTTTGGGGGCAAGACTTTCGAACACCTCAATTGCTCGCCCAGATAGCGGTACACCGCGAGATGCGCCATTCTTGGTGCGCATAAGGCAAATGGATCGGCGTCCGAGATTGACCTGTGTCCAGTCGAGCGGAACGATCTCGCCGCGCCTCATCGCCGTCTCAAGAGCGATGATGATGACCGGGCGAACGAAGGGGTTGCGGGTCTGCTCGCATGCAAGCATGAGTGCTGCTTCCTCGCCCTTGCGGAGCCTGCGTTCTCGCGGCGGTCCGGACTTCGGGCGACGTAGGGCACGAAATGGGTTGTCGGGTAGCCTGACGCCCCATTCGGAGCGGGCGATCTTGATGACGTGAGACAGCAGATTGATTTCCCTGATAACTGTAGAGGCTGAAACGATTTTGAGTCTGGCGTCCCGCCACGCCGCGAAGTATTCCGTGCTCAGTTTTTCGACGAGCAGCTTGGCAAGAGGCGACTTGATAAGCGCGTTGAGCCGGACAACTTCATCTGCCGCCCCGCGTTTGTCTGGTGTCACCTCGTCCCGGTAGCGGCCAAGAATATCTCCGAAGGTGCGAACTTCAAGTGCGCTGCGCTTGCGGATTTTCTCCAGGGCCTTTTCAAGTTTTATCCGGTTTTGTCGTTCGACGGCGTCGCCATCTACAAGTTGCGCCCACTCCTTAGCGGCCTCCTCAGATTCGAAGGTCGCGCTTTGAGTGGGTATTCCTGTGCGCCTCACAATTGCACGCCATGAAACCTTGCCGCTGGGAGATTCTCTCTTAGCGATTGTTGCCATGCTCAGTCCTTTGTGAATGGAGCATTGTTAGGTGTCAGCGCGCTGGAGGAGCAGTTTCGCAGCGATCTCGTATGGTGTCGAACACTTCGATCGCCTGTGATTCCTGCCTTAAAGAGGCAGTTGACGGAACTGTCTTGCTCTCGCAACAATCCTGCATGATTGTGGGTTCATGCGGCCCGCACCGACGCTTCCATTCGACGCGCTGAGGCGAGCGGAAAGCTGTTACACTGACCTCTTCCACGCGGACTGCGTGGTGTAAGGGTAAGCAAGAGACGTGGCCGAGGGTGCGGCGAGTGTAGCGAGCCGCAAAGCCTTGCGCAGCAAGGCATACAGGTCGAAGGCACTCCCCTGCTAAGGGAGCATCCGGGCCAAAACCTGGATCGAGGGTTCGAATCCCTCCGTCTCCGCCAGCAATGGCGGCGAACCCCGGAAGATCGCGGTCTTCCGGGGTTTTGTTTTTTGGGGCTCGTTTTGGGGGCTCATCACAACCAGCCCATCACCAGTTTTCAGTCAGAGAACAGCGTGTATGGCGACCATCCGCCACGGGTGCAAGTTGTTCCAGGCTTGACGAAGGCAAGCCAACGGCCGTCAGTCCAAGAGTCACTCAACCTTCGATTTTCCACAAAGCAAGTTTCGATGGCGACGAGATCGCGTCGCCACCTGTTGCCACGCCCACCGCGGGTGGCGGTTGGCCTTGTTCTTGGTCAGGCACAGCTGCGACTTCGACAAGGTGGTTGCCATCGTTGCATGGTCATTCGAGATCGCGGTCAGCCTTCAGCAGCTTGAGCCGCGTCTTGCCGTCTGGCGTGAAGTGGGTGCCGAATCGCACCAGGCCGGCCTGGCGCAGGTGACAGCTCATGGTGAAGCTGAGCAGCATGCCGGGCTCGGGCTCTTCGATCGTGAGATCGATGGCCTTCAGCCTCGGTTCGTAGCGCAACAGTGTCGTCTCAATCTCGCGCTTGAGCGTGTGCGCCGAGGCGGGCAGGTGGCGGTAGATTCGGGACAGGTCGCCCAGTCCATAGTCCGGCAGGTGTGCGAGCCCGCCGCGGCGACTATTGAGGATGCGCTGGATGTTGTCTTGGACCGACAGAAAGGTCTGCGTCGCTGCGTCGAATTCTTCGACTGCGACACCGTTCCCAAAGAACCCTGTCACAGCCTCGAAGAGACCCGGCCCGACCCGTGTCATGCGCACGCACCGGGTGCTACTACCGGCTCTTCGAAATTCAGCCCGATACCGTCTGCCTCGGAGAACGACAGACGGATCGATTTGAGCGCCTTTCGACTATCCATACGCAGCAACAACTCATGTGACAGCACGGGCAGGATCTGCTGGTCGAGCAGGCTGTCGATATTGCGGGCGCCTGAATCGGGCAGCAGGCAGGCCCTCACCAGTTCGGCTACCAGCGCGTCATCGCATTGCAGCGGCACGCCATAGCGGCGCGTGATCCGGTCGGCCACCTTGCCAAGCTTCATCCTCACGATAGTGGCCATGGCCTCGGTCGAGAGTGGACGGTACACGACGGTCTGGAAACGTGCCAGCAGTGGCGGCTGGAAGCGGTCGACGAGTAGGGGGCGGATCGCTTCCATCAGGGCGCCGGTTGTGAGCTCGACGCCGGATTTTTCTGCAGCGTCGGTAGCTGCGAGAAGTTGCTCGCTGCCCAGATTCGAAGTCATCAGGATCACGGTATTACGGAAGTCGATCACTCGGCCTTCGCCATCGCGCATGAAGCCGCGATCGAAGACCTGGTAGAACAGGTTCAGCACGTCGCGGTGTGCCTTCTCGACTTCATCGAGAAGGATGACGCTGTAAGGGCGCTGGCGGACGGCCTCGGTCAGCACACCACCTTCGCCATAGCCGACATAGCCTGGCGGCGCCCCCTTAAGTTGCGCGACAGTATGGGCTTCCTGGTACTCCGACAGATTGATGGTGACCAGTGAACGCTCGCCCCCGAACATCAGGTCGGCCAGTGCTCGTGCTGTCTCCGTCTTGCCGACTCCTGAAGGCCCGACCAGCAGGAAAACCCCCAGCGGCTCATCCTCGGATTTCAGTCCCGCCTTGGCGGCACGCAGGCTCTTGCCGAGCGCGGCAAGAGCCTCGTCCTGGCCAACGACGACCTGCCCCAGATTGGCTTCCAGTTCCAGCAAGGTGACTCGTTCACTCGACAGCAGATTGCCTACCGGGACCCCGGTCCAATCGGCGATCACCTGAGCGATTGCCGCCTCGTCCACCTCCGCGTGGAGCAGCGCGGCCTGGCCGTGTTTCGCCAGCGCATGGTGGGCGGCCTGGATCGAAGGCGTCATGTCAAGGCGCGCCGACTCGTCCGCAGTGGCATGCCATTGCGTGCGCAATGCAATCAGCGCATCGGCGGCATCCCTCTGCTCCGCAAAGGCGCGCTCGAGCTGTTCGAGTTCGCTTGTGAGCGCGGTGAGCCGGCTATCGATGGCCGCCAGCTGTTCGCCGATCTCCACGCCGGTAGCTCCCTGGTCCTGCAGCAGCGCTGTGCGTTCGACCTCGAGCGCAGCGCGCTCCGCTTCGCAGGCAGAAATCGTAACCGGCGTGGCCTCCAGGCTCATATGAACGCGGGCGGCGGCGGTGTCGAGCAGGTCGACAGCCTTGTCCGGTAAATGGCGCCCGGTCAGGTATCGGCGTGACAGGCGCACGGCAGCGCCGATGGCCGCATCGGTGATATGCACGCCATGATGCTGCGCGTATCGGTCCTTCAGGCCGCGCAACATCAGGCAAGCGTTCTCATCATCGGGCTCGTCAACCTTGACCATCTGGAAGCGGCGCTCCAGTGCGGCGTCACGCTCGAAGTACTGCTTGTACTCGGACCAGGTCGTCGCCGCGATCGTGCGTAGTTCACCCCGCGCGAGCGCGGGCTTGAGCAGGTTGGCCGCATCGGCGGCACCGGCAGCGTTACCCGCGCCGATGAGGGTATGGGCCTCGTCGATGAAGAGCAGAATCGGTGTCGGCGATTGCTGCACGGCCTCGATCACGTTCTTGAGGCGTTGCTCGAACTCGCCCTTGACGCCGGTGCCAGCTTGCAACAGGCCCAGATCCAGCGTCAGCACGCTGACGCCCTGGATCACGGCGGGGACATCGCCTTCGGCAATCTTGCGCGCCAGCCCTTCGACCAGCGCGGTCTTGCCCACACCCGGCTCGCCGACGAGTATCGGATTGTTCTTACGTCGCCGCGCCAGGATGTCGACCATCTGGCGGATCTCCATATCACGGCCAAACACGGGATCGATCTTGCCGTGGCGTGCCTTTTGTGTGACGTCGCTAGTGAAGCGGGCCAGAACGGATGTGTCGGCTTGGCCCGCTACAAGCCTTGCGGCGGTGGGTGTGCCGGGTGACGACGATTGCAGAGCGGGAGTCTGTCCGTCGGTATCGTGTGCCACGGGCGTGGCGGCCTCGACTGAGATCTTGTCCAATTCATGCATCAACCGCTCGATCTGCGCGGCGGAGACGGAGAGGAGCGGCCAGGCATCGGGCGCACGCAGCAGGTGCGGCGTTTCGGCCAGAGCCGCCAGCAGGTGCGCGGAGCGGATTGACTTGGGCTCTCCGGGCGCCGTGGATTCGAGCGACGCTCGCATCCATGCGGCCTCGAGCCATTGGCCGACGCGCTGCGACAGGCCTGGCTTGCCACGCGAATCGTGCGGCAGCCGGTCGATGGCGGTGAGCAGTCCGCTCCAGATCCCATCCATATCCAGTTCATAGCGCTGCAGGATAGCCAGCAGATCGCCATCACCCAACTCCAGCAGCTTGATCAGCCAGTGTTCGACCTCGATGTCCCGGTGGGCACGTGTTTCACAGAAGCTGGCGGCATCGGTGAGGGCTCGGGTGCAGTGATCGTTCAGGCGACGCAGGAACGGGGAGAGATCGCGGGCAGTCATAGGCGCAGAAGGGCGTGGAACGCGGTGAAAGACTTGGAGGAGCGCGGACTACGACACGCGGTCCGCGTCAGCCAGCGCAAGGCGCTGGCCACCTGCGCCTTATGAGCGCTCGTTCCAGCTGTCGGCGTGGATGATGTTGCCGTCCGTGTACGACCAGGTGATCTTCTCGTAGCGCAGCTCGATGTCTTCGAGATGGTTGTGCCTCTCGTACGCCGGGTCCTTGATATCCCGCATTTTCGGCGTGACGCCAACCACCTTCACGTTTTCCAGCCTGGTGTTGAAGTACTCCTTCTCCTTGCCGGCGTCATCGATCTTGTACCACTTGATTTCGACGGACTTCAGCGTCTGACCGCTGGTGACCGCCTTGTACAAGTACGGGGTTGAAGCGTCGGTTTCCTTGCAGAACACGATGGGCTTGTGCACCCGCGTACCGGTCAGCTTGCCGGTATTGGAGTCGGTGGGGATGTTGACGGCGTGGTCGAAGGCGACCACTTCGACGCTGCCCTCGCGACCTGTCACCGTGACCGAGCCTTTGATATCGGCACCGCCATCGTCCTTGATCCACATGTACGCGGGAATTGCCATTTTTCTTACTCCTTCTGTTGGAATGAACAGGCCGGTTGGCCCGAGGTTGGTCGATTTTCACGATGTGCATCGCGACAATCGGGGACGAGCGTGATTTCGACACGTCGGTTCGCGGCACGCGTCGCCTCGGTGTCGTCTACGGCCTTGGGACGGGTGTCGCCATAGCCCTGGATCGCAAAGCGCGTGAGCGGCAGCCCAGCTGCATCGGCCAGCCAGTCGCGCACCGATGCGGCGCGTGCCTCGGAGAGCTTGAGGTTGCTGCGGGGGTTGCCGGTCGCGTCGGTGTGCCCAGCTACCAGCACGCGCTTGTCCGGGTGGGCCTTGATCATATCGAGAGCGCCGATCAGCACTCGGTTCGAGCCGGGATTCAGGACGGCGCTGCCGCTCTGGAAGAGAGACAGGCTGTCCAGTTCGATGGTCGAGGGTGGTGGCGTGGGCGGCTGATATGCAGCGATTAACGCATTGAGGGGGCCGAGCAACGGGGCGCCTCGATAGAAGCCCAGGCCCAGATGCGGCGGCACACCAGCGCGGGCATACTGTTCGAGTTCATCACGGTCACGCTTGAGGGCTAGCAGCACATCGACCCGGGCAGCGTCGTGCTCTGGCCCGACGGCGAGGTAACGAGCCATGTCGTCCATGACGCGAGCCACCAGCGCCCGGTTCTGCCAGGCGGAGGCCGCACAGGCGGCTGAGAAAGCGAGCGCCAGCCAGGCAAAGGCGTGCACCAATGCACGCGGGAATGCGCGATGCACAGGTTGCAGGGCGATGCCTCGAATCAGGGGCTCAGGGAGCGGGTAGGGCGCGCGGCGCCCATCACCGATGAGTCGGCGCAGGGCCGTCACTTGCTCTGTAAAGCGGGCAAGCAGCGAATCCGGGGAAGGCACACCCGCGGTGACGGTCACGCCGAAGGCCGCGAGGCGCATCGGTCGCCCGTATCGAGGTCCATCGCGAAGCCCGTCGCGTTGGGCATCGACGAACGCGGGCAACAACGTGCCGGCCGTCCACCGCACCAGAGCATCGAGGCGTGCGGCGCGGTGCATGCGAGCCTCGCGATCCGCGGGGACGGCAGCTTGCGCGTACTGCTGGACGCGCGTCGCGACCAACGAGGACAGCGCGTCGCTCTGCAAGATGTCGCTGCCGGAGATGCCGAACCACGGGCAGTCGTCCGGCGCGCCATCGGCTTCTTCGACGTACATGGCGATGCAGACCGGCAAGAGATAACCGACCGCACGGCTGGCTTCGCCGATGGCTGAGAGCCAGCGCCGGAGCGCGGCATTCAGCGCGCCAGCATCGTTGGTATGATCGGCGCCGATCAGACAGACGACGGCATCTGGTCCTTGCCCTTCACGCCAGCGCTTGAGCGCGTCCGCGACATGCGCCAGCCGGATCGGGTCGTCGACGCGCACCCAGATCGCGGCATCGGTGATCCGAATGAGCGCTTCGCCGAAGGCCAGCGCCGGGGCGCCAGTCGCGTCTCCCACGGACAGCACCAGCGGTGTATTGCGCCGGATGTCGCGCGGCAGTGCGTCGAGGGATGCCTTGACGGCTTGCAGCACTGGTTGTGCTGCAAGCCGGCGCGCGCACACCCGCCGGGTGGCCACGAGGATCGCCAGCAGTGCCACTGCGAGCGTGAAGGCTGCAAGCAGCAAGTTCCACGTCGCCCGCCAGGGCGAACTGAATGCTAGCCATGCCAAGACAAGTGCCGCGATCCAGCCAACGAGCATGCGGTAGGGATAGTCGGTCACGAACCCCCTCTCAGCCTGCAAGCCTGGAAATCGCCGCAGCCAGCCACCGATCCAGCGCGACATAGACCAAGGCAGCCCCAACGCAGGCGATTACCACCCAGGCATGCAGTGAAAGATGGCGCCAGCGGGGCGTCGTGCCCGCTGTCACCAGCACCGGGCCGGAAAATTCGCGCCAGCCGGCGCGATCCAGGCATTCATCGATGGCATGCACAAGTGTGGTGCGGGCAGCAGTTTCCTCCCGCGCATATCGCCCCTGAAAACCCAGCCCGAGGATCACATGGAAGACAGCGAGTAGCGGCAGCACTGGCTGTGGCTCGGCAAGGCGCCGCTCGATGCGGGCGATCAACGCGTCCCCTGCGTCATGGCTCTGGAATTGCTGTACCTGCAGGGGTTCGCGCTCCCAGGCATCGCGGTCGGTGCCCTGCAGCCGACCCAGTGCCACTTCATCCAGCAAGGCGCATTGGGCATAGGCAGCATCCTCGACCACATCGAGCGGCTGGCCGAGCGCCGAGAATTCCGCACGCAGGCGAGCCACTTGATCGAGGCACTTGGCCCGGAACGCCTCGAAGTCAATGCTCGGTTTGGCCGCGTCGGCGAGTTCCGTGACAGTCAGGGCCGTGTCGCGCAGGGCGAGCGGGAACATCATGGCGGGAGGTCTCATGCCGGCAATACCGCGAAGAGTTCAAGCGACACGTCCGGCAGTGAAGCCGGGACGTAGAACTGACAGGCCCGTGCGTTCAGCATGCGTTTGAAGGCCGGGTGGGCGCTGTCGAGCGCAAAGTACTGGTTCTCGATCCGTACTGGAATGGCGGCAGGCAGGCGCGACATGCTGCGCAGCGGAATACCAGGCAGGGCGGAGTTGACGATCTGCTCCACCTCATCCGGTGCACCCGCCTTGCAGAAGCGCGGCAACTGCTCGAGCAGCGTATGGGCGGGCAGGCCCGCCTGCACAGACAGGTAGTACTCCGCGCCTTCGACCAGACGCTCGTCGAGGATCCTGCCGACCCATACCGTGGGCCGAACACGCTCCAGCGCCACCGGTACTACGCGCGACGGGATCACGGTGTCGAGCAGGGTGTGGATGAGCGATTCCAGTTCCGAAAACACGGGCTCGGGAGCGAGGTGGTCATAGGCGGGGATGGCTCGCAGTGATGCCGTCGTGGAAAAGGTCAGGAGCGAGCCGGCCAGACGCGCCAGCACGGCATAGAGCCGTTCGGGATGCTGATGCGGCGCAGCGCACAGGCGCGCCAGCTCCGGCCAGGTGCTGTTGACACTGTGCAGCAGCCAGAAGAGCGCCACGTCGGCCACCGCGTAATCGGCGATCTGGTCTGAACGTTCGCGCCGGCGCACGGCCAGGCTCGCGCTCTTGGCGGCGAGGATCTCCGACAGCCGATTCATGCGCTCGGTGAGCCGCGTGTGTGCCGAGAGGAAGAGGCAGGGCGGCACAAAGGCAGGATCAACTTGGAAGCGTCCCTCGGGGCTGCGTACCAGCCGGGCAATGGGACAGGTCACGTAGTCGCCGTGGTTCTCGAAGTCGAAGAGGAGCGCCAACGCGTGCCGCTCGACGCTGATCTCTTCTCTGCCTTCCCCGTGCAGGTCGGCGACTTCCAGATACTCCCGCACGAAGCGACGCGGCCGCGCGGGCCGGTCGTCGGCCTCGGCGCAGTTGCCACCCTGGGCGTCGACGAGCGCCAGGCCAATCAGCACAACCACGGCCTCTTGGTGGGCCGGCACGTCGCCGAGATCGCGAGCGGCGGGCGTCAGATCCGCCGTCTCCGTATCAATGACGGTGCCATCCGGCAACCGAAGGGCCAGCGCACTCACCGCCAGCCGATGGATCGACAAGGCCTGCTGGTCGAGCGCGACACGTACGACGCCCCACGGGTCAGGGCTGGCAAGGCGCGCGACACACTCGTCGGTATAGCGGTCCCACAGTGCCTGTTGCTGGAAATGCTGCGGGGTCATGAAAATCCCCTGTGCCCACAGCGGTCTTGAAATTCTCATCGTGCTCGGCTGGTACGCGGAAAACGAGTTTCCGCATGGAAGAGGCTGCACGATGACGGCGTAGCCAGCGTGCAGCGGAAGGACTTCAGGTCTACGGCATAGGAACGGCCGTCCCCGTTCAGTTCTTTGCCTTGGGCATCTGCGACACGAGCGACAGATTTATATCCATCCCTTCGATCTGGAAGTGCGGCACGATGAAGAGCTTGACGCGGAAGAAGCCCGGGTTGTCCTCGATATCCTCGACCATTACCTTGGCTTCGCGCAGTGGATGCGAGGCTTGCAGCTCGTCGGCCGGATCGGTCATCTCGGTCACGAGCGTCTTGATCCAGGTGTTGAGTTCCAGCTCCAGCAGGCGGCGGTCCTTGGTGGTGCCGATGTTCTCGCGCTGAATGAGCTTCAGGTAATGCGCGATGCGGGACAGCAGAAAGATGTACGGCAGGCGCGCATTGACGCGGCTGTTGGCGGTGGCTTCCCTGGTGTCGTAGAGCGCCGGCTTCTGCGCGGAATGTGCGGAGAAGAAGCAGGCGAAATCGTGATTTTTGTAGTACGACAGCGGGATGAAGCCCAGATTGGCGAACTCGAACTCGCGTGTTTCCGGGATCAGTACCTCGGTCGGGATCTTGGCCTGGTTGCCGGTGCCCAGATCGTACAGATGGATCGGCAGGTCTTCGACCAGGCCGCCGGCCTGCGGGCCACGGATCTGCACGCACCAGCCATTCTTGATGAAGCTCTGCACCATATTCGCGGCAAACGCGAACGAGGCATTGGCCCAGAGGTAGCGATTGTGATCCGGGCCCTTGACGGCTTCCGTATAGTTGAAGGCGCGCACCGGAACAGTCTCCGGGCCATAGGGCAGGCGCGCGAGGAAATTCGGCAGGGTCAGGCCGATATATCGCGCATCGTCGGATTCGCGGAAGCTCTTCCACTTCAGGTACTCGGCGCGATCGAAGTAGTTGCCGATGTCGCGGATGCTCGCCACTTCCTCCATCGACTCCTTGCCAAAGAATGCCGGCGACACGGAGCCGATGAACGGCATGTGCGCGGCCGCGGACGCCTTGGAGATATTGCGCAGCAGGGTGATGTCCTGAGGGCTGCGATCGAACGCATAGTTGGAGATGATCGATCCGATTGGCTCGCCGCCTGGCGTGTCGTATTCCCGGATGTAGGTGTGCAGATACAGCCCGCTCTGGATGACCTCGGGTGTGTCCTCGAAGTCCTGACGCAGCGCGTCCTTCGAAACATCCAGCACTTCAATCTTGACGTTCTTGCGGAAGTCGGTGCGATCGACCAGGAATTTCAAACCACGCCAGGCCGATTCGATATTCTGGAACGTCTCGTTGTGCATGATCGCATCCAGCTGGCGGCTGATCTGCCGATCGAGGTGCTCGATATGGAAATCGAGCAGGCTCTTGTCGAGGCGGTCCACCTGCTGCGACGAGTCCTGGATCATCTTCAGGAAGACGTTCATCGCCTGTGCGACGCGTTCGTCCAGCGACGATTCGGAGAGCGCATCGGCGCTCTGGAACGATTCCACCGGGCGCGTGGCTTTGACCGGTGTCAGGTTGATCTTCTCACACAGGGACTCGTAGACACTCTTGCCCGGGGCTTCGAGGACGACAGTGTCTGCTGCATCGATACTGCCGTGCGTGGTGACTTCATGCTTGGCCATGGGGCTGACTCCTCAAGGATGGTTATTGAGCGGACGGGGAAGCTGGAGCGGCCTCGCCGATCTTCTGCAGATCTGCGCGCAGGCGCTCGGACAGGGCCGGGTCCTTGAGAATCTTCTCGAGTTCGCGCCGGAACATGGCGTTGTCGAGCAGGTTCGACTTCAGGTCGCGGAGCAGATTGCGCGCCGCCATCAGAGCGCGCAGTTCCGGCACTTTGCCGGCCACCACCTCCGGCTTGAAGTCCTCCATCGACTTGAAGTCGAGATCGACCGGCAGCTCGGTGCCATCGCCGACGAGGGTGTTCTCGACCGCGATCTTCGCCTTGGGGTTGAAGTCGGCAAGCACCGAATTGAAGTTGTTCTTGTTGATCGAGACCTTCTCGCGCTCGGCAAGTGCCCGCGAGTCCTGCCCGTTGCTGTAGTCGCCCATCACCAGCAGCTTGAGCGGCAACTCCACCTTCTTCTGTGCGCCGCCGGTATGCAAGTCGAGCTTGATGTTGACCCGTGCCTTGGGCACTTCGTTCTGGAAACTCTCAGCCATTTCTCTTCCTTCTTATCTCTGGTTTCATCGATTGTCAGTTCTCAAACGGCGATCGGTAGTGCGACGCTAATTGCCGATTGATACCACCTCCTTCGCTACAGAGAAATTCGCCGATTCTTGAATTCTCAATGGGTGTTGATCTGGATCGGATCTGGTCGTGAATTCAGAAGCGAAGGCATTTCCACCTCAGGAGGAATCGTTTAGTGTGCGGCGCGCAGCACGTTGCATCGAGCAACGCATGGTCACTGCAACAGGCGTTGATCAACGCTGACAACGGAGCCCAACACATGGCGGATCTGGTGGAAGGACTGAAGCAACTGAAGCACTACGACGGCGCGCTGCGCGAGAAGCTGACCGGGCGGCAGACGTATTTCCTGGAAGTGCCCGGTACGGCGAGCGCGTCGGCGTTGTCGGTGATCGCCTTTGAGGCGGTGGAGCGGATGGGTGACCCCTACATCGTCACCGTCCAGTTGACGCATCCGCTGGAGCTCGATCGCGCCGACTATCTGGGCAAGGCGGCGACCTTCCGGATCGATCCCGCTGACGGCACGGCGCCTCGCAAGTTCGCCGGCTGCATCACGCGCTTCTCCAGGACCAGACAGACACGCGACTTCTGCGGCTACGAAGTCGTGGTCGAGCCACGCATCGCGCGACTGCGGCTGACGCGCGCCAGCCGCATCTACCAGCAACAGACCGCCCCGCAAATCATCGAGGCGATCTTGCGCCGCCACGACCTGCAGGGGCACCAGTTCATCTTCAAGCTGCGCCGAACCTATCCCGAGCACAAATTCCGCCTTCAGCATCAGATGTCCGATCTGGCGTTCATTCGGCTGCTGTGTGAGCAAGAGGGGCTGTACTTCTATTTCAGTCTGGGAAAATTCGGCGAGATGGTGGTGTTCGGCGACGATATCGATCACTACCTCTACCAGCCGGAACTGCGGGTGCCCTACCGTGAGACGGCCGGGCTGGAGTCCGGGCAGGAGGCGGTGTTCTCGCTCGAGACCCACGCGCGGACCATGCCGGAATCGTTCCGGGTCGCCGACTTCAATCCCGATCAGGCCTGGGAGCGGCCCACTGGCGAGGCGAACGTCGCACGCAAGGAGAAGACGACCTACGGCCAGTCCTACGTCTACGGCACGCACCACCTGGATTTCGAGGGTGCCAAATGGGAGGCGCAACTGCGCCACGAGGCGGAGTTCTCGCGGCAACTGATCTTCGCGGGCGAGAGCAACGTGCTGGCGCTGTGTCCGGCGCGCATCCTGCGCACGGACCAGACACTGCCCGACGCGCCCAACGGGCTGGTGGTCACCGAAGTCATCCACAGCGGGGCGCGCGATGCCGCCTATTGCAATACCTTCAGGGCGATTCCGTCGGACCGGCGCTTCCGGCTGCCGATGGACGAAGACAGCTGGCCGAGGATTCACGGCACGCTGAGCGCCCGCGTGACCTCGCCGGGCCAGTACAAGTATGCCTACCTGACGCAGGATGGCCACTACGTCGTCCGCTTCGATTTCGACTTTGACACGTGGCCCAATGGCGGCGAGAGCGTCCCGCTGCGCCTCGCCAAGCCGTTCGCGGGGGCGCTGCAAACCGGCTTCCACTTCCCGCTGGTGGACGGCACCTATGTGGACGTCGCCTTCCGCGACGGGAATCCCAACAAGCCGTATATCGCCCACGTGCAGCACAACAGCCAGCACACGGATCTGATCACGAACCAGGACCGATGGCTGTCGCGCAACGTGATCCGCACGCAGAGCAACAACAAGCTGCGGTTCGAGGACTGGGCGGGTCAGGAGAGCATCAAGCTATCCACCGATTTTGGGGGCAAGACTCAACTCAACCTCGGCTACCTGGTGGATCACCAGAAGAAAAAGCGGGGCAATGGCTTCGAGTTGCGCACGTCAGGCTGGGGAGCGATCCGGGGTGGCAAGGGGCTGCTGGTTTCGGCGGACGATCAGCCGAAGGCGAATGGGCAGCAACTTGATATGGACGCCGCGCAGGGCTTGCTGCAGCAGGCGCTTCAGCAAAGCGAGGCGCTGGCGTCGGCCGCGAAAGCCGCACAAGCCATCGCAGCCGACTACGCCCGACAGAAGGCCCTGCTCGACGACACGCTAAAGGAACTCAGGAAAGCCGCAATTCTGGTCAGCGCGCCGGCTGGCATGGCACTGGTATCGGGCGCGGACTTGCAGTTGAGCGCGGCGGAGAACCTGATCGCCACCGCGGGTGGCAACGCCGATCTCAGCATCGTCAAGCGCTTCACCGTGGCGGCAGGCGAGTTGGTCTCCATCTTTGCGCAGAAGCTGGGCATCAAGCTGTTCGCGGCCAGGGGCAAGGTGGAGATCCAGGCGCAGAGCGACGAGATGCGGCTGTTGGCCGACCGGAACATGACGATCACCAGTGCCAACGGGCGGGTTGTCATCGAGGCCAGGGAAGAGTTGCTGCTCAAGTGCGGAGGCTCGTACTTGAGCATGTCATCGACCGGCATCGAGGATGGTACGCGGGGCGATCGGACGATCAGGTCGGCCGCGTTCAGTCGGCAAGGGCCGTCGTCACTGGCTCAACAGATGAATAGTCTGCCCAAGACAGCCTTCAACGACCCTTACGTACTTCGCAACAAGATAACCGGTGAAGTGCTGAAGCATCAGCCTTACGAGATTGTGCGTGAAGACGGCACCCGCATCAAAGGACTGACCGATGAGATGGGCCGGACCGCGGTCCAGAAAAGCCACGATGTCGAAGGCATATTGATTCGTGTATTGGGAAACCAGAAAGGTGCCGCGTGACATTCGCTGCCAAGGCGAGGTTCGCTATGCCACGAAGGAGATGAATCATGGCCGTTGACTTTTCACTACTACCTTCCGAGGCATCAGCACAGATTAGTGCACCGTCGCGACGCGTTTGGATAGTGGCGTTCCTTGTGATGGCCATGACCGGCATGCTCGTCGTCCTCGTTGCTTGGCCGCAAGGCATGCCAACCCAAACATGGAAATTTTGGACGACTTTCGTCGTCTTTCCGTTAGGCATTTCCGCGTGGACCGTGCTGCGCCGCTATAGCGTATTTGAAGGCCGGAAACTGGACGCGGAGTTAAGCAATGAAGCCGTGAAGGCGTTCAACGCGCGCGTCTTCGAAGCGGCAAGTATCCCGCTGGCCGTATTGGGTGCGGCTCACCGATTCTCGTCTAATCCTGACGAGAATGCGCCTGAGCGCATTGATAAGGCGACTTTGTCGCTTGAGACGCGAGGCTCGATAGCAGTTGTCGGGGAGCCGGTCAAAGCCCGCTGGCTCGTCATACCGGGCATGCGTACGACCCCCGGCAGTGGCGAGGATGACCGCAACCGCCGTCGCGACGTTACAACATGGTTGTTCGGCGAATTGCTCGATGAGCTCGTGCCACGCATCCAACAGCTACCCGCGCAAGTGGACTTGGTAATCCGGCTTTCCGTGTCCAACGGGTTGACTCAGCAGGAAAATGAAGCGCTATGGCAGGACTGCTGGTATGCCAGATCACTTCGAAAGGCTGAGGTAATGCCGACGGCGGAGTCGCGGTTTGACTTGATAAGCCTCGACAAATGGCTGGATGAAATCTTGGCGAATACAAGCCTGCACGCCACACTCGCCGTCGCCGTCCAGTTGCATCCTTTACTTTCAGGCATACCGCCGACAGGTTCGGCCGAAGCTGGCGCCGCGCTGTTGTTGGTACCGGAAGAACTGGCTAGCAGGTATCGGACGCCGCGCATGGCAAGTTTGCACCGCCCGGTGCGAGGTCGGCTGGATCAGCCAGATGCGCTATCGCATGCTGTGAAATGGGGTGGTCTCGCGGCCAATCAGATCGCCGGTGGGTGGCTAACAAATATCGATTCGGCGCGAGCCGGTGCATTGCAAGAGTCGTCGAGGAAGCTCGGACTGACCGTGCGCCCTGCTGATCTCGATCAAACCGTTGGCTTCGCCGGCACCGCTGCACCGTGGCTAGCAGTAGCCTGTGCTGCCTCGTCGCTCAGCAGTGACAGAGCGGAGCAGGTTGTTCTCGTCGGTGAGAACTCGCACTTTGATTGCGCAGTATTGAAACGCGCCCGACTTGAGGAAGCCCCGAGCAAATGAATTCGTTCGTGCCGTGCCATACCAGCAAGTCATCCCATCACGTTATTTGTCGTGTAAACCATGAGTAGCTCTATAAACCGCAGCGTACCGGACGCACCCGCGCAAGCGCGCGGCAGCGAAAACGCCTCACCTATCGATATAGGTGACGGAAGTGACGACGTTGTCCGACTCTCTGGCAGCTTCGATCGCGACGGCATACCCTCGGCTCGCGCCGTGCTGACTTCGGACAGTGACCAGCGCTCCAAAGAAGTGCATGTGGATCCGCGTTCGCCGATTCCCGTGATCTTCCTTCCTGGGGTAATGGGGTCCCTGCTGACGAACAAGAAAACAGGAGCGGTCGTGTGGCATCCGCCCAATATGGACGGCGTGATTTCAGGCGTTTTCGGGGCGATCTCGATCATCACGGGCTGGTTCGCCAGCGCGAGCAAGCGTGCGAGACGGTTTGATCCTATCCAGGCTGTGGTTGATCCACGTGGTCCGGTCGACGTTGGCAACAATGATTTGAGTGATGAGGAGGCAAGCCGACGTGGATGGGGAACCGTCCATCGCTGGAGTTATCAGCCGACGTTGGCCTGGCTGGAATACACGCTCAACCATCCGATGCTGATGGGACAAGCCATCGGCGAGTGGGCAAACGGTGATGAGGAGGGTGAGAAAGCTGCGCTCAGCGCCATCCTTGGCACCGATCCATCCGACTATGGCGCCTACGGACCCGGTGGGCCGATTACAGCCGATTCCGATGTGTTCAAGTCATTGGCCCGCTATCGCTACCCGGTCTACGCCATTGGCTACAACTTCCTGCAATCGAACGAAATATCGGGGCAGCAAGTCCTGGATGGCGTCGACTTCAAACATCACGACACCGAGCGGATCACCCGCGTTATGGGTATCCGTGAGATATGCCGGGAGAACCATACCGACAAGGCCATTGTTATCACGCATTCCATGGGTGGTTTGGTGGCGCGCATGGCTTCCCAGTTCTGCGGTGGCGCCAAGGATATGCACGGCGTAATCCATAGCGCGCAACCGGCCACCGGGGCGCCGCTGTTTGCCAAGCGGTTCCGCACGGGTGGCGAGGATTTCATCAACGGGAGTCTCATGGGGCGCGACGATGCGGAGTTCGTGGCAATTGCCAGCAACGCGGAGGGCCCGATGGAACTGGCGCCGATGCCAGACTATTACGATGGAAAGCCATGGTGGATCTTTGTGGACAAGAATGATGGCAGGGAAATCATGGCCCTTCCCGAGAAAAACGCGCTAGATGACCTGTACACCAACGACGCGTGGTACGCCCTGCTGCCGGACAATTCCTTGCTTGACCCAGCGGGGATCATTCGGGAGAGGCTTGACAAGGAAGGGGCTGAAAGCAATGTTCACGAAGACTACAAGAACAGAATTAAGGAAGTAGTGAAACGTCAGGACAAGCTACGCAACGTCTATCACCCAAACACCTACGCGTTGTATGGGGACGGGGCACTCAAGTCAAAATCTTTGGATAGCAGGCAGGGGGCCGCCAAGCTGGAAGCGGGCCTGCTTGACGAGGAGCTTCAAACCTGGGGCAAGGTTTTGTGGGAGGGTGCGCTTCCCGAGGGCACGACCGCAGAAGAGCTAAAAGGCGCTGAGTTGATCCACGACGATCATCATGGTGTGCTGACCATCCGCGTGCGTGGCCAAGCCATCAAATTGACCGTGCAGCAGAAGGCCGTTGCGCCAAAGCAGGGTGAGCGAGATAACGGGATTATCGCTGGTGACGGTACGGTCCCGTCGTGGTCTGCCGCAGCGCAAGGCCGCGGGCTGATTCCGGGGCTGTCAAAGGACAAGGCCAATGGCGTCCAAATGGTCTTTGTGCAAGGGGGATACGAGCATCAATTCAGCTTCGAGCATCCCTGGACACGCTGGGGCACGCTCTACAGCGTGGCGCAGATTGCACACTCCATCGAGAACCCTGCGAAATGAACCCTGAGCTGATCAACACGCGCGCGCTGCGTGCCCTTCTTATTCTATTGGTGGTGGGTCTGTCCGCCTGTGCGCGGATTACCCCTGTGGAGCCTGTGATGACAACAAGCAATCCCCTCATTGCCAATCCGCGGCCATGGTGCATCGGACGATTTGTGCTGGACCGTCCCGCGAACAGCAAGATTAGTTCAGAAGAGTATGAATTCTGGGGCGACAAGATTGACGTTGCCAGAAACGTCAGTGTCGGAACTTTCCAGCACAAGGTCGATACACGTGAAAGAGAGTTGGGGACAAGGAAGCGCACCATTCTCATTCCATACAAAGAGTCGGTGAGAAGAGGTCTCCCGAATGGGGTTGTAGAGATCGATGTGCCATGGCTTGAGAAGGTCGTGTCACCATCTGCGACCTCGCGATTGATGATTTTCAAGGAAGACGGCGATGCCGATTCCTCTTTCAAAGGTGAAGGTCATGCTCTGGCCGGTAGCACGATGCTAACCATGAAATCTGTGTTGGGGAGCGGTGCCGTACAAAAAGTTATCCGAAGAGAGGGTGAATGGTATCGATATATCACCTACCGCGACGACTGGGCTGTTCCCACGGAACGCGGCTTCTGCATCGAAGGCGCGCTCATCGGCGGTCCATCGCGAAACAGTGAGTTGCTCCATCAGGGCATGGTGCTCCAGCCTGGTCGGCCTTCCTTGTTCCTGATAGATGTGCGTGATGCCGTGGATGTGGATCAGCAAACTTCGCTGCTGAAGACGCTGCCAGACCTGCGTCGGGAACTGAGGACGCAGGGGTATAGCGGCTACGTAAGCGTGCTACGTAAAGGCAAGCGCCAAGTCGCAGGCATGGATGCGGAGGAGGTGCTGTTCTCGATCAGGAGTGGCTCGGTACAACTGTATCGCTTCTATCTTCTGGCGCCGGGCAATCCTGACACGGTGGCACAACCGCACACTGAAATCCGCCTGAACCTCGGGAGTGCCAATCATCCTGCGTTGCGGGCTACGTTGCCCCCTGAGCTAGCGACTTCGCCCGTCGATGAGGC
>NZ_FMYZ01000042.1 GCF_900101625.1 Cupriavidus sp. YR651 | reverse complement strand
GAGATCCAGCACATCGACCACCGGCAGGCGTGGCTTCTGTGGCCAGTTCCCCGAACGCTCTGCTCCTACGGACAACAGCATGACCGGCACTTCGTTCTCGGCCAGTGCGAACTCGCGGTGCACCGCTTCGGCGTCGAAGCCGATCATCGGTGTCGAACCCAGGCCCAGCGAGCGGGCCGCATAGATAATCGCCGCCGCACCGAAGGTGCCGGTGCGTACGGCCTCGTCGCGCTGGCGCTGCGGGTAATCCATGTACAGATCGCGTGCGGGGATTTCCCACTCTTGCACCATGCTTGCCGGCATGACGCCCGCTTCCACCAACGGAGCCAGGCGTTCCGGTATTACGCTGGAGTCGGCCAACTGACCGATGATGATGAGGGTAACGGCCGCTTCGGTGATCGGAGGCTGGTTCCAGGCGATCGGACTCAGCCGGGCCTTGGCTTCAGGCGTACGCACGGCGATGAAGCGCCAGTTCTGCATGTGGAAGGATGTCGGCGCGCTGGTGCCGATTCGCACCAGCTCGCGGATTTGATCGTCGCTCAAGGTGGCCGCCGGGTCGTAATACTTGGCGGCGCTGCGGCTCAAAATGGTTTCGATGACCGCGTTAGTCATGGTGGTTCCGCTGGTCTTACGGCTCATGGTGCGCCCCTTTCATCAGGTGGTTAGGAGCCTCAACTGTAGGCCCACCGGATGTCGATTTCGAGACTACATTTGCTCAATAAAATGCCCAAAAGGATCAAAACAACGAGGCGATCTATCCTCCACCTTTGGTGCGGCATTGAAGCGCGACGTTTGCGGTACGGTTCCCGGATGGGGTCATGCAGCAGCGGTACTCGCACATGACGTACGAGGCCCGCACCCCGCGCGGTGATTGCCACCGCCGGTGATCAGGCTGCGAGTTGCAGCGCTGCCGCGCCGAAATGCGGATGCCGCGAAAAGATCTCGGCAGCCCAGTTCACGAACACGCGCACCTTGGCCGACAGGTGCCGGTTCTGCGGATACATCGCCGAGATCGGCAGTTCGTCGGTCTGCCACTCCGCCATGATTTCCACCAGCCGGCCACTATGGATATACGGCTCGGCCATGGCGCGCGAAATGCGGGCGATGCCATGACCTTCGAGCGCGCATCCCAGATACACTTCGCCATCGTTGGTCGAGATCACCGAAGGCAGCAGCACTTCGCTGCGTTCGCCGCCACGGATCAACGGCCACGGCGTCGCACGTCCGGTGCGGTTCGACAGGAAGTTCACGGCCTTGTGCTGCGCCAATTCCGTGAGATCGTGAGGCGTGCCGAAGCGGCGCAGATAGATCGGCGACGCATAGAAGGCCAGCCTCAGCCGGCCGATGCGACGCGCCACCATCGATTCCTCGAGCGCACCCACGCGCAGCACCACGTCCACGCCTTCCTTGAGCAGGTCGATCGGCTTGCCGTTGATGGTCAGTTCGAGTCTTAGTTCGGGATACGCATTGACGAAGTCGTGCAGCTGCGGCATCAACACCATTTTCGCGAGCCCGTTCGTGGTGTCCACCGCCAGCGTGCCGCGCGGCGAGCTGTTCTGGTGCGTCAGCATCTGCTCTGCTTCCTCGACGTCTGCGAGGATGCGTACGCAGCGTTCGTAATAGGCAGCGCCATCGGTGGTCACGCTGATGCGGCGCGTGGTCCGGTGCAGCAGTTTGATGGCCAGATGAGTCTCCAGCTTCTGGATCAAGCGGGTGAGCGTGGCCTTTGGCAGGTCGAGCGACTCCGCCGCGCCCGAGAAGCTGCCGACATCCACCACCCGAGTGAATGCCTGCATTGAGACTAGACGATCCATGGTGAAAGCCTTCGAAAGGAGTAAGAAGCCGCGCATGAGCGCGTGCGACCTCCCAGCGGAACCGATCAGTACATACGAAGAGCCCGGACACATTCCCAAGAAACTTGCCTTGGTGCCTCCGGGCCTTGGTGCTACGTTCGCATTAAATGACACCTTCGCCCTTCGGAAAAGGGCGATGCGACCGTGTTAGTTCAGATCGATCCAGCCGGCGTAACGGCGGGAAAGTCCTTCTCGGGATCGAACACGTTATTGAAGAAATTCGTCAGGGAGTACATGGCCACCAGCGCGACGATCTCCATGACGTTCGCATCCGTGTAGCCGGCATCGCGCACAGCTTTCAGATCGGCATCACTAACCTGGCCGCGAGTCTCGATGACTTTGCGCGCAAACTGGAGGGCGGCGTCGCGCTTCGAGTCGCTGGCGTGACCCTTCCGAGCAAGGATGATTTCCTCGGTCGACAGCTTGGCCATATGCTCGGCCGTAAAGCTGTGCACTGTCAGGCAGTAATTACAGCCATTCACTTCGGAGACGGCGAGGCCGATGCCGTCACGCGTCTTCACGTCGAGCGCCTTGCTCAAGGC
>NZ_FMYZ01000015.1 GCF_900101625.1 Cupriavidus sp. YR651 | reverse complement strand
CCGTAGGCTTCGCCGGTTGCGGCTTGTGCGGCGCCGGTCACGAAGGCGGCGGCGAGGGCGGCGGCGGTCAGGATGGTCTTGGCGTTCATGATGGTGCTCCTTGCGGTGGGTCGGGCGATCTCGTTGTGTGTGGATCGCACGGCCGGTGTTTGCTGCGTTTTCAGGGGTCTTTGTTTTCGTCTTCCGCTGCTGCTATCTACTGCTAGGTAGAGAGCGAGGGCTAAAAAAAAGACCGCCTCCCGGTACTGACAAACTGCTGGTGTTGCGTGGAGCGGAGCTGCTTGCCGGGGGGTGTT
The DNA here is from genome assembly GCF_900101625.1 of Cupriavidus sp. YR651. Classification (GTDB taxonomy): domain Bacteria; phylum Pseudomonadota; class Gammaproteobacteria; order Burkholderiales; family Burkholderiaceae; genus Cupriavidus. The sequence goes on along the minus strand of NZ_FMYZ01000015.1, from coordinate 129,274 downwards.
GCTGTTTCCGGGGTGGTGCAGCGCTGTCCATGGCTCGAATATTATCTACTACTAGATAGATAAGCAAGGTCTTTTTGCGGTGCGCAATAGGAGGACTACGAAAATTCAACGCGTAGATGTTCCGCTGGCTGCAGTGAGCGGCGGTCTAACCTGTTGATCGATAAGCAAAAAATCGTTAAACCTATCGATCGCGCTGGTTGATTAGAGTGTTTGCTCTAGATTTGGGTGCTCGCCGCATCGCGCTGCGCCACCAGCCCCCAAAGCAGCGTGCGGGTCTGGTCCTGCAGCACTTTCGCGATGCGTTCGGTCTCCGATTCCCCGAATCCTTCCCAATTCAGCGCCCTCACCACATGGCGCCGCATGACCTTGAACGCGGCGATCTGGCTGTCGAGCGCGATTGTGCGGATCCGGGTGGTTTCGTCGGTGGCGGGCCGGCCCGTGAGCCTGCCGATGATGGCCGTGGTCAGCACAAACAGGCGCCGGTTGATGCCCGCGTCGATGCGCTCGAACGCGGCGGGCGGCCCGAGCCCCGCGCGCTCCCGGGCCATGAACTGGCGCCAGTGATCGGTATCGGGGCATTCATACAGGAACGTCGCAAATCGGGCCTGCAGCTGGAGATAGCTGTCGACCAGCGCCGCGTCGGTGGCGTCCGGCCGTGCAATAACGGCTTCCGCCGCGCTCACCACCTCGTCCAGCTGGCCCCAGGCGACTTCGACAAAGTGATCGATGCAAGCCAGGTACACCCCTTCCTTGTTGTCGAAGTAGTACTGCAGGGCCGGGGCGTTGACGCCGGCCTCGCGGGCAATATCGCGCGTCGATGCGCCGTCGAAGCCATGTTCCCCGAACAGGCGTAGCGCCGCGTCGATGATTCGCGCACGCGTTTCCTCGCCACGCTGGTAGCCGCCTTCCGCCGCAGGCTTGTGTCGCGCCATGTTGCTTTTTCCTCCTCTCCTCACCAGGCGGAAATATAACAGTTGACACATTTCTTCCGAGTGGAATAATTGCGCGGCCTTCTCCACTCGGAAGCTTTGCGCCCCCATGTCCGCTCCCCACTCTGCAGCTTCGGCCGCGAATCCCGCCGCCGGCTTTCCGCCAAGTCACGCATCCGCCACGAAACCCTCCCGCCGCCGCCGCATCCTGATGACGGCCGGCATCGTATTGCTCGTGGGCGGCCTGGCGGCCGCCACGCACTGGTGGCGGGTCGGGCGGTTCATCGAAAGCACCGACGACGCCTACATCCAGGCCGACAGCGTGACCGTGGCGCCCAAGGTCAGCGGCTACGTGGCGGAAGTCTTCGTGCGCGACAACCAGCAGGTCGCCGCCGGCCAGGCGCTGGTGCGCCTCGACAACCGCCAGTACCAGGCGGCGTACGATGAAGCCGAGGCCAATGTCGCGTCCCGCCAGGCCGATGTGGCGCGCGCCGAAGCCGATCTCGCCCAGCAGAAGGCGAGGATTGCGCAGGCCGGTGCGGAAGTGGACGGCGCACGCGCCAATGCGCGCTATGCGGCGTCGCAGGTCGAGCGCTATGCGCCGCTCGTGAAATCCGGCGCGGAGACCGAGGAACGCACCGCCGAGTTGCGCAACGCGCAGACGCGCGCCACCACCACGCTGACTGCCAATGAGGCCGCGCTGCGCGTGGAGCAGAGCCAGACCGTGACGCTCCAGGCCAGGTTGCAGCAGGCCCGCGCCCAGCTGGAAGTGGCGGAAGCCAGCGCGCGCCAGTCGAAGCTCAATCTGGAGGACGCCGTCGTGCGCGCCACCACGGCGGGTCGCGTGGCGGACAAAGGCGTGCGTGTGGGCCAGTTTGCCCAGCCGGGCACGCGGCTGCTGACCGAGGTGCCCGTGCAGGATCTCTACCTGACGGCCAATTTCAAGGAGACGCAGGTGGGCCGCATGCGTGCGGGACAGCCGGTGACGCTGCATGTCGATGCACTGCCCGGAGAAGACCTGCACGGCGTGGTGGATAGCCTGTCGCCGGGCACCGGATCGCAATTCGCGCTGTTGCCCGCGCAGAACGCCACCGGCAATTTCACGAAGATCGTGCAACGCGTGCCCGTGCGCATCCATGTGGACGTCACGCCGGAAGCGCGCGCGGTGCTGATGCCGGGCCTGTCGGTGGTGGTCGACGTCGATACGCGTCACAAGGAGGGCGCCGCCGCGCAGGCCGCCACAGGAGCCAGCCATGGCTGACACCGCACCGGCCGCCAGCCCGGCGCCGGTCGCGCAGCAGCCCAACGCCACGGCAGCCGACTGGATCGCCGTGGCCGCCGGATCGCTCGGGGCGCTGCTGGCCACGCTGGACATCTCGATCACCAACTCGGCGCTGCCGCAGATCCAGGGGCAGATTGGCGCCGCGGGCACCGAGGGCACCTGGGTATCCACCGGCTACCTGATGGCGGAGATCGTCATCATTCCGCTGACCGCATGGCTCACGCGCGTGTTCGGGCTGCGGCGCTTCCTGATGTGGAATGCGCTGCTGTTCACGGCGTTCTCGATGATGTGCGGCATGTCCCATTCGCTGACGGAGATGGTGATCGGCCGCATCGGACAAGGTCTGGCCGGCGGCGCGATGATTCCCACCGCGCAGACCATCGTGCGGACGCGATTGCCGCGCCACCAGATGCCCATCGGCATGTCGATGTTCGGCCTGATCGTGCTGCTCGGGCCCTTGCTCGGCCCCGTGGTGGGCGGCTGGCTGGCCGAGAACGCCAACTGGCGCTGGTGCTTCTTCCTGAATCTGCCGATCACGGCCGTGCTGGTGCCGCTGCTGTACTTCGGGCTCAAGCCGGAGCGCACGGACCTGAGCGCCTTTATCAAGGCGGACTGGCTCGGCATCGTCGGGCTGGCCATCGGGTTGAGCTCCCTGACCGTGGTGCTGGAGGAGGGGCAGCGCGAACGCTGGTTCGAATCGTCGATGATCGTCTACCTGTCGGCACTGTCGGCGACCGGGCTGGCGATGATGTTCATCGGCCAGTTCACGGCCAGCACGCCGATCGTGCGGCTGCGCCTGCTGATGAACAGGAGCTACGCGAGCGTGATCCTGATCGTGTCGACGGTGGGCGCGGGCCTCTATGGCGTGTCCTACCTGCTGCCGCAGTTCCTGGCCACCATTGCCGGCTACAACGCCGAGCAGGCCGGCGGCATCATGTTGCTCTCCGGGCTGCCCGCCTTCCTGTTGATGCCGGTGTTGCCGCGCATTCTCGGCAAGTTCGACAGCCGGTGGCTGGTGATCGCGGGCCTCGCCTGCTTCTTTGGCAGTTGCATGCTCGACATCGGCCTGACCACGGATAGCGTGGGCCATGACTTCACGGTGTCGCAGATCCTGCGTGGCTTTGGCCAGATCCTGGCGATGATGCCGCTGAACCAGGCCTCAATGGCGGCCGTGGCCACCCACGAAGCCGGCGATGCCGCCGGGCTGTACAACATGGCGCGCAACCTCGGCGGCTCCATCGGCCTGGCGCTGCTGGGCACGCTGATCGATCGCCGCAATGCGTACCACGACGCGGTGATCCGGGAGTCGCTGACCGCCAACAGTGCGATCGGGCAGGAACACATGGCGTCCTCGATCGCCAGCTTCATGGCCCAGGGCGGCGACTACGCGCATGCCACGCTGCAGGCCGTGGCGCAACTCAGCGGCACGATCGCGCGACAGGCCGCCGTGATGACGTTCTCCGAGACCTTCTTCGCCCTGGGGATTGCATTGCTCTGCTGCATTCCGCTGGCCCTGCTGCTCAAGCCGCCCCGCCCGGGTGCGCCCGTTTCCACCGGTCACTGATCATGTTCGCTCTCCTTCGCGGCGCACGCCCGGCTACATCGTTCGCCACACCGTCCACCACCTCGTCCACAAACTCGTCATCCACGTTGCCGGCCCTGCTGACGATTGCCGTGGCGATGATCGTCGCCGGCTGCACCGTCGGCCCCGACTATCGCCAGGCCCCGGAAGTGGCGGCCAACGCCCTCGGTGCGGGCACGTTTCCGCATGCGCCGTCCGTGGCCGACGCCGGCTCGCCGCGTGTGGCCGACTGGTGGCACGCGCTGGGCGACGCCCGGCTGGACGGCCTGATTGACACCGCGTTGAAGCAAAGCCCGGACATCCGCGCCGCCCGCGCGCGGCTGCGCCAGGCGCGCGCCGGGCTGCAAGGCAATACCGCCAACCTGCTGCCGAAGGTGGGCGCCAGCGCGGCGATGTTGCGCACGCGTTCGCCGGACCTGTCGGCGCTGTCGGGCGATGGATCGTCCGGCGGCGGCCGTGGACCGCTGTCGCTGTATATCGCCGGGTTTGATGCGAGTTGGGAGATCGACCTGTTCGGTGGCACGCGCCGCTCCATCGAAGCGGCATCCGCCGAAGCCGACGCCGCCGATGCCGAGCTTGCCGACGTGCACGTGCAGCTGGCCGCGGAAGTGGCCCAGGCATACGTCGGCCTGCGCGAGCAGCAGGCCAGCCTGGCGCACCTGCGGGCCTCGGAGAAGCTCGAGGCCGACATGCTCGACCTCACGCAACAGCGCCGCGCGCGCGGCGTGGCGTCCCAGCTGGAAGTGGAGCGCCTGCTGACGCAACTGGACAACACGCGCGCCCGGATCGCTCCGGTGGAGGCTGGCATTACCGAATCGTTCGATCAGCTCGGGCTGCTGACGGGCCGCGCGCCGGGCACGCTCGATACCGAGCTGGCGGATGCGCAACCGCTGCCGACGCTGCCGGAGACCGTGGCCGTCGGCGATCCGGCCACGTTGCTGAAGGCACGCCCCGATATTCGCGCCGCCGAGCGCCGGCTGGCGTCGCGTACCGCGCAGATCGGCGTGCACAAGGCCGACTGGTTTCCGAAGCTGTCGCTGCTCGGCTCGCTGGGATTCAGTGCGCTGGACCCCGGGCACCTCGTGCGCAAGGAAAACGGGACGTGGCTGACGCTGCCGCGCCTGCAGTGGAACGTCCTCGACTTCGGCCGCGTGGCGGCCAGCGTGGACGGTGCCGAAGCCGGGCGCGACGAGGCGGAGGCCAACTACGAAAGCACGGTGCTGCGCGCGCTGCGCGACGCCGACGTGGCGTTGTCCCGCTACGGCCATCAGCGCGAGAACGTGGTGGTGCTACGGCGCGTCGAGGCCTCGGCCGAACGCGCGTCCACGTTGCAGCAGCAGCGCTATCGCGCCGGCACGGCCAGCATGCTCGAATGGCTCGATGTGGAACGCACGCGCGTCGTGGCGCAGCAGGATCGCATCTCGGGCGACGCGAATCTGCTGAAGGACTATGTCTCGCTGCAGAAGGCGCTGGGGCTGGGCTGGCGCACGGGGCTTCCAACACCGACATCGACCTCAGCACCGGCATCGGCGTCATAGAACGGCGCATCCTCGCCACGCGTTCCCCCCACTGTGATTCGCGTTACGATCGTCGCTGGCAGGCGCAATGCCTGCGGCCCGATCGAGACACGATGACCACCTTGACGATCCGCGAGTTCCAGCCCGGCGATGCCCCTGCGCTATGGGCGATCTTCCACGCGGCGGTTCACGGCCTCTGCGCGCCGGACTATTCCGAAGCCCAGCGACTGGCCTGGGCACCGCCAGTACCCGAATCGGCCGACGCGGAAGCCTGGGCGACCAGGGTCGGCCACAACCGCCCGTATGTCGCGGAGATCGCCGGCATCGGTCCCGTGGGCTATGCCGATCTCCAGGCTTCCGGCGAGATCGATCACTTCTTCGTGCATCCCGCCCATGCCCGGCACGGGGTAGGGCAGGCGCTGATGTGCCATATCGTCAACGCGGCGCGCCAGCGCGGCATCGACGCCCTGTTCGCCAGCGTGAGCCTGACCGCCGAACCGTTTTTCTTCGCGTCGGGATTCAAGCTGGTGCAGCGGCAGGAAGTCGTCGTCCGTGGCGTGGCGATGCCCAACGCGCGGATGGCACGGCAGGTCTGAGCCGATCGGACCGGGTCGGTTCGAGTGACTTGCTCGCCACCGGCGTGGCGCTGTCCGTCCCGGCAAACCGGCGTGTGGATAGAATCGCCGTGGACGGCATCCGCATTCCCATCCTGCCGCATCGCAGCAAACTGTTACCGCAGCGCCGGTGAACGGACCCAACGAGGGCGAATCCCCCCATGCACTTCAATGCGAACGACAGCATCCTGATCAACGTGATCGCCAGCATGGTCGTGGTCCTGGCCGGGACCCTGCTGGTCAAGCTGATCAACCGCTTCTTCTCGGCGCGGCTGCAGGCCGATAACCGCGGCAGCTACCGGGCGTGGACGGTCGCGTCCCGCAACCTCGTCGCGGCCATCATGTTCCTGCTGCTACTGGGCATCTGGGTGTCCGAACTGAAAAGCGTGGCGATTTCGCTGGCGGCGTTCGCGGCGGCCCTGCTGCTGGTCGGCAAGGAACTGGTGATGTGCTTCCTGGGCGCGTTCATGCGGATGATCACGCGGCCCTTCCAGCTGGGCGACCTGGTGGAGATCGGTCCGTTTGGTGGCGAGGTGATCGACATGGACGTCATGTCCACCACGCTGGTGGAGGTGGCGCCCACGCGCCAGTACACGGGCTACACGGTGCAGGTGCCCAACGCCATGTTGCTGACCACGGCAGTGCGCAACCATTCGCAGGCCGGCAAGTACACGCTGGACATGGTGCGCATTCCGCTGGCGGTGGGTATGGACCCGGACCAGGTCGAGGCGCAACTGATGCAGGTGGCGCGGCAGGCGTGCGAGCCGTTCATGGAGGAAGCCGGCCGCACGCTGCGCCGCTATGGCGACATGCGGTTCGTCGACTTGTCGCAGTTCGAGCCGCGCGTGCTGTTCGAGCCGGTGGATGCGGAGCGGGTGGATGCCATCGTGCGATTCCCGGTGCCGGTCAGCGCGCGACTACCGGTTGCGCAGCAGATCCTGCGCGGCTACTACCGGGAGCTGGCCCAGGTGCAGGCGCGGGCCGCGGCGGCGAACGCCTCGCGGACGGAGAGCCCCGCCGGCGCGCCGCCCGTGTGAGCAACAACCCGGGCTCGCGACGGCATCTCTTTCGCGCGCGCGTAGGCGCCAGCCTGACAGCCCGCGAACACGCTTGCAGGTGTAATGTGCGGAGAGTCGTGGCGCAGACCCGACCCGCGTTGCCGGAAAACAGGGACTGAGAGGACCGGACGAGGAGAGGGACCATGGTGCGAACACTCGGCCGCTGGTTGCGTGAGGAACGCGGGTGGATGCCGGGTGCGGCGGATGGCGTCGCGTCATGCTGGCGGCGCGGCCGCTTGCTGGCGACGCATTGTGCCGCGCTGCTCATCCTGTCGGTCTGCCTCGGCGTGCTGGGCGGCTGCGCCAGCCTGCCGGCCAACGCCGGGCGCACGCCCTCCCATGCCACCAGCGACGCCGGCAACACGTTGCTGGCCCGTGCGCTGACACCTCGTCTGGCGCAGAATCCCGGCCAGTCGATCTTCTACCCGCTCGGCTCGGGGCCCGATGCGCTGACGGCACGACTGGCGCTGGCCCGCGCCGCACAAAAGACGCTCGACCTGCAGTACTACATCTTCGACGTCGACAACACCGGCAGCGCGCTGCTGGGCGAGCTGATCGACGCCGCCGACCGTGGCGTGCGCGTGCGCATCCTGGTGGACGACATCCACACCGGCAAGCAGGACAAGATCTGGGCGGCGGTGGACTCCCATCCCAATATCGAGGTCCGGATCTTCAACCCGTTTGCCAACCGCAGCGCGCGCTGGCTGGAACTGGCTTTCGACTTCGGCCGGCTGAACCGCCGCATGCACAACAAGCAGATGACGGTGGACAACCTGGTGACCATCGTGGGCGGCCGCAATATCGGCGACGCGTATTTCTCGGCCAAGCCGGACATGGATTTCAGCGATCTCGACGTCATGGTGGCGGGGCCGGTGGTGCCGGCGGCCAGCGCCGTGTTCGACGAATACTGGAACAGCGAGAGTGCCTACGCCGTGGCCACGCTGGTGCCGGAGGGCAAGGAGGCGCCAGAGGAATTGCGGCGATTCCGCAAGGGCATCGAGGCGCGCGGAGACCGGGCGCTCGCCAGCCCCTATGTGCAGGAACTGCTGGACTCCGGGCTGGCCAGGGGGATCGAGGCCGGACGGCTGCCCGGCTACGTAGGCGGGGCGCGCATCATTGCCGACAAGGCGGACAAGGTGGACGACGATCCGGACGACCCCTCCAGCCACGCCATTCCCAAGTTGCGCGCGCTGATGGAAAAGGCGCAGAGCGAGCTCGTGCTGGTGTCGCCGTACTTCGTGCCGGACGACGAAAACGAGAAGTGGCTGCTCGGGATTGCGGGCCGCGGGGTCAAGATCCGCGTGCTGACCAATTCCTTTGCCGCCACCGACGTCGCCGCCGTCCACGCGGGGTATGTGCCACGGCGCGTGGGTCTGCTGCGGGCCGGCGTCGAGCTATACGAGCTCAAGCCCACCGCCAATCCGGAACTGGCGCGCAGCCGGACCAGCAAGAGCCGGATGTTTGCCTCCAGCCGTGCAAGCCTGCACGCCAAGGCGTATGTCGTGGACCGGCGGCTGCTGTTTATTGGCTCGCTGAACCTCGACCCGCGCTCCATCAAGCTCAATACGGAAATGGGCGTGGTGCTGGATAGCCCCACGCTGGGCCAGCGCCTGGTCGACGGTATGGAGGACCGCATGCTGGACATCGCCTACAAGGTGGCGTTGCGCAAGGACGATAACGGCGCCGAGACGCTGACCTGGACCACGCGCGAGGACGGCAAGCTGGTGACCGTCGACAGCGAACCCGGCATGAGCGTGTGGCAGCACATGGGCATCGGCATCCTGCGCGTGCTGCCGGTGGAGAGCCAGCTGTAACTCAAAAATCGCGCAAGAAGCGCGCAACCCGTGGCGGACGTTTCGCCTACCTTTAAGACATCACTGCCGTGAGGAGGCCGCAGCCGTGAAGACACGATTCCTTGCGTACGTGGGGTGGGTGGTCCTGGCCAGCATTCCGTTGAGTGCCTGCAATGCGCCGCCGAAAAACCATCTGTTGCCCCCTGCACCGCCGCCGCCGCGCATGTCGGTGCCAGCAGGCGATTTCTATGAGCCTGCGCCCGCCCCTTCCCCGCCCGCAGCGGCGGGGGCACCAAAGGAGTCAGTGCCGCCCAGGTAACCGCCGGCAAGGGTCGCTTGCCGGATGGGTGCCCGTCAGGTTTCCGTCTGGTTGCTGCCGGCGTGCGGCGAGTGCGGCAATTTTCGCGGCCGGCGCGGATCAGGTCATCTGCTGCAGGGATCGCAGCAGATGCACCTGCAGGCGCGACAGTTCCAGCGCGATGCCACCGGGAAAGCCCTGCCGGTTGCCACGCTTGTCGATCAGCAGGTCCGCGAGGAATGCCGATAGCGCGGCCGGATTGCTCGCCAGCGCGGCAAGCTGGTTGCCGATGCGCGGATAGGCATGGAACAACTCCAGCGGCCGCACTTCCCGGGGCAGCTGGGCGAGCCATTTGAGCGCGGCGGGGACGAGCGCCCGGGTAGCCGGGTCGACCGGTTGCCGGGTGTCGCTCCAGTCCACCGCGCCGAGGGCGGGCAACTCCCCATCCAGGATCTTCTTGGCTTCCTCGACGGTGACGAGCTCGAACGATAGGGGGTCCATGGGTGTGACGGGGGTCGGATCTTGGGGCAGGTTTCGGGCGCCAGATGCGCCGACGCTCATCTTATCGGATGTCCTCGGGGAATCTTGATCCGTCAGATACTGGATTTCGCCAATCTCGCACCGACGGCACGTTGACTGACACATTCTTCGTCGACGGTCGCGGTGCCAGGCATTCAGTCATGTCATGCGTGCGCGCCGCATTCGTCATGGCAGGCGATGCGGCCGGCTTCCACAATGCAGTCATCACTGGGAGCCCGCCATGTCAATGACGCTGCTGATGGAACAAGAGTGCGTGCCGGTATCGCTGCGCGTCGGCGCGGAGGTGATGTGTCGCCACGGCAATCTGTGGCTGACGATGGAAGGCCGCCGCCGGACGGCATCGCCCGATATCGTGCTGGAGGCGGGACAGCGCCATCGCGTCACGGAGGATGCGATCTACTTCCTGACCGCGTTGGGAAAGTCGAACGTCACGCTGTGCCAGATCACGTGTGGCGACGTCGACAAGACGGCGCGCATGCGCCTGGGGTGGCGCTGGGGCGCGACTCAGCACTCCTGATGCGCCGAGGCGGCGCCGATCGTCACCTTGGCGGCCTCCGCCTGAATCCATGCCGCCACGTGCTGCACGTCAGGCCGTGGTTGCCCGGAGGCATGGATCAGCCAGAACGCGTTGGGGCTCGACACCGCCGCGCCGGTCGTGGGCACCACGGCGAGTTGCCCGCCGTCGATCAGCGGCTGGATCAGTTGCAGCCGGCCCAGCGCCACACCTTGTCCGGCCAGCGCCGCGTGAATCATCTGGTCGTACTGGTTGAAGCGCAGGATGCCGCGCTTGCTGGCCTGCCGGTAGCCCTGCGCGCTCAGCCAGCTACGCCAGTGCAGCCAGGGGCGCGGGTCATCGAATTCCAGCAGCGGCAGTTGCGCCAGCGCTTCGGCGGACTGGACCCGATGCGCACCCAGCGACGGATGCGCAACCGGCGCGATGGTCTCGTCAAACAGGTGGATGGCGTCCGGCGGTGCCGCGGCCTGCCGGCAATAGCGAATCGCCAGGTCGATGCCGTCGGCACGCAGGTCGCTGATCTGGTTGCTCGCCGACAGGCGGACGTCCAGTTGCGGATAGCTGCGTTGCAGCGTGCCAAGCCGTGGCAGCAGCCACAACCCCGCCACGCCGATGCTGGCGGTCACCGTGACCGGCTGCCGGCCATCGCGCTTGCGGACTTCCGCAGCCACGTCCTGCAGTTGCTGCAGGGCGCCATCGGCGCTGCGGAAGAGCCGTTCGCCCTCGGGGGTGAACGCCACGCCGCGATGCTGCCGGACGAACAGCCGCACCTGGAGCTGGTCCTCCAGCGCGCGGATCTGCCGGCTGACGGCCGACTGCGTGAGGCAGAGGTCATCGGCGGCGAGGGTGATGCTCATGCGCCGGCCCACGGCAACAAAGCCCTTGAGCAGGTCGAGCGAGAACAGCCGAACGAGCGGGACCGACATGACACGTCCTCATGGGCAACGACGAGAACCCCATTACAGCACGGGATCGCCATCGCTTGCCATGCGTATCACGCATGTCTGGACGACCGATAAGTCGGTTGAGCATCGCGCGCCGGTGGCATGAAATAAGGCCATCGTCCGGCCGGAAATCCCATTCACTCAGCGACCCCACTGCCATGACCCAACGTTTCCCCTCCCATGCCGCCGACGCATCGGTGGCCGCATCGACCGCGCCATGGTGGCGCGAGGCCTGGTTCCTGCTGCTGGCCGGCGGGCTGGTCATGGGGCTCGCGCTCGGCGTGCGCCACGTGCAGGGGCTGTTCCTCCTGCCGATCATCACGGATCGCGGCTGGACCCGCGAGACTTTCGGATTCGCGATGGCCGTCCAGAACCTGACCTGGGGCCTGGCGCAACCCTTCACGGGCATGGTGGCCGACCGCTTCGGATCGGCCAGGGTGATGGTGGCGGGCATCGCGCTCTACGCCATCGGCCTGTTCCTGATGGCGCAGGCGTCCACCCCGTCGGCCTTCGTCTGGTCTGCGGGCCTGTGCATCGGCATTGCACTGTCAGGCACGACATTCGGCGTGGTGTACGGCGCGCTGAGCCGCATGGTGTCGCCGGCGCGGCGCAGCCAGACGCTCGGTCTGGCCGGAGCGATGGGTGGGATCGGACAGTTCCTGCTGGTGCCGGCGGCCCAGGCGCTGCTGTCCCACGGGGGCTGGCGCAGCGCGCTGACGATTCTGGCCGTCACGGCAGCCGTCCTGTTGCCATTGGCGCTGCCATTCCAGGACCGCGCGCCCGCGTCCGGTGGCACCGCCGCCGCTGGCGCCGCGGCCGAGTTGCCCCTGTTGGACGCGGTGCGCGAGGCCTTCGGGCATTCCGGATTCTGGCTGCTGAACCTCGGCTTCCTCGCCTGTGGATTCCAGCTCGCCTTCATCGCCAGCCACCTCCCCGCGTACCTGCTCGACAAGGGGATGCGGCCGGCCGATGGCATGGTCGCGCTGGCCATCATCGCGCTGGCCAATGTGGCCGGTACCACCGTGTTCGGGCTGCTGGGCGGACGCCATACCAAGAAGTACCTGCTGGCTGGCATCTATCTGGCGCGCACGTCGGCGATGGCGCTGTTTGTGCTGCTGCCGGTGAGCCAGGCGAGTCTCTACGCGTTTGCCGCCGTGATGGGATTCCTGTGGCTGGGCACTGTGCCGCTGACCAGCGGCATCCTCTCGCAGGTCTTCGGCGTGCGCTACATCACCACGCTGTTCGGATTCGTGTTCTTCGGCCACCAACTGGGATCGTTCTTCGGGGTCTGGCTGGGCGGTCTGGTGTTCGAGATGACGCGCTCCTATGACCTCGTCTGGATGGGCGCGATGGCGCTGGGCGTGGTGGCCGCCGCGCTGCACTGGCCGATCGACGACCGCGAGATCGTGCGCGCCGGCTGGCGGGAGGCGCGGACGTGACAGCGCATCGCCCGTGGGGCCGTCGTCTTGCCGTGGCCATCGTTGCCGCGGTTGTCGCGGTCATGGTCATCGCCGCGGCGTGCGCCATGGCCGGCGCGGCATGGCTCGATCCCGGCAGCGCGGCGGCGTGGACGGCGCTGCTGGCCTTCTGCGGATAGTCGAGGGAATAATCCCCGGCCCTCGCGTGTTTACGTTGCAGGATCGGTGTGCGCCGGTCTGGCGTGCGTGGGCTATGCTTGGCATGGCACCCTGTGCGCTTCCCGCACGCCGCGTCGACACTGGAGGAAGGCCATGCAATACCGCTTACCTGTCTGGATGGGCATCGCCGCCGTGGTGCTTGCCGCCTGCGCATCGCTGCAGCCCGTGGAGACCGGGCAGAAGTTGATCGGCGGCCCGCAAAGTACCGTGCGCGATACGTTCGGCGCGCCCACGGAAACCTATCAGCTGGCCAACGGCACCCAACGCTGGATTTACTCGAAGCAGCCTTACGGCTTTGAGGTTTACGCGGCGGATTTCGATGCCAGCGGCAAGCTGGCGAGCTTCCGGCAGATGCTGACCGAGAAGGAGATCTATGAGGCCCGCCCCGGTGTGTGGACCAAGCGCGATATTGCCGAACGCTTCGGCATGCCGCGCGAGCCGGTTCAGTACTACTCGCTGATGAAGCGCGAGGCGTGGTCGTATCGCATGTATGTGGCGGGCTACCAGCCGGCGCACTTCAGCGCCTACTTCGATGATGCCGGGGTGCTGGATCGCACCATGATCATCGTCGACTCGCGCGGTGGAGACCGCAGCCGCGCCAAGTGACGACATCAACGGGCATCCGTTCACGTTGACTGGCCGAGGCAGCCGGCCAGTTTGCCGGCCAGTCTCCGAATCGCCGGTTCGATGCGCGCCGCATCGATCATGCCGAAGCCGAAGCCCAGCGCATTGGGGGCCGGGGTCTTGCCGATGGCGAATCCGCCAAGCGCATGGACGCGGATGCCAGCCCGTGCGGCGGCCTCGGCCACGGCTTCCGCGCGCAGCGGTCCCTCCAGCGACGCACCAAGATGCAGGCCGGCATCGGGCGGGATGGCGGTGATCCGTCCCGCGCAATGGCGCCGCAGTGCCAGCAGCAACGCCTCGCGGCGTGCGCTGTAGATCGTGCGCATCTTGCGGATGTGCCGGGCCAGGTGGCCTTCGGCCATGAAGGCGGCCAGCGTGTCCTGCGCCAGCGGCGGGCTGTGCCAGTCCATGCATTGCCGCGCGCCGACGACGGCCGCATGCGCCCACGGCGGCACCACCACGTAGCCGAGTCGCAATTCCGGAAACAGGCTTTTCGAGAACGTGCCGACGTACCAGACCGACTGGTCCTGGTCCAGCGTCTGCAGCGCGTCCAGCGTGCGGCCGCCGTGCCGGAATTCGCTGTCGTAGTCGTCTTCGATCACCACGGCCTGATGCCGGCGCGCGAAGTCCAGCAACGCCTGCCGTCGAGGCATCGACATGGTGACTCCGAGGGGGAACTGGTGTGAGGGCGTCACGCAAATCACGCGCGCCGTGGGCGGGATCTCATCGACAACCAGGCCGTCCGCATCCACGCGTACTGGCGCCAGCGTCGCGCCGGCGGCCAGGAAGGCGTTGCGCATCGGCGGATAGCCGGGGTCCTCCACGGCCACCACGGTCTTGCCGGGCGTGACCAGCACGCGGGCGATCAGATTGAAAGCCTGCTGGGCTCCGGCGGTGACGACGATATCGTCGGCGCCGCACGCCACCGCCCGGGCAAACGAGACATGACTGGCGATGGCTTCGCGCAAGCCGGCGCGTCCTTCGGGCTCGGCATAGCTGGCCGGGGCTTTCGACAGCGCGCGCAGCGCCCGCCCGGAAAGCCGGCGCCAGATGTCGAAGGGGAATTCGTGTTTGTCAGGCAGGCCGAGCACGAAGTCGTGGTCGAACGACCGGGTCGGTGCCATGCGGATGACGGGCGGCAAATCGCGCATCAGCGCTTGCAGGCGGGCATCGTCGGATGGCTGTTGCAAGGCCGGCTTGCGGGTACGCTCCGGCGAAACCACCGCAGCCACGAAGGTGCCGCCGCCGGGCTGCGTGGTGACGTAGCCCTCGCTCAGCAACAGGTCGTAGACGGCAATGACCGTATTGCGCGCGATGGCGTAGTGCCCGGCCAGTTCCCGGCTCGATGGCAGGCGCAGCCCCGGCGCCAGGCGCCCGTCAAGAATCGCCGCACGCAACTGGCCATGCAAGGCGCGCAGCAGCGTGCGCGATCCCCGTGGGGGCAGGGCAATCTCAAGCGCGAAAACTGGTTCCATGGAATCTCCGGAATCCGGTTCTTATACTGAGCCGGTCGGGATTCTAGCATTGGGTCATCGCAACCCAACGTGAGTCAAACGCCATGTCCGCACCTGCCATTTCCCCACTGGATAACCACCCGCGCCAGCGCGTGACAGTTGCCGGCATCGACTTCAGCTACGTCGATACCGGTAGCGGTGAAGCCATCGTCTTCCTTCATGGCAATCCGACGTCCGCCTACCTGTGGCGCAACATCATTCCCCATGTGAGCGACCTGGGCCACTGCCTGGCGCCGGACCTGCCCGGCTTTGGCGATTCCGCGCCGGCCCCGGAGGGCGCCTGCCGGTTTGCCGATTTCGCGCGCTATCTGGATGCATGGTTCGAGGCGGTCTTGCCGACGGGACAGGTCACGCTGGTCCTGCATGACTGGGGTTCGGCGCTCGGCTTTCACTGGGCGCGCCGGCATCCGTCGCGCGTGCGCGCCATCGCCTATATGGAGGCGCTGGTGCAGCCGCGGCGCTGGAGCGATTTTCCGCCAGCCCGCGAGCAGATCTTCCGGGCGTTGCGTGGCGATGCCGGCGAACGGCTGATCCTCGACGACAACGCGTTTGTCGAGACCGTGCTGCCGCGCAGCGTATTGCGGCCGCTGTCGGCGGAGGAAATGGCGGTGTACCGGAAGCCGTTCGCCACGCGGGCATCGCGCCTGCCGACGCTGTCGCTGGCGCGGGACCTGCCGATCGATGGCGATCCGGAAGACGTGGCGGCGGTGGTCGAGGCGTATGGCAACTGGCTGGCCGCGAGCGAATTGCCGAAGCTGCTGGTCAGCGCGGAGCCGGGCGCGCTGCTCACCGGGCGTGCGCTGGCGTTCAGCCGTACGTGGCCGAACCAGCGGGAGGTGACCGTCGGTGGCGTGCACTATCTGCAGGAAGATTCGCCGCACGAGATCGGCGAAGCGCTCCGCGCATTTGTCCGGGGTTTGCCTGCAGCGGCTGAAGGCGTGCTGAGCGTGCCCGAGAAGACGTGAACGACACCGATGATGATGCCGAACATGGACGGTCGATGCGATCAGCGACGTCGTCGCGCCCGGCCGCCTCGCCGTCCCCGTCGCCTCAGCCCCGGCGCACGGCCGTGACCTTGCCCCCCAGCACATCGAGCGTGCGGCGTTGCGGGTTGTAATCCATCGTGCCGGGCATGCTCTGGCCCTCGCGGTTGCCGAATCGCCACGCGCAGCCCTTGAGCAAGGCGATGGCGTCGGCTTCGGTCTTGCCGATCAGCGCATCGTCGCCAAGCTTGTCGGCCTGGCAGCCCTCGGGCGTCCCGCGACTGCCTTGCGGACCCGGGTTGGCGACCGGCGCCGCGGGCGGCTGGGCCGCACAGCCGGCCACAACGGTGGAGAACACGAGCGCGCTTGCGGCGACGTGGCCAGACATGCGGCGCGACACGGAACGGAGCACGGATAGGTGACGGGTCGATTGGCGTCGGAGCAGGGTCATGCGGGTCCTCATGAGGGGATGCGGTGGAAACAGCTTAGTCGAAAATCGCGGCGCGTCACCGGGTTTGGCAACGCCGGCCGGTCGCCTACACTGGCTGCAGCATGATGTGGACGGCGGGAGGCAACGTCAGAGTTTTTGCGCCGCCGCCAGCGTGAAGATCTTGGCCCATCGCCTGGCTGTTCCGGCATCCTTGACGGGAATGCTCCAATCCGCCTGGGCGTGATGGTCCAGTGTCAGGGCCACCGTCCATCCACTCTCCTGCCGGACGGCCCGCGCTTGCGCGATGTCGGCAAAGATCATGACGATCCGTTGCCCGTCCATTTCCAGCACACCATTCTTGCGCTCGGCATCGACGCGCAGGCTGCCCCAGTCGCCCGACAGTGAAAGGACGCGTTCGCGCTGGATCCGCTTGCCGTGGACCGCCTGGTAGCGTCGCAAGGCCATCATGCCAAGCGCGGTCAGCGCGGCCAGCAACGCGATGACGGCTGCCGCGCCGGCCACCACGCCGAACGCGGCGGCCACCTTCTGGTACATCTTGACGACGCCGTAGACAAAGGCGGCGATCAACGCCAGTCCGGCAAGGATGAGTGGCACGTTGGTGTCCGATGCGTCTGGTGCGTGAGTGGGGGATGGCGGCGCTCGGGCGCGTCGCCAGGCCGGACCGTCGCGCCCTATAATGGGTCGCCCCGCATCGCCTGATACGGGGCCTTGCTCTGGTTCGGCCGACCTTTTCATGCCATCGTATCCTTTCGTCCTTTGCCTGACCATCGCCGTGGTGTGCAGTGTGGGCATGGCCGTCGCCACCTGGCCGCGCCGCGATGACCCCACCGTCAAGGCCTTCCTGGTCCTGGCCGGCGGCGTGGTCATCTGGAGCGGCGGCCGGCTGCTGGAGATCAGTTCGACGGACCTGGCCGGGCGCATCTTCTGGGCCAAGCTCCAGTACGTGGGCATCGTGGGCGTGCCGATCGGCTGGCTGGTGGCGATGGTGCACCTGAGCCGGCCCCGCTTCGTGGTGCCGTGGTCGATGTTGTCGGTTCCCGTCCTGGCGGCGGTGCTGACCGTCGTGCTGGTCTTCACCAACGAACGCCACCACTGGATCTGGACATCGATCGAGTTGATGCCGCCGGGCGTGGCGCCCGGAGCGGTCTTTCGTCACGGCGCCGGCTATACGCTGGTGGCCACCTGGTCCTACCTGCTGCTCGGGCTGAGCCTGTACTTCCTGTTGACCGCCGAGGTGCCCAACGCCGCATTGTCCCGGCGCGGGCGCAATATCCTGGCGTGGGGGCTGGCCTTGCCGCTGCTGACCCACATTGCCTACCTGCAACGCTGGACCGGCGTGCTGGGCGGCGATCTGACGCCGGCCACGTTTTCCCTGATGACCGTCCTCGTCTGGTTCTGCGCGCTGCGCACCCATCTGGACGATATCGGCCATTACGCACGGCTGCGCGTGTTCGATGCCATCGGTGAGGGTTGCGTGATTCTTGGCCGGGACGGCCAGATCGTCGAGTTCAATCCGGCGGCGGCTCGCCTGTTGCCCGAACTGCGTCGCGGCCATCCGCCACCGGCGCATTGGGCGGAGGCGTTGTGGGTCCCGCTGACCTGCGACGAGCCCGATGCCGCGCCGACGCCCCGCATTCCTGCCGGAGCGCACTACGAGCTGACCGTGGAGTCGGTCTGCCGGCTGGATGGGAAGGTGATCGGCACTCTCGTGTTCATGCGCGACATCAGCCGCTACCAGTCGCGCGAACTGGCGCTGACCGCGCAGCTGGGCCAGACCGAGGAGCGCCTGTCACGCGTGCAGGCCGATCTCGACATCGACGCGCTGACGGGCATTCCCAACCGGCGCTACTTCCAGCGGGAGTCGCTGGCGGCCGTCACACGGGCGTTTGAACGGAACGAGGAACTGGGCCTGCTGATCCTCGACGTCGACCTGTTCAAGCAATACAACGACCTCTATGGCCACCCGCGCGGCGACGAGTGCCTGCGCGAGGTGGCGCTGGCCCTGACGCAGGTGCTGACCGGTACGCAGTTCTGTGCGCGGCTGGGCGGGGAGGAGTTCGCGGTGTTGCTGCCGGCATCGACCCAGGACGAAACCCGCAACATCGCCCGGCGCATGGTTGCTGCGGTGCGGGACCTTGGCATTGCCCACAATGGCACGCCGGTTCAGCCGTTCGTGACGATCAGCGTGGGCGCGGTGTGCGCGGTGCCCGAGGCGCCGGGGCTGGAGCCGCTGTTGCACCGTGCGGACAGCGCCATGTACCGCGCCAAGCGGGCGGGACGGAATCGCTTTGTGCTGGATGGAAATATTTACATGGGTCTCCAAAACAACTGAATTCCCGAGCGGTCCGATCGGGGCGATGATCTCGCGGGGATGCGTTTCGCACAGGTCCCTGTTCCTGATAATCCCGGCCGGGGCGATGTCTTCGCGAGCGCCGTACCCCATGGCCGCTTTCCGCAAGAGAGTTCGAGGAGACGACGATGATTCCACTGCAACGGATCCGGGCCAGCCTGATGCTGGCGGCATGTCTGGTGTTTGGCACGGCAGGCGCGCAGCAGGCGCCGGCCGAACCGCGGCCGGCCAATGCGAAAGAGGCCAAGGCGATGTTCGCGGAAAAATTCAAGGCCGCCGATGTCGACCATGATGGCAAGCTGACGCGTGCAGAGGCGGAGGCGGGCATGCCTGAGGTCGCCAAGCAGTTCGACCAGATCGATACGAAGAAGACGGGCGCGGTCACGCAGCGGCAGATCGGCGCCTACTTCGTGGCCAAGGCCAAGCAGCGCAAGACCGCGCAGGATCCGGGCAGCCTGAACTGATGCGAGATGGCTGGGCGGCTTGATGCGGGAGGGGCTTGCAATCTGCAAAATGTTCTGTAAAATGCGCCGCTCACCTTGCCCAGGTGGCGGAATTGGTAGACGCACTAGGTTCAGGTCCTAGCGGTGGCAACACTGTGGAGGTTCGAGTCCTCTCCTGGGCACCAGCATTAAAAGAAAGGCCTGCAATCGCAGGCCTTTCTTCATTTTTGCAGCCCTCCGCGACGTTGGCGTCAGGCCTTGACGGTCTCCAGTCTCGCGCCCGCGATCGACGACGCGTGCGGCTCCGCTGCCTGCCGTATCACCTCTCCCACCATATCCGCCGTGACTGCCGACAAGGTCCATCCGAGATGGCCGTGGCCAGTGTTGTAGAACACGTTGGCCCGATGGCCCCGTCCCACGCGCGGCATCATGTTCGGCATCATCGGCCGCAATCCCGCCCAGGGCACCACGCTGCGCGTGCTCACGCCCGGGAAGCATGCATGCACCCAGTCAATCAGCGGACGGATGCGATCGGACCGGATGTCCCGGTCGATACCATTGAATTCGGCCGTGCCCGCGATGCGAAACCGGTCCGCGCCAAGCCGGCTGGTCACGAGCTTGGTCTCGTCATCAAGCAGGCTGACCGTCGGCGCCGAGGCCTGGCTTTCCGCATCGTTCAGGTTGACCGTGATCGAGTAGCCCTTGACGGGGTAGATGTTCACGCGGTCGCCAAGCTGCCGGGCCATCTCGCGGCTGGCCACGCCTGCGCAGACCACCACGCCGTCGAACACGCGCGATGCGGTCTGGGCGCCGTCGGCGGCCACCACGGTGACATGCCGGCCATCCGAGGTCACCGACTTCACGTCCTGGTTGTACAGCGTGGTCACACCCAGCCGGCGGACCGCGGCTGCCAGCCCCGAAGTGAACTTGTGGATATCGCCCGTGGCATCGCTTTCCGTGTAGTAGCCGCCGTAGTACTGCCCGGCCAGCGTGGGTTCGATCGCGCGCATCTCGTCGGGCGTCACGGCGCGGCGATCCAGCCCGCCCGCAGCCAGCAGCTTCGACACCTGCCCGGCGTGGTCGAAGCCCGCCTTGTTCCGGTAGATGTGGAGGATGCCCTTTTTCTTGAGATCGAAGTCGATGCCTTCCGCCTCGGCCCACGCGAACAGGTGCTGGCGCGCGGCGATGGCGAGCCGCGCCGTTTCGATCGTGTTGGTGCGGTAATGCGGCATGGATGCGATGAACTCCGCGAACCAGCTCAGCTTGTGCCACGTGGGGCGCGGATTGACGAGCAATGGCGCGTCGCTGCGCAGCATCCACTTGATGCCCTTGGCCAGTGTGGACCAGTGTGTCCAGACTTCGGCGTTGGACGCCGACAGCTGGCCGCCGTTGGCGAACGACGTTTCCATGGCGGCATAGCGGTGCCGTTCGAACAGCGTGACGGAGAATCCGCGCTTGGCCAGGGCGTAAGCCGTGGTGACGCCGGTGATGCCACCGCCGATAACAGCGATTGTCTTCATGATGTCAGGTCTTTCAGGACGTCGTGAGTGGGAGTCCGTGGCGCACCATGCGCGACGAACGCCCCCTCTGTCCTTGACCTGAGAGATTCACGATGGCGCGCATGGGCGCGCATCGCTTGCTCCTTCGGTACCGCCGGCTGACGTGATGCCGGGGTTCTTCAGAGTTCGATGGCGGATACCGGTCCTTTTGCCTGAGAGTTTCCGGGGCGGTTGCTCCTTCGGCGCTGCACCTGCCGGGCGGCAGGAACAGGCTCTCCCGATATCGCGGGTACTGCGGGTAAAGCGGGTACAGCGGCGCCAACTATGCCACATGACGGACCGGGATGGCGATTGGGGCCATCCCGATGCGCGCGCGGCATCCTGCGTCGTCCAGCTCACGTCGATCTGAAACCGGGGCGTAGGAAACCCGGTGCAGGAAACCCCGGCAAGGAACAGTCAGCGCAAGTGACTACCGCAGCAGCTGCAGCAGTGCGCGGGCCCCTGCCTCCGACGATGCCGGATTCTGCCCCGTCACCAGTTGTCCATCGGTCAATACATAGCTGGCCCAGTCTTCCCCGCGCGAGAAGATGCCGCCCTTGGCTTTCAGGACGTCCTCCACCAGGTACGGCACGACGTTGGTCAGCTGCACCGCCTCTTCCTCGCTGTTGGTGAATCCCGTCACCCGCTTACCCTTGACCAGCGGCTGGCCGTCGGTACCCTTCACGTCCCGCAGCACCCCCGGGGCATGGCAGACGGCGGCTACGGGCTTGCCGGCCCGGACGAATGCCTCGATCAGGGCGACGGAGCGCTTGTCCTCGGTCAGGTCCCACAGCGGGCCGTGACCACCGGGATAGAAGACGGCGTCGAAGTCATCCGCCTTCACCTGATCCAGCGTCAGGGTGTTGGCCAGCACTTGCTTGGCGGCGGCATCGCCATGGAAGCGGCGCGTGTGATCGGTCTGCATCGTGGGGTCATCGCTCTTCGGGTCGAGCGGTGGCTGACCGCCCTTGGGCGACGCCAGCGTCAATTCCACGCCAGCCTCCTTGAACACGTAATAAGGTGCCGCAAGTTCCTCCAGCCAGAAGCCCGTCTTCTTGCCAGTATTGCCAAGCTGGTCGTGTGAGGTCAGCACCATCAGGATCTTCATCATCCATCTCCAGTTGCAGGTCAGAGCCCACCGGGCATGTCCCGGCGATGGCAACATCCTAGTCAGAGGACTATGATTCGCAAACTTCGAAGATTCGATTTCTGCTATCCAAAATATGAATATTGGAAGCAAGGACCTGAACCTGCTCTACGTGTTCCATGTGCTGTATCAGGAATGCAATGCGTCACGCGCCGCGTCCCGCATGGCCCTGAGTCAGCCGGCGTTGAGCCACAAGCTCAACCGGTTGCGAGAGGAACTGGGCGATCCGTTGTTCGTGCGTGCACCGCGCGGGTTGTCGCCCACGCCGCGTGCGCATGAACTGGCGCCGCAGGTACAACGGCTGGTGGGGGATCTGGATGCCTTCTATGACGCGTGCGATGGCCGTGACTATCTGGCGCGGTCCGAACACATCCACATCTACACCACGGACTACATGGAGCAGGTGCTGTTGCCGAACCTGTTGCCCCGGCTGCGTCGCCATGCCCCGGGCGTGGTGCTGGTCACGCACAACACACGTGGGGTGCTGCCGCGCGACGAGCTGGAAAAAGGCACGTGCGACCTGGCGATCGCCGGCTTCTACGAGAACCTGCCGGACACGTTCCACCAGCAGCGGCTGCGCAGCGAGGACTTCCTGGTGCTGGCCTCCCGCGCCAACGAGCGTCTGGCGCAGGGGCTGGATCTCGATGCCTTCCTGGCGTGCGAGCATTTGCTGACCACGCTGACCGGCGACCTCAACGGCATCGTCGACCGTGCGCTGGCGGCGCGCGGCCTGGTGCGGAACGTCGTGGCGGGGCTGTCCAGCTTTGTCGCGCCGACGCGCGTCATCCGTGGCACGGACCTGCTGCTGACCTGCCTGCGTTCCGTGGCGGAGGAGGCCGTCAGTCGTGACCCGGAACTGGTGATGCTGCCGGTGCCATTCGCGTTGCCGCAGGTCGAGGTCATGCAGATCTGGCATGCGCGCACCGATGCGGACCGGTTGCGGCAGTGGCTGCGCCAGCAGATACAAGATGTGGTCAGCGCGCAGGCGATTCAGGGCGCGGCGACGGATTGAGCGGAAGGGGGATCGACTACGGTCGTGGTTCGCGACGCTTCCTGCCGGTCACCATGGCGCCGATCAGGTTTTCCTTGCCGACCACGCTGAACAGGATGGCCGCCAGCACGTGCACGACAATCAGCGCGAGCAGCGTATTCGACAGCCAGCGGTGGATGTCGATCGGCCAGTCCTCGCCCCAGAACGGGTCCAGGCGCGACATCCATCCGGTCACGCCAAGCGCCAGGATCAGCGCCCACATCGCCAGCATCATCACGGCGCCCAGCGGCGTGTGGCTGACAAAGCGCGGCGCGCGGCGCCTGGCCAGCGCCCTGGCGTATGCCAGAACACCGGCCGGGCGTGGCAGCCAGGCACTGAACCGCGCGTGCTCGCTGCCGATGAAGCCCCACAGGATGCGGAACAGGACGAGGCCGGCGGCGACGTAGCCGAGCAGCCGATGCACCTCGTCGCCGGAATCGTCGATCAGGTCATAGCACACGATGGCCGCCACGCTCCAATGCGTGATGCGCACCACCGCGTCCCAGACGCGGATCGATCCGGTCTCGCGTACCGCTTCCGCGGGAATCGACATGGTCTTGCTTACTTGCCGATCTCGGACTTCACGATGTCCAGTGTCTTGGTGTCGAAGTAGATCTCCGCCTTCTTGCCATCCTTCGTGGTGCCATAAATCTCGTAGCAGTTGCCGTCCACCTTGAACTTCTTGATGGTGTAGCCCTGCGCTTCGATCTTGGCCTTGGCGTCGGCCTCCGACATCCATTCGGCCTTGGGATGCGCGACGCACTTTGCGCTGGCCAGCGCGCCGGTGGAGAACGCACCAGCGAGTACGAGAACGGCAATCTTCAGCATCTTCTTCTCCGACAAAAAAGCCCGTTTTCGGGCGACAGCGGAATGCTAGCCTTAAATGAGATCGATTCTCAACTATGACTTTCCCCAACGTTGACCCGAGTCACGTCATTCCGCATTGCCCACACGCGAAACGTGGACTTCATCATTGTCCGTGCTGTGGGACAATCGCGGCGCGCTCACCGGGCGCTGGCTGACTGAAGGTATTGCATGAAATCGATCGACTGGAAGGACTGGGAAATCTTCTGCCGCGTGGTGGAAGGGGGCGGCTTCACACAAGGCGCCGAACTGGCCGAGGTCCCGAAGTCGTCCGCCAGCGCGGCGGTGGCCCGTCTGGAAGGGCAGCTCGGCGTGCGCCTCTTCGAGCGCACCACGCGTCGGGTGCGCGTCACGCAGCGCGGCCAGCAACTCTATGACCGCGTCGCGCCGCTGTTCGGCGAACTGCGCGAGATCAGTGCGGAGGCCGCATCGGTCAGCGAGGAAGTCGGCGGCACGCTCCGTATCGCCACGCCCTATGAAGTTGGCTCCCAACACCTGTCGCCGTCGCTGTCGCGCCTGCTCAAGCTCCACCCTTCGCTGCGCGTGCAGCTGGACGTCAGCTGGGACCAGCCTGACCTGATCCGCCACGGTTACGACCTGGCATTCGTGATGACCGATACGAGCCTGCACGACAGCTCGTTCGCCAGCAAGCGCGTGGTGCTGATCGAGCGGGCGTTCTACGCGGCCCCGGCGCTGATTCGCGAGCGCGGCCTGCCGCGCGTGCCGCAGGACCTGCAGGGCTGGCCGACGCTGGGCAATATCGACGATGTCCAATGGGAATTCCTGCGAGATGGCGTGCAGACGTTTGCGATGGACGTGGCGCCACGCATCTGCACCCACAATGCCGAAGTCCGGCTCAAGGCCGCCATCGACGGACTGGGCGCGGCTCGCCTCTCGCCGCGCTTCGTGCATGACCAGCTGGTGCAGGGCCAACTCGTTCGCGTGCTGCCGGGCTATACGTCGTCCCCGCTGAAGGTCTACGTGCTGATGCCCGCGCGCAAGCTGATGCCCGCCAGCGTGCGCGCCTTGCTGACCGTGCTGGAGGAAACGCTGGGCGTGCCGGAGACACGCCGTCCGGCGCCGCGCCCGCGCGCGACGCCTGCATCGCTTTCATCGCCGGCGGATTCCGATGGCGATGAAGGCTCGCCGACCGTCATCAGCCTCGACTAGGCGCTCGCTTCAAGAAGATCCTGGTGCGGCGAGCGGCTCAGAACGGCTGGTCGCCGGCCTTCAGGTCGAAGCCCAGCGTATCGGCGATTTCCGTCATCTCTTCATCGTCTTCGCTGCGCGTGATCCAGCCCGCGTAGGCATCGTCACCGGCGTCCCAGTTCCACAACGTATAGCCCGCCACACGCAGCTGGTTGGTCGCGATCTCCATCAGCTCGGGGACGCTCGTGCCCTCCAGGAAATCCTCGTCCTCCGTGTCGTCGGTGCCCCAGTCGATCTCCAGGTCGATCCGCTCGCACAGCTGGTTCAGGCAGCCGATGAAGGACTCGGCATCCTTCCAGTCGACATGGAAGCCGGACTCCCAGTCGATCACGTCCTTGATCTGCCAGAGCAGCTCCGCCGCGCTGGCCTCCTCCTCCTCCGCGTCTTCCAACGCTTCCTCGAACAAGGAAAGCTGGCGGCTCGTCTGTGCCGCGTCACCAAGATTGATCAGCGCGAACAGCCGGCTTACCGCGTCCTGCGCGTCGTCCTCCAGTTCAATGGCCATCTGCTCCTCCTTTGCGGCTCATGCCGCCACCTTCTCAATTTCGCGTTGTCCCCGTGGCGTCACGCGCAGTGCACGCGATGTCGCGGTGGGTTCGATCCAGCCACGTGCCAGCAGATTCTCCAGCAACGCGGCGCCGAGCGCGCCGCCCAGATGCGGCTTGCGCTCGCTCCAGTCCGGGCACGTGCACGCAAACTGCCTGCGCTTGCGGCGCGCGGCGCCCAGGTCGATCCCCAACTGGGCCATCGCCTGCGCACCGTCTCCGGTCAGATCCACGGCGGTGCCTTCCACCACCAGCCAGCCCGCCTGCGACATTCGTTCGAAAAGACCCACCGCAAGTTCCCCGGCCAGGTGGTCATAGCAGGTGCGTGCCTGTTTCAGGGCGGGCGGTGCGGTGCGCGACACCGGCACCGCGCGCACGCGGGGCGGCTGGCTGGCCAGCGATGCGGAGGCAAGTGCCTCGATGGCGACGCCGATTTCCGGCGCGGACAGCCGATAGTAGCGATTGCGCCCGCGAGTTTCCACGGCCAGCAGACCACCTTCTGACAAGCGCGCGAGGTGGCCGCTGGTCGAGGAGGCGGACAGGCCGGCGATCAACGCCAACTCACCCGCAGGCCGCGCGCTGCCGTCCATGAGAGCCCACAGCATCGCTGCACGCCCGGGGTCGGCCAGCAGTCCGGCCAGCTGGCTGATGCCAGGTGCGTATTCCATAGTTCATTGCCTGATGAAGGAACGGATGCAGTATAGGTCGGGGGTTGGGGGAATGTCGACTTCGGACATTAAAGCCCTGCTTGCACATCAAAGCCCCGTTCCAAACATCAAAGCGCTTGGTACGGAAGTGCAGGACATGGCGCGTGTGATTTTCACCGCACCAGGTCGTGGGTCGGCTGCGCGTGCCAGCAAGGGTCCGCTGCGGAAGATTGTGTGTGACTTTCGCCCCGGAGCAGGGGCATACACCAATTAGTGCCAAATTGATAAACCATGACTAACCCGGAAACAACACCCATTCCGAAATTTATGGCAAATATCTTCGGCCAGAAGAGGGGATTTCGATATGGTCGCTAAGCTGGCGCTTCGCAAGAAAGATCGTCGCCGATGATTCTTGGTTTATATACTGCTTGACCGCATTTTATATACCGGAGTGGCTCAGCGTAGTGATGTCATCACATTGGACAATTCATGAGGCCTAATTTGTAACAGCCGATGCCGAGTTTGAATAGGCAGCGCTATCGTTTCATTCAGTCAGGAGCGTTTGCTTATTTGCGCCTGAGCGTGGAGCTCGGCGCATATTCCCAGGGGAGTGATCATGGCAATTCGACGCGAAGTACCCGGCGTGCGGCCTTATGACGGACCAGCTGGGGGATGGGGAGCGTTGCGGGCAACGACACTGGCGATTCGCACGCAAATGGAGAGTGTCAAGGCCCCCATAACACTCCTTCGAACCAACCAGCCAGACGGTTTCGATTGCCCTGGATGCGCCTGGCCTGACAAGGAACACCGCTCCACCTTCCAGTTCTGTGAGAACGGTGCGAAGGCGGTGACATGGGAAGCCACGACCAAACGCGTGCGGCCCGATTTCTTCGCCAGCAACACCGTGACATCCCTCCTGCAAATGTCTGATTATCAGCTGGAGGATATGGGGCGTATTACCAATCCAATGGTGTATGACCGGCCAACGGACACGTTTCGCCCAGTTGAATGGGCGGATGCCTTCAATCGGATCGGGGAGATTCTTCGTGGGCTCCCCCCAGAGCAGGTTGAGTTCTACACATCGGGAAGAGCCTCTAATGAGGCAGCCTATTTGTTCCAGCTATTTGCGCGGGAATATGGCTCCAATAATTTTCCGGACTGTTCCAATATGTGCCATGAGCCAACCAGTGTCGGATTGCCTTTGTCGATCGGAATCGGCAAGGGAACGGTCTCGCTAGACGATTTCGACAACTGCGAGCTGATTCTCGCCATTGGTCATAATCCCGGAACGAATCATCCCCGCATGATGGGCACACTACATGAGGTTGCCAGGAGGAATGTTCCGATTATTGTTTTCAATCCGTTGAAGGAAAGGGCGTTGGAAAGATTTGCTGATCCTCAGAACTGGCTGGAGATGGCCACCTATGGGTCAACGCAAATTGCCTCGACCTACTATCAGGTTGCCGCCGGCGGCGACGCGGCTGCCCTGAAAGGAATCATGAAGGCGCTTCTGGCGATGGAGGCCGATCAGGGAGATATTCTGGATAAGGACTTTATCGCCCTGAACACGGAGGGATTCGACGCGTTTTCAAAGGATATGGACACGACATCCTGGGAAGACATCGAGAAGGCGAGTGGGCTCACTCGTGCGGATCTCGAAGCTGTCGCTAAGCTCTATGCGAAGTCCAATGCAACAATTGTGACTTACGGCATGGGGGTCACCCAGCATTGCAGAGGAACAGCGAACGTTCGGTTGATAGCTGACTTGCTCTTCTTGCGCGGGAACTTCGGCAAGCCGGGTGCGGGAATCTGTCCACTGCGTGGGCATTCGAACGTCCAGGGGAATCGGACGGTTGGAATTACGGAGAAGCCGTCCGAAGCCTTTCTCGATGCAATCGAAAACTCGCTTGGATTCAAGCCGCCGCGGCAGCATGGTCATGACGCGGTGAAAGCGATGCAGGCGATGATAGATGGCAAGTCCAAGGCGTTGATCTGCCTGGGTGGAAACTTCGCCGTGGCCCTACCTGATTCGGATCAATCGTTCCCCGCGATGGGGAGCCTTGATCTAAGCGTGCATATCGGTACAAAACTCAATCGCACCCATCTGCTGGTGGGTAAGGAAACGTACCTGTTCCCATGTCTCGGGCGAACAGAGTTAGACATCCAGGCAAACGGCCCCCAATCGGTGACAGTTGAAGATTCAATGTCGATGGTGCATGCGTCGGCGGGCAAGCTGACACCCGCATCCGAGCATCTGCGCTCTGAACCGTCGATCATTGCCGGCATGGCAGAGGCGACCTTGCCGAACAGCAAGGTGCCGTGGACGGATCTGGTTGCCGACTACGACAGGATCCGCGACCTGATTGAGAAAACCGTACCGGGTTTCCAAGACTTCAATGCGCGTATCCGGGTGCCTGGTGGCTTTCGTTTGCCATTGCCGCCCACCGAGCGCAAATGGACGACGCCCTCGGGGAAGGCCGTATTCTCGGTATTTGGCGGGGTGAAGGAGGATGCCGATGTCCTGGGAGGAGAGGAGGTCCTGCGGCTCATGACGATTCGTAGTCACGACCAATACAACACGACGATTTATGCTCTGGACGATCGCTACCGCGGTGTATTTGGCCGGCGCGATGTACTGTTCATGAATGCGGCGGACATGGACGGACGCGGACTCGAGCATGGAGACGTCGTCGATATTGAAACCATCGTTTCCAATCGAAAACTTCATCTCAAGGGACTGACTGCAATCGCGTACGACAACATTGCACGTGGTTCAGTCGCCGCCTATTACCCCGAAGCCAATGTCCTTGTGCCACTCGACTATATCGATCCAGAAAGTGGCACGCCATCCTATAAGTCGATCCCGGTGCGGGTGGTACGCGCCGAGCCAGGTTGACAATGGGCGGCACCTGGACGTGACGTCGCAAGTGAAACCCTATCCATAGTCAGAGCAATCCAAAAAGAAATGGAAAACGTCCCAATGCCGCAGGCGGTGTGCAGTCCCATCACCCGCACTGCGATTTTCATCGTGGCAACTCTGGCTCCCGGAAGTCAACATGCCGCGACGGTCAGAACGCTGTGCGCCGACGTCGCGGCACTGGTTCGGTCTGTCGGCAAGCGGCAGCCGGCAGGCAACCTGTCATGTGTCTGTGGCTTCGGATCGGACGCATGGGACCGACTCTTCGGAAGGCCGAAGCCGCTGTCGTTGCATAAGTTCCGGGAGTTCGGTCCGGGCAACCGTCGCGCCATCGCGACGCCGGGGGACGTGCTTCTGCATATCCGGGCCGAGCAGATGGACTTGTGCTTCGAACTGGCGACTCAGCTCATGAAGCGTCTCGGCGATGCCCTTTCGGTCGTCGATGAGGTGCACGGATTCCGAAATTTCGACATGCGCAGCATGGTGGGTTTTGTCGATGGAACCGAGAATCCCGAGGGCAGTGATATTGCGAAATTCACCATCATCGGCGAAGAGGATTCGGCATTCGCCGGCGGTAGCTACGTCCTTATCCAGAAGTACATTCACAACATGGATGCGTGGAATGACCTGACCGTGGAAGAGCAAGAACGAGTCATCGGTCGCACCAAGCTCGAAGACATCGAGCTTGATGAGTCAGTCAAGCCGTCCTGCTCGCACAGCTCACTGACCACCATCGAAAAGGATGGGGAGGAAGTGAAGATCCTGCGCGACAACATGCCCTTTGGTCACCCGGGCAAGGGAGAGTTTGGGACCTTCTTTATTGGCTATGCCCGCAGTCCGGAACCTATCGAGAAAATGCTCGAGAACATGTTTGTCGGGAGGCCGCCGGGCAACTATGACAGGCTTCTCGACTTCAGCAAGGCGGTAACGGGTGGGCTGTTTTTCGTACCATCGGCCGCACTGCTGGAAAACCTTTCGGAACGTGAGCCGGAAGCGCTGAGCTAGCGTACGCGGATGGCCGAAACACAATCAGAAACTGGCGCAAATCGAGGATCGTCTGAACCGACTCCGGCGTGACGATGGATTCCTCGCTACATCCGGCAAGTACAGGTACAGACCGTTGCTTTGCGGAGGTAGTCAGTTCCGCCGTCTCCCGGCATTGGGATGCGGTCCGGCACTGTACTCCAATCCTCGCCGGTCTTTTGTATGCGCTTCCTGTTGCCCTCTGCTCCTACCCTATCGTCATCGCATACGCACGCACCGCGTGCTTGACCGCCAGGCTGGCCGAAAACTTGCGCCTCTGATAGGAACCGCCCCCATGAGCTCTCCAGCACCCGAGAAAGGAAAAATCGCACCGTATACCCACCCGGCAGCAGGCTGGGGGGCATTGAAGTATGTCGCCATCAACCTGATCAAGGAAAAGGTCGCAGCAGGAAAGTACACACTCCTGTTCAAGCAGAATCAGGCGGATGG
This sequence comes from Cupriavidus sp. YR651, assembly GCF_900101625.1. Taxonomy (GTDB): domain Bacteria; phylum Pseudomonadota; class Gammaproteobacteria; order Burkholderiales; family Burkholderiaceae; genus Cupriavidus. The sequence continues at coordinate 98,831 of NZ_FMYZ01000015.1, read as the reverse complement.
CTTCGATTGTCCTGGTTGCGCATGGCCGGACCGCGAACACGCGTCGACGTTCGAGTTCTGCGAGAACGGTGTCAAGGCCGTGGCGGCCGAAGCAACCAGCAAGCGCGTCACGCCGGAATTCTTTGCGGCGCATACCGTGACGTCGTTGATGGAACAGACCGACTTCGAGCTGGAACAGCACGGTCGGCTGACCCATCCGATGGTCTACGACGCGAAGAGCGACAAGTATCGCCAGATCGAATGGTCCGAGGCGTTTGCCATGATCGGGCGGCACCTGAAAGCGCTGGACAATCCCAACCGGGCCGCCTTCTATACGTCGGGTCGCGCCAGCAACGAAGCTGCCTTCCTCTATCAGCTGTTCGTGCGCGCCTATGGGACGAACAATTTCCCGGATTGCTCGAACATGTGTCACGAGGCGACTAGTCGCGGGCTGCCGACCACCATCGGCGTCGGCAAGGCCACGGTGCTCCTCGATGATTTCGAGCATGCCGACACGATCCTGATCTTTGGGCACAACGCCGCCACCAACCATCCGCGCATGCTCGGCGAGCTTCGGGAATGCGCGCGGCGTGGTGCCAGGATCGTCTCGATCAATCCGTTGCGCGAGCGCGGGATGGAACGCTTCACGAGCCCGCAGCACCCGGTGGAAATGCTCACGGGCAGCAGCACCAAGATCGCGTCGATGTTCCTTCAGCCAAAGTTGGGCGGGGACTTCGCCTTGATCAAGGGGATGGCAAAGCGGCTCGTCGAAATGGACGACGTAGCCGTGTTGCACGGTCATACCCGTCTCATCGACGTTGACTTCGTGCGGGAGCACACGGACGGCTATGAGGCATTCGTGGAGGACCTCCGCGCGGAATCCTGGGCGGACATCGTCGCGGAGTCGGGTATTTCGTACGAAGACATCGATGCGCTCACGCAGGTCTATGCAAAGGGCGAGCGTGTTATCGCTTGCTGGGGCATGGGTCTGACGCAGCACAAGAACTCCGTTCCGACGATCCAGATCCTGTCCAACCTGATGATGATGCGCGGGAACATCGGCCGTCCCGGTGCGGGACTTCTGCCGGTGCGCGGCCATTCCAATGTGCAGGGCAACCGGACCGTGGGAATCGAGGAGCGGCCGGAGCAGGCGTTCCTGGACAGGCTCAAGGAGGTCTTCGGCTTCGAGCCGCCCCGCGGACACGGCTATGACGTCGTCAAGACGATCGGCGCGATGCTCGAAGGCGAGGTCAGGGTGTTCGTGGGGCTGGGTGGCAACTTCGCGGCCGCCACGCCCGATACACAGCGCACGTTCGAAGCATTACGACAGTGCGACCTGACCGTGAACATCGCCACGAAACTCAATCGCAGTCACCTGGTGCACGGCAAGGATTCGCTGATTCTGCCGACCATCGGCCGCACCGAGATCGATATGCAGCATGGCGTCGCACAAGGCGTGACCGTCGAGGATTCGGTTTGCATGGTGCACGTCTCGTTCGGCATGAACGCGCCGGCCTCGCCGCATCTGCGCTCCGAGACCGCCATCGTCGCGCACATGGCCGAGGCCACGCTCGGTTCCGGCAAGATCGACTGGTTGTGGTACGCGCAGGATTACGCGCGTATCCGGGATGTCATCGAAAAGGTCCTGGACGGCTTCGAGAACTACAACGAGCGTGTCGCGATTCCGGGAGGCTTTCATTTGACGCCCGCAGCGAACCATCGCGTGTGGCATACGCCTTCGGGCAAGGCCGAGTTCAAGATCAACCGGATCGACAAGGACACGCCGATCCACCGCGCCCGCCTGGCGTATGGTGACGATCTCCTGGTCATGATGACGACGCGCTCCCATGACCAGTACAACACCACGATCTACGGGCTGGATGACCGTTATCGCGGCGTGTTTGGCCTGCGGCGCGTGGTGTTCATCAATGCCGCGGACCTCGCCAGGCTGGGCTTCAAGGCCGGGCAAAAGGTGGATATCACCAGTGTTTGGGAAGACGGCATCAGACGCCGTGTCGAGGACTTCGAGCTCGTGGAATATGACATCCCGGCGGGCTGCGTCGGCGCCTACTATCCGGAGACCAATCCGCTGGTGCCGCTCGAGAGCACGGGCGACGGGTGCGGCACGCCAACGTCCAAGTCCGTTCCGGTCCTGCTGCATCTTTCCAAGTGAGGATGACCAAGAGGCAGGACACGTGGAATAGATGGAGATCACGTGGCGCACGACGGCACCTGGCGGCGGCAGGGGGTCGCGCGCGTTGCGTGTGTCCGCGAGGCCTTTCTTCGTCGTGTGGGCGATGGTTGGAAATATCCGGGCTCGGCCCGGCAAGGTACGCACGAGCGGGCTAACCCCGCACAGACGTCTTGTGCCAGATTCTCTGATGCGTTGCACAAGATCCGAGCCCTGGGGGATCTGAGGTATCCGCCATTCCCGCTCTATCGGCTCAAGCCGCTCAAGCCGCTCAATCCGCTCAAGCCGACCCGTCGCCCGATTCGCCGGGCTCGCCCTGCACATTCGTGCCTTCTCCGTAACCTCGTTGGGGCAGGCCGCCAGTATTCTGAGAGCTAAGGCACCGTTGGCCGATTTGGGCGAGGCGCAACGGCTTGCATACTATAAGTTGTCTCGATGGCTTCGCCAGGCTGCAGGGAGTGGCCTCGCGGCGCGTACGCCGCGCCAGGCCAAGGGGCGCGGGGGAGCGTGCTTTTCATCACAATCAGATAAGCAAGAGGGGTGTTTGTGAAACTGTATGAAAAGCTTGCGGAAGACATCGAGGCGCTGGTCCAGCAAGGTGTCTTGCTCCCAGGGGAGCGCATACCGTCGGTGCGGCAAACCAGCCAGCATCATCGGATAAGTCTTACCACGGTGATCCGGGCCTACGCACAGCTTGAAAGCCGGGGGATCATCGAAAGCCGGCCGCAATCGGGATACTTCGTCCGCGCGCGATCCGGGGAATCCACCATCGAACTGCGAGCCTCCCGACCGAACCCGCGACCATCGGCGGTCGACGTGAGCGCGTTGGTGCTATCGACGCTGCGCTCCATCCGCTCGGACGAGGCGGTGGCGCTGGGCTCGCCCTATCCCGATTCCTCGCTCTTCCCATGGCAGCGGATCACCCAGTACTCCAACAATATCGCGAGGCGTTATACCAAGTGGAACGTGCTCGATGATTTGCCCCCGGGCAGTCCGCAGTTGATCCGGCAGATTTCACGCCGCTACCTCGAGAACGGCTACGCCATTGACCCCAACGAGATGATTATCACGATCGGGGCCACCGAGGCGATCAACCTGTGCCTGCAGGCGGTAGCCAAGCCCGGCGATACGATTGCCGTGGAATCTCCCACGTACTATGCGATGCTCCACGCGATCGAAAGACTTGGCATGCGCGCCGTCGAGGTGGCGACAGACCCGGTGGAAGGCATCGATATCGACGCGCTGGCGAAGCTGATCGACGAGAAGAAGATTGCTGCCTGCATGGTCATGCCGAACTTCCAGAATCCCCTCGGATTTCAGATGCCCGACGAGAAGAAGAAAAGGCTTGTCGAACTGCTCACCGAGAAGGACATACCGGCGATTGAAAACGACGTGTATGGCGAGCTCTACTACGGCACCAGCCATCCGAGCTCCCTGAAAACCTACGACAAGGCCGGGATCATCCTGCATTGCTCGTCGTTCTCCAAAACGCTGACGAACGCCTCCCGAATCGGCTGGACCCTGGCGGGTCGCTACCACGAACACGTGGAACGGTTGAAATTCCTGAACACGCTGACCACGCCTTCGCTCCCGCAACTGGCCATCGCCGAGTTTCTCAAGAACGATGGATACGACTATCACCTCAGACGAGTCCGCAAGGCTTACTCGCAGCAGGCGAAGATCATGAGCGCCAGCGTGCGCCGGTTCTTTCCCGAAGGCACCTCGACATCGCACCCCGCCGGGGGCTATGTCCTGTGGGTGCAAATGCCGGAAGGCATCGATGCCATGGACCTTTACCACGCCGCGCTCGCGTCCCGTATCACGGTTGCGCCCGGCCATATGTTTGCGCCGGGCTTCACCTATAGCCATTGCATTCGCCTGAACTACAGCTGGGAATGGACGGCGGAGCTCGATACCGCTTTGCAGACCCTGGGGCGACTGGCGACGAACCTGCTTGAGCGGAGCCGCTGATCCGGCGCTGATCCGATCCACCCCGCCGCCCCGTGGCGGGTCGGGCCGCGTCAGGCGTGATGTGCCATTCTGACCACGATGCCGAGGACGATCACGTACATCGAGACGTTGAACAAGGACCGGTGCCACACCTTCAGATAGAAGCGGGTCGTCGCAAGCACGCCGCGAATCGCCGCCGTAAGGCCAAGGGCGATGAGCATCCACACGAGCAGGGCCGGCACGAACACCCCGTAGATATCGAATTCACCGAACATCATGCCAGGCTCCGCTGTCAGGGGTGGCGTGCGGGAACAGTGCGAGCCGGATGGCCAGCAGCGCGGCCAGGACATCGCTTTGCGCACCGTGCAATGTGTCGGATGCGTCGGGCAAGGTCATCAGTGCCGCATCGACGCGTGCCGCCAGTCGCGCGGGCGGTGGCAGCACCGCGTCCGCGCGGGTGCACTGGCGGTAGTAGCGTGCCAGTTCCCCGAGCACATAGGCGATGGCGCGTCGGGATTGCGAAGAGAGCGCATCAAAGTCGCGCTGGAGTGTCAGTGCACCGAAACTCACCAGCAGTTCGGAAATTCCGTCGTTCATGGGAGCGTTGTGTCTGGGCGGAATGATCGAGATCAGCTGGCTCATCCGGTCGAGCATCTGGTCGAGCATCTGGCCCCGCATCTGGCCCGAAGTCGGGGAAGACATGGCGGCCAGGCGTGGAACGAATCCGGCACCGATGCTTTTCCAGCTGGCCCTCAGGATCCGGCGTGCGACAAAGTCCATCTCCGCCGGCCTGGCCAGAACCACCCAGATGGCCGCGAACAGGATGGCGCTGCACGCCGCGAGGCTGCTGTTGAAGAGATCCGCAAAGTTGGCTTCATAGATTTGCTGTACGTTGGCAAACGATGCCGTGGTGACCGCGAGCAGCACGCCGGTGAGCCCGAAATCGGGTCGTGCCATCAGGACCCCGATGCAGAGATAGGGCACCGCCAGCAGCACGGCCAGCGAGTAGAAGTCCGTCGCGTTCGGCAATACGACGAACTGGTAGAAGCAGGAAAGCAGCAGGCAGGCCATGCTGGCAACCACCACGCGTCTGACGGCGGCCCGTGGTACATCCACCGTGCTCACGAAGCAGGCGGTCAGCGCGGCCAGGCTCACGGCACCGGCGCCATCAATCCATCCCGAAAGCATCCACGCCAGGCCGGCCAGGAAGGTGGCCGATGCCGCCGTCGCCGCCTGGATCAGCAGCAGGCCGTGGTCAATGTGAGCCGCCGGCTGAATCGCCGGCCGAATCTCCGGATTTCCCTGGCCACGATCGTTGCACGAGCCAGACAGGTTGGCCGCCGCGTCGGGATGACCGATGCCGCGATGCAGGCGTCGACCTTCCTCCCAGATATCGAGCAGGGCGTCGAGGTCGTGGCATGCCCCAGCGATCAGTTGGCTGTGCCACGGGTCCGTCATGTGGAGACCGGTCAGCGCGGCCGCAGGCCGAGGGCGGTCAGCGGTCGATGGCGAAGGCGAGTGGAGCCATGCGGCGATGTCGCGCATCCAGTCATCGAGCGCAGGGGGCACACCCATTGGGTGCGCACGCAATGCGCCGATGATTCTCGTCAGTGTTTCAAGCAATGGCAGCAGGGCGAGCATCCGCTCACGCAGTGCCGTGGCAAGCGCGAGCGTCTGCGAACTGCCCGGCTCGTGGGCGAGCTGGGCGATCAGATTGGACATCGTGCGCAGATCGCCCGTCAGCTTGCGACGGCTATCGTGCGAATCCACCGAGTCGGCCGGACCAGTCAGGATCTCGGTCGTCCACGTCGCGGCATGCGCCATCCAGGTACCCGACTGCTCGCGCAACACCGGCGCGATCGTGGCCGGGAACACCAGCGCACTGACCAGGCCCGCGCTGACAATCCCGATCACAATCTCTTCGACCCGTAGCAGCGCGATGTCAAAGATGCTGGCGGGATCGGTCACGGCCGGCAGCGCCACGATCGGCAGCGTATAGGCAGCCAGCAGGAACACGTAGCTGCGTGGCGACCGTTCCAGCAAGGACAGGTAGAGCATGGCACCTGTCCACAAGGCGATCGCCGCCATCAACAACAATGGCTCGTTGACGAGGTTGGGCACCATGGCCACCGCCGCCGAGGCACCGAGCAAGGTGCCGGCGACCCGATATAGGCCCTTGGAACGAGTGGCGGCGGTCAGCGGGCTGGAGACCAGGTAGACCGTCGCCATGGCCCAGTAGGGCCGTGACAGGCCCAGGGCCAGCGCCACATAGAGTGCGAGCATGGCGGCGGCGAACACCTTGACGGAGAACAGCCACGGTTGTGTGCTCGCGCTCTTGCGTTGCGGCGCCTGGATCGTGATCGCCTTCATCGGGCGCGCGATGGACATGGGCATGGCCTCAGGGGGTCATTCCCGCAAGATGCATGGCGAATCGGATCAGGCCGGCCGCCAGGCCCACCGCGCCGACACCACCCACCCACAGGGCAACCAGCCAGGTCAGGCGCGTGCCCATTCCGGAGCGTTTTTGCGTAGCCATCAGTGATACCCCTCGCCGCGCTTGACCTTGCCGCGGAACACGTAATAGGACCAGGACGTATAGGTCAGGATGATCGGCACGATGAACAGCGTCCCGACCAGCGCGAAGCCCTGGCTTTGCGGCGCCGACGAAGCGTCCCAGATCGAAATGCCCGGCGGGATGATGTTCGGCCAGATGCTGATCGCCAGGCCGGTGTATCCCATGAAGATGATGACCAGCGCGAACAGGAACGGCGAGACGTTCGGGCGGTTGCCCAGTGCGCGATAGATCCCCATCGCGGCGCCCGCCACGAGCAGCGGCACAGGCAGGAAGAAGAACAGGTTCGGCATCGAGAACCAGCGCTGGGCGATTTCCGGATGCGTCAGCGGCGTCCAGACACTCACGGCGGCGATGAAGACGAGCATGGCGCCGGTCAGCGGATTGGCCAGGCGCAGCATCGTCCATTGCAGGCGGCCTTCCGTCTTCATGATGAGCCAGGTGACGCCCAGGAAGGCGTAGGCCACCACGACACCGATACCCGTGAAGATCGGAAACGGCGCCACCCAGTCGAACGCACCGCCGGCGAAATGACGGCCGTTCATGGCGATGCCATCGATGTACGCGCCAAGCGTGACGCCCTGGAAGAACGCGGCCGTGAGGGAGCCACCGATAAAGGCCTTGTCCCAGTGCGGGCGGCTGCGGTCGCTGGCCTTGAAGCGGAACTCGAAGGCAACGCCGCGGAAGATCAGTCCCATCAGCATGAACATCAGCGGCAGGTAGAACGCGCTGAGCAGGACCGAGTAGGCTAGCGGGAACGCGGCGAGCATGGCCGCCCCGCCGAGGACCAGCCAGGTTTCATTGCCATCCCAGACGGGGGCAACCGTGTTCATCATCACGTCGCGATCGTGACGGTCGCCGATGAACGGAAAGAGGATGCCGATGCCGAGATCGAAACCGTCCATGATGACGTACATCATCACGCCGAAGAAGATCAGCACGGCCCATATGACGGGAAGATTGATACCCATGGTTGTCACCTGATTAGTTGTGGGCGCCGCTCAGCGGAGGGACGGTACGCGCGATCGAAACCGGGAGCGGATCAGCGTGCGGATCGGCGTGATCGCCCTCCGCCGGCCCCTTGTTCACCAGCCTGAGCATGTAGCGGATGCCCACGCCGAACACCAGGAAGTACACCACCACGAACAGCGCCAGCGAAATGGCGACCGGACCGAGGTCATGCGCCGACACCGCGTCGCGAGTACGCAGCAGTCCATAGACCACCCACGGTTGACGGCCAATCTCGGTCGTCATCCAGCCGGCCAGCAGCGCCACCAGGCCGCTCGGACCCATCACCACGGCCATGCGCAGGAACGGCTTGGCCCGATAGAGGGCCTCCTTGCGACGCAGCAGGCAGCCCAGCACGCCGTACAGGATCATCAGCACACCCAGGCCCACCATGGCGCGGAACGTGAAGAACAGGATGGTCGAGTTCGGCCGGTCTTCCCTGGGGAAGTCCTTCAGGCCGGGGATCTGTCCATCGAGGCTGTGGGTGAGGATCAGGCTGCCGAGGCGCGGGATCTCGATCGCATAGCGCGTGACCTCGTGCTCCATGTCCGGGATGCCGAAGACGATCAGCGGGAAGCCGCCCTTGTCGCCCGGCTTGGCCGTTTCCCAGTGGCCTTCCATGGCGGCGATCTTCGCGGGCTGGTGCTCAAGCGTGTTGAGGCCGTGGGCGTCGCCGACCACCGCCTGGATCGGCGCAACGATCAGCACCATCCACATTGCCATCGAGAACATTTTGCGCACCGCCGGCGTGTTCTTGCCGCGCAGCAGTTGCCATGCGCCAGCCGCCGCGACGAACAGCGCGGTGGAGAGCATCGCTGCCACGACCATGTGGGCGAGGCGATAGGGGAACGACGGATTGAAGATGACGGCCAGCCAGTCGGTTGGCACGATCTTGCCGTCGATGATCGCGTAGCCCGTCGGCGTCTGCATCCAGCTGTTGGACACGAGAATCCATGTCGCGGAGATCATGGTGCCGAGCGCCACCATCAGCGTCGAGAAGAAATGCAGACCGGGTCCCACGCGATTCCATCCGAACAGCATGACACCAAGGAAGCCCGCTTCCAGGAAGAACGCGGTCAGTACTTCGTATGTGAGCAATGGGCCGGTGATGCCACCTGCAAACTCCGAGAAGAAGCTCCAGTTCGTGCCGAACTCATAGGCCATGACCAGACCGGATACGACACCCATGCCGAAGTTCAGCGCGAAGATCTTGACCCAGAAATCGAACAGCGTCCGGTAGACGGGGTTCTTCGTCATCAGCCATCGCGCCTCAAGGAATGCGAGAAAACTCGCGAGGCCGATCGTGATCGCTGGAAAGATGATGTGAAACGACACTGTGAAGGCGAACTGTATTCGTGCCAGATCCAGTGCGGTAAGTGCGTGCATCGTATGACTCCTCGAAATGACGTCGGTGGCAACGCCGCGTGACGCGATAACGCAGAGTAGGGATTGCAGCAGGTCAGAGGTAGATACAGTTTCGGATGAATCGTGAATACTCAGTTGGTCATCGGGCTGCAGGCGTTGCCTGGAGCCGGTTTCACGCAAAGGACGATATCCGCGCAGTGGATCTGTTCTCCTGAGACAAGTGGGGAACTGTGATGCGTCGGCACGCGGATTGCGCAGGCGCGCGCGGCCAGACATGCGCCTGGCCGCGGATGCGTGGGGGCGAAGGATTCAAATGACAACGATGCGCTTCAACGCATCGGGCGCGCGCAGTGCAATGGGGATCGTTGTGAGAGGGAAGGCGTCGCGGGAAAGGTGGGAAAGGCACCGTGCCAGCTGCCAAGGGGTCTGTAGCCGGCGAGATTGTATTCATCTGTACTCCACGGGAAAACCCGCCTCCGGCCAGACTCATCCTGGCGTCTGAGCGTTCTTGAAGGCTGGCCCCGGTTCGCGTCAGTGATGTCGGTGGAACGTGGGCGCCTTGGCCCGGGAACCGACCCGTGCGCCCCTGCCTGCGCTGTGCGACGGTGCAGGCAGGGGCGCTCAATATCAACGGAGATGCGCGATGCTGAGTTTTGATGAGGCGCAAGCCTTCTTTGCGTCATGTGTTGAGCCGGTCGCCGAAACCGAGCGGATCTGGCTCGGTGGCGCGGCGGGAAGAGTGCTGGCTCAGGATATCGTGGCTTGTGTCGACACTCCGTCCGTCGACAAGAGTGCCATGGACGGCTATGCCATCGCCATGGCGGATTATGTCGACGGGCAGACGTTTCCGATCCAACAGGTTTGCTATGCCGGCATGGCACCCCAGCGGCTCAAGCCCGGCCATGCCATTCGTCTTTTCACGGGATCGGTGATGCCGGACGGCGCCGACACCGTGATACCGGAAGAGGCGGTTCAGAAGGTCGAGGGAGGGGTGCGCCTGTGCGTCGCGCCGGCCCGAGGCGCACACGTGCGGCGCAAAGGCGAGGATGTCAGGTCAGGCGCGTTGCTGATTCGGGCGGGTGCCGTTCTGACATCCGGGCATATCGCCTCGCTCGCATCTCAGGGTATCGATGCGTTGCGGGTGTACCGACTGGTGGAAGTCTCCCTGCTGATCACTGGCGATGAGCTCTCGTTCGAGGATGTCATCCCAGCGTCACATTGCGTGAACGATGTCAACGGGCCGATGCTGGAATCCATGGTGGAGTCGCTTGGTGCGATGGTCGTCAGCCGAAGGCATGTGCGTGACGATGAACAGGACCTGCATGAGGCGATGCTCGAAATGTCTGACGAGGCCGATATCGTCCTGATTACGGGCGGCACGTCGGGCGGGGAGCGGGATCTCGTCGAACCGGCCCTGATTTCGGCCGGTGGGCAACTGCTGTGCCATCAGGTCAATATGAAACCGGGCATGCCAATTGCGCTTGGTCGTCTGCGCGACAAGGCAGTGGTATGCATGCCAGGAAATCCCGCCACCGCATTCACGACGTTTGCGCTGCTGGTCACCCCGATGCTTAGGAGGCTCCAGGGGCGAGGGCAGATCTATCCGCCGGTCAGGTCTGTTCAGACTGAACTGCCAGACACGAGGCGAAGCCAGCGTGATGAATTCTTCCGGGCCTCCGTGTCGGGGCCTGGCACTGGTTTTGATCGTGTGAGAATTCACGCGCAACAAGCGCCCGCGTCGGTTTCGTCGCTAGGCGAAGCCATGGGATTCGTTCGCGTGGGGCCACATGTCGGCACCCGGGCGACAAACACGTTGCCGTTCTACGAACTCGACAGATGGTTGCACTAGGTGGGCACCTGATCGACGATGTAGCTGGCTTGAAGCGTAGCGGCTGGTCAGTCAGAGGATCACGACCCGATTGCGCCCGCCCTCCTTGGCCTTGTACAGGGCACGGTCGGCCGCCGCGAAGGTCGTCTGGCGCGCCAGATCCGTACTCCCGGCGCGGTGCGTCACGGTAGCGCCGACACTGACGGTCACGACGCCAGTCGGCGACCGGCAATGGTCAATCGCCAGCTTCATGACGCTGGCACGCAGTTTTTCCAGTGCGGCTTCGAAGGCCAGGCGCGGCAGGCCGCACAGCAGCAGTCCAAACTCCTCGCCACCCAGGCGTCCCGCAATCATCCTGTGTTCATCGGCAATGGCTTGAAGTACCGATGCCACCTGGCGAAGGCACGCGTCGCCCGCCGGATGTCCATAGGTGTCGTTGTACTGCTTGAACCAGTCGATATCGACCATGACGGCACCCATCGCTTCCCCATCTGCTGCGCCGTCCCAGGTTCGTCGGACGCTTTCCAGCATATGACGCCGGTTGAACAGCTGTGTGAGCGGGTCCGTGGCCGTTGCGGTGCGCAGCCGCAGGTCGTTCTCGATCATTGCGCGCAAGTGCCGGAAGACGTCAATGGGTGCATTTAGCAGGCGTGCCGGCGCCGGATCCATGGCACATAGCGCTCCCACGATCTCACCATCGGGGCCGCGAAGCGGGATGGCGGCATAGGAGCGCACAAAGGGGGCGGCATGCACCAGCGTGCAATCCGCAAAGCGAGCGTCTGTGCTGGCGTCTTCCACGACGAACACCTCGTCACTCTGAATTGCGTAGTTACAGAGCGACCGCTTGCGGGGGATCGGGAAGACGGACAGGCCCACTTCCGCGCGGTAGTGCTGATGTTCGGCGTCGAGCAGCAGTACCGCGGAAACGGACGCGCCGGTCACGCTTTTCAGGATGGCCGTAGCGTGCCGGAAGCACTCCCGCATGACCTGGTCATCGTGCAGCAACCATTCGAGGACTGGAGACTCGGTATGCGCACGCGCGGCTGCCTCTGCAATGGGGGGCTTGCGGTCGATTTGGAGGGGGCTTTTCGTTGAGGACAATTCGCATCCACCAGGGGTGAGATGCACACGTCAACGGATCACGGCAGGAAAACTTGAATCAGGAGCGGTCGTCGCAGGAAACAGGTTCGATTCGGCGATCAGGTTTGGGGTGCGTTTCGACGGGCCCATCGAAAGCGCCGGGGAGCCTTGAAGCCGTTGCAGCGGCCTGCAGGTGATTCAACGCGCAGGCGTTGCAGTGCCGCCATCGGGAAGCACGCACTGGTGCTTCTCGAGCTTGTGTGCGTTGGCGCGGGCGGTCTCGATGACATGCCAGTCCGGGCCGGCGTTCGCGCTGAAACTTGCGCCCATTGTGATTGCTGTGAGCAGCAGGAAAAGTGTTGTCTTCATGTCGAAAGCGTGGGAAGGCGTGAGTAAGTGGATGGTGGCGGTAACGGGAGCCTGTTCCTCAAAGCCCCCTCACCGTCTTGACGGGATTGCTTGTTTCCGCAATCTCCAATCCTGCAAGCCTTGTCAGGCAGCATCGGCGTTATCGGCTGCGGCGCCATGTGACGGGGGCGCGGATACGCCGGTCCGATCCATGCCGGCAAGCTGCAAGGCCGTGCTGCCGTGTGCGCCATCGGTGAACGGGTCGCGCTTGCTCAGGCCGTTGGCGCCGTCCGTGTACGGATCGGGGCGCTTGATGCCGTTTGCGCCATCGGTGTAGGGGTCGGGGCGCTTGATGCCGTTCGCGCCATCCGTATAGGTGTTGAAGCCGGCTTTGTGAAACACATAGCCGTAGCTGTCGGCGCTTGCGTTGTGCTGCACGACGTCTTGCGCATGTACCGGGGCATAGACCAGGACACTGGCGCCCAGGATAACGCTCGAGAGAAAAGTGGAGAGGTCAGCGGCTTTCATGATTTGGATTCCTTTGAATGGTTGTCGCTTGGAACAGTACGGCGACGTTGATGTCTGCGTTCACCACGCCTGCGGTGGCTTCGCTTGCCAGCAGTGCTTGCCTGTGGAGACCATGGTAGGAGAATGACTGGAACGGTTTCGCATACAAAGTTCGCCCATTTGGAGCAGAACAGTTGCGCGGGCCGACTGTGACGCCTGTTCCTCTGCCTTCGCTGGTCGTGTCACTACATGGCATCCGCGTGGTGCGCACGCCGGATTGGTGAAGCGCAACTGATCTGGGCGCCTTTCCCAGATTCTGTATGCCTACGGCGAGCCCTGGATTCTCTACTCTGCGGGATGTGAAGCCGGTATGTCGCGCGCAAGGTCCATCGAGGAATCCACGCATGACGAGGCGGTGGTGTGCGCCAATGTGGGGACGGCATCGTCCCCGACCACAGGATGCACCTCTGCCTGTCTCCTCCCGTGTTCGCTGCCAGTTGCTCATCTTGGTGTTGTGCGTCAGGACAGGTATGAAACAGAAGCCCCTACTACTCGTTCCCGTATTGGTTACGCTCCTCGCGGTGATTTGTGCCGTGCCCGTGGCGCTGCATCTTTGGGATTACTACAAGGCGGCGCCGTGGACGCGCGACGGTCATGTCAGAGCGGATGTCGTCCAGATCTCGCCGGATGTCTCGGGGCTCGTCACGCAAGTGCTCGTGAAAGACAATGCGCAGGTTCATCGCGGGCAACTTCTGTTCATCGTCGACCCCGACCGCTTTACGCTGGCATTGCGCAAAGCCGAAGCGACACTTGCGCAGAAGCGGGCAACGTTGGCGCAGGCCCGCAGGGAACTGGCGCGCAACCGGGCACTGTCAGCCGTGGTGGCGACGGAAGCCACCGAGATGACGCAGGCGAGAGTGGACGAAGGAGAGGCTGAAGCGGCGCAGGCCCTTGCGGCCGTGGATGTCGCGCGTCTCGATCTGGAGCGCTCGCATGTGGTGGCGCCAGTCGATGGATACCTCAATGACCGGCTGCCGCGCGTGGGAGACTACGTGGTCACCGGAAAGCCAGCGCTGTCGATGGTCGACAAGGATGCGCTGTATGTCGAAGGGTATTTCGAAGAGACCAAGCTGGCGCGCATCCACGTCGGCGATGCCGTCGATGTTCGGCTCATGGGCGAGTCCACGATACTTCATGGCGTGGTCCAGAGTCTCTCGGCGGGCATCGAGGACCGAGACCGTAGCGCGGGATCGAACCTGCTGCCGAATGTGAATCCCACCTTCAACTGGGTTCGTCTGGCACAGCGCATCCCTGTACGTGTGGTGTTGCAGGACGTTCCGCAGGAAGTTCGTCTCATCTCGGGCAGAACGGCTTCGGTATGGGTGCGCGAAGCGGGGCACAAGGCGGGCGCCTTGCCTGCGGCAAAACAGGTGGGGGCAGCGCGATGAAACGGAATGCGCTTGGCTTGGCACTCATCGGTAGTGTGTTGCCCATGTTGTTTGCGTGTATGACGGTTGGACCCGACTACAAGGTGCCAGAAAAGGCCTTGGTTCAGGCGCCGGAAGCAAACGCGGGACTGGTCGAAGCCGGTAACACGGCAGCCTCAAGCGAGGCGGTGCCGGATGCGTGGTGGCGGCTGTATGACGACCCGGAAGTGAACGCGCTGGTGCAGCGCGCGCTCGTGGCCAATACGAACCTGCGCGTGGCCGCCGCCAATCTGCAGCGCTCGATTGCCAACTACCACGAGGTCGAGGCCGAGAACCTGGTTCAGGGCAGTATCAATGCCAGCACGGAGCGCACGCAGCTGGCAGGCGAAGCCTTCCTGCTCAAGGAGAAGGTCCCCGTGCTCAACATCGGCAACTACGGGATCGGCGTGTCATATCTTGTCGACCTGTTTGGAAAGCTGGCCCGCGCGGACGAGGCGGCGCTGGCGAATGCCGAGGCGAGCCAGGCAGCGCTGGATGCCGTGCGAGTGGCGGTGGTCGCGCAGACCGTAAAGGCCTATGTCGAAGGTTGCGCGGCCACGGACGAACTGCATGTGGCGGAGCGCCAGTTGGCGCTACAGGAGCGAGCCGTCGATCTGACACGCAAGCTGGTCGTCGCCGGCCGCAGCGAACCCGGTGACCTGGACCAGGCCAATGCGGAGGCCGGTAGCCTGCGCGCGGCGCTGCCGCAATTCAAGGCCAGGAGAGCCGCGGCAGCCTATCGTCTTTCAGTCATGCTGGGTCTGCCTCCTGCGCAGACGGAGTATGTCTGTCATGGGCTACCGACCTTGAGGAAGCCGCTGCCGGTCGGCGACGGCGCGGCGCTACTCAGACGCCGGCCTGACGTGCGCCAGGCAGAGCGCGAGCTGGCGTCTTCCGTGGCGCGCGTCGGCGTCGCTACCGCTGATCTCTTCCCGACCATTCGCCTCGGCGCTTCCGCAGGGGTGACGGGCGTGCTCTCCGACCTGGGCTCGGGGTCCACGGTGCATTGGGGCGTCGGGCCAATGATTACGTGGAATTTCCCGAGCAATGGCGCGATTCCCCACATTCACGGCATGAAGGCCGAGTCCGATGCGGTCCTCGCAAGATTTGACGGCGTGGTACTGAAGGCCCTGGAGGAGACGCGAACCGCGCTGAGTGCCTATGGCTTTGAGCTGGAGCGCAACGCGGGGCTCCGGAAGGCACGTGATGCGGCAGCGGACGCAGCGAGGGAAAAGAGAATCCTGTATGCGGGCGGCAAGGTTTCGTACCTGGTCAGCCTGAATGCCGACCGGTCGCTGGTCAGCCTGGAGCAGACACTTGCGGATTCCGATGCTCAGGTTGCGCTGAAGCAGGTTGCATTGTTCGAGGCGCTTGGCGGTGGATGGGAGAATGCTCCGATGCCAGCTTCGAAACACGCCGTAGACGAAAAGTCTGACTCATCCGGTCATTCTTGAGTGTCTAAGCATCGCTGTCTTTCGACAGTAGTTGGATGGCTTACTTTCGACATGGCAGCGCTGCCAGCGCAGGTGTCTCTCGATGTCGATTGGAGCCGGTTCAACTGCTGACAGGAATAGCAGGGTCTCCGGCTTGCTGACTGTTCCGGCCATCGCCACGGCGAACTGTATCCGTGCTCTGCAGTCGTCTACGGATACAGTCCCGTCATAGGGACTCGCACGGGTAGCCGTGCATGCGGCACGCATGGCATGCAACTTGGCTCGAAAGCGGAATGAAGAAAAAGCGTCAATCGATTAACCTGGATGCGATATCTCCTCCATGCTTGCGCGTGGATCAATGGCTCATGGAGGTCGGTGCAGGGAAGACAACGCTGGCCTTCGAGGATTGGTTCGTACTCAGACTTTCTCGAACTGAAGATGGGGAATCGAGTGGCGGCGCAAAGGGCATCGTCGGCGGTCACTCCATCGTGTTCCATCAAGGACCTGTAGAGTTTGAATTGGCTCACGGCGCCAGCTACACGGTCACGCATCCGCAAAAAGGTATTCGCCACTTCAAGTGCATGCTTGACGGGCATTTCCCGATGATTTCGTTCTATCGCCCGGGCACCTCGCTGCGCTTTCCATGGATAACCATGGCTCGGGTCTTCGTGGCTGACGAGTTGCGGTCATTGACGCGACTTGCATGATCCCTCGTCCATGCGGTGGGGGGTGACAAGGCGACCGAGTCGGCAGGGCGATCGACATCCGCTGCAACTGTTCCGTCGGAGCAATGGCTGGTCTGTAATCTCGTCGGCGCGCCTTCCTATTCTAGTATTCAACCTATCGAGGCCCCGGTGCCTGCGTCGACGTGACCACGCTTCCGTCACATGCAGCGCGCCCGGTGCAGGCCGGTGCCGCATGGCGCGAAGCAGCTGAGAGGTAGGCAATGATGAACGACCCCACCGGCGAGGATCTGACCCCCGACATGACGACGCCGTTGACGCAATGTACGCGCGAAGTGAGGCGATGGCGCGCCGGCGCTGTGTCCGCGGAAGTGGATTGTCTGGCAGAGGAGGTTCCGGTCGCGCTGGAGTACAACGGCATCGCGCATGCGGTCATGTTGGCCACGCCGTCGGACCTTGAGGACTTCGCGATCGGCTTTAGCCTGACCGAAGGCATTGTCGACAGCGCACGCGATATCTACGCGATTGACGTGGAGTCGGGCGCCAACGGCGTGACGCTGAAGGTGCAGCTTGCGACGGGAGCGTTCGTCGCGCTCAAGGTCCGTCGCCGTGCCTTGGCCGGACGCACGGGGTGCGGTTTGTGCGGCACCGAGTCGCTTGACGAGGTGATGCGCACGCCGGCACGGGTGCGCAGTGGCGCGTCGTTCGACCCGGCGGTATTCGATCAAGCATTTATGGCGCTGAGCGCAAGGCAGAACCTGCAGCGCAGCACTGGCGCCACGCATGCTGCCGCATGGATGCGCGCCGACGGACAGTTGATACTGGTGCGCGAGGATGTGGGGCGCCACAACGCGCTCGACAAACTGGCCGGTGCCATGGCTCGCAATAGCATAGACGTGGCGCATGGCGCGGTGCTCGTGACCAGCCGTGCGAGCTACGAAATGGTACTGAAGACCGCGGCACTTGGGGCGGGTGTTCTTGCCGCCGTGTCGGGGCCCACCGCGCTGGCGGGGCGCCTGGCGGAATCGGCCGGACTGACGCTTCTCGGCTTCGTTCGCACCGGCAGCCTCGTTATCTATACCCATCCCCATCGCCTGAGGATTGCGGGCTCACCGCATTCCCCGGCGTAGCACACCTTCCCTATCGCCACCCCACTGCCTGACTGCAGTGGCATTGCGGCTCGCCTTCCGGCGCAGCCGCGAGGACTCTGTTTTTCCTTTTTTGCCTCGGCAGGTCATGCTTTATGAACAATCTGTGGCTCAAGAATCCGTCTCTTGCTTATGCCGACTGGCAAGATCGCCTGTCGACCGACACTGGCACCCGTCGTTTCGCGCGGCAGTCGATCATCCAGCATCGCGCGATGCTGGATCGCTTTCATCGACACCTGGTTGACCACGGCGTGACGCTGGCAGACTTCGAATCGGACCACATCGCAGCCTTCTGGCGTGGTCCCTCGGCAGCGACCTACACACCGAGTACACGCATGCGCTATTTGCATTTGCTGGATCGGCTCTGTCGTCACCTCGTTGAGATCGGCATGCGCGAAACCAACCCTGCAGCCGAGCTTGCACGTGAGGGTAGCTGGTCGAATGACGGATCACCTCCGCTCTTCCTGCCGAAGGCGGTCGATGAACAGCTACAGGACTTCGTCCAGCCACTTCCGGGTGATGACATCCCGCAACTTCGCATGCGGGCCATCCTGGCATTGTTTCTGGGTACCGGCGTCACGGCGGCGGAAGGCCGTGCCGCGGCCCTTCATGACCTTCAGGATTTATCCGCGCATCCCTGCCTCCATGTGCCGGAGCTGGGCGCGAAGGCTGCGCGGTCCGTTCCACTGGAACCGTTCGCCGTTCCCGCCATGGATGCATGGAAGACCGTGCGAGCTTCTCTCCCGATCGCTGGAAATCTGCTCTTCGCGCTGCGGCCGTGCGGCGCGCCGATTACCGACATGAGTCTCGGTAACATCGTGCGCGACGCGTTTGAGGCCATTGCCTACGAGGCCGATGATATGAGTCCACGCATCCTCAGAAACACGTACTGTCGCCGCGCGCTGCTCTCCGGCGTGCCGCGCGACAGCGTCTCCACGCTGCTTGGGCTGACTAGCAATCGCACATGCGATCGCATGATGGCCACGATTCATAGGCAATGACGGGCTGCGTCGCACCTGGGCTCCGCGAGCGCGCTTTGGGCTTTTTCATCGCCTGTGTCGGCTTGCCTCTCCCCGCGACGCGCTGTCGCGCGGGGGATAGAGTTTCTGGAACTGCCCGGTCGTGATCCCCATCCCGGCCTTGTCGTCGATGATCGTCATTTCCTGCCATGCGGTCGGGTTGCCTTCCAGGCCTGGGAAGTCCCTCAATTGCCAGACCCGACCCGTCTGTGTGTCGAGGAGCAGGGGCCCCGCACGGCCCTGAGGACTCATGGCGATTGTGTATCGTCCTGGCCCTGCGATCGCTGGTCTCTCGGCGGCTTGTTGCGGTGCGATGGCGACAGCGGCCTCGCTGCTCCCCGATGCCGCGACCTTGCTGCCGCCGGGAGTGGCCGGTTGCTCGCGGGGACCGCAAGCCGCTAGCAGAAACATCGACAAGTACGATGCGTGGAATGCCGCAAAGCGCATATCTTCCTCCCTCATCTGGCCAGCAACGATCAAATTCGGCGAAACGCACACCGCATTATTGAGTCACCAGACGCAAATTTTTAGCGACTACACGCCATTCTTTGTTGAAACGTTTCGAAATGGCGAAGCCCCCGGGTCTGCATCGCCATGCGACATGGCGGTCGACAAGTATCAGGTAGATCACAGCCAGGATCGGCCAGCCGATACGGCGCGCCCGGCAATCCGGCGATTCCCGTGACTGGACGTGTCTACCCGCGGAAGGCCGCCGGACGCTGCGGAGGATTGGATGGCAGCGCAGTGGCGCCTGGCTTGGCCGATATTGGACCAAGGTGCCATTGCGGACGGTGGCCGTGGCATCTATAAGATCAGCATGATGGCAGCATGCGCCGTCAAGGAGGAGGCCATGACCCTCTGTAGCGCGCGAAGACTCCGCTGGACCGGAGCGTGGATTCTTGCCTGCCTGATCGCGAGCATTGACGGCGCGAGGGCGCAAGGTGCATCCACTCAGCCTCCCGCCCAGCCTTCCACCCAGCCGTCTGGCCAGTCGTCCAGCCAGGCCCAGGCTCCCACGTTCAAGCCCGAGGAAATCGAGGCGCTGGTGGCGCCCATCGCGCTCTACCCGGACTCCGTGCTTGCGCAGTCGCTGATGGCGTCGACCTATCCGCTTGAAGTGGTGCAGGCCGCGCGATGGGTCAAGGCCAATCCCAATGTCAAAGGGGATGCCGCGCTCAAGGCGGTCGAGAGCCAGAGCTGGGACGTCAGCGTGAAGTCGCTGGTGGCCTTTCCGCAGGTGCTGGAGGCGATGAACGACAAGCTCGACTGGACCCAGAAGCTCGGGGACGCCTTCCTGGCGCAGGAAAAGGATGTCCTGGCCGCCGTGCAACGGTTGAGAGCCAAGGCCCGTGACGCGGGCAACCTGAAATCCAACGAGCAGCAGAAAGTCATCGTCGAGCCCGCGCCTGCGCCCGCTGCCGGTGCCGCCCCTGCGCAAGGCACCGGCACCACGCAGACCGTCGTGCGGATCGAACCGACCAATCCGCAGGTCATCTACGTACCGGCCTATAACCCCACCGTGGTGTATGGCGCGTGGAGCTATCCGACGTATCCGCCGTACTACTGGCCGCCATATCCCGCTTATTACCCGGGCGCCGCGTTGATGACCGGCTTCGCCTGGGGGGTCGGGCTCGCCGCCGCCGGGGCGATCTTCGGCGGCTGCAATTGGGGCGGCGGCGACGTCAACGTCAATGTGAATCGCGCCACGAATATCGATCGTAACTTTGACCGGACCAAGGTTCAGGGCGGCGATCGCTGGCAACACGATTCGAGCCATCGTAAGGGCGTGTCTTACCGGGACAACGCCACGCGCGAGAAATTCGGCAACAACGTGGGTGGCGCGGACCGTCGCAATGAGTTCCGGGGGCGTGACGGGGCCGGCGTGAGCGACCGTGCGGGGAATCGCACCGGAGACAGGACGGGAGACCGGGCCGGCGACAGAGCCGGAGACCGTGCGGGTGATCGCGCCGGCAATCGCGCCGGGGATCGATCGGGAGATCGTGCCGGCGTGGCCGACAGGTCGAGCGGGGACCGCGCGGGGAACCGATCGGGCGATCGCGCGAGCGTGGCTGACAGGTCGGGTGGCGACCGGGCGGGCGCCGGCAATCGTGGCGCGGGCGGCGGCGGACGTGATAACGCGTTCCAGGGGGTTGGCGGCGGCGCCAATACCGCGCAGCGCGATTTCGATCGCGGCCGGGCAAGTTCGAGCGCCTCGGGCTTCGGTGGCGGCCAGCATGGTGGTGGCGGAGGCGGCGGCTTCAGCGGCGGCGGCCAGCACGGCGGTGGCGGTGGCTTCAGCGGTGGTGGCGGGCGCGGCGGAGGAGGAGGTGGCTTCGGCGGCGGCGGCGGTGGGCGTGGCGGTGGCGGTGGCCGTGGCGGCGGACGGCGTTGAGCTCAACCACTGACGTATGCGGAAGGGGGCATCCATGCGCGCATTGACACGAACCTGGCGAGCGACCTTCGCGGCCGCCGCATTCCCGCTGTCGCTGGCTTTCGGACTGGCGTCGGCCGCGCATGCGCAGAAGGCGTTCGATTCGCCCGAAGCGGCGATGCAGGCGTTTGGCGATGCGGTGACCACCAGTAACGATGCCGCCATGGATGCATTGCTGGGCTCCGCGTCGCGGCGGGTCATTCCACCGCTGGGCGCCGACCTGCGCTACCGGTTCCTCGCGGCCTGGGGTCGCGCGCACTCGATTCAGGCGGTCGATGCCCGCACCGCGCGGATCGTCGTCGGCGACGACGGATGGACGTTGCCGATTCCGCTGGTCGAGCGCAACAAGCGCTGGTATTTCGACACGCAGGCGGGGATCGCCGAGATCCGCCTGCGGCGTATCGGTCGGAACGAGTTGTCGACGATCCAGACCATGCTCGCGGTCTACGACGCGCAGCGCGAATACGCGCAGACAGACCACGGCGGTAACGGACTGGCGGTCTACGCCAAACGGCTCGTCAGCACGCCGGGCAAACGCGACGGCCTCTTCTGGCCCACCGCGCAAGGCGAGCCGCCCAGCCCGCTGGGCCCGGCCTTTATTGAGGCCGTGGGTCGCAACATCGGCTCCGACGGCTATCACGGCTACCGCTACAAGCTGCTGACGTCGCAAGGACCCGCCGCCGATGGCGGCCAGTATTCCTACCTGGCCAACGGCTATCTCTTCGGCGGCTTTGGCGTGCTCGCCTGGCCGGTGCGATATGGCGATACGGGCATCAAGAGCTTTATCGTCAATCATCAGGGCCAGGTCTATGAGCGCGATCTGGGCAATGACACCAACGCACGCGCGGAGGCGATCGAATCGTTCAACCCCGTGCCCGGCTGGAACAAGGTTTCACCGTAGATCGTCGGGTGGCGCGGGACGTCGTATCCCGCGCCGCCCAGTTGACCCTTTTCCCCATTCGCGAACGCACTCAGGTTCCCGCACCGATGATGCCGCTTGGACGAATCACGCTCCCACTATTCTCCCGCACGCTGATCGATGTGCTGATCCGCTTCGGCCTGATCGCCTTGCTGGCGATGTCCTGCTTCGAGATCTTCAAGCCATTCCTGAGCCTGATCCTGTGGTCGATGATTCTCGCGATCACGTTCTACCCGCTTCAAACGCGCCTGCGAGGCAAGATCTTCTCGAGCGAAGGGCGCACCGCCACGCTGATCATCTTCGTGGCCATCTGCGTCGTTCTCGTGCCGTCCTGCATGCTCGGCATCGCGTTGATCGACTCCGTGGAGCGGGCCATGGACATTGCCCACAGCGGCAACATCCAAATTCCGCCGCCGCCGGAATCGGTGGCGGGCTGGCCGCTGATCGGGCAGAAAGTCTTTGATTTCTGGACGCTTGCCGCCACGGATGTCGCTGCCGTTGCCGAAAGGCTGACGCCCCAGATCAAGGCCACGGCGGTCACATTGCTCGGCGCGATGCGCGGCGTCGGCGCGGGGCTGCTGATCTTTGTCGGCGCATTGATCGTCGCCGGGATCTTCATGGCCTATGGCGAGCTCGGCACCCGCAGCGCGATCCAGATCGCCTCGCGCATTTCAGGGCCGGACCGGGGCCCGCGCCTGACTGCGCTGTGTACCGCCACCGTGCGCGCGGTGGCCCAGGGCGTGGTGGGCATCGCCTTTATCCAGATGCTGCTGATCGGCATCGGCTTTATCGTCAAGGGCGTGCCGGGCGCCGGGGTTCTGGCGCTCGTGGTGCTGTTGCTCGGCATCATGCAGCTTCCCGCCACGCTCATCACGGTGCCGGTCATCATCTATGTCTTTGCGACCGAAGAGGTCAGCGCCATCAATATCATCTTCGCGGTCTACATCTTTATCGCCGGCCTGGCCGATAACGTACTGAAGCCGATGATGCTTGGCCGCGGCGTGGACGTGCCGATGCCGGTGGTGCTGATCGGCGCGCTGGGCGGGATGGTGAGCGGCGGGGTCATCGGCCTGTTCATCGGGCCCGTGGCGCTGGCGGTCGGCTATCAGCTGTTCTGGCAATGGGTCGAGAACCCGCCCCTGCCGGAAAACGAATCGGGGAGCCGTGGCGATAGCGGGGCCGCTGGCGGATAGCGATGCCATCCCCGGTGCGCGCGCATCAGTGCTGGATCGTCATCGCTATCGTGTCCACGGCGATGCTCGGCGGTTGCGCGCACGTGGGGCCGGATTTCCAGCCGCAGCGCGAAGCGTGGAGCGGGCAGTGGACTAGCCCGGCAGTCACGCAGGCCAGCGAATCGCGCGCGCAACCCGAGATGCGGCAGTGGTGGCAGATCTTCGGCGACCCGGTGCTGGAACGGCTGATCGTCGAGGCGGACGCCCATGACGCCGGCGTGATGATCGCCGGACTGCGCGTCATGGAGGCGCGCGCCCAGCTCGGCATGGCATTGGCGGCGCGCTATCCGCAACGCCAGCAGGCGGGTGCGGATGTCATGTATATCCATAGCCGCCAGTCGGGGCCGTCGGCGCAGAGCAGCCGCGTCTGGGAGTACAGCGCCGGCGTCGATATCGGATGGGAGCTGGATTTTTGGGGCCGGTTTGCGCGCGCCATCGAATCCGCCGACGCCGCATACTTTGCCGCCCAGGCCAATCATGAGGACGTGCTGGTGCTGCTGCACGCGCAGCTTGCCAGGACCTACTTCGCGATGCGCACGGCCGAGGCTCGCGTGAACATCGCGCGCGAGAACGCGCGTCTGCAGAAGCGCAGCTACGAGATCACCGAGCGGCTGTTCAAGGCCGGCGAAAGCGACGAGCTCGATCTGCAGCAGGCCAAGACTCAGTATTTCGGCACGCTGAGCGCCATTCCCGAACTGGAGCGGCAGATGGCGTTGGCGCGCAACGCCATCGTTATCCTGATCGGCAGGCCGCCCGGGCCCGTGCCGGAACTGGCCGATGCGCAGGACAAGGAAGGCGTACTGCCGAGGATCGACCGCGCGATCCTGCAGGACGTGCCCGCCAATCTGCTGCTGCGGCGCCCCGATATCCGGGCCGCGGAGTTGCGGATCGCCGCACAGTCGGCGTTGATCGGCGTCGCAAAGGCCGATCTGTATCCGTCGCTGACGCTGCTCGGCAGCATCGGGTGGTCGGCCAGTTCCCTGCCGGGCACCCAGAACGGCCTGCTGCTGGTGGGCGGGCCCAGCCTGCGCTGGAATATCTTCGACTACGGCCGTATCACCAACAACATTCGCGTGCAGGATGCCCGGTTGCAGCAACTGATCGTCAGCTATCAGAACGAGGTACGGCAGGCGGCACGCGAGGCCGATGACGCTGCGAACGGCCTGCTCAAGGCGCTGGAGCGGGAGGACATCCTGCGCGAGGCCGCCCAGGCCGCCAACCGCTCCCTGACCTTGGCCAACGCCTTGTTTCGCGAGGGATATAGCGACTTCCAGCGCGTGCTCGATGCCCAGCGGGCGCTCTTCGCTCAGCAGGACGCCTATCTGGTCAATCGCAGCAGCGCGGTCGATTCCCTGATCGATCTATACAAGGCGCTCGGAGGCGGATGGCATACGGAAGCGCCACTGGTCGATGCGGCGACGCGTCAGCAGATGCAGCAACGTACGGACTGGGGTCGATTGCTGGAAGAGACTCCGGGAGCGGGTGGCCATGAGTGATGCGACGTCGCCCGGGCAGCCCGGGGAGCCTGGCACGCCAACGCCAACGCCAGCGCCTACGCCATCACCAGCGCCTGCCGCGGATGCATCGCGCAGGGGTGTCCGCTGGACCGTCGTGCTGATCCTGGTGAGCCTGCTCTGGTATCTGCTCGCCGACCGCCTCACGCCCTACACGCAACAGGCACGTGTGCAGGCCTTTGTCATCGCGGTGGCGTCGGAGGTGCCGGGACGCGTCACGCGCGTACACGTGCGCAACAACCAGAACGTCGAGGCGGGCGCGCTGTTGTTCGAGGTCGATCCCCAGCACTACCGCATTGCGGTCGACCGCGCGCGCGCCGATCTCGAAGCCACGCGACGCCAGATCGGTGCCAATACCGCCGGCATCGCCTCCGCGCAGGCATCGTTGCGTGCGGCGCAGGCCAACGAACTCAAGGCGCGCCAGGACAGCGAGCGGCTGGAGCGGCTGTATCGCGAGGACCCGGGGACGGTTTCCGTGCGCCGGCTTGAAGTGGCACGGGCCACCCACACGCAGGCCATCAGCCAGACCGCCGCCGCGCGTGCCGAGGTGGATCGGGCGCGGGAGCAGCAGGGTGGCAGCGACGAAGACAATGCGAAGCTGCGCAGCGCCGCCGCGGCGCTGGAAAAGGCCGAGCTGGATCTTGCCAACGCGCAGGTACGCGCGCGCACGGCGGGCCTGATCACGGATCTGCGCACGGAAGCCGGGCAATACGCCGCAGCCGGCAATCCGGTCATGACGCTGATCGCCATCCACGATGTCTGGATTACCGCCGACATGACCGAGAACAACCTTGGCCATGTCGAACCGGGCACGCCGGTGGCGATCGTGCTCGATACCTTGCCTGGCAAGGTGCTGCAGGGAAAGGTGCGCAGCATCGGCTTTGGCGTCAGTGCGGGGCAGGCGCCGCCGCCCGGCAGCCTGCCGACGGTGCAGAACAGTCGCGACTGGTTGCGGCCAGCCCAGCGATTTCCCGTGGTGATCGAGATCGACCCCGGGCAACTGCGCACGCTGCGGGGTATCCGTGTCGGCGGACAGGCGGAGGTTATGGCGTTTCCGCTGACAGGCAACCCGCTTAATCCACTGGGTCGCCTGTTCGTGCATCTGATGAGCTGGCTGTCCTATGTCTACTGAGGCCACCATCGCCAGCGCCGCCGCGCGGCGCGACCACCGCGCCCGCCGCGCGCTACGGCTGGCGCTTGGCACTGCGCTCAGCCTGACCATCAGCTTCGGTTTCCAGTGGCCGATTCCGATGGTGGCGCCCGTGCTGGCCGTGTTCCTGTTCGCCTCGCTCGATCGCCCCGTGACGGCCAAAGCGGCATTGGCGATGGCGGTGCTGGTGGCGCTGACCACCGCGAGCGGTTTGCTGCTGGTCCCGTTCCTGCTGTATGCATCACTGAGCGGTGTGCTGATGGCGGGGCTGGCACTGTTCCTTGCGTTCCGCTACGGCTTGCGTGGCGGCAACAACCTGGTGGCCACGTTCCTTGCGGCAGGCATCGCGCTGATCCCGGTGGCCGGCACCCTGGATACGGGCCTGGCGCTCAGCGTGATCGGCGCGCTGGCCAGGGGCTTGCTGCTCGGCGCGCTGGCGCTCAATGTCTGCCACTGGCTGATCCCGGATCGGGACGCGTCCCCGCCCGCCGCGCGTCCTGCGGTCAGTGCGCACGATGCCGACCGCATGGCGTGGCGCGCGACGCTGGTCGTCATGCCGGCATTCCTGCTGGCCCTGACCGATCCCGCCAGCTACCTGCCGATCATCATGAAAGCGGTCAGCCTTGGCAGGCAGAGTTGCACGACGGCACGCAGCGCCGCAATGGAACTGCTCGGCTCCACGTTGCTGGGCGGGTTGCTGGCCATCGTTTTCTGGTTTGCACTCGGCCTGTTTGTTCACCTCTGGATGTTCTTTCTGTGGACGCTGCTGTTCGCGCTGGTCATCGCGCGCAGGCTCTACGCCATCCGGCCGACGCGCGCGACGCCGGGCTTCTGGCTCAACAGCCTCGTCACGCTGATCATCCTGCTGGGACAGTCCGTCGAGGACAGCGCGGCAGGCAAGGACGTCTACCGCGCCTTTGCCATCCGGATGGGGCTGTTTATCGGCGTGTCGCTGTATGCCGTGGTGATGCTGCGCTGGCTGGATCGGCGACGCACTGCACCGGTGGGTGCATCAACCTGAGGGGCGGCAATGGGACATCAATTGTTGGTCGCCATCCCGGTCATGCTGCTGTGCCTGCTGCTGCAGGGGATCGCCGTGGCCATCTGTCTGCGCCACTACGCGGGCTTTCGCGCTCGCTGGGAGGGGCGCGAGCCGCTCTGGATGGATATTTCGCTGCTGATGATCGTCATGCTGCTCGCGCTGGCGTGCAACTTCGCGCAGATGATGGTCTGGGCCGGGCTGTTCATGGTGCTTGGCGAGTTCGACAGCTTCGCGAGCGCGCTCTATCACTCGGCCGTCAATTTCGCGACGCTGGGTTACGGCGATATCGTGATGTCCGCGCGCTGGCGCATGCTCGGGCCGATAGAGGCCGCGCACGGCATCCTGATGTTCGGCCAGTCGACGGCACTGCTGACTGCCGCCGTGCTCGACGTCATCAAGAGCAACATGGCCCGCGTGCAGGGCCACAGCTGACTGCGGGCAGCGATGGCACGCGTCAGTGACCGGTGCCGTGGTGCCGCCGCCAGACCACCGGTGCCTCGCCAAACTGCGTCGAGAACCAGCGCGTGAAGGAGCTGGCCGACCCGTAGCCGAGCAGCTCGGCCACGCGCAGCAACGAATACGACGTGTTGCTCACATAGCGCAGCGCCAGTTCGCGCCGTACGTCATTCAGGATATCGGTAAAGGTCTCGTTGGACGCGTCGAGCTGGCGCTGCATCGTGCGCAGGCTCAGGCCGAGTCCCTGCGCCACGGCCTCGCTGGTGGCCCGCCCCATCGGCAACAACAGCATGACCGCGTTGCGCACCTCGCGACCGATCGATGGCTCGTTGACACGCGGCAGTGTTTCGACAAGCCGCTGGGCGTGCCGCGCCATCGCCGGATCGCCGGTCGGGTTCGGCGCGTCGAGATCGGCAGCCAGGCAGGAGATCCCGTTGAACTCCTGGCGGAACTCGACCGGGCAGCCAAACAGGCGGCGGTACACCTGCAGGTCGGGCGGCGCGGCATGCGTGAAACTGACGCTGAGCGGCCGCCAGTTCGGCCCGAGCAGCGCCCGGCAAAGGCGGAAGATCACGCCGATGGCCAGCTCCGTGCCTTGCCGGGATGGCATATTCAGCACCACCTCCTGGCGAATCAGCACGATCTTGCCCATATCCTCCAGCAGGGTCGCCACGGACTCATTGACCAGGTGACGGTAGCGGATGCTCGTCTCGAGCGCGCTGCGTAGCGTCGGCTGCTGGCTGATCAGCAGGCTCATGACGCCGTAATCCGACAACTGCCGCGATTCGGCCATGCGCAGGCCGAAGGTCTGGCACCCCGATGCCTCGGCCGCCGCTTCCAGCAATCTCGCGCAGGCCTCGGCCGGCACACGTTGTTCAGGATCGGCCAGCATCGCCCGGGTCAACCCCACCTTTTGCAGCAATGGCTGTGGATTCAGCTTCAGCGCTTCCGCCACCTCGAAGAAGTTCGTCAGGGCGGCCGCTCGCAGCAGCGTTCTCAATCTTGTCTCCGCTTTTGTTATGTACGCGGCGCATCCAGTGCGCCGCGTGATGGTGCGGAAGATGATAGGCGGCGCTGGCATGAAATGCAAAGTCGGATGTGGCTATTGCAAAGCGGAAAGGTGCCTGACGCCCTAAATTTGCAGTCATGGCGGCACGCGTCGTGCCGCAGCAAATCCAGGAGACAAGATGATGGCCAAGGCAGTGCGCATGTATGAAACCGGCGGACCGGAGGTGCTTCGCTACGAAGACGTGGAAGTGGGAAATCCCGGTCCGGGCGAGGTTCGCATCCGCCACGTGGCAGTCGGCCTGAACTACGCCGATACCTATTTCCGTAACGGCACCTATCCGGTACCGATGCCCGCCGGCATGGGCGTGGAAGCATCTGGCGTGGTGCAGGCCATCGGCGCTGGCGTGACCAATGTAGCGGTGGGAGATCGCGTGACCTACACGGGCTTCCTGAATACGCTGGGTGCCTATAGCACCGAGCGCCTGGTGCCGGCCGCGCCGCTGATCCGCCTGCCCGAGACCATCGGCTTCGAGACCGCCGCGGCCATGACCATGCGCGGGCTGACCTCGGCCTACCTGATGCGTCGTATCCACTCGTTCAAGCGCGGCGATACGATTCTGCTGCACGCCGCCGCGGGTGGCGTCGGGCTGATCGTGTCGCAATGGGCGAAGCTGCTGGGCCTGAACGTGATCGGCACGGTGTCGTCCGAGGCCAAGGGCGAGGTGGCGCGCGCGCACGGTTGCGATCACGTCATCAACTACAGCCATGAGGACGTGGCCCGCCGCGTGCGCGAGCTGACCGATGGCGTGGGCGTCTCGGTGGTGTTCGACAGCGTGGGCAAAAGCACTTTCATGGCGTCGCTCGATTCGCTCAAGCGTCGCGGGCTGCTGGTATGCGTGGGTACTGCATCGGGACCGATTCCCCCGTTCGATCCCGTGCTGCTGGCGATGAAGGGATCGGTGTACGTCACGCGCCCGGCGCTGGCCGATTACATCGCCGACCCGGCGGAAAAGGCCGAACTGGCTGGCGAGCTGTTCGACCACGTGGGCTCCGGCCGCATCCGCATCGAGATCAATCAGCGCTATGCGCTGGAAGACGCCGTGCAGGCGCATCGCGACCTCGAATCGCGCAAGACCACCGGCTCGTCGATCTTTGTTCTCTGAGGACCACGTCATGCAAGTCAAACTACTGACCCACTCAATCGGCGCTGAACTCGTCGGCGTGAATCTGGCCGAGGCCATCGACAACGACGACCTGTTCGGCAACATCCGCAACCTGCTGCTGAAGCACCGCGTGCTGTGCCTGCGCGACCAGACATTCAGCCGCGCCGAGCACGTCGCGTTTGCGCGCCGCTTCGGCGAGCTGGAGGATCATCCGGTTGCCGGCAGCGATCCCGAGCATCCCGGCCTGGTCCGCATCTACAAGTCGCCCGACCAGCCGAACGACCGCTACGAAAACGCATGGCACTCCGACACCACGTGGCGTGAAGCCCCGCAGTTCGGCGCCGTGCTGCGCTGCGTGGAGTGCCCGCCGGTGGGCGGGGACACGATGTGGGCGAACATGGCGCTCGCCTACGAAAACCTGCCCGATCACATCAAGGTGCAAATCGCCGACCTGCGCGCGCGCCACAGCATCGAAGCCAGCTTCGGCGCGGCGATGCCGATCGAAAAGCGGCTCGCGCTCAAGGCGATGTATCCCGATGCCGAGCACCCGGTGGTGCGCACGCATCCGGACACCGGCGAGAAGATCCTCTACGTCAATGCGTTCACCACGCATTTCACGAACTTCCACACGGCGTCGCGCGTGCGATTCGGCCAGGACGCCAATCCCGGCGCGTCGGATCTGCTGCGCTATCTGGTCTCCCAGGTGTACATCCCCGAGTACCAGGTACGCTGGCGCTGGCAGCCGGGCAGTGTGGCGATCTGGGACAACACCGCCACCCAACACTACGCGGTGATGGACTATCCGCCATGCCATCGCAAGATGGAGCGCGCCGGCATCATCGGCACCGTGCCGTACTGATCGATTATCCAGGAAGAAACATGGAGCAAAACCTGATTGAGCCGACGCCTTCGGCTTACGCCTATCCGCTGCTGGTCAAGCAGTTGCTGACCAATGCGATGAGCCTCTATGGCGACCAGGAGATCACCTATCGCGGCGAGATGCGCTATACGTACCGAACCTTCCGCGAGCGCGTGGGCCGGCTGGCTTCCGCGCTGACCCGGCTCGACGTGCGCCACGGTTCCACCGTTGCGGTGATGGACTGGGACAGCCATCGCTACCTGGAGTGCTACTTCGGCGTGCCGATGATGGGCGCCACCCTCTTCACGGTGAACGTCCGCCTGTCGCCGCAGCAGATCCTCTACACACTCAATGATGCGGGCGCTGACGTGGTGCTCGTGCATCCGGACTTCGTGCCGGTGCTCGAACAGATCCGTGGCGATCTCACTTGCTCGCCACGCTTCGTGCTGATGGCCGACGGCCAGCCGGCACCGGATAGCGCCATCCCGTTTGCCGGCGAGTACGAGGCGTTGCTTGGTGACGCGTCAGCGGACTTCGATTTTCCCGAGTTCGACGAACGCACGAAAGCGGCGACGTTCTACACCACCGGTACCACGGGAGATCCCAAGGGCGTCTGCTACAGCCATCGCGACATCGTGCTGCACACGCTGACTACCGCGACGAGTCTGTGCTCGCCGCGCGAAGGCCAGCGCATGCACCGCGAGGACGTGTATATGCCGATCACGCCGATGTTCCACGTCATGGCGTGGGGCATGCCGTATGTGGCGATCATGCTCGGCCTGCGCACGGTACTGCCCGGTCGCTACCAGCCGGACTTGCTGCTGAAGCTGCGCGACGCCGAGAAGGTTTCGTTCTCGCACTGCGTGCCGACCATCCTCCAGATGCTGCTGCAGGCTGCGGAGACGGGCGGACAGGACCTGTCGGGCTGGAAGATGATCATCGGTGGTTCGGCCCTGCCGCCTTCGCTCTGCGAGGCAGCGCTGACACGTGGCATCGACATCTTCGCGGGCTATGGCATGTCGGAAACGGGGCCGATCGTCGCGCTGGCCCAGATTCCCCCGGGCGTCGTGCCCGCGAGTCGCCAGGAAGAGGTCCGTATGCGTTGTTCCACGGGGCGGCCCGTCACGCTGGTCGACTTCCGCATCGTTGACACGGATATGGGCGATCTTCCGCGCGATCGCCAGAGCCAGGGCGAGATCGTTCTGCGCGCGCCGTACCTGACGCGCGGGTATTTCCGGAAGCCGGAAGCGTCCGAGGAGCTCTGGGCCGGTGGCTACCTGCACACGCAGGACGTGGCCGTGATGGGCAAGGATGGCTTCGTGCAGATCGTCGATCGACTCAAGGATGTGATCAAGACCGGCGGCGAATGGGTGTCGTCGATCGAGATCGAACATCTCGTGACCCGTGTGCCGGGCGTGCTGGAATGCGCGGTGATCGGCGTGCCCGATGCCCGCTGGGGCGAACGGCCGATGGCGTTCGTGGTGCGCAAGGACGGCGCCGAGGTTGGCGCGGACCAGATCCGTGCACAACTGCTGGACCAGGTGGCGGCGCAGCGCCTGAGCAAGTTCGCGGTGCCCGAGGCTGACCGTATCGCCTTCGTGGCGGAAATTCCGAAGACCAGCGTCGGGAAGATCGACAAGAAGCGACTGCGGAACCGATAAGCAGCCAGAGGCAGTGTGAATGTGAAAGCGGCCCATATCGGCTAGCCGCTGACAACATTCGTTGAAACGCAAAACGGGACCCGTCTTTCCGATGGGGCCCGTTTTTTTTACCAGCAAACAAAGGGTTCTGCGCTGGAGGGAATTCAGAAGCGAAACGCGACACTCAGCATGGGGCCCTTCAGGGTAAGCCTTTGAACCAGGTCGCCGCTACCGAGTTGGTACGTCAGGTAGCGATAAATCAGTTGTATATCCCCCCACTTTGCCGCATAGGCGGCGCCTCCGGACGCTTGCACCGTATATCTGGAAGAGCCGGTCCCGACGTCGAGGTAATACGGCACATACCATCTGTCATTGCCTCCGACGCGTATTCGCCCACGAACGCCAATGATGCCGTCCACAATATTTGCTGTCTGCGACAGGCTTCCCTGCGTCGCCAGCGTCGCGCCTTGTTGCGTGAACGTGGCAGATAGCGCCCAGTTCGCGTTGGCACTCAGGTTCAGGTATCTAAGCCCACCGAGCGGCTCGACCGTTCCCCATTGCGCCCGCAGCGCGGTATAGACCCCGGCAAGTCCGAACAGCCCCCCGCTCAGGCTGCTGCCTGTATTGGTTGCCAACTCGCGCGGGATGGCAATCGCGGCGCCGTTCCCTGCGCCGACGGAATTGAGGGTGGTTTGCTGGTGGCTGAAGTCAAGGTATGCCGCATCGGCCACGATGGCCCAGTCCCCTTTGCTGGCTTCGGCCTGCAGCATCAGAAGGAACTGCAAATTCTGCAGATAACTGTCCGGCCCTGTTCCGAGGTCAAGTCTGCCGCCCCCGGTGGATGAGTTGCCGGAGAAGCTCAGGGCTCCACTCACGTTGGGTAACCAGAGGTACGGCGCAATTGCAAATTTCCAGCCGTTCGCATCCGGCGATTCGGCGTGTCCCGGGCCGGTAGCAATTGCAAGGAGGATGGCGACGCCGAGACGCTTCCCGCCGAGGCCTGCAAGAGGCGCCTTGATATTGCCCCAATCGAAGCGACTACCTCGTTGCACCGCCTTCATGGTTCACGCCTTCGCTCTGCCATATGGTTGTCGCCCACGTGGAGCGCGATATCGCGCGTCGAGGTGGAGCACTGCAGTCGAGTGGCGCCCGGCAGGGCGATTTACCACTGCTGCTGCTTGCTTCCCTTGATGTTGCCCGCTACGCCGCCGGCTACGGCGCCGATCGCCGCGCCAGTCCAGCCACTACCTCCGGCAATGGCCGCGATGCCCGCACCCGCTGCGGCACCGATGCCGGCACCGGTCACGGTGCCTTGCTGCTGCGGCGTCATATTCGTGCATCCTGCAGCGCCAGCGGCGACCAGCACCGCACCAATCAGTTGGAGTCGTTTCATGGCGTCACCTTACTTCTTGGTCTGCAGACCGGGAACAACCATTTCGAACCAGATCGTTTCAATGACCGGCCGCTGCAACTGGTCAGGATGTGCCGCGTACCAGCGATCCAGGCCCTGGCGCACGGAGTCGAGCGAATGGCCCTTGAGCCCCCTTGCAAAGCGGGGAACGATGCTCTGCCCATCGGGCGGCGGCTTGCCTTCGTGATAGGCGATATCAACCTGAAGCACGTTGGCAATGCCTACAAGGTAGGCTTTTTTTGTCAGTTCAGAGGAGTCTGTCCACTGCTTGCCGGTAATCAGCGGGATTTCATCGGCGCGGGAGCCAATCGCCAATGTTAGTGTCATGAGTGCCGTAGCCATCACTGCGAGCCGGCTTAGTCTTCTCGCCATTGCGGTCCCCCTCAGCGTTGCGGTTATCCCACGCAGCAGTGCGTCTGTTCATAGTAGTCGCTATTCCGGCATATGGGACCGCTGGGCGTGCCGCGGCGGTGCCGCGCTCCCAGGCCTTGGCAGGCTCACGGCAACCCGGCGCAGACGCGCGAGATGCTGGCAAAAGGACTGCCGACGAATTCGTCAGCACGCCCCGTATCGGGGCGTTTCTTCTTTGCGCTCGGCATGGGCGCACTGTGGATTGGAGCGGCTTTGAGTGGATGGGCCGCCTCCATCAGAAATAAAAGATACGCAGCACAGATCACAAGAAGTCTTATCTGCTTTCAGAATAGGGCGATTGATTCCGGTAGCTCTCCGCGCACAAATGGTTGATTGCCAACAATGAGCCAACTGGATGAGCGAGAGGCAGAAATGCATTGACCGGAAATGTCCGGTTTGCTACCCGAACTGGAAAGAGGAAGAAGCCGCCGCGAAGACGCTGGCCGAGGAAGACAGGCAGGACTGCATCGACTGCTGGCGCTTCTTCCAGAAGCAGGCGGAGGCCATTGTTGCGGTCGACGATCCGATGGCGCGCAACCGTCGGATCAATGCCGCCTATGCCAGGCTCTGGCTTGACGACCGCCGCTTCCAATGGGCCGGCCTGGCCGCCTTTGCGTCAAAGCAGGTAGGGTGTGGCCTGCTCAATGCTGCCGAACTAGTTCGCAAGTCGAACAGTCAGCGTGATGCCTATCAACTCTGGGAGCGAAGCAGTTCGCCCCTGGATCGCCTGTCGCCCTATGGCTCGCCGCGAATGCCGACCATCGACCAAACCAACGGCGCAGGGGCACATAAGGTCCATACGATGCTGGCCAAGGGCAACACGGCGTTGTTTCTCGACATCTGGCCCTTGCACATGTTCTACAAGAAATTTGGCCTGCAACGGTTTGAGAGCTGCTTGCCGGCGCGTCAGCAATTGCGCGGTTCGGTGCTCTGGCCTATCGGCGACAGGGTACGGTTTGCTGAAGTCACCAAGGAAGTGCGCGGCGGCTTTCGGGCGATCAACGTCGGCGACATCCAAAGGGGGGTGGAACTGCTGGCTTGGCATGAGCAGGCGAATATCCTGCAGTCTTCCATGTACGACGATCCAGTGTTCGCGATGCTGATGCGAGCGAACCAGCTAGCCTGGGCGCTCCATCTTCCCACGGGGTCCGCTCAGGAAGTCCAGTTGATCCTGGCTAATCAATGCACAGTCTCCGGGGCAAACGCGGCGCGGGAGAGATTCAGCAAACACCCGCTTGCCGACTTGTCAAGCGTGCAGCAACGGATGGCGTTCGTGCTGCGGGCCGCGCAACGCTTTGACGAACTGCTGCGCCACCCACACGAAAAGTACGCGGTGGAAAGTTCGCTGTTCTTGATCGCGGACGGGAGGTGGAAATGAGATCTCCGAGAGTGAGACGGCATGGGTACATCGCAGCGGCCATTCTGGTGTGCGGCGTGTTGGGGGCTTACGCCGCGTTGCGCCCCACCGACAAGGTGCTGCTGACCATAGGTGAGCCGTACGAGCAGGTGCGAAAGCAATCCGAATCGACGCTGCCACCCGCAGAGCCCGGCGCAAACTGGGTAGGTGTCCTGAGTCGTCCGGCAACCCTGCATCTTTTGGATCCGAAATACGGCTTCACAACGCCACCCGCGAAGTACTTCGTGGTGCACTACGACAGCGGAGGGATGGTTGAGGGCGTAGAACTCTCCCCACAACTGGAAACACTGCCGCTTGATGAGACCATGGCTGTCCTGGTGGGCTTGCAGGATCAGCTCCGACGCGGAGGGTGGCGGCAGATTCGCGCGAAGGATTCGCCGGCCATCACTGACACGCCGGCCATGCGCGCCCAGATGCGCAGCAACGACGCGCCTCAGTCCTTCTGGATCGCTGGCGACAAATATCAGGTCTCGCTGGGCGTACGCCGCTTCGTCCACGAAAACCGGCCTGCCGATGAGCGATACCTGATCACGCTGCAAGTGAGCGGGCCGCCGTTCATAGAGGATGGTCCGGCAGATTGAAGCGCGTGGGCACGCAGGTAATAAATGCCCCGTCTCAGGGGGCAAGCGCGGAGCAGGAGAATCCAGCAAACAGCCGCTTGCCGTCCTATCCAATGCGCGGCAACGGATGGCGTTCGTGCTGCGGGCCGCACGACAATTCGACGAACTGCTGCGCCACCCACACGAAAAGTACGCGGTGGAAAGTTCGCTGTTCCTCTTGGCGCATGGGAGACGGTAATGAAATGGAAATGGTGGGCCGCAGTGGCCTTTCTGGCGTGCGGCGCGGTTTGGTGTGGCTACGCGATGATTCGACCGACCGATGAGGTCATCCTGACCATAGGTGAGCGCTACGAGCAGGTGCGGCAACAATCGCGGTCTACGCTACCCGAGGCGACACGGTACAACTACATTAACCTGTTTGTCCTGCGCCCCGCTGCACTGCGATTCAACGACCCCCAGTATGGGTTTGCGACGCCCGCGGCGAAGTTTCTCAGCGTCTTTGCAAATCGAGAGGGCGTTGTGGAGCTAGTGACCATGTCGCCCCAGGTCGAGACGCTGCCACTTGATGAGGCTATGTCCCTGCTCCTGGACTTGCAGGATCAGCTCCGACGCGGAGGGTGGCGGCAGATTCGCGCGAAGGACTCGGCGGCCATCACTGACACGCCGGCCATGCGCGCCCAGATGCGCAGCAACGACGCGCCTCAGTCCTTCTGGATCGCCGGCGACAAATATCAGGTCTCGCTGGGCGTACGCCGCTTCGTCCACGAAAACCGGCCTGCCGATGAGCGATACCTGATCACGCTGCAACTGAGCGGGCCGCCGTTCATAGAGGATGGTCCGGCAGATTGAAGCGCGTGGGCGCGCCGATCTCGATCGGATTGGATGCCCCGTCTATCCTGACAGCAACATCTCGAACGGCTCGGTGCGTGCCCGCATGGCGGCTGTGTGGCAGGAGTGCAGCCAGTGACGGCTGCACCCCCCCAATGCCGACTGCGGTGGATCGACGCGCGATGCCGGGCTCGTTTCCGCGCTCGTTTCCGTGCCCGAATCAGGGCTTGATGTTGAACGTCTTCACGATGCCGGCATTGCGATCGTATTCGGTGCGGAGATCGCGGCCGAGTTCGGACAGGGATTCCGGCGGCATCGGCTCATAGCCGAGGCCTTCCAGCCGCTCACGCAGCTTCGGCGTGCCTGCGGCCTTGTAGACCGCCGCCTGGATCTTCTGCGACATGTCGGCCGACATCTGCGCGGAGGCGACCACGCCAACCCAGTTGCTGAAATCGATATCGGGGTAGCCTTGTTCGGCGAACGTCGGCACCTGCGGCAGCAGCGGCGAGCGCGACTTGGACGCCACGGCATACGGCTGGACCTTGCCGGCGCGGATCATTGGCAGGGACGTCACCATGCCGTCGTACATCAGCGGGATCTGTCCGCCCATTACCTGGGCCAGTGCCGGGCCCGAGCCGGCGAACGGCACGTGCTGCAGGTCCATGCCGGCTTCCTGATTCAGGATCACGCCGGCGTAGTGCGATGCCGTGCCCGCGCTGTACGAGGCAAAGCCGAGCTTGCCCGGATTGGCCTTGACGTAGGAGATCAGGCTCTTCAGATCCTTGGCGGGCAGCGACGGCGTGCCGACCAGCACCATCCGCGAGCGGCCTACCGCTGCCAGCGGCCGGACATCGCGCATGGTGTCATAGGCAACCTTCTGTACCTGCGGGACTTCCGTCAGCACATTGGTCGCCGTCACCATGATGGTCTGGCCGTCGGCCGGTGCCGAGAGCAACGCGGAAATCGCGATGGCGCCGCCACCGCCGGGCTTGTTGTCGACCACCACGGGCTGGCCGAGGTCGACGGAAAGCTGGTCGGCCAGCAGGCGCGCCATGACATCCATGGTGCCGCCGGCGGGCGCCGGCACCAGCACGCGCACGGGCTTGTTGGTCCAGGCCATCGCGGCAGGCATGACCAGCGTCATTGCCGCGGCGATGACCGCATGACGCATGCGAAGAAAGGCAGGGCGCTTGAGCATTGTTGTCTCCGTGATTGATTTATAAGAATTTGCACGAGCGAGTAAAAGCCGGGTCCGCCTCGCTTTGGACTCAGGGAAAGTGTCTGAAATTGGCAGACCCGGGGAAAGGAAGCGCCGCATGTGAGATGCGGCGCGAGGGTCAAGGTCGACCTGGGGGCGGCAGGGAGGAAGCGCCGCGCCCGGGCGCGCGCTGTGGCAACGCCGCCAGCACGTCGGCGCGTTGCGTATCGGTCATCCGTTCCCAGAGACCGATTTCGACCGTGGTTCTGCGGCAGCCCTGGCAGTACTTGCCCGCCAGGTCCATGCGGCAGATGTTGATGCAGGGGTTGGTGGCGGGCATGGTGCGGATCAGGCAGCGGCGCGCATCGGCAGGTTCTTCTCGCCCGGCTTGCGGTTCGGCGCCATGCCGTGCGCGGCGAGCGTTTCCTCGGCGCTGTCGTACCAGGTGCCGATGCGATAGATCTCGCGGGCTTCCTTGCCGGTAGCAATCTCGCGGCCCAGCTCGTGCGCCACGCGCACGCATTGTTCGATCTGCTGCACGGAGGTCATGCGGTTGCCGTGCTGGTCGATGATCGTGTCCTCGATGCCGCAACGCGGATGCAGGCCCATGGACATCGCCATCATGTTGAACGGCAGCACGTTCTTGAGCAGCGATTCCGCGGTCAGCGTGCAGCCGTCGGGCGCACGGTGGACGAAGTTGAAGAAGTTGAACGGATTCGGGCCGTCAAAGCCGCCGCCGATGCCGATCCAGGTCAGGTTCAGCGGGCCCTTGTAGGCGCCGGCACGAACCATGCGCTCCAGCGTTTCCAGCGCGTGCATGCCGGTGAGCTGGAAATGCGGCTGGATGCCGGCGGCGGAGAGCCGGCGCAGGTGTTCCTCGACCCAACCCGGGCCCGCCGGCACGGTCATCTCGCGGTAGGCCGCGACGAACGCAGGATTGGAGAGCGACGTACCCTCGAGATATTCCGGGTAGAGCAGCTCCATGATGTTCATCTGCGTGGTGTTGATCGCCACGGTCACCTGGTCCGGTGCCGGATCGAGATCGGCCAGCATATGGCGCGTGTCGTCCGACAGCCACTTGGCTGCCTGGCCGTCGTCTTCCGGCGCGAAGGAAATGGACCCGCCAACCTGGATGATCATGTCGGGTACGGCGGCGCGTACGCCAGCGATCAGTTCATTGAACTTGGAGAGGCGCTTGGAACCCTTGCCATCCAGTTCGCGCACGTGCAGGTGCAGCACGGTGGCGCCGGCGTTGTAGCAGTCCACCGCCTTCTGGATCTGTTCTTCCATCGTCACCGGAATGTCTTCCGGGAAGTCTTCCGGCATCCACTCGGGGCCGTAGGGGGCCACCGTGATGACCACCTTGCTCATGTTCTCGGGGTGCAGCGAATCGTCAAGAAATTGCATGTCTGTCTCCTCATGTCGGATACGTGAATCAGTGCTGCAAGTATCGGACAATGGCGCTTCGGGATTTGACATTGCGGGACGGCCTCTTTACATTTTGGGACAGTCAGGGAAAACACGATGTCCTACTTTCTGCGCAGTGCCAGCCTCACCAACTACGTGGATGTCGCGCGCGCCGTGGGGCTCGATCCACACCAGATGCTGCGTGCGGCAAGGATCAGCCGCGATGCGCTGCTGGACCCGGATATCCGCATTCCGGCCGCGCGGGTGGGGAGCTTGCTCGAGGCTTCGGCGCGTGCCGGGCGCGCGGAGGATTTCGGCCTGCGCCTGGCCGAGCAGCGGCAGTTCTCCAACCTCGGCCCGCTGGCCTTCGTCGTGCGCGAAGAGCCCACGCTGCGGCGTGCGCTCGAATCGATGGTGCGATACATGGGCCTGCAGAACGAGGCGCTGGCCATGCGCGTCGAGGACGACGAGGGACTGGTGGTGATCCGGCTGCACATTCTCAGCGACGAGCCCGGCACCCTGCGTCAGGCCACGGAACTGGCCGCGGGCGTCATGTTCCGGATGCTGAGCCTGTTCCTCGGACCCGCATGGCGGCCGCGCAGCATCTGCTTTTCTCATTCGCCGCCGGAGAGCCACGCGACCTATCTGCGCGTGTTCGGCATGCAGGCATTGTTCAACCAGGATTTCGATGGCATTGTCTGCGTGGCCTCGGACCTCGAGGCGCCGCTGCCGTCGTACGATCCGGTCATGGCGCAGCAGGTCAGGCGCTATCTGGGCACGCTGCTGGCCCAATCGAATACGACGATGGACGACAAGGTGCGCAAGCTCGTGCACGCGCTGCTGCCCGGTGGCCTGTGCACTGTCGATCGCGTGGCCGAGCATCTGGGGGTGGATCGGCGTACGGTGCATCGGCATCTGGCGCAACTGGGCACGACTTACTCGGACATCGTCAATGAAGCGCGCGCGGGGCTGGCGACCCGGTATATCGAGAACCCGTCGCGGCCGCTGTCGGAAGTGGCTACGCTGCTCGGTTTTTCCTCGCTGAGTGCGTTTTCTCGCTGGTTTGGCGGGCAATTTGGTTGCAGTGTCTCGAAGTGGCGAGCCGGACAAGGCAATGGCGGCGACGAGGCAACCTAGCGGAGCGGAGCGATGAGGAAGAGGCTAGCGATCTGGTTCGTAGTCATCGCCGTGCTCTTGTCAGAGGGTGCGGTCGCAGCCGACTTCGGCGGCAAGGGCGGGCCCGAGCCTGCCAACATCGACCAGATTGCCGACCTTCTTCGCGAAGATCCCTATGACCTGGAGCTGCTTATCAGCTTTGGCACCTCCAAGGGCGGATCGGCCGGCCATTTCGCTGTGGCGATCCGGGACGATGTGCCCGGCGACGATCTGGTCTACTCGGCCAACTTCTACGCGGATCGCACGCGCAAGCACGAAAAGGGTTACTACACGAAGGATCTGATGGTAGGCATCCCGAAGAAGGAATACTTGTTCAGGACCGTCTCCTCGGTCGACGAGACGGCTTCATTTGGGCTCGACTTCGGCGAAATCTACAAGCGATCGGTGATCGGCGTGCGCGTCCACGGCGTACCGGCCAGCGACAAAGCGGCCCTGGCGGCGTACTTCCGGCGCATCAATGACGACTATCACCGGCGGGCCCGCAACACCGAGTATCACAGCGGCGAAATCAAGTACGACTACCTGCGCCTCAACTGCGCGAAAACCATCGGCGCCGCGTTCAAGTTTGGCGCGGGCTACAAGGACCTGGAGGTCACCAGCGCCAGGTTCCTGTCCGGACGGCGGGTGGTGGCGGCCGCCAGGGCCAATGTGCCCACCGAGATGGCGATGAAGCTGGTCCGGGAGTGGGGCAAGCGCGGGTACGTCATGGACGTCGTGCTGTACAAGAAGTACGGTGGCTCGACCTATGTGGACCCCCTTGAGGAAGACAAGGTGGCCTTCAAGGACCTGCCCAATCGATTCCCCTCGGTCTTGTCCCTCGACTTTCGCCGGGACGAAGGCGCCTATCAGGATGTCGACAACCTCTTCGCGATGTATCTCCTCTACAACCTCGGCCGGTACAGCGTGCGCGTGAACGCGCAGACGAAGCTGCTCGAGATCGAGAAGGACAAGCAGCCGATGGCCTATCCGGAGGCCGTCGAGCACGCCACCCAAAGCGCGAAGTCGGACAGCGAGAATTACGGTCGCCACATCGGGTTCCGGCCGAGCGGCACGAGGATCGGGGAAGCGCCCGACAACACGCACCTCTACAACTTCACGGACGATGGCGGCAAGACGCCGCCCTAGCGCTTGCAGCGTGCCCCAAAGGATCGTCCGGGATACTTCTTCATCCTGTCATGAAAGCACAAGGAAGCCGGAGGCTGGTTGATGGAAGGTTGATGGAATAAATCCGACCTGTCAGCGGTTTACGGGATGCAGGCTCGGCGCCCTCCCAAGGTCCGGCGCGAGTTCCGGGTGACCCGGACGTCGGGCAGCAAAGCAGGGGGCACATCATGAACGGGCGCAGGTTTTGCCAGATCGTCCTGGCATTGGTGGCAGGGGTGGCGATGGCCGCCGGCGGTCCGACGCTGGCCGCCGGTCGGGGCGGTGGTCGCGGTGGCGGTGGTGGCGGCGGTGGCATGCACGGCGGTGGCATGCAGGGCGGTGGTATGCAAGGCGGCGGCTTTCACGGTCACGGTGGCTTCCATCATGGCGGCTTTCACCATGGGCACGGGCACGCGGTTTTCGTGGTAGGTGGCGGCTGGGGCTGGTGGGGATATCCATACTACGGCTGGTCATACCCCGATGCCTACGCCAGTTACTACGCGCCTTCGGTGCAATACATCGAACAGGGCGATGGGTCGGATGGCGCGTCGGCGAACGCGTGGTGGTACCGCTGCGACCAGCCCAGTGGCTATTACCCGTACGTCAAGGAATGTCCGGGCGGCTGGCAGACGGAGCCGGCCCAGCCGTCGCTGTAATGCCGGGGCGCTGATGAAGCCACGTTCCGTTTCCCTGCTGATGGCGGCCGCGCTTGCCGTGGGCGTGGGCGCCTGTACGACAATGCCGTCGGCCCCCAGCGTGATGGTGCTCCCGGGCACTCACAAGATGTTCGACCAGTTTGTCGGCGATGACATCGATTGCCGCCAGTTCGCGCAGGGCCGGGTCGGCGGCGTGAGCTCGCAGCAAGCGTCCGGCACGGCGGCGGCGAGTAGTTCGGCGTTCGGGGCCAGCAGTTCAAGCGACTCGGGCTACAGTGCGCAGGACCAATACGACGCGGCCTATATGCAGTGCATGTACGCCCGAGGACACCGGGTCCCGGTCTACGGGCAGATGCTTGCGGCGCCACCCGCGGCGCCACCTGCCAACTACAAGCCCAGCTCGCCGCCGCCTGCGCCTGCCCCCTGAGCGTTCCGGCGAACAAAAAAAAGAAGGGCCACACAGCGTGGCCCAGGCCGAAAATCATCGGGGATGGGAGGGCGGAACGGGATTGAATCGCCCATCCCCGCCCATCCCCGTTTTTCCCGATACAAGCAATATCAGAACTTGTGGCGAATACCGACGGCCGCGCCGAGCATGTTGCTCTGGCCGTTGGCCAGCGCATAGCTGTTGCCCAGTGACAGGCTGTTGGCGTAGACCGTGGCGAGCGATTCCATCATCAGGCCAGCGTTCTTCGCATAGGCCGTGGTCAGGTAGACATCGGTGCGCTTGGAGAACGCATAGTTCGCGATGAACGCGACCTGCCACGGGTTGGCCACGTTGGTATTGCCGAAGAGGCTCTTGACGTTGTCGTAGTTGTATTCGAGCGTCAGGCCGATGGCCGGCGTCACCTGGTAGTTGGCGCCAATCCAGAAGAAGTCGTCACGCTGGATCAGCGTGCCGGCCGCGTTCTTGTTCTGGCCCCAGCGGTAGCCGCCCATGATCTTGGCGGTGTTGTTCCACGTATAGCTCGCGCCGACCACGGCCTTCTTGATCGTGCCACTGCTGGTGCCGATCGTCGGGTTCCACTGGTCGTAGCCGATCGTCGCGCCGAACGGGCCGGTCTGATAGGCGAAGGCGGTGCCGTAGGCGGTATCGCGCCGGAACTGACCGGGCACTTCGCCATTGCCGCCGATCGGCGTTGCCACGCCCACGGTCTGGGGCAGGGCCAGGCCGGTGCCGAAGGAGAAGTGCGCGAGCGCGGTGACGGGGCCGAACTGACCGGTGTACTTGACGGTGTTGTCCTCGCGGAAATTCGCGCCCGATTGCAGCACCACCGGCTCGTACTGGGTGGCGTAGGCGGTCGGCGAGAAGTTGGCCAGCGCCTCGAACATCGAGGTGTACTGGCGGCCCAGGCTCAGTTGCCCGATCCCCGCCTTTTGCAGCCCGATGAATGCCTGGCGACCGAACAGGCGTCCGCTTTGCTGCAGCGTGCCGTTATCGGCGCTGATGCCGGACTCCAGCACGAACACGCCCTTGAGGCCATTGCCAAGGTCTTCGGTGCCGCGCAGACCCCAGCGGGAACCGGCCATGCCACCCGAGTCCATCCGATAGACGTGGTTCGACGGACCCCGATTGAACCCGTTGGCGGCGGTTGGCACCTGACCCACGTGGTTGACATATTCCAGGTTCATGTCGAGCACGCCATATAGCGTGACGTTCGACTGCGCAAAGGCGCTCCCCGCGCAGGCGAGCAATGCGGCCGTGGCCATGCCCTTGAACTTCATACGTGTATCTCCTTTCATTTTTTTCTCACTAATGCGATGTGGGTGTTCCCGTCGGAATGGGTACTGCCAGGTACTGCGAAATCGTTGTTGGATAGGGCCAGGGCTATGCGTCTACGCGTTGCGC
This sequence comes from Cupriavidus sp. YR651, assembly GCF_900101625.1. Classification (GTDB taxonomy): domain Bacteria; phylum Pseudomonadota; class Gammaproteobacteria; order Burkholderiales; family Burkholderiaceae; genus Cupriavidus. Next base: position 54,784 of record NZ_FMYZ01000015.1, on the reverse strand, counting down.
AGCAGGCGTTCGAGCAAGGTCATGGCTTGCGGCCACGGCCCGTATCCCGCTGCGGGGTTGAGGTGTCCCACCTCGCCGAGATCGACCAGTCCGGCACCCCAGTCGCGCGCCATCTGTTCCACGCGCGTGTAAGCGGCCAACGGATCGTTGCGGCTGGCGGCGACGATGCTCGGGAAAGGCAGGGGGCGCCGCGGAATTGGCAGCCAGCCGTGTTCGTCGAGGGCCGCGTGGGTGGGATAGCCAGCGGGCATCGGGCTTTCGAGGTCGGCAGGCGCGGCCAGCAGTGCGGCGCGAATCTTGCGTTGATGGAGCGCGGCCCAATGCGCGGTGATCATCACCCCTGCGCTGTGCGCCACGAGCACGACCGGACCGTCGATGGCGGCAAGCGCCTCATCCAGTGCGGCCACGCGTGCGGCGCGGCTCAGCTTGTCGTGCTCGAGCGGGGGCACCGAGCGGGCGTTGGGCAGTTGCGCCTGGAGCAGTGTCTGCCAGTGTTCCGGTACGTGGTCACGCAGGCCGGGCACGAACAGGACGGTTGTGTCAGCGAGAAAATCCATGATGAATGCGGAAAGGGTTGCGAGTGGGACTCGCACCGGGGCCGCGCCACCGTCGAGTCATGACGGCGAAGTATCGAAGATTGGTTGCCGGTGGTTTTGACTATCCGGGACAACGTTTTTGCATTCTGGGACAGTGCGGGAAAACGAGAGGGGATGAGGAGAGACGTCCGGAGACAAGGCCTGCATGAGGCGTATCAGTTCCCGCGCAGCCATCGCCGCGCCCGACGCAGCACTCGCCATGCGTGGCCGGGTGATCGCAGCATCTCGCCGATGGCGAGGCGATGATCTTTGGCAAAATTTGCAATCGCCAAAAATGAAACCTAAGGTGGTAGGGGTGCAAAGAATGTGCGTCGGGCAAAGCGTGGAGGCATCCTGCGTTGCACTGGGATACCTTGCGCCGTGCGAGCGCCTCGCGTCGCGCGCAATCGTGTTTGCCGCGCTGTACATCCCCTGGGGATTTCGCCATGACGCTTCCCATCCGGCTGGCGGTCGCGACGGCGTTCGGACTAGCCGCCTGCAAGATCGGTGGCCTGTTCGCCGGCTGGCAGGCGGGCCGTGGCAGGACGACGTCCGGCACGTCCGGCACGGGCAAGTCGCCCGGTTCGCTGGCGGCATCCGATCCGGACTACCGACGGCTCGTGGATTTGTCGCGAGTCTCCAGCATGGGCGAACTGGCCGGGTCGCTGGCCCATGAACTCAACCAGCCCCTGACCGCCATCACCAGCAATGCGCAGGCCGCGCTCAAATACCTCGATACCGATCCCGCCAACGTGGCGGAGGTGCGCGAGATCCTCGCGGATGTTGCGAGCGATGCCTGTCGCGCGAGCGCGCTGGTCCGCCAGATTCGCGCGCTGATCCGGGGCGAGGCCACCCAGTTCGCGCCAGTCGACCTGAATGCCGTCATCGACGATGTGATGACGCTGGTCCGTGGCGACGCGCTCAGTCGCGACATCGTCGTCATGCGCCGCATGGCGCCATCGCTGCCGCGCGTCATCGGTGATCCGGTCCAGATCCAGCAGGTCCTGCTGAACCTGCTGCTGAATGCCTTCGATGCCATCGATGCGAGAAATACGAGCGATGCACGCGGCCCCGGTGCGGGTTGCGCCCGGGAGGTGAGCGTGCTGGCGGCGGAGGCCGACGGCATGGTGCAGGTCTCGGTGTGCGACACCGGTTGCGGTGTCGCGTCCGGTGAACTCGACAACATGTTCGTGCCGTTCGTTACCTCGAAACCCCATGGCATGGGTCTGGGGCTCTCCATCAGCCGCTCCATCGTCGAGCGCCACGGCGGATACCTTCAGGCACGCAATAACGAGGAAGGCGGCATGACCTTCCGGTTCTCCCTGCCACCGGAGGCCGTGCTGCCGGATCGGGGCGCGGGGCGTACGGCGGCCATGGGTGCGGCCATGCATCGTTCCTTCTCGGAAGGAGGGCGCAATGAGCGAAACAATGCCGAAGATCTATATCGTTGATGACGAAGCAAGCGTCAGGCGCGCGCTGGTCCGGCTGCTGGCGGCGCACGGGCATTGCGCGATCCCGTTCAGTTCGGCCAACGACTTCTTCGCGGCCGTTGACCCGGACAGCGAGCCGGCATGCCTGCTGCTGGATCTGGAGATGCCCGGCGTGAACGGCATCGCGCTGCAACAGATGCTGCGGGAAAAGTTGCCCATCATCATCCTGACCGGCCATGCGGACGTGCCGTTGACCGTCGTCGCGATGCAGGCCGGGGCGATGGATTTCCTGCTGAAGCCGGTCTCGGATACGGTGCTGCTGGCCGCGGTGGCCCGGGGGTGCGAGGTCGCCATGCAGCGCCACGCGCGACGCGACGAGCTCAGGCAACTGAATGCGCGGGTCGACCGGCTGACGCCCCGGGAACGCGAGGTCATGGCCTGGGTGGTGACTGGCCGGCTCAACAAGCAGGTGGCGTGTGAGCTGGGCACCGTCGAGAAGACTATCAAGGCGCACCGGGCGCGCGTCATGCGGAAGCTGGAAGTCACGTCGCTGCCGGAACTGGTGCGTATCGCCGACAAGATCGGCCTCGCCGCCATCGACGAGGGGCGCCCGCCGCACTAGCGCGCCCGCCGGGCCCCTGCGGATGGACCTTGGTCCAATATCCCCGGGCGCCTGCGTTTCATAGCCTGTTGAGAAGACATGTTGTCATGACATGCGCATGACCGCGATTGCCTTACGCATCCAGGTCTCCTCCTCATGGGTCCTTCCGAAACCTTTGTCGCCGTCGTGGACGATGACGAGTCCGTAGCGCGCGCCATCGCGCGGCTGCTGCGTGCGGCGGGTATCGCGGTCGACACCTACACCAGCGGCCTGGCGCTGCTTGACAAGATCGCCAGGGAGCCCTGGTATCGACCGGATTGCGTCATCCTGGATGTCTGCATGCCCGAGATCGGGGGGCTGGAGATCCAGCGGCGCCTGGCGCCGGCAGCCTTGCCCGTGCTGTTCATTACAGCGTACGACGTCCCCGATGTGCGGGAAAAGGCCCTGTCCGCCGGGGCGATCGGCTACCTGCGCAAGCCGTTCAGCGCCGGCCAGCTGATGGATCTGATGCAATCCGTCAAGCCATGGAGTGGCTCGCCATGACGCCGCCGTGCGTTGGACTTTGGTCCAATTGTCATGACCTGGCGCGAGACGCACTCTTAGAGACGAGATCGGCGCGCCCCGCAGGATAGGCGTCGTTTGGCTCACCCGGTGCGGGCGTTGTCAGGCATCCGAAGTCGCAGCAAGTAGAAGGCGCACCGGCAGGACGCCATGGCCTGCCGGGGACGAGGCGGCGCGCCGGAGAATCGCGACGCCATGCCAGGGAGGAGATCGAGATGCGAAGCGGTCTGAACAACAACAACTGGCAACGGATCCTCGTCGGCCTGTCCATCGTCCTGGCCGCCGGGTGTGGCAAGCAGGAAACCAAGCCACCAGCGGCCGTGGCGGCCGAAGTCGGCGTCATCACGGTGTCCTTGCGCGATGTGCCGCTGACCTTCGAATTTGTCGGCGAGACGCAGAGCTCCCAGCAGGTCGAGATCCGCGCGCGGGTCAACGGTTTTCTCGAACAGCGGCTCTACACCGAGGGCTCGCTGGTGAAGGCCGGTGAAGTGCTGTTCCGGATGGATCAGAAGCCATTCAAGGCCGCCTTGTCCGCAGCCGAGGCGGAACTGGCGCAGCAACAGGCGCGGCTGACCACGGCGCGTGCCAACCTGAATCGCGTCCGGCCGCTGGCTGCCAGGAATGCCCTGAGCCAGAAAGACCTGGACGACTCCACGGGGCAGGAGCAGGCCGCCGCCGCCGCGGTCGAGCAGGCCAAGGCCAACGTCGTCAGCGCGAAACTCAACCTGGGCTATACGACCATCATGTCACCGGTCAATGGCCTGAGCAGCTTTGCCAAGAAGCAGGTCGGCACCTATATCGATGCGGGCAACAGCCTGCTGACGTACGTGGCGAAGCTCGACCCGATGTGGGTGAATTTCAGCTTGTCGGAGAACGAGGTGCTGCAGTCGCAATCGCAGCAGGCTTCCGGGTCGCTGAAAATGCCGGAGCGTGGCAAGTTCGAAGTGGAGATCGTGCTGGCGGACGGCAGCGTCTATCCGCAGCGCGGCCGGATTGCCTTTGCCGATGCATCGTTCAATGCCGAGACCGGGACCTATCTGGTCCGCGCGGAGGTGGCCAACCCGACCGGATCGCTGCGTCCGGGGCAGTTCGTGCGCGTCAAGCTGTTTGGCGCACAGCGGACGCGCGCCATTACCGTGCCGCAGGAAGCGGTGGTACAGGGTCAGCGCGGCGAAACCATCTGGACCGTGGGCAAGGACAACAAGGCCGAGTCGCGCGTGGTGGAAGTGGGGGAATGGTCGGAGGGCAACTGGGTCGTACGGTCCGGGCTGCGTGAAGGCGACCAGGTGATCGTCGACGGCTCGGTGCGGCTGATTCCCGGTGCGCCGGTCAAGCCCGTGCCGGCAGCCCCGCGCCCGGCCGGGCAGGCCACATCCGGACCCCCGCCGGGCGGACCCGGTGCGGCAAGCCTGGGTCGCGCAGCCGGGGCAGCGCCAGGCGCGAATCCGGGCGCAAATCCGCCGGGCGCCACCCCGGGAGCGGCGCGTGAAGGGGCGAAGCCATGAAGCTCTCCCACTTCTTCATCGACCGGCCGATTTTCGCGTCGGTGCTGTCGATCATCATCGTGGTGGGCGGGCTGGTGGCCATGGTCAACCTGCCCATCGCGCAATTCCCGGACATCACGCCGCCCAGTATCACGGTGACCACAACCTATCCTGGCGCCAGCTCGGAAGTGGTGGCGCAGAACGTGGCCGCGCCGATCGAGCAGCAGGTCAACGGCGCGGACAACATGCTCTATATGTCGTCGACCAGTTCGTCGACGGGCAACCTGACGCTGACGGTCTATTTCGAGATCGGCACGGACCCGGCGCTGGCGCAGGTCGACGTGCAGAACCGCGTCAACCTGGCGTTGCCGACGCTGCCGGACGCGGTGACCAAGCAGGGGGTGTCGGTGCAGAAGCGGTCGTCGGCATTCATGATGGTGATCGCGGTCTACTCGCCGGACAACAGCTACCCGCAGACCTTCGTCGACAACTACACCAATATCTATATCCTCGATGCGCTCAAGCGCATCCCGGGCGCCAACCAGGCCTCCATCTTCGGCACGCCGGACTACGCCATGCGGGTCTGGCTGCGCCCGGACCGGATGGCGCGGCTGGGGATCACGGTGGAAGACGTCCAGAACGCGGTGAGCAAGCAGAACGAGCAGTTCTCCGCGGGCCGCATCGGGCAGTCGCCGACGGCGGGCCCGGTCAAGCAAACCTTCCCGGTGGCGACCAAGGGTCGCATGACGGAGCCGGAGGAATTCGAGAACATCATCCTGCGTGCCGCGTCGGGCGATGCCGCGCTGGTACGCCTCAAGGACATCGGCCGCGCGGAGCTGGGCTCGAAGGACTATTCGCTGCGCAGCCGCTACAAGGGCAAGACGGCCACGCTGCTGGCGGTCTACCAGCAACCGGGCGCGAATGCGCTGGCCGTGGCCGAGCAGGTGCGCAACACGCTGGCGGAGATGAAGAAGACGTTCCCGCCGGGCCTGGAATACGACATCGCGCTCGATACCACCGAGTTCGTGCACGAATCGATCAACGAGGTGGTGCATACGCTGCGTGACGCCGTGATCCTCGTGATCCTGGTGGTCTACATCTTCCTGCAGAGTTTCCGGGCGACGCTGGTGCCGATCCTGGCGGTGCCGGTGTCGATCATCGGCACGTTCATGGCGATGTCGGCATTCGGCTTTTCCGTGAACATGCTGACGTTGTTCGGCATGGTGCTGGCCATCGGGATCGTGGTGGACGATGCCATTGTGGTGATCGAGAACGTCGAGCGGAACATGGTGGAGTTCAAGATGCCGCCCAAGGAGGCCGCCAAGCACGCCATGGATGAAGTGGGCGGGCCGGTGATCGCCATCGTGCTGGTGCTGCTGGCGGTGTTCATCCCGGTGGCCTTCCTGTCCGGCATCACGGGGCAGCTCTACAAGCAGTTTGCCATCACGCTGGCGGTTTCCGTGCTGCTGTCCGGGGTGGTGGCGCTGACGTTGTCACCGGCGCTGGCCGCCATCCTGCTCAAGCCGGGGGAACACGAGAAGAACCGCTTTTTCCGCTGGTTCAACCGGAGCTTTGACCGCCTCGTCGAGGGCTATGGCAGCGCTATCCAGCTGGTGATCCGGCGCGTGGTGATCTCGCTGGCGCTGGTCGCCGCGCTGATCGTGGTCAGCGTGTTGCTGTTCATGCGCATCCCGTCATCGTTTCTTCCCGTGGAGGACCAGGGCTATCTGTTTGGCGCGGTGATCCTGCCAGACGCGGCCAGCCTGGATCGCACCCAGGAATTGTCCGGTCGCGCGGCGGCGTGGTTTGCCAAGCAGCCGGGCGTGAAGTCCGTGGCCTCGCCCGATGGCTACAGCCTGATCGATTCCCAGAACAAGGCCAATGCGGGGACGCTGTTCGTGACGCTCAAGGGCTTTCACGAGCGCGGCAAAGGGGAAAGCGCGGAGGACCTGATCGCGAGGGCCACCCGGGAGTTCTCGACCTATCGCGATGGGGTCGTCATCCCGGTCAATCCGCCATCGATCCCGGGCCTGGGGACTACCGGCGGCTTCGAGTTCTGGCTGCAATCCACCGGCGATGGCACCTATCAGCAGCTCGAGGAGCGCGTGCGCGCCTTCATCGCCAAGGCACGCCAGCGGCCGGAGCTGCGCGGCGTCAATTCCACGATCAACACGCGGTCCCGGCAATTGCTGGTGGACGTTGACCGGGAGCGCACCGAGACGCAGGGCGTTCCAGTCGATCAGGTCTACTCCGCGCTGCAGACGATGTTCGGCTCGCTGTACGTCAGCCAGTTTCCCAAGAACAGCCGGCTGTTCCAGGTCATCCTGCAGGCGGAGCCGGAGTTCCGCTCACGCCCCGAGGACCTGGACAAGCTCTACGTCCGCAACGCGAAGGGCGACATGGTGCCGATCAAGGCCGTCACGACGTCGCGCTACACGCCGGGCGCCGATCTGGTGACGCGCTTCAACAATTTTCCCGCAGCGAAGATCACCGGCGACGCGGCGCCCGGATACAGCTCGGGTCAGGCCTTGACGGCGATGGAGGAAGTGGCGGCGGAAGTACTGGGCCAGGGCTACAGCTACGGCTGGAGCGGGCAGGCGTATGAGGAGAAGAAGGCCGGCTCGACGGCGGCGCTGGTGTTTGCCTTTGCATTGCTCATGGTGTTCCTGATCCTGGCCGCGCAGTACGAGAAATGGTCATTGCCGCTTGGCGTGCTCCTGGCGGTGCCGTTTGCCTTGTTTGGCGCGTTGGTGGGCATCCTGCTACGGGGCATGCAGAACGACGTCTACTTCCAGATTGGCCTGACGGTGCTGATTGCACTGGCCGCCAAGAACGCCATCCTGATCTTCGAATTCGCCGTCGAAATACGCCTGAAGGAGGGACTCAGCGCGTATGACGCCGCGGTCAAGTCGGCCAAGCTGCGGCTGCGTCCGATCATCATGACGTCGCTGGCGTTCATTCTTGGCTGTATCCCGCTGGCGATTGCCAGTGGCGCGTCGGCGGCCAGCCGGCAGTCGCTCGGCACGGGCGTGATCGGCGGGATGCTCGGTGCGACCGTGATCGCCATCTTCTTCATTCCGATGTTCTTCTGGGGGCTCGAGCGTCGCACCGCGCAGAAGCAGGCCGCCGAGCCTCCCGCGCATGGGGCGGGGCCGGGGGCCGCGCCCGATGTTCCGGCGTCCAGCGGAGGCAGCTCATGACCGTCCGGCAGGCGAGCAGGGCCGTGGAGACAGCGAGGAGGTAATCATCATGACGACATTGACCATGCGGCGTGCGGCCATCGCGATAGCGATGATGGTCTCGCTTGGCGCCGCCGCGCAATCGAAGCCCATTCCTTATCCCGCCAAGGGGCAGAGCGCGCAGCAGCAGCAAAAGGACGACGGCTATTGCTATTCGTGGGCCAAGACCAATACCGGGATCGACCCGGCGGCGGTGGCTGCGGCGCCGCCGCCGGGGCCCTCCGGCCCGGCCGTTGGCGGCGGCGAACGGGTGGGGGGTGCCGCGCGAGGCGCACTCGGTGGCGCGGTGATCGGTGGCATTGCTGGGGATGCCGGCAAGGGCGCGGCCGCCGGTGCGGCGGTCGGCACGATGGCGGGCGGCGCCCGGGCGCGCCAGAACCAGCGCAATGCGCAGGCATCGGGACAAGCCCAGACGCAGAACGCCATGAGCACCTACTACCGCGCGTATTCGGCATGTATGGAAGGACGCGGCTACACCATCAAATAATGGGTGAATGAAGGAGAAAACATGATCAGGAAGACGATGATTGTCGTGGCCGCGATGGCAGCCTTCGCAGGCCCGGCCGTGGCGCAGCCCGAGGTGCAGACGAATGTGTCCCGCACACCTGACCAGACGACCGTGACTGGCGTGGCGAAGGTGACCGCGACGATTACGGCGATCGATGCCGCGTCGCGCAAGGTCACGCTGAAGACGAAGGCCGGCAAGGTGAGGGACCTCGTGGTGGGTGAGGACGTGCGGAACTTCGACCAGCTGAAGGTGGGCGATATCGTCACCATCGAGTACAAGGAGGCGCTCACCGTCAGCCTCAAGAAGGGCAGCGGGCCGCCCTCGATGCAGGAGCGCGAGAGCGCGGACCGCGCCGCGCCGGGGGCAAAGCCCGGTGGCACGGTGGGGCGTGAAGTCACCGTGGTGGCGGACGTCGTCGCGGTGAACAAGGAAGCGCAGATCGTCACCGTCAAGGGGCCCAAGGGGCGCGTCCTGGACCTGATGGTGGAAGACCCCGAGCAGATGAAGAACGTGAAGAAGGGGGACCGGGTCCAGGCGGTCTACACGGAAGCGCTTGCCGTGTCCGTGCAACCCGGCCCGGCCAAGTAGGACAGGACGAGCCAGCAACCGGGCGCGAAGGCCACAGGCCGCTTCATGAGTATTGTGAACTGGCTGCGCCGGCGCACGTCCCGGCCGCCTGTGCATGAGCGCCGCGACCTCGATGAGATCGTCGAGCGGATGACGGCGCTCAACCCGCGTCTGCGGCTGGTCTCCGGCTACCAGAAGAAGTTGGCGCCGCAAGCCGGCGCAGCGCTGGACTACGTCGGCAAGGTGGTCGCGGACCTGCCCGCGGCGCGCGAGGCGAATCGGGCAGCCTGGGCGACGGACCCCTGCATCCGCGCCTTCTTCGCGACCGCCGAGGATGTGGAGACCACGATCAGCCGGTCGGCGGACTTGCGCGCATTCTTCGACTCGGCGCCGCTTGCCGAGGAAGCCTACGCGGTGCTTGGCATGGCGATGTCGGAGCGGCAGACGCTGGGCACCGCGCTTGAGAATGGCGTGATGCGCGCGGACGTGCCGCTGACGACGATCAGCTTCGGCGACCATCAGGTGCGAATCTGTGCGGGGACGGAAGCGGATCTGCGTCAGGAGATCCTGCGGCGCGCACTCGATCAGCTGGCGGTGCAGGGGATCGCGAAGATCGCGGGAAAGCTGTCGAGGCGCGATGTGCTCAAGCGCGAGATCGTCCTGCTCAAGACACGCCTGCGGCTGCTGGAGACACAGGGAAAAGGGATGTCCTCGGTGGTCGGCGGCGGGAGCGCGCCGGACCCCGGCGAACTGTCGAAGCTCAATGCCCAGATCCAGGAGAACGATGACGAACTGGCGCGTCTGGCCGTGACCACGGGCACGCTGGATCGCCAGCTCGACATCCTGGGTGGCGTCATCGCCGACGCGAAATCGCACTTGCGCGTGAAGTCCCGCCGGATGCGGCTCACCCGGATGAACGTCTTGTTGCCTCCCGACGCGACTGGCGAGGGGGACGAGATCGACGTGGCGTCCGCGCGGATTCCCGGTGATCCGCCGATGGTCCGCGCATTCGCGCTGATACGCTTTCCGCGGTCGGCGTTGGTTCCCGCAGCAAATCTGCTCGATATGGCCGAGCGATTCCTCTAAGACGGGGCGACCGCCGCAACGGTGCCCCGCTCATATCGCTGATCTTCCTGCGTATCTTCCGTCAGTAGGGCGCGTTGACCACCACGTATTGCGATCCCTGTGGCTGATACCAGGTGGCGCCGCACTGCTGGTAGACCATGCCGGCGTAGTTGACGGGGACGCACCCTGGCGGGACGGTGCGGACCATGGAGCCGACGATGGCCGACGTCACGGCAACGGTGGCGGTGACGGCGGCGGCCGTGGCCACCGGATGGTAGTCATTGTCCCAGCCACCGTGACAGCAGCCCCCGCCCTCGACGTTCACGTTGACGTTGCGGTTCGAATTGACGTTGACGTTCCGGTTGGAATTGACGCTGTTGACGCTGGTGTTGCGGACATTGTTGGTCCGCGCGTCCGCGTGGCTGTTGTCGATCTGGCGGCCTCCGCCACCCGTTGCGGCCGCGCGTCCGCCGCCACCACCGCCACCGCCGCCACCGCCGCCCGTAGCGGCTGCGCGTCCACCCCCTCCGCCCGCGTGTCCACCACCACCGCCACCACCGCGTGCGGCTTCAGCCATGGGGGCCCAGCCGTAGGTCGCCAGAACGAGCGCGCTCAACAGGACCAGGAGCGACTTGCCGAATCCGTATTTCATGGCGATCTCCTTTACCGGGTCTTCAGCGGAACGAACTCAGCCATCTTGGCGTCCTTCGGCGGCGTGAAGCTGAACGTCGAATCCTTGAACGCGGGATTCAGGTTCCACTTGAGCAGGGTGACAGATTGCGGACGCGCCTCGTCACCGCGATTGGTAATCACCAGCTTGCGTGGCAGCGGCTTGCTGCCGGCGGCGATCCAGATCTGCCAGTCGAACTGGCCCTGGCGGAACGCGTAGTGATCGCACAGTTCGCCGTTGATGATGTCCTGTCCGGCATTCATCGCCGACTCGATATTGTTGAGCGGCGCGGCAGGCGTGCCGAAGAGGAACAGATCGGCGGTGGGAATCTCGACGCCATACCGTTCCTCCAGCCGATTGACCAGCCCGGCGAGGTTATCGCTGAACTCGGCCTTCGAATAGTATTTCTGCGCAGGCGTATAGAGGGTCACCGTCTTGCCGTCGTAGAAGAGATCGCGCTGGGAGCGGGCGCTGCGCATCTGGGCCCGCAGCTTGTTCGGGCGATCGACGTCGAGCTCGGAACTGGCCGTGTGCTGCAGCTTCTGACCGTCGGTCAGGACCCGCTCGCCGGACAGTTCGATCGATACATGGAAGCGCTTCAGCGATTGCAGATAGGTGCCCATGGTCTTGAGCGCCTGAATCGCGGCCGGGTCGACGGCATTGGCGTCGGGCTGTGCCGGCGCCGGAGCCGCCGCCGAAGCCGGAGCGGCGGCCTTCGCTGCCGGCGGGGGCGCCGACGCCTTCGGAGCGGGGCTGCTGCATGCCACCAGCGACATCGCCAGCAGGCTCAACGCCAGTATTCGTACCATGGTGATCTCCCAGAGTCATGACAACCCAGGCGGCGCCGTGCGAAGGGCGCATGCGACGGGCACCGCCTTGCCGTGGTGTGTCGAGTTTCGACCACAAGCCGCACCCTGCCAAGGCGAACTGACTAATTTGAATGGGCGTATCGAAATCGCTTAAATCTCAACCGGCGGCGGCGTCCGCTGCACAGGGGATGCGCGCTGTCATGGGGCGTTCGGGGTCCCTGACAAGGCAGCAAAGATCGTCGCGCGCACATTCCATTGTTCACGTCGCGGTGAAACTTCGGGCTCATGCGGCATAGCACACTGCACGCATCCCGGAATCTCACGACACGCCATGCTCCCCATCGACCCGATTGCCGCTGTCACGCATGCCGACCCCTATCCCTATTACCGGGATCTGGCACGGCAGCATCCGTTCCATCGCCATGACGCACTCGGACTCTGGGTGGCCGCGAGCGCGCAGGCCGTGGAGGAAGTTCTCAATCATCCCGATTGCCGTGTCCGGCCCCCTGCGCAGCCCGTGCCGCCCGCACTCGCCGGGAATGTTGCTGGCGAACTGTTCGGGCGCCTGGTCCGTATGAACGATGGCGTCAATCATGCGTCGCTGAAGACGATCCTGCTGCGGCAGATGGCCGGCATCGATCTGGGCGCCGCACGCACGAGAGCCCGCACGCTGGCGGCGGGCCTGCCGCGCGTCGACAGCGATGACGGGCATGAGGCCAATCGCTGGATGTTCACCCTGCCGGTGCTGACCGTGGCCGACCTGCTGGGCCTGCCGTTGGAGCGCGATGGAGACGGCCACGTGTCGACGCGCGTCGCCGGATTCGTGACGACCTTTGCCGCGGCGATGTCGCCGCTGGCGACGCCCGCCGATGTGGAGGCCGGCGTGGCCGCGGCCCGCTGGCTGACGCAATGGGTGGGCGAGCATGCCGCCGGGGCGTCGTCCGATGGCCTGCTTCACGCGATGCTGGCGGTGGCGGGCGAAGCCGATATCGATCCGGCCGTGCTGACCGCCAACGCCATCGGGCTGATGATTCAGGCGTGCGAGGCCACGGCGGGGCTGGTGGGCAATACGCTCGTGCGGCTGGGCCGGGAGGGCGGGCCGGAAGTCGGGCGGGATGGCGGGCATGAAGGCCGGCTGGAAGTCGAACGAGACGCGGGCCTGGGTAATCTCGATGCCTTGGTCGCCGACGTTGCCCGCACCGATCCGCCCGTCCAGAACACGCGACGCTTCCTGGCGGCGGATGCCACGCTGTGCGGGGTGCCGGTGAAGGCCGGAGACGCCGTGCTGGTGCTGCTGGCGGCCGCATCGCACGACCCCGATGCGGTGAGCCACGCCACCCGCCATGCCACTCCCGCCGGCAAGCCGTGGACCTTCGGCACCGGCCGGCACGGCTGCCCGGGCGATGCACTCGCGCAGGTGCTGGCCGCCTGCACGGTTGAGAGACTGCTGCAGCGCGGCGTGCAACCTGCGCGCCTGCTGGGTACGCTCCGCTACCGCCCGTCCATGAACGCGCGTATTCCGCAATTCGAATAAGAGGCACTATCAAAAAGATTCTGGCGTCGTTGCGCGGCCTTGCCGTACCACTTGTACTGTCTGCGGCCGCGCGCCTAGCCAGAACCGCTGTCGCTTCATTTTGATAGCGCCTCTAACAGAGACCATGGAGCCCCCGCATGATCGCAGTGATTTTTGAAGTCGAACCCGCACAGGGCCGGCAGGATACGTATCTCGATATCGCCGCCCATCTGAAGCCGACGCTGGAGCAGATCGACGGTTTTATCTCGGTGGAGCGCTTTCAGAGCCTGACCACGCCGGGCAAGCTGCTGTCGCTCTCGTTCTTTCGCGACGAGGCGGCCGTCATTGCGTGGCGCAACACGCTCGATCACCGCCAGGCGCAGGCGGCGGGGCGCGGCGGCGTGTTTGCCAACTACCGGTTGCGCGTTGCGCAGGTGCTGCGCGACTACGGCCTCAACGAGCGCGCCGAAGCGCCGGCCGACAGCCGCGCGGCGCACGACGCGGCCGGGCATTAAGTTCGGGCCTCAGGTTCGAGCATTAGGTTCGGGCATTCAGCCCGGCCACCGAGTGCGTTCATTGCATTGGAGAAGAGAGCATGTCGACGTTCCACGCCGGCCAGGAGATCGTTTTCATCGGCCTGACCTTCCTGCTGGCCGGATTTGTGAAAGGGGTGGTCGGGCTGGGCCTGCCCACGGTGGCGGTGGGCCTGCTTGGGCTCGTGATGCCGCCGGTGCAGGCCGCCGCGCTGCTGGTGGCGCCATCGATGGTCACCAACGTGGTCCAGCTTTTTGGCGGGCCGCGTTTCGGGCAACTGCTGCGGCGGCTGTGGCCGATGCTGGTGGCGATCTGCGCGGGCACCTGGCTGTGTGCCGCGCTGGTGCCGGCGAAGATGATGGATCACGCGACCAACGCGCTCGGCGTGGCGCTGATCGTCTACGCCATCATGGGGCTGGCCGCCGTCAGGCTGACCGTGCCGCCGCGCATGGAAGGCTGGATGGCGCCGCTGGCCGGGCTGGTCACCGGGGCCATCACCGCCGTGACCGGCGTGTTCGTGATCCCGGCCGTGCCTTACCTGCAGGGTCTCGGCCTCGACAAGGAAAGCATGGTCCAGGCGCTCGGGTTGTCCTTCACGGTGTCCACGATCGCGCTGGCCGTGAGCCTGGCGCTGGGCGGCGCGCTGCTGCACACGCCGGTGCTGGGCGCCTCCGCGCTGGCGCTGGTGCCGGCGCTCGGCGGCATGTTCATCGGCCAGTGGCTGCGCCACCGGATCAGCGCCGACCGTTTCCGCCGCCTGTTCTTCTGCGGCCTGCTGTTGCTCGGTGCCGATCTGGCGCTGCGCGGCGCCTTCTGACAAGCCCTGCCATGAAAACCTGACACAATCGCCCGCGATACTGGTGCAAGATCGCGACGGTGGCACCTTGCCACGGAGCACCGGTTACGAAAGGGCGATGCGGGATGAAGCGGCGCACGGGCAGTACCAAACTGTGGACTACGCTGGGCAAGCAGGCGGCGCGCAGCGCCAGGCGTCTGCAGCGCTCGGTGACGGATTCCGTCCTGCGTACGGCCAAGGAGCAAGGCCGCGCGGTCAGCAAGGCGATGGGCCGCGCCATGAGCAAGGCAGCGCAGCAGGCCCTGACCGGTGTGGTCACGCCCGCGCGGGCGCCGGTCAGCAAGGGCGGCGCCTTCTGGGAGGAAGGCTTGTGGGGCTTCGGCCTCGGGATCGGGTCCCTCGGCCAGCGCCGCTACCGGATCTTCGTGCCGCCCGGCGTCAGCGCCGCGCGCCCGGCGCCGCTGCTGGTGCTGCTGCATGGCTGCGGGCAGGACGCCGCCAGCTTTGCCGCCAGCACCCGCGTGGCGACGATCGCGCGGGATGCCCGCTGGGTCGTGCTGATGCCCGAGCAATCGGTGCAGGCCAATGCCCAGCGTTGCTGGAACTGGTTCCGGCCCGGCGCACATGGCGCATCGGAGGCGGCGTTGCTGATGTCAATGATCGACCATGTCTGCCGGCGCTATGCGATCGTCGGCGAGCGCGTCTGCGCGCTGGGTTTGTCGGCAGGCGGCGCGATGGCGATGATGCTCGGCCTGCGCTATCCGGATCGCTTTGCCGCCGTGGGGTCCCATTCCGGCGCGGTGCCCTACAGCGCCACCAACGCCGCACAGGCGCCGCGCGCCATGCGCGGCGAGCGCTCGCCGGACCCGGTGGCGGCCCGGCTGGCGCTGGCCGGCCGCAGGCCGCCACCGTTGCTGCTGCTCCACGGTGACGACGATACGGTGGTGAGCTACGACAACGCCACCACGGCGGCCGCCATGTGGCTGGACCTGCTGCCACCGGGCAGCCCGGCGCCCGAGGCGTTGCCACCCCGGCGCGTACGGCGCGGCGCGCGGCGCGCGGTGGACGTGTTCGACTGGCAGGCCGGCGTCCGCCCATTCCTGCGGCTGGTGAAGATCGAAGGGCTGCGCCACGCGTGGAGCGGTGGCGCGCCGGGGCAGGCATTCTCGGACCCCACCGGGCCCGATGCGCTCAAGATCGCGCTGCGGTTTTTTTCCGTGAACGGCCGCGCCACGGACTGAGGGTCAGGCGGCCTGGATCGAAAGTCCGTTCCAGGTGCGAATTCGGACGCTGGCGATTGCGCGAAGTCGGTCGTACAGTGGTGCACGCCAGGCCGGTTGGACTGGCCCGCCAGTCAAGGCACCGCCTGCGGGCCGGCCCCAAAACGCTCGCGCAAGATCTGGCTCGCGTCCAACAGCGAACCGTCCGCCACCTCCACCACGCGGTGCAGATAGTCTTCGCTCGGGCCGACCAGGGCCATGTACAGCGTACGGCTCAGTTCTCGCGCCGTGCGACCCGGCCAATCCTGCGGCAGCAACGCCTCGGGCAGGTTGGGATCGCGCAGCAGTACGCGCCGATACTCATGCACGAGCAGCGTGCGCACGAAGAACGCATCCACCGGGGCCAATCCTGCAGCGTCTTCGACGAGTGGAGAAAACCGTCGCACCAGCGCCCCCCATGCGGTGGCCACGTCACCCAGCTTGAAGGTCTGGTGCATCAACACCTGCAGCGGCCGGATCGAGAACCCCTCGAGGCCGTGGGCCTCCATTACCGCTACATATTCCTGCGCGTGCGCTGCCAGGACGATCTCGCGTAGCGAGGCGAGGTCCGCATTGGGATGCGCCAGCACCCCTGGTGCGATGGCGCCGAAACCTTCCCACAGCAACTCGCGCCGCAGCTTCTGGCGGATCGTGGCGCGTACGTCGCCGCGCACCATCACCAGTGTCCAGTTGCCATCCCATTCGGCGGCTTCGCCGGAATAAATGCGCTTGCCGGCATGCAGCACACGCTGCAGTCCCGTCGTGGAAAGCCCGTAGTAGCTGCGGCGCCCGATTCGGGTTGCGCTTAGCCAGTCGTCAGCGGTCAGGCGGAAGGTGGCGGTGCGCACCAGACGGTCATTGATGCCGAATGGCGCCGCCAGCCGGATCAGGCTGCCCAGCCAGACCGCCTGCGGACGCGGGGCCACCACATCGCCGAACAGCGTCACCAGCATCGAGTTGGCGCCCAGCTTCAGGCCGCGCGCGAGTCGCGCGATGCGGGGGGAGACGGTTTCGGTGTCAGTGGCGGGCGTCATAGGGTTCCTGAAAGTGATACACAAACGCCGGTTGATTGAATCAAATTGTATCACTACCATCGGTTTCAACTTACGAGATTGATGCAGATCAACCCCCGGGTTGAGACGCAAAAAAAGCGGAGCACACGATGTACGCACAGCTGGTGGAGACGGGAGCAACGAGGCTCCGCACGATGGAAGAGATGGCGCCGCAGGAGCGAGAGTTCCAGGCGCGTGTGGACGCCGGCATCAAGATCGAGGCCAAGGACTGGATGCCCGAGGCCTACCGCAAGACCCTGATCCGCCAGATCTCGCAACATGCACATTCGGAGATCGTGGGCCAGCTGCCCGAAGGCAATTGGGTCACCCGCGCGCCGACGCTGGAACGCAAGGCTGTGTTGCTGGCGAAGATCCAGGACGAGGCCGGCCACGGGCTCTATCTCTACAGTGCCGCCGAAACGCTCGGCGTTTCGCGTGACCAGATGTTGGGTGACCTGCATGTGGGCAAGGCCAAGTACTCCAGCATCTTCAATTATCCGACGCTCACGTGGGCCGATATTGGCGCGATAGGCTGGCTGGTGGACGGCTCGGCCATCATCAACCAGGTGCCACTGTGCCGCAGCTCGTTCGGCCCTTATGCGCGTGCCATGGTGCGCGTGTGCAAGGAGGAATCGTTCCACCAGCGCCAGGGCTACGACATCATGATGGCGCTTTGCAGCGGCACGCCGGAGCAGAAGCAGATGGCGCAGGATGCGCTGAATCGCTGGTGGTGGCCTGCGCTGATGATGTTCGGCCCATCCGATGGCGATTCGCCCAACAGCGCGCAGTCCATGCAATGGCGTATCAAGCTGTTTTCCAACGACGAGTTGCGCCAGAAGATGGTCGACCAGACCGTGCCGCAGGCCGAGTACCTGGGCCTGACCATCCCCGATCCCGCGTTGAGCTGGAACGAGGAGCGTGGCCACTACGACTTCGGCGAGATCGACTGGTCCGAGTTCTACGACGTCATCCAGGGCAACGGGCCCTGCAACCGTGACCGTCTGCGCACGCGTGTGAAGGCATGGGATGACGGCGCGTGGTTCCGCGATGGACTGGTGGCCCACGCCGACAAGCAGGTCCTGCACTCTGAACAGGCTGCCGCCTGATCCTTCGCGGCGCATCGCGCCGCTCCCCCTCGAAAACGCATTGCACAGGAGGTTGCCATGAAAGAGTGGCCGCTTTGGGAGATCTTTATCCGCAGCCAGCACGGCCTGGCCCACAAGCACGTGGGCAGCCTGCACGCGCCCGACGGCGCAATGGCGATCAATAACGCCCGCGACGTCTACACGCGCCGCAACGAAGGCGTCAGTGTCTGGGTGGTGAAGGCCGACGATGTGATGGCCAGCAGCCCGGGCGACAAGGGCCCGCTGTTCGAGCCGGCCAACAGCAAGGTCTACCGGCACCCGACGTTCTTTCCGATGCCGGAAGCCGTCAAGCACATCTGATCCCGATGCCAGACATTGCCATGAATGACCACAAGCTCGAATACCTGCTGCGCCTGGGAGACTCCACGCTGGTGCTCGGCCAGCGCCTGTCGGAATGGTGCGGCCGTGGCCCGGCGCTGGAAGAAGACATCGCGCTGACCAACGTCGCGCTCGACCTGATCGGCCAGACCCGCCTGTGGCTGGGCTATGCGGCCGAAGTGAAGGGGGCGGGCGGCACCGCCGACCAGCTCGCCTTTCTGCGCGACGCGCACCAGTTCCGCAATCTGCTGCTGGTGGAGCAGCGCAACGGCAGCTATGCCGATACGCTGGCGCGGCAATTCCTGTTCGATTCCTGGCATTACTTCCTGCTGGAAGGGCTGCAGCGCTCCATGGATGCGCGCATTGCCGAGATCGCCGCCAAGTCGCTCAAGGAAGTGACCTACCACGTGCGCCGCAGCGGCGACCTGATGGTGCGCCTGGGCGATGGCACGGGAGAAAGCCACCGCCGCATGCAGGACGCCATCGACGACCTGTGGATGTACACCGGCGAGCTGTTCGAGGCCGATGAGGTCGAGGCCGCGCTGGCGCTCGACGGCATCGTTCCCGATCCGACTACGCTGGCCGCGCCGTGGCAGCAACATGTCGCCGAAGTGCTGGAGGCAGCGACGCTGCGCCTGCCCTCGGGTACGTGGTCGCAAAGTGGCGGCCGCCATGGCCGCCATACCGAACACCTTGGCTACCTGCTGGCCGAGATGCAAGTCCTGCAGCGCGCCCATCCCGGCGCACAGTGGTGAACGCCATGACCGTGCAAGCGTTGTCCCGCGCGGACGTGAAACAGGTGTGGGCCTGGCTCGACGCGGTACCGGACCCCGAGATCCCGGTGATCTCGGTGGTGGACCTGGGCATCGTGCGCGACGTGGCATGGGTGGACGACGCCTGCGTCATCACCCTCACGCCCACGTACTCGGGCTGCCCGGCGATGACCGTGATCCGCGAGGACATCGAACGCACGCTGCTGGCGCGAGGCGTCGACCAGGTGCGCGTGCAGACGCGGCTGGCGCCGGCCTGGACCACCGACTGGATGACGCCGCGCGGCAAGGACAGTTTGCGCGGCTACGGGATCGCACCGCCTGCGCAGCAGGTGATCGACATCAGCGGCATCGGCCGCAAGGCGTCACAGGCGCCGGTGTTGGTCTGCCCGCACTGCGGCTCCCGCCACACACGGCTGGTCAGCCAGTTTGGCTCCACCGCTTGCAAGGCCCTGTATCGCTGCGGCGACTGCAAGGAGCCGTTCGACTACTTCAAGGCGCATTGACCCGCATCGGGCAGCGAAAGAGATGGCGATATGAGCAAATTCCATGATCTGACCGTAGCCTCGGTCACGCGAGAAACCCGCGACGCGGTGGCGGTGACCTTTGCCGTGCCGGAAGACCTGGCCCACACCTATCGATACATGCAGGGCCAGCACCTGACGCTGCGCACCGATATCGATGGCGAAGACGTGCGCAGGTCTTACTCGATCTGCTCCGCGGTGCAGGACGAGCAGTTGCGCGTGGCGATCAAGCGCGTCGACGGTGGCCTGTTTTCCAACTGGGCCAATGAGCACCTGGCGCCGGGCATGACGCTGCAAGTGATGCCGCCGTCCGGCAACTTCCACGTACCGCTGTCCGCCGCCAACGCGAAGCACTATGTGGCATTCGCCGCCGGCAGCGGCATCACGCCGATGCTGTCGCTCATCAAGACCACGCTGCATGCCGAGCCCGACAGCCGCTTTACGCTCATCTATGGCAACCGCGCCTCGTCGTCCGTGTTGTTCAAGGAAGAGCTGGAAGACCTGAAGGATACCTACCTGCGGCGCTTCAACCTGGTGTTCGTGCTCAGCCGCGAGCAGCTCGACATCGACTTGTTCAACGGCCGTCTCGACGGCGACAAGGTCAACGCGCTGCTCAGGCACTGGATCCGTCCGCAGGACATCGACGTGGCCTTCATCTGCGGCCCGCATTCGATGATGGAGGAAGTCTCCCAGGCGCTGGTCGCCGGCGGCGTGAGCCAGCACCACATCAAGCGCGAGCTGTTTGCCACCAGCATCCCGTCCGCCCGGCCAGCGGCGCGTGCCCACAACAAAGTCGGCCGGCAGCAGTGCGAGGTCACGGTGATCCAGGACGGTCGCACACGGTCTTTCACGCTGGAGAAGCAAAAGGAATCGGTGCTGGACGCCGCGCTGGCGCAGGGCATCGAGCTGCCGTACTCCTGCAAGGGCGGCGTTTGCTCGACCTGCCGCTGCAAGCGCATCGAAGGCGAGGTCGACATGGACATCAATTTCGCGCTGGAAGACTACGAGGTGGCGCGCGGCTTCATCCTGAGCTGCCAGAGCTATGCCATCAGCGACAAGCTGGTGCTCGATTTCGACCAGGAAACCTGAGGCGGCCCCTGCCCCGTTCGCTGCCAGCCTCAGACACCAAGAATTCAATTCGCCCCCCGGAGCAACTCGTGTCCCATCCCTTTTTCGAGCGCCACCAGGCGCTGCTGGACCAAGCCACCCAAGCCATCGCCGAACGCGGCTACTGGAGTCCCTTCACGGAAATGCCCAGCCCCCGGGCCTATGGCGAAACGGCGAATGCCGATGGCAAGGCCGCCTTCGAGGCGCGGCTGAACCGGCCGTTCGCGCTGACCCAGCCAGGGGTTATCGGGCAGGCTGGCAAGGAAGTCTCGCCCTACGGCCAGGCACTGGGCATCACCTATCCGAAGCCCGATCTCGACCAGCTCTTTGCCGGCGTGGCGGAGGGCATGCCCGCGTGGCGCAAGGCGGGTCCGGAAGCGTGGGTCGGCGTGTCGCTGGAAATCCTGCAGCGCCTGAACCGCCGCAGCTTCGAGATTGCCTATGCGGTCATGCACACCACGGGGCAGGCCTTCATGATGGCCTTCCAGGCCGGTGGCCCGCATGCGCAGGATCGCGGGCTGGAAGCCGTGGCCTACGCCTGGGACGAGATGCGCCGGATTCCGAAGCGCGCCATCTGGGAAAAGCCGCAGGGCAAGAACGAACCGCTGCGCATGGAGAAGCGTTACGCCGTGGTGCCGCGCGGCGTGGGCCTGGTCATCGGCTGCTGCACGTTCCCGACCTGGAATGGTTACCCGGGGCTGTTCGCCAGCCTCGCCACCGGCAACGCGGTGGTGGTCAAACCGCACCCGGGCGCGATCCTGCCGCTGGCGATCACCGTGGAAGTGGCGCGCGAGGTGCTGCAGGAAGCGGGTTTCGATCCGAATCTGGTCACGCTCGTGGCCAATGATCCGACCGAACGCATGGCGTCGCAGCTGGCGCTGCGCCCCGAAGTGCGCCTGATCGATTTCACCGGCAGCACCGCCAATGGTGACTGGCTGGAGCGCAATGCGCATCAGGCGCAGGTCTACACGGAGAAGGCCGGCGTCAACCAGATCGTCATCGACTCCACCAGCGACTTCAAGGGCATGGTGCGCAATATCGCGCTGTCGCTGTCGCTGTATTCAGGCCAGATGTGCACGGCGCCACAGAATATCTATGTGCCGAAGGATGGCATCGATACGCCGGAAGGCCATCTGGGCTTCGACCAGGTTGCCGCCGCGATCGGCGAGGCGGTGACTCGCCTTACGGGCGACCCGGCGAAGGCCGTCGAGCTGTTGGGGGCCATTCAGAACGATGGCGTGGTGGCGCGCATCGAGGCGTCGCGCGCGCTGGGCGAGATCGTCGCCGACAGCCGCGTGCTGGAGCACCCGGAATTTCCCGGCGCGCGCATCCGCACGCCGCTGGTGTTGAAAGTGGATGCCAGCGACGAAGGCAAGATCATGCAGGAGTTGTTCGGCCCGATTTCCTTCGTGGTTGCCACCGACAGTACCGCCCACAGCATCGCGCTGGCCCATCGCGGCGCCAGGGATCACGGCGCGCTGACGCTGTCCGCCTACACCACCGACGCCGGCGTGACGGAGGCGATCCGTGACGCCGCCGAGGATGCGGGCGTGGCGCTGTCGCTGAACCTGACCAGCGGCGTGTTCGTCAACCAGTCGGCGGCGTTCAGCGACTTCCATGCCTCCGGCGCCAACCCCGCGGCGAATGCCTCGCTGTCGGATGCCGCCTTCGTCGCCAACCGCTTCCGCGTGGTGCAAAGCCGCTCGCATATCTGATGTGTTGCCAGTGGCCGTAGTACGCCAGTGCGGGCTTCCCACGCATGCGGCGCAATCATAATGAGATGGAGTAGACAATGGTCCAACGTATCCCCACCCCCAACGAGCTGGAGCCGATCGAGCGCGCCAGCCGTGACGAATTGCAGGCCCTGCAGCTGCAGCGGCTGAAATGGAGCGTGGGCCATGCCTACGCCAACGTGCCGCACTACCGCAAGGCGTTCGACGCGGCAGGGGTACATCCGGACGACCTGAAGTCGCTCGCCGACCTGTCGAAGTTCCCGTTCCTGACCAAGCAGACGTTGCGCGACAACTATCCCTTCGGCATGTTCGCGGTGCCGCGCGAGAAGGTGGCGCGTGTGCATGCATCCAGCGGCACGACTGGCAAGCCGACCGTCGTCGGCTACACGGCGAAGGACATCGACACCTGGGCCAGCGTGGTGGCACGCTCCATCCGCGCCGCCGGCGGCCGCCCCGGCGACCTGGTCCACGTCAGCTATGGCTACGGCCTGTTCACCGGAGGCCTGGGCGCTCACTATGGCGCGGAGAAGGCCGGTTGCACGGTGATCCCGATGTCCGGCGGCCAGACGGAGAAGCAGGTGCAACTGATCCGCGAGTTCCAGCCCGACATCATCATGGTGACGCCGTCGTACATGCTGAACCTGATCGAGGAAATGGAACGGCAGGGCATGGACCCGACCGAGAGCTCGCTGAAGGTTGGCATCTTTGGCGCCGAGCCGTGGACCGATGCGATGCGGGCCGAGATCGAGGCGCGTGCGGGGATCGATGCGGTGGACATCTACGGCCTGTCGGAGGTGATGGGCCCGGGCGTGGCCAGCGAATGCGTCGAGAGCAAGGACGGCCCAGTGATCTGGGAAGACCACTTCTACGCCGAGATCATCGACCCGGTGACCGGCGAGGTATTGCCCGATGGCGAGGAAGGCGAGCTGGTCTTCACCTCGCTGACCAAGGAGGCACTGCCTGTGATCCGCTACCGCACCCGTGACCTGACGCGCCTGCTGCCGCCGACCTCGCGGTCGATGCGGCGGCTCGGCAAGATCACCGGCCGCTCGGACGACATGCTGATCATCCGTGGCGTGAACGTATTTCCATCGCAGATCGAGGAGCTGATCCTCAAGGTACCTGCGCTGGCGCCGCAGTACCAGCTGGTGGTGACCCGCGACGGTCACCTGGACAAGCTGGAGGTGCGCGTCGAGGCGCGGCCCGAACGCTCGGTCTCGCTGTCGGACGATGACCGTGCGGGGCTGGAGCGTGAGCTGAAGGAGCGGATCAAGACCTATGTGGGCGTGACGACGCGTGTGCAGGTGGTGCCCGCGGACGGTATCGAGCGCACGGTCGTCGGCAAGGCGCGGCGCGTGGTGGACATGCGCCCGAAGATCACGCACGAGCAGCCGGTCGGCGCCATCTGACGCACCGACTGACGCGCCGATTTACGCACCAATCAGCCCTCTCGCAAGCACGAGAGGGCGCCATTCACCTTGATCCACTTGCGATGGCGGCCACCCAGAGCCGCCACGCCAGGCCTTTGCGCCAAAGGAGACCATCATGGACGCGCGACAACTGGAATCCATCCAGAATCACCCCGATTTCATCCGGCTGACCAGCGGGCGGGCTCGCCTCGGCTGGTCGTTGACGGTGGCGATGCTGGCCATCTACTTCGGGTTCATCCTGCTGCTGGCATTCTCGCCGTCCACGCTCGGCACGCCGGTCGGATCAGGCGTGATGACGGTGGGCATCCCCATTGGGGTGGCAGTGATCTTCACGGCCGTGCTGCTGACCGCGATCTACGTGCACCGCGCCAATCGTGACCTCGACCCGCTCAACGAGCGCGTGCGCAAGGAGTGCAAAGCATGAAGCCCGTACACCATCTGCTGTCCGCCGCTGTCCTCGGCCTCGCGGGCACCGCCGCCATGGCGGCGCCCGCCATCCAGGGCGACACCACGCCGCAGCCATTGAACTGGAGCGCCATCGCGAT
This sequence comes from Cupriavidus sp. YR651, assembly GCF_900101625.1. Taxonomy (GTDB): domain Bacteria; phylum Pseudomonadota; class Gammaproteobacteria; order Burkholderiales; family Burkholderiaceae; genus Cupriavidus. Next base: position 30,549 of record NZ_FMYZ01000015.1, on the reverse strand, counting down.
GTTCCTGCTGTTCGTGGTCTTCACGCTCGGAATCACGCGATGGGCCGCACGGCGCACGCGTTCGGCGTCGGACTTCTATGCGGCCGGCGGCGGCCTCACCGGTTTCCAGAACGGGCTGGCGATTGCCGGCGACATGGTATCCGCGGCATCCTTCCTCGGTATTTCCGCGATGATGTTCGACAAGGGCTATGACGGGCTGATCTACGCGCTGGGCGTGGTGGCAGGATGGCCAATCATCCTCTTCATCGTCGCCGAACGGCTGCGCAACCTGGGCCGCTATACCTTCGCCGATGTGGTCTCGTACCGCCTGGCCCAGAAACCGGTGCGCATCACCGCCGCCTTTGGCACGCTGACCGTGGTCATCATGTACCTGGTGGCGCAGATGGTGGGCGCCGGCAAACTGATCGAGCTGCTCTTTGGCACGAGTTACGAATCGGCCGTGGTCATTGTCGGCGTACTGATGGTGCTTTACGTCATGTTCGGCGGCATGCTGGCCACCACCTGGGTGCAGATCATCAAGGCGGTGCTGCTGCTGGGTGGCGTCACCTTCATGGCGGTGATGGTGCTGGCCCATTTCGGCTACAGCCCGGAAGCCATGTTCGCGGGGGCGGCGAAGGTGCACGAGAAAGGGCTGGCGATCCTGTCCCCAGGCGGGCTGGTGTCCAATCCCATCGACGCGATTTCGCTGGGCGTGGGCATGATTTTCGGCACGGCCGGCCTGCCGCATATCCTGATGCGCTTCTTCACCGTGGCAAACGCGAAGGAAGCGCGCAAGTCCGTGCTTTATGCCACCGGCTTCATCGGTTACTTCTACGTGTTGATCCTGGTGGTGGGCTTCGGCGCGATCGTGATGGTAGGGGGCGATACGGCCTATCGCGACGCGGCCGGAAAGATCATTGGAGGCAGCAACATGGTGGCAGTGCACCTGGCGCATGCGATCGGCGGGAATCTTTTCTTCGGCTTCATCTCGGCGGTGGCGTTCGCAACCATCCTGGCCGTGGTGGCCGGGCTGGCGCTCTCGGGGGCATCGGCGGTCTCCCACGACCTGTACGCCAACGTGTTTCGCAGCGGCCAGGCCAGCGAGAAAGACGAGATCCGCGTCTCCAAGGCTGCCACGCTGGTCATCGGGCTGCTGGCGATGGTGCTGGGCGTGATGTTCGAGAAGCAGAACATCGCCTTCTTGTCCGGGTTGGTGCTTGCGATTGCGGCCTCGGTCAATTTCCCGGTGCTGTTCCTGTCGATGTTCTGGAAGGGGCTGACCACGCGCGGTGCGGTGGCGGGCAGCCTGGCCGGGCTGGTGTCGGCAGTGGCGCTGCTGGTGCTCGGCCCGACCGTCTGGGTGGGGATCCTGCATCATGGCAAGGCGATCTTCCCCTATGCCAATCCGGCGCTGTTCTCGATGACCCTGGCCTTCGCCTGCGCCTGGCTGGTATCGGTACTGGACCGATCCGCGCAGGCGCGCACCGAACGCCTGCGCTACGGTGCGCAGTTCGTGCGGGCGATGACCGGCATTGGCGCGGCCGGGGCCAGCCAGCACTAGCCATTCAGGATGGGGTGGTGGCTGGCCGGGTCTGGCCGGCTGACATCAGGGCATGCCCACCGGTTCGAACGTGACGTCGCTGGTCGGGCAGGCCACGCAGGGCAGGATAAAACCGTCGTCCTTCTCGTCGGGGCTCAGGCCGGGCCATTCGATCCGGTAGCGCACGGTGCCCGCGTGGAGCTTGCTGATGCAGGCGCGGCAGGTGCCGTTGCGGCAGGAGCTTGGCAGGCGTATGCCTTCGAGCAGCGCGGCTTCCAGCAGGCTCAGCGACGCCGGCGCGGCAAAGCACGTCTCGCCGGGCAGGATGCGGGCGCTGTACGCCGTGTCGTCATCGTGCGGATCGGCCATCTCAGGTCTCCGCGTCGGGGGCGTCGGGAAACTGCGCGCGGCCATGCGTGGCGTCGCGCAGCGTGTCGATGGCCTGCGCGCGCAGCGTGGCCGGCAGCCGGATCACCAGCCGGGCCAGCGCGTCGTAGTGCGTATCGGCCAGCGTGCAGCCTTCGCCCGCCGACTGGTCCAGCCAGCGGCGCACGCGGGGCTCGTCGGCGTAGTCGACATCGACGGTCAGCGTGGCATAGGTGATCCGCTCCACGCGTTCGGCATCTTTCAGCGCGCCGGCGATGGCATCGGTATAGGCGCGCACCAGACCGCCCGCGCCCAGCTTGATGCCGCCGTAGTAGCGCACCACCGCGGCCAGCACCCCGTCCAGGTCGTGATGGCGCAGCACCTCCAGGATCGGGCGCCCGGCGGTGCCGGAGGGCTCGCCGTCGTCCGACATGCCCGACTGCCCGCCCGCCAGCAGGGCCCAGCACACGTGCGTGGCGGTGGGGTGTTGCGTACGCAGGTCCTGGACGACGGCCATGGCCGCATCGCGATCCGGCACCGGCACGGCCAGCGCGATGAAGCGGCTCTTGCGGATTTCGATGTCGGCGTGGACGGGAGCGGCGAGGGTATAAGTGGGCAAGGCGGCGAAATTGGGCAAAAACGCGCGGCGCGGGCGGCGCCGGCGGCACCGGTCGGTCAAAGCTGGCGGTGCAGGAGGGCGAGTGTAGCGCAGCCCGGCGCCCCAGCCGGGGTCCGGGGTTTGTGACGGCCTGGAGTAACGTCAACTTGCTGTCACACAAGTGGCTTATGCTCGGCGTCGGACCGGGTTCTCGCTTCATTCCCGTTGCCCGCCAGGAGGCGCTATAAAAATGAAGCGATAGCGGTTCTGGCTAGGCGCGCGGCCGCAGACAGTACAAGTGGTACGGCCAGGCCGCGCAACGACGCCAGAATCATTTTTATAGTGCCTCTTATCCATGACCGATATGCCAGTAGCCGCCCGTCGCCGGGCTTTGAAGATCCTTGGTGGCGCACCGATGCTGCCGCTTGGTACGGCCGCCGCAGGGCTGCTGGGCGGGATGGGGGCGATGGAGGCGGCACTGGCCGCCGCGCCCCGGCGCAAGGCAGGCGCCACATTTGCCGCCGCCGCCTTCAACGGCATGCCGGCCCCCGGGCTCGATACCCCGGCGGCGATGGCGACCACCACGGTCGGATCTTCGCTCAGGGTGTCCTACACCGATGGCAGCGCGCAGGACTTCACGCTGGCGTACCAGCCATTCTTCGTCACGGGCGACATGCTGCCGGACGCCAAGGGCCAGCCGGTGCTGGCAGGTGGGTACTACGACATCCGCAACCAGCCGATCATGGATACCTCGGTGCCCGGCCGCGCGCGTCATTTCTTCTCCGATGGGCCGGACGGCAGCTCGCTGTTGACGCTGCCGCGCGCACGCGTGCCGGGCGTCAAGGGCAACCCCGTCTTTGCGGTCGTGCAGTTCGAGTACACCACGCGCAACCAGGCCAATGCGGAGATGCACGGCATGCTGCCGTCCCCGATCGCCGTCATCACGCTGGATCAGAACCCGAAGACCGGCAAGCTGACGCCGGTGCGCTATCACAACGTGGATACCTCGGGCGTGAACGGGCTGTGGATCACGTGCGGCGCCAGCCTGTCGCCGTGGAATACGCACCTGTCCAGCGAGGAGTACGAGCCGGACGCCACGCGTGCCGCCACCGACAAGAAGCTGCGCGGCTTCAGCCAGAACCTGTATGGCGACGCCGATCGCGCCAACCCGTATCACTATGGCCATCTGCCGGAGGTCACCGTGCATCCGGACGGCACCGGATCGATCCACAAGCACTACTGCCTCGGCCGGATTTCGCATGAACTCGTGCAGGTCATGCCGGACGAGCGCACCGTGCTGATGGGCGATGACGCCACCAACGGCGGCCTGTTCCTGTTCATCGCCGACAAGCCGCGCGACCTCTCCAGCGGCAGGCTCTACGTGGCCCGGTGGCACCAGACATCGGGCACCGGCCCGGGCGCGGCCACGCTGTCCTGGATTCCGCTGGGCAGCGCCAGCAGCGCCGAGATCCGCAAGCTCGTGGATGGCGGCATCAAGGTGGCCGACATCATGGACGTCAAGTGGTCCGATCCGGAAGACGGCAGCTACACGCGCGTGCTCTTTGACGGCAAGCCGAACTGGGTGAAGGTGATGCCCGGCCAGGAAAAGGCGGCGGCCTTCCTGGAGACGCACCGCTACGCGGCGCTGGCTGGCGGCAGCCTGGGCTTTACCAAGATGGAAGGCACTACGGTCAATATCGCCGACAAGAAGGCGTATTCGGCCATCTCGCGCATCGAGACCAGCATGCTGGCGGGCAACGCGGCCAATGCCGGCCATATCCGCGTGGAAGGTCCGTATTCGGGCGCGGTGTACGAGCTGAACCTGCGTGGCGGCCAGTCTGACCAGGCCGGCGCGCGCATCGACAGCGAGTGGGTGCCCGTCGACATGGCGCCGGTGCCGGCGCTGGTGTCGGAGGATCTGGGCGGTGGGCCGAGGAAGGCGCAGGACGCGCTCGGCAACTTCGCCAACCCGGACAAGGTGGCGACGCCGGATAACCTGAAGTTCTCCGAGGCGCTGCGCACGCTGTTTATCGGCGAGGACAGCAACACGCACGTGAACAACTTCCTCTGGGCGTACAACGTCGACACGAAGGTGCTGTCGCGCGTGCTCTCTTGCCCGGCCGGCGCGGAATCCACTGGCCTGCATGCGGTGGACGAGATTCACGGATGGACCTACATCATGAGCAACTTCCAGCATCCGGGCGACTGGGAAGCGGGGCTGCATGACAAGGTCAAGCCGACACTCGATCCGTTGATCCGGGCCAACTACAAGGACCGCTTCGGCGCAGCCGTGGGCTACCTGACGGCCACGCCGTCGAGCATTCGTCTGTCGAAGGGCTGAACGGCGCGGGCCCGCCGCGCCATCTGTGCACAGGCAGCGGGCCTGCTACCCTTGTGGGCGACGCGGCCCGGATGCCGCCATCCGGGCCGCCAATCCGGGGCGCTAATTTGTGCCACCATTCCGGGTTGCATTTCACAGGAGCCCCCATGACCAGCCCGTCCCCCGATCCCTCCGCACGCCGCATGGCACCCGCCACCGATCGCAACCGCGAGGCGATCCTTGCGGTCCTGCGTGATGTGCTGCCGGCGTCCGGCACCGTGCTGGAGATCGCCAGCGGCACCGGCCAGCATGCGGTCCATTTCGCTGCGGCGCTGCCCGGCGTGACATGGCAACCGAGCGATCCGGACGCGACCTCGCGCGAGTCGATCGCCGCGTGGACCGCTCATGCCGGCGTGCCGAACGTCCTGCCGCCGCTGGCAATCGACGTATGCGCCGAGCCGTGGGGGATCGACGGCGTGGCGGCGATGGTCTGCATCAACATGGTTCACATTTCGCCGTGGGCGGCCACCGAGGCGCTGTTCGCAGGCGCCGGCAAGCGGCTCGGGCCGGGCGGGGTGCTTTACCTCTACGGGCCGTATCGCCGCAACGGCGCGCATACGGCGCCGAGCAACGAGGCGTTCGACACGCAACTGCGCGCGGCCGATGCGGAGTGGGGGGTGCGGGATATGGAGGCGGTCATCGCGCTGGGGGCGGCGCAGGGCATGACGTGCGACGCGCCCGTCGCGATGCCGGCCAACAATTTCAGCCTGGTGTTCCGGAAGTAGACGACAAGAGAGCGCGTGCGGGTCAGGTGGCCCCAAGCGGCGCCACGTCCTCGACGGGCGCCCGCTCCGCCGCGCGCCGCAGGCAGTCCAGCATCGTCGCCACCGCGGCGCGCTTGATCCCGTCATCGCGCCAGTACATCGACACCGAACCAAAGCCCGCCAGCCGTAGCGGCACGATCTTCAGCGCGCCCAGTTCCTCCAGCCGTCGCGCGGTCCGGTGCGAGGCCAGGCCGATCATGTCGCTGTTGTTCAGCAGCGTGAGATTCAGCACGGTCGAATTGCTCTCCACGATGTCGGCCGGCAGCGACTGTTCCGCGCTGGCCAGCGCCCCTTCCAGTGCATTGCGGATCGGCGTGCCGCGCGGCCAGACCACCCAGCGATACGCGCGCAGGTCCTGCCACGTGACATCGCCGCGGGTCGCCAGCGGATGCCGTGGCCGCGCGACAAAGTGGATCGGCTCCATGTAGAGCGATTCGGCCCGGATCTGCGGGTCCTGCAGCTCCGGCGCGGAGCGGCCGACCACGATGTCGATCTCGCTGCGCGCGAGCTGGCTCATCAGCCGGTCCATGGTCGTCTCCACCAGCCGTACCTGTGCGCGCGGCTGGCGCTGCAACAGGTGCAGCACCGCCAGCGGCACGGTATCGGCGGACGACGCCCCCGAGGTGCCCACCACCACCAGCCCGCTGCCGCCATCGCGCATGGCCTGCAGGTCGTCGCGCGCGCTGTCGAGCTGGGCTTCGATCCGGCGCGCATGCTCGATCAGCGATTCGCCATACGGCGTCGGCCGCAGGCCCCGCGCCTGGCGCTCGAACAGCGGCAGGCCGATATCGTCCTCGAGATCCTTGAGCCACTTCGACAGCCCCGGCTGCGTCGTATTGAGCAGCGTGGCCGACTGGCTCATGTTGCCGGTCTCCGCCAGGCTCAGCAGCATCTGAAGATTGCGCAGCCTGAGCCGCTGGGTCCAGTCCATTGCGTTCCACCTATACCGTAAAAGATATACATAAGATCAAAACTTCATTTCAAATCTTATAGGGCGCGGCGTATAAATCCAATCAACAGATCGGCGTCCTCAAAACGGCGCCGGCAAAAAAGTAACGGAGACAGCATGTCGAATACCGCCACTGCCCGCGTCGTCGAAGGTCTGGAGACCGCACCGGATCGCGTCGCCTACTACCAGCGCATCGGCCGCAGCCATATGACCCCGCTCTGGGAGTCCCTGCATGCGCTGGTGCCGCGCGAGCCCCGGCCGCAGATCGTGCCGGCCATCTGGAAGTACGAGCAGGTGCGCCCGCTGGTCATGCAGGCCGGCAGCGTGATCAGCGCGGAAGAAGCCGTGCGCCGCGTGCTGGTGCTGGAAAACCCCGGCATTCCCGGCAAGTCCAGCATCACCTCCACGCTCTACGCCGGCCTGCAGCTGATCCTGCCGGGCGAAGTGGCGCCAAGCCATCGCCATACGCAATCCGCGCTGCGCTTTATCGTGGAAGGCAAGGGCGCCTGGACCGCCGTCAACGGCGAGCGCACCACCATGCATCCCGGCGATTTCATCATCACGCCGTCGTGGACGTGGCATGACCACGGCAATCCGTCGGCGGACGAAGGCGGCGAGCCGGTGATCTGGCTCGATGGCCTGGACATTCCGCTGGTGCAGCAGTTCGACGCCGGGTTTGCCGAAAACTACCCGGAAGCCCAGCAGCCCGTCACGCGCCCCGAGGGCGACAGCCTGGCGCGCTTCGGCCACAACATGGTGCCCGTGCGGCATCGCGTGACCGACCCCACCTCGCCGATCTTCTCGTATCCCTATGCGCGGTCGCGCGAAGCGCTCGACCAGCTCTACCGCAATGGCGAGCTCGATCCGTGGGACGGCGTGAAGCTGCGCTATGTCAATCCCGCCACGGGCGGCTGGCCGATGCCGACCATCGCCACGTTCATGCAGTACCTGCCCGCAGGCTTCCAGGGCAAGACCTATCGCAGCACCGATGCCACCGTCTACAGCGTGGTGGAGGGTCGCGGCACCGTGCGCATCGGCGACGAGCAATTCCAGTTCGAGCCGCGCGATGTTTTCGTCGCACCGTCCTGGGCCCCGGTGCAGCTTGCCGCCGTCGATGACGCGGTGCTGTTCAGCTACTCGGACCGTCCGGTGCTGTCGGCGCTGAACCTGCTGCGTGAAGCGCGCACCTGATCCGCAACACCCCGGCCCTTCATCCATTTCAAGACCATTGCCACGACGTGCCCCCGGGCACCGTCGCAGCCCCCGCTCACCCTTTCGATTCACGAGACCCGACCATGTCCTACGTCTTTCCCCCGCCCGCTACCGTTGCCATCCCCGTCGTCGGCAGCGATGACTCCTTCGCCGTGCGCCGCGTGTACTGCGTGGGCCGCAATTACGCCGCCCATGCTCGCGAAATGGGCTTCGATCCGGATCGCGAGCCGCCGTTCTTCTTCTGCAAGCCGGCTGACGCCATCGTGCCGGTGCCGTACGGCAAGACGCTGGAGCTTCCGTATCCGACCCAAACGCAGAACTATCACTACGAGGCCGAACTCGTGGCGGTGATCGGCAAGGGCGGCTCGGACATCGCCGTGGAGGACGCGCTGTCGCACGTCTGGGGCTACGCCACCGGCCTGGACATGACCCGTCGCGACCTGCAGATGAAGATGCGTGAAATGGGCCGGCCGTGGGAAATCGGCAAGGCGTTCGACGCCTCCGCGCCGGTCGCGCCGATTCACCGCGCCAGCGAGATCGGCCACCCGCAGGATGCCGCCGTCTGGCTGACCGTGAACGGCGAGACGAAGCAGCGCAGCAATGTGTCGCACCTGATCTGGTCGGTGGCGGAAACCGTGGCGTACCTCTCGCAGTTCTTCCGCCTGGAACCGGGCGATGTGATCTTCACGGGCACTCCGGAAGGCGTGGGCGCGGTCAAGCGTGGCGACACCATGGTGACCGGCGTAGATGGCCTCGGCGAACTGAAAGTTGCGGTCATCTGAGTCGCAAGGCGGAAAAGGCGAACGCATCATGCAGCTCTATAGTTTCTTCAACAGTTCCACGTCCTATCGCGTGCGCATCGCGCTGGCGCTGAAGGGCCTGCCGTACGACTACCTGCCCGTGAACATTCGCAAGGGGCAGCACCACGAGGCGGAGTACGTCGAGGGCATCAACCCGTCGGCCACCGTGCCCGCGCTGGTGGATGGCGATTTCCGGCTCGGCCAGTCGCTGGCGATCATCGACTACCTCGATGCGCGCCACCCGGTGCCGCGCCTGATTCCGCTGGAGACCGAGCTGCGCGCCCGGGTGCTGGAACTGACGAGTGTGGTGAGCTGCGATATGCACCCGGTGAACAACCTGCGCATCCTGCGCTATCTGGAGGATGTGCTGAAGGTGACGCCCGAGCAGAAGTCCGCCTGGTATCGGCACTGGATCGACGAGGGCATGGCGGCCGTGGAGCGGCTGCTGGCGCGTCACGGCCGTGGCCGCTGGTGCTTTGGCGACGCGCCGACGCTGGCCGACGTCGCCCTGGTGCCGCAGGTGGCCAACGCGCTGCGCATGGGCTGCGACCTGGAGAAGTTTGAACGGGCCATGGCGGTGTACACGCATGCCAGCGTGCATCCCGCGTTTGCCCAGGCGGCCCCGGGCCGCCAACCCGATTTCACGGCCTGACGGCTGTTTTCGAACAAGGTCGTAGCAGGCCAGGAGACAACGATGAAACTCTCTACCAACACCTCGCGCAAGGTCCTGATCGTCGGCGGCGGCATCGGCGGGCTGGCTGCGGCGCTGGCTCTCGCGCGCAAGGGCGTGCGGGTCGAACTGCTGGAGCAGGCCGAGAAGATCGGCGAAATCGGCGCCGGCATCCAGCTTGCGGCCAACGCCTTTGCGGCACTCGACGCGCTGGGCGTGGGCGAGGCGGCCCGCAGCCGCGCCGTCTTCACGGATTACCTGAACCTGCGCGATGCCATCGACGCCAGCGACATCGCACGCGTCGATGTGGGCGCTGCCTATCGCGAGCGCTTCGGCAATCCGTACGCGGTGATCCATCGCGCCGACATTCACTTGTCGATCCTGGAAGCTGTGCAAGATCACCCGCTGATCACGTTCCGCACGGCCACGCAGGTGAGTGCGCTGCATCAGGACGACAACGGCGTGACGGTGATCGACCAGCGTGGCGAGCGGCATACCGCTGATGCGGTGATCGGCTGCGACGGCGTGAAATCCGCGATCCGTCATGCGCTGATCGGCGACGAGCCGCGCGTGACCGGCCACGTGGTGTATCGCGCGGTGGTCGATGTCGGCAACATGCCCGAGGATCTGCAAGTCAACGCGCCGGTGGTGTGGGCCGGCCCGCATTGCCATCTGGTGCATTACCCGCTGCGCGGCGGCCAGCAGTACAACCTCGTCGTCACCTTCCACAGCCGCGAGCAGGAGACGTGGGGGGTGCGCGATGGCAGCAAGGAGGAAGTGCTGTCGTACTTCGAAGGCATCCATCCGCTGCCACACCAGATGCTGGACCGCCCGACATCGTGGAAGCGCTGGGCCACGGCCGACCGCGACCCCGTGGAGCGCTGGAGCTTTGGCCGCGCCACGATCCTCGGCGATGCCGCGCACCCGATGACGCAATACGTCGCGCAGGGCGCCTGCCAGGCGCTGGAAGATGCGGTGACGCTGGGTGCTGCCGTGGAAGCGACCGATGGCGACTTCGTCGAGGCCTTCAGGCTGTATGAGCAGGCCCGCATTCCGCGCACCGCGCGCGTGCTGTACGCCGCCCGCGACATGGGCCGCGTCTATCACGCGAAAGGCGTGGACCGCTTTGTGCGCAACACGCTCTGGACCGGCCGCACGCAAGCGCAGTTCTACGACGCGCTGCAGTGGCTGCATGGCTGGCGCGCCGAACGCGCTTTGAGCCAGACGCCTTGGCTCTAAGAGGTCGCTTCAAAAAGATCCTGGCGTCGTTGCGCGGCCTTGCCGTACCACTTGTACTGTCTGCGGCCGCGCGCCTAGCCAGGACCGCTTCGCTTCATTTTGAAGCAACCTCCAAGAAACCAAGACCGCACCCGGGCGCCATCCGGACCGCATTCCGAATCAAGCCGTACTTCCGGCAAGCCAGGCGAGCCATCGACATCGCCGGCTGCCGTTCGCTCGCCCATTCACTGGCAACCACGGAGGAGACACCATGCCTGCCAGCCAACCGCTCAACGTTACCGCGTTCATTGATCGTCAGCCGCTATCGGCGTTCCAGGTCACGATCGTCGTGCTCTGCTTTCTGATCGTCGCCATCGACGGCTTCGACACGGCCGCCATCGGCTTTATCGCGCCGGCAATCCGTGCCGACTGGCAGCTCTCGCCCGCTCACCTCGCGCCGCTGTTTGGCGCGGGACTCGCCGGGCTGATGGCGGGCGCGTTCCTGTTTGGCCCGCTAGCTGACCGCTACGGCCGCAAGCGCATCCTCATCTTCTCCGTGCTGTTCTTCGGCGTGGCGAGTTTGGCGTCGGCGTGGTCCGGCGAGCTGTGGGAGCTGATCGCGTTGCGCTTTCTCACGGGCCTGGGGCTCGGCGGCGCCATGCCGAACACCATCACGCTGACCTCCGAGTTCTGTCCGGAAAAGCGCCGCTCGTTCCTGGTCACGACGATGTTCTGCGGCTTCACGCTCGGTTCTGCTCTGGGCGGGTTGGCATCGGCGGGGCTGATCGAGGCCTATGGCTGGCGATCGGTGCTGGTGGTCGGCGGCGTGATGCCGCTGGTGCTGGCGGTTGTGCTCGTCAGGCTGCTGCCGGAATCGGTGCGCTACCTGGTGATGACGGGCGCCGAGCCGGCGCGCGTGGTGGCCACGCTCCAGCGCATCGCGCCCGCGGCCGACCTGTGCGGCGCCACATTCACCGTATCCGAACGCCCGGTCGGATCGCCGGCGCGGCACCTGTTCAAGCCAGAACTGCTGCGCGGCACGCTGCTGTTCTGGCTGACGTTCTTCATGAGCCTGCTGGTGATCTACCTGCTGTCCAGCTGGCTGCCGACGTTCCTGCGCAGCACCGGCATGTCGTTGCGCACCGCCGCGCTGGTCACGACGATGTTCCAGGTGGGCGGCACCGTCGGTGCCATCGCGCTGGGCTGGCTGATGGACCGCTTCAATCCGCGCTTTGTGCTGGCGGGCAGCTATGCGCTGGCGGGCGTGTTCATCGCCGCCATCGGCAACCTGGCCGATGCGCCGGTCGCCGCCGGCGTGGCGGTGTTCCTGGCGGGCTTCTGCATCTCGGGTTCGCAAGTGGGCGCCAATGCGCTGAGCGCCGGCTTCTATCCGACCGATTGCCGCGCCACCGGCGTCAGTTGGGCCAATGGCGTGGGCCGCATGGGCTCCGTCGTGGGGTCGGTGGGTGGGGCGACGATGATGTCGATGGGGCTTGGCATGCCGACGCTGTTTGCGCTGGTAGGCATCCCGGCCTTGATCGCGGGCGCGACCATGTTGTCCTTCGGCCTGATGCACAGCGTGACCGCGCGCAAGCAACTCGTAGCGGGATAGGGGGCGCTTCGCGCGGCGAGTCCGGCCGGGTGCCGGCAGCCGCGTGCCGTGGCAGAGGGGGAGCTTTGAGCCTTGAGTCTTCAGCCGCCAGTTGCTAGCCGCGCACCAGCATTACGATGGCCGTGGCGATCAGGCAGAGCGCAAACGCCGCGCGCAGCCGGCGCTCCGGCATGCGGTGCGCCAGCGCCACGCCCCAGGAGATCGTCAGCATGCCGCCGAGGGACAGCGGAATGCCGCTGTACCAGTCGACGTGACCGGCCTGCGCGTAGGTGGAAAGCGCAACGACGGCGCCGGGCGTCACCAGCGCCAGGGCCAGGCCCTGCGCCACGGCCTGCCGCATGCCGAACAGGCCGACCAGCGCCGGTGCGGCCACGACGCCGCCGCCCACGCTGAAGAATCCCGAGAACGCACCGCCCACGGCGCCCAGCGCCGGAATCCAGCGCGATGAGAGCCGTGCCTGCGGTTGCGTTGCCGCGCGTCCGGGCAGCAGGCGCCAGAGGAAGTAAAGGGCCAGGCCGATCATGAACACCGCGAAGATCCGGCGCAGCAGCTGGGCGTCGAGGGAAGTAGCCAGCCGGGCCGAGGCGTAGGTGGCCAGCACGGCGGAAAGACCCAGGACGATGGCCGTCCTGAGTTCGATATTCGCGCGCTTGCGGTATTGCCAGAAGCCGATCACCACGTTCGGCGCGATCATCACCAGCGAGGTGCCCTGCGCCAGCTGCTGGTCCATGCCGTAGAGCAGGCCCAGCGCGGGGATGGCAATCAGGCCGCCGCCGATGCCAAAGAGCCCGCCCACGCCGCCGAGCAACCCCCCGAGTCCAAAGATGAGCAGGGCGGACAGCAACGTATGGTCAGGCATGGTCGAACGGGGATTTCAGGCGTGTCGGAGGCGTCCGCGATGATACGCGGACATGCCGCAGACATTCGGGAAATCCCTGACCGTGTATTGGTATTGACTCACTCGACTCGGCCGGCGGGTTTGGAGGCGCTATCAAAGTGAAGCGTCAGCGGTTCTGGCTAGGGCGTAGCAGGGGTTTCGGCTCACCTGCGAGCCGCCTGCGTAGCGGCATGCGCCTGCCAGCGCATGCGCGCCCTGCAAGGGCGCGGCCGCAGACAGTACAAGTGGTACGGCAAGGCCGCGCAACGACGCCAGAATCATTTTGATAGTGCCTCTAGTCCACTTGTGCGCCGGAGGCCTTGACGATCTTGCCCCACTTGTCGATGTCGCTCTTGAGCATGCCGGCAAACTGCTGCGGCGTGCCGGTCAGCACCTCGGCACCCTGTGCGGCCAGCTTGTCGCGCAATGCCTTGTCGGCCAGCGCGGCTTGCAGGGTGGTGGCCAGCTTCTGCGTCACGTCCTTCGGGGTGCCCCGCACCGCAAACAGGCCGACCCACAGATCGCCGCTATAGCCGGGCACGGTCTCGCCGATCGCCGGGATATCCGGTGCGAACGGGGAGCGCTTGGCGGAGCTCACGCCCAGCGCGCGTACTTTGCCCGCCTTGATGTGGGCCAGCACGGACGGCAGGCTCGCGAATGCCATCGGCACCTGGTTGCCCAGCACGTCATTGAGCGCCGGGGCCACGCCCTTGTACGGCACGTGCTCCAGCTTGATGCCCGCCATGCTGTTCAGCATCTCGCCCAGCAGGTGGTTCAGCGTGCCGTTGCCGGCGGACGCATAGCGGTAGAAGTCCGGCTTGGCCTTGGCCAGCGCGATCAGCTCGGCCATCGACTTGGCCGGGAAAGCCGGGTTGACCACCAGCACGTTGGGCACGCTGGCCACCGGGGCGATCGGATCGAAATCCTTGACGGGATCGAACGGAATCTGGCGATACAGCGACGGGTTGATGGCCTGCGTGCTGCTGATCGTCATCAGCAGCGTGTAGCCGTCCGGCGTGGCGCGGGCCGCGGTCTGCGTGCCGATATTGCCGCCGGCGCCGGGGCGGTTTTCCACCACGACCTGCTGCCCCAGCCGCTGCGACAGGTCCGCCGCCACCAGGCGCGCGACGATGTCGTTGGTGCCGCCGGGTGCCTGCGGCACGATCATCTGGATGGGCTTGGACGGATAGGTGTCGGCGTGCGCGGCGCCGGTTGCGGCGAGAGCGAGGGCCGTGGCAAGGCCTGCCAGGGCGCGGTGGGTGCGAAGCATGTGGTCTCCTGTAGCGGGCGATTGTCGGGGCCCGGTCATCGGGCTTGCCCATGCTGGCGCCCACTCTAGCCGAGCCGGCCCGGCAGGAGAAATTCAATCGCCGACTACGGCCATAAGCAATTCTTATTGCCGCCAGCCGCCGCCCATCGCCTGATAGAGCGCGACGCTGGCATTGAGGCGGTCCGCATGGGCGGAGATCAGGCTCAGTTCCGCGTTGAACAGCTGGCGCTGGGCGTCGAGCTGTTCCAGGTAGGGCGAATAGCCGGCGCGGTAGCGGTTGGTGGCGTGCCGCAACGCGGCGGCCAGCGCGTCGCGCTGCTGTTGCAGCCGCTGCTCCTGCTCTCCCAGCTTCTGCACGGCGGCAAGGTTGTCGTTGACCTCGCGAAAGGCCGTCAGCGCCACGCGCCGGTAAGCGAAGGCGGCCTCGTCGCGCCGTGCCGCGGCGGCATCGGCACCCGCCACGATCCGCCCGCCCTCGAAGATCGGCGCCAGCACGCTGCCGCCAATCGACCAGATCCGGATCGGATTGGCCAGGCCGGTGACGTAGACCAGTCCGCCCGCTGCCGACAACGGAATGCGGGGCAGGTAGGCCTTGCGCGCGGCGGAAAGGCTGGCGTCGGTGGCCGCGAGGTTGTATTCCGCCTGCGCGATGTCCGGGCGGCGGCGCAGCAGGTCCGATGGCAGGCCCTCCGGCACGGCGGGCTGCTGCAGCGACTGCAGTGTCCGTCCCCGCGCAATGGCGCCGGCGTCCGGCTTGCCGATCAGGACGCCGAGTGCGTTTTCCTGCCGCGCGACGGCCAGTTCCGCCTGCGGCACGGCCTGTGCCGTCGATTCGTACTCGGCGCGGGCCTGCTCGTATTCGAGTTGGGAGGTGTAGCCGGCCCGCGCGCGGTCCCGCGCCAGCCGCAACGCATCGGCGCGCGACAGCAACGTCTGCCTGACGACTTCCAGCTGGGCATCGAGCGCGCGCAGCGTGATATAGCCGCGCGCCGTGGCTGCGGCCACGGACAGGATCGTGGTGTCGCGCGCGGCCTGGCTGGCCAGCGCGCTGGCGCGGGCCGCGCCAACGGCATCGCGGATGCGGCCGAACAGGTCGACCTCGTAGGAGGCCTCCAGCGTCAGCTGCCCCGTGTTGAGCGCGACGGGCTGCCCGAAGGCATTGATCGCCCGCGCGCGATTGCCGCCGCCCGTGAAATCCAGCGTGGGAAACAGGTCCGCACGGGCGGCGCGTGCCTGGGCGTCGGCTTCGCGCACCCGGGCGGCGGCGATGGCGATGTCGTCGTTATATTCCAGCGCCTCGGCCACGAGCGCGGCCAGTTCGGGGTCGCCGTAGGTCTGCCACCAGTCTCGCTCGATGGCGGCGGTCGGCCCCACGTCCACGCGCCATGCCACCGGCGGCGTGACGCCGGCCTCATCGGGCACGGGCGGCCGAGGACCCATGCAGCCGGCGAGCCATCCCGCCAGCAAGATCGTTGGCAATGCCGTCGGCAAGCGGGCCAATCGGGCCAGCAAGCGGGCCAAAAAGCGAGCCAAAAAGCGGGTCGCCAGACTGGCCGCCGATAGGGCCGCCGATGGGCTCGCCAATGTGGTTGCCGGTGGCGTTCGCGATCCACGCGGCATCTCGCCCGACGGCGGGGGAGGGCTGCTCCCTCGCGTCATCGCTCGCGCGGCTTGCCGCCGCTGGTGTCGACTTCCGCCTGCACCGACATGCCCGGCCGCAGCCGTTCCGCCAGCGGTTGCCCGGGGTCGATGGAGATCCGTACCGAGATCCGCTGCGCGACCTTGACGAAATTGCCGGTGGCGTTGTCCGCCACGATCACGGCGAACTCGGAGCCTGCCGCCGGTGCCAGGCGTTCGACGTGGCCACTCAGTCGCGCGTTGTCCAGCCCGTCCACCCGGAAGTGGGCCGGCTGCCCCGGCGCCATGTGGGACGTCTGGGCTTCCTTGAAGTTGGCGATGACCCACAACTGGGCCGGCACCAGGAACATCAGTTGCGTGCCGGAGGTGACGTACTGCCCCAGCCGCGCGCCGATCTGGCTCAGCCGTCCGGCCTGCGGCGCCACCACGACCGTATTCGACAGATCGATCTCCGCCAGTTCCAGCACCGCGCGTGCCTGTTCCACCGCTGCCTTCAGCCCGGCGCGGCCCACCAGCACGGACTGCACGTCCTGCCGGGCAATCTCGATGGCGGCGCGCGCCTGCTCAAGTGCGGCTTCCGCCTGACGCAGCGCCGCACGGGTCTGGTCGCGCTCGCGCAGCGAGACCGAGCCATCGGCCACCAGCTCGTCCACGCGCTTCATGTCGGCCTGCGCACGCGAGAGCTGTGCCCGGGCATTGTCGATGTTGGCCTGCTGGGACACCACGGTGGCCTCGCGTGCACGCTGCGTCTGCTCGGAGTTGTTCAGGTTGGCGATCTGCGTATTGAGCGACGCGCGCGCCTGCTCCACGCGCTGGCGATAGATGCGGTCGTCGATGCGCAGCAGCACCTGGCCGGCCTTGGCTACCTCGAAGTCATGCACGGGCACCTCGGTCACGTAGCCGCTGACCTGCGGGCTGATGATCGTGGTCTGGCCGCGCACATAGGCGTTGTCGGTGCTCTGGAGGGCCGGCGTGAAGGGCGGCAGGCCCCAGGCGTAGAGGATGATGAGCACGCCGATCACGGCCAGCACGATGATCAGGATGGTCAGCCGCAGCGTCCCCTTCGGCGGCGCCCAGCCCTTGGGCGCTACCGCGACCTCCACGGGGTCCTTCATCCGTTCGGGCGCGGCCGGAGCGGGCGACGGGCGGTCCTGCTGGTCTGTCACGATGCGCTCTCCTTTGCCTTCTCCTTCTCGTCTGGTGCGGCAGGCGGGGACTTCTCCGGCACATGGCCCGGTATGACATTGGCCAGGTAAAGCGCCAGCAGGACGACGAAGGTGACGGTGGCCAGGACGCCGATCAGCAGGAACACGTCATTGAAGGCCAGCACATTGGCTTCGCGCGTCACCTGCTGGGCCAGCGCCGTCAGCGCTTCCGCCTGGCGCAGCGTGGGATCGCCGACCCAGCGGCCGTAGACGTTGCCCAGCAGCCGGAGGCGCTCGGCATCCACGGGATCGGACAGGACGATGTTCTGCACCAGCGCGTGCGAATGGAATTTCTCCCGATAGGTCTGGAAGGTGCCGAGCAAGGCCGACCCCGCCAGCCCGCCCAGCGATTGCGTGATGCTGAACAGGGCCGAAAAGCTCACGTAGTGGCTCATGCCGCGCTGGATGGCGACGGAGATGCCGATCAGCAGCGCCGGCCCCAGGAAGAAGACGGCGGCAAACGCGATCAGCGACTGCGTGAAATACATGTTGTACGGCCGCGTGAGGTTGGTGGAGCCGGCATCGATGAACGCGCCGATGGCGATCAGGACCAGCGAAATGCGGATCGGCCGTCCGAGGTTCTTCGGGTTCACGGTCAGCGCACTGGTGACGATGCCGGCCACGGTGGCCAGCGACACGACGATGTAGAGCGAGATGAGCTGGTCGTTGCCCATGCCGAGCGAGGTCAGCAGGCCCACCGCGCCATAAGGCTGCTCGGACAGCAGCATGCGCACGGCGGTGGCCACCACGGCAAAGCGGATCATGGCCGCGCTGCCCAGCCAGCGCGTGTTGAGCAGCGGGTTGACACGGTTGTGCTCGATCCACAGCGCGGCCGAGATCAGCACCACCGCGCCGCACAAGGCATAGCCCAGCCACGGCGCTTCCGTCCACCAGAGGATGCGGCCCTCGCCCAGGACCGCGCATAGCAGCGCCATGCCCGGCGCGAACAGCGCGAAGGTCACGAAGTCGAGAGGCTCGAAGGCCTTGAGGCGCTCGTTCGGCGGCAGGCGCAGCAGTGCCACGGCCACGATGGAGAGCAGCGCGAGTCCGAGTTCGAACTGGTACATCGTCTGCCAGTTGCCGCCTTCCAGCATGGTCGTGGAAAACGTGCGCGCCAGCGGGGTGGCCAGCTGCGGCACGCCAAAGCCGATGACGACGGCGCGCATCCGGTGCCTGGCGGGCAACGCCTGGATGATGTAGTACAGCGCCAGCGTGGCCAGGCCGCTGGCGGCGACGCCGTTGGCGGCGCGGGCCAGCAGGGCGGTGGTGAAGGAATGGGTGAACAGGTGGGCGGCGGTGGTCGCCGCGTAGCCGACCAGGAAGAGGCCGGTGAAGTGCTGCAGGCCGTACTGCTGCCGGAACTTGATCAGCAGCATCGACATGCATACGTTGGTCATCACGTACACCGTCGACAACCACGCGGCCTCGTCGCTGTACAGGCCGAACACACCCTGGATGTTGTTGAGGTTGGCCACGACCAGCGCGTTGCCGAAGCCGCCGGTCAGGCCGATCAGCACGCCCACGCAGAAGTACGCGATGCGCCGCGGCGTCGGGTGCTCGGGCGTGGCCGGAGACCCCGGCAGCATCGGCCGTTCGTGAGGCTTGAACTCGTAGTTGGCCGGGGCAGTCGCCATGGCGCGCGAGGATTCAACGAAGGCTGGCGGCGGGCGCCGGTGGGGGCGGAAACAGCGTTGACTGACAGCTACGGGGTACGGCCAGATGCTGAGGGCGATAATGCGTGCGCCGAAGCCGCCATGTCAAGGCGAAGCCCCCTGCGGGCCGCCGGGCGGCGTAACCGGCATATGGAGGCCTGACATACCGGGAACTGACATGCGGAGACCTGACATGCGGTGGTCTGACATACCGCTGTCACGGCGGTCATCCCCCCGCAGTTATTTGCCCGTGGTCACTTGCTTGTTGCCGGGGGCGCCAGCGATCCGCCCAAAGCGATGCGATCCGCCACGATCTCGCGCAGGATCTCGGCCACCGCCTCGGCCGCGTTGGAGCGTGGCAGGGCGCGGGGCCAGCACAGGGACAGCGTGCGCCGCAACTCGGGCAGGATGCGGCGCCGCGCCACCGCGGCATCGCCTTCGCCCAGCGAGGATTCCGGCAGGATCGTGCAGGCCAACCCTTCGCGCGCGGCGGACAGCAGGAATGGCAGCGAATCGAGGTCCGCCACCACGTTCAGCGCGATGCCGGCCTTGGCAAAGCTGCGCTCCACGACTTCGCGCAGGCCCTGTGAGCCGCTCGGCAGCACCAGCGGCACGCCGTCGAGCGCCTTGAGTGCGATGGTGGCCGGCGCCGAAGCCGCCAGCGCCGCCGATTCCGCCGAAGCCAGGCCACCGGCCGCGCGCCTGCCCGGCTTCGGTGCCGGCCCGGGTGGCGTGCCAATCAGGTACAGCGGCTCGCTGGCCAGCGGTTCGGGCTCCACGGCGCGTGACGGCGTATCGCGGAACAGGATGGCGAAGTCGAGCCGGTTCTGGTTTAGCAGCTCGGAGATATAGCCGCTCATGCTCTCGAACAACTGCAGCCGCACCTGCGGGTAGCGCTGCCGCACGCTGCGCACCAGCGCCATGCCAAAGGCCGCCGCCGCCGTGGTCGGCAGGCCGATGGCCACCGTGCCGGACACCTCCGCGCCGGCCACGCGCACATCGGCGCCGGCAATCTCCACCTGCCGCAGGATGTTGCGCACGTGACGGTAAAGCGTCTTGCCGGCCTCCGTGGGCCGCACGCCCTTGGCGCCCCGGTGCACCAGCGGCAAGCCGAATTCCTCCTCCAGCGCGGCCAGTTGCTGGCTCAGCGCGGGCTGGGCCACGCAGACGACCTCGGCGGCACGGGTCAGGCTGCCGTGGTCGACGATCGCCACGAAATATCGCATTGCTCGGATGTCCATCGGGTCTCCCTGGGCCAAGGGTATTGATTCTACTTATGGAGCCTTCTGCAATCCCTATTTCACAGGGTCCGGGCTGGCGGGTAGATTGGCGGCATTGCGCAACCGACCCCGCCCCGCCATGTCCCGTCCCCTCGAAGGCATTACCGTCGTCTCCCTCGAACAGGCCATTGCCGCGCCGTTCTGCACGCGCCAGCTGGCCGACCTGGGTGCCCGCGTCATCAAGATCGAACGTCCCGGCCCCGGCGACTTTGCGCGGGCCTACGATTCCCGCGTGCGCGGGCTGTCCTCGCACTTCGTCTGGACCAACCGCTCCAAGGAAAGCCTGACGCTGGACGTCAAGGCACCCGCCGCCGGGCCGGTGATGGAAGGGCTGCTGGCCCGCGCCGACGTGCTGGTGCAGAACCTGGCGCCGGGTGCGGCGGCCAGGCTCGGGCTGGACTACGAGACGCTTTCCACACGTTATCCGCGCCTGATCGTTTGTGACATCTCGGGCTACGGCGGCGATGGCCCCTATCGCGACAAGAAGGCCTACGACCTGCTGGTGCAGAGCGAATCGGGCTTTGTGTCGGTGACCGGCACGTCGGACGAGGGCGTCAAGGCGGGCGCTTCCGTGGCCGATATCGCCGCCGGCATGTATGCGTACTCCAACGTGCTGGCCGCGCTGATCGAACGCGGCCAGACCGGGCGCGGCAAGCGTATCGACGTATCGATGCTGGAGTCGATGGTCGAGTGGATGGGATTCCCGATGTATTACGCGTTCGACGGCGCGGAGCCGCCGCCGCGCGCCGGCGCCGCGCACGCCACGATCTATCCCTACGGACCGTTCCCGACCGGCGACGGCAAGACGGTGATGCTGGGCCTGCAGAACGAGCGCGAATGGGCCATCTTCTGCAAGGTGGTGCTTGAGGAACCCGATCTGGCCAGCCATGCGGCGTTTGCCACCAACAGCCTGCGCAGCGCCAACCGGGCGCAGTTGCGCGAGCGGATTGTCGAGGCGTTCTCGCGCATGACGGCGGAGCAGGTGGTGCAGCGGCTGGAGGATGCCCGGATTGCCAATGCGCGGGTCAACACCATGGCCGACGTCTGGCAGCATCCCCAACTGGCCGCGCGGGCGCGCTGGCGGTCCGTGGCATCGCCGGCGGGCGACATTCCGGCGCTGCTGCCACCGGGCGTGACCGATGCGCGCATGGACCCGGTGCCCGCCGTGGGCCAGCATACGGATGCGATCCTGGCCGAGCTGGGCTGCGCCGCCGAGCAGGTGGCCCGGCTGCACGCCGATGGCGTGGTCTGAGTGGCGCGCCGCCGCCAATGACGACCAAAATGACCACTACGACCGTCACGATCGCCATGACTGCTACCAGTGCCACCACCGCCCGCCCGCCGCGCAGCTACCTGTTTGTGCCGGCCACCCGGCCCGACCGGATCGGCAAGGCGATTGCCGCCGGCGCCGACGCCGTGATTGTCGATTTCGAGGACGCCGTGGCGCCGGATGCCAAGTCCGACGCACGTGCGGGACTCGCCGCACCGTGGCGCGGCCTGCTTGCGGAAGCCGACGCCGCGGGCGTGGCATTGCTGGTGCGCATCAACGGCGCCGATACGGCGTACTTCGCGGACGACCTCGCGTGGTGTCGCGACCAGGCCGTCGCCGCGCTGGTGTTGCCCAAGGCCGATGCCGGATCGGTCGCCGCGCTGCAGGCCACGCTGCCCGATGTGCGTTGCCATGCGCTGCTGGAGACCGCCGCCGGTTTTGCCGACCTGCCGGAGCTCGCGCGCACGCGCGGTATCGCGCGATTGCTGTTTGGCAGCATCGACCTGATGTTCGACCTCGATGTGGCCGACGATGGCGAGCCCTTGCATTACTTCCGCGGCCAGCTGGTGGCGCACTCCCGGGCGGCCGGGCTGCCCGCGCCGGTCGACGGGGTGTGTACGGCGATCGGCGATGCGCAAGCGCTGGCGGCGGATACCGCCCGCGCCCGGCGCTTCGGGTTTGGCGCCAAGCTGCTGATCCATCCTAATCAGGTGGCGGGCGTACACGCCGGCCTGGCGCCCTCCGCGGAGGAGCTGGCATGGGCCACGCGCGTGGTCGGGCAAGCCGCCGCCGCGCAGGGGGCGGCCATCGCCGTGGATGGAAAGATGGTCGATCGACCGGTGCTGGAGCGTGCCCAGCGGATCGTCGCCGCCCGGCAGCCATGAGAGACCAACCGCAACCCTCGCCACGCCCGTTCGGGGCCGCATTTTGATGGCGCCTTTAGGCCGCGCCGGGTAATCCGGGCGTAAATATTGCCCAGCCAATCGGTGTTTTCCCTGAACGCCGCTTTTCCCTGCTATTCCCGAGATTTATCGACAGGATGAAAGGCGTTTGTAATGAGATTGGGTTTGAATGCGCTCGGGAGATCGTGCGCAGTCATCAGGCGAACATAAATTTGACGGCTTCCGGGATCAATATCGAGAAAAGTTGCCATCCCGGTGCACCGTTAGACTGGCACGGTCGTTTACCTCTGATCGTTGTCGAATCGAGCCAGACTGATCGTGCATTTTCCTGTTTCCCGAGCCGCCGCGGCAACGCTGCTTGCCCTGGTGGCCAGCGCTGGCCATGCCGCCAGCGCGCCCATGCCGCCGGACGGCCCCTGCATTCCCCCGCCTGCCAAGGCAACCCTGACGCTGGCCCAGGCGCGCCTTGACGCGCTGCGTTGCAACCGCGACATCATTTCCGCCCGCCGTGGCGAGGAAGCCAGCCAGGCCGATATCGAGATTGCTTCCCAACGACCCAACCCGGTGCTGAGCCTGGGGGTGGCCAATATCAACCCGCACCTCGGCGTCGGGTCCGGCAACCTGCGCAGCAAGACCGTGGATTCGACCTTGCGGGTCGACCAGGTCATCGAAACCGCCAACAAGGGCAATCTGCGCGTGGATGCGGCCCGCAAGGCCAGCGCCGCCGTCGGCGAGCAGACGCAGGCCGTGGTGGCGCAGCAGATCGGCGCCGTCGACCAGGCCTGGTATGAAGCCGTGGTCAGCCAGACGCGCGTGGAAGTGCTGACGGAAACCGTCGGCCTGTATGGCCGCACGCAGCAAGCCAACGAAACCCGCCTGAAATCCGGCGATGTATCCCGCGCCGACGTGACCAAGCTCCAGCTGGAGACGCTGCGCGCCCAGAACGACCTGCGCGCCGCGCAGGCGGACCACGTCAGCGACAAGGCCGCACTGGCCGCCGCGATCGGCGTGCCCGGCACGCTGCTGGACAACCGGCTGGTGCCGGACTGGCCGACGGTGGACGCCCCGGTGCCGCCGATCGACCCCGAGGTGCTACAGCGCCGCCCGGACGTAACGGCCGCCGAGGCGCGCCTGGCCGCCGCCTCCGCCGCGCGCGACCTGGCCCGTGCCGGCCGCGTGCCGGATGTGACCGTCGGGGCGCAGGCCGAGCATTACCCGGTGTCCGAAGCCAATACCACCGGCAGCGGCAACAGCTACGGCGTGTTCGTGTCGATCCCGCTGTATGTGCGCCACAGCTATGGCGGCGAGGCGCGTCGCGCCGAGGTGGACTACTACGCGGCGCTGGATGACCGCAATCGCATCCTGCTGTCGGCCCAGAACGACATCGAGCGCCTGCGCAGCCAGCTGGATGCGGCACGCGGATCGCTCCAGCAGATGCGGGAATCCGTGCTGCCGGCCGCGGAGTCCGTTGCCAACAGCGCCGAGTTCGCCTATTCCAAGGGTGCCAGCGGCGTGCTGGACTTGCTGGACGCGCGCCGCGCGCTGCGCCAGACCCGGCTGGATGCCGTCGAGGCGCAGGGCAACTATGCCAAGGCCCTGTCGGCCTACCTCACCGCCCTCCAGACCACGAATTCCGATATCAACAAGCTTCCCCAGGTCCGTACCGATGCGCCGCGTCCTTGATTTGAAGTCCCCGTCCCCCGTGTCTCGCAGCTTCCCCCGCAATGGCGCCGTGCGGCTGGTCGCCGCGTTATCGCTGTGCGCACTCGCACTCGCCGCCTGCGGCAAGAAGGAAGCCCCCGAACCCGACGACGATCCCAAGGTCAGCGGGCAGACGATCCAGTTCCCGGCCAGCGTCAAGACCCTGCCGGGCATCGTCGGCCAACCGGTCAAGAGCGGCGGCGACCGCATGCTCAGCCTGCCGGGCCGGCTGGTCTGGAACGAGGACAAGACCGTGCGCGTGACCACGCCGTTTGCCGGCCGTGTCATGGAGGTCCTGGCCCAGCCCGGGACCACCGTGAAAGCCGGCCAGCCGCTGGCGATGCTGACCTCGCCCGATTTCGGCGTGGCGCAGGCCGATGCCCGCAAGGCCGCCGCGGACAGTGCCCTGGCCGCCAAGTCACTGGCGCGCCAGCGTGAGCTGTACGGCGCCGGCATCATCGCGCAGAAGGAGCTGGAGCAGGCCCAGGCGGACAGCGCCCGCGCCGCCGCCGACCAGCAGCGCACCCAGGCCGCGCTGCGCATGTATGGCGCGGCCGCCGGTGGCGATGCCGTCAACCAGCGCTTTGCGCTGCGCAGCCCGATCGAGGGGCTGGTGGTCGAGCGCAACATCAATTCGGGCATGGAGCTGCGTCCCGACCAGCCGCCCACCGCGCCGCTGTTCCTGGTGACCGACCCGACCACGCTGTGGGCGCAGGTGGACGCCGCCGAGGCGGACATGGGGCTGTTCAAGCCCGGCGTGACGGTGCGGCTGACCAGCACCGCCTATCCGGGCGAGACCTTCGAGGGCACCGTGGTGAAGATCGCCGATTACGTCGATCCCAATTCCCGCAGCATCAAGGTGCGGCTGGTCGTGCCCAATGCCGACCGCCGCCTGAAGGCGGAAATGTTCGTCACGGCGAGGCTGAAGGCAGCGTCGTTCCAGGGCATCTCGGTGCCGTCCAAGGCCGTGTTCCTGGCTGACAACAAGAACTACGTGTTCGTGCGCACCGCGCAGAACACGTTCGAGCGTCGCCAGGTGAAGCTGGGCGTGCAGATGCCCGGCACCGCCGAGGTGGTGGAAGGCCTGAAGGATGGCGATGTGGTGATCACCGATGGCAACCTCTACCTGCAAGACATCCTGCGCGATGCCACGGCCGTGAACGCGGCGCGCGCGTCGTCCAAGCAATGAGGACGACGGCCCCATGATTTCCCGTATCGTCAGTTTTGCGCTGCACCAGAAGCTGTTTGTCTGGCTGGGCCTGATCATCTTCGTCGCCGGCGGCCTGGCCGCCTTCAAGAACCTGCCCATCGAGGCTTTCCCGGATGTTTCCGACATCCAGGTCAACATCATCACGCTCTATCCGGGCCGTGCCGCGGAAGAAGTGGAGCGTCAGGTCACGATTCCGATCGAGACCGCGCTGGCGGGCACGCCCAATTCGGTGCGCGTGTTCTCGCACACCCAGTTCGGCCTGTCGTTCATGATGGTGACCTTCAACGACAAGGCCACCGACGTCACGGCGCGTCAGCAGATCATCGAGCGCCTGCGCAGCGTGGACTTGCCTGACGGGGTCCATCCGGACCTCGCGCCGCTTTCCACCGCCATCGGCGAGATCTTCCGTTTCCGTCTGACCGGCAAGGGCTACACGGCGCAGGAACTGCGCACGCTGCAGGACTGGGTGGTGGAAAAGAACCTGCGCCAGGTGCCTGGCGTGGCGGACCTGGTGACCATCGGCGGCACCATCAAGCAGTACGAGGTGAATCCGAACCTGGCGCGCATGCGTGACGCCAAGGTCTCGCTGTCGCAACTGTTCACCGCGCTGCAACGTGGCAACTCCAATGCCGGCGGCGGTGCCGTGGCGCAGGGCCGCCAGCAGTTCCTGCTGCGGTCGCTGGGCAGCTTCAGGACCTCGGCCGACATCGCCAACGTGGTGGTGACGGAGACCAACGGCACGCCGATCCTCGTCAAGGACATTGCCGAAGTGAAGGTGGGGGCCGCGCCGCCGCAGGGGCTGATGGGCCAGGATAACGAGGACGACATCGTCTCGGGCATCGTGGTGATGCGCAAGGGCGAGAATCCGTCCATCGTACTGGAGGCCCTCAAGCAGAAGATCGAACTGCTGGACTCCACGATCCTGCCCAAGGGCGTGAAGATCGTGCCGTACTACGACCGCTCCACGCTGATCGACAAGACGCTGCACACGGTGTTCGGCAACCTGGTGGAGGGCGCGCTGCTGGTGATGGCCGTGCTGTACCTGTTCCTGGCCAATGTGCGCGCCGCCGCCATCGTGGCGCTGGTGATTCCGCTGGCGCTGCTGTCGACGTTCATCGGCCTGACGTGGGTGGGGATTCCGGCTAACCTGCTGTCGCTCGGCGCGATGGACTTCGGGATTATCGTGGACGGCGCCGTGATCGTCGTCGAGAACATCTTCAAGCGACTGGGCGAGCTGAAGGAGCACCAGATCAAGGACAGCAAGGCGCGGCTGTACGCGATCCTGCAGGCGACCTCGGAAGTGGGCCGGCCGACCGTGTTCTCGATGGTCATCATCATCGCGGCGCACATTCCGATCTTCACGCTGCAGCGGCACGAAGGGAAGATCTTCGCGCCGATGGCCTATACGGTGACCGGCGCGCTGATCGGTTCGCTGATCATGTCGCTGACCGTGGTGCCGCTGCTGTGCCACCTGCTGCTCACCAAGAACATCGCCCACGAGGACAATTTCGTGGTGCGCCACTGCAAGCGCATCTACGAACCGATGCTCGCCTGGGCGCTGGACAACAAGAAGAAGGTGGTCGGCATTGCGCTGGCCCTGCTGGTGGCGACGGTGGGCGTGGGCAAGTTCCTCGGCAGCGAATTCCTGCCGGAACTGGACGAGGGATCGATGTGGGTGAGCTTCGACCTGCCGGCGTCGGTCTCGATCGACGAGGCCCGGGACCAGGCGCGCCTGCTGCGCAGCGTCATCCGCAAGACGCCGGAGGTCAACACCACGATCTCCAAGGTGGGCCGTCCGGACGACGGCACCGATCCCAAGCTGATCAATACCGTGGAAATCCTGGTCGACCTGAAGGGCGACAAGCAATGGCGCGCGGGCTACGACAAGCGCAAGATCATCGAGGAAATCAACCGCAACCTGCGCCAGCTGCCGGGCATCGAGCCCAACTTCTCGCAGCCGGTGCGCGACAACATCCTCGAGAGCATTTCGCAGATCAAGGGCCAGATCGTCATCAAGGTCCAGAGCGACAGCCTGGAGCACAACAAGCAGGTGGCCGACCAGATCCTGGCCAACGTGCAGTCGGTCAAGGGCGTGATGCGCGCGTTCATCGACCGCGACGGCGAACTGCCGCAGTACGTGCTGGAATTCGACCGGGCCCAGGCGGCGCGCTACGGCATCAACGTGGCCGATGTGCAGGACCTGATGGAAACCGCGCTGGCCGGCAAGGCCGCCACGGAGCTGTGGGAAGGCGAGAAGCACTTCAGCGTGGCCGTGCGCCTGAGGCCGGGCGAGCGCGAGCTGCCGAACCTGCCGAACATCTTCATGCAGACCCCGGATGGCGCGCAGGTGCCGCTGTCGCAGCTGGTGACGTTCCGTGCCGCATCGGGCGCGATGAACATCAGCCGCGAAAACGGCCAGCGCACCACGTCGATCGGCATCTTCATCCACGACCGCGACATGGGTAGCGTGGTGAAGGACATGCAGGCGCTGGTCAAGAAGAACGTGAACGCCGAAGACGTCAAGATCAGCTGGTCCGGCGAATTCGAGAACCAGGAACGTGCGATGGCGCGGTTGTCGATCGTGGTGCCGCTGTCGGTGCTGGTGATCTTCCTGCTGCTGTTCAACGCGTTCAAGTCGTTCAAGAGCGCCACGCTGATCATCTCGAACATCCCGTTCGCGCTGATTGGCGGTGTGTTCGCGCTGTTCCTCACCGGCATTCCGTTGTCGGTGTCGGCGGCCATCGGCTTTATCGCACTGTTCGGCCAGGCCGTGCTGAACGGCGTGGTGATGGTGACGTACTTCAACCAGTTGCGCGACGAAGGCATGCCGGTGCGCCAGGCCGTGCTGACGGGGTCGATGGACCGGCTGCGCACGGTGCTGATGACGGCACTGCTGGCCATGCTGGGCCTGTTCCCGATGGCGATTTCGCGCGCCATCGGCTCCGAGACGCAGCGTCCGCTGGCCATCGTCATCATCGGCGGCCTGATCACCGCCACGCTGCTGACGCTGATCGTGCTGCCCACGCTGTATGAGTGGATGGTCGGCCGCACGTGGCCGGATGAGGAAGGCGACGAAGGCAACAACCGGTTGTCGGAATCGCTGCCGTCCTGAACCTGTAGACCTCTGCTTCAGCAAGAAACCCGCCAATCCGGCGGGTTTTTTGTTTGGCGCCGGCAATCGGCGTGCGTGGCCCCTGGGTGGCAAAGCGGCAACCGAGCGGCTCGCCAGGCGATCCGTCATGGCGGACGCCGCGGCATGTGAATTGTTCGAAGGCGTCACATGCGGATCAAGTCCCACCCCCACCCGGCAGTAGTGATCCTCTGATCACGATTTCACCCCAATTCCCTTCTCGGCACATCCCCAGGCTCGGCGATTATCCCGGCCGCGTCACTCCGAAGTGACTGTTATTTCATTTCGTCGGGCCAATACACGCAGGCGTGTTCGAAGTATTTCTAAATATCCCGGGGGTCCGGGACTTTAGGAATCGTTCTATGTGCCCGGTATGCGCGTTTTTCTACATTACAGGCATCAGAAAAACAGCGCCTCCCCAGTTAGTGCTTCCAGTCGATTCCTAATGGGTGGCGCCGCGAATGGCAGGTAAATCGTAAATGGATGGAACGAGCTACCGGCGATTCGCAAGATTCTGTGATTGGATCAGTTAAGGATTTTTATGGAGATTCAAGCCTGAGCGTAATAAGTCAGTAAGTCAGTAAGTCAGAAATCATTTGCAAATTTGCGTGCAGATGCCACGAGGCAAATATTAATTCCTCACCCTGCTACGCAAAACTTCATTAATTCTCATTGTTTATCCGCATCATGAAAACCAAGCTCCTTTCCGCACTCGCCTTCGCAGCCGCCGCCACCGTATCGCAATATGCCGCAGCCGTGGATGGCACGATCTCCTTCACGGGCAGCATCACGGCCCAAACCTGCACCGCCAACGGCAATGGCACGTCCAGCAAGGACTTCACCGTGGCGCTGCCCAATGTGTCGAGCGGCCTTCTGGCTACGGCAGGCAACGTCGCCGGCGCCACGCCGTTCAGCATTTCGCTGACTGGCTGCAACCCGGACTCCGGCAATGTCCGCACCTTCTTTGAAGCGGGCCCGACCGTGGATGCCACCACCGGCCGCCTGATCGTTGCTTCGGGCTCCGGCGCCGCCAGCAATGTGCAAATCGGTCTGTTCAATGCGGACGACGATTCTGAAATCAAGGCTGGCTTTGCCGATGCCTCGCAGAACTCGCACTCGGTGCCGCTCGTTGCCGGCTCGCCGGCCGGTTCCGCCGGTTCGGCCACGATGCGTTACATCGCCCGTTATGTGTCGACCGGTGCCGCCACCGGCGGCGCGGTCAACTCGTCGGTGCAGTACACCATCGTCTACCCGTAATCGCGGTAGCGCAGTGCAGCGGAGCCGGCCATCGGCCGCTCCGCATTTCTCCCGGTTTTACGCCATTAATCATTCGCCCCCCCAAAATGAAACCCGCTATCAGAAATTTTCTGGCCACCAGCGTACTCGCGCTGGGACTCGCAGGCGCCCTGCAGGCGCAAGCCTCTGTTGTCATCGGGGGCACGCGGGTCATTTATCACGCAAAGGAAAGTGAAGTCACGATCAAGCTCAGCAACGAGGGCCAGTCGCCCGCGCTGACGCAGGCGTGGCTCGACAACGGCGACGCCAAGGCCACGCCGTCTTCCGTAGATGTTCCGTTTATCGTCACGCCGCCGGTCACGCGTATCGATCCTCGCAAGGGTCAGACCTTGCGCATCCACTACACCGGCGAGCCGCTGCCGCAGGACAAGGAATCGGTCTTCTGGCTCAACGTGCTCGAAGTGCCGCCCAAGCCGACGGGCGAAGCCGCCAATGCCAATCAGCTGCAGCTGGCCTTCCGTTCGCGCATCAAATTCTTTTACCGTCCCGCGGGCCTGAAGGGCATGGCGGACGACGCTCCCTCGCAAGTCACCTGGCGCGCGACCCAGTCGGGAAATCATCCCGCGGTCGAAGCGCGCAATCCCACCCCGTATCACGTCTCCTTCACCGCGCTTGAAGTGCGTAGTGGTGGCAAGACCGCCAAGTCCGACGACGGCGGCATGGTCGGGCCGGGCGAGACCAAGGTCTTTCCGCTCACCGGCGACGCGGTGCAGGGCGCCGACGTCAAGGTGCACTACCGCGCCATCAACGACTACGGCGGCTCCACGGAAGGCGACGCAACGTCTGGGGCAGCACCCCAGCCGAAGTAACGCGCTCTCGTCTTCATGCCAGGGCGAGTTCCGCCGCCACAGCCATAGCACCAGCCGCTGC
The DNA here is from genome assembly GCF_900101625.1 of Cupriavidus sp. YR651. Taxonomy (GTDB): domain Bacteria; phylum Pseudomonadota; class Gammaproteobacteria; order Burkholderiales; family Burkholderiaceae; genus Cupriavidus. Next base: position 160 of record NZ_FMYZ01000015.1, on the reverse strand, counting down.
TCCAGCGAGCATTTACCTCAGGACACGCTGCCTTCGTTACCGCTTTGGGAATAAGTGCCAGTTTGCCCACATCGAAGTTGATAGTGATGAACCCCAAAGCCGTACAACCGTTTGCCTTCCAGCTGCGTCCGATCAGTGCAGCCGTCGTGTTGGCCATGTT
>NZ_FMYZ01000010.1 GCF_900101625.1 Cupriavidus sp. YR651 | reverse complement strand
TGTCTAGGCTAAATTGAGATGTCCTCCTATCGGCCAGATCAGAATGTCCGTTTTAGTGGTGTGTGTGTTTGCCTTTAGTTGGTTTAGGTTTTGGACCTTTCTGTAGGGCGGTGGTGCTGGCCTGACCAGCGGTGTCTGGCCCAGGGTGGGGCGGTGCCAACTCATCGATGGCATGACGGAGATCCTGCTCGTCCAGGGCACGCTGTCGCTTGGTGTCTGGCGCGCTTCGGCGAGGCCGCAACGGCTGCCCCGACAAGGTTCTCGATGGGGTGCTGCCTGAGCGACGGTCATCTCGTTTGGCCTGCATCTGCTGCGCAATGGCCAGCACGTGGCCTAGCCGCTTGTTCTCCACCACCGCACCCTGATCGATCTCCGATAGGCGGTCATAGGTGGTGTAGGGTAGGGCAGCGCCATCGGCCCACAGCTCGATCCTGCCGTCCGGGTACTCTGCGACCTCGATATAGCGGTGGATCAGGCGCCGGTGCGCAGGTTGGTCTTCCAGCAGGTACAGCGTCTTGTCGTACTGCAGCGTGAGGCTGGCCGACACCTTGCGCCATTCGCGCCAGGTAAAGATCCGGTCGAGATCCTCATCGGGGCGCAGTGGCCGATGCGCGTTGAAATCGCTTCTGGGTATCCTGGCGAAGCGCACGTTGAAATCAGCCTGGAACACCGGGGCAAAGGCATTGGCGGCCTCCATGCTGGAGATGCCGCGCAGCCGCAATTCCTTGACCAGCCGGTCCTGCAGCGTGCCGTTCATCCGCTCCACACGGCCCTTGGCCTGACTGGTATTGGCACACAAACTCTCGATGTTCAGTTCGTACAGTGCTCGCCCGAATTGGGTATGCCCATCGCCGCCGGTGGCATTGGGCTGATTGACCCGGAAGATGCCCGCCTTGTCGGAATAGAATGCCACTGGCTTGCCATGGCGTTCCAGGTAGGCCCGTGTCGCCGCAAAGTAGCTAAATGCCGACTCGGTCGGCACGAACAACAACTGCATCAGCCGGCTGGTGGCATCGTCGACAAAGACCAGCAACGTGCAGGGCGGCCCGCGATCTTCGAACCAGGCGTGGTCGCTGCCGTCGATCTGGACCAGCTCGCCCAGGCAAGCGCGTCGGCGCCGCGGCTGGTGCACCTTGGGCGGACGCTGCTTCCTCGGCACCCAGAACCCGGCATCGATCATGATCCGGCGCACCGTTTCCTTGGCCAGATGGATGCCATGGCGCTCGCGCAGCTTCTCGCACGCGAGGGTCGGGCCAAAATCCGCATAAGCATCGCGAATCAGTTCGCGCACCCGCGCTTCCACGGCTCTTGGCAATTGCCGATGCCCAGGCTGTCCGCGCTGGCGCGACAGCAGTCCCACCGGACCATCCATACGCCAGCGCTGAATCAGACGTCGGACTTGCCGTGTTGTGATCCCCAGCCGCTCTGCAGCACGCACCTGCGCGAGCAGGCCCTCGGCTGTGGCTTGAATGACCTTGAAGCGGTCAACTTCGCGCAGGCTCATCGTGATCAGGCCTCGATCCTTCATGGCGCGCTCCAGTACCAACTGGGGCTACCAGTATAGGTCTGTCGAGGACATTTTGATCTGGCTGGAAGCAGACATCTGAATTTAGCCACCACAGTGCGCTGTCCGCATAATCTGTGTTATGTCAAATTAAGGAGCCTTGTGGGAAGCCGGCTTAGCACGTACTGCATCGGCTTCCAAAAGCATGTCGACATGTGTCATGCAAGCATGAGTTAGCACGAAAGCCAGTGAGTCGGGCGCCAAGTCAAGCGCCCTACGAAGCCAGCGTGAAAGCAACGCCAGCACCGCCAATGCGCGCTTCGTAGTTCCCTGCTTGCGTGACATCAACTGGGACAGTCAATGTCCCCGTGGTGACGATGGCGCCTTCGGCGATCTTGCTTTCCTGCCTGGCGAATTTCTCCCAGAGGAAGCCCAGGGACAGGAACGGCCTCGTGCGGTCGTCCCCCGTGAGGGAATTGGCGATACGCGCGCCATTCCACCAGAGCCCGGCATCGTCCGTGAACAGGGAGCCATCAGCGTAGCTGAGTTCGTCACCGCGAATCAGTGCGTGGAACCCGGCGTTATCGGCGATAAAGCTCGGCTGTCCAACAGATTTCCGATCCACGAATCTGCTGCACACTACCTCGACGGCGACCGTGGCGGACTTGATCATCGATGCGGCATCGAACACCTCATCGCCCGGCGACACCGAGCGGGAGAAACAGAATGCCACCTCGACTTCCAGGGTAGCGCCACGGCCGGGTGGCAGTTGCACGACCGCACCTGACCGCAACATGCGAGATGGGATAAGGACGCCGGTAGCCGGTGGATTCGGCAATTCCCCGCGCAAGCCACGGGGCGAGGCACCAGCCAGTTTCCACCCGGCGACGCCTTCACCCAATGTTTCCACTAAAGAGGCCTGGATTGCATAGCCCTGCTCCAGGGTTTTGGGACGCTCGGCTTCAGGTAACTCCTTCAGCGCCATTCCATTACGCGAAGCGGATGCCAACCTGTTGGCGGGGATAGTTGGATCGAATACTGCGTTGTTCATGTCCGTTCAGTCCAGCTTGATGTTCGTGTGCGTGATGAAGTTTGCCACACGGCCGGTGTCCTTCCGAATTGCGTCGGCCATTATCGATGCAGGCACCTTACAGGGAACCATTTTCCCGGCAAGCAGACTTCCCGCCGTCCTATGCCCATTCGCGCCACGGATTGCCGTGAAAATCGAATGCGGGAGTACCTCCACGCGCATCCTCTTCCAGCTGGACGAACCATACGGTACGGGTTTTGCCGGATCTCGACGGGATATCCAGTTTCTCCGTTTGCGCCACCGATACGGTGCAATCCGGCAGCAGTATCCCCTCGTATTCAAACTCGTTCGCGGACACCTTTGAAATCGATCTGAGACCCCCTTCGATTCTGTAGATGATGCAGCCGTCTTCGGGCTCGGCGCCTGCCACGTAGTCGCAGGCGAACGGCCTGAGTGCATAGGGGCTGCTTGTGAACGAAAGGAATGACCGGCTTTTCAGCGTGGTGCCGGCCGAAATCGAACCATTCTCCAGGCGGTCGACCAAGGTCTGATACCACTCCAGCCCCATCGTCCGCGTCGCCCGGTAAAACGTCATGGGCGATATCGGCAACTTGTCGAGCGCCTGCATCAGCAAGGTCTTTCTGTCCTCGACGAGCCATTTTTGATCGGACATCTCCGACATGGCCAGAAACTGGTTGATGTAATCCCACGAATTCCCGACGTAGGACTCTATCGCCTCCGCTTCGGCTGGTGTGAGATCGGCTCCCTGTCTGTAAAGCAGGCTGTCGATCGCCGAAGACAGGCGGATGGCATGCTCTGGAAAGCCATGAAATGAGAAGATGGCCTCAAGCAGCGTCCGGTTTTCATGATGACTGAGACGGCCGCGCAAATAGCTGTCGTCGAAACAGACGCGATTGGCCTCGATTTTCATGGCAGTGGCTCCGCTGGGCCCGTTCACATCCTGCCGAAACTAGGCCGGCTGCCATCGCGTGGCCTTCAGTTTTCGCTCTCATGCCCGCAAAGCAGCTCGTTGCCGATCAAATCCGACTTACTTGGTCTTGAACGCCGCGCGCCGATCCGCCCGTTCCATCGCGAAAACGCTGCCCACCGTAGCCTCCAGGTCCGCGCGCTCCACCGCCTTGCCGCAGTGCGGGCACACGCTGGCCAGGCCGACGTCGTGACCGCATTCCCGATGGACGAAGTGCATCGCGTGTTCCTCGTCCTTCTCCTTGCACCACTGCTCTCCCCACGCCCGTAGCGCGTAGATCACTGGATAGAAGGCCCAACCCTTGTCGGTCAGCCGGTACTCATAACGCAGCGGCTTCTCGCTATACGGCTGGCGCTCGATCATGCCGTCGGCCTCGAGTGCCTTCAGGCGCGTTGCCAGCATCTGCGGCGTGGCATCGGTCTGGATCTGCATTTCCTCGAAACGCGTTGCGCCCATGTACAGCTCCCTGAGCACCAGGGTGGTCCATCGATCGCCAACGATATCGACAGAGCGCGCCACCGGGCACACCGTATTTGTCTTCTCCGTCGCACGTGCCACGACTGCTCCCGTAGTTACTATTGTTTTCATAGTAGCACAGTACGCGCTGACAACAACCGCCCCGCCGATCCCCCTGAAAGCCTTGTCTTTCTTGACACTATGATTTTCATAGTTATACTTCCCAGGACCGATGCGTGAGACGTCACGGATCCCCCGACAAGCAGTCAGGCGCCACTGCAAGATGCGACTTCGCTCGCACATTTCCTCTGAATGGAGTACCGAAAATGTCCAACCCTGTGTATCCCGCGATGCGAACCGGCCTGCTGCTGGTGGACCCGTACAACGATTTTCTCTCCGACGGTGGCAAGCTGTTTCCGATGCTCCGGGATGTCGCCGACGACGTCCGCCTGCTGGATAACCTGCGCGCTTCGGTTGGCGCCGCGCGCGAGCGTGGCATCCAGGTGTTCTATGTACCGCATCGACGCTGGCAGCCGGGCGACTACGACAACTGGGATCACCCGAATCCGACGCAACGCCTGGTACAACAGCGTCACACCTTTGCCAAAGGGACGTGGGGTGGCGAATGGCATCCCGATTTTGTCCCGCAAGATGGCGACATCATCGTCCAGGAACACTGGGGCCAGAGCGGCTTTGCCAATACCGATCTCGACTTTCAGCTGAAGCAGCAAGGTGTCACGCACGTGATCGTCGTGGGCTTGCTGGCAAATACCTGCATTGAATCGACGGCCCGCTTTGCCATGGAACTGGGCTATCACGTCACGCTCGTGCGCGATGCCACCGCCGCTTTCCGCAAGGAAATGATGCACGCCGCGCATCATCTGAACGGCCCGACCTTCGCCCATGAAATCCTGACGACTGCCGAACTGGTCGCGGCCCTTCCCGCCGCATCGCAAGGGGCCGAAGCATGAACCTCACCGGCAATTTGCTGATTGGCGCGCAGGAAACAGGCGCCACCACGGGCAGCATGAAAGCACTGAATCCCGCGACGAACCTGAGCATCGAACCCTCCTTCGCATTCGGCGGTGCGTCCGAAGTCGATCGCGCCGCGCATCTGGCCGACGATGCATTCGATAGCTACAACAACACGAGTCTCGAAGTCCGCGCGGCGTTCCTGGAGCGTATTGCCGACGGTCTTGACGCCATCGCGTCCGAGCTGGCCCAACGTGCGTCGCTCGAAACCGGTCTGCCCGTCGCGCAGCTTGAAGGAGAGGCCGCGAAGTCGGCGACCCAGTTTCGCCAGTTCGCGACGGTCGTGCGCCAGGGGCGTTTTCGGCAGGCAACCATCGATCCGGCCCAACCGTCGCGCCAGCCTCGTCCGCGCATGGATCACCGCATGCAGAAGATCGCGCTGGGTCCGATTGCGATCTTCGGCGCGAGCAATTTCCCGATCTCGTATTCGGTCGCCGGCGGCGACACCGCATCGGCGCTGGCCGCCGGCTGCCCTGTCATCCTGAAGGCGCACAACGGCCACCCTGGCGCCTCCGAGATCCAGGGCCGGGTCATCCAGCAGGCCGTGAAAGACGCGGGTCTGCATGAAGGCGTGTTTTCGCTGCTACGCGGCGATGGCAACGAGATCGGCGAGGCGCTGGTGGAGCACCCGCTTATCAAGGGCGTGACCTTCACGGGCTCAGAAGGCGGCGGCATGGCGCTGTTCCGGCGCGCACAACTGCGTCCCGATCCGATCCCCGTCTTCACCGAGATGACCAGCGTCAACCCGACATTCGTCCTGCCGTCCGCCCTCTTCTCGCGCGGCAAGGACATCGGCGACGGCTTTGCCGAGCGCATGCTGGTGACGGTGGGTCAGGCCTGCCTGAAGCCCGCGATCCTGCTCGCCATCGACGGCATCGGCTTCAGCGAAATGAAGCAGGCGCTGATTGCCCGCATCGAAGCCATGCACGCCCGGACGATGCTGACGCCCGGTATCGCCACGATGTATCGCCGGAATGTGGATCGGCAACTGAGCGCCGGCGCGCAGCAGATTGCAATGGGTGGCGAACCGCAAGGAACGTGGGATGGCCAATCCTTCCTGTTCGAGGTCGATGGGGCGCGCCTGCTCGAGACACCATCGCTGTCGGAAGAGGTCTTCGGCCCCGCGGCGCTGCTCGTGCGCGTGAAGGACATCGATCAGATGGTTGCCATCGCCCGGCACTTCCGCGGCCAGCTCTCCGCGACGATGCAGATCGAGCAAGCCGATCACGCATTGGCGGCCCGGCTGTTGCCCATTCTTGAACGCCGCACCGGTCGCATCGTTATCAACGCCTTCGCGCATCCGCAGGAAGTGTCCGACGCGTCGATTCACGGTGGCCCGTTTCCCGCCACGTCCGATAGCCGCTTCACCTCGGTTGGCATGAGTGCGATCGAGCGATTCCTTCGGCCCGTCTGCTACCAGGGCTTCCCGGACGAGCTATTGCCGGAAGCGCTCAGGCATGACAATCCGCGCGGCCTCTGGCGCCTGACAGACGGCGCATTGTCGAAGGCTTGATTCACCCCGCGAACGAGTCCAACTCAGGAGATCCCATGTGGATTGCCTTTGATGTCGCCGAAGCATCGGCCGGCATCAAAGGCGGTTCGACTGTTTCCATGGCTGTTTCCCTGACAGCAACACCGCCTGCGCCCGGCAGGCCATGTCCGAGCGCCGAGGCCACTCCGCGCTGACCACTATCCGCGTCAAGCAGAGACACCATGCGTATCGGTGTCAGATGCCGCATCCACGCGGAATGAAACAACAACATCCCTTGAAAGCATCGCTTTAAAGCTGCCAACGCGTGCCTGCATCGAGCCCATCGAGCGTGGGTGCGCAGGCAAATGATGCAGACAATTCGGATGACAATTTCCGTCACCAGACATACAAAAATCGTCGCTTTACCTGCAAGAACATGTCAATTGACATCTATTTGGACGTTGTTCATCATCGCGGCGGCCACGGGGAATGGTGGCCCCAATCTTGCGAACAGAAGAACTGAAACGCGTTCGCCAGGTATCGAAGAGAAATACATCGATTAGACGTTTCCAAATAAAAAGAAAGGGTCAATAACGTCATGAAATACCTTGCTCACCTCCGTGGGCCGGCCTCCCTATTGGCCGCAATTCTCCTTGTGACAGCGTGTGGTGGCGGAGGTGGCGATGGCGCTTCGACGTCATCCACGGCAGAGCCGCTAGGCTATACACCGCTGTTTGCCTCCGATACGCCGGCCATGGAGCAAATCCAGTACCGCGAACCCGATGGCACGCTCGTGACGCTGATGGGCTCCCGCCCGACCGAGCGCCACGCGCGCGAACGCGGCGAAGCATGGGATGCGCCCGATGCCGGTCCGGGCCGCTACCTGACATTTCCAACGTTCTATTTCCAGAACAGGACATTTGGCCTGGAAATCCGCGATGGCGTGCCCGCCGGGCGCCAGCGCATCGAGGTCTACCTGCGCGTGAACCAGGGCATTTTCGATGGCACGACGTTCAGCCTCTTCCGCAATGTGCTCGATCCCACCGTGCGCGACTACGGCTGGTCGCTGAACTACGGATTCAACAATCCGAAGGAAGGCGGACTGCCGATCTGCCGCGAAGGCCAGCCACGCGAAGATTGCATGATGGTGTTCGATTCCAACTGGCGCACGGATCCGCATAGTCCACTGAAAATTGGCGACAAGGTCGAACTGGCACCCGCGCCGCGTCTGAAGCGCGATCCGGTCGTCGATGGCGGCGGCAGCCGCTACTACTCGTTCGAGCAGCTCTATGTCGTCGGCGTGGGCATGCGGCCGTGGTACGGCATTGCGCCGAACCTCGATTCGGAGCCGCTGCCCGACGACACGTTGCTGGGCGGCCTGGCCAGTATTTCGTACAACTATTCGGAAGAGCCGATGCGGGTCTTCCAGCAGATGTCGAACAATATCGGCATTGCCAACACCCAGCGCTTTGTCGAGGGTCGCCGCCTGTTCCACACGTCGTTCATGGATGGCACGCACTCGGAGCACGACAAGGACAACCCGGTATTCACGGCGCACATCGGCCAGCTCGGCCCGCGCTACAACCAGCCGCGCTGTATCGAGTGCCACACCAACAACGGCCGCAGCAAGGCGGCGGGCATTGGCGCGACGCTCGACACGATCTCCTTCCTGACGGCAACCGCCGACGGCAAGGCGGACCCGGTCTATGGCTTCAACGTGCAACAGCACGCGCAGGACCGCGCCGCGCCCGCCTATGACGTGACCGTGAAGTCGTACGAGACGATAGTGCGTACCTTGCCCGATGGCGAGAAGGTGGAGCTGGTCAAGCCGGTCTACGCGTTCAAGGGGCCGACGCCAGCGGTTTTCTCGACGCGCCAGGCGCCGCAGGTCATCGGCATGGGCTTGCTCGAGGCCATACCCGAGGCGACGATCCTCGGTCTCGCCGATCCGACCGATGCCAACGGCGACGGCATCAAGGGCACGCCGAACTTCGTGATCGACCCCGAAACGGGCAGGACCCACCTGGGCCGGTTTGGCTGGAAGGCTTCGAAGGGAAGCATCAGGCAGCAGGTGGCGGACGCACTGCTCAAGGACATGGGCGTCACCTCGCCGATCTTCCCGGATCGGGGTTGCCAGCGCGGCGCGCCGGATTGTCGCGGGTCGACCGTGCCCTCCTCGGTCAGCGAGACCGAGCTGCAGCGCCTGTCGAACTATCTGTCGCTCATCGGGGTGCCGGCCCAGCGCAAGCTGCGCAGCGGATTCCCGGACGGCATTCGGGTATCGCCCGAGCATGACGTGAATCCGACGCAGATCGCGCGCGGCAGCGACCTGTTTGCGCAGGTCCGCTGCGTGGCCTGCCACACGCCGACCATGAAGACCGGCAATACGCACCCGTTTGCAGAGCTGCGCGAGCAGACGATCCATCCGTACACCGATCTGCTGCTGCACAACATGGGTCCGGACCTGGCTGACACGCTGTCTGAAGGCCGCGCCTACCCTGCTCAATGGCGGACCGCGCCGCTGTGGGGCATCGGATCGCTGCGCTTTGTGCAGGGCGCCGATGCGAATGTGCGTCTGCTCCATGATGGCCGGGCGCGCAACATGACGGAAGCCATCCTGTGGCACGGCGGCGAGGCAACGGACAGCCGCACGCGCTATGAATCGCTCTCGAAGGCCGACCGCGACGCCATCACGGCGTTCCTGCAGTCCCTGTAATCCGCCTTGCCTGCTCACCCCCGCAAACCGGGGTGAGCAGGCTCACACAGTTCTCTCTCGGAATGTTCAATGAGTGTGCGTAACGTGATCGGCCACGGTGCGTTGGCCCTGATGATGGCATTCGCCATGACAGCATGCGGCGGCGGCGGGGATGCCGCCTCGACGAGCGGCAGCAACGGAAGCTCCGGCAATGGCGGCGGCCTCACACCCGCCACGCCGCCGGGGGCGCCCACAACCATTCAAAAAAGCGCCAAGCGCGGGATCGCCTACGATCTGGCCAGCGCGGCCGACTTCGCCGCCCTCGCCCCCGGTGTGTCCTGGTGGTACAACTGGGCATCGCAACCGAACGCCGCGGCGCCTGCGAACGTCAAGACGGCTCATGGCATGGACTACATCCCCATGCTCTGGAACGACAGCTTCAACGCCGCCGCCGTGGAGACCTATCTGCACGCCCATCCGGAGATCAAGTATCTGCTGTTGATGAACGAGCCGAATCTCGTCGACCAGGCCAACCTGACGCCGACAGCCGCCGCTGCCGCGTGGCCACGCTACGAGAGCATCGCCGCCCATACCGGGGTGAAGCTGGTGGGCCCCACCGTGACATGGGGAACGATGCCCGGCTTCCAGGACCCGGTGATGTGGCTTGACGCGTTCTATACCGCGTATCGTGCCGCCAACGGCAACCGGGACCCGCGGATCGACTACCTGGCCTTCCACTGGTACGACTATGGCCTGGGCGGCCAGCTCGACCGCCTTGCCAAGTACGGCAAGCCGTTCTGGGTGACGGAGTTTGCCAACTGGCACTCCAACAACGATGGCGCGCAGATCGACACGATAGACAAGCAGAAGCAGCAAATGCAGGACATGGTGGCAACCTGCGAGCAGCGCCCCGATGTGTTCCGCTATGCCTGGTTCACGGGCCGATGGAACAACGACGTCCATTTCACGAGCCTGCTTGCCGCCGACGGACAGCTGACGGCGCTTGGCCGCTACTACCTGACGCTGCCGTACTGATTCGGCGCGGGCGCCAGCGCGCGACTCCCCCCTCCTCTCCTCCCTCGTCCCGCGCGCCACGGCGCGGGCACCATACCCATCTGGCATTCGCCCGGCATGCGCCGGGCGCCCCGCCTGCCCGGCATTCGCCCTCGCCCTCGCCCCAATCGGGTCGACATTCGACGACCGGATTCATGACTCCATTCACTTCCACTGCATGTGTATTGGAATAAATCGATCGAGTTCAATAATCTCCGTCGTGGTAAACCATAAAACCCATCATTTCTCCGGACGATCGTTTTTTCACGCCGAGCCGATCGAATTTGACTGCACGCGGGAAATGGATCGAAAGATTACAGGTTTGTCATTTTACTGGATTACGTTTTTGTCATTTGACGGGGAATTGCCAAAAAAGCGTTTGGCTTTCACCTATAAATGGAAATCACAGGCTGCGGACTGGTGTCACGCAGCGTGCCTCAGCCCGCCGGCGCGCCAGCGGGCTTTTTTTTGCCTCGATTATTGATAACCACCGGATTTGGGCTCTCGCTATTGATTCCATTAATCACTGGATTGAGTGAAAACCCTGCCGCGTCTTTGGCTTGACTTAGCTGGTATATCACATACCTTGTATTCGACCGCCCTTTTGAATTAATCGGGTTGGCATGCGATTTATTCCTTTTCGTAAAGCGGACGTCGCAACCAAGAAATCGGAGGCATAAAATGAAAATGGCTAAATACCAGCCAGGGAGCCGTGCGTCCCTGTGTCGATTTGAATCGTCGGACAGGAAGCATCCGTCCACCCAGGGAGCGCGCCATGAATAATCCCTCCACGGCGGCGCTCAGCCCGCATCAGCCGGCATCCGACAAAACCCGCTGGCTGCAACTCGCGGTGGGCGTGATCTGCATGATCGCCACCGCGAATATCCAGTACGCATGGACGCTGTTCGTCCCCGAGATCCAGGACACCTACGGCTGGCCTCGCGCACAGATCCAGGTCGCCTTCACACTCTTCGTGCTGGTCCAGACCTGGCTCGCGCCGATCGAAGGCTACTTCATCGACAAGTTCGGCCCGCGCCTGATGGTCGCCTTTGGCGCGCTGTTCATCGGCGCGGCATGGGTCATCAATTCCCAGGCCACCACGCTGATGGGCTTCTACTTCGGCGCGGCCGTCGGCGGTATCGGCGTGGGCTCGATCTATGCCACTTGCATCAACAACGCGCTCAAGTGGTTCCCGGATCGCCGTGGTCTTGCCGTGGGCCTTACCGCTGGCGGTTACGGCGCGGGCTCGGCTGCCACGATCCTGCCCATCGCGGCCATGATCGAGTCGTCGGGCTTCCAGGACACGTTCTTCTTCTTCGGCATCCTGCAAGGCTCCATCGCCTTTGTCGCCGCATGGTTCCTGCGCTCGCCCAAACCCACGGAGGTCAGGGCTTCGCAGAAACTCGTCCAGGCCACGCGCGACTACACACTCAAGGAAGCGCTTTGCACCAGGCTGTTCTGGCTGATGCTGGTGATGTTCATCCTCGTGGTCACCGGCGGCATGATGGCCGTCGCGCAGCTCGGCGTCATCGCCAAGGACCTGGGCGTGAAGGAGTTCCAGGTGGACCTGCACTTCTTCGTGATGGCGGCGCTGCCGCTTGCGCTGATGCTTGACCGCATCATGAACGGCATCTCGCGTCCGCTGTTCGGCTGGATCTCCGACCATATCGGCCGGGAAAAGACCATGGTCATCGCCTTCACACTGGAAGGGATCGGCATCATCGCGCTCGGCTATTTCGGCAGCAATCCGTACGCGTTCCTGATCCTGTCCGGGGTGGTGTTCCTGGCCTGGGGCGAGGTCTATTCACTGTTCTCGGCGCTGGCTGGCGATGCCTTCGGCACCAAGCACATCGGCAAGATCTACGGCGTGCTCTATACCGCCAAGGGTATCGGGGCGCTGTTCGTCCCGATCGGCAACCTGATGATGGAGGCCACCGGCACATGGTCGACGGTGCTCTACACCGTCGCCGCCATGGACCTGACCGCCGCCTTCCTCGCGATCATGGTGCTGCGTCCGGTGCTGGCTTCGCATGTGGCGAAATCCAGAAGCCTCTTCGCCAGGGAGACGGCTGCCGGCGGCGCGGCGGTCGGCGCCTGATCGGCCGGGTCCGGCTGTGTCCCATCACGGCACGCAAAATCCATGCGATGTGCCCGAATCAGCACGGCCGGACCCTGCTTTCTCATAGCGGACCGAACAATGTTAAGTGCCCGGAACTTCGGGGTTAAGCAAGACTAATTTGCTTTCCTCGCCAGCGCGTTCCACTCTGTAAGATCCTGCGCCGCGCGGTCTGGCGAATCCTGCGGCCACGACGGAGGGCACCATCGATGGCCACCAGCGAAGTCAGCCAGTACGCGCTCGATCTGGGAAGCAGCCTGCGGCGAGTGCTCGGCCCTGCCGCACCCACCGCCGACCTGGATGCCCTTGCCGCCGCCGCGCAGCAACTGGCCGACATGGCCGCCAACCCGCCCTCCGCCGCCGCGTGGTCGGCCGCCACCGATGCCTGGGAGACCGCACGCAACAAGCTGACCGGGCAGCTTCGCCAATATCTGCTCGATGGCCTGCCCGATATCCCCGGCCTGGGCGACCTTGCCGGCTCGCTCGGCTGGGACAGCCCCGAAGGCCTGCATGGCGACGTTTCCCTCGGGCCGCTTCGGCTGTCGTTTTCATCGTCATCGCTCGTGCTGCAGCCCAGGCTGCCGGATGGCACCGTCCTGCCGGCGCTGACCGTCGGCCCCTATCAGCCTTCGGGCATTGGCGCCTCCCTGACCTCGCCCCTGGGCGGCGGCCTGCCCGGTGGCGGGTCGATCGTGCGGCTGGCCGATGCCCCCGGCTTTGGCGGCACGCTCAATGTGCCGCTGGGCGCCCTCTCCATCAGCGCCTCGGCGGTGCTGGAGCGCCTGCCTGACGGCGTGCCCTCCTTCATGGCGGTAATGGGCGTGTCGTTCAATCCGCCGATCCAGCTGTCATTCGGCTTTTCGCTGGACCGCGTGGGTGGCCTGATCGGCGTGCACCGCACGGCAGCGACCGATGCGCTGACGATTGCCGTGCGCACCGGTGCGGCGGCCGATGCGCTGTTTGCCACGCGTCCGCCCGCCAGCCCGAACGCGCTGATCGACAGCCTGCGGCGCTTCTTTCCCGCCTTCCATGGCCGCCATCTGATCGCCCCCACGCTGCGTCTGGCATGGCTGTCGATTGGCGCGGGCAGCTTCCTGTCGCTCGACCTCGGCGTGGTGGTGGAAATCCCCAGCGGAAAAGTCGTGGTGATGGGCGTGGCCCGCGCCGGCATTCCGGGGACGCCCGGTCTGATCCATCTGCGGCTGGACGTCCTTGGCATCGTCGACCCGGCCCAGTCGCTGGTGTCGGTGGATGCCAGCCTGGTCGACAGCCACGTGCTCGGCATCTTCTCCGTGTTTGGCGATGCCGCGCTGCGCCTGAACTGGGGCAGCCAGGCCTATACCGTGGTGTCGATTGGCGGCTTCTATCCGGGCTTCAATCCCGAGCCCGCGCAGTTGCCCGCGATGCGCCGGGTCGGGCTGGCGCTTGAACAAGGCGGCGGCCTGATCGAGATCCGCGCCGAGGGCTACCTGGCTTTCACCACCAACACCATCCAGCTCGGCGGCCGGCTGGATATCACCATCTTCATGGGCCTTTCCGCCCACGGCTTCCTGCAACTCGATGCGCTGGTGCAGTTCCGGCCGTTTGCCTTTGTCGCCAACGCCGCCGCCGGGTTCGACGTGCGTGCCGGCGGCTTCAGCTTCGGCGGCGTCCGGCTCGATGGCACCGTGTCCGGCCCGGGCCCGCTGGTGGTACGCGGCAGGCTGACCATCGAGACGTTTCTGTTCGACATCTCCTGGGACGAGACCTTTTCCCTCGGCAGCGGCCCCGCCGACATGGCGCCAAGCCCGGGCGCATTGCTCGCCATCATGCAGGAGGAAGTCACCCGCGCCGGCAACGTGCGCGCGGCGTCCGTGAATGATCCCGCCGTGGTGCTGGCCCCGCGCGCGACCCGTGACGGCGTGGCCGCGGTTCCGCCCACGGGCGCGCTGCAATGGTCGCAGCGCCGCGCGCCGCTGGGATTTCCGGTCGATCGCGTGGACGGCCTGCCGCTGCCCGTGCGGGTTGGCGTGCGCGTCACCACGCCCGGCTCGCCGGTGACCGAACGCTTCGCCCCCGGCAACTACTGCAATCTCAACGCGGCCGAACAACTCAACCGCCCGCCCTTCGACGTACTCGATGCCGGCCTCGTGCTCGGCAGCGGCGCGCCGCAGACCAGCGCGAAACTGACCGATAACCGCGATGTGGATGTGATCGTCCTGCCCGCCAATCCGCCCGGGCTGACCGGCAAGGCCATCAGCCTCGTCGCGGCCAGCGGGCTGGTCACCGCCAGCCAGCGAGCGCCGGCACTGGGCAGCACGGATGCACTGATTCACGCGCAGCACGAAACGTGGGCCACCGTGCCGCCGACGGACTTTCCCAGCTACACCAGCGCCACCGCCGCGCACGCCTTCGCCAAGGGCAACACCACCGGCGGCGCCGTGCCGATGGCGGATTTCCTCGCACCCATCGACCTGTCAGGGATCTGAACATGGCCGACTTCTTCTCCTGGTACGTTTCCCCGCTGCGCTACGGCGCCACCGGCGATATCGTGTCGGGCCGGCTGCAGGCTGCCGCAACCGTCGCGCTGGAGGAAGTCGGCGTGAACGGACCGCGCTCGGCCACGGCCCCCGCGCCTTACGAGCTGTTTGGCCCCGGCGACGTCGCGCGCCTTTCCCCCGGTGTGACCACGCGCCGGTTTCCCGCCCCGGGTGCGTGCGACGCGGAGGCGACCAAGCGCGCGCTGATCGAGTTCAGCCACGCCGATACCCTCGACCTGCCGTGGCGCTATTCTCCGGACCCGCGCCTCCCCAACGCCATCCGCCCCTGGCTGGTGCTGGTGGTCGGTGTGCCCGGAGACGTGCTGCCCGGCCGCGATGGCCGCGTCACGCTCTCCGCGCAGGCGCAGGCCGACCACGTGCTGACGCAATCGCATCTGTGGGCGCATGTGCACGTGGTGGACGGCGTGACCTACAGCCGCATCCTGAGCCCCAAAATCCTGCAGGCGATGACCGCCTACAACGCCTGCCTCGTGCCTGCATATGTGGTGGAGCCGGACGGCACGCTGCGCGATGCATGGCCGGCCGGTGCCGGACAGCCCGTGCGGCTGCCGTGCTTCGACAGCTGGAGTTTTCGTACCGGCGAGGCGGGCGACTTCGGCGACATCGCCAGCCGGTTGCAAACCCCCGCAGCCACGGAACTGGACGACACCTTTGGCCGTGCCGACCTCACCTACCTGCGCCGCAAGCCGCCGGGGCCGGGCGAGCCGCCCAGTGCCACGCTGCATGCGGCGGGCGCCCTGCAACGACCGAGCATGGCGGGCGTGCCGTTCGCCGCCGCCGATCCGTGGGTGGCTGCCGAGATCGCCGCGCTGGCCGATGCCCTGCCCGCGCCCGCCGGCCGCTGGGTGCTGACCGCGCCCGTCTATCACGCCCCCTTCACGCCACCGGGCACCGCGCCCGTGGCAGGCTGGAGCCACCAGTTCCATACCGATCCGCGCCAACGTGGTGCAGCCGGGCTGGGCGCGTGGGCCGGTATTGCGTGGCAGGACCGCATCGCCGATGCCGCCGCCATCCGCGCCGGCGACCTGGCCATCGCCCGCGAACGCGTCGGCAATGTCGCGCTGGGGCTGGAGGCAACGCGCTCGCTGTGGTTCCGGCATATGCCGCCCGATCCGGTCGACAAGCTCGCGGTGCTCGGCGCCATGCTCGGCCGCATGCCGGTGGACACCGAGCACACCGTGTCATCCGCGCTCACCGGCCGCACGCCGCAGATGGGCCCCGCAGTGTGGTCGTCGGCCGCGCGCCGGGCGATGCGGTCCGGCCCGGCACGCGCGGCGCTGACGCGCGATGGCGTCTTGCCCTATCGCAGCCTGCTCGACGCCGCAGCCGCCTGCCCGGCGCCGCCCGATGATCCCGAAGCCATCTGGAACATGCCGCATGAGGACGCCACGCGCGCCATACGCGATGCGCTGCGACACGCGTTTCCCGATGCCGGGCAGGCGGACGACCTGATGCAGCAATTGCAAGGCGTGGGCGGCCTGGACGACCTGAATCGACTGGCTGCGCTGTTTGCCGCGCTGGTGCCCGACGCCCACGGCAAGGTCAACCCGGACCGCGTGCTGCTGGCCGTGCGGCGCCCGCCTGCCGTCGTCAACGAAGAGGAAGTTGGCTCGTGGATCGACTCGCTCGGCAGGAGGCCGCGTCCGTGTCGCCCCGTCGACCTCGGCGAACTGGGGCAGCGCGTTGCCGATGCGGTCGACCCGTTTGCCGAGCCACCGCCCGTGGTGCGCCGCGTGCTGGGCACGCTGACGGGCATCACGGACATCGGCCCGGTCGAGATCGAGCCCGAGCTGGATCTGCCACTGTGGCGATTCCTCAATGACGCCGCCCCCGACTGGCTGCTGCCCGGCATTGGGGCGCTGCTGCCGGACCGTGTGGTGGCGCTGGCCACCAACCCCGCGTTTGTCGAAGGTTTTCTGGTGGGCGCGAACCACCAGACACTCGGCGAACTGCGCTGGCGCAACCTGCCCATCGCGCCGCGCTGGTCGCCGCTGCGCAAGTTCTGGCAGCGCGCGGGCGGCGAGCTGGACATCCTGCCGATCAAGAGTTGGCCCGACGCCAGTGACATGGGGAGTGCGGGATTCACACCCGGCGCTCGTGGGCTGGAAGCAGTGCTGTTGTTCCAGACGCCGCTGTTTCGCCGCTATCCCGCCACGGTGGTCTATCTCTACGAGGCCGACGCGGATTGGACGGCACCGGCTGCCGCCGTGCCGCTGGACGACAGCCGCAAGCATTTCCCCACCTTCACGGGCCGGGTCGGCGCCGATGTCACCTTTTTCGGTTTCGACGTGCAGCCGGCGGAGCTGGCCAAACACTGGGTGGTCCTCGAGGAGCCCCCGGCCGGATATCGCTTCTATGGCCGCCATCTCGGTCACGACATGCCGACGGCGCCCGCTGCCGACGGCGCGGCCTATGGCTCCGGCACCTTCGCGCCACCGGTGCGCGTGATGATCGGCAAGCTGGGGCTGGCATGAGCACCGTCGAAGTCCTGGCGCCGCTGCGTATCGAAACGCGCTTCTACGCGCCCGATGGCCAGCGGCCCGGCTGGCGGTTGCGCTTGCGCGTGTGGCCGGACGAGTTCTCGATGGCGCGCCGGCCGGCGCCGCCATCGCCCGAGGAACTCGACGTGTTCGATGACGTGCTGCGCCAGTATGCGGACGATGCCGACACGCGCTTGCGTGCGCTGGCCGCGCGGCTGGGCATGGAGCGCGCGATCTGGCTGCGGCGCACGGTGGAGATCGACAACAGCGGCGCCGTGCCGCGCGCCGACCGTAGCGCGGAAGCGGTGCGCAGCCCCGACGACTATCCCGACATCCACCAGCCCTACGGCCTGCCGCCCGCGCTGCGCGTATGGTTCCTTGAGGCTGGCGAGACCGTGCCGACACTCGCCGGCACGATGTACCCCGACCGTGGCCTGATCCTCAGTGACCTGGAGCTGGCGGCCTTCGCAGCACCTGCCGCGGATGGCGAACTGCCGCAGACCTGGTGGACGTCCTTCGACAAGGCGCGGGCCGCGGGTCTTGCGATCGAGATCCCGTTTCCGATCGGCGGGCCGCCGCCTGCGCTGGAGGCCATCATCGTGGCCGGGCTTGGCGACCTGGCACCGGAGCCGCTCGCCGCGATGCATGCCGCGACCGGCCGTCTCTCGGTACTGGTGCCGGGCACGCCCACCAACACCGTGGACGGCGAAGCCACGGCGGAAATGGGCGCGGACCCGGCTGCATGGACGAACGTCGATGCCGCGTTGCCGGTTGCGCACAGCGCCTCGGCAGCCGTGATGGCCGCACTGGCCGGCCCGGACGCCACACCGGTGGCCCTGCAAGCTGGCGATGCACCTGCCGAGGGCTACGGCCCGACCGTCGTGCGCGCCCTGTGGCCGGTGCTATGGGGGCATGCGCTGCGCGACGTGACCGGTGCCGGCGACGCCGAAGCGCAACTGGCCGATTGGGCCGCCAGCTACCTTGCGCCGGAGGGACCGTATCCGGCCATCCGCGTGGGCCCTCAACCTTACGGCCTGCTGCCTGCGACATTGCTCGCCGACTGGTCGGACCCCGACCTCACGGCCGGCCATGTCCGCGATTGGGTCGTGCCCTGGCGGGACGCCGCAGCGGCCGATGCCTCCGTCTACCCCGGCACGGTGGTCGGGGCCTCCGCCGCAGAGGCCGTCGAGCTGCTCGGGCAGCACGCGCCCACGCGCAGGTGGGGGCTGCGGCCGTTGTCCACGCTGCCTGTGGTCAACGCCATGCACGCCATGCGCGGCCTTGCGCCCTCCATGCCGAGCCCGTGGGATCACGATACGGCCGCCAGCATCGGCGGACGCAAGACACCGCTCGCGCCCCTTGGGCCGTTCTGGCACGTTGCCGACCTGCCCGGCTCCACGCCCGATGGCGAGGCCGACGACCCCGACACCCTGCGCGTGCTGCTCGACACCGACAGTGAGGCGTTCCCCCTGCGCTGGCAGCGCAAGCTCGGCTTGCTGGGCCATCTCATCTTCGAAACCGTCTGCCTGCTGCGCGCCAGCGTGGGGCAGGCGCGCGAAGCCATGGACGCCGGCCTGCCCGTCGACCCGGCTGCGCCGCTGCCGCTGCAGGCCGGTACGGACGTGCTGGTGAAGCTCGTGCAGCGCGGGTACTCCGGCGCGCTGGCCAATCCGCATCTGAACGATCTGCTATCGGGCGATGCCGGCGCGCAGCGCGTGGCCAAGCGCTACATCACCGGCATGGAAGCGCTTATCGGTCTGGTCGAGGTCTATGCCAGCGATGGACATGGCGTCTTTGCCTGTGTGCTGGCCGCGCTGGACACCGCCAGCCATCGCGTCGACCCGTGGATCACGGGGCTGGCGACCGAGCGCCTGCGCCAGCTCCACGCCGCGCGCGCGCCGTGGCGGCTCGGGGCCTATGGCTGGGTAGATCGACCCGCGCCCTACGACGCGGCCAATCCGGGGCAAGGCCTGCCACCAGGCCCCACCGCAGCCGGCCTGCTGCACGCCCCCTCGCCCACGCAGGCGATGACGGCGGCGTTGCTCCGCGACGCGGCCATCCGCTACCCCGGCGACGCGCGGTGGCAGATCGCCATCGATTCCGGCAAGGTGCGCGCCGCCGCCCGGCTGGCCGAACGCGTGCGGCTGGGCCTGCATCCGTACGAGGCGCTGGGGCTCGAAGTCGAACGCATCGTTGGCGACTGGGACACCGTGCGCGCGCTGCGCCAGCAGTTTCCGCTGCGCGACACGCACGCCGGGCAACGCTGCTGCGACGGCGCACGGGTGCTGCGCCTGCTGTTTCGTCCCCAACCCGGTGACCCGCCTGCGCCCGCCTTCGCCCCCGACGTGCGCGCGGCCCTGGCGGTATGCGACGCGGCGCTCGATACCTATGCGGACCTGCTGGTCGCCGATGGCATTCACGCGCTGGTGTCGGGGCAAGGGGGCGTGGGCAACGCCGCCATGGAAGCAGCCGCAGGGCTCGGCGCGCCGCCGGACCTCCGCGCCATCCGCACGCCGCGCCAGGCCAGCAGCGTACGCGTGTCGGCCTGGGCCCTGCTGCCACCGGGCCATTTGCGCGGCACGTCCGCCTCGCCCGCGCTGCAGGCCGACCCGGCGTTCGCAGACCTGCTCGATGCCGAACTCGGGCCGCCACAGGACTGGACCTGGACCATCGGCGCCGACACGGTCAGTCTGGTCGACCGGGGCCTGCATGGCGCGGACGCGCTGGCGCTCGGCGATGCCGATCTCTCCCGCCTGCTGCGTGGCAGCCTTGACGCGACGCTGCCGGTTGTTGCGGGGTCCGGCGCCGACAAGCTCGCACGTGCCAGCCGGCTGGCCGAACTGCTCGGCGGCGGCGACAGCAACCCGCCCGTGCCGGGGACCACAGACGGGCGCGACGACGAACACGCGCCCGCCACGCCGCTGCGCGACGCCATGCTGGCTGACCTGTCCACCCGATTGGTGGCCTTGCGTACGCGCCTGCAAGGGCTGCTCGCCACCTTCGACGGCATCGATTTCAACGATCCCGCCAATGGCGACTGGTGCCTGGCGCAATGCCGGCTATGGCAAGCCACGCAGGCCGGCGACGAAGAGCCGTTGGCGCAGGCCCGTGCGCGTCTGCAGGCGCGCCTCCCCGTGGTGGCGGGGCCGGGCGTGAACGGGCTCCGCCAGGCCATCCGCGCGCTGGCGGGCCAACCGCGCCTGCCCGTGCTGCCGGTCATCCCGTCAAATCTCGCACCCACCATGGCCGTGGCGGACGTCAATGCCGACGGCCGCCCGGAGACCGACCGCACATGGCTCGAAATCGTTGCAGCGGTACGGCCCCGGCTGGCGCTGCTCGAAGCCCGGCAACTGGATGCGACCGCGATCCCCTGGCGCGCGATGGTGGCGACGCCGTCCGGGTCAGCCGATCCGTGGACCCGCACGGGGCCGGTCATCGTGGCCTATGGGCCGGATCCGGGTGCCCTGCCGGACAGCATGGCGATTGCCTGCCTGGATGCGTGGAACGATGCGATTCCATCGGAACAGCACGTCACCAGCGCTGCCTTCGGCTTCAACGGCCCCAAGTCGCGTGCGCCGCAGGCGGTGTTGCTGGCGGTCCCGCCCGATGCCACCCAGCGCCTGACGGATGCGCAACTGGCCGCGCTGGTGCTGGAAACCCGGCTGCTTGCCCGCGCGCGGGCCAACCGGCCGCGACCGGGCGCCCGCGTGGCCACGCCCGCTGCGTTGTCATCGTTCCCGGCGATGTTCTGGTCCCCGTGGACCTGATGTCGCTTCCGCCCTCGCTCCCGACCCCGACCGGATTGCGGCCATGACCATGCCCTTTCACTTCTGGCTCGAACCCCTCAGCCCGCCCACGGACTTCGAGAACGGTTTGCGCGCCCGCGTGGCGGACCCGGTGTGGTTCCTGACGCGGCAATGGCAGCTCGGCGAGTTGCAGGGCGAGGATGCCTCCAGTCCGATATCGGTGGCACTCAGCGTCACGCATGAGCCGCTGCAGTACGCGCCGCGCCGGCCCGACCTCGATCCGACCGTGGTGCCCGCCGAACCGCTGGTGGAAGCCGAGCCGGGCGACTGGTGGACGCTGGGCCGACGCGCGCGCCTGGGCCGTGCTGCGGCGCCATTGCTTTCCCCATTGCTCGCCGCACTGTCGCCGCAAAGGCTGGCGACGCTGCGCTTTGGCGACCTGCCGCCGCCCTATGAGGCGTTGTCCGGCACGCTCGACGGGCGCGCCATCTTCACGGCCGGCGTGCTGGCGGGCCATGCGCTGTGGGCGGAGGTGCCCTCGCCGCCCGCCGACAACTGGTCTGCCCGCCGGCTGACGCATGACGCCCGCTTTAGCGCGGGATCGCGCCGGCTGGAAATCCGCGAGCACGATGGCGGGGACCTGGACTGGTTTTCCGCCGATGGCGGCGGCTCGGTCTTGCGCCCGACCGGCGGCACGCCGGCAGAACCGCCACCGGCGCGACACGTGCTGGCCAGCCGCCTGTCCTACCCGGGCGCACCCAACCCGCGCTGGTGGCAGATCGAAGATCAGGCGGTGGACATCGGTGCCTTCTCGCCCGACCGCTCGCACCTTGGCACGGCGCTATTGCTGGACGTGGCGCTGGCGCATGCCGACGACTGGTTCTGGATTCCCGTGCCATCGCCGCTGCCGGGTGCCGGGGGCACGGCATCGCCCTCGTCCGGCGTGCTCGTCACCATTCGCCAGGCCGTGGTGCGCGATAGCTTCGGCGACACCTGGCCGCTGGCGCCGCCGCCGGTGGACGGGCCGCAGGCTTGGTCGCTGTTTCACACGGCCGGGCTGGACGCCGGCGCGCTGCTGATCTGGCCGGTGGCCGTGGCGCCTCACGCCGGACCGCTGCTGGACGACGTATCGCTGGGGATCGACGAAGACGCCAACGCGGCGTGGGCGGTGGAGTTGCGCGCTGACGGTCGCGTGCTGTTGCCCGACGACAAGACGGATGCCGCAGTCCGCGAGACCACGCGCACGGGCACGCGTCGGTTTCGCTACCTGCCATCCACCACCTTGCCCGCGCACTGGCATCCCTATCGACGCACGCATCCCGATGGGCTCTACGGCGACTGGCAACAAGGCATCGTGGCGGACCTCACCGGGGCCATGCCGCGTGTGCGGCCCGGTCCGGTCTCGCGCCTGATCGGCGGGCCATCGGGGCCGGGCTTCGGGCGCGGCCACGAGATAGCCGCCGAAGCCATCGCCAGCAGCGGCGTGGCCTTGCGGCGCCGTGCGCGGCTGGCTCGCGACACCCACGGCAGGCCGGTGCTGTGGATCGAGCGCAGCCGCACGCCGCTGGCGGGCCCGCCGGTCTCTCACTTGCGCTTCGACGTCATGACCGAGGACGTCGTGCCGCCCGGAGACAGTCATGGCTGATACGTGGATCGACGTGAAACTGCTGGATGGGTTTGTGCTGCCCTATGCCAGCGGGGCCGAGCAATCCCTGGGCGATTTGAAACCCTACTGGGACGATCTTGCCGCCACCTATCCCGACCTGCGGCTCGATCCGGGATTCGCGGACGAAGACGTGCCCGTGCTGGCCGACATGGTGGACACCGCGCGCATGCAAGGCGTGGAGCCCCCCGATCCGTTCGCTTGGTATCGGGTGGTCTGCGATGCCGCCGACGCCGAGGGGCTGACCGCGCTGTTGCAGGCGTTGCCGTTCGTCGAGTGGGCCGAGCCGCGGCAGGACCGCTATCCGGCGAGCCGCGTCGCCTATGGCACCAATTCGGAAACACTGGTGGCATTGCAATTGCGGCCCGCGCCACGCGGCGTGGATGCGCGCTATGCCTGGCGTGTGCCCGGCGGCACCGGGCGCGGTGTGCGCGTGGCAGATCTGGAGCACGGCTGGAATACCTCACACGAGGACCTGGCGACCGCACGGATCACGCCGTTCTCCGTGTTCGGCGCCGCCACCCAGGCCCAGAAGTACATCGACCACGGTACGTCCGCGATGGGCGTGGTGCTGGCGAGCGATAACGGCGGCGGCATCGTCGGCATCACGCCCGATGCCGACGGCTATCTGGTGACGGATATGCGCGCGGACGGCCAGGGCGACACGGCCCGGGCCTTGCGCGTTGCCGGCGACGCCGCGCGGCCCGGCGGCGTCGTCCTGATCGAACTGGCGAGTGCCCGGCCGTGGATGGTGCACAACGACGACGATCCGGCGCTGCCGGTGGAACTCTCACGGCAAGTGCAGACGGCTATCGAATTGCTGGTGTTCTTTGGCATCACGGTGGTCGAGCCGGCAGGCAATGCCGGGGTCGACATGGATAACCGCCAGGAGTGCGATCACTTCAATCCAGTGAAGGCCAGCTACCGGGATTCACTGGCGATCATGGTGGGCGGCGCGATACAGGACCGGCCGGCCGTCACCCCCGACGCGGTGGTGCCGCCGTGGAAGCGCGGTTCCAGCTTTGGCGCGCGCGTCGATTGCTTTGCCGACTTCGACAAGGCACACGCGCCCTACGACAACGCCGCCTATCCGTATCGGGATTTCGGCGGCACCTCGGGCGCGTCGGCGGTCATCGCCGGCGTGGTGTGCGCGATCCAGGGCATGTGCGCGGCCGCCCGGGACGGACAGTGCCTGTCTCCGACCGACATCCGCGCGTTGTTCCGTAATTCAAAGCTCTGCACGCCGGCCGGCCCGGACCCCGGTGGCGGCATCGGCGGCATGCCGGATCTGCGCAAGATCGCCGCCTACATGGGGTGGCCGCGCATCCTGCCCGCACCCGCCGCCGTGCCGGTGGCGGGCGACAGCGCCATCATCGTGCAGCTTGGCGCCGACGACCGGCTGAGCCTGCGCACGTGGTCCGCGCTGTTCGGTCTCGGCCCGGAATTGCCGCAGCCACCGGGCAAGGCGTTCGCGCTCTCGGACGCCCAGCCCGCGGTGCTGTTGTCGCTCGAAATAGCGCCGCTGCTGCGCACCGTATTCGAGGTGCTGATCACCGGCGCGGACGGCTCGCTGCGCTACTACTACTGGGACACCCTCGGCAACACCGGCGACATCGCACGCCTGCGCACACCGATCGGCACCCTGGCGCCGGGCTATGACCTCGCGGCAGGTCATCCTGTCAACGAGATCACGACCGTCGCCGGCATCACGCCGAACGGACGGCTGGTGGTGGTGGACTACGACGCCACCGTGATGGGCGATCATGATTTTTCCGACCCGGTGGATCTCGACGCGCTCAGCACCTACCGTCGTACGCCGGGGCCCGTGATGGTGGTGCGCAAACCGGGCATGCTCGACGTGGTGGCCATCGACGATGGCGGCGCGTTGCGCTGGATGGCCGGTGTGCCGGGTCCGGACGGCCACACCACGTTCTGGCACGAAGGCGTGGCCGCACAGTCGGAAATCGCGATGCAGCCCGGCGTCAAGCCCGGTCTGGCCAACAACCTTGGTGGCGTGGCGGCCGTGGCGGTGGGGACGGACGGTCTTCTCTACGCGTGCGGTTTCGGCTTGCAGCCCTTGCTGTTCGAAGCGCTGACGCCGGTCGGCCTGGCACCCGCCTTCGCACAGGAAGGCCAAGTGGGACTCGCCATGCTGCCGGGCGACACGCTGGTGGTGGCCGCCGTCAGCGCGGAGGGCCTGCTTCATGCCGCATTTCTCTCGCTGACCCCGGGCGCCGCCTGGACGCCATTGATCGCGATCGATGCCTACACGTCCGTCAGCCCGCTCGCCGGTGCCACCGTGGTCACGCAAGGCGAGCGGGCGATGGTCTTCGCGGTCTTGCCCGACGGCCGCCCGTGCCGCGCCGACTTCACACCCGGCACGGGATGGTCGTCGCTGGTGGCCGGCTAGCGCAGGCCAGCAACATCCCCCCTTCGCGGCGATCTGTCACGCCGACACGACACCACGATGACTTCGTGCGTTGGCCCACATAACCATAAGGGGCGGTGTGAGAGCCTTTGCTGTCGAAAAGACACGCTGTAGTCGGTAAATCCAAAGCTCAGTCGAAAAAAAAAGTGTCAGGCCCCCACCTGCCACCAGGCGTCATTTTTTGTCGGAAGCGCGGTTTATTCATCACGTTTGTGCGCCTGGAATGCAAGCTATGACCCGAATCTCTGTCATCACCATCAATTTCAACAATCGTGACGGCCTGAGCCGCACCATGGACAGCGTGCAGATGCAGAGCCGCGATGACTATGTGCTCGAGTATCTCGTCATCGACGGCGGTTCCTCGGATGGCTCCGTCGAGCTGGCGCGCACGCGCCAGGCCGAGATCGACGTCTTCGTCAGCGAGCCGGATGGCGGCGTGTATCCCGCCATGAACAAGGGGTTGAACCTTGCCACCGGCGAATGGGCGGTGTTCATGAATTCGGGCGACTGCTTCGCCACACCCGATGCGCTGTCCACGGTCGTGCGCAGCGCCCGGCAGGGCGAAACGCCGTGGCTGATCTACGGCGACAACATCAGCCCGCGCGGCCTGGAGCCGGCGGCGCCATTGAGCCGGCTGCGCGCCGGCGTGATCCATGCCTGCCATCAGGCCATGGCCTTCCGTGTGTGCGACCTGCGCTACGAAGAGAAGTGGCGGATCTACTCCGACCTGGACTTCGTCATCCAGTACTACAAGCGATTCACGGCCAAGGCGTTTCGCTACGTGCAAGTGCCGCTGTCGTCGATCGAGGAAAGCGGACTTAGCGCAACCTACCCGTCGCAGAAGCGCCGCGAGAAGTTCGGCATCGTCTACGAGCGCCTCGGCGCCACCGGACTGCTGTTCGCGCTGGCTACGTCCTTGTTGACCGCACTCGATCTGCTATAGGGTCGACGGGCCGCCACCCCGGCGACCCGCATCTGGCGAGGCTCGACCGCTCACGCATGGATCAACGAGCGGCGAGCCTCGGCACGTCAGCGGCTGCTATCCGGCAACACGACAAAATCCTCGCTCCGGGCCAGTTCCCGCAAGGCTTGCATAAGCGCCTCCGGGGGACAAACCAGCTTGCGCCGGTTCAGATCGAGCCAGCCCGCCGTCGATGTGACGCGCGCCGCCAGCGTGCCCTGGCGATAGAAGTCGTTGCGCAGCGTCATGCGGCTGCCGTCATCGGAAAGCCCGGCAAGGCTCAAGGTAATGCGGACGTCGTCGAGTAGCTGGAACTCGCGGAAATACTCGATCTCGTCCTTCATCACCACCGGGCCCAGCCTGATGCGCATGAACTCGCTCATCGAGAAGCCGCAGCTTGAGAAGTACATCATCCGCACATCCGCGGCCTTGTCCAGATAGGCGGTATTGCGCATGTGGGCGTTGAAGTCCATATCGCCCCAGCCTGCGACCAGCACTTTTTCGTACATGTTATTGGCTCAGATCCAGTGAGTGTTTCAAGGGCAGCCCTGCCGGCCGTGGTGGTTACGCGGGTTGATTCTTCAAGCCCAGCACGTCGATCTTCTCGATGCTCGGCGGCTGCGTGAACAACTCGTCGGCCTTCGCCATCAGGGCCTGAGCGATCGGTCCCGCCAGGTGGGCCTGGCGACCCGCCTCGTCCGTGAAGGCGTCGAAAACGCCGAACGTGCGCGCCGACAACTTCAACGCGAACCAGATGGGCGTGGTGGCTTCCTGATTCGCCAGCTTCAGGCCCGTCTCAAGCAGCGCGGCGACTTCCGATTCCTTGCCGGGCTTTGCTTCCAGACGGGCGAACAGTGCGTACTTGATCATGGTGAGTCTCCTTGGGGAGTGAATCGCAATGGCTGCGACGGGATTCACTTTACAGCCGCGCACGCCTCTGGGATGCTGGCAAGATTGACAACTTTGGTATCGATCTCGCCATGAATATCACGGTCCTGGCCCTTGACGGGGTCTTCGATACGGGCCTTGCCATCGTGCTGGATGCACTGGCGACGGCCAATGAACTGTCGGCGCTGCAAGCCTGGCCGGGGCCGCCCTTCCAGGTTTCCGTGGTGGGCACGCGGCGCCGGGTGAAAAGCGCGCTGGGGATGGGTGTGCCGGTGCTCCGGGCCGTCGACTGCCCGCCGCCCGATCTGGTGATCGTGCCCGCGTTGGGCTACAAGATGCCCGACGCGCTGCAGCAGGCCCTGGACCGGCCGGACGTTGCCGAGGCCGCGGCCGCGCTGCGTGACTGGGCCGATGCCGGCACGCGCATCGCCGCGGCGTGTATCGGCACCTTCGTGCTCGCGGAAAGCGGCCTGCTGAACCAGCACGATGCCACCACCACGTGGTGGCTGGCGCCGCTGTTCCGGCAGCGCTATCCGGGCGTGCGGCTCGACACCAGCCATATGATCGTCAACTCCGGGCAGTTCGTGACGGCCGGCGCGGCATTCAGCCACATCGACATGACCCTGTGGCTGATCCGCCAGACCAGTCCGGAACTCGCTGCGCTGGTGGCCAGCTACCTCGTCGTGGACTCGCGACCCTCGCAATCGGCCTACATCATCGCGGATCATCTGTCGCACGCCGACCCGCTGGTCGAGCGCTTTGATCGCTGGGCCCGCGCGCATCTGGACAAGGGCTTCCGCCTGGACGACGCGGCCAGCGAGCTGGCCACCAGCAAACGCACGCTGGCGCGGCGCATCCGGGAGGTATTGGGCAAGACGCCGGTCTCCTACGTGCAAGACCTGCGTATCGAGCGCGCGGTGCATCTGCTGAAGACGAGCACCAACAGCGTCGACAGGATTGCCGACATGGTGGGCTATGCCGACGGCGTGACCCTGCGGACGCTGCTGCGCCGTCGCCTGGGCAAGGGCATCCGCGAAATCAAACGGGCATGAGCGGCCTGCGGGAGATCACGGCTACGCGCTGTGATCCCGCCGCTTTCGACCGATCCCGACGGTCCGCGCTACATGCCGCCCCCTGATCCCGATCCCGACCCGCCTGCGCCGGTCGTCGGCGCCGGGACAAACGGAGCGGAGGCCCCCGACGATGGGCCACCGACCAACGCCCCGCCGGCCGATCCCGGACCGGGCGCCTGTGCGAACGTGGTGCCGGAGTCGTCCTCGCCTCCGCCACACGCCGCAATGAAGAACGCGGCAAGCAGGAACGCGGCAAGCCATGCCGCGACTATTCGAATCGACATGATGTTCTCCCGTGTCGTACTGCGGAAACCCCCGTCGAAACCCCCGGTAGTACTGCCAACTCCATCACGGCCCAAGCACGAACTCGACCTGGATATTCATGTGCACGGCGTCACCAACAGTGGGGAACCATGCCGAAAAACCAAACTCGCGCCGACTGACTTCGCCGGCAGCGGAAAACGCAAGCGTGCCGCCGCGCAATGGGCTGCCGATGCCGTCGCCCGGCGCGACGCGAAGGCGCACCTGGCGCGTGATGTCGCGGATGGTGAGATCGCCGAGCAGCCATCCGCCGCCTTCTTCCGCTCTTTCAAACCGCGTACTGACAAAGCGGATCTCCGGATAGCGCTCCACATCCAGCATGCCGCCACCCCGGATGATCGGAGAGAGGAAGCGCGGGCGCGCCTCCACGCTTGCGGCGTCGATCGTCACGGTAACGCGTCCTGCGTCCAGACCCGCGCGAGTGCCTTCGAGTTGTGCACGCATGCGTCCAAAGCGCATGCGGATACGGGAATGCGTGAAGGCGTCCACATCGAATGTGACGCTTGAGTGCTGCGGCGCCAGCACGTACTGATCGAGCGGCGCTTCCTTTTCGGCGGGTCGGGCCGGGTCGATCAGCGCCACCTCCGCTGCGAATGCAGTGGGGACGATGGCGAACAACGCAACAAACAGCGTGGCAAACAGCGGTCCGGCGATCCTGCGCCTCTGGGCATGCCCCAACCGGAGTGGCGGATCGCTCACGATGCTTCCCTCGACAGAAGAACGATGGTCCGTCTGACTAAACGCACGATGGCCACGATTTATTCCACGCCGGGCCACCGCCATCGGCGAAGGGCTGTGGCCGCCATCGGGTCGCCGACCGCCTCCATGTGGCGGCAAACGATCTTCATGGCCGCTGCCTGCACACGCGCGCGCGAACCGCTCGATCCAAGAATGACAGGATCGTAATGAAATAGACAGAGTGAGGTCAGTGCTCAAAGCCAAAACTAGGTGCAACGCTTCACCAACATGATGAAAGCGTAGCTGACCCGGCGATTCCGGGCGAATCCAACTCAAAGAGGTAATCCATCATGAACGCACTCACCCGCACCCTTCTGATCTCCATCGCACTGGTCGCACCGGTCGCGTCCTTCGCACAAAGCACGCAAGGCCCGGTGACCCGCGCCGAAGTGCGCGCCGATCTGATCCGCGTGGAGCAGGCCGGCTACCACCCGGGCGTCGGCGACGACTCGACCTATCCCGCGGATATCCAGGCGGCGGAAGCCAAGATCGCGGCGGAAGATGCCGCCGCCGCAGCCGGCAAGAATGCCGTGGCGACCACGCAAGCGCCGATGTCGGGCCAAATGCAGGCTGCCGTCAGCATGCCGAAGAGCACCACCCCCCACTACCGCATCGACGACGTGCGCAGCCCGTTCTACTACGGCGCGTAACTGGCGCACCCGCGCCGCTGCACGCCGCGCGTCCCGGTCGCCTTGCCGTCGCCATCCGCAGACGCGGAACGCGGCATCGACGATGGGACCCGCTGCAGCGGCGAGAACCTCCCCACGCATCCATTTTTCGACTGTGCCCGGATACCCGGCGGACCCTGATCCGCCCCAAGCTAGGAAACCACCATGAAGCCAAGCCTTCTTCGCCTCGCCTCGGCAATCGGCGCCCTACTCTCACTGGGCGTTGCCGTTCCGGCAATGGCCGCTCCGGTAAAGAATGTCGTACTGGTCCACGGCGCATTTGTCGATGGGTCTGGCTGGAAGCCCGTCTACGACATCCTCACCAGGGACGGCTACCACGTCACGCTGGTCCAGGAGCCGCTGACATCGTTCGAGGGCGATGTGGCCGCAACCAAACGCATCCTCGATCGCCAGGACGGCCCGTGCGTACTGGTGGGCCACAGCTACGGCGGGGCGATCATCACCGAGGCCGGGAATGACCCCCATGTGGCGTCGCTGGTCTACATCGCGGCGCACGCCCTCGACGCTGGCGAGACCGAAGTCGGCAATGGCAAGAAGTGGCCGAACCTGACCAAGGCAGTCGTGAAGACGCCCGATGATTTCCTCTTCCTGAACCCGAAGGATTTTCCTGCCGACTTCGCTGCCGATCTGCCGCCCGAGCAAGCGGCATATGAAGCCCATGCGCAGATGCCCACGGCGGCGCAGGTGTTCACCGCCCAGATCGCGAACCCGGCCTGGAAGGTCAAGCCAAGCTGGTATATGGTCGCCAAGGCCGACCGGATCATCAATCCGGACCTTGAGCGGATGTATGCGGCGCGCGCCCATAGCCACAAGGTGGAAATCGACGGCGCCAGCCATTCGGTCTATGAATCGCACCCCAAAGAGGTCGCGGCCATGATTGAAATGGCCGCCCAGCAGTCAAAAGGCTGACGCGGCCCCCGGACGAGGTCCGGGGCCACATCGGGTGATCGGCGCGGCAGGCCCCCTGCCCCCGCGTCGCCCGATCAGGGGCCGTTCATGCCCCACTTCCTGCCGCGCCTCATGCCACGCGGCATCGCAGCGAATCCGTCAGCGTCCCAGCGTGCTGGTGTAGTAGCCAAGCCGCGCCTCGACGTCCGCGTTTTCCTGCAAGCCGAGCTTCATCAACTCGCCCACCTTCCGTTGCCCCTGCGGGCGATTGACGGAAGCAATGAAAGCATCCCATTCCTGGCGGATATCGGCGGTGGGGGGCAAGCTGGCGTGATCGACCAGCCGTTTGACCTCGGCGATGGCTTCCTTGTCGAACCCGGCGATCCGTACGGCCAGCGCCTCGACGAACGCGTCCAGCTCGGCGTCCGGCAACGCGCGATTCACATAGCCGTACCGCTCCGCGATGTCGCCATTGATATCGTCGGCGCCCAGCAGCACCTCAAGCGCGCGGCCGCGCCCCATCAGGCGCGGCAACCGCGCCATCGGCCCGCCACCCGGGACGAGCGCGGCGCCCACCTCCCATTGCGACAGAATCGCCTTCTCCCGGCTCGCGAAGCGCATATCGCTGGCCAGCGCCAGCTCGCTGCCCACGCCGGTCGCCCGGCCGCGAATCGACACGATGGACACCACCGGCGCCCGGCTCAGGCGTACCAGCATGTCGGGCAGCGGATGCAGGCCCGTCGGCCCTGGTGCCATGCTCGTCGACTCTTCAAGATCACGCGTGAAGTCATAGTGCGTCAGGAAGAAGCCGGGCACGGCACTTTCGAACACCACGACCCTGAGCTCCTTGTCGGCCTCGAGCGCGGTGATGACTTCATTCAATTGCGGGATGCTGTCAGGACCAAAGATATTGAAGGGAGGGTGATTGATCGTGACCCTCCAGTAGGCGGGCGTACGGCGTTCCAGAAAGATCTGCTGTGCGGGGTTGTTCTTGGCCATTTCGGATCCTCGGTTTGAACAGGTGACGTTGCGTCACGATCGCCACCACAAACGACGCGAGAGAACCGACATTGCGCAGGCAGCATCATCCAGGCTGCCTCGCGTCGGTTCTCTCCGGGTACTGTCGCCAGGTGGTCGTTGGCGTTTCACTATAGGCAAGAAGACGAGGATCCGGTGCCACAGTGGGAAGCGCGGCTGACGAGTTCAGGCGATCTGACCATCCGTGAAGACATCGAACTTGCGCGACGGCTCGGCCGATACGCCACTGCGGTCCATGCCGGCCAGCGCGCCGTCGGTGAAGACATCCATCTTGCGCGACGGCTCGGCCGAAACACCGCTGCGATCCATGCCGGCCAGCGCGCCGTCGGTGAAGACGTCCATCTTGCGCGACGGCTCGGCTGATACGCCGCTGCGGTCCATGCCGGCCAGTGCGCCGTCCGTGAAGACGTCGATCATGCGCGACGGTTCGGCCGATACGCCACTGCGGTCCATGCCGGCCAGCGAACGTGCGTTGTTGATCTCGCGCGTGGCGGGTGCGATGTCGCGCGCGCCTTCGCTGAAGGTGTCGAAGCGACCAGCGCGTGCGCCATCGCTGAACACATCACGGGTGTCGATGCGGAAGTTGTAGCCGTACTTGTCGCCGGCGAAGGTGCTGTCGCGCGGGCCCGAGGCATGGGCGGCGCCAGCGAGGAATGTGCCGGCAAAGACGGCAGCGGAGAAAAACGTGGTGACGAACTTGCGAGACATGGCAGTGCTCCGATTGGGATGGGGAGTAGGAACGCGCTGGGCGTTCCTTCCCATATACGCACGTGCCGTGCCAAATGGATGCAGCGGCCAGATGTGCCGGGGCTGACGCAATTTGCGCGCCAATTCGCAGAAAATCCGGAACGGGTGTCGGGTGCGGGCCAACATGCGCCAAGTGCGCGATGGCTCCGACCCAACACCCGGAGGGCTGGCCGTTTCCGCGCTTAGCTTGGCCGACGCCAGCGAACGGGAATCGGTAAAGTGTTTGTGTCGATGCGCGCAGACCCGCACGTATCGACCGCGCCAGCGCAGCAGGCAACTTGTCACTCCGTCAAGTGCGGCCCGCGTGTTCCTCCCCGGTACCGGCCGCCGCCTGCCTGTCAGCATGCGGGGCTCGCCTGGCGCGTTCAACTGCTTCCAAAGCGGTCCCTCGTGGACCGCTCTTTTTCTCTCCACATGTCCGATAACACGATCCTCACGGCATCGCCCCGTGAGATCACGCCCACTGAACTTGCCGAATCACGCGCCATTACGCACCGGATCCTGATGGTGGAAGATGATGCGCGCGTCGCCGCCAGCGTCGCCAGCTATCTGCGTGACTTTGGCATCTGCACGTCGGTTTGCCCGCGCGGCGATGAAGCGCTGCCGGCATTCCGTGCGCAGCAGCCTGAGCTGGTGATCCTCGACCTCGGTTTGCCCGGGCTGGATGGCATGGAAGTCTGCCGTCAGCTGCGCGGCGTCTCGCCCGTCCCCGTGTTGATGCTTTCCGCACGCACGGACCCCTTCGACCAGATCCTGGGGCTGGAGATCGGTGCCGACGATTTCCTGGCCAAGCCCTTCTCTCCTCGTCTGCTGCTGGCACGCGTGCGCGCGCTGCTCCGACGCACCCAGTCGGCCGCGCCAATGGTGGAGGAGGATGCGTTGCGCCTCGGCGCGCTGGAAATCCGCGTGCGTGACCGGCGTGTCATCTGGCGCAATACGCCGGTCGCGCTACGCACCAAGGAATTCAACCTGCTGGTGGTGCTGGCGAGGCATGCCGGGACGGTGATGAGCCGGGACGAGATACTGAAAGCGCTGCGGGGCTTCGGTTTCGATGGCTTCGACCGAACCGTCGACAACTATATCCACCGCTTGCGCCGGCGCTTCGAGGACGACCTGGCGCACCCCGAGCGCATCAAGACGGTATGGGGCGAGGGCTATCTGCTGAGCCCCACCGCCTGGGGCAGCCCGGCGCTGCCCCGGTCGCCAGGCTAGCGACGATCGCGGTCCCAATCGCGATGTTCCCACCGTTGGTGGTCGTGGCGATGATCTTCCCGGGGCGGTGCGATGACGCACGCTGACAGCATTGCGGTGGCGATGGCCACCCATACAAGACGCAACATCCGGCGACTCCTTGTGAACGAAAAAAGGGTGCGCCAGCATAGCGGCCGGATACGCGCCAAGTTGTATAGAAGTATCTCGCGCGTCGAAGCGTCCGGGCCCCGGTAGGTGCCGATCCCGGGCCCCTCTTCGGGCTGGCTTATGCGTCCCCCAGTTTGGCCGTCACTGCACCATCGGCGTGCTTTCGGTCCAGGCCCCTGCATCCCATAATCGGGTGACCCGATACCGGCAGCGCCGGCATCGCACTGCAACTCCGGCCACCCGGGAGCGGTTGGCCAACCCGAAGGACACAGCGAGAACATCATGAGCAGCGCCTCCACCACCGCGGTACATGCACCGCATCCACGCAGTTCGGTCAAGCATCTTCCCGTCAATCTTTTCGGCGCCGTGATGGGCCTCTCCGGGCTCTCCCTGGCATGGCGCGGCGCGCAGAAGGTGTTTGGCGCCGATCCGATCATTTCCGAAGTCATCGGCCTCGTGGCCCTCGGCACCTTCTTCGCGCTGGCCGCCGGCTACCTCACGAAATGGCGGCGCTACCCCGCCACCGTCAAGGCGGAGTTCACTCACCCGATCTCCGGCAACTTCTTCGGAACGGTCACCATCGCCATCCTGCTGCTCTCCTCCGTCGTCGGCGTGTACAGCGAGGCCGTGGGGCAAGTGGTGTGGACAATCGGCACGATCCTGACCATCGGGTTGACCTTCGTGATCGCGGGGCGCCTGTTCCGCGGCAAGGAGGACCCCGCCCACGCCGCACCGGCCTGGCTGATTCCCGGCGTTGCCACGCTGGACATCGCCGTCGCGGGCGGCACGATGCCCATGGCGTGGGCGCACGAGGTCAACATGTTCGCACTCTCCGTCGGCACGATGGTCGCGCTGGTCTTCTTCACGATGATCTTCTCGCGCGTCGTGCATCACGACCCGCTGCCAAACGGCATGGTGCCGTCGCTGATCATCATGATCGCGCCGTTCGAAGTGGGCTTCCTCGCATACGTCAACGTCACCCAGCACGTGGATATGTTCGCGGCGTTGCTGTTCTACTTCGGCCTGTTCCTCTTCGTCGCGCTGTCGTTCAAGGTCTTCCGGCGGTCGATTCCGTTTGCCGCATCGTGGTGGGCCATCAGCTTCCCCATGGCCGCGTTGTCGAATGCCGCGCTGAAGTACGC
The DNA here is from genome assembly GCF_900101625.1 of Cupriavidus sp. YR651. GTDB lineage: Bacteria > Pseudomonadota > Gammaproteobacteria > Burkholderiales > Burkholderiaceae > Cupriavidus. The sequence goes on along the minus strand of NZ_FMYZ01000010.1, from coordinate 167,447 downwards.
GATGTACGCCAATACCTGGGTGCTGACGCTGCTGGCAGGCGTCATCCTGTTCCTCCTCAGCGTGGCGATCCTTGTGCTGTTCATCCGCACGCTGCACCGGCTCTTCACGCATCGCCTGCTGGTCGGCTGACGAATCCACACATTCGCAACGCAGAGGCCCCCTCCCCGGGGCCTCTTATCTTTCCTTTCCTGCTCTTCTGGAGTTTTGCCATGCCCTGGATCCTGCTCGCCATCGCCGGGCTGCTTGAAATCGCGTTTGCCTTCGGCATGAAGTGGTCCGCCGGCTTCAGCCGTCCGTGGCCCAGTGCCTATGCCGTGGTGACCGGCATCACAAGCATCTTTCTGCTGACCCTTTCACTGCGCACGCTGCCCGTGGGCACCGCCTATGCGGTGTGGACTGGGATCGGCGCGGCAGGCACCGCGCTGATCGGCATGCTGGTCCTCGGCGAATCGGCTTCCGCCGCGCGGATCGCCTGCATCGCGCTGATTCTCTGCGGGGTGATCGGGCTGAAGCTGGTTTCGCCGACCGTATCCTGACTCATACCGGTTGCATCCATGTCGAAGCAGCCACGCAAGGTGGCCGCTTTTTCATTGGGGCTGCACGCGCGTCGTCAGATCATGAATAGCCGACCTGTCCGGCACCGCGCGCATCGGCCGGGTCCGAAGATCGCGCAAGCGCTCCTTCGCTTCTGGCGACGACGGCCGTCGCCAGCGCGTTGCCGAGGACGTTGGTGACCGTGCGCGCCATGTCGAGCACGTGGTCGATGCCAAGTACCAGCAGGATCCCGGCTTCCGGCAAGCCAAACATCGGCAACACCGCCGCGACGACCACCAGCGACGCGCGGGGAACGCCCGCAATCCCCTTGCTGGTGACCAGCAGGACCAGCAGCATGGTGATCTGCTGGCTCACCGATAGCTGCACGCCGTATACCTGTGCCACGAACAGCGCCGCGAACGACGTGTACATGATCGACCCATCCAGGTTGAAGGAATAGCCGAGTGGCAGCACGAAGCTGACGATGCGCTCGCTGACGCCAAAGCGTGTCAGGTGCGCCATCAGCTTCGGGTACGCGGATTCGCTGCTCGCCGTCGCAAAACCCACCAGCAGCGGCTCCCGGATGTCCCGCAGCAGCGCGAATACCCGGCGGCCAAGGAACAGGTAGCCCGCCGCGATCAACCCCACCCAAAGAATCGCCAGCGACAGATAGACACTGCCCAGCAACTTCCCATAGACGAGCAGGACGCCGAGCCCCTGCGTGGCGATCACCGATGACACGGCGCCGAAGACGCCTGCCGGCGCAAACGCCATGACCGTGTTGGTCAGCCCGAGCATGACCTGCCCGATGCCCTCGATGGAACGCAGCACCGGCTGCCCTGCACCATCCTTCAGTCGCCCCAGCGCCACGCCAAAGAACAGCGAGAACACCACGATCTGCAGGATCTCGTTGGTCGCCATCGCTTCCACCACGCTCTTCGGGAACATGTGGCCGATGAAGTCGCGCAGGTTGAGGCCGGCGGTTTTCACGCCCGTGCCGGCATCCGCGGCCGGCAGCGGCAGGTTCATGCCCTCGCCGGGTGCGAGCAGGTTCGCCATCACCAGCCCCAGCAGCAACGACACGATGGAGGCCAGGAGGAACCAGGACATGGCCTTCAGACCGATGCGGCCCACGGCGCGGCCATCGCCCATGCCGGCGATGCCACCCACGAGGGTCGCGAAGACCAGCGGGGCAATGATCATCTTGATCAGCCGCAGGAAGATATCGCTCAGGATGGAGAGGTAGCCGCTGACCGACCGTGCGTCGTCCGGGGTCAGCGTATGGTGGAGGCTGGCACCGACGATCACGCCGAGCAGCATCGCCGCAAAAATGTAGAGAGGAAGTCGACTCGATTTCATTGCGGCATCGGCTCCTCGCGGAACTCTGCCACCGGTGCATGCGGCTGGACCTCGATCACCTTCCCGTCGATGACCAGACTGGGCAGGCGCTTGACGCCGGCCGCTTCCGCCTGCGCGGTCAGCGCGTGGCTGGCGGCGAGGTTGATGACCGTCAGGTCATGGCGGTCACTGTCAATCAGGCCGGTCATCGCATCGACCACTGCAAGGCAGACCTTGCAGCCGTCGTGATACAGCACTACTTCGCTTTTCATGGGGTCCTCCAGTAACGAAACACGCGCGCCGCTTCCCGGATGAGAAAGCGAGCCGTGGTGCTTCGATTATCGGAGTCCCCTTTCGGATGGCGTATGGCCGCGAAGGGTGGCGCGCGGCCATTCTTCCGGCACCTACGGCCGGGATGGCACTCCAAGGAACGCATCGAGCGCCGCGTAGTAGCGATCCGGTGCTTCCGCGCCGGGGAAGTGGCCAGCGTCGGCGATCTCGACGTATCGACAGTCAGGAATCAGCGCCGCGCATTCCTGCGCCGCCTGGGGCGGATTGAGGATGTCATCACGCCCGCAAATCACCAGCGTGCTCGCACTGACCCGTGGCAGCATCTGCCGGAAATCGAAGCCTGCCAGCGCGTCGCTGGCGGCGGCCATCGCCTGCTCATCCAGGAGGTCGGACAGTTCCAAGGCCAGAACCGCCTCCCGGACCGAGGCAGGCGCGGCCGATGAAAACGCCTTGTCGAGCAGGAAGGCCTGTCGCTCGCGATGCGTCATGCCGGCGACGGCATCGGCATGCTCGGCCAGTATTCGGGCCGAGGACGATGTCGCGCCGTGGCATTTCGGCGCCACGAGCACCAGCTTGCTGACGCTAGCCGGATAGCGCGACGCGAGGCCCTGCGCGATGTAGCTACCCATCGACGCGCCCAGCAGCGTGACCGGCCCATCGCCCATCGTATCCAGCAGCGCTCTCAGGTCCTCGATATGGTCCTGCAGCGTATAGCGTGCGGGGCGCGAGGACTTGCCGTGGCCGCGCGCATCGTAGGTCATCAAGCGGAAATGCGGCGCATAGCGCGCGACGTCCGCTTGCCAGACCCGAAGACTCGCGCCCAGCCCGTGGACCAGCACGAGCGGCGCGCCGGCGCCTTGTATCTCGACGTGGATGTCGATGCCGTTGACTTTGACGTACATGTGATGGGTTCCTGTTCCGGCAATTTCGACCCTTCCGGCCGCTACGCGGCGACGCGGAAGCGCCGCCGGTATTCTCCCGGCGACACCCCGAGCCGACGCACGAACGCACGCCGCAGGCCGTTGGGGTCGCAAAATCCCGTCAGCGCCGCCACGCGCTTGAGCGGGTTGCGTGTTTCTTCGAGCAGCCTGCGCGCGGCATCGACCCGGGCGCCCTCGACGAAATCGGCGGGCGTGACCTGGCACTCTTGCTTGAACACGCGCGAGAAATTCCGTGTGCTCATGCCGGCATGGACAGCAAGGCAATCCACGGACATCGGCATCTCCAGGTTCTCGATCACCCAGTTCTGGGTCTCCCGTATCGCGCTCCGTTCCGCCGTCTGCGCGGCCAGATGGGCGCTGAATTGCGATTGCCCCCCGGGGCGCTTCAGAAACATGACGAACTCGCGCGCCACACCGAGCGCAACCGCACGCCCGAAGTCTTCTTCCACCATGGAAAGTGCCAGGTCGAGCGCCGCCGTCACGCCCGCAGACGTGTAGATGCTGCCGTCCTTCACATAGATCTGATCGGGCTCCACGTTGACGGTCGGGAACGCACGCGCCAGCCGCGGCGTTGCGCGCCAGTGTGCCGTGGCGCGCTTGCCGTCGAGCGGGCCGGCCTTCGCCAGCAGCAGCGTCCCGGCGCACACGGTGCCGATTCGTCGCGCTGTACTGGCATGGCGATGCAGCCACGCTTGCACGAGCCTGTCGTCCGTCTTCGAGTCCGATAACGGATTGCCGGCGACCAGCAAGGTGTCGATGTCCCGGCTGCTGGTCGCCAGCGTGGCGTCGGGCGTGACCTGCATGCCGTTGGAAGCGGTGAGCGGCCCGGGCGCGGCGGAGATGATCTCGAAGCGATACGCGCCGGGAGTGCCGGCCTGCCGCGCCGCCTCGTTGAAGACGTCGATCGGGCCAACCAGATCGAGCATGTGGATGCCGGGAAAAGCGAGCACGGCGACTTTCATCGCGGCGTGGACGCGGGGGCATTGGCTTCGACGTCGAAGGCGAACGCCGAAGCCACGTGCTGGAGGAAGACGGTGGTCACCACATCATCGAGGCAACGCAGCCGGTCGGGCGTCGGAGCGGCAGTGCTGCGCGCGACAATCCGGATGCGCGCCTTGTTTCCGCAGCTGCCGGGGTCGTCGATCGACACCTCCAGCACGGCCGTCGACAGGCAGGTGGATACGCTCGCTGCCATGCCGCTGCCGATCAGTTCGTCATAGCGCAGCGAAAAGGGGTTGTAGAGATCCGCCCAGGCCGCATCGAGCCATTTGAGCATGGCTTCGAGATCACGAGGGTCCCTGAGCAAGAGAATCTTTTCGACCGCCATCGGCGTGTTAGCGGGCGCGTTCACTTGAGTTCTCTCCCGCGGTTCGACGGTTGGCCCATCGCCCCATCGCGATACCTGAGCCCCAGCACATCCAGCGCTGCGCGGATCAGTGTGAGGTAGCGGGGGCTCTCGCCAAGCCCGACGCACCATCGCAATCCGACCTCTCCCGACGCCGATGTGTGGGGTGTTTGCAGGATGGACGCGGCCGGCAGGAGGTTTTCCATGCTGACCTTGATGCGAACGAAGCGCGTGAACACGTCATCGGGCGTGTAGCCGATGCAGCTGACTTCGAGGATCTCGGTGCCGGCCGGGCCATCCAGCCGCCGGAGTTCAATCATGATCTGATTCCTTGTTTGTGGGGTCGATCCGCGCATCCATGCCGAGAAAGCACAATGTGGACTCCATCGCCAGCGCGCAGGCCATCGCCACATCGGTCTTGACCTCGACATTGGCAAGCTGCATGCCGTACGCGATGCACTGCGGCAGGCCAAGGATGTTCTCCAGCACAAACGCGAGCGCAAGTTGCGCTCTCAATGCACCGGTTGCGTCGAGCGGGTGCGCTGCATCGCCGCACGCGATGCGGCTGAACCCCGGCCTGCCCGGTGTGATGCGGATAGGAATGCGTATGGGACTTGTGGGGTGCAGGGGGCGTATGGGTTCCTGCGTGACGCCCGCAACCAGCGATTCCATTTCCATCACTCAGGCGTCGAAGCGCGCGCGGATAAACGCGGCGCCTTCCATCACGGCCGCGCGGGCTTCCGGCAGGCGCGTGTGCCACATATGCCATTCATGGAACATCGACGGCCACACCTTGAGCGAGGTATCCACGCCCGCTGCGGCGGCACGCGCGGCGAGCCGCGTCGCATCATCGAGCAACGCCTCGTTGCCGCCGACGTGAATCAGCATCGGTGGCAGCCCGACCAGGTCGCCGAAGAGTGGCGACGCCAGCGGATGGTGGGGGTCCTGGTGTTCCTGCAGGTAGCTTCGCGCAAAGAACCGGAGCCCCGCTTCCGAGACGATCGGATCCAGCGCCGCACGCGAGCGGATAGATTCCGCACTCAGGCTGAGATCGGTCCACGGCGAGATCAGGAAGGCGCCGCGCGGCATCGGCATGCCGTGCTGATCGCACATCAGCATCAACGCGACCGCCAGGCCGCCGCCCGCGGAATCCCCGGCGATGACGATCGACGGGTCTTCGCCCAGCCGGTCATGGAGCCACTTGTAGGCGTTGAATGCATCGTGGAGCGCATAGGGGAACGGATGCTCCGGCGCACGGCGATAGTCGACGGCGAACACTTCGCGCTGCGTTTCCAGCGCCAGCGCAGCCGTCAGCGTCCGATACTGCTGCGGGGTATGCATGACATAGCCACCGCCGTGCAGGTAAAGGATGGCCTGATTGCGGCGCGCCCCGTGGAAGGTCGTCCACGTGCCGTGCACTTCGTCGCCGTCGATAAATCGCACGCCTTGTGGAATGTCGAGGGCGTCGTAGAGGGCATCGGCATGCTCGCGGAGTTGCAGCACGGATGGCTCGCTTGCGAGGCGAGCGTTGTGCGTCTGAAGAAGATGAACGATGTCGTCCAGTTGTGGCGATAGCATGACCAGCCTCGTGCAAGCGTAATTGACCTGGCGATCATAGGCACTGATATTGCGCCGCGTCAGCCAAGACGGTGCAGCCTTCAGCCAGATCGCGGCATTGGCCGGTATCGACGCCATGTTGGCGCGTCGTTGCACCCGTGCCCACATAGACTGGCACCGGCCTGGCGCGGGCACCAGATGCCTCGCTGCGCACCTCCAACGATTTCGTCTTGCCAATATGAAGAAGATCCTTGTTCTGTACTACTCCACCTACGGCCATGTCGAGCTGATGGCTAACGCGATTGCCCGTGGCGCCGCCTCTGTTGCCGCGACGGAAGTCGCGATCCGGCGCGTGCCCGAGACGGTGCCGCATGAGACCGCCGTGCGTCATGGCTTCAAGCTCGACCAGCCCGCGCCGATTGCCACGCCGGACGAGCTGGAGGCCTATGACGCCATCCTCTTTGGCACGCCGACCCGCTTCGGCAACATGGCCGCCCAGATGCGCCAGTTCCTCGATACGACCGGCGCGCTGTGGATGCGCAATGCGCTGGTCGGCAAGTTCGCGAGCGTCTTCACGTCCACCGGCACCGGCGGCGGGCAGGAGACCACCATCACCTCGTTCTGGCACAACCTCATCCATCACGGCATGGTCATCGTCGGTTTGCCGTACACGGCGCCCGAGTTGCGGGACATCAGCGAAACGCGCGGTGGCTCGCCCTACGGTGCGGCCACCATCGCCGGCATGATGGGCGAGCGGATGCCGAGCGAGCGGGAACTGGCGCTGGCCGAGTTCCAGGGGCGGCATGTGGCGACGCTGGTTGCTCGGCAGATGACTACCGAGGACGTTGCAGGCTGATGCGGACATAGCGGCGCCGCAGGTCAATGCACTTGCCAGGGTGCGCACGGACGAGTCACAGATTGCGACAACTCCAGACGGAATCGCGACAGACTTGCCGATTCCGGCCTCATACAGTGGGCGACTTTTCCAACTCAGCCGCCCACATGCGCACCCTCGCCCTACTTCTGATTCCCGTTGCAAGCTCGACCTTTGCAGCCACCTTCGCGCGCACCACTACCGATGACGCACAATCCGGCGGCAGCAGTGTCAGCATCGGCCTGGCCGGGGGCGTTGCGCCCCGATATCTGGGCAGCAAGGACTACCGTCCGGTCATCGCACCGCTGCTCTCCGCCCAGGCCGAGAACGGCTTGTTTGCCTCCTTTCCCGATGGCCTTGGCTATCGCTTCTCGTCCTCCACGGGCATCTTCGGGTCGGCGGCCCTGGCTTACGCGCTCGGCCGGGAGGACCACAATCGCGCGGACTTGCCAGGCTCCGATCACCTGGCAGGCATGGGCAAGATCCGCGGCTCGGTGGTCAATCGCCTGATGCTCGGCTACGCGGTGACAGATCGTCTCTCCGTATCCGGCACCGTGGATATCCCGCTAACCCATCGCGAACGCGGCGTCATGGGCAACGCCACGGTCAGGTACATCGCCTATCAGGGGCCGCTTGACGAGATCGTCGTGAGCGGGGGGCTGTTGCTCGGCAACGGACGGTACAACCAGAGCTACTTCGGCGTCGATGCCGGGCAGTCCGCCCGATCGGGATTCCAGGAGTATGGGATGCGGGGTGGACCATTTGCCGCAGACGTTGGACTGGCATGGCGGCATCGCTTCGATCGCCACTGGTCGCTGATGAACAGCCTAACCGTGTCCACGTTGATCGGCAACGCGGCGCAGAGCCCGATCGTGGAGCGCCGCACCTCGGTGCTGGCGCTGACCGCCGTGCGCTATACGTTCTGATGCAGGATCCGGCCGGAACCGCCGTGCAGTTGGCACGGAAATGACGGTTGCCGGCCTTCAATCAGCGACAGGCGATTGCTAGAGTGACAGGTACCAGATGGCGACGCGGTGTCGCCACGCACTCTGAAGGATATGCATCATGGAATTGATCGACGCGGACGAACATTCCCGGTTCCTGTCGCTGCTGGAGCGACATGGCCTGCCGCACCACGACTTCGTACTGATCGAAATCGACACCACCGACCCGAGGTCCGATGAGATCTATGGGCTGCAAGGCTGGCTGACGGTGCGGCGGTTGTCCAACAACATCGAGCGCGAATACCTGATCGGTGACGAATCGGACTGGTTGGAGCATTTCAGTCGCGACGTTCATGCCGGCGCTTTCGGCCCGTTTACGCGGGGACGTCCACAGCATCCCGCGTAGTCGCTGCCATGCCGTCGCCGGCATGGCGCGGCATGGACCTATCGGCCTTCCAGCATGTCCTCCCCGTTTTGCACGTGTTGTGATGCGAAGCCTTCGGCAGCCGCCAGGATGCGCAAGCCTTGGGGAGTCACGTCGGCGACGACCACGGGGGTGAGGATCCGCACCGGCACGCCGTATCCGGAACCCTGAAGCCGGTCCAGCGCCTGCGGCGATGCGAGCATGGCCAGCACACGCCTGGCGCCAACGCTGATGACTGCGCTGGCGACGGCGTCTTGCAATGCCTCCGCGTGCGTCACTTCCACCACGGCAACATCCGCGTGCGTGCTCGACATCGCGGCAAAGGACGCGGTCGAGTGGTAAGTCGTCGGCCGCCGCTCGTGCGCTGCGCCTTCCTGCCCTGCGGCGATGAAGCCGGCATCCATGTAGTCGTCGGTCGGATAGACGGTCATGCCTGCCCGGGGCTCCTGCAGGTGCACCCATAGCTCCACGTCATCGGGAATATGCGCGACGAGGGTCGTCGGCATACCCGACCCCAGGTCCACGAACTCGCCGTCGCGCAATGTGCGCGCGGCTTGCGCAGCCATCTCTTCCAGTGTCCAGTTCATCGATTCGGTTCCTTCCTATCTTGTTGCCTGTAGACGCCATGGACTCTAGCAGTAGTGCCACGCATCGCCTGTGCCAACCGGCGGCATCCTGCGCCAACGTTGGCATGGAATCGGTCAGGAGGCGACCCGTTTCCCGGCTGACTTTGCCCTTGGCCGAGGCGCACGGGCCGTCGGCCGAAACTGGTGCCACGTTGCCGTGGCGATGGCACGCGACGGGCTGCTAGATTCACCTTACCGCCATCTGTCATCGGGCGATCTCCATGCAGCACAGCCCTTCAATTCCTTCCACGCTTGCCCATCGTCGCGTCCGCCGGCATGTGCTGCGGCTGCTGTCCATACGGTTTCAGCATGCGCACGACGCCGTACCGGGAATGGTCGAGGTGCTGTTTCGCGGCACACGCTTGCACACCGATCTGGAAGCGTGCTGGCGGCGCCTGCTGGAGGATCACGGCATCGGCGACACGACGCATCAGATGGCGGACATCCTGCAGCCCGGGGGCGACCCGGCCAAACATCCAGCGCCGCCCACAGCGCCCATGCCATGGCCGCGCGTCGCTGGCGGTGTCCGTCGCGCGCCCGGCCGGGCGCCTTGGCGCAAATACCTGGATATCGTGCTCTGCAGCGTCTCGTCCACGCTCGCGGCCGTGCTGGCCAGTTGGGCATGGGCCGAACTGCTGCCCGACGTGCCCTGGCAGCCCGCCGTCACCACCGCCCTCTCCATCGGTGCGGCGTGGATGTCGGAACGATGGCTTTGCCAGATCCTTGTTCGCCGGGAAGCCGCTGAAGCGCTGTGGCAAACGACGCTGCGAACGCAACTCGTCCATGCGTTTCGGAACGCGCTCGCCCTCGCGCATTGCCGCCAGCGAATCTGGGTGTACGGTGCAACCACGCTGTTCTCGTCACCAGACGAGGCGCCACATGCCGACGCGGGGCGCCTGCGCGCGCTGAGGGCGTTCTGGCGGCAGCAGTTGGCCTCGACGGTGCTTGCCCATGCCGCGCAGGCGATGGCGCGTATCGATCTTTCGATGAATGGCCAGCAGGCCCGCGCCTTCTTCGACGAGACAGTCAGCCAGATCGCCGGGCCAGTGGCTGCGCAGTGGCAAACAATTCAGGTGGAAGCATGCGAATGGTCGTGCGCGTGCCGTGCCACCGTACTCATGCGATGCGATGACGTCCCGGGCGTCAGCATGGCGCCGATGCTGGCGAACGCACTGGAGGCGCTGCCACCGCCTCCCGAGCCCCGGTGGCGATTCACACGTCTGCTGAACCAGGCCGCCACGCCGATTGCAGGCGGCCTGGAAGCCGCATCGCGTGAAGCCGGCGCGCTTGCCAGGATGCTGGGGGCAGCCCTGCAGGCCATTGGCCGGCGCATGCCGGAGTCCGAGGCGCTCCGGCATGCCGGGCTGTTTGCCAAAGGTTCCGGCGCGCTGGTGGCTGCGGCGCCGGTGCTGGCGACGCTCCTCGATATCGTGGTACGCGTGCAGGCGCTGCACGGCACGCGCGACCGCGAGCGCCACGCGCGCTCAGTCCGGGACGCACTGCGCGACGCATTCCGCGAACATGCCGCAATCATGGCGCGGCAGCTTTCGGCAACCGTCTGCCGCTGCCCCTGCCCCCGTTCGGTCTGCGCCGTTATGGCCCCGACGGATTGTCCAGAGCCTCGTCCGACGTGTCTGCCGACGTCACAATACTCACCTCGGACTGGAGTGTGCGATGCACCGGGCACCGATCGGCAATGCCCAGCAACGCCGTGCGCTGCTCCGGCGTTAGCGGGCCGCGCAAGCTGATCTGACGTTCGATCCGGTCGACCCGGCCTTCCTTCGTGTCGCAAGTCGCACAGTCCTGCGCGTGAATCTTTGCATGCCGCAGCGCAACGGAGACATGTTCCAGCGGTAGTTCCTTGCGCTCGGCGTACATGCGCAGTGTCATGGAGGTGCATGCGCCGAGTGCAGCGAGCAGGAAGTCATAGGGACCCGGGCCGACGCCAGTGCCCCCTACTGCGGCCGGCTCATCCGCGACAAGCTGATGCCCGGCGACCCTGATGGACTGCTGGTAACGGCCCAGGTGGTTTTCCGCGACGAGGACGGTGCCGTCGGGGACCACCACTTCCGGCGCGGCGGGCTCGGCCTCCGGAGGCAGATAGCGCCGTGACCAGGCCAGCAGGAGGTCAGCGGCATAGGCCGCCGCCGACTTGTCGATCAAGAGATGGTCGGCGCCATCCAGCGCCATGAAGCTCTTGGCCTGACGCGCCGCCGCGAAGATCTGCAGGCCGTTTTCCACGCCGACCGTCGTGTCCTGCGGCGAATGCAGAACCAGCAGCGGACGATCCAGGTTGGCGACATCATCGAGCAGGCGCTGATTGCCGACGTCCTCGAGGAACTGGCGCGTGATACGGAAGGGACGGCCCGCAAGGCGGACATCGACGGCACCTTCCTCCTGGATGCGTGCCACGTTGTCGCCAAACAGGCCGACCACATGCCCGGGATCGCTGGGGGCCGCGATGGTGATCACCGCGCGGACTTCCGGGATATGTTTGGCGACGCTCAGCACGGCGGCGCCGCCGAGGCTATGGCCGATCAGCAGGGTCGGGGCGCGGTCCTGGTCGCGCATGAACTGCGCAACCGCGCGCAGATCGGCAACGTTCGAGGAGAAGTTCGTGCTGGCAAAATCCCCGTCGCTGCTGCCGATGCCGGTGAAATCGATGCGCATCACGGCAATGCCATGACTGGTCAGTGCGCGGGCGATGCGGGAGGAGGCCAGACTGTCCTTGCCGCAGGTGAAGCAGTGCGCGATCAGTGCGTAGGCGCGGACCGGACCGCTTGGCAAGTCCAGACGGCTCGACAGCTTGCTGCCGTGGCTTCCGGGAATTTCAATATGCTCGGTATTCATGGGATCGGCCTCTCAAAGGGTGCATCGCTCTGAGAATAGCCGACAGCGGCCTGTCGTGTTGGCCAGACCCTTGCTATCGACGGCCAGACGCGGGGCCAGTGCGCCGCTCCGCCATGACGACATGGCGGAGCGGCCCGATATGTCTTTACGCCGCGCCGACTGCCCCCTGGCCGCGCCGTTTGTCCGCCAGCAACCGGGCCGGAATAGTCAGGAGCAGCACCAGGCCACCGATCGACAACAGCACGGCGATGAGCTGGAACGCCAGGTACAGGTCGCCCGTGCGGGTCTTGATCGCACCCACCGCTATCGGGCTGAGCATGGCCGCAAGGCCACCAAGGCTGCTGATGAATGCGATCCCCGCGGGGGCCTGGTCCGCGCGAAGGTAGGCAGGCGGCACCGTCCAGAACACCGGCAGCGCGGCCAGGCAGGCTGCCGCGCCGATGGTCATGCAAAGTACCGAATACACCAGGTCACCACGCAAGGCCACCATCAGTGCAAAGCTCGCCGCCGCCACGAACATGGTGCCGGCGACGTGCCAGCGCCGTTCGAGGTGCCGGTCCGAGCTGCGCGCCAGCGCGAACATCCCGGTCAGGCCGAGCACGTAGGGCAGGCTGGAAATCCAGCCGATGCGCGTGACCTGTGTCTGGCCGAAGTCATGGATCAGGGTTGGCATCCAGTAGGCGATGGTGTTGGTGGCGGCGTAGATCGTCAGGAACGTGAGGCCGAGCGCGTAAACGCGCAGGTCCTTCAGCAGCGCCCTGATCCCGCCGTGATGCGCGGCTGGCGCCTCGGTGGCCAGATCGCCATGCAGCAAGGCCTTTTCGGCGGGGCTCAGCCATGCCGCACGATCCGGGCCATCCACGAGCCAGCGATAGGCCAGCACGCCGAGCACCATCGCCGGAATGCCTTCCACCACGAACAGCACTTGCCAGTCCCGCAGTCCCAGCCAGCCATCGAGATGCAACATGATCGCGGCCGCCAGCGGACCGCTGATCATGCCGGCGATCGTGCCGGACATCAGGAACAGCGACGTGATGCGCCAGCGCCGGGCGGCCGGGAACCAGTAGGTCAGGTACAGGATGACGCCGGGGAAGAAGCCGGCTTCGGCGACGCCCAGCAGGAAACGGGCCACGTAGAGCCCCGTGGGCGAACTGACCTGGCTGGTGGCGATGGTCGCCAGGCCCCACAGGATCATGATGCGCGTGAGGGTCAGCCGCGCGCCGATGCGCTGCATATAGAGATTGCTCGGCACTTCAAACAGGATATAGCCGGCGAAGAAGGCCGCCGCGCCAATGCCGTAGGCGGCATCGGTGAGGCCAAGGTCGCTCGCCATGCGCAGCTTGGCGAAGGAGATATTGATCCGGTCGATGGTGTTCAGCACGTAGGCGCAGAACAGGAACGGGAGCAGCCGCCACATGATCTTGCGGTAGATGGCGGCCAGCGTGCCGGCATCGTCGGCTTGAGATGTGGTGGGAGAGAGTTGGGCCAGTGGTTGCACTGCAGGCTCCTGGACGTTCCATGGGGCGATGGTGGCGCTCGCCGCCCGTTGGCATGCGGGCGCCGGGCGAATCATGACGAGAAAAGCGCAGTCGGCTCAACGACCCTCTTCGACGGACCGGCACGCCTGATCGAGCATGGGCACCGCCAGTTCGCAGGCTTCGATGCCCTGCAGGCTGACAATTTTGAGCACCGCGAGGATCTGTTCGCGGGTAGCGCCCAGCTTGAGTGCCGCTTCGATATGGCGTTGCGTGCCGTGCCCGTACATATGGGTGATGGCGGCATCGCCCGCGATGCAGAGAAACTCGATCCACAGCGGCGGCAGGATATTGTCGCGCCAAAGGCCGAACCCCATGGCTAGGAATTTCTCGAGATATTGCGGATCCCAGCGATACAGCGTTTCCCACAGCGGGTTGAACATGCCGTTGGCGCGGACCGCATCGCACACCGGCGTGGCGCCGGCTGCCACCGGCTCGTCGGGAATGCCCGCGCGCGCCAGTTCCTCGGCAAGCGCCGGCACGCCGACCGCGCAGGCGTGGATGCCCACAACGCTGGCCAGCTTGAAGACTTCCAGGATTTCCGCACGGGTGGCGCCTACGCGAATGGCCTCGCGGACGTGGCGGGATACTCCCGGCTGGTACAGATGGGTGGCGGTCACGTCGATATTGAGGCGGATCAGCGCGACCAGCTTGGGATCGAGCACGCCTTCGGCATTCGCGTCGCGGGCCAGCACGACCCAGGAAGCGATCCAGTGGGGGTCCCACTCCGTGAGCGGGTCCAGTTCGCTGCCGAGCACGCCAGAATCGCGCAGGGCCTTGTAGTGCGGAAAGAGATTTTGTTGCATGGTCTGATGCGTGTTCGTCGATTTCGTGAGGCGGCTCAAATCACGGCGCCGCCGTTCGGGCTGATCACCTGCCCGACGAGGTAGTGGTCGCCGGCAAGGTAGGTGATCAGGGAGGCATACTCGTCGATGCTGCCGAGGCGGCCGAGCGGGCAGCCCTGCCACAGGCGATTGCGTGCCTCGTCGCCGATCTTTTCGAGATAGTCATCGAAGGCGGGCGTGGCGACGCCACCGGGCGCGACGCAGTTGACCAGGACGTTGGCGCCTGCGACTTCGTGCGCCACCGATCGCGTGAACGCGACCACCGCGCCCTTGGTGGCGGAATAGTGCGGGCTGTGCGCACTCAGCGCGGAAATGCCGGCGATGGAAGCGAGATTGATGATGCGGCCCTCGCGCTGCGGCTCCATCAGCTTCAGCGCCTCGCGCGTGCAGTAGAAGGTGCCGTGCACGTTGACGCCCCAGCAGCGGTGCCATTCCTCGTCGGTGATCTCGCGCGTGAAACCCAGCGACGCGCGCGGCACCGGCAGGTTGTTGTAGTCGTACAGCTTGTTGCGGCGCGCGGCGTCGGCAGGACGATTCGGGGTCAACGCGGCGTTGTTGACCAGGATATGGACGGTGCCGAACTCGGCTCGGGCCTGCGCGAACATCTGGGCAACGTCCTCGCTGGATGACACGTCGCAGACCACCGACAGGCAGCGCCGGCCTTCGGCGAGCACCGCTTCCCGCGCGGCGGCAAGCGATGCGGGATTGACGTCGCAAATCACCAGGTCGGCGCCTTCACGCGCCAGCGCCACGGCCACGCCCTGCCCAAGTCCGGGCCCGACGCCCGTGACCAGCGCAATCTTGTTGGCAAGTTTCATGATCTTTATCTCTCTGTGGCGAGTCCGTGGCAACTGCCTCGGCCACTCCCGCCAAGTGCAAACGGCACGCCGACGATGCTGCCCGGCGTGCCGTTGCTGACTGCGGTGCCCGGCGTTACACCGTGCCCGGCACGGTGAAGCCGCGCTGGCCCGGCTTGCGGTTCGGCGCCATGCCGAGGTTGCGGATGGTCTCGTCGCTGCTGTCGTACCACTCGTCGATCTTGTAGATACGGCGCGCATCCTTGCCGTCGGCCACTTCGCGACCCAGCTCGCGGGCCAGTCGCACCGTCTGCTCGATCTGCTTCACCGAGGTCATGCGCTCGCCCTTGCGGCCCCACAGGTTGTCTTCGATGCCGACGCGCACATGCAGGCCCATGGCGATGGCCATCGCGTTCATCGGCAGCACCGCGCGCATCGCGCTTTCGATCGTCAGCACCGCGCCGTCCGGCGTGCGGCGCACGAACTCGATCATGTCGGCCGGGTGCAGTCCAGCCGCGCCGCCACCGATGGCAACGTAGTTGAGCACCAGCGGACCGCGATACAGGCCCTTGCGGATCAGGCGCTCGACGGTTTCGAGCTGCGCCACGTGCCCGAGCATGAAGTGCGGCTGGATGCCGGCCCTGGTCAGGCGCTCCAGGTGTTCAATGAAGAACGACGGCTTGGAATCGACCACCATTTCGCTGTACGCCTTCACGTACTCGGGCTTTTCGAGGATGGTGCCCTTGACGTCGTCCTCGGTCAGCATCTCGCAGATGTTCATCTGGCTGGTGTTGATGGCGATGGTCACCTGGTCCGGCTTCGGATTCAGTTCGGCAAGCATGTGGCGCGTGTCGTAGTCCAGCCACTCGGCCGCCTTGCCCTCGCCTTCCGGCGCGAACGAGATCGAACCGCCAACCTGCAGGACCATGTCAGGCACGGCCTCGCGCAGGCGGGCAAGCATCTCGTTGAACATCGACAAACGCTTGGAGCCCTTGCCGTCGGTTTCGCGGACATGCACGTGCAGCACGGTGGCGCCTGCGTTGTAGCAATCGACGGCCTTCTGGATCTGGGCGTCCATGCTGACCGGAATATCGTCGGAGTCGGTGGGCAGCCATTGCGGGCCATACGGCGCCACCTGGATCACCAGTTTTTCCTGGTTTTCGGGCAGCAAGCTGTCGTCGAGAAAATGCATGAGTGGTCTCCTGAGTCAGTCAGCCCTTCGGCATTGGGGCAGGGAAGCTATTCTGGACGGCATCAAGGTCTTTTGTTTATCCTTGCGTCACTACTTCACTTACTGATGTCACATTCGGTGGAAACCCTGAACTCATGAAACCCGAGGCTCGATCTGTCCCCATCGGCACGCTGGCGCGCGTGGTCGAGGCGCTTCAGGCACTCCGCAAGGACCCCTGGCCGATCCTGGCTCGGCACGGCGTAACCACCGCCACGCTGGGTGAACCGATGGCGCCGCTGGCGTTGCCCGTCTGCGCGGCGATCCTGCAAGACGCCGCGGAATCGGCCGCCTGCCCTCATCTGGGCGTGCTGGTGGGCGCGCGCGCCAACATGGAGAACGCCGGGCCCTTGCGATTGCTGCTGCTGTCCTCCCGGACGGTCCGGGATGCCGTGGAAGGCATCCTGCGTTACGGGCGCATCTGGTATCGGGGCATCGACACGGCGCTGACGGTGCGCGAGGGCTATGCGGCTTTCTCGATCGAGATCGAGGGTGCGTTTGCCGGGCGCGAAGACCTGCTGACCGCGTACATGGCGGCCAACCTCCAGTTGTTCCGGCTGTTGCTGGGCAAGGCGTGGATGCCCGCGGCGGTGCACCTGTCCCGTCCCCCTCCCGGCGCGCTGAGGCCGTACACCTCGCACTTCGGCCCGCACGTGCTGTTCGGCCAGCCGCGCGACGAGTTCACGTTTGCCGCCGGCACGCTCGACCAGCGCTGTGGCGTCGCGGATGAGGCGCTGGAGTCGTCGGTGGTGCGTTACCTCAGCGAACTGGAATCCCACGTGGTCCCGGACTTTCTCGGGCAGGTGCGGCATGCGATACGGGACCTGATGCTGCTTGGCGAATGCACGGCTACCCGGCTGGCATCGCTGTTCGCCGTGCACCGGTTTACCCTGCATCGCCATCTGCAGGACCACGGAACGTCCTTCGCGTTGTTGCTGGATGAGGAACGCCACACGCTGGCGCGGCGCCTGCTGGCCAACACGGAATTGCCGGTGGGCGACATCGCGCGGGCGCTGGGCTTCAAGACACAGGCGGGATTCAACAAGGCATTCCTGCGCTGGGAAGGCGTGCCGCCCGGCACGCTGCGTACCGGACAACGCCGGCGTCCGCGCCTGGCCATGCACCGCGCGGGCGGGGCCTGAGCCGGCGCCCCGGCGCTGGCATTACCGTTTGCTTATCGCTCCGGATGTTTAATTCATTAGTGCTCCCGCCCGAAGGCTGGGCAGAATTCGCGCACCACGCCTCCCATAGCCGGATATTCATAGA
Source organism: Cupriavidus sp. YR651 (assembly GCF_900101625.1). Lineage (GTDB taxonomy): Bacteria > Pseudomonadota > Gammaproteobacteria > Burkholderiales > Burkholderiaceae > Cupriavidus. The sequence goes on along the minus strand of NZ_FMYZ01000010.1, from coordinate 150,051 downwards.
AATGGCGTGCGCTCCAGGAGACAACATGAAACGACATTCGCCCCGCCATGCCACGCTGGCACGCAAGATCGCAGCGGTCGCGGCGACCGTCCTGGCGGCGGGCCCCGCCCTTGCCCAGGACAACTGGCCCTCGCGGCCCATCCGCCTCGTCATCCCGAGTCCCGGCGGCAGCGGGCCGGACGTGCTGGCGCGCGTGTTCGCCGAGCAGATTTCCCAGTCGCTCAGGCAGCCTGTGGTGGTGGACAACAAGCCTGGCGCCAACGGACAGATCTCGGTGGACAACGTGGTCCGTGCGCAGCCCGACGGCTACACCGTGCTGTTTGCCAGTGCCTCCGCCACCGTGATGAACCAGGCGATCCAGCCCCGGCTGCCTTACAACATCGTCGACGATCTGGTGCCCGTGGCGCAGATCGGATCAGGGGGTGTGCTGCTGGTCGTCACGCCGGATTTTCCGGCCGGCAACGTCAAGGAGTTCGTTGCCGCCGTCAAGGCGAGTCCGGGCAAGTATGCCTATGGCAGCTGGGGCGTTGGTTCGGGCGGCCACCTCGCCATGAGCCAGCTTCACACACTGGCTGGCGTGAACCTGGTGCACGTGCCCTACAAGGGCGTGCCGCCGATCATGACCGACCTGCAAGGCGGCGTGCTCAAGATCGCGTTTGTCGATATCACGACGTCGGTCCCGCTGGTCAAGAGCGGCAAGCTCCGCGCGCTCGGCGTCACCGGCAAGCATCGCGCGCCGGCCTTCCCCGACGTGCCGACGATGGCCGAGCAGGGCTTCCCCATGAGCAACGAAGGCTGGTATGGCCTGTTCGTGCCGAAGGGCACGCCGCGCGATATCGTCGTCACGCTGAACCGGGAGATCAACAAGGCCCTGCGCGCGCCGGCACTGACCACGCGTTTCCAGCAACTCAACATGATGCCGGACCCGCCGCTGACCAGCCCCGACGAATTCGCGCGCACGGTGAAGCATGACTACCTCACCTGGGCGAACGTGGTGAAGGCCAACGACATCAAGCCGGACTAGTCGCTGTGCGTCAGCCCGCCACGGCCAGTTCCGCGCAATGCTGGAACACGTCGACGGCGGGCGTCGTCGCGCGGCCCGACAGCGTGAAGGTCGAGATGGGCAGCAGCACGCCGGGAATGTCGAGCGGCAGGATGTGCGCCAGCCCGTGGGCCTCATAGGTGCGTGCCAGACGGCCGGTGACCACCGCCACGGCCTGCATCTCTTCCAGCAGCCCCAGCACCAGCCCCGCTGATACCGTTTCCACGTGGTGCGGCGGGCATTCCACCTTCATGCGCCGCAACGCGACCTCCAGGCTCTGCCGCAGCCGTGCCGTGCGCGGCGGGAGCACCCAGGGGAAATCCTTCAGGTCCGCCCACGCCACTTGCGCGCGCGCGGCAAGCACGTGTTGACGGCCCACCACCACGCGCAGGATTTCCTCGTAGAGGTGACGTTGCTCGACGTCCTGCGGCGTGGCCCGCTCCGATAGCGCGCCGAGCACCACATCGAGCCGCCCGGTGCGCAACTGCCCGACGAGGATATCCATCGGCGCTTCGTACACAGCGATGTTCAGCGTCGGCATGCGTGCCTTGGCCAGTGCGACGATGCGCGGCGCCAGTGACAGCGTGGTGCCCGGCATGGCGCCCACGGCGATCGTCGCCGATGCCCCCTGCCCCAGCGCCAGCAGTTCGTCACCGGCACGATCCAGTTCGTCGAGGATCGACTGCGCATAGCGAACAAAGCAAAGCCCGTGCGGCGTCGGCTCGATGCCGCGCGGCTGCCGCACGAACAAGGGGTATCCCAGTCCTTCCTCGACCTCCGCCAGCGCCTTCGATACCGCGGGCTGCGTGATGTTCATGGCGAGTGCCACGCGCGCCACCTGCCGGTATTCCTCCAGCGCTATTACCAGCCGGAGATGGCGCAGCTTCAGTCCGGTGCGAAGGAAACCAATCGCGTCCATAGATATAAATCCCGATAAAGCGCGTGTTTTGCGCGGATTCTGCCGACCAGCGGGCTGGCGCGGCGGCGAGATATTACCTTTTGGTTTTGTCAAAGGCACGAGTTTTCATTAGTCATGCGGGCGCGCGCTTTGCACAATGGCCTCACCCGCCGATGCATGGCGAGGACACGAAAACGAGGAGACAAAGATGGAATCCGTGCACGACAAGACCGTACCGCAGCCCGTGGACACTCCTGCCGCCTGGACCGCGGCGGACCTCGCCGCGAACGAGTCCCAATGGGTCATGTGGCTGACCGATGACGACGTCGCGCAACTGGACGCGGCGCTGGCCCATACCAAGTCGCTGGGCCTGGTGGTGCCTGCAATCGGCAAGGCCACGTTTCCGCTGGGACGCCTCGCCGTCAAGCTCGACGATCTGCGCCATCGCCTGGAACGCGGGCTGGGTGTCGTATTGCTGCGCGGCTTGCCGATGGACCGCTATTCGAAGATGGACGCGGGCACGATCTACTGGGGCATCGGCATGCATCTGGGGCGGGCCGTGGCGCAGAACGCGTTTGGCGATGTGCTCGGGCATGTCTGGGATCTCGGCAAGAACCCCAAGGACGACATGACCGCGCGCGGATACCAGTCGAGGCATCGGCTGCCGTTCCACACCGATGGCGCCGATGTGGTCGGGCTGCTTTGCCTGCGTACCGCGAAGGCCGGCGGCGTCAGCAGCATCGCCAGCTCCATGGCGATCCACAACGCCATGCAGCGCGCGCATCCGGACCTGCTCGCCCGCTTGTATCAGCCCTTTGCCTTCGATCGCCGTCACGAAGAGGCACCCGGGCAGGCGCCGTTCACGATGACGCAGGTGTTCTCCTGGCACGGCGGGCGGCTGTTCAACCGCTATGTCCGCAGCTTCATCAATACCGCGCAGCGCTTTCCGGAAGCACCGCGCCTGACGCCGGAAGACATCGCCGCGCTGGACCAGTTCGACGCATACACGCAAGACCCGCGTTTCCGCATCGACATGGAACTCGCGCCGGGCGACATGCAGTTCCTGAACAACTACGTGATCCTGCATTCGCGCACCAGCTACGAGGATTACGCCGAGCTGGATCGCAAGCGGCATCTGCTGCGGCTGTGGCTCTTTACGCCTGGGCTGACGGACGTGCCGGAGAGCTTCCGATTGCGCTACCTGCTGACCGAGACGTGGGCGAAACATCCTCGCCCGCCGATCTACGACGTCAACCAGATCATGGGCGTGACCACGCACTGATCGACACCCGCGCCGCGACATCGAGCGTCGATCGGCGCGCACCCATTCATGCAAAGCAAGGAAACTCCATCATGAAGTCACTGCAAGGAAAAACCGCCTGGATCACCGGCGGGTCCAGCGGCATCGGCCGCGCCTGCGCGCTCTCCCTGTGGGAGGCAGGCGCCACGGTGGTGGTCTCCGCGCGCAGCCAGCCCGCCATCGCGACGCTGGCCGCCGAGTGCGGGAACGAGCGGATCATCGCGCTGCCCCTTGACGTGGCGGACCGCGCGGCTGTGGAGGCAGCGGGCCGGCATCTGCAGGAGCGCGTCGGCGCGATCGATATTCTCGTCAACGCGGCCGGCATCAATGTGGTGAACCGCAGGATGGCGAAGCTCACGCCCGCCGACTGGGACCAGGTCATCGATATCAACCTGAACGGCGCGTTCTATTGCATGCACGCGGTATTGCCGGGCATGCGCGAGCAAGGCGAAGGCACCATCATCAATATCTCCTCGTGGGCCGGGCGCTTTGCGTCGTCGCTGACCGGCGCCGCCTATGGCGCCAGCAAGCACGCGATGGCCGCCATGACCATGTCGGTGGCGATGGAGGAATGCGCAAACGGGATTCGTGCCTGCGCGATCTATCCCGGCGAAACCGCGACGCCCATCCTCGTCAACCGGCCCGTGCCGCCCTCGGAGGAAGATCTCGCGCGCATGCTGCAGGCCGAAGACGTAGCCGCCGCGGTGGACTTCGTGATTGCGCTGCCCATGCGTGCCACGGTCAATGAACTGGTCATCAGCCCGACCTGGAATCGCGCCTTCCTTGGTTTCCAGCCGCCGCCGAAACGGACCTGAGGATGCGGCGCTCATGGCCGGGCGCTGCCCGGCAGTCACGCAACTCGCCCCTCGGGAGATGACAATGAACCGACGCGACTGGTTAGCCAGGGTGCTGCCCGCTGGCGGAATGTCGATATTGGCCGGCGCGTTGCCGGCCTGGGCGCAGACGTCACCAACGTGGCCCACCCAGCCCCTGCGCATGATCGTGCCCGGCGGCGCCGGCTCCGGCACCGACCTGATGGCGCGGCTGTTTGCCGATCCGCTGTCCAAGGCGCTGGGGCAACCGGTCATCGTGGACAACCGGCCCGGCGCCAACGGCCTCATCGGCAACGATCTGGCCGCGAAGGCCGCGCCCGACGGCACCACGATCCTCTTCAGCAACGCCTCGGCGGTCTCGGTCAATGCCGCCCTGCGCCGCACCCTACCCTACGACACGCTCAAGGATCTGACCCCGGTCATCCAGGTCAGTGCGGGCGGGGTTTTGCTGGTTGCCGCCGCCGGCGTGCCCGTGCGCGACTTCGGCGGATTCCTCGACTACGTGCGCGCCAATCCCGATATCGCCTACGGCACCTGGGGAGTGGGTTCCACCGGGCACCTGACGATGGAGACCATCGCCCATGACAGCCGGCTCCGGATGCGGCATATCCCGTACAAGACCATGGGGCAGTTGCTTACCGACCTGCAAGGGGGCGTGGTGAAGCTCGCCTTCGTCGATGCGCGCTCGCCGGTGGCGTTGATCCAGTCTGGCCGGCTGGTGCCCGTCGCCATGAGCGGCACGCACCGCGCGCCCCAGTTGCCGAACGTGAAGACGCTGAAGGAGCAAGGCTTCAGTTTCGATCTGGACGGATGGTATGGATTCTTCATGCCGCCACGCACACCGCCCGACATCGTCAGCCGCCTCAATCGCGAGATTGCGCGGATCATGCAGGCGCCCGCCTTGCAGTCGGCGTTTGCGCAGCAGGGATTGCTGTGGTCGGCCCCTAACTCGCCCGAGCAGTTTTCGCAGGTGATTCGCAACGACATCCGTGCGTGGAAGGAGGTCGTGGCCAAGGCCGGAATCACGCCCGAATGACACGGCATTGAATCCCTGCGCGACGCGTCCGGCGACGCGTTGTTTCAGCAAGGCCGCGGCAGAAATTGCCGCGGCTTTTTTTGTTGCCATCGCGCGTCAATGGGCTCGCTGCCGGCTGTTGGATGATGAGTTCGGGGTATTCACCATGTATGTCATATCGACAATTCGGTGTGACGTACGGATAAACGCAATTTGCCGAACACTTCAGAATGGCGCATGCGCATCGTGCGCATCAGAACGATTATTCGGGAGACAAAGTGAAAAGATCCATTCTGGCGTCGGCGGTGCTGATCGCCGCATCGGCGCACGCCCAATCGAGTGTGACGTTGTACGGGGTTGTCGACGTGCCGATCGAGTACGTCAACCATATGGCACGCGGCGCACCAACCGTGAATCCCACCACGGGCGCGATCACGCAGCAACCAGGCGGCAGCCGTGTCGCGCTCTCCGGCGGCGGCGGCCTGTCCGGCTCGCGTTGGGGCCTGCGCGGCGTGGAAGACCTGGGTGGCGGCTTGCAGGCGCTGTTCGTGCTGGAAAGCGGCTTCACGCTGGACGATGGCAAGTCGTCGCAAGGCGGCCGGCTGTTTGGACGCCAGGCCTACCTCGGCCTGCAGGATGCGCGCTTCGGCAAGCTGACGTTCGGTCGCCAGTACACGACGATGTTCGACCTGTTTGCGAACTTCTCGCCGACCGGCTACGCGACGCTGTATGAACCGGTGGTGGCGCAGCTGGGCACGAACTTCCGCTCGGACAACACCGCGAAGTATTCGGCCAAGCTCGGCGATGTCACGGCGGAAGCGCACTGGTCCTTCGGTACCGGCGTGGGCGCCATCGGCACCACGCCGCTGGCCGGTGGCGGCGCGGGAGAGACGCCGGGCAACTTCCGCGACAACGCCGGCTACGGTGCCGGCGTGGCCTACAACGGCGGTCCATTTGGCATGGCCATCGCCTATGACCAGTGGAATCCCGCCGTGACGGTCGGCAATCAAGGGACCGCCAGGAAGGCGGGCGCCGCGGCCAGCTACGCGTTTGGCCCGGCCAAGCTGATGGCGGGTTACCGCTGGGGCCAGACCAAGGACGCCGCGGGCAACACGCTGCTGCGTGACGACTACTACTGGATCGGCGCCAACTACCAGGTGACCCCGGCGCTGGGCCTGACGGCGGCGTACTACTACGACAACCTGAAGACGCTTCGCCTCAGCGCCGCGCAGGCGAACACCAACTTGCCGAACCCGTGGCAGGCATCGTTCATTGCCGACTACAACTTCTCCAAGCGCACCGACGTGTACCTGACCGTGGCCTACTCCAAGAATTCCGGCCTGAACTTCGACACCTCGGCCATCAGCTTTGCCAACGGCTATTTCCTGTCGCAAGGCAACAGCAATCAGTTCGGGGCAGCGCTGGGTATTCGCCACAAGTTCTGATCGCAGCGGCGGCACGTAGCCGCAGCGGCGGCACGTAGCCGCCGGGCAGGCCGATCCTTGCCGCGGGACATCGATCGTGCCTGCCGCCAACCGTAGTCCTCTTGAGCGCTCTCGGTATGCGAGCGCTCTTTTTTTGGGCTCTTTCTTGATGGAATCGCCAGCAGCCGACTCTGCCTGTAGCGATCTCTACAGCATTGCAGCGGTCGTTCACGACCGCCTATGCTGCCGTCAGGATTCCCAAGAGCCTTCGCTCGTTTCGAGACGGCGGCTCAGCAATAGGACGGAGGTGCCAGGACATGCCCAAGTCAATTTCCCCGAGTGAGCTTGCCGCGACGATGGAAGGTCCGGTCGCCGTGCAGTTGATCGATGTGCGACGCCCGGAGGCTTTCGAGGCCAGTGCCAGAATCCTGATCGGCGCCCACTGGCACGATCCCGCCGACATCGAACGCTGGATCACGGCCATCGACGCCTCCCGACCTGTCGTCGTCTATTGCGTCCGAGGCCATCAGGTAGGCCAGGACTGCGCCACGCGGCTGGAGAACGCGGGACATACGGTCACGTATCTCGAGGGTGGTATCGAACAGTGGGTCGCGGATGGTCACCCCACGGCCAGCAAACCATCACGGAGCGAATGATGAAATGGATGACGCGCGAGCGCCCTGCGGCCTTACCCGGAAATCGGCGATAAACCTTTCATCTGTTCATGTCCGACCTCGGCAAGCGCGGTGCTCGTGCCTGAAACGCCACCGCGGGCTACGCGGCGGCGTTCTCGCGCGCATGTGAGCGCGGTTCTTCCTTGCTCAGGGTGAAAGCAATTGGACGCCATAGGCCACTCACTGCGCCTGACGACGCATTTTGCCGCGCCCTATCGCATCCGGGACGCCGTCGCACGCCTACTCTGTACTTACGCGCGGGGCCATTTCGGCTCGCGCGAGGCAACCCATCTGCGAAAGGACAAGAATCATGCGCTCCCTACTGAGACAGGTGTCAGCCGCTGTGGCTGGTGCGGCATTCTGCGTGACGGCCTTCGCCCAGACTGCATCGGATGCCGGTCGCCCCCCCGCACTTCTTCCGGTCGAATCGGAACCGGCGCCAAAGCTGATCCCGTATCCGCCGCTGCCTGAACCGCTGGCCCGTGGCGTCGTCATCGTGCAGTTCCGGACCGAGAATTTCCGCATCATGCCGGTGTTCGGCAAGACCGCCGTCGAGCTATCGCCGCGTGTCGGGCACCTTCACGTGACCGTCGATAACACGCCGGGCACCTGGGCCCATACCAGCGAGGATCCCATCATCGTGGTGGGGCTGACGCCGGGTGCACATAAGCTTCGGCTCGAACTCGCCGATCCGAACCACAAGATCCTCGGCACCGAGACGGTTTCCGTCAACGTGCCAGATCTGAAGGCTTCACAACCGCACAAGCATTGATCCTCATTGATCCTTTTTGTACGCGTCTGTATCCCGCGCCGGCGTCGACACACTTCACGACAAGACCGGGCTGGCCGCCATACAGACGCGATACCACCTTCGCCTTAAATACGTTCCTTGGTGCTTTCGATGCGCGGCGGCGAGCCGTCATCCGGCGATCCCCCTCGGGCCTGCGCCGGCGGGATTGCTGCATGTACAACACATTGGCTGACATGACTTCAGATACCTGGAAGAGCAAGGGCGACAAGGTGGGCGGCGAGATCCTGCGAAACTGCCTGTTCACCCGAACCCGGCAGATCTCCCGGGTCCTGACCACCGTTTACGATCAGGCGCTGCGGCCATTTGGCATCAACGCGCCGCAGTTCACGCTGCTCGTGCTCGTGCACGAGTTGGGTCCGATCAGTCGCGCGGACCTTGGGCGCCGGAATCATCATGACCGCTCGACGCTGACACGCAACCTGCAGCCGCTGCTGGCCCAGGGATGGCTCGCCGAAGGCACGCCGGAGCAGGATGGCCGTACACGCCCGCTTTCCGTCACCGCGCAAGGCAAGACACTGCTCCGCCGCGCCGCACCAGCATGGTCGACCGCGCAAGCCGAAGCCAGGGCCCTGATGGGCAAGGCGGGCGCCGACGCCATCATGGACATCGCCAGCGAGCTGCCGAAGCGTTCGCGCCACTAGCATCGCGGCCTGCCCGGCCTTGTTCCGTTTGCCGACGCCAAATGCTTCACGCGGTGCACGTCACTTTCTGGTTTGCAAATGATCGTTGCAAGACTAGATTGACTATCGGGCTGCCGTTCGCCGCATTCCGCGCAAACAGGGGAAAACAATGACAGACGATATCGATCGGCCCCGCCGAGACTTCCTGGGCACTGCTGCCCTGACGCTGGCCGCCGCGCAGTTCGGCGCGCTGACTCCCGCCATGGCCCAGACCGGCCAGGCGAAAACCACGCCGCTGCCCGCCACGACACCAGGTACGCATACGGCCTTCCCGGCGATCCGGCAAATCAACGCGGGCCTGCTCAATGTCGGCTATGCCGAGGCGGGCCCCGCTGAAGGCCCCGCAGTCGTCATGCTGCATGGCTGGCCTTACGACATTCACAGCTTTGTCGATGTTGCGCCGCTGGTGGCATCGCGCGGCTATCGCGTGATTGTTCCGTATCTGCGCGGTTATGGCTCGACCCGTTTCCTGTCGAACGATACCTTGCGCAATGGTCAACCGGCGGCCGTGGCGCAGGACATCGTCGCGCTGATGGACGCGCTGCGTATCCAGAAAGCCGTCCTCGCGGGCTTCGACTGGGGCGCGCGCACGGTCGACATCATTGCCGCGCTGTGGCCGGAGCGCTGCAACGGGCTCGTCGCGGTGAGCGGCTACCTGATCGGCAATCAGGCTGCGGGCAAGCTGCCGTTGCCGCCCGCAGCCGAGCTGGAGTGGTGGTATCAGTTCTACCTGGCGACGGACCGTGGGCGCGATGGCTACCAGAAATACACGCACGACTTCACGCGGCTGATCTGGCAGCAGGCGTCACCACGATGGAAGTTCGACGACGCGACCTTCGAACGCAGTGCCGCCGCGTTCCGGAATCCCGATCACGTGGCCGTTAGCGTACACAACTATCGCTGGCGACTCGGCCTTGCCGAAGGCGAAGCCAAATACGACGACGTCGAGAAACGGCTGGCGACGGGGCCCACCATCGGCGTGCCTACGATCACCATGGAAGGCGACGCCAACGGCGCGCCACATCCTCCGCCCGGCGCCTACCGCAGCAAGTTCACTGGCAAGTATGAGCATCGGGACCTGACGGGTGGCATCGGCCACAACCTTCCACAGGAAGCGCCAACGGCGTTCGCTCAGGCGGTGCTCGACGTGACCAGGCTTTGAGCGCGCAGTCGGGAAGGTGATGAGGAGATGAGGCGATGAGTGGAGCTTCGGAGTCCGGAAACGCAACGCACGGCAAGCCCTCGGCGGGCATCGATGACGGCGGCGTGGCCGACAACGACATCGATGAAGATCCCAGTGTGCGCGATCATCCTCGCCGCGCACAGATGTTCCCAGTGCTTACCGGGGACGAGATCCAGCGCGCCTCCCGCTTCGGCAGCCCATGCCATTACGCGAAGGGCGAATCCCTGTACCGCGTGGGGAGCCTCTGCCCGGGCGTGTTCGTGATCCTGTCCGGCAGCGTGCGGATTGTGGCCCCCGAAGGACTGAGCGCAAAGCGCGTCATCCACACTTACAGGCAGCGCGGAGAGTTCACGTCGGATATCACCCAGTTGTCGAACAAGCCGGCGGTGGTCGATGCGCATGTCATCGAGGATGTGGACGCCTTGCTGATCCGCCCCGACGAGCTGAGCGCCATGATGGTCAGCGAGGCGGATCTGGGCGAGAAGATCATGCGAGCCCTGATCCTGCGGCGAACCCTGGCGATGGAGCGTGGACGCGGCGTCGTCATCGTCGGGGCCACCGGCGATGCCCGGTTCGTCGCGCTGCAGAATTTCCTGCGCCGCAACGCGTTTCCGAGCATGGCCATCGATGCGGAGCACGACGCCGACGCGATTGCGCTCCTGCAACGGCTGACGCCGCAGCCCGACGACCTGCCACTGGTCGTCTGCCCGAACGGCGCCGTGCTGTACAACCCCGACGTGGAGCAGCTCGCGTCCTGCCTGGGACTGACCCCCGACTTCGATCCCGCGAAAATGTATGACGTGGCGATTATCGGTGCCGGCCCGGCGGGGCTTGCGGCGGCCGTCTACGCCGCGTCCGATGGCCTGTCCGTTGCGGTATTCGACTGTCGCGCCCCCGGCGGCCAGGCCGGCACCAGCGCGCGCATCGAGAACTACCTGGGGTTTCCCACCGGCATTACGGGACAGGAGCTGGCGAACCGCGCGTTCATCCAGGCGCAGAAGTTCGGCGCCCATATCGGCATTCCGTGCGAGGTCACGGCGCTGCACTGCGATACCTATCCACGCGTTGCCGAACTGTCCGGCAATCGTCGGATCACCGCGCGTACCGTCGTCATCGCCAGCGGCGCCGAGTATCGACGCCCCGACGTCGCGGATCTGGAGCGTTTCGAGCGCTGCGGCGTCTACTACTGGGCAACGCCGATCGAGGCCCGGCTGTGCCGCAAGCAGCCGGTGCTGCTGCTCGGCGGCGGCAATTCGGCGGGACAGGCCGTCGTATTTCTGGCATCGCACGCCGAGCACGTACACATGTTCATTCGCGGCGCCAGCCTTGCCGGCAGCATGTCGCACTACCTGATCGAACGGATCAACGCGCTTGCCAATGTGACGCTGCATACGCGGGTCGAAGTCACCGCGCTCGAAGGCGGCCAGCGCCTGGAGCGCGTGCATTATCGTGGCGCGGGTGGTATCGAGGGGAGCATGACGACACATCATCTGTTCGTCTTTATCGGCGCCCAGCCGAATACCTCGTGGCTGCAGCAATGCAGCGTGGCGCGCGATGCAAACGGATTCGTGCTGACCGGCGTCGATCTCGGGGACGCCTTTGTGCCAACGCTCCCCTCCCAGACCAGCGTCGAGGGCGTTTTCGCGATTGGCGACGTGCGTTCAGGATCGACGAAACGCGTGGCCTCGGCCGTCGGCGAAGGCGCGGGCGTCGTGGCGCAGATCCATCATCTCCTTTCCCTTGCGGGCTCCGGGAGTCAGGCGCGCGGCTGAACCCGCTCTATTTCCGGCTTCATTTCCGCGCAGCGATCCTCAGCGCGAGGTCAGCAGCCGGTATCCCGCCACGCCAAAGGCCACGGCCAGGCAGCCGTCCAGCCAACGACGCAGTGACAGGTAGAGCCGCCGTGCGACCGCCGTCGAAAACAGCAGCGCATAGCCGCCAAACACGCAGAACGCAATCGACAGGCACCCGGCAACCACGGTCAGCATATGGGCCGAGCCGCCGCCAGCTGGCGACGCCAGCGCCACGACGGAGATCCAAACCAGGATCGTCTTGGGATTGGTGAATTGCAGCAGCGCGCCGCGCAGGTAGAGCCGTCTGTTCGATAGCTCTGCGGCGGATGGCGCATGGTTGCCGAACGCCGGCTTCAGCGCTGCCCGGCCGGACTTGAATGCCAGCCAGAGCAGATACAGCCCACCCAGGACTTTCGCCACGCTGAGGAAGCCGGACCAGGCCACCAGTGCGGCGGACAAGCCAAGCGTGGCCAGCGAGGCCCAGAAGACCGACCCCGACAGCACGCCGCCGGCGAACACCAGCGCGGCCCTGCGGCCCGACGTCGTGGCGATCGACATGATGGCAAGGTTGCTGGGGCCGGGACTGGCGGCGCCGATGAAGTAAGCGGACCAGGCGATGAGCAGATTGGTGGTCAGGAAGGAAGCCATCATTTCGGCACCTCGGCGATGAGGAAGGATGGGAGCAGTTTGCGCAATCCATCGCCGTTTGAACCGGTCCAGTTAAGAGGAAATCCGCTGTGCCAGTTTCGATGCGGCCTGCGTCGGAGCTGGCCGCCGAGGCTTCTTGAAGCCGCTTAGGGCCTACCTGGGCGCCCGGCGTGCCCTATCTTCGGGCGCCCAGTCGCGCGATCAGGCTGGCATGGGCGGGATGGGCCGATGTCAGCGCTGCCGGATCGGCCAGTTCGAATTCACTGAACTCGAACCCCGGCGCCACGGTGCAGCCTGCCAGCGAGAAGCCGCTGTCGCCGCCCGCGCGTTCGGCCGCAAACCAGCATCCCGCCGGCACCACTGCCTGGTACGTGGTGCCGCGCGCCACCAGCGGATTGCCCAGGTGATGCGTCAGCAGCGTGCCGTCCGCATGCAGCACATGCACGTCGAGCGGATCGCCGGCGTAGAAATGCCAGCCTTCGTCCGAGCGGATGCGGTGCCACGCGGAAAACGCGTCGTCGCACAGGAGGTAGTAGATCGCCGTTGAGGCGCTCAGCTCGGCGCCGTCGGCTTGACGCACCACCCGCGCGGCATCGCGGTAGGTCTCGCGATAGAAACCGCCTTCGGGATGCGGTGTCAGCCCGAGTTCCCGGATCAGGCGGTGACGCGGGCTGGATGGCTGGATGGTCATCATGCTTCCTTGTGGCTACTTCAGCTCAAACTGGATCGGCTGAATCGCCGTAAACGATGTTGGCACGCCCTGAATCTCCAGCACCTTGCATCGCATGCCGCGCACGGCGCGCTCGGCCTCGCGATCCAGGGCCTCGACGCGGGACGAGCGCACCACGGCGGTCGTCTCCAGGGCGCCTTGCTTGTCCACCCAGAATGCCACGTCGACGCGGCCGCTCTGCTGGCTGCGGCGGGCCGAAGCCGGATAGCGCACCGGCAGCGGTGGCGTGCATCCCGCTTCCGCCAGCGTAGCGCTTCGACGCTCCGATAGCGGGCCCACGGGCAAGGCCATGCAACGCGCAAGCGTCCGTTCCTCGAAATCACCAATCGCGGTTACCAGTGCCGGGAGGGACGGGACGATGGTCAGCTTGGTGCCGACGGTGCTGTCCGCAAAGGCCCGCAGGGTATCCAGGTCGGTCTGGCTGAGTGGCGCGACGTTCGGCGCGGCGGCCCTTGCCTGCCACGGACCGCGCACCCAGCGGAATTTCTCGCCGGTAGGGCTGCCGATGAAGGTGGTGACCGTCGCGATCTCCTCCGCAGTCAGGTTCTGCATGGCGACGGGGGCAAGCGCGGCGCCGACTGACGCATGGCTCACGGTTGCAAGGCAGTGGAACAGGCCCGGCCGGTAGGGCCCGCCTTCCGTCGCGTCACGCGCCTTGCGCAGCAAATCCTCCTGCACGCGGGTGGCGTACAGGCTTTCCACCATGGCCGTGACGGCAAGTGGGCCGGATATCGGCACTTCGGGCTGCGGCCCGTCCGCATGGGCTGCGATGCTTGCCAGCGCGCAGACCGCGATCCACCATCGTTTCACCACGAGGACCCCTTTCTTGTTGTTGGCGTGGCGCACACGTGTGCGGGCGATCCGCTTCCAGGGTTGTGTGCGAGCGGCATTTTCGCTCAATCCGCAGCATCCTGGCACCAAAAAGGCGGCTCCAGATCACAAATCGTCCTGGCCTGTCGTACGGGAAGCCATTTCCCTGTCAGCGCGTTGCAGGAATTGCCAAGACAGCCCTGCCCGCTCGCGATACCCTTCCGCACAGTTTCCGCTACGCTGGCTGCTTTACGGCCGTTGCATCATGTCACGCCCCCTCCCCGCCTGGCTGCCCGGCCTGGCCTTCGTCCTGATCTGGTCCACCGGCTTTATCGTCGGCAAGGCGGTCGTGCCCGTCGCCGATACCAACCGGTTCCTGCTGGCGCGCTTCGGGCTGGCGGCGGTGATGTTCGGCGTCGCCGCCATGGCCGGTGGTGCCAGGTGGCCGGCGCTGCGCGAAGTGCCACGCCATCTGATCGCCGGCGCGCTGATGCAGGGGATCTACCTGTGTGCCGGTTACGGCGCGGTGGCACACGGGCTTTCCCCGTCGGTGATGGCGCTGCTGGGCGCGCTGCAGCCGTTGCTGACGGCGCTGCTTGCCATTCCGCTGCTGAAGGAGCTGCCGTCCCCGCGCACGTGGCGCGGGCTGGCACTGGGCGCTTTCGGCGTGGGCCTGGTGGTGGTGCCGGCGATGCGGGCCGGCGCGCCGAATGCTGTGTCGCCGTGGATTGTGCTGATTGGCGTGCTGGCCATTCTTTCCATCACCATGGGAACCTTGTTGCAGAAGACCTCGATTTCGAGAGCAGACATTCGCACCAGCTCGGCCTGGCAGAACACCGGCGCGATGCTGGTGGCCGGCATCCTGGTTTGTGCAACGGGCGATGTCGACACATTGCGTTGGACCCCTGGCCTGACGCTGTGGGCATCGCTTGGCTGGGCGGCGTTTGTGCTGTCCGGTGCGGGCACATGGCTGTTGCTGGGCCTGGTGCGTCGCGGACAGGCCGCCAATGCCGCGGCGCTGATGTTCCTGGCGCCGCCTCTTGCGGCCGTGCAGGCTGCACTGCTGTTCGGCGACCATCTGGGCCCGGTCCAGTGGATCGGCATGGCGGTGGCCGGCGCGGGCGTCTGGCTGTGCCAGACACAAGGCAGACTTCGCCATGCCCCGGCGCGCTGATCACGCCGCCCCGCTGGTTGACCTGCGGCGCTACCAGCCGTGGCCGCTCGGCCATGCGCACGACTACCATCAGTTGCTGTTTGGCGTGGATGGCGCCATCGAACTGGAAATCGACGGTCACGCCTATCGCGTGGATGGCGGGCACGGACTGGTGGTGCCCGCTGGCGACCATCACGTTTGCGTCGGTCTGCGCGCCAACCTTCAGGTAGTAGCGGACTTCCCCGCAGGCTCGGTCGCGTTGCCCGGCCGGCTGATGGCGCGTCCGCGCACGTTTGCGATTGAAGGCGCGTTCGCCAGCCGCGTGCGGTCGCTGGCGGCGGCACGTCCGGAACCGCCCGGCGCCCCGCCGCAGCGCGCATGGCAACATGCCGCGGCATTGGCCGGAGATCTGGCGACCACGCTCGGCCTGGAATCCGCATCGCACGAGGCGGCACGCTTCCCCGTCATGGCCATCGATGCCTGCCTGCGGGCCAATCTGGCCGCGCCCCTGCGGAGCGACCAGCTGGCCGCGCATTTCGGCTGGGGCGCGCGGCGCTTCCATACTCTCTTCTGCGAAGCGTTCGGCGACACGCCGCATGGCTACCAGACCCGCCTGCGGCTGGATCAGGCCGTGCAGTGGCTGATGGCTGGCACGATGCCACTGGCCGAGATTGCCTTTGCCGTGGGCTATCCGGACCAGACCACGTTCACGCGCGCATTTGCGCGCCGCTTCGGCATGCCGCCCGGGGCGTGGCGAGCCGCTGCCGTCGCGCCGCCTGCGTGACGGCCACGACGCCTCGCGCCGGCGATTCCTCGTGACATGTCCCGGGGACGGCATGGAAGAATTTACAAGGGCAATTTACAAAGGCTGGTGGCAAGGCTCGTAGCAACGGCAACTCCATCGCACCGGTCGCCGTAACGCGTACGTCGGGTATGCACGCGGCGATGCGGTGGCGAACCGCATTGCCGCAACCGGTACGGAAATTGCGCCGGCTCCGGCGTGATCGCCACCCCGAGCCCCTCAATCCTGCAACCCGGCGCCAACTGCTGGCGGGTAGAGCCCTGCCAACGCTTTGCGATGCTGGTGGATGCGGACGCCTATTTTTCGGCGCTGCGGCAATCGTTGATCCGCGCGGAGCACAGCGTGTTCATCCTCGGCTGGGACATCGACAGCCGGATGCAACTTGCTCCGGGTGCTCCTGATGCTCCTGATGACGGCCTGCCCGCCGGATTGCGCGATTTCCTGAATGCCCTGTGTCGTCGCCGGCGCGGGCTGCACGTCTACGTGCTGAGTTGGGACTTCGCGATGGTGTTTGCCCTCGAACGCGAATGGCTGCCGGCGGCGAGGACGCACTGGCAAACGCACCATCGCCTGTCGTTCCAGCTCGACGGCAACCACCCGGCCGGCGCATCGCATCACCAGAAGGTCGTGGTGATCGATCACCAGGTGGCCTTTGTCGGCGGACTGGACCTTACGATCCGACGCTGGGATACCCACCATCACCTGGCCGACGATCCCCGTCGCGTGGATCCGGACGGCAAGCCCTATCCGCCTTTCCACGACGTGCAGTGCATGGTCGATGGTCCGGCGGCAGGCGCACTGGGTGAACTGGCCGCGGCGCGCTGGCTACGTGCCACGGGTCGCCATCCGCGCGAGCCGGTGGCACCCGCGGGAGACGCCTGGCCGGACACCGTACAACCCGATCTCACCGATGTCCGCCTCGGCATCAGCCGCACCGCGCCCGCCTGCGACGACGAGCCGGCCGTCAGTGAAGTCCGTGCGCTCTACGAGGACGCCATTGGCGCGGCGCGCGATGACATCTATCTGGAGAACCAGTACTTCAGCTCCGGCCTGATCGCCGATGCCTTGGCCGAACGTCTGCGCGAGCCCGATGGGCCGGATATCGCGCTGGTATCGCGCCGCACGGAAAGCGGCTGGCTCGAGGAAGCCAGCATGGGCGTGCTGCGCGCACGGCTCTGCCGGCAACTGCGCGAGGCCGACGCGCACGGGCGGTTCCAGCTCTACTGCCCGCACGTGCCGGATCTCGGCGACGCCTGCGTCAATGTGCACAGCAAGGTCATGGTGGTCGACGACCGCCTGCTGACCATCGGATCGGCCAACCTGAGCAACCGCTCGTTCGGCCTCGATACCGAATGCAACCTCGTGATCGAGTGCCGTGGCGAAGCGCGGATCGCATCGGCGATACGCGCCATGCGGGGTCGGCTACTGAGCGAGCATCTGGCCGTGACGCCCGGCGAACTGGACGCGGCCCTGGCCCGCGGCGACGGCCTGCATGCGGCCATCGCCACGCTGCACCGTGGGGGCGGCCGCACGCTTGAGCGCTTCTTGCCGACGGTTCCCGATGAAGTGGATGCCGCCTTGCCGGACGCCGCTCTGCTGGACCCGATCGAACCCATCGACCGCGATGAGGTCATCGCCGAGTTCGTCAGCCATGAAGCCCGCCCGCGTGTAGCGGGCCGCGTGGCGATGGTGGTGGTGCTGGTCGTCGTGCTCGCCGGGCTGGCCTTTGCATGGCGCTATACGCCGCTGCGCGAATGGGCGGACTTCAGGCACCTGCTGGCGTTGGTGCACCGCGTGGATGACATGCCGCTGGCGCCGGTGGCCATGATGGCGGCGTATGTCGTGGGCGGGTTGGTGATGGTGCCCGTGACCGTGCTGATCGTGGTGACGGTGGTGGTGTTCGGGCCGCTTTACGGCGGCGTGCTGGCCTTGTGCGGCACCGTGCTGAGCACGGCGGCCGGCCACACTGCGGGCCGATTGCTCGGACGCAACGCGGTGCGCCGCTTTGGCGGACGCCGGCTGAACCGGCTGAGCCAGCAGGTGGGGCAGCATGGCTTGCTGGCGATGGTGGTCCTGCGGCTGGTTCCGGTGGCGCCGTTCACGCTGGTGAATCTGGTGGTGGGCGCATCGCGCATCAGCTTGCGCGACTGCCTGCTCGGCACGGCGATTGGCATGACGCCGGGCATCGTCATCTCCGCGTCGCTGGTGGACCGCATCGCCGCCGTCGCGCGCAATCCCGGGGCGCTCACCTTCGCGCTGCTGGCGCTGGTGCTGCTGGTGCCTGCCACCGTGCTGTGGGTGTTGCGCCGACGCCGGCGACGCCATGCCCACACCTCGAATCGGCACGGCCACGGCGATGCACCACCATCACGGTCCGGCGCCTGCGCGCGCACGCCGTCACGCGAGGGTGCCGCGTGAACGCCCCGGCGCCGCCACGGACGGCGGAACTTCACGCCGACATCGCGGTGGCCAGCTACAACATCCACGGCGGCATCGGCACGGATGGCCGTTTCGTACCCAATCGCATCGGGGACGTACTGCGAGAGCTCGGCGCGGACCTCATCGCCCTGCAGGAGGTGGAAACCCGGGCGACGGGGTTCGACATGCTCCGTTTTCTGGCCGGCCACAGTGGTCTGCTTGCCATCCCGGGTCCTACGCTGGCGCGGGCCGACGGTGACTATGGCAATGCGTTGCTGACACGCTACCGGCCCCTGCTCGTCCGCCATATCGACCTGAGCGTCAAGGGTCGCGAGCCGCGCGGCGCCATCGACACGCTACTGGCGTGCGACGCGATCGGGCACGGCACCTTTGCCTTGCGCGTGATCGCCACACACCTGGGCCTGCGTCCCAGCGAACGCCGCTGGCAAGTGCGCAGGCTGTTGACCGCGCTGGCCGAGGCGCCCGCGCAACCGACGATCCTGCTGGGGGACGTTAACGAGTGGTTCCTGTGGGGCCGTCCCCTGCGCTGGCTGCATGCGTATTTCGAACGCACGCCGCATGTCTCGACATTTCCATCGCGACGGCCGCTGCTGGCACTCGACCGGATCTGGACCTCGCCGCGCGCGCATCTGGTCTCGGTGTCGAGCCATCGCAGCCCGCTGGCACGCCGGGCATCGGACCATTTGCCCCTGCTGGCGCAACTGCGGCTGACAGCACCCGCAGGCCTCGCCGAAGCCGGCGTGATGGCGCTGCCGCAGCATCGCTGAAGCGCTGCATCGCGCTCGGATCAGGGTCGCACGATGGCCGCGTTGTAGCCGCAACACGTGCGCCTGCAGAACGCGCACGCCGCGCGTATGATCCCGCGTACTCAAACAACACAAGGGAGATATTCGATGAGCAAGACTGCAATGCGCGGCGTGACGCCATGGATCGTCGCGGCGGCACTGGGATGGGGCATGGCGCAGGCCCAGACCTCGACCCCGGGCCAGGGCCCGACCCAGGCCGCGACGTCCGCATCGGCCCTCCAGCCGAAGGACGGCGAAGCAGTGGTACGCGATTTCCGCTTCCAGGATGGTCAGACGTTGCCGACCCTGAAGCTGCACTACACGACGCTGGGCACCCCCACGCGCGGTGCCGACGGCAAGGTCAACAACGCCGTGCTGCTGCTCCACGGCACCACGGGTACGGGCCGCGCGTTCCTGACGCCGCTGATGCAGAAGGAGCTGTTCGCACCGGGGCAGCCGCTGGACGCGTCGCGCTACTACATCATCATGCCGGACGGTATTGGCCGCGGCGGCTCGAGCAAACCCAGCGATGGCCTGCGCGCCGGCTTTCCGCGCTATGGCTATAACGACGTCGTGGAAGGCCACTATCGCCTGCTGACGGAGGGGCTGAAGGTGGATCACCTGCGGCTGGTGCTCGGCACGTCGATGGGTGGCATGCAGACGTGGATCTGGGGAGAGCGCCACCCCGAGATGATGGATGCGCTGATGCCGATCGCCAGCCAGCCCGTGGCGATGTCCGGCCGAAACTGGCTGTGGCGTCGCACGCTGATCGAAGCGATCCGCAATGACCCCGAATGGAACGGTGGCAACTACACGCGGCAGCCTGCGCGCTGGACCAATACCGTGCCGCTCTTCGCGCTGATGACGCAGAGCGCAGCCACCTTGCAGCGCGCCGCGCCCACGCGCGATCAGGTCAACCAGTATTTCGACAAGGCCGTATCGGACAGCCGGGCCCTGGATGCGAACGACTACCTCTACTGGTTCGAGTCGTCGTGGGACTACAACCCGGAGCCCGACCTCGGCAAGATCCGCGCCCCGCTCTTTGCGGTCAACTTTGCGGATGACATGATCAACGCCGTGGATCTTGGCGTCATGCAGCGTACGGTGCCGAAGGTGCCCCAAGGCAAGTTTGTGGAGATGCCGGAAAGCGAGCACACCTTCGGCCACCAGACGCTTGCGCATCCGGAAATCTGGAAGGGCTACCTGGTGCAACTGATGCAGGAGTTGCCTGCGCAGAAGTAAAGGCAGGCGCATTGCACTGCAACGCGCCGAGGATGCGGCGCCGCGCCAGACGTGGCCGCCACGCCTTGGCGCAGGGCCGCAATACGGGTATTTCGCTAGGCTGCCGCGCTAGATCGGCCCACGCTTGCTACCTATACTGACTTGCACACAGTGCACGCTCAAAAAGAGTGGTTGCGTGGGCCCAACAATAGCGGGCAGGTGAAGGCGGTTCCCGGGAGGACGCTGCCGACGGGTCATGTCGATACAACCTGCCCATGAACAGGAAAGTGGAGATGGGCATGCCCAGCGAACAATTCCTTGCCACCCAGGAAACCCGCCGTTCCGGCCTGCGCGCCTTGCGCGCGGCCTTGCTCCAGGTGCACAAGGAAGTCATCGGCTACGACCGCGGCCAATACGAGCGGCTTCATGGCCCGATCCCCGCGGGGCAATTCGTGCAACTGGTCACCGAGGAAACCTTCTTCCGGTGGCTGGACCCGTTATCGCGTCTGATTATCGAGATCGACGAAGAGCTCGAGGGCGATGAGCATCACGACGACACCTGCCGCGCCGTGGCCGGTGCCGCGCAGAAACTATTCAGCGAACGCGGCGACGAAGCCTTCCGCAAGCGCTACCAGGAGGCGCTGCAGGATGAGTCATCGGTTATCGTCGCGCACGGTCGGCTGATGTCCGTCATCGGTCAGTTACGGCAGTTGCCATAGGCGGCCTGCCGACGCGCATCCCGGCGATTTAGTACCTCGACGGCCAGAGCGCCTTAACGCCTGGCCGGGTCGCCATCGGGCGCGCTGCGCGGATTAGGATCCACGGCGATCGGATCGCTGGCCGGAAATGTCTCACGCAAGGCTTCGTCCAACTCATCTTCGACCATGTCGTCGCGTGATGGAGGGGGCTTGCCGGTCTGAGGCTTTGCGGCCGGTTTCCGAGATGGGCTGGACTTGGTCATGTCGCAAGACTCCTCTGTGGACGGCAGCAGCAGGCTTTGATGGTAGTGCGGCCGGGGCCCGCTTGCCAGGCGGATCCATCGCCTAGCGGCGCCCGCCGCGTCCACCACCACGGCTGCCACCATAGCTGCCTTGTCCGCCGCCGTGCCAGCCGCCGTAGCCGTGATAGCCACCGTACCCTCTGTATCCACCGTAGCCGCCGTAGCCGCCGTAGCCACGATAGCCCCGGTATCCGCGATAGCCGCCGTAGTAGCCACGATAACCGTAGTAGCCGCGGTAGCCGCCATACCCGCCGCGATACCAGACACTGCCGTAGAACCCGCCGTAGACCGGCCAGCCACCGTAGTAATACGGATAGCCGCCGTAGTAGTACCCGGAATAGGCCGGATAGCTGCCGCCGTAGTAGCTGGAGTAGCTGGAATCGCCCGCGTAGCCGTTGTAGTACGTGCCGTAATAGCCCAGCGGGTAGCCGTCGGCGTAGCCATAGCCATAGGCGTCGTAACCCGGGTACGCCACGCATCCGCCCAGAGTCAAAGTGGCTCCGGCGATCCCCCCCAATACCCATCTGCGGGCGCGTCCCATCGTGGTCTCCTCGACTGCGACGATATCTGCAAGGTCTGACTCAATGTTAGACAGGAATCGTGCCCGGAAGTCCGATTCCGGATGCGAACCGGCGCGACTCCCTGCTCAGAGTAATTAGATGATTTCCGATTTTCGGATCAGATTCGTCTCAATACACTTGGCGTCGCTCGTGCAATGCGGGTAACCCGATGGGCACCAAGGTCAACCCCTCCCTGGTGTTCTACTCTTCGATGCTGCGTGGTCCCCGCCACGCGGCATTTTTTTATCTGATCGGACGATTGGTCGCATGCGAATTTACAAACCGTTCTCGACCATATCCAGCAGCCGCTGCCCGATGATGGCCGCTTGCTCCTGTGCGCGGCCGCGCAGCGGGCCATCGATCAGGAGGATCGCAAGCCCATGCACCGCGGACCATGCGACATACTCCGCGCCGGGACGGCGCTCGGGCGGCAGCAGTCCCGCATCCACCCAGTGGTCCAGCGCGGCGCCCAGCAGCTGGAACGGATTGAGTCCACTGTTGCCGGCCTTGGCGGGATCGGCGTCGTCTTCCACGTCATCCGGCACCGAGAACGCGGTGCGAAACAAGCCGGTCTCCGCCAGCGCAAATTGCAAGTACCCGGTCCCGACGGCGCGCAGGCTGCCACGCGCCCGGTCCGCTGGCGAGGCATCTGGCGGCAGCGCTCCAAGCTGGGCCTCCATCGCCATCGCCAGCCCCGACAAGGCGGCGGCGCGCACCGCCTGCAGCAGGTCCTGGCGGCTGGCGAAGTGTCGATAGGCGGCATTGGGCACCACGCCCGCACGGCGCGTGGCTTCACGCAGGACGACGGCGTCCGGGCCTCCCGCGCGGGCCAGGTCGATACCGGCTTCCAGCAACGCGCGGCGGAGATCGCCGTGCCGGTAGGTGGTGCGCGTGGGCGGCGATTGCGGCGTTGCGGCGGCGGTTCGGTTCATTTCCACTCCGATGTGGACGCTGTCCACACTATCTGCTAACTTATAGTAGACAGTGTACACAAATGCCGCCAGATACTGACGCAAGAGACCCAGGAGACGCCTGTGCTGAAGACCATTTCCCTTGTTGTAATTGCCCTGATCGCGCTTGTGCTGATCTACGCGGCCACCCGCCCCGACAGCTTCCGCGTGGAACGCCGCACCACCATCCAGGCATCGCCCGACAAGATCTACCCGTATCTGGTGAACTTCCAGCGTTGGGACGCGTGGTCCCCTTACGAGAAGAAAGACCCATCGATGAAGCGCACTTTTGGCGGATCGCCCGAAGGCAAGGGCGCCACCTATGCGTGGGAAGGCAACAAGGACATCGGCATGGGCAGCATGGAGATTACCGACACGCAAGCGCCATCGCGTGTCAGCCTGCGGCTGGACTTCACCAAGCCGTTCGAGGCCCACAACAACGTTGATTTCACGCTGCGCCCCGCTGGCGCCACTGCCACCGAAGTCACCTGGGCCATGCATGGTCCCAATACCTTTATCGGCAAGATCATGCAGTTGTTCTTTTCGATGGACAAAATGGTCGGGCAGGACTTCGAGGCCGGACTCGCCAGCCTGAAGTCCGCCGCGGAGCAATAGCTTTCAGAGAATCGGCGCGAACAGTTTGGCCACGTGCATGGCCACCCGCATGATCGCCGGTGACGACAGGAATTCCTCTCGGCCGATCTCCCGCGCCTGCGCAAAGTCGGCCTCGAGCATGCGCGTCACGTCACGCGCGAAATCCGGATGGGCGGTCATCACCATCATCTCGAAGTTAAGCCGGAACGAGCGGTTGTCGAGATTGGCCGTCCCGATTGCCGCGGCCTCGTCGTCAATCAGGATGACCTTCTGGTGCAGGAAACCCGGCTGGTAGCGGTAGATCCGCACACCCGCGCAGATGGCCTGATAGGCGTAGAGCGTGGAGGCCGCGTAGACCACCAGATGGTCCGGCCGGGACGGAATGAGGATGCGCACGTCCACGCCGTGCAGCACGGCCAGCCGCAACATGGCGAACACGGCCTCGTCCGGGACGAAATACGGCGACGTGATCCAGAGCCGCTCGCGCGCGGACTGGATCGCCTCGACAAAGAACAGCGAGCAGGTCTCCTGTGCATCGGCGGGCCCCGAAGGCACGATCTGGCACACCATCGCCCCCACCGCCTCCTGCGGCGGCAGCATCAGATACGGCACGTCGCGTGCCGCCCAGTACCAGTCCTCCGCGAACGCCATCTGTAACTCCAGCACGGCGGCGCCGCGAATCTCGATATGCGTGTCGCGCCATGGTGCCAGCGGGGGATGCTTGCCCAGGTATTCGTTGCCGACGTTGTGGCCACCGACGAATGCGCGCGCGCCATCGACGATCACGAGCTTGCGGTGATTGCGGAAATTGAGCTGAAAGCGATTGACAAAGCCGGGATGCGTGGCAAACGGCCGCGCCTCCACGCCCGCCTGCTGGAGGACGCGCACATAGCCGCGCCCCAGGCCATGGCAGCCGATGCTGTCGTAGAGGAAATAGACCTTGACACCGGATTGGGCGCGCTCGCACAGGCGGCGCTGGAGTTCCCGCCCGAGTTCGTCATCATGGACGATGAAGAACTGAACCAGCACCACCTGCGTGGCGGCTTCGATCGCGGCGAAGATCGCCTCGAAGGTTTCCGTGCCGTTGATCAGCAGCCGCACGTTGTTGTTGGCAAGGCAAGGCAGGCCGGTCAGGCGCGGCAATGCCCGCATGCAGGCCTGCGCGGGCGAGGCCACCACGCACGCCCTGAGGGCGTCGCGCTCTGGCGCACTCATCCCCTGGCGAATTTCGCGGAGGCGATCGTTGTTGAAGCGCCGCGCGTTGACGTACCCGGCGAACGTGCTGCGACCGAAGATCAGGTAGGGAATCAGCGCGAAGTACGGCATCATCACCAGCGATCCGGCCCACGCGATGGCGCCCGGCGCCGTCCGCACCGTCATGACAGCGTGCAGCGCGGCCAGTACGCCGACAGCGTGGAAGGTCACGACGACCGCGGCAATCACGCTAGGACTCAGCAACATGGGCAGGTTTCAGCCTTGGCAGACCCGTACACGATGAGCGCTATTCTGGCATAGCGCGCCGCTGACCGGCATCCCCCGTCCGGCGCATTCCATCCGGCAGGGCTGCCTCATTTTTAGGCGCGCCGATGCCACGGCTTGCGGACGCGCGCCAGGTCGCCCGGGCCTGGCAGTTATCCACACAATCTGTGGATAAGAATCTTCCGACGATCCAATGTAACAGCTTGTCGCTTGCCGACGTCCCCTGAATTTTTTCAAGATTCTCCTATTGTTCGTGCCCCGGGCGCTGGGTACGCTGAGCCGTGTTTTTACGTCTTTCAATCCGTTTCAGGTTCCGATAGCCGCTGTATGAATGTCACCACCAACATCGCGCTGCTGGCCAACCGCGAGTCGCCCCGCCATCCTCTTCAGGAAATGCTGTCCATCGCCGGCTTTCGATGCAGTCTCTTCCAGGCCGGCCGGGACCTGATCCACGGCCTCGGGCACGACAGCTATGACATGTTGCTGATCGACAGCGAACTGCCCGACGTCTCTGCCATCGACATCATTCGCGCGGTCCGCTCGGTGCGTGCCCGCGACGTACCCATCGTCATGCTGTCCAGCCAGAACAACGACGACGACCTCGTCGAAGCCCTCGATGCGGGCGCTGACGATTACGTAGTCGGCCCGCTGACATCCCGGGTGCTGCTGGCGCGCATCGCCGCACTGCGCCGGCGCATGTCGGACACACGCATTCGCGGCACCATGCACGTCCGTGCCGGCCCCTACGAACTGAACAACATCGGACGCTTCGCCGTCTTCGACGGCAAACGCATCCGGATGACACCGAAGGAATTCGACCTCGCCACGCTGATGTTCGCCAACGCGGGACGGATCCTCGCCAGCAAGCGCATTGAACATACGATCTGGGGGCACGACCTCCCGCCCCTGTCGCGCGCCCTCGCCGGACTGGTGTCCCGCATGCGCAGGACACTGAACCTGTGTCCGGAGAGCGGCGTTACCGTGAATGTCGTCTACGCCCAGGGCTACCGGCTCGATATCATCGACCATGTGGCCCGACATGACCTTGGCGAGACACCCCGGCCGTTTCTAGTGGCGTAGCGGATAACGCCCATCACCTGCCCCGACTTGCCCAGGCAGCCTCAGCTGTCGAGGCCGCCTTGGCTGGCCAACTCTCCCAGATCGATCACCGCCATGCCGCTTGCCGCGCGTTTGGCGTCGCGCTTGGCAATAGCCGATGCCGCGCCTATGTGCCGGCTGCCCAGCCGCTGCGCCGCCATGGCCTCCGTGCTCACGCGCACCACGCCGACTGCCATCGTGACCGGAGCATAGAATACCGGCCGGCCAAACCGATCCTCGCCGTGAATGCCGCCCGCCGCGCGGTCAGCCGGTGCGTACATGGCCCGTGCGGCCTCGTTGAAACGTGTCATCGCCTCGCGGAGGCGTCGCTCCCAGTCATCGCCCTGATACAGCACGAGGAAATCGTCGCCGCCCACGTGACCCAGGAAATCGCGTGCCGGATCGCAGGCCTCCGCGAGGATGGCGGCCGCACCCTTCAACATTTCATCGCCCCTCCAGTATCCGTAGCGATCGTTGAAGGGCTTGAAATGATTCAGGTCGACGTAGCATGCATGGAACGGACTACCGGCACCGACCAGACGGTCGATATGCTGGTTTAGCAGAATGTTGCCCGGCAGAAACGTCAGCGGATTGGCATAGCGCGCGGCTTCCATGCGCACCTCGGTGATCGCGCGCAGCAGGTCCGCGCCTGTGCCGAGGCCCAGATAGCGGCCACCATCGGTAATCACAAATCCGTCCGCCAACGCGCGTGGGTGCTCCCCGGCAAACCAGTGCGCCATATCTTCCAGTCCCGCGCGAGTGTCGAAGCACACCGGCTCCCGGCTGGCCAGCGTGATGCAAGCCTTCTTGCCATAGAGCTCGCGGTGGAACGGCGTGGCATATCGGTCGATCAGGGTCTGGCGATTGATCATCGCAATCGGCCGCATCTCCTCGTCCACCACCGCCATCGCGTGGAGATCGGGTTGTGCGTGAAAGACGCCGAGCACGTCGTTATTGAGTGTCGCAGGGCTGGCCGTCGGCGCCGGCCTCATCAGGCGCCCCGCCGTCATCCCTGACCATCCAGACCGCAGCGTCTGTGGAAACACTGCAATCTGCTTGGAAACGAGCACCTGCCGCACCGCCGGCATCACTTCCCGCGGAGGGGTCGGCACCGGCCGGCCCAGAAAGTAGCCCTGCCCCGCGGCTACGCCAAGGTCCCGCACCACAGCCAGGGATTCCGCGTCTTCAATGCCTTCCGCGATCAGGCGTCCGCCGAATGCACTCATCATCCGCAGCACCGCGCGCAGGATCTCCAGCCGGCGCGAGCTGGAGCCGATGCCTTGCACCAGCGACTTGTCGATCTTTACGAACTGTGGCGACAGGTCGGCCAGCATGTCCAGATTGGCATGGCCGGTGCCAAAGTCGTCGAGCGCATATTGCAGGCCCATCTCGCCCAACACCGTCATGGCGCGGCCGAAGCTGGCCGGATCGCCGATGGCTGTCTGCTCGGTGACTTCGATCACCACACGCGCCGGCGCGATGGCGCTGGCGGCACTCGACATGCCATCGGCGCCCAGCAGCGCGGCCATCGCCTGCCCACGGCCCGCCAGCAGGCGGCGCAAGGTCTGCGGACTGAAATTCAGGAACAGCTTGCCCGGCAGGTCCAGGGTCGACCACGCGGCCAGCGCCGTGCGCGCGGCCTCCAGTTCCAGGGCAACGGTGCCGTTGGTTGCCTCGGCCAGACGGAACAGCGCATCGGGCGATGCGTAGGCCGACCCGACCGGACCGCGAATCAGCGCCTCATAGCCCAGCACCTCGCTGTTTGCCAGCGTCACAATGGGCTGGAATACCGCGTGCAGGGGCGGCAGGCGCACGGCCTCGGGGGCCGCGCCGGACTCGGAGACGACTGGCAGCATGGAACAGGAAGACGCTAGGCGCGCAAGGAATGACGAATGCGGGCCACCCCCTCGCAAGCGAGCCGGAGTGACCATGCCCCGTCAGGGCGGATGACGGGCCACCCGCAGGTTAACGGCCAGTCCGGAGCAATCATTAGTGAGGCAGGTTGGCATGAAGCGGACGTCATTTCATGACAACAATGTGTCGCTGGTGTGACATTCCCGATGAAACAAGAGTGTCACGCCGACGTCACACCACTCGCCGAACATCGCGCCGCACTGCAACAGGATCATGCCTTCGATGCCCCTCGCCGGGACAGACAGAAAGGCAGGTCCGGCAGTGGTCAAAAGGGTCATGGCATGGCCGGGGCTTTTGTCTCGGAGGAGTGTGTTTCGTGTTGCAAGCCATCAAGCTCAATCTGCCGCGTGCCCAAGCCGGGTCGGCGTGGCGCAAGCTGGCCCGCCTGCCGCTGGTTGTGCGGCTGTCCGCCGCCTTCGTCCTGATCTACGGATTCGGGGCCATCGTCGGCCTGACCGGGATCGTCAATCTCATCGCTCTCAAACAGGACACCGATACGCTGTATCAGCGGGATATGCGCGGTGCGATTTCGGCCGAGCGGGCCCGGGCGTCGCTGGCCACGCTGGGGCAATCACAACTGGCCCTGACGCTGGCCACCAGTTCCAGTGAACGCGATACCGCGGCCAACGATATCCAGGAGGCGCTGCGCCAGCTCGACCAGGCCGTCGATGGCGTGCGGCAAGCCGCACCACGCCAGGCGGAAGCGCTCCACAAGGAGCGCGCAGCCGCTGGCGAACTCATGAGCGCCTATGTGGCCCTGATTCGAAAGCAGCCGCTCGATGCGTTGCAGTTCGACAGCGCTGTCTCCGTGGACGGCCATTTTCTCGGCGAACAACTGCAGAAGCTCGGCGCCCTCATGGAGACCACGCGCAAGGCGCTGGAGCGTCAGGCCGCCGACACGGTTGCGGGCGTTGCGGCGAGCCAGGTGACCGCGCAGACGGTCATGGCGACTCTGCTGGTGGCCAGCTTCATTGCGGCCGCACTGCTGGCCTGGTTTGCCGCGCGTGGCCTGACCCGCGAGCTCGGTGGCGAGCCCCGTGACGCCGCGGCCGTCGCCGATCGCATCGCCAGCGGCGACCTCACCGCCAGCATTGCCCTGCGCGCGCACGACAACGGCAGCCTGCTGTTTTTCCTGGCGGGCATGCGCGATCAACTGGCCGGCGTCCTGTCCCGCATCCAGGATTGCGCGCACGAAATCACCGCTGCCAGCAGCGGCATCGCATCGGGCAACCAGGAACTGGCCGCGCGCACCGGCCGCCAGGCCTCCGCGCTGGCCGAGGCTGCGGACAACGTGGCGCGGCTGACCGCGCTGGTCCAGCAGGCCCACGCGCAAGCAACCGAGTCCAGTGCGATGGCCAGCCAGGCCCGCGAAGCCACCGGTGCGGGCATGGCCGTGGTGCGCGACATGAGCGGCGCCATGGCCAACGTACACGGCCATTCGCGCAACATCTCCGAGATTGTCTCGGTCATCGAGAGCATTGCGTTTCAAACCAACATCCTCGCCCTGAATGCCGCCGTGGAAGCTGCGCGCGCGGGTGTCGCCGGGCGCGGGTTCGCCGTGGTGGCGCAGGAGGTGCGCGCCCTGGCGCAACGCAGTGCCAATGCGGCGCGCGAGATTGGCGGGATCGTCGGTGATGCCGCAAAGGAAATCGAACGCAGTGCCGGCCTGAGCAGTCGCGTGGTGGCGGCGATGGAAGGCATCGAATCCGCCGTGAACCACAGTCACGCGCTGGCCGGCCAATTGCGCGAGCTGGCCGATGAGCAGGCCGCGGGCATCCGCACCGTGGGCGACGCATTGGGCCAGCTCGAGCAGACCAGCGCCCAGAATGGCGCGCTGGTGGAGGCCGTCACCACCCAGGCCGCGCGGCTGGACAGCCAGGCGGCCGCGCTGGAATCGGACGTCGCACGCTTCCACTTCTGACCGTCTGACCGTCTGACCGCGGCGGGCGCTCGCCCCCGCTTCTTCCGTCCCCGCCAATTCCGCCCAGGCCGAAGCCGCAGTGTCGTACGCTGCGGCTTCAGTTTTTGGACGTCGCTGCCGTAAATCGGGATATTCCGATTTGTCCGCGCCCACCCGTGCCCGTAGCATCACTGCTCAGCTACCGCTGACGGCTGGGCGGTGACACTCCCTTGGGGCGACCTGGGGACATCCTGGGACGACTCTTGGACAAGGAAGCGAGGACCGCGCATGCCGCTACGCAAGGCAGTGCAAGACGACACATCGTTCCAGAACGACTTCGAGGCGGACGGCAGGGACTGGGCGCCGCGCCTCAGGCCATGTGGCAGTTGCCACGCCTGTGAGGCGCCGCTGTCCGACGGCATGTTGTTCTGCAACGAATCCTGCCAGCAGGTTTTTGAGCATTTCGAAATGCAACTTTTGAAGAAGCGCTGAGCCGGCGCTGGTTGGCGGTCCCCATCGCCCTGTCCGTAAATTCCCTAATTGTCTGCTTGTCAACCGAGGGGCCTCGCGCCCCGTTTTCTCCTGCATTGGCCCATTGTGTGGCCCGCAATTTGGCCAGTTTCCCGCGCCTGGTTCGCAGCAGTCCGAACGCAGGTGTGTCGGCCCGAAACAATTGACATCGAGGGGTAACCGGCATTTACGAGTTGAGCGACCAAGTTACAGAACTGTTGCACTTACGCACATTTTGTGTCGCCTCTGGCACGTCATAGCCGAGTACGCTTGTCTCATCCAAACAGCGACTGACCACCACAGGAAATCATGTCTGAACGCCTCATCATGCTGGACGTACCCGGCGTCCTGTATTCGGACCGCTCCGCTGCCCGCCTGGGCGGTATGCCAAACACGGGAACCCTGCGGGATGTCAGGTTCTTCGATCCCATCGCGCTTGGCTTCCTGCGCCGCCTGTTCGGCATCGCCGGGGCCCGCGTGGTGGTGTCGGATGCATGGCGACGCGGCACGCCGGCGGCGATCTTCCAGCAACTGGACCTGCAGGTCGAAGGCATGACCCCGCGCGTGGCGGGTGGACACGGCGCCGAGATCGACGCCTGGTTCACGCAACGCACCGCGCCGGGCGCCTGGGTGATCCTGTCCACGGCAGCCCCCGAGACGATGAGCGCGACGCAGCGCGCGCACCTGGTGAGCGTCGATCCCGCGGAAGGCCTCACGGTGACCAACTTCCGCCAGGCACTGGACATCCTCGGTGTCGCGTGCCCATCCACGGTGACGCCGGATTCGCGCGTCGAGCCTGGCCTGAAGGCCAAGCTGCGCCACCTGCAGCAACTGGCACGCGAGGCCCCGGAGCGCTTCATGCCCGCCCCGGCCGCAGCCGAGGCACGCGAGCAGGCGATGGCCGTCGCCGTGGCCAGCCTGACCGGACAGAGCCTCCGACCGGCAGTGATCCACGCCTGAGCCCCCCTAGCCTTCCGTTGAAAGAAAATGGCCGCAATGATTCGCGGCCATTTTTCATGGGTGCGTCAACGGTCAACGGCACAGGTTCCGCGCGAGATCCCATCAGGATGCGCGCAGGATCGGCGCGAGATCAGCGGGGATTCAGCTTCACGCCAGGAAAATCCACCGGTACGTGGAACGCCACGTTGACGTAGTTGGTGAACAGGTTCAGCGCCACGTGCGCCAGGATCTCGACAATCTCCTCGTCACCAAATCCGACGGCGCGCAATTGAGCGACATCGCTTTCGCCAAGCTGACCGCGATTGTTGACCACCTTCAGCGCAAACGTGATGGCCGCAGCCGTCTTCGGGTCGTCGGAACGGCCGGCCTGTGCCGCCGCCATCGCCTCTGCCGATGCGCCCGCCTTGCGGCCCAGCGCCGTATGCGCGGCCAGGCAATATTCGCAGCGATTTCGATCGGCAATGGCCACGGCGATCTTCTCGCCCAGTTGGGCAGGGATCACGCCACCACCCAGCGCGCCAAACGATCCCCACATGGATTGCAGTGCGACGGGTGAATTGGCGACAGCGCGGAACATGTTCGGCGTGGTGCCGAAGGCGGCCTGGATCTGGCCAA
Organism: Cupriavidus sp. YR651; assembly: GCF_900101625.1. Taxonomy (GTDB): domain Bacteria; phylum Pseudomonadota; class Gammaproteobacteria; order Burkholderiales; family Burkholderiaceae; genus Cupriavidus. The sequence continues at coordinate 118,230 of NZ_FMYZ01000010.1, read as the reverse complement.
GGGCAGCAGCGCTGCCAGCCGGGGCGGTCTCGGCACTATGCAGGGGTACGCGTGCGGTCATGATGAACTCCTTCTACTGGTGTCAGGCGAAAAGCCGGATTGGGTTTCGGGCGTTGGCGTGGTGCATGAGGCCACTGCCCTTGGAATCCACTATCGTCGCGAACACCGCACGGAAGGATACAATTCATCCACCAAACATACCCATTCATCCAGACCATGCCGCCGACCGCCGGGCCGCCGCCCGATCGCTTGTCCGCACTGCTCGAGCGCTTTCGCATTCGAGCCCACCTGTTCCATGCGGGCCCGCTCTGTGGCGTCACCCGGTTCGACGAGGAAGGCCGGGGCTTCCTCCACGTCCTGCGTGAAGGCCAGATGGAGGTCACGCACGCCTCGCGCGCACTGCCGCGACGCTTGCGGATCGATGAACCGACGCTGCTGTTCTACCCGCGCCAGACGGTCCACATGTTCCACAACCCACCGCTCGACGGCTCACAGTTCACGTGCGCTACGCTCGATTTCGATGGCGGTGCGATGAATCCGATCGCCCGCGCATTGCCGCCGCTGATTGTGCTGCCCCTGGCGCGTGTGGAAGGTCTCGATCCCGCGCTGGCGCTGCTTTTCGCCGAAACGGAACGCGTGCGCTGCGGCCAGCGGCTGCTGGCGGACCGGCTGTTCGAGGTGGTGGTCATCCAGTTGTTGCGCTGGCTGCTGGACCATCCGGACCAGGCCGGCATCCAGCCCGGGCTGATTACAGGGATGTCCGATCCGCGACTCGCCCGCGTGCTGGTGGCCATCCATGAGTCGCCTGGCGATGCGTGGAATCTTGAGAACATGGCCTCTTGCGCCGGCATGTCGCGCAGCGCCTTTGCGGCAGCATTTCGCGATATCGTCGGCCAGACGCCCGCCGACTATCTGGCCGACTGGCGCGTGAGCCTGGCGCAGTCGAAGCTGCGCGCGGGCGTACCGATCAAGCTGATGGCCGACGAACTGGGGTATGCCAATGCGTCGGCATTATCGCGGGTCTTCCTGGCCAAGGTGGGACAGTCGCCGCGCGACTGGTTGCGCGACGTCGAAGTCCGGGAGGCGCGCTAAGCGGGCATCGTCATGCCTGACAATGCCCGTCAGGCTGACGTCAATAGTCGACCGTCATCGCCACCTTGAACGTGCGCGGCGCGCCCTGGACCAGGTAGCCACCGTATGCGGACGACCAATAGTCCTTGTTGCCCAGGTTTTCGACCAACGCCCGGACCGTATAGCGCTGCTGCGCCGCCTTGAAGGCATAGCGCGCGCCCAGGTCGAAGCGGTTCCACGACGGCACGCTGATCGTGTTGGTCGCGTTGACCTGCTGCCGGCCGGTCTGCAGATAGCGGCCGGACACCGTCAAACCCGGCACAAACGGCAGGTCATATTCGGCACCCAGGTTCAGCGTGTAGTTGGGCACACCCACCGCTTGCTTGCCTTCGGTGTTCGCATCGCCGGTGTTCGACACCTTGGTGTCGATATACGCGACGCCGCCCAGCAGGCGCACGCCGCGCATCGGCTCGCCGAACAGGCTGAACTCCACGCCGCGGTTGCGTTGCTCGCCCGCGACCCTGAACACATCGTTCTGCGTCACGCCGGTAGGCTGCTTGATTTCGTAGATGGCCAGCGTCGTGCCGAACGTGCCAGCGTCATACTTCACGCCGGCTTCGTTCTGCTTGGACTTGATCGGCGGAAACACCTCGTCGCGGTTGATCGCACGGGTCGGCGGCGTCGGGCCCTGCGCGAGCCCTTCGATGTGGTTGTAGTAGACCGACACGCTCTGCAGCGGCTTGACCACCAGGCCGAACACCGGCGACGTGGCGGCCTCGCTGTAGTAGGTCACTGGGCCGTTGTTATAGCCGTAGCCGCGCACGCCGATGTTCTGGCGGCGCACGCCGCCGGTCAGCAGCACGCGGTCATCGAGGAACGACAGCGTGTCCGCGATCGATACACCGTTGAGGTTCGTGCGGCCGGTGACGGCCGGGTCGGTCATGCTGTTGCCGGTAAGGAAGGTAGCGGGACGCGGCACCTCCGGCGCATCGTAGAGGTTGGTGGCATAGCTGCGGGAAAGCTCATAGGCCGTGCGCTTCTGCGACTGTAATCCGGACCAGCTCAGGCTGACGGCGTGTTTGACCGGGCCGGTGGCAAACTTGCCGCGCACGCCGACTTCGCCGGTATACGTATCCTGCTTGAACGGCACGGTCAGGCGCGATGAGGTGCCGAATCCGTCGTTGCCCACCGTGGCGCCGCCATAGTTGCCGAACTCGTTGGTATGGTGCGCGCCAAACGCGGCGAATGTTGTCCAGTTCTTCGTGATGTCGTACTCGGCGCGCACCGTGCCGTACGTGTCTTCGAGCATCGAGTTCGTCCACGGCTGGGCGAAGTTCGTGGTCGATGACGGCACGGGCGGCAGCGCTGTCGCCGTCGACGTAAGTTGCACCGGGCCACGTCCCTGGTTCACGGCCTGCTTCTGGTAGCCAAAGTCACCGTTGATGCGGAACGACTCACCCTGGTAGTCCAGGCCGAGCGTGAACAGTCGCTGCTGCCGGTCTTCCTTGTCGATCGACGACTCGCCCCCGCGCGCCAGCGCGTTGACCCGGATGCCGAACTCCTTGGCGTTGCCAAAACGGCGGCCGATGTCCACGTGGCCGCCAACCTGGGCGTCGCTCGTATAGTCGATCGTCGCCTGCGTGATCGGCGCAGCGGTTGCATATTTCGGCACCAGGTTGATACCGCCCCCAATGCCGGAGCCACCCGGCGACACGCCGGTCAGGAATGCGCTGGCGCCCTTGAATATCTCCACGCGTTCCAGGCCTTCCACCGCCACCAGCTGGCGCGGCGCGATGCCGAACAGGCCGTTGTAGCCGACGTCATCGCCCGAGAGCGGGAAGCCGCGCACCACGAACGTCTCGGAGAAATTGCCAAAGCCATAGCTGCTGCGTACGCCCGGATCATTGGCCAGCACGTCGGCAATGCTGTGCGCCTGCTGGTCCTGCATCGTCTTGGCTGTATAGGACGTGATGCTGAACGGCACATCCATCATGTCCTGGTTGCCCAGGACGCCAAGCCGGCCACCTCGGGCCACCTGGCCGCCGGCGTAGGGAGGCGGCGACTGGTCCGGCGTGGCTTCGCCGCGCACGGTCACGGCCGGCAAGCTGGTGGCTTCAGCCGGCGTGGCAGCTTCCTGGGCGAATGCCAGCGACGGTAGCGCGCCAGCGGCGGCCAATACCGCGACCATGCGGCGAAGTCTGGTGGATGGGGATTGTGATGTGCGCGCGCGAGTGCACAAGAAAGCGCGAGATGCTGCGGAAGACAACGTAAAACTCCCTGAATGATGAATGACCCGCGAAGCAGGTTGACTGCCGCGGGTATGGACTGACCCGTGTCCGTTGATGCCGGCCGCGCTCTGCAGGCGCGGCTCGGGTACTGCACTACCACTGCATGAAAACGGCCGATGCGAAGACGCCAATGCCAATCGACGCTGCCGCGATCCGGCTCGTGGCGCGCGGGGCCCACGCGAACGCGCCCACTACGGCAAACGCGCTCACGGTGAGCAGTCCCGCCCAATAGAGGATGCCGAACACCCAGCCCTGCGCCGCGACGCAGGCAGCCAACGCCAGGCCCAGCGCGCCCCACCCTTGCAGCCGGAGCCGCCGCATGCGTTGCGCAGATGGCGATGTGCCGCGTCCGAAGCGATCGGCGTGATGTCGCTCGATCGTCTGCGCCAGCCAGGTAAATCCGCCGAGCGCAAAGCCGAGGCCGGCCAGGCCGACTGGCCACATCGCGAGGCTCGTCACGACATTTCTCCCACGCCGCCCGCCGCGCGCGCTGCGCCGCTGGTGCGCCGCATCCCGTGCGGCCGTCCCAGCATCCACGCGGCAGCGCCAAATCCGATACCGAGCGCCAGCACCGTGAGGTCGAAGCCCGCCACGACAGCCGGCCCGTGGACCAGCGTCACGCCGAGGTGCGACGTCGTGGTGAGTGCATTCAGCCCCGGCAAGCCGGCAAACAGCGCGGCCGCCATCCACAGCCATCCGCGCCACATCGCACGCGTCGGCCGCCATTGCGCGAGCAGCGCCACGACCACCCAGGCCGCGAAGAACGCGCGGATTTCCATGTCGGAACGGTGGGCCATATCAGTCGGCAGCAGCCGATTGGCCCAGAAGTAGGCGGCGAATGCGATCGGCACTCCGGCGATGACGCCGAGATTGAGGCTCTCCACCAACCGCAGACCGAACGGGGTGCGCCCCGTGATGGCGATCGTGCGGGCATGGGACTGCCGTGTCTTGACCGCCCAGAGCAACGCCCCGGTGGCGACCATCAGACAACCGGCCAGCCCGGACAGGAAGAGCAGCGCGCGCAGTAACGGCGGCGCGAAATGCGCTACATGCAGGCCGACCATCACGCCTCGGGTGGCGCTGGCTGCGGCCGGGTCATCGCCGAGCGTGGTTTGCAACGTTCCCGTCGTGCCCGAAAACACCATCGTGGGCGGCTGCGCGGTCAGGTTGCGCCCCGCGTCGCGCGTGAGGCTGACGATCGCATTGGCGTCGTTGGGCCGTTCCACCGCAATGCGCGCAGGCAACGTGCCATCCCAGTGCGCCACCGCCTGCGTCAGCATCGGCCCCAGGGGAGCGAGCGGTGCTGTCACGTCGGCGGCCTTGACGCGGGGCGCCCGGGCGGCCAGCTCCGCGTTGAACGCCTTCTCGTCGCCGTTGTAGACGGCCTGGATGCCCCACGGCATGTACAGGAACAGCAGTGTGACCAGCCCCGTGTAGGTGATCATCAGGTGGAACGGCAACGCCAGCACGGCCGTGGCATTGTGCGCGTCCAGCCAGGAGCGCTGGCCCTTGCGCGCACGGAAGGTGAAGAAGTCCGCAAAGATCCGCCGATGCGTGATCACGCCGCTGATGATGGCCACGAACATGAACATCGTGCAGATGCCGATGATCCAGCGTGCCCAGATCGCGGGCATGTAGTGCAGGTCGAAGTGCAGGCGGTAGAGAAACTCGCCGCCGCGGGTATCGCGCGCGCCGGGCACGGGATTGCCAGTAGCGGCATCGAGCGTGCGCGATTCCAGCCGGGCGCGATTGCCCTTGCCCGCGTCAGCCGCACGGGGCTGGCGCAGCCAGAACACCGAAATCGTCGGCCGGCGGTCGTCGGGAAGCGTGATGAACCAGCGCTCGGCATCGGGCGCCTGACGCTGCAGGAAATCCATCGCCCGTCGCGCGGCGTCGGTCGCGGGCACGTGTTCGTTCAGCGATGCGTGCAGCTCCGGCTTCATCCAGAGGGTGATCTCTTCCTTGACGTAGCTGGCAGTGCCGCCGCAAAACACGAGGAACAGTACCCAGCAGACCAGCAAGCCGGACCATGTGTGGAGCCACGCCATCGACTGGCGCAAGCCCTGACCTTTTCTGAGCGTTGCCATCACATCCCACGCATCGTCAGCCAACCCAGGCCCAGCAGTGCGCATGGCACCAGCAGACCGAGCCACGCGCGCCACACGCTATCCGCCGCGAACACCCACACCACGGCCACCCCGTACCAGAGGAACGACAACAAGGTGGCGGTGAGAACAGCCTCGGCACGCGGCAATCCGGCGCCGTGCACGAGTGCAAGGGACAGACATCCGGTCGCCACGGCAGCCAGTGCGTATCCGCCCACGATGGCGGCCAGTGCGCGCGAGGCGACTGCCACGCGGTATCCGGCCGAAATGCCCTGCTTCATGTCCTGCGTCTTCCCTGCTATCCGAGAACGCAGATGATAAGCGTTCTCATCTGCGTTGTGTATCCCAGACCGCATCGGCCATTGTATTTTCGTCAAGACAATGCCAGACATGTTGCAAAAACCCTGAAACGGCGCGCCTCACGGATCGACGCGTTTTCCGTCCAGTTTTTTGTATTCTGCATTGCAGAATTTCAATTCCACACTGCGGTTGACAGCGTCCGCCAATCGATGGGACGATCCGGTCCAACGAATACCGGTGGAATCACACCGGATGCCTTAGCCGGAGACATGCATGCGTAGTACCGCCACACCCACCTCCCCCACCTCCCCCACCGACAACTCGGACCGTACCGGTCACGCCACCCTCCCTCCCTTCCTGCCCGCTTTCCAGCGCCTGCACCAGACCATGGCCCCGTGGGTTGCCAGCGACCCCGATCGCGTGGCCGTCATGGATGCGCACCGGGCGCTGCGCTATGGCGAGCTGGATGCCGCCGTGCGCAAGACCGCCCAGACGCTGACGACCCTGGGCGTGCGCGGGGGCGACCGCGTGGTGCTGCTCACCGAAAACAGCGTGGGATGCGCGATCATCCTGCTGGCGCTGAGCGCGATCGACGCGTGGTCGGTACCGGTCAATGCGCGGCTGTCCGCGCGTGAGATCGCCAACATCGTGGAACACGCCGGCGCCCGCGTGACGCTGTATCTCGACAACGATTTTCCCGAGGCGCGCGAGCATGGCCTGGCGCGCGGCGCGCAGTGGGCCGAGTGGCCGCATGTGGGCCGCCTGCTGGTCAGCCCGGTCGACGACAACGCCGTGGCGGAACCGGTGGAAGCGGATGCGCACGACCAGGTGGCCGCGCTGATCTACACCACGGGGACCACGGGTGCGTCGAAGGCCGTGATGCTGACCCATGCCAACCTGATGTTCATCGGCCATTCCAACCGCATGCAGTCTCGCGTACAGCCGGGCGATCGCGTCTATGGCGTACTGCCGATCTCGCACGTGTATGGGCTGTCCGTGCTGCTAGTGGGCCCGCTGTCCAATGGCGCCACCGTCTACTATGAACCGCGCTTCCGGCCGGACAAGCTGGCGCGCACGCTGATCGAGGAACAACTGACGGTCCTGCACGGCGTGCCGGCCATGTACGCAAAGGTCATCGAATGGAGCCGTGCGCAGGGCCAATCGCTGCGCACGCCTTCGCTACGGATCGCGCAGTCGGGGGGCGCGCCCCTCACCGCGTCACTGAAGGCCGCTTTCGAGGACGCCTTCGGCATCCTCCTGAACAATGGCTACGGCATGACGGAGACCTCGCCGACCGTCTGCCAGACGCGCGTGGAATCGCCGCGCAGCGACTGCTCTGTCGGACCTGCCGTGCCGCACGTGGAAATCCAGCTGGGGCCGCTCCTGCCGGATGGCAGCGGCGAGCTGCTGGTACGGGGTCCGAACGTGATGAAGGGCTACTACCGCCGTCCCGACCTGACCGCGCAGGCCATCGACAGCGACGGCTGGCTGCACACCGGGGACCTGGCGCGCATCGACCCCGACGGGGCCGTGTCGATCGTCGGCCGCTCCAAGGAAATCATCATTCACTCGGGCTTCAACGTGTATCCGGAGGAGGTCGAGCAGTCGCTGAACGCCTTCCCGGCCGTGTTGCAGTCGGCCGTGGTCGGCCGTGCGGTGGAGGGCAACGAGGAAGTCATCGCATTCGTGGAGGTACGCGGCGGCATGACGCTCGACGAGGCCGCACTGCGCACCTTCCTGCGCGACCGCCTGTCGGCATACAAGATGCCGGCCGAAATCCGCATCGTCACACAGTTGCCCGCGGCGCCATCGGGCAAGATCCTGAAAGCAAAACTGCGCGAGCAACTGGCCACCGGCAAGGCCTGACACACAAGCGAACATGGAAACGCAGGCAGACACCCTCACCGCCCCCAAGGATGGGAATCGCAAGGAAGACCGCCACTTCGTCACCGCACTGGCGCGCGGGCTGGACGTGCTGGCGTGTTTTCGCGCCTTCGACAATGAACTCGGCAATGCCGAGCTGGCGCAGCGCTGCGGCCTGCCCAAGTCCACGATCTCCCGGCTGACGCACACGCTGACCGAACTGGGCTATCTGCAGGCGTTGACCGATCCCGTGCGCTATCGCCTGGGCAGTTCCGCGCTGGCCCTGGCCCCGGCGGCGCAGCAAGGTGCCGAGGTGCTGGCGGTGGCGCGGCCGTTCATGCAGGAACTGGCGGACCTGTCGCAGGGTGTGGCATCGCTGATCGTGCGCGATCGCGGTCGCATGCTGATTTTCGAGAACTGCCAGTCGGAGAGCTACCTGACGCTGCGCGTCGCGGTGGGCAGCCGGGTCTCCGGCCTGACCACGGCCGCCGGACGGGCCTACCTGGTGGCGCTGCCGCCGGCGGAACAACGCCAGGCATTGGCCGCGTTCCGCACCGACGACCGCGTCAGCGCTGCCCATGCCGAAGGCATCCTCTCCAACTCCCGCGAGGAATCGCGCCGGCTGGGCTGCACCACGTCGTTCGGCGACTGGCTGCCCGATATCAACTCGATCGCCCTGGCTTTCCGTCCGGGCCCGTCGCTGCCGCCGATGACGCTCAGCTGCAGCGGGCCCAACGCGATCGTGCCACCGGCTCACTTGCTGGAAAAGGTACGGCCGCTGCTGTGCGACCACATTCGCCGGATCGAGGCTGCCTGCGGCGTCACCGCCTGAAGGGATCGACGGCCGCAGGGATAGAAGCCTGGACGACCAGAAACCTGGTGGCCCGAGGATAGATGGGGTGACCTACAGGTCGGGATCCTTCGGATCCTGCCGGCGCCCCGGATGACTTTCCGCGGGTGGCTTGTCCAGCCGCTCATGCAGACGCATTTCAAACTGCCCCCCGAACCTGAGCAGCAACAGCCCGAGCAGTAGCGACAGGATCACCACGGCGTAGTATCCGGCGCCGGCGGCGGCACCAAGAATCGCCGCCAGCCAGATCGCGGCGGCCGTGGTCAGCCCTTGCGGCCGGTCATGCACGCCGTGGCGGGCAATCACGCCCACGCCGAGAAACCCGATCCCGGTCAGCAGGCCCTGCAACACGCGCGACATCGCATCGGGCGAATGGCCCGCCTGCGCCACCACCGTGACCGCCGCTGCCGCCCCGAGCGAGACCAGCCCCAGCGTGCGCATGCCGGCCGCCTTGCCGTGCAGGTTGCGGTCCAGGCCGATGATGGCCCCGGCCGCCAGGCCGCCCAGCAGGCGAAGAAAGAGGTCAAGCGAGAATTGGTCCATGCCGGGTGGATGCCATCAGGAAATTATCGGCCACGGATACACCGCAATCGCCGAGATGCCCACAGCTTAACGCGGGTCATGGGCGCGTGGTGCAGCGCGTTGTGGCAGATTGCCGTACGATGCTTGCTCCCCTGCCCACTCACGCCTACACGCCATGCCGCACCTCGTCATCGAACTCACCGAGAACACCCGCCTGACCTGTTCGCAGGAAGAACTGCTGGATGAAGCCAACGCCGCGCTGCTGGCCAGTGGGCAGTTTCAGGAACCGGATATCAAGTCGCGTTGCGTGACGCTATCCACTTACCGCCAGGGAACGGAGAACGTCGACCGCGCATTTGTCCACGCCACGCTGTCGATCCTGGACGGACGCGATCAGGCGGTGCGCAAGCAGCTTGCCGAGATCGTCTGCAATGCGATTACCGAAGCGGTTCGGCCGGGCGCCGCCGGGCAGAACGTACAGGTCACCGTGACGGTTCGGGAGATGGAGCGCGCGACTTTCGCCAAGCAGATTATTGGCAACTGAGCCGGCAGGAAGCGCCCGCGTCGGCGTGCGGAACCCCGCGCGCGGGCGTCGGAACGTCAGGACGTCAAAACGACAGCGCGCGCCAGGTTGCTGGCGCGCGCTGTCGTTCACGGCGATGGCTGCTCATCATCAGCAGACCATCAAGCCATCTCAGACCATCAGGTCACCGGCGCCGGGTTGAAGAGCGCGAGCGAGTTGTAGAGCTTGTGGTGCTCCGCCCAGGTCTTCTTGCGGCCGCTGGCCACATCGATCATCAGGCGGAACAGCTCCCAGCCCACGTCCTCGATCGTGGCCTCGCCGGTGGCGATGCGGCCCGCATTCACATCCATCAGGTCGTGCCAGCGGCGGGCCAGGTCGCTGCGCGTGGCTACCTTGATGACGGGCACCTCGGCCAGTCCGTACGGCGTGCCGCGGCCCGTAGTGAACACGTGCAGGTTCATGCCGGCCGCCAGTTGCAGCGTGCCGCAGATGAAGTCGCTCGCCGGCGTGGCGGCATAGATCAGCCCTTTCTGCTTGAGCTTCTCGCCCGGGGACAGCACGCCGGTGATCGGCGAACTGCCCGACTTGACGATCGATCCCATCGCCTTTTCCACGATGTTCGACAGCCCACCCTTCTTGTTGCCCGGCGTGGTGTTGGCGCTGCGGTCCACACGGCCGCGGTCCAGGTAGCGGTCGTACCAGTCCATCTCGCGGATCATCGCCTCGGCCACTTCCGGCGTGGCGGCGCGCGCGGTCAACTGGTCGATCCCGTCACGGACCTCCGTCACCTCGGAGAACATCACGGAGGCGCCAGCGCGCACCAGCAGGTCGGTGGCAAACCCTACCGCCGGATTGGCCGTGACGCCCGAGAACGCATCGCTGCCGCCGCACTGCACACCGACGACCAGATCCGATACCGGGCAGGTCTCGCGCTTGCGCGCATTGAGCTTTGCCAGATGGGTCTCCGCCATCGTCATGATCGAGTCGATCATCGACCCGAACCCGACGTGCTGCTCGTCCTGCAGGCAGACCACGCCGACCTGTACCTCGCCGGCACCGGTCTGGATCGGGATCGTGCCAGGCGGCATCAGGCGATCCGGCTGCAGCTTTTCGCAGCCCAGGCTGACCATCATCGCCGTCCCGCCGAAGTTCGGGTTCAGCGCGATATTGCGTAGCGTGCGGATCGGCACGATGGCATCGGGCGCGTCGATCGCCACACCGCAGCCATAGGTGTGCTCCAGACCGATCACGTCGTCGACATTGGGATAGCGCGGCAGCAATTCCGTCTTGATCCGGCGCACCGCGTGCTCCACTACCCCGGACACGCATTGCACCGTGGTCGTGATGGCCAGGATGTTGCGCGTACCCACCGAGCCGTCCGCATTGCGGTAGCCCTCGAACGTGTAGCCCTCCAGCGGCGGCAGCGGGGCCGGCAAGCGCGTGCCGATCGGCAGATCGGTCAGGCCGGGCGCCACCGGCATTTCGATCACGCGTTCATTCACCCAGCTGCCACGCGGCAGGTCCTGCAACGCATAGCCAATCGTGACGTTGTAGCGGGTCACCACGTCGCCCTTCTTCAGGTCGACCAGCGCCACCTTGTGGCCTTGGGGCACGCGTTCCACCAGCGTCAGGCCGCACGGAAACACCGTGCCGGCCGGCAGACCACCGTCGTTGGCGACGATCGCCACGTTGTCATTGGCGTGTATGCGGATGTAAAGCGGCGCGACGGTGGCCGCGGCCTGCGTATCCCGTTCCGACAGTTCCGACATTTGGGGATTCCTTCTGTTATTGGGGGTGCTTCAGTTCCACCCGGCGGATGTCCTTGACGATCACCAGGTAACTCAGCACGGTGACCAGCGCGTTAATGCCCACGAACACCAGGGCGCCGTTGAACGAACCCGTGGCACTGAGGATATAGCCGATCACGATCGGCGTCACGATCCCGGCGATATTGCCGAACGTATTGAAAATGCTGCCGGCCAGGCCCATCACCTCCTTGGGCGCGGTGTCCGCCACCACGGCCCAGCCCAGCGCGCCGATGCCCTTGCCGAAGAACGCCAGCGCCATGATGCCGACCACCAGCCACTCGGCGTCCACATAGTTGCAGGCAATCATCGACACGGACAGCAGCATGCCGGCAACGATCGGCACCTTGCGTGCCACGGTCAGCGAGTAGCCGCGACGCAGCAGCGAATCGGAAATCACGCCGCCCAGCACGCCGCCAAGGAAACCGCAGATGGCCGGCAACGAGGCCACGAAACCGGCTTTCAGGATCGACATGCCACGGGCCTGCACCAGGTACACCGGGAACCACGTCAGGAAGAAGTACGTCAGCACGTTGATGCAGTACTGGCCCAGGTACACGCCGGCCAGCATACGGTTCCGCAGCAACTGGCGGGCGTAGAACCAGCCACCGGGTGCGGCCGTCTTGCCGTCGGCCTTGCCGGCGCCTTCGCTCATGTGGATCAGGCCGCCGCCTTGCTCGATGTACTCCAGCTCGGCGCGGTTGACGGCCGGGTGCGTGGCCGGGCTGCGCATGATGCGGAGCCACAGCATCGCCAGGGCCATGCCCATGATGCCCATCCACATATAGACGTGGTGCCAGCCCATGGTGTGCGTGACCCAGGCCATCAGCGGCGTGAACACCACGGCGGCAAAGTACTGCGCCGCATTGAAGATGGCGGATGCCGTGCCGCGCTCGGCCGTCGGGAACCAGCTTGCGACCACCTTGGCATTAGCCGGGAACGCCGGCGATTCGGCCAGGCCCACGGCAAACCGGAGCATGAACAGCACCGTCATGGCCGCGCCGATCGTCGCGAACATGCCAAGCCAGCCCTGCAGCAAGGTGAAGAATGACCAGAGGAAAATGCTGGCCGCATAGATGCGGCGTGCGCCAAAGCGGTCCAGCAGCCAGCCGCCGGGAATCTGGGCCATCACATACGCCCAGCTGAAGGCAGAGAAGATGTAGCCCATCTGCACGGCGGAAAAACCGAACTCCTCCCGCATCGCGGGGCCGGTAATCGACAGCGTGGCACGGTCGGCGTAATTCACCGTCGTGACAATGAAAATCAGGGCGAGGATCCAGTAGCGGACGTTGGTGCGGCGCGCGCCGGATGCGGCGGCTGCAGTGGAGGTAGGGCTTGAGTTCATCGTGTCTCCTCACAGCCGGCGGACCTGAATGCGGAAATGCGTGGGGGCCGGTGTGATATGTCGTCGTACGACTTGGATTATAAGGACGTGGTTCCTGCAGACACAGTGCGCGTTTACCCTGATTCGGTGCGGGCTGCCGTCCCGTGGTGCATACCGTATTGGCTCAGCCTTTCAATCAGCTTGCGGCTTTGCGGGTGGTTTGGCGGATGGCGCGCGACGCGTCCCGGCCGGGATAGCTCGCCTCAAGGGCCCCGAAATGCCCCGGGTTTTCCCTCAACTGCGCCCTGACCTCTTGCATCGTCAAGTTGTTAGTTGTACGATGACTTATCTCGAATCCATCAACACTGGATGGGGCGAGATAAATACACCGGCTTGCCCCACCCCTTCATACACATTCGCCATGTGGCGATCAGGAAGAGCGACATGACTACACCGCAAGAACTCAAGCAGATTATCTCGGACGGCCTGCTTTCGTTCCCCGTCACCGACTTCGACGCGCAAGGCAACTTCCGCGCGGACACGTATATCGAGCGTCTGGAATGGCTGGCACCGTACGGCGCTTCGGCCCTGTTCGCCGCCGGCGGCACGGGCGAGTTCTTCTCGCTGACGCAGCAGGACTACTCCAACGTGATCCGCACCGCGGTGGAAACCTGCCGCGGCAAGGTGCCCATCCTGGCCGGCGCCGGCGGCCCGACCCGCGTGGCCATCGAATACGCGAAGGAAGCCGAGCGCCTGGGCGCCCACGGCATCCTGCTGATGCCGCACTACCTGACCGAAGCCAGCGAAGAAGGCATCGCCAACCATATCGAAGAGGTCTGCAAGGCCACCAAGTGCGGCGTGATCGTCTACAACCGTGCCAACTCGCGCATCGGCGCCGACCTGCTGGAACGTGTGGTGGATCGCTGCCCGAACCTGATCGGCTTCAAGGACGGCGTGGGTGAGATCGAGGCGATGGTGCGCGTGCGCCGCAAGCTCGGTGACCGCCTGGCCTACCTGGGCGGCCTGCCCACCGCCGAGGTCTATGCCGCCGCCTACAAGGCGCTGGGCGTGCCGGTGTACTCGTCGGCTGTGTTCAACTTCATCCCGAAGACCGCGATGGACTTCTATCGCGCCATCGCCGCCGATGACCACGCCACCGTGGGCCGCCTGATCGACGACTTCTTCCTGCCGTACCTCGACATCCGCAACCGCAAGCACGGCTACGCGGTCAGCATCGTCAAGGCCGGCGCCAAGCTGGTCGGCCACGACGCAGGCCCGGTACGCGCCCCGCTGACCGACCTGACCGAAGAGGAAATGGCCAAGCTGGACGCGCTGATCAAGAAGCTGGGACCGCAGTAACGCAGTAAGGCCGCGAAACCCGGGCCCTGCCCCGGGTTCGTCGCTGACGAAGAGGGAGCCGCCATGCCGGCTCCCTTTTTTCATGGGCCCGAGCTGGCACGCTCGCTGCTATGCTTGCCCGCATGGACTATCCCGCGATCCTCGCCCGCATCCACCACGACATCCAGCCACTGATCGGCAAGGGCCGTGTGGCGGATTACATCCCCGAACTCTGCAACGTCTCGCCGGATCATTTCGGCATGGCGCTGGTCACGCCCCAAGGCGATTGCTACGGCGTGGGCGATGCCACCGTGCCGTTCTCGATCCAGAGCATCTCCAAGCTGTTTTCCTGCACGCTGGCATTCCAGCTGCTCGGTGAAGACCTGTGGCAGCGCGTGGGGCGCGAGCCGTCCGGCAACGCCTTCAATTCGCTGGTCCAGCTCGAATACGAGCAAGGGATCCCACGCAATCCGTTCATCAACGCCGGGGCGCTGGTGGTGACTGACGTGCTCTGCGGCCGTTTTGTCCAGGCCGAGACGGCGCTGGTGCAGTTCCTGCGTCGCCTCAGCAACAACCCGGCAATCGACTACGACCCTTGCGTGGCGCAGTCCGAACTCGACCACGCCGACCGCAACCGCGCCATGGCGCACTTCATGAAGAGCTTTGGCCGGATCGAGATGTCGGTGGAAACGGTCATCGACGCGTATTGCCGCCAGTGCGCGATCACCATGAGCTGCGAGGACCTGGCGCGCGCGGCGCTGTTCCTGGCCAATGGCGGCGTGGTGCCCTACAGCCGGGAACGGATCCTGGACGAAAGCCCGACCAAGCGGCTGTCCGCGCTGATGCTGACCTGCGGCACCTACGACGCGGCGGGGGACTTCGTCTACCGCGTCGGCCTGCCCGCCAAGAGCGGCGTGGGCGGGGGCATCGTAGCGGTGCTGCCGGGCGAATGGGCGGTCTGCGTGTGGTCGCCGGGACTCGACGCGCACGGCAATTCCCTCGCCGGCGTCCAGGCGCTTGAGTGGCTGACTACGCTGAGCGGGCACTCGTTGTTCTGAGCCCGCCATATTGAGCCCGCTGTTCCGGGTGAGCGATTCCCGAGCGGGCATCGCGCGCGGAAATCGCGCACCTTCAAGGCTTGGTGATTCGGGGGCATCGCCCAACAAAAAACCCCACGCTCGTGAGAACGTGGGGTTTTAAGCTGTCCGGCGCCGACGAATCGAAACCGGAGCAGCGACTACCAAAGGTCGTGGCGATCAGGCCGCGGCGTCCTTCAGCTTCTTCAGCGGGCGCACCTTGACCTTGACGCTGGCCGGCTTGGCCGGGAACCAACGCTCTTCGCCAGTGAACGGGTCCTTGCCGAAGCGCTTCTTCTTGGCCGGCACTTGCTGTGCGGTCACCTTCAGCAGGCCCGGCAGCGTGAATTCGCCAGCGCCCTTCTTGTTCAGCGCGCCAACGATCGTGCTTTCCAGATGGGCCAGCACCGACTTCACGGCCTTGGCTTCCAGCTGGGTTTGAGCTACCAGGTGAGCGACCAGGCTCGACTTGTTGAAGGTGTCCTTCAGCGGACGCGGGGTTGCCGCGGCGGCGGAGGGAGCAGCCTTCTTGGCCGGAGCGGCCTTCTTGGCAGCAGCCTTCACGGGTGCTTTGGTTGCCGCGGCCTTCTTGGCAGCGGGCTTGGTTGCAGTCTTCGCGGTCGGTTTCGCTTTGGTCGCCATATCGATATACGAGAGTTGAAGAAGTGTCCCGGCGAATTGCAACGCTATACGCGTCGCAGATCATGGGTGCCGGTACGCACTGAATCATAGCGGAAACCACCGCAAGTCAAGGGCTTTTCGTACATGCGACAGGTCAAACCAAGTGAAAACCCCGGGTTTTGTCGCTGGTTTGCGTCAGCGGATGCGCGTTGGAGGCCTACGTCCCCCCACTTTCGCGATGTCGGACGCGTGCGAATCGCACCGTTCAGTGCGCATGCGCGATCATCGCGTCGTGCGTTTCGCGCGCCAGGCCCATCGCGAAAGCCGTCTCGGCGACGAGAAAAAGCGGGCCCACCAGCAGCCCGACGAGGTCGTCGACGAAGGCCGGTTTGCGTCCTTCGAAATAGTGGCCGACGAACTGGATGATCCAGCCGACGACGAACAGGCCGATGCCCGTGACCAGCCATGCGGCCGTCGGCAGCGCGGCGATCCACGCGCCGGCCCAGAGAAAAATGGCCAGGATGACGGCCATCGCCACGCCGAAGCCGAACGACAGGCGCAGGTAGAAGAGACACGACAGCGCGTACACGACCATTGCCGGCGTCAGAAACAGATCGCCGTCGCCGAGTGGCATCGCGGGGCGGCCGAGCAGTGTGGTGACCGCCAGCACGATCATCGGAATGCCGATGAAATGCGTGAGGACGTTGCGAGGATCGCGGTGATAGGCCGCGTAGCTGGCCAGATGTTCGATCAGGGTTTTCACGGGGGCGTCTCCGGTGGAAGCCCCGGCTGGCGATGTCCCTGACGTGCATGGAGCATCGGTGCCGGTGGCGATGTGGATTTATAGTAGTGGGCACGACGCACACGAGTCTGTCCGGTTTTTGACAGTTCGCGCGCGGCGGCGGCAACGCCGAACAACAACGACAGGAGACGCCCCGATGGGTCTGGCCCCGCCTGCCCCGCCCCCATCCCTCGATGCCGACGGACTCGCCGCCGTGCGCGCTGGCGCATGGTTCGCCGCGCTGCCGGAGGCCCTGCAGCAGGCACTGCTCGAGGACGCCCGGCCACGCCGCGTGGCGCCCGGCGCCACGCTGTTCGCGCGCGGCGATCCGTTCGATGGCCTCTACTGCATCCTGTCTGGCACGATGCAGATCCACGCCACGGCGGCAACGGGCAAGGAAGCGCTGCTCGGTCTGCTGGAGCCCGGCACCTGGTTTGGCGAGATCTGCCTGTTCGACAACCTGCCGCGTACGCACGACGCGCGCGCGATCAATGCCGTGACCCTGCTGAACGTGCCGCGTGCGGCGCTGGATGCGCGGCTGGCGATTCATCCCGAATGGTGGCCCGCTTTCGGTCGCCTGCTGGCCAGCAAGACGCGGCAGGCGTTCCGCTTTGTCGAGGAAGCCCAGTTGCTGGCGCCCACCGCCCGCACGGCGCGCCGCCTGGCGGCGCTCGCGCAGGGGCTTGGCAACCGGCCGGCGCAACCCGCCTCCACGCCGCTGGCGCTGCGAATTCCGCAGGAACAGCTGGCCCAGATGCTTGGGCTGTCCCGCCAGACCGTCAATCACGCGCTGCGCGAACTGGAATCGCGGGGCTTGCTGCGGCTGCACTACGCCGGCATCGAACTGCTGGACGTGGCTGCGCTGGATGCCTACGAGTAGCCCACGAAAGGTCCGCGAAGAGTCCACAAACAGCCTGCGAACGACCCATCATGCTTCCCGCTGACGAAATCGCACCCCTTGCCCCGGAACTGCTGCACGCGTGGCTGGCCCGTATCGGTATCGATACCCCGCCCGCGCCGACGCTGCCGTCCCTCGATGCGCTGATCGCAGCGCAACTGGCGCATCTTCCATTCGAAAACCTTAATTCGCTGCTGGGCCGACCCGTCGCCATCGACCTGCCGTCGATCTTCGACAAGCTGGTCCGGCAAGGCCGCGGGGGCTACTGCTTCGAGCTCAATACGCTGTTCTGCGCCGGGTTGAAGGCGCTCGGCTTCACCGTGATCCCGCTGGCGGCGCGGGTGCGCTGGGACGTTCCGGAGGCCACGCCCACCGGCTTGTCGCACATGCTGTTGCGCGTGGAAGTGGAGCACGAAAGCTATATCGCCGATGTCGGCTTCGGTGGCCCGACCCCGGATCGCGCGCTGCCGCTCTCCCTGCCGATCGACGATGCCGCGCCCTACCGCCTGCTGCCGAGTCCGGCGTCTGCCACCAACACCGCGTTTCATGCCTACGACCTGGCGGTGCGCAACCCCGCGGATGGCGAGGATGGCTGGCGCGTGATCTACCGGTTCGACCTCACGCCGCAGCCCCGGATCGATTTCGTGGCGCGCAACTGGTACGTCTCCACGCATCCGGACAGCCCATTCACCCACACGTTGATGGTGGCCCGCAGCGATGGCGATGCGCGTCTCGCACTCGGCAACGGTGATTTTTCGGAGCGCGCCGCGGACGGCAGCGTCCGCAAACAGGTGCTCCGCACGGCGGACGCGGTCATCGACACGCTCGCCGAACGCTTCCATATTCGCCTGGACGAGGACCTGCGCGGTGCGTTGGCCAGCACGTTGCCAACCCTTCTGGCGAGGGAAAACCCCCTCTGAATGACGCGTTCGGCGGCGCGGGCGTGGCATCCGCTCGCGTGCCGGCGCCGCGCCGAGTGCCGCAAATTCCACGGTGCGGCACGCTGTCATGCATCGCGTGAATTGCCCGCAGAAAGTTTGCTGATACCGCGCCCGGCAAGGTGGGTTGGCGGTGGACTGGGGCTGGCGGCGTCCCCATAATGTCCCGGCCACTTCACACAATCAAGCGGCGGCACGACCGTCGCATTCCATCAGGAGACGCCATGTCATTGTTCGATCTGTCGGGCAAGGTTGCCATCATCACCGGTTCCTCGCGCGGCATTGGCCGGGCCATTGCCGAGCAAATGGCCGTACAGGGTGCCAAAGTCGTCATCTCGTCGCGCAAGGCCGAGGCCTGCCAGGAAGTCGTCGACGCCATCAACGCCCGGCACGGTGCCGGCACCGCCATCGGCGTGCCCGCCAACATCTCGTCCAAGGAAGATCTGCAGCGCCTGGTCGACGAGACAAACCGTGCCTTCGGCAGGATCGACGTACTGGTCTGCAACGCGGCGTCCAATCCGTACTATGGGCCGATGAGCGGCGTGTCCGACGAGCAGTTCCGCAAGGTGCTCGACAACAATGTCATCTCCAACCACTGGCTGATCCAGATGGTGGCACCACAGATGATCGAGCGCCGCGACGGGTCCATCATCATCGTGTCGTCGATCGGCGGCCTGCGCGGCTCGCCCACGATCGGCGTCTATAACGTCTCCAAAGCCGCCGACTTCCAGCTCGCGCGCAACCTGGCGGTGGAGTTCGGGCCGCACAACGTGCGCGTCAACTGCATCGCCCCGGGCCTGATCCGGACCGACTTTGCCCGCGCGCTGTGGGAAGACCCGGAGCGCTACAAGCAATCCACGCAAGGCGCCCCGTTGCGCCGCATCGGCGAACCGGTCGAGATTGCCGGCGCCGCGTGCTACCTGGCCTCCGCGGCCAGCTCCTTCATGACCGGACAGGCCATGGTCGTGGATGGCGGCGTCACGATCTGAGCACTCGCCTGCGGGGCGGCACGTCGCGCCGACGCGCCGCCATCGTGTTTCTGCACGTCCATCTGCAATGCAGTCCCGGAGGCAGTCATGTCGCAACAACCGCAGCGCACCGGCACCTGGCCGGCCATTTCCCTTGCCGAGGCCCACGCCCGGCTGACCGCGCCGGGCGCGCCGTTCGAAACGGAAACGCGCGTGATCCGGGGCATCCCCACCACGGTCTGGAAGAATGCGCCGCCCACATTGCGCGATCTCTTCCTGATTGCCGCGGCGTGGGGCGAGAGAACTTTTGTCGTCTACGAGGACGAGCGCGTGAGCTACCGCGCATTCGCCCTGGCTGCCAGTGCGCTGGCCCAGCAACTGGTCCGTGACGGCGTGCGCAAGGGCGATCGCGTGGCGGTTGCCATGCGCAACCTGCCGGAATGGCCGGTAGCGTTCTATGGCGCGGTCCTGGCCGGTGCCATCGTGACGCCGCTCAACGCCTGGTGGACCGGGCCCGAGCTCGAATACGGCCTGGCCGATTCCGGCAGCCGCGTCGCCATCGTCGACAGCGAACGGCTGGACCGGATCATCGAACACCTGCCGGATTGCCCGGCGCTGGAACGCGTCTACGTGTCACGCCTGCCAGCGGGCGCAGGCCGCGGCAACGCGGACCCGCGCATCGCCTCGCTCGAATCCGTGATCGGGACCTGCGACACCTGGACGCAGCTGCCGTCGCAGTCCCTGCCGGCCGTGTCCCTGGATCCGGATGAAGACGCCACGATCTTCTACACCTCCGGCACCACCGGCAAGCCGAAAGGCGCGGTGGGATCCCATCGCAACGCCACCTCGGTTGCGGTGGCCGGCCAGTTCAGTCCGCTGCGCAACCTGCTGCGCCGGGGCCAGCCGATTCCGGAACCCGATCCAAACGCCCCGCAGAAAGGCTCCCTGCTGGCTGTTCCGTTCTTTCATGTCACGGGCTGCATGTCCGTGCTCAACGGCGCGCTGGCCACCGGCAGCAAGGTCGTGTTGCTGCATCGCTGGGATACCTTGCGCGCCATGACGCTGATCGAGCGGGAACGGTGTACGTCGGCCGGCGGCGTGCCGACGATCGCGTGGCAGATCATCGAGCACCCGCAGCGCGGGGATTTCGATCTCACCTCGCTGGAGAACATGCACTACGGCGGCGCGCCGGCTTCGCCCGAACTCGTCCGACGCATCAAGGAAGCTTTTCCGGCGGCGGCGCCTGGCATCGGCTGGGGCATGACCGAGACATCGGCCACGTTTACCAGCCATAGTGCCGAGGAATACATCCAGCGGCCGGACAGCAGCGGCCCGGCCCTGCCGATCGGCGAGATGAAGATCGACGACGGTTTTGGCCGCGCCCTGCCCGTGGGCGAGACCGGAGAACTGATGGTGCGGGGCGCCAACGTGGTCCACAGCTACTGGAACAAGCCCGAGGCCACGGCAAAAACCTTCGTCGACGGCTGGCTCCATACCGGCGATATCGCACGGCTGGATGAGGACGGCTTCCTCTACATCGTGGATCGCATGAAGGACATGCTGATCCGCGGGGGCGAGAACATTTACTGCATCGAGGTGGAAAGCGCGCTGTACGAGCATCCGGCCATCATGGACGCCGCGCTGGTGGGCATTCCGCATCGCACGCTGGGCGAAGAACCGGCGGCGGTGGTCAGCTTGAAACCGGGCATGCAGGCGACGGAGGCGGAACTGCAGGCGTTTGTGCGCGAGCGGCTGGCGGCGTTCAAGGTGCCGGTGCGCGTCATCGTCCGCGCGGAGATGCTGCCCCGGAATCCAAACGGCAAGATCCTGAAGTCGAACCTGCGGAAGCTGTTCGAAGCGTAGGTGCGATATGTCGGGGCGCGAAGCGTCAGCCAGTGTGGAACAGGAGGGGCGAAGGGGCCGGCGAAGGCCCCTTCCGTCGTCCGTTCCGTCCGGCCCTTACTTCACCGGAATCGGCGTCCCGGCCGGCACCGGCACGGCGGTCACGGCGTTCTGCGGGCTGCCGCTGACGATCCGATCCGAATACGTCAGGTAGACCAGCGTGTTGCGCTTGCGGTCGACCGCGCGTACCACATGGAGCGTCTTGAACAGGATCGACATCCGCTCGGTGAACACGTCGTCCTGGGCCTTGATCGGCCCCTTGAACGCGATGGTGCCAACCTGACGGCACGCGATGGAGGCCTCGGGCGGGTCTTCCGCCATGCCGAGCGTGCCCTTGATGCCACCCGTCCGCGCACGCGAGACGTAGCAGGTAATGCCTTCGACCTGCGGGTCGTCATAGGCCTCGATCACGACCTTGTCGGACCCGGTCATGCGGAAATTCGTGCTGACGCTGCCGATTTCCTCGGCCTGTGCGGCACCGGCCATCGCCATCAGACCAGTGGCCATCCCGGCAGCGATTCCGGCGGTGATCCTGGGGGCCATCCTGAACCCCCGGCCGATTCGGAAACTATCCATGAGCATGGCGGCGTCAGGGCGTGGAACCCTTGATCTCATCGTGCCGCTTTTCCATTTCCTGGCGGAGCTCGCGGCGCTGCTTGGCCGCCTCGAAGCGCTGGCGCTCCACTTCGTCGCGCGGCTGCAGCGGCGGTACCTCGGCGGGGGCGCCATTGTCATCCACGGCCACCATCGTGAAATAGCAGCTGTTGGTATGTCGTACGACCTTGCTGCGGATGTTTTCCGTTACCACCTTGATGCCGATTTCCATCGAGCTGCGGCCCGTGTAGTTGACGGCTGCGAGGAATGTCACCAGTTCGCCCACATGAATCGGCTGGCGGAACACCACCTGGTCGACGGACAGCGTGACGACATAACGGCCGGCATAGCGGCTGGCGCAGGCATAGGCCACCATATCCAGGTATTTGAGAATGGTGCCCCCGTGCACATTGCCGGAGAAATTGGCCATGTCCGGCGTCATCAGCACGGTCATGGAAAGCTGGTGGGATAAATCGTTCATCGCAGAAAATCCAGAATCGAGCCTAAGGCGCGGGCAGTGTAACCCGGCAGGCGTTGCGATGAAAGATTCACGGCGGTTCTGTCGCGCGTCCAAATCCCAAAATGGGACGGCCTGAATTTGACGGGCAAAAGAAAAGCGGCCCGGGAGGCCGCTTTCTCTACTTCGCAGACGCGATGCGCTTACTTCTTCTTGTTCACGGCGTCCTTGAAGCCCTGGCCGGCGGAGAACTTCACCGTCTTGGCGGCCGGGATCTTGATCGTTTCGCCGGTGCGCGGATTGCGGCCGGTACGGGCAGCACGCTTGCCCGAGCTGAAGCTACCAAAGCCTACCAGCGTGACCGAGTCCCCCTTGGCCACTGCCTTCTTGATGCTGTCCAGCGCAGCGTTCAGCGCGCGCTCGGCGGCGGCGTTGCTGAGTTCTGCTTCCGCGGCGATGGCTGATACCAGTTCACCTTTATTCATGGCTGATTTCCCTTGTTGGTCGTCGTCACCGGACTTTTGCCAGGTGGCAAAAGTCCGATCGGCGCAGTCTAATCTGCCCTTCGCGCGTTGAGCAATCCCCAGTGGCACCGACGCAACGAAAACTGCCGGAAATCCTTCCCTGGCAAGACTTAGCGGGGGTTTTACCCCTCTTTTCCACGGATGGCGCCGTCACTTTTCTGACGGTTTACGTATCGGACGGCGCACATCATAAAACTGTCGTACTACGCACTTTCGGCGGGAAATCCGGGCGGCCATGACCGGCATCGCGGGCAGGCCCGCTGCCCGGCGTTGCTCGATTTCGGTGCAACGCACCGTTTCGGCACATGAAGCAGTCAGATTGTGCGTCGTTTTGGCGCATGGAAAGGCAGCCGGCTGCCAGATACCCCATCGCTGACGATGCCAGGTCGCCTCGAAAAGTGCGACACGTGCACCAAAAACATCGATCCGCCACCGCGGCCTTGGGGTCCGATTAGGCGGAGTTGGCGCGAGATACCCCATACGAGTGCATTTCGCACCGGGATTGCGCCGGCCACCTCGATTTTCCGCCCCGTTCTGGAACGCTTTTTGCATACCCGTGCTCCCATTTTGAGCATTGGGGTGGCAATGGATAACTGGAAGACTGGCACGGATGCGATGTTCATCCTGCTTGGCGCAATCATGGTGCTTGCCATGCATGCAGGCTTTGCATTCCTGGAACTCGGCACCGTCCGAAAAAAGAATCAGGTCAATGCCCTCGTCAAAATCCTTGTCGATTTTGCCGTTTCAACCATTGCGTACTTTTTTGTCGGTTATACCGTCGCGTACGGTGTCCAGTTCATGTCCGGCGCGGATGTATTGGCGCAAAAGAGCGGATACGAATTGGTGAAATTCTTCTTCCTCGCCACATTTGCCGCTGCCATCCCCGCCATTATCTCGGGAGGCATCGCCGAGCGATCCCGCTTCAATCCTCAATTGGCTGCCACTTTCGTGTTGGTCGGGCTGGTCTACCCGTTCTTCGAAGGCATCGCGTGGAACAACCGCTTTGGCATCCAGGACTGGATCGCCTCGGTGGCCGGCGCCCCATTCCACGACTTCGCGGGATCCGTGGTCGTTCACGCCGTGGGAGGCTGGATCGCCCTGCCCGCAGTGCTGTTGCTGGGCGCTCGCCGGGGCCGCTACCAGAAGGACGGCCGCATCAGCGCCCACCCGCCCTCGAACATCCCTTTCCTGGCGCTCGGCGCCTGGGTGCTAGCGGTGGGCTGGTTCGGCTTCAATGTCATGAGCGCCCAAACCGTGGACAAGATCAGCGGTCTGGTGGCGATCAATTCCCTGATGGCGATGGCGGGCGGCACGCTGGCCGCGTGGTGGGCGGGCCGCAATGACCCCGGCTTTGCCTATAACGGCCCGCTGGCCGGCCTGGTGGCCGTTTGCGCCGGCTCCGATCTGATGCACCCCCTCGGGGCGCTGATTACCGGCGCGGTGGCCGGCGTATTGTTCGTGCATTTGTTTACGCTGGCCCAGAACCGCTGGCATATCGATGACGTACTTGGTGTGTGGCCGCTGCACGGCCTGTGTGGCGCCTGGGGCGGCATCGCCGCCGGCATCTTCGGCGCCCACGCGATGGGGGGCGTCGGTGGCGTGTCGCTGGTTGCGCAGCTGATCGGCACGGTCATGGGGATCGTGATCGCGGTGGTCGGCGGGACGATCGTCTATGGCACGCTGAAGAAATTCGTCGGCATCCGGCTGGATGCGGAGGCGGAATTCAATGGTGCCGACCTGACCCTGCACCGCATCTCCGCCACGCCGGAGCGCGAGACCAACTGGTAATCGCAATCCACGCATTTTTGTCAGCAAAGGCGGCCGGACATGTTCCGGCCGCTTTACTTTGTATTGACAATTATTGACTTGAACTTTCTCTCCGGCGCGCCCAATAATGCCCTTGCTCGCCTCTACGCTTGGCAAGGCGTTTCCCGCTGTCCTGGCACCATCGCTTTCTCCGCTGTCTGGTTTTACCTGCCCGTCAAAACAGGAGCGTGCCCCATGGATTCCAACTCGCTGCAGAGCTTCCGCGACCTCGTCGTCGGCTATGCCACCGTCTTCGGCGTCAAGATCCTTGCCGCGCTGGCGTTCTGGGTCGTCGGCCGCTGGCTGATCCACTTCGTCGTCAGGCTGGTTCAGAACTCACTGTCCAAGCAGAAGGTCGACCCCACGCTGCTGCGCTACGTCGGATCGATCGTCACCGTCACGCTGAATGTGGTGCTGGTGATCGGCATCCTCGGGTATTTCGGCATCCAGACCACCACGTTCGCGGCATTGATCGCGGCGGCTGGCGTGGCCATTGGCATGGCCTGGTCCGGCCTGATGTCGAATTTCGCGGCCGGGGCATTCCTGGTCGTGCTGCGGCCGTTCAAGGTGGGAGACTTCGTGACGGTGGGCGGGGTGACCGGCACGGTCAAGGAGATCGGCCTGTTCGCCACGACGCTCGACACGCCGGACAATGTGCTGACCGTGGTCGGCAACAACAAGATCTTTGCCGACACCATCCAGAATTTCACGGCCAATCCATATCGACGCGTGGAATTGAAGACCCAGCTCGCCGGGACCACGGACGCCGCCGCGGCTGTGGCGTTGCTCAAGGAGCGGATCGCCGCGATCCCCAATGTCCTGGCCGATCCGCCCGTGGATGTGGAGATCCTGGAATTCACGCTGGTCGGTCCCGTCCTGGCCGTGCGCCCGCACTGCCACAACGACCACTACTGGCAGGTGTACTTCGACAGCAATCGCGTCATCCGCGATAGCTTTGGCCAGGCCGGCTTTGCCGCGCCGATGCCGGCGCAAATGATCGTCATGCAGAACCCGCAGGCCATGCCGATCAGCCCGGCGGCCCCGGCCAACCAGGCGGCCTGAACCGGACGATTCAGATCACCTCGCGGGCACCCGCGTGCCCGTAGGAACGCAGCAGTACCGCGCCGCACCCGCAAATCGCCATCACCACGGCC
Organism: Cupriavidus sp. YR651; assembly: GCF_900101625.1. Lineage (GTDB taxonomy): Bacteria > Pseudomonadota > Gammaproteobacteria > Burkholderiales > Burkholderiaceae > Cupriavidus. The sequence continues at coordinate 92,522 of NZ_FMYZ01000010.1, read as the reverse complement.
AGCGGCAGCGCGGTACCGTCGTGCCACAGACTCACCGCGGCGCCGGCCAGCGTGCCGAAGCCAAACTGCAGCGTGCCCATCAGGGCTGACGCCGTTCCAGCCCGATGGCTCTGGTGCGCGAGCGCCAGCGCGGATGCGTTTGGCGTGATGCAGCCCAGTCCGGCCAGGAAGACAAAGAATCCAGCCAGCAGCACAGGCAGCGTGGCCCAGCCCGTCAGTGCCGCCACTGCCAGCATCAGGCCCGCAAGGCATGGCGCGAACAATGCCACGCGCAAGACCTCGTCGAGCGGACGCGCACGGACCAGCCGCACGTTGACCTGCGACATGGCGATCAGGCCGAACGCGTTGGCACCAAACACAAAGCCGTAGTGGGAGGGATCGATGCCATGCAGTTCGATCAGCACGAACGGCGAACCCGCGATATAGGCGAACATGCCGCCTTGCACGCAGCCCGCGGCCAGCGAGTAGCCGAGGAACTCGCGATCCCGCAGCAATTCCCAGTAACTGCGCAGGACCGTCGCCGGATGCAAGGTCCGCGTGCGTTGCGGATCGAGCGATTCCTCCATGCGTGCGTGCACCAGCCACAGGATGAGCACCGCCGCGCCGCAGTGCACCCAGAAAATCGCGCGCCAACCCAGCGTGGTCAGGATGGCGCCGCCGATGATCGGCGCCAGGATGGGCGCCAGGCCCATCACCAGCATCAGCGACGAGAACGCCCTGGCGGACTCATGGGCTTCCAGCCGGTCGCGGATCACCGCACGCGACACCACCAGCCCGGTGCACCCGCCCAGCGCCTGCAGGAACCGCCACAGCATCAGCGATTCCGCGCTGCCGGCCAGCGCGCAGCCGGCGGCGGCCAATCCATAGAGCGTCAGGCCAATGTACAGCGGTGGCTTGCGGCCGAAGCGGTCGCTGATCGGCCCGTAGAACGCTTGCCCGATAGCCAGCCCCACCAGGAAGGTACCGAGCGTGAGCTGCACCTGCCCGATGTCGACGTGCAGGTCTGCCGCCAGCGCCGGAAAGCTGGGCAGGTACATATCGATGGACAACGGGGCCAGCGCGGTCAGCGAGGCGCAGATCAGAAGCCAGAGTGGAAAGCGCGCCGTTTGCGGCGCGCTTGTGGTCGACGTCATGAAGCAGGTTCCGGAGAAGACTGCACGGCTGGGCTCCACAAAGGCGCGGGACCGGCGTGCAGGCGAAGCGCAATTGTTGCACAGCAAGCGCGCACGCAGCGCGGGGGTCGTCAACCATCCTGTCGCGTCGTGGAAAATCTGCCGCAAACCAAGTGGTCACGCGGGAATTACGTGTGGCGCGGCTTTCACGTGCACCAAGGTGGAGGGTACAATGCGTGCCTGTCGGCATAGTTGTTGCGCCGACCGCGCAGTCAGACGCAACGCGGGAGTCGGATCACCGAAACCGTCCCCGGCAACGTTATCCTGCATGACCATACGACAAACGCCGTTTATTGCTTTGCTGAGCCTGGTTGCGTTCGCAGCCCTGCCCCCGTTGCCCGCCTGGGCCGCGTCGGTCAGGGCGCCCGCATCGGTATCGGTGCCGGCGTCCGCACCCGTGGTGATCGATGAAGCCGACTCGCTGTCCCGCATGCTCAAGGGCGCGGCCACCGGCCAGAACACCGGCGCCGCCGGCGTCCCCGAACTCCTGCGCAACACCAACCGGCCCGACAGCGTGCTGGCGCGCGCCTGCCGTCAGCTCAACGACGCATTGCCGATCGAGATCGATGGCGAAACGCGCCTGCGCCGCTGCCAGTCGGTCCCCGGCAAGCACGTGCTCTTCCAGTTGGAACTGACCAACTATCGTGGTCCGATGCTCGACCTGGCCAGCTTCGAGGTCAACTACGCCGCCCCGCTCCAGCGCAACATCTGCGCCAACCGCGACGTGGAAATCCTGACCAAGCTCGGCATCAGCATGATGTTCCGCTACATGACCCGCAACGATCGCGGCGAGCGCCGCGTCGGCGACGTCTACATCAACGCGCCTATCTGCGTCTCCGCACTGCGCTGAGCCTCGCCAACTCGCGAGTCTTCCGGCCGCTTCCGTCGTACACGGGTTTCAAACAACTACCGCCGCACCATGAAAAAACGGCAGGCTGATCGCCTGCCGTTCTTCTTGCCGCTCGCTTGCGGCTGACTTGCGGCTCGCCTGCCTCGCCGATTGCTGCGATGCGACGTCCGCCGTAGCCGGCCAGCCTCAGGCCGCCCTGGGCCGCAGCGGCAACACGTTGGCCGCACGCCGCATCAGCACGCGGGTTTCCTTCCACGCGGCATCCGCCAGCGGCGATCCCCACACCAGTTCATGCAGCCTGGACAGGGCAAACGGATCGCCCAGCAGGACATGCTTCTGCGCCGCCGACAGCGATTGCGGACCATGGGTCAGCGCGTGCTGGACCAGCGAGGCATGTTGCAGCCTTGCCGGCTCTGGCTGGATCTTGCGCGCCGTGGCCGTGGCGCACATCAGCGCGTTGGTCACCGGATCAACCACCGCATCCACGAAGCCCGGCACGTCCTGCGCACCCTCCACATGCTGCTGGGTCTCCACGATCTCACGCGGCACGATCGTTTCTTCCGGGATCATGAACAGGCCGGCCCTGCGGGCGGCACGGCCCAGCGAGACGCGAGACAGCATGACCGACAGCGGAATCGACAACGCGAGCGATCCGACGATCGGCAGCAGCCACCAGATGAAGCCCGGGCTCAGCCAGTACACGCCACCGCCCCACACCAGACCGAGCAGCGTATGCCAGCCATGGCGGCGGAACGCCTCGCCCCAGGTGGTCTCGGCGTCCTCGCGCGGGGGCGACTTCCACGAAATACCCCAGCCGCTGTAGGCCGCGATCACGAACTTGGTATGGAACAGCATGCGCGTCGGTGCCAGCAGCGCCGACATCGCCATCTCCAGCAACATGCTAATAACCAGCCGGACCACGCCGCCATACTGGCGCGCATCCTTCATCAGCAGCAGCACGCTGAGCAGCTTGGGCAGGAACAGCAGCGTGGCGGTGGCCGAGAACAGTGCCAGCGCCTTCTCGGGATGCCACTCGGGCCAGGTCGGGAACAACTGGTACGGCTGGGTGAAGTACTCCGGCGGCACCAGCGCATGCTTGGCAAGCGCGGCGGTGGACAGCAGCAGGAACAGCAGCCACAGCGGAGCCGACAGATACGCCATGATGCCGGTCAGGAACACCGCGCGGTGGACCATGTGGAAGCCTTGCTTCATCCACAGGCGGAAGTTCATCAGGTTGCCCTGGCACCAGCGCCGGTCGCGCTTGACCTCGTCCAGCAGGTTCGGCGGCAGCTCCTCGAACGAGCCCGGCAGATCGTAGGCAATCCACACGCCCCAGCCCGCACGTCGCATCAGCGCGGCTTCCACGAAATCGTGCGACAGGATTTCACCGGACAGCGGCCCCTTGCCGGGCAACGGCGCCAGCGCACAGTGCTCCATGAACGGCTTGATGCGGATGATGGCGTTGTGGCCCCAGTAGTGCGATTCACCAAGCTGCCAGTAGTGCAGGCCCGCCGTGAACAGCGGGCCATAGACACGCGTGGAGAACTGCTGCACGCGGGCATAGAGCGTGTCGCGGCCCACGGCCAACGGCGCAGTCTGGATGATGCCGGCGCCCGGGTTGGCTTCCATCAGGCGCGTCAGCGTGGCCAGGCAGTCGCCGCTCATCACGCTGTCGGCATCCAGCACGATCATGTAGCGGTACTTGCTGCCCCAGCGGCGGCAGAAGTCCGCCACGTTGCCAGTCTTGCGCTTCACGCGATGCCGGCGCCAGCGATAGAAGATGCGGCCAAAGCCGCCAACCGCGCGGCAGATTTCCATCCACGCGTCGTGCTCGGCCGTGCGCAGATCGGGGTTGCCGCTATCCGACAGCACGAAGAAATCGAAGTGCGCGAGTTCGCCCGTACGTTCGAGCGATTCGTAGGTGGCCCGCAATCCGGCAAAGACGCGTGTCACGTCCTCGTTGCAGATCGGCATGATGACCGCCGTCCTCGCGGCGGGGTCTATCGCGGCATCCGGCGCGGCGCTGCGCGAGATCAGGTGGCGATCGCCCCCCTTGGCCAGCACCAGGAAGCCCATCATCGCCGTCCAGAAACCGGCCGACACCCACGAGAACAGGATGGCGAACAGTGCCAGGATGGCGATCTCGAGCGGATCGGCGCCGTGGTACGGCAGCACCTTGGCCATGAAATAGGTGGCCACTGCGGTCTGGCCGATCACCAGCGCCAGCAGGAACCAGCGGCGATGCGAGCCGGCCGGATGCCATTTGCCTTCGGCGTCGGGGCCGTCGTGCAGCGTGTCCCACGTTTCGGGGATCGGCGGACGGCCCGTCATCTTGCGCCAGAGGTTGCGCAGTCCGCCCGTCACCACGTGCGGGGGCCACTGGCGCGGCACCATCGACTCGCGCGCCGGCTCCGGGCCGGTGTCCACGCGGACGGTTCCATCTTCGCGACGCTGCAGCAGCGGCTCGCCATCGGTCTGCGGATTGCCGTAGGCCATTGAAAAGCGGCGGCTCACGGATGCATAAGTGGCGCCACCGGGCGTGCTGCGCTGGCTGAAGTCGATGCCTTCCTGATCCTTGGGATCGCGGCCGGCCAGCCGCGTTTGCAGCTGGATCATCGCGGAAGGCGCCTCGATGCCGTCGGTGGGAACACTCGCCACCGGGGGCATCGGGGTATCGGCCAGCAGTTCGCTACGCAGTTCGGGCGAGGCCGGCAGGCGATCGACATAGCGCTCGCATGCTGCCGCCTGGGCCGGGCGCTGCTTTAGCCGGGGGGTAAGATGTAGCTCCATGTTTCGGATAGGGTTGTATTGCCGTTGCGAAGATAGCCGCGCAACTCAACCGGCTTGTTCTCGTCCTTGCGCCGCATGTACATCGTCATGCGCCAGCCGCCCGTGGCGTCGTTGCGCCGGACCGTCGTCTTCAGCAGCTCGCCATTGGCGTCCGCCGAAACCATCGGATCCAGCCGTGCGTCCTCGGGCAGTTTCTTGAACGCGGGACCTTCGAAATCCACCACCAGCGAGAAGCTGGTGTCATCCTGCTTGCGCGTGAGCCCCTGGCCGCGACGGGTCTGCGTGACCCACGATAGCGGCGGCAGGTTCTCGCCGTCCTTCTGCCATTTCAGCCGGTATTCGTAGTCGAATGCCTGCCGGGGCTTGGGCGGGTTGTCCGGCACCCAGAACGCCACGATGTTGTCGTTGGTTTCGTCCGGGGTCGGGATCTGCACCAGTTCCACGCGGCCGGTGCCCCAATTGCCCTTGGGCTCCACCCAGCCGCTCGGCCGGCGCTCGTACCACGCACCGATCTCCTGGTAGTTGTCGAAGCTGCGGTCACGCTGCATCAGGCCGTAGCCCTGAGGATTGGTCGCGGCGAACGACGTCACCAGCAGACGCTTCGGGTTGACCAGCGGGCGCCAGACCCATTCGCCGGTGCCGAGCTGGACCGACAGGCCATCGGAGTCATGCACCTCGGGGCGGAAGTCCGTCGTCATCGACGGCTGGTTTTCGCCGAACAGGTACATGCTGGTCAGCGGGGCCAGGCCCAGCTTGGTGACGTGCTCGCGCAGGAACAGCCGCGACTTCACCTCCATCACGGTTTCGTCGCCAGGCTTGATGACGAAGCGATAAGCCCCGCTCATGCGGCGCGAATCCATCAGTGCGTAGACGGTGATCTGCTTGTCGTTGGCCGACGGCCGCTCGATCCAGTACTCGACGAAACGCGGGAACTCCTCCCCCGAATTCAGTGCGGTGTCCACCGCCAGGCCGCGGGCCGACAGGCCGTACCACTGGTCCTTGCCCAGCGCGCGGAAATAGCTGGCCCCCAGGAACGAGGCGAGTTCATCCTTGCGCTTGCCCTGGTTCAGCGGATACATCAGCCGGAATCCCGCAAAACCAAGGCCCTTGAGCTTGGTGGCATCGACCTTGTGCGAACCGTAGTTGAAGGCTGCGGGATCAAAGCGGAATTCCCTGACGCTGTTGCCCACGACCTCGTTGATCTTGACGGGCTGGTCAAACACCATGCCTTCGTGGAAGAACGACAGCTCGAACGGCAGGCGCGCACCGCGCCAGGCAAAGCGCTCGGGCTTGTATTCGATCTCGCGGTAGCGCTCGTACGACAGCTCCCGCAGTTCGCTCGGCAGGTTCTGCGCCGCGGGCTTGTACGGCGAAGTGGAAAGCTGGCGCGCACGCGCCGCCACGGTTTCAAAATCGAACGCGTGCGCCGTCAGCGCCATCACGGCCAGCACCCCACCGCCGACCCAGCGCCCCAGTCCCGTCATCAGCCCCGGTAATCGACGCGCAGGCGCGGCAATCGGGGGGTGGGCGGGGCTGAGCGACGTCGTGATTGCGGTCATGAAGGCCGGATAAAGGTGGGTGGGAGGTGGATAGAAAGCGCGAAGCCCGTGACGATTCGCCAGATATGGCAGCCGATGGCACGAACCTCAACGCGGACAACCAGAGCAAGAGACGGACCAGCCGGGTGACTGGAGCATCCGCGCCGATTCAATGCGCGAAGCGGTCAATCAGGGACCATCGCCATTGACCGTATCCACCTTGTTGCATTGCGATGCGAAACCTTAACAATTCGAGCCTTAAAAGTCACGTTTCGGTGCCGCAACGTTTGAAACAAAATGTCAACCTAGTCGGCTCGAAGCCGCTCCGCCGCAGCGTTTGCGGGCGGCGGCGTCACTTGACCGCCGACCCGCCATCGCGACTACCCGTCGAGCCGGCGCCGAGGCCGTCACCCCGACGACGGGTGCTCACCGACGGGACACCGTACCGCATCGCTCCGTTCGGGCCCCGACCGGTCCGCCATCCGCCGCCGCTTTCCTTGCGCGCCTGCCAGATCCTATCCCTCGTTCGCTCCTGTCCCTTGCTCGTTCCTATTCCTTGTTCGCGCCATCGCTAAAGGGATTGAATTTCTCGGACTTCGCGCCTTCGCCGTACGTGTCGAACGTGCCGCTACTACGCATGCCCTGCGAGAAGTTGTCGTATTTCTGGGCGGTGCCCTTGGCATTGTCGATGGGTTCGAACTGGTCGGTCCGCACACCCGGGTTCAGCGAGTTCACGCTATCGGTGCGGGCCCCGTCCGTATAGGCGTCGAACTTGCCCGTGTGCGCGCCGTCCGAATAGGGGTTGTATTTGTCGCGAGCACCGTCCGTGTAGGTGTCGAACTTGCCAGTCCTGGCTGGCGACTGGGCCTGGGCGGCACCAGCGGCGGCGGCCAGTATCAGGCCGAGGATCAGGTAGCGTTGCTTCATGGCCGGACTCCTTCTCTCGCCGGGCAGGCGAATGGCCCATGCCCCTCGCGCCGGCCGCCCGGCATCAGGCGGCCGCCCTCTCGCAGGGGCAACACTCCACGCTAGGTCAGGGCCGGCTGGCTGTCAAACTGCGCTGCGGCGGGAAATTTGCTGCACCGCGATGCCTTGCGAATGTGTCGCCAACTGCCTTGGATCGCACGCAAGCGGCGCCCGCGCGCTTACAATCGCCTCGTCATTCACGATCACAAGGAATTGCCATGCAAGCCCGGCGCATCTCCCGCTTTGCCCTCGCGTCCAGCCTGGGTTGCGCGCTCCTCCTTGGCGCCGCACAGCCCGCCCTTGCCTACTTCGACAATTACTTGTCCGGCAGCATCATCGGCACCCTGACCAAGCAGGAAGCCGCCTCGGTGGCAGTGAGCGTACGCAAGGCGCTGAATGACACCGCGGACAACCAGACGGTGGAATGGCACTACCCCGCCGCCGGCCGCCGCCAGGCTGTCGACGGCACGATCACCCCCATCGCCACCAAGACCGACAAGGGCCAGACCTGCCGCAGGCTGAAATCCGAGCTGAAGCGGGGCAGCGCCACGGAAGGCTGGTCCGGCTGGTTCTGCAAGCAATCCGACGGCACCTGGAAGGCGCGTCAAGTCGCTGACTGACCGTCGCCGTGTTCGGGTGCCGGCGCAGGGTCCGGCACGCGCCCGGCCGCAGGCCCCGCACTGCGGCGGGCATGCGCGGCCGGATCGATGTCGGCATTGCCGGGGACTTCGAACCAGCGCGCCTCGGGCACGCCGATCGTATGGGACGGCTGGTCCATGAAGTGCGGCGACATGATCTGGACACCGTACGCGTTGAAGGCATCCTGGATTCCCGCATGCAGCGCCGACAGCGCGTGAAAGCGATTGCGCGGATGATCGATCGCGGCGAACAGTTCGTATTCCACGTAGAAGTCCTGTAGCGCCCGCTGCAGTACGAACGGCGTGGGTTCCGCCACTACATGCCTGGCCTGTCCGGCGGCCTCCAGCAGCATCCCGTGGACCTGCCGCCACGGCGTGTCGTAGCCGATCGTCACGGTGGCGGAAATCAGCGCACCCTGCTCCGCATCGCGGGCATCGCGCGCGGTGCCGTGGCGCGAGTAGTTATGGATCGCGCTGCCAACCACCACGGCGTTGGGCAGCGTCACCTCCTCATTGCGCAGGTTGATGACCTTGACCGACAGCGCGTCGAGCCCCGCCACCGTGCCGACCGTGTCCCCGATGCACACCATGTCGCCGCGCCGCAGCGCGCGCGAATAGACCACCACCATCCCGCTCATCAACTGGTTCACCACGTTGGCCGACCCCAGCGTCACCATGAAGCCCAGCAGCACCGACAACCCTTTGAAGATATCGCTCTGCGAGCCCGGAATATAGGGATAGGCAAACGTGAACCCGAGCACCCAGATCAGCACGCTCGCCACACGGCGCGTGGCGCCCGCGGTCTCGGGGTGCATCCCCGGCACCGTGACCTGGCCCTTTTGCACGGCCACGAAGATGTTGGCCACCAGCCGCTGCACCGCGCGCGTGATCAGCAGGATCACCACCACGGTGACCAGGCCGGGAATTGCCTCCACCATCGATATCGCGATATTCGCCAGCAGGCCGACGATAAACACGCCCATGCGGTCACCGAGCGGCTCGGTCAGCGGAAACTGCTCCATCGCGAACTGGAGCCAGAGGAACGCGAGCACGAACACCGAGCCCACCGCCAGGATCTGCACGATGCGGCTGACGAGCTGGTACACCGCGCCCGTCCAGTCGAACGTGCCGCTGGCGCGGCGTTTCAGGTGAACATCGAGGGCCTGCTGGAGCCGGGTGCGCATGCGGTTGCGGGCGCGGCCGATGCCCCAGATGAGGCCGACCAGCAACGTCAGCCCGGCGAGCGACAGCAGCGCGCCGCGCAGGAGGTTAGGCCAGTACATCTGCGCGCGTCGCGCATCGATGGCGGCCTGCAGGCGTGCCTGCACCTGCGCCGCGGCGACGTCGACGGCGAGTCCTTCCGCCTGATCCAGGTCGCCCACCGTGAGCGCGAACAACAGCCGGTCGCCAAGGCGGAACGCCACGCCGCTCACATCCCCAAGCGAGCCGGCAATCCGGCCCAGTGGCAGCGAGAGCTGCGTCTCGGACAAGGCGTCGAATGTGGCTTGCGCCCTTGCTACGCGTGTGGCCGGGTCGGCGCCGCCGACCGTCGCGCGCAGCGTCACGATCGGCCGGTTCATCAGGCGTAGCTCGGCGGGCGCTTCACGGGCCGGCGCAACAGGCGCAGGCACAACGGGTGATGCCGACACGGCTGGAGCGCTCGCCGCCTGCACGACGCCGCAAAGCATCGCCACGACGGCAATGACCACCCGCCAGCCTCCCGATCCCTGCCACCGCCACGCTTGCGTCGCCATGTCCGTTTCCCGAGTGGTGCCTAGCGCCAAGCATAGCCTGAAGGCGAAAAAAAAGAGAGGCCGAAGCCCCTCTTCCTGTTTCATGCCGCCTTGTCACACCCGCCATCGCACAGCGCCAACATCGAGACAGCGCGCATGACGCGCCAAGTCAGCCACGGTGCCGGCCGTCATCCATGACACAGCCGGTTCATCAGCTGACTGGCGATGCTGCCCGATGCCGCCGGTTGCGGCATGCCAGCCTGAGGCGCGCGGATCGTATAGAGCGAATCCCCACGCGCATAACGCTTGCTGTACAGCGTCTGCTCGACCACCGCGTACATCGATGTCGCGCAATTCAGCACCAGGCGCTTCAGCGACGAGCGAATGGTCTCGCCGCTGGTGGTCCGGATCACGCCCGCGGGCGCATTGCGGACCAGCACCACACCCACCTCCGGACCCCGGCGGCGTACCGTCGTCTGGTCGAAATAGGAAATCATGCCGTTGGCGCCCATCAGTGGCAACCAGCGCTGCGGGTCCGGGGCTGCGGGGTCGGGCGCCGAGACCAGTGCGCAGCCGTCGCGCGGCGAAGCTCGCAACACGGTGCCGCCGCTCGCGCCCGGGCACTGGTACTGGCCCGATGCAGCGGCCGGACCCTGGACACTCGAGGCTGTGCCGGCCGGCGAAGCGGGAAAGGTAGCGAGGGAAGATGCGCTGTCCGGACCAGCCTGGGCAGCGACACTGAAGCACGCGCCGGCCACCAGGGCCAGGCGCGAAAACACGCGGAAAAACATGAGGACACCCTCGTCATGACGGGAAAAGGCAGCCCGCATTGTCGCACAGCGTGTATGCGCCTCCACGTTGCGAGCTGTCAGATTCCGCTCTGAACAAGGCAGGTCGCGCGCGGCGCATAACCCGCCAACCGATGTTCAGCCGCACCCAGTCAGGCGTGCCGGACAAGTTGATCGATCCCCATGGCGAATCGGCAGCCTTGCATCAGCCGCGTGGAATCAGCCGTGGATCTCGCGCCAGGCGACCAGGTCCGCAATGGTCAGGATCGGCAGCTGATACGTCTCGGCGAAGGCCAGCGCCTCGGGGCGGCGCGCCATGGTGCCGTCCGGGTTCATCAGCTCGCAGAGTACGGCAGCGGGCGCCATGCCAGCCATGCGGGCCAGTTCCACCGAACCCTCGGTGTGGCCGCGGCGGGCCAGCACGCCACCGTCGACGGCCACCAGCGGGAACACATGGCCCGGACTGACCACGGCGTCCGTGCCGGCATCGTCGGCAATCGCGGCCTGGATGGTCGTGATGCGGTCCGCCGCGCTCACGCCGGTGGTCACGCCTTCGCGCGCCTCGATCGACACGGTGAAGGCCGTGCCGTACTGGCTGCGGTTGTTCTCCACCATCGGGCGCAGGCCAAGCTGGCGGACCTTCTCGGCCGTCAGGCACAGGCAGACGATGCCGCTGCACTCGCGGATCATCATGGCCATATTGGCCGTGGTCAGGCGCTCGGCGGCGAGTATCAGGTCTGCTTCGTTCTCGCGGTCGTCGTCATCGAGCAGCACCACCGGACGGCCGTCGCGCATGGCGTCCAGTGCCTGGGCGATGCGTTCATCCAGCGAGCGCGGGTCGACGTCGGCCGATGCCGGCGGTGTGACAAGGGGGGATACAGCTTGAGCAGGTTGGGTAGGTTGAGTAAGGGTCAGCATTGAAACGCTCCGTGCACAGGCGTGCATATGGTCAATGGGCGTTTCAGGGGACGATCAGCGAAAAGCAGCGACGGCCCGCCGCACGCAACGGACGATATTGCGCGCGCATGAGGCCATGCGGATTCCGCCCATCTTCTTTCATCCGGACTATGACCGTCGGCCCTGGCCTCTCACCAGGTCTGCTGACCCCGCACGGAGAGTGCGGGCGCTCGCGGGCTCGTCGCAGCGCGTCGTGGACGCGTGCGCCATACCGCCGGTGGGGACTTTCACCCCGCCCTGAAGACGTAACGATGCCGCCGTGGAAGCCTTCCGCGGCGGCCGGGCGATCTTAGCACGACTGTGCTTTTCCGGCAGGGCTACGGTCGCGATGTCCGCGACGGGGTCTCGGCCATCGCTTCGAAGATCGAACGAGTGGCCTCATCCGCCGGGTAGAAGCACTCGATGCGCAGTTCCTGCGAGGTGACGTCCTGCGGAATGCCCAGCGTGGTCAGCGTGGAGAACAGCGACGCGCGGAAGCGGCCGGCATGCAGGGCCACGGGCAGAACCGGTGGCGGGGACCCGTCCGCCGGGTCGTCCTCGCCCAGCAGCACGCCGCCCGGCCCCACCATGTCCGGATGCCATTCGGCGATCCGCCGGAAGATCTCGCGCGCGGTCTGGTCGTGCGCCTGCACCTGCAGTTCCTGCCAGACCCGGCGCAGCAGGTAGCGGCCCACCTGGCGCGCATTCTCGATCACTGGCCAGAGTCCATTCGGGTCGAAGACGGACAGCATCAGATTGATGCGCTGGCCGCTGGTGTCGAGCGATGCAGGCCTGCGGCCGGCCAACAGCTTGTCCAGCATGCGGCGGTACGCCGTGTTGGCATCGACCAGGTTCCAGAATCGGTCCAGCACCGCGGCGGGATACGGTTCCTGCTTGGCGAGGATCAGCGCAATGGCCTGCCGCACCATCTGCATGGGCGGCGACGCCAGCGCATGTTCGCTGTATGCGGGCGCAAAACCGCCGGCCAGCAGCAGCCGGTTGCGCTGCCGCAGCGGCACCCCGAGGCGTTCCGCCAGGGCCAGCACCATCTCGCGGCTCGGCCGCGCCCGGCCTGATTCCAGGAAACTGATATGACGTTGGGAAACCCCGGCGGCCAGCGACAGCGCCAGCTGGCTGTAGCCACGCTTGCCACGCCAGTAACGCAGCAGGCCGGGAAAATCGAGGGCGGCTTCGGAGCCAGGCGTCAGGGTATCCATGGCTCACATTACAGCACGCCAATGGCCGCGTGACGACTACCTCCAAGGTAATCACCAGCAGTCAGCTAGGGGAGCCGCGATAAAGGAAGACGCCCTTTCAGATTCGTCGCATGTCGACGGTGGCATATGACTTCTAAGATGCACCTACATGGCGCCGCACTCGGGCGAAGTATCCGGCCGACCACGGCATGATCCGTGCTTGATTGCGCATCGACCTGCCTGCGCCTCCCTCGCTGCCGCTACCCGCCGCAGCGGCGGCGGTAGCCGCATGCCGCCACCGTGCGGCGGCGCACGCCGCTGGCGCTCCGACAGTGACGCCTGCGTCACCGGCGACGAGAAACGTCATAGTCGGATGGTATGCTCTGATTTTTCAATACCTGCGCGCATAGGGCGTGCAACCTGATGGAAATTGCCATATTACTGGCGCTCATTCTGCTTAACGGCCTGTTCGCCATGTCGGAAATCGCGCTCGTCACGGCCCGGAAGGCCCGGCTGCAGCGACTGATAGACGACGGCGACCGCGGCGCCATGGAGGCCGTCAAGCTCGGGGAGGACCCCACGCGTTTCCTCTCCACGGTGCAGATCGGCATCACGTCGATCGGTGTGCTGAACGGCGTGGTCGGTGAATCGACGCTTGCCGCGCCGCTCGGCGGCTGGCTGCAGGGATTCGGGCTATCCGCCACCACCTCCGGCTATGTCGCCACCGCCATCGTGGTGGCAGGCCTGACCTATTTCTCGATTGTGCTGGGCGAGCTGGTGCCGAAGCGCCTTGGTCAACTGGCACCGGAAGCCATTGCGCGCATGGTGTCCCGTCCGATCGCGTTTCTCGGCGTGGCGTCCACACCGTTCGTCAAGCTGCTGGGCGGCTCCACGCGGCTGATGTTGCGCCTGCTGGGCGTCAACACCAACCGCGGCCCCGCCGTGACGGAAGATGAAATCCACGCGCTGCTGGTGGAAGGCTCGGAGGCAGGCGTGATCGAGCATCACGAGCACACCATGGTGCGCAACGTGTTTCGCCTCGACGACCGCCAGCTGGCTTCGCTGATGGTGCCGCGTGGCGACGTCGTCTTCCTGGACATCGAACAGGGCGAAGAGGAAACCCTGCGCCGCATCGAGGAAACGGATCACTCGCGCTTCCCGGTGGTGCGTGGCGGCATGCATGACATCCTGGGCGTCGTCAGCGCGCGCCAATTGCTGGCGCGTCATCTGCGCGGCGAAAAGGCCGAGCTGACGACCGTGCTCCAGCCGGCGGTCTTCGTGCCGGAAAGCGTGACGGGCATGGAGCTGCTCGAGAATTTCCGATCGTCGGGCGGACAGATCGCGTTCGTTATCGATGAATACGGCGAGGTGCTGGGCCTGGTGACCCTGCAGGACCTGATCGAGGCCATCACGGGTGAATTCAAGCCCGACGCGGCCGGCGAGGAGTGGGCAGTGCAACGCGATGACGGCACGTGGCTCCTCGACGGCCTGATCCCCATTCCCGAACTCAAGGACCGGCTTGGTTTGCGCGCCGTGCCAGAGGAAGACAAGGAGCGCTATCACACGCTGTCCGGCATGCTGCTCCTGCTGCTGGGCCGGCTGCCCCAGACAACCGACATGGTGCAATGGGCTGACTGGAAATTCGAGATCATCGACATGGATGGCAAGCGCATTGACAAGGTGCTTGCCTCCCGGGTCCCCCTCGAAGACGGTCCCGAGTCCGAAACCACGGGCTAACCGCTAACCGCTAACGGTATACCGGGGCGATGGGCGCGCCACGCGTCCGCCCGCCCTTCCGCGCCACCTTTGCTGGCCGCCCGGGGGACTCCACCCTGGGTCTTGCAGACCTCCTTCCTTCCCTGCCTCCCTCCCCGCCACGGCTCGTTTTTGGCTACCGCCTCCAGCTGACACGTCTAGAGCGACCATGCGCCTCTCGCCGCCTTAGCGCTATTTGTATTAGCCGGTCAAGTCAACAAAGGTGGCGACAATTCATCCGTTGTCGGGAATCAAACAACATTGCGACGGACCGTGCACGCGGGCATCGTCGTTCTGCTAGTTTGCGCAGCGCTGCCGTATGATTTGGCCTTGCAGTTGCATACGCAGTTCTACGCAGTCACTTAAAAGAAAAACGAGCTGCGCCCATCGAGCGCACCGCAGAAATTTCGTATAAACGGGAACGCAGTCCGGGTACCGCCGGCGGCATCTGCACACCATGAACACGCTGCCCGCAAGAGCCATTGATGGATCCTGACACCAACGACACCCCACCCATGGGCGTGGGTGGCAGAGAGACTATCCAACCCGCCAACATCCAGCCCGCCGCATTTATTGCCGCGCTGGATGAACATCGCGCGGAGGTCGGCACCGCCCATCCGCTGGCGGTCCTCATCATTCGCCTGGACCGCTTTCAGCACGCCTGCGAAACCCTCGGCCCCGCGCGGACCAACAAGCTGCGCGCGCAGGTCAAGTCGCGTGTCGCCGGCCTGGCTGCGATGCCCGCGGTCATGCACTGGCTTGGGCCCGCGGACCTGGGCGTTGCGTGCGTCCTTCCCGATGGCACCGATGACGCCAACTGCCTGAGCAGGTCGATTGCCGCCGTGCTGGGGCAGCCCTATACCGTCGACGGCTTCGAGTTGTTCCTGTCGTGCAGCATCGGCGCCGCGATGGATCATCCCGATAGTGCCACCGAGCGCAGTCTCCGGCAGGCCTTCGACGCCATGCTGCAAGTCAGCCGTCGTGGGGGCGACGGCATCGGCAACGCCACGGCGCCCACCGCGCCGCGCATGGCGGCGCTGATGGCCGCGCTGCCGCAGGCCCTCGCACGGGGAGAACTCGGACTGCACCTGCAGCCGCGCGCGATGTTCGACACGGCCGACATCGCCGCCTACACCGTGCGCCTGCGCTGGCAGCATCCGATCCTGGGCCGCGTGGCGCCGCAGGACTTCCTCCCGGCCGTTGAAGCGCTGGGCATGGTGAATCAGATCGGACAGTGGATCCTGCAGCAGCTATTGCCGCTGATGCAGGCGACAGAGGCGATCGCGCCCGTACAGTTCACGCTCCTGACGTCGAGTTCGCAGTTGCAGGGCGCAGATACGATCGAGATGCTGCGGCGCGCCATCGATGCGTTCCATATTGCGCCCGGCCGGCTTTGTGTCGAAGTGCCAGTCGACATCGTGCCCGATACGGAGGAAACCGCCCTCAAGGCCGCCGAATTGCGCGATGGCGGCGTTCGGATCGCCTTGAGCGACTTTACCGACAATGCAGCCAGCCACCGCGCCCTGGAACGGGTGCGCCCTGACCTCGTCACGCTCGATGCGCGCCACCTGGGCCATGCCGATCGCCCGGCGGAAGTCGCCGCGCAATTGCGCGCCGCCTGTGCCTTCGCCCATTCGCACGGGGTATCGGTCTGCGCGAAGGGTGTGGAAACGCGCGCGCAACTGGAGATCGTGCGTAGCTGGGGCTGCGATGGCATCCAGGGCTACCTGTTGGCCCAGCCTTTCCCGGCGCACTGGCTGGCGCAGACCCACGAAGCCATCGTCGATCGCGCGCGCCACCTGCTGAAAGTCGGTGGCGTGGGCTAGCCCCGTCTGTCAGACATTTTCCTAATTACAAATTGGCACACATCCTGCATCGACAGTCAGCGGGTGGACGTTAGAATGTGGCCACTTCTTACTATCCATGAAAGGAGCCCATCGTGAAAAAAGGATGGATCTGGTGCGTACTGTTTGCCACGCTGCTGGCAGGTTGCAACACCATGGCCGGCCTCGGCCAGGACGTTCAGAAGGGCGGTCAGAAGCTCGAGAGCTCGGCTGAGAAGTCCAAGTAATCAGGCTGTTATGAAGTGGGCGCCCCCGGGCGCCCTTTTCGTTTCCGCCAGTATCTTCTGGCCCGCAGGCGCCAACAACAAAGCCGGCCCGGAATGGCATGTGTCGTGACACGTCATTCCGGGCCGGCTTTGTATTTTTTACCGGGGCCGCACAAACCTGCCGGCTCCGGGGCGTTTACTGAGTAACGCCCCGCATGCGGACTCGCTGCGCCGGGTTACCCCCTGCGCAGGCGCGAGGCTTCTTCCGCCAGCTTGCGGATGCGCCCCCAGTCCTTGGCGGCCACCGCATCCTTGGGCACCACCCATGATCCCCCCACGCAGACCACGTTCGGCAGCGCCAGGTAGGTGCTGGCCTTGGCGAGATCGATACCGCCAGTCGGGCAGAACTTGAGCTGGGCGAGCGGGCCGTAGAGCGACTTCAGCATCGGTACCCCGCCAGCCGCCTCGGCCGGGAAGAACTTCAGGAACGTGAAGCCGGCTTCCAGCGCCGCCATCGCTTCACTGGCCGTGGCCACACCCGGCAGCAGCGAGATGCCCGCACCCTGTGCACCGTCGGCGAGTTTCTGCGTCAACCCGGGCGATACGGCGAATTTCGCACCCACGTCACGCACGGCGTGCAATTGCTCGGCGGTGAGCACAGTGCCGGCGCCGACCACGGCTTGCGGCAGCGCCTTGGCGACCGCCTCCATCGCCTGCAACGCCACCGGTGTGCGCAACGTGATCTCGAGTACCGGCAGTCCGCCGGATACCAGCGCCTCACTGACATGCAGCGCTTCGTCAACCGAGTGATATTCCAGCACCGGGATCACCGGCACGTTGGCCAGACGTTCAAGCAACGGGGAAGGTTGGATTTGCATAGCTGTGTCGATAAATTCCGTAGTTCGGAGCTGTGGTTCGGAGCCTGATCCGCATGCGGATCAGGCAATCACGGAGACGGAATGTTCGAGGCGGGCCAGCACGGTCTCCGCGCGCGGAATTGGCGCCACCGCGCCATATCCCGTGGTGGACAGCGCCGCCGCCACGTTGGCGTAGCGCGCTGCCTCGAACGGATCGGCCCCGGCCGCCAGGCGTGCGATAAAACTGCCGCCGAAGCAGTCGCCTGCACCGGTGGCATCCACTGGCCGCACCGGATACGGCGCCACCAGCGTGCGGGACTCGGGCGTGGCGACATAGCTGCCCTCCTCGCCCAGCTTCAGCGCCACTACGCGCACGCCGCACTCAAGCAAATGGTCGACGATCGCGTCGCGGTCATCCAGGCCGGTCAGCACCGTGATGTCATCCCAGCTCGGCAGGCATACGTCGGTCAGGGAAAACGCCTCGCGCATGATGCCGCGCGCTCGCGCCAGCGACCACAGCCGCAGCCGCAGATTGGTGTCGAGCGACACCTGCACGCCGGCCTTGCGCGCGTGCTCCATGGCGGCCAGACCGGCATCGCAGGCACTGGTGCTGATGGCCAGGCTGATGCCGGACAAATGCAGATAACGCGCCTGCGCAATCGCGGCCAGCGGCAACTGCTCATGGTGATAGCGACTGGCGGCAGACCCTTCGCGCAAATAGTCGAAGCGATGGCCGTGATTGTCGTGCGAAACGAAATACACGCCCGTCGGCGCCGCTGCGTTCACGTTGACATGCCGCGTGTCCACGCGCTCGCTGGTCCACAGCGCCAGCAGGCGTTCGCCAAAGCTGTCGGCGCCCACGGCACCGATATAGCCGGTGGTGGCGCCTTGTCGGGCAGCCGCGATGCAGAAGTTGGAAGTGTCCCCGCCAAAGCCTTGCAGATAGCGGGTCGCGTCGTCGGGCTGCTGGTTGAACTCCACCAGCGGCTCGCCGTAGGCAAGAATGTCGATGCTCATGTCGCAGTCGTCTCCTCTGTCTTGTGATCGCGGCGAGGCTAATCAGAAGAAGGTCTGCACGATGTCGATGACGCGCAACTGGCTGTCCAGCACGGGGATGTGGCGCCACTTGTCGAACGTCAGGCAGGGATGCGAGATATCGAAGGCAATCATATCGCCGACCCGCACCTCGTCGCCAGCCTGAATTTCCAGATAGGCGTGCTGGTCCATCATGCCGGTTACCTTCCAGTGCGCGGGCGTGGCGACGGGCGCCTCACTGCCCGGGCGGTAGATCCGGGCCGGAATGGGCATGCCCGCATCGAACGCGGCATCGCGCTTGCCCATGCCGATGATCGCGCGCGTTGGCTCGGGAATCGACTGCACGTATGCCCAGAGCTGCAAGGCGGGCAGCAGCCCCTCGCGCATCTTCTGCGCCACGGGATTGCTGGCCAGGATACGTTCCTGTGCCGCGCGATAGATACCCACGTCGTGCGTCAGGTAGCAGCCGGGGCGCAGCACGATTTCGATCGGCGCACCGATATCCGTGCGGGCGAACTCCTCCGCCACTACGTCATACCAGGCCGATCCCGCGCCCGACATCACCACCGGACTGCGTCCGAAGCGGCCTTGCGCCGCGATCTCGCGCGTGACGGCCACCGTGCGTTGCAGGAACTTGCGGATGTCCTCTTCCTGCTGCAGCACGCCTTCATAGATCTCCACACCCGCCAGCGTGAGCGCATCGGGCCAGCGCGCCAGCGCCGCCAGAACCTCCGCCTGCTGGGCGGCATCGCGCACGCCCGTGCGGCCGCCTTCGACGCCAAGCTCCAGCAGCACCTGCAGGGTCTGGCCGCGCGCCCGGAAGAACGCGCCAAGGTGGTCGACGAGATCGGCCGAATCGACCAGCGAGAAAAACTCGAATGACGGGTCGCGGAGCAGGTCCGCAACGATCTCCATATTGCGGCGGCCCACCAGCTCGTTGGCCATCAGCACCCGCTTGACGCCGTGTGCGGCAGCGGCGGCGGTCTGGTGCGCCGTGGCCAGGGTGATGCCCCACGCGCCCTCGTCCAACTGACGCGCAAACAGCTTGGGCGCCATCGTCGTCTTGCCGTGTGGCGCCAGCTGCACGCCGTATTCGCCCATGAACTTGCGCATCCACTGCAGGTTATGGACGAGCTTGTCCTCGTAGAGCACTGCGGCCGGCAGGCTCAGGTCTTCGGCCAGCAATTTCCAGCCTACCTGGCCCGCCTCATCGGGGGCGAGCGGCGCCGCCAAGCGCCCCAGCGCCTTGTTCAGCGGATCGATCGTGCCGGTCTGGTACTTTGTCTCACGCATGCTTTCGTCACCCCTGGGAAAATCTGATTGACGTAATGATAGCCTTGAAATTACGATATTTCATCCTTGTTATAAAGTAACATGCATCGCCGGGCGTCCTACGCCCGGCCCGTCTCCCCGCCCGCCATGACCACACCTTTCGACATCCTGACCCGCATCGCCGAACGCGGCCCCGCGCTGCGTCTGGCCGAGCAGAAGGTGGCGCAGGTGATCCTGGAAGACCTCGCGGGCGCGGCGGCCGCCAGCATCAACGAACTGGCCCGCAAGGCCGCCGTCAGCGAAGCCAGCGTCACACGGTTTGCCAAGGCCATCGGCTGCCGCGACGTCCGCGACCTCAAGTTGCGACTCGCGCAGGCCACTGCCGTCGGCACCCGGTTCCTGCAGCCCGCCCCGGCGCCCGAGCCAGGCGCGCCAGCCACGCTGGCCGAGAGCATCCACGCGGACGTCATCACGACGCTGGAGGTCAATCGCAAGCTGATTGATCCCGAGCGCATCGCCATTGCCGCGCGGCTGTTGCTCGACGCACGCATGGTCTACGCTTTTGGCATGGGTGGCGGCTCCACGTTCATGGCCGACGAGGCACGCTACCGCCTGGCGCGGCTGGGGCATCCGGTGGCCACGTACCAGGATGCGCTGCTGCAGAAGATGGTGGCGGCCACGCTGACGCGCGATGACGTGGTGCTCGCGTTCTCCGCGAGCGGCAGCGTGCCGGAGATGCTGGCCAGCTGCGATATCGCACGCGAGTACGGTGCGCGGCTGATCGCCGTGACCGCGCTCGGGTCGCCCCTGGCGGCGCGCGCGGACGTGCTGCTGCCCGTGCGGACGCTGGAGACGGATTTCATCTTCAAGCCATCGGCCTCGCGCTACGCGATGCTGCTGGTACTGGACGTGCTGGCCACCCAGTTTGCGCTGCTGCAGCAAGAGCAGAGCAAGGAAAAGCTGCGCCGGCTGAAATACGTGCTCGACGCCCACCGCGGTGTGAGCCAGGACAGCGACGGGCCGGACAGCCGCCAGCCGCTGGGAGACTGACCATGCCACACCTCTTCGATACCCTGATTCGCTGCGTGAGCCTGCTCGACGGGTCCGGCGCCGCCGCACGCATGGCCGACGTGGCCATCCGCGATGGCCTCATCGCCCGCATCGACGATGCTGGCGCGATCGACCCGGACACCGCATCGCATGTGGTGGAAGGCCACGGCCTGGTGCTCTCGCCCGGTTTCATCGACGTCCACACGCACGACGACACCAATGTCGTGCGCCAGCCGGAGATGACCCCGAAGATTTCGCAGGGCGTGACCACCGTCGTGGTGGGCAACTGCGGCATCAGCGCGGCGCCCGTGACGCTGCCCGGCGAGCCGCCCGACCCGATGAATCTGCTGGGCCGCGCCGAGGCCTTCCAGTACCCGGATTTCAAGACCTACGTGGATGCGGTCAATGCCGCGCAACCGGCTGTCAATGTGGCCGCGCTGGTCGGCCACACTGCCCTGCGCAGCAACCACATGGACCGCTTCGACCGCGCCGCCACGCCCGTGGAGATCGCGGCCATGCGCGCGCAACTGGAAGAAGCGCTCGACCACGGCGCGCTGGGCCTGTCCACCGGCCTGGCCTACGCCAACGCGTTCGCCGCGCCGACCGAGGAGGTCCTGGCCCTCGCCGAACCGCTGGCCAACGCGGGCGCGCTCTACGCCACCCACCTGCGCAGCGAATTCGCGGAGATCCTCGACGCGATGGACGAGGCCTTCCGCATCGGCCGCCATGCACGCGTGCCCGTCGTGATCTCGCATCTCAAATGCGCCGGCGTGCCCAACTGGGGACGCAGCGGCGAGGTGCTGCAGGCGCTGGAAGGCGCGCAGCGCTGGCAGCCGGTCGGCTGCGATTGCTACCCCTACACCGCCAGTTCCTCCACGCTCGACCTCAAGCAGGTCACCAGCGACTTCGACATCCAGGTGACGTGGTCCGAGGCGCATCCCGCCATGGGCGGACGCCTGCTGGCCGATATCGCCGCCGAATGGAATGTCGACCTGATGGAAGCCGCGCGTCGCCTGCAACCGGCCGGCGCCGTCTATCACTGCATGGAAGATGCCGATGTGGACCGCATCCTGCGCCACCCGGCGACGGTCGTGGGGTCCGACGGCCTGCCCAACGACCCGCTGCCGCATCCGCGCCTGTGGGGCGCTTTCCCGCGCGTGCTGGGCCACTACGCCCGCGACCGCGAACTGTTTCCGCTGGCCGTGGCCGTCAACAAGATGACGGGCCTGTCCGCCGAACGCTTCGGCCTGGTCGGCCGCGGATTCGTGCGCGAAGGCTACTGGGCCGACCTGGTGCTGTTCGACGCCACGACGATCCGCGACGCCGCCAGCTTCACGGACCCGATGCAGCCAGCGGAAGGCATCGCCGCCGTCTGGGTCAATGGCGAGTTGTCGTGGCAGCAACGGCAGCCTACCGGCGTGCGCGCCGGGCGCTTCCTGCCACGCGGCGCACGTCCGGAAGCATGACGCCCCGCGCGACGTCACTCATTCGTTTCACACGTTTTCAGGAGTTTTCATGGACATCAAGCGTTTCGGCGTAGAGGGCGGCACCGGCCAGGGCGGCTCGCACATGCCGTTTGCCCGTGCGGTCGCTGCCGACGGCTGGCTGTACGTTTCCGGCCAGGTGCCGATGGTCAACGGCGAGGTCATCGAAGGCGGCATCGTGACGCAGACCCACCAGGCCATCAAGAACGTGCTGGCCATCCTGGCCGAAGCCGGCTACGGCCCGGAGCACGTGGTGCGCTGTGGCGTATGGCTGGATGACGCCCGCGACTTCCCCTCGTTCAACAAGATCTTCAAGGAATACTTCGGCGCCAACCCGCCGGCCCGCGCCTGCGTGCAGTCCAGCATGGTGGTGGACTGCAAGGTCGAAGTGGACTGCATCGCCTACAAGAAGCCCGCGGCCTGAGCCGCGGCGCCAGAAAGAAGCGCCCGCACGGGCGCACGGTGAGCCAACCGATTTTCTAAACCGGCCGCTACGCAACACAGCGCATAGCGGCCTTTTCATAGCGGAAGCGGACCGTCCTCGCGGGCGGCACCCGCAACAAGGAGACAACATGGGTGCCGTAACCGGAACCACACTCTTGGTGTATGCGCTGATCGCCGTGATCGCGCTCGTCATACTGATTGCAAGGTTCAAACTCAATCCCTTCATCACGCTGGTGGTGGTCTCGGTGGCGCTCGGCTTTGCCGTTGGCATGCCGATGGGCGACATCATCAAGTCCCTCGAGGCCGGCGTCGGCGGCACGCTCGGCCACATCGCGCTGGTGATCGGGCTGGGCACCATGCTCGGCAAGATGATGGCCGAATCGGGCGGCGCGGAGCGCATTGCGCTGACGCTGATCGACTTTTTCGGCGAGAAGAACGTCCACTGGGCAATGGTGACCATCGCGTTCATCGTCGGCCTGCCGGTGTTCTTCGAAGTCGGCTTCGTGCTGCTGATCCCGATCGCGTTCAACGTGGCCAAGCGCACCGGCACGTCGATGGTGCTCGTCGGCATTCCGATGGTGGCCGGCCTGTCCGTGGTGCACGGCCTGATCCCGCCCCACCCGGCCGCCCTGCTCGCCGTGACGGCCTACGGCGCCGACATCGGCAAGACCATCCTGTTCGCGCTGATCGTGGGCATCCCGACGGCGGCCATCGCCGGCCCGCTCTTCGCCAAACTGATGGACCGCTACGTGAAGCTGCCGGACGTCAATCCGCTGGCCGAGCAGTTCACCGAGGAAGACCCCACCGTCCAGGCGACGCACCAGCTCCCGGGCTTCGGCATCACCGTGTTCACGATCCTGCTGCCGGTGATCCTGATGCTGGTGGGCAGCTGGGCCGACCTGTTCACCACGCCGAAGACCTTTGCCAATGACTTCCTGAAGCTCATCGGCAACTCGGTGATGGCGCTGCTGATTGCGGCACTGGTCAGCTTCTACACCTTCGGCAAGGCGCGCGGCTTCAACCGCGACATGATCCTGAAGTTCACCAACGAGTGCGTGGCGCCGACCGCCATCATCACGCTGGTGGTGGGCGCGGGCGGCGGCTTCGGCCGGATCCTGCGCGACTCGGGCATCTCCACCGCCATCGTCGACGTAGCCACCAACGCGCACGTATCCGTGCTGGTGCTCGGCTGGCTGGTCGCCGTGATGATCCGTATCGCCACCGGCTCCGCCACCGTGGCCATGACCACCGCAGCCGGCATCGTTGCCCCGATCGCCGCCAGCGTTCCGGGCACGCGGCCGGAACTGCTGGTCCTGACCACGGGCGCCGGCTCCCTGATCCTGTCGCACGTGAACGATGGCGGCTTCTGGCTGGTCAAGGAGTACTTCAACATGACCGTGACGCAGACCTTCAAGACCTGGACGGTCTGCGAAACGCTCATTTCGGTGGTTGCTCTGCTGCTGACGCTGGGCCTCGCGACCGTCGTCTGATCCCCCGCGCCCCGGCGCGGGGCCCAGCCTGGGCTCCCCCGTGGCGCCCAGCCGACGGAGGGTGGGCAAACCCGGTACCTGCCGGGATTGCGCCGCCCTCCGCCGCCCCATACACTCCTTGCTCGATGCAGCCGTCCGATGCTGCACTTCCGGGAGACATCCATGATTTTCCGTCCGCTGCGGCGCGCCATGCTGGCGTGCGGCGCCCTCGCCGTCTTCGCATCCCCCCTTGCCAGCCACGCCGCCGACCCGGTCAAGATCGGCCTGATCGCCCCGTTTTCCGGCAGCTTCGCCGACTATGGCAAGCAGATGGAAGGCGGCATCAAGGCCTGGCAGAAGCTGCATGGCGACACCGTGGCGGGCCGCAAGATCCAGATCATCATGAAGGACACCACCGGCCCGGTCCCCGACGTGGCCAAGCGCCTGGCGCAGGAGCTGGTGGTACGTGACAAGGTGGACATCCTGGCAGGCTTCGGCCTGACGCCCGAGGCGCTGGCCGTGGCGCCGATCGCCGAACAGGCGAAAAAGCCCATGGTGATCTTCAACGCGGCGTCTTCCGTCATCACGACCAAGTCGAACTACATCGCGCGCGTGTCGATGACGTTGCCGCAGATTTCAGCCCCGATGGCCACCTGGGCCGTGCGCAACAACATCAGGAAGGTGGTCACGCTGGTGGCGGACTACGCGCCGGGCATCGACGCGGAGACGGCGTTCAAGACCAACTTCCTGGGCGGCGGTGGCCAGATTGTCGAATCGATCCGCGTGCCGCTGCGCAATCCCGAGTTTGCCCCGTTCATCCAGCGCATCAAGGACGCCCGGCCAGAGGCCGTCTTCCTGTTCCTGCCTGCCGGCGAGCAGGGTGTCGCGTTCATGAAAGGCTTCCGCGAACGCGGCCTGTCCGAGGCCGGCATCCGGGTGATCGCCACCGGCGACCTGACTGACGATCACGTGCTGCCGGCCATGGGCGATGCCACGCTGGGCGTGATTACGTCGTTCCACTACTCCGCCGCGCATGATTCGAAGGAAAACAAGGCGTTCCTGAAAGCCTTCGCGGAAGCCAACCCGGGCGCGGGCCGGCCCAATTTCATGGCCGTGGCCGCCTTTGACGGCATGGGCGCCATCTACGAGGCCCTGAAAAAGACCAATGGCGTAACCGATGGCGACAAGTTCCTGGCCGCCCTCAAGGGCATGAAGCTGCAAAGCCCCCGTGGCGGCATCACGATCGATTCGGCCACGCGCGATGTCATCCAGACCGTCTACATCCGCAAAGTGGAAAAGATCAACGGCGAGCTCTACAACGTCGAGTTCGACAAGTTCGAAGGCGTGAAGGATTCCGGCAAGTAGTCCGGCAACCAAGCCGGCAACCAATCCGGAAAGTCGTTCGGCAAGTCATTCGGCAAACCAGCGCGGCCTGCCGGCTGGCGAGCGCCGCCCGGCTGCGGGCCGGTGGAATCCGCCGGCCCGCAGCCGGATTTCACCCGCTTCGAAATCTTTTATTGCGCGGTCAACAACGTGCAATACCCCGGTCTGGATTCTTGTCCTAAGATCGTCTTGCTATACCCCCGTAGGCAGGGGATCCGCCGCGCGAGAAGCCGCTCAGCCGCTTGATGCGCCGGTCCGGATGGTGTTCCTTTCGCAGCCGCGGGCGCCAATAAGTCAAATAAGACATCTCCGGAGACATCAAGATGACCAGCACAGCCATTTCCGTCGCCGCGGCATTGCTCGTGGCGGCGGTACCCGCCATCGCCGCGGACAACCTCCAGAAACTCCAGAGCTTCAAGCCAACCGGGACGGCCCCGGCTGAATCGGTGCCGCAGACCGGACCGCGCGCCGACGCGATCCGCGAGAACCTGAAGGCCATCAAGCTGCCGCAGGGTTTCAAGATCGAGCTGTTCGCCGTGGTGCCCGATGCGCGCCACATGGCCATCGAGCCGTCGACCGGCGTGGTGTTCGTCGGCACCCGCAAGACGCGCGTCTGGCAGGTAACGGACCGCACCAAGCGCCGCGTGGCCGATGACGTGGTGTCCTTCGCCAATTCCATCACGTTCAAGGTGCCCAACGGGGTCTGCTTCTCGCCGGACGGCATCCTGTACGTGGCAGAGCAGAATCGTGTGCTCGCCTTCCCCGCCGCCCAGTTCTTCGGCGAGGGCGGCCCCGACGTGGCCGCCGGCGTGGTGGTGCCCCAGGGCAAGCTGATCCCGACCGAGTTCGAGAGCTTCAACCACGGCGCGCGCGCCTGCCGCGTCGGACCGGACAAGAAACTCTACGTCGCGCTGGGGCAGCCGTGGAACGTGCCGCCCAAGGACAAGCTGGCCGCGCTCGACAAGAACGGGCTGGCGGGCATTATCCGCATCGACCAGGACGGCAAGAACCGCGAGGTCTACGCCCACGGCGTGCGCAACTCCGTGGGTCTCGACTTCAATCCCGCCGACAAGTCGCTCTGGTTCACCGACAACCAGGTGGACGGCATGGGCGACGACCAGCCCCCGGGCGAGCTGAACCGCGCCAGCAAGGCCGGCGAGAACTTTGGCTTCCCGTGGTATGGCGGCGGCAAGGTACGGACCGTGGAATACAAGGACGCCACGCCACCAGCCGGCGTCGTATTTCCGGTGGTGGAGTACGCCGCGCACGCCGCGGATCTTGGCATGTCCTTCTATACGGGCAAGATGTTCCCGGCCAAGTACCAGGGCGGCGTGTTCGCGGCCGAGCATGGGTCGTGGAACCGGACCAAGCCGATTGGCGCACGCGTGATGTACACCGCCGTCAAGTCGGACGGCACCGTCGGCGAGACCGAAGTGTTTGCGGAAGGCTGGCTGACGCCCAACGGCGAATACATGGGTCGCCCGGTCGACGTCCAACAATTGCAGGATGGTTCCTTGCTGGTGTCCGACGACTACGCCGGCGCGATCTATCGCATCTCGTACGCGGGGGCCAAGTGACACGGAAGTGGATGGCGGCCGCATGGGTCTTGTCGGCCATCGCCAGCGCCCCGGCGCTGGCTGCCGACGCCCAGGCCGGCCGCGCGAAAGCCCTCCAGTGCCAGGCCTGCCACGGCCTGGACGGCAAGTCCAAGCTGCCCGAGGCGCCGCACCTGGCGGGTCAGAACGAGCAATACCTGGTCAAGGCGCTGAAAGACTACAAGACCGGCGCGCGGAAGGACGACATGATGAACACGATGGCCAAGCCGCTGAGCGACGCCGACATAGCCAATCTCGCCGCCTTCTACAGCGCACTCAAGCCGTAGCGGCCACGCTGGAACTGGCAGACAAATGGACTGACATGCGGACTGACAAGCGGGCGGGCGCTGTTCAGTCGCCCAGCTTTTTGGCCATTTCCGACGTCTGCCCCCATCCCATCCCGGCATAGAGCGGCCGGCCCATTTCCGTGGCGTGGAGGATTGTGAAGCCGAGCCCCCGTTGCGCGAAGTCGGCTTCGGCCAGGCGCATGAGCTGGCGCGCCAGCCCGCGCTTGCGATGCGTCGGCTCGACGTAGACATTCAACACATAGCCGCGCTTGTCCTGCGTGGGATGCGCGGGATGCGGCGGCCAGTCGATGACCATCAGTCCGATGCCCGCCACCGGCATATCGCCATCCATGAGCAAGAATCCAAAATAGCGGCCATCCACGAGTCGTGGCGCCAGCCAGTCCCGGAAATGCGCCGTCATGGTTCGTAGCGTGTCGGCCGCGTAGCCAGCCTCGAGGAACATCGCCTCGCGGTGGCGGCAAACCAGGTCCAGATCGTCGGGCTGAAGCGCGCGGACATCCATGTTCAGGGCTACTCGTGTGGATAGCGGGACTGGCATGGTACCCCGGAGCGGGCGCGCGAGGACGCCGCACCCACCCCGGCCCGTGCCGGACTACAACTTGAGCGCCTCGACCGCTCGCGCCATTTCCCGCCGTATCAGTCGCAGGATCAACGCCGCCCCCTCATTGGAAAACTCCGGCGAGGCCGCGCCTTCCATGGCGACGCTGACCACGCCGAGCGCGCCGTCCACCCGCACCAGTTGCCGGTACGCGATGCTGCGCGGTGACGGTGGTCCGTCGAAGATTGGCCGGGCGCCGTGCCCGATGCGGGGACCTGACGGCGCGGTATCAGGCGTCGCCCTATCCATGAACCAGGCTCCCCGCAAGGCTGGCCGGACCGGTGGGTAAGATGCAGGCATAGCGATTGGATCGATGCATATTGGACTCCAGAAGATAAGCAGACAGGAGGCGCCGGTCCCCGGGTCCCGGGTCCTCGACACCTCGCCCCGCGGGCGTTGCCACCCGCATCGCCGCTTGCGTGGCGACCCCTGCATTCTGGAATCCGGTCTCGTGGCCGGATATGAGACAAATCTGAAAAAATCGGACGTTTCCGAACGAGTAGCAACCGCAAACCCGCAGCCCCGCCGGCTACCGCACCGTGACCAGTCCGTCCAGCAGCGCCTTGTCCGCCAGCAATGCCGCGCTGTCCGATGCATGGACCACCTTGCCCCGGTCCAGCACCATCGCCCGCCGCGTCATCGCCAGCGCCAGGCGCGCGTGCTGCTCCACCACGATGACGGCCATGCCACTGTCGGCAATCAGCCTGCCGATCACGCGTTGCAGTTCCTGGACGATGATGGGCGCCAGGCCTTCCATCGGCTCGTCCAGCAACAACAGCGACGGATTGACCATCAGCGCCCGCGCGATCGCCAGCATCTGCTGCTCGCCACCCGACAACTGGTTGCCAAGGTTGCGCTGGCGTTCCTCCAGCCTCGGAAAAATCTGGTAGATGCGCGGGATGTCCCACGGCCCCGGCCGGGCCACGGCGCTGAGATGCTCGGCCACGGTCAGGGACGGGAACACCCACCGCTCCTGCGGCACCCAGCCGATGCCACCCTGCGCCCGCCGGTGCGTCGCCAGCTTCGACATATCCTGGCCTTGCCAGTGCAGCGTGCCGCGCCGCAGCCGCGTGAATCCCATCAGCGTGGCCAGCAACGTCGTCTTGCCCACGCCATTGCGACCCAGCAGCGCCAGACTCTCGCCGGCGCCCAGCGTCAGGTCGATGCCGTCGAGCACGACCGCATCGCCGTAGCCGGCGCTCACGCCCTCCAGCCTCAGCAGATCAGTCATGGGCGGCCTCCCCGAGGTAGACCTCTTTCACGCGCGGGTCCGCGGCAATCTCGGCGGGAGTGCCCTCGGTCAGCACGCGGCCGCCCACCAGCACCGTGATGCGCTCGGCAAAGCGAAACACCAGGTCCATGTCGTGCTCGATAAAGACGATGGTGATCTCGCGCGGCAGTGCCGCAATCACCGCGAACAACTCCGCGCTCTCGCCAGCCGGAATGCCGGCGGCGGGTTCGTCCAGCAACAGGATCGACGGCTTCGTGGCCAGCGCCAGCGCTATCTCCAGCAGGCGTTGCTTGCCGTAGGGCAACTGCCGGGTGGCCACGTCCGCATCGGCATCCAGCCGCAGCATGGTCAGCACCGCCATGGCCTCGTCGATCACGTCGGACTGCGCGGCCACGGTCCGCATCCAGACGCGCGACCTGCCGGTGCGTTCGGCCACGGCAAGCACCACGGATTCCAGCACCGTCAGCCCGGGAAACAGCGTGTTGATCTGGAAGGTCCGCGTCATGCCCAGGCGCACGCGCGCGTGCTGGGGCATCGTCGTGATGTCCTGGTCGCCCAGCCAGATCCGCCCCGCGGACGGCGGCAATGCACCCGTCAGCAGATTGATGAAGGTCGTCTTGCCGGCGCCATTGGGGCCGATCAGCGCGTGGCGCGCGCCCGGGGCAAAGCTCAGCGAGATATCCCTGTTGGCCGCAAAGGCGCCCCAGGACTTGCCGAGCCCTTCCGTGCGGAGCGTGGCGGTCATGCGTCGCCCTCCTTCCGTTCGCGGCGCCGCGCCGCGCGCGCGCTCAGGGCAGCCACCGCGCCCATCACGCCGCCTTTCGCGAACAGCACCATCACCACCAGAAGCAGGCCGATCCAGAACTGCCAGTAGACCGGATTGATGCCGGCCAGCACGTCCTGCGCGATCATGAACAGCGCGGCGCCGACCAGCGCGCCGTAGAGCCGGCCCGTGCCGCCCAGCACCAGCATGACGAGCAGTTCCGCCGAGCGGGGAAAGCCCAGCACATCCATGCCGACGAACTGCGTGGTCTGCGCCAGCAGCCCACCGGCCACGCCCGCGATGGCGGCCGCCACGGTGAACACGGCAGCCAGCCGGCGGGGGACGTTGGCGCCAAGCGCCGGCATGCGACGCACCCCTTCGCGCACGCCGCGCAGCGACAGCCCAAATGGCGACGCCACCAGCCGGCGCGCCAGCACGAAGATCACGAACAACACGGCCAGGCTGTAGAGATAGGCCGTCTTGCCGAACAGATCGAACTCGAACAGGCCCAGGACCTTGCCCATCGTCACGCCGGACAGGCCATCGACGCCGCCTGTCAGGAACGCGGCCTTGTTGGCCGCTTCGAACAGCATCAGGCCGATGCCCAGCGTCACCATCAGCCGCGTCAGGTCACCGCCGCGCACCACCAGGTAGCTGCAGAGCCAGCCGGCGATGGCCGCCACACCGCCCGCCGCCAGCAGGCCCGTGATCGGCTCGCCCCAGCCGTGGGCGCCGAGCAGGCCGGCCGTGTATGCACCCAGCCCGAAGAATGCCGCATGGCCCAGCGAGACGATGCCCGCATAGCCAAGGATCAGGTCGAGCGACAGCGCAAACAGGCCCGTGATCAGGATCTGGCTGCCGAGGATCAGGTAGTCCGGCAGCAGGAAGAACACGGCCACGGGAACGAGCCAGAAGACGATCTCCGCCGGGTGCCAGCGGCCGTCGGGCAGCCGATGCCGTGCGGGTTGCCCCGCAGCCATCGCGCGGACGGGGCGATGGCGTTGATCGGGCGAATCTTGCTGATCTGGCCGATCGGTGTGATCGGTGCGATCGGTGCGCGACGTGGATTTCATGCGCGCCTCCCGTACAGCCCCGCCGGAAATGCCACCAGCAGCACGACCATCAACGCGTAGATCACGAACGCCCCCACCGCCGGCACGTAGTACTTGCCGGCCACGTCCGCCACGCCGAGCACGATGGCGGCCAGCAGGGACCCCCGGATGCTGCCTGCGCCACCGACGGCCACCACCAGCAGGAAATACACCATGTACTTGAGCGGGAACGTGGGGTCGAGCCCCAGCACGTCGATGCCCAGCCCGCCGCCAAGTCCGGCCAGCCCCGATCCCAGCGCGAAGGTCAGGCTGAACACCCGCTCCACATGGATGCCAAGCCCGCGCGCCGCCTGCTGGTTATCCACCGACGCCCGCACCTGCGCGCCAAACCGCGTGCGCGCGACCAGCCAGCCCAGCGCCACCGTGATCACCACCACCACGCCGATCAGGAACAGCCGGTAGGCGCCAAGGTCCAGCCCGGCCACGCGCATCTGCCCGATCAGGAAACCCGGCAGTTCCACCGGCTGCTGCCCGGGACCGAACAGGTACGTCGCGCCGGCCATCGCCATGAAGGTCAGCCCGATCGAAAACAGCACCTGGTCCAGGTGGCTGGCTTGATAGAGCCTGCGATACAGCGTGCGCTCCAGCGCCCAGCCCACCACGGCCGCGCCGAGGAAGGCCACCGGCAGCGCGGCCAGGAACGGCACGCCGGCACGGTTCATCAGCACCACGGCGACGTAGCCGCCGAGCATCGCAAACGCACCGTGCGCCAGGTTGACGAAATTCATCAAACCCATGGTCACGGACAGGCCGATGCTGATCAGGAACAGCAGGCTGCCGTAGGCCACGCCGTCGAACAGCACGCCAAGCAAGCTGGAAATCACGATCCTGTCATCCCCTGCACATGCATAGTTGCCACCGTTTTTGGAACCATCGCGCGAAATCCGGCCGATTGTTCAGCCCTCGTCGCATTTTTGCAATCGGGCCTCACCCGCGCCATGCCCTTTGTCTGGTTTACATGGCCCCTGGCAAGCGCTATGGTCGTCGGACCTGACCGCAGGGGACCCGCCATGCCGATCGACCGCCGCACGTTCCTGGGCCTCACCGCCGCGCTGGCCGCACTACCGGGCGGCCCCGCGCCGGCCCGCGCCGCCACGATGGAGGCGCCGATGCGCCGCAAGATTCCCGGCACGACCGAACTGCTGCCGGTGATCGGGATGGGCACCGCCGACACCTTCAATGTGGGCAAGAGCGCCGAGGAGCGCGGCCCGCTGACCGAAGTCATGTCGCTGCTGCTCCAGCGCGCCCCCGGCGCCGTGGTCGACACCGCCCCAAGCTATGGCAGCGCGGAAGCCGTGACCGGCGACCTGCTCCTGGCCGCCGGCGCGCGCCGCCGCGTGTTCGTCGCCACCAAGATTTCCACCAGCGCCAGCAACGCGCCGGCCCAGTTCGCGGGATCGCTGTCGGACCTGCACACCGACACCGTCGATTTGCTGCAGGTGCACAACCTGATCGACTGGCGCGATAACCTGAAACTGCTGCGGCAACTCAAGGAGCAGCACAAGGTGCGCTATATCGGCATTACCCATTACCGCGAGGACGCCCACGAGGCGCTGGCCCAGATCCTGCGCAACGAGCGCGTGGACTTCCTGCAGGTCAACTATTCGCTGGCGGAGCGCAATGCGGAGAAGGTGCTGCTGCCGCTGTGCCAGGAACGCGGCGTGGCGGTGCTCGTCAACCGGCCGTTCCAGGACGGGCGATTGTTCTCGGCGATCAAGGGCAAGCCCGTGCCCGACTGGGCCGGCGAGGTCGACTGCACCACCTGGGGCCAGCTCTTCCTGAAATTCATCGTCAGCCACCCGGCCGTGACCACGGCGATTCCGGCCACCTCCAAGCCGCGCAACATGGCCGACAACCTTGGCGCGGGGTTCGGACGGATGCCGGATACGCGCGAACGTGCGCGCATCGCCGCCGCACTCGCGTGAGGCCGCTGCGCCATGACCGTGCCCTCCCCTGACGATGGCGGCCGGCTCCGGCGCGGGCTGGGCATGCATGCCGGCGAGTCCGGCGCCGTGGTGGCGGGGTTCCTGTTCTTCTTCTGCCTGTTCGCCAGCTATTTCATGCTGCGCCCGGTGCGCGAGACGATGGGCATCGCGGGGGGCGTGCAGAACCTGCAGTGGCTGTTCACGGCCACCTTCGTCGTGATGCTGGTGGCGATTCCGTTCTACGGCGCCTGCTGCAAGTGGCTGCCCCGGCGACGTTTCGTGCCGTGGGTCTACGCCTTCTTCATCGCCAACCTGCTGGCCTTCGCGGCGGCCACGCGCGCGGCGCCGGACAACGTCTGGCTGGCCCGCGTGTTCTACGTGTGGCTGTCGGTCTTCAATCTCTTCGTGGTATCGGTGGCGTGGAGCCTGATGGCGGATGTGTTCCGGCCCGAACAGGCGCGGCGGCTGTTTGCGCTGCTGGCCGCCGGCGCCAGTGCCGGCGGACTGGCGGGCCCGGTGCTCGGCGGCTGGCTGGTCGGCCGGATCGGGCTGACGGGATTGATGCTGCTGTCCGCAGCGCTGCTGGCGGCCACGCTGCCAGGAGTCGGCTACCTGTTCCGCTGGCGCCGCCACGTGGGAGCGGGAGCGCCCGACGCCAACGTCTCGCCCGCCCACGCCCAGGACCCCGCCCAGCCGGTAGGCGGTGGCCTGTGGGCGGGACTGGAGCTGGTCATGCGCTCGCGCTACCTGCTCGGCATCAGTCTGTTCGTGATCCTGCTGGCCACGTCGAGCACCTTCCTGTATTTCGAACAGGCCCGGCTGGTGGCCGCGGCGTTCCCCGCGCGCGCGCAACAGACGCAGGTCTTCAGCGCGCTCGACGCCACCGTGCAGGCGCTGACCATCGTCGTGCAGATCTTTTTCTCGGGGCGCGTGGCCCGCCGCTACGGCGTCACCGCGCTGCTGTCGGCGGTGCCGGTCGCCGTGGCGGGCGGCTTCCTCGTGCTGGCGCTGTGGCCGACTTTTGGCGTGCTGGCCGCCGCGATGATCGTGCGGCGCGTGGGCGAGTATGCGTTGCTGCGGCCGGGCCGCGAGATGCTGTTCACCGTGGTGGACCCCGAAACCAA
Organism: Cupriavidus sp. YR651; assembly: GCF_900101625.1. Lineage (GTDB taxonomy): Bacteria > Pseudomonadota > Gammaproteobacteria > Burkholderiales > Burkholderiaceae > Cupriavidus. The sequence goes on along the minus strand of NZ_FMYZ01000010.1, from coordinate 58,460 downwards.
GTACAAGGCCAAGAACGTGATCGACACCGCCATCTATCGTGCCGGCGACGCCGTGAGCGCCTGGGTCAAGACGGCGATCGATACCTTGTCCGGCCATCCGGCGACGGTGGCGCTGGCCGGCGCTGCGCTCGCCATCGTGTGGGCGTCGCTCGGCTGGTGGCTCGGCCGTCGGCACGAAGGACAACTGACCCGCGACGACAACGCGCCCACTGTGCTGGCTCGCGGCACGCCGGGCGGCCGATAATCGCGCATCTGTCTGGCCGCTGCAGGCCGATGCCCGTATAGTCGTGGCCAGCTGGCGGACGCCCTGCGCCGCCCCCCGTTCAAGCCTTGCCAAGGAGTTGCTTCATGAAGACCAAAGCCGCCATCGCCTGGAAAGCCGGCGCCCCGCTGACCATCGAAGACGTGGACCTGGACGGCCCGCGCGCGGGCGAAGTGCTCGTGGAAGTCAAGGCCACCGGCATCTGCCACACGGACTACTACACGCTCTCCGGCGCGGACCCCGAAGGCATCTTCCCCGCCATCCTGGGCCACGAGGGCGCGGGCATCGTGACCGACGTGGGCCCCGGCGTGACCTCGCTGAAGCCGGGCGATCACGTGATCCCCCTCTACACGCCCGAGTGCCGCCAGTGCAAGTTCTGCCTGTCGCGCAAGACCAACCTGTGCCAGGCGATCCGCGCCACGCAGGGCAAGGGCCTGATGCCCGATGGCACCTCGCGCTTCTCGATCGACGGCAAGCCCATCTTCCACTACATGGGCACGTCCACGTTCGCCAACCACATCGTCGTGCCCGAGATCGCGCTGGCGAAAATCCGCCCGGACGCGCCGTTCGACAAGGTCTGCTACATCGGCTGCGGCGTCACCACCGGCGTGGGTGCGGTGCTGTTTACCGCCAAGGTGGAAGCTGGCGCCAATGTGGTGGTGTTCGGCCTGGGCGGCATCGGCCTGAACGTGATCCAGGCGGCCAAGATGGTCGGCGCCGACAAGATCATCGGCGTGGACCTGAACCCGGCGCGCGAATCGATGGCACGCAAGTTCGGCATGACCCACTTCATCAACCCGAAGGACGTCGGCAACGTGGTGGACCACATCATCCAGCTAACCGACGGCGGCGCCGACTACTCGTTCGAGTGCATCGGCAATACGCAGGTCATGCGCCAGGCGCTGGAGTGCTGCCACAAGGGCTGGGGCAAGTCGATCATCATTGGCGTGGCCGAGGCCGGCGCGGAGATCTCCACGCGTCCGTTCCAACTGGTGACGGGCCGCGAGTGGAAAGGCTCCGCATTCGGCGGCGCACGCGGCCGCACGGACGTGCCGAAGATCGTCGACTGGTACATGGAAGGCAAGCTCAATATCGACGACCTGATTACCCACACGCTGCCGCTCGATCGCATCAACGAGGGCTTCGACCTGATGAAGCGCGGCGAGTCGATCCGGTCCGTGGTGTTGTACTGAGGGCGGGCCATGGAACTGCTGTCCGAACACGCTTGCCACGGCGGCGTCCAGCGCTTTTATCAGCACCAGTCGGCGGCCATCGGGCTGCCGATGCGGTTCTCCGTGTTCCTGCCGCCGCAGGCACTCGCCGCGGGCGCGGCACGCCTGCCGGCGTTGTTCTATCTGGCCGGGCTCACCTGCACCGAGGAAACCTTCGCCATCAAGGCCGGGGCCCAGCGCCATGCGGCGGCACATGGGCTGATCCTGATCGCACCGGACACCAGCCCGCGCGGCGCCGGCGTGCCGGGCGAGTCGGAGGCGTGGGACCTTGGCGTCGGCGCCGGCTTCTATGTCGACGCCATCGAGGCCCCGTGGCGCATGCACTGGCGCATGGAAAGCTATGTGGCCGACGAACTGTTCGAGCTGGTCACCACCGCGCTGCCGGCGGACCCGGCGCGCGTCGGCATCTTCGGCCATTCGATGGGCGGACACGGCGCGCTGGTGCTGGCGCAACGGCATCCGCGCCGCTTCCGCTCGGTCTCGGCCCTCGCTCCAATCGCCGCGCCGTCGCAGTGTCCGTGGGGCCAGAAGGCGTTTGCCGGCTACCTCGGCGAGGATCGTGCGCGCTGGGCGCAGCATGACGCCAGCGCGCTGATGGCTGCGCAGGCCTCGCCACCGTATCCGGCCGGCATCCTCGTCGACCAGGGCCTGGCCGACAAATTCCTCGCCGAGCAACTGCACCCCGAAGTGTTCGAGGCCGCCTGCAAGCAGGTGGGGCAGCCGTTAACGTTGCGCCGGCATGCGGGCTACGACCACGGCTACTACTTCATCACGACGTTTATCGAGGACCATATCCGGCACCACGCCGCCCAACTCTGAGCGGAGACGCGCGCGATGCCGATGGAATGGAGCGATATCCGGATCTTCCTGGCCATTGCCCGGGCCGGCACGCTGCAGGGCGCCGCGCGCGCCATCGGCCAGACCCAGCCGACGATGGGCCGGCGGCTGCGGGCGCTGGAGGACAGCCTTGGCCATACGCTGTTCCAGCGTACCGCCGACGGACTGGTGCTGACCGATGAAGGCGCGGGGATGCTGGCGCATGCCGAGCGGATGGAAGAAGAAGCGATTGCGCTGGAGCGCACGCTGGCCGGACAGGGGGAAGTCCTGGAAGGCGCGTTGCGCGTGTCGTCGTCGGACTGGTTCGGCGTGCATGTGCTGGCGCCGGTCATCGCGGACTTCGTGCGCGCGCATCCGCGTGTCAGCGTGGAGCTGGTGACGGAGTCACGCCTGCTCAGCCTGGCGCGCCGCGAAGCGGACCTCGTCTTTCGCATCCGCCCGTTCGACGAGCCCGACATCATGCAGCGCAAGCTCATGCACATGGACTATGGGCTGTACTGCGCCACCAATGCCACCGCGCCAACTCTCGGTGATGGCACCGGGCAAGGCTTGGTCACGATGGACAGCGCCTTCGCGGACTTGCCCGATGTCACCTGGCTGCGCCAGCAACTGCCCAACGGCCATGTGGTCTTCCGCAGCAACAACCGCGAGGCGCAAGCACGGCTGTGCGCCGCCGGGGCCGGCGTGGCGGTTTTGCCCCGGCTGCTGGCCGAGCGCGTCGGCGGGCTCCGCATGGTGCCGACCGAAACGCCGCCGCCGGGCCGCGATGTCTGGGTCGGCTATCACCGCGACCTGCGCCGGCTGGCGCGCCTGCGAGCGCTGCTGGACGCCACGCTGCTGGCACTGGCCGATCACTGATACCTGGGTCGACGCCATCGCTGGCGTCGCGCTGCGCTGGCTTAGCGGGCGATATCCACCACCAGCTTGCCGCGCGCCGTGCCCGCTTCAATGGCCAGATGGGCATCGAGCGCGCTCTCGAGCGTAAAGACGCGCGGGTCCAGCAGCACGGACAGCTTGCCGGCATCCATCAGCTTCGCCGCTTGCACGAGGATTTCGCCATGGTGGGTGCGACCCTTCCCCGTCAGCATCGGCATCAACGTGAAGACGCCCGAGTACGTCGCCGCGCGGAATGACAGCGGCGCCAGGCTGTGCGTGCCCCAGCCCAGGCAGCTCACCACGTGACCGCCGTAGGTTCGCGCGGCCTTGAACGACGCGTCGAGCACGGCGCCGCCCACGGTGTCGTAGACAACGTCGAAGCCCTCGCTCGCCGTGTATTCGCGAACGTAGTCGTCGACCGACATCGTCGCGTAGTCAATGAACGTGGCGCCGAAGCCTTCGATGGTGGATCGCTGGCGCGCGCTGCCCGTGGCGAAGACCCTGGCGCCCAGCGATACGGCGATCTGCACCGCAATATGGCCGACGCCCCCCGCGCCACCGTGCACCAGCACGGTCTGGCCGGCCTGCAACCTGGCGCGGTCCACCAGACCCTCCCACGCGGTGATGAAGATCAATGGCAACGCGGCGGCCTGACGCGCCGTCACGGTCTTCGGCTGCGCTGCGAGCAGATCGGCATCCACCGCCGCGTATTCGGCCAGCGAGCCTTGCAGGCCGCCCACACCGCCGGTCATGCCGAAGACGGCATCGCCGACTTCGAACCGGTCGACGCCCTCTCCCACCGCCTCGACCACGCCGGCCAGATCCAGCCCGAGTACCGCCGGGAACGGATGGCGGGCGTGGTCCGCCTTGCCTGCGCGGATCTTGGTATCGAGCGGATTCACGCCGCTGGCGAGGATGCGAACCAGAACCTGGCCCTTGCCGGCGACGGGCTTGGGCAGGCGGATCGCCCTGAACGGCGCGCCAGGGCCCTCGACGACGAGGGCCTGCATGGTGGAGTCGGGGTGATTGGGGTGATTGGGGTGATTGGGGTGATTGGGGTGATTGGGGTGATTGGAGTTATCGGGCATGGTGCTCTCCTGGCCGGATCACGGCGTAGCTGGAATGTCACCATTGTTGGATACGCCCCCATGTCGGTAAATCGACGATTTCGTTTGGGGTGCATGCAGGAATGTTGGGGCGTTCGAGCGGGCTGAACTGACCACAACCGGCCTCCAGATTGCGCGCGAAGTCTCCCTGACGTCATTGTTTTCGCTCCGGGAGAGGATCATGCGTCATGTCGGCTGCTTTCCTTTCGCCTGCCAAATCATTCATCATTGACGCCACAACCGCCCTGCTGCCTGGGCTTTGCCCCAACTCCATCGACTCCCCCATGCCTGCCTACCATCCGGATCCCATCGTCATGCTGTCGGCCCGGCAGCTCTCCCAGGCCATCCACGCTGGCGATTTGTCCAGCCGGCAGGTCATGGCTGCCTACCTCGCCCACATCCAGCGGATCAACCCGCTCAGCAATGCCATCGTGGCCCTGCGCGATGAGGACGCCCTGATGAAGGAGGCCGCGGCCGCCGACGACGCGCTGGCGGCCGGCAAGTCATCGGGATGGCTGCATGGGGTGCCCCAGGCTCCCAAGGACCTGGCCATGACGCGCGGCATTCGCACGACGTTCGGATCCCCGATCTACAAGGACAACGTGCCGGCGACCGATGCGCTGATCGTCGAGCGGGCGCGCAGGGCCGGCGCCATCCTGATCGGCAAGACCAACACGCCGGAGTTCGGGCTGGGCTCGCAGACTTTCAATCCGGTCTATGGCGCGACGCTGAACCCGTACGCCCCCTCGCGCACCGCTGGCGGCAGCAGTGGCGGCGCCGCGGCGGCCCTGGCCCTGCGGATGCTGCCGGTGGCCGATGGCAGTGACTTTGGCGGATCGCTGCGCAATCCCGCCGGCTATTGCAATGTGTTTGGTTTTCGCCCTTCGGCTGGCCGCGTGCCCTATGGCCCGACGCCGGAGTTGTTCCTGCCGCAACTCGGATGCGAAGGGCCGATGGCACGGACCGTCGCGGACCTGGCACTGCTGCTGTCCACGCAGGCCGGCCCCGACGCCCGCACGCCGCAAGCGCTGCCGGAAGACCCGGTGCTGGCGGCGCTGACGCCGGACACCGTCGCAGGCGTGCTGGAGGCGGACCTCAAGGGCAAGCGCGTGGCTTGGCTGGGCGACTGGGGCGGCTACCTGCCGATGGAGGACGGCATACTGACCCTGTGCGAGCAGGCCCTGCGCTTTTTCCCGGATTTCGGCGTGACCGTCGACGCCATCCGTCCACCCTATCCTCCCGAGAAAATCTGGCAGACGTGGCTTGTGCATCGGCACTTCCTGGTCGGCAACGCACGCATGGCGCTCTACAAGGCCGAGGCCACGCGCGCGCAACTGAAGCCCGAGGCCATCTGGGAAATCGAAGGCGCGCTCGACCTCAAGGCCAGCGACCTCTACGCCGCCAGCACGGACCGCAGCGCGTGGTACAACGCGCTGCAACGCACATTTGCCGATTTCGATTACATCGCCGTCCCCACGGCGCAGGTGTTTCCGTTCGACGTCGGCCAGCCCTGGCCAAAGACAATCGCTGGCCGGCATATGGACACCTATCACCGCTGGATGGAGGTCGTGGTGGCCTGGACGCTGTCGGGGTGCCCGGTCATCAGCGTGCCGGTAGGCTTCAGCGCCGAGGGCCTGCCGATGGGGATGCAGCTGATCGGCAGGCCCCGCGACGACCTGAGCGTACTGCGCCTGGCCGCGGCCTATGAGCAGGCGCGCGACTGGGTAGCCGAGCGGCTACCTCCGTCCATCGACGGTTAGAGGTTGGTTAAAAAAGATCCTGGCGTCGTTGCGCGGCCTTGCCGTACCACTTGTACTGTCTGCGGCCGCGCGCCTAGTCAGGACCGCTTCGCTTCATTTTTAACCAACCTCCAGGTGGCACTACCAAGCCGACTCTGGCGCCGATCCACGGCGCCCGGCAACCGGCGTCGTTCAGTCCGCTTCGTACTTCGGTGAACGCGGGCCGTACAGCAGCCCGCCCGGCGTGCCGGTGGTCAGCAGCCGCGACGTGGTCACGGCGGCAATGCCGTGGCCGGTATCGGCGATGCTGTTGGCGATCTGCTTGACCGCCGCCGTCACCAGCATGCCGATGAGGCCGCCACCACTGCTGTTGTTGCCCTCGTTGCTCGATGCCGATGCCGCCCCCGTCCACAGCGTGTCACCGGTCTTCAGGTCCACCAGCTTCGCCTTGGCCCTCACGACGGTCACGCTATCCAGCACCAGGTACTTGGTCCCGTAGTCGGACACCGTGAGGTACAGCGCGGCATCGGCGCCGAAGATCTCGCGCAGTTTGCCGGGCGCGACGGCATGGATGTCGCCCGGCGTCTGCAGACCGTTCTGGCGGAACGTCTCGTCGACCAGCGTGACCGGCAGGACGTAGTAGCCACCTTCGGCCAGCGGATAGGTGGACAGCGACATCATGCTGTACGTGGCCTGCACGGCGGGCGATTCGTTCAGCGGTGGCAACACCAGGATCGATCGCGGGCGGCTTTCCTTGAACGCCGCGTAGTCGACAGTGCGCTTCGGCGCAGCGCAGCCAGCCATCAGCGACACAACTGCCAGCAGGGGCAAGATGCGGGTCCGGCGTGCGGTCATTGCTTGCCTCCTTTGCGAGTGACGTTCTTCATCAGGAAATCGATATAGGTTCCGGATTCCGGGAACAGGGTCTTTTCGGTCTGGAAGGACCGCATCATCTCGTCGTCCTTGCCCTGATCGGCGTAGAGCAGGCCAAGGTGCGCATGAAATCCTGGTGGCGGCGTCTTGCCAGACGCCAGGATCTTCTGGAGGTCAGCTTCCAGCACGGCCAGTTGCGCGGCCTTCGATTCGCCCTTGAAATACTCGTAGACCTGGGGCTGGTATTGCTCCCATTGATAGAGCGTCGGGGCTGGCGCGGCGCAGCCGGCAAGAATCAGGGTGGAGGCGACCGCAAGCCCCGCAAGGCGCGATCGTCGCAACATCATCGCTTTCATTTCACGTCCTCGGATTGGCAAGTCATGGGTTGGCGGGCTTCCACGCGCCGCTCTCGATGCCGTCGACCAGGCGCGTCACGGCTTGCCTGACCGCCAGATCCAGCACCTTTCCGTTGAGCGTCGAGTCATAGCTCGATGTGCCGCCAAAACCCACCACCTCGCGGCTGGACAGCGCGTACTCGCCGGCCCCCTGGGCGGTGAAGCGAACTTCCGAGGTCCGGATATCCACCACGTTCAGCGCCACCTTGGCGTAGGCGACCTGCACCTTGCCCCGGCCGAGGATGCCGAACAACTGGACATCGCCCGTCTCCTTGCGGCCGAACTCCGTCACGTCGCCCGTGATGACAAAACCCGCGCCCTTGAGTGCCTGCGCCTGTCCGGCGAGCCTTGCCTCGCGGGCGATCTCTTGCATGTTGTCGCGATCCAGCACGTTGAAGCGCTGGGTCTGCTGCAGGTGGGTGATCAGAATCGTCTTAGCCTGGCCGCCCAGTCGGTCGATGCCATCCGAGAACACGCCGCGCATGTAGCTGGAACGGTTATCGAATTTTCCGACTGCAATCGGCGTCCGCGCGCCGACGTACGGCCGGCTGGCGGCCTCCACCTGCGGCACGTCGACGGTCCTCGATGATTCCGCCGCACAGCCCCCCAAGGCCATGAGTGTCGCCAACCCGAGCGCGGGCAGCGTGCGTTGCATCTTCACTTGCGTGTTTCCTTTCTTCGATGGTCAGGGGGCGCTTGGCGGTCGCGCACCGGCATCAGCGGCACGGAATTCTGGAGAAGCAGGCTAGCGAAGGAAGCCGTGTGATGGAAACGCTATCTGGTGGCTGCGCGCGTTTTCGTAAATCGGCGATGTTTGCGGACGCAGGAATGCAACACACCGAAAGGCTCTGGGGGGCACTTGCGATGCATCAATGCGCGAGGCGTCGCCAGTCAAACCGGAAACGGCGTGAGAGGGAGGCAACCGGATTCAGGACGCCGCGTGAAGGCGTGTCCGCGGTGAACTATGCTGAAGGACCCTCCCCGACTTCAGGAGCCTGATATGCGGACTTCGCTACACATCCTGGCGTCGCTCGTGCTGCTCTGCGCGAGCGGTGCGGTGCTGGCGCACAACTGCCCCAACGAGATGAAGGCCATCGACGCCAGGCTTGCCACCAAGCCGGCGCTGTCGCAGGCGGACCTTGCCAAGGTCCAGAAACTGCGCGCCGAGGGCGAAGCCCAGCACAAGGCGGGCGATCACGATGCGGCGATGAAATCCCTTGGCGATGCCAAGAAGATCCTGGGCATCTGAACGGCCCGTCCAGCCCGAACCATGACGTGACACGGCCCGCTATCCGGCGGGCCGTTTGCAATTTCCGCGCATACAGGAAGGGATCTCGCCAGGAGGCTCTGGCGGTCGTTGCGATGCATCAATGCGCGACGCGGTGGCCACATCCATGCTGAGGCTCCTTTCAACTCTTAGGAACCTGCGATGCGGAATTCGCGATACATCCTGGCGGCGCTCGGGCTGCTCCTTGCGAGCGGTGCCGCGCTGGCACACTACTGCCCCGCCGACATGAAGGCCATCGACGCCAGGCTTGCCACCAAGCCTGCGCTGACCAAGTCCGACATGTCCAAGGTCCAGAAGCTGCGTGCCGACGGCGAGGCGCAGCACAAGGCCGGCGATCACGATGCCTCGGTGAAATCGCTCGGCGAGGCCAAGAAGATCCTCGGCCTCTGAGCCACTCGCCACACGACACGGCCCGCCAGATGGCGGGCCGTTTTTCGTTTGTTCGTCGTTGATCCGCCGCGCGTCAGGCCACGCGCCGTAGCTGGCGTTCGGCCCCCGCGAACAGCGGCGCGGCCCGCTCCGCCGCCAGGCGGATGCGGTCCTGCAGCGCCTTGCTGCCAACCTGATAGCCGTCGAAGTCCGTCGTCGACGCATACACGCCGATGGGCAGCGTCAGCGCCTGGAGGAAGCCGAACAGCGGCCGGAACTGATGCTCCAGCACCAGTGCATGGCGGTCGCTGCCACCGGTGGCGGCCACCAGCACGGGCTTGTCCACCAGCGCCGTCATCCCCACCAGATCGAACAGGTGCTTGAAATGGCCGGGGAACGACCCCCGATACACGGGCGCGGCGGCAATCAGCAGGTCGGCGGATTCGATGGCCGCCAGTTGCGCTTCGATCTCCGCCGGCAGTTCCTCGCGCGACAGCGCCTGACCAAGCGGCCGCGCGATCTCGCTCAGATCCACGATCTGGGCCTCCAGCACCAGGCGCTGGTCGAGCTCCGCCAGCAATGCCTGAACCAGGACGAGCGTCCGGGACGGTTGATGGGCGCTGCCGTTGACGGCAACCACTTTCAAGGGTGTGGCCACGGTGTATCTCCGGTTGTATCGATCCACACCTTAGCGCCCTGCCGGCCAGCCGTGAACGAAGCAAATCGACTATGGATAGACGGCAGGCACGCCAACGCCTGCGCCCCAGACAAAAACGGCGGCCCTTGAACTGACGTCAGGCCGCCGCTTTCCCGCAAGGCTGGCGCCCCGCTCAGAACGACGGCACCATCGCACCCTTGTACTGGGCCTTCATGAACTGGCGCACCTCTTCCGACTGATACGCGGCGACCAGCTTCTTCACCCACGGCTTGTCCTTGTCCTGGGTGCGTACGACGATGATATTGGCGTACGGGCTGTGGATGTCTTCCAGCGCGATGGCATCCTTGGTCGGCTGCATGCCGGCGGCCAGCGCATAGTTGGTGTTGATCACGGCGGCGCCCACATCAGGCAGCGAGCGGGCGAGCTGGGCGGCATCGAGTTCGACGATCTTCAGCTTCTTCGGATTCTCGGCCACGTCCAGCGCGGTGGCGTTCACGCCGTTGGTGCCCACGCCGGGCTTGAGCTTGATCACGCCTTGCGCGGCCAGCAGCAGCAGCGCGCGGTTCTCGTTCGACGGATCGTTGGGCACGGCCACCTTGGCGCCCTGCGGCAGGTCCTTCGGCGACTTCAGCTTGGCCGAGTAGATGCCGAGCGGCGAGATATACGTGTAGCCCACGCTGACCATCTTGTAGCCGCGCTGCTTGACCTGGCTATCCAGGTACGGCTGGTGCTGGAAGCTGTTGGCATCCAGGTCACCGGCATCCAGCGCCGCATTGGGCTGCACGTAGTCGTTGAACTCCACCACCTTTACGTTCAGGCCATTGCGCTTGGCCACCTTCTGCACCACTTGCCAGACTTCGGCGTCCGGGCCGCTGACCGTACCCACGCGGATGGTCGGTTCCTGGGCGGCCGCGCTGCCGGCGGCCACGATGCCCAGCGCCACCACGGCGGCGGACAGGGTCTTCGAGATCGAAAGCGTCTTCATACGTCTTGTTTCCTGGGAATCAATGGGCCGCCGCCGCGGATCGGACGGCGGCCAGGCCACGCCGGATGAGCGCAGGCCGGGGCAGAAGCTTACCTCAATGCGTCTCGCCGGCCGCCGGCCCGGCGTGTTTCTCGCCGACCGGGTGGCTGGCCACCTTGGGGGCGTCCTGCCAGCCGCCGCCGAGTGCCACGAACAGGTTGATCTGGTTCATCGCCAGCTGCGCGTCGGATGCCGCCAGCGCCGCATCGCTGCCGGCCAGCGTCCTGTCGGCATCCAGGCTGTTGAGGTACGGCGAGCGGCCGGCCTGGTACAGCAGGCGATTCTGGCGCGCGGCCTCATCCGCCTTGTCGCGGGCATCGCGCAGCGCCTGATTGCGGTCCAGTTCGTGGGTGTACGCGGACAGTGCGCTCTGCGTCTCGCGCAAGGCGCGCAGCACCACGCCGTCGAACTGCGCCAGCGCACCTTCGGCCCCGGCCTCCATGTTGTGGATGCGGGCGCGCGTGCCGCTGGTCGGCAGCGTCCACGAGATCATCGGCCCATAGCCCCAGTGCGCGGTCGGCGCCTGGCCAAGGTGATCGAGGATACCGGTGAAGCCGGCGGAGGCGCCGATGCGGATCTGCGGATACAGGTCCGCCGTGGCCACGCCGATCTTGGCCGTGGCGGACGCCAGTTCGCGTTCGGCCTGGCGGATGTCCGGGCGGCGCTTCAGCAGCGCCGCGCCATCGCCCACGGGCAGCGCCTGACGCAGCGCCGGCACGTGTTCGCAAGCCACGCTGCGCATGTCCAGCGCGGTGGGCGGCTTGCCCAGCATGACGGCCAGCCGGTACGCGGCCACTTCCTGCTCGGCGCGATACTTCGGCAGCGTGGCGCGCAGCGTATCGGCCTGCGCTTGCGCCCGCAGCAGATCCGTCGGCTGGCCGCGTCCCGCATCGACCAGCTTCTGCGCGAGCATGACGCCGCGCTGCTGCAGATCGAGCTGATGCTGCGCAACGTGCAGTTCATGCGTGGCCGTGCAGCCCTGCATGTAGGAGCGCACGGTTTCCGCCACCACGCCCACGCGCGCCTGATCCAGCGCGGCCTGGCTGGCCTGCGTGCCGGCCAGCGCCGCCTCGTCCGCGCGGGCGAGCTTGCCGAAGAAGTCGATCAGGTACGACACATCGAAACCCACGTCCCCGAAGTTGAAGACTGGAATCTTCTCTTCCTTCAGCAAGGGCTCGCCGGCGATCTGGCCGCGCTCCGCACTGGCGCGGAACCGCGTCTCCGGCAGGTTCTCGGCCTCGACCTCGTGGTAGACGGCGATGGCGCGCTTGAGGTTGGCGGCGGCCACGCGCAGATCGGTATTGGCTACCAGCGCCTGCTGCACCAGTTCGTCAATGCGGGGATCGTCATACAGGCGCCACCAGTCGTTGGGCACCTCGCCGATGGACACCGCGGGACTGTCGGTGCCCTGGAACGGGCCGTTGGCGGCGGACGATTTCACGGCGGCATCCTCGGGCACCTTGTGGTCAGGGCCGACGGTCATGCAGGCGGCCAGCGCCAGCGGCAACATCGCCGCCAGCGTGGTCCGGACAAGGCGTTTCACTGCACAGCTCCGGTTACGGCCACGCCCTTGCCGGCGAGCGCGACCTTGTCATGGGAGGACGGCGTTGCGGCAGCCGGCGCGGCAGGCGCAGCCGGGGCCGCCTGGTCCGGCGACTTGCCATCGGTCTTCACGGACACCGTGGCGGTGCGGCCCGCCACCAGGCGCACATCGGCCGGCATCTGGTCGAACTGGATCCGCACCGGCACGCGCTGCGCCAGCCGCACCCAGTTGAACGTCGGATTCACGTTGGGCAGCAGGGTCGACCCGCTGGTGCGGTCGCGATCCTCGATGCCGGCGGCGATGCTCTGCACATGGCCGTGCAGCACGCGCGTCTCGCCCATGATGCGGATGTCGACCGGGCTGCCGATCTCGATGCCGTGCAGCTTGGTTTCCTCGAAGTAGCCCTCCACGTGGAAGGACGTCGCGTCGACCATCGACAGCACCGGCTTTCCGGTGCTCACGTAGTCGCCCAGGCGCGGCAGGCGGTCGTTGACGTAGCCGTCCACGGGACTCAGCACGCGGGTGCGCTCGAGGTTCAGCTTCGCAACGCCGATGGCGGCCTCGGCCTGCGCCAGCGTGGCCTCGCCCTGCTGCACCTTGGCCAGGCCTTCCTCGATGACTTCCTTCGACACCACCTCGGCCAGCTTCTGGCTGCGGCCGGCCTCGCGCCGGGCCTGCGCCAGGTTGGCGCGCACGGCGGCGGCGGTGGCCTGCGCCTGCTGCAGCGCCAGCGCGTAGCGCTCATGATCGATCTCGAACAACACGTCGCCAGCCTTCACGCGCTGGTTGTCCTTGACGGCGATACGCGTGACCAGGCCGGACACGTCCGGCGCCACCTGCACCACTTCGGCACGGATGTGGCCGTCGCGCGTCCACGGCGCCACGGTGTAGTAGTCCCACAGATGCTTGACGACAACCGCGCCAACGGCGGTGACGGCCAGCGTCAGCACGACTGGCCCGAGCGAGGAGAGTTTGAGTTTCATGATTGCAGCCACGGCACGACCACAACCACCCCACCCAGGACGATTGCGTACAGCGCCAGATTAAACAGGGAACGGTGCCACACGAGCTTGTAGAAGCCGACGCGCGTCAGCACGGCGCGCGCGCCGCTCGTGATCACAAAGGCGGCGAGCATCCACACCAGCAGGCTGGGCACGAACACGCCATAGATACTGAATTCACCGGGCATCAGGCTTTTCCGGAAACGGGCGCCGGCGACACCGCCGGCGGAAACAGGGCCACTTGCATTTCGACCAGCGCGGCCATCGCGATGCGCGACCCCACCTTCTGCCGGGCGTTGGCCAGTCGTGTGCGCAGCGCCGGCGGCGGCGCATCGGCGTCGCCATCGAGCCGGGCCTTGTAGTAGCCCGAAACGCTGCGCAGCACGCGCTTCACCGCGTGTTGCTGGTCGGCCGGCATGTCGGGCATCTCGCGTTGCAGCGCCAGCGTGCTCAGCCCGACGCGCACTTCGCTGAAGCCGTCGGCGGACACTTCGCTTTCGCTCGCGGCCAGCCGCGGCACCAGTTGCGCCAGGCGGTCCAGCATGCGGGCGCGCAGGCTGGCATGGGACTCCGGCTTGCCGCCGACGGCATTCGCGGCGATATCGCCCCATCCGGCACGCACCAGCCGGCGCGTGGCCGCACGAGTGCCGAAAGGCCGCAGCGCGAGCGTCCAGACCAGCGCGAACAGGATGCCGGCGATACCGGCCACATTGGTGTTGAAGAAGGTGTGGAAGTTGGCGCTGTAGGCGCCCTGGATGCCGATGTCGTTGGCGGTCACCACGGCAAGCGGCATGCCGATCATCGCCAGGCGCGGCTGCGCCACCAGCAGGCCAATGATCAGGTACGGCACCGCGAACATCATCACCAGCATCTCGAAGTCGTGGGCCACCGGCAGCACCGCGAACACGAACACCATCGAAATCAGCAGACAGACCACGTTCCAGGTGAAGAACGACCGGATCATCGGTGCCGGCTCGTCCATCGCGGCAAAGAAGCAGCACGAGATGGCGCCCAGCGCCACGGCGCCAGCGCCATCGGCCCAGCCCATCCAGATCCAGATCATGCCCATCGTGAAGATGGCCATGGCCACCGTGACGGTGGAGAACAGCAGCATGCCGTGGTCGTAGTGGCGCGCGCGGCCCACATCCCAGCGCTGGAATTCCGGCGCCCATGTGTGCGCCATGTGCCGCTCGCCGATACTGCGGCACAGCGTCACGCAGTCCGTCCAGAGCGCCACCATCTGCGCCAGCCGGTCTTCCGCCGCCGTGACCAGCGCGGCGTCCCACGATGCCTCGAGCGGCGTCTCGGCCAGCGTTGGCGGCGCCCCCACCGCGCCTGCCTCGATCCACGCCTTGACGGCCTGCATCTGCGCGGCCAGCGGCGCCGGTACGCCACCGGCCGCCTGCAGGCTCTCCACGGCAGCGGCCAGCGAGGACAGCACCGGCAGCAGCATCGTCATGCGGCCACGCAGTTCGCGCGCGGCGCGCACCCTGGCGGCGGTTTCGGTGTCATAGGAGAGCTGGCTGATCAACTGGTCGAGTGCCAGGATGTCGGCGGCCAGACGGTGGCGGCTGTGATGGCGCGTGACCTGTGCGCCGGGGCTCGCGGACAGCATGTCGCCGGCCCAGAGCGCCGCGTCGCCCATCCATTGCCGGGATTTGTCGCGCAGCACGTCGGCAACACTGGCCGGCCACACCAGCGCACCGACCACGCTCGCGCACAGGATACCCAGGCAGATTTCCTCGGCGCGTGCGACGGCGATATCGAAGATGCCGGCGGGATTGTCGACGGCCGGCAGCGCCACCAGCGGCAGCGTGTAGGCCGCCAGCATGAAGACGTAGCTGCGCGGCGTGCGATGCAGCAGCGCCACGTAGAGCAGGCAACCGGTCCAGATGGCCACCGCGGCCATCAGCAGCGTCGGCGCGTTGACCAGCGAGGGCACGATCGCCACGCCGGCGGCGGCACCCAGCAGCGTGCCCAGCACGCGGTACAGCGCCTTGGAGCGCGTGGCGCCCGTGAGCGGGTGCGCCACGATATAGACCGACCCCATCGCCCAGTAAGGACGCGGCAGGCCCAGGTACAACGCAATCCACAACGCCAGCATGGCGGCGATAAAGGCTTTGACGGAAAAGATCCAGTCTCTTCCGGATGGCCAACTACCCATGACGTTCAGGACTCCTGCTTGCCCGAGGATGAGGCGGCGGCTGCCGCGCGTGACAAGGCGTCCAGCACGCGCAGCGTGGCGGCCATGTCGGCCTCGCTGACTTCCGCGAAGACCTCCGCGCGCAGTTGCTTGAGTTCGACTTCGATCTGCTCCGCCATGCGATCGCCGGCTTCCGTCAGCGACAGCACATTGGCACGCCGGTCGCTCGGGTCCACCTCGCGGCGGACCAGGCCGGCGGCGCTCAACTGATCCACGAGCCGCACCAGCGTGGCACCTTCCACGCCGACATAGTCGGCCAGCGTGACCTGGCGAACCCCGCCACCCAGCCGGCGAACAAACAGCAGCGGCGCGGCGGCCGCGGCAGAGATGCCGTGGGCGGTCACCGCTGCCTGGCTGATCTGGCGCCATTGGCGACCCGCCAGCATGAGCTGGCCGGTGAAGGCGAAACGAAGGGCATCGATCTTTGGCATGGGGCGAATGATAGACGTGAATTTATTAGGATGCAAACTATTTCTCTACGAACTAGTTCAAGCGCGGTATGCGGCACCCGGCAGCCACGTCCATCGCGTGATGCGGCTGTTGCCTCACCAGCCCCCTCTCGCCCGATTCAACATATGTGTTTGAAATGCTGGCTTGACACCTCCTAAGCCGCTTCCTTAAATGAGTTGGCGATCTCGCCACTCTGACCCGACCACACATCGCCATGGAACCCACCGTCGACCCGCAGCGCAAACAGGAAGAGCTCCGCAGCTTTTTGTTCCTGACCGCCGTGATGGTGCCGGTGCTTTCCGTGATCATCGTGGCCGGATATGGGTTCATCGTCTGGATGACCCAGATTGTGAGCGGGCCGCCGACGCACTGACGCGTGCGTCGCTATTTATAGAAAGATATGCAGTTCCTGCAGCACTGATTGAAACGGCGCGCAGCCGAAGGACAGTCATGCCAGGTGCAAAGCATTCGATCCCCATCCTGCCGCTACCGTCAGGGGGCACGGACGACGTCAGCGGCAACACCGACGAGTGGCACATCGCCGGCGTGCTTGTGCATGTGCGGCCCGGCAGTCTTGACGACGTACGCGCCGCCATCGAGGGCATGACCGGCGCCGAAATCCATGCGGCCAGTGACACCGGCAAGCTCGTTGTCACGCTCGAGGCACCGAGCTCGCGCGCCATTGCCGCCCATCTCACCTATCTGCACCAGCTTGATGGCGTTCTGGGCGCCACGCTTGTGTATCAGCACAACGAGGACGCGTGCGCCATGCACGAGGAGATCGTCCATGACACTCACTCGCCGGGACTTTATTAAGCAGACCGCCGTGGCGGCCACCGCGTCGGTAGCCGGTATCACCCTGCCCGCTGACGCCGCGAACTTTGTCACCGACAAAGACCTGACCAAGCTCAAGTGGGACAAGGCGCCGTGCCGCTTCTGCGGCACCGGGTGCGGCGTGACGGTGGCGGTCAAGGACAACAAGGTGGTGGCCACCCAGGGCGATCCGCAATGCGAGGTCAACAAGGGCCTGAACTGCGTGAAGGGCTACTTCCTGTCAAAGATCATGTACGGGCAGGACCGGCTGACCAAGCCGCTGCTGCGCATGAAGAACGGCCAGTACGACAAGAACGGCGACTTCCAGCCCGTGAGCTGGGACAAGGCGTTCGACGTCATGGAAGCCCAGTTCAAGCGCGTACTGAAGGAGAAGGGACCCACGGCGGTCGGCATGTTCGGCTCGGGCCAGTGGACGATCTGGGAAGGCTACGCGGCGTCCAAGCTGATGAAGGCCGGCTTCCGTTCCAACAATATCGACCCCAACGCGCGGCACTGCATGGCGTCGGCGGTGGCCGGGTTCATGCGCACATTCGGCATGGACGAGCCGATGGGCTGCTATGACGACTTCGAGGTCGCCGACGCCTTCGTGCTCTGGGGATCGAACATGGCGGAGATGCACCCGATCCTGTGGACGCGGGTGACGGACCGGCGCCTGTCGGCCCCCAAGACGAGGGTGGCGGTGCTGTCCACGTTCACCCACCGCTCCTACGACCTGGCGGACATCCCGATCATCTTCACGCCGCAGACGGACCTGGCGATCCTGAACTACATCGCGCACTACATCATCACCAACAACAAGGTGAACAAGGATTTCGTCAACAAGCACACCGTGTTCAAGCAGGGAGTGACCGATATCGGCTACGGCCTGCGGCCGGATAATCCCTTGCAGAAGGCGGCCAAGAATGCGGCCGACCCCGGCGCCGCCACCCCCATCACGTTCGACGAGTTCGCGAAGTTCGTCGCCAAGTACGACGCGGCCTACGTCAGCAAGCTGTCCGGCGTGCCGCGCGACAAGCTGGATGCGCTGGCGGCCTTGTACGCCGATCCCAATATCAAGGTGGTGTCGTTCTGGACCATGGGCTTCAACCAGCACACGCGGGGCAGCTGGGCCAACAACATGATCTACAACCTGCACCTGCTGACGGGCAAGATCTCCACGCCGGGCAACAGCCCGTTCTCGCTGACCGGGCAGCCGTCGGCTTGTGGCACGGCACGCGAGGTGGGCACGTTCTCTCACCGCCTGCCCGCCGACATGGTGGTCACCAACCCCAAGCATCGCGAAGAGGCGGAGCGCATCTGGAAGCTGCCGCCGGGCACGATCCCCGACAAGCCGGGCTATCACGCCGTGCTACAGAACCGGATGCTCAAGGACGGCAAGCTCAACGCGTACTGGGTGCAGGTCAACAACAACATGCAGGCCGCGGCCAACCTGATGGAGGAAGGCCTGCCCGGCTATCGCAACCCGGCCAATTTCATCGTGGTGTCCGACGCCTACCCCACCGTGACGGCGCTCGCGGCGGACCTGATCCTGCCCGCCGCAATGTGGGTGGAGAAGGAAGGCGCCTACGGCAACGCGGAACGGCGCACACAGTTCTGGCATCAGCTGGTCGATGCCCCGGGCGAGGCGCGCTCCGATCTTTGGCAGCTCGTCGAGTTCTCCAAGCGCTTCAAGGTGGAAGAGGTGTGGCCAGCCGACCTGATCGCCAAGAAACCGGAACTGAAGGGCAAGACGCTCTACGAGGTGCTCTTCCGCAACGGCCAGGTCGACAAGTTCCCGGAGAAGGAGGCCAGCGCCGACCACCACAACGCCGAAGCCAAGGCGTTCGGGTTCTATATCCAGAAGGGACTGTTCGAGGAATACGCCAGCTTCGGGCGCGGGCACGGGCATGACCTGGCGCCGTTCGACGCCTACCACGAGGCGCGCGGGCTGCGCTGGCCGGTCGTCAACGGCAAGGAGACCCGCTGGCGCTACCGCGAAGGCAGCGACCCGTACGTCAAGGCCGGCACGGGCTTCCAGTTCTACGGCAACCCGGACGGCAAGGCCGTGATCTTCGCCCTGCCGTACGAACCCGCAGCCGAATCGCCGGACAAGGAATATCCGTTCTGGCTGGCCACCGGGCGGGTGCTCGAACACTGGCATTCGGGCTCGATGACCCGACGCGTGCCCGAGCTGTACCGCGCGTTCCCCAACGCCGTGGTTTTCATGCATCCGGAAGACGCGCGCGCCTTGGGGCTGCGGCGCGGCGTGGAGGTGGAGGTGGTATCGCGGCGCGGCCGCATGCGGTCCCGCGTGGAAACGCGCGGCCGCGACCAGCCGCCACGCGGGCTGGTGTTCGTGCCCTGGTTCGACGCCAGCCAGCTCATCAACAAGGTGACGCTGGACGCCACCTGCCCGATCTCCCTGCAGACCGACTTCAAGAAGTGCGCGGTCAAGATCGTGAAGGTATAGGAGGCCGCCATGCACCTGTTGATCACCCGATGCGCAAGGTGGCGGCCGTGGGCGCTGTCGATCGCGGCCGGCATGACGCTGGTCGCCGGCATGGCCCACGCCCAGGGTCAGGGCCAAAGCCAGGGCGTGGTGGATGCCATGCGCGGGCCGACGCCGATCGCCAGCGAACCCAAGCCGCCGCTGCTGTACCCGACGGAAAACAAGGACATACGCCGGACCCGCAACTACACGATGCAGCCTCCGACGATCCCGCACAAGATCGACGGCTATCAGCTCGACAAGGACTACAACCGCTGCATGTTCTGTCATGCGCGCACGCGCACGGAGGAAACCCAGGCCATCCCGGTCAGCATCACGCACTACATGGACCGCGATAACAACGTGCTGGCGGACGTATCGCCACGCCGCTACTTCTGCACCCAGTGCCACGTGCCGCAGGCCGATGCCAAGCCACTGGTCGGCAACACGTTCACGGACGTGGAGACGCTGCTCAAACGCCCATCCGGGGCCAAGGGCGGCAAGAGCGCCGTCAAGCCCTAGCGGACCCCACGATGATTGACCTGCTCAAGCGCTACTGGCGCACCATCAACCGGCCCAGTGCCTATTTCAGCCTCGGATTCCTGACGCTGGGCGGCTTCATCGCCGGCGTGATGTTCTGGGGCGCCTTCAACACCGCGCTGGAGTTGACCAATACCGAAGCGTTCTGCACCGGTTGCCACGAGATGCACGACAACGTCTACCAGGAGCTGCAGGGCACCATCCACTTCACCAACCGCAGTGGCGTGCGCGCCAAGTGTTCGGACTGCCATGTGCCGCACAACTGGACCGACAAGATGGCGCGCAAGATGCAGGCGTCGAAGGAAGTCTGGGCCAAGATCTTCGGCACCGTCAACACGCGCGAGAAATTCCAGGAGCACCGGATCGTGCTGGCGCAGCACGAATGGGCGCGGTTCAAGGCCAACGACTCACTCGAATGCCGCAACTGCCATGACTACCAGTCGATGGACTTCACGCGCCAGAGCCCGCGTGCGCAGGCGATGCATTCGACGTACCTGGCCAACAAGGAAAAGACCTGCATCGACTGCCACAAGGGCATTGCCCACCATCTGCCCGATGTCTCCAAGGTGGAAGGCGCCAGCGAATGACGATGATGCACGCCCACCGGTCCGGCTGAGGATCCCGCCATGCTTGCCGCCCGCCAACTCGCGTTCGCCCGTGCCGGCCACGCCGTCTTTCGCGGCATCGACCTGACCCTGGACGCGGGCCATGCGCTGGCGGTGACCGGGCCCAATGGCAGCGGCAAATCCACGCTGCTGCGCGTGCTGGCCGGACTGTTGCCGCCCGCCACGGGCGAGCTGACCTGGGCGGGCCGCCCCGTGCGCGCGGGCGATCCCGTGTTCGGCCAGTCGGTCGGCTATGTGGGCCACGCCAATGGCATCGACCCCGATCTCAGCGCCACGGAACATCTGGTCTACGCGGCGCGGCTTGCCGGCTGTGCCGTCACGGCGGAAGCCGCCCGCGCGGCGCTCGCGGAAGCCGGGCTCGGTCGCGTGGCCGATGCGGCCGTCCGCACGCTCTCGCAAGGCCAGCGCCGCCGCGTCGCGCTGGCGCGTCTCTCGCTGGTGCCGCGCACGCTCTGGTTGCTCGACGAACCGCTGACATCGCTCGACGACGACGCCGCCGCGCGCTTCACGCAACAGCTCGACGCGCACCTCGCCTCGGGCGGCATGGCCGTGGTGGCCACGCACCGGCCACTGTTGCTGGCCCACGGGGCCACCGCCACGCTGTGTCTGGGAGGATCGGCATGAGTCCGCTCGGGCCGCCGCCATCCCCCTTTCCCGGCCTGCTCGGCGCCTTCACCGCCACACTGCGCCATGATCTGACCCTGGCCTGGCGCCGACGCGGCAACCTGGTGGGCACGGTGGTGTTCTTCGTGATCGCCACCAGCCTCTTTCCGCTGGCGATCGGACCGGATCCCCAGCAGCTGCGCCTGCTGGCGCCGGGCATCCTGTGGGTGGCGGCGCTGCTGGCGTCGATGCTTTCGCTGTCACGGCTGTTCGCCCAGGACTATGCCGATGGCGGGCTCGAGCAAATGCTGCTGTCTCCCGAACCGCTGGCGATCCTGGTGCTGGCCAAGATCGCTGCGCACTGGCTGACCAGCGGCTTGCCGCTGCTGGTGCTGACGCCCGTGCTGGCGCAGCAATACAGCCTGCCACCCGGCGCGGCACTGATGCTGGCGGCTTCCTTGTTGCTGGGCACGCCGGTGCTGAGCCTGATCGGCGCGGTGGGCGCGGCGCTGACGCTGGGGGTGCGCGGCGGTGCCGTGCTGCTATGCATCCTGGTCTTGCCGCTGTGCGTGCCCGTGCTGGTGTTCGGCGCCGGAGCCGGCGCCGCCGCCGATGCCGGGCTGGACGTCATGCCGCAGTTCTCGCTCCTGGGCGCCTGTCTGGCGCTGGCGTTGCTGCTGTGCCCGCTGGCCGCCGCGGCCGGCTTGCGGATCGCGATGGAGTAAGCCATGGGTCCGTCAGCCGACCTGCCCACCCTCACCCGGCCGTCTCACCCGACTCGCGCGCGCTGGCTGGCGTATGCCTCGCCCGCGCGCTTCGACCCGCTCGCGCGGCGGCTGGCGCCCTGGTTCGGTGCGGCGGCGTTGCTGTTCCTGCTGGCAGGGCTCTACGTCGGTTTCCGCGTGGCGCCCACCGATGCGCAACAGGGCGAGGTCTACCGGATCATCTTCATCCACGTGCCGGCCGCCTGGATGTCGATGTTCATCTATCTGGTCATGGCCGGATACTGCGCCCTGGCGCTGGTGCTGCGCACCCGGCTGTCGTCGATGATGGCCTCCGCGCTCGCACCCACGGGGGCCCTGTTCACGTTTATCGCGCTGTGGACCGGCGCCCTGTGGGGCAAGCCGACCTGGGGCACGTGGTGGGTCTGGGACGCGCGGCTGACGTCCGAGCTCATCCTGCTGTTCCTGTACCTGGGCTTTCTGGCGCTGGAAGCGTCCATCGAGGAGGCGCGCCGCGCCGAACGCGCCTGCGCCGTGCTGGCGCTGGTCGGCGTGGTCAATATCCCGATCATCTATTTCTCCGTGCAATGGTGGAACACGCTGCATCAGGGCGCATCGGTCAGCCTGAGCGCGGCACCGTCGATGGCCGCCACCATGCTCGCCGGCATGCTGCTGATGACGCTGGCGTGCTGGATGTACACGATTGCCGTGGCACTGGTCCGTGTGCGCTGCATCCTGCGCGAGCGTGCCGAGCCACGGCTGACCGACTGAATTCCGGGAGACGATCATGGACAGCATGCACTTCCTGCTTTCCGGACACGCCGGCTACGTGGCCGGCGCATTTGTGGTGGCGTTTGCCGCGCTCGGCATCGAACTGGCACTGCTGGCCCGGCGCGCGCGGGCCGCGCGGCAACTGGCGGCACCACGGGATGACATCCCCCGATGACGACCCGGCAACGTCGACTCGCGATCCTGATGGCCGCGCTGGTGTGCGGCGGCGTAGCTACCGCGCTGGTGTTGAATGCATTTCGCGGCAACCTGGTGTTCTTTTTCAGCCCGACGCAGGTCGTCGCCAACGAAGCCCCCACCGCGCGCAGCTTCCGGCTCGGTGGCCTGGTGGCGCCCGGTTCCATACGGCGCGAGGGCGATGGCATGACCATCCGCTTTATCGTGACGGACACCGCGCGTGAGGTACCGGTGGTCTATCGCGGGTTGTTGCCCGACCTGTTCCGCGAGGGCAAGGGCGTAGTGGCCCGTGGCCAGCTGCAGGCCGACGGCGTCTTCCATGCCAGCGAAGTGCTGGCGAAGCACGATGAAAACTACATGCCGCCGGAAGCTGCCGATGCGCTGAAGCAGGCGGCACAGGTCAATCAACGCATGGCGGAGGCTCCCTCGCGATGATCGTAGAAATCGGCCACTTCGCACTGATCCTGGCCCTGTTCGTGGCCGTCATGCAAACGCTGCTGCCGATTACGGGCGCCGCGCGCGGCGACGGCACGCTGATGGCCGTGGCCCGCCCGGCCGCCTGTGCGCAGGCGGCGCTGGTCCTGACGGCGTATGGCGCCCTGACGTGGGCCTTTGTCGACAACGACTTCAGCGTGCGCTATGTGGCGGCCAACTCCAACACGGCGTTGCCGCTGGCCTATCGCGCGGCCGCGGTGTGGGGGGCGCACGAGGGATCGATGCTGCTTTGGACGCTGATGCTGGCGCTCTGGACGCTGGCGGTGGCGCGCTTCAGCCGCGCCTTGCCCGTCGAAATGGCGGCGCGTGTCATCGGCGTGCTGGGTGCGATCAGCGTGGGCTTCCTGCTCTTCCTGCTGTTTGCGTCGAATCCGTTCATCCGCCTGCTGCCGCCGGCCATGGAGGGGCGCGACCTGAATCCCCTGCTGCAGGACCCCGGCATGGTCTTTCACCCGCCGCAGCTGTATATGGGATACGTGGGCTTTGCCGTGGTCTTCGCGTTCGCCGTGGCGGCGTTGCTGGGCGGACGGCTCGACGCAAGCTGGGCGCGCTGGTCGCGGCCGTGGACCACACTGGCGTGGAGCTTCCTGACCGTCGGCATCCTGCTGGGCAGTGCGTGGGCCTATTACGAACTCGGCTGGGGCGGCTGGTGGTTCTGGGACCCCGTCGAGAACGCGTCCCTGATGCCATGGCTGGCGGGCACGGCGCTGATGCATTCGCTGGCGGTGACGGAGAAGCGCGGCGCCTTCCGCGCGTGGACGGCGTTGCTGGCCATCTTCACCTTCTCGCTAAGCCTGCTGGGCACGTTCCTGGTCCGCTCGGGCGTGCTGACGTCGGTCCACACCTTCGCGGTCGATCCACGGCGCGGCATTTTCATCCTGACCCTGCTCGGCCTCGTCACCGGCGGTGCGCTCGCGCTCTACGCATGGCGGGCGCCACGGCTGTCGGTGCGCGTGGCCTTTGCGGGGATTTCGCGCGAGTCGTTCCTGCTGGCCAACAACGTGCTGCTGGCCGTCGCCGCCGCCACGGTGCTGCTCGGCACGCTCTATCCGCTCCTGCTGGATGTGCTCGGGCTCGGCAAGATCTCGGTCGGCCCGGCCTACTTCGAGGAGGTCTTCGTGCCGCTGATGGCGCCCGCCGTATTGCTGATGGGCGCGGCGCCGCTGGCGCGCTGGCGCCATGCCTCGCTGCCGGCACTGGCGGCACGGCTGCGCTGGGCGGGTATCGCCAGCCTGTCGATCGCGATCCTGCTGCTTCTGATTCTGCGCAATAGCTCGGCGCTCACCGGGCTGGGCCTGCTGCTGGCAACGTGGTGCGCGGCCGGCGTGCTAACCAGCCTTGCTGGCCGCCTGCGTCCGCATGGTTCGCTCGGTCGGCGGATGCATGGCCTGCGCCAGTTGCCGGCTGGCTACTACGGGATGTTGCTGGCCCATCTGGGCGTAGGCGTGTTCATCGCTGGCGTGACGCTGGTCAATAGCCAGGAGAGCCTGCGCGAGCTGCCGATGCGCACGCAGGACGTGGCCAGCGTCGGTGGCTATTCGTTCCGGCTGGACCGCGTGATCCCGGTGCAGGGGCCCAACTATGCGGCGTTCCGCGCGATCATCACCGCGAGCCAGGATGGACGCGTGGTGGCCACGCTGATGCCGGAGCGACGCATCTATCGCAGCCAGGACATGCCCACGACGGAAGCCGCGATCGACAACGGCTTTACCCGCGATCTCTATGTCGCCATCGGCGATTCCGTGGAGGACGGGCGCTGGGCCGTGCGGCTGCATGTCAAGCCGTTCGTGGGATGGATCTGGGGCGGATGCGTGCTCATGGCGCTGGGCGGACTGGTGGCCATCTGCGACCGGCGATACCGGCGGCGCGTCCATTCGCGGGAAACGCTGCCGGCGCCCGGAGATGGTTCCGGCGGTGTGGCGGACGATCTGGCGAATGATGCGGCCGGTGATGTGGCGCCGGCCCTGCCGCTGGCCGTACGCAAGGAGCCGCTGGCATGACGAGATTCCTGGTTCCGCTCGCGGTCTTCGTGGCCCTGGCGGTAACACTCGCCGCCGGGCTGCGCCATGATCCGCACGAACTGCCGTCCGCGCTCGTCGGCAAGCCCGCGCCGGCCTTCCAGCTACCGGTGCTGATGTCGCCGGAGGGCACCATGTCGGCCGCGGATCTGAAAGGAAAGATCTGGCTGCTGAACGTCTGGGCGTCCTGGTGCACGGCTTGCCGGACCGAGCACCCGGTGCTGGTCGACTTCGCAACGCGGTCGCCGGTGCCGATCTACGGCCTGAACTACAAGGACCAGCCGGCTGCCGCCCGCGACTGGCTGCGCCGCCTGGGGAACCCCTATGTGGCGTCGCTGGTCGATGCTGACGGCAAGGTCGGGATCGACTTTGGCGTGTACGGGGTGCCGGAGACCTATGTGATCGACCGCGCTGGCGTGGTGCGCTACCGGCAAGTGGGGCCGGTCACGCCGGACATCCTGGAACGCAAGATCCTGCCGCTGCTGCGGCAGCTGGAGCAGGAGCCAGGCCATGCATAGGATGTGGCGCGTGGTCCGGTGTGTTGCGGCGGCATGGGTCGCGATCCTTGCGGCGGGCGCCGTGCTGGCGGCCGATCCGGACCCGGCCCTCGATGCGCGCGTCCACGCGCTGGCGGCGCAGCTCCGCTGCCTGGTCTGCCAGAACCAGACGCTGGCGGATTCCGATGCGGACCTGGCCGTCGATCTGCGCGGGCAAATCCGCGAGCAGTTGCGGCAGGGGACGAGCGAGGAAGCCGTCAAGGACTACCTGGTGCAGCGCTATGGCGATTTCGTGCTGTACAAGCCGCCGGTGCGGCCGCAGACTTGGCTGCTGTGGTTCGGGCCGCTGGTGCTGCTGATCGGCACCAGCGTGGTGATCGTGCGGCGTCGGCGGCGACGCGGCCACGCGCCGCCGGGGGCGTCGCCATCGGGGGCGCACTCCGAGTCGAAATCCGGGTCCCAAGCGGCGTCGCAATCGGGGTCGCAATCCGCGCCTCAAGCCGCGCCTCAAGCCGCGCCTCAACTCGCACCCCTCCCCGCATCTGCGTCGCGGCCCCATGCTCGCCCGCCGCGCTCGCGATGGGCCGTGGCTGCCGCGCTGGTTACGCTGCCCGTGGCGGCGGCTTTTCTCTACTTCCATCTCGGCAATCCCCGGGCGCTGATGGCCGCCATCCCGATGCAGTCGGCATCGTTCCCCATCAGCGGCGATGGCGACCACAGTGTCCAGCAGGCGCAGATCGAAGCGATGGTCTCGCGACTCGCCATGCGCCTGCGCAAGGCGCCCGATGATCCCGATGGGTGGTACATGCTCGCGCGATCGTATGGTGCGCTGGAGCGCTTCGATGACGCCGCGGCGGCGTACGCGAAGGCCGTCGCCCTGGTTCCCGATGCGGCGGCACTGCGCGCCGACTATGCGGATGCGTTGGCCAGCGCGAGCGGCGGCTCGCTCGAAGGCGCGCCGCTGGAGCAGATCCGGCAAGCGCTGGCCCTCGATCCCGATGAGCCAAAGGCGCTGGCACTGGCGGGCAGCGCCGCCGCGGAACGCGGAGATCTAAAGGAAGCCATCCGATACTGGGAGCATCTGTATCGCCTGTTGCCATCGGACTCCCTGACCGCCATGCGCGTGGCGGCGAACCTGGCGGCGGCGCAGTCAGCAATGGAGTCGGCAGGTCAACCGACGTCCGCGCAGGCCGTGACCGGTCCAGCGAAGCGGCCGGGGACTCAGCCAGTGAGTCAATCAGTGAGTCAATCAGGGAGCCAATCAGCGAACCAATCGGCGAACCAATCGGCGGCACGGTCAGCGCCACAACCCGCGCCGCAATCCGACGCCCAGGCGGTGGCGCAACCTTCGCCGGATGGCCCCGGCTTGCCCAGGCCGCAATAACGGCGCCCCGACTGAGAGGTTGCTTCAAAAAGATCCTGGCGTCGTTGCGCGGCCTTGCCGTACCACTTGTACTGTCTGCGGCCGCACGCCTAGCCAGGACCGCTTCGCTTCATTTTGAAACAACCTCTCGGCCTCAGGCTCTCAAATTCTTCAGCATGTCATCGACCATTTCAGCCAGACCATACCGAGGCTGCCAGCCCCAGTCGCTGCGCGCGGCCGTGTCGTCGATCGAATCGGGCCAGCCTCGGGCGATTGCCTGGCGGTAGTCAGGCGCGTAGCGGATCTCGAAGCCCGGCTCGCGCTGGCGAATGGCCGCCGCGATCTCCGCCGGCGTGAAGCTCATGGCGGCGAGGTTGTAGCTGCCCCGCTCCCGCACATGGTCGGCCGGCGCTTCCATCAGCTCCAGCGTGGCGCGGATGGCGTCCGGCATATACATCATCGGCAGGCGCTCGTCGGGCTCCAGGAAACAGGTGTAGGGCTCGCCCCTGACCGCGTGATGGAAGATGTCGACTGCGTAATCCGTGGTGCCGCCGCCGGGGGGCGTCTTGTGCGAGATCAGGCCCGGATAGCGCACGCTGCGCACGTCCACGCCGTGATTCTCGAAGTACCAGCGACACCAGCCCTCGCCAGCCTGCTTCGAGATACCGTAGACCGTGGTCGGCTCCATGATGGTCTTCTGCGGCGTGTCCACGGCGGGCGTCGTCGGGCCGAAGGCGGCAATCGAGCTCGGCCAGAACACGCGCTCGATGGCGTGGTGACGCGCCAGTTCCAGCACGTTCAGCAGCCCCGTCATGTTCAGGTTCCACGCCCATTGCGGCGCTTTCTCGCCGGTGGCGGACAGCGCGGCCGCCAGCAGGTAGATCTGCGTGATGCCGTGCCGCTCCACCACCGTGGTCAGTTCGCCCCGATCGGTCACGTTGACCATCTCGTGGGCGATATGCACATGGCGGCCGGTAGGCACCACGTCGGAGGTCACGACCTGGGTGCGGCCATAGCGCTCGGCCAGCGCCAGCGCCAGTTCGGAGCCCAGCTGCCCGTTGGCGCCGATGATCAGGATCTTGGGGACGTTGCCGGTGCCGGGGGTGTGGCTTGCTTCAGTCATCGGATCAGTCCCAGTTCCCGTCCGGCCTGCGCAAAGGCATCCAGCGCGCGCTGCAGCGTGATTTCATCGTGGACCGCGCTCATCTGCACGCGGATGCGGGCCTGCCCCTTGGGCACCACCGGATAGAAGAAGCCTACTACATAGACACCCAGTTCCAGCAGGCGCTCGGCCAGCTTCTGCGCAGGTTCCGCGTCGTAGACCATGATCGGGACAATCGGGTGATCGCCCGGCTTGATGTCGAAGCCCAGCGCGGCGATGCCCGCGCGGAAGAATGCGGTATTGCGCTCGAGCCTGTCGCGCAATTCGGTGCTGCCTTCGAGAAGATCCAGCACCGCGATGCTCGCGCCGACGATCGCGGGAGCCACGGTATTGGAGAACAGGTACGGGCGCGAGCGCTGGCGCAGCAGGTCGATCACCTCCTTGCGGCCCGAGGTGAAACCGCCCGATGCGCCACCCAGCGCCTTGCCGAGCGTGCCGGTGATGATGTCGATCTTGCCGAACAGGCCACGTGCCTCGTGCGTGCCGCGTCCGCGCTTGCCCATGAAGCCGGTGGCATGGCATTCGTCGATCCCGAGCAGCGCGCCATGCGCGTCGCAGATCTCGCGGATCTCGTCGAGCCGCGCCACGGTGCCGTCCATCGAGAACACGCCGTCGCTGAAAACCAGCTTGAAGCGGGCGCCCTCGGCATCCGCGCGTTGCAGCTGGGCGCGCAGGTCGTCGAGGTCGTTGTGCTTGTAGCGATAGCGGCGCGCCTTGGACAGCCGGATGCCGTCGATGATCGACGCGTGGTTCAGTTCGTCGCTGATCACGGCATCGTCCGGGCCGAGCAAGGTCTCGAACAGGCCGCCGTTGGCATCGAACGCGGAACCATAGAGGATGGTGTCCTCGGTCCCGAGGAAGCGCGACAGCCGCGCCTCCAGCGTCTTGTGCAGATCCTGCGTGCCACAGATGAACCGCACGGAGGACAGGCCAAAGCCGTGCGTGCGCAGCGCCTCGTGGGCGGCCTCGATGACCTTGGGGTGCGAGGACAGCCCCAGGTAGTTGTTCGCGCACAGGTTGATGACCTCGCGGCCATCGGCGGTACGGATCACCGCGCCTTGCGGCGTGGCGATGATGCGCTCGCGCTTGTACAGGCCCGCCTCGCGGATCGAATCCAGTTCCGCGCGGATGGATGCATAGAAGGCCTCGGCACTCGACATGGCCAGACTCCCGGTGGTAGTGTCTCGGATCGCTCGATCGATAAATCGAACGCGTTCCATATAACGAACAGTTCGTGCACTATAACGAACAGATGACGATGACGCAACCCTCCTCCGCCAAACCGCCGGCAAGCCCTGACGGGCCGCCCGCCGTGGGCAGCGCCTTGCAGGCGCTGCGCCAGAGCCAGCAACTGTCGCTGGACGACCTGTCGCGCCGCGCCGGTGTCTCCAAGTCTATGCTCTCGCAGATCGAGCGGAACCTGGCCAACCCCACCGTGGCGGTGCTGTGGCGCCTGGCAAACGCGCTGGGCGTCAGCCTGACGGACTTCCTGGCCAATGGCGCGGCCACTCCGCCGGCGCCGGCCATCGCCGTGGTGCAACCGCATGCGATTCCCGCGCTCAAGAGTCCGGATACGCGCTGCGAACTGCGCATCCTGGGCCCGATCGACCTCGCGGGACGATTCGAATGGTATGAGCTGACGATCCAGGCCGGCGGCGTACTGGCCTCCGAGCCGCATGAGACGGGCACGCAGGAGCACCTGTCGGTGCTCTCCGGGTCCATGACCGTGCGGGCCGGCAACGAGGAAAAGAAGCTCAGGCACGGCGAAACCGCGCGCTATGGCGCGGACGTCGCCCATGCAATCGGCAATCCGGGCAAGACCGCGGCCACCGCATTGCTGGTGGTGGTGCATCCGGGCTGAGGGACGTTGGCATCCCTTACACTCGGGGCCGTTGACATCACACAGACAAGACAATGAGAAAAGCGGGCCGGGTCAAGTCCTGGAATGCCGAGAAGGGCTATGGCTTCATCGATGTCCATGCCGACCTGAAGGACATCTTCTTCCACGTCACGGCGCTCCAGAACCGGTCGGTGCAGCCGAAGCCCGGTGACCGCATCATGTTCGAACTCGCCCGGGGCAAGGATGGCCGTCCTCAGGCGGTCCAGGTGTCGATACTGGGCGCACCGAGGCAAAGTGCCGGAGCGCGGCAGCCGGGGAACTCCGGTTCCGGTGCCGTGTGGCTGGCCTTCGCGGCGCTCGCCGCCGTGGGGCTGGCAGCGTTGGCCGGGTTCGTGCCGAAGGCCGTTGCCATCGTCTGGGGGATTCTGAGCGTGGTGGCGTTCATCACCTACTTTGACGACAAGCAGCGCGCCGGCCGCAACGCGCGGCGCGTGCCGGAAGCCAACCTGCATATGCTGGCGCTATTCGGTGGCTGGCCGGGCGCGCTGATCGCCCAGCAGGTCCTGCGCCACAAGAACCGCAAGCGCGAATTCCAGACCGTGTTCCGGGCGACCGTTGCGCTCAACGTCGGCGCGCTCGTACTCTGGAAGCTGCTCGGCTCGCCTCTGCCCTGAGGGCTCAGTCCGATTCCTTCAATCGCGCTCTGGCCGGCAGCTTGCGTCTGATCTCAAGGATGAGTTTTTCCAGCAGCGCCGCCATCTGTTCCGCATCGCGCGCCTTCAACGTGTTCAGGATGCGAACCATCACAACGTGATTCGAACTATCACAACGTGATTCAGCCCGGCAGGCGGTCATTCCATACGCTGAATTCGGGGATGTATCTCGAAGCGGCCCGGCCGCGCTCCTTGCAGAACCACGGGGCGGGCGCATGACGCGGATGTGACACGGCGAATGTTGGCCGGAATCCGCCGTGATCTGGCGGGCTCTGCATCGCAGGCGTGTATCGATTTTGTATCGGATGGAACCCGCCCCGGGTGGGCTCGTCAAACCCAAGACTGCCGACAATGACGAGGCCATCACGATGCACTGCAGCGTGAATCTCGCCCGCCGATAGTTCACACTCCCCGTTGGAGGATGCACTGCCAAGCGTCCCCGAGTCCCCAGCAACCGCTCCCCTCTCGCCAAGGAGAACACCGTGCTGAGCCCACACGAACTGGCCACGCTGATGCTGATCGGCAATGGCCCGCATACCCGCTCCGATACCACCGCGGACACTCGCGAAATCGATCCTGTCGACCTGGACGCCTTGATCGCCCGACAACTCGTCAGCCTGGAATCCGAACAGGGACGACGTCCCTGCCCCCAAATCACGCCGCACGGCCGCTCGATGCTGAAGGCAGTCGGGCGAACGTGCTGATCTCGTCAGACGTCTTCAAACGTCTCCCTGACGTTCCGCTTTCATCCACCCACGATGCCCGCTCGCCATGCCCGCGTGATCACGACGGGCATTGCCTGAGCGGCGCCGTGCATCGGTCGCGCGCAGCCGGTGTCAATGCGCGGCGGGCGCCTGAAAACCATCTGTCAGCGTCTTGAGAAACGCGACGACGTCGCGCATCTCGCCTTCGGTCATGAGCGGTTTGTCGCCGGGCTTGCCGCCGAACGGCGCTTCGGTGTTGATGTTGTCGTGATACTGCGGCGGCAAGTCATCGTACTTCCTGACCTTGCCATCCTTGCCGCGCGGATACCACTTGCCCGGCCGTACGTCCCGTTCCGCATAGAAATGCAGCACCTCGTCCAGCGAGTGGAACACCCCGTTGTGGAAGAACGCCTGCCGCAGCGCCACGTTGCGTAGCGACGGCGTGCGGAACAGGCCGCAGTAGTCGCCGCGATCCTTCAGGTCGGTCCGGTCCGGGCCGCACAGGCCCATGTCATAAAACCGTGGGTCGGCATTGCCGGCGAGCTTGCGATTGCGCGGCACGCCGACCGCGATAAAGCCGAAATCCGAGAACGCCGGGAAGGCGCCCTCGCGAATATCGCCGGGATGGCACGCGGCGCAGTTGCCCTTGTTCGGATCATTGAAGACGCGCAAGCCGCGCAGTTCCTGCGGCGACAGCTTTGCCTGGCCGCGCAGCACCGCATCGTATTTGCTGGTGTAGGGATAGAACTCCGACGGCACCTCCTGAAACACCTCCAGGGCCATCAGCACCGCATTGAACGCGGTGTCGTCATCGTCCAGCACATCCTGGCCGAGCACCTTGCGAAACGTCTCCGCGTGCGGGCCCTTGCGGATCTTCTCCACCACCACGATCGGTTCGCCGTTGGCCATTTCATGGGCCGACAGCAACGGGATGCGCGCCTGGTCGTGCGTGCTGTTGGCGCGGCCGTCCCAGTTGTGGCCGCCCGTCGGCCCCTGGTCTTCCGAGTCGTCGCCGTCGTCCTCGTGATAGTGGTCCGTGTAGGGCGGCACGTTTTGCACATAGCGCAGCGAAGGCGCGGCACGCACGCCCGTGCGCGTCATGTCCGGCCCGCCAAGCTGGACGGACAGGTTGTTGGGCGGGCCGTAGGCGTGATCCGGACTGTGGCAACTGGCGCAGGACTGCTTGCCGGACGCCGACAGCGATGCGTCGAAGAACAGCGCGCGGCCCAGCGCCGTCAGCGCCGGAATGTTGGGCCGCCGCTCGGCCATCATCGCGTAGAACGGCTTGGGGGCCGCCGCCTTGACCGCACTGGCCGCGCTGGCTGCACTGGCACTCGCAGCCGGGCTCGAACCGGGAGCCGGGCTTGCGCTCGCTGCCGGGGCCGAAGCCATCGCCACCACTGGCGCCGGGGCCTGCGCGGCCGTCTCCTGCCTGCCGCAGCCGGTCATCAGGCAGGCCAGCACGGTCATCAACAGGCTGCCGGCGATCCGCACCCAGACGGTCAGCGAGGGGAGCGAGGCATTCAGCAACAACGGCGGCAGCAGCATGACGGAACGATGACGGTGGAATGACGACGGGATGGCGCAGGAGGCTATTCCTCGCGGATGACAGCCGCATGTCAGTCACGAAAACGCCACGCTCCGCCCCGTCTCGATGATCGCCAAGTGAAGCGTCGAGCATCATCAATCTGACACACACCCGGCTCAAACTCGCGGCGCACCCAGAAGCACCCACGCTTTTTTTGAAGTGCCGCAGTACCTCCCACACATAAGAAAGAGGAAAGCTATGAGCCGTCTCCCCCGTCTGTGGCCACTGGCCGCAATCGCCGCCGCATGCCTGTCCGCTTGCGGCGGCAGCGATTCCGGCAGCACCGCCGCCACGACTTCCGGCGTCGTCACCGGCAGCTACTTCGAGCATGCCAAGGTCTGCATCGACGCCAACAACAACGCCAAGTGCGACAGCAGCGAAACGTCCGCCTTCACTGATGCCAAGGGCGCGTTCACGCTGAACGGCCTGGGCGCCGTGGTGGCGGAAATCGGCACGGATGCCTTCCGCAACGACGACAGTGGCGGCCATGCCGCCGTGTCGCGCAAGCTGGTGTTCCGCGCGCCGGCCGGCGCCAACGTCGTGATCAGCGCCATCTCCACCGAACTGACCGCCCTGATGGATGCCAACGGCGGCAACATGGATGACGCGCGCAGCCAGCTGGCCAACCGCCTGGGCGTGGCCGCGGACAAGCTCCTGCAAGACCACAACAAGGAAACGGATGCCAAGGTCAAGGCTGCCCTGCAGGCCGAGATCGAGCAGGCCATCGACCTGATCGCCGATGCCGTGGCGGCTGGCGGCGATATCGGCGCGGCCATCCGTGACGGCGTGACCAAGCGCCTGGCGCTGAACGCCATCAAGACCGTGGTGGTGATCTACGCCGAAAACCGCGGCTTCGACAACCTCTACGGCCTGTACCCGGGCGCCAACGGCATTCCGGGCGTGAACCCGGACGCCAAGGGCACGGTGGAAGCCCAGAAGGACTTCGACGGCTCCGCGCTGGCCACCCTGCCGCCGACCTGGGGCGGCCTCACGGCGGCGGGCCAGGCGGTCCAGCTGCCGCAAGCCAGCACGGTGGGCTGGGCCAACAAACCGTTCCGCATCGACGATCCGGCCGGCGTGAACGGCACGGGCGTGGTAGTGGGCCAGAACGTGGTCACGCGTGACCTGGTGCACCGCTTCTACAACAACCAGATGCAGATCAACGGCGGCAAGAACGACAAGTTCACCGCGTACTCCGATGCCGGCGGCCTCGTGATGGGCTACTACGACGGCAGCGGCATGGCAATGTGGAAGCTCGCCCAGCAATACACACTGGCCGACAACTTCTTCATGGGCGCGTTCGGCGGCTCGTTCCTGAACCACCAATACCTGGTCTGCGCCTGCGCCCCGATCTATCCGGATGCCGAGAATTCGGTGGCCAAGGGTTCGATCTCGGCCATCGACGTCGACGCCAAGGGCAACTTCACGGGCCTGTCCATCAAGCCGACCAGCCCGACCAGCATCCAGACCGGCACGGCCCAGTATGTCAACGACAGCACGCTGACGGCCAAGGACAGCACGGGCGTCTACTACGCCGTGAACACGATGCAGCCGGCCTATCAGCCGAGCGGCAACGCGCCGGCGTCGACCGACAGCACCAAGCTGCTGGCGGACCCGACCAAGGCCAACACGCTGCCGGCGCAATCGCAGGACACCATCGCGACGCTGCTGGACCAGCGCGGCATCACCTGGGCCTGGTACTCGGGCGCGTGGAAGGCCGTTTCCGCCGACCGCACGCTGATCAACAATGGCCAGGCCGTGCCGAACTTCCAGACGCACCACCAGCCGTTCAACTTCTATTCGGCCTTCAGCCCGGTCGACCACGCCGACTACCGCGCGAGCCACCTGAAGGACTTCGATGCCGATTTCCTGACGGATGCCGCCGCGGGCAAGCTGCCGGCCGTGACGTTCTACAAGCCACAGGGCAACCTGAACCAGCACGCGGGCTACGCGAACGTGGCTGATGGCGATGCGCATATCGCCGACGTCATCAAGAAGCTGCAAGCCAGCCCGCAGTGGAACAACATGCTGGTCGTGGTGACCTATGACGAAAACGGCGGCTTTTACGATCACGCCGAAGTGCCGAAGGCCGACCTCTGGGGCCCGGGCACGCGGATTCCGGCCATCGTGATCTCGCCTTTCGCCAGGAAGGGCTTCGTCGACCATACGCAATACGACACGGCGTCGGTGCTGCGCTTCATCACGCACCGTTTTGCGCTGCCGACGTTGCCGGGCCTGAAGCTGCGTGACCAGTCGCTGATTGCCAACGGCAAGCCGGCGATGGGCGACCTGTCCAACGCGCTGACGTTCACGGCGTCGAAGTAAGCGTTCGGGCTTTCCGCCGCAGCCGGGAAATGCCTCGGGCTCCTGTCCGGGACAAAGTCCGGGGCAAAGACAAGGGGGCGGCACCGAAAGGGGCCGCCCCCTTTTTGTGATTGAGGATTTCAGTTGCCGGCGCGCGGACTTGCGCGCGCTCCCGCGCCCCCTCCCGCGCCCCCTTGCGCGCCGGATCTCCCGGATTCGCCCATCTGGCGTTGCCTATACTGGGCGGAGCGACGATCCCGTGCTCATGGCCCGCGACGACAAGTTCGTGCGCGACATCCCGCATGCGACGGCAAACGACGGCAAACGACAGGAGACCCCTATCACCGGCTGGCAATCCGACATCCCCGCCCGCCTCGACCGCCTGCCCTGGTCCGCATGGCACTGGCGCGTGGCCATCGCGCTGGGCATCGCCTGGGTGCTGGACGGACTGGAGGTGACGCTCGTCGGATCGGTGGGCGCGGTGCTGGAACGGCCCGATACGCTTGGGCTGACGGCCGCGCAGATCGGCTGGTCCGGGTCGCTCTATATCGCGGGCGCGGTGGTCGGCGCGCTGGTGTTCGGGCGCATGGCCGACCGGCTCGGCCGGAAGAAGCTCTTCCTCGCCACGCTGATGGTCTATATGGCGGCGACGCTGGCCACCGCGTTCTCGCCGGGCTTCGCGTTCTTTGCGGCGTGCCGGTTCGTGACCGGGCTGGGCATCGGCGGGGAATATGCGGCCATCAATTCGGCCATCGACGAACTGATTCCTGCTCGCGTGCGCGGCCGCGTGAACCTCGCCATCAATGGCAGCTTCTGGCTGGGGGCGGCGCTGGGCGCCGGACTCAGCCTGTTGCTGCTCGACCCGCGCGTGCTCGGGCCGGTATGGGGATGGCGCGGGTGCTTCGCGCTCGGCGCGGTGCTGGCGGTGGCGATCGTCCTCGTCCGCCGCCATGTGCCGGAGAGCCCGCGCTGGCTGGCCACGCACGGCCGCCATGCGGAAGCGGAACAGGTGATTGCCGGCATCGAGGCGGAAATCGTGGCGCGGCGCGGTGCCCTGCCGGCCGTCGACGCCCGCGCAACGGTGACCTATGCCGGCAAGGCCGTGCCCACACTGCGGGAAGTCATCCGATTGCTGGTGCGGCACTACCGCACGCGCAGCATCGTCACGTTCGCGCTGATGATCTCGCAGGCTTTCTTCTACAACGCGATCTTCTTCACCTATGCGCTGGTACTGACCCGCTTCCAGGGCGTGCCGGACGAGCGCGTCGCGCTCTATATCTTCCCCTTTGCCATCGGCAACGCGCTGGGGCCGCTGATCCTCGGGCCCCTGTTCGACCGGATCGGGCGACGCAAGATGATTGCTCTGACTTATGTGCTGTCGGGGATCGGTCTGGCGGCAACCGGCTGGGCGTTCATGGAAGGCTGGCTCGATGCGCGGTCCCAGGCGCTGTGCTGGTCGGCGGTGTTCTTCCTGGCGTCGGCGGCAGCCAGTTCCGCGTATCTCACGGCCAGCGAGGTCTTTCCACTTGAAATGCGGGCAATGGCCATTTCCGTGTTCTACGCGGTGGGGACGGGGACGGGCGGCTTTATCGCGCCAGTCTTGTTCGGGATGCTGATCGAGACCGGCAGCCGTGGCGCGGTGGCGGTGGGCTACGGCATCGGCGCGGCGCTGGTGATCGTGGCGGGCGCGCTGGCGCTGCGGTTCGGGGTGGATGCGGAACGGCGGCCGCTGGAGGACATCGCGGCCCCGCTGGGCAGCGATTCCGGGCGCTAGCCGCCGTCAGGGGCGAAATACCACACCGGCATCACCCGCACTGCGGCTTATGTTATTCCATCATTTCTGGCCGATATTTATGGCATTCCATATTTTTATATGGCCGGATATAGCCAAGCTGCCGGCGGGCGCGTAACGACGACAGCCAGATCTTCCAGCGCTAGCTCAACCCGTCCAGCACCAGATGCTGCCCGTGCACGGCCTGCGCGGCGTCGGAAGCGAGGAACGCCACGGTGCGCGCGGCGACGCCGGTGGATACCCACCGCGTGGGGTCGGCAGACGGCATCGCCTGCCGGTTGGCGGGGGTGTCGAGAATCCCCGGGGCGATGCTGTTGACGTTGATTCCCGCGCCGCGCACCTCGTGGGAGAGGCTCTCCACCAGCCGCTGCAACGCACTCTTGGACGCGCTGTACGCGCCCATCGCCGCCGCGCCGGCCAGGGCGCCGCGCGCGGTCACGGCCACCACTTTGCCGCTGCGCTGGAACACCATCGCCGGAATGAAATGGCCGGTCACGGCGACGAAGGACCACGCGTTCAGGTCCATCATCCGCATCCATGACTCGCGGCTCAGCGCATGCGTCGGCTCGCCCATTTCAAACCCGCCGGCAACATGGACCAGCACGTCCACCGTGCCAAACGCATCGAGAATGGCCGAGGACACCGGCCCCATGGCGGTATCGGACGTGACATCCGCCGCGTGGAGCAGCATGCCGCCGTGATCGGGCTCGGGATGGGCAAACACGCTCTGCAGGTGTTGCAGGTCGCGATCGATGAGCGCCAGCCGGGCGCCCTCTGCGGCAAAGCGGCTGGCCACGGCGCGGCCCAGCGCGCCAGCGGCGCCGGTGATGACGACATGACGGGGGGCGGCAGCGGTTTCCATGGCAAGCTCCATCGGATGCGTCCATCCACCATAGAACCCGCCGCCAAGGTTCGCAAAATTGTTGCAATGCGGGCAACTGTACAGCGATGGCATCCGCCATCTGTGTATGGCACCGCAGGGCGCCCTCGGGCATGATGCGGCTCCGGCGCAAACCGCCCCCCTCTGCATCCAGGACACCGACTTGCCTCTTACCCGCATCAAACAAAGCGATACGCTGATCGCCGTTCTGGCCCTGATCGGATCGATGGCGTCACTCTGCATCGGGACCTCGTATGCCAAGAGCCTGTTTGCCGCCCTCGGGGCCCAGGGCACCACGGCACTGCGGGTGGGGTTTTCCGCGCTGATCCTGCTTTGCGTCTGGCGGCCGTGGCGATTCGCGCTGTCGGCGGCCAACGCGCGGGCCATCGCGCTGTACGGCGCGGCGCTCGGCGCCACCAACCTGCTGTTCTATATGTCGCTGCGCACGATCCCGCTGGGACTGGCCATCGCGATCGAATTCACCGGCCCGCTGGCGGTGGCGATCCTGTCGTCGCGCCGGGCCATCGACTTCCTGTGGATTGGCTGCGCCGTGAGCGGCCTGTTGTTGCTATTGCCGATGGGCGAAGCCGCCACGCACCTGGACCCCGTCGGCATCGGCTTCGCGCTGGCGGCAGGCGTCGGCTGGGCGCTCTATATCGTATTCGGGCAGATGGCCGGCAATGCGCATGGGGGCCAGGCGACGTCGCTGGGCCTGACGATGGCCGCACTGGTCACGTTTCCGTTTGGATTTGCCCACGCCGGCACGTCGATGTTCACCCCGGCGTTGCTGCTTTCGGGGCTGGCGGTCGGGTTGATGTCCAGCGCGATTCCCTATTCGCTGGAAATGGTGGCGCTGAAGCGATTGCCGCGCCGTACCTTCGGCATCCTGCTCAGCCTGGAGCCCGCGATGGGGGCGTTGGCCGGGCTTGTGTTCCTGCACGAGCAGCTCACCACCATCCAGTGGGTGGCCGTCGGCGCCATCATCGTCGCGTCGATCGGCTGCACGGTCACGGCAAAAGGCCGGAAGCAGGCGGAATAACGGTAGTCCGTAGCTGGAAGCTGGCGGGCGTCAGGCGGCGGAGAACCAGTCCCTCGGCAGCCTCGCCGCGTTGGCGGCAACCGGCTTGCTGACGTCCGCCAGCGTGAGCGCGACTTCGTGCAGCAAATTGTCTTCGGGGTTGCGACGGGTCGAGAAGCCGCAATCACGCATGATGGCCAGCATGCGGCGATTCTCGGCCAGCACGTCACCGCGCATCCCGCGCAGGTTGGCAGCCCGCGCCAGTTGCTGAAGACGCTGGATCAGCCGGCGACCCAGGCCCTGGCCTTGCCAGTCATCGGCCACCACCACCGCAAACTCCGCGATACCGTCGTCGCCCACCACGTACTCTGCGCTGGCGATGATCGTCGGCTCGACCGCAGCGGGATGCTGCGCGGTCACGACCAGCCCCACGTCGCGTCCGGGATGGTGGCTCACAAATCCGTGGATGGTCTCGTCCGCGATGCGGCCACCGGTCAGGAAGCGGAAATAGCGGCTTTCGCGCGACAACGCGTCGATGAAGGTCCGCAGCCCGGCGCCATCGCCCTCTTGAACGGCACGCAGCGTCACTTGTGCACCACCACGGACCATCCAGCTTTCTTCGCGGACGGAGGCTTGTGCCTTGCTGTCGACCTTTGCACCACGCATGACGCACTCCTGACTACATTTTCTGTAGCCAGGAGTATAGGCGATACCCTGACTTTTTCAAATGAAGTTAGCCTGCTATGCTGGAATCACCATGCCGACCACGCCACCCGTCGATCTCAGCCAATGCTCCATCGCTGCCGCACTCGCCTTGCTCGGCGAGAAGTGGACGATTCTCGTCTTGCGCGATGTGTTTTCCGGTGTACGTCGCTTCGACGAGTTCCTCCAGCGTCTGCAGTGCTCGCCGGCCGTGCTGTCGGCGCGGCTCAAGACGCTGACCGAGGCCGGCGTGCTCCGTCGCGTCAGCTATAAGGAACCGGGCGAGCGCGAGCGCTTCGAGTACCACCCCACCCGCGCGGCGGTCGAATTGCTGCCGGTCCTCGTCGGCCTGATGCAATGGGGCGATGCCCATTTGTCTGGCGTGGGCTGCGGCCCCGCCGAGGTCCGCTCCAAGGTGAGCGGGCTCAAGGTGCGCGCGGCCCTCGTGGATGAGGCGGGCGATCCGGTCGCACCGTCCGATATGCGGCTCCTCGCCGTCCCCATGCCCGCCGCGCGACCTGCCGGCCAACCAGACACGCAGACCGATACCCCGGCCACCGCCGACAGCCACGGCGGACACGGGGGCCAGTAGCGCCCCGGCAGACCATGCGGCCCGCATCACTTGCCGCGCCTCGCTCCCCCGCCTTACCAACCGCAACGCATTCCCACACCCCTGCCTGACTAGCGGCAACACGCTGTCGACGCATCCGTCGTCCTGATTCGCCACGCGCCGTCGACGCAAACCCCGCGCACTGCGCAGCGTCATTGCA
This sequence comes from Cupriavidus sp. YR651, assembly GCF_900101625.1. Lineage (GTDB taxonomy): Bacteria > Pseudomonadota > Gammaproteobacteria > Burkholderiales > Burkholderiaceae > Cupriavidus. Next base: position 18,000 of record NZ_FMYZ01000010.1, on the reverse strand, counting down.
CTGCACCATTGCCGTGCGGCCGCCCCAAGCTGGCGCCGCACCATGATGCATAAACGTGCAGCAAGCACCGCTTTTCCACAAAAAATCCCCGTTTCAGGCGCCCTTGCCGCCACCTCCAGACCTGGCACACCGCTTGCGATATAAAGCGCGGGCCGGTCAACGGCGATCCGCCCACCCCACACAGCACGACGGCTATCTCATGTAGCTGTCGTCAGGACAACGGCGTCCCCAGAACTGGCCCCTCCTTGCCAGCCTCTCGGGACGCCTTTTGTTTTTCGGAGCACGAGGATGAACGGAAAAGCCACACGGATCGACCTGCTGAGTCTGAAGACCCCGCAGATGCGCGCCTTCCACCTGACCTGGATGGCGTTCTTCGTCTGTTTCTTCGCGTGGTTCGCCTGCGCGCCGCTGATGCCGGTGCTCAAGGGCGAGTTCGGCCTGACGCCGGGCCAGATTGCCAACATCAACATCGCAGCCGTGGCGGTGACGATCCTGGTGCGCCTGGTGATCGGCCCCATGTGCGACCGCTTCGGCCCGCGCAAGACCTACACCGGCCTGCTGGCCATCGGTGCCCTGCCGGTGCTGGGCGTGGCGATGGCGCAGAACTATGAAACCTTCCTGTTCTTCCGCCTGCTGATCGGTGCGGTCGGCGCGAGCTTCGTCATCACGCAGTACCACACCTCGGTGATGTTCGCCCCCAACGTGGTCGGCACGGCCAACGCGGCGTCCGCCGGCTGGGGCAATGCCGGCGGTGGTGCCGCGCAAGCCGCCATGCCGCTGCTGCTGGGCGCCATCCTGATGATCGGCGTGGATCACGCCCTCGGCTGGCGCCTCGCGCTGATCGTGCCGGGCGTGCTGATGCTGATCATGGCCGTCGTCTACTGGCGCTATACGCAAGACTGCCCGGAAGGCAACTTCTCCGACCTGCGCGCCCGCGGCATCGCCGTGAGCGGCGGCAAGGGTGGTGGCGGCTGGGCCAGCTTCCGCGCCGCCAGCGCCAACTACCGCGTCTGGATGCTGTTCATTACCTACGGCGCCTGCTTCGGCGTGGAGATCTTCATCCACAACGTGGCCGCCACCTTCTATGTCGATCGCTTCGGCCTGTCGCTGTCGGCCGCCGGCCTGGCCGCCGCGAGCTTCGGCCTGCTGGCCCTGTTTGCCCGCGCCCTGGGCGGCTATGTCTCCGACCGCGTGGCCCGCCGCCGCGGCCTGGACGCCCGCTCGATGGTGCTGTTCGTTTTCATCCTCGGCGAAGGGCTGGGCCTGCTGTGGTTCGCGCAAGCCAGCAGCGTAACGCTGGCCATCGTCGCGATGCTGCTGTTCGGCCTGTTCACGCACATGGCCTGCGGCGCCACCTACGCGCTGGTGCCGTTCATCGATCGCAAGGCGCTGGGCGGCGTGGCCGGGATCATCGGCGCCGGCGGCAACGTGGGCGCGGTAGCGGCCGGCTTCCTGATGAAGGGCCTGGGCGACCTGCGGATGACGCTGACCTACCTGGGCGTGGCCGCCACCGTGGCCGCCCTGTGCGCCATCGCCGTGCGCTTCAGCGCCGAGCACAAGGCCCGCGAGCAAGCGCTGTACGACAGCGCGCTGGCCAACTGATTTCCCCTGACAACTAGAAACACCCCCGAAAGACCGGACAAGGAAAGCACCATGAAGATCATCATCGTCGGGCACGGCATGGTCGGCCACAAGTTCCTGGAATGCCTGGCCGAAGCCGGCGCGCAGGACCTCGAAGTGACGGTGCTGTGCGAGGAACCGCGCCCCGCCTACGACCGCGTTCACCTGTCCGAATTTTTCGCCGGCAAGTCCGCCGAAGACCTGTCGCTGGTGCCGGCGGGGTTCTTCGAGCAGCACAACAACATGCTGCTGCGCCTCAATGCCAAGGCCTCGGCCATCGACACCGCCGCGAAGACGGTGACCACCTCCACCGGCGAGACGCTGCCGTACGACAAGCTGATCCTCGCCACTGGCTCCTATCCGTTCGTGCCGCCGCTGCCCGGCAAGGACCGCAAGGACACCTTTGTCTACCGCACGATCGAAGACCTGGAAGCGATGCAGGAATGCGGCGCGCGCGCCCGCACCGGCGTGGTGATCGGCGGCGGCCTGCTGGGGCTGGAATGCGCCAAGGCGCTGCGCGACATGGGCCTGGAGACCCATGTGGTCGAATTCGCGCCGCGCCTGATGGCGGTGCAGGTCGACGAAGGCGGCGGCCGCATGCTGCGCCAGAAGATCGAGGCGCTCGGCGTGATGGCCCACACCGGCAAGAACACCGTCGAAATCGTCGATGGCACCGACGGTACCCATCGCATGAATTTCACGGACGGCACGCACCTGGACACGGACATGATCGTGTTCTCCGCCGGCATCCGTCCGCGTGACGAACTGGCGCGCGCCAGCGGCCTGACGATTGGCGAGCGCGGCGGCGTGGCCGTGGACAACAACTGCCTGACGTCCGATCCGCACATCTACGCCATCGGCGAATGCGCGCTGTGGCAAGGCAAGATCTACGGCCTCGTCGCCCCCGGCTACGACATGGCCCGCGTGGCCGCCCGCCATCTGCGCGGCGACGCCGCCGAGTTCAACGGCGCCGACATGAGCACCAAGCTCAAGCTGATGGGCGTCGACGTGGCCAGCATCGGCGACCCGCATGGCAATGTGCCCGGCAGCCGCTCATACCAGTTCACCGACGAGCGCAAGCAGGTCTACAAGAAGCTGGTGGTGTCCGACTGCGGCAAATACCTGCTGGGCGGCGTGCTGGTCGGCGATGCCGCCGAATACGGCACGCTGCTGCAGATGATGCTCAACCGGATCGAGCTGCCGGAATCGCCGGAATTCCTGATCCTGCCGTCCTCGGACGGCAAGGCCCGCCCGGCACTGGGTGCCGACGCACTGCCCGACACCGCCCAGATCTGCTCGTGCAACAACGTCAGCAAGGGCCAGATCTGCGCGGCGGTGGGCGATGGCGCGACCAGCATCGGCGCGCTCAAGTCGTGCACCAAGGCCGGCACCGCCTGCGGCGGCTGCGTGCCGCTGGTCACGCAGATCATGAAGGCCGAGATGAAGAAGCAAGGGATGGCGGTGAACAACCACCTTTGCGAGCACTTCCCGTACTCGCGCCAGGAGCTCTATCACCTGGTGCGCGTGGGCAAGTTCAAGACGTTCGAAGACCTGCTGGCCGCGCACGGCAACGGCATGGGCTGCGACATCTGCAAGCCGACCGTCGGCAGCATCCTGGCCTCGTGCTGGAACGAATTCGTGCTCCAGGAAGACCACGCCAGCCTGCAGGACTCCAACGACTACTTCCTGGCCAATATCCAGAAGGACGGCACCTACTCCGTGGTGCCGCGCATGCCGGGCGGCGAAGTCACGCCCGACGGCCTGATCGCCGTGGGCCAGGTCGCCAAGAAGTACGGCCTGTACACCAAGATCACCGGCGGCGCGCGCGTTGACATGTTCGGCGCACGGCTGGAGGAACTGCCGATGATCTGGGAAGAACTGATCGCGGCGGGCTTCGAGTCCGGCCATGCGTACGGCAAGTCGCTGCGGACGGTGAAGTCCTGCGTCGGCTCCACGTGGTGCCGCTACGGCGTGGACGATTCGGTCGGCCTGGCCATCGAGATCGAGAACCGCTACAAGGGCCTGCGCGCGCCCCACAAGATCAAGTTCGGCGTCTCCGGCTGCACGCGCGAATGCGCGGAGGCACAAGGCAAGGACGTCGGCATCATCGCCACGGAAAAGGGCTGGAACCTCTACGTCTGTGGCAACGGCGGCATGAAGCCGCGCCACGCCGAACTGCTGGCCGGCGATCTGGACCACGACACGCTGATCCGCTACATCGACCGCTTCCTGATGTTCTACATCCGCACCGCCGACCGCCTGCAACGCACCAGCACGTGGCGCGACAACCTCGAAGGCGGCCTGGACTACCTGAAGTCGGTGGTGATCGACGACAAACTGGGCGTGGGCGCCGAGCTGGAAGCCGAAATGCAGCACGTGGTGGATACCTACGAGGACGAGTGGAAGAAGGCCGTCACCGACCCGGAAACCCGCAAGCGCTTCCGCCACTTCGTCAACAGCGACCTGCGCGACGACAACCTGGTGTTCCTGGAGGAGCGCGGTCAGATCCGCCCCGCCACGCCGGAGGAACGAAACTTGCAGCGTTCCCGCCTGAGCCACATCCCCGTGGTTGCCGTGCCCGCAAAAGCAGCCTGATTCAATGGAGAACGTGATGAGCCAAGCCCACCATCCCGAAACCTGGACCGCCATCTGCACCTTGCGCGATATCGTGCCCAATACTGGTGTCTGTGCACTGGTCGACATGACGCAAGTGGCGGTCTTCCGCCTCGGCCGCGGCGAAGACGTCTACGCCATCGCCAATTTCGATCCGAACTCGCAGGCCTCCGTGCTCTCGCGCGGCCTGGTCGGCAACCTCGGCGACCGCATCGTGGTGGCCTCGCCGATCTACAAGCACCACTTCGACCTGCGCACCGGCGAGTGCCTGGAAGCCCCGGAAAACTCGGTCGATGCCTACGCCGCCCGCGTCTACGACGGCAAGGTCTGGGTAGCCGCCACGGTGGTCAACCGCGAGGCCGAGGAAGAACTCGCGGCCTGACCCACGCATCACGAAACGATCCTCGCCCACGCGAACACGGAGACACCATGACGCCCCCCGCCACCTCCCACGCCAAACCCCGACTGGTCGTCGTCGGCAATGGCATGGCCGGCATGCGCACGGTCGAGGAACTGCTGAAGCTGGCGCCGGACCTGTACGACATCACGGTGTTCGGCGCCGAGCCGCACGGCAACTACAACCGCATCCTGCTCTCCCCGGTGCTGGCCGGCGAAAAGACCGTCGACGACATCATGCTCAATACCCGCGACTGGTACGTCCAGCACGGCATCGAGCTGCTGGCCGGCGACCCCGTCATTGCCATCGACCGTCCGCGCCGGATCGTGCGCGCCGCCTCGGGCAAGGAAGTCCGCTATGACCGCCTGCTGCTGGCCACCGGTTCCAAGCCGTTCATCCTGCCGGTGCCGGGCCACACGCTGGACGGCGTGATCGCGTTCCGGGACATCCAGGACGTGGAGACGATGCTGCACGCGGCGCGCAACCATCGCCACGCGGTAGTGATCGGCGGCGGCCTGCTGGGCCTGGAAGCCGCCAACGGCCTGCTGCGCCAGGGCATGGACGTCACCGTGGTACACCTGGCCGACAGCCTGATGGAGCGCCAGCTCGACAAGCCCGCCGCCGCCCTCTTGAAGGTGGCGCTGGAACGCAAGGGCCTGCGCTTCCTGCTGGGTGCGCAGACCGCCGGCCTGCTCGGCGAAGACCGCGTGACCGGCGTGCTGTTCAAGGACGGCAGCCAGATTCCGGCGGACCTGGTCGTGATGACCGCCGGTGTGCGCCCCAATATCGAACTGGCCGCCGGCGCCGGCCTGCGTTGCGAGCGCGCGATCGTCGTCGACGACACGCTCCAGACCTTCGATCCGCGCATCTACGCCGTGGGCGAATGCGTGCAGCATCGCCAGGCCACCTTCGGCCTGGTGGCCCCGATCTGGGATCAGGCGCGGGTCTGCGCGGCGCACCTCGCTGGTGCGGGCCATCGCCGCTACATACAGCAGGCCACTGCCACGAAGCTCAAGGTAACTGGGGTCGACCTGTATTCCGCCGGGGATTTCATCGGCAGCGAAGACAGCGAGGATCTGGTCCTGCGCGATCCGCGCCGTGGCGTCTACAAGCGGCTGGTGCTGCAGGGCGGCCGGCTGGTCGGCGCGGTGCTGTATGGCGATGTGCAGGACGGCCCGTGGTACTTCGACCTGATCCAGACGGGCAAGCCCATCGCCGCGCTACGCCAGCGCCTGCTGTTTGGCAAGGCGCAATGTGAGGCCCTGGCGGCCTGACCGATCCGTCGAGCCGCCACCGACCGAGAGAATTCCGTGAACCTGTCCGATATTGCGGTGGTATCCGCCACCCCCACCAAGACGACCGCGACGACCTGCCCCTACTGCGGCGTCGGCTGCGGCGTGCGCGCCACCGTGCGCGCGGACGGCCAGGTCGAGGTCAGCGGCGACGCCGACCACGCATCGAACTTCGGCCGGCTCTGCGTCAAGGGGTCTGCCCTTGGGGAAACCGTCGATCTGAACGGCCGCCTGCTGCACCCACAGGTGCGCGACGCCGACGGCCAGTTGCACCGCGTGAGCTGGGATGACGCCCTCGACAAGGTGGCCGCCGGCTTCACGGACATCATCGCGAAGCACGGCCCCGACGCCGTGGCGTTGTACGTGTCCGGCCAGATCCTGACCGAGGACTACTACATCGCCAACAAGCTGATGAAGGGCTTCATCGGCACGGCCAATATCGATACCAACTCGCGCCTGTGCATGTCGTCGGCGGTGGCCGGCCACAAGCGTGCGTTTGGCGAAGACCTCGTCCCGTGCAGCTACGAGGACCTCGAGCAGGCGGACCTGGTGGTGCTGGTGGGCTCCAACACCGCGTGGTGCCACCCGATCCTGTTCCAGCGCCTGACGCGCGCCAAGGAAGCGCGGCCCGAGATGAAGATCGTCGCGATCGATCCGCGCCGCACCGCCACCTGCGAACTGGCGGACCTGCATCTGCCGCTGCGCGCCGGCACCGACGTGCGGCTGTTCAATGGCCTGCTCAGCTACCTGGCGCGCGAAGGCGCTGTCGACACTGCATTCGTGGCCGCCCATACCGCGGGCATGGAAGAGACCCTTGCCGTGGCCGAAGCCGGCGGCGCGGACATCGCCGCCATCGCCCGCGACTGCAAGCTCGATCCGCAGGACGTGCAGGCCTTCTACGCACTGTTTGCCGCCACGCCGCGCGCCGTGACGGCGTTCTCGATGGGTGTGAACCAGTCCTCGTCGGGCACCGACAAGGTCAACAGCATCATCAACTGCCACCTGCTCACGGGCCGCATCGGCAAGCCGGGCATGGGCCCGTTCTCGCTGACCGGGCAGCCCAACGCCATGGGCGGACGCGAAGTCGGCGGCCTGGCCAACATGCTGGCCGCGCACATGGAACTGGCCAATCCGGTCCATCGCGATATCGTGCAGGACTTCTGGCAATCGCCGGCAATGGCCGACAAGCCGGGCCTGAAGGCCGTGGATCTGTTCGAAGCCATCGAGCAGGGCAAGGTCAAGGCCGTGTGGGTCATCGCCACCAATCCGGTGGTCAGCCTGCCCGACGCCGATCAGGCTCGCCGGGCGCTGGCCAGGTGCGAACTGGTGGTGACCTCGGACATCGTCACGCGCACCGACACCAACGATGCCGCCCACATCCTGCTGCCGGCGCTGGGCTGGGGCGAGAAGGACGGCACGGTCACCAACACGGAGCGCCGGATCTCGCGGCAGCGCGCTTTCCTGCCGGCACCGGGCGAGGCCCGCGCCGACTGGGCGATCCTGTGCGACGTGGCGCGCCGCATGGGCTTTGACGGCTTCGACTACGCCGGCCAGCACGAAATCTTCGACGAACACGCACGCCTGAGCGCATGGCGCAATGGCGATGACACCGAAGGTCACGCGCCGCGTGCGTTCGACATCAGCGGCCTGGCCGGCCTCGGCAAGGATGCGTATGACGGGCTGGAACCGGTCCAGTGGCCCGTCCGTCCGGCCACGCCCGAAGGCACGCAGCGCCTGTTCCTGGACGGACGCTACGCGCATCCGGACGGCCGCGCGCGCTTTATCGCGACCGCCCCGCGTGCGCCGGCCAATGCTGCCGACGATGACTTTCCGCTGATCCTCAACACCGGCCGCGTGCGTGACCAGTGGCACACCATGACGCGCACCGGCAAGGCCGCGCGACTGTCGGACCATCTGCCCGAGCCGTTCGTCGACATGCACCCGCAAGACGCGCTGCTCTGCGGCGTGGGCGAAGGCAAGCTCGCCCGCATCAGCAGCCGCTGGGGGGCGATGGTCGCCCGCGTGCGATTTGGCGGCGGCATTCCGCGCGGCAGCGTGTTCGTGCCCATTCACTGGAACGGCCAGTTCAGCTCCGACGCGCGCGTCGGCGCGCTGGTGAACCCGGCGGTCGATCCGGTTTCCGGCGAACCCGAGTTCAAGCACACCCCCGTCCGCGTGGAGGAGTTCCGCGTGTCGTGGCACGGCTTTGTGCTGAGCCGCAACGACCTGCCCGCCGACGCCCTGACGTACTGGACGCGCGTCCAGGGCAAGCAGTTCCAGCGCTACGAATTCGCGGGCCGCGAGGTCATCGCCGATCGCTCGGCATGGGCACGCGAACTGCTGGGCGTGCACGATGCCGACGCCGACTGGCTCGAATACGAAGACCGCACCGCGGGCGTCTATCACGCGGGCTACGTGGTCGACGACAGGCTGGTGGCCTGCGTATTCGTCTCCACCCGCACGGACCTGCCCTCGCGCGCCTGGCTGTCGCAGCTATTCAGCCAGGGCCGCCTGGAAGACAGCGACCGCATCGGCCTGCTGCTCGGCCAGCCGATGGAGAAAGGCGCCGACGCCGGTCCCACCGTCTGCTCCTGCTTTGGCGTGGGCCGCAACACGATCTGCGACGCCGTGCGCGAGCACGACCTCAAGACCCCGGCGGAGATCACGGCGTGCGTGAAAGCCGGCGGCAACTGCGGATCGTGCGTGCCGGAGTTGAAGAAACTGCTGGTGGAGATTCGGGTGGCGGAAGTGGCTTAAGCGACTCAGTCGCAAGCCTGCATCTGCAGTCACACCGGATGTGAAAAGCCCGGCAGCCAGCGAATGGCTGCCGGGCTTTTTTTTGGTTCTTCCAAGAATTGCCGGGAGCAGACAGTGGTTTCCCGGGAAATCCGCGTCGCGATTAATAAGCCAGGCTAATAGGTTCATCCAGTTTTACCGGTCTAATCAGCACATCGTCTGGCAGGTACAGTTCGCATCCGCATAGGCAGCCGTGGGGACGGCCGTCTGCGAAGTACCTTTGCCTTGGAGATGGATGATGCAAACACGACAACTTGGAAAGAGCGGACTGGAAGTCTCCGCCATCGGATTCGGCTGCATGGGGCTGAGCTTTGCCTACGGGCCGCCGACGGAACGCGCCGAGGCGATCAAGTTGATTCAATCGGCGTTCGAGCAAGGTGTCACCTTTTTCGATAGCGCGGAAGCATACGGCCCGTTCGTCAACGAAAAAGTGCTCGGTGAAGCCGTAGCGCCGTTTCGGGACCAGGTCGTCATCGCCACAAAGTTCGGCTTCCGTGATGGCAATCCGAAGGCCGGACTCGACAGCCGTCCGGAACGCATTCGCGAGGTCGCAGACGCGGCGCTCAAGCGTCTGAACACCGATCGGATCGATCTGTTCTATCAACACCGGGTGGACCCGCAGGTGCCCATCGAGGATGTCGCCGGCACCGTGAACCAATTGATCCGCGAAGGAAAGGTCAAGCATTTCGGACTGTCCGAGGCCGGCGCACAAGCTATCCGCCGCGCCCACGCCGTCCAGCCGGTCGCGGCGCTGCAGAGCGAGTATTCGCTGTGGTGGCGCGAGCCGGAAGCGGAGATCCTGCCGACTCTGGAAGAGCTCGGAATCGGCTTTGTCCCCTTCAGTCCACTCGGCAAAGGCTTTCTGACGGGGGCCATTAACGAGCACACGCAGTTCGACGCGAGCGATTTTCGCAATACCGTGCCGCGCTTTGCTCCGGAAGCCCGCAAGGCCAATCGGGCATTGGTCGATATGCTTGCACCCATTGCATCGCGCAAGGGCGTGACGCCGGCGCAAATCGCATTGTCCTGGCTGCTGGCGCAACGGCCGTGGATCGTGCCCATTCCGGGCACCACGAAATTGCATCGCATCGAGGAAAACAACGCTGCCGCGAATATTGAGTTGAGCGTCGATGATCTGCGCGATATCGAGGACGCGGTCTCTCGCGTGACGGTCCATGGTGACCGATACTCGGCCCAAGGTCAGAAAATGGTCAACCGATAGGCCACGGTGATGCGCCTGGCGAATGTCATAAGGGGCGAGCGATGCGGGAGAACTTCAATGACATTTTCGCCTTTCTCATCGTTGCACGTGAAGGCAGCTTCACCAAGGCCGCCGCGCAACTAGGCGTGTCTCAGTCCGCGCTCAGCCAAACGGTGCGGGGACTGGAGGCGCGTCTGGGAGTGCGTCTCTTGACCCGCACCACGCGAAGCGTTACCCCAACAGCGGCCGGCGAGCGATTGCTCGGTCGGATCAGTCCGAGCTTTCAGGACATCGAATCGGAGATTGCGGCGTTGTCCGTCCTGCGGGATAAACCCGCGGGAACGATCCGGATCTCGGCACCGTTTCACGCCGCCGAAGCGATCATCTGGCCCAAACTCGAGGGCTTTCTGCGCGACTACCCGGATATTCACGTCGAAGTCAACGTTGAGCACCGCCTGATCGATATCGTCGCGGAGCGGTATGACGCGGGGGTTCGTCTGGGCGAGCGCGTGGCGAAAGACATGGTTGCCGTGCGTATCAGTCGAGACAGCCGAATGGCGGTAGTCGGTTCGCCCAGGTATTTCAGTGCGCGTCAGCAGCCGGTCACTCCGAAAGACCTTGCGCAGCACAACTGCATCAATCTTCGCTTTCCCACATACGGCGGCCTGATGCCGTGGGAATTCCAGAAAGACGGGCACGCGTTGTCAGTGCAAGTGAATGGGCAATGCGTATTTAACTTGAGCCCGATGGTCTTGCATGCCGCGCTGGCGGGACATGGACTGGCCTACCTCCCGGAATCAGTCGCAGACGAATACGTCGCCACAGGTCATCTGATTCGTGTTCTGGAGGACTGGAGTCAACCGATCTCCGGATATCACCTCTATTACGCGAGCCACCGGTTGACGTCACCGGCCTTCGCCTTGTTCGTGGAGGCGATGCGGGAGACAGGAGATGGCAAGATCGCGCAGAACCCGAACTGCGACACATAGGATACATAGCGCCCATTCGACCAGGCGGTGCCATCGAAGAAGTTTCGATGTCAGCACGAAACTCAACATGACGGGAGCTGGTGTGCCGACACCAGCACAGGCAGGACACTGAGGGAGAATTTCGCCCTCCTCGCCCACCTTGACATTTTGTCTATTTATTTACAAAATGCTCAAACGCCTTTCTCCTGCATGTCAGATCCCATGCCACAACGGACCGCTGAACAGCGCCTCCTGCTCGAACAGATCAACCAGATTGCCGACGGACTCGGCCAGACGTTTGCGCCATTCTGCGAGGTCGTGGTGCACGACCTGCTGGAACCCGAGCAGTCGATTCTCGCCATCCACAACAACCTGTCGGGCCGTGCCGTAGGGGAACCCACCACCGAGATCGGGCAGGCGCGCATCACCGATCCGGACTTCCCTCAGATCCTCACCAACTACGCCAACCAGTTTGCCGATGGCCGGCAGGCCAAGAGCACGTCGATCGGCATCAAGGACAGCAGCGGCCGCTATATCGCCGCGTTGTGCATGAATGTGGATCTGACGCTGTTCCGCAGCCTGCAGGTGGCAATGGGGCAGTTTGTGCAAACCGCCACCGAGGGACCGAGGGAAACGCTCGACCCCGCCGGCACCGACGCCATCCGGGCGCGCATCGATGAATTTGCCGCCCGGCTGGCCACCACCCCGCGCTCACTCAAGACCGAGGACCGGCGAGCCTTGCTCGGCGAGCTGAAGGCATCCGGCCTGCTTGATGTGCGACGCGCCATGGAAACCGTCGCGGCACATCTCGGTGTGTCGCGCGCATCGGTCTACAGCTATGCCCGCTGACGCCCAACTCCTGCTGCTCGACAAACACGCCGTGGAAGCGGCGCTCCAACCCGATGACGTACTCGCCGCCGTGCGCGAGGCCTTCGTGCTGCATAGTCATCGCGAAGGCCGCGTGTTTCCCGTGATCCGCGAGAAGCTGGCCACGGGCGGTGTCTTCGGCATCAAGGCCGGCGATGTCGGCAAGCAGAATCTCCTCGGCTTCAAGGCCGCCGGTTTCTGGCCCGGCAATCGCACCCTTGGCGGGGACACGCATCAGGCCACGATCATGCTGGTGGACCCGGCCACGGGCCGACCGGTCTGCATCCTCGATGGCAACGCCATCACCACCGCGCGTACCGGCGCGGCCGGTGGCGTCGGGCTCGCGGAACTGGCACGTCCCGACAGCGCGCGACTCTGCGTGTTCGGCACCGGTGTGCAGGCGCGCATCCAGGTAGCCTATGCCTTGCGGATGCTGCCCGCACTGAAGCTCGTGCGCTATGTCAGCTCGCAGGGTGTCCGCCATCCGGAGTTCGAAGCCGCATTCAGCGGCCAGTGCGAGATTGCGCTGGCCACCGACCGCAATGCGGCCGTCGCGGACAGCGACGTCATCATTACCGCCACCCCGGGCGGTGGCCCGTTGTTTGACGCGCAAGCCGTGCAGCCCGGCACGCACCTGAACTGCGTGGGCGCCGATACCGACGGCAAGCGCGAGCTGCCTCAGGGACTGCTGGCGCGCGCGAAAGTCTTTGTCGACGACCGCGAACAGGCGCGCCGGATCGGCGAATGCCAGTGGGCGCCGGAACTGCCCTGCACCGAGATCGGCGACCTGTTGACGGCCCGGGCGGCGATCGATCGCCAGCCCACGGACATTACCGTTTTCGACATGACCGGCCTGGCGCTGCAGGACCTGACCGTCGCCCGCTTTCTCCACGAACGGGCCATCGCCGACGGCGCGGGCACGCGCCTGGCCTGGCCGTGGTAATCCGATCGAATCCCTCCTCTCTCCACCTGCCCTCTTGCCATGACGACCTTGCAACTGCCCACCTACGCCGACGTCGAAGCCGCCGCCAAGCGCCTTGAAGGCTATGCCAATCGCACCCCGGTGAACACCTCGCGCACGCTCAACGACATGCTCGGCGCCGAAGTCTTCATCAAATGCGAGAACTTCCAGCGCATGGGCGCCTTCAAGTTCCGCGGCGCTTTCAATGCCTTGTCGAAGTTCACGCCTGAGCAGCGCAAGGGCGGCGTGGTCGCGTTCTCTTCGGGCAACCATGCACAAGGCATCGCACTCTCCGCGAAGCTGCTGGGCATGCCGGCCACCATCGTGATGCCGCACGACGCGCCGGCTGCCAAGGTGGCGGCCACCAAGGGCTACGGCGCCAACGTGGTGATCTATGACCGCTACAAGGAAGATCGCGAAGCCATCGGCCGCTCATTGGCCGAACAGCACGGCATGACGCTGATCCCGCCGTACGACCACCCGGACGTGCTGAGCGGCCAGGGCACCGCCGCGAAGGAACTGTTCGAGGAAGTGGGCGCGCTCGACGCGCTGTTCGTGCCGCTCGGCGGTGGCGGCCTGCTCTCGGGCACCGCGCTGACCACGCGTGCGCTGGCCCCGCAATGCAAGCTCTATGGCGTCGAGCCCGAGGCCGGCAATGACGGCCAGCAATCGTTGCGCAGCGGCTCGATCGTCCATATGGACACGCCGAAGACGATCGCCGACGGCGCGCAGACGCAGCACCTGGGCAACTACACGTTCGGCATCATCAAGCGCGATGTCACCGACATCCTCACCGCAACGGACGCGCAGCTCGTGACAGCGATGCGCTTCTTCGCCGAGCGCATGAAGATGATCGTGGAACCGACCGGCGCCCTGGGCCTGGCCGCCGCGATGCAGATGAAGGACGCGCTCAAGGGCAAGCGCGTCGGCGTGATCATCAGCGGCGGCAATGTCGATATCGCGTGGTTCTGCGAGCTGATGGCGAGGTAAAAGGCCTCACGGTTTTCTCCGCTCTCGCAATGCATGGGAGAGCGGGGAAAATAGCCGCCGCACCTGCCCGGCCTACACTTCCTCCGACGGCTGCGCGCGAGGCGCTTCCGTGGCCCGCTCGGCTTCGAGCTGCATGAAGATCCACGCCGAGGCCGACGTGATCAGCCCCACGCAGATGAACGTGGCGTGAAACGCGGGCAGGACGTCCATCTGGTGTGACCCGATGCCGGACTGGAACGTGGTTAGCAGCGCCCCGGCGCTCGTCACCGCCAGGCTCATCGACAGCATCTGCACCATCGACAGCATGCTGTTGCCGCTGCTGGCGTTGCTTCCCGTCAGATCCTTCAGCGTCACCGTATTCATCGCCGTGAACTGGATCGAATTCACCATGCCGAAGATCGCCAGCTGGACCAGCGTCAGCGCCAGCGGACGACCGGGCGCGATCAGCGCGAACGATGCCATCACCAGCCCCACGGCAAACGTGTTGCCCACCAGCACGCGCCGATAGCCGTAGCGCTCGATCAGGCTCGTGGCCAGCCGCTTGGAGGCCATGCCCGCGGCGGTCACGGGCAACATCATCAGGCCGGCGTCGAACGGCGAATACCCCAGGCTCACCTGCAGCGTCAGCGGGATCAGGAACGGCATGGCGCCGTTGCCGATCCGTGCGAACAGGTTGCCGAGCAGGCCCACGCTGAAGGCATGGATCCGGAACAGCTTCAGCGAGAAAAGCGGCTGGCGGCGCTTGTTGGCGTGGAGCACATACGCGGTCAGCGCGGCCATGCTGCCGATCAGCAGCATCAGCACCGTGGCGTGCTGGAAGCCCATCTCCGCCAGCCCGTCGAGCGAAAACGACAATGTCACCATGGCCGTCGCCAGCAGCGCATAGCCGCCGAGATCGAACCGCCCCATGCCCGGCAGGCGCGAATTGGGCATGTAGCGGATGGTGGCGAGCGCGCCGACGATGCCCACCGGCACGTTGATCAGGAAGATCCAGTGCCACGAGAAGGTCTGCGTCAGCCAGCCGCCGAGCGTCGGGCCGATCAGCGGGCCGATCATGCCGGGGATGGCGACGAAACTCAGCGCTTGCAGATATTGCTCGCGCGGGAATGTGCGCAGCACGGAGAGGCGACCCACCGGCAACAGCATCGCCCCGCCCACACCCTGCACCACGCGCGCGGCTGTCAGGAATGGCAGCGTCGGCGCCCATGCGCATAACAGCGACCCAAGCACGAACAGGCCAATCGCGGTCTGGAAAATCGTGCGGGTGCCGAAGCGGTCCGCCAGCCAGCCGGAGGCCGGGATGATCACGGCCATCGTCAGCGAATAGGCGATGATCACAGACTGCATGCGCAGCGGGCTTTCGCCGAGGCTGCGCGCCATGGAGGGCAAGGCGGTGTTGACGATCGTCGAATCGAGCGTCTGCATGAAGAAGCCGACGGCGACCACCCACAGCATGATGCGCAGCTTGGGGTCGCGGGGCATGGACGAGGACATGACGGTGTCTGCGGTACCGGAGGAAACCGCCACCTTAGGCCGGGCACGCGCGGATGGCAAGTCGGTCACAGGGCGGGATCGGGTCGGAATGGCCGGGCAACGCGGGGGCCTCTACATCGCGGCCCGCAAGCCCACGAAGAACCGGCGCCCCGGCGCGGGCTCGAAATACCGCCCGTTGGCCTCGTTGACAATCACCGATCCGATGTAATGCCGGTCAGCCACGTTGTCGATGCGGCCGAAGACGTATAGCTGCGTGACGCCCACCTTGAATGTGTAGCCCGTTTTCAGGTTGACGATGAAGTAACCGGGCGCCGCCTGGGTATTGAGATCGTCCGCGTAGACCTTGCTGTCGGCCTTGGCTTCCACGCCGACCATCCACTGGCCCCACGGCCGGTAGGTCACCTCGGCGCCAAAGCTGTGCCGCGCGGTGCCGGGCAGCCGGTTGCCGGCCGCCACCGGGGCGCCCTGCGCGTTGACGAATGCTTCACCAAAGTAGGCATCGAGGTAGGTGTAGGCCAGCCCCGCCGCCAGCCGCTGTGCCGCGCCGAACACGCCGTGCCAGCCCAGCTCCAGCCCGCGCCGCCGCACGCCGTTCACGTTCTGGTAGACGGTCCGGCCGTTGTCGTTGGAAAGCGGCACGATCTCGCTGTGGCTATCGGCATCGAACAGCGCCGCCTCCAGCCGTTGCCCGCCCGCTTGCCACTTGACGCCGATCTCGCCCTGCCGGCTGGTGGACGCCTGCAGGCCAAGATTCGATCCCACCCCGCCGGGGCCGTAGGCCACTTCGGTCAGCGTCGGCGATTCGAAACCTCGGCCAAGGTTGGCGTAGACATTGACGGTGTCGTGCGCGTGCCAGACCACGCCAAGCACCGGACTGACATTGTGATAGGTGGAGGTGCCGCTGTCGTCCGGGCTGGCCGGCGTCACGAAGTGGTCATCGATCCGCAGCCGGACCATGCTCGCGCGCAACCCGCCGACCAGTTCCCAGGCCGGGTGGACGGACCAGTTGAATTGCGCAAAGGCACCGTAGTCGGCGGCCTCGTCGGTCTCGTCGCGCCGCAGCGCGCCCTGCTGGCCGTTGTCGTTGACATAGCCGTGGCGGCCATCACGCATGCCGTTGGCCTCGATCCCCGCGGTCCATTGCAGCGGCAGGCCATTCGCCGTCATCTTGCGCGTCCACGACAACGCGCCGCCCCCGTAGGTCCGGTCCAGGTCGACGATCCCACCCGCCGAACTCGGAGCGGCGCCACTGAACCCCAGCCGCTGCGTAAGCTGCCGCCCGCCGCCGTATAGCCGGAAATTCAGGCTGTCCTGATCGGTCAGCTGATGCTCCACCAGCACGCCGGCCTGGGTCTGCTCGACCTCCTTGCCGGTGTTGAACTGCGTGGCGGCGGGCACGGCCTGGCGCGGATTGGCCTCGGCCTGCGCACGCGTCAGCCCGAGCGGGTCCTCGGCCAGCGGCTGGTTGAAGTAGTTGAACTGGCCGGTGATCTTCGTTGCCGTGGTCGGCTGGGCCACGATCTTCGCGTTGAGCTGGTAGCGGCGCGCGGCACTGTGGTCGCGATAACCATCGGTCTGGTAGGTCCACGCGTCCAGCGTGCCGCCAAGCTTGTCGTTGCCGCCCGCCAGCGATACGCCAGCCTGCCACTGGCCGTCGGAGCCGAAGCCCGTCGACGCCCGCCCCGTGTAGCCGGACTTGGGCGGATCGGGCGTGAACACCTGCACCACGCCGCCCGACGCATTGCCATACATCTGCGCAAACGGACCGCGCAGCACCTCCACGCGGCTCGCGTTGGCCAGGTCGAACGTGGATGCCTGGCCCTGCCCGTCCGGCATCGTGGCGGGAATGCCATCGACAAACAGCCGGACCCCGCGCACGCCAAAGGTGGAGCGGCTGCCAAAACCGCGCACCGCGATCTGGAGATCCTGGGAATAGTTTTGCCGATCCCGCACCGCAATACCGGGCACGGTCAGCGTCAACTCGGACAGGCTGACCAGCGGCGATGTAGCCGTGAAGGGATCGACCGGAATGCTGTCGACGGCGGCCGGCGCATCAAAGCGGCGCTGCTCGCTGCGGCTGGCGCTGACCACCACGTCGGGCAAGGTCGCGTCGTCGGCGGGCTGCGGCTGGGCCGGGGCTGAAACGGTGAAGAGAACGCCAAAGGCGCTGGCGAGGGCGGAAGGGACGATGCGCCCGGCGGCTGTCGGGCCGCGGCGCCGGGGGGAGGCTTGCGGGGAGCGGGTGGGTTCCCGTCCTGTCGATCGGTCTGGGTAGCAGGGCCTGCCGGTGGCGTGCATGGGGGCGCGTTCCGATGAGTAGACACCTCGCGCGCTGGGTGGCGCGCGAGGCATAGTCTACCCGCAGACGCGCCGGCGTGACCGCCGGCAAACCGGAGGGGATGAGCCGGTCGCGGGCTCAGTTGTCGGCGTCGACCAGCGTGCGGGCGTCCACCACCTTGTCGCGGTAAGCCTCGAAGATGCGGCGCAGCGCCTGCTCCATCGTCACCTGCGGCTTCCAGCCCAGTTCCTCGATCGTGTTGTCGATCTTCGGCACGCGGTGCTGCACGTCCTGGTAGCCCTTGCCGTAGAACTCGCCCGACGACGTTTCCACGATCTTCGTCTTTTGCGCTTCCTCGGCGTACTCCGGATAGTCCGCCGCCATCTTCAGCATCATCTCCGCCAGCTCGCGCACCGAGTGGATGTTGCTCGGGTTGCCGATGTTGAAGATCTTGCCGCTGGCCACGCCGTCCTTGTTCTCGATGATCTGCATCAGCGCCGCGATGCCATCCGAGATATCGGCA
>NZ_FMYZ01000030.1 GCF_900101625.1 Cupriavidus sp. YR651 | reverse complement strand
AGATGACCGTCGCTCAGGCAGCACCCCATCGAGAACCTTGTCGGGGCAGCCGTTGCGGCCTCGCCGAAGCGCGCCAGACACCAAGCGACAGCGTGCCCTGGACGAGCAGGATCTCCGTCATGCCATCGATGAGTTGGCACCGCCCCACCCTGGGCCAGACACCGCTGGTCAGGCCAGCACCACCGCCCTACAGAAAGGTCCAAAACCTAAACCAACTAAAGGCAAACACACACACCACTAAAACGGACATTCTGATCTGGCCGATAGGAGGACATCTCAATTTAGCCTAGACAGCGCACACCACTAAAACGGACATTCTGATCTGGCCGATAGGAGGACATCTCAATTTAGCCTAGACATTTGCCAATGATTCGACAGCGGACCCGCCACATCCGCCCGCTACGTAGATGGCGCCTCGCGACCCTTCTCTGCCGTTTGGCGCGTCCGGGTCGAAGGGCGGGAATCGTCAGTTAAGCGGTCATTGCCGTCCGCCTTGCCGCGACGTTGTTTGGGGCGGACGCGTCAAACGTTTGTAATACGCTTCATGGCAGGGTCTCCCGTCACTGACCGAATTCCAGTATCTCGCCATCGGTCGGGATGCATAGCCGCGATTCGACTCCAGCCTTCTTGGCGGCGCGCCTGAGATCGTCCCGGGTGACGGGGCAATGACTCAGTGCTTCGAGGTGATTCGCAACCACAATACCGGGGGCCAGACGGGTGAGATCGAGGACATCCTCGACACCCATGATGATTTCGCCGCCAAGATCGAAGCGCGCTCCGCCAGCGGGTACCACGCAGATCTGAGGACGGTGTCGCGCAACGAATTCCCTGATAGTGGGCGTTAGTACAGTATCACCACTCAAATACAGAGCAGGCTCGCCGGGCGACTCGATCAGGTAGCCCACGCCGTGCTCCATCAGTTTCCCTATCAGGCCGCGTCCGTGTGTACAGCGTACCGTGCGAATCGTGCCCCCCAGGAACGGGCCTGGCTGTTCATGGTCCTGATGCAATGGCTGTACATTCAGGCCCCGCTCGCTCAGATGCGCTGCATCGTGCGGCGTGCAGATGACTGGAATTTTCCGTTCACGGAGCCATCGCTTCGCAGCGCTGTCCAGATGATCGAAATGACCGCGCTGGCAGTGGGTAATCAGGCAATGTGTCGCGGATTCCAACGCCGACTCGGCGACGTCGGGCAGCGCAATCAGTGGATTGCGCTGCCGGGCGCCAGACAGCCGTAGTGGCGGTAGCGCATGTTTGGGCGCAAGCATGGGATCGACCAAAATGCGGTGGACGCCGATCTCCACGATGATGGTTGCATTGCGTAGTTGTTGGATCCTCATGAAAGCATTCTCCCGATGTGCTTTCATTGTGCCGAGGTCCGCCAGGTGTCAGAATGGCAAACTTGGACATCTTTGATTCATTTTCTGCCATGGCCCTACCGCTTCGGATTGGCTTGCTTGTTTATCCGCATTGCATGCCCGCAGGCTTGCTCGCCTTCTCCGACTTGCTCCATGCCGCCAATCGTCGTGCAGGGAGAGCGATCTTTGCAACGCGTTATGTCGCTGCGCAACCTACTGAGGTCAATTACGGGCAAGGCCTGTCTCTACATGTCAGCGACGCATTCAACGATACAGAGCTTGACGCCGTGATGGTGCCGGGTTTCTGGGCTGAATCGACCTCGCAGATAGAACGCGTGCTTGGCGCCAATGCGGATTTGATCAGGACCTTGGCGGCATGGGATCGTAGCAAGCGACTCTGGGGCTATTGCACTGGCGTCTGCCTGCTGGCCGCTAGCGGCAGGCTGAACGGCCAGCCTGCGACGGTGACATGGTGGGCAGCAGAGGCGATGGACAGGCACTATGGCAAGGTAAGGTGGCAGGTCGAGAAGAGCTGCATCGTCAATGCGCGCACAGCAACGGCTTCTGGCGTAGGCGGCTATCTCCCCATCGCTCAGGCACTTATCGAACGCCATGTCAGCGCGGAAGCCCTGCATGATCTCGCCAGGCTGATGGTGCTTCCGCGTCCAGTCCAGGCGCATGAAGCGTTCCTGGCCATGAGTCTGATTGAACAGGGCAGCCCGATGCTGCGCCGACTGCACGATCTGGTGGCGCAGTTCCCGGCAGAGTCGATCACGGTGGCGCGCCTGGCAGACGCGCTCGGGATGTCGGCGCGCACGTTGGCACGCAAGGCTACTGCCGAGACTGGTGTCTCTATCGCCGAGTATGCACGCAGAATCAAGCTGAATCAGGCCGGTGAGCGGCTCATCTTGACATCGGCACCCGTCAGTACCATTAGCGCCGACCTGGGATTCAGCAGTGACTCCAATATGCGTCGCATGTTCAAAAGCCTGACGTCAATGACCCCGGCTGAGTATCGCAGGAAGTTCTCGCGCCAATTGTGAGGAAGCTGGCAGATGCCTGGGCAGCGCTCCACGGCATCCTCTTTGTATTGCAGATCTAGATTGCATGGGAGGATTTGCCGCAGAAGCCACACCGGCGATTCATGCCGCTGCCGAAGCACTGCTTCTCACCGGCGTTCAGCAGCTAGCCTATCGGTGAAAAACGACAAGATTTCATCGCGCGCTGCGATTGTCGGTTGACCGGCTTCGTCGATCAGGTGAGCACTCACCACGCTGTGCGGGGACCCGACAACGTGTTGAAAAAACGGTGGTATATCTTAATTGGCCGCGCTGTCGGGAAGCACGCGTGCTATAAACCGATCGCCAAGAGCCTCGGAAGAAGCAGCGAACCGCTGCGCCATGCAGTATTTATCTCCCTCGAAGCGGTAGGCCATGACGGTCAAATCATCCCGCTCGAGGCGTTGTCGAACTGCGCGGAGTTCATCCGCATCGATGCCTGTCCTGCAGGGTCGTCGAAGGGTAGCGAAGGCTGGGACATCACTGGTGCGAGTACTGCGCTCTCGAGCATCATTGCGAGCGCAAAATTTCCGGTGAAGCAGATTCCGATCGCACCGACACCCGGTCCGCCGCACTCCTCGTGCGCCCGCCTTGCCAGCGCGCGCAGCCATATAGTTACCGGGCTTGATCCGGCGTCCGCCTTGGCGAAAGCGCGGAATTCAGCGCTGACGCACGCCTTTTAGAGGACGGCTGAGCCCTCCTCTGCAGTCGCGACGGCGCCGTCACGGCCAAATAGCGAAGGCATATATACTGAGAAGCCGGCATCTCGAACCCAGCGACTAAAGCGGGCGACGTGCGGGCTAATGCCTGGCATCTCCGTCATGACGATCACGGCGGGTCCCGCGCCGCTCACGTACACCACTTTCGTTACACCGTCGAGGGTGATATCGAGACGATCGAAATCCGTCAGCGGGTCGTCCTCATTAACGTTCCGCTTCGTTGTCTGCTCAGGGCCTTCGTGTACTTCGGATTCGGCGGAAATGTTCTCGCCAATCTTCACGGGAATGTTATTCATATCAAGCTCCGTTTCCTTATTGGAGCTTGCATTGTCGAATTGCAGTTCCTAAATTTACAGTGTCTGTTATGACATTTTTAGGGCTAAAAGCGACATGCATGACTCTACGATCTTGATACTGGAGAACGCACATCCCGCCAGCGTAGCCTTTGCTCTGGACATCCTTGCGGCCGCGGCGGCTCTCGCGCCGCGGGAGGGAGTGTCGCGTCCCCGATGGAGGGTCTGCTCGGTTGGCGGCAAGGACATAGCCCTGTAAAATGGACTAAGTGTGGCGACGTAGAAGCTGTCAGCGAGGCCGCGTAACGATCGTTCGACTTGGGTGGTGCCTGGCATGGGTGTGGAACAGGCCGCGGCGATCGGGCCGCGCCTGGCGTGTGGCGACGCAGTAAAGGCGACAGCGGCCATCGCAAGACACGTGCAGGCTGGCGGCCAGATCGCTGCCTCATGTTCGTCGGTCGCACTCCCGCTGCCTGGAGCAGGAAGCGCGGTATCGCGCATGCTTCTGATAGACGGCAGGCAGGCGCAGACTCCTTTCATCATGCCCGAGATATTCGCAAGCGGAGACGACGTTGTCGCACGGCTTGCGGTGAGAATAGGAAAATCATTGCCCGATTCACAGACAGTCGCCGAGTTGGCGCAGGAATTCTGCATGTCCGAGCGGACGTTGTCTCGGCATCTACAGCGCGTCACGGGTAGAACGACACTGGCGCTGATTCAGAGCGTCAAACTGCGCAGAGCCAGAGCACTTTTGGAATCCACCCGCATGACGGTTGAACAGGTGGCTGAAGCGGTGGGCTACCAGGACTCAACAGCCCTCCGGCGCATGATGAAGCGTGTCGCTGGGGCGAATCCGAGCCGATACAGACCTGCAATCGTCGTTGCTTAGGGCTGACTGCGACTGAAAGTTGATTAATGCGGCGCCAATGGAGGCAGGTCGTTGCCATTGCTAAAAAGGGAAGACCTGCTACCGATCTATGCCGTGTGGTTGCTGCAGCGGAGGGCGCGATCAATAGAATCGCCTCAAGCGTATTGCGCGAGTCCGTGGCCGAGAGACCAATTCTCTTTCGCGACTTCGACAAGGCTCGCGAACACGTCCTCTGGACGAATGCCGGGACTTTCGCTGAGCAGCTCCGCGATCCTCTGGAACAGCGCTTTCTTCTTGTTCCACGGTGCGGGTGTTGTTCGCGGTGATCTGAATAAACACGAGCTCATCGCTTCGAGCGACGCCAAGATAAGACGAGCCGTAGCGGAAGTTCGCAGCGTCATGCTCCCTGATAGTCATGAACTGGTCATCTTCTGGCACGTTGAACGTTTCGCGCAACGCTCGGTAAAGACTGTCGAAGATCGACCGGTTGAATCCGCAGCCGGGAAGAGCCCGATCACCCTGGCGACCCGCGAACTTGGCCCCAGGGGCAGAAGCGGACCCTAACCGGGCGTCCGCCGCTCTCGACAGAGGGGTTTGCTAACCGCCCATAAGCGGACCCGTGCAAGCGCCTCTGGCGGACTCCCAATCACGGGCGCCTTCTGGGCGCCTGGCTCTTCGGAGCACAGAACGTTCCGCATGCTACTCACGAAGCGAGCGAAAGGGATTCCACAACCCGGCAACAACGTATCCCGCCGCGAGAGCGCCGGCATCCAGCCGGCCCTGGCCCGGTGAATGGCAGTCGAACTGTATCTGTCAGGCTGCACGGACGACGGCTACACTAGCCCGTCCTGAATAACGGGACCCAACAGGCCAGGCACGCCTCGTCGCCGCAACCAATCGCCAACCTTCCATCATCACCATGCTGCAGATACTGGGTAAGGCCTCTTCCGTCAACGTGCGTAAGGTGCTCTGGGCCTGCGCCGAACTGGACCTCGCGTTCACGCGCGAGGACTGGGGATCGGGCTTCCGTCCAACGAGCACGCCGGCGTCTCTTGCCCTCAATCCCAACGCGATGGTGCCGGTGATTCGCGATGGAGACTTCGCGCTCTGGGAGTCGAACACGATCATTCGCTACCTCGCCAACCGCGAGAATGCCACCCACCTGTACCCGACCGCAGCACCGGCCCGTGCACGTGTGGACCAATGGATGGACTGGCAGGCCACCGATCTGAACAAATCGTGGACTTACGCGTTCCTGGCGCTCACCCGGCGTCAACCGGACTACCAGGATCCCGAACAAATCGCGCAGTTCAGCACAGCCTGGACCAGACACATGGCAGTCATCGAGGGACAACTGGAAAGGACCGGAGGCTTCATCGCCGGGGCGTCGTTCACGCTGGCCGACATCCCCATCGGCCTTTCCGTTAACCGTTGGCTCGAAACGCCATTGGCGCACGAAGGCTTCCCGGCCACGCTGGCCTACATGGAACGCATGCGCAGGCAACCGGGCTACGCCGACTACTGTCGCAACGGCACCCCGTGAGCGATCCCGTCCTCTCTCGCACGGCACCCACGATGGACCGACTCGTCGACATGTTCTTCTACGGCCTCCACATGGACGCCGCCGGCCTGGCAACGAAGGGGGTGCATCCGCGCCAGCCGCGCATCGGGCATATCTTCGACCACCGCATCGTGGTGGCGACAAAGGCCATCCTGACACGCGCGCACGGCGAAGTGGCGGAAGGGATGGTCTACGCGCTCACGCACCGCGAGATCGACCGCCTCTATACCGGACTCGACGACTACCGTGCCGAAGCGTTCATCGTGCGGATCGATGACCCGGCGCCGGGCGAGCCGGCCTTCGTTCCGGCATTGGCCATGGTGCACGTCGCCCCATGCATCGATGGCGCCCTCGACGCGGACTACACAGCCCGGCTCGGCACCATCCTCACGGCCTTGGGACTTTCCACTTCGCACTTACCTCGCGTTTGATAAGGCTTTTTCTGGGCTGGCCATCGCCAGATTCGAGAGCACGGCTGAGTGTAGAGCCGCGAAACTGAACCTCATGCACGATAACGAACCGTCGATGTAAGTGCACGTCGGCATCTCGACGGCGCTACGCGACTACGTGCTGATAGCGTTCTCTGAAACGAAGATGCTGATCTACGAAAAGTATCAGGCCGCCTGACGAGGCTCGCTTTATACCCATTTACGACTTAAGGAGGCGTTGTTAATATCTGACGTGTCTGATATTTAACAGGCAACTTGTGAGCGCGTATCCGTCGCACCTGGCTTGACCAGCCGTTCCCGGCCGCCGCGTTCAACAAGCCCCCTTTCGGAGAAAGTTCCCAGGCACACAAATGTGAGCGCGTTCTCCGTCCCAACGGCGTGGTCGGCACACTAACAATGCTCGGCGGTACCACGTGCCATGTGCAGAGGGGGCTCTTACGCGCATCGAAATTTCAGGCAACATGAACAATCCGGACACATTCGAACGCAGCACTCACGTGAGTCGAAAAATTCACCCTGACGCGTTGTCAGCAAGCTTTGCCGCGAGCTACACGGGCATCATGGCGTTTATGGCGGTAGCGAACGAAGGGAGCTTCGCCAAGGCCAGCGAACGCCTGGGCATCGGGCGTTCCGCTGTCAGTCGCAGTGTCCAGAAACTGGAGGCTGAACTCAGTACGCAACTCTTCCTTCGCACCACGCGTACCACGACACTCACGCGCGAAGGCCAGCGCTTCTTCGAGAACTGCCATCGCGGGGTCACGCACATGGTGGACGCCATGGACGACCTCTACGCGCAGCGCATGGGCCCGCCGCGCGGCCTGGTCCACATCAGTGCGTCGGTCGGATTCGGAAAAAAGGTCGTGGCGCCGTTGCTGGATAAATTCACGAAGGCTTACCCCGACATTGACCTCGACCTTCAGCTCGACGACCGGCTCACCGACTTTGCCTCCGATCGGGTCGATGTCGCGTTCCGTAGCGGGCACATCGAGGATTCCAGCATCATCGCCAGGCAGTTGTTGCCGATGAAAATGGCACTGGTGGCCGCGCCGTCGTACGTGGAAGCACACGGGCTCCCCGATACGCCGGACGATCTGCCTGACCACACGTGCATCAACTTCCGTCTCTGGAATGGCCGGTTGCTCGAATGGGATTTCAAGGTCGACGGGCACTCGCGGAAGTATCTGCCTGAGGCCCGCCTCACCTTCAACAATCTCGATCTCATACTGCAGGCAGCCTTGCTGGGACAGGGCATGGCACTGCTGCCGGGCTACCAGGTGCGCCAGCACATCGCGTCAAGGAACCTCGTCGTGGCACTGCCCCGCTACACGCACTGCGATCGCGGGCACTTCGTTTGCTATCCGAGCCGGCAGCACTTGCCTACGCGCACTCGCGTCTTCATCGACTTCATGACCACGGAGATCCGCGCACTCGATCTGGATTGCCTTGACCAATCCAACGTCAATTCGGCACTGTGACGCTTCAAGCTGACCACGCGATTGGTGTCACGGCGACAACACACTGCGCACCGTGACGGCACTACCGGCATCCCACGCCGAAGGCCGGGACCCTTCCAAGCCGTCCGTTCGACAATAGATCGATACAGGTTCGGGGAAAGCCATTTCCGAGACCCCAGCATTAAAGTGGGCGGCGCTCTCGAGATGCGTTGACCACAGCCTCAGAGTCCTTGCTCGCAAGGTGGAAGTGTTGACGGGGCCGGAGCGCCGACGGCGGTGGTCGCCAGACGAGAAGCTTGCGATGGTGCGCGAGAGCTGCGAGCCGGGCAAGACGGTGTCGATGGTGGCGCGCCAGCATGGCGTCAATCCGAATCAGCTCTTTCATTGGCGCAAGCTGTACCAGGACGGCAGCCTATCGGCGGTCAGTGCAGGTGAAGAAGTCGTGCCGGCTTCGGAGCTGAGCGACGCGCTCAAGCAAGTCCGTGAGCTACAGCGGCTCCTGGGCAAGAAGACCATGGAGAACGAGATTCTCCGTGAGGCCGTGGAGGTGATGAAGTCGCGAAAATGGATTGCGCGCTCACCCTCATTGCCGGGGGACGACCTGTGAAGCGGGTCTGCGAAGTTCTCGGTGTGGCGCGCTCAAATGTGGCAGAGAAGCTGGCTCGTCCTGCAGACTGGAAGGATAGGCGCGGTGCCAGGCAAACCGACGATGCGGGGTTGGTCGAGGAGATTCGCAATGCGGTTGCGCATCTGCCCAGCTACGGCTATCGCCGGGTATGGGGCGTTTTGCGGCGGGAACGAGAGCATCGTAGTGCGCCTCCCGTCAACGCGAAGCGGGTCTATCGGGTCATGCGAGTGTACGGCCTGCTGCTGCAACGCAGGGTGGCTCCGCCCCGCCCGCAGCGCAGACATGAAGGTAAGGTCGCGGTAGCGAAGACAAACCAGCGGTGGTGCTCTGACGGCTTTGAATTCCGCTGCGACAACGGCGAGCCGCTGCGTGTGACGTTCGCCCTGGACTGCTGCGACCGCGAGGCGATGAGTTGGGCCGCGACCACTGGTGGGCATAGCGGTGACGTGGTCCGCGACGTGATGTTGGCCGCAGTCGAAAATCGCTTCGGAAACGCGCTGAAAACGCCGACGGAAATTGAATGGCTGACCGATAATGGCTCGGGCTACACGGCAGACAAGACCAAGGCGTTTGCGTCGGCAATTGGCCTGAAGCCACTGACCACGCCGGTTTGCAGCCCGCAGAGCAACGGGATGGCCGAGAGCTTCGTGAAGACCATGAAGCGCGACTATGTCGCCTTCATGCCCAAGCCTGATGCCGAGACGGCTGTTCGCAGTCTGGCTATTGCCTTCGAGCACTACAACGAGCAGCACCCCCATAGCGCCCTGAATTACCGCTCTCCGCGCGAGTTCAGGCGTGTGTCGTGGGGGCAAATCCAAGAGGGATTTCGCCTCTAGCCTCTCGCAGAACCGTACGTGAAACTCTCGCCTCATACGGCTCCCATTATCCAACCTTCGTCCCAACGACACGCCAGTGTACGAACAATCGGGGGTAGACAGCCGCCATTTTGCGTAGCCATTCAACACTACGCCTTTTGTGCCGCGACAGTGTCTTGTACTTCCGTCGGGCCCCATCGCTCGAGCTTCCGATCCACATATTGGAAGATCCCATGCATGGCCATTCGATAGAACGCCCCATAGTAGTTCCACCACCCTTGTATCGTTGGATTGCATAGCTGCGCGAGGTCATCAAGCGTGGCTGGGGTCCGACGATGTAGCCACCAGTCCCGCACCGTTTGTCTCATCCGTTTCAGCGCATCGTTGCTCGCCGCCGGCAGGAAACTAGTGAATCGCCGGTTGTACCTGCTCATTGCCTCTCTCGGTCTGAACGTATAACCGAGAAACGTAAATTGCACGTTCGGATAAACTTGGGTGCGGCTGCTATCCTTGCAGTACACGATCTTCGACTTCTCCGGATGCATCGTCAGTCCACATTCCTCCAGCCGTGATGCAATGGCCCGCATGACCGCCTCGGCCTGCGCCTGCGAGCGGCAATGAACTACCGCATCGTCGGCGTAGCGTGCAAAGGGAGATTGTGGATACGTTCGTCGCATCCAACTGTCGAACGCATAATGCATGAACAGATTCATCAGGATCGGACTGACTACCCCACCCTGGGGTGTACCTCGCGTCCGGGGCAAACTCACCCCATCCGCAGTCTCGAACGGCGCAGTCAGCCACCGCTCGATGTACAGCAGGATCCAGTCGTCCTTGATTTGACTTCGCACCGCCTTCATCAACAACGCATGATCGATCTGATCGAACGCTGCCTTGATGTCAAACTCAACAACCCAGTCATATTTCCAGCAACGCTTGCGCGTCACGGCAATCGCCTGTTTCGCCGACTTGCCAGGCCGATATCCATAAGAATCTTCATGGAATATCGGATCGAGTATCGGCTCGATCATCAGCCGCCACGCGCCTGAATGTAAAGGCTACGATAGATCGCCTCGTGTGACACCTGGTAGTCCTTGTTGACCGCATAGACATGCTTGAGCCAGCCCGCAATCTGCTCGGGGGACCACTGCAGCCTCAGCTTGCCGGCGACGACCCGCGCCAGCACCCGGTTCCTGACAAGCTTACAAAGCTTCGGGCGACGCGCTCGCTCCCAGGCCAGTGCGTCAGCCTGGCTCGCGCGATAGCTCTGCCGCCCGCCATTGCGCTTGAGCTCACGGCTAATGGTAGACGGAGCGCGATTCAGCCGCGATGCAATGGCCCGAATCGAAAGCCCTAACGCCAGCGAGCGCGATATCTCCTCACGCTCGGCAAACGTCAACGCTCGCGCGGCGCGATGGCGTTGTGCTGGTCGAATGCCTCCCGCGTCCGACAAGATCCTCTGGACTGAAGAGTGCCCGCGATCAAATAACCTGGCGATCTCATGAATCGTATCGCCCTTGCGCCAGCGATCCCGCATGAGTGCCTTCTGCGTCTCGGAATAATAGATCCTCGGCCTCTGCTTCATTTGCAACACCTCCACTGCTCACACAGATTCTAGGTGTTGCATCGACCGGTTGAATCCGCATCCAGCTTCCGGCCACTCGTAGCAATATTGCAGGCTGGCGGAGAAGGGTCGGTAATCGCCTCTAAAGCGGCGCAGTTCCAGCGGGGGATAGAACGGATCAGTGACGGCGACTATGGCGTGAAAAAGGGCTGCCCGCTGGAGGCAAGCTGCGAGAGTATCAATAGCATCGGGCTGTCCTACCCCCCGCAGCCAGGATGCGCTTAACGCCGCGAACCTTGAGGCCGCGCGCTGAGGCTTACGACGCAGGCCTGCGCGCCGGCGAAGTCATCACATTGCAGGCCACTGGTATCGACACTCCGCGAATGACCCTGCGGATGGTGCCAAGCAGAGGCCGACTTCAGAGCGACCGAACCGCCCTCCTCGCTCGCCCGCCCTCAACCCTAGAACCTCCATCGCAATCCCAACGTGCCGGTATGGTCCTGGTTGCCGCCACCGAACTGGCCGGTATAGCGCAAGCCAAGCGTGGCCATGGGCGAGATGGCGAAGTCGGCGCGCAGTTCGGCCAGCGCCGCGTTCTGGGCAATCGGCGCACCCGTCACCGTGAACGATTGGCTGCCATCGAACGCCAGCGTGGCAGCCGGGCGCACGTCCCCGAACGCATGGCGCCAGCCGGCTCCAACGTAGAACGCCGCGTCAGTGCCGCCAAACTGGACGCGCGCGCTGGTGCGTAGGCCGAGCGTTGTGGTGGTCAGCGTGTTGCTATCGCCCGGGCTGTGCAGGGCCGCCGAGCCGCCCGTCTCCGCGAAACTGCGCGTGCGTGTGTCGCTCCACGCCACGCCCCCGTACGGTTCGAGCTGGGTTGTCGCCGATAGGGGTATGGCGAAGCCGGCTTCCGTGAAGACTTGCGCCGTGCTGGCATGATAGCTGGCGGTTAGGGACTGGACCGTGTTGCCGCCGAGGTTGGCCTGCCGGTCCGTGTCGGCGTCGTGCCAGCTATAAGCTGTGCCGAACAGCCATTTGAGCTTGCCGCCGCCTAGCGCGAATGCGCGGCCGCCGTAGAGCGTGGCACTGAATGAATCGGTGATGGCGCGCGACGATCGTTCGCTCACACGCATTGTGCTGTTGGCGTAGCCGAACGCGCCGCCGATGCGCCAGCCTTGCCCCACCGCACCGTCGCCACCCAGATAGAAGCCGCCGGTCTGCTGGCGCACGCGTGCTGCATCTGCGCTCCCATGAAAGTTCTGCCAGTTGCCAAGCACTTCCACCCACATCGGCTGGGCGGCGGAAATGGGCAGTGCGGCGGCCGGCAGGAGGCCACTAAGCTGTGCGATGGGCGCGCCGGGCAGCATGCCGGCGGACAGGCTGTCATTCAAATGCGCCAGCGGCAGCGCCCGCGCCCCACCCGCCAGGGTCATCAGACCCGTGGCCACACTGGCGTGGGCCTCCCCGGAAAGGCTGTCGAAGACGACCGGCGGCGCGCCCTCGGGCAACGTCACCACGGCTTCGTGCACCGGGTTGCTGTCCGGCAGGGTCTCCAGTGCGTTAGCCACGGCACGCTGATTGCCGGTGACCGCGGCATCGGCAAAGCGCATCGCACGCGGGGCGCCCCCGCCAGTGCCACCACCTGCGCCCGGAACGAGCGGCGAGTCGGGCGGCACAGGGTCCGTCACCACCTTGCGCGTGAGTGCCAGGGTGACTTCGTTGGTGCCATATGTCAGCGTCGGGTCGAGGAACGCGTAGTTCGAGCTCACCGATGCAAAGCGACCCTGCACCGCTCCTGCCGTCAGGATGCTGTAGCGGCGCGTGGACGCGAAGTTGCCGTCGGGGCCGACATGGACCACCGCACCGCCGAGTGTGGCGGTACCGCTCACCGCCACGCGATCGCTAGCCAACGAGGCCGGGTCTGCTTCCACGCGATAGGTCGAACCCGCCGCCAGCGTCAGGTTGCCGTTGATGGTGAGCGTGCCGATGGAGTTTCCCGGTGCCAGCGTGCCGCCCGATGCAATCACGGTACTGCCGACGCTGCCAGCGCCGCTCAGCGTGGCGCCGTTGTTCACCGTGACCGCCCCTGCCACACTGCCGTTCACGGCCAGCGCGCCCTCGTTCACCGTCGTCGCACCGGTATAGGTATTCGCGCCGCTCAGCGTCAGCGTGCCAGCGCCGATCTTGACCAGCGCCCCGCCGCTGCCGCCACCGGCCCCGCCATCCTCGATCGTGCCGCTCACGGTGGTAGACGTGTTGTTGCCTCCCACGGTCAGGACGTTCTGGCCAAGCTGGAAGCGACCTGCCCCGGCGATGGCGCCGGCGGTAATCCGATGGTCTAACGCCGGACCGGACGTGCCCGAGAAATCGACCCAGCCCCCAGCCTCCGTCACCAACGAGGCGTTGCCAGCGGTACTCCAGCCCCAGAACTCGGTGTAGCTGCCACTGCGGGTCGTCACCTGGCTGTTACCGCCGGTGCTGCCCTCTTGGAACGACATCACGCCGCCGTTGTTGACGATCGTCGCATTGGCCGCCGTGCTGCTGCCGAGCAGGTATGTGAACCCGCCGAGGTTCGTCACCTGCGCATTGCCAAGGCTGCCTGCGCCAAAGAGTTGGATGTAGCCGGATCGATTGACCACCTGCCGGCCACCGAGATCAAAGTTCCCATAAAGGCGAAGCGTGCCGCCATCGACACTGACCCCGCCAGTGCCCAGCGCCCCATTGACATTTGCGCTCAGCGTGCCAGCACTAACCAGCGTGCCACCGGAATAGGTGTTCACGGCGTTCAGGTCGAGCGTGGCGCTCCCCGTCTTGGTCAGACTGCCGGGGCCGTTGATTACACCGTTGTGCGCGAGCGTGCCGTTCGTCACCTCGAACGTACCGCCCCCCGCCCCGAGCGTCGTCGTACGCGCCGTGGTTATGGCTGCGGTCGTCCGCAGTGTGCCGCCGTTCAACCCAAGTGTGCCGGCTGGCGCGCCAAGGTTGGCGTCCGAGGCAATCGCCAGCGTACCGCCCAGGATTTGCCAGCTTGTGATATCGGTGTTGGTACCCGCGAGGGTCCAGACCGAGGCGCCAATTTTCTCGAAATGCTCAAAGCCATGATAGAGGCCGGCGTTGCCGATGCCGCCGGTCAGCGTGGCAGCGCCGGTTTCGCCCGCCAGCACCAACGTGTCGTCATTGCCGTAAGCGTCGATTTGCCCCACGGTGCTGTTGGTCCAGAACTCGAAGCGGTTTGTGCCCCCCGTGAACTGGACAGCCGGCACGCCGGGGCCACCTGCTACGATGGTCCCCTTGTTGACGACGGTCAGATCGCTGCCGCGCACGCCCACGCCGCCGCCTCCTGGAGTTCCGTCAGCGGCCCGCGAACCATCGATGTTCGTGCCGCCCGCGCCGCCGACGCCCCCCGTACCACCCCTGATCGTGCCCTCGTTAATCAGTATGGACCCGCTGGCTAGATCCATGCCGCTCCCGCCTATGCCACCCTTGCCGCCCCGGCTGCCGTAGGAATCGTAGACGCCGTCGCCGCCGTTGCCTCCGGCCCCGCCATTGCCACCCGCCACCACGGCATTTGCTTCGATATGTACCGTGGCGGCGCCGCTCACCAACATGCCGACACCACCGTCGCCGCCGTCGCCAGCGCCTGACAGGCCCGGCATCGGTTTCGAGGCCCCGCCATTTCCGCCATTGCCACCCAAGCCGCCGTACACCCCGCCGCCCGCCTTCACTAGGATCTCGGCGCTGCCCGCGTGGATCAGGCCGTATCCACCCTCGCCACCGCCGCCGCCGCCGCCCTGGTAGCCTGCTAGCGGGTCGGTCGTGTCCGTTCCACCGTTGCCACCCTTGCCGCCGTTGCCGCCGAGCACGCTGGCCGAGATGGTCGTCGGCACAGCGCCCGTCACCATGCCGTCCGCACCCCCGCCGCCGCCGCCACCACCCCCCCCTGTGAACGAGGCATAGTCGAATTGCCCGTCGCCACCATTGCCGCCGAACTGGCCTGGCGCGGTACCCGCTGTGCCGGCCAGCCCCTGCGGCATTGTCTGAGACGAATTGATGCCACCCCAGCCACCGGCCCCGTTGCGAGCGCCACCGCCGCCACCGGTCCCGTCGCCATCGGACACCGTAAGACCGCTTTGACCAGTCTGGCCCGTGGCAAAGCCGCCCCACCCGCCCGGTCGGTAAAAGCTGTAGCCCCCGGCGCCGCCGTTGCCGCCAGCGGCTTGTGCCGGCGACGCGGCGAGGGACATCATGAAGAGGGAGACGGCGCCAGCAACGGCGCGCAGGCACGGCTGTTCACCGACGGTGAGGCTCGAATGTCTTGTCATGCGGATTTGCGGCCGGCTAGGCCGGCGACCCTTTTTTCGTGCGCGGCGGCCGTCTGCTTGCTGGCTATGCCCGCGTTTTCATTGTTTTAATGTGCGGGCGCCTGTGCGAACCTCAGTGGCGTCAGCGAAAAGCCGCAACGGCGCACGCGACTGGCTCCCTTTGAGATGGGATTTTCGCATTTTACGGATGGAAAGATACGCTTACGTGGCCTGGAGTCGCTGTAATCAACCGGCTCAGTTGCTTTTGAACCACTCCGTTACCCTGTCCTTAAGCGGCGCGAAAGATTCGGTGCATCGCCGATGACGGATCAGTTCCGGTCGAACTTCCGAGTTCGGCCAGAAACCGACATCCGGATACCGTCGCCGAAAACGGACACTCAAGATGTCCGTACACAGGGGGCAAGTGCTACCACTCCCTACCGCATGCGATCATTGGGGCAACAGTATTTGATAATGGTTACGCCATGAGAATTGTCGTTACGCGCGATAGCGTTGCAGCCGGGGATGATGTCAATGCCCCGCATCGTTTGGAATTTTCAGTCTCTGACTGTCAAACGATTGACGATGTGCTTCGGCATATCTCGCGACTGAGCTACCTTCCTTCAATATCCGGCGGTGAAGCGACTTGGTCAGCAGTATCTGGTGTCCCGCTCGCTATCTTTGCACAGCAATGGCAAATCCCGAAGCTGTTGACCGCGCCGTCCATGGAACCCGCGAAGCTAGACGAGCGTGCCGATGGCTTGTATCTGCATTTCAACTACCACACACAAATCGACCCGGAGATCGTATTCGCTGTGCTCAGTCGCCTGTCCTTGAGGTCCTTCTGAAAACGGTTGTCCACGCCAGCGCTATTGGTGGCGCTGCCTCGTAGTAGTACGCCGCAGACGAGGAAATGAGTTAGGCGCTCCCGGTTACCACAGGAGCCCGCATTAGGTCGGCTGTGGGCCGTCGGTTCCGACGTAGCGGATCCCGGGCTTGATCGGGCGCTTGCCGGCCGAGGTTGTGTGAAAACGCTAGTGCGTCGCCTAGACTGAAGAAACTTCTCAGCGCGGGACGGTCTATGAAGCGATTCATCGAAGGCGAAGATCGACAGCAAGTTACGCTGTTGCCCGAATGTCTCGACGACTTTATCGGCGAAGACAACCCTGTGCGCGTCATCGATGCCTTTGTTGATGAGCTGGATCTGCATAAGCTCGGCTTTAAGGGCGCGGCTCCTGCATCCACCGGTCGGCCGGCATATCACCCGTCTGTCTTGCTGAAGATTTATATCTATGGCTACCTCAACCATATCCAGTC
>NZ_FMYZ01000012.1 GCF_900101625.1 Cupriavidus sp. YR651 | reverse complement strand
AGGTCGCTGCGCGAATCGATGGAGCGATTCATCCGCCCGGTCTGTTCGGGCGCCATGTAGGCGAGCGTGCCGGCGATGGTCTCGGGCGGCTCGGGCGCCTGGTGTTCGCGCGGCAGCCGCGAGGCGATGCCGAAGCCGGTGAGTCGCACCCGCCCGTCCGTGCAGTTCACGAGGATATGGGCGGGCTTGAGGTCCTTATGGACGAGGCCGCGCTCATGGAGCTGGCCCAGCGCCGCCGCAATGCCAACGGCAAAGCGCAAGACAATTCCCACCTCCATGGGCGCGCCGAGCTGCCACTCGAGCGGCTCGCCGCCCGGATCCTCAAGCACCAGGAAGGACCGGCCGTCTTCGCTCGGAAGGTCTAGCGGCCGCGCCGCCCACGCGCTATCGAGCAAATCCTTCAGTCTGAATTCGTGAGCGATGCGATCCAGGCTGGCGGACGATGGATGGTCGGCGGCGGGGCGGACAATCAGGACGTTGTCGGCGCCGCTGCCATTGTCCGGGCGCCGGCCTCGGCAGAAGACGCGCTCGCCGTCCTCCCACAAGATCTGAAGGCTTAGGCTGTTCCCGTCGATGCTGAAACCATGTGAAGGGTTCATCCTGCATTCTGCTGTAGGGTGCTGCCCTTCGCTTGGTGAAGAGGGCGCTACATGGGTCCGCCACAATCGGCCAGGATGCGCTCAGAAAGCCATCTGCATCGTGGCGTTTCCGCAGCATTGGCGCTGCGAAAGCTGGCGTCTAATCAGAATACACCGCGACCACCGCAGCGCCATCGGGATTATGGCTGACACGGCGCTCGCCAACAGCGAGGGCTGAGCGTGCCTCTCAGGCGGCTTGGCCGGTTGCGTCCGTGCGGCGCCGGCGCGTGCCCGCCGTCTTCGCCTCTGCCGCGTCCGGCGCGACGTCGTTCGTCCGACGCGCCTGATAGGACTCGCCCCATTCCCTGAGGCTGATCAGCACCGGTGCGAGCGTCGCACCGAACGGCGTCAGCTCGTACTCCACCTTCGGCGGCACCTGCGGATAGACATGGCGCGCCACGATGCCATCTGCCTCCAGTTCGCGCAGTTGCAGCGTCAGCATGCGTTGCGTCGTGTTCGGCAACAGGCGCGTAAGCTCCATGAATCGCTTCTTCTCATGCATCAGATGAAACAGGATCACCGGCTTCCACAACCCGCCGATGACGGAGAGCGTGACTTCGACGGCGCAGCCGCTCCTGCTATCCAGGCGTTTCGGTCGCATGGTTTTATACCTACATGATTGATAGTACCGGCGGTAATTGTACGTTCTTGCGATATTCGATGCGCGACCGGACAATCATGACGTGGGCGCGGTCCTGCCGCGACCTTGCGCACGTAGCAACGCGCGCGATTGCTTCTTTCGGCGCCATGCCACATCACGCATGGGCGCCCGTCCATCGACCATCAGGAGTTGCCTCGATGAAAGCCATTACCTTGCGCCAGCCTGCCGGACTGGAAAACCTCAAACACGTGGATCTCGCCGATCCCGGTGCGCCGGCGCCGGGCGAAATCCGCGTGCGCATCCACGCGAGCTCGCTCAACTTCCATGACCTGGGTGTCGTCATGGGACGCCTGCGCACCGATGACGGTCGGATTCCGATGTCGGATGGCGCGGGCGTTGTCGAAGCGATCGGCGACGGGGTGACCGAATTCGCGGTCGGCGACGCGGTCGTGTCGACGTTCTTTCCCAACTGGCTCGACGGCGGCCCGACGCTCGCCGATTTTTCGACGACGCCGGGCGACGGTGTCGATGGGTACGCGCGCGAGATCGTCGTGCGCCCCACGCAATGGTTCACGCACGCGCCGCGAGGCTACAGCCACGCGGAGGCCGCGACGTTGACCACCGCGGGCCTGACCGCGTGGCGTGCGCTGGTTGTCGACGACGCGCTGAAGGCTGGCGACACCGTCCTCGTTCAGGGCACGGGGGGCGTCTCGATCTTCGCGCTGCAGTTTGCGAAGCAGATGGGTGCGACGGTGATTGCAACGTCGTCGTCCGACGACAAACTGGAGAAGGCCCGCGCGCTCGGGGCCGATCACCTGATCAACTACAAGCGCGATACCGACTGGGCCGCGAAGGTGCTCGAATTCACGAACGGTCGCGGCGTCGACAATGTTGTCGAAGTTGGCGGTCCGGAGACGCTCGGCCAGTCGATCCGGGCCTGCCGGATCGGCGGCCATATCGCGCTGATCGGCGTACTAACCGGCATTGCCGGGCAGGTGCCGACCGGTGACCTGATGCGCCGTCAGCAGAAGCTGCAGGGGCTGATTGTCGGCAATCGCCGGCATCAGGTCGACATGATCCGCGCGATCGACGCAAACGGCATCAAGCCTGTGATCGACCGCACGTTTGCGCTCGACGAGATTGCCGATGCGTTCCGCCACCAGGCGGCAGGCAAGCATTTCGGCAAGGTCTGCCTGTCTGTTTGAAAGCGGACGCGGCTGCTTGGGCAACTACGTCTTACATGTTGACATTGTTGCCAGGCTGCGGGACAGGGGTGAAATAGTCTTTCAGGCTTGGAGAATGAGGGGGCGTGCCACGCACGCCGCCAACCGCCCCTGCAATCGCCCCGCCCATCATGGCGGCACCAAGGGAGAAGTTGGTGCCGCCATGGATGGCGCTCAACCGTTCAGCGCTCAACGCCTGGCAAGCGACGAGATCTCGGATCAGCAGGGTGGAAAGCATGTTTGGCCTCATGGGTTCGTGTCACGGGATGCGAGCCATCAACTTTGCTCGTATCCCAATACCGCACGGACTGTGCCATGACCGGTTGTGC
This sequence comes from Cupriavidus sp. YR651, assembly GCF_900101625.1. Lineage (GTDB taxonomy): Bacteria > Pseudomonadota > Gammaproteobacteria > Burkholderiales > Burkholderiaceae > Cupriavidus. The sequence continues at coordinate 150,967 of NZ_FMYZ01000012.1, read as the reverse complement.
CGGGAATAACGCCCCTGCCGGCCGGGCGCCAACGGTTCGGCACTCAGAAGTCGGGGTGAGGCATCCTTCTGTGAGAGCTGTGTTGGGGCCTGACCAAGATCGAGGCGCGAGCGACAGAAGCTCTTGCCGGCTACGTCGGGGGTGTCGAGATGCTGCGCGCCAACCTCAGGGATGCTGTCGCAATTGTGCGCGAAGAAGAACAGCGCCCCGACGTTATCACCTCATCGAACCGGCCGAAGTGCTAGCGGCCTGAAACCGACAATGGACGCCTCCACCGCCTGATGCAGCCCGGCACGCAAGGCGAGGAGTAGGCCAACGAGCCGTGGTACTAGCCAGCGGCCGCACTGCAATCTACCTCAGTCCAGGAAGGATCATAGTATCCGCATCGCAGTACATGGCATAAAGAAGCCCCAATGGATTTCGGTGTCGCTCGAGAAATTCGCGTCGTAGCTCAAGCACTGTACTTCCCAATGGCATGCCGGCTAGAAAACGATCAAAAAAACGCTCTGCCCATTCGCGCGCAAACAGCACCGGTGTTTTGCACTCCGTACCAATTACTCCCCGGGCCCCTTGGTCGATGAAATAAGGCACGAAACCGTCGTAGAACATCGGTGACATTTCGGCCGATTCACAGGCATTGATGAACACCAGCGGATTACCGGCCAGCGGGGCTTCCCGTTGCGTGCGGAGACTCAAATCGTCCAGCGTTAGCGATTTTCCGATCAGCGCCAAGCTCGATGCGCCCGGGCCGCCGGGCTCGGTTAGCCCCCTGGAGACCGCATGGCAATAGAAATAGAGGATCTGGTCTGGCGTCTGTGCATCACGCAGTGCCGTGACGAGGGCATCGGATGTTGTGCGGGCAGTCACCTGCAAACCGCTACGTGCCGCGCGGTCTGCCCAATACGCCTGCTGTGACTTTACGAAATCTCCATTGAACTGAATGTCGATGTTAGGGTCAACGTTCAGGCTGACGCTGAGCTGCGGCGCGTTGCTGACAATCTCTGGATCAGTAACTGTCATCGGATTCTGAAATGGCATGTGCTCGACGATATGCCGCATGCCGAGGAAGTTGTTCCAGTCGAGCGGCACGTCTCCGCTAGCGTCGCCCATGTACAGGATCGACCAGGGAATCGGCATTGTCTTGGCAACGATCTGGATTCTGAGGGGCCGCCTTGGACTCGTGGCAAGCCGTCGCAACACCTTGCCCATTGCGCGCACGTCCTCACCGGCTCCCGGTCCCTCGAACAGCCGCCTCATCAGAAGCGCTCCGGCGCGCGCCATGACCTGTAAAGCGGTTTGATTGGCCTGCTCTGGAATGTCAATGCCGCACTGAAACGGATATCTGCCCTGCGTGTCACGCTGCATTACCACGCTCAACAGTTCCGCACGCGCGCTCATGACGGCGCTCTCGAGCCGCTCGCGCGTGATTGGCAGGCGCACACAGGTCGCCACCGCCCCGCACATTACACACTCGTAGTCATTTTCAGGGCTAGGACGTATCTGCAGGCTGAGATCGCGCGGCTGCAGTACAGCGATGGAGTCCATGCTCCTCCCTCGCGTGGCGACTTCTGCTGTCGTACCTGGCTGTCCAACGGTGAACGTCAGATCTATCTGCTGGATGAACTGCCCGTCCTTCAGAATCGTGGCCTTCATGCAACACGGACCGCTTTTGAGCGGCGACACGTCGAAGCGTGCCTTGGTGACGCTCTTACCAGTGCGCGGCAGACGGATCTGCCCGATGTGACCCGACACGTCGAAGTCCTCCGTATCGATCTGTACCGTGAGGACGATCTGCCGGTCATCCGGACCGAACAATTCTCGCGTCTGGATCGGCTTGGCAGCGGAGGCCGTGCTTCGCTGCATGAGATCGACATCGAAAGCGAGTGTGTACCATTCTCCTCGCTCGAGGGTCGCATCCGCATGGAGTTCGTCAAATTCGGCGTTGATCCATCGCGATGGCTCCTGCGTCGCGTCGCGCGCAGGCGCGGACGTAGGCATGGGTGCGGTCGGGAGCGATGCAGGAGGATCGTCGCCTCCCAGCAGTCCGCCGCTGAAATCGGTTGGCGCTTCCCAGCTTCGAGTGCCCGCGCTTCTGATACTGGCCTGATTAGCTATGCTGGCGATGGCGGCAGCCCAGAATGCATGGGCCACCTCTGAGTGGGCAATATCACTGTGCGCGCCAGATAGGCCGCTGCCATTTTTGATGACTTCGCTCGCCTCGAGATTGAACACGCGTCCTTCACTGAAATCGTACGGTATATAGGCTTGCGCGATCAGCATGTTAACGGTGGCGGACTCGCCTTGAATGCCGAAGGCGCCAATGCCGCCATACTTCGGCAGTTCGTCGCCAAGCAGGAACTCTCCCTTGACGGTGACGCCCAGCGGATAAAACTTGCCCAGAGCGGTGTCATGCTTCGAGCGCGTAGTAACCAGCGGCCCCTGAACCAAATCCTGCTCGAGAATGCGCCTGAAGTAGCCTGGTGTGCCAGGGGCGTATGGTACGTCTTTCGCGTACGCCCACAGCGACAATGCCCCTTGCACCAGGAACAGCGAATCCACGGGGCGACGCAGCCTAGGCATACCAGAACCGCCCGCGATCATGCCTGAGACCACGATGCAGCCGAAGCTATGCCCCATCAGATGGAAGTGGGCTCGCGGCCCCGCATCCTGCATCGCGTTCAGTAATGCATGCGCGCCCGTCTCGCCGAACATGCGTGCGCGGTCCTTCATCTTCGAGAATGAAAGCTGACGCAAAGGAGCGAGGATCGCATCCCGGATTGCGTCTCCAACGCCCAGCACCTGGGTCGTTTGACCGCTGCCGACGGCCGCTTCGCTCGATGCAGACTGTGTAAGGATTTCCTGAGGGTCGAAGCCATCCTGATCCGCACCCGGTCGCCCGGCGGCGCTGCCTGTACGCAATCCGGAAGCATCGAACACGGCAGCGAAGTCCGCCTCGATGGAGGGAGGCAACTTCAAGGTACCCGCCGTGTCCGCATAATCGAGAATGCGGCAGATGGCGGCAAGCGTTTCGGGCCTGTCATTAAGTTGTAACGCTAGCGCGCGCGCGTCTGCATCGTGATCGGCCGACAACACCCCCGCATCATCGGGTACAAAGTCTTCGATGCCCCAAGGCAGGCTCGGCCAGTGCAGGCCAATGAGCAGCGGATGAAAGCCTGCACGGCGCCTGGCCATGTCACGTCGATCGGCATCACATGCCGCCATGGCGCCAATCCAGTCATCATACTGCGCGATCGCCGCCGGCACATCGCCTTGCCAGCCGTGACTAGCTACGAACACATCGGTCACTGGCTCCGTCTGGCCTGCCAGGCGAGCGCGAATCAAATCACTGAGCCGCGTGCCGTCAGCCTCGAAGCGCTCCTGCCCAGTCTCATCGAACAGGATCAGGAAGTATTCGATGTCTGTGCCAGGAATCCGTTGAATCGGCATATCCCCTCCCACTTGCCGCTAAGGTGGTCTGGCATAAATTCCCCATCTACCCATCTGTCAGCGTGCGACCGAGTATGCGGTCTGCGATGGCTCACCATCGGCTTTGAACAAAATTTCGTTGCCGGACAGCATGGCTTGAAGTCCTTCCTCGGCGGAGAACAATGGCGTGGTCCGCACTGTTAGTATCCGTCCCTGCGCCACGATCGTCATCAGTGCTGCCATCGCGGCCTTGTTGTCCGGATACTCCGAGATGGCAACGCCATCGAAATCCCCGAAGCAATAGAAGAACGAGTGCAAGGTGCCGCCGAACGCTTCAGTGGCTATACGTACGATCTCTGCCCTGTCCTGCGGCGTCTGCAGCATCTGCTTGACTTGTTGATCCTTGTAGCGCCATTGGTGCAGATACATTGGCATGTTCAGCCTCCCATGGATTGCCGTACCGGTTCGGCCTGAAGGTCTGGTGTTCGGGAGACCATGGTGACAGACCTCCGCACGACGGCACGGACAGCCTCGGATCGGATGGTTTCGGGAACCACGGACCCAAGCACGGCGCCAAAGACATAGCTCACGATGGCGCGCACTTCCAAATCATTGAAGACGTTTACGCCTCTGTACCATGTAATGGCCACGGCGATCAACGTCAGACCGGCCCATACTGCACCAAGCGTCAGGGCGTCCATCACTCGCCTGACACGCGCTGAATTTACTTGCAGCCAACGATGGTCCTGGACCAGCCAGGCCATAGCAGCAGCGGTGGCAACAGGCCCGGGTAGAAATGCGACGGACTCATGCAGGCGTTTCAGTGCACCGGCCCACCGTCCGGTATAGACGTCGCCGTGCCATCCACCGAATACGATCGCACCGGCCACCAAATTGATGATCAGACTGATCAACAGTGCACAGACAGCAGCGCAGATCACGAATTTCACCGGCGTTTGCGCGCGAAGTCCTCCGCTGGCGAATGCCCAGTGAAGCTTCGGTACCACAGCTACGCTAATAGCACAGAAGACGATCAGCGTAATGACCACCACGCGCGCGTGCGTCGGCATTGAACTTCCCTGAGGCCCGAGCAAAAGGAAGAAGATCAGTAGGCCGAGATACAAAATTGCTGCGGCGACACCTAGTACCTTGTAGCCCTCGCCGCCCGGTGGATGTTCCATGACAAAGCCGAGATCGCGAAATCGCGCGAACCGTCTCTCGGAGGAGATGGTGGAAGCAGACGCACAGCGCGCTACCATCAGGCAAGCTTCGTGATGAAAAGCGCGAATTTCCTCGCGTCGCTCCGAAATCAACGCACCGGCAATCTTCCTGATGGTATTGTCGACAGTGAGCGTCAGCGATGTCTCCTCATCCTCCGACTGACGCACATCCTCCATCCCACTCTTCATCCCCGCAGCCACACAAAACCCTCGGATTTCGCCAAGGTGCTCGAGCACGGCATACGTTCGGACCAGATTGACAGTCAACGATTCGAAACGATTGCGCAGCACGGAAACATCGTTTTGCGCCTCCCGCATGAAAGGAGCATACTGCGGGTCGTCAATCCATCCACTCAGCCGCACGAACAGGGCCGCGGCGCGGCGCAGCCGCTCGTTAGTCTCTGCAACCGGAGGCATCCAATCTTCATCGACATCGATGTCGATGCCGCGTGTCCGCAGCATGTCACGCGTGTCAGCATCCAGAGTCGCGTCGATCTCGAATTCGGCGCCATGAAGCGCCTTGGCCAGCCGATGCGCATAGGTGGGACTATGGGCCAGCCGGCATCGCAGGGTATGCAGCCATGCCGCAACCGGGCGTATGGTCGGCAGCAAGAGCGTGATCGCCAACGCCAGCCAGACAGGGGACAACACCTCCTCCGGCCCCACGTCAGCAATAAGGTCGACGGCGCCCCTGAGAATCAGGTAAATCAAGAGATACATCAGGACGTAGGTCACGACGAACACGGCAGCGGCGAGATGAAACCGCGTAAAGCTTGTGAAGCTACGGACCCAACCGGGACGGGCGAACAGCTGCCTAGCATACAAGGCTGCCAGCCCTGCGGCCAGGATAAGAGAGAATATCCAGAAAGGGTCCGCCATGATCAGACTCCAACGCGCGGGCAGCGCGCTACGCGAATAGCTTCCGCAACTCTTCCCGCGCCGATTTGCGCTTGGTAGCGAGTGGCACCGAAGACGATCTCGTCTTCGTGGGAGAAGCGGATTGCGTAGCGACCTCCGGGAATAGCGCAGTGGTGGACTCGGCTCGCGTAAATAACACGGGGATTCCCCAGTCGAGCTCCACTCTGCTGCGCATGGCACGGCGCGCATAGGTCAGGGCATATTCGGGGGTCTTTCCTTGGCCTAATGCGCGATAAAACTCGCTGGAAAAGTATGATGCCGAGCCATTGGCAATCGGAAACTGCATGGCCACCGCCAGCGGAATCCCGGCGCGCACCATGTCAGCACCGATGCTTGAAAAGGATCCGCCACGGCCACTTTCGCAACAGTTAAGCACCACAAGGCGCACTTGATTGTTGAGCGCCAGCGCCAGGCGCTCAGCCGAAACCCTCTCCGCTTCGCCGAACTCATTTTGCATGACGATGAATCCGTTCGTCCTCACGGTGCCCTGCCGATCGGGGAGGCAGATGTCCGTACCACCATGTCCGATGAAATGGAAGACATGGGCGTTGCTTCCAAGCATCGCGACTCGCAGATCATCGATGGTCGTGCCATCGAGCCAGGTGAAACTCACCAGGTCCTTTGGCACATCTTCCAATGCCTTCTCGATGAGACGCCGTTCCTGTTCGATATCAATGGCGAGATCCTTGTCGTCGGTCGGGTTGCAGATCATGCCGGCAATCCGGAGCGGCCGCTTGATAGCCGGCATTTGGTGCTGCTTGCCCTGCAGGAAGCGCACCAGCGGTGATCTGAACTGCATGCAGATATAGTTGTGCGCGCCGTTGTCCGCTTGATCCGATTCGTCGAAGATGTACTCCCACGGCAGCATGGCCAGTTCAGGCGATTCGACGCTCAGTTTCAACCTCAAACCCTCTACATCAGGTTTTGATTGAACCAGGTCGATGCTCTTGCTGTATTTCTCGGCGATCGAATAGCCGCGCCTGAAAACAGTACTGAACACTGCGCTGCCGAAATCCCGCAGGCGTTGTTCCGAAGCGGACATGGGGCCCCTGCTGTTCGCGCTCTTTCGCGCTTCGGCTATGGCCTTGCCTAGCAAGCTCACCAGTTCATCATTGATTTCATAGGGCCACTGCAAGACCTCCCGTCCGGATGAACCCGCTGGCGAATTTCTCACTTCCGCAATGTACTGATCCCCGGATTTCCAAATCTGAAGGTCAAAGTCAACGTACTTGGGCTTTTGCATGACGCCCCCTCCCGCGAACCGTCCTTGCTTGTCCTCGACAGCGCTGTTTGAATTGCGCCGCGTTGCCGTGACGGCGGTCGCACTATAAATTCTTTCCCGGACTTTGGAGTGCCTTGATGGCAAAAAATAAGCGAAGGCAGACGGCTGCAATGTTATGAGTGGCGTCCCAACGGCCGTGAAAAAAAATGAAGCACCTCACAACTTTCATCGCTATCGCGATCTTCCTCTTACGGCCAATGACGCCTTATGCTGCACGCAGTCGCCAGCAGATTTCGAGACTCCGCATTTTTCTGAATTGTAAATTCAGCGTAGTAAATTGAGTGGATATGTGCAATCTCAGTGATAACTCCATGAAATGTATTTTGTACAAAATATCTAATCTGATTTTATTTTTATAAATTTTGCAGAATTTGACGTAATCAACTACCGCGCGATTGGTTTCAGTATCGCATCGATGACGGACCGGGCAAGCCAATCGGCATCTATCGCAATATCGGCCGGCAGCCCATTCTCGCCGTCGGCAACTCCGACGGCGACTTCCAGATGCTCGAATACACCACGGGTGGCAGCGGAGCGCGCATGGGCGTGCTGATCCGCCATGACGATGCCGAACGGGAGTTTGCCTACGACCGCGCGTCCCACTTCGGCAAGCTGGATAAGGCGCTCGACGCCGCGCCCGCGAAAGGCTGGGTCGTCGTGAGCATGAAGCGGGACTGGCAGCAGATTTATCCACCGGCCGGGCGGTGAACCGGCAATCTTGTGTCGTGGGTCATCCGGAGGCCAATGGCTGGCTTGTGTCGTGGACGACCACTCGCCAGCCCTCTCGTCGGCACCCGCCTTGCAGAGCAGCGGGCGGGTCGCCTGGCTTAGTTGTCAGGTGTGATCTTCGCCTCTTCCACGATGCGGCCAAACTTCGCCGACTCCTGCTTGATGAAATCCCTGAACTGCTCCGGCGACATCGGACTCGGGCTTCCGCCCAAATCCTTCAGCTTTGCGGCCAGCGTCGGATCTTTCAGTGACTCGAGCACCGCGGCGTTCAGGCGGGCGACGATCGGCGCGGGCGTTCCTTTGGGAGCAAAGAGTCCGAACCAGTTCTCCAGGCTATAGCCCTTGAGGCTTGCGGAGTCGAAGACTGCCGGAATATCCGGTGCCAGCGCGCTCTTTCCCGGAGAGGTGATGCCAATGGCCCGGACCTTGCCATCCTTGATGAACTGCCGTGCCCCCGCCAGACTCACGAACGTCATCTCGATATTGCCGCCGATGACATCCAGCAACTGGTTCGATGCGCCACGGTACGGCACGTGGGTAAGCTCGACATTCGCCTGCCGCGCCATCAGCTCGCCGGACAAATGCTGGGGATTGCCCACCCCACTCGTGCCATACCGCACCTTGCCCGGGTTCGCCTTCGCGTACGCGATAAGTTCATCCACCGTCTTGTACGGCAGCGTCGGATTCACCACCACGACATTGGGCACCTTGACCACCAGGCTGATTGGCATCAGGTCCGTCTGCGGCGCATATTGCATGCGACTCTTGAAGACGAACGGATTGACCGCCGTCTCGCCAGCCGAACCCATCAGCAACGTGTAGCCATCGGCGGGAGCCTTGACCACGGCCTGTGCGCCGATCATGCCGCTGCCACCGCCCTTGTTCTCGATCACCACGGATTGCCCGAGCACGGTCCTGAGCTTCTCCGCAAGCACGCGGGCCATGGCGTCGACGCCTCCGCCTGCGGAGAACGGCACGACAATCGTCACGGGCCTGGTCGGGTAGGTGCCCGCCTGGGCGAACGCGGCACCGGAAGCGGTAACGATGGATGCGGCGGCGAGCCACTTGAACAACGGCCGCTGAGCGCTAGGTTGCATGATGGTGTCTCCTTCTGTCGGATCTGGAACTTGTGGCGCATGCCGGGCAGCGCGCCGGTCTGGTTCGCGCCCGGCTGTACCGTGTTTGCGGCTACACCGAGAAGACCATGCAGACGGGGCTGCCGGATTGCACACTGAAGCCGGTTGGTTTGAGTCGCCCGCTGGTCTTGTCGATGTGCATGGCCACGATCGAATCGCTGTCCTCGTTCAGCACGTACATGAAGCGGCCGCCCGGGGCGGAGGCGAAGAAGCGCGGCGTGCGGCCCTGCGACGGATCGGCGCCGATGAAACGCAGATGGCCCGTGGCGGCGTCGATCTGGAACACGGCGATGCTGTCGTCGCCGCGATTGGAGGCGTACACAAATCGCCCGCTCGCATCGACTTCGATCTCCGACGCGCGGCTGTTGCCCGTAAACGTATCGGGCAGGCTGGAGACGATCTGCCGCGGGGTCAGCGCCCCGGTCTTCGCGTCATAGGCGTACGTGGTGACCGTCGAATCGAGTTCGTTGACGACGTAGCCGAAGCGGCCATTGGGGTGGAAGGCGATGTGGCGCGGGCCGGCCGTTTCGCGGGATTCCACGAAGCCCGGCGAAGCCGGCGAAAGCTTGCCGTCGGCAAAGCGGAAGGTGAAGGTCCGGTCGAGCCCCTTGTCCGGCACCACGACGAACTGGCCGCTCGGATCGAACGGATTGAAGTGAGGCTTGGCCTGCTTCTGCTCCACGCGATGCGGGCCGATCGGTCCGTCGAGCTTGACCAGTTGCGTCATTTCGCCGAGCGCCCCGTCGGCCTGCAGCGGCAGCACAGCGAGGCTCGCGCCAATGTGGTTGGACACCACCACGTGCCTGCCGGTCGGATCGATCGCCAGGTGAACCGGATTCTTGCCGTGGGTGCTCTGGCGATTGATGAACTCGAGCTTGCCCGTGGCCTTGTCGACAGCAAAGGCGCTGATGTCGCTGAGGTCGCCGTGCACGGTGTAAAGGCGCTCGCCATTGCGGCTCAACGCCAGGAATGACGGATTGACGAGATCCTTGACGAGCTGCGTCAGTTGCAGCGCGCCTGTTTCCGTGTCGACGCGGAACACGCTGATGCCGTCGCCGCGCGCGTTGCGTTCACGGGTGGTTCTCGATCCTACGTATGCGTACATGTTCTTTCCTTTGGATATGGTCTGGCTCCCCGGCGCGGCGGCGTTCGCTGCAGTCGCGGGCAGTGCGAATGCCGAGACAGCGGACATGGCAACCGCCCCGCCAAGCAGGCGGCGGCGCTGGAGGTTCGGCGCTGGTTCAGCCGGGGGGAGGGAGGGATCGGATGGATTCACGGGTTGTCTCCTTGTATTCCGTGGATCATTAGGGCTTCCACTTGATTGCATTTTTACGTAAACTTATGCAAACTTCAGCCATGGAAAACACCTACCGCCCCATCGAAGGTCAGTTTTGCGCTGACGGCGTCACTTATCGCTACGTGGATCTGCCGGCGATGCTGGGCAACTCACTCGCGCGGCTACCCGTGGTCCTGCGTCTGCTGATCGAAAATGTGGCGCGGAACATGGATGGCGAGGAGCGCGCGGAGGCCATCGCCACCATCGTTGCGTGGCTGGACGCGGGCACCAGCGAGGCGGAAATCGCATTCCAGCCGGGCCGGGTGCTGATGCACGACACCACGAGCACCCCTGCGCTGGTCGACATCGCCGCGATGCGCGACGCCCTTGCCGAAGCCGGGGCCGATGCCACGGCGCTCAATCCGGTGTTGCCGGTGGATTCGTCTGTCGATCACTCGCTCGCCGTGGAAGCGTTTGCCCGGCCGGACGCGGCAGGTGTGAACCTGGAGATCGAAAGCCAGCGCAATGCCGAGCGCTACAGCTTCCTGCGCTGGGCATCGAAGGCGCTTCGCGGTGTGCGCATTCACCCGCCGGGCACGGGCATCATGCATACGATCAACCTCGAGCAACTTGCCACGGTGGTCACCACGCAGCAGCGCGACGGCGAGCGCTGGGCCGTCCCGGACACGCTGATCGGCACAGACAGCCATACGCCGATGATCAACGGCATCGGCGTGCTCGGTTGGGGGGTGGGCGGGCTTGAGGCCCAGACGGTGATGTTCGGCATGCCCGTCATGCAGCGGATTCCCGATGTCATCGGCGTCCGGCTCGTCAATGCGCTGGCGCCGGGCGTGCTGGCGACGGATCTCGCGCTGACGGTCACGCAGCGACTGCGCGCCATCGGCGTATCTGGCGAGTTCGTGGAATTCTTCGGGCCCGGCGTTGCCACGCTCTCGGCCGGCGACCGGTCCGTGGTGGCCAACATGGCGCCCGAGTACGGCGCAACCACCGGCTTCTTCCCGATCGACGACCAGACACTGGCCTACCTGCGGACCACGGGACGCAGCGCGGAGAACGTGACGCTTGCCGGCGAATACGCGCGCCGCACCGGCCTGTGGTTCGACCCGCACGCCACGCCGCGCTACACGCGCGTGATCGACGTGGATCTCGCCCGCATCGGCATGCATGTGGCCGGTCCCCGGCGGCCGCAAGACCTGCTCTCCTACGCCGATACCGCCGCGGCGTTGGCGAAGTTTCCGTTCGCAGGCCGGCAGCGCGTCGATATGCCCCGCTACCCCGTGGCCATCGCCGCCATCACGAGCTGCACCAACACGTCGGATCCGGCCCTGCTGACGGCCGCCGGCCTCGTGGCCCGCAAGGCGCGGGCGCTGGGTCTGTCGGTGGCGCCGTGGATCAAGACCTCGCTGGCCCCCGGATCGCCCGCCGCAGCCAGTTATCTGGAACGGAGCGGCCTGATCGATGACCTGTCGGCGGTAGGATTCGACATCGTCGGCTTCGGCTGCACCACCTGCATCGGAAACTCGGGCCCGCTGACGCCGGAGATCCGCGACGCGCTGGCGGAGGGTTCGGCGTGGCCCGTCGCCATGCTGTCAGGCAACCGCAATTTCCCGGGCCGCATCCATCCCGACCTGAACCTCGGCTTCATCATGTCGCCGCCGCTCGTGGTGGCCTTTGCGCTGGCCGGTGACGCCGAGCGCGACCTGAGCCGGGACCCGGTACAGATTGCCGCCGATGGCACCCCTGTATTCCTCAAGGACCTGTGGCCCTCGCGCGAAGAAGTGGCGGCAGCCGTGGCCGCCGGATCGGACCCTGCCGACTACCGCCGCGCATTTGCGGTCGCTTCGCGCAACCCGGTGTGGGCCGCCCTGCCGTCGCCCGATGCGGCGCGCTATCCGTGGAACGAGCGATCGACCGCGTTGCGCCGGCCCCCGTTTGCCGCGCTCGATCAGGGCTCGCAGCTGGGTGACTACGACGCGTGGCCGCTGCTGGTGCTCGGTGACGACATCACGACCGACCATATCTCCCCGGCCAGTGCGATCCCGAAAGACAGCTTCGTGGCCGACTTCCTCGTCAGCCGGGGCGACGACCGGAACGACCTGAACGTCTTCGCATCGCGCCGTGGCAACTGGGAAGTCATGATGCGCGCGGCGTTCTACAACAAGACGCTGGTCAACCTGCTGCGGCCGGATGTGCCCACCGCACATACCGTGCACGTGCCGAGCGGCGACATCCAGCCGATCTTCGAAGTGGCGCAACGTTACCGCCAGGAAGGCGAATCGGTGGTGCTGATCGCCGGCGAACGCTATGGCACCGGCTCGTCGCGCGACTGGGCCGCCAAGGGTCAGCGCCTTTTGGGGATCCGCGCAGTGATTGCGGTAAGCTTCGAGAGAATCCACCGCTCCAACCTGATCGGCATGGGCATCCTGCCGTTACGCATGCCGTCGGGCGTCAACCCGCAGGCACTGGCCATCCAGCCTGGAGACAAGGTCCATATCCGCGCGGATGCGCAAGACCTCTCGCCACGCTGCAAGGTGCCGGTCAGCGTTGTGCGCCGGGACGGCACGGTGGAGGAATTCGAGGCCACCGCCGCCGTGGAAACCCGGCTTGAAGTCGATCTGCTGCGGCGCGGTGGCGTCATCCCATCGATCTTGCAAAAGACGCTGGCACAACAGGGGGGGGCGATTGCCACGGCATGATGGCCCCTCCGCCAGCGGGTCAGACATCATGAATCACGACAGATCCATCGCGACGCAGATCGTCGAACTGATCCAGACCGAGCGGCTGCCGGTGGGCGCCCACCTTCCGGCGCAAATGCTTGCGGACAAGCTGCGCGTCTCGCGCTCCCCCGTCAATGAAGCGCTCGCGCTGCTGCACGAGAAGGGCATTCTCACGCGCGAGAAGAATCGTGGATTCTTCCTGGCTCAGCCGGTCGCCACGCCGGCAGCGGAGCTGGCCTCGCAACTGGGCCTGACGGAGCCGGATGTGGTCGGCGCCGCCTACTTCCAGATTGCGGAGGACCTCCTGAAAGGCACGCTGCCGACCGAGGTATCGGAGCAGGCCATCAAGTCCCGCTACGGGCTGACCACCACGCAGCTCAACGCCGTATTCAAGCGCATTGCGCAGGAAGGCTGGGGAGAACGCAAACCCGGCTACGGCTGGGAATTCTCCACCATGCTGACCACGCCCGACTCGCTGCTCCAGTCATACCGGATGCGGCTGGCGCTGGAACCGGCTGCCTTGCTTGAACCTGGCTATCGACTCGAACCACGCACCATCGAAAGACTGCGCGCCGCGGAACTCCACCTGCTCAACGGTGGCATCGAGACGGATACCGTGGACCAGTTGCACGATCGTGGCGTCCGGTTTCATGAATCGCTGGTCGAGGCCTCCGGCAATCCGTTCTTCATCGACACCATCCGGCGAGTCAATCGCGTGCGCCGGCTGCTGTCTTACCGCTCCATGCGCGACCGGGTTCGGTATGAGGAACATGCGAAGCAGCATTTGCACATCCTGGAGCTGCTGGAGCGGGAGCGCAACGACGAGGCGTCCCGCGCCATGCGCGAACACCTTGACCACACGCTGACCGCGCTGGCCCGGATCAGCGAAATTCTCGAACCCTAGCTCGCCCCCCGTTTTGCCGCTTGTTTTCCCGCCGCCTCGGCCAGAGCGCGCGGGCACCCCGCAGCCTACTTCGCTCGCTTCGGGCCTGCCTTGCCACCGGATGCGTTCAGGGCGACGGCGGCAAGGATGAGTGCCTTGAATGCGTCCGCGTCGACCTCCTCCCCCTCGAGGATGTCGATTGCGCGCCTTGTGTTCCCGTCGAGGCTCGCGTTGAAGAGCTTGGCCGGGTCCTTCAACGACGCCCCCTTCGCGAAGGTCAGCTTCACTTTCTCCTTGTAGGACTCGCCAGTGCAGAGGATCCCATCGTGTGACCATGTGGGAGTGCCCATCCACTTCCACTCCTCCACCACGTCCGGGTCTGCTTCCCTGATGAGCTTGCGCATCCTGCTCAAGGTCTCCCCGCGCCAGTCCCCGAGCTCGGCAATTCTTTCGTCAATCAGCCCGGATGCCGACTGATCCCCGGTCGAAGCCTTCTTCATGCTCTCCCCCCCTGAAAATGTCGTGGCTATCATGGCCTTGGGTCGACATCCGGTCAACCGGATGGCTCGATATGGCGAAACGCGCGGAACAACGCGAGGTCGTAAGCAATCTTGAGCACCCCACAGGCCACCAATGGCGCCGCAGGCCAGCCCATCACGAGCAGCGCGCCGGCAATCGTCGGCCCGAGCGCGGCGGCAAGGCTTCTGGGCACCGCTGTGAGGCTCGCTGCCGCCGGACGCTCCGCTGGCGTGACAATCGCCATCACATAGGCCGTGCGCGTCGGTACGTCCATTTGAGATAGCGCGCTGCGCACGAGCAGTAGCGCGAGCGCGGGTATCAGCGTCGGCGAGAATGCGGCGGCGATCAGGCAGAGGCTGGATGGGATATGCGTGAACACCATGGTGTTCAGCAAGCCGAAGCGCTGCGCCAGCGGCACGGCAACCAGTTGCGACGCGGCGCTCAGCAGCCCGGCCCAGAAAAAGAACTGCCCCGCCGATCCCGGGGAAAGACCAAAGCGCTGCATCAGCCAAAGCGATAGCAGCGCGTTCACCACCAGGCCGCCGGCAAAGGCATCCACGCTGAAAAGCAGCGCGAGCCGAATCACAATCCCGCGCGATGGGCCGAGGGGCGTCGTCGCGGGCGTTGCGTGCTGATCCGGGGCTGGCAGCCGGAGATAGAGAAACCAGAGCGCGGCACCGGTCAGCGCGTAGACGACGAACATCGACCGCATGGCGGTGAGGGATGACAGGCCTGCACGGAGCACCAGCAGATCGGGCAACGCCGCCGCCAGCGCTCCCAATGCAGCGGATAGTCCGCCGACCAGGCTGTAGCGCGCGAACAATGCCGTCCGGGATGCAGGGGTGGCAGAGTCCGCCAGCCGTGCCAGCTCCAGCGGCAGGAACAGGCTGACATCGCCGGAGCCAGGATTGAGCGTGCCGACAAAGGCGACAAGCAAGAGCGGCCACAGCGATGAGAGTCCGGCAAAGCCCATGCCGGTTGCCGCCATCATGCACGCCGCCAGCATCAGCATGCGGCGCTGCGGGTAGCGATGGCCGGCAACGCCGACCAGGATCGTCGCCAGCGCCGAACCCACAAGCGTGGCACTGCTGATGATGCCGACGGCCAACGGGCCGAAGCCAAGCGCGAGCAGGTACGCCGGCAACAGCACCGCGGTAAAGCCGTCGCAGACACCGCGTAGCGCACGCCCGACGAGCAGCAGCAAGGCGTCCGGGCGAACGCCGGCGGGCAAGACGAGCCGCGCGAACCAGTCGTGGCCCGGGGCGGCCATCGGATCCGTGTGGGGGCGTCGCATCATGACATCGCGCCAGCGCTTGCCAGCCTATTGATGCAGCAAGGGATATACAGCCAGTCCGATCAGCGCCGCCCCGGCGACGATGACGGGCTCCGGCAGCTTCCTGAACCTGAGCAGCAGTGCCGCGGTGCCAAGCGCAAGCAATATCGTCGGCACATCGACAATGGAACGCTTGGCCAGCACGATCACCGCACCGGTGATGGCGCCGACCGCGGCCGCGGTGACGCCATCGACAAAGGCAAGGATGGCAGGCAGCTTGCCGTACTTCTTGAAGTACGGTGCAGGCAGAATGGTGAACAGGTAGCACGGCAGGAATGTCGCCAGCGCCGCAACGCAAGCGCCCGGCAGACCGGCGACCAGGTAGCCGATGAAGCCAACGGTGATCACCACAGGCCCGGGCGTGATCATCGCCACGGCTACGGCATCGACAAACTGCTTGTCGTTTAGCCAGTGGAAATCCGTGACAACGCCGCCGTAGAGGAAGGGCACGATGGCCAGGCCCGAGCCGAACACGAACGCCCCAGCCTTGGCAAAGAACACGCCGATCTGCGTCAGCAGCGGCCAGTCCATCGTGCTGAACATGCCGCCGGCCGCTGGCAACTGAACGGCGGCCAGCGCATTGACCCCGCCGCCCTGGTGCAGCCACCTGGGCGGCGCGCGCCAGAACCAGTTCACGAAGCCGGCCGCAAGGAACAGCCACGCGACCTCCGATTCCGTCACAACCGTCACGGCGACGAGAATCAGGTAGATCGCCCAAAGCAGCTTGTCTTTGCCCACGCTCTTCATGGTGAGCTTCCAGGCGCTGATCGCGATGATGCCGATGACCGCCGCGCCCACGCCATAGAACACCGCCTGCATCCACGACAATCCGCCGAGGCGGACATAGGCCCAGCCTAGTGCGATGACCATCAGGAACGATGGCAGCACAAAGCCGATTCCGACAAGGGTGGCGCCACGAATGCGGTAATGCACGTAGCCCAGATAGATCGCGAGCTGGGCAGCCAGTGGTCCGGGCGCCAGTTGCGCGAGGGCCAGCCCTTCCTTGTAGTCGGCATCCGTGATCCATTGGCGCCGGTCCACCAGGTCGCGGTGCATGTAGCCCGTCAGCGCCACCGGGCCGCCGAAGCCGAACGTCCCAAGACGAATGAAATAGAGCACGAGGTGCCAGAGCGTGTAGCCAGGCTGCTCGGCGGTCGGCACCTGGGGAAGACCGGCTTGCTGCGTATCGGACATGGATGTTCCTTGAACACTCGAATCAGGGTCTTCCGCTTGCGGAGAAATGGGTATACAGGGAGTCGAGCACCTGCCCCGTCTCGGCCAGCAGCGCGTCATCGTGGGCCAGCCGTTCACGAGCCCCCGCCAGCATGGCTTCGAAGCCGCTGGCTTCCGGCACCGCCACGCCGCCGACGTCGAGCGAATGCACCATCGCGCCCAGGCGGCGCAGGCCGCGGTCGGTTTCCAGGCCGAAGCTCGCCAGCAACACCTCGAAGGAAACCCGGTCGCCGACGTGTGTGAACGTGGCGCCGTCGAAGTCGAAGCCGAGCGCGTCGGCCGGGCAATCAGCCGGCGTGTCGAGCCACACGAAACGGGCATGCGGGTCGATGAATCGCTGGATCAGCCATGCACTCGCCACGCGGTCCACCCACAGGCGGCGGCGTGTTGCCCACAATCGGCCCTGATACTGCATCGGGTCCCGTCGGGCGATGCCGTCCGCCAGCGGATGCGGCTCCCCGGGGGATTGAAGGGTCTCGATGGCGCCGGCGAAATCCTGCCACTGCGCCTCGGCGCGGGCCGATGCCTCATTGGGAAAGAAGTCGATATGCCGAATGGATTCGTACACCCGCCCGTGCCGGCGCAGCAGCCGGCTCAGTTCGGTCCCGTTCAGCCCGGCCAGGGTGGCGCGGGATTCAGAGAGTGCCGCCAGCAGTTCGCCGTAGTCGGCCCCCCGGTCAAACAGGTCACGGTAGGCAGCGGCCTCGTCCGGATCATGGGCGTTCACATGCAACAGCCAGGCTTGACCGCCTTCCTGCAGCGTTTCGTCGGCCAGCTTGCGTAGCTGTGCCACGTGCTCCTGACCTGCCGGCAACAGGTAGGCGCCGTCGCGCAGCGCGGCGCAGCCGAGGTTTCTGAGGGCGCGCCAGATCCGCATGCGCGCGGTGGCGCCGGAGGTCGGCAGGCTGACGATCAGCAGGTTCCAGGCATCGGAGGCGGGGGTCATGGGCACATCATAGGAACCCATAGACTAATCTTCAATGCTGTAGAGATCTCTACATATATGGCGTATGCGGCTCTTGTTGTTCTGAGCTCGGCGGCCATGCCCGTTTGATGTAACGCAAACGCGGCGCGCCCGAACGGCCTACCCTGAGATCAAGGATGCCTCTCGGGTTTTCGACCGCATCCGCCCCCCGATCCAGACAGAGGACACTCTCATGTACCAGCGCATCCTTCTCGCCGTTGACGGCGGCCCCTCTTCGGAACTCGCCATCTCGCAGGCGCAGTACATGGCCAGGGCCACGAATGCCGAAGTGAAGGCCATCTTTGTCGTGGACGACAGCGATCTGTTCTTCGAAACCAGCTATATCGACCCCAATGACGTGCTGCGCGGCTTGATCAGCGTCGGGCAGCAGGCGCTGGCCTCGGCGGCGCGGAAACTGAACGAGGCCGGTATCCGCTGCATCACCGAACTGATCGAGAGGCCCGTTGCACCTGGGCAGATCTCCTCGACGATCGTCGCCCAGGCGGACGAATGGAGCGCCGATCTCATCGTCATGGGTACGCATGGCCGGCGCGGCATGAAGCGGCTGATCATGGGCAGCGTCTCGGAAGGCGTGATCGCAAAGACCAACAAACCCGTATTGCTGGTGCGCTCCGAGCGCGCGGATTAGGCTGCGCGGCCAATCCTGCTTCTCGCGGGTCCCTTGATTCCTGACGCGCCGATGCCTGATCGCACCGGCGCGTTTTTTTGCGTCTCCCTCCTGCGAATTCTCCCAACGCAGACGAGTTGGACGGCGACGCCGCCACATCACAAATTGACCCTGCTCAACCGGGCCTGTCTCGGCCCCCGCAGCCGCCGGCGGCGTGACTATAGTCGTTTAACGAACTAGAAGATTCGGAGACGAGCGGCCACCACGGCATGCACATGCCCGCGCCGCAAGCCACGCCAGGCAACGCAACACAAGGGGCAATCGAGATGCTAAGTCCTCATGAATTCGCAGCCTTGCTGATTCTCAGCAACTCAGAGCGGCACGGAGAACTGGACCCAGACGATATCGGCACCCTGGTCGAACGCCAATTGGTCCGTCTTGAATCCCGGAACGCCGAGCGCAACGCGATACAGATCACCACAGCCGGCGAGCGCTTGCTCCGTTCGATCGGCCGGGGTCGCTAACTCTGGCGAGAACGTGCTGACGGTGCTGGCTTCGCACTCTGCCCTCGTGTCGCAAACCAGCAAAGAATGGAGCCGGCGCAAACCATGGCGGCGCCCTTCCAGAATGCGAGCGAAAGCGGTGCTTGCAACAGCACGGCCGCCAGGGCCGCGGACAGCACGGGGATGAAATACGACGCGCCGGCAAGAATGGTCACGTTCCCATGCAGAATGCCCACATTCCATGCGGCATAGCCGAACCCCATGGCTGACGCTGCCATCGCGAGATAGATGATCCCGTGATAGCTCATTCCCATCGCGCCGTCTTCCGTCGTGAAGTACTTCAGCCACAATGCCAGCGCCGTCAATGTGAAGAACAGCGTGATGCCATTCTTGCCGCCAGCCATCCTGCTGGTCACCGTGCAATAGGCTGCCCAGATCAACGCACCAAAGAAGGCTAGTCCATAGCTGAGCGGATTCGTCTTGATATTCCCGACCATGCCTGCGATGTCCAGGCCCTGATCTCCGCCGAGTACTAGACAGATTCCGACAACGGCTACCGCGAAGCCCGGCACGATCAGCAGATTGGACTTCTGCTTGTTGAACGCAATGGCGGCCAGCATCGTGAAGCTCGGCCACAGGTAGTTGACCATCCCAACCTCAATGGCTTGCCTGCCGCTGTTCGCATAGCCGATCGACAGGGACAGGCAAAGCTCGTAGGCAACGAACAGGATGCTGCCCCAGAACAGGTATCGCCCGGAGAATTGCCGAACCTTCGTGAATCCGACGGTGAAAGACAGCAATATCGCGCCGACTGTGTAAATCAGGGCGGCGCCGCCGGTGGCGCCGAAGCTTTCGCTCACACCACGAATCAGGCCGACGATCGAGCTCCATAGCAGAACTGCGGTCAGCCCAATCAGCGTTGCTTTTCTCTTGCCTTGCATGACAGCACTTACAGTTGTTCATCGAACGGGAACGCAACACCTGCTTCCCCGATGAGAGTAGTTGACGACTAATGACGAAGTGACGACCGGTATTCCGCCCTGCCGAATCCCGACGCCTTGTCGCCACCAAACGGCACGGCGATGTCGCCTTCGTCGCGACAGTTTACCGTCACAACCCCGGCGCGGATTTTCCTCGATGCGGTGAAACGGCGGCAGCGAGACCCGTGAACACTCGCATCAGAAACGCAAAACCCGCGCCCAATACAGGGGCGCGGGTTGGTATGCCTTCCGGGAAATGACCGGGCAGTTGTCGGCAGTCGGCGCCGAGGGACGGTAGATGGACGCCCCTCAGCGACTCACACGGTCATCAGAACGCAGCACGCGCCTGGATGTAGACCATGCGCGGCGCGCCAACCAGTCGGCCGGCGTTGCTGTCGGTCGTACGCGTGTAGTAGCGCTTGTCGAACAGGTTGTTGATGCCGATCGCGATATCGGTGTTCTTGCGCTGCGGCACCTTGAACATCGCCTGGATGTTCCACGTCCGGAAGCCCGGGATCAGCCCATTGCTGCCGTCCGCGGACTCCGCCACCGTGTTGGCCAGATCCGCGTACTGCTTGCTCTGGTGCGTGGTCGAGACGTTGAACGTCCAGCTGTGCCAGTCGTAGCGTGCGCCGATGGTATCGGTCGTGCGCGAGTAGAACGGCACATCCAGGCCCGCCGTGGTGCCCGACTTCTGGATCGCGCGCGTGTATGTGTAGTTGGCGTACAGGTTCAGGCCGCCCAGCAGGCTGCCGCGGTCGAACGCGTAGTCGATCGCCGCTTCCACGCCATCATGGTCGGTGGCGCCGATGTTCTGGAACGTGGCCGGGAACAGGCCCGGCACCTGCAGAATCTGGTTGTCGAACTTGATCTTGAAGGCCGTCAGTTCAGCCTTGATGTTGTTGTCGGTCCAGCGCGTACCCACTTCGAACGTCTTCGCCACTTCCGGCTGCAGCGGATTGTTCGGCGTCTGGGAATTCAGCTGGGTATTCTGCACCGGGCCAAACGACGTGCTGTAGTCGGCAAACACGGTCCACGCATTGTTCACCAGGTACGACACGTTGACCGACGGCAGCGCCTTGTTGTTCAGGCTATCCCACTGCGTCGTGGTGCCGCGCTGCTGGCGTGTGGTGTCGATATGCTCGAAGCGCACGCCCGGCACGATGCGCCAGTTGCCATACGCGATGCGGTCGTCGATGTAGACGGCGTGGGCGTCCGTGGCATTGTCGAACGTCGTGGTCGCGGCCTTCACGCCGGTGATGAGGTTCTGGTTGTACGTGTTGTCGTCGCCGCGCTCGCGGATGTAGCGGTAGCCGACCGTGATGTCGTGCGTGGTCGGGCCCAGCGCCACGCGTTGCGTGAAGCGCGGTTCGATGCCGAACGTGGTGTAGTTGCGCGGCTGGTGCGCGATCACGGTGGCGCTCTGCTGCAGCGTGCTCTGGCGATAGCTGTCGTTGAAGAACGTGCGGATCTCGAATTCCTGATTCGCGGAAATCGTGTTCACGTAGCCGAGGTCGAAGCCGTAGCGGTTGCCGCTCCAGTAGTCGTTCGGCCGCGTGTTCTGGAACGGATCGGCGTTGAATTGCGCGACGGTCAGGCCGCCCGGCGTGCGCGACTTGACGTCGTAGTAGCTCACCTTGCCGTAGACCTGTTGGGTCGGGGTGATGTCGTAGGCGAACTTCACGGCCAGGTCGTGGACGTCGTCGTCGCTGCCCTTGCGCCATTCGCGGCCGGTCATGCCCGAGTACAACAGCGCCAGGCCCAGGCCGCTATCGAGCGTGGTGCCCACGAACGCGTTGTACTGGGTGTTGCTGCCGCCGCCCTCGGTGTAAATGTTCTCGCGGACCGAGGCCTCGCCGGTGATGCCGGGGCCGGTCGGGATTGGCTTGGTGTTGAAGTTGATGATGCCGCCAACGTTCTGCGGGCCGTAGCGCACCGCGCCGCCGCTGCGCACCACGTCGATCGATTCGATATTGCCCAGGCTCACCGGCGCGAACGACAGCTGCGGCTGGCCGTAAGGCGCCACGGCCATCGGAATGCCGTCGAGAAGCACCGTGGAGCGCGGCGTATAGCGACCAGTCAGCCCGCGCACACCGATATTGAGCGAAACGGCGCTGCCGGCGGTGCCGGAGTTGTCGGTCGATTGCACGCCCGGGATGCGGCGCATGACGTCGCCGATACTCTGCGCGCCACTCTGCTCGATCTGCTGCTCACTGACCACCGTGCGCGCGCCCGGGAAGGTCTTCACGCTGTTCTGCAGCCCGGTCCCGAGCCAGTTTCCCGACACCTGGACCGTTTCCAGAACACGCTCGGCGTTGCCGCTTTGCCCCGATGACTCATCGCTCTGCTGCGCCTCGGCCCGAGGCGGCGTCATGCAAAGTGCGGTAACAGCCACTGCTGTTGCGCAAAGCGCGATCCTGGGAGCAGGGCGAGAAACGCCGCAGCGGCTCGATTTCATGACTGACCTTCCTTGTAGCAAAAACCTGCGAAGGCCAAGAATGTAAATGCTAATGCTTATCGTTTGCGTGCGGCGCGAAAGAAAAAGTAACGGAAGGGGTCGAAGTGTTGCCAGTTTGCGACGAATGCGGCGTCAGGCGCGCCGGTCGTCGTCCGCCTCTTCCGTGTACAGCCTGATTACACTGGAAAAATCCAGCCCGCCCCGCCCCGAGCGATGGTTCAACGAGTACAGGTTACGTGCGAGCTCGCCAAGCGGAACCGTGGCGCCCACTGACATCGCCGCCTCCACCGCCAGGCCCAGATCCTTCAGCATGAGGTCGTTGCCAAAGCCGCCTGTGTAGCCACGCGAGGACGGCGCGTTCTCAAGCACGCCGGGCCATGGGTTGCAGACTTCCGTCGCCCAGCTTCGTCCCGTGCTGACAGCGATCATCCGCGACAGCGTGCCCGCATCGAGCCCATGTGAAGTGCCCAGTGCCAGGGCCTCGCCAGTCACGGCCATGATCACGCCGAGCGCCATGTTGTTGCAGAGCTTTGCCACCTGACCGGCGCCCGATGCGCCCATATGGAAGATGTTCTTGCCCATCGCGTCGAGCGCTGGCCTGGCCCTTGCCAATGCGCCCTCGGTGCCGCCGACGATGAACGTCAGGGTTCCCGCAGCCGCGCCGGCCGTTCCCCCGGAGACCGGTGCATCGATCATCTCAAGTCGACTTTCCGCCGCGGCCATGGCGACCTTCTTCGCGGATGCGGGTGCGATCGTGCTGCAATCGACAATCAGTGTGCCGGCCTCGAGCACCGGCAGCAGTCCATCGCTCCCAAGGTAGAGCGATTCCACATGCCGGCTGTTCGGCAGCATCGAGATCACGATCGAAGCGCCATCCACGGCGGTTCGCGCCGAACTTGCCGTGTTCAGGCCCTCCGAGCGAACACGGGCCAGCGCGTCGGCACCGAGGTCGAATGCCGTGACGTCGAATCCCGCGCGATGCAGGTTCACCGCCATGGGCGCGCCCATGTTTCCGAGTCCGATAAAGGCAATACGGGTGCTGCTGGACATCGATGTCTCCTCGTTCAGGCCAGATCGGCCAGGGGATGCGCGCCGCCATGCAGCGGCGCGAGATGGTTTGCAATGTGTTCTGGTGTCACCGCTTCAAGCGTGGCGGGCTTCCACTGCGGTCGCTTGTCCTTGTCGATCAGCAAGGCCCGAATCCCTTCCGGAAAATCCTGATGCGTACAGCAACCGAGCGATGCCTGCCATTCCAGCCTGAAGACTTCCGCCAGCGACATGTCGCGGGCGCGTTGTTGCATCGCATACGTGAGTGCCAGAGACGTTGGCGAAGCACTGGCAACGGCGCTTGCAGCCTTCGCCAGCCATGGATCCGTGTCGTCGTTCAGGGCCTTCAGCCGCCTGACGATCTGATGGAGATCGTCGTGGTCGCCGATCAATGCGTCGATCCGGGCAGCATGCGTCTTCAGCGCGGACTCGGGTAGCTCCAGGCCGTTCTGCAATGCCGCGAGCAAGCTGTCCAATCGGGCTGCATCGGCATCGGCATCGCCGTGCCATGGCGCGGCTGCAATCGTTTCGAGCAGCATGCCTCGTTGGCCGGAATGTGCCGCGTGCGTTGCCAGTCCCGCATATAGCGCGTCAGTGACGTTCAGCGACATCCCGGTCAGCCCAAGGAACATGCCCGCCTTGCCGGGCATGCGCGACAACACCCAGCTCCCGCCCACGTCCGGATACAGCCCGATCGCGACTTCCGGCATCGCCATGCGCGTGGTTTGCGTCGCAACGCGGTGCGATGCACCGGCCAGCAAGCCAATCCCGCCGCCCATCACAATGCCCGTTCCCCAACAGAGAACAGGCTTTGGAAACCGATGGATGCGGTAATCCAGGCGATATTCACGCGCGAAGAATGCGGCTGCCTCGCGCGGCACTTCACCAGGCGCCACGGCCTTGATCGAGCGATATAGCCCGACAATGTCGCCGCCAGCGCAGAATGCCTTTTCGCCCACGCCGTCCAGCAGGACGCCGACAACGCGCGAGTCAACCGCCCACCGCTCCATCTGAGGATCGATCCGCTCGACCATCGCCATGGTCAACGCATTGAGACTATCGGGGGCGTTGAGTGTCACGCGGCCGAACAGATGACCGCTGGCCGTCTCGATTGTCGAGATCACTACGGGCGTATCGCGTTCCATGGCGTCGCTCATCGGATCACCTCCGTTGCGTTGTCCTGCAACAGCCTGCGGGCGACGATCACGCGCATGATTTCATTCGTGCCTTCAAGGATCTGATGCACGCGTGCATCACGCAGCAACCGCTCCAGCGGATAGTCGCGGAGATAACCGTAGCCGCCGTGAATCTGCAGGGCCTCGTTGCAGACGTTGAAGCCCACGTCGGTGGCCAGGCGCTTGGCCATGGCGCAGTAGACCGAAGCCTCGGCATCGCAAGCGTCGAGCTTCGACGCTGCAAGCCGCACGATCTGCCTGGCCGCCACCAGTTCGGTAGCCATATCGGCCAGCTTGAACTGCAGCGCCTGGAAATCCGCCAGAGGTTTGCCGAACTGCTCCCGCTCATGCATGTATCGATGTGCCACACGCAATGCGCCTTGCGCGGCGCCGATCGAGCAGGTGGCGATATTGATGCGCCCGCCATCGAGCCCCTTCATCGCTATCCTGAAGCCGCTGCCCGCCTCGCCAAGCAGATTGCCCGCCGGCACGCGCACGTTGTCAAAGCTGATGGTGCGCGTTGGCTGGCTGTTCCAGCCCATCTTGGTTTCCTTCTTTCCATACTGGATACCCGGGCTGTCCGCCGGAACCAGCAGCGCGGAAACGCCCGGCGCGCCGGGTCCGCCCGTGCGTGCCATGAGAACCAGCACGTCCGTCTCCCCTGCGCCCGAAATGAACGACTTGCTGCCATTCACCACAAAGCCATCGCGTTCCATGCGCGCCGTGGTGCGCAGCGATGCCGCATCAGACCCGGCCCCGGGCTCCGTCAGGCAATACGATGCCAGTGCGCTGCCGCTGGCAAGACGTGGCCCCCAGTACGCCGCAAGCTCCTGCGAGCCGAACGTGGTCACCATCCAGGTCGCCATGTTGTGGATCGTGATGAATCCCGTTGTGGATGGGCAGATGCTCGCCAGCTCCTCGAAAACAATGGTCGCGTCAAGCCTCGACAATCCCACGCCGCCAAATTCCGCCGGCACATAGAGCCCGCAGAAGCCCAGTTCACCGGATTTGCGGATCGCATCGCGCGGAAAATGCCGAGCCTCGTCCCACTCGGCCGCAAAGGGCGCGAATTCGTGTTCGGCGAATTCGCGCGCCGTGTGCTGGAAGGCGAGCTGATCCTCGTTCAGGTCGAAGTCCATCGCCGGCTTCCCTGCTACTGCAGCCGGATGGTTGTGTTGACGCCGGTGGAAACGTCGTCCTCGAACCAGCGCGATGTGATGGTCTTCGTCTGCGTATAGAACAGCACCGCCTGCTTGCCGTAGGGCCCGAGATCGCCCAGCTTGGACGCACGCGAACCGGTGAACGAAAACATCGGCACGGGCACTGGGATCGGCACGTTGATGCCGACCTGTCCGACGTCGATCTCTTCCTCGAACTTGCGCGCCGCCGCGCCGGACTGCGTGAATACTGCGACGCCGTTGCCGTTCGGATTGGCGTTGACGAGTGCGATCGCTTCGTCCAGCGTATCGGCGCCCACCACCGCAAGCACGGGACCGAACACCTCCTGATCGTAGATCGCCATTCCCGGGCGCACTCCCGAGAAAATCGTCGGCGCGATGAAATTGCCTTCCGCCAGGCCGCCGGGCAGTTCCGGCATGCGCCCATCGAGTTCCAGCGTCGCGCCCTCCTCGACGCCTTGCGCGATCAGGCCTTCGATCCGTGTCCTGGCATGGCGCGAGATCACGGGCCCCACATCGGGATTGTTCTGTCCCGGCCCGATCTTCAGCGTCCTGGTCTTCGCCACGAGATCCGGTACCCAGCGATTGGCGTCGCCGACGAGCACCACCACCGAGACAGCCATGCATCGTTGGCCGGCCGCGCCGAACGCGGCGCCCGCCAGCGCATTGAGCGTCTGCTCCTTGTGCGCGTCGGGCAGCACGATGGCGTGATTCTTTGCGCCCATCATGCACTGCACGCGCTTGCCCGCAAGCGAAGCGCGCTCATACACATGCGTCCCGACCTTCGTCGAACCGACGAACGAAATGGCCTTGATATCCGGGTGATCGCAGATCATGTTCACCACATCGGCCGCGCCGTGCACGACGTTGAGAACACCCTTTGGAATCCCCGCTTGCAATGCCAGCTCCACCAGTTGCATGGTCACCATCGGGTCCTGCTCCGACGGCTTGAGCACGAATGTATTGCCGCAGGCGATGGCCATCGGGAACATCCACAGGGGAATCATGGCCGGAAAATTGAACGGCGTGATGCCGGCACAAACACCGAGCGGCTGCAGGCGCGTATAGGTGTCCACGCCGGACGCCACGTTGTGCGCCAGCTCTCCGAGCTGCAGATTGCCAATGGCCGCGGCATGCTCGACGACTTCGAGTCCGCGGAATACGTCGCCTTCGGCATCGGCCAGTGTCTTGCCTTGCTCGGCGGTCAGCGTCGCGGCAAGCGACTTCATATTGGCGCGAATGAGCTCCTGGTACTTGAGGAAGATCCGTGCGCGCGTGCCGATCGGCGTCTTCCGCCAGGAAGCGAAAGCCGTCTGCGCGGCTGCCACGGCGGCGGCAACTTCGTCAGCGGTCGCCAGCGGCACGCGGGCCAGCACCTGCTGGTTCGCAGGGTTTACAACATCACGCCACTCCGACGTGCGCGACTGGACGAACTCACCATTGATGAGCAGCGGAATGCTGGGAATTTCGGCGGAATGCATGGGGTCTCCGGTTGGCTCGACATCGACATCAAACTCGGAGAAAATCTACTCGCAATCTTCACAAACCCACACAACTTACTGAAGTAAAAGAGAATACCTGTGAAGATCTTCGCAATCCCTCCCGTAATTTTGTGAAGGTTGTGAAATGACGAAGTCGAGAAAGATATTTGTCGGCGCGCGCGTACGGAGACTGCGCGAGCAGCGGGAATGGAGTCAGGTGACGCTGGCAAGCCGCTTGTCCCTGTCACTGAGCTACATCAGCCAGATCGAAAACAACCAGCGCCCGGTCACGGCTGCGGTGTTGCTGAAACTTGCCGAGGTGTTTGGCGGCGATGTCGGGCAGTTTTCGGAGGAGCAGGACCAACGCCAGCTTGCCGAGCTTGACGTCGCATTGCGGGATCGCACGGTCTGGTCAAGCACGATTGCACCAGCCGCGCTGCAAAGGATGACCGAGCAGGCACCCGATCTGGTCGAGGCGTTCCTGAGTCTCTATGCGCGGCACGGGCGGCTGCGGGACGAATACGCGCAGGCCGTCGACCGCTTCTATGGCGAACTTGGCCCGGACGCCCGATCGGACATGCTGCGTGAGGTTGCGGCGCCACTCCCCCACGAAGAAGTGCGGGATCATTTCAATCGCGAAAACAACTACCTGGATGCGCTCGACGTCCTCGCGGAAGAGTTGGCGGCGTCGGCGAACCTGACACCGGGCGGCCGAAGCGCGCCGCTACAGAAATTGCTGCGCGATGGCTTCGGCGTCACAGTCACCGAGGCGGAGGACGCTGGCGGATGGCTGCGCCGCTTCGATCCCGCCCGCCGACAGATCGCGCTGCGTGCCGGACTCAGTGACGCGCAACAGGCATTCCAGCTTGCGACACAGTACGCGCTACTGATGCATGGCGACGTCATCGAAGGCGAAATCGGGCGTGCCGGGTTCTCCGACGCCTCCACTCGGGAACTCGCGCGACAGGGGCTCTCGCACTACTTTGCCGGCGCCATGCTGCTACCGTATGGCGGCTTTCTCGATGCCGCCCGGCGCGTGAGATATGACATCGAATTGCTACAGCAGCACTTTCAGGTGAGCATCGAGACGATATGCCATCGCCTGTCGACGATGCAGCGCCCCAACGCCCGGGGCGTGCCGTTCTACTTCATACGCCTGGATCAGGCAGGGAACATTTCGAAGCGGCAGAGCGCGACGTCATTCCACTTTGCCCGGCACGGCGGCGCATGCCCGCTCTGGCACGTACATGAGGCGTTCGCGCAGCCAGGCCGGATTCTCACGCAGATCGCGGAGATGCCCGACGGCATCCGCTACTTCGGCATTGCCAGAACGATCGAACGCGGCGGCGGTGGCTACCGCACGCGACGCAAGCTGTTCGCCATCGGCCTTGGCTGCGAACTGGCGCACGCGCGCGAACTCGTCTACGCAGACCACATTGACATCGAACACCCATCCGACGTTGTGCCAATCGGGCCCGGCTGCCGTGTGTGCCCACGGGAAAACTGTGTGCAGCGGGCGTTTCCGCCGGCCGGCAAGACGATCCTTGTGGACAGCAACACGGAGTCGCTGGTGTCATACCGATTTGCCGACGATTGATCAACCAGCCAGTCAGCGACGCAACCGCCGCCAGCCGACCACGACGCCGCTGACCGACATCACCAGACCTACGATCGACAACGCCCACATCACCGCATCCCACCATGGTCGATGGTGTGTCAGCGTCACGAAGTCATAGCTGTGGACTGCGTTGAACAGCCAGCGGTA
Source organism: Cupriavidus sp. YR651 (assembly GCF_900101625.1). GTDB lineage: Bacteria > Pseudomonadota > Gammaproteobacteria > Burkholderiales > Burkholderiaceae > Cupriavidus. The sequence goes on along the minus strand of NZ_FMYZ01000012.1, from coordinate 122,095 downwards.
CGCGCGGCGGCTATCGTCGCTTCGGCCAATCACCTGGCCAGTCGTCGGGTGAATATAGGCCCACGTATGGTCCGTATCGTCGAAGCCGACGCGCAGCACAGGTAGTTGGCGCGGGTTGTGGTGGCTGTACCAGTAGGCGTCCGGTTCCGTCTGCACATCACTGGATGCGATGCTGGCTGCGGGTAGCAGCGTGGCCGCAGAGCGAATCAGTGCGCCACGATCCCATTGCAAGGGAAGACCACTGCGCGGATCAAGCGCCTGAGTATTGCCCTCGCCTGATGCCACCAGCAGTACAGGGGCACCTCCGACCCAGTTCATGCGAATCTCGCGTGCTCCATCGCCCTGTCGAATCGCTTGCCACGCCGGAGCGGGGAAGGATGCCGCGTGGTGCCCGGCATAGCGCTGCAATGCCGCACCATCGAATCCGCGCCCGTTGAACCACTGGTTCGGATTGACGGACAACCATCCCGAGATCAGCCAGAACAGCAAGAACAGCGAGCCGATGAGTCCGGCCACGTGATGCCACGCCATCCAGCCGTGATACGGCGACGCGCCCGCCATGCTGCCGTGGGCGAAGCGGCGCCGCACACGCAGCCGCAGCCAGCCGATCCAGATACCGGTGATGGCCACCACGACACACGGGCCGGACGTCCACAACACCACCTGCCGCCACAGCGGCGGGTCCTTGCGGATCGGCGTGAAGTAGAGCCAGTGAGGGACCGAGCCCAGCCAGTTCCAGAGCCGTTCGGCGCGGTGCGTGTCGCGCATGACCTCGCCCGTTTTCGCGGAGACATACAGCTCGGTGCCCGCGTCGTCGTCGATGGCGATGCGATGGAGCGGCCGCCAGGCGTTGAGCCCGTTTGGCACCGTCCACTGGTCGCGTTCCGCCGTCTCCAGCCATCGCGCGGGCTTGCCGGCAAACCGCTGCGCGGTGGCCCGGGCCGTATCCGCGTCGACGCGGTCGATCACGCGGCCATCGACTGCCGACACCGTGTGAGGCTGGCCCTTGCCATCGATCATGCGATAGACCGGCAGGTCGCCCGCCATCTCAAGCCGCAGGCCGCGGGGATACTGGTCCAGACCCGCAGCCTGCATGGCTGCATCGGGCGCGACGACGACGCGGCTGGCATCGATCGCTGGCAGCGCCGCAAGCCGTTCGGCGTCGGTCAGCGCGGGAAAGCCCACGTACATCATGACCAGTCCCGAGCCGAACCACATCGCAATCAGCAGGCAACCCGCGATCCCCATCCAGCGATGGATCAGGTACAGCCAGCGCTTGGTCTTGCGCCACACGATTCCACCTCAGAAGTAGAAGTTGGCCGACAACTCCGCCGCGCGCGGACGGCCGAGCAGCCATTGCTGGCCGCCGTTGGAAACCGATTCGGCGTAGTCCTTGTTGAACAGGTTGTAGACGCGCACTGTCAGTGCCGTTTGTTTGGTCACGCGCCATGACAGTACGGTATCGACCGTTGTATAGCTGGGCACGCGCACCCGGTTCGCCGTGTCGGCATAGCGGCCGCCCACATAGCGCAGGCCCGCGCCGAACGTCCATTGCGGCAGGAAGGTCCACGTCAGCCATGCATTGGCCGCCTGCTGCGGCACGCTGGCAGGCACATTGCCGGCACGCGACACCAGCACGCCACCCACGGACTCGTTGAAGTCCTCGTAGCGCGCCCGCAGCACGGTACCGTTGATATCCAGACGCAAGCCGCGCAGCAGTTCCACGCTGGCCGATGCCTCCAGACCGCGCGACGACTGTTCACCGACCTGTTGCGTGATAGCCGGGTTCACGGGATCGCGCGACAGCAGGTCGTTCTTGCGGATCTCGTAGGCCGCGAAGGTCCATTCGCCACGATTACCCCAGAACGCCTGCTTGACGCCCACTTCCACCTGCTTACCCGTGGCGAGATTGAAGTTGCGTTGCGCGTCCGACGTGGTGATCAGCGCGCCCAGCGGATCCGTGGCCGTGGCGTACTGCGCATAGACCGCCAGGCTCGGTGTGAACTGATAGACCGTGCCCACACGCCACGTGGTGTTGGCAAACGTCTTTTCCCAGGCCGAGCCAGCCAGCAGATCGGTGCGTGTCAGTTCGGCGTGATCGAAGCGCACGCCGCCGATGACCGACCACTGCGGCGTGAAGGCGATGCGGTGTTCGCCGAACAGCGCGTACTGCGTGGTGTTGGTACGGAAACGCGGCGAGGTGACGATACCCGGCGGGCTGAAGAACAGGCCCGGATCGAAATCGCGTGCATTCACGGTCGACGTCCCACCATAAGGCGAATTGTTCGAATGCGTGAAGTTGATCTTGTTGATGTCAAAGCCAACCGTCGTCGTGTTGTCGAGCCCGAGCAGCTTGCTGTGCACGGTCACGTCGGCGCGGTCACCCACCTGCTCCTGGTCATGCAGGATTTCCAGGTAGTCGGTGCGGCGCACCTGCGACGTCGCCGGCAGATAGGTGTAGGTCTCGCTGTCGCGCCAGTGGCGATGGCTGGTCAGGTAATAGAACTGGTTGCGCACCTTCACGCGGTCGTTGGGCGTCCATTCGGCATTCAGGCGCGTCCAGCGGTCGCGATAGCTGATTTCGGCATCGCCAACGTTGTAGTTCTTCTTGCGCAGCGAGGTGTCCAGGCTGCCATTGACCAGCGGCGTACCCAGGTATTGCTGCGGATGCTGGGTGCCGTCGTCATAAGACAACGTCAGGTTGAATTCCGGATTCACGTCCAGCCGCACCGAAGCCGACACCATCAGATTGTTGGAATCGCCGCGGTCCACCCAGCCCGCCGAGCGGTTGGCCGCGGTGGCGAAGCGGTATGACAGGTTGTCGTTGATCTTGCCACCGCTGTCGAAGGCCACACGCGCAGTCTTCTCGGTGCCGCCCGTGATCTGCAGTTCGTTCTCGATCGGCCCTCGGATTGGCTTCTTCTGCACGACGTTGACCACGCCGCCAATCGCCCCCTCGCCGTACATCACGGAGGCCGGGCCGCGCAGCACCTCGATGCGGTCGACGGACCAGGTATCGAACGGGAACGTCACCGTGCCCGACGCCACGTACATGCGCGTGCCGTCCAGCAGTTGCATGACCGAGCCCTGGCCCGCGAAACCGCGCGCGGTCAGCGACGTGCCGCCATTGCCGGGGGCCGGGTTACCGGTGATACCGGTGGCGCGGGTGACGGCTTCCCGCACGGTCTGATCGCCACGCGCACGAATCGTCTCGCCGCTGAGGACCTCCACGCTCGCCGGCGTTTCCAGCGGCGTCAGGCCCATGCGGCTGCCGGTGAATTCGGGCCTGGACAACGCCATGCCCGGCTGGGCGTTCTCACTGACTACCACTGGTGGCAGCGACGCATCCTTCTTGTCGGATGCCTCCTGGGCAAAAGCGTTGGGAAGATTCAGGCTGGCAATGGTGCCAAGAGATACGGCCAGAACACGAGGCCGACTTCCACGTGCCACACGTGACGAAGTTTGAGCCGAGCGCGGGCGGCCAGCGGAATGCGCAGACAGGTTGTATTTCATCGTGAAGCCGGACGACCCCGCCCGGACGGAAAATGTCGATGTTGACGACAGGCCGGTATCCGGGCTGGCAGGCGGGAGCGTGCGCTCCCGGAAATCCGTCGCCTTCCCACGCCAATGAATCCTGCGCAGTGGCCGCCGATCCGATGGATCGGCATGACAGTTCCCTAACCTGCTTACCGTTGCGGGGGCAGCACAGGCATTGCCGCTTCAGGGCGGCGCACCTGTTTCCCGTTTAACCAATGAAAGAATCGTTGGCACCTGCAATCACGGGCGGCCCGCCTTGGGGGCGCGCCGCGGTGCGCATTCTACTCGTAACTGCCGGTTACAAAACGTACACAGCGAAAGAAACAACACAACATGGCGCTGAAACTACGCGTGCCAAGGCCGTCGCCTCGCGGCTGTTGCGACTGCTTTGACAGTGACGTCCAACAAGACCGGGAGCTTGCAGAAGGCAGGTGTCCGCCGCCGTTTATGGGAGGGTCACTGGCGTCGACTGCCGTCCTCGATGTCCGGCGCACACGCCGGCCGGACCTGCGGGTCCCAATACCATCAGTTGGTTGCCTGCGGTTGTCTCTTTCGGAGCATTGAAACTTACGCCAACAGGGCTCCATCGGAATACTTGACTCACTGGCCATCGACTAGCATGGACACATCCCCAGCTTTGCCGGGCACGACAATTTTCTCGTCAGTTACTGGATTCGTAGCGATGCGGTCATAACCGTTCCGCATGGTGGCCGCGCCCACCCGGCCCTTGGCCTGCGACCGGCTTTTCCGCCGGGTGGCGCGCGGGCATGACGCTGTCCGTCGCGTCACCCGGCGGGCTGCCATCTGCCAGAATTGCGAGCTTCATCCCGTCCCAGGCAACACATGCAGGCTCAACGCATTCTCTCCGCCACGCTGACGCAGCGCGAACGTGAAGTCCTGGGGCTGATCGCATCCGGCATGAGTTGCCGCGCTGTCGCCGCTGAATTGCAGATCAGCGTGCTGACCGCCCGCAAGCATCGCAGCAACTTGCTGGCCAAGACGGGCTTGCGCAATGCGGCGCAGCTTGCCGCCTACGCGGTGGCGCACGGCTTTCGTCGATCTCGCGCGGCCCATCGAGACGGCAATGGCGGCGCATCCGGCGGGCGTGCCACCGGCTGTGCTGACGCAGCGCGAGCGTGACATTGCGCAACGGGTAGCGGCGGGGCATACCAGCAAGCAGATTGCCAGGGAACTCGGCCTGAGCAACCTGACCGTGCGGAAGCATCGGGAGAACCTGTACCGGAAACTCGGCGTGGGCAATGCGGCCGGCGTGGCGATCTATTTCCTGCGTCATGGCCTGCTGGCGCCATGAGTGAATCCCTGGCTCCGTGCTAACGGAGATACGGCATTGGCAGTATTGCAAGGCGCGTGCGCGCGACGGGATGATGCTGCGCAAGGCTTGACCGCGAAGTCCGGAAAGCCAGAGCTGGCGCGGGATTCATGGAACTGTATGTCAATTGAATAATATTAAGAAGAGATTTTCGCGCGCGGGTGAGTTCGTTGGTTCAAGGGGGCAGGCATGTTGCGAAACAAGAATGCCGGGGCGGCGCCCGGGGGCAGTGACGGGCTTGTCCCAGGGCGCAGGCCCGCGTACCAGGCCAATCGTCCAGTGCGCGGGCGGCGGCGCGAGCAACAGCAGGCCATCCTCGACGCCAGCCATGCGGCCCGGGAGTGCGAGCGGCAGCGCATCGCCTGCAGCCTGCACGACGAAGTGGGCCAGGCGCTTGCCCTCGCGCTATTGCGGCTGGGCCAGTTGGAGACGCTGGCATGCCCGCCGCAGGCACGCGCGCTGATCGACGAGGCGCGTACGCTGGTGGCGGAGGCTGCCGCCAGCGTACGCGCGGCGACGATCGATCTCGGCCTTGGCCTGCTGGCACAGGGGCCGCTAGACGATGCGCTGCGTAGCCTGGCGCATCGCGCAGGGGACGGATCGAGCGGGGTTCCCCGCCTGCTGCTGGATCTGCGCGGCCCCCAGGTGCCGCTTGAGCAAGCCGCCACCGCGGTGTTGCTGCGCGTGGTGAAGGAGTTGCTTGCCAACGTTCGCAAGCATAGCGGCGCATCCCAGGTGTGGGTGCGTACGGCCTGTGAGCACGGCCACGTCACGGTCAGCGTGGAGGACGACGGCTGTGGCTTCGATCCGGGCTCAGTTGCCGGCAAGGGAAGTGCCGGGGGCGGTTTTGGCCTGCCCAGCAGCGCGGCACAGCTTCGCGCGCTGGGGGCACGCCTCGAAGTGGGCTCCGCGCACGGCAGCGGCACGCACGTGCGCATCGTGATGCCCACGGGGCACTGGCGGGCGGCGGGCGGCGATGCCGGCGGCCCGGTGCACCGCGACGGAATCCACACCATGCGGCGAGATTGAGCATGCCGCACACCCGTGTCTTGCTTGCCGACGATCACACGCTCTTCCGGGAGGGACTTGCCGCCTTGCTTGAGCGCGAAGCGGACATGACCGTCATCGGCCAGGCCGGCGACGGCATGGAAGCCTTGCGCATGGCGCAGGCCTTGCTCCCGGACGTGATCGCCCTCGATCTCGGCATGCCGATACTCAACGGCATCGACGCGCTCTGCCGCATCGTGTCGGACGTGCCCTCGGCGCGCGTCCTGTGCCTCTCGGCGCATGGCGAGCAGCGCATGATCGCCGCCGCGCTGGACGCCGGCGCGCTTGGCTACCTGCTCAAGGATTGCGCCTGCGACGAACTCGGCAAGGCCATCCGCACGGTGGCGGGAGGGCGTTCCTATCTCAGTCCCGAGGTAGCCACCGCGATGGTCGCCAGCCTGCGCCGCGCGCGGCACCACGGCTCGATCGAGCCGAGCGCGCAGCTCAGCACGCGCGAGCGGCAGATCCTGCAGTTGCTGGTGGAGGGGCACTCCACCCGGGAGATCGCCGAACGGCTGCACATCAGCGGCAAGACGGTGGGTACCCATCGCGAGCACATCATGGCCAAGCTTCAGGTCAAGGGCATTGCCCAGTTGACGCGCTACGCGATTCGCGAAGACCTCTTCTAGGCGCTACGCCGCCGCCGGCCGCGCTATCCATGCTGCCGATGCGCGAATCAGCATTCCTGAAGGTGCGAATCAGGCCGCGGCACAGTTCGGCGGCGCCCGCGATAACCGACCATGAACTCCAGACGAACGGTGCATGCGCGATGGCGGCGGGGCACGGCGCGTCGGCGGAGGGTGGGGCCTGGATGCCGCCACCGTCCCTTCTCGGCAAACGATCTGGAGCAGAAAAAATGGCAAACGTCGATACCGTGGGTCTGTGGAAGCAGTGGATGGGCGCCCTGCAGGCGACCGCCTTCCCCAATGGCATGTCCGCACAGCAGCAGTTCAGCGCCGGCTCAACCACCCTGAACGTGGACCTGGGCAACGCCGACCCTGACATCATCAATGCCTATGTGTACGGCATCGGCGATGTCGTGCCTGCCAACAGTCCGGCCTATGCGCCGGCGGGCGGCCTTCTGGCCACGTACGCGACCTTCCTCGACTGGATCGATCTTGGCGCCATGGTCAATCCGAACCTGGGCAGCCAGGTCAACCAGGCCGCGGCGGCGCTCAATACCGCGCAGACCGCATTCAACAATGTCCAGGTAGCGGCCTATACGGCTTACGGGGCGTACAAGAACGTCAATCCCACGCCGCCTCCCTTCCAGACTTGGGTGCAGCAGAGCTATCCGTCCTACCTGAGCGCCAACAATGCGCTGATCGGCGCGGCCAGCGCGTATGACGAGATCATGATCAAGGCCTACGGGGCCGGCTATAGCGTGGTGCAGCAGGCGCGGGCCAAGGTGGGCATCAACGGCGCGCAGAGCATGACGCTGCAGAACCCGTACAACATGCCGGTCAAGGTGGGCAGCGTGGCGCCCGCGGGCAGCCAGCCGGTGGTGATCGGTGGCACCAATCCGGTGCCGGTGAACAACCTGATCTCGGCCTTCGCGCCGTCCTATTCCCTGCAGGCGTTCAGCGCCAAGTACGCCGAGTGGCAGCAGGCCAGCGTCGCCGGCAAGAACAACGCCGGCGCGTCGATCTCGGTGACTTCCGCTTCGAAGACTTACGACTTCGACGAGTTCGGCTGGAGCACCTCGGTAAACGCCAGCCTGTTCGGCGACTTCTTCTCCTTCTTCGGCAGCGGTTCGGCCAGCGGGCAAAAGACCAGCATCAATACCACCAGCAGTGACTTCAGCCTGACCGTGGACTTCACCGGCTTCGGCACCTTCCCGGTCAGCCCCGGGCTGTGGTGGGACAACGGCGGGCTGGTGTCGACCTACCATCAGCGGCTCAAATCCGGCGCGCCGGCCTTCTTCGCCGACAGCGGCTCGCTGGCGCGGATGGCGACGCAGATCGTGGTGGGCTTCCAGCCGACCGTGAAGCTGAAGATGGCGGCCAGCGACTACAGCAACGTCAAGAACACCTGGCAAGCGCAGGCGACCGCGTCGATCGGCATCGGCCCGTTCCGCATCGGCTCGGCCACGGTGTCGACCAACGGCACCAAGCAGGACATCAAGTGGGACGATGCATCGGCCACGGTCACCATCGGGCCGGTCAGCAGCACCCTGCCGATCCTGCTTGCGGTAGTAAGCCAGCAGCTGGGCACCTGAGGCCGTCGCGATCGCAGTCCCTCGCGCGCTCAGGCGAGGGGCTGCGCCGCCCAGCCGTTCATCCTGTCCATCCTGCCGGGAGGTCTCGCCGTGCTATCCGACCTTGCGCTCTGGCGCATGTATGCCGCGGCACTTGCCAGCCATGCGGGCGTGGCTGGCAACGACGTGTTCTCCGTCGCGGGGGCCGCCACCTTCAGCGGACTGGGCAACGCGGATGCGCAGGTGGGCAACTGGTGCACCTACCAGCTGGGCGACGGCATTCCCGCTGCCGCGGGTGCCTACGCGCCTTACAGCGGCTTGTTTGCCGCCTACTGGCTTTGCCTGAGCTACCTGGTGGAAAGCGCCGCAGGGCAGCCCGCGCTGTTGCAGGCGGCTGCCGGGGCGGGCAGCCTGCAGGCCGACCTGGCGCGCTACCGGCAGGCGGTGCGGGCGTGGCAGCCCGGCCCCCCCATGCCCGCGGGCGTCAACGCCGCGGCCAACGCCGTGGCGCCTGCCGCGCTTGCGCCTGCGCCTGCGCAAGCGCATCAAACGCTGCTGGCGGCGTTGGGTGAACGCGTGCCGGCGCTCACGGCAGCCCTGAATCGCTGCTTGCTGGCATCGCAACAAGAGGCCTCGGACCTGAACATGGCCGCCAGCCTCTATGCGGCGGGCGTGGAATTCCGCTGCCCGCGATACGCGCTCGATGGCTGGCTTGCGGGGCTGGCCGCATGGCGCGCGGCGCCAGCCGGCGGCGCTACGGCCTGGTCGGTGTCCCTGCCGCCTCCGGCGCTGGCCGCTCTGGCCGGGGCCGCGCCTGCTGCTGCCTTGCCGGCGGCGGGAAACTGGCCTTCCTTCCTGGGGCTGCAAGGCGCCGGCGGCGCGGCGGTCGCGGGTGCAATCAACGCGGCGCCGCTAGCGGCCATGGTCGAAGGTGCGCCGAATGGCCTGCCTGACGGCGTCAACGGATTGGCTTTGTCGCTGGGTGGGTTCGGCGTCTTCGCGCTGACGCCTGGCAGTTGGTTCGAAGCCAGCCTGCTGGATGGCGGCCAGGCCGCGCTGCCGGCGGGCGCGCCCGACTTCTTCGGGGCCGCCGGCGCGCTCGCGTTGTTGCCAACAGGCGCGGTCATCGGCTATCAGCCGCGCATCGCGCTGCGCGCGGGCAGTCCGCAGCAGGCGCAGGCACTCGCTGCTTCGCTGACGCGGGTCGGCCCCTTTGCCGTTCAGGGCGCCGCCCAGGATGCCCCGGGCGCCGTGGCATGCCGGGGCTGCAACGGTACCGAAGTCTCGTTCGATGGCAGCGGCTCGGATGTCCCGGTCTTGCTGGGCGTGATCAGCAAGCCGGTTTCGTAGCGCTGGCGGGAACACGCCCACCGGCACGTCAATCGCAGTAGCGTTTTCAAGGAGAGCAACCATGATGGACGACTGGAAAGTCAGCGCGTATCGCGACCCCGCGAACGGCCAAGGCGTCTGGGTGTACTACGAGAATCCGAACTTCCCGGCTATCCATATGAGCCGTTGCGTCGACAATGCCACGCGCGACCATATGGCGACGAACGACCGCACCGCTTACTACTACGGCAATAACCAACCGCCCACGTTCAACAACGCCGCCGTGCCGATGCCTACCCGGATCACGCTGGAGGCCGCCTGGCGCGACTATTTCACCGTGATGTGAAGTCCACCGTTCCACACGTTGCATCCTTCAAGGAGCCAGCCATGGCCAAGTATTGCCAGGAAAAATTCACCGAAGCCAACAACGGAACAGAGGTCAAGGTCTGCTGGCGGCAGGACAAGCACGTCCACGACGCCACGCTCATCACCACCATCGAGCTCTGGCTTCAGGCCCAGCGGGGAGGGCAATGGGGTGTGCGCCCCGGCAGCTATGAGTCCAACCTGTCGTCCTGCGCCGTGAACGCGGTCAGCTACGACTAGTGCGCGATCCAGGGCGGGGCCGATGCTCCCGCCCGACAGGACCCTGGCGGCGCAATCGGCTTCACCGCCGGGCTGTCCGCCGTGACGTCCAAGGGAGAATTCGTGCGGGTCCATCTGCAGGTCACCTCGGATCTCGGGCATTGAGCCGGCTCGGCCTGAGGAGGCTCGGGCGCACGCGACGAAATCTTCATACGGGCGACTCTCGGGCAAGGAGGAGCGCTGCCTCGACACCGCCTTCCAGGATTTGCTCCGCGCGTGCAACGTCTGGCACGGCGCGCGCGAACTGGAGGGTTCCCACCATGAGAGCGAAGATGGCTGTTGCACGACGACCCGCTGCTGTGGAATCCGCATCTGGGAGCAATGCGGCCAACGTTGCAACGAAGCTTTGCAACCCATCCTCATAGGTTTGCCGTATCGACACCGAGTGCCTGGCGACTTCCGGAAGCAAAGCCGCCGAAGGACATCCGCATGCCAGGTCCTCGCGATGCGCTTGACTGAGGTAGCTTCGAATCACTCCCTCAAGGTCAGTGCCCGTCTGGAGTTTCTGTTCGAGGTCCAGTTGCCGCTCTGCGAGCGCGCCCCCGACCGCCTCGCGAACAAGCTCCTCTTTGGACGCGAAGTGGAGATAGAATGCGCCGTTGGTCAGGCCGGCCGCTCCCATGATCCCGCTGATGCCCGCAGCCGAGACTCCCTCTCGGCGGAAGCATTTCGAGGCGACCTCGAGGATATGCTGCCGAGTCGCGGCTTTGTGACCTTTTTCGAAACGCATCTTCTCTCCACTCGTGTCTCGCGGCCGTCAGTTTGCGGTCGCCTCCAGCAAGGCCCGGAGGTCGCGATCAAGCTGATGAGCCACGGTATTGACCTCCTCGCTGCCGAACTGGCCAAAAACGGAGGCTGGTCGATCATATTCAAACCCGATACCACCATCGCCATCCTCGCGCAGCAGTACACGGATGGGTGCATGGAGTCCCGCCGACAGTTGATGGCGGGTCATCTTCGATGTGGTGAGCGGATTGCCGATATCGTACTGGATGGATCGGCGCGTCAGCCCGGCAATAGCCGGGGCTAGATCGTCAGAGCGTCGGCGGCTGGGTGCCTAAGACCGCCTCGATTCGGCGGGCAAGCTTCAGAAGCGCCCGGTCGCTCGCCAGCGGGGCGTCCAGCTCAAGACCGATCGGAAGTCCCGCGCGAGACACGCCCGCAGGGAGACTGATACCCGGCAGACCCACGCTGCTTGCAGACAAAGTGTGGTTCGCCAAGGCGAGGTAGCTGACTTTCTGGCCCGCGATGTGGAACTCTTCCTGCTCCTCGATCGAAGGCGCCATGCAGGGCGTCGTCGGCTGCAGAATGGCAAGCGCTCCTCGCGTGACGAACGCCTGGTTCAGACGGCGCTGGATTTCCGGACGGCTTACGTTGAGCGCGGTCTGATAGGCCTCCACTGAGGTAGCACCTGCACCGCCCGGCAGTACGATGTGCTCCCACGCCTGGCGAAGCTGGGGCTTGAGGCCTTTGTAAATCGCCTCGAACGTGGTCGGAATATTGTGTAGACGGAGGAATTCCGAGACTGCGCCCTGGGTCTCATGGGCGAAAATGCCCCACGTAGTTGTCTGGATGAGGGCATTGAAATCTTCCCCGAGGTCGATCTCAAAGACCTCGGCGCCGGCGTCCCGCAACCGCCGAACTACCTCACGGAATCGATCCTCGACTTCCGAGTCCACCAAGCCCAGAAACTGCCGCGGCGCGAAGGCCAGTCGGGCTCCCTTTAGGTTGAAATCCCACTCGACGGGCTCCGCAGCCTGCTCCCCGGTAACGACCTGGTCCAGCAGCATGCAATCCTCGACACTACGCGCGAATACACCCGTCGTGTCGAGAGTGTGGGAGATCGGTGCGACGCCGTTACGCGGCCAGCGTCCTGTGGTCGGCTTGAACCCGACGACACCACAGAGCGACGCGGGCACACGGATCGATCCGACTGTATCGCCACCCAAGGAGGCGGGCACTATCCCGGCGGCCACGGATGCGGCAGAACCGCTTGATGACCCTCCCGTGACGCGACCGTGGGCGCGTGGGTTCTTCACCTGGCCATAGCGCTCGTTGTGTCCGGTCAGCCCAAAGGACATCTCCACCAGATTGTTCTTGCCGAAGACGAGGGCGCCTGCATCCTTGATCGCCCGGACCGCATCGGCGTCTTCCGTCGGAATAAAGTGCGCCAGACGATCGAGGCCGATGCTCGTGGGCAGCCCTGTCGTCAGGTAGCTGTCCTTCACTCCGATCGGCACACCCAGTAGGGGAGCCTTCGCCCCGGCCGACCGCGCCTTGTCTGCGTTCTTCGCAGCCTCAAGCACGGCGTCTCCGTCGATGGTGATGAACGCGTTAAGGTCAGCGTGCGACCGAGCCTGCCGCAGCAAAGCCGTGGCGTACACCTCCGATGTCATCTCACCGCCGCGGATCGCGTCGGCGGCCGCTGCGAGCCCGAGTGAAGCGAATCTCTGCACTTCTGGCGCAGACGTTTGGCTAGAGCTGGCGATCGTATCGTTCATAAATTCCTCACAGGAAAGGTGTGACCCGGCATTTCACGACCGCGAAGAGGATCACGGCCTTATTGAATTACGATCATAATATAACATTACGATCGTAATTCAAGAGGTTTCGCAAGGTATCACTTCGTTGTGAAGCACGGGAGGCACCCGCCGATAACTCCGTCGCAGTAGCGCCGGAAGCGTCACATCGAAGACATTCAGGTTCTGGCCGAGGTGCCGAACGCCGCCGCGGTGCAGGAATGGCTGCTGGCGCACGGCTACACTGAATAGGATTAGCCATCCAGACAGCTCAATACGGCGCCGGCGAGCGCAACGCGGTGCGTTTCGGGCATCCGTCCGGCACGCTGCGCGTCGGCGCCGAAGCGCAGCAGGTCGACGGCGAAGGCGGTCAGGAAGGCCATCATGAGCCGCAGCGCATTGGCAGGCCGAGTGCGCGTGCCGGGCGACGCGTTCTGATACTTACCCTCCAGCGAGGCTGCCCATGTCCACCGACACGCCGTCCGCGCAACGCCCCGATCCGGACCAGGTACTGGTCGACATCGTCGACTATGTGACCGGCTACGAGATCAAGAGCGGGCTCGCCTACGACACCGCCCGCAACTGCCTGATCGACACCCTCGGTTGCGGGCTCGAAGCCCTGTCCTACCCGGCGTGCACCAAGCTGCTGGGCCCCATCGTGCCGGGCACGATCGTGCCGAACGGCGCGCGCGTGCCCGGCACCCAGTTCCAGCTAGACCCGGTCCAGGCTGCATTCAACATCGGCACGATGATCCGCTGGCTGGACTTCAACGACACCTGGCTGGCGGCCGAATGGGGGCATCCGTCCGACAACCTGGGCGGCATCCTGGCCACTGCAGACTGGATTTCGCGCAACAACATCGCTGCCGGCCGCAAGCCGCTGACGATGAAGGCCGTGCTCACGGCCATGATCAAGGCGCACGAAGTCCAGGGCTGTATCGCGCTGGAGAACTCCTTCAACAAGGTCGGGCTCGACCACGTGGTGCTGGTCAAGGTGGCCTCCACCGCCGTGGTCGCGCAGATGCTGGGGCTGACGCGCGACGAGATCATCAATGCGGTGTCGCTGGCGTGGGTCGACGGCCAGAGCCTGCGCACCTATCGCCACGCGCCCAACGCCGGCAGCCGCAAGAGCTGGGCCGCAGGCGATGCCACCAGCCGCGCGGTGCGGCTGGCGCTGATCGCGCGCACCGGCGAGATGGGCTACCCGTCGGTGCTGACGGCGAAGGCGTGGGGCTTCTATGACGTGCTGTTCAAGGGACAGCCTTTCAGATTCCAGCGCCCTTATGGCTCGTACGTGATGGAGAACGTGCTGTTCAAGATCTCGTTCCCGGCCGAGTTCCACGCGCAGACCGCCGTGGAAGCCGCAATGGCCCTGCATGGCGCGCTGGCCGACGCCGGCAAGATCGCCGCGGATATCAAGCGGGTCACGATCCGCACGCACGAGGCCTGCCTGCGCATCATCGACAAGACCGGCCCGCTTAACAATCCCGCCGATCGGGACCACTGCATCCAGTACATGGTCGCCGTGCCGCTGCTGTACGGCCGCCTGACCGCCGATGACTACGAGGACAAGGTAGCGGCCGACCCGCGTATCGATGCGCTGCGCGCAAGGATCGTCTGCATAGAAGACAAGTCATTTACCGCCGACTACCATGATCCGGACAAGCGCTCGATCGCCAATGCGCTGACGATCGAACTGGACGACGGCACGGAGCTGGACGAGATGCCGGTCGAGTACCCGCTTGGCCACAAGCGCCGGCGCGCGGAAGGCATCCCATTGCTGGTGGAGAAGTTCCGGACCAACCTGGCGCGGCGTTTCCCGCCCAAACAGCAGGCGGCGATCCTTGCCGTATCGCTCGACCAGACCAGGCTGGAGGCGATGGCCGTCAATGAGTACCTCGATATGTATGCGATTTAGGTTATCGCCTCACATCTTCATGCCAGGACTTCTGGCGTCTGAGAGGCTTGGTCGAAGCCTCATTCCCAAAAGCACGAACGCTGGCGAGGAACGGCAAAATACAGCGACTACGCTACATACCGAAGGCTGTAAGGACGAAAAACCGAGCCGACCAGTCGAGTGCCTGCTCGAGCCAGCTCCGAAAGGCAGCTCCGAAAGGCAGCTCCGAAAGGCAGCTCCGAAAGGCAGCTCCGAAAGGCAGCTCTGCAATAAAGACGCAAAACCCGCGCCCAGTAAGGCGGCGCGGGTAGCAGAAGGCACTGTTTTCACGACTTTGTTGTCGCGGATTTCGTGACTAGATTGTCAAATTACAAGGGGCAGCAGCCCCTCCACCAACTCCCTTACAGATACTGGAACAGGTTCATGCCCTGGATCTGCATGAACGACTGCTGCGCGCCTTGCAGCGCGGTCTGGCGCTGGTAGTACTCGGTGATCGCGGCGGCGTAGTCCAGGTCCTGCAGGTCGGACAGCGTCTTGGCGTTCGACACGTCGCGGTTCTGGCCGATGGTGTCCAGCGCGTCCAGCTCCTGCATGCGCGAGCCTACCGACGAGCGCACCGTCAGCACGTTGTCCAGCGAGTTGTCGAACTGGCGCAGGCCAGTGGCGATCACGTTCTGCAGGTTGGCATCGGCCGCAGGCTGGTTGGTGCCCACGTTGATCGGCGTGCGCAGCGCGTTGATCACGTTCTGCAGGTTCGCGAACATGTCGGCGCCGGCTTGCTGGGCCGGCTGGGCGCTCATCGTGTCGCCGTCGGCCGGTGTGCCCTTGACCGCGAACGTCACGCCCGCCACATTGATTGCCACGCCATCGGAGTAGTCGGTGGGCGTGCCGACTGCCGTGCCGGTGGTGTTGTCCATGATGCTGTATTGCATCTTGCCGGTGCCGACGTTGGTCTGGAACGTCAGCGTCAGCGAATGGCCGTACAGCGGATCCGCCGGATCGCTGACGGTGACGGCGCTGTACGTGCCCGTGCCGGTATTGGCCGAGTTGCCCTTCAGCACGTAGCCCGCATTCGCGGTCACGCTCAGGAAGACTTCCGAACCGTTGTTGCCGGTTTCCATCTGCCGCGACACGTCCACTTGCAGCAGCTGGTGGCCAGTGTCGCCCTGGTACACGGCGCCGCCGGCGGCGTTCTTGGCAAACGGCACCGTGCCGGATTGCAGGCCGGAGAACAAGTAGTTGCCGTTGCCGTCGTCGGCATTCGCCAGGCCCAGCAACTGGTCGTACTGGCCTTGCAGCGTGGTGGCCAGCGACGCGCGGTCGTTGTCGCTCATCGTGCCGTTACCCGCATTCACCAGCAACGTCTTGATGTTCTGGAGCGTGGTCGTCACCGTCTGGAGCGTGTTTTCTTCCTGACCCAGCGACGAGTTGGCCTGCTTGCGCGAGGTGGTGTACTGGCCGTTGACCGCGCCGGCCTGCGACACGCTCAGCGCGCGCGTGGCGGCCACGGGGTCGTCGGACGGGGTCAGGATGCGGCGGCCGGTGCCCAGCTGCTGCTGCACGTGCAACAGGCTGGACTGCTGGTTGTTCATCGAGGCCAGGCCCTGGTGATACAGGGTAGAGGTAGCAACGCGCATGGCTTGATTCCTTCTTATCCGGTTGATCTGTCTGTGTTGGCCGCTTGTTACCTGCCGATGCCGATCAGCGTGTCGAAGATCGTGCTGGCCGTCTGGATGACCCGCGCATTCGCCTGGTACAGCTGCTGGAACTTGAGCATGTTGACGGTTTCCTCGTCCATGTTCACGCCCGAGACCGACTGCTGTGCCGTGTAGATCTGGTTGGTGATGCTGTCTTGCGACGTCGACGCGATGCTGGCGGACTTGGCATCGCTGCCGACGTCGTTGACCAGCTGGGCGTAGGCATCGTTGAAGCTCGACGTGCCATTGATGACCTTGGTGGTCTGCAGCTTGGCCAGCGCCAGCGCGTTGCCGTTGTCCGCCACGGCGCCGGTGTTGTTCGCCAGCGTGAACTTGTCGCCGTTCTTCGGCACGCCGTCGAAGCTGAACGTCAGGCCGTTGAAGGTGAACTCGGTGGCGGTGCCGTTGACCACGGTGCTGGTCGGGGTCACGACCGTGCCGGCGGCATTGGTAAAGACGTACGCGCTGGTGGCGCTGTTGTACGTGGCAGTAATCGGGCCGCCTGCCAGCAGCGCGAAGCCCTGCGCCACGCTCTTGAGCTTGGCGGTGCCCGTGCCCGTGTTCTGCGTGCTCGCGTCGGCGCGGGCCGGCGAGGCGGCGGCGACCTTCGCCGGGTCGGTGATCAGCGTGCCGAAGCCGGCCGCCGCGTTGCGGGTCGGCTGGATCTGGAACGAGTCGTTGGCGTTCATCGCCACGTTGACGCTGACGGAGAAGCCATCGACATTCATGTTCAGCGGGAACGTCGCCGTGGCGCCAGGCTGCGTGGCCACCACGGTGTTGTCCGACATGCGCGTCAGCGTGTAGTTGGTGCCGTCGTACTTCAGCGTGTAGTCGCTGGTGGTCAGGTTGCTGGCGTTGTTGGTGGCGGTGTTGCCGATGTTGACCGTGGCGATGGCGGCCGACGTATTGTTGTTGTTGGCGTAGACCACGGGCGTGCCCAGCGCGAACATGTCCGTGCCGATGGCGCCATTCAGGTCGATACCCAGCTTGTGCTGGTTATTGAAGGTCTGGCCGATGGCCAGCGACAGGCGGCCGATGGCGTTCTGCGCCGCGTCCAGCGACTGGCTGCGGAACTTCAGCATGCCGCCGATGGAACCGCCCGTCACCGTGCCGTCCTGGGCTTCGATCACGTTGCCGTTGGGCAGCGTGAAGCCGAGGACCGTGCGGCTCGGATCGGCGGACGAGGCAATCGCCTTCATGTCATACGAATCCGAACCCATCACCAACGGCTGGCCGTTGCCGACGAAGACGTTGTAGGTACCACTGTCCTGCACCACCACCTTGGCGCCCACCAGTTCGGTCAGCTTGGCGACGGCCTGGTCGCGCTGGTCGAGCAGGTCGTTGGGCGGCTGGCCGCCGGACGCGGCGGTCATGCGGGTGATTTCCTTGTTCAGGTTGGCGATCTGCTTGGTGTAGTCGTTGACCTGCGTCACCGACGACTTGATCTGCGTGTTCAGGCCATCCTGAAGCTGCTTGAAGTAGTCGCTCGACGACTTCATCTGGCCGGCCAGCGCCTGCGCGGCGGACAGCATGCCCTGGCGCGCCGCCGGATCGGCCGGCGTGTCCGACACAGCCTGCACGGACGCGAAGAACTTCTGCATCAGCGGCGCCAGGCCGCCCTTCTGGTCGGCCAGCAGGTTGTCGATCTGCGAAATCTGGTCCGAGTAGGTCGCCAGTTGCGCGCTGGCGGACGTGGCGCCGCGCAGCTGGCCGGTCAGGAAGCTGTCGTAGACGCGCTGGACGGTGATCGTGTTGGAGCCCTGGCCGTAGAAGCCCGAGCTGGTGTACTGGCCGCCCGCCGACGCGATGATCGTGTTCTGGCGCGTGTAACCCGCGGTGGCCGCGTTGCTGAAGTTGTGGCCGACCGTCGTGAGCGCGTTCTGCGCAGTGTTCAGGCCCGAAAGACCGATATTAAAGAGAGACATGTGTCTGACCCCGGATCGATTGGCTAGCCTTCGGCATGCGGCCGACGGCGATGGATGTGCAAGATAACGGCAGAACCGCGACGGGACTTTAGCGGCGCATGCGGGAGTTTTCCGACCCTTTCCGCGCCTGCATAGTGAGCGTTTGCTCGCGCGCCAACACAGGCGGCAAGCGCCAGCAGCGCGGCCGGAACCGGGCCGCGCGAGGCGATGGGCATGACATCCGGCGGCGGGTACGAAGGCAAGCCGCCGTCCCCGTCAGGTGGAGACCTTCTTCATGATCCGGACGAGCTTCTCGCCGTAGGCCGGATCGGTGGCGTAGCCCGCGCGCTGCAGGCCGTGCGCGGCCTCGTCGGCGTTGTTCGCCGCGACCACGCCCGCATAGCGCGGATTGGTGGTCAGCAGGCGCGCATAGTCCGTGCATGCCTCATCGTAGGAACCGTAGGCACGGAAGCGAGCGCGAACTTTCTGCGGCTGGCCGTCGACATACTCGGTCGTCGTAATCTCGGCCACCGGCCCCTTCCAGTTGGCACCGGCCTTGATGCCGAACACGTTGAACGTGGTCGATCCGTCCGGATTCAGGATCTCGCGGCGTCCCCAGCCGGATTCCAGCGCGGCCTGGCCGACGATCAGCTTCGCCGGCACGCCCGAGGCACGGGATGCCGCCATGGCGGGGGCCGCCATGCGGTTGACGAAGTCGCTGATGTGCTGCGGCGAATCGTCCGGCAGTTGCCCCAGATTGTTCTGGCCATTGCCCTGCCAGTCGGCCTGGCCCTGGTATTGGCGCAGGCCGGCGGTGGGATTCCACGATCCGCCCTGCACGATCGTGCCAATCGGCGGCGGACCGTCGGCGTCGGTGGCGCCACGGCTGTCCAGCAGCGCGGCCATTTGCGCATCCTGCTGGCGCGCGGCGCCGCTCGCCCCGCCGGCACCGGCCATGCCGGCGTTGTCCGGCAACTGCGTGCCGGTGGCACGCGCCAGCTGGCGAATCATCACATCGGCCAGGCCGATGCCACGCGACGACAACTGCTGCGACAGCTGCTGGTCCATCATGGACATGTAGAGCTTGGTCTGCTCGTTGTCGAACAAGCCGTCCGACGGTGTGGCGTCGCGCATGCTCTTGAGCACCATCTGCGTGAAGACGGCCTCGAACTGCTTGGCCGCCGCCTGAAGCGTGTTCCGGTTGTTGCCGGCACGCGCCTGGCCCTTCAGCGCCTCGAAGCCCTGCGTGTCGAGCGCAAAGCGCTGCGAAACATCGGCCTGCGAGGAAAGCGTCGAGCCCGCCATCAGATGATCTCCAGTTCGGCGCGCAGCGCGCCGGCGGCACGCATGGCCTCCAGGATGGTCTGCAGGTCGGCCGGCGTGGCGCCCAGTGCGTTCAGGCCCTTGACCACCGCGGCCAGCGAGGCCCCGGCCTTCACGATCTGCAACGACCCGCCCTGCTGCTTCAGGTCGATCTGCGATACCGGCGCCACCACGGTCTGGCCCTGGCTGAACGGCGCAGGCTGGCTGATGACCGGCTGCGTATTGATGACGACGGACAGGTTGCCGTGCGCGATGGCGCAATCCTCCACCGTGACCGCCTGGTTCATGACGATGGAACCGGTGCGGGCGTTCAGGATGACCTTGGCGGCGGCCTTGGCCGGCGTCACGTCGATATTCTCGATGCGTGCCAGGAAGCCCACGCGCGCGGTAGGCGTTTGCGGCGCGCGTACCTGCACCACGCGGCCGTCCATCGCCGCGGCCGTGCCCGGGCCCAGGTTGCGGTTGATGGCCTCGACCACGCGCTCGGCGGTGCCGAAGTCCGTGTCCTTGAGTTCCAGGTTCATGTAGCCGCCTTCCGGCTGGAAGGCCGGGACGGCGCGTTCCACCACCGCGCCGTTGGCGATGCGGCCGACAGCGAGCTGGTTGATCTGGACCTTGCTGCCGTTGGCCGATGCCCCTGCGCCGCCCACCAGCATGTTGCCCTGCGCGATGGCGTACACCTGGCCATCGGCGCCCTTGAGGGGCGTCATCAGCAGCGTGCCGCCGCGCAGGCTCTTGGCATTGCCCATCGAAGACACCACTACGTCAAGCTGGCTGCCCGGCTGCGCGAACGCCGGCAGCGACGTCGTGACCATCACCGCGGCCACGTTCTTCAGCTGCATGTTCTTGCCCGCCGGCAGCGTCACGCCCAGCTGCGAGAGCATGTTCGTCAAGCTCTGCGTGGTAAACGGCGTCTGCATCGTCTGGTCGCCGGTGTTGTCCAGCCCGACCACCAGGCCATACCCCACCAGCGGGTTGTCGCGCACGCCCTGGAACGTCGCCAGGTTCTTCAGGCGCTCCGCTTGCGCGGTGCCCGCGCCCGCGCCGAGAAACAGCGCAAGCAGCAGGCAGACAAAAGAGACCGCGCGACCCGAGCGGGAACGAAGGCCGGGCGGGGTGCCCAACAGCGAGCCTGGCTTTTGGAAAGGCTTCGGAGGCAGAAACATGGCGGGATCAGTACGGTAAGACATTGAGGAAGAAGCGCTGCAGCCAGCCCATGTTCTGCACTTCGTCGATATACCCCTTGGCGGTGTACTCGATCCGTGCATCCGCCACCTGGGTGGACGGCACTGCGTTGTCGCCGGTGATCGTGCGCGGATTGACCACGCCGGAGAAGCGGATGAACTCCGCCCCCTGGTTGATGGCCATCTGCTTTTCTCCCGACACCACCAGGTTGCCGTTGGGCAGCACTTCCAGCACCGTGACGGTGATGGTGCCGTTGAAGGTGTTGGCGGCGGACGCGCCGCCGCTGGCCTTCAGGGCGTTGCTGCCGTTCACGTCGGCATTCTGGCTGGTACTGAACAAGCCGCCGAGCGCACGCGGCACCGCATTGAATGCCAATGCGGTGCTGCCCGTGCGGCTGGCGTTGGTGCCGGAGTTCTTGCTGGCGTTGACGTTCTCGCTGATCACGATGGTCAGGATGTCGCCAACATTGCGTGGCCGCCGGTCCTCGAACAGCGGATTGCCCGCGTAGGAGGACGCGAAGATCGAGCCCGTCGGCGCGCCCATTGCGCGCGGCTCGGCGCGCGCCGTGGTCGGCGTCTGCACGAGAGGCTCTTTCGGCATCAGTGCGCAACCGCCGCTGGCCAGCACGGCCAGACCGGCCATGGCGTACAGGGCAAACGCACCGATGCGGGACAACTTGGCGGCCATGGTCACTCCCATCATCCCATCTGGGTCAGACGCTGCAGCATCTGGTCGGACGTCTGCACTGCCTTGCTGTTGATTTCGTAAGCGCGCTGGGTCTGGATCATGCTGACCAGTTCTTCCACCACGTTCACGTTCGACGCTTCAACGTAGTTGTTCTGCAGCGTGCCGGCGCCGTTCAGGCCGGGCACCGTGGTGTTGGGCGCGCCCGAGGCATCGGTCTGCACGTACAGGTTCTCGCCCAGGCTTTCCAGGCCGGCCGGGTTCGGGAACGTGGCGAGCTGGAGCTGGCCGACGGTGGCGGCATTGGTCGAGCCCGGCTGCATCACCGTGACGGTACCGTCGCGGGCGATGTTCAGCGAGGTGTAGTTGGCCGGCAGCGTGATGGCCGGGTTGATCACGAAGCCGCTGGAGGTCACCAGCTGGCCGTTCGGGTCCACCTGGAACGAGCCGTCGCGCGTGTACGAGGTGGTGCCGTCCGGCATCGTCACCTGGAAGAAGCCCTGGCCGATGATGGCCACGTCCTTGGCGTTGCCCGTTTGCTGCGGGTTACCTTGCGTGTGAATGCGTTCCGTGGCCACGGGGCGCACGCCGGTACCCAGCTGCATGCCCGAGGGCAGCACGGTCTGGTCCGACGACAGCGCGCCGGGCTGGCGGATCGTCTGGTACATCAGTTCCTCGAACACGGCGCGGCTGCGCTTGAAGCCCGTGGTGGACACGTTGGCCAGGTTGTTCGAGATCACGTCCATCTGCGTCTGCTGCGCATCGAGGCCGGTCTTGGCAATCCAGAGAGAGCGGATCATGGTTTTCCTTCTTGATTCTGCGTGAGTTCAGCGCCGCGCGCTTCAGTTGTTCGAGAGCAGCGCGTTGGCCCGCTGGTCGTTGCTGTCGGCGCCGGTAATCATCTTCATCTGCATCTCGAAGCGGCGCGCGTTGGCGATCATGTCCACCATGGCTTCCACCGGGTTGACGTTGCTGCCTTCCAGCGCGCCGGAGATCACGCGCACGTTGGGGTCCTGCTGCAGCGGGTCCGCGCCGGGACGCAGGCGGAAATAGCCATCGTCACCGCGTGCCAGCGATTCCGGCGGCGGCGTGACGACGCGCAGCTTGCCCACCTGCGCCAGTCCGTTGGCGGCTTCGCCCGGACCGCGCGCCACGACGCTGCCGTCGCCGCCGATCGTGACCGTGGAGCCCGGCGGCACCGCGATCGGACCGCCGTCGCCCATCACCGGGCGGCCGGCGGACGTCTGCAGCTGGCCGTCGGCCGACACCTGCAGCGAACCCGCGCGGGTGAATGCCTCGGAACCGTCCGGCATCTGCACCGCCAGCCAGCCGTTGCCCTGCAGGGCCACGTCGAGGTCGCGGCCCGTGTAGGTCAGCGGACCCGCCTTCATGTCGGCGCCCGGCGTGGAGGCCAGCGTGAAGGCGCGGGTCTGCGTCTCCTGCCCCACCACCGGCACCGCGCGATACATATTGATCTGTGCGCGGAAAGCCGGCGTGGAAGCGTTGGCCAGGTTGTTCGATACCGCGGCCTGCTGGTCGAGTATCTGCTTGGCGCCCGAGAGGGCGGTGTAGATCATGCGGTCCATGGCGGCGCTTTAGCTCGGGCCGTGCGTCAGATGTTCACCAGGGTCTGCAGGACGGTGTCCTGCGCCTTGATGGTCTGCGCGTTGGCCTGATAGTTGCGCTGGGCAACGATCAGGTTCACCAGCTGGCCGGAGAGGTCCACGTTGGACTCTTCCACGGCGTTGGACTTCAGCGTGCCCATGCTGCCGCCGGCGACGCCCAGCAGCTCCTGGCCCGATGCGCCCGTGGACGACCACACGTTGTCGCCTTCCGGCTTCAGGCCTTCCACGTTGCCGAACGCGGCCATGGCGATCTGGCCCAGTGCCAGGGTCTGCTCGTTGGAGTACGAACCCAGGATGGTGCCGTCTTCCTGCACCGAGAACCCCAGCAGCGCGCCCGAGGGGTAGCCGTTCTGGACGATCGACTTCGGATCGTTGTCCGAGCCGAACTGCGTCGTGCCGGCGAGGTTGAGGTTCATGTTCAGCACCGCCGCGCCGTTGGCGGCCGGCAGCGTGACAACCGGGGCCGCCGGGGCGGTCGACTGCATGACGCCGTTGTTGTCGAACGCCAGGCGAACCGGCATGCCGGCCAGCACATTGCCCGCGGAATCGGTCACGTACATGTTCCAGTCAGTACCGCCGGCCACGGTCGGGGCCGCGGCCGACTTGGCGAAGTACGCGGTGACTTGCTGCTTGTTGCCCAGCGAGTCATAGACGTTCATCGCCGTGCTGTAGTTGAACATGTTCGACGTCGGCAGCGCGCCCGGTGCGCTGGCGAAGGCAGTGGTCGGCACGGTGCTGCGCGAGTCCAGCTGGAACTGCGCCGTGATGGTCGTGGTGGCCTTCGGCGGCATCTGCGCGTTGCTGATGGTGATCGGCTGCGGCTGCACGCCGCCGGCGGTGGTGCCTGCCGGGTAGCCAGTCACTTGCAGGCCGGTGGCGTTGACCAGGCGGCCATCGTCCAGGCGCTGCATCTGGCCGTTACGCGAATAGAACACCGAACCATCGGTATTGGTCAGGCGGAAGAAGCCGTTGCCGTTGCTGATGGCCACATCCAGGTTACGCCCCGATGCGGCGATGTTGCCGTTGTTGAACGATTGCACGACGGCATTCACGCGCGTGCCCAGGCCGATCTTCGATCCGGCGTAGACGTCCGCGAACTGTGCCGTGGACTGCTTGAAGCCAACCGTGTTGGCGTTGGCGATGTTGTTGCCAATCACGTCCAGGTTGGACGCCGCGGCGTTCAGACCGCTTACCCCTTGACCAAAACCCATGATTTTCCCCTATGTAGGCTGTCGTTCGTAGAATGCCCGCGCGTGTGCCGGACCGGGTGATGCGTGAATAGCTGGATCAGGAAATGCGGCGCACGTCGTCGACGTTGGCCTTCTTGCCGTCGCTCAGTTCGACCAGCACGCCGGTGCTGTCGCCGCTGATGGCCTGCACCTTGCCGTAGACCAGTGCGATCGGGCCCACGTCCTTGCCTTCGGCCGTGGCGGTGACCTTGAAGCTGTAGTCGCCGTCCGCCACCGCGTTGCCCTGGTCGTTCTTGCCGTCCCAGGGGATGTCGTGCACGCCGGCCGTCTGGCCCTTCATGTTGATGTTGCGGACCACGTTGCCGTCCTTGTCCAGCACCTGCACGGTCACCGCGTCGGCCGTCGACGGGACGTCCACGCCGATCTTGCCGGCCGTGCCGCCGGCCACGCTCACGGTGGAACCCGGCACCATCACGGTCTTGCCGATCAGCGCGGCGGAATCCATCGCGCGGCTGGCCGCGGTCTGCTGCAGCAGCGCGGTCATCGTCTCGTTCATGGTCTGCAGGCCGCTCACCGTGCTGATCTGCGCGAGCTGGGAGGTCAGCTGCGAGTTATCCATCGGGTTGGTCGGATCCTGGTTGGTCATCTGCGTGACCAGCATTTTCAGGAAGTTGTTCTGCAGATCCTGGGCGCTGGAGCTGCCGCTCTTGAGCGCGTCATTCACGGAGGAATTGCTGCCGACAGAAGAAGTGGTCGTCATGTTGTGTTCCGGCTAGTCCTGGAGAGATTCAAAAAACGTGGCGTCACTGACCGATCGTCAGCGTCTTCAGCATCATGTTCTTGGCGGTGTTGAGCACCTCCACGTTGGCCTGGTACGAACGCGACGCCGAGATCATGTTGACCATCTCTTCCACCGGGTTCACGTTGGGCATCGTCACGTAGCCGTTGGCGTCCGCCAGCGGGTGCGTGGGGTTGTGGATCATGCGCGGCGGCGCCCCGTCTTCCATGACGCCGGCCACCTGCACGCCGCCGACATCGCTCTGGCCCGGCGTGGGCGCCATCTCGAAGATGACCTGCTTGGCGCGGTAAGGCTGGCCGTTGGGCGCCACGGCGCTGTCGGCGTTGGCGAGGTTAGACGCCGTCACGTTCATGCGCTGCGACTGCGCGGCCATGGCGGAGCCGGCCACGTCGAAGATATTCATGGAGGGCATGGCGGGTCCTCGTTAGTTCTGGATCGCGGACAACATCGTCTTGATCTTGGAGCTCATGACCGTCAGGCCAGCCTCGAAGTGCACGGTGTTGTCGGCAAACGCCACGCGCTCGGTATCCATTTCCACGGTGTTGCCGTCCACGCTGGACTGCAGCGGGATGCGGTAATCGAGGTCGGCGCTGCCGGAAGTGGGCGCCTGGCCCGGCAGGTGGCGGGTGGACGTGGTCGACAGGGACATGCCTTCGTTGCGCTTGCCGCGCTCCACGGACTGCGCCAGCGTGCTGGCGAAATCGAAATCGCGCGCCTTGTAGCCCGGGGTATCCGCGTGGGCGATGTTCGAGGCAATCACCGATTGCCGCTGGGTGCGAAGGCTCATGGCTTCCTGCTGGAAGCGCAACGCCGCATCGAGTCTGTCCATCGTGTCTGCCTTTCCTGCTATGGCTTCATTTCTGGGAGGGAACTGCCGTAGACCGGGTATACGCCCCAGCCGGGCTTCTTCAGGGTTGCCATCTTAGGGGCCGGGTTGTCACGCCAATCGCGCGAATAAGACGGAGAAATCCGCGCAATTCGCCCCGAGCCTTCGCGCGAGGCTGCCTACAATGGCTTCCACTGACCGGCATCGCCGCGCCCGCCATCCGCGCCGCGCGGGGCTTGCCGGACAGCCAGGGGGCGCAGCCATTCACGGTCCGCCGCGCGCCCTGTGCGATCAACTGTTGTGCGGCGGCATCGCCGGGGGTCAACGCCACCGGGCCGCCTCATCCTCCTTGCAGGGATGACCCCTATGAATATCTATCGCCAGGCCGCCAGGCTGCTGGCACTGGCCGGCATCGCGCTGGCGCAGTCCGTATTGGCCGCGCCTGCCCAGGTCACGCCGGTGGCGCCGCCCACGGCCGCCACGCCGTTTGCCGACGACCCCGCGCGCGTGGCCGTCGAACAATTCCTGCAGCGCCAGGCCAACGGCCTGCCGGGCAAGGTCAGCGTGCAGGTCGTGCCGCCGTCGGGTGGCCGCGCCCCCGAATGCGTCAATCCGGAGCCGTTCCTGCCCCCGGGCGCCGCGCCCTGGGGCCGTGTGGCCGTGGGCGTGCGCTGCGGCGGCGACCGGCCGTGGATTCGCTATATGCAGGCGCGCGTCTCGGTGCTGACTGATTACTATGTGGCCGCGCGCGCCATGGCGCCCGGCGAGACGATCAGCGCCGCCGACCTCGAAGTCCGCCAGGGCGACCTGGCCGCGCTGCCGCGCTCGGTGGTGACGGATCCCGCACAGGTCAACGGCGCGGTGGCAGCCAACCGGATCGCCGCCGGATCGCCGATGCGCACGGATCTGCTCAAGAAGGCCATCGCCGTGAAATCGGGCCAGACCGTGAACGTCACCGTGGAAGGCGACGCCTTCCAGCTCACCAGCGAAGGCAAGGTGCTGGCCGATGCCGCCACCGGCAATACGGTCCAGGTACGGCTGCGCAACGGGCAGGTCGTCAGCGGCCTGGTGCGCAGCGGCGACACCGTGGTGCTTCAGCAGTAAGCATCACTTTGACGTTATAGGAAGTAGGCAGAAGTAAGCGCTGGGAAGCCAGCCGAAACAGGAACAAGCCGAGTATGCGGATGGCCGTGCGAGAATGCCGGCAGCCCGCCGGATCGGCGCAGGAGAGCCTAAAGTTTCGCGCCCGGCATCCGATAAGTCAGAGGAACCCAGCAAGGATTACCCGTGAAGATCAACCAGTCCACCACGTCCCGGCCCGCCGACAGCGCGGCCGCCGATGGCGCCGCACGACCGGCCGCCAATGGCGCTGCAACGTCATCGGATCCCTCCGCCCTGACCGGCGTGCGCGTCAGCCCGCTGGCTGCACAGGTCCGCGAAATCGGTTCGCGTCTCGTCAATGAGTCTGACGACGACATCGATACCGGCAAGGTCGAGGAAATCCGCCTGGCGATTGCGGAGGGCCGGATCAAGATTGATCCCAGCAAGATCGCCGATGGCTTGCTCGCGTCCCTGCGTGAGCTGAGCCAGGGCGACAGCCAATAACTCACCTGACATGAGCCAAGCAGCCCTGATCCAGACCCTCAAGCTTGAAGCTGACGCCATTGCGGCCTTTGGCCGCGCCCTTGCGGATGAGCGCGAAGCCATCAGGCACCAGGATTTCCAGGCACTGAGCGATCTGCTCAGCAAGAAGATGGAACTGGCTCAGGTGCTGGACCGCGCCACCGCGGCACGCGAGGCGCAGATGATCGCGCTGGGTCTGCGCGTGGGCGCTGGTGGCCTGCTGGTGGGCCGCCTGATCGAACCGGCGGTGGCCGAAGCCTGGCGCAAGGTGGTGTTCTTCGCCCACAAGGCCCGCGACGCCAACGAATTGAACGGCGCGATCGTCAGCGCGCACCTGGCTTTCACGCAGGAAGCCATCCAGGTGCTGCGTCAGGGCGGCATGACCCCGAACGAGATGTACGGCCGCGACGGCAAGGCCCAGAACGCCGCCGCAGGCGTGAGCCTGGCCGCCGGCTGAGCGGGGCCCGACCCCGACCGCAAACCCGAACCGGATCGCTCCGACGCCGGCCAGCGACATGGCGGGCTGGTCGGCGGTCGTCGGCGTGCTGATGCCCGTGCGGAGTCGCACCTCCGCACTACGTCTCGCTAGTACGTCGCGCTAGTATGTCTCGCCACTACGTCACGCAAACGAATGAAAACGGCAGAGCACTCGCTCTGCCGTTCTTGTTTCTCGCCTGTGGCTGGCTCTCTTCGGCCCACAACGGCCGGTGTCGTCGCCCGGGCGCGCGCGGGTTAGCCTGATCTACCCTTTCACGCAAACCACCTGCCGCAGCGTGTGCACGATCTCCACCAGTTCGTCCTGCGCGCGCATCACGGCGTCGATGTCCTTGTAGGCCATCGGGATCTCGTCGATCACGTCGGCGTCCTTGCGGCATTCGACGTGCGCGGTCGCCCTGACCTGGTCCTCGACCGTGAAGCGCTTGCGTGCCTGCGTCCGGCTCATCGCGCGGCCCGCGCCGTGGCTGCACGAACAGAACGCCTGCTCGTTCCCCAGCCCGCGCACGATGAAGCTGCGTGCGCCCATCGACCCCGGGATGATGCCAAGCTGCCCCTTCTGCGCCGACACCGCCCCTTTGCGCGTCACCAGCACCTCGCGGCCGAAGTGCGTTTCCTTCTGCACGTAGTTGTGGTGGCAGTTCACGGCCTCGACGTCGGCAACGAACGGCCTGGCGATGACCTTGCGCGTCGCCGCGACGATGTTCTGCATCATCACCGCGCGATTGCGGCGCGCGTAGTCCTGGGCCCAGCCAACCGCCTCCACGTAGTCATCGAAGTGCTTGCTGCCTTCCTCGAAATACGCGAGGTCGCGGTCTGGCAGATTGGCGATGTGCTGGCGCATATCGGCCTGCGCCAGCTCGATGAACAGGTTGCCGATGGCGTTACCCACGCCGCGCGACCCCGAGTGCAGCATGAACCAGACATGGCCGGACTCGTCGAGGCAGACTTCGATGAAGTGGTTGCCGCCGCCGAGCGTGCCGAGGTGATTGTGGTGGTTGGTGTTCCGGATGCGCGGGTACTTGTCCGTGATGCGGCGGAAGCCTTCGGTCAGCGCCGCCCACATCGCGTCCACGGCCTCGGGTGGCGAATCCCAGGCGCCCTTGTCGCGCCTGCCTGGCGTGCGGCCGTGCGGCACCGCGGCCTCGATGGCCGAGCGCAGCCGGGACAGGTTGTCCGGCAGGTCGCTGGCCATCAGCGACGTGCGTGCGGCCATCATCCCGCAACCGATATCCACGCCCACGGCCGCCGGGATGATCGCGCCCAGCGTCGGGATCACGCTGCCAATGGTCGACCCCTTGCCCAGGTGGACATCCGGCATCACGGCGAGGTGCTTGTAGATGAACGGCATGCGCGCGGTGTTCATCAGCTGCTGGCGGGCCTCGTCTTCCACGGGCACGCCCTGCGTCCACAGCTTGATCGGCGCGCCGTGCTCCACGGTGATCGTGTCGTACTTTTTCATCCCTGTGTCTTGCGGCGGGATCGCTCACGTTTTCCAGAGCAATCCCTCGTATTCAGTATGGCAGTGCCCGATGCGCGCGGCCAGGGACCCGTCCTGGCTGGCCGACGGCCCTGACGTGCGCCGGTCCCGCCATCAGGCACAGGCCGTCCTCGTCGTGTCAGGCGATCAGCGACCGCCCAGGCTGCCGCCGCCATCCACCCCCAGCACCTGCCCGGTGATGAAGCCGGCGCCATCGGAAAGCAGGAAGCAGATCGCCGCGGCCACCTCCTCCGGCGTGCCAAGCCGTCCCATCGGGATCGACTTCAGCACCTGTTTCTCGCCTTCGCTGCCCGCCGGGCGCGACTTGCGGAACAGCTCGGTCTCGATTGGCCCCGGGGCCACGGCGTTCGATGTGACGCCATAGCTGGCCAGCTCCAGCGCCCAGGTCTTGGTGCAGCCCACCAGCGCGGCCTTGGCTGCGGAGTAGGCCGTGCGGTCGTAGCCGCCGTGGATCGCGCGGCTGCAGACATTGACGATGCGCCCCTCGCGCCGCTGCTTCATGCCTTCCACAAAGAACTGCGTGACCTGGATGGCCGCGCGCACGTTCAGGTCAAATACGTTCTGCAGCACTTCCAGGTCCACCGCGCCAAACGGCTGCGGGCTGGCGATGCCGACATTGTTGACAATGCGCGTGATCTCGAAGGATTCCGCAATGCGGCCCAGCGCGGTCGCCGTCTGCGTCATGCTCGACAGGTCGCATGCCAGCAGCGTGCCCGGAAAGCCGATGCCATCGGCCTGGCGCGCCAGGCCGACGACCTGCTGCCCCTGCGCCGCGAGTTGCGCGGCCACGGCGAGGCCGATGCCCTTGGAGGCGCCTGTAATCAATACCGCGGATGGCTTCATGGGGAAATGTCCTGTGCTGGGTTGGCGAGCGATTATGACCCAGGCGCCGGCAGGCAGGCGGCTGTGCTGTCATCGAAACATTGCGGAACATGCGGCGCGGTCTATACACTGGAGACGTTCCGGTCTCCCAAGTGATCGCCGATATGTTCGAGGCCCTGCGAAAATCAACCAGCGCGCTGTTCGACCCCGACCGACGATTCCGCCAGGCTCGCATCTTCCACGCGACGCGGGTGGCGCTGGCGTTGCTGGTGTCGATCGCGCTCACCACCGGCATCAACATTCCCCATGGCGAATGGGCGACGATCACCGTGCTGGTGGTCATCGGCGGGCTGCAGCACCACGGCAATATCCGCCGGCGCGCCGCCGAGCGCGGCGCCGGCACGCTGATCGGCGCGTTTATCGGCCTGTTCTTGATCCTGCAGGAAGCCTACTTCGGCATCCCGATGCTGACCTACCTGCTGCTGGCGCTGGTATGCGGCTACTGCGCGTACCACGCGGTCGGCAAGGGCGGGTATATCGCGCTGCTGGCCGCGATCACCGTCGTCATCACGGCCGGTCATGGCGACCAGCATGTCGCCGACGCGATCTGGCGGACGGTCGACGTGCTGATCGGGACGGTCATCGCACTCGTGTTCTCCTTTGCGCTACCCGCGTACGCGTCGTATTCCTGGCGCTTCAGGCTAGCGGGCCTGCTGCGGGCCTGCGCGGCCGTGCACGCCAAGATCGAACGCGGATTCGAAGGCGAAAAGGAGCGGCAGCAGGACATGATGAAGCTGGGAGGATTGCTGGTTCAGCTGCGCAGCCTGATTCCGTCCGTCGCCAAGGAAACGGGCGTGCCGGCGACGGAACTGGAAGAGGTGCAGCACAGCGTCCGGGTATGCATCAGCGCCCTGGAGATGCTGGCCGCGATCGACCCCGAGATGAGCGACCCGTGCGGCGACGAGCGTGGCATTCGCGACCTGCTGCTGGAGATGGCCAGCGCGCTGGAGGCGGGCGACGAAACGCTCGTGCGGCAGGGGGTGTCACTGCCGGCACCGCATCCGGACGACCCTTCCATCGGGCACAGCTCGTTTGCGTTCCTGACGCTGCAACTGTCCGCTGAAATCAGCCGCCTGCGCGACCATCTTTCCCAACTGGCCGAGCGCTTTCGCTTTCCCTATAGCGTGCGCTAGCGCACCGCCTTATTTGCGACCGTTGGCGCGCCGCCTTACTTCCGGTCGCTCATGGCGATGCGCATCGCCAGCGCGCCGAGCACCGTCCCCATGACATAGCGCTGCGCGCGCAGCCACCCTTCGCTGCGCGACAGGAACGCGGTAATCCCGGACGCGCCCAGCACCAGCATGAGATTGACCGTGCCGCTGACGCCAATCTGTACCGCGCCCAGCTGCAGGCTCTGCCACAGCACCGAGCCGTTCTCCGGATGCAGGAACTGCGGGAAGAACGACAGGTAGAACATCGCCACCTTCGGATTCAGCAGGTTGGTGATGAAGCCCATGCTGAACAGCTTGCGCGGCGGGTCGTCCGGCAGCGCGCGCGCCTGGAACGGCGCAGCGCCGCCGGGACGCACGGCCTGCCACGCCAGCCAGAGCAGGTAGGCGGCGCCAGCCATGCGGATGGCGTCGAACGCGAACGGCACGGCCATGAGCAGCGCGGTCAGGCCCAGCGCCGCCGCCATCAGGTGCACCACAAACCCCAGCAGCACGCCGGCCAGCGAGATCAGCCCCGCGGCACGGCCCTGGCACAACGCACGCGACACGCAATAGATCATGTTCGGACCCGGCGTGAGCACCAGGATCAGGGCGGCTAATGCGAAGAAGGCGAGGTCGTGCAGGGTCAGCATGGCGTATTCCTCGTGGGAAGGGGCCGCGGCGGGATGGCTCGCGGGAGGCTCAAGGTGGACCGATCAAGATGGGCCAATGAAGGTCGGCCAATTATAGGGAAAGGTGCCAAACTGCGTGGCGTGATGCCCGGGCCGCCGCACCGGGCTCGCCAGCCCCTGACAGGTGCCATTTCCCCCTCCCCCTCCCCCTCCCCCGCCACCGGAGCTCATCATGGCCGTGACGACACTCGATCCCATGACCGCCCTGATCGTGATCGATCTGCAGAAGGGCATCCTGGCCTTGCCCACCGCGCATCCGACCGACGCCATCGTGGCGAATGCCGCCCGGCTGGCCGAAGGCTTCCGCCAGCACGGGCTGCCGGTGGTGCTGGTCAACGTGGCTGGGCGCGCGGCGGGACGTGCCGAACAGGCCGCCCGCGGTTCCACGGCGCCGCCCGCGGACTGGACCGAGCTGTCTCCGGCGCTGAACCGGCAGCCAACGGACCACCTGGTGACCAAGCACACCTGGGGTGCCTTCCGTAACACGGAACTCGAATCCCGCCTGAAGGGCCTTGGCGTGACGCAGGTGGTGGTGGTTGGCGTGGCGACCAGCATCGGCGTGGAATCCACCGCGCGGGAGGCCCACAGCCTGGGCTTCCATGTCACGCTGGCCACCGACGCCATGACCGACATGAATCCGGACGCCCATGCCAACAGCATCGCGCACATCTTCCCGCGACTGGGCGAGACCGGCACCACGCAAGCCATCCTCGACCTCCTTGCCGCGCGCCCCTAAAGGCAGGCAGGGCAGGCAGGGCTGGCGCGCCCGGCGGCGGTGCTGTCAGACAAACTCCTCTTGCCGGGAGGGTGGCGATCAGCCACATTGATCGGCAACGCGGTCCGCTCCCGGGCCCGTCCCCTATTGCCGCCATGCCGCCGTGCCGATATTCGACGCCCGCGTCCGGCTGGTGCTGAAGCACCCCGGCCGCCTCATTCTCACCACGCTCAAGGATTTCCGCGCCAACCAGGGTCTGCTGCTGGCCGGGGCGGTGGCGTACTACGCCTTGCTGTCGATCGTGCCGCTGCTGATCCTGATGCTGATCGGCCTGTCGCACTTCGTGGATTCGGCACAGCTGCTGGAAACGCTGGAGCGCTATCTGGAATGGCTGCTGCCCGGGCAATCGCGCGCATTGGTGGCGGAGCTGGCCCGCTTCATGAACAACCGTGGGGTGATCGGCTGGGTGTTGCTGGTCTCGATGGTGTTCTTCAGCTCGCTGGCCTTTACCGTGCTGGAAAACGCCATGTCGGTGATCTTCGTGCATCGCGTGGCCATCCGGCGCCGGCATTTCCTGGTTTCCGCCATCCTGCCGTACTGCTATATCGGCGTGCTGAGCCTGGGGCTGCTGCTGGTCACCGTCGTCGCCGGGGGGCTGCAGACCATCGGCGCGCGCCACCTGGAGGTGCTCGGCCATGACTGGTCGCTCGACCGTCTGTCCGGCACGTTGCTGTACCTCATCGGGCTGGCCGGCGAGATCCTGCTGCTGACCTCCATCTACCTGGTGATGCCGGTGGGGCGGCTGTCGGTCCGGCACGCGCTGATCGGCGCGGTGATCGCCGGCGTCCTCTGGGAAATCTCGCGCCATGTGCTGGTCTGGTACTTCGCCACGCTGTCCCAGGTGGGCAAGGTCTACGGGTCCCTGACCACCGCGATCGTCGTGCTGCTCAGCCTGGAGATTGCCGCGACGCTGCTGTTGCTCGGCGCGCAGGTGATCGCGGAGTTCGAACGCGGCGGCGAGCCCGCCCGCCCTGCCGCCGACGCCGGCAGCTTCCATACCTGACCGCCCCGACGCAAAGTGCCTAAAGCGTCATACGTCACCTCGCTATACCCGACTAGACCACTCCAACTCTTCTATAAGACATAAGAATCCGGAATTTTGCCAAGCCCCAATTCAAACTTAATTCAATGATCTTGAACGCCATTGCCTGACAAAGACGGCACGATATGCAAAGCACCGTTGAATTCAGATGCATACGGCACACAAATTTCACATGAAGGATCACACCTTCGCCATGCAAAATCAGGCAAAATTCGAGACCTGCCTCGCGCCGCGACCCGGACGGGGCATTTCCCAACCCGAATTTGATGCGAGATAAGCGATGAGTAACCAGCAGCCCACCATTATCTACACCCTGACCGACGAAGCTCCGCTGCTGGCAACCAGTGCCTTCCTCCCGATCATCCGCGCATTCACCAGCCCCGCCGGCGTCAACGTCGAGACCAGCGACATCTCCGTGGCCGGCCGGATTCTGGGCGAATTCCCCGAGTTCCTGACCGAAGAACAGCGCGTGCCGGACAACCTGGCCGAGCTGGGCCGCCTGACGCAACTGCCGGACACCAACATCATCAAGCTGCCGAACATCAGCGCGTCGGTGTTCCAGCTGGTCAGCGCCATCAAGGAACTGCAGTCGAAGGGCTACAAGATCCCC
Organism: Cupriavidus sp. YR651; assembly: GCF_900101625.1. Taxonomy (GTDB): domain Bacteria; phylum Pseudomonadota; class Gammaproteobacteria; order Burkholderiales; family Burkholderiaceae; genus Cupriavidus. The sequence continues at coordinate 87,596 of NZ_FMYZ01000012.1, read as the reverse complement.
GACTATCCGGAAGACCCGAAGAACGACGAGGAAAAGGCCATCCAGAAGCGCTACTCGAAGTGCCTGGGCAGCGCCGTGAACCCGGTCCTGCGCGAAGGCAACTCCGACCGCCGCGCGCCGGCCGCCGTCAAGAACTACGCGCGCAAGCACCCGCACAGCATGGGCGAGTGGAGCATGGCATCGCGCACGCACGTGGCCCACATGAAGCACGGCGACTTCTACCACGGCGAAAAGTCGATCACGCTCGACCGCGCGCGTGAAGTGCGCATGGAGCTGGTCACCAAGAGCGGCAAGACCATCGTGCTGAAGCCGAAGGTCGCGCTGCAGGATGGCGAGATCATCGACAGCATGTTCATGAGCAAGAAGGCGCTGCTGGCCTTCTACGAGGAACAGATGGAAGACGCGCGCAAGACCGGCGTCATGCTGTCGCTGCACGTCAAGGCCACGATGATGAAGGTGTCGCACCCCATCGTGTTCGGCCACGCCGTCAAGGTCTTCTACAAGGACGCCTTCGCCAAGCATGCGAAGCTGTTCGACGAACTGGGCGTGAACGTCAACAACGGCCTGGTCGACCTGTACACCAAGATCGAAACGCTGCCGGAGTCCAAGCGCGAGGAAGTCATCCGCGACATGCACGCCTGCCACGAGCATCGCCCGGAACTGGCGATGGTGGATTCGGCCAAGGGCATCTCGAACCTGCACGCGCCGAACGACGTGATCGTCGACGCCTCGATGCCGGCCATGATCCGTATCGGCGGCAAGATGTGGGGTGCCGACGGCCGCACGAAGGACACCAAGTGCCTGATCCCGGAATCGACCTTCGCCCGCATCTATCAGGAAATCCTCAACTTCTGCAAGACCAACGGCGCCTTTGATCCGGTGACGATGGGCACGGTGCCGAACGTCGGCCTGATGGCGCAGAAGGCCGAAGAGTACGGCTCGCACGACAAGACGTTCGAGATCGCCGAAGACGGCGAAGCCCGCATCGTCGACAACGCCACCGGCGAAGTGCTGACCGCGCTGACGCAGCAGGTCGAGCAGGGCGACATCTGGCGCATGTGCCAGGTCAAGGACGCCCCGATCCGCGACTGGGTGAAGCTGGCCGTCACGCGCGCCCGCAACTCGGGCATGCCGGCCGTCTTCTGGCTGGACCCGTACCGTCCGCACGAAGCCGAGCTGATCAAGAAGGTCGAGACGTACCTGAAGGACTACGACACCAAGGGCCTGGATATCCAGATCATGTCGCAGGTGCGCGCCATGCGCTACACGCTCGAGCGCGTGATCCGCGGCCTGGACACCATCTCGGTGACCGGCAACATCCTGCGCGACTACCTGACCGACCTGTTCCCGATCATGGAACTGGGCACCAGCGCCAAGATGCTGTCGATCGTGCCGCTGATGGCCGGTGGCGGCATGTACGAAACCGGCGCCGGCGGTTCGGCACCGAAGCACGTGGCACAGCTGGTGGAAGAGAACCACCTGCGCTGGGACTCGCTCGGTGAATTCCTGGCGCTGGCCGTGTCGCTCGAAGAGCTGGGCATCAAGTCGGGCAACATCAAGGCGAAGGTCCTGGCCAAGACGCTGGACGCCGCCACCGGCAAGCTGCTCGACAACGCCAAGAGCCCGTCGCCGAAGACCGGCCAGCTCGACAACCGCGGCAGCCAGTTCTACCTGGCCATGTACTGGGCCCAGGAACTGGCCGCGCAGAAGGACGACGCCGACCTGGCGAAGACCTTCGCGCCGCTGGCCAAGACGCTGACCGACAAGGAAAAGACCATCGTCGGCGAACTGTCGGATGTGCAAGGCAAGCCCGTTGACATCGGCGGCTACTACATGCCGGACGTCGCCAAGCTGGAAGCGGTGATGCGTCCGAGCAAGACGCTGAACGAGGCGCTGGAATCCGTGAAGGGCTAAGGCAGCAACATCCATCCGCCCCGCCACCCCGGTGGCGGATGGCACAGGATGGCAGGACGGCCGGAGTCACGCACTATGCGTGGCGCCGGCCGTTTTTGTTTTGGGGGTCGGCAATGCCGTGGACGCCACTCGCCTGCCGGCCCTGCATGCCGCATCCGCCATGCGGGAGCGCGATGCACTATGGTAGGTAGACGCGTGCAGCGCGCCGGCCTCCATGTGTCGCGCTGTCATCTGTCACGCCATCTCAGGGTGGCCAGACTCGATCGACGGGAGCTCCGCAAATGGCTTATATCGATGGATTCGTTATCGCAGTGCCCACGGCCAACCGGGAAACCTACCGCCAGTTCGCCCTGAAGGCATCGGTGGTATTCAAGGAACATGGCGCACTGAAGGTGGTGGAGTGCTGGGGCGACGACGTGCCCGAAGGCAAGGTCACATCGTTCACCATGGCGGTGCAGCGCAAGGATAACGAAGCCGTGGTGTTCGCGTGGGTCCTCTGGCCCTCGCGCGAAGCGCGCGATGCCGGCATGAAGGCGGTGATGGCCGACCCACGGGTGAAGGAAGGCATGGACCCGATGCCATTCGATGGAAAACGGATGATCTTCGGTGGTTTCGAAGTCATCGTCGACGCTTAGAGGTCGCTTCAAAACGATCTTGGCGTCGTTGCGCGGCCTTGTCGTACCACTTGTACTGCCTGCGGCCGCGCCCTTGCCGGCACCTACCGGTAGCTCACCGTCACTTCGTTGCTCCGCCCCTGCAGCGTGGGCGTCATGCCGCCCTGCCCCGGTACGCGGAACGCGAACACAAAGCCCTTGGTGGCGTCGTCGCCCATGAAGGCGTCAGTCTTTCCTTCGGCCCCGGACAACAGCACGCAGCGATCCGCGTTGCACAGATACGCCTGCAGGTCGATCGGCGGCGTGCGCGTGAAGCTGTAGCGCCAGCGCACCGACGTGATCAGACCTTCCGATTGCTGCACCGTACCGGCCGGCAGGATCGGCGGCGACACCGCCCGCTGACCACGGTTCGCGATCATCGGCCCCGCTGTGGACGAGGTCCACGCGTGGCGAGAGCCACCCGTTTCCAGCGTGGTCCGGGTCAAGCCCTGCGCACCCGCCAGGGCCGGCACGCACCCGCACGCCGCGGCAGCCGCCATTGCCAGGACCGCCCGCATCACAGCAATCCGCGCAGTTGGTTGCGCAGACGGGTAATGGCCTGGCTGCGGATCTGGCAGACGCGCGATTCGGTCACTTCCAGCACCGCGCCGATTTCCCGCAAGTTCAGCTCCTGGTCGTAGCACAGGGACAGCACCAGCTTTTCCCGCTCCGGCAGCTTGTCGATGGCGCGGATCAGCGCTTCGCGCATGCCCGATTCCATCAGCACCGTCAGCGGATTGGCGTCCTCGGTCGCGCCGAGATGGCGATCCAGGAAATCCTCCTCGCCGGACCGCTCGAAGTCCTCGTAGTGCAGCAGCTGGCAGCCGTACACCTCGTTGAGCAGCTCCTGGTATTCGTCGAGCGGCATCTCGAGCTCTTTCGCCACCTCCGAATCGATGGGCGTGCGCCCGAGCTTCTGCTCCAGGCCGCGCTGCGTGCGTTCGATCTTGCGCGTGAACTGGCGCAGGCTGCGGGACTGCCAGTCGTTGGCGCGCACCTCGTCCAGCATCGCGCCGCGGATGCGTTGGCTCGCGTAGGTCTCGAACCGCGCGCCGTGGTTGTCTTCATAGCGCTTGGCGGCGTCCAGCAGGCCGATCATGCCGGCCTGGATCAGGTCGTCGATCTGGACGCTGGCCGGCAGCTTGGCCGCCAGCTGCAACGCAATCCGTCGCACCAGCGATGCGTGTGACTTGACCACGTCTGCCTGTTCGAGCTTTCCCTGAATCGTGTACATGGTGGAATTCTCGGTGAATGCTTTGTTTCGGGGCCAGTGCCGGCAATGCGATGCCGGCTGACTGGCTGGCTGAGTGTCTGGGTCTTGTCGACTTCTTGTTCTTGGCTTATGCAGGAACGGCCGCGGCCGCCCCCAGGGGTTGCGCGTCTTCCCGCAACGGCCATGCGCCGATGCTGCTGGCAACATGGCGCAGCGCGCCGGTGGCCGCGGCGGCCGGATACGCCTCCACGACGCAGCGGCCCAGCTGCAATGCCCGCATCACCAGCGGATCGACCGGCAGATAACCGGCCAGCCCCGCCTCGACGCCCAGGTACTGGCTCGCCGTGCGGGCCAGGTTGCGCGCGAGCGCCGTCACCGTCGCCTCCGTGGCCGCCATGTTGACGATCAGCTGGAAGTGCCGGCAGGCAAACTGGTGATGCAACCGCTTGATGCAGGCATACGCCGCCGTGATCGATGCCGCCTCCGGCCGCATCACGATCACGATGTTGTGCGCCGTGCCCGCCATCGGCGACAGCGCGCCTTCGGCGTCCGCGCGCGCGTCGATCAGCACCGTGCGCATGCCGGGCAGCGACTGGCCATCGAGCTTCGCGCTGGCCGGCACATTGCCCGACGGCAGCACCGCCACGCCGCTGGCCGGCCGCGTACCCAGTGCGGCTTCCATCGGCATGCGCCCGGCGAGCACATCGGCCAGCGTCGCGGTTGGCGTCGCGCCGGCCAGCCGCGTGGCGCGGGCGCCGTGGCGGTCTTCGTCCGCCAGCAGCACACGTTCGCCCTGCAGCGCCAGCGCGTTGGCCAGCCCCAGCGCCACCGTGGTGGCACCGGCGCCGGAGTCGCTGCCCACCACGGCGATACGCCGGGTGACGCGCGGGGCCAGCATGCGGCGCAGGCTTTCGGCCTGATCGGAGCCCATCAGGTTCAAGGCTTACTCTCCTGCCGATGCCATTTGCGGCATCGCGTCGAACGCCGCCATCGCGTGCATCGCCGCTTCCGGCGCATCGGTGGCATCGATCGCGTGGTCGAGAATCGCGGCGGGCTCGACGGTGCGGCCCGGGTAGTTCTCCAGCACGTCCAGCAGCGCCAGCAGGCGGCCCATGCCTTCATTGAGCACGGCGCCCGGCACCGGCGCATTCACGCGGGCCGAGGCGCGCCCGGCCAGGCGCGACAGGAATGCGGGGGCCGTCGGCGTCGGCGTGTGTTGCAGCCGCAGCGCGGTCAGGCCGAGTTGCGCCGACACCAGGGTGCCGCTCACACTGGCATCCGCATCGGCCTCGCCGTCCTGCGCAAAGTGTCCGATGGCGTGGCGCAGCGTGCGGAACTGCTCGTCCGCGTCCTGCGTCCACTTGTTCCAGCGCGCCACCTGTGCGGCGTCTCCGGCGAGGGCCGTATCGCACAGCACGTAGTCCACGGCCAGCATGTCGCCGGTGTCGCGATCGACCAGCCGGGAGACCACCAGGCAGGCTTCCGAGCCGCCCTCGGCGGCATTGGCGCGACCCCGCGCGGCGGTGCGTACCTGGCCTTCGGGAATGCGCACCATGCAATGGCCCAGCCAGTGCACGGCGTCACGGTCACGCCACGTTGTGTCGCCAATGGCGACGAACGTCAGCGTATCGGCGATGGTGTCGAGCTTGTTGGCCATGCCGTCGGCGATCACGCGCGTCGTCTTGCGCGTGCCAGCCACCCAGCGTTCGCCCAGTTGATGCCAGCGCGCCAGCGTCGCGGCGGAAGGCAGCGTGTCGTTCAGGTTGACGACGGTGCGGGCAGCCGCCAGCGTCGCGCGGACGGTGGCCGCCTCGGCATCCACCTCGGCTTCGGTCATCGACAGGCGTGTGCGGCCGGCCGGCACCACCGTGGTCGCCAGCGGCATGCCGTCGCGGTCAGCCAGCCACAGCGTGTGCTGCAGCAGTTGCGGCGCGCGGCGGCCCTGCACCGTCTGCGAGACGGTGTTGGTGACGGCCAGCACATAGCGGTCGCAGGCCCGGCTGGCGTCACGGCACATCGTCAGGCGAACTTGCTGGGCCATCTGGCGCAGCGCCGGCGCACCGGCACCGCGCTGCTGCCACAGGGCGCGCGCGAGGTCGAAGCCGTACTGCGCGCCGTTGAGTTCTTCCACGCAGACGCCCACGGCGTTGGCGCTGTCGGTCAGGGACCGCAGCACGTCGTCTGCGCCGGAACGGTCAGCCTGGCTGGCCGGCGATGCCTCCACGGCACCGGCCTGGCGGCGCGCGGCATCGGCGTCCGCGAACAGGGAACCGCGACGCGGCGTCAGGAACGCGCGTTCGACCAGCGCATCGGCCTGTGCCAGCTCCAGGTGTTCCGGCACGCGCTGGCCGGTCGACGCGTAGTACACCGGCAGACGATGGCGGATCACCACGTCCAGCACCGAGCCCAGGTGCGTGGCCTCATCCAGCTTGCTGATGATGCAGCCGTCGATGCCGCCGGCGGCGCCGGCCGCGTCGTTGCGATACGCGTGCACGACTTCATTGAGCGTGTCGCCGTGGCTGGCGCCGTTGAGCAGCAGCACGCGCTGCATCGGCGCCTGCACGCCGGCCAGCATCGAGATCTGATCGGAAAGGCTGCGGTCCCGCTGGCTCATGCCGACGGTGTCGATGATGACCAGGTGCTTGTCTTTCATGGCCGACAGCGCAAAGCGCAGGTCGGCGGCGTCCTTCACCGCGTGCACGGGCACGCCGAGGATATCGCCATAGATGCGGAGCTGTTCGTGCGCGCCGATCCGGAAGCGGTCGGTCGTCAGCAGCGCCAGACGCCCCGGGCCGTGACGCAGCACAAAGCGCGCGGCCAGCTTGGCGGTGGTGGTGGTCTTGCCCACGCCGGTCGGGCCGATCAGCGCCAGCACGCCACCCTGGGCGAACAGCGTGTCCTCATCGGCCAGCACGGGCACCTTTTGCGCGATTTCCTTGCGGATCCACGCCATCGCGGCAGGACGATCCGTGCCAACGGGCAGGCGGGCCAGCAGCGTGCGGGCCAGCTGGCCGGAAAAGCCGGCGTTGACCAGCCATTCGAACAGCGATTCGCGCAGCGGATCGCCGGCGGCCACACCGGGGGCCGCGCTGGAGAGCCCGGCAAACTGGCGCTCGAGCATCGTGCGCATCGACGCGAGCTCGCCGCGCAGGTCGCCGATCGCGGCGTTGTCCGCGGCGTCGGCGGCCGGATGCATCGACGCGGCGTGCATCTGCGACATCGACGGCATCGACGGTTTGTTCAGCGCCGGCGGCGTCATGGCGGCCATCGGCGACATGTGCGACATCGGGCCGATCGCGGGCAGGATCGGCGCCGCGGGCGGCGCCTCCGGTGCGGTGTAGGGCAGCGCGCGGGCGCTGACGGCGCCGAGGTCTTCGTCGCGCATCGCCACGATTTCCACGCCACCTTCCACGGCACGGTTGGACAGCACCACGGCGTCCGGGCCCATTGCCTCGCGCACCTTGCGCATCGCCTCGCGGCCGTTGGCCGCTACAAACTTTGCCACGCTCATGTTCGTTCCCTTACGCTGCGCCGCCGATCATCGCGGTGATGCGGATATTGCGGTTGTCCGGCACTTCGGCGTGCGACAACACCTTCAGTTGCGGCAGCGTCCGGCGCAGGAAGCGCGCCATCAGCGGCCGCAGCGGCGACGGCACCAGCAGCACCGGATCCATGCCCATTTGTTCCTGACGTACCACCGCGCCCTGCGCCTGCTGCAGCAGCGCGTCGGCCAGGCCGGGCTCGATGCCGCCGCCGTTGGCCAGCGCCTGCGTCAGCACGCGCTCCAGGCCGGCATCCAGGCTGATGACCTGCAGGTCCGCGTTGTTCGGGAACAGCTGCTGCGTGATGGCGCGGCCCAGGGCCACGCGCACCAGCGCCGTGAGTTCGGACGGATCGCTGACCTTCGGCGCGTGCTCGGCCACCACATCCAGGATCGTGCGCATGTCGCGAATCGCCACGCCCTCGTCCAGCAGGTTCTGCAGCACCTTCTGCAGGCCGGTGAGCGAAATCGTCTTCGGCACCAGGTCTTCGGTCAGCTTCGGCGATTCCTTGCCGATGCGGTCCAGCAGCGACTGCACTTCCTGGCGGCCAAGCAGCTCGGAGGCGTGCATCTGGATCACATGATTCAGGTGCGTCGCCACCACGGTGCTGGCGTCCACCACCGTGTAGCCGTAGGCCTGCGCCTGCTCCTTGAGCCCCGCATCGATCCACACGGCCGGCAGGCCGAAAGCCGGGTCGCGCGTGGCGGCGCCGGGCAGCGTGCCCGAGACCTGGCCCGGGTTGATCGCCATCCACTGGCCCGGCGTGGCTTCGCCGCTGCCGATCTCCACGCCCTTGAGCGTGATGCGGTAGGCGTTGGGCTTGAGTTCGAGGTTGTCCCGGATGTGCACCACCGGCACCAGGAAGCCGATGTCCTGCGCGATCTTCTTGCGGATGCTCTTGATGCGGCCCAGCAGTTCGCCGTTCTGGCCGCGGTCCACCAGCGTGATCAGGCGATACCCGACCTCCATGCCCAGCGGATCGACCATCGTGACGTCTTCCCACGTGGCTTCGGCGGCTTCGGCCGGCACGGCCGGCGTGCGCTCCTCGCGGGTCTTGGTCTGCGCGGCCGTGGCCTCGCGACGCATGATGTAGCGGCCAAACCAGGCCAGCGCGCCGGCCAGCAGCAGGAAGGCAAAGTGCGGCATGCCCGGGATGATGCCCATCATGCCGATGATGGCGGCGGTCAGGAACATCACGCGCGGATTGGAGAACAGCTGGCCGGTCAGCTGCTGGCCCACGTCCTGTTCGTTCGACACGCGCGAGACGATCACACCCGCGGCGGTGGAAATCACCAGCGCCGGAATCTGCGCGACCAGGCCATCGCCGATGGTCAGCAGCGTGTAGTTGCGCACGGCGGTGGAGAAGTCCAGGTCGTGCTGCACCATGCCCACCACCATGCCGGCGGCGACGTTGATGAACATGATCAGCAGGCCGGCGATGGCATCGCCGCGCACGAACTTGGAGGCACCGTCCATGGCGCCGTAGAAGTCCGATTCCTGCGCCACTTCGGTCCGGCGCTTGCGGGCGCCTTCCTCATTGATCAGGCCGGCGTTCAGGTCGGCATCGATGGCCATCTGCTTGCCGGGCATCGCGTCCAGCATGAAGCGCGCGCCCACCTCGGCGATCCGGCCCGCACCCTTGGTGATCACCATGAAGTTGATCACCACCAGGATGGCGAACACCACGATACCCACCGCGAAGTTGCCGCCCACCAGGAAGTGGCCGAAGGCCTCGATCACCTTGCCGGCGGCGTCCGGGCCGGTATGGCCTTCCAGCAGCACCACGCGCGTGGAGGCCACGTTGAGCGACAGGCGCAGCAGCGTGGAGAACAGCAGCACCGCCGGGAAGGCCGCGAAGTCCAGCGCCTTCTGCGTGTACATGCCGACCAGCAGCACCATGATCGACAGCGCGATGTTGAACGTGAACAGCAAGTCCAGCACAAACGCGGGCAGCGGCAGGATCATCATGCCGAGGATCATGACGATCAGCAGCGGCCCCGCCAGCGCCTTCATCTGGGCGCCCGAGCGCAGGCCCGGCAGGTTGAAGATATTCGTCAGTGCGTTCATGCGCGGGCTTCCGGTACGGCAAGTTCGTCCGGCACCGCGAGATCCTTCGGCCCGGCGGGCTGGGGACCATCGGCGTAGTGCCAGTGTTTCAGTTGATAGACCCAGGCCAGGATCTCGGCCACGGCCGTATACAGGCCCGCCGGGATTTCCTGGCCCAGTTCGACGTGACGGTGCAGCGCCCGTGCCAGCGGCGGCGCGGACAATACCGGCACACGGTGTTCGGCGGCCAGCTCGCGAATGCGGGCGGCCACTTCCTCGGTCCCCTTGGCCACCACGCGCGGCGCGCTCATGCGGCCTTCCTCGTAGCGCAGCGCCACGGCGAAGTGGGTCGGGTTGGTGACCACCACGTCCGCCTTGGGCACCTCGGTCATCATCCGGCGGCGCGCCATGGCCCGCTGCTGCTGGCGGATGCGGGCCTTGATGTGCGGATCGCCATCGGTTTCCTTGAACTCCTGCTTGACCTCTTCCTTGGTCATGCGCAGCTTCTTGTAGAAGGTCCACAGCTGCCACGGCACGTCGACCGCGGCCACCAGCAGCAGGGAACCCGCCACCATGCCGCAGACGTGGAGCACCAGCTCGATCATGCGCAGCAGCGCCTCCTGGACCGGCGCGTTCATCAGCGCGACGGCCTCCGGCAGCTTGTGCCAGAGCATCCAGGCCACGACGCTGCCCACCAGCAAGGACTTGGCAATCGCCTTGGCCAGCTCCACCAGGGACTGCGTGGAGAACATGCGGCCCAGCCCGGAGAGCGGCGACATGCGCGAGAAATTGGGCATCAGGGCCTTGGTGGAGAACATCCATCCACCCAGCGCCAGCGGGGCCACCAGGGCGGCCACGCCAAACATCAGCAGCAACGGCAGGAACGCCAGCAGGCTGTCCCAGATCGCCATGGCGAACTGCGACAGCATCCGGTTGGTATCGAATGCGGTGGCCGGCTCGAACGCCAGGCTGGTGTGCATGACGGCATCCAGCTTGCGGCCGATGTTGCCGCCCATGATCGAGAGGCCGAGCACACCCGTCATCAGCATCACGAACGTGCCGAGCTCGCGCGAGCGCACCACCTGCCCCTCCTCGCGCGCCTTCTCAAGGCGCCGGGGTGAGGCGGGTTCGGTTTTCTCGAGATCGCTTTCCTCGGACATGGATGCTCCAATACGAAGGCGCAGGCGGCTCTTCGTCAGCGAGGATTATCAAATCCCGGCCGGGCAGGCATTAGGAGGAAAAGGGAGGGAAACAGGTGCCTGTTTCAGGAATGAGGGGGGCAGCGGGAATAACGGCCGACGGTTGGCGATCTTTAGGAGAAGACCGCCTGATGGCGAGGATCTCGCCGGCTTTGGCACTCGACGGGCGGCATCGTGGCACGTTTCGGACGTCGCCTCCCGCAGCGGGAAACTCGCATTGAGGCGGCCGATTCCGGCTTGCGCTTCCGTCGGGCAGTGCAGGACGCTCCGGGTTCGGAATGCAAGATTGTGCCGATTTATGCACTTACGACAAAGCGGCTTCGCGACCCGGCATCCCGCATCGCCGCGCAATGCCCGACGCGACATGAGAAAAGGCGCCGGACACCTCCGTGCCGGCGCCCTTCGTTGGCGAAGCGGGCAAGGCTGGCGATGCCGCTCATGTCAGCAACGCCGGCCTTGCGCCCATTGCGTCAGGCCGCTCACCGCACCACGTCATCGTGGTCGGTCGAAACCGCCAGGTCGCGCCACGCGGCCAGTTCGCCTTCCACGAACTTGTGCTTCTGCTCGATGCGCGCGATGGCATCGGTGCCCAGCGGCAGGCGCACCGGCGGGTTGTCGCTGTCGACCAGCTTCAGGATGGCCGCGGCGAGCTTCTCCGGGTTGCCCGGCTGCTGGTGATTGGCGCCGGCCGCGAAGACGCGCATCTTGCCCACGGTGTCCGCATAGTCGGCAATCTCGGTCTTGGTGGAGACCAGCGAATTGTCATGGAGGAAGTCCGTACGGAAGAAGCCCGGCTCCACCACCGTCGCGTGGATGCCCAGCGGCGCCAGTTCCTGCGACATCGCTTCCGTCAGCCCTTCCACCGCGAACTTGCTGGCGCCGTACACGCCCCAGCCGTGATAGGCCGAATAGCCGCCCAGCGACGAGATGTTGACCACGTGGCCGCTGCGCTGCTTGCGCATCTGCGGCAGCACGGCGCGCGACACCGCCAGCAGGCCGAACACGTTGGTGTCGAAGTTAGCCTTCGCTTCGGCAATGCTGGTTTCCTCCACGGCGCCGAGCACGCCATAGCCGGCGTTGTTCACCAGGATGTCGATGCGGCCGAAACGCTCGACGCCCTGCCGTACCGCCTCGACCGCATCGGCCTCGTTGGTGACGTCCACCTTGACGGCCAGGAGATTCGGCTGATCGCCAAACGTCTCGATGAGGCTTTGCGGATTCCGCGCCGTGGCGATGACGCGGTCGCCACGCTGCAGGGCGTTGCGCACGAACAGCGTGCCGAAACCGCGCGACGCGCCGGTGATGAACCAGACCTTGCTTTGGGATTGGGTGGATGCGGACATGGCTGACTCCTGGGTATTGGATGGGTTGGGACGGCGCCTTTTGCATCGGTGCGTAGGTCGCTGTGCTGCCGGAACCGTTAGGACCCATCGTAGGCAGTCCGCCTTCAGCAAACAATAGTGATGTGGATTGGCGTTATAGCAACCAAAAGTTGCTAATTCGGGCGAGGGTCGGATGGATACCGGCCGGCGGCGCGGGCTATACGCCGGCGGAAGCCGTCCGCGCCGCGCGCACGGTTTCGGCGATGGCCTGCCGCAGCGCATCCGCGGCGATCGGCTTGTGCAGCACCCGATAGCCGCTGGCATGCAGCGCCAGGAGCCGGTCCGGTGCGGTGTCGCCGGTCACGATCAGGCCCGGGACATCGGCATCTAGGTACTCGCGTAGCCAGCCGATCGCCTGGTCGCCAGTGACCTGCCCGGCCAGGCGGTAGTCCGCCAGGATCACGTCGACGGGTGCCGGGCCTTCGATCCTTGCCTGCTGGTGGGCCGCGCAGACGGCCTCCACCGTGGCCCCCGCATACACCGCGTGCCCCCAGAACGCGAGCAGGTCGCCCAGCGCGGCAAGGATCTGCGGATCGTCATCGACCAGCATCACGCCATGGCGCGTGTAGCCGTCCTCCTGGCCCTGCGCTTGCGCGTCGGAGGCTGCCGGCCTGTCCGGCACCACATCCTGCGCCAGCGGCACCGTGACCGAAAAATTGCTGCCCCGGCCGGGGTGCGATCGCAGCGTGATGACGTGCCCGAGCAGGCTCGCCAGCCGCTGCACGATGGACAGCCCGAGCCCGAGCCCCTGTTCGTCCGGACCGTTGGACAGCTGGGCAAATTCCTCGAACACGAGAGCCTGGTGCGCGGGATCGATGCCGGGGCCGGTGTCGATCACCTGGATCTCCATCGCCCCCTTGCGCCGGCGCGCGCCGATGAGGATGCGCGACTTCGGCGCGTAGCGCAGCGCGTTGCTGATCAGGTTGTCGAGGATGCGTCGAAGCAGTTCGGGATCGCTGTCGATCCACGCGTGCGCGTCCACCACGCGCAAACTGCTGCCGTGCAGCTGCGCCTGACCAGCGTACTCGTCGCGCAGCTCCGCCAGCAGCTTGCCCAGCGGCAGCGGCCGGCGCCGCGCGGCCATCAGCCCGGCATCCAGGCGCGACACATTGAGCAGGCCGTCGAGCAGGCCGCCCATGCGCTCAAGCGTGCCGTTGAGACGCCGGCTGATCTGCATGGCGGCGTCAGGTCGCACATCGCCCCGTTCCGCGATGGCGGCCAGCGATGCGGACAACAGACCCAGCGCGTGCACGGGCTGGCGCAAGTCATGGCTGGCGGCCGCCAGGAAGCGCGTCTTGGCCTTGTCGGCCGCCGTGGCGCGGTCACGCTCGCGTTCGAGCTGTCCGATCAGCGCCAGGTTCTCGAAACGCAGCTTCACGCTGGCCAGCAGGCTTTGATAGGTGACGCGGCAGAAGAAGATGTTCACGACGACCATGGCGATGCCAAAGGCCGCATACACCTGATAGGTCGGCTCGGGCCGCATCAGGCAGTAGATGATGAACGGCGAGGCCATCAGCGTGACCATGCCGAAATAGATGCGCGGCTGTGCCGACAACGCGGGTACCGCGCCGCAGGACATGCCGGCCAGCACGATGCACGCAAAGGCCGTCCATTCTGGTGCGGGCGGCAGCAACACCGTGGACCCGATCAGCCCCCACAGCACCGCCGACAGCCACGACAGCACCATGAAGCGGCGGGCCCATGCGCGCGGTGTTGCGGTGGATTCATGGCGATGGAATCGCATCGACAGCGCCAGTCGCCCCAGCGTCAGCACATAGAGCGCCGCCATCCACGCCAGCAGCGCCCACAGCAAGTCGCTGTCGTGCAGCACGTAGACGATAGCCAGCGGGATGACGAAATTGGCGAACAGGATGCCATGCGACTGCTGGTACAGCAGTCGCACCATGGCGGCCTGAATGTCGCCATCGGTCTGGCTCATGAGGGTTCCGGGCGTGCGGGATGGTTGGGCTGGCACTGCCCACCGACGTGGGCGCTTGTTTATAGCACCGATTGTGCCGGACGTTGCGGCACACCGCCCACGGCTGAATCCTCGCCGCAACACCCCACCTCTGCGGGGCGGCGGGCACAGCGGGAATCGCCGTGCCGGGCTATTCCCCCAGGCGGCCGTCCTCGATCGGGATGCCCAATTGCCCCGCCATCTCCTCCACCAGGGCCTGGAGCCTTGCCACCTTGTCCGTCAGCTCGCGCTGGCTGATGCGCAGGGCTTCCAGTTCCGATGGCGATACGCTGTCACCCGCGTCGCCACGTGGCGACACACGCGGCATCATCTCGGCCACATTGACCTCCCCGCACATCAGATGCATCCAGCGGTTCTCGCGCTCGCCGGGGCCACGGGGCAGCCTGACCACCAGGGCGGCGGGAGCCCGCTCGGCCAGTTCGTCGAGAAACCCTTCCACGGACGAAATATCGGCGAACGCATGCAGCCGTGCGGAATTGAGGCGCAGCTCCGCGGCGGTTTGCGGGCCGCGCAGCATCAGCGTCGACAGCAGTGCCGCCGACTGGCTCGGCACGCCGAGCACCTTGGCCATGTTCTGTTCGAAGCGCGGCACGCGGCTGCTGCTGCCTTCGAACACGAGGCTGAGGGATTTCAGGCCATCGATGGCGGTCAGGATCTCGTCCTCGGTCACGCTCATGACCGGCAGCCGCGCGGTCTTCTGGTTGCAGCCGGAAGCCAGCGCGTTCAGCGACAGCGGATAGGTGTCCGGCACCGTGAACTGCTTTTCCAGCAGGACAGCCAGCACACGACCCTCCAGCGCGGTCAGCGCGCGCAGCGGCGGACGAGCCGGCGGTGCAGGGGAATCGGGGGTCGCAGGGGTGGTATTCATCAGGGGGCGTCACGGCAGGATAGGCAAGGCACCCATTGAAGCGCATGCGCCCCGACTATGCAACCTCGCGCGGCGCTTTGTAGCGATATGTGTCCAGGGGCGGTAACGCTACACAAGCATGCAATGGGTACGGTCCGGTGACACATGACGGATACGCGGCAGACGGAGCCTCGGTGGCGGACCTATCACCTGGAGAGAGAAACCATGTCCGATACCATCAACCCACGCCGGCGCCAG
This sequence comes from Cupriavidus sp. YR651, assembly GCF_900101625.1. GTDB lineage: Bacteria > Pseudomonadota > Gammaproteobacteria > Burkholderiales > Burkholderiaceae > Cupriavidus. Next base: position 72,564 of record NZ_FMYZ01000012.1, on the reverse strand, counting down.
TTGTTTGGCGCCGCGGCGGCGACGCTTGCCGCCGCGCCCTTTGGCGCGCTCCGCGCCGCCGGCGTGGAGTCGCCCGGCAAATCGCCAACGCTGCCGGCCATCCAGCCGGGGACGCACACATCGTTCGCGAAGATCCGGCAGATCGATGCCGGCGTGCTGAATATCGGCTACGCCGAAGACGGCCCGGCCGACGGCCCCGTCGTGATCCTGCTGCACGGCTGGCCCTACGATATCCATAGCTTCGTCGATGTCGCCCCGCTGCTGGCATCGGCCGGCTATCGCGTGATCGTGCCGCACCTGCGCGGCCACGGCACGACGCGTTTCCTGTCGGACAAGACGTTCCGCAACGCCCAGCAGTCCGTGGTGGCGCTCGACATCATCGCGCTGATGGATGCCCTGCACATCCAGCGCGCCGTGCTGGCCGGCTATGACTGGGGCGCGCGCACGGCCAACATCATCGCGGCGCTCTGGCCCGAGCGCTGCAAGGCGATGGTGTCCGTCAACGGCTACCTGATCAACAACCTGGAGCGCAACAAGGCGCCGTTGCCGCCCAAGGCGGAATGGGGCTGGTGGTATCAGTTCTACTTCGCCACGGAGCGGGGCCGCGCCGGATACGAAGCCAATCGCAAGGCTTTCGGGAACCTGATCTGGAAGGTCAACTCGCCGAAATGGGCCTTCGACGCGGCCACGTTCGACCGCGCCGCCGCGTCGTTCGACAACCCGGACTACGTCGCCATCGTCATCCACAACTACCGCTGGCGCCTGAGCGTGGCCGCCGGCGATCCGCAGTACGACGCGCTGGAGCAGCGACTGTTTGCCGGCCCGGTCATCAGCGTGCCGACGATCACGCTCGATGGCGACTCGGATGGCGTGACGCCCGCCACGGACGGCAAGGCCTACGCAGGGAAGTTCTCGGGCAAGCGGACGCACCGGATCATCCCGGGCGTCGGCCATAACCTGCCGCAGGAAGCGCCGCAGGCATTTGCCGAAGCAGTGATCGAAGTAGATCGCTACTAGGAGGGACCGCACGGCCGCCGCAAGGCGGCCGTTTGGCACATATCGCGATTGAACAGCAGGCGGAGACTCAGGGGAGCGTGATTTCCGCCGAGAGCCCGCCGCCTTCGCGATTGCGCAGCTGCATGGACCCGCCCATCGCCAGCACGAGCTGCTGCGCGATGGCGAGCCCCAGCCCCGTGCCACCGGTCTCCCGGCTGCGGGACTGCTCCAGCCGGAAGAACGGCTGCATCACCGCATCAAGCTGATCTTCGGGAATACCGGTGCCACGGTCCATCACCTGGATCCGCAGCGATCCGTCCGGGTGGCGTTGCGCGGCAAGCTCCGCCGATCCGCCAAACTTCAGCGCGTTGTCGATCAGGTTGGTCAGCACGCGGCGCAGCGCGTGCGGCTTGGTGACGACGGCGCCTTCGGGACGACCGGTCAGCGTCACCGCCTTGCCGGTGTCCTGGTAGTCGTAGGCCAGGCTTTCCAGGAAGGAGCCGACATCGATGCGCGTGGACACCTCCGCATGGCCGTGCACGCTGCGCGCGTAGGCCAGGCCCTCGCGTACCAGACGTTCGATCTCGGACAGGTCGCTGATCAGCTTGTCTTTCTCGACGGATTCCTCGGCCATTTCCGCACGCAGCTTCATGCGGGTGATCGGCGTCTGCAAGTCGTGCGAGATCGCGGCCAGGATGCGGACGCGCTCCTCGACGAACTGCGCGATGCGGTCGCGCATCGCATTGAACGCCGCTGCCGCGTGGGCCACCTCGCTCGGGCCGGCCTCGCTGATCCGTGGCGCGGTCTCATTGGGGTCCAGCGCATCGGCCGCCTCGGCCAGCGTCACCAGCGGGCGAATCGCCACGCGCACGGCCAGCCAGCTGCACAGCACCAGCAAGCCCAGTTGCGCGATGAGGACATAGGGCAGCCACTGCGCCAGCGGCATGGACCCCGGACGCACGTCGATGGTGAGCGGGGCGCCATCGCTCAACTTGAAGTGGGCCTGAAGGCGCTTGCCATCGCCTGGAATCATCTCCACCGTCACCGGCACCTGCCGGCCCGCCGCGGACTGGATCGTGTTGGCGATGTCCTCCGCCTGGCTGGAAAGCGTCGGCACGCCGGGCAGGCCGGGGCCCAGGACATAGCGATAGTTGCGGCGGTCCAGCCTGGGCAGCCATGCCGCGCGCTCCGCGGCGGGCAGGCGGTCGAGGATCGAGATCGACGTGGCCACGTCGTTTTCCAGCGTGCCGAGCATGACCGTCTTGGACGTGACGTATCGCTCGAGGAACAGGACGGTGAACGACAGCGCATACGCAATCACCAGACCCGCCAGCAGGATCAGGAACAACCGCGCACCGAGGGTGCCCGGCCACAGTCGCGGCGGCGGCCGCGTGGCAACGGCAGCCGTGCTCATTCGCGGGCCTCGGTGATCTCGACGGGCACGGCGAACACATACCCTTCGCTGCGCACGGTCTTGATGTAGGCGGGTTCGCGCGCGTCATCGCCGAGCCGTTGCCGCAGCCGGCTGACCAGCAGGTCGATGGAGCGGTCGAACAGTTCGGCTTCCCGGCCCTGGGTGAGGTTGAGCAACTGGTCCCGGTTCAGCACGCGCTGCGGATGATCGACGAACACCCGCAGCAGGCGATACTCGGCACCGCTCAGCGCCACCACGGTGCCGTCCTTGTCGAGCAGGTGCCGCGCCGTGGTGTCGAGGCGCCAGTCGCCGAACGTCAGCAGCTGGCCGGCCTCGGACACCTGCAGGTTGGGCGGCAGCATCCGGGTGCGGCGCAGCACGGCCTTGATGCGCGCCAGCAGTTCCCGCGCGGCAAACGGCTTGGCCAGGTAGTCGTCGGCGCCCATTTCGAGGCCGATGATGCGGTCGGTTTCGTCGCTGCGTGCGGTCAGCATCAGGATCGGCGTCGTCTTGTGCTTGCCCGCGCGCAACTCGCGGCAGAGCGTCAGCCCGTCATCGCCCGGCAGCATGATGTCCAGGATGATCAGGTCGACGGCATTGGCCTCCAGCACGCTGCGCATGTGCCGGCCGTCCGGCGCGATCGTCACACGCAGGCCGTTTTTCTTGAGGTAGGTGGAGACCAGTTCGCGGATTTCGCGGTCGTCGTCGACAAGCAGGATGTGATCGATGTGGGTGTCCATCGGCGGCACCTTCGGCAAAGGGGGAAGTGGCGACGGGGCAAGTGTGCCCGGTACCGGCATTGTAGGCACTTCCTTTGTGTATCGCAGTGTATCCACGCCTCGGCGCCGGACACTGCCTTACACATGCGGCCACGGTGGATACATGCGGGACACGGCGCCGGTGTCTGATGCAGGCAGTCCCGCACGTTTCAAGGAATCCATATGCCACTCCCCACTTCCTGGCTGGGCCGCACGCTCGGCGCCGTCCTGCTCAGCGCGCTTGCCGCCATCGGCCTGGGCTTCGTCAACGGTCAGCTGTCCGGCCTCGCCAACGCCAGCGCCAGCGCCGCGCTCACGGAAGGGCCCGCGCCGGCGCTCGACGGGGCGACGACCTGGCTCAACTCGCCGCCCCTCTCGACGGCCCAGCTGCGCGGCAAGGTCGTGCTGATCGATTTCTGGACCTATTCCTGCATCAACTGCGTCAACACCCTCCCCTACGTCCACGCGTGGGCCAAGAAGTACAAGGATCAGGGGCTCGTGGTGATTGGCGTGCATACGCCCGAGTTCCCGTTCGAGAAGGACATCGGCAACGTGCGCGACGCCATTCGCCACTTCAAGATCGATTACCCGGTGGCGGTGGACAACGACTACAAGATCTGGCGCGCGTTCAGCAACAACTACTGGCCGGCTCTCTATTTCATCGACGCCAACGGACGCATCCGTCACCAGAAGGTGGGCGAAGGCGACTACGAAAAATCCGAGCAGGTCATCCAGGCGCTGTTGCGGGAAGCGAAGGGCGCCACCACGCCGGCGCAGCCGGCGGCGCAGTAAGTCATTTTCATCGGAGACCCCCATGAAGCTCTACGTCAACGAGATTTCCTCCGCCGCGTCGCGCGTGCGCATCGCACTCGCCCTGAAGGCGGTAACGGTTGAGACGCAGCCGGTCACGATCCTCGGTGCCGAGGCCGAGAACCGTCAGGCCGACTACCTCAGGGTGAATCCGCAGGGGCTCGTGCCGGCACTGCTGACGGACAATCACGAACTGATCACGCAGTCGCTGGCCATCGTCGAATATCTCGACGAGTGCTACCCGCTGCCGCCGCTGCTGCCCCGGGATGCCGAGGGGCGGGCGTTCGCGCGATCGATTGCGCTGGCGATTGCAAGCGAGATCCACGCGCTGGTGCCGCCTCGCGTGGCGGCACGGCTATCCGGCGAGTTCGGCATCGATGCGCCGGGCGTGTCCGCATGGAACCGCCACTGGATCGTCGAAGGCCTGGCGGCCGTGGAGGCGCGACTGGCCGCTCGGCGCACCGGCGCATACGTGGTGGGCAATGCGCCGACGGTGGCAGACATCTTCCTGTTTCCGCAAGCGATCAATGCAGCGCGCGCGGGGGTCGACCTGAGCCAGTGGAGGAACATTACCGAGATCGTCGACCGGCTGCGCGGTCTGCCGGCATTTGCGGACAACGCGCCGGCGCCCCGCAAGTAAGGAGAAAGAGGCGATTCCCCGTCAGTCGGGGCGCGGGACCCGGGGCGATGTCGCACCTTTGCAGCATGAAACGCATGTGCCACATTTGTCGGGGTCCCGGCGGGACGTTGCGGCCTGACGGGCGCGCGGGCGTATTGCGGGATCACGCCCGCCGCCTGACTCCACCCTCACCGCCCTCACCAGATTTTCCGGACTTGCGCCGCAGCGCCTCGGCTGCTTCAAACACAGCCATGCCGGCGATCATCGCGGCGACGAAGCCCCACGCCTTGGCATAGCCCGCGCCCAGCGCAACCAGGGCGGGGCCCGGGCAAAAGCCCGCAAGGCCCCAGCCCACGCCGAACGCCGCGCTGCCCAGCACCAGCCTCAGGGTCACGCGTGCCGCCGCCGGGATCTGCATGGGCAGCCCGAGCCACGATCGTGCGCGCCGTCTTGCCACGGCGAACGCCACGACGCCAACCGCCACCGCGCCCGCCATCACGAACGCCAGCGATGGGTCCCAGGCACCCGCAAGATCGAGGAAGCCGAGTACCTTGGCGGGATTGGCCATCCCCGAGATCATCAGTCCCAGGCCGAACAGCAGGCCGGCCGCCAGCGCGACCACGGGCGCCACCACTAACGCGACGAATTGCGGCATCGTTCAGCCCCCGAAGATGTGACGCTGCACGAAGACGGTCAGGAAGCCTGCCGCCATGAACGTGATCGTCGCGACAATGGACCGCACCGATCCGCGAGACATGCCGCACACGCCGTGTCCGCTCGTGCAACCTCCGGCATAGCGCGTGCCGACGCCGACGATAAAGCCGGCGACGAGCGTCTGCGTCCAGCCGGCCTCGATGTCGACCTCGGGCGCCAGGCCGGCCGCGATGGCCAGCAGCGGCGCACCGATCAGGCCGGCGAGGAAGGCGGCTCGCCATGCGCGGTCGCCGCACGACTGCCCGCGCAGGCCACCAAGCAGGCCACCGAGAATGCCGCTGATGCCGGCGATCCGCCCGTTGCAGAGGACGAGCACCGCGGCCGCGATGCCGATGATGAGCCCGCCAGCCAGCGCGGGCCCGGGCGTGAAGTGGACGAAGTCGATCGTCATGGCAAGTTCCGTGAAAAGCGGCCCGGGCCGCTACGTGCGGTACTGTACCGCGCGGCCCGGCGGGCCTGGCAGCCTTCTGGCCGGGTATGCATATGGAACCACGAAATGATTCGTTCGCTTCCGCCGCCATCGTGCGTAGCGTCTGAGCTTGTTGATCCCATTCATTCTGCTCCGCGCCTCCCGATGACGACCTCCCGCCGCCAGTTCCTGCGCCAGGCTGCCACGCTTGCCGCCCCCTCGATACTTTTGCCGACGGCCGCCCTGGCCCAGGCACGCCCCGTTCTCAAGGCAGGCGACCAGAAGGGCGGCCTGCGGGCGCTGCTCGAAGCCGCCGATGCCCTGAAGGGCCTGTCCTACGACATCCAATGGACGGAGTTCCCCGCCGCCGCGCCGCTTGCGGAAGCCTTGAACGCCGGCGCGGTCGATTGCGGACCGATCGGCGATGCGCCCGCCATCTTCACGCTGGCAGCCGGCACGCGCATCAAGCTGATCGGCGCCAACCAGTCGGACCCGTATGGCACGGCAGTGCTGGTACGCCCGGACTCGCCCCTGAAGACGGCCGCCGATCTCAAGGGCAAGAGCATTGGCACGAACCGCGGCTCCATCGGCCATTTTGTCGCGCTCAAGGCGCTGGAATCGGCCGGCCTGAAGCCCGAGGACGCCAACATCCGCTTCCTGCCGCCGGCAGACACGAAGCTGGCACTGACCAACGGTTCCGTCGATGCCTGGGCGACCTGGGAGCCCTATACGGCCATGGCCGAAACCAGCGGCCATGCACGCGTGCTGGTCAACGGGCGCGGGCTCTCGGCGGGGCTCAGCTATCTGGCAGCAACCGATGCCGCCCTGGCCGCGAAGCGTGCGGTCCTGGCCGACTTCCTGCAACGCGTGGTGCGCGCGCAGACGTGGTCCTACCAGCATGTACCGGATTTCTCCGCCACACTGGCACGCATCATCGGCATCGCCCCGGAAGCGGCCCGGCTGCAGTTCGAGAGGCGCCGCACGCAATGGCGAACCATCGATGCCGCGCTGATCGCCGAACAGCAGCGAACCGCCGACTTCTACCTCAAGGCGGGATTGCTGAAACAGCGGCTGGACGTCAGGACGACCTTCGATACCAGCTTTGCCATTGCGGCGTAGCGGCACGCAGGGCCGGCCCGCCGGCCGGCGGGACTAGCCTTGCGTCGAGCCTTGCTTCGACGCTGACTTCGCCCCTTACTTCGACCCTTACTTCGACCCTTACTTCGCGGGCCGCTTCGCCAGCAGCGGTGCGCCGACACCTTCCACGCCGACGAGCCCCAGCACGGTAGTCAGTCCCCACTGCGCCCCTTCGTGCGCATTGGTCGGGTCAAACCACTCGTCGCGCGAGTGGGACCCGCCCGACTTGCCGCCGCTGCCAAGGATGATGGCCGGAATCCCCAGCGACATCGGCACATTCGCGTCGGTGCTGCCGCCACGCAGGCTCGGTGCTTCCTTGCTGTTGGCCTTGATCACGCGCACGGCGGATTGCACGATGACCGAATCGGTGGGCGTGATGCCCGCCGGCCGGTCGCCAATCTGGCGCGTCTGGAACGAAATCTGATTGCCCTGGCTGGGCGACCAGCGGCGGTTCTCCTCGGAAACGCCGGTCTCGATCGCGGTCATGATCTGCTTCTCGGTCTCGAGCAGTGCCGGCGTGCCGTTGGAGCGGATGTCCACGGCCATGCGCGCATCGCCGGCGATCGCGTTGACGGATGTGCCACCGCCCACCGTACCCACCGTGAAGGTCGTCTTGGGATCCGCCGGCGGGCGGACGTCGCTGACCTGGGTGATGGCACGGCCCATCGCGTGGATCGCGCTCGGCAGGCCGAACGCGCCGAAGCTGTGGCCACCGGGACCGCGGAACAAGACTTCATAGCGATGGCTGCCGGTACCCTGCGTCAGCACGCGGTCACCGGTGCCCGGCTCCAGGCCGACCATGCCGTCGATATCCGGATGATCGCGGAACACGGCCTTCATGCCGCGCAGGTTGCCCAGTTCTTCCTCGCCGACGTTGCCGACGAAAACCAGGTCCCCCACGGTGCGAACCTTGTTGTCATTGAGCACCTTGAGCCAGGACAGCAGCACCGCCAGGCCACGGGTGTCATCGCCAATGCCCGGGGCGTACAGCTTGCCGTCGCGGGACTTGACGGTAACGTCGGTGCCCTCCGGGAACACCGTGTCGAGGTGTGCCGAGATCAGCAGCTTCGGCCCGTTGCCCACGCCCTTGCGGATGCCGATCGCGTTGCCTTCGGCATCGATATGCGCATCCGTCAGGCCAAGCGCCTTGAGGCGGGACACGAAGTACTCCGCTCGCGCGCGCTCCTTGAACGGCGGCGCGGGGATCTCCGTCATGGTCTTCAGTTCGGTCAGCGCGCGCGCATCGTCGGCCTGGACGTCCGCCAGCACCTTCTTGAGCAGCGGCGACGCCTCCAGGCGGGTATAGGCGCTGTCAACGGCGGGGGACACCTGCGGAACGGTCAGCGTCTGCGCGCTGGCGGCGCCGGGCAGAGCAAGGATGGCGACGGCAACGGCGTGGAGCGCGAATGCGGGACGGCGGAAATACATGGGGGCGTGATCCTCTGGCAGTAGGACGTCATGGACATCCGGCATGCAGGATCAGGGCCACGACACCGGCGGGGTAATGTCCATACATCGCCCGCCATGCGCAACGCTGTACCCGGAAGCCGGGGTGCCCTGGCATTCTGCCAGCGAATGCCCACGATTGCCGACGATTGCCTTTCGCGGTGACACGCGACGTTGGCGCGAGGAGACAGCGGCGGATGAGACGAATCTGATTTTTGGCGGCGACGTGTTTTTCGGCGACAACTGCGTCCAGAATCCCTTCCCGAACCCTTCTCCGACAGCCGGCGTTGTATCTACGATGTAGACACTGATACCGCCGGTGTCCACACCGCGAGGACACACTCTGATGCGATATCTCCATTCACAAGACTGCCGGAATCCAGGCATCGATGGACCCTCCGGGCGAGTTGTGTCAGGAAGGACTAACGAGAAAATCTCCGGAGCTTCATTCCCCCTGGCGGAATACATCGCCGAACTGCAGGCAGGTGCGGAATCTCATCCGACCCTGGATTGGGGAACCCCAGTGGGCAATGAGTTCGGCTGCGGCATCGACTAGCGCTTCGCCCAAAAACAAACGGGACGATCACCTGACGCGATCGTCCCGTTTGTCCTGCTGCGTCCTGCTTCATCCCCACACAACAGCCCCGGACTCAGAATCCCAGGCTTGCCAGCAGATCGTCCACCTGCGACTGGTCCGATACCACATCGGCCTTGCCTTCCGGGTTGATCTGCGGACCGTTCATCAGCGTGGAAGGTGCCTCCACGCGGCGCTCGGCCGGCACGTTGTCGATCAGCACCTGCAGCAATTCCTGCTCCAGGCTACGGATCATGTCCATCATCTTCTTGATCACCTGGCCGGTCAGATCCTGGAAATCCTGCGCCATCATGATCTCCAGCAGGTGGCTGCCGGTGGCCTTGGCCTTCTGGGGTACGTCCGTCAGGAACTCCCGCGTGTCGAGTACCAGGGCGCGGGCATCGCCCAGCTCCACCGGTTTCTCGAACCACTCGTCCCAACGCTTGTCCAGCGCCGTGGCCTTGGCCTCCAGGTCTTCCTGCAGCGGCTGCGCCAGCTCGACGGCCGTCAGCGTGCGCTCGGCGGCCTGCTCGGTCATGGCGGCGATATAGCTCAGGCGGTCGCGAGCATCGGGGATCGCCTGCGCGGCCCGCTCGATTTCCTTGTCGAGCCCCAGCTCCCGCATGTTATCGCGCAGCATCCGCGTCAGGTTGCCGATGCGATGGATGATCTGCTCGGCCGATTCATTGCTGATAGTCGGAGTCGTCGACATGTCGGCTACCTCTTATTGACCCAGCTTCTCGAAGATCTTGGTGATCTTCTCGTCCAGCGTTGCCGCGGTGAACGGCTTCACCACGTAGCCGTTGGCGCCGGCCTGCGCGGCTGCGATGATGTTCTCCTTCTTGGCCTCGGCGGTCACCATCAGCACCGGGGTCTTGGCGATCTCGGGAATCGCGCGGATCGATTGCAGCATGGTCAGGCCATCCATGTTCGGCATGTTCCAGTCCGATACCACGAACTGGAAGCTGCCGTCCTTGACCTTGTCCAGGCCGGCGGCGCCGTCCTCGGCTTCCTCGACGTTGGTGAAGCCCAGCTCCTTGAGCAGGTTACGGATAATCCGACGCATGGTCGGGAAGTCGTCGACCACCAGGATCTTGATGTTCTTGTCCACTCTACGGCTCCAAAACAGTTGTGGATGGGAATATGAACCGGCTGCGTTTCGCCGCGCGAATCCCTCGCGCCACGCCCGCCGCCGTTGTCTTTTGTTGCTGCGCGACCTTATACGCGCTGTGCCCGCGCACCAAACGTCGCCAGGTGCGCCATGACGCGCTGGCTCATCTGGTGCAGGGGCACCACTTCATGCACGCCGCCGGCAGCGATGGCTTCCTTCGGCATGCCAAACACGATGCAGGACTGCTCGTCCTGCGACAGGTTGTACGCGCCCGCCTCGCGCATGCGGAGCATGCCACGGGCGCCGTCCTTGCCCATGCCGGTCAGGATCACCCCTGTCACGTTCTTGCCGCCATGCACCGCGGCCGAATCGAACAGCACATCGACCGACGGCCGGTGGCGGTTGACGGGCGCTTCCTGCGACAGGTGCGCCACGTAGTTGGCACCACTGCGCGCCAGCAACAGGTGCGAGTCGCCGGGGGCGATATACGCGTAGCCCGGCAGCACGCGCTCGCCGTGCTCGGCCTCCTTGACCGTGATGCGGCACAGGCCGTTCAGCCGCTGCGCGAACGACTTGGTGAAGCCGGCCGGCATATGCTGCACGATCATCACGGCCGGACAATCCGGCGGCAGCGGCATCAGGAATTCCTTGATGGCTTCCGTGCCGCCCGTGGATGCGCCCACGATGATCAGTTTTTCCGTCGACAACAGCGGCGTGCGCAGGATCGGTGCGGCAGGGGCGCCTTCCGCCGGGGCTTCCGCCCTCACGCGCACCCGGGCGCGGGATGCCGCGCGGATCTTGTCCGCGATGGTGTCCGTGTACTCGATCAGCCCATCCCGGATGCCGAGCTTGGGCTTGGTGACGAAATCCACCGCGCCCAGTTCCAGCGCGCGCATCGTGATCTCCGATCCGCGCTCGGTCAGCGAGGACACCATCAGCACCGGCATCGGCCGCAGGCGCATCAGGCGCTCCAGGAAATCCAGCCCGTCCATGCGCGGCATTTCCACGTCCAGCGTCAGCACGTCCGGATTCAGGCGCTTGATCAGGTCACGCGCTACCAGCGGGTCAGGGGCGGTCCCGACAACCTCCATGTCCGGCTGGCTGTTGATGATCTCCGTCATCAGGCTGCGAATCAGCGCGGAATCGTCCACGCACAGCACCTTGATTTTCGCGGCGGTCATATTCGTCTCTACGTCTCACATTTCAGGCCAGCGGTCTCGCCGTTGCCTGCCGCGTAAATAATTCCACTGCGCCTCGGGTGGGCGCCTTTGTGGATGTGGACAGCGCGCGCGCCAGTGCGCGTTCATCGCGTTCCACGCCTACCGTGTCATCCTGTCGCGTCAGCCGGCGCACCAGCGCCAGGCCGCTCGACGGGAAGTAGCTGACCCGTCGCGCATGCGGCCCGCGCAAATCCTGCGCCGCCACGCGAATCTCTTCGGTCTTCAGATACTTCAATACAAAATCGGCATTCCGGTCCCCAATATTGAGGGTCGTCATGTTGGCCAGGACGGCGCCGCCGCCAAAAACCTTGGCCTCCAGACGTTCGCGCCGGGCGCCCATCTTCAATAGTTCATTGATCAGCACTTCCAGCGCATAGCAGCCGTAGCGCATGGAGGCGGACAGCATGCGGTCCGCGCCGGCATTCTCGTCGTCGGGCAGCATGAAATGGTTCATGCCACCGACGCCGGCCACTTCGTCGCGAATGCACGCGGCCACGCAGGAGCCCAGCACCGTGGTCAGGACCACGTCCTCGCCGCTCACGTAGTACTCGTTGGGCAGCAGCTTGATGGCCTGCTTGCCGAATTCGCGGTCGAAGTATTTGCGCGTGGCAATCGCCTCGGGCATCTGGGGCGTCCGCATCATGCGCCTCCCCCGCTGCCCTTGCCGGCCAGCTCGTAGACGGTTTGTCCACGCAGCTGGAACGCGCGCGTCACGTAGGAGAAGTTCTCCGAATGACCGGCGAACAGCAGGCCATTTGGCTTGAGCAACGGTGCAAACCGCTCCAGGATGCGGCCCTGCGTCGGCTTGTCGAAATAGATCATCACGTTGCGGCAGAAGATCACGTCGAACTTCTCGCGCAGGCCCCAGTCCGGCGCCAGCAGGTTCAGTGGCTCGAACGCGATCGTCGACGCCAGGTCCGGCTTGACCTTGACCGATCCCGCCCGCGTGCCGGTGCCCTTCAGGAAGAAGCGCTTCAGGCGTTCCTGCGACAGTCGCGCGACCTGCTCGCTCGTGTACACGCCGTTGCGCGCCTTGGCCAGCACCTGCGTGTCGATATCGGTGGCCAGCACCGAGCCGGCGCGGTCGCCCAGCGCCTCGGCCAGCGTGATGGCGATGGAGTAAGGCTCTTCGCCCGTCGATGCCGCCGCGCACCAGACGCTATAGGGCCGGCCAGTCTTCTTGGCGTGCTCGGCCAGCAGCGGGAAGTGGTGCGCCTCGCGGAAGAACGAGGTCAGGTTGGTGGTCAGCGCATTGGTGAAGAACTCCCACTCCTGGGAGCCCTCGTCCGATTCCAGCAAGGACAGGTAGCTGCCGAAGTCGCCCAGCTGCAGCGACCGCAGGCGCCGGGCCAGCCGGCTGTAGACCATTTCGCGCTTATGGCTGCCCAGCGAGATCCCCGCGCGCTTGTGAATCAGCGCGCGGACTTTCTCGAAATCGCGCTCGGTCAGCAGGAAGTCACGCATGTCGTCGCGCAGCGGCGCCAGCACCGGCGTTGCGGGTGCGGCGGCCGCGCCTGGCTTCCCGGTGGCGCTGGAGGAAGAACGGAGCGGCGTCATGGTGTGTTTCTTTCAGGTGCCGATGGACGGCGTAACTGCTTGTTCGGATCGCTGCGGCCCGGGCTGCCCGGATCAGGCGAGCTCGGCCTCGACCAGTTCCATCTCGGAGCTGGTCATCATGCGTTCGATGTCGATCAGGATCAGCATGCGGCCATCCACCGAGCCCAGACCCGTCAGGTGCTCGTTGGATACCGACACGCCAAACTCCGGCGCCGGCTTGATGTCGCCGCCCGTCAGCGTGAGCACGTCCGACACGCCATCCACGACGATGCCAACCACGCGGCCGGCCACGTTCAGGATGATCACCACGGTCTGGTGGTCGTAGCGCACGTTGCCCAGGTTGAACTTCAGGCGCAGGTCCACGATCGGCACGATCACGCCGCGCAGGTTGGTCACGCCCTTGATGAAATCGGGGGCGTTGGCGATGCGGGTCACCGTCTCGTAGCTGCGGATTTCCTGAACCTTGAGGATGTCGATGCCATATTCCTCGGTCCCCAGCGTGAAGACCAGGTATTCCTGGCCAGAGGCTTCGCTGCCCTGGGTATCGATATGTCCGATGCCGGCCATGTCTGTTCTCCTTGCTGTTGATTACTGTGCGACCACGGGGTCCTGGCGGCGCACGCCAGTGCGCTGCAGCGCGCCCACATCCACGATCAGCGCGACGCTGCCGTCGCCGAGGATCGTGGCGGCGGAAATGCACGGCACCTTGCGATAGTTCGTTTCCAGGTTCTTCAGCACCACCTGGTGCTGGCCGATGAGCTGGTCCACCAGCAGCGCAAAGCGCTTGCCCTCGGCGGACAGGATCACGGCGATGCCTTGCGTCGGCTCCTGCAGCGCGCCGGTCACGTTGAAGACCTTGTGCAGCTCCAGCAGCGGCAGGTATTCGCCGCGCACGTTCATCACGCGCTCGCCATTGGCGGCGGTGTGCACGTCCTCGGACTTCGGCTGCAAGGACTCCATCACGCAGTTCAGCGGCAGGATGAAGGTTTCCTCGCCCACGCGGACAGACATGCCGTCGAGGATGGCCAGCGTCAGCGGCAGCACGATGCGGGTGGTGGTTCCCAGGCCCGGACGCGAGCTGATTTCCACGTGACCACCCATTTCCTGGATGTTCCGCTTGACCACATCCATGCCCACGCCACGGCCGGACACGTCGGTCACCACTTCCGCCGTGGAGAAGCCCGGCGCGAAGATCAGTTGCCAGACTTCCTCGTCGCTGATGTTCTCCGATACCGGCAGGCCGTTCTGCAGGGCCTTGGCCAGGATGCGGTCGCGGTTCAGGCCGCCGCCATCGTCACTCACCTCGATGACGATGTTGCCGCCCGCGTGCTGTGCGGAGAGGATCAGCTGGCCGGTCGCTTCCTTGCCGGCGGCCAGGCGCTTCTCCGGCGTTTCGATGCCGTGGTCCAGGCTGTTGCGGACCAGGTGGGTCAGCGGATCGATGATGCGTTCGATCAGGCTCTTGTCCAGCTCGGTCGCCTTGCCGAACGTGACCAGGTCGATCTGCTTGCCGAGCTTGCTGGCCAGGTCGCGCACCAGACGCGGGAAGCGCGAGAACACGTAGTCCATCGGCATCATGCGGATGGACATCACGGCTTCCTGCAGGTCGCGCGCATTGCGCTCCAGCTGGCCCATGCCCGAGAACAGGCGGTCGAACAGCACCGGGTCCAGCGACGACGCGGTCTGCGCCAGCATCGACTGGGTAATCACCAGCTCGCCCACGAGGTTGATGATCTGGTCGACCTTCTCGGTCGGCACGCGGATCGAGCCCGAATCGGCAGCGGCAGCCGCCGGCTTGGCCTTCTCTTTTTCCTTGTCCTTGGCAGCGGCGGCCGGTGCCGCAGACGCGGCCGCCACGGGTGCCGGCGCGGCCACTGGCGCCGGTGCGGGCGCGGCAGCGGCTGCCGGTGCGGCACCGCCGTCCACCGATTCCACGGTGATCTGCTTCTCGTCGATCACGAAGCAGCAGACCGCGATGATGTCGTCGGCGCTGCACTGGCTGTTCAGCCAGATCGTCAGGTCGCCGTCTTCTTCCTGCTGGCCGGTGATCTCGCCCAGGTTGGCGATCTCTTCGCGCAGCAGTGCCTGGTCGGCCGCCGATACCTTGATCAGTCGGACCTTGAGGTTGCCACCGGACGCGGCGGCTGCAGGCGCGGGCGCGGCGGCCACGGGCGCCGGGGCCGGTGCCGCGGCATGGCCCGCGTCGCCGCCGGCTTCTTCAGCCAGCTGCTGCAGGACGGCGCAGATACGCGCCAGCGTTTCCGGATCGGGTTCGGTGCCGTTGCGGTAGGCGTTGAGCTGATCTTGCAACACGTCCTTGGTTTCCAGAAAGGTGTCGATGATGACCCGCGTGAGGGCCAGTTCCCGCCGACGCGTACGGTCAAGCAGGTTCTCAAAGATGTGCGTGGTCGCGGTCAGGGCCGCAAAGCCGAACGTCGCCGCGCCGCCCTTGATGGAGTGCGCAGCGCGAAAGATCGCGTTGAGCTCTTCCGCATCGGGGGACTCGATGTCCAGCCCGAGCAGCAGCTGCTCCATTTCAACGAGCAGTTCCTCGGCCTCTTCAAAAAAGGTCTGGTAAAACTGCGTGATATCGATATCGACAGACATGCCCGTCCTGACTCGCTAAATTGCTGAAAGATGTGCCACCGCTAGGGCGGCACGCCTTGGAGGTTGCTTCAAAAAGATCCTGGCGTCGTTGCGCGGCCTGGCCGTACCACTTGTACTGTCTGCGGCCGCGCGCCTAGCCAGGACCGCTTCGCTTCATTTTGAAACAACCTCTTATTCAATCTTGCCTTTGGGCGCGCCGGCCGATCTTGCCGCAGGGGTCGATGCCGCTTCCAGCTGCGCCTGCATTTCCTGCCCTGCCTTGCCCTTCTGCGCCTGCACGGAGACTTCCGCCGCGCTGGCGTTTTCCGATTCAAACTGGGCCTGGGCGCGCTTGTTCAGCACCACGATGCTGATGCGGCGGTTGACGGGCGCCAGCGGATCATTCTTCTCAAGCGGCATGGTGTCCGCCAGCCCCAGCACGCGCAGCACCTTGCCTTCCTGCATGCCACCGCCGATCAGTTCCTGGCGCGAGGCGTTGGCGCGGTCGGCGGAAAGCTCCCAGTTGCTGTAGGCGCGTTCGCCATTCATGTACGTGGCGGAATCCGTGTGGCCGGACAAGCTGACCTTGTTCGGCATTTCATTGAGCACCGGCCCGATCTCGCGCAGGATGGTGCGCATGTACGGCTCCACCGAGGCACTGCCGGTGCGGAACATCGGACGATTCTGCGTATCGAGGATCTGGATACGCAGCCCTTCGCTCGTGATGTCCAGCAGCAGCTGCGGGCGGAACTGGCGCAGCATCGGGTTGTTCTCGATGATCTGTTCCAGACGACCCTTGAGCGCGCGCAGGCGTTCGCTGTCCAGCTGGTCGCGGCGGCGCTGGGCGTCCGACGGATCGTTGGTCGTCGCACGCATGACCTCGCCGTCCTTGGCCATCGGGTCCTTGCCGCCGCCGGGAATGACGCTCTTGGAGAGGCTGCTCTTGTCGCCACCGGCCACAGCCACCTTGAGCGGTGTCTTGAAATACTCGGCCACGCCGACGAGCGTCTTCGGGGAAGCCGAGCTCAACAGCCACAGCACCAGGAAGAGCGCCATCATGGCCGTCATGAAGTCGGCGTAGGCGATCTTCCAGCTGTGGTTGCCGTGCGGCTTGGCGTGGGACTTCGCCTTCTTGATGACGATCGGACGCAGGTCCTGGGCGCTGCTCATTGCGGCTCTCCGTCAGGTCAGGCTCTTGACTTCACGGACGTGGTCGTCGAGCTCAAGGAACGACGGACGTACCGTGGAGTAGAGCACCTTGCGGCCGAATTCCACCGCCACCAGCGGCGCGTAGCCATTGAGCGAAGCGAGCAGCGTGACCTTGATGCACTCGTACATCTTCACGCTTTCCGACACCTGGTGTTCGACGCGGGATGCCAGCGGCGATACGAAGCCGTACGCCAGCAGAATGCCCAGGAACGTACCCACCATGGCGTGGGCGATCAGGGCGCCCAGTTCCGCCGGCGGCAGATCGGCCGAGGCCAGCGCATGCACCACGCCCATCACCGCGGCCACGATGCCGAAGGCCGGCAGGCCATCGCCAACGCGTGACAGTGCGTGGGCGGGAATCTCGGCTTCGTGGCGATACGTTTCGATTTCGTGGTCCATGAGCGCCTCGATCTCGAAGGCGTTCATGTTGCCGTTGACCATCATGCGCAGGTAATCGGTCAGGAACTCCATCATCTTGGCATCGGCCAGGATGCGCGGGTACTGACTGAAGACGCTGCTCGATGCGGGGTCGGCAATTTCCTTTTCGAGGAACAAGATGCCTTCGCGGCGCGCCTTGGACAGCAGCACGTACAGCAACGCCATCACGTCAAGGTACAGTTCCTTCTTGTACTTGGAACCTTGCAGCAGCGAGGGCATGGCCTTCATGGTGGCCTTGATGGCCTTGCCGCTGTTGGAGCTGATGAATGCGCCAACGGCGGCGCCGCCGATGATGATGAGCTCCGCCGGTTGATAAAGCGCGCCCATGTGGCCGCCGGTGAGGGCGTAACCGCCCAACACCGCCACGACTACGACGACATAGCCAAGAACTACTAGCACGATCGGATCCCCGTCTGAAAAACACGCGTCAGGCACGCACAAGGGCATCCTGTACGGGCGAGCGGGGTCACCGCTCGCCGGGTACCGGGAGCCCACCTGCTACGCGGACGTCTGGCCAGATGGAATCAGGCTTCGGTCTGCGCGGCTGCGGCGTCCTTCGAGAGCTTCTTCACCTTTCCGGCACGCGACGGCGGGCGGCACAGGCTGCACACGAAATTCGCGTGCGGCTCATAAGCGTGCGTCACGAACTGCCCGCCGCAACATGTGCAGGTGGAAAGCTGCAGCATATTGCTCTCGAAAAACCGTACTAACGTCCAGGCACGGGTGAAACTTAAGACAATTTCGCCGCCAAGCAGCGAAACGTGCTCGAGGTACAGGCGATAGCTCGCCACCACTGCGCGAATGCCAGACGTCTCGCCTTCCTGCACCATGAACTGGTACGCGGAGAAGAACAGCGAGGAATGGATATTCGGCAGCCAGGTGGTGAACCAGTCCGTCGAGAACGGGAGCATGCCCTTGGGCGGCGACGCGCCACGGAGCTCCTTGTAGAGGCGGATCAACCGGTCGCGCGAGAGCGTGGTCTCGGCTTCAAGCACCTGAAGGCGCGCACCCAGGCCGATCAACTCGATGGCGAGCTGCGTCTGGTTGGCATCCTGCAGGACGCTCTTGCGGTTGGGGATGGGAGTGGCCGTAAAGCTTCGGGCTGGCTGGGCCTGGAGGAGCGCGGTCAATTGAGCGACTCCACAGGTTGCCGGGCGAGAAGGATAGCAGCGTGGATCTGCTGCATATCATGGCTCTTGGCCGTGTGAGTGAGTGTGGAAAGCAGCGCGTGATCGTCGAAGCGGAAACGGCACAGCACCATATTCGATGCGGCCAGCTTGACGAGTTGCGCCGAGGTCAGCTTGGCGAGAATGTCAGCGATTTCCTTGCTGACGCCAAGCCTGAACATGGCTTCCACCTGGTTTTCGCGCACCAGTCGTTGCGCGAGCAGCAGATAGGCGAGGTTGACCTCCCTGATCTCCTGGAGAACTTCACTGCTTTCCAATTTTTCCCCGCTACCAAAAACCCTTCGACCGCTTGTCCGGCGCTTACCGACTTTTTTGCTGCAAGTCGGCGACCAGATCGTTTGATGCGTGTTCGATGGGTACGACGTACTACGAAAGGAACTGCGCCCGGTTACACCACTTCTCGTAAACGTTACAGATGTTACAGAGTGTAAGTGAAACTGTTACGTTTATATCGGCAATTCGCCCGCACTGCCAATCCCTACTTGAGTTGGGGGATAGCAAATGTCGCACGGAAAAGACATGGCCCTCCGAATTTGTAACAGCTCGGGGGGCTGACTTCTGATTTACATCAAGGCTGTAACACTTCACTTACTGAACGGACACTCCACGTTTGTGGTGGACGTGCCGACGCCCTCGGATTCCACTATTGACGAATCAGACCGCCTTGGCTAAACAGCTGCCGCAACCAAGCAGCCAGGCGCGCGAAGACATCGTCGGGCGCTTCGCGGAACAGATGCGGCCGCGCACGTTCCACCTGTTCGAGCACGCGTGCGGCTTCCTCTGCACTGACGGAACCGTATTCGAGCGCCAGACCCAGCAACGCGCGCAACTCTCCCACCTTGCTCCGACCCAGTGCTTCGCTCTGCTCAGTCTGCAGCGCATACATGACGTCATACGCGCGCTGGCGAAGACTGTCTGCCATGCGCCACGCCGGCGTGCGCATGCGTTCCTCGAGCGTGCGGATATCCACGGCGGATGAGGAGATCTGTGCCGCGAGCGCGCCCGTGAAGGCCGCATCCGCGCCGGCTTCCGAAAGAATCTGCGTGGCCCAGTCACGCGCGTTGTCCACGCGCTGCTGGGGCGTCCAGTCCGGCTGTACCGCCAGGCCAAAGCCGAAGCGCTGCGCATCGCGCATCAGCGCCGCCAGCGCATTGGGTAACTGCTTGTCGAAGACCTTCTTCGCCCAGCCATATTCGCCACTGGCCAGCAACCGCATGACGGCGCGCTCGGTCAGCGGGCCATCCTGCTGCATCAGTCGTGCGCGCAGGAAGTCATCGAATGCCGGCGGGATGAACTCGGCATCGAGCCCCGTGGAAACTTTTACAAAGGCATCGAAGTCCGCGCGCAGCCGCGCAGTGGCCTCGGCTGACAGGGACAGGCTGATGTCGGTGGTCATGATGTCATTGGACGAGAAAGTGCCCCGGCGCGCTTCCTACAACACGTCGCCGGGGCACACTGCATCGCTCGTGGCGTTGCATCGGAGCGCGTTATCGGCCGCTCAGAATGCGCTCCAGTCGCCGTTGTCGGATGCGCTGCTCGCCAGGGCGGCAGCGGGGCGTACCAATGAACTATCGGCAGCTTCGTCGGCAACTTCAGCGCCGGCCATCACGGCAGGCGCTGCAGCGGCCGCGACCAGCGCCGTGCTCGTCGACTTGCGCGCGGTGCGACCCTTGGCTGCCTTCAGCGTGGAGGTCACGGCGGCCTTCACACCGGGCCTGGCGATCGAACGTGCCGCCGGTGCGGCAAGCGCGCCGAGCGAAGGGCTGGTGCTGGCGGCATCGTCCTGCGACAGGCGGAAGGTCGAGACCGACTCCTGCAGCCTGCCAGCCTGATCCTGCAGGGACCCGGCGGCGGCGGCGGCCTGCTCCACGAGCGCCGCGTTCTGCTGCGTCACCTCGTCCATCTGCGCCACGGCCTGGTTCACCTGCTCGATGCCCGAGCTCTGTTCCGCCGATGCCGCGCTGATCTCGCCCATGATGTCGGTCACGCGCTTCACCGCCTGCACGATCTCGCCCATCGTCGTGCCAGCCTGGCCCACCAGTGCCGCGCCGTTATCCACGCGCGCCACGGTGTCGCCGATCAGGCCCTTGATTTCCTTGGCCGCATTCGCGCTGCGCTGCGCCAGGCTGCGCACCTCGCCGGCCACCACGGCAAAGCCGCGGCCTTGTTCGCCGGCACGCGCGGCTTCCACCGCGGCGTTCAGCGCCAGGATGTTGGTCTGGAACGCGATGCCTTCGATCACGCCGATGATGTCGACGATCTTGCGCGATGCCTCGTTGATCTCGTCCATCGTCTGCACCACGCGGCCCACCACTTCGCCGCCGCGCACGGCGGTCTCGGAAGCGTTGGCTGCCAGGCCGCTGGCCTGCCGCGCGTTGTCGGCGTTCTGGCGCACGGTGCTGGTCAACTCCTCCATGCTCGAAGCGGTTTCCTCCAGCGACGCGGCCTGCTGCTCGGTACGTTGCGACAGGTCGTTGTTGCCGGCGGCGATCTCGCGGGAAGCGGTGCCGATCGATTCGGCGGATTCCTTGAAGTCGCGGACCATGTGCGACAGCTGCTGCTGCATCTGGCTCATCGCGTGCAGCAGGCTGCCACGGTCGCCCTTGCGCAGCGATACCTTGCCGGAGAAATCGCCTTCGGCAATGCGTGCGGCGATGGCGGCGGCGTAGCCCGGCTCGCCACCGAGCTGGCCCGACAACTGGCGTGCCAGGAACCAGCCCAGCAGCACGGACACCGCCACGCCACCGATGACTAGCAACAGCATCAACACGCGCGAGCTGTTGTACACGCTGGTCGATTCTTCCATGTTGGCCTTGGCGCGGTCATCGCGGCGCTTGACCATCTTGAACAGCACGTCTTCCAGCGCGCGGCTTTCCTTGAGCAGGTCCGCGCTTTCCGTAAAGACGGTGCTTTCAAACTGCGACGTGTCCAGCGGTTGCTTGCCGACCAGTTCCACGTACTTGGTCATGCGCTCGCGGAACGGCGGCACCAGCTTGTCGTATTGCTTGAACAGCGCCTGGCCTTCCGGTGAGTTGAACGAATCCTTGGCGGCCTTCACGCGCGCTTCCATCGTCGTCAGCGACTTCTGGATCTCGTCCTTCTCGGTCGCGCGCTCGCCCATGGTCGAGGCCGACAGCAGCGCGATCTGGGCGCGGCTGGCGTAGACCAGGTTGATGTTGCCGTCCTGCACGGCCTTCAGGGCCTGCAGATCGGTGTTGTAGATCTTGCCGGTCCATTCCGCCATGCGCCCCATATTCACCACGCCCAGCAGGCCGATGATGGCACCGATCACGGATACGACCAGGAAGCCAGCAATCAGCCTGGTTGTAACGCGCAGTTGATTGAACCACTGCATAGAACTACCCCCTTCTGTCAGAAAAGACCGGGATTGGCATCGACTGCTCCCTCCCGCGTTGTCACGGCGTTTCGTGCGCCGCTCTTACCCCGTTCCTGTGAAACTCAGGCTGTTGCCAGCCCGGCTTCGCTCCCCACTTCACCGATCGCCGCCACCCGTCGCGCGCGCGCCGGCCGGATTTCGGCCTGCATGCTGACGCGGAAGGTGGAGACCGATTCGCGCAGGCGATCGGCTTGTTCTTCCAGCGAGCCTGCCGCGGCAGCGGCCTGCTCGACCAGCGCGGCGTTCTGCTGCGTCACCTCGTCCATCTGCGCCACGGCCTGGTTCACCTGTTCGATGCCCGAGCTCTGTTCCGCCGATGCCGAACTGATCTCGCCCATGATGTCGGTCACGCGCTTCACGGCCTGCACGATCTCGTCCATGGTTGCGCCTGCGTCGCTCACCTGTGCCGCGCCGTTATCCACGCGCGCCACGGTGTCGCCGATCAGGCCCTTGATTTCCTTGGCCGCATTCGCGCTGCGCTGCGCCAGGCCGCGCACCTCGCCGGCCACCACGGCAAAGCCGCGGCCTTGTTCGCCGGCCCGCGCGGCTTCCACAGCGGCGTTCAGCGCGAGGATGTTGGTCTGGAATGCGATGCCTTCGATCACGCCGATGATGTCGACGATCTTGCGCGATGCCTGGTTGATCTCGTCCATCGTCTGCACCACGCGGCCCACCGCCTCGCCCCCGCGCACGGCGGTCTCCGAGGCATTGGCCGCCAGGCCGCTGGCCTGCCGCGCGTTGTCGGCGTTCTGGCGCACCGTGCTGGTCAGCTGCTCCATGCTCGATGCGGTTTCCTCCAGCGACGCGGCCTGCTGTTCCGTGCGTTGCGACAGGTCGCTATTGCCGGCCGCCACCTGGTGCGTCGCCGTGGAGATGCTGGCCATGCCCGTCTGGATGTCGTGCACGACGGACAACAGGCTGCGCTGCATGGTCTGCATGGCGCGCGACAACGCGCCGATCTCATCGTTGGACCGATATTCGAATCCCGTGGTCAGGTCGCCGGCACCCAGGCGCAGCGCGAAGTCCAGCATCTCGCCGACCGGCCGCTCCACGCGCGAAACCAGCATCGAGCCCGCCGCGAACGACGACAGCACCGCCAGTCCGAACGCGCCCCACAGCCACGGCCACAGTTGCGCGGTGACCTCGGGGGCCAGCCAGTGCGCGCCTGCGACGGCCGCCAGGAACCACACCAGCCCGGCCAGCTGCGCCCAGAGGATGCGGCGCTTCAGGTTCACGCGCGTGAGTCGCCCGATGAAGCCGGCCACGCCGGTACGCACCACGGCGCCATCGCGAATCGCCAGCCCCGCGGCACGGTTTTCGCGGAAGCGCTGATACAGCGCATCGGCGGCTTCGATCTGCTCGCGGCTGGCCATCGAGCGCACCGAGGTATAGCCCACGATCCGGCCATCGACGCTCGTCGGCGTGACGGTGGCATGAACCCAGTAGTGGTCGCCGTCCTTGCGTCGGTTCTTGACGATGCCGACCCACGACTTGCCCGCCTGGATCGATTGCCACAGGTCGGCAAACGCCTCGGGCGGCATGTCGGGATGGCGCACCAGGTTGTGCGCCGCGCCCAGCAGTTCCTCAGCCGTGAAGCCGCTCGTCTCGATGAACGCCCGATTGGCGAACGTGATCCGACCCTTGAGATCGGTACGCGAAATCAGGTAATCGTTCGACGAGAGCAGGTGCTCGCGTTGGGTAACTGGCTGGTTGTTTCTCATGGATGATTGCTGCGTGGTCGCCGATGGCCCCGGCGCGCTTTGTCAGGCGGCGCGCACCGTTGACCGGGATGGAAAAACCGGGCTGCCCGGCAGGTCTCAGGCCGTGCCGGCCGCGGCGTCGATGGCCGCCAGGTCGTCGAGATCCATCAGCTTCTCGATGTCCGCAAGAATCAGCATGCGGCCCTCGAGCGATCCCAGGCCACGGATGTATTCGGTTTCCACGCCACCGGAGAGCGCCGGTGCCGGCTTGATCTGCGACGGGGTCAGCGTCAGCACGTCGGACACGCCGTCCACCACGATGCCCGTGGTGCGCGCGTTCAGGTCGACGATGATCACCACCGTGTACTGGTCATAGGTGACCTCGGCCTGGTTGAACTTGATACGCAGATCGATGATCGGGACGATGATGCCGCGCAGGTTGATCACGCCCTTGAGGTAAGCCGGCGCGTTGGCGATCTGGGTCACCGATTCGTAGCCCCGGATCTCCTGAACCTTGAGGATGTCGATGCCGTACTCTTCGCGGCCAAGCCTGAACGCCAGGAATTCCTCTCCCGCGCCGTCTGCCTTGTTGATGCTGGTATTCATGGTTGCCCCCGCTGGCTTGGTTGGTCGTGGCCGGGTGACGTCTCCCTGGCTGCTGGCGACCGGAAGCAGTGCCCCGGCGCTGGCCGGGCACCTGCTATGGCCCTCCAGTATTTACGGCAGGGCGCGGGGTGAATAAAGGGCGACATGGCCGCCTGGTTTACCCCTCTGTGGGAGGGGCAAGCAGCGCCTGGACCGAGTCCATCAACTGGTCGGGATCGAACGGCTTGGCGAGGAAGCCGGAAGCGCCGGCTTCCCGCGCCTGATCGAGGATGCGGTCGTCATGCTCGGTGGACAGCATCAGGATGGGAATGGCGGCGTAGGCCGGCGTGGCGCGCAGCGCGCGGATCAGCGTCAGGCCATCCATGCCGGGCATGACCTGGTCGGTCACCAGCATGCCGAAGTCCCCCTCCTGCGCCACTTCATGCGCCTCCTTGCCATCGGCGGCTTCCGTAACCGTATAGCCGCCGGCCCGCAGGCAGGCACCAATCATGCGGCGCAGGGAAGGCGAATCGTCGACGACGAGTATGCTCGGGAGAGACATGGGGACTCCGTGAATGGTTGGTCCGCCAGGGGGCGCAACGCACATACGGCGGCCGGCGGCGGACAGGCCAGCCGGCGAGCACGCCGTACGCGTGCCACTGCCCTGTATTCGGCATATCGTCCGGCCGTGGCCGCGATGTAGACCGCCGACGACGGGATAGAGGAAAACCTCTAATTCCGGCGTCGGCGTTTACCCTCGCACCGGTTATGCGGCGCGAAGGGTTTCGGCGAAGGCCGACGGGTCCAGCGGCAAGGACATCAGGTAGCCCTGGACTTCGTCGCAACCCATCGCGTGCAGGATGTCGAGCTGCGACGCGGACTCCACGCCTTCGGCCACCACCTTCATGCGCAGCTCGTGCGCCAGCGCCACCATCGACCCGACGATCGCCCGCCCCTGCGGGTCGGCATCGAGCCCGCCGATCAGCGTGCGGTCGATCTTGAGCGTGCCCACGCGCAGCCGCTTGAGGTAGCCCAGGCTGGAATAGCCGCTGCCGAAGTCGTCCAGCGCCACGTGGATGCCCAGCGCCTGCAGCTCCGCCAGCGTTTCCAGCGACTTGCCGATGTCCTTCATGGCCGCGGTCTCGGTGATCTCCAGCGTGATCGCGGACGGCGGGATGTCGTGCTGATGAATCTGGTCCAGCAGGTACTGCGGGAAATTGCGACTGGCGAAGCGCAGGCCGGAGACGTTGATCGCCACGGGCACCACGGGCAGCCCGGCATCCTGCCACTGGCGCACCTGCGCGCAAACCCGGGCGATGACCCAGTCGTCGAGCTTGTCGATCTGGCCCGACTGCTCGGCCACCATGATGAACTCCGCCGGGTTGACGATGCCCAGCGCGGGATGGCGCCAGCGGCACAGCGCTTCGGCGCCCACCACCCGGCGATGCCTGACGTCGAACTTTGGCTGGTACATCAGTGACAAGGCGTCGTCCTGGATGGCCAGCCAGAGGTCGCGGCGGATCACGCGCGTGCGCCGCGCCCGTTCGCCGGCGGCGGAATTGAATACGCGCACCTGGTTGGAGCCGCTTTCGCGCGCCTCGGTCAGGCTGACGCGGGCCGCCTGCATGAGCGCCTCCGACGTCTGTGCGTCGCGCGGATAGATGGCGATGCCGATGTTGACGCCGATCTGCATCTGCAGTCCGCGCGCCGCCACGAATTCGGCCAGCGAGCCCAACACCCGCGAGCCCAGTTCATGCGCGCGGTTGTGCTGGACCATTTCCGGCACGCCGACGGCGAACTCGTCGCGCGCCAGCCGGGCGAGGAAGTCGTGGGGTTCCAGCGCGGCCTGCGCCAGCGCGCCGGCATCCTGCGCCAGGATGTCGTCGGCACGCACCTCGAAGACCTCGTCCACCTCACGGAAGTCGGCGATGTGGATCAGCAGCACCGCACAGGCCATCTCGGACAGCCTGGCCTGTGCAATGGTCTGGTCGAGCCAGCGCCCGAACGCGACGCGATCCGGCAGCTCCGTGCTGACGCTGTATTCGCCCAACGGCGCCTGACCGCGTGCGGCGGGGCGCACGGTCAGGCCGGGAATGCGGGCGTGGCCGCGCCGGCTCGGCCTGGACTCGGCGTGGCGCGCGATCTGCGCGGTGGGAATCTCATCGATGAGGTCGTCGATCAGGCCGCCCTCGGCGCGTGCCGGCACGGTCAGCCATCCATTCGACTGGGCGCGATGCACGGCGAACATCGCCAGGCAAAGCAGCGTGAGCCCGCCCGCCAGCCAGGCCGGGCCGGGGAGTCCCGCCGCATCCATGCACGCGCGTGCCGTCATCGACTGGCCGCCGCATGTGCGGCCCAGCCGCGTACCGGCCACGGCCACCAGCCCGGCCCCGGCGACCATTGCCACCACCACGGCGGCACGCCAGCCACGCGTGCCCTGGCGCAACCAGTGGTAGGCCGAGGCAAACCATTGGGTGGCGACGACGCTGGCCACCAGCGAGGCGACCAGCGTGGCCGCTAGCTTCGCGCCGTCGTTGACGGCGGTCAGGGTGCCGGACGCCAGCGCCACCCAGAGCGGCATGCCGATGATGCCCTGCGACATCAAGGCCGCCGACCACATCAGGGACCGGCCTGTCTTGCGTGCCTGCCCGCCCTCCGCGTTGGCTGTGCGCACTCCCCGCGCGGCGGCAACGCCGAGCAGGGCTGCAAGCAGCAGGAGGCTAGAACTCGTGGCAATCATTGGGGCTGCGCGATGTTGGACGAGGCGCGCGCATCGGAACACCGGGGTGCGGACCTGGAAAGGCCCGCATCATGGCATCTTGCGGTCGCCGTGTGAACAGTAATGCGCTGATTCCGGACGGATTACCGACTCAGAATGCGGCCCAGTTGTCGTCGGCTGCCGCTGCCGGCGTCGTGCCGGACAACGCAGGGCGCAGCAGCTTGTCTTCGCGCGACTTGCGCACGACCGGCGGACGCGCCGACGTCGGGCGCGCCGGCGCGCGATCGGCACTGCGCGCATGTCCGGCGGGTGCCTTGATCGCCGGTGCGGCCGATGCCGCCGGCCTTGCCTTCGACGCAACGGCCGGCAGCGCGGCGAGCGAATGGGCCGGGCGCTGTGCGGCGATAGCGGCCTGACGGACGTCGCCGCCCGCGCTCAGCGTGAACACCGACACCACGCTCTTGAGCTTCTGCGCCTGCTCTTCCAGCGCGCCGGCGGCGGCTGCGGCTTCCTCGACCAGCGCCGCGTTCTGCTGCGTGACCTGGTCCATCTGGTTCACGGCCTGGTTGACCTGCTCGATGCCGGTGGTCTGTTCCTGCGACGCGGCGCCAATCTCGTTCATGATGTCCGTCACGCGACGCACGGCCTGGACAATCTCGCCCATGGTCTGGCCCGCTTCGGCCACGAGCCGGGTGCCGCTTTCCACGCGCTGGCCGGACTCGCTGATCAGCGACTCGATTTCCTTGGCGGCGTTGGCGCTGCGTTGCGCCAGGCTGCGCACCTCGCCAGCCACCACGGCAAAGCCGCGGCCCTGTTCGCCGGCACGCGCGGCTTCCACCGCGGCGTTCAGCGCGAGGATGTTGGTCTGGAACGCGATGCCTTCGATCACGCCGATGATCTCGACCACCTTGCGCGACGCGCCGTTGATCTCGTTCATGGTGTCGACCACGCGGCCGACCACGTCGCCACCCTTCATGGCGATCTGCGATGCCTCGCCGGCGAGCACGCCGGCCTGGCGGGCGTTATCGGCGTTCTGGCGGACCACGGTGGTCAGCTCTTCCATGCTGGCGGCGGTCTGCTCCAGCGACGACGCCTGCTCTTCGGTACGTTGCGACAGATCCGTGTTACCGGCGGAGATCTGCTGCGTGGCCGAGGCGATGGAATCCGTGCCGCCGCGCACTTCGGCAACGATGCCGGACAGACTGTCCTGCATGGTGGCCAACGCCTGCATCATGCGGCCAACCTCGTTCCGGGACATGCTGGTGATGCGCGACGTCAGGTCGCCGCGCGCCATGCGCTCGAACACGTCCAGCGCCTCTTCCACGGGGCGCACGATGGCGCGATGCAGCGCGACGGTGGCCACGATGGCAATGGCGATGCCAAGAGCGATCAGTGCGATCGACACAACGCGAATCGTCTCAAAGCGAGACTGCGCGGCGTCGAAGTTCTCCTTGCCCGTGTTCAGCTGGAACTTCTCCAGGTTGTCGTGCGCGGTGGACAACGATCGCTGCAGATCGGGCAGCACGTCCCGCGCCAGGCGCAGCGCCTCGTCCTTGCTGCCGGCAAGCAGTGCCTTTTGCAGCGGGGCCGCGCCCTTCTCGAAGAAATCCTGGCGCCGGGCGGCCAGCGCGCTGGCCAGCGCCTTTTCCTCGTCCCCCTGCGGCAGCGCCATGTAGCGCTTCCAGCCGGCATCGGACGACTCCACGAACACCATGGAGCGGTCGACGTGTTTCTTCATATCGTCGCCTTCCGCGCCGGGCATGACGCCCCGGTCCAGCGCCAGGCGCACGCGGGTGGTGCCGAGCATCGCTTCGCTCAGGGCTAGCGACGATGCAAGCTGGTTGGCGTAGGTCTCCTTCAGCGCATCATTGGTCTGCGAGATGCCATGCAAGCCAGCGCCGCCGACGAGCAACAGGATGGCCGCAAGCATGGCCATGGCGCCCCGCAAAAGGGTCTTGATCTGAATATTGTTGTGGAAGGACATGATGTGCTGATCATTAGGAGGAAACCCGACGCCACTCCCCTGCGCCGGTCCGGCAGGCCAACACCCCGACGGCCTGCTCAAGACACGATAACGGCCGGGCCAGAAGCATCCTTGAGGCGTACGGTAAATCGGCACTTTGAATGACGACTGACGCACTTTCAAACGATCGGAAAATACCGGCGCATATGCCACATGGCATCACGCAAATGCTGCGGCACACCAAACTGAAAACCACCGCGGGCCTGTTGCTGTTCAGCGCCTGCTGAATTCGTCCGCCATCGGGAAGTCGATTGAACGGTCGTTTGGCCGGCCCATTAGACCTCGTCGCTTAACCGAAGAGGCACGTAGACGTGCGACTACGCCACTGCACGGCGTGCCATTCCGCGCCGGCATGCCGCCCGGAATGCAGCCGTTATTGGGACCGCGTTTTGCTGTCGACGCGATACGCATCGCAATTCCTGCCGGGATTTATCCCGGCCTTTTCGCATGCTATTCACGCGTCGATGAACACGCCGCTTGCAAATGCCACGGAGGACTACGCACCTACTTAAAAGTTCAGCGAATATATCGATTTGAGACTTTTCGTAAATTTGGTCTGTTTAGTGCCGGGGGGATTTGCAGCATGGCGTCGTGTGGTTATAATTCCGTCTGCTATTCACAGACCCACCGATAAATCGAGGCATACAAATGGCGACATATCAGGAAATCGTTCAGAAAATCAGCGAACTGCAGAAGCAGGCAGAAGAGATCAAGGCACGCGAGCAAGCCACCGTGATCGCCGATATTCGCGAGAAAATCGAACAATATGGCCTGACCGCCGACGACCTCGGTTTTGGCAGCAAGGCCGTAGCCGGCAAGAAGGCCAGCCGCAAGGTCCCGGTGCGATATCGCGACAGCGCCGGCAATACCTGGACCGGCCGCGGCAAGCGCCCGGGCTGGCTGACGCAGGCGCTGGCCAACGGCAAGACGGTGGATGACTTCCTGATCCGCTAAGCAGCGACCGAAACTGTCGTATGCATTGAAAAACCGGGCAATTGCCCGGTTTTTTTATTTTGTGCCGCTCACACTCCCCGCAGAAACGGGTACGCGCGACGGTCGGCACTAGGCGGTAAACCCCTTCGGATTCATCGACTGCCAGCGCCAGGAATCCGCGCACATCCGGTCGATGTCATGGCGGGCGCTCCAGCCAAGCAGTTCCCGGGCGAGCGTCGGGTCGGCATAGCACGAGGCAATATCGCCCGGCCGACGCCCGACGATCTGGTAGGGAACAGACCGGCCGCTGGCACGTTCGTAGGCCTTCACTACCTCCAGGACGCTGTAGCCGCGCCCGGTTCCCAGATTCACCGTCACGCTCCGCGCCTTGTCGCGCAGATAGCCCAGCGCCGCCACGTGTCCGTCGGCAAGATCACAAACATGGATGTAGTCGCGGACGCCCGTACCGTCGACGGTTGGGTAATCGCCGCCATAGATGCTGAGCTTTTCGCGCCGGCCGCCAGCGACCTGCGCCACATACGGCATGAGATTGTTGGGAATACCGCCGGGGTCTTCGCCAATCCGGCCGCTTTCATGCGCCCCGACCGGATTGAAATACCGCAGGTAACCAATTCGCCAGGAAGGATCGGAAATCTCCAGATCGCGCAGGATCTGCTCGCTCATCAGTTTGGTCTGACCGTACGGATTGGTGGCCGAGAGCGGGAAATCCTCGAGGATCGGCACGGTATGCGGATTTCCATACACCGTGGCGGATGAACTGAACACCAGTTGCCTGACACCTGCCGACTGCATGGCGGCGCAAAGCGTGACCAGTCCATTGAGATTGTTGTCGTAATAGGCGAGCGGCTGACTCACCGATTCCCCCACGGCCTTGAGCGCGGCGAAATGAATCGCGCCCGTGATCTTGTGTTCGGCCAGCAGGCGGTCCAGCAACGCCCGGTCTCGCACATCGCCTTCCACGAAATGCGGCGTCTTGCCGCTAATGGCGGCCAGGCGGCTTACAACCTCCCGGTTACTGTTGCACAGATTATCGAGCCCGATCACGTTGTAGCCCGCTTCAAGCAGTGCCACCCATGTGTGCGAAGCAATATAGCCAGTGGCGCCCGTCAGCAGTAAGGTCTCAGCCATGTGAATGTTCAGGTTCAGAAATCGTTGCAGAAGTGCCAGCAGTCCGCGCGGCGTGGCGCTATGTGGCGAACCGGGCGGCCGCCATCATAGCGCCGCCACGTTACGCCGGGGATACGCCACCCGGGGCCTTGCTGACCGGCTTTGGCGTGGCCGGCAGGCCGGCACGTGACTGCCACGCCTCATACGCCGCGTGCAGCCGCCAGCCGGATTCCAGATCCCGCATCCCTAGCAATTGCGCCACGGCGGCGGGGGATGTTCCCACGTCGAAATGCATGGCACCACAGGTATTGCGCAGTGTCTGTGGGGAGGCGCGCTCACTGCGCCCGGCCAGCACGCCAGCCTCATCCAGCAACACTTCCACGCGGCGATACACCGACGCCGCGTGCATGGGGCGCCCGTTTGCCATGGCCGGAAACACCAGGTCACCCAGCGTCTCCGCGGCGGCGCGCAGGGCCAGCCAGTGCCGCAGCGGCTGATGCGAAAACGCAAACAGCGGCACGGTATAGGCCCGGCCGTTGTCGGTGCGCACCATGCGTAGCGCCATCGGCCCGCCATCAATGCCGTCGATGCCGTCGATGCCGTCCACGCGCAGCGCCCGAACTTCGGCCACCTTCAGTCCGCCGCCCAGCAATATCGCCATCAGCGCCACGTCGCGCGCCCGCTTCCATTGCGTGGGCGATATTCCCCGCTTTTCCTGACTCCCGGCGTCCGGCGCCGGCGCCAGGATGCGCGCGACCAGCAGGTCGCGTTCGCCCGGCAACAGGAAGGCTGTGGGATCGTTCTCGCCCTCGGCGAGGTGGTTCTTCACCGCCTGGCTGGCGGGGTTGTGCAGGTTTTGCTGAAGCCGCGACAGATGATGAAAAATTCGCTCTATCAGTCGCGCATAGCGATAGCGATGACGCTTGTGCAGGTCCTGGGCGTCGAGGAAGTCGCCAATCTGCGCGGCGGACCATGTCAGCGGCGGCACGCCGCGTTCGCCCGACCAGCGCAGCAACTTGCCCCACATCGCGCGATACACCACGGCCGTGCCGTGGCGGAACCCATGCTGGGCAAGCCAGCCGTCGAATGCGCGTTCCGGCTGGTTGCGCCACGCGGCGAGGTCGGCTTCGAACAGGCCATCGGGCAGCGCGGTGTGCGGCGGACCCGCTCGATCAGCTCGATCAGTCTGGTCGGCGCTCGTGTGGGTGGTCACTGACTCTCCTGCTTCGCAAACGGCAATGGGCTCATTGTAGACAAGGCGCCACAAAATGCGCCGCATTCCACCGCCAGCCCACGGGGCATGTGTCGGACCCTGAAGGATGCTTCGCCGAATTGGACTTGCGGCCAGCTTTTCGGGCGTGTAATCTTCCCAGTCAGTATGCAACCAGTTGCATAAAAGCCAGATCAGAGCTTTCGACCCTGAGGACCCTGAGGAGACACCATGCACAGCATCTCGCTCGCCCCGGCCGCCCGGCAATCGCTGGACACGTGGCATCAGATGATCGCCACCCATTCGATGGATGCGCTCGGCAGCATCGTTGCCGATGACGTCGTGTTCCGTTCCCCGGTGGCCCACACCCCTTATCCGGGCCGTGCCGCCATCCAGTTAGTGCTCACTACCGTCAATGAAGTCTTCGAGAATTTCCGCTATCACCGCAGCCTCGTGAGCGAAGACGGCCACAGCGTCGTGCTGGAGTTCAGCGCCAGCGTCGGCGGCAAGGCGCTGAAGGGCATCGACATGATCCGCTTCGACGCGGCCGGCAAGATCGCCGAATTCGAGGTCATGATCCGGCCGCGCAGCGGACTCGAGGCGCTCGGCGCGGCCATGGCGGCCCGGCTTGGCGACCAGAAGCAGGTGCTCACCGGTACCTGAAACGTCTTTCCCGATTTCCGGTTTCGATGGCACGGCGCGCGCGTCGCTCTTGCCGTCGAACCACTGTCTTACGCATTCGCAACACATCAAGAGAACCGACATGGCCCTTCCCGCCCTGCTTCAGAACCTTTCCCTGCCGGCCGTCTGCTCGCCGCTGTTCATCATTTCCAACCCCGACCTGGTCATTGCCCAGTGCAAGGCGGGCGTGGTGGGATCCTTTCCGGCGCTGAACGCGCGCCCGGCGGAAAAGCTCGAGGAATGGCTGGACCGCATCACGACCGAGCTGGGCGAGCACGACGCGAAGCATCCGGACCGCCCGGCCGCGCCGTTCGCGGTCAACCAGATCGTGCACAAGTCCAATGACCGGCTGGAGCACGACCTGGAACTGTGCGTGCGCTACAAGGTGCCCATCGTCATCACTTCCCTGGGCGCACGTGTGGAAGTCAACGAGGCCGTGCATTCGTATGGCGGCATCGTGCTGCATGACATCATCAACAACACGTTCGCCCGCAAGGCGATCGACAAGGGCGCCGATGGCCTGATCGCCGTGGCGGCGGGCGCGGGCGGCCATGCCGGCACGCTCTCGCCGTTTGCGTTGCTGCATGAGATTCGCGAATGGTTCGACGGCCCGCTACTGCTGTCGGGTGCGATTGCCAGCGGCGACGCCGTACTGGCCGCCCAGGCCGCCGGCGCCGACCTGGCCTATATCGGATCGGCGTTCATCGCCACGCAGGAGGCCAACGCGCAGGACGCCTACAAGCAGATGATCGTGGACAGCACTGCCGACGACATCGTCTATTCAAACCTGTTCACGGGCGTGCACGGCAACTACCTGCGCAACAGCATCGTGCGCGCGGGGCTGGACCCGGAGGCGCTGCCGACCTCCGACGCATCGAAGATGAATTTCGGCTCGGCCAGCGCCAAGGCATGGAAGGACATCTGGGGCGCCGGCCAGGGCGTTGGCGCCATCAAGCGCGTGGTGCCGGCAGCCGAGCTGGTGCGCCGCTTCGTGGAAGAGTACGCGCTCGCACGCCGTCGTCTGGGCCTGGCCGAAACGGCCGGCGCCAGCGCCGCGCGCATCGTCGATCCGGCCTGAGCGTCGGGTCAGTCGCCGCTGCTGGCCGGCATCGCCAGCAGCGGCAGCAATGCCTGGCCCCAGGCCACCCAGTCTTCCTCGAACCGGATGCCGCGCCTGAGCAGCGCATGTTGAATCTGCTTCGCGCGGTCCATGTCGCCCGACGAGAAATCCTTGTGCTCGATATTGCGATACGTCTCGAGCCGCGCCTGATGCAGCGCGATCAGCCGCACCAGTTCGCCTTCCAGGCCGAGCGGGCCGATGGCGGCATCCGCCCGTAGCTTGACCAGAATCTCTTCCCGCTGATCCAGCCCGTGCCCGGGCGCCAGGACCCAGCGCGCCAGTTCATCGCGGCCAGCCGGCATGACGCGATACACCTTTTTCCGATTCTTCTTCTCGACGCCATCGCCATCGGCCCCACCGGCGGGCTCATCGGCGACGATCCAGCCGCTGTCCGCCATCCGACCCAGCTCCCGGTAGATCTGCTGGTGCGTGGCGTGCCAGAAATAGCCGATCGATTTGTCGAAACGACGCGCCAGGTCGTATCCGGACGATGGCTTTTCGATCAGGGAAATCAACAGGGCGTGTTGGGTGGACATTCGACGGGTGGAAGGGAAAGCGGAGGCGCTGGCATGAAGGTTGCGACCCGGAGCACATCGTGGCCGCGAGGGTCGCCCCGGGGGTGGGCGATATGGTAGCGCGCAAGTCACGCCAAGTCATGCCGTTAACCCCTTGGATATGCCCTCGTTGCAGCTCGCAGCAGAGCAGCCGGCGCACCCGGTCCGATTTATGACAATTTAGTCAATTATCTCGAAACTGATGTAAAAAATTCGAAATGGCATTTCCCGACCGCTTGCAATACATTCCAGACATTGCCACCCGCATGTGCGCGCGCCCTTCTTGCCGGCCCAACGTTCCGCGCCATGCGCCTCCCGGGAGTTGTCCATGAACGCAAGACCGGAATTTGCCGACGGCGGTGCCTCGGGCGAGTCCGCCCCGCCTGCCACCGCCACCCGCGCGCGCGCCGGCTCGGCCCCGATCTACTACCGGCTGCCCGATACGCCGGAAGGCCACCACATCAAGGAATACGCCAGCGGCCTGCGCCAGCTGGTGCGTTTTGTCGGCGTGGAAGAGCAGGTCGTGAAGTACAGCCTGACCTGAAACGGCCAGCGCCGAAGGTTGTCTCCTCCTGTCCCCCAAGGGATCTGGGATTTGTGCCCGCGACTGGTTCGCGGGTTTTTTCTGCGCACTATCGGCGCGTCGCGATCGGCACGTCGGGGAATCGGGCGCACCAGATTGCAACCGGCGCTGCACCGGCAATGACGGCACGCACCACGCGCGGCACCAAAGAAAAAACCGGCCCGCAGGCCGGTTTTTTCACAACATGTCAGACGCGGTCGATCAGTCCACCGTCGCGCCGGAAGCCTTCACCACCTTGGCCCACTTGGCGGTTTCGGTTTTCATGAAACCAGCCAGCTGCGCCGGCTTTTCCGGGTGCGGCTCGGCGCCCTGCTCGGCCATCTGCTTCTGCACTTCCGGCATGGCCAGGATCTTCACCACTTCGGCGTTCAGGCGGTCGACGATCGGTTGCGGCGTGCCGCCCGTGGCGTACAGCGCGAACCACGACGTGGCTTCGTAGCCCGCAACACCGGCTTCGGCCACCGTCGGCACGTTCGGCAGAGCCGGCGAGCGCTTGGCGGAGGTCACGGCGATGGCGCGCAGCTTGCCGGCCTTCACGTGCGGGTACGACGACGGCATGTTGTCGAACATCAGGCCGATCTGGTTGCCCAGCAGGTCATTCACGGCCGGGGCGCTGCCCTTGTACGGAATGTGCTGGATGTGCAGGCCAGTCATCGAGTTGAACAGTTCGCCTGACAGGTGCATCGACGAGCCGCTGCCCGACGAGCCGTACGCCAGCTTGTCCGGATTGGCCTTCGCGTAGGCGATCAGTTCCTTGACGTTGTTGACCGGAACCTTGGGGTTCACCACGACGAGATTCGGCACCATGGCCACACGCGTGATCGGCGCGAAGTCCTTCACCGGGTCATACGGCAGCTTGGAGTACAGCGACTGGTTGATCGCGTGCGTGCCGATGGTGCCCATGAACAGCGTGTAGCCATCGCCCGGGGCCTTGGCGGCCAGCGATGCGCCAATGTTGCCGCCCGCGCCGGGGCGGTTGTCAATCACCACCGGCTGGCCGAGCGCCTTGCCCAGTTGCAGGCCAACGATACGCGCCAGGATGTCCGTGGTGCCACCCGCCGAGAACGGCACGATCATCGTGATCGGCTTGGTCGGATAGGTGCCTTGTGCTTGCGCGCCGGTCATGGCGGCAAAGCCGGCGGCCAGTGCCACGCCGGCGGCCAGCAGGCGTCTGCGCGCCTTCGACGGTTGATTGGTCATGCTCATCTTGTGCTCCAGGAATTGATGCAAGCCAGCAGCGCTGCCAGGGCGCCACGGGCGCAAAGCTTGAATCGCTGTTTCCGCCCCGTGCCAGGGCGGGCATTTTCTTATACGGGTGCCACGCCCAGCGTGGTTCCGCCACAGACATACAGTACCTGTCCGGTCACGAAACCATTTTCGGGCGAAAGGAAGAACAGCGAGGCACGCGCCACGTCTTCCGGCGTTCCCATGCGTTTCACGGCGATGCTCGCAAGAATGCGCCGTGTCTGTTCGCTGCCCTCCGGATTGCTCCGGCGGAACAGCTCCGTGGCGATGGGACCCGGTGCCACGGCGTTGACGGTGATGCCGTCGCCGCCCAGCTCCATCGCCAGCGTTCGGGTCATGCCAACCAGCCCGGCCTTGGCCGCGGAATACACCACGCGCTCGGGCTTGCCCAGCGCCGCGCGCGAGGCCATGTTGACGATACGGCCAAAACCGGCCGCGCGCATGGCGGGCAGGCAGGCCTGGGTGAGCAGCATCGTGGCCTGCAGGGTCAAACCCACCACGTAGTCGAGATCCGCCGCGGTGGCCGTGTCGGCGGTGCCGGGGCGCGTGGCGCCGGCATTGTTCACCAGCCGCGTGACGGCGAATCGGGAGGTCACCTGCGCCGCCACCGCGCGCGTGGCGTCGGCATCGGTCAGGTCGGCCTGGAAGAAGGTCAGGTTGGGGTGCGACCATGCGGGTTCCACATAGTCGACATTGACCACCTGGGTCACGCCATCCGCCAGCAGCATTTCTGCGATGGCGCGGCCGATACCGGAACTGGCACCGGTCACGAGCGTGGCAACGGGAAGGGACATCTCAGTACTCCGCACCGGCAACATCAGCCGGCTCCATCAAAAAAGATGCGGCAAGACCGGCGAGCCCGTCGGCCTGGCCGCAATGCTCTACCTCGTTGGGGAAGAGACACCACTGAAACTTCCCACACGGTTTATCGGCAGGAAGTGAAGAACATTAAGCAGGCGTCCGACATGTACAGACATGGGAACGGCCCGACGGTGGCGCCGGGCCGCTCGATTCACATCCTGGCCTGCCGCCGCGATCAGACGCGCTCGATCACCATGGCGATGCCCTGGCCCACGCCGATGCACATCGTGCACAGCGCGTAGCGGCCACCGGTGCGGTGCAGCTGATACATCGCGGTGGTCACCAGGCGGGCGCCGCTCATGCCGAGCGGGTGGCCCAGTGCAATGGCGCCGCCGTTCGGGTTCACGCGCTTGTCGTCATCGGCGATGCCCAGCTGGCGAAGCACGGCCAGGCCTTGCGCGGCGAACGCTTCATTCAGCTCGATCACGTCGATCTGGTCCAGCGACATGCCCAGTTGCTTCATCAGCTTCTGCGTGGCCGGTGCCGGGCCAATGCCCATCACGCGCGGAGCCACGCCGGCCGTGGCCATGCCGACGATGCGGGCACGCGGGGTCAGGCCGTGTTGCTTCAGGCCGGCTTCGCTGGCCAGCAGCAGCGCGCAGGCGCCATCGTTCACGCCCGATGCGTTACCGGCGGTCACCGTGCCATCCGCGCGCACCACGCCCTTGAGCTTGCCCAGCGCTTCCATGCTGGTGGCACGCGGGTGCTCGTCGCGATCCACCACCAGCGGGTCGCCCTTCTTCTGGGGAATCGTGACGGCCGTGATTTCCTGGGCCAGCGTACCGTCGGCCTGGGCGCGCGATGCCTTTTCCTGGCTGCGCAGCGCCATCAGATCCTGGTCTTCGCGGCTGATCTTGTAGTCGGTGGCGACGTTCTCGGCGGTCTCGGGCATCGAGTCCACGCCGTAGGCCGCAC
Organism: Cupriavidus sp. YR651; assembly: GCF_900101625.1. Taxonomy (GTDB): domain Bacteria; phylum Pseudomonadota; class Gammaproteobacteria; order Burkholderiales; family Burkholderiaceae; genus Cupriavidus. The sequence goes on along the minus strand of NZ_FMYZ01000012.1, from coordinate 34,725 downwards.
GCATCGCCGGGTTGATGAAGCGCCAGCCGATGGTCGTGTCGAAGATCTGCGCATCGCGCGAGAACGCGCTGGTGGCCTTGCCCATCACGAACGGGGCGCGGCTCATGCTTTCCACGCCACCGGCGATCATCAGGTTGGTTTCACCGGCCTTGATGGCGCGCGCGGCCGTGCCGGTGGCATCCATACCGGAGCCGCACAGGCGGTTGATGGTCGAACCCGGAACCGCTTCCGGCAGGCCGGCCAGCAGCAGCGACATGCGCGCCACGTTGCGGTTGTCTTCACCGGCCTGGTTGGCGTTGCCGTAGATCACGTCGTCGATGGCGGACCAGTCCAGGTTCGGATTGCGAGCCATCAGCGCCTTCAGGGGCACCGCGCCCAGGTCATCCGGGCGCACGCCGGACAGGCTGCCGCCGTAGCGGCCGATGGGGGTACGGATGGCGTCGCAGATAAAAGCGTCGGTCATGGTTTGTCTCTCTCGTCTTTGGTGTATCAGGCGGACACGGCTTGCTTGAGCGGCACGCCGGTTGCGCGCTGCAGTTCCTCGAAGGACAGGCCTTCGACCAGATCGCGGGCGACCAGTCCGTCAGGCGTGACGTCCAGCGTGGCCAGATCCGTGTAGATGCGCGTGACGCAAGCGATGCCGGTCAGCGGATAGGTGCATTCCGGCACGATCTTGCTTTCGCCCTGCTTGGTCTGGTGTTCCATCATCACGAACACCTGCTTGGCGCCGATGGCCAGGTCCATCGCGCCGCCCACGGCGGGGATGGCGCCGGGCGCGCCGGTGTGCCAGTTGGCCAGGTCACCCTTTTCCGAGACCTGGAACGCACCCAGCACGCAGAAGTCGAGGTGGCCGCCACGCATCATGGCGAAGGAATCGGCATGGTGGAAATAGGAACCGCCGGCCTTGATCGTCACCGGCTGCTTGCCGGCGTTGATCAGGTCGCCGTCTTCCTGGCCAGCCGCGGGCGCGGGGCCCATGCCCAGCAGGCCGTTCTCGCTGTGGAGCAGGATCTCGCGGTCGGCCGGCAGGTGATTGCCGACGAGGGTAGGCAGGCCGATGCCGAGGTTCACCACGGCACCTTCGGGAATGTCTTTGGCCACACGGGCAGCCATCTGGTCGCGGGTCAGGCGTTGCATCTGTCTCTCCTTCTACGGTCAGGCGGCCTTGGCGGCGGCGCCACCGACCTTGACCACACGCTTGACGAACAGGCCCGGCGTGACGATGTGCTCGGGATCCATCTCGCCCAGTTCCACGATGTTGCTCACCTGTACGATCGCGCATTTGGCGGCCATCGCCATGATAGGCCCGAAATTACGCGCGGTCTTACGGTAGGTGAGGTTGCCCCAGCGGTCGGCCGTGTCGGCCTTGATGAGGGCAAAGTCGGCGTGGATGGGCGTCTCGAACACATAGCCCTGGCCGTCGATGATGCGGCATTCCTTGCCTTCGGCCAGCGGCGTGCCGTAGGCGGTACGGGTGAAGAAGCCGCCGATGCCGGCACCGGCGGCGCGGATGCGCTCGGCCAGGTTGCCCTGCGGCACCAGTTCCAGCTCGATCTCGCCGGCGTGGTAGAGGGAATCGAAAACGTAGGAGTCGGCCTGGCGCGGGAATGAGCAAATGATCTTGCGCACGCGCTTGGTCTTGAGCAGCGCGGCCAGGCCCGTGTCGCCATTGCCGGCGTTGTTGTTGACGATGGTCAGGTCGCCGGCACCCTGTGCGATCAGTGCGTCGATCAGCTCGGCAGGCATGCCAGCCATGCCAAAGCCGCCAATCAGGATCGTGGCGCCGTCGTGGATACCGGCCACTGCCGCTTCCACCGAGTCATATAGCTTGTTGATCACTTGCGTTCCAGTTCGGAGGGTCCGGCAGAGAACCGGGACCGGCCGCAAGGGCGCGGCACGCAAAGCTGTCTCCGGTCATGCTGGACTAGGCGTCCTCACGGCAGCCCCGTGGTGACGCACGATGGCATGGCAGGACAGGATGCGACAATCTGCAGTTGTCTTGGCGGCCGTCTATGCGGCTTTTTGCTTTGTTCGCTCTACGAACCTCAATTCGCAGAATGAACAAAGGTTACACCCGCCCTCAAAACAGGGTCAAGGATAGGTCCCGCATCGCGGGCGATAATCGGTCATCGCCCCCGTTTTATGGCATGCGCAGCACAGCCTGGCTCCCGGCCACGCCGGGGCGGACTTCGAGGCGTACGTCGATTCGCTCGCGCAGCTCCGAAACGTGCGAAATGATGCCCACCAGCCGGCCGGCCTGCTGGAGATCCAGCAGCGTGCGGATCGCGAAATCCAGGCTTTCCGGGTCCAGCGTGCCAAAGCCCTCGTCGATGAACAGCGTGTCGAGCTGGATGCCGCCCGCGCGGGACTGCACCACGTCGGCCAGACCCAGCGCGAGCGACAGCGACGCGAGGAATCCCTCGCCGCCCGACAGGGTATTGGCCGGGCGCGCGCTGCCGGTATCGTGATCGAAGACTTCGAGATCGAGGCCGCCCGCCGTCCGCTGGTCGCCTTGCTCGCGCACACGCTGGAGCGCGTAGCGGCCGCGACTCATGCGCAGCAGCCGCAGCGAGGCCGCCTCCAGCACCTCGTCGAGCAAGGTGGCCAGGACAAAGCGCTGGAACGTCATGCGGCGCGGGTTGTTGCCGTTGGCCACCTCGGACAGGCGGCCGAGCACGGCATAGCGCGCCTCCACGTCACGGTTTTCGGCGGCCAGCGAATCGAGCAAACCCTGGCACTGCAGCAGGCCGTCGCGCGATGCGGCGACCTCGGTTCGCTGCCGGATCGCATCTTCCAGCTGAACGGCCGCGGCGTCGCGCGCGCCGAGCAGCGCCGGCAGATCGGGCGCCTGCAGGCCACGCGCCGCCGTCGCCGCGCGCTCGCGCCGGTCGATGGCCGTGGCGAGGTCGACTTCGAACGCGCGAACCTGCTTGTCGAGTTCCGCGATCGTCTCGCCCGGCAGGCACGCGGCCGCGTATGCGGCGGAATCGGCAAAGCCGGCATCGGCAAGGCCCTGGCGGAGCGCCGCTTCATGTTGTTGCAGGCGCGTGTCGGCCTGCAGGACACCGGCCTGCGCGGATGTGAGCGCGGCCGTGGCGCCGGCCAGCATCGCCACCGCATCGCGCTCCGCACCCTGGGCCGCCGTGAGCGCCGCCTCCAGCGCGCCGGCTTCGCGGCGCGCGGCATCGAGCGCCGCGGCAATGACGTCCGGATCGCGCGAGTCTTCCGGCACCCGCGCGCACTCGGCCTGCCATTCGCCTTCGAGCCTCGCCTGCTCCTGGGCGGCCGACCGGGCGGTGGCATCCGTCGTCTTCACGGCGGCTTCCGCGGCCTCGCAGGCGGCGCGGCCCTGTGCCCGGGTGGTGGCAAGCGCCTCGGCACGCCGGGCTGCCGTCTCGGCCTGCGTCACCGCACCGGACAGCGCGGCGATATCCGCTTCGAGCCGGCGCACGCCGTCTTCGGAAATATCGCCGGCGGCGTCGGCAAGATCAGCCAGGCGGGCCTGTGCCTGCGCAACGCCGAGATGGGTCTGTTGATGCGCGGCGGTAGCGCTCGCCAGCGCATCGTCGGCGCGACGCAGCGCTTCACGGCAACCATCCAGGTCGTCATCGGTCACCAGCGCCAGCACCTGTTGCGCCAGCGCCGGATGGTCCTTGCCGCCGCAAACGGGGCAAGGCTCGCCGCGAGCGAGTCCGGCCGCCAGACGGGCGGCCTGTCCGACGCGCCACGCCGACTCCGACTGTGCCAGCGCCGCCCGCGCAACGTCGCGCGCATCCGTGGCCCGTGCTACCTGACGTTCGGCCGCAACCGACGCGTCGCGCAGTGGCAGCAGTTCAGCCTCCACCTGACGATAGCGGGCGATGCGCGCGGCGCGCTCGCGCGCATTGTCGCGCTGGAGCATGGCCGCCTGCAGGCCGGCCGCATCGCGCCCGGCCTGTTCGAGTTCCTGCTCCACGGTCTTCAGCCTGGCCGTGACAGTGGCCAGCGCACCGACCGCGTGGTCATGCGCGGCCTGCGTCTTCGCCACCACGGCGGTGGACTGCGCGAGGCCGTTCTGCAGCACCCCGAGCCGGCGTGCGTGCGGTAGCAGCGCCTCCAGCGTCGACACAGCGCGTTGTGCCGCCAGCCGGGCTTCGCCGCGCGCCAGCTCGGCGCGCAACGTGTTGACAGCGGTCTCGGCCACCTGCGTGGCCCGCGCGGCAGCGGCTTGCGCCTTGTCCTGCGATGCGTGCGCTTCGGCGCGGTCCCGCGTGGCGACCTCCAGGTTCTGCGCGAGCGGCGTCACCTGCGCCGCACGGCGCGCCGTCTGCAAGCGCGTCCGATCCGCCTCCACGGCGGGAGCACGTGCCGCCAGCACGGCACAGGCGCCCTCGGCTTCCTGCCATGCCTTGATCTGCGTGCCTTCCATCTCGCCCTTGCGCAACGATGCCTGCGCGGCTTCGCTGGCGGCACGGGCCAGCGTCTCGCGGCGTTGCAGCTCCGTCAGCGTTTCCTGCAGCGCGGCGATGCGCTCGGCCAGCGCATCCGTCGACGGCAACTGATGCTGGTCCAGCAGCGTCTTGCGACGCAGCGCGATCTCGTCCGCCTCGCGCCGGATGCCGGCCGCCTGCTCCTTCAGCAGTTCCTCGACGCGGCGGTAGAGCTCGGTATGAAACAGGCGTTCGAGGATGCCCTGCCGCGCCCGGGAATCGGCAGTGAGCAATTCCCGGAAGCGGCCCTGCGGCAGCACGATGACCTGCCTGAACTGCGCGCTGTCGAAGCCAAGCAGGTCGCGCACCGCATCGCTGACGCGGTTGGGCTGGCTGGCCTTGCTTTTCCAGCCGTCGTCGATCTGCATATCGAGCTGCGCCTTGGCGGTCTCCTTGACGAATCCGCCGGCGGCGCGCTGGCTGGGGCGATCCTGCGTGGGGGACCGCGTCACGCGATAGCGCATGGCGCCGAGGCTGAACTCCAGCGTGACTTCCGTGCGCAGCGCAGGATCGGCGTTGGCGCTGCGCATGTCCTGCGCATTGCGCTCACCGCCGGAGGTGTCGCCATAGAGCGCAAAACAGATCGCGTCCAGCAACGTGGTCTTGCCCGCGCCGGTCGGCCCGTGGATCAGGAAGAAGGCCTGCTCGCCGAGCCGTGTGAAATCGATGGTCTCGGTGGCGGCGAACGGCCCGAATGCCTGCAGCTTCAGGTAAAGCGGTTTCATGCCGATTCCCTTTCCGACGCCGCCATGCCGGCCAGCAAATCTTCGAGTGTCCGACGCTGGTCGCCATCCAGGTCCGCGTCAGCCACCTCGCGGAAGAAATTTGCGAACAGCGCGCCCGTATCCAGTTCCCGTAGTTGTCGTCCCGCTTCGCCGGCCTGCCCGCTGCGCGCCAGCACCGTACGCTCCATCGCCAGCGCATTCGGGTAGACCCGACGCAGCCGCGCCATCGGGTCCAGCAACGCGCCGGTATCCGTCAGCATCGCGTAGACGTAGTCGTCGCGGCGCGCATCGGTCGCGCCATCGGCCAGCAACGCCGCCAGTTCGCCGGTGAGTATGCGGAGATCGCGCAGCGGCTGCAACGGCACCGATTCAATCTGCACGTGGCCGTCGGCATCGACGTCGATCAGCGACACCGTCTTCACGTGATCGGCTTCCGATAGCGAATACTTGAGCAGCGATCCCGCGTAGTGCACGCGTTCGCCGATCGTCTGCGGCCGGTGCAGGTGGCCCAGCGCGACGAAATCGAAGCCGTGGAAGACGTCCGCCGCCACCGCGCCGCTGCCGCCCACCGAGAGCGGGCGTTCCGATTCGCTGACGGCACCACCCACCACGAACGCATGGGCCACCGCCACCGCACGCACGCCGGCAGGATGCGTGGCGCGGATCGCGTCGAGCTGCGCGGCCAGTGCCGCCTCATGACCGGGCACGTCCACGCCCAGCGCGTCGCGCACGGCCGCGGGCTCGGCATAGGGCAGCGCGTAGATCCGCACCTCGCCATGCGCGTCGCGCAGCGTCACGCAACTGGCCTGCGGACCGGTGCGCCCGGCCACATGCAGCCCCTGCGCCGACATCAGCCGCGCGCCGAAGCCGAGCCGGTGCGCGCTGTCGTGGTTGCCCGCGATCATCACTACCGGCACGCCGGCATCCACGACGATGCGCGCGAGCACATCGTCCAGCAGCGCCACGGCCTCCGGCGGCGGCACCGCGCGGTCGTAGACGTCGCCGGCAATCAGCACCGCGTCCGGGCGCACGTCGCGCACCAGTGCGACAAACTGGTCGAGCACATGTGCCTGGTCTTCCAGCAGGCTGCGGGCATGGAACAGCCGACCGAGATGCCAGTCGGCGGTGTGGAGAAAACGCAATCTGAATCCTTCGGCGCCGTGGCGCGAGAAGCACGGCGAAGCCGCGCGGTCCCGCATCATAACGTCGTCGGCTGGCCCGTCGCTTACCGGGTCAGCAGGGGGGCGGCGCCCGGGGCGCCAAGAGGGGCGTCAGGCGCGTATTGCGAAGGCATGACGAGAGCGATAGGGCCGCCCGGACGGGCGCACAGGAGGGCGCCCGCGCGACGGACGCCGCGCGGACTGGCGGCTTGCCGCCCGGTGGTTGCGACCCGTCCGCTCAGGTCACGCGGAAACCGATCTTCAGCGTGACCTGGAAGTGCGCGACCTTGGCGTCCAGCACGTGGCCGCGCATTTCCACCACCTCGAACCAGTCGATATGCTTGATGGTTTCACCGGCCTTGGCCAGCGCGCTGCGAATGGCGTCGTCACTGCCATCGGGCGACGATCCGACAATCTCGACCAGCTTGTAAGTGTGGTTGGACATGGTCTGTCTCCTGTGTCGCGTGGCACACGGCGCGGTGGCCGCCAGCCCACCGCCGAATCTCTCCATCATAGGCAGCGAAAATGGATAGCCCCAAGGGCCGTTGCCGGTTGCCTGGGAGGGGCTCGGCCTGTTACGCTGCGGGCCGCCGATTTCCCGCCTCAACCTCTAAACGCTGATGCTCCTTTCGATTTCCCGATTCAGGCGGCTCGCCGTGGCGAGCCTGCTCGTGGCCGCCGCGGGCGCCGTCCAGGCCCGCACCACTTCCACGCTGGAACGCCTGGCCGATGCGCTCGGCACCCCCAGCGCACGCCCCAGCCAGTTTGCGAGCGGCAGCACCTATACGCTGTGCTTCGTGCCCGATGGTCCGAGCTGCCAGGCCATGCTGATCGACGCCATCCGCAACACGCGCCACAAGCTGCTGATCCAGGCGTACTCGTTTACCAACGCGCAGATTGCGAAGGCCGTGGCCGAAGCGCACCAGCGCGGTGTGGATGTCCGCGTGATTGTCGACAAGAGCCAGGTATCCGAGCGCTATACCAGCGCCACCTTCCTCAAGAACGCCGGCATTCCGGTCGTGGTCGATACCAAGCCGGCGATCGCCCACAACAAGGTCATGGTGTTCGACGACCAGGCCGTGTTCACCGGATCGTTCAACTTCACCAAGTCCGCGCAGGAACGCAATGCGGAAAACGGCATGCTGATCCGTGGAGACGCCGCCGTCGTGCGCGCCTATTCGGACAACTGGCGCACCCGCTTCGAGCAGTCCTCGGCGTACTGATCGCGCCCGTTGCCGGGCCGGCACCTCCGCCGGTCCGCGTTTCTCTCCCGCTTCCCTCCGCTTTTCCTTCCGGCTTTCCCTGCTCATTCGCCGCCTGCCTCCCCGGCACCCCGCGGCATCGTCCCGCAGGAAGATCAGTCAAACGCTGACAGATCCTCCGCCGGCGCGGGTGTGTACTGCAAGCGTGTACCTCCGGAGACTGTGACTGGCTGTTGTCTCTCCGATGTGCCGAACCTGCCGCGCACATCCCCGCCATCCTGTCGTCCGGTCAACCTGGCAGGAGGAAACCATGTATATCGATCGAACTACGATGCGCCGACAGGCGCGCGCCATGTGTGCCATCGGCCTGGCCGTGGCATCCCTCGGTGTGACGATTGCCGCCCGTGCCGACATGACCACATCGACCGCCGGCCCCTTCACTTATATGTGCGGTGGCGTGGCGGCAGACGAGCAGGCCGAGATGCGAAGCGAGGCCCGCAACTACGATATGGGCCTGCTGTTCACGCAAGGCGGTCGTGGCGAGTATCTGTCGGACGTGAATGTCCGGCTGATGCGCAACGGCAAGGAAGTGGCGCAATTCACGTCCACCGGGCCGCGCTGTCTGATCAGGGGGCCGCACGCCTCGTATCAGGTGGTTGCCACGTATGAAGGCATGTCCAAGCGAGCCACGGTGAGTCCGGGCGAGAAGAACGTTCAAATGCGCTGGTGAGGGGCCTCACTGGCTGACTGATAAACAGCACTGCGGCCGCCGTCCCTGCGCGGCCCCATGCCGGCACCCGCCCCCCGCGGTGCCGGCATTTTTTTGCCTCCGTCGGGTCGCCTGCACGAATGCACGGCCAGTGGCACACTTGCGCCTTGCCTCGCAAGCATTGCTCCCAAACCCTGGAGAATCATTCACCATGACGACCACGCCCAACAGCCGCTGGATCCGTATCGATACCACCGATGGCAGCTTCGATGCCTACCTGAGCCTGCCGCCCGCCGGCAAGCAGGCGAACAACCCTGGCATCGTGCTCGTGCAGGAAATCTTTGGCGTCAACGAACATATCCGCTCGGTGGCGGACCAGTATGCGGCCGACGGCTACGTCGTGCTGGCGCCGGACGTGTTCTGGCGCAAGGCACCGCGCGTGGAGCTGGGCTATGCCGGCAAGGACATGGAAGAGGCGATGGCGCTGCGCAAGTCGGTCGACGTGGAAGCCGCCGTGTCGGATATCGCCGCAACCGTGAAGACGTTGCGTGCGGAGATTGGCGCGGGCGGCAAGGTCGCGGCCGTGGGCTACTGCTTTGGCGGCCTGCTGGCCTACCTGGCGGCGGCGCGCGGGCTGGTGGATGCGGCCGTGCCGTACTACGGCGGCGGGATCCAGAACAACCTGCACGAAGCGGCAGCGATCAACGTGCCGGTGCAGTTCCACTATGGCGCGCTCGATGCGCATATCACGCCGGAACACGTGGAGCAGGTACGCCAGGCCGTCGCCGGCAAGCGCGGCACGGAGATCTTCGTCTACGACAAGGCCGATCACGGCTTCAACTGCTGGGCTCGCGGTTCCTACCACCAGCGCTCGGCGGCGCTGGCCCACGGTCGCGCACTGACGTTCCTGGTCAACACCTTGTCCTGAGGCGGACCGTACCGGCGGTCCCCACCCGAGCGGGGACTGCGCCGACTGCCCGGGTCACCGGGCCATCGGGTCTGCGCAAGCGCGCAGACCACTAAGCACCGGTCAGTAGGGCATGGCCACGCCGTTCTGGATCTTTACGCGATCGCCATTGCGCAGGTTGTACGGGCTGCTTTGCGTGAGCGTGAGATAGCCGTTGTCATTCGTCCGCACGCGCACGCGATAGGCCGGTGGCGTGGCCGCCGAGCGCTTCTCCACCTCGTTGCCGGCCACGGCGCCCGCCACGGCACCGCCAATCGTGGCCACGGTGTTGCCGCGGCCGCCGCCCACCTGGTGGCCCAGCAGACCGCCGACCACGCCGCCGATCACCGCCCCCGCGCCGCTCGTGCCGGCGGGCTGTCCGGGCATCGTCTCGATCGATTCCACCCACCCGTACCGGACCGCGTACGGATCATTGGCATAGCCGTTGTAGCTGCCCTGCGCCTGCCCGGGATAACCGTACTGGTCGTAGCCCGCCTGTTGTGGATAGCCCTGCTGCGGCGATCCCTGCTGCGGATACGTGGTCTGCGGGTAGCCTTGTTGCGGATAGCCTTGCTGGGGATACGCGGCCTGTGGGTAGCCTTGCTGCGGGTAGGACGTCTGCGGATACGTCTGCTGCGGATAGCCTGCGCCGCCGCTCAGTTGCGTGCCGCTGGTGCCGTAGCCGCTGTTGTCATAGCCACTGGTGCTGGTGCCGTAGCCACTGTTGCCGTAGCCGCCCCCGTAGCTCCCGCCATAGCCATTGCCATAGGGCGCGGTAACGCAACCAGCCAGCGCGCCGGAAGCCAGCACGGCCAGCACGGCCGAACGAAGCGGGAAAGACATGGTGGGAACTCCTGCGCCAGTGCGCGTGTGGTCGATGCGCGGGAGTCTAGGGTCACGACCCGGCCGCAGGTGTCACGAGAGATTGTGTTGGGTAACGGACTGTAACGGCGAGAGCACGGCGCGGTGTCGCGCCTCAGAAGCGGTCGGCACCGTCGTCATTGAACGCCGTGATGCGCGCCACGCGGAAGGTGTTGCGCAGGGACTCGAGCTCGGTCCGATGCAGCAGCGCCAGCCGGTTCAGACAGCGCTCCCCCTTGGCCAGCAGATGGATCTGCACGACGCGACGGTCATCCGGATCGGCCTTGCGGCTCACCAGCCCGGCGGCTTCGCATCGGTTGACGAGCGCCACCACGCCATGCTGCTTGGCCTGCAGCCGCTCGGCCAGTTCTCCCACGGACGCCCAGTTCTTTTCCTGGCAACCGCGGATATGGAGCATCAGCAGGTATTGCTGGACCGTCACGCCCTCGCCGCGCGCAGCGTCTTCCGAGAACCGCAGGAAGCGCCGTAACTGGTAGCGGAAATCGGACAGCGCTTCGAAGTCCTGCTTGGTCAGGGCGGCGTTGTCGATGGCGGACTTCGCCGGGGCGGACTTGCGTGGCATGGGGGTGTTCTTCGGCGCTTGGGTAGAATCCGGCGCTCATTATAGGGGCGGCGAGTACTGCGCCCGGTGCGCTCTCGCGCATTCATGATGCGCACGCGGCGTGGTATGGCAGAATCTGTGCGGTCGCCGACACCCTACAACCGTCACCCGGAAATCCGCCCGATGTTCACGGAAATTGTCCTGTTCCTGCTTGATACCGTCTTTACGCTTTTCGGCATGGCGCTGCTGCTGCGCCTGTGGATGCAGCTGACCCGGCTGCCGTCCCGCAACCCGGTCTCGCAGGGCGTGTTCCAGGTCACCGACTGGATCGTGCGGCCGCTGCGGCGCATCATTCCGGGCATTGGCGGCATCGACTGGGCCACCGTGATCGCCGCCTACCTGACGGCGGTGCTGTTCCTGCTCTGCCGCGCGCTGCTGCTGGGCGCCGACCCGCTGGCTTTCCTGCCGGTGATCCTGGCGCTGGCCTTGCTCAATGTGCTCAAGTGGGCGATCAGCATGGTGATGTGGGTGACGCTGCTGATGGCGGTGCTGTCGTGGGTGAATCCGCAATCGCCGATGGCGCCCGCCATCTGGCACCTGACCGCGCCGTTGCTGCGGCCCATCCAGCGCGTGATCCCGCGTCTGGGCGGCTTTGATATCTCGCCGCTGATCCTCTTCGTGATCGCGCAGATTCTGCTGATGGTGATCGCCAGCGTGAGCCGCGGCGTGGTGTGACGGTGCCGGGGGCGCCGGGCCCCCGAACTCCTGAAGGATGGCGGAGCGTGCCGCCGCCCTAGCACAAACCCGCAGTCCAGGGTTAACCCTTATTGTTCAGCGAGTTGGACAGTCTGTCGAGGATTCACGCTTTTTCCGGTGCGTGTCGAAGCCTACATTACAGCCATCGCGGAATCCCACCGCGATATCTGCCAAAACAAGTAGGAACCGCACAATGAAAACCCTCGCCCTCTCCCTGCTCTGCGCCATCGGCCTATCGGTCGGCGCCACCGCTGCCCAGGCTTCGCAACCCCTGTCGGACCTGGCCCGCCTGGACGGCAGCATCGGTCGCGTCGGCTCCGTGGATCCGTACACCGACGGCGCCCGTGGCGTGACCGAAAAGCGTGACGTGTACACGGATGGTGCCCGCACCGTATCCGAAAAGCGTGACCCGTACACCGACGGCGCCCGCACCGTCACCGAAAAGCGCGACGGCTTCTCCGAAGGCGCCTGAGGCGTCCAAGGCACCCGAGGCTCCTGAAGCCCGGCGCCTTAATTCAGCGCCCCAGACACCTGGACCCGGCCTGAAGCAAGTTCCACCGGAGCACTCCCACGCTCCGCTACTGTCCCAGATCGTCGAGGTCGGTTCCCATCATCGACTCGATGGCCTCCATGAACGCACGCACCTTGCGCGGCTGGAGGCGGCGATCAGGCAGTAACGCAAACACCCGGAGGGGCGGCAACGGATAGTCAGGCATGACCCGTACCAGCCGTCCCTGCGCAATCTCCGTCTCCGCCGCCGTCATCGGCACCCGGGCGATCCCCAGCCCAGCCAGTGCGGCCTGCATGCGCAGTTCGGCGTTGTAGGTCTGCATACGCGGACGAATCGGCACCGAGATCCGCTCCCCGTTTCGCGCGAATTCCCAAACCGATACGCCAGGCGTGGCCAGCGTCGGCATGTTCGACAGGTCTTCCGGGTGCATCTGCGCCGGCAGGCTGGCCGCCAGTGACGGTGCTGCCACCAGTCCGCGTTCCACGTGCCAGATGCGCCGGGCGATGGTGCCGGAGTCCGGCAATTCCGTTTCCACCGTGACGAAGGCGATATCGAATCCCTCGCGGATCGGATCGACCAGCCCCTGGGAAATCTCGACGGTGATATCAAGCGCCGGGTGTGCCGCGAGCGTCCGGCAGATCACCCCGCCCAGCTGCTGGGCACCGAATTCATAGGGCGTGGCGATGCGCAGCATCCCTTGCACACGCTCTTCGCGCGCAAGGGTTTCCTGGCGGATTTCGCGCAGTCGAGCGAACAGTGGCGCCACGTCGCGATAGACCGCGCCACCGGCATCGGTCAGCCGCATGCGGCGCGTGGTGCGCTCGAGCAGCTTGGCGCCGATGGCTGTTTCCAGCCGGGCCACCGCCGCCGATACGCGGGACTTGGGGCAGTCGAGCGTCTCCGCCGCCGCCGTGAATGTGCCCTGCTCGACTACGCAGCAGAACGCTTCCCAATCATTCCACTGGATGGTTTCGTTCACCGGACGCTATTTCCTTTACTGACACAGTTGTCGTGGCCGCCGGGGCGACATTGTGCGGATGCACATTATGAGGGAGACGCGCGCGTCCGTCAGCGTGGCGGCATGTGTCGTGGGACGGTAAAGCGAGCCGCGGACTAGCGAACCCGCCGCATTTCCTCTACCCTTTCGGCCTTTCCGAGCCAATTCCGGCGCGCCCGCGCCGGTGTCCCCATCGATGGCGAGCCAAGCCGATTCCGCAACGCCCCGCACACCGGGCAACGCCGCAACAGAAAAGCCAAGCGACAGCTATGTGCAGTCCTTTGCACGCGGCCTGTCGGTGATCCGCGCGTTCGACGCCCGCCATCCCGCGCAGACGCTGACCGAGATCGCCCAGGCCAGCGGCCTGACGCGGGCCGGCGCGCGCCGCATCCTGCTGACACTGGTGGGGCTGGGATATGTGCAGGCGGACGGCCGCCAGTTCCGGCTGACGCCCAAGATCCTGGACCTGGGCTTTGCCTACCTGACGTCGATGCCGTTCTGGAACCTGGCCGAGCCGATCATGGAAGCGCTGTCGCAGGCCGTCCATGAAAGCTGCTCGATTTCCGTGCTGGACGGGACGGAGATCGTCTACGTGCTGCGCGTCCCGGCGCGCAAGATCATGACCATCAACCTGTCGATCGGCAGCCGGCTGCCGGCGTACTGCTCGTCGATGGGCCGCGTGCTGCTGTCCGGGCTGGACGCCGAGGAGCTGGACCGCGTGCTGCGCGCGACGGACCGGCAGCCGCGCACGCGGCGCACCGTGACGGATATCGACGAACTGAAGACACTGATCGCCGACATCCGCGCGCGCGGCTGGGCCCAGAACGATCAGGAGCTGGAGGAAGGCCTGGTGTCGCTGGCCGCGCCGATCCGCAACCGCGCCGGGCAGGTGATCGCCGCCATCAATATCAGTGGGCAGGCCAACCGGACGAGCGCGCAGGAGATGGTGGATCGCTTCCTGCCGCCGCTGCTGGAAGCCTCCGAGAAAATTTCAGGGCTGGTCGGGCTGCGCACCTGAGGCGCCAGAAACGCCGGCAGCACTGAGGTGCCTGAGACACCTGAAGCACCCGAGCCAGCTGGAAACAGCCAGGGCATCTGAATCGCCGGACACACCGCACACACGCGCATCCGGCGCACCCCGAGGCAAGACCCGGCCCCGCCGCGTTATCGCTGCCAGGCCACGGCGATGTCGCCGTTCACAAACGTCTGGCACGCCATGCGATAGCCCGCGCGCAGGTCGTCGTCGCTCAGGTGCTTGCGCTCCTTGGCCTTGACGGCATCGGTATGCTCCAGCCCGCGTTCGATCCGGCACTTGCAGGTGCCACAGATACCCCCGCCACACTTGAACGGAATGCCGCCCTGCTCGCGCAGCGACACGCGCAGCAGGTTGCTGTTTTCGGGCGCGGTGACGGTCTTGCCGTCGTTGGTCACGAAGGTGATCTCGATCATCCGGGTCTCGGTCACGGTGGCAACCGCATCGGTCTCGGCCTGCATCATTGCTTCCTTAAAGAGAGGTCCATGCTGCCGAACCGGGCCAGCGCCTCCAGGGCGGCCCGCGCGGCGTCGAGCGTGTCGAAGCGCTCCAGGAACTTCGACGGCACGTGGTTGATGACGGGCTCGGCCTCCGGCCCGCCGGTTTCATCGATCACCCGCACTTTCACCGCCTCGCGCAGCTCCGCAATCACGAAGCTGGCGGTGACGCGGCCGTAGAACAGGTATTCGTAGGTTTCCAGGGGCTCCACGCCCGCCACCGCTTCGGTGCGGAACTGGCCGGGCTTGCTGGTCAGGATCACGTACATGGCAGTGGGCATCAGGCGGGTTGTTGTTCTTCCTGCACCAGCTCGATGTCGTGCGTCAGCCAGATCTGGCAGGCGAGCCGGAAGCCCTGGTCGAGCCGCTCGCCCAGTTGCTTCTTCTCCTTCCAGTTCGGCGGCGGCAGGTGCTCCGCGCCCGCCAGCACGCGGCAGGCGCATTTGGAGCATTTGCCCATGCCGCACTCATAGCGCAGGTTCGGATACGGAAACTGCTTGATGCCGGCACGGACAACGAGGTTGGTCTCGGGCTTCACCTCATCCTCGAAGACCTGGCCGTTCTTGTGAAATACGACTTTCGGCATTTGTATACTTTCTACACTCTGATTCGGGCGACACGCATTCCGTATGGAACAGCACGGGATGCGAGTCGGAACCGGGGAAAAAGGAAAACGGGGGAAGCGGCGCTCAGGATGCGATCAATGCCATAGCAGCATCGCGCAGATCGTGGAGACCACCAGCCCGGCCAGCACGGGCAGCAGCAAGGCGCGCACTGCGTCGAGCACCGGCACCCGGGCAAAACCCGCCACGGCGATCAGCGACGACCACGCGATCAGCGTGCCGCCACCGGTCCAGACGGCGCCCATCTGACCCACCGCCGCCAGCGTCGCGGAGTCAAAGCCGACGACCGGACCCAGGGCCCCTGCCAGCGTGCCGGTCAGCGGCAGCCCGGCAAACCCGGAGCCATCGATCCCCGTGATCATGCCGACGAGCAGCACGCCGAACGCCACCAGCACGTGGTTGTCCGGAATCATGTGCTGGTAGGCCTGAATCAGCTCGAACAGCAGGCTGGGCGCCCGGCCGGTATCCACACCGAGGATCTGCGCGGCGGTTTCGCCAGCACCGACGAAGAAGAAGCCGGCAATCGGCAGCACCGAGCCCATGGCCTTGAAGGCGAACACAAAGCCGTCGGTAATGTGTTCCGGGCAGATGTCGAGCATCTTGCGCGGCCCCTCGGCGGCCAGCGTCGCCAGCATCATCAGCAACGCCGCCACGCCACCCACCAGCGCCGCCGCCGCGCCACCCTTCAGGTCCGGCATGCCGGACGCCAGCTTGGGCAGCACCATCAGGCTCACCACGCAGACGAATGCCACCGGCGTCAGCACCGCGAAGAACTTGGACCATTTGATGCGGCGCTTGGCGACCATCGCCAGGCTGCTTTCGATATTGGCGTCCGTGGCAAGCGGTTCCGTATGCGACGTACCGCGGGCAATCTCGGCCTTGTCGAACGTGCCCGTCGACTCGACGGCGGTGTCGACTCCGGTGGCGCGAGCCTGCCAGCGGTCCAGCAGCGCGCCGTTGGCAGGCACGATGTGCCGGCGCATCGACAGGTAGGCCAGGGACAGCGCGATGGCGCCGGTGATGATCGACAGGATCAGCGCCCGGTCCGCCACCACGGCCGCACTGACCGCGGCGCCGGCGGCCTTGGCGCTGATGCCGGGCGCCACGCCGATGACGTAGTCGGAAGACAGCGCCATGCCCTGCCCCGCGATGGCGATGGCCATCGCCCCGGCCAGCGGCGGCAGCCCGGCGGCGATGGCGGCCGGCAGCAGGATCGCCGATACCAGCGGCACGGCAGGCGTGGGCCAGAAGAACAGCGAGATCACATAGGTAATGCCCGCCAGGATGAAGTAGGCGCTGTGCCCGTTCTTCATGATCACGCGGAAGGGCTCGACCATGCGGATATCGGATCGCAACGTCTTCAGCGCATTCAGCAGCGCTGTCATGAACGCGATCACCAGGAAGATGTTGAAGAGCTCCTTGGCCGCGACGAGGCTCGCGGAAAAGATCCCGCCCAGCGCGGAGACCGGGTTGCCCGTGATGGCCAGGATCACGAGGAAGGTGCCGACGATGGATGGCACCACGACATTGGCCCGCATGATCATGGTCAACACGATCACGGCCACGCCTAGCAGATACACCCAATGTGCCAGGCCAATCACTACGGTTTGATGCATGAGGCTCCCCTGATCGTGGAGGCCCTTGTGGGGGCGATGTTATGAATCTGTCGTAATTCTGTTTTTGTATACTATATCCCGCAGCAGCACGATAACAAGCAAAAACTGCGTACGCTAGGGAAAGCCCCCAATGCAGTGCGCAATCCCGCGTCAGTGCACGGTTACAGCGCATCCCGCACCAGTTTCGACAAAGCCGCCAGCGTGCCAGCCTCACAAATCTAGGTGGCATTTTTTTCGAGCTTGTGTAGACTGTATACCGAAATAAGCCTGAGACACCTACTGACGCCATCATGCTCCATATCACCGACGCACTGATTGATCGCCATGTCACGGCCGCCGACGCGCAGGCTGCCATGCGGGATGCCTTCTGCAGTTTTGGTCGCGGCGATGCCGCCATGCAGGAACGGATTCGTACGGAGGCCGGTGGTGTGAAGCTTTCGACGCTGGGGGCAGTCATCCCCGGTCAGCAGGTGGCCGGCGCGAAGGTATATACAACGATCGCCGGTCAGTTCTCGTTTGTCATCCTGCTGTTTTCAACGGTTGACGGACGGCCGCTTGCCTCGTTCGACGCTGGCGCGATCACAAAACTGCGCACCGCGGCCTGCACGGTGCTGGCTGCGCAACATCTCGCACGCCCCGACGCCGCGACGCTCGCGCTGTTTGGCGCCGGCACGCAAGGCGCGCAGCATGCGATGCAACTTTCGGCGGCGCTGCCGCTGAAGCAAATCCTGGTGTGTGATCCGTACGCCGATGCCGGCGCGGCGGATCGGCTGGCCAGCCAATGCGGGATTCCGGTGGCGTTTGCGCAGCCGGAAGCTGCCGTGGCCCAGGCCGACATCATCGTGACGGCCTCGCGATCCACCACCCCGCTGTTCTCCGGCGCGCTGGTCAAGCCCGGCGCGTTTATCGCGGCCATCGGCTCCAGCCTGCCCCATACCCGTGAGCTGGACGACACCGCACTGTCCCGCGCCGCGGGCGTGGTCGTCGAATGGCGCACGCAATCGCTGCGCGAAGCGGGCGACCTGGTGCTGGCCGACAAGGCCGTCCTGCCGGACAGCAAGATTGTCGAGCTGGCTGACGTACTGCTGGATCGGCAACCGGTCCGCCGGCATGCCGACGACATCGTGATCTACAAGTCCGTCGGCGTGGGTCTTGAGGACATTGCCCTGGCGGGCGTGGCCTATCGGCGTATCACCGACGCGGAGGCCATCGCCGCCTGAGCGGCGTCCGCACCCAGGGCGTTCGTTCGCCTAAAAACGATTGCAGAAAGTATACAAACTCCAAACCATCGCGATGCTCGCTGCTTTGTCCGGCAAGCCGCGAATTTCCTAGCCCACCCCCTCTCGTCATAACAGGAACCCCCAAATGGCCGAACTGATGAACCGTGAAGCATTCCGCGCCGCCCTCGAAAACGCGATCAAAGGCAAGAGCGCCAACCTGGCCCCGTTCAGCAAGGCGTGGGCCAGTGGCACGCTGACCCGCGAGCAACTGGGGCGCTGGGCGGAGAACCACTACCACTACGTGGGCCCGTTCGCGGATTACCTCGCCTACATCTACGCCCGCACGCCGGACCACATGACCGAGGCCAAGGACTTCCTGCTGGCCAATATGTACGAAGAGGAAATCGGCGGCGATCGCCACACCGATCTGCTCATTCGCTTTGCCGAAGCCTGCGGCACGACGCGCGAGCGCGTGGTCAATCCGGACAATATGTCGCCCACCACGCGCGGCCTGCAAAGCTGGTGCTACGCCGTGGCCATGCGCGAAGACCCGGTGGTGGCGGTTGCCGGGCTGGTGGTCGGGCTGGAGTCGCAGGTGCCGTCGATCTATCGCAAGCAAACCCCGACGCTGCGCGAGAAGTACGGCTTCACCGACGAGGAAGTCGAGTTCTTCGACCTGCACATCGTCTCCGACGAGATCCACGGCGAGCGTGGCTACCAGATCGTGCTGGAACACGCCAACACGCCCGAACTGCAGCAGCGCTGCCTGAAGATCTGCGAGATCGGCGCCCAGATGCGCCTGCTGTACACCACCGCGCTCTACTACGACTACGTCGAAGGCAAGACGGAAGCCATCGCCGCCTGAAAGACGCCGCCCGGACGCACGCCCGTGCGTCCGGCTTCCCGCTCCTGCACAAGGCCTGAGAGATGACCGAGACGTACCGCAACTACATCGACGGCGAATGGTGCGACAGCACCAGCGGCCGCACCACCGACAACGTCAACCCTGCCGACACGCGCGACATCGTGAGCCGGCACGCCGCCTCCGACGCACGTGACGCCGCCGCCGCCGTGGCGGCCGCCGCCGCGGCATTCGAGGGCTGGAAGAAGACCCCGATCGGCAAGCGCGCGAAGATCCTCAACGACGCCGCCGCGCATCTGGAGGCCAACGCCGACGCCATCGCCGTGGAGCTGACGCGCGAGGAAGGCAAGGCGCTCGCCCTGGCCCGCGACGAGGTCTTGCGCTCCGCCCAGACGCTGCGTTTCTACGCCGTGGAAGGCCAGACCTTCTCGGGCGAGACCTATCCGAACGACGATCCCGACATGCTCGTCTACAGCCAGCGCGAGCCGCTTGGCGTGGTGACGGTGATTGCGCCGTGGAATTTCCCCGTGTCGATTCCCGCGCGCAAGATCGCGCCGGCGCTGATCACGGGCAACACCGTGGTGTTCAAGCCATCGTCCGACGCACCGCTGTCGGGCTTCCGGCTGGCCGAGGCCTTCGTGCGCGCCGGCATCCCCAAGGGCGTGCTGAATTTCATCACCGGCAGCGCCGCCGAAGTCGGCCCGACCCTTGTGGAGTCGCGCGCCGTGCGTGCCGTATCGTTCACCGGGTCCACCGCGGCCGGCGAGCAGATCCACCGCGCGGTGCCGATGACCACGCGCACGCAGATGGAACTCGGCGGCAAGAATCCGCTGATCGTGATGGAAGACGCGGACCTCGACCGCGCGGTGGATCTGGCCATCAAGGGCGGGCTGTCGTTGTCCGGCCAGGCCTGCACGGGCACGAGCCGCATCCTGGTCATGCGCGAGGTGAAGCAGGCGTTCACGGAAAAGCTTGTCGCCAAGGTGAAGACGCTGAAGATCGGCAGCGGCATGGCGGCAGGCATGGACCTGGGTCCGCTGGCCACGCGCAAGCAACTGGAAACGGTGCTGGGCTACATCGCGGCCGGCAAGGCGGAGGCGACGCTGCTGTGCGGCGGTGAACCGCTGACCGAAGGCGAGTTCGCCCACGGCTACTACGTCTCGCCGGCCGTGTTCACCGATGTGACGCAGACCATGCGCATCGCCCGCGAGGAAATCTTCGGCCCGGTGCTGGCGATTATCGAAGTCAGCAGCTACGCCGACGCCATTGCCAAGGCCAACGACACCGAATACGGCCTGTCCGCCGCCATCGCCACGCGCAACCCGCGCTACATGCACGACTTTGCGCACGACATCGAGTCCGGCACGGTCAAGATCAACCGGACCACCACCGGCAACCTCGTCAATGCACCGTTCGGCGGACTCAAGCGCTCCAGCACTTCCACGTTCCGCGAGTCGGGGCGCGCCGGGCTGGATTTCTACACGCAGATCAAGACCGTCTATCGCGGCTGCTGAGCACGCCGCGGCTGACGCATCGCACGCACAGAACGCATCGAAGGAATCGACATGAAGAAAGCCATCAAGCTCGAATTGAAGGAAGCCCGCCATATGGTGGCCGCCGCCATCCGCAAGGCCGAAGAGATCGGCGTGCTGGAATCGGTGTGCATCGTCGACGACGGCGGCTATCCGCTGCTGCTGGAGCG
This sequence comes from Cupriavidus sp. YR651, assembly GCF_900101625.1. Classification (GTDB taxonomy): domain Bacteria; phylum Pseudomonadota; class Gammaproteobacteria; order Burkholderiales; family Burkholderiaceae; genus Cupriavidus. The sequence goes on along the minus strand of NZ_FMYZ01000012.1, from coordinate 14,274 downwards.
CATGGACGGCGCGCGCATCACCGGGCCGCAGATCGCCTGGAACAAGGCGTTCACGGCTGCCGGCCACAAGCGGTCGACCCACCTGTTCAATACCGCGCCCAACGGCCCCGCTCTGCCCGGCAACGAAGCGTTCGGCATTCAGTGGAGTTTCGACGGCAAGTTCGCCGTGTTCGTGGGCGGCTACCCGATCGTGGTCAATGGGGAAGTGATCGGCGGCGTCGGCTTGTCCGGGGGCAATGGCGAGCAGGACACGGCATGCGGCGTGGCCGCGCTGGAAGCGCTGCGCGACCTGCTGGCTGCCGACGACCTGACCGTTCTGGCCCAGGCCGACATCAAGAAGTAAGCGCGGAGGAGGCCGTCATGTCCTGTCGCATTGAAATTCTGGAAACGCAGGAGTCGTTTGTCGTGGCACCCGGTGAATCGGTGCTCGACGGTGCGTTGCGCGCCGGTATCCGCCTGGCCCACGAATGCACGTTCGGCGGCTGCGGCACGTGCCGCGTGCGCGTGGTGGAAGGCAGCGTCGGCTATGAGGAATTTCCGATGGGGCTCTCCGAGGAAGAGGATGCCGCCGGTTTTGCGCTGGCTTGCCAGGCGCGACCCCGGGGCAACCTCGTCCTCAGCACCGCGCGAGCGGAGGAGCCGGCCGTGCCGGCGCGGCGCGCCACCGCCATCGTGCAGGCCGTGGCGCCGCTCGGACCCGACGTGCTCCACCTGCGCATGGCGTTGCCGGACGAAGCGCCGCTCGACTTCCAGCCCGGCCAGTACATGAAGATCCTGCTGGACGACGGCAGCCATCGCAGCTTCTCGATGGCATCGGCGCCTGGCGGCAATGCCATCGATTTTCACGTGCGGCGAATTGCCGGCGGACGCTTTACCACTGGGCAGTTGCCCCGGCTGCGGCCCGGCGACAAGCTGGAGGTTGAAGTGCCGCTCGGCAACTTCAGCCTGCGCAAGGAGGACTATCGCCCGCTGCTGATGGTCGCCACGGGCACCGGGCTGGCGCCGATCAAGAGCATGCTGGAGTCCCTGATGGATGACCCGGACTGCCCGCCGGTGTCGCTCTACTGGGGCATGCGCTCGGCGGCGGACCTGTACCTCCACGACGACATCGCCAGCTGGGGCGAGCGCCTCTATGACTTCCAGTACGTGCCGGTGCTGTCCCGCGCCGACGAGAGCTGGCAGGGCCGGCGCGGCTACGTGCACGACGCCGTGGCCGCGGACATCGGCGATCTGTCGGAACACGCGATCTATCTGTGCGGATCGCCCAACATGATCCGCGACGCCAAACAGACTTTCATGGTGCTGGGTGCCCAGGCGCCATTCCTGTATGCGGACGGCTTCACTTTCCAGCATACATAGGCGCTGCCTAATGTCTGGTATTGGGGGCGGCGGTATACAATAGCGGCATTCACGTCGGGGCTCATGCCCCGACGCTTATCGATTTTGACGGCCGATCCCGACCATGAACGACGCCACCGCCAGTGCCTTCAGCCCGAATCCGGATGCCCCGGCTGCCAGCCTCGGGGCCCAGCATTCCCCGCTCTTCGCGTTGGTGACTGACACGCTGCGGCAGCGGATTCTCGCCGGTCAGTACGAACAGGGCGAGCGACTGGTGGAAAACACGGTGTCGCAGGAGCTGGGCGTGTCCCGGATTCCCGTCCGCGAGGCGTTGCGCGCACTGGCGGCAGAAGGGCTGGTGCGGATCGAACCGCGGCGCGGTGCATCGGTGGCGCGGCTGTCGCCCAACATCGCACGCGAGATGGTGGAAGTGCGCGCCACGCTGGAAGGCCTGAATGCCAAGCTGGCAGCGCAGCGGCGCGACCCGGCACTGATCCAGGAACTCGAGAAGGTTCTGAAGGAAGGCAATGACGCAGTGAACAGCGGCCAGACCGAGCGCTTTGTCGAGCTGAATTCGCGGTTCCACGAAGTGCTCGGCAACATCGCCGCCAACAGCGTGCTGCAGGACATGATGCGGTCGCTGCGCGAGCGCACGGCGTTGCTGTTTGCGCCGGCCAACCTGAGCCGTGCCCAGACCAACTGGGATGAACACGCCCAGATCCTGCAGGCGGTCATCGCCGGCGATGCCGACCTGGCCGCGCTACTGGCCACGCGCCACGTCTTCAGCGCCGCCAAGGCCGTCGAGGCCATCAACGCCGCGCCCGGCGCGGACACCGCTTCCGACAAGGCCGCCTGAACGGCGCGGCTGAAGGCTGAAGGCTGAAGGCTGCTGGTTGCCGGCTGGTGGCTGGCGGCTGGCGGCTGGCGGCTGCGGAATTGTTCAGCACCTTCAACTGCCCCCTGCCGGGTCCCCCTATTGCATCCTGGTGCACCACCCGTCGCGGTGGCGCATTCCCATGCCCATGCCGCACCACCAAATGGCGCATCGCACCATCGCGGTGTATACTGTAGGCAGATCTGAACCACAATAGGGAATCACCATGATGCAATACCCGGATGCTTCGTACTTCGACCGTCCGGTGGGCGAGCAGCTCTTGAGCCACTTCGCACGCCGTGACGTTGTTCGCCACGCTACGCCGTTGCTGCCGTTCCGCTTCGCTGACCTGCTGGCCCTGTTTCGCCAGGGACCTGCGCACGGCAAGACGGTCTGAGCGCCTGAGTCCGGCCAGATCGCTGCCGGACAGCAAGAAACAAGAAAGCCGCCCATTGATGAGGCGGCTTTTTCGTATCTGGCCTGCTGTGCTGCCGGCTGCGCGCAAGTCAGAGCGCGACTGGCGGAAGCTCCACGCTGCCAAACTCCGCCGAACGCGTGCCGGCGATGGGCCGGTTGCTGGCGCCAAAGTACGCAAACGCCACCGAAAGCTTCACCGCTTCGGAATCGTTGCGGCCGGCGGCATGGAACAACCGGCTGTCGAACATCAGCACGTCGCCGCGATGCAGGGCCAGCGACATGGTCCCTTTCAGCAACGACTGGCTGGCCGGATGGGCTTCCACCAGGAATTCGGCCGGATCGAGCTGTGCGGGGTCGAGCTTTGCCTTGTGGGAGCCGGGAATCACGCGCAGGACGCCGTTGCGTTCATCCTCGTCGCCCAGTGCCAGCCAGACGGTCACCAGTTCCGGGCTGACGAAGGACCAGTAGCGCGTATCGCGATGCCAGCCGGTCTGGCTGCCGTAGTGCGGATGCTTGGTCATCACGCAGTTATGGTGCGCCAGCGTCAGCCGGGCGGGCTCGCCCAGCAGCGCCTCCACCGTCGACACCACGCGCGGGTCGCTGGCCCAGCGGCGGAAGACTTCGTCGCGGCCATAGGCCTGGCGCAGGCGTCGCACCGTTCCGCCGCCCACCGCGTCGCGCGTGGCCGGTGCGCCCGGGTAGCCCAGGTCCGCTTCGAATTCCACCGGCGGCACCGCGGCGGCCAGGTGCTGGCGCGTAACGGACTCAAGCGCGGCGCAAATGGCCTCGCTGGCAAAGTTGCGCAGGATCACGTAGCCGCCCGCGTGGAATTCGCGCGCGAGGCTGGCCAGGCCAGCCTGGTCTGCCAGCGGCGCCGAGGAATCGAAGTCGAGGGAAGAGGACGCGCCAAACGCGTGGTGTTGCGGGGCAGTCATTGCGGCAGGAGAGACGAATCTGAAAATGGCGGAAGGCCAACAGGTCGATGATGCCAGAAGCGGCGGGATCCGGCGCGTCCGGCGGGCCGATTGTGCCTCTGGGGGGCCGTTTCGGTGCGGTTTTTGACCGGTTTGGGGCCGGATCCGGTAGGGATGACTGGCGACACCGGCGTTCTCCAGCGTGCGGAAACCCACTGTCCGATGCGACCCCGGCGCCGCTACAATGGCCGGACTCTGCCACCCTGCAATCCAACCGGACAGGCCAACGTGACCGCCCGACCCAGGATCGTTGCCTCGCTCGCCGAGGCCCAAACCCAGCTAGGCCGCATCGTGCTCGGCAAGCCGCGCCAGGTGCGCCTGGCATTGGCCTGCATGCTGGCCGGCGGCCATCTGCTGCTGGAAGACGTGCCGGGCGTGGGCAAGACCACGCTGGCCCACGCACTTGCTCAGACCCTCGGCCTGCAGTATCAGCGCGTGCAATTCACCAGCGACCTGCTGCCGGCTGACTTGGTAGGCGTGTCGGTCTTCATGCGTGACGCCGGCGATTTCCGCTTCCATCGCGGCCCGGTGTTCGCGCAACTGGTGCTGGCCGATGAAATCAACCGCGCCCCGCCCAAGACGCAGAGCGCGCTGCTGGAAGCGATGGCCGAGCGCCAGGTCACGCACGACGGCACCACGCACGCGCTGCCGTCGCCGTTTTTTGTCATCGCCACGCAGAATCCGCTGGAGCAGATCGGCACACACGCGTTGCCGGAGTCGCAGCTGGACCGCTTCACGATGCGGATTACCCTCGGCTATCCCGATCCCGCATTCGAGCGCGTGCTGTATCTCGGTGGTGCCGGCGCGCAGGAAGCCGTCGCCGTGATGGATGCCGACCAGGTCATCGCACTACAGGCGGCGGCGGCCAAGGTCTATGCCAGCCCGGCACTGGTCGACTATGTGCTGGCGCTGGTCCAGGCCACGCGTGCCGAATCCGCTTTCGCGGTCGGCCTGTCTCCGCGTGCCGGGCTGGCCTTGCTGGCGTGTGCCCGGTCATGGGCGATGCTCGACCAGCGCCAGATGGTGGTGCCGGAAGACGTGCAGGCCGTGTTCATGCCGGTGGCCGCGCACCGCCTGCTGCCGGCCGGGCATGCGGCATCGGGTCAGGCCACCGCGGCGCTGGACCGGCTGCTGTCCAGCGTTGCCATTCCCTGACCGCGCGGATCGCGTTGCCATGGAGCGCGCCTCCGCGACCGTCAACCGACCTCCCGCCTCCGCCTCGAGCGGGCGATTGACGGCATGGCTGCGGCGCACGCATGGTCCGGTCAATGGCGTGATCCGGCTGGACCGCCGCCATCTCTATATCCTGCCGACGCGTGGCGGCATCGGCTTTGCCGTCCTGCTGATGGCGATGCTGATGACATCGCTGAACTACAACATCAGCCTGGGCTTTGCGCTGACGTTCCTGCTGGCAGGCATCGGCATGGCCTGCATGTGGATGGCCTACCGAAACATGCTCGACCTTGCCGTGTCGGCCGGGCCGGCCGCCCCGGCGTTTGCCGGCGCCCACGCCGTTTTCGCACTGCATGTGGACAACGCCGAAGCCGACGCCAGAATTGGCGTCGAAGCCCGGACGCCGCTGTCGGACCCAGCGGCGCCGTCGTCTCTGACGCTCGACGGCCATGCCAGCGGCGAGTTGCCACTCCGGCTTCGCGCCGAGCGGCGCGGACGGCTGGCCCTGCCCCGCGTCACGCTTGCCAGCCGTTTCCCGTTCGGCCTGTTCCGTGTCTGGAGCTACGCCGACCTGCCGCTCTCCACATTCGTCTACCCGGCGCCCGAATCCGACGCTCCGCCCCTGCCGCTGACGCCCCGCCCCGATGATGCCGACGATGGCGCGCTGGTCGTGGCGTCCGACGACGGCATCGACCAGTTGCGTCGCTATCGCACTGGCGATCCGCTGCATCGCATCGCCTGGAAACACAGTGCGCGGACCGGACGCTGGCTCAGCCGGACAGGACAAACGCCGCGTCAGCCCGGATGCTGGCTGGAGTGGGATGCCATACCTCCGGCCTTCGAAACCGAAGCCCGCTTGTCGCGCCTGTGCGCGTGGGTACTGGCGGCGAGCGACGACATGGACATCGGCCTGCGGCTGCCGGGCGTGGAAATCCCGCCCGGTCACGGTGCCGCCCACCGCCGTGCTTGCCTGGAGGCGTTGTCGCTATGGCCGGAGCGGCGCGCATCATGACGCGACAGGAGGTCCGCCCGCTCGCCCATCAGGAACACGGCATGCTGATCGGGCAGTTGGCCCTGGTGCTGGCGCCGCAGGCGCGGACGCTGCCGGTGGCCGTCAGCCTGCTGCTGCTGGTGTTGCTGGCCTGGCGTTGGCTGCTCTGGCGCCAGCGGGCACCGCTTCCATCGAAATGGATGATGGCGCTGACCGCGGTGCTGGTGCTGGTCACCGCCGCCGCGCTGGTCTGGCAGGCCGGCGGCAGCCTCGGGCGCGAGTTGTGCGTGGCGCTGCTGGGCGCGTTCGTGATCCTCAAGCTGCTGGAAACCCGCGCGCTCTCCGATGCCACGCTCGTCACCCAGTTGTCGTTCTATCTGTTGCTGACGCTCTATCTGGCCGATCAACCGTTCTGGCTCGCGCTCTACAGCATGGCGATCGGCGCGTGGATCCTTCGTAACTGGCTGTTGCTTCACCACCCCGAGGCGCGCGGACGGCTGGCGATCTGGCCGCTGCTCGGCCGCATGGCACTGTTCGGCCTGCCGTGGGCGCTGTTCCTGTTCGTCCTGTTCCCGCGCCTGGACCACCCGCTCTGGCGGCTGCCGCAATCGGAAACCGTGGGGCGTACCGGCATCAGCGACACGATGAAGCCCGGCAGCATCGGCGAACTGATTCGATCTCCGGAAGTGGCGTTTCGCGCGGACATCGTCGGCGATCCGCTCCCGACCAGCGCACTCTACTGGCGTGCGTTCGTGCTCTGGGATTACGACGGGCAGGCCTGGCGCCGCGCGGATGCGTCCATGCAATCCACACAGCCAGCGGCGGGGCTGCGCGACGACGCAGGGGAAGACAGCCTCGCGGGACCGCCCGCGCAAGGGATGCGCGAGTACAACGTCACGCTCGAGCCCCATCAGCAGGCGTGGCTCTATCTGCTTGATCACGGCGTGGCGATTTCGTCCAGCCTGGAAGCGCGTGTGTCGGCGGACGACGAGTACTTTTCCCGCGCGCCGGTGGATCGCGCCCTGCGCTATCGGGGCAGATCCATGCTGTCGGCTTCACCGCAGCCGCTCACGCGGCGCACGCTGGCGCTGTCGCTGACCTTGCCCGAGGGCAATCCGCGCAGTCGCGCGCTCGCCGCGCAGTGGATGACGCAGTACGCCGACCCGTGGCAGCGCGTGCAGGCTGCGCTTCGGCTGTTCGCCAGCGCGCCGTTTGCGTACACGTTGTCACCGCCATCCCTGGGCCAGCAACAGGTAGATAGTTTCCTGTTCGACACCAGGCGCGGTTTCTGCGAGCACTACGCCAGCAGCTTCGTCTTCCTGATGCGCGCGGCAGGCGTGCCCGCCCGGGTGGTTGCCGGCTACCAGGGCGGCGAGTACAACCCGATGGGCCGGCACTACATCATCCGACAATCCGATGCACACGCCTGGGCCGAAGTCTGGCTCGAGGCCCGTGGCTGGGTCCGCGTCGACCCGACCAGCGCAGTGGCGCCCAGCCGTGTGGAGGAAGGTCTGGATGCAGCGCTGGCCGGCGACGAGGCCGCGGAACTCCGTGCCTTGCGTGGCCCGGAATGGCTGCGCGACCTGCGCTGGGGCGTGGATGGGCTGATGTACAACTGGCAGCGTTGGGTGCTGCAGTACGACCGCACCCAGCAATCGCGCCTGCTGCAACGCTTCGGCATGGCCGACCAGTTGCCCACGCTGCTGGTCGGCGGGCTGGCGACACTGAGTCTGCTTGCGCTGGTCCCCCTGTGGCTACGCCGCCGCCGGGTGGACCCTTTACAGGCGCTGTACGAGCGATTTTGCGTGCTGCTGGCACGTCAAGGCTGCGAGCGCGGCGCCGCCGAGGGGCCGCATGACTTCGCTGCCCGCGTCGGCAAGGCGATACCGAAGGCGGCCAAGTCGGTGCTGGCCTTTACGGATGGCTACGTGGCGATGCGCTATGGTGCGCCGGAGCAAGATCGCCCCGAGCCGGGGCTGACAGGCCTGCGCAAGGCGCTGAATGAGGTGAGCCGGGCAATCCGCCAACGATAGGCGGATCAGGATGTCGTGACGCGTCCGGCGCTGGGACCCCGACGTCCGGTGATTTTGAACCCCGTTGGCGTCGAACACCCGGTTGCAAGGCTCGACGCTCGCGCATATAGTTACGTTCGTAACTATATCGACTGAAATCAAAACAGCCCGTGTGGAGAGCAATCCACACGGCGCTTCCGGAACGCCATCATGTCCTTCGAGCAACGTATCGACCGCTTCTGCGCCCAGCATCCGGAAGCCCCGCGCGACCTGATCCTGGCCTCCCGGCTACTGCTCCGGTCTGCGCGCCTCTTGCGCAATCACATTGAGCAGACGCTTGCCCCGCACGAACTCGACCTCAGCCAGTACCTCGTTATCAGCATGCTGGCCGCCGATGCCGGCCAGCCGACCATTCCGTCCGAACTCGGCATGACCATCGACGCGACCCGCACGCAGATGACGCGGCTGATCGACGGACTGGAGGCGCGCGACCTCGTGCTTCGCAAGACATCCACCCAAGACCGCCGCAGTCTGGAACTGAGCCTCACCCCGGCTGGCCACGCGTTGCTGGAGCGTACGGCGCCGGCCGTTCACGCCGCGTACGGTCAGGCCTGGGCGCCGATCGGCGCGGACGGCCTTGCCGCCATCACCCATCATCTCAATCAGTTGCACCAGAATCTGGTGGCACTGGAGGCGCTGGAGGCGACGCAGCCGTGACCGCCCAGGCACGACCGGCAGGACGCTGGCATCGCCTGCATGCCGGCATGCGCTGGCTGCGTTTGCTGAGCCACCAGCAGCGGCAGACGCTGCTCATGATGTTGCTGGCGCTGGCCACAGGCGTGGAGTTCCTCGAGAACATCATGTTCGTGTTCGCATCCAGCCATATCGTGGGCGGCATCAACGCCGATCCACGCAGCTTTGCGCTTGTGCAGGCCGCCTATGCAGTGGGCAGCATGCTGATGATCCTCAAGCAACAATGGCTGGCCCGGCGATTCGGGTATCGCTACTACCTCACGGGATCCCTGCTGCTGTTCATGGCCGGCACGCTCGCCGCCGCAACCAGCACCGGGCTGCCACAAATGGTGGGCGCACGCTTCGTCCAGGGTGTGGGCGGCGGCGCACTGTTCACGAGCTGCCGGATTCTGGTCAACCTGATGTTCGGGCAGGCGGATCGCCCGCGCGCCACGCGTATCTTCATGCTCGGGATCTTCGCCGCATCGGCGCTGGCGCCCGCCTTTGCCGCCGAGCTGGTCGAGAATGGCGTCTGGCAGGACGTCTTCTATGGCGTCATGCCGTTCGCCGCGATCGCCACGCTTGGCGCCTGGCTGCTGCTGCCCGATGCGGAGTCGCGTGACGATATGGAAGGCCCCGCGCTCGGCCCGCTGCTGTTGTTCGGTGTCGCCATCGTCGCGCTGCAGGCGTCGCTAACCGAGGCGCGCTTCGACATTTTCTCGCATCCCGCTCGCGTGGCAGTCATCGCCACGGTTGCATTGGCGTTGCTCGGGGCATTTCTCTGGCACCAATGGCACCACGCCGCGCCGGTGCTGCAGCTGCACGCCCTGCGTCAACCGGTCTACCTGACGGGGCTGGCGATGTACTTCGTCTACTACATGATCAGCAACCTGAGCGGCTATGTCTTCCCGATCTATGCAGAACAGGCGCTGAAGTTTCCGCTGGCGACAACGGGCTGGCTGAATACGTTTGCTGCGGGCATCAGCCTGGCCGGCATTTTTGTGTATCTGCGCGTTGCCCGGCGGCTGACTCACAAGAAGCCCGTGATGGTGACCGGCCTGCTGTTGATGGCCGCGGCGATGTCGTATTTCTCGGTCATGCCGCCGGACGTGGGGCCGGCCGCGCTCGTGGTCGGACTCGTTGGAAAGGGCTTGTTCGGCGTGATGGTCATCATCCCGATTGCCGGGCTCACATTCCGGTCATTGGCGGGCGACGACTTTTCGCATGGCTACCGCAGCAAGAACCTGATCCGGCAAATCGCCAGCTCGTTCGCGTCGGCAGTTGGTGCTGTCTTGCTGCAAAACCGTCAGTTTTCCGTGCATACGAGCCTGGTTCACGCGATCGGGCAGCGGCCGGCCGAAGCGGCGCAGTGGATGCAGACCGCGCAGGCCGCACTGATCGCGCGCGGATTCGATGCGGGACAAGCTCACGCAGGCGCGCTGGCGCAACTTGCAGCCATGGTCGATCAACAGGCTCGCCTGATTGCCTGTGAGGATCTGTATCGATTGATTGCCGTGCTCGCCTTGGCGGCGGCGGCGTGCATGCTGGTGCAGCGTCGGCTGGATTAGCCTGGCGCGGCGATGCGGGAGGACGATTGGCGAGGTGCTGCGGTCGATGTGCCCGGCCGATGTGTGCGGCCGAAGGATGCAGTCAACAGGCAGGCGACAGGTGGGCCATGACGGCGGATCGCCATCGCGGCAGTGCGGAGTCAGGGCGCGTTATCGGGCCTGGCCGCTCAGAACAGGGACAGCTGGCGCATGCCAAAGCCGATCGTTTCTTCCACGCGAGCACGCGCATGGGCCAGCGAGCCCTCGGCGCCGGAGTAGTTGCCGGCCGCCCAGCGGTAGACCACGGGGAGCTCGCCACGATCGGACAAATGAACTTCACCCAGCTTGTCGCCGCGTTCATTGCGATAAAAGTGGGAACGATAGCCGCGCTCCCAGTGGGGCGCTTCGGCTTTCTTGCGACGACGCGGTGTCGTCGGCTTGGTCGTGGCTGGCGTCAGTCGCCGCGCACGGTCGGTACCCTGCGTAATGGGGGCGCGGGTGAAATCCAACTGCATAGACTTCCTTCTTCTGTCGATTCAGCAAGAACCAGAAATGGTGACCGTGGCCACCACACGCTTCATGCATCGCAGTCGAGATCATACCCGTTCAAACGCGTTCTTGGGGTGATTTATCGCCTTGAATTCCGCCTCTGGCAAGGGTTTGCGGGCCGTATACCGGTTTACCGTATACGGCCCGTATACCTGTTTCGGGGACCGTAAACCACTTCTCGCAAAGCGTTAACCGAGGTCCAGCGGAATGAAAATCCGCGCGTCGTCGCGCTGAACCAGCAGTGCAACCTGCTTGCCCGACTTCGACACCAGCGCGCGCAATTGATCGGCGGAACTGATCGGCGTGCCGTTGAGGGAAAGGATGACGTCGCCCGGCTGGATGCCGACGCGCGCGGCAGGACCGGCCACGTCCTCGACGACCAGCCCGCCATCGATGCCGCTATCGCGCTTCTCGGCTGGCGTCAGCGGGCGCACCGCGAGCCCCAGTCGGCCGCCGGCCTCGCGCCCGCTGGCCTTCTGCGCGACGGCGTCCTCCTTGGCAGTACCCACCTTCACGGTCAGCGTCATCGGTTCGCCCTTGCGGATAACTTTGAGCTGGGTCTGGGTGCCCGGCTGGATGTCGGCCACGTGCTCGGGCAGATCGCCGGAATGATCGATCACGTCGTCGCCCAGCTGCACGATCACGTCGCCTGGCTTGAGCCCGGCCTTGGCAGCGGGACTGTCCGGCTCCACCGAGTTGACCAACGCGCCGGTCGGCTTGGGCAGATTGAACGATTGGGCCAGCGCCTGATTGACTTCCTGCACGGCAATGCCGAGGCGTCCGCGCGTCACCTTGCCGTGTGCCACCAGTTGTTCCTGAACCTTGGTCGCCACGTTGATCGGAATCGCAAACGACAAGCCCTGGTAGCCGCCGGTCTGACTGTAGATCTGCGAGTTGATGCCGATCACCTCGCCACGCTGGTTGAACAGCGGGCCTCCCGAGTTGCCCGGATTCACGGCCACGTCGGTCTGGATAAACGGCACGTAGGTATCGTCCGGCAGCGAACGCGACTTGGCGCTGACAATGCCCGCCGTGACGGTGTTCTCAAAACCATACGGCGAGCCGATCGCCAGTACCGGTTCGCCGACGCGAATCCTGGACGGATCGCCCAGACGCACGGTCGGCAGGTTCTTCGCATCGATGCGGATCACGGCGATATCGGTCTGCGGGTCCGCGCCCAGCACCTTGGCCTTGAATTCGCGGCGATCAGTGAGCTTGACCGTGACTTCGGTCGCGTTATCGACAACGTGGGCGTTGGTCAGGATCAGGCCATCTGAACTCACGATGAACCCGGAGCCCAGGCCCCGTACCGTCTGGGATTGCCCGTTCTGCGGCCCCTGGAACTGCGGGCCGAATCGTTTGAAGAACTGGAACAGCGGATCATCGGGGTCCATGCCCTGCGGGGCTTGTGCGGACGTACGTTGGGCGCGAGCGGTCACGCTGATGTTCACGACCGCAGGCCCGTACTGATCCACAATGCCCGAAAAGTCGGTCGGCATGGCCACAGCGACTGGCGATGCCGACGCGGTCGTCGGCGTGGGTGCCGCATATCCCGGTGTAATCGCATCCTTCTGCAGATATGCATAGCCGCCGGCAAGGGCAGCGAGCGCAGCGACACCAACGGCGGAGCGGGCGAGAGCGTGGCGGATCATGGTGCTTTCCTTTTCATGATGGTCCTGGCGCCGGCGGGTTCCTCGGCGCGATGGAAGCATCCTAAGCGGCCATCCTTAAACCAGACTTAAAGTGCCCCGCGGACGCGTCCGGCAAAGTCAACCTTTGATCGGACTCGACCTGCCCCTATTCTCTATAGGGTCGATTGAAAATTTAAGTTGCACACAATTTAATTGTGTATAAGATATATACATGACTCAGGCAACGATTCCCTCCCAAACGGAAGACTGGCTCCAGCTGGATCGACAGCTCTGCTTTGCGCTGTATTCGACCTCCCTGGCGATGACCAAGATCTACAAACCGATTCTGGGTGAGCTCGGACTCACTTATCCCCAGTATCTGGTGATGTTGGTCTTATGGGAAACCGAGTCGCTGACGGTTTCTGAGCTTGGTGCGCGGTTGTCGCTGGATTCCGGAACCCTGACACCGCTACTCAAGCGGCTCGAGGCGGCTGGACTGGTAGATCGGTTGCGCGATACGGAAGACGAACGCCGTGTCCTGGTCAGCCTGACGGATGCTGGTCGAAGCCTGCGGGCTTCCGCCACCGGTATCCCGGAAAAGATGTTGTGTGCGACGCAGTGCTCGATCGAAGAGATCCAGTTTCTGACGGCGCGCCTGCATGCGTTGCGGTCCACGCTAGAAAGCGCGCGGTCCGATGATTGACTGCCGATCGCCGGCAACTTTGATTAGCCTGCCCATTGGGCAAACCTAGGAGCGTTCAAATGAAACTGGAAAAAGTTCTCTATACCGCCCATGCATCCGCAACCGGTGGCCGTGATGGCCGCGCGGTGACGTCGGATGGCCAATTGGATGCCAAGCTGGCCGTGCCCAAGGAAATGGGTGGCAATGGCGCTGGCCTGAATCCCGAGCAATTGTTCGCCGCCGGTTATTCGGCGTGTTTCCTTGGCGCTATTCGCTTTGTAGCAGGCCAGCAGAAGATCAATGTATCGCCTGACGCCAAGATCGAAGGCGCCGTGGGTATTGGCCAGATTCCGCAGGGTTTCGGTATTCAGGTAGACCTGAAGATTTCGCTGCCGGGCATGGAGAAGGACGCTGCCGAGAAGCTAGTCGAAGCGGCACACCAGGTTTGCCCATATTCCAACGCCACGCGCGGCAACATCGATGTCACGCTGACGGTGGTTTAAGCCTTATGGGATTGGCGCTGGCTGCGGCCGGCGCGGTTAAAGAAGAAACGCCGGCTTATGCCGGCGTTTTTTATGCTCGATTGGATTGGAGTTGCGCGCAGAAGGCGCGTTTTTCCGAGGCAGATAGGCGTTTTGTCGCCAGTTCGGCCCGCAGTGCTTCAGATTTAGTGGGGAATTGCATCCAGCCGAGAAGCCTCACTGGCTTGCGGGATCGCGTGTATTTCGCGCCGGTGCCGGCGACGTGCTGCGCATATCGACGCTTAACGTCTGTAGTGATTCCGGTATAGATCGAGTTGCCCTCGCATTCGAGCAAATAGAGAAACCAGGGCGTTTCCTCGAATTCGGCGAGGTCGATATTGGATGACATGGCACCGCGGATCATACGGTTTGCCTAAGGGTGCCGCAACATGCCTTTAGACATTGTGCAATGCATTGGCTCTTTGGGCAGTCAGGCCCGGTTGCCTCCGCCCCCATTCACATTGCTGTGAATCGGGCCTAAGGAGCGGATGCCGAATCTATCGCCACAAAGCAAAACCCCCAGCTTTTGAGGGCTGGGGGTTCTGGGTATAAGAGCCTGGCGATGACCTACTTTCACACGGGTAGTCCGCACTATCATCGGCGCAAAGTCGTTTCACGGTCCTGTTCGGGATGGGAAGGGGTGGTTCCGACTCGCTATGGTCACCAGGCATGAGGGGTTGCCGGGCTGAGCAGGACTCAGCGCGGCGAATAGGGGTGTAGTAAAGATTGGGTTGTGCTTGCAGCAGCGTGGCACAAGGCGGCGAACCGCTATACCAGGCAAGACACACTGGTTATAGGATCAAGCCTTACGGGCAATTAGTACTGGTTAGCTT
>NZ_FMYZ01000046.1 GCF_900101625.1 Cupriavidus sp. YR651 | reverse complement strand
GCGTTCCAGAGCCTGGTGCGGCCGCTGCTCGGCAAGCGGGATACCGAGCTGGCGAGCTGGCGTAACGCGTTGCTGGAAGCCCTGGCGCCGAATGCGCGGCTCATGACCGACCTCATCCCCGAACTGAAGCTCATCACGGGTGACCAGCCGCCGGTGCCGGAGCTTGAGCCGCAGCAGGCGCAGAGCCGCTTTCAGCTCGTGTTTCGCCGGTTCATTGGTGTCTTCGCCCGGCCGGAACATCCGCTGGCGCTCTTCCTCGACGATCTTCAATGGCTCGACACGGCGACGCTCGACTTGCTGGAGGATCTGCTGACACGGGCGGACCTGCGGCACCTGATGGTGATCGGCGCCTATCGGGATAACGAAGTCGATGCCGCTCATCCGTTGAAGCGCACGCTGCAAGCCATCAAGAACGCTGGCGGCAAGGTGGAGGAGATCGCGCTGGCACGGCTTGCACGTGAACACCTCGCGCAACTGATTGCCGATTCAGTCTGCTGCGATCCGATGCGCGTCGCGCCGCTGGCGCAGCTGGTGCACGAGAAGACCGCCGGCAATCCGTTCTTCGTGATTCAGTTTCTCTATTCGCTTGCCGAAGAGGGCCTGTTCCACTTCGATCATGACGCGGCGTGCTGGTCCTGGGATCTTGATCGCATTCACGCCAAGGGCTACACCGACAATGTCGTGGACCTGATGGTCAGCAAACTGAGTCGCTTGCCGGGAGAAACACAGCAGGCGTTGCAGCAGCTCGCCTGCCTTGGCAACGTCGCCGAGATCACGATGTTGTCGACCGTTCTCGCAACACCGGAAAAGCAGGTCCATGCGGTGCTTTGGGAGGCCGTCCGCCAGGAGCTGGTCGAGCGATTGGAGGGCGCCTACAAGTTCATTCATGACCGCGTTCAGGAAGCCGCCTATTCGCTCATCCCGAAAGCCATGCGCGCAGAGGTCCATCTCCGGATCGGCCGCCTGCTGGTCGCGCGCACGCCTGCCGAGAAACGGGAGGAGGCGATCTTCGAGATCGTCAATCAGCTCAACCGCGGCGCGCCGCTGATCACGCAGCCAGCGGAGCGGGACCAACTCGCCGAGCTCAACCTGATGGCGGGAA
>NZ_FMYZ01000006.1 GCF_900101625.1 Cupriavidus sp. YR651 | reverse complement strand
CGGCGCGTTCGCCATCAAGCGCCCACACTTATCGGTTGTTTGGTTGTTAAAGAACTTGCGCATCCGGCTTTGCCGTCTGCGTCGCTGCGTCGTTTGCGTCAGCAGCAGAGAAACGAGATTATGAAGAACAACCTGCGTTTCGTCAACAGGGCAGCGAAGTTTTTTTCGCTTCGGTCAGCGCCGCTTTCCTTCGCAGCTCCAACCCCCCATCCACCCCGCAACCCTTGCCAGTGCTGCCTTGCAGCGGCGGTTTGTGTTGCGAGGGGGCGAATATTAAGGGACTCCTCACCCGCTGGCAAGCGATTTCGAAAAATAGTTCGAAAGCCCTTCGGAGGTGCTCCATCCGGCCTGACTGTCACGTAGGCGACAGCCTATGCCGATGAACTGTCTTAACCTGCCAATCTGTTGCCGGCGCCCGATGTCGGCCAGGCAATCTAATAGATGACGCCGTAGCAGGAGACATTCATGACCCACGCCGTGCCTTTCGACCGTTCGTTCGTGGTTGGCGCCACTGACATTCCCCTGTCAGATGACACCATCCCCATGCTTCTCGCTCGCGCCGTCGCCGCCAACCCTGACGGCGACGCTGTAGTCTTCCGTGAGCAGTCCGTGCGCTGGAGCTGGCGAGAGTTTTCCGATGAGGTTGATCGCCTGGCAACAGGACTGCTGGTCCGGGGGATCGAGCGTGGTGACCGAGTCGGGATCTGGTCACCCAACCGCGTCGAGTGGCTGGTTACGCAATTTGCTACCGCGCGCATCGGCGCGATTCTCGTCAATATCAATCCTGCCTACCGTCAGGCCGAGCTCGAGTACGCCCTTAACAAGGCTGGCGTGAGATTGCTGATCACCGCCGTCCGTTTCAAGTCGAGTGACTACCTTGCCACACTGCAGGCGCTGGCACCGGAATTGAGCGCTGCCACGCCCGGCGCACTAGGGGCGGCCCGACTGCCCCATCTGCAGTACATCGTCCGCATGGGCGACGAGCAAACCCCCGGCATGCTGAACTACGCCGATGTCCTCGCCCCCTCATCCGCCGTCAAGCTAGACAGCCTCTCCCGCCAACTCAACGCGCGCGATCCCATCAATATCCAGTTCACCAGTGGCACAACGGGCAACCCCAAAGGCGCCACGCTGACACACCACAATGTGGTGAACAACGGCCGCTTCGTGGCGATGGCAATGCGCCTGGGCGGCGACGATCGCCTGTGCATCCCCGTTCCGCTTTATCACTGTTTCGGCATGGTGCTGTCCGTGCTGGCGTGCGTGTCTGCCGGCGCCTGCATGATCTTTCCAGGCGAGGCATTTGACCCGCTCGCCACCATGCGAGCCGCGACGGAGGAACGCTGCACTGCGCTGCATGGCGTGCCGACCATGTTTATCGCCCAACTGGAGCACCCCGACTTCGGCCAGTTCGACTTCTCTGCGCTGCGCACCGGCATCATGGCCGGCGCCCCTTGCCCGATCGAGGTCATGAAGCGCGTGGTGACAGACATGCATATGTCAGAGGTCACGATCGCCTACGGCATGACAGAGACCAGCCCGGTGTCCTTCCAGAGCGCCACCGACGATCCGCTCGACAAGCGTGTCTCGACCGTCGGCCGCGTACAGCCGCATTTGCAATGCAAGGTGGTCGATGCCACCGGCGAGATCGTCCCCCGCGGCGAGACCGGCGAACTGTGCACCCGCGGGTATTCCGTCATGCAAGGCTATTGGGACGACGACGCGCGCACGGACGAGGCCATTCGCGACGGCTGGATGTACACCGGCGATCTGGCGACGATCGACGCGGATGGTTACTGCAATATCGTCGGACGCGTGAAAGACATGCTGATCCGAGGCGGCGAGAACATCTACCCGCGCGAGATCGAGGAATTCCTGTTCCGCCACCCGAAGGTGCAGGCTGTGCAAGTCTTTGGCGTGCCGGACACCAAGTACGGTGAGGAGGTCTGCGCATGGATCGTGCTCAAACCCGGCCAGACGGCCACGGAGGACGAGATCCGCGCTTTCTGCCGCGATCAGATCGCCCATTACAAGATCCCGCGCTATATCCGCTTCGTCAACGACATGCCGATGACGGTGACGGGCAAGGTGCAAAAATTTGTGATGCGTGACACCATGATTCACGATCTGGGGCTGCAGTCCGCTGCCACCGCCTGAATCAAAGAGAGTCACCATGACCATCCGAATTGTCAGACTGGGATCACCGCGCAACAAGGACGAGGGCCTCCGCATGGGCACCGTGCGCCGACCGCCGCGAGGCGTGCCCAAGGCCGAGTTTGCCAGCCGGGACTATTACGACGTCTGGTACCCCGCTTTGTCCCCTTCCACCGAATTGGTAGCTCAAGCGCAGGCGGCCACGGACGAGAAAGCCTGGCGCACATTCGAGAAGCGATTCCGTACCGAGATGGCCGAGGCCGACGCCAGCCGGACGCTCGACCTGCTGGCCGCGCTCTCGCACCAGACCAATTTCTCATTAGGGTGCTATTGCGAGGACGAATCTCACTGCCACCGCTCGATCCTGCGCGCCCTGCTGGCGGAACGCGGCGCCGACCTGGTGTAGCGGACCGCCGCACGGCGCGCACCTGGCGGGCCAGCGCCGCGATCCACCGGCTATGATGCGAAGCTTCGCCACGGAGCGAAGCCTTCTCATTTGCCCTTCCTCTTAGATGGCACTGAACCTCGTCTGGCTCGGATTTTTCCTGCTTTCTTTCGCTGTCGCCTGCGTACGTCTGGTCAGCGGCGACACCACGGTGTTCCCGGCCATGCTGGCAAGCCTGTTCGATAGCGCCCGCACAGCCTTTGAGATCTCGCTCGGCCTGGCGGGAGTCATGAGCCTGTGGATCGGCATCATGCGAATCGGAGAGCGCGCCGGGGTGATCAATCTCTTTGCCCGCCTGGTGAACCCTCTTCTGCGCCATTTCTTTCCTGGCGTGCCTCAGGGCCATCCGGCACAGGGCGCGATGATGATGAACGTGTCCGCCAACCTGCTTGGGCTGGACAACGCCGCCACCCCGCTTGGGCTCAATGCGATGCGCGAGCTGCAGACGCTGAACCGTGCGTCCGACACCGCCACCAACGACCAGATCATGTTCATCGTGCTGAACACGGCTGGTCTGACACTGATTCCGACGTCGGTCATTGCGATCCGCCAAGCGATCGCTGTCAAACAAGGCCTGGTTGGTTTCAATGCGGCCGACATTTTCCTGCCCACGCTGCTGGCTACCGGGGCATCCTGTCTGGCCGGCCTGCTGGCGGTTGCGTGGGTACAGCGGCTGAACCTGTTCAAACCCGCGGTGCTTACAGCATTTGCCATCGCAGGCGCAGCCGTGGGCGGCCTGTTCGTCTGGCTACGCGGTGCCCAGCCCGATCAGGTCAGTCAGCTCGCCGCTCTGGCCGGTAGTGGGTTCATCCTATCGCTCATCACCTTGTTTCTGGTCTGCGGGGCGATTCGGCGCATCAACGTCTATGACACGTTTATCGACGGCGCCAAGGAAGGCTTCGGCGTCGCTGTGCAGATCATTCCCTATCTGGTGGCGATCCTGGTGGCCATCGGCCTGTTCCGCGCAACCGGCTGCATGGACGCGCTGATGCAGGGGCTGACGCTGGGCTTCGCGTGGCTTGGCCTGAACACGGACTTTGTGCCCGCCCTGCCCGTCGGGCTGATGAAAATCCTGTCTGGCGCCGGCGCGCGGGGATTGATGGTCGACGTGATGACGGCCTACGGCGTCGATTCCTTCCAGGGTCGGCTTGCCGCAATCATCCAGGGATCCACGGAAACCACGTTCTATGTGTTGGCGGTCTACTTTGGCAGCGTCAATGTGCGCAACACACGGCACGCACTGGGGTGCGCATTGTTCGCCGATGCGGTGGGACTCGGCGCCGCCGTGTGGATTGCATACCTCTTCCGCTAATTCTTGTGGTGAGATGACAACGGCATTGTGCTGACTTGCAGTCATTTCAACACGCGTTACTTGGTGCGACGCAACAAGATGTGTATAGTGAAGTCTGTCTCCTCCACCACCTCGGTGGATTCCAGCCCGCGCATCACTTGCGCGGGTTTTTTTTGCCCAAAATTTGGGAAATGTACGTTCGATATGCGTTTTTTGGTCGACGCACGTCACGAATATGATACTTGCACCGCCGCAAGCAACGATTCCCCGACCTAGTGCATTCCCGCCCGATTCCCGCGCAAATCGACAAAATCCAACAGCTTTGTTGCGACGCAGCAAATCTGACCGTAGAGTGGCATCAGCATTTGTCCCTACATCCTTTTGCTCCATACCTGCTACCGATGCGCCCCGCCCCGCGCCTCCTCCGATACTGGCCTGACGCCGCCTTTGTTCAGCGCGGCATCGTCTATGCGTTGTCGTTTCTCGCACTCGCCGGTACGGCCTGGCTGACTGGGGAGAACGGCTATCTCTGGTCTGCGACGGCGTCGATCTGGACCTGCCTGGCGGACCGGCAGGGTACGGCTGCCGCACGCATGCGCAGCCTTGGAGCCGTCGGCATTGGCGGGGCGATCATGGCAACAGCAGGCGCCGCGCTGTCGGCTTCGCCCGCGTCGGCCGCAGTCGTGGTCCTGGCCGCTGGGCTGATGGCTGGGCTAGCCGAGATGCGGGGTGCCACCGCCGCGCTGTGCGCCAAATTGCTCTACGCCGTTCTGATCGCCGCATGCCTGCAGCCTCCCGCCGGGTTGTCATTGCCTGCGCACGCTTGGATGAGCGGGGTCGATTTTCTGCGCGGCGGTGTCTTTGCCTGCCTCGTGTGCCTGGTCCTGGTCCCATCCCAGCGCGACGCCCGTCCACGGAGCGAAATCGTCGCTGTCTATGGTGCGTTGCTGCGCTTTGCCCAGGCCCTGGCAAGCATGGCTCCGTTGCACGACACCACGCCCTTCAAGCAGGAAATCCGCCTGCGCATCGAGGCAGCACGGACCGCAGTCGCTGGACGACGTGGCTGGCGCGATCCGGTCGGGCTGCTCCACTATGCGTACGCTGTGGCCGTGGCGGATGCATTGTTTGCGCTACTGATCGTTGCTGGCGAATTGCGCGAGCGAACGGGCGATCAGCATGACCTGCCCTTGGCCTACGCGGCACGATGCCTGATGGATACGCAGGAACAGGTTCAGCACGCGTTGTCCCGCCATGCGCCGGACCTGCCCGCGCTGAGCGCAGTCCTTATGCAGGAGCTGCGCCGTCTGGTCGCGCAACGCGCCAATGCTCTCGCGCCGCCTGCCTATCAATCGGCACTTGCGGCGCTGGCGCGTCACCCGACGTTTGACCGGTGGCGCTTGACGTTCACTTGGCCGAATGCCGGGCTGGCCGGCATGCTTGACCGCCTCGGCTATACGCTGGCGGATCTGGCCGCGCGCGACGCGCGGATCTCCCGGCATGCCGTGCGGCTGGCACTGGCAGGCGGCCTCAGCTTGCTGCCGTCGCAACTCTGGCAGCTGGATCATGGCTATTGGGTGGCGGTCACGGTGATCATGGTGCTCAGCCCACGCTTGCAGACCACCCGGCAGATTTCGTTCCTGCGCTTTGCCGGATCGCTGGCCGGCGCGCTGTTTGCCTGCGCGGTCAGTCTCACCCATCCATCCCCTGCACTGACACTGGCCATCAGCGCCATGTGCCTGGCGGCCGCCTATACGATCCGACTGGCCGGAAACGCCGGCGCCTTCGCCTTCTGCCTGACGCCCGCCGTCATCCTGTTCTCCTGGCTGGGCGAGCCGGCTTCCAGCAGCAGCCAAGTGGCGGCACTGCGGGGAGCCGATACAGCGATCGGCTGCCTGATTGCCTTAGCGAGCTACTACGTGCTGGCGCCGCGGGCCGAATTGTCCCGGGTCTTCCGTCATAGCCTGGATGCACTCGCCGTCAACGCCGTATACCTCCGGGCATCGACGGCCGCAGCGCGGTCGCTGACGCCTAACAGAATGCGACTGGAGGCACTACGGGTGGCTGCCGGCCGCGCCTCGACTCGTGCCGAGGACACGCTGACGCAATGTGCCAGCGAGCTGGATTCGCCACTGGCGGGCGCTCACGGCGCCTTGCACGCAACGGCGCGGCGGATGGCGGCGCTTGCGGGATTGATTCGGGCAGGCGCGGAATCCGGCGAAATCGCTGCAAAGCCGGGCCTTGCCGTTCAAACCTTGCTGGCCGACCTCGAAACACGCCTGGCGGAACTGGCTGTGCGTCCCGGTTGCACGGCGCTAACCGAACTCATCGCACCGGAACGGTTGATGCCGCTATCCCCCGCCGATCCGCCATTCGAGCGCTTCCTGGCGGAACAGAGCACCTACGCCGACGCCCACATAGACGCCGCGCACCGGGCCGTGGCTAGCCTGCGCACGCTGGCAGCCGAACAGTCGGCGGCGCGCCGATCACGCCGCGGAGTGCGCGCGCCGGCTGAGCTGGTTTGACACGGATCAGCGCGGGTCTCCCCCGGGTTGCCGGGCGGCGGCGATATCCTAGAATAATCGGATACCCGCCGTTTCCCCGTCCCCGACAAGTACGAGGTGCGCCATGACCGAAGTCTCCTTCCCCACCAGCGTCCCAACCTACTGCGCCGCCAGTCTGACGCTCTCCTGCCCGGCCACGGTCAATGGCAGTCAATCCCAGTACTCCGTCACCGCCGAAGCTCTGGAAACGCATTGCGGCGCCCGGTCGCCGCGCGAGGAAGACCTGCTTCACGCATTCGCGACGAACCGGCAGCGCATCGAACAACTGGCGGAAAGCCTGTTCGAACTCACCGAAGCCCGCGAAATCGTGCTGCGAAGCGGCCATTTCCGCTTCGCAAGCTGACCGCGCGTCGCCTGTTTGTCCCTTATGGTCTCCGACGCCTTATTCGTCGGAAGCCTTCCCGCGCACCAGCAACACCGGCATCGTCGATTGGCGGATAACAGCTTCCGCCACGCTGCCCAGCACCAGCCGGCGCACGCCGCGGCGGCCGTGCGTCCCCACTACCAACAGGTCGCCACCCCATTCGCGTGCCGCTTCATTGAGTGAAGCCGCGATATCTCCCGCCACCGCCGGGTCGGTAACGAGCTTCGTCTCGAACGCCAGCCCTGCGTCCGCCAGGACCTTGCCTGCGGCCTCCAGCGCACGCTTGCCGCTATCGACAAAAGCACGCTCGATCTGTGTGGGATCGTAGTAACCGGCATCGAACAGCATCATGCCGTTGTCCACCACATAGAGCGCAAGGACCGTCGCCTCGCTGCCCGCTACGCGAATCGCTTCCGCCAACGCCAGATCCGAGGTGCTGCTGCCGTCAACCGCCACTACGATCTTGCTGTACGCCGTGCTCGTCATCGCCTTGTCCTCCGGGAAGTAGATTGGAAGGTGCTGATAGGAAGATGCAAATGAATGGCAGTGGCCCGCACGCCATCGCGCCAGGCACTGACATTGATACTACACGTGGCCCCCGACTCACGTCGTGAGCGGATTCTGAATAGACCGTTCGCAAGAAATGCCCGCGCGGGCGGCAAAAGCGAATCTGGCAGCGCGCAACCCGGCCGCAAGATCCCTTTAAATTGACCGACCGTTCGGTTTATATATATAGTGGACAAGCTCGCCGCCGACCCAAACTCCAAGTCACCCCGACCCTCGTCGACAAGAACCAGGCGGCCCCCGCCAAAGGAGGCGCAATGTACACGCAGAGTCTTGACCTGCCCGGCCAGCCGGCGCAAGCAACCTTGGGCCACACGCTCATGGACGCGGACCTCGTCCAGCGCCAGGCCGACTTCGATGCGCGCATCGCGGAAGACGGCAAGATCGAGCCGATGGACTGGATGCCCGATGCGTACCGCAAAACGCTGGTGCGCCAGATCTCCCAGCACGCGCATTCGGAGATCGTCGGCATGCTGCCGGAGGGCAACTGGATCAGCCGGGCGCCGTCGCTCAAGCGCAAGGCCATCCTGCTGGCCAAGGTGCAGGACGAAGGCGGACACGGCCTCTATCTCTATAGCGCGGCGGAAACGCTCAATGCCTCGCGTGAGGATCTGGTCGATGCGCTGCACACCGGCCGCGCCAAGTACTCGTCGATCTTCAACTACCCGACGCTGACGTGGGCGGACGTGGGCGTGATCGGCTGGCTGGTAGATGGCGCGGCCATCATGAATCAGATTCCGCTTTGCCGCTGCTCGTACGGTCCTTATGCGCGCGCGATGATCCGCATCTGCAAGGAAGAATCGTTCCATCAGCGCCAAGGTTTTGACGCGCTGCTGGCCATGATGCGCGGCACCGACGCCCAGCGCGAAATGGTGCAGGACGCCGTCGACCGCTGGTGGTTCCCGGTGCTGATGATGTTCGGCCCACCTGACGCAGCATCCACCAATAGCAACCAGACGATGGCCTGGGGCATCAAGCGCATTTCCAATGACGACCTGCGCCAGAAGTTTGTCGATGCGACGGTCGAACAGGCCAAGGTACTGGGCGTGACGCTACCCGACCCCGGCCTCGTATGGAACGCCGAGCGCGGTCACTACGACTACAGCCCGCTGGACTGGGATGAGTTCTGGCGCGTGATCAACGGCGACGGGCCCTGCAACAAGGAGCGCCTGGCCACACGCGTGAAGGCGCACGACGACGGCGCCTGGGTGCGCGAAGCCGCACTGGCCCACGCGGAACGCCGGGCCCGCCGCGAAGCGGAAGGCCGCCAGGCTGCGTAACGGTGCCCCGGATCAAGGAGATCAACATGACGCAAAAAGAATGGCCGCTGTGGGAGGTTTTTGTCCGCAGCAAGCAAGGCCTCGAACACAAGCACTGCGGCAGCCTGCACGCCGCCGACGCGCAGCAGGCGCTGCACATGGCCCGTGACGTCTATACGCGCCGCCAGGAAGGTGTGTCGATTTGGGTGGTGCCGTCATCCGTCATCACGGCGAGCGCGCCCGAGGAAAAGGCCGAGCTGTTCGATCCGGCCGCCGACAAGATTTACCGGCACCCGACGTTCTACCAGCTGCCCGACGAAGTCAATCACATGTAAGGCCCCGGGACCATGACGCAAACGACCGTCGCCGACGAGAACACCCTCGCCCGCCTGCCGCTCGCGCGCACCGCGGCCCTGCAATACGCGTTGCGCCTGGCGGACAACGCACTGATCCTGGGCCAGCGCAACGCCGAATGGTGCGGACACGGCCCGGCACTGGAGGAAGACATCGCGCTGGCCAACATCAGTCTCGACCTGATCGGCCAGGCACGGCTGCTGTACACGCATGCGGGCGTGCTGGAGGGCCAGTTGACCGGTCGCGCCCGGCATGAGGACGATTACGCCTACTGGCGCCACGAACGCGATTTCCGCAACTGGACGCTTCAGGAGCTTCCGCACCATGGCCCGCTGGCCGGCACGGCGCGCATCGACCGGGACTACGCGGTCACGATCATGCGAAATTTCCTGTACGGCGCGCTGATGGCCGAGCTGTGGCCGGCGCTGGAATCCAGCCGCGATACCGAGCTGGCCGCCATCGCCGCCAAGTCCGCCAAGGAAGCGCGCTACCACCTGCAGCATGCCGCCGGCTGGGTGGTACGCCTGGGCGATGGCACGGAAGCATCCCATGCGCGGATGCAGCAGGCACTCAATCACCTGCTGCCGTATATGAACGAATGCTTTGCCGCCGACCCCGTGGAGCAGGAGGCCGCCGCGCAAGGCGTGGCCGTGCCGACAGCCGATCTGCGCGACCGATGGGACGCCACAGTGCACGCCACTCTGGATGAGGCCACGTTGCAGTTGCCAGCGCCCTCGGCGTTCCTGTCGACGGGCAAGCACGGCGTGCATTCCGAACACATGAGCTACCTGCTGGCCGAGATGCAGGGGCTGGCGCGCGCCCACCCGGGCGCCCAGTGGTAACCGGACGGATTCGCTGCCATGCGCCCCGCCGACGACTACGCCCACACCCACGCTCGGGACCCCGGCACTGCCGCATCCGTGCCGGCCTCCGTGTCACCGTTCGCGCCGACATTCCGGCAAGCGGCCGTCGCCGGCCCGCGTACGCTCGCGGAGCGGCTGGCCAGCGCCTGGGCGGCGCTGGAAGCCGTGCCTGATCCCGAGATCCCGGTGGTCTCGATCCGCGACCTCGGCATCCTCCGCAACGTGACGATGGCGGATGACGGCATCACTATCGAGGCCATCATTACGCCAACCTACTCCGGCTGCCCGGCGATGTCGCAAATCGAAGAGGATGTCGGTCGCGCGCTGGAAGCAGCGGGCCTGGCGCCCTGGCGCGTCCACACCGTGTTGGCGCCGGCCTGGACGACCGACTGGATCACCGAAGCGGGCCGTGCCAGCCTGCGTTCATACGGCATCGCTCCGCCGGGACGATGCCATGCCGATGCTGCGCCAACGGGCACCGTTCATCCGTTGCGCTTCGTGCCACGCGTCGGCACGCCAGTCGATGACGCCATCACCTGCCCGAATTGTGGCAGCGTCCATACCGAAGAACTGTCCCGCTTTGCCTCCACGGCGTGCAAGGCGCTCTACCGTTGTCTGGACTGCCGCGAGCCGTTCGACTACTTCAAACCCTATTGAGAGCCGGACCCATGACCCCTCAGTTTCACCCGCTCCGCGTGGCACAGGTTCGTCCGGAAACGTCCGATACGGTCTCGATTGCGTTTGACGTCCCCGAAGATCTCCGCAGCGCCTACCGCTTCACGCAAGGCCAGTTCCTCACGATCAAGGCCCCGGTGGACGGCCAGGACGTGCGCCGGTCGTACTCAATTTGCTGCGGCGTACAGGACTACGATTCCCGGGGCGAACTGCGCGTCGCGGTGAAGCTGGTGGAAGACGGCGTGTTTTCCACCTGGCTGCACGACAATATCGCGCCAGGCCAGGTATTCGAAGTCATGACGCCGGACGGCCGGTTCCACGTACCGCTGGACGCCGGCACGGCGCGTCACTATGTTGCCTTTGCCGCCGGCAGCGGCATCACGCCTGTGCTGTCGCTGATCCGCACCACGCTGGCGGTGGAGCCACAAAGTCGCTTCACGTTGGTGTACGGCAACCGGAACGTCGATAGCATCATCTTTTCCGAGGCGCTGGAGGACCTGAAGAACCAGTATCTGTCGCGCTTCACGCTCTACCATGTACTGTCGCGCCAGCCGCAGGAAGTAGACCTGCTGCACGGCAGGCTGGACCGCGCGCGGGTGGCGGCTTTCCTGGAGACGCTGATTCCCGTCGATGACATCGACGCCGCCTTTGTCTGCGGCCCGGCATCGATGATCGATGAAGTGGAGGACGCATTGAAGGCGGCCGGCGTCGATCCCCACAAGATCCACGCCGAACGCTTTGGGGTACCGCTGACCCGGTCGAAGCCGGCAAAACCCACCAGCCATGCCGATCATGCTGGCACGGCGGAACTGGTGGTAGTGCTGGACGGCAAGCAACACAAGATGCGCCTGCCGTTGGAGGATGCCAACGTGCTCGACACCGCATTGGCAGCTGGGCTGGACCTGCCCTATGCCTGCAAGGGCGGGGTGTGCTGCACGTGCCGCGCCAAGGTGCTCGAAGGTAAGGTCGAGATGGAAAAGAACTACACGCTGGAGCCGTGGGAGATGGAAAAGGGCTTCGTGCTGACTTGCCAGGCACGAGCGCTGACGCCCCGAGTGGTGGTGAGCTACGACGATCGGTAGTGTCGAAAGCCCTCAGGCGCTGCCAGCCAGTATTGCGGCTTCTGCTGCGGCTTCTGCCACGGCGTCTACTGCGCAACTGCGCCCATGATCAATCGCGAGAGGGCCTGGGCCAGAGTGGCCACCGCCGGGCAGTTCGGCACGCCATGGCGTTTCCCGATGTACGCAGGATCGTTGTAGCCAACCCACGTCTTCCCGGCCTCGTCGGTCCACACAAGCGCCTTCAGGGGCAAGTCGATGCCGGCGGTCTGGGCACACTCCATCAGCGGCGTTCCGCCCGCCGCGCCACCAAAGATAAGCAGCGTCGTTGGCCGCAGCGATTTGCCGATTTTCTCGGCGCCCGCTGCATGGTCGATCCGCGCGAATACGGTCAATCCCCTGTCCTTCACCGCGCTCTCGATTTTCTCAATGGTTGCCGCGGCAGGCAGCGCGCTTTGCACGACGATCAGCCCATCGGCCGCTTGCAGCGACAGTGGTATGGCCAGGAGACATGCGGCAAGCCATTTGCGTAGAACATTCATTTGAGGCTCCAGTCGGAGATTGTTAGCGAGGCAAGACGTGGCGATTGGTGCGATACCGCTTTGTGGACTCCCTTTGTGGACTCCCTTTGCGGGGCCCCATGGTGAGATCGGGGAGAAGTCCAATCGCAGTGATGCTGCCTTGCCATCTTAAGAACGCTTGTCCGCGACGAACATCGCAGATATACGAATCTCCCTGCCCCCACCCGGGGCATCGGGCAATGCTGCCGCGGCGCCCGCCACGCCATCGCCGAGACGACGCCAACGGGAAGCGCGTCGGCGGAAAGTCGGTGGTCAAGTGGCGCTCGCACGGCATCGCCGTTTGACTGGGGCATCGATATGGTGGGAATCCCACACGCCCCCCATCGCAAGCCAGCGGGGGGCAGCGCGCCGTGATTACAATGGCGGGACACGCTCCATACGTCGCACTGCCTGCCGCCGGCCCGTCAACCGACGGCGCGTGCGACCGCGACCGGAGGCCCGGGACCCGTCGCACCCTATACAATCACGGTCATGCAATATATCCATGTCGTCAACGGCGACGTCGCAGGCAACACGCTGCGCCAGGCACTGGCCCAGGCGGCCCGACCCGATCCGGTGGTCGTCCTGCGCGATGACCTGGCTGTCGGCCCGATTGCCGACGTCGACAGCACCGGCCTGATCCGCTCCGGGTTCTGGCAGCGGGTGGCTCCCCACACCGATATCGATTTCGCCGCCGAGATGCGTCAGGCGCTGGAGCAGCTTCAGGCGCTGCGCCGTGACAACCTGGAGGTCGCCATCTGGCACGGCCAGAGCGCGTCGGACCAGTTGATGCTGCGCCGCGTGGTGTTCCACCTGTACCAGGCGCCGCAGCGGATCAATGAAGTGGCGATGGACCTGCGAGAGCTGGAAACCCCGGCGCACGGCGGTCTCGCCGCCATCGGCATGTACCCGGCGGCCCGGCTGGCGCGACGCTTTTCGACCATCGCACCGGTCTCGGTGCTGCGGCTTGGCCGGCTGGGCTACGAGTGGCAGCAGAACGTCAAGGAAAATGCCGACGTTCGCCTGTGGAAGGGCAACACGCTGGTTCCGGCCGCATATCACACGGTGGACGACGTGATCCTGGAGCGCGCGCCCGAGGACTGGACGCCGGCCGCGCAGGTAGTGGGGAGCGTGATGGGCGCCATCGAGGGCCTGCTGGCCAGTGACTGGTTCGTGTTCTGGCGCTGCCGCGAACTGATCAGCGCCGGCCAGCTGTTACTGCGCGGCAACGCCGATTCCCTGCAGACCTGCGAATTCCGTCGCAACAACCTCGCCGCCAGCGCAGAATAGCGCCACCCCGGCGACAAGAACAACACGGCGGAATCCTCCCACCGATATGGCCAGAACCAAGGCGCCCGATTTCGAGGCACAACGCGAACAGATCCTGGACCTGGCTGCTGCCGCCTTCGCGGCCAGCAGCTATCCCAGCACCTCGATGGCCGACCTTGCCGCGGCCTGCGGCACGTCCAAAGCGCGGCTGTATCACTATTACGAAAGCAAGGAAGCGATCCTGTTCGACCTTCTGGATCGCTACACGCGCCGGCTGATGCTGATCGTCACCGAAGTGGGAGCCGAGAGCGAACGCCACGGCCGTTCTGACCGGGAAAGCTTCGGCCACCTGTTGCGCGCGTTCCTGACCGAATACGAAACATCGCAGACCCGGCACATCGCGCTGATCAATGACGTCAAGTTCCTGGCAGAGGAGCAACGCGATCTGATCCTCAAGCGCGAGCGCGACGTGGTGGCGGCGTTTTCGCGCCAGTTGCGACTGGCCTTTCCGGAGCGCGTCACCCGGGAAAACCAGACGGCGCTGACCATGACCGTATTCGGCATGATCAACTGGACGTTCACCTGGCTGAAGCCGGGCGGCAAGCTGTCATACGCCCAGTTCGCGGAAATGGTCATCGACCTGCTGGAGGGCGGCCTGGCACGCGTGCCAGGCACGGTCTGAATCAGCTCTGAGCGAACACCGGGTCAGGGTTGCCCCGAGGGCATCCCGCCCCTGACCCGGGATCATCCCCGCGCAGTTCCTGGCGAACATCGGCGCCACTCCGGAAATCCACCAGCCATTCAAGCCGTACTCACGCACCCCCCGGCGCACGGAATAAACCCGGCGTTAATTGCGAAACCGACCGCTCGCCTTGCGTGTCAGGACCATTCGGCCTCTTCCCGCTTTTGCCGCTGCTCCCGGTCCTGCCGGAACATTTCCTCCAGTTCGTCGCGCGCCTGCCGCGCCAGCGACACCAGCTTTTTCTGATCGGTGTAATGCGGATAAAAGCGATCGAGCGCCTGGATGTTATGCCGCCGGAATCTCAGCGCCACGTTACGGGCGTCTGACGGATCGAAACCGAGACCCTCCAGCACGCGGCGCCCCATCGATAGCGAACCCTCGAACATCTCGCGCTCGAAGATCTGCACGCCTCGGTCCTTGAGCTGATAGATGTGGGACACGTGCCGCGCCCGCGCATAGATCTCCAGGTGCGGAAAGCGCTCGCGCACGCGGTCGATCAAGGCCAGGTTGTCTTCCATCCCGTCGATGGCCACAACGATGATCCGCGCGTTGGCGGCGCCAGCGGCTTCCAGCAGGTCCATTCGCGTGGCATCGCCGTAGAACACCTTGATACCGTAGTTGCGCAGGAACTCAATCTGGTCCGGATCGTGATCCAGCACCGTCACGCCGATGCCCTGTGCATAGAGCAGACGGCCAATGATCTGCCCGAAACGACCGAAGCCGGCAATCAGCACCGGATTGTGTTGCGGCGTGATGGCGTCGTCCGCCCGGCGCGACTTCGCATTCAGGCGGGGCGCCAGCAAACGGTCGAAGAGCAGCAGCAGCAGTGGCGTCGCCACCATCGACAGCGCCACGACGAGTATCAGGAGCGCCTCGACCCGCTCCGGCAGCAGACCCGCGTTGCCCGCCACCGAGAACACCACGAATGCGAACTCTCCGCCTTGCGAGATCAGCAGCCCGAACAGCAGCCGCTGCCCGCGCGCGATGCCAAAGCGGCGCGACAGCAGTGTCAGCACGAGCGTCTTGACGGCAACAAAACCCACCACCAGCCCCAGCACGCGCCACGGCGCCTGGCTCAGCACGCCGAAATCGATCGACATCCCCACGGCCATGAAGAACAGCCCGAGGAGCAGCCCCTTGAAAGGCTCGATGTCGGCCTCCAGCGCGTGGCGGTATTCCGAATCGGCCAGGAGCACACCGGCCACGAAGGTGCCAAGCGCCATTGACAGGCCCACCGCATCCATCATCAGCGCGATCCCCACCACCAGCAGCAGCGCGAATGCGGTGAACATCTCGCGCATGTCGGTGCCGGCGATGAAACGGAGTGCGGGCCGCACCAGATAGCGCCCGCCGACCACGACGGCACCAATCACCGCCACGGCCTTGGCCGCGGTCTGCCAATGCGGCACACCCTGCGCCGACACGCCGGCCGCCACGTCGGCGGCGTCCGCCGCCAACAGTGGCAGCAACGCGATCATCGGGATGGCGGCGATGTCCTGGAACAGCAGGATGCCAAAGCTGGCGGCCCCGGCTGGCGTGCCCATCAGGTTCCGCTCGGCCAGCGTCGCAAAGGCAATCGCCGTAGATGACAACGCCAGCCCCAGCCCGGCCACCAGCGCGACCTGCCAGGACGCGCCAAGCAGCATGGCCAGGATGCCTATCGCCAGCGCGCATGCCGCCAACTGGGCGCTGCCATAGCCGAAGATGGTCTTGCGAAGATTCTTGAGTTTCCTCGGCTCCAGCTCCAGCCCGATGACGAACATCATCATCACTACGCCGAATTCCGAGAAATGGAGGATCGACTCCACGTTGGTGACCAGGCGCAGTGCAAAGGGTCCGATGGCGGCGCCGGCCAGCAGGTAGCCGAGCACGGCGCCCAGCCCGAAC
Source organism: Cupriavidus sp. YR651 (assembly GCF_900101625.1). Lineage (GTDB taxonomy): Bacteria > Pseudomonadota > Gammaproteobacteria > Burkholderiales > Burkholderiaceae > Cupriavidus. Next base: position 406,644 of record NZ_FMYZ01000006.1, on the reverse strand, counting down.
CGACGTGCCAGGGGCACGGCCACGACGGCCGCCACCAGGAACACGAGTAGCGCAATCAGAAAGTCGTGCTGGTTCACGGCGCGTCCTCCTGCAGCGAGGAGTCCGGCGACAGGATTTCCGGCGGAACCGGCAGCGGAGGCGCGAGGTGACGGGCCACATGCTCGATATGCAGCGCGACAGCTTCGGGATGCACGTTGTCGGCATCGTGCAGCACGACCGGCGGGAGCCAGCTCATGCCGCACAGGACCGCGGTCTGCTCCAGTGGCAACAGGAAATCGGCAATCGGATGGCCGTGCGTGCCGTCGGGCCCGTAGGCATCGGCGTGCCCGCCCGTGCTGACCACCGCCAGCATCGACTTGCCGCGCAACGCGGTACCACCCGGCCCGCAGGCCCAACCGGTCTCGAGCACTTCATCAAACCAGAGCTTCAGCAGTGCCGGCACGCTGTACCACCTGACGGGGAACTGCAGCACCAGTGTGTCGGCGGTGGACAGCAGGCGCTGCTCGGCTACCACGTCGATGTCGTAGTCGACATAGAGGCTGTAGAGCTCTCGCACGGCCACATGAGGCAAGGCTGCCAGGGCTTCGGCAAGGGGACGGTTGACGCGGGAACGCTGGGGCGTGGGATGCGCATAGATCACAACGATGGGTGGCTCGGTCATGAAGGCAAGAAGTCAGCGGATCGTTGTCCGGATAGTGTCCGGCAGGAGAAAACATGCGGCGTTGCAGCAAGCCCACATCCGCCGCGCATGGAGTGGCTTGGCCACGTGGCTAAGCCATTGAAAAAACTTGGATTTTCCAAATGTCACACTTTGAGGAGCTTGTTGCGCCGCGGGAAGCTTACGCGGATCTGACAATTCCACTACAATACTTTCTGCATCGCAGCAACCTAGTATTTGCCCGAACAGCATCACTTTGCGCGCAAGAATGCGCGAAAGTCGCGGAAGTGCGCAGGCAACCACCATACCGGTGCTATTTTTATACCGATCACTGAAGAAGGAAACCAAAGTGAATCCGCTCGAACTGAGCCGGGCCGTCGGTGCCGTAACCGATGAAGATCTTCGCCGTGCAGCCGAAGCCACACAGGCCGCTCAGCGCCCCACCATTCTGGTGCGGGAACTGGCCGCCCATCATCGCTCCCGCCTGCAGAAGCATTTTCTCGCCCTCGGCGAGGAGGATCGCCTGCTCCGTTTTGGCCAGTCCGTTGGCAACCATGTGATCGAGGCCTACGTCGACAGCATCGACTTCGACCACGACTCCGTGTTCGGCGTCTACGACGAAGACCTTGTCCTGATCGGCGTGGGTCACTTTGCCAACCTGCGCGACAATGCACAGGGCCGAGTGGCGGAATTCGGCGTGTCGGTGTCCAAGAGCGCCCGTGGCCGCGGCATCGGCAGCGCACTGTTCGAGCGGGCCGCCATCCATGGCCGCAACACGAATGTGCGCACGCTGTACATGCACTGCCTGTCGCGCAACGCGGCGATGATGCACATTGCCAAGAAGGCCGGCATGAAGGTCCAGTACGCGTACGGCGAAGCCGATGCTTACCTGGAACTGCCGCCGGCGGACACCGTCAGCCGCCTCACCGAGGCGCTGGACGAACAGGTTGCCGACCTGGACTACATGGTTCGCCGCAATCTGCGCGATGCACGCCGGTTTGGCCTGCGCTTCTGGCGTTCGCTGTTGCCACAGAAGCACACGGCCTGAGCCGACGAACCTCCGCGAAGCCGAGGCTTCCCAACACAAACGGCGCACCACCAGGGTGCGCCGTTTGTGTTTCTGGCCCGGCCGTCAGGCGTCGGCCACCGGCAGTGCGGTGGTGTCCTTGATCGATTCCAGCGCGAAGCTGGACCGCACGTCAATCACGGACGGGTGCGCAAGCAGTTGCTCCTGCATGAAGCGCGCGAAGTGCTCCATGTCTTCCACATAGACCTTCAGCAACAGGTCCATCTCGCCAGTCATCGCGTGGCACGCTGCCACCTCGGGCCATGTCTGGATTGCCGCGCGGAACAGGTCCAGTGGCGCCTTGCCTTTCGGCGTGCCACCCTGCTTTTCCAGGCGAACGTTGATGTATGCCAGCAGCCCGAGCCCGATCTTGTTGGGCTCCAGCAGCGCAGCGTACTGGCGAATCACGCCAATCTCCTCCAGCCGACGGATGCGACGCAGGCAGGGGCTCGGCGAGAGGTTCACGCGCTCGGCCACTTCCAGGTTGGTCAGCCTCCCGTTGGTCTGCAGGACTTCCAGAATCTTCCGATCGATCTTGTCCAGCTCCACCTTGCTCACGTTTTGTTGCTCCGCAATATGTTTGTCGGCAATTTTTTTGCGCAAATTTAACAAGTCGTGCACAAGTACGCAATTTTTTTGATGCGATGGGAGCTTTCGCCAGGCATTGTACCCGCCGCTTACATCACCTGAAGCAGCAAGGATGGTGCCAAGCGGGAGGCATTCTGGCAAAAAAAAGCGCGACCCGAAGGTCGCGCTTTGCTGGGTGAGGTGCCGATCAGTTGCCGCTACCCGACGGCACGGCAGGCGCGGAGGCCCCCGGGCCGCGACGCTGCATGCGTTGCTGATGCATCTTCTGCATGCCGGATTCGATTTCGGCCATCGTCACCTTGCCATCGTGATTGGCATCGATCTGGTCGAAGCGGTTCACCATGCGCGGGAACGCCGCCTTCATTTCGTCGCGGGTCAGCGCGCCGTCATTGTTCTTGTCGGCCGCCTTGAACTTGGCCTCGAATTCCGTCTTCATCTGCGCCCGGCGCTGCTCCCAGGCGGCCTTGTGATACGCCGCGAGTTCCGCCTTGTCGAGCTTGCCGTCGTGGTTGGTATCGATCTTGTTGAACAGCGCGTCGGCCTCCGCCTTGGAGATCGTGCCATCGCCATCCGTGTCGACCGACTTCAGCCACATGCCGCCGCCGTGGTGCTCGCCGGGGCCGCCCATGTGGTGATGGGACATGCCGCCTTGTGGGGCTGCCTGCGGCGCGGGTGCGGTGGACGGAGCCGGCGCGGCAGTTTGCGCGAAAGCGCCGCCAGCCATCAGCAGGACGGCCGAGGCCGCGAGCAGGTTCTTGAGGATGTGCGTCTTGTGATTGCGTTGCATGTCTGTGCTCCTTTTCATCACGTTGGGCATGTACGGATTAGAACGCAGACGATCTTGCAAAGTTGATACTTTTAATACGATGTTACGGCCCTCACAGATTGGACTTCCTGCGTAAACGCGTGCAAGACAGTCAAACATTGCGCAATGGATTGAAACCACGCTTTGCGGCGTTTCAATCCTTGGGCCCCGGGCTTTCGCCAACCATGCCCTGCAGCGGGACTTGCTGATATTGCTCGGGCGGCGCCTGATTCTGCTCGGGCGCAAACTGCTGCTGCGGCTGGAATTGCTGTTGCGGAGGCCGCTGTTGTGAGGGACGTTGCGGCATCTGCCCGGGTTGCGCGATTGCGGCCGGTGTCTGCGCGGGAGCGGGGGACGGCATCGGTGTCGATAGCGGTGCGGCGGCTCCCGACGGCGGCGCCGCAGGTACGGTGCCCGGACTGCCGGCGCTGACGCCTGCCTGCAGCGGCAGCGCGATCTCCTGCCGCACGCCGTTGCGCTCGATCACGATCTTGCGGCCATGGATTTCGGTCAGACGGATCTGCGGCGAGAGCGATGCCCCCGCGCGTACGGCCCTGGCCGGGCCGCCGTCGAGCGACAGGATGGCCGCAGCCGGTCCCACGCCGTCCAGGTCCGCCACCACGCCGATCAATTGCACATCCCGTACACCGGATTGCGCGCTGCCACCGAATAGCGTGGCGATGGCGCCGGTTTCCACGGCCTCGGTCTGGGCCACGCGCGCCGTCTGCGGGACCGGGATGGTCCGCATCGCACTGAACGTCAGAACCCAGTGCGTCGCCAGCGCGCACAGCGCGACAAACAGCACCAGGCTGGCCAGGCGCGGGAGCCAGGCTGCGGAAAGGTCGAAGCGGAAGGCAGGCCGGAAAAGGGTGGGCACGAGACGGTACGCCAGGCGGCAAGAAGTTGGACTGCCTAGCGTACCAGACGCGCGGGTCGACTGTCTGTCCGGGACGTCAGTCCGTGTCAGACAGCCAGCGCGCCCCGCGCATTGCTCTTGTCAAAGCAGGTCGTCCAGCAGGTCCGGACCGAAGACTTCCCGGTGGATATGGCCAACCGGGATGCCCGAGGTGATCAGCGCATGGCGCTGTGCCTGCATGAAACCGATCGGACCGCACATGTAGAACTTTCCATCATTGAACCGCGAGGTATCGTCGGCGCCGAGCAACGTCTGGATCGGCATGGTGCCGACGTGGTCGTAGTCCTGGCCGGAGACATCGCTGGCGTGCGGCGTCTCGTAGCTGATGTGGGTACGCAGGTTCGGCATGCGTTCACGCGCCCAGGCAAGGTCATTCCGGTGCGCATGGTGACGGCCGTGGCGCGTGGCATGGGCGAACAGCACGGGACGGTGCGCGTTCTCCTTGGCGAGGGTACGCAGCACCGACACCATCGGCGTAATGCCGATACCGGCGGACATCAGCACCAGCGGCTGGCGGCTTTCCAGCTCCGGTGCGAAGTCGCCCCACGGTGTGCTGACGTGCAGCGTGGTGTCGACATGGGCAGTGTCGTGCAGCCAGTTGGACACCTCGCCAGCCGGCGTGGATTCGCCGCCCTCCTCGCGCTTCACCGAGATGCGCCACGTCGGCACGCCACGCTCGCCAGAGAGTGAGTACTGACGCAACTGTCGACGGCCGTCCGCAAACGTGGCTTCCACGCTGATGTACTGGCCTGGCGAGAAGTCGCGCAGCGGCGTGCCATCGTCGGCGGCAAGGGTCAGTGCCACAACGGCATCGCCCTGGTTCTCGCGATGGACCACGCGCACGCGCAGCAGTTGCCCGGGCGCCATGCCGCTGCGCTCGTACAACCGCGCCTCCGCCGCGATCAGCGCGCCGGCCAGCATCCAGTAGGCTTCGTCCCACGCGGCCAGCAGCGGCGGCGTGGCGGCATCGCCCAGCACGGCGGCAATGGCTCCCAGCAAGTACTTGCCGACGATCGGGTAGTGGGCCGACGTCAGGCCCACGGCCACGTGCTTGTGGACAATCCGCTCGACGACCGGTGCCAGCAGATCGGCGCGGTCGACATTGGCGGCGTAGGCAAACACCGCCGAGGCGAGCGATTGTTGTTGCGACCCGTTGGCCTGGTTGCCCATGTTGAACAGGTTGGTCAGTTCCGGTCGCGCGGCAAACATTTCACGATAAAAATGCGTCGTGATCGCAAGGCCGTGCTCACGGAGCACGGGAACGCTGGCATCGATATAGGGGCGGGAAGCAGCGGACAGCATCAGCAATACTCCAAGTCAATTATGCATTTCATATGCATATTTTAAGGCACAAATAAGCCGACGATAGTTGGCACAGCCGGGGGCTTTTCCGCCCCAGGGCCCTTATGCCGTACGTCGGCTCAGGAAATCGCGATGCAGGCTGATGATCGACTCTGCCGTGCGGCTGCCGGCCACATCGGCCAGCGTCACGCCATCGAGCGCGCTATAGAAGGCTTCCTCGGCCTCATCCAGCGCACGCTTCAGCCGGCAGTTACCTTGCAGCGCACAGGGCGGGTCCGCGCAGTCGATGATCGACTTGTGGCCCTCCAGCTCGCGCAGGATCGTGCCGACCGACAAGCGTTCCGCATCCGGCCCCAGCTGCAGGCCGCCGTGGCGCCCGCGCGTGGCGGTGATCCAGCCGAGCTTCGACAACCGCGCGGCCACCTTCACCAGGTGGTTGTGCGAAATATCGAACTGCTGGCCGACTTCCGCAATGGTGATCGGCCGGCTGCCGTCGCCGCGTGACACATACATCAGCAGGCGCAGCGCGTAGTCGGAGAAACGGGTCAGTTGCATCGTGGGAGGAATAATAGATAACGTGCATTTGCAATGCAAGATATTTGTTCGCCGGGCCGTTGGGTCGGCAACCAAGGCGAGTCTGCATCACATAAAACAGTCACGCCGGGGGGTTATACTTTCTGGCCAATGCGGCCGCGCCCACCTGCCTGGCGCGGATCACCCGAATGACAAGGCACAAGGCAAGACACGATGCGCAGATTGACCACCTTCTCTTCCGCCCGTACGCCCGCTACCGCCCCCCACCGCTGCAACGGCCGTGCACGCGGCTTCACCCTGATCGAAATCATGGTGGTGATCGTCATCCTGGGAGTGCTGGCGGCGCTGGTGGTGCCCAAGATCATGAGCCGCCCCGACGAGGCCCGCATCGTCGCCGCGCGCCAGGATATCTCGTCGATCATGCAGGCGCTCAAGCTGTATCGCCTGGACAACGGCCGTTATCCGACCACCGAACAGGGCCTGCCCGCGCTGGTCAACAAGCCGACCACCGAACCCGTGCCGAACAACTGGAAGGGCGGCGGCTATCTGGAAAAGCTGCCCAAGGACCCCTGGGGCCACCCGTATCAGTACCTGAACCCGGGCGTGCGCGGCGAGATCGACGTCTTCAGCTTCGGCGCCGACGGCCAGGCTGGCGGCAGCGCCAACGACGCCGATATCGGCAACTGGGAATAAGCCCCCCTCCTCCCCTTCCGACTCTCCATGCGCCCGGCGCCGCCGCGCGGCCCTGCCGCCTCCCTCCCCCGCCGCCGGCGCACCGGCTTTACGCTGCTGGAGTTGCTGGTGGTCATGGTGATCGCCGGCATCGTCATTTCCCTGGTGGCCGTCAACGCCTCGCCCAATGAGCGCGGGCGCGTATTCGACGACGGCCAGAAAATCGCCCGCCTGTTCGAACTCGCCCAGGAAGACGCTCAACTGGGCGCCCGGCCGCTTGCATGGGAGGGCGATGCCGGCGGCTGGCGCTTCCTCGAATCCACGCCGCAGGGCTGGGTGCCGATGCGCGCGGACGTGTTCGCGCCCGGACACTGGCGCCTGGCGCTGGACAGCGCGGTCATCGTCGATGGCGGCCGCCGTACCGGTACGGGCCCCACACGCCTGATCTTCGGCCGCGAACTGGTCGATGAACCGCAGCGGCTGGTTCTCACGCGCGGCAACATCCGCGTGGGCGTAACCGGCGACGGCAGCGGACGCTACCGCGCCACGGTGCTGCAATGACCCGGCCCCATCGCGTTCGTGGCCATCATGGCCGTCATGGCTGTCATGGCCATCGGCAAGGCTTCACGCTGATCGAGGTGCTCGTCGCCCTGACGATCCTGGCCGTGGCGCTGACCGCCGCCATGCGCGCGATGGGCTCGATGGTCGAATCCGGCGCATCGCTGCAGTCCCGCATGCTGGCCGAATTCAGCGCCGAGAACCACCTGGCCACGCTACGCCTTTCCAGGACATGGCCCGATCCCGGCACCCGCGGCTACGACTGCCCCCAGGGCGGCACGCCGCTCTGGTGCGAGGAATCGGTTTCGGGCACGCCCAACCCCTCTTTCCGCCGCGTGGAGATCGCCGTCTATCCGTCCGCGACCGACAAATCCGTGCGCCTGGCCTGGCTGGTTACCCTCGTCCCAAATGAAACGCGCAACGTCCTCTGACCGGCGGCATCGCACGGCGCGCGGCTTCACGCTGCTGGAGATGCTGGTCGCCATCACCCTGCTGGCCGTGATGGCCGTGATCGGCTGGCGGGCGCTGGATTCGCTCACGCGCAGCCGCGAACGGCTGACCGATCACGATGCGCGCCTCGACGCCTTGAAGGTGCTCTACGGCCAGTTCCAGTCCGATTGCGAACACTTGGCCAGCCCGGCGCAACTGCAGTCCAGTCCGGTGGAAATCGGCCCCAACCAGTTGCTGATGGTGCGGGACCGCCGCGACGAAGGCCAGCCCGCGGCGTGGCAGGTGGTCGCCTACCGGCTTGACGGCAATACCGTGGTACGCCTGGCCAGCCGGCCGGCGACTACGCGTAATGACGTGCAAGGCGCCATGCTGAACCTGCGCCAGCCGGGCAGCGCCGGCGTGCACATGCGACCGCTGCTGGGCGATACAAACCAGCTGTCGGCGCGCACATGGATCGATCCGGTGGGATGGCAAATCGACACCGGTCGCATTCGCGCCATCATGCTGCAAGGCAGCGCCGCAGCCAGCCCCGCGCCGGCGACAGGCGCCAGCGACGCACAGGCCGATGCCGGCAACACCGTCGGCAACGCGGCGGTGCGTGCGGTGGAGCTGACGGTTCTGGCCCGCCTGGGCGATGGCGACGCGCCCCGGCAGTTCCAGAAAATCTGCATGACGGGCCTGTAACGCAGCCATGACCCTGAACCGGCCCGCCCTCTCCAGACGTTCGCAACGCGCCCGACTGTCCCGACGCGAGCACGGTGCCGCCGTGGTCACCGCGCTGCTGATCGTCACGCTGGCCGTAGTGGTGGTCTCGGGCATGCTCTGGCGCCAGCAGGTGCAAATCCGCTCGATCGAAAACCAGCGGCTGGTGGCCCAGGCAGCGTGGATCGAACGCGCCGCCGTGGACTGGGCGCGCCTGATCCTGCGCGACGACCAGCGGCGGTCCAACGTCGACTATCTGGGCGAGCCGTGGTCCGTGCCCATCGCGGAAACCCGGCTGTCCGACTTCCTCGGCGCCGGCCTGCGCACCGACCAGGCCGGCGAGACCTCGTTCCTGTCCGGCCGAATCCTCGACGCCCAGGCGCGGTTCAACCTGACCAATCTCTATATCTGGAACGCCGATGGCGCCGGCCGCGTGGCCCAGATCGATGCGCCGTCGCTGGTGGCGTTCCGCCGGCTGCTTCAAACGCTCGGTATGAACGCGGCGCTGGCCGAGCCCACCGCCCAGTACATGCTGCGTGCCGCCAAGGGCGGTGCGATCGACGGACAACCGCCGCCCCGGCCACCGGATAGCGCCGCGGACTTGCTGGCGATCCCCGGCTACACGCCCGAGATCGTGGCCACGCTCGAACCGTTTGTCACCGTGCTGCCGGAGCGGACCAAGGTCAACGCCAACACCGCCGACGCCGAAGTGCTGGCGGCGGTCATCGACAAGCTGCCGCTCGATCGCGCGCGCGAACTGGTACGCCAGCGCGACCGCGCCTACTTCAACAACACCGCGGATGTCAGCACCCAGCTGAGCGCGATTGCGCCGCAAGCCGCCGGAGCCAGCGTGGCCGAAACGCTCGACGTCCGCACCAACTACTTCCTGATCTACGGCCTGGTACGCCACGAGCGCGCACGGCGGCTCCAGGTCTCGCTGATCTTCCGCGCGCCGGTCTTCGGCAGCGGCAATACCACCCGGGTCATCTGGGTCCGCGATGCGGACCGCATGCCGGAGCAACGCTGACGCCATCCTGTCGGGCGCCGGGCCCAACGCCTATGCCTCAATCGTCCGACCGCAAATCCGGACTGGGCGCTATTGACGCGAGTTAGTCACACAGGCAAGGTACGCTGTCGGGCCGAAGCCGGGCGAGCGCCAGCGCCGATCACGCAAGCTGAAACCGCCCGTCACGGAAGCGCGCGCTTCGCCATCCGGCAGCCCGCCGAAGCAGCCCCGGCGCACCTTGCCACCCAGAAACCAACGACATTTTGAGCACCACCCTCTACGTCCGCCTGCCGCAACGGCCGCATGACCAGCCGCAACCGTGGCAGTTCGGCGCGATGCCCTTTGCTTTGGTACGCACGCCCGTAGGGGAGAAAGGCCGTCGGACCGGGCTTCCAGACGCGCCCGAGCTGTTGCGGGAAGGCCACGCTTTGGCCGCCGAAATGCCCGCCGCCGACCGCCTCGTGCTGATTGTTGCCGCCAGCGATGTGCTGCTGACGACGGCACGGGTGCCGCCCTTGCCGCCCGCCCGGCTGAGACTGGCGTTGCCAAACCTCGTCGAGGACGTGCTCGCGACGGATGCTGCACCGTGCCATATCGCGCTGGGCCCCGTGCTGGAGCCTGCCGCGTCGCCACGCGCCGCGCGCCGCCGGCTGCTGATGGTGACGGACCGCGCCTGGCTGCGCGCAGTCCTGGACGCCTTTGCCGACCACAAGCACCGCCGCCGCCACGTGCTGCCCGCGCAGCTCTGCCTGCCGCTCGCCCCCGGCGCCGAGCCCGGGCAGGCCGCAGATGCGGCCGAGGCCACCGCACGCGAACCCGTGCTCGCCGGAGAGCTCGAACCAGTGCCCGGCACGGGTCCGTCCGCCGGCACGTCCGCCAGCCCATCCGTCACGCCCTCCGCCACACCGGCTGCCAGCCCCGACACCGCCGCGCCTGCACAGCCCGCAACGCTGGTCGTGGAAGCCGCAGCCACCGCGCTCGCGCAAGCCGATCCCCAACTCGACATCGCCACCATGGCCGCCGCCGATCGGCTGTGGCAACTGACCGTCCGCGCCGGGCCGTATGAAGGCTATGGCCTGCTGCTGGGAGGCCAGGCACTGGCGGCCTGGCAGGCCCTGGCGCCCGCTGGCGAATGGCACGGTGACCGCGCAGCCGTGGCCCAGGCGCCAGTGTCGGCGCTGCGCAACCAACGCCCTGCCCCGCGCGCCTCCCGCGTGTCGGAAGACTGGCGCATCTGGCTGGCTGGCGTGGAGGACTGCCTGCGCCAGCCGCAACTCGACCTGGCCCAGTTCGAATTCGCGCAGGGACGGGCGGACCGCTGGAACCTGCACGCGTGGCGCCTGCCGCTGGCGCTGGCCGCGGGGGTATTGCTCGTGCAGATCATCGGCATGAACGTGCAGTGGCTGATGCTGCGCCAGGAAGCCAGGCGGCTGGAGGCGGCACAGATCGACATCCTGCACACGGCGTTCCCGAATGTCCCCCCGATTGCCGAGCCGCCGCTGCTGATGCGCCGGCAAATCGAACAGCTGCGCACGGCCAGCGGGCGCAGCACGCCGAACGACTTCCTGCCGCTCGCCGACAAGTTCGCCCTCGCCGCGCAGCAGTTGCCGCCTGACGGCCTGTTGCAGCTCGACTACCGCGCCGGCACGCTCTACGCCACGGTGAAGCCCGGCATGGACACCAACACCTTGCGCAACAACGCACGCCAGGCCGGCCTGCAGATGGAAGAAGACAAGACCCCGCCGGATGCGGCGGGTCGCGCCGGCAGCACGCCACCGCAAGGTGCAACGCGCTGGACCGTGAAGGCCGGATCATGAAAGACAACCACCGCACCGGCCGGACCGGTCTCATCGCTGCCCGTCTGGCCCGCCTGAAGCCGCGCGTGCCGGATCGCTGGCGCGAACGCTTCGACGTATTCTGGAACGCCCGCAATCCGCGCGAGCAGGCCATTCTGGGCGGCGGCGCCGTGGTGCTCGCGCTCGTCATCGGCTATCTGGTGCTCTGGGAGCCCGCCGCCGACGGTCGCGCGCGGCTGGCCCGCAATCTGCCGGCGCTGCGCGCGGACCTCGCCGAAATGGAAACCCTGGCGCAGGAAGCGCGCAGCCTGTCCGCCAGCCCGGCGCCTTCCCTGCGTGGCGATGCGCTGACCCAGGCGCTGCAAGACAGCCTGGGCCTGCACGGACTCAAGGCCACCCGGCTGGCGCCCACGGGCGACAACGCCGTGCAGGTACAGATCGACAAGGCCGCCTTCGGGTCGGTGGCCGCCTGGCTGCAGGATGTCCGGCAGCAGCAGCGATTGAAGGTGGTGGACGCACGGATTGCCTACGTGGGCGCCACGGCGCTCGTCAACGTGACCGCCACCATGCAAGGCCCCGGTGCCGGTGGCCGCAACTGATGGCGCGGCTGGAATCCCTGCGCCTGGCACGTCGGCGCACGCCCGTCGCAAACGGCTGGAAGCGGGTGCGCTGGACGCTGCTGGGCCTCGCCATCGTGGTCGTGACGATGCTGGCCGGCTGGCCGGCGGCGTGGCTGGCCGACACGGTGGCCACGCGCACGCAGCGCCGGGTCCTGCTGGCCGACGCGGCCGGCACGGTCTGGCACGGCAGCGCGACGCTGGCGCTGTCCGCCGGCGCGGGCAGCCAGACGGCGACGGTCCTGCCGGGCCGGCTGCGATGGGACGTGGCGTTCTGGCCGCTGCTGACCGGCACGCTGCGGATGGTGCTGACGCACGACCAGTCGATGCCGTCGCCGGTCACCGTGGCCGTGACGCCGGCCGGCTGGAGCGTCCAGCCCGGCGCGATCCGGTTGCCGGCGTCGTTGCTGGAGGGCATCGGCGCGCCGTTCAACACATTGCGCCCGGACGGCATGATGCGCATCGCCTGGTCGGCGCTGCAGGGCCGCTTTGCCGGCAACCAGAAGTACGGACACCTGACCATGCAGTTCGAGCAGATGTCCGCCGCAGTCAGCCGTTTGCGCCCGCTGGGCAGCTATCGCGTCGAGATCGACCTGACCGGAACGGACGGCAAGCTGCAACTGAGGACCACTGCCGGACCGCTGTACCTGGAGGGCAGCGGCACCCTGGGCAGGCAGGCGCGCTTCGAGGGCACGGCCCGTACCGACCCTCAGGCCGCCACGCAGCTGGCAGGCCTGCTGAGCCTGCTGGGACGACATGAGGACAACGTAACAAGGCTGCGCTTCTAAGGCTGCGCTTCTGACCCACCACTGCCGGAGAGAAGCAGTCCGTTTCGAAACAATGATGAAAACCCAAGCACCCCGACCCTTCTTCCGCACCGCCTGCGCGCGCGCCACTGTGCTGCTGTGCGGCCTGTCCCTGCTGGCACCCGCGCCGCTCTGGGCGCAGCAGCCACCGCAGCCGAACGACATCTCGCCGCGCAACCGCGACCAGGTGGTGCTGAACTTCGTCAATGCCGATCTCGACTCCGTGGTAAAGGCGGTGGGTCAGGCCACGGGCAAGAACTTCGTCATCGATCCGCGGGTCAAGGGCACGGTGAACCTGGTCACCGAGCAGCCGGTCTCGCGCGCGCAGGCGCTGGAGACGCTGGGGTCGGTGCTGCGGATGCAGGGCTATGCGATGGTGGAAGGCAACGGCTTCACCAAGGTCGTGCCGGAGGCCGATGCCAAGCTGCAGGGATCCCCCATCGTGATCGGGCAAGGTGGCAGCCGCGGCGAACAAGTGGTGACGCAGGTCTTCCGGCTTAACTACGAGTCGGCCAACAACCTCGTACCGGTGCTGCGGCCGATGATCGCGCCGAACAACACCATCACCGCGTATCCGGCCAATAACACGCTGGTCATCACCGACTACGCCGACAACCTGCGGCGCCTGGCCCGCATCATCGCGGCCGTGGATGCGCCAGCCTCGGGCGAAGTGGAACTGGTGCCGCTGAAGTATGCGATCGCCAGCGACGCGGCCGTGGTGCTGCAGAAGCTGCTGGACCCGTCCGCGGCCGGCGGTGCCGGTGGCGGCGCGCCCGGTGGCGACACCAGCCTGCGCACGACGGTGGTGGCGGAACCGCGCAGCAATTCGCTGATGATCCGCGCCTCCAGCCGCGCGCGCGTGCAGCAGGCCCGCGCGCTGATCGAAAGACTCGACCAGCCCTTTGCCAAGCCCGGCAACATCTGGGTGGTGCCGCTCAAGAATGCCGATGCAGTGAAGCTGGCCTCCACGCTGCGCGCGATCGTGGCCGCCGATGCAAGCCTCACGCCCTCGACCCAGCCCGGCGGCACGCCTGGCGCCATCGGCGCGACCGGCGCCGGCGCATTCCAGACCCCGTCCACGCCACAGGGCGGCCAGTACACCGGTGGCGGCGCCAGCAGCGGCTCCGGCCGCTCGGGATCGAGCTCCGGCTACGGCGGCGCCAATGCGTTCTCCGCATCGTTCGCGGTCAACCAGCAACCCACCACGGGCGGCACGATCCAGGCCGACCCGACCACCAACTCGCTGATCATCACCGCGAGCGAACCGGTCTACCGCAACCTGCGCGCCGTGATCGAGGACCTCGACGCGCGCCGCGCGCAGGTCTATATCGAATCGATGATCGTCGAGGTCACCGCCACGCAGGCCAGCGAGCTGGGCATCCAGTGGCAGGGCCTGATCAATTCGGGCGGCAATACCGTCGGCTTTGCCGGCACCAACTTCGGCAGCGGCGGCAAGAACATCATCAACCTGACGGGCGCCATCGCGGCCATCAACAACGACCGCACGGGCGGCATTGCCGCGGCCACGCAACTGGTGCCGGATATCGGCGGCCTGAACCTGGGCGTCGTCAACAAGGCCATCGGCCTCGGCGCACTGCTGCGGGCTCTCGGCAGCAACGACAGCGTCAACCTGCTGTCCACGCCGAACCTGATCACGCTGGAAAACGAGGAAGCCAAGATCCTGATCGGTCAGAACATTCCGATCACCACCGGCTCCTATGCGCAGACCGGCAGCACCGCGACGGTCACGCCGTTCCAGACCTTCGACCGCAAGGACGTCGGCATCACGCTGCGCGTGCGCCCGCAGATCACCGATGGCGGACTGGTCAAGATGCAGATCTACCAGGAATCGTCGTCGGTGGTGGCCAACACGATCAACGCCACGCAGGGCCCCACCACCAACGTGCGCTCGATCGAAACCAACGTGCTGGTCGATGACGGCCAGATCATCGTGCTGGGCGGGCTGATCGAGGACAGCTATGGCGACGGCGTGCAGAAGGTGCCGCTGCTGGGCGACATTCCGTGGCTCGGCGCCCTGTTCCGCTACGAAAACAAGAACCGCAAGAAGACCAACCTGCTGGTGTTCCTGCGCCCGTACATCATGCGCACCGCCAGCGCCACGGACCGCCTGACGCAGGATCGCTACGAATACATCCGCGGCCAGCAGCAGGGCTTTGTCTCGCCTAACATGTTTGTGCGCGACAAGGACACGCCGGTGCTCCCGCCGGCCGACGCCCCGGGCACGCCGTTCGTGGATCCGCGCTACAACGGTCCCGTGCAGAGTCCGCTGCCGCTGGAGCCCTTGCAGCCGGGGACCGCGCCGTCGCCGCAGCCGGTCCCGCAAACTGCGCCGCGCCCGATTTCGCAGAATGGTGCCGGTGCGACGAATACGCCGCGCGCCAGCTGATCTTCGCCATGGCCACCGATACGCCAGCAACCATCACGCCGCCGCCGATGTCATCGTCGGCGGATCTGTCCGAGCCGCCCTCGCCGATGGCCGCCCGGCTGGTTTCCTATTCGTTCTCGCGCGAAGCCCCGCTGCTGATCGCCCGCCAGCGGCCCGACGGCCTGGAAGTCTGGGTGAGCCGCCAGACTTCGCCTTCGGCGCTCGCCGAGGTGGCGCGGGTGCACGGCGCGTTGCATCTGCGCGTGCTGGAACCGGCCGCGCTGGAGGCCGCCATGTCCGATGCCTACAACCGGCAGGACGGCAGCGCCGCACAGGTGGTGGGCGAAGTGGAAGGCGAAGTGGATCTTTCGCGCCTGATGCAGGACATTCCGGCCGTGGAAGACCTGCTGGAATCCGAAGACGACGCGCCGATCATCCGCATGATCAATGCGTTGCTGACCCAGGCCGCGCGCGAGCAGGCGTCCGATATCCACATCGAGCCGTTCGAGTCCGCCTCCGTGGTGCGCTTCCGCGTGGACGGCACGCTGCGCGACGTGGTACGGCCGAAGAAGGCGCTGCACGGCGCGCTGATCTCGCGGATCAAGATCATGGCGCAGCTCGACATTGCCGAGAAACGCCTGCCGCAGGATGGCCGCATCACGCTGCGCGTGGGCGGCCGCCCGGTGGACGTGCGCGTCTCCACGCTGCCGACCGGCCACGGCGAACGCGCCGTGCTGCGTCTGCTGGACAAGGAAGCCGGCAGGCTGGACCTCGCCAAACTTGGCATGGCGCCCGGCACCCTGCACGGATTCGACCATCTGGTGCGGCAGCCGCACGGCATCGTCCTGGTGACGGGGCCGACCGGCTCCGGCAAGACCACCACGCTGTATGCGGCGCTGTCCCGGCTCGATGCGCGCACCACCAACATCATGACGGTGGAAGACCCGATCGAGTATGACCTGGAGGGCATCGGCCAGACCCAGGTCAATCCGCGCATCGACATGACGTTCGGCAAGGCCCTGCGCGCCATCCTGCGGCAAGACCCGGACGTGGTCATGATCGGCGAAATCCGCGACCTGGAGACGGCACAGATCGCCGTGCAGGCCTCGCTGACGGGCCACCTGGTGCTGGCCACGCTGCACACCAACGATTCGGCGTCCGCCGTGACGCGGCTGGTCGACATGGGCATCGAGCCGTTCCTGCTGTCGTCGTCGTTGCTGGGCGTGCTGGCGCAGCGGCTGGTACGCCGCCTGTGCGTGCATTGCAAGCGCGAGGAAGTGATCGAGGTCACACCGGCCGAGGCCGAGCTGCTGCACGCGCAAGGCAAGCCGCTGCAACGCGTCTGGCATGCGGTGGGCTGCGACAAGTGCGGGCGTTCCGGCTATCAGGGCCGCATGGGTGTGTACGAGCTGCTGACCGTCGACAGCGACATCCAGACCATGATCCACCGGCAGCAGCCGGAGTCCGAGATCAAGCAGGCCGCGCTCGCCAAGGGCATGCACACGATGCGCAGCGATGCGCAACGCTGGATCGACAGCGGCGCCACGTCGCTGGAAGAAGTGCTGCGCGTCACGCGCGAATAAGCAAGGGACAGATCGCAGCATGCCCGCCTATCGCTACGAAGCCGCTGACGCCACCGGCCGCGCCGACCGTGGTGTCATCGAGGCCGACAGCCCGAAGCAGGCCCGCACGCAACTGCGCGCGCGCGGCCTGACGCCGATCACCGTCGACCCGCTGGCCGGTGCCGGCCTGGCGCCGCGCAGCGGCAGCGCCATGCTGATACGCCGGCTGAGCACGCAGGAACAGGCGCTGTTCACCCGCCAACTGGCCAGCCTGATCGTCTCCGGCCTGCCGCTGGACGAGGCGCTCGGCGCACTGGCCGATCAGGCCGAGCGCCAGTACGTGCACGAACTGCTGGCCGGCATCCGCGCGGAAGTCATGGGCGGCAGCTCGCTGTCCGTCGCGCTGGCGCAGCATCCGAAGGACTTTCCCGATATCTACCGCGCGCTGGTTTCCGCGGGCGAGCACTCCGGCCATCTTGGCGTGGTGCTGGAGCGGCTGGCCGGCTATATCGAGTCGCGCAACGCGCTGACCGCGAAGATCCGCCTGGCGTTCACCTACCCGGCCATCGTGACCGTGGTGGCATTCGCCATCGTGATCTTCCTGCTGTCGTACGTGGTGCCACAGGTGGTCAGCGTCTTTGCCAACACCAAGCAAAAGCTGCCCACGCTGACGATCGTCATGCTGGCGCTGTCGGACTTCGTGCGGAACTGGTGGTGGGCCGCGCTTGCCGTCATCGGCGTGGCGGCGCTGATCGTGCGCAGCCTGCTGCGCCAGCCCGACGTCCGCCTGGCCTGGCACCGCTGGCTGCTGACCGCGCCGCTGGTCGGCAAGCTGATTCGCGGCTACAACACGGCGCGGTTTGCCAGCACGCTGGCGATCCTGGTGTCCGCCGGCGTGCCGATCCTGCGCAGCCTGCAGGCGGCCGGCGAAACGCTGACCAACCAGGCGCTCAAGACCAACGTGGACGATGCCACCACACGCGTGCGCGAAGGCTCGTCGCTGGCGCGCGCGCTGGCCGCGCAGAACCAGTTCCCGCCGGTGCTCGTGCACCTGATCCGCTCGGGCGAGGCCACCGGCAACCTGCCGGTGATGCTGGAGCGCGCGGCCACGGGCGAAAGCCAGGAACTGGAGCGTCGCACGCTGTTCCTGACCAGCCTGCTGGAGCCGTTGCTGATCCTGACGATGGGTGTGGTGGTGCTGCTGATCGTACTGGCCGTGCTGATGCCGATCATCGAGATCAACCAGCTGGTACGGTAGGCCGGGGCTCGGGAGAGCGGAGCGCGGAGAGCGAAAAAAAAAGCAGGAAGCGGGAGAGCGGTCCGACGCCGGCGCTGCATGCACCGGCGTGGTTCTTCCCTTGCTGTGGTCCGGTGGCCGCCAGCCGCGCGGCCTCTTACGCCGCTGGTGCGGCGGCGCCGGACATCACTCCGCGGCCTTCTTCGCCGGAGCCCGCTTGCGCGGCGCGGCCTTGGCCGGCTTGCTGGCGGGCGTGTCCCCGGACTTTCTGGCGGTCTTGCTGGCGGCCTTCCTCGGAGCAGCCTTCCGGGCCGCCGGCTTGGGCGCCTCGGCCTTTTCCGGCCTGGGCAGTTCTGCCTTTGCCGTCTCCGCCTCTGCCGGCGCCACGCCCCCATCCATCTGAGCCGACAGCACCGTCGTACCCGGCGCCGCAAACACCGACTGGTCGATCGGCCACGGCTTGTCGCTCAGTGCCACGTCGGGCCGCCTGGTGCGATTGCCTCGGCCGTTCGACCTGTCTTCCGGTGCGTCCAGGGCTTCCGAAATCAGCGTGGATGCCGAGCCCGCGCCATCGTCCTCGTCTTCAGACGCCGCCGAGAACACCGGCGCGGGTTCGGGAATCGCGTCGAACTCCACCACCGGCGCAGGGGTTTCCACCGGCGGCACCGGCTGCGCCACCGTGGCGGCCGGCAGCGGTTGCGCCTGGGGTTGGGGTTGGGGCTGGGGTGCCGGCGTCGGGCGGCGCGGCTCGTTCTGCTGGCCGTAGCCCTGCGGCGGACGCTGCTGGCCTTGCTGCTGTCCCTGTTGCTGACTTTGCTGGCCCTGCTGCTGGCCCTGCTGCTGGCCCTGCTGCGGCTGGCCACCGCCCTCGCCCTTGCCGCGCTTCTTCAGCCGTACCCAGATGGTCTTGTTGTTGCCGCCGTTGCGCGTCTCGACCTCGAACAGCCCGGTCGCCGCCACCAGCTCCGAGAGCTTGCCGTAGCCATAGTTGCGCGAGTCGAATTCGGGCGCCGTCTTGGCGATGTGGTTCCCCATGCCGCCCAGCGTGGACCAGCCGTCTTCGTCCGATACCGCCTGCGAAGCGGTCTGCAGCAGGCGCACCAGCCGCGAATCCTGGCGCAGCTCGTTGGGATTGCGCCGGCGGGCCGGCGCGGTGGCCCCCTCGGCCTCCGTGTCCGTGTCCGTATCGGCGTCCCCGCGCAGCACGTCCGAATAGATGAACTTGTCGCAGGCGGTCACGAACGGCTTGGGCGTCTTGCGCTCGCCAAAGCCGTAGACGATCAGCCCCTGCTCGCGGATACGCGACGCCAGCCGCGTGAAATCGCTGTCGCTGGAGACGATGCAGAACCCGTCGAAACGGCCCGTGTACAGCAGGTCCATCGCGTCGATGATCATCGCGCTGTCCGTGGCGTTCTTGCCCACGGTGTAGCGGAACTGCTGGATCGGCTGGATCGAGTGCGACAGCAGGCGTTCCTTCCAGCCCGCGAGGTTGGGCTTGGTCCAGTCGCCGTAGATGCGCTTGACGGCGGCCACGCCGTACTTGGCCACCTCCGCCAGCAGGCCTTCCACGATGGCGGGCGCCGCGTTGTCGGCATCGATCAGCACAGCCAGGGTTGCGCCCTGGCGAGGGGAATTGGTCATGTTCGATATGAAATAAGCGGTGCGGGTTGCACCATGCCGGGGTACCGGCGGTGTGGCGCACAGGCGTCATTCGCCCGGCCATCGGGCGGGGCTGCGTGCCAGCTGGATGCAACGCAGTGTACACGCGTGGCGCCGGTGGCTACGGGAAATCACGGGGGTATCAGGCCCGTTTTATGCTGCATCGCACGGTACCGCGGCCGCCACGCCGGTGCTACCATGCCGCGCAGAGACACGGCCGTCCAACGCCCCCACAAGGGACCGAATACGGTTGCCCACAACTGATGTGTCGGTGATCCCGACAGCATGCCCCTAGAGGAGCACTCATGAATGCCCCCCTGACCCCTCCGGTCAGCGACGCTATCCGTCGCGCGCTCGAAAACGTTTCCCTCGAAGACAAGTACACCCTGGAGCGCGGCCGCATCTATATCAGCGGCACGCAGGCCCTGGTACGGCTGCCGATGCTGCAGCAGGAACGCGATCGCGCCGCGGGACTCAACACCGCCGGTTTCATCTCCGGGTACCGCGGATCGCCGCTGGGTGCCCTGGACCAGTCGCTATGGAAGGCCAAGAAACACCTTGCGGCGCACAACGTCGTATTTCAGGCCGGCCTGAACGAAGACCTCGCCGCCACCTCCGTGTGGGGATCGCAGCAGGTCAACATGTACCCCGACGCCAAGTTCGATGGCGTATTCGGCATGTGGTACGGCAAGGGCCCGGGCGTGGATCGCACGGGCGACGTGTTCAAGCATGCGAATTCGGCCGGATCGAGCCCGCACGGCGGCGTACTGGTCCTGGCTGGCGATGACCACTCGGCCAAGTCCTCCACGCTGGCGCACCAGTCCGAGCACATCTTCAAGGCCTGCGGCCTGCCGGTGCTGTATCCGTCCAACGTCCAGGAATACCTCGACTACGGCCTGCACGCCTGGGCCATGAGCCGCTATTCGGGCCTCTGGGTCGCCATGAAGTGCGTGACCGATGTGGTGGAATCGTCGGCTTCCGTGGAGCTGGATCCGCACCGCGTGCAGATCACCCTGCCCGAGGACTTCATCCTGCCGCAGGGCGGCCTGAACATCCGCTGGCCGGACCCGCCGCTGGAACAGGAAGCCCGCCTGCTGGACTTCAAGTGGTACGCGGGCCTGGCCTATGTGCGCGCCAACAAGCTGGACCGGATCGAGATCGATTCGCCGCATGCGCGCTTCGGCATCATGACCGCCGGCAAGGCGTACCTGGATACGCGCCAGGCCCTGTGCGACCTCGGCCTCGACAACGAGACCTGCGCGCAGATCGGCATCCGCCTGTACAAGGTTGGCTGCGTCTGGCCGCTGGAAGCACACGGCGCGCGCGCCTTTGCCGAGGGGCTGCAGGAAATCCTGGTGATCGAAGAAAAGCGCCAGATCATGGAGTACGCGCTCAAGGAAGAGCTGTACAACTGGCGCGACGATGTGCGCCCCAAGGTCTACGGCAAGTTCGACGAACGCGACAACGCGGGCGGCGAATGGTCGATCCCGCAGAACAAGTGGCTGCTGCCGGCCCACTACGAGCTGTCGCCGGCGATCATCGCCAAGGCCATCGCCACGCGGCTGGAAAAATTCGACCTGCCGGTGGACGTGCGCGCCCGCATCGCGGCACGCCTGGCCATCATCGAGGCCAAGGAACGCGCGCTGGCCACGCCGCGCGTGACCGCCGAGCGCAAGCCGTGGTTCTGCTCCGGCTGCCCGCACAATACGTCGACCAATGTGCCCGAAGGCTCGCGCGCGCTGGCCGGCATTGGCTGCCACTACATGACCGTGTGGATGGACCGCAGCACGAGCACCTTCAGCCAGATGGGCGGCGAAGGCGTGGCGTGGATCGGCCAGGCGCCGTTTGCCGGCGACAACCACGTGTTCGCCAACCTGGGCGACGGCACCTACTTCCACTCCGGGCTGCTGGCCATCCGCGCGTCGATCGCCGCGGGCGTCAACATCACCTACAAGATCCTCTACAACGACGCGGTGGCCATGACCGGCGGCCAGCCCGTGGACGGCCAGCTGTCCGTGCAGGACATCGCGTACCAGGTGTCCGCGGAAGGCGCGAAGAAGATCGTCATCGTCACGGACCAGCCGGAGAAGTACAACGGCGCGATCAAGCTGCCCGAAGGCCTGACCGTGCATCACCGCGATGAGCTGGACCGCATCCAGCGCGAACTGCGCGAGGTGCCGGGCTGCACGATCCTGATCTACGACCAGACCTGCGCCACGGAGAAGCGCCGCCGCCGCAAGCGCGGCACGTTCCCCGATCCGGCACGCCGCGCGTTCATCAACGACGCGGTGTGCGAAGGCTGTGGCGATTGCTCGGTCAAGTCGAACTGCCTGTCCGTGGAACCGCTGGAGACCGAGCTGGGCACCAAGCGCCAGATCAACCAGTCGTCGTGCAACAAGGACTTTTCGTGCACCAACGGCTTCTGCCCGAGCTTTGTGACGGCCGAAGGCGCGCAGGTCCGCAAGCCGGCGGCGCACGGGGTGTCGATGGACAGCCTGCCCGCACTGCCGGAGCCGACGCTCCCGCCGCTGCGCCGCGCATTCGGCGTGCTGGTCACCGGCGTGGGCGGCACCGGCGTGGTGACAATCGGCGGCCTGCTCGGCATGGCGGCGCACCTCGAAAACAAGGGCGTGACCGTGCTCGACATGGCGGGCCTGGCGCAGAAGGGTGGCGCGGTGCTGTCCCACGTGCAGATCGCGGCGCGGCCCGATGACCTGCACGCGACGCGCATCGCCATGGGCGAGGCCGACCTCGTGATCGGCTGCGACGCCATCGTCTCGGCGACCGACGAAGTCATCTCGAAGACGCAGGCCGGCCGCACGCGGGCCGTGGTGAATACCGCGCAAACCCCCACCGCCGACTTCATCAAGAATCCGAAGTGGCAGTTCCCGGGCATGTCGGCGGAACAGGACATCCGCAATGCCGTGGGCGCCCAGTGCGACTTCATCAACGCCAGCGCGCTGGCCGTGGCGCTGATCGGCGACGCGATCTACACCAACCCGCTGGTGCTGGGCTACGCCTGGCAGAAGGGCTGGATCCCGCTGACGCTGGAAGCCCTGGAGCGCGCCATCGAGCTGAACGGCGTGTCGGTGGACAAGAACAAGGCCGCGTTCGACTGGGGCCGCCACATGGCGCATGACCCCGAGCACGTGCTGTCGCTGACCGGCAAGCTGCAGACGACGGCCGAAGGTGCCGATGTGGTGAAGCTGCCGACGTCGTCGGGCGCGCTGCTGGAAAAGCTGATCGCCAACCGCGCGGACCTGCTGACCCAGTACCAGAACGCCGCCTATGCGGAGCAATACCGCGAAGCCGTCAATCGCGTGCGCGCCGCGGAATCCGCGCTGGTGGGTTCGGGCAAGCCGCTGCCGCTGACGGAAGCCGCCGCGCGCAACCTGGCCAAGCTGATGGCGTACAAGGACGAGTACGAGGTGGCTCGCCTCTACACGGACCCGGTATTCCTGGACAAGCTGCGGGCCCAGTTCGAAGGCGAACCCGGCCGCGACTACCAGCTGAATTTCTGGCTGGCGCCGCCGATCATGGCAAAGCGCGACGACCAGGGCCATCTGGTGAAGCGCCGCTTCGGGCCGTCGACGATGACGCTGTTCCGGATCCTCGCGAAACTCAAGGGCCTGCGAGGCGGCGTGCTCGACATCTTCGGCAAGACCGAGGAGCGTCGCACCGAACGGGCACTGATCGGCGAGTACCGTGCGCTGCTGGCGGACCTGTCGGCCGGTCTGACGGCGGCCAACCACGGCGCGGCCATCGCGCTGGCCAACCTGCCGGACGACATCCGCGGCTTCGGCCATGTGAAGGAGAACAACCTGAAGGCCGTGCGCGGCAAGTGGGCAAAGTTGCTGGAGCAGTTCCGCAATCCGCAGGCGGGACAGCAGGCTGCCTGAGGGGTGCATCATCGATGCCCGGGAGACCGGGCAAATGAAAACGGCGCGGGCCAACACCCGCGCTGTTTTTGTTTGGCGGCCTTACTCCGCGCGCGCGAGCGTCTGCTCGCCGGGCTTCACATACATCGAGTTTCTCGGCGCGCTCATCACCCGCCGCACCATCGGCTCGAAGAATTCCAGCGGCAGCGTGTCGTAGTCGGGCATGAACGCGGCGGCGTCGTACTTGCGGCAGAAATCGGCCGTGCGGTCGAACAGGTCCGGCTGGCTGCGGAACTGCTCGCGCAGGTTGCGATCCAGGCCCAGGTGATGGAAGAAGTAGTAGCCCTGGAACACGCCGTGTTTCTCCACCATCCACAGGTTCTCCGCGCTCACGAACGGCTTGAGGATGGCCGCGGCGATGTCGGGATGGTTGAAGCTGCCAAGCGTGTCGCCGATATCGTGCAGCAGCGCGCAAACCACGTACTCCTCGTCCTGCCCGTCGCGGTGGGCCAGCGTGGCGGTCTGCAGCGAATGGGTCAGGCGATCCACCGGAAAGCCGCCGCAATCACCATCGAGCAGGCGCAGGTGCGCCAGCACGCGGTCCGGCAACGCCCGCGCATAAGGCATGAACTCCGCCGAGATGGCCGCCCAGTCTTCCCGGGTGCCCTGTTCCATGTGGCGGAAGGTGGCGCGCGCGGGCGCGTGGATGTCGCTCATGGTGTCTCCTGTGGGATGTTGTTCTCAGGTGTTGCCGGCCATTGTGACAGCGCCGCAGCGGATACACTGTCAATCGCTTAACAATGTCGGTAAACGCCCGCGCTGCAATGCAGCAGTGGTCGCTTCCGCCCTCCTCCTTCCCATGCTGATCCGCGCATATCGCCTCGCCGATGAACCGGCCGTCGTGGCCCTCTGGCAAGCCTGTGGCCTGACCCGGCCCTGGAACGACCCGCATCGCGACATCGCCCGCAAGATGACCGAGCAACCCGAGCTGTTCCTCGTCGGCGAGACCGACGGGCGCGTGGTGGCATCGGCGATGATCGGCTTTGACGGCCATCGCGGATGGGTCTACTACCTGGCTGTCGACCCGGGGTTTCAGGGCCGTGGCTACGGGCGTATGCTGATGGCGCGCGCGGAGGCGCTGCTGATCGAACGCGGCTGCCCGAAGATCAACCTGCTCGTGCGAGAAGGCAATGACGCCGTGATGGCGTTCTACGACAAGCTCGGCTATGGCCGCGACGCCGCGGTCAGCCTGGGCAAGCGGCTGATCCCGGACCAGTGAGCGGGCGGGGTCGGATGACGACAACATCAGGAGACCCCATGACGACTTACCAGGGAAGCTGCCATTGCGGACGCGTCGCCTTCGAGGCGGACGGCGAGATCACCTCGGTCCTGCAATGCAACTGCACGATCTGCCGCCGGCGCGGCCATCTGCTGTGGTTCGTGCCCAAGGCGCAGTTCCGGCTCAAGACGCCGGACGAGAACGCGTCGACCTACCGCTTCAACACGATGAAGATCGCGCACCGCTTCTGCCCGGTCTGTGGCTGCGGCCCCTACGCGGAGGCACAGGACCCGCAGGGCAATGCCATGGCCGGGGTCAACGTGCGCTGTGTGGATGGCGTGGACCTGGGCAGCCTCAAGATCGTCGAGTACGACGGCCTGCACAAGTAGGCCAAGAGGGAAGGAGGCAAGTCGCCATGTTCCGCATCGCCGGCATCGATCACCTGGTCCTGCGCACGGCGGATGTGCCTCGCCTGGCGCGGTTCTATGTGGACGTACTGGGCTGCACCCTCGAGCGCGAGCAGCCCGATTTCGGGCTGACCCAGCTACGCGCCGGCAACGGCCTGATCGACCTGGTGTCGCTCGCCGGCCCGCTCGGTCGGGCCGGTGGTGCCGGGCCGGGTGCCGAGGGCCGCAACCTCGACCACTTCTGCCTGCGCATCGATCCGTTCGATGCCATAGCGATCTTTGAACACCTGCGCATTCATCGCATCGATGCCAGCCCCGTCGAGCAGCGGTACGGCGCCGAGGGCCGGGGCCCTTCGATCTATGTGAAGGACCCGGACGGCAATACCGTCGAGCTGAAGGGTCCGCCGACATCGGCATAACCGGCATCGCGGCAACATGGCCGGCAACGCCTGGCCGTGGGCATGGCTGCATGGCTGAGTGGAGGCGTGGTGCGCGAACGACGCCCGCCAAGTGGCTTGGCGTAGGCATCCGGCGACCGGGCCGATACAATTTCCGCTTCTTCCATCGCACCGCCACCGGCGCTCCCCCACCTGCGCCGGGCGCGCCATGACTGCTCCTGCCGACCCCGCCGTACCCACCGCTGCGCTGCCACCGCGCCATATCGTCTGGACCCTCGGCCTGACCGAGGTCATCAGCTGGGGCACCCTCTACTTCACCTTCACCGTCTTCATCGACCCGATGCATCAGGCGCTGGGCTACGGCAAGCCGTTCCTGGCCGGGGGCTTTTCGCTGGGGCTGCTGGTCTGGGCCCTGTGCTCGTTCGCCGTGGGCCGGCTGCTGGACCGCGTGCCGGCACGCAAGGTGATGAGCGCCGGCTCCGTGCTCGCCGCCATCGGGCTGCTGCTCTGGGCGTGGTGTCCGACCCCGGCGATGTTCCTGCTGATGTGGATTCCGCTGGGCCTGGCGATGGCTTCCACGCTCTACGAACCCGCGTTCGTCGTGCTGCGCCAGGCGTACGGCGACGGCTACCAGAAGCCGATCGTCCACGTGACACTGCTGGCCGGCTTTGCCAGCACCGTGTTTATTCCGCTGGCCCAATGGCTGGTGCTGCATCTGGGCTGGCGCCCGACGCTGGTGGGATTCGCCGCGCTCAACCTGTTCGTCTGCGCGCCGCTCCATGCGCGGCTGCGATTCGCGGTGCACGCCACCTACGCGCCCGTGCAGGCCGGTGGCCCGCTGGCCGGGGCGGGCGCCCCCGGCATTGCCCGCATGACCCTGCGCCAGCCCGTATTCTGGGCCGTGGTGCTGGCCTTCACGGCCACGGCGGTGATTGCGTCCCTGCTGGGCGCGCACCTGATCCCGATGCTCACCGAGAAGGGCATGCCGCTGGGCCAGCAACTGATCGTCGCCGCGCTGATCGGCCCCGCCCAGGTGGCCGGGCGGCTGGCCATGGCGCGGCTGCCGATCCATCATCCGGTGCGGCTGTCGATGCCGGTCTATGTCGTGATGAGCATCGGCCTGCTGTGCCTGGCGATGGGCCACGGCTACTGGCTGATGCTGGCGGCCGTGCTCTATGGCTGCGCCAACGGCGTCAACACCATGCTGCGCGCGATGGCCATGCCGGAGCTGATCTCGCGCCACCACTACGCCACGCTGAACGGGCTGATGATGACGCCGGTGCTGCTGATGCAGGCCGTGGCGCCGTGGTTCGGCGCCCTGCTGTGGCGCGCGGCCGGCGGCTACTGGCTGATGCTCTGGGTCATGGTGGCGCTGGCGGCGGGCGCCCTGCTGGCGTTCGGCTTCGCGCTGCATCGGCGTGGCCTGCTACGCCCCGGCACTCAGTCGGCATAAGCGGTGGTATCGGTGCCCTCCCCCCTGGCGGTCTCCCGCGCCACGCGCGGCACGATGGCGCTGTTCTTCGTCAATGGCGCCACGTTCGCCACCTGGGGCGTTCACATTCCCACCATCAAGGCGCGTTTTGGACTATCGGACGCCATGCTGTCGTTTGCCATGCTGGCCGTGGCCGGCGGCGCGATCCTCGCCATGGGCCCGATTGGGCGCTGGGTGGCACGGCTGGGCAGCGCGCGCGCATCGATGCTGGGCGGTATCGCCTTTGCCGTCGCAACCATCGCGATCCTGGCCATGCCCGCCTTTGCGCTGCTGCTGCCGATGCTGCTGCTCTTCGGCATGGCCAACGCCGCGTTCGACGTGGCCATGAACGCGCAGGCCGCCACGGTGGAGGCCAGCCGCACGCGGCCCGTGATGTCCGCGCTGCACGGCATGTTCAGCCTCGGCGGCATGCTCGGGGCGGCTTTCGGCGGCCTGATGCTGACACTTGGCGTGCCGCCGCTGGTGCATGCGGCACTGATCGCCGCCATGACCGCCGCCGTGGCAATCGGCATGGCACCGCGGCTGATGGCCGACCATCCGATGCCGCCGACGGCCGATCACCATCGCGAACACGCCACGCGCGCGCTTTGGCTGCTGGGGCTGATGGCGTTCCTGGGGCTGGTCGGGGAAGGCGCGATGTACGACTGGACCAGCGTCTATATGCGGGACGTAGCCGCAGCGCCGCTGGGCTGGATCAGCTTCGGCTATGCCGCGTTTTCGGGCGGGATGGCCTGCGGCCGGTTTGGCGGGGACCGCCTGCGCGCGCGTTTTGGCGATGCCGACACGCTGACCGGCAGCGCCTGGCTCGGATTTGCCGGCATCGCGCTGGCGATTGCGGTGCCGCTGCCGCTGGCCGCGCTGGTCGGCTTCAGCCTGATGGGGCTGGGCGCGGCCAACATGGTGCCGATCTTCTTCGTCGCGGCCTCGCGCCTGCCCGGCGTGGCCCCGGCCGAGGCCATCGCGCGCGTGGCGCGGTTCGCCTACGTGGGGCTGCTGCTCGGGCCTGTGCTGATCGGCGGCGTGGCGCATGTGGCCGACCTGCGGATCGGCATCGCCGTGGTGGCACTGACGATGGGTTGGATTGCGCTGTTCGGCGCGCGCTCAGCCCGCCAATACCTGATTCGCCGTTAGAGCTTGCTTCCATCATGGAAAAGGCGGCCGAGGCCGCCTTTTTCGTTCCCGGCGAAGCGCCCGGGAGTCCAGCTCAAGTCGCCCCGGTCAGGCTGCCTTGTCCAGCCGCACGTGCCCCGCGCCCATGCCGTCGAACACGAAGGTGTCCATGGCCAGCACACCGTAGGTCACCTCATCCGCCACGCGGGCTACCTGGGTCTGCCCCGTCGAGGCCGCTCGCGGGCCGATGGCCGCGCCCAGCGTCACGTATAGCGGCAGCAGGTGCTCGTCGGTCGGGTGCGCCCGGCGCGCATAGGGAGCCTGGGCGCGATAGTCGGCGATCCGGCTGACGTCCCCGGTGGCCAGCGCCTCGTCCAGCGCATCCAGCATCCAGCCGCGAAAGGCATCCACGTACGGCTCGGTTTCCGGTCCGTGCTGGGCCTTGCGGCCGCCGCCGAACACTTCCTGCAGGTTGTGGGTAAAGCTGCCGGAGCCGATCACGAGCACGCCTTCCTCGCGCAGCGGCGCCAGCGCGCGGCCGATCTCGATCTGCATGGCCGGCGTCAGGTACGGGTTCAGCGCCAGTTGCACGACGGGCACGTCCGCCTGCGGGAAGAAATGGCGCAACGGCATCCAGGCGCCGTGATCCAGCGGGCGATCCTCATCCTCGGCGACAAACCCGGCCCCGGGGATGGCAGCGGCCTCGACCAGCGCCTTCACGCGGGCGGCCAGCGTCGGGGCGCCGGGCGCGTCGTAGCGCAGCGCGTAGAGCTCGCGCGGGAAGCCACCGAAGTCGTGCCAGGCCTCCTGCCGATTGCGGGTGCTGACGGCCAGCGTGCTGTAGATCCAGTGCGCCGAAATGACCAGCACCGCCTTGGGGTGTTCCGCGCGCAACCGCTCGCCCAGCGCATCGAAGGCGGCGCCGGTCGGTCCGGGATCGATCGCCAGCATGGGAGAACCGTGTGACACATAGAGAGCGGGAAGCATGGTCGTGACCTTCAAAGGCTTTGTGCGTATGCCTGAAGTCTGGCAAAGATGCGCCCGTCCGGCGAAAGCCGATTGCGGATATATCGTGCAAAAAACTTGAAGCTCCCCCCGGCACTTATCGGGTGCCGGGCACGACGCGTTGGATAGCGCACACAGTCCACGTGGGATTGCCGCCCGCGAGCGGCAGGCGCAAGGCGAATCGGCCTATGATGATGACAGGGAGCCCCATGGCTCACCGCGCCAGGCCGCCCCACTAGTCGACCGGCGCGGGAGCGCTACCCACAACGCAAGATGCGCCCGCCTCGGAACCGGGCGGTCAGCTGGAGAACCCCCGTGGTAAAGCGCAATGCACACCGGCACGCCTTGCCCCACGCCCTGTGGTGGCAGCCCGGCGTCTACGGCAGCGGCCCGGCTGTGCTGCTGTGGATCGTCGCACGCTTGCCCGCCGACTTGCTGGCCGAACTCTTCCGCACCCCGTCCGCCGCCGCCCTGTTCAATCATGCCGGGGATACGGTCTTTGTGGTCGGCTGGCTGGCCAGCGCCGCCTGGCTCTGGTTCACGCGCAAGCGTCCGGAAACCGGGCGCCCGGATGCGGTGGCCAACGCCGCGCCCAAGTTGCCCTCCGCGCCCCCCGCGCGCCGCGATCACGCCACGAACGGGCGGCGTCCCGGCTAACACCTCCGTTCCGGCCACTCTGGCCACTCTGGCCACTCTGCCCGCTCGTAGCGCCCATTGCTCTCCCACGTGCCCTTGAGCCGACTTCTCGGGTGCGATGTAAGGAATCGCTTAAGATGACGCCTCGCGCCGCCGCTCGCAGAAGCGGGGGCATCCACCGGTTCCTTCATCGTTGTCAAAAGCGCCATGTCCGTCATCGCCGCACCTGCCCACGAACTCACCAAAGCCACCCGACGACGCGCGATCATCGCCGCGACCATCGGCAATGGCCTGGAATGGTTCGATTTCACCGTCTACAGCTTCTTCGCCGTCATCATCGCCAAACTGTTCTTCCCCACCGGCGATGACCTCACCTCGTTCCTGCTGACCGTCGCCACCTTTGGCGTCGGCTTCTTCATGCGTCCGGTCGGCGCCATCGTGCTCGGCGTCTATGCCGACCGCGTGGGCCGCAAGGCGGCGCTGACGCTGACGATCCTGCTGATGGCGCTGGGCACGGCCATCATCGGCCTGGCGCCCACCTACAATTCGATCGGCCTGTGGGCCCCGGCGCTGATCGTCGTGGCCCGGCTGATCCAGGGCTTTTCCGCCGGCGGCGAGGTCGGCGGTGCCACGGCCTTCCTGATCGAACACGCCCCCGACGAGGAGCGTGGCGCGTACGCCAGCTGGCAGCAGGCCAGCCAGGGCATCTCGTTCATGCTGGGCGCGGCCATGGGCGCGCTGGTGACCAACGGGCTGGACCAGGCGCAGATCGACGCCTGGGGCTGGCGCATCCCGTTCCTGTTCGGCCTGCTGATCGGGCCGGTGGGCATGTACATCCGCTCCCACCTGGAAGAGCCGCCCGAGTTCGAGGCGCGCCGGGCCGAGCGCAACGCCAGCAAGGTCAAGTTCTCGCCGCTGTCACAGGTCCTGCGCGACCATCCGCGCGAGGTGCTGGCCGGCCTGGGCGTGACCATCCTGTGGACGGTCTGCACCTACGTGCTGGTGTTCTACATGCCGTCCTACGCCAAGCAGCAGCTGGGGCTGCCGCTGGGCGCCACGTTCCAGTCCACGGCCATCTGTGGCGCGATCATCCTGGTGCTGTGTCCGCTGATGGGCATGCTGTCCGATCGCGTGGGCCGCAAGCGCATGCTGGGCACCGTGGCGCTGATCATCGGCGTGCTGGCGTACCCGCTGTTCCACTGGCTCAATGTGTCGCCGACCACGGCCACGCTGCTGCAGGTGC
The DNA here is from genome assembly GCF_900101625.1 of Cupriavidus sp. YR651. Lineage (GTDB taxonomy): Bacteria > Pseudomonadota > Gammaproteobacteria > Burkholderiales > Burkholderiaceae > Cupriavidus. Next base: position 375,876 of record NZ_FMYZ01000006.1, on the reverse strand, counting down.
AGGTCGTGCTGGGCATCCTGCTGGCCGCCTTCACGGGCCCGGCCCCGGCGGTGCTGGCGGAGCAATTCCCGACCGAGGTGCGCTCCACGGGCCTGTCGCTGGCCTATAACTTCGCCGTGACCATCTTCGGCGGCTTTGCCCCGCTGATCGTCACGTGGCTGATCGAGTCGACGCACAACAAGCTGGCCCCCGCGTACTACGTGATCATCGCCGCGGCCATCAGCTTCGTGGCCCTGGTGTTCATGCACGACCGCACCGGCAAGAAGCTCGCGTAAGCTCGCCGTTGCGACCGCAAAAAAGCCAACCCGAGGGTTGGCTTTTTTTATTGCCGCCGGCCGCGACGTCCGTCAATCCCGCGCGGTCCGGCGGGAAGCCGGGTCTGGCGCTCAGACGTCGTCGCCGGCCTTTACCGCCTCGCCGCCCTCTTCGCTTTCGAAGATGTTGATCACATGGCGCGCTTCGAAGCAGACCGGCAGGCCCGGGTTCATCTCGTCGGTGCAGTACGGCTGGTTGTCGAGCTCACCCCGGTACAGGTTACCTTCGCGACCGCTGACGATGACCCACATCCGCTCGACATGCATCTCCTCGGCGCCGTCCGCGTCCTCGGTGACGATACGGAAAATCAGCTTGACCTGCTGGCCGGGCTGCAGCGCGTCCCGCTGCTCCCGGGAAGGAATCCAGAACGTTTCCGGGTGTTGGGCGGCGATTTCCTCGCCGTCATCGAGCATCCAGCCGTCGTCTTCCAGTGTTGCCAATTGCATGTCCATTTCCAGCCCTTTCGACCCTTTACGCAAAACCATTTGTCCGGGCATGATCGTAGCAAAAGCGCCAGCGCGCCCGGGGGCACAGCCGGCACTTTCCATCCACTACAAGGAGTTTCAAGGCAATGACAATGTCCGAATCCGCGTCGCAGCATCGGGACCGCTGCGGCTGGTGCGGCACGATCGAGGATTACTGCCACTACCACGACAACGAATGGGGTTTTCCCGTCGACGACGACCGACGCCTGTTCGAGAAGATCTGCCTGGAAGGCTTTCAGTCCGGATTGAGCTGGCTGACGATCCTGCGCAAGCGCGAGGCGTTCCGCAAGGCGTTTGCCAACTTCGACATCGACAAGGTGGCGCGCTTCACTGACCGCGACGTGGAACGCCTGCTCGGCGACGCCGGCATCGTCCGGCACCGCGGCAAGATCGAGGCCGCCATCAACAATGCGAAGCGCGCGCAGGAGCTGCTGTCGACCGAGCCATCGCTGGCCGCCTATTTCTGGAAGTTCGAGCCGGACCCGAAAAGCCGGCCGAAGAAGATCACGCCCGAGGCCCTGCGCGAGATGACGACGTCTCCGGAATCGGTGGCGCTGTCGAAAGACTTGAAGAAGCGCGGCTGGAAGTTCGTCGGCCCGACCACGATGTACGCGCTGATGCAGGCCATGGGCCTGGTGAACGACCATCAGGAAGGCTGCTGGGCCCGCACGGAGGCGTTGCGTGCCCGCAAGGCATTCAAGGTGCCACGCTAAGGCGCGCCTGGGCGCGAAGTGGTGGCAGGGAATCGTCGACGGTATACGAGGCCGATCCCTCCATCTGCCGTGTCGGATGCCGAGTCATCCACAGGGCATTCCACCCTCGGCAACGGTCTGTATACGTAGTTCAGTATTGTTTACGTATACATGAATAGTAGTAGTAGATAGATGTGGCGCCTGCCCGTGGATAACCGGATTTTTCCCTTTTGCGTCAGCAGGTTGGCGAAAAGACAAGCGCAGGGGCAAGCGGGGTGCGTATACGTGGATAGTTTGGATGGACGTATACGCGGGGCGCCGATAGGTCCAGGTTATCCGTATACATCCCACATGCCACCCCCAGCCGGGCCACAGGCTTTTCATGTAGTTGTCCCCAGGTGCCGAAAAGATGTCCACAGGCAACGCGTGCGCATCGCGGTCAAACGCGGCACACTGGCGGATCGCTTGCGCCTTGCATGGCGCAGCTGCCTGGAGCCGCCGATGGATGCCACGACCTTGTTTCTCTACCTGATCGCCGTTGCCGCCGTGATGGTGACGCCCGGTCCGACGATGCTGCTGGCGCTCAGCAACGGCGCCACACGCGGCATGCGCGTGGCGTCCTGTGGGATTGCCGGCGCGGCGCTGGCGGACCTGATCCTGATCGGCGCGGTGGGTTGCGGGCTGGGCGCGGTGCTGCAGGCGTCCGAGCAGCTGTTTACGGTGATCAAATGGATCGGCGCGGCCTATTTGCTGTACCTCGCGTGGTCGATGTGGCGCGCGCCAACCCACGCGCTCGTGGCGGCGCCCGGGGCATCTTCCGCCAGCGGGCGCGCCGCGTTCCTGCGGGCACTGTTCGTGGCGCTCTCCAACCCAAAGACTTTGCTGTTTACGTCGGCGTTCGTGCCGCAGTTCGTCCATGCGGACAAGCCGGTGGCCATCCAGTACGTGATCCTGGCCGTCGTCGCCGCAGTCATGGATATCGTGATGATGGCGATCTACGCGTTCGGCGGCCGGCACGCGATGCGTACGCTGTCAGCACGCGCCGTGCAATGGATCAATCGCGGTTGCGCGGGCATGCTCGCCTTCCTGGCGGTCGGACTCAGCCTCTATCGGCGCAGCGATCTGCGCTGAGGGCGCGCCTGCGGCCTGGCGGAGACTGGCCTCGGAAGGCCACGTCTCGCCCGGCGGGGCCGTCATGGCGGACGCTTTAGACGATTAGGACATTTCCGACATGCCGGGCGCTGGGGCCAAATCTGGCGCCGCTGTCGGGCGGGCCGCGACGCGAACCGGATCCACGTGCGTCATGACGTTGAGCACGTCGTCACGTTGCATCGCCCGGCGGCGCGCCTCCGTGGCAATGGCATGGCCTGCCTCGACCGTCAGGTCGGCCTGGATTTCCAGGTGCACATCCACCAGCACCATATCGCCCATCTTGCGGGTCTTCAGATCATGCAGACCCAGCACGCCAGGGGTGGCGAGCATGACATCGCGCAAGTTGGCCACGGTCTCGTCATCGGCGGCACGGTCCATCAGATCCCCGAGGGCGTTCCAGCCGAACTGCAGACCCATCTTCGCCACCATCAGGCCGACGACGATCGCGGCCACCGGGTCCAGCACGTGATAGCCCAGCAGGTTGCCGCCGATGCCAAGTGCCACCACCAGCGAGGACGCCGCATCGGACCGCGCGTGCCAGGCATTGGCCACCAGCATGCTGGACCGCACGCGCTCCGCCACGTGCAGCATGTAGCGGAACAGCAATTCCTTGCCGGCCAGCGCGACCAGCGCCATCCAGAGCGCCACCAGCTTCACGGGCTGGACGCCCTCCGGGTGCTGGATCTTGCCGACGGCGCTCCACAGCATGCCGACGCCAACCGCCAGAAGCAGCGCGCCCAGCGCCAGCGACGCGGCCGTCTCGAACCGCTGATGACCGTACGGGTGATCGGTATCGGCATCCTTGTGGCTGTGATGGCCGGCAAACAGCACCACGAAGTCGGAGATCAGGTCCGACAAGGAATGCATGGCATCCGCGATCAGCGCTTGCGATCCCGCCAGGACGCCGACCACGCCCTGCGCCGCGGTCAGCGCAACGTTGACGACAACGCTGACCAGCGTGCTGCGCCGGCCGGCGATGTGCCGCGCCTCGGCGTTCGTGGCGGTCTCGCCCACCACGGGCGCATCGGATGCTCCGGCCACTTGCCTATCGGGCATAGCGTCCGACGATGCTTTGCCCGCCCAGCGCATGGCCTTTCAGGGCGTCGAGTACTTCCTGGCGCGTCATGCCGGGCTGCAGCGCGTTGGGCTCCAGATCCGTGGCGATGACGGTCAGCGTGTAGTGATGCGGCAAGTCGCCGACCGGCGGGCAGGGGCCGCGATAAACGGTATCGCCCCGAATGTTCTTGCCGACCGTGGCGCCCTTGCCCTCGGCCTGCCCTTCGCCCTGCTTCAGTTCATTGCGGCTGGCGGCGATGTTGTAGGCAACCCAGTGCGAGACACCCAGGCCGTTCTGGCCATCGGGGTCGTACAGGAACACGACCACCGAGCGCGCCTTCGGCGGCAGGTTTGACCACCCGACTTGCGGCGATACACCCTTGCCGCCGCAGTTATCGGTGTCGTTGCCGTGGAGCGTGGGAATGGTGCCTCCTTCCAGAAAGGAGGTGGAAGTGACCTCCATGCCGGCGGCATGAGCCAGCGTCGTGGCGGCGAGGAGGGCGGCGGCAGCGGCGAATCTGTATCGAGCAGGCATGCGAGCTCCGATTGGCGCGGATCAACGGGGTCCCGGGCTGGACGGGCCAGTGCCGGACAGGATCGGCTTCTGTTCCCGTCCCACCTTCGGAACAACGATTGACGGGCATAAGCAGATTCCCGGGAATCGTACCGCCAATTTCGGCGCTTGTTGATGTCGGATGGCGGAGGCGTTTGTGCACTGCACCCGGACGCCATGCAAGCGGCCCGGCAAACCGCCCTCAACTTCCCGAAGCCAGCTTGAGTCCGATAACGCCCGTCAGAATCAGAACAATGCAGAGCACCCTCATCGGCGCGGCGGAGTCACCGAGCACGATGATTCCCAGGATCGCGGTACCGGCCGCGCCAATACCGGTCCAGACCGCGTAGCCCGTCCCCATTGGCAGGGTACGGAGCGAGAGCGAAAGCAGAAAGACACTCGACAAACCGGCGGCGAGTGTCAACAGCGCGGGGATCAATCGCGTGAACCCTGCAGACGACTTCATGGCGAAGGCGAATGCAATTTCGAGAAGGCCGGCGATCCCTAGTAATACCCATGCCATATATGACAGGTTCCTTCCGTGATTTGAAAAGCGAGGCCTGCCCATACGGCAAGCACTCGCTCATGGGAGATTTCAGGCTTTTGCAGCAGCGGGGGTCGCGCGGAACGCAACGCCAAATCGGTTGAAGGCGTTCATCAAGCCGATCGCGTAGGTCAGATCGGCAAGCTCCTTGTCGCTGAACTCGGCCGCGGCAGCTTCGTAGTCGGCATCGGGAACACCAGTTTCGGCGACGCGTGTAACGGTTTCCGCCCAGGCCAATGCGACCCGCTCGCGGGCACTGAATACTTCGCCCGCTTCGTGCCACACGGGCACTAATACGAGCTTGTCCACGGCAAGACCGGACTTGAGCAAATCCCGCGAGTGCATGTCAATGCAGAATGCGCAGCCGTTGATTTGAGAAACCCGCAAATACACCAGATCGACGAGTTCTTTTGGCAGGCTGCCGTGTTGAAGCGTGCCGTACACGCCTCCGAAAGCCTTGTAGCCTTCGGGCGAGGCCTTGGCGTAATCGATACGAGCGGTCATGACGAATCCTTGATGTTGACTGATGAAGGACGCTATCGTGCCGCTTCTTGGCCTACCTCAAAAGATCCAAGATCGGTCTTGCACATTAGGCCATGATCGCCCCAAGGCGCACATTTTCGATCATGACATCAGCGTCAGGATGCGCCTTCCGAGATTCTCGGCCGTCTCTTCGGAGTCGATATTCGTGAAACCGAGAAGCAAGGCGGAGGCGCCATCGCGATTCGTGGTCCAATCGGTCAACGCTTCGGCGTACAAGCCCTCTTCCCGTATGCGCGCGGCAAGCCGGCGATCTGACTGCTGGCCTTGCAATCGCAAGATCAAATGCATGCCTCCCGGCTGTGAATCGATTTGCATGTGTTTCCCCAGCACGCTTTTCAAGCCTGCTGCTGTGGCTTCCCGACGCTCGGCATAGAGTTTCCGCATCCGTTGAATATGACGCGCGAAGTGTCCCTCGGTAATGAAGGCTGTGACGATGGCCTGGGTAAGCTGCGGACTACCGCCTGCCAAAGCCTGACTGATCGTCTCGAATCTCTCGACCTGCGCTTCCGGCACGACGAGATATGCAAGTCGAATGCTCGGAAACAGCACCTTGCTGAAGGTTCCTGCATACAGCACACGCCCATCGCGATCCAGGCTCTTCAACGCCGCCAGAGGACGGCTGACATACCGATACTCGCCGTCGTAATCGTCCTCGATAATCCATGCGTGATTTCGCGCGGCCCAGTCCAGCAACGCCTGCCGCCGCGTCAGGGACAGCGACACACACAGTGGACTCTGATGCGCAGGCGTGACCACCGCTGCGCGCGCCCGCGGCGCTAGCCTGATGCCTTCGGAAACGACTAGCCCCTCCTGGTCTACCGGCAACGGGACTGCCGCAATCTGCATGTGCCCCAATATTTCTCGCGTCGGCGGGTATCCGGGGTTTTCAAGCCAAACGCGATCGCCCGCCTTCAGCAAGGCATGCGTAATCAACTCGATGGTGTGGCGATATCCCGATGTCACGAATATCTGATGCGGGGCGCAATTGATGCCACGCGAAACCTGGAGATATGCGGCGATCTCGGCGCGCAGCGCCTGCGAACCGAATACGGACGGATGAACCATGTCCGACGGCTGCATGGCGCGTACACATCGCGCGCCCAGTCGAGCCCAGATCTTTCGGGGAAACATATCGAGGGCAGGCAACCCCATCTGGAACGGCAGGATGGAATCCGGGCGATAACTCGTCGCATCGACGCCGATTTTGGGCGGGGGCGTCGCGGTTGCCATGCGCGATTGCGGCTTGAGGCCCGGCGTCACAATGGTCCCTGCCTGGCCGCGAGCCTGAATGTACCCCTCGGCGGCCAACAAGGAATAGGCAGCCTCGATCGTGCCTCTTGCCAGACCCAACTCTTTCGTCAGCGCGCGTGCTGAAGGGATTCGGTCACCCGGCTTCAACACTCCGCCGGTAATGGCGCCACGAAAACGCTCGTAGATCTGCCGGTAGAAAGGCGCGGCCGCCGCGGGATCCAACGGCGGAATACTGCGGGTCTTTGTCTCGGTCATGGTCTAGTCAATATTGCAGATTAATTACTGGCGACCATACCATGTCAAACCGGCGTGGCGGTGCGGGGCAAGCCAGAATGACATGTTCCGGGCGGGCCCGCCAACCCGAATCATGGACCAGCCGCAATTGCCATTTATGGACCTTGGGGACGGGTCATGGGATTCGTAGACTTCCCGGACCTCAGGAGAATCCATCGGCCATGACGAGACGTTCAATCAAGACCATCGCTGTATTTTGCGGATCGAACTACGGCGCATCGGAGGCGTTTGCCGAAGGAGCGCGAGCGCTCGGTCAGGCACTGGGGAAAGCGGGAATCACCGTTGTATATGGCGGGACGACAAAAGGCCTGATGGGCGTTGTCGCCGATGCCGCGCTGGCTTCCGGCGGCAACGTCCATGGCGTGATTACCGAAAACCTGCATCGGCGCGGGCAATCGCATCTGGATCTGACCAAACAGGAAATCACGCCGACGCTGCGCAGCCGGAAGGAACGCATGGTCGAGCTCGCCGACGCCTTTATCGCGCTGCCGGGTGGAATTGGGACGATTGAAGAGCTGATGGAGGTATGGACCATGAACCAGCTTTCGGAGATCGACAAACCCGTCGGTCTGTTGAACGCCGCCAGCTTTTTCGCGCCGTTTCTGGGGTTCATCGACCATATGGTCAACACGAAATTCCTGCCCGCGGCGCATCGGCATTCGATAGTCGTGGATACAGACGCGAGTGCCTTGATCGACAAGCTTCGCAGCCATGTATGCGTCGATGTACCCAAATGGCTATAGCGCCGCCACTGGCCTGCCGCTATTCGTTCTGGACGAAAAAAAAAGAGCCGACCTCAAGTCGGCTCTTCTTGTCAGGCAGGCATCTCGTGCGCTCGTCCAGGAAACGCATCCTTGCGCGCCGCGCAAAAATATCGTTCCCGTCTCACGTCTTGAATCACGTCCTGATGTTCTGGTGGACCGAAGGAGGATCGAACTCCCGACCTCTGCATTGCGAATCCCATTCGCATGCGCGCAACCCTTTGATTCCAAAGCACGCTGTGCCAGGATTGCCCAACTGCATCAAGTACCTAGGCTCTTTCCGGTATATCGAGTTATGCCGAAGTATTCGGCACTCTACCAGAAGAATTTGCACTGCTCTTGGACAGAATTTGGACAAGGCTTGTGACATCGATGGTGCATCAGCCCCGTTGACGACGAGGGGTTACACACAAGTATAATCGCTGCACCGGAATGGCTTGCAGTCCGGTGCGCGCCTTGAAAAAGTCCGTCATGGGGCGTGCACCTGGAGGCCATGAAAGCGAGCAGGACGGCTGCGTTCGCCTTAAAGAGTGTGGATAAGGCGAACAAGAGCGAGTGGATAAACAGCGCGGGGTAGCGCCCGTGGAGAAACGCCACGGCAGGAGCTTACGAGATCTTCTGCTGCCAAAACAAGGGGCGTCCCCAGGGGGCGCTAGCCCAGTGGAAGCGGGTGTTTCGGAAAATACATCAAACAGCCGTGAACCAAGTCCTGATGGCTGGGATTGGCAGATACCGGATCACACACCTCTCGGTTGCGGCCGCGCGCACAACAGTGCTCGCGGCCACCCACAGAGGTGTTCCATCTTGGCTTTCACAAAGCTTACTCTTCTTGAGTACCTAACCCCGCTTTACCCCCCCACGCTGTCGGTTCGGCAGGTGAGTGAAATCACCAGCGAGACAGCGCAGACGATTAGGAATGCACTCTCTCAGGGCCGCTACCCCATCCCTTCGTTCAAGATGGGTAGCAAGCGTGCCTTCCGTCTAATCGATGTGGCGGCTTATATCGACGGCCTTTGCACGGCAGACCCGAGCCACCCAGCGAACAAGCGGCCGAAACGGGGTCGACCCACAAAGGCGCTGCAGCTAGCCAAGACGTTGGCGCATACCCCGACAGCAGGAAAGGACCACGCCCCAGCACTTCGAGGGTAAGCCATGCCCTTCGACACAGTGCCCACCAAGCAGCCTTCCGCCGGCAGCGGAAGGCTCCTGCCTGATCGTTATACCCAACGGGATTTCTTCGTCGCAGACATTCTCGATGCCGCACCGAAGGACGACATAGCGTCAATGGAACACCCCTTGTTCGCGCTCAAGGCCGGAGACCGGCGCATCAGACGGTATGAACACAACGGCCAGAGCATCGAGGTTCAACCAGGAGCAAAGGGGCTGGCAACCATCCACGACAAAGACATTTGGATCTACTGCATCAGTCAGTTGGTTGAAGCGATGAATCGAGGCCGAAACGACACGGACCGCACTATTCACTTCACGGCGTATGACTTCCTTAGCGCCACCAACCGTGGCACAAGCGGTCGCAGTTACGAGAGACTCAGCGATACGTTAGAGCGGCTCGCTGGCTCACGCATCATTACTAACATCAAGACGAATGACATTCGCGAGAAGGCTGGCTTCGGTCTGATCGAAGCCTTTCGCATTATCGAACGCAGTTCAAGTGATAACCGGATGGTAGCCGTGTCGGTGGTACTCCCTGAATGGCTCTACCGGTCGGTAAAAACCAAGCAAGTGCTGACCCTCAGCCGCGAATACTTTCGACTGCGCAAACCGTTGGACCGGCGCATCTATGAACTGGCGCGCAAGCATTGCGGTGCGCAGCCCAAATGGGGCATATCGCTGTCTCTTTTGCGTACCAAGGCTGGTAGTACCGCGAGTCTGCGAGAGTTTCGGCGCCTGGTGAAGGAACTGGCAGAAAGCAACAGCCTTCCCGACTATCAAATGGCGTTCAATCATGAGCGCGACACCATGACCTTCTATGCCCGTGGCCCGAAGGGAGCCAAGGCCAGGATTGGCGACCTTCTGACGGCTCGCGGCGTATCGTCTGCCAAAGGAGAGCGTGGGTGAAAGCACGTGTATCCCTCGCTGTGGATAAGTCTCCACCACCTGTGAATTGGGACGTGCGGTCACCCACGCTCTCCTGTGAATTGACACGTGCTTTCACACGCCCACGGTCTCGTGCATTTGCCCACACGAAGGCATCGCCAAGCCAGTCGCCGCGCGGATTTCAAGAAACCGTAACGCGCGCGCGCGGATTAACTTTATTTAAAATCTTTAACGCGACGGGCGGCTTCACGGCATTACCTTCGGGGCATCCTCCAGCCCCCTGCGCGCCCCCCCAAACTATCGGGGCCCCTTTGGGGCCAAGCAATCATTCCTCCGCGCCCTTCGGGCTTGGGCATCCCCTTCGGCTGCACCCCGCGTCCGACCTTGCCGGACTGGCAGCGGGAGCAGGCACAGCGGGCTACGCCCTTGACCTACTCCCTTGCCATAGGCTTGATGGCTTCCAGCGGCATCAAGGGTTCGCTTCGCCGGCATCCTCGCCCGTTCGGTGCTCGGGCCAGGCGGCCCTGCGCTCCGCATGCGGCCTCCGGTGCCGCCCTTGACCCCGCATTCAGCCAAACACCGAGATCCTCAAAGCGAGGCTTCATTGAGATCGGATATTTATGACTGAACTCAGAAAAGAACTGAAAGCGCGCGTTCAGCCGGAAGTCAAAGCGGCGTTCGAGCGCTGCGCTAGAAGCCGTCGTATGACGGAATCCGAGCTGTTGCGGACATTGGTCATGGCCGAAGTCGGTCAGGAATCGTCCTCGTACGAGCCGGCGAAGCCTCATCTAAGCCGCCTAAGTACCGAACGCGTTACAGTGCGCTTGGCGGCCTTCCTACGCGATGCTGCCAAGGAGCGAGCCAGGACGGGTGGCATGGCTCTGGGCCGTTGGGTTGCCGCGCTTGTACAAACCAACGTCACCAGCCTCCCGGTATTGACGGATGCGGAGTTGGCGGCCGTGTTGGCGGCCAACCGAGAGCTGGCCGCCATCGGCCGCAACATCAACCAGATCACCCGCAACCTAAACGAGGGTTTTCAGGAAACCGAGCGTGTAAAGCTGGAGAAGCTACAGGAACTGGCCGCCGCGATCGCGTCAGAACGCCAGGCCATCCGTGAGTTGGTCAGAGCAAGCCGGCAAGCTTGGAGCGGCGACATGGAATGAGATTCGACAATATCGAGTTCGGCAGATCCTGTCGGGCCCCGCGTTCCGATTAGCACTTGCTGTGGCTGCGCGCCTGGCCCGACTGAGTGCCGTCGCTTTGCAGACAGCGCGCTCTACGCCCATCACCGAGCGACAGACCATTTCTTGGTCGTACTGAATGCTCAGTGTACGGTCGATCGATGCAGGCGGTTCAGGCGGCCATGTGCCCGAAGCCGCGCCCGCCGGGCGCGGGTTGCCGGTAGGGGCCGGGGCGGTAGCCCTGCCGCGCAGCGGCACCCCGTAGCCCGGCAAAGGTATGGCAGCCTCTGTGTAGGATCGGACCTAGACTGGTTTATTAGGCAAGGAGTTCTAGCCCCCCGCCCAAGGTGCTAGCGTTGCGCCACACGATTCGCACGGTTCCCCGTGATCCTCCTGTAGACCGCCATGGGAGCACCTGCCGTGGTTCGGGCTGCTCCCCCGACAATTCGGGCGTCTGCACGGGCTTTGTGGAGACTGCGCTGGATATTTGAAGGTCGCAGGCCCGCCGCCCCGCCTCTTGCCTTGCCGTATACCCATGCTGCAGCGCCGAGCGTGCTGATCGCAGTACCGCCTCCCAGCGATGCAGCGATTGACGGGAGTTGCATCATCACGAGTGCACCGATGATGCAGAAACCAATTGCGGGAAGTGCCTGACTTGGCGAAGGGTCAGCGAGCAAGCCAGATCCGCTTGCCTCAAGCAGGTACTTCTGCAGTATGGTCAAGATCAGCTTGATTGCGGCGGCCGTCAGCACCACCAGGAACACATAGTTCAACGCCTGATTCAGCCAGGATTCAAAGAGTCGTTTCGTACCTTCAAAGATAAGCAACAACACAAAAATTGGACCGATTCCAAGGATGATTGCCAAGGCGGCTTTCGAAAGTGCCAAGAGAAAAGCTCCATAGGCGGTAGCGACCAAGCCTGCAGACCAGATCATGATTGCCGTTGTCAGCATGCCAAGGTCTGGGATCAAGCCGCCAGTCGCGTTTGCGGAATCCCAAAACGCGTGACCAAGGTCGTACATCTTCGACATGAGACTGTCGAGGAACTGGATGTTGCTGCCACTGTTCGAATAGCCGGATGCCACGTAAGCGGCAAGCTCATCAGGGGCATTCCACAAGAAGTCGGCAATGTATCCACTGTAGTTACCAATGCTTAGAGCGATGCTACAGATAACGGACAGCCTTATCAGCCGCGTCGTACCGTCGAGGACCGGCTCTTGAATCATCCCTCGCATCATTGCCCAGCCCCACAACATTACGTAGATCATTAACAACGTACTGGCCGTCGGGGTAATCGCTTGAATGACGTTCGTGGCCACAGTCGAGACGTAGCTGCCAAGAGCGTTGTTAAGCTCCGAGAACGCTCGTTCGTAAAAGTGAAAATCAGCCGCCATCGTTACCAGCCCTTCGGGAGGTTTGGTCTAGCAGCATCTTGTGCCATAGCCGCTTTTACCCGCTGACACGTCGCATTCTCATAACCTGACTTCCCACGACAGTACGTCTGGAAGAACTCGCTCGATTTCATGGTGCGCCCATTAACAGTGGGATTGTGAGGGTCCACGATCTTCGGCACATCGTCGCTGCACGCCGTAAGCAAACCAAGCATCAGCATGTTGGACATCAATAGCTTTCTCATGTCTTGTTCCGTAAAGCTCTTCACCAGCCTGCAGGGAGTGCCGGCCGGGCGGCCTTCATCGCAATCTCACGCGCTTGTTGCTGCTGAATATCACGCTGAGCTTGGGCGAGGTAGGCCATCGTCTGCAGCTTGACCTGTTCGTTCTGAATCATCACCTGCTCCGCTTGGATTCTGGCTTGTAGATCAAGAATGTCCTTCTGATCAGGAGCGGCGTTTACCTTGTCCAGCAACTGCTGTATGGCGCCAAATCGTTGGCTTGCTTGGCGATATCCCTCCTCCCCAATCGCTCGGTTGAGAGCATTTTGGTTTTGTGCATTCATGAACGCCTTTCCGGAGTCGCTCGTCGAACGCAATCTCGTAGCACTGACATCCAATAGCTTGGCCGCATCACGAATGGCGGCAATCGAGCCCGAAATGCCAGCGGATAGGCCGCTGCCGTTCAGCATGGTTTGGTACTCAGATGGCAGATAGTTGCGTAGCGCGGGGTTGTTGACCAGGCTCGCCATGCCACGAATCCCGTTCAGGCTGTCGTACTGCTGCTTCATCTGCAATACCTGTTGTTCCATCTGTTGCAGTTGCTTCGCCCAGGCAACTACCTGCTGGACTTGTTGTGCCAGGCTCGCCGCGTCGATGACCGGGATGCCCTGCGCGAAGCAGGCCCGTGAGACCGCTTGCATACCTACGATGACTAGAAGAAGGATTCCTTGCTTGGCTCGCTTGTTCGATATGCGCGAAGGTCGGAGGGAATTTCGCGGACGCGAAAATTTATCGATCACTAGTCTCTCCACCATCAGTGTTGGTAGGAGCGGCCGCCCGGAAGGCCATCGCAGCTTGGCCGCCAAGAAACACGCCCATCCCAATCGTCAGTTCAAGCGGTTCTGCATGTTCGACTGCGTCATAGCAGGCACGCAGGAACAGGAACCAAGAGAAAAGCAGGCAGAAGTGAATGAACAAGAAACTGGCACTGCGATAGGACAGAAGGCTATCAACGCCGCCGCCTTCAGCGATCGTTCGAGCCACCCGCAATGCCCGATGAGTAAGGGTCGCAACAATCATCGTCGCGATCAGAACCGCGGCGAAGGTAATCGTAACCATCTCCAGACGAGGTAATTCTCCGCCCATAATTGGGACTCCATCAAAAAGATTGACAAGCGCCAAGTCAAATGAAATAGCTTGTCGAGCGGTCACTACCTTCATCGCCTCGAATCAAGGCCCGACAAGGAGCAGCGGGAAATTCACATAAATTAACGATGGCGCCATGACAAGCAAATTCACCATATCCAATTCACATTAATCACTGGGTATTTAGAATTTTGATATTTATTCTACTCAATTTATTCGATTTCAGCCAAGGCGGGCCAGCCGAGCTAAATGGCAGGCCCACCACGCGATCAATCTGAATCGGAGGAGTATTTTGATTAGAAACCACGATGCTACGCGGTTTTATTGTCTGAAAACCGGATGGCTATTCGCCAACCCATCTCAATGGCTTGTACGCGCCGGCGGAACACTCCGCCTGAAAACAAGTAGGTCAGGGGCGCAGAGATTATGGGTAGGAGAGAACTGCTCCACCGAAGATTCTGCGCCCCTGAGCTCGAAGCTGTAAGTTGACTCGCCCTCAGAAAGCGGTGTTAAGGAACATTGCCGAAGGCCGGATACAGCAGTGAATTCCTAGCCGGCGAATAAATGGCACCGTCCGAACGAGCCGCCAGAAGTTCTTTCTCCGCCCATCCTTGCCGCACAAGGTCGGCAATCACCTCGTCAGTGAGATCGACGCCCCCACGGCCGCCAAAAATGTCGTTCAGTGCAGCATCAAACGAGAGCGATTTTTCGATGGCCTTGCGTAGCTCCGGCAAGGGGTAACCGCCAATCATGCGCGCACCTATTTCATCATCGTCCATGCTGACGGAGAAGAAATTGCCATGAAGTTCGTAAGAGCCGCCCCAGTGAATCAGGAGCTGCTGGCCGGCATCAGAAATCCCGAATTTCCTCGGGGTTCCATGCCAAGCGAGGCAGGTACAGATCCGTTCGTTCGGCTCCAGCAGCCAAGCGTCACCATCGACTGTGGAGAACAGGATCAGAGGCCCATCAGCCAGAATCTCCGGGCCTGTGACGATGGAAATCGAACGCCCGGCAATTGCGGCATCTACTGCGCGCTGGCATTCGCCTACCAGGCTGGGCTGGGACGCCAGCCTTTCTGTTTCGCGAGCGCAAAGAGTGACATGATGCCAATGGTCATACCCCTCCCCGCGAGCAACCCGATCGAGGGCGTCGCTATGGGGAATCTTGTACTTACGCTTGGCTTTTTTTGCCGCTTGCTTGAGCTTTTCAACAGCAACGGCGGACGTCGGGATGTAGCGCATCTCAGAAACTCCTTCTGTGCATGCGGAAAGCCGGTGCCCATTGCCGATTACCGCGAGAAAGGAATCTCATGGAATGGTGAGAAGAAGGTCGTCCCTCCGGGTTCGCCAAGGATGGGCAGCGGGCGTCGACCAAGCCCTAGCGAGGATAATACTGAGGGAATGGGGCGTATGCAACACAAGCAAGGAATCAGGCGCATGTCGAACGATCACTCGTCGAGGCGAACGCCATGCAAGATTTTCGCGTCCGCGAAAATCTTGGCTGGGAGAGTCACGTGGGTAGGCGCGTGTGATCTTGCTGATTGCTCCCAGCAATGCCCCATGTTTGCATGCAAGGTGCATTCCATGCGAATGGAAATGCCGTAGAACTGCCGTAGAACTGCCGTAGAACTGCCTCAGAGTGAGCAGTTGAGACTGGAACTGACTTTTTGACCTGCAAATGTACGCTCTTTGTACGTTTTTTGTACCGAATAAGTTCTGCGAGCGTACTGCTTATGTTCTGATTCTGTACGCGCTTTGTACTGTACGAAGTTGGAGAATGTGGGAGGTAAAATACTAGGGCAGGATAGGCACTCGTGCCGCTTTTGTGGCACAAACGACTGCGTTCATGTGCCCAAAGTTAGATAGCCGGTGACATGTGGGGCGGTTGCTAGATCGTGGAGAAAGCCCGGCGAATTCACAATTGTCGAGTGCGGAAAGGGCTGCCGCCGAGAACTAGCTCACTGGGATGCAAGACATGCACCCCGCGTTTACTATTGCCACTCGTTCACTAGGACCATTTTCGATGCGAACCTACAGCGGAGAGGTTGTGCCTCACGCCAGCCAGGGCTGGTACTGGCGAGTCTTTGAGGAAGATACGAACGATATCGATTGCCACAAGATCGAAGTCGCAAATAGCGGGACCCTTGTATATCCCGCCAGCGCCGCTGGGCAAGAATCTGCCTATGCAGACATGATTGAAGCTCAACGGGTAGCGCCGCGCACGGACCCCTGGCCGTTTCCACTGATTCCGTAGCGGTGTCTTCGGTGGCTGAGTCTCAGCCCTTCCTGTCAGTGGCTTAGCGCACCAGAGTATGTTCGACTTGAGCCGCGGCTATCTTGCTCGCGTCAGTCGATGACCTGGGAGTGATCGCTTTCAAGCCTGCTATCGCGCGATAGCAGGCCGCCACACAGGGCTATTAAGCAAGCATGGCGTGGATTGATCTCAGCCAGCTGGAAACTTCTCCCAATGCGTCGCTATGTGCCAGCCTGAGGGGCGTCATCTTTGCAGCCGCATCGCGATTTAGACGCTTCTTCGCTCGACTGATCTTATCCGATAGCTCCTTGGGATCGGCTAAAACATTCTCCCATGGCTTCAGACTGCCCGACGATTCGTGAACGGCCTTCGCCACGATCAGCGGCACGTCACACGCATCTGTGAAGGTAATTGCGATACCGTTCATGCCGTCCGAGATTGCATCGGCATGCAAATAGTTCTCCAGCTCGCGCTTCCCTGTGATGACCGCCCACGATCCATCTCCACGGGCATTGACCGCATCGCATTCGGGCTGGTACTTGGGTGGCGTATCGTCGTCGCGATCGTAAATGTGCACCTCCGGAAGACTGAGGTTCTTCAGATAGTGCTTGGCCACCCATTGCTTCAGGGAGCCGCCGCCGAGGGGTACTAGCGCCACGCGGTTGTCCGTGGTGAAGTCCACGACATCGGCAATCTCAGGCTTGAGCAAAGCGCTGACGCGCTCCAGGAACTCGATATCGTTCGTCCCTTCGACAAAAACTAGGACCTGTACCCGGCGATCGGGCAGCACGCCTAGCTCGTTCGCGATAGCAGCCAAGTCGTCAGCGTTGCAATGTGAAACAGTCGCTGTGCCGTCAGCTTGCTTGCGAACGTACCGTAGGCTGTCGCTTGGCAGGAGTCCAGCCAGGCCCGGTGTATGGGAAGTGACCAACACTTGGGTGTTCTCATCTACGGCGAGCTCTTTAAGTGCCTGAACAAGCAACCGTTGGTTATCGGGATGCTGCGATGTTTCTGGCTCTTCGATGGCGTAGATGACGCTCAGCGCCCCCTTCTCGGTGCGTCGTCTCTCTGCTTCGGCACGGAAGAAATTCAGCAGGATGAGGCGGCGAACACCGCTCCCGCGCTTGTTGATGGGAATGTCGTTATCTCCTACCAGGCCGAATTTGAAAACATCCCATTTGGGGTCGGTCTTGAAGAATGGCTTGAGTTCGCGCGCCAACCGACTGTCCATTTCATTCAGTTTTTCAAGCGTGCGATTTGCAACATTCTCCGCCCGCTGCCTCACGGCGTCCTCGATCTTCTTCAGATCATCTGCCATTTCCTTCAGCGCTTGGGTGATGGCAAATTTGAGCGGGCTCTGAACTTCGTCATCACCGTCGTGGCTCGGGCGGTCCGAGCGGAAGAGCGCGTACATTGGAAGTTGAGGCTTGAGTGCATCCCAAACCTTCTTTGCATCTTCCTTGTCGAGAGGAATTTGCGTGCTTTGGAGCGTTAGTGGCTGGCAGAACTCACGGATAGCTTGCCGCATGCTCCCGTTGACCGCGAGTTTCACAGTCGACTCGGCAATACCCAGTTTCTTGATTCTTGTTTTCAGGTCGCTATTCTTGAGCGTAAGCAGGTCGGAAGCATCTGCATTCGTTGGGTGTTCCGCCACTGCGAAAACCGATTCCTTCGGCGTCTTGCCCGAGCAGTCCCACTCTTTGATTATTTCTAACTCGCCTTTCCCATTCAATAGGTACTCAGCAGCGAGCGTAGTGCGAGCGGAGGCATCGAGAACCAATTCAGAAGGCAGGCTCGTGAATGCGCAGCCGATGCGGATTGACGTTCCAGCGGCATACACACACGCGTCACCGCGTTCTGGCTTGCCATCATTGAAGAAGATCTCAAGTGCCTCCAAGATTGTTGACTTGCCAGCGTCGTTCTTTCCTATGAACGCCGTTAGGTCGTCGATCTCAATCCGAGTCCTTTGAGCGTATCCTCGGAAGTTTTCTAGGGTCACTGCGGCAAGTTTCATGATCCCTCCATTTGTGTGTTTTTCTTTGGCATGCCGGATCGGGATGTCGCTCCCGAGTTGCCCTAGCCGGGCTGCTGAACTGGATCGACCGGTGGCTGTGCTGCACGCCTAAGAATCTCGGTTACGAGCTCGGGCTCAGCATCTTCCAGGATCAATCTGCGGTGAGGCGCGATATGTGTAAACGCATCAGACAGAACCCTCATGTCATGTCCCAAGGCGTTCGACAATGATGTTGCTTTCAGTAGGCCGAAGTTGGCATCGGCGGCGATCTCTTCCATGCTTTGTCGAGTCAGCGCTAAGTTGGAGCGGAGAATCGCAAGCGCATCGATGGTGGCCTCGTCCAGAGAAAGAAGCTCCACCCCCATTGTGTCGGTGAAGAGCATCTGGCGCGGTCTGTATGGGCTTATATCCAGCGTCTGAGTCACCGGCCCACCGGCTTGAAGGCTGACGATAGCCGCATCCACTAGTTGCTTAGCGCTCATCAGGCCGATGGCCACATCGACCAGCTCGGAGGCAATCAGGGTCTTTAGTTTGTCAATTTGATCTGCAAGCTTCTTTTCGGCCTTGAACTTCTCGTTGACTCTATTGATCCAGTTGCCGAGCAGGAGCGCGGCAGCTCCGAACAATGCGCCGGCCAAGCTTGCCGCCGCAGCTGGATCGATCCCCCAAGGTCTGCAAACTACGACGGCCAACCCGGACATGATCAGCGCACCGAAAAGCACTAGATCGATGCAGGCCAATGTCGCGCGGAGCATCGCGATTACCGGGTTGCTTCGATGAACGCACCGAGTTTGTCCAAGTCATGCGACCAGAACAGCGAAAGTCCCCGGTCCTGCGCTTGCTCTAGGTTCAGAACCTTGAAGACTCCTGCAACGACGGCGGCCGGCACGACCTGCGCCCTGCCAAACTGCGTGATCCAGTATTCCGCCTTCACGGCGGCATCGTTGTTCAACCGCTTCACACTGTTGGTGGAGCTATTTGACACCTTGCACTCAATCGCCATGAGGCGGGTGTCATGAAGTCTAACAACGACATCCGCTTTGCGCTCGCCGAGTTGACATTCGGCGCAAAACTGCATGGCCTGAGGTCCCTTGACGATCGTGTTGATCATCATGGTCGGGACCTCAGTAAAGCCCAAGCCGCGAAGGTAGTTTTTTACCTTGGTTTCCTGATTTTGCTTGCCTTCGTTGCGGCGCTCAGTTGCTATGCGCTGCGCAGCTAGGAGTACCGATGAGGCGAGCAATGCAGCCTCACGCTGTTGGGCGGAAGGAGCCGTACCGGCTTCTATCCACGGGAAGCGGTGGGGGTCAATCACGCGCTCGATGACTTGGAAGACCTTGCGGAGGGCCTCGGGATCTTTCTTCAAAACGCCAGGAGCAATCGAGTCGACATCAGCGATTACTTGTAAGTCGTCATCAGAAATCGGTGGGCCAGCCAAATAGCGCAATGCCTCGCCCAGACCCAAGCCATATGCTTCGGCGAGCTTGTTGTCTGTAATCGATCTTGGGTTGAGATTGCTCAGCTTCTTGAAGAGAAGTTCGAACTTGCCTCGTGCCTGTTTGTAGTGCGTTTCCCAGGAGTCAGAGACGGACAAGCGCTCCGCTCGAAATAGCGACGCGGAGGTTGCGGCATCTTCGGTGAGTTCGTCGGTTGTCCATTGTGCGGGCGAGCTAATCATGCAGTAAGAGCTTCTAAGCTTGGGATGCGCAGGCGTTCGATTTCCTTTGGCTCGAACTTGGTCAAGCCGCCGGCGTAGGTTCTACCGTCACCCCTGTTTATGTTCTTGTTGAGCCAAGTTACCAGCGAGGCCAGCGCATTTTCAGCGAGTGGCTCGCGCGGATATAGGCCGTGCGCGATATTAATATGTCGCGCATCACAGGCGTTAAGTGTGAATTGAGGTGGCCTGCGTGCCATGTACGTGCACAGGATGGGTGCGGGTGCCTTGAGGCCCACCGACCACCAAGCCTTGCGATGCTGCGCGATATAGCTCTGATCGGCCCCTTGAGTCTTAGCCCAAGAAAGGAAGGCGCTAATGCGCTGCCGCTCAGCCTTAGTGAAGGCGTCCAGTTCGGCCGGCAAGTCGATCACGCGACGCAGAACCTCGGCAGAGTGCAGATGTGCGCCGGCCTGAATCAAATCCTTGGCCTTGGTGACAGCGGGCAGTTTGACGCGATCGGGTAGACCCTTCGCGTGCTCTCCAGCGATCCAGATTCCATTTGCCCCTGTGACCTGTCCACGATGTACGCGAAACAGCTCACCGAGTTCGATTTCCCCGGCAATGGCCGGCTGTTCGGATGGTCGGACGATGATCGACCAGCGCGGCGCAGCCTGGAGCCGCTCGCGCGGTATGTCGATGCCTTTAGTCAAACCGTTGAGTTCCGCGAGTTCATCGACGGAGCGAACGCGCACCGGCTCGACGCTTTCACCAACCCGGAAGCACGTGATTGCTGCTGTCGTCGCTGTGCCGGGGAAGACCTCGACGGTCGGCTCCAGGACGTGCAAGGCGACTCCGCCCATCTCTTCGAGCAGCAGCCGGCGCAGCGCCGAACCGTAGTTCACATCCATCCATTCGGCCGAGGTGACGAATGCTCCCACGTCGCCCTGCTTCGCCAGCAGTCGCGTTTGCAGGAAGAAGTGCAAATGCAGGCCGGCCAAGGCGCTTGCTTTGATACCGAACTGGCTAAACCGCGAGGCGTACCAAGCTTTCCAGTCCTCGGTAATGTCGTGATGTCGCACGTACGGCGGATTGCCGATGAAGGCTGTCACGCCCGCACAGCGGGGCAATTTAACTTGCCGATAGTCTTTCACCAGTACCGTGGCGCGATCTGTCCAGCCGCGTGCGCTCAGGTTGGCACGCAGCATCAGCGCGGCAAGCGGGTCCATCTCGACGGCTACCAGTTGCGCTTCCGGGAAGGCCTCGCCTGCTGCCAAGATGAAACGACCAGAGCCCGCTCCCGGATCAACGATGCGGGCCGGCGCACCTTGCGTGCCAAGCCACTTCATCATCGAACGGACAATTGGAGGCGGCGTATAGACGGCCCCTGCCGCGCGGCGCTCGGACGCTGATCGAATCGACGAGAAAGCTTCACCGAGAGGATCGGCGCCACGTGAGATATCTCTGCGGATCGCCTCAAGCTCACGAGCCTTTAATGTCGAAGCTGGAGCCGACTTCGCGAGCTTTCGTTCGGCCGCAGACAGGCCGCCTTGTCCCTCGATAAGGGAAAGGCAAAGGGCAACTAGCTCTTGTTCTGTCTGCATATTCAGGTGCTTCTTCGTTTGGCGCCAGCGAACAGATCTGCCTGGCCTTGTTGCTGCTTCTCCGTGAATGTGCGCATGAAATCTCGCAGTACATCAGCGGCGACTCGGTTTTGGGCACGGCAAGCCTGCACGAATGCTTCGCGCAGCTCTTTCTCCACCCTGATGCGCATTCCAGAATCTTTGAGTGACATCCAGGCACGATAGCATATGGATACACATCTGTGTATCCATTTCACCACTTCTACGCCAACCGCTTTGCCAACTCTTCGGCTCGCGGGTGGTAGTACCGCATCAGCATGCGTGGGTCCTTGTGACCCGTGATCTTCGTCAGCTCATGCATCGGAAAGATCGTGGCAAGTCGGGATGTAGCCTCGTGCCGCAAGTCATGGAATCGTAAGTTGGTCAGAAACCTGATGTCGGGCTGCTGCTTGGCCGCCTTGCATTGCTCAACGTATTGCTTGCGGGCTCGTGACACGGCCCGTTCAAAGGCCCTGGTAACGGCATCGCTGCGAATCGCAAATACCTTGCCCACATAGATCTGTTCTGCATCTTCGGATTCCTCTTGGCCTGCATCAAGGGCATCCTTCAGGGCTTGAAGTACTGCAACAGCTTGCGAGGACAAGGGTACGTCGCGTGTGCTGCCGTTCTTGGTTGCCGGTAGGTGTGCAACGCGGCGTTTAAGGTCGACATGCTCCCAGCGCAGGGCAACAATTTCGCCCCGACGCATTGCTGTTTCGACTGCCAGCCGAATGATGGGTGGCAGTAGTGTTGAACCGCTGGCCGCTAAAACTCGCTCAAGTTCGCCATCCTGTGCGCCACGATCGGTCCCTGCATCATCCTCACAGGTCACATCAACGACAGAATCACTGGATGAAATAATGCGCCGCGTCCTCGCGTTGTTGGGTTGTGGCTTTCGTACCAACTCGACCGGGTTCGACAGGCTCTCCATGCCCCATTCCTTGCGGGCGATGTTGAACACATGTGACAGCACGGCTAGGCGGCGCAGTACGGTTGCTGGCTTCCGGTTCTTCAGCCATTCGTCACGGAGCTTCGCCACGTCGGCACTACGCACTCCCGCCATAGAGCGACTAGAAAGGTCAGTTGCCTGCCATACGCGCAGCACTGACGACTCTGGCGAAGCGCCCTTCTTTCCCGGAAGTATTTCACGCGCGTACCGGCTCAAGGCCTCGAACAGCGAAGTGGTCTCTGCCTCTGTCCGGCTAACAAACACACCCCGGTCCATCTCTGACTCGATCAGTCGCGCCCAGGTCTCCGCGTCAGCTCTGGTATTGAAGGTCTTGACCTGCGGTGGATACCCCTTGCGAGAGATTCGAGCCTGCCACTGGAGCTCCCCACGCTTGCGGAACGATGCCATTTATTGCCTCTTGTTAGTCCCCCTCCCGTGGAGGCGGGTTGGACAGATTTTGGACAATAAATCGACTTCCGAAAAGACGAAGGGCCTAGCGTGACGCTAAGCCCTTGATTTGATTGGTGGACCGAAGGAGGATCGAACTCCCGACCTCTGCATTGCGAACGCAGCGCTCTCCCAGCTGAGCTATCGGCCCGTAGCGGAGGATTGTAGCCGAAGATTTTGCCCGCTTTCAATCCGGCCGGGTGCGATGGCGTCCACCCGACACCACACTGCGCCCCCGGACCGCCCTCATGTCGCCATCAACCCGCCGTCATGCCGGGATTGCCGTCCATGCCGCGCACGGTCGGCAGGTTGAGTGGGCGGGCGCTGACCTCCTTGCTCTGGCGCAGCCACTGCGCCATCACGTCCCAGATCGGCGGGCCGCCAATCTTGCTGGCCTCCTCCGATACCGGCGCCCAGCCGGCCACCTTGTAGGTCTTGCCGGCATCGAGAAGCTTGCCGCGCAGGCGCATGTCGGTGATGCGCTGGCCAATGGCCTTGTTGGGGTCGATCGTGTACTGCAAACCGCCCACGCGCACCATGTCCCCGCCCTGCTGGTAGTACGGGTCGGGGTTGAACAGGTTGTCCGCCACGTCCTCCAGGATCGTCTTGATGGTGTCGCCGGTCATCGCCGTCACCGTGGTGTACGGGTACGTGATGGCGGTCTGGTCCATCAGCGCCTCCATCGTGATGTTCTCGCCCGGCATCAGTGTGGTGCCCCAGCGGAAACCCGGCGAGAACGCGATCTCGGCGTCCTGCACCGCCATCAGCCCGTCGAGGATCAACTGGTCGAACGTGCCGTTGAAGTTGCCGCGCCGATACAGCAGGCCGCGGTTGACGGCCAGCACCTCGCCCAGCCTGGCTTCATAGGGCGCGCGCACCTTGGCGATCAGCGCGTTCATGGCCGGATCGGCCGGCAGGTAGTCGGCAAAGACCGGCAGCAGCTTGTAGCGGAAGTCGCTCACCTTGCCGTTGCGGACGTCGAAGTCCAGCACGCCCAGGAACTTGCCGTTCGATCCCGCATTGGTGACCAGCGTGGTGCCTCCGGCGTTCTTCACCGGCACCGGCGCCGGCATGCCGTCGTGGGTGTGGCCACCCAGGATGGCATCCAGTCCGCGCACGCGCGACGCGAGCTTGAGGTCCACGTCCATGCCGTTGTGCGACAGCAGCACCACTACCTGCGCGCCCTTGCCGCGCGCATCGTCGATCACCTGCTGGAGGTTCTCCTCCTGGATGCCGAACGTCCAGTCGGGCACCAGGTAGCGCGGGTTGGCGATCGGCGTGTAGGGAAACGCCTGCCCGATGATGGCCACGGCAATGCCGTTGATGTCCCGGATCACGTACGGATCAAACACGGGGTCGCCAAAATCGTTGGTCTTGATGTTCTGGGCCAGGAAGGACACGCGGTCCTTGAAATCCTTGCTGACGATTTCCTTCACGCGATCCGCGCCGAGCGTCATTTCCCAGTGCGGCGTCATCACGTCCACGCCAAGTTGCAGCGCGGCGTCGACCATGTCCTGGCCCCTGGTCCACAGCGCCGTGGCCGAACCCTGCCAGGTGTCGCCACCGTCGAGCAGCAGCGCGCCCGGGCGACTGGCCTTCATGCGCTGGACCAGCGTCGACAGATGCGCAAACCCGCCGACCTTGCCATAGCGGCGTGCCGCCTCGGTGAAGTCAAGACAGCTAAAGGCGTGCGCGGCGGCGGTGCCGGGCTGGATGCCGTAGTGGCGTAGAAAGGCGTTGCCAACCAGATGTGGCGGCTTGCCGGCCCATTGCGCGACGCCAAGGTTGACGCTCGGTTCGCGGAAATGCACGGGCCGCAGCTGGGCGTGGCAGTCGGTGAAATGCAGCAGGTGGACGTTGCCGAAGCGCGGCACGTCATAGAGTTGCCGTGCGGCGCGCGCGGCCTGGGCCTCGCCGCCGGGGAAGGCCATGCCGCTTGCGCTGGCCACGGCCAGCACTTGCAGGAACTCGCGTCGATTCATGGTCGGGTATCCGTATCGGGTATCCGTTGCGGGCGACGGCTCAAGGCTGGCCGTATCGGGCCAGCGCGGCGACGTCGTCTTCCAGCATTTCGCCCACTTCCTTCTGCACCACGCGGCCGTTGCCGTCGAGCACATACAGTTCGGGCAGGCCCTTGCGCGCGCCCAGCGCATGGCGCAAGGCCGGGGTATCCATCGTCGCCGGGAAGGTGTAGCCGCGCTGTTTCAGGTACGCGGCGGCCACCTGCGGGTCCTTGTCGATGCTGATCGTGAGCACCTGCAGCGGCGTACCACGGGTTCGCTCGTAGAGCGATTGCAGGCGCGGGTTCTGCAACGCGCAGAACGGGCACCACGACGCCCACACCTCGATCACCAGCGGCTTGCCGGCCCATTGCGAGGCGGGCATCGTGCGGCCGTCGAGCAATTGCACCGCCGGCAGGCGGATTACCTCGCCCACCTCGGCGGCACCCACGGACGCCACCAGCCCGGCTGCCAGCGCCAGTGAGGCAACAATGCGCCGGGCCAGCATCGCCCTGCCCTTACTGGTTGACCGGCGATGCCGGATCGAGCAGCAGCGCCATCACGTCGCGGATCTGGGCCTCGGTCAGGATGCCCTTGTGGCCAAAGCGCGGCATGTTGGAACACGCGGCGTACGCGTTGGAGTCCCAGATCTTGCCCCACGTGTACTTGACCACCTGGTCCGAGTTGCCGCGCAGCTTGCCGTATTGATACAGCGAGGGGCCAATGTTCCCGAACGAGATCTCGGCCTTGGTCATCTGGTGGCAGGCGTAGCAGTTGCCGCCGTTGACGCCGCCCACCTGGTCGGTGAACTGCATGCCACGGCCGTTCTGCGCGATCTTCTCGCCTTCCTTCCAGTCGCCGATCCAGTTGTTGTCGGCCGGGTATTTCACCTGACGCAGTTCGGCGGCTTCCACCTTCTTCGCCACCGGCGCCGGCACGCGGGTACGGTCGGGGTACTGGCTGCAAGTCTTTTGCGTGGCGTCCTGGTTCACCACGCCGTCTACCGTCGCCGGCCCCTTGGACGTGAAGGAGCCTTCGATCATCTGGCGAACGTCGGCGTCACTGACCGCGGGCGTGGCAGCCTTGGCGGCCTTCGTTGCGCGTGCCGGCCTGGCGGCATCCTGCGCCAGGGCCTGCGTGCCGATGCCGGCGAGCGTCATGGCCGCGACCAGCGCCATCGTATGGAGTCGATTCATGTTGTGCTCTCCCGTGCCTCAGCGCTTCATGTTGGGGCCGTCGTACGTGCCGCCGTTCGCGTTCTTCGCCAGGAACATCGCCAGGGCGGTAATCACGTCGGAGCCATAGGCCGGTTCGGGAAAGCGCTGCTGGCGCAGGCAGTCATAGAGGCGGTGCTGCATCGAGCGAACCTCACCCTGCGACACGCGGTACGCGGGCCAGGTGGTGTAGGCCGCTTGCGCGCCCTTTTCGGTCAGCAGGTTCGGCAGGTCCTGCAGGCGGATGCGCTGGCCATCCACGGCATGGCAGGTCGCGCAGGCAAAGTCATACGCGCCGCCACGGTAGAAGAACATCTTCTGGCCCAGCGCGTAGACCCGCTTTTCCTCGGGATGCGTCAACTGGACGTTCATTTTCACGCCACGCGATTCGCCCGTCAGGTACGACACCAGGCGCTCGATGTCCGACGGCTTGCCGGAGGACGAAAACGGGTTCTTCGTCGCCTCTTCCTGCGTCAGCCCCTGCAGCGTCACCCGGCACCAGGCCAGCCGCTGCTCCAGGTCCATCACCTTGTTGGCGTCCTTGAAGTAGCGCGGCAGTTCCGCGTACGCGCCCTTGGTTACGCCCGGGCCCTTGCCCAGGTCGCACTGTTCGAGCGATACGTTCTTCGGGCCGGCCGGCTTCTTCCACAGTTCCTCGCCGGCGGCTTCCCACAGTTCGGCGGGATTGCCTTCGGCCAGCATCTGGCGGTACTTGGCGATTTCCTCGGCGGTGCTGCCTTGCGCCAATGCCGGCGCGGAGACCGAGACGCTGACTGCCGCGGCGGCGGCGACAGCCAGTGCCGTGATGGCGGGCACGGTGGCGCCGCGCAGGCGACGACGGGTGATGCGCATGGGGGCTTCTCCTCGCAATCTCGCCGCACAGGCGCGGCGGATCGCTTTGTACTCGAGACCGGCCAGGGGCTCGCGGCCGGACTTCGGGGGAACGACGATCAGATGAAGATCAGGCGATCAGGGCCTGACCCCGATCAGGGCTTGATATAGGCGTAGCCTTCGTCGAACTGCAGGCGGGCGATCTCGACCACACCGGCCGGCACCACCTTGGCGTCCATCAGCAGGCTCTGCTCGGAAATCTTGCGTGCGGTCAGCGTGTTGCGGCAGACGCGGAAGTCGACGCCGGCCGATGCCAGCGCTCCCACGGCCGCCTCGAACGCATTGCCGCGCGAATCCTTGGCACCTTCGACGAGGAAATCCACGCCGTAACCGAACGCCACCACCACGATCCTGGTGTCCGGCGCGCCGTTCAGGTGATTGCGCAGGTTGCCCATGGCGCGTACGGCCTGGTCGATCCCGTCGGACAACTGGTACACGACCTTGACGCGCCCGCCCTTGCCGGCCGATGCCGGCGCCTGTTGCGCTGCAGCCTTGGCCGACAGCCCGATGGCGGCCAGTGCCGCCGTGGCGCGAATGAATGCTCGCCGCATGATGCTTCCTCGCTTCGCCGTATCAGGCGATGGTGGCCTCGTCGGTACGCTTGTCGCCGCGGTTGTCGACCCAGGTCACGGTGACCTTGTCGCCCTTGGCGCCGCCCTTGAACTTGAAGTTGAGGAACGGGTCCTTGGACACGGCCGGGCCAAACTGGGCATGGAAGACTTCCTTGCCCTTGCACGTGGCAATCACGGTCTGGATATGCCAGGCCGGAATCGTCTTGCCGGCCGAATCCTTGCGCTGGCCGGTTTCCATGTCGTGCTTCATCAGAATCTTGACGTCGACAACGCCGCCGTTTTCGGTGGCGCGGACGCGCATCGGGTCTGCCATGTGCTTCTCCTGTCAGCAGGTTATCGGGAAATCCGTGAGTCGGGGTTCGGGGCGAGACTCAGCCGCCGCAGCCACCCAGCGTGACCTTGATTTCCTTCGATGCCACGTACCACTTGCCGCCGGCCTTGACCGCCGCGTACACGATCGACGTCTGGCCCATCTTCACGCGCGTGGAGACGAACGGTTCCGTGCCGGCCGGGATGGTGAAATCCGCCGCCAGCGTGTTGGGGTTCTTCTCCACGAGGATCGCGATCTGCTCGGTATCCGGGATGTTGCTCGTCACGGCCACCGGCACCACGGCGCCGTTTTCGGCGATGTCCGGCGCGGTGAAGGTGATCGCGCTGCTCTTCTCGGTGCCGCTGCCGCCGAGGGCCTTGATCACGTCGGTGACGCTCTTGCCGTCAAAGGCGGTCTTGTTCCATTCCGCGGCCTGGGCTTCGCTGATCAGGCCAGTGGCCGCCATCAGCGAGAGGACGGCGGTGACCCGCAATACTTCTCGTCGTTTTGTATTCATGTTGCTGTTTTCCCGTACTTGCGTACCCGGTTCCCTGTCGACCCCTTCTGCTCCGCCAGCCAGATTTTCGCGCCGGACCCGGCGCCTGGCCTGCGTGCGGCGGCCGGTGCGTCGCCGGCCGTTGCTTCTTTCATCTGTGCAGCCTGCCTGCCGCTTCCGGCGGCACCGGAAGCGGCACGGGCCGCCGGCAATGCCGGACGGCCCGTCTGGCCTGTCGATATCCGTGTGGCTTACTTGGCCGGCGCGCCGGCCAGAATCCATTCCACCACCGTCTTGATGTCAGCGTCGCTGACTGCGGCGTTGGCAGGCATCGGCACCGGACCCCACACGCCCGAACCACCGCTCTTGACCTTGGCGCTCAGCTTGGCCAGCGCGCCCTTGTCGCCCTTGTACTTGGCGGCGACGTCCTTGTAGGCGGGGCCGACCAGTTTCTTGTCGACCTGGTGGCAGCCCATGCAGGCGTTCTTGTTGGCGATGTCCTGCGCCTTGGCGGCGTCCACCGCGTGTGCGGATGCGGCGGCCGCCAGCAGGGCGGCGGCGATGACAAACTGCTTCATGTTGTTGTGCTCCAAACTGATTGAGCCGTGGGGACAGCAAAGGCCTCGCTCGGGGATCCCCCGCGGCGCGGCGCGCGCTGGCCGCCGTTGGGGCGGGCCTCTCGAGGGGCAAATGCGGCCAGTCCGTTATTTTGCCTCAAGAATGGGCAACGTTACGGATGCGCCTGTGATATCGATATTCACAAAAGCGAGGGAAATCGCGGTCAAACTCCGGGTTAACCCTCGTCGATTTGCTCGATTCGCTCGATTCGGCTGATCAGCGCCGGGCCAGCGCCCGGCTCGCCCACAGGCGGCCACCGAAGACATTGAGCAGAAGCCCCGCCATCACCACCGCGGCCCCGCCCCATTGCGCCAGCGCCAGGTCCTCGCCCAGGAGCATGTGGGACGACACAAGGCCCACCACCGGCACCAGCAGCGTCAGCGGCGCCACCTTGCTGGCCGCATAGCGGGTCAGCAGCCGGCCCCACATCGTGTAGCCGAACAGCGTGGCGGCGAAGGCCAGGTAGCACACCGCGAAGATGCCCGTCCCGGAGACGTGGGTCAGGGCCGTGCCGATGCGCGCGGGCCCCTCGAACCAGAGCGACAGCAGCGCAAACGGAATGATCGGGATCAGCGCGCCCCAGACCACCAGCCCCAGCAAGTCCACGGGGCCGATTTTCTTGCTGACGATATTGCCCGATGCCCAGCAGAGTGCCGCGCAGAGCGTCAGCGCGAAGCCGGCGGCGGTCATGCCACCGGGGCCGTGCGCGGCGCCCGTGCCGATCAGCGCCAGTCCGCCTGCCGCGATGGCCATGCCGGCGATGTTGTGCCAGCGAATCGGCTCGCCCAGCCACAACGCGGCGATGGCCAGGGTGAAGAACACCTGAGACTGGAGCACCAGTGACGCCAGCCCGGCCGGCATGCCAACGGCCATCGCATAGAACAGGAACACGAACTGGCCCAGGCTGATGGTCGCCCCGTAGGCCAGCAGCATCCGCCAGGGAATGCGCGGGCGCGGAATGAAGAAGATGGCCGGGAATGCCACGAGGCAAAAGCGCAGCGTGCCCAGCAGCATGGGCGGCATGCCGGCGAGGCCGACCTTGATGACGACGAAATTGACACCCCAGACCACGATGATGGCGAGGGCAAGAAGACGGTCTTTGGCTTGCATGATCGATGGAAGGCGCCGCATCCCATTGGGGGGCGGGATGACCAGCAGGCCAAGCGTAGCAGCGTGGCCCGCCCCGGCATTGCACGATCTTGCGGTTTTGTGGGGGCTCGTGGTCGCCCCGGGGAACCCCGGGCCGGGCGGTCAGCCGAGCATGTCGGCCCAGATGCTGCGGGCCCAGGCGATCCCATAGGTGCCCTCCAGCGCGCTCGGGCCTGTGGATAACCCGCCCGAACCCGGCACGGTGATCATGGTCTGCTGGGCAGCGTCGTAGCGGTGGACGCTGGCGATGTGGATCGCCTCGCTGGCCGACGTGAAGCTGTAGCAGGTGTTGGTGTAGAGCGGGGCGGGGTCCGGCGCCTGCCCGGCCAGCAATTGCAGGATGGCGGCGGCCGCCACCTTGCCGTGCTGGTTGGCCATGGTGCCGGACTTGGGCATCAGCGGCGCGATCTGGATGGCGTCGCCCAGCACGTGGATCTCCGGCGCCACGCGGGAGGCCATGGTCCGGAAATCCACCTCGCACCAGCGCCCGTTGGCCGTCGCCAGTCCGGCGGACACCGCGATGGCGCCGGCGCGCTGGGGCGGCAGCAGGTTTACGACGTCGGCGCGTTCATCGTCCTGGACGTCGAACTTGATCGTGCGCGTGGCCGGGTCCACGTCCACGGTCTCGTGCTGGGGCCGGTATTCGATCATCCCCTTGTAGCGGGTCTCCCAGACCTGCCGGAACAGGGCCCCCTTGGAGGTGATGTCCGGATTGGCGTCGAAGATCAGGACCTTGCTGCGAGGCTTGTGCTGCTTCAGGTAGTCCGCGACGAGGCAGGCGCGCTCGTAGGGGCCGGGCGGGCAACGGTACGGGGCCAGCGGGATGGTGATGGCGAAGGTGCCGCCATCGCGCATCGCCGCCAGTTGCCGGCGCAGGGCCTCGGTTTGCGGGCCCGCCTTCCACGCGTGGAGAATCTGGTCGCCGCCAGGTCGGGCGAGGCCCGGGATGGCGCTCGATTGCATCTCCACGCCGGGCGACAGCACCAGCCGGTCATAAGGCAGCGTACCGCCGCCAGCCAGCCGGACCGTGCGCGCGGCAAGGTCGATGGCGGTAGCCAGGTCACGCACATGGGTCACGCCATGGCGGCGGACCAGCGTGTCGTACGGCACCGTGATGTCGGCCATCTGCCGGTTGCCGGCGACGACGAGGTTGGACAGCGGGCAGGAAACCAACGCGGCGTCGGGTTCGACCAGCGTCACGTCCACCGCCCCGCGGCTCCAGGTGCGCAGATATCGCGCCGTTGTGGCGCCGCCGTAACCGCCACCGACCACGACCACCTTGGCCGGCGCCGCCGCGCGGGCCTGACGTGGGGTCAGCATTCCCAGGGTGGCGGCACCGGCCAGGCCGGTCAGCGCGCCGAGTACGGCTCGTCTGCGCATGGATTTTTGTCGTTATTGTTGTTCCGGGGAGGAAGACCCCGTCACTTACTTCTGATCGGCGAACCAGGACGCGATGGCAATGATTTCGGCGTCGCTGTATCCCTTTGCGATCTGAGGCATCACGGTGCCCGGCCGCTTGCCGGACTTGTAGTTCAGCATCGACTCGACCAGCTCCACCTGTGGTCGCCCGGCCAGCCCCGGCACGGCGCTATCGGCCGGCGCGCGCCCGTCGGGGCCGTGGCAGACCGCACACGCGGCCGCCTGGTTGCGCGCCTGCTGCATGCGCGCCGCCTGCGTTTCGACGGTCGTGCGCTGGTCGCTCACGGGCCCCGATGCGGCGGGCTGGGCCAGCGCCAGCATCGGCGCGGCGCCTGCCGCCGCCACAAGGCTCATCGGCAATCGTCGAATGGTGCGCCGCAACATGTCGGTCATGGCGATCTTGCCGGTCAGGGCAGGCTACGGCCCGGCGGCAGCGCCACCGGCGACGAGACGGGCGCGGCCACGGGGCTCGTCGTGGTGCCGTTGGTGGCGGTAGTGGCCGGCGCACCGGACGTCACCGGCGCGTTGGGCGCCGTACCCGGCACCGACTGCACCGGCGCCGGCGTGCCCACCGCTTCCGAACCCGTATTGCCGTTCGTCGAACTGGAGGCGGCATCCAGCCGTGCCCGCTCGGCGTCGCTCACGTAGTCGAAGACCTTGACCACCTTCTGCACGCCGCTGGCGTTGCGGGCCACTTCGGTCGCCTTGTCACCCTCGGCCGAGGTCACCACGCCCATCAGGTAGACCACGCTCTTGTCGGTCGTGACCTTGATCGAATTGGCTGGCACGCCGTCCGCGGTGACCAGCAGCGTCTTGACCTTGCTGGTCAGGTACGCGTCGTTGCTCTTGGTCATGAAGCCGGGGGAAGAGGTGATTTCCAGCTCGTTGACCACCTCGCGCGCATTCGACAGCCCGCGCACGTACTGGTCCACCTGCTGCTTGACGTTGGCATCCTTGGCCTCGCCGACCAGGAGAACCTTGCGGTTGAAGACCGCCGCATCCACGCGTGCCTGGCCGCTGTACCTGGCGTTCAGCGTGTTGTCGATCTCAAGTTGCAGGCCGCGGTCGATCGTCTGGGTGCCGGTTGGGCGGCGGTCGGTGGCCATCACCACACCGGTGCCCACGGCGCCGGCCAGCACCGGGAAGCAGCCGGCAAGTTGCGTGGCCGACACCACCAGCGCAGCCACGGTAATGGCCGTGCGCGCCATGCGGGCGGGGGAAGTCTTCTGGGTAATCACGGTCGTCATGCGATCCTTGGCTCGTAACGGAATGATGCGCGATAGGTTGCAAAAGGGTGCGGCGCTGTGGATAGAGCTGTGGATGACGCCGCAAAACCTGTGGATAGCTTGTGGGCAGGCCTGTGGATAACAGGGGATAAGAGGTTGTTTCAAAATAAAGCGAAGCGGTCCTGGCTAGGCGCGCGGCCGCAGACAGTACTAGTGGTACGGCAAGGCCGCGCAACAACGCCAGGATCTTTTTGAAACAACCTCCAAGTCGTGCTCCTGTTCTCCCCGGCCTATGCCGTCTGTCTTACGCTTCGCCCAGCAGAGCCTCGTCGATCCCGTCGCAGAGGCAATGCAGCGTCAGCAGGTGCACCTCCTGGATGCGCGCAGTACGGTCGCCCGGCGCGCACAGGTGGATATCGAATTCGTCCAGCAATGTGGCAATCCTGCCGCCGCCCTTGCCGGTCAGGGCGATGATGCTCATGTCGCGCTGGCGGGCAGCCTGGATCGCCGCCACCACGTTTGCGGAGTTCCCCGAGGTCGACAGCGCCAGCAGGATATCGCCCGGTTGGCCGAGCGCTTCCACCTGCTTGGCAAACACAACGGAAAAATCATAGTCATTGCCGATGGCCGTCAGGATCGAACTGTCCGTGGTCAGGGCGATGGCGGCCAGGCCGGGTCGTTCGCGCTCGAAGCGGCCGATCAGTTCGGCGGCAAAGCGCTGGGCGTCCGCAGCCGATCCACCGTTGCCGCAGGCCAGAATCTTGTTGCCACTGGTCAGCGCGGCAACCATCCGCTCCACGGCGGCGTCGATGTGCGGCGCCATCAGCGTGGCGGCCTGGCGCGTGTGGTCGGCGCTGTCCAGGAAATGCTGCTCGATACTTTCAATGCTCATGGATCACCGGGTCCCTTGGGCGGGCCCTCTACCTCTCATACTCTCTCTTGCTATCCCGCGCATTATGACGCAGCGGACCAGTCAGTTTCCATGGCGCCCAGATCAAAGGCATTCTTCAGCCAGTCGAGCCGGCCCGGCTCCAGTGCCACCACGTCGAAACGGCATGGCGGGGTGGGATCGAGCGTCGCCAGATACTGTCCCGCGGCCAGCAGCACGCGCCGCTGCTTGGCCGGCGTGACGCTGGCGGCCGCTCCGCCAAAACCCCGGCCGCTACGCTGGCGCACCTCGACGAAAACCAGCGTGCCGTCGGCCGCCCGCATCACCAGGTCGATCTCGCCGCCTTTGCAGCGATAATTGCGAACCACCGGCGCCAGCCCCTGCCTCAGCAGGTAGGCCAGCGCGCGGTCCTCTGCCAGCGCGCCCGACTGCGTGGTGGTTTTGAATGAGCGATTCAACGGAAGTTCTCAAGCATGAGTGACTGGACCTCGCTGGCGACAGGCCAGACCTACCCGCCCGGCACGCTGTACGTGGTGGCCACGCCGATCGGCAACGTCGCGGACCTGTCGCTGCGGGCGCTTCACGTATTGGGACTGGCGGACGCCATTGCCTGCGAAGACACCCGCAACACCGGCCAGCTGCTGTCCCGCGTCGGCCTGCAACGGCCGCTGCTGGCCGTCCACGAGCATAACGAGCGCGAGGCCGCCGGCCGCATCGTCGAACGCCTGACTGCAGGCGAACGCATTGCCTATGTCTCCGATGCCGGCACGCCCGGCATTTCCGATCCCGGCGCGCGCCTCGTGGAAGCCGTGCGTGCCGCCGGCCTGAAGGTCGTGCCGCTGCCGGGGCCAAGCGCAGCCGTGACCGCGCTGTCCGTGGCCGGCGACATGCTGGAAGCGGGCCAGGGCCACTTCACGTTCGTCGGATTCCTGCCCGGCAAATCCAAGGCCAGGGCCGATGCCATCGACAAGCTCGCCAGCCTGGACCACGCGTGGGTGTTGTATGAAGCCCCGCACCGGATCGCCGACACGCTCGCGGCGCTGGCGGCCGCCCTGCCCCCCGCGCGCCGGCTGCTGGTGGGCCGGGAGCTGACGAAGCTGTTCGAGGAGGCGCCGGTGCTGACCGTCGCCGAGGCGCCCGCATGGCTGGCGGCCGAGGCGTCGCGTGGCAAGGGGGAGTTCGTACTGGTAGTGGAAGGCGCGGGCAGCGCCGAGCGGGACGGGGCGGATGCGCCGGACGCCGAGGCCCAGCGCGTGCTGAAGTTGCTGCTGGCAGAGTTGCCAGCCAAGCGCGCGGCCAAGCTGACGGCGGCGATTACGGGTGCGAAGACGGATGCGCTCTATCAACTCGCCCTGGGCCAACGAGGCGATGGCGACAGCGATGACTGAGAGATGTACTGAGAAAAATCTGAAGAGGTAGTGCGGGGCACTGGCAGCAGGGAGGAAGTCCTTCGCGCCAGTCCACATCGTCTGGACCCGGCCGCTTACCGGGCCTTGCGCTTGACGGCTGGCTTGACCGTGCGTGCGCGAGCCTTGGACTTGACGGGGGCCAACGTGTTGGCGCTATCGGGTGGGCTCAGGTCATCCGCACCACTGCCGTCACCGGCTTCATTACCGCCGGCCTCGATCTGCGGCCCCAGCGCCGCCACCTCGGTGCGGGACAGGCGGCGAATCTCGACCTGGGTCGCGCCGTGATCGACGAAGCTCAGCCGCCTGGCTGCGGCATAGGACAGATCGAGGATTCGGTTGCCGTGATAGGGACCGCGGTCGTTAATGCGCACCACGGCCACC
This sequence comes from Cupriavidus sp. YR651, assembly GCF_900101625.1. Lineage (GTDB taxonomy): Bacteria > Pseudomonadota > Gammaproteobacteria > Burkholderiales > Burkholderiaceae > Cupriavidus. The sequence goes on along the minus strand of NZ_FMYZ01000006.1, from coordinate 340,723 downwards.
TTGTTATTGCGCAGGTTGCGCACCAGCACCCAGCTATCCAGCGGCAGCGACGGGTGGGCGGCCGTCATGGCGCGCATGTCGAAGCGCTCGCCGTTGGCGGTCTTGCGCCCGTGGAATGCCTTGCCGTACCACGACGCCATGCCACGCTGCTCGAAGGTGCCCAGGTCCGCCCTCAGGCCGTCGAGCGACGGCTGCGAGGCAGCGCCCTCGTCCTTGCCCCAGCTGAACAGGTCCCAGTTGCCACGGTCATCGGCCCGGGACTTGTCCGCCCTGGACTTCGCCGACTTCGTGGCGATGGCGCCGTTGGTATTGGACGCGTTCTGCGAATCGCTTTCCGGCGGCGTTGCGCACGCGGCCATCACCAGCGCCGATACGATGATCGCGCACTGACGAAGAAAACGATTGCCGGCGGGGAACACGGACGCGAACCCCGGACGGAGGATTGGCAGGCTAAGCATGGCGGCAGTCTAACACCGGCCTTTCGCTGCTATTACCTTGATTTTGTTACGAAATTTAATCAAACGGTGTCCAAGATGGTGCCTATTCCCCGGAATCCACCGCCAGACAAGGGATTGCGCCGATTGTTACCGGGCGTCGGTCACGTAATCGATACGTAACTTTCAGAGTTGTCTCATCCAGAAAGCCGGTCATGGAGCGTCGATGAACGGACTCGCCGGAGGCTACAATGGCCCACCCGCAGGGCCTCAATCTGACTCGTGTTCGAACCCGGTTTCCGACCCGGTTTTCAAGCCATTGTCAGCGCCCAATCGATCCCTTGCCTGGTCGGATAGCAGGTGGCCGGTCCCGCGCCGGTTGCCAATCCCGGCCGCCCAGACAGCACAAGCATTCAAGCATTCGCCCGATGAAAGTCCTCGTGATCCCCGTGACGCCCTTCCAGCAGAACTGTTCGCTGCTGATAGACGAAGCCACCAACCGCGCGGCGGTGTGCGACCCCGGCGGGGACCTGGACCGGATCCTGGCCGCGGTGAAAGAGCACGGCGTCACGCTGGAAAAGATCTTCCTGACGCACGGGCATGTCGATCACTGCGCGGGCGCGGCGGCACTCTCGCGCCAGCTTGGCATCCCCATCGAGGGCCCGCAGCAGGAGGAGCGCTTCTGGATCGACCAGCTCCCGGAGCAGACTCGCCGCTTCGGATTCGGGCAGGCGGAAGCCTTCGAACCCGATCGCTGGCTGGAAAACGGCGAGACGGTGACATTCGGCAACGAGACGCTGGAGGTCTACCACTGCCCCGGCCACACGCCCGGCCACGTGGTGTTTTTCTCGCGGGAGAACAAGCTCGCGATCGTCGGCGACGTGTTGTTTGCCGGCTCGATCGGCCGCACCGACTTCCCGCGCGGCAATCATGCCGACCTGATCCGGTCGATCCGGACGCGCCTGTGGCCGCTGGGGGAGGAAGTGACGTTCGTCCCCGGCCACGGCCCGGTGTCCACGTTCGGCGAGGAGCGCCGCAACAATCCTTTCGTGGCCGACCATCTGGTCGAGGTGGCCTGACGCATGGCGAAGAAGCAGGCCCCGGATTCCCGCCCCGAGATCTACGTCAGCACCGACGTCGAGGCTGATGGCCCGATCCCGGGGCCGCATTCGATGCTGTCGTTTGCTTCCGCGGCCATGCTCGCCGACAAGACCGTGGTCGGCACGTTCTCCGCAAACCTGGAAACGCTGCCCGGCGCCACCGGCCATCCGGTGCAAATGCAGTGGTGGAAAACCCAACCCGACGCCTGGGCCGCCTGCCGGCGCGACCTGGAGCGCCCGGAGGACGTCATGCCGCGCTATGTGGAGTAGGTGGAACGCCTGCCTGGCAAGCCGGTGTTCGTCGCGTTCCCGGCGGGTTTCGATTTCACGTGGGTGTTCTGGTACATGATGCGCTTTGCCGGCCGCTCGCCTTTCGGATGGGCCGCGCTGGACATCAAGACCATGGGTTTCGCGCTCACCGGCCGACCGTATCGCAAGTCGGTCAAGGCGGCGTTCCCGCCACACTGGCACGACCCGTTGCCACATACTCACGTGGCACTCGACGACGCGATGGAGCAAGGGGCGCTGTTTTGCAACATGCTCGCAGAACTGCGTACGCGAGAAAGCGCGCTGGCGGAGATCGAAGCCAAGGCTGCGGCCGACACCGAGGCAAGCAATCCCTCACTTTCTGCCGAGTCTTCCGCCGAAGCAGGGGCCAGGTCGACCTGACATTCTCGGGGTGCCTGCGGGGTGTCCGCGGGTGGGGAAGCCCACACACGACGCGACAGCAAGGCCACATTTCGCGCCGGTTGCCTATAGTAGAAGGGTGCTCATGGCGACCCGGGGCCGACCGCTCCGGGGCTGGTGCGGCCACGCCATGTGACGGTCGAAAACGGAGTTGCCCGGCCGCCCGCGCCGTCCCAGAGGCAAGGAGGTGTGACCATGCGATTCCATCCCGAAATCCACGTCAAGGATCTGGCCGGCAGGTTGCATTGGCCACACCGGACGCACGAGCGCACCACCGTCATCTCCCGGTCGCATTCCGCCTCGGAAGACGCGGAAGTCGCCAAAGCCACGCTCTACGTGAGCACGGTAACCCTCGTCGTTCTGCTGGTCGTGCTGGCTGGCATTTCTTTCGGTCAGGAGGCCATGCACTGGCTGGGTGTTCAATAACGACGACTCGCCTGAAGCGATTCGCCTGTCTGACCGGCCGGCCTCCACCTTGGTGGGGGCCGGTTTCAATTTGGGGCTCTCGAAACCATGGCTCCCCAAAACGGAGCTCTCCGCTTCCTCAGGCAAGCAGCGCCTGAACGTGCTCCGGTGGCCGGCCGATGGCGGCACGGCGATTGCGCACCACCACGGGGCGCTGCAGCAGGATCGGGTTGTCGGCCACGGCGGCAAGCAGTTCCGCATCGGTCAGGCCCGGGTCGGCCAGGTCCAGTTCCTTGTAGACGTCTTCGTTGTCCCGGATCATTTCGCGCACCGTCACGCCCAGCATCGTATGGAGCTGGCGCAGCGTGGCCAGTGACGGCGGATGCTTCAGGTATTCGACGATCTCCACCGGTTCGCCCAGACGCTGTGCCGCGGACTCGACCAGCGCGAGCGTTTCGCGAGACTTCGAGCAACGGGGGTTGTGGTAGATCGTGATCATGACGGCGTCCTCCAATTGAATATCCCGCACTATATACAAGCGCTGGCGGCGCCGGCACGATAAGGTACCGGATGTGGCGGGCATGTATCGTGCATGTCCGCTTTACCCCTGAACCGTGGCCACCGGCCATCGGCTGGTCCACCCTTCCCTGCCCGATTCATCGTGTCCGAATCTTCCGCCGTCCTGACCCGCAAGTCCTTCCGGCTGCGTGACGCCACCCCGGCCGATGTGCCTGCGATCCACGCCATCTACTCCCACCACGTGCAGCACGGCCGCGCCTCGTTCGAGGAAGTCGCGCCGACGCTGGACGATATGCACCTGCGCCTTGCCGAGGTCCGCAAGAAGGGCCTGCCGTATATCGTGGCAGAACGCGACGATGAGATCCTGGGCTACGCCTATGCATCGGCCTACCGCGCGCGCAGCGCCTACCGGTTTGCGATCGAGGACTCCATCTACATTGACCACCGCCACACGGGCGAGGGCCTGGGCCGCGCGCTGCTGGCCGACTTGATCGCCCGCTGCGAGACCGGCCCGTGGCGGCAGATGGTGGCTGTGGTGGCCCTGACCTCCACCGGCGAAGGCGCCGGATCGGTGGCCGTGCACGAGCGGCTGGGCTTCCGGACCGTGGGCCGCCTGGAGTCCGTCGGATTCAAGCACGGTCAATGGATCGACACGCTGCTCATGCAACGCCCGCTGGGTGCCGGCAACGAGACGATTCCCAGCTGAAGCGCCAACGCAGGCGCCGACGCGATCCGAAACCCCTGCTTCGCCCTGGCCAGGACCGCGTCACGTCATGCTGAAGCGACCTATTGGTCGAGCACGACGTTGAATCGCAGCGCGGCCGCCAGCAGGCCGTTGCGGTAGTAGAACCGGTGCCCGAGCACGTTGGTCAGCGGCGTATCCAGCACAAGCTTGTGGCAACTGAGCTCCCGCGCCTCCGCCTTGAGCCAGTCCATCAGCGCGTGGCCGTACCCACCGCTGCGCGCCTGGGCATCCGTCACGAGGTCATCGACGTAGAAATGCAGGCCGTGAACCAGGTTGTCCTGCAGCCGGTAGCCAGCCAGCGCCATCAGCCGGCCATCATCCCAGAGTCCAGCCAGCCGGTAGCCGACGTCCGCCTGCCGGCGCCAGCGCGCCACAAACTCGTCCGCGTCCGCCAGGTGGGGCCGCAGCTGGTGCATCAGAGGGAAGCATGCCGCGACCTCGGCACCCGTGTCGATGCGACGAATCTGAACCTGCCCGACGATCGCGCTCATGCCTGGTTTCCGGCACCGGCAGCCGGCGGCGGCGGAAAGTGGAGGCCAACGGCGATCCGGTTCCAGGCGTTGATCCCGGCAATCGTGGCGGCCAGGTGAACCAGCTCGCTTTGCTGGAAGGTTGCGCGGGCGGCAGCGAGCGCTGCATCGCGTGCGGCAGGATCGGCCAGGCAGGTCAGTGCCTCTGCCCAGCCGAGCGCCGCCTGTTCGCGCTCGCTGAAGATGCCGGCGTCGCGCCAGCCTGCCAGCAGGTCGAACTTGCGCGGATCGATGTCGAGCTTGCGCGCGATATTCAGGTGGAATTGCAGGCAGAACGCACAGCCGTTGATCTGCGAGACGCGGAGTTTCACCAGCTCCGTCAGCGCCTTGTCCAACCCGGAAGCGTCCACGGCCTTGCTGACGCCGCCCAGTGCCGCGTAGACATCGGGCGCGATATGCGTGAATTCCTGAAAGTCCATCATGAATGCTCCTTGCTCATGTTGGTTACATGGCTCGACACGTTGAGCTAACATGTCAGAGCACGAATATTAATGTAAGAGCTCTGACAACATGTCGAAGACCCTGCCGTCCAAGGGGAAAAAGGCTGCCGCCGCCCACCCCGCCCCCGAAGCGCTATCCGACGCCCTGCCCATCCCACGCCCCGGCGAAGGCAAGCGCGGTGAAGGCGGCTATCTGGCGTACCTGCTGAGGCAGGCCAGCGCCGCCAACCGGCTGCGCATGGAGCGGCAACTGGCCGACCTCGGTGTCACATTGCCGCAGTTCTTCGTGCTGACGATGCTGGGCGCCTATCCGGGCATCTCGGGTGCCGACGTGGCGCGCCTGGCGCTACTGACACCGCAGACAGTCAGCGTGATCATGAACAACCTGGAGAAGATGGGCGCGATCTCCCGGACGCCGCATCCGGTTCACGGCCGCATCCAGACCATCGCGCTGACCGACGCTGGCCACACGATGCTGGCCGCGTGCAAGGAGCGGGCGAAGTCCGTCGATCAGCAGTTGCGCGCTGGCCTGTCGCCGGAAGAGGAAGGGATCATCCGCCGCTGGCTGGTCAGCCTGGCGGAGCCGCTCGAAGCCGGCACCCAATGAAAAAGGCCCGCGGACTGGCGTCTCGCGGGCCGGAATCACAACAAGGGAATCAGAACATCAGGCCATCAGGTCCGACAGGGCCAGCGCCACCACCTTGGTCGCGCGGTTCAGGTCGTTCAGGCGCAGGTTCTCGTCCGAGTTATGGCCGCGCGCTTCCATCAGCGTGCGCGGACCCGCGCCGTACAGCACAGTGGGAATGCCGCGGCTCGTATAGTGACGCGCATCGGTGTAGAGCGGCACGCCCTGCACCGGGATCTCCACGCCGAAGACGGCCTCCGCACGCTGCTTCAGCGCGCCGATCAGCTTTTCCACGCCCGGCAGTTCCGACAGCGGCTCGGCCAGGATGATGCGTTCCACCTTCACTTCGATACCCGGACGATCCTTGGCGGCGCGCTCCACCACGGCGCGGATTTCGCTTTCCGCGTCGAAGCCGATTTCCTCGGGAATCATGCGGCGGTCCACGCGGAACGTGACGAGGTCCGGCACCACATTGGTGTTGATGCCGCCCTTGATCAGGCCGACATTCAGCGTGGCGGTGTCGATGCCCGGCACCTTGGACTTGCGCGTGGCCAGTTCGGCGCGCAGGCCATAGATGGCCTGCAGGATGTGCGTGGCGGCTTCGATCGCATCCACGCCGGTGTGCGGCATGGCGGCGTGGCCCTGCTTGCCCTTGACCGTCACCTCCACGTGCAGGCAGCCGTTGTGCGCCGACGTGATGCCATATGAGAAGCCGGCCGAGATCGCGTAGTCAGGCTTGGTCAGGCCTTCGTCGAGCAGGAACTTCGGGCCGATGTCGCCGCCGGTTTCCTCGTCGTAGGTGAATTGCAGTTCCACCGTGCCATTCAGTTTGGCGCCCTGCTTCTCGGCGTTCATCAGCGCCAGCACGGCGTAGGCATAGGTGGCGAAGTCCGACTTCGACACGGCTACGCCGCGGCCATACATGACCGGGCCGTGCTCGCTGTCGGCGATCTCGCCGCCGTACGGATCCTTGGTCCAGCCCAGGCCCGGCGGCACCACGTCGCCGTGGGCATTCATGGCGATGGTCGGGCCGCCGCTGCCGAACGTCTTGCGCACGAGCAGGTTCGTCGCGCTGATCATGCCGGCGGCCTTGACCTTGTCTTCCGGCACCTTGTGGGCTTCGACGGTAAAGCCCAGGCCTTCCAGCAGCGCCTTGGCGCGCTTGCCGTGGGCTTCGCAGTCGCCGGACGGGTTATCCGACGGCACCTTGACCAGCTCGGCCAGGAACGCTTCCTGCTGCGGGCGCTGTTGGTCGATGTACTGCGTGAGCGTGGTCTCGATGGGGTTCATGTTGTCTCGTGCGGTCATGTCTTTTCTCGGATATCGGGAATCTTTGATGGTCGTCGTCGCCAGGATCGTTTTTGAAACGACCTCTCAGTGGGGACGCTGGAAATGCTCGACGAAATCGGCGAACACGCGCGCGGCCGTCTGGGCGTCTTCCGACGTCATGATTTCAGTGGGGTGATGGCTGATACCGCCGTTGCCGCAGCGCACGAACAGCATGGCCACATCGGCGATGGCGGAGATGGCCATCGCGTCATGGCCCGCGCCGGAAGGCAGGTGCCGCACCGGCACGCCCTGGCGGCCGACGGCCTCGGCCCATTGCGATTGCAGCCACGGCGCGCACGGCACGCTGTTGGCCTCGTGCGTCTTGCGGACCTGCACGCGAACATTGCGGCGCGCGCCCACGCGTTCGATTTCGGCCAGCACGTCGTTGACGGCGGCCTGGCGCTCGGCGTCTTCGCCGGCACGGATGTCGATCGAGAACACCGCGCGGCCCGGCACCACGTTGGTGGCGCCGTTGGGCACGTTGAACTGGCCGACCGTGCCGACCAGGCCCGGCTTGCCGCCACAGCGACGCTCGATGTAAAGGCCGATCTCGGCGCCGGCCATGGCGGCGTCACGCCGCATGTCCATCGGCACCGTGCCGGCATGGCCGGCCAGCCCTTCCAGCTCGACGATATAGCGCGTGGCACCGGAGATGGCGGTCACGACGCCCACCGGCAAGCCTTCGTTCAGCAGCACCGGGCCCTGCTCGATATGGACTTCGACAAACGCCAGCACCTGCTTGCGGTCATGCGCGGCGGCGGGCAATTGCGCCGCGTCGAAACCTGCGGCACGCATCACGTCGCGCATGGTCTGGCCGGATTCGTCGACGTTGTCGAGCACGCTGGTGTCGAACGTGCCGGCGATCGCCCGGCTGCCCAGCAGCGTGGCCTTGAAGCGCACGCCCTCTTCCTCGGCAAACCCGACGACCTCGATGGCAAACGGGAAGCGCTTGCCCTGGCGATTCCATTCCGCCACGCAGGCAATCGGCAGGATCACGCCGAGGTTGCCGTCATAGCGGCCGCCATCGCGCACAGTGTCGAAGTGGGAGCCGGTCAGCAGCGCGGGCGCGTCGGGCGACGTGCCTTCGTAGCGGCCGATCACATTGCCGGCGGCGTCGCGGCGCACGGTCATGCCGGCTTCCTGCATCCACGCGGCCAACTGAGCGGCGGCGCCGTGGTGCGCATCGGTCAGGTACGTGCGGGTGAGCATGCCGGGCTGCTCGGTGTGGACGGCCAGGGTATCGGCCCAGGTCATGATGCGCGTGCCGACTTCAGCGGCGAACGGCGTCGGGGATGCTGCCATTGCGTGTCTCCTGCTGGTGGTGCCTCGTTGGTGCCTTTGGTGTCTGGTCTGGCGATAGCCCGGCGCGAGGGTCCTGGCGGTGGCGCCAGTCCGGGCTGGCGCCCGGTGCCGTAGCTCTATTCTCTGCGATTCATGTTAGCACAGTGAATTCAAAAATTGCATACAAAAATGATATGCACTATATTGGCCTCCACGTACCGACAATCCGCTGCGGACAATCCAGTCCCGACAAGTGGATTGCGTGGATTCCGCCCCAACAGGGGGGCTTTCCGCGCGCGGCAAGGCTCCCGGGCCGATCGCTGCACGATGCGTCAGGCCAGCTTCACGTCCCAATGTGACGGCTGGCATTCCTGAATCAGATCAGGGCCTGCCATGCCCGACATGGACCGGCCCGGCACGGAGACAACGATGCAGCATGCAGTTCAACCGCAGCGCGCCGCCGGCGCACGCCTGCACACCCGCTTCACCCGTTCCCTGTTCGGCCAGGTGCTGATCGCCCTGGTGCTCGGCACGGTCGTTGGCCTGCTGTTCCCCGAATTCGCCACCAAGCTCAAGCCGCTGGGCGACGCCTTTATCAAGCTGATCAAGATGCTGATCGGCCCGATCGTGTTCTGCGTGGTGGTGGCCGGCATCTGCGGCGCCGGCGAACTCAAGAAGGTGGGCCGCGTAGGCATCAAGGCCGTGGTGTACTTCGAGATCGTCACGACGATCGCGCTGGCGCTGGGCATCATCCTGGCGTACGTCTTCCAGCCGGGCACGGGCATGAACGTGAACCCGCAGTCGCTCGACGCCTCGGCGATGGCCGCCTACGTGGAAAGCGCCGGCAAGGTGAAGAGCGCGGGCACGGTGGACTTCCTGCTCAAGCTGATTCCCAACACGGTGATGGGTGCCTTTGCCAGCGGCGACGTGCTGCAGGTGCTCCTGATTTCCGTGCTGTTTGGCTGCGCGCTGTCGCTGGTGGGTGAACCCGGCCGGCCCCTCGTGAGGCTGATCGACACGTTTTCCCACACGCTGTTCAAGATGATGGGCTTCATCATCAAGCTGGCGCCGCTTGGCGTGCTGGGTGCCGTGGCATTCACGGTCGGCAAGTACGGCATCGGCTCGCTCAAGCAGCTCGGCTTCCTGGTCATCCTGTTCTATGGCGCGGTGGTGATCTTCGTGGTGGGTGTGCTGGGCGGCATCATGCGGCTGTGCGGATTCTCGGTGATCAAGCTGATTCGCTACCTCAAGGCCGAACTGCTGGTGGTGCTGGGCACGGCGTCGTCGGACAGCGTGCTGCCGCAGGTGATGAAGAAGCTGGAGTTCATGGGCATCCGCAAATCCGTGGTGGGCCTGGTGATCCCGACCGGCTACTCGTTCAACCTCGACGCGTTCTCGATCTACCTGACGCTGGCGGCCGTGTTCATCGCGCAAGCCACCAATACGCCGCTTGCGCTGGGTGATCTGCTGGGCATCCTCGCCGTGGCGCTGGTGACCTCCAAGGGCGCGCACGGCATCCCGGGCTCGGCCATCGTGATCCTGGCGGCGACGCTGTCGGCGCACCCTGCCATCCCGGCCATCGGCCTGGTGCTGGTGCTGTCGGTGGACTGGTTCATCGGCATCGCCCGTGCGCTGGGCAACCTGATCGGCAACTGCGTGGCCACGGTGGTCGTGGCGGCCTGGGAGAAGGATATCGACCGCGAGCGGGCCCACGGCGTGCTCAACGGCACCATCTCCGCCGGCGATCTGGACGAGGGCCTGGCGGCCATGACGGACGCCAGTGGGGAAGTCCCGGTAGCGGCCGCGCTGCCTGGCACCGTGGCGGGGCGCTAGAATCTCGTCATTCCCTTCACCGCGCAGGTCCGTCAGGCGACGCGCGACACCATGCCCGAGCACATCGATCCAGATATGACCGCCGAGGCGATTGCCGACGACATCGTCGCGGCCATCGTCTCGCACCGGCTGCCACCCGGCACCAAGCTGCGCGAGGAGGCATTGGCGAGCGTCTACCGCGTCAGCCGCACCAAGGTGCGTGCTGCGCTGCTGATGCTCTCCAAGGACAAGGTCATCCAGATCGTGCCGGACAAGGGCGCATTCGTGGCCAAGCCAAGCGCCGAAGAGGCGCGGGAAGTCTTCGCCGTGCGGCGCATCCTGGAGGCGGCACTGGCGCGCGAGTTCGTGGCCAAGGCCACGGCGGCCGACTACAAGCGGATCGACAAACACCTGTCGGCGGAACGCAAGTCGCTTGCCGGCAACGATGCGCAGATTCGCACCCGGCTGCTCGGCGACTTCCACATCGTGCTGGCGGAAGTCGTCGGCAACCATGTGCTGACCGCGATCATGCGCGAGCTGTCGATGCGCAGTGCGGTGATCACGATGCTGTACCAGAGCCGTCGCGACGCCACGTGCTCATCCGACGAGCACCGGGAGTTCATCGAGGCCGCGCGCGCCGGCGATGCCGATCGTGCCGTCGCGCTGATGGTGGAGCACCTGGCGCATGTCGAGAATGCGCTGCACTTTGAGGAAGTTCCGGCCGCGGCACGCGCCAAGGATCTGGTGGCCGCGTTGCTGGCTTAGGCGATTGCTGCCAGCTTGATCGGCATCAAGGACGCGGAGTACGGGGTGGGCGCATCATTCCTCTCGCCATGAAGTTGCGGGGGCGCACTTCATGGGCTCTCCCCGTCCTTCGCAAGAAGGACTGCCCGCAGACCGCAATGGCTGCGGGCTTTTTCTTTTGTGCGACGCGCATCGCGCATCCCCACGCCACCCCCCCCACCGATTCAACCTTCGCTGCGGCCCGTCCAGTAACCGGGCTTGGCGAATGCCGCTTTCAGATGTTCGATGAAGAAGCGGATCTTGGCCGGCACCGGCCGCTGCTGCGGGTACACCGCCAGGATGTCGTAGTCAGGCAGCGCATATTCGTCCAGTACCGTAATCAGCTCCCCGCTTTCCAGTTGCGGCAGGATTTCCCACGTCGACCGCCATCCCAGTCCGAGGCTCTCGCCGGTCCACCGATGCAGCAGCTCGCCATCATTGCAATCCAGATTGCCGTTCACCCGCACCGTCACCGTCTTGCCGTTCTGCTGGAAGTACCACCCGCGCTGCTGGCCACCCTGAAGGTTGAAGGCCAGACAGTTGTGGCGCTCCAGGTCCTCAAGCGTATGGGGAACACCGTGCCTGGCGAAGTACGCCGGCGTACCGCACACGACGCGCTTGTTGGTCGCCAGCTTGATGGCCACGAAATTGGGATCGATCGCGCCGCCAATGCGAATGCCGACGTCGTAACCCTCGCGCACCAGATCCACCACGCGATCGGTGAGGTTGAACGAGATCTGCACCTCCGGGTTGGCCTTGAGGAAGGCCGGCGCATGCGGCGCGACATGCTTGCGGCCGAACGCCGCCGGCGCCGACACGATCAGGTGGCCGGTGGCCTTGTGCTTGCCCTCGGCAATCAGCATCTCGGCGCGGTCCAGGTCGGACAGCGCCTTCTTGCATTGCTCCATGAACGCGGCGCCCTGCTCCGTCACCACGATACGGCGCGTGGAGCGATGCAGCAGCTTCACGCCGATGCGCGCTTCCAGCGCATTGATGCGGCGACCGATCATGACCGGCGTGACGTTCTGCGTCAGCGCCGCCGCGGCCATGCTGCCGTGTTCCACCACGGCGATAAAGGCTTCGATTTGTTTGAGTTTGTCCATATGGGCCAGCTAAGCCATTTGTCTCCTGCTGGCACATTGTGAGGCATCCGCGACGCGATGGGCATCCCCGCGCTGCTATGCGGCCCATCCACTCATGCCGATGACGGTGACGGCTGGCGCCCCTTGAGCAGCGCCTCGTTGATCTCGGCGGCCTCCCCCAGCACGTGGGCAAGCCGCCGCAGCGGTCCGCAACATTGCAGCTGGGCGAACAGCGCGAACGCGGCGCCGATCACCAGCACGGCACCATAGATCGCCACCAGCGCGGGCGCGTTGCCGGGTGGCGTGACGGCGATGCCATCGGCCAGCACCAGCGCAGCCGGTCCGAGCGCGAGCACCAGCGCCACCGTCCGCGCGGCGCCTTCCCACAGGCGCGCCTGCAGGACGATGCGGCGTTGGCGCGCCCGCAGCTGCAGCGACGAGATTCGGCCGAGGCGCAGCAGCAGGGCGTTCTCGATCTCGCTTTCGGTATCGACGCGCCGTGACAGCCAGCGCATCGGATGTTGCAGCGCATCACGCGCCGCCAGCATCCGGGCCAGCCACGCCGCCACGTAGAACACGCCGCTCGTCGCCAGCAGCACGTGGAAGAGCTGCGGCAGCCAGACCGGCGGCGTCTGGACGAGGACCTGGTGCCACCACACCAATGCCCCGCCCCCGACCAGTGTCGGCACCAGCGTGAGGACGAAACCCGCCCACAGCACAACGGCCAGCCGGCTTTCGGACGCTTTCGCGGCCGGCGCCGTCTGGAGCGCTTCGATCAGTTCATAGGTGGGCGGCAGCCGGGTGTACATGGCAAGGCAGTGACAAAACACAACCCGCTATTTTGGCCCGACGGCGGCTGCGGCCGATAGGCCAAACCGTACGAAAACAGACCAATCCCCACGCCGTGGGGGACTCCATGATACGTACCGATTTAGTCACATCGAATCGACCGATGCTGCGACATTCCTAACCACAGGTATCGAATCAACTGATCGCCCTTCTGTTTATCCACAGGCCGGTGCGGGCATAGCATCAACTCCAACACGAATCCCACCATTTCAATTGGAGACAGACATGCCGAAGATGAGAGCAATCGACGCAGCCATCGCCGTGCTGGAAAAGGAAGGCATCCATACCGTGTTCGGGGTGCCCGGCGCAGCCATCAACCCGTTCTACTCCGCCATGCGCAAGACCGGGACGATCAAGCACCTGCTGGCCCGTCACGTCGAGGGCGCCTCGCACATGGCCGAGGGCTACACCCGCGCCGAGCCCGGCAACATCGGCGTCTGCGTCGGCACGTCGGGACCCGCCGGCACGGACATGATCACGGGCCTGTATTCCGCCTGGGCGGATTCGATCCCCATTCTCTGCATTACCGGCCAGGCCCCACGCGCCCGGCTCTACAAGGAAGACTTCCAGGCTGTCGATATCGAATCGATCGCCAAGCCGGTGACCAAGTGGGCCGTGACCGTGCGCGAGCCGGCGCTGGTGCCGCAGGTGTTCCAGCAAGCGTTCCACCTGATGCGCTCCGGCCGTCCGGGCCCGGTGCTGATCGACCTGCCGTTCGACGTGCAGGTGGCCGAGATCGAATTCGATCCGGAAACGTACCAGCCGCTGCAACCGTACAAGCCGTCCGCCTCGCGCGCCCAGATCGAAAAGGCCATCAGCATGCTCAACGCGGCCGAGCGCCCGCTGATCGTGTGCGGCGGCGGCGTGATCAACGCCAATGCGTCCGAGTTGCTGGTCGAATTCGCCGAACTGGTCAACGTGCCCGTGGTGCCCACGCTGATGGGCTGGGGCGTGCTGGCCGATGACCACCCGCTGCAAGCCGGCATGGTCGGCCTGCAGACCTCGCACCGCTACGGCAACGCCACGCTGCTGGCCTCCGACTTCGTGATGGGTATCGGCAACCGCTGGGCCAACCGGCACACCGGCAGCATCGACGTCTATACGAAGGGTCGCAAATTCGTCCATGTGGACATCGAACCCACCCAGATCGGCCGCGTGTTCGGCCCGGACCTGGGCATCGTGTCCGACGCCGGCGCTGCGCTGGAACTGTTCGTGGAAGTCGCCCGCGAAATGAAGATGGCCGGCCGCCTGCCGTGCCGCAAGGCCTGGGTGGCCGACGTCCAGAAGCGCCGCCGCACCATGAAGCGCAAGAGCGACTTCGACAACGTGCCGGTCAAGCCGCAGCGCGTGTATCGCGAGATGAACCAGTACTTCCCGCGCGACGTGCGCTACGTCTCGACGATCGGCCTGTCGCAGATCGCCGCCGCGCAGTTCCTCTCGGTGAACCAGCCGCGTCACTGGATCAATTGCGGCCAGGCCGGCCCGCTGGGCTGGACGATCCCGGCCGCCATCGGCGTGAAGACCGCGTCGCCGGAATCGGACGTCGTGGCCATCTCCGGTGACTACGACTTCCAGTTCATGATCGAGGAGTTGGCCGTCGCCGCGCAGTTCAAGGTGCCGTACATCCACGTGGTGGTGAACAACTCGTACCTGGGCCTGATCCGCCAGGCACAGCGCAACTTCGAGATGGACTACTGCGTGCAGCTCGCGTTCGACAACATCAACGCGCCGGAACTCGAAGGCTATGGCGTGGACCACGTGAAGGTGGTGGAAGGCCTGGGCTGCAAGGCGATCCGCGTGTTCAAGCCGGAAGACATCGCGCCGGCCTTTGCCGAGGCCCGCGACCTGATGGCCGAGTACTCGGTGCCGGTGGTCGTCGAGGTGATCCTGGAGCGCGTGACCAACATCGCCATGGGCACCGAGATCGACAACATCAACGAGTTCGAGCCCATCGAAGACCTGGATGACGCCGAGGAGGCGATCCTGGTCGAGGAAACCGTCAACGCCTGAGGGCTACCGCGCCGGCGGATCGCCATCCGACCGGCCTGACGAGACCCGCCTCACCCTTTACCCTTCCCGCCCGCGCGGGAGGGGTAAGCATTGCCGCAACACCATCACCGAGAGAGACCAACAATGCCAAAGCTCGCAGCCAACCTGACGATGCTGTTTAACGAAGTCGGCTTCATGGACCGCTTCGAGGCCGCCGCCCGCGCGGGATTCCGCGGCGTGGAGTTCCTGTTCCCGTACGCGTTCCATGCGGACCAGATCGCCGACCGCCTGAGCCGCTTCCAGCTTGACCTGGTGCTGCACAACCTGCCCGCGGGCAAATGGGAAGCCGGCGAGCGCGGCATCGCCTGCCATCCGGACCGCGTCGGCGAGTTCCAGGACGGCGTGGGCGAAGCCATCCAGTACGCAAAGGTGCTGGGGGTGAGTCAATTGAACTGCCTCGCCGGCATCCTGCCGCAGAACGTGCGGCGCGAGCAGGCCAGCGAAACGCTCGTGGAGAACCTGCGCTTCGCCGCCAATGCGCTGGCGAAGGAGCAGATCGACCTGCTGATCGAGCCGATCAACACGTTCGATATCCCCGGCTTCTTCCTCTCGCGCACGCAGCAGGCGGTGGACCTGATTGGCCAGGTCAACGCGCCCAATCTCTACGTGCAGTACGACATCTATCACATGCAGCGCATGGAAGGCGAGATCGCCGCGACGATCCGCGCCAACCTGCCGAAGATCCGCCACGTGCAGCTGGCCGACAACCCCGGCCGCAACGAGCCCGGCACGGGCGAACTGAACTACCAGTACCTGTTCAAGTTCCTCGACGAGATCGGCTACGCGGGCTGGATCGGCTGCGAGTACAAGCCGAAGACCACCACGGAAGCCGGCCTCGGCTGGCGCGCCGCGCACGGCGTGCAGTGAGCCCCGCATTCCCGCATCCCCGGAAAAACAGATTCATACCCTTCAAGGAGACATCACATGGCAAACCAACGTAACGTCGGCTTTATCGGTCTGGGCATCATGGGCGCGCCGATGGCGGGCCACCTGCGCAGCGCCGGGCACACGCTGTTCGTGCACGACGTCAACCCCGCGCCGCAGGCACTCGTCGATGCCGGCGTGACGGTCTGCACCAGCGCCGAGGAAGTAGCCAAGCGCGCCGACATCATCATCATCATGGTGCCGGACACCCCGCACGTCGAGGCCGTGCTGTTCGCCGACAAGGGCGTGGCCGCCGCGTTCAAGACCGCCGGCAAGGAAGCCAGCTACGGCAAGATCGTGGTAGACATGAGCTCGATCTCGCCGATCGCCACCAAGGACTTCGCCGCGCGCATCAACAAGCTGGGCGCGTCGTACCTGGATGCTCCGGTTTCCGGCGGCGAAGTGGGCGCCAAGGCCGCGTCGCTGACGATCATGGTGGGCGGCCCCGCCGAAGCGTTCGACCAGGTGAAGCCGCTGTTCGACCTGATGGGCAAGAACATCACGCTGGTCGGCGGCAACGGCGACGGCCAGACCACCAAGGTGGCCAACCAGATCATCGTGGCGCTGAATATCCAGGCCGTGTCGGAGGCGCTGCTGTTCGCCTCGAAGGCGGGCGCCGATCCTGCCAAGGTGCGCCAGGCCTTGATGGGCGGCTTCGCGGCATCGCGCATCCTGGAAGTGCACGGCGAACGCATGGTCAAGCGCACCTTCGATCCGGGCTTCCGCATCGAACTGCACCAGAAGGACCTGAACCTGGCGCTGCAGGGTGCGAAGGCCCTCGGCGTGTCGTTGCCGAACACGTCGACCGCGCAGGAACTGTTCAACGCGTGCGCGGCCAACGGCTTCGGCAAGCTCGACCACTCGGCGCTGTGCCGCGCGATCGAGATCATGTCGAACCACGACATCGCCAAGGGCGCGAAGTAAGCATCTCACTCGCGTAGTCCCTGCAGCTCCCGTAGTCCCTGCCCTGCCCGCCGACGTGGCCGCGCGCGATGCGCGCCACGTCGGCGGATGCCGTTCTTCCCGCGTGTCACGCGCGGGATTTGCATCCCATCAGGACCCCACATGTTTGCCACCGATGCCAACGCCGCCTTGCTGTCGCCCGAGCGCCAGCCCGGCACGCCCGACTATCGCGAACCCCGCCACGCCCGCGCGCTGCTGCGCGACCTGTTCGATACCGCCGTGGCCGCCGTGAGCGCGAGCCATTGCCTGCCGCCGCACCTGCCGCAGCCACCCAGGGGGCGCACCATCGTCATCGGCGCCGGCAAGGCCGCCGCGGCCATGGCGCAGGCCGTGGAAGCGCACTGGCAAGGCGAGTTGTCCGGGCTGGTGGTCACACGCTACGGCCATGGTGCCGATTGCCGGCGCATCGAAGTCGTCGAAGCGGCGCACCCGGTGCCGGACGCCGCGGGCCAGCGCGCCGCGCAGCGCATGGTGGAACTGGTGCAAGGCCTGACCGCGGACGACCTCGTGCTGTGCCTGATCTCCGGTGGCGGCTCCGCGCTGCTGGCGGCGCCCGCGCCGGGTCTCTCGCTGGCCGACAAGCAGGCCGTGAACAAGGCGCTTCTCAGGAGCGGCGCGAGCATCGGCGAAATGAACTGCGTGCGCAAGCATCTCTCCGCGCTGAAGGGCGGCCGACTGGCGCTGGCGTGCGCGCCGGCGCGCGTGGAAACGCTGCTGATCTCCGATATTCCCGGCGACGACCCCACGCTCATCGCCAGCGGCCCGACGCTGCCGGACGCCACGACGTGCGCCGACGCGCTCGCGGTCATCGCCAAGTACGGCATCGATGTGCCCGCCAACGTGCGCCAACACCTGGAGAGCGGTGCCGGAGAAACACCGAAGCCCGGCGATGCCCGCTTTGCCGGCCATCGCAGCGTGACGCTGGCCAGCGCGCAGCAGTCGCTCGAAGCTGCCGCCGCGCGCGCACGCGAACTGGGCCTGACCGCCCACATCCTGTCCGACAGCATCGAGGGCGAGGCGCGCGACGTGGCCGAAGTGCATGCCGCCATCGCCCGCCAGGTGGCCACCCATGGCCAGCCATTCTCCAAGCCGTGCGTGATCCTGTCCGGCGGCGAAACCACCGTCACCGTGCGCGGCAATGGCCGCGGCGGCCGCAACGCCGAGTTCCTGCTGTCACTGGCCGTGGCGCTGGATGGCTTGCCCGGCGTGCATGCGATTGCCTGCGACACCGATGGCATCGATGGCTCCGAAGACAACGCCGGCGCGCTGCTGGGCCCCGACACGCTGACGCGCGCGACCGCACGCGGCCTGTCGGCCCGCGCGCATCTGGACAACAACGATGGCTACGGCTTCTTCGCGGGCGTGGACGACCTGATCGTCACCGGCCCGACGCGTACCAACGTGAACGATTTCCGCGCGATCCTGATCGTCTGATCCGGGTATCGCGCGTCCCCAGCAATATCGGCACGCGAGAGGCGTGCCGTCCGAGAATGGAAGAGGAGACAAGATGAGACGCCAGCGCAAAGCCAAGATCGTTGCCACGCTCGGTCCCGCCAGCACGGACAGCGCGGTGATCCGCCAGCTGTTCGATGCCGGGGCCGATGTGTTCCGGCTGAACTTCAGCCACGGCACCCACGAGGATCATCGCGCGCGCTACGACGCCGTGCGCCGCGTGGAGGCCGAGACCGGCCGCCCCATCGCGATCCTGGCGGACCTGCAGGGTCCGAAGCTGCGCATCGGCACGTTCGCGGCCGGCAAGGTCGCCGTGCGCACCGGCGATGCATTCGTGCTCGACAGTGATCCGACGCCAGGCGATGCGACGCGCGTCTACCTGCCGCATCCCGAACTGTTCCGCGCGGCCAGCGCCGGCCAGTCGCTGCTGATCGACGACGGCAAGGTCCGCCTGAACATCGAATCGGTGGCCAGCGGCAGCATCACCACGCGCGTGGCCAACAACGGCACGCTGTCCGACCGCAAGGGCGTGAACGTGCCCGATGCCGTGATTTCGATTCCCGCGCTGACGGAAAAGGACCGCAAGGATCTCGCGTTCGCGCTGGAGCTCGGTGCCGACTGGATTGCACTGTCGTTCGTGCAGCGTCCGTCGGACATCGTGGAAGCGCGCGAGATCATCGGCACCCGTGCCGGCGTGCTGTCGAAGATCGAGAAGCCGGCCGCCCTGCAGCAGCTCGAAGAAATCGTGCGCGTCTCCGATGCGGTGATGGTCGCGCGCGGCGACCTCGGCGTGGAGCTGCCGCCCGAGCGCGTGCCTGGCGTGCAGAAGCGCATCCTGCGCATCTGCCGCCAACTCGGCAAGCCGATCGTGATCGCCACGCAGATGCTGGAATCGATGATCGACTCGCCGGTGCCCACGCGTGCGGAAGCGTCGGACGTGGCCAGCGCCATCTACGACGGCGCCGATGCCGTCATGCTGTCTGCCGAATCCGCCAACGGCCGCCATCCGGTGCCGGCCGTCGCGATGATGGACCGCATCATCACCGAGGTGGAACGCGACCCGCTCTACCGCAACATGATCGACGCCCAGCACGAGGCGCCGCTCTCCACGCGGCAGGATGCGATCTGCGCGGCACTGCGCGAAGTCACGCACATCATCGGCGCCCGGGCGACGGTGACCTACACGTCGTCCGGCGCCACCGCGCTGCGCGCCGCGCGCGAGCGGCCGTGCGCGCCGATCGTCAGCATCACGCCGAACCTCGACATCGCACGCCGCCTGGCGATTGCGTGGGGCGTGCATTCGACGGTCAGCCCGGACGTGCAGAGCGTGGACGAGATGGTGGAGGCTGCCGCCCGCGCCGCGCTGGTGGAAGGCTACGCGGAGCCCGGCGACCAGATCACCATCGCGGCCGGCATGCCATTCGGCCAGGGCGGCACGACCAACCTGCTGCGCGTCGCCGAGGTCGGCACGGAAGTGGCCGGTGGCCTCGATGCGGAGTTCGGCATTGGCAACGCCGCGCGGGAGACCGCCACCGCCTGATGCGGCTGATGCGCCTGTTGCGCGCGGCACCGCACGACATGCTTTTGTTTTCCCTGAGTCGGGCAGGCTGACCCCCTGCTCACTGGCCGTCCGCGCTCTGGTCGTCGGGTGTCGCGGACGGCTCCTTTTTTCACGTAACGATTTGTGCACAGCATGTGGGCCGTCAGGTGCCGTTGCTATACTGCTCCGGCATCCGGCAGCCAATCGTGGCTGCCGTTTTACCCTGCATTGACGGAGCCCCCATGCGTCTCGATGACGAAGCCGAAAGCCAGAACGTAGAAGACCGCCGCGGTGGCGGCGGTGGTGGCGGGTTCGGCGGATTCGGCATCGGCGGCAAGTCCATCGGCATCGGCACCGTCATCATTGCGCTGGCCGCGTCCTATTTCTTCGGCATCGATCCCTCGCTGATCTTCCAGGGCGCCTCGGTCATCCAGGGCCAGCCGCAACAGGCGCCGCAATCGCAGGCGCACCGGCCGGCCGCCAACGACCAGCTGACCGTGTTCACGCGCAAGGTCCTCGGCAATACCGAGCGGACGTGGGAGCACATCTTCGAGACCGATCTGAATCGCCGCTACGCGCCGCCTACGCTCGTGCTGTTCTCGGGTGCCACGCCCACCGCGTGCGGAACCGGGCAATCGGCGATGGGGCCGTTCTACTGCCCCGGCGACCAGAAGGTCTACATCGACCTGGCGTTCTATGACGAGTTGCGCCAGCGCTTTGGTGCCGGCGGCGACTTTGCGCAGGCCTACGTGATCGCGCACGAGATTGGCCACCATGTGCAGAACCTGCTGGGTGTCTCCGGCAAGGTGGATGCCGCGCGTCGGCGGATGAACGAAGCGCAGGCGAACCAGCTTTCGGTGCGCATGGAGTTGCAGGCCGACTGCCTGGCCGGCGTCTGGGCCGCGACGGCGCAGCGCGCCAATCAGGCGCTGCTGGAGCCGGGTGACGTGGAAGAAGGCCTGAAGGCCGCGGCCGCCATCGGCGACGACCGGCTGCAACGGCAGGCGCAAGGCTATGTCGTGCCGGAAGCCTTCACGCACGGCACAAGCGAGCAACGCGTGCGCTGGCTGCGTCAGGGCCTGACGACGGGCGACATCCGCAAGTGCGACACCTTCGCCGCGCGGCAACCGTAGGTCACGCCACCGTCAAGGCGAGCGGCGCCGGAGGCGCGAGCAGGTCCGGGCGAAGCACATACGAAACCATGCAAATCGCTATAAGTCGCTGATAGTCGATACGAGTCGACATGGCGCGAGAGCGGTACAGCCTGAGTTCAGCGCAGACGGGGCGCCTTGGTACGGCAACAAGCGTGCGGGAGGTCGAGCGGAGGTCGTGCTGGGTCGTGCAGGCACGCCGGCATCGTTGCGGAGGGGAAAAACCTGAGGGGAAAAATCACCTGCGCGACGGAGAGAGAAGGAGGAGGTCGGTCGCGCAGGTGGGAGAGAAAACTGAGCGGCCACCGAAGTGGCCGCTGATGTCCATCAGGACAGGCAATCAGACGCGATAGCCATAGAGGTCGCCGTTACGGGCATTGTCGAGTGCCGACGCGGAGATCTCGCCGCTAAACGTGCGCGAGCCTTCGCTGAAGGTATCGAACTTGCCTTGGCGCGAGCCCTCGCTGAAGGTATCGAACTTGCCTTGGCGAGCACCATCCGTGTAGGTGTCGTACTTGCCAATCTTCGATCCTTCCGAGAAGGTATCGAACTTGCCGGTACGCGACGCGTCGGCATACACATCGAACTTGCCGACCTTGCTGGTCGTGGCGGGCGCGGCAATGGCAACTGCCGAGGCGGCAAACGCGGCGAACACAAGGGCGCCGCCAAGGATACGTTTGGCGTTCATCTGGGACTCCTTCAACTGATCATTACTTTTTTATGGACGCAGCTGACTGCTGCCCGGATGCGCAATCTTTGTTGCCATGCGAGCACGGAGTGAAGGTTAGTGGGTCGGCTGGAAACGAGAAATACCGCTGCGACGAATGGTGCGTTGCACGCCGTGAAACGACGGGCTTGCGGACGAACGGCACGGTTTGGCGACCGGCCGGCAGGCTTGCCGGCACCGGTCAGACGGAAGTGGCACCCCGGCGAAGCCAGTTCGCCCGGGGTTCAGGTAGCCAGTGCGGGGTGGGTACGCGGCTGCTTCAGAGCGTGAACTCGCCGCCGGTTCAGAGCGTGAACTGGCCGCTGGCTTCGGGCTGGAAGGCAATTTCGATCACCGTCACGCTCTGCGCCCGGCCGTCCGGCAGACGGTAATTCACCGTCTGCCCTGCCCGCGTACCCAGCAGCGCCTGCCCCACCGGCGACAGCACCGACAGCCGTCCGGCCGCCAGATCGGCGTCGTCCGGATACACCAGCGTCCAGTCGCGTGGCGCGGCCTCCCCCTCCAGCGCACAGACGATCCGGGAATTCATCGTCACGACATCCCTGGGGATGGCGTCAGGCGGCACGATCGCCGCACGCGCCAGCAGCGCATCGAGCATTTCATCGAGTTCGGCGGTGCCCGCCCGGCTGGCAATGCCCTCCAGGCGGGTCACGTCGAGTTCGGTCAGGTACAGGGTGGAAGACGCGGCGTTGGAAACGTTGGCGGACTTGGCCATGGCAATGCCTCTCTCGCTGAATGGCGGCCGGGTGCGGAATCGAGACGCGTGGCGGCCGTCGTGGGCTGGGAAATCGATATCCGGCGCGGAAACTGGCGCGCCGGCTGGTGAAACTGCGGTGGCTCAGGCCCGGTTCGGCGCCGGGACCCGCTTAGTGGGGATCGGTCAGGCCGGGAACCGGGCGGGATCAAGCGGGGCGCTGATCCGGCGGTCGGTGACGATGGCGGCAAGCGCCACCGCCGCGCACGCGTGCGCCGGCCGCGGAGTGCGGACCAGGGCGAAGGCGGCGAACGGCTGAGCGCAAGACATCGTGAGAAAAGTCTGGGATATGGGAAAGACGTCGATGTGACGAGCGGTCATGCTAGCACAGGCCGTCGCGTCGGTCTGGCACGGGCACCCCACTCTCGGCGGGAGCGGAGGTGGCTGGTGGAAGACCCGGGTGCCCCGTCGATGCAATTCAGTGCCGCGGATGGCACTCGCAGGCGGCACCTTCGGCCGCTTGCTGCAGGTTCTGCAGGATGCCGCACTCGCTGGCGGGATGCGGATTCGGCTTCTCGCAGGTGTGGCGCAGCGCGCGCAGCTGGCCTTCGAGTGCCTCAAGCGCCAGCCGCTGCGCGTGAATCTGGTCGATCTGGCGATCCAGCAGGGTGTTGATATCGTCGCAGGCCAGCGAGGGATT
The DNA here is from genome assembly GCF_900101625.1 of Cupriavidus sp. YR651. GTDB lineage: Bacteria > Pseudomonadota > Gammaproteobacteria > Burkholderiales > Burkholderiaceae > Cupriavidus. The sequence continues at coordinate 317,902 of NZ_FMYZ01000006.1, read as the reverse complement.
GCGCTGGAAGTCCCGCAGGCGCCGCACGTCGGACAAGCTCATGCCCAGCGAGCGGCAATGCCGGACGAAATTGAGCTGGACGAGATGACCGTCGCCATAGCGGCGATAGCCGTTGTCCTCGCGCTGCGGCGCATCCAGCAGGCCCTCGCGCTCGTAGTAACGAATGGTCTCAACGTCACAGCCGCTGTGGCGGGACAGCTCGCCGATTCGCATGATCATGTCCTCCGCGTCTCAAATCCCTGTAGTCATTACAGGGTTACGAACGGAGTGTAGACCATCCGCAAAGCCCCTGGCGCAGCAGTGGGTACGCGGCGATGATCCCGGTCCTTCAGGCCAGTCCGGGCCCCCGGGCCTGGTCGCGCACGTTGGCGACGGTCGGCGACAGCGCCGCCAGGATGACTTCAATGCCCAGTTCCGGCTGCGCGGTGCCGCACATGAAGATGTCCACCGCCGCAAACCCATATTCGGGCCAGGTGTGGATGCTGATATGGGATTCCTTCAGCAGCAGCACGCCGGTCACGCCAAGCCCCGGCCCGAAATGCTGGAAGCGGCCGTCCACCGGCGTGGCACCGGCTGCGCGCGCGGCGTCGTAGAGCACGCGCTCGATCAATGCGGCGTCAGTCAGCCGCGTCGCGGCCACGCCCTGCATGTCGAGCAGCAGGTGGCGGCCCAGGATCGGTGGACAAGGAAGCACGGGGGCATTCATCGCGGCGCTTATTTGTGGCCGGCACCGGACGACCAGCCACCGCTGCCGCCGCTGAAGCCCGAACTGCCGGACCAGCCCCGGCCGCGCGCGCCCGACGCATCGCCCAGCGTATAGAAGGTGACCCCGAACAGCACGGCCACGCCATAGACAAGAAACAGGAATCGCACGCGCTCAGTCTCCTCCGCCACCGTCACCACCACCGTCACTGTCACCATCGCCACCATCGCCATCGCGGCCGGATTTCCGCTCGCCCGTGTAGTGCTCGACGATCCAGACCGGCGCCCACAGCAGGAGCGTCCCGACGAACAGCCCGGCAAAGTTGCGCCCATTGAAAAACGCCAGCGGCAGGTTCAACACCCACATCACGATGGCCACGCCCCATGCCGTCTTGCGGCAATAGGCGAGATCGCCGGTCGGCGCCTCGGCCCGCCGGGCCTCCGACAGTCTTGCGGCCTCCGCCAGCGCCTTGTTGCCCTTGAACCATTGCGCCACCTGCGACCGGCTCACGGTCGTGGACAGCGTCCAGACGATCTCGGTCTCGCTGGTTTCGCGCGTCAGCCGTCGCGCCGGCGCGCCGAACTCGGTCAGCCGCGTGGTATCGCCGGCCTGAACCCGCCAGTTGAACGTGCCGGCGGCGTAGAGCACGCGGCTCTCGTAGTCGAAACCCTGCCGGAATTCCTTGCCCTCGAAGGCCGCCGTTTTTGCCGTCGACATACGCGGCCATGTATCCAGCACGCGCACGCGGTCCCAGCCGGCGTCTTGCTCCACCAGCCAGAGCAGTCCGGCTTCCTCGTTGAACAGCAGGTACTCGACCCACGTGGACGCCTCGTCCTCGTCGTCATCGATGCATTGCAGGAGCCCCAGCACCGTGTACGGCTTGCCGTCGATGGTGCCCACCTCGCCCGGGGTCAGGCTGGTCTGCAGCGCCTCCACCTCGGCATGCTTTTCCAGCACGATGGCGGTGGAAGTCGTGCAATCCACCTCGCTGTGGCAGCTCGGGCAGACGACAAAGCTGGCCATGCCCGCACGATAGGCGATCGGGCTGCCGCAGTTCGGGCAGCCGAGCGGCACGGCCTTGCCGCGATACTTGTCCGCGGTGCGGCCGATCTCGTCCGCGCCCCGCAGCAACTGGCACTTGAGCCCGGCGAGCGTGACCAGCTCGCCCGTGTACACCGATGGCGGATACCCGTCGGCATAGTCCAGCGTCAGGAAGCGGCCCTCGTTGCGGAAGTCCGCGACCTGCGCGGTCCAGCCCGCGCCCACCTGGAACGGCAGCTCGCCTTCGCCGCCGGTGCAGCGCGCCGTGCGCACGTCGCCGGCCTCGTAGCGGTACTTGTCGAAGAACAGCCCGTCGCCGGGCTTGAGCGTCTCGAACTTCGGCAGCGGATTGACCGAAGCCGTGGCGGCGGCCTCCGGCGGCATGCGCCGCGTGAGCATGTACTGGCCGGACGCATCGGCCAGCCAGCCATCGGTGCCGTCATCGAACAGCACATACCACTCGTTCCACAGGCCCGCGTCATAGCGCAGCTGGATGCGGCCGACCAGCGCAAAGCCCTGCCCCTGCCATACGCCGCTGGCATGGAGCTGCAGCGGCGTGTAGTCCTCCAGCACCGACGACATCTTGCCGATGCTGCGGACGGCGTCCGCTTCCCGCAGCAGCGTGCTGTGGCAATACTCGCAGACCGCCATGACGGCGGCGGACGAACGAAAGCTGACCTCCGCGCCGCAGCCCGGACAGTTGACCGTTTGCATAAGGGAGGATTAGCCGACCAGCTTCCTGAGGATCTCCGCCTTGGCCGTGTCGAACTCCGCTTGCGAGATCAGGCTCTTGTCGAGCAACTCCTTGAGCTTCTGCAGGCGCGCGGCCGGATCATCGGCGGGTGCCGGGGTTGCCCCAGCCGTCCCCGCCGCGCCAGCTACGGCCACTGGCACCGCAGGCGCGGGTACGCCCGGGGCACCGCTCGCGGCGCCGGCCACCCCGCCCGCCAGCCCGCCAGCCATCGCCTGACCCATCACCGCGCCGGCCGCCAGGCTCGCGCCCAGGCCGGCCACGCCGCCTTCGTTCTGCGCGGCGAGCGGGATCGAGCTGGCCACCTGGTACTGCGTGTACCGGGTCATATCGCCCATCATCCCCATCGAGATGCGCGTGTCGATCGCCTTCTGCAGTTCCTCGGGCAGCGAGACGTTGGTGACCGCGAAGTTGTCCAGCACCACGCCATAGCGCTCGAACTCGGGCGCCAGTTTCTCGCGGATCGTCTGCGACATCAGCGCCTGGTTGGCCGCCATGTCCAGGAACGGCACCGACGATGCGCCCAGCGTGCTGGTCATCGTGGCGATCAGCAGGTTGCGCAGCTGCTCTTCCACCTCGTCGCGCGTGTATTCGGCGCGGGTGCCGCTGATCTCGCTGTAGAACTTCGCCGCGTCGGCAATCTTGTACGAATACAGGCCGAACGCGCGCAGCCGCACCATGCCAAAGTCCGCATCGCGGATGGTGATGGCTTGCGGCGTGCCCCACTTGCGGCCGATCTGCAGCCGGGTGCTGAAGAAATAGACGTCCGACTTGAAGGGCGACTCGAACAGCTTGTCCCAGTTCTTCAGGTACGTCAGCACCGGCAGCGTCTGGGTGGTCAGCTTGTACATGCCGGGGGTGAAGACGTCCGCGATCTTGCCCTCGTTGACGAACACCGCCACCTGGGACTCCCGGACGGTCAGGCTGCCGCCGTACTGGATTTCCATGTCCTCCATCGGATGGCGCCATGCCAGTACGCCGTCCGTATCCTCCGTCCACTGGAGGATGTCGATGAACTGCTTCCTGATGAATGACCCGATGCTCATGTCAGCTCCTCTAAGGGGATATTCAGCAATGTTCAGGGTTGTGCCGGGATGTCCGGGGATGCCTGCCGGGCGCCCGTCCGGTCAGGACAGGCAGGCGGCATTGAGCACGCCCACGGTCACCGAAATGGTCCCCATCAGGCCGCCCATGGCGATGTTGTTGGATTCGATGGCAGCGTCCATGTCAGGCAGCGCGCGCGTCAGGGCCGCATAGACGGCGGCCTGCACCACCAGCGCGCCCAGCGACCACACCAGGAACATCAGGAAGGTGTCGTTATGCTGGATGCTGGAGGACAGCGTGAAGCAAAAGCCCAGCGTGCTCCCGGCCAGCGAAAGCCCTGCGGCAACGTTGCCCTGGCGGATCAGCGTGAACTCGTGGAACGGCGTGATCCTGGTGTAGACTCCGACGAACACGACCAGCAGCACAAGGCTTGCCAGCAAGTGCTCGACGTAGGCATAGATTGGTTGCATGGTTCGGGTTGCCGTGCCGGCCCTTCGTAGTCGACGTGGTGGTGGTTGTATCCGGTCCTTCGCGATGCGGAACTGCGCGGCAGAGTATAGCCGCAGTCGCATTTTTTCCAATATCAGATTCTTGACATACCGGTCGCCTCGCACGGCCGGCTGATCTCCTGTTGCGACCGCCGCCCCATGCGCGACCGTACCCTCGTTCTTTCGGTGTTGATCGTCGCCTCTTGCGGGCTGGGCTACGAACTGATCGCCGGCGCCTTGTCCAGCTACCTGCTGGGCGATTCCATCCTCCAGTTCTCCTCCATCATAGGCTGCTACCTGTTCGCCATGGGCGTGGGCTCCTGGCTCTCGCGCTATGTGAAGGACGAGGACGTACTGTCGCGTTTTATCGACATCGAGATCCTGGTCGGCCTGCTCGGCGGGATTTCCGCGGCGCTGCTGTTCGTCGTGTTCGCGTGGCTCTCCGCCCCGTTCCGGACCGCGCTGTATGCGCTGGTGTTCGTGATCGGGTTGCTGGTCGGGATGGAGATTCCGCTGGTGATGCGGGTCCTCAACGCCCGCAAGGCCCAGTTCAGCGACCTCGTCAGCCGCGTGCTGACGTTCGACTACCTCGGCGCGCTGGCGGTGTCGCTGGTGTTCCCGCTGGTCCTCGCCCCGCGCCTGGGGCTGTCGCGTACCGGATTCCTGTTCGGCATGCTCAACGTGGCGGTGGCGCTGTTCACGCTGCGCATCTTTCGCGACGAGGTGTCCCACATCGCCACGCGATCGCTGCGCGCCGGCATCGTGCTGGCGCTGCTGACGGCCGGCTTTGCCGGATCGAACCACCTGACACGCTGGGCGGAACGCGGGCTGTTCGGCGATGAAATCATCCACAGCGAGACCACGCCCTACCAGCGGCTGGTCATCACGCGCTGGAAGGACGACCTGCGGCTCTACATCAACGGCAACCTGCAGTTTTCCTCGCGCGACGAGCACCGCTACCACGAGGCGCTGGTCCATCCGGTCATGCAGGCGCTGCCGTGGGCGCGCCGCGTGCTGGTGATCGGCGGCGGCGACGGGCTGGCGCTGCGCGAGATCCTCAAGTATGGCCACGTGGAGCATGTCACCCTGGTGGACCTGGACCCGGCGATGACCACGCTGTTTTCGCGCAGCGCTCCGCTGCGGGCGCTGAATCATGACTCCCTGACCGATCGCCGCGTCACCGTCGTCAATGCCGACGCCGCGCAATGGCTCGAACAGAACCGCGAGAGCTTCGACGCGATCATCGTCGACCTGCCGGACCCGTCCAACTTCGGCCTCGGCAAACTGTACTCGGTGCCGATGTACCGGCTGCTGGCGCGCCACCTGGCCGAGAAGGGCTACGCGGTGGTGCAGTCCACCTCGCCCTACTACGCGCCGCGCTCCTTCTGGGACATCGACGCCACGCTGCGCGAAGCCGGCCTGCACACCTGGCCGTACCACACCTACGTGCCGTCGTTCGGCGAATGGGGCTTCATCCTCGCCGGCAAGCGCGCCGACTACACCCCGCCCGCGCGCTACGACGTGCCGATGAAATTTCTCGATGCCGACACCACGGCGCTGATGTTCCGCTTTCCGGCCGACATGGCGCCGCGCGCCGGCGCGGCCAATCGCCTCAACGAACAAACCCTCGTGCATGACTTCGAGGAAGACTGGCGCAATGTCATTCGCTAAGTTCTCGCCCGGCACGTCGCGGCCCGCCCGACTGCGTTGCGCCGTGCCCGTGCCTGTTGAATCGTTGTCGCCCCGATCCGAGCCGGGATGGACCGCCGCCGCTTCCTGATCGCCGCCGCCGGCACGGCCCTGGCCGGATGCGACCGCCTTGGCGACGAGGCCGGCCGCTTCCTCGCCGGGCTGGGGCTGCGCGAGCCGGTGCCCGTGGTGCTGCGCCCGGGCATGGCGGAAGGCCACGCACTGCGCGATGTGCGCCAGTGGCCCGAGCCGGACGGCGAGCTTCGCTGCGAAGTGGCGATCCTCGGCAGCGGCGTGGCCGGGCTGTCCGCCGCATGGCAGCTGGCGCGCGCCGGGTTGCGTGATGTCGTCATGGTCGATGGGCCCGAGTTCGGCGGCAATGCAGCGGGCGGCCAGTTCGGCGACATCGCCTATCCGCGCGGCGCGCACTACCTGCCGCTGCCGTCGGCTGAATCGACACACGTGCGCGAGATGCTGGCCGATATCGGCGTCATCGAGCGCGATCCGTTCGATGCCCGCCCGCGCTTTGACGAACGCGTGGTCGTGCATGCTCCGGAGGAACGGCTGTTCTTCGACGGCAGATGGCAGGGCGGGCTGCTTCCCGACAGCGACGCGTCTCACGACCAGCACCAGCGCTTTCTTGCCCGCATGGACGCCTTGCGTCACGCGACGGGAAGCGATGGCCGCAAGGTGTTCGCGATTCCCCTCGCGCTGGCGTCGCGCGATCCGGCATGGACGGCACTCGACCGTCAGACCTTCCGCCAGTGGCTGGTCGCCGAAGGCTTCACCGCGCCGACGCTGCACTGGTACGCCGACTATTGCTGCCGCGACGACTACGGCGCCGGAGCCGACGTAGTGTCGGCCTGGGCCGGACTGCACTACTTCGCCAGCCGTGGCGGCCATGCGCGCAACGCGGCGGACGGCGCCGTGCTGACGTGGCCGGACGGCCTGCATGGCATCGTCACGCGGCTGTCGGCGCGCATCGACGCGCTTCGGGGCGCTGGGCGCGGCGCCGATGGTGGCCCGGGGAGCGGCACGGTCGGCGACGCACCCGACGGCACCGCACGCAGCTGGCGACGGCCCGGTCTGGCGGTACGCGTTGACGAGGCGGGCGACGGTGTCAGCGTGCGCTGCGTGTATTGGCCCGACGGCGTCGGCCGGCCACCGAAGTCTTATCGCCTGCGCGCCCGCCGCGTAATCTGTGCGATGCCGCTTCACGTGGCCGCGCGCGTGGTGCCGCTGGCGGCGTTCGGCTTCGACCCGGCCACCCACCTGCGCCCGCACGCACCCTGGCTGGTGTCCTCGTTTCATCTGCGCGGGTTTCCCGCCGAGGCGGCCGGCGTGCCGCTGGCCTGGGATAACGTCGTGCACGGATCGCGCGGGCTTGGCTACGTCGTGGCGACGCACCAGTGGATCCGGCAGGCGCGGCCGGCGGAAACCGCCTTCACCGCCTATTGCCCGCTGGACGCCGCGTCAGGCGTGCCGGCCACCTCATCGTCGAGCTCACCGTCCACCTCGCCGGCCTCGCCTGACGCCGTCCGCCGCTGGCTGGCCGATGCCGCGCCGGCCGCGTTGCTGGACCTCGCCGTCACGGACCTCCGCGAGGTCTATGGGCGCGACTTCTGGCGCCATGCCGATGCAGTGGAGATCACCGCACGCGGCCATGCCATGGCCACACCGGTGCCAGGATTCCTGACCAATCCCGGCGCCGCCGCGCTGCGGCAGGCGGATGGCCGCATCCAGTTTGCCCATGCCGACCTGTCCGGCCTTTCCGTGTTCGAGGAGGCTGCGTGGTGGGGCACCCGGGCGGCGTTGAGAATCATCGGATAGCGCACTTTTCCGGCCGATGGCTGGCGGCGCCATCCTGTAGAATCGACGCCATCGATGTCGTCCCCACGTGACACGCCCCCGTGCAATCGCTCCGCTTCCTGCTGATGATCGTGCTGCTTGCCTTCCTGCCGCTGCAGGCCTGGGCAGACACGGCCATGCGTGCTGGCGCGCCTGCGGCCAGGGTGGCGAGCGCGCAGGCCGAGGCATCGCCGGCCACGCAGGCCAATGCCAACACGGCGGTGATCGAACTCGCCGTACAAGCTGTACAAGCCGTGCAGGCCGACCAGGCTGACTTCGTCACGCCGGCCGAATCGGGCGAATCCCCCTATCCCGCCGACAACGCGGAGCCGTCGCCCCCGGGTGCCGACTTTGCCGAGCAACTGCTGCCCGCGCCGCTGCCGCGCGTGGCCGCGCCCAACGGCCGGAGCGCCTTGCCGCACTACGCCGGCACAGCCCTGCCAGACCCCGACCTTCCCCGCCTGCCGCGCCCGCCGCGCGGCTGATCCTCTTTCGCGCGGCCTTCGGTCCGCGCATCTGTGTGTCGTGTGGCGCGTCGCAACGTGCCGCGCGCTCTTGCGGCCTGTCCGCGTCCTTTCGAGTCTTGCCCCACCACTATGAAACGCGTTCTCCTTTTCCTGGCGACCAACATCGCCGTCATGCTTGTTCTCAGCTTCACGGCCAGCCTGCTGGGCGTGAACCGATTCCTGACCGCCAACGGCCTCAACCTCGGCATGCTGCTGGTCTTCGCCGCGCTGATGGGTTTCGGCGGATCGTTCATCTCGCTGCTCATGTCGAAGACCATCGCCAAATGGTCGACGGGTGCACAGGTCATCACGCATCCGAGCACCAGCACGGAACTCTGGCTCGTCCAGACCGTGGAAAAGCTGGCGACCCGGGCCGGCCTGCCGATGCCGGAAGTCGCCATCTACGAGGGCGAGCCGAACGCCTTTGCCACGGGCGCATCGAAGAAGAGCTCGCTGGTGGCGGTGTCCACCGGCTTGCTGCAGTCGATGTCCCATGACGAGGTGGAGGCCGTGCTGGCGCACGAAGTGGCGCACATCGCCAATGGCGACATGGTCACACTGACGCTGATCCAGGGCGTGGTGAACACGTTCGTCATTTTCATGGCGCGCGTGGTCGGCTACTTCGTGGATTCGTGGCTGCGCCGCAATGACGAGGAGTCGAGCGGCCCCGGCATCGGCTACATGGTGACCGTGGTGATCTGCGAGATCGTGTTCGGCATCCTGGCCAGCATCATCGTCGCGGCGTTTTCGCGTCATCGCGAATACCGTGCCGATTCCGGCGCCGCCGGGCTGATGGGTACGCCCACGCCAATGGTCGCCGCCTTGCGCCGCCTGGGTGGTCTGGACGCCGACGGCCTGCCGCAGAACATGCAGGCCATGGGCATCTCGGGCGGCAAGTCGTGGCTGGCGCTGTTCTCCAGCCACCCGCCGATCGAGTCGCGGATCGCGGCGCTGCAGGGCGCCCGCTAAGCGCGGACAGGGTTGCCGGCGGCGCTGCCTGCCGGCAACTCGCGCCGTCCGGCGCTCGGCGTTTGGCGACGTTCGGCGGCGCTCGGAAAAAACTGTCAGCTAGGCCGCCAGGTCGCCGCCCTGCCCGGCCTTGAATGCCGCCCGATAGCGCTCGGGCGTGGTCTGCACATGCCGCAGGAATGCCTGCCGCATGATGTCCGCGTTGCCAAATCCGGTGGCGCGGGCAATCCCTTCCAGCCTGCGGTCGCTGCCTTCCAGCAGCCGCCGCACCGCCTCCACCCGTAGCCGCTCGACGTAGCGCGCCGGGGTCTCGCCGACCTGCTTCGCAAACACGCGCGCGAAGTTGCGCGGGCTCATCGCCACGCGCTCGGCCAACACACCCACCGACAGGTCACCGCCGAGGTTGTCGGCCATCCATCCTTGCAGTGCGCGCAGCTCCGGACTTTCCGCGGCCTGGGCGCGCAGCGACGTGGAGAACTGCGCCTGGTTGCCGGGCCGCCGCAGGAACAGCACCAGCTCTCGCGCGACCTCCAGCGACACGGCGTACCCCAGGTCTTCCTCGACCAGCGCCAGCGAGAGATCCATCCCCGCCGTGACACCCGCCGACGTGTAGAAGCGCCCGGCGCGAATCCAGATCGGGTCCGCATCGACGGTCAGCCTCGGATTGCAATCCGCCAGCCGGCCGGCGTGGCGCCAGTGCGTGGTGACGCGCTGCGCGTCGAGCAGCCCGGTGCGCGCCAGCACGAACGCGCCCGTGCACACGGCCCCCAACCGCCGCACACGTGGGGCCTGCGCGCGGATCCAGTCGATCAGCCGCGCGTCGTCGGCGGCCCGGGCATGACCGGAGCCGCCCGAGATCAGCAGCGTATCGATCGGCCGGCCAATCTTGTCGACGATCTGGTAATAAGGCGCGTCCGCCAGCATCCGCAAGCCGCTCTCCGTGCGCACGATGGCATCGTCGCTGACGCTGACCACGTGCACCTCGTAAGGAGGCTGCGGTCGGCCGGAGAGCTTGTTGGCGGCGCCGAATACCGCCGTGGGCCCGGTCACGTCCAGTTCCTGCGCGGGATCAGGCGCGACGATCACCACGACGCGCGGCAATTCGGAGACGAGGTGCAGGTCGGATGGCATGGCGATTCGGCGAAAGTGAGTGGCCCCGGGCTGGCCTCGGGCGACTCGGGGACATCGGGGCGGTCGGAATGGCGATCGCCGGCTGTGTCGGGGGCGTCCCCGTCAGCCGGCGCGCGTCGTGTCGATCATACCTCCCGCTTCAGGCCGCCACGGCCATTGCCTGTTGGCGCCGTGCATGGCGTTGCCAGCCTGCCGTCATGACCAGCGCCAGCAGCAGCGCCGGGAATACGGCCAGGTTCACGGCGCTCCAGCCCCAGTGATGGAGCACCTGCCCCGCCGCCAGCGTGGCGAGCGCGGTCAGCACGGCTGCGGAAAACTCGCTCGCGGCCTGCGTGCGGGCGCGCTCGGCGGTGCGATAGCTGCCGGCCAGCAACGTCGTGCCGCCCACGAACATGAAGTTCCAGCCCACGCCAAGACACAGCAGCGCCACATAGAACGCCGGCAGCGAGGTCGAGCACAGCGCCACCACGGACGCCAGCGCGGACAGCGCAATGCCGCTCATCAGCATCACCGGGTTGCCGAAGCGCTGCAACAACCAGCCGGAAAAGAACGATGGCGCGTACATGCCGACCAGATGCCATTCGATGATCTGCGCGCCCTGCGTGATCGTGTGGTTACACGCCACGGCGGCAATCGGCGTGGCCGTCATCATGAACATCATCACGGCGTTGCCGATGCCGTTGTTGGCAAACGCGGCGACGAACACCGGCTGACGCACGATCTCGCCCAGCGGTCGCGCAGGCAGGCCGTCCCCGGCCGTGGTGGCCGCCAGCGATGCGGGGTCCCGATAGGCGATGGCCAGCAGCAGCACGGTCAGTACGCCGAAGGCCGCCACCACCAGATAGGCGCCGGCGAACGGCAGCGGCTGCATCATGTCCACGCTCCACGCGGCGATGGCGGGGCCGCACACCGCAGCCACCACGCCACCGGTCAGCACCACCGAGATGGCGCGCGGCTTGTCCGGTGCCGGCGCGGCATCGGCGGCGGCCAGCCGGTAGAACCGCGCGAACGCCTGGAACACGCCAACCAGCGCCGTGCCGACGCAAAACAGGAGGAAGTGATGGCGATAGATCGCCCAGACCGAGACCAGCCCGCCGATCGTGCACGCCAGCCCGCCGAGGCAGAACGCGAAGCGCCGGCCCAGCCGCTCGATGAGAAAAGCCGCCGCGATGGCAGTCAGCGCCGACGCGACGGTGATCAGCGCGAACGGCAGCGTGGCGAGCGCCTTGTCAGGCGCCAGGGTGTAGCCGACCAGCCCGGTCAGGGTCAGGTCGACGGATAGTGCTGCGGTATAGAGCGCCTGACAGAGCGCCAGCACGCGCGCTTGCCGCATCGCGGGGATAGCCATCGGGGGTCTCCGGACGAGAGGGGGATGGTTCCCAGCGTAAGGCGCGGGCCGGGTGGCCGGCTGACAATGATCCGTGGAATTCTGCCAACCCGCTGCCAACCCGGCTGCCACCTCGTCACCAGCCGCGCTGCCGCCCCGCTACCAGCCGCCAGCCAGGCCGCATCCGATAGCCCGAATCCGTGGAAGCCCGCCGGCAGTGCTCGACGGCAACGCGTGAGTGAGTAAGAAAATGAGCGGGTCAGTTAAACACGTCCTGCCGATACCGCCCCTGCGCGACCAGCGTCGCAAACCAGTCGGAGGCGCCGTCCGCCGTCATCCCGCCCTGCTCCGCGCCGATGTCGATCAGCGTCTGGCGAACCGCCGGCGCCATGCGGCGTCCGTCGCCGCAGACATAGACCGTCGCGCCGGCCTGCAATCGTGCCCAGACATCCTGCCGCCGCTGCCAGAGCAGATCCTGCACATAGCGCGGTGCGCCCTCCACCACGGAGTACGCCGCGTGGACCTCGGCCACGCCGGCGCTGGCCCATCCGGCAATCTCGTCGCGATACAGCCAGTCATGGTCCGGGTGGCGACAGCCAAAGTACAACTGCACGGGCGCCACCGCCTGCCCCGCCGCATGCTGGGCGGCGCGCTCTTCCAGGAAGCCGCGGAACGGTGCGATACCCGTGCCCGGACCGATCAGCAGCATTGGCACTTCCGGGTCGGCCTCCGGCGCGAACGGCGGATTCGGCGTGCGCACGGATGCCGCCACACGCGCGCCGGGCGCCAGGCCTTGCAGCCACGTCGACGCGACGCCCCGGAACTGCCCGCGTCCGGACAGCGCCGGCGCCCAGACCGTGCCAACCAGCAGCGTCGCCACGTCCGGCGATACCCGTGGCGATGACGCGATCGAATAGAACCGTGGCCGCATGGGCACCGCGCAGGCCAGCAGGCCCTGCAGCGTCAGCGTGATGGCGGGATACGCGGTCAGCACGTCCAGCACGCCCAATCGCCGTGCCACCACTTGCGCCGCGTAGCCCCGTTCCGGATCGTCAGACGCCAGTTGCTCCAGCGCCTGCCGCGTGAACGGGCAGCGCGTCGCCTGCAGCAATCCGCGCAAGGTCTGGCGCGACACCACATCCTGCAGCTCGATGAAATGCGTCAGCAACTGGCCGACTGGCAGCGCCTCGCCGATGGGCAACCCGCGGCCGGCGCCGGGCGGCGCGGACAGCGTGACCATGGCGCCCGGATCGAGGTCGAGCCGTTCGCACAACGCCTCCACCAGCCGTGCCTCGTTCTGCGGCCAGATGGCCAGGTGATCGCCGGCCTGATAGGTCACGCCCGGCGGCAGTTGCAGCCGGATGTCGCACGTGGAAGTCCGCGGCGCCTCGATCGAGAAATCCCACAGGCCACTTGGGTCGTTCACAAGCTCGGTGTTCGAGAGCACCGTGCACGCCTGCGTGCCAGCCGGCAGGGTGTCGGCACGGATCGCGGCCATGCTGCGCAGCCGGACCTGGAGGCCCGCGCCTCCTGCACTCGCACCATCGCCCGCGCCTTCGGCCTGCAGCGCCTGCCAGAGCTGCGCGAGCCAGCGCTCGGCCGCCTGGTCGAAGTCGCCATTGCCGTCGGCCTCGCCGCGCGGCAACAGTGGCACCGCGCCGGCGGCCGTAAAGAAATCGAACACCCGGCGCGGGAATGCCTGGTACGTCGCCCATTGCGAGTTGCCGCAGCCGAGCAGCGCCAGCCGCAAGCCTGCCGCGCGATAGCCCTGCGCCGCCTCGGCATCGAGCATCGCCTCGAACTTGCGGCCGGAGTCCGGCGCGCGGCCGTTGTAGGTGGCGGCGACGATCACGACAAGGCCCGACACCGGCAACGCGCCGACGGTCTCGTCCAGATCCTGGAGCCTGGCGTCGAATCCCGCGCCCACGGCGCCCGCGTGAATCTGCTCGGCCAGCTCACGCGCGGTGCCCAGCGATGACGCGCACAGCACCGTCAGCGACTGGCCATGACCGCGTACCTCCGCCTGCGCTGCACCGGTCGCTTCCGGGGCCGCCACGTTTGTCACGATGCGCTCGTGCGCCCGCCGCCGCCGTGCGCGCAGCACGAAGTTGTCGGGCTTGATCGTCAGGGTTTCCTTGAGCCGGAACTGGTAGTCATGCGGATCGTGAAAGGCGAAGTGGCGCAGCATCAGCGCGAGCGCCAGCTTGGCCTCGGTCAGCGCGAACTGCCGGCCGATGCAGGCGCGATCGCCCTGCCCGAACGGCATGTAGGCGTGCGCGGGCAGCCTCGCCTCGTTCTCCGGCAGGAAGCGGTCGATATCGAAGCGCTCGGGGTTCGCCCACACCTTGGGGTCCCGATGCAGCGCCGTCAGCACCACGGAGACACGGCGGTCCTTGCGCAGGTGATAGCGGCCACCGATCACCACATCCTCGAACGGCGCCACCGCGAATGCCGGGGCGGTGGGCCACAGGCGCAGCGTCTCCTTGAGGATGCGGTCGAGCACGGGCATGCGCGCCAGGTCGGCGTAGCCGGGCGGCGCGTCGCCCGGCAGCACGGCATCCACCTCGGCATAGGCCTGCGCCAGCACGCCGGGGTTACGCAGCAACTCGTACAGCGCAAAGGTCAGCAGGCCGCTGGTGGTCTCGTGGCCGGCGATCAGGAAGGTAATGACCTGGTTGCGGATATTCGCGTCATCGAGCCGCTGGTCGGTTTCCGGATCGCGCGCTTCCAGCATCAGGTTCAGCAGATCCATGCCGGGCATCGGTGCCGCGCGCCGCTTGCGGATCACGTCGTCGACCAGGTTGCGCATGTAGGCGATGTCTTCGGCGCACTTGCGATGGGCGCGGCCCATGAAGCGATCCTGGATCGGCAGCCGCGTGAGCTTGTCCATCGCCTCTTCCAGCGCGCCGACCATCGCCACGATGAACGGGTCCAGCCGATCGCTGGCGAACGACGCGAAGTCGTAGCCGAAGCCGGATAGCGCGATGGTGTCCAGGGTCAGCCGCGTCATGTCGTCCGCCACGGCGATGTCGGCGTCCGGGCCCTGCCGGTCCCACTTGTCCACCAGCCGGTTGGCCACGCGCAGCATGACGTCGAAATAGCCCTTCATCGCGCGCTGGCTGAACGCCGGCATCAGGATGCGGTGCGCGCAGCCCCAGTTGGGTTCGTCGCTGTGCGCGGTGAACAGGCCGTCGCCGGCCATGTCGCGCAGGTACGACAAGGGCGGCCCGATGATCTTGCGGAAGCGCGTTGCATCGCACAACTCGCTGGCCAGCGCCACCGACGAGACAAACGGCACGCGCCGTCCGGCGAAGTCCAGTTCGAAGATCCCGTCATGGTGGCGGCTGCGCGCCAGCAGGTGCTGGCCAACCTCGCCGGGCGTGATCTGGAACAGGTTGCCAACGATCGGCCAGCCCGGATCGCGGGGAATGGGCTGGAGCACGGCGGCGAGCGTTTCGGAGGACATGTGGGGGCGGCAGGATGGTCATTGAAGGCTGCCGTAGACAATCGCCAGTTTCGGGAGCGAAGTCAACGCGCTCGCACCGAGCAGGTCCTCCAATTGGCGCGATGTCCCGCCCGTTTGAAGTGATCGTTCGAATACAACGTGTGGTTTGTGGGGCGCTGTGTTGAAACTAGGCGCTGCCTAGTCGAATACCCGGCCTCGTAGTGCCTTGACCTGTCCGCGCTGGGTCTTGGCGTCCAGCCGGCGTGTGCGCGACGCCCGCGTCGGGCGCGTGGCGCGGCGCATGCGTGGGGGCTCGGCCACGCTCTGCACCAGTTCGTGCAGGCGCCGAACCGCTTCCTCGCGATTCATCTCCAGGCTGCGATGCTGCTGCGCCTTGATGACCACCACGCCATCGCGCGTGATGCGATGGTCGTGCAGCGCCAGCAACCGCTCCTTGTGATCGGCCGCGAGCGACGACGTACGCACGTCATAGCGCAGGTGCACCGCGTTGGACACCTTGTTGATGTTCTGCCCGCCCGCGCCTTGCGCGCGAATCGCGGTGATTTCGTATTCGTGATGAGGGATAACAGTGTCGCCGGCCATGCGCGCCATCATAGCAACGCATGCACCGGCGGCGCCAGAACGGCCGCGTCGGCAGGCTCAGGGTGCGGGCGCGATGTTCTGGTTCGTGCGGAACAGGTTATGCGGATCGTAGGTGCGCTTGATGCGCGCCAGGCGGTCATAGTTGGGACCGTAGGCCGCGCCCACGCGCGCGACTTCATCATCGGTCAGGAAATTCACGTAGACACTGCCAGTGGCGTAGGGCTCCGTGGCACGGAAGAAATCGCGCGCCCAGGCGATGCAGGCGGCGTCCTCGTCGGCGCGCTCCCAGCGGGCGTGCACGTTGAGCACGTAGCGCGCGTCCCGATTCGCGTAGGCGGTGACGTCCGGAGCCACGCGATTGGCCACGCCGCCGACCTGGCCGACGAAGATGTCCGACAGCGGCGACGGCAAGCGCAGCGCGTAGTCGGTCATCGCATCGATGGCCGCATCGTCCAGCCGGGCGAAGTTATGGGATTTCCAGTAATTGCGCGCCCCCGGGCCGAGCAACGGGTCGAACGCCTGCTGCCACGCGGTGTACGGCACCGGCCCGACGTGCTCGCCGATGGTCTGGCCGAACGCGCGCAACGGATCGATGGCCTTGTCCGCCCTGGCGGGATCGCCGTCGTAGAACACCGCCAGCACCACCACATCGGTGCCATGCGCCGACGACGGCAGGAACGGTAGCGGCGGCGCCTTGCGCAGCACCACCCAGACATTGAGGTCTTCGGACATGGCCGAATCGACAAACGTGCGGTACTGCTTCAGCACGGACTTGCCCTCCACCGCCGGAAACACCAGCAGCCCGGCCGTGACGAGCGGCCCCACCGGATGCAGCCGGAACTCGAACAGCGTGACGACGCCGAAATTGCCACCGCCACCACGCAGCGCCCAGAACAGGTCGGGCTCCTCGCGCTCGCTGGCCCAGAGGCGCCGGCCGTCGGCCGTGACCACCTCGCAGCCCAGCAGGTTATCCACCGTCATGCCGTACCTGCGCGTCAGCCAGCCAAAGCCACCGCCGAGCGTGAGCCCGGCCACGCCCGTGGTGGAGTTGATGCCCAGCGGCGTGGCCAGCCCGCAGGCCTGGGCCTCATGGTCGAAGTCGGCCAGCGTGGCGCCGGGGCTGACCCATGCCACGCGATCCCGGGGATCGATATGCACGCTGCGCAGGTTGGACAGGTCGATGACCAGCCCGTCGTTGCAGATGGCGCTGCCGGCGATATTGTGGCCACCCCCGCGCACGGCCAGCACGAGCCCGCGATCGCGCGCGAAGTTGACGGCCTGCATGACATCGGCCGTCCCGGTGCACTGCACGATGACCGCGGGCCGGCGGTCCACGGTGGCGTTCCACACGGTACGCGCGGTGTCATAGCCCGGGTCGGCGGGAAGGATGACCTTGCCGCGCACGGACTGGCGCAGCATGTCGATGTGTTCAGCGGATAGAGTGGGCATGGCGGGATCTCCACGGGCGCAGGTACGCGGGTCGGAAGGAGATCTCATGCAAACGGCGCGCCAAGTGGCGCCCACGCTGGCGTGGCGGCTCCGGCGACCCGCGCGCGTCGCGCGGAATTGGCCGATGTGTTGCAGCGATGAGGCGGCGCCAACGTGACTTGATCCCTTGCGGGTGACCTCGCGGGCGCCTAGGCTCATTCTCATGAACCTGCCACTGAGAGATCGCGTCGCGCTGGTTGCCGGTGCCACCCGGGGCGCCGGCCGCGGCATTGCCGTGCAACTCGGGGCGGCAGGGGCGACGGTGTACGTGACCGGCCGCTCCACGCGTGCCGCGCGCTCCGAGATGGACCGGCCGGAGACCATCGAGGAGACGGCCGAACTGGTGACGGCCGCCGGCGGACGCGGTATCGCCATCCGCGTGGACCATACGATACCGGCGCAGGTCGGCGCGCTGATCGACCGCATCCGGATGGATCACGGTGCGCTCCACATCCTCGTCAACGATATCTGGGGCGCCACGGTCATGGAATGGAACAAGACCGTGTGGGAGTCGTCTCTCGACGCTGGCCTGCGCAATCTGCAGCTTGGCGTCGGCACGCATGCCATCACGAGTCACTTTGCCTTGCCGCTCTTGATCGAGTCGCCGGGCGGGCTGGTGGTCGAGGTGACCGACGGCACGGCCGACTACAACACCAAAAATTACCGCGTGTCGTTCTTCTACGACCTGGCCAAGGCCAGCGTGCTGCGCATGGCGTTTGCGCTGGGGCATGAACTGGCGCCCTACGGCGCGACGGCGGTGGCATTGACACCGGGCTGGCTACGCTCGGAGGCCATGCTCGACGCCTATCGCGTCACCGAAGCCAACTGGCGCGATGCCACCCGCATCCAGCCTCACTTTGCGATCTCGGAAAGCCCCGCCTATATCGGCCGTGCCGTGGCGGCGCTGGCGACGGACCCGGCGGTCTCGCGCTGGAATGGCCAGGCGTTATCCAGCGGCCAACTGGCGCGCGTCTATGGGTTCACCGATCTCGACGGCAGCCAGCCCGACGCCTGGCGCTATGTGCCCGAGGTGCAGGACGCCGGCAAACCGGCGGACACGACCGGCTATCGATAGTTGCGCCTGGGGTTCGGTGCGCACGCCAGTCCGGATTGCGGAGTCGCCGCTGGTGGTGGAGATCCCTCGCACACAAGACGAGCCTACGCTGCCGTCGGAGACAAGACGCCGAGGGACGCCACAAGGGCCAGGATCACGATCGCCAGTGTGGTTTCGATCATCAGACTCGTGCGGAACGCGCTGACGGCCTGCGCGTAATCGCCCGTCAGCACGGCACGCGCCAGCCGGGGACTCAGCCGATAGCGGTTGGCTGCGGCAAGCCCAAGCATGGCGCCGAACAGCGCCAGCTTGGCAAGCAGTTGCCCACCGTAGGAACTCCATGAGACAGCAGGCAGCTCCGGTCCGACGATCAGCCAGTAGTTGAGCGTGCCGGTGAGCATCAGCGTGACCACGACCACCGTCCCAGTCTTCGCGAATCCATCGGCCGCGCGACTCAGCAGCGCCACCCTGCCGAGGCTGGCCGACGGCTTCGTCCATGCCAGCAGGACGAAGCCCACCAATGCGCCGACCCAGACGCCAGCCGCCAGCAGATGCCCGATGTCGGCGGCAAGGTGGAGATAGCGCCTGAGCCCGTCATCGTCCATCGCGCCGTGCCCTGACCATGCGAGCGTGGCGAGTGCCACGGCGGCGGTCGTCGTCTGCCATATCGACCGGAGCCGGGGATGCGTCCTGCCGGACAAACCTGCCATCAGGCAGAGCGCCAGGGCGACCATGCGCACGGCCCAGACCATGCCAGCGTCGGTGCCGGTCACGATCATGGTGAAGACGTCGCGCGGTAGTGCCGAGTACTCGGCCACGCCGGTCATCGACCGGGCCATCACCACGATGCCGGCCAACGACAGAATGATGCCGATGGCCGCCGCTGCCGCGGTGACGGCGGCGTAGTGGGACAGAACCCGTGATGCCGCCTGGGAAACGTGCGCGGACGACGGCTCGTCGCGGCGGAATGCGTGGAGGCTGAACAGGGGCAGCCCGAACAGCAGGGTCAGGTCGAGGTATAGCCCGAAACGTACCGAGATTCCGGCCCAGTCCATGCGCGATCCCTACCTGACGGTGAAGGAGACATTGCCCGTGATCGGGTGGGTATCGGATGAGACGGCGCGCCAATCCACGCGATAGCTTCCCGGCGCCAGCGGGCGAGCGGGTGTGACGACCATCGTCTTCGGATCGTCGCTGCCCGCGACCGTCGCCGCGATCTTCATCGGCGCATGGCCATCCATGCCGGGCATGGCGGTCATGACGAGGTTTGCGCCCGAGAACTGCGTCACGAGGCGCTCGGAGAAGTGCAGCTCGATCTTCGAGGGTGCGGCGATCTCCGCCTTGTCGGCCGGCATCGATGAAACCAGTGCCGGGTGCGCGACGGCTGCGGCACTGACGAGTGCGGTTGACGCCAGCATCATGCGGACGGTGGAACGAAGGATAGGCAAGGAAGACTCCCGGGGGCGAGTGGAGATGAGGTGGAGATGAAGTAGATGGAACTCAGAACCAGAGGCGTACCCCGGCGACGAAACGTGTCTCGCCGCTGCGGCCGCCCGATGTCCGGACGAGGTCCGCTGTGTTGCCGAAGGTCTGATATCGCTCGACGCCGATATAAGGCGCAAACTGGCGGCTGAATTCGTAACGCAGGCGCAGACCCGCCATCCCGCTGGAGAGGCCGCTGCCAACGCCGGCCTCGGGGTCACTCTTGCCGTACAGATTGGCCTCGATGCGGGGCTGAAGTATCAGTCGCTGGGTCAGGAGCAGTTCGTACTCGGCAGACAGGCGCAAGGCAGTGCGGCCGCTCGTGCCGACATAGGCGGTGGCGTCGACTTCGAACCAGTATGGCGCCAGGCCTTGCACGCCGAACGCGAGCCAGTTTCTGGGCTCGCGGCCGCTTCCGGCGTCGTTGCGAAGCCCGAGCTGGCTATCCCAATACGTGGCGATGGCGTGCCCCCAAAGCAGTTCGGTGCGTGCGTCATGCACCTTGCCCTTCGCGGCTTCGCCTTCGGCCTTGATCACCAGCTTGTCGTAGGCATTGCCGAACCACGCCTGCGCCTCGTAGGCGGCGGCGTTGCCGTCGCCGGCGTGCGTCCATTCGAGCCGGTCGATTAGCACGGAGGCGAAAAGGTGCTCGTCCGCCATCACGAGTTGACGCTTGTCGCCGAGCGCGTATTTACCTGCGCCGAGCTGATAGCCGCCCGAGTAGGCGTCAGGGTCGCGCGCATCAGCCGGCGGCGATCCGCCCTGCATGCGCATCGATCCGTGATCCATCGTCGGCGCGGGGGCTGTATCGGCGGCCTGCATGGACATGACTTCCATGTCCTCCACATCCGGTTTCATCGCGCCGCTGTTGGCTGGCGTTGCCTCGGCCGCTGGCGCGGGATGAACGTGCCCGGCGTGCGAATCCTGCGCGGAGGCGACGCCGGTTGCCGCGATGGTGAGCAAGGCGACGATTAATGTTGCGATGGGCTTTGACATGGGAAATGCGTGCTTGCAATAGGACATCAGGCCACCAACACTTCGCGGAACATTCCCGCATCCATATGGAGCATCAGGTGGCAGTGCCAGGCCCAGCGGCCGGGTGCGTCGGCGGTGACCAGGAAGCTGATGCGCTGCGCCGGCTGCACGGGAATCGTGTGGCGGCGCGCCTGGAAGCTGCCGTCCGGCGCCTCCAACTCGCTCCACATGCCGTGCATGTGCATCGGATGGGTCATCATCGTGTCGTTGTGCAGGATGACCCGCAGCCGCTCACCGTGCCTGAAGTGAACCGGCGTGGATTTTCCGAACTCGACGCCATCGAACGACCACGTGTATCGCTCCATGTTGCCGGTGAGATGCAGTTCGACCTCGCGCGCCGGACCGCGCGGGTCCATCGCGCCGCCGATGGTGTGCTGATCGGCCAGGGTGAGCACGCGCCGGCCGTTGTTGCGCAGGCCGATGCCGGGATCGTCGAGGTTGGTGCGGGCCACGTCCACACGCATGTCGGTGCCGGGGCCGTACTCGGTTCTGGCGTGCCTCGCCTTCGTGCTGGGGACCTTGAGCGGATTCGGCGCATCCATGCCGGTCATGGCGTGCTGGCTGTGATCCATCGCCATGCCACCCGTGCCGTGCTGGCTGTGGTCCATCGTCATGGCGCCGTGATCCATGCTCTGCATGGTCATCGCGCCGTGGTTCATCCCATGCATGCCGGCGTGGTCCATGCCGTGCATCGCCATGCCGCCATGATTCATGCCGCCCATCATGTCGGACATGGCGAGCCACTCGATCTTGTCGAGCGCAGGCACCGGTGCCGTCAGGCCTTCGCGCATTGCCAGCGTGCCGCGCGCGTAGCCGGACCGGTCCATGGCTTGCGAGAAGATCGTGTACGCCTCGTCCTGAGGTTCCACCAGCACATCGCACGTTTCACCGGGGCCGAACCGGAATTCGTCGACGGTGACGGGATCGATGTTCTGGCCATCCACCTGCACGACCCTGAGCTTCAAGCCGGGAATGCGGACGTCGTAGAACGTGCTCCCCGCGCCGTTGATAAAGCGCAGACGCACGCGCTCCCCGCGCTGGAACAGGCCGGTCCAGTTGCCGGCGGGCGTGACGCCATTGGTGAGGTAGGTAAGCGTTGCGCCGGACAAATCCGCGAGGTCTGTCGGATTCATCCGCATCTCGTTCCACATCTTGCGTTTGTCGAGCGCGTGCTGCAGGCCGTCGTTCGAGACATCGCGGAAGAAATCGACGACGGTCGGCTGGTTGTAGTTGTAGTAGTCGCTCTGCACTTTCAGCTTGGCGAGCACGCGCATCGGATCCTCGTCGGTCCAGTCGGACAGCAGCACCGTGTAGTCGCGATCCGCCCGGGTCGCATCCTTGCTGGCAGCTGGATCGATGATGATGCCGCCGTACACGCCGGTGAGCTCCTGGAATCCGGAGTGCGAGTGATACCAATAGCTGCCGCTTTGCGCGACTTTGAATCGGTAGGTAAAGGTGGTGCCGGGCGCGATGCCGGCAAAGCTGATGCCGGGTACGCCGTCCATCTGATACGGCAGGATGATGCCGTGCCAGTGGAGGGAGGTGGGCTCGGACAGGCGGTTGGTCACGCGAATCGTGACGGTGTCGCCTTCGCGCCAGCGCAAGGTGGGCCCGGGAATCATGCCGTTGATCGTGGTGGCAATGCCGGGCTTGCCGGTGAAATTGACCGGCGCTTCCTCGATCACGAGGTCGAACTCGGTGCCGCGCAGCACAGGCGCCGTACCCAGGTCAGCGCTTCCACGGCTTTCGGAAGACCCGGCGGGGTGGGCATGGGCCCACGCGCCGCCCGGTAGTCCGGTCAGCCCCGCCATGACACCGCCTGCCGCCAGCCCCTGGACAAAGCGGCGGCGCGGAAGGTTGAGCAGCACAATGCCGGCCGGTCGATCGCGTCGCATGAAATCAATCCTTTTTTCGTAATGACCGCACAGGAAGGCGGCGCGCACAGCGTAGCGAGATCGAGCCTACGCACATCTGACCGGAAAATTACGATCCGGTAATGTTCCCGTCATGTCGGCGGCTTTCTGGCTAGACTAGACTCGCCTGCCTCTGGCGCAGGCCGGGTGCGACTCATGAATGGAAGGTGGCTGATGAAACTGCTAGTGGTAGAGGACGAGTCCAAGACCGGCGAATACGTACGCCAGGGTCTGACGGAAGCGGGCTTCGTGGTCGATCTGGTGACAAACGGGCTCGATGGCCGGCACCTGGCGATGAACGAGTCCTACGACCTCATCATCCTCGACGTGATGCTGCCGGACGTCGACGGCTGGCGCATTCTGCAAGCACTGCGCGCCGCCGAAATCGCGGTTCCCGTGTTGTTCCTGACCGCCCGCGACAGCGTGGCGGACCGGGTCAAGGGGCTGGAACTGGGTGCGGACGATTACCTGGTCAAGCCGTTCGCGTTTTCGGAGCTGCTCGCGCGCGTGCGCACGCTGCTGCGGCGTGGCACCGGGCAAATCGCCATGGACCGCATCCAGGTGGCCGATCTGGTACTTGACCTCAGCCGCCGCAGGGCAACGCGCGCCGGCCGCCGGATCGTGCTGACCAGCAAGGAATTTGCCTTGCTCGAACTTCTGGCGCGGCGCCGTGGCGAAGTTCTGCCACGGTCCCTGATTGCCTCCCAGGTGTGGGACATGAATTTTGACAGCGACAGCAATGTGATCGACGTGGCCATTCGTCGCTTGCGGGCCAAGATCGATGACGACTTCGAGCCCAAGCTGATCCAGACCGTCCGGGGCATGGGCTACGTGCTGGAGGAACCGGAGGCGCTGGAATGAGGGTTCGCCCGTCGCTGACGACGCGACTCACCATCCTGTTCTCGTTGTCGTCGGCCGGGGTGCTGCTGGGCCTGGGCATCCTGATCTGGCTGGCCATGGACCGGCACTTTGCCGATGAAGACTATGCCGTGCTTCAGGACAATATCCGGCTGATCCAGAAGATCGCCGCCGAGGGGCCGCCAAGCTCCGTCCCGGCGCGATTGGCGGAAACACTGGAACACCATGCCGGCTTCGTGGCGGATGTGCGTACCGCCGACGGCGCCCGCCTCTATGCCAGCGAGGGATTCGATTTCGGTTCCGTCTCGGATGTCGTCGCGAAGCTGCCGGCGGATCGGAATACCTTCGTGTGGGAGCATGACGGCGAGGAGTATCGCGGCATGCGCGCGTCCGTCGAAATGCCACCAACACCGGGCGCGCCACCTGGCATGCTGCGTGTCGTGGTCGGCATGGATACGCAAATCCATGCGCACTTCATGCACGCGTTCCGGCAGTCACTGGCTTTCTATATCGCGCTGGGTGCGCTGGCCAGCGGGCTGTTGGGGTGGAGAGCCGCACGGCGCGGGCTGGCACCGCTGCGAACCATGGCGACACGCGCCCGGGCCGTCACGGCGCACAAGCTTGACGAGCGCATGCCGGTGGATGCGGTGCCTGTGGAGATGGCGGATCTGGCGGCGACGCTGAATGCCATGCTGGAGCGGCTGCAACGCGACTTTCGCCGGCTGTCCGAGTTCTCGTCGGATCTGGCGCACGAATTGCGCACCCCGCTCACCAACCTGATGACCCAGACCCACGTGGTGCTGTCCCAGCCGCGCGAGGCCGGGAAGTATCGGGATGTATTGATATCCAATGCGGAAGAACTGCAGCGCCTGTCCCGCATGGTGTCCGACATGCTCTACCTTGCGAAGATGGAGCACGGCATTACGCTGCCAAACGCGGAGCCAATCACGGTGAAGGACGAGGTGCTCGCGCTGTTCGATTTCTATGACGCGCTGGCCGAAGACAAGGGCGTGCACCTGCGCATGCGGGGCGACGGGAACATTGTTGGCGATCGCCTGATGCTGCGCCGGGCACTCAGCAATCTACTGTCTAACGCGCTGCGCTACACACCGGCGCGTGGAAGCATCGACGTGGAGATCGCCAGCCAGCCGGACACGGTCACGATCGCCGTGGAAAACGAAGGAAAGGAGATCAGCCCGGAGCTGCTGCCGTCGATCTTTGATCGCTTCTTCCGCGCCGACAGATCGCGTGCCCGTGCGGATTCGGATAGCGTTGGGCTGGGCCTGTCGATCACGCAAGCCATCATGGCGGCGCACGAAGGCAGCATTGCGGCGGTGTCCGCGGACGGCAAGACGTGTTTCACGCTGACCTTTCCCCGACTGGTCAAATAAGGCGGGTTGCGGGGGTTCCGTGGGTCGTCGCCCGGTGCCGGTGGGAGTCTCGCCCGAGGCAACGCCAGCTCGGCACCCAACCGAGCGGCATGCGTTTTCCCTTGACATCGATTGCCTCGTGTACGATGATCATTTTCATCGCATGCGATTGAATCGTGTACGTGATTAGAATTCGTCGCCCGCTCCCAAGGAGGTACCCATGTTCTTCCTCGTCCATGTGCGCGGCGCAGTGATCAAGGAACAACTTCCATCCCCAGGCTGGCGGAGAGCAAATGACATCCACTGACAAGGCGACTGCGGCAAGCCCGGCGCTCTCCGACTTCCTGTGCTTTGCGGTCTATTCCGCAAACCTGGCTTTCGGCAAGGCATACAAGCCAATTCTCGAGCAACTCGGCCTGACCTATCCGCAGTACATCACCATCGTTGCGCTATGGGAGGAAGACAATGTGACCGTTGGCAGGCTGGGGGAAAAGCTGTTTCTGGAATCGAACACGCTCACGCCGATCCTGAAGAAACTCGAGGCGATGTCGTTTCTTGAGAGGCACCGCGATACCGTGGACGAGCGTCTGGTGCGGATCAGGCTGACCCGGAGCGGCCGAAGCCTGCGCGAAAAGCAGCTGGAAATGTGCCTTTCCGACGCGACCGGCCTGACTCCGGACGGCTTCGCGCAATTGCGGAAGGCGATCGCGACGCTACGCGACAACCTCATCCAGTCGACCAGGGCCGGCGAATGAGCGCTTGCCCGGCTGGCTCCGGTGCATCTTGCAGTTCGCGCCAGAGCAATCCACCTGACCCCTCGCGACACGTTGATGGCGCGTTGCGGGACATCCAATCCAAGTCGCTAAGCGCGGCACACACCACCACCAGCATGAGCACCGACCCCTCCCAGTACAGCCCGATCAGCTGCGAATTCCACGATCGACTCGAGGATCTCGCGACCGTACGCAAACCGACGCGCATCCGCTATCAAGACAGCGATGGCGCGGCACAGGAACGTGACGCAACGATTACGGATGTGTTCAGCCGGGATGGCGCCGAGTATCTCTCGCTCAGCTCGGGCGAGACCTTGCGCCTTGATCAGCTCGTCGAAGTCGACGGCAACAAGTTGGCCGACTACTGAATAGCGGGCGACGCCAGCGCTGACGGAAACGCGCAGCGAGCGGCAGATGTGCTGACGAGAGGAGGCGGGGAAATACGGGAATCCGTTGTCAGGATTGGCGCGCCCGGCTGGGATCGAACCAGCAACCCCTGCCTTCGGAGGGCAGTACTCTATCCATTGAGCTACGGGCGCGACGTGTGCAGATTTGACAGCGGGCGAGTGCCGCCGTCGGAAAGTCGCATAGGATACCTCGTTTGGCCCGGCCCGTCCATGCGGGTTGCGCCGGGAGTCGCCACGGCAGGTTTCGGAGCCGCCGCTTTTAGCCCCAGCCGACATGTCTTGGGTCTATAATCGCCAGCTATTTGCGTCGAAACGAGACGTACTCGGGACCTGAGACAGCCCCGGACGCAAATGCGACAGATTCATCCCCGACAAAGGGCCAACAAAGCAAGCCGCCCCCACCGCGCTGCATAAGGTTTCCTGCAAAATCGAGAGTTCTGTATGAGTGACGTCCACCAAGAAAACGACCACCACGAGTCTCCTATCAAGACCCCGAAGCAACTGATCGCCGTCGTGATCGCCGCCTTCCTGGTTCCAATCATCGTCATCATCCTGCTGGTCAACTTCGTCGGACACGGCACCCTTGAGGGCGCTGGCTCAACCCAGACGGCGGAGGCGGTGAACAACCGCATCGCCCCGGTTGCCTCGCTGGAAATCAAGGATCCCAACGCACCGCGCGTCTTCAAGGCTGGCGAGCAGGTCTACAAGGAAGTCTGCGCCGCCTGCCACGCCACGGGTGCGGCTGGCGCGCCGAAGTATGGCAACGCCGGCGACTGGACCGCCCGCATCGGCCAGGGTCTTGATGGCCTGATGAAGTCGGTGCTGCACGGCAAGGGCGCGATGCCCGCGCGCGCAGGCACCACGCCGGACGACTTCACCGACTACGAACTGACCCGCGCCGTGGTCTACATGGCCGACGCCGGCGGTGCCAAGTTCCCCGAACCCGCCGCACCCGCACCGGCTCAGGCGGCCGCACCGGCACCGGAAGCGCCAGCCGCGGCACCCGCTGCTGCTGCCCCTGTAGCTGCCGCCGTAGCAGCACCCGCCGCCGCGCCTGCTGCTGCGGCCGCTCCGGCAGCCGCTTCCGCCGACACTGGCAAGAAAGTCTACGAGCAGGTTTGCGCCGCATGCCACGCGGCCGGCGTCGCCGGTGCGCCGAAGTTCGGCGACAAGGCAGCCTGGGCGCCCCGCCTGAAGGAAGGCATGGACGCGGTGCATGGTTTTGCGCTCAAGGGCAAGGGCGTGATGCCGCCGAAGGGTGGCTACGCTGGCCCCGACGCCGACGTGATCGCCGCCGCCGACTACATGGCCAACGCCGCCAAGTAAGTCGTCCGGATCAGGAAAGGCCCGGAGCAGACGAGGCACCAAGCCCACGTGCTCCGGCCCAAACAAAAAACCCGCGAATGTCTCGCGGGTTTTTTGTTTGTTGCGACCGGCTTTTGCGGTGGCTAAGTCGACTCAGTCGGCCGAGTCGACGGCCCGACCATCCTCCTGAACAACACGCGCCTCAAACGACACGCGAATAGCGTACGAGTGGTATCACCTTGCCATTCCGCGCAACCGGGGCGGCAGGCGCGGGCCGCGTGGCATCCTCGCGCAGGTAGCGATCGAACACCATCGCCACGCGCCGAACCAGCAGCCGGCCCAGAGGCGTGATGTCGATGCGGTCCGGCTGGCGGTGCAACAGCCCCTCGGTGGCCAATGCGTCGAGGTCGGCCAGCTCGGCCGCAAACTTGGCCGCAAAGTCGATGCGATGCGTCGATTCCAGCGCCCCGATATCGAGCGTGCCGTTGCACATCAGGGCGCCGATGATCGCCTTGCGCAGGTGATCGTCTTCGGACATCTCGAAACCCCGCACAACCGGTAGCCTGCCCGCGTCCAGCCCGGCGTAGTAGTCGTCGGTCGTCCGCGCGTTCTGCACGTAGTGACCCGCCACCGCACCAATCGCCGACACACCGAAGCCCAGCTGGTCGTAGCCCGCGTGGGTGGCGTAGCCCTGGAAGTTGCGCTGCAATCGGCCCTCGCGCTGGGCAATGGCCAAGTCGTCGTCGGGCAGCGCAAAGTGGTCCATGCCGATATAGACATAACCGGCGGCGGTCAGACGCTCGATCGTGGAGACCAGGATGTCGAGCTTCTCGCCCGCCGGCGGCAGCGCCGTCTCGTCGATGCGACGCTGTGGCTTGAAGACATGCGGCAGGTGCGCGTAGCTATAGACGGAAAGCCGATCCGGCCGCAGCGTCAGCACGCGATCGATCGTGGCGGCAAAGCGCGTCGTGGTCTGGTGCGGCAGTCCGTAGATCAGATCCACGCTGACCGAGCGGAAACCCAGCCGGCGCGCCGCCAGCACCACATCGCGCGTTTCCTCATAGGACTGCACACGGTTGATTGCCTGCTGCACCTCGGGGTCGAAGTCCTGCACGCCCAGGCTGATGCGGTTGAAGCCCAGTTCGGCGAGCAGCTCCATGCGATCGTCGCCGACGCGCCGCGGGTCGATCTCGATCGCGTGTTCGCCCTCCGGCAGCAAGTCGAAGTGACGATGCAGCGCGCGCATCACGCGGCGCATCTCGTCCGGGTCGAGGAAGGTCGGCGTACCGCCCCCCCAGTGCGATTGCATCACGCCTCGACGCGCGCCAAGCCGTTCCGCCGCCATCGCCATTTCGCGGGCCAGGTAGTCCACATAGCGCGCGCTGCGCGTGTGGTCCTTTGTGATGATCTTGTTGCAGCCGCAGTAGTAGCAGATGTTCTCGCAGAACGGGATATGGATATAGAGCGAGAGCGGAGCGGGCGCGTTGGCGCTGCAGGCATCGAGCGCGGCCAGGTAGCCGGCGTCGCCGAGTTCACCGTGGAAGCGGTCGGCGGTGGGATAGGACGTGTAACGCGGCCCGTTGCCGTCGATGCGGCCTGCCAGGCTTCGGAAGTCCGCGAGCGCGCGTCGATCGAAAGCCGTTGAGGCGGTTGAGGCGGTTGAGGCGGTTGAGCTGGTGGACGCGGCGGTGGAAGCGGCGAGGTCGCCGGCGTCGATGGAATTGGCTTGAGACTGAGCAGGAGTGGCTGGGCTGGCGTGGGCGGGGGCTGACATGGCGAGTGCTCTTTTGTGGGGCGGGGATTTGATCGATGCTATGCGTCGGCCCTTCCCCGCATGTTGATGTCCATCAAAGTCCGCCACGGAACATCGCCTCACCTGCGCGCCTTCGCAGGCCATGACAGCCCTGCGCCCGCCAGCCCCGCGCCAGTGGGGATCAAACGTCACGGAAACGTCACCATCGATCGATAGTCTCGGGGCCGGCTTTCGCAGTCCCCGCCTTGCCTCCCTTCCACGCACGAACTTTCAGATCCGCTGCCATGCGCCCAGCCTTGCCGCAGTCGACCCCGCCTTTTGCGCCCGCCTCCACCGGGCGCCGACGCGCTCTCGCCGTCATGGCCGCCCTCGCCGGAACGCTGGCGGGCCCTGGCGCCTGGGCGCAGTCCATGCCGTCCGGCCAGCGCCGCCAGTTGGTAGTCGGCCATCTGGTCGACCGTACCGGCCCGCAAGCCGATCTCGCGCGCGATTACCTGGCCGGCGCCAAGGTGCTCTTCGATGCCCTCAACGCATCGGGCGGCGGCTTGCACGTCGTCCACGTTGTACGGGATGCCGATGCCAATCCGCGCACGGCCATCGGCCAGGCCATCGCGCTGGTCGACAACGAGCACGCCGACGTGCTGTTCGGCCCGGGCGACAACCTGCTGCCGGCGCTGGCGTCGTCCTCGGAACTGGGGCGCCGCGGCGTGCAGATTGTGGCGCCTCTTTCCGGCCTCTCGCTCAACGCGGAGAACGTCTGGTACACGCGGGCCGACTATCAGTCAGAACTCGATGCCGCCGTGCGCCAGTTGCGCAGCTATGGGCTGACGAGTGTCGCGCTGGCGGTGTCCCCCGACTTTGCCGCGGGCACGCTCGGCACGGGTACGCCGTGGCTCGGCCGGCTGGAAAAGGAGATGAACACGCGCGCCGTGCCCCTGACAGGCAGCTTCGACGAATGCGCGCAGCGCATCGCCACGGCAAGGCCCGGCGCGGTGGTGGTGGCCGGCGACACGCTCGCCTATGGCAGCCTGGGCCGCGCGCTGGCGGCGCAGAACTGGTACGGCTTCCTGGTGGGGCTATCGGCCGTCAGTCCGGCCTCCGCACGCGAGATTCTCGGCTCGCGCTATGTGGGCGGTGTGGTGGTGACGCAGGTGGCGCCCGGTCCGCAGGAATCCACGCTGCGCGTGGTGAAGGAACATGTGGCCCGCATGAAGCAGTACCTCGACGAACCGCCCTCGCCCGCCACGCTGGCCGGCTATATCGGCGCGGCATGGCTGGTGCGCGCGGCAGGTGCCGCCAAGGCCCCCGGCGCGATGGAGTTGCGCCGTGCGCTGCAGGCTCGCGTGGATGTGGGGGATTTCACGCTCGACTTCACACGCGGTCTGCGCGGCTCGCAGTATGTGCAGCTGGCGGCCATCGGCAAGACCGGCCTGCCGCAACGAGCCTGAAATCGACGCTGAACTCGGGCCTGAATTCAGCGCTGACTAGTTGAACCTGAACATTGGCGGACTTGGGCATTGGCGTCGGCCCATCGCACCCCCGGGTCACGATGGCAAGTGGTGCCATCAGCATCGAGCGATAGCGGTACTGCGTGCCGCTAGCTGCGGGGCAGCGTGATGCTGACGCGCAGCCCGCCCTCGGGACGATTGGCCAGCGTCAGCTCGCCACCATGACGCGCGACGATGTCCGAGGCGATCGACAGCCCCATGCCCACGCCACCGGTCGCACGGCTGCGCGACGACTCCACGCGGTAGAACGGCTCGAGCACGCGTTGCAACTCGGTGGGCGGAATGCCGGGGCCGTTGTCGCAGACGTCGATCCCCACGCGCTCGGGGCTGTCAGTGAGCAGGATCTGCGCCGCGCCGCCATAGCGGTGGGCGTTCTCCACCAGATTCACCACGGCGCGACGCAACTCCGCCGGATACGCCAGCAGGGGCGCCGCGGTGCCGGAAAGGCGCACGTCCTGCCCGAGTTCCTCCGCGTCGTCGACAATGGCCTGAAGCAGTGCCTGCACATCCACGCGCTGGCGCGGCCCGGTGGCGTCGTCACGGTCGCGCAGGTAATAGAGGGTCGCGTCGATCAGCCCGTTCATCTCCGCCAGGTCCTGGCGCAGCCGGTAGCGCACATCGTTGTCTTCGATCCGCTCGATCCGCAGGCTCATCCGCGTGAGCGGCGTGCGCAGGTCATGCGATACCGCCGCCAGGAAGCGAGACTGCTGCGCGAGTTGCGTGCGGATGCGCTGCTGCATCAGGTTCAGCGCATGCGTGGCCGCGCGCGCCTCGGCAGGTCCGGTGTCTTCGTCCAGCGGTGGTGCGTGAACGTCTTGCGCCAGCCGTCCGGCCCCGCTGGCCAGATGCTGCACCGGTCGCGCCAGCAGGCGTGCGCCGACCCACGAAGCGGTCAGGATCGCCAGCAGCTGAAGCAACATGCCCGGGTGCGGCGGCCAGATGCCGCGCAGGTGTGGCGGTGGCCCGCGCCGCTCGCCATCGGGGCGGCGCATACCCGGACCGCCATCAGGACCGCGACCCGGGCGCCCTTCCATGCCCGGCCCGGGCGGCGGACCGAACGGCCGCTCGCCGGGTGGCGGCGGCATGAATCTGTCCATGGGACGCGGAGGCGGGACGGTCGGCACCGGCTTGCCGGCGGCCTCGGCCTCCGACGCCGCGCGGCGCAAGCGCTCCATGTAGCGTTCGGAACCGGGACGCGGGAACAACCCTTCGATCACGGTCACGCCAAGCACATGTACGGCCAGCATGATCGCGGCCATCACCAAAAACAGCCGGACGAACATCGAATCGAACCGGCGGGCGCGGGGGCGATTCCGGGCCTGCGCTTCGGGTCGGCCGCCGTCGGCCGACGGCGGTGTCGGAGCGGCCATGCGGTCAGTGCTCCACGTTGCCGGTGAAGACGTAGCCCTCGCCGCGCACGGTGCGAATCAGCGCGGAGTCACGCGGATCGTCACGCAGTTTCTGGCGCAGGCGCGACACCAGCAGGTCGATGCTGCGATCGAACACATCGAGATCGCGGCCGCGCGCCTGGTTGATCAGCATCTCGCGGTCCAGCACGCGATTGGGATGTTCGATGAAGGTCAGCAGCAACCGGAATTCGGCGTTGGACAGCGGCACGACCGTGTCTTCGGCATCCACTAGCTGGCGCAGGGTCGTATTCAGGCGCCATGCGCCAAATCGCAGCTCGTGGCCCGCCGAAGTGGGCGCCGGACGATGCACGTCCGCACGGCTGCGGCGCAGCACCGTATGGATACGCGCCACCAGCTCGCGCATCTCGAAGGGCTTGGTCACGTAGTCGTCCGCCCCGACCTCCAGACCCACCACGCGGTCGGCCAGCTCGGCGCGGGCGGTCAGCATGATGACGGGCAGGTTGCCCTGGTCGCGGATCTCGCGGCACAGCGTCAGACCGTTTTCCCCGGGCAGCGACAGGTCCAGGATCACCAGGTCATAGTCGTTCCGCGTCAGCGCCGCACGCATCGCCGCCCCGCCCTCCGCGCCATCGGCTTCCATGCCGAAGGTTGCAAGATATTCAGCCAGCATGGCACGGATCTGGGGATCGTCATCGACGATCAGCAGGCGGATAGGCAGGGAAGATGAGCGGTCCATGGGCAGATACGGGAGGGGCATGCGGCGGCGATCGTCCAATGGGAAGCGTCTGAAAAGACGCGGGCGCGATCGGCCGTCCACTGTACCAAATGGATCCATCCCGGCTATCGCCGTTTTGTATCAATTTCGATACGTGCAGACTGCGCCACATGCATGCGGACGAGGGGCTGCATCTCATCACGACACAGCGAAAAAAACGCCCCCGGCACTGCCGCGCCAGGAGCGTTCAACAGGGAAGAAGCCAGGCTCGCATGGGCCCGGCCGCACCGCAGCCGAAGGGCAGGCCACGGCACGACGCAAGACATCGAGATGTCATCGCCGAAGCGATGTCACCGCAACGTTTCGCGCCCGCTCATCCTAGGGGGCCGTGTCGCGCCAGTCTTGTCCAGCTTGTACCGGCAACGTCGCGCTGCCGGCGTTCACCTCAGCCCGGCGCGGTCTTGCCAGCGGTGCCGAGCAGCGCCTTGAGTCCGGCCAGCCGGTCCTTCGGGCTCATGGCGGGGGTCTCGTCCTTCGGGGCGGGCGCTTCCTCCAGCTTCATCTCGCCAATGAAGCGCGACGGCT
Organism: Cupriavidus sp. YR651; assembly: GCF_900101625.1. Classification (GTDB taxonomy): domain Bacteria; phylum Pseudomonadota; class Gammaproteobacteria; order Burkholderiales; family Burkholderiaceae; genus Cupriavidus. The sequence continues at coordinate 284,741 of NZ_FMYZ01000006.1, read as the reverse complement.
CGCACGAATATGTTTCCCGCGCGCGCTTGCGCTTCCTGCACCAGCTGATCTGCAGGCTGCGCTGGGCGCGCGTGATGCCCACGTACATCAGCCGGCGCTCTTCCTCGATCTTCTCGTCGCTCATGTCCTCGTCTTCGCGCGCGTGGGGCAGGATGCCCTCCTCCACGCCCACCAGGAATACATGCGGATACTCCAGGCCCTTGGAGGCATGCAGCGTGGACAAGCGCACCGCGTCCGGATCTTCCTCGCGGCCTTCCAGCATGCTCATCAGCGCCACCGTTTGCGTCAGCTCCAGCAGGTTCTTGCCTTCGTCGCCAAAGCCGTCGGCATTGTCGAACCCCGTGACTTCGCCTTCGCCCTCCGGCTCCGGCCGGGTGCCCTTGCGCTTGAGCCAGTCCAGGAACTCCAGCGCGTTGGTCCAGCGCGACTGCGCCTGGCGTTCGTCGAAGGTGTCGTACAGGTAGGCCTCGTAGTGGATGCCCGCCATCAGGTCATCCAGGACCACGGTCGCCGGATCCTTGGCCGCGCGGTCGGCCAGCCGCACCATCGACTCGCAGAACACGCGCAGCGGTTCCAGCTGGCGCGGCTGCAGCTTGCCTTCGATGCCGCCCATCATCGCGGCCTCGAACAGCGACACCTTGGCCTGGCCGGCGAACGTGCCGAGCGCCTCCAGCGTGGTATTGCCCACGCCACGCCGCGGCGTGGTGATGGCGCGGATGAAGGCGGGATCATCGTCCGGATTGGCGATCAGCCGCAGGTAGGCGCAGATGTCCTTGATCTCGGCCTTGTCGAAGAAGCTCTGGCCTCCCGACAGCACATACGGAATGCGCTCGCGCCGCAGGATCTGCTCGAACAGCCGCGCCTGATGGTTGCCGCGATACAGGATCGCGTAATCGCGAAACTGCGCGCGCCGCTCGAACTTGTGCGCGGACAGGCGGAACACGACGGACTCGGCCTCGTGTTCCTCGTCATTCATGGGGTGAATCGCAATCGGATCGCCCATGCCGTGCTCCGACCAGAGCTTCTTGTCGAACAGCTTGGGATTGTTGGCGATGACCGCGTTGGCGGCTTCCAGGATGCGCACCGTGGAGCGATAGTTCTGCTCCAGCTTGACGACCTTGAGGGCGGGAAAATCAGTCTGCAGCAGGCGCAGATTGTCCAGCGTGGCGCCGCGCCAGCCGTAGATCGCCTGGTCGTCGTCCCCCACGGCCGTGAACGCCGGCGCACGCAGGTGCGACCCGCCGGCAAGTTGCTTGAGCAACTGGTACTGGCAGGCATTGGTGTCCTGGTATTCGTCGACGAGGAAGTAGCGCAGTCGGTTCTGCCACTTCAGCCGCACGGTTTCATCGCGCGCGAAGAGTTCGGCGGGCAGGCGGATCAGGTCGTCGAAGTCCACGGCCTGGTAGGCATGCAGCGTGGCCACGTAGTTGCGATACACCATCGCGGCCTGGTGCTCGTCGGCATTGGCGGCCTGCGCGAGCGCGGTCTCGGGATCGATCATGCCGTTCTTCCACAGCGAGATCGTGCTCTGCACGCTGCGGATCAGCTTCTTGTCGGTCGTGCCGAGTTGTTCCTGCACCAGCCCGAAGCAGTCGTCGGAATCCATGATCGAGAACTGCGGCTTCAGGCCCACATGCTCGGCTTCCATGCGCAGGATCTGCACGCCGAGCGAGTGGAACGTGCAGACCGTCAATTGCTTGAGCGGAATGCGCTTGCCCTCGCGCGTGGTCTTGCCCTCCATCAGCTTGGCAATCCGCTCCTGCATTTCCTTGGCCGCCTTGTTGGTGAAGGTGACGGCGGCAATGTGGCGCGGCTCGAAGCCCTTGTCCTCGATCAGGTGCGCGATCTTCTGCGTGATCACCCGCGTCTTGCCCGAGCCCGCGCCGGCCAGCACCAGGCAGGGTCCGTCCAGATAGCGGACGGCTTCGGATTGGGCGGCGTTGAGTCCGTGGGTCATGGGGGCGGGAAGGAGCAAGGGCGAGGTGCCGGATGGCGCACGCAGCAGGTGGTACGCGAAAGCCGACGATGTTAACACGCGATGCCCAGCCCGCCGGTGACCGATAGCGGACAAGCAACGGGCTCTTTCGGGGGGAACAGACTCACCGAGGTAACACTTCGTAAGTCGCGGCCGCCGGGGCATGGAGTTTGCCTCTCTGAGTCATGGCCGCGCGGGCCCACGGTCGGCGCGGATGGCAAGTTCAACACATTGGAGGCCATCATGAGCACGCTGCGAACCTTGTCGAAAGTCACCCTGATCGGCGTCACGCTGGTTGCCTTTGGCGGCTGCGCGGACATGACGCCCAAGCAACGCAACACCGCGATCGGCGCGGGCGTGGGCGCCCTGGGCGGCGCGGCGCTGACCAACGGTAGCGCACTGGGCACCGTCGGCGGCGCGGCGGTGGGTGGCGTGGTGGGTAACGTCGTCACCAAGGACCGCTGATTCCGGCAATCGTGAAGTTGCCGGACGTAGCGATTACGCACGGCCGGCAGGAATTACAGAGGGGCGGGTGACTGAGGGAAGACTGCGCGGCGAGGCCGGACCGGCGGGGTGAGCCTGGCGCACAGCCCGCCGCTTCGACGCCACTCCGCCTTGCGGCAGATGCCGCATACGTGGGACACGGCGCCGCGGAACCCGCCGCGCGTTTCGCCGTTTGACAAAGGCAAACCGGTCCCGTACATTCTCGCGCATCCGACCGGGAGAGCGCGCAGCGACTGCGCCGCCGAAGGGGTATCACCCGAAAACTCTCAGGCACCATGGACTGGTCGGATCGGCATGCAACATGCACACAATGCATGCCGCACTCTGGAGAGCGACATCCGCCATTGCCTAACCGCATGGTGAGCATGTCCACCGAAGGGGCGCACGAGGCGCGAGCCTTGTAATCTCTCAGGTATCGAGGACAGAGGGGTCATCCGCCGCAGCGGCTTGGTTGCACATTATTGTGACCGAGCGATGCGGCGGATGACCCTTTTTTCGTTTTCGAACCACGGTTTCCGAACCGCGAGAGCCCCCGAAGGAATTCCATGACGCTCCAGGCCACGCCCCTCAATGCCATCCACCGCGCCCTTGGCGCCCGCATGGTCGATTTTGGCGGCTGGGACATGCCGGTCAACTACGGCTCCCAGATTGAAGAGCACAACGCCGTGCGCAGCGACGCCGGCATGTTCGACGTCTCCCACATGTGCGTGGTCGACCTGGCCGGCCCCAACACGCGCACCTTCCTCCGTGGCCTGCTGGCCAACAACGTCGACAAGCTGCAAACACCCGGCAAGGCACTGTACTCGTGCATGCTGGACGAGAAAGGCGGCGTCATCGATGACCTGATCGTCTACTTCTTTGCCGAGGACCGCTTCCGCCTGGTGGTCAACGCCAGCACCGCGGTGGGCGACATCGAGTGGATCCGCGCCCGCAATGCCGCCACCGGCAGCGGCGTCACCATCACCCCGCGACGCGGCGACGTGGCCCCGGCCGACGTCAGCAAGCTGGCGATCATCGCCGTGCAAGGTCCCAACGCCCGCCAGAAGGTCTATCAGGCCTTTCCGTCCACCCAGCCCGCCGACGCGCTCAAGCCGTTCAACGCGCTGGTCGTGCAGGACCCGGCCGTCGGCGAGCTGATGGTCGCCCGCACCGGCTACACCGGCGAAGACGGCTTTGAACTGGTGGTGCCGGCGGAGAACGTCGCAGGCATCTGGGAAAAGCTGGAAGCCGCCGGCGTGCGCCCGGCCGGCCTGGGTGCGCGCGATACGCTGCGCCTGGAAGCCGGCATGAACCTTTATGGCCAGGACATGGACATCCACACCTCCCCGCTGGATGCCGGCCTGGCCTGGACCGTCGACCTGCAGAGCGAGCGCGACTTCGTCGGCAAGCCCGCACTGACCGCCGGCGGACAACACAAGACATTTGCCGGCCTGATCCTGCGCGACAAGGGCGGCGTGCTGCGCGCGCACCAGCGCGTCATCACGCCGGCCGGCGAAGGCGAGATCACCAGCGGCACCTTCAGCCCCTCGCTTTCCCAGTCGATCGCCTTTGCCCGCCTGCCCGCCGATGTTGTCCCCGGCACCGAAGTACAGGTCGAGATTCGTGACCGCAAACTGACCGCGACTGTGGTTAAACTGCCGTTTGTGCGCAATGGCAAGGCACTCGTGAGCTGAGGCATCCGCCCGGCATCACCCAACGGTCGCCATCTCGCCTGCCCGGCTGGCCAGCCGGCAGGCGTCCGAAACAAGAAACACACTGCATCCCGGAGAACCCTCATGAATTTCCCCGCTGACCTGAAGTACACCGAGTCGCACGAATGGGTGCGCGTCGAATCCGACGGCACGCTGACAATCGGCATCACCGACCACGCGCAAGACGCGCTGGGCGACATCGTCTTCCTGGAACTGCCGGAAGTCGGCAAGTCGGTCGGCGCTGGCGACGCGCTGGCGGTGGTGGAGTCCGTGAAGGCGGCCTCCGACATCTACGCCCCGGTGGCCGGCGAAGTCATCGCCGTGAACGAAGCCGCCACGGCATCGCCGGAATCGGTGAACGCCAATGCCTTCGACGCCTGGCTGTTCAAGCTGAAGCCGGCCAACGCCGACGACGTGAACGGCCTGATGAACGTCGACGCCTACAAGGCCAGCGTCGGCGCCTGAGCCCGGACGCACCCACGCCGGCTCCCGAGCCAGGAGACGGCGCCTGAAGATGCCCGCGCGGCGGCACGGCTGACCACCTGCCGCCACGCACCCACGAGACCCTTGCCATGAACGCCCCGCTCCCCATGAACGCTGCCGCCCAAGGTGCACGGCCCACGCTGGCCGAACTGGAGGCGCGCGACGCCTTCGCCGCCCGCCACATCGGCCCGGACGGCCCCGAACAGCAACACATGCTGAAGGTGCTCGGCTATGACAGCCGCGCCGCGCTGATCGATGCCGTGGTGCCCGCCGCCATCCGCCGCCGCGACGGCATGCCGCTGGGCGAATTCACCGAACCGCTGACCGAGGAAGCCGCGCTGGCCAGGCTGCGCGGCCTGGCCAGCAAGAACCGGGTTCTCAAGAGCTTTATCGGCCAGGGCTACTACAACACGCTCACACCGGGCGTCATCCTGCGCAATATCTTCGAGAACCCCGCCTGGTACACGGCCTACACGCCGTACCAGCCCGAAATCTCGCAAGGCCGCCTGGAGGCGATGCTGAACTTCCAGCAGATGGTCACCGACCTGACTGGCCTCGACATCGCCAACGCATCGATGCTCGACGAAGGCACCGCCGCCGCCGAGGCGATGACGCTGCTGCAGCGCGTGAACAAGCACGCCTCGAACACGTTCTACGTGGCCGACGACGTGCTGCCGCAAACGCTGGAAGTGGTCCGCACGCGCGCGCTGCCGCTGGGCATCGAGGTAAAGGTCGGCCCCGCCGCCGACGCCGCGCAGGCCCACGCGTTCGGCGTGCTGCTGCAATACCCGGGCGTGAACGGTGACGTGGCCGACTACCGCGCGATTGCCGACGCGGTGCACGCGGCCGGTGGCCTGGTGGTCGCCGCCGCCGACCTGCTGGCACTGACCCTGATCGCCGCACCGGGCGAATGGGGCGCCGACGTGGCCGTGGGCAACTCGCAGCGCTTTGGCGTGCCGCTGGGCTTTGGCGGCCCGCACGCCGGGTACATGGCGGTGAAGGACGACTTCAAGCGTTCGATGCCGGGCCGGCTGGTCGGCGTGACCATCGACGCGCAGGGCAACAAGGCCTACCGCCTGGCCCTGCAGACGCGCGAGCAACACATTCGCCGCGAGAAGGCCACCTCGAACATCTGTACCGCCCAGGTTCTGCTGGGCGTGATGGCGTCGATGTACGCGGTCTACCACGGCCCGCAAGGCCTCAAGCGCATCGCGCAGCGCGTGCATCGCCTGACCGCCACGCTGGCCGCCGGCCTGAAGGCGCTGGGCCACACGCCGCTGAATGCGACGTTCTTCGACACGCTGACGCTGGAAACAGGCTTTAACACCGACGCGTTCCACGCCACCGCCACGCAGCGCGGCATCAACCTGCGTCATGCGGGCGCCACGCGCGTAGGGATCTCGCTCGACGAGACCGCCTCGCGCGAGGACGTCGTCACGCTGTGGGAAATCTTCGCCCACGGCAAGCCGTTGCCCGACTTCGACAAGACCGAGGCCTCGGTGCAGGACGGCTTCCCGGCCGCGCTGGCCCGCCAGAGCGCCTACCTCACGCACCCGGTGTTCAACACGCACCACGCCGAGCACGAGATGCTGCGCTACCTGCGCTCGCTGGCCGACAAGGATCTGGCGCTGGACCGCACCATGATCCCGCTGGGCTCCTGCACGATGAAGCTCAACGCCACGAGCGAGATGATCCCCGTGACGTGGCCCGAATTCAGCAAGATTCACCCGTTCGCGCCGCTGGACCAGACCGTGGGCTACCGCGAGATGATCGACCAGCTCGAGGCCATGCTGTGCGCCGCCACGGGCTACGCCGCCGTGAGCCTGCAACCCAACGCGGGATCGCAGGGCGAATACGCCGGCCTGCTGATCATCCACGCCTACCATGCCAGCCGTGGCGAGTCCCATCGCGACATCTGCCTGATCCCGTCGTCGGCACACGGCACCAACCCGGCTTCGGCGCAGATGGCCGGCATGAAGGTGGTGGTGGTGGCCTGCGACGCCAACGGCAACGTCGACCTGGACGACCTGGCGAAGAAGGCCGAGCAGCACAGCAAGAACCTGGCCGCGATCATGATCACGTACCCGTCCACGCACGGCGTGTTCGAGGCGGGTGTGCAGCAGATCTGCGACATCGTGCACCAGCACGGTGGCCAGGTGTACGTGGACGGCGCCAACATGAACGCCATGGTCGGCACCGCCGCGCCGGGCCAGTTCGGCGGCGACGTGTCCCACCTGAACCTGCACAAGACCTTCTGCATTCCGCACGGCGGTGGCGGCCCGGGCGTGGGTCCGGTGGCCGTGGGTGCCCATCTGGCCGATTTCCTGCCGAACCAGGACAGCGTGGGCTATCGCCGCGACGACAACGGCATCGGTGGCGTGTCCGCCGCGCCGTTCGGCTCGGCCAGCATCCTGCCGATCTCCTGGATGTACATCGCGATGATGGGATCGGCCGGCCTGACCGCCGCCACCGAGAACGCGATCCTCGCCGCCAACTACGTGGCCCGGCGCCTGTCGCCGTACTACCCGGTGCTGTACGCGGGTCAGCATGGCCTGGTGGCGCACGAGTGCATCCTGGACCTGCGGCCGCTGCAGAAGAGCACGGGCATCTCCAACGAGGATGTGGCCAAGCGCCTGATGGACTACGGCTTCCACGCGCCGACGATGAGCTTCCCGGTGCCGGGCACCCTGATGATCGAGCCAACCGAGAGCGAGGCGCTGCATGAACTGGACCGCTTCATCGATGCAATGATCGCCATCCGCGCCGAGATCGCGCGCGTGGAGGACGGCAGCTTCGACCGCGAAGACAATCCGCTCCGGAACGCGCCGCACACGGCCGCCGTCATCACGGCGAACGAGTGGACGCGGGCGTACACGCGTGAGGAAGCGGCCTATCCGGTTGCCTCGCTGCGCACGCAGAAGTACTGGCCGCCGGTTGGCCGTGCCGACAACGTGTATGGCGACCGCAACCTGTTCTGCGCCTGCGTGCCGATGAGCGAGTACGCTCAGGACTGACGCGCCTGGTCGGGCGGTGTCCGGTTCACGCGGATGCCGCCCACGCGCTATGCTCAGAAGGCCAGCGCCGGCGTCCGGCGTGCTCCTGAGCGGAGGTCTCATACATGTGGAATCTCAGCGCCCCCTGGTGGGAATTCGTCCTGCGCGGGCTGATCGTGTACGGCGCGATACTGGCGCTGCTGCGCCTCTCGGGCAAGCGCCAGATCGGCCAGCTCACGCCGTTCGACCTGGTGCTGCTGCTGGTGATTTCGAACGCCGTGCAGAACGCCATGAATGCCGGGGACAACTCGGTCAGCGCGGGCCTGATCCTCGCCACGACGCTGGTTGCCGCGAATGCGGCGCTGGCCTACCTGACGTGGCGCAGCCGACGGCTGGAAGTGCTGGTCGAAGGACGCCCCCGGGTGCTGATCCACAACGGCAAGATTTTCCGCGACGTGATGCGGCACGAACGCATCTCGATCGACGACCTGAACAAGATCCTGCGCCACGCTGGCTGCGACGGCACGCAGGACGTGCATTTCGCCATTCTGGAAACAGATGGCACGGTGTCGGTGAAGCTCCGTGCGAAACCGGCCGAACCCGTATCGCCGCCGCCCCGGGCCGTATCGATCTGGGGCGACCCCGGCTCCGACGATTCCGTCTGAGGCGCGCCATCCAGATCCCCGATCCACACCGCAATCCCAGGAGTTCACCGTGGCTGTCAGCGTCTTCGATCTGTTCAAGGTGGGTATCGGCCCCTCGAGCTCCCATACCGTGGGGCCGATGCGCGCCGCCCTGATGTTTGCCCACGGGCTGGAGCGCGATGGCCTGCTGCCGCAAGTGGCCAGCGTGCGCGCGGAACTGTATGGGTCGCTCGGGGCGACCGGCAAGGGCCACGGCACCGACAAGGGCGTGATTCTGGGCCTGATGGGCGAGACGCCCGACACCGTCGACCCGGACGCGATTGACGGCAAGCTGGCCGCCCTGCGCGCCAGCCGGACGCTCTCGCTGCTGGGCAAGCATGCCGTGCCATTTGTCGAGCGCGATCACATTGCGTTCTATCGTCGCGAAGCCTTGGCCGAGCATCCCAACGGGATGAAGTTCCACGCCTACGACACCAGCGGCGCATCGTTGCGCGAGGCACGCTATCTCTCCGTCGGCGGTGGTTTCGTCGTCACGGCCGGGGCCCCCAATACGCACGTGCTGGCCGCCGAGCAGCAACTGCCCCACCCGTTCCGCAGCGGACGGGCGATGCTGGAAATGGCGCATGCCAGCGGCAAATCCATCGCCCGCCTGATGATGGAAAACGAGCTCGCGTGGCGACCCGAGAACGAAGTCACCGACGGCCTGCTGCACATCTGGGATGTGATGCAGCGCTGCGTGGTGCGTGGTTGCCGTACCGATGGCGTGCTGCCGGGGCCGTTCAAGGTTCGCCGCCGCGCTCCGGAGCTCTACCGCAGCCTGACCGAGCGCGCCGAGCGCACGCTGTCCGATCCGCTGTCCGTGATGGACTGGGTCAATCTCTATGCGATTGCGGTCAACGAGGAAAACGCCGCCGGTGGCCGCGTGGTCACCGCGCCGACCAACGGCGCCGCGGGCATTATTCCTGCGGTGCTGCACTACTACGACCGCTTCGTGCCCGGCGCCAGCCGCGAGGGCGTCGTCGATTTCCTGCTGACGGCGGGCGCAATCGGCCTGCTGTACAAGCTCAACGCGTCGATTTCGGGCGCCGAGGTCGGCTGCCAGGGAGAAGTGGGCGTGGCCTGCTCGATGGCGGCGGGCGCGCTGACGGCGGTGCTTGGCGGCACGCCGGAACAGGTCGAGAACGCCGCCGAGATCGGTATGGAGCACAACCTCGGATTGACCTGCGACCCGGTGGGCGGCCTGGTCCAGATTCCGTGCATCGAACGCAATGCGATGGCGTCGGTGAAGGCGGTCAACGCGTCGCGCATGGCGTTGCGCGGCGACGGCACACACTATGTCTCGCTCGATTCCGTCATCAAGACGATGCGGGAAACGGGCGCGGACATGAAAACCAAGTACAAGGAGACGGCGCGGGGCGGGCTGGCCGTGAATATCGTGGAGTGCTGACGCACTCGATTGTGCCTCCGGGCCGGCGTATCATTGGCGACACCCCCGGTTTGCCAAAAAGAAAACGGCCATGCAGACCTTCCATCAGCTGTTCGACGAGACGTCGTCCACCTTCACCTACCTGCTGGTCGATGCCGATACGCGCGAAGGCTTGCTGATCGACCCCGTCGACCGGCAATACGACCGCGACCTGGCCGTGCTGGCGGACGCCGGTGTCCGGCTGAAATGGGTGATCGAAACTCACGCGCACGCGGACCACATCACCTCGGCAGGCCGCCTTGCCGTGCAGACCGGCGCTCACACCGCGGCGCCATCGGGCTGCGACATCAAGCCCGCGCAGAAACAACTGATCGACGGCGACACCGTCACATTCGGCAATCAGGTCCTGCGCGCGATCCACACGCCGGGCCACACGGCCGGCAGCATGAGCTATCTCTGGGAAGAGCCAACGCCAGACGGCGTGGTCCGGCGCATCTTTACCGGCGACGCCTTGCTGATCGACGGTTGCGGCCGCACCGATTTCCAGTCCGGCGACGCCGGCACGCTGTTCGACAGCCTGACGCAGAAGCTTTTCCGGTTGCCCGACGATACGCGCGTCTACCCGGCGCACGACTACAAGGGCCGCACCGAATCCACCATCGGCCATGAGCGCGCGCACAACAGCCGCGTGGCCGGCCGCACGCGCGACGAATTCATCACGATGATGCGCGGGCTGAACCTGCCGCGCCCGAAGATGATCGACGTGGCCGTGCCGGCCAACCAGCGCCTCGGGCTCGTCACCGGCCGGGATGGCGAAAGCGTGCCGCACGGCGCGTGACCGCGCGGAATCCTTTCCTGTCAAAACGGAGTCACACGCATGTCCGAGTACACCGCCGAAGTCCTGTGGCAACGCAACGAAGAGGACTTCCTCGGCAACCGCTACAGCCGCAGGCATCTGCTGCGCTTCGACGGCGGCATCGAGGTGCCCGGGTCGTCATCGCCCCACGTGGTGCCGCTGCCGATGTCCGACGCGAACGCGGTGGATCCCGAGGAGGCGTTTATCGCCTCGCTGTCGGCGTGCCACATGCTGTGGTTTCTGTCGCTGGCGGCAAAGCAGCGCTTCTGCGTCGATCGCTATGAGGACAAGGCGACCGGCCGGATGGAAAAGAACGCCGAAGGCCGCATGGCCATGACCGTGGTCACGCTGCGTCCGGACGTCGTGTTCTCCGGCCCGCTTCGGCCGACGCGCGAAGATATCGACCACCTGCACCACGCGGCCCATGACGCCTGCTTCATCGCGAACTCGGTCAGGACCGATGTGCGCTGCGAGCCCGTCTATCCGGCGTAGCACCACGGGCGCTGTCTGCCGTCAGGACTCCCAGCTTTCGCACGTCCGCCGCACGGTCTCGCGCAGGCTGTGCGCATCGGCGTCCACCGTGCGAACCCAATGCGCATCGTTGTCACGGCTGGACGCCAGCGCCCGGATGTTGGCCAGCGCCGGCAGCGACCCCAATGCTTCCGCATGTGGCACCAGCGCATCGCAGATCGACAGGATGTGATCGGCAATCGGCATGCGCGTGAGTTCGTTCGGATGCACGTACTCGCCCTCCAGCCCGAAGCGGCACGCCTGGAAGCGGTTGAACGTGTAGACGAGGTAGTCGTCCTCCTGCGGCATGAAGGGACGCGACAGCAACAGATAGCGCGCCAGCGCCTGGATGTAGGCGGCGATATCGCAAGCGCGCTGCACCGTGAGCGGCGTGTCCATCACGCGCACCTCGATCGTGCCGAACTCCGGTTTGGGACGGATATCCCAGTAGAAGTCCTTCATGCTCTCGATCACGCCCGTGTTGCGCATCTTGTTGAAGTACGCCGTGAAGGCGTCCCACGTCAGCACGTGCGGCGCGCGCCCGCTCATCGGGAAGGCCGCCACCGAATTCAGGCGCGCCGACGCGAAACCGGTATCCACGCCCTGCACATAGGGTGACGAGGCCGCCAGCGCAATGAAATGCGGCACGTAGCGGCCGATGGCATGCAACAGGAACAGCGACTCGTCCGCGCTGGGGCAGCCGATGTGCACGTGCTGGCCGAACACCGTGAACTGCTTGGCGAGGTAGCCGTAGAGTTCGGAGATGTACTGGTAGCGCGGCGAGTCGGAAATCGTGCGATCCGACCATTGCTGGAACGGGTGCGTGCCGCCGCCGCAAATACCAAGATTCAGGGACCGCGATGCATTGACCATCAGGTCACGCATGACGGTCAGCTCTTCCAGCGCCTGCGCATAGTCGTGGCAGATGCCGGTGCTGATCTCGATCATTGACGGGCTGATCTCGGGCTTGATGTCACCGGCATGCTGCGCTCCCTTGAGCGCACGCAGCAGGTCCGGCGCAAACGGCGCGAGGTCGTAGTCGTGCCGGTTGACGAGCTGCAGTTCCAGCTCGACGCCGAAGGTCAGCGCCTCCGAGTGCTTGAACGGTTCGAGCGACATCAGCGCCCTCCTCCATTTTCGCGCGCCTCGCCTGCGTAGCGCAGCGCCCAGGCCGCGATGATCGGGCCCAGCAGTTGTTCGATGGCCAGCGCGCACAGGATGATCGACGTCAGCGGCGCGCCCGTGCCCGGATACAGCCGGGCCACATCGCTCATGAGCAGGTAGGCCAGGCCGGACATCGGCGCCAGCGCCAGGCCCAGCGCCATGCACTGGCGCAGGCTCAGGCCCGAGAACGATCCGAGCGACACCACGCCCACCAGCTTGGCCACATGACGCAGCACCACCAGCGCGACGGCCAGTGAGCCGCCGATCACCCAGTCACGCGCGGTCAGCGGCAGGCCCAGCGACACCACCATCACAATGATCAGCAAGCTGCCCGCGCTGCCGAAGTGCGTGGGCCACACGTGCGGCTGACGATCCTGATGCTTGAAGACCACGCCCGCCAGCATCAGCGTCAGCGGCATGGACAATTTTAGGACGCGGGTCAGTGCCAGCGTGAACAGCACGAGCCCCACCAGCACCAGGAAACTGTAGTGATCGTCGGCGGACATCCGCGCATAGAGCGCATGTCCCAGCTTGCCGACCACCCATGCCAGCAGGCACGAACCCACCAGCAGGTACAACGGATGCAGCAATGCGGCGCCCAGGTTGCCATATTCCGAGTGGAGCCAGCCGGTGGCCACCTGCACGATCGCCGCCGCGTAGATGCTGTTCAGCGCCGACATCGCCATCAGGCGCTCGGTGACCTGGCCTTCGGCGCGCAGCTCATTCTTGAGCTGCAGCACGATCGTCGGCGAGGTGCTGACCGCGATCCCGCCCGCGAGGATCGCGACGCCGGGCGACGCCCCGAGCCATTGCAGGACCGTGGACACCAGGCCCCACGTCAGCAGGCTCTCGGCCGCGCTCGTAAACAATAGCCAGCGGTTGGCGCGCAGCCAGGACAGCGACAGGCGGTGGCCGAGTTCAAACAACGCCAGCGCCAGCGCCATGTCGATCAGGATGCGCGTCTGCGCAATCATGTTCTCGTCGACGATGCTGCGGCCGAGCATGCCGGCGAACAGTCCAATCACGGCGTAGCCGACGATGCGCGGGCAGCCCAGCCAGCGGCGACAGACCTCTCCGGCCAGGCCCGCGCCCACCAGCGCGAGACCCACCCAGAACAGGCCGCCCGGCGCCAGCGGCAAGGAGGGAAATAGTTGGCTCAATCCATTCATGGCCGACATGGTAACGGAAGCACTTGCATTTCCGTGTCGGGGTTTGTCCGACACTGCTTGCAATGTGCCGGCAACATTCGTCAAATCAAAATAAAAAACGCCATCTCCCGGGATGGCGTTTTTGTAGGACTTTCAAAATTCAGAATCGGGGCGGGCCTTGCCGCCCCGTCCGGATCACCATGCGCGCTATACGCCCCACAGCTTCCATTTCGGACGCGTCGCCTTCAGGCCGGCCTCGACCTTGGCATGGAGTCCCCGCGTGCGACCCGTCTCGGCACCTTGCGCGCGGGCGCGCTCGAACCACGCCAGGGCAGTCTCGCGCTGCCCCATGCCCAGTGCCGCCTGCACCGCATTGAGATACGTCTCGGCGTCCCAGTCATCCCGCGCGGCCAGGGCCATCTGGAAATCCGTCAGGGCTTCGGGAAAGCGCTCCGCGGCGACGTAGAGCTTCGCCCGCTGCACGCGCGGCGGCGCCTGGTCGGCGGGGTCGCCTTCCGTCAGCGACACGGCCTGATCGAACAACGGCAGCGCGCGTTCGGTATCGCCGAGGTCGCGCCAGATCTGGCCAAAGCGGTTGAACAGCCACGCGTCCTCCACCAGCAAGGCGCGGCGCTGCAGCGTCTCCAGCTCCGCCGTCGCGTCGGTCTTGTCGTGTTCGTCCATCGTCGCCATGCCGGACTGCAACAGCGCCGCGTAGTGCGCGCGCGCATGGGCCATCGCGTGGGCGGCTTCACTGCGTGCCTCGACCGGCAGCGCATCCAGCCGCGCGTCCATATGCGTGAGCGCGGCGCTGGCGGATTCGGTCGGCTCCCGCCCGCCGATGGCACCCCATGCCGCCACCAGACGGCTGAACGCCCAGGTCACATCCGCCGGGTTGCGCTCCACCGGGTAGCGGTTCAGCACCTGGCCGGCCAGATCCACCACCTGCTGGGGCTGGCCCGCTGACGCATAGGCATCAAGCAGGTCGATCCAGTGGTCGATGAAATCGCTGGCCACCATGCCCTGCCGATGCAGTGCGATCTTTTCGTCGAGGTGCGTGGCGTCCGCCGGCATCGTGCGCGCCAGCAGGCGGCACAGCATCGAGTAGAGGTGCGGATCGGCGTTGCCGCCGTGCCCGTCCGCATCCCCCTCGCCCGTGGCGAAGTACGCCTCGAAGCGCTCCAGACCCTTGCGGCAGGCCAACTCCATCACCGGCTTGAGCGTGGCCTCGGATTGCGGCACCTCGTCGATGAATGCGCCGAGCGCGGTAGCCGCGTGGAAGTACGCCGCGCCGTCATCGGCGTCGGCGGTCATGGCAAAGCTGCTCCACGCCGGCGGCGGCACGGGTGTGCCGGGTGCGGCGGACGCGTTGGCCTGGTGGCGCCAGGTCAGTTCGCGTACCTGTGCCTGCGGGTCCGGGCGCTGGCGAAGATAGGTGGCGAGGTCATCGAGTGCTCCGGCGCGATCACTGCCCAGCCGCAGGGGCGCGCGCAGCCGGCGCGCTTCGGGATGGTCGGCTTGCTCGGCCAGCACACGCTCGGCCTGCGCGGCCGCCAGCGCATCGCCGGCTTCGGGCGTGAGATCGAGCAATTCCGGGGAATCCAGCGCGATCCGACCGAGGCAAATGCGCAGCAGCGGCTCGCCGAGCTGGCCGGCGGCATCGGCGCGCACGACGTAGTCCTGCACGAGTGGCAGGATGTCCGAGGCGCCAAGGTCGGGCGCGCGATACAGCAGGTCGTGCCAGTAGCGGCCGGCCAGCGGGAAATCGTTGAGACGGAAGGCAACAAAGCCGGCGTAGAAGTGCGCGGCCCATTCCCCGGAAGCCAGTCCGTTGCGCCGCGAAGCCTCATGCAGCCATGGCAGGGCCTCGGTATCCCGGCCCGCGCGCATCAGCAGTGTGCCGTAGAGATGCGCCAGCGCGCCGCGCGACGCCCAGCGGTGGACGGGCTCCAGCGGCAGGGACGAGAGCTTGGCCATCGCCTCGTCGAGCGTGGTCAGCGCGGCCGGCGTATCCCCGCGATCGGCGTGCAATTGCGCGCGCAGCGCGGCATAGTCCACGACTTCGGGGTGGGCCTCCCAGAGCTGGTCGGCAATCCGCAGCGCCTCGTCATAGCGCTCCGCGTTGGCTAGCGCGATCGCGTGCTCGTAACGGACTTCCTGCACGGACGGCTCCTTCTGGAAATATGCAAAGGCGGGATTATGCGCCATCGCCGCGTCGCACCATGGAGAAAACAGGGGGAAAAACCGGTGTGATTCCGGTTGCGGAGCGCGACGTCGGCTGCTCCACGGCGTGTGTGGCGGCCGCGCCCAAAAAAACGCCACCCCGCGGGGTGGCGTCAGTTCTGCAACCGCGCCGACCGGAGGAAAGCCAGTCGGCGGGCCTGATGTCGGCCGGCTTACTTGCCGCCGACGGTTTCCAGCACGGTCCACTTGCCGTCCACGACCTTGTAGACGGTGATGCCGCCGTCCTTCAGGTCGCCACGGGCGTCATAGGCCAGCGTCTTGGTCGTCACGCCCTGCATGCTGGTTGCGGCCAGCACCGGCAGGTAACGCGCCGGGTCGGCCGAACCGGCCTTGATCATGGCGGTCATCATGGCCGTGGCGCCGTCATAGGCGTACGGCGAGTAGGTCTGCACCTTGCTGCCGAAGCGCTTCTCGTACTTCTTCTCGTACGCCGAGCCACCCGGCATCTGGTCCAGCGGCAGGCCGGCCAGCGACACCACGGTGCCGTCGGCAGCGTTGCCGGCCAGCTTCAGGAAGTTGTCGGTCTTGGACATTTCGCCCGACACCAGCGGGGACTTCAGACCCAGTTCCTTGACCTGCTTGGCCATCGGGGCCGACTGCGTCTCGGCGCCGCCGTAGAAGATCACGTCCGGGTTGCTGCGCTTGATGTTGGTCAGCACGGCCTTGAAGTCCACCGCCTTGTCGTTGGTGAACTCGCGGCGCACGATCTTGCCGCCGGCGGCCTTGGCGGCCTTCTCGAACTCGTCTGCCAGGCCCTGGCCGTAGGCGGTGCGGTCATCGACGATGGCGATGTTCTTGGCACCCAGCTTCTTCACCACGAAGGCGCCGATCACCGAACCCTGCTGGGTGTCGGAGGTCATCATGCGGAACGTGGTCTTGAAGCCTTGCTTGGTGTACTCGGGCGCGGTCGCCATGGCGATCTGCGGAATGCCGGCGCGGTTGTAGACCATCGACGCCGGGATGCTGGTGCCCGAGTTGAAGTGACCGAGCATGCCCTGGATGCCGGAATCCACCAGCTTCTGGGCCACCACGGAACCGGTCTTCGGATCGGCCTGGTCGTCTTCGGAGACCAGCACGAACTTGACATCCTTGCCGCCGATCTTCGGCTTGGTGGCGTTCATGTCCTCGATGGCGAGGACAACGCCGTTCTGCATGTCCTTGCCGTACTGGGCCTGGCCGCCGGTCATCGGGGCGGCAAAGCCCAGCTTGATTTCCTGTGCCTGCGCGAATGCGGCCGAGGCGGTGGTCAGGCCGGCGAAGGCCATGGCAACGGTCATGGCCGTCTTTTGGAATGTCGAGCTCATCAGTTCTCCTTGGGTCCCATAGGGTGCCATATGGTGCCGGTGTCGGCATTTTTGCGGGTCGGCGTTGGCAGCACCGCTCCGTTCCTGGGTTGCGCGACGGGGTCAGGATCGCCGGCCCCCGCCACGCACTTCGATGACACGTCAGCCGGGTTGGACTCAGCCGATCGTCATCAGACTTGCATTGCCGCCCGCCGCCGCCGTATTGACGGACAGCGAACGCTCGATCAACAAACGCTCCAGCGCAACATTCGGTTCACCGTGGGCGAGCCCCTGCACGCCGACAATCGGACCGGGCCGCGTCGCCACCTGTTCGCAGACGGTACGAAGCTGGTCGGAATCGCCGTGATGCAGCACCGCGTCGATGCCGGTGTCCGCGGCCATCCAGTCGGTGACCAGGCGGACGCGCGATTGTACTGCCTGGGGCAGCCGCGCCAACAGGCTCTTTGCCAGTGTGGTGTCCGGCCACAACGCCTCCGCGCCCACAGCCAATACCGCGGCCAGTTGCACGGCCAGGTCGGCTTCCTGCTGGGCCAGGCACAGCACGCGCTCGCGCGGCAGCAGGGAATAGGTGTTGCGCTCCCCGGTCGGGCCGGGCAGCGTCACGGACAGGCCGGACGGGCTGGCGGCGGCAAAGCGGTCACAGGCGGCGGCCAGCTCCGGGCTGTTGCCCTGGGCCCAGGTCTTGAGGGCCGCCAGTTCCGGCGAGAGCGGGGCTTGCGGCGCGGGCGCCGTGCCCCCGGCGACATCCGCCGCGCGCACCACCCGCACCACGGCGTCCTGCGGGCAGACCGACAGCAGGCGGTGCAGGTACAGCGGGCCGCCCGCCTTGGGGCCGGTGCCGGACAGGCCTTCGCCGCCGAACGGCTGCACGCCCACCACGGCGCCGACGATATTCCGGTTCACATACAGGTTGCCCACGTGGGCGCGGTTGACGATATGGGCGATGGTTTCATCGATCCGCGTATGGATACCCAGCGTCAGGCCGTAGCCGGTGCCGTTGATCTGGCCGATCATCGTGTCGAGGGCCGCGCGCGGGTATCGCACCACGTGCAGCACCGGACCGAAGACCTCGCGCTGCAGTTCCTCGAGGCTGTCCAGTTCGATCAGCGTCGGCGGCACGAAGGTGCCGTGACGGCAGGCGGCCGATTGCGCGGCGTCGGCGTCGGCCTGGTGGACACGACGGCCCTTGGCGCGCATCGCCTCGATGTGGCGGACGATGTTGCCGCGCGCTTCTTCGTCGATCACCGGGCCCACGTCGGTCGACAGGCGATCCGGGTTGGCCAGCGTCAGTTCGCCCATTGCGCCCTTGAGCATTTCCAGGATGCGGTCCGCCACGTCTTCCTGCAGACACAGCACGCGCAGCGCGGAGCAGCGCTGGCCGGCGGAATCGAACGCCGACGAGACGACGTCGCCCACGACCTGTTCGGCGAGCGCCGACGAATCGACGATCATGGCGTTCTGGCCGCCGGTCTCGGCGATCAACGGGATCGGCCGGCCCGCGGCGTCCAGCCGGCCGGCGACGTTGCGTTGCAACAGCCGCGCGACTTCGGTGGAGCCCGTGAACATCACGCCCTTGACGCGCGCATCGCCCACCAGCATCGCGCCGACGGTTTCGCCACGGCCCGGCAGCAGCTGCACGGCACCGGCCGGCACGCCGGCTTCGCGCAGCAGGCGCACGGCCTGCGCGGCGATCAGCGGGGTCTGTTCGGCCGGCTTGGCCAGCACCGGATTGCCGGCGGCCAGCGCGGCGGCCACCTGACCGGTGAAGATCGCCAGCGGGAAGTTCCACGGGCTGATGCAGACCACCGGGCCCAGCGGGCGATGGGTGTCGTTGGAGAAGGTCTCGCGCACCTGCACGGCGTAGTAGCGCAGGAAGTCCACGGCCTCGCGGACTTCGGCGATGGCGTTGGAGAACGTCTTGCCGGCCTCGCGCATGATCGTGCCCATCAGGGACTGCATCTGCGCTTCCATCAGGTCGGCGGCGCGTTCCAGCGCGGCGGCGCGGACCTCGGGCGGCGTGGCCTGCCAGATCGGCGCCACGTTGACGGCGGCGGCCAGCGCGGCCTCGATCTCGGCGGGCGTCGCTTCGCTGACCTGGCCCACCACGTCGCGGTGATCGGCCGGGTTCAGTACTGGTGCGAACACGGCGTCGGCGCGTGGCACCTCGGCGCCCAGCAGCGGCTCGGCGCGCACGGTGTCGCTGGTGCCGGCCAGCAAGGCCGACGAGAGCGACGCCAGGCGATGCTCGTTCGACAGATCGATACCGGCCGAATTGGCGCGCGACTTGCCGTACAGCCCGCGCGGTTGCGGAATGCGGGGGTGGGGTTGGCCGAGCACGCCTTCGTCGCGATGCATCGCCTCGACCACGGCAACCGGGTCGGCGACGAGCTCGTCGAGCGAGATCGTGTCGTCGGCAATGCGGTTCACGAAGGACGTGTTGGCGCCGTTCTCCAGCAGACGGCGCACCAGGTACGCCAGCAGCGTCTCGTGCGTACCCACGGGTGCGTAGATGCGGCACGGGCGGTTGAACTTGCCGTCCGCCACGGGGCCGACGACCTGGTCATACAGCGGCTCGCCCATGCCGTGCAGGCACTGGAACTCGTACTGGCCGGGATAGTAGCTGTGGCCGGCAATCTGGTAGATGGCCGACAGGGTGTGTGCGTTGTGCGTGGCGAACTGTGGATAAATCGCGTCCGGCACGGACAGCAGCTTGCGCGCGCAGGCGAGGTACGACACATCCGTATAGACCTTGCGCGTGTAGACCGGGTAGCCCTCCAGCCCATCCACCTGGCCGCGCTTGATTTCGCTATCCCAGTAGGCGCCCTTGACCAGGCGGATCATCAGGCGATGGCGGCTGCGGCGTGCCAGGTCGATCAGGTAGTCGATCACGAACGGGCAACGCTTCTGGTAGCCCTGCACCACGAAACCGATGCCGTTCCAGCCGGCCAGCTCGGGCTCGAAGCACAGGCGCTCCAGCAGATCCAGCGAGATTTCCAGGCGGTCGGCTTCCTCGGCATCGATATTGATGCCGATGTCGTACTGGCGGGCCAGCAAGGTCAGGGACTTCAGGCGGGCGTAGAGCTCGGTGACCACGCGTTCATGTTGCGCGCGGCTGTAGCGCGGGTGCAGCGCCGACAGCTTGATCGAGATGCCGGGGCCTTCGTAGATGCCACGACCGCGCGAGGCCTGGCCGATCGCGTGGATGGCCTGCTCGTACGATGCCAGGTAGCGCCGGGCATCGGCTTCGGTCATCGCGGCCTCGCCCAGCATGTCGTAGGAATAGCGAAAGCCTTCGGCTTCGTACTTGCGCGCGTTGGCGAGCGCCTCGGAGATCGTCTCGCCGGTCACGAACTGTTCGCCCATCAGGCGCATCGCCATGTCCACGCCCTTGCGGATCAGCGGCTCGCCGCCCTTGCCGATGATGCGGGTCAGCGCCTTCGACAGGCCGGCTTCCGTATGGGTCGCCACCAGCTTGCCGGTCAGCAGCAGGCCCCAGGTGGCGGCATTGACGAACAGCGACGGGCTCTGGCCCAGGTGCGACTGCCAGTTGGCGCCGCTGATCTTGTCGCGGATCAGCGCATCGCGCGTGGCCTTGTCGGGGATCCGCAGCAACGCCTCGGCCAGGCACATCAGCGCCACGCCTTCCTGCGACGACAGCGAGAATTCCTGGATCAGGCCCTGCACCAGTCCTTCGCGACCAGTACCTACCTTTTGTTCACGCAGGCGCTGGGCCAGCGTCTTCGCCATCTTGATAGCGGCTTCCCCCTGGATCTGGGGCAGGCGGGCCTGCTCGAGCAACACTGGCACGCACTCGGTTTCCGGGCGACGGTAGGCCGAGGTGATCGCCGCGCGCAGCACGGACTGTGGCTGGATGCTCTGCGCGAATTCGAGGAATGGCTGCGGTGCGGCATCGCCCTGCGTCATCTCGCCGGCATCGGCGGCGTCGGTCTCCGACGTGGCGCCCGGACCCGCTTCGTGCGGCAGGTGGCCGCGCTCGACTTGTTCCAGGTACGTGAAGATCGCCTGCTTGATAAGCCAGTGCGGCGTGCGGTCGATGGATTGGGCGACGCGCTTGAGGCGGTCTCGCGACGCGTCGTCGAGCTTGACGCCGAGGGTAGTGGTGGCCATGCGAGCAATTCTCCGTAAGGCGGGAAAGGCAGCGGGTTCTACCGGCACGCAACGGGCGCGCAGGGTCCCACAGCTTCCGGGGCTGGCGCGATCTTACTCTCGGCAAATCAAAAGGTGCAACCTAGTGCAACCCCTTAGCACGGCGATGGTGCAACGGTTGCACACACGCCACATTCCACGCATCCGTCAAATCCGCAACGGATCGATTTCCAGTTGCCAGCGCACGCCCTTGACCTGCGCGGCAACCTGATCGAATGTTTGCACCCACTCGCTGACAAAACGTTGCAGTACGGGACGCGCACCCGCCTCCACCAGCATCTGGGCGCGCTCCTTGTTGAAAATCCGCACCATCGACATCGGCACGGGATCGTGCAGTTGCACCTCTGGCGCCATCGCGCACGAATCGGCCTGCTCGCGTGCAGCCAGCAGGAACGCCAGCGCACGTTCCAGTTGCCCGTGCTCGGCGGTGACCAGCACCTGGTACGCGAACGGGGGCAACCCGGCCTGGCGCCGCTCGCGCAACTGGCTGGCGGCGAATCCATCATAGTCATGCCGGGCAAGGGCCTGCAATGCGGGGGCGTCCGGATAGCGGGTCTGGATCAGCACTTCGCCGGCCAGCCCCGCCCTGCCCGCCCGGCCGGAAACCTGCATCAGCGATGCGAAGAGGTGCTCGGCCGCGCGGAAGTCGTGACTGAACATCGCCGCGTCGGGATGGACGATGCCAACCAGCGTCACACGCTGGAAGTCGTGGCCCTTGGCGACCATCTGGGTGCCGACGAGGATATCGACTTCCCCCGCGTGGACATCGTCGAACATGGCCTGGGCGCTACCCTTGCGACGGGTCGAATCGGCGTCGATCCGGGCGATGCGGGCCTGTGGAAAACGTGCGGCCAGTGCTTCTTCGATCCGCTGCGTGCCGCGCCCGAGTGGCGCAATATCGACATTGCCGCAATCCGGGCAGTGATGCGGCACCGGGGATTCCAGGCCGCAATGGTGGCAACGCAGCCGGCGCTCGGGCCGGTGCAGCACCATGTACGCGGAGCAGCGCGGGCATCCTGACAGCCAGCCGCAACTGTCGCAGGCGATGACGGGCGCATAGCCGCGCCGGTTCAGGAACAGCAGGCTTTGCTGCCCGCGATCCAGCCGCTGCTGGATCGCATCGATCAGGGGCACCGACAGGCCTTCGTAGAGTGGCCGCTGGCGCTGGCGCTCGTGGTTCAGGTCGACAAGCCTCACCACCGGCAGCGCGGCATCCGCCTGTGCGCGTTCGCGCAGCACGAGCTTGCGGTACGCCCCCTGCTCCGCGCGATACCAGGTTTCCATCGACGGCGTCGCCGAACCCAGCACGATCGGAATCTTCAACTGGTTCGCACGCCACACAGCGAGATCGCGCGCGGAATAGCGCAGGCCCTCCTGCTGCTTATATGACGTGTCGTGCTCTTCATCGACGACAATCAGGCTGAGCTGCGGCATCGAGGCCATCACGGCCATCCGTGTGCCCAGCACGATGCGAGCCTCGCCGCGATGTGCGGCCAGCCATTGCAGGCTGCGCTCCTGATCCGCCAGTCCGCTGTGCAGCACGGCCAGCGGCCACTGGGGGAAGCGCGCGGCGATGCGCGCCTGCAGTTGCGGCGTGAGATTGATTTCAGGCACCAGCATCAGAACCTGCGCGGCGGGGTCGGCCGCCAGGATGCCGGCCGTCGCATGCAGATAGACCTCGGTCTTGCCACTGCCGGTCACACCATGCAGCAGGAACGCCGCGAATCCGTCCGCCGCTTCGATGGCGGCCACGGCCTGGCGTTGCTCGTCATGGAGCGGCGGCGCCACGGACGGCGCCTGATCCGGCACGATTTCCAGGAGCGGCCGGGCGACGTTGCCGGATTCCACCCAGCCGGACTCCACCCATTCGGCCAGCCTCGCCGGCGCAGCGGTGCATAGTTCGCGCGCATCGGCCAAGTCGATCCAGCTGTCCGTCGCCTCCAGCGCCTGCGCCAGTGCGTGGACGGTGCGGGCGCGCGCTGGCGCGGCGGCCAGGAGCGCCTCGGCCTGCCCCGGGCGTACCCGGTACTGCGTGGTCTGCGCGCGCTGGCCGAGGCGATCCCACGTGTCGGATTCACGCAGCGATGGCGGCAGCGACGGCAGGATCACCTCGCCAAGACGTCGGTGGTAGTAGCGGGCTGCGAATCGGGCCAGCGCGATCCATTCCGCACTCACCGGCGTCAGCCAGTCGAGCCGGCCGGCCAGCGGGCGGAGGCGGTCGACGGGCACATCGGAGGATGTGGCCAGTTCAATCACAACCCCGACCAGATGACGGCGGCCGAACGGCACGACGACCAGCTGGCCTGGGGTGACGGGTTCGTCGGCGAGGTAATCGAAACAGTCGTCGGCCGGGGTATCCAATGCGACCCGCGCGACCGTGAACGATTGCTCAGGCCGCGTCACGGGGGTTGTTGTCTGTAACGTATTCGCCACAGCCGCAGGCTGTCCGGTGGTCATCGGCAGCCCCCTGAGTGGTGCACTGCGGTTGCGCATTCGTTGTGCATGCGGCGGCGGGGCGACTTGGCGCGGAGGCTCTGTGTGCGGCGCAACATCAACTTAAAGTAAAACTTCAAATGTGACCCTAAGTCGATGATCCATGAATGGTTTTCCACGTCCGTCGCCATGCCTGTGGATAACTTTGTTGAAAAGTCGCGCCAACTTCCCGCCAAGGCGCGCAGATCAAGGGTTTTATCGCGCTCGCAACGTCCGTTGCAGAAGATTCAAAGTCTTATGAATCAATGACTTGCAAACACCCCCCCAACTGAGTTAAGGGGTTACCCGCTCGTGCACTGCCGCAAACCTATCGGTGTGCATAAGTCAAGCCTTGACAGCAAGCGCCTGGCACCTTTTTGGCGAAAAAACGCAAAATAGTTTACTTGACAGGGATCCCGGCGCGCCTCCCGCGGCACAGGCGCGTACAGCCAACCGGATCGCTGCGGCGCGGGGAAAATCGGCGCTCCAGGCAGCCACTGACGTCAGGCGGCCCGAAGCTTGCGGCTGTAGCCGTGAACCTCGTCCACCAGGACCGCGACGCTCTCCGGGGGCGTGAACTGTGAAATACCGTGGCCGAGGTTGAAGATGTGCCCATCGCTGCCCCCACCGGCTGCGTAACTGTCCAGCACGCCACGTACTTGCGCCCGGATGGCGGCCTCGGGCGCAAACAGCACTGTCGGGTCGATGTTGCCTTGCAGCGCGACGCGGCCACCGGTCCTCTGGCGGGCCTGCGTCAGATTCACGGTCCAGTCCAGGCCGATTGCATCCGGTCCGGTTTCTGCGATTTGTTCCAGCCAGATCCCGCCGCCCTTGGTAAAGACGATGACGGGGATGTGCTGGCCGTCGTGCTCGCGCTTCAGGCCGGCGAGCACGCGGCGCATGTAGTCCAGCGAGAACGTCTGGTACATCCCGTCGGCCAGCGCGCCACCCCAGGTATCGAAAATCATGACGGCCTGGGCGCCGGCGTCGATCTGGGCATTCAGGTACGCGGATACCGCCTGCGCGTTGATGTCCAGGATGCGGTGCATCAGGTCCGGCCGGCCGTACATCATCGCCTTGACCGTGCGGAAGTCGTCCGAGCCGCCGCCTTCCACCATGTAGCAGGCCAGCGTCCACGGGCTGCCGGAGAAGCCGATCAGGGGCACTCGCTGGCGGCCGTCTTGCACAAGTGCGCGGCGGATCTCCGCGACGGCGTCGAATACGTACTGGAGTTCACCCATGTCGGGCACGGCCAGCTTCGCCACGTCGGCCTCCGTGCGCAGCGGGTGTGCAAAGCGCGGGCCTTCGCCCTGCGCGAACGACAGGCCGAGGCCCATGGCGTCCGGCACGGTGAGAATGTCCGAGAACAGGATCGCGGCGTCCAGCGGGTAACGGTCCAGCGGTTGCAGCGTCACTTCGGTGGCATAGGCCGGATTCTTGGCCAGCCCCAGGAAACTGCCGGCCCGGGCGCGCGTGGCGTTGTACTCGGGCAGGTAGCGACCCGCCTGGCGCATCAGCCAGAGCGGTGTGTACTCGGTCGGTTGCCGGCGCAACGCGCGCAGGAATGTGTCGTTCTGCAATGCGGTCATGGTCATCCTCGTAAGACCGCCATTCTAAGGGATGCCCGCCGGCTCACGGGGAGCGGCGGGCCGATGTCGATGATATGAGTCAGTGGCGCGTTACGCGTCGTCGAAAATGCTGACGAACGCATCCGCGGCGCGCCGCATCCACTCGCGCGCACGCGGTGCATCCGGCTGGAGACGGGCAAAGCCGTGCGTCATGCCACTGGCCTCGATCGTGATGACCGGCGCGTCATGGCGCACCAGGAAATCAGCGTAGGCCAGGCCGTCGTCGCGCAGTACGTCGTTTGCCGCCACCAGCACGACAGTGGCCGGCGGCAACTGGGTCGGCACCTCGGCCATCAGGTGGATCCGCGCGTCGGTCTGGTCCGCACCACGCGCCAATTCATCGGCACCGATGAACTGGGTCCAGAACCACGCCATTTCATCGCGTGTCAGGCCGGGGCCATCGGCAAAGGCGCGGTAGCTTTCGGTGGTCAGCACAGGTGCCGTCACCGGATAGATCAGCAACTGGGCGTTGACGACCGGCGTGTCGGACTTTGTGTTGACGTCTCGCGCAGCGATGGCGGCGAGATGGCCACCGGCGCTGTCGCCGGCCACGGCCAGGAATCCGGGTGCGACGCCGAGTTGTCCGCGTGCGTCGGCCAACCAGCGCACTGCGGCAATGGCATCGTTGCAGGGGGTTGGGAATGCGAACTCGGGCGCCAGGCGATAGTCGACACTGGCCACCACGCAACCGGTATCGGCGGCAAGCAATGCGGCGACCGTGTGGTGGGTCTGCGGAGAGCCCACAACCCAACCACCACCGTGGAAATAGACGATCAGGCGGGGGCGGTCCACGCCGGCCGGCCGAAACAGGCGGACCGGGAGCTTGCCGTCTGGTACGGGGATCTCGAGATTCTCGACGACCATGCCCTCGGGATTCGGAAGGACGGATTGCGCGGCCACTTCTTCGAACCTCGCACGGCGCGCGGGCGCATCAATGGGCACGGGCAGACCGGCAAATTGGTCGGCCATGCGGCGATAGTAGGCAAGAATCTGGGGATCGATGGCCATGTGCGTCGGCGGAAAGTGCGGGAACCGCGCAAGTGTATACGGGGCCGATGTCCCGTACCTACATCAGCGCTCAGGTCGGCCGGCAGGTGAAAAGCGGTCCATCCAGCGCACCAACCGTTTCTAAACGTAACGATGAATGCGCTACCGAACACAAAATCAGAAATCGGAATTTCTTTATCCCCCGAAAGTGGGGAATGCGTATTTTGGTATCGGAAAAAACGTAATGCATTCAGTACGCTAGCCGCGCATTGTCTTAACAATTACACGCTCAGAAACGGCTGCGTGGAGTGGCGAAGAAGATGCGAGAAGCAAACAAAAGTGGTTAAAACGCCGTATTTTTGCTTGCAGTCCTTTCAACTTCTTGCAAAACGATACATTTTGTTACTGCCATCCCAGGAAGTTTCCCCCACAATGCATTGACACACCAGCCACTGGGGTGTGACGCCCCTACCTGTAAATCATTGATAAATAAGGCGGGGCGGAAGAAGAAAGCCCTAGGCAGTACCCGATTTTCCGGACCAGCAGATTTGTAAATCCGCTGATCCGGAGCACAGGAAGACCGACGGCGCGAGGCTTGAGATTCCCTTTGGGAACCCTGACCTGGATGCGGAGAAATGACTCCGATGCGCTTGTAGTGGAATCCTGGACCGAACCCGTTCCTTCGAATTGACCCCTCGAAGGGATTTTCCCGTCCGCGCGGAGCCTCCCCGGCCCGCGCGCTTTTTTTTGTGGTCCAGGCAGGAAAATATAGCGTCCACCTGACAAAAAAGGCAGCCATCCGGCTGCCTTTTTCTATGTCGCGCCCAAAAAACAACAGGCGCGCCAGTACTACCAGGTGCTTACTTCTTACGACGCAGACGGGCGATTGCTGCCAGTTGCGCGGCGGCCACCGCCAGCTCGCTCTGGGCGCGAGCCAGGTCCAGGTCGCCGCTCTGGTTCTGCATCAATTCCTCGGCCCTGCGCTTGGCTTCCTGCGCCTTGGCCTCGTCCAGGTCGCTACCGCGGATGGCGGTATCGGCCAGCACGGTGATGTGCTTGGGCTGGACTTCGAGAATACCGCCGGCAACGAACACGAACTCTTCGCTGCCGTCTTCCTTCTCGATGCGCACCGCACCCGGCTGGATACGGGTGATCAGCGGCGTGTGGCCCGGCAGGATACCCAGTTCACCCGTCTCGCCCGGCAGCGCAACGAACTTCGCCTGACCGGAGAAGATCGACGCTTCCGCGCTGACGACGTCTACAAGAATGGTTGCCATGTGAAATCCTTTGTCCAATCGCTCTACCCTCGGCGGTGAGGCACGCGATGTGCCCCACCGCCGTCACCGCCCAGGGGCGGCAACGACGGGCAAGGCTTACTGGAGCTTCTTGGCCTTCTCGAAGGCTTCGTCGATCGAGCCGACCATGTAGAACGCCTGCTCGGGCAGGTGATCGCATTCGCCATCCACCAGCATCTTGAAACCACGGATGGTTTCCTTCAGCGGCACGTACTTGCCCGGCGAACCCGTGAACACTTCGGCCACGTGGAACGGCTGGGACAGGAAACGCTGGATCTTACGAGCGCGGTTCACTGCCAGCTTGTCTTCCGGCGACAGTTCGTCCATGCCCAGAATCGCGATGATGTCGCGCAGTTCCTTGTAGCGTTGCAGGGTCTGCTGAACGCCTCGTGCGACGTTGTAGTGCTCCTGGCCAACGACGTGCGGGTCCATCTGACGCGAGGTCGAATCGAGCGGATCCACGGCGGGGTAGATACCAAGAGCGGCGATGTCACGCGACAGCACCAGGGTCGAGTCCAGGTGCAGGAAGGTGGTGGCCGGCGACGGGTCGGTCAAGTCATCCGCGGGAACGTACACGGCCTGGATCGAGGTGATCGAGCCCGTCTTGGTCGAGGTGATGCGCTCCTGCAGCTTGCCCATTTCTTCAGCCAGCGTCGGCTGGTAGCCCACGGCGGAAGGCATACGGCCCAGCAGTGCCGACACTTCGGTACCAGCCAGCGTGTAGCGGTAGATGTTGTCGACGAAGAACAGGATGTCGCGGCCCTCGTCGCGGAACTTCTCGGCCATGGTCAGGCCGGAAAGTGCCACGCGCAGACGGTTGCCCGGCGGCTCGTTCATCTGGCCGAACACCATGGCCACCTTGTCGAGCACGTTGGAGTCCTTCATTTCGTGGTAGAAGTCGTTCCCTTCACGGGTACGCTCGCCCACGCCGGCGAACACCGACAAACCGCTGTGCTGCTTGGCGATGTTGTTGATGAGCTCCATCATGTTCACGGTCTTGCCGACGCCGGCACCACCGAACAGACCCACTTTGCCGCCCTTGGCGAACGGGCAGATCAGGTCGATCACCTTGATGCCGGTTTCCAGCAGGTCGGTCGAAGGCGACAGTTCGTCGAACTTCGGTGCCGCCTGGTGAATCGCGCGCCGCTCGTCAGAAGCGATCGGGCCGGCTTCGTCGATGGGGCGGCCCAGCACGTCCATAATGCGGCCCAGCGTGCCTTGACCCACCGGCACCGAGATCGGCGCGCCGGTGCTCTTCACCGCCATGCCGCGGCGCAGGCCGTCCGACGAACCGAGGGCAATGGTACGCACCACGCCGTCGCCCAGCTGTTGTTGCACTTCGAAAGTCAGGCCCTTCTCGGCGAACGAAGCGGTGTTGCTGTCTTCCAGCACGAGCGCCTCGTACACCTTCGGCATTGCGTCGCGGGGGAACTCGATGTCCACCACGGCGCCAATACACTGCACAATATTTCCGATACTCATTTCGTATCTCCGATAGCTTGAATTCTTGACGCCTTAGACCGCAGCCGCACCGCTGACGATTTCCGACAGTTCCTTGGTAATCGCGGCCTGACGGGTCTTGTTGTAGACCAGTTGCAGTTCGCCGATCACGTTCTTGGCGTTGTCAGACGCAGCCTTCATGGCCACCATGCGCGCCGATTGCTCGGACGCCATGTTCTCGGCCACGGCCTGGTACACCAGTGCCTCGACGTAGCGGACCAACAACTCTTCCACTACAGTCTGGGCGTCCGGCTCGTAGATGTAATCCCACGAGTAGGCGCGCTTTTCATCTTCGGTCTGGGCCAGCTTGTCGGCGGCGAGCGGCAGCAGCTGCTCAACCATCGGTTCCTGCTTCATCGTATTGATGAACTTGGTGTACGCCACGTACACCGCGTCGACTTCACCATTGGTGAATGCGTCGAGCTGAACCTTGATCGCACCGATCAACTTTTCCAGATGCGGGGTGTCACCGAGCTGCACCACATGCGAAACCACCTTGGCGCCGATGCGGCCGAGGAACTGCATGCCCTTGGTGCCGATGGCGGTCGCCTGCACATCCACACCGCGGCCCTGCAGG
This sequence comes from Cupriavidus sp. YR651, assembly GCF_900101625.1. Classification (GTDB taxonomy): domain Bacteria; phylum Pseudomonadota; class Gammaproteobacteria; order Burkholderiales; family Burkholderiaceae; genus Cupriavidus. The sequence goes on along the minus strand of NZ_FMYZ01000006.1, from coordinate 255,173 downwards.
GTCTTCAGTTCGCCGGTCACTGCGCGCAACACGTTCGTGTTCAGACCGCCGCACAGCCCCTTGTCGGTCGTGACCACGATCATGCCAACGCGCTTGACTTCGCGTTCCTGCATGAACGGGTGCTTGAACTCAGGGTTGGCCGAAGCCAAATGCGCTGCGATATTCCGCACTTTCTCGGCGTAGGGACGGGAATTGCGCATCCGCTCCTGCGCCTTGCGCATCTTGGACGCGGCGACCATCTCCATCGCCTTGGTGATCTTGCGCGTGTTTTGCACGCTCTTGATCTTGGTTCGGATCTCTTTCGTTCCGGCCATATCTTCCTCTCCGTCCGAACCGCACCGCGCGCTGTCATCCAGCGCACGGGCGGTGTCGTGGAATCACGCGGTTAGAACGCGGCGGACTTCTTGAAATCCTCGACAGCGGCACGCAGGGCGGGCTCATCTTCCTTCGAGAGCTGCTTGGTCTCTTCGATGCGGTTGACGAGGTCGGCGTACTTGGTCTTCAGATGGTCGTGCAGGCCCTTCTCGAACGGCAGAATGTCCTTCACTTCCACGTTGTCGAGGAAGCCGTTGTTGGCTGCGAACAGCGACGCGGCCAGCTGCCATACTTGCTGCGGCTGGTATTGCGCCTGCTTGAGCAGTTCAGTCACGCGGCGGCCGCGCTCGAGCTGCTTGCGGGTGGCGTCATCCAGGTCCGAAGCAAACTGCGCAAACGCAGCCAGTTCACGGTACTGGGCCAGGTCGGTACGAATACCACCGGCCAGGTTCTTGATGACCTTGGTCTGTGCTGCACCACCCACGCGCGACACCGAGATACCGGCGTTGATGGCGGGACGGATACCGGCGTTGAACAGGTCGGTTTCCAGGAAGATCTGACCGTCGGTAATCGAGATCACGTTGGTCGGCACGAACGCGGACACGTCGCCGGCCTGCGTTTCGATCACCGGCAGCGCGGTCAGCGAACCGGTCTTGCCCTTGACGGCGCCGTTGGTGAACTTCTCGACGTACTCGGCGTTCACGCGGGCTGCACGCTCCAGCAGACGCGAGTGCAGGTAGAACACGTCGCCCGGGTAGGCTTCGCGGCCCGGCGGGCGGCGCAGCAGCAGCGACACCTGGCGATAGGCCCAGGCTTGTTTGGTCAGGTCGTCATAAACGATCAGCGCGTCTTCACCGCGGTCGCGGAAGTACTCACCCATCGTGCAGCCGGCGTAGGCAGCCAGGTACTGCATGGCGGCCGAGTCCGAAGCGGCGGCAACCACGACGACGGTGTATTCCATCGCGCCGTGCTCTTCCAGCTTGCGCACCACGTTGGCGATCGTCGAAGCCTTCTGGCCGATTGCCACGTACACGCAGAAGACGCCCTTGCCCTTCTGGTTGATGATCGCGTCAACGGCCACGGCCGTCTTGCCGGTCTGGCGGTCGCCAATGATCAGCTCACGCTGGCCACGGCCGATCGGCACCATCGCGTCGATCGACTTCAGACCGGTCTGCACCGGCTGGCTCACCGACTGACGTGCGATCACGCCCGGGGCCACCTTCTCGATCACGTCCGTTTCCTTGGCGTTGATCGGGCCCTTGCCGTCGATCGGCTGGCCCAGCGTGTTCACCACGCGGCCCAGCAGTTCCTTGCCAACCGGCACTTCCAGAATGCGGCCGGTGCACTTCACCGTGTCGCCTTCGGAAATGTGTTCGTACTCACCCAGCACCACGGCGCCGACCGAGTCGCGCTCGAGGTTCAGCGCGAGGCCGAAGGTGTTGCCGGGGAATTCCAGCATCTCGCCCTGCATCACGCCGGACAGGCCGTGCACGCGGCAGATACCATCGGTCACGGAAATCACCGTGCCGGTGTTGCGCACTTCAGCGTCGGCGCCAAGGCCCGAGATGCGGGACTTGATCAGCTCGCTGATTTCTGAGGGGTTCAGTTGCATCACAATGCTCCTAATTCTTCAATCCGTCGGCCGTTGCGGTCAGGCGGTCAGCGTGGCTTGCAAGGCAGCCAGGCGCGCGCGCACGGAGGTGTCGAGCACTTCGTCGCCGACCTTGACGCTCACGCCGCCGATCAGGGACGGGTCAACCGCCACCTTTGCATGCAGCTTGCGGCCGAACTTGCGTTCGAGTGCAGCGACCAGTTCGTTCAGTTGCGAACCTTCCAGCGGGAATGCGCTGGTAATTTCGACGTCGGACGACCCCTCGCGGGCGTTCTTGAGCGCATGGAACTGCTCGGCGATTTCCGGCAATACCGTCAGGCGGTTGTTCTCCGCCAGCAGGTTCACGAAGCGGAGGGCTTCGTCATTGACCGGATTCTTCAGCACCGACAGGAACACTTCCACCACCTTCTGGCTGGAAACGTTCGGATCGTCGGCAAGCGCCTTCATGTCGGGATTGGCAGCAACCTGCCCCATCTCCGACACCAGCTCGGACCATGCACCCAGGTTGCCTGCACCGGCTTCACTGGCGACGCGGAACAGCGCCTCAGCGTAGGGACGGGCAATGGTTGCGGTTTCAGCCATGATTAGAGCCCAGCCTTGAGTTGATTGAGCAGGTCTGCGTGCACCTGCGCGTTCACTTCACGCTTGAGGATCTGCTCTGCACCCTTCACGGCCAGCACGGCGACCTGATCGCGCAGCTCTTCGCGGGCGCGGGTCACTTGCTGTTCTGCCTCGGCCTTGGCCTGGGCGATGATGCGTGCGGCTTCCGCCTGGGCGTTCTGCTTGATCTCGTCGGCAGTCAGCTGGGCGCGCTTCTCGGCGTCGGCGACGCGTTGGGCACCCTCGGTGCGGGCTTCGGCCATGGCCTGGTCCACACGCTTGTTGGCGAGTTCAAGCTCCGCCTTGCCTTTTTCGGCAGCGGCGAGGCCATCGGCGATCTTCTTTGCGCGTTCGTCGAGCGCCTTCACCAGCGGCGGCCAAATGAATTTGGCAACAACCCACCACAGGATGAAGAACACGACCATCTGCGCAAAAAACGTTGCGTTCAGATTCATGGTGTGTTCCTTTCGGTAATCAAACTACAGACAAATGCACAAGGGCGGCCAGGCCATCGGACCGAAGGCCGGCGCCGCCCGTCAGCATCATGCAGACCGAAAAGACTTACTGAATGACAGCCAGCAGCGGGTTGGCGAAGGCGAACAGCATTGCAACGCCCACGCCGATCAGGAATGCAGCGTCGATCAGGCCGGCCAGCAGGAACATCTTGGTTTGCAGCGGGTTCATCAGTTCGGGCTGACGTGCGCAGGCTTCGATGTACTTGCCACCCATCAGGGCGATACCGAGGCAGGCGCCGATAGCGCCCAGGCCGATGATGATGCCGATACCGATAGCGGTCAGACCCTGAATGTTGGCGAGATATGCTTGCATGATGACTCCTTTAATTTAGAGAGACTTAGAACCAAAAAACCAAAAAACCGGAAATCAGTGATGATCGTGAGCCTGGCCGATGTACACCAGCGTCAGCATCATGAAAATGAAGGCCTGGAGCAGAACGATCAGGATGTGGAAGATGGCCCAGACGGTACCGGCAACCACGTGCCCGACGAAGCCCAGCGCCGACAGATCCGCGCTGAACGTCCAGATGGAACCCAGCAGCGCGATCAGCAGGAACACGAGTTCGCCGGCATACATGTTGCCGAACAACCGCATGCCGAGCGAGACGGCCTTGGCCAGGAATTCGATGATGTTCAGGATGAGGTTGAACGGAGCCAGATACCACTTGGCGCCGAACGGGGCCGAGAACAGTTCGTGCATGAAACCGCCCGCGCCCTTGATCTTGAAGCTGTAGTAGATCATCAGCACCAGCACCGAGCACGACATGCCCAGCGTGCCGTTCAGGTCGGCGGTGGCCACGGCGCGGTGGTGCGGCAAGTGAATGTGGAAGACGCCCAGCAGGTGGTTCAAGCCGGTGACCCAGTCCACAGGGATCAAGTCGATCGCGTTCATCATGGTGATCCAGCAGAACACCATCAGCGCCAGCGGCGCAATCCACGAACGGTCGCCATGGATGATTCCCTTGGCCTGGTCGTCGACCATCTCGACAACCATTTCCACAAAGGCCTGGAAGCGGCCCGGCACGCCGGCGGTGACGCGGCGGGCGGCGAGGTACAGGAACACCACGGCGATCAGACCGCAGAGGACCGACCAGAACACGGTGTCGTAATTGAGAATGCTGAAGTCGACAACGGAGTGCTGCTTGCCGCCAACCGAATTCAAGTTCTGCAAATGCTCGGCGATATAGCCTGAGGGTGTGAGCGTGTGCTCGGCGCCTTGAGTAGCTTCAGTTGACATGTCGAATCGAACGGTATATTGCGAAATTGTTGACCGGACGCCGCCCTGGACGGCATCTCGGTACAGGTCTTGCTTAGCCTTCGGTCACATGACCGGTCACCGCTTTGAGCAAGAACGCTTTGTTGTTCTGGCAAACCTTAGTCATGCAGCGCTTCACCGTTGTGACGCGCCGCATCTAAAACCAATCTTGAATTTCGGGAGGGGTGCCGCATCTTGACGGAAGCCCACCCGAGGCCCGAAAGCCGAGGGCGACGGGCTTCGCATCATCCGCTTAGCGGATCGCGAGCGCCACCCAATATGTCTTGAGCGCCAACAGGAACGTGACGAGCATCGGCACCCAACGCAGTTCGCGGTACAGCACCACCACCAGCACGAGCAGTGCGACGGTGGCAAAGATCTTGATCGCCTCGCCGGCAACCAGACCGCCAACCGACGGCTGCCCGCGCGACATCCACAGACGCAGCGCGAAAAACCCGCTGGGCACGAAGCACACCGCGCCACCGAAGAAGGCCGACCAGCCCGACGGTGCATGCTCGCTGGCAAACACCGCCCAGGCAATCGCCGACAACAGCGTCACGACGACCTGCGCCAGCACCACTTTGACGGGGGTCATGCGCGAAGGACGCAACGCACGTTCGCCAAGCAGCTTCACCGCCTCGGCATGCGACAGCGGATCGACAGCTTCTTCTTCGCGCTTGGCCTCATCGTCCCAATCGTCATCAAGACGATCGTTCCGGGGCACTGCGCCGCCTTGCGGACGGTCCTGCTGACGGTCTCGAACTACCACCTGCCTAGCCTCGTTCCAGGCCGGAACTTTTCGGGTCCGGCCAGAATTCAAACCGCACGATTCTACGAGGAATCCCCAATGGGAGTCAATCTGCTTTCAGTTAGCTTGCAGTGAATTTCGCACAACGGTTGGCATCACGTCTTCATGATGGCTGGCGGGAAATTGCGCGGCAATGACGCGATACGTAATTGGATTGCGCCGGGTCCGTGGCGCATGATGGGGAATGGGTCACCGATCGAGCGGCCCGCCCTGCCCTTCTCGAACGGCCACTGTTCGGTTATCGCGCAGATTCTTCCCGATGGATTTTTCGCATCGGGGCGACTGTCGCGCGAGGCCGACAACTGCCGGAAAAAGCAGTTGCCGCTATTTCCGTATCAGGCTACACGCTCGTCGTCCGCCTGCTCGCGCAGACGCGTAAGCACACCGTCCAGCGCATCGTTGCTGGTGAAGTGGATCGTGAGTTGACCCTTGCCACGTGCGCCGAGCTTGATCTGCACCGCCAGCCCCAACGTATCGGACAACTCCTCTTCCAGTCGCGCCACATCGCGCGTACCGTTGCCCGATTTCTGCTTGAGCGATTTCAGGTCGAACGGCTTGAGCGTGGAGGCGACCAGCTTCTCTGTTTCGCGAACCGACAGTCGCTTGTTGACGATCTGGTTCGCCAGCGTGATCTGATTGGCGCCATCGACGGCCAGCAGCGCGCGCGCATGCCCCATGTCGAGGTCGCCCGCCATCAGCATGGTCTGCACGGGATTGGCCAGGTTCAACAGACGCAGCAGATTCGACACCGCGCTGCGCGAACGTCCCACGGATTCGGCAGCCTGTTCGTGCGTGAAACGGAATTCGCGGATCAGGCGCATGATGCCTTGCGCTTCTTCCAGCGGGTTCAGGTCTTCGCGCTGGATATTTTCGATCAGCGCCATCGCGGCCGCGGCTTCGTCGGCCACGTCCTTCACAAGCACCGGCACCTTGTCCAGGCCTGCGATCTTCGACGCACGATAGCGGCGTTCGCCGGCGATGATCTCGTAGCGATCGGGCTCGGCCACACGACGCACCAGGATCGGCTGCATCAGGCCCTGTGCGCGAATACTCGCGGCCAGCTCCTGCAGCGCGCCCTCATCCATGCGCGTGCGCGGCTGGTACTTGCCCGGCTGCAGCTGGTCCACGCGCAACACCGACGGGGCACCCTCCTGCCGGGCGGTCTCGACGATCTCGGCCGGGCCACCCAGCAGAGCCTCCAGCCCACGGCCGAGGCCCTTCTTCTTTGCGGTACTCATGGTCGCCATCCTTCTTTCCAAATCCGCGGCACTCAGCCGAGCTGCCGTACGCGCGCAATCATCTCCGCGCCAAAATCGAGATACGCCTTCGCACCCTTGGAAGTCGCGTCGAAGGCGACGCCCGGCATGCCGTACGACGGCGCCTCGGCCAGCCGCACGTTGCGCGGAATCACGGTCTTGAATACCTTGTCCGCGAAGTGTGCTTCCAGCTGGGCCGATACCTGCTGCTGCAGCGTCACGCGCGGGTCGAACATCACGCGCAGCAAGCCAATCACCTTGAGGTCGCGGTTGAGGTTGGCATGCACCTGCTTGATCGTGTTGACCAGGTCAGACAGCCCTTCCAGCGCAAAGTACTCGCACTGCATCGGCACGATCACGCCATGGGCGGCACACAAGCCATTCAGCGTGAGCAACGACAGCGACGGCGGGCAATCGATCAGCACGAAGTCGTACTCGGCGTCGACCTCCGCCAGCGCCTGCTTGAGCCGCCGTTCGCGCTGGTCCAGCTCCACCAGCTCGACTTCCGCCCCCGCGAGCTCACGGTTGGCGGGCAGCACGTCATACCGGCCCGATTCCGATCGCTGCCGCGCCTGGGCCACCGTGGACAGGCCCACCAGCACCTGGTACACGCTGTGCTCCAGCGCCTGCTTGTCGATGCCCGAACCCATCGAGGCATTGCCCTGCGGATCCAGGTCGACCAGCAGCACACGCTGGTCCTGCGCAGCTAGGCCGGCGGCAAGGTTCACCGTGGTGGTGGTTTTGCCGACGCCGCCCTTCTGGTTTGCGATCACGAATACCTTGGCCATATGCGCTTGCCGCTCCTGAGTGCATCCAACCGGCGCATCGCCGATTTGTGCTGAATTATTCACAATATCCGTCATTAGCGACGGGACAGCACCACGAGATGCCGTTCGGCATCGAGTTCCGGGACCGCCAGCTTCGGTACCGCTTCCACCTGCCATACCGTCATCAGGCCAGCGGCCTCCATGCGGTCGAGCTCGGCCTGTGGATAAACGCCCTTCATCGCAATCAGCTTGCCGCCAGCCGCCAGCAGATGGCCGGAGAGGTTCACGAAATCCGTGAGCTCCGCAAAGGCCCGCGATGTGATCACCGCATAGCCGTTTGCATCTTCGAGTTTTTCCACCGGGCCCCAATGCGCCGCCGCATTGGACAGGCCGAGCTGCGCCCGGCACTGCGTCAGGAACGCAGTCTTCTTCTGGACGATATCGACCATCAGCACGGATACGTCCGGGCAGGCAATCGCCAGCGGCAGGCCGGGCATTCCGCCACCCGAACCAACGTCGAGCACCCTTCCCCGCGCGGCATCGGCGACGCCAGCGGCACGGGCAGCCTCGGCCAGTGCCGGAACAGCCGCCAGCGAATCAAGCAGATGGTGCGTGAGCATCTCGTCAGGATGACGGATGGCGGTGAGGTTATAGACGCCGTTCCATTTGCGGAGCAGCGTGAGGTACGCAAACAGTGTCTCGATCTGCGCCGGTGTCAGCGCCAGCCCGATACCGGCAAGGCCGGCTTCGAGCCGGCGGCGTTGCGCGGCGTCGTCGATCGCGGAGTGTCGAGGGCCGCCCACTCAGGCAGCCTCCTGGCCATTGCCGGCCGCCGGTTTGGCCGATGCGGCGGGAGCCGCGCGACCCATCCCCTTCTTCTTCAGGTGTACCAACAGCAGCGAGATCGCGGCCGGCGTGACGCCGGAAATCCGTGAGGCCTGACCCAGGGTCTCGGGCCGGTGCTGATTCAGCTTCTGGCTCACTTCGAAACCCAGCCCGCGCACCTCGGTGTAATCGAAGTTCGGCGGCAGCCGGGTCGCTTCATTGGCTTCCAGCTTGTCGACCTCGGCCGCCTGGCGGGCGATGTAGCCGTGGTACTTGATACCGATCTCGATCTGCTCGCGGATCTGCTCGGCCAGCATCGGATCTACATCGAGCGCTGCCTCCGGTGCAAAGCGCCCTGCCTGGAGCGCAACCAGCGCCTCATAGCTGACTTCCGGACGGCGCAGCAGGTCGGCCAGCGAATACTCGCGCTCGATTGCCTTGCCGAGCAGCGGCACCGCCTCGGCTTCCGGCAGCAGCGTCGGGTTCACCCACGTGCTCTTGAGCCGCTCTGTTTCACGTGAAACAGCGTCGCGCTTGCGGTTGAAGGCATCCCAACGCACGTCATCGACGACGCCCAGTTCGCGTCCCATCTCGGTCAGGCGCATATCCGCATTGTCCTCACGAAGGCTCAGGCGGAATTCGGCGCGGCTGGTGAACATGCGATACGGCTCGGTCACACCGCGCGTGATCAGATCATCCACCAGCACGCCCAGATAGGCCTGATCGCGGCGAGGCGTCCACGCATCTCGCTCGCGTACGTAGCACCCGGCGTTGATCCCGGCCAGCAGGCCCTGGGCTGCGGCTTCCTCGTAGCCCGTCGTACCGTTGATCTGGCCAGCGAAGAACAGCCCCTGAATCGCCTTGCTCTCCAGCGACGCCTTCAAGGCACGCGGATCGAAGTAGTCGTACTCGATGGCGTAGCCCGGGCGAAGGATGTGAGCACTCTCCAGGCCACGAATCGAATGCACCAACTCCAGCTGCACGTCGAACGGCAGGCTCGTCGAGATGCCATTCGGGTAGAACTCATTGGTCGTCAGGCCTTCGGGCTCCAGGAAAATCTGGTGGCTTTCCTTGCTGGCGAAGCGATGAATCTTGTCCTCGATACTCGGGCAATACCGCGGCCCTACCCCTTCGATCACGCCCGTGTACATCGGGGATCGGTCCAGCCCGCCACGGATGATGTCGTGGGTACGGCTATTGGTGTGGGTAATCCAGCAAGGGAGCTGCTGCGGATGCTGTTCCGGCCGGCCCAGGAACGAGAACACCGGCACAGGATCCAGGTCGCCCGGCTGCTCTTCCATCGCCGAGAAATCGATGGTCCGGCCGTCAATCCGCGGCGGCGTGCCAGTCTTGAGACGGCCTTGTGGCAGCTTGAGCTCTTTGAGGCGTGCCGACAGCGACACGGCGGCAGGATCACCGGCGCGCCCGCCCGTGTAGTTGTCGAGTCCGACGTGAATCTTGCCGTCCAGGAAGGTGCCGGCAGTCAGCACCACCGCCCGACCGCGGAAGGCGATGCCGACCTGCGTCATGGCCCCCACCACGCGGTCGCCCTCCACCATCAGGTCGTCAACCGCTTGCTGGAACAGCATCAGGTTCGGCTGGTTCTCCAGGCGCGAGCGGATGGCCTTGCGGTACAGCACGCGATCGGCCTGGGCGCGGGTAGCACGTACCGCGGGACCCTTGCTGGAGTTGAGGATGCGGAACTGGATGCCGGCCTCGTCGGTAGCGGCAGCCATCGCACCGCCCATGGCGTCCACTTCCTTGACCAGGTGCCCCTTGCCGATGCCGCCAATAGACGGATTGCAGCTCATCTGGCCCAACGTCTCGATGTTATGGCTCAGCAGCAACGTCTGGCAGCCCATGCGGGCCGCAGCAAGGGCAGCTTCAGTGCCGGCGTGACCACCACCGACGACGATGACATCGAACTCTTTTGGGTAAAGCATGGGACACCTCCTCCGGGAGGCTGGGCGGGAAAAATCGGGATGCCGAATTATAGCGGCAATCGAATCGTGGACTTTGGTCCGACACGATGTTTCACGTGAAACATGACCCGCGAGATACTCCGGCAAGCCAATGTGTGTTTCACGTGAAACACCCCGGCGGAAAAATTAAAGGCCCCGCTTCTGCGGGGCCTCCTTGCTTGCCAATGTTTCACGTGAAACGTGAAGGCTCTCTGGCGTCAGATACGCGCGCGTATGTACACCGCAATGCGCTCGCTGAGGATGCCAAGGTCGCGTTGCAGCGTAGCGAACCCACCGTTCGGTGCCTTGGTCGCCTCGTCCATGTACAGCGGGCGACGGATCTCGATCTGCAGGCTGTTGCGGCGTTCGGCTGGCCGACCAATCTGGGCAATCAACTGGACACCCTTGTAGGGATCATTCCGCGCCACCGTGTAGCCCATGCCACGCAATTCCGCCTCCACCAGATCCACGAACCCCGGCTCGCAAGTCGTACCATCCCTGTCGCCAAGCACAAAGTCCGCAAGCGGATGGGCACTCTGGATCTTCAGCCGCTCATAGGCGTTATTCGGCATCGAATGCAGGTTCAGGTGCCACAGCGCGCCAAACCGTTGGTAAGACACCTCCACAGCCGATGCCAGCACCGCGTGATACGGGCGGTAGTATCGATCAATCCGCCTCTCCACTTCCGCCACGGTCAGCTTGCGGTCGTAGATCGGCGTGGCCGCATCGATGTTGCGCCAGATCAGGCCAAATCCGAGGCGGGTCTTCTCCCCCGGCGCTAGCGGCGTGGGCCAGGACGACGCCAGCAGTTCCGGATCGAGATCATCCAGCATCCGGTTTGGGTCGATGTAGACACGCGGAAACGTCGCCCCGATCAGTGTGCCGCCGACTTTGGGAATGGACTCCCACAGCGTGTCGATATGCGTATCCTCGCCGCCACGCAGACGCCCCATATCCACGGCGGAATGGAAGTCCGCCGGATAGAAGACGCCGCTGTGCGGCGAGTCACACACCAGCGGAAGCGGATCACCCTCGGGGGTCGCAAGCGTAAAGGGACCGCACTGTGCATCGCCCTGCACTGCTTCAAACATCGTCATGACTCAATCCAGCTTGATGTTGGCGGCCTTGGCAACACGGGCATAGCGGGCCATGGCCTGCTGGATCTGTGCCTTGAACTGATCTGGAGTGGTCGGTACGAGCGTGCCACCGCTCTCCTCCACCTTCCGCTTGAACTCCGGGTTCTGCATCGCCTTGTGGATGGCGACGTTCAGCTTGTCGATAACCGCTGGCGGCGTGCCGGCGGGCGCCACGATGCCAAACCAACCGCCTTCGCCCATGTCCTTGAATCCCAGCTCCGCATAGGTCGGTACATTCGGCAATTGCGAGGAACGCGTCGCACCGAGAATCGCCAAAGCGCGGAGCCGGCCCGATTTCACGTGGGGCAGCGTCGAGGACAGGTTATCGGTAATCGCATTGACCTGGCCCGCCACCGCGTCGTTGAGTGCCAGGCCGGCGCCCTTGTACGGCACATGAAGCAGGTCAATCTTGGCCAGCATCATGAAGTTCTCGATGTTGACGTGACCCAGCGATCCGGCACCCGGCGACGCAAACGTGTACTTGCCCGGGTTGGCCTTGGCCAGAGCGATAAATTCCTGCATGGTCCTGGCCGGCACGCTTGGATGTACGGCAAACACGCTCGGAATCGCCACGACATTGGTCACCGGCGCGAAATCCTTGATCGGGTCGTAACCACGCCTGGGGTACACGGCCGGATTGGAACCGTGCGTGCTGACCGTGGCCATACCGATCGTGTAGCCATCCGGCGCTGAGCGAGCAACCTGCTCCATGCCGATCGAGCCGCCCGCCCCACCCTTGTTATCCACAACGATGGTCTGACCCAGCTCGCGACCAGCGAACTCGGCCACCAGGCGGGCCGACAGATCCGTCGACCCGCCGGCAGCGAACGGAACCACGAGGCGGATCGGCTTGTTCGGGTAGCTGGATTGCGCAACAGCGGTGCCGGCGATGGTCATGCCCAGCAAGGCAGCGGCTGCGCCGGACAGCACAAAGCGGCGGCGCGACGAATAGGCTCGGTTCATCAGTTCAAACTCCTCTTTATCGTTCTCGAATGGGGTACCGAGCGTCGAGTGTCGGGAGTTTACCGGCTGTGCACAAACGACTATATTGCACGATTGCATTACCAAAGATCATTCTAGGACTGCCCTGCCATGCGGCTTCGTTCCCCCTCGATGTCAGAACTGCATGCGTTTGCCACGGCGGCGCGCCTGGGTAGCTTCACACGCGCGGCGGAAGCGCTCTGTGTGACACAGGGTGCGATCAGCCGCGCCATCGCCCGACTCGAATCCCATTTCGGTCAGCCCCTCCTCCATCGGAACGCCCATCGGCTGACGCTGACCGATGCCGGCCGTAGCTTCCTGGACGCCGTCGCCGGCCCGCTGGCCGCCATCGAAAGTGCCAGCACGGCCATGCTCGATCAGGACCGGCAGCATCAGTTAACCCTATCGGCCGTCCCCACTTTGGCAAGCGTGTGGCTAGTGCCGCGGCTGCCGGACTTCCACCGGCGTCACCCCGACATCCAGCTCAACTTCGTGCCCTACCGACGCGATGAGGATTTTTCCGGGGCAACACCGGATGCCGCCATTCTTGCCGGCGAGGACGGACAGTGGCCCGGTTGGCAAGTCGACTACGTGATTGGCCGAGAGATGGTGCCGGTTTGCCATCCGGACCGCGCTCGTGCAAGGCATGCGGCCGGACTCTGGCAATCGCCGGCCGAGTTGATGGAGGAACCGCTGCTTTATCACACGACGGCGCCGGCCAATTGGCAGAACTGGTTGCGGGCGTCTGGCGTACCTGATGCTGCGCCCCCGCTTGCCAAGGGCTTCGACCAGGTCTCGATTCTGATTCAAGCGGTGAAGGCGGATATGGGGGTGGCCGTGCTGCAGCGCTGCCTGGTGCATGATGCCTTGGAGGCGGGTCAGATCATCGCCCCGTTTGATTTGCCGGTCAGCCTGCGGCGCGGATATTTTCTTTGCTCACGGCGGGAAAAGCGGAATCACGCGGCACTGTCCGCCTTCCGTGAATGGTTGCTCGCAGCTGCAGCAACCGATATTTCCCCAGCGAATTCAATCGCCAAACAATAGTCATAGCATTGATGGTTCGATGCACGCAGTCATCCATCAAATCCATACCACTAATAATTTAGCAATCCAACCTTGAACCTCGAAAGGTTCTCCTCCATCGCCGCAACGGCAAGACTGACACGCAGTTGCGACTTGGCCTTCCTGGCCAATGCCGAATCGATATCTCGCAGACGCTCCATTTCCGCGGCCAGACTGCGGCGTTGCTCGGCGAGACCGGGAAGCGCCGCACTCTCCACCTTCAACATCCTGCCCACGCTCTCCCGTAAATAGTGGAGACGGCGGGTCAATTCGGCATTCTGCGCCTTCCGCAGGGCCAACGCCGATGTGGCGGTCGCATCCAATTGCCGCCGGTAGACGATGTCATTGAAGTTGTATCGGAACGTCAGCGACGCGAACGGCTTCAACTCCGGCGACGCACCCGGAACCTGCCCCGAAATCGGTCTCTGCAATCCCCCCACGAGCGCGACATCCCATGCTTGCAGCGCTTGCCGACGATTGAGCTCGCCTTGCAGCGCGAGCGTCAGTCGATCTACCTCCTGCAGTGCTTCTCCCACATCGACAGTGGGAAGCTCCGGGATCTCGCGACCCACCGCAGCACGCTGTGCCGCCAGCCACTGACCATGAAGCTGCAGCCGATGCTGGTTCAGCGCCATGACTTCCGCCGTCGTGGCATCACCGCTCTGTTTGCGCCGCTCGGCAAGGCGGACCTCCTCATCCAGGAGGCCAAGCACCTTCGTCAACTCCTCCACACGTCGGGCCGCCACCTGCTGTTCGATAGCAAGCATCCGGAAGTTGACGATCAGTTCGACATCGAGACTGTGCGCATAGAGCTCGCAATCCAACGCTGCAGCCCTGACCGCCGCATCGCCTTGCAGGTGTCGTGACAGGCTTTTGGACGCGCCAAGCACCGCCTGCTTCAGGTCGGGATTTGTGTCGGACTGGCCGATGCGCCCAAAACCCTCGATACCGCGATCGAGTACCTGCTGAGCCTTGGCAACATCCAGCACGTGCTGGCAGTAAGCCTGCTTCTCACGATCGGCGGCGACATCCGCCAGCGCACGCGTCGCCGCCAACAAGCACCATACGGCTACACCAGTCCTGTTGAAACGCATCGGCGCCCCTTAGAGTAATAAGGGCTTGCGGCCCAGGAAGACCACCGACGACCGGCTGGCGCGCTCATCGTCGAATTCCACGCCGATGAACTTGCCCTTGATGTCCGACTTGAACAGCGGATGTCGCGCGTACTCTTCCGCCTCATAGATGCGGCGAATGATCCCGACCCTACGGCAAAGGATGATCTGCAGATAGCAGTCATAGACCGGCGCACCGGGCCGGGCCGCACCGAGGTTGTCATACTGTGCGAACACCACAGGCACGCTCTGCGTCAACGCGCCGTAGTAGGGCGATCGCCTTGCCTCGTCCAGCACGCGCGTACCCTGTGCCACGCTGACGCGCAATTGCCCGATGGCCTGCCTGGCACTTTCCACTTCGATCGTGGCCTGTGCCATCGCCATCCTCAGCTGACTCACGGAGTGATGCGACTGCAAAGCCATGAGCGACGTGGACGCGTTGCCCTGCAGCGTAAGGCTCGCATCGCCATCGATCCGCGCGCGCTCGCGCAACAGCGCCTCGTTGACACGTGCGTCCGTGATCGCACTGGCGGCAGTCTGCAAGCTCAGCCGCCGCATCGTCGCCTCTTCGCGCGTGACCAGCCCCGCTGCGAGATCCTCGTCGATCGACACGAGCAGCGATTGCGCATGCCTGACGGCAGTCTCACCACCGGTCGTGTCGGCCGACTTGCGGCGTAGCACGCGCCGGAAGTCCTCGCCCGCTCGCGATAGCGCCACAGCTTCCGCGTCTCCGGCCGCATCGAAGCGTCCTATCAACGACTCGAGTTCACCCACCTGTTCTCCGAACAACGCATGCCGCTGCACTGCCGTCGCCAGGTCGGCCTTGTTCTTCAACAGCGCGGCCTCCAGCATTGCAATCTGTGGCTGGAACGCCAGCACCTTGCCCTGCGTCGGCGACAGAATCATCGGCGCCGACCAGTTGCGGTTGACCGCGTAGAAGCCAACCAGGAATAGATAGGACACCACGCCCACCACGATGGCCACCAGTGCCGTCGTCATCGTCAGGCGGTAGGTGTGGATGATGGAATTCTGGAACCGCTTGAAATTGAACATGACCGGAACGAGATCAGTGCTTTCGGATCTATGCCTTCGCTTGGGACGTGCCACGCGTACCCCAGTCGCCGACGTCGAATGTGCAGATGGCCGCCAGTGTTATGAAAAATGAATCCAGTACGAACCACAAGCCCAGCATGCCGACGGCGAGCGGGTTGACCCTTTGCTCGGGATTGCGGCGGCGAACAAAATAGTTGAAGACGCATCCGAATGCGACGTACAGGCCGAAGTAGACCTGCAGCGCCAAAAGCAAGTGTTCCGCAACCCAGCCGGTTGCGATCGCATACAGATGCATGGCCGGCCACAGCACGGTCAGCGTGCCAGGCACCAGCATGTTCACCATCGTCAGCGGGTGCAGCACCTTCACGTTCATCCCGAAAGTGCGCAGTGTCCAGAACAGGTCTCGCAATCCGCTCCTCCGCCAGCGCAACTGCTGCATGAACAGTTGCCGGAAATTGTCGGGGGCGGGAGTCCAGCACTGGGCGGAGATATTGATGTAGGTCTTCAGGCCTTTCAGCAACAGCAGGTGCGTCATGTAGCGATCTTCGCCGTCGCGCACGCCGATGCCAAACCAGTTGCGCTGCTTCACCTGCGCCTCGATGGCTTCGAAGTGCGCACGACGGATGGCAAACAGACAACCGGATATGCAGGTCACGTTGCGCGTCCAGTTCTGCGACATCTTCATGATCTGAAACGCGTAGTAGTAGACCAGCGTCTGACACTGCGTAAGAATGTTCTGTCGCGTGTTGTTGATCCCCACGCGCCCGCCCACCGCTCCAATTCGCTCGTCGCCGAAACAGGCGGTGAGCTCCGCAATGGCGCGCTTGTCGAAGATGCAGTCGGAGTCGATGCAGACAAGGATCTCGCCCGACGACTCCGACAGTGCAAAGGACAGCGTGTGGTGCTTGCCAGAGTTGGTCTCGTTCCGGTACGCCTTCACATTTGGCCATCGTTGTGCCGCGCGCTGCAGCCAGGCAAAGCTGTCATCCGCCGAGCAATCGTCGACGGCGATAACTTCGATCCTGTCGTGCGGATAGTCGCTGGTGACGATGCTCTCGATGGTTCGGAACACATGCTCGCCCTCGTTGAAGCATGGCAACAACACGCTCACTTGCGGTTGCAGCGCGAAGTCCTTCTCGATGAACGTCGAGCGCGCGCCGACCCGCAACATCAATGTCACGCCGAAGTTCAGCGTCATCACACTCAGCGGCAGCAGGAAAACGACATGGATCAGGAAGTCCATCACGGACGCCAGAGGATGGCCCGCTCCGGCCGGGCCGTGCGACTCAGCACAGCCTTGAGGTCGCTGACGACGAACGTGCCTTGTGGCCTGCCGAGTGATTCCAGCAAAGCCCAGCCTCCTTCGAGATAGCTGGCATGCGGTACGGCCAGCACGACCGCGTGAGCTGGCGTGGCCTGCTCCGGCGACATCAGCGCAAAGCCATACGCCTGCTCGACCTCCGCGCTGTCAGCCAGCGGATCCATCACCTGCGTGCGGATACCCACCGCATCGAGTTCCCGGACGATATCCACAACCTTGGAATTGCGGATATCCGGTACGTCTTCCTTGAACGTCACGCCCAGGATCGTCACCACCGTATCCGCATGCAGCAAATGATGACGGGTCATGCTGCGCAGAAGCTGATCCACGACGAAGCCGGCCATGCCGTCGTTGGTCTCGCGCGCCGCCAGCACAATGCTCGGCGTGAATCCGCAAGTGGCGGCCTTGTGCGTCAGGTAGTACGGGTCGACGGAGATACAGTGTCCACCCACCAGGCCCGGGCGGAAGTCGAGGAAATTCCATTTGCTGCGCGCCGCGGCCAGCACGTCGTGCGTGTCCACACCGAGCGTGCCAAGCAGTTGCGACACCTGGTTGACCAATCCGATATTGACGTCGCGCTGCGTGTTCTCCAGCACCTTGGCCGCCTCGGCAACCTTGATGCTCGGTGCGCGATGGATTTGCGTGATCCGGCCATACAGGTCCGCCAGCAGCTCGCAGACCTCGGGCGTGTCTCCCGCCACGATCTTGGTGGTCGTGGTCAGCGTGTTCACCAGGTCTCCCGGGCTGATGCGCTCCGGCGAATAGCCGACGTGGAAGTCCCTGAGGTGCACCAGGCCACTATGCTGCGCCAGCAGCGGCACGCATACCTCCTCCGTCACGCCGGGATAGACCGTGCTTTCATAGACGACGATCGCGCCACGCTTCATGTGGCGTCCCACTTCGATCGATGCCTGCACCACCGGATTCAGATCCGGCACACAGGCGCCATCCACAGGCGTCGGCACAGTCACCACAATGACATCTGCCCGCGCCAGCACCGTGGCGTCGGTCGTGAAAACCGCCGATGTCGCCCGCAGCGCTGCCGCCGGGATCTCGTTGGTGCGGTCCCGCCCGGCGCGCAGTTCCTCCACACGCATCGTGCTGATGTCGAAGCCAGATACATCGAAATACTTCGCCAGCGCAACGGCCAGCGGAGCACCCACATAGCCCAGGCCAACGACCACGACCTGTGACCCGGCCGATAGGTGCTCCGGCACGCTCGACGCGGTGCATGCGGTCCGTGCGATCCGCGGATGCAAATCAGACATGAGAGGATTCCTGTAACGAGCGATGCCAGCGGCGCTGATCTATCGCATCGAGACGGGAAGAGTAGGCATGCGGAGTGTCCCCGGAAATCGGATTTGTACGAAAGTTCCGAATCGGTGTGGTCACAAAAAACCCGGCCGAAGCCGGGTATCCATGCTGCGGGAAGCCGTTTGCGCGGCTCAGGCGGCCTTCTTCGCCAACCCCAGGTAGGTCTCGATCACCTTCGGATTGCTCGCCAGTTCGGACGCGGGCCCCTCCATCGCCATATCGCCGGTCTCGATCACGTACGCATAGTCGGCCACCTGCAACGCCGCGCGCGCGTTCTGCTCGATCAGCAGCGTCGCCACGCCGGTCTGCCGCAGGTTGTGGATGATGTGGAATATTTCCTTCACGATCAGCGGTGCCAGCCCCAGGCTCGGCTCATCCAGCATCAGCAGTTGCGGTTTGGCCATCAGCGCGCGGCCAACGGCCAGCATCTGGCGCTCGCCGCCGGACAGCGTGCCAGCGTCCTGCTTCGCGCGTTCCTTCAGGCGCGGAAACAGTTCGTACACCACGTCCATCTGGTCCAGGTAGTTGCGCTCCCCTGCCTTCTTGCGACGGAATGCGCCCAGCAGCAGGTTGTCCTCGACGGTCATCGACGCGAAGAGCTCGCGCTTCTCCGGCACGAGGCACATGCCGCGCGCGACGCGTCCCTCCACCGGGATACCCGCCATGTCGTGACCCAGGTAGCGCACCCCGCCGCTCGATGAACCGTTCACGGGCAGCGCGCCCATGATCGCGTTGAGCATCGTCGATTTGCCCGCGCCGTTGGGGCCAATCACGGTCACGATCCTGCCCGCCTCCACTTTGAGATTGGCGCCGTGCACGGCCTCCACCTTCCCATAGCGGACGTGCAGGTCATTCACCTCAAGAATCAGACTCATCTCATCCCTCACTCGACGCCGCCCAGATAGGCTTCCAACACAGCCGGGTTCTTCTGCACGTCTTCCGGCACACCCTCGGCGATGCGCGTCCCGAACTCCATCACCACGAGGCGATCCGTCAGGTTCATCACGAAGTCCATGTCATGCTCGACCAGCAGCACACTCATGCCCTCGCCCTTCAGCTTCTTCAGCAACTCGGCCAGCGCCTGCTTTTCCTTGTATCGCAGGCCTGCCGCTGGTTCGTCCAGCAGCAGCAACGCGGGGTCGCAGCACAGCGCGCGGGCGATCTCCAGGATGCGCTGCTGGCCGAGCGCGAGGCTGCCTGCCTCCATGTACATGCAGTCGCCCAGGCCCACGCGCTCGAGTTGCCGCTTGGCCTCGAACAGCAGCTTCTGTTCCTCGACCTTGTTCATGCGCAGGATCGCCGCGGACACGCCGCCCTGGGCACGAAAGTCGCCGCGCAGGTGGGCACCGATGGCCACGTTCTCCAGCACCGACATCGTTGGCAGCAGATGCACATGCTGGAAGGTACGTCCGACACCGCGCTTCACGATCTCGCGCGACGGCAGGCCGGAGATCACCTCGCCGCGATAGCGCACTTCACCGCGCGTCAGCGGCAGCACACCCGTGACCAGGTTGAACGTGGTGGACTTGCCGGCGCCGTTCGGACCGATCAGGCCGATGATCTCGCCCGCGCGCACCTGGAAGCTGACATCGTTGACGGCCACGAGCCCGCCGAACTGCTTGCGCGCGGCCCGCACATCCAGAATGAGCTCCCCGGCATCGGGCTTCTGCCGCACAGGCAGCGGTGCGGCGTCGTCGGGGGCGATCACGGACGGGCCGGACGGAAACAGCCTGCGCAGGAACGGCCAGATCCCATCGCGCGCGTACTGCAACAGCAGTACCATCAGCACGCCAAAGACGATGATCTCGAAATTGCCGGTCGAGCCGAGCAGCTTGGGGAGCAGTCCCTGCAGCACGTCCTTGAGGATCGTGAGGATCCCGGCGCCCAGCACCGCGCCCCACACATGGCCAATGCCGCCCACCACGGCCATGAACAGATACTCGATTCCATAGTTCAGACCGAATGGCGTGGGATTGACCGCGCGCTGCAGGTGCGCGTAAAGGAAGCCCGAGATGCAGGCGAGCACCGCGGCGACGACGAAGATCACGACCTTCATCCAGGCCGTGTTCACGCCCATCGCTTCCGCCATGGTTCCGCCACCCTTGAGCGCGCGGATGGCACGGCCGGGACGCGAGTTCAGCAGGTTCTGCATCGCCAGCACCGCGAGCAGCACCACCGCCCAGATCAGGTAGAACATCGATCGCCCGGACTGCAGTTCGGCGCCGAAGAACGACAACACCGGAATTCCGTTCAGGCCGTCGTACTTGCCGACGAACTCGAGGTTGCCGAACAGGAAGAACAGCGAGAGTCCCCACGCAATCGTCGCCAGTGGCAGGTAGTGGCCAGACATGCGCATGGTGATCAGCCCGATCACATACGCGGACGCCATCGTGATCACCAGCCCGACCAGCAGCCCGAACCACGGCGACAGTCCGAACTGCGTAGTCAGATACGCCGTGCTATACGCACCCAGGCCCACGAACGCAGCCTGCCCGAACGACGTCATCCCGCCCACGCCCGTCAGCAGCACGAGGCCGATCGCCACGATGCTGTAGAGGCCGATGTAGTTGCCCAGCGTGATCCAGAACTCCGGCGTCGGCAGCACGGGCAGCAGCGCCAGCACGATCACGAACGCCAGCGTCAGCACGCGATTGCGCGCGACGTTGGTCGTACGCGCGCTGGAGGACGGAGCCGCCTCGTTCACCTGCTTGTCGGTCAGCATCGTCATGGCTTACTCCTCTTCCTCGACATGCTTGCTCGTGAGCGAGCGCCACAACAGCACCGGGATGATCAGGGTGAATACGATGACCTCCTTGAACGCGCTGGCCCAGAAGGACGAATAGGATTCGAGCAGACCCACCAGCAGCGCACCGAGCGCGGCGACCGGATAGCTCACCAGTCCTCCGACGATGGCCCCCACGAAGCCCTTGAGCCCCACCAGGAAGCCGGACTCGTAGTACACGGTGGTCAACGGCGCGATCAGGATGCCGCACAGCGCGCCCATCGCGGCGGCCAGCGTGAAGGAGAGTCGTCCCGCCTGCGTGGTGCCGATGCCCACCAGCCGCGCGCCAAGCCGGTTTACTGCGGTCGCGCGCAGTGCCTTGCCCTGCAGCGTGCGTTCGAAATAGAAGTACAACGCGACGATCAGCAGCGCGGACACACCCACCACCCAGAGGCTCTGCCCGGAAATGCTGAGACTGCCCACATCGAAGCGCGCATCGGAAAACGCCGTGGTCCGCGAGCCTTCCGCACCGAACATCACCAGGCCCAGGCCCACGAGCGCGAAATGCACGCCCACCGAGACGATCAGCAGCACGAGCGTGCTCGCCTCCGCCAGCGGCTGATACGCCAGCCGGTAGAGCATCGGCCCGAGCGGGATCACGATGAGCAGCGTCAGCGCGATCTGTGCCAGCATCGGCAACGGCTGACCGCCGTACTGCTGCACGATCAGATGGACGACCCCGGGAAACACGAGGTACTTGCCGGCCAGCACGGCTATCCGACGCGGCGCCGTGCGACGCAACTCCGCGCTGCGCAGGACGGCCACGCATTCATAGAGAAATGTCAGCACGCCCATCGCCAGCAGCAGCCATGTGGTCTGCGGCGCATGGCCGGCCTGCATCGCGGCCAGCGTCAGGGCCCCGTAGGCCACGAACTCGCCCTGGGGAATAAAGATGACGCGCGTCACCGAAAACACCAGCACCAGTGCCAGTGCGAGCAGCGCGTAGATCGCGCCGGAGGTGATGCCGTCCTGCGCCAGAATGGCCGCAATCGAGAGGTCCATTGTCTCCCCGAGTCATGGATGGGTCGGCAGCGTCAGCGGACTGACGTCGGCGTTCCCTTAAACATAGTCGTCACGCCGGCTGCCGCAGGCAAAAAAAAGCGCATGGTTGCCCATGCGCCCTTCGTTGCTGCTGTGCCCCCGCGACTTGCTCCCTGCCGTCGGTCAGGTGCCGACTTACTTCTGCAGCTTCCACTTGCCGTCGACGATTTGCACCATCACGCGTGCGCGCTGGTCCATGCCGAGGTGGTCGGTGGCGCTCATGTTGATGATGCCGTGCGACACCGGCAGGTTCTTCGTCTGCTCCAGCGCATCGCGCAAGGCCTTGCGAAACTCCTTGGTGCCGGGCTGGCCCTTCTTCAGCGCTTCCGGAATCGCGTTCTGCAGCAGCAGGCCGGCGTCCCACGCATGGCCACCGAATGTCGACACCTGGCCACCGAAGGCCTTCTCGTAGGCGGTCTTGTAGATCATGGCCGGCTTCTTGACCGGGTTGCTGTCAGGCAGTTGCTCCGCCACCAGCAGCGGGCCGGCAGGCAGATAGGTGCCTTCGCAATCCTTGCCGCACACGCGCAGGAAATCCGGGTTGGCCACGCCATGCGTCTGGTAGATCTTGCCCTTGTAGCCCCGCTCCTTGAGCGTCTTGGCCGGCAGCGCAGCAGGCGTACCCGATCCTGCGATCAGCACGGCGTCGGCATTCGCGCCCATCATCTTGAGCACCTGGCCAGTGACCGAGTTGTCGGTGCGCGCAAAGCGCTCGTTGGCGACGACCTTGATCTTGCGCATCTCCGCCACCTTGGCGAATTCCTGCGCCCAACTGTCGCCGTACGCATCCGCAAAGCCGATGAATGCCACCGTCTTCACGTTGTTGCTGGTCATGTGCTCTGCAAGAGCGGTTGCCATGTGCGAGTCATTCTGCGGCGTCTTGAAGACCCAGGCCCGCTTGGCATCCATCGGCTCGATGATGCGGGCCGAGGCGGCCATCGAGATCATCGGAGTCTCACTCTCGGCGGCGATGTCGACCATGGACAACGAGTTCGGCGTGACCGTGGAACCCACCACCACGTCGACCTTGTCTTCGCTGATCAGCTTGCGCGTGTTCTTGACCGCGGTGGTCGTGTCGGTGGCATCGTCAAGCACGATGTACTCGATCTTCTTGCCCGCGATTTCCTTCGGCAGCAGCGTGAAGGTGTTCTTCTCGGGAATGCCGAGCGAGGCAGCCGGCCCCGTGGCCGATACCGTGACCCCCACCTTTACCTGGGCACTGGCCGCACCTGCAAACAGGCTGGCGGCTGCAAGGGCCAGGAGGCTGGCGCGCTTGAATGTCATGTCCTCTCCTTCGGTTCCAAAAACGGAAAAAGGCATCCGTCGGCTTCCGGCCGGCGGATGCCCTCAGTTTTTATTTCGGCCCGTTGTCCGGGCTCTCTGGCGGATGCATCGCTGGCGTCCGCATCAATGTTGGGAACGTCGAAGTTCGTCCCGCTTTTTTTCCCGTCCTGCGCTTCTTACCCCCGGATTGCGCAGCAGCATTACCCGACCGTACGGTCGGGAATGCGAATCGAGTCTAACACAGCGATTTCGCAGGAAAAGGCGGGATTAACCCGCAGCAGCGCAGGCGCAACAGTCCGGGTCGCGGCGGAGGTTTGCGGGGCGCGGGGCATGAGGTCTGCCCTAAGAGGTTGGTTCAAAATGAAGCGAAGCGGTCATGGCTAGGCGTGCGGCCGCAGACAGTACAACTAGTACGGCAAGGCCGCGCAACGACGCCAGGATCTTTTTGAACCAAGCTCTACTTGAGGAAGGCGTCGTAGGCGGTCTTGACGATCAGCGCGCTGACGACGGCGATAAACGCCTTCCGCACGAAACGGCTGCCGTGGCGCAGTGCCAGCTTGCTGCCAACCTGACTGCCCGCCACGTTGGCAACCGCCATGACCAGCCCCAACTGCCACCAGACGTGACCCTTGGCAGCCAGCAGCAACAATGCCGCCAGGTTGGTCGCGAGGTTCACCACTTTCGCGGAGGCCGACGCGTGCAGGAAGTCGTATCCGAACACTCGCACGAAGACGATCATCAGGAAGCTGCCGGTGCCGGGCCCAAAGACGCCGTCGTAGAAGCCGATGGCCGCTCCAGCCAGCAACGCCGCGGCACGTTCGCGGCCACCCGACAATGTAGGCGCATGCGCGGCGCCCAGGTCCTTCTTCGCCACCGTGTAGGCCAGCAGCACCAACAGCACGAACGGCAACGCCTTGCGCAGCGGCTCGGCGGGAATCTTCGTCAGCGTCCAGGCACCCGCCATCGACAGCGCAAAGGCCGCGATCATCGCCGGCGCCGTGGCGCCCCAGTAGATCCGTACGCTGCGGGCATAGCGCAGCGCCGCGTTGCTGGTCCCCGCCAGTGACGCCACCTTGGTGGTGCCGATCAGCGTGGCCGGGGACATATTCGGATAGGTCGAGAACAGCGCGGGGATCTGTACCAGTCCACCTCCGCCCGCGACGGCATCGATCATGCCCGCGAGGAAAGCGGCGGCGGCGAGAAAAACGAACTCCATGGAGCGAAGTACCGAAAAGGAAAAAAGAAGGAAGCAGGCGGATCGTGACGCGCCGACGGCGTCATCGACCCGGAGAGGAATCCGCGATCAGCCGAGGATCTTCGGCGCCGGGACGAGGCTGCGATGCCAGAGCCCATCCGGCCCGGCGACGAAGCCTGGAGGCACCGTGCCGACATCGGCCACCACCCCTGGCGCCAGCAGCACGTGGCGAATGCCATGCGCACGGCACCAGTCGGCCAGCACGTCGCAGCTGGCCAACAGCCAGTCGCTCGCCTTGTCGCCCTTTTTGTCCCCGTTGCCCTCCGTACCCAGCGCTGCGGTCGTCCACCATTCCGAGGCAAACGCCGCCCTGCCACCGGTGGACAAGCTGTGGACAAGTGAGACCGGCAATAGCGCCCGCACCGATGTGGTGCCGTCGACATCGCTTTTCCCCTCCCCCACCATCAGGCACAGGCCATGACCGCCCTGCGCCAGAAGCGCCTCCAGCGCGACCCTCCGCGCGCGGGCTTCCGGCACCGGCAGCGGCGCAAGGGTCATCAGCCAGGCGTCGAGCAACGGGGCATCCGTGGTCAGACCGGGGCGTACCCAGTGCTGCGCCGTAGGGGAAATCGGGGAATGGGATGGATCGGTGGACATGTCAGGCCTGCCAGACTGCCAGGGCGGAGGCAAAGAGGCCGCATTGTCGCACGGGGGTTGGCGGGGGGTCATGCCGGAAGCGCATGGACGAGACCGGGGCACGAGGGGGTGTCATCGCCGCCCGGAGCGGGCGTCGGCGCTACATGGAGCAAGCCGAAGTGGGCCGAATAATTGGGGCCCGGAAATGAAAAAGGCGCTGCCAGGGATCACCCGGCAACGCCTTTTATTTGTATTGGCTGCTGCTACCCGACACCGGGTGCGCGCCTGTCGTCTCCTCGCTTCCGCCTCCAAGTAACCTGCGAAAACCGTATATGCAATGTAACGAAGCGGTGCGTATGAAACAAGCTAGCAGAAACCCTAGCCCCAAAATCGGGCATGTCGCCGGATCATCACTCGCGTTTTTGCCACTTATTGCGATTTCTTGCGACTGGTGAGGGCGATGAGTTCGCCCATGATGCCACGCCGGAAAGTCAGCACGCAGATCACGAAGATCACGCCCGTCACCATCGTCACCGATTCGCCCAGCGCATTGAACCAGCTGATGCCGGTCGTCGAAGCCAGGAACGATCCGATGTCGCCGAGCTTGTTCTCCAGCGCAACGACCACGAACGCGCCGACGATCGGGCCGGACAACGTACCCAGGCCGCCGACCAGCGTCATCAGGATCACAGAGCCCGACATCGACCAGTGCACGTCGGTCAGCGTGCCAAAGCCGAGCACCAGCGCCTTGATCGAACCCGCCAGGCCGGACAGCGCCGCCGACAGCACGAAGGCCAGCAGCTTGAAGCGGTCCACGTCGTAGCCCAGCGAGATCGCGCGCGGCTCGTTTTCCTTGATGGCCTTCAGGATCTGGCCGAACGGCGAGTACACCGTGCGGACGATCAGCGCAAACGCGGCGACGATGATCGCGAGCGCCACGTAGTACAGCGTCAGGTCATCGGACAGCGACAGCACGCCGAACAGCTTGCCGCGCGGAATCCCTTGCAGGCCATCCTCGCCACCGGTGAACGGCGCCTGCAGGCAGATGAAGAACAGCATCTGCGCCAGTGCCAGCGTGATCATCGAGAAGTAGATGCCCTGCCGGCGGATGGCCAGCGAGCCGACCACGTACCCGATCAGCGCACCCGTGAGCGTGCCCAGGATCAGTCCGATCTCGGGCGTCACACCCCAGACCTTCATGGCATGGCCGGCGGCGTAGCCCGCGCCGCCGAAAAAGGCCGCGTGGCCGAACGAGAGCAGTCCGGTGAAGCCGATCAGCAGGTTGAAGGCGCAGGCAAACAGCGCGAAGCACATGACCTTGAGCACGAACACCGGGTACGCGCCGGCCATCGGCGCCACGATCAGGCCCAGCAGCAGCAGGCCATACAGGACTTTCTTTTGCACGCCCGTTCCTTCCTTCACGCGATTGGCGCCAACCGCCACCGTGGTTTGTCCGGTCTGTCCGCTCATCACTTTTCCCTCCCGAACAACCCTGCCGGGCGCAGCAACAGCACAATCACCATGATGAAGAAGACGACGGTCGCCGACGCTTCAGGATAGAACACCTTGGTCAGGCCTTCGATCACGCCCAGCCCCAGGCCCGTCAGGATCGAACCCATGATGGAGCCCATGCCGCCGATCACCACCACGGCGAACACCACGATGATGAGGTTCTGCCCCATCAGCGGCGACACCTGGATCACCGGCGCGGCCAGCACGCCCGCAAAGGCTGCCAGCGCCACGCCGAAGCCGTAGGTCAGCGTCACCATCAGTGGCACGTTCACGCCGAACGCCTCCACCATCTTCGGGTTCTCGGTGCCGGCACGCAGGTACGCGCCCAGCTTGGTTTTCTCGATCACGAACCAGGTGGCAAAGCACACCACCAGCGACGCCGCCACGACCCATGCGCGGTAGTTCGGCAGGATCATGAAGCCGAGGTCGGTGGCGCCTTGCAGCGCATCGGGTGGCGAGTACGGCAGCCCGGACACGCCGTAGATCGAGCGGAACACGCCTTCGATCACCAGCGTGATGCCCAGCGTGAGCAGCAGGCCGTAGATGTGATCGAGCTTGTAGATCCAGCGCAGCATGGTCTTCTCGATGATCACGCCGAGCAGCCCGACGATGATCGGCGAGAGCGCCAGCATCACCCAGTAATTCAGCCCGGCGTACTCCATGCCCGCCCAGGCAAGCAGGGCGCCGAGCATGAAGAGCGCGCCGTGCGCGAAGTTGATCACGTTGAGCAGGCCGAAGATCACGGCCAGCCCAAGACTCAGCATCGCGTAGAAGGCGCCGTTGACCAGCCCCAGCAGCAGCTGGGACAGCATGGCGGGAAGGGGTATTCCGAAGATGTCCATGGCAAATTGCCGTTGTGCACTACGTGACTGCTCCCCTTTTCCGTGTACGGGATTGCCGCGTGCGAAAAAGGGGAGCCAACCGTCGGAACCTATATCCCCGACGGCACTTTCCTCTGCCTGCTTACTTCTTCAGCATCGCGCACTTGGATTCGGCGACCGTCGTGAAGGCCTGGTCGCCCGGGACCGTCGCAACGACCTTCATGTAGTCCCACGGCTTCTTCGAATCGGCCGGCGCCTTCACCTGCATCAGGTACATGTCGTGGATGCCGCGACCGTCCTGGCGGATGTAGCCGTTCTTGGCGTAGATGTCATTGATCTTCGCCTTCTTCAGCTCGACCATGACCTTGTCCGGATCGTCCGTCTTGGCGGCTTCCACCGCCTTCAGGTACGTCGAGACCGCCGAGTAGTCAGCCGCCTGCAAGCTGCTCGGCATCTTCTTCATCTTGCCGAAATAGCGGTTGGCCCACTTGCGGGTGTCGTCGTTCATGTCCCAGTACCAGCTGTCGGTCATCAGCAGGCCTTCGGTGTTCTTCAGGCCCAGGCTGTGGACATCGTTGATGAACATCAGCAGGCCAGCGATCTTCATCGTCTTGGTGATGCCAAATTCCTTGGCCGCCTTGATCGAGTTGATCGTGTCGCCGCCGGCGTTGGCCAGGCCCAGGATCTGCGCCTTGGACGATTGGGCCTGCAGCAGGAACGACGAGAAGTCCGATGCCGACAGCGGGTGACGCACGGAACCGGTCACCGTGCCGCCGTTGGCCTTCACCACCGCGGCGGTGTCGTTCTCCAGCGAGTGGCCGAACGCATAGTCGGCGGTCAGGAAGAACCACGACTTGCCGCCCTGCTTCACCACCGCGCTGCCGGTGCCCTTGGCCAGCGCCACCGTGTCATACGCGTAGTGCACCGTGTACGGCGAGCACTCTTCGTTGGTCAGGCGGGCCGTGCCGGCGCCGATGTTGATGTAGACGCGCTTCTTGTCCAGCGCCACCTTGTTCATGGCCAGCGCGGTACCGGAGTTGGTGCCGCCGATCAGCACGTCCAGGCCCTGCTGGTCCATCCACTCGCGTGCCTTGGAGGCGGCGATGTCGGCCTTGTTCTGGTGGTCCGCGGACAGCAGTTCGATGGGCTTGCCCAGCACCTTGCCGCCGTGATCCTCGATGGCCATCTTGATCGCTTCCAGGCCCCCCGGGCCGTCGATGTCGGCGTACAGGCCCGACAAATCGGTGATGTAGCCGATCTTCACGGTATCGCCAGACACCTGCGCGGATGCGCCCGTCGCAAAGGCACCAAAGACAGTAGCCGCCACTGCGACCGCCAGCCGAGTCATCTTCATCTTTTGTCTCCTGAGTTTCGGCGGCGTCTCACGCCAGCCTTTCCTGCCACCATCAATCATGCGACCCATGCGCCGGAACGGCGCCACGGATCAGACCCCAAGCAGTTCGTTCAGCACCGGCATCTTGGCCTGCAGCTCCGCCGCGGCAAAGCGCTCGACGATCGTGCCGTGCTCCATCACATAGAAGCGGTCCGCCAGCGGGGCGGCAAAGCGGAAGTTCTGCTCCACCATCACCACCGTGTAGCCCTTCTTCTTGAGCATCAGGATCATGCGGGCCAGCGCCTGCACGATCACTGGCGCCAGGCCTTCGGAAATCTCGTCGAGCAGCAGCAGGTTGGCACCCGTGCGCAGGATGCGGCCGACGGCCAGCATCTGCTGTTCGCCACCCGAGAGCCGCGTGCCCTGGCTCTGGCGCCGCTCGGCCAGGTTCGGGAACATCTCGTAGATGTCGGCCTCGCTCATGCCCTTGTCCGCGTTGGCGCCTTTCAGCACCGGCGGCAGCAGCAGGTTTTCCTCGCACGACAGGCTTGAGAAAATCGCCCGTTCTTCCGGGCAGTAGCCGATGCCGTAGTGCGCGATCTTGTGCGTGGGCAGGCCGATGGTCTCGTGCCCGTTGACCTTGATCGATCCCTTGCGCGTGCCAGTCAGGCCCATGATCGCGCGCATGGTGGTGGTGCGGCCGGCGCCATTGCGCCCCAGCAGCGTGACCACCTCGCCGGGGTTCACGGTCAGGTCCACGCCATGCAGGATGTGCGATTCGCCGTACCAGGCGTGCAGGTCCTTGATCTCGAGCGCGGGGGTAATCGTATTCGTCATGTCCCGGCTCCTCAGTGCGCGCCCTGCAGCTCGGCGTCAACCGTGCCCATGTAGGCTTCCATCACGCGCGGGTCCTTCGACACCTCCGCGTACGGCCCTTCGGCCAGGATCGCGCCGCGCTGCAGCACGGTGATCTTGTCGGCGATGGACGACACCACGTTCATGTTGTGCTCCACCATCAGGATGGTGCGGCCGGCCGAGACCTTCTTGATCAGTTGCGTGACGCGGTCCACGTCCTCGTGGCCCATGCCCTGCGTGGGCTCGTCCAGCAGCATCAGCTCGGGCTCCATCGCCAGCGTGGTGGCGATCTCCAGCGCGCGCTTGCGGCCATACGGCAGGTTGACGGTGACGGTGTTGGCGAACTCGGTCAGGCCGACCTGCTCGAGCAGCTCCATCGCGCGGTCGTTGAGCACGTCGAGCGAACGCTCGCTGCGCCAGAACTGGAACGCGGTGCCGAGCTGGCGCTGCAGGCCGATGCGCACGTTCTCGCGCACGGTCAGGTGCGGGAACACGGCGGAAATCTGGAACGAGCGGATCACGCCGCGCCGCGCGATCTGCGCGGGCTTTTCGCGGGTGATGTCGATGCCGTTGAAAAGGATGGTGCCGGTGGTCGGCTCCAGGAACTTGGTGAGCAGGTTGAAGCAGGTGGTCTTGCCCGCGCCGTTGGGGCCGATCAATGCATGGATCGAGCCGCGCCGCACGCGCAGGTTAACGTCGCTCACCGCGGTGAACCCCTTGAATTCCTTCGTGAGGTTCTTGGTTTCCAGGATGGTTTCCTGAGTCATAGTCTCCTGCCCGCCCTCTTGCTGCGATGCCGGATTTTGGCCGGCACTGACAATGGTTCGAACTGCGGCGCTTTTGTCGCCATGCTTGCCGCGTTATAGGTGTGTGGGGCGGCGCGGCTGCCGCAGGTATGACGGGCGCGCGGAAGACGCTGGATGTGCAGGCTCGGGCACCGTATACCGGCGCCTATTGTGTGCGCCTGTTGCGTCGCAAAACATCGGGGTTTGCACTAATCATGAAACATGAACCAGATGTCATGTTTGCAACATGACGCGGAGGCCGTGTGGCGCCCCGCACCGACACGTGCGCAGTGGCGTGCAAGCCGCCGCGCACGGGCGCAAAACGTACCCGATCCGCGCGCCGGCGGACACGCCACCGGCCACGTGCACCGCTGGCGTGCGGCCGGATGTGGCCGGGGTGTGGCCGCTATGCGGGCTGCACGGCAGGGACGACTTCCGTGGTGGCGGTTTGCCGTGCCTTGCGGTCTGCCCGGATCATGTCGCTGGCGCGCTCGGCGATCATGATCGTCGGCGAGTTGGTATTGCCCGACGTGATCAGCGGCATGACCGATGCATCGACCACACGCAGCCCGGCGATGCCGCGCACGCGCAGGCGGCTGTCCACCACGGCGTCCGGATCTTCCGTCGTGCCCATGCGGCAGGTTCCCACGGGGTGGAAGATGGTCGTGCCGATGGCGCCCGCGGCCTCGGCCAGTTGCTCGTCGGTCTCGAACGCGGCGCCCGGCAGCCATTCCTGCGGCTGGTACGGTGCCAGCGCGGGCGATGCGACGATGCGTCGCGTCAGCCGGATCGAGTCGGCGGCCACCTTGCGGTCTTCGTCCGTGGACAGATAGTGGGGCGCGATCACCGGCGCGCGGCGGAAATCGGCACCGTCGATATGCACGCTGCCGCGCGACGTGGGCCGCAGATTGCAGACGCTGGCCGTGAAGGCGTTGAAGTCATGCAGCGGATCGCCAAACTTGTCGAGCGACAGCGGCTGCACGTGATATTCGAGGTTGGGCCGCGCGTAGCCGGGATCGCTGCGAGCGAACGCACCGAGCTGCGAAGGCGCCATGCTCATCGGTCCGCTCTGGTTGAAGGCGTACTGCAGGCCGATGCCGAGCTTGCCCCACCACTTCGACGCGCGCGTATTGAGCGTACGCACGCCCTCCACCTTCACCACGGTGCGCAGCTGCAGGTGATCCTGCAGGTTCTCGCCCACGCCCCGCAACGCATGCCGCACGCGGATGCCCAGCGATTGCAGCCGATCCGGCTGGCCGATGCCGGACAATTCCAGCAGCTGCGGCGAGTTGACGGCGCCGGCCGCCAGGATCACCTCCTCGGTCGCGCGGGCCTCGCACGCCTTGCCGCCGCCCAGGTATTGCACGCCCGTGCAGCGGCGCCCGTCGGGTCCGTCGAACGTCAGCGCGCTCACCTGCGCACCGGTGACGATCGTCAGATTGGACCGATCGGACGCGCGGCGCAGGAACGCCTTGGAGGTATTCCAGCGAATGCCGCGCCGCTGGTTGACCTCGAAGTAACCCACGCCGAAGTTGTCGCCGCGATTGAAGTCATCGGTACGCGGTATGCCGGCCTGCTCCGCCGCATCGATGAAGCGCTCCAGGATGTCCCAGCGCAGCCGTTGCGCTTCCACGCGCCATTCGCCGCCCGCGCCGTGGAATTCGTTAGCGCCACGGTAATGATCTTCGCTGCGCCTGAACAGCGGCAGCACATTGTCCCAGCGCCAGCCATCGTCGCCCGAGAGACGCGCCCAGTCGTCGTAATCCTCGCGCTGGCCGCGCATATAGATCATGCCGTTGATCGATGACGATCCCCCCAGCACACGCCCGCGCGGATAGCCGAGCGACCGGCCGTTCAGGCCCGGCTCCGCCGCCGTGCGGTACAGCCAGTCCGTGCGCGGGTTGCCGATGCAGTACAGATAGCCGACCGGGATATGGATCCAGTGATAGTCGTCCTTGCCGCCCGCTTCCAGCAGCAGCACATTGACATCGGCGTCCTGCGTGAGACGGTTGGCCAGCACACAGCCGGCCGAGCCCGCCCCCACGATAATGTAGTCGTACGTCTCCATATCCCCTGCATCGGTTTTATTGTCGGAATGCCGGAGATCATCGCACGACTCGCGCCCGCCCGTCGTCAGGGCTTTGCCGGAGTCTCCAGGTGGCGCCCCAGCCAGCCGGACAGTGCGGCGAATACCTCTCCGCGCAGCGGCTCGGCCTCATTGAAGATCTCGTGGTATCCGGTCTCGAACCAGATCATCTCGCGCAGGTCTTCCGGCGCGCTGTCATGGAAGGTGCGGCTCCCGGCCGGATCGACGATGCGATCCGCGCCGGCCACCAGCATCAGCATGGGCGACTCCAGCCGCGGCGCATCGGCCTGCGCCTGCGCCATGCCGCGAATAAAGGACTCCAGCACGCCGGCAGTGATCGTGCCCTGCACGAGCGGATCAGTACGATAGGCGCGCGCCACCTCGGGATCGTGGGAGAGCAGCCGCGCGTCGATCGGGTTCGGCACGCGCAGCCGCGGCACCAGCGCCAGCAGCACGCGATGCAGCGTCATCATGCCGCCCGACAACTTCAGCGCCAGCGCGGGCGACGACAGGATCAGCGCGCGGATCGGACGTATGCGCCCCGTGGCAAAGCGTGCCGCGACCAGGCCGCCCATGCTGTGGCCCAGCACGATCGGCATCTCGTTCCACTGGCGCACGGCGGCATCGTGGATTTCGGCGAGATCGTCGACATAGATATCCGGATGCGGCGCCACCATGCGCGGGCCGCCGCTGGCCCCGTGGCCGCGCAGGTCGTACGCGCGCACGCGCAAGCCCAGCCCGCAAAGGAGATCCGCGACGTGGAAATAGCGGCCGCAATGCTCGGCCAGGCCGTGGACCAGCAGCAACGTGCCAAGCGGCTCGGGATAGCGTTGGGAATCTGGCAGCCACGTGCGCAACAGCAATTCCGTGCCGTCGCGCATGCGCTGGCGGGATTCGGTCGGCAAGATGGTGGTCGTGGTTACCGCGCGTGCGGCGGTATCGGGCATGCCGGTGCCGGGCCCGGCAGTAGTCACAGGTTCGTCCATCCCACTCGTCTCCTCGTTGGGTGCCTGCTTCTTGTTGTTGTCATGGAAAACAGGCGCGTCACGCGCGCCTTTGCTGCACTGCGGCAGCTACCTTCAGCGTCCGTCAGCCTCCCCCGCGAACGTCAACCAACCTCAGTCATGACAGGACGCGCGGTCGTCGCCATCCACGCTGGCCATATCCGAAAGGATCGGGCAGTCGGGCCGGTGATCGCCGCTGCACGCATCGGCCAGCGCACGCAGCGTGTCCCGCATGGCGGTCAGTTCGGCAATGCGCACCTCCAGGTCCGCCACGTGCTTCAGCGTCAGCGCCTTGACGTCGGCGCTCGCGCGCGCCCGGTCGTGCCACAGTGACAACAGCCCGCGAATCTCGTCAAGCGAGAATCCGAGATTACGGGCGCGCCGGACGAAGCGCAAGGTGTGCACGGCGCGTTCGTTGTAGCGGCGATATCCACCCTCGCTGCGCGGCGGCGGCGCCACCAGGCCGATGGATTCGTAGTGGCGGATCATCTTGGCGGACACACCCGATGCGTCCGCGGCTTCACCGATATTCATCGCGATCCCTCATGAGTGGATGCCGCCGGCGCGGCGGGATGCCAGCGCCGCAGCAGCAGCGCATTGGCGACCACGCTGACGCTGGAGAACGCCATGGCCGCACCGGCCACCACCGGATTGAGCAGGCCGGCCGCAGCCAGCGGAATCCCAATCACGTTGTAAATAAAGGCCCAGAACAGGTTCTGGCGAATCTTGCGCACGGTGCGGTGCGACACCCTCAGCGCATCGGCCACCAGCGCCGGGTCACCACGCATCAGCGTAATCCCGGCCGCATGCATGGCGACGTCCGTGCCGGTCGACATGGCGATCCCCACGTCGGCCGCCGCGAGCGCAGGGGCGTCGTTGATGCCGTCGCCGACCATCGCCACGATGGCGCCACCGTCCTTGAGCGCCGCCACGCGCGCAGCCTTGTCTTCCGGCAACACCTCGGCCTGCACGGCATCGAGCCCCAGTGCCTTGCCCACCCGTGCGGCCGCGCCAGCGTTGTCGCCAGTCAGCATCACGGTGCGGATACCGGCGGCGCGCAACCGGGCGATGGCATCGGGGGCGCCGGGCTTCAAGGCATCGCCAAACGCGACCAGCCCGGCCACGCGCGGCGGCGAGGTTTCGATCAGCCACGAGACCGTGCGGCCTTCCTGGCGCAACCGGTCCGCGTCGGCCTGCAACGCGCCGGCGTCCGCATGGAGCGAGTTGCGCAGGCCTTCGCTGCCCAGTTGCAGCGCCTGCCCGTTCACCACGCCGGCAATGCCGCGACCCGGCAGTGCGCGGACTTCGCTCGCCACGGGCGCCACGATGCCGCGTGCCTGCGCGGCGGCCAGCACGGCACGCGCCAGCGGATGCTCGCTGCCGGCCTGCAAGGCGGCCAGCAGGGCCAGCAGCCGCGCGTCGCCTGCGTCGGTGGCATCGGCGGCACGCAGCGCCACCACCTCGGGCTTGCCCACGGTCAGCGTGCCGGTTTTGTCGAAGGCCACCACCGAGACGCGATGTGCCACTTCGAGCGCCTCGGCGTCCTTGATCAGGATGCCCGCCCTGGCTCCCGCTCCCGTGCCGGCCATGATGGCCGTCGGCGTGGCCAGACCGAGCGCGCACGGGCAGGCGATCACCAGCACCGCGACGGCATTGAGCAGCGCCGCCGTCCAGTCGCCGCCGATCAGTCCCCAGCCGAGCAACGTGGCCAGCGCGATGACGAGCACCACCGGCACGAAGACCGCGCTCACCTGGTCGACCATCCGCTGGATCGGAGCCTTGGCCGCCTGGGCATGCTCGACCATCCGGATAATCCGGGTGAGGACCGTCTCCGCTCCCACCGCCACGGTGCGGGCCACCAGCAGGCCTTCGAAGTTGATCGCGCCACCAGTCAGGCGGTCGCCCACGCCCTTCGGCACCGGCACCGATTCGCCGGTCAGCATCGATTCGTCGGCATGGCTGCGACCCTCGATCACTTCGGCATCGACAGGAATGCGCTCGCCCGGCCGCACCACGATCTCGTCGCCCACGCGCACACTGGCCAGCGGCACGGTGGTCTCGACGCCGTTACGGCGCACCTGCGCGGTGTCCGGCCGCAGCGCCGCCAGCGCGCGAATGGCATCGGCGGTCTGGCGCTTGGCGCGCGTCTCCAGCCACTTGCCCAGCCGGACCAGCGTGATCACCACGGCAGCGCTTTCAAAATAGAGATGCGGCATGGCCTCCCCCGCATCGGCCATCTGCCACAGCGACAGGCCATAGGCAGCCGAGGTGCCCAGGGCCACCAGCAAATCCATATTGCCGGCGCCCGCGCGCACGGCCTTCCAGCCAGCCTTGTAGAAGCGCCAGCCGAACACGAACTGCACGGGCGTCGCCAGCAGCCATTGCACCCAGCCGGGCAACATCGCGTGGATGCCGAACCAGCCGAGCACCATCGGCGCGATCAACGGCAGCGACAGGAGCGCCGAGATCGCCACGGGCCAGGGGCCGGACCAGAAATCCGCGTGGACCGGTGCCGGCGCCGCCGTACCCGGTGCTGCGGTCACGGGTGTCGCGGCGTAGCCGGCACCCGACACGGCGGCCGCGAGCGCGGCGGCCTCGATGGTTCCGCGCAGCACCGTCACGCTGGCACGCTCGGTCGCCAGGTTCACCTGCGCATCCAACACCCCGGGTACGGCGCGCAACGCCCGCTCCACGCGGCCGACACATGAGGCGCAGGTCATGTCGGCAATCGTGAGGTCGATGGTGTCGCGCGGGACGTCGTAGCCGGCATCGGCAACCGCCTGCGCGGCAGCGGTCAGCGCGGCGCCATTGTCGGCATGCAGCGTGGCCTGCTCGGTGGCCAGGTTGACGGCAACATCACGCACGCCGGGCACCTTGGCCAGTGCGTTTTCCACGCGGCGCACACATGACGCGCAGGTCATGCCATCCACGGGCAGGCGCCATTCGGCGGGGGTCAGGGCGGAGGGAACACTGGACATGGCGGAACGGTATTCACGAAAGCTGCGAGAGCGATGACTTGACTGTGGACCTTACCATCATTGGAAGGTCAAGGTCGGGCCGCCTGAAACCGCCGCTTGCGCTTCCCACCATGGGAAGGTTCACACTACAGCCTGTCAGTCCGCTCAATCCGCTCAGTCCGCTTAGTCTGGTCGGTTATTTCTCAAGGAGTCTTAGGATGATCCAGTTTCAGGTCGAAGGCATGTCCTGCAATCATTGTGTCGGCGCCATCACCCGTGCCGTCCAGGCCGTGGACCCGGCCGCGCGTGTAACGGCCGATGTGCCGACGCAGGCGGTCAGCGTGGAATCCGGCGCCGATCGCCAGGCGCTCCAGCAGGCCATCGAGGGGGCCGGCTATCCGGTCAAATCCGCCGTGACCTCCGCAGGCTGAGCACGGCGGCAGCACTAATAGGAAAGGGCACCCGAAGGTGCCCTTTCCTGTTTCCTGACCCCAGGCATTCCCGCCCTGGCGGGAGATGTCTGGTCAGAAGCGGTAGCCGACGCTCAGGAACGTCACCACCGGGTTGATCTTGATCTTGGTGTGCGACTGCACCGTGGCGCCATTGGCCAGCGTGGTCGTGAAGTTGGCCGTCGTGGAAATCGGCACGTACGACACGGACAGGCCCAGGAACCAGTTATCGGTAATGGCGTAGTTGGCGCCGACGTTGAACACCGGGTTCCAGGACGACTTGGCGCTGGCGGTCATATGCGAGCCCGGGCCGAATTCGCTCTGCACGAAGGTCTGGTTGGTCACGGTTTCGCCGGTGAACCAGGTGTAGTTCACACCGATACCCACGTACGGGCGGAACTTGGTCTTGGCGTCGAAGAAGTGCCACTTGGCCACGATCGCCGGGCTCCACTGGCGCACTTCGCCCAGCTTGCCGTACTTCTCGTAGCCACGGTCACCGCTCACATCGTGTTTCGGCGGAATGCCAGCCACGAACTCGGCGGAGATGTTGTCGGTGAAATAGTGGCTGAAGGCCAGGCCGACCGTGTCGGCGGTGTCGATCGTCGCACCCGTGTTCGGGCGCTGCAGGCCACCCGTGGGACGGCCGGCGACCGAATCGATGGTCAGGTTTTCCGAATGCCCCATCGGCATCACACGGAACCAACCCAGGCTCACAACGTTGCTGCCCGCGGATTGTGCCTGGGCGACGCCTGCGAGCGCCATGGCGGCGCCTGCCACCAGCATCTTCTTATAGATTTTTGTCATAGATCCTCTTACTCCTCGTTTACATCACAACCACTGCAAGGCACGCATTATCCTGCGTGACGTGCGCGGCCTGATTCAAACGAGTTACCGGTCGGTAGAAGAATTGCCCTAAAGGCAGGGTTAACCCACAAATCGGATCGGAAACTGCCAATTCTTCCTCGTAAAACGACGCTTTCGCGCAACGGTTTTGTACGCAAAATAAAAGACCACTCATAGTGAGTGGTCTCTCTCCTACATTTCCGATCGGCAGATCACCCGGAAGGGTGAAGACAATATCGCGCGAACATTACTCCCGACTGGCCAGGACGCAGGCCGCCAGGTCCCAGAGGGCGTAGCCGACACTCTTGAAGACCAGTGGGCTGCCCGTGCGGGAACGTAACGCGTCAGCCGCCAGGATCGCGGTCT
This sequence comes from Cupriavidus sp. YR651, assembly GCF_900101625.1. Classification (GTDB taxonomy): domain Bacteria; phylum Pseudomonadota; class Gammaproteobacteria; order Burkholderiales; family Burkholderiaceae; genus Cupriavidus. The sequence continues at coordinate 217,331 of NZ_FMYZ01000006.1, read as the reverse complement.
CGAACGGCTGCACCGTGGCCCAGTCGATGCCGGCCTGCAGCAGGTCCCCCGCCTCGTCCTCGATACCGAACAGGGTGTCCGCCAACAGCCGCTGGCTGGCAGCCGCGGACTGGCACAGCCGGGGCGGGAGTTCGCACATCTCGGGCCGAAACGCGCCGACCGCGGCCACGAAATGGCGATCCGTCCACAAGCCGCTATCCAGATCGGGCAGGACGGGCACGCGACTGGAGGTCACGGTCACCACCATCGACACGCGCGGCAGCACCTCGGCGACGTCGTCGATCACCGTCGCCTCGACCCCGAGCGCGCGGGCATGGGTGGCCAGGGCTTCCGCCTTGTCGCGGGTCCGTGACTGCAACCAGACCTTGCGCACGGGCAGCCCGGCGACAAACGCCTCCAGATGGGTTTGCGCCTGCACCCCGGCGCCGACGATCAGCAGTTCGCCATCAGGCACGGGTGCGAAGGATTGCGCCGCCAGCAGCGACACCGCCGCCGTGCGACGCCCCGTCACCGTCGGACCGTCGAGCATGGCAATGCGCTCACCGGTGTGGGCGTTGGCAACCAGCACCTCACCCAGGATGTTGGGCAGGCCGCGCCGCGGATTGCCCGGATGCACCGTGATGTTCTTGGTCATCACGAGATCCCGGTTGCAGGCCGGCATCACCAGCAGCGTGCCCTCCCCTTGCGCCGCGTCCCCCACCGGCAGCGCAATGCGCGGTGGCGCCATGGCCGTGCCATCGCGCAATTCCGCCAGCATGGCCGCGATGGCCCGGGCGAGTTCAGGGTAAGGCAGGCGAGCCGCCGTGGCGGCGGCATCGAGGGGCGTGAACGGAGCGGTCATCTGGGCGACGGGCAGCGGTGGAAAACCGCCATTGTCGCCCAGCCAACGCGCCGGATCAGCGCGACAGCAGCCCCATCACCGCCTCCGCATAGCGCGTACCCGCCGCTGCGCCCGCCGGGAACACGGCCTCGATGTCGGCCATGTCGCGCGCGGTCAGCTTCACTTCCAGCGCCCCGAGGTTGTCGTCGAGGTTGGCGATGCGGCGTGTGCCCGGAATCGGCACCACATGGTCGCCGCGCGCCAGCACCCACGCCAGCGCCAGCTGTGCCGGCGTGCAGCCCCGTGCACTGGCCAGCTCCCGCACGGCATCCACCAGCTTCAGGTTGCGCGTGAAGTTGTCGCCCATGAAACGCGGATTGGTCTTGCGATAGTCGTCCGCGTCGAAGTCCTCCGGCGTGCGGATCGCCCCGGTCAGGAAGCCACGCCCCAGCGGGCTGTATGGCACGAATCCGATGCCAAGCTGTGCGCACGTGGCCAGGATGCCGTTCTCGTCCACATCGCGCGTCCACAGCGAGTACTCCGTCTGCAACGCGGTGACGGGATGGACGGCATGGGCACGCCGGATCGTATCGGCGCCAGCCTCGGACAGGCCGATCCAGCGCACCTTGCCGGCGCGGACCAGGTCCGCCATGGCGCCGACGGTTTCCTCGATCGGCGTGTGCGGATCCACGCGGTGCTGGTAGTAGAGGTCGATATGGTCGACGCCGAGCCGCTTCAGACTGGCATCGCACGCCGCCCGGACATACTCGGGGCGGCCGTTGACGCCACGCGCGGCCGGATTCGCCGGATCGCGCACCATGCCGAACTTGGTGGCCAGCACCACCTTGTCGCGACGGCCGGCCAGCGCCCGACCCACCAGTTGCTCGTTCGTGTGCGGGCCGTAGATGTCCGCGGTGTCCAGCAGGTTCACGCCGCGATCCAGCGCATGGTGGATCGTGCGGATCGATTCGGCGTCGTCGCGGGCGCCGTAGAAATCGCTCATGCCCATGCAGCCCAGGCCGAGGGGGAAGACTTCGGGGCCAACCTGGCCCAGTTTGCGCAATGCGGTCATGTGGAGACTCCTGTGGGGCAATGCAACGATTCGGGGTCGAGAGAGCGATCGGGCCGGACTGGCCGGCCTCGACCGGATGCCCATCAGTATCCCGAGTCGGCGCGCCCGGAAACAGCGTGCTACGCTGCATGGATCATGAAGCCTGACTTCACAATCGACGCCGATTCGCTGCCAGCGCTGGTGGCCTTCGCCTGCGTGGCCCGGATGGGCACCTTCACGGCCGCCGCCGGCGCGCTGGCCGTCAGCCCGTCCGCCGTATCGCAGACCATCCGTCACCTGGAAGACCGGCTCGGCGTGCGCCTGCTGCAGCGAACCACGCGCCGCGTGGGGTTGACCGAAGCCGGCGCCGCCCTGCTCGCGCGCGTGGAACCGGCACTGGCGGAGATCCACGCCGCCACGGACGATGTGCGCCAGCAACGCGACATGCCCGTGGGCACGCTGCGTCTGACGAGTTCGCACTCGGCCGTCGTCATCGCGCTGCGCCCGATCCTCACGGACTTCATGCGCGCGTACCCGTCGATCTGCGTGGACCTGGTCACCGACGACCGGTTCATCGACCTGATCGCCGAGGGCTTCGACGCCGGCCTGCGGCTGGGCGAGGCCTTGCAGCAGGATATGGTGGCCATCCCCGTGACCGGCCCGATGCGGATGACAGTAGCCGCATCACCCGACTACCTGGCGCGCCACGGCACGCCGCAGACCCCGCACGAGCTGCATGACCACGCCTGCCTGCAGTATCGCTTCGGCCCCACCGGCACCGTCTATCGCTGGGAATTCGCGCGGAACGGCGGACGGACGTTCACCGTGGACACCCGCCCCGCGCTGATCGCCAACGACAAGTCGATGCTGCATCAGGCGGCGCTGGCCGGGCTCGGCCTGATCTACGAATTCCCGCACCACATCCAGGCCGCGCTGGCTTCCGGCGAACTCGTGCCCGTGCTGGAAGCGTGGACGCCGCCGTTCGCCGGCTTCTACCTGTACTACCCCAGCCGTGCACTGATGCCGCCCAAGCTGCGCGTGTTCGTCGACTTCCTCAAGGCCCGCAAGCTGCCGCCGGCCCCCTGACACTCAGCGGCGCGCCGATACCCGTTGCGGGCCGGCATCGCGCACGCCGGCGCCCCGTACCTCGATGCCGATGTGGTCGACAACCTTGCCGGCGGCATCGACCAGCTCCACGCGGTGTCGTCCCGGCCACGGCAGCCACGCGATCTGCCCGCCCTTGCCCAGCGGCTTGCCATCCATGCGCCAGCTCACCGCGCGCGCAGTCTGGCCGGTCAACCCGTCGGCGTGGAACCAGACCCGCTGCGCCGACGGCGGAATGTCCGGATCGAGCGCGAAGATCGTGCCATCGGCGGGACTGGCGATGGCGGCCGCCGACGCGGCTTGCGGCGTCGATCCCACGCTGATCCGCCCGATCGCCGTGCCGGACAGGAAGACCTCCTCGCGTGCCGGCTCCAGGTCGTCGGCGAATGTCAGCGCCACGCGCTCCACGCCAGACGGCATCGCGGGCGCGCGACTGGGCGTGGTGCGATGGAGCGCTTCCATGACCTCATGCCACACCGGTGCCGCGCCCGAGACGCCCGACACATCGTGCATGCTCGCGCCGCTGGCATTGCCGACCCAGACACCGACGGTATAGCGCTGCGACCAGCCGATGCACCAGTTGTCGCGCATGTCCTTGCTGGTCCCGGTCTTCACGGCCGTCCAGAACCGCGTGGTCAGCGGGCTGTCGAGGCCGAAGGTACGCGCGCGCGCGTGACGGTCTGACAGCACGTCGCCCACCACGTAGCTCGCGGCCGGCGTCATCACGGCCTGCCCGGTCACGACGGCGGCGCCCGGCCGCACGCGCGTCGGCCCATAGGCACCCTGATTCGCCAACGCGCGATAGGCATTGGTCAGCGACAACAGCGACACGTCGGCGCTACCGAGCGCGAGGCTGTAGCCGTAGTAGTCGCCCGATTGCGTCAGCGGCAGGCCAAGCGCCACCAGCCGCCGATGGAAGCGATGCGGCGTGACCATGACCAGCGTGCGCACCGCCGGCACGTTGAGCGATGACCCAAGCGCCGCGCGCAGGCTCACCCAGCCCGCATAGCGATGATCGTAGTTCTGCGGAATGTAGAGGCCACCGCCCGTTGGCAGGTTGACGGGCCGGTCGTCGAGCAGCGACGCCGCCGTCAGGCGACGCTCTTCCAGGGCCTGCTCGTAGAGGAACGGCTTGAGCGTGGAGCCCGCCTGCCGAAGCGCGGCGGCATGGTCGACCTGCGCCGCCGATGACAACGCGCCCGACGATCCCACGTAGGCCAGCACATCGCCGCTGGCGTTGTCGATGACGACGACGGCGCCGTCCTCCACATTGCGCGTGGCCAGTTCGCGCAGGTGGCGGTCGAGGCTGCCGACCGCCACGCGCTGCACGTCAGCATCCAGCGTCGACGCGATGCGCTGCGGCAGTGGCTTGCCAGCCGGCGTGGCGTCGCGGGTCTGCGCGATCACGATCCGGGCGAGATGCGGTGCGAGGTTGCCACGTCGCATCGCTGCCGTATCGCCAAACGCAGCTGTCGACAATGCGGCCGTCGACGATGCCTTGGTCAGCGCCAGCGTGGTGAAGCCATCGAGGCCGTCGCACTCGCGCGGCTGCTTCATCTCGCGCAGGATGCCGCACGCGCGCTTCGATACCTGCGCAGCCGTGGCATTGGGGCTGCGCACCAGTGCCACCGCCACCGCCGATTCCCGCGCATCGAGACCGCTCGGCACCTTGCCAAACAGCGTCTGCGACATCGCCGCGAGCCCCACCAGTTCGCCACGGAATGGCACCAGGTTCAGGTAGGCCTCCAGGATCTGATCTTTGCTCCACCCGCGCTCCAGCGACGTCGCGCTGACGACCTGCCCGACCTTCTGCCCGAGACTGCGGCCACGTCCCGCGCGCAAGTCGTCGTCCAGCAGGCCCGCGAGCTGCATCGTCAGCGTCGACGCGCCACGCGTGCGCGTATTCCAGACGTTGGCCCATGCGGCGGCGGCAACGCCCTGCCAGTCGACGCCGCTGTGTGCGTAGAAGCGCTTGTCTTCGGATAGCACGATGGCCGTGCGCAGCGCGGGCGACGTGTCCGCCAGCATCACCCAGTCACCGCGTCGCGCACGAAAGTCGTCGCGCACGCGCGCCAGGGTTTCGCCGTGACGATCGACCACGACGATATCGGCGCTGCGCCAGTTGTCGCGCACGTCCCGGAACGCCGGCACCGCGTAAGCGGATGTCGCCAACGTGCACGACAACAGGAAGCCCAGGACGCCGCGCCGCATCGCCGATGACCTCACGACTCTGCGCGCTGCGACACGATGCCCGCCACCAGCAGCACCTGCGCCACCGCATAGGTCCACCAGATGCCGAGCTGGTACGTATCGAACGGCGAGAGAAATTTCGCCATGCCGATCATCGCGTCGGAGGCCACGAAGCAGAGCGCCCCCAACGCGGTCAGCGGCGTCGGCAACCTGGCGAGCAGCGCTGCGCAGGCCATCGCCGCGAGTGCGCCGATATAGACCGACACGGGCAACATCAGGTCCCCAAGGTTCGGCCAGAAACGGCCGAGCAACGCCCCCGCCGCACCGATCACGAGCCCGCAGCCGATCAGCCGGTGCGGACGCAAGTCGCCGCACATCGGCACCAGCAGGCGCAGGTAGGCCAGGTGTGCCAGCAGGAAGGCGCCGAGTCCGCCGATAAACGAGATCCTCAAGCCCGGCAGCGCCAGCAGGAAATCACCGATCGCGGAGAACACCAGCGCCGTCACCAGCCAGCGACGCTCGCCGACCGGCCGATGGAACCATGCGGCGCGCGCCAGCATGATCGCCATCGCGGTCTTCCATGCCGGCTGGTAGGCAATCTGGCCGGTGAGCGGCGTACCCGCGGGCAGTTCCATCGCCACCTGCAGCAGCAATACACCGTAGACCACGCCCGCCAGCGCACCCGCGATCCACCACTCGCGCACGCGCGCCGGCATTCGCATCGCCAGCCAGCTCATGGCCGGGCTCCCACGGACAACTTCGCATTCGGCGCGGCGCCGAAAACATCGGGCGCGTACATCGCCTCCACCCGCGTGGGCGGCAGCGCGAACTCGCCTGCGTTGTTCAGCCGCACCGTGTACTCCACGGCCAGGCCGCCCTTGGGCAGGTAGGCGAAGTATTCGCGATAGGCCTCCGGCGTGCGCTCGGTGAACGTGGACAACGACGTCTTCTGGCCTTGCGTGGCGATCGACGAATCCCGGCCCAGTCCGCTGCCGAGGATCGTCGCCCCAGTGGGCACCGGATCGCTGACCACCACCCAGGTCATGTCGGCCTGCGCGTCAACATCGAGCCGCACGCGATAGGTGTCGCCACGCGACCAGCGGCCCGCCACGGCCTGATCCACCGGCGTCACCGTACGGCGCACGCGATAGCCGGCTGCGATGGGCTCACGCAGCGGCACGGCGGCCAATGCGCGCACCGTCGCCCACGGACGGCCCGTGCCCTGTTGCTCCACCTGCAACGTCGCAGGCGTGGCGACAGGTGCCGGCGACGACCTGCCGCCGCTGCCGGCCGGCCACGGCAGATCCACCGCGCCGCTCGCCACACCGTCCTTCTGGGTGGCCCGCGACCAGTCGAACGTGCGCGCGGTGTCGCCAAGCGTGACCCGCGCGGTGCCGGCCACCGGCGTCTTCTCGAAGACCTGCGCATAGCGCTGGATCGCCAGCACGCCCCACGCGTTGGCCGTGGTCGTGCCCCACGCGCCGCGCGCCTGACGACCCAGCAGGCCCGTGACCAGCTGCGGCACGTCTTCCTTCCACGCCGGCAGTTGCGTCGCCAGCGCCAGCAAGCGCGCCGCGTTGACATCGCCGCCCGCCATCAGCCACCACCAGTCGTCGCTGCGTTCGGTCGAGAACACCAGCCGCGTGCCCTGCACCGTCAGCCGGCTGCGCAGCAGTTGCTGCGCTTCGGCCAGCAGCTTGTCGCGCTGCGGGATGTCCGGCATGCGCGACAGCAGCGCCAGCCAGTCGATCAGCGCCGACGTGGGCCACTGCGCAGGCAGGATCTGGATCGAACCGAGCATGCGGGCCTGTGCGTGGCCGCTGCGCGACAGCGCTTCCAGCGCAGCCAGCTTGCGCACTTCCAGATCCATCGTCGCCGACGACGGCGCCCAGCGTGGCGGCGTGACGCGGCCCTCCACGAACGCGGTCAGCCCGCGCTCCATCTGGCTGCGCAGCGCGTCAGGCACGCGCATCGGCAGGCCCGCACGCACCGCTTCATCGGAGATCGACAACAGGTAGGCCGTGAGCACCTCGCTACCGGCACTGTCATCGCTACGCAGCGGGAAATAAGCCGCCAGACCATTGCTGTCGAGATAGGACGGCAGCTGGCCCATCAGCGCGTCCCATGCGGCGGCATCGCCCAGGCCGAGTGCCTTCGACGTGCGCTGCTCCAGGCAGCTGAACGGGTAGTGGGCAAACCATTCGCGCACGCCCGGCATGCCTCCCGCCAGCGACGACTGCAGCGATACCTGCATGCCGCCGCGCAGCTTGCCGGCCGGGTCGGTCAGCGCGCCCGCCGGCGCCTGCACCGGCAGGGTCAGCGAGGGCGTCAGTTGCGCCAGCGCCGCCTGCTGGACCGTGACCGGCACCGCCGGCACGATCTGCTGCGACAGCTTGAGCCGGTCGCTGGCGGTGCCGGTAGCCTTCTCGGTGGCGGCGACTTCCCACATCACCGTGCCGCTGCGGCTGTAGGCCAGCAACGCGGGCGCATTGACATCCCAGCCGATCTCGCGCGATTCGCCCGCCGGGATCTGCACGGTTTGCGCGGGCAGCGTCTGCGCGTCGACCAGCGTCGCGCGGGCGGTGGCCTCCACGGTCATCGCGCGCTGCGTCGTATTGCGAAGCGTGAACATCGCGCGATACCGGTCGTCCTCGCGCACCAGCAGCGGCAGGCCCGAGATCATCTGCAGGTCCTGCGTGGCGGCGATGGTGGCGCCACCCGTGCCGAAGCGACCCACGCCGAGATCGGCCACGGCGACGATGCGGAAGCTCGTCAGCGAATCATTGAGCGGCACCTCGAGCGATGCCTTGCCTTCCCCATCGAGCTGCACGCGCGGATTCCACAGCAGCAAGGTGTCGAACAGCTCGCGGGTGGGGCTCTTGCCCCCACCACCGCCCGCCGGCACCGCCTTGCGGCCATAGTGACGGCGACCGATGATCTCCATCTGCGCGGTGGCGGTCTCCACGCCATAGCTGCGCCGTTGCAGCATCGCGTCGAGCAGGTTCCAACTCGTGTTCGGCATCAGTTCCAGCAGCGCCTGGTCGACGGCGGCCAGCGCCACCTCGCCGTTCGCGGCCGGCTTGCCATCGGGCAGCTTCACCTGCACCACCACGCGGGCCTTGCCGCGCACGGGGTACGTGGCCTTGTCCGGCGTCACGGTCACGTCGAGCTTGTGCGCTTCGTTGCCAACGCGGATCTCGGCCAGCCCCAGACGGAACGCCGGCTTCGCCAGGTCCACCAGCGGCGACGGCGCCACGTAGTCGCGGCCCTCGCTGCGGAACGCGTGCCACCAGTCGATCGGCTGGCGCCAGCCCCACGTGAAGAACGAATACCACGGCACCTCGCGCAGGCGGCCGCGCACGCTCAGCACCGACACATAGACATTCGGCCCCCAGTCGGCCTTCACCTTCAGCCTGACGGTGGGGTCCTTGCCGTTGAGTTCGACAACTTCCGTGTCGAGGATGCCTTCGCGCTCGATCGCCACCAGCGCGGTAGCCTGGCGGAACGGCATGCGCACCTGGAACACGGCCGTGTCGCCCGGCGCGTAGGCCTTCTTCTCCGGCAGCACATCCATGCGATCGTGGTTCTCGCCGCCAAACCAGAGTTCGCCCTGGCGCGTGACCCACACGGTGGTGGCGGCCTGCGACATGCGGCCATCGGCATCGCGCGCATTCGCCACCAGCTCGATCTCGCCCGCCTGCGCCAGCAGCACCTCGCAACGCACGCGGCCCTGCGCATCGGTGCGCGCCTCGCACACCACGCCCAGGTCCTTGCTCTCGCTACGGTTGTCGTAACGATAGAAGCCGCCCACGACGCGTTTGCGCGCCGAGGTGGTGATGCGCGCGCGCGCCTTCACCTGCACCGGCGAGTCGGCCATCGGCTTGCCCTGCGTGTCGAGCACGACACCCTGCACGGACAGCTTCTGGTTCACCGACGCCCAGTTGGCCGCGCGAATCCCCGCGACGACGGCCGACGGCCACACGGCAACGGTCTGGCGCAGCGTCTGGATCTCGCCGTTCGGATCGGCAAAGCCGGCCTCCAGCACGAGGTCGCCCGGTTTGTCGACCTTCGGCAGCTGCTTGACGGTCACTTTGCCGTTGCCGTCCTTGTCCAGCGTGACGGGCAGCTTGTCGGCGACGAGCTTCTCGGATTCGTCACGCGCGGCGTCCTGCTCGCTCTCTTCCTCGTCGCCCGATGCGCTCTCGCGCTGCGGGCGCGGCGGGTTGAACGAGAACTCGTCGTAGTCCGCGAAGTTCACGGCCTTGTTGCGCAACAGCGCGGAAACGCGGACGGGCAAGCCCGCCGCACCGCCACCGTTCAGGTAGTGGATCTCCACGCCCACCGGCGCCTCGGCGGGGGCCACCAGCGCGTTGCCCTTTGCCTTCGGATCTTTCGTGACCGACAGCGTGCCTGCAAGCACCGGCAGCCGGAAGGCCTCGACGCGGAAGCTGCCGCTATCCAGCGTGCGCCCATCGCCATACACCAGCGCCACGGCATACGTGCCGAGCTTTGCCGCCTGCGGGACCTGGAACGTGTTCTCCGCGCTACGACCGCCGGTCGCCGTGGTGCGCCATGCGAGCGGGAGCTCATAGGTCTGGCCGCTGCCGTCATGCGTGATGACGATCTTCTCCGGCATCGCCGCCGGCAGGCCAAAGCCCTGCGCCGTCTCCGTGCGCAGCAGATGCTTCATCGACACGGTCTCGCCCACGCGCAGCAAGGTGCGGTCGAAGATCGTATGCGCACGCACGGTCTGGTTCGGACTCATGTCCGTGGGCACATTGAAGCGCCACGTCTCGATGCCGCGATTCCAGCCGGACATCACGAAGGCCATGTCGGCCTTGCCGCGCGCCTGCGGATGATCGGCGGCGATGCGCGCGGAGACGAAGTAGCCCTCCATCCCGTTTGCGCAATCCTTGTAGCGGCGATCCGGCAATCTGGCGAAACGTGCCACGCCGCTGGCGTCGGTCGCGCCTTCGCCAAGCAGTTCGCCCTCGCAGGTGCGCACGGCGATCTTCGCATTCGGCACGGGCTTGCCGTCGTCGAGCGATGTCACCCACGCCAGCCCGCTCATGTCGCCATCGGCCACGCCGCGCGCCAGCTTGAAATGCACGCCGAGGTTGGTGACCAGCGCCGCGGTGCGTACGTACATCGGCGCAGGCTTGCCAAGCAGCGCGGCGCCCAGCATCGGCGAGGCAATCTCCACCACATGGAAGCCCGGCTCGGGCAGCGGGATGCCGACGACCTCGAAGGGTCGCGGCGTCGTATCGTTCAGCTTGGGGATCGCCAGCGTCTTCGCCCCCGCCACGCCATCGAGCAGCGAGACCGAACGCGCTTCGATCGACGGCGCATTGCGCGGGCTGCGCACGTCCGACGGCGACTTGCCGGTGCGGATCGCATCGAGTTCCTGCTTCGTCCACGACGATTCGTGCATGCGCTTGACCATGCCGAACCAGCGCAGGATCGCCGTATCGTCGTCGACATTGAGGCGGGCCACGGTTCCGGCTTCCGCGCGGACCGATCTGGCCGGCAGGTCGGCCTCCACATTGCGCAGCGTGACGGGCAGCAGCGGCGGATAGTCGGCCGGGGACTTGCCGCGCGGCACATCGGCGAACCGCTCGACCACCCCGAACGGCGCGGCGGCGAACTTCGCCAGCGGCGGCAACGCGGCCGTCGTCAGCCGGATCGGGAACAGGTCCGCGTTGGTCAGCGGGCGGCCGCTCTCGTCCTGGATGTCTTTGGGCGCCTCGATGGTGAGGCTGGCTTTCTCGGGGAATGGCGCGGAGAAGGTGACCGATTGCACGGTCGCCTCGGCGCGCTGGTCGGGATCGAACGTCGGCTTGCGCGGGCCGGAGGGTGTCTTGAGGACGATGTGTTCGGCCACCTTGCGCGCGATCGGCGCGGTGAACGTCACGGTCAGAGGGCGCAGCGGCGTGCACGGGGCCTCGGCGCGTTCGCGCTCGCAGGTGAATCCGGCGGCAAAGGCCTCGCGCACGACGAAGTCAAAGCGGCGCGGCGTGGTGGTGGCCAGTCCGGATGGCGTGGCGATGCCGGCATCGAACACGAGCTGCATGCGCGCGCCGGCCGGCAGGCGCTGCTGGCAGGTCAGCAGGTGGATGGCGTCGGCCTCGCGCCGGGCGATCTCCTTCCAGTGCGCGGCGGCAATCACGCTGTCGCGCTCCTTGCCAGTCAGCAGCCGCACGGGGATGCGTTCACCCAGGCCTTCCGCCTGACACCAGGTGTGCGCGAGGATCGATCCGGCCGTGGCCGCGCCGTTGAAACGCAGCGCAAAGACCTGGTCTTCCTCGATCTCCCCGCCGGATGGGCGGGCGGCAATGACGGTGGGGCCGCCGGTCTCGAACCGGTATTCGGGCTTGCCCGTGAAGGGCTTGCCCGCCACGCTCCGGAGTCCGGTGCCCATGCGCACGGAACACCGCACGCCGGGTGGCAGATCGCGCTCGAAATCGAACACCCAGTTGGTGGCGTTGACCCAGCGTCCGCTGCCCCCCACGCTGCCGCCGGTGCATGACACCGCTGCGGGCGGTGCGGCGTTGAGGTCGCCCATCGGCACCATCGGCTCGTCGAAGCGGATCGCCACCTGCCGGACCTGCGGGACGACCCCTTCGGGCGAAAAGCGCGCGACCTGCGCGGCCAGCGCGTCAGGCACGCCGGACATCCCCCACAGCGCAAGGCCCGCTGCCGCGGCCAGCCTGCCCGATACAGCCCGCAGGAGCTTCACGCTACGGCACGAGGCGATCTTCCCCATCATCCTGCCCTCTCCGGAATTGGCACCCGGCGAGCGTGACATGCACCGATGGCAAGCGCAAGCTTCAGCACATTTCGATGCAGTCGCGTACCGGATTCAGCGCAAATGCGACAGCGGAAGCGGCCCTTCGCACTTGAGCGCGGTCAGCACGATGTTGGACCGGATGCTCTCCACGCCCGGCACACGCATCAGCCGCTTCATCGTGAACTCCGCCAGCGTGGGCAGATCGGGCACCACCACGCGGATCAGGTAATCGGCTTCGCCGGCCACGGAGTAGCACTCCTGTACCTCTTCCAGCAGCAGGATCTCCTCCCGGAAGCGCTCGATGATCGTGTCGCCGTGGTGGGCCAGCTTCACGCTGATAAAGACCAGCACCCCCAGACCCAGCGCCTGTGACGACAGGTTCACGCGGTAGCCGGTAATCACGCCGTCCGTCTCCAGCCGGGCCAGGCGGCGGCCGACCTGGCTGGGCGACAGATGGACGCGGTCCGCCAGTTGCTGGTGGGTGGAGCGTCCGTCGGCCTGCAGCGCCGCCAGCAACGCCAGGTCGTAGGGGTCCAGGCTGGCTGTAGTCATATCGCGTGAATATCCCGCATCCGCTGGTTGAAATATGCAGATTACATGCACGCCGCTTCGAAACCAAACCGATTTTGCGGCCAGAACGCGCGCGCTGATCGCTAGACTATGCACAAAACCCGCATGACTGGAGACACAAGACATGACCCCATCGGCCGCCCCCCAGGACACCGCGTCCGGCAACTTTGCCGGCACCCTGACCGCGAAGCTCAAGGAACAGTTCGAGGAAGGCCTGTTGTCCGGCCAGGAACTGCGCCCGGACTTCACCATCGCCCAGCCGGTGCATCGCTACACCAGCACCGATCATGCGATGTGGCGCCGGCTGTACGAACGCCAGGCATCGATGCTCCAGGGCCGCGTCTGCAACGAATTCCTGCAGGGGCTGGCCACGCTGGGCATGGAACGCGATCGCGTGCCGGAGTTCGACCAGCTCAACGAGACGCTGATGCGCGCCACGGGCTGGCAGGTGGTGGCCGTGCCCGGGCTGGTGCCGGACGAGGTGTTCTTCGACCACCTGGCCAACCGCCGTTTCCCGGCGAGCTGGTGGATGCGCAAGCCTGAGCAGCTGGACTACCTGCAGGAACCGGACTGCTTCCACGATGTGTTTGGCCACGTGCCGCTGCTGATCAACCCGATCTTCGCGGACTACATGGAGGCCTATGGCAAGGGCGGCCTGAAGGCCGCCAAACTGGGCGCGCTGGACATGCTGGCCCGCCTGTACTGGTACACCGTGGAATTCGGCCTGATCCGCACCCCGGACGGCTTGCGCATCTTTGGCGCCGGCATCCTGTCCAGCCAGGGCGAATCGATCTACAGCCTCGATTCGGCCAGCCCGAACCGCATCGGCTTTGACCTGCACCGGATCATGCGCACCCGGTACCGCATCGACACGTTCCAGAAAACCTACTTCGTGATCGACAGTTTCGAACAGCTGTTCGATGCCACGCGCCCGGACTTCACGGCGCTGTACCCGGAGCTGAGCGCGCTGCCTACATTGGGCGCTGGCGACATCGCCGAGGGCGACCGCGTCATCCACGTGGGCACGCGCGAAGGCTGGGCTGACAGCGACGACATCTGAGCCCCGCCGCCCACCCCGCTTTGTGAAACAATGCCGGCATGCCCGGCCGCCAGCGGCGCCCGCCCCCAGGGCCCGGCGGACCAGGCGGGCCGGCGCTTGTCGTTTATGACCTATCAGATCGAGCCCATCATGACGCCTCTTTCGCAAGAAGCCCGCGCGAGCCTGCTCGCGGAACTGCCCGGCTGGACCGCTGTCCAGGACCGCGACGCCATCCAGAAATCCTTCAAGTTTGCCGACTTCAACGCCGCGTTCGGTTTCATGACGCGCGTGGCGCTGCACGCCGACAAGGTGGATCACCACCCCGAGTGGTTCAACGTCTACAACCGTGTGGACATCACGCTCTCCACGCACGATGCCAACGGGCTGACGCAGCGCGATATCGACCTGGCCCGCTTCATCGAACAGGCTGCCGCGGGCCTGGCCCGCTGAGGCACCGGTCGGGAAATAACGGTCGCCGCAGGCCGCCCTCCGGGCCGTCAGGGCGGCGGCCGGCGCTCCCGCGGGAACGCTGCAGCTGTAGGGCAACTGAAAGGCAGGCCGCGGTGCCGCCCTGTACAATCGCCGGCATTGCCACACTGCCTGCCCGAGCCCCCTGCCATGCGTATCCTGCTGATCGAGGACGACCGTCAAATCGCCAGCGGCGTGGAAGCCGGACTGTCCCGCGCCGGCCACCAGGTACGCGTGGTGCACGACGGCGTGTACGCCACCGATCACCTGCTGCGCGAGCAGCACGACCTCGTCATCCTGGACCTGGGCCTGCCCGGTATCGACGGCATGACGCTGCTGGCGCGCTACCGCGCCCGTAATCGCACCACCCCCGTCATCATCCTGACCGCGCGCGACGAGCTGGAAGACAAGCTCTCCGGCCTGAATGCCGGCGCCGACGACTATCTGGTCAAGCCTTTCGCCCTGCCCGAACTGGAAGCGCGCGTGCGCGTGCTGCTGCGCCGCAGCCAGCATGGCGAAGCTGCGCCGGAGCGCGATGTGCGCCTGGGCCGCCTGCGCCTTTCCGGCAACGATCGCCGCATGTTCGTCGACGGCCGTGCGCTGGAGTTGTCGCCGCGCGAGTTCGCCGTGCTGGAACTGCTGCTGCAGCGGCAGGGCCGCGTGGTGAGCAAGGCGCAGATGCAGGATCACCTGGCCACGTTTGCCCACCCGGCCGGCGAAGGCGGCGATACCGTCGGCGACACGGCCATCGAGGTCTATGTGCACCGCGTCCGCAAGAAGCTTGAGGATGCCGATGTCGAAATCGTCACCGTGCGCGGCTTCGGCTACCTGCTGCAGATTCGTGCCGGGCACTGATTCCCGTATGTCACGGATGCGGCCGCGCCGCACCGCGTCCCAACCAACGTAGTCATCCGCCATGTGGCCGCGCTCGCAATCGTCCTCTTCCGCACCGGCCGGCGATCCGCCCGCCACGGGGACGCGCACGCGCAGCCGCCGGGGTAGCCGTAGCGGCCGCAACCGCGGCCAGGCCAATGCGCGCGTGTCGTCCAATCCCAGCCTGCGCGTCCACCTGTTGCGCGCGCTGGCCACGCCGCTGTTCGCACTGGTGCTGACCAGCGGCTCGCTCTCCTACTGGCTGGCCGCCCACTACACGACGCAGGTGTTCGACCGGGCCCTCTATGGCGTGGCGAACAACATCGCCCAGCAGATCCGCATTGCCGGGCCGCGCCTGGAGCAGGACATCCCGACGATTGCCCAGACGCTCGTCGAAGCGGAAGGCAGCGACCGCATCTACTGGCGCATCCACGGACCGGACGGGTTGATCGGTGGCATGGATACGTGGCTCGGCTATGGCACGGGCCAGACCTCGCTCCATGACGCGCGGCTCTTTTATGCGTGGTTCAGCGGCCGGCAGGTCCGGGCCGTGCGGCTGCCCGTCAGCCTGCCCAGCTCGGCATCGGACGAACTCGGCACCAGCGCGGAGGCCACCGTGCCGCGCGGGCCGATCGTCGTGGAAGTGGCGGAATTGCTGGACCGGCGCGAAACCGCGGCCAATGAAATCCTGCTCTCGGTGTCGGTGCCGCTCATCCTGCTCCTGCTGGTGGGCAGCATGATCCTGTCGCACGTGCTCAAGGAAGAGCTGGTGCCGTTGCAGATCCTGACGGACAAGCTCAACCGGCAAACCGCGCGATCGATGGCCGCGCTGGACGAAACCCAGGTGCCGGCCGAGGTGGAACCGCTGATCCGCAGCCTGAACGACCTGCTGTCGCGCCTGCGCGATGCGCTGGACGCGCAGCGCAAGTTCATCGCCGATGCCGCCCACCAGCTGCGCACGCCGCTGACCGCCGTCAAGCTACACGCGGATCGCGCCATGGAAGCCGATACGCTCGACGTGGCGCGCCACGCGCTGCGGGAGGTGCAGACGGCCGCCGATCGCGCGGTGCGGCTCTCCAACCAGTTGCTGTCGCTGGCGCGCGCGGAGCCGGGGCTGTCGCTGGAGCGGCTTGGGCCCGTGGAGCATTTCGACCTGGCCGGGCTGGCGTTCGAGATCGGTGCCGAGTGGGTGCCGCAGGCGCTGGCGCGCCGCGTGGACCTGGGCTTCGAGATCCTGCCCGGCCCTACCTTTACCGGCAGTGCGCCGGCCGTGGTGCGCGGCAACCGCTTGCTGATGCGCGAGGCGCTTTCCAACCTGATCGATAACGCGGTGAAGTATGTGCCGGCCGGCGGACGCATCACGGTGCGCGCCGGTGGCGAGACCATGGGCCATCGTGGCATGGCCGTGGTGATGGTGGAAGACAACGGACCGGGTATCCCGCCTGCACGACGCGGTGAGGTGTTCAAGCGCTTCTTCCGTGGCGATCACACCCCGGGAGCCCAGGCGGTGCAACAGGCCGCGCCGGGCGGCGCCGGCCTAGGGCTGGCGATCGTGCACGAGATCGTCACGCTGCACCAGGGCACGATCTGCATCGAGGATGTGCCCGCGCCTGCGCTGGCACCGTCCCCTGCGGTGGCCACCCACGGTGGCCATGACGAAGCGCCTTCAGCGGAACCCGCGCCCCGCCGGGCGTCGATGCGCTTCGTGATCCGGATCCCTTGCGAGGCACCCGGTAGCACCACGGCCTGACGGCGCGCCTGCCGTGCCGCCCAGCGGGCTTATTTGCCCTTCTTTTCCTTCGGCGCCAGCATCGTGCCGCGGCACTCCGGGCTGCCGCATCGGCATTCGTATTCCTTCTTGAGCTTGCGGGTATAGCGGGCGTCAATCACCAGACCGTAGTCATAGAAGAGCTCTTCGCCGGCTGTGATGTCGCGCAGGGCATGGATGTAGACCTTGCCGCGCTTTTCGCGCGCCTCGCAGTTGGGAGCGCAGGCGTGATTGATCCAGCGCGCACGATTGCCACCGAACTTGGCGTCAATAACGTTGCCGTCTTCCAGGCTGAAATAGAACGTGTGATTCGGGTCGGTGGGATCGTGCGGGTGCCGCTTGAGCGCTTCCTTCCAGGAAATGTGCTCGCCCTTGTACTCGATCACGCGCTCGCCTTCGGCAATCGCGCCAATCGCGTATACGCCCCTTCCGTGCACACCTGACTGGCGCACTTCGATGCGATCGCTGGCGGTCTTCTTCTTGCCCGCCTTCTTGTCCTTGCCGTCCCTGGCCTTTTCCGACATATCCGTTTTCCCGTCAACGATGGATGGCCGGTCCAGCCCGGCGCGAACCGGATGATACCCGCCGAACGACGTATACAACACACCCGGCGACCTCATCGGCGCGGGGGAAATGCCACGTATTTCGCGTATACCCGTCAACCCGCAATGTGGATAACCAGGCCGAAATCTGTGGATAAACGCGCGCGTTTGGTGTGGGCTGCCTGGGGCTGGCATGGGGATGGATCAGGAACAAGTCGGAGGGGGTTTCGGGTACACCTCATCCCGATGGCTGAGTCATCCACGCCGACCAACACGCCATCCCTGTGCTTTCGGTATACGTAAACGGTTGATCCGATTGACGTATACGTGGTTATCCACAGAAAAGCACCCCGTTTACCTATCACTACTATTTGTATACATGAAAAGAAATACGTAAACCGAAAGCACGAGAGAGGGAGGAGGCAAAGAACGCCCGGCGTATACCTCGCTTTCGCTCGCCGGCCGGTATACCCCCTCGAATGCAGGCCGGTTAAAAAATGGGCAGCACGGCATCGAGCTGGGGCTGGCGAGGCATGGCTGGCCAATGGGCTCTGACCGGCTCGCGATGGTTGTCGGTGGGTCGGCGGTCGATGGGTCGGCGTATACCGGCGATTGGCCCGACGATTGGCAGCCGATATGCCGTAGACCCGACATCGCCATGCTGTCGGGATTTGCCGTCGGCGTGGTGCATGGAATGCTTGTGCCACCCCCGCCACCCGGCGCCGGCCATTCAGGGGCGTCTGGAGGCGCTCAGAGGGGCTCAGGGACGTTTACGGGGCTGGCATGACCCTGGGGGACGTATACGCCCTCCGGGGCTTGCTGAGGCCCTCTGCCTCCTCCTGACCATTCCGGTCCCGGAAATGCCGTATACCGCACTATGCGTTCCATGGGCCTCTGCTGTCACATCGACCTTGCGCCAAAGCCCCGCAAAACCCGCTGAAAACCCGCCAGCCGCCATCTGGCGCGGCTTCGCGGAGAGCCGGCGTAACAATGTGTTCCCGGCCGGGCTTGCCCGACACGGTATGATGTGGCCCGCGGCGTCTTGGCCAGGGCGGGTTCCAGCGTGGAATGCCTGGGCAGGGCGTCAGTGTTTTTTCAACTCGATACGGAGTGAAGCATGACGAAAACCGAACTGATCGACGCGATTGCAGCTGGCGTGGACGGTCTGACCAAGGCCAAGGCAGAGCAGGCCCTCAACGTGACCCTGGGCGCCATCATGGACGCCGTGGCGAAGGGCGACACCCTCAGCCTGATCGGCTTTGGCACCTTCAGCCAGGGCGAGCGCGGCGAACGCATGGCGCGCAACCCGCGCACCGGCGAGGAAATCAAGGTGGAAGCCGCGAAGACCGTGAAGTTCAAGGCTGGCCAGAAGTTCAAGGACGCCGTCAACCAGTGATGCTGGCGGGCGCCTTCGATCGCCCGGTTTGCATGACCCCGCCGTGCCGCCACCGGACGCCAGAAAAGGCGCAGGTGTGCGCCAGGCGGGGGACGTTATCCACAACGGTTTTCCCGCCGACGTGCGCGCAGAACTGCACAGCCGGCAGGGCCTTCCGGATGGCCGTCGCAATTGTCTGAAAAAAGGCGCCTGGACGTGGCCGGTACTAGGGCCGTCGGGTGCCGGGAGTCGTGGACCTGACATGCTGTCCCGCTTGCTGCCGCGCAGATTTCCACAGCGTTATACACAGCGCTTTCCACACAAGGCTCCACAGCTTTCTCCACAGGCGCTTGCGCAGGCATTTCTGAGCGCAGTTGCCCTGGCCGTGCTCTGTGGTTGCACCACTTCTCCGCCCCGGACCGCGCGTCCGCAGGCCATCCCCCTCCCCGACTATCAACGCGTCGCCACGACACCTGGCGCCACGCCGCGCGAGCGCATTGTCGAGATCGCCTTGCTGGAATGGCACAAATGGGGAGATCAGGTCGTTCGCATTGGCCGGGACGATTCGGCCTGTGTGACGCAAAGCCCGCTGCCGCCACCCGTGTTGGAGGATCTGGTTGGTAACGCCAATGCGGTGGACGCGAACGGACAGGCCTCGGCAGACCAGGAGTCCGATGAGGATGGACGCGACGCGAACTGCGTGCGCTTCCCCGACGGCACCGGCATGGAGTCCACGCAGCGGGGCTGCGCCATGGCACAACGCTACTGGGGCATCGTGGGGGAAGCCCCGACCTGCCGTCAGGTCACCCAGGGGGCCTGGGCCTGGTCGGCCGTGTTCATTTCCTGGGTCATGCGCAAGGCCGGCCTCAACAATGACCAGTTCCTGACCGGCCAGTCACATTCGATGTACGTGGTGGATGCGCGTGACGGCAAGCTGGCGCGCCCCGCGTTCCATATCGTACCCACGCCTGCGTTGCCACGGCCTGGCGACCTGATCTGTGCCCCACGGGGCCGTGACAAGTACCTCGAGAGTCCTGCCGAGATCGGATTTGGCACCACGCCGATGCATTGCGACATCGTGGTGGAGGTGGACCCCTCCGCGCGCGTCGTCAAGGCCATCGGCGGCAATGTCCAGCAATCGGTATCGATGGACGTCATCGACCTGAACGATGCCGGTCAGCTCGACGCCTTTACGAACTCCCATATGCCGTGGCTGCTGGTGATGCGGAACAATCTGCAATAGCTATATCAGCGTGAAGAATCAATGCTGTTATGTTTTTGATGTGTTGATTATTCGCTTGAATAAAATAAGCCCGCAACCATCGGATGCGGGCTCGCCATGTGAGGCATTCGCCGTGTTACGCCTTGACGAATGCGTGGGTCGGCACCAGGAAGTCGATCTGCCGAGGGGCCTTCAGCAAGCGCGGCAGCGCTGCCTCATATTCGTGGCGGTAATTTTTGCTGAGATGATGGGTCATGAAATATTCCTGGGAACAGGCCCACGTCTCGTACAGCACGTAGGTGTCGGGGTCTTCGGCTGACTTGTGAATGGTTGTGTTCACGAAGTCCGGCTCCTTCGCCATCGCCTCGACGACACCCAGCAGGCGGGCCTCGAACTCCTCGCGAAACTCGGCCCGGGCGGGCAGGCGCACGACAAACGCGATCTGTTCATGGCTCATGGTTCTCTCCTGTGCGGGATCGTTGCGAATCACAGCTGGCTCATGCCGCCGTCGACGATGATCTCGGTGCCGACGATGAAGGCCGATTCCGGGGCCGCCAGGTGGAGGACGGTCGAGGCCACTTCCGCCGGTTCGCCAAATCGGCCGAGCGGGATCTGGCTCAGGATCTGGGCCGCCGTGGCGTTCAGCGTCTCGGCATCCAGACCCAGCTTGCCGTACAGCGGCGTGCTGACCGGGCCGGGGCTCACCACATTCACGCGCGCGCCGCGCGGCAGCAGTTCCGCCGACAGCGTCTTGGCCAGCGAAATCACCGCGGCCTTGCTGGCGGCATACACCGACGACTGCGGCATGCCGATGCGGGCGTTGATCGAACCGTTGATCACGATCGACGCGCCCTTGTTCAGCAGCGGCGTCAGGGCCTGCACCTGAAAATACGGACCCTTGACGTTGACGTTGAAGACTTCGTCCCAGAGCGATTCCTGAACATCTTCAAGGGCGGCAAACCTGGCCGCGCCTGCGTTCAGAAAGACGGCATCGAGGCGCACGCCGGCTTCGGTCAGTTGTCGGGCCAGGTCGCGGGCGCCATCGACGGAGCCCGCTTCGTTGCGAATGGCGATGGCGCCGGCGCCCAGCGTGGCACGGGCCGACTCCAGCGTGGCCGCGTCGCGGCCGGTGATGACGACGCGCGCGCCTTCGGCGGCGAAAGCCTGCGCGGCAGCCAGGCCGATACCGCTGTTGCCGCCGGTCACGAGTACGGTCTTGTTTGCGAAGCGTTGCATGGTGTTCTCCAGAGATGTGGTGGGTGTGTGAATACATTCTGGCCAACCACGACCCGAAAGCCATGCGAACGAGTTGGCGGCAACGTTCGACGCCATCGCACGAGTTGCCTGCCACGAGTTGCTTGCCGTTGGCGGGCAGGCTTTGCCAAGGCGTGGCCGATTCGATACCGCGTGTTCGTTCACAACATCGCCGCGGCGCATTGACGGGCTTCGGGCCGGCGCGGAACACTGCGCGGTCGATTCCTGCCTTCGCTTTCGTCCATTATTTGGTCCGTTCTTTCGTCCCTTCTTTCGCCCTCCTGTGCCCCTTTCGATGACCCGCTTTCGTCTCACCGCTCTCACCTCCACTACCGCCATGGCGGCCCGGCACCCATGACGACGCTTGCCCGTCGGCTGGTGGCCGAAGGCCTGGGTACGGCCTTGCTGATTGCAATCGTCGTGGGATCGGGGATTCGCGCCGAGCGGCTGGCGGCTGGTGATACCGCGCTGGCGTTGCTATGCAATGCGCTGGCGACCGGTGCCGGACTGGTGGCACTGCTGGTGTCGCTGGGGCCGGTCTCGGGCGGGCATTTCAATCCCGTCGTCACCCTTTCGGGGCTGATACAGGGGAGCCTGGCGCCGCGCGATGCGCTGCGCTATGTGCCGGTGCAGGTGGCCGGGGGAATCATCGGGGTGATGGCCGCGCACGCAATGTTCGGCGAGCCTTTGCTGAACTGGTCCACGCAGGCGCGTACCGGGGCGCCGATGTGGTGGAGCGAATTCCTGGCGACGTTCGGCCTGATCGGGCTGGCCATCGGCACGTCCCGCACGCGGCCAGGCCTGGTGCCGTTTGTGGTGGCCGGCTATATCACGGCCGGATACTGGTTCACGTCATCCACGTCCTTCGCCAATCCTGCGCTGACGATAGCCTGCGCGCTGACCAATACGTTCGCCGGCATCCGCCCGGCCGATGTGCCCGCCTTCGTGCTGGCGCAAGCCGGCGGAGCGCTCACGGCCACGTGGCTGTTTCACTGGATGTGCCGCCAGCCGGTCGCGCCGCAGCGCGCACCGGAGGCGAAGGCATGGAAGGGATTCAAGCGGGCCACCGGCGGAACTACCAGCGCCGATTGAGCTGGACGCCGAAGATGGAGCCGCTGGCCTGGGACGCCCACGTGTCCGCGGGGGCGGCAAAGGTGATGCCGTCCACGTCGTTGGCGCGGCTGTAGGTATAGAAGGCGCGGAGATTGGCATTGCCCGCGGACTTGCCGAGCGTGAGCGTCGGCGCCACGGTCAGCGCGGTACGTTGTCCGCCGACGCCAAACCCCGACGAGATCTGGTCATGCGCCACCTCGAAGGTCAGGCGGAACTGGTCGCTGGCCACGTAGGCCGGCCGCACGCGCGTGGCGGCCCACTGGAGCGTGCCGATGGCGGAGCGGTCCAGTTGCAGGCTCGACTCCACCGAACCGCCGATGCCGGATCGTCCCTTCCATTCCATCGACTCGGCCAGGCGCACCCGCGACAGCGATGTGCCCATCCCTGTGTAGCCCGTCATGGCCGTGCGCGAGCCCTGGCCGTACTGCACGCCCAGGCGGTTGGTGCCGAAGAGCACACCCTTCTGCTCGTGCATGGCCGACGCCCACCAGGCGCTACCGGTGTCCACGATCTGGGGCAGCGGCTCCACGCGCGTGAAACCGAGCTGGACCGAACCCTTGTCGTTGGTGCCGATCGGCGCCGTGCGCACGCTGTGATAGCTCGGCAGGTTGGCGCCGTTCAGATCGTTGCGCGCGGTGTACTGGTAGCTCAGGCCGAAATCGCCCACCTTGGCGTTGTCCACGCCAAAGCGCATCGACGGCGAGTTGGGTGGCAACAGTCCCGATGACATCAGGAACGGGTTGCTGTCCCGACGGCCGGCCCAGACGCTGGCACCGTCCAGCACCGACAAGCCGGAAAGGCCGCTGACGGCGGTATAGAACTGCGGAACCAGCGCATAGGGGTCCACGGCGGCGGCATTGCCGTTGATGGACGTCGCGTCGGTCCCCTTGGCGTGCGCCACCAGTTGGACCTGGGCACCGCCGCCAATATCGACCAGGGACTCGCGAATCTTCACCTCGCCGCTGCTCGTGCACGCAAGCCCCCTGCCGAACCCGGTAGACGGGGTTCCCCCACCTGCGCAGGCGCGCTGCACGCTGGAGCGATCCTCCACGGCCGCACGGCCACTGTAGCCAAGCCGCCAGACGGAATCGCCGGCGGGATCTTCGGCCGGCAGCTGTGACCGCAGGACCGGAGGCGCATCCGACGGCGTACCCGCTTCGGCGGTATCCCGGGAATCGCCCGCTTCGGCGGTTTGCTCCGGGGCTAGCTGGGCTGGGAATTCCCCCAGCCGATGCGGAAACAGGACCAGCGGAGGAGGAGGTGGCGGTGGCGGAGCCGCCGATTCGGGCGGGCCGACAAAGTCGGGGTCCGTGCTGGCGTCGGCTGCGGCCGTGGTGGTTGGTGCTGCCGCCGGCGTCCCTGCATCGGCGGACGGGGCCGTGGCGGCTGCATCGCCGGTGCCGGGCGTGTCCGCTGTCGCCGTCTTGTCCGTTGCAGTCGTCGTATTCGCGGCGCTGATCAGGTCTCCCAGCGGATCGGCCGCCGCTGCGGACGTTGCCGCTGCCGGCACGGTAGCGGACGTGGTTGCCGATGTGGACCTGGAAGGGGCGCTGGAGTTGGCCACCGGAGTGGCCCCAGACGCGACGGCCGAAGCCATGGGCGGCACGGCGGGCGTGACGATCTGCGGGGGTGGCGCTACCGTGCTTCCGGTTTGCGCGCAGGCCACCAGCCCCCACGCGGCCAGGACGGCGAACGTGAGACGACGGGGATGCGGGCGGGAGGAAGACGGAGCGGAATGCAGCATGAAAACAACAGGACGGGCTCGGACAAAAGGCCCCAGACGAGGGGTCTGTTTTTAACAGGCGACCTTTTGGACCGCAAGCCGGGTTACAAAATCCATCAAACCTTGCCACTTCTCACAATACGAAACCTTGCGAGGCCCGCAATTGGGGCATGCCCACGTCCCCCTGTTGCATAAGCACGCCGATTAGCGAAAACCCGGACTTTGGCGGGGCCCCGTGCACAAAACGCCACCGCTATAATCGGCGGGCCCCGTTTTACGGGTAAAGCATGCACACATATTTATAAGAGGAGATGTCAATGGAACGTCGTTCCTTCCTGTTGAAAGCATCGGCTGTGGCCGCTACCGGGGCACTTGCCGCATGTGGCAAGGAAGACAAGCCGGCGGCTCCCGCCGCATCGACCAGCGCCCCCGGGGCGCCGGCAGTGGTCGGCAGCAATCCCGCGGTGGAATGGCGCCTGGCCTCCAGCTTCCCCAAGTCGCTCGATACCATTTTCGGGGCCGCCGAGCTGCTGTCGCAGCGCGTGAAGGAACTGACCGATGGCAAGTTCAACATCAAGGTGTTTGCCGCCGGCGAAGTCGTCCCGGGCCTGCAGGTGCTGGACGCGGTGCAGAACCAGACCGTGCAGATCGGCCATACGGCCGGCTACTACTACTTCGGCAAGAATCCGACGCTGTGCTTTGACACCACGGTCCCGTTTGGCCTGACCGCACGCCAGCAGACCGCGTGGATGATGCAGGGCAACGGCATGAAGCTGATGCGCGAGTTCTTCAAGGAATACAACATCGTCAACTTCCTGGGCGGCAACACCAACGCCCAGATGGGCGGCTGGTTCCGCAAGGAAATCAAGACCGTGGCCGACCTGCAAGGCCTGAAGTACCGCATTGCCGGGTTTGCCGGCGTGGTGCTGTCGCGCCTGGGCGTGGTGCCGCAACAGATTGCCGGTGGTGACATCTACCCCGCGCTGGAAAAGGGCACGATCGACGCCGCCGAATGGGTGGGCCCGTATGACGACGAAAAGCTCGGCTTCTACAAGGTGGCGCCGTACTACTACTACCCGGGCTGGTGGGAAGGCAGCGCGCAGCTGTCGTTCTACGCCTCCGCACCGGAATTCGAGAAGCTGCCGGCCCAATACAAGCGCGCGCTGGAGACCGCCACCATCGAGGCGCACACCAACATGATGGCCAAGTACGACACCGTGAACCCGCAGGCGCTGGCTCGTCTGCTGGAAAACGGCGTGAAGCTGCGTCCGTTCTCGAAGGAGATCATGGAGGCCTGCTTCAAGGCCACGCAGGAAGCGTATGCGGACGAAACCGCCAAGAACCCGTCGTTCAAGAAGATCTACGACGACTGGCGCGTGTTCCGCAACAACGAGGCCGCCTGGTTCAACGTGGCCGAGCAGGCGTTCTCGCAATTCAGCTTCACTCACAAGCTGTAAGCCGAGCGCTGCCCCAGCCCTGGGGCGACCTGGCAGGAAAGAGGAAAGCCCGTGCCCCGCGCACGGGCTTTTTTCATCCCCGGTAGAATCCGCCGCACTTACCGGACATTCCCATGCAAATCGGCATCCTCTACGCGCTGCTCGCGTACATCATCTGGGGCTTGCTGCCCCTCTACATCAAGTCCCTGCACGGCGTGGCGCCGATCGAGATCCTGCTGCACCGCATGGTGTGGTCGCTCGTCTTCCTGGGCGCAATCCTGCTGTGGCGGCGCCATTTCGGCTGGTTGCGCGAGGTGGCCGGGAATCCGCGCCTGATCCTGGGGTTTGCCGCCAGCGCGGCCCTGCTCTGCGGCAACTGGTTCCTCTATATCTGGGCGGTTTCCGCCAACCGCGTGGTGGATGCCAGCCTGGGCTACTTCATCAACCCGCTGTTCAGTGTGCTGCTGGGCGTGCTGTTTCTGCATGAGCGGCTTCGCCCCGGCCAATGGCTGTCGATTGCCATCGCCGCGGCAGGTGTGTTGTGGCTGACGGTATCCGCTGGCCAGTTGCCCTGGATCGCGCTGGCGCTGGCGGCCACGTTCGGCGGCTACGGCCTGTTGCGCAAGACCGGCGCGCTGGGCGCCCTCGAAGGGCTGTCGCTGGAAACGCTCCTGCTGTTTCCGATTGCTCTCGTTTCGCTGGGATTCCTGTTCCTGACCGGACAGGACACCACCCGCGCCGCAGCGCCGGGTACGCAATTCCTGCTGCTGATGGCCGGCCCGGTCACGGCCGTGCCGCTGCTGTTCTTTGCCGCCGGCGCGCGACGGATTCCGCTGTCGCTGCTGGGGCTGCTGCAGTACGCCGGCCCCACCCTGCAACTGCTGCTGGGCATCTGGCTCTGGCACGAGCCGTTCCCCGCCCAGAAGCAGCTCGGCTATGCGCTGATCTGGGTATCGCTGGCCATCTATGCGGTGGAGGGAATGTGGATCTCGCGGCGCAACCGGCTCTCCGCTATCAATATCAAGAATCAGAGTCCTTGAAAAACAGATCGATTAATCTTTGCGGCTAATGATTGTTGTGGTGCCGTTCTGACGCCTCACCCGGCACTCACTCGGCATACAGAAGCTGACGCACTATACTGTACGTTTATACAGTATCGACGCGCCCCCTTACCTTCATGCCCCCGACCACCCGGCGCATCGCCCATCTCGATATGGACGCCTTTTATGCGTCCGTCGAACTGCTGCGTTATCCCGACTTGCGTGGCCAGGCCGTGGTGATCGGCGGCGGTCGCAACGCCATTCCGGAAACCCTGCCCGACGGCTCGCGCCGCTATGCGCGCCTGCGTGACTACGTAGGACGCGGTGTCGTGACCACGTCCACCTACGAGGCCCGGGCGCTGGGCGTGTTCTCGGCGATGGGCATGATGAAAGCCGCCAGGCTAGCGCCGGACGCGGTCCTGCTGCCGACGGACTTCGATGCCTACCGGCGTTATTCCGGGCTGTTCAAGGCGGCCGTGCGTACCTTCACGGCCGAGGTGGAAGACCGCGGCATCGACGAGATCTATATCGACCTGACCGATGTGCCGGGCGAACCCCGCGATGTCGCCGCGCGCATCAAGGCGGCGGTCAGGGAGGCAACCGGGCTGACCTGTTCGATCTGCGTGGCACCCAACAAGCTGCTGGCCAAGATCGGCTCCGAACTCGACAAGCCGGATGGCCTGACCATCCTGACCCCGGCCGACATCCCCACGCGCATCTGGCCGTTGGCGGCCCGCAAGGTCAATGGGATTGGTCCGAAAGCCGCGGAGAAGCTGACGGCCATTGGCATCGACACCGTCGGCGACCTGGCCGAGGCGGATCAGGGCCTGCTGCAGGCGCACTTCGGCCGCAACTACGCAAGCTGGCTGGTGGAGGTGGCGCACGGGCGCGACGACCGCCAGGTGGTGGTGAGCCACGAACCCAAGTCGATGAGCCGCGAAACCACCTTCGAGCGCGACCTGCACCCGCGCGGCGACCGGCCACTGCTGTCGGAATCGTTCACCAGGCTCTGCATGCGCGTGGCGGAGGATCTGCGGCGCAAGGGCTACGTGGGGCGAACGGTGGGGATCAAGCTGCGCTTTGACGATTTCCGCACCGTGACGCGCGACCTGACGATGACCGCGCATACCGCGGACGGCGCGGCAATCCGGCGCGGTGCCACGGAGTGCCTGAAGCGGATTCCGCTGGAGCGCCGGATCCGGCTGCTGGGCGTACGCGTGAGTGCGCTGATGCCGGCCGGCGAACAAGGTGACGATCCTGCCGCGGTGCAGGAGGAATTCCGCTTCGACGACGACCTGGACCCGTAGCCGGCCCAAGACCCTACGCCCGACGCCCCTATCTATCTCCAGGTAGAATCGGCCGCTTGATGGCGCGGCAACCGATCGCGCTCGTCCCCGGCCCCGCACGCTGCATTCCGTCTTTGCCGGCCAGCGGCCCCCCGAACAAACATGACGGCCTGCCGGCCCGCAAGTCCGCTCAGGAAGCCTCATGACTCCCGCCACCGCGCAACGTACCGACCAGGGCGCCACCGAAGGCACCACCCAGCCCGCCGCATGGATCACGCCGCTGCTGGCCGCCGCCTGCGGCATGATCGTCGCCAACCTCTACTACGCCCAGCCGCTGGTGGGCCCGATCGCGCGGGCGCTGCAACTGTCGCCGGAGATCGCCGGGCTGATCGTCACGCTGACCCAGATGGGCTACTGCGCCGGACTGGTGCTGCTGGTGCCGCTGGGCGACATCGTCGAAAACCGCAAGCTGATCCTGACACTGATTGCCGGTTGTGCCGTGGCGTTGACGGCGGCCGCACTGGCCAGCCACGCAAGCGTGTTCCTGATTGCCGGGTGTGCCATCGGCTTGTGTTCGGTGGCCGTGCAGGTGCTGGTGCCGTTTGCGGCGCACCTGGCGCCCGACCATGCGCGCGGTCGTGCCGTGGGCAATGTCACCAGCGGCTTGCTGATGGGCATCATGCTGGCCCGTCCCGTGTCCAGCCTGGTGTCGGGCCTGTTCGGCTGGCACACGATCTTTGCCGCGTCCGCCGTGGCGATGGTGCTGCTGGCCGTGGTGCTGGCGCGCAAACTGCCGCGCCGCCAGCCGGCGCCCGGCGTCAACTACGTGCAGATGATCGGTTCGATGGGCCATCTGCTGCGCACCCAGCCGGTGCTGCGCCGCCGTGCGCTGTATCAGGCCAGCCTGTTCGGCGTGTTCAGCATGTTCTGGACCACGGCACCGCTGTATCTTGCGGGGCCGGCGTTCCACATGTCGCAGACCGGCATCGCCATCTTTGCACTGGTGGGTGTGTCGGGTGCGATCGTCGCGCCGATGGCGGGCCGTTATGCCGACCGGGGCCACAGCCGCCAGATGACCGCCATCGCGCTGGCCATTGGCGCCGGGTCGTTCCTGTTGAGCCGCGCAGGCACGGAGGGCTCGCTGCTGTCTCTGTTGGCCCTGACGGCGGCGGCCATCCTGCTGGATTTCGGCGTGTCGGCGAATCTCGTGATCGGCCAGCGCGCGATCTTCGCATTGTCGGCCGAGCATCGCAGCCGCCTGAACGGCCTCTACATGGCCATCTTCTTCGTGGGCGGCGCCATCGGGTCGTCGGTCGGTGCCTGGGCTTTTGCGCGCGGCGGCTGGCCGCTGGCGAGCTGGATCGGGTTT
This sequence comes from Cupriavidus sp. YR651, assembly GCF_900101625.1. GTDB lineage: Bacteria > Pseudomonadota > Gammaproteobacteria > Burkholderiales > Burkholderiaceae > Cupriavidus. Next base: position 188,301 of record NZ_FMYZ01000006.1, on the reverse strand, counting down.
GCGCTGCCCGCGCTGGCCCTGCTCTACTTCCGCACCGACCGTACCTGACGCTGCGTCCTACGGCTGCGCGGCGTGGCGCAATGCCGCGCGGGCCAGCAACCGTGTGGAATCCAGCGTCGGCAATGGCGAATTCCCATCATTGATGATGAGCGGGATCTCGGTGCAACCGAGCACTACCGCGTCGCAACCGTCGTCGCGCAGTTTGCCGATCACTCGCTGGAAGATCGCAACCCCCGCCGGCGTGGCGATGCCCGGCACCAGTTCCTCCATGATCACGTCATGGATGGCGTCGCGGTCCGCCACCGACGGCCGCATGTGCCACAGCCCGCGTGCCTCCAGTTTTTCCGGATAGACATCGCTGTCCACCAGCCAGCGCGTGCCTGTGATGCCGATGCATTGGAAGCCACGCGCCAGCGCCTCATCCGCGACCACCTCCGCGATATGGAGCCAGGGCAATGGCGAGCGCGGGAGCACCAGATCCATCACGGCATGAATCGTGTTGTCCGGGCAGACCAGGAAGTCGGCGCCGGTGCGCGCCAGCTTGTCCGCCGAGCGCAGCATCAGGTCCGCCACGCCCAACCGGTCGCCCCGGTCCAGGCAGTCGACATACGCCGCCAGTGACGGCGTGTGCAGGGTGATTTCCGGATGCGCGTGCGGGCCCATCCATTCCGCCCCTTCCATGCAGATCGTGCGATAGCAGAGCGCGGCGCCTTCGGCGGAGCACGCCACGATGCCAATGTGCTGCGGCATGACTTGTCTTCCACGGTGTCAACGAACGGCCATGATCGCACGATCATGTGCCGCTTTGGCAGGCGGGCGAGGCTGCACTACACTGTGCCGACGGATGCAGCCAGCCGCCACAAACTCATTGCACTTCCCGCGCAAGCGGACCTGCCTGGAGACTACGGATGCCTTGGCGCAAATTGCTGCCGCGACCGCGTTGGCTCCCACGCGCGGTGCTCATGCACCCGGCGCGGCTGGTGGTCTGGTGTTTCGTCGTGGTGATCCTGATGATGCTGGTCGTCGGCGCGCGGGACCTGTTCCTGTTGCGCGAACGCGTACTGACCAGTCGCCAGCATGACCTCACCTTGCGTGTGCTGGGCGTGGAGGCGGTGCTGGCCGCCGAGCGGTACAAACTGACCTTCGTGCGCGATTACGCGCAGCAACAGATCACCATCCAGGAAAGCGCGGCGGCCAGGCCACCCGACGCGGCAATCGAAGCCGCGTACGCCGCGCGCAATCAGCCCGTGTGGCAATTGGCCGTGCCCAATGAAGACTCGTCCATCATTGGCGTGTCCCCGCAACTGTTGTCTGGCCTCGAGGGCTTCGAGCGGCGCGACGCGGATTTGCGCGCCGATCTCTACGCGGCCCGCCAGCTCAGCCATGTGCTCGGCCTGAACCAGCGTAACGACGCCACCGCCGGCGCGGTCACCTTTATCTCGAGCAACGGGTTCTACATCACCTTCCCGCCGCTGGCTGCCGACAAGGCACCGGCGCTGCTGCGACGCCTCAACGGCATGCCGTATTACCGCGACCTGCTGCCCGATCGCAACCCGAACCATGAACTGCGGTGGTCGTCCGTCTACACGCAATTCGAAAGCACGCAGCAGCGCACCACCGTGAGCGTGCCGATCTACGTCGACAATCGTTTCCGCGGCGTGGTGGCGGTGGACTTGTCGCTGCGGCAGCTGCGTACGCTGCTGGGCACGCCCGACGACGCCGATGCCACGCGCTACATGCTGGATCGCAAGGGCAAGCTGATGGCGGCAAGCACCAACGAAACGATCCGGGATCTCCGCTGGCCCGACGCCCTGGGCGAGAAATGGAAGCACCTGACCCTGGCGGAACTGTTCTCGGCGCGTTCCGGCGTGCGCCAGTCGGGCGGCGAGTACCTGTTGTTCCAGACTGGCGACGATGGCAACTGGATGCTGCTGGACACGCTCAAGTCCGACGACCTGAATCGCGCCGTGCTGGCGCGCATGAGCCAGCCGCTGCTGGTGATCTGGTTCCTGCTGCCACTGCTGATGCTGGTCACCATCCGCGTGGTGACGCTGCTGTTCGACCACTACATGGCGTTGGGCGAAAAGCTCCAGCAACTGGCCGAGCACGACCCGCTGACCAACCTGGCCAATCGCCGCCATTTCAGCGATTTATTCCGGCGGGAGTCCGCGCGCCGTCACCGCGAAGGCCATCCGCTGGCGACGCTGATGCTGGATATCGACTACTTCAAGCGCGTGAATGATCGCTGGGGACACGCCAGCGGCGACCGCGTGCTGCAGCGGCTGGCAACGGCTGTGAAAGAGAACTTGCGCGCGGAGGATACGCCGGCGCGACTGGGTGGAGAGGAATTCGCCGTACTGCTGCCCGGCGCGACGCTGGCCGAGGCGACGGCCACGGCCGAGCGGCTGCGTGCGGCGATCGCCGCCATCGCGGTGGAACCTGCACCGGACGCGCCACCCCAGGAAGGTGGTGACGGCCGGATTCACTTCACGATTTCGATCGGCGTCGCGGAAGCCGGGATCGATGGCAGCACGACACTTGACGCCATGCTGGCCACGGCCGACCGCCGCCTCTATGCCGCCAAGGCAGCGGGACGCAATCGGGTGTGCGCATCGGATGCGCCTGCCGGCAGTGTTGCGGCACCGACAGTCCAGGGATGACGCAGCGCATGCCGTTCTTCCGGTTCAGCGCAACAGAAAGGCGATGTCCTCGACCGTGATCACGGAAACCGGAATGCCCTTGCGGCGCTGGAACAGGATGTGCTGCTGGACGCGGCTGCGTTGCTCGGCAAACAGCGCCGGATCGATCTGCACGCCGTTACGCGCGTAATGCTGCACCAGCAGCTTGTACGCGCGATGCCGGACCTGCAGCGTCTCGTTCTCCGCGCGCAGGCGCTGCCATTCGGCGGGGCTCAGGTCCAGCGTGTGATTGAGTTCGTCGACGGTGCGCGTGTGCAGGTCGCGGTAAAGATCGCGCTCGGCCTCGGCGCGATGCAGCTCGTCGCGTAGCGCCATGATCTTGTGTTGCAGCTTGAGCGTCTGCCCCACTGCCGCCTGCATGCCCTTGGCGGCTTCCAGCGCCTGGCTGGCCGCGGCCATCGTGCTTTTCCACAGGCCGCGGTCGGCCCCCCCGTCGAGCTCCGGCGGCCAGCCGTCCGACACCTTGACCGTTGTTTCCATGTTGACCCCTGATGACACCCATTTGGCCTGCCGCACTTGTTGCTGCTTCTGTTGCAGCTTCCATTGCGCGGAGGTTTTTTTTGTCGTTCATGTTGCGCCGTTCTGTGCGGCAGGCAACTGAGGACAATCCTAGTGATATGTGTATCGGTCGCCAAGTCAAAGATGTTTAGATCAGCCTTCGCGGCACCCGACTGTGGCAAAAACCATCCACCATGCTGCCCGGCATTTGCGTAGGATGGATGACGACCGCGCGTCCCGGATGCAGACAAAGCAGACAACATCACGTAAACCCCATGCGGATTGCTGTCGCTTTGACAGGCTTTTGACAGTTTGGGCCACCTAGAATCCTGCCCATGGCCGCCACTGCCTCTTGCACGCATGCGCGGCCGCATTTGCACAACATTCCAATAAAGACAGGAGACCGCGATGCCTCGCACGCTTGCCCGCTTTGCCCATGTCGTCCTCGCCTCGGCCACGGTGGCCGCCGCAGTAGTTGCCGCACCGGCCTACGCGGTGGACAGCCTCAAGGTGATGATCGGCGCCAACCCCGGCGGCGGCTACGACCAGACCGGCCGTACGATCGGTGCGGCGATGATCGCGGCGGGTACGGCCAAGAGCGCGTCCTATGACAACAAGGGCGGCGCCGGCGGCACCATCGGCCTGACGCAGTTCGTCAACAGCGACAAGGGCAATCCCAACGCGCTGGTCGTGACGGGCGCCGTGATGGTGGGTGCCATCGAGACCAACCACCCGCCCGTGACGCTGAAGAACGCCACGCCGGTCGCCCGCCTGTTCGCCGACACCATGGTGATCACCGTGGCTTCCAGCTCGCCGCTGAAGTCCATCAAGGACCTGACCGCGCAGCTCAAGGCCAACCCGGGCAGCGTGAGCTGGGGCGGCGGCTCCAAAGGTTCCATCGACCACATCCTGGCCGGCCTGATCGCCAAGGACATCGGCGTGGACCCGAAGAAGATCAACTACGTGCCATTCCAGGGCGGCGGTGAAGCGTCGGCCTCGATTCTCGGCGGCCACGTGACCGTCGGCATCGCCGGCGTTTCCGAATTCCTGCCGTTCATCAAGACCGGCAAGATGCGCGCACTGGCCGTGACGTCGAAGGACCGCACCGCCGATATCCCGACGCTGAAGGAGCAAGGCGTCAATGTGGAGATCTACAACTGGCGCGGTGTGTACGGCGCGCCGGGTATTACGCCTGAACAGCGCAAGGCCCTGATCGACGCCGTGGTCAAGGGCACCGAGAACCAGGTGTGGAAGGACGCGCTGCAAAAGAACGACTGGACGCCGTTCCTGCTGACCGGCGACGAGTTCGGCAAGTTCGTCGATGCCGAATCGGCCCGCCTGGGCAGCACGCTGCGCGAACTGGGCGTCGCCAAGTAAGCGGGCGTCGCGTGCCGGGCGTGGTGGCCCTCGGTGCCACCGGCCTGGCCAACCTTGTTGTCGCGGAAGTTTGTCTCACCCTGCTGTTCCCGCCCGGACCGCTGGCGATTGCCGGCTGTCCGGAGGACGGCACGGGGCCCGGTGCCGCCATCACCTGCGCAGCACCTCAAAACTAAACCTATAACGTCACCGGGCCCCGTGACCATGCGGGAAGCAGGACCCTCCGAGAGCCCCATCATGAAACCATCCCACGTCTCCATCGGCATTGCCATCCTGGCGGTGTCCGCCTTTTTCCTTGCCGGCCTGCCGGGCATCTCGGGCGAGGAAGGCTATGCCGGCTTGTCGCCGCGCTTCGTGCCCACGCTGGTGGCCATCGGCCTGGCGGTCTGCGGCGCGCTGCTGACCTGGCAAGGCGTGCGCGGCGGGTTCCGCAACATGCCGGAGGAAGATGCCGAATTGCCATCGGCTCCGCACAACTTCAAGGGTTTCCTGTGGGTGGCACTGGGCCTGGTGCTGAACATGGCGCTGATTGGCACGCTGGGCTTCGTGTTCTCGTCGACGCTGATGATGGTCTGCGTCGCGCGAGGCTATGGCAGCCGCCGCATCGTGCGCGACACGCTGATCGGTCTCGTGCTCACGGTGCCGATGTGGGCGCTGTTTGATTTCTTGCTCGGCATCAACCTGCCGCTGCTGCCGGTTGCCGGCTTCTGAGCCCGCACCCCAACGGGAGGAACTGACATGGATACCCTGAACCAGCTGATGCACGGCTTTGCCGTGGCCATCACGCCGATAAACCTGATGTGGGCCCTGGTGGGCTGCTTCCTGGGCACCGCCATCGGCGTGCTGCCCGGCATTGGCCCGGCGCTGACCGTGGCGATGCTGCTGCCGCTGACCGCCAAGGTGGAGCCCACCGCCGCGCTGATCATGTTTGCCGGCATCTACTACGGTGCGATGTATGGCGGATCGACGACGTCGATCCTGATGAACACGCCCGGTGAATCGTCGACCATGGTCACAGCCATGGAAGGCAACCTGATGGCCAAGAATGGTCGCGCGGGCCCCGCGCTGGCAACGGCCGCGATCGGCTCGTTCGTGGCCGGCACGATTGCCACGGTGCTGCTGTCGATGTTCGCGCCGGTGGCCGCGGACGTGGCGCTGCAGTTCGGCCCGGGCGAGTATTTCATGATCATGCTGCTGGCCTTCACCACAGTGTCCGCCGTGCTGGGGTCGTCGCTGCTGCGCGGCATGACCAGCCTGTTCCTGGGCCTGGGTATCGGCCTGATCGGCATGGATTCGCTGTCCGGCCAGACCCGCTACTCGATGAACGTCCAGGAGCTGTATGACGGCGTGGATATCGTCGTCGTGGCCGTGGGCCTGTTCGCCGTGGGCGAGGCGCTGTTCAACGCGTTCTTCCCGCAACCGGACGGCACGTTCAACAAGCTGAGCTCGGTCCACATGAACAAGTCGGACTGGAAGCGTTCGGTGCCGGCCTGGCTGCGCGGCACGCTGATCGGCTTCCCGTTCGGCCTGATTCCGGCGGGTGGCGCGGAGATCCCGACCTTCCTGTCGTATGCGACGGAGAAGAAGCTGTCGAACCACAAGGAAGAGTTCGGCAAGGTGGGCGCCATCGAAGGCGTGGCAGGCCCGGAGGCTGCCAACAACGCCGCGGTCACCGCCACGCTGGCCCCGCTGCTGACGCTGGGCATCCCGACCTCGAACACCACCGCGATCCTGCTGGCCGCGTTCCAGAACTACAACCTGCAGCCGGGCCCGATGCTGTTCCAGACCTCGGGCGACCTGGTGTGGGGCTTGCTGGCATCGCTGTATATCGGCAACGTGATGCTGCTGGTGCTGAACCTGCCCGCGATCGGCCTGTGGGTGCGCATGCTGCGCGTGCCCACCCCGCTGCTGTACGGCGGCATCCTGATCTTCGCCGGCCTGGGCGCGTATGGCATCCGCCAGTCGTGGTTCGACCTGCTGCTGTTGTTCCTGATCGGCCTGCTGGGCATGGCGATGCGCCGCTTCGACTTCCCGACCGCGCCGGTGATCGTCGGCCTGATCCTGGGGCCGATGGCCGAGAAGCAGTTGCGCAATGCGCTGTCGATCGGTCAGGGCGACTGGAGCCTGTTCATCAAGCAGCCGATCTCCGCCACGATCCTGGCGCTGACGGTGGCCGTGGTGGTGGTCCCGCGCCTGCTGCGCTGGCACGCCACCCGGTCCAGCGCGCGCGTCGAGGCCGACAACGCCGCATAACCGACGGCGCATGCGGGGGGCCGGCGCCCCCTGTATCATTGGCGCAAACATCGCGCCGCGCCGGAGGAGACCAAAGCGCCGCCCGCAGCCTTCGCTGCCGGTGGCGGCCCGCGTGGCCATGCCGACAGGATCGCCATGCCCGAGTCCATCCTTACGCTTGCCGACGTCGACGCCACGCTGGAGCGGGTTCTTGCCCCGTGGGTACGCCAGCTAGGCCTGCGCGCCGAGGCTGCCGATGCCGGCGGCGTGACGCTGCGCCTGCCTTTCAGCGAGAGCCTCCGCCATGCCGGCGGCGTGGTGTGCGGACAAGTCCTGATGTCCGCGGCCGATACGGCGATGATCGTCGCCATCTCCAGTGCGCTGGGCGAATTCCGCCCGATGACCACGGTCAGCCTTACCACCAACTTCATGCGGCCCGTCATCGACGGGGATGTGCTGGTGCGTGCCAATGTGCTGCGCCTGGGCAAGACCGTGGTGTTCGGCGAAATCGAACTGACCGGCAAGGATGGCAAGCTCGCGGTGCAGGCCACCACCACTTACGCGCTGCTCTGATTGTCCACGCGCGGACACCATTCCCCTTCCCGATCATGACCCTTGGCGGTACGCCGACCTCCCCTTCCCTGGCGCAGCCCTTCGACCAGATCGTCTTTGCCGGCGGCGGCAACCGCTGCTGGTGGCAGGCGGGATTGTGGGACACCGTGGCGCCCGAGCTGGGGCTGCGGCCGCGCGTGATCGCGGCGATATCGGCCGGCGCCGCCACCGCGTGCATGGTCTATGCCCATGACTCGCACCAGACCATGGCGTACTACCGGTCGATCCTGGCCGACAACACACGCAATGCCTACTGGGGCAATCTGTGGCGGCGCGAGCGCGTGTTCCCGCACTACGGCATCTACCGCAATGCCTTGCTGTCGCTGTTTGGCGATAACCGGCTTGCGCGGCTGCAGCAGGCACCCGAGATCCGCATCGGGGTGGCGCACATTCCGCCGTGGAGTGGCCCGCGCCTGGCCGTGGCGGCCGGGCTGCTGGCGTACAACATCGACAAGCACATCCTGAAGACGCTGCATCCGCGGCTGGGGCGCAAGCTCGGCTTCCGTCCGGAGTTCGTGCTGGCCCAGGATTGCCGCTCACCGGAAGACCTGGCGGACCTGCTGCTGCAATCGGCCTCCACGCCGCCGTTCACGCCCGTGCTCAAGCGTGGCGGCCGTGCCGTGCTCGACGGCGGGCTGGTGGACAACGTGCCCGTCGATGCGCTGGATGCCGCGCCGGGCAATGTGCTGGTGCTGGTGACGCGGCTGTACCCGCGCCCGCGCCGTTTTGCGCTGGACGTGGGCGGCCAGCGCCGCCTGTATCTGCAACCTTCGCAACGTGTGCCGATTTCCAGCTGGGACTACACCCGGCCCGAGGGGATGACGCACGCCTACGATCTCGGACGTCGCGACGGGGAAGCCTTCCTGCGCGACTGGCCGGAGATTCGTGACAAGGAATTGTTGCCGGCGTCATAGGCAGTTGCGCCCTGATGGCGCCGGTCGGTCTGTTGAGTGCGGCTACGCGCCGCGTATCAAGGAGGCATGGATGACTAAGCGCCAGGCAACACCCGAGATCGCCACCCCGACACCGGCGAAGGAGCGCCGCCGCGCGCGCGAGATCAGCGCGGAGCCCGCCGTGGAAAATGTGCCGCGCCGCAAGCGTGCGGGCAAGCCGCCCAAGGCACGGGAAGCGGATTTCGTCGTTATCGGCGCGGGCTCCGGCGGCGTGGCCGCGGCACGGCGCGCCGCATCGCATGGTGCACGCGTGATCCTGGTGGAGCGTGGCGCGATCGGTGGCACCTGCGTCAACCGTGGTTGCGTGCCAAAGAAGATGTTGTCCTACGGGGCCACCCTGGCGGCGATCCTGTCGGGCTGCCTGTCGCATACCGGCGGCAAGGAGGACTGGCGTGACGCCATCGTGCGCGTCAATGCGGAAGTCGCGCGGCTCAATGCGTCTTACACCCAGCGGCTGGCGGAGGCCGGCGTGGAGATCCTGCACGGCGAGGCCCGGCTGGCCGCGCCGACGGAGATCGTCATCGGCAACGAGATCGTGCAGGCGCGCAAGACGCTGATCGCCACCGGCGCCCGTCCGCGCGCGCTGCCCGTGCCGGGCGGGGAGCTTGCGGGTACGTCGGACGACGTGTTCACGTGGCAGACCGTGCCGGCATCGATCGTCGTGATCGGTGGCGGATACATCGCCGTGGAACTGGCGTCGATCCTGTCCCGCTACGGGGTCAAGGTGGACCTGCTGGTGCGCGAGGACCGGCTGCTCCCGCGCTTCGATCACGATATCTCGCGTTCGCTGGCGGAGGCGCTAGCCGCCACGGGCATCCGGCTCCATTTCAATACCGACGTGACGTTGCTCTCGCAGACTAACGGCGCGGTGGAAGTCTGTTACCGGCAGGACAGCCATCCGGGGCGTACGCAGACCGTGCGTGCCCAGGCGGTGCTGGCCGCAATCGGTCGTGAAGCGAACGTCCACGGGCTGGGCCTGGAGGAGATCGGGGTCAAGATGGGGCCGAAGGGTGGCATCCGCGTCGACCGTCAGTTTCGGAGTTCGGAACGTTCGCTGTACGCGATTGGCGATTGCATGGCGGAGAACATCCACCTGACGCCAGTGGCGATTGCGCAGGGCCGATGGGTGGCGGATCGGCTGTTCGGCAAGCGTGGAGACATCGCCGATTTCGACTTTGTGCCGACGGCGGTGTTTTGCGAGCCGGCGATTGGCGCGGTCGGACTGACGGAGGCGCAGGCCATCGAGGCCGCCGGCGGCAAGGCGGATCGTATTCGCACGGAAATCAAGCGCTTTGTGTCGCTGGAGAACCGCTTCGGCGGCAACGCGCAGACGTCGATGTTCAAGCTGGTGTTGAACGCGCGCAGCGGGCGGGTGCTGGGCGCGCACCTGATGGATAACGCGGCGCCGGAGATCGTTCAGACGCTGGCGGTGGCATTGAGGCTGGGGTTGAAGACGTCGCACCTGAAATCGACGCTGCCGCTGCATCCCACGGTGGCCGAGGAATTGTTCGGGTGATGGGGACGCAAGGGAATCTTGAAGACACCCAGGGCCATGAGGCGCCCATAAGACATCGCGAGGCCTTGGGTGGTTGCGGGTGCGGGTTCTTGTGGCTTTGAGATCGGGAGGGCAATAGTTCGACCGTTACGGCCGCGCGACCGCAGTGACTGTCACGTCAGGCAATCACGCCAGCCGCGGGGATCGTCTGGATCGCAGCGAGACCGGCCGGACTTGCTGCAAGGCGCGCAGGGAGGCCAACGCATCCTCGATGGCTTCCATGCCGTCGTGCAGACGCGCGCAGGCATAGGCAAGTTTGGTCTGGGCATCCGCGTCGGTGGCACTGAGCTGCTCGAGCGCGTCCAGTTCGGCCTGAATCTGGCCGATCAGCCGACGCAGCTGCGCGGTGCTGTGGGAGGCAAGGGAGCGCAGGGCCATGGCAGTCTCCAGCATGAACATCACGGTACGTGTCTCTACGGTAGAACACCCGCAGAGCCAATTCCAATGCCGTTACGTGCGCTCACACGCGGCGGCCGTCATGGCCGTGCGGACCACGCCGATGGCCTGCCACGGGTGTGTTGCCATGGGTTCAGATTTGAAATTCTTGCAATGCGCGGACTGCGCGGGACGAGAGCCAGGGTGCACGAAAACATGCGGTGGCTTTGGGATCGAGCGGCGGAGAAACTGGCGAAAAACGAGCGGGAAGACGGACGCAAAAACGAGCAGCAAAAACAAAAAGGCCAACCGCGAACGGTTGGCCTTTGAATTCTGGTGGCCTGGGACGGAATCGAACCGCCGACACAAGGATTTTCAATCCTCTGCTCTACCGACTGAGCTACCGGGCCAAAGAAGCGAAACTATATCAGCGAGACTGGACCCAGTCAAGCGTCCCGTGCATCACTGTTACTGCTCCGTGGGCTCGGGCTTGTTGCGGCCCAGTTCCACGCCAAGCTGCTTGAGCTTGCGATAGAGGTGCGTGCGCTCAAGGCCGGTCTTCTCGGCCACGCGCGTCATGCTGCCGTGCTCACGCACCAGGTGATATTCGAAATAGGCGCGCTCGAACAGGTCGCGGGCCTCGCGGAGCGGCATGTCGAAGGAGAAGTGCATCTCGGCCTCGGGCAGGCGTGCCGGACTGCCGTTGGCGGAAGCTTCCGCTGGCATCTCGGCAGGAACCGACGCGGCCATGGCGGATTCGCCGGGCGTAGTCGTGGCGGCAGGCGTCGCGGTGGCGGCCGGTGCGGCCGCGCGCGGTCGTTCGATGCCGCGCGCCAGACCTTGCTCCACGGCGGACAGCAGCTTTTGCAGCGCGATGGGCTTCTCGAGGAAGTTCAGCGCACCGATCTTGGTGGCCTCCACCGCGGTATCAATCGTGGCGTGACCGGACATCATGATGACCGGCATCGTCAGGTAGCCCTGTGCCGACCACTCCTTCAACAGCGTGACGCCATCGGTATCCGGCATCCAGATATCGAGCAGGACAAGATCGGGCGTGGAGCCCGCACGGTACTCGCGTGCCTGCTGGGCGTTTTCCGCCAGTTCGACCACATGGCCTTCGTCACTCAGGATTTCCGAGAGTAGTTCCCGGATACCCATTTCGTCGTCGACTACGAGGATGGTTGCCATACTTCCCCTCTTAACCCCACCGCAGCGTCGCCGACTGGCCGACGACGCAAGATTGACTATGCCAGTTTAACGAACAGGATCGAGATCTGTGCCCCGACAATGTCGGTGCCGTCCATACGGTTGCGCAACTCGATGCGCGCTCCGTGTTCGTCAATGATCTTTTTTACCATCGCCAGCCCAAGTCCCGTACCTTTGGCTTTCGTGGTCACGTAGGGTTCGAACGCACGGCTGAGAATCCGTGGCGCGAAACCTGGACCATTATCTGCGATGGACAGCTTGACGGCCTGCCGGTCTTCGCCAGCAGAATCTTTGTATTCTACAGTCTCGGTGTGCAGAGTGATATGGGGCGCGGCCCTACCCGCCGCCACGTTGTCCGCCACCGCATCCTGCGCATTCTGCAGCAGATTGTGGATAACCTGTCGCAGCTGGGTCGGATCGCCCTTGATTTCAGGGAGTCCGGGGCCCAGCGCCGAATGAATCACCGGGTGTTCATGCACGGCGGGATCGTCAATCCCGTACAGATGCAAGACTTCTGCCACCAGGCTGTTGAGGGCCAGCGCCTGCACCACCGCGGGCGGCGTGCGGGCATAGTCGCGGAAGTCGTCCACCATCCGTTTCATTGCCGCTACCTGGTTAACGATCGTCGCAGCCCCGCGCTTTAGCACTTCCGCGTCGGAATGCTCAAGTTTCGGTGACAACTTCATCTGCAGGCGCTCGGCGGACAGCTGGATCGGCGTCAGTGGGTTCTTGATTTCATGCGCCAGCCGGCGCGCCACTTCGCCCCATGCGACCGAACGCTGGGCCGCGATCACATCGGAAATATCGTCGAACACCACCACGTAGCCGGGTTCGTCGCGGCTGCCGCCCGGCAAATGTGCGCCGCGCACCAGCAGGGTGAGCGGTTGTTCCTCGTCGCCCTGCGGCAGTTCGATCTGCTTCTGCCAGTGCTGCGCGCCACCCAGGACTTCGCTGGTGGTCTGCTCGGAGAAGGCCTGGCGGACGATCTCGCCAAACTCCCCCATGCCCGGGACTTGCTCGACACGCTGGCCCAGCACGCCCGCGAACGGCTGGCGGAAGATGCGTTCCGCGCCGGGGTTGGCCGTGATCAGCGCAAAGCGGCGGTCGAACACCAGCACCCCGGCGGTCAGATTCTGCAGCACGCTTTCGAGGTACGCCTTCGACTGTTCCAGCGCGGTGCGGTTTTCCTCCACGGCGATGCGGGCCTCGGACAGCTGACGGGTCATCTGGTTGAACTGCTGCGTCAGCATGCCCAGCTCGTCGCGGCTCTTGAGTTCACGCTTGGGCGAGAGATCGCCCTCGGCCACCTCCTTGGTCCCCTGCAGCAGCATCAGCAGCGGACGCGCCAGCTGGCCGCCCAGCAGCAGCGCGAGCATCACGGCGATGAACACCGCCAGGAACAGCGTCAGCGTCAGCGTGCCGATATACATCTTGCGCAGCCCCGTGCGTCCCAGCGCCTTTTCCTGGTACTCCTGGTACGCACGCTGGACCTCGTCCGCATTGCGGGCCAGCACGGCCGGCACGGGATGCAGCACCTGCAGATAGCGCTCCTCGCGCACCGTATCGCCGACGAGTCCGAAGCCGATCGCAGGCGCGTCTTCCGGACGCCGCTCCACCGAAAGGCCCGAGCCGGCCCAGCGGCTTCCGGGCGCGGTCATGGCGGCGCGCGGCGGGCGTTGCGCGGAGGCGGCGCCGGCAGCGGGCTTCGCCTGGGTGTCGACGGGCACCGGTGACGGCGCGGTCCCGAGCGGGATGATGACGCGCAGCCGGTACAGGTGGCTGCTATCGATGCGGTCCGGGCGCCGGCCCTCGGCGGCGGGATCGGTGCCGCCTTCCACCGCGGCATAGCCCCCGGCCATGCGCGCCTGCTCGGCCAGCATGCCTGACGGCAGGTCCGGGACCAGCGAGGCATAGTTGCTCGATGCGGTGGCCAGCACGCGGCCGCTGCCGGTGAAGATCGCGGCCTCCTGCACGCCATACTGTTCGCGCAGGCGGTTCAGCTGGAGCGATGTGGCGATGCCCGATGCCCCGGTGAGCTGATCGGCCATCAGGCGCGCCTTGCCCTGCAGGTCGGCCAGCGAGCTGTCGATGGTGGAGCGTCCGAGATTCAGGCCGGCTTCGAGCGCGGTCTCCACGCGCACGTCGAACCATGACTCGATGCTGCGCGAGACAAACTGCAGCGACACCAGGTAGATCAGCACGCCGGGCAGCACGCCCACCACGCCGAAGAACACGGCCAGCTTGGTCATCAGCCGCGTGCCAAACTTGCCGCGGCGATAGCGCAGCCACAGCGTGAACCCGAGCGCGCCGATGGTCAGGATCAGCAGGACGCCGACGACCAGGTTGATCTTGAAGAGGAGCGTGAAATACCGGTCGAAGAATTCGGTATTGGCGGAGGCTCCCGCCAGCAGTCCCACCAGCACCAACGCCAGGAAGACGATGATGCCCGCCACGATGCGATAGAGCACGCGGCGAAACCTGCTATCCCACGGCGTGCCGTTCATGGCTGGCTCGCGTTGGGCTGGACCAGTTGACTGGGGGACAGCACCGTGGACACCGTTTGCGAGAACGGTGTGCTGCGCGCATCGGCGACAGGCGCGGAGGCCGCGGCCGGCGTGGAGCCGGGAGCGGCGGGCGGCGGAGCCACTGGCGGCGGTGCGATCGGCGCGGGGAGCGGTTGCGGGGTATCCAGGTTGGTCGGTACCGTGTAGTTGAAGCGCTTCCAGTCAGAGGACAGGTTCCATTCGCGCGTGTTCACCGCGTTGATCTGGAACGGCTTGGGCAGCTGCGACAGGTCCAGCCGCATGCGGACCTCGGCGTGATAGGTCTCGCCGGGCTTGACCTGATTGCGCTCGAATACGCGCCACGCACGGACCTGCTGGATGAACTGGAGCGCGCTCTTCAGCCGGCTGAACGGCAGTTGCAGGCCGCCCGTGGAGACGCGGTACTGTCGCGTCAGCGGCTGGTAGGAAAGACGTACGCTGCGGCTGGCGTTGACCGGCTTTTCGTCGAACCAGTACCAGCGTGGCCGCGTGAGCTGGAAATCGACGACAAAATAGAGCGAGATGCCCTTGTGGAGCGCATCCTCGAGGGCGGGTGGCAGGTCGAAATCGAACGATGCCGCGAGGTCGAAGCCACCGTCCTGGTACTCGACGCGGGCCTCGTTATTCTCGATCAGCTGTGCCGACGCTCCCGGGCAGTGCACCAGCAGCGCCAGCAGCAGCAGGGCTACCACCCACCAGCCGCGCAGGATGCGGCCCAGCGGACCGGCTGGCAACCCGCGCGCTGCGTCACCCGGGACACGTAGGACGAACAAGCGCAGCGGGCTCAGCATCGGTTGAAATCAGGCGCGTTTCTGGAAGCGGGCGTAGTAGAAGCCATCGTGATCGGATGGCAGGCTTGCCTCGCCAGCGGCATCGCCACCGGCCGTTTCAGGCGCCTTCGTACCGGGCAGCAGTTGTCCCGGCGCCTGCAATCGTATCGCATCTGGTAGCTGCGCACCAAACCAGAGCGCCTGCTCTTCGCCTTCCGTTGGGAAAATAGAACAGGTCACATAAACGAGAATGCCGCCCGGCTTCAGCAGTGGCCACAGCTGCGAAACGATGCGCCGCTGTTCATTGATCAGGCGCCCGATATCGGATTCGCGCCGCAACCAGCGGATGTCCGGATGCCGCCGCACAATGCCCGAGGCCGAGCACGGCACGTCCGCCAGGATGCGGTCGAACTGCTGGCCGTCCCACCAGTCCTTCGGACGGCTGGCATCACCCACGATGACCTCGGCGTTCTGTCCCAGCCGGGCGAGATTGTCGTGAATGCGCGCGGCACGCTGCGCGTCGGTTTCCACCGCGGTCACATGGATGTCGGCGAGCTCCAGCAGATGGCCGGTCTTGCCGCCAGGTGCCGCACAGGCGTCGAGCACGCGCATGCCATCAGAAACTTCGCATAGTGGTGCCGCCAGTTGCGCGCCGGCGTCCTGCACGGAGACATCGCCTTCGGCAAAACCGGGAACCTGCGCAACGGGGAACGCGCGCACCAGCCGCACGGCCTGCGTGCCCACGGCTGTGCCGGCCATTCCGGCATTGGCGAGCTGCGTCAGGTATTGCGCCACCGAGATGCGCGAGGTGTTGACGCGCAGGGTCATCGGCGGACGCGTGTTGACGCTCTCCGCCAGCGTCTGCCATTGATCGGGATATGCGTTGCGCAGTTGCGTGAGCCACCAGCCCGGCAGGTTCCAGCGCGCTTCCTCGTCCTGGCTCACGGTCTGCATCAGCGTCTTGCGCTCACGCAGGAACCGGCGCAGCACGGCGTTCACGAGGCCGCGCGCATGCGCGGTCTTGGGCTCGGAGGCCGCCGCGCTGACGGCCTGATCCACCACCGTGAATTCGCTGTAGCCGCCGCGGCCAGGCTTCTCGGCTTCGCCTTGCTCGCCTTCCAGCAGCAGCGCCAGGGCCACGGCCAGCAAGGAATCGACGAGGGCGCCAGGCGGGCGCGTCACGAGCTGGGTGACCAGCGCGCGGGTGGTGCCGAACTGGCGCACCGTGCGGTAGGCCAGGTCCTGCACGGCGCCGCGTGTGGCGGCATCGCGCACGCGGTCCAGGCGCAGCTGGGCGGCGGCATCTTCAATGGCCTGCGGCAGTGCCGTGCCTTCGTGGACGCCGCGAACAGCCGCGGCGGCGCCGAGCATCTGGAAGGCAAGGGAATCGTGGGGCAGGCGCATGGGTATGACGAAAACTCGGAAAATCGAAAATCTGTGGAAAGCGACGCGTAATGGGTCACGCGCCCCGGCGGGCAATAAAAATACCCGCTGGCTCCGATAGGAACACAGCGGGCAGTTTACCCGTTGTCGGACGGGTTGCCGGATTCACGCAGCGGACGGGGTGGCGCTCAGGCCGGATAAGTGCCCGTCTGGGCCATGTGCATCAGGCGTGCGATGCGTTCCTCGGTGGCCGGGTGAGTCGAAAACAGGTTGGCGATGCCGCCGCCCGACAGCGGGTTCATGATCATCATCTGTGCCGTGGCCGGGTGCTCCTCGGCCGCCTGGAACGGAATGCCCTGCGCGTAACGGTGGATCTTGTCGAGCGCGCTGGCCAGGGCCTGCGGATCGCCACTGATCTCCGCGCCACCGCGGTCGGCCTCGAATTCGCGTGCGCGCGAGATCGCCATCTGGATCAGCGATGCCGCCAGCGGCGCCAGGATGGCCACGGCGATGCTGGCGATCGGATTCGTCCGATTGCCATTTTCGTCGCGGCCACCAAAGAACATCGCCATGTTGGCCAGCGCCGAGATCGCACCGGCCATCGTGGCCGCAATGGTCGAGGTCAGGATGTCGCGATGACGCACGTGCGCCAGTTCGTGAGCCATCACGCCGCGCAGTTCGCGGTCGGACAGCACGCGGAGGATACCCGTGGTGGCGGCCACTGCGGCGTGCTCCGGATTGCGGCCCGTGGCAAACGCGTTGGGCGCGTCCTCGTTGATCAGGTACACGCGCGGCATGGGCAGGCCGGCGCGCTGCGCCAGCTCCTGCACCATGTTGTAGAACTGCGGCGCGCTGCTGGCGTCGACTTCCTGCGCGTTGTACATGCGCAGGACCATCTTGTCCGAGAACCAGTAGGAGAAGAAGTTCATCCCGAGCGCGATCAGCAACGCGAACATCATGCCGCTGCGTCCGCCGATCATGCCGCCGATGACGATGAACAGCGCCGTGATGGCTGCCATCAGCATGAAGGTCTTGACCCAGTTGAACATGGCTTGCGCTCCATTTCGTCAGACGCGTACCCGCCCCTGCGGGACGCGATGACAGTTAGATAGTGCCGGGACGGTGGAAATTCAATGCCGATTGCAGGGTTTTACGCGGCTGGCCGGCTTGCCGGCCTATCGCTGCGTCAGGGCCAGCCGTGCGCCCAGGCCGATGAAGGCCGTGCCCACCACGCGATCCAGCCAGCACTTCAGGCGCGGCGTCTGCCCGACCTTACGTGTCAGTGTTCCGGCCAGCCAGGCGACCAGCGAGTTCCAGATCGTCGACATCAGCACCATGACGGCACCAAGCAGCAGGAACGCCGCCGCCTGGTGCCCGGCACGCGGATCCACGAACTGTGGGAAGAACGACACGAAGAAGAGCACCACTTTCGGGTTCAGCACGTTGGTCAGGAATCCCTGCATGAACAGGGCCCGCAGGCTGCGATGACCATTGCGCGGCTGATCCTGCGCGCCATCCGGCTCCCCGGCCAGCGCGGTGGAGCGCGACGCTCCCAGGCGCGGCCAGATCAGCTTCACGCCCAGCCAGACCAGGTAGGCCGCGCCGGCGAACTTGATGACCGTGAAGGCGGCTGGCGATGCCGCCAGCAGCGCGGTCAGCCCGAACGCCGTGGCCAATGCGTGCACGCAGCATCCGGCACTCACACCGAGCGCGGACATCACACCGGCCGCGCGGCCCTGTGCCACGCTGCGTCCGACGATATAGGCGGTATCCGGCCCGGGCGTGATGTTGAGCAGGAAGACGGCGCCGACGAACAGCGGCAGATCGATGATGCCAAACATGGCGTGAGGGCGTGGAACAGGACGAGTCTGATTATGCCTTGGCGTCGGGGACGGCACAGCGCGTGCCCGGCGGCAGCGGCATCGCCTGGAGGAACTGCTGCGCGGGCTGGCGGCGTCCTCCGGGTTTCTGGAGCTCGGTGACCTGCAGCGCACTGCCCTCCCCGCACGCGATGATCACGCCGGCGGCATCGGCCGCCAGCACCGTCCCCGGCGGGTGAGGCAGGCTGGTGGAGGCGGCCAGCGGTAGCGCCTGCCAGCACTTGATGACCGTATCGCCCACCTGCACCGTCGCGCCCGGGAACGGGTTGAACGCGCGCACCTGGTTGGCCAGCGCCGCGGCCGGGCGGGTCAGGTCCAGTGGCGCTTCTTCCTTGGCGATCTTCTCGGCATAGGTCACGCCGGCTTCCGGTTGTGGCGTGGCGGGCAGCGGCTTGCCGGCGGCGAGCTGGCGCAGCGCATCGACGATCATGCGGCCGCCCAGCGCGGCCAGCGTGTCGTGCAGGCTGCCCGTGGTGTCCGGCGTGCCGATGGGCACCGCCTCGCGCGCCAGCATGGCCCCGGTATCGAGCCCTTCGTCCATCTGCATCAGCGTGATGCCGGTTTCGGCGTCGCCGGCCTCGATCGCGCGGTGGATCGGCGCCGCGCCGCGCCAGCGCGGCAGCAGCGAGGCATGGATGTTCAGGCAGCCGTGGCGCGGCAAGGTCAAGACTTCCGCCGGGAGGATCAGCCCGTAGGCGGCCACGACCATCACATCGGGGGCGATCGCCGCCAGCGCATCGACGGCGGCGCCGGCCTCCTCGGGATACTTGCCCTGGCGGCGCAGCGACCGCGGCTGCAGCACCGGGCCGAGTCCGGCATCCAGGGCGAATTGCTTGACGGGGCTGGCCTGCAGCTGCATGCCGCGGCCGGCGGGGCGGTCCGGCTGGGTCAGGACGGCGACCACCGGAAATCCGGCGGCATGGATGGCCTCAAGGGCGATGCGCGCGAATTCCGGCGTGCCGGCAAAGGCGACGCGCAGTGGCTGGGCTTGAGTCATGGCAGATGTCCGCGATAAAACGACACCGGCCGCATAGCGGCCGGTACGTGTGTGTTCTTCGGAAGATGTAACGATAGCAGACCCCGCGCTCGGGGCGGCGCTACGGACGGCGACTGTTACATCCGCGACCGTACGCGCTTTTGCAGCTTTTGCTTGATGCGGTTGAGCTTGAGCGGCGACAGGTATTCAACGAACACCTTGCCCATCAGGTGGTCCATCTCGTGCTGTATACATACAGCCAGGATGTCGTCGGCATCGAGTTCGAAGCTCTCGCCCTTTTCATTGAGCGCGCGCACCTTCACGCGATCGGGCCGCTCCACGCGGTCGTAGACCTCGGGCACCGACAGGCAGCCCTCTTCCCAGACCTTGCGGTTGTCGCTGGCCCAGATGATTTCCGGGTTGATGAAGACCTGCAGTGCGTCGCGGGTCTCGGACACGTCGATCACCACGACGCGCTCGTGCACGTCCACCTGGGTTGCTGCCAGGCCGATGCCGGGTGCTTCGTACATGGTCTCGGCCATGTCCTTCACCAGTTGGCGGATGCGGTCGTCCACCACCTCCACAGGCTTGGCCACTTTGTGCAGGCGGGGATCGGGGTAGGTGAGGATGTCGAGTTTGGCCATGATGCTCGGGCGCAACGCCGGGTGCTGTCCACTGCCCGGCCGCGTTGCGGCGACGGGGGTTTCCATGCAGAATCGGGGCGCTAGTACAAAAATCAAGGCGCGCCGCAGCAGGCACGCTCTCCAGGGTCAATCCGGTCGTCTACCGGCCGGTTCACGAAAATGCGCGATCTTACCAAAGAACAAGCGGCGTCGGGCCGCAGGCTGCACGCGTTTACCCTCCTCATGCTGAGTGTCGCTGGCGTCACTGCCGGAGTCGGCATGACCGTCCAGGCCGCCGACCTCGGCGTCTCGCCGACGCAGTTGGCCCAGGCCGACCGGACGGCCCAGCAGGGCATCCCGGTTTCCGATCTGTCTCCCACTGCGCCAAGCCAGTACACAGTACGTGGCGGCGACACCCTGTGGGGCATCTCCGGACGCTTCCTGCGCCAGCCCTGGCGCTGGCCCGAGCTCTGGGGCATGAACAAGCAGCAGGTCCAAAATCCGCACCTCATCTATCCGGGCCAGGTGCTGTACCTGATTCAGCGCGATGGCCGTGCCTACCTGTCGACGACCGCGCCAGGCGGGGCGAGCGGCGACAGCCGCCTGTCACCGCGTGTCCGCGGCGAAGGCGTGGACGGCGACGCCATCCTGAGCATCCCGGCGGGCGATATCGAGCCATTCCTGTTCCGTCCGCTGGTGGTGGACCAGGGCACCGTCGATACCTCTGCACGTATCGTGGCACTGCCGGACGCCCGCGTCTACATGGGTCGTGGCGACTCGGCCTATGTGCGCGGCATCGGCGTGACGGACGCCGCCATCGGCAGCGACTGGCAGGCGTTCCGGCCGGCCAACCCGGTGCGCGATCCGATGACGCAGAAGGTCATCGGCTACGAGGCCCAATATGAAGGCAGCGTGCGCGTGGCGCATGGTCCGGAGGGCCCGGACGGCGTCAGCACCGTGCTGGCCACCCAGTCGCTGCAGGAAATGGGGCCGGGCTCGTTGCTGCTGCCCCAGCCGCCGCGCGAGTTGGTTCGCTATGTGCCGCACGCGCCGGAATCCGACGTGAATGCCCGCATCGCCGCGGTCTATGGCGGCGTGCAGTACGGCGGCGCCAAGCAGGTGGTGGTGCTCAACGCGGGCACCAACGCCGGCCTGGAACCGGGCCACGTCCTGTCGTTGTCGCGCGATGGCGGCAAGGTGAAGGACCCGACCGACCGCAACCGCGCGATCACGTTGCCGGATGACCGCTACGGGCTGGCCTACGTCTACCGCGTCTTCCCGGGCATCGCGTATGCGCTGGTGACGGACGCGACCAACCTGATGAAGGTCGGCGATATCGCCACGACGCCGCGTTGACAGGGTGCCGCGCGCCTGCGGGCGCGCCTTCTTCCGGGCCGGCGCTTGCGCCGGCTGCCGTCGTCACGACAACCGAAACGACACGCGACCCCGCTGACGTCGTGGCATGGCTGCGCCTGACCGCCACGCCGGGCGCAAGCGTTGCGGCCGTGCGCCGCTTGCTGTCCGCATTCGGACTGCCGCAGGCGGTGCTGGCGCAAGACGTCGCCAGCCTGTGCACGGTTGTCGAGCCTGCCGTGGCGCGCCGCCTCGCCGCGCCACCCGATGCCGCAATGGCCGCGTTGATCGACCGTACGCTTGCCTGGCTGGCCCAATCCGGCCACGCCATGGTGACGCTGGCCGATGCGGCCTACCCTGCGCGGCTGCTGGATCTGGCCGATCCCCCTCCGGTGCTCTATGTCAATGGCAATCCCGCGATGCTGTCGCGGCCCGGGCTGGGCATCGTGGGTGCGCGCAATGCGACCGCGCAAGGTACGCGCGACGCCAACACCTTCGCCAGCGCTTTCTCGGCAGCCGGGCTCTCGGTGGTGTCCGGGCTGGCGCTCGGCATCGACGCCGCCGCCCATGCGGGCGCGCTGGCTGGCCCCGGCGGTACCGTGGCCGTGATCGGCACCGGGGCGGATATCGTCTACCCTGCGCGGCACCATGCGCTGGCGCACCAGATCGTCGACGCCGGGGGCGCCATCGTCAGCGAATTCCCCCTTGGCACCCCGGGTTTGCCGAATCATTTCCCGCGCCGCAACCGCCTCATCGCGGCGCTCGCGCGCGGGGTGCTGGTGGTGGAGGCGGCCGAGCGGTCCGGGTCGCTGATCACGGCGCGGCTGGCCTCGGAAATCGGCCGGGAGGTCTTTGCGATTCCCGGCTCGATCCACGCCGAACTGTCCCGGGGCTGCCACAAGCTGATTCGTCAGGGCGCCAAGCTTGTGGAATCGGCCACCGATGTCTTTGAGGAGTTCGCCGATCTGGCGCCTTCGCTCGCGCCCGTGGCGGCGAAGCCGGCGCGTAGCCGGGATCGTGCGCGCCGCGGCGAGCCCTCAGGGGGTGCTTGCAAACCGGTGGCCGATGCCTCACGTACGCCCCGCAACGACGGCCAGGCGACGGGCCCGCTGGCCATCCCTTCCGACGCGCTCGGCGCCGCCCTCGCCTATGATCCTGTCACGTTCGATGCGTTGTGCGAGCGCAGTGGCCTGACTGCGGAGGCGGCGTCCGCAACACTTTTGCAGCTGGAGCTCGCGGGTGCGGCCGAGCGCCTGCCGGGCAACCGTTATCGCCGGCTGGCCTGATTTTGCGAGGACGCTACAACGACACGACGACGACCAATTTTCGAGGTGCAGCGGCCCGTCGCGGCAATATCGCTACAATCTGCCGCATCCGGTGCCGCCTGAGGCTCATGTTTCAACCGTCATGACCGTTTACTTTCCCGAGCAAGATCCCGGTGCCGTCCGCCAGGCGCTGGCCCAGCGGCCACGTGGCCGGCTGGTGGCCTGCCTGTGCGCGGACTGGTGCGGGACGTGCAAGGAGTACATGAGCGGGTTTGCGGCGATGGCCGGACGCCATCCCGACGATTGCTTTGTGTGGATCGACATCGAAACCCACGCCGACCGACTTGGCGAGGACATCGATATCGAGAATTTTCCCACGGTGCTGATTCAGCCGATTGGCGGTGGCGCACCGCATTTTTACGGCACAGTGCTGCCGCACCTGGAAGTACTGGGGCGCATGCTGGACCGCGGCGTAGCGATGCCGACGGCCACATCGGAAATCCCTGAAGTGCTCGACTGGTTGCTTGAGAACGACGACCGCTGAGTCTTGCTGCCGCCCGCTGCGCGGGTGGCGTTGCTTGCACGGCCGTCGGAACCGCGCTTATTATTGGCGCCTCAAAGCCCCAGCCGTGCTGTTTACATAGTTTGCAGTGCAATTCAAGAGGCGCTGACTTCCCATGAGGGAGCGGTGCCGCAAGGACCCGTTCAATGTCTAAAGCCCTCATCATCGCGGAAAAGCCATCGGTCGCCGCCGATATCGCGCGCGCCCTCGGGGGCTTTGCCAAGCACGACGAGTACTTCGAGAGCGACGACTACGTGCTGTCCTCGGCCGTGGGCCACCTGGTGGAAATTGCCGCTCCGGACGAATACGAGGTCAAGCGCGGCAAGTGGAGCTTCGCCAACCTGCCGGTGATTCCGCCGCATTTCGACCTGCGCCCGATCGCCAAGACCGAGTCGCGCCTGAAGGTGCTGAACCGCCTGATCAAGCGCAAGGACGTGACCGCGCTGATCAACGCCTGCGATGCGGGGCGCGAGGGGGAACTGATCTTCCGCCTGATCGCGCAGCAGGCCAAGGCCAAGCAGCCGGTGCGCCGGCTGTGGCTGCAGTCGATGACGCCGCAGGCCATTCGCGACGGGTTCTCCGCGCTGCGCGAGGATCTGGAAATGATGCCGCTGGCCGATGCCGCCCGTTGCCGTTCCGAGGCCGACTGGCTGGTCGGCATCAACGGCACGCGCGCCATGACCGCCTTCAACAGCAAGGGCGGCGGCTTCTTCCTGACCACGGTGGGCCGGGTGCAGACCCCGACGCTGTCGATCGTGGTGGAGCGTGAAGAGAAGATCAAGCACTTCGTGCCGCGCGACTATTGGGAAGTCCACGCCGAGTTCATCGCCGCCGGCGGCCTGTACGAAGGCCGCTGGTTCGATCCCAAGTTCAAGAAAAGCGAGTTCGATCCCGAGGCACGCGATTCGCGTCTGTGGAGCGAGGCGGAAGCCAAGAGCATCGTGGCCGCCTGCCGCGACAAGCCGGGCACCGTCACGGAGGAGTCCAAGCCGTCGACGCAGCAGTCGCCGGCCCTGTTCGACCTGACCACGTTGCAGCGCGAAGCCAACTCGCGCTTCGGCTTCTCGGCCAAGAACACGCTGGGCCTGGCCCAGGCGCTGTATGAAAAGCACAAGGTGCTGACGTACCCGCGTACCGATGCGCGCGCGCTGCCCGAGGATTACCTCGACACGGTCAAGCAGACCATGGACATGCTGGCCGACAGCTCGCCGAACTACCTGCCGCACGCAAAGAAGGTTCTTTCCAGCGGCTGGATCAAGCCGAACAAACGGATCTTCGACAACAGCAAGATCAGCGACCACTTCGCTATCATCCCGACGCTGCAGGCGCCCAAGAACCTGTCGGAACCCGAGCAGAAGCTGTACGACCTGGTCGTGCGCCGCTTCCTGGCCGTGTTTTTCCCGGCGGCCGAGTTCCAGGTCACGACCCGCATCACGGAGGTGGCCGGCCATCACTTCAAGACCGAAGGAAAGGTGCTGGTCAACCCGGGCTGGCTGGTGATCTACGGCCGCGAGGCCCAGGGCGACAAGGATGCTGCCAACCTGGTGCCGGTGGCCAAGGGCGAGAAGGTCAAGACCGACAAGGTCGAGAGCGTCGGCCTGACGACCAAGCCGCCCGCGCGCTACAACGAAGCGACGCTGCTGTCCGCCATGGAAGGCGCCGGCAAGCTGGTGGACGACGACGCCCTGCGCGAAGCCATGGCCGGCAAGGGCCTGGGCACGCCGGCGACGCGCGCGGCCATCATCGAAGGTCTGCTGACTGAGAAATATCTGGTTCGCGAAGGCCGCGAACTGATTCCCACGGCCAAGGCGTTCCAGCTGATGACGCTGCTGCGCGGCCTGGGCGTGGAAGAACTCACGCAGGCGGAACTGACCGGCGAGTGGGAGCACAAGCTCTCGCAGATCGAGCGCGGCCGCCTGAAGCGCGACGAATTCATGCGCGAGATCGCGCAGATGACGCAGCAGATCGTCAAGCGCGCCAAGGAATACGACAGCGACACGATCCCCGGCGACTACGCCACGCTGGACACGCCGTGCCCGCAGTGCGGCGGCCAGGTCAAGGAGAACTACCGCCGCTTTGCCTGCACCGCGTGCGAGTTCTCGATCAGCAAGATCCCCGGCGGCCGCCAGTTCGAGATCGAAGAGGTCGAGGAACTGCTGCTCAAGAAGGAAATCGGTCCGCTGCAGGGCTTCCGCAGCAAGATGGGCCGCCCGTTTGCCGCCATTCTCAAGCTGGCCAAGGACGACGAAGACCACTGGAAGATGGAGTTCGACTTCGGTCAGAACGATGACGAAGGCGATGGCGAGCCGGTGGACTTCAGCGAGCAGACGCCAGTGGGTAATTGTCCGAAGTGCGGCGGCTCGGTCTACGAGCACGGCATGAAGTACGTGTGCGAAAACGCTGTCGGCGCGCCCAAGTCGTGCGATTTCACGACCGGCAAGATCATCCTGCAGCAGGAAATCTCGCGTGAGCAGATCGGCAAGCTGCTGACCGACGGCAAGACGGATTTGCTGACCGGCTTCAAGTCGTCGCGTACGGGACGCAACTTCAAGGCTTTCCTGGCCAAGCAGCCGGACGGCAAGATCGGCTTCGAGTTCGAAGTGCGCGAACCCAAGGCCGGGGCCAAGGGCGCGGCGGCCAAGACTGCTGCCAAGGGTGCCGCGAAGGGCGCCGCCAAGACGGCCGAGGCCGAGGAAGCACCGGTGAAGGTCGCCGCCAAGAAGGTAGCCGCGAAGAAAGCGCCGGCGAAGAAGGCCGCGGCCAAGGCACCGGCCAAGACGGCTGCAACCAAGACCGCGGCAACCAAGACCCCTGCGGCCAAGAAGGCCCGCGTCGCCGCAAAGGCAACGGCTGACGCCGAAGAGTAATCGCTCACCAGCGGCCGGGGCGCCCGCCCCGCCGCTGTTCTCCCTCCGCGCCTCTCCTGCGCCGTCCCCCTGCGTTTCTTCCCTGCGCTTACTTGTGCGTGTGCGCCACTGTCGGTGATGCCTCGACGACGCGCTTGTTCCCTTCCTCAAGCAGGAAATCGATAAACGCCCGTACCTTGGTCGGCAGGAATTTCCGGCTGGGGTAGACGACGCTCACGTCGCGACGCGGCAACTGGTACTGCTGCAGGATGTGCGTCAGCCGGCCGGCTTCGATGTTGGGCCGCGCCAGGTAGGACGACAACATCGCGATACCCATATTGGCCAGCGCCGCCTGGTGCGCCAGCTCGGCATTGCTGCACAGCAGGCCCGGGCGGATCGGCACGGTCAGTTCGCCCTCGGGGCCGGACAGCGTCCACTCGTGCTCGGCATTGGGCAGCCGCATGGCGATGCAGCGGTGGCTGGTCAGGTCGTGGGCGTTGCGCAGCGGGGGATGCTCGCGCAGGTAACCTGGGGATGCGCAGAGGATGATCTCCGCGGAAATCAGCGGCCGCGCCACCAGGTGCGAGCCGAGCCCCAGGTCTGACAGCATCACGCCGACGTCCCGGCCCTCTTCCACGATGTCGACAATCCGGTCGGACAACTGGACGTCGAAGACCACATCCGGATAGAGCCGCTGGAAGCGTTCCAACGTCTGCGGCAGCAGGTGCAGGCCGAACATGACCGGGGTGACCAGCCGCAGCGTGCCCGATAGCGACTGGCTCCGCGCAGTGACGACGGATTCCGCCTCTTCCACGTCTTCCAGGATCTGGGAACAGCGTTGCAGATAGGTTTCGCCGGCATCCGTCAGGGACAGGCTGCGCGTCGTGCGATTGAGCAAGCGGGTGCCGAGATGGCTCTCCAGGTCCGCCACATAGCGCGTCACGACGGCGTTGGACATCTCCAATTGCTGCGCCGCACGGGCAAAGCTGCCAAGCTCGACCACTTTGGCGAAGACGCGCATCGATTGAAGCCGATCCATGACATAGTCTCCCGATTACCCCGTGAACCTTTACACGATCCGGGCGATTTATTGTTGAAACCACAATCAATCATTGTGGAGCGCAATATTTATTCATATCAGGGAAATGCCTAATATCGCAGCATCTGGTGCCGCATCGCAGCAAACGTACGTCGAGGCTGGCATCTTCCAAACAAAAAGGATTCGCCATGAAGCGCCAATTTGCCCTGATCGCTGCCCTGACCCTGGCCCTGTCGGCCGCCCCCGCCTTCGCCAAGGCTGGCAAGTTCGACACCTTCACCGACGGCGCCAAGGCCGGCAAGTTCGATACCTTCACGGATGGCGCGAAGGCCGGCAAGTTTGACTCCTTCGCCGATGGCGCCCGCTCGGGTGGCAAGTTCGACACTTTCACCGACGGTGCCAGGGCTGGCAAGTTCGACGTCTACACCGACGGCGCTGCCCTCTGATCCGCGCTTTCCGCATTCGACAAAAAGCCCGTACCTTCCCGGTACGGGCTTTTTGTTTGTGCGCTGCAGCGCGAACCCGGGACAAAAACTCGGGATAAAAAAACGGGCCGTGATGGCCCGTTTCTCATTGCTGCGAGGATCAGTCGTCGTGGTGATGACGGCGATGCTTGCTGCGCTTGTAGTAGCGGCGGTCGTCGTCGTAGGAGTTGCTGCGCGACACATTGCCGCCCAGCGCCGCGCCCGCGGCGCCACCCAGGCCGGCGCCTACCAGGCCACCGGTGCGGCCGCCCATGGCGTTGCCGGCCGCCGTACCGGCGCCGCCACCCAGGGCACCGCCGATGATGGCGCCGGTGCGCTCGCGACGGTTGGAGGTGACTGCGCCACCCGCGCCGCCGCCTACCGCGCCGCCGATCACGGCGCCGGTGCTGCCGCCGAGCGCGCCGCCCACGGCGGCACCCGCCACGCCACCCAGGCCGCCGCCGAGTGCATTGTTGAGGTCACCCCCTGCAAACGCCGGCAGTGCTGCTGCCGAAAGGGCAAGGGCCAGGGTCAGGTTGCGAACAGGATGGCGAGACATCATTTTTTCCTTGGTTGAGTCGTGCATCTGGAAGCGGAGTGTAGAGAAGGAGCCCTGCCGTTGCTGTAACGAGTTGTGAGGCCCTGTAACCCACTCCAGAAACGGTATCTAACGGCGCAAAGTCGCAGCGTAAACGCAACAGGGCGGCCCTGCGGGACCGCCCTTGTGGTGTGCAAGGCATGCGGGCTGGCCGATGACGATCAGCCCACACGCCGCGCCGCGCAGTCTAGCAGCACTTGCCCTGACCGCCGCCGTAGCGGGCCTCCTGGCGTTCGCGGAAAAACTCCTCGTACGTCATGGGCGCGCGGTCGGGGTGCGTGCTTTCCATGTGGGCCACATAGGTCTGGTAGTCGGGGAGCCCGACCATCAGTCGCAGCGATTGGCCCAGATAGCGGCCCATGGTGCCGATTTGTTCCAGCATGGCGGCCCTCCGCGGATCAGGATTGTGCCGAAGCCGCGCCAGGCATCGGCTCGAACGGCGTTTCGCTGTCGGTGCGGCGCGACTGGTTGCGAGCCTGCATCGCCGTCCTGAACCCGTAGAACACGATCGACAGCACCACGAACATGAACAGCGCGCACAGGCCGGCATCCAGGTAGTCATTGAAGACGATGCGGTGCATCTGTTCCATCGACTTGGCCGGCGCCAGCACCTTGCCCTGGGCGATGGCATCGCTGAACTTTGCCGCGTGGGTCAGGAAGCTGACCTTCGGATCGGCGTCGAACAGCTTCTGCCAGCCGGCGGTCAGCGTGCAGATCAGCAGCCACACGGTAGGCACCAGCGTCACCCAGGCGTACTGGCCGCGCTTCATCTTGACCAGCACGCACGTGCCCAGCACCAGCGCCACGGCGGCCAGCATCTGGTTGGAGATGCCGAACAGCGGCCACAGCGTGTTGATGCCGCCGAGCGGATCCACCACGCCCTGGTAGAGGAAGTAGCCCCAGGCAGCCACGGTCAGCGCCGTGGCGATCAGGTTGGCCGGCAGCGAGTCCGTGCGGCGCATCGACGGCACGAAGCTGCCCAGCAGGTCTTGCAGCATGAACCGGCCGGCGCGGGTGCCCGCGTCGACGGCGGTCAGGATGAACAGCGCTTCGAACAGGATGGCGAAGTGGTACCAGAAGGCCATCATGGCCTGGCCGCCGACCACCTGGTGCAGGATATGGGCGATGCCCACGGCCAGCGTCGGTGCGCCGCCGGCGCGCGAGATGATGGTGTTTTCGCCCACGTCCTTGGCGGTCTGGATCAGCACGTCGGGCGTGATGACAAAGCCCCACGTCGACACGACCTGCGCCACGGCGTCCGGCGTGGTGCCGATCACGGCGGCCGGGCTGTTCATGGCGAAGTACACACCGGGTTCGATCACCGACGCGGCCACCAGGGCCATGATGGCGACGAACGACTCGGCCAGCATGGCGCCATAGCCGATGAAGCGTGCGTGCGACTCGTTCTCCAGCAGCTTGGGCGTGGTGCCCGACGAGATCAGCGCGTGGAAGCCCGACACCGCGCCGCAGGCGATGGTGATGAAGAGGAACGGGAACAGGTTGCCCGACCACACCGGGCCACCGCCCTGGGCAAACTGCGTGAAGGCCGGCATCTTCAGCTCCGGCGCCACGATCAGGATGCCGATGGCCAGCGCGATGATCGTGCCGATCTTCAGGAACGTCGACAGATAGTCGCGCGGTGCCAGCAGCAGCCACACCGGCAGCACGGCGGCGATGAAGCCGTAGATGATCAGCATCCACGTCAGTGCCTTGCCGTCGTACGTGAACAGCGGCGCCAGCACGGCGCTTTCATGCACGTACTGGCCGCCGATGATGGCCAGCATCAGCAGCACGAAGCCGATCACCGACACCTCGCCGATGCGGCCCGGGCGGATGTAGCGCGTATAGATCCCCATGAAGAGCGCGATGGGGATCGTCACCGCCACGGTGAACGTGCCCCAGGGCGAGCCCGCCAGCGCCTTCACCACGATCAGCGCCAGCACCGCCAGGATGATGATCATGATCATGAAGCAGCCGAACAGCGCGATCATGCCGGGCACGGTGCCCATCTCGGACTTCACCAGGTCGCCCAGGCTGCGGCCGTCGCGGCGCGTGGAGATGAACAGGATCATGAAGTCCTGCACCGCACCCGCGAACACCACGCCGGCCAGGATCCACAGCATGCCGGGCATGTAGCCCATCTGCGCGGCCAGCACGGGGCCGACCAGCGGTCCGGCACCGGCGATCGCGGCAAAGTGGTGGCCAAACAGCACCGCCTTGTTGGTCGGCACGTAGTCCAGGCCGTCGTTATGGCGCCAGGCGGGCGTCATGCGTTTGGGGTCCAGCTGCATCACCTTGTCGGCGATGAAGCGGCTGTAGTAGCGGTAGGCGATCAGGTAGATGCAGAGCGCGGCAACCACGATCCACAGTGCGCTGACGGCTTCCCCGCGCGACAGCGCGACGGTGGCGAAGGCAAACGCGCCGAGGACGGCGACGGCCAGCCACAACAGGTGTTGTCCGATGCGATTCATGATGAAGGGTCTCCTCAGACCGGATTGAAAGGCCTGCGGCGACGTGAGGCGGGCAGCGGGGTGGTGCCGGGAATGGCGGCCGTGGACGATCCTGCGGTGAGGGGGGGTCTCCTGGATGTCTGCGGCGCGCCCGGTCTGTTCTCGTCTGATCCGGATCTTGTCGTGCAGGCAGGCAGTGCAGACCGACATTGGCTTCGGGATGCACCTACTGCGTCAGATTGCATCCGGCGAAAGACCCCGGCGCATTCCGGCGTGTAGTATTGACACCCGCCCATGTCGGCACAAGCGCGTAACTACGCAACATCACTGCGTAGTAGTACGCAGGCCGACGATGTATAGCGGCCTTGCCGGCATCGGTGTTTACCCCCGGGTCAGATGAAACTCCGCCAAAAGATACTCTTGCTCGCCGTCGCGCCGCTTGCCGTGGCCATGTTCGGCATCGCGCTGGCCGTGCGCTATCAGGCCACCGCGCTGGCGCGGCACGAGCGTGCGCTGGTGGAGGCCGCCTACCTCCAGAGCAAGGAAATGGAGCTGCGCCACTACGTGGAACTGGCGCAGAGCACCATCGCGCCGATGGTGCGCTCGGGCCGCAACGATGTGGCCACGCGCCAGGCCGCCATGGAAGCGCTGGCCCGTCTCGACTATGGCCCCGACGGCTACTTCTTCCTCTACGACCTTCAGGGCCGCAACCTGATGCACCCGCGCCAGCCCGAGCTGGTGGGGCAGGATTTGTGGCTGATGCGTGACCCGCAGGGGGCATTGACGATCCAGCAACTGATTGCCGCGGCCAAGGCTGGCGGCGGTTCGGTGCGGTACCAGTGGCGAAAGCCCTCCTCGCAGCAACTGGCGCCCAAGCTCGGCTACGTGGTGGCGGTGCCCGAGTGGGGCTGGATGCTCGGCACGGGCATCTACCTTGACGATGTGGAGCAGACACTGCGTCAGCTTGACGCGCGCGCCGAGACCGATATCCGCGAAACGATGGCGTGGATCGGCGTGATCGCGGGCATCAGCATCCTGCTGGTGGCGGCCAGCGGGCTGGCCCTCAACGTGAGCGAACACCGCGAAGCCGACGCCAAGCTGCGCCAGCTGGCCCAGCGCGTGGTGCAGTCGCAGGAAGAAGAGCGCGCGCGGCTGTCGCGCGAACTGCACGACGGCATCAGCCAGTTGCTGGTGTCGGTCAAGCTGGTGCTGGAAGCCGCCACCAACCGCATCCGGCTGGCGCCGACCGAAGGTGCGTCCGTGGCGCCCGTGCTGGGCATGGCGCTCGCCCGGCTCGATTCCGTCTTCAACGAAGTGCGACGCGTGGCGCGCAACCTGCGCCCCGCCCTGCTCGACGACCTTGGGCTATTCGCCGCGTTGCAGCACCTGGCGCGGGAGATGCAGGCGGGTAGCTCGCTCGGGGTCAAGGTGACGCAGACCGGGCAACCGCGCGAACTGTCCGACGACCAGGCCACGGCGCTGTTCCGCATCGCGCAGGAGGCGCTGACCAATGTGGAGCGTCACGCGCACGCCAGCCGCGTTGATGTGGCGCTCGAGTTTGCCGAGACGGCCACGCGGCTGACCGTGCGTGACAACGGCACCGGCTTCGACGTGGCCCGCATGCAGGTCGATCCGCGCCGTGGCATCGGCCTGCGCAACCTGCGCGAGCGCATGGCCGCGCTGGGCGGGCAGTTCGATATCGTCTCGGGCCCGGGCGGCACGCAGATTGTCGCGGCGCTGCCGCCGGCGCCGCCGAAACCCCCGACATCGCCGGCCGACGACCGGTCTCCGACGGCAGCGCACACCGCAGCCCCTACTTCGACTTCCGATTTTCCGCAGTCATGACCTACCCGCACGATGACGCCCCCGCGCTCACCGCGCCCGCCCGGAGCACGCCGGCCCGCGTATTGCTGATCGACGACCATGCGCTGGTGCGCGACGGCATGCGCATGCACCTGTCGCTGCAGCCGGGGCTGGAAGTGGTCGGTGAAGCCGACGATGGCGAGGCCGCGCTGGCGTGGCTGGCCAACCTCGACGAATCCCGGCGCCCGGAACTGGTGATTACCGATATCGGCATGCGTGGCATGGGCGGCATCACGCTGGCGGGCGCGCTGCACGAGCACTACCCGGAGCTGGCCGTGCTGATCGTCTCGATGCACGACAACCTGGAGTACGTGCGCCAGGCCGTGCGGGCCGGCGCGCGCGGCTACGTCCTGAAGGACGCGCCGGCCGACGAACTCCTGGCAGCCATCCAGGCCGTGCTGGCGGGCCGCGTGTTCTACAGTGCGCGCATTGCGCGCGGCATGGCCGCGCAGACCGTCGGGCCGCTCGATGCGCTGACGCCGCGCGAGCGCGAGATCCTTAACGCCATCGGTCGCGGACTTGCCAACAAGGAAATTGCCGCGCAGCTTGGCGTGTCGGTGCGCACGGTCGAAACCCACCGGCTCAATCTCAAGCGCAAGCTAGCCATCGACGGTCGCGCCGGACTGGTCAAATACGCAGTGCAGCAACTTGGCACGGACGCGGAAGGCAACTAGGCGGGCCAAGAGGCAGGCAACAATAAGCCAGCAAATCAGGCCAGCGACATCGGGCCAGCGACATCAGGCCGGACATGAAAAAAGGGCGCCACGCGGGCGCCCTTCCTTTCTTGCGGCAACGCGCGCGGCTTAGGCCGCCAGGCGCTTGGCCAGCGCGTCCTTCGTTTCCACGAGGGCTTGCGGCAGGTGGTGCTTGAGCTGCGCGAACAGCTCGTCATGCAGCGCCAGTTCCTGCTTCCACGCGTCATGGTCGATCGACGTGACCAGGTTGAACTGCTCGGCGGTGAACGACACACCGTTCCAGTTCAGGTCGGCATAGCGCGGCGACGTGCCGAACACGTGCTCCGCACCCTGACCCTTGCCTTCCACGCGATCGATCATCCACGACAGCACGCGCATGTTCTCGCCAAAGCCCGGCCACACGAAGTTGCCTTCGGCGTCCTTGCGGAACCAGTTCACGCAGTAGAACTTCGGCAGCTTGGCGCCGGTGGCTTCCAGCTTCTTGCCCAGCGCCAGCCAGTGGCCGAAATAGTCGCTCATGTTGTAGCCGCAGAACGGCAGCATGGCGAACGGGTCGCGGCGCACCACGCCTTGCTGGCCAGCGGCCGCGGCGGTGGTTTCGGAACCCATCGTGGCGGCCATGTAGACGCCTTCGGTCCAGTTGCGCGCTTCCGTGACCAGCGGCACGGTGGTGCTGCGGCGGCCGCCGAAAATGAACGCGTCGATGGCCACGCCAGCCGGGTTGTCCCAGTTGTCGTCGATCGACGGGCACTGCGACGCCGGGGCCGTGAAGCGGGCGTTCGGGTGCGCGGCCTTGGCGCCGGTCGCCTTGGCGATCTCGGGCGTCCAGTCCTTGCCTTGCCAGTCGACCAGATGGGCCGGCGCTTCCTTGGTCATGCCTTCCCACCACACGTCGCCGTCATCGGTCAGCGCCACGTTGGTGAAGATGACGTTTTCCTTGAGCGTCGCCATCGCGTTGTAGTTGGTCTTCTCGCTCGTGCCCGGGGCCACGCCGAAGTAGCCGGCTTCCGGGTTGATCGCGTACAGGCGGCCATCCTGGCCCGGCTTGATCCAGGCGATGTCGTCGCCGATGGTCGTGACCTTCCAGCCCTCGAAGCCCTTGGGCGGGATCAGCATGGCGAAGTTGGTCTTGCCGCAGGCCGACGGGAATGCCGCGGCCACGTGGTACTTCTTGCCCTCGGGCGAGGTCACGCCCAGGATCAGCATGTGCTCGGCCAGCCAGCCTTCGTCGCGGCCCATCGTCGAGGCGATCCGCAGCGCGAAGCACTTCTTGCCCAGCAGCGCGTTGCCACCGTAGCCCGAGCCGAACGACCAGATCTCGCGCGTCTCGGGGAAGTGCACGATGTACTTGGTCGGGTTGCACGGCCACGGCACATCCTTCTCGCCGGCAGCCAGCGGCTTGCCCACGGTGTGCACGCACGGCACGAACTCGCCGTCCGCGCCCAGCACGTCGAACACGGCGCGACCCATGCGGGTCATGATGCGCATGTTGACGGCCACATACGGGGAATCCGACAGCTCCACGCCGATATGGGCGATCGGCGAACCGAGCGGGCCCATCGAGAACGGCACCACGTACAGCGTGCGGCCGCGCATACAGCCGTCGAACAGGCCGGAGAGCGTCTGGCGCATCTCGGCCGGGGCGGTCCAGTTGTTGGTGGGGCCGGCGTCTTCCTTCTTGTCGGAGCAGATGAAGGTGCGGTCTTCCACGCGCGCCACGTCGGACGGGTCGGACAGGGCCAGGAAGGAGTTCTTGCGCTTGGCCGGATTCAGGCGGCGCATGGTGCCGGCGGCGACCATCTGTTCGCACAGGCGGTCATATTCCTCCTGCGAGCCATCGCACCAATAGATGCGGTCCGGTTTGGTCAGCGCGGCGATGTCGGCAACCCAGGCGACCAGTTTCTGGTTCTTGACCCAGGCCGGCACGTTCAGTGCCGGAGTGCCTTGCATTGTGGGATGGTTCATACAGCAACTCCAAAGCGAAAAAGAAAACCTGGCGAAGTCCGGCCGGTGCCGTCCGGGCGGTTGCTGCGGGGAAAGTCGGTCGGTGGAGGCAATGCCGCACAGGTTCGATCTTCATCGATGTTCGGCAAGATGCACCCCGCCATGTGACCGTCACATCCCGTTACAACTCGGGGACAACCAAATCCGCGCAAATTGTCACGGACGTCCCTGCGGCTGCGATACAGTTGCGCTTCGCCCGCGCATGGCGGGCGGCAGGGGCCGGTCGGGCTTTGTCCGGCGACAAACAGGTGACGGGAGCGTGGCTCGACCAGCCTGTCGCGTCGCAGGAGCGGGCAAGGATACCACCGCGGCAATCCCCTGTTTTTTGCTGCGCAGCATTGTTCCGCCTGCCAGAACGCCTGTGCGCCGGGGTCGATCGTCGTGCCGCAAGTCGGACTGGCCCATGTCTGCTGTCAATGTTGTGTCAGGGAAGCCAACAATACTGTCGGGCGCGCGCCGATTCTGTTGCCGCGCGCACCAAGCCGCCACCAGTCATAAGAGTCACCGAGTCACACATGAAGATTGCCGTTCTCGACGATTACCAGGACGCCGTACGCAAGCTGCCGTGCTTTGCACTGCTCGAAGGCCATGACATCAAGGTCTTCAACAACACCGTCAAGGGCGTGGGCCAGCTGGCCGCCCGCCTGTCGGACGTGGAAGCGCTGGTCCTGATCCGCGAGCGCACGCGCGTGACGCGCCAGCTGCTGGAAAAACTGCCCAAGCTCAAGATCATCAGCCAGACCGGCCGCGTGGGCAGCCACGTCGACCTGGAAGCCTGCACCGATCGCGGCGTGGCCGTGCTGCAGGGCGTGGGATCGCCCGTGGCGCCCGCCGAACTGACCTGGGCGCTGATCATGGCGGCCCAGCGTCGCATTCCGCAGTACGTGGCCAGCCTCAAGCACGGCGCCTGGCAGCAGTCCGGCCTGAAATCGACCACGATGCCGCCGAACTTCGGACTGGGCCAGGTGCTGCGCGGCCAGACGCTGGGCATCTGGGGCTACGGCAAGATCGGTCGCCTGCTGGCTGGCTACGGCCGGGCCTTCGGCATGAATGTGCTGGTCTGGGGCCGCGAGGCCTCCCAGCAGGGCGCGCGCGAGGACGGCCTGAACGTGGCCGCGTCCGCCGAGCAGTTGTTTGCCGAGAGCGACGTGCTGTCCCTGCATCTGCGGCTGGCCGACGAGACCCGTGGCATCGTCAAGCTGGCCGACCTGCAGCGGATGAAGCCGACGGCCCTCTTCGTCAATACCAGCCGCGCGGAACTGATCGAGGAAAACGCGCTGGTGGCCGCGCTGAACCGTGGCCGGCCGGGCATGGCGGCGGTGGATGTGTTCGAATCCGAGCCGATCCTGCAGGGCCACGCGCTGCTGCGCATGGAAAACTGCATCTGCACCCCGCACCTCGGCTACGTGGAGCGCGACAGCTACGAGCTCTACTTCCGCACCGCGTTCCAGAACATCCTGGACGTGCTGGCCGGCAAGCACGACAGCATCGTCAATCCCAAGGCGCTCACGCCTGCGCTGTCGCGCTGATTCATCCAGGAGACGCCGGGTCTCATCGAGCGTCTCCTTCCCCACATTTCCGCAGGTCTGACGGGCGGCAAAACCGCTACACTCGGGGCAATCTTTCCGCCCCAATCTCCTTTTTTCTTCGGTTTCGGCCCTCATGGACCCCAGGCTACTGACGCTCTGCGTCGGCAATTTCGTCATCGGCACCGGCGCGATGATCGTCACCGGCATGCTGAATGATATTGCCGCCGACTTCGGCCTGGGCGTTGCCAGCGCGGGGCAGCTGATCTCCGTATTTGCCGTGGCGACGTGCGTCGGGGCGCCGCTGTTTGCCACGCTGGGCTCACGGATCGACCGGCGGTTGCTGCTGTGCGCGGCGCTGCTGATCTATGGCGCCATGCACCTGGCCGCGGCGCTGGCCCCGAGCTTTGCCGCCCTGATGGCGATCCGCTTCGTGACGGCCATCGGCGCCGCCATCTACACGCCGCAGGCCGCCGCCACGCTGCCGCTGCTGGTCGATGCCCGCACGCGCGGGCGGGCCATCAGCTTCGTCTTCCTGGGGTGGAGCGTGGCCAGCGTGGTCGGCATGCCGATGGGCACCCTGATCGCCAGCACGCTGGGCTGGCGCTTCAGCATGGGCATCGTGGGCGTGCTGGCGCTGGCCGTCGCCGTGGCGGTATGGCAGGCCATGCCGGGAGGATTGCAGGTGGCGCCGGTCGGCCGCACGGCGTGGGCCGCGGTGCTGCGCCACAAGCCGATCATGCTGGTGGTCATGACCACCATGATCCAGTCCGCCGGCATGTTCACCATGTTCACGTATATCGCCCCGCTGATGCGGGACGTGCATGGCATCAGCGGCGGTGCGCTGAGCCTGATGTTCCTGGCCTACGGCGCCTGCGGCGTGGCCGGCAACGTGCTGGCGGCATCGCGCATGGATCGCGTCACGCCCAGCCGGATCGTCCAGGTGGCGCTGCTGACGTCGCTGGCGGCGATGCTGCTGTGGCCGCTGGCCGGGCTGCACACGGTCCTGCTGGTGGCGCTGTTCATGCTCTGGGGCGTGGGCGGGTTTGCCACCAACAGCGCGCAGCAGGCGCGGCTGGTGGCCCTGGGTCCCGACAAGGCCGCCGCGTCGATTTCCCTGAATTCCTCTTCGATCTACCTTGGCCAGGCGCTGGGCGCCATGGTTGGCGCGGCCATCTACACCATGGCCGGTCCCGATGCGCTGCACTGGGGTGCGGCGGCGCTGATCGGGCTGGCACTCGCGATTTCGCAGCGGGCGCGGGCGCTCGGCTGCCACTGGACACCACCAGGAAGGACGCAGCAGACATCCCCGTAGAAAGTCAGCGCGGGACAGGTATCCCGCGCGGGCCTCGCCAACGCAAGGAGGGCGTACCGTGGCCGAATACGATCCCCGTCCCAACCCCGCGGGCGCAGGTGGCGCCGCGACCGGGCGCGTGCTGGCCGTGAACGTCGGCACGGCGCTGCCGCTGGTCGTGGCCGGCGCCGGCACCGAAGCCGTGGTGCTGTCCGCCATCCGCAAGCACCCGCTGAGCACCCTGCACCATCCCATCGCCGTCGGCGTCCATCGGCTCGGGCTGGCCGGCGACGAACAGGCCGACCTGACGATCCACGGCGGGCTGGACAAGGCGGTCTACGCATATCCCATCGAGCATTACACCTGGTGGAACACGCGCCGGCGCGAGGCCGGCGTGGAGGAAGCCGAGCGCCCGCTCGCCTTCGGCGCCATGGGTGAAAACCTGACCACGCAGGGATTGCTGGAGTCCGCGCTGTGGATCCGGGACCGGATCCATATCGGCGAGGTCGAGTTCATCGTGGAGGCGCCCCGCCAGCCCTGCTACAAGCTCAATGCCGTGATGGGTTATGCCCATGCCGTGCGGGACATGCTGCAAAGCGGCTTTTCAGGCATGTACCTGAGCGTGGCGATGCCCGGCGTGATCCGCGCCGGCGACATCGCCACGGTGATCCCCGGCCCGCGCGAAGTGTCGGTGGAAAGCATCAGCCGCCACGGCCATCGTTAGTCCCGAGTGGCCCGCGCCGGGTTTTCTGCTAATGTTTTAATTCTGATACAAGCGATCCGGCCGCCCCCTCCCACGCGGGCAGGACATCCATCCCCATGGTCGCTGTAACGGCTTGTAATACAACGCGCTAGCCGGAGCGGCCAAGGCGCGGTACTAGTAGCGGTTTGCGCGGGCCAACCGGCTCCAAGAAGCCGGCGCCAGGGAGCAGCGCGCCATGCAGTGTTTGAGGGTCCTCACATGAAAACAGACGGGATCGACCAGCCGAAGGGCTTCGTCGATGGCAACTGGAGCGCGGCCGCCAGCACGGGCCGTGGCCGGACTTCGCCCTGGGTGGCAATCCTGGTGGTATTGGTGGTCGGCGGTGCCGGCTGGTTCGGCTGGAAGACCTGGTTCGCGCCAAAGCCGGTGGCCAAGGCGCCGGACGCCACCGCAGTGGCGACGGCCATCGTGCAGCAGGGCGACGTGCCGCTGGAAGTGACCGCCAACGGCACCGTCACGGCGATGCAGACCGTGGAGGTGCGCCCGCAGGTGTCCAGCACAGTCCAGACCGTGCATATCAAGGAAGGCCAGACGGTCAAGCCGGGCGACCTGCTGTTCTCGCTCGATACCCGCATGGACGAGGCCAACCTCGCCAAGGCACGTGCGCAGCTGATGCGCGACCAGGCGGACCTGGCCGACGCCCGCCGTACGCTGGCACGGAGTCAGGAACTGCTGCAGCGGAATTTCATCTCCAAGAGCGCCGTGGATACGGCCCAGGCCAAGGTGGATGGGTTCGAGGCCACCATCCGTGCCGACCAGGCCGCCATCGAGGCCAGCCGCGTGGCCACCAGCTACGGCGCCATCCGCGCCACGATCGGCGGCCGTACCGGCGTCATCAACGTCTTCCCGGGTTCGCTGGTCACGCCGACCAGCGCCGTGCCGATGGTGATCGTGGCCCAGATCGCGCCGATCACCGTGACATTCACGCTGCCGGAGCGCCAGCTGGCCGCGCTGCGCGAAGCGTTGCGCGTGGGTCCGGTCCAGGTGACCGCGCTGCCCAACGATGGCAGCAAGGCGCCGGTCACCGGCAAGATCACGTTTGTGGATAACACCGTCGATCCGCAATACGGCAGCATCCGCATCAAGGCGACGTTCGACAATGCCGAGCATCGCCTCTGGCCCGGCACCTATGCCAACGTGAACGCCACGGTGCAGGTGCTCAAGGGCGCGCTGTCCGTGCCGCCGCAGGCCGTGGTGACGGGCCCCGAAGGGCGCTTCGTTTACACCGTGCAAGCGGACAACAAGGTGGCGCGCGTGCCGGTGCAAGTGGTGGCGACCACCGCCGCCGCCGCGATCATCGAAGGCGTGCAGCCCGGCACCCGCGTGGTGACCGAGGGCGCGCAGAACCTGCGCCCGGGTAGCCAGGTGCGCGAGGCCCGCGCGCGCGGGGCCTCGGCGCCGGCCGCCGCGACCACCGCCGACAAGCATTAAGACCATGACGCTGTCCGAGCTCTGTATCCGCCGGCCCGTCATGACGGTGCTGCTGTGCCTGGCCGTCATCGTGACGGGCATCGTGCTGTATCCGACGATCCCCATCGCGGCGCTGCCCAGCTTCAACTCGCCGGTGATCCAGGTCACCGCCACGCTGCCCGGGGCCAGCCCCGAGACCATGGCGGCATCCGTGGCGACCCAGCTGGAAAAGCAGTTCGCCACGATTCCGGGCGTGACGGTCATCAGCTCGTCCAACACGCTCGGCAATTCCAGCATCACGATCGAATTCAACAGCGACCGCGACATCGATGCCGCCGCCGTGGACGTGCAGGCCGCGCTGTTCCGCGCCCAGCGTTCGCTGCCGATCGAGATGACGGTGCCGCCGTCGTACCGCAAGGTGAACCCGGCCGATGCACCGGTGCTGCTGTTGGCCATCAACTCGCCGGCCATGAGCCTGGCGGAGCTGAATGCCTTTGGCGACAACCTGATCTCGCCCACGCTGGCCACGCTGCCGGGCGTGGCGCAGGTGCAGATCTTCGGCCAGAAGCGCTTTTCGGTGCGCGTACGCGCCCACCCGGACGCGCTGGCCGCACGCGGCCTGACGCTCGATGAACTGGCCACCGCGCTGAATCGCGCCAACGCCAATACGCCGGTCGGCACGCTCGACGGCGCGCGGCAGACGCTGACCATCCAGGCCAACCGCCAGATGACCAGCGCCGACGCGTTCCGCAACATCATCGTGGCCAGCCAGCCCAGCGGCGCCATCGTGCGCCTGTCCGACGTGGCCGACGTGGAAGACAGCGTCGAGACCATCAAGACCGGGAGCTGGCTCAATAACGAACGCTCCATCGTGCTGGCCGTGCTGCGCCAGCCGGACGCCAACACGGTGGCCGTGGTCGACTCGATCAAGGGCGCCCTGCCGCGCCTGATCCAGCAGATGCCGGGTTCGGTCAACGTGAGCGTGGTCAACGACCGCTCGATGTCGATCCGCGAGTCGATCCACGATGTGCAGTTCACGCTGGCGCTGACCGTGGCGCTGGTGGTGATGGTGATCTTCCTGTTCCTGCGCCGCGCGGCCGCCACGCTGATTCCCACCGTGTCGCTGCCGATCTCGCTGATCGGCACCGTGGCGCTGATGAAGGCCTTCGGCTACAGCCTGGACAACGTGTCGCTGCTGGCCATCACGCTGGCCGTGGGCCTGGTGGTGGACGACGCCATCGTGATGCTGGAAAACATCGTCCGCCACATCGAGGAAGGCGTGCCGCCGCTCAAGGCCGCGCTGGTCGGGTCGCGCGAGATGGGCTTCACCATCCTGTCGATCTCGATCTCGCTGGTGGCGGTGTTCATTCCCATCTTCTTCATGCCGGGGGTGATCGGCCTGCTGTTCCACGAGTTCGCCGCGGTGGTGTCGCTGTCGATCCTGGTGTCCGCGCTGGTGTCGCTGACGCTGATCCCGATGCTGTGCGCGCGCTTTCTCTCCGCCGAGAACGTGCCGGTGGACGAGTCGCAGCACGCTTATGGGGACCACGCGCCCGGCGCGCCGGTGCACCATGTGCAGCAGAAGCAGACGCTGGGCATGCGCTCCACGCAGTGGTTCGAAGATCTGTTCGAATGGACGCTGCACAAGTACGCGCGCGGGCTCGACTGGTGCCTGGTACATCGGCGCGTGGTGCTGGCGGTCGCCGGCCTGACGTTCGTGCTGACCGCCGTGCTGTTCGCCAAGATTCCCAAGGGCTTCTTCCCCGAGGAAGACATCGGCCAGATCCAGGTCAACGCCGAAGGCCCGCAGGACATTTCGTTCGATGCGATGGCCGACCGCTTGCGCGACGCCGCCGAGCGCATCCGCGCGAACCCGGCGGTGAAGAGCGTGGTGGCGTCGATCGGTGGCGGCCCGTCGCCCGCCATCAACACGGGCCGGATGTTCGTGGAGCTCAAGCCGCTCGGCGAGCGCCCCAAGATGCCGCGGGTGGTGGAATCGCTGCGCAAGGATGTCGCGGGCGTGCCGGGCCTGGCGGTGTACTTCTCGCCCGTGCAGAACCTGCGCCTGGGTGGCCGCCAGAGCAAGAGCCGCTACCAGTACACACTGCAGAGCGTGAAGGCGGGGCAACTGCAGGAGTTCAGCGACAAGCTGATGGCGAAGATGCGCGCCGAGCCGATCTTCCGCGATGTCACGAGCGATTCGCAGCAATCGGGTCTCGAGGCGCAACTGACCATCGACCGCGACAAGGCGAATGCACTCGGCGTGCAAATGCAGGACGTGCGTACGGCGCTGTACACGGCGTTCGGCGAACGGCAGGTATCGACCATCTATACGCCGATCGACAATTACTACGTGATCCTGACCGCGGCTGATGTGGACCGCGAGGATGAGACCGCCTTCTCCAAGCTTTACGTGCGCAGCAAGACGGGCCAGATGGTGCCGGTTTCCGCGTTTGCCACGACCGAGCGCCGGGTGGGCCCGATCGCCGTGAATCACCAGGGCCAGCTGCCATCGGTGACGGTGTCGTTCAACCTGGCGCCGGGCGCGGCACTTGGCGACGCATCGACAAAGATCGACCGGTTCCGCCAGGAGATCGAGATGCCGTCGGCGATCTTCACGAGCTGGGGCGGGGATGCCGCCGTGTTCCAGTCGTCGCAGTCCACGCAGATCGTGTTGCTGGTGGCGGCCATCGCGGTGATCTACACTCTGCTGGGCGTGCTCTACGAGAGCTACATCCACCCGCTAACGATCCTGGCCGGCCTGCCGTCGGCAGCCATCGGCGCGTTGCTGACGCTGTTCCTGTTCAACGTGGAGTTGTCGCTGATCGCGACGATCGGTGTGCTGATGCTGATCGGCATCGTCAAGAAGAACGCGATCATGATGATCGACTTCGCGCTGGCGGCGCAGCGCGAGCAAGGCATGGCGCCGGCCAAGGCCATCCGGCAGGCGTGCCTGCTCCGGTTCCGGCCGATCATGATGACGACGTTCGCCGCCGTGATGGGCGCCCTGCCCCTCGCGCTGGGCCTTGGCGCTGGCGCGGAGCTGCGCCAGCCGCTGGGCCTGGCCGTGGTGGGCGGCCTGCTGTTCTCGCAGGTCATCACGCTGTTCATCACGCCGGTCATCTACCTGGCGCTGGATCGCTTCTCCGGCACCGGTCCGCTGCAGATCGACGCGGAAGGTAACCCGCTCAAGGATCGCGAACCGGTGGCGGTCACGCAGCACTGAG
Source organism: Cupriavidus sp. YR651 (assembly GCF_900101625.1). Taxonomy (GTDB): domain Bacteria; phylum Pseudomonadota; class Gammaproteobacteria; order Burkholderiales; family Burkholderiaceae; genus Cupriavidus. The sequence continues at coordinate 145,260 of NZ_FMYZ01000006.1, read as the reverse complement.
TACGCGGCGGCCGGCCGCCGCCCCGTCCGAGTCCGAGGGCGCCCCATTGCGGGCGCCCTTTTTCATGGGCGCAGCACCCGGGAGCCACCCGTCAGCCCGGAGAGTGTGTCTCTTTGTAACAACACGTATCGACGGCCCCGCATTTCAAAGTCTTTACGACCTCTCTCCAAACGATAATAATTCTCGTTTGCATAAAGGCGCCGACGTGCGCCGTTTCACGCCAGCCAGCCAACTCGCCCCCCGGACCGGACCGCTTCGTCCGCACGCCGCCCCGCCAGCCAGCGTTTCGATTTCTTGAGGGGAAAATCCATGAAACGCTGTCATATGGCGCGTCGCTTGCGCGCCGCCGTGCGGGTGACGCCGGTTGCCGCCGTCTGCGCCACACTTTGCACACCGCTCTGGGCCCAGGAGGTCCAGTCGCTGTCCGAGGTCGTCGTCACCGCGACGCGCACCGAGGAACGCGCCGATGCCGTGGCATCCACCATCACCACGCGCGATGCCCGCCAGATCGAGCAATCGATGCCCGTCGACGAGACCGGGCTGTTTGCCGACGAGCCCGATATCGATGTGCCGCGCGACCGCCGCCGCTTTGGCGCGGGCAGCATCAACATTCGCGGCATCGAAGACAACCGCGTGCTGCAGATGGTGGATGGCGTGCGCCTGCCGGACTTCTTCAACGGCGGTGGCCCGTCCAACATTTCCACGTCCACGCGCGACGCACCCGAGTTCTCTTTCCTGAAGCGCGTGGAAGTGCTGCGCGGGCCGGCGTCGAGCCTGTATGGCTCCGATGCGATCGGCGGCGTGGTGTCGTACGTCACCAAGGACCCCAAGGACCTGATGCGCGGCAAGTCCGTCGGCGGCGAGGCGGGCCTGAGCTGGAATGGCATCGACAACGGCTTCGGCCAGACCGTGGGCGTGGCCGGCGGCAATGACACGATCCAGGGCCTGTTCATGTACGCGCACCGCAACGCGCACGAGATGAAGAACATGGGCGGCAACGATTCGGTTTCCGTGTCGCGCTCCACGCCGAATCCACAGGATGTGGAGACCAACGCCTATCTCGGCAAGATCGTGCTCAATGCCACGTCGCGGCAGACTTTCCGACTCACCTACGAGCATCGCGATGCCAGCAGCAGCACCGACCTGCTGCGCTTGTCCACGTCCCTGCCGCGCGTGACGTCGGCCAATGGTACGGAAGACCTCGAACGCAATCGCGTGTCGCTCGACTACGAGTGGCGTCCGGAGAACGGCGTGCTTGATCGCCTGACGGCGGCCGTCTACTACCAGAAGAGCCAGACCTCCACCAACACCAACCAGGTGCGCAGCCGCACCAGCAGCGGCTGCTCGGCGACCACCGCGGGCACCAGCCTGTGCAATGTCGCGCTGGGCTTCGGCTTCGACCAGCAGCAAACCGGCTTCAACTTCCAGGCGGACAAGTCCTTCAACACTGGCGGCCTCGAACATCGCCTGATCGGCGGTGTCGATTTCATCCGAACCGAGTCGGAGGAAATGCGCGATGCCACCGTGGTCAACACGACCACCGGCACCATCACCAAATCCCTGGCCGGCGAGAATTTCCCGATCCACGACTTCCCGAAGGGCGAGACGCGCCAGGTCGGCGTGTTCGTGCAGGACGAGATCCGCTTTGCGGGCGGGCGATTCACGGTGACGCCGGGCCTGCGCTTCGACCACTACTCGCTCGGTCCGGACAACGATCCGTTCTACAACAGCGTGGCCGCCAAGCCCGCGATCAGCAAGAGCGATTCGAACCTGTCGCCCAAGCTCTCCGCGCTGTGGCAGGCGACCGACCGCATCAACCTCTGGGCGCAATACGTGTTTGGCTACCGCGCGCCGAACTACCAGGAAATCAACGGCAGCTTCCGCAACCCGGTGCAGGGCTACGGCGCCGCGCCGAACGGCGAGCTCAATCCGGAGAAGAGCCGGTCGCTGGAGGTGGGCGCGCGCTATACGGATGAAAACGTTCAGACCAGCGTGGCCGTGTTCGACAACCGCTATCACGACTTCATCGAGCAGGTGCAGCTGAACTGCCCGTCGGACCCCGCCTGCCTGCCGGGCCTGCGTGCGACGTACCAGTATCGCAACCAGACCAAGGTGCGCATCTACGGCGCCGAGTGGCGCGGCGTGTGGCGCTTCCTGCCGCAATGGCGTGTCGATGGCGCGGTGGCCTACGCCCATGGCAACAACGAGCAGACGGGCCAGCCGCTCAACAGCGTCTCGCCGCTGCGCGCGGCGGCCGGACTGACCTGGGAGCAATCGGTCAGCCAGGGGCCTGGCGCGGCGGTGCGCTGGCGTGCCGCCAAGGCCGTCACGCGTACCGACGACACGACGTTCACCTACTTCAAGCCGGGTGGCTATGGCGTGGTCGACCTGCAGGCGTGGTGGCGCTTCGGCAAGATGGCGACGCTGACGCTGGCGGTGAACAATCTGTTCGACAAGAAGTACTGGCTCTGGGGCGATGTGCGCCAGACCGGCGTGGCCGCCAGCGAACCCGGCGTGGACTTCTACACGCAACCCGGCCGCACGTTTGCCGCCGCCGTCAAGCTCGCGTTCTGAGGCGGCAAGGAGTCGCAATGTCCCCACAATCGATAACAAGACAACGGCTGCGGCCACGCTGGCCCATCGCGCTGGCGTTCTGGCTGCTGGTGATCGGCGCGCTGGCGCAGATCGCGCATGCCGCACCGGTGATCCACATCCTGACGTCGTCGCCCGTGCCGGCCGGCAAGTTCGAGCCGCTGCGCGAGATGGCGCGACAGCAAGGCATGCAGCTGGAAGCGCGCTACATCGAGCGGATACCAGGCCAGGAACTGGGGCCGTTCGTCACGCAGGCAGATCTGCTGATCGTCGACGCGCCGCGCGACCACATCGTGACCGCGATGCTCGCGCAGCTGGGTCCGCTGTGGACAACCTCGACCACCGCGCGCGTGCTGCTGGCGACCGATCGCTACGAGGCGCATGGCGTGGACGACAAGCTCGCGGCGCGTCTGCACGCGTACTACGTCAACGGTGGCCGCGCCAACTTCGACGCGATGATGCGCACGCTGGCGGCCGAGCGGTTCCGGCTGCGCGCCGATGCCTCGATCCCCGCCCCCGTGATCTTCCCGAAGGCCGCCTTCTATCACCCGCGCCTGCCCGGTGTGATCACGACCTCGCCGGCGGTGGCGCTGGCGGCTTCCGGCGCCGATGGCACGCCGGTGATTGGCGTGGCGATTCACCAGGCCTACGTATCGGGACTCGACAGCGCATTCATCGACGACCTGATTGCACGCATCGAAGCGCGGCACGCCCGGGCGCTGGTGTTCTACGGTCCGGTGATGGATGCCGACGGCATCACGCGCATGGTGGCGCCCGACGGCAAACGCATCGTCGACGTGCTGATCAATGGTCAGATCATGCTCAATCCGCAGGGGCGCAAGGCGGAGTTCGAGGCACTGGGCATCCCGGTGCTGCAGGTCATGCCCTATCGCAAGGGCGACGCCGCCGACTGGGCGGCCGACCCGCACGGCATCAGCCTGACGGACACGCCGTTCTATCTGGTGCAGCCCGAGCTGGCCGGCGTGATCGATCCGATGCTGGCCGCCGCCACGGCAAAGCGCGACGGCGCGATCGTCGGCCTGCCCGCGCAGCTCGATGCGGTGGCCGCGAAAGCCATCGCGCTGACACGGCTGCAGCGCACGCCGAATGCCGACAAACGCGTGGCGATCCTCTACTACAACTATCCGGCGGGCGAGAAGAACCTGTCGGCGTCGTTCCTGAATCTGCCGAAGAGCCTGGCCAGCACGCTGGCCGCATTGCGTAGCGCCGGCTATCGCACGGACGCGGCGGACGAGGCCGCGTTGCAGCGTGATCTCGGCGCCCTGCTGGCGCCGTTCTATCGCGCCGACAAGCTGCAAGGTTTGCTCGACGCCAACCTGGGTGTCTGGATGCCGATGTCGCAGTACCGCGCGTGGTACGACGCACAACCGTCGGATTTCCGCGCCGCCGTGGCGGAGCGCTGGGGCAAGCCGGAGCAATCGTCGATGGCCACCACGCGGCGGGGCGAAGCCGGCTTCGTGATCCCGCGCCTGCAACTGGGCAATGTGGTGCTGATGCCGGTGCCGCCGCGCGGCGAGCGCAGCGAATCCGACGAAAAGGCGCTCTACCATTCGACGAAAACGCCGCTGAATCATTTCTACATGGCAGCGTACCTGTGGGCGCGGCAAGACCGCGACGCGTTGGTGCACTACGGCACGCACGGCACGCAGGAGTGGACGCCTGGCAAGGAGCGCGGCCTGGCCGTGACGGATCAGCCTTACCTCGTGCTGGGCGACGTGCCGGTGATCTACCCCTACATCGTGGATGACGTGGGCGAGGCGATCCAGGCCAAGCGACGCGGCCGCGCGGTGATCGTCAGCCACCAGACGCCGCCGTTCCGGCCGGCGGGCCTGCACACGGAACTCACGCAATTGCACGATCAGCTGCACGTGTATCTCGCGCAGGACGATGGCGCCGTCAAGGACACGCTGGCAGCGGACATCCTTGCACGCAGCAAGAAGATGCATGTCTTCGAGGACATGGGCTGGACAGAGGCGCGCGCCCGCGCGGGCTTTGCCGCGTATCTGGACGCCCTGCACATCCATCTGCACGAACTCGGCGGCATGTTGCAGCCGTATGGGCTGCACACGTTCGGGCAGTCGCAGGAAGAAGGATTGCGGCTCTACACGACCATGGCGATGCTGGGCCGCGACTGGCTCCGGCGCGTCTTCCCCGAGGAGCCCGAGGAACTGTTCGCCGTCGACTACGCACAGTTGTCGCAGACGGCGCCATACGCGATGGTGCGCCGCTACGTGGTGGAGAACGCGCCGCTCGATTCGCTGGCCGACGCGAAGCAGCGCGAAGACATGCAACGCGCGCGACAGCTCTACGCGAGCCTCGACGCCAGCCCGGAAAACGCGGGTCTGCTGACGGCGCTGGCCGGGCGTCACCTGACGGCGGGCACCGGCGGGGACCCCGTCCGGAATACCGATGCGCTGCCGACCGGGCGCAACCTGTATGGCTTCGACCCCTCCAAGGTACCCAGCCGTGAAGCGTGGAAGGCCGGGCAGGCCGCGGCGGAAGCGATGATCGCCGACTGGCGGAGCCGCCACGGCCAGTGGCCGAAGAAGCTGGCGTTCTCGCTCTGGAGCGTGGAAACGATGCGCCACCAGGGCATGCTGGAGGCGCAGGCGATGGCCGCGCTCGGCATCCGTCCGAAGTGGGACGATGGCGGCCGCGTCGTCGGCATCGAGGCGATCCCCGCCAGCGAATTGCGGCGCCCTCGCGTGGACGTGGTGCTGTCCGCGACGGGTCTCTATCGCGACCACTTTCCGAACCTGATGAAGTGGCTCGCCGAAGCGGTGAAGCTGGCCGCCGCGCAACCGGAAGCGGATAACGCCGTGGCGGCCAGTACGCGCGCCGTGCGCGAAAGACTCGTCAGGCTCGGGCTCCCGGAGGAGCGCGTCGAGGCGCTGGCCGTCACGCGCATCTTCGCGAGCGAATCGGGCAACTACGGCACGGGTCTCAACGACGCCACGTTGGCCACCGACACCTTCGGCAGCGGCAAGGCCGCCGACGCGAAGCTGGCCAACCTTTACCTCTCGCGGATGCAGTACGCGTACGGTCCGGACGAGCAGCACTGGGGCGAGGCGCTGCCGCAGCTGAATCTCTATGCCGAGAACCTCAAGGGCGTGGAAGGCGCCCTGCTTGCGCGCAGTTCCAATCTGTACGGCATGTTGACGACCGATGATCCGTTCCAGTATCTCGGCGGCATCGGCCTCGCCGTGCGGCACCTGACCGGCCGCGCGCCGGAGCTGCTGATCTCGAACCTGCGCGATGCCAATAACGCGCGCACCGAGACCGCCGCCAGCTTCCTGGCCACCGAGTTGCGCACGCGCTATTTCCATCCGGGCTGGATCGAAGGCATGAAGGCGGAAGGCTACAGCGGCGCGCTGAACATGCTCGACACCATGAACAACTTCTGGGGCTGGACGGCGGTCTCGCCCGAGATCGTGCGTGACGACCAGTGGACCGAGTTCGCGGAGGTCTACGTCAACGACAAGCACAAGCTCGGCCTGAACGAATGGTTCGAGCGCAACGCGCCGCAGGCTCAGGCGCAGATGATCGAGCGCATGCTGGAAGCGGCGCGCAAGGACTACTGGCACGCCGATCCGGCCCTGTTGCAGACGCTGGCGCGGCGCTACGAAGATCTTGCCCAACGCCATGACATTCGCAGCGACAATCGCAGCTTCAACGCATACCGGCAGGCGCAGGCCGGCCAGCCGGCCGGATACGGCCTGAAGCCGCCATCGGCCCCCGCGCCGGCACGGCCCCGGCCGTCCGCCGCCGCGGACGCCACCGTACCTGCCGCTGCGGCCAAGGCGCCGCCACCGCCCGCACCCGAGCCGCCCCGGGCGCAGCCGGTCCAGGGCATGGAGCTGGTGCCCCGCAAGGCGCCGGCGGCCGCCATCGTGCCGGTGCTATCGTGGCTGGCAGGCGGCATCGCGTTGGCGGCGGCGGTCATTGGCGGCGCGATCAGCGCGCGCCGAAGACTGAGCGGCTGATTAGCGGCACGAATGATCGCATCCCGTATTTGAGCACTACCATCCATCGCAACGATTTTGATTCTGTCGATTCACCATGACGCCTACCCTGCTTGAAACCCTGATGTACGACGTCGGCCAGCTGTTCCTGTACCCGACGCTGGCCCTGATCGGGCTGCTGTTCCTCTACGCGTTCTGGGCGCTGGGCGAATTCGCCATGCAAGCCTGGCTGCGGCGCCGCCATCCGATCCAGTCCGGCCGCGGGTATGTGCTGGTGGCCTGGGCCCGGCGCAACAAGGTCAGCCACCCCGACGCGCTGGATGTGACCGCCCACCGTCTGCTGGAGCGTCCGCGCATTGCCACGCGCGTGGCGCCGATGCTGGGGCTGGTGGCCACCATGATTCCGATGGGCCCGGCGTTGAAGAGCCTGTCTGGCGGCAACCTGGCCAACGTGGGCGAGAACCTGACAATCGCGTTTTCGGCGGTGATCCTGGCGCTGATCGCGGCCAGCATCACCTTCTGGGTGGTCAACGTGCGTCGCCGCTGGCTGGCGGAGGAACTGGTCTGGCTGGGGCAGTCGCATCCGCAATGGGAGGCCGATGAATGAGGTTCCTCGAGGAAAGCGAAGCCGACGATCCGATCCTGTCGGTCGTCAACCTGATCGACGTCTTCCTGGTGGTGATCGCGGCGCTGCTGGTGGCCATCGCGCAGAACCCGATGAATCCGTTCACCCATGACGACGTGACGATCATCACCAACCCGGGCAAGCCGAACATGGAGATCGTGTCGCGGCAGGGGGAGAAGATCGTGCGCTACCAGGCCAGCGGCCAGGTGGGTAGCGGCGACGGCATCAAGGCCGGCGTGGCATACCGGATGAAGGACGGATCGATGGTCTACGTCCCCGAGACGCAGGGCGCCACGCAGGCCCAGACGCAGCCGGAGGCGCCGAAGCCATGATTCACGTACGCCACCGACTTGGCCCGCGCATCGCCATCGTGCTGCTGGCGGCCGTGCTGGCCGGCTGCGCGGCAAGGGCTCCCGCGCCGTCGACCTCCCCGTCGCCCGAGGTCGTCGGCGCCGGGTTCGCCGGCAAGTCGTATGTGTTGCTGGGCGAGGTCCATGACAACGCGGCGGCCCAGCAGCAGCGGCTTCAGGCGCTGACCCGCGCGGTGGAGGCAGGCTGGCGTCCCGCCATCGCCATGGAGCAGTTTGACCGGGAGCGTCAGGGCGATATCGACCGCGCGCGAGTGGCGCGGCCACGCGACGCCGACTACCTGATCGCGCAGGCGGCCGGTGGCAAGAGCGCGTGGGAGTGGCCGCTGTATCGGCCGGTGGTCGCGCTGGCGTTGCAGTACGACCTGCCGCTGCTGGCCGCCAACCTGTCGCGCGCGGATGCGGCGAAGATCGTGCGCGGCGGACTGGGCGAGGTATTCCCGACGGCGCAGCAGGCGGCGCTTGGGCTCGACAAGCCGCTGCCGGTGGATCTCGTCGCGGCCCAGACGGCGGTGCTCGACGCAGGCCACTGCGGGCATTTTCCGAAGGCGATGCTGCCAGGCATGCTGAACGCGCAAGCCGCGCGCGATGCGGTGATGGCGGAAACGCTGCGCCCCTACGCGGGCCGCGGCGCGGTGCTGATCGCAGGAAACGGGCACGTGCGGCGGGACCTGGGCGTGCCGCGCTGGATCGGCGGCGATGCGCGCGGCGTGGTCAGCGTTGGCTACCTGGAGCCGGACAGCCCATCCGATGGCTTTGACGCTGTGGTGCGCGTGGTGGCAACGGAGCGGAAAGACCCTTGCGCGGGGGCGGTGGTCAAGCAGTAGCTGCGTCGCGATCGGGCTGATTGTCTGACCCCTCGCGCAGGTGCGAGGGGGAGACCTACGGAAACTCAGGCGCTGTCGGCCAGAGCAAGCGAGAGCTCCAGTTCGGCCCGAACGCCCTGCCCCTGCGTCGCATCGCGCAGGGTCACCGCGCCACCGCATCGCGCCGCCATCTCGCGCGAGATAGCCAGGCCCAGTCCCGATCCGGGTTCGGTGTTCTCCACCCGCCGGTAGAAGCGCGCGAACACCTTTTCGCGCTCGGCCTCCGGAATCCCCGGGCCGTCGTCTTCCACGGCCAGCAGCGCGCGCCCATCGACACACGATGCCGACAGCGTAATGCGGCTGCCGCGCCCCGAATACTGGATGGCGTTGTGGACAAGGTTCGCCAGCGCCTCGCGTAGCAGCGCCGCGTCGGCGCGCACCGGCAGCACCAGCCCCGTGGGGCGCTCCCAGCCAAAGTCCTGCTGCTTGCCGCGCGCGAGTGGCAGGTAGTCCAGCGCCACCTGTTCCGCCACCTTGACCGCGTCAACAATATCGACGGCTTCCGCCGGGCTAGAACCATCGCGCGACGGCTGGCGTACGCGCGCCAGGGCGAGAAGCTGGTTGGTCAGCCGTGCCGCCTGCTCCAGCTGCGTGACGATGCCGCCCACTGCCTCGCTGGCGGCCTCGCGCGACGCCGCGCCATCGCCGCGCGAGCAAAGCTGCCGCTGCGCGAACTCGGCTTGCGTCTTCAGGATGGCGAGCGGTGTGCGTAGCTGGTGGGCGGCATCGGCGATGAACTGGGCCTGCGATTGCGCCATCGCCTCGGATCGCGACACGTGCAGGTTCACCGCATCGACCAGCGGACGCACTTCCACCGGCACGCGGTCGAATTCCAGCGGCGTCAGGTCTTCGGGCGAGCGGGCGCGCACATCATCGCGCACGCGTGACAGCGGCTTCAGCACGTAGGTGATGCCGCCCACGAGGATTGCCGCCGAAAGCACGATCAGCGCGACGTCGCGCAGCAACGCGCTACGCCAGACATTGCCGATCAGCGCCGCGCGCGGTTCGGCCGTTTCCGCCACCTGGATGATCACGCGGATGCGCGCATCGGGCCGGTAGATGGGGCGCGCCATGGCGGCGATCCGCACCGGGTCGCCACGATACGTCGCGTCGTAGAAGCGGGGCTGATTATTGAGGAGCGGCCCGGACGGCAGCGGCAGGTCGTCGTAGCCGGTCACGGTTTCGACGCTGCCGGCGCGCTCCATCGAGACGCGATAGAAGACGTGGGTCTGCGCGGCGGTTTCGAACATCTCCATGGCCGCGTCGGGCAGCGTGAGTTGCACGCTTTCGCCGGCCATGCCGATGGCGTTGTCGATCGTCCGGACGGAGCCGTAGAGGGAGCGGTCGTATGCGGTATTGGCCGCGTCACGCAGCGTGCCGTAGGTGAACCAGGTGTCGACAGCCATCATCAGCGCCAGCGCCGGCACCAGCAGGATCAGCAGCTGGCGGCGCAGGCTGCCGCGCAGCCACAGCCGCACCGGCAGGCGCGCGCGCTGGCGCAGGTGGCGACGCCACATCTCAGGCCTCGGCCTCGGGTTCCAGCAGGTAGCCGAACCCGCGCAGCGTGACGATGGTGACGCCGTGGCCCGTCAGCTTCTTGCGCAGGCGGTAGACGAGTACTTCGATGGCATCGGGGCTCACGTCGGCGTCGAGCGAGAACACCTTGTCGAGCAACTGGGCCTTGGTCAGGGGCTGGCCGCTCCGAGCCAGCAGGGCGCCGAGCAGTGTGGATTCGCGTGGCGTCAGGGCCAGCGGCGCGCCGCCAAGCGTAAAGCTGCGCGTCTCGCCGTCGAACACCAGCGTCCCGCATTGCAGGCGCGGATGGGCGCGGCCACGGCTGCGGCGGATCAGCGCCAGAATGCGCGCTTCCAGTTCGGCAATGGCAAATGGCTTGGGCAGGTAATCGTCCGCGCCGAGGTTCAGTCCGCGCACGCGTTCGTCGAGCGTGTCCTGCGCGGTCAGGATCAGCACCGGGGTGCGATCGTCACGGCCGCGCATCGCCTTGAGTACGGCCAGGCCGTCCTTGCCCGGCAGGCGCAGGTCGAGGACCACGGCGTCGTACTCCTCGGCCATCAGGCGAGATTCCGCCTGCAGGCCGTCGGCCACATGCTCGATGACAAAGCCGCCCTGCTCCAGCGCGCGCGCCACCCAGCGGGCCAGTTCCACCTCGTCTTCCACCAGCAGGATGCGCATGCCCGACCTCCTCTGCCGGATCTTGAATCGAGGCCGCGGGGTGCGTCCTGAGGGCGCCTATAATACCTCCGCCCTGCCTGCCGGTGTCGGCCGGCGCCTCCGCCGGGACCGTCCGCGCCGGCTCTCGCATCGCCATGAATTCTCCGAGTCCTTTGCCGAATTCCCAGAGCCCTCCGAGTCCCCCGGATTCCCCCGGTTCCCCCAGTTCCCCGAGTCCCTTGTCCAGTCGCCTCCCCGCATCGTTGCCGCCGCCCCTTGTCTCGCCGACCCGCCGCGAGCTGTTGCGGGCGGGCGCTGCCGTGGCCACCATCGCCGCGACAGGTGCATCCGCCAGCCCGGCCTTCGCCCAGGCGCCCGCGCGGCCCGCCGTGCCCGACGGCTACCCGGCCGACTACGACGGCATCATCCGGCGTGCGCAGCGCGAAGGCGCGGTGACGGTCTACGCCTCCACGGACGTCGAAGTGGTGCAGCCGTTGATTGCCGCGTTCGAGGCGCGCTACCCGGGCATCCGCGTGCGCTATCAGGACCTGAACACGGTGGAGCTGCACAATCGCTTCCTGGCGGAAAGCGCCAGCCTGGGCACGGGTCGGCCGGGGCGCGATGCCGACTATGCCGATGTGCTGTGGAGCACGGCGATGGATCTCCAGATCAAGCTCGTCAACGACGGCTACGCGCAGCGCTACGAGTCGCCCGAACGTGGTGGCCTGCCGAGCTGGGCGGTGTGGCGCGACGAGGCCTGGGGCACGACATTCGAGCCGGCCGTGATCGTCTACAACCGCAAGCATTTCGAGCGCACGCACGTGCCCGGCAGCCGCAGCGGGCTGGCGCGCCTGCTGCAGGAGCGTGCGCCGCAGTGGCGGGGAAAAGTCATTACCTACGATGTGGAGCGATCTGGCGTGGGCTACCTGCTGGCGCAGCAGGATGCCCGCATGGGCAGCGAATTCTGGTACCTGGCGCAGGCGCTGGGGCGCGCCCAGGTGCAGTTGTCGGCGTCGACGGCGGACATGATCGAGCGCATCGCCAGCGGGGAACTGGTGCTCGGCTACAACCTGCTGGGTTCGTACGCGCTGTCGCTGATGGAGCGCGGCGCCGCGATCGGCGTGATTGCACCGCGGGACTACACGCTGGTGATGTCGCGCGTGGCCTTCATCGCGCGGCAGTCGCCACGGCCCAACGCAGCGCGGCTATGGCTGGACTTCCTGTTGTCGCGCGACGGTCAGGGGTTCCTGGGCAAGTCCACGTCCCAGCTCTATACGATCCGCACGGATACGGACAGCACGCATACCGCCAATGCCCTGGCGGAGCGACTCGGCTATGCGCTCAAGCCGATCAGCGTGGGGCCGGGCCTGCTGGCCGCGCAGGATGCGCTGCGCAAGAAAGCCTTCCTCGCGCGCTGGCGCGAGGCGTTGCGGGGCTGAGGGAGGAGGCTGGGCCTACTCGGCCAGTTCCTGATGGGTTTGTGTCGCTTGCTGGTGATCGCAGAACGATGCCATTTCCGCGTCGAGCGGGGCCATCGGGCGCGGCACGTAGCCCTTGCGCAGGGCGGGTGACAGCCTGAGCGTATCGATGAACGCGTCGGCCAGGCGCTCGGCGTGGTGATTCAGGTCGAAGTCTTCCGGGGAAAACAGCCAGTGCGCCAGGACGCCGCCGATTGCCGCGTGGAACGCATTGACGGCCAGCGGCAGGTCCAGGTCGGCGGAAAGCTGGCCGCGCTCGATGGCAAGGCGCAAGTGCTCATGCATCTTGACCAGGCCTTCCTGATGAGACTGGCGCTGGCGCTCGAAGATGGCGCCGTTGTCCTGCACCATCTCGCACTTGTGGAAAATGATCTCGAACACCCGGCGCCACTGCGGGTTCACGACGGTCTGCCGGAAGACAAAGGCACAGATGTCGCGAATGCCGCCGAGCGGGTCTTCCTGCAACGCAAGCCGCTCGGGCGCGCAAAGCGCCTCGACGGGCAGGTTGACGCGGTCGCACATGGCCGCGAACACGTCGCTCTTGTTCTTGAAGTGCCAGTAGATGGCGCCGCGCGTGACGCCGGCCGCTTCGGCAATATCGGCGAGTGACGGGCGCGCCACGCCGCGGGCGTGGAACACGGCTTCCGCCGCATCCAGTATCCGGTTGCGCGTCTCGAGTGCTTCTTCCTTGGTACGTCTGACCATTTCCTCTTCCTGCCAGCGGCAACGCCGCCCAGGTCTCCTTGTGTCATCGCCGCGTGGGAATCCGTGATGACTCTCTCTTTCTTGCTGTCACCGCGGGTGCCAGCGGGGCGCATCCTAACCCGTCGGCAACATTCTTGCTCACAGGTATCCCAAATCGACAAGAGAAACCGGTTACCAAAGTGTTGCAGAAGGCGCCGGAATGCTCGCAGGGGCTTAACATACATGCTTGAATGTATATATACTACGCCCTCGCCTGGCATCCGGCCAGCCCGAATCTTGTGACGTCCTGTACGCCAGGTGACGCCACCGCCTGCCGGAGCGCCAGGCCAATCCTGCCTGTTTTCAAGTAATGGTCTGGCTCGCCGCCGATAACGATGCGCGGCGTGCCGTGACCAGCATGACCTGTTTTGCCGCCGCGTCCCGCCCCCGGGTCGCGTCTGCCCTGACCCAAGGTTTGGGGCAATGCGGCAGATCTCAAATTGCCATCATGGGGTTATCGATGAGGAAGTCCCAACGTATCCGTTGCGTTGCCGCCGCCCTGGCGGTCCTGGCGTTGTCTGCCTGTGGCCAGAAGGCCCCGCAAGGCGGCGCCATGCCGCCACCGGAAGTGGGTGTTGTTACCGTCACACCGTCCGCCGTCGCCGTTGTCAATGAACTGCCGGGCCGCCTGGAAGGCGTCCGTACCGCGGAAGTGCGCGCCCGCGTGGAAGGCATTGTCCTGTCCCGCAACTACGCCGAAGGCGGCGAGGTCAAGGCCGGGCAGGTGCTCTTCCGCATCGATCCGGCCCCGTACCAGGCCCAGCTGGCCTCGGCGAAGGCCCAGCTGGAGCGCGCGGAGGCCAATGCGGTGTCCGCCCGCCAGAAGGCCGAGCGCTACAAGCCGCTGGTGGCCGTGAACGCCGTCAGCAAACAGGAATATGACGAGGCCGTGGCCGCCGCCGGCCAGGCCAACGCCGACATCGCCGCCGCCAAGGCGGCTGTCACCACGGCCCAGATCAACCTGGGCTACACCACCGTCACCGCGCCGATCTCCGGCCGTGCGGGCCGCGCACTCGTCACCGAAGGCGCGCTCGTCGGCAAGGGCGAGGCCACGCGACTGACGACCGTGGAGCAGGTCGACCCGATCTGGGTGACCTTCACGCAGCCGGCCTCGGAAGTGGCCCGCCTGCGCCGGGCGATCGAGTCCGGTGCGGTCAAGGGCGTCAACGGCGGCGCGCGCGTGCACCTCTTCCCCGAGGGCGGCGAGCGCGAGTATGGCCAGACCGGCAAGCTGCTGTTCTCGGACATGACCGTCGACCCGACCACTGGTTCGATCACGCTGCGCGCCGAGTTTCCGAACGCGAAACGCGAACTGCTGTCCGGCACCTTCGTGCGCGTGAAGATCGAACAGGGCGTGGATGAGAACGCGCTGACCGTCCCGCAACGCGCACTGATCCGCAGCGCCCAGGGCGCCAGCGTGATGGTGGTGGGTACGGATGGCAAGGTGGCTGCCGTGCCGGTCAAGGCGCCGCAGGCGATTGGTGACCGCTGGATCGTCACCGAAGGCCTGAAGGGTGGTGAAAAGGTCATCGTGGAAGGCCTGCAAAAGATCAGGCCGGGCGCGCCCGCCAAGGCCGTGCCGTTCCAGGCGCCGCAGACCGCGGCCGCTCCGGCGGCACCGGCGTCCGGCGTGGCGCCGCAGGAAGCCGACAAGGGCAGCGCCAAGGACAACAGCAAGTCCGAAGCCAGCAACCAGGCACCTGCCAAGCACGGCTAACCACAGCGTAATCGCCATACATAGGGAGCCAGATTCATGGCCAAGTTTTTTATCGACCGGCCGGTGTTCGCGTGGGTGCTCGCGCTGATCATCGCGCTGGGCGGGTTGCTGGCGATCCTGCAGTTGCCGATCGCCCAGTACCCCAACATCGCTCCGCCGATCATCTCGGTGACCACGAGCTACCCCGGTGCGTCCGCCAAGACCATCGAGGACTCGGTGGTGTCCGTGATCGAGCAGGAACTGAACGGCGCGCCGAACCTGCTGTATTACGAGTCGACCAGTGAGGCGTCCGGGCTGGCGTCGATCAACATCGCGTTTGCCCCCGGCTCCAACGTCGACCTGAACTCGGTGGAAGTGCAGAACCGCCTGAAGCGCGTGGAAGCACGTCTGCCCGCCGAGGTACGCCAGCAAGGCGTGAAGGTGGACAAGGCCGGCAACAACTACATGATGTTCATCACGGTCTCGTCCAAGTCAGGCAATTCGGACGCGATCGCGCTGGGCAACTTCGTCTCCGCGCAGGTGGTGGATTCCATCCGCCGCGTGCCTGGCGTGGGCTCGGCCGACCTGTTCGGCACCGAGTACGCCATGCGGATCTGGCTGGACCCGGCCAAGCTGACCGGGTTCAACCTGACGCCGCTGGACGTGACCGCCGCCGTCGCCGAGCAGAATATCCAGGTTGCCGTGGGCGAGCTGGGCGGCACGCCGTCGCCCAAGGGCACGGAGCTCAACGCCACCGTCAACACGGAAAGCCGGCTGACCACGCCGGAGCAGTTCGCCAACATCCTGCTGCGGGTCAATCCGGACGGTTCGTCGGTGCGCATCAAGGACGTGGGCCGCGTGGAACTGGGCGGCGCGGACTACTCGACGCTGGCCCGTACCAACGGCAAGCCGGCATCCGCCATCGCCATCAAGCTCGCGCCGACCGGTAACGCGCTGGCCACGGCCACGGCCGTGCGCGCCAAGATGGAGGAGCTTGCCAAGTACTTCCCGGCGGACTACGAGTTCAGCGTGCCGTACGACACCTCGGCCTTCGTCAAGATCTCCATCGAGGAAGTGGTCAAGACGCTGCTCGAAGCCGTGGTGCTGGTGTTCCTGGTGATGTACCTGTTCCTGCAGAACTTCCGTGCCACGCTGATCCCGACCCTGGTGGTGCCGATCGCGCTGCTGGGTACGTTCGGCGCGCTGCTCGCGTTCGGGTTCTCGATCAACGTGCTGACAATGTTCGGCATGGTGCTGGCGATCGGTATCCTGGTGGACGATGCCATCGTGGTGGTGGAGAACGTCGAGCGGATCATGAGCGAGGAAGGTCTCTCGCCGCGTGACGCCACGCGCAAGGCGATGGGCCAGATCACCGGCGCCATCGTCGGCATCACGCTGGTGCTGACCGCGGTGTTCGTGCCGATGGCGTTCTTCTCCGGCTCGGTTGGCAACATCTATCGCCAGTTCTCGCTGTCGCTGATCGCCTCGATGGCGTTCTCGGCGGTGCTGGCGCTGACGCTGACCCCGGCGCTGTGCGCAACCCTGCTCAAGCCGGTCGAGGCTGGCCATCATCACGAGAAGACGGGTTTCTTCGGCTGGTTCAACCGCACGTTCGCCACGGCATCCACTGGCTATCAGGGGATCGTCGCGCGCATCCTCAAGCGCTCGGGCCGTTACCTGATCATCTACCTGGTCATCATCGCTGGCGTGGTGGTGCTGTTCAAGCGGCTGCCGTCGTCGTTCCTGCCTGATGAAGACCAGGGCTACATGATCACCGTGGTGCAGCTGCCGCAGGGCGCCACGCAGGAGCGGACCATCGGCGTGCTCAAGCAGATCGAGGACTACTACCTGCAGAAGGAATCCAAGGTGGTGGACCAGATGATCACGGTCGCGGGCTTCTCGTTCTTCGGCCGTGGCCAGAACGGTGGTATCGCGTTCGTGCGCCTGAAGGACTGGAAGGAGCGCACCGGCGCGGACGAAACGGCGCAGGCGCTGGTCGGTCGTGCGTTTGGCACGCTGTCGTTCATCAAGGACGCGATCATCTTCCCGCTGAATCCGCCGGCGATCGCCGAGCTGGGCAATTCCTCGGGCTTTGACTTCCGCCTGCAGGACCGTACCGGCCAGGGCCACGCCAAGCTGATGGAAGCGCGGAACATGATGCTCGGGATGGCTGGGCAGTCGCCGGCACTGATGGGCGTGCGCCCCGAAGGCCAGGAAGATGCGCCGCAGCTCAAGATCGACATCGATCGCGAGAAGGCGCGCACGCTTGGCGTGTCGGTGGCGGACATCAACTCCACGCTGACCATTGCCTTCGGTTCCTCGTACGTGAATGACTTCATCTACGAAGGCCGCGTGCGCCGCGTGATCGTGCAGGCCGATGGTGCGGACCGCCGTCTGCCCGATGACCTGACCAAGCTGCGCGTGCGCAATGCCAACGGCGACATGGTGGCATTCGCGTCGTTCGCCACGTCGCAGTGGATCATGGGTTCGCCGCGCCTGGAGCGCTACAACGGCATGCCGGCGGTGAAGATCGCCGGTCAGGCCGCACCGGGCAAGTCCACGGGCGAGGCCATGCGCGAAATGGAGCAGAACTTTGCCAAGCTCCCGCCGGGCTTCGGCTTCGAGTGGTCTGGCCAGTCGTACGAAGAACGCCTGGCGGGATCGCAGGAGCCGATTCTCTATACGCTGTCGCTGGTGATCGTGTTCCTGTGCCTGGCGGCGCTGTACGAGAGCTGGTCGATTCCGGTCGCGGTGCTGCTGGTGGTGCCGCTCGGCGTGCTGGGCGCACTGCTCGGCGTGACGATGCGCGGCATGCCCAACGACGTGTACTTCAAGGTGGGCCTGATCGCGACCATCGGCCTGTCGGCGAAGAACGCCATTCTGATCGTGGAGTTCGCCAAGGATCTGCAGGCGCAAGGCAAGGGCCTGATCGAAGCCACGCTGGAGGCGGTGCACTTGCGGTTCCGCCCGATCCTGATGACGTCGATGGCGTTCATCCTGGGCGTGCTGCCGCTGGCGATTGCCACCGGCGCGGGCTCGGGTAGCCAGCGCGCCATCGGTACGGGCGTGATGGGCGGGATGATCACGGCCACGCTGCTGGCGATCTTCCTGGTGCCGGTCTTCTTCGTCGTGGTGCGTGGCTGGTTCAAGGGCAGCGAGCGTCAGCGCAAGCTGGAGCAGGCGCGCCTCGAGGCTAACGTCGACGGCCAGGAGAAAATCTGACTATGACCAAGACACTGACCACATTGTTGTTGGTGGCGGGCGTACTGAGCGGCTGCACGATGGCGCCGCACTATGACCGCCCCGCCCCGCCGGTGGCCGGCGGCTACCCGGCCGCGCCGGAAGGCTATGCAACCGCCGAAGTGAAGAGCGGCGAGACGCGCCGCGCCACCGATATCGGCTGGCGCGAGTTCTTCCGCGACCCGCGCCTGCAAGGCCTGATCGCGACGTCGCTCGAGAACAACCGCGATCTGCGCCAGGCCGCGCTGCGGATCGAGGAAGCCCGTGCGCTGTATCGTGTGCAACGCGCGGACCTGCTGCCGACGCTGAACGGTAACGCCAGCTTCACGCGCGGCACGGCGCTCGGATCGCAGACGCCGCTCGTTCAGTCGGCCACGGGCAACACCTATCAGGTGGGCTTGTCGGTGACGCAGTGGGAGCTCGACTTCTTCGGCCGCGTGCGCAGCCTGTCCAATGCCGCGCTGGCGCAGTACTTCGCCACCGAGGAAGCGCACCGCGCCGCGTATATCTCGCTGGTATCGGAGGTCGCCAAGGCCTATCTGTCGGAGCGCGCCTTCGCCGAGCAATACGAACTGGCCCGCGATTCCCTCACGGCACGCCAGAGCACGTTCGAGCTGGCCCAGAAGCGGTTTGACGCGGGCGCGACGTCCGCGCTGGACCTGCGCGACAACGAGTCGCTGGTGGCCCAGGCCCGGGTCGCCGCCGCGCAGCTGGCCCGCCAGCGCGCGCAGGCGCAGAACGCGCTCGAGGTGCTGGTCGGCAAGCCGATCGCCCAGATCCCGAACCTGCCGGAGCCGATGCGTCTGTCGGACGAGCGGATCATCAGCGACATCCCCGAAGGCCTGCCTTCGGACCTGCTGACACAGCGCCCCGACATTCGCCAGGCGGAGCAGGAGCTGCTGTCCGCCAACGCCAACATCGGCGCGGCGCGTGCGGCGTTCTTCCCGCGCATCACGATGACGGCCAGCGCCGGCACCATCAGCCCGACCTTCTCGGGGCTGTTCGACGCCGGCACGCACGCGTGGTCCTTCGCGCCGCAACTGGTGCTGCCGATCTTCGACTATGGCCGCAACCTGTCGAACCTGGACGTGGCCAACGTCCGCAAGAACATCCAGATCGCCAACTACGAGAAGACCATCCAGGTGGCCTTCAGCGAAGTGGCGGATGCACTGGTGGCGCGCGGCACGCTGGAAGAACAGGTATCGGGCCAGGAGCAGCAGCGCAACGCCGAGTCAGCGCGGTACGAGCTGTCGCGCTTGCGCTTCCGCAGCGGCGTGGCCAGCTATCTGGACGAGCTCGACGCGCAGCGCCAGTTGTTCACGGCGGAGCAGGCACTGGTGCAGGCGCGCCAGTTGCGGCTGGTCAACGCGATCGATCTCTATCGCGCGCTTGGCGGCGGACTGAACGAGAGCGGACCCGTGGCACAGGCGACACCGCCGCAAGGCACCACGACGCAGTAGGCATCGCGTCGGCAGCATGCAAAAAGGGCGAAGCTTCGGCTTCGCCCTTTTTGCGTTGATGGCTTCGGTTATCGGCCGTGCGGTGGCTCGCATGGAGACCGCCGCGCGTGGCTATGTCCTGGAGCGGGTGCGCATCCAGTCGTCGAGCGGATTGCTGGGGAAGGTCGGGCAGTGCTCGCGACGCACGGTCAGGCTGGCAGTGGCCGATCGCGTTGCGCCCTCGTTGCGGACGGTACGCGCACCGCGGCGGGCACGACCCACGACGGCGGCAGTCGCTATCGCGGCCTGGTGCGCTTCGTTCCGCACGGTGTCGGCCAGCGCGGCAATATGGGCCTGATCGTCGGCCTGCTGGGCCTCGCCGATTTCGACCACATCCTGCAGCGCGTCGAGCTGCCGGATCTCGGGCGCGGGGGCCTTGAGGGCCGCCACCACCATCGACGTCAGATGCGCCAGCAGGTGCGCATCGCTCATATGCCTGCCTTGCGTGAACGTCGGCATGAGGTTGCCGAGTTCATCGCCAGCCAGCACGCCTGCAAGGGCCTTGAGCGCGAAATGCAGACGCCAGCCCAGTTCCTGGCGAGGCACTTCCGGCAGCGCGCGGGAGAATGCTTCGAAGAAGCGGCCGAACACGGGCGCGTAGTGCCCAATCAGGTAGGACTGAATGAATGGAGAGGTGTCCGAATACACGCGCCCGAGCAGGCGCAGAAACGAGGGGCCGCCGATTTCGGGTTGTCGCGCCATCTGCAGCGCGGGCACAAAGAGCGCCCCCATGACGCGCTCGCAGCAGATCTCGTTGCCAGGCCAACGCGCTTCGCACGCATCGAGCAACGCCAGTCGGCGCGCATTGAGGGGATCCAGCCGGCGGCCAAGCACCGACTGCATCATGATTTCCTTGCTGCGGAAATGGTAGTTGACGGCGGCCAGATTGACGATCGCGCGCGACGTTACCTGCCGCAAGGATGTCCCTTCGTAGCCGACTTCGATGAACAGCTTCTCGGTCGCATCCAGAATCCGCGCCTTGGTATCTCCTGCCGTGCTTTTGCCGGTCTTCATGGGTGTCTCTCGCAAAGTTATCGCTGTGGATCCCTGCAGAACATTCCACGACCGTTTTGCTCCGTGCTCTGTCGGCATACGGATGCTTGAAACAGCTGTACGAAGCCTATCTACGCGCCCGGCCGTTTCACAAGGTGAATATTCGAAGGGTTCTTCTAAATTGCGGGGCCCCGATTGCCCTGCAGAATGCGCGTGAAACCTGTCGCGCGCGGCGGTCTTCGGATGCCCCGACCCACGAGGCCTGACGGGCATCCGTGCCGCACCGCATTTTCCCGCCCTCTCCGCTTCCCGCCTCTTCCGCGGGACGCTGGCGTCGTATCACGTCATGATGCGACTGTCCGGCGCGGGGACATTTTGCGCCGTCAACGCAAGGACTGACAACTGAGGGTTCGCCCCGATACGGGTGGGAAAACTGAGCCGTCAAACACTGACGGATTGGCCAGTCGTCGGCGATGACAGCCACGTACAATGTCCCCTCACCGCCCTCCGTCCCCATGCACACCCGTTGGCTCGAAGATTTCGTCTGCCTGGCCCAGGCCGGCAGCCTTGCGCGCGCTGCCGAGCTGCGTAACGTCACGCCGCCAGCATTTGGCCGCCGCATGCAGGCGCTTGAGGTCTGGGCCGGCGCGCCGCTGATCGATCGCAGCGTTTTCCCCGTGCGCCTGACCACCGAGGGGCGGCAGTTTCTCGAAGCCGCCCAATCGGCGCTGCGCACACTCGACGAAGCACGCCTGTCGCTACGCGCGGCGCATCGCGCCGATGCCAGCACGCTTACCATTGCCACGGGCAAGACGCTCGCCCGATCGATGGTGCCGGCATGGCTGGCCAGCCTGCGCGAGGCGCTGCGTGACGACCCGGCCGGCGCCGGCTTTCGTACGCGGCTGACGACCCATGCCACGCACGATGCGATGGAGATGTTCACCGAGGGCGACGCCGATTTCCTGCTCTGCTACAGCCCGCACGACTTGCCGGTGATGCTCGACGATGCCCGCTACATGTTTCATCCGGTGGGCGTGGAGCGGCTGGTCTGCGTGGCTGCCGCCGATGCGCGCGGCGGTCCCGCGCATCGCCTGCAAGGGCCCAAGGCTGGCACGCGTGCCGCACCGGTGCCGATGATCGCCTATGCCGAGACGCTGACGATGGGCCGGATGGTCAACCAGGAGATTGCGCGCCGCAAGCTTGCCAGCCGCCTCGATGTCATCGCGATCAGCGACTTCGCCGAATCGGTGCATGAGATGGTGCGTCAGAAGATGGGACTGGCCTGGCTACCGGCGCGGATGATCGCCGACGACCTGCATGCAGGCCGCCTCGTGCGTGCCGACGTGCAGGGCGGCGACCCCGCCGACCTGGCGCTGGAAATCCGCCTCTACCGCCCGCGCGCGACGATGCGGCCACTGGCCGAGGCGTTCTGGCGCGCCGCTATCGGCCTCGGCGGCTGACGCCTTTTTCCGCGCTCCGGGCCCTCGCGCCGGTCCGGGCGCGGCACGCCGTGGCGGAGGCCGTTTTTGTGCGCGCCGATGCACCATCGCGGACCATTGCCGAAACGGCAACCCGCGTTGCCAAAGCCGCATGTCGCGGCGGCCCACGCTCTCTACCATCGCCGGACAACATCCACACCACTGCCGGAAGAGAAATCATGAAAACCCTGCTGCGCGCGGCCGTCGCCGCCACCCTGAGCTGTTGTGCACTGGCTGCCACCGCGGCCGGCAACTATCCGACCAAGCCGATCACGCTGGTAGTGGGCTACACGGCCGGCGGTAGCGTGGATCTGGTGGCGCGCACCGTGGCGCCGGAACTGGCCAAACGGCTTGGGCAGAGCGTGGTGATCGAGAACCTCGGCGGAGCCGGCGGCACGATCGGCGCGCAGAAGGTGGTCAAGGCGGAAGCCGATGGCTATACGTTGCTGATGGGCTCGGGCAGCGAGGTTTCCATCGCCCGGCTGACCAACTCGGCGGTGCGCTATGACGGCGAGCGCGACCTCGCGCCGATCACTTTTGTCGGCACGCAGCCGATGGTGCTGGTGGGCAAGCTGCAACTGCCGGCCAAGGACGCGGGCGAGCTGATCGCGCTGGCCAAGGCGCAGCCGGGCAAGCTGTCGTACGCGTCGTCGGGCGTGGGCACGCCGCTGAACCTGGCTGGCGAGCTGATCAAGCAGCAAGGCAAGGTCAATATCACGCACGTGCCGTACAAGGGCGCCTCGGCGATGGCCACCGACCTGCTCGGCGGCCAGATCGACCTGGCTGTCATGGTGCTGTCCTCCGCGCTGCCGCATATCCAGGCTGGCCGCGTGAAGGTCTACGGCGTGACGGAGGCCAAGCGCGCCAGCGTGGCGCCGAACGTGCCGGCCCTGGCGGAAACCCCGGCGCTCAAGGGTGTGGACATGGGGGTCTGGTTCGGCCTGATGGCACCGGCCGCGACGCCACGCCCCGTGATCGACCGCCTCAATACGGAAATGCAGACCGTGCTGGCCCTGCCGGACGTACGCAAGAAGCTGGCGGAAGCCGGCGTGGAAGTGGCGCCCGCGAACCCGGCCCAGTTCGGCAGCTTCATCAAGCGCGAAACGAGCCGCTACCGCACGATCGTGCAAGCCGCCGATATCCACGAGTAAAGATAAGCGAGCCATACAAGGACGTTTCTATGACGCAGTCGCCTCCTTTCTTTGACGCTTATCCGGTCGAGGTCGGGTTTCCCGACATCCGGCCCCATGCCGAGGGCAACACCGGCATCGCCTACGTGCACACGTTCGACAGCGGCCTGCCGGGCCCGCATGTGATGATCAACGCGCTGACACACGGCAACGAGGTCTGCGGTGCCATTGCCGTGTCCGGCCTGCTGGAGCACGGCCTGCGTCCGCGCCTCGGCCGGCTGACGCTGGCGTTCGCGAACGTCGATGCCTACGCACGCTTTGACGCGGCCCGGCCCGACGCATCGCGCTTCGTCGACCAGGATTTCAACCGCGTCTGGACCGCCGCCGTGCTGGACGACACCACGCAGGATTCGTCCGAACTGCGCCGTGCACGCGCGATGCGTCCTGTCATCGACACCGTGGACCTGCTGCTGGACCTGCACTCGATGCACGAGAAGAGCCGGCCGCTGATCGTGTCGGGTCCGCTCGACAAGGGCATCGCGCTGTCGAAGGCGCTCGGCGCGCCGGCGGACATCATCGTCGACGAGGGGCACCCCGAGGGCCGTCGCATGCGCGACTACGCGGACTTTGGCGATCCGGCCAGCCCGCGCAATGCGCTGCTCGTGGAATGCGGCCAGCACTGGGAGGCGGGCGCCGTGGATGTGGCGCGCGACTGCACTGCCCGCTTCCTGCTTAACGCGGGCATCGTGGAGGCAGCGGATCTGCCCGCCGGCTGGCTGCGTCCGCTGCCGGCCGCCCAGCGCGTGGTGCGGGTGACCGAGCCCGTGGTGGCTGCCAGCATGGACTTCCGCTTTGCCGGTGCCTACACCGGGCTGGAGACGTTTGCCGAGGCCGGCACCGTGATTGGCTGGCGCGACGGCCAGCCCGTGACGACCCCGTACCCGAACTGCGTGCTCGTGATGCCGTCCCTGCGGCAGCTACGCCCCGGCGTCACCGTGGTTCGCCTGGGGCGGCTGGATAGCTGAGCCGCCAGTCAGCCGATTGTTTTTCCGTGGCGCGCGCCGGCAAGTTGCTCCCTCAAGAAGGACCCCTGGTGCGCCGCCCTTTGGCTGTCGATCGAATCGTCGCAATGTGATGCAAGACCGACAAAACGCGGGAAGCGTTATCCGCGGCTAGATTAAGCGCTCCCTGAAATTCAAGCCGGGCCAAGGCGAATCCGTTATCTGCGATGTGACGACCTGCCGAAAGAGCGGGCGTTGCCCATGCGTCCATGAGGTGCATGGAAATGCCACGGAGCGCCCCTTGTCTTCTTACTCTCTATCCCGACCCTCGCCGGCCGGTCGAGCGCGCGCGATTGCTGGCGGCTGGAGCATCGGCACGCGCATCGCGCTGGTCGTGCTCGCCGTCCAGATCGTCGCGTTCGGCGCCTATGCGCTGGCGCTGTCGTTCAGCAGCATGCGCCAGCTCGAGGCGCAGGCGCGTGACGCCATCACCGCCGAAAGCCAGACCCTGCGCGAACTCGTCGGCCAGCTCGACGACACCATGTTGCAGGAAGCGGATCGCTTCATGCTGAGCTTTGCGGCCGTGTTGCCCGGCCCATACGCGGTGGATGCCTCCCAGACCGTGGAGGTGGCGGGCAAGGCCACACCGGCCTTCCGCAGCGGCGACGCGGTGCTCAACAACAGCTTCGAGGTGCCGGATCGCTTCTTTGCCACGACCGGTGGCGTGGTCGCCACGGTGTTTGCACGCACCGGTGATGACTACATCCGCGTGACCACCTCCCTCAAGAAGCAGAACGGCGAGCGCGCCGTGGGGACGCTGCTGGACCGGGCCAGCCCGGCGTATGCGGCGGTCTCTTCCGGCAAGTCGTATCGCTCGCTGGCCTGGCTGTTCGGCAAGCCCTACATGAGCAAATACGAACCCGTGCGCGATGCCGCCGGCAAGATCGTCGGCGCGCTGTATGTTGGCGTGAACGTCGAATCCGAGCTGGCGATGCTGAAGAACCGCATCCGCCGCAAGACCATCAATGGCGACGGCCATTTCCTGGTGATCGACGCCAAGGCGGGTGCGGACCAGGGCAAGGTGCTGGTCGACCGCACCGGCAGCGAAGGATCCGTGCAGATCGACGCCAGGGATGCGGACGGCAAGACCTGGGTACGCGACATGATTGCGGCCAGGGATGGGGTGCTGGTCGGCGCCGTGGCGCTCGGCAACGGACCCGCCATCGAACGGATGACCGCCTTCGTGACCTACCCCGACTGGCAATGGCTGATTGCCGGCACGGTGCCCATGGCATCGCTTCGCGACGAACTGGTGGCGAGCCGCAATCGATTCCTGGCCGCCGGGCTGCTGGTGGCGCTGGCGGTATCCGCCGCGTTCTGGTGGCTGCTGCGCCGGATGGTCAGCCAGCCGCTGGCCCATGCGGCGGGTGCGGCATCGCGCCTGGCGTCGGGCGATCTGACGGCCCGGCTGGACAACGCGCGCAACGACGAGATCGGCGCACTGATGCGGGCGATTGACGGCGTGGGCCAGGGCCTGTCCGACATCGTCGACAAGGTGCGCGGCAGCGTGGGCGCCATTGCTGGCAGCACGAGCCAGATCGCCAGCGGCAATGCGGACCTGTCGGCGCGCACCGCGTCGCAGGCCGGCAGCCTGGAGCGCACCGTGGCGAGCATCGAGCAACTGGCCGCCACCGTGAAGCAGAACGCCGACAACGCCCAGGACGCCAACTCGGCGGTGGCCAGCGCGGCCGACGCGGCACGCGCCGGCGGCAGCACCGTGGGACGTGTGGTGGATACCATGGCCGATATCCATCGCAACGCACAGCAGGTGGTGGACATTATCGGCATGATCGACGGCATCGCCTTCCAGACCAACATCCTGGCGCTGAACGCCGCCGTGGAAGCCGCCCGCGCGGGCGAGCACGGCCGTGGCTTCGCGGTGGTGGCGGGCGAGGTACGCAGCCTGGCGCAACGCAGCGCCAACGCGGCCGGCGAGATCAAGCAGTTGATCGAGCGAACGGTGACGGACCTGAAGTCCGGCAACGAGGCCGTGCAGCAGGCGGGTACGGCGATCGACGACATGGTGCGCCGCGTGGAAGGCATTGCCGCGCTGATGAGCGATATCAGCGTTGCCTCGCGCGAACAGTCCCAGGGGCTGGCGCAGGTCAGCAGTGCCGTAGCGGAGATGGATACGACCACGCAGCAGAATGCCGCACTGGTCGAGGAAGCCGCCGCCGCCGCCGAAAGCCTGCACCATCAGGCGCAGGAGCTGAGCCAGGCGGTCGAGGTGTTCAGGCTGGCCTGACGGCTGTCAGGGGGCAGGCGGGCCGGATGCCCGCCTGTGCGAAGCGCGCGGCCGGCGCTCGAGGCGACGTTCAAGGTGACGTTCAGGCGGCGGGGGTTTGTGCCGATGCAGGCGCTGGCGTAGCCGGTGCCGCCTGTTCCGGCGCGGGTTGCGGCTTCAGGCCCGGGAACAGCTGGTCGACCAGTTCCTCGATCTTCATGCCGGGCTGGATCAGGTGGCTCAGGTTCACGCCGCCCGCGCTGCGGTTGGCGTTGTAGATGGCCTTGCCGACGCGCTCGCCGTTACGGAAGACCGTGATGTCGGCGGACACCAGGAACGGCGTCAGGAAGGTCTGGCGCTGGGCGGTGTAGGTCGCCGTCATCGGGCACGACGCCACGGAGGCGTACGGCGGCAACATCTTTACCTCGAAGTTGCGTGCGCGCAGCGATGCCGCGAAGTCTTCCAGGTAGGCGTTGCCATTCACCTGGTTGGTGATCACGCAAAACAGCGCGCCGTCGGCGCCGATCATCTGGTTGCCATCCACGCGGAACTGCGCCGGGCCGCCATAGGCACCGGGCTGGTAGCCGGCGATGGGATCGGGCTGGCCCGCGCGGTCGACCGGCGTCACCGCCTGGTAGGTGGAACAGCCTGTGGCCAGCAGGGCCAGCGCGGCGGCAATCGTTGCTCTCTTCATCATGTGTCCTGGATCGCGTCGGCGAGGGCGCCGGCCGCCCGGACTCGGATGAGGGGCGCATTGCCGGCAGCATGCCTGCGTACTGTAGGCGCAGGCATGGCCGGGCAAAGCGGGAAACAGAGGGGAAAAACCGGGCCGTCAGATAAAAAGAGACGAATGCGTGGTATCCGGGGCGCGCATTCAGTTTGCGCCGCCGCGCAGCAGGCAGTCGGCCAGCAGCGGCGTGCCGCCTTCGCCCAAGCCTGCGCCGGTGCATTCCACGGCCACCTTCTGTCCGCGCCGGACCATCGTGGCGCGGGCCTCCACCTCGCACGTGCGGCCTGCCGGGCCGCAGATCTGCTGTTGCAGCAGGTCCGCCCGGACCACCTGGCCCGGATCGTTCGTGCGGATTTCCAGGAATACCTTGGCCGCATCGCGCCGGATGCCGCTGGCTACGCCTTCCACGATGAAGTACTTGCCGCGATAGCGATCATCGGCCGCGCCGGCATTGTCGCGATAGTCGTCCAGCAGCGCATCGGCGGGATACTGGGGCAGCAGGTCGGCGGAACGGTTCGGGTCGATGCTGATCGGGTCCAGCGTGCCGTTGCGGGGAATGCCGCGTGGCACGCTGGCCGGCTGTTCCGCCTCGGACGGTGCGGCGGCGGTGTCCACGGGGACGATGTCACCCTTGTCATTGCCGACAAACCACAACATGCCAATAACGACCACGGCGACGATGGCGATGAGGGTTTGCTGGAGACGGGACATCATGGGAGGCGGCTGAGGGCAGGTAAGGCGACGAATGCGACAAATGCGCCGAATGCGTCGAATGCGTCGAATGCGTCGATGAACGACAGGTTGCTCCGCGCTCCCGGAGCGGGCGCGCGGAGCAAACCGCAAGTGTACCGTGCCTATTTTTCGGCGACATGCGCCAGCAGACTGGACTTCGTCGCCGCCAGCACTTCATTGGACAGCGCCGTGCCCTGCGTGGCCCGCGCCAGGACGATCGCGCCGACCAGCGTGGCCATCTGCGCGATGGCCCCCGCGCGGCGATCGTCGGCATGGTCACCCGGCTGGATGCCCTCCAGGATGGTCAGCAGGCTCTCGATTCCGGTCTGGTATGCCGCCCGCACGGGCTTGTCGTCGGACTCCCGCGCCACATCGATGGCGAGTGCAGGTGCCGCGCAGCCCGTACCGGCCGCATTGCGGTTGCGCGCGGAGAGGTAGGCTTCGATCAGGCCGGTCAATGCCGTCGCCTTGTCGGGCGCTTCGTCCACGCGCTTGCGCCAGCGCGCACTGGATTCCTCGAACGCGCGCGTGCAAGCAATGGCCGCGAGCGCGTCCTTCGATTCGAAATGGCCGTAGAAGCCACCGTGCGTCAGCCCTGCGGCGCCCATGAGGTCTGCCACGCTGATGCCGTGGAATCCTTGCTCGCGGAACAACCGGGACGATACCTGCTCAATGATTTCGCGGTTCTTCTCCGCCTCCGCTTTCGATACGCGTGGCATGGTGTGCTCCCGTCCTTCCGACCTGTCTGATGTATGTGCGTCGATGGTCGGCTACATCTTCGTTCAAGTCAACGCGGCAATCATTTCACGGCCTTAATAAAAGTTGATCATCATGTATTATGGGCGCCTGCACTCACCCACCATGCGAGACAACCCATGAAGATCCTTGTCCTTGGCGCAGGCGCCATCGGCGGCTATTACGGTGCCCGGCTCATCGAAGCTGGCGCGGACGTCACGTTTCTCGTCCGCCCGGCGCGTGCGGCGAAGCTGGCGGCGAGCGGCCTGGTGGTGAAAAGTGAGCTGGGAAACTTCGCGCAGCCGGTGAAGACCGTGGACAGCACGACCGTGCGGCCTGACTACGATCTCGTGCTGCTAGCCTGCAAGGGCTACGACCTGGAATCGGCGATGGAGGCCATCGCACCCGCGATGAACGCGCGCACCGGCGTTCTGCCATTCCTGAATGGCATGTCCGTCTACGACCGGCTCGATGCACGCTTTGGCCGCGCGCGCGTGCTGGGCGGGGTATCGCAGATCGCAACGATGCTCGAGGCCGACGGCACGATCGGTCACTACGGCGCGCTCGACACCGTGATCGTCGGCGCCCGCGATGCCAGCCAGCGGCCGCTGGTGGAAGCGTTCCACGCGCTGATTCGCACCACGCCGGGTTCCCGGGCCACTTCCGATGACGTCGAACAGGCGCTTTGGAACAAATGGATGATGATTGCCACCGGCGCGCTGATGACCTGTCTGATGCGTGGCACGGTCGGCGCGATCTGCCGGACCCAGGATGGAAAGGGGTTGATGCGCCGCGCCATGGCCGAGTGCGCCGCCGTCGCCAACGCCGAGGGGCACGCGCTTCCGGATGCGGTGATGGCGCAGATGGAGAAACGTCTGCTGGACGAAACGCTGGAGTGGTCCGCGTCCATGGCGCGCGATATCACGCAGCACGCACCGCGACTGGAAGCGGAGAACATCGTCGGCGACCTGGTACGGCGCGCGAAAGTGTTCGCAATCGATACGCCGATCGCGCAGGCGGCCTACTGCAACCTGCAGGTGTACGAGGCGCAGCAACAGACGAAGTAAGGGGAAAGGCAAGACGCCAGTTTGGCAGGCCCGCACCGCGCGGGCGCTATGCCACGTAGTTGTCGTCAGACGATCTGGAAATATCACCAAGCGTGGCGACGTACTCGCTGGCTGGATAAGGCGCCGGCATGCCTTGCTGGCCGAAGAAGGCGTCGCGCACGATATCGCCCTGCTGCTCGATGTTGTACGACGCAAGGGTCTTTCCGGGTTCCAGCGTGTACGCGTACTGGTTGCTGATCAGGAAGTGTCTGATCTGCTGGATGGCGCCGACCAGCAGCACATGGATGCCTTGCTGGTATTGCCAGACGTGGGTCATCTCGTGGATGAACAGCCCCTGCGCGGGCAGGTCGGCCGCGCTGAAGTCCGTGTAGTGACGCAGGTTCCTGCCGAGGTAGATTTCCCCGTTCGGCGTGATGATGTAGTTCCCGCCTTGCCAGGGCACGTAGTTCTTGCTGTGGACGCGCACCAGCGTGTAGTCGATGCTGTCGGCAAACATCCGCCGGGCCAGCTCGACCTCGCCCGCCGTCAGCGGGCGTGCCTTGGCGTCCTGGCGCATCACTTGCCGATACAGAACCGCGTGAAGATCGTCCCCAGCAAATCATCACTGGTAAATTCGCCCGTGATGCTGTTGAGGTGGTCCTGCGCGAGACGCAGTTCCTCCGCGAACAGGTCCAGCGCCTGCGCCTGCTGCGCCGACCGTTCCGTGGCGACGTCGAGGTGCGATTGCGCGTTGCGAAGCGCGGTCAGATGCCGCTCTCGTGCCAGGAACGTGCCTTCGTTCCCGGATTGCCAGCCAATCAGCCTCAGCAATTCGCGGCGCATCAGCTCGATGCCGGAGCCCGCGCGCGCGGAGATCCAGATCTCGGTTGGGTTCGGTCCGTTGGCGGCCACCACGTGCGGGCGGTTGCCGCCAAACATCGTCTCGCCCGCGGCGGGTGCCAGGTCGATCTTGTTGACCACGCGTACGATCGGCGCGCCGGGCGGCAACTGACCGCTCAAACGGTCGTCGATGTGATCGTCGATTTCCGACAGGCCATGTTCGATGTAGTCCGTGGCGTCGACCAGATGCAGCACGATGTCCGCGCGACGGATCGCATCCCACGTGCGCTCGATGCCGATGCGCTCCACCTCGTCGACAGCATCGTCGCGCAGGCCGGCGGTGTCGATGATGTGCAATGGAATGCCGTCAATCTGGATGGTCTCGCGCACGCGGTCGCGCGTGGTGCCTGCAATCGGCGTGACGATGGCGAGCTCCGCGCCCGCCAGCGCGTTCAGCAGCGACGATTTGCCGACGTTGGGCTGCCCCGCCAGCACGACGGACAAGCCTTCACGCAGCAGCGAACCCTGCCGCGCCTGCTTGAGGACACCGGCGAGGTCGTGGCGAATGCTGGCCAACTGGCCGCGCGCGTCGGACGCTTCCAGGAAATCGATCTCTTCTTCCGGAAAATCCAGCGTGGCTTCCACCAGCATGCGCAGGTGGATAACTTTTTCCACCAGGGCGTGAATGGCGTTGGAGAACTCGCCTTCCATCGACCTTGCCGCCGATCGTGCGGCGGCCTCGGTGCTGGCCTCGATCAGGTCGGCGACTGCCTCGGCCTGCGCCAGGTCGAGCTTGTCGTTGAGGAATGCGCGGCGCGTGAACTCGCCGGGCTCCGCGACGCGCAGGCCGATGTCCTTGCCTGCATCCAGGCAGCGCGCCAGCAGCATCTGCATGACGACCGGGCCGCCGTGGCCTTGCAGCTCCAGGACCTCTTCGCCGGTGTAGGAGTTGGGCGCGGCAAAGTACAGCGCGAGGCCGTGGTCGATCACGCCACCGTGGGCATCGAGAAACGGCAGGTAGGTGGCATGTCGCGGCTTGAGCGTCTGTCCGCAGACGGCGCGCATGACGGCGCTGACATCGGGCCCGGACACGCGCACCACGCCGATGCCGCCACGACCGGGCGCGGTGGCGATCGCGGCAATAGGAAGCTGGGTAGCAGTCATAGGCGGTATTGTCGCAGATCGTTTTTGGCGCGGCTCACGCCGACAGGCATTCGGACATCAGGCGGCGCGCCACGGCGCCATCGATGATCGCGCCCAATTCCGATTGCCGCGCCACCAGCTTCTTGCGCAGCCGTTTGCGGTAGCGCCCCGGCAGGACGTCCGAGAGCGCCTCGATCGAGTAGCGCAGCCGTTTGTTGCCGATGCGCAGCTTGTGTACATGCCGGGTCTCGCCGTCGCGGGCAACTCGCGCCAGTTCTCGCGTGCGGTTGCGGGCCTTGCGGATGCGCTTCGTTGCGAAGGCACCCAGGCGTCCACCTCCTGACGGGGCAGCGGCGATGTGCAGCAAGTCCCGATGCAGGGTAGGCAATGGGGACGGTCGATACTGTGACAACCTTGCCGTCATCGCGCCGTGCGCCTGGCTGCGGCGCGCCTGCGCGACGTCGATCAGGGCCGCGAGCACCGGGTCCTGCGGTTGCATCGTCAATGCCGGAGCCAGCGTTTCCGCAAGGAATACATCCCAATCGCGCACCTCGCTTGCGGCGTCGGCCACGTCACGAAGCGCCCGCTTCCATCGTGCCTCGACGCGCTGCGGCAGCACCGGACCGAACGCCCAGGTCACGGCGCGCAGATGTCGTACCGCCACGCGCAGTGCATGCACGTCTTCGACGTCGTCACGGTGGAACAACGTGTCGATACGCTCCGCGATGGCACGCAGGCCCTCCTCGCCCAGCGCCACGAAGGCGGCGGACGGGCGCATCTTCCTGTGCAAGGCAGGCGGGCCGTTCATGGCAGCGGACTCTGTGATTGAAAGAAAGACGATGCAGTGCCTTTCCCAGTGTAGGCGATAGCGCACGCTCGCTAGCCCGGAAGTGTCTGTTGCGCCGCACTACGCATTGACAGGCCCAACGCTTTCGCGCTGCAATGGCCCCATTCATGGCGACTGCCATGGATGCATTCATCGCCACCCTTGCCGGACCACCGTCGCCGAGAGGACCGATCATGTCGACCGATCAGGAAAAACTGCTGCTGCGCGAGACCATCGAGGCGGGATTCCGTCAGGCGGCGTTTGTGAGTGAGGTGGGCATCCGGCTGGTGGATTGCGGGCCCGCCTGGTGCGAGTCTGAACTGATTGTCACGCCGCGCCACTTGCAGCATGGCGGCGTGGTCCATGCGGGCGTGCAAGCGACGATGGCCGACCACACGGCTGGTGCCGCTGCGACGACCATCCTCGAGACCGGCCGCCACGTTGTCACGGCCGAGTTCAAGATCAACCTGCTTCGCGCGGTGCGCAGCGACCGGCTGCGTTGCCGCGCCGACGTGCTCAAATCGGGCCGTTCAATCATTGTGGTGGAGGCCGACGTCTTTGCGGACGTGCATGGCGAAGCGGTGTTGGTGAGCCGCTTCAACGCGACGATGAGCGTGCTGGACCTGGCCTGATGAAACACGTCTTCCCAGCCTGTGGCGGTACTTTTACCGAAAGCTAACGATGATTGATCACACTGGCGTCAATGTCAGCGACTATCCAAAAAGTCGTGCGTTCTATCAGGCGGCGCTGGGCGCCATCGGCTTCGAGATCGGCAAGGAGTTCCCGGCCAGCGTAACGGGCAGTGCCGATGTGGCCGGCTTTGGCCCGCCGGGCAAGCCCGAGTTCTGGATCGCCAGCGGAAAGCCCAACGAGCCGCCGGTGCACGTAGCGTTCCGCGTGGACAATCGCCACGCCGTGGATGCGTTCTACCAGGCTGCGATGGCCGCCGGCGGCCGCGACAACGGCAAGCCGGGGCTACGGGAGATCTACCACCCCGACTACTATGGCGCCTTCGTGCTGGACCCTGACGGACACAACATCGAGGCGGTGTGCCACGGCCCTAGCGCGTAGCGACAATGAACACACGCGGGAACGGCAGCAACACCGTTCCATCGGGCAAAGCCGGAAGTACCTTGGCGATGGCTGCTTCGTATTGGCGCAGGTAATCGGCTTTTTCCGCTTCATCGAGCGGTGCCAGGAATGGCCGTAGCCCGCTGCCCTTGAACCATTCCACCACCGCGGCCGCGCCACCCTTGAGCGGATGCTGATAGATCGTGCGCCAGATATCCACGCGCGTGCAGTGCGGCTTCAATAACTCGTAATACCAGCGCTCGGATGCCAGCGGCGTGCGCGCTTCCGCTGCGGCGGTCAGCTTGGGCGACCACCGACCATTCATCGCGGTGTCGCGCATCAGCAGATGGGGCGGCTCATTGAGGTTGTCTGGCATCTGCACCGCCAGGCTGCCTCCGGGGGCGAGCTTCTTGATCAGCGACGGAAACAGCGTGGCGTGGTCGGGTACCCACTGGAACACGGCGTTGGCCAGGATCACATCGTACGGGCCCGGGTCGCTCCAGGTGGCGACGTCGGCAATGTCGAACCGGATGTCCGCCAGCCGCTTGCGCGCCGCGGTGACCATGTCCTGATCGCTGTCGAGCCCGGTGGCTTCCGCATCCGGGTAGCGGGCGGCCAGCACCTCGGTGGAGTTGCCGGGGCCGCAGCCGATATCGACCACACGCTTCGCCTGTTGCGTGGGAATGGCGCCCACCAGATCCCGCACCGGGCGGGTTCGTTCATCCTCGAACTGCACGTATTGCGTGGCCGACCACGTCATGGTGTTCCCCTTCACTGCGTATTGGTGCGAAATGCAGGGCATAAGCATACGCCCCAATGAAAAAACCCGGCGCTAGGCCGGGTTTTTTTCAGAGATGTCTCAGCAATCAGCCCTTGGCCGTCGCTGCCGCCTTGCCCTTGCCGAGCATGCGGTTGATCTGCCATTGCTGGGCGATCGACAGGATGTTGTTCACGACCCAGTACAGCACGAGGCCGGCCGGGAAGAAGAAGAACATGAACGAGAACACCAGCGGCATGATCATCATGACCTTGGCCTGCACGGGGTCCGGCGGCGTCGGGTTCAGCTTGGTCTGCACGAACATCGAGACGGCCATCACGACCGGGAGGATGTAGAACGGATCCGGCACCGACAGATCGTGAATCCAGCCCAGCCACGGCGCGCCGCGCATTTCCACGGACGACAGCAGCACCCAGTACAGCGCGATGAACACGGGGATCTGGATCACGATGGGCAGGCAGCCGCCGAGCGGGTTGACCTTCTCGGTACGGTACAGCGCCATCATCTCCTGGTTCATCTTCTGCGGATCGCCCTTGTGGCGTTCGCGGACGGCCGTCATGCGCGGCTGCAGGTCCTTCATCTTGCCCATCGACTTGTAGCTGGCAGCCGACAGCGGGAAGAACACCAGCTTGATCAGCACGGTCAGCGCGATGATCGACCAGCCCCAGTTGCCCAGGAAGCCGTGCAGCTTTTCCAGCAGCCAGAACAGCGGCTTGGCCAGGATCGTCAGCCAGCCGTAGTCCTTCACCAGTTCCAGGCCCGGGGTGATCTGCTCGAGCATGCGCTCTTCCTGCGGACCGGCGAACAGGCGGGCATCGGTGGTCGCCGTGGCGCCCGGGGCCAGCTGGCCCAGCGGCTGCTGGATGCCCACGCGGTACAGGTTGGGGTCGATCTGTTCGGCGTAGAAGCTGTGTTGCTTGCCGGTTTGCGGAATCCAGGCCGAGGCAAAGTAGTGCTGCACCATCGCCACCCAGCCATTGGTGGTCGCGGCCGGCACGCTGGCCTTGCCCTTGGCGATGTCTTCGAAGCTGAGCTTGTGGTACTTGTCCGCGTCCGTGTAGATGGCCGGGCCGGTGAACGTGCTGTAGAACTGCGACTGCTCCACCTTGCTGCCGTCACGTGCCAGTTCCAGGTACAGCGTCGGCGATACCGGCGCGGTGCCCGTGTTGGTCACGTCGAAGCGGGAATCCACCACGTAGCTGCCCTTGTGGAAGATGTAAGTTTTCACAAACTTCACACCGCCCTTCTCGGCAGTCAGCACGACTTCCAGCTTGTCCTTGCCATCCAGCGTACGCGGGCCAGGAGTGGCCGTGAACACGGTGGTGTGGTTGGGCAGGTCGCCGCCGATCAGGCCCGAGCGTGCCAGATAGGTGCGCGTGGCGTCACGTTCGAACAGCACCACCGGCTTGCCGTCCTTCTCGTGCTCGTTCAGCAGTTCGAGTCGCGAGAGGATGCCGCCGGCCGTGTCGATCTCGGCGCGCACCTCGTCGGTGGTCACGATGACCTTCTCGCCTGTCGGCTGGGCAGCCGCCTGCGGCGCAGCCGGGGCAGCGCCCGGTGCCGAGGCACCCGTGGCATTGGCTTTGGGCACGTCGCCCTGGGCCGCGGCACCGCTTGCGCCGCCGGCCGTGGCAGCCTGCTGCGTGTTGGTGCTCGGGAAGAACATCGACGCGTGGCCGTTGGCGCGCTGCCAGTTGTCGTAGAGCAGCACGAGGGACATCGAGAAGATGACCCACAGGATGGTGCGTTTGATATCCATGTCTCGCTATGGTCGGAGGAAATCAGGGTCTGGGGAGCCGGACCGTGACAGGCGGGCGGCCTGGCGCGGCGGAGGCGGGGGTCGCCGTGGCGACATTCCCGTGTGTTTCAGGCTCGGGCACGGGATCATACCCGCCCGCAGTGAAAGGGTGGCAGCGGCACAGTCTGCAAGCGGCCATCCAGGTGCCGCGCGCCGGGCCATGTTGCACGATGGCGTCGCGGGCGTAGTCGGAACACGTCGGCAGGAAGCGGCACTGCGAGCCCAGGTACGGACTCAAGGCGATCTTGTAGATGCGCAGCAGGGCAAGCAGGATTCGCTTCATGGCGGATGGTCAGGCGGGCGCGGCGGGGGCGGCCGTC
Source organism: Cupriavidus sp. YR651 (assembly GCF_900101625.1). Lineage (GTDB taxonomy): Bacteria > Pseudomonadota > Gammaproteobacteria > Burkholderiales > Burkholderiaceae > Cupriavidus. Next base: position 109,092 of record NZ_FMYZ01000006.1, on the reverse strand, counting down.
GCGGGCGGCTCGGCCGGAGGATCAGCAGGCGGTGCGGCCGGGGGTGCGGCGGGCAGAGGCTTCGCCGCAACGTCCAGCAGGCTGGTGATTTCCGCGTGACATGCCTGTCGGACGGCGGTCCGGCTGGCAAACTCCGCGCGGGGAAACTTGGCCTGGAGCCGCAACAAAATGTCGCGGCCCGCGAGTTGGGCCTGCCGGCCCCGGAACAGTTCCCGCGCCATGCGCTTCACCAGGTTGCGCTCGGCGGCGCGCGGCGCGAACTTCTTGCCGACGACGATCCCCAGCCGGGCCTGTTCCTGGCCGTTGGCGCGCACGTACAGCACGAAGTGCGTGCTGCGGCGGCGCGGCCGCAAAGCAAAAACGGATGAAAACTCATCCGTCTTTGTGAGCCTCGCGGCTTTGGGAAAGGCATAGGTAGACACGCTGTAAGAAAGCTAGCGACAAGGCTGCGCTTCGGCGGCGGCGTTCCCGGCCATCCTGAGTGCGAGGCGGTGGGCAGGGACGGTAACGTGCGGGTGCGATGGCAAGCCATCGCCACGACGTGCCGTCCTGGCCGGTCGCCCGGCGCTCAGATGGCCAGGCGCTTGCGGCCCTTGGCGCGGCGGGCGTTGATGACGGCACGGCCGCCACGGGTCTTCATGCGCACGCGGAAACCATGGGTGCGCTTGCGGCGGGTAACGGAAGGTTGGTAGGTACGTTTCATGTTGCACTCTCTGGTTGATCCGGGCTTTCCGGGCGCCGGCCGGTGCCGGGGCGCCTTGGCCGCCGCGTATGGTTCGCATGGGGCTGCCGCAATGCAGGTCTGTGGATTGCTGCGGTCTTGCCGACGATTCTGGTTCTGTCTTGCTGCCGGCCGCCGCTGGTTTCGCCGCAACGGGCGAGACACTGGCGGGGATCAAGCCGCTTGCCTGATGCCGCACATGTAAACATGGTCGGTACGGGCCAGACCCGGCGATGCGCATACGTGATCCCCTGCGGCATCGCAGAACCCGCCATTTAACCGATTTTCGCGCCGACTGTCAAGGCGACAAACGGCCAGTTCCGCCATGGGAGCCACAATGGCAACGGATGTCACCGTGCGCCATTGTCCACAACATTCGGTGGGTAACTTTATGGGCCGTCACGGTCACCCATATGGATTACTCGCACCGGTCAAGCCCTTGTTTCCGATGAATAATCGCCGATTTGGTCAGCCGGAACCCGCCTTGTCCTTTACGGGTTGTGCACAACAATCCACTGAATTTTCACAACTTGTCCACAGGGTTATCCTTTGTGGATAACTTGAGGCGGGGGGTACAATCCCGGTCCAAACACTACACGGGCCGCGTGGCGCACGCACAACCCGGACTTCCTGCCTTGGTATACCTCCCTTTCGGGCGCTGCATGCAGCACGCCAATGTGAGGTATTGCCGTCGATGCTTCGGCCCGCAGGGTCGATGGCTGGGGAGCCGATGGAAAGCACGCGCCGCGACACTCGTGACGTGCCCTTGATGGCGCGATCACTCAACAAGAACACATGCAAGATTTCTGGCAGGCGGCAGCCGCGCAACTCGAGCGCGAGCTGACGCCGCAACAGTTCAAGACCTGGATCAAGCCGTTGGCGCCCGTCGCCTTCGACGAGGAGGCGCATGCGCTGCGGATTGCCGCGCCCAATCGCTTCAAACTGGACTGGGTCAAGAGCCAATTTTCGGGCCGCATCACGGCCCTGGCATGCGAATACTGGGAAGCGCAGGTCAGCGTTCACTTCGTCCTGGATCCCGCTGCGTCGGGCCGGTCGGCGGCTTACACCCAGCAGGGCCAGGAGAATCCGGCCGCGCACGCTGCAATGGGTACGGGCGGTGCGTCCTATCCGAACATGCAGTCGGGCGCCCACGCCTATGGCCAGCCGGCCGCACAGCACCCGGGCCAGGCAGGCGGCTATCCCGACTATCCGGGTCATGGCAACGCCGCGCCTGGCGGTCATGGCAGCATGGCCGGCCAATCGCCCTACCCCGCGTCGCAGTCGGGCGCGCCGATGGCCAATCGTGGCCAGATGGCGCCAACCGGCCATCCGTTGCAGGGTAACGCAGGCGGCCACGTGCCCGACATGGGTGAGATCGACGTCGCCCAGATGGACCCGGCCGAAGCCAGCGCCCGGTCCTACCGGCAGCCGCAGCAACCGCCGATGCCGGCCGCGCAGCCGAACGACACCGTGCACGAGCGCTCGCGCCTGAACCCGATCCTGACGTTCGACAACTTCGTCACCGGCAAGGCCAACCAGCTTGCGCGCGCCGCCGCCATCCAGGTGGCCAATAACCCCGGGAAGTCCTACAACCCGTTGTATCTCTACGGCGGCGTTGGCCTGGGCAAGACCCACTTGATTCATGCCATCGGCAACTTCATGCTGATGGAGAACCCGCGCGCGCGTATCCGCTACATCCACGCGGAACAGTACGTGTCCGATGTGGTGAAGGCTTACCAGCGCAAGGCGTTCGACGAGTTCAAGCGGTACTACCACTCGCTGGACCTGCTGCTGATCGACGATATTCAGTTCTTCTCTGGCAAGAACCGCACGCAGGAAGAGTTCTTCTACGCGTTCGAGGCGCTGATCGCCAACCGCGCGCAGGTGATCATCACCAGCGATACGTATCCCAAGGAAATCACCGGCATCGACGACCGGCTGATCTCGCGCTTCGACTCCGGCCTGACCGTGGCGATCGAGCCGCCAGAGCTGGAAATGCGCGTTGCCATTCTGATGAAGAAGGCGGCGGCAGAGAACGTGAACGTGCCGGAAGAAGTCGCCTTCTTCGTGGCCAAGCACCTGCGATCGAACGTGCGTGAGCTGGAAGGCGCGCTGCGCAAGATCCTGGCGTTCTCCAATTTCCATGGCAAGGACATCACGATCGATGTCACGCGCGAGGCCCTGAAAGACCTGCTGACCGTGCAGAACCGCCAGATCTCCGTGGAGAACATCCAGAAGACGTGCGCGGACTTCTACAACATCAAGGTCGCGGACATGTACTCCAAGAAGCGTCCCGCCAATATCGCGCGACCGCGCCAGATTGCGATGTACCTGGCCAAGGAACTCACGCAGAAGAGCCTGCCGGAAATCGGCGAACTCTTCGGCGGGCGCGATCACACCACGGTGCTCCACGCCGTCCGCAAGATCGCCGACGAGCGCAGCAAGGATGCGCAGCTCAACCACGAACTGCACGTGCTGGAACAGACGCTCAAGGGCTGATGCGAACGCGCGACGCGGAGTGGATTACGCATCGCCTGACGCAGTTTTACGATTTTGAAGGCCAGCCTTGCCGGGCTGGCATACTACTGGGTGCGCGCCCGGCGGCAAACGGGCGCCTGAATCAATGGTTGGATCGCGGGGATTTGGCCTCAGATAAGGCTTTGCGGTGAGTCGGGACGGTTTGGCAAGGGTCGGTGACGGGGCGTGGCTTTTTGTGCACAACCCGCGGCCTCGCCGGGATCGTCCCGCTTCACCGCAGCGGCTTATCCTTGGTACAATGCGCTATTAACTCCTTGATTCCAAAGTGAATTTGGAGTTGCGCGCAACCCGCGGTCGCTGACGACAAACGACGAAGGATAAATTCAATGCAATTGGTCAAAACCTCGCGAGACAATCTGCTGCGTCCGCTGCAAATCGTGAGCGGCATCGTGGAGCGCCGCCACACCCTCCCGATCCTGGCCAACCTGCTGATTCGCAAGTCCGGCTCGAACGTATCCTTCCTCTCGACCGACATCGAGATCCAGATCACGACCCACGCCGAATGCGGCGTCGGTAGCGACAGCGTGGCCACCACCGTGGCCGCCCGCAAGCTTCTGGACATCCTGCGCGCCATGCCCGATGGCGACGTCGCGCTGTCCCTGAACGACAAGCGCATGACGGTGCAATCCGGCAAGAGCCGCTTTGCGCTGCAGACGCTGGCCGCGGAAGAATTCCCGACGGTGGCCGAGGCCGCCGAGTTCAACGCGAGCGTGAGCCTGCCGCAGAAGACCTTCAAGCACCTGCTGGCGATGGTCCACTTTGCGATGGCGCAGCAGGACATCCGTTACTACCTGAACGGCATGCTGCTGGTGGTGGACGGCAAGAAGGTGATGGCCGTGGCTACCGACGGACACCGCCTGGCGTACTGCGGCGTTGAGTTGGAAAACGAGGCCACTGGCGCGGGTTCGCGCCAGGAAGTCATCATCCCGCGCAAGACCATCCTGGAACTGCAACGCCTGCTGGAAGACAACGACGATCCCGTGCAGGTGCAGCTGGCCGCCAACCAGGTCAAGTTCTCCTTCGCCAACATCGAACTGATCAGCAAGCTGGTGGAGGGCAAGTTCCCGGATTTCCAGCGCGTGATCCCCAAGGGCTACAAGAACGCGTTTGCGATCGACCGCGTGAAGCTGCAGCAGGCGCTGCAACGCACCGCGATCCTGACTACCGACAAGTTCAAGGGTGTGCGCTGTATCCTCGACACGCACATGCTGAAGATCAGCTCCACCAACGCCGATCAGGAAGAGGCGCAGGAAGAGCTGGAACTCGATTATTCGGGCGACGCCCTGGATATCGGCTTTAACGTGACCTACCTGCTCGACGTATTGGCCAACCTGAAGAGCGAGCAGGTGCAGGTCAGCCTCGGCGACTCCAATTCGAGTGCGCTGATTACCGTGCCGGAAGACGACAACTTCAAATACGTCGTCATGCCGATGCGCATCTGATGATCCTCCGGTAATAGGACGACAAGATACGCAAGACCGGAGCATCGAACGGCACGCTACGGCGTCCGGCGCGTCCAGGAGACACGCCGGGCAGACCCACCGCAGCAGGGGCAGGATCCATATCGATCCGCCCCTTTTGCCGTTTTTAAGTAACCCGCTTTTGCGGACCTCGTACCCGCCAGTTTTGGCGCCGGTCCGGTTTCCGCATTTGCCGTGAGCATCGTGAGTAGGAAAACATGACCGACCAGCAGAATCCGCAGCAGGAAAACTCTTACGGCGCCTCTTCGATCCAGATCCTGGAAGGCCTGGAGGCGGTACGGAAGCGTCCGGGCATGTACATCGGCGATACCTCCGATGGCACCGGCCTGCACCATTTGGTGTTCGAGGTGCTGGACAACTCCATCGACGAGGCGCTGGCCGGTTATTGCACGGAGATCCAGGTCACGATCCACAGCGACAACTCGATCTCGATCGTCGACAACGGCCGCGGCATTCCGCAAGCCGTGAAGTTCGACGACAAGCACGAGCCCAAGCGCAGCGCCGCGGAAATTGCCATGACCGAGCTGCACGCCGGCGGCAAGTTCAACCAGAACAGCTACAAGGTATCCGGCGGCCTGCACGGCGTAGGCGTGTCTTGCGTGAACGCGCTGTCCAAGTGGCTGCGCCTGACCGTGCGCCGTGACGGCCAGGTCAACCTGCTGGAATTCGCCCGTGGCGATCTGCAGAACCGCATCGTCGAAACCGTGGATGGCCCGGACGGCAAGCCGGTGGAAGTGTCCCCGATGAAGGTCATCGGCGCGACCGACAAGCGCGGCACCGAAGTCCACTTCCTGGCGGACGAGGAAATCTTCACCAACGTGGAGTTCCACTACGAGGTGCTGTCCAAGCGCATCCGCGAGCTCTCGTTCCTGAACAACGGCGTGCATATCCGCCTGACCGACCAGCGCACCGGCAAGGAGGAGGACTTTGCGTTCTCCGGCGGTGTGAAGGGGTTTGTGGAGTACATCAACCGCGCCAAGACCGTGCTGCACCCGAACATCTTCTACGCGAACACCGAGAAAGACGGTATTGCCGTGGAAGTGGCGATGCAGTGGAACGACGGCTACAACGAGCAGGTGCTCTGCTTTACCAACAACATTCCGCAGCGCGACGGCGGTACCCACCTGACCGGCCTGCGTGCGGCGATGACGCGCGTCATCAACAAGTACATCGAAGAGAACGAGATCGCCAAGAAGGCGAAGGTCGAAACCAGCGGCGACGACATGCGTGAAGGCCTGTCGTGCGTGCTGTCCGTGAAGGTGCCCGAGCCCAAGTTCAGCTCGCAGACCAAGGACAAGCTGGTGTCGTCCGAAGTACGCCTGCCCGTGGAAGAGCTGGTGGCCAAGGCGCTGACCGACTTCCTGCTGGAAACCCCCGGCGACGCCAAGATCATCTGCGGCAAGATCGTGGACGCCGCCCGCGCGCGCGAAGCGGCCCGCAAGGCTCGCGAAATGACGCGCCGCAAGGGGTTGATGGACGGCATGGGCCTGCCCGGCAAGCTGGCCGATTGCCAGGAAAAAGATCCTGCCCTGTCAGAACTCTTCCTGGTGGAGGGTGACTCCGCAGGCGGCTCCGCCAAGCAGGGCCGCGACCGTAAGTTCCAGGCCATCCTGCCGCTGAAGGGCAAGATCCTGAACGTGGAACGCGCCCGCTTCGACAAGATGCTGTCCAGCCAGGAAGTGCTGACGCTGATCACGGCGCTGGGCACCGGCATCGGCAAGGACGACTACAACCTCGAGAAGCTGCGCTACCACCGCATCATCATCATGACCGATGCGGACGTGGATGGATCTCACATCCGCACGCTGCTGCTGACGTTCTTCTATCGTCAGATGCCGGACATCATCGAGCGCGGCTATGTGTATATCGCCCAGCCGCCGCTGTACAAGATCAAGCACGGCAAGGAAGAGCGCTACATCAAGGACGACAACGAGCTGAATGCCTACCTGCTGAAGCTGGCAATGGAAAAGGCCGCGCTGACGCGTCCGGATGGCAGCGAGATCAATGGTGAAGCGCTGACGGAACTGGCTCGCCAGTATCAGCTGGCGGAAGGCGTGATCGGCCGCCTGTCGCGGATCGTCGATTCGGACGCGCTGCGTGCCATCGCCGATGGCGTGGCGCTGGATCTGGATAGCGCGGCGGCTGCCGAGGCATCGGCGGTGGCACTCAAGGCCAAGCTGGCCGAGATGCATGCCAAGACGCTGCTGGGCGCAGCCGTGAACGATGACGGCACCGCCGACGTGTACGCACAGTTCGACGAGAAGACCGACAAGCATCGCCTGATGATCGCGCGTCGTCATCACGGCAACGTGCGGCTGTCACATCTGGATGCGGACTTTGTGCACGGCGCCGACTACGCGGCACTGGCTCGCGCGGCGACGACGTTCCAGGGTCTGATCCCGGAAGGCACGAAGGTCAAGCGTGGCGAAGGCGAAAAGCTGCGCGACCAGACGGTGTCGGATTTCCACCAGGCGATGCAATGGCTGCTATCCGAGGCAGAGCGCGGGGTATCGCGTCAGCGCTATAAGGGCCTGGGCGAGATGAATCCTGACCAGCTGTTCGAGACGACGCTGGACGTCACGCAACGCCGCCTGCTGAGGGTACAGATCGAGGACGCGATTGCGGCGGACCAGATCTTTACAACGCTGATGGGCGATGAGGTGGAGCCGCGTCGGAACTTCATTGAGAGTAATGCGCTGATTGCTCGGAATATTGATGTTTGAGGGGCCCGCAAGAGCCGCCTGATTTTCTGGGCGGTATCTAGCGCTCCACCAGTAGGAAAAAGCTCGGACAAACGTCCGAGCTTTTTTTATAGCGCTATGCCGAGTATCCCCTCGCTCGGCATTTGTCCGCTTGGGTAGTTCACGCTCGAGACATACTTCTATCCTCGAGAATGAGAATAGTCGCCTAGATGGCAGGCACCCTTCCGGCGAGACTGTCATGGTCGCTGCAAACAACAGTCGACCGGGTTTGACAGCCCGTTCCACAACCGGACGACGCAAGCAGTTGTATCCTTCTCGTCCATTGCCTTCGCACGTCCATTGGGCGGGCCTTGGCGGGGGAGCCTCCGGGCTCGCCGGTATGTGTGGCCGGTCTGTCAACCCTGCCTCGTGCCCGCCCACCCCGGATGACAGCGGAAGTGCGGGCCTCCAGTCCACATATACGGAGGTCGCCATGAAAGGCAGTACAGCTCGGACAAAGCCATTCCAGGTTCCAGAGCATTCCCCCCAGATATCGAAGAGACCCGCGCGAGGAGGTCGCCCATTGGTGCGCCGAGTGGCGACGAACGCGCCAGATCCGTCCGCCCTACCCGTCACCCAGCAAGACCACATCATCGCAGTCTGCGACGATTTGCTGCGCCTCGGCGCGGGCTTGCAAGCGGTCTTGAACTTGCTGGATCTGCAAGGCGATGTCGCGATCGAATGTGCGGGGCTTCACGCCTTGCTCGCGCCCCTGAAGCAGCAGGTGGACCACAGCGCCAACCAATTGCTTGATCAGATCTGACAGCAGCAAGTTGCCGGCGGTGATGATCCGCCGGTGCGGGGGCCAGCAAGAGTGACGACGTGTCGACATGCCGCGAACGTCGTCGCGCGAATGAAACAAAGCCGTAAAGGAACCCCGCCCTAATACAAATACGGCACCAGTCTCCACGTCCTGTCGCGGTAGTCCGCGTACTCCGTACCGAATTCATCGAGCAGCAGTCTTTCCTCCGAATGCATTCGGGCGATCAATGGCGGCAGCATCAGCAGCGCGAGTATCACGCCGACCCCCGACCGAAAGGCCAGCGCCCAGCCCAATGCGTTGACAAGCAGGCCGAGATAGCTCGGATTTCGAACCAGTCGATAGGGGCCGGTGGTCATCAACCGGTGCCCGGGCTGAATTGCCACCAATCCGCTAAAGCGATTCCCGAGCACGAACACTGGCCAAAGCCTCAGCGCGCCGCCGATGGCAAACAGCGCGACGCCGAGCCATCGGGTGCCGTCGCCGCCGAAGGTCCAGAAGCCGATGCGTTCGGTGTAGGCCGGCAGATAGGCGGATAACAACCCCAGCAATCCGAAGGCAATCAGCACCCAGCGATTCCCTCGATCCTCCCGCTCGCCGGAGCTTAGATTCGCCTCGGTGAACAGCGCCGCCACCGTCAAGGCAATCGTGACGACGGCCAGTGCGATCCGGGCGGGGTGAGAGAGAAAGGCGGCAACGCCGCCGGCTCCAAGTGCGGCGATGCCAAGATAGGCCACGACGCCAATCAGACTGAACAAGGCCAGTAGCGACTTTGATCTCACATCAGGCTCCGCTGAGCGACTTCCTCGCTACAGCGTAGTCCGTTGTGAAGCACCCTGCCGGCCGGGTATCCGGCGGGGGCAAGTTGCGACACCCAAGACGGTAAAATCGACCTCCCGGGCCCGCTAACCGCAGCGCCGAGCGCCTTCCGCAATTCGATTCGCACGACCCCACATCCGCCATGCCTCTCATCGACATCAAGAACCTGCAGCAAGCCGCCGCCGACTTCGGCGAGGAGCGCGGCTGGGGCAAATATCACAGCCCCAAGAACCTGGCCATGGCCCTGAGCGTGGAAGTGGCCGAACTGGTGGAGATTTTTCAGTGGCAGACGGAGTCCGAATCGCACGCGATCATGGAGACTGCGGAGCGCGAGCACGTCGAGCAAGAACTGGCCGATATCACGATCTACCTGTCGCAGCTTGTGACGGCGCTGGGGGTTGATCTGGACGCGGCGGTGAGGGCGAAAATGGAAATGAACGCGCGGAAATACCCTGCTGGCAAGGCCGTGTGATCCGGAGGATGTGCGATCTGGCATCTTTGGCGGACCCCAGCAGCGTTCAGTCGCCTTCGAACCAGGCATCCGTGAAAAATTACCGCTCGGGAAGATATAGCCGCCAAACCGCCACACCACCCCAAAATCTTCCCGCTCGGTAACTTCAACCGCTGCTCCCGCGCCCTCTCCCCTTCACCGCCCGATACGCATCAATAGGCAAGCTATGCACGGCCGATGTGCCGTCGTCGGTCTTGCGCACGTAAGCCACGGTTGAGACAAACGGTTCCATGACGGGCACCTTCTGCAGCGGTGCGGCGATCAACAACTGGACCTGAAGTCCGGCAAATCGCTGCAGCACGGGGCGGATCAGTGTGTCGGGGCCCTGGCCGAAGCGGTCGCCGAGCACCACGAAGCGCAGCGCTCGCGATCGCGTCTCATCCTCCTGCCACGCCAGCGCATCGGCCAGACTGGCCGCGAGGATCGAGTAGGCCAGCCGGGCCCGATGCGTCCCCGCGGGATCGTCCGTGTCGATGTAGTGGGTGTGCGTGGGATCTTCCGCGCGCCATCGCTCGCTGACGCCGATGTGGAACCAGTTGCGCACGTCCGTTACCTTCGATGTCCACAGCCGGTCCGGGTCAGACTGTTGCGGGCCATCCCGCAAGCGGTTCAACAGTCGTTCGATCCGTGCAAACCGCTCTTCGGCGCGCTCGATGTCCGGCGTGGCTTCCGTGCACAGATGGAGCTCTTGCTCGAAGTCGCGGATGTCGGCGTCGAGATCGGCTTCGAGGTCGATCTGGGCGTATTGGCCGCTAGTACTGTCGATCCGCGCCAGCACGGCATTGATCTGCGCCACGCGCCCGCGCACCGCCTCCAACGCCTTGCCCAGATGGCCGTGGAAGTAGGCGATCTCGTAGACCATGTTGAGGCTCAGCAGGTCGTCGAAGCGGGCGGTCAGGCGCGGCAGCTCCGAGGTGCGCAGTGTCTCCAGCAGGTTCTGGTAGCCGGATCGGGCGGCGGGGCTGGCTTCCATCTGTGCGGTCTCCACCGGAAATGCCGCCTTGAAGGCGCACAGGATCCTGAGCACGTGTTCGGTGAAGCGATCAAGCCGGCCGGCCTCCGCGTCGATGTGGGCCTGCAGCCAGGTGCGGACATCCTGCTGCCGGTGGTCGACGCATTCCAGCGTCAGCTTGTGTTCGCCAAGCGCCTCGGCGCGTATCGCATCGAGGCGCTCGGGGGAGACCGTCTGCATGGCTGGCAACGATTCGGCCAGCACCGCTTCGGTGTCCTGATGCCATGCCATGACGATGTCGTGCTTTGCCTGGAGGGCGATGCGCGCCTCGCGGGCGTCCTGGAGATGCTGCTCGGCTTCGCGGATCGTCGCTTGCAACGCGTCCAGTTCGTCGGCAAGCGGCCGCAGCGCGTCGGGATTCGACTGGCGCACCTTCTCCTCATCAAGGCGCGCCACTTCCACCGCCGCTGACCGCCAGTCCACTTCCGTGAAGTCCCCGATCATGGCGATCTGCGCGGCTGCAATCTGCTGGTCGCGGAGCGTGGCCAGCGCGGCGTCGATCTGCGCGATCTTGCCTTGCAACGCGCTCGTGCGAGCCGGGTCGTCGATGGGCGCGGCCGGCGCTTCCAGGCGTAGCTGCAGCGTCAGTTCATTGTGTGCGTTGCGCAGTGCGGCCTCGCGTTCGGCAGCCTTGGGCTGCCATGTGGCCAGCCGATCCTGTTGCGCGCGGAAGTCCGCTTCGGTCTCGGCCGCCGGGATACGCAACCGTTCGACGAGTCGCCGATACGTGGCGGCGCGCTGCTTGCGCTGCTCCCGCATGCGCTCTTTCTGCTGGATCGCCAGCTCAAGCTGGGCGATAGGGTCACCGCCCTGGTCGGAGAGCCGTTGCCGCAGAGCCAGCGCCTCGGCGTGCAGGGCATCGCACCGTACCTGATGCCAGTTCACATGGCGCTCCTGCCGGTCGCGTTCGTCGTCCAGGGCGGCCAGCCGTTCGTTCAGCAAATCGCGCTTCAGCTCCGCGAAATACCCATGCAGCGCCTCGCGGCAAGTGCGCAGGTCGTCGATGGTGGCGGACAGTTCGGCGTGCCGTTCGCATTCGGCCACCAGCGGCGCGAGCATCGCCTCCTGCCGTCTGGCATGGAGGATCGCTTCGTGAGCGCTGTCGAGATCGTCGAAGTGGCCGAGCAGGGCGGCGAGGCGTGCCGGGGTGTCGTCGGGCGGCAGTACATGATGGCGCAGGAATTCCGTGAGGTCGTCCGTCCCGCTCATCGACGCCAGATGCCGGCACAGCGTCAGCGCATGGCCGTCGTCGATGCCGAGGTGCTGGCGACACCACGCTTCATAGTGCGAGCGGTCATCGAACCATGCCGCGCCAGTGTTGACGATCGCGGTACGCCACGCGGCGACGTCGGCCCCGGTCGGTGCGATGTCATGGGTGATGGTCAGATCACGCCCCGCGCAGATGAAGTACCGCCGCGGCGGGCCGGCCGTGGGCAGAAAGACCTGGGCCAGCAAGACGGTCTGGTTATCGTCGATGTTGCGGAATACGCCGAGGATGACCGCATGGCTATTGCCATGTTGTCGCGTGCCGGACAACGCATCGCCGGGAATGTGATCGCCAGGCGTCAGGAGCGTGATGACGGCATCGGCCAGTGCCGTGGTGCCGGAGCCGGCGTCGCCGGTCAGCAGGATGTTGCCGCCGTCCAGTGGCATCGCCCAGACATGGTGGCCGAACGGTCCCCAGTTGGACACCTCGAGCCTCGCCAGCCGAAAGCCGGGGAGCGCATGGTGCGCCTGGCGGAGCGGATCGAGCGAGTCAGAGTTGGGGCGCAACGCGAATCCTCCGGTCCGGAACGAACGGGGGCTAGTCGCGTTTATTCTACGACACGCGTTATGCGTTTCCGATGATGCACCGGGCGCTCAATGGCCCGGCCGGGGATTCAACTGCCGCGATAGGTGCCGAAACTCCACGCCGAGCAGATCAGGGGCACGTGGTAATGCTGCGTCGCATCGGCGATCGAAAACCTCACTGGCACGATGTCCGCGAACACGTCGGCGGACTTGAAATACTCGGCCACATAGAAGCGCAGTTCGAACTCCCCGGTCCGCGCCTGCGCCGCGGGCAACATCGGCGAATCGGTGCGGCCGTCCGCGTTGGTCCGGGCGCGGGTGATCATTTTGGGCGGTTGTGCTGCGATGTCGAACAACTCGATCTGCATCCCGGCGATCGGCTTGCCGAGCGATACGTCCAGTACGTGGGTGCTGATGCCTGCCATGATCGTCTCCCTCAGCTGCCGCGATAGTAGTTGTAGCTCCACGGCCCAAACAGCACGGGCAGGTGGATGCGCTGCGTCACGTCGGTGATGCGGAACCGCAGCGGAATCCTGGAAAGGAATGGCGGTTGCGGCAGTGCGGCCTGGCGCTCGGCAAAGTATTCATCCACGTGCAGCACCAGCTCGTACGTGCCGGCGCGGTACGTATCGCCGATCAGCAGCGGCGGGTCGGTGCGGCCGTTGCCAGGCAGCGTGACCGTCCGGATCATCTGCGAGTGCGCGCCGTCGATCTTGAGGAAGTCGACACGCAGGCCGGCGGCCGGCGTGCCATGGTAGGTGTCCAGCGCGTGCATCGTCAGGCGCGGGCTCAGCCCGCCCTGCTGCACCGGCCCCGTGGTCTGGTTGGGCGCTGGCGTCGAGGTGGGCGCTGTCTCGGCGGCTTGCGCGGTGAGCGACGTGGCCGCGATCAGCGCGCCGCTGCCCAGCGTGACGGACTGCAGCGCGAAGCGCCGGCGACTGGTGTTGATCCGCGTGGTGTCGATTCGCGTGTCGTTCGGCGCATTGCCCGGTGCGCCGCCCCGCGTATTGCTCGATCTGTCGGTCATGTCACACCCCCTTGGCCGAAGCCACGCCCTTGCGGGACGCGTGGAGCTGGCGGATGCCAGCCAGCACCAGCACGCCCGCCACGATCTCGATGGCGGCCACGATGTAGAGCCCCGGGGAGACCTGGCCCGTGGCGTTCTTGATCAGGCCCATCACATAGGGCGCGCCAAAGCCCGCCAGGTTGGAAACCGAGTTGATCAGCGCCACGCCCACCGCTGCGGCACTGCCGGCGAGGTAGCGGTTGGGGAGTTGCCAGAACACGGGGATGGCGCTCATGGTGCCGACCAGTGCGACGGTCATGGCAATCAGTGGGAGCATCGGCGTGATCGACGTACCCAGCAGCACGGCCAGGACGGCCATGGCGACGCCGCCCACGAACGCCGCGCCGGTGAAATGCCACCGCACCTCGTTGCGGCGGTCGGAATGCGCGCCGTTCAGGATCATCCCGGCCGCGCCGCCCAGGTAGGCCACTGCGGCGATCCAGCCCACCGTCATCGGCGCGGAGAAGCCCACTTCCTTGATAATGGTCGGGATCCAGAACGTCAGCGTGGAATTGGCGCAGAGCAGGCAGAAGTAGATCGCGATCAGCAGCCAGACCTTCTTGTTGCCGAACAGCTCGCGCCAGTCGTGACGGCGCTCGCCAAGGGCGGCCTCGTCGCGCTTGAGCACGGTCTCCACCACGCGCTTCTCGTCGGCGGTGAGCCAGTTGGCCTTCTCCGGCTTGTCCGTCATGTAGAACCACGCGAAGACGCCAGCCAGCACGGACGGAATGCCTTCGATGATGAACAGCCACTGCCAGCCGTGCATGCCGTGCACGCCGCCCATCGACGTCATGATGTAGCCGGCGATCGGGCCGCCCAGCACGCCGGCGATGGCGGATGCCGACATGAACGTGCCGAATGCCCGGGCGCGGCGTTGCGTCGGATACCAGTAGGTGAGGTACAGGATCACGCCGGGGTAGAAGCCGGCTTCGAACGCGCCGAGCAGGAAGCGCAGGATGTAGAACTGCGTGGGCGTGGTGACGTAGGTCTGCAGCATGCAGATGATGCCCCAGCAGATCGTGATGCGCATGATCGTCTTCTTGGCGCCGATCTTCTGTAGCAGCATGTTCGACGGCACCTCGAAGAAGAAGTAGCCGAGGAAGAAGATGCCGGCGCCCAGCCCGTAGACGGCCTCGCTGAACTGGAGGGATTCCAGCATCTGCAGCTTGGCGAAGCCGATGTTGACGCGGTCCAGCCATGCCAGCACCCAGAGCACGCCAAGGAACGGCAGCAGACGCCAGGAGATTTTTCGGTAAACACCGTCTTCGGCGTCGTCCGCCGTGGCGGTGAACATGGGGATGCCCTGCTTGGTGGTCGACATGTCGTTCCTCGCTTGTCTCTGTATGGCCTGTATGGGTGGGCTTCGTCCGGCCCGGTTGAGGCCAGTATAGAAATGGCGCCGGCCAAGGGAACGCGATGGCTGGTATAGGCCGCATAGCAACCATCGTATGGGCTGGAATGCCTTGTGCCATGCGGGTTTGCGGGCGATCCGCGAGGCCGTTGGCCGACCTATGGATTACCCTGAGCGCCGGGTTGGTGCGGTGCATCGGGCGGAAAATCGCCATGCCGGGGCGCGATGCACCGGCGCGTCGGCGGCGATGCCGTGGTGGTGCATCGGGTCGCTGCGGCGAACTCCGCAAATCGGCGGAGTGCGGGTTCTGCCGCGTTGCGGCGCGGTGCCGGGCACGGTACAAACGCGTCATCCACCCGCCAGTGGCCACCGTATCTGGCCGCCCTCCCATGAACCGCGCCGACGATCCGTTCGATACCTACCTGCTGCGCGTGCTGTGCATCCTGATTGCCGAGCAAAGCGTGTCGCGCACGGCCATCCGGCTGAACCAGTCGCAACCGGCCATCAGCGCCGCGCTGAAGCGCCTGCGCGCCATCTTCAACGACCCGCTGCTGACGCGTGAAAAGAATGTGATGGTGCCCACCGAGCGCGCCTTGCAGCTGGCGCGCAACGCCCAGGCCGCGCTGAGCGCGCTGGACAGCCTGCTGGTGTCGGACGAGCACTTTGATCCGGCCACCTCTGAGCAAACCTTCGTGGTGGCGATGCCGGACTACCTGGCGCCGCCCTTCTTTGCCCACGTGGTACGCGTCTTCCGCGCGGCCGCGCCGCGCGCGCGGCTGGTGGCGATGCCGCTGGGTTCCACGTTCGACTACGAGCAGGCGCTGTCGGCTGGTGACGCGGACATCGTGATCGGCAACTGGCCGAATCCGCCGGAACACCTGCATCTGTCGGTATTGCTGGAGGACGAGGTGGTCTGCGTGGTGGCGCAGGACAGCGCGTACACGCAGCCGGGCAAGTTCACCGCGCAGGCTTACCTCGGCGCGGCGCATATCGTGCCGACGCCCTACTCGCGCGACCAGCGCGGGGTGGTCGATACGGGCCTCAGCACCATGCGCGTCCATCGGGACAATCGCGTGAGCTGTCCCTATTTCAATCTGGCACCCAGCCTGATTCCCGGCACGGACCTGATCCTGACGACCGGACGTCACTTTGCCAACTTTCACGCGCAGCATGTGCCGCTGGCGGTGCTCAAGCCGCCGATCGACTTTCCGTTCATGCGCTTCTATCAGTTGTGGCATCCGTCGCGCCATCGCTCGGCGGCGCATGTCTGGTTGCGCGGATTGCTGACGCAGGCGTCGCAGGAGCTGAAGACGCTGCGCGACATGCATCGATAGGCTTGGCGAGAAAACCGGAGGAAACCGGAGACAACCGGAGGCGGCGCGGCTGTATCGCGAAATTGCTATCCGGCTTATAGGACCCCGGCCCTCGCCGCGACCAAATCGCGTTCCTATACTCGGCCCGTCACCATCGTCAAACCGACATCAATTCGATGTCGATCAGATGCTTCTCACGGGAGAGTCCTTCATGTCACAGCCCCTCGATCTGAATACGGTCAATGCCCTCGATCAAGCCGCCTTCACCGAGGCGCTCGGCAGCGTGTTCGAGCATTTTCCGCAGGCCGCGGAAGGCGCGTGGATGCAGCGGCCGTTCGCCACCGTTGCGGCGCTGCACGATGCGATGTCCGGCGTCGTCCGCAAGCTGGACCCCGCCGCGCAGGCGGCCTTTCTCAACCGCCATCCGCCGCTGTCGGGCCGAGCCATCCGCGCCGGGACCATGACGGCCGACTCCAATGACGAGCAGAAGAGCGCCGGCCTCGATGCGATGTCGGCGGCCGAGGAAGCCGCGCTGGACCGGATGAACGCCGACTATCAGGCGCGGCATGGTTTTCCGTTCATCATCTGCGTGCGCCACTACACGCGCGAGGGCATTTTCGCGGCGTTCGAACGCCGGATTGGCCGGACCACAGTGCAGGAGCTGGACGAGGCCCTGGCGCAGATCGCGGCGATCACGCGCGGACGGCTGGCGGCCCGGCTGCGCCCGTAGGCCGGGCCTCCGCGATGGCGCGATAGCGGCCCGGAAGCGCCCCGAAATCGGACGCGAAGCCGCGCGCAATTCCGGCTAGACTTCGAGCCATCGCCTTTCGCGGAGATCGGGCCATGGCAGCGAGCAAAGAGGGCAAGGCAGCGGGCAATATCCACATCGGCATTGGCGGCTGGAGTTTTGCGCCGTGGCGGGACAACTTCTATCCGGCGGGGCTCGCGCAGGCGCGCGAACTCGAATACGCTAGCCGGCACCTGACCGCCATCGAGATCAACAGCACGTATCACGGCACGCAAAAGCGCACGTCATTCGCCAACTGGCGCGATGCCACGCCTGATGGCTTCGTGTTCTCCGTCAAGGCGTCGCGCTTTGCCACCAACCGGCGCGTGCTGGCGGAATCGGGCGATTCGATCAGCCGGTTTATCGACAGCGGCATCGCGGAATTGCGCGACAAGCTGGGGCCGGTTGTCTGGCAGTTCGCGCCGACCAAGCAGTTCGACCCCGACGATTTCGAGGCCTTCCTGAACCTGTTGCCCGATACGGTCGAGGGCGTGTCGTTGCGCCACGTGCTGGAGGTGCGTCATCCCAGCTTCATGTGCGAGGACTATCTCCGGCTCGCCCGCAAGTTCAGGGCGGCGACGGTGTTCACCGACTCGCCGAAATATCCGTCCTTCGCCGACCTGACTGCGGATTTTGTCTACGCGCGGCTGATGAATGCGCAGGAGAAGCTGGCGACCGGCTACGCGCCGGACGATCTCGACAGCTGGTCGAAACGCGCCACGGCATGGGCCGGCGGCAAGGCGCCGGACGACCTGCCGCGCGTCGAGGACAAGCCCGGCACGGCATTGAGGCCGAAGGAGGTCTTCCTGTTCTTCATCAATGGCGCCAAGGAACGCGCGCCGGCAGCGGCTGGCGGGTTGCTGGAGCGGCTGGGCTGGGCGCCATCGGAAGCGGCGCCGGTGAAGGTGGCCGTATCGCGGCAGGCTGTAACGAAGGTTGCGACGAAAGCCCCGGCGACGAAGGCCGCAGCAAAGACGGCGACGGCAACCGAGGCCGGAGCCAGGAAGACGGCGGCAAAGACGGTCGCAGAAAAGAAGGTCGCAGAAAAGAAGACCCCGGCAAAGAAGGCTCCGGCGACGGCAAGTAAGGCGACGGCAAAGAAGACCCCGGCAAGGAAGGCGGCCGCCCGGAATGCCGCCTGAGCCCCGGTGGCCTCACCCCCACCGCTATAATCCGGCATGACTTCCAGCCAGACACCTTCGACGCCGGCGCCAGCCGCCGGCGCGCCCTTCTCCGACCTGCCCTTGTCGCCCGCGATGCTGGCGACGCTTGCGCAGCTCGGCTACGACATCATGACGCCGATCCAGGCCGCCAGCCTCCCCGTGGCGCTGGACGGCAAGGACCTGATCGCGCAAGCCAAGACCGGCAGCGGCAAGACCGCGGCATTTGGCCTGGCGCTGCTGCACCGGCTGGATCCGCGCCGCTTTGACGTGCAGGCGCTGGTCCTGTGCCCCACCCGCGAACTGGCCGATCAGGTCACGCAGGAAATCCGCCGCTTGGCCCGCGCCGAAGAGAACGTGAAGGTACTCACGTTGTGCGGCGGATCGCCGATGCGTCCGCAGGTGGACAGCCTGATTCACGGCGCGCATATCGTTGTGGGCACGCCGGGGCGGATTCTCGATCACATCGAGCGCGGCAGCCTCGATCTGCGCGGCATCAGCACCCTGGTGCTCGACGAAGCGGATCGTATGCTCGACATGGGCTTCTTCGACGACATCGCCTACGTGGCCAGCCACTGCCCGAAAGACCGCCAGACGCTGCTGTTCTCGGCGACCTACCCGGCCGGCATTGCCAAACTGAGCCAGCAGTTCCTCAGGACGCCGCGCGAGATCAAGCTGGCGGAGACGCACAGCGCCAGCAAGATCCGCCAGCGCTTCTATGAAGTCGAGGAAGGCGCGCGGTTGCAGACCGTTGGTCGCCTGCTCGACCATTTCCGTCCGGCCAGCACGCTGGCGTTCTGCAATACCAAGGCGCGCTGCCGTGACCTGGTCGAATTGCTGCGCGCGCAGGGCTTCCAGGCGCTGGCGCTGCACGGCGACCTGGAACAGCGTGACCGTGACCAGGTGCTCGTCCAGTTTGCCAACCGCAGTTGCTCCGTGCTGGTGGCCACCGACGTGGCCGCGCGCGGGCTCGACATCGCGCAGCTGGAAGCGGTGATCAACGTCGAAATCACGCCGGATCCGGAAGTCCACGTGCACCGCATCGGCCGCACGGGTCGCGCGGATGCCGAGGGCTGGGCGTTCAGCCTGGTCAGCATGGATGAAATGGGACGCGTCGGAAACCTGGAGCAACACCAGGGCGGCGAGTTCGAATGGCATCCGCTGACGGAACTGGTGCCCACCAGCAAGGAACGCCTGCTGCCGCCGATGGTGACGCTGCAGATGCTGGGTGGCCGCAAGGAAAAGATACGTCCGGGCGACATCCTGGGCGCGCTGACCGGCGATGCCGGGTACACCAAGGAACAGATCGGCAAGATCAACGTGATGGAGATGTCGACCTACATCGCGGTGGACCGGGCCATCGGCCGCGAGGCGGTCAAGCGTCTCAACGACGGCAAGGTCAAGGGCCGCAAGGTCCGGGTCCGGATGCTGACGGAGTAACGGTCGGGCGAAGTTGCCGGGTGTGACCGGGTGGGCGATGGCCAGATATTTCTTACAAAGATTCCCCAAAGTCACCCTGTGACCCCCGCCGATCCTTTGCTAATCTGAATGAACGTGGCTGGCGGCGCATTGCGCAGCGCCCCGCCTGCCTTCAGGGTAACCTGCAGGGCAACCAACGTTTCCAAGACGGCAACAAGGAGTCGGTGACATGAAGACCGCACGGCAAGTTCTGGAAAGCAAGGCAAGTCGGGCTATCTACAGCATTCCCCCTACAGCAACGGTCTACGCCGCACTGCAGTTGATGGCCGAAAAGGGCATCGGCGCCCTGCTGGTGATGGAGCAAGGCAAGATCGTTGGCATCCTCAGTGAACGGGATTACGCGCGCAAGGTGATCCTGATGCAGCGGACATCACGTGAAACCCTGGTCCGGGAGATCATGACCGCCGCAGTGATCTATGTGCGTTCCGACCAGACCACGGACGATTGCATGGCGCTGATGACCCGCCACCGGCTGCGTCACTTGCCGGTCATGCACGGCGAGGAACTGCTCGGCATGTTGTCGATCGGTGACCTGGTGAACGACATCATCAGCGAGCAGCGCTTCGTCATCGAGCAACTCGAGCACTACATCACGGGCGGATCGCGCTGACCCGCCCTTTCCCCTTTATTCGTTTCTCGCGGTTCTCTTCGTAACAGCACAGGTTCAGCCGCGAACTCCTGCCATGTCCTCCCGGGCGTGGCCGGAGGGTCGTGGCTGCTCATTTGTTGGGCAATTGCGACGGGTGGCGACGGGCGCCAAATAACGCAAGCGCATATAATTATGCGTTCGCTGAATTAGGCTGCGTCGATGTCACGTGGCTGACGCCTCAGTCCCCCTCCCGCCGCAGCCCCAATGTCGTCGCCCGCCCCCATCCAGTCCCCCTCCCCCACCTCCAACCATTCCCAGCCCATCGTCCACGACCACCGCGCGATCATGCGTGTGATCGGTGGCATCGTGTTGTGCATCCTGCTGGCCGCGCTGGACCAGACCGTGGTGATCCCGGCAGTGCCGGCGATTGCGAACGATCTCAACGGATTCGGCCATCTATCGTGGATCGTGACGGCCTACCTGATCGTCTCCACGGTGACCACGCCGCTCTACGGCAAGCTGTCCGATAGTTTCGGGCGCCGCCGGCTGCTGATGGTGGCGATCTCGCTCTTCATCCTGGCCTCGGTGGCGTGCGCGATGGCGCAGTCGCTGACGCAGCTGATCCTGTTCCGCGCCTTGCAGGGCGTGGGCGGCGGCGGGCTGATGTCGCTGGCGCAGGCGGCGATTGCCGATGTGGTGGCGCCGCGCCAGCGCGGACGCTATCAGGGCTACCTGGCGATGGTCTGGGCGATGGCGTCCATCGCCGGGCCGCTGGTCGGCGGCTGGGTGTCGGATCACATGTCGTGGCGCTGGCTGTTCTGGATCAATGTGCCGCTGGGCGCGCTCGCCATGGCCATGTGCTATCGCGGCCTGGCCCACCTGCGCGCGCGCGGCGGCAGGCCGCAGGTGGACTGGATCGGCGCGGTGCTGCTGGCCGTGGCGATCGTGGCCTTCCTGCTGGCGATGAGCTGGGCCGGCGACGCGTTTGACTGGATCTCCCCGCAGATGGGCGGGCTGTTGCTGATCACGGCGATTGCCGTTGCCCTGCTCGCCTGGCAGGAACGTCGCGCCGCCGATCCGATGCTGTCGCCGCGCCTGTTCCGCAATCGTGCCTACGTAATGGGCGTCGGCGCGTCGGCGCTGGCCGCGCTCAATATCTTCCTGTGCATCTTCGCCCTGCCCCTGCATTTCCAGCTCGTGCGTGACGCGGATGCGTCGACTTCTGGCCTGCTGGTGGTGCCGTTCCTGCTGTCGACCGTGGCCGGCAACCTTGTGGTGGCATGGCTCGCGCCACGCATGGGCCGGATGCGCGGCATCCTCAGTGGCGGGTTTGTCGCCGCGGCCATCGGACTGGTCTCGCTGGCCACCGTGACGCCGGCGGTGCCGACGGCCATGGTGCTGATCGCGATGACGATTAGCGGCGTCGGCCTGGGCATGACGATGGTCGGCACGCTGATCAGCGTGCAGAACGCACTGGAACGTCGCGACATGGGGGCCGGCACGGGCGCCTTGCTGGTGTTGCGCTCGCTGGGCAGCGCCCTGGGCGGTGCGCTGGCGGGAACCCTGCTGGCGCTGGAATTCCGCGAGGCGATGACCCGCGCCGGCATCACGCAGCAACTGGATCTTGGTGCGCTGCGTCATGGCAGCGAGGCGATGTCGCACTTGTCGCCCGCCGTGCGGCAGGTGCTGGCGGGCGGCGTGGAGTCCGGGTTCCACCTGATCTTCGCGGCCGGCGCCGTGGCCGCCATCATTGCGCTGGTGATCGTGCGCCGGATGCCGGACCTGGAGCTGCGCAGCAGCGTGACGGAACACGCAGCCACCATGGCGATGGACTGAGGCCACACCGGGGTGCGCCGATCCTGCCGAAAGCGTAGACTTTCTTGCACGATCGATCCCGGAGCCCAACCCCATGACCCGCCACCGTTCTTCGGCTGCCCTCACGCTTCGCCGCACCGCGCTCGTCGGCGCGCTGGCCCTGGCCGCCGCAGCCGCCACGCTGCCGCGCCCTGCCCGCGCCGCCGACAAGCCTGCCCTGGCCGCGCAGTCGGCGGGCAGTTGCCCGGCAGCCCTGAACTTCAAGTTCCCGCGGCTGCAAGACGAGTCGCCGCAGAATCTCTGCCAGTACGCCGGCAAGGTCGTGCTGGTGGTCAACACCGCCAGCTATTGCGGTTTCACGCCGCAGTACGAAGGCCTGGAGGCGCTCTACGCCAAATACCGCGACCGCGGCCTGGTGGTGATCGGGTTCCCGTCGAACGATTTCTCGCAAGAGCCCGGCTCGGCCAAGGAGATCTCGGACTTCTGCTACAACACCTACGGCGTCAAGTTCCCGATGCTCGGCAAATCGCACGTACGCGGCAGTGATGCCAATCCGATGTACGAGCTGCTGGCGAAGGAAACCGGCACGGCGCCGAAGTGGAACTTCTACAAGTACCTGATCGACCGCAAGGGCCAGGTAGTCGGCAGCTATAACAGCATGGTCAAGCCTGACGACAAGCAATTCGTCGCCAGGATCGAGCAACTGCTGAGCACGCGCTGACTGTCGAGGTGTCGGCATCGCCTGATGCCGTGGCCGTAGTGTCAGGCGATTCGACATCGACCGGCTATCCGAAAACGGCATGTAGTTTGTAGAAGGCCGATTTCGTTCCCGCGCACCCTTGATCTCCGTCAATCGATGGTGCCTCAGACCTCATTACTTTCGCCGCTTCATAGCAAAAAAGCGAAAGTGGGGATCATGGGCACCGTGTTGTACGAATCGGATGGGCACGTCTGCGTGGCATTCACCGACCTGGTGGAGGAAGAGCACGGCGAAGTCGTGCAGAGCAACCAGTTCCTGGTCGTCGATCACGGTCACGCCGCGCTGATCGACCCCGGCGGACAAATGACGTACAGCGAGCTCTACCTGACCATCAGCCGCTACTTTCCACCCAAGCAACTCGACTACGTCCTGGCCTCGCATGCGGACCCGGACATCGTGGCTTCGGTGGGACGCTGGCTGACGGCGTCGGATAGCCGCGTGCTGATCTCGGAGGTCTGGGCACGGTTTCTCCCGCATTTCTGCCAGGCTGGCAAGACCGAAGGCCGCATCGTGACGATTCCGGATGCCGGCATGGTCGTGCCTCTGGGGCAAAGTCACCTGCTGGCCGTGCCGGCGCATTTCCTCCATTCGGAAGGCAATTTCCAGTTCTACGACCCCGTCAGCAAGATCCTGTTTTCTGGCGACCTTGGCGCGGCGATGACGTCGGCGGCGGAGGCGGGCGGCGTGGTGGCCGACTTCGATGCCCACGCGGAGCGCATGTTGCCGTTCCACGCACGCTATATGAGCGGCAACCGCGCGTGCCGGCTGTGGGCCGCCATGGCGCGGACGATGGAGATCGACTGGATCGTGCCGCAGCACGGGCCGTCGTTCCAGGGCAGGGCGATGGTGACGCGCTTTATCGACTGGGTCGAGCAGCTCCAGTGTGGGCTGGATTTGCTCGAGCCATCGCACTACCGCGTGCCGACGCATGATCGGCTGCAGCGCCTTTAGTCGCGCACCAGTCCCTCAGCACGCATCGCGTCCTGCACAGCAGGGCGCGCCGCCACGCGCGACAGGTAGTCCTGCAGCGATGGGTACGCATTCATCGGAATGTGCAGCAGCCGTGCCCAGCTGGCGATCGTGAAGCAATACGCGTCAGCCACGGTGAACTGCTGGCCCATCAGGTACTCGCGCGTGGCCAGGTGCTGGTCGATTTCGGCAAAGCGCTTGTGGATCTTTGTCTTGCATTCCTCGATCGTGCTGGCCGCGGTTTCCTTGTGCCAGAGCCACGGGCTGAAGACCTTGTGGAGTTCCGTGGAGATCAGCGTCAGCCAGCGCACCGCTTCGAGCCGTGCCTCGGTGCCAGCCTGGGGCAGCAGGTTGCGCGCGGGGACCTGGTCGGCGATGTACTGGAGCAGGGCGGAGGCCTCGGTGTGGCGCGAGCCGTCGTCCAGTTGCAGCAGCGGCACGTAGCCGCGCGGGTTGATCGCGTAGTAGTCGTTGGTGCCGTGCTCGGGCTCGGCCAGCGTGTGGTGGATCAGGTCGACCCGGGCAAGCGTGACGGGCAGGCCGGCTTCGCGCAGCGCGATATGAACGGCCAGTGAGCAGGCGGCAGGGGAGTAGTACAGCTTCATCGTCGAGGTCCTCGGACTGGAGGCGCGACGCGGGATGCGTCGCGCGGTGAAACCAGTCTAGGCAGGGCGATGAGTGGCCACAATACGTGGCCACGCACACAGCTTATGCAAAAGTGCAGACGTCAGGCGGGGGCTAGTCGAGCAGCTTCGCCAGCGCGGAAGGCAGGCCGCTGTTCGGCTTGCGCGGCGGCCGCGCAAAGCTGCCCTCTCGCGCGGAACCCGGCTGCAGCGCGATCAGGGATTCGCAATGCCGGATTGCACTCGACACGCCATCGACCACGGGCACCGGGATCTTGCCTTTCAGCGACCGTGCCAGCCCGGCCAGCGGTGCGCCGGCCACGATGATCACGTCGGCGCCATCCTGCCGCACCGCCTCCAGCGCCATCTGCTCCAGCCGCGCCGAGTGATCCTCCTGCACGCTGCCGATGTCGCGCAGTGGCTCCTGCAGGCTGCGCACGCTGGCGAGCCGCGACGTCAGCCCATTGGCCGCCACACATTCGCGATACCACGCCTCGATGCGATGCGAGATCGCGATGATCGAAAAGCGCTGGCCCAGCAGGCAGGCGCTCGCCAGTGCGGCCTCCGTCATGCCGACGACCGGCACATCGAACAGCTCTTTCAAGCCGGCGAGCCCGGGGTCGCCAAATGCAGCGACCACCAGTCCGTCGAACTCGCCCGCGTGCTCGGCGGCGGCGCATGCCGTGGCGTAGCCGCCGGTCAACGCCTCGAAGCGGGTTTCGATATACGCCACGCCAAACGGCGCGGTGGCCATCGTCAGCGCGGTGCCGGGCGAGATCGAGCGGCGCGCCTCGGCCTCGATCAGGTCCGTGACGCTCTGCGAGATATTGGGATTGACTACGAGAATACGCATGACGTCCCTCCTCAAACCAGCGACGGCGCGACGGCCGGCAGGAAGCGCCCACGGCCCGGCGACGGCTCCATGTAGCGGCCATCCTCCACCAGCAGTTCGCCGCGCGACAGGCAGTGCACCGGCCAGCCGGTGACCTCGATGCCTTCATACGGCGTGTAGTCGACCGCGTGATGCAGCGCATCGTTGCGAATGCGCACGCGCCGCAACGGGTCCCACAGCACGATGTCCGCGTCGGCGCCCACCGCGATCGTGCCCTTGCGCGGATACAGGCCATACAGCCGTGCGGGGCGGTAGGACGTCAGCTCGACGAACTGATGCAGTGACAGCTTGCCGCGCATCACGCCATCGAACAGCAGCGGCATCCGTGTTTCGATGCCCGGCACGCCGTTGGGGATGTGGTCGAACGGCTGCGCCTGGCCGCCGAGCTTCTTGCCTTCGGGGTCGTCATAGTTGAACGGCGCATGATCGGACGAGAAGATGCTGAACACGCCATTGGTCAGCGCACGCCAGACCGCGGTCTGATTCTCGGGATCGCGCGGCGGCGGGCTGCAGACGCACTTGGCGCCCTCGTAGCCGTCATCGCCCGCAAGGCCCATGTCCTCGGCAGTCAGATACAGATACTGCGGGCAGGTCTCGGCGAGGATCTGCAAGCCACGGCCTTGCGCCCAGCGGATCTGCTCGATCGCTTCCTTGCCGGAGACGTGCACGATCAGGATGGGTACGTCGACCAGCTCCGCGAAGGTGATCGCGCGGTGCGTGGCCTCGCGCTCGACGGCCGCCGGCCGTGCGATGCCGTGGAAGCGCGGCGCGATGCGGCCTTCGCCGGTCAGTTTTTCCGTCAGCCACGAGATGCAGTCGGCGTTCTCGGCATGCACCATCACCAGCGCGTTGTTCTCTTTGGCGACCTCGAGCACGGAGAGCATCTCGCGGTCCGACAGCTTGAGATCGTCGTAGGTCATGTACACCTTGAACGAGGTGTAGCCCTCGCGGATCAGCGCGGGCAGTTCCTCGCGCAGCACCGTCGGCGTCGGGTCGGCCACGATCAGGTGAAAGCCGTAGTCGGCCACGGCGCGGCCCTCGGCGCGGCGATGGTAGTCGGCCACCGCCGCGCGCAGCGAGCCGCCTTTTTCCTGTGCGGCAAAGGGAATGACCGTGGTCGTGCCGCCGCAGACCGCCGCGCGCGTGCCGGTGAAGAAGTCATCGGCCATGCGCATGCCATCTGGCATCGGCTGGTCCAGGTGGCAATGGCCATCCACGCCGCCGGGCAGGGTGAGCAGGCCGGCGGCATCGATCTCGCGATCGCCACGCGCCAGGCCGTGGCCCAGCGTGGCGATGCGGCCATCGATGACGCCGATGTCGCACTGGAAGCGGTCCGACGCCGTGACGACGTCGGCGTTGCGGATGACCAGATCAAAGCGGTCCTGGGCGGGCATCGTCGTTACTCCACTTCCTGGAACAGGCGGCCCCAGCCGCGAATCTGCGTGGTGTCCACGCCAGCCAGGCGCAGAGACTTCCACACGACGGTCGAGATGGTGTCGTAGACCGGGATGCCGGTCTCGACCTCGAGTTCATCGACCAGATGCGCCGCACGCAGGTTGGTGCAGAACGTGGTGATGGCCTGGGGGCCGGTGGCGGCCAGCTCGCGCACCATGCGGCGGATGGTGTCTTCTTCCACCTCGGCGAAGCTGTAGTTCACATGCAGGTCCAGATGGCGCTCGGCCATGCATTCGAAGCCGCTGCGCGCATAGTTCTGCACGATGCGCTGCTGCACGTCGTCCAGGTAGGGCGTGGCCAGGCCAAAGCGGCGCTGCCCGGTCTTTTCCAGGATCTCGTTGAGCGCGAGCACGGAGGTGGTGGCGGGAATGCCGGTGGCCTCGGTGATCTGGCGGCACAGTGCCACGTCCTTGTCGAAGCCGAGCCAGCCGGAGGACGTGCCGTTCCAGGCGATGACGTCGACGCGCGCATCGGCCAGCAGGCGTGCGGCGGCAAGGATCTTCTCGAGATCGAACTGGCCCAGGGCCTGGTCGCGCAGCGAGATCTCCGTCACGGTGAAGCGCGAGAAATGCGCGCTGACGTTTGGCAAGCCGCTGACCATCGCGCTGGTGATCGGTTCGAGCGCGGTGTTGGAGGAGGGCGTCAGCATGCCCAGCAGGGTACGTTTGGTCATGAATGGGTTCTCGGGAGTGAGCGGGGCGCCCGGTACTTGCCGGGCGGCCTCAGGGGAATCTCGGGGACTACTTCTCGGGCTTGTCGTTGAACGCCAGCTGCGTGCCGGGCACGCCGTGGCTGCCGCGTGCGAGGTCAAGCTCCTTGCGCAGCGCGGCGGCGCGTTCGGCATCGGGCCTGACGGCCGTGCCCGCCTGCAGCGCGGGCAGCACGTACTGGTTCACCATCCGGCGGTACAGGTCCAGGTACTCGGCATCGCGCAGGCCGCCCTTCGTCGACATGATGCTGTTCATGACGACGACGGCGTTCTGCTTCGGCAGCACGGTGATGAACTGGCCCTTGTAGCCCATGGCGCTGAACTCGCGCTCGCTCTTCACGATGTTGTTGACCCAGCAGTAGTAGCCATAGTCGGGGGCGGGGCCCGATGGCGTGGTCATGCGCGCCACCCAGGAGGCCGGCACGATCTGCTGACCGTTCCAGCGGCCCTGGTTCAGCATCAGCAGCCCGAGCCGGGCCATGTCGACGGAGCGCAGCCGCAGGCCCCAGCCGCCTGACACGGCGCCCTTGCCGTCGGCGCCGTCCCAGCGGTAGTGCTGCATGCCCAGCGGGCGGAACAGGCGCGACTCGGCGTACTTGTCCTCGGGCTGGCCGGCGACCTGCGCGATCGTGGCACCCACCAGCACGGGGTTCACGTCGATATAGTCGAAGTCCTTGCCCGGCGCCACGCGCACACTCGCCGTGGCGGCCACGCGCAGCCGGTCGGGCACGCCGTAGTACAGCGTGTCCGTGCCTTCGACGAGCTTGTACGACAGCCCGCTCGACATCGACATGAGGTGGCGCAGGGCGATGCCCTGCTTGTCCGCCAGCGCGGGGGCGAGGTCCGGACGGGCCGATGCCAGCCGGGCCGCGGGCCGCTCATCGGCCGACAGCTTGCCATCGCCAACCAGCGTGCCCACCAGCAGCGCGCTGATGAACTTGGTGACGGAATACAGCTCGTGGTTGTAGTCGCGGGACAGGTCGTCGCCGTAGCGCTCGAAGACGATCTTGCCGTCCTTGATGACCAGCAGGCTCCGTACGTCGAGCTTGTCGCGGCGAATCCATTCGGACAGTTCGACCAGCTTGCGGGAATCCACACCCACGGTCTCGGGCTGGGCGGTCGGCAGTTCGTCGCTGGCGGGGGCCGGCGTGCGGGCCTGGGCGTGGCCCAGCACCAGGCACGCCGCCAGCGGGGCGAGGATGCGCGCGGCAGCCACGCCCTGGCGGGCAAAGCGATTCATGGTTGTCTCCTCTGTGCCGTCCGGGGTCAGACCGGCAGCTTCTTCTCGTAGTCGATCGCGGTGGAGGCCAGCAGCAGGCCCACGCCGGCGGCGGCGAAGAACATCAGCGCCAGGAAGTACGAGCCGGTGTACTGGACGATCATGCCGACGATGATCGGCACGCTGATGCCGCCGATATTGCCGCCGAGGTTCATCACGCCACCCAGGAAGCCCACCTTGTTGCGGGTGCCGAGGATCGACGGGATGCACCAGAACAGGCCGCACCAGCGCAGGAAGAACAGCGTGGAGGAGAGCAGCACCACCACCACGAGCGGGTCGCTGACGTAGGCCACCGAGAAGATCGACACGGTGGCGACCACGGCGGCGATGCCAAACAGCGTGCGCATCACGCGGTTGGGCGATCCGCCGGCAGCCTTCCACTTGTCGGCGATCCAGCCGCCGATGAGTTCGCCGATGAAGCCGCAGAAGAAGATCACGAAGCTGGCGCCGCCCATCTGCTTGATGTCGAAGCCGTGCACCTTGTTCAGGTAGTTGGGCATCCAGGTCAGCAGGCCGTAGAACACGGTGTTGAAGCACATCCAGCCGATGGCCATGCACCAGACCGAGCGGTACTTGAAGAAGTCCAGCGAACGGCCCGACAGGTTGGCCGGCTCGGCGCGGAATTCGGTCGCCTGGGCTTCCTCGATGTAACGCGCTTCCAGCTCGTTGACACCCTTGTGTTCGCGCGGCGAATTGCGCACATAGCGCCACGCCCACCAGCCGGCGATGACCGTACCCACGCCTGCGACCACGAAGGCCAGGCGCCACGAATTCAGCGCAGTGATCAGCCACGTGATGATGATGGCACCCAGCGCCGCACCCAGCGGGGCGCCGCCGTCAAGCAGCGTGGCACCGCGGCCGCGTTCGTTCTGGGTCATCCAGATGGCGTTGAGCTTGCCGCCGGCCGGGTAGATCGGCGCTTCCGCGGCGCCCAGGCCCAGCCGGGTCAGCAGCAGCGTAAAGGACGAGGTGCAGAGCGCCGCCATCGCCTGGAACACCCCCCAGAACACCGTGGCGCAGGCAATCACCACGCGTGGCTTGTACTTGTCGGCCAGCATGCCGCCCGGCACCTGCATCAGCGCATAGGTCCAGAAGAACGCGCTGAGGATCAGGCCCTGCATGGTCGGGGTGAGGTCGAACTCCTTCGCGATCAGCGGCATGGCGACCGAGAGCGATGCCCGGTCGATGTAGTTGATGGCGATGAGGAACAGCATCATCAGAAAAATCTTCCATCGCACGGTGGTCTTTCGCTCGGTGAGCGAGGCCGCGCGGGCGGTCGTCGTTGGCATGACGGTTGTCTCCTTTGGTCCTTTGGTGAGGCGGTTTCTATAAGGTGTCGCGCAACGGAACCGAGTATAGGATACGTAATCTGTAATTACAACTTCTGTAAGTTATTGATTTTCAAAGGTAGACGATGCACCATTTGGAGCTGTGTTAGCCTCTTCGCGGTGCATTGACCCAATTTGGTGACGTTTGTGACACAAGCTCTGCCCAAGACCCCCCGCCTCCGCACGCTCGGCATGTCCGCCGGGATCGCGGCCCGCCTGCGCACGATGATCGAGGAAGGCGAACTGCCGCCCGGCCAGCGCATCGACGAGCGCGCGTTCTGCGAATCGTTCGACGTTTCCAAGACCCCGCTGCGGGAGGCACTGAAGGTGCTGGTGGCGGAAGGCCTGGTCCTGCATCGACAGTACATCGGCTACCGCGTGGCACCGCTGGACCTGGAGGAGTTGCGGCAGACCTTCGAGACACTGCACGGACTGGAGGCCACCGCCGGCGAACTCGCCGCGCAGCGGCTCTCCGAAGTCACCATGGCGCGGCTGGAGCGCCGGCACCTGGCGATGATCGACGCCCATGCGACGGGCCGGCGCACCGAGTATTTCCGCATCAACCAGGAGATCCACCAGCTGATCATCGACGGCGCCGCCAACGCGGTGCTGGCCAACGTCTATGCCAGC
This sequence comes from Cupriavidus sp. YR651, assembly GCF_900101625.1. Classification (GTDB taxonomy): domain Bacteria; phylum Pseudomonadota; class Gammaproteobacteria; order Burkholderiales; family Burkholderiaceae; genus Cupriavidus. The sequence continues at coordinate 78,513 of NZ_FMYZ01000006.1, read as the reverse complement.
CTGATGAGCAAGGTCCACCGTGCGCGTGGCGCCGCAAATGCGGATATGCTCCGCTGGCAGGAGTCCCATGAGGAACACGAGGCCATCATGGCGGCGCTGCGCGAACCGGGCCGTCCCCGGCTGGCGCAGGTGCTGCGATGGCACTCGGAAAATACCGCCAGGGAAGTCCTCGCCGTGGTCGCCCGCTCGCTGTCGGAGCCGGACGGCCGCCTCGCCCATCCAGCCAAGGGAAAACAATGAAACTAGTCCGTGTAGGAAAACCCGGCGCCGAGCGTCCGGGCCTGGTAGACCGTGACGGCCGCGTGCGCGACCTGTCCGGCGTGATTGGCAACATCGGCCCGCAGGAACTGGCGCCGGCGGCGCTGGCGAAGCTGGCCGCGATCGACCCGGCCACGCTGCCGGTGGTGGAGGGCGGTCGCCACGGCGTGCCCTGGACCGGCATCGGCAAGATCATCGCCATCGGCCTGAACTACGCCGACCACGCCGCGGAGGCGGGCATGCCGCTGCCGGCCGAGCCGATCGTCTTCCTGAAGGCCAACACTTCGCTGAACGGCCCGAACGACGCCGTCATGCTGCCGCTGGGATCGGAAAAGTCTGACTGGGAAGTGGAACTGGGCGTGGTGATCGGCACCACCGCGCGCAACGTGTCGAAGGAGCAGGCGCTCGGTCACGTGGCCGGGTACTGCGTGGTCAACGATGTGTCGGAACGCGAGTTCCAGCTCGAACGCGGCGGCACCTGGGACAAGGGCAAGGGCTGCGACACGTTCTGCCCGGTGGGTCCGTGGCTGGTGACGCGCGACGAAGTACCCGATCCGCAGAAACTGGGCATGTGGCTGGACGTCAATGGCCAGCGCATGCAGAAGGGCAGCACCGCGACGATGGTGTTCGACGTGGCCACCGTGGTCAGCTACGTGAGCCGCTTCATGACGCTGGAGCCCGGCGACCTGATCGCCACCGGTACGCCGCCCGGCGTCGGCATGGGCTTCAAGCCGCCGCGCTTCCTGCGCGCGGGGGACACCATGCGTCTGGGCATCGAGGGCCTGGGCGAACAGACGCAGTCGGTCTTGCCATACGGCGATCGCTGAGACGCGCGTCGGATCTTGTCCGACGACAGGGGCACGGTGGGGCATCCCGAGGGGTTCCCCACTGAAACGTCTTCATACAAAGCGTCGCGATTCCATACAAAGCGTCCCCTAAGGGCAACAGTTTTCCCCCTGTTTGGGGTGCATGCGCACGAAATCGGCATTCAGGGTTTTACCCATCGACCTCGCGTGAAATACTGTTCTTACATGTCTGCCAAAAAAGAGCAACGCCATGTCTGAACACGCCCCCGAAATCGAGTCGATATTGAAGTCGGTCTCGGTCACCCTCGCCAAGGATTCCCCCACGCGGTCCCGATCCTTCTGCACGCTGCACGACACGCTCGATTCGCACGACGAGCTGCAGGACATCCGCCGCAACATCCACCAGCATCCCGAACTCGCGTTCAACGAGGTTCGCACCGCCGAACTGGTCGCCAGCCGTCTTGAGGGCTGGGGCTTCCAGGTGACGCGCGGCGTCGGCGGGACGGGCCTGGTGGGCACGCTCCGCGCCGGCACCAGCCAGCGCAGCGTCGGCATTCGCGCCGACATGGATGCGCTGCCGATTCACGAACGCTCCGGCCTGCCCTACGCCAGCGTGCACGAAGGCAAGATGCACGCGTGCGGCCACGACGGCCACACCGCGATCCTGCTCGGCGCGGCGCGCCAGCTGGCTCGTACGAAGCACTTCGACGGCACCGTTCACCTGATCTTCCAGCCGGCCGAGGAAATCGGCGCGGGCGGCGGGGCCGAGCGGATGCTGGCCGATGGCCTGTTCGAGCGGTTTCCGTGCGACGCCATCTTCGGCCTGCACAATCACCCGGGTGTCGAAGCCGGTACCTTCATGTTCCGTTCGGGCCCGTTCATGGCCGCCTGCGATACCGTGGCGATCACGATTCGCGGCAAGGGCGGCCATGCCGCGCGGCCACACCAGTCGATCGACCCGATCCTGGTGGCCGGCAGCCTGGTGATGGCGCTGCAGTCGGTGGTGTCCCGCAACGTCGATCCGAACGAGACCGCCGTGGTGACCATCGGCACGCTGCACGCCGGCCACGCCCCGAACGTGATCCCGGACAGCGCGCGCATGGAGATCAGCGTGCGGTCGTTCAGCCCCGATGTGCGGGCCTCGATGGAGGCGCGGATCCGCCAGCTGGCGACATCCCACGCCGAAGGCTACGGCGCGACGGTCGATATCGACTACGTGCGCGGCTACCCGGTACTGGTCAACAGCGAGGCCGAGACCGAGTTCGCGCGCCAGGTGGCCGAGGAACTGGTCGGCCCGGACCGGGCGATCGGCAATTTCCACCGGATCGCCGGCAGCGAGGACTTTGCGTACTTCCTGCAAGAACGCCCCGGCTGCTTCGTGCGGATGGGCAACGGCGCCAACCAGCCGCTGCTGCACAACGCCGGCTACGACTTCAACGACAAGAACCTGACCGTCGGCGCGGCCTACTGGACGCGCTTGGTGGAGCGGTACCTGCCGGCTTAGAGGTCGCCTCGAAAGGATGGATGGCGCCGCGTGGCGCCGCTGTCCGCCCCTAGCGGAAGAACGCGCTGGGCGGCACGCCAAACTGCCGGCGGAACATCGTCGCAAAGGCGCTCGGGCTGCCATAGCCCATGTCGAGCGCCACATCCACCACCTTCGCCCCCGCCGCCAGCCGTTCCAGCGCGGCCAGCAGCCGTGCCTGCTGGCGCCATTGACCGAAGGTCATGCCCGTCTCCCGGGCGAACCGACGCTGGATCGTCTTGGGGTCCAGGTCGAGTTTGTCGCCCCAGTCCGCCAGCGTCAGGTCCGTGTCCGGACTGCCGATGATCGCGTCGCAGATCTGGCGCAGCCCGCCATCGGACGGTCGCGGCAGGTGCAGCGGCAGCGTCGGCACCAGCATCACCTCGTCGAGCAGCAGCCGCATCAGCCGGCCATCGCGCGAATCGGGCGCGTAGGGCTGCGGGATGTCGATGGCGGCCAGGATCAGTTCCCGCAGCAGCGGCGAGATGCCCAGCACAGTGCAGCGCGTGGGCAGGTCCGGCGCCGCGTCGGGGCGGATATAGGCGGTGCGCATCTGCACCCGGCCGACCATGCGGATCCAGTGCACCGTCCCGCCCGGCATCCACATGCCGCGCGTGGGCGGCACGATCCACTGGCCGTCCGCTGTGGACACGACCATCACGCCGTGCATTGCGTGGATCAGCTGGGCGTGGGGATGCTGGTGGTGCTTGGTGACGTGGCCCGGCCCGTAGTCGGCGGCCATCGCCGTGACCGGCATCGGGCTGCGGTCATAGGCCAGGTAGGCGGGCTGCTCCGCGTAGGTGTCGGCGCGGGCGTCGGCTTCGGGGTCGTGCGGCGCGTCGGCCGGCAGGCGTTTGCTGCCCGGTGTGCTGCGATCGATCCACGGCACGGGCGGCGTGCCCCGTTTCTGCGGGCGAGCGGCGGGTGGCATGTCCTTTTCTCCAAAGTTGCGGCCCCATTCTCGCAGGACAGGCGGGAATTTGCCATTTAGCATCGTTGCACTTTCCCGAGTTCCCGGTTTTTTTGGCATTCGGGCATTCCTATCCGAGATGACCCGGCCAATGCGCCCCCGCACCATGAGCACAACCGTCAATTCCGCCGCCGAGGCGGCTCACCGTGAGGAAGGCACACGCTTCCGCGTGCTGTACGCGATCAGCTTCGCGCACTTTCTCAACGACATGATCCAGTCGCTGATCCTGGCCATTTACCCGATGCTCAAGGGCGGCTTCAACCTGAGCTTCACGCAGATCGGCCTGCTGACGCTGACGTACCAGATCACCGCCTCGCTCCTGCAGCCGATTGTCGGCCTGTACACGGACAAACACCCGAAGCCGCATTCGCTGGCCATCGGCATGGGCTTCACGCTGGGCGGCTTGCTGCTGCTGTCGGTGGCGCCGACTTATGGCGTGCTGCTGGTGGCTGCCGCGCTGGTCGGCACGGGGTCGTCGATCTTCCACCCGGAATCGTCGCGCGTGGCGCGGCTGGCATCCGGCGGGCAGCACGGCCTGGCGCAGTCGATCTTCCAGGTGGGCGGCAACGGCGGCAGCGCCATGGGGCCGCTGCTGGCGGCGTGGATCGTCCACCAGCAAGGCAGCGTGGCGTGGTTCTCGCTGGCCGCATTGCTGGCCATCGCGGTGCTGTGGCAGATCGGCGGCTGGTACGGCCGGCACCTGGCCGAGCGCGCGGCCAGGAAGAAGGCCGCCGGCGCGCCGGTCAACCGGCTGCCGACGTCGACGGTGGTGCGCGCCATTGCGGTGCTGCTGCTGCTGATCTTCTCCAAGTACTTCTACATGGCCAGCCTGAACACGTACTACACGTTCTACCTGATGGAGAAGTTCGGCCTGACGCGCCAGAGCTCGCAGATCTACCTGTTCCTGTTCCTGTTCGCGGTGGCCGCGGGCACGATCCTGGGCGGTCCGATCGGTGACCGCATCGGGCGCAAGCGCGTGATCTGGGCGTCGATCCTGGGCGTGGCGCCGTTCACGCTGATGCTGCCCCACGCCAACCTGTTCTGGACGGGTGTGCTGTCGTTCATCATCGGCTTCATCCTGGCCTCGGCGTTCTCGGCGATCCTGGTGTTCGCGCAGGAACTGATCCCGGGCAAGGTGGGGATGGTGTCCGGCCTGTTTTTCGGGTTTGCGTTCGGGATGGGCGGTATCGGCGCGGCGGTGCTGGGCCGGCTGGCCGATACGCACGGCATCGAGTCCGTGTACCAGTTCTGCGCATTCCTGCCGCTGCTGGGGCTGCTGGCGGTGTTCCTGCCGGATCTGGGTGGACGGAAGAAGGTCGCGACGGCCTGAGCTGACGTCACGGCGGGCCTGCGCCAAGACGATAAAAAGGGGGAAAGGGCTTGGAGCCCTTTCCCCCTTTTTGCATCCGACCCGCGCGGGCGCCGGAATACGGCCTGGAAGTTGTTCCAGGATCTTCCTGAAGCGACCTCTCTTACTTGCCGGCCTTGTCCTGCGAGACATCCATGATCATCCGCGTCAGCAGGTACAGCCGCGGGGTCACGGAATTGAGGTCCACATACTCGGCATCGTTCGAGTGGGCGCCAAAGCCACGCAGGCCAAAGCGCTCGATCACCGGCGCCTTGGTGGCCGCTGCGGCAAAGGCTGCGTCGGTGCCGCCGCCTTCGGCGGTGTCATAGACGGCCAGCTTCTCGCCAATTTCCGCATAGATGCCTTGCGCGTGCGTTGCCAGCGCGCGGGCGGCCGGCGTGACCTCCAGCGGCGGGCGGCGTCGCTCGAATTTCACCGCCACCTTCGTGTCCGAAATCAGCTTCTTCTGCACGCGTTCCTGCAGCGTGCGCTCCAGGCCGTCGTAGTCGGCCGTGCGCAGCACGCGCACATCGGCCTGTGCCGTGGCAACGGCCGGGATCACGTTGCGGTTGGTGCCGGCATTGGAGAGCGTCCAGTTCACCTTCAGGCCGGTGTCCGGATTGGACAGGTCCCGCATCTGCAGCACCTGATGCGAGAGCTCATAGAGCGCGTTGCGGCCCAGTTCCGGCGAGCTGCCGGCGTGGGACGACTTGCCATCCACCTTCAGCGAGATCGCACCAATGCCGCTGGTCGCCAGCGACAGGCGGTCTCCGGTCACGCGCGTGGCCTCGCACGAGAACACCGCGTCCTGCTCCGCGCCGAGTCTGGTCAGCGTGGCGCGTGCGCCGGGCGAGCTGATCTCTTCGTCACCGTTGATCAGCACCGTCAGCGTGCCGTAGTCCTTGAACTTCATCTTCTGCAGGATGGCCACCGTGTGCAGGATCACCGCCACGCCATTCTTGTCGTCGGCGATGCCCAGGCCATAGGCACGGTCACCGTCCACGCGGAACGGCTGCTGCGCCAGCATGCCGCGCAGGTAGACCGTGTCCATGTGGGCGATCAGCATGATCTTGCGCTGGCCGGTGCCCTTGAACTGGGCCATCACCATCTTGCCGACCTTCTCGGGAGTGTCCTCCATGCGGTAGATCTCGGTCGGCTCGATGAGCTTCGCGTCTCCGCCCAGCGCGGCCAGGCGGTCGCGGATCAGGTTGGCGATGCGGTCCAGGCCTTCGATGTCCTTGCTGCCGGATTCGATGGACACCAGGTCCTTCAGCGTGGCGATCAGCGCCGGCTTCTCCTGCTGGGCCAACTGGTAGGCCGGCTCCACGGGCGCGGCCTGCGCGGGCAGGGCCCACACGGCACAGACAAGCGCCATGGCGGCGGGCAAAACAGCGGGCAGGGCGACCAGACGGGCGCGGACGGGGGCATGCATGGGGTGGACTCCTTCTTTCTTCTGCGTGGTAGTAAGACGAGAAGGGAAATCTTCACCGCGGGCACTTGTCGTCGTAAAGAGGATTCGTGCGGAATCGGCAGGATTGATGCGGAATTTCGTGCGAATGTCGCGTTGGCGCAGCAGACATGGCACGACCATTGCAGCGGTTTTGCGGCATCATTGCGGACATGAAGTCCGCCGTACCCCAGCCCTCCGGCTTTTCCACCATGCCCGCCCCTCACGCACAGGCGCCTGCCCGCCCCGCCTGCGCCCATTGCCTTGCCCTGGCCGACGACCCGCGCCGGCGCGAACCCCATGCCTGCCTGGCGTTGCGCAGTACGGCACCGCTGGTCAGCCAGAGCGCGGCCGGCGTGCCGTTCAGCATGCTGTCGTTTACCTGCCGCGAATGCGGCACCGCATGGCGCCTGTATGACCGCGCCAACGAACTGTTTGTCTCCTGGGTGCCGGAGCACCCGCTGGTGCGATAGCCCCGAAAGATGACCGGCCCCGACGCTCACTGTTTTTCCCGCCTTACCTCCCACCCACTGCCCAATATGGCTTCCTCCTTCCATCCGCCGCGCGCTGCGGCAATGTTCGCCGCGGTCTCCGCAGTCGTCGCCATGGCCACCGGCACCTTCGCCCTGTCCGCGCAGGCGGCCGATGCCTATCCCAATCGCCCCATCCGCGTCATCGTGGCGTACCCGACCGGGGGCATCAGCGATGCCGTGGCCCGCGCACTGGGCGAGAAGCTCTCCGTGCAGATGGGCACCTCGGTGGTGGTGGAGAACAAGGCCGGCGCTGGCGGCAGCATCGGCATCGACGCCGTGGCCAAGGCCGCACCGGATGGCTATACGCTGGGCTTTGCATCCACCAGCCCGCTGACGCTGAATCCGCATGTGGGACACGTCAACTACGACCCGCAGCAGGACGTCGCGCCCGTGATGAGCGTGATGTACTCGCCGGTGCTGGTGGTTGCCACGCCGAGCTTTGCGGGCAAGAGCTTCCAGGATCTGATTGCCCAGGCAAAGGCCAAGCCGGGTTCCGTCCGCTGGGCTACCTCCGGACTGGGCACGGTGGGTCACGTGATGCTGGAGCAGGTCAAGGCCAAATCGAAGGCCGAGGTGACACTGATCCCGTACAAGGGTGCCGGGCAGCAGATGAATGACGCGCTGGGCGGCCAGTTCGAAGTCATGAGCACCAATGCCAGCCCGATGCTGACGCAACACATGCAGGCCGGCCGGCTGCGGGCGATTGCCGTGGGCGCGCCCAAGCGCATCGAGAGCCTGGGCAATGTGCCGACGTTTGCCGAGCTGGGCTTCCCGAAGGCCAACCTGACTTCCACATTTGGCATCTTCGCACCCGGCAAGACGCCGGCCGCGATCATCAACCGCCTGAATGCCGAGCTCAACAAGGCGCTGGCCGAACCGGACGTGCGCGAGCGCCTGCTCAAGGGCGGCGAAGTGCCGACCGGCGGCACCGCGGCACAGTTCGCCACCGCCATTCGCGCCGAGTACGAGGACAACGCCCGTATCGTCAAGGAAGCCGGCATCAAGGCCGACTGATCCAGCGACGCCGGCCTGGGCCACCAGGTCCATCGAGGCCATCGGGGTCGCGCGGCGCCTACACGGCACCCACATGGCGGCAACAAGGCCACAGCGAGGCGCCAGCTGGCCGCCATGTGACGGCGTTGTGCGCGACAGGCGGGCGCTGCATGGGCGATCGTCATATCGTGTCCAGTCGGCTGCCCAGCCGGTAGACCGCCCGCAACATGACGCCGTTGTGTGGCCACAGCGCCAGCTTGGTGCGCACGCGCGACAGATGGCTGTCCACGGTCCTGGCGTTCTCGGCCATGTTGGCGCACGGCCAGACGTGTTCGATCATGGCCCGGCGCATCACCAGCGCCCCGAGGTTGCGGAACAGCAGCAGGGCCAGCGCGAACTCCTTGGGTGCCAGCGCCACGGGCACGCCCTTGACCCACACCCGCCGCTCGGTCGCCGAAAAGCGAAAGACTCCGCATACCAGTTGCGCGGGTGCGTCGCCAAACGCAGCCGGCACCACCGTGCCGCGCTGCATGCCGGGCACTGCGGCGCGCCGCGCCAGCGCCTCCATGCGGGCCAGCAACTCCGCGCATCGTGCCGACGCGGGCACATAGGCATCGGCGCCCGCCGCCAGGCAGGCAGCCACCCGGGCCGCCGTGTCCTCCTGGCCGGTCATCATCACCGGCACGCCGTGGCCCAGCGTGCGGCGTACCCATTCCAGCACCTCGCGGGCACTCGTCCCGCCCGTATCGCAGTCCAGCAGCAGGAAATCGCAGGGCCTCCGATGGAGGGCGGCAATCATGGCCTTGCCGCAGCGGAACCGCTCCAGCGTGTGGTGCCCCGGCTGCATGGCACGCTCCAGCATCATGACGCGGGCCGGGTTGTCTTCCAGCGCGGCGATCTTCACGATGGTCATCCTTACAAGTCGATCGGTGGCGGCCATGGTAGGGCGGGAGCCCTTGCGGGGCGAAGTAAACATTTGTGGCCGCGCAAAATGAGCATCGTCCTATAGGTTCGCGTCGCGCATCGGCATCTAATGGGCTCATGGAACACGCAGGCCGTCCCCGGGGCGGAGATGACGATGGGACTGAGGATTGCTTCGCTGGAGGACGACATCGCGCAGGCCGCGCTGGTGCGAGAGATCGTGACGGCCGCCGGGCACGAGTGCGTGACGTTCTCGGACGGCCGGCGCATGCTGCTGACGCTGCGCAAGGTGACGTTCGACCTGCTGCTGCTGGACTGGCATGTGCCGCTGGTGTCGGGCAAGGAGGTGCTGGCCTGGGTGCGCACGCACCTGGATCCCCGCGTGCCGGTCATGTTCCTCACGTGCCGTGACAGCGAGGAAGACGTCGTTGCCGGCCTGGCGGCGGGCGCGGACGACTACGTGGTCAAGCCGATCCGGCCGCAGGAGCTGGCCGCGCGTATTGCCGCGCTGGCGCGGCGGGCGTACCCCGATGCACGGGAGCCGGGCAGCAGCTGTCTGTCGTGGGGATGCTTCACGTTCGATATCGCCGCGCGCGCTGCCACCCGCCACGGCCAGCCGGTGGGGCTGACCCCGAAGGAGTTCGACCTGGCGCTGCTGCTGTTTCGCAACGAGGGCCGGGTGGTGCCGCGCGAGCACATGGTGGCAGCGGTCTGGGGACGCGAGATTCCGCCGATGTCGCGCACCATCGACACGCACATTTCGCGCGTGCGCAACAAACTCGGCCTGTGCTGCGATAACGGCGTGCGCCTGGCGCCGGTCTATACCCACGGTTACCGGCTCGAACTTGTCGACGCCGGCACGCAGCCGCAATGGGTGGCATCGCCGGCCGAGCCAGTGCCCGGCGGCATCCCGAGTCCGCGAGGCGGGTGGCCGTCCTCACTGCCTCCATCACCTCCACCGCTGGCGGATGCGCGTCAGGGGTGCCCATGAACCCGCCGGCAATGCGACGCGATGGTTTTGCGCAGGATGCGGGCGAGGCATGGCAACTGGCGCTCGAGGTGCTGTCGCACGACCTGCGCGCACCGCTGGCGTCGTGGCTGGCGCTGCTGGCTTTGCGCAAGGCGCGTGGCGTGCCCGTGGACGTCGATTTCATCGCGCATGCGGAACGGAGTGCCGCCGACGCCCTTGCGCACGCGGACAGCATCGTGCGGTTGCTTCGCGAGACGCGGCACGACTATCGCTTCGAGCGCATCGCGCTGGCCGCGCTGATGGCCGACTGCGCGGATAGCCTCCCCGACGACGGCATGCATGACGGAGGGCGGATTGACCAGCGACTGCCGCCGGCCGGCACGCGCATATGGGGAGATCGCGCGCGGCTGTCGGAAGTCCTGCGGTTGTTGCTGTGCATTGCGCGACGCAACGGCCACGCCGCACATGGCGTGGTCATGCATTGGGGGCCTGATGCGGACGGGCATGCGGTGCGCCTCGATTTTGTGCCTGAGCCAGACAAGGGCGCGAGGATCATGCAGGACAACGTGGCCGCGGTCATGCTCGCTCGCCGCGTGATGGACCGGCACGCCGGCTCGCTGTCGCTGCTGTCCCACCTGGATGAACCGGGAGATGGACCGGGAGATGAACCGGGAGATGAACCGGGAGATGAACCGGGAGATGAACCGGGGGATGAGTCAGAGGATGGGCCGGAGGATGGGCCGCCGCACCGGATGGGATGGCGGATCTGGCTGCCAGGGTTGCCAAGGCTGTCGGGGTAGCGAAGAGGGGCCGGCATGCGCCGATGACGCGTCGCCACGCCGCGCGGCGCGCCCCAAAGCAAAAAGGCACCCGAAGGTGCCTTTCTGCCAAACGATCAAACCAACAATCAGAAGATGTGGCGGATACCTGCGCCAACGCCCGTCTGGTTGTTCTTGCCCGGGAACTCAGTCTTGGCGCCGCCGGTGACCTTGTTGTAGTCAACCGTGCCATAGACCTGGGTGCGCTTGGACAGCGAGTACTCGGCCAGCAGAACGCCCGTGTAACGGTTGCCGCTGTTGTCGGCGACGCTGTTCACGTTCTTGATGTGATCGCCGTAGAACACGCCGGTCAGGGCCAGGGCCGGGGTCACCTGATAGGTGGCGCCGATGTAGCCGATGGCGTCCTTGCGCGGGTTGGCTTGTGCGTTGCCGCCAGCCGGAATCGGGTTGGCCGAGTTGGCCGGCGTGAAGAAGTTCGCGTCGATCAGGCCAGTCTTGTCCTTGCCGCCGATGTAACCAGCGAAGACCTTGGCTGCGCCGAAGCCAACCTTACCAGCAGCGCCCCACATTTGCTGCTTGTTGCCGAATTGGTCACGCACTTCCTGGTACACGCCGCCGAAGCCGAAACGGCCCACGTCGTAGGAAGCACGGGTGCCCCAGTACGAGTTGGTCGTGGCGGTACCCTTGGTGAAGCTGCCCGGAGCCTCGCCGAAGCCGTAGCTGGCGCCAACGCTCAGGCCGCTGAACGAGCCAGCGTAGCTGATGACGTTGTCGTTACGGAACTGGGTCAGGAAGAACGGCCAGGCGTTGTTGTCGTAGTTGCCGATGGTCAGCGGATCGTAGTCGCCGAAGAAGTTAAACCCTTCGGTGTACTGACGGCCCAGCTTGATGGCGCCGAAGTCACCCGACAGACCGACGTATGCCTGACGACCGAACAGACGGCCGCCCTGGTTGGCCTTGCCGGTGTCCGGATCAAAGCCGTTTTCCAGCTGGAAGATGGCCTTCAGGTTGTTGCCGAGGGCTTCGCTGCCCTTCAGGCCCCAACGGCTGTTAGTGATCGCGCCGTTCGTCAGTTGGGTCTGGCTGTGGTTGCCACGGTCGGCGTTGGTTTGGAAGCGAATGCTTTGGTCAACGATACCGTAGAGGGTCACCGAGCTTTGCGCGTAGGCGCTGCCGGCGAGCAGTGTGCCGATTGCGAGGGTGAGTAGCGATTTCTTCATGGTGCTCCTTTTCTGTCTTGTGGTTGTCCGCAGCCGGATCGCGGTGCGTCCAAAGGTCTACGTTTGCTGTAAACGCCGCGAAAATTTAACAAAACGCGGGACATTCGGACATAAAACCGGCGCGCTGGTGCCACTTGAGGAGACATTTGGTGCAAATCCGTTGGTTTGTCGCTACACAATGCCTCGACACCATGTAAATGGTGCAAAGCAGCACGCGCCACGGCGGTGCATGGCAGGCAGCAGGCAAACAGGGGCGGGGATGTGCAGTCGGGACCGCAGCATCCGGGAGTGCCGGATGTTGCGGTGCAATAACCCCTCCAAGGTTGGGAGGGTTATCCCGTAGACAGGCGCGATGCGCCCGGGTGATCAGCCTTGGGGAATCTCGATCTTGACTTCGAGGACCTCAAGGTTGTCCTGGCGCTCCAGGCTGACGCGCAGGTCCTGGTCGCTGATCTTGACGTACTTCGAGATGACGGCCACCAGCTCGCGCTGCAGGGCCGGCAGGTAGTCGGCCGGCGCCGAATGGCCGGTGCGTTCGTGGGCGAGAATGATCTGCAGCCGCTCCTTGGCGACCGACGCTGACTTCTTTTTCTCCCCCAGCAGGAAGGACAGGATCGACATAGGGATGAGTCCTCCTTACTTGTTGCCGAAGATGCGGGAGAGCAGGCCCGGCTTCTGATAGTCGGTGAAACGCATCGGCTTGTCCTTGCCCAGGAAGCGGTCCACCACGTCGCCGTAGGCGTCCGCCACGTCGGAGCCTTCCAGATGGATGGCCGGCGTACCCTGGTTGGACGCATGCAGCACGGCTTCCGATTCCGGGACCACGCCGATCAGCTTGATGCGCAGGATTTCCTGGATGTCCGTCAGCGACAGCATTTCACCGCCATGCACGCGCTTGGGGTTGTAGCGCGTAATCAGCAGGTGTTCCTTGATCGGCTCGCCGCCCTCGCTGGCACGCTTGGTCTTGGAGGCCAGGATGCCCAGGATGCGGTCGGAGTCGCGCACCGACGAGACTTCCGGATTGGTCACGACCAGCGCCTCGTCGGCAAAGTACATGGCCATCAGCGCGCCCGACTCGATGCCGGCGGGCGAATCGCAGACGATGAACTCGAAGTTCATGTCGATCAGGCCGTTGATGACTTTCTCGACGCCGTCGCGCGTCAGGGCGTCCTTGTCACGCGTTTGCGAGGCCGGCAGGATGAACAGGTTCTCGCACTTCTTGTCCTTGATCAGCGCCTGGTTCAGGTTGGCTTCGCCCTGGACGACGTTGATCAGGTCATACACCACGCGGCGTTCGCACCCCATGATCAGGTCGAGGTTGCGCAGGCCGACGTCGAAATCGATCACGGCAGTCTTGTGGCCACGCAGGGCCAGGCCGGCGGCGAAGCTCGCGCTGGTGGTGGTCTTGCCAACGCCTCCCTTGCCGGAGGTCACAACGATGATTTTTGCCATGGCTCTATGGTCCAGTATGGGTGGAATTCGTCCCGATGGCCGGCGCGGTCACTTCATCCGCAGCGGTTCGAGAATCAGCTTTTCTTCGGCCAGGCGGACCTGTGCCGATTTGCCGAGCACGTCGGCCGGAAGCGTCTGCTCCGCGGTCCGGTAGATGCCGGCGATGGAAATCAGTTCCGGCTCCAGGCACGTGCAAAAGATGCGCGCGTCCGGGTTGCCCTTGACGCCCGCCAGCGCGCGGCCGCGCAACGGGGCATAGATATGGATATTGCCTTCGGCGATCACCTCGGCCCCGTAGCTCACCAGGTCCAGGATCACCACGTCGCCCTGTGCATAGACCTGCTGGCCGGAGCGCAGCGGCTTGTCGATCAGCATGGTGGGGATGGCGCGCGCGGCGGAGGCGGCGGCCATGATGTCCGCGATGTCGGCGGTGGTTGCCTTGGCGGGGCTCCGGGCGCTCTGGTTACTCTGGTCGCTCCCGTCAGTCTCGTCGGCGTCATTGGCTGCCGGCGCGGTGTCCGAGGCTGGCGTACCTGAATCGGCGGTTGGGCCTTTGCCGACGCTGGCCGCCTCGTCGCGGCCGCCACGGCGGCTCTGGCTGTCCAGCAGCGGCAGGCCGAAGCTCTCTGCCCACGCCCGCTGCCCCGGGCGGGCCACCACGCCGATGGCGCGGGCCCGCAGCGTGGCCAGGGTGTCGATTACACGGTCCAGCGCCACCCGGTCGTCGCCTTCCAGGCGGCGCAGGTCCAGCGCGACGACGTCATTGGAGAAGAAATCAGGGGTGGATTCGAAACGGGAGAGGAGGTCATCCCGCAGCGCGTCCAGGTCGGCGGTCTTGAGGGCGAGAAGGAGGGCGTCGACATTGCCACTGCGCAGCTCGAAGCGTGGCGATTTCTTCTGGGACATAGGCAGCGACCGTGGAAATGCCACATTCTAACGTCGGTTTTCCGACGAACTGTAAGAAATATCGGACCTGCCACCCGAGGTGGCCGATGCGGACCATATCAGGGGTGGCCCGGTGATGCATGTGGCGGGCGGGCCAGTCCCCGGACCGCGCAGGCGCAGGCGAGGTCGCATCGCGGGGGCCATCTTGTTACGATTGCGCATCTCGACAGCGGAGTTCCCATGGGTGCCATCGTCAATTGCGCGGCCTATCGCCAAGGCAAGAAGCTCGGCAAGGTGGAGTTTGAAGCCATTGCCGATGTGCTGGCCGAGCCCGGCACCTTCGTCTGGCTGGGGCTGCATGAGCCCGACCTGCCGCTGCTGCGCAAGGTGCAGCAGGCCTTCGGGCTCCATGACCTGGCGGTGGAGGACGCATTGGACGCCCATCAGCGGCCCAAGTTGGAGTCCTACGGCGATTCGGTCTTCGTGGTGCTGAACACCGCGCAGCTGATCGGCGAGGAGGTGGTGGTCGGCGAAACCCACCTGTTCGTCGGGTCGAACTACGTGGTCTCCGTCCGCCATGGGGCCAGCACCACCTATGCCCCCGTGCGCGAGCGCTGCGAGCAGGACCCGCAGGGGCTGGCCAACGGCCCCGCCTATGTGCTCTATGCGTTGATGGATTTCGTGGTCGACCACTATCTGCCCATCGTCACTCACCTGGAGGACACCTTCGAGACGCTGGAGCAGGACATCTTCCGCGACGAGTTCGATCGCGCCTCGATCGAGCGGCTCTACCAGATCAAGCGCCAGGTCCTGCGGCTGCGCAACGCGGTCTATCCGGTCGAGGATATCTGCAGCCAGCTGATTCGCCTGCACGATGCGCTGGTGCCGAAGGAGCTGCGCGCCTATTTCCGCGATATCGAGGATCACTGCAGCCGCGTCGTGCGTACGCTCGACGTCGTGCGCGAAATGCTGACCACGGCCGTGCAGGTCAACCTGGCGCTGGTGACCGTGGGGCAGAACGAGGTGGTCAAGCGGCTGGCCGGCTGGGGCGCCATCCTGGCGATCCCCACGGTGGTCTTCAGCCTGTACGGCATGAACTTCAGTTTCATGCCGGAGCTCAAGTTCCACTATGCTTATCCGACCGTGGTCGGCGTCACGGCCCTGGCCTGCGGCGGGCTCTGGCGCAAGCTGCACAAGTCCGGCTGGATCTGAGGCACGACCGGCCGGCCAGGCGCGCCATTCCTGGCCCGGCGCGCCATTTTTATATTCTCTTTACACCCCGCCTCCCCCTCTCTACCCCGTTTTTATCGCCCCGTCCCTAAGCTCCACGGTGTGAATCCTTCACGCCTTTTCTTCTGGGGTTTGTCATGGACGGGATCTATTTCCTCGTGTTGTTAGCTTTCGGCGCGCTCACCGGCGCGCTGCTGGCGTTGTGCGCCGCGCTGGGCGCCAACCTGCCATCGGGCGGTCCGGATGCCGACGGCCGCCAGGGCCACGCCGACGCGTTCGCGCCCAAGCACTCGGCCAGCGACCGGAGGCTGTAATGGACTGGACTGATCTGCTGAGCGCAACGCTCGCCGTCGTGATCTTCATTTACCTCCTCGTCGCCCTGTTCCGGCCGGAGAAATTCTGATGTCGTCTCTATCGCCGCAATTCATCGGACTACTGGTCCTCTTTCTCCTCATCCTGTTTGTGATGGGGCCTTTCCTCGGACGCTACATGCGCCGGGCCATGGAGGAGGGGGACTACCGCCTCACGGCCTGGGGCCGCCCGCTCGAACGCGGGCTGTATCGCCTGGCCGGCGTGCGCGCCGACGCCGAAATGGGATGGAAGCAGTACGCCATCGCCGTGCTGGTGTTCAACGTGCTCGGCGTGATCGCCGTCTATGCGATCCAGCGCCTCCAGGGCGTGCTGCCGCTGAACCCGCAGGGATTCGGCGCGGTCTCGCCGGACTCGTCGTTCAACACCGCCATCAGCTTCGTCGCCAATACCAACTGGCAGGGCTATGCCGGTGAATCGACGATGAGCTACCTCACGCAGATGCTGGCGCTGACGGTGCAGAACTTCGTCTCGGCGGCTACCGGCATTGCCGTGGTGTTCGCGCTGATCCGCGGCTTCGCGCGCCATACGTCGGCCACCATCGGCAATTTCTGGGTCGACATGACGCGCAGCACGCTCTACGTGCTGCTGCCGCTGTCGGTGATTACCGCGCTGCTGCTGGTCAGCCAGGGTGTGATCCAGAACTTCGACAGCTACAAGGATGTGAACCTCGTCACGGCCGTCGAGTACACGCAGCCCAAGGTGGATGCCGCCGGACAGCCCGTGCTCGACAAGGAAGGCAAGCCCGTCACGGAAGACATGAAGACCAGCACGCAGACGCTGGCCATGGGCCCGGTGGCGTCGCAGGAGGCCATCAAGATGCTCGGCACCAACGGTGGCGGCTTCTTCAATGCCAACTCCGCGCATCCGTATGAGAACCCGACGCCGCTGGCCAACTTCATCGAGATGCTGGCGATCTTCCTGATTCCCGCCGCGCTCTGCTTCACGTTCGGCGAGATGGTGCGCGACCGGCGCCAGGGCGTTGCGGTGCTGGCGTCGATGACGGTGATCTTCGTGGTGATGGCCATCGCGGCCTTCGTCTCGGAGCAGCAGATCACCGCGGCGCTGTCGGGGCTGTCGATCGACCATGTGTCCTCCGCGCTCCAGGCCGGCGGCAACATGGAAGGCAAGGAAGTGCGCTTCGGCATCTCCGCCACGTCGTTGTTCGCGACGATCACCACGGCCGCGTCCTGCGGCGCGGTCAACGGCATGCACGACTCCTTCACCGCGATTGGCGGGCTGGTGCCGATGCTGCTGATGCAACTGGGTGAAGTCGTCTTCGGCGGTGTGGGATCGGGCCTGTACGGGATGCTGGTCTATGCCGTGCTGGCAGTGTTCATCGCGGGCCTCATGATCGGCCGCACGCCGGAGTACCTGGGCAAGAAGATCGAGACCTTCGAGATGAAGATGACCGCCGTGGCCATCCTCGTCACGCCGCTGCTGGTGCTGGTGGGGACCGCCATCGCGGTGATGGCCGATCCAGGCCGCGCGGGGGTGTTCAACCCGGGCACGCACGGTTTCTCGGAAATCCTGTACGCGCTGTCCTCGGCCGCCAACAACAACGGCAGCGCGTTTGCCGGACTGTCCGCCAATACGCCGTTCTACAACACGCTGCTGGCTGCGGCGATGTGGTTCGGCCGCTTCTGGATCATCGTCCCGGTGCTGGCGATGGCCGGCTCCCTCGCCGCCAAGCGTCGTACGCCGGTGACGGCCGGCACGATGCCCACGCACGGCCCGCTGTTCGTCGTGCTGCTGGTGGGATCGGTGCTGCTGGTTGGTGCGCTGACCTATGTGCCCGCGCTGGCGCTGGGTCCGGTCGCCGAGCAATTGCAGCCCGCCGCAGTGGCGGCGGCTGCTCAGTAATCTTGCGGAGAATCGCATGCAACAAGACTCCACGGTGACGCGCGCCTCGGGCAGCGGCACCTCCAAGGCCCCGGCGCAGGGCAACGCGCCGGCCACCACGATCGTGGGCAGCCATCATCGTCCGCCGCGTGGCGGCATGTTCGCGCCCGAGCTGGTCAAGCCGGCCATCGTCGATGCGTTCCGGAAGCTGTCTCCGCGCGACCAGCTACGCAATCCGGTGATGTTCGTCGTCTATGCGGGCAGCATCCTGACGTCGATCCTGTTTGCCCGCGCCCTGGTCCATCCGACGCCGGGCGGTGAATCCGCCGGCTTCATCCTGGCGGTGTCGATCTGGCTCTGGTTCACGGTGCTGTTCGCCAACTTTGCCGAGGCACTGGCCGAGGGCCGCAGCAAGCAGCAAGCCGCCGCGCTGCGCGGGCTGAAGACGACCGTCACGGCGCGCGTGGTGCGTGCTGGCCGCAGCGATGCGCGCGCTTCCGGCGCGACGGAGCCGCGTGCGGCCACCGATCTGCGTCGCGGCGATGTCGTGCTGGTGGAAGCCGGCGACATGATCCCGGGCGATGGCGAAGTGATCGAAGGCGTGGCCTCGGTCGACGAAAGCGCGATCACGGGGGAATCGGCGCCGGTGATCCGCGAGTCGGGCGGCGACTTCTCGTCGGTCACGGGCGGCACGCGCGTGCTGTCCGACTGGATCGTGGTACGCATCACGACCAACCCCGGCGAGAGCTTCATCGACCGCATGATCAGCATGGTGGAAGGCGCCAAGCGTCAGAAGACGCCTAACGAACTGGCGCTGACCATCCTGCTGGTGGGGCTGACGCTGGTGCTGCTGCTGGCCACCGCCACGCTGCAACCGTTCTCGCTCTACAGCGTGCTGGTGACCAAGGCCGGCGTGCCGGTGTCCGTCACGGTGCTGGTGGCGCTGCTGGTGTGCCTGATTCCGACGACGATCGGCGGCCTGTTGTCCGCCATCGGCGTGGCCGGCATGAGCCGCATGATGGAAGCCAACGTCATCGCGACGTCGGGCCGCGCGGTGGAAGCCGCCGGCGACGTGGACGTGCTGCTGCTCGACAAGACCGGCACGATCACGCACGGCAATCGCCAGGCTGCGCGGTTCATCTGCGCACCGGGCGTGACCGACCGCCAGCTGGCCGAGGCCGCATGGCTGTCGTCGCTGGCCGATGAAACGCCGGAAGGCCGCAGCATCGTCGCGCTGGCCCGTCAGCAACCGGGCGTGGCCGTGCCGGAGATGGGCGCCAAGGGTCTCGCCGCGCCGGTGTTCGTACCGTTCTCCGCGCAGACGCGCATGAGCGGTATCGACGTGACCAACGGCACGGTGGTGCGCAGCGTACGCAAGGGCGCTGCCGACGCGCTGCGCCGTTACGTGACCGGGCACGCGGGCAAGTTCCCGGACGCCGTGATGCAGGCCGTCGACGATGTGGCGCGCGCGGGCAGCACGCCGCTGGTGGTGGCGGAGATGGTCTCGGAAGGCTCCGAGGACAGCGTGCGCGTGCTGGGCGTGGTCGAGCTCAAGGACATCGTCAAGACGGGTATCCGGGAGCGCTTTGGCGAACTGCGCAAGATGGGCATCCGCACGGTGATGATCACGGGCGACAACCGCCTGACCGCCGCGTCGATCGCAGCCGAGGCCGGCGTCGACGACTTCCTGGCCGAAGCCACGCCGGAAGCCAAGCTCGCGCTGATCCGCGACTTCCAGCGCGACGGGCGACTGGTGGCGATGACCGGCGACGGCACCAACGACGCGCCCGCGCTGGCGCAGGCCGATGTCGCCGTGGCCATGAACAGCGGCACGCAGGCCGCGCGCGAAGCCGGCAACATGGTCGACCTGGACAGCAATCCGACCAAGCTGATCGAGATCGTGGAGATCGGCAAGCAGATGCTGATGACGCGCGGGTCGCTGACCACCTTCAGCGTGGCCAACGACGTGGCCAAGTATTTCGCGATCATCCCGGCGGCGTTTGCCACCACCTATCCGCAGCTGAACCTGCTGAACGTGATGGGCCTGGCCACGCCGGCGTCCGCGATCATGTCGGCGGTGATCTTCAACGCGCTGATCATCGTCGCGCTGATTCCGCTGGCGCTGCGGGGCGTGGTGTATCGCCCGCTTGGCGCGGCGATCCTGCTGCGCCGTAACCTGCTGATTTACGGCCTGGGCGGCATTCTCGTGCCGTTCGTCGGGATCAAGCTGATCGACATGCTGCTGACGTTGTTCGGCTGGGTCTGAACGCACACCGCAAACGGAGATTTTCCATGCATACCCCCATCAAGGCCGCTGGCCTGCCGACCGAGACCCCGCGCCAGCAAGGCGCGCTGCGCCCGGCGCTGACCATCTTCGTTGGCCTGTCGATCGTGACCGGCCTGCTGTATCCCGGCGTGGTCACCGGCATCGCGAGCACCGTGTTCCCGCACCAGGCGGCAGGGTCGCTGATCGTCAAGGATGGCAAGACCGTGGGTTCGGAACTGATCGGCCAGCCGTTCTCCGATCCGAAGTACTTCTGGAGCCGCTTGTCCGCCACCGCACCGATGCCGTACAACGGCGCGGGGTCGGTGGGGTCGAACCTGGGCCCGACCAATCCCGCGCTGACCGATGCCGCCAAGGCGCGCCTCGACGCCTTGCGTGCGGCCGATCCGGGCAATACGGCACCCGTGCCGGTGGACCTGGTGACGGCGTCCGGCAGCGGGCTCGATCCCCAGATCAGCCCGGCGGCGGCGAAGTACCAGGCCGCTCGCGTGGCGCGGGTGCGCGGGATTCCCGTCGAGAAGGTCAACGCGCTCATCGCGGCGAACACCGAGGGGCCGGGGCTGGCGGTGCTGGGCGAGCCGGGCGTGAATGTGCTGAAGCTGAATCTGGCGCTGGATGAGGCCAGGTAACGCCCCGCGCCGGGCGGGAACGGCTGGTGCGTCCCGTGGCAGAATCCCGGTCATCACCAGCCATTTTCGACGACCGTGACCGACGCCCGCCCGGACCCTGATGTCCTGCTGCAGCGCATGCAGGCGGAGGGCGCACGCGCCGCGCGCGGCAAGCTGCGCGTCTACTTTGGCGCATCCGCCGGCGTGGGCAAGACGTTTGCCATGCTGGCCGCCGCCCGCGCGTTGCGCTCACAAGGCGTGGACGTGGCGGTCGGTGTCGTCGAGACCCATGGCCGTGCGGAAACCGAAGCGCTGCTGGATGGGCTGGATCGCCTGCCGCAGCGCGACGTCCCGTATCGGGACCGCGTGCTGCAGGAGTTCGATCTCGATGGCGCGCTCGCCCGCCGCCCCGCGCTGATACTGGTCGACGAACTGGCGCATTCCAACGCCGCAGGCAGCCGCCATCCGAAGCGCTGGCAGGACATCCAGGAACTGCAGGCCGCGGGTATCGATGTCTGGACCACGGTCAACGTCCAGCACCTGGATAGCCTCAATCAGGCGGTGGGTGGCATCACCGGCGTGCGCGTCTGGGAAACCGTGCCCGATGCGGTCTTCGACGGCGCCGACGAAGTCGTCCTGGTGGACCTGCCCGCCGACGAGCTGCTGCGTCGCCTGCGCGAAGGCAAGGTCTACCTGCCCGAGCAGGCGCGGCACGCTGCACGCAATTTCTTCCGCAAGGGCAACCTGATCGCACTGCGCGAGCTGGCGCTGCGGCGCACTGCCGATCGCGTCGATGACGACGTGCGGGCATATCGCGATGCGGAATCGATCGAGCCCGTCTGGCGCACGCGGGAAGCCGTGGTGGCCTGCATCGGCACCGGCGACGACGCCGAGCAGGTGGTGCGCAGTGCGCGGCGACTGGCCAGCCAGCTCGATTGCGACTGGCACGTCGTCACCATCGCCACCCCCCGCCTGATGCCGTTATCCGACGACGTGCGCGTGCGCGTGCGTGCGGCGATGCAACTGGCCGAGGAACTCGGCGCGCGCACCGAGACGCTGGCGGGTCACGATATGGTCAAGGCCGTCGCCGGCTACGTGCGCCGCCATAACCTCACCAAGGTGCTGGTGGGCCGTGCACGCACGGACTGGCAGCATGAGGGCGGCTGGCTCGAACAGGGGCGGACCTGGCTGGCGCGCGCGTTGTCGCCGCTGCTTGGCGCGGGATATCGCCTGATCGGCCGGCAGACCTTTGCCGATGCGCTGGCGGCGGGCTGTCCGGAGATCGACGTGATCCGCGTGGCGGCCGACACCACGCGCGCCGACCTGCGCCCCCGCACGTTCGCGGCCGGCGCCGCCGGTGGGGATGTGCGGCCGCCGCCGCTGGCGGCCGATGTCGGGGGAAATGCCGAGGCCGATGCGGAACAGGCCCGCGTGCGCCGCCTGGACTACGGCTGGGCCGCGGTCTGGTGCGCGGGGGCGACGGCGTTGTCGATGCTCGCGCGGCCGTGGTTCGACCTCGTCAATATCGCGATGCTGTTTCTCGCGGCGGTGGTTGGCGTGGCGCTGCGGCATGGGCGTGGCCCGGCGGCGCTGGCGTCCGTGGTGGCCGTGGCGGCGTTCGATTTCTTCTTCGTGCCGCCGCGCATGTCGTTTGCCGTCAGCGATGTGCAATACCTGCTGACCTTCCTGGTGATGCTGACCGTCGGGCTGGTGATCGGCCAGCTCACGGCCGGGTTGCGCGAGCAGGCGCAGGTGGCCGTCCGCCGCGAGACCGATGCGCGCACGCTCTATGAGCTGGCACGAGAACTCTCGGCGGCGCTGACCACGCAACAGATCGTCGAGATCGGTGGCCGCTTCCTGCGCGCGGCGTTCGACGCGCATGCCACCTTTTTCCTGGTGTCCGATCAGGGCCGGCTGGTGCCGATATCGGAGGGCCAGGCGCGGGAAGACCGCGCGCGGCACGGCGTGGATGCGCACGCGCGCGACAAGGGCGAAGCCATCGACACCGTGCTGGCGCAATGGGTGTTCGACCACGGCCAGCCGGCTGGCACGGGCACGCATACGTTGCCGGGCAGTACGGTGCTGTATCTGCCGCTGAAGGCGCCGATGCAGACGCGCGGCGTGCTGGCCGTGGAGCCGCGCGCGTGGCGCGCGCTGGCCGAGCCCGAACTGCGCCGGCAGGCCGATGTGTTCACCACGCTGATCGCGATTGCGATCGAGCGCCTGCATTACGTGGAAGTGGCACAGCGCGCGCTGGTGTCGATCGAGTCGGAACGCTTGCGCAGTTCGCTGCTGGCAGCGGTGTCGCATGATTTGCGCACGCCGCTGACGGGCCTGATCGGCATGGCGGAGACGCTTCAGCGCGTGGAACCGCCGCTGCCGGCCGAGGTGGCGCTGACCGTCGAAGCCATGCGCGGCCAGGCGCAGCGCATGCGCACAATGGTCGTGAACCTGCTCGATATGGCCAGGCTGCAGCGGCATGACGTGCCGATGCAGCGGGGCTGGCAGTCGATGGAGGAGCTGGTGGGGGCGGCGCTGGCGTCGATGCGTGACGCGCTGGCCGGGCATCCGGTGCAGGTGGCGGACCTGTCGGTGCTGCCGCTGGTGGAATGCGATGGCGTGCTGATGGAGCGGGTGCTGTGCAACCTGCTCGAGAACGCCGGCAAGTACACGCCGCCGGGTACCGCGATCCGCATTCACGGTGCCGTGGTGGGCGAGGAATTCCGCCTCACCGTCGAGGATGACGGCCCGGGCGTGCCGGCTGGAGAAGAGCGCCGTATCTTCGAGAAGTTCACGCGCGGCGAACGGGAGTCCGCCACGGCTGGCGTGGGCCTCGGGCTGGCGGTCTGCGAGGCCATCCTGCAGGCACACGGCGGCCGTATCTGGGTCGAGCCGGGCCACGCGCAACCGGGGCTGAACGACCGGCATGGCCAGACGGCGTCGCGTGGCGCGTGCTTCACGCTGGCGCTGCCGCGCGGCAATCCGCCGGACATCGAGCCCGAAATCCCGGATGTCGCCCTGCCGGAGATGTCCGGCGTCGCGCACATCGCAACTGTTGCACCGCAGGACAAGGACCCTGACTGAGATGCCATTCGACTTTTCGCCGACCGTGCTGGTGGTCGAGGACGAACCCCACATCCGCCGTTTCGTGCGGGAATCGCTGCAGGCCGAGGGCTGCACCGTGCACGAGGCGGAAACCCTCAAGCGCGGCCTGATCGATGCGGGGACGCGCCAGCCGGACGTGGTCATCCTTGATCTCGGCCTGCCCGATGGCGACGGCATGACGCTGATCCGCGAGATGCGGACCTGGACCGAGGTGCCGGTGCTGGTGCTGTCGGCGCGTACCGACGAGGCCGACAAGATCGCCGCACTGGACGCGGGCGCCGATGACTACCTGACCAAGCCGTTTGGCGTGGGCGAACTGGTGGCGCGCGTGCGGGTGCTGCTGCGCCGGCATGCCCGGCTGAATCCGCAGGGCACGCCCCAGATCACATTCGGCGATGTCCAGGTGGATCTGGCCAACCGGCTTGTCATGCGCGGGCAGGCCCAAGTGCACCTGACCCCGATCGAGTACCGCCTGCTGGCGGTGCTGATCGCGCATCGCGGCAAGGTGATGACGCACCGGGAATTGCTGCGGGAGGTATGGGGGCCATCGCACGCCGAAAGCAGCCACTACCTTCGCGTCTATATGGGCCACCTGCGCCACAAGCTCGAGACCGACCCGGCACAACCCGCGCACTTGTTAACAGAGGTGGGGGTCGGATACCGGTTTGCGGGCTGAGGCCCGGTGCAGGGCGTGACGAGGCCGGAAGAGGACGCGGAAGCGGGTGCCGGCGTCGCGGCCTGGAACTGGCGGGAATGGGGGCGAAGGTAAGGCACAGGTATCGACGGGAATAATGATCCTGGCTGGCATTACGGCATGGAAATTCGTCCTGACTATATTGGCGGCAACTCCATATCATCCCCACTACACTGAACCAGAAGCGCCCCGACGCCCCCAGCAGGACTCCCGGAGCCCGTCATGCCAGCCATGCCCGCATCCTTCGCCCCCCAGATCCGCCAGGCTGCCGTCGCCATGGCACTGGCCGTCTTCCTTGGGCTGCTCGCCCCGCCGGCCCGGTCGGCCACGGAACCCCCGGCGCCCGCCCAGGCCCAGACCCGGGATGCCGTCGCTGCCTACGAGGCGGGCCGTTTCGACGTCGCCATCCAGGGATTTGCCGCCGCCGCCCAGAAAGGCAACCGCCTCGCCCAGTTCAACTACGCCATGATGCTGCTCCGCGGGGAAGGTACGCCCGAGAAGCCGCAGGAGGCCCTGATCTGGCTGCGCAAGGCCGCTGACAACCAGATGACACACGCGCAGTACACATTCGGTGATCTCTACGAGCGGGGCGAGCTGGTGCCGAAGTCGCTCGAAGAGGCCAACCGCTGGTACGAGCGCGCGGCGCAGGGCGGGCACGTGCAGGCACAGATGGCGCTGGCCACCAACTACTTCACGGGGCGCGGCGTGGCGCGCGACTATGGCAAGGCGTTCACCTGGTACAGCCGGGCCGCCACGGCGGGTGACGGTGGTGCGCAATACATCGTCGGCAGCTATTACGAGCGCGGCGAACCCGGCGTGGTGGACAAGGACATCGAGCAGGCCAAGATCTGGTACGCCCGGGCCGCCGCCCACGGCGATCCCGGCGCACTGGCCAAGCTGCGGTCGCTGCTGGAGGAAGGGCTCCGGGCAAAGAACGGCGGCTCCATGTGACGTCGCCGGATCCGGGCCGGCGCGCCCGTTCCCGGGGCGGTACAAGTCTTGCTTGATCGGATGCGGATGTTCACCTGACATTCACTGACTGTTTTCACCGCAACCCGGGAGGTCGTAGTGGCTACGCACGTCGCGCTGAACCATGTCACGCATTACCGCTATGACCGTCCGGTGAAGTTGTCACCGCAGGTCGTACGCCTGCGCCCGGCGCCGCATTGCCGGACGCCAATCCTCTCCTACTCGCTGCGCATCGAACCCGCGCAGCATTTCGTCAACTGGCAGCAGGACCCGTTCTCCAACTACCTGGCGCGGCTGGTCATCCCCGAGGCGACCACGGAATTCAAGGTCACCGTCGACCTCGTGGCCGAGATGTCGGTCTACAACCCGTTCGACTTCTTCCTGGAACCGTCGGCGGAGCAGTTTCCGTTCACTTACGCCGATGGCCTGGAGCACGATCTTGCGCCGTACCTGGCGCGTGGTGAACTGACACCGCGCTTTGCCGCGTTCGTCGCCAGTATCGACCGCACGCCGCGCCGCACGCTGGATTTCCTCGTCGCCCTGAACCAGCGCCTGCAGGACGAGATCCGCTACCTGATCCGCATGGAGCCGGGAGTGCAGACGCCGGAGGTCACGCTGGAAAACGGCTCAGGCTCCTGCCGCGACTCCGGCTGGCTGCTGGTGCAGACGCTGCGCCACCTCGGGCTGGCGGCACGCTTCGTGTCCGGGTATCTGCTGCAGCTGACACCGGACGTGAGGTCCGTGGATGGCCCGAGCGGCGCGGAGGCCGACTTCACCGATCTGCACGCGTGGTGCGAGGTCTACCTGCCCGGCGCCGGCTGGATCGGGCTCGATCCCACCTCCGGCCTGCTGGCCGGGGAAGGCCACATCCCGCTGGCCTGCACGCCGGAGCCCAGCAGCGCGGCACCGGTCAGCGGCGCCGTGGATGAGTGCGAGGTGTCGTTCGAGCATCTCATGTCGATCACGCGCATCTACGAATCGCCGCGCGTGACCAAGCCCTATACGGAGGCGCAGTGGACGGCCGTCGACGCCGCCGGCGCCGCCGTGGATCGGCAGTTGCAGGACATGGACGTACGCCTGACGATGGGCGGCGAGCCGACCTTCGTTGCGGTCCGGGACCGTGATGGCGCGGAGTGGAACACCGACGCGCTCGGGCCCACCAAGCGGGGGCTGGCCACCGAACTGGTGCACAAGCTGCGCGCGCACTATGGCGAGGGCGGATTCCTCCATTTCGGGCAAGGCAAGTGGTACCCCGGGGAACAACTGCCGCGCTGGGCGTTATCCATCTGCTGGCGTGCGGACGGCGTGCCGTGCTGGCAGGACCCGTCGCGGTTCGCCGACGAGCGCGAACCCGACGCCTACACGGATGCCGACGCCAGGCGCTTCCTCGAGACTCTGACCACGCGGCTGGGACTGGACACGGCGTGCATCCAGCCCGGCTACGAGGATGTCTGGTACTACCTCTGGCGCGAACGTCAGTTGCCGGTCAACGTCGATCCACTCGAAGCGCGGCTCGAAGACGAAATGGAGCGCGTGCGGCTGCGGCGCGTGTTCGATGGCGGCCTGTCGCGCGTGACCGGCTACGCGCTGCCGCTGGCACGGAACAGCGAGGAGACGCCATCGCCCGATGGCGCCCCGTGGGTCAGCGGCTCCTGGTTCCTGCGTGAGGAACGCATGTACCTGCTGCCCGGCGATTCACCGATGGGCTATCGCCTGCCGCTCGATTCGCTGCCCTGGGTGAGCAAGGCCGACTACCCGTGGCAATTCGCGCAGGATCCGTTCGCCCCCCGCGCGCCGTTGCCGGCAATCACGCCGCTGCGCCGGCAGTCGCCGGGCGGGGCGCCGCCCACGTCCACCGCGACCACGCCGCACGGCGACTTCAGTCCAGCGGCGATGGCCGCACGCCGCGCGATGGCGCGTGGCAACGGCACTGGAGCCGGTGCGGGTGCCGGACTCGCGGCCGGCGTCGGTGGCAGCGTCAGCGCCACGGCCCGCGCCCCGGCGCGCGGGGAATCGGCCGCCGACATCATTCGTACCGCGCTTTGCGTGGAGATCCGCCATCCGAGCCGCGCCGCCGGCCCCGCCGTAGAACTGGAATCGATGGCGTTGGAATCGACACAGGGCCGGCGCGGCATCCTCTACGTCTTCATGCCACCGCTGACGGTGCTGGAGGACTACCTTGAGCTGGTGGCCGAGGTGGAGGCCAGCGCGGCGGCACTCGGCATGAAGATCGTGATGGAAGGCTATCCGCCGCCGCGCGATCCGCGCCTGAAGCTGCTGCAGGTGACGCCGGACCCGGGGGTGATCGAGGTGAACATCCACCCGGCCAGCAACTGGACCGAACTGGTCGATCACACCGAATTCCTCTACCAGGCCGCGCACGAGTCTTATCTGTCCACCGAGAAGTTCATGGTCGACGGACGCCATACCGGCACCGGTGGCGGCAATCACTTCGTGCTGGGTGGCGCCACGCCTGCGGACAGCCCGTTCCTGCGCCGGCCCGACGTGCTGGCGAGCCTGATCGCGTACTGGCACAACCACCCGGCGCTGTCCTATCTGTTCTCGGGCCTGTTCATCGGCCCGACCAGCCAGGCGCCGCGCGTCGACGAAGCGCGCAACGATCAGGTGTACGAGCTGGAGATCGCGTTTGCCGAATTGCGTCGCCAGATCGATCTGCGCGAGGGCGGCCCTGGTGGCTACATGCCGCCGTGGGTGATCGACCGTGCGCTGCGCAACTTGCTGGTGGACGTGACCGGCAACACCCACCGGTCCGAGTTCTGCATCGACAAGCTCTATTCGCCCGATGGCGCCACGGGCCGGCTCGGCCTGCTGGAGCTGCGCGCGTTCGAGATGCCGCCGCACGCGCGCATGAGCCTGGTGCAGCAGTTGCTGTTGCGCGCGCTGGTGGCGCGGTTCTGGCGCACGCCGTACACCGCGCCGCTGACGCGCTGGGGCACGGCGCTGCATGACCGCTTCATGCTGAGCACCTTCATCCAGATGGATTTCGACGATGTGCTGGCCGAGATGCGCGCCGCCGGGTTTGTGTTCGAGTCCTCCTGGTTTGCGCCGCACTTCGAATTCCGCTTCCCGCGCGTGGGCGAGGTCGACGTGGCCGGCCTGTCGCTGACGCTGCGCGCGGCGCTGGAGCCGTGGCACGTGATGGGCGAGGAGGGCGCGGCGGGCGGCACCGTGCGCTACGTCGATTCGTCGGTCGAGCGGATCGAGGTGCGCGTGCTGGGCGCGAATGACAACCGGCATGTCGTGACGGTCAACGGCCGCGCCATTCCGCTGCAGCCGACGGGGCGCGCCGGCGAGTTCGTGGCGGGCGTGCGCTACCGCGCGTGGGCGCCGCCCTCGTCGCTGCATCCGACCATCGCGGCGCACGCGCCGCTGACCTTCGACGTCGTGGATACGTGGATGGAGCGCAGCCTGGGGGGATGCCAGTATCATGTGTCGCATCCCGGAGGACGGAACTACCAGACCTTCCCGGTGAACGCCTACGAGGCGGAAAGCCGGCGGCTGGCGCGCTTCTTCACGATCGGCCATACGCCCGGCAGGACCGTGGCGCCACCGATGCAACGCAGCCTGGAGATGCCGTTCACGCTGGACCTGCGGCAGACGGGGCCTTGAGCGCTGATCCAACCATGACGCACCGTGACGCCTCGATCATGACGAACCATAGCGCCTCATAGCCCATAACGTCCCCGATAACCGGGGCCCCACGGAGACCGCATCCCTTGCCCTCGCAGTCGTCGCTCCCTCTCGACGGATTGGACAGCCCCGCCAGCATGGCCGGCCGGCTGGCATTGCCCGTGCCGGCCGGCCACCTGGACGAGTTGCGGCTGCCCGACGGCACGCTGCGGGAGGCGTGGGCCCGCTTCTTTTCGGTGCTGGGCGATCTGCACCCCGAAGCGCTCGACGTGCGCGCGGCCGCCGTGGCGCGCCAGATCCGCGACAACGGCGTCACGTACAACGTCTACGCCGACCAGAGCGAGACGCGCGCGTGGCAGCTCGAGTTGTTTCCGTTCCTCGTGTCCGAGGAAGACTGGGCGGTCATCGAGGCCGGCGCTGCGCAGCGCGCCACGCTCGCCAACGCGATCATGGCCGACATCTATGGCCCGCAGACGCTGCTGGCCAAGGGGCTGCTGCCGCCGGGCCTGGTCTACGGGCACCCGGGCTACATGCGGCCGCTCAAGGGCTATCAGCCGCCCGGCGGCAGCTTCCTGCAGACGATGGCGATGGACCTCGTCCACACGGAGAACGGCTGGACCGTGATCGCCCATCGCACGGAAACGCCATCGGGCATGGGCTACGCGCTGGAAAACCGGCTGATCATCTCCGGCCAGTTTGCCGATGCGTTCCGCGAGATGCGCGTGCGGCGGTTGCCGCCCGCGTTCGCGCAACTGATCTCCACGCTGGCCCATGCGCCGCTGGTGGCGGCCACGGATGACGGCCCCGGGCTGGCGTCCGGCACCGGGCTGCAGATCGTGTTGCTGTCGCCGGGGCCGTTCAACGAGACGTATTTCGAGCACACGTTCCTGGCGCGCTACCTGGGCATCACGCTGGTCGAGGGCAAGGATCTCACCGTGCGCAACGATGTGGTCTACCTGAAGACGTTCGGCGGGCTGGAGCGTGTGGACGTGATCCTGCGCCGGCTGGATGACGTGTTCTGTGATCCGCTGGAGTTGCGCAGCGATTCGACGATCGGCGTGCCGGGATTGCTGGAGGCGATGCGCGCGGGCAACGTGATGGTGTCGAACGTGCCGGGCGCCGGCTTCCTCGAATCGCCGGCCATCCACGGGTTCATGCCGGGCATCGCCCGGGCGTTGCTGGATGAAACGCTGATCCTGCCCGCCGTGTCCAGCTGGTGGTGCGGCGAGGCCGCGGCGCAGGCGGAAGCGATGGGCATGCTCAGCGAGGCCTTCGTCATGCCGACGTATCCGAGATCGCCCGGCGAGCCGCGGCTCGGGATGGAGCGGGGGCTGCAGCCGCTGGACCAGTGGCGCGATCGCATTGCCGAGGCGCCGGACCGCTACACGCTGCAGGCGCCGCTACCGCTGTCGCACATGCCGTGCTGGGAGCCTGACGAAGGTGGCTGCGGCCGCATCGGATCGCGCGCGGCGATGCTGCGCGTCTTTGCCGTGGCGGATGGCAATGGCGGATGGCAGGTCATGCCGGGCGGCTTCACGCGGCTGGCGCCGCCCAACCTGGAGGCCGTGTCGATGCAGCTTGGCGGCACCAGCGCGGATACCTGGGTGCTGTCGAGCCAGGGCTCCGGCGCAGTGCCGCTGGCGGCGCGCACGGGGCTGGCTGCGCCGACGGGGTCACGCCCGCTGGCCGTCTCCAGCCGTGCGGCGGAAAATCTCTACTGGGCCGGCCGCTATGCCGAGCGCGCCGAGAACACCGTGCGCCTGTGCCGCCAGATTCTCGGTTCGATCGAGTCGAACGACGAGACCGACGACGGCACGCTGAACATGATCGGCCAGCTGGCACAGTGGTTCGGACTGGTGCCGGCGCAGACCCCATCGCCGCAAGCCTCGCTGCGCGTGTTCGAACGCAACCTCGTCGCCACGCTGGCCGATGTGAACAGCACGTCCGGCGTGGTGCAGACGCTGGCCAGTCATGCGCGCGCGGCCAACGAGATTCGCAACCGGCTCTCCAACGATCACTGGCGCACGATCCTGGCCGCGCGCAATGACTTCCACGATGCGATGTCGGCGGCCGCGTGTCCTTCCGGGACGCCGGGCGGCCGTGAGGGCGCCTATGACCGTTCGCAGGTGCTGGCCGCGCTGGAGCATTTGTCGATGCAGCTGGGGGCGATCAGCGGCGCGCAGGGGGACCGTATGTCGCGCGACGAAGCCTGGCGGCTGGTGTTCATCGGCAGACATATCGAGCGTCTTGGCGTGTTGTCTCTGTTCCTGGAAGTGGCCGAGCGCAGCGGCGCCTTGCAGTCGCGCAGCGGATTCGACCTGCTGCTGCACCTGTTCGACAGCACGCTGACCTTCCGCTCCCTGTATCCGGGGCGCACCGATACCGCGGCGCTGGTGGACCTGCTGGTGCTGGAACCCACCAATCCGCGTGGCCTCTATGGCGTGCTGGATCGCCTGCGCGAAAAGCTGGCCCAATTGCCGACCGGTGCCACGGGCCAGTCGCGCGTGCCGCTGGCCGAACTGCTGCCGCCCGCCAGCGCGCTGCCGTCGCGCACGGTGCTGTGTGAAGCCGACCGGAGCGGCCGATACTCGACGCTTGCCGCGCTGTGCGATCAGCTCGGCGGGCGCATGGCAAAGCTGTCCGACGAGATCGGCGGACGCTATTTCAGTCATGCCGGCGTGGCGCCGGAGACCGACCTGCCATGAGCGACGACCGCCTCGCCACGCCTTCGCCGGCCGTGCCGCCAGGCTCGTCGGGGTCATCGGGTTCGACAGGATCATCGTCCGGCTCGACAGGCTCGACAGGCTCGACAGGCTCGACAGGCTCGACAGGCTCGGCGTCAGGTTCGTCGGCTTTGCCGGAGCGGTCACGCTCGCCCGAGGCGTCTGAATCATCTCTCCCGGCCACGCCCGTCGCCGCGGAGGACGGCGATGCCGCGTCGCCCTGCGAGCCGGCCACGCTCAACGTCCACCACGTCACGACGTATCACTACGCGTGGCCGGTGGAGCACGCACAGCAGCGCGCCGTCGTCACCCCGCCGTCGTACCCGTGGCAGGCGGTCAGTTGCCACGAGACGACAATCGACCCGGCGCCCTCGCACCAGCATGTGCGCACCGATGCGTTCGGCAATAACGTCCTGCACTTCATGCTGGATGTGCCGCACGACACCATGCAGCTGACCACGCAAAGCACGGTCACGCTGACGCCACGGTGGCAGCAGCTCGATGCCGCCAGCAGCCCGCCCTGGCAGGAAGCCGCGCGGCTGTTGCGCTATCAGGCGGGGCAGCCGTTCCATCCGGAGACCGAGTTCGTCTACGCGTCACCCAACGTCGCGTTGCACGCGGACCTGCGCGACTATGCGCGCAGGAGCTTCGCACCGGGCGTGACGGTGGCGGCGGGGGCCATCGACCTGATGCACCGCATCCATTGTGACTTCGAATACCACGGTGAAAGTACCGAGGTGCACACGCCGGCGCTCGAAGCGTTTGCGCTGCGCAGCGGCGTATGCCAGGACTTCGCGCAGGTCATGATCGGCTGCCTGCGTTCACTGGGGTTGGCGGCGCGTTATGTCAGCGGCTACCTGTGCACCGATCCGCCGCCGGGCGAACCGCGCCTGCTGGGTGCCGATGCGTCGCACGCGTGGGCGGGCGTATGGTGTCCCGTGAATGGCTGGATCGACCTCGATCCTACCAATGACGTGCTGGCCGATACGCGCCACGTCACGCTGGCCATCGCGCGCGACTACAGCGACGTGCCGCTGCTGCACGGTGTCATCGTGGGCGGCGGCGAGCATACCGTCGACGTGGAGGTCAGCGTGGTGCCGGTGACATCGCCCGGGGAAACGCCGGCGTGAATGGACTTTCTTTTGTGCGGCCTTGCGGGCGTCAATACTGATAAGTCGCCTGCATGCCCGCAGTCACGCCGGCCGTATGAAACTGTTCGGGCTTGTACACGGGCATTCCGAGAAACACGTCATAAGAAACGCTGCCGAAGTTCGATGAGCCGATGCCGCCACGCAGGCCAACTACCGCGCCGGCGAGTTGCGTGCCGACCAGTGCTTCGGTGGATGGCCCGTACACCCGGCCATAGTCCAGCCCGACATACACGGCCTGCCCGCTGGCACCCAGCGGCGCCTGCAATTCATTGCGCCAATAGAAGCCACGCTCGCCCGCGAGCTGGCTTTCGCCGTCAAAGCCGCGCACCGTGTAGCGGCTGCCGATGGTCAGGTCATCGACGTAATAGAGCCGGTCATTGGTGAATTGGCCGCGCATTGTGGTGACGTAGCGGAAGGGCTGATCGGCGATCCTGAGCGGCACCGAGAGGTTGGCATCGAGCACCATCATCCGATAGCGCCAGGTCGGGCCATCTTCGGCGGCCAGGGCATCGGGCTGCGCGCCGAATGCGCCGATGCCCTGGCGGAATGCCAGCGTGGCATCGAGCTGCGACTGGCCGAAGTAATGCCGATCCGTCACGCCGAATTCGAGAATCGTGTTGTTGCGACGCTGCTGCGCAATCTCGGTGTCCTCGATAAAGCTCTTGCCGAAGCGGCGCGTCAATCGCAGCTGCATGCCGAGCACATCGTTCTGGCTGCGACGCAGCACGCGATGCAGCTTCAGATCCACGTTCTCGGATTTCCCGCTCGATATGAACGTGGTATTCACCCCCGCGATCTGCTGGAAGTAATTGCTGCTGTAGGCGGACAGCGTGGCCGTCCAGTAACCCCACGGAATCGAATAGAACCCGTTCCATCCGCGCGTGCCATGTGCCTTGTTGCCGAAGATCAGGTCCTGGTTGTAGCCGATGTTGAATATGTCATTGAGACCGAACGGATTATCGACGCCGGCACTCACATTGCCCTGCCACTTGCCCGTAGAGCGCGAGCCGGAGTTATCGACCGACGCCACCATCGTCCACGGCTTGTTTCGCTTCACTGCAATCACAACGTCGCTAAGGCCCGGCACGGCAGTCGGCACGATTTGCATATCGACGTCCTGACTGGCCACGCGCTTCATCTGCTCAAGGCCTTGCTCCAGGTCGCGCAGATTCAGCAGTTCGCCGGGCGCCGTCGGGAATGCGGTCTTCCATGTGCCCCAGAGATCCGGGCCATTGAAGCGAATATCTCCGATCACGCCCGGAATCAGCGCCAGCTTCAGCGTGCCGGATGCCAGATCCTGTTCGGGCACCAGCACGCGCGTGGTGACATATCCCTTCGACAGGATCGCCTGCGAAAGTCCCTTCACGAGCGTTTCAACACCCTGCTTGCCAATGCATTCACCCTGGTAATGATCGAGCCAAAGTCGCGCGAACGCGAACGGATCCATCGGCAATGCCGACGCGCCGCGGACGCGGAGATCGGCCGGAAGGTCCTTGGGGACTTCGAGGACGAAATCGCCAATGCGGAAGCAGGGCTCTTCCGTGGGCAACACCGGAAACTCAGCACGGGCGATGGCTTCGGCACGGACCACCGGCGCATCGACGACCGCAGCGCGCTCACGGGCTTCCTGCTGCTGACGATTACGTTGCTCTTGCTCAGCGTTGTTGAGGGCAGCGGATTGGCCGGGGTTCAGAGGTAAGACTTGTGCGTTGGTCGCCTGTGAGTGAGCGGCGAGGGCCAAGGCGAGTGCTGCGGCGGCGGCAATGTGATGCGATTTCTTGGACATCGGGGTGAGGGAGTGACTGTATGAAAACACCCGTCGCGATAAATTTGAAATGCAGAATAATCGTACGAGGCTATACCGACTTCGATTTTTCTATAGCTTGATTTACGGTAGTTTGAAATTCGCCGCGCGCAAGAAGAATGTCCTTTGCACCACCGTAATCACCCTTCAATCCATAAATTAATTTCGCCTGATCTGCTGATTCAATGAGAAATACATAGTATCCATCATCAGAAAGACTCTCAGCCGATACAAGATGCGTGAAGTCACTGTTCCTTGCGTCCGAATTCGATGAGGGAAGCGCACGTTCACAAAGTTCGGAGTAAGCGTTGCTGGTTGCCATGCTAAATAATCTCGCATCTTCCACGGCGTGGGTCATGCAGTGCAATCCGGCAAGCATATGCAGGTCGACCCCAATGGTCGATCGCGTTGTCCACATCAGGTTTCCATCAATGACGTACCCGAAACATCCATTCTTAAATCTGTCAGTCGACCAGCTTTCCACAGAGTCGTACCAAATGGCAAAAGTATCAGGATTTCCAGATAGCATTCTTACTTTTCTTTGGATTTACTAGCTTTTCGCAACATCGATCACCGCGTTCTGCTGATCGCGGCTAGATCCCGGTGCCAGATCCAGGAAAGCGCGGGAAATCTTCCGGCTCCCATTTTTCCGGGAGCTCTATTAGTGCCGAAAAATCAACCTTCCAGATATCTACTTCACATGGGATCCCATCTTCGTCGACAAAGAGTGTCGCAACCAAAAGCGTCCCATCTAGATCGTTTGACTTTGCCGAGGCTACCATTCGCCAGCACTGTGAAAATTCACCGCTTGAAGAAATTATTCGGAAACTTCCCATACGACCATCTTCTAGATTTTTCACCGCTACTTGCTTCGCAAGGAGCGTGTCAATCGTGCCTCGCAACAACCCGATCTCGCCAAGTTGACGCAGCAAGAGAATTTCTCGTTCCGTGATTGGGCGCGTAATCATTGTCTTTAACCGAACACGTTCTTGAGGATTGCGTTAGGCAACGAAACTGACAACTCGGCAGTAGCTCATGCACTACTTTTCGGCTTCGAGCGAACAGGCAGTGCAACCGATCAGGTCCACACCTCACTCCCGTCTGGGTTGATCCAGACAACTCCAGCCGGAGCTTCTGTCAATAACCACAATCCAAAACCGTCGAGATCGTCCTCATTCGGTTCCTCGGGCCATGAGGATCTGAGTAGATCCAGCTGATCCTGGATGCCGCCAGTGAGAAACACTCCATCGCTGGCAAGCTTCAAGAGCCCAGGCGATCCAAGATCGAAAAGAACAGCTCTACTTTGTCCTTGTAGTCAATCGCCGAATGTTCGAGTTCCACCGTCATGTGCTGCCATACGGAGCCCATCGAAAGCCAGAAGGCGCTTTGGCGTACTCGTTCAATCATCTATTTAAGTGACCATAGTCCGCCCATAGCTTTGACATTTATCTAGACTCTGGCAATTCATCCTTGTTTGGCTGCCGAATTTTATCTACGAAGCGCTCCACGATTGCGCCATATCGCTTGTAATTTTCACGAGCCTCTTTAAGAGAAACTTTATTGGCACCTCCAGCTATATCGGGGTAGTTCAGCTGAATCTGGTCGTCCTCCCAAAAACACACATGGCAAATTTCGAACGTACCACCTGAAATCTCATTTAGAGTGAAATTTCCGCAACATGGGCAAGGAAAATGGCTCATCTTTGCTTTCGAGCAGATTGATCCACATAAATTATGTTTCGCCCAGCCGCAGATCGTGTCTGGTGACCACCACCTGCGATCCGGTTGTCCTATTGGGCTCAAAAAGCTCAATCTATCGCCTATCAAAATCGCCATCTTCCTTAAGCTCGGTCTTGAAACCAAACAAAAGTCCAATTTCCAGCAGCTTTATAGCGGCTTTCCCTGAAAGTTTTACCGGGACCGCCTCTATCAAGCTGACCATGCTCTCGTAAGCAATTCCATATTCTCCCGCGTCACAGGCAAAACCCTCGATCTGAGCAACCTGTTCGGCGTAACTCATCATTCCATCGGGAAGCCAGGTTTCAGAGCCGGAACATTGCAGCTGCAATTCTCGGATAATGAAGGTCAAGTTTTCTTCGATAAATTTGAAATCTTTTGTCATGGCTTTGGATTCCTTGGAAGATTGATCGGATATCCCGTTACAACCCTACCATTTATGGTATCAAAAACTACGAAGACATCAACGCCGTCAACACCGACGGTTGTATTTACATAACCGCGTCTATTAGGTTCTGACCATTGAACATTCGGATCTGTAG
The DNA here is from genome assembly GCF_900101625.1 of Cupriavidus sp. YR651. Taxonomy (GTDB): domain Bacteria; phylum Pseudomonadota; class Gammaproteobacteria; order Burkholderiales; family Burkholderiaceae; genus Cupriavidus. Next base: position 41,701 of record NZ_FMYZ01000006.1, on the reverse strand, counting down.
CTATATCCGAAATGACATTGGCAATTTTTTTGTCGCTCCAAGATTGCGGAAATTCCGATTTCCCCGGCTTTCCAGTACCGAACCGATGCCCTCCTGATCCTGGTCCGTCGCCATCAAGGATGTGGGTATTTGCCTTGGTATCAAGAATTGACGCATCATTTGCTGGATTATCGTAATCATTTCCATCCGAGGAGAGAGTTGCGTTATCTGGTACATATCCCGGCTTACCTGGAACGACAACGCCGCTCTGACAGATCACGTTGCCACACGGAAATGCGACCGGCCCGGCAACTGCAGCACCGCCTGCCGTTGGCGGCTCGCTGCCGCCGTCGTGACCTGGTAGATCATCAGGCGTCACTTGCTGTGGCTGCGGCCCACTAGCCTTAAGGAGCCCGCCAAACTGATTTGCAAAATTGGATGCCCCACGCAGGACACTCTTTACCTCGTTGAGCGCAGAATCTCGGCCCCGCGTCTGCAAATCCAGCACCACATCGAGCGGCTCATACATGAATAGGCCGGACGTCTTCAACTGCTCCTGTTCAGCCGGGTATTGCTGCCCACGCTGCTGCGAGGCAAGCTTCTCCATATAGCTCGGATCGTTGCTCGGCACATCGAGCGCGCAGTTGACCAGCGCGCAGGCGGCATCGGCCAGCCTTTGCTGCTCCTCCTTGGTCTTGCCTTTCTGCAAGTCGGCCAGCTTCCGCTCTTCATTGGGATGCAACTGCCGATTAAACCGATCCGCATTCGCCGCAGTTGCCGCCCCTGAGCCACCGCCGACAGCCGCTCCCAATCCACCAGCCGCGAAGTTCGCCGCCAGGTTGCCGATGGCTTCATCCAGATTCTTGTTGCCGCTGTCGACACCATCTGCGACCGACTTGCCCAGCGTCGCGAGCTGTTTCGCGGCCACTGACGACAGCCCGGCACCCACCGCCCCGGCAATCGCATTGCCGCCGCCCAGGCCCGCGATCATCGCGCCGCCTGCCGCGTGTAGCGCCGCGCGGTATTGGCCGCCTTCGTCCCACCCTTCGACGGCGGCTAGTGCCTCGGCAACCGCAGCGCGATTGGCTTCGCTTGGGTCCTTGGTCAAAGCGTCCTGCGCCTTCTTCAGGGCCTTGGCGGCATCCTCGCGCTTGCTGTCCGCAATATCCCCAACCGTCCGTGCCACCGCCTCCCCGGCCGCCTGTGCCGCCGCCATCATGTCGGCCTGCTTGCCCAGCACATTGGCCAGATCGGGACCCTTGCTCACCGTCGTGTTGGTGTTCGTCGTGTCCCGGTTCAGCGTCGCGACGTCCTGCTTCTGGCTGGCCGTGTCGGTGATCGTGATCGTTCCCGCCGAGACGCCCGATTGCGCCACGCCGCGCTGGCTGCCGCTTTCGTGCTGCGGGATCATCGGGCTTACGCCCCCGGTGTTCTTGCCGGAGGTCTGGCCGGTCTTCTTGTCCTCCACCTTGGGCCCGAAGCTGAAGCCGCCGCTCACGCCCAGCGACGTGGCGCTGTAGTCCGACTTGTTCTCGATATCGTTCCAGGAGAGCGTGCCGGTGGAGAGCCTGTTCTTGTCCGCCGTCGCCGTGCTGGCGATCACCGCGCCGTTGAGGTCCGTGTTGCCCTTGACGTCGAGGTCGAACCCGCCGTCGCCCGCACGGATGCCGGATTGCTCGGTGACGTTGGCATAGCTGCCATCGGCCTTGCCCTTCGACGCGGAGAAGGACCCGCTCACGCCCCCGCCCTGGCTGAAGCTGAGGCCGCCGCCCATGCTCTGCTGGCGGGCATGGCTTTCCTCGGTGTCTTGCTGGCTGGCCAGGTTCAGGTTGCCGCCCACGTCGGCCGATACCTTGCCGCCGCTGACCACGCCGCCGAGGACGTTGGTGTCCTTGCCCGACACGATCGATACCGATTCGCTGCCGGTCACGTGGCTGTTGACCTGGGTGGTGCCGGTGCTGTCGGCGTTGCCCTTGCTCTTCGATGCGGAGGCCGATACCCCGAATTCCGCGGTGCCGTACGACACGCCGATGCTGCCGCTGCTCGACTTGTTCGTGCTGTGGCTCTCGTTCGTGTCGGTGGCCGAGACGATGTTCACGTCGCCCCTGGCGGCGAGCGCCACCTTCGTTGCGGCAACATCCGAGCCCACGATGTCGAGATTGCCGGCGGTCTTTTGGCCATCGGCGTCCACGCCCGTGGCGATGAAGGTGGCGGTGCCGCCCGCCTGCACATTCGATCCGCTATGCGTGGTGCTGTCCTGCGTCAGCGTCTGCTTGCTCTGGCTGGTGCCGAACGAGAGCGTCACCGCCGTGCCAGCCGGCCCCTTGCCGGCGGCGAGGCTATCGAGTGCTTCGCCCGCGCCGGCGGCAGCGTCGTAGGCGTCGCGCCCCGCCGCGAGGCCCCACAGCGCGGAAGCCCGCCCGTCCTGGCTCTGGGTTGCCGAAGCGACCTTCTGTCCCGCATTGATCGCCGATCCGATCGCTCCGCCGCTCACGCCCAGCGTGAAGCCGGTTTGCTTCACCTCATGGGTTTCGTCATGGTGTTCCGTGCCCCTGGCGGCTTCGATGACGACGTCGGCACCGACACCGGTCAGGTCCTTCGCCGCGATCACCTCGCTGCCGGTCACACGCAGCGTGCTGCCCGCCTTCAGGCTGACGTTGCCGTCGGTGCTGCCCACGAGGCTGCCGGTGTGTGTCACCGCGCTGTCGTGGACGGTGTCCTTCTTGTCGCGCATGCCATAGGAGATGCCGCCGCCCGTGGCGCCAAGGCCGCTCGATTTGGATCGCTCGAAGCTGTGGCGCTTACTAGTGTTCTCCGCCGTGGTGATCGTCAGATCGCGGCCGGCTTCCAGCGTCAGGTCGTGGGTGGCGGCCACGGTCGAACCGCCGATGGTCAGGTCGCTGCCCGCGCTGCCCGCCACGGTATCGGCTGACACCACCGAGCCCACGGCCACGTTCTGCTGCGCACTCGATTCACGCGTCGTTTCGGATTTCGACAGGAAACCCGACTTGCGCGACTGCGACCAGCTATCCGAGGTGTGGGTTTCGTTGACGGCGCCCACCGTGATATCGCCGCTGGCGATCAGCTGGGCGGTGCCACCTTTGCCTGCCTTGTCGCCGGTCGACACGCTCGACCCGAGCACCGACAGATCGCCCTTGCCACCCGCCGTGTCGGCGGCGGGACTGATGCCGACGGATTGCAGCGCGGCAGCGGCCGTGCCGGCCTGCCCGGCCGCCAGCGTCGCGTTGCGCCCCGCCTGCACGAAGCTGCCGCTGGCGTTCTCGTCATACGACGATTGCTTGTATTGGTGCTTCTTGCCGCCCAGCGAGCCTTCGCTGTGGGTGTGGGTATCGAGCGCAGCCGTGATCGTCGTATCCCGACCGGCAATCACCGACACGTTCTCGCCCCCTTTGACTGTCGATCCGGTGATCGTGGCGTCGCGTCCGGCCACGGCGACGACGTTCTTGCCGGCGTTGACGCTGGTGCCAAGGTTCGTCGTGGTCTTGTCGTGGCTGTAGCTCTGTGCGCCGCGTGCCGCGTAGTCCTGCGTGGTGCCGAGTGCGGTCGTGCCGAGGTTCAGGTCGCGGCCGGCCGCCAGCAGCGCGTGCTCGCCGGCATCGACGGCGCCCCCGGCGATATGGATATCGCGGCCGGCCAGCACGCTGGCGCTGCCGGTGGCGGCAATCGTGCCCGCGCTGGCCACAGCGGTCGAACTGGCACTGGAATTGCCCACCGAATGGCTCGCCGTCACCGTGCGGGTGTCATTGACGACATCGCGCCCCGCCGACACCACCACATCCTTCCCGCCGATGCGGCCCCCCTCGTTGCGCACATCCTGCGACGCGCTGACCAGCGTGGTGCCCCGGGTGCCGCCGACATTGCCGCGATTGACGATGTCGGTGCCCAGCACCTGCGTGGCGAGGTCGCCCACGATCGAGCCGCTGTTCTTCACCGTGCCGGTGGCGTTGACCGCCACCGCATGGCCGGCCACCAGCGCACCGGTACTGTTCAGGTCCACGCCATTGCCTTGCGCCAGGTACACCTTCGGCACCAGCACCGATTGCGTGGTGCCATCCGGCAGCGTCACGTCCTGCGCGACCATCCACACCATGTCGGTGGTCAGCTGGCGCATCTGCTCGTCGGTCAGGCCCACGCCCGGCGTCAGGCTGAACGCCCTGGCGTAGGTCGCGCCGTTATCCATCAGCGCCTGATACGCCGTCATCTGGTCGGAGTGGCCGGCCAGGAAGGTCTTGCCGGTGAGCTGCGTGATCTGGTCGCGGATCAGCTTCTGTTCGTAGAAGCCGTCGCCCAGCCGCTTCTGCGTGGTCTGCGGGCTCAGGCCCAGCGCGCCAAGCATGTAGTCGCTGGAGAGGAACTTGCCGTAGTCGGTAAAGCGCGAATCGGTGGCGACGAGGTAGGTGTCGCCCGGCGCCGTGCGGAACGTGTACAGGCCGCTGGTCGGCAGATGCAGGCCCGGGATGCCGCCGCCCTGCGTGCCCAGCGTTTGCGGGCGCCCCGTCTGGCCACTGGCGGCGCCGGTCTGTGCGCCGTTGATGGCCACGGGATTACCCACGCCATCGACGGCTGCGATGGTGACGTCGTGGGCCGTGGTCTGGACGGCGCCGTTGGCGGTGGCCAGGGCGGGCAGCGTCTGGATGGTGGTGGGTGCCTGCGGTGTGGCGGGATACGCTACGTCCTTCTGGTCCGAGCGACTGCCAGACTTCTCATGCCAGTAGAAGGTGGACGTCTCCGTGGCGTGCACGGTCTGCTGCAGGGCGATGCCTTCGTCCTGGACCGAGCCCCCGGTGGCGCGGCGGATCAGGTTGCCGCCCGCCGTCATGGTCGAGGCGTGATTCAGGATCGAGCCACCATCTGCGTTGATGCGGATCGTCCCGCGAGCCTGCATGACGCCTGCCGCCGTGGCGCTGACCAGCCGATCGGTGGCCGTCGTCGTCACCGTCGTGCGGGAGATCTCGTTGTAGTCGACGCCGTTGTCGGCCAGATCGTGGCGAATGCGCACGTCGTCGGGCCGGATGTGCTTTGCGGGGTCCCAGTCGGGCCAGAATGTGATCCGGTACGTCGTCCCCGTTTCCTCCAGCGACTGGTAGTACTGCACCTTGCCGAAGGTGCGCTCGCCAACGACCGCTTTGGTGTCGGTGCAGTCGTTGTCATTGCAGACGTGTGTCGCCGGGGCGATCTCCCATGTTTCGGTGGGCGCCCTGGCAAACGTCAGTCGCTGGCCGGCGGCCTCTACCGCGCTCACGTCCCCTTTGGGGACTTCGATGGTGACGGGCGTCCGCAAGGCGATGAGCATCGCTTCGCTGATCGGCGCATTGATCTGGTGCCACTCCCATCCCGGGAACGTATAGCTCTTGTAGCTGGCCGCGCCCCCATCGAGCCCCGCCGTCCACGTCGTCAGCGTCTTGCGCGCGGTCTGCGCCGGCGTGCCCGCTTCCGTCACGATGCGCGTGCGCTTGTTGACCACCTCACGCGCGGCGATGTCGATGTCGCCATCGGCTTCGATCGTGGCCGAGCTGTTGACCAGCGATGTGGTCTGGTTGACCAGCATGCCATCGGCCCCGCGCGCGCCATCGCGGGCGATCTGCAGATGGCCCAGGCTGTAGAGCGTGGCGCCATCGGTGTTGGTCACCGCCTCGCTCGCGTAGAGCTTCAGGCTCCGGGTGGCCGCCATGATCGCCGCGCTGCCCGTGTTGGCGATGCGTTGTGCGTTGATCTGTACGTCGTTGCCGATCACCGCGCCGGTGTTGTCGAACACCGCGCTGGTGGTGTGCACCGTATTGCCTTCGATGCGGCCGGCATTGCGGATCGTATCGATGGCATCGACGTGGGTCGCGGCGCCGTTCAGGATGGCGCCGGCCGCGTTCACGACGTTGGCGCCCTGAACCGTCAGCGTCTGGCCTGCGGCGAGCTTGCCCGCATTGGTCAGCGTGCCGCTGGCGCTCAGCTTCAGGTCGCCATTGGCGCCGAGCTTGTTGGTGGCATCGTTGAGATAGTCGCCTGCCACGTCGAGGCTCAGGTTGCGACCGGCCGTCATCTCGCCGCTGCCGGCCACGGCTCCGCCGATGCCGATGTCCTGATTCGCGCGGATCGTGCCACCGAGGTTGTTCAGGTCGGCCACCTTCAGCGACAGGTCGGTGCCGCCCAGCAGCATGCCGCCGCGGTTGTCGAGGCGCGCCGCGGCTTGCTCCAGCTTCAGGCTCTCGCCGCCGTAGACGGTGCCGCCACGGTTGTCGACACCGCTGCGCACGGCCAGTGCGAGATTGCCGGACGCGGCCAGCTTCGCGCCGCCGGCATTGGTCAGGTGGTCCGCAGCCAGCGACAGATTGCCGTTGCCGGCCAGCGTGCCGGTGGTGTTGTCGACCGCGTCATCGGCATCGACGGTCAGCGTGCCCGCGCCCGCATGCGCGATGCGTCCGCCGCCGTTCAGCACGGACTGGCCGCTCACCGTGGCATTGGCGCCGTTGGCCGTGAGCGTGCCGTTGCGGTTATCCAGCACGCCACCGGCGGAGATCGACGCATCCCGCGTGCCGAACTGCGTGATCGTGCCACCTGCGTTGGAGAGATCGCCCGTCGTACGCAGGGTGACGCCTTCGGCGTCGATCTGGCCGTTGGCGTTGTCGATGGTTTGCGCCGCGATGTGCAGGTCCGCCGCGGCCATCTTGCCGCCCGTGTTCGACACCGCCCGGTTGGCCGTGATAGCGGCATTGCCGCCGGTGGCAAGCGTGCCGCCATCGTTGCGCACGGACGTGGCGGTCATGGAGACGGCGCCCCCGGCATCGATCCGCCCGGCGCTGTTGTCGATATCTGCCGTGGCCTGCAGATCGAGCGTGGTGCCTGCCAGCACCTTCGCGCGGCGGAGGTTCACATCGCCTTGCGTGGCCGCCACCTTCAACGCGCCATTGGCCGACGTTTGGCTGCCCGCCAGATCGACGGACGCGCCGCGCAGCGAGGCATCGCCACCCGCCAGCACCTTGCTCGCCTGCAACGCACCGCTCGCATCGAGTTCGATGCTGCCCGGCTGGCCGATCGTGCCATCCGGCTTCGTGCCCGCCGCAAGCGTGCCCGTCGACGCTATCGATGCGGCATGGGCGGACAGGTCTGCGCCAGCGGCCAGCGTGCCGTCGTTGGTCAGCGCGCCTTGCGTGTCGATGGCGAGGCGCTTGCCGGCATAGGTGGTGCCGCTGTGGTCGATGCCGTCGCGCGCCGTCGCGGCGAGGGTGCCCGTGGCGCTGGTATCGCCCGCCATGACGAGCTTGCCTTGCGAGGTCAGCGTCAGGTCCCCGGCCTGCGCGGCCGTCACGCCGCGCAGGGACACGCCGACACCGGCTTCGGTCGACGCCAGCAGGATCTTGTTGGCGTACATGCCGCCAAGCTGGCTGACATCGATACCCGCCGATGGCGATGCGCCCGTGCCGGCAATGGCCGTGGCATCGAGCGAGTGGTAATCGACCCGGTTCGCACCCGCCACCACATTGAGCCGGTTGGCGTAGAGGGCCGCGTTGACCTTCACGGCACGCGATATCAGGTCCACCTGGTCGATGCCGGCCGCATTCAGGCCCACGCCCTCGACGCGGATCTGGCCACCGCTTACGCGGAATGCGTCGAGGCTGCCGCTGCCGCCGTAGACCGGCAGACCCGTGGTCAGCGTCACGCGGCTGGTGTTGATGAAGCCCGCGCCATCCACCAGCAGGCCGTTAGGATTGGCCACGATCACTTCGGCGCGTTGCCCGGCCACTTCCAGGTAGCCGCGCAACTGGCTGGGAGACGTGCTGTTGACCTGGTTGACGATGATGCGCGCGGACCCGCCGGGCAGCAGGTTCGGGTTACCGTTGATGTAGCCCGCCTGCTGCGTGGCGACGAGGCCGGGCGAGTTGTTCAGGATCGCGCCGCCCTTGTTGACGTCGAATTGCGTGTAGTGGTTGGTGGAGACGCCGGCTGTGGAGGGGCGGGTGATGTTGACTTGCTGCAGCCCGTTGGCCGTCTGGACGACACCCGGGCGATGCGCGCCGGCATTGGGGTCCGCCACGATCTGCGCGCCCGCGAGCATCGGCAAGCCCATGCAGGCCCCCCAGATGGCCCAGATCGCCAGCCGGATCGCCGGCACGGCGAACCACGCCACGTCAGGCGGCGCGCTCGTCCTCGCTGGGCTTGCGCCGCCGGTTGCGCCGACGGTTGTGCCGCGACCGTTGCCGCAAGCGGTCTCGGCCACGGCCATCGGCATGGCGCGTGACCGGTTGAAAACAATGCGATAGCAAAGACGATTCATCGAGACCCTGGGCGCTGTCATCGGCGGGCGTGATGCCATCCATGCGCGGCAACGCCAGGCCATCCCGAACGAAAGCCCGCTTGCCGACGACCACAGCGCTTGCACCGGTTGTAGTGGTTAAAAACGACCAAACGGCGCGCAGGGTAAACCGGAAAAAGAGGGCGCAGACAGCCCTCATATCGACCAAAAAAAGCCACAGTCCGAACACAGTCTGTTGCAGCTGCAACAGTGGCGACCGCCAGGTCGCATCGCGTAATAAATCGACTGTGACAATTGGAAGTTGTCTCAAGACGCGCTCACACGGCGGGCTGATCTGAAGATTTTTTTAATCAGAATTGCCTTCAGCATCCGCGCAACGGATTGCAATGCAGTGTGACAAATTTCCCGGATGTGATGGCGCGTAGGAACTGCAAGCGAGGGCCCTATAGCCCCGTCCTGAAGGCGCTTAATATGAGCAATTCCGTCCGGCGGTAGACTGCGGCTGTCCAAGGAGATGTCATGAACGCACGGCGCGTCCACGAACTGATGCGGCAGAATTTTCCACCAACCGATGCGGCGTCAAGAGAGTGGATACACGTCGTCGGCCCTGAGGGCATTCGGGAGCCAGAACTAATGTGCCTCTTGGATAAATTTGTTCCCGCGGAGTGCGTCCTCGTTGAAGTTCATCGAAAGCTCGGCAACTACGTTACCAAGCGCGAAGCCATTAAATACGCTGCCGCGCACTGGGGTGAAGGCGAGATTCATATAGCCGATCGAGATTTTCGTGGCTTCGTCGTCATTGGGCAGAACGGTGTCGCAACTGGTTGGCTCAACAACAACTAGCGAGCAATCCTGCTCACGCGCCCTTCGAGCTTTCACGCAGCGACCGACCGCAAAGGATCGCTCAGCGCCCCCACCCCACAGATCAACGCCAACCCATAAAAAAAACCGGCCACGCTTTCGCGCAGCCGGTTTTCTCGACACCGCACGCAGCAGTATCAGCCGAGCTTCTTCTTCAGCAGTTCGTTCACCTGCGCCGGGTTGGCCTTGCCCTTGGTGGCCTTCATGGCCTGGCCCACGAGCGCGTTGAAGGCCTTTTCCTTGCCGGCGCGGAATTCCTCCACCGACTTGGCGTTGGCGGCCAGCACGTCGTCGATGATCTTCTCCAGCTCGCCAGTGTCGGACATCTGCTTCAGGCCCTTGGCGGCGATGATGGCGTCGGCGTCGCCATCGGATTCGCCGGCCCACATGGCCGGGAACACGTCCTTCTTGGCGGTGTTGTTCGACACCGTGCCGTCGGCGATGCGCGACAGCAGCTTCGCCAGTTGCGCGGGGCGCACCGGGGCGTCATCGATCGAAATGCCTTCGCGGTTCAGTTGCGATGCCACGTCGCCCATCAGCCAGTTGGCGGCGGGCTTGGCGCTGGCCACGCCGGCGGCGACGACCACGGCCTCGTAGTACTGCGCCATCGCCTTGGTGGCGGTCAGCGTGCTTGCGTCGTACGCCGACAGGCCGTATTGCGAGACCAGCCGTGCCTGCATGGCGGCCGGCAGTTCGGGCAGGTCGCGCTGCACGCGCTCGATCCAGGCGGCATCGATCTCCAGCGGCATCAGGTCCGGATCCGGGAAATAGCGGTAGTCGTGCGCGTCTTCCTTGGTGCGCATCGCACGGGTTTCGCCGGTATCCGGGTCGAACAGCACCGTGGCCTGCACGATCTTGCGACCGTCTTCGATCTCGTTGATCTGCCACTGCACCTCGTACTCGATGGCTTGCTGCAGGAAGCGGAACGAGTTCAGGTTCTTGATTTCGCGGCGCGTGCCGAACTCCTTCTGACCGACCGGGCGCACGGATACGTTGGCGTCGCAGCGGAAGCTGCCTTCCTGCATGTTGCCGTCGCAGATGCCCAGCCAGACCACCAGCGAGTGCAGGGCCTTGGCATAGGCCACGGCCTCGGCGGCGCTGCGCATGTCGGGCTCCGTCACGATTTCCAGCAGGGGCGTGCCGGCGCGGTTCAGGTCGATGCCCGTCATGCCCGCGAAGTCTTCGTGCAGCGACTTGCCGGCGTCTTCCTCCAGGTGGGCGCGCGTCAGGTTGACGGTCTTCTCGTAGACGCCCTGCTTGCCTTCCACCTGGATCGTGATGGTGCCGCCTTGCACGACGGGAATCTCGTACTGGCTGATCTGGTAGCCCTTGGGCAGGTCAGGGTAAAAGTAGTTCTTGCGCGCGAAGATGCTCTGCGGTGCGATCTTCGCGCCGATGGCCAGGCCAAACTGGATCGCGCGCTCGACGGCGCCGCGGTTCAGCACGGGCAGCACGCCCGGCAGCGCCAGGTCCACGGGCGAAGCCTGCGTGTTGGGCTCGGCACCAAAGGCGGTGGAGGTGCCGGAGAAAATCTTGGAGGCCGTGGAGAGCTGCGTATGCGTCTCCAGGCCGATCACCACTTCCCATTGCATGGCGGTATTCCTGGTTTGAGTCTTCTGTTCGGTTTCTGTCGGGGCCGGGGCGCTTTGCCGCGGCCGGTGTTCTGCGATGTTCTGTTCTGTCTCGTCCTGGCGATGCCGCCGCTCAGGGATCGGGACTGGTCAGCCACGAATCCAGCTGTGCCAGCGCGGCCACGCGTGCCACGGCATCGCCGCCCACGGTGACGCCGCCACCGTGACGGGCCGCGGCGACGTCGCGGCGCATGTGCAGTTCGCTGGTGCCGTCAAAGCCGTGATACGCGCCCGGATAGATCTCCAGCCGGAAGCGCGCCTCGGGCTGGCGCGCCAGCACCGCGTTCTGCAACATCGCGCAGCGCGTGGCGGGCGTCCAGTCGTCCGCGCCGCCGATCATCAGCAGGATCGGCGAGCGCAGCCGGTAATTGTGCTGCTGTACCGCGCGCTTGCAGCCCGGGTAGAACGCCACGGCGCGCTCGATCGGGGGCGTGTCGGCGGGCCATGGCCGGCTGGCGTCGATCGTGGCCAGCACCGCCTGCGCGCCGTTGGACCAGCCCAGCAGCACGATGCGGCGCGCGTCCACGCCCGGCTGCCTGGCCACCCAACGCAGCGCGGCCAGCGCGTCGGCGCGTCGCGTCTTGTCGTCGATCGCGCGCGAATCGAGCGCTTCCGTGCAGATGCCCTGCGTCTTGCCGCGCGGGCCAAAGCTGTCCGGCATGAGCACGGCGTAGCCGCGCTCGGTGAGCCATTGCGCGTATTCGCGATAGCGGCCCTGGAGCGCGCCGGCCGGGTCCACGATTTCTTCGATGGTGCCCGAGCGCCTGGTGGCACGGCGCACGTCGTCGAGCCCGCCGCAGCCGTGCAACGCCACCACCACCGGCAGCCCCTGCGTGCGCGGCACCGAGCCTTCGCGCGGTACGAACCAGTACCCCGTGAGCGTGGGCATGCCGGGCTCGCCGGGCAGCGCCACACGCTGGGCGATCGGTGCCGGCGCGGTTGGAGCGCTGTTGGGCGCGTGCAGGGGGGCGGCAAGGGGTGCGGTCAGTGGCGCCAGTGAGACCGGGGCCGGCGCAGCCGGAGCAGGGGCCGAGGATGAGGAAGCGGGAGGCGTCTGGGCGGGCGCGGACGACAGCAGCGCCACGCCCATCGCCAGTGCCGCCAGAACCGCGCGCAGCCAGCGTCCCGCCACGGTCGGGACCGTCGGCAAGCCGGGCTGGGTGAGGTAGGGGCGGCGGCGCAGCATGGTGGTTCAGCGGGCGCGCTATCGCGTGCGCGCGCAGGCGCCGGTGTCGGGTTCGAACATCACGGGCCAGGCTTCCTCATAGATGCCCGGCGAGCAATGCGCCTGGCAGTTGGCGTGCGCCAGCGTGACGCGGCGCGGGTCCTGCCAGACCATCAGCTTGCAGGCGCTGCCGTCGTTGGCGCGCAGTTCGATATGCGGCGTCTTGCGGACCTGCCGGAAGTCCGCCAGGTTGAAGGTGCACGATCCGCGCTTGCCGACCCACAGCTTCCACTGGAGCTGCTGCACGGTGTTGTCCGACACGCGCAGCTGGGCATCCTCGCGGAAGCCGTCTTCCTCGGTGCGGCGGCAGTCGCCGGCCAGGTCGATGTCCCGCGCGGCGATCGGCGTGGAGCGTCCGCCGAACGGCATCGGGATGCAGCCCGCCACGGCCGAGGCCAGGGCGAGGGCGGCGGCAAGGCGGAGGGAGACGATCGCGCGGTCAGTCATGGCGGGTGCGATCAGGCGGGCCGGCGCAGGTGCCAGTCGGTGGCCTGCTGGAATGCATGGGCCACCTGCAGCAGGCGCGCTTCGTCGAAGTAGTTGCCGATGAGCTGCAGGCCGACGGGCATGTTGCCCTCGCCCATGCCGCACGGCACGCTCATGCCGGGCAGGCCGGCCAGGCTGGTGGACAGCGTGAAGATGTCGGCCAGGTACATCTGCACCGGGTCCGCGCTCTTCTCGCCCAGCTTCCAGGCCACCGTCGGCGCCACCGGGCCCATGATCACGTCGCACTGGCCGAACGCACGCTGGAAGTCATCGGCGATGATGCGGCGAATCTTCTGCGCCTGCAGGTAGTAGGCGTCGTAGTAGCCGTGCGACAGCACGTACGCGCCAACCAGGATGCGGCGCTTGACCTCGGGGCCGAAGCCTTCGGCGCGGCTCTTTTTGTACATGTCGAGCAGGTCGCGGTACTCGGCCGCGCGGTGGCCGTAGCGCACGCCGTCGAAGCGCGACAGGTTGGACGACGCTTCCGCCGGCGCGATCACGTAGTACACGGGGATCGACAGCTCGGTCTTGGGCAGTGTCACATCCACCAGCGTGGCGCCCAGCTTCTCGTATTCGGCGAGCGCGGCGCGCACGGCCTGCTCGACGTCGGCGGACAGGCCCTTGCCGAAGTATTCGCGCGGCAGGCCGATGCGCAGGCCGGCCAGCGGCTTGTCCGCGCTGGCGCCGGCACGCGGCTGGCCCAGGTGGCGCGTGAAGTCTTCGTCCACGCCGCCCTGTGCGGGTGTCAGGCTCGTGGAATCCTTCGGATCGAAGCCGGCCATGGCGTTGAGCAGCATGGCGCAGTCCTCGGCGGTGCGGGCCATCGGGCCGCCCTGGTCCAGCGAGGAAGCGAACGCGATCATGCCGTAGCGCGACACGCGGCCGTAGGTCGGCTTGATGCCGGTAATGCCCGAAAAGGAGGCCGGCTGGCGGATCGAGCCGCCCGTGTCGGTGCCGGTGGCGGCCGGAGCCAGGCCGGCGGCCACGGCGGCGGCGGACCCGCCCGAAGAGCCGCCGGGCACGCGGCTGGTGTCCCACGGGTTGCGGACCGGGCCGAAATACGAGTTCTCGTTCGACGAACCCATCGCGAACTCGTCCATATTGGTCTTGCCCAGCGTCACCATGCCGGCGTCGGCCAGGCGCTCGACCACGGTGGCGTCGAACGGGCTCTCGTAGCCGGCCAGCATCTTCGAACCGGCGGTGGAGGCCCAGCCGCGCGTCACGAAGACGTCCTTGTGGGCGATGGGCACGCCGGTCAGCGGGGTGGCCTGGCCACGTTCGCGGCGCGCGTCGGCGGCGCGGGCCTGGGCCAGCGTCAGGTCGGGATTGATGCCGGTGAACGCGTTGAGCGCGCGCGCGGCATCGATACGGGCCAGGTAGTCGCGCGCGAGTTCCTCGGCGGAAACGGAGCGCGCCGCCAGGGCGTCGGCGATCTGGCGCAGGGAAGTCACGGAATCAGCGGAAAAGGACATGTCGGTCGGGTGGCGTCTGGGGTGGCGGGCAAGGGTCAGGGGCAACGGGGCATTACGCCCCCGTTGTCACTCGATGACCTTCGGCACCAGGTAGAGGCCATTTTCGGTGGCCGGCGCAGGGCGCTGGTAGTCGTCGCGGCGGTTGGTCTCGGTGACGACGTCCTCGCGCAGGCGCTGGGCCACATCGCGCACGGCCGACAGCGGGTGGGCCAGGGGGGCGATGCCGGTCGTGTCTACCGCCTGCATCTGCTCCACGAGCGAGAAGAAATTGTTCAGTTGGACAAGCGTCTGCGCGGCCTCGGCATCGCTGGTTTCGATGCGGGCCAGGTGGGCGATGCGCTTGACGTCGGAGAGTTCGAGAGCCATGGCTTGATGCGGCGCGGGCGCCGGGTTCAGTCCGTCGGACTGGGGTGTTGCGGCCGGGGGGCGGGCAGGCGGCCGGATCGGGTCCGGTGCGCACCGTTTGGCGGCCGTCGGGGCGCCGGAGGGGCGCCGCGCGCGACACACTGGCGGGAGGGCCGAGGCGTGCCGGACAGGTGCGCCCGGGGGGCACCCCAGGGATCGTCGAAGTTACAAGTATTACGGGGTCAAACGCCCCGAAACAGCCGGAATTATAAGGTATCATTACGCGTTGCAGTCTCCCCGCAACGCTGGCTCCACATGGGGCGCGACGGTGCGGGCAGGCGGTGATGCCGTCGCCACTGCCGGACCCCCGTTTCGGGGCACGACCGGCGGGTCGCCAGGGGCTCCGCGGCGACCGCGAAAGCGGCGGCGTCGCAGGCACGCAACACTCGTGATGACTGTCGCAATGATCGTCGCGGCAGGGACGCGGCGAGGATGCGGAATACCGAAGGTGGATTGAACCAAGTCCTGCCTGAAGGGGTGGCCGCGATAAGCGGCAGGTTTTCATTGCATTTTCAGGCGTAACAATCAGGTTCCTCCGATTAGGCTACTGCCATCGTCAGGCGTTTTTTTACCTGTCCGGCGCATCTGGCGGCGAACTTTCGCGCAGAGTCTAATCAAAGGTTCCCGTAGGTCCGGCGTGCAGGTCGCGCCGGTTGCGGATCGCCGGTGATCGGAGGCATGCGCCTGCCGCCGCCGGTACCGGGGCACGCCGGCCATGCTGGCGTGGGCCGCAGCGCACCGGGGGAGCCGTGAACCATTACCCTTGCAAACGAATTGATGGCCGGGCCGAACACGGCGCCGGCCGTTTCGCATACCCGCGAACCAACAGAAGACAGGATTCCTGATGTTCGGATTTCTCCGCAGCTATTTCTCCAACGACCTGGCCATCGACCTGGGTACCGCTAACACCCTGATCTATATGCGCGACAAGGGCATCGTCCTGGACGAGCCGTCGGTCGTGGCGATCCGGCAGGAAGGCGGCCCCAGCGCCAAGAAGACCATCACCGCGGTGGGCAAGGAAGCCAAGCAGATGCTGGGCAAGGTGCCGGGCAACATCGAGGCCATCCGCCCGATGAAGGACGGCGTGATCGCGGACTTCACGGTCACCGAGCAGATGCTCAAGCAGTTCATCAAGATGGTCCACGACTCGAAGCTGCTGCGCCCGAGCCCGCGGATCATCATCTGCGTACCCTGCGGGTCGACCCAGGTGGAGCGCCGCGCCATCCGCGAATCGGCGCTGGGCGCCGGCGCCAGCCAGGTGTACCTGATCGAGGAGCCGATGTCGGCCGCGATCGGCGCCGGCCTGCCGGTGTCGGAGCCGTCGGGCTCGATGGTCGTCGATATCGGCGGCGGCACTACGGAGGTGGGCATCATCTCCCTGGGCGGCATGGTCTACAAGGGTTCGGTCCGCGTGGGCGGCGACAAGTTCGACGAAGCCATCGTCAACTACATCCGCCGCAACTACGGCATGCTGATCGGCGAACAGACCGCCGAAGCGATCAAGAAGGAAATCGGCTCCGCCTTCCCGGGCTCCGAAGTCCGTGAAATGGAAGTCAAGGGCCGCAACCTGTCCGAAGGCATCCCGCGCGCCTTCACGGTGTCGTCCAACGAAATCCTGGAAGCCCTGACCGATCCGCTGAACCAGATCGTGTCCGCCGTGAAGATCGCGCTGGAGCAGACGCCGCCGGAACTGGGCGCCGACATCGCCGAGCGCGGCATGATGCTGACCGGCGGCGGCGCGCTGCTGCGCGACCTGGACCGTCTGCTGGCCGAGGAAACCGGCCTGCCGGTGCTGGTGGCCGAAGATCCGCTGACCTGCGTGGTGCGCGGCTCGGGTATGGCACTGGAGCGCATGGACAAGCTGGGCAGCATCTTCTCCTACGAGTAATCGAGGCAGGGACATAACGTGGCGACACGCGGCCTGCCGCGCCCAACAACCGGGTCGGCGCGCCGCGCGCGAGTCGGCCAGCCGGCCGGCGCGTGCGTCGTCACCGCGGCCCGGGTCGGGCTGGCGCCCGCTGCGGGTCCTGTTGTGGACCCTGTTGCAGGCGCCATTGCCAGCCCCGCTGTCGCCGCTGCTTCCGTCATCGTCATCGCGGTACGCCGTACTGTTTTTTTCGCCCCCGCTGGTCATGCCCGCCGCGCCCGATTCCCGGTGCGCGCGACGGCTGGCGGGTCGACTCCGCCTGCGCACGGGTAAATGGATTACTCCCCACCGCCGCTCTTCAAGCAAGGCACTTCAGCCGTCGCACGCCTGGTCATCTTCGTGGCGATCGCGCTCGCGCTGCTGATCGTCGACGCGCGCTTCGACGCCATGCGCATTGCCCGGCAAGTCGCCGCCACGGTGCTGATGCCCGTGGAACGCGTGGTGCTTGTGCCGCGCGATGCCCTGCGGGGCGTGTTCGACTATGCACAGTCCTCGGTGACGCTGGCCACGGAAAACCGTGATCTGCGCCGCAATGCCGTCGAGCAGGCCAACGCCGCCGTACGCCAGTCCCAGCTGGAATCGGAGAACAACCAGCTGCGCAAGCTGCTGAACCTGACGCAGCAATCGGCCACGCCGGTCACGGCGGCCGAGATCCTCTACGACGCCCGCGATCCTTACAGCCAGCGCATCGTGATCGATCGCGGCAGCACCCAGGGCTTGCGCGCCGGCTACCCGGTCATCGACGAACGCGGTGTGATCGGCCAGATCACGCGTGTATCGCCGTTCCAGTCCGAAGTGACGCTGCTGACCGACAAGGATCAGGCGATCCCGGTGCAGGTGGTCCGCAACGGCCTGCGCAGCGTGGCCTTTGGCGGCTCGCGCGCCGGCCAGCTGGACCTGCGTTTCATGGCGGCATCGGCTGACCTGCAGCAGGGTGACCTGCTGGTGACGTCCGGGCTCGACGGCACGTATCCCCCGGGCCTGCCGGTGGCCAAGATCGTCCACATCGAGCGCAAGGCCGATACGGCGTTCTCGCGCGTGTATTGCGAGCCGGTGGCCGGCGTGCGTTCGCATCGGCAACTGCTGGTGGTGCGCTACGAGTCCGGCCTGGCGCCGCGTCCGGCGGAAGAGGAAAAGCCGCAGAAGGCCGAGCGGGGGGCGCGTTCCGCCGCCGCGCGTGCCGGGGCGGACCAGAAATCCGCCGACAAGGCGGCTGCTGACAAGCCTGCCGAGAAATCCGCCACGGAGCCCGCACGGTGACCAACCCCCAATACCTGCTGCGTCCGGTCAATCCCGCGTTCATCGCACTGAGCTTCATCCTGGCGTTCCTGTTCAACCTGATGCCCTGGGGTTCCACGCTGTGGATTCCGGACATGGTGGCGCTGGTGCTGGTGTTCTGGAACATCCACCAGCCGCGCAAGGTGGGCATGGGTGTGGCGTTTGCGCTGGGCCTGCTGATGGATGTGCACGATGCCCGGCTGCTGGGCGAGCACGCCATGGCTTATACGCTGCTGGCCTATTTCGCGATCACGATCCATCGTCGCGTGCTGTGGTTCTCGGTCTACGCGCAGGCGCTGCATGTGCTGCCGCTGCTGTTCGTTGCGCACGCGGTGCCGGTGATGATCCGCCTGGCGATGGGCGCGCCGCTGCCCGGCTGGCCGCTGCTGCTGGCGCCCGGCATCGAGGCGCTGCTGTGGCCGCTGGCCACGAGCCTGCTGCTGGCGCCACAACGCCGGTCGCACGACGTGGACGAAACACGTCCTATCTAACCCCTCCGGGAAACCGCCCACGCCGCCCGCAGTACCTCCATGACCGAAATCCGCAACGTCGAACTGGAAATCGGCCGCTTCCGCATCCGCGTGGCGGCTGCCGCCCTGTTTACGGTGATCTGCTTCGGGCTGCTGTTCACCCGCTTTCTGTGGCTGCAGTGGTACAAGCATGACCAGTACTCGGCCAAGGCCGAGGACAACCGCATCTCCGTGGCGCCGATCGAGCCCAACCGCGGCATCATCATGGACCGCAACGGGGTGATCCTGGCGCGAAACTATTCCGCGTACACGCTGGAAATCACGCCGTCCAAGCTGACCGACACGCTCGACAACACCATCGAGGCCCTGTCCTCGCTGGTCGACATCCAGCCGCGCGACCGCCGCCGCTTCAAGCGCCTGCTCGAGGAATCGCGCAGCTTCGAGAGCCTGCCGATCCGCAGCCAGCTGACCGATGAGGAAGTGGCCAAGTTCTCCGCGCAGCGCTTCCGCTTCCCGGGCGTCGACGTGCGCGCGCGCCTGTTCCGCCAGTATCCGCTCGGCGAGTCCGCAAGCCACGTGGTCGGCTACCTGGGGCGCATCTCGCAGCGCGACCAGGAGCGCATTGAAGCGATCGACGAGGCCAACGACGCCGAAGGCGCCAAGTACGACCCGCGCAAGGACGCGGATAACTACAAGGGCACCAACTACATCGGCAAGATCGGCCTGGAACAGAGCTACGAGACCGAGCTGCACGGCCTGACCGGCTTCGAGGAAGTGGAAGTGAGCGCGGGCGGACGCCCGATCCGCACGCTCTCCACCTCGCCCGCCACGCCGGGCAACAACCTGATCCTGTCGCTGGACATCCGCCTGCAACAACTGGCCGAGGAGCTCTTTGGCGACCGCCGGGGCGCGCTGGTGGCCATCGAGCCGGAAACGGGCGACATCCTGGCCTTCGTCTCCAAGCCGACGTTCGACCCGAACCTGTTCGTGGAAGGCATCGACTCCAAGACCTGGGACGAGCTGAACGGCTCGCCGGACAAGCCACTGCTGAACCGCCCGCTGCGCGGCACCTATCCGCCGGGCTCCACGTACAAGCCGTTCATGGCGCTGGCCGCGCTGACCACGGGCAAGCGCACCGCCGCCTGGGGGATGCACGATCCGGGCTTCTTCACGCTGGGCAACCACACGTTCCGCGACGACAAGCCGGGCGGACACGGCTGGGTGGACATGCAGGCGTCGATCGTCCAGTCCTGCGATACCTACTATTACGCGCTGGCCCGCGACATGGGCGTCAACGCGATCCACGACTTCATGAAGCCGCTGGGCTTCGGCCAGGTCACCGGCATCGACATCGAGGGCGAAAGCCGCGGCATCCTGCCGTCGACCGAATGGAAGCGCAAGGCATACCGCAAGCCCGAGCAGCAGAAATGGTATGACGGCGAGACGATTTCGCTTGGCATCGGGCAGGGCTACAACAGCTTCACGATCCTGCAACTGGCCAACGCGGTGTCGATCATCGTCAACAATGGCTCGGCGATGAAGCCTCACCTGGTCAAGGCCGTCGAGGATGCGGTCTCGCGCCAGCGCACGCTGACGGTGCCCAAGGAAAGCTACCGCATTCCGCTCAAGCAGGCGGATATCGATGTGATCAAGCGCGCCATGGTCGCCGTGACCCATTCCGGCACCGCCGCGCGCGTCTTTGCGGGCGCCGCCTACGAATCCGCCGGCAAGACCGGTACCGCCCAGACCTATACGCTGGGCAAGAACGAGAAGTACAACCACCACGCCATCGACGAACGCAAGCGCGACCACTCGCTCTATACGGCATTTGCCCCGGCGGACAATCCGAAGATCGCGCTGGCGCTGATCGTGGAGAACGCCGGCTTTGGCGCCGCCGTGGCCGCGCCGATCGCGCGCAAGGTGATGGATTACTACCTGCTGGGCAAGTGGCCCGAGGAACTGCAGGCCAGCGCGCCGCCCCCGTCGGAGCGCGAGCGTGCCGGCGGCAAGCCGCCCGTCGATACCCCGAGCGTGTTCACGACCGGCCAGACCGCCAACGCGGCCACCGCCACGGTGATGCAGACGGCCCCCGTGGCTGGCGCGTCCGCGGCAGGGGCCAGCGCACCGGCTGCCATCGCGGCGGCAGCATCGGGCGCGCCGGGCGCACCCGCCAGCGCTACCACCGCCGCACGGTCGGCCTCCGAATCGATCGCCAACCGCCTCGACCCGGCGGCCATCGCGCCCGCTTCCGCCGTGGCCACGCTCGACGAGCGCATGCTGCAGGCGCTGGGTCACAGCAAGCCGCCGGCCTCGGCGCCGCCGCCCGCGCCGCGCGTCAGTCCGGCATCGGCGCCCGCACCGGCCAAGCCGCGTGCGAAACCCGTCAATGTGGCGGGTGCCGGTGCGCCCCGCAACACTGCTTCCGAATAAAGGAGACGAGCGCCATGGATAAACGCCGCGTCGCGTCCGTCATCCGGACCGCCATTACCGGCTTCGACAAGCCACTCGCCCTGATCGTCTTCCTGCTGTTTGCCACGGGCATCGTTGCACTGTACTCGGCCGCCATCGACATGCCCGGCCGCGTGGAAGACCAGCTGCGCAACATCCTGCTGTCGTACGTGGTGATGCTGGTGATCGCTTACATGCCCACGCAGCTGCTGATGCGCGTTGCCGTGCCGCTCTATACGGTGGGTGTGGCGCTGCTGATCGGGGTGGCCATGTTCGGCCTGATCCGCAAGGGCGCGCGGCGATGGCTCAACGTGGGCATGGTGATCCAGCCGTCGGAAATCATGAAGATTTCCATGCCGCTGATGCTGGCGTGGTACTTCCAGAAGCGCGAGGGCGTGATCCGATGGTTCGACTTCGTCGTCGCGCTCATCCTGCTGGGCGTCCCCGTCGGCCTGATCGCCAAACAGCCCGACCTGGGCACGGCACTGCTGGTGGCGGCCGCCGGCATCTACGTGATCTACTTCGCTGGCCTGTCCTGGAAGATTATCCTGCCCATCCTGGGCATCGGCGTCGTGGCCGTCACCCTGGTGGTCACCTACCAAAACCAGATCTGCGCGCCCGGCGTGAACTGGCCGATCCTGCACGATTACCAGCAGCACCGCATCTGCACGCTGCTGGACCCGACCACCGATCCGCTTGGCAAGGGCTTCCACACGATCCAGTCGATCATCGCGATCGGGTCGGGCGGCGTCACCGGCAAGGGGTGGCTCAAGGGCACGCAGACTCACCTGGAATTCATCCCGGAGAAGCACACCGACTTCATCTTCGCGGTGTTTTCCGAGGAATTTGGCCTGATCGGCAATGCGGTGCTGCTGGTGCTGTACCTCATGCTGATCTTCCGGGGGCTTTATATTGCCGCCAATGCGCCGACATTGTTCTCGCGCCTGCTGGCGGGGGCCATCACGCTGATCTTCTTCACCTACGCCTTCGTCAACATGGGCATGGTGAGCGGCATCCTGCCGGTGGTGGGCGTGCCGCTGCCGCTGCTGAGCTATGGGGGCACGGCGCTGGTGACGCTGGGCATGGGGATCGGCATCCTGATGAGCATCTCTCGTCAGAAGCGGCTGATCCAGACCTGACGTGGCGCACGGCCAACTTGCCGTGCCAGCCGCGGAGCCCTTTGCTACACTGCCACCCGAAATTTCCTCTCGGTAGAAGCTCATGAATGCTCAAGACGTCGCCGCCTATCTGCAAGGCAACCCGCAGTTCTTTGAGGACCACGCCGAGTTGCTGGCGACGGTGCAGCTGACCAGCCCGCACAGCCATCGTGCGGTGTCGCTGCAGGAGCGCCAGATGGAAATCCTGCGCGAGAAGAACAAGGGCCTGGAGCTGAAGCTGGCCGACCTGGTCCGCCACGGCCACGACAACGACCGCACCCAGCAGCGCCTGCACGCCTGGCAACTGCGCCTGCTGGCCGAGGTGGATTCTCACGCGCTGCCCTATGCGGTGCAGGACGGCCTGCAGCAGGTATTCGACGTGCCCGCCGTGGCGCTGCGCCTGTGGCGCGTGGGGGAAGCCTTCGCGCACATGGAAGTGGCGCAGGGTGCCGGCGATGACCTGCGCCTGTTTGCCGAAGGTCTGCGCGCGCCCTACTGCGGCCCGAACAGTGGTTTCGAGGCCGCCAGCCTGCTGGAGCAGGACGATATCGCGTCGCTGGCCATGGTCACGCTGCGCGTGCCGGCGAAATCGGCGGAGGAAGGCCCGGGCGCCGCGTTCGGCCTGCTGGTGCTGGGTTCGCCTGACGCCCGCCGGTTCCATGAAGGCATGGGCACTGCCTACCTGACGCAGATCGGCGAAGTGGCCGGTGCCGCGCTGAACCGCCTGCGCGACTGACGTCATCGCATCATGCGCACCCGCCAGCCATTGGTGGATACCGGGGCGGACCCGGATCCTGCCCCCAAGGCGGCCCCCGATCCGCTGGTGGTGCGCTATCTCGACTGGCTGGCCACGGGCCGCAAGCTGGCCGAGCACACCCTGACCAGCTACGGTCACGATCTCTCAGCCCTGCAGTCCCATGCCACGCGCCATGCGCCGGGGGTGGCGCTGCTGGCGCTTGAAACCCATCACATCCGATCCTTCGCCGCGCGCATGCATGGCAGCGGCTTGTCCGCCCGCACCATCGCGCGCACGCTGTCCGCGTGGCGTGGCTTCTACCTCTGGGCAGCACGCCATGGCCATGGCGTCCAGTCCAATCCGGTCGATGGCGTGCGGGCGCCCAAGCGCGGCCAGCCGTTGCCGAAGGCGCTGTCGGTGGAGCATGCGGTGGCCCTGGTGGCGCACCGCCAGGGCGACAGCCCCGAGGCGCTGCGGGACCAGGCGGTCTACGAGCTGTTCTATTCCAGCGGGCTGCGGCTATCGGAACTGGTGCAGCTGGACGTCCGCTACACCGAGGATGGCGACTATCGTTCGGCCGGCTGGCTGGACTTGTCCGGCGCCGAGGTCACGGTGATCGGCAAGGGATCGCGCCGGCGTACCGTGCCCGTCGGCAGCAAGGCGATGGAGGCGCTGCGTGCCTGGCTCAAGGCCCGCGACGCCATGCTGGTGCCCGGCCGGGAGCCCGGAGATGCCAACGCGCTGTTCCTGGGCGCGCGCGGCAAGCGGCTTTCCGGGCGGACGGTGCAGACCCGCATCAAGCAGCAGGCGCTGGCGGCCGGCGTGCCGACGGACGTGCATCCGCACATGTTGCGGCATTCGTTCGCGACCCACGTGCTGCAGTCGTCCGGAGACCTGCGCGCGGTGCAGGAAATGCTCGGTCACGCGAGTATCGCGACCACGCAGGTCTACACCGCGCTGGATTTCCAGCATCTGGCGAAGGTCTACGACAAGGCCCACCCGCGCGCGGGCCGCGCCAGGCCGGCCGCGAAGCCGGATAAGTCTGGCGACGACGACGAAGGCTAGTTCGCCCACTGGGACAGGATGTTCCGGAAGCGTTCCATCTCGGGCAGCAGCCAATGGCGGAACGCCTGCACCTTGGTCGTCTCCAGGTTGGCCGGCGTGCAGACGAAATGGAGCAGCCACGGACACGGGATGCTGACGTTGAACAGCCGCACCACACGCCCGGACAGCAGATCGTTGTAGGCCAGCGAGGGCCGGATCAGCGCCACGCCCTGGCCTTCGGCCGCTGCCTGCAGCAGCAGCGAGGAATCCTGCAGCAGCAGCCCCGTGCGCGGCTCCGGCCAGTCCAGCCCGGCGGCCTCGAACCACGGTTTCCACGGATCGCCTTCGCCGCGCAGCAGCGGCATGCCCGCCATGTGCGCCGGCAGTTCCGGCAGACGCCCGCCGTTGAAGTCGGGGCTGCAGACCGGGAAGAACACATCGTCCAGCAGACGCTCCACGTACAGGCCCGGATAGTCGCCACTGCCCATGCGCAGCGCCACGTCCACTTCCTCGTTGGCAAAGTCGACCAGCGAGTTCGATGACAGCAGCTCCACATCCAGTTCCGGATGCCGTTCGATAAAGCTGCCGATGCGCGGCGTGAGCCAGCGCGCGGCAAACGACGGCATGGTGCTGATGGTCAGGCGCTTGTCGCGGTTGCCGGCCTGCAGCACGCGCGTGGCATCGGCAATCTGTAGCAGGGCGTCGCGCACCCGCTCCGCATACACCCGGCCGTTGGTGGTCAGGATGACGCGCTTGCCGCGGCGTTCGAACAACGGCTGGCCCAGTTCTTCTTCCAGCGCGCGGATCTGGTGGCTCACGGCGCCGTGCGTGACGAACAACTCGGCCGCCGCCCGCGAAAAGCTCTCATAGCGCGCCGCGGCTTCGAACGCGCGCAGCGCGGAGAGCGCCGGCAGGCGCGGGAATTCCCGTTTCCAGCTACGGGGATCGTCGGGGTTCCAGCTCCCGCTCCAGACCATGATGACCTCGCTCTATGTGAGATTCACTAACAAGACTCAAGAATATATATCGTTTTGAGAGAGCAAGGGTAATCACTAGAATTCAATGCACCGGACCCCCTGACAAGCGCCCCCAAACTGTCTTGGTCCAATAACCAAGCCAGTTCCGGCGACGCCGACGATACAGCGGCAACCGGCATACGGAGAAGCCATCATGAAAGCATTGCTCACAACGACAGTCTTCACCCTGAATCCCGGCGAAGTGACCGCCCTGTCTCTTCATGCGGCACAGCGTCTGTTTGTGGAAGACGCCCACGGCATGGATGTATGGGTCACCCGCGAGAACGATTCGGAGGATTACTGGCTGCGTTGTGGCAGCAGCCTGTTGCTCCGGCGTGGCGATGAGATCGTTCTTAGCGTAGACCCGCGCGCCGCCGGCGCGGTACGGCTGGCCCTGATTGCCGAAGCCCGCCGCCCGGCGCTGACCTTGGCCGATGTGCCGCACCTCGTGTATCGCGCCGTGAGGCGTTTGGTTCGAGGCACGGAATGGACCCCGGGGAAAGACCAGGTCACGGCATCCTGAGCCGGGTTGTCCGCATCTGCGGCTGGTCTGGCCGCCGGATGCCGGCAAGACGCCACAGGTGAAGAATCGCCGGGAGGCCCCGCCATGACCGGGGGCTCCAGACGAGAAGGGGGCCGGCGCATGCCGGCCCTTTTCGTTACACTCTCGTGCATGCATCCGATCCAAGTCATCGAGCGGGGCGAAGAGCCTTACCAGCCCTGTTTCGACGCGATGCGGGACTTCACCGCTGCCCGCACGCCCCAGACGCCCGACCAGATCTGGCTGGTCGAGCACCCGCCGGTGTACACGCTCGGCCAGGCCGGCGATCCCGCGCACCTGCTGTGCCCCGACGATACGATTCCCGTCGTGCAGATCGACCGTGGCGGACAGATCACTTATCACGGCCCGGGCCAGGTGGTGGCCTATCTGCTGCTGGATCTGCGCCGCCGTCACCTGATGGTGCGCGAGATGGTCACCGATATCGAGCAGGCGGTACTGGACACGCTCGCGGCGTATAATCTCGCAGCCGAACGCAAGCCCGGCGCCCCCGGCATTTATTTGTCCGATGGGCCGCACCAGGGTGCCAAGATCGCAGCGCTCGGCCTCAAGATCCGCAACGGCTGCAGCTATCACGGCGTCAGCCTCAACGTGCAGATGGACCTCTCGCCGTTCCTGCGCATCAATCCCTGCGGCTATGCCGGACTGGAAACCGTCGACATGGCCACCGCAGGCGCCACCTTCACGGCGGCGACCGATGCCGGCGGCGCGACGCCACAGCCCGTGACTGCGGCACAACAACCCGAGATCGCACGGCGCCTGGCGGCGGCTTTGTGCGAGGTGCTGACGGCACGCGAAGCGCGTACCGTGGCCCCCGGGACTGCCGCTGCCGAGGCCGCCTGAACCATGGCACGCCCGGCCCGAATCACAGCCAAACATGCACGCGGCCGCGCGTGCGGAGAATAGTATGAGCGACGCACTGATCGCCACGTCCAGCGAAGCCCCGCAATCCCCTGCCGACTACGACCCGACCCGCAAGCAGAAGTCGGCCGACAAGACCGCACGCATCCCCATCAAGATCGTTCCCGCCGAAAAGCTCAAGAAGCCGGAGTGGATTCGCGTCAAGGCCGCCACCGGCAACTCGCGCTTCTACGAGATCAAGGACATCCTGCGCGCCAACAACCTCGTGACGGTGTGCGAGGAAGCCAGCTGTCCGAATATCGGCGAATGCTTTGGCAAGGGCACGGCCACGTTCATGATCATGGGCGACAAGTGCACGCGCCGCTGCCCGTTCTGCGACGTCGGCCACGGCCGTCCGGACCCGCTGGATGTCAACGAGCCCGGGAACCTGGCGCGCACGATCGCCCAGCTCAAGCTGAACTATGTGGTGATCACCAGCGTGGACCGCGACGACCTGCGCGACGGCGGGGCCCAGCATTATGTGGACTGCATCTCGCAGACCCGCGCGCTGTCGCCGGACACCCGCATCGAGGTGCTGGTGCCGGACTTCCGCGGCCGCCTGGAAAAGGCGCTGGACGTTCTTCAGGTCGCTCCGCCCGATGTGATGAACCACAACATGGAAACGGTGCCGCGCCTGTACAAGCAGGCCCGCCCGGGCGCGGACTACGCGCACTCGCTCAAGCTGCTGCAGGAATTCAAGCGCCGCAACCCGAACGTGCCGACCAAGTCGGGCCTGATGGTCGGCCTGGGCGAGACCGACGAGGAAATCCTCGACGTCATGCGCGACATGCGCGCCCATGACATCGACATGCTGACGATCGGCCAGTACCTGGCGCCGTCGAACCACCATCTGCCGGTGCTGCGTTACGTACATCCGGACACCTTCAAGATGTTCGAGGAAGAGGCGTACAAGATGGGCTTCACGCACGCCGCCGTGGGCGCGATGGTCCGCAGCTCGTACCACGCCGACCAGCAGGCGCATCAGGCCGGTTTCGCCTGATCGCTTCTGCACCGCCAGCGCGGTACCCCAACCGGCCGGGTCTCCCCCGGCCGGTTTTGTTTTTCCGGCAGGCATTTCGCTGAATGTCTGGCCGCGACCCTTCAGTGCCCCTTTCAACGGGCGCCTCAAAAATCACTTATTCCCATTCGTGGCGCGATCTTGTCGCTAACGGTGCGTAAACACCTAGGGTCAACCCCGAGTGCTGGGCGTGCGCATGTTTCGTTATGATGAATTTATCGATAAATCGTCGATGAAATTCGAATCAGTCACTTCGGAGCCATCGACGACCCGCACCTTCGGTCTGGCGGCGCCTACACTGCCTTGACCTGGGTCCGCCCCCATCACACCGGTTGCCGATATGCCCCAATGCACCGTCCATCGTCTGGCCGAGCAGGCGCTGCTCTATAGCGTGGCGCCGCCAGCCTCGCTCGACGTCCAGCGTCGCATCTGGGCCATGGCCGAGCGCGCCGCCGACTGGCGCGGCGTGGTCGACGTCGTGCCAGGGATGAACAACCTCACCGTCGTCTTCGACGAGACCGCCGACGTGGCCGCGCTGGAGCGTAATCTCAAGCTCGCGTGGGCGTCCGGCGAGACGCGCAATGCCACCGGCAAGCTCGTGGAAATCCCCGTGCGCTATGGCGGCGAGTTCGGCCCGGACCTGGCCGACGTGGCCGCGCACACGGGCATGACGCCGCAGGAAGTGGTGCGCCGCCATGCGTCGGGCGAGTACGTCGTCTACTTCCTGGGCTTTCAGCCCGGCTTCGCCTATATGGGCGGCATGGCCCCGGAACTGGCTACGCCGCGCCGGCGGGAACCGCGCCTGGCCGTGCCGGCGGGCGCCGTCGGCATCGGCGGCGAGCAGACCGGCATCTATCCGGCCGTGCTGCCGGGCGGCTGGCAACTGATCGGCCATACCGACGCCCAGCTCTTCGTGGCGGATCGTGATCCGCCGTCACTGTTTGCGCCGGGCGATACCGTGCGCTTCGTCGTCGAGGAGTACCTGGCGTGATTGAAATCATTCGTCCCGGCGCGCAGGCGTCGGTCCAGGATCTGGGACGCGTGGGCTTCCGCCGCTTTGGCGTGGGGCGATCCGGTGCGGCTGACAGCCTGGCACTCCAGGTAGGCAACCGCCTGCTGGGCAACGAGCGCGGCGCCGCCGCCATCGAATTCACGCTGGGCCGCGCGTCCGTCCGTTTCGATGCCGACATGCGCGTGGCGCTGACCGGCGCGGACTGCGGCGCCAACCTCGACGGCGTGCCGGTCTGGTCGTGGCATGCCTTCGACGTGCACCGCGGCGAGACGCTGACGCTGCCGTCGCCGCGCGGCGGCACCCGCACCTATCTCTGCGTGGCGGGTGGCATCGACGTGCCGATGGTCATGAATTCGCGCAGCACGGACCTGAAATCCGGCTACGGCGGATTTGAAGGCCGCGTGCTGCGCGAGGGCGATCGCCTGCCCGCTGGCCGTCCCGGTCTCGACGAGGAGCGCGACTGGCTGGGCGTGGCCGGGCCGGGCTGGTCGCTGCCGGCGAACCGCATCGACAACGCCTGGGTGATCCGCATGCTGCCGGGCCCCGAGTACCCCGATTTCGAATCCGACGCGCAGGCCGCGCTGTGGCAGGCCGACTGGACGATCACACCGCAGAGCAATCGCATGGGCCTGCGCCTGCAAGGTCCGGCGCTGGCGCGCCGTGCGGACCGCTCCGGCGACCTGCTGTCGCATGGCGTGGTGCCGGGCGTGATGCAGGTGCCGCCGGCCGGCCAGCCGATCGCGCTGATGAGCGACGCCCAGACCACGGGCGGCTACCCGAAGATCGGCGTCGTGATCGGCGCGGACCTGTGGCGGCTGGCACAGGTGCCGCTGGGTGCCTCGGTCCGGTTTGCGCAGGTGACGCTGGAGGAAGCGGCCGCCGCGCAGGCGGAGCTGGATCGTTATCTGCGCCAGATCGACCAGGCGCTGCAATGGCAGGGCGACGGCATGAAGATCGCCGCGCGCCGGCGCACCACCACGCGCTTTGTCGCCTGAATCTGTCGCCGGAATGCACGCCACGCCATCCGCACCATCCACGAATTCCCCGCGCTACCAGGAATCCCACCACCCCCACACGCCCGGCTCGCGCCAGACGCGGCCCGCACAAGGAGAACGCAAATGCAAATCGACCTGAACGCTGACCTGGGTGAAGGCTGCGGCAACGACGAGGCGCTGCTCGCGCTGATCAGCTCCGCCAACGTGGCGTGCGGCTGGCACGCCGGCGATGCCGCCACGATGCTGCAGACCGTGAAATGGGCGCTGGCCAACAAGGTGGCGATCGGCGCGCACCCGAGCTTTCCGGACCGCGAAAACTTCGGCCGCACCGAGATGCAACGCGATCCCGAGGCCGTCTACGCCGACGTGCTGTACCAGATTGGCGCGCTGGACGCGATGGTGCGTGCGCAGGGCGGCGAGCTGGCTCACGTGAAGCCGCATGGCGCGCTCTACAACATGGCCGTGCGCGACGACAAGCTTTGCGAAGCCATCGTGCGCGCCGTGCGTGACTACGATTCCGATCTCGTTTTCTTCGGCCTGGCCAGCAGCCAGATGATCACCATTGCGCGCGAGGCGGGCCTGCGCGTGAAGGAAGAAGTGTTCGCCGACCGTGGCTACAACCCCGACGGCACGCTGGTGAAGCGCGGCACGCCCGGCGCGCTGCACGACGACGAGGAAGTGGCCCTGAACCAGACGCTGACCATGGTGCGCGAGCAACGCGTGCGCGCCATCGACGGCACCTGGGTACCGATTCGCGCCGAAACCGTGTGCCTGCATGGCGACGGCGCCCACGCGCTTGCCTTTGCGCGCCGCATCCGGGAACGGCTCGGCGCGGAGGGCATCGCCATCCGGGCCGGCGACTGACGGGACGACCCCCGGCTGCGCTGGTTTTGCTCCATCACACTTATTGGTGTTTCCTATGGAATCGGCTGTCAATCTTTGGCCCCTGCTCGGGGTCGGCGTCATCATCATTGGCTTTGTCCTGCGGTTCAATCCCATGCTGGTGGTGGCGCTCGCCGCCATCGCCACGGGGCTGGCCGCGTCCATGCCGCTGACGCAGATCTTCACCGCGATCGGTACCGCCTTCGTCAAGGCGCGCAACCTGCCGCTGATCATCCTGTTGCCGCTGGCCGTGATCGGCCTGCTGGAGCGCCACGGGCTGCGCGAGCATGCGCAGGCGTGGATTTCCCGCATCGCATCGGCCACCGTGGGGCGCCTGCTGATCGTCTACCTGGCCGTGCGTGAACTCACCGCCGCGGTGGGCCTGACGAGCCTGGGCGGTCATCCGCAGATGGTGCGTCCGCTGCTGGCCCCGATGGCCGAAGGCGCGGCCGAGAACCGCTTCGGCCACCTGCCGGAGCCGGTGCGCCAGCGCATCCTGGCGTTCTGCGCCGCCACCGACAACGTCGGCCTGTTCTTCGGCGAAGACATCTTCGTGGCGTTCGGCGCCATCGCGCTGATGCATACGTTCCTGCTGTCGTCGAACATCGACGTGGAGCCGCTGCATATCGCCGTGTGGGGCATTCCCACCGCGATCTGCGCGTTCCTGATCCACGCCGTGCGGCTGAGGCGCCTGGACGGCTGGCTCGCACGCGAGCTGGGCGGCAAGACCGCGACGAGTACGCCGGCGGCCGCCGGTGCCGGTGCCAAGGTCGGGGAGTAAGCCATGATCGTATCCATCAACTATCTCTACTGGCTGGCCGGCCTGGTGCTGGCGATTACCGCGCTGATGACGTTCACGGACAAGACGCACCCGCGTCGGCTGTCCACGGGACTGTTCTGGCTGCTGTACGCCATCATCTTCCTGATCGGCGACAAGATCCCGCCGGCCATCGTCGGCGTTGCCGCCGTGGTCATGGCCCTGATCGCCGGGTTTGGCGGCGTGGGGCACGGCAAGCATGGCACTCTGCCCGAGGCGGAGCGCCGCGCCAGCGCAAAGCGCCTGGGCAACAAGCTGTTCATCCCCGCGTTGCTGATTCCGGCCGTCACCGTGCTGGGCACCGTGCTGTTCAAGGACGTCAAGATCGGCGGCCTGGCGCTGCTGGACCCCAAGAACGTGACCTTCGTGTCGCTGGGTATCGGCTGCCTGATCTCGCTGGCCGTGGTGTGCTGGCTCACGCGTGACACCGCGGTGCAGGGCATGCGCGAATCCCGCCGGCTGATCGAGTCGCTCGGCTGGGCGCTGGTGCTGCCGCAGATGCTGGCCATGCTGGGCCTGGTGTTTGCCGATGCCGGCGTGGGCAAGGCCGTGGCGCACCTGACCACCGCCTACATCAACATGGACTACAAGCTGGTGGCCGTGGCGGTGTACTGCATCGGCATGGCGCTGTTCACGGTGATCATGGGCAACGGCTTTGCCGCGTTCCCGGTGATGACCGGTGGCGTCGGCGTGCCCATCCTGGTGGGCATGTTCCACGGCAATCCGGCGGTGATGGCGGCCATTGGCATGTTCTCGGGCTACTGCGGCACGCTGATGACGCCGATGGCGGCCAACTTCAACATCGTGCCCGCCGCGCTGCTGGAGCTGGAAGACAAGAACGCGGTGATCCGCGCGCAGGTGCCCACCGCCCTGTGCATCCTGGTCGCCAACATCTTCCTGCTGTACTTCCTGATGTAATCCAAGAGGCCTGCCATGCGCACCGTGCTGCTAACCGGCTTCGAGCCGTTCGAGAATGAACCGGTCAATCCATCGTGGGAGGCGGTACGCGCGCTGGATGGCCAGCAGGTGGGCGACGCCGTGATCGTCGCTCGCCAGCTGCCCTGCGTGTTCGGGGCGGCCATCGATGCGATGGCGGCCTTGCTGGAGACGCTGAAGCCCGCGCTGGTCATCGCCGTCGGGCAGGCCGGCGGCCGGACCGAAATGTCCATCGAGCGGGTCGCGATCAATGTCGACGATGCGCGCATTGCCGACAACGCCGGCGCACAGCCCATCGACACGACGATCGCCGGCGATGGCCCCGCGGCCTATTTCGCCACGTTGCCGATCAAGGCGATCGTGCGCGACCTGCGCGCGGCGGGCGTGCCGGCAATGGTGTCGCAGACGGCGGGCACCTTCGTCTGCAATCACGTCTTCTACGGGCTGATGCACGCGATTGCGCGCCAGGGCCTCGCCGCCACGCGCGGTGGCTTCATTCACATCCCCTATCTGCCGGAGCAGGCCGCCCGCCATCCGGGCGCGCCGAGCCTGGCGCTGGAAACGCTGGTGACGGGATTGCGGGTAGCTGTGGGCACTGCGCTGGAAACGGATACCGATATCCGAGTCCAGGGCGGCCAGCTTCACTAAGACGTACGGCGCGACTTCGGTGGTTTGGATTTCGGCGGCTGGTCCATGGCCGCCGCCACCGCGCGCGCCGTGGCGCGCCGGCGCGCACGCCGCTGCAGCCGCCGCCGCAGGCCGGCTTGCTCGAAGCGCCACGCGATATAGCAGAAGGCCATGAACGGCCATAGCCAGCCCAGCCATTGCGCCAGGCTGTTGAAATGGATAAAGCGGCCCATGCGCCAGCCTTGCTCGGAGATCCACGCATAGGGATTGGGCGGCAGCACGTTGGTCAGCGCGACCAGGGCCGCCAGCGCCAGCGTCGCCAGCATCGCCCGCAGCCAGCGCGGCAGGCGCAGCAGCAACACCAGCACCAGCGAACTTGTCAGCAGCGCAAAACGCCCACCCTCGGATAGCCAGTTGAAGGCGTTGTCATCCGGGAACTGCAGCTCCGCCACGGCCGCCTTGATGATCAGCGCGCCCGTCAACAGGCCCGCCAGGATGCGCAACATCGGGGCGGTGCGCCGCATGGCAATCGACGCGAACAATCCCGTGCCAATCCAGCTGCATGCGGTCACCAATGTTTCCAGCAACTGCTGCGCCTGCATGTCGTCCGGACGCAGGCCGATGTCTTCCTGCCAATCGAGTAGCGACGGCACATAGGTTTGCAGCAGCTCCATCGGCCATGAGTCGGGGTCCGTCAGCCATTCGCGCACGATGCCGCCCATGCCGAACAAGTGCTCCTGCGGAAAGACCTGGGCGAAGGGCCACAGCATTACCAGGATGATCGCGAAGCTGGCGTGGGGTTCGAACCACGCCATGCGCAGCCGCGTGAGCGTGCCGCGATCAATCAGCGCGCTCGTGAACGGCGCCACCATCGCGGCGCCCAGCAGCGCGCCGAGCGCATTGGTGATCAGGTCGATGTTGGAGGGAATGCGGCTGGGCAGCCAGGTTTGCAGCGCTTCCATCACCGCCGACAGCAAGGCCCCGGCCACCAGCGCGATCAGTGTGGCGCGCGCACCGGAGACGCGCGGGTGCAGCGACAGCACGACCAGCGCACCGAACGGACAGTAGCCGAGCACGTTGGTCAGCAGGTCGAACTCGGTGATATAGCGCGGCTTTGGCGCGGTCAGGTAGGCAAACGGCGAAATGCCGTTGTCGACCCAGCCGGTGAACGGATAGAGGCTTGCGTAGACCACCAGCAGCGTGAAGCAGATCAACCCCACACGCGCCAGCGGCGAGTGGCGGGGGAGCCAGCCATCCAGCTCAGCCTGGCGCGGGTGCAGCGGTGGGCTGGGCGGTTGGGGAGGTGGAGGTGCGGCCAGGGCCATGACGGCAGTGTCTCTTACAACAAGGAATCCTTGGTCACGCGCTTACTCACGCGCTTGCTCACGTGCAGACGTCGGCGAGGTCGGCGAGGTCGGCGACGACGCGGATGTGGATGCGGGCTTCGGCGCGGGTGGGCGCGTCGCTGGCGGCGCCACGTTCCGGCCCGGCGGCGCCGCATCCGGCGATTGCGCCGGCCCGCTGGCGGCCGCGGCGTCGAGTGGCAACGTGGCGGTCCAGTCGAGGATCGCCGCGATCACGGCGTCGCTGCCGGCCGACAGCGCGCGCACGCCGCCCGCGCCGTCGGCGCTGGTGGCTGGCTGCTCGGCGACAAACGTCTTCTGGCCGATCAATCCCTTGTGATACACGGTCGCGCGCGCGCGGACCACGCCACGGCTGGCTGTGGGGCTGTCGAACACCTGCTCGAAGGCCAGCACGTCCACCCTGAGCGCCGGCACCGAGGTGTCGCCAGACCAGGTCAGCGCGCCGCGTGACGCGACGGCCTCGCGCAGCCGGTCATCGAACAGCCGGGTCGGCGTATCCACCCATCGCTGCGTGGCGTAGGCCTGCAGCCGCTGGGCTTGCGTGTATTGCAAACGGTAGTAGATCCCGTGGCCATCCATCCAGATCGGGCCTTCGGTCTGCGCGACGCGCAGCTTCGGCAAGGGCGCCGGCGCCTGCGACGGCGTGGCGGCCAGCGGACCCAGGTCGTACGTCAGTGTCGGCGGCGGGGGCGACAGCGCGCTGCAGCCGGCCAGCCCGACCAGCGCCACCGTCAGCGTCAGGCAGGTGGCGAAGCGCGCAGCGGGCCTTGCGAGGGCGGGAGCAGGCGTCATAACGATGTCTCGGTCAATGGAGGGGCGCCGTGTCACGGCGCGTGGAATCCCGGCTCGCCCGGACCCGGCGCAGGCGAGGGGCCACCAAACAGCACGCTGCTCGGGCGGTCGTTGAACTGGCCGGCGGCCCGGTCGATGCTGCGCGCCGTCTGGCGGGCATCGCGCGCCAGGCCGTTCAGTTGCGGCAGGGTTTCCTGATTGACGATGCCGGCGGTGGATTGCACCGAATCCGCCGCGCCCTGCAGGTTCTCGCCGACGCGGTCCACGGTACGCATCACGGTGCCATTGGGGTTCGCCACTTCATCCGTCAGGCGGCGCGTGGAGGCCAGCGTCGCATTGAGGTTTTCCACGGCCTGCGGCAGCCTGGCGGCGGCCGGCTGCAGCGATGCCGACAGTCGCGAGTAGTCCTCGGCCGTCTTGTGTACGGCGCGGATCGCGCCCATCAGCTCGTCGCGGTTGACGGTCTGGAACATCTCGTTGAGCGATGCCATCAGCGTCTCGGTCTGCGTCAGCAGCGAATCCCCGCGCTTTTCCAGTTCCTCGAAGAAGCCCGGGCGCATGACGATGCGCGCCGGTGTGCGCGCCGTGGTGGGCAGCCGTGGCGAGCTCTGGGCAGCGCCTTCCTCGCGCGCGGTGTCGTCCAGCTGCACATAGGCAATGCCGGTCACGCCCTGGAAGCCCAGCGTGGCGTAGGTGGTGCGCGTGATCGGGGTGTCCTGGTTCACGCTGATGCGCACGATGATCTGGCCCGGCACCTGCGGGTCGAACTTGATCGACAGCACCTTGCCCACATCGAGCCCGCGATACTTCACATCGGCCTGCGGCCCCAGCCCGTTCACCGTGGACCGCGTGATGAGGTCGTACGGCACGCGCACGGCGTGGTCGCTGCTGAACCAGAACAGCGCAAACAGCACCAGGATGGCCAGGCCGATGGTGAACACGCCGGCCAGGAAGGCGTTTGACTTGTTTTCCATCAGGATTCTCCGGAGGGCAGGCGCGCCGCGTCGCCAGTGGGGGCGGGCAATGCCTGCATCGCGCGTTGGGCACGATCGCCCAGGAAATATTCTCGAATGAACGGATGGTCGATCTTCACCAGTTCGGGGATCGGGGCGGCGGCCAGCACCTTGTGGTCGGCCAGCACGGCCACGCGGTCGGACAGCGCCACCAGCGTGTCGAGGTCGTGCGTGATCATCACCACGGTCAGGCCGAGCTCGCGGCGCAACTCGCGGATCAGCGCGACGTAGTCGTCGGACGCCATCGGGTCCAGGCCGGCCGTGGGTTCGTCGAGGAAGACCAGCTCCGGTTCCAGTGCCAGCGCGCGCGCCAGCGCCACCCGCTTGATCATGCCACCGGACAGGTCGGAAGGCTTCTTGTCCGCGTCCTTCGCGGAGAGGCCCACCAGCTGCAGCTTGAGCAGCGATGCCTGGCAGATCAGGTTGTCGGGCAGTGCGCGAAGCTCCCGCATCGGCAGCGCGATGTTGTCGATCACGGAAAGCGCCGAGAACAGCGCGCCGCGCTGGAACTGCAGCCCCCAGCGATTGCGCAGCGCCTGCAACTGGGCCGGGCGCAGCGTCGAGGGGCTTTCGCCGAAGACCTTGATCGACCCGGACGTCGGACGCTCCAGCCCCACGATCTGGCGCAGCAGCACGGTCTTGCCGGTGCCCGACCCGCCGACGATCGACAGGACTTCGCCGCGGCAGACGTCCAGGTCCAGGCCGTCATGGACGAGGTTGTCACCATAGCGCTTGACCAGGTTGCGGACCTCGATGATGGTCTCGCCGCAGGCCGGCGTCGCAGGCATGGGCGCGTTCATATTCCCACTTCCTTGAACAGGATCGCGAAGATCGCATCGGCCAGGATCACCACGGTGATCGATGTCACGACCGATGCCGTCGTGCCTTCGCCGAGGCTCTGCGTGTTGGGCTTGATGCGCAGGCCGAAGTGGCACGCGGTCAGCGCGATCAGCATGCCGAACGCCACGCCCTTGCCCAGGCCAAGCCACAGGTTGGCCACCGGCACCGCATCGGGCAACTGGCGCAGGAAAAACGAGAAGCTG
This sequence comes from Cupriavidus sp. YR651, assembly GCF_900101625.1. Lineage (GTDB taxonomy): Bacteria > Pseudomonadota > Gammaproteobacteria > Burkholderiales > Burkholderiaceae > Cupriavidus. The sequence continues at coordinate 5,342 of NZ_FMYZ01000006.1, read as the reverse complement.
ATGCCGAGTTGCAGCCGCGCGGCCGTCATGCCGCCAAGAATTGCCATCAGGTCGGTCCATGCCACCAGCAGCGGCATCGACACCGCCAGCGCGATCACGCGCGGCATGATCAGGCGGAAGCCGTGCGAGATGCCCATCACGCGCATCGCGTCGAGCTCCTCGGTCACGCGCATCACGCCGATCTGCGCGGTGATGGCGGACCCGGAGCGGCCGGCCACCAGGATCGCGGCCAGCACGGGGCCCAGCTCGCGGATCACGGCCATGCCGAGGATATTGACGATGAACGTGCTGGCGCCGTAGCTCCGCAACTGGTTGGCGGACAGGTAGGACAGCACGATGCCGATCAGGAAGCCGACCAGCGCGGTGATCCCCAGTGCCTTGTAGCCGACGTTGTAGACATGCGCGGAGATCTCGCGCCACGGCCCGCGGTGCGGGGCGCGCAGGAAGCGCAGCAGGTCGAAGCTCAACTGGCCGAGCATCGTGACGCCGATTGCCAGCTGGGTGAGCATCGACAACAGGCTCGCGCCGAGGATCGTGACCGGGTTGAAGCGGTCCACGATCTTCTTCTTCCAGCCCTCGGTGCGCAGGTTGGCGATGCGGTCGAACACGCGTCGCTGGCCGTCATTGATGGCGACGCGCTCCGGCATCTTGCCGTTCCAGGCCTGCCAGATCAGTTGCGCGCCGATATGGTCCAGGCGGGTGACGTCGGACAGTGACCATTCCGCGTGCTGCGGGGCCTCGGTCAGCGCATGCAGCTGCGCGCGCAGCCCGCGGGCCTCGTGGCAGCCGGCAAGCGCGAGCGCCGTCCAGTCCCCCTGCAGTTGTACGCTGAAGGCTCCGTCCTGGCGCGAAATCTCGATGGCGGGCGTCGGCTGGCGGTCCAAATGAAGATGGGGCGATGTGATGGGGGAGTCTCGATTCTATGCTACCGGCCGTGACGTGGCGACCGGATGTCAGCTCACATCGCCACGGACGCTTGTCCCGCAAGGGCTGGCGGGCAATCGCGGGCGGCGCGGATACAATCTCGGCTAACCACGGTCCGTGCCGGATCGTGCGCGGCACGCCTCACCTGTGACGGCCTGCCGGTGCGCGAGGTTTCCCGGCCGGCCCGATTTTTCACACGCTGATCCACTTTTCGTGCCCCCGCATGCCCGCTGTTCCTGACCACCCCGTTTCCGCCATGGCCGATGACGCCGCCGCGTTGCCGTCCTGGTGCATCGATGCCAATGGCCTGCGCACTGCGCTGTCCACCGGACCGGCGCGCGACTGGATGGTGGAGGTGATCGAGGAGACCGGTTCCACCAACGCCGACCTGACGCAGGCCTGCCGCACGGCCGACTGGTCGGAACAGGCGCGCGTGCGCGTGGCCTATCGCCAGACAGCGGGTCGCGGACGTCAGGGCCGGCCCTGGCAAGGGCAGGCGGGGCTGACGTTCTCGGTGGCCATGCCGCTGGCACTGGCGCCAGCGCAATTGAGCGGGCTCTCGCTGGCCGTCGGACTGGCGCTGGCGGAGGCGCTGGAGGACTGCGACGCGGCGCTCGGGGCCCGCGTGGGCCTGAAGTGGCCGAATGACCTGCAGATCGATGGCCGCAAGCTGGCCGGCATCCTGATCGAATCGGTCCCGGCCGGGCCACGGCGCGTCTGGGCCGTGATCGGCATCGGCCTGAACCTCGTGCGCGATGCGCGCATGGAGGCCGCGCTGGGTCGCGAGCTGGCGGGCGTGGCGGAGGCGCTACCGGGCTTCCTCCCGTCGCGCGATCCCACGCGCATCCTGGGCGCGGTGCTGGACCGGTTGGCCGCGATGCGGCTGGCATTCCTCGAAACGGGCTTCGCGCCGATGGCCCCGCGATGGTCCGCGCGCGACGCGTTCCGCGACGAACCCGTGCGATTGCTGCACGACGGCGCGCTGCTGGCCGAGGGGCTGGCGCGCGGCGTGGATGGCGACGGTCATCTGCTGCTGGAAACGGCGGAAGGGTTGCAACGCATCGCCAGCGGCGAAGTTTCGCTGCGTGGAGCCGCGGCATGAGCGCCCGTCTGCTGATCGATATTGGCAACACACGCCTCAAGTGGGCGTGGTGCCTGGCGGACGCCGGCGCGCCGCCGGCAACCGGCGTGCTGCCCACGCCCTGGCAGCACGCGGGAGCCGCCACCCACGCGGCGCCTGCGGAACTGGCGGCGCTGGTCGGTACGTGGCATGGCCTGGCCAGCGGCGGGATTCCCACCGTTTGGATCGCCAATGTGGCGGGCGCGACGATTGCCGCGGAGGTCGAGGCCACGCTGGCCAGCGCCTTCGGCACGCCGCCCCCGCTGCAATGGGTACGCACGACGGCGGCCTACGGCGACCTGAAGAACGGCTATCGCGAGCCCGCGCAACTGGGCGTGGATCGCTGGGTCGGCAGCATCGGCGCGCATCGCTGGCTGCCCGGCGAGACGTTGCTGATCGTCACGGCCGGCACCGCGACCACGCTGGACATCGTCACGGCGGGCCCGGACGGCGCCCGCTTCGAAGGCGGCCTGATCCTGCCCGGCCTGGCCCTGATGCTGGGCACGCTGGCGCGCAACACGGCGCAATTGCCGGAACTGGACGTGCTCGACACCGGTGCCGGGGCGGCGCGTGCGGTGCGAGCGTTGGGCGCAGACAACACACACGATGCCATCGCCGCCGGCTGCCTGGCCGCGCAGGCCGGTGCCGTCGAGCGTTCCTGGCGTGCGCTCGGGGAACGCGGGCCCGTCCGTTGCCTGCTTTCGGGCGGCGCGCGTCATGCGTTGGCCGGAGCACTCGCGATGCCGGTCGAGATGCACGATAATCTCGTGCTGCTTGGACTGCACGCGATGGCAACGCACGCGTGAGCGCGTCCGTCGCATTCCAGACTCCGCATCCCCCAACCGATTGCTTCCATGCCCCAGAGACGCCTGATCGTCCTGCTGCTGATCCTGCTGCTCCTCAATGCGATGCTGCTGGCCGCCGTGCTGGGCGCATTCGGCCTGGAGCCGTTGGCCGGATGGCTGGAAAGCCCGCGCGAGCCGCAGCGCGTGGACCAGCAGGTCCGCCGCGAACGCATGCAGTTGCAGCCGCCGTCCGGCAGCGAGGCCGCGGCGCCGGATGTACCGCGAGCGCCGGGCATGCCGAACCTTCCGGACACCCCGGGCGGAACGGCCGGCGCGCCGCGCGGCGCGCTGCCGGGCCACGTGACGCTGGCAACTGCCCGGACGCCCGAGGATGACCGATGCGTGGAAATGGGCGGGTTCTCGATGCAGACCGTGCAGCGCGCGAAGGAAGACCTCGCCGCGATCGCTGCGGGGAGCCAGATGCCGGTGGAGCAGTTCGAGCGCACCGAGCAGGTCCGCTGGTGGGTCCACCTGCCTGCCCAGCCGACGCGGGAAAACGCCGATCGCAAGCTGGCCGAGCTGCGCCGTCGCAAGGTGACGGATGTGTCGGTAGTCAGCAGCGAGGAGCCCGAGTCCTATACGGTTTCGCTGGGCTTGTTCCGGGAGCGCGAGCGGGCCGACAAATTCCTGGAATCGTTGCGCACGCAGGGCGTACGGACCGCGCTGATTACCGATGCGCCGCGCCCGGTATCGCGCCTGTGGCTGCGCGTGAAGCAAGCCGACGATACCGTGCGGGCGCGCATGGATGAAGTGCGCCAGCGTTATGGCGCGGACGTGCTGCAGGCCTGCAAGCCGGCAGCGGTGCCGCCGCGCAATCCCGCGGGGACGCAGGCACGTGGCGACGGCAACGCGGCCGCGCGGGCTGCGGGCTGATCGCCGCCAACCAGGGACCAGGGGCGCCATCGGCGCGGTGGGCTAACGAGCCCGCGCCGCCGCCATGTCTAGCGCTGCTGGCGGACCTTGGTCAGCAGCTTGGTGGTCGAGCGGTCGTGCAGGAAGTTGATCGCAAACGCCTGGCCGCCCCAGCTGCGGACGAGCCGGGTTTCCTCGAGCGTGTCGATGTCGTAGTCGCCGCCCTTCACATAGATGTCCGGCCGGACCAGCCGGATCAGTTCCACCGGGGTTTGCTCCCGGAACATCGCAACCAGATCCACCGACGCCAGCGCCGCCAGCAGCGCCATGCGGTCGTTCTCGTGATTGAGCGGCCGGTCGTCTCCCTTGCCCAGCATCCTCACCGACGCATCGCTGTTGACGCCCACGACCAGGCTGGCGCCCATGTCGCGCGCCTGCGCCAGGTAGGTGGCGTGGCCGCGATGCAGGATGTCGAACACGCCGTTGGTGAACACCAGCGGGCGCGGCAGGGCCGCCACGGCAGCGTGCAGCGCGGCGACATCGTCGGCGGGAACCAGCTTGGATTCGAAGGCGGGAGCGGTCATGAGTGGCGGAGTGCGAGTGGGGTGCGGCAAGCCGCAAGCTTACCGGATCGGCGCCGGTCGGCGTGGATAGGTGTGAGGTCGGCGCGCGGCGGTGTCTGAAATGAAAAACCCCATCGTGGCGATGGGGTCTTCGGGCACAACCAGAGGGAAGGGCGTCAGGCCTGTGCCGGCTGGGCGCCGCCGGCCTGCAGGCTGGCGTTCAGTTCCTTGCGGTAGCGGTTCAGGTCCTGGACCGTATCAAACGTGCGCTCGAACAGCAGCGACATGTTGTGCAGGATCCGTTCGATCACCTTCTTTTCCCAGCCTTCGTCAAAGCGGATCTGCTCGTCGAGCCAGTGCTCGAGCCAGTCCGGGTCCGGCAGGCGCGACTGCACCGTGTCGCGGGGGAACAACGCCTTGTTCACGTGCAGGTTGGTCGGGTGCAGCGGCTTTTCCGTGCGGCGGGCCGATGCCATCAGCACGCCGATTTTGGCAAACGCCGCGCGTGCCGAGTCGCCAAACTGGGCCAGGTACTTCTTCATGTAGCGCAGGTACGCGCCGCCGTGGCGGGCTTCGTCCTGGGACAGCGTGCGGTAGATGTGCTTGATCACCGGTTCCGAGTGCCATTCGGCGGCGCGGCGATACCAGTGGTTCAGGCGGATCTCGCCGCAGAAATGCAGCATCAGCGTTTCCAGCGGCGGGGCCGGGTCGAACTCGAAGCGCACGGCGTGCAGCTCCTCCTCGGTCGGCACCAGGTCGGGGCGGAAGCGGCGCAGGTACTCCATCAGCACCAGCGAGTGCTTCTGTTCCTCGAAGAACCAGATGCTCATGAACGCCGAAAAGTCGGAATCGTGGCGGTTGTCGCGCAGGAACATCTCCGTGGCCGGCAGGGCGGACCATTCGGTGATGGCATTCATGCGGATGGTTTTCGCCTGGTCATCGGTCAGCAGACTGGCGTCGAAGGAATCCCATGGGATGTCCTTGTCCATGTGCCAGCGGACCGATTCCAACGATTTGAACAGTTCGGGGTAGAGCATG
>NZ_FMYZ01000016.1 GCF_900101625.1 Cupriavidus sp. YR651 | reverse complement strand
GGCCGCCGCGCGTGGCGAGGGCTACGGCACCAACCTGCTCAACGAACCCCAGCGCGTCGAGGGCGGCAAGCTGCCGCCGCCGCTGCTGGCCATCCTGCCGCTGGTGGTGGTGGGCGTGGCCAACTTCTGGCTCACGCGCATGATTCCGCTCTGGTATGGCGAGGCCAACAGCGTGTCGCTGCCGGGGCTGGCCAAGCCGGTGGAGACCAAGATCGCCAGCGTGACGGCGATCTGGGCGGTGGAGGCGGCGCTGCTGCTGGGCATCGTGGTGGTGCTGGTGACCGCGTTCGGCGCGGTGCGCTCGCGCTTTGCCGAAGGCACCAAGGGCGCCGTGGGCGGCGCGCTGCTGGCGTCGATGAACACCGCCTCGGAGTACGGCTTCGGCGGCGTGATCGCGGCGCTGCCGGGTTTCCTGGTGGTGAGCGACGCGCTGCGCAGCATCCCGAACCCGCTGGTCAACGCGGCGGTGTCGGTGAGCACGCTGGCGGGCATCACCGGCTCGGCCTCGGGTGGCATGAGCATTGCGCTGGCGGCCATGTCGGACGTCTTCATCCAGGGCGCGCAGGCCGCGCAGATCCCGCTGGAAGTGCTGCACCGCGTGGTATCGATGGCCAGCGGCGGCATGGACACGCTGCCGCACAACGGCGCGGTGATCACGCTGCTGGCCGTCACCGGCCTCACGCACCGCGAGTCCTATCGCGACATCTTCGCCATCACCGTCATCAAGACGATGGCCGTGTTCTTCGTGATCGCCGTGTTCTACCTGACCGGTATGGTCTGAGCGCCAGGACCTGAGAACCCGGGTCTGTGTGCACGATTCCCTGTGCACCCTGCCCTCGCTGCAATGCTGACCCCGCCTTGTACTTCGCGGCAATGTTCACTAGTGTGAAAGGCTGGTGTGGCCCGCGCGCCGCCCGAGACACATGAGTCATTGCACTGGAGTCGATGCATGAAATACGTCACGCTCCCCGGCGGCGAGCGCGTTCCCGCGCTTGGCATGGGCACCTGGAATATCGGCGACGCCCGTTCCACGCGCGCGGAAGAAATCGCCACGCTGCGGTTGGGGCTGGATCTCGGGGTACGTCTGATGGATACCGCCGAAATGTACGGAGAGGGTCTGGCCGAGTCGTTGATCGGCGAGGCCCTCGCAGGCCGCCGCGACGACGCATTCCTGGTCAGCAAGGTCTACCCCCACAATGCCAGCCGCAAAGGCGCTGTCGCGGCATGCGAGCGCAGCCTGCGCCGGCTGGGCACCGATCGCATCGACCTCTATTTGCTGCACTGGCGCGGCGACACGCCCTTCGAAGAGACGATGGAGGCGTTCCTGGCACTCCGGCAGGCCGGCAAGATCCGGCATTTCGGCGTCAGCAATCTGGATCTGGCCGACATGGAGGAACTCGCGGAAGTGCCCGGCGGGGATCAGGTTGCCGTGAACCAGTTGCTCTACAACCTCGGCCGTCGCGGGATGGAGTTCGACCTGTTGCCATGGCTGCGCGAGCGCAACGTGCCCGTCATGGCCTATTCGCCGATCGAGCAGGCGCGCCTGCTGCGCAACGCCAGCCTGCAACGCTTTGCGCACGCGCACGGCATGACGCCGGCACAGGCCGCGCTGGCCTGGCTGCTGAGGACTGACGACGTCATTGCCATCCCCAAGACCAGCCATCGCGATCGCTTGCGCGAGAACCTGGGTGCACTCGACGTGACGCTGACGCCCGCACAACTAGCGGAACTCGACCAGCTCTTCCCGCCGCCACACAAGGCGCATCCGCTGGCGATGCTGTGACACCGACGATGCGCCGCGGCTGACCATGTCCACCACACCGCTGGCCCAGGGCCCATGCGACGACGCGGTGCTACGCGCCGGGCCTGACGCCACGCCATGTTCGCGCCGGCAAGCGCCCTGGGTGCTGGCGGCGACGATCCTGGCATCGAGCATGGCGTTCATCGATGGCACCGTCGTCAACGTGGCGCTGCCCGCGTTGCAGCGCAACTTGGGTGCGAACCTGGCCGACGTGCAATGGGCCGTGGAATCCTACGCACTATGCCTGGCGGCATTGTTGCTGGCGGGCGGCGCCGCCGGCGACCGCTTTGGCCGGCGCCGCGTGTTTGCGACTGGCGTGGCGATCTTTGCGGCGGCATCGGTCTGGTGCGGACTGGCGCCCACCATCGGCCACCTGATCGTGGCACGCGCGGTGCAGGGCATCGGCGCGGCATTGCTGGTGCCGGGAAGCCTGGCGTTGCTGTCTGCATCGTTCGACCCGGCCTCGCGCGGGAAGGCCATCGGGACTTGGTCGGGCGCCACCGCGATGACCGCGGCGCTGGGGCCGGTGGCGGGCGGCTGGCTGATCGACCATCTGTCGTGGCGCGCGGCATTCCTGATCAATGTGCCGCTGGCGGCCGCCGTTCTCGTCATCACGTTATGGCGCGTGCCGGAGAGCCGCGCGCCGAGCCCGGGTGCGATCGACTGGACTGGCAGCGGGCTGGCCACACTGGGGCTCGGCGCCCTGGTCTACGGTCTGATCGAATTCCCGATGCTGGGAGGCCGGCATCCCTTGGTATGGGGACCAATCGCCAGCGGTCTGGCGATGCTGGCAATGTTCGTATGGCTGGAGGCAAACCCACGCCGCAACGTCAGCCCAATCCTGCCGCTGGCCTTGTTCCGCTCCGACCGCTTTGTCGGCGCGAACCTTCTGACATTCCTGCTCTATGCCGCGCTGGGCGGTGGACTCTTCTTCTTTCCCCTGAACCTCATCCAGGTACAAGGCTATTCCACGACGGCGGCGGGCGCGGCCCTGCTGCCGTTCATCCTGCTGATGTTCGTGATGTCCGGCTGGGCCGGCGGGCTGGTGGACAAGTACGGCGCGCGGCGACCGCTAGTGGCAGGCCCACTGGTGGCGGCGGTCGGCTTCGCGATGTTCGCGGTGCCAGGCATCGGCGGCAGCTATTGGCTGACCTGGTTCCCGGCGGTGCTGGTGCTGGGTCTGGGCATGTCGATCAGCGTCGCGCCGCTGACCACGACCGTCATGAATGCGGTACCGCCTGGCGCCACGGGCGCGGCATCGGGCATCAACAACGCGGCCTCGCGCGTAGCGGGGCTGCTGGCCATCGCGGTGCTGGGCATCATTCTGGTAGCGGCGTTTCAACCGGTATTGATCCGGGGCCTGGCCGCAACCGGCGCGCCGCAAGAGGTCGTGCAGGCCATCTTGGTGCAGCGCCACAAACTCGCGGCAATCGACATTCCGACGCAGGTCGACCCGACGCTGCAGGCCGCGCTGCGGCATGCCGTGGGCGAGGCCTTCGTAGCCGGATTCCGATGGGTGATGGGATTGTCCGCGCTACTCGCGGCGGCTGGCGGATTGTGTGCGTGGATCTTCGTGCACGATGACGGCAACGCGCCGGCTCCGGCGCGTCATCCGTGACGACCTGTGGGATCTAGCGCTGGTTGGCCTTGTATCGCTCGACTTCCACATAGCGCGTGAGGTAAGTACGCGCTTTCTCGCGCGTATCGGTCGTGACGCGGGCGGCAGCCTGACGGGCGCCGGCCTGACCGTGCGAGGAACTCATCTGCGCCGACAGGTAGGACTGGAAGGCGTCATGCATGACGCCAAGCTGGCCCTTGCAGGACTCCAGCGCGCTGGCGGCCACGTCCTTCGGAGCAGCCTTGCCCTTGACGCCGTCGTCGGCCTTGTCCTGCACACAATCCATGTACTTGGCACGCTCGGCCTGCCATCCGGAATTCAGCGCGGCAGTTTCCTGTTTGGATTCCGCCGATTCCATTGTCGGTTGCGAGGAACAAGCGGCCAGCAGCAGCGCTGCGACGGGCACGCTCAGCGGGCCGAGCCTTGCGGCCAACCGGCGGCTGCCGCGCGGGCGATCGATGGATGCGCTGGCGTCAGCGGAAGTCGCCGGAATGACAGATGAAAGGGAAGCGGCCGACGGGGCCGAAGCGAGAATGGGGGCGATTTTCTTTTGCATCTTCAAAAGACTCGGTCACTTAAGGCGGGTTCCGGAGCTTTTCCGGCGAATTGCAAGAAAGTATGTCTGTGCCATGTCAGAGACTCTCCCAGGCCAAGTCAGACAAAATCGCATTTGCCTATGTGCTTTGCACGCCTATGCTGTAGAGGCGGTTGCAACACACGACCATCCTGGAGGAAATAATGAAACGTCGAACCTTCCTGTCCGGCGGCGGCGCTGGGCTTGTCAGTCTCTCCGGTTTGTCCCTCGGCGTGCTGTCGCTCGCCGGATGCACCACCACGGGGCCCAGCGCAGCGACCGACAAGGCCGCCAAACGGCGCGAGATCGATGCGGGCGCCAACGATACGCTCAATCGCCTGTACACCTCGGTCAAGGGCTCCCATGACCTGGCCAACAAGGCGCGCGGCATCCTCATCTTCCCCAAGCTGCTGTCCGCCGGCTTTGTGGTGGGGGGCGAGTACGGCGATGGCGTGCTGCGCTCCGGCGGCGCCGACCGTGGATATTATCGCGCGATCTCGGGCTCCGTCGGCTGGCAGGTTGGTGCGCAATCCAAGGCCTTTGTGCTGATGTTCCTGACGCAGGACGCCTACGACAAGTTCGTCAGGAGCAATGGCTGGCAGGTTGGTGCAGATGCAACGGTGGCCTTGGCGACGATCGGTGCCAACGGCCAGCTGGACACCAACACGGCCCAGCAACCGATTGTCGGCTTCGCGCTGACCAATGCGGGCCTGATGGCGGGCCTGAGCCTGGAAGGCACGAAGATCTCGAAGCTCGATATCTGACGCGGTCACTGACGCCGCAAGCCCCGCTCTCGCCACCGAGGCAGGCGCGCATCGCCGGGACATCTGGTCCCGTGCGATGCGCGCTTTTTTTCTGTCTCCCTTTCCGGATCGCCCGCCGCTCAACCGGGATAGAATTCGTCCCTTTCCATTCTCCTGGCCGAATTCTCATGTGGTTTAAGAATCTCCAGATTCACCGTTTTTCCGCCCCGTGGACGCTCAGCGCCGAAGACGTGGAAGCTTCCCTGGCCAAGCATGCCTTCTTCCCCGGCACCAGCCTCGAGATGCAGACCCAGGGCTGGGCATCGCCGCGCGACAATGGCCAGCTGGTGCACTGCGTCAACCGCCAGATGCTGCTGGTTCTCCGCACGGAAAAGAAGTTGCTGCCCGCCACCGTGGTCAATCAGGTCACCAAGGCGCGGGCTGTGGAACTGGAAGAACAGCAGGGTTTCAAGCCCGGACGCAAGCAGTTGAAGGAGTTGAAGGAGCAGATCACTGAAGAACTGCTGCCGCGCGCCTTCAGCATCCGCCGCGACACCCGCGTGTGGATCGACCCCGTCAATGGCTGGCTGGCCATCGACGCGGCCGCCACGGCCAAGGCCGACGAAGTACGAGGCATGCTGTTCAAGGCCATCGACCCGCTGCCCGTGGTCGGCCTCCACGTCAACCAGTCGCCCGTCGCGGCGATGACGGAATGGCTCGCCACCGATACCGCCCCGGCTGGCTTCACGGTCGACCAGGAGATCGAGCTGCAATCGAGCGCCGAGACCAAGGCCACCGTCCGCTATGTGCGCCATCCGCTGGACCCGGAAGACCTGCGCCGGCACATCGCCGCCGGCAAGCGCTGCACGCGCCTGGCCATGACCTGGAACGACCGCGTGTCGTTCGTGCTGACCGACACATTGGCCGTCAAGCGCGTCGCCCCGCTGGACGTCATCAAGGAACAGGCTGATGGCACGCTGCATGATGAAGACGAGCGCTTCGATGCCGACTTTGCCCTGATGGCCGGCGAACTCGCCGCCATGCTGGGCGACCTGACGGACGCGCTCGGCGGCGAACGCAAGGCCGAGGGCGCGGCGGAAGCCCCCGCCACCGCCCTTGCCGCCGACGTACGCAAGGCCGCCTGAGACCTGTACACCCTGGACCCGCACGCGCCAGCGTGCGGGTTCTCTCCATGGCTTCCCGGGCTCTCCACCCGCTCTCCGCCCCCTCACTGGCCGCTGACTGCCCCCCTGCTCCGTCAGCCGCTCACGCCACCATCAGCACCACAGGCCGCTCCAGCAGCGTGGCGCGTCCCCAGGCCTCAGTCACATCGGCCATGCGCATCGATTCCACCTCGACGGACAGATCGCCCTCCAGCGCGTGCAGCAGGATATCTCCGACAAACGTCTCCAGATGCGCGAAGGACGGATAGTTGGCCGGACCGCTGCCCATCAGCCTGAGCCGCGAGTCTCGCAGCGCCGCGGACGGCAGCGTCAGGCTGCCCGACACCTGTTCCTCCACCGATACCAGCCGGATACCCCGATCGTCCTCGATGGGCGGACCCAGGTCTGACCGTACGAGAGCGGCCATCAGCAGCTCGACCGGATCACCCCACAGGAAGTCGACGATCACGTCGATCCCCTCCGCGGCATAGGCCGAGAATGCCTGATGCAAGGCGGCGGGCGGCATGCGCAGGTCGATCGTCGCATCGGCGCCCAGCGTGGCCAGCGCGTCCTGCCCGCGCCCCGCGGCGATGATGCGGCCCGCGCCGAGCAACCGCGCGGCCTGGACTGCCATCCGTCCCGCCGCGCCGGTGGCGCCCAGGATCAGCACGGTTTCGCCAGGCTCCAGATCCGCCTGCACGGTCAGGGGCATCCAGGCAGCCAGGGCGGGCCTGACGATGGCAGCCGCGGCTGCGTCATCGAGTCCGTCCGGCACTGGCACCGCCCATTCCGCCGGCGCGTATTCAGCCATGGCGCCGAACGGCTGGCGCGCGACCGTAAAGTAGACGCGCACGCCATCCACGGTCTCGCCCACACCATCCGTGCCGCAGATCGCCGGCAAATCGAGCGGCATGCTGTGATGGCGGCCGGCGGCCGCCGCGAGGTCCACCGGGCTGATGGCCGTGGCGCGCACGCGGACCAGCGTCTCGTGGTCGAACGGGTCGGGGTCGTCGAAGGTATCGAATCTCGGCGTGTCGCCCAGGCGGTGCAGGACTGCGGCTTGCATCGGTGAATCTCCTTGGTGGGCCTCCACCGCGCGGGTGATCGGCCGTTGAATCGTCCCCGAGGCGGATGACGGTTGCCGACCATGTTAGGAAGCGGCGGCCCGACGGTCTGTGAGACCGTTCTGAAAACGCATGTTGTCGCTGCTTTAGCACGCCAGGGCACCGGCGTGAGCAGCAACGCCGCACGACAACCCCGTAGAATCTCCCTGGGCCACCCGAGCCCGAACAAGACAGAGGAGATTCCCGTGAAGACGTTGCGCCTGTTCGCCGCCGCCCTGCTGCTCGCGGCCACTTCCGCCCATGCCGCCTATCCGGAGCGGCCCATCAAGCTGATCGTGCCATTCCCGCCGGGTCAGGCGACGGACATCTTTGCCCGTGCGCTGGCGGAGCGGCTCGGCAAGCAGCTTGGCCAGTCGGTGGTGGTGGACAATCGCGCCGGCGCGGGCGGCAACATCGGCATGGAAGTCGTCGCCAGGTCCCCGGCGGATGGCTACACGCTGGTCATGGCCGGCAGTGCGATGGCAATCAACCAGACGCTGTACAAGAAGCTCAACTACGATCCGCGCCAGGACTTTGCACCGATCTCCGGCGTGTTCTCCGTGCCGCTGGTATTCCTGGCCACGCCGGCCTCGGGCTTCACGTCATTGCACGACCTGATCGCCAAGGCGAAGACCGCGCCGGGCAAGTACAGCTACGCCAGTGCCGGCATCGGCGGCACGCAGCATCTCTCCGCGGAGATGCTCAAGGCGCAGACCGGCATCTTCCTGGTCCACATTCCGTACAAGGGCAGCGGCCCCGCCCAGGCGGATTTCCTCGGCAATCAGATTCCGCTGATGGTGGATTCCGTCACCGCCGCCATGCCATTGATCCAGTCGAAGAAAGCCGTGCCGCTGGCGGTGACAGTCGCGCAACGCGTGCCGCAGTTGCCATCGGTGCCCACCGTGCGCGAGGAAGGCGTGCCGGGCTTCGAGGCGCTGGGCTGGGCCATCCTGATGGCCCCCGCCGGCACCCCGCCGGCCATCGTCAGCCAGCTCAACGCGGAGACGGTGAAGGCACTGCAATCGCCAGAACTGCAGAAGTTCATCACGGATCGCGGCTCCGAGCCGATGCCGATGACGCCCGCCGAAACCGGCAAGTTCGTCGACAGCGAGATCCGGAAGTGGTCGACGGTGGTGAAGCGTTCCGGCGCGTCGGCGGATTGAGCCGAAACGCAACAGGGCAAGCCGGCTGGCCTGCCCTGTGCGATACAACACCGGTCGCCCGCGCAGCCGGTCCCGGTGGTTATCGGGCGGATCGGGGTGCGGATCATGCCCCGGAATGAAAAACGGACTGCCAAGGCAGTCCGTTTTCAAAGGTGGCAGCGGCACGCGATGCCGTGCCAGCCCCATCAATCCCAGCTCAGCGCCCCGCCCGTCTGATACTCGATGACACGCGTCTCGAAGAAGTTGCGTTCCTTCTTCAGGTCGATCATCTCGCTCATCCACGGGAACGGGTTTTCCTCGTTCGGGAACAGCTGGTCCAGGCCGATCTGCTGGCAACGGCGGTTGCAGATGAAGCGGAGGTAGCCCTTGAACATCGGTGCGTTCAGGCCCAGCACGCCGTGCGGCATGGTGTCCTCCGCGTAGCGGTATTCCAGGTCCACGGCCTTCTGGAACAGCTCCGTGATCTCGGCCTTGAATTCGGCCGTCCACAGGTGCGGATTCTCCAGCTTGATCTGGTTGATCAGGTCGATGCCGAAATTGCAGTGCAGCGACTCGTCGCGCAGGATGTACTGGTACTGCTCGGCAGCGCCCGTCATCTTGTTCTGGCGGCCCATCGCCAGGATCTGCGTGAAGCCCACGTAGAAGAACAGCCCTTCCATGATGCAGGCGAACACGATCAGGCTCTTCAGCAGCTTCTGGTCGTTTTCCGGCGTGCCGGTCTTGAACGACGGATCGGTCAGCGTGTCGATGAACGGGATCAGGAACTCGTCCTTGTCACGGATCGACTGCACTTCGTGATACGCGTTGAAGATCTCGGCTTCGTTCAGGCCGAGCGACTCCACGATGTACTGGTACGCGTGCGTGTGGATGGCCTCCTCGAAGGCCTGGCGCAGCAGGTACTGGCGGCATTCCGGCGCCGTGATCTGGCGGTAGGTGCCCAGCACGATGTTGTTGGCGGCCAGCGAATCGGCCGTCACGAAGAAGCCCAGGTTGCGCTTGATGATGCGGCGCTCGTCCTCGGTCAGGCCGTTCGGGTCCTTCCACAGGGCGATGTCGCGGGACATGTTGATTTCCTGCGGCATCCAGTGGTTGGCGCAGCCAGCCAGGTACTTTTCCCACGCCCACTTGTACTTGAACGGTACCAGCTGGTTGACGTCGGTGGAGCCGTTGATCACGCGCTTGTCGGCGGCGTTCACGCGGCGGGTGTCCTGCGCGGCGGCGGCGTTCGGATTGTTGCCGAGGATGCCGGACGGCTGCGTGGCCGACGGGGGCAGCGCGCCCTGCTGGTCAGCGGTGACAGGGGTGGCAGGTTGCAGCGCGGGCTGCGGGGCAGCCTGCGGCGTGGCTTGAACGTCGTCGTCCCAGCTCAGCATGTTGGTGTTCTCCGTGAATTCTTTCAGCAGCCGTTCCCGCACTGGCGGGAACGGCACATCGACTATTGGCTTACTGGCAGGCTTCGCACTCGTCGAAGCCGGCGTCGCCCGGGCGCATCGTGCAGACCGGGCCATCGGCTTCCGGCATTGCCGGGGCCGCTGCCGGGGCGGCGGACATGCCACCTTCGCTGCCCGACGACACCGCGTTCAGCGAACCGCGCGACACGGTGGACTTCTCCACGTGCGTGGCGGCCATCGTGCGCAGGTAGTACGTGGTCTTCAGGCCGCGCAGCCAGGCTTGCTTGTACGTGTCGTCCAGCTTCTTGCCCGAGGCGCCCGCCATGTAGATGTTCAGCGACTGAGCCTGGTCGATCCACTTCTGGCGGCGGCTGGCGGCTTCCACCAGCCAGCTCGGCTCCACTTCGAAGGCCGTGGCGTAGATGTCGCGCAGGTCTTGCGGAATGCGGTCGATACGGGCCAGCGAACCGTCGAAGTACTTCAGGTCGGCAACCATCACCTCGTCCCACAGGCCGCGCTCCTTCAGGTCGCGCACCAGGTAGTCATTGACCACCGTGAACTCGCCCGACAGGTTCGACTTCACGTACAGGTTCTGGAACGTGGGCTCGATGCAGGCCGACACGCCGATGATGTTCGAAATGGTCGCGGTCGGGGCGATCGCGATGCAGTTCGAATTGCGCATGCCGTGCTGCTTGATGCGGGCACGCAGGCTGCTCCAGTCCATCGACGACGACATGTCGACTTCCAGGTAGCCGCCGCGCTCTTCGGCCAGCAACTTCAGCGAGTCTTGCGGCAGGATGCCGCGATCCCACAGCGAACCCTCGTAGGTGCTGTAGCGGCCGCGCTCTTCGGCCAGTTCCGTGGAAGCCTGGTAGGCGTAGTAGCACACCGCTTCCATCGAGGTGTCGGCGAACTTCACCGCGGCATCGCTGGCGTACGGCGTGCGCAGCACGTGCAGGCAGTCCTGGAAGCCCATGATGCCCATGCCGACCGGACGGTGGCGCAGGTTGGAGTTGCGCGCCTTTTCCACCGCGTAGTAGTTGATGTCGATCACGTTGTCGAGCATGCGCATCGCGGTGCGGATGGTCTTCTGCAGCTTGGCGTGGTCGAGCACTTGCGTACCGTCGGCCTGCTTCTTCAGGTGCGCCACCAGGTTCACGGAGCCCAGGTTGCAGACGGCGATCTCGCTCTCATTGGTGTTGAGCGTGATTTCCGTGCACAGGTTGGAGCTGTGCACCACGCCCACGTGCTGCTGCGGGCTGCGGATGTTGCACGGATCCTTGAAGGTGATCCACGGGTGGCCGGTTTCGAACAGCATGCCCAGCATCTTGCGCCACAGCTGCATGGCCGGGACCTTCTTGAACAGCTTCAGCTCGCCATTGGCGGCCTTGGCCTCATAGCCCAGGTAGGCTTGTTCGAATGCGCGGCCCACCTTGTCGTGCAGGTCCGGGCAGGTAGCCGGGGAGAACAGCGTCCATTCGCCGTTTTCCATCACGCGCTTCATGAACAGGTCCGGAATCCAGTTCGCGGTGTTCATGTCGTGCGTGCGGCGACGGTCGTCACCGGTGTTCTTGCGCAGCTCCAGGAATTCCTCGATGTCCAGGTGCCACGTCTCCAGGTAGGCGCAGACCGCGCCCTTGCGCTTGCCGCCCTGGTTCACGGCCACGGCCGTGTCGTTGACCACCTTCAGGAACGGCACCACGCCTTGCGACTTGCCGTTGGTGCCCTTGATGTGCGAGCCCAGCGCGCGCACGTTGGTCCAGTCGTTGCCCAGGCCGCCGGCAAACTTCGACAGCAGCGCGTTTTCCTTCAGCGCTTCGTAGATGCCTTCCAGGTCGTCCGACACGGTGGTCAGGTAGCACGACGACAGCTGCGAGCGGCGGGTACCCGAGTTGAACAGTGTCGGCGTGGACGACATGAAGTCGAACGACGACAGCAGCTGGTAGAACTCGATCGCACGGGCTTCGCGATCCTTTTCCTCGAGCGCCAGGCCCATGGCCACGCGCATGAAGAAGGCCTGCGGCATTTCAATGCGGACTTCGTCCACGTGCAGGAAGTAGCGGTCGTACAGCGTCTGCAGGCCGAGGTAGTTGAACTGGAAGTCGCGCGAGGCATCCAGCGCGGCGCCCAGGCGGGCCAGGTCGTACGTGGCCAGCTTTTCGTCGAGCAGTTCGGCCTGGATACCGCGGGCGATGAACTTCGGGAAGTACTCGGCGTACTTCGTGGACATCTCGGCCTGCGTCACCTCGGCGCCCAGGATTTCCTTGCGGATCGTGTGCAGCAGGATACGAGCGGTGACCTGGCTGTAGGCCGGATCCTTTTCGATCAGCGTACGCGCGGCCAGGATGGCCGAATCGTAGACCTGCGTCATCGGCACGCCGTCGTACAGGTTCTTCAGCGTTTCCTTCAGGATCGGCTCGGCGCTCACGGCGTTGCCCAGTCCGCTGCAGGCGGTGTCGATCAGGTCATGCAGGGCCGCCAGGTCGAGCACACGGGTCGCGCCGTTGTCGGTCACGTTGAACGACACGCCGCCTTCCTGCACGCGGGCCACGGCCTGCGCGTTGGCCTGGGCGCGTTCCTGCGTGCGCTTCTCGCGGTACAGCACGTAGGCACGGGCCACCTCGTGTTCGCCCGAACGCATCAGCGCCAGTTCCACGTGGTCCTGCACGTCCTCGATGTGGAACGTGCCGCCGTTCGGACGGCTGCGCAGCAGCGCGCGCACGACGCTCCCGGTCAGTTGCTCCACCAGCTCACGCACGCGCGCGGAGCCGGCGCCCTGGCCACCGTTCACGGCCAGGAAGGCCTTGGTCACGGCCACGGCAATCTTGTTCGGCTCGAACGCCACCACGGCCCCATTGCGGCGAATGAGCTTGTAGTCCTGATAGTTGGCGCCCGCAGCGGCGGGGGTCTGCTGCGACGTACCGGCTGCTGCGCCGACAACGCCAGTCACGCCAGTGTTTTGTTGTTCGTTTTGGGCCGTTTGCATGAGGAAACTCCTGTTTTAACCCTTGTATTGAAGTGACAAAGTCCCTAGCAAAATGCGCTTCAGAAGACACTCGACACGGCTGGGGCCGGGGCGAGAACCAAACTGCACAGGCGTTCATTCTGCTAGGGACTCTTGCGATACCGCCGGCCATGTCGCTGCTGTGGCGCCAACGTCGCAAACTGCTGCGGCGCTGGCTTCACACCTAGGCCGGTTCCCCGGAAGCACTACTAGATATAGTGGTCACCGCGAAAAACTGGGCTAAGTATAGTGAAACGAAGATGAAAGACCAGTCTTGACAATCGCATCCGCGAGACAGTTCGCGACTGTGCGGCGGCGCCACATTCCCGCCAACCGCGCTACGGCAAGGGATCCCGGTTTCCTGTGCGCCACCGCACAAAATTTTTTAAATTTTTTAATCCAAAGTGGCCACTCGATAGGTGGCCCCGGCATGGGGTTTTCACAGGGCTGTCACGGTGTGCCTTGCCCCCATATGAGGCGTACTGCACAAAGAGGGGACGCTCAGGGACGAGGCTGGTACGGGAGTAGCGCCGGCGGCACCTGGGCGAGCCGCGCGAAGCGATTCCAGTCGAAATGCGGGCCGGGATCGGTCTTGCGGCCGGGTGCGATATCGCTGTGTCCGGCGATGGCCTGGACGGGATATGCCGTGCGGAGGGCGGCGACCAATGCGGCAACAGTGTCGTATTGTGCCAACGTGAAAGGCTGATCGTCGGCGCCCTCGATTTCGATGCCCACCGAAAAATCATTGCAGCGCTGGCGGCCGCAGAAATCCGATTGGCCCGCATGCCACGCACGTTGCGTGCACGCCACAAACTGGACGAGCGCGCCCGTGCGCGCGATCAGGAAATGCGCGGACACACGCACGTCGCGGATGGTCTCGAAGAACGGATCGCGCGTGATGTCGAGCCGGTTCTGGAAGAACGCCTCGATGTCACCGGTGCCGAACCGTCCCGGCGGAAGGCTGATGTTGTGCAGCACCACCAGGTCCACAGGCATGCCGTCGGGCCGGGCGTCAAAGTTGGGGGATGGCACGCGGCGCGCGGCCGGCACCCAGCCATCGGCGTCGGGCAGGTAGTCGCGCGGCGCATCAGCCATCGCGCCCCTCCCCTTCGGTCAGCGACTCGCTATCGTCGCTGCCATCGCGCCCCTCGCGTCCTTCGCGCTCGTCACGGATCCCGAGTTGCTGGATCCGATAGCGCAACTGGCGGAAGTTCAACCCCAGCAACGGCGCCGCGGCCGTCCGGTTGAAACCGGTCTGGCGGAGCGCGCGCAGGATCAGCTCGCGCTCCAGCGCCTCCAGCCGGGCCGGCAGGTCGATCGGGAACGTCACGTCGCGCAGCGCGTCGGCCATCGGGTCCGGCTCGGGAGCCGGCGCGCGGGCCGCTTCGGCCGGCGGCATCCCTGGCGCCGCTGGCGGCTGGGCGGCGCTGGCGACCGCGGACCAGGCCACGGCGCTGCCCCACGGATGGTAGGCGGCGGCGGCCGGCGCGCTGGCTGGCGTGCCCGGCGGCAACAGGCCGGCGCGGTCCATGCCGGCGTCCAGCGGCCCGAGATCGGCCACCGCGATTTCCTCGGCTTCCGCGAAGGCGTAGGCGCGTTCGAGCAGGTTCTCCAGCTCGCGCACGTTGCCCGGGAACGGATAGGTCGACAACCGCGCCAGCGCGGCGCCCGACAGGCGCCGGGGGTGGGCGTCGCCATAGCGCACGGCCAGGTGCTCCAGGATCGCGTGCGCCAGCACCGGAATATCCTCGGCCCGTTCGCGCAGCGTGGGCATGCGCAACTCCAGCACGTTGAGCCGGTAATACAAGTCCTGCCGGAACGCCCCGGCCGCCACCATCGCGGCCAGGTCCTTGTGGCTGGCGCACATCACGCGCACATCCACCGTGTCTTCCTTGCTCGCGCCGATCTTGCGCACGCGCCGTTCCTGCAGTGCGCGCAGCAGCTTGACCTGCATGGCCAGCGGCAGGTCCGCCACCTCGTCCAGCAGCAGCGTGCCGCCGTGGGCCGCCTGGAAGAAGCCGCCACGCTCGGCATCCGCGCCCGTGAACGCGCCTTTGACGTAGCCGAAGAACTCGGACTCCATCAGCGTCTCGGGAATCGCGCCACAGTTCACGGCCACGAACGGATGGGCGGATCGCGCGCTCACTGCGTGAATCGCGCGCGCGGCGCGTTCCTTCCCGCTGCCGGACTCGCCGCTGATCACCACGGGCGCCATGCTGCGCGCCAGCCGCGACAGCGACCGGCGCACCTCCTGCATGGGTGCCGACAAGCCCGGCAGCAGCCCGGCGGCGCGATCCGCGGCCTCGGCCGCTTCCGCCGCCTCGGCGCTGACCACGGCGCCATCGGTTGCCGCGCGCTGCTGGCGGCCCAGCGCATTCAGGATCAGGGTGCGTAGCTGGTCCAGCGAGACCGGTTTGGCGATGTAGTCGAACGCACCGGCCTTGAGCGCATCCACGGCGTTGTCGGCGCTGCCGTAGGCGGTGATCACGGCCACCGGCGTGCGTTCCGGGGACGTGGACAACTGCCGCACGATCTCGATGCCGAGCCCGTCGCCCAGCCGCATGTCGGTCAGCACCAGGCAGTAGCGGCGTTCGGCCAGCCGCAGCCGCGCCTCGGCCAGCGATCCGGCCATCACCACGTCATGGCCCATCCGCCGAAGCGAGATATCGAGCAGCTCGCGCAGGTCGGCCTCGTCGTCGATGACAAGGATCGGGTCGAGGGCGGGCGGTCTGGCGGGCATAGAGGGCGTGGGTTTCGGCGTTGCCGGAAAGGGTTGCGGGCGCTGGGCGCGCTAGGCGGCGGTCACGACGTCGGGCGTCTCGATCCGCATCGTCAGCACGAAAGCTTTGGCCGGGAGTGTATCGCGTGCGCCGCCTGCCAGCAGCCCCGTGCGTTCCAGCAACGCTTCCAGGCCGATGGCGCCGTAGCGCACCTGGGCATCGTTGGCGCCGCAGAGCTCGCGCGCCATGAACAGGCCCAGGCCAGTGCCCTGCGCATTGCTGGTGAAGAACGGCTCGAACAGGCTGCGCTGCTGGTCGCGCGTCACCTCGGCGCCGTCATTCCAGACAATCAGTTCGGCGTGATGCTGGTCCAGCGCGTGAGCCAGCATCCGGATCGAACCCGGCAGCCGGCTGCAATAGCGCCAGGCATTGTCGAGCAGGTTGCCCAGGACCTGCTGGAGCTGCGCGCCGTCGAAGATGACCGGGCGGTCCACGTCCACGATCAGCCGGATGGCGTTGGCATTGATGTCGGAACGGGCGCCGGCGCGCGAGCGCATCTCCAGCCGCCAGCGGTCCAGGATCTCGGGCAGCGCCTGGCTCAACTCGACGGCGCTGTGGCCCGTGCGCGGCCGGCGCGACAACTGCAGCACGTCCGACACCACCTGGTCCAGGCGCCGCACGTTGTCGCTGATGATGCGCAGCAGCCGCGCATCGATATTGCCCTCGCCCGCGCCGGAGTCCGCCAGCAGTTCGTTGGCCTGGCTGATCGCCGCCAGGGGATTGCGGATCTGGTGCGCCACGCTGGCCACCAGCCGGCCCATGGCCGCGAGCTTTTCCTGCTGAACCTGCTCGGCAATCCGTTCCCAGCTTTCGATGTGGACCAGCACCGTATCGCGCATCTCGCTGCGCAGCAGGGTCTCGTCCTCCGGGCTCCATGCCATCGCCTCGTTCTGGGCGATGGCCAGCCGCAGGCGCGCCGCGCCCTCGGGTGACAGGTCGTTCCAGCCGGCGGTATCCAGGGCGGCCGGCGAGGTCATGACGCCCGCCAGCGTGGAGCGCAGCCCGGCCAGGCCCGGCAGCACGAAGCGCAGCCGCAGGCGAGTGTGCAGCAGCGGGTTGCCGGCCGCCGACGGGCGCGATGGCAACGGCAGCAACTGCAGGATGCGCGGCACATCGTCCTTGCGCCGGATCCAGTCGCGCAGCATTTCCATCAGCGGTTGCAGGCGCGCAATGCGGCGCAGGTCGAACAGCACGTTGTCGCTCTCGCCCGCGCGGACCTGGCCATCGCGGAGACGCTCGTGCGGCTGCACGCCCAGCAGCACCACGGCGGCCGGGTTGGCGGCCACCACGGCCCCGTTGGCGCGCACCAGCATCACGCCGTCCTGCATGTCGTTGACCATCAGGCGGTTCACCAGTTGCTGCAACCGCAGCTCCTGCTCGCGCGCCAGCGCCAGCCGCTCCTGCGCGATCTGCCGGTTGGCGAGCATGTACATCACCAGCGCGGCGATCATGAACACCAGGCCGAACAGCCCGGACCCGAGCAGGTTGGCATCGGGTTGCCGGGCCAGCAAGGTCTGCAGGAACGGCTGGCCCATCACCACCAGCGCCGACAAGGCCGCCGTAAACAGTGCGAACAGCAGGCTCGTCAGCGCGCCCGCCTCCAGCGCGGGCAGCAGGAAGATCATCGCCATGCCTTCGCCATGGCTGCCGATCTGCCCCAGCACGGCGTAGATCGCCGTCAGCAGGAACATGTCCGTGAGGACCTGGCCGCGGACCCGCATGTGGAAATGACGCCGCCACATCGTGCCGATCAACGCCACCACCGCGATCGCGATGTAGGGCAGCACGACCGGCAGCGCCGCGGCGGTGCGGGCATTGGCGGCGACATTGACCACAGCCACGCCCGCCACCGACCGTTCCAGCGGCAGCCACGCGTAGCCGAGCAGCAGCAGCGCCACGGCCAGCCGGGTCCAGCAGAAATAGCGCAGCAGGCGCCAGTGGAATTCGGGCGGCTCGGGCTGCCGCCAGAGATCAACCAGCAGGCGCCAGCCGCTCAGGCGGGACCAGACCGATGCCCGCGGCCTCATGAGCGCGCGCCGCTATCGCCCTGGCCGCCCTGGCCTGGCACATCGGGAAGATGGCTGCGGCGGCAGTAGTGCAGGCCGTGCCAGGCGATGGCCTCGCCGCGTGGCAGGTGCACGCCGCACTGGGCGCACTGGACCATGGGCTCGCTATCGTCTGCATTGCCCGAGGCTCCCGAATTGGGCGCGGCGCGGCGCCGGGCCGTTGGCCGGTCGGCCGCCTCCCGTGCGGCGCGGCCGCGCAGCCACCAGAAAATGCCCAGCACGATAGCCAGCAGGATAAGGATTCTTGCCATGAGATGGCTCAGGGACTCAGGAGCTCAGGGGTTCAGGAAAGGCGGTGCAGCACCACTTCGATCACGAAGCGGCTGCCCACGTACGCCAGCAGCAGGATGCCGAACGACGCGATGACCCAGCGCAGCGCGGTGCGTCCGCGCCAGCCGCGGAAATGCCGGCCGATCAGGATGCCGCCGAACATCGCCCACGAGATGATCGCGAATACGGTCTTGTGGTCCACGCGGAATGCGCGCGCAAACAGCTGTTCGGAAAACAGGAAGCCGGACGCGATGGTCAGCGTCAGCAGCACGAAGCCCGCCGCGATCAAGCGGAACAGCAGCTTTTCCAGCGTCAGCAGCGGCGGCAGCAGGTCCAGCCAGCGACCGAGCCACTGGCCGGACGCCGGCTCGCCCGCCAGCGGCCGATTGAAGCCGTGCAGGCGCCGTTCGGCCAGCAGCATCAGGAACGCGTGGAACGCGGCCAGCGTGAAGAGACCGTACGCCACGTTGGCGATGATGAAGTGCAGCTTGAACAGCGGCCGTGCCGCGTAGCCCAGGATCTGCGCGCCCGGGAACGCCAGCGGGATCAGGCTCGCCAGCATCGCCACGGGGAAGACGATCAGGCCGAGCCCCGCCAGCGAAAAGAAGAAGCTCTCGATCCAGTAGATACCCACGCCCAGCCAGAGCATGGCGGAAAGGGCGAAGGCGAAGCCGAACACCATGCGGTCGGCCGGGAAGATCGTTTCGTGGAGCAGGATGCCGTGGCTGACCAGCGCCCCCAGCACCACGGCGTGCCACCAGGCAGGCTGACCTTCGCCACGGGCGCCGCCGGGCTGGGACATGAGCACCGCCGTGGCCGTGGCGCCGGGACGCCCCGGATGGCCGACCGTCGCCCCGCTGGCGGCCGCCAGCCGCGGATTGCGCGTTGCCCAGCCGTGAAAGGCCAGGCCGCAATAGAGAAGTGCCGTCAAGGCATACAGTACAATGGCCATTTGCGCAGTTTACCCTAGGGTCTGCCCCTGTGCCCTTGTCGGTGGATCGCCACCACAACGCCACGCGCGCCCCTCCCACAAGCCGAATTCCTCCCCCTTTCCTGCCATGCTGGATAACCTCACTCAACGCCTGGCGCGGGTCGTCAAGACCATGCGCGGCGAGGCCCGACTGACCGAGGCCAATACCGCCGAGATGCTGCGCGAAGTGCGCCTTGCCATGCTCGAAGCCGACGTGGCACTGCCGGTCGTGCGCGAATTCGTCGCCCGCGTCAAGGAAAAGGCGCTTGGCGAGGAAGTCGTCAGCAGCCTGACGCCGGGCCAGGCGCTGGTCGGCGTGGTGCAGCGCGAGCTGACCGCGGTCATCGGCGGCGACGAAGCCGTCAGCGGGGAAAAGTCTGCCGAGCTGAACCTGAACGTCCAGCCGCCCGCGATCATCCTGATGGCCGGCCTGCAAGGCGCCGGCAAGACCACCACGTCCGGCAAGCTGGCCAAGTGGCTGAAGGAAAACAAGAAAAAGAAGGTGCTGACGGTTTCGTGCGACGTGTACCGTCCCGCCGCTATCGCCCAGCTCAAGACCGTGTCCGAGCAGGTCGGCGCGGACTTCTTCCCGTCGCAACTGGACCAGAAGCCGGTGGACATCGCCCGCGCGGCGCTGGACTGGGCCCGCAAGCACTACCACGACGTGCTGATCGTCGATACGGCCGGCCGGCTGGGTATCGACGAGGCGATGATGCAGGAGATCGCCGCGCTGCACGCGGAACTCAAGCCCGTGGAAACGCTGTTCGTGGTCGACGCGATGCTCGGCCAGGACGCCGTGAACACCGCCAAGGCGTTCAACGACGCGCTGCCGCTGACTGGCGTGGTGCTGACCAAGCTCGATGGTGACGCCCGCGGCGGCGCCGCGTTGTCCGTGCGCCACATCACCGGCCGCCCGATCAAGTTCGTCGGCGTGGGCGAAAAGCTGGACGGGCTGGAGCCGTTCTACCCCGAACGCATGGCCCAGCGGATTCTGGGCATGGGCGACATCCTCGCGCTGGTGGAAGAGGCACAGCGTGGCGTGGACATGGATGCCGCTGAGAAGCTGGCCAAGAAGATCAAGAAGACGGGCGGCTTCGACCTGGAAGACTTCAAGGCCCAGATCGGCCAGATGAAGAAGATGGGCGGCCTGGGCAGCCTGGTGGACAAGCTGCCCGCGCAGTTCGCCCAGCAGGCGCAGGGCGCCAACATGGATCAGGCGGAAAAGCAGGTGCGCCGCATGGAAGGCATCATCAACAGCATGACGGCGGCCGAACGCGCCAAGCCGGAACTGATCAAGGCCAGCCGCAAGCGCCGCATCGCGGCGGGTGCCGGCGTGCCGGTGCAGGAGGTCAACCGCCTGCTGAACCAGTTCGACCAGATGCAAGGGATGATGAAAAAACTCAAGGGCGGCGGCATGATGAAGATGATGCGCCAGATGGGCGCGATGAAAGGCGGCATGAAGGGCCTGTTCAACCGCTGATCGTTGTTGCTACCCTTCGATATCGCTTCCCCGCAAGACAAGAACAGGACAGACATCATGATGACCGTCGAACAGGCCCGCGAACTCTGGGCCAGCTCCGAGGAAATCGTCAGCGCCCAGGAGGTGCAGGACTCGCTGGACCGCATGGCCCAGGAAATCACGGAAAAGATGGGCGATGCCTTCCCGCTCGTCCTGTCCGTGATGGGCGGCGCGGTGGTCTTTACCGGCATGCTCCTGCCCAAGCTCGAATTCCCGCTGGAGTTCGACTATATCCACCTGTCCCGCTACAACAACAAGACCGTGGGCGGCGAGATGCAATGGCGCGTGGCGCCGCGTGAATCCGTAAAGGATCGCGTGGTCCTGGTGCTGGACGACATCCTGGATGAGGGCGAGACGATGGCGGCTATCCGCCAGCGGATCATGGACATGGGCGCCAGGGAATTCCACGCGGCCGTGCTGTGCGAGAAGACGCTCACCAAACTCAAGCCGATGCACCCGGATTTCTGCGGATTCAAGGTGCCAGACCGCTATGTCTTTGGCTGCGGCATGGACGCCAAGGGCTACTGGCGCAACCTCGGCGCCATCCGCGCGCTGGTTTGAAGCGGGGCCGACGCCTTTCGGCGCTCAAACCCCGTGGGGATGGGCGCCCAGGATCGGCCAGAGCGACAGCAACAGCAACACGGCCATCGTCACGTTGAAGACGCGCAGCACACGCGGCTGCGCCAGCCAGCGGCGCAGCGCGGCGCCGAATACCGCCCACGTCGCCACGCTGGGCAGGTTGATCACGGCGAACAGGCTCGCCATCCACAGCGCATTCACCCAGATATTGCCGTCCAGCACGTAGGTGCTGCACGCGCCCACCGCCATCACCCAGGCTTTCGGATTGACCCACTGAAAGGCCGCCGCGCGCAGGAAGCTCATCGGCCGGGCCACCTCGCGATCCTGCACGCCGCCGGCGGTAGCCAGCTTCCAGGCCAGCCAGACCAGATAGGCCGTGGCCGCCACCCGGAGCAAGTTCCAGGTCCACGGCAATGCCGTGAAGACTGAACCCAGGCCCAGCCCGACCAGCGCCACCATCACGGAAAAGCCGATGCTGATGCCCAGCAGGTGCGGCACCGTGCGCGCCAGGCCAAAGTTGACGCCGGAGGCCAGCACCATGGTGTTGTTCGGGCCCGGCGTGATGGAAGAAACCAGCGCGAACGCGCAGAAGGCAAGCAGCACGCCAGAGCTGGCGGCAAATTCGGGCAGAGCCATGACGGCGCTCCGGGAGATATGGGAGTGACCAGTTTATTGAGGCCAACCAATACAGTACCGATACACTTAGGCAGAAATGTACCGGTACGGGTCTGGCGACCTCGCCGGCAATCGAACTTCCCTCCCGTTCAGGCCTTGCTGCGATAGGGTCGTTCGCGAAGCCACTTGGTGGCAATCCATTTCTCGCCGGACTCCACCGGCAGGCCCGCGTGCAGGGTGCGATCGTCCAGAGCGCCGTCCGGCATCTGGTAGCTGAAGA
This sequence comes from Cupriavidus sp. YR651, assembly GCF_900101625.1. Classification (GTDB taxonomy): domain Bacteria; phylum Pseudomonadota; class Gammaproteobacteria; order Burkholderiales; family Burkholderiaceae; genus Cupriavidus. Next base: position 67,611 of record NZ_FMYZ01000016.1, on the reverse strand, counting down.
AGACGGCATTGCCCTTGACGGGTGCCACTTCCAGCCCCAGACGCGGAAAAGCCGTAGCGCCGCCTGCCGGCGGGCTGTTCAGGTAGATCACCAGCGTGGCGATGCGCTGGCCGCCAACGCGTAGCTGGCGCGCCTCGCCGGGACGTTGCGGGTTGAAGAAGTCGAAGTGCGGCTGATACTCGCCGCCCGGCTTGTAGTTGAGAATCTGCAGGCCCTCGCCGTGCTCGACCGGCACGCTGGTCACGGCGGCGATCCGGGCTTCGATGCGCTCGATCAGGGAATGTTCGCCAACCTGGAACATCGCACCCATGCTGGTGCGGGCGTCGATCAGGTTCTCGTCGCCGGTATCGGGATTGACCACCGGCGATCGCTGCAACCGGCCTCGCGACAGCGCGACCAGCGCGTCGCACTCGGCATCGTTGAGCAGGTTCTGCAGCAGCAGGATGCGTGGCGCTTCCAGCGCAAACAGGATCGGGATCTCGCGATCCTGATGGCGAAAGGCATTGCGGCCGGACGACGCCGATGCCTGCGCGGCAGGCGTGCCGACAGTGGCGGAGGTGGAAGCTGGCCCAGCGGTCCGGCCCAGGGCAGGCGCCGGCGCGGTCGATGGCACCTTGCCCGCCGGCTTCGGCCGGTCGAGCGCCGCAGCCACGGTTGCCCGCGCGAAGGTGGCATCGTAGCCGGAGCGCAGCATCGACAACACCAGCGACTCGGCGTTGAAGCCCTGCTCGATATGGCGCGCCAGCCAGCGGTCCAGCTCCGGCGAGGACGCCCGGTAGCCGGCCTTGCCGGTGCCTTCGGACTGCGCAGGTGTCGGCGAGAAAACCGAACGATCGGATCGGAAATCGCGCGTCATGACGGATTGGCCAGCCGCAACGGCGAGAACGGATTGCGCGCCGGGGATTCCGGCGGCAGCGCGCGGCGCGACGTCGCTGGCGCGGCGACCGCAGCCGCCGCAGCGGCGGGATCCGGATCGCCGGCAATCGTCACCGTGGATTCGGAATACTGCCAGCGCTTCCACGCCGCCAGCACGGCATTCGGATACTCGGGACGGCCCCGGCTGCCGTTGTAGCGGCCAAGCGCCAGGAAGAGATCGCCGTTCTCGCGGTCCAGGTAATGGCGCAGGATCGTACAGCCGTAGCGCAGGTTGCTTTGCAGATGGAACAGCTTGCGGACGTCACCATCGCCAATGCTGCGCACCCAGAACGGCATCACCTGCATCAGTCCGCGTGCATCGGCGGAGCTGATCGCGTATTTCCGAAACCCGCTTTCCACCTGGACCAGCCCCAGCACGAGCGACGGTTCCAGGCCGGCGCGCTTGGCCTCGTAGTAGACCGTTTCGATCAGCTCGACGCGGATCTGTGGTTCGGGGATGCGGGCTTCCAGCCGGCGGGACATCTCGCCCAGCCACTTCAGATAGCCCAGGCGTTCCCCGCCCGATGCAAACGCCGGCCGCACCGGCCGGCCGTCGGCGATCGCCGCGGCCAGGGCGCCGCGCACGGAATCGGCCAGCGCCTCTTCCTTTTGCGCGCCAGCATGGGCAGTGGCCGCCACAACAAGCAGCAGCACGCTGGCCAGCGCTGGCCAGCGGCGACGGGTCGGCAGGCCGGATGCGCGCATCGGGATCAGTTGGCCAGCAGGTTGCGGACGTGACTGACCACGTCTGCAACGGCCACCGGGGTGGCCTGCGCATCGCGACGACCCTGGTATTCCACCTTGCCTTCCTTCAGGCCACGGTCGCCCACGACCACTCGGTGCGGCACGCCGATCAGCTCCCAGTCCGCGAACATCACGCCGGGGCGCTCGCCACGGTCGTCCAGGATCACGTCGACGCCGGCGGCCTGCAGTTCCGCGTGGATACGGTCGGCTTCGGCGCGCACTGCCTCGTTGCGGTCGTAGCCCACGGGGCACACCACCACGGCAAACGGGGCAATGGCGGCAGGCCAGATGATGCCGCGCTCGTCATAGTTCTGTTCGATGGCGGCACCCAGAATCCGGGTCACGCCAATGCCGTAGCAGCCCATCTGCATCGGTTGGGTCTTGCCGTTTTCGTCAAGGAACGTGGCGCTCATCGATTCGGAATAGCGCGTGCCGAGCATGAACACGTGGCCCACCTCGATGCCACGGCAGATTTCCAGCGTGCCCTTGCCGTCCGGCGAGGCATCGCCCGCCACCACGTTGCGCAGGTCCGCCACGAGCGGCTCGGGCAGGTCGCGCCCCCAGTTCACGCCGGTGTAGTGGTAGTCGCGGTCGTTGGCGCCACAGCAGAAGTCGCTCATGTTGGCGACCGTGCGGTCCGCCACCAGCTTGACAGGCTTCTTCGGGCCGATCGGGCCCAGGTAGCCCGGGGGCGAGCCGAACGTGTCGACGATCTCGTTTTCCGTCGCAAAGCGGAAGTCGGCCAGGCCGGGCACCTTCGACGCCTTGACCTCGTTCAGTTCATGGTCACCGCGGATCAGCAGCAGCCAGATCTCGGCACCCGCCTCGGTATCCTTGGCCAGGACGATCGACTTAACGGTGCGCTCCAGCGGAATGCCGAGGAACTCGGCCACGTGCTCGCACTTGGCCTTCTCGGGTGTCGACGTCTTCTTCAGCTCCTCGCCGGGGGCGGCGCGTCCTGCCAGCAGCGGCAGGGCTTCAGCGGCCTCCATGTTGGCTGCGTAGTCCGAGGTCGGGCAGTAGACGATGGCATCCTCGCCGGTGTCGGCGATCACATGGAACTCGTGCGAGCCCGAACCGCCGATGGCCCCGTTATCCGCCGCCACGGCACGGAATTCCAGGCCGAAACGCTGGAAGATGCACACGTAGGCGTCGTACATGTTCTGGTACGAGGCTTTCAGGCCATCGGTGTCGCGGTCGAAGGAATAGGCGTCCTTCATCGTGAACTCGCGGCCGCGCATGATGCCGAAGCGCGGACGACGCTCGTCGCGGAACTTGGTCTGGATCTGATAGAAATTGACCGGCAGCTGCTTGTAGCTGCGGATGTCGCTGCGGGCGATGTCGGTCACGACCTCCTCGGAGGTCGGCTGGACGGCGAAGTCGCGCTCGTGGCGATCCTTCAGGCGCAGCAGCTCGGGGCCCATCTTGTCCCAGCGGCCGGTTTCCTGCCAGAGTTCGGCCGGCTGGATCACCGGCATGGACAGCTCCACGGCGCCGGCCCGATTCATTTCCTCGCGAACGATGTTCTCCACCTTGCGGATCACCCGCAGCCCGACCGGCATGTAGCTATAGATGCCGGCGCCCAGCTTTTTGATCATGCCGGCCCGCATCATCAGTTTGTGCGACACGATTTCCGCGTCGGCGGGGGCTTCCTTGAGGGTGGAAATGAAGAATTGCGAGGCTTTCATCCGTTGCTTTCTCGTAAGACCGGGCGCCGCCGGGCAGTACCCGGCCGCCGCGGTGCGGCATTCATTGGGCAGGACGCGCCTGAAACTGCGCTTGCCGCTCGGGGAAAACCAGCATTCCCGGCGTCAGGCCGTCTGGCGCGCTTCCTTTATAATCGTCGTAATTCTAAAGGATTCGAGGTGCAGTCATGCTCGATCGTGAAGGCTTTCGCCCGAACGTCGGCATCATCCTCATCAACGCACGTAACGAGGTTTTCTGGGGCAAGCGAATCGGCGAACACTCCTGGCAGTTTCCGCAGGGCGGCATCAAGTACGGCGAAACGCCGGAACAGGCCATGTACCGCGAGCTGCAAGAAGAAGTCGGCCTGCTTCCGGAGCACGTCAGGATCGTCGGTCGCACGCGCGACTGGTTGCGTTATGAGGTGCCGGACAAGTTCATCCGCCGCGAGATCCGCGGCCACTATAAGGGCCAGAAGCAGATCTGGTTCCTGCTGCGCATGGTCTGCCGCGATTGCGACATCCACCTGCGCGCCACGGACCATCCCGAATTCGACGCCTGGCGTTGGAGCCAGTATTGGGTCCCGCTGGACGCCGTCATCGAATTCAAGCGCGATGTCTACCAGATGGCGCTGACCGAGTTGTCGCGCTTCCTGCACCGGGGGCGCGCGCCGCTCAGCCCTTATGGTAACCACGGCAACCACGGCCACCATGCCGGGCACGACCGGCATGGGGACGCTTCGCGCGCGGAGCAGACGACCGTCGTCACGGTGACGGCCACGGCCGTGGTCACCATGCCAGTGGCCGCCCAGGACACATCTCTTGCTTCGCCGGCCAGCCCGGCAACTACCCAACGGAGTTCCGATGAATAGCTTCACCGGCCGGGGCGCTCGCGCCGGCCAGCCCGCCAGCCGCGCGCTGCGCGGTACCTGCCTGTTGCTGGCCGCCGCCTGCCTGACGCTTGCCGGCTGCAAGACCACCAGCAAGGGCATGCCCGAAGAGGAATCCCAGTGGATCAACCCGTTTGAGCCGAAGGATTTCAAGGAAGCCGAGACGCTGCTGCCCCCATTGCCCAAGGATGCGGACCTGATTCCCTTCTCGGTCAGCGGCACCGGTGACTTCCGCTTTGCCGTCGACGGCAAATCCATCGCCGTGGGCGCTGACAACGTGGTGCGCTACACCGTGGTCATCACCAGCCCGGGCGGCGGGCGCAATGTGAACTACGAGGGCATGCGCTGCGACGCTTTCGAACGCAAGCTGTACGCCACGCTGCCGCAAGGCGCCACCGAGTGGGTACCGAACCGCAGCGAGGACCGTGATACCTGGTATCGCATGGAAACCCGCGCGCGCAACGCTTACTCCGCCACGCTGGCCAAGGATTTCTTCTGCGAGGGCCGCACGGTCGCTGGCAAGCCGGCCCAGATGGCGGCGGACCTGAAGGCACACGCGCCGAGCCGCTGAACCCGGCTCGACGGAAGTCGGACCATCCAAAGCAAAACGGCGAGGCCTGCAGCCTCGCCGTTTTGCTTGGCGGCGTATCACCGGATAGCGTCCGATAGCGTCACGCCGATCGCGCCGGTAACTGTCGCACTTTCAGATCAGCACCAGGTTGTCGCGATGGATCAGTTCGGGCTCGTTCAGATGGCCCAGCACCGACTCGATCTCCGACGACGGCTTCCGGGCAATCAGCCGCGCTTCCGCGCTCGAATAGTTCGTGATGCCGCGCGCCACCTCATGTCCCGCGGGGTCGATACACGCGATCACCTCACCACGCGCGAACTCGCCCTGCACCTCCACCACACCGATCGGCAGCAGCGACTTGCCGCCACCGGTCAGTTTTTCCACCGCACCGCTGTCGATCACCACGCGGCCACGCAGCTGCAGGTGATCGGCCATCCACTGCTTGCGCGCGGTCAGTCGGCCCGTTGGCGCCAGCAATTGCGTGCCGATGGCCTCGCCCTCCGCCAGACGTCCCAGCACATCGGTCTCGCGGCCGGAGGCGATCGTGGTGTGCGCGCCGGACTTTGCCGCGCGCTTGGCGGCCAGGATCTTGGTCAGCATGCCACCGCGGCCAATGGCCGTGCCCGCGCCACCTGCCATTGCCTCCAGTTCGGGCGTGCCCGCCAGGGCTTCGTCCACGAACCTCGCGTTCGGGTCCTTGCGCGGATCGGCGGTATAGAGTCCGCGCTGGTCGGTCAGGATCACCAGCGCATCGCCTTCGATCAGGTTGGTCACCAGCGCGCCGAGCGTATCGTTGTCGCCAAACTTGATTTCGTCGGTGACGACGGTGTCGTTCTCGTTGATGATCGGCACCACGCCCAGCGAGAGCAGCGTCAGCAACGTCGAGCGGGCATTGAGATAGCGTTCGCGGTCCGCCAGGTCGGCATGCGTCAGAAGCACCTGCGCGGTGCGGATGCCGTAGCGGCCAAACTGGCTTTCATAGACCTGCGCCAGCCCCATCTGGCCCACGGCGGCTGCGGCTTGCAGCTCGTGGATTTCCTTCGGACGGCGCACCCAGCCCAGGCGTTGCATGCCCTCGGCGATGGCACCGGAGCTGACCAGCACCACTTCCTTGCCGGCGCCGCGCAGCTTGGCAATCTGGGCGGCCCAACGCGCGATGGCGTCGTGATCCAGCCCCTTCCCGTCGTTGGTGACCAGGCTGGAGCCCACCTTGACGACGATACGTTTTGCTTGGGCGATGACCGATTGCATGACGGGTATCCTGTCTCCGGGTGCCGTGTAATGCTGCTTGTTCGGGGAAAAACGTCGTGTCGGGCGCGGCAGCCGGGGGTCAGGCCCCGCCGGCTTCGGGATCCACGTTGTGAAGCCGTTCGTCCAGGCGGATATCCGGCTCGGCCAGCGCGGCGGCCTCTTCCGCCTTGATCGCGGCGAGGTGGTCCTTGATCGCGTAGATCAGCTCGCGGCAGCCTTCGCCGGTCAGGGCCGAGATATGGAACACCGGGCCCTTCCACTTGTAGCGCTTGACGAAGTCCTTCACGCGTGCGGCGCGCTCGTCATCCGGCACCACGTCGAGCTTGTTCAGCACCAGCCAACGCGGCTTGTCGTACAGCGTTTCGTCGTACTTCTTGAGTTCGTTGACGATCGCCCGCGCCTCGGCCACCGGGTCGACATTCTCGTCGAACGGGGCGATGTCCACGATATGGAGCAGCAGGCCCGTGCGCTGCAGATGGCGCAGGAACTGGTGGCCCAGGCCGGCACCTTCGGCCGCGCCTTCAATCAGGCCCGGGATGTCGGCGACGACGAACGACTGCTCGTGGTCGACGCGCACCACGCCGAGGTTCGGGTGCAGCGTCGTGAACGGATAATCCGCAACTTTCGGACGTGCGTTGGACACGTGCGAAATGAACGTCGACTTGCCGGCATTCGGCATGCCCAGCAGGCCAACGTCGGCCAGTACCTTCAGTTCGAGCCGGAGCATGCGGCGCTCGCCCGGCTTGCCGTCCACCTGCTGGCGCGGCGCGCGATTGGTACTGGACTTGAAATGCAGGTTGCCCCAACCACCCATGCCGCCTTCGGCCAGGCACACGGTCTGGCCGTGCTCGGTCAGGTCGGCGATGACCTCGCCGGTATCCATGTCGGTGATCAGCGTGCCCACCGGCATGCGCAGCGTGACGTCTTCACCGGCGGCGCCGTAGCAATCGGAGCCGCGGCCATTCTCGCCGTTGCGCGCCACGTGCTTCTTGGCGTAGCGGAAGTCGATCAGCGTATTGATATTGCGGTCGGCCTGCGCAAACACGCTGCCGCCACGGCCGCCGTCACCGCCATCGGGGCCACCGAAGGGCACAAACTTCTCGCGCCGGAACGACGCACTCCCGTTGCCGCCATTGCCGGCAATCGCTTCGATTCGGGCTTCGTCGATGAACTTCATGTTGGTCTTCCGTGTGGATCAGGCTGGCGCCATCAATACAGATAGATGCCAGAAATGAAAAAGCCCCGCAAGCTTTGCGGGGCCTTCGTGCTGCAAAGGCTGTATCAGGCCGCCGGAACGACGCTGACTTGCTGCTTCTTGGCAGGGCCTTTGACTGCGAACTGCACGTGGCCGTCCACCAGCGCGAACAGGGTGTGGTCCTTGCCGATACCCACGTTCTCACCAGCGTGCACGCGGGTGCCACGTTGACGAACGATGATGCCGCCGGCGTTGATGGCCTGGCCACCGTACACCTTCACGCCCAGACGCTTCGATTCCGAATCACGGCCGTTCCGCGTAGAGCCGCCGCCTTTTTTCTGTGCCATGTCTTAACTCCTGTTGACCTATTGCGATGCAAGCCTGTGTCCGAGCAATGCTCAGGCAACGATGGCTTCGATGCGCAGTTCGGTGTAATTCTGACGATGGCCCTGGCGCTTCTGGTAGTGCTTGCGACGGCGCATCTTGAAGATCTTCACCTTGTCGTGACGACCTTGGGAGATCACGGTAGCCTTGACGGAAGCCCCGCTCACCAGCGGCGTACCAAACTTGATTTGGTCGCCGGCGCCCACTGCGAGCACCTGGTCCAGCGTGATTTCTGCGCCAATGTCTGCCGGTATCTGTTCTACTTTAAGTTTTTCGCCAGCAGCAACCTTGTATTGCTTGCCGCCGGTTTTTACGACCGCGTACATTGTCGAACCTCTCGATGTGAATGAAACGTCGAATGCTGCCCCGGGAGTCCCCGGAGCCGGCGCCGTTTCCTGCGCCGTTTGAAAGGATCTCAGGCCGGCTGGCCGGGATCCCGCCCGTCAGTGGGTGGCGCGCATACAGGGCTGTATACGGCAAACGCAACCGAAGGAACCGGCTATTGTAAACCAGTTCCAGGAAAAGCGCAAAGAAAACAAGTAGATAGCCTGCCGGTGCGGAGGCAGCGGCGACCGGCGCACATGCCGGGGCGCGAGAGTCAGGTCAGGTCGGCCAGCAGGAACCCGGCCAGGGCGGCAAACGCCACCCACCAGGCGGTGCGGCGGACATGCCGGCGGGATGCTTGTGGCTTGTCCATGCCGCAATTATAGGTGGGCACCCACTGTCCGGGCGACTACCGCGCGACGCACGCTCACATTGCCCGGAAATCACCCCGATATCTTCCCGACCGCGCAAGCCGGCAGCCATGGGCACACCGCCATCGCATATAATCCTCCGGTTTTGCGTAACGGTGATTTCATCTTGTCCCAGTCTTCCGCCACTGCCTTGCTTGCCCCGGTCGCTGCCGACATGCGCGCCGTTGACGCCGTCATCCGTCGGCGCCTGTCGTCGGAAGTGCCGCTGATCGAGCAGATCGGCGAGTACATCATCGGGGCTGGCGGAAAGCGCCTGCGCCCGGTCATCCTGCTGCTCTCCGCCCGGGCATTCGGCTACGACGGCCATCGCCATCACGAGCTGGCCGCGGTAGTGGAATTCATCCACACCGCCACGCTGCTGCACGATGACGTGGTGGACGAATCCGAGCTTCGCCGCGGCCGCCAGACCGCCAATGCGGTGTTCGGCAATGCGGCCAGCGTGCTGGTTGGCGATTTTCTCTATTCGCGCGCATTCCAGATGATGGTGGAAGCCGGCAGCATGCGCATCATGGAAATCCTGTCCAACGCGACCAATGTGATCGCCGAGGGCGAGGTGCTGCAACTGCTGAACATGCACGACCCGGACGTCACCGTGGAGCGCTACCTGCAGGTGATCCGCTACAAGACCGCCAAGCTGTTCGAGGCTTCGGCCGAGCTTGGTGCAGTGCTTGCGGGCGCGGATCCGGCAATGGAAGAAGCCGCCGCCGAGTATGGCCGGCGCATCGGCACGGCATTCCAGCTGATCGACGACATGCTGGACTACACCGCCAGCGCGGAGCAGATGGGCAAGAATGCGGGCGACGACCTGCGCGAAGGCAAGCCGACGCTGCCGCTGCTGCACCTGCTGGAACACGGCACCGCCGAGCAGCGCGAACTTGCGCGCGAAGCCATTGTGCAAGGCGGCACGGAACACTTTGATGCGGTGTTCTCCGCGATCCACGCAAGCGGGGCGCTGGAGGTAACTTTCGCCGCTGCGCAGCGCGAAGCGGAGGCAGCGGAAAGAGCGGCAATGCAATTTCCCTCTTCCCAACTGAAGGAAACGCTGATAGACTTGTGTGCTTTCTCGCTGCAACGACAATCCTGACGTCGCAACGCAGAAAAACAAGGAAATCGGGGTGTAGCTTAGCCTGGTAGAGCGCTACGTTCGGGACGTAGAGGCCGGAGGTTCGAATCCTCTCACCCCGACCAGATTTTCGGTGTTACGCGAGTCATCGCGATGCACCCAGCAAAAAAGCCGCACAGCAATGTGCGGCTTTTTTGTTTTTCACACCCCCGTTTTTCGAGCCGCCTCCGCGCTTCCTTTCGCGCCCCCCCTCCTCCCGCCCCCTCGTTTTCCCGGCGCTCATTCCACACGACCCGCCACGCCCCGCGCCATCTTCGTCGGCCCGCATCGCGCGCGTACTCCCTCCGTCAAGAAGCGCCCCGCGCAAGTAGGGTTGCGGACCTGTCGCACAAACGCCAACGCGTACGCTGCCTCGCTTTACAAAAAGTGACCCCGGCGGCAAACTGCCCCGGTCCGGGACCCACGCCCCGCCGATCCCGCCGCAGTCAACCGCGCCGCCGTTCGATGCTTCGAACGCACGCATATCGCATCGTATTTCGCTATGACACTAGGCCTTGCGCTCGCACAGAGCCGGCGGATCGCACCAGCGCTGCTCGCCCAGCTGGAGCAATCGGCTCGGGAAAAGAAATCGCAGCTGATCGACGAGATCATCGGCAGCGGCACGATGTCCGCGCATGACGTGGCCATCTTCGCTGCCGACAAGTACCAGTTGCCCCTGCTCGACCTGTCGGAGTACAACCTCAACCGCGTGCCGCCCGCACTGGCCGGCAACCGGGAGTTCCACGCCCACCGCCTGCTGCCGCTGGGCCGGCGCGAAAACCGCCTGCTCGTGGCGCTTTCCGACCCCGCCAACCAGGCCGGCGTGGACGCCATCAAGCAGAAGTTCAACCTCCCGGTGGAAACCGTGGTGGTTGAGCACGACAAGCTGATGAAGCATGTGCGTGCCGCCGGTGAGGCACTGGGCACGATGAAGAACATCTCGCCCACGACGCCCACCGCGCAGAAGATGATCGAATACGATCCGGTGGCCGCGGCCAGCGCCCGAAAGGGGCCGGGCAACGACATCGACGATGCGCCGGTCGTGCGCTTCCTGCAGAAGCTGCTGACCGAGGCGTTCCAGCGCGGCGCATCCGACTTGCACTTCGAACCGTTCGAGTTCTTCTACCGCGTACGCTTTCGCGTGGACGGCGTGCTGCAGGAAGTCGCCCGGCCGCCGCTGGACATCCGCGACAAGGTCGCCACCCGGATCAAGGTGCTGTCGCGCCTCGACATCTCGGAAAAACGCGTGCCGCAGGATGGCCGGATGAAGTTGCTCCTCTCGCTGCCCAAGGACAAGGAAGGCAAGGAAACCGTGGAAAAGGCGATCGACTTCCGCGTCTCCACGCTGCCCACGCTGTTCGGCGAGAAGATCGTGATGCGGATTCTGGAGTCCTCGTCCGACAAGCTCGACATTGATCAGCTCGGCTATGAGCCCGAGCAGAAGGCGCTGCTGCTGGAAGTGATCAAGCGTCCGTACGGGATGGTGCTGGTGACCGGCCCGACCGGCAGCGGCAAGACGGTGTCGCTCTATACGTTCCTGAACATGCTGAATCAGGGCGACATCAATATTTCCACGGCGGAAGATCCTGCGGAAATCCAGCTGCCCGGCATCAACCAGGTCAACGTGAACGACAAGGCCGGCCTGACCTTCGCGGCAGCGCTGAAATCCTTCCTGCGGCAGGATCCGGACATCATCATGGTCGGCGAAATCCGAGACCTGGAAACCGCCGACATCTCCATCAAGGCCGCCCAGACGGGTCACCTGGTCTTGTCCACGCTGCACACCAACGATGCGCCGACCACGCTGACGCGCCTGATGAACATGGGCGTGGCGCCGTTCAACATCGCGTCGTCCGTATTGATGATCACCGCGCAGCGCCTGGCGCGCCGGCTCTGCACCTGCAAGCGTGCCGGCGATCTCTCGCGCGAAGTGCTGATGGACGCCGGTTTCAAGGAAGCCCATATCGACGGCACCTGGCAACCGTATCATCCGGTCGGCTGCGACCGTTGCAACGGCAGTGGCTACAAGGGCCGTTGCGGGATTTACCAGGTCATGCCGATCACGGAGGCGATGCAACAGATCATTCTCTCGCACGGCACCGCGCTGCAGATCGCCGAACAGGCGCGTCGCGACGGCGTGCTATCGTTGCGGGAAGCCGGCCTGCTCAAGGTCAAGCAAGGGGTCACGTCACTCGAAGAAGTGCTGGCCACCACCAATACGTAAAACAAAAGTCTTTAGTCGAGGGGTCAAATCATGGCGACGCGCGCACCAGCGGCGGGCGCCCGGACGGCAGCGCCGTCGCGGGCCAAATCAGGGCGGAAGGCGCCCACGCAGTACATCTTCGAATGGGAAGCCAAGGACCGCAAGGGCAAGTCCTTCAAGGGCGAGCAGCGGGCCGAGAGCCAGGCGGAGGTCACCGCCACACTGCGCAAGCAGGGCCTCACCGTCGTCAAGATGAAGAAGCGCAAGGCGGCGCGCGGCAAGAAGATTACCGAGAAGGACATCGCGTACTTCACCCGCCAGCTGTCGACGATGCTCAAGGCCGGTATTCCGCTGCTGCAATCGATCGACATCATCGCGCGCGGCCACGCCAATCCCAATTTCACGCAACTGCTGGCCGAGATCCGCTTCGACATCGAGTCCGGCAGCAGCATGGCCATGGCATTCCGGCGCCAGCCGAAGTACTTCGACACGCTGTACTGCAACCTGATCGATGCCGGCGAGCAAGGCGGTATCCTGGACGCGCTGCTGGAGCGGCTCTCGCTCTATATGGAAAAGAGCATCGCGCTGAAGAGCCAGATCAAGTCCGCGATGATCTATCCGATCGCCGTGCTGACCGTGGCCTTCGCCGTGACGGTGGTCCTGATGCTGTTCGTGATCCCGGCCTTCAAGGGCGTGTTCTCGAGCTTCGGCGCGGCCCTGCCCGCGCCCACGGTGTTCGTGATCAATATCTCGGACTTTTTTGTCCAGTACTGGTACCTGGTGGTTGGCCTGCCGATCGCCTCCATCATCACCTATGTCCGGGCGAGGAAATCGTCGGAGAAGGTGCAGCGCTGGCACGACAAGGCCCTGCTCAAGCTGCCGATCTTCGGCAGCCTGTTCCGGAAGGCGGTGATCGCACGCTGGACCCGCACGCTGGCAACGATGTTCGCGGCCGGCACGCCACTGGTGGAATCGATGGAGTCGGTGGCCGGCGCGGCCGGCAACTGGCTCTACTACGATGCCACGCGCGAGATCGAACAGGCCGTGCGGATCGGTACCAGCCTGACCAACGCCATGCAGGCCACGCACGTGTTCGACAACATGGTGCTGCAGATGACGCAGATCGGTGAGGAATCCGGCGCGCTGGACAACATGCTGCTCAAGGTGGCGGAGTTCTACGAGCGCGAGGTCGATGACGCCGTGGCAGCCATCTCCAGCCTGATCGAGCCGCTGATCATCGTGATCCTGGGCGTCCTGATTGGTGGCATGGTGGTGGCCATGTACCTGCCGATCTTCAAGCTCGGACAGGTGGTGTAAGGCATGCAGTCAGTCATTGGCGCCGCTGGCGCCGCAACACTGCCGGTGCTGGCGGCCCTGCCGCCGGCATTCCTGGTGGCGGTGGCCGGGCTCCTGGGCCTCGTGGTGGGCAGCTTTCTCAACGTGGTGATCCATCGCCTGCCCCGGATGATGGAGTACGACGAAGCCAATTACCTGGCCGAATTGCGTAATGAACCGCTGCCGCATCCAGGGCGCTACAACCTGATGGTGCCGCGATCGGTCTGCCCGCATTGCGGCCACCAGATCGCGGCATGGGAGAACATTCCCGTCATCAGCTATCTGTTCCTGCGCGGCAAGTGCTCGTCCTGCAAGGCGCCGATCGGCATCCGCTATCCGCTGGTCGAACTGGCGACGGCCGTGCTCAGCGCCCTGGCGATGTGGCACTTCGGCCCGACGGCTCAGGCACTGGCCGCGATCGTCATGGTCTGGGCGCTGGTCTCGCTGACGATGATCGACGCCGATACCCAACTGCTGCCGGACCAGATCACACTGCCGCTGCTGTGGCTGGGGCTGCTACTGAATCTCCAGGGCCTGTTCGCCACGCTGACCGATGCCGTGATTGGCGCGGCGGCGGGCTACCTGCTGCTGTGGAGCGTCTACTGGTTGTTCAAGCTCGTACGCGGCAAGGAAGGCATGGGCTACGGCGACTTCAAGCTGATGGGTGCCCTCGGCGCCTGGTTTGGCTGGCAGGCGCTGCCCGCGCTGGTGTTGCTGTCGTCCGTCGTCGGTGCGCTGTTCGGCCTGGGACTGCTCGTCGCGCGGCGCCAGGGCAGCGAAACGCCCTTCCCCTACGGACCATTCATCGCCGGCGCCGGCCTGATCGTCCTGTTTTTCGGCGCCGATGTGCTGCCGCTGGGACTCGTGACCGGCCACTGACAGCACGCCGACAGGCCGCCAACGATCGCAAGCTGGTATCGTTGGCGGCATTCGCCACGATTGCTCAACACCGCCCCATGCTGGAAATCGGACTCACCGGCGGCATTGGCTCCGGCAAGACCCGCGTCGCCGACTTGTTCGCCGCGCGAGGCGCCGCGCTGATCGATACCGACCTGATCGCCCACGAGATCACGGCACCCGGTGGTGCCGCCATCGCGCCACTGGTTGCCGCCTTCGGCCCCGGCTGCCTGCGCCCGGACGGCGCCATGGACCGCGACGCCATGCGCGCGCTGGTTTTCTCCGACCCAACCGCCAAGGCCACACTCGAGGGCATCACCCATCCGCTGATACGAAGTGTGACCGAGGCGCGCGCCGCAGCCATCCGCGCCGCCGGCCAGCATCCGTACCTGATTTACGTGGTGCCGCTGCTGGTGGAATCGGGCACGTGGCGCGGACGCGTCGGGCGCGTACTGGTGGTGGACTGCCACGAGGAGACGCAGATCTCACGCGTGATGGCGCGCAACGGATTCACGCGCGAGCAGGTGTTGTCGATCATGTGCCGCCAGGCGACGCGCGCAGAACGACTTGCACAGGCGGACGACGTGGTCGATAACGATGGCCCACCCGACGCGCTGCCGCCACAAGTGGCCCGGCTGGATGCGCTGTATCGCGCGCAAGGCGCCGTGCCGGTGGCACCGGGCGGGGAAGAATAGCGGCCCGCGCGGGTTGCACGGGCCCTGGGTCCATCCCGGGCAAGTCCCGCACACGTCCCGAGTACGTCGCACGGCCACGTTGCATTTGTCCTCAGCGCCCGACTCGCATAGAATGCGCTGAACATGCCGGGAAATGAGCGCTTACTGACGGCTTCCGGCCTGTGTGCCACCACCCGCGCGCGGGTGTTGCCGGCCACGGGCAGGCCCCGAACGCCCACCGGCTGAAACGACCCGCCAACCGCCGCGCCGCACGGACACCGCACTTGATCCTGTACGAATATCCTTTCAACGAACGCATCAGGACGCTCCTGCGCCTGGAAGACCTGTTCGATCGGCTGGATTATTTCCTCGTACAGGAACATCCCCAGCAGCATCACGTCGCCATCACCACGCTGTTCGAGATCATCGACGTGGCCGGCCGTGCCGACCTCAAGACGGACCTGATCAAGGAACTGGAGCGGCAACGCCAGGCGCTGTCGCCGCTGCGCGCCAATCCGCAAATCGACCAGGACGCGCTCGTCAACGTCATCACCGAGATCGAGCAGGGCATCGCCGCGCTGAACCAGACCGTGGGCAAGGCCGGCCAACTGCTGGCCGACAACGAGTGGCTCACGAGCATCCGCAGCCGCGCGATCATCCCCGGTGGCACCTGCGAATTCGACTTACCCGCCTACTATGCGTGGCAGCATCGCCCGTCCGAGGATCGCCGCTCGGACATCCTCAAGTGGGCCCGCCCGCTGACTTCGCTGCGCATGGGTGCCTCCATCGTGCTGCGCCTGCTGCGTGAGTCCGGCCAGAGCGGCAAGGTGATTGCCACGGGCGGCAGCTATCAGCAGATGCTGTCTGGAAGAAGCTATCAACTGATGCAGGTCTACCTGGATGAGTCGCTGCTCGCATTCATCCCGGAGATGAGCGCCAACAAGTACATGCTGTGGGTGCGCTTCACCCAGCAGGACGGCGACATGCGGCCGCGTTCGGTCGACGCCGATATTCCGTTCCTGCTCAAGCTCTGTAATTTCTGAAGTCCGCCGATGCCCGCCGTCGTTAAATGTCCCACCTGCGGCAAGGATGTCGCATGGGTGCCGGAAAACAAGTTCCGCCCGTTCTGTTCCGATCGCTGCAAGCAGATTGACCTGGGCGCCTGGGCGGCCGAGAAGTACGTCATCGGCGGCAAGCCCGGCGAGACGCCGCAGGATTCGCCGGAAGACGAGGAAGACTGAGGGCACCTGCCTCGCCTTCCTGCTGTCACCTTCCTGCTGTCACCTTCCTGCCTGATATCGTGTCCGACCGCCCGCCTACCGGGCGGCGAGCACGCGCTGGCAGAATCCCACGCAAACCAGCACAAAGACCGCCAGGCCCAGCCATTGCGCGGTCGTGCCGAACCCTTCGCCGACCAGCGCCAGCGGCGCCTCCTTGCCTGACAGGCCAATCACCGCGGCCAGCGCCACACCCACCAGACTCTCGCCGACAATCAGGCCGGAAGCCAGCAGCGTGCCGCGCCGTTCGGCATGCTCAACCGCCAGCTTCACGTCGTCGCCACGCGCAGCGGCACGTCGGCGCTCAGCGCGCAACAGCCACCAGGACAGCACCGCCCCCACTACGAGTGCCGAACTGATCGTCGGCGGCAGATAGATGCCAATGCCCACGGCCAGCACGGGCAACCGGGCCACGCCGCCCCGGCGGCGCAATATTTCGTCGATCGTGATCAGCACCACACCCAGCGCCACGCCGATCAGGATCATGGTCCAGTTGAGCTGGTGCGTGAAGATGCCCGTGGCGATGGCCGTCATCAGCGTGGCCTGCGGCGCGGCAAGGGCCTGGCCGGGATCCATGTCGGCTCTGGGCAGCGCGCCCGCGAAACCATAGGCGTGGTACAGCAGCTCCAGCACCGGCGGGATCACGGCCGCACCGACCGCGCAGCCGATCAGCAGGGCCACCTGCTGACGCCATGGCGTGGCGCCGACGATCCAACCCGTCTTCAGGTCCTGCAGGTTGTCATTGGAGATCGACGCCACGGCCACGACGGCCGAGGTCGTGAAGATGGCCAGTGCGATCGCGAACTTGCCGCCCTCCGGCGTGCCGAGCAGGCCGTCCAGCGTACCGATGCCCAGGATCAGCAGCGAAACCAGGATCACGGCGATGATGCCGATTCCGGAAATCGGGCTGGCGGATGATCCGACCAGGCCGGCCATATAGCCGCATGCCGCCGCCACCAGGAAGCCGAACACAAACGCGAACAGCACGGCGCAGGCCACGAGGCGCCAGCTCGCCCCCGCATCCAGCGGTGCCGGGGCAAGGAAGTGACCGAACGTGATGGCCAGCACGACCAGCAGCACCAGCGTGATGACACCGATCCAGACGGCAGGCAGATCGCGCTGCGTACGCGGTATCGGACCGCCCTCGCCCACGCCGCTGCCGCGCAGCGCACCCATCGACGCGCGAATGCCCTCCATCATCGGCTTGAACAGCGTGCCGAGTGTCCAGATCGCCGCGATGCCGATGGTGCCGGCACCAATAAAGCGTGCCTGCGTGCTCCACACCGACGTGCCAAAGCTGGCCAGCGTGGCGCCGGACGGCATCGGCGTGACGGCCGTGAGCCACGGCACGGCGATGCCCCAAGTCAGCACCAGCCCTAGCAGCATGGCCAGCCCGCCGACGATGCCGACGAGATAGCCAGCCCCGACCAGCGCAAGCGAGAATCCCATCGACAACCGCACCACCGATGCCCCCGCTGCCAGCCACGCGTTGGCGCCCTCGGCCAGCACGCGCAGACCACCCGCGGCGAAGCTGAACACGCCCGCGGCCACGCCGCCCGCCATGAGATCGGCCAGGCCGGTTGCCTGTTTCTTGCCGGCCGCATCGGCCGGGGCAGCGCTACCCACACGCAGGATTTCCGCGGCGGCCACGCCTTCGGGATACGGCAGGTCGCTCTTCACCACCATCGCATGGCGCAAAGGGATGCTGAAGATCAC
Organism: Cupriavidus sp. YR651; assembly: GCF_900101625.1. Taxonomy (GTDB): domain Bacteria; phylum Pseudomonadota; class Gammaproteobacteria; order Burkholderiales; family Burkholderiaceae; genus Cupriavidus. The sequence continues at coordinate 50,020 of NZ_FMYZ01000016.1, read as the reverse complement.
GCCGAGCATGCCGCCAGCGGCGCAGATCGACAGCGTCTGCCAGAACGGAAAGCCTTGCCAGTGCCCGAGCATGACCAGACCCGGCAGGATAAAGATGATCGACGACAGGGTGCCTGCAGCAGACGCCTGCGTCTGCACCATGTTGTTCTCAAGGATGTTTGCGCCGGGGAAGAGCCGCAGCACGGCCATGGAGATGACGGCGGCGGGAATCGCGGACGAGAAGGTCAGGCCGACCTTGAGTCCCAGGTAGATGTTCGAGGCAGTGAACACCACTGTGATCAGCGCGCCCAGAATGACGCCGCGTAGCGTCAGCTCGGGCAACGAAACAGCGTCATCGATGCGGTCAACACGTTGCATTGAGCCTCCAGTGTTTGTTGTTCAGGTTCTGGCGACGGGGGCGACGGGACTGCAAGTTCTGCGCTAGCGGGATTCCTCCGCCAGCCATTCCACCACTGGGATCGTCGCCGGCAGCAACGGCCCCACGGTCACGGGCACGGCCTGCCAGGAGAAGGCCTGGCCTTCGCGGCCGACGGGATCGCCGCGCCAATCCGTGACCTTGCAGAAGTAGAGCCGCACGTAGGCGTGCGGATAGTCATGTTCCAGCGTGTGCCAGCGTTCGCAGCGGGTCACGTCGAGGCCCAGTTCCTCGTGCAGCTCGCGCGCCAGCGCGGCCTCCACCGATTCGCCCGGCTCCAGCTTGCCGCCCGGAAATTCCCAGTAGCCCTCGTACGGCTTGCCGGCCGGCCGTTGCGCCAGCAGGAAGCGGCCATCGGGCTGGATCATCACGCCGACGGCCACCTCGGTTACCTTGCGTGGCTGCCCGTCGGTCGCCACAGTCGTTTCCGGCTTGGCGCTCATGCCTGGCTGCCATCCACGTCTGGCAGGAACGGCTTGCCGTGCTTGCCGCCCCAGTCGCGCGCGAACTGCCACGCCACACGGCCCGAGCGTGAACCACGCTCGAGCGCCCAGACCAGTGCATCGCCGCGCGCGGCAGCAATGTCCTCCGCGCTGCAGCCAAAGTGCGACAGCCAGTGGCCGACGATGGCCAGGTATTCGTCCTGCTTGGGCGGATAAAACGACAGCCACAGGCCGAAGCGCTCGGACAGCGAGATCTTTTCCTCGACCACCTCACCCGGATGGATTTCGCCATCGGCGGTGTGCTGGTAGGTCTCGTTGTCCTTCATGTACTCGGGCAGCAGGTGCCGGCGGTTAGACGTGGCGTAGATCAGCACATTGTCCGACTGCGCCGCCACGGACCCGTCCAGCGCCGACTTCAGCGACTTGTAGCCCGACTCGCCTTCCTCGAACGACAGGTCATCGCAGAAGATCACAAACCGCTCGGGACGCTGCGACACTTGTTCGACGATATCGCCGAGGTCGCCGAGGTCGTCCTTGTCGACTTCGACCAGACGCAGGCCATCCTTCACATAGGCATTCAGGCAGGCCTTGATCAGCGACGACTTGCCCGTACCGCGCGCGCCGGTCAGCAGCACATTGTTGGCCGGCAGACGGGCCACGAACTGACGCGTATTGGCGACGATGGCGTCCTTCTGGCGCTCGATGTTCTTCAGGTCGTCCAGGTGGATCGGCGGCAGCTGGCGAATCGGCTGGAGGTAGCCAATGTTGCCAAACAGGCTTTGCCGCTTGCGCCAGCGGAACGCTACCGCCTCCTGCCAGTCCGCGTCGGTCAGTTGCGGCGGCAGCCATTGTTCGAGTCGGGCAAGAAAGGTGTCGAGGCGGGAGGCGAGGTCAGACATGGCGAGGCGCGAAAGCGAGAGATGACAGCTGGGATGCCGGCCCGCGTGGCGGGCCGGCGGGGCAACGCATCAGGAACGATAGTCGGCGTTGATCGACACGTAGTCGTGCGAGAGGTCGCACGTCCATACCGTGGCTTCGGCATTGCCGCGGCCCAGGGCGATGCGCACCGTGATCTCGGCCTGCTTCATCACGCGCTGGCCGTCCTCTTCACGATAGTCGGGATTGCGGCCGCCGTCGCGGGCAACCCAGACATCGTCGAGCCACAGGTTCACGCGGTCCACATCCAGGTCATTCACGCCCGCGTAGCCCACCGCGGCCAGGATGCGGCCGAGGTTGGGGTCCGATGCGTAGAACGCCGTCTTCACCAGCGGCGAGTGCGCAACGGCATAGGCGATCTGGCGGCACTCGGCCACATTCTTGCCACCTTCCACGCGGATCGTCATCAGCTTGGTGGCACCTTCGCCGTCGCGGACGATCATCTGCGCCAGTTCCTGTGCCAGCGCCGTCACGGCGTCGCGCAGCGCTGCAAACGCCGGGCCGTCGGCACGGTCGACGACCGCGCCCGACTTGCCCGTGGCGATCAGCACGAAGGAGTCGTTGGTCGACGTGTCGCCATCGATGGTGATGCTGTTGAACGAATGGTCAGCGGCGTGCGAGACCAACGCCTGCAGCACCGGCTGGGCCACGGCGGCGTCCATGGCGATAAAGCCGAGCATGGTGGCCATGTTCGGGCGGATCATGCCGGCGCCCTTGCTGATACCGGACAGCGTGACGGTCTTGCCGTCGATCTGCACCGTGCGCGACGCGGCCTTCGGCTGCGTGTCGGTGGTCATGATCGATTCGGCGGCGGCCAGCCAGTTGTCGGCGCGCGCGTTGGCGATGGCGGCGGGCAGGGCCGCGGTCAGGCGATCGACCGGCAATGGCTCCAGGATCACGCCGGTCGAAAACGGCAGCACCTGGTTCGCCGCGATTCCGAGTTGTGCGGCCACGGCATCGCACGTGGCGCGCGCGGCCACCAGGCCCGGCTCGCCGGTGCCGGCGTTGGCATTGCCGGTATTCACCACCAGGGCACGGATGCCCTTGCCTGCGGCCAGGTGCTCGCGGCAGACCTGGACCGGTGCGGCGCAGAAGCGGTTCTGGGTGAAGACGCCCGCCACGGTGCTGCCTTCGGCCACCCGGACCACCAGCACATCCTTGCGGTTGGCCTTGCGAATACCGCCTTCGGCCCAGCCGAGCTCCACGCCGGCGACGGATTTGAGGTTTTCTGCCTGAGGCAGGGGCAGGTTGACGGGCATGTGCGTTTCCTCTCTGCTTTGACGAACATGCCCGCTTGCGCGGGCATGTTGCATTCGATGATGACTTCAGTCAGTGACTGTCAGGTGTCGCGGCTTGCGCTCAGCTCAGCTTGCCGTGGCACTGCTTGAACTTCTTGCCGGATCCGCACGGGCACGGATCGTTGCGGCCGACCTTGGGCATGCCGGCAAGCGCCACATCGCCGCCCATCGCTGCCATTGCCGCCGCGGCCGTGCTTCGGCGCGCCAGCGACGCGTCCTCGACCGGCTCGCCGCCTCCGGCAAACTCGTCGTGCTTGTACTGCACGTTCTCCAGGTGCGACAGGCCTTCCTCGATCTGCTCCGACGCCTGCTCCAGTTGCTCCGGCGACTGGATCTGCACGTTGAAGATCACGCGCGTGACTTCGCTCTTGATCACGTCCAGCAGACGCGCGAACAGCTCGAACGACTCGCGCTTGTATTCCTGCTTGGGATCCTTCTGTGCATAGCCGCGCAGGTGGATGCCCTGGCGCAGGTGGTCCAGCGCCGCCAGATGCTCGCGCCAGTGCGTGTCGATGCTCTGCAGCATGACCGAACGCTCGAAGCCGGCAAACGACTCGCGGCCCACCTGGCCGACCTTGGCGTCGTAGTGTTCGCGCGCCGCGGCCATGATCAGGTTCAGCAGTTCCTCGTCCTCGATGCTCTGGGCGCCCTCGATGGTCTTGGCCAGCGGCACGTCCAGGCCCCAGTCGTCGCGCAGGCGCGCTTCCAGGCCCGCGACGTCCCACTGCTCTTCCATCGTATCGGCCGGCACGTGGTCGCGGAATAGCTCCACCAGCACGCTTTCGCGCAGGTTCGCCACCATCTCGCCGACGTCCTGCGATTCCAGCACATCGTTGCGGAGCTTGTAGATCTCCTTGCGCTGGTCGTTGGCCACGTCGTCGTACTGCAGCAGTTGCTTGCGGATGTCGAAGTTGCGGCCTTCCACCTTGCGTTGCGCGGATTCGATGGAGCGGGTCACGATGCCCGCCTCGATCGGCTCGCCTTCCGGCATCTTCAGGCGTTCCATGATCGCGCGCACGCGATCGCCGGCGAAGATGCGCAGCAGCTGGTCGTCGAGCGACAGGTAGAAACGCGATGAACCCGGGTCGCCCTGGCGGCCGGCACGGCCACGCAGCTGATTGTCGATCCGGCGCGACTCATGGCGCTCGGTGCCCACGATGTGCAGGCCGCCCGCCGCCTTGACCTGATCGTGCAGCGACTGCCATTCATCCTTGAGCTGGGCGATGCGCACGGCCTTCTCGGCATCCGACAGATTCGCGTCGGCTTCGATGAAGCTCGCCTGCTTTTCCACATTGCCGCCCAGCACGATGTCGGTACCGCGACCGGCCATGTTGGTGGCAATGGTGACCATCTTGGGGCGGCCGGCCTGGGCCACGATCTCGGCCTCGCGGGCGTGCTGCTTCGCGTTCAGCACCTGGTGCGGCAGCTGTTCCTTGTTCAGCAGGTCCGACAGGTATTCGGACGTCTCGATCGACGTCGTGCCCACCAGCACCGGCTGGCCACGGTCGAAGCAGTCGCGGATGTCGCGCACCACCGCGTCGTAGCGCTCCTTGGACGTCTTGTAGATCTGGTCCTGCATGTCCTTGCGCTGGGCCTGACGGTTGGTCGGGATCACGACCACTTCCAGGCCATAGATCTCCTGGAATTCATACGCTTCCGTATCGGCCGTGCCGGTCATGCCGGCCAGCTTTTCGTACATGCGGAAGTAGTTCTGGAACGTGATCGTGGCCAGCGTCTGGTTTTCCTGCTGGACGGTCACGCCTTCCTTCGCTTCCACGGCCTGGTGCAGGCCGTCGGACCAGCGGCGGCCCGTCATCAGGCGGCCCGTGAATTCGTCGACGATCACGACCTCGTCGTTCTGCACCACATAGTGCTGGTCGCGGTGGAACAGGCTGTGCGCACGCAAGGCTGCGTACAGGTGGTGCATCAGCGTGATGTTCTGCGGCGCGTAGAGGGATTCGCCCTCGCCAATCAGGCCCTGTTCCGCCAGGATCTGCTCGGCCTTCTCGTGGCCGGCCTCGGTCAGGTAGACCTGGTGGCCCTTCTCGTCCACGAAGTAGTCGCCCGGCTTCTCCACACCCGTGCCGTCGGCCTTCTCTTCGCCGATCTGGCGCTCGAGCAGCCGGGGGATGTGGTTCATGCGCTGGTACAGGTCCGTCTGGTTCTCGGCCTGGCCGGAGATGATCAGCGGCGTGCGGGCTTCGTCGATCAGGATCGAGTCCACTTCATCGACGATGGCGTAGTTCAGCGGCCGCTGTACGCGCTGCGACGGGTCATAGACCATGTTGTCGCGCAGGTAGTCGAAACCGAACTCGTTGTTGGTGCCGTAGGTGATGTCGGCGTTGTAGGCAACCTGCTTCTCGTCGTGCGGCATCTGCGAGAGATTCACGCCCACCGACAGGCCGAGGAAGTTGTACAGGCGGCCCATCCACTCGGCATCGCGCTGTGCCAGGTAGTCGTTCACCGTCACCACGTGCACGCCCTTGCCCGTGATGGCGTTCAGGTACACCGGCAGCGTGGCGGTCAGGGTCTTGCCCTCGCCCGTACGCATTTCGGCGATCTTGTTGTCGTTCAGGACCATGCCGCCAATCAGCTGCACGTCGAAGTGACGCATCTTCATGATGCGCTTGCTGGCCTCGCGGCAGACCGCGAAGGCCTCGGGCAGCAGCGCATCGATCGATTCGCCTCCGGCGTGACGCTGACGGAACGTCTCGGTCATGCCGCGCAGCTCGTCGTCCGACAGTTTCTCGAACTTCGGCTCAAGCGCGTTGATCTGCGCCACCGTGCGGCGGTATTGTTTGATCAGCCGTTCGTTGCGGCTGCCGAAGACTTTCTTGAGAAGGCCCGTGATCATCGAGTGCTTTCACCTGCGCGCGTAGCCCGAAGCGACCCGGGGCGACGGCGCGAGGAATGGGTGGATTGGCGCGAAACGCCGAGTTTATCATGTGCCGGTGTCGTGGCCGGGGCCGCGCCGGCACCGATTCTGCGCTGGAGCAACAGCCGCCCGGACATCGGCCGGCTACCTTGCGGGTCAGGTTGGGACAATGGAGCCGACTTCAATGTTCCGCGCGGCAACAAGCGGCTACCGGATTGCCGTGCGATCGGTCGGTGCCGGCACCGCGGCCGTCAGGAAAGCGGTCGGGTTACGTGGCACACCATTCACATGCACCTCGAAGTGCAGGTGCGACCCGGTCGATCGCCCCGTGCTCCCCACCCGGGCAATCAGCTGGCCGGGCCGGACCAGATCCCCCACCTTCACCAGCGACTTCGACGCATGCGCATAGCGCGTCTTGAGCCCGTTGCCGTGGTCGATGTCGATCATGTTCCCGTATTCGTGGTGCCATTCCGCCGCAACCACGACGCCGCCGGCCGCTGCCACGATCGGCGTGCCGGGCGGCGCGACGAAGTCGACGCCATCGTGCTGGGTACGCCGGCCGGAGAACGGGTCGATACGGGCGCCGAAGCTGGAGCCATCGTAGCCTGCGGCCACAGGCATCACGCTGGGGATGCGGTGCTCACGAAGCTGGCGATCCATCAACGCCCCCTCGATCACGTCGAAATAATCCACGCGGTGATCGGCCTGCTCGCCAAGGCGTAGCAGTTCGTCGCGCAGTTCTGGCAGCGTCAGATCGCGCGAAGTCCCGGCGGGCGCCGGGCCTCCCCGGGCGGGGCGGTGACGGAAATCGAAGTCTTGCGGCGAGATGCCGGCCAGGCCGGAGACCCGCTCGCCGAGGGCATCCAGGCGGACCATCTGCGCCTGGAGCTCGCCCACGCGGGCGGCCAGCACGGCTAGGTTTTCACGCAGATAGGCGTTGTCGCGCGCCTGCCGCGAAAGCTCGGGCGCCGCGCTGGCGCGTGCCAGGAGCCAGGTCAGGCCGGACGATGCGGTCGCCACGAGAGCGCACAACAGCATGCCAAGCAGCACGGCGCGTGGCCGTGTGAGCTGGAAACGGAACACCCGCGGCTCGCGCGGATGGAGCACGATGATTTGCATGACCTTACCCCCAACGCAAAAAAGGGCCTGAACGGCCCCGGCGCGCATGCGGGCGTGGCATCCCGGCTCTCGGACGGGCGGGATTGCGCGCTAGAATGCGCGCATGCGCATGTTCACTCACCACGCTCTCCAGACCCCGGCTGCCAAGCCGCTCAACGATTGGCTGGCAAAGTCCGGGCCGGTCTCGGCGCTGATGCAGACGGCGCGTGAACTGGCGTCACTGGAAGCGGAAGTCCTGTCACTCCTGCCGCGAGGCTTGCAGGCCGGAATCGCGGTGGCCGGTGTCAAACACGACAACCGCGGCCCCCAGCCGGAAGCGACATTGCTGTTGCTGGCCGCGCATGGCGCGGCGGCCGCGCGGGTACGGCAAGTGGTGCCGACCCTACTTACCCGGCTGCAACAGCGGGGATCGCAGGTTACCGCAATCCGTGTACGGGTACAACCTGAGGTCGGGCGCGGGGACTGGGACGCCCCCCCGGTGGAGCGCAAACCTCGCGCCGCCAACATGGCCCCGGCCGGGCTGGCCAGCATGGATGCACTGGCCAGGAGCCTGCCGGAATCGCCGCTCAAGGATGCCGTGGAGATGCTGCTCGCCCACCACCGCAGCCGCTGAAGGCTCGACTGGCAAGCCGTCCGCGACACGAAAGACCCGCACCAAAGCAAGACGGCCTCCCGAAGGAGGCCGTTCTCGTTTCCGCGCCGGCGCCAGGCCGGGCGGCGATCAGGCAAATGCTGGCTGGATCTGCGGCAGGAATGCCGCGGGCGCTTCTTCGACCTTGTCGAACGTCACGAACTCATACGCTTCCTGGTCTGCCAGCAGCGCACGCAGCAGCTGATTGTTCAGGCCGTGGCCGGACTTGTTGGCAATGTACGCGCCGATCAACGGATGGCCGACCACATACAAATCGCCAATCGCGTCGAGGATCTTGTGGCGGACGAATTCGTCGCCATAGCGCAGTTCTTCGTTATTGAGCATGCGATGCTCGTCGAGCACGATCGCATTGTCCAGGCTGCCGCCGCGGGCCAGGCCCATTTCGCGCAGCGCTTCCACTTCATGCGCAAACCCGAACGTACGGGCACGAGCGATCTCGCGCACATAGCTGGTGTCGGCAAAATCGATCGAGAACGCCTGGCCGGTCTTGTCGACGGCAGGGTGGCGGAAGTCGATCGTGAACGAGAGCTTGAAGCCGAAGAACGGCTCCAGCCGGGCCAGCTTGTCGCCCTCGCGGACTTCCACGGCCTTCTTCACGCGGATGAAACGCTTGGCGGCAGGTTGTTCCTCGATGCCGGCCGACTGCAGCAGAAACACGAACGACGCCGCGCTGCCATCCATGATCGGGATTTCTTCGGCGTCGACGTCGACATAGAGATTGTCGATACCGAGGCCGGCGCATGCCGACATCAGGTGCTCGACGGTGGAAACACGCGCACCATCCTTCTGCAGCACGGACGCCAGACGGGTGTCGCCAATGGCCGAGGCGGCCACGGGGATCTCGACTGCCTCGGGCAGGTCGACGCGGGTGAACACGATGCCGGCATCGGTCGGAGCCGGTCGCAGGGTCAGCGTCACTTTGCGACCCGAGTGCAAACCGATGCCGACCGTCTTCACCAGGGATTTGATGGTGCGCTGCTTGAGCATGACAGCCTCAACTATTATAAAAAGCTATTGGGCACAAATTCTAATAACGCAATGCTACCACTGCTCTGTGTATTGCGCTGCACCACTTTGTTTCGGGGTGTTATTCAGCGCCACAAAAGCAGTTTTTTCGTCACTTTGTGCCCGATCAATCGTGTCAGGCGCGCAACGCCTGCAAGACGGATTCGGCGCTGCTGACCTTGAATTCGCCTGGAGCTTCCACGAACAGGTGCGTGACGACGCCGTCGTCGAGCACCATGGCGTAGCGCTGCGCGCGCACGCCCAGGCCGCGCTGGCTCAGGTCCTGGTCGAGACCCAGGGCCTTGGCCCACTGTGCCGCGCCATCGCCCATCATGCGGACCTTGTCGCCAGCCTTCTGCTCACGGCCCCACGCGCCCATGACAAAGGCGTCGTTGACCGAATGGCACCAGATCTCGTCGATCCCTGCCGCGCGCAGCTCGTCATGCAGCTTCACGTAGCCGGGCACATGCTTGGCGGAGCAGGTCGGCGTGAACGCGCCGGGAAGACCGAACACCACGATCTTGCGGCCCTTGACCAGCTCGGCCACGGGGAACGCATTGGGGCCCAGCGCGCAGCCCTCGGTCTCGACATCGAAGAACTCGTACAGCGTTGCGTCCGGGACGCGTTGGCCTACAGCGATCATGGAATGGTTTCCTCCGTAAAAACCCTGCCTGCATCATAGGGGCGGATCCCGCCTCAACCAAGCGGGATCGCATTCAGGTGCTCAGGAAACACCTTGCTACAAAAACGCCGCGCGGCACGTCCTGAGACGCGCCGCGCGGGCAACTGCACATCCCGCCGCGGGAAGGCGGGAAACCAGTCCGGGGAGGCGGCCGATGGCCTGCCTGTCCCGGCAACGGGATGCGGGCTGACGTACTCCAGCGCGGGCGCGCGCAGCCGGGCACGCTGACGGGTTGCGTCAGTCCGGGCGAATGCCGAGCGGATAGGGAGCGCTCAGGCGTCGCCGAAGGGACCTTGGACAACCTGCCAGGCGTGCGGCCGCCGCCGCCGCCCTGCCGGGGCCCAACTCAGTCTGCCTGCTTGCGCAGGAAGGCCGGGATGTCGTACGTGTCCACACCCTTTTCTTGCAGCGCCGCCACGTGGGCGGATGCCGATTCCCGCGAGCTGCGCCATACCGCCGGCGTGTCCAGGCCGCTGTAGTCCGGGGTCGCATGCGCCGGAGCCGCGGTCATCCCGCCCATCATCTGCACCGGGATGTTGTCCGTACCGGTCTTCAGCAGCGTCATCGGCTGCTGCTTCTTGGCCGAGCGGCCCAGGCCCGTGGCCACCACGGTCACGCGCAGCGCATCGCTCATCGAATCATCGTACACCGTACCGAAAATCACGGTCGCATCCTCCGCGGCGTAGCTGCGGATGGTGTTCATGACTTCCTTGGTTTCCGACAGCTTCAGCGAGCGGCTGGCCGTGATGTTGACCAGCACGCCACGCGCGCCGGACAGGTCCACGCCTTCCAGCAGCGGGCTGGCCACGGCCTGCTCGGCGGCCAGGCGGGCGCGATCCACGCCGGACACGGTCGCCGTGCCCATCATGGCCTTGCCCTGCTCGCCCATCACCGTCTTCACGTCTTCGAAGTCGACGTTCACCAGACCGTCCACATTGATGATTTCGGCGATGCCGGCCACGGCGTTGTGCAGCACGTCATCGGCGCACTGGAAGCACTTGTCCATCTCGGCGTCGTCGCCCATGACCTCGAACAGCTTCTCGTTGAGCACGACGATCAGCGAGTCCACCGACGACTCAAGCTCGCTCGAACCATGTTCGGCCACCTTGGCACGGCGTGCGCCTTCGAATTCGAACGGCTTGCTGACCACGCCCACGGTAAGGATGCCCATTTCCTTGGCCACCTGCGCCACGATCGGCGCGGCGCCGGTGCCCGTGCCGCCGCCCATGCCGGCAGTGATGAAGACCATGTGCGCACCACGCAGGGAATCGGCGATCTGCTCGCGAGCCTGCTCGGCGCAGTTGCGGCCGACTTCCGGCTTGGCGCCGGCGCCAAGGCCAGTGTTGCCAAGCTGCAGCACGCGCGATGCCGAGGAGCGCTTGAGCGCCTGGGCATCGGTGTTCATGCAGATGAATTCCACGCCCTGGACGCCACGGCTGATCATGTGCTGCACGGCGTTACCGCCCGCGCCGCCCACGCCCACCACCTTGATGATGGTGCCGTCCTGCATCTCCGTTTCGATCATGTCAAAGTCCATCACTGCCTCCGAGAAGAATCAGTCCCCAAACGCTGCAGCCTCCCCGCCGCAACCCTTGGTTCCTGAACAAGAAACCAACAATAAGAAACCTGCTCAACGTGCCATCGCGCGATCCGCTGACCGCGGCGCATGGCGGATATCAAGAAGCCTGACCTGCCACGGCATCAGAAGTTGCCGACAAACCATTCCTTCATGCGCGTCCACACCTGCTTGACGGAGCCACTCTGCACGGCCACCTTGCGGCCACGCATGCGTTGCACGCGGCCTTCCAGCAGCAGGCCCATCACGGTGGAGTAGCGCGGGCTCTTCACCACCTCGTGCAGGTTGCCGCGATATTCGGGCACGCCCACGCGCACGGGCTTCAGGAAAATGTCCTCGCCCAGCTCCACCATGCCCGGCATCATGGCCGTGCCGCCGGTGATCACCACGCCGGACGACAGCAGTTCCTCGTAGCCGGATTCACGCACCACCTGGTGCACCAGCGAATACAGTTCCTCGATGCGCGGCTCGATCACGGCGGCCAGCGCCTGGCGGGACAGCGTGCGCGTGCCGCGATCGCCCACACCCGGCACTTCGATCATGTCTTCCGGGTCCGCAATCGCCTGCTTGGCGATGCCGTACTGGATCTTGATGTCCTCGGCATCGGGCGTCGGCGTGCGCAGCGCCATCGCGATGTCGTTGGTGATCTGGTCCCCGGCGATGGGAATCACGGCCGTATGCCGGATCGCGCCTTCGCTGAAGATGGCGATATCGGTGGTGCCGCCACCGATATCGACCAGCACCACGCCCAGTTCCTTCTCATCTTCGGTCAGCACCGCCAGGCTCGAAGCCAGCGGCTGCAGGATCAGGTCGTGCACCTCCAGGCCACAGCGGCGCACGCACTTGACGATGTTCTGCGCCGCGCTGACCGCGCCCGTGACGATGTGGACCTTGACCTCCAGGCGGATGCCGCTCATGCCGATCGGCTCGCGCACGTCTTCCTGGCCGTCGATGATGAATTCCTGCGTGAGGATGTGCAGGATCTGCTGATCGGTAGGGATGTTGACCGCCTTGGCGGTCTCGATCACCCGGGCCACATCCGTCTGCGTGACCTCCTTGTCCTTGATCGCCACCATGCCGCTGGAGTTGAAGCTGCGGATGTGGCTGCCGGCGATGCCGGTGAAGACCTCGGCGATCTTGCAGTCCGCCATCAGCTCGGCCTCTTCGAGCGCGCGCTGGATGGACTGCACGGTGGCCTCGATATTGACCACGACCCCCTTCTTCAGACCCTTGGACTCGGACTGGCCCATCCCGATCACTTCGTAGCTGTCGTCGGGGCGCAGTTCCGCGACCACCGCCGCCACCTTCGAGGTGCCGATGTCGAGACCGACCAGTAAGTCCTTGTATTCCTTGCTCATCGGGTTTTCTCCGCGTTCTTGCTCTTGAGTCGCGTCGGATTGTTGTTGGTATTGCCGGCCGAAGCCGCCTGGGGGGTAACTGCCTTGGCCGCTGCCTTGGCTGCCGCGGCAGCCTGGGCATCGGTCAGGAATCGCACATTGGCGGCGCGGATGGAAAAGCCGTTGGGGTAGCGCAGGTCCGCGTACTCGACCTGCTTGCCCCATTGCTCCGTCACCTGCGGCCACGCCGCCACGAAGCGCTTGACCCGCGCCTCCATGGCAGCCCTGTCCTCGTCCGTCTGTTCGCGACCGAGTTCGATGACCATGCCGTTCGACAACTTCGCCCGCCATGCATAGCGGGACGACAACGCCACGGCCAGCGGCTCGACCTTCAGCGGGCGGAACCACTCGCGCATGATCTCCAGCTTCTCGACCACGTCCTCCTCGCTGTCCGGCGGCCCGTCCAGCGCCAGCAGCTGGGCATCCTCTTCGGCTTCGGCGGTGTTGGCCACGAACACCTCGCCATAGGTGTTGATCAGCCGTCCACCGTCCGTGCTGCCCCAGGTGCCAAGGGCTTCATGCTCTTCCACTTCCACCGCCAGGCCGTTCGGCCATTCGCGGCGCACGCTGGCGTGGCGCACCCACGGCACCGACTCGAACGCCTGCCGCGCCGCATTCAGGTCCAGCGTGAAGAAATTGCCCGACAGCTTGCCCAGCGCGTTGGCCCGCACGCTCGGGCCGTTGACATGCCGCAGCGGTTCGCCGCCCATCGACGTCAGGTCGACATGGGTAATGGCGAACACCGGCCGCTGGGCCAGCCACAGCAGGCCGGCAGCGAGCGCCATCAGCGCCACCAGCGCGTAGAGCGCTGAGGCGATGAGGTTGAGCAGGCGCGCGTTATGCCACATGTCGTCAGGTCGGGGCGGTCAGGCCGGTTCCGGTTATTGCTGCGTTATTCGGGCTTCCAGTGCTCGTTCGGATGCAGGTCCAGCGTGGCCTGGGCCACCACCTGCATGACAAAGTCCTCGTAGCTGATGCCCACCGCCCGCGCCGCCATCGGCACCAGCGAATGGCCGGTCATGCCCGGGGACGTATTCATTTCCAGCAGGTAAGGCTTGCCGTCGCGGGTCAGCATCACGTCTGCGCGGGCCCAGCCGCGGCATCCCAGCACCCGGAATGCCTCCACCGCCAGCGCGCGCACTTCCTGTTCCAGTGCTTCAGGCAAAGTTGAGGGGCACAGGTATTGGGTATCGTCAGTAAAGTACTTATTTTGATAGTCGTAGTTCGACTCGGGCGCGACAATCTTGATAACGGGCAGCGCTTCGGCCGTCGGACCCTCCCCCACAACGGGGCAAGTCAACTCGGCGCCGTCGATGAACGACTCGGCGATGACGTCGTTATCGAGCGCGGCAGCGCGCTCGAAAGCGGCTCGCATCTGGTCGGCGGCGGTGACCTTGGTCAGGCCGATCGACGATCCCTCGCGCGCCGGCTTGACGATCAGCGGCAGGCCCAGGTCCACGACCACGGCGGCAAAATCGGTATCCGCGTGCAGCATGGCAAAGCGCGGCGTGGGCAGGCCGTGGGTCATCCACAGCCGCTTGGTAGCCTGCTTGTCCATGGCCAGCGCGGACGGCAGCACCCCGCTGCCCGTGTAGGGCACGCCGAGCTGCTCCAGCAGGCCCTGGATCGTGCCATCCTCGCCATAGCGGCCGTGCAGCGCGATAAAGACGCGGTCGAACTTCGCGGCGGCCAGTTCCGCCACCGACTGCAGGCCCGGGTCGAACGGGTGTGCATCCACGCCGCGCGACCTCAGCGCGGCCAGCACGCCATTGCCGGAGAGCAGCGAGATCTCGCGCTCGGCCGAGCGGCCGCCCAGCAGCACGCCAACCTTGCCCAGCGATTTCGGATCGATATTGGGATGGGCGACGAAGCTCATGCCTGGCCTCCTGCCTGCTGCTGGTGCGAGACCAGTTGTCCTGGCACCCCGCCGATCGTGCCGGCGCCCATGGTCACGACCACGTCGCCGGGCCGCACGGCATTCAGGATGGCCTGAGGCATATCCTCGATCTGCTCCACAAAAACGGGTTCCACCTTGTTCGCCACGCGCAGCGCGCGGGTCATCGCGCGGCCATCGGCAGCCACGATCGGCGCTTCGCCAGCGGCATAGACCTCGGCGAGCAACAGCGCGTCGACGGTGCCGAGCACCTTGACGAAGTCCTCGAAGCAATCCCGCGTCCGTGTGTAGCGATGCGGCTGGAACGCCAGCACCAGCCGGCGGTCCGGGAACGCGCCGCGTGCCGCGGACAGCGTGGCGGCCATCTCCACCGGATGGTGGCCATAGTCGTCGACCAGCGTGAACGTACCCTTGCCATCGCTCGTCGCCACCTCGCCATAGCGCTGGAAGCGGCGGCCCACGCCGTGGAACTCCCGCAGCGCCTTGACGATGGCGGCGTCCGGCACCTCCAGTTCGGTGGCGATGGCGATGGCGGCCAGCGCGTTCTGCACGTTGTGCAAGCCCGGCAGGTTCAGCACCACGTCCAGCGGCGGCTCGGCGTGGCCGTTGAGCTGGCGCAGGACCGTGAAATGCATCTGGCCGTCCACGGCACGCGGATTGATGGCGCGCACCTGGGCATCTTCGGCAAAGCCGTAGCGCACCACCGGCTTGGACACGAACGGCAGGATCTCGCGCACGTTCGGGTCATCGACGCACAGCACGGCAATGCCATAGAACGGCAGGCGCTGGGTGAACTCCACGAACGCCTGCTTGAGCCGGGCAAAGTCATGCCCGTAGGTGTCCATATGGTCCGCGTCGATGTTGGTGATGACTTCCATCACCGGGAACAGGTTAAGGAACGACGCATCCGATTCATCCGCCTCGGCCACGATGAAATCGCCCGTGCCCAGCCGCGCGTTGGCGCCGGCCGAGTTCAGCCGTCCACCGATCACGAAGGTCGGATCGAGCCCGCCTTCGGCCAATACGGACGCCACCAGGCTGGTCGTGGTGGTCTTGCCGTGCGTGCCGGCGATGGCCACACCCTGCTTCAGGCGCATCAGTTCGGCCAGCATCACCGCGCGCGGCACCACGGGGATGCGGCGGGCGCGGGCGGCCAGCACTTCGGGGTTGTCGTTGGTGACCGCGGTGGAGACCACTACGGCGTTGGCGCCCTCGACGTTGGCGGCGTCATGGCCGTGGGCCACGCGCGCGCCGAGCGAGGCCAGGCGCCGCGTGGCGGCATTGCTGCCGACGTCGGAGCCCGAGACCTTGTAGCCCAGGTTCAGCAGGACCTCGGCGATGCCGCTCATGCCGGCGCCCCCGATGCCTACGAAGTGGATGTTCTTGACGATGTGTTTCATTGAATTCGTTGTTTCAGTCGCCCGCCATCTGGCGGCAAATCTCGGCGACGCGCCGGGTTGCCTCCGGTTTGGCCAGGCTGCGCGCAGCGCGCGCCATGTCCTTCAGTTGCGGCCGCGACAGGCTGGACAGCGTTTGAGCCAGTCCCTGCGCGGTCAGTTCGTTTTGTTGCACCAGCAACGCGGCACCCTGCTTCGACAGGAACTTCGCGTTGGTGGTCTGGTGGTCGTCCACCGCGTGCGGAAACGGTACGAACAGCGCCGCCACGCCGGCGGCCGCCACTTCGGATACCGTCATCGCGCCGGCGCGGCAGATGACCAGGTCGGCTTCGGCATAGGCCGCCGCCATGTCGTCGATGAATGGCACGGTCTCGCCGGCCACGCCCGCCGCGGCATAGTTGGCCCGCAGCGTGTCGATCTGCCTGGCGCCCGCCTGATGCTTCACGACCGGGCGCTCGCCTTCGGGCAGCAGCGCGATGGCCTTCGGCACCACGTCGTTCAGCGCCGCCGCACCCAGGCTGCCGCCCACCACCAGCACGCGCAGCGGGCCGGTGCGATCGTCGTAGCGCGACTCGGGCGCCGGCATGTGCGCCAGTTCCTCGCGCACCGGATTACCGGTCCATTCGCTATTCGGCAGCGTGTCCGGGAATGCGCAGAGCACGCGGTCGGCCACCTTGGCCAGCACCTTGTTGGCCAGGCCGGCGATCGAGTTCTGCTCGTGCAGCACCAGCGGCCGGCCAAGCAGCGACGCCATCATCCCGGCCGGGAAGGTGATATAGCCGCCCATGCCCAGCACCACGTCCGGCCGCACGCGGCGCAACGCGCCGATGCTCTGCCAGAACGCACGCAGCAGGTTCAGCGGCAGCAGCAGCTTGGTCACCAGGCCCTTGCCACGCAACCCGCCGAACTGGATGTACTCCATCGGGATGTCGTGCTTCGGCACCAGCGTGGCCTCCATGCCGGTACGGTTGCCCAGCCAGACCACGCGCCAGCCCGCGTCGCGCAACGCGTGCGCGACCGCCAGCCCCGGGAACACATGGCCCCCGGTGCCGCCAGCCATGACGAGCAGCGTGCGCGGCAAGCTCATACCTTCCCTCCGCGCATCATCACTCTGTTCTCGTAGTCAATGCGAAGCACGATGGCCAGCCCCACGCAGTTCATCAGGATCCCCGATCCGCCGTAGCTCACCAGCGGCAAGGTCAGCCCCTTGGTGGGCAGCAGGCCCAGGTTCACACCCATGTTGATGAAGGTCTGCCAGCCAATCCACACGCCAATGCCCTTGGCGACCAGCCCCGCGAACGTGCGATCGAGTTGCAATGCGGTGCGGCCGATGTTGAACGCGCGTCGGACCAGCCAGTAGAACAGGACGATCATCACCAGCACGCCGATGAAACCGAATTCCTCGCCGATCACGGCCAGGATGAAGTCGGTGTGCGCTTCCGGCAGGTAGTGCAGCTTTTCGATGCTGCCGCCCAGGCCAACCCCCGTCCATTCACCACGCCCGAACGCGATCAGCGAATGCGTGAGCTGGTAGGCCTTGCCCAGCGCGTTGCTCTCTTCCCAGGGATTCAGGTACGCGAAGATCCGCTCGCGACGCCACGGCGACGCCGTGATCAGCAGCGCGAACGCGCCCACCGCCACCCCGACCAGCCCGGCAAACAGCTTGCCGTTGATGCCCCCCAGGAACAGGATGCCCATGGCCACGGCAGCAATCACCAGGAACGCGCCCATGTCCGGCTCCAGCAGCAGCAGCATGCCCACCACAACCACGGCCACGCCCATCGGCAGGAAACCCTTGGACACCGTCTGCATCCATTCCTGCTTGCGCACCGTGTAGTTGGCGGCGTACAGCACCACGGCCAGCTTCATCAGTTCCGAGGGCTGGAAGTTCATGACGCCGAGCGGGATCCAGCGCCGCGCGCCATTCACGCCCTTGCCGACGAACGGCACCAGCACGAGCACCAGCAACACCAGCGCGAAGATGAACAGCTTCGGCGCGTACCGATCCCAGACCTTGACGGGAATCTGGAACGCCACCAGCCCGGCCGACAGCCCGATGAACAGCGCAAACGCGTGGCGCACCAGGAAGTGGCTTTCGCGATAGTTGGCGTAGCGCGGCGAATCCGGCAGCGCGATCGATGCCGAATAGACCATCACCAGGCCGAGCGCCAGCAGCACGATCGCCACCCAGAGCAGGGGCTGGTCGTACTCCATCATGCGGGAACGGGTCGGCTTGACGCCCGACACCGCGTCACGCAGGCCACCCCAGGCATTGCCGATGGTGGCGCCGATGAAACCGCTGCGCTTGGCCGGTGCGTCGCTCATGGCAGGATCCCCCGGGACAGGGCCAGTTCTTCCACCGCGCTACGGAACACTTCCGCGCGATGGACGTAGTTGCGGAACATGTCGAGACTGGCGCAGGCCGGTGACAGCAGCACGACATCGCCGGCTTCCGCCAGACTGGCCGACTTGTTGACGGCCTCTTGCAGCGTGGCGGCGTCGACCAGTTGCGTACCAGTGCCCTCCAGCGCGGCGCGCAAGGCGTCGGCATCCTTGCCGATCAGCAGCACGGCGCGTGCATACTGGGCCACTGGCGCCGCCAGGGGCGAGAAGTCCTGGCCCTTGCCTTCGCCACCGGCGATCAGGACCACGCGCTTGTCCAGCCCGGACAGCGCGGCCACGGTGGCGCCCACGTTGGTGCCCTTGCTGTCGTCGAAATACTCGACCTCATCGATCGTCGCCACCCACTCCACGCGATGCGGCTCGCCGCGATACTCGCGCAGGCCATGCAGCAGCGCGTTCAGCGGCAGGTCGATCGCACGGCACAGCGCCAGCGCGGCCATCGCATTGGTCGCGTTGTGCATGCCGCGAATATGCAAGGCATCGGCAGGCATCAGGCGCTTGTGGCGCACCGCCACGGCCTCCGCGGCTACGTCGGCACCCTTGCGGCGGCGCGGCTTGGGTTCGCCGTCGGACTCGCTGTCCGGCTCGGCCAGCACCAGCCAGGGCATGCCGCCTTCGCGCAGCACGCCATAGCTGCCCGGCATCTCCGGCAGATCCGTGCCGAACGTCACCGGCTGCGTGCCCGGGCGCGCCATGTCCATCGTCAGGCGATCATTGCGATTGAGCACCTGCACGCACGCCTTGTCCGCCGGGCCGAATACGCGCGCCTTGGACGCGGCGTAGGCTTCCATGCCGCCGTGCCAGTCCAGGTGGTCCTGGGTCACGTTGAGCACGGTGGCGGCATGCGGCGCCAGCGAGTGCGTGGTTTCCAGCTGGAAGCTGGACAGCTCCAGCACCCAGACGTCCGGCAGCGTGGCGGTGGCGATACACGCGGACAGCTTGTCCAGCGCGGACGGGCTGATGTTGCCCGCCACGGCGACGGTCTTGCCGGCACGCTCGACCAACCGCCCCGTCAGCGCGGTGGTGGTGGTCTTGCCGTTGGTGCCGGTGATCGCCAGTACGCGCGGCGCGTAGCCGGAGGTGGCTTCCAGATAGCCCAGCGCCTGGGCGAACAGTTCGATCTCGCCCCACACGGGAATGCCGCGCGCCTGGGCGACATCCAGCAGCGCCCGGGTGCCCGCTTCCAGCGGGGACAGGCCGGGGCTGATCGCCACCAGGCCGATATCGTCGAGCAGGCTGTCGGCAAACGGCGCGCCCACGAACCGGGCCGCAGGAAGCTCGGCCTGCAGCAGGGCCAGGTTGGCGGGCGCCTCGCGCGTGTCGGCCACGCGCACGCGGCAGCCGTTCAGGCCGCACCAGCGTGCCATGGCCAGCCCCGATTCGCCGAGGCCCAGTACCAGCACATGAGGTTTCTGCAACGCGCCAAACACTTCGATTTCCTGCCCTATGGTCTTGTTGATGCCTGTGTATCTATATAGAGAGCGTTCGCTCGCCCCGGTCAGCGCAGCTTCAGCGATGACAGCCCGATCAGCACCAGCAGCATGGTGATGATCCAGAACCGCACGGTGACCTGCGTTTCCTTCCATCCGCTCAGCTCGAAGTGGTGATGCAGCGGGGCCATGCGGAACAGCCGCCGGCCTTCTCCATAGCGCCGCTTGGTGAACTTGAACCAGGTCACCTGCAGCATCACCGACAGCGTTTCCACCACGAAGATGCCACCCATCACGAACAGCACGATTTCCTGCCGCACGATCACCGCGACCGTGCCGAGCGCGCCGCCCAGCGCCAGCGCGCCCACGTCGCCCATGAACACCCTGGCCGGATGCGCGTTGAACCAGAGGAACGCCAGCCCCGCGCCGGCCATCGCCGAGCAGAAGATCAGCAGCTCGCCGGCGCCCGGGATGTGCGGGAACAGCAGGTAACGGCTGTACACCGAACTGCCCATCACGTACGCGAACACGCCCAGGCCACCGCCCACCAGCACCACGGGCATGATCACCAGGCCATCCAGGCCATCGGTCAGATTCACCGCGTTGCTCGAGCCCACGATCACCAGGTAGGTCAGCACGATGAATCCGGCCACGCCCAGCGGATAGCTCACTTCCTTGAAGAAGGGCACGATCAGGTTGGTCTTGTACGGCACGTCGGCCCACATCCCACCTTCGATCCAGCTCAGGAACAGGCTCCACACCCGTTCGTTGCTGGCTTCGGCCACCGAGAAGGCCAGGTAGACCGCGGCCACCAGGCCAATCAGCGTCTGCCAGAAAAATTTCTCGCGGCTCGACATGCCGCGCGGGTCCCGGTAGACCACCTTGCGGTAGTCATCCACCCAGCCGATGGCGCCGTAGCCCAGCGTGACCAGCATCACCACCCAGATAAAGCGATTGCCCCAGTCGCACCAGAGCAGCGTGGAAATGGCGATGGAAATCAGGACCAGCACGCCACCCATGGTGGGCGTGCCGGACTTCACCAGGTGCGTCTGCGGGCCGATCGTGCGCACGGCCTGGCCGATCTTCAGTTCGGTCAGCCGGCGGATCACCCACGGGCCAAACCCGAGTCCGATCACCAGCGCGGTGAGGTTGGCCATCACCGCGCGGAAGGTCAGGTAGTTGACGACCCGCAGGAAGCTGTAATCGTTTTGCAGCCACTGGGCCAGAGCCAATAACATCGTGTGTCTTATTCGTTAGCGAGCGGAAGGTGTTGCGACAAGCGCATCCACGATCCGTTCCATGCGCATGAAGCGCGATCCCTTCACCAGCACGGCCGCCGCACCGGCCACCGCGCCCTCGTTGTCTTGCCGCAGCGCCTGCGTCAGGTCCTCGACGCTGGCGAAATGCCGCGCCGTCGAACCGTAGGCCTGCACCGCGTGCTGCGCCAGTTCACCGGTTGCCCACATCGCCTCGATGCCGCGCGTGCGCGCGTAGGCACCGATCTCGGTGTGGAAGGCCGGACCCTGGTCGCCCACCTCGCCCATGTCGCCCAGCACCAGCAGGCGCGGCGCGGCAAACCCGGCCAGCACGTCGATCGCGGCGCGCATGGAGTCCGGATTCGCGTTGTACGTATCGTCGATCACCACCGTGCCGCCCGGCGTGTGCTTGACCTGCAGGCGGCCCTTGACCGCCGTGAAGCCGGCGATGCCGGCCTGGATCGCGGCCACCTCGACACCCGCCGCCAGCGCGCAAGAGGTCGCCGCCAGCGCGTTGCGCACGTTGTGCGCACCCAGCAGTTGCAGGCGCAGGTCGAACGCCAGGCCTGGCGCGGTCACGTGCAGCACCTGCACGCCGTCATCGAGCGAAATCGTCGCGCGTACGTCGGCCGACACATCGGTGCCGAATGACAGCACACGCCGGCCGGCCGCGGCCTGACGCCAGATCGGCGCATGCTGGCCTCCGCTCTCGCCATCCACCGGGAACACCGCCACGCCATCGGCGGGCAGCGCGGCAATGGCGCTCGCGTGCTCATGGGCCACCGCCTCGACGCTGACCATGAATTCCTGATGCTCGCGCTGGGCGTTGGTGATCACGGCCACCGTCGGCTGGGCGATGCCGGCCAGATAGACCGTCTCGCCCGGGTGGTTCATGCCGAGTTCCAGCACCGCCAGCTTGTGATGCGCGCGCAGGCGCAGCACCGTCAGCGGCAGGCCGATGTCGTTGTTCAGGTTGCCGCCTGTGGCCAGGCGATCGCCCTCCCCCACCGCCGCGGCAAAGATCGCCGCGATCATTTCCTTGACCGTGGTCTTGCCGTTGCTGCCGGTCACGGCCACCGTGGGCGGCGTGAACTGGCGGCGCCAGCCGGCGCCGAGCTCGCCCAGCCCGATGCGGGTATCCGGCACGATGATGGCCGGCACATCGAGGCTGCCGATGGCCGATTCGCGGCTGATCAGCACAGCGGCCGCGCCACGCGCGACCACATCGGCCAGGAAATCGTGGGCGTCGAAACGCTCGCCCGTGAGCGCGACGAACAGGTCGCCGGGCTCGACGGTGCGGCTGTCGGTATGTACACGCGAGAATGCGCGCGCGGCATCGCCGGCGATATGGGCGCCGGCCATCCAGCCGGCGGCTTGCTGCAGAGTCGTCATCGTCTTTGGGTTCATGCCGACACCCCCCGTGCGCCCAGCGTCAGGCGCACGTGCTCGCGATCGGAGAACGGACGCTTCTTGCCCTGGATCTCCTGCGTGGCTTCGTGCCCCTTGCCGGCTACCAGCACCACATCGGCCGGAGCCGCATGCTTGATGGCATAGAGGATGGCGGCGGCGCGATCCTCGATCAGGCGGGCGCGGGCACGGTCTTTCATGCCGTCGGCGATGGCCTCGAGGATGTCGCGCGGATCTTCGCTTCGCGGGTTGTCGCTGGTCAGGACGAGGTCGTCCGCCAGACGCTCGGCCACGCCGCCCATCAGCGGGCGCTTGGTGGCATCGCGGTCACCACCGCAACCGAACACGCACCAGAGGCGGCCCTGGCGGGCCTCGGCCACGGGGCGCAGCGCGGCCAGCGTCTGCGCCAGTGCATCTGGCGTGTGGGCGTAGTCGACCACCGCCAGCGGCGCGTCGTGGCCACCGAACAGTTCCATGCGTCCATCGACCGGCGTCAGGTTGCGCAGCGCCGCGATGGCGGTATCCCATTCGACGCCCTGGGCCAGCGCCGCACCCAGCACGGCCAGCAGGTTGCTGACGTTGAAGGCGCCGATCATCGGCGTGGTCATGTCCGCCGCGCCGAAGCTGCCGTCGATGTGGAATGCGGTGCCGCTGGCCGTCGCGCGCACGTTGGTGGCGCGCAGCCATTGGCCTCGTGTGCCGCCGACTGACGCGCCGGCTTTGCCGTCGATGCCATATTCGATGATGCGCGGCGCGCTCACCGCGGCGGCGTTGGCGGCCAGCAGGCGGCGACCCATCGCGTCGTCGCGATTGATCACGGCGACGCGCAGGCCCTCCCACTGGAACAGGCGCGCCTTGGCGGCCTCGTACTCGGCCATGGTGCCGTGGTAGTCGAGGTGATCCTGCGTCAGGTTGGTCAGCGCGGCCACCGCAAAACCGGTGCCGGCCACTCGGCCCTGCTCAAGGCCGTGCGAGGACACTTCCATCGCCACGGCACGCGCGCCGGCGTTGTTCAGGTCGGCCAGGCTGGCCTGCAACTGGACGGCATCGGGGGTGGTGAAACCGGTGTGCTGGAGCGCATCCGGGAAGCCGGTGCCCAGCGTGCCGATCGTCGCGCACGGCGTGCCGGTCGCCTGCAGCAGGCGGGCCAGCCATTGCGCGCACGAGGTCTTGCCATTGGTGCCGGTGATGCCGGTCACGGTCAGGTCTCGCGCGGTGTTCTGGTGCCAGCCAGCGGCGATCGGCCCCGCCAGTTCGTGCAGGCGTGAAACCGGCAGGTGAGGCACCGCGTTGCCGTGACTCCATGCAAACCCGTCAGCCTCATAGACAATGGCCGACGCGCCCGCGGCGAGCGCCTTGTCGATATGTGGGCGACCATCGGTAGCCAGCCGGTCGTTGCCGAGCACGTAGGCGAAAAACACATCGCCCGGCTGCAGGCGGCGCGTATCGCCCGTCAGCCGCGCCGTGGCGGGGACGTGCGTACGCAGCCAGGCCAGCGCGTTGCTGGCCTGGGCGGAGATTTCGATGGGGAGCAATGGCTTGGCCGTCATGGCGTGGCGCTCCAGGGCTCGCTTTCCTGAACCTTGTCCGTCACCATCAGCTGGCGGATCGGCGAATCCGGCTGGACGTTGAGCGCGCGCAGCGCGCCGCCGGTGATCGCCGCGAAGGCCGGGCCGGCCACCGCGCCGCCGTAGTGGCTGCCGGAGGTCGGCTCGTCCACGCTGACGGCCACGATCACGCGCGGGTTGGACATCGGCGCCAGGCCGATGAACGATGCGCGGTACTTGGAGCGGTCGTAGCCGCGGCCCACGTGCTTGTAGGCCGTGCCGGTCTTGCCGCCGACGCGGTAGCCCATGACCTGCGCTTCCGGCGCGGTGCCGCCCGGCGCAGTCACGGTTTCCAGCATCCCGCGCACGTCGCGCGCCACCTGCGGCGAAAGAATGCGCTCGCCCGTCGCCGGACCGGTGGTCTTGAACATCGATACCGGGATCAGCTCGCCGTCATGGGCGAAGATCGTGTAGGCGTGAGCCACCTGGAACAGCGACACGGACAGGCCGTAGCCGTAGGACATCGTCGCCTGCTCGATCGGGCGCCAGCTCTTGAACGGCCGCACGCGGCCCGCCACGGCGCCGGGGAAGCCGATCTTCGGCGCCTGGCCCAGGCCCACGCTGGTGAACATGTCCCACATTTCCTGCGGCTTCATCAGCATGGCAATCTTGGTCGTGCCGATGTTGCTCGACTTCTGGATCACGCCGCCGACGGTCAGCGCGCCGTAGTTGTGCGTATCGGAGATCGTCGCGCCTTCGAAGTTGTACTTGCCGGTCGTGGTCACCACGGTGGACGGCGTCACGCGGCCCAGTTGCAGGGCGAGGCCGATCGTGATCGGCTTCATCATCGAGCCGGGTTCAAACGTATCGGTCAGCACGCGGTTGCGCAGCTGCTCGCCGGACAGGCGGGAGCGGTCGTTCGGGTTGTAGGTGGGCCAGTTGGCCAGCGCCAGCACCTCGCCGGTCTGGGCATCGAGCACCACCGCGCTGGCGGCCTTTGCCTTGCTCCGCTCGACCACGGCCTTGAGCTCGTTGAACGCCAGGTACTGGATCTTGGCGTCGATCGACAACTGCATGTCCTCGCCATCGCGCGGGGTCTTGAGGACACCGACGTCCTCCACCACACGGCCCAGACGATCCTTGATCACCTGCCGGGCACCGGAGCGGCCCGCCAGCACGCTCTCGCGCGCCAGTTCCACGCCTTCCTGGCCCTTGTCTTCCACATTGGTGAAGCCGACGATGTGCGCCATCGCCTCGCCTTCCGGATAGAAGCGCTTGTATTCGCGGGTCTGGTGCACGCCCTCGACCTTGAGCGCGGCGATCTTGTCGGCGGCATCGGGCAGCACCTGGCGCTTCAGGTAAACAAAGCTCTTGTCCTCGGACAGCTTGCCGCGCAGTTCCTTCTCGGACAGGTCCAGCAGCTTGGCCAGCTGGCGGATGCGCTGCGGCTCGACGTCGTTCGGCACGTCCTCCGGCACGGCCCAGATTGCCTTGACCGGCAGGCTGGTGGCCAGCACCAGGCCGTTGCGATCGAGGATCTTGCCGCGCGTGGCGGGCAGCTCCAGCGTGCGCTGGAAGCGCTTCTTGCCCTCCATCTCATAGAACTGGTTGCCCGGGCCCTGGATCCACAGCGCGCGGGCGGCCAGCGCCGCGAACGCCGCGAACATCAGGAACACCACGAACTTGGAGCGCCACATCGGCAGGCGCAGGCCCAGGACCGGGCTGGCCGAGAATTGTCCGGTGCGCGGGCGCGCGGCCTCGCCACGCGAGGTGCGGGCCGCTCGGGCACGGTTCAGGGTCGGGCGGGCCATGCTCATTTGGCGGACTCCCCCGTGGCGCCATGCTGGGCATCGGGCGGGCTCGACGGCAGGATCACGCCCTGCAGGTATTGCGTGCGACCCGCCAGCGCGGCGGACATCTTCAACTGGCTGCGGGCGGCATCGGCAATGCGCGCGCTCTTGCCGAGCGCGCTTTGCTGGTACTGCAGGCGCGACCAGTCGATATCGAGCTGCTTCTCCTCCGATTGCGCGCGCTCCAGCGCCACGAACAGCGTGCGTGCCTGGTGCTGCGCGCCGACCAGCGAGAGCGCGCAGAAAATCAGTGCAGCCAGGAGGAAGAAGGTCAGCCGGTTCATGCGGGCTGCCCTCCGGGAGCCAGCTTTTCGGCGACGCGCATGACGGCGGAACGCGCGCGCGGGTTTTCGGCAACCTCTTCGGCGCCGGGCTTGTAGCGGCCTAGCAGTTTCATTGTGGGTTGCGGCAGGTCGGCCGCGCGCAGCGGCGCGCGGCGCAGCGCCGGATCGGCATCCTGCTGCGGGCGGGCGTGCGCCTGCATGAACCGCTTGACGATGCGGTCCTCGAGCGAGTGAAAGCTGATCACCACGAGGCGGCCTCCGGCCTGCAGCAGTTCGTACGCCGCCTTCAGGCCTCTTTCGAGGTCCTCAAGCTCTTGATTGATGTGAATCCGTAGAGCCTGAAAGGTGCGGGTCGCAGGGTCCTGACCCTTCTCGCGTGTTTTGACGGCTTTCGCCACGAGCGCGGCAAGGTCTGAAGTAGTGGCGATTGCTCCGCCATCGCCGGGTTCGCGCCGGCGAGCAACAATCGCCTTTGCAATCTGTACAGCAAACCGTTCTTCCCCATAGTCTCGTATCACCCTGGCAATGTCTTGCTCGTCCGCCTGCGCCAGCCACTCGGCGGCGGTGACGCCGCGCGTGGTGTCCATGCGCATGTCCAGCGGGCCCTCGAAACGAAAGGAAAACCCCCTCGCCGCCTCGTCGATCTGGGGCGAGCTGATCCCCAGGTCGAGCAGTACGCCCGCCACGGGGCCCCGCCCGGCCAGACGTTCGGCCATGGCCCCAAAGCTCGCGTGCTCAATGGAGAAGCGGGCATCCCTGATGGTGCCCGCTTCTGCGATTGCTGCCGGATCCTTGTCGAACGCGACCAGGCTGCCGGCCGGCCCCAACCGGGCCAGCACGGCCCGGCTGTGCCCGCCCCTGCCGAACGTGCCGTCCACGTAGGCGCCGTCGGGCCGCCAGACGAGGGCGTCGACAGCCTCGTCCAGCAGCACGGTGCGATGGCGCAGGGCGGTGGTCCCCGGCGTTCCGGTAGGGGTCATGACCTCGTCAGAAAGAGAAATTCTTCAATGCTTCCGGCATGCCTTGCGCCATCGCCTGTTGTTCCTTGGCGGCGTAGGTGGCGGCATCCCAGACTTCGAAATGGCTGCCCATACCGAGCAGCATGACTTCCTTGTCGAGCATGGCGGCACTGCGCAGTTCCGGCGCGATCAGCACACGGCCCGCGCCGTCCATTTCCACGTCGGCGGCGTTGCCCAGGAAGATACGTTTCCACCAGTGGGCATCCATCGGCAATGCCGCAATGCGGCCGCGGAAGGTCTCCCATTCGGGGCGGGGAAAGAGCAACAGGCATCCATCCGGGTGCTTGGTCAGCGTCACCCGGCCCTCGGCCTGCTGTTGCAGCGCCTCGCGGTGCCTGGCCGGAATGGACATCCGGCCCTTGGCATCAAGCGACAGCGCCGATGCTCCCTGAAACAAGCTCGCCCCCCGGTTACCGCTGGCCTCGTGGCCTGGCGGCAGGTCGATCCATCCTGTCCCGCCTGCCGCGAATCATCGCAGAGCCGGGCCGCTTTTTCACACAAAAATACACTTCCTCACACTATTTCCCACTTTAGAGGAAGCGTTTTAGCGGGTCAAGGCTCGCCATCGGGCGATAAACGGGGTTTTTTTAATCAGAACAATGACTTAGCGCGCCAACTTCACGCACCACGAAAGTGAATCCCTAATGAAATGAAGATCTTATGGAGGAATGCAGAGAAACCACCTGAGAACTGCTGGGAGGGGAACTGCAGACAGCGCGAATTGAACAGAGTTCCACGCTGTGGGGAAGGATACAACGTTTTGCCAACAGGGCCGTCCGGACAAGGGCTTGCGGCAGTTTTCCACAGGGGAGCGAAGCAGTGCCACACACGCGCGTCGAAACGCAAAGGGCGACGACGCGTTCGCACGCATCGCCGCCCTTCCGGACCCTGGTCTCAGATGCGATAGGCCGTGGTGGTCATCACGCGCGACGCGGCGCGCATCAGCGCGCGCACCGGGCCGGGCAGGGGCAAGCCGCCAGCATCGCTCGCGGCATTGCCGTGGCGGATCTCGTCATCGCGCATCTGTTCGAGGATGGCGCGCGAGCGGCCGTCCGCAGCGGGCAGTTGGTCCAGATGGCCGGTGAGGTGGTGTTCCACCTGGCGCTCGGTCTCGGCGACAAACCCCAGGCTCACGCGATCACCCGTACGGCCGGCCAGCCAGCCGATCGCGAAGGCGCCGGCGTACCAGACCGGGTTGAGCAGGCTCGGGCGGGAGCCGAGTTCGTGCAGGCGCTCGGCACACCAGGCCAGGTGGTCTTCTTCTTCCCGCGCGGCGGCATCCATCTGGGCGCGCACCGGCGCGCTGCGCGCCGTCAGCTTCTGGGCCTGGTACAGCGCCTGGGCGCAGACCTCGCCCACATGGTTGATGCGCATGAGCCCGGCCACATGGCGGCGCTCTTCCGCGGTCATTTGTTCCGTGTCTGGCGCGAGCCTGTCAGCGGGGTTGTCGCGGTCGGGCCGTGTCGCGCCGGCGATGGCGCGCAGTGCCACATCGAATTCTCGAATCAGTGTGTCCATGTGTGTCTATGGAGAGGCGGGTAGCGCCTGGCGGCGTGCCCTACCAACGGGGTAAGCGCTGTCTGAAACGCGCCCTCGGGATTTCCCGCATTGTACCCGGCACACCGCGCGCGATGCCTTGCAACCACCCGCATGGCCGCGCCAGGACTGGCTCCAGGTACTCCAAAACCCTGAGTTGTGAAAACCAGACAAGACGTTTACCTCAGGGTCAACAAAATTCCGGCTTTTGCTAGAGTGATCGGCAGCTTCCTTGGAAGTTAAGCGCCGAAGATGGAGAGAGGACTCAGGAGGTTCTTCCGCGCTTCACCTAATAATTTTAAGTGGAGATAACCCAGCATGAAAAAATCGCTTCTCGCGCTTGCCGCGTTGAGCGCGTTTGCCGGCACGGCAAGCGCCCAGACAAGCGTGACGCTGTATGGCGTCGTCGACCTGCCGATTGAATATAACAACCATCTGGCTCCGGGCTTCAACACCAACCCCGCAACCTGGGCCCCGAACGGCCGCCCGCCCTCGCTGGCCGGTGGCGGCAGCCGCGTCGGCCTGCAAACCGGCGGTGGCCTGTCCGGTTCGCGTTGGGGCCTGCGTGGCACGGAAGATCTCGGTGGCGGCCTGAAGGCCCTGTTCGTACTGGAAAGCGGTTTTGGCCTCGATGACGGCAAGTCGCAGCAAGGTGGCCGTCTCTTCGGTCGTCAGGCCTATGTGGGCTTGCAGAGCGATACGGTGGGCCGCGTGACCTTTGGTCGCCAGTACACGACGATGTTCGACATGTTCGCGAACTTCTCGCCGACCGGCTACGCCACGATCTATGAACCGGTGGTGGCCCAGCTGGGCACCAACTTCCGTTCGGACAACACCGTCAAGTACACGGCCGTGGTCGGCCCCGTCACCGCCGAGGCACACTGGAGCTTCGGTACCGGCGTGGCGGCGATCGGTCCGGTGCCGCTGGCTGGCGCCGGCGCGGGCGAAACCCCGGGCAACTTCAACAACAACGCGGGCGGTGGCGCCGGCGTGCTGTACCTGAGCGGCCCGCTGGGCTTCACGGTTGCCTACGACGAATGGCGTCCGACCGTCACGATCGGCCAGCCTGGCCGTTCGCGCAAGGTCGGCGCCGCCGGCAGCTATTCGTTCGGTCCGGCCAAGGTGATGGCTGGCTATCGTTACGGCCGCACCACGGACACCAACGGGGCGGAACTGCTGCGCGACAACTACTACTGGTTCGGCGTGAACTACCAGGTCACCGCACCGCTGGGTCTGACGCTGGCGTACTACTACGACGACGTGAAGACGATGCGCGCCTCGTCGGCGTTCCTGGCCGACAACCCCAAGAACCCGTGGCAGATCAGCTTCATTGCCGACTACAACCTCTCGAAGCGCACCGACGTCTACCTGACGGCGGGCTACGTGAAGAACTCGGGCCTGAACTTCGATACGTCGGCGGTCAGCTTTGCCAACGGCTACCCGCTGGAGCAAGGCAAGACCAGCCAGGTCGGCGTGGCAGTGGGTATCCGCCACAAGTTCTGATCCGCGGCACGCACATAGATCCTTGTCTTCAAGGCGCCTTCGGGCGCCTTTTTTCTTTGGGCCGCCGGCTTGCGCGCTAAGGGTCTCACCTCATGAGGATGTGCGGCCTGAACTACTAGAATGGCCCCGAGACCGGGACATCCGGCCACCTACTCGGAGACACCCACATGCACCACCCCCGCCGACGCGCCGTCGCGATGATCCTGTCCGCCGCTCTGGGCACCCTCCTGGGGCCGCTGGCGGCCGTGACCAGCCATGCCGCAGATGCCTATCCAACCAAGCCGATCCGGCTGGTGGTGCCCTTCCCCGCGGGCGGCACCACGGACATCCTGGCGCGCGCGGTGGCCGCCGAACTGTCGAAGCTGCCAGGCTGGAACGTGGTGGTGGACAACAAACCCGGCGCAGGCGGCAACATCGGCACGGACATCGTCGCCAAGTCCACACCGGACGGCTACACGCTGCTGATGGGGACCGTCGGCACGCACGGCATCAACCAGTCGCTCTACGGCAAGCTCCCGTTCGACCCGATCAAGGACTTCGCGCCGATCACCGAAGTGGCGTCCGTGCCGAACGTGCTGGTGGTCAATCCCGCGTTTGCGCAGAAGAACGGCATCAACAGCGTCAATGATCTGATCGCCTATGCGCGCGCCAATCCGGGCAAGCTGAACATGGCATCCAGCGGCAACGGCACCTCGATCCACCTGGCCGGCGAGTTGTTCAAGACGCAAACCAAGACCTTCATGGTCCATTTCCCGTATCGCGGCAGCGGCCCGGCGCTGACGGACTTGTCCGGCGGCACGATGCAGCTGATGTTCGACAACCTGCCCTCGTCGATGCAGCTGATCAAGAGCGGCAAGCTCAAGGCGCTGGCGGTGACCAGCGCCAAGCCGTCGCCGGCCCTGCCCGACCTGCCGACGGTGGCCGCCGCCGCCAAGCTGCCGCAGTTCGAGGCCAGCTCGTGGTTCGGGCTGCTGGCGCCGGCTGGCACGCCGCATGACATCATCAACCGCATCCAGCAGGAAGTGGCCAAGAGCCTGGCCACGCCGGCCATGCGCGAACGCCTGGTGGCCCAGGGCGCCGACCCGGTCGGCAATACACCCGAGCAGTTCGCCGCCTTTATCCGTGCCGAGCACACCAAGTGGGCGAAGGTCGTGAAGGATTCCGGCGCGAAGGTGGACTAGGTCGCGCACACCAGCGCATATACTTGAGGCATCAAACGTTCAGCCGTCCCGCGTAACCACGTTGCGCGGACGGCACCGCCCTGAATCACGATGCCCACGCACCCTGCCGCGAGCGGCGCCACTGATGCCCTGCCGGTCGATCTCGAAACCCGTGCCGGCGAGACCAGCCACGAAGCCCTGCGGCTCTGGTTGCGCCTATTGACGTGCACCAATCTGGTCGAAGGCGACATCCGGTCGCGCCTGCGCCAGAACTTTGCCGTCACGCTGCCTCGGTTCGACCTGATGTCGCAGCTGGACCGTCATCCGGAAGGACTGAAGATGGGCGAGCTGTCGCGCCGGATGATGGTGACGGGCGGCAATGTGACGGGCATCACCGATCAGCTCCAGCAGGAAGGCCTGGTGACCCGCGAGGCCCTGCCGACCGATCGCCGCGCCTACCTGATCCGCCTGACACCGGCCGGCCGCGAGGCATTCTCGCGCATGGCCCGGGCGCACGAGGAGTGGATCGAGCAGCTGTTTTCAGGCCTCGCCGAGACCGACCGCCGCGCGCTGTTCCGCCTGCTCGGCCGCCTCAAGACCAGCCTGATCGCGCCATGACGCCTTCCCTCTTCCGCCTGATTCCGGCGATGGCCGCAGCCGTCATCGTCGCCGCCTGCAACACGGCGCCATCGGCGCCGCAGGTCACGCCCGTGAATGCGACGGTCAAACTCGGCCGCGTCACGGAGAAGTCGTTCCTGACGCGCGTGGATGTGACCGACACCGCGAGCTATGGCGGCTATGGCGTGGGGGTTGGTGCAGCCGGCGTGGGCGGCGGCGGAGGTGGCGGCGTGGGGATGGGTTTTTCGATCGATCTCACGCGCCTGTTCAACCGGCAGCCGCCGCAGCAGATCGACCTGTTCCAGTACAAGGTACAGGCCACCGACGGCACGGTGGCCACAGTCAACGCCCCCGCCACGCCGGGGCTGGAGCCCGGCACCTGCGTGCGTCTGGTCTATCCTGACGGCGCCGCGCAACCGCAGATGGGGCCGTCGAACGAGTGCTGATACTGCAGTCGCCGTGGTCCAACGCAAAATGGCCTCCCAACCGGGAGGCCATTTCGTTTCCGTCTAAGAGGCACTATCAAAAAGATTCTGGCGTCGTTGCGCGGCCTGGCCGTACCACTTGTACTGTCTGCGGCCGCGCCCTTGCAGGGCGCGCATGCGCTGGCAGGCGCATGCCGCTCCGCAGGCGGATCGCGTGCG
This sequence comes from Cupriavidus sp. YR651, assembly GCF_900101625.1. Taxonomy (GTDB): domain Bacteria; phylum Pseudomonadota; class Gammaproteobacteria; order Burkholderiales; family Burkholderiaceae; genus Cupriavidus. The sequence continues at coordinate 17,674 of NZ_FMYZ01000016.1, read as the reverse complement.
ATCCGAATTCCCTGCTTCGCCCTAGCCAGAACCGCTGGCGCTTCATTTTGATAGCGCCTCCAACCCGCCTCTCGGTCCTAAGCGGCCTTGCGGCTATCGCGCAGTTCGCGGCGCAGGATCTTGCCCACGTTGGTCTTGGGCAGTTCGGTACGGAATTCCACGTACTTGGGACGCTTGTAGCCGGTCAGGCGCTCCTTGCAGAACGCGATCACGTCGGCCTCGGACAGCGCCGGGTCCTTCTTGACCACGAACAGCTTCACCACCTCGCCCGAATGGGTGTCCGGCACGCCCACGGCCGCCACTTCCAGCACGCCGGGGCACTCCGCCACCACGCCCTCCACCTCGTTCGGATACACGTTGAAGCCAGACACGAGGATCATGTCCTTCTTTCGGTCGACGATCTTCGTGTAGCCACGCTCGTCCATCACGCCGATGTCGCCGGTCTTGAAGAAGCCGTCCGGCGTCATGACCTTGGCGGTCTCGTCCGGACGCATCCAGTAGCCGGCCATCACCTGCGGTCCGCGCAGGCAGATCTCGCCCGGCTGGCCCAGCGGCAGCACGTTGCCATCGTCGTCGCGGATGGAGATCTCGGTCGACGGCAGCGGCAGGCCGATCGTGCCCGAGAACGCATCCGTGTCGGTCGGATTGCAGGTGGCCGACGGCGAGGTTTCCGAGAGGCCGTAGCCCTCGATGATCGGGCAACCGGTCTTGGCCAGCCAGTTCTTGGCCACCGCCTCCTGCACCGCCATGCCGCCGCCGTTGGCCACGCGCAGGCCGGAGAAGTCGATCTTGCTGAAGTCCGGATGGTTCAGCAGCGCGTTGTACAGCGTGTTCACGGCCGGGAACATGTTGAACTTGTACTTCTGCAGTTCCTTGATGAAGCCCGGGATGTCGCGCGGGTTCGGGATCAGGATGCTCAGCCCCCCGCTGCGCATGCCCAGCAGGCAGCAGACCGTCAGCGCGAAGATGTGATACAGCGGCAGCGCGGTAATCGTGATCGGCTGGTCGATATGGGTGCCCTTGTTCAGCGCCGGCTGCATCCACGCCTCGGACTGCAGCACGTTCGACACGATATTCCGGTGCAGCAGCACGGCGCCCTTGGACACACCCGTGGTGCCGCCGGTGTATTGCAGGAAGGCGATGTCGTCCGGGCCGGTGGCCACCGGCTTCAGCTGCATCTTGCGGCCTTCCGCCAGCACGTCGTTGAAGCGCACGCAGTGCGGCAGCTCCCATGCGGGCACCATCTTCTTGACGTTGCGGACGACAAAATTGACGATCCCGCCCTTCAGCGTGCCCAGCATGTCGCCCATGCTCGCCACCACCACGTGCTTGACGGGCGTGGCGGGCAACACGGCCTGCAGCGTGGCCGCGAAGTTCTCCAGGATGACGATGGCCTCGGCGCCGCTGTCCTTCAGCTGGTGCTCCAGCTCGCGCGGCGTGTACAGCGGGTTGACGTTGACGACCACGTAGCCCGCGCGGAGCACGGCGGCGAGCACCACGGGGTACTGCAGCACGTTGGGCATCATGATGGCCACGCGCGCGCCGGGGCGCAGGCCGCGGGACTGCAGCCAGGCGGCAAAGTGCGCCGAGTACTGGTCCAGCTCGCCGTAGGTCATGGCGCGGTCCATGCAGATGAACGCACGCCGGTCAGCGTAGGTACGGAACGACTCCTCGAGCAACTGGGCGAGCGAACGGAACTGGCTGGCGTCGATTTCAGCCGGTACGCCTGCCGGATATTGTTTCAGCCACAGCTTTTCCATACCGTCTCCTGAATTTCTGAATGGTCGTTCGATTTTTGGGGAATGCTAAACGCGCGAGCCCCTGAAAGACAACACGTTAGACGAACTCCTCCACGAAGCGAATCGCAGAAATCGTGAATTATGCGTCACCCAGCGCGGTAAGCGAGGGAATACCCCTAGGGTTCCGGACGGGCCGCACGGCGGCGATCAGCTCGGCAGGACGAGCTTCATCATGTTGCTGGCCAACTCCCGCGCGAGCGTTTCGGTCTCCATGCGGCCAGGCTCGTGCCACGTGTACATGAATCCGATCACGCCGCCCATCGAATGGGCCGTCACGCGCGCGTCGCCGAAGGCAAACACGCCTGCTGCGCGCCCTTCCTCCAGCAGGCCATACAGGTCGCGATAGAAGTCGCGCGCCATGTTGTTGAGCCATGCCACGGTGTCCGGCTTCAGGTACTGGTTGTCGCGGAAGCTCAGCGCGGCCGCCATGTGGCAGCTCACGCAGCGCCGCGCCATCTCCAGCAGGCAGGCATGCAGGCGCTCGCGCACCGGTAGCGACGGGTCGGCGGTTTCCCGGATGACCGGCAGGCAGGTCTGTGCGGATTCCCGGCACAGGATGTCGAAGATCTCGTTCTTGTCCGCAAAGTAATAGTAGACCGCGGGCTTGGTCACGCCGAGGGCGCGGCAGAGATCGTTCATCGTCATGCCGGGGTAGCCCTTGGTGTAGAAGAGCTGGGCAGCGGCATCCAGGATCTGGCGGCGGCGCGCTTCCTGCCGCTCGGCCACGTGCGAACGCGCCGGTCCATCGTCGGCCAGCGTGACGGCTTCCGTGGCGCGCGGAGTGGCGCCGAGTTTCCTGGGAACATGAGGCATGGGCGCAATTTTCGCATGCGCCGCGCGCGCCACCATCGGGAAACACGTGGCTTGACGGATGCGCCCGAACGGCGTCGGTTTCTACCGCCCGGTATCGGCCTTGTCTGCCTCGGTGCGGGCCGAAAGCGGCGTCACCTCGGTGGCGGGCGGTGCCAGCCGGCGCAAGGCTGCGTCGCGATCGGCCGCAGGCAGGTCGCCGATCTTGCGCGCGGCGGCATAGAAACGGTCCCAGTCGCCGCCGGACTGCGCCAGCAGCGCGGTGAAGGCCGGCACCCATTGCTGGTAGGTGGCCACGGCAGCCAGGTGCGCGTTGGTCAGCGGCTGGTCGAACCAGCGGTCGTAGCCGCTGTAGCCGCCCCACTCCGCCCGGGTGCGCGCGTACGACTCGCGCAGTTCGGCAAAGATGCGCGCCTTGCCCTCGCGCTTGGCGTCGTCATCCAGCGGGGACCGGTACAGCGCGACGAGCTTGTCGCGCGTGGAGAGCAGCATGGCGCGGAACTGGCGCCGCCGGTTGTCGTAGATCTGATAGCTGGCGCGCGCCTCCGGCGACGCCGCATGCGCCAGCCAGCGCTCCACGCCGGCCACCTCGACGGCCGTGGCAAAGGATTCGTTGAAAGCCGTGTCGTTGCGCACGTAGACCACCTGGTGCGCCAGTTCGTGGAAGATCAGCCGCGCCAGTTCGCCTTCGGGCAGGTAGACGAAGGTGTTGAGCAGCGGATCGTCGAAATAGCCGAGCGTGGAATAGGCCGGGATGCCCGCCACGTAGGCTTCCAGCCCCTCGCGGCGCAGGCCCTCGGCGTAGTGATCGGCATCGGCCTGGGCGTAGTAGCCGCGATACGTGATGCAGCCGACAACCGGGAAGCACCACTTGCGCAGGTCCATCGACAGTTCGGGCGTGGCGAAGACGCTCCACACCACATAGGGCCGATGCAGGTTGGCGTAGCGGCGATAGCTGCCATTGTCAGGCAGCTTGAGTTCCCGCGACGCATAGTCGCGGATCTGGCGGGCCAGCGTGAGCCGCTGTGCCAGGCGCGCGTCATTCGCGCCATTTGCCGTGGCGATGGCGTCGTCGAGCGATTGCGCCTGCGCCATCACGCCCAGATGGCCACCGATCGACTGATAGTAATAGCCGAGCGTGTCGCAACCGGCCGCCAGCGCCGCCGCGACGAGCACCACCAGGGCACCCGCCACGCGCCGGCGGGCCGGCCACCGGGTCATGACGCGAGGACCTCCGCCTCGGTTGCTGCCTCCACGGGCACCGCCTCGACGTCGACCAGGCAGTCGTAGAACACGGGCGCGCGGCCCAGGTCCGTCAGCCGCTGGCTGGTCAATTCGTTGGCGTTCTTGCCATCCGGTGCCAGCTTTTTCCACCAGATCGACAAGCCGACGACCAGCCCCTGTCTTGCGCGATCGGTCACGCGAGCCCGCGCCTGCAGGCTGCCGCGGTCGTTGTAGGCACGCACCAGCGCACCGTGGACGATGCCGCGCTCGGCGGCGTCCACCGGGTGGATGTCCAGGTGCGGCTCGCCTTCGGTGGCCCGCAGGCTGTCCACGTTGACGAAGGAGCTGTTGAGGAAATTGCGCGCCGGCGGCGAGATCATCGCCAGCGGGTAGCGGGCGGCCAGGTCCGGTGCGGACGACGGCGCTTCATACGGCGGCACGTAGGCCGGCACCGGGTCCAGCCCCTCGCGCGCCATCGTGTCCGAGTAGAACTCGCACTTGCCCGACGGCGATGGAAAGCCGCCCTCGGCGAACGGGGCGGCCGGGAGATTCAGCTTCTGCCAGCCCTGCGCCTTCAGACTGTCCCAGCTGATGCCGTCGGCGCGCTTGTCCCCGCGCTGGATGGCCTGCGCGGCGATGGCTTCGTCGCTGTCGGCGAAGCACGGCTCGGTAAAGCCCATGCGCGCGGCCAGCCTGCGGAAAATCTCGGTGTTCGGCAGCGCCTGGCCCATCGGCTCGACGGCCTGGTTGTTGGCCAGGAAGTACGTGTGGCCGTAGGCCTTGTGCACATCCACGTGCTCGAGCTGCGTCGTGGCCGGCAGCAGGATGTCGGCATAGTCGGCCGTATCGGTGCGGAAGTGCTCCAGCACCACCGTGAACACGTCTTCGCGCGCGAAGCCGGCGGCCACCTTCGAGGATTCGGGCGCCACCGCCACCGGATTGCTGTTGTAGACGACCACGGCCTCGACCTTCGGCCCATGGCCCGTGGTGCCGTCGTCCAGCAGCGCATCGCCGATCGTGCTCATGTTGATGGTGCGCGGCAAGCCAGGCCAGTCCGGCAGCAGGTCGGGGCGCTGCAGCGCCGCGTTGTCGACCGGGAAGAAGCCGGACGTCGACAATTGCAGGCCGCCCGCGGCATGCCGCCAGGCGCCCACCAGCGACGGCAGGCAGGCCACGGCGCGCACGGCCTGGCCGCCGCCGTGGACGCGCTGCATGCCGTAGTTCAGGCGAATGGCCACCGGCTGGCGCTCGCGCACCGCCAGCTGACCGTAGAGGCCGGCAATCCACTCGATGTCCTCGACGGGGACGCCGCAGATCTCGGCCGCCCTGGCCGGCGGGAATGCCATCGCGCGCTCGCGCAGTGCGTCGAAGCCCACCGTGTGGCGATCGATGTAGTCCTGATCCAGCAGGCCATCGCGGATCAGCACGTGAATCATCGCCAGCGCGAAGGCGCCGTCCGTGCCCGGCATCGGCGCGATGTGGCGGTGGCATTTTTCGGCCGTCAGCGAGCGATATGGATCGATGGCCACCAGCATGGCGCCACGCCGCTTGGCTTCCTGCGCGCGCGTCCAGAAGTGCAGATTCGAGGCAATCGGGTTGCCGCCCCAGATGATCACCAGCTTCGCATCAGCCACGTGCTCCATGTCCATGCCGACACTGGCGCCATAGGTATAGCGCAGTGCGGTGGCGCCGGCACTCGCGCAAATCGTGCGGTCCAGCAGCGAGGCGCCGAGCTTGTGGAAGAACCGCGGGGCCATGCTCTCGCCCTGCACCAGGCCCATCGTGCCGGCATAGCTGTAGGGCACGATCGCTTGCGGATCGCGTGCGGCGATGGCCGACAGGCGCGTCGCCACCTCGTCGAGCGCCTCGTCCCAGGAAATCGGCGCGAACTTGCCCTCGCCTTTCCGGCCCACGCGCCGCATCGGCGTCAGCAGGCGGTCGGGGTGATAGGTCCGCTCCGTATAGCGGGACACTTTGGTGCACAGCACGCCTTGCGTGCCGGGGTGGTCTGGGTCCCCCGCCACCTTGACGGCGCGGCCGTCCTCGACGGTGACGAGCAATGCACAGGTATCGGGGCAATCGTGAGGACAGGCGGCGCGGACGATGCGGGTGGCCATGGCGGTGTCGGCAGGCGGAAGATGGGGGCGAAATACGATCGGATTCGCCCGGCAGGCGGGACCCGGGCGGCCCGCGCGGGGAGTCGACAATTCACGCCGGGGAGTCCGGCGGCGGCTTGTTTGCCGGCATGTCTGTGGCGCAACGGCCTCGCCCGGAGGTCCCGGACCGGGAGAAATTGTTTGGCTCCGATTGTATTCGATTATGATGTGCCGGCGCAGTCCGGCAAGCCGCCGGACGGTCCGGCCCCAGGCCGGAACCTCGCACCGGCGACAGACCGGGCAGAGGCGGCGTGGGGTTCCGAAGCAAAGCAACAAGAACTTTGATTTTTTGACGGGGATTCACATGGTTTTGCAATCAGGGGTCAAGCGCCGGCGCCTTGCCGGCCTGCTGATGGCGTTCGCCATCGGCGCTTGCGGCGTACCTGGCGCCGCGTTTGCCGCCAACACCACGGCTGGCGAGGTGGGCGTGACCGCCGACACCATCCTGCTGGGCCAGTCGGCCGCGCTGACCGGTTCCACCTCGGTGCTCGGCAAACAGATGAACGCCGGCGCGCGGATCTACTTCGACTACGTCAACAGCCAGGGCGGCGTGTTCGGACGCAAGATCGAACTCAAGGCGCTCGATGACATGTACGAGCCCGACGAGGCCGTCAAGAACACCCGGAAGCTGATCGAAGAGGATCGCGTCTTTGCGCTGTTCGGCTACGTGGGCACGCCGACCAGCCAGGCCGCCGTGCCGCTGGCCAACCAGGCGCGCGTGCCGTTCTTTGCGCCGTTCACGGGCGCACAATCCCTGCGCGAGCCGCGCAGCCGCTACGTGTTCCACGTGCGCGCCGGCTACGACGAGGAAACCGCCGCGATCATCCGCCAGATCCGCACCACGGGCCTGAAGCGCGTGGCCGTGGTCTACAACGACGACGCCTACGGCAAGGCCGGCATCGCCGGGATCGAGCACGCCATCAAGTCGCTGCCAGCTGACAGCGGCGTGCAACTGGTGGCGCAGGAAAGCGTGATCCGCAATACGGTGGAGATCGGCGACGCCATGCAGACGGCGATGAAGGCCAAGCCCGATGCCATCGTGCTGATCAGCGCATACCGCACTGTGGGCGCGTTCGTGAAGGAAGCGCTGCGCCGGGGCTACAGCGGCCAGTTCTACAACGTCTCCTTCGTGGGCACCCAGGCGCTGGCCAAGGAAGTCGGCCCGCAGGGCAGCGGCGTGATCATCTCGCAGGTGATGCCGCATCCGGGCAACGCCACGCTGCCGGTGGTGCGCGAATACCTGCGCCTGCTGCAGGCCACCGGCAAGCAGAACGACTTCGACTACGCCAGCATCGAGGGCTTTATCGCCGCCAAGGCATTCGTGGAAGGCCTGCGCCGCGCCGGACGCGACCTGACGCGAGACAAGTTCGTCACGGCGATGGAGAGTATGCGCAACGTCGATCTCGGCGGCTTCATCATCCAGTTTTCGCCTGACAACCACGTGGGTTCCAAGTTCGTCGAGATGACGATCATCAACTCGCGGGGCGTGGTGATTCGCTGATTCCGCACATCGCCAAAGAGAAAGGGGGCTAGCGCCCCCTTTTTTGTTGGCCCTGCAGCCCCCGGCCGGCGATGCGTGGCGCTAGGCCATGTCGTTGAGGTGACACGCCGAGAACCGCAACGGCGCGATCTCCTTCAGCACGGGTTGCTCCTCCTTGCAGCGCGGCATCGCGTGCGGGCAGCGTGGATGGAAGTGACAGCCCGTCGGTGGATGCAGCGGCGACGGAATTTCGCCACGGATCGCCACATAGGTCTTCTTGCTGACCTCTAGCTTGGGGGCCTCCGCCAGCAGCGCCTGCGTGTAGGGATGGTTGGGCGCGGCGAACACGTCTTCGGTCGGCGCGGACTCCACCACGCGCCCCAGGTACATGATGACCACGCGGTCGCTGATGTGCTTGACCACGCCCAGGTCGTGGCTGATGAACAGGTACGTCAGGTTCAGCTCTTCCCGCAGGCTCATGAACAGGTTCAGCACCTGCGCCTGGATGGACACATCCAGCGCAGCGACCGATTCATCGCAAACCAGGAATTCAGGCTTCACGGCCAGCGCACGGGCGATGCCGATCCGCGCGCGCTGCCCGCCCGAGAACTGGTGCGGGAAGCGCCGCAGCACGGTCGGGTCCATGCCCACCCGCACCAGCATGTCTTCCACATAGGCCTTCTGCGCAGCCTTTTCCACCATGCCGTGCACCACCGGCGCCTCGCCGACGATGTCGAGCACACGCAGCCGCGGATTCAGCGAGGCGTACGGGTCCTGGAAGATCATCTGGATGGCGAGTTGCTTTTCGCGCCGCTTGTCCGGCGGCAGACGGTCGAGGTCCGTGCCGCGCCACAGGCGCTCCCCTTCCGTCAGCGAATGCAGGCCCACCGCCATGCGGCCGAGTGTGGACTTGCCACAGCCGGACTCGCCGACCAGGCCGACCACCTCGCCCGTGCGGATGGACAGGTCGACGCGGTCCACGGCGTGGACGACTTCGACGCGCTGCTTTGCGCCAAACACGTTGGCGATCTTTGCGGCGACGTCGAGCGATTTGACGAAGCGCTTTGACACGCCACGCAGCTCCAGCAGCGGCGCCGGCGGTGTCGCGGTGTCGGCGGGCGTGTCCGTGGCAACGCTCATGGGATCACTGGCGGCGACGTTGGCGAGGGGATCGATCACTGGCGCACTCATGCTGCCTCCTGCTGGGCGAGGACCGGATGGAAGCAACGCAGGCTGCGGCCGTCCGGCGACAATCCCAGCGGCGGCTCGGTCTTGCAGATATCCGTGGCGTACGGGCAGCGCTCGCGGAACGAGCAGCCGCCGGGCAGGTTCAGCAGCGATGGCGTCATGCCCGGAATCTGGCGCAGCGGCGTGCCGCGCGGGTTGCGCGACGGCGCCGAGCCGATCAACCCGTGGGTGTACGGATGTTCCGGATGCTCAAGCACCTGGCGCACGTCGCCGGCTTCCACGATCTTCCCGGCGTACATCACGCAAACCTTGTCGGCCAGGCCGGCCACCACCGACAGGTCGTGCGTGATCCAGATCAGCGCCGTACCCGACTCCCGGCACAGCGTCTGCATCTCATACAAGATCTGGCCCTGGATGGTGACGTCGAGCGCCGTAGTCGGTTCGTCGGCGATGATCAGATCAGGCTTGTTGAGCAGTGCGATGGCGATGGCCACGCGCTGCCGCATGCCGCCCGAGAACTGGTGCGGGTAGGCCAGCAGGCGTTCGTCCGGCGATGGGATCCCCACGCGGGCCAGCGCATTGCGGGCACGCTCGCGCGCGGCAGCCTTGCTGACGTTATCGTGCGCGCGCACGGCCTCGATCATCTGGGTGTCAATGCGCAGGACCGGGTTCAGCGTCATCATCGGGTCCTGGAAGATCATCGCGATGCGGTTGCCGCGCACATCGCGCTGCTGCGCCGGGGTGAGCGCGCGGAGGTCGCGCGTCACGCCGTCACGGCTGGTCAGCGCAATGCGGCCATCGACGACTTTGCCGGGCGGGTCGATCAGTCCCATGATCGAATAGCCGGTCATGGATTTGCCCGAACCGGATTCGCCGACGAGGCCCATGATCTCGCCGCGCGCGACGGAGAACGATACGTCGTCGACGGCCTTGGCCACGCCGGCGCGCGTAAAGAACTGCGTCCTGAGATGTTCGACGACCAGGGTTGGCTGAGTCATGTTCGCTCCTGGTCCGTTATTGCGTTTGCAGGCGCGGGTTCAGCACATCGCGCAACTGATCCGCGACGAGGTTCATCGCCACGATGGTGAGGACCAGCGCGATGCCCGGGAAGAAACTGATCCAGTACTTGCCGGACAGCATGTATTGCTGGCCATTGGAAATCAGGGAGCCGAGGGACGGCTCCGTAACCGGCACGCCGAGCCCGAGGAAAGATAGCGTGGCCTCCAGCGTGATGGCCGAAGCCACCTGCAGCGCGGCGATCACGATCAGCGGCGGCAGGCAGTTGGGCAGCAAATGCCGGAACATGATCCGGCCCGGCGGCAGGCCAAGGCAAGTGGCCGCCTCGATGTATTCCTTGCGACGCTCCACCAGTGCCGCGCTGCGGGTGGTCCGCGCGTAGTACGCCCATTGCACGGCGACCAGCGCGATGACGATATTGCCGAGACCGGGGCGCAGGAATGCCAGCAGGATCAGCGCCAGAAGAATCGGCGGGAACGACAGCTGCAAGTCCGCCACGCGCATGATGAATGCTTCCGTGCGGCCGCCCAGGAAGCCGGCCAGCAGGCCCAGCGTGGCACCCAGCAACAACGCGATCACGGTGCTGAGCACGCCAACGCCAATACTGATGCGCAGGCCGTACATCACGGCGGAGAGGATATCGCGCCCCTGCTCGTCCGAGCCGAGGAGGAACGTCATGCCGCTGCCGGCCTGCTCTCCCGGCGCCAGGCGCGCATCAAGCACGTCGAGCGTCGCCAGGTCATAGGGGTTCTGCGGCGCGAGCCACGGCGCGAAGATCGCGATCAGGATGATGACAAGTAGCGTCACCAGCCCCAGCACCGCCAGCTTGCTTTCGAAGAACTGCCGGACAAAGCGACGGAACGGCGTCTGCTCTTTCGCGCTGGCCGCCGGCTTTGCCGCGTCTTGGGATACGGTGGTGGTACTCATGGCTCAACCCTTGTTGTCGGCAATGCGCACGCGCGGATCGAGCATGCTGTAGACGATATCGACCATCAGGTTGATCAGGATGAACAGCGTCACGATCACCATCAGGTAGGCGACGATCACCGGACGGTCCAGCAACTGGATCGAGTCGATGATGAGTTTGCCCATGCCGGGCCAAGCGAAGATCGATTCCGTGACAATGGCGAAGGCGATGATCGAACCAAACTGCAGTGCGATGACGGTGACGATCGGGATCAGGATGTTCTTAAGAACGTGCACGCCGACGATACGACTGTTGGAGAGCCCCTTGGCGCGCGCGAACTTGACGTAGTCCTGCAGCATCGCTTCCTGCGTGCCGGCGCGCGTGAGCCGGATCACCATGGCGATGTTCAGCAAGGACAGCGTGACCGCCGGCAGGATCAGATGGCGAATGCCATCCACGGTCAGGAAGGAGAGCGGGATGCCGAGCACACGGACAGTCTCGCCACGACCGTTGGACGGCAGCCAGCCCAGCTGCACGGCAAACACCATGATCAGCATCAGGCCCACCCAGAATGTGGGCAGCGAAAAGCCGAGGATCGATACCGTCATGATCGACTTGCCCGCGACGCCGTTCGGCCGCAGGCCGGCCCACAGACCGAGCGGGATGCCGAGCACGATGGCCAGCGTGATCGCGCACACGGCCAGCTCCATCGTCGCCGGCATGCGTTCGAAGATCAGCTTGAGCGCCGGCGTGCCATGCGCGAACGATGTGCCGAGATTGCCGTGGAGCGCGTTCTGCAGAAAGATCCAGTACTGCTCCCAGAGCGGCTTGTCGAGGCCGAGGGCGGCAATGGTGCGCTTGATGTCTTCCTGGTCCGCCTGCGGGCTGATCAGGATGTCGACGGGGTTGCCGATGGCGAAGACGCCAAGAAAGACGAGCAGCGACATGACCAGGAGCACAACCACGCTCTGCATCAGACGCCGGATGATGAAGACCAGCATGTTCGAGACACTTTCCTTTCGCCGGCGCCCGCTACTGGCAGCCAGCGTGTTCGCGACCCACGGTGGGTAACGTGGGTTAAGAGGTGCTATCAAAAAGATTCTGGCGTCGTTGCCGTGGTCCCGCTAGCGCTTCCTTTTGATAGCACCCCTAAGTCGCCCCGGCCGCCTCGGCAATCGTGCCGGGCCGGGGCCGCGATCATACCGGAGCCGGTTGCCGGCAGCAGTCCCGGTGAGGACTGCCGCCGGTCCGGCTTCCGCCGCCAGCTTACTGCGGCTTGAAGTTGTGCGCGTAGGTGCGTTCGTCGGTACGCGGCACGTACGTGATGCCCTTCTGCGTGGCCCACGTGGTCACTTGCTGGTGGATCGGGATGATGCCGCCGTCGTTGATGGCAATGGCGGTCGCTTCCTGCAGCAGCTTGGAGCGCTCGTTGTCATCCACGGTGGACAGCGCCTTCTCCAGCACCACGTCCATCTTGGGGTTGCAGTATTCGCCCCAGTTGGTCGTGCCGAAGCCCTTCTTGGAATCTTCGCATGCCAGCAGCGCACGCAGCGGCGAACTCACCTCGCCCGTCTGGGCGCCCCAGCCGAGCAGGCCGAACGACCACTCGTGCTTGATGCCCTTGGACGAGTACGTTGCCATCGGCATGCCTTCCACCTTGGTCGCGATACCGATGCGCGTCAGGTTCTGGGCGATGGTCTGGGCGATCTTCTCGTCGTTGACGTACCGGTTGTTCGGCGTGTGCAGCGTCACGCCAAAGCCGTTCGGGTAGCCGGCGTCGGCAAGCAGTTTCTTGGCGCCCTCGGGGTCGTACTTCACCGTCTTCAGCGCCGGGTTGTAGCCGAACAGCGTAGGCGGCACCAGGTTGTTGGTCGGCTCGGACAGGCCCTCCATCAGACGGTCCTTGATGCCCTGGCGGTTGATGGCCATGCTGATGGCACTGCGCACGCGCGCGTCCTTCAGCGGATTCTTGTCCATCGGCTGGCCGTCCTTGGTGGTGACGAACGGCGACTTGTCACGCTTGGCATCGAAGTACAGGTAGATCACGCGGTGCGAGATCTTGGAGAAGAACGACAGCTTCGGGTCCTGGCGTACCTTGGGCAGGTCAGGCGTCGGCACGTTCTCGATGGCCTGCACATCGCCCGAGAGCAGCGCCGCCAGGCGCGTGGCCGGGTTCGGGATGAAGCGCAGCGTCACTTTGTCCCAGGCGGGCTTCGGCCCCCAGTAGTCGGGGTTCCGCACAAGCTCTACCCGGTCGTCGCGCGCATAGCTGACGAACTTGAACGGGCCGGTACCGACCATGCCCTTGCCCTGCGCGAAGTCGTCGGAAGTCAGGCCCTGCGTGGCCTTCTTCTGCACGACGAAGATTGACGTCAGGTCGTTCAGCATCAGCGGATACGGCTGATTGGTCGTGAGCTGGATCGTGTACTTGTCGATGACCTTCTTGTTGATGATCGCCTTTGTGTAGACGTCGAACTTGCCGGGGCTGTTCAGAATCGTGGAAGGGCGATCCAGCGACCAGGCCACGTCCTCCGTGGTCAGTTCGGAACCGTCGTGGAACTTCACGCCCTTGCGGATCTTGAATTCCCAGGTCAGGTTGTTGACGAGTTTCCAGGACTCGGCCAGGCCCGGAATGATGCGGCTGTCCGGGTCGAGCTTCACCAATGTATCGAACATGTGCTCGGACACATTGATGTTGGAAAACAGGTTATAGAAATGCGGATCCATTGAGGTCGGCGGCGAGCTCATGGCGATCTTGAGATCTACCGCCTGAGCGGGCCCGGCCAGGCCGAGGCCGATGGCGCCTGTCAGCAGAACGGCGCCAACCGTCTTGCCGATTGCCGTCTTGACGTTGCGAAGGGACATCGCGCGATTCTCCCTGTGGGATGTCTTGAAATGACGATAAGGATCGGCCATGGCTGCCGTCAATGAGAATCGCCGCATTTTGGTGCGGCAGTTCTGCATGACGGACGACACGCGGCCGGCCGGGCACTTCAAGCATGAACTGTTCCAGCAGTGGAGGGGCTCCGCCATGCGGGGAAACCCACCCGGGATCGGCGCGCTGGCCCATGCTGCGCTGCGCCACGTATCGATATGCGATCGGCGGCGGATGCGTGCCGGCAGGTCGCCGTCGGCGCGCCGCAATGCACGAAAACGTGACGACAGGTGCATGCTTTGGCGCTTTGCTGACAGGCATCGTATGATCTGGGGTATTCCATCGCCCGGTACGGCATCATGAAACTCATCCCCGAAATCCTCCAGGCGCAAGCCGAAATCCGCACGATCCGACGCGACATCCACGCCCACCCAGAGCTCTGCTTCCAGGAGCAGCGCACGGCGGACCTGGTGGCGAAGAGCCTGGAATCATGGGGCATCGAGGTACATCGCGGCCTGGGCACCACGGGCCTGGTCGGCGTCATTCGCAATGGCAACAGCGGCAAGTCGATCGGCCTGCGCGCCGACATGGATGCCCTGCCGCTGCAGGAAGCCAATACGTTCGGCCATCGTTCGCAGCATGACGGCAAGATGCACGCGTGCGGCCATGACGGACACACGGCGATGCTGCTTGGCGCGGCACGCTATCTGGCCGAGCATCGCAACTTTGACGGTACGGTTCACCTGATTTTCCAGCCCGCCGAGGAAGGCGGCGGCGGCGCGCGGGAAATGATCAAGGACGGCCTGTTCGAGCGCTTTCCGTGTGACGCCGTGTTCGGCATGCACAACTGGCCGGGCATGCCGGTGGGAGCGTTCGGCACCACGGCGGGCCCGCTGATGGCGTCGAGCAACGAGTTCAAGATTGTGATCCACGGCAAGGGCGCGCACGCTGCCATGCCGCACAACGGCTTCGACCCGGTGTTCACGGGCGCTCAGATCGTGTCGGCGCTGCAAGGCATCATCACGCGAAACAAGCGCCCGATCGATACCGCCGTGATCTCCGTGACACAGTTCCACGCCGGAGATGCGACCAATATCGTGCCGGACCAGGCGTGGATTGGCGGGACGGTACGAACATTCACCGTGCCGGTGCTGGACATGATCGAGCGGCGCATGGAGGAAGTCTCACGCGCCGTGGCTTCGGCGTTCGATTGCACGATCGATTTCGAATTCCACCGCAACTATCCGCCAACGATCAACAGCACCGCCGAGGCCGAGTTTGCCGTGGGTGTGGCCGGCGAACTGGTGGGGCCCGCCAACGTCGACGCCAATGTCGAGCCGACCATGGGTGCGGAGGATTTTTCGTTCATGCTGCAGGAGAAGCCGGGCTGCTACCTCTTCATCGGCAATGGCGAAGGTACGCACCGCGAGGCGGGTCATGGCATGGGCCCGTGCATGCTGCACAACCCAAGCTACGACTTCAACGACGAGCTTCTGCCAGTGGGCTCGACGTTCTTCGTCAAGTTGGTGGAAAAGTGGCTGGCTCCGGCCTGACATTCAGAAAGCTCTGACAGGAAAACGGGGCGATGACGCATACGCTGCTGGACGATGCAACGGCGGAAGGCTTTGCCAGGGTGGCGCTCGAGAATATCGTGCGCCGGTATCCGTACAAGGTAGACCACCTGATGACCAGCTCCGAGGACATCGGCGAGCCTGCGGCAGTACACCCGGTTTTCTACGGCAGCTACGACTGGCATTCATCCGTGCATATGCACTGGCTGCTGGTGCGGCTGCTGGCATTGCGCCCGGGGCTAGACGTCGCGCCTCGCATTCGGGAGGCGCTTGAAATCCAGTTTCGCCCCGAGTCCATTGCAGTGGAGCTTGAGTATTTCGAACGCCCGGGTTCGCGCACCTTCGAGCGGCCTTATGGCTGGGCGTGGATGTTGCGGCTGCAGGCGGAATTGAATGCGCTGGGCGCGACCGATCCGCAAGCCGCGCGATGGGCCACCGCCTGCGCGCCGCTGTCCGGTCATTTGGCGCAGCGGTTGATCGACTACATCGATATCGCCGACTTTCCTGTCCGCACCGGAACACACTTCAACAGCGCTTTCGCGCTGGTCATGGCGCTGATCTATGCGAAGGCAGACCAACACGTTGCGTTGCGCAAGGCGATCGTCCGCCGTGCACATCGTTGGTTCGGGCACGATCAGCGCTACCCTGCACGGTACGAACCCGGCGGTGACGAATTCCTCTCCGGCGGACTGATCGAGGCCGTGTTGATGCGGCAGGTCATGGACGACTGCGGATTCGGTGACTGGTGGGAGATGTTTTCGCCTGGCCAGGCGGAACTCGCGACCTGGCTGACGCCGGTGGTCGTGGCGGATCGCACGGATCCGAAGATGTCGCATCTTGACGGGCTGAATCTTTCGCGCGCATGGTGCTGGCGACTGCTGGGCCCTGCCCTGCCGTCGCCGCTACAGTCGCTGGCTGTCCGAGCGTGGTCGGATCACCTCGAGGCGTCACTGCCGCAGGCTGTTGGGGGTCACTATGTCGCCACGCACTGGCTGGCGTCGTTTGCGCTACTGGCGCTGGAAGACAGCGCCGTCATAGCCTAGTTCGTCGCAGAGTTGTGCTCGTTCAGTCGAGGGCGATGTCGCCGTACCAGCTTTCGGCGCGACTCTTCGTGTTGTCGGTATCGGTCATGATGCCGACGGCCACAACCTTGCCCGGATCGGCACCAAATGCCTGCCGATAGTCGGCGCGCAGATCGCGCTCATGGCAACGCCACTCGTTGGTATGGCGCGTGCCCGAATCGACAACGATCATCCTCACGCGGTCAGTGTGCGGATTATTCACGACACTGCCTTCCGGTCGACGTCCGCCCCAGATATACATCAGCGTCGCGTAGGGCATTTCGCGACCGGTTGTGATCCTGGCCATCTCATACATCAGCTGGTCACGGAGGGGCAACGTGCTGCGATCCCCCTCAAATGCCACAAAGATGCGCAGCGGCGCGTCTTCACGCTGGCCCATGCCGTTGTCCGCGCTACGAATGATGTCCCGCGTCTTCCACATCCAGCGCAGCGTGCCCGCATCGCGCTGGGCGAGTGGAACGTACAAGCCGGAAGCGGAACTGTCGGCCTGGGCATGCAAGACCAGACGCTGATCAACCTCTGTCAGCGAGTACTGCGTCGGGAGCTTGTTCCGATTGACCGTCCAGGGCTGCCAGCCCGCGGGTAGCCGCGATGCGCCCTCGGATGTCGAGAACAGCGGTAGATGGGAAAGCGCCGGCGCCGCGGTGACAGTAGGGTCTGCCTCCGCTTCGGCATCGCCGCCGGCGTCCTGCTCGGGTCGACCAAGGAGATTCGCGATTTCCAGTGGATCCGCTGCTGCGCTTCCTCTGGCAGTCATCATGCCGGCTTTTGTGCCAAACGTCTTGCAATCCACATTGGAGACTACCGCCATCTTCGCCGACTCTGCGGGTGGGCTCCCTGCTGTCGACGCACATCCCGCAAGCAACAGCATGCCTGCAACGCCAGCCAGCGCTGGCAGAAACTTCATGGCCAACACCATGTAACCCCCTGAACCCCGAATCTCGTCACGTTCGTCGAATCCCAACATTCCTGCTTCTGGGCCCTTCGGCGCCGCGGCGTTGCTGTTGCAGACTGCTTCGCGCCAATTCAGGGCGCTTGGGAGGAACATATCAGATGCATTTCTGCGCAGGAATGCTCCGCTACCCTGAATACAACAGCAGCGACATTGCTGCGGTTTCAGCGATTGGGACTAACGGCAGGGAAGACGTGAACTGAAGACTGCTTGAATGGCAGCTTGAATAGGGCAGAGAGCATGGGAATGCTCTCAGAGAGAGTTACATCGATTGGCACGCGCCCGCGTGGGCGTTACCGACATGCAAGCGTAATAACGCGGGAACTGCGGCCACAAAGCAAAACCCCCAGCTTTTGAGGGCTGGGGGTTCTGGGTATAAGAGCCTGGCGATGACCTACTTTCACACGGGTAGTCCGCACTATCATCGGCGCAAAGTCGTTTCACGGTCCTGTTCGGGATGGGAAGGGGTGGTTCCGACTCGCTATGGTCACCAGGCATGAGGGGTTGCCGGGCTGAGCAGGACTCAGCGCGGCGAATAGGGGTGTAGTAAAGATTGGGTTGTGCTTGCAGCAGCGTGGCACAAGGCGGCGAACCGCTATACCAGGCAAGACAC
>NZ_FMYZ01000024.1 GCF_900101625.1 Cupriavidus sp. YR651 | reverse complement strand
GGCGAGCCGCTCTCCGAGGCGCAGGACGAAGCCGAACACGGCCTCGCGTTCGCGGAGAAATCGCGGTTCGGCCTTGCCATCGACATCATCGCCACACAAGTCGCGCTGATTCGGACGCTCCGGGGTCTCACGCCAAGGTTCGGTTGCCTTGATGATGCGAAGTTTGACGAGCTTCGCATCGAGCGCCGTTTCGCGGAAAACCCGGAACTGGCGATTGCGGCGTGCTGGTACTGGATCCGGAAGCTGCAGGCGCGCTGTATCGCCGGCGACCACGCTGCGGCGATGGATGCCGCGGTGAACGCGAAAGCGCTGCTCTGGACCACGGCCTCGTTTTTTGAGGAAGCCGAGTATCACTTCTACGGCGCGCTGTCTCATGCCGCCTGCTGTGATTCCGCATTGGCTGGCGAGCGACAGCAACACCTCGATGCGCTGGGTACGCATCACCGGCAACTGATGGTCTGGGCGAAGAATTGCCCGGAGAATTTCGAGAACCGCGCCGCGCTGGTGGGCGCCGAGGTCGCCCGGATCGAAGGCCGCGACCTGGACGCGATGCGCCTTTACCAACATGCCATCCGCACGGCACGCGCCAACGGTTTCCTGCATGTCGAGGCGCTTGCCAACGAACGCGCGGCACAGTTCTACGCGGTGCGCGATTTCGATGTCATCGCCGAAACCTATTTGCGCAACGCGCGTTACTGCTACCTGCGCTGGCGTGCCGAGGGGAAGGTGCGGCAACTCGAGCAAATGCATCCACACCTCAGGACGGAAGCACTTGCGCCCGACCCGACGGGCATGATCGCCACGCCGGTCGAACACCTCGACCTCGCAACCGTGATCAAGGTGTCGCAGGCGGTCTCCGGTGGCATCGTCCTGGAATCGTTGATCGAGATGGTGATGCGTACGGCGGTTGAACAGGCCGGCGCCGAACGAGGTCTGCTGATTCTTCCGAACGGTGGCGACCAACGGATCATCGCGGAAGCGACGACTGGCGGCGAAGCCGTCGCCGTACATCTGTACGACGAGCCCGTGACCGCGGCGTTGCTGCCGGAGTCCGTCCTCTATTACGTCCTGCGGACCCGGGAGAGCGTCATCCTCGACGATGCTGCGGCCGATCCGGCGTTTGCCGCCGATCCCTACATTGGTCTGCGTGGTGTGCGTTCCATTCTCTGCTTGCCGTTGATGAATCAGGCGAAGCTCACCGGCGCGCTCTATCTCGAAAACAACCTCACGACCCGCGTGTTCACGCCGGATCGCATCGCCGTACTGCGGCTGGTGGCCTCGCAGGCCGCCATCGCGCTGGAGAATGCCCATCTGTACCACGAGCTCGTGAAGCGCGAAGCGAAAATACGGCGCCTCGTCGACGCCAACATCATCGGGATCGTCGTCTGGAATGTCGCGGGTGACATCCTCGAGGCCAATGACGCATTTCTTCGCATGGTGGGCTACGCGCGTGACGATCTGGTCGCGAGTCGCATCCGCTGGCGGGATCTTACCCCGCCGGAATGGCGCGAAGGCGACGAACGAGCGCTGCGAGAGATCGCGGAGACGGGGCGCGCGCAGCCCTTCGAGAAAGAGTTTGTCAAAAAGGACGGCAGCCGTGTACCCGTCCTGGTCGGAGCGGCCACGTTCGAAGCCAGCCGGATGGAAG
Organism: Cupriavidus sp. YR651; assembly: GCF_900101625.1. GTDB lineage: Bacteria > Pseudomonadota > Gammaproteobacteria > Burkholderiales > Burkholderiaceae > Cupriavidus. The sequence continues at coordinate 34,562 of NZ_FMYZ01000024.1, read as the reverse complement.
GTGTTGCATTCGTGCTCGATCTGACGGACCGCAGGCAGGGGGAGGAACACGTCCGCGAGAGCGAGCGGCGTTATCTCGAAGTGCAGACTGAGTTGGCCCATGCGAACCGCGTCGCCACGATAGGGCAGCTAGGGGCCTCGATTGCGCACGAAGTCAAAAACCCGATCGCCGCGACGGTGACTAACGCCAAGGCTGCGCTGCGGTGGCTGGGCGCCCAGCCACCTGACGTGGAGGAGGTCCGGCAGGCGCTTGACCGTATCGTCAACGACGGCTATCGGGCGAGTGCTGTGATCGGTCGCATCCGTGAACTGGTCAAAAAAGCGCCTCCAAGGAAAGAACCGTTTGACATCAACCAGGCCATTCGCGAGGTGATCGAGCTCACCCGTGGCGAAGCATCGAAGCACGGCGCCTCGGTGCAGGCCCATCTCGCGGACCCATTGCCGCTCATTCAAGGCGATCGGGTCCAGTTGCAGCAAGTCCTCCTCAACTTGCTCATCAACGCGATGGAGGCCATGAGCGGTGTCAGCGATGGGGTGCGGGAATTGCGGATCAGCACGGGCCGGTCGGACACTGGCGGCGTGCTGGTGGCGGTGAGCGATTCCGGGCCGGGCCTGACCCCGGACGACGCCGAGCGCATTTTCGCCCCGTTCTACACGACCAAGTCCACCGGCCTGGGGATGGGGCTGTCCATCTGCCGCTCGATCATCGAAGCCCACGAGGGCCGTTTGTGGGCGAGCGCGAACGTGCCCCGTGGCGCAATCTTTCAGTTCACGGTGCCCGCCCATCCAGCCGTTTCATCGTGACGCAGCACGAGGACCTCTTGTGCGGTTGCCCCCCCGACATTGCGCGCGCTAGTTCAGCGAAACCGCGCTACGCGGAGTTGAGCTGGGTTGTCCGTCGCCAGGAACGGAGCCGAAATTCAAATCTACGGTCAGCCCAGTGGCTGCTTAATGTCGTTGTACGCGGGACAAGGGGTATGTTAGCGAGATAATCATCACTCTTCCTTCCGATTTTCTTCGGACAGGAAGAGGCATCTAACGGAGGCTCCTCAAGCCAAAGCGCGGATGCGGCAAGCGTTGGCGACATCGGCGAATACATACGAATGGACCACGGCGATTCGCTTGAGCAGCTCCTGGGCATGTCGCCGTTTGTGGTGGCGGGGCAGCGGAACCGGCCGCGTCCTATGACGCATAAATGAGCATTTGCAGGCACTTTATCCACAAGAAAGCATGCATACACTATGCGGTCAATTCCGATCGAAGAAACAGGCAACTTCCGTGCGCGGCAATGGCAGCCCCCAAAGCGCGAACTATGTTGCCGTACAGGCCCATGTCGGTCGCCTCCGGATGATCAAGGTTGAAGTCGATGGGTCCGTGCTGGGCTGACAGCCTGGAGTACTCCGCCGCTGAGTGGTCGAAAGCAACAGTCGTTTGCCAGCCACGTTCGTCACGGCGCAGCCGCCGCCAACTCAGGGCAACGATTTCGACAAGCGCTCATACAAGGGTTGCGCGGTCATAGGCGAAGTCCCCATCCACGATGAACAGGTACTGGGCCTCCCCCTTAGGCAAGCAAGCGATTCGCCAGGAGCATTTTGACGCAGTACTTCGGCCGAAACCAGCTGACTGAACTGGTGCAGGTCGCCTCACCGTTGGAGCCCAGAAAGAAGACCTGGTGTAAGCCGGCATGGTGCGATGCGACCGCTAGGTGTGCATGCAAAGTCAATAGAAACGACACCGCTACTACCTGAAGAGCTTGCCGGTTCCGAAGCAATATCGGGCGTCCAAATTTCTGCAGACGTGCCGGCGCCATGCGCAACCTGTCATCCGCGATCGCCTGCAGGCGCTCACGCCCCAGGGCTAGTCAGGCGCGGCCAGCGAGCTGACCAAATGCCAAGTGTGCTCTGAACATTCCGCATCCCTTACAATATCCCTACATTAAGATCTAGGAGGGATGTGATGGCAAGGATTACGGAGCGCGGTTCCTGGGCGCCGGTGGTCAGAAAGTCCGATGGTCCCGTTTACTTGGCGATTGCAGACGCGCTAGCGTCAGATATTTTGTCAGGAGCACTATCAGCAGGTACTCGCCTCCCGCCACAACGCAGCCTTGCGGACGCGCTAGGGATTGACTTCACAACTGTCAGCCGCGCATACGCGGAAGCACGCCGTCGTGGGCTGGTGGAAGGCCGCGTCGGCCAAGGGACCTATGTTCGCCCAAAGTCGCAGGTGAGCGAACAGCCCGCCTCGACTGGCGTTATTGATATGAGCATGAACCTGCCTCCTCGTTTTGATGACGCCGGCCTTGTCGCCCGTATGTGGAGCGGGATTTCTAGTCTCGAAGCAACTGGCGGACTTGAATTACTCCTCAGATATCAGGAGGCGGGTGGCACTGCCGCGGACCGAGCAGCAGGAGCGCTCTGGTTGTCGCCCAGGATTCCGACGGCGTCCGCTGATCGTGTGATGGTTTGCCCTGGCACTCAGGGTGCGCTCCTCGCTGTCGCTGGCTTGCTAGCTGCGCCTGGAGATTGCATCTGCGCCGAAGCACTCACCTACCCTGGCTTTCGGTCTCTCGCTGCGCACCTGAGAATTCGCCTGATCTCAATTGGAATGGATGAGAACGGGCTGATACCCGAGGAATTTGATGCCGCGTGCCAGACTCACAAGCCAAAGGCTCTTTATTGCACCCCAACGCTACACAACCCGACAACTGCGACGATGCCAATCGAACGACGAGAGTCAATTGTGGCAGTAGCCCGCAAACATGGCGTTCCGATTATTGAGGATGATGCCTATGGCATATTGCAGCGACATCCGGCAATGCCACTCGCAGCCTTGGCTCCCGAAATGGTGTACTACATTGCCGGACTAGCCAAATGCCTGTCGCCAGCACTTCGGATAGCCTACGTCATCCCCCCGGATGCTCGCGCTGCGACGCGCCTAGCTGGAGCCATACGTTCCGTTACGTCTGTCGCTTCCCCACTCACAGCTGCCATAGCATCACGGTGGATCCAAAATGGCACGGCAGACGCTGTCGTCAGCGCCATCCGAAATGAAACGGCCTTCCGCCAGGCGATTGCTAGATCGCTGCTGCCGTCAAATGCATACGTGGCAAACCCTGAGGGCTTTCACCTGTGGTTGCCGATTCCCGCACCGTGGACTCGCGCTGAATTCGCGGCACGCCTGCGATTTCTCGGAGTTGGCGTCGTGGGAAGTGATGCATTTGCCATAGATGCCCCACCCGAAGCCATACGGCTAAGTCTAGGCGCTCCGGGCACACGCGAAGATCTACGCAAGAGTCTCCAGATTGTGGCTGACCTCTTGGCCGAACAGCCTGCCATGTCCTCGATGGTCGTCTAGGTGGCATTTTGAATGTTGGGACTGAGCTTCCTTCTCCGTCGTAGCCGATCAGCTGGTTGTGCCTCTCCTCGCCCCCCGAATTGAGGCGGAGATAATTTGTTTCACGTGCTGATTTCCCTCTCAGTGCTGATATGGTCTATTTTGCGGAAAACTGACACCGTGCGGGTGCAGTTTAACTCACTACCTTAGAAGGGAACGGGTCAGACCCCTTGCCGTACGGCAGGGAGGATAGCGATTCGAAGCACCCTCCCGCTGACTAAGTCACAAGCGGAAGTCAAGGGGTCACTATCACCCCAAAATTGCGAGCGCTAGCTCCCTCACCCTTGGGGGACAAACTTGCCAACCCGATCCTGGTCAGCCGTCCAGCCATGCTGGCACACCACATCGAACGCTTCGGCCTGCGCGTGGACGTGGACTTCACCGTAGTGAACCCCGAGCACGGCGAGCGTTTCCGCGATTATTTGTACACCTACCGCATGATGGCGCTCGAGCGCATCACACCTCAGTAGACCACGCTGGAAATGCGCCGCGGCACCACGGCGATCGGCGCGATGATGCTCAAGAAGCACGAGGCTAACGGCATGATCTGCGGCACCGTCAGCACCACGGCAGCCCACCTGCGCTACATCGACTCCTCACGTCCGGTGCTGGCTTTCGTCACTGACCGACGGTTCGCAGTCAATTCAATTGGGTACCGAAGATCCAAATATCAGTGCTTCCTTGTCCCACCAGCCGAAAGCATCTTCAACTGATATGGTCCGAGCCAGATCGACTGAGCCTTCTCACCGCGAAGGCTGCTGGATACTCTTGGCGACATCAGACTGAATCGACATGCTCGCAAAACGGCCGAGAGCCTAGGGCTGTCAACATCGCATCCCCTGTCGTAGCACGCAGACGGGCAAGGCCTCGCCTAACAAAAGATTGCTCTCAAGTATTTAGTATGGCTCGTCGCGCTTATAACTTCTCTGCTGGTCCCGCCATGTTGCCGACAGAGGTTTTGGAGGTCGCTGCATCTCAGATGCTGTCCTACAGGGGCATAGGGGTTGGTCCGATGGAGATAAGCCATCGAAGTGCCCATTTTTCCGAAATTATTGAATGTGCACGTGAAACCCTGCGCGACCTTCTGAACGTACCACAATCTCATGACATCCTCTTCATGCAAGGAGGAGGCATCGCTCAGAACAGCATTGTTCCCCTTAATCTGATGAGCCTGGCTGATCGGAGTCGGCCGGAAGCAGACTTCATCGTCAGTGGTACGTGGTCAGAGAAAACCGAGCAGGAGGCGATGAAGTACGGAAGGACTAACCGCGCGGTACACCTAGACGGTAGGGCTCCGCTTAGCCAGTTAAATATTACAGCAAGCACCTTCTCTAAGAGTGCATCCTACCTTCACGTCTGTTCGAACGAGACAATCGAAGGGGTTGAGATCCTGGATCTCGACCCAATAGCGAAATACAACTCAAGCCCTATTGTTGTCGACGCTTCTAGCAATATTCTGTCTGCGCCTGTGGACTTCACGCACGTTGCCGCTCTCTACGCTGGCGCTCAAAAGAATATCGGCCCTGCCGGTGTGACTGTGGTCATCGTGCGCAGGGACTTGCTTGGTCACGCGCACCCTTACTGCCCTTCTGCCTTTGACTGGCGCCTGGTATCCGAACATGGCTCGATGTATAACACGCCGCCAACATACGGCATTTACATCGCTGGTCTCGTATTCGAATGGATCCGCGATCAAGGTGGAGTAAGCGCAATGCATGCAAATAGTGAGGTTAAGTCTTCACTCATCTACGATTGCATTGACAAGAGCAGCCTTTACTACAACCACATCGATAAGTCATACCGTTCACGGCTAAACGTTCCATTTCATTTTCACGACAGATCCCTAGAAGAGCTGTTCCTCGAAAAAGCTCGCGATATTGACCTCGTATACCTCAAAGGACATAAGAAGGTAGGCGGAATTCGCGCAAGCCTCTACAACGCAATGCCTTTAGAGGGCGTCGCTACTCTCGTTGACTTCATGAAAGAGTTTGAACGCAAGGCTTAGGCCAGATACTACATACGCGAGCATCTCCCTGCCACTACCCTCGATTACCCGCCCCCTAAACGTCCCTCTACCCCCAAGCAATGTCATCACGTCTGTTCCCCACCTACAATCGGTCTTCGCTTGCTTTCGCGCGCGGAGAAGGATCCTGGCTATACACCGAGGACGGCCACGCCTACCTGGACTTTGCTTCTGGGGTTGCAGTTAATGCGCTTGGGCACAACAACGACCGCCTGAAGAAAGCCCTCCTTACGCAAGCGGAAAAGCTCTGGCATGTATCAAATCTCTACACCATTCCTGTTCAGGAGAGGCTCGCAGAGATGCTCTGCGAGGCCAGCTTTGCAGACAGCGTCTTCTTCACGAACTCTGGAGCTGAGGCCATTGAACTTGCCATCAAGGCAGCCCGACGCTTTCAGTACAAGAACGGTTCGCCGAATCGCTATCGGATCGTCACCTTCGAAGGAGCGTTCCACGGGCGGACGCTAGGCGCCCTCGCAGCGACCGGTCGAGCAGAGTATCTGGAGGGCTTTGGTCCCAAGGCTCCAGGTTTCGACCACGTTCCTCTCGGCGACAGAGAGGCGCTCGAACGAGTGATAAGCGAGGAAACCGCTGGAATTCTCGTGGAGCCTGTTCAGGGGGAAAGTGGGATTCGCTCCCTTCCCCCGGGTGAACTTCGCTATCTCCGCGAGCTATGTGATGAAAATGGCATTCTCTTGATGCTGGACGAAGTTCAGACTGGCATTGGCCGCACTGGCACCTTCTTCGCCTACGAAGCGGAAGGCGTTTTGCCAGACCTTCTTGCGACGGCAAAAGGGCTTGGCGCCGGTTTTCCTGTCGGTGCTTGTCTTGCGACGGAGCAAGTAGGTTCAGCGATGACCTCAGGCAGCCACGGAAGTACGTTTGGGGGCAATCCGCTCGCAATGGCAGTTGCAAGCGAAGTACTTAGTATCATTCTTTCCCCTGGATTTCTCGAGAGAGTCCAGCAGACCAGTGCCGTCCTGATCGGTCAGCTACGCGAGATCGTAGCTAACCACCCCAAACTGTTCAACGAGGTGAGAGGGAGCGGATTGTTACTCGGACTCAAATGCAACATCCCTGTCTCCGAGGTCATCAGGCAATTCACAGCCGAAAAGCTTCTCTGCGTACCGGCTGCGGACAATGTTGTTCGTCTGCTGCCACCGTTGACCGTTTCGGAAGCTGAAGTCGCTGGGGCAGTGAGTTGTATCGGCGCCGCTAGCGCAGCCCTGGAGAAATCACTTTTGGCTGGGAATGTGCGATCGGAGGACAGCGCACATTAAATCCTGGCCGACCGGGCGGTCCGCGTCGGACTACGGAGATCACCATGAAGGTGCAAAGTATCCATCAGTGGTAGAAGACGCCGAACGCCGTGGTGTGCTGCGTCCCAGTGGCACGATTGTCGAGCCCATATCCGGCAACACCGGCATCGGACTAGCGATGGTGGCTGCAGTCAAGGGCTACAAGCTAATACTGGTGATGCCAGACAGCATGTCGATAGAACGATCCCGCCCGATGCTCGCTTATGGCGCCACTTTTGACCTCACACCGCGCGAAAAGGGCATGAAGGGGTCAATCGCGCGCGCCGAAGAAAATGTGGCATCCACGCCAGGCGCATGTATGCCACAACAGTTCGAGAACCCAACCGATGTCGATATGCATGTCCGACGGTTGAAGGATTCCTGCCGGAATAGCGACCGCCACTTGAGGAGGACGTCGCCATTCAGTCGAGCTGCCGTGCCAGCCTTAGGCAAGAGCGCCGTCTTAAACGCCCTATGCGATGTGACCTTGAACAGGAAATCGAAGCTCCGTGCACCTCGCACGGCGGGGTCCGCGTCGAGATCCACTGGTTCCCCATTGATGGCACGTCGCAACGATATCAGGCTATCACTCATCCCCTGTGCCGCGGCACTAGGCACGAGGGTCGTCTAGCTGACCCTGCGCGTGCCCAGGTTCCGAATCTGATCGAATAAGAGGTTGGCAGACGATTGACTCGGTGTGAGCCCAGTATCAACGCTCAGTGACACTGGAATACCAAGTGCACGGACCAGCTTCTGTATGTTGGCTCGCGGGGCTGCTCCCCCAACTTACACTACATCACATTGAAGGATCGCTGAGGTGCGCTATCGGACCACATGGCCGCAAGCCTTCGGAGTCCCGCATCAAGCACTACTCGCTCCACTGCGCCTCCAAGCGAAATGCGCACCGCATTCGGAACAGTTTCGCTCACGGCAAACGCGTATGAGGCCGTCACATCCAGCCCCTGTTCTCGAGCGAATTGCACCAGTCGGAACTGATCCCAAGACGACGGCAGCGGCAACCAGCGGTGCAGGCCGTAGGGGTGCCCCACTGCAGCCTCCGGCAAGATCGACGCTGCCAAATGCTGACGAGCGGCAAGTTCCTCGCGAATCGCACCGAGTAGTTTGAGGGCTCCTCCACTTTGAATCCATTGGGTCGCCATCGCTGTCATCCAACCGGCTGGCATCAAAACCATGCACCGTAGTGCGTCAAGTACTGGCGCGATCGGCCTTGATGGCGGCATGACAAGATACGCTGTACGCAGCCCCGGCGACAAGCACTTCGACAAGGTCGAAATATAGAAAACGGGTGAACCCCTGCTGCGCCCCATCAGCGTGGCGATTGGCGGAGGCGCATCGCCGGCTAACAACCAATACGGATCGTCCTCGACAATGCCGACTCCGTATCGGGTAGCAATTGCGTAGATGTCCCGACGACGCTGTTCGGTCATGGTAGTGGCCGTCGGATTCTTGATCGTTGGCGTTAAGTAGATCAGACCAGGACGATGCTTGATACACGCCGCTTCCAGTGCATCTGGGCGCATTCCCTGCGCATCCGAAACTACTGGAGCGACGTTGCGGCGAAACAGCCGCGCAGCTGCGAGGAATCCCGGGTAAGTCAGCGGTTCAGCGACGACTGTGTCCCCCTCCCGCGTCTGTGTCAGGAGTAGTGCGGCAAGGGCCGACTGAGCGCCCGGGCAGACAATAATCTGTTGGCCGTCAACTCTGCCGAGCATTGGTTTGAGCCACAAGGCTCCGGCATCTCGATCAGCCTTGGTGCCCGCGCCTACCTGATAGCTCATAAGAACGTCTTCGCTTGCGCGGTATGCCACATGCGTACTGGCAGCGCGCTGCAGCCGCACCGGAAGGGGGCCGGCTAGCAATGGAGGAGCATTCATGCTCACGTCAATCGCTCCGTCGGCAGGTTCGACTGTCGATATCCGAGAGGTGATGTACGAGCCTCCCGAACCCTGTGCGTCAAGTAATCCAAGAAGTCGGATCTCCGAGTAAGCCCGCGTTACGGTCGTAAGGTCCACTTTCAACAACTGTGCTAACTCGCGCTGTGGCGGCAGCCGATCGCCCGGCCGCAATACGCCGCCTTCGACGGCGCCTGCAATTTGCCGCGCAATCTGCATGTAGCGCGGCCCTGCCCCACTTTCCAACGGATGGACCCAGGACAGGTTCGAGCTACGAGGTCTCTTGGCAGCGGACATGTGATCCAGACAATTTCAGATTTGCATACAATCAATATTGCCATACAATAACGCAGGCAATATGAAATCTCAAGACTAGTGTATGGATTGATGATGAATATGTATGGATCTTCAAGGCTGTGGGCCTGGCTACCGGCAAGTCGCTTGGGGGAGCCCACTTCTAGGGTTGCGCGCCCGGCTCAATTACCCCCCCCCCAATCTTTTCGAGTCGACTCGTCGAAGCAAGGTCATAGCATGAGAGATATCTGCAGGACGTACTTTCGCTACGCGCTCACGGCACTGGCGCTAGCTAGCCTCAACGGCTGTAGTTGGGTGCTGTTCAACACCAAGGGGAGCGTCGGACTGGCCGAGCGTGACCTCATAGTCACCTGCATCGGACTGATGCTGTTCGTCGTCATCCCAGCCATTGGGTTGACTTTTATCTTTGCTTGGAAATATCGGGCCGGCAACCTTCAGGCCAAATACACGCCCGATTGGGCACACTCGACAGGTATTGAGATTGTGGTTTGGGGTGTCCCGCTGATCATCATTGCAATACTTGCGGGGATTGTATTGAGGTCAACGCACAAGCTGGATCCATACAGGCCGCTGGATATGGGCGGCGAGCCCATCCGCGTCGAAGTCATCGCCACCGACTGGAAATGGGTCTTCATCTATCCAGACTTCGGTATCGCTACCGTCAACGAACTGGCGTTCCCCGAGAACCGCCAGGTAGCGTTCAGCATCACGTCCAACTCTACGATGAATACCTTCTTCATCCCTCAATTAGGTGGCCAGGTTTACGCCATGGCGGGAATGCGCACGAAGTTGCATCTGGTTGCAAATGAGAAGGGCGATTACCGGGGCATATCTGGCAATTTCAGCGGCCCCGGATTCTCGGATATGCACTTTACCGCCCACGCAACGAGCGAAGAGGACTTTCAACGTTGGATAACACAAGTTCGAACCTCGCCGATCGCTCTCGATTACAACGCGTTCCTGAAGGTCGCCAAACCCAGCCAGGCGAACAGTGTCGTGCATTTCTCGCGGGTCGAGCCAGGTCTGTTCAAGAGGGTGATTGATCAGTTCGTCGACTCCGGCAAACAAAGCTTGACTCACGCCGCGCTGGACATTGGCGCAACGACGGCAAATAAGGAGTAAGACTCTCATGTTCGGTAAATTGACTTGGGCAGCCGTTCCGTTGCACGAGCCCATCATCGCGATTACGCTGGCCGCCATCCTCCTTGGCGGCGTTGCGCTACTGGCTGCAATTACATACTTCAAAAAATGGAAAATCCTGTGGAGAGACTGGCTGACAACTGTTGACCACAAACGCATAGGCATAATGTATGTGCTCGTGGCAATCGTCATGCTGGTCCGAGGCTTTGCTGACGCTCTCATGATGCGAGCACAAATGGCCATGGCTGGCCCCGGTAGCGAAGGTTTCCTGCCCCCACACCACTACGACCAGATCTTCACGGCGCATGGCGTGATCATGATCTTCTTCGTCGCGACGCCGTTCATCGTCGGGCTGATGAACATCATCGTTCCGCTGCAAATTGGTGCGCGCGACATGGCCTACCCTTTCCTGAACGCCTTCAGCTTCTGGATTTTCGTCGTCGGCGTCGCGCTGGTCATGCTTTCCCTTGGTGTAGGCGAATTCGCACAGACGGGATGGGTTGCTTATCCACCGCTCTCAGATATCGAATTCAGCCCAGGCGTAGGCGTGGACTATTACATATGGGCGCTACAGGCATCAGGACTTGGCACCCTACTAACAGGCGTCAATCTTTTCGTCACCATCCTGCGCATGCGCGCTCCTGGAATGACGCTGATGAAGATGCCGATCTTCACCTGGACGGTGTTTGCCACGAGCATCATCATTATCGCAGCCTTCCCTATCCTGACCGCCGCGTTGGGAGCGCTGACGCTGGACCGCTACCTTGACTTCCACTTCTACACTAACGCACTGGGCGGAAATCCCACGATGTATGTGAATTTGGTGTGGGCATGGGGCCACCCTGAGGTATATATCCTCGTCCTTCCCGCCTTTGGTATCTTCTCCGAAGTCACTGCTACGTTCGCCCGCAAGAAGCTGTTTGGTTACAAGTCAATGGTCGGCGCGACACTGGCTATCGCAATCCTGTCATTCCTGGTGTGGTTGCACCACTTCTTCACCATGGGTTCCGGCGCGAGCGTCAATGCATTCTTTGGCATCATGACGATGATCATCGCAATTCCTACCGGTGTGAAGATCTTCACCTGGTTGTTCACGATGTACGGCGGCCGTGTCGAATTTACCCCGCCCATTTTGTGGACCTTGGCGTTTCTCGTCACCTTTACCATTGGAGGCATGACAGGTGTGCTGCTCGCCATCCCTGGTGCAGACTTCCTACTGCACAATAGTCTGTTCCTGGTAGCCCACTTCCATAACGTGATCATCGCCGGCGCGCTGTTCGGCTACTTTGCCGGACTGTACTACTGGTTCCCAAAGGTGTTTGGTTTTAAGCTCAACGAGCGCCTGGGAAAGTACTCATTCTGGTGCTGGGTCATCGGGTTCTATCTGGCGTTCATGCCGCTGTATATGCTGGGCTTCATGGGCATGACGCGCCGCCTGAACCACTATGACAACCCAGCTTGGACACCTTACATATACGTAGCTTTCGTTGGCGCCGTATTTGTTCTCGCAGGCATTGGCTTCCTGGTTCTTCAACTCATTGTCAGCATTCGGGATCGCAAGGAGAACATCGACTATACGGGTGACCCGTGGAATGCGCGCACGTTGGAATGGGCGACCTCCTCGCCTCCGCCTTTCTATAACTTCGCGGTCATTCCGCGTGCGGACGAAATCGATGCGTTCCATGAAGCAAAGAAGCGAGGCCTACCTGCTCGTCCCGCACACTACGAGCCGATTCACATGCCGCGCAACTCGGGTGTGCCGTTCATCTTGAACGTGTTCATTCTGATCCTTTGTTTCGCGCTCGTCTGGCATATCTGGTGGTTGGCCTCTGCAAGTGCGATTGCCACACTCCTCACCCTCATCATCCGTTCCTATGACGACGACACCGACTACTTCGTGTCCCCCCAAGAAATCGCGCTCATTGAAAATGTGAGCTTGAACATTGACGAAAGGAAGGCTGCCTGACCATGACCACGTACGCCTTAAATCAAGCGACACGAACGCATACCCACGGGCACGATGAGCATGTTCACGGCTCGACGAAGGTCCTCGGGCTGTGGGTCTATCTGATGTCGGACTGCATCCTGTTTGGATCGCTCTTCGCATCCTACGTGGTGCTTAGTGGTGCCTACGCAGGCGGTCCGACTCAGAAGGACATCTTCGAACTTCCGTTTGTGCTCGTGGAAACGTTCGTCCTGCTGTTCTCGAGCATCACGTATGGATACGCGATGCTCGCCTTGCACCGTCATGACCGCCCTAGCGTACTACGTTGGCTGGGCCTAACGTTCCTGCTCGGAGCAGTCTTCGTTGGCATGGAAGTCTATGAGTTTCACCACCTCATTTCCGCGGGCCATGGTCCAAACCGCAGTGCATTTCTCTCAGGATTCTTTGCCTTGGTCGGCACGCACGGCTTGCATGTCGCGTCCGGACTCATCTGGATGGCGGTCGTGTTGCACCAGGTATCCCGCAGTGGCCTGACCGCCACCAACACCACGCGCTTGTCCTGCCTTAGCCTGTTCTGGCACTTCCTTGATCTGGTCTGGATCTGCGTTTTCACGATCGTCTACCTTTTCGGAGCATTCTGACCATGGCAACTAATGCGAGCACCCGTGCTGGCGAAAGTCACGGCAGCGCCAAGTCCTACAATCTCGGGTTCGTGCTGTCTGCAATCCTCACGGTTATCCCATTCATGCTGGTTATGCACCCAGTTTTGCCGCGTCCGACCACGCTATTGACACTCGTGGCCTTTGCCGTCATGCAACTCATCGTGCAACTAGTGTTCTTCTTGCACATGAACCGTTCCTCGGAGGGAGGCTGGAATCTGATTAGCTTCGTCTTTACTCTGGTCATTCTTTTCATCATCGTAGCGCTGTCAGTCTGGATCATCTGGAGCATGCACTACAACATGATGATCAATTAGCCTAAGAATGCGCGCGCTCACCCTATACCCGGCAAATACCATGTATCGCCCTCTGCTCCAACTTACCAAGCCCGGTATCGTGATCGGCAATCTGATCTCTGTGACCGGCGGATTCTTACTCGCCTCACGAGGGAACATCGATTGGGGCCAGGGCTGCCTCGTAGCCGTGAGCGTCGCGCTAACAATTGCTTCAGGCTGCGTAGTTAATAACGTCGTCGACCGCGATATCGACGGATTGATGGAGCGCACCCGGAATCGCCCAATTGTTACCGGTGAAATATCGATCCTCTCTGCACTCATCTACGGGGGCGTGCTAGGTCTTACTGGAATCGGGCTTCTTTACTTTGCGACGCAGCAGCTGCTACCCGTGTATATGCTCTTGCTGGGATATGTTGTCTACGCGGGTATTTATACGCTTTACCTCAAGCGAAATTCCATTTATGGCACGCTTGTCGGGAGCATTTCGGGTGCCATGCCACCCGTCGTCGGATACTGCTCAGCAAGCGGTACCTTCGATACGGCTGCAATTACACTGCTACTCATGTTCAGCCTATGGCAAATGCCACACTCGTACGCCATCGCAATATTCCGCGAAAAAGATTACCGTGCCGCGGCGATCCCAGTGCTACCGGTTGTCAAAGGCTTCACCACGGCCCGTTGGCATATTGCCCTGTACATCCTAGCGTTTACAAGTGTCACGATGGTGCTGGGCTTGCTCGGCTATGCGGGCAAGGTGTATATGCTTGTTGCCCTGCTGAGTGGGATCTACTGGTTCCATCTGGGCCTCGCAGGCTGGGCAACTGATAGCGAGCCGCAGTGGGCTCGCAAGATTTTCTTTGCCTCTATCCTGGTAATCACCCTACTCAGCATCGCAATGTCGCTTGACTCTCACCCACCGGTACCGGGTCCAGTATTCCACAGGCAGTAACATCCAATGGCCATCATAGCCATCGGCTCAACCTGTTGACCTGCAATTAGCTTGTCCAAGACTGGTTCTACGAAGCTGTTGGCAGAGCTACAGACCAAACCTTCACTATAGGGACCAGCGTAGGCCAACTTGCCGTTTGCTGCCCAAATCGCCATCGACGGGCTAGCAGGCAGCCGCTCCATCCCTTCTATCCGAGGTAGTGGTTTGAGCTTACCCTGCAGGAACGGTGCCAACTGCCCACGGGTATTGGGCTTTTGTACGCTGTAAAAATCGACATTTGCATTGCGATACATCTGAATGAGGTAATTCAAATGAGCGTCGGTTTCCTTGTTGCAGGTGGTGCAGTCTGGATCCCAGAAATGCACTACACGGATACGTCCGGTTTCGCCAGCCAACTCCGGCGGCAAACGCAGATCAGAATCACCAAAGACCACGGCGCGCTCTGAATAGCTCGCCAAACCACCAGCACCGAAATACCGCCATAGCCCAACGCCTGCTCCCGCTATCGCAACTGATGCCAGACATACCAGAGCCAAAGCGGCTCGGCGACTGAGTATAGAAGAAGCAAGCCGTTCGTCGGCCTGCTCGCGAGTTAAGGACATGCTGAAGTGCTCCACGGGCAGGCGCGACACTCAAGGCTCTTGCCGGAACTTGCTACGGAACTGCTTTTCCATCTCCTGGCACGCCTCAACCTGAAATCTGCGGGATGTAGGAGCCATAGCAACGCTTTCGCTTCGGAGGCGGCATTTGCGAATCGCATCGCGCTCTCCCTCTTGCTCGCCGTCGGTCTGTGGCCGAGACACACCATAGACGAGGGCACCCAGGGACAGAACAACAAAGAGAGCGCAGCCGGTAATCAAATACAGAAATTGCCGCTTCGTGCGAGCCGACTGGCAATGGAAGTTACTTGACATACAGATGTAAGAAGGCCAGAGAGGATTGGCTGCGATAGCCGCTAGTCGGCAGCTGCTGCCGCCATACATACAAATATATGCTAATTGTATGTATGATGTCCAGAATTTCGCGTCTGGCGACGATTTCTGTGATGCAGAGGTACCTGACCGGAGGGCCTATGGCTGGCCCCACAGGCTCGATGAGAGATCGCCGAGGAGGATACTGGCGACGCTTGCAGGAAATAGGATTTCCCCGTGCCGCGTGACATCCAAACCGTCACACAATTGCATGTGCCCACGCCGATGGTCGTCAATAGGGAGCCTCGCTATTTGCTGCAACGCCCCGCAAATTCGGCGTGGTTTGCAGCCCCCGACGGAACACGAATAGCATCGTTGGCCTCAGGCATCGCGCTAAATGCGCGCGCGAGCCACATTGACGCCTTGCTGCTCAAGCGTGTGAGCAAACAGGTCCCGGTGCCAATGAGTTGGCAAGCGCAGCCAAATGTGGATGCCATTTGGATGGGCATAGGCCTCCCTGGGAAGAATGGATCTTGCCAAGGTCTGCCGGGCACGCGCTTCACGCTGAACGTCTAGCATGAGCTGTTGGCCGCACCGTTGCATATCCGCATATCCATTCCGTTGCAAGGCTGAGCACCCTGTACTTGTTGCCCGCATACACTATCACAATGATGTGGCGCATGAGTCATGCGACGGTGAAATATACGACGTCCGCAAGCTCGGCCAGAGACACTTCGAAAGCGGCGCCAAGATGGTAAGTTCGCTCGCCACCGGTCATCGTAACGATAGGAGGCGGCGCATCATTTCGCAGCACTGCGGCGACATCTCTGCGACGCGCATCTAGCATGGTCCTTGCATCTCTGTCAGTCCGGCGTTCACGCGTTCGGCCATGCCACCGCTGGCAGGATGAGGAGGAGTATTCAGCGCGAGATCCACCACTTGCTCGTGGTCGACTGGCTCACCGCCAGCTGCGATAAACGAGCCGCGTCCGCTAAAGGATGCGATCAACCCTCTGTGGCGAGCTTCCGTGTAGGCACGCGTCACTGTCGTTAGGTCGACCCCAAGTTCAGCCGCCAGGCAATCGCTGGGGCGGTATCTGGTCGCCCGCCCCCCTCAATCGGACATAGCTCGGCGGTCTGTAGGTACCGCGGCCCAGCGCCGAGTGGCTTGATCCAATCCATACGTGCCACTGCTTTCGCCCTATCCCTTGTGGGCGTAACTATCCTTGCGTTGTCAATCCCATCAATTGCAGCTAGTATATACATACATTGTGCAATTTTATACATACATTTGCATTAGCGTATGGAACGAATGTATTTTTTGTAGTCGAATCGGCGTGTCATAGGGCGGTAGTACGCCATTATGGTGTCTATTAATCACATTTATGTTACCGAGATGACTGAGTACCATCTGATTTCTGCCAATCGCCTTCACGACGGCGCTGTGGTCTGGCTGGATGCCAATCACAATTGGGTCGAGGCCCTGGCAGAAGCGTGCGCCTTCGACGACACGCATGTTGATAGCGCGAAGATCGCGGCAGGAACCGCAGAAGCTGCGAACCTTGTCGTGAGCCCCACCCCGCAGCCGGCTCGAATTGTCGACGGCTTGCCTATCCCGGTGGACTATCGGGAGCAATTGCGCTCGCGCGGCCCATCGGTTCGAACGGACTTAGGTAAACAAGCTGGCCGACAGCCTAGTCTCCAGACGGTGCAAACCCGTCCCCACGTGCCAGTCGGCGTTGAAAATGCGGGCGTCTACCAATATGACCCGACCGAGCGGGAATTCCTCAAAGATCGAGCTGCCCATTTCGGATTGCAGGTGGCTCGCCGCCTATCGGGCGAACTTAACGAGGAAGAGTTCAAGATCTACCGCCTGATGAACGGGCTGTACCTCCAACTGCACGGATATATGCTGCGCGTGGCGATTCCATACGGGACGCTGAGTGCAATCCAGATGCGCCAACTCGCGTATGTGGCCAGGGCCTATGACAGGGGCTACGGTCATTTCACAACGCGGCAGAATCTCCAGTTCAATTGGCCTCATCTTTCTGACGCGCCCGAAATCCTCTCGGTGCTGGCCGACGCAGATTTGCACTGCATACAGACTAGCGGCAACTGCGTGCGAAACGTGACAACTGATCACTTCGCTGGCGCCGCGGCCGACGAAGTTGTCGATCCCAGAGTACATGCGGAAATCCTGCGCCAATGGTCCACTGATCATCCTGAGTTCACCTACCTGCCTCGCAAGTTCAAGATCGCCATCACCGGTAGTCCTATAGACCGCGCGGCGGTGCGCTTTCATGACATCGGTATTCTGGCCATAAAAAACGAGCAAGGGGAAGTTGGCTTTCAAATCTATGCCGGTGGCGGTCTGGGTCGCACGCCGATCGTTGGGACAAAGGTGCGCGACTGGCTACCCGAGCGAGAACTCTTGCGCTACGTAGAAGCGATCCTTCGCGTCTACAATTCATTGGGGCGCCGGGACAACATCTACAAAGCCCGTATCAAGATACTGGTCCGCGAACTCAAACCTGCGAAGTTCATCGAGATGATTGAGCAAGAGTTTGCCGGTCTGCCTGATGATCGACAGTATCTAGAACCAGAGATAATCCAGGCTATTCAAGGGCGCTTCGTCTCCCCCGCTTTCCAATCATTCCCCGCAACGAACGATGCACTCGAGAAGGCAATACTGGCGGACGCGACTTTTCGTCATTGGGCACGGGCCAATACGCATCCTCATAGGATGCCAGGCTATATCAGCGCCGTAATCTCTCTCAAACCCGCAGGCGGCATACCTGGAGACGTCAGGGCTGATGAGATGGAGACTATTGCGGACCTGGCGGAGACCTACTCTCTTAACGAGATTCGCGTCTCGCACGAGCAAAACTTGGTGTTGCCACATGTACGTCTGGACAAGTTATACGAGCTATGGAGTGAACTTGAATCAGTAGGGCTGGCAACACCGAACATCGGAATGATCTCGGACTCCATTGCGTGCCCTGGCCTTGACTACTGCAGCCTCGCTCTCGCTCGTTCGGTACCCATCGCACAGCGCATAGCATTGCGATTCGACCAAGACAAGCAGCGCGAAATCGGCGAACTGAAGCTCAATGTTTCAGGGTGTATTAACGCCTGCGCGCATCACCACGTAGCCCACATCGGCGTCCTTGGAGTAGATAAAGGCGGTCAGGAGCATTACCAAATCACGCTCGGGGGAAGTGCCGACGAGAACGCCGCAGTAGGGAAGATCCTGGGGCCGTCAGTCTCTTACGACGATGTGCCAGCCGTCATCGAGTCGATCATTGAGATATACCTCAAGGTACGCCAAGAGAACGAGCCGTTCATTGACACATATCGTCGTTTAGGCATTAACACTTTTAAGGAGGCTCTTCGTGGATTTGATTGACAAGAGTGGGTCCAGCATCGACAACCCCTGGCTGTATCCTACCGATACGAACGAACTCGAGCATTCGCCGGTTAGCGTGATACGACTGGTGCAGTGGAATGACTATTGCACTCGATTCAAGTCGTATCCGGCCGGTGTTTGGGTCACAACAGATTTGGACGCCTCCCAGCTGGAACGGGTACTCGACCACGTCGAACTCGTTGTTGTCGAGTTCCCGAGGTCCCGCGATGGCCGCGGCTTCACTCTGGCACGGTTGCTCCGCGAACGCCATCATTACCAGGGAGACATTCGCGCAGCAGGCCCTTTACTGCCCGACCAATTTTCGGTGCTCCTGGAATGCGGCTACACCAGCTTGCTGGCCTCGTCATCTGTACCGCTCGTACGATGGCGCGATGCGGCGGACTCTCTCTCACAGGCCCGGGCCAAGCCACGCACCCTATTGGACCGCCTCTCGCGCCACAGGCACAGTTAGCCCTTCTTTTTCTCCGGTGCATGACCCTGAGCGTCCTACGTAAAGAACACACCGGCCACTGACTCTATGCACCGCAATCCCCTCCTTCCGACTGCTCCGTCAACGCGCAATGGGTCTTCTTTCCATCGTGCACATTACAGATCTCTTGAGCTGCTGGGATGACTTGCATGTCACCACGAAATGAAATGCCATGAGCAACGACTATCTCTCGCTTGCGGTCAGCAGCGTGCAACGCTTGCACCCTTACACGCCAGGCAAACCAATCGAAGAACTCCAGCGTGAAACCGGAATTCCCGCCGAGCAGATTATCAAGCTTGCAAGCAACGAAACGTCGATGCCACCAAGCACACGCGTTATCGAGGCGATACAGTTCGAGCTTGGAAACCTGACGCGCTATCCGGATGACAACGGATATCGGCTCAAGCATAAGCTCCATGAGCGCTTTGGCGTGGATGTTGATGGCATCACCCTTGGCAACGGCTCGAATAGCCTACTTACCTTGATTGCCCAGGTCTTCCTTGCACCGGGACGTAATGCGGTTTTTAGTCAGTATGCATTTTCAGCCTATGCGTCGGCGACAATCTCAACTGGCGCTGAAGGCCGGGAAGTACCAGCGCAAGAATGGGGGCACGACCTCGACGCGATGGCGCGAGCGGTCGATGCGAATACACGTATCGTATTCATCACGAACCCGAACAATCCGACCGGAACATGGTTCGATCGAGAAGCGCTGGAATCCTTCTTGGACAAAGTACCCAAGAGCACATTAGTCGTCCTGGATGAAGCATATATTGAGTACGCCGACGATCCGGAACTACCGGACGGCCTCAAGTACCTACAGCATCATGCCAACCTGATCGTCTGTCGTACCTTCTGCAAGGCCTATGGTCTTGCCGGGCTTCGTATTGGTTATGCAGCGTCTTCAAAGCACATTGCGCAGATACTTCATCGGGTCCGTCAGCCGTTCAACGTAAATTGCTTGGCACAGGCTGCCGCCTGTGCTGCTCTCGACGACGAGGAGCATCTTTCCCTAGGTCTACGGAGCAATCGACTCGGCCTCGCCCTGCTCCATAGTGGACTTAGCCAGTTAGGTCTGTCATGGATTCCAAGCAAGACCAACTTCGTCACCGTCGACCTCGAGCGTCCCGCCAGGCCGATCTACGAATCGCTACTACGCGCAGGTATTATCGTCCGCCCTTTGAGCAGCTATGGCATGCCAAACCATCTCAGGATCTCAGTTGGGACGGAAACGGAAATCGCACGGTTCCTGTCCACTCTCCACCAAATTGTGAGTAAGAGAACGCCTGATGCGGACCAGCGAACCCTATAGGATTTTCCTGATTCTACCGCGCAATTTAGAAGACCAACGGTGAAAAAAATGGCACCAGACTTCCCGTGACTAAAGCCGCAGTTAGATGCGATACCGCTCATTTGTGGCACGCTGTTTGATGACCCTGCGGCGAAGCGCCGCAGTAGCGTGATGTAATAAAGACACTGACATGAAGCTATATGAAACACTTGCGACCGATATTGCAGAGTCGATACGCAATGGGGTTCTCAAGCCTGGAGATCGACTTCCATCGATAAGGCACTGCAGTCAGAGCCGCAGGATTAGCGCATCAACGGTCTTTCAAGCCTACTACCAACTCGAAGCACAAGGTCTCATTCGGGCCCGTGACCGCTCTGGCTATTTCGTTGCGCTAGGTCAAACGGAAATCCTCCCAGAGCCTGAGCCATCGCCGAGTCCCATGGGTGAGGCAATCTCACTCGACGTGAGCGAGCACGTATTTGAGGTACTCGAGTCGAGCTTGATGCGGAGTGTCGTCCCTTTTGGATCCGCCTTCCCTAGCCCTTTGCTATTTCCCCTGGCGCGTCTAGGGCAAGTGTTCGCCTCGAGCGTGCAGAAGCTCGACCCGTGGAGCAGCGTGGACGACATGACGCCAGGAAGCGCGAGACTCCGCCGCCAGATTGCCCTTCGGTATCTCACCGACGGTCTGCAAGTTCACACCAACGACATCGTTATCACCAATGGTGCACTGGAGGCACTCAACCTGTGCCTCGGCGCTGTTACTCGACCAGGTGACTCCGTCATCGTCGAGTCACCCACCTTCTATGCGGCATTGCAAACGCTGGAGCGCCTTGGCCTCCACGCCATCGAAGTAGCCACCCATCCGCGAGAGGGCGTCGAACTGGATGCAATGGAAAACGCCATAAAGCGGCATCGCCCCCAAGCTTGCTGGCTCATGACAAACTTCCAGAATCCACTTGGCAGCCTTATGCCGAATGCCAAAAAGCAAGCCCTGGTAGAGTTGCTAACCAGATACGATATCCCCCTCATTGAGGACGATGTTTTCGGAGAACTGTATTTTGGAGCTAACCGTCCGATTCCTGCAAAGGCCTTTGATACGGCGGGCATCGTCATGCACTGTTCATCCTTTTCTAAGTGCCTGGCTCCAGGCTATCGAATCGGTTGGACTGCGCCAGGAAGGTATGCGCGCAAGGTCGGTCATCTAAAGCTAATGACATCGCTGGCGTCTTCCGCTCCCGCACAGGAAGCGATCGGCACCTATCTTGAGAAAGGTGGCTACGATAAGCATCTAAGACGCCTTCGCCAAACACTCAGCTCGCAGCAAAGTCACTTTGTACGGGCAATTGGCGAGTATTTCCCCGCCGGATCGCGTGCGACTCGACCGGATGGCGGCTATCTACTTTGGGTTGAGATGCCACCGCAAGTGAATGCTATGGAAGTTCATCGCTACGCGCTTTCAGAGGGTATCAGCACAGCCCCAGGGCCTATCTTTTCCGCGAAGCAAGAATTTCGAAACTGCTTGCGGCTCAACTACGGGCATTCATGGGATGCGCGCTCTGAAAAGGCGCTTGCCACGCTAGGGCGAATAGTCGCTGCACTCAGTAACTAGCAAGGTTCCTTACAGAGATGCATCGCTGGGCTCGCAGCGATATGGCAACCATGCATAGCTCTTGAGAATCTTAAACGGCTTCGACCTATAAGCCATTTTGTATCCCTGCGAACAGACTATCAACCGCAGACAAGATCATCCCAGACGCTGGTCGGTGGTGAACTCACACATACAAATTCGCTCCCTGATCCTCCAACGTCTTCAGCTAAACGATAAGCACCCATCGGCACCTCGATCTGCTATGCCCCTTCCGTGTCTGACTGATGCTGTCATTCATAGCAATTCAACCTTACGCTAATTTCCCTATGAAATCGTAGGCGGCAGTGGATCCCTTGTGAACCCGAATGAGCCTGCGAGACAAATGTTAGGGCATTCTGTGTATATCTACGAAGAGGGTGATCAGCGCCTCGCCAAGGAGCGCTCGGTTCAGTTTGCAGACCAAACTCGACGCTACCTGTCCGGGGGGATAAGTGACGATGAGTTTCGCAGCCTTCGTCTACAGAACGGTATATATATCCAGCGTCACGCGCCGATGCTACGCGTGGCAATTCCTTATGGGATGCTGAGTTCCGGTCAGCTCCGCAAGCTGGCGGACATCTCTCGGCGTTGGGACCGTGCCTACGGTCACTTTGACACGCGCGAGAGCATTCAATTCAACTGGATCCGCCTAGAAGACGCGCCCGATGTCCTGGCAGACCTCGCCGCCGTACAGATGTATGCCTCTCAAGGCATCACTAACGGTATCAGGCACTTCACATTGGACAACTTTTCCGGTATCGCTCGGGATGAGATTCTCAATCCCCTTGTCTGGAGCGAACTAATCCGACAATGGTCAATTCGCCACGCGGAGTTCGCTCAGTTACCTCGTAAGTTCCGGGTTGCGGTAAGTGGCGCGACCATTGATCGCGCCGCGGTGCGAGCTCACGATATTGGACTAGAGGCTGTCCGGTCACACGAAGGCCTCGGTTTTCGCATCTGGGTGGGTGGTGATATGGGACGTATGCCCACAGTAGGTACGCTAATCAGGCCGTTCCTCGCATGGTCGGATCTACTCACTTACCTACGAGCGACTCTGCATGTCTACAACGTGCATCGTTGCAAAGACAGCGGGGGTACGCCTCAATTGAAGACTCTGGTTCGAGATCTGCCCCCCGGAGTTTTTGCTCAGCAAGTCGAAGAACAGTGGCAACTCATTCGCGGAGGAGTCGCCAGCCTCAATGAATCGCATGTGATGTCCGCCGCATTGCGTTTCCGTTGGCCAAAGTATGCCGATCTGAAAGATGTTGACCTCCCACGCCCTCCCAGTCCGAAGGAGATTCGTAGCTACTCACATTGGCAGCGATCCAACGTTCACGGCCATCTGATGCCTGGCTATGTCGCTGTCAGCTTGTCGCTCAGAGCTGGCGACGTACCCGCAGGTGACATCACGGCGGACCAAATGGAAGCTGTAGCAGACCTCGCCGATAAATTCGGGCATGGTCAGCTTCGTATTTCTCGTGAGAGGAATCTCATCCTGACCGACGTTCGTCGCTCTGATTTATACGATCTCTGGCGCGAACTCGAGATTATCGGGCTCTCCACGCCGAATGTTGGCTCGCAAGTTGGTACCGACGACGGCTTCGCGGCAGGGAGAGATTTTGAGTCGATCCCACTCGCCAACGCGATCCACGAGCGAATCGATACTCTGGACTACTTCCATGACATCGGCGAAATCGACTTGAGCGTTGCCAGCAACTCCGATCTCGGCGTCCACAACCATACTGGCCATATCGGAGTCGTTGGCTTCGAGAAGGCCGGAGAAAGGTGGTACCAAGTAAGTATTGGTGGAAATCAAAACGCTGGCTTCTCGAAGGTGGATCCAGGCAGTGACAACGTCGGCACTGTAGCCGTTCGAACACTCATTGGCATTCCGCTGCCTGAGAACCAGATACCGGCTGTCGTCGAGCGGCTTATCAAGATCTACCTTGAGCTCCGCGATAGCCACGCCGAGCGCTTCGTCGATGTCGTCGATCGTGTTGGTGCCGAACGCCTTAAGAGAGAATTGGCTTCAATCGCTTCGGCATGAGGCCGGCCTCCATCAGCAGCTTGCTACAACACGTCGACTCTTACCACTCATCGTCAAGAATATCCATCTCAGGAGTACGAATTGACTAATACGCTCGGAATTACCTCGCTCACTCGAGTTCCTGTTTCCGGCAGCGTTCCTGCCCTTGTGACGCCAATGAACATCGACGGCACGCTAGACATCGCTACTCTTCACGCCATGGTGGACTGGCACATTGAGGAAGGTACCTCGGCGTTGGTCGTCATGGGGTCTACAGGAGAGTCGGCTACGCTCGATTCCTCGGAGCACTGTCAGATGGTCCGTGAGGTAGTCGAGCATGCTGCCGGCCGTCTGCCCGTCATTGCTGGAACGGGCGCGAACTCAACGAGAGAAGCACTTGAACTTACTAGGTACGCAAAGGATGTTGGTGCAGACGCAGTCCTTTCGGTAACGCCCTACTACAATAGGCCAACGCAGGAAGGTCTCTATCAGCATTACCGCAAGATCGCGGAAAATGTGGAAATTCCGCTCATTGTGTACAACGTTCCAGGTCGTACTGGTGTGGACCTTGCAGACGATACCGTTCTTCGTCTTGCAGAAATCCCGGGAATCGCTGGACTCAAGGATGCCACCGGCGATATAGCACGTGGCACGAAGCTCTTGCACATGCTCCCCAATAATTTCTCTGTGTACAGTGGCGATGACGAGACCGCTGCAGCCCTTATGTTGCTTGGGGCAAAGGGGAACATTTCTGTTACTGCGAATGTAATTCCCGGGTTGATGCGAAAACTCTGCGATGCTGCGAGGAACGGTGACGTCCCACTGGTGAGGCTTATCTCGCGGAAGGTGTACCTGCTGAATCAAGCGCTATTTGTTCAGTCAAATCCAATTCCCGTGAAGTGGGCCCTTGCGAGAATGGGGCGAATGACTGGAACGCTTCGCCTGCCCTTGACCCCACTGGGAAGCGAATGGGAATCTGTACTTGTTCGTGCCCTGGCGCTAGCTGGCGTAGAGCTTCCCGCACAATAGCGCCTTCACACCGCGTGGCCAGCAGTGGACACTACTGACGGGCATGCTCTGTGTGGATCCACATTTCTCGAGCCGTTCGGTTCCCGGCTCGAGGAGACAGGAGAGAATAGGCTCGATTTACTTGGTGCTGGGTTCGGAGGCTGGCTTGTAAGGAGAGTAGCGGCCGTGGGTGTCGGCGGGGTTCTCACGTCGACTGCAGAAGCAGGTGACTATGCCGCAATTTCTGCTAAGGCTCGACGCTTCGTCAAAGCAGCTGGGGCGCTGCCGGCATCGACGATGCCGGCCGCCGCGTGATTCAACCAGATTCGCGCCTCACACATATCGGCACGCTCTACGTGCGCGCGGAGAGCCGTCTTGCGTGGCGCAATCCGCCGGAGACGCGATGGGCGAAGGCGCTACCCTCACTCTTTGCCGAAATGCCCGAAACGAATGCGAACGCGAAGCCGAACCTTGCCAGGGAAGTACCTGCTCTAGTCAGCGATTGTCCATGGCGCCGCCCTCGTCGCCACGACGGCACATCCGATACTCATTAGCGCTGCACCTCCAGAGGCCGCCTCGCAAGCAGCCTGTAGAAACCGCTTGCGAGTTCGCATTGAGAAGCCACCCACTCAATCGACCGCTGGTGGGTTGCGGTTCTTCATTCACGGGTGCTGGTGCCAGTAAGGATACGCGAGCGTGGTGGCGCCGGCGGCGCCCGTTTGGCGACCTGCTCGGGGAAAAATTCCAGCCGACAGCGTCCAGGTTCTGCGGCAACTGCGCCTCGTTGCGCGCGCCGATGATGACGCTGCCGACCGTCGGCCGCTGCCGGCGTCAGTTGAGGGCAATCTGCAGCACGGTCTTCCCAGTCTCCACTGCCACTGGTCCAGCGCATCGACCACACGGAACAGGTGCTCATCCGGGATTGGCGGAGCCGCGTCGGCGACGATTTCGAGCCGGCTGTCTTTGGGCCGTGGCTGTCCCCGGCGACTCTTTCCGGTCAGCCACCCCAATGTCCGGCGCATGAGACTGACTGATTCCGTTGCCCTTGCCAGCCCTCTCATAGCGAAGAAATTCTAGGGCCGAAAGACACTCCCGTCGCTGACTAGTGAGAGACAGCGGCAATGCCCAGTAATTGACCCACGCGAACGGATTCTGATCGGGAACAGGCGTTGGTCCAGCGAATTGTTTTCGGACCAAAGAGCATGATTACCGTTGAGCCCAATTTAAAAAGTCCCATTTCTTGGCCCTGTCTTATAAATGTCGGATGCGCCGATGTTTCAAGCCAAGAGGAAGACCAGACCGAGTCCGACGGAGTAACTGGACCAGTCCATATGGTCTCAATGGACGCCACGATCATAGCTCCGACCAAAATCAAAGCCAGCGGTCCATGTTCCGTCTCGAACGTACACACGACGCGTTCGTTTCGCGCGAACAGCCGTGGCACATGTCGCGCCGTCAGCGGGTTGACGGAAAAAAGCCGCCCTGGGATGTGGATAATCTCGCGCAATCTGCCTGAAACCGGCATATGAACGCGGTGATAGTCGCTAGGCGACAGATAGATCGTCGCGAACTGCCCGCCGACGTATGGACTTGCCCGCTCGGCGTCTCCTCCCAGAAGTTCGAGCAATCCGTAGTTGTGGCCCTTAGCCTGAATGATGCAGCCGTCCGCAATTTCCCCTAGACAACTGATCGTGCCATCCACGGGGCTTTGAACACCGCCGGGCGTATCATCAAACCGCCGAGCCCCAGACTTGAGTTCACGAGTGAAGAAATCGTTAAAGCAATCGTACGCCAAGGGATCTTGTTTAACGGCCTCGTGCATTTCCACGCCATAGCGGCGCACAAAGCGTGAGATCAACCAGTTCTTGACCACAGGCAATCGACAAGAGGCAATCCGTCCCGCAAGCCGTGACACGAGACGTTGAGGTGCGAGATATTGGCCGCAGAGGAACAGCCTGTCCCTCGGAACCAATGTTGGGACGTCACTGCTGTCTTTGGATAGGGCGCGTTCAGGTCGATTTTGCTTCATTTCGGATTACATATACCCGGATCGCACCGCGCAATGAGGAGGTTGCTTGCAGTGACTCCGGCGTACCGGAAGCTCTTGGTGGCCCTAGTCCTTCGGGACATGCCGAGTAAGGCTCCGAGTCACATTCTTATGCATGCCCTGTTTGCGTTTCGGACCCAATCCCAACGGGAAGCAGCAACTATACATACAATATTCAATTGAATGCAAGATTGGCAATGTGCATGGATACCAGCGACGACTAGCAAACCCATTGCTGCGTCCCGGCAGTAAACTCTGAACTAGGACACACAACCGCTATGTTTCACTACAGCTATTAGACCGGTGGCGATGCTTCGGGCGCCGTGTCTGATCTCCCCCCCACGGCCCACGCCAGCGCACGCACTGAGCACCGAGGAGCGCGACTGCATTCCGGCCGTTGCCAACGAACCGCGCTCTGCCGAAATGCCACCGGCGCGCATCGTGCCCATGCTCGCCGACGAGGGTGTGTACCTGGCCAGCGAATCGAGCTGGGTTGCGTGCTGCGCGCCCATGGACAGACCCGGCATCCGGGGCGCGCCCAAGCGCCGCGGCAAAGCGTCCGCCCACCACGCACGTCGCCACGGGGCCACGCCAACTGCGATGCTGGGACCTGACCTACTTGCCGGCCGAAGTTTCCGGGCGTTGGTTCTATTTGTACCTGCTCCTGGATGTGTACAGCCGCAAGATCGTGGGCTTCGGGATTAACGACCGCGACGACACCGACCACACGGCGCATCTGGTCAAGCGCACGGCACTGGCCAAGCGCATTCATGCCCTGGCGGTCAAGCCAATGCTGCACGGGGACAATGGCGCCACGCTCAAGGCCACTACGGCGCTGGAGTGTTGCATTGGCTGGGCGTCACGCCCTCGTATCCGCGTCCCCGCGCGCAAGCGATGATAGCTGCCTTTGTGGAAAGCCTGTTCCGCGCAGCCAAGTACCGGCCGGAGTTCCCGGCCACGGGCTGTGAATTTTCGCCGTGAAGGAGCCAAAGCGTTTTCGGCATAAAGGCGCCGGCAATCTTTCGGCTCGAAGGCGCCAGTTCGTTTTCGGCGTGAAGGCACCACCCAGCTGGATCCGGGGTTCGAACTTCTATCAACTTCCGTCCTCCCAGAGCATTTCCCAGGCGGGCAGTTTTGAACAGGAGGTTCGAGATTTTTCATTACCAACAGGCCCTGGTGCGCATGCGCCAGGCCGAGGCCGATGCGGGACATATCTCGCTCGACGGATCGGCGGCACCGGTGGCCAGCAGCCCATGGAACTGCCGCGATGACCTCAACCAAGCCCGGCATCCTGAATGGCCCGCAGTTAAGGTCGAGAGGTCGCTCAAACCTCGTCACATGTCAAACGTTTGCGGGCCAAATTGCGGATTTCTTCGACCGCTTACTTTGGGTGGTTTGGAGCCGTGAGGCCGTAGAGCTGGCGTACGGCGGCTTCAAACTCGGCGGGCTCCAAATTCCGTTTCATGTCGTCGGCACGGAGCGCTTCCTCGCCGACTGGAATGCGGGCCGGTGCATCCTGCGCTTCAATGGCATACAGAACAGCGTCCGCTACTGCCTTTGGATTGGGGCCCTCATTGATATGATTAGCGATTAACGGGAGCAATCGACCGGCCACATCCGCATAGGGTGAATCGGACGCGGTAGTGCGGGCGTTAGCAGCCAGGCCGCGATTCGCGAAACCAGTTCGGAACAATCCCGGTGCCACCGTATGCACTCGAATGCCGAAGGGCGAGAGCTCTAACCGAAGCGAATCAGAAATCCCTTCGACGGCGTACTTGCTAGCGTTGTAGTGGGTCAGCAGCGGCAGGCCCATATGCCCGAGGAAGGAACCTACATTCACGACAACGCCCCGCCCTGCCCGCCGCATCGCCGGAACCGCGGCGCGGATCAGTCTGAGCACCCCAAAGACATTAACGTCGAATTGGCGGATGAACTCCTCATCGGTGCCATCCTCGACACTCGCCACCAAGCCGAAGCCGGCGTTGTTTACCACGACGTCCAAGCGGCCAGCCGTAACGAGCACGTGATCAACTGCAGCAGCCACCGACCCAGTATCCTGCACGTCCAACCGGACCGGCGTGACTTGTAGTTCCTGCTCTCCCGCCTCTTGGCGAATTGTTGCCAGCCCCGCATCGGAGCGAGCGCCGGCGAAGACACGGTATCCTCGCCGAGCCAATAGGAGCGATGTCGATAGCCCCATGCCGGAGTTGCCTCCGGAAATCAGTACTGTTTCTTGCATTGCCCTTCTCCTGAATGAGGCAAGTTGTCCAAATGAAAGCTAGGGCAATGTACTGCATGCGACAAAAGATGTAAATAATATGCATCTTTTCCAGTAGGGCTATAGCGCGTGCGTAGAACATCCGTGACAACATCGATGCGACGCCCTACTCCTCCGCACCAAGGACCCGCTACGGATTCTTGCGACGCGCTACTTTGGGCCGCAACCATGCGATCGTGGTCACAACGAAGACTCGGGTCAAGTGCCTACTTAACGTGACCACTGTCGCGGCGTCGTGCCTCCCACGGCTTGAATCCATCAACTAGTGCAGCTTTGTTGCCGAAAAACACCCCATCACCTGTTGTGATGCAACGTAACGCCGCAGCGCAAAAGGTCCTGAAGTCGTGCGACTTTAAGCAAGAGCTCGAAGCGCTCGGCTCTGAACCATACCCGGGAACAGACATGCCCCATTTCTTTGACTCATCGCCGATCCGCAGGGTGACTGAGGGTCGCAGAATGGCCCTTCTGACCAGCCTAAGTGGGACGGTTCGTTTGAGGTAACGCTCAAGTTCTATCGGCGATATTACTGAGCTCCCTCTTTCGACAGGCTCGAAAAAGCCGGCCAACCACCGCTTGGTCTCTCTTACTCTGGCCGCCGCCGCAGCCTAGGCCATCAAACACCTCCATTGGCAAGCCGATTGGGTTGGCTGGCAACTCGAGCATCAGCTGACACAAGGACGACTTTCGAGAGGCGTCACATACTATGCCGGCTAATATAGCGAGCTCACCCCCACCCTGTGAGGACCGCCGCGGGAAAGTGCTATTTGAGGTGCGGCTCTCGCCCTTGTGAGTATTCGAAAGTTATTTGATTTGCACGTAGTTGAGCATGCAGTACATGATCTAAAGTTGGGCGTGCGCTTGGTGGGTTTCTCAATGTAAACGCACCGGCCCAGACATAACACAGATAATCAACCACGGTTCGAAACGATCGCCCTTACCTTATTCCTAAGCGTCGAGCAAGCCGCGCGAGATTAGCTCGATCCAGCTGTAGTTCGCGAGCGGCATTGGCCCACCGACCCTGATGCCGCTCCAGCGCCTCTTCTATTCGCCGCCGCTGAAAAGCGTCTACTGCGTCGCGCAGCCCCCCGACATTCATCGATGCATTAGCTGCTTCCGCCAAACCGGGGTTCGTAAATTCGTCACGATTCGGAGGCTGACCAGGCAAATCTAGTTCTGCTACGTCGATCGTAACCATACGCGTGGGCTCAGGTTGCAACATATGAACGGCCATCGCCTTGAGAGCCGCTCGACTGATCAAATGCTCAAGCTCCCTGACATTGCCCAACCAATTGTGCTTCAGCAGCACCATCTGCGATTCTGCCGACAGGCGCAGGCTTCGCAAACCAAGCCGATTCCGATTCTCCTCAAGAAATGTGCCTGCGAGCAGCAAAACGTCTCGCCCGCGTTCGCGTAGCGGCGGTACGCGGATGGGATATACGGCCAAGCGGTGGTATAAATCCGCGCGGAAGAGCCCTTCGCGGACGCGGTCAACCAAATCTCGATTCGTTGCAGCGATTAATCTCACATTGACATGATGTTCTTGATCGGACCCAAGTCGTTGAAGCTGTCCGCTCTGCAATACACGAAGCAGCTTCGCCTGTACAGTTAGCGGTAATTCGCCGACCTCATCCAGAAAAAGTGTACCAGCGTTCGCCAACTCGAATTTTCCCCTCCTATCACTAATTGCACCTGAGAAGGCGCCACGCACATGGCCGAACAACTCGCTTTCTACGAGATTCTCCGGCAGTGCCGCACAATTCAGGCTAAGCATTGGGCGTCTGGCGCGATTCGAAGCAGCATGAATTGCTTCCGCCACAAGTT
The DNA here is from genome assembly GCF_900101625.1 of Cupriavidus sp. YR651. GTDB lineage: Bacteria > Pseudomonadota > Gammaproteobacteria > Burkholderiales > Burkholderiaceae > Cupriavidus. Next base: position 3,731 of record NZ_FMYZ01000024.1, on the reverse strand, counting down.
CTTTACCCACGCCTGTTTCACCGGCAATCAATACCGTCAAATCGCTCTTGCCCACCAAAGCAATTTCGCCCTGCAAATGCCTTAGCGCCGCGCTTTGCCCAACCAGTGATCGAGGCTGAAGGTGGTTGACCGCATGCCGGTAGACTTCCGCCGCAGTGCGTTCATCTTCAATCCGACTGGTCAATGCGGCAATCCGCTCATTCGCCATCACGGTGGCGGCCGCCAAGCCAGAAAAAGCCTCCAAGGCCGCCAAATCAACGTTGCCGAAGCTTGCGGGGTCTAGCGAATCCAGGGTCAGCAATCCCCAGAGTTGATCCTGCAAATATAGCGCGCAGCCTAAACAGTCGTGCACTTCGAGTCGCGTTGGCTGCCCTTCCACAAGTCCGTCATAGGGATCGGGTAAGCCGCAATCAGACGGAAACCGCGTCGCGCCACCTTGCGACACAAGCTCCTGAAATCGAGGATGCTCGCTTACGCGGAAGCGACGCCCGAGGGTGTCCGGGCTCAAGCCAATAACTGCAAGTGGCAACAGATAGTCGTCCTGCAGCTTCAGAAGAGCGACGGCATCGCATGGAAACACTTGGCGAATTACTTCGAGCAGCCGCCCGTAGCGTTCACGTTCCGGCATGTCACGCGAAAGATCCGCAACCAAAGGTATCCAGCCGGCGATAAAAGAAGACTTTGTCATTTGGACTACAAAAGGTCTTTAGGACCATCAACAAAGGATAGTCATAATGACTCAATGCTTTATAAGTACTTGAATAATAATGAAATAAAACATGGCACAGTGCTTGATTAATAGATAGCATCCGCCGACATCGGCCACCGATGTCACCACTCCAACCTAAGGAACTACTGGAGCACTTCAATGCTGTCTGACGCCGAAATTGCCATCATCAAAGCTACTGTGCCTCTGCTCGAAACCGGTGGCGAGGATCTGACCCGTCATTTTTACCGTATGCTCCTCAACGAGCATCCTGAAGTTCGGCCTCTATTCAATCAATCACACCAAGCTAGTAGCGATCAACAGCGCGCACTCGCCAACGGTGTTTTGATGTACGCGCGACATATCGAAGAACTCCAAAATCTAGGTCCACTGGTAAACCAGATTGTCAATAAGCACGTCTCACTGCAAATACTCCCCGAGCACTACCCAATCGTTGGAGCCTGCTTGTTGCGCGCCATCCGCGAAGTTCTTGGAGTGGATATCGCAACCGACAGCGTTATTGCAGCGTGGGCGGCGGCTTACAACCAGCTTGCCGGTATCTTGATCCAGGCTGAAGAATCCGCCTATGCTGCCAACGCTTCAACTCCGGGTGGTTGGCGTGGCGCTCGTACATTTCGCGTCTCCAGGATGGTGCGTGAAAGTAGCGAAATCATTTCTCTCTATCTCGCGCCGGAGGATGGCGGTAAAGTTGCCGATTTCGAGCCAGGGCAGTACATTGGCCTTCGCTTGTTTCTGGAAGAGGGCGAGGTGCGTAGAAATTATTCGCTATCTGCACTGAGCAATGGCTCCACTTATCGTATCAGCGTTAAACGCGAGCCCGGCGGGCGCGTTTCCAACTACCTACACGATCACATTGAAGAGGGTAGCCGTATTGAACTATTTCCCCCAGCTGGAGAATTCGTACTCCGAGATTCGGATCGGCCTTTGGCACTGATTACAGCCGGAGTTGGCATTACACCTGCACTTCCGATGCTGGATGCAGCCAAGGCAAGTGGGCGGAAGATTCACTTCATTCATTATGCTCGCAACGGCGCTGTCCACGCATTCCGCGACTGGGTCGACAACCTAGCCGCGCATCATTCCAATCTTCGCCAATTTTTCTGCTACAGCGAGCCACAGGAGGGTGATCAATCCGATGGCACTGGGCGTCCTACCAAAGAACAGTTGGCGTTGTGGCTGCCCGCTGACCGGAACTTGGACGCGTATTTCCTGGGTCCCAAGCCATTTATGGCGCAAATCAAGCGTCATCTGCGTGAACTAGGAGTACCGGAGGCCCAGACGCATTTCGAGTTCTTCGGCCCGGCCAGCGCGCTAGAAGGCTAAATTTCTTCACCTTCCCGCATGCCCATGCAGACGACCTTGCGAATGAAAAGAATTTTAAGCTCCAAAGCTCAGGATCCTTGTTCGTCATGGTTGCCTGCAAGGGGGCCGGTTCCCTTGCCCGAACATCCACGCCTTTTCTATCGAAAGAATCTGAGCGATACTAATTAATTCTATATATATGAAATATTTTTATGATAACAGCCACTATTGATATGGTACATGGCGCATCAACGTATGTACGTCTCACAATTTAAATACGCAGGATATTTGCAGGGCCGCATGGGTCTCGATAGCTTCCTTGAACAACTTGCTGGTGATGCTAAAGTCGCAATGACCTGGCGACATGTGATTGGCACGTCCCATGCACCTGCCTCTGACTACCGCATCCCCCCTACACAACCATCACCGTTTTCCGTACAGACTAGAGCTAGTACTGAGAATCTTTAAGTAGCAGTTGCCACTGATTTGTGCATGGCACATTGTTGGCGATGTTTCCTTAACGGCCCACCTAAGTACCGTGCTGCTTTAGATGCCGGCACGATCTTCGACGGCAGCCACGAGACGAGCTGAAATGCTCAAAGATTTCTGTCACGGACGACGCATAAGGATAGGCACGAAAGAATCAGGGTAGTAGATTCGCTGACGCGTGAACTGATACGGCGAATTTTGCAGCAACTGTACCTCCCTAACTATCGGTAGATTCGGTAACGTTCCAGCTGCCCCGTTTTCACCCAAGCCGAGCTGGCGATGGACCAACAAGCATTACGGATACGCTAGTCCAATTTAAAATAAATTTCGCAAAATTTAGCGTAGTTTTTTCTATCTACGGCTAAGACGCGAATAGAGCTGGAAAATATTTCCTCCCTCAAAGACGGGAGCAACATGGTAATGTTTTTGCGAGAAATAAATCAGGTCAATCAGATTCTCGTCATGAACATGGCCGCCTACAATCTTGCGCGTGTGACTTTCCTAGACGGATCCGTCAAAAGTTGCAGTAAGGCTAAACCGTGCAATCGAACCGTCGGAGCCTCGTGATTCGAGGGTCCGTTGCATCTGGTTCGTGAACCAAGAGCAGGGTGCTAAGGTACGCCCTTTGCGGAGTACTTCAGCAGCCCGCTAGATGCCTCCGTACATAATTTCGACTTTTATTCAGGCCAAATTACTATTAAATCTGGCATATGAGTACTCCAACCACCAATTACACAGATAAGACAGACGAAAAAGATGCTTTCCGCAAGGCCGCGCTCGAATATCACGAGTTTCCGACCCCCGGCAAGATCTCCGTCACCCCGACCAAGCCGCTGTCCAACCAGCGCGACCTGGCCCTGGCCTATTCGCCGGGCGTGGCGGCCGCTTGCGAGGAAATCGTCGCCAATCCCGCCAATTCCTTCCGCTACACCGCCCGCGGCAACCTGGTCGCCGTGATCACCAACGGCACCGCCGTGCTGGGGCTGGGCGACATCGGGGCAGCCGCCTCGAAGCCGGTGATGGAAGGCAAGGCCGGCCTGTTCAAGAAATTCGCCGGCATCGACGTCTTCGATATCGAAGTCGACGAGAAGGACCCCGAGAAGCTGGTCGACATCATCGCCTCGCTGGAGCCGACGTTCGGCGGCATCAACCTGGAAGACATCAAGGCACCGGAGTGCTTCTACGTGGAGCGCAAGCTGCGCGAACGGATGAA
>NZ_FMYZ01000009.1 GCF_900101625.1 Cupriavidus sp. YR651 | reverse complement strand
GCTCTCTACCTAGCAGTAGATAGCAGCAGCGGAAGACGAAAACAAAGACCCCTGAAAACGCAGCAAACACCGGCCGTGCGATCCACACACAACGAGATCGCCAGCCCACCGCAAGGAGCACCATCATGAACGCCAAGACCATCCTGACCGCCGCCGCCCTCGCCGCCGCCTTCGTGACCGGCGCCGCCCAAGCCGCAACCGGCGAAGCCTACGGCTACACCTACCGTGTGACCGATGCCCGCAGCACCTTCACCGATGGCGCCCGCGTGAACGACGCCCGCAGCACCTTCACCGACGGTGCCCGCGTGAACGACCAACGTAGCCCCTTCACCGATGGTGCCCGTGTCGGCAAGACCGACCCCTACACCGATGGCGCCCGCATCGTCGCCGGTCTGGATCGCACTGGCGTATCGGCCACCCCGGCCCGCAGCGCTGACCCGTACCTGGATGGCGCCCGCGTGACGAACCGCGATGGCTATACGGACGGTGCCCGCACGGCTGACCCGTACACCGACGGCGCACGTTTCGTCGCCGGCCTGGATCGCGTAGGCGTATCGGCCAGCCCGGCCCGCAAGGTTGATCCGTATCTGGACGGCGCCCGTGGCAATGCCCCGCGCAACCCGTTCTACGACGGTGCCCGCCAGTTCGATGTCTTCACCGACGGCGCGCTGGCCTGAGTTGGCGAATTAACGGAAGCGGATTCGCCGCCGGACGCGGCGAATCGCAGCGATGATCCATGCAGCACGGCAGGCGGGGCCTCACAAGGGCTCCGGCCTGCTTTTTCCGGGGAGCACTAATATGAAGACGATTGGTCACGACGCCCTGATTCTGGGCGGATGGATGGCAATCTGCCTCGCCAGTGGTTCCGCCGTCACTCTTGTGGTGCAGACACTGGCACTTTGAGGCCAGGCATTGACTCCGGGAAAATCCCCGGTTGAGTATCTATCTTCACGTAGATAAACTGCCCCACATGAAAACGCAACCTGTCCGCGAGCAACTGCTCGAACACACGCTGGTACTGATCCGCCGTCGTGGTTTCAACGGTTTCAGCTATCGCGACCTGGCCGAGCTGGTGGGCGTCAAGACCTCCAGCATTCACTATTACTTCCCGTCCAAGGACGACCTGGTCCTGGAAGCGGTGAAGGAATACAGCGCGCGGATCTCGGCGCGCCTGAGCGGTATCGATCCGGCATTGCCGGTGCTGGAGCAGGCGAAGCAGTATCTCGACCCGATTCGCGCGACCTGTGGATCGGACCAGATCTGCCTGGCCGGCATGCTGTCGACGGAAGTCCTGTGCCTGCCCGAGCCCGTGCACAAGGTGCTGAAGGATTTCTATCGGATCAATGAAGCCTGGCTGGCCAAGCTGCTTGAGCGTGGCCAGAAGGAACGCGATACGCCGTACCCGGTGCCGCCCGAGATGCTGGCGCAGGTGCTTTACGGCGCGTTGCAGAACGGGCTGATTGCCGCGCGCCTGTTCGGCACGCAGGAACGGCTGGAAGCCGCGGCGGAAACGCTGCTCGGCGCGCTGTGCAACAAGCGGGCTGCCGCGCTGCTCGAAGCCCACGCCTGATCGAATTCGCCTTGAAGAAAAGCCGCCGGATGGTTGACCCCATCCGGCGGCTTTTTTTCATTGGGACGTCCCGTTCAGCTGGCTGGCAACGGCGTCACATAGCCAGGCCTCGTCATCGTGCGGCAGATCGTGGCCGGCCCATGGATGTCGCAGGTGGCGCGCCTGCCACGCGGCCGCCAGTCGTGCCGAACAGGCCGGGTTGACCAGTTGGTCGGCATCGGACGACAGGATCAGCGTCGGGCACGCGGGTGGCTTCGCGCTGGCGCGATAGCGCGCCGCAGCCAGCAGTTGCCGTGCCGCCGCCGCCCGCGTAACCGGAGCGCTCTGGCCGATATGGACCCACTCCGCGAGGTCCGCATCGCGCGTATCCATTCGCTCGCAGGTCAGGCGGTGCACCGTGCGCTCGCAGCGCGCGCGGTCATGCCAGTGATTGGCCATGCCGAGGATCGCCGCCCAGTTCTGCGGCCGCAGCCGCTCCGTTACCGTGCTGAACGGGCGCATGCTCGTGTTGATCAGCACCAGTGCGGCGACTTCCGACGGATACGCTTGTGCCCAGTCGGTCGCCACCATCGCCCCCAGTGACATCGCCAGGACACGGCAGGGCGCGCCCACGCCCACGCCCGCATTGGCATCGCGCACCGCTTCCACCATCCCGCGTACATCGGCAGGCACCGGCGCATCGCGCGCCGTGCCGTTGCCCGGCAAGTCGATCAACACCGGGTGCCCCAGTCCACGCGATTCCCACACGGCCGGCAGGCTCCCCCAGTGCCTGGATTCGCGGGTCAGCCCGCGCAGGAAGATCCACGGGCTCATGGTGCGGGCTTGCTGTTCTGCCAGTGCGCGCGGGCCTGTGCCAGCAGTTGCTGGCGACGCTCGCCATGCGGCAGCCATCGCTCCGGCGCGAAGGCGATGCGCCCGAGAAAATCGAACAGGCTGACATGCCGGCGCAGCACGCGTGCCGTGCGGTGCGCCTTGATCGGGTTGAAGATGCCGGCGCGCGAGAACAATTGCCGCGGATTCTTCTTGATCCAGAGCCATGATCCCAGCTCCAGCGTCATCGGCAGGAACAGGCTGCCCGGCGGCGCGCGGTCATAGGCAAAGTCCCAGAGATCGCCGTGCAGCAGGTACTGGTGGCTTTGTGGCTCGAAGGCATAGCCGTGATGCGGGTGTGCCTGCTCGAACATCGTCTTGAGCAGGTACATCTCCGGCAGGTGTGCCATCGGCGTGTGCGTGCGCGCGTACGGAAACCAGATGCTGTCGCGCCAGCCGTAGCCCGAATGGCAGTCCACTGCGAAGCTGAGCGGCCGGCCCAGCAATTCCTGTTCGACCACGCGCAGCAGGGCCGCGCTTTCCGGCTCCATCGGTGCCCCGGCCCGGCCGCGATACCACGGCAGCCATGCGCCGATGCGCTGTCCGCCGGCCAGGAACGGCACCGCGGCATCGGCGTTCTGGGGCGCGTTGCGCATCAGGTCCACGCCATTCGGATTGGCGCGCGTGGCCCCGTACATGCCGCCCGGATTGACGATCGGCATGAAAACCAGCCGCACGGTCTGCAGTTCGCGATGAAGCAGTTCGTCCCATTGCAGGCGGCATAGCACGGAGCGCATGTAGTCCAGCACCAGTTGCGTCCCGATACGCTCGAGTCCGTGAATGCCGCCAAAGATGCCGATGGCGGGCGCGTCCGGCGCCTGCGTGCCGAGGCTGGCGACATGCACGCCGAACATGCGACCCTGCACGGCCACCTCGCAGGCCACGCGGGTCTGGAACCACGGGGCGCCCAGTTCCAGCAGCGCCAGCAACTGGTCGTACTCGGGAAAGCTGGGATGGCCCGGGGCGGTCATCGGCGAGGGTCGCTGAGGAGGGGGAGGGAAGGCGGCAGGGGATTCAGTTCAACGCAGTTCGACTCAGTTCAATATAGGCGCTGGCGGCGGTGCCTCGCAACGGCGATCGGCGGCGCTGCCGGGCAACACCAGGCAGTCGAGCAGCGCCACCAGCAGGCGGGTCTCGCGCCGGCTGCGGAGGCAATACAGGTATTCATGGATGACGGGCGCGTGGCTGGCAAACGGCACCACGCTGAGCGCGGGATCGCGCGGCACCTCGCCCACCGGCATCACGCTGGCGCCCAGGTTGTGCCGGATCGCCTCGCAGATCGCCTCGCGGCTGCCGATGACGGTGTGTGCCGGCAGTTCCGCGCCGACGGTGGCCAGTGCGGCTTCGGTCGCCTCGCGCGTCATCGAGCCCTGTTCGCGTACCAGCAGGTGGCATGTGGCCAGTTCCGCCACTTCCACGCGCGGACGCCGCGCGAGCGGATGCACAGGATGGACCACCAGCACCATCGGGTCGGCAGCCAGCGTCACGCTGGCCAGCCGCGCATCGTCGACGGCGTGCGATGACACCGCGGCGTCGATGCGGTATTCGAACAGCGCGTCAAGCATCTGCCGGGAATTGCCCACCTCGATGCTGACGTCGATGGCCGGATACCGCTGCCGGAAGGCGGCCACGCTGCGCAGGATGTAGTAGGGGCCGGTCGCGCCGATGCGCAGGCTGCCAAAGCCCAGGTTGCCGGCATTGCGCAGCAGGAAGTCGGCATTGCTTTCCTGCCGCATCATCTGCTCGGCCAGCGGCATCAGCGCGACGCCCACGTCGCTGAGGTCGACGCGGCTGGCGCGGCGATGAAACAACTCCACGCCATAGAGGTCCTCGAGCTGCCGGATGCGGCCCGTGACCGTGGGCTGGCTCACTCGCAATTGCCGCGCGGCGGTGGTGATGCTGCCCTGGCGCGCGACTTCGTAGAAGGTCATCAGCAAGTCGCCAAGCATGGGGTCTCATTCAGGAAGCAGGACGACCGGCGAGGCTAGCGCATGAATGTGACAGCGTGACGACCCCAGACGAAACGCGCGCCCCGCTCCCGAGTCGAGAGCAGGGCGCGCCCCGCAAAGGCGCTTGACGCCGCGGAGGTTGCTTCAAAATGAAGCGAAGCGGTCCTGGCTAGGGCGAAGCAGGGGCTTCGGATCGCACGCGATCCGCCTGCGTAGCGGCATGCGCCTGCTGGCGTATGCGCGCCCTGCAAGGGTGCGGCCGCAGACAGTACAAGTCGTACGGCAAGGCCGCGCAACGACGCCAGGATCTTTTTGAAGCGACCTCTCAAACGCCCATCGCCGGATCGGAGATCGTGTGCGTGCCGTTCTCCAGCCGGCCCGCAAAGCGCCGCACAAAGCCGCCTTGCTGCGTGGTGACCGTGAAGTCGTACCAGTTGCCCTGCGAGCCGACCGGCCAGTGCTGGTCCAGCTCCTTGCCCGCCGGCACCTCGAACGTCCACGGGCCGTCCGGGCGGTAGGCGTTGGGGGTGACGGTGAACGTGCAGGTGGCCGTGCCGCGATTGATGAGCGTCAGCCAGACTTGCGCGTTGGCCTCGTCGTAGCACACGCGGATCTCGGGCGCCGCGCCGCCGCCGGCCGCCTTCTGTGCACTGACGTCGCCGACGAAAGCGCGGTGGAAGCCGTTCGGCCCCAGCACCCACAGGTCATACCGGCCATTGTCCGTGGCAAACACATCCCACTTCGCGTCGATCTCCTTGCCGGATTCCAGCGCATACCGGCGCGGCACATCGCCCAGGTGCAGGCGGTCGTAGACGTGGAACACGGCGGCTTGCGCGCCATCGTTCTTGAACTTGAGCCACATCGTGCGATTGACCGGGTCTTCCAGGCCGCTGGTATGCAGCGTGTAGGGCAGCGCGCGCGAGGGACGCGTGCCGGCGGCCTGTTTCGGCATGGCTTGCGTGGCGACGGACGGCGTCGGGATTTGCGTCAGCGCGTCCTGCGCGGCGCGCTGGCTGTCGGCGTCGGTCTTCAGCAGCGGCGTGAAGGACAGGGCCGCATTGCCATTCGGGTTGACGAAGTCGAACGCGGTCATCAGGTCGCCCATGACCGCGCGGCGATAGGGACTGATATTGGTCTCCGCCACGCCGAAGCGCGCCTCCAGGAAGCGCAGCACGGACGTGTGGTCGAACACCTGCGAGTTCACCCAGCCGCCGCGGCTCCACGGCGAGACCACGTACATCGGCACGCGCGGCCCCGGGCCGAATGGCGTGTGATCGACGCTGTAGTACTCCGCCTTGGCATCCATCGTGGTGGCGCCGACCGGATTGCCGGCGGCGTCCAGCGCCGGCGCGCACGGCGGCGGCATGTGGTCGAAGAAGCCGTCGTTCTCGTCGAAGTTGATCAGCAGGACGGTCTTGCTCCAGACATCGGGGTTGGCCGTCAGCGCGTCCAGCACCTGCTGCGTGTACCACGCGCCTTGCACCGGGCTTGACGGCCCCGGGTGCTCCGAGTACGTGGCCGGCGCCACCACCCACGAGACCTGCGGCAGCGTGCCTGCCGCGATATCGTCGCGCAGCGACTGCAGGAAGCCGCCGTCCGGCATGGTGTTGGCGATCCCCTTGAACAACGGATTGGCCGCGTCGGCAGCCGGCGTGTAGGCGGTGTAGGGCGCGCCGTCGATGGCGTTGCCTGCCGCCGCATTGGCGGCGCGATATTGCGCAAAGCCGGCCAGCGGGTTGTCGGTGAAGTTGTCCGGCATGTTCTGGTAGACCTTCCAGCTCACGCCGGCGGTCTGCAGGCGCTCCGGGTAAGTGGTCCACGTGTAGTTGATGCCGGTGGCGTCGAGCGAATCGCCGCTGTTGTCGATCACGGGGCCGCCCTTCTGGCCGAACGGATCGTTGGTGCCGGTCCAGTGATACAGCCGGTTGGTGTTGGTGCCGCCGTGGAAGCTGCAGTGATAGGCGTCGCAGAGCGTGAAGGCGTTGGCCAGCGCGAACTGGAAGCCGACTTCCTGCTCCGTGTAGTAGCCCATCGACTGCGTTTTCTTGGCCGTCGGCCATGCGCTCATGCGGCCGAGATCCCAGGCGGCCTGCGCATCGGGCTGGCTGTGCGGGGTGCCGCTGACGCGCTGCGCGTTGCCGGCCTTGCTGTCGAGGTGATAGGGCAGCACCACGCGATTGGTGTTGCCGCTGGCGTAGGTCTGCTGGAAAACGGTGCGGCCGCCCGGCAGCGGGATCGGGAAGCGATCGCCAAAGCCGCGCACGCCCTTGAGCGTGCCGAAGTAGTTATCGAACGAGCGGTTTTCCTGCATCAGGATCACCACGTACTGGACGTCGCGAATGGACTTGGTGACGTTGTTGGCCGGAATGGCCAGCGCGCGGCGAATGGCCGGCGGGAAGGCGGCAAGTGCCGCGGTGGCGGCGGCGCTGCCGCCAGCCATCTTCAGGAAATTGCGTCGGCTACTGGAGTTCATGTCTGGGCTGCCCTGAGTGTTCTTGTGAGGAGGACGTGCGGGATGACGGTCGGATCGGCGATCGGATCGGTGGTCGGAGGGCGGGCTCAGGGCGCGCACTTCATTTGCGGCTTGGGCGTGTTGCCCGGATCGCCGGCGGGTGGCTTGCTGCTGTCGTCGTCACCGCCGCAGGCGGTCAGTGCCGCGCACAACAGTAGGGCGGCCAGCGCGCCCAGGGGGCGGGTGCGGGCAATGGTGCGGATTGCGTGGATCATGTTCGTCTCTCTTGCGGAGGAGGAGTGGACGCGTCATGCGTCCCGTGGCATATCGCGCTGACCGCGATGTGCTCCGCAGAGTACGGATGGGGCTTGTCGGCGCAGTGACATCAGGGCAAAGAATCCTGATGGCGACATTCGCCAATTTGCGGGCCATTGTCGGAGATGGCCCGGGACCTGGCCGGGGAGATGGCCGGGAGGTGGCCCGGAAGATGGCCTGGAAGGTGCCCCGGGAGGTGGCCCGGGGGATGAGCGCGGGAAAGCGCGGCGCCGAGGGGCGCTGGCGGCGCGCCTAGCGGTGCATGCCCGCCAGCTGCATCACCCCGCGCAGCACCCACGCCGCCACGCCCAGCGCGACCACGCTGCCGGCCCAGATCAGCACCAGCCAGCCCAGCCGGCGCAGCCAGCGCGGCACGTGTCGCGGCGTCATCTGCATCAGTGATAGCCCTCGCCGTGCCGGACCTTGCCACGGAACACGTAGTAGGCCCAGACCGTGTACATCAGGATGAACGGGATGATGAACAGCGCGCCGACCAGTGCGAAGCCCTGGCTCTGCGGCGGCGCCGCGGCGTCCCAGATCGAGATATGGGGCGGCACGATGTTGGGCCATACGCTGATCGCCAGCCCGCTGTAGCCCAGGAACACCAGCCCCAGCGCATACAGGAACGGCGTGACGTGCGCATCGCGACGCAGCGCGCGCATCAGCATCGCCATGCAGATGGCCACCAGCAGCGGCACCGGCGAGAACCAGATCAGGTTTGGCAACTGGAACCACCGTTCGGCGATGGCCGGATGCGTCAGCGGCGTCCACAGGCTGATCGCACCGATGACCGCCAGTAACACCCACGCCAGACGGCTGGTCACGTGCTTCATGCGGTCATGCAGCGGGCCCTCCGTCTTCATGATCAGCCACGTGCTGCCCAGCACCGAGTAAGCCACCACGACCCCCACACCGCAGAACAGCGGGAACGGCGCCACCCAGTCAAGCGGGCCGCCCGTGTACATGCCGCGCTCGACGGGGATGCCGTCGATATAGGCGCCCAGTGCCACGCCCTGGAAGAACGCGGCGACGAGCGATCCGACAATGAACGACAGATCCCACACCGGCCGCTCGCGGTCGTTGGCCTTGAAGCGGAACTCGAACGCCACGCCGCGGAAGATCAGGCCCAGCAGCATCAGCACCAGCGGCAGGTACAGCGCGGACAGCACCACCGAATAAGCGAGCGGGAAGGCGGCCAGCAGCCCCGCGCCGCCGAGCACGAGCCACGTCTCGTTGCCGTCCCAGACCGGCGCCACGGTGTTCATCATCACGTCGCGGTCATGGCGATCGGGCACGAAGGCGAACAGCATGCCGATGCCGAGGTCGAAGCCATCCATCACCACATACATCATCACGCCGAAGAAGATGATGAGGACCCAGAGGAGCGAAAGATCGATACCCATGATGTCAGCTCCCGGTGCGTGCGGTGGCGGGGCGCACATCGTCGTCGATGGCGGACAGCGGTCGCGCGGGCTTGTGGTCCGGTGGCGGCTCCGTGACGCCTTCGGGCGGATCGCCCTCATGCTCCTGCGGACCCTTGCGCACCAGCCGCAGCATGTAGGCGATACCCACGCCGAACACGAACACATACGAGACCACGAACAGCGCCACGGTGAACGTCATCTCCGGCACGCCGTGCGGCGTGACCGCATCGGCGGTGCGCATCAGGCCATAGACCACCCACGGCTGGCGCCCGATCTCGGTGGTGAACCAGCCCGCCAGCAGCGCAATCAGTCCGGTCGGCCCCATCCACAGCGCCATGCGCAGGAATGCGCGGGAGCGGAACAGCGCCTCGCCACGCCGGAGCAGAAGGCTCCAGGCGCCCAGCGCGATCATCAGCAGGCCCAGTCCGACCATCACGCGAAAGCTCCAGAACAGGATGGTGGCGTTAGGACGATCCTCCGGCGGGAATTCCTTGAGCCCGGGAATCTGCCCGTCCAGGGTGTGCGTCAGGATCAGGCTGCCAAGCCGGGGGATCTCCACGGCGAAGCGGGTTTCCTCGCGCTGCATGTCGGGCCAGCCGAACAGCAGCAGCGGCAGCGGTTCGTTGCCCGTGTTCTCCCAATGTCCTTCCAGCGCCGCGATCTTGGCAGGCTGGTGTTCCAGCGTGTTCAGCCCGTGCATGTCGCCGATCACCGCCTGGATGGGCGCGACGATCAGCAGCATCCACATCGCCATCGACAACATCTTGCGGATGGCCGCGTTGTCGCGGCCGCGCAGCAGGTGCCAGGCGGCGGAGGCGCCGACGAACAGCGCGGTGGCCAGGAAGGCGGCCACGCTCATATGGGCCAGCCGGTAGGGGAACGACGGGTTGAAGATCACGGCGATCCAGTCCGTGGGGACCACGCGGCCATTGACGATCTCGAAGCCTTGCGGCGTCTGCATCCAGCTGTTGGACGCCAGGATCCACGTGGCGGAGATCAGCGTGCCCAGCGCCACCATCAGCGTCGAGACAAAGTGCAGCGCGGGGCCCACCTTGTTCCAGCCGAACAGCATCACGCCCAGGAAACCGGCCTCCAGGAAGAACGCGGTCAGCACCTCGTAGGTCAGCAACGGGCCGGTGATGCTGCCCGCGAATTCGGAGAAGAAGCTCCAGTTGGTGCCGAACTGGTACGCCATGACCAGCCCGGACACCACGCCCATGCCGAAGTTGACCGCGAAGATCTTGGACCAGAAGTGGTAGAGATCGCGATAGACCGGATTGCGCGTGCGCAGCCAGCAGCCTTCCAGCACGGCCAGGTACGAGGCCATGCCGATGGTGATGGCCGGAAAGATGATGTGGAACGAGATGGTGAAGCCGAACTGGAAGCGGGCGAGGTCGAGCGCGGTGAAGCCTGGCATGTGATGTCCTCCGGAGCGCGGGCCATCGCGCATCGCCTGCACGGCACCCACGTCAAGCGTAGTGCACATGCCGGGGTGCGCAAGGAGCGAGGGTGCTCCCGGCTGCACAACGGATCTCCTGTGGAAGAACCAGTTGCCATGCTAGGGCAGGCTACCCGGGAATAACAGCATCAACATGCGATGAAAAAACCGGATCAGTTTGCGCGAATGTGCTGCGATGCACCAATCCGTGTGCTATGGTTTTAGACGTTTCCCTCCAGCTTGCGAATCATGAATTGCGCCGCATCTGCTCAATGTTTTCCGGGAAGCCGCGCCAGCTTTGGCCAGCAGGACGAATCGGTAAAAGCGGGCCGGAGCATGTGCCGCTGTTGCCATTTTTGTTGCAGTCGCAATACCGCATGACCTTGCTTGTGGCGGAGGCTTCCCGCCACCAATCTGGAAGCGGTAGGCGCTTGCAGGAGTTGCAACATGAACACCGAATCACGTTATGTCTGGCATTACACCGTTGGCACGCCGCTGGGCGCCATCGCGCAGTCCGGCCGGCTTGTGCCTGCGGCGGCACACGTCTGGCCCAACCGGGGGGGTGAACAGGAGATCCTCTGGTTTTCGCGTAACCAGCAATGGGACCCATCGGCCAGCAAGGACGACGGCCTGAGCGAGGCACGTCACACGCTGTCGCGCTCGGGGCTGCATGCGCGCTTTGGGTTGTACCGGTTTGGCCTGTCGGCCAATGACATCCGGCTGCTGCCCTGGCCGACGATCACGCGCGTGGCCGATATCGATGTGCCCGAGGCCATGACGATGGTGGCCAGCGGCCTGCGCTGCGGCGCGGCGCCGACGGACTGGCTGGGCACCATGTCCGGCATTCCGCTGGCCGATCTGCGCTTCGAGGCGTGGACCGGCACCGAATGGCGCACGGCCGACCTCAACGACGTGGCCGCGCAACTCGCCTGAGCCCGGGTGCCGGCGTCGGCGCCCGAACCCCCAAACCTCCCAGCCTCCAGACCTCCCAGCCTCTGCGATCCGGCTTCGGCGCTGGATTCACAGCCCCCGATTCACCGGGCCAGATCCCCGGCATCAGACCCGCAGCACCCGATTCCCGGCGCCTCGCCGCCGGACTTCTACCGGCTCAGCCCACGTGCCGCAATCGGCCACACGCTTTCCACCACGCCCGCGCGGATGCCCACGATCTCGTCGTACAGATTGAGTGTGGGATCGCAGTGGCCGGGCACCAGCATCACGCGGCTGCCCAGTGCCGGCAGGTCACTCGGGCTCGCCGTCCGGGGCCTGACGATGCCGTGCTCGTCGTTGGCGGCCACATAGTCCAGCGTCTGCGACGCGGCGCCATCGGCCCAGACCCAGGGCAGCCCGGAATCCACGGCCATCGACTTCAGCCCGGCATCCAGCACCACGCGATCGCCCGCAGCCACGCTCATCACCGTGGTGGCGATAAACAGGCTGTGCTCGAAGCGCAGCGCGCCGGTATACGCATTGCTGCCGTAGTCCGCATCCATGAAGACATAAGAGCCCGGCTGGATCTCGGTGTACACGCCGCTGCCCAGGTCGAACTCCACGCTGCCGCTGCCACCACCGGTGACCACCTCGCAGCGAACCCCGGCCGCTTCCAGTTGCGTCAGCACGGCGCCCGTGCGGCCAGCAGCCTGCGCGGCCGCCTCGCGCCGTCCGGCCCAGTCGCGCAAATGCTGGATGCCGCCGTGGTAGGCCTGCAGCCCCCGCAGCCGGAGCGTCGCGTGGGCGGCGATGCGCTCCACCAGTTTCAGCGCCGCATCGGCATCGGGCACGCCACAGCGGTTCTGGCCGACGTCGATCTCCACGAACACATCGAGCGTAGTGCCGGCGGCCTGCGTGGCCGCGGCCAGCGCGTCCACCTGCGAGGCATCGTCCACGCAGACACTCAGTCGCGCGTGCCGGGCCAGCGTTGCCAGCAGCGCCGCCTTGGCCGGGCCGGCGATTTCATTGCTGATGTGGATGTCGCGGATGCCGGCGCGCACGAACGGCACGGCCTCGCTGACCTTCTGGCAGCAAATGCCAACGGCGCCCCGCGCCACCTGTGCCAGCGCGATGTCGGGGCACTTGTGGGCCTTGGCATGGGGGCGCAGGTGCACACCGGCCTGATCGGCGGCCGCCTGCATGCGCTCCACGTTGCGCGCGAAAACGTCCAGATCCAGCACCAGCGAGGGCGTATCGATGGCGTCGGCGGGCTGGCCGGGCCGGGCGGCGGGCGGGAGATCGAAGGCGATGGGCATGGTAGTTGGCATCGGGTGGAGATGGGGTGCAGAAGAATGGGGCGAGAGCCGGGCACATGAATCAGGGCGCGGGTTCCGGCTTGAACGATCCGTTGCGAACGATTCGGAGTGCGGAATCGGCGCGGAACCGGCGCGAGCGACAGCGTAGCACGCGCGGCGCCGGCGTCTCACTGCGGCGCCAACGATGCGCCAACGACGCACCCGCGATGCACCAATAGGCCCCCTCCGGCACCCCGGTACTCAGGGACGCCCCGCCTTGCGCTGCATCCGTTCTCAACTAGGATGGTGGTTGGATGTCCGGTCCGGCAAACAAGGGGTGGCGCCATGACACAGGTGGACGCAAGAGGCTTGCAAGTCTCCACGAGCAATCCGCAATCGATCGCGCGCTTCGAGACGGCGCTGACGCTATTGCACGGGTATTACGGCGATCCGCTAGGCGCCATCGATGCGGCGCTGATCGACGATCCCGATTTCGCGATGGGCCATGCGCTGCGCGCGGGCCTGATGGTCACGTCGGGCGATGGCACCGCCGAGGCGATGCTGCGCCAGAGCGTGGAGGCCGGCGAATCCATCCGCACCGGGCCCAATGAACGCGAGCGTCGCCATATTGCCGCGGCACGCGCCTGGCTGGACGGCCGGTTCGCGCAAGCCGTCCAGGCCTATGGCGACATCGCCATCGACTATCCGCGTGACATCCTGGCGATCCAGGTCGCCCACCTCGGCGATTTCCTGCTGGGCCAGTCGTCCATGCTGCGCGACCGCATCGCGCAGGTGCTGCCCCACTGGGACCGGGACCTGCCGGGCTATGGCTACCTGCTGGGCATGCACGCCTTTGGCCTGGAGGAGATGAACCGCTACGAAGACGCCGAGGCGCGCGGGCGCGAAGCCGTGGCGCTGAACCCGCGCGATCCGTGGGCGATCCATGCCGTGGCCCATGTGATGGAGATGCAGGGGCGGCTCGAAACCGGGATCGACTGGCTGCAGGCGCGCACCGCCGACTGGGCCGAGGACAACATGCTGGCCGTCCACAACTGGTGGCATCTTGCATTGTTCCTGATGGAGGAGGAGCGCTACGACGATGTGCTGAGGCTCTTTGACGATCACGTGAAGCGGCCGGCCCCGGCCATCGCGCTCGATCTCATCGACGCCGCCGCGCTGCTGTGGCGCCTGCATCTGCGCGGCGTGGACGTCGGCAATCGCTGGATCGACGTGGCCGAGGACTGGCACGCGCGCGGCGCGGCCGGTTATTACGCGTTCAACGACGTCCACGCGATCATGGCGTGCCTGGGCGCGGGCCGCACGGCCGACGTCGTGGAGATCCGCGCGGCCATGGCGGGCGCGGCGCTGGGCAGCGGCACCAACGCGATGATGACGCGCGACGTCGGCGTGCCCGTGGCCGACGCGTTGATCGCCTTCGAGCGGGGCGACTACGGCACCACGATCGACCTGCTGATGCCGGTGCGCCTGATCGCCCATCGCTTTGGCGGCAGCCATGCGCAGCGCGACGTCTTCAATCTGACGCTGATCGAAGCCGCGCTGCGGGGTGGCCGCGCCAGCCTGGCCGAAGCCCTGGTCGCGGAACGCACCGCGGCGAAACCGATGAATCCCACGAATCCGAGCCTGGGCGCGCTGGCGCGTCGGGCCCGCGATAGCCGATCCGTAGTCCGATCCGTTACCCACTGACTGGAGATACGCCGATGCGACAACCCACGCACCCAACCACGCGGAAAACCTTCCGGCAACTGACCCGTGCCACGCTGTTGCTGGCCGGCAGCGCCGCGCTGGTGGCAGCCAGTCTGCCCGCCATCGCCCATCATGGCTGGTCCACCTACGACGAGACCAAGCCGTTGACGGTGACCGGCAAAGTGGTGGAGTCCCGCTACGAGAACCCGCACGCGATGATCCGCGTGAACGCGCAGGGCAAGGAGTGGCTGGCCGTGCTGGCGCCGGTGTCGCGCATGGAGTCGCGCGGCGCCACGGCGGAGAAAGTGGCGGTGGGCAAGCAGGTCACCATGATCGGCTACGCCAGCAAGGAAAAAGCCGGTGAAATGCGGGTGGAACGGATCACGCTTGACGGCGGCCAGACGGTCGAGCTCCGCTAGGCGTCCGGCATGGAGCAACTGAGCGCATGGGGCGCCCAGCTCGCGGCGCTCCCGCTGTCCGTGGCGCTGCGGGCGTCCGCATGGGCCTACCCGTTGCTGGAGATCGTGCACCTGGCCGGCATGGCGTTGCTGTTCGGGTCCATCGTCGTGGTCGATCTCCGGCTGGCGGGACTGGGGCGGCAATTGCCCGTGACCACGCTGCTGCGCCACGCGCTGCCGGCGTCGGTGGCCGGCTTCCTGGCGATCCTGGCCAGCGGCGCGTTGCTGTTCATGGCACATGCCGACGAGCTCATCGTCAACCGGGCCTTCCTGGTCAAGCTGTTGCTGATCGTGTTGGGGCTGGCCAATGCCGCATGGTTCCACATGGGTCCCTACCGGCAGCTACATGCCGGCGATGCCGGATGGGAGACCGACCGGCCGCCGCCGGCCGGCGCGCGCACGTGCGCCGTGTTGTCGCTGCTGACGTGGTCACTGGTGATCTGCGCGGGCCGGCTGATCGCCTACGTCTGAGCGCCTGCGTCCGGGCGTCCGCACATCCGGGAGGGTTCTGGGGTTTTCGATGATTCCGGGCGTTCGTGATTCGGGCGACAGGGCCTGGCTGGCAGACATGCGGAATCGGGCGCCAGTGTCCACACATGTTCTCGCCTTGAGCCCTGAATTTGATGTAACGCAAATTGCGTGCAACGATGCTCAAGGTTGTTGGCGGGCCGTCGATAAGACTGAACTGGACCTGATCGAGTTGAGCCCCCCTCATGAACAACATAAGCATCCGCCATGGCCTGCTGGCCACCCTGGTGGTCTTCGGACTAATGATCGTCTTTGGCGCCGCGTTGGGCGTCAGCCAGTTGCACGCATCGAGTGCATCCGCCGAGCGCATCCACCTGATCGCCCAGCGCGCCTTGCTGCTCAATGACGCGTACAAGGACATGACCCGCGCGCGCTCGGCGCTGACCCGTGCCTACAGCTCCGCCAAGGAAGGCGGCGGCGTCAATACGGACGCGATCGGCAGCGCGGAGAAATCGATCGGGAAGTCGACCGGGGAACTCGATGCCTTCGAGAAGGCCCCCGCCTTTCCCGGCCAGGACGGCTCCACGCGCGAGGAGATCGTCAGCGCGGGCCGCGCCCATATGGACGCCGTGCAGCGCGCGCTGAACGCGCTGCGCAACAATGATCCGGCCGGTTACGCGGCGATCAACGACAAGGACATCACGTCGTCCGGCGCCAAGTATACGGTCGGCGTGGAACGGTTCCAGGCGCTGGCGAGCCAGCTCAACGAGCAGGAGATCCACGACGATCGCAGCCGCCTCAGCCGCGTGGTGGTGCTGGTGATCGTCGGCCTGTCGGCGTCCGTGCTGCTGATCGTGGTGGTGCATCTGGCGCTGCGTCGCCTGGTGGTGGCGCCGCTGAACCAGGCCTGCGGCCTGATCATGCGCGTGGCGGACGGCGACCTGACCATCGAGGTGCCGCCGGCCGGCAAGAACGAGATCGGCCAGCTGCTGGGCGCGTTGTCGCGCATGCAGGCCGGCCTGACCCAGACCGTGATGAAAGTCCGCGCCGGGTCCGATGCCGTGACGATCGGTGCGCGCGAGATCGCCGCCGGCAATACTGATCTGTCGTCGCGCACGGAGGAGCAATCGTCCGCGCTGGAGCAGACCGCTGCCAGCATGGAGCAACTGACGTCCACCGTGGGCAACAATGCGGAGAGCGCCGCCCGCGCCAGCGAGCTGGCCCGCAATGCCGCCGACCTGGCGACGCGCGGCGGCGACGTGGTGCGCGGCGTGGTGCATACGATGAGCGAAATCAACGCCAGCTCGCAGAAGGTCGTCGATATCATCGGCGTCATCGACGGCATCGCCTTCCAGACCAATATCCTGGCGCTGAACGCCGCCGTGGAAGCGGCGCGTGCGGGCGAGCAGGGCCGTGGCTTTGCGGTGGTGGCTGGTGAAGTGCGGGCGCTGGCCCAGCGCAGCGCCGGGGCAGCCAAGGAAATCAAGACGCTGATCGACTCGTCGGTGGGCAAGGTGGACGCGGGCAGCGCGCAGGTGGAGCAGGCCGGCAGCACCATCGAAGAGATCGTCGATGCAGTGAAGCGCCTGGCCGCGACGGTCAACGAGATCTCGGCGGCGTCGCAGGAGCAGTCCGGTGGCATCGTCCAGGTCAGCGAGGCGGTGTCGCAGATGGAGCAGGTGAACCAGCAAAACGCGGCGCTCGTGGAGCAGGCCGCCGCCGCGGCCGATTCGCTGGAGTCGCAGGCCAACCAGCTTGCCGCCGCGGTCACCACGTTCCGCCTGGCGGCCTGACGGTCGCAGCGCGTCGATCATTCGCTGAACGCCTTCGCGCCGTCCGCGAAGGCGAATCCCCACCAGGCTGGATGCCCGCCGCCCGATGTACGGGCGATGCGGGCGTCTTCCTTCCTCAGCCGTCCATCCCCGCCACGCGACGGGGCGGACGGGCTTACGCCGCCAGCATTTCCTCCACGAACAGCAGGCGGTCGTTGCCCCAGAACAGTTCCCCATCGACGATGAAGCTCGGCGCGCCGAAGATGCCGCGCGCCACGGCGGCCTCCGTCACGCGTTTCAGCTCGCCCTTGACCTCGGGGTCGTCGAGCATGGCCATCGCTTCGCGCGGGTCCAGCCCGGCGCCGACCAGAACCTTGCCGATCTCGTTCGGGTCGTTGAGGTTCTTGCCCTGTTCCCACATCGCACTGAATACCGCGTCCACATAGCGGTGAAAGTCGGCCTCGCCCTTGCGCTGGTAGCCGATCGCGCCGCGCATCAGCGCCAGCGTGTTGATCGGGAAGAACGGGTTCTGCCGGAACGGCACGTCGTAGCGCCGGGCCCAGCGCGCCGTATCCGAATTTGACCATTCGCTCTTGGCGGGGATCTCCGCCGGGCTGTGGTTGCCAGTGGCCTTGAACACGCCACCCAGCAACATGGGCCGCCAGACGATGGTGGCGCCGGTGCGCGCCGCCACGCGGGGGAGTTCCTTGTAGGCGAGGTAGGAGTAGGGGCTGCCGAAGTCGAAGAAGAATTCCACCTGCTTGCTCATTGCATGTCTCCGTTGGGGGCGTGTCGTGTGTGGAAATCGGTTGGGTTGGCGGGGACGGTTACCAGCGCTCCATCCACGGCCGGATATCCAGCTCGTGCGTCCAGGCGTCGCGCGGCTGCTGGTGGAGCATCCAGTAGGTGTCGGCGATATGTTCCGGATTGACGATGCCGTCCTGCGCCTTGGTCGCGTAGCGTTCCGGGAAGGTGTCGCGGATAAACGCGGTGTCGATGGCGGCATCGATGATCAGGTGCGCCACGTGGATATTCCTGGGGCCCAGTTCGCGCGCCATGCTCTGCGCCAGGGCGCGCAGCGCGTGCTTGGCGCCGGAAAACGCGGACATGCCTTCGCGTCCGCGCGTGCTGGCCGTGGCGCCCGTGAAGAAGATCGAGCCGCGCTGGCGCGGCACCATCACGCGCGCAGCCTCGCGGCCCATCAGGAAGCCGCCGAAGCACGCCATTTCCCACACCTTGAAGTAGACGCGCGACGTGGTTTCCAGAATCGGAAAATTCACGTTGGCGCCGATGTTGAACACCGCTACCTCCAGCGGCCCGATCTCGCGCTCGATGCGTTCGATCAGCGCGACGGTTTCTTCCTCCTTGCGCGCGTCGCAGCCGAACGCGTGCGCCTCGCCGCCCTCGGCGCGGATCTGGTCGACCAGCGGCGCGAGCTTGTCGGCGCTGCGACGCGTCACGCAGGCGACGTAGCCCTCGCGTGCGAAACGTCGGGCAATGGCGCCGCCAGTGGCGTCGCCGGCGCCTACTACGAGGATGGCTTTCTTGTCGGGCATGGTGGTCTCCTCCTGCCAGGGTTGGGTGGGCCAAGTGACTTGCATTGTGACAGGAACTCCATCGCTGCACACGCACCGCAGACCGCCAAGGTTTCCTTGACTTTATATCGTACGATATATATCTTACGATACGTCTTACGACATATCGGAGTGCACCATGCGACACCAGTTCGGTTCTTCCCACGGCCACCATCACGGCCAGCACGGCCATCACCACGAATCGGGGCGATGCGGCCATGACCGGCGCCGCGATCACGAGCGGGCCGATCCCTTCTTTGGCGACGTCCGCGATGTCGCCCGCGCTTTCTCCCGTTTCTCATCGCATTTCTGGATTCACGCCATCGGCCGGCGCGGCGGTGGCTTCTGGTCGCAGGGCGGCGGTGGCGACTGGGATGGCTCGGACGGCTTCGATGGGGACGGCTGGCGCCGTGGCCGCAAGTTCAGCGCGGACGATCTCCAGTTGCTGCTGCTGTCCCTGCTTGACGAAAAGCCATCCCACGGCTACGAGCTGATCAAGGCGCTGGAGACCCGCACCGGCGGCTTCTACAAGCCGAGCCCCGGCGTGGTCTATCCCGCACTGACTTTCCTGGAAGACCTGGGCTACGCCACGGTCGACACGGAAGGCAACAAGAAGCGCTATCACCTGTCCGACGCGGGGCGCGCCTATCTGGCCGAGCACCGCGAGCGGCTGGACATGATGGTCGGCAAGCTCCAGCACGTGGCGCGCAAGATGGACTGGATGCGCCGTGCCATGAGCGGCACCCCGCAGCGCGAGCCCGAGCAGGGCGGCTGGCTGCCGGAGTTCGTGGCGGCGCGTGTACGGCTCAAGCAGGTGCTGGCGCAGCGCAGCGAGGCGTCGCCGGACGAGCAGCGCCGCATCGCCGCGATCCTCGCCCGCGCGGCGGACGAGATCGAGGCGGCCGGCAAATCAGCCAACCCATCAGCCAACCCGCCGGACAACGGATCGGGAACCTGATCGCTCGCCGAATCGGACTGCGATTGCGACAACAAGCCAGCAGGCATCGACAAGGCCTGCTGACACGCCCACAAAAGGACAGCGATGACGCCGGCCATTTCGCTCCTGTTTTCCAGACTGTCCTTGCCGCCCGCGCCGGCCGGCGGCCTCTCTCCTAGGAATTCCATGACTGTTTCTCGTGACCTGACCGTCCAGCGCGTCCGTCATCCGCTCAAGATGCGCCTGCTGCAGGTATTGCGCACGCAGCGGGTGTCGTCGCAGATGTTGCGCGTGACCCTGGGCGGCGCAGACCTGGCGGACTTCGTCTCCGGGTCTTTCGACGACCATATGAAGGTGTTTTTCCCGGCGCCGGGTGCGGAGAAGCCCGTGCTGCCGCAAGTCGGCCCCGACGGCATCGTGTTCCCCGAAGGCCAGCCGCGTCCGCAGGCGCGCGACTACACGCCGCGCCGCCACGACCCCGTCGCGCAGGAGCTCGATATCGAGTTCGTGCTGCATGGCGATGGCCCGGCGTCCACCTGGGCGGCGCAGGCCCGGGCCGGCCAGTATCTGGGCGTGGGCGGCCCGCGCGGGTCGTTCATGATCTCGCGCGAATTTGACTGGCATCTGCTGATCGGCGATGACACCGCGTTGCCGGCCATCGGCCGGCGCGTGGAGGAACTGGGCCCCGATGCCCGTGTGATCGTGGTGGCCGAGGTGCCCGATGCCGCGGCGCAGGTTCCGCTGGCCACCGGACCCCATGCCGAAGTGCACTGGCTGCATCGCGAAGACAATGCCGAGGGCAGCCTGCTGGTGCCTGCGGTGCGCGGGCTGAACCTGCCAGAAGGCGAGGGTTATGTCTGGGCCGCCGGCGAGGCAGCCGCGATGCGTGCGGTGCGCCAGCATCTGGTGGCCGAGCGTGGGATCGACAAGACGCGCATCCGCGCGTCTGCGTACTGGAAGCACGGCAACGCCGCCGTCCACGAGACCATCGACGACTGACCGACAGGCTGACGCGCTGACGATCGAGGCAATCGTGGCAATCGACAGGAGCGGCGGCCCACGGGTTGGCGTTCGGCGGCTACACTAGCCAGCACGTCAACCGCCACGGGACCTTGCCATGCCGCTGCCGCGCCCAAGCCTGCCGCCGTTCGTCGCGATGGTCATCGCCATCCCTCTCGCACTTCCACTCGCCGCCTGCGCGCCGGACGCGGTCCGCAATGTCGAGGCCAAGGGCTTCAACGCCTATCTCGACACCGTCCAGAAGACGTGCGCCAACACGCGGCTCGGCACGCACCAGGTGGGCGACTGGCTGCGCAGCGGCAGCAACGACAGCGACAGCGACTACGTGTTCTGGCTGGACCAGACGTCACGGCTCTACTACAAGCGCATTTCCGTGCAGCAGTACCGCGACTCGATTGCCGGTGCCATGGGCGGCGACAAGTCCAACGCGGCGGCGCTCGACTGCATCGTGCATCAGCTTCCGCCGGAGTCGGCTCGTCCGAGCCGGATGCCCGGCGGACTGTTGTAACGGACAGCCATCGACGCCGACGGTGCAGAAGCCGGTTGTGCAAATGCGCGCCGCTGGCTAATATCAGTTCCCGGTGGCCGAGACAACGGCCGCCGACGTCGCTCGGACGGTTCCGGGCGCTTACGTAAAGGACTCCCGCCATGACTGCCGACTCCGGCAAGCGCCGCTTTGCGCGCATCGATCGTCTCCCCCCGTACGTTTTCAACATTACCGCCGAGCTCAAGATGGCCGCCCGCCGCCGTGGCGAGGACATCGTCGACATGAGCATGGGCAACCCGGATGGCGCCACGCCGCCGCATATCGTGGCCAAGCTCGTCGAGGCCGCGCAGCGGCCCGATACGCACGGCTATTCGGCGTCGAAGGGGATTCCGCGCCTGCGTCGCGCGATCTCGCACTGGTATCGCGAGCGCTACGACGTGGAGATCGACCCGGACAAGGAAGCCATCGTCACGATCGGCTCCAAGGAAGGGCTGGCGCACCTGATGCTGGCCACGCTGGATCGCGGGGACACGGTGCTGGTGCCGGACCCGAGCTACCCGATCCACATCTACGGCGCGGTGATTGCCGGGGCGGATATCCGCTCGGTGCCGCTGACACCCGGCATCGACTTCTTTGCCGAGCTGGAACGTGCGATCCGCGGCAGCTACCCCAAGCCGAAGATGATCGTGCTGGGCTTTCCGTCGAACCCGACGGCGGCGTGCGTGGAGCTGGATTTCTTCGAACGCGTGATCGCGCTGGCCCGCAAGCACGACATCTTCGTGGTGCACGACCTGGCCTATGCGGACATCGTCTTCGATGGCTGGAAGGCGCCGTCGATCATGCAGGTGCCCGGCGCCAAGGACATCGCGGTGGAGTTCTTCACGCTGTCCAAGAGCTACAACATGGCGGGCTGGCGCATCGGCTTCATGGTCGGCAATCCGGACCTGGTGGCCGCGCTGACGCGAATCAAGAGCTATCACGACTACGGCACGTTCACGCCGCTGCAAGTGGCGGCAATCGCCGCGCTGGAAGGCGACCAGCAGTGCGTGAAGGAGATCGCCGCCCACTACCAGTCGCGCCGCGACGTGCTGGCGAGGGGGCTGATCGAATCGGGCTGGCCCGTGGAGATCCCGAAGGCGTCGATGTACATCTGGGCGCGCATCCCCGAGCCGTATCGCGCGCTGGGATCGCTGGAGTTCGCCAAGCAGTTGCTGGCCAAGGCCAAGGTGTCCGTCTCGCCGGGCATCGGGTTTGGCGACTACGGCGACGAGTACGTGCGGTTTGCGCTGATCGAAAACGAATCACGCATCCGGCAGGCCGTGCGGGGCATCAAGGCGATGTTCCGGGCTGATGGCTTAGTCAAGGTGCCGGCGGCCTGAGTCGGCGCTCAGGCCATCGCCAGCGCTTCCGGAGTAGAGCGGCTGCCGTCTGGCAGTTCGCTCTCTCCGACCATCCGGTTCCTCCCCGAGACCTTGGCCTGATACAACGCGGCATCGGCGCGTGCCGAGAGCCGCGCCAGTGACTCGCCAGGCCGCCACGTCGCCACGCCACCGCTGATCGTGTAGCGCACCGTCCCGAATTCCGCCGTCACCGGACTGTCTTCCGCGCGCTGCCGGATGCGTTCCGCCACCTGCCGTGCCTCCGCCTCGCTGGTCGCGGGCAGCAGCACCACGAATTCCTCACCACCCAGCCGCGCCAGCCGGTCGCTCGCGCGGATCTCGCCCGCAGCCAGCTGCGCAAAGGCCCGCAGCACCGTGTCGCCGGCCGCATGGCCCCACGTATCGTTGACGTTCTTGAAGCGGTCGATATCGATGATCAGCAACGCCGGCGCGCGCCCGTCGCGCAGGGCGCGCGTCAGCTCCCGCTGCGCCTCGTCCTCATAGGCCTTGCGTGACATGACGCCGGTGAGCGCATCGGTATTGGCGATGGCTTCCAGCCGGCGCACCAGGCTGTCGTGGATCATCAGCACGGCGCCCATCGACAACGCGGGCATGACCAGCGCACCGAGCGCCAGGAACGCGGTATTGATGCCTTCGGCGGTCAGGCTGTCGCCCATCAGGGAACACGCGGCCAGCACGCCGCGCGTGGTGTGGCCCACGGCGAAACTCAGCGCGAACATCGCGGTGGTGATGGCGTGGCTGTTTGGCCTGCCGCGTGATCGCGCGCGAAGGAGGGTCCAGGCCACCAGCGCACAGAGGCTGGCGTGCGGCACGGAGACAACCACCACCCGGCCCTGAAAGCTGTCGATGCCATAGCGCAAGGCCACGACACCGATCGTCGTGGCGACGACAACACCAGCCAGCAGGCGCCACGACGGATTGCCGCCACAGAAGCGCACCGTGCCCGCATAGAAGACGCACAGCGCCAGGCACAGCGCGGCATTGGCGACGACTACGGAAAGGAAATCGGGAATCACGCCACGCAGCGCGAACAGGATCAGCGCGCCGGTGACGATCAGGTTGGCCATGCACCAGTCGGTGACGCCGGGCAGGTCGCTGCGGCGCAACGACCAGATGATGGCCAGCATCATGGCGCTGAGCGCCGCGGTGATGATGAGCAGGGCGTGCGGGGCCGACATTCGGCGGGACATCCGTGGTGAGGAAACCGCAATGATACGGCCCCGTCCGCGTCCCGCCGTCACGAATACCGACCCCGCTGGCGAGGGGTAAGCGCTGTGCGTCAGTCGATCCGTGCGCCCGAACTGATGACCACGGGCTTCCACGTCTGGTATTCGACCACCACGAACTTGCTGAATGCCTCGGGGGCCAGTTGCATGGCTTCTGCGCCTTGCTGGGACATCTTGGCGCGCACCTCCGGCTTGGCGAGCGCGTCGCCGACGGCCTTGTTCAGCGTGGCGACGATCTCCTTGGGCGTGCCCTTCGGCGCGAACAGGCCGAACCACGCGCCGGTGACCAGGTTGGGCACGCCGGCTTCCGCCATCGTCGGCGCATCGGGCAGCGCCGCCGAGCGCTTGCGCGAGGTGACAGCCAGCACGCGCAGGTTGCCGCCCCGGATATGCGAGATCACCGACGGAATCGTCGCGAACATGAACTGCACGCGTCCCGCCAGCAGGTCGTTGAGCGCATCGGCCCCCTTGTAGGGGACATGGGTCGTCTGCACGCCCGTACGCTCGTTGAATAGCACGCCGGAGAGATGCGCGGCCGTCCCCACGCCGGTGGAGCTGAAATTCAGGGTGTTCGGATGGGCCTTGGCATAGGCGATCAGATCCTGCACGGTCTTGACCGGCAGGTTGGGATTCACCACCAGCACGTTCGGCACGTCCGCAATCGGGGCGACGGCCGCCAGGTCCGTTTGCGGATTGACCTTGAGCTTCCTGTAGAGCGTGGGGTTGATGGCCACGGGGCCGACGGAAGTGGCCAGCAGGGTGTAGCCATCGGGATCACTGCGGCCGACGAAATCCGTGCCGATATTGCCGCCGGCGCCGGGGCGGTTTTCCACGACCACGCTCTGGCCGAATGTTTGCCCGATCTGCTGGGCGACTTCGCGCGCGAGGATATCGGTCGTGCCGCCCGCGGTGAACGCCACCACCACGCGGACTGGCTTGGTGGGATAGGGTTGCTGGGCGCCGGCCGTTGCGGCGCAGCAAAGCAGCAGGCCGGCGGCCGTGCGCCGCAGGATCTTGTTCATGGCTGTCTCCGATGTGATCGTTATCGTCGTTCGTGCGGCCCCGCCATGAGAACGCACGCGTCCAGCACATCTTAGAAAGCCCACCCGGCCCAGCTTTGACCAAAGGGAAACGCAGCCTTCATGGCGCGCGTCATGAAGAAACGTAACGCAGCCCCGTGTAGGGAAAATCCCGTAGAAAAGCCCGTTGCGATGAACCTTGGCGAAGGCCCCACAGTGAAGCCCCAGGGCAACCCGGGGCAAAACCCTACCTCGGCTTCTGGAAGTGCTGCTCCATCGCCGCGCAGCGGCTCAGGTATTCCAGCAGTTGCGCCACGCCGGCCGGCAGGCTTTCCCTGTCCCGCACGCAGACGTAGAAGTCCCGCACGGCCCACGCATCGGTCAGCGTCAGCAGCGACAGCCCCATCATCGACAGATAGTTCTTGGCAATGCCCTCGGGGACCATGGCGATGCCCAGGCCCTCGCGCACCATGCGGCAGCGCGCCTCGAAGTTGGAAACCTGCGTCTTCACCGTCAGCGGCCGCGAGATCGTGCCGGACGCCAGCGTCAGGAATGCATCGAAGGTATGGCGGGCGAAGTAGCCCAGGAAGTCATAGTCCAGCGCCTCCTCCAGCCGCAGTGAGCCCTTGGCCTCCAGCGGATGCCCGCGCGGCACCACCAGCCCCACGCGGTCCTGGCGATATGGCAGCGAATGCACGCCGGGGCTGGGGCTTTTGGCGTGATAGATGCCGATGTCGGCATCGCCGTTGGAGACCAGGCGCGGCACATCGAAGCTGAACGCTTCCACCAGGTCGATCCGGGCTTCGGGGGCGTGCTTGAGGAAGCCGCTGATATCGGTCGGCAGGAACTGCAGGATCGTCGAGGCATTGGAGGCCAGCCGGATCTTGGCGATGCCGTCGGCGGAGTAGGCCGCCAGCGCGTCCTGCGCCAGTTGCACGCTGCGCACGATGGCCTTGGCGCGCTGGTACAGCATGGCGCCGGCCGGCGTGGGCTCCACGCCGCGGCCATGCCGGCGCAGCAGCGCGGTGCCGGCGCGCCGCTCCAGCTCCGCAATACGCTTGCTGGCCGCCGAGGTCACCAGGTTCTCGCGTTCGGCCGCGCGCGAAAGGCTTTTTTCCTCGACGGCGGCAATCAGGATGGCGAGCGAGGCAATGTCCATGTCCATGGGCGCAGGCTTTCTCCAAATCGAAACGGGCTGGGCGGCAGGCATTGCCGACGGGGCCGCGCGGGGCGCGGGTTTTCCCGGGGGCGACAGGCCCGGCGTGCAAGGCGTGCCTGTGGAGTATGCACCGCCGCTCCGCTGACCGGAATATGCACGGCGGCTCGGGAGCCTTCACCAAATGTCAAAGCTCGCCGGCATGCCATCCCTACCATGTGATGCATTCCCGAACGAGACGTTGGCAAGAGGAGACCCCGCATGATCATCAACGAATTCGCCGCCTACGCTGGCCGCGAGGCCACCGCAGCGCTGCCGGACCCCGTCCTGCACCATGCGCGCCGCGCGGTGATCGACTGGTTTGCCGCGTTGCTGGCCGGCGTGCAGATGTCGCCCGGGCAGCAACTGGTGGCCGCGCATCGCGCGGAGCTGGGCGTTGGCCAGTCCACCATCATCGGTCACGCCACGTCGGCGTTTCCGGCCACGGCGGCGTGGATCAACGGCAGCACGTCGCACGCGGCGGAGTTTGACGATATCTTTCGCGATGCCGTCTACCATCCCGGCTGCCCGACGATCGCGGCAGCGCTGGCGTTGGCCGAGCAGGTGGACGCCAGCGGCTACGACCTGCTGCGCGCGGTGATCGCAGGTTACGAGGTCTCCACGCGCATCGGCGCGGCCATCCAGCCGGCGCACTATCGCTTCTTCCACACCACGGGCACGGTCGGCTGCTTTGGCGCGGCGGCGGCAGGCGCGGTGCTGTTGTCCCCGGGCGATGTGCGCGCCGCGGCCGATGCGCTGGCCACGGCGGCTACGTTCGCGTCGGGGCTGCAACAGGCGTTCCGCTCCGATGCGATGACCAAGGCACTCCACGCCGGCCATGCCGCGCAGGTCGGCGTGCAGGCCGCCCAGGCCGCCGCGCATGGCGTCAACGGCGTGCACGACATCCTGGAGGGCGATGCCGGCTTCGGCGCCGCGCTCTGCGGCAAGCCGGACTGGCAGGGCGTGACCGCCGGGCTGGGCACCGATTACCACATCACGCGCATCACGCAGAAGAATCACGGCTGCTGCGGCCACACCTTTGCCGCCATCGACGCCGCCATGCAGATCGTGCGCGACCATCGGCTGGACCCGGCCCGCATCGCGGCGATCCGCGTGGCGACGTACCAGGTGGCGCTCGACGTCACCGGTAATTTCCAGCCGGCCACCGCGTTCGAGGCGCGCTTCAGCCTGCCATACGTGGTGTCGCACGGCCTGCTGCACGGCGCGGTGCGGCTCGACGCCTTCCAGCCGGACCGGCTGGCGGACCCGGCCATTCGCGCGCTGATGACGAAAATCACGCTGACCGCCGATCCGGACCTGACCGCCGCCTTCCCGCGCCAGCGGGCCGCGCGTGTGGAAATCGAAATGGCCGACGGCAGCCGCCACGCGCACTTTGCCCCGTACCGGCGCGGCGATCCCGAATCCCCGCTCGATGACGCGACACTGGCTGACAAGTTCATGGAACTGGGTGCCCCGGTACTCGGCGCCGGCCCGGCCGCGCGGCTGCTCGATGCGCTCTGGCAGCTCGATCATCGCCCGGTGCGTGCGCTGGGGCTTTCCACGCTTCGGGCCGGCTGAGCCGGATCGAAACCCTTTCAAGACGAGAATCACTGATGACGCGAGTCAACGAACAAGGTGGCCCCGAAATGGACGTCATGGGCGCCACGGGCCGCACGCTGGCCAGGGCGCTGTTCACGCCGGGCGCCGTGGCGCTGGTCGGCGCCTCCGCCGACGAGAGCAAGAACACCGCGCGGCCGCTGCGCTTCATGCGCAAGCATGGTTATGCCGGCCGGGTGTTCCCGATCAACGCCGGCCGCACCGAGGTGATGGGGCTGCAGGCGTATCCGAGCGTCGCGGCCTTGCCGGATGCCATCGACCATGCCTTTGTGATGGTGCCGGGCCGGCAGGTGGCCGAGGTGCTGGAGCAATGCGCGGCGCGCGGCGCCAGCGTGGTGACGGTGTTCTCGGACGGCTTTGCGGAACTGGGCGAGACCGGCATGGCCGCGCAGCAGGCGCTTGCCGCGCGGGCGAAGGAGTTGGGCGTGCGGCTGCTGGGCCCCAACAGCATTGGTGTGGTGGACATCCACAGCGGCGCCATCCTCTCCGTCAATGCCGTGCTGGAGGTCGACGCGCTGCGCGCGGGCGGCATCAGCGTGGTTTCGCAAAGCGGATCGATGCTCGGCGCGCTGCTGTCGCGCGGCGCCGCGCGTGGACTCGGCTTTGCCAAGCTGGTTTCCGTGGGCAACGAGAGCGATATCGGCGTCGGCGAGCTGGTCGACCTGCTGGTCGATGACGACGCCACCGAGGTGATCCTGCTGTTCCTGGAAACGATCCGCGATGCGGCGGTGCTGGGTCCGGCCCTGCGCCGCGCCCGTGCCGCAGGGAAACCGGTGCTGGTCTACAAGCTGGGCCGCTCCGCGCAGGGCGAGGCGCTGGCCCAGTCGCACACGGGCGCGCTGGCCGGCAACGACGCCGCCGTGGACGCCTTCCTGCGCAAGCACGGTGCCATGCGCGTGGAAATGCTGGAAACGCTGTTCGAGGCTGCGCCGCTGGCGCGCCGCTATGCCGCCGATATCCCCGCGCTGCGGCGCAATCCGCGCATCGCGGTGGTGACGACCACGGGCGGTGGCGCCGCGACGGTGGTGGACCGCCTGGGCCTGGCGAATGTGGAGGCCGTGGCGCCGCCCGTCGAATTCATCGCCCACATGGCCGAGCGCGGCGTGCGGATTCGCCAGACGCCGATCATCGACCTCACGTTGGCGGCAACCAGCGCCCAGTATCGTGATCTGGTCGAGCAGATGATCCAGAGCGACTGGTGCGATGCGGTGCTCTGCGTGGTCGGGTCCTCGGCGCAGTTTCACCCGCAGCTGGCCGTGCGACCGATCGTGGAAGCGTCCGCGCAACGCGGCAAGCCGCTGTTGTCGTTCCTGGCGCCGGAAGCCACGCAATCGCTGGAACTGCTGCAGGCGGCCGGCGTGCCCGCGTTCCGCACCCCGGAGGCCTGCGCGGATGCGTTGGCCTGCCTGTTCCGCGCGGCGATGACCCGCGACGACGTGGCGGAGACCCCCGCACCGGTGACATGGCCGTCCGCGCTGCCGACGCAAGGCGACCTGTCCGAGTTCGAGGCCGCCGCCGTGTTTGCGGAGCTGGGCGTGCCGATCGCGCCGATGGCGCTGGTGCGCGACGTGAGCGGGGAGGGCGCGCTGCAGCACGCGGTGCCCTATCCGGTCGTCGCCAAGATCTGTTCGCGCGACATCCTCCACAAGACCGAGATCGGTGGGGTGGAGGTGGGTGTGCGCGACAACGAGGAACTGGCGCGTGCCGCGGCGCGGCTGCTGGAGAACGCTCGACAGGCCGCTCCGGCAGCGCGCGTCGACGGCATCCTGGTGCAGCGCATGGAAAGCCGCCTGCTGGAACTGATGCTCGGCTATCGCAACGATCCGCTGGTGGGCCCGATGGTCATGCTGAGCGCGGGTGGCATCACCGCCGAACTGCATCGCGACGTCAGCCTGCGCCCCGCACCGGTCAGTCTGGCGGAGGCGCACGACATGATCGGCGAGGTCCGCTCGACGCAGTTGATTCGCGGCTTCCGTGGCCTGCCGCGTGGCGACGTGGATGCGCTGGCGCGCGCCATCGTCGGTTTCTCGCGGCTGGCGGTCATGCAGGGCGCCGACGTTGCCGAAGCGGAGATCAATCCCCTGTTCGTGCGCGCCGAAGGCGTGGTCGGTGTCGACTGCGTGCTGCGGCTGGCCGCCCCCCAACATTCATTCTGAGATTCAGATTCGGAGACGCTCATGCACTTCAAACTCACCCCGGAACAACAGGAATTCCAGGACGCCGTCAGCCGGTTTGCCGAAAAGGAACTGAAGCCGGGCGCCCGCCAGCGCGCCCACACCGACGAATACCCGTGGGAGGTGGCCAGGAAAATGGCCGCGCAGGGCCTGCTGGGTATCACGATCGCCGAGGCGGATGGCGGGCAGGGCGGCACGCTGATGGACGCGATCATCGCCATCCAGGCCGTTGCCGCGCAATGCCCGCGCAGCGCGGACGTCATTCAGGCCGGCAACTTCGGTGCCATCCGCGTGCTGGCCGAGTATGGGTCCGCCGCGCAGAAGGCCAAATGGCTGACGCCGCTGCTGCAGGGCGAGGCGCTGATTTCCGTCGGCATGACCGAGCCGGAAGCCGGCTCCGCCGTGACCGAGCTGAAGACCACCGCCACGCCGGATGGCGAGGGCTTCCGCATCCAGGGCAGCAAGATCTTCACGACCCACGGTCCGCACGCCGATGTGATCCTGACCTATGTACGCTTTGGCCCCGGCGTGGGCGGCATCGGGTCGGTGCTGATCGACACCAAGGCGCCGGGCGTGCGCATCGGCCAGCGCTCGCGCTTCATGTCGGGCGAGGAATGGGCGCAGATCTATTTCGAGGATGTCTATGTCGGCCCCGAGGACGTGTTGCTGGGCGAGGGCGGCTTCAAGAAGCAGATCGCCGGCTTCAACGTGGAGCGCATGGGCAACACCGCCCGCTCGCTGGCGCTCGGCCGCTACGCGTACGAGGTGGCGCGCCAATGGGCGATGCAGCGCAAGCAGTTCGGCCGGCTGCTTTGCGAGTTCCAGGGGCTGCAATGGAAGTTCGCCGAGATGAAGATGAAGCTCGATGCGGGCCAGTTGCTGCTGTACCGCGCCGCTGCCAACGCGGACAGCGGCATCCCGTCCGCCGAGGAAACGGCCATCGCCAAGGCCTTCTGCAACCAGGCTGGTTTCGATATCGCCAATGAAGCGCTGCAGGTGATGGGCGGCATGGGCTACAGCCAGGAGGAACTGGTGGAATACTGCCAACGCCGTTGCCGTGGCTGGATGATCGCGGGCGGATCGATCGAGATCCTGAAGAACCGCATCGCCGAATCGGTGTTCGAGCGCACGTTCTCGCAGCGGCCGGAGAAAGCGCGAGCCTGACGGCCGTCGGCGCGATGCGGGCCACGCGCACCGACGCTCCAGTCGAATGCGTGGCCGCACATCTGGTATAAGACCCGGAAACATCCAGGACCGAACCCCCGCCGGCGTGGGCGGGTTCGGCGCATGCGGGAATTCGGGGGAGCCAGATGGAATTGCGCCAGCTTCAGTATTTCGTGCGGGTGGTCGAACTCGGCAGCATGAGCCGGGCGGCGCTCGAACTTGACATGGTGCAGTCGGCCGTCAGCCAGCAGATCAGCCGGCTGGAGGGGGAGTTGGCGACCCGCTTGCTGCGCCGCACGCCGCATGGCGTGACGCCCACGGAGGCCGGCCTCGCCTTTTTCCACGAGGCCCAGCTCACGCTGCGTCATGCCGAGCAGGCCCGGCGCGCCGCCCATCAGGCCCGGTTGACCGGGACCGTCAGCGTCGGCCTGGCGCCGACCACTGCATCCGTGATCGGCGTGCCGCTGATCCGCGCGATGCGCGAGCGCTATCCCGATGTACGGCTGCATATCGTGGAAAGCCTGTCCGGGCACCTGACCGCCATGCTCAACGCCCGCCAGCTTGACCTGGCGGTTCTGTTCGATACCAACGCGGCGCGGCGCTGGACGGTGATTCCGCTGCTGGAGGAAACGCTGTTCCTGATCCAGTCGCGCCAGGCGCTGCCGCAAGGCAAGGCGGAGCCCTCCACGCAATTGGGCATGGCCGACCTGGCCGAGATCCCGCTGATCATGCCGACTGGCGTGCACGGCCTGCGCAGCACGCTGGATACGGCGTTCGCCCGCGCCAAGGTGGCGCCGCGCGTGGTGCAGGAGATCGACTCGCTGGCCATGCTGATGGATGCCGTGGACATGGGCTTCGGCGCCACGCTCCAGCCGTGGGCAGCGGTGGGGCGGTATCCCGATGCGGAAACGCGCTTCCATCTGGCCCAGATCGACGATCCCGAGGTGGGCCGGCAGAACCTGCTGTGCAGCCTGTCCGACGACGAACTGTCGCCGGCCGCGCTGGCGCTGCGCGTGGTGCTGGCCGATACGGCACGGGGACTCGTCAAGTCAGGTGGCTGGCGTGGCGCGCGGTTGCTGGAGGGCTGACTGGCTGACACGCGGGCCCGGGCGCCGCTTTCGGCGCTTTTTTGCCTCGTTTTTTTTTGTCGCGCTTTTTCGTCGCGCTTTTTTGTCGCTCTCGTCCCTTTTGTCGCCTTGGCCCGTCGTCCCCCGGCCTCGCTGCGCCACCGCTGAAAACGAGGCCTGTCCGGCCGCCCGCACCCCATCACGAATCGTGATGCCCCCATGTCGGACAAGGGCTTAGCAGCGTCCCGCCCGCCCGCTACAGTCCCGGACAGACTCCAAAAAGCCCGAGAAAGTCGTGTCCCTTCCCCATAAAAATTCCTGCTGCCAGGGCGTCCGGCCATGATCGACGTCCTGGTGATCGGCGGCGGCAATGCCGCCCTCTGCGCAGCCCTCATGGCCCGGGAAGCCGGCGCCAGCGTGATGCTGCTCGAAGCCGCGCCCCGAGAATGGCGTGGCGGCAATTCCCAGCACACCCGCAACCTCCGCTGCATGCACGATGCGCCGCAAGACGTGCTCGTCGACGCCTACCCGGAAGAGGAATACTGGCAAGACCTGCTGAAGGTAACCGGCGGCCTGACCGACGAGCACCTCGCACGGCTGGCCATCCGCGCGTCTTCCACCTGCCGCGACTGGATGCGCAGCCACGGCGTGCACTTCCAGCCGCCGCTGTCCGGCGCGCTGCACGTGGCGCGCACCAACGCCTTTTTCATGGGTGGCGGCAAGGCACTGGTCAATGCGTACTATCGCAGCGCCGAAAAGCTCGGCGTCCAGATTCGCTACAACGCGCCGGTGGACGCGATCGAGCTCGATGGAGACCGCTTCGTGGCCGCCCGCATCGGCGACGAACGCATCGAGGCCCGCACCTGCGTGCTGGCTGCCGGCGGTTTCGAATCGAACCGCGAGTGGCTGCGCGAGGCCTGGGGCCAGAACGAACGCGGCGAATGGCCGGCCGACAATTTCCTGATCCGTGGCACGCGCTTCAACATGGGCGTGCTGCTGAAGTACATGATCGAAGCGGGCGCCGACGCCATCGGCGATCCGTCGCAGTCCCACTGCGTGGCCATCGACGCGCGCGCGCCGCTCTATGACGGCGGCATCTGCACGCGGATCGATTGCGTGTCGCTGGGCGTGGTGCTGAACGCCAACGCCGAGCGCTTCTACGACGAAGGCGAGGACTTCTGGCCCAAGCGATATGCGATCTGGGGCCGCCTGGTCGCCCAGCAGCCGCGGCAGATCGGCTACTCCATCATCGACGCCAAGGCCGTGGGCCGCTTCATGCCGCCGGTTTTCCCCGGTGTGACCGCCGACACGCTGCCGGAGCTGGCGCGCAAGCTGGGGCTCGATGAAGCCACCTTCATGCGCACGATCAACGAATACAACGCCGCCTGCCGCGTCGGCAAGTTCGACCACACGGTGCTCGACGACTGCCACACCGAAGGCGTGACGCCGGCCAAGACCCACTGGGCCCGGCCGCTCGATACGGCACCGTTCTACGGCTACGCGCTGCGTCCGGGCATCACCTTTACCTATCTGGGCCTGAAGGTGAACGACGAATCGGCCGTGCATTTCGGCGGCAAGCCGAGCGAGAACCTTTTCGTGGCCGGCGAGATGATGGCCGGCAACGTGCTGGGCAAGGGCTATACGGCGGGCGTCGGCATGGCGATCGGCACCGCATTTGGCCGCATCGCGGGCACGCAGGCGGCAGCTGCCGCCGCTGCAATCAGACGCGGGGCGGCACGGGCTGGCGCCCGACAGGCATCACAGGAAACAGAACATGCAACATCTTGAAGCGCTGACGCGCGAGGCGGCGGCGCTGGCGCAGGGCGCATTGCCGCTGACCACCGACGAAGGCGAGGTCGCCCGCACGCTGCAGATCTGCAACGCCTGCCGCTATTGCGAGGGCTTCTGCGCGGTCTTTCCCGCCATGACGCGGCGGCTGGAATTCGGCAAGGCCGACATCCACTACCTGGCCAACCTCTGCCACAACTGCGGCGCCTGCTACCACGCGTGCCAGTACGCGCCGCCGCACGAATTCGCGGTCAACATCCCGCAGGCAATGGCGAAGGTGCGCGTGCAGACCTATGGCGACTACGCGTTTCCGGCGGCCCTTGGCGGCCTGTATCGCCGTGCCGGGCTGGTTACCGCGCTGGCGATGGCCGGTGGCCTGGCGCTGTTCCTGCTGATGGTGCTGGCGATGCGCGGCAGCCTGCTGCACGCGCCGCTGGCCGGCAATTTCTACGCGATCTTCCCGCATAACCTGCTGGCGGCGATGTTCGGCGTGGTGTTCCTGTTCGCGATGCTGGCGCTGGGGGCAGGGGTGACGCGGTTCTGGCGGCAGGTGTCGCCGGGCACGCGGCCGGGCGAAGCGCGCGGCGCGGCGGTCGGTGGCGCGGCGCATGACGCGTTGCGGCTCAAGTACCTCGATGGCGGCCACGGACAGGGCTGCAACAACGCGGACGATGCCTTCACGCTGCTGCGCCGGCGCTTCCACCATTTCACATTCTATGGCTTCATGCTGTGCTTCGCCGCCACGGCGGTCGCCACGCTGTATCACTACCTGCTGGACCTGCACGCGCCGTATCCGGTGACCAGCCTGCCGGTGCTGCTGGGCACGGTGGGCGGCATCGGCCTGTTGATCGGCACGGCCGGGCTGTTCTGGCTCAATATGCGGCGCGACCCGCGCACGGGCGATCCGGAGCAGAAGCCGATGGACCGTGGCTTCATCGCGCTGCTGTTCCTGACCAGCGCAAGCGGCCTGGCGCTGCTGGCCTGGCGCGATTCCGCCGCGATGGCGTCGCTGCTGGCCGTGCACCTCGGCATCGTGATGGCGCTGTTCCTGACGCTGCCATACGGCAAGTTCGCACACGGCATCTATCGCAGCGCGGCCCTGCTGAAGTACCACATCGAAAAGCGCCGGTCGAATGACCTGGCCCTCGGCTCGGACTAAAACAAGACTCACCCCGGTGCCCCAAATAACGCTGAATTCAAAGGAGACCCATCATGACGAAACCCGGAGTGCTGAACATTCCATCGATGCGCAGCCAATGCAGCGAGGCGGAGTGGCAGGCCCGCGTGGACCTGGCTGCCTGCTACCGGCTGGTGGAGCTGTACGGCATGGCGGACATGATGGCCAACCACATCTCCGTGCGCGTGCCGGATGAGGAGGATGCCTTCCTGATCAATGCCTACGGCATGATGTACGAGGAAATCACCGCGTCCAGCCTGATCAAGGTCGACCACGACGGCAAGATTCTTTCCAAGCCGGATTTCGGTGCACTCGACTACGGCATCAACAAGGCCGGCTACGTGATCCACAGCGCCGTGCACCATGCCCGCCCCGAGGTGGCCTGCGTGATTCACACGCACAGCTGGGCGTCGATGGCCGTGTCCGCGCTCGATTGCGGCCTGCTGCCGGTCACGCAGACCGCCATGCGCTTCCTCAAGGTGGGCTATCACGAATATCAGGGCGTGGTGCTCGATACCGCCGAGCAGGCGTCGCTGATCGAGGATCTTGGCAAGGGCGAGGCGCTGATCCTGCGCAACCACGGCGTGCTGACGGTGGGCAACACCGTCGGCGAGGCGTTCAACTGGATGCACCGGCTGGAGCTGGCTTGCCGCTCGCAAGTGGCGGCGATGTCGTGCGGCACGCCGCTGCGTGACGTGCCGGCGGACATCCTGCAGGAGACCTGGAACAACTACCAGCCGGGCACGCGCCGTCCGTATGGCGTGATGGAGTGGCCCGCGCTCCTGCGCAAGCTCGACCGTCTGGACCCCAGCTACCGCGACTAGGAGGTCGCTTCAAAAAGATCCTGGCGTCGTTGCGCGGCCTTGCCGTACCACTTGTACTGTCTGCGGCCGCGCCTGACCAGGACCGCTATCGCTTCATTTCATAGCACCGCAAAGACGGTGAGAGATTCCCCTCGAGGTCGCGTGGAACGGGAAACGACGGCGGCCTCACCTTCCTTATCAGACATAGAAGAAAGCCCCCAAAGGAGAAGGAGTGAGACAGATCAACCGCAGACGCATGCTGGCGCAGATGCTCGCGCTCGGCGTGGCCCCCCATGCGCTGTTGGCGCGGGCGCAGGGCCTTCCTAACAAGCCGGTCACGCTGGTGGTGCCGTTCGCCCCGGGCGGCAATCTCGATGTGGTGGCACGTGCGATTGCGCCGGCGCTGGAGCAAACGCTGGGCCGCAACGTGATCGTCGACAACCGGCCCGGTGCCGGCGGCGTGATCGGTGCCACGGCGGTATCGCGCGCGGAGCCGGATGGCAGCACGCTGCTGGTGACCACGCCGAACGCCATCGTCGTGCTGCCCAAGATGACGCGCACCAGCTTCAAGCTCGCCAGTTTCAGTCCGGTCGGGCTGGTCTCCACCACGGCGCTCGTGGTCGTGGTGAAGGGCAACGACACGCGCTTCCGGGACATCGCCGCGCTGCTGGCCCATGCGCGCGCGAACCCGGGCAAGGTGACGGTGGGCCATGCCGGCCCCGGCACGACCAACCATATGGCCGCGTTGCAGCTCGAGGACGCCGCGAAGATCCGGCTCAACGAGGTCCCTTACAAGGGGTCGGCCCCGGCGCTGATCGACCTGATGGGTGGCCAGATCGACCTGGTGGTGGATCAGCTGACCAGCTCCGCGCCGCATATCCAGTCCGGCGCGTTGCGTGCGCTGGCGGTGATGTCGCGCGAACGGGACCCGGCGCTGTCGAAGGTGCCGACGTTGCGCGAGGCGGGCCTGGCCAACTTCGAGGCCACGACGGCGACCGGGTTGCTGGCACCAGTGGGCACGCCTGCCGCCGTGGTCGATGCGATCAACGGTGCGCTGCGCAAGGTGCTGGCCGAAGGCAGCGTCAAGAGCCGCCTGCTGAGCGTGGGTAGCGTGGCGCAGTCTTCCTCGCCGCAGGAATTGCTGGCCTCGCTGCAACGCGAGGACGCGCGCGCCCAGACGCTTGCCGCCGCCGGCCGCCTGAAGGCGCCGGACTAACCGCTACCCGAACCTTGCCATGACGCGTCCCTGCCTCCCTCCGCTGAAAACCATCGCAGCGCCGGCGTTCCGCGCGCCGCCCGGCGCGTGCGACAGCCACGCCCACGTATTCGGGCCGTTTGTACGCTATCCGCTCGCGCTGGACCGCAGCTACACGCCGGCCGAGCATCCCGCCGACGCATTCATCGCCCATCTGGACGAACTCGGCCTGACGCGCGGCGTACTGGTGACGGCCAGCGCCAGCGGCACCGACAACAGCGTGGTGACCGATGCGCTGCGCAAATACCCCACACGCCTGCGCGGCATCGTCGTGCCCGCCGCCGATACCAGCGACGCCGAACTCGATGCGTGGCATGCGGCCGGGGTGCGCGGCGTGCGCATCAACCTCTACCAGATGGGTGGCCACGCGGTGTATCGCAACGGCGTGGGCATCGAGGTGCTCGAGGCGCTGGCGCCCCGGCTGGCCGAGCGCGGCTGGCACGCGCAGATCTGGATCCACGCGCCGGATCTGGTGACGCTGGCGCCACGACTGAAGGCGGTGGGGCTGCCGCTGGTCATCGACCACATGGGCCGCATGGCCACGGCACGCGGCGTGGCCGATGCCGGCTTCCAGGCGCTGTGCGCGCTGCTGGCGGAGGGCGTGGCGTGGACCAAGATCTCCGGCGCGGATCGGCTGCAGCCCGCAGGTGCGCCATATCACGAGGTCGATCCATTTGTCGCCGCGCTGCTGGCGGCCAATCCCGGGCAGGTGGTGTGGGGCTCCGACTGGCCTCACATCAATTACTTCGAAGCCGCGCAGATGCCCGACGACGGCGTGCTGTTCAACCTGCTGGCGCGCTGGCTGCCGGATGCGGCCGCGCGAGAACGTGTGCTGGTGACCAATCCGGCTCGACTCTACGACTTCGGCAACGTTTGATTTCGCCAATCCTTCCCATCGAAAAGACAGCGGCCGCCCGGCGGACCGCTGCATTCACAGGAGACTTCCCATGCGTCGATTTGCCCCCGGTCGATGGCTGACCCAAAGCATGATGTGCCTGACCCTTGCCGGTGCCGGCATCGCCCTGACCACGACGGCCCATGCCGCCGAAGAGTATCCGGCCAAGCCGGTGCGCGTGGTCGTCGCGTTTACGGCCGGCGGCACCACCGACATGCTGGCGCGCAGCGTGAGCCAGCATCTGGCGCAGCGCTTCAAGCAATCGTTCGTGGTCGACAACCGGCCGGGCGCCGGTGGCAATATTGGCACCGAGTTCGTCGTGCGGTCGCCGGCGGATGGCTACACGCTGCTGGTCGATTCGGTCGGCCCGATCTCGATCAACCAGACCCTCTACAAGCGCCTGAACTATGACCCGCTGACAGACCTGATGCCGGTCGTGCAGATCGCCGACGTGCCCAACGTGCTGGTGGTGCATCCGTCGCTGCCCGTGAAGTCGTTCGAGGAATTCGTCGCCTATGCCAAGGCCAACCCCGGCAAGCTGAACTACAGCTCGACCGGCGTGGGCACCTCGTCGCACCTGTCCGGCTTCATGCTGACGGAGCGGATCGGCACGCAGGCCACCCATATCCCCTACAAGGGCGCGGATGCGCTCAATGATTTGCTGTCCGGTCGGATACAGTTCATGTTCGCGACGATTCCGTCCGTGATTTCGCACATCCAGTCCGGCAAGCTGCGCGCGCTGGCGGTCAGCAGCGCCCGGCGCTCGCGCTCGCTGCCGGACCTGCCGACCGTGGCGGAGAAGGGCTTCCCGGGCTTCGAGGCCGGATCGTGGTTCGGCATCTTCGCGCCGAAGGGCACGCCGCCGACGGTCATCGCCCGGGTCAACCAGGCGGTAAACGATGCCTTGCCGTCCCTGCAGGCCCAGATGATCCGCGAGGGGGCGGACCCCGTGGGCGGATCGGCCGAGCAGTTCGGCCAGTTCACGCGCAAGGAATACGTCAAATGGAAGAGTGTGGTGAAGGCCTCCGGCGCCACCGTCGATTGAGCGAGGAACATGGGAAAGCCTGAATCCGTATCCGACGCGCCGCTGCGCGTCCTGCTGTCCGAGGCGTCGCTGCGCCATAACCGCGAGGCGATTGGCGCAGCGCTGGGCGCGCGCGCGTGGGAGCCGGTGTTGCCGCCTGCCACGGACGATCCGCATGGTGTCGATGCGGATATCGCGTTCGTCTCGCGCGATGTCACCGGGCTTTCCACCAAGCACGAAATCCTGCCGGCCACCCGGCGTTTCTATACTGCGATGCTCGAAGCGCCGTCGCTGCAGTGGGCCCATACCCATTCCGCAGGCGCTGATCGCGCGGTATTCGGTCAGCTGCGGCAGCGCGGCGTGACGGTGACCACATCGTCGGGCGCCAACGCCGGGGTCGTGGCCCAGACCGCACTGGCAGGGCTCCTGGCGCTCGCGCGGCATTTTCCGCAGATGCTCGATGCCCAGCGGGAACATCGCTGGGCGCCGTTGATCGGCACCGGGCTGCCACGCGACCTGCACGGCCAGACGGCCACCATCGTCGGCTGGGGTCCGATCGGACAGCAGCTGGGCGCGGTGCTGACGCTGTTCGGGATGTCGGTGGTGGTGGTGCGCCAGCGCGCGACGCCCGCCGGCGATGGCTACGAGACCATCACGTTCGAGTCGCTGGCGACGGCGTTGCCGCGCACCGACTGGCTGATCCTGGCCTGCCCGCTGACCGACCAGACGCGCGGACTGGTGAATGCCGCCGCGCTGGCCAGCCTGCCCGCAGGGGCGCGGCTGGTGAACGTGGCGCGCGGAGAAGTGGTCGACGAGCCCGCACTGGTCGACGCACTGCGTGACGGCAGGCTGGCAGGCGCCTACCTCGACGTGTTCGCCCACGAGCCGCTGCCTGCGGACTCGCCAGTCTGGGCGCTGCCCAACGTCATCGCCACGCCGCACAGCGCCGGATTCTCAGACGGCAACGCCGCGCGCGTGGTCGACATCTTCCTGGACAACCTGAGCCGCTGGGTACGGGGCGAGGCGCTGCGCAACGCGGTCGCATAGGGTGGCCAGCGGCGGGGCGGGGCGACACATCTCCGCGCACTGCTGACCGGCACAAGGTACCTACGGTGGCCCGCTTCGAGCGGGCTTTTTGGCGTTTATCGCGGATGGGCGGGGTGACTGAGGGTCGGAGAACGAGCCGGTTGCGGCGCTCGAGCGCCGTGCCAGCGACGACAGCAGTCTGACGCAATGCGGCCGCTCGGATACTGACTAGTGCTCACGCAGATGTCGCAGGGCGGGCTATTTCGAGATGCCGACAAGGGCGTGTGGTTTGATAGGTTCGATGCTATCGGTGGGGTTCCGCAGGGCGGTGGGGCTGGCCAGAGGCGCG
The DNA here is from genome assembly GCF_900101625.1 of Cupriavidus sp. YR651. Classification (GTDB taxonomy): domain Bacteria; phylum Pseudomonadota; class Gammaproteobacteria; order Burkholderiales; family Burkholderiaceae; genus Cupriavidus. Next base: position 167,319 of record NZ_FMYZ01000009.1, on the reverse strand, counting down.
TGAGACCAGCGCAGGGTGGCGTCGCCTCAATCGGCCCTTGACACCCAAAGTGCGTGCCGGAGTTCAATTTGGTTTATATCTAATGTGCACTACGCGATACATCGGATATCGCCGCTCCGTTTAGACTCGGTCCAAACCACAGCGCGGCGCCTTGGCAGCCAGCGCATAGCGGGAAGGGTCGAAGCATGCGTTTATCTATTTCGGGGAAGGGCGCCGCCAAAGCGCAACAATTGTTTCCTCTCTCTAGCCAGTCACCTGTCTTTCTTCAGAGGAAAGTAATCAGCATCCTGCTCGGTATTTTTCTGGGCTTACTGTCGCTTTACCTTGCGCCAGCCGGGGCGCAAAGCTCTTCAAATCAAAACTTGACCTGCGCTGATGTCCCGGCGGGGAAGATAATCAAGGCAGCATATTATTATCCAGACACTGATTGGCCAGTCGTGGCTTACTATGCGGGCGGATACCTTGGCGCTCCGCCACCGGGAGTTCCTTCCAATTATTGGTGGGCTAGTACTATTCAAGGCTGCCACAACTTAAATGATCCGATAAATGATATTTACAATGTAGGAATATATACGCCACCGCCGCCGCGCATATCCATACAGGGAAATGTCGCCAATTACCCATCATCGTCGATTCCCCTTAACCAGCTCGTCGAGAAGACCTGTCGTGTTGGCAATCCGTGTCTTGTCGGCTCCGGCATCAAGCAACAACAGGACACCGACTATGTTGGTGCGGGTCCGCAGCCGTTGTCCCTCGTGCGTACCTATCGATCAAGCTACCTCGTCGCACCCAGCGACGGCTTCGGCACGCTCTGGATGCACGAGTGGCAACGCCGGCTGGATCTTTCCAGGTACTACAGTGCGACATCGAGCCTGGCCGCGCTGCGCAGAGACGCTACCTCGACGACCTTCGCGCTCAGCAGCGGCATCTGGACCGCGACGGATGGCAAGGGCGACCAGCTAGTCGCCGTATCTGACGCTGGAGGCACGTCACCGGGCTGGCGCCTCACGGACCGTAGCAACGACCGTACCGAAGACTACGATGCCAGCGGCAAGCTGATCCTGGTCCGGGAGCGCAATGGCTGGACCACGTCGCTGAAATACAGTGACAGCAGCACACCGACGACTGTGGCGCCTTATGCGAACCTCCTGGTCGAGGTGCGCAACAATTTCGGACAAACGATCCGCTTTACGTATGACTCGCGAGGTCGGATTTCTAGTGCGGCATTGCCCGATGGCACCGTACTGCAATATGGCTATGACTTCTACGGCATGCTCAGCACCGTCACCTACGCCGATGGCGCGCTGCGCAAGTACCATTACGAAAACGCCCAATACCCGTGGGCGCTGACAGGCATTACCGACGAAAAGGGTGTTCGCTTCGCGACCTACGGCTACGATTCGCTCGGCCGGGCCATTAGCACCGAGCATGCCGGCGGCGTCGACAAGTTCCAACTGAACTTCCTCGGCAATGGCCAAACGTCGGTCACTACCGCGGACGGCGCCAGTCGGACCTTCACTTCGGAACTGCAGGGCAAGGTGCTGCGCGCGACCGGCGCTTCTGCGCCCTGTCCGGCGTGCGGGGATATCGCCAAGTCGGTGACCTACGATACGGCGGGGAATGTCGCGAGTAAGCGGGATTTTGCGGACCAGGAGACGCGCTACAGCTATGACGCGCTCGGCCGCGAAACCCAGCGCATCGAGGGCTACGGCACGGCCGACGCAAAGACCACGACCACCGAGTGGCATCCGACTTGGAAATTGCCGCTAAAGGTTGCCGAGCCAGGTTACTTTGAGTATTTCAGCTACGACGCAAGCGGCCGATTGATCGGCTACGTCCGGTATGACACGACGGATCCGAATGGAAGCCAAGGAATCAACGTGACCCCCGCTGGGCCCGTCTCCAGCACGGAATGGACCTATGGCCCTAACGGCTTGAAATCCACTACAACGGAGCGGGTCGACGGCACGAAAGTGGGGCAGTGGACGTACACGTATGACGGCGGCGGCAATCTCCTGACGATCAACGACGCGGCAGGTCGGACAGCCCAAGCCATTCAGTACGATGCGGCAGGCCGCATGCTAGAGGCAGTGACGCTGGACGGCGACCACATCCGGTATCAGTACGATGCCAATGGCAGACCAACCTCCTACGAGGTCAACGGATTCTTGCTCAAATACGAGTACGATCGTATTGGATTTCTCACGGCAGTCCGCGGACCGGACGGCACGCTTTACAGAGACTACACCTATGATTCCGCGCACCGCCTGATCGAGATTGTGGATGACCCCGTCCCGACTGGCATGTCAGGCATATCCGGGCCATTCTCTGTAACTGTTGATCAAACGAGCAGATCCACAGACCTCACAGAGACTAGTTGGTTCGCTGCATCGTGGAAGCGCCTCGTGACGTGGATCTTAGCGTGGATTGCACCAGCTCACGCTCAGCGAGCACCGCCCTCGCCGCGGCCAGTCCCCCCCGGAGGGTCCAGTAGCCAGGCCCCCACCTATCTAAGCTCGCCGGAGAGCGATCTGTTTGGGAGTCGAGGGAACCCTAACGCCATCCTCCAGTTGATGAATGAGGGATGGAACGCGATGGCCAGTACGATTGATGACGGGGCAAGCTCCCTGCGCGAACTCGCGACCCGAATCGTCAAGCCACTGACCTGCAATGAGGATCCACGATGTACCGTTGCGCGCCAGAATGCGCAATCGCGCTACCACAAACTGGTAAATAAGAGGCTGCCGCAATACCTGAATTCGCCAACGCCTACGAGAGGACATTACGATGCTGTTATTCAGCTCCAAAGTGGACTGAAGGAGGCTATTGGGCGCGTAAAGTTATACTGCAAGACTCTTCCACCCGAACTCCCCGAGTGGGAACGGGCGGCAAATGTGGATGTGCCGATTCGTTACTGACACATGGCTCTGGACAACCTACCAACGGTGCTGACTGAGTACCTGTTAGCGCCCCCTCTTCAGCTCTCTGAGGCGCACCTGACTGCACTTCGCAATCGCGTTTCCTACGTAAACGAAGTTGTCCAGGAAATTGAGCAATGGACACGCGCGTTGGAGCCGTTGTCTAGTCTCCTTGATCCGATTGAGGTCGACTTGCTCGTCATACTCGGCTCAGCAGAGAGCCACGATGACAGGGATACAACTTATTTGATTCATTCATCGTGGCCTGCCGACTGCAGTATTGCTGCAATGTTCGAAAGTCTGCCAGTGGAGGTTGTCTCAGTTTTAACCAGGGGGATTGGGAAAGTCCTGGTCATGGAAGGTGAGGCTGCCAACTGGGTGAAGAGTTGGGCTGGCGCAGTCCGTATTGTTCAGAACCAACTAGTGAACTCGGATAGCCTCGACGCCGCGATGGCTTCGCTCTTGGCCACGGATATTCTCTTGGCCAACATGTTGGCCTTCATCACAGCGATGCGACTCAACCCGATGCTTAGCAGTTAGCCGGTTGTCCAGGGCACTTGACAGAAACCAATCGGTTGCTGTCGGCTCGGTTTGCTGTCATTGAAGCAGAAGCTTATTCGCAAGGCTGTTGCTCAGCGTCACACGGTAACGCACCAGCAGCAGCGTGAATCTGAAACGGACAGTCCAGGGGGAGCGTCCGTTTCTCACCCCACGGGAGACATTTGCGACGAAACAGGGAATGGCGGAGTCTGGCCGAACTCTGCCATCGAAGCATCAGCCCCCACACCGCCAAGTGCTCCGCCGGCGGGTCACACGTAAGCCATTGTTAGCAAGCTGGACGCTGCAAGGCGCTGCCTCATAAGATCGTGCCCGACCGGTTCAGCCCGGGCGCCATTTCTGCCATTGCAAGCCGTCGCGCCCGCACCCATCCGGCGTCTGCCTGTGCGGGCGGATGCCTGGGCAGTTCCCCTCCATCTTCGTCAACTTACCTGCAGACTGATGCCCGGGAAATCCTTGCTTGCGAACTCCGCCATTCAAGCGCGCACGGCGCGCCCTTCATACCTCTATCCGACGCTCCACCTGATTGCTGCCTGCGCCGCTGTCGTGCTGGCCGGCTGCGGCGGTGACGGCGACGGCGACGGTAGTGCCACCAAGGCAGTCGCCTCGGGTGGCAGCTCGGCGACTCAGCCATATACCAGCAGGCGAGGCGGCTCCAGGAACCCGACGACGCCTACAACTCCGACGACGCCTACAACGCCTACAACGCCGACCACGCCGACCACGCCGACCACGCCCGCCACTGGGGGCGCGTGCTACACCGTCAGCGGCAGCGTGCCGGCACCGGCCAACACCACGGTGGTCAGCCTGTTGCCCGCCCGCGGTGCCGGCGTCGGCAACTACACCGTGCTCGGCGAGCCGCGCACCGCGGGCCTTTGCTACGTCAACTTCCGGCGCGAACAGGTTGGACTGCCGCCGTTGGTGGCACGCACTGCGCTCGGCACGGCGGCGCAGAACCACACCAGTTATATGCTGGCCAACAACCTGCTGACCCACTCCGAACAGTCGGGCAAGCCTGGCTATACCGGTGCCACGCCTGACGCGCGCATCCAGGCGGTCTACCCGACCAATGCCACTGCCGAAGTGGTGGCCGGCGCCAACAGGTGGACCTCGGTCGCCAATGCGCAACTGTCGCTTTCGCCCAAGGATGCCCTGGTGGTGGATCTGCTCAATGCTCCTTTCCACCGCGCTGCGCTGCTGGGCGGCTACCAGTCGGCTGGCAGTGGCTATGCCGAGAGCGTCGGCCCCAACGGCAGCGGCACCGCCGCGACCTACTTCCAGACCATCGACCTGGCCGACGCCAGCAAGGCTGGTGCGGACAACCTGATGGTGGCCTATCCCTTCGATGGCCAGACCGACGTGCCGCCGACCTGGGTCAACAATGAAAGCCCCAACCCGGCGCCCGGCTACGAGGGCAAGACGATAGGCTATCCGGTCCTGCTGCAAGCCATCAATACCAGCCTGCAGTTCACCGCCGATACCTTCACGCTGACCGACGCGCAGGGCCGCAATGTCTCCTGCCTCAAGGTCGATAGCCGTTCTGCCGGAATGTCCAGCTACGCACGCGGGCTGGCCATCTGCACGCCGCAGTCGCCGCTGGTCAGCAAGCAGCGCTACTCGGTGACCGTGGCCGGCAAGCTGGGAACCCAGCCGGTCAACCTGAGCTGGTCCTTCACCACCCGCTAAGCGATCGCGCCGGGCAGGCGACCGCCGGGATCGCGAGGGCGTCACTGGCGCATCGCTGGCCCGGCGCGTCGATCTGAAAGGGCAGCCCCATCTTTCGGAAGAACCTGCTGGTATTTGCGGAAATTTCCGCAACCCGCCGGCAGCGCTCTCGTGCATGATCGGGGCATCGTTGCTCGCCACCGCCTGCCTTGCCCGATCATCCTACTGCCACTCTCGCGCTGCCACGCATCGTCGTTGCCGAAGACCATCCGGTCAGCATGCTGGTCCTGGAAGACCAGCTTGCGGGCATCGGCGGCTGCCATGTCGATACCTGCCAGACCGGCGTCGCAGCCTGGCAATCCCTCCAGCGCGAACCAGCGGCCTTGCTGCTGACGGATGTCGGCCTGCCCGGCATGGATGGCCTGGAACTGGCGCGCGCTGTCCGGGCCAGGGAGGCCCGCGAGGATATCAAGCGCCTGCCTATCGTCGTCATCACGGCGACCGCCGGCCCGGAGGAGCGGCTGGCCTGCCTGATGGCCGGCGCCGACATGGTGTTGTCGAAGCCGGTGAGCTTCGAGGCGCTGCGGGCAGTGGTGCGGCGCTACCTCTCCACCTGTGACCAGCCCTTGATCCTCCGCCTCCCGTGATCAGCCTTTCCAGGCCGAGCAACGAATCGCGCTGCAGAAATTGCCCCGGTGGAAGTGCGGGTCCTTGTCGGCCAGCACATCCGCCTTGACGTTGCCGAAGGTGGTGTCGGGCTTGTGACGGATGCCGTCATGGAAGGCCTGGATGATGTCCTCCTTGAAATGCTCCGTGCGCGGGTGGGCGTGCACGATCCGCTCCCGGTCCTCATCCGCGAACGCGTGGTACTGGATACCCAGTACGTCCATTTCCACACCGGCCGTCACCAGTGCCACCACCGGGTCCATGAACTCCGGGATGCCCGGCGTCGTGTGCAGCGCGATTGCGGTCCATACCTTGTCGATGTCTTGTTGAGCGATTCCGCGGCTGCGCAGGAAATCGGCGGCAACATTCGCACCATCCACTTCGAAGCGCTTGTCGGCGCTGCCATGGGCGGGCGTCAGTCCCATGTCATGGAACATCGTGCCCGCGTAGAGCAGTTCCGGGTCGACCTTCAGGCCGCGTCGCTTGCCGGCCAGCGCGGCAAAGTAGTAGACGCGGCTGGAGTGGTGAAACAGCAGTGGCGACTCCGTGTCGCGCACAAGTTGGGTGATGTCGCGGGCAAGCTGGCTATCGGGCACGGCGATTTCGCCAAGGGTGAAGTGCATGTCTGCTCCTGTTCGGGTAGGGGTTGTCCGAGTGTAGGAGTGCGGGTAGCATGGCTGCAATGATCGTAATACGATGATTTGAGACAATCGATTACGATTCAGACACCATTGCCGACCTTCCGGATTTCGCCATGCCTGCCCCCCGAACCATCGCCTTGCTAGCCATCGAAGGTGTCCAGTTGCTGGACGTCTCCGGGCCGCTCGATGTCTTTGCCGAAGCCAATCTCCAGGCCGGCACGGAGGCCTACCGGATGCTGGTGGTGAGCCTGCGGGCGGGCGCCATTCGCGCCTCTTCCGGCGTGCGGCTATTGCCGGACATCGTGATCGAGGACGATCCCCGGGCGGCACGATTGCCCCGCCTGCATACGATGCTCGTGGCCGGTGCGCCGCATGCCGGCGATGCGCCGTCGGAGTCGTTGCTGCTGGACTGGATGCGGCTGGTTGCGCCCAGGGCGCGCCGCTACGGTTCGGTTTGCAGCGGTGCGTTCTTGCTGGCCGAGGCGGGGTTGCTGGACGGACGGCGTGTGACGACGCACTGGGCCGCCGCCGATACGCTGGCGGCCCGCTATCCGGAGATCCGCGTGGATGCCGACGCGATTCACGTGCGCGATGGCAAGGTGCGGACGTCGGCGGGCGTCACGGCGGGACTGGATCTGGCGCTGTCGCTGGTCGAGGAGGATCTCGGGCGCGAGGTGGCGCTCAAGGTGGCCAGCCAGCTTGTCATGTTCTTCAAGCGCCCCGGCGGGCAGGCGCAGTTCAGCCGCGCCGCGCCAGCGGCGGCCAATCGGTCGGCGTTGCAGGAGCTCCAGCGATGGGTGGCCGCGCATCCGGCCGAGCCGCACGATGTGCCGGCCCTGGCGGCGAGGATGGGCATCAGCGCGCGGCACCTGACGCGGCTGTTTCACGACGAAGTGGGCGTGACGCCGGCCAGCTGGGTGGAAGCCGCACGCGTTGGCGTGGCGCGGCAACTGCTGGAGGCGGGCGACCTGGCGCCTAAGCAGGTGGCCGCCGAATGCGGGTTCTCCAGCGTCGATACGCTGCGCCGCGCCTTCCTGCGCGTGGTGGGAGTGACGCCTGCCGACTATCGCAAGCGGCATGCGATGGGCGCGGACTGACGCGGACTGACGCAGCCCGTCCGGCCCATCAGCGTGGTCGACGGCAGGCGCCGCCGACCCGGCAACGCTACATGTTCAGCGCGCGCTTCTGCACGGCCAGTGCGGCCTCGCGCATGACTTCGGACAACGACGGATGCGGATGGCTGATCATGCCGAGGTCTTCGGACGCGGCCTTGAACTCCATTGCCACCACGCCTTCCGCGATCAGATCCGACGCATTGGCCGAGATGATGTGGACGCCCAGGATCTCGTCGGTCTTCGCGTCGGCGATCATCTTGATAAAGCCATCGGGACGTCCCAGTCCCATCGCCCGCCCGTTGGCCATCATCGGGAACTGGCCGCTGCGGACCTCGCGGCCCTCGGCCTTGAGTTGCGCTTCCGACTTGCCGACCCACGCGATCTCGGGCTCGGTGTAGATCACCCACGGGATGCAGTTGTAGTCGATATGCGGCTTCTGGCCGTCGATGACCTCGGCCACCATCACGCCTTCGTCCTCCGCCTTGTGGGCGAGCATCGGGCCGCGCACGACGTCGCCGATCGCGTAGATGCCCGGCACGGACGTCTTGCAGTGCTCGTCCACGGGAATGAAGCCACGCGGATCGGCCGCCAGGCCGACGGCGTCGAGCCCGAGGTTGTCGGTGTTGGGCACGCGGCCGATGGAGACGATCAGCCGGTCGGCATCGAGCTTCTGCGCGGCGCCATCCTTGTCCTTGTACTGGATGCTGACGCCCTTGGCGGTGCTCTTGATGTCGCCAATCGTCACGCCGAGGTGAATCGTCAGGCCCTGCTTCTTGAACAGCTTGCCGGCTTCCTTCGCCACCGCCTCGTCCAGCGTGCCGAGGAAGGTCGGCAGGGCTTCGAGGATCGTCACTTCGGCGCCCAGCCGGCGCCAGACGGAGCCGAGTTCCAGCCCGATGACGCCGGCGCCGATCACGGCCAGCCGCTTCGGCACGGAATCGAAGGAGAGGGCGCCCTCGTTGTCGGACACGATCTTGTTGTCGACCGGCACATTGGGCAGATGGCGCGCCTTCGAACCCGTGGCGATGATCACGTTGCGGGCCGTGTATGACTTCACGCCGCCGCCTTTGCCTCCCTCGCTCGCCTCGACCGTAACGACGCCGTTGGCCGCACGTCCCTGGAACTTGCCGTGGCCCTTGATCCAGGTCACCTTGTTCTTGCGGAACAGGAACTCCACGCCGCCCGTGAACTTGTCGACGATGGCAGCCTTGCGCTGGATCATCACCGCCAGGTCGAGCGTCACGCCCTTGACCTGGACGCCGTGCTCGGCCAGCCCGTGCCGCGCCTGTTCGAAATTCTCGGACGAGGCGAGCAACGCCTTGGAAGGGATGCAGCCAACGTTCAGGCACGTACCGCCGAGCCGTGGCTTGCCTGCGGGGTCCAGCCATTCCTCGATGCAGGCCACGGTCTTGCCAAGCTGGGCGGCGCGGATCGCCGCGATGTAGCCGCCTGGCCCCGAGCCGATCACGATCACGTCGAAATCGGCGGCGGCCGATGCGTCGGCGCCTGCGCCAACCGGCGCTGCCCTGGATGCCGGGGCGGGAGCGGTAGCTGCAGCGGGCGGCGGCGCGGAGAAAGACGCCGGGGCCGCGGCCGGAGCGGCGGCGGGTACTGCGGCAGGGGCGGCAGCGGCGGCCGTGGCTTTGCCTTCGGTGTCGATCGTCGCGATGACCTCGTCGGCATGCACCGTGGCGCCGTCCGGCTGGACGATTGTCGCCAGCACGCCGCTCTCGGGTGCTGGCACCTCGAGGGTCACCTTGTCGGTTTCCAGCTCGACGAGTATCTCGTCGCGCACAACGGCGTCTCCCGCCTTCTTCTTCCACTGGATCAGCGTGGCCTCGGAGACCGATTCCGACAACTGAGGCACCTTCACTTCGATCGCGGCCATCTTGGCTTCCTTTTTCTGGTTGTCGTGTAGCGAAAACTACCAGTCTAGGATTTCACGGATGCCGCCACGGTGGCCGGTGCTAGGTATTTACCCTAGGTATCTGGGGCCATTTGCGGCGCCGTTTGCTGTCGCCCTCGGCAGGGGCGAGCGTCAGGGTCCCTTGCGTCCGGCCATGTGATGCAGATACAGCAGCAGGTCCTTCAGATCCGCTTCGGAGAGCGTCTTTTCGTCGATGGCCGACATGCGTGCGTCAGGCCACCAGCGCAACGACTGCGGGTCACGGATCAGCTTGACCAGCTTGTCGTCGCCCAGATACTCCACCGGGCTGTATGGCACGTTCAGGTCCGGGCCAAGGTGAGCATCGCCAACCTTGTTCATCGAGTGGCAAGAGAAGCAAACGCGCTGGAAGGTGGTGAAGCCGCGCATGACGGGGCCGTCGGCGGGCTGGTCGGCGGCGGGCCGGATGGCCGCAAAGCGCTCCGCAGGCGATGCGGTGATGTTGATGCGCACGATGTTGTAGGTCCACAGACTCTCGTTGACCACGGAAGCGGCGTGGCCCGACGGTAGCGTCCAGATCAGTCGAAACGGCCCGATGCTCTGGCCCTTCAGCCTGGGCCACGGCCTGGCGGGGTTTTCGACCGCCAGCCAGGCGCGCGGCGCGTCGGCGCTATCGGCCAGCAACAGGCGCATCGGCAGGTGGGAGACATAGCCGTCGCTGGCCGCAGTGGTCGCGGTTGCATCGGCCGCCACCGGCATGCCGCGCAGTAGCGCGGCCACCGGGATCGCCCTGAACGTCAGGCGGCGTTTCAGGTTCTCGTCTTCCACCGTCACGTTAGTGAGGCGACGGTCCTTGAGCAGTGCATCGACCGTCCAGCTACGCTGTTGCGTATCGGCCGAAATGACCAGCGTCACGGGCTCGGCGCTCGCCGAACTTGCCAGGAACGCCATGGCGCAACCAAGCGCACCAACTGCCTTTGCAATCCAGACCTTCATGGGTCTCTCTCCAGAACCGGGGGACGTGGGGGATGTGCGGCTTGAACTCAGTGTATGCGATGGCGGGGGCGCGAAGCCGTGGGGGGGCGGCCGCCCGCATGCCCCAACTTCACCGCACCGCTGTCCCCGGCTTGCAATCCTTCACGTATCCGGTGACACGGCCCTGGCTCAGCATCGGGCGCCAATCGCCTGCGCTGCGGATCTCGACATCGGTACCCCGCGCGGCGGCGCGCAGGCTGATCAGGTAGGAGTACCCCGCATCGGCGCGATGGCCGTAGCCGACGCGCACATCGACCTTGCCGGGTTCGGGATAGGCCAGCACATTGGCATCGTCCCCGAGTTTCTGCTTCAGGCACAGCACCAGATCGCCCACGCTGGCATCCGAGTGAAGCTGCTTGCCGTCCTGCGATTCGAGGTATTCCGTACTCGTGCCGCTGGCGCAGCCCGCCAGCAGCGGTGTGGCGACGGCCGCGATCAGCAAAAGCCGATTCCCGATCATTGAGGCTCCTGTTTGTGGTCTGGAAGTTCAAGGTTACGCGATGCTGCCATGCGCCGGGCGTTCGGTCAAAGCTGACCAGTCCATGCCCGCGCGAGGTCAGAGATGCGAGATCCTGCAGATTCCGGCGCGATGGCCAGAAATAAGCATCAAATGGCCCCAGGCCGCCACAGTCAGGGCCTCGGCGAAAGCCCGCAAAACATACACTGCTTCAACGAGTCGTCAGCAGACGCCTGATCCCGATGGTCACACGGACCTGGTGGCAGGAATCAGTGTGTGTTGCACAAGCTGACGTGGGCAGGATGGCACTGCATGGCCGCACGGACCGCGTGTGGCGCAGTGCGGGCGAGGGGCGCGCCGGTTGTTCAAGCGTGAATCGCCCATCTAACGTGTAGGAAGGACGTATGAGCGAAGCAAATCACAGCGCCGCACGCGTGCGCGAGCTGGGTCATTTCATCGATGGTCAACGCGCCGCAGGCACGAGCGGGCGGTTCGCCGAGGTATTCGATCCCGCGCAGGGCCGGGTGACAGCCCGCGTGCCGGTCGCGAGCGTAGCGGAAGTCAACGCCGCCGTCGCCGCTGCGAAAGCCGCGTTTCCGGCCTGGAGCGAAACCGCGCCGCTGAAGCGCGCGCGTTTGATGTTCAGGTTCAAGGAACTGCTTGAGGCGCATCAGGACGAGCTCGCCGAGCTCATTACGCGCGACCACGGCAAGCTGTTCGAGGATGCCAGGGGCGAGGTGATGCGCGGTATCGAAATCGTCGAATTCGCGTGCGGCATTCCGAACCTGCTCAAGACCGAATTCACCGATCAGATCAGCGGCGGCATCGACAACTGGAATCTGCGTCAGCCGGTCGGCGTGGCCGCGGGCGTTACGCCGTTCAATTTCCCTGTGGTGGTGCCGTGCTGGATGTTCGTGATGGCGGCCGCCACCGGCAACACGTTCATCCTCAAGCCATCGGAGCGCACGCCGTCGGCATCGATCCGGCTTGCCGAGTTGTTCATCGAGGCGGGCTTTCCCAAAGGCGTCTTCAACGTCGTGCATGGCAGCAAGGCCGTTGTCGATGCGCTGATCGAGCATCCCGATGTGGCCGCGATCTCCGCGGTCGCCTCGACGCCGGTCGCCGAGTACATCTACACCGAGAGCGCAAAGCGCGGCAAGCGCGTGCAGGCGTTGGGCAGCGCGAAGAACCATCTGGTCGTCATGCCGGACGCCAATCTGGATCAAGCGGTTGATGCGCTGATCGCGTCGGCGTATGGCTCGGCCGGCGAGCGCTGCATGGCGACCTCCGTCGTGGTGGCGGTAGGGCGTGTTGGCGATGAGCTGGTCGAGCGTCTCGCGCCGCGCGTGCGCTCGCTCAGGATCGGCGGCGGCATGGAACCCGATCTGGACATGGGGCCGCTTATCAGCGCCGCGCATCGCACCAAGGTACTGGGCTATATCGATGCGGGCGTCGCGGCAGGTGCCAGGCTCGTCGTCGACGGTCGCGGCCATACCGTGCCCGGCCACGAAGAGGGCTTCTTCCTCGGCGGATCGCTCTTCGACGACGTGAAGCCCGATATGAGCATCTATCGGGAGGAGATCTTCGGGCCGGTCCTGTCGGTGGTCCGCGTGCCGGATCTCGCGAGTGCGATTGCACTCGTCAACGCGCACGAACTGGGCAACTGCGTCTCGCTTTTCACATCCGACGGCGCCACGGCGCGCGCATTTGCCCGGCAGATTCAGATCGGCATGGTGGGCATCAATATCCCGAGTCCGGTGCCGCCGGCATGGCATTCGTTCGGCGGCTGGAAGCGATCGCTGTTCGGGGATCACCACGCATACGGCGAGGAAGCCGTGCGCTTCTACACGCGCTACAAGAGCGTCATGCAGCGCTGGCCCGACAGCATCGCCAAAGGCGCGGAGTTCGCGATGCCCGTGGCCAAATAGGCGGGAAAGCGCCCGCTTGCCCTGCGGGTGGGCGCTTATCGAATCACCTTCTGGACCAGGCTCACCGCGATGGCCACCAGCGCCACCGCCGCCAGCGCGCGGAAGTGGTCGAGGTTGGCCAGCAGCGCGGACTGCTGCACCATCACCTGCGCGATCTGCGCCGTGGCGAGTTCCGCGGCGCGAATCGGGTCCATCGAGGCGGAGAGCGCGGCCGTGTAGCGCGCGTGAGCCTCGTGAAACTGCGGACTGCCAGGATTGACGGCGCCATGCAGCGTGCTGTAGTGAATCGCCGTCAGCCACTGCTGCCCGACGGTGGCAATCGTCACGCCCAGCGCCTGACCCATCTGCCCCAGCATGTTCTTGGTCTGCTGCGCGTTCGAAAACACCGACTCGTCCTGCGTGACGCCGTTGAAGGTCTGCATGGCCGTGACAGGAACCAGCGTCATGATGAAGACCCCATAGAGCGCGAGTGCGGGCAGCACATGGCGCCACAGGTCGGGGGCGGGCGGGAGCCGGCTCATCAGCCAGGAAGAGGCCGCCAGCGCCAGGAAGCCCGCGACGAAGTATTTGCGCGGGCCCGGCCAGCGCGGCAGCAGGCGCGACATCACCCACCAGGTCGCCACGGCGGCGGCCAGACCTAGCGCGTAGAACTGCCCGGTGGTGGACCATGAGTGCCCCAGCGAGCGCTGGAGAACAATGGGCAGCAGGTACCCGTTCGAGCCGAGCGCGACATAGCAGAACGTAAAGAGCGTCAGGCCGCTCAGGTAGCGCGGCTCGACCAGGCTGCGCAGTCGCAGCAGCGGCCGGTCGCTCCTGGATTCCGTCCAGATGAAGGCCAGCAGGGCGCTGGCGCCAGCTATCGCGCCAACCACGAGCCAGAGGCGGTTGGCGTAGAAATCATAGTAGGACCGCTGCAGCACGAACAAGACCAGGAAACTGCCTGCCGCCAATGCGGCAAGCCGCAGCGGATGCGCGTCCGAGCGTTGCGCCGGCGCCGTCGTGTCATCGGGCAGGATGCTGGTGGCGGGAAGCAGCGCCACGGCAGCGGTGGCCACCAGCCAGAAGATCAGCGGCCAGCGGTCCCCGGTGACAATGGCCGAGGCCAGCCAGGGCGCAAGCGCCATGCTGCCGCACACACCCGTGACCAGTGCCTTGATGCCGGTGAAGCGCGCAGGGCTGGGCGGAATCAGGTTCACCGCCAGCCGCGATGAGGTCACCATGCCTGCGCAGCCCAGCGCCATGACCATGCGGCCGACCAGAAGGCCCGGATAGCTGTCGGCATTCGCACACAAGACCGCACCGAACGCAGCCACGCAGAGCGCGGCCTGCACATAGCGGCGCCATCCCACGCGCTCCACCATCCAGCGCTGCAGCGCGATCACGACCACGGCCACGCTGGCGTAGGCCGCCGCGATGGCGCTGTACTCCTCGGGGCTCGCGCCGATCTCGCCCATGATGGGGGCGGCGGCAAAGGCCACCATGCCGTTCTGCAGGAAGTCGATCGCCGTCAGCGCGCCAATCGTCAACAGCAGCAGGCGCGGGGGTTTGGCAGGGCTCATGCTCTCTCCTCCGTTGCGTTGCCGCTTACAGGTTCTGTTCGACGATGTGGCGCACGAATTCGTCCGCGCGTGCCATTTCATCGGCGAACACCGTGGTGCGGTAGTTCTGGCCAGACGCGTCGAGGGCGACCAGCCGCTTGCCGTCGCGGGAGCGCGTATCGACGGAGACCTTCATCGACAAGCCGATCTGCAGCGGGTGGGCTGCCACTTCGGCCGGAGTCAGCGCGATGCGCACCGGCACGCGCTGGACCACCTTGATCCAGTTGCCGGTGGCGTTCTGCGCCGGCAGCAGCGCAAAGGCACTACCGGTGCCGGCGTCCTGCCCGATGATGCGGCCGTGGTACACCACGCCGTCGCCGTACAGGTCGGTGGTCAGCGTCACCGGCTGGCCCAGGCGGATATCGCGCAGCTGCGACTCCTTCAGATTGGCCGTGACCCACAGGTGATCCAGTGGCACCACCGACATCATCGGCACGCCGGCGCTGACGCGCTGCCCGACTTGCACGGATCGCTTGGTGACCACGCCACCCACTGGCGCCGGAATGCGCGTGCGCGACAGCGCGATGCTGGCATTGCGCACCTGTGCGGCAGCCGCTTGCACATCGGGGTGGGAGTCCACGGAGGTGCGCTCGACCAGCGCCTGGTTGCGCTTGAGCTGCTCGGTGGCCATGGACAGCGACGCACGGGCGGCTTGCACGGCGTGCGTGGCGTGGACCAGTTCCTCGCCCGAGATCGCACCACTTGCGACCAGCGCCGAGCGGCGCGCCATGTCTTCCCGGGCCCGCGCCAGATCGAGCGAGCGCAGTTCGACGTTGGCCCGGTCCTGGCCCGCGGTGGCGAACTGGCCGCGCACCTGGCGCACCGTGCGGGCAAGCTGGGCCTGCGCCGTGGCAAGGGCGAGCTGCGCATCGACGCCGTTGAGTTCGACCAGTGTCTTGCCGGATTCGACCAGGTCGGTGTTGTCGGCGAGGATCGCGGTGACCACGCCGCCTACCTGCGGCGTCACCTGCACCACATTGCCTTCGACATAGGCGTCTTCCGTCGATACCCAATGGCGGCTGTATTGCAGCCAGTAGCCGGCTGCGGCGGCGAGAGCGATGACGACGGCGGCCGCGGCGGCGATGCGCCAGCGCCGTGCCGACTGGACGCCGACCGGTTCCGCCGGTACGTCGATGGCTGACTTGGGTTGGCTGGCGGGGTTCATGACGCGCTCCTTGTCGCCGCGCCCGTGCCGTCGGCGGGCGTGGCAGCCACTTCGTATCCGCCGCCGAGGGCGCGGATCAGTTCCAGGTGCAGCGTGCGCTCCTGGGTTTGGATATCGATCAGCAGTTGCTTCTGCTGCAGCACCTGGCCTTCGGCCGACAACACCTGCAGGTAGTTGCCGACGCCGCTGCGATAACGCGACACGGCCAGGTCGTAGGCTTCCTGGGTCAGCTGCAGCGCCTGGTGTTGCTCGCCGGCGCGCTCGGCCAGCCAGCGCAGGGACACCAGCTGGTTGACGACGTCGTGCAGCGCGGTAATCAGCGTGGCGTTGTACTGTTCGGCGGCGGCATCGTATTCCGCCTGCGTGACGCCGAGGTTGGAACGCAAGCGGCCACCGTCGAAGATGGGGAGCGAGATCGCCGGGCCGATGCCGAAGGTGCGGCTGCCCGCCGTCAGCAGGTCGGACAGGCTCAGGCTCTGCAGGCCGGCAAATGCGGTCAGGCTGATGTTGGGGTAGAACTGCGCCTTGGCTGCCTTGATCTCGTGACTGGCCGCCTCGACCCGCCAGCGCTGCGCGACCACGTCCGGCCGGCGCCCGATCAGCTCTGCCGGCAGGGAGGCCGGCACCGCTGCCGCGTAGCCATCGCCAAGCTGCGGGCGGTGGATATCGGCGCCGGCATCCGGGCCGTTGCCTGCCAGCGCGGCCAGCTGGTTCTGGGTCAGCGCAATGATCTCGTTGATCGCGGCCAGCCGCTCGCGGGTGGCCGGCAGTGCCGCTTCGGCCTGCTTCATGTCGAGCCGCGAATCGAGTTGCGCATCGACGCGCCGGCGCGTCAGGTCCAGCGTGTTCTGGCGCTGGCGATACGTCTGTTCGGTCAGCGCGCGTTGCGCATAGGCGGCGTCGAGCCTCAGGTAGGTCTGCACCACGGACGTCGTCAGCATCAGTCGCGCCGCGTGGTAATCGACTTCCGCTGCGCGGGCGCGGTCGAGCGCGGCGTCGAACGTCGCCTTGTTCTTGCCCCAGAAGTCCAGCTCGTAGCCGAGGCCAAGCTGCACGTCGCTGGACCACTTCCAGCTGCCTGCGAGCGGTGGCGGCGCCAGGCTGTTCTCGCTGAAGCGCTGGCGCGTGCTTGTGGCGTCCAGGTTGACTTGCGGAAACAGCGCGGATTTGGCACCGCCCGCCAATGCATAGGCCTGGCGCACGCGCGCCGCGGCGACGCGCAGCGTCGGCTGCCCGGCCAGCGCCGCCTCGACCAGCGCATCGAGCTGCGGGTCGCCAAAGTCCTGCCACCATGCACGCTTCGGCCATGCTGCCGGCGACACGGGCGTGGCGCCGAGCGATGCGGTGGCAGCAAGGTGGTTCGCATCATCGACCGTGGCCTGCGTCTCCAGCCCCGTCATGCTGGCGCAGCCCGCCAGGAACATCGCTGCACCGAACACGCTCAGTGCGCTCAGTGCGCTCGGCACGCCCGGTGCACCAAGGTGCCGCAACGCCGGAACGGTGCAGGAGGATGCTTCCGGAGACTGCCGAAAGTCGCTGAGGGGTTGCGTCATGATCGCTGCGGGTGGTGGCGGGAATGGTTTCACCGAACCTGCATCGAACATTTTCCGAATGGACGGCTTGGGGAGAATCCTAGGCTTCGGCGTGGGAGGCCGGTAGTGCCGTCACAGTGCGCAGTGTGTTGTCGCCGTGACACCAATCGCGTGGTCAGCTTGAAGCGTCACAGCGCCGAATCGACGTTGGATTGGCCAAGGCAATCCAGATCGAGTGCGCGGATTTCCGTGGTCATGAAGTCGATGAAGACGCGAGTGCGCGTTGGCAAGTGTTGCCGGCTCGGATAGCAAACGTAGTGCCCCCGATCGCAGTGCGTGTGGCAGGGCAGTGCCACGACGAGGTTCTTCGACGCGATGTGCTGGCGGACCTGGTAGCCCGGCAGCAGCGCCAGACCCCGTCCCTGCAAAGCCGCCTGCAATACCAGATCGAAATTGTTGAAGGTGAGACGGGCTGCGGGCAGGTATTTCCGCGACAGCCCATCGACCTTGAAATCCCATTCGAGCAAGCGACCATTCCAGAGACGGAAGTTGATGCACGTGTGGTCAGGCAGATCGTCCGGCGAATCCGGAAGCCCGTGTGTTTCCACGTAGGAAGGCGCGGCCACCAGTGCCATTTGCATCGGTATCAGCTGCTTGGCGATGAGGCTGGAATCTTCGAGATGCCCACTACGGAACGCGACATCGACGCGGTCCGAGGCAAAGTCGGTGAGCCGGTCGTCGAGTAGAAGGTCGATGGTGATGTCAGGGTAGGCCTTCGCGAACTTGTCCACCAACGGCGCCACGACCTTTCTTCCGAATCCGACCGAAGCGCTGATGCGGACCAGACCACGCGGCGGGCCCATGCGCTGCTCGAACAGGTCGTCCATGGCATCCACCATGTGCGTCACTCCCCGATGACAGTTCTCGAAGAAGCGCCGGCCTTCGCGTGTAAGTGTCGTGGTGCGCGTGGTGCGAAGGAACAGTTGCGTGCTGAGTTGCGCCTCCAGTTTCTGGACACTGCGACTGACAGCGGAACGCCCGATGCCCAGGCGTTCGCTCGCCTTGGCGAAGCTCCCCGCGCTGGCCACGGCCATAAACGCCATGATGCCCGCGTAGCTCGTGGCAAAGCTTGCTGACAACGCGTCAGCGCGATTTGGCAGGCTCTGGTGAGGGCTGCGCTCCAATACTTCCGAATCGTTCATGTTGCGTGGGATGTTCGATGCGCGTCCAGGTTCTCTGCGCACGCTCATCAAATAACTGACTGGTCAGATACTAACGACGCATGCATCCGTCGTAAATGGGGACGGACGTCACATTCATGGCTTCAGATGCACCATCCGTCCCACACGGGCAAATGCAATGGTGTGTTGTGCTTTTGGCACCGCTGCCATTGCGTGTGGGAATGCAGCGGTGGGGTTCAGCGTTCCTCTGCGTCGGCAGGTGCCGGCTCAGTCACCATGTGCCGACTGCAAGCTCGCGCGGCACGCACTGACGAGTTCGCTGGCCAGTCGCGTGCGCTGAACGGGGTCGCTTGCCATGGCCTGATTCACCCCGTCGGCCATCGCCTCGACCTGTACTGCTGCAGGGGCACCAGCCGTGCCCCAGGTGGACCAGAAGGCAGCCTGCTTGCTGGTATCAGGGTCTTGTCCGGGACGCAGCAGGCCAAGCCACGGCAGGCCGAAGGCATTGGCGACGATGCCGCCGTGCAGGCTGCTGCCTGCATAACAGCGGCTACGCGAAATCAGCGCGCAGATATCCCACAGGTTGAGTGACTCAAGGAGTGCGACGGACATATCGTCCAGCCGCGCCGCAAGCCTCCGATAGCAGGACAGGTCGTCATGCCACGGCGCCGCGCCGGCACGGAACAGCACGACGCCGAGACCCGTGGACCGCGCGATGCGTTGGAGTTGCCCGGCAAGCAGCGCGAGCGTCTGGTCATCGCCAAATTCGGCGGCGAACTGCATCGCGAGGTAACCGCGCGGAAAGGCCGCCAGCAGGGCCGCCAGTTCGCCGCGGTGGCATCGGCTGTCAATGCGCGTGCCGAACAACTCACGGACCATGACGGCCGGGTCGGGCTCCAGATGACTGCGCACCCCATGCGCGGCCAGCATCGCGCGGGTCTGCCGGTCCCTGACGCTGACATGGGCTGCGGATCCGAGCTTGGCGACCACTTCGTCTTGCATGGCCCGGTCAAGGCGATCGAATTCGATGCCGCCTGCGGCGTGATAGATCACGCGCCTTGTATTTGGGAACAATCCGGCCGGCAGCAGGTAAGGCGCGAGGTCCGGCAGCCCAAGCAGGTCGCGCGCCCACGCCGTGCGCTCTGGCGCGCGGGAATCGAGCTGGGCGATGATTGACCGGGCTGGCTCTGTGCCAAGGAGCATGACGGCCGCTTCCCACGCATGACAGGTCAGGATCTCGCCGCCCACGTGGATGATGTCGACAGCGGCGTCGCCCACAGCGGCGGCCAGACGCGTGATCGCGTGCACGCGATGGCCACCATGACCCCTCAGGTCGCGGTCGGCAAGGCCGGCGTACAACAGGCGACGGTCGGCCAGCAGGCGCCCCATGACTTGCGCCAGCAGGAGGTCGCCGAAATTATGGCGGTCGAAGGCGCCGAACAGGATGGCGGGACAGTCGGGATGCATCGAGGCGTAATCGGTGGTCGACACGCCTTCTTTATAGGCCTCCCGCAGGGCCTGGCCTAACGCAACTATCGCAATAGATAAAGCGAAAACTGCCCGCCGTTCGTCGGGAAGGCTGCGCCAGCCAATTCCCCCAGCGCTTCCATTGCACCCATTGCACCCATTGCACCCATTGCACCCGTCGCACCCGTTGCACCTAAGCCACCCATCGATATGCCGCCGGCACAGTCCACGCCGCTTTCTGCGTCAGCGCAGGCAGCGAGCAGCACCAGGGCAGCGAGCCCCGCGCAAACCAGCTTGCTCATGAACATCTCCTCGCGATTCCAGCAGGCAAGGGGAGTGGGCATCGCCGGGAATCAGGGCGGCGAGTCCCACGGTGACGTCGGCAGGTGCAACCTTCGGTCCACGCTCAGGCGGGCCGGATGTTCTGATTCACGCGGAACAGATTCGCCGGGTCGTACTTGCGCTTGATTTCCGCCAGTTGCGCGTAGTTGTCGCGATAGGCGGCCTTCACGTTGTCATTGCCTTCGTCCATCATCATGTTGATGTAGCCGCCGCCAGCCGAATGCGGATGCAACGCCAGCCAGTAGTCCTTGGCCCATTGCACAATGCGGTCGTTGTTGGTCGGGTCCGGATCGACGCCGACGATCACGCTGGCGAAGTTCGCATCGCGGTAGCTGAACGCGGTGTCATTGGGGCCCGCGCGATGCGCCGCGCCGTTGATGGGATACAGGTGCATGGTCGAATGCATGGACGGCAACTGGTGCCCGTACTTGATGTGCAGGTCGATGGCCTTGTCGCTCAGGTCGGTCACGAAGTCGGCTTTCCAGTACCACTGCAGGCCGGGCGGATACAGCGCGTCGAACAGGCTCTGCAAGACCGGCCATGGAATGGGGCCGGCAAAGTCCACCGCTGGCGGCATGGCATCGCGAATCGGCTTGAAGCGCGCTTCGGCCTGATCGAGCGGACCCGTGTAACACCACACCACGGCGCACATCTTCTGCAGGTGGACGGACTCGGGGAACGGCGGCCCGGGCGGCACCGTCACAAAGCCGAACCAGCCGTTGATGTCCTCCGGCGCGGTCAGGATGAAATCGCGCCACCACTTCATCAACTCGCGCGCCTGATCCATCGGCCACAGCATCGGGCCGCCGTAGACCGTGCCGACGGCATGGGCCTTGAACTCGAACGAGGTGACCACGCCGAAGTTGCCGCCACCGCCGCGCAACGCCCAGAACAGGTCCGCGTTCTCGTCGCTGCTGGCATTGACCAGTCGCCCGTCGGCCAGGACGACCTCGGCGCCGAGCAGGTTATCGATCGTCAGGCCGCAGGCGCGGCTCAGGTAGCCAATGCCCCCGCCAAGCGTCAGCCCGCCCACACCCGTGGTCGAGATGAACCCGCTGGGCGTTGCCATCCCGTAGGCGCTGGCGGCATGGTCCACATCGCCCCAGGTGCAGCCGCCACCGACGCGAATGGTGTTGCGCTTCGGATCGACAAACACGCCTTTCATCGGCGACAGATCGACCACCAGTCCGCCATCACAGGTGCCGAGCCCGGCGCCATTGTGCGCACCGCCACGTACCGCCAGCAGCATTCCGCTGTCTCGCGCGGCGTTCACCGCCGCAATGACGTCCGCGACATCCGTGCAGCGCGCGATCAGTGCCGGGCGCTTGTCGATCATGCCGTTGTACACCGCGCGAGCCTGGTCATAGGCCGCATCGCCAGGCTGAATCAGTTGCCCGCGAAAATGCGCCTTGAGCGCGGTAGCGACGGTTTCACTCAGAGCACCTTCCATGGTTGCCTCCTGTCCGGTTGGTATGCAGGAGTTTTATCAACCTCGGCGTTTGGAAAGCGTTAGGCGCACCGTTATTTGCGTCAATCTCCGACGCCGTCGGCGCCGGGCGGCTCAACCATGACTAACGTGTGAGTAACGCGCGCGCGCGGACGACGTCGGGCTGGTCGAAGCCTTCGGTGAATCGGGCGAGCGGCGACTCGACCACCCGACGCGCGCCGATGCCATCCCGTGGCTCGCGCAACGACGCCAGAGACAGCGCGGCGCGCAACTCGAAAGGCCGAGCCCCTTGGGCGGTGGCGATCTCGATGGCCTTGACCAGCGACGATTCGGCTTCGGCCAGATTGGCGCTGCGGTGCAACAGCAGCTCGCCGCGCAGGCGATAGAGCTCCGCGTCCAGCCAGTGCTCGCCGGTGTGCTCCGCATGGTCGAGCGCCTGATCCAGCGCCGCAAGCGCGGACTCGGTCTCGCCGACGTCACCCAGACATTCCGCCAGCATGCCGAGATACAGCGGCAGCCGCAGGCGCGCCCCGGTGGCATGAAAGCCGTCGATCGCCGCCTGCATTGCCGCCACGGCGCCGGCGCTGGGCGACTGCTTCGCGTTGGCCCAGGTGAGCAGCACGTCAGCCCAGGCGAGGTAGTAGCCGACGTGGTACTGATCGGCGATCTCACGCGCCTGCCGGGCGTAGTGAATCGTGAGACCGTGCTCCCGTCGCAGGGCGTGCTGCGTTGCAAGGTAAGAGAGCGCCAGCGCCTGGGAGAACGGGTGCGCCAGCCGGTTTGCCACCTCGAGCGCGTCGCGCCCGCGCCGCAAGGCCTGATCGGCGAGCCCGGTGAACCAGAAGGCATGGGCCGACCACGCGGCGGCCAGTACGCCGAAGTTGCCGCCCATCAGCGATACATGCTCGGCGTGCTGGCTTTCGTCGTAGGCGCCGAGCGCGCGTTGATACGCTGGCTCTGCCGCCACCCAGTCGCCCTGCTGGACCAGGCTGCCCATGATGTTGGTCCATGCCATCGACGTGTAGGTACCCGGCCCCGCAGTGCCCAATCCCGCGATGACTTCCTCGCTCAGGCTCCGCGCCTGGGCAAGCTCCGCGCTGACGACCAGAAAGAAGGCAAGGCTGACCTGCGCGCGCGCCTGCTGACCGAAGTCGCCCGCCTGCTTGCTGAGCTCCACGGCGCGCCGCAGCGGCGTATCGAGCTCGGGCGCCGCCCAGCCACGGGAAATCCGGATTGGCGGGGCAAGGTCGAGTTGCAATGCCAGCGACTGCCGCGCGCGCTCCTGTGGATCGACGATCTGATCGGCTTGTGCCAGCCCGCGCTGCAACAGCGCGATGGCTTCGTCATAGGCGTACACACTCTGCGCAACACCGGCCGCGCGCCGATAGAAAGCGGCAGACTCGGTCGGCAGGCCCGCCTGCTCGTAGTGCGCGGCAATCTGCGCGCTTGCCGCGTCGACATCGTCGCCCGACGCCTGTTCGAGGGCGCGCGCCACGCGTTGATGCAGGCGGCGGCGTTGCAGCGGGCTGACCTCGGCATACGCCACGTCCCGGATCTTGTCGTGGCTGAAGTCAAAGGCGACGCCCCCGCTGTCTGGCTGGCGCACGATGCCTCGTTGCCAGAGTTCGTCCAGCGCCCCGGTCAGGGCGTCCTCGCGCACGTCGCTCGCCTGGGCCAGCACACCGGCGGTGAATGCTCGCCCGATGATCGCCGCGACGCCGACGATATCGCGCGCGGCAGGCGACAGTTGCGCCAGCCGGTTCGAGATCACCGTGTACACCTTGGGCGGCAACTTGGGGACCGTGCCCTGCGGCGTGCCGCCCGACGTTGCGGTGTCCGACCGGGCGCGCATCATCTCGACCGTGAACAGGGGATTGCCTTCGCTTTCCTCGAACAGCCGGGTTGCCTCCGCATCGCCCAGCGGCCGATGGATGATCTGGGCCCCGATCTTCGCGGTTTCGGCGGCATCCAGTGCGCCCAGCAGCATCTCGGTGAGCTGGTCGTCGCGCCGCAAGGCGTCGAGCAGCCGGGTGACCGCGTGCAATGGCGTGATGTCTTCATGCCGCGCCGTCGCCACCACGAGGAGCTTCACGTTGACGTCGAAGCGCATCAGAAAGCGCAGCCATTCGAGGGTCTCTGCGTCGCACCATTGCAAATCATCGAGCAACAGCAGCAACGGCCCGTCTTTCGCAAGCACGGCGCGCGCCAGCGCTTCGAAGAACCGCTGGCGCTGCCAGTATTCGGTGAGCGGGGAGGGCGGCGGCAGGCCCGGTTGCTGCGTCAGCAGTTCCGGCAACAGGCGCGCCACTTCGGTCAGCCACAGTCTGTCGAGTCCACTCATCGCTTCGTACAAGGCAGGGCTGCGCAGCCAGCCGGTGACCGGCGCAAACGCGACCTGGCCCTCGGCCGCGTACGCGCGCGAGTGCGTCGTGGTGAAGCCTTGTCCGGCAAGGTGCACGAGCAATTCCTCCGCCAGACGCGATTTGCCGATGCCGGCTTCTCCCGAGATCAGGGCGAACTGCTTGTCGCCAAGCTGGCTGCGTTGCCACACTTCGAGAAGCCGTCGCCATTCTTCGTGGCGTCCGATCATCGACAGCATGGGGTCCCGAGTGCGTCGACGCTGCGTGGGCGCGGCTTGAGCGGCAAGGCGCGCGTAGGCCTCGCGCAAGGCTTCACCGGGCGCGACGCCCAGCTCGCGCGTGAAGGTTTCAACGCAGCTGCGATAGGCGCGCAACGCGGATGCGTGATCGTGATTCAGTGCATGCAGGCGCATCAGCGCCATATAGGTCGGTTCGCGCAATGGATCGAGCCGCTGCAACTGCTGCGCGTGTTTCAACGCCTTGGCGTAGTCGCGTCTGTCCTCGCTCAACTGGCTCGCCCGCACGAGCGCCGCGATGCACGCTTCGCGCAACTGATCGCGCTGCGGGGCGATCCATTCATCGAAGCAACTCGCCAGCAGGTCGCCTCGATACAACTCCGCGGCATGCGTCAGGAGCTCTTCCTCGGTGGCCGTGTCGTTGTGGCTTGCGGCCCGCGCCGCGGTGGCCAGGGCCGCCTGAAACTGCGCGACATCGACATCGAACGCGGAATCGGGCAGCCATCGCACCATTTGCGCATCGGCGTGGACGAAGCTGGCGGCGTGCGGCCACGCCTTGCGCAGATGAAACAGGAGCTGACGCAATGCATTGCGCGCCTGCGCCTGGGAGGAATCGGGCCAGAACAAGAAGGCGAGTTGCTGGCGCGTCTGCGGCGCGTCCCGATGCAGAATCAGATAGGCCAGCAGCGCCTGCAGGCGCGGAGAATTCGCGTCAGGCATCGGCGCGTCGGCGCCGTCGAGATGGAAGTCGCCGAGCAGGCGGACAGAGTAGCGAGCTTCAGGCGCCATGCTGCTTATCGACGGCAACGAAGCTGGCCACGCCTTCGAGTTTGAGCATGGTTCGGATAATCCGGAGGGCAGTTCTGTGATCTTCAGTCTAGTGCGAACTGCGCGTGCCGCCGAAGCGCGTCGCGGGGGGGGCGAAAGAGAATCCGTTCGATGGTTTCAGGGCCGGAAAGTGCGCTGAGCATCTCAGTGCACACGCAGTTCCCAAGTGCCGTGCGGCAGGCGCTACACTCAGGCTACCGCGCGGCAATCGGGCAACACCATCCGTCGTCCGGCGCGGCCCCATTTCTCGGCTTCCCTTACCCCCAGCAAGGAGATGCGTCATGGCTACATCGCCCAATCCGTTCACCGATTTCACCAAGTTGCTAGAACAGTACAAGCTCCCCGGCGTAGACATGGCCTCGGTGATTGAAGCGCGGCGCAAGGATATCGAGGCCATCACGGAGGCCAACAAGGTCGCCTACGAAGGCATGCAGGCACTCGTGCAGAAGCAGACGGAGATCCTGAGCAAGGTCATGCAGGAGATCCAGTCCGCTGCGCAGCAGATGACCTCGGGCGGCAATCCGGCCGAGGCCATGGCCAAGCAGGGCGAGTTCGTGCAGCAAGGCCTGCAGACGGCGTTCAACAATATGCGCGAACTGGCGGAGATGGCGCAGAAATCGCAGGCCGAGGCGCTGGCCGTCATCACCAAGCGCGCGGAGCAGAACATCGAAGAGGCGAAGAACCTGATGAAGGGAACGGGCAAGTCAACGTAGTCGATGAACGGTGTCGACCGTGGACACCGGGCTCGCCTGAAACCTCCCATGTTCCAGGCGGGCTGATTGAGCGGCTGCGACAATCGCAACGATCGTAGTGTTGCGGAATCGCAGCAGTTCACGCTTTCCTTATCCAGCGCGGGCTGGCGGGGCATCCGCCATTTCGAGCCCGACAATTCGACGTCCAGTCCAGGATCTGAATACGACAAAAGAGGGGTGTGAGCCCCTTCTGTCGTGATCTATCCTGCGCGCCTCCCCTCACTGTCTTGCAAGATAGCGGCAGCCGTTGCGCGCAGTTTCTTGCTTACATCATCATCGTGAAGTCTTTTCTCTTTATTGGCCTCTGCCTGTCGAGCGCATCCGCGCTTGCTGCGTCGCAAGTCGTGCTGGAAACCCCTGTTACCTATGCGGCCGGCGCGGGAGTGGTCGAGCAGGTCAAGACCGAATGCCACATCGAAGACATCCTGGCGAATCGCGTCGGAGAAGTCCTGCGAAAGCGCAATAAGGGTGGTGCGGCAACGATTGAGGCGGACGCCAATCCCAATGGGGCGCAAGTTCTGCGGCTGAAAATCACTCATGTGCTCGGCATCGGCGGTGGTGCCTGGACGGGCCCGAAGGCCATTACGGTGGTCGCCGAGTTGCTGGAGGACGGCAAGATTACTCGGCAGACCAAGGTGAACCGCTGGTCTGTGGGTGGCTTCTGGGGGGCTTTCAAGGGGACCTGCTCGATCCTGGATCGCAGCGCGATCTTCATTTCCAAGGATATGGCCCGGTGGATCAAGGATCCGTCCTACGTGGTGAAGGATGAGGGCCCACCGAAGGAGGCTACGGCGTCCGAACCGCCAGCGTCCGAATCACCAGCTTCCGAGCCGGCCGCCGAGCCTGCGGACGCGACGGCCGAGTAATCCCCGACCGCTGCCGGGCGGGGCGGCGCGCTATCCGTTTCGGTGTGGCGCGCCTCGATCAAGTTCCAGCGGAAAGACATCACACCGGCGTACCGCCGTGGTGACGGGCAGTTGGCAACTTCGGCGTCAACCCTTTTCCCGCCAGCCACTCCGCGTTGAACAGTCGCGCGGCATACAGGTCTCCGCGGTCGCAGAGCAGGGTGACGATGGTGTGGCCCGGGCCCATCTCGCGGGCGAGCCAGGCGGCGGCCGCGACGTTGATGCCCGATGAGCCGCCGAGCCAAAGGCCTTCCTCGCGCAACAGCCTGTAGACCATGTCGACGCAAGTCTGGTCGTCAATCTGGACGGCATCGTCGATCAACGTGTCGGCCAGATTGGCGGTGACGCGGCTGGAGCCGATGCCTTCGGTGATGGAATTGCCCTCGGCCTTGACCACTCGATGCTTGACGAAGTGGTACAGCCCGCTGCCCATCGGGTCCGCCAGCACGATGCGCACGGGCGGATTGCGTTCCCGTTCCTTCAGGTAGCGAGACACCCCGGCCAGCGTGCCGCCGGTGCCGGTGGCGCAAACAAAGGCATCGATCTTGCCCGCCGTGTCGTGCCAGATTTCCGGGCCGGTGGTTTCATAGTGTGCCTGGCGGTTGGCCAGGTTGTCGAACTGGTTGGCCCAGATGGCGTTGGGGATCTCCTGGGCAAGACGCCCGGCCACCTTCTGATAGTTGTTTGGATCTGCATAGGGGGCCGCCGGCACCGGACGCACTTCGGCACCGAGCAACCGCAGGCGCTCCATTTTTTCTGGCGACTGCGTGTCGGGAATCACCACGATGCAGCGATAATCGCGCGCCGCACAGATATGGGCCAGGCCAATGCCGGTGTTGCCAGCGGTGCCTTCCACCACCGTGCCGCCCGGGTTGAGCAGGTGGCGTCGTTCGGCATCGCGGACGATGTAAAGCGCGGTCCTGTCCTTGACAGAGCCGCCGGGGTTGAGGAACTCGGCCTTGCCGAGGATCTCGCAACCAGTCTCGGCACTGAGTCCGGCCAGCCGGATAAGTGGCGTGCGGCCAACCGTGCCGATGAAACCTTCCCTGACGTCCATAAGCCACTCCCGGTGCCCCGGCTGAGCGGGGTGTCACCCAGAGTGATAGTTCGATGACGAAGGAATAACAAGCGGCGCGCAGAAAGCTGCACATTGGCGCGGTGCCGTCACCATTGCAGAAGCAGGGCGCCGGTGTCGTCCTGGATTACCTGACCACCGAACTTGCCGTTCTCGTGGGCCAGGGTGGTGCGAAGCCACGACGCGCCCTCGGCCGGCGCGTGACGCAGGCGCAGATGGTGGATCTGCATCGGCACCGCTGACATTTCCAGCAACACACCGGTATCGGCATCGACGACCGGAAAGTACATCAGCGCCAGGTCCGGGCGAAAGCGCTCGTGGCCGCGAATTCCTTCATAGTCATTCAGGAAATCGCCGCAACCATAGAGAACGAGCCGGCCGCGATGGACCTCCATCCCTCTGACGTGATGGGAGGAATGGCCGTACACCAGATCGGCCCCGCCTGAATCGATCAGCCGATGGGCGAACGCGCGCTCGTCGTCGCCAACCTCGAAGCCCCAGTTTGATCCCCAGTGCAGCGAGATCACGACGATATCGCCGGCGCATCGTTCCGCCGCCATGCGCTGCCCGATTTCGTCAGCGTGCTTCATCGAGATATCGGGCAGGAAGTTGAGACCGCCTTGATGTGGCGTGGCGGCCCACGATAGCGGCACGCCACTGCTTTCGGCCGCGTAGGCGTAGATCCGCAGCGTGCGGTTGTCGGCCAGCCCGAGCGTTGCCGGCGCGGCGGCGTCGGTTTCGTCCGCACCGGCGCCGCTGGTCCGAATGCCGGCGCGATGAAGCGTGGCGAGCGTTTCCCGAAGCCCTGCGCGACCCCAGTCCAGCACGTGGTTGTTTGCCAGCACGCAGCAATCGATCCGTGCGCTTGCGATGCATCCGACGTTGTCGGGATGCATGCGGTAGAGGACTTCCTTCCCGGCGCAGTGGTCGTCACTCGTCGTGACGGCGGTCTCGAGATTGATGATGCGGGCGTGCGGCTGGCGGCTATCGAGCACCGCGAGCGCGTCGCCCCACGGGTAGGTGGCATCGGCATGCGGTGGCAATGGTCCGTTCGCCTGTTCGGCCAGGCTGACATAGTCATGGGCCGAGCGGCAGTAGCGTTCATGGAGCTGCGGGGCGCACGGATGCGGCAGGATCTGGTCGATGCCTCGGCCGGTCATGACATCGCCGCAAAGGAAAAGGCGCACATGTTGCATGGCATCAATCCGCGGAACATAGCGACATAGCACATCGACAACGCGCAGCGACGCAGCGAAAACGTTGCTGGATGCCTGTAGCGTAGCGCCGCCAGGGGCCGTCGTACATGCCCTGGAGGTGAGCGCTAGAATGACCTGCAAGGCATTCGCATACTGGCGCGCCATGATACGTGCAGCCCGGCCCTTGCCCCCCTTGCCCCCTAGTTGTAGCTCCAGGAGAGCGCGATGAATGAAGAGACCTTCAATATCAGCATCCGCAAGTTCCTCAAGGTCGTCGGCGTGAATTCGCAGCGGGAAATCGAGCAGGCGGTGGCGAAGGCGATGGCGGCCGGCACCATCTCCGGCACGGAGAGCTTTCCGGTTGCCGTCACCCTGAAGCTGGACGCCTTGCAACTCAATGTCCAGTTCGACGGAGAGATCCGGCTTGAGTGAGGCCGCGCGAGACGGCGAGTGCGCGCGCGTCTGGCGGTGAATGACGCGCTGCACACTTCGCTCGCGTGTCACTTCTTCACTACACTCCTTCCATAACGCGCAGTTTGCGTGTCCATCGCATGATCGGGACGGATTCCGTAAGTGCGGTACACGATGCAAAACGCAGCGCGACAGCGGGAGCGTAGCGATGAACGGCAAGCAAGCAAAGCCTGTGGCCCTGGCATTGCAGGGAGGCGGCATGCATGGCGCCTTCACCTGGGGTGTCATCGACCGTCTGCTGGAAGACGGCAGGCTTGCCATCGAGGGCGTCAGTGCCACGAGCGCGGGGGCCATGAATGCCGTCGTGCTGGCCAATGGCCTGCGGCAAGGCGGCCAGAATGCCGCACGTCAGGCGTTGCACGAGTTCTGGCTTGCCATCGCGCAGTCGGCGGAGCGATACAGCCCTTTTCGTTGGGTCCCCTGGCTGAAGGGGACGCATAGCTTCGGCCTGAATCATTCGCCCTTGTACGCGATGGCCGATATGGCCCTGCGCGTGCTGTCGCCCTACCAGTTCAATCCCTACAACATGAATCCGCTGCGGGACGTGCTGGAGGGGCTGGTCGATTTCGAGGCATTGCGCAAGCAGTGCCCGATCCGCCTGTTTCTGTGCGCGACGAATGTCGAGACCGGCAGGATTCGCATCTTCTCCGGCGCGGACCTGTGCGTCGAGGCGGTGCTCGCTTCAGCATGTCTGCCGACGCTCTTCCAGGCGGTGACGATCGACGGTCAGTACTACTGGGACGGCGGCTATGTGGGCAATCCCGCCATCTTCCCGCTGATCTATGAATGCAGTACGCGTGACGTCGTGATCGTGCATATCAATCCGATCGTACGCCGGGGTGTGCCGACGACCGCGGCGGACATTCTTAATCGCCTCAATGAGGTCAGCTTCAATTCGTCCCTGATGCGCGAGATGCGCGCGATTGCCTTCGTGACCTCGCTGATTCAGCAGGGCAAGGTGGATCGGGAAGACATGAAGGAAATGCTGATTCACTCGATCCGCTCCGACGAGACCATGGCCGCGCTGGATGTATCGAGCAAGTACAACGCCGACTGGTCGTTCCTTTGCCATCTGCGCGATCTGGGCAGGACGCAGGCCGAAGCGTGGCTCGTGCGGACCTATGAGGATGTCGGCCAGAGATCGAGTGTCGATATCAAGGGGGAGTTTCTTTGAGTGGTGTTGACGCGTCCGGTGGGGACGGCAGTGCGAGCCGCCACGCCAGGTTGCGGCGTGCGCGGGCTTCGTAGCGGGTGTGGAACGGTTCGGTGAGATAGATGCGCGGGCGCGCCAGAAGGGTGCCGAGGAAAGCGCGTTCGGCGCTGTCGTAGGTCATCGCGTCGAGGTCTGGGCGCTCCGCACGCAGGTGCACGGCGTCACGGCAGAACCATGTGCGCGGATATCCCAGCACCGCAAGGTCGATGTCGACGGCAAAGCAACCGGTGGCATCGGCTGGCGGGCGGGTATGCGACGTGTCCAGGATCAACCCGGCGACGCGTTCCATGGCCGCGATCCCGTTGGCCCAATGCCGGAACCACTCGGCGCTGCATCGTTCGTTGTCGCTGGCACCGGGGACGTAGATGACGTCGTGACACCACAGCGCGAGCTCCACGACGTCGGCGTCGGGGATGACGTCGCGCGCCCAGTCCAGATCGCGCAAGCAGCGGCGGACATGCTGCAACGTGTGATAGTGCCGCGCTGGCTCGCCGTAGTGGCTGGCGAGGGCGGCGTAGATCTCCTCGGCGCGATGACCGCCGCAACGCGACCACAGCGCCAGGAAGCGGGCGCGCATCGCGTTCGCTGTCGGGTTCGCTGTCGGGTTCGCCAACGCCGGGCCGGGGGACTGTGGCATGTTGCTATGACTGCAGTAAATCGAGTTCGGCTTTGGCCTGCTTCCAGTCGGCCAGGTCGAAGCCCTCGGTGAAGGTGCCGTGGATCGGCACCAGGATCTCGCGCGCAGCGTCCGGCTTGCCCTGTTGCCGCCACAGTTGAGCCAGGCTCAGCGCAGCTTGCAGCTCCAGTGACCGGGCGCCTTGATGGCGCGCCACCGCGATGGCCTTCTGAAAACAGGCTTCGGCATCGTCCTCCTTGCCGGACAACTGGAGCATCAGGTCCCCCTTCAGGCGGTGCAACGTGGATTCATCGAGTCGCTCTCCCTTGTCTTCCGCAAAAGCCAGGGCCTCGGCCAGCGAATCCAGACCTGCCTCGATTTGCCGCGCTCTTCCGCGGGCTTCGGCGAGCATGGCCAGCAGATTCGGCCGGCCCAGCGACGCGCCGGTTGCGGAATAGGCCGACAAGCCCTGATGAATCCGGGCAATTCCGTTCAGGGGGTCCCCCTGTTCGGCCATCTCCCATCCCTGCAGCACGGTTCCCCATGCCAGATAGATCGGAAATCCCTGTTCGCACGAGACCGCGATGGCTGCTTCGGCGTACTCGCGGGTTTGCTGTGGCTCACGGCGGCACCGATGGACTTCAGCGGCAAAGACCAGGCAGAGCGCGAGATTGACCGAGTCGGGGCGCTGCCGCGCCATGACGAGCGCCTCGTGGGAGCGCGTGCGCGCCAGATCCGGCAGGCCCAGATACCACAGGATCCAGCCCAGTGTGCTCATCGCGTGGACGGCAGGGTCTCGTCCATATCCCATCAGGAAGTCATATAACGGCGTGTCCGGGCGCTGCAATGCAAGCACCTGTTCCATGTGGGAGCGCGCCACTTCGAACTGGCCCAGGCGGAACGTGGTGGCGCCGACGACGCGATGGCCTTCCGCAAGCTCCTTGGGCTTCTGCGAACGCATCGCCATGCCCACCAGTCGTTTGGCCAGCGGCGCTGACACCTTGTATTGCGCCTGCAGTTGATAGAACGCCCACAGTCCGAGTTGCGCCGAGAAGAAGTACGAGTTCTGCTCGCCCTGTTCGGAGAGCGAGAGCGCACGCCGGTAGGTGGCCTCGACCTCCGGGGAGGCCTGGCCGCGCGTTGCCATCAGGATGGGACCGAGCGTCAGCAGCAGCGTGAGTTCCTGACGGGCTCGCTCCGGCGTCTCGGGCAGGCGCTTGAGCAAGTCGAGGGCCGTGCCGAGATGGCGGATGGCCTCAAGCTGGGCGGAGCGTTGCAGCGCCTGCTGGCCGGCACAATGCAGGTATTCGACAGCCTTCGGGATATTGCCGCTAAGACTGTAGTGGTGGGCGAGTTCGCCGCAGTAGTCTTTCAATCGCCCGGGAAACAGGGTCTCGATGGCCTGGGCCGTGCTCTCGTGCAGCGCGCTGCGCCGGTCGGTCAGCAGCGAATTGCCGGCAACTTCCTGCGTGAGGGCATGCTTGAACGCGTACTCCACTTCCGGGAAGGCGGGGCGCTCGAAAATGAAATCCGCAGTCTGCAAGTCGGCCAGGAGCGGGCGCAGCCTGGCTTCGTCGAACCCACTGACAAGCCGGATAAGACTCAGCGGAAATTCCTTGCCGATGATGGCCAGCGTTTGCAGCAGCTCCTTCTGCGCGAGGGGGAGCCGGTCGATACGGGCCGCGAGCACGCCCTGCACCGTGGTTGGAATGTGCAGCAGCGCGGGCGTCTGCTCCATGTGATAACAACCGGGCTGGCCGAGCAGGGCGCCTTCCTCGACCAGGGTCTGGACCACTTCCTCCATGAAGAACGGGTTGCCTTCGGTCTTGTCGAGGACAAGCCGCTTCAGCGGCTCAAGACTGCGGTCATCCCCGAGCAACGCGGTGAGCAAGCCCTGGGCTTCCGCCGGGCCCAGCGGCTCCAGATGCAACTGGGTGTAGCAGGGCCTGGCGTTCCAGTCATGCGAGTACTCGGGGCGGTAATTGACCAGAAGGACAATCCTCGCGTCCGGCACGTGGTCGATGAGGAGATTGAGGAAGGCCTCGGTTTCGGTGTCCAGCCACTGCAAGTCTTCGAACAGCAGCTGGAGCGGCTCGTCGACGCTTTCCCTGACCAGCAGGCGCGCAATGGCTTCGAAGGTGCGCTGGCGTCGGATCGCCGCGTCCATGGTGGGCAGCGCGGAACCCGGATCGCTCACGCCGAGCAGATAGAGCAGGTAGGGCAGATGCTCTTCCAGCGAGCGCTCCAGCGTGAGCAGCCTGCCGGTTACCTTCTCGCGGCAGTTCCGCTCGCCATCCTGCGCGGTGATCTGGAAGTAGTTCTTCAGGAGCTCGATCAGGGGAAGATAGGCGAACGCCTTGCCGTGCGAGACCGAGAAGGTCTCCAGCACATGGCAGCCTCGCTGCGACCGGGCCTTGAACTCGTGGAACAGACGCGATTTGCCAACCCCGGCCTCGCCGCGCACGCCGACGATCTGCCCACGCCCCGACTTGGCCAGCGCCAGGGCGTCGTGCAGTTGCTGCATCTCGTCCTGACGACCCACGAACCGCGCCAGGCCACGGTGTGCCGCAACCTGCAGCCGCGTGCGCAAGGCCCCGAGACCCTGCACTTCATAGACCCCAAGCGGATCGCGCACACCCTTGACCTGCGTGGTTCCCAGCGCCTTGAACTCGAAATACCCCTCCGCGAGCTTGTACGTGGTGGGACTGACCAGGATCGAAGCCGGCGTGGCGACACCTTCCATCCGCGACGCAATGTGAATCGTATGCCCCACGGGGTCATAGTCGGTATGCAGGTTGTCCTTGCGGATCGAGCGCACCACCACCTCGCCCGTGTGAATCCCGACGCGAATCTGCAGCGGAACGCCCTGGTCGAGCCGCACCCGATCGCTGTGGCGGCGCATCGCCTCCTGCATGCGCAGTGCCGCGTACAGGGCCCGCAGGGCGTGGTCCTCGTGGGCGATCGGCGCACCGAACAACGCCAGGATGCCGTCACCGAGGAACTTGGCCACATAGCCTTCGTAGTGGTGCACGGCTTCCATCATCAGCGTCACCACGGGATCGATCAGGCGGCGCGCCTCTTCGGGATCGAGGTCCTGGATCAGCGCCGTGGAGCCAGCCATGTCGGCAAAGAGGGCGGTGATGGTTTTGCGTTCGCCGCCGGTTCCACCCCTGGCCTCCATGGCGGCCTGCTCGGCCAGGATGCGCTCCGCCAGATGGGGCGGCGTGTAGTGGACGGGGGCCAGATCCGCGGAACTGGCGGGCATGGCCGGCTCCGAACCGCCATCGGTCAGCGGGGCGCCACAACCCCGGCAGAACTTTGCGGTGGGGCTGGCTTCCTCGCCACAGCGCGGGCACTTTCGACCAAGTCTGGCTCCGCATGCCTCGCAAAAATTGGCGCCAGCGAGGTTCTCGAAGTCACATTCGGCGCAACGCATGTCGCCTCCCACCCGCTTCCCGCATCGGATCATTAGACGCGTGATCGGGGCGGCTAGCAAGACAGGGAAGACAGAACGCTTTCTGGTTGAGCAACGTGGGTGGCGGTGCCAGAATTCCCTGAGAGAGCGCATGGATTGGGGCGACGATCCGATCGGCCAGGGCGCAGCGTGGCCGCGTGGATTGCGAGGCATATGGACCGGGAATCGCTAAACGACGCGTCGGGTGGGGCGGTGATGTTCGCGGATGTCAGCGGCAGCACGCGCCTGTACGAGATGGCAGGCAATGAGGCGGCCCTGGCGGCCATCGGGCGATGTATCCGTGCGATGACGTCCTGTGCCGCCGCTTCGCATGGCCGGATCGTCAAGACCATCGGCGACGAGATCATGGTGCTGTTTCCGTCGGCCGAAACGGCGATGCTGGCCGCGCTCGACATGCAGCTTGCCGTGTCGGAACTGGCGCCGGTATCGGGCGTGCCCATGTCGGTCCATATCGGCATCCACCACGGCCCGGTCCTGTTGGACACATCCGGCGATGTGTTCGGCGATACCGTGAACCTCGCTGCCCGCCTCACGGCACTGGCGTCGCGGGGGCAGATCATCACCAGCAAGGATACGGTGGAGCGCCTGTCCGCCAGTCTGCGGCAGAGGACGCGCTGTCTCTACCCGATCAAGGTACGCGGACGGGATCAGCCTGTGGAACTGTTTGAAGCGATATGGCAGGAGGGCACCGACCTGACGCTGGTCGCCGAAGTGAACTCGCAACTCGTTGCGTCGTTCCTTACGCTCCGCTATCGCGACACGCTACTGGAAATGAGCGCGGAGTCGGCGCCGGTGACCGTGGGGCGCGACGGCAGCATGACCATCGTCGTATCAGACCGGCGGGCATCGCGCTTCCAGGCGGTGGTGGAACCGCGTGCGGGGCGGTATGTGCTGATCGACAGAAGCTCGAACGGCACCCATGTCCGCATCGACGGTGAAGAGGCGTTTATCCTGCGTCGCGACGAAATCACGCTCAGGAGCCACGGCTGGCTCACATTCGGCGAAGCCGTGGGCGCCAGTGACGAGTGCGTCGAGTTCTTCCTGCAAGCGGACAGGTGACCGCAGGCAGGCAGTGCCCCGAACGCCGGCTTTTCACAGGGTGCCGCCTCCCGTCTTGCCGGGTTTGGCGCGCGCCTTGCGCGGCGGCTGTGCGCGGGGTGCTTCGCGGTCGGGCACCAGCGAAATGGCGTGCATGCCCTCCAGCCACGACAGCGCATCGACATACGACAGGAACTGCTCCAGGTAGCCGGGCGACACCTCGCGCATCAGCGACAGTGAGCGATGCACCAGATGGTTCGTGTTCAGCGGCCCGGCGTTTTCCGGCACGCCGGCCTGCGATTGGCGCAACTGCCGGTCGACGCTGACGCGCGCCCAGGTGTCGCGGAAGTAGTCGGCGAGTTCTGGTTCGGCGTGGTGGGCACGGTGCGGGGTGGGGGCGGCGAGCGCGGCAGGCACGGTGGGTGCTCGGGTCGAGGGGACGGCGGACGGGTGCGCGCGCCGGCCGAGGCGTTCCCTGAGTGCGGCAAGGTCGGCGAGGGCGCCGGGCCATTGCGGCGGTATCCGGGGCGGTGTCTCGGGCACCTCCCCGGATAGTTCCACCTCGCCCGAGGCGCGTGCCAGCACTTCGCCATACTCCGCGACCAGTCCGGCCACCCGCTTCTCCAGCAGCCGTCCCGCCTCGCCTTGATAGCCGGAGGCGCGCCGCGCCAGCGCTTCGATGAAGCGAAAGCGGACCGGGTCCGCGCGGTCGGCGCCGCTGTCACGCCAGCCGTCGAGCAAGGCGCGGGGATCGCGCGGGCCGTCGCTATGCATTGGGTTTGGTGGCCCCGACTGCGGACCCGGCCCCGGCCGACACTCTCGGCACTGGCGCGATTTCCACGCGCCGGTTCTTCGCCCGGCTTTCCTCCGTCGCATTCGGCGCCACCGGCTGCTGCGAGCCGAACGCTGCCGAGAAGACCGAAGAAGGGGGTACGCCCGAGTCGATCAGCGTGCGGGTCACGGTCAGCGCGCGCTGGGCCGACAGTTCCAGGTTGTCGGCAAACCGCCGGTTGCCCTCCTTGACCTGCTGGTCGTCGGTGAAGCCGCTCACCATCAGGATCTCGTCGCGCGCCCCGAGATACGCTGATAGCGGCGCGGCAAGGCTCTTGAGCAGTGCGCGGCCCTCCGGCTGCAACTGGTCGGAGTTCAGGGCGAACAGCACGTTGCCGCTGATGCCGATGCGCCCGTCCTTGAGCGTGACCCGGCCGGCCGCCAGCGGCCCGGCCAGCGCCTGCTCCAGCGTCTGGCGCCGCTTCAGTTCCTCCTGCCGCTGCTTGACCTCGTTCTCCAGCCGGGCCGACAGTTCCATCTGCACGCCGATCACGCCCAGCAGCACCAGCACGAAGGCCCCCAGCATGACCGACATCAGGTCGCCGAACACCGCCCAGGCCGGGACGGTCGGCTCCACGCCGGCGTCGAAATCGTCCGTCATGCCGCCTCGGCGCCAGCTTGCTGCGCGGAAAACTGCTGCAGGTTCTCCAGGATCTGCTTCTGCGACAGCATGCTCAGGTCGACCACCTCGCGGGCCTGCGCCACGTAGTAGGCCAACTGCTCGTCGCTGCGCGCCATCGACTTGTCGAGCGCGGCCTCGATGCGGGCGAGGTGCTCCGCCAGCTTGTCGTTCGACGCGCTGAACATCTGCACTGCCATGCCGAATGCTTCGCCCAGGCTTGCCACCTCGACGGCGCCGCCCGTGACTTGCGCCGCGATGCCGTCCAGCTTGCCCGTCTCCTGCGCCACTTGCTCGGTGAAGCGCGTGCCGACGCGCTCCAGCAGGTCCGCCGTGGTCGTGACGAGCCCGTCCACCGCCGTGCGCTGCTCGGTGGAGGCGTGGTTCACGGCATCAAGCAGGGTGCCAAGGGTCTCCAGTAGGCGGCCGCGCTCCTCCAGCATCGCGTTGTCGCGCGCCATGCCGTCGGTGAGCTTCTGGCGCAGCTCGGCGATGACGTCGGCGGCGGCCTTGGGCGCCTCGGTCGCGATCTGGGCGAGGCGGGCGACCTCGGCGATGGTGCCGCTGGCCTGCTCCTGCGTGTGCGTGGCGATGTCGCGGGCGGTCCGGGAGAGGGCGTCGCGGATCTCCCGCTGGTGGTCGGCGGACTGCGTGCTCGCCTGTTGCCATTCGTCGCGCATCGTGGCGGCCATCTTGGCCAGCGTGTCGCGCCAGGCGGCGAGGCGTTGCTCGTCGCGCGAAGCGAGTTCCGCTTGCAGCGTGGTCGCGGCCTGCAGCAGGCGGTCGATCTCGGCAAGCGTGCCGGTGGCGTGGGCTTGCGCGTGCGTGGCGATATCGCGCGCGCTTTGCGACAGGGCGTCGCGGACATCCTGCTGGTGGGCGGCCGACTGCGCGCTCGCCTGCTGCCATTCGTCGCGCATCGTGGCGGCCAGGTTGGCCAGCGTGTCGCGCCAGGCAGTCAGGCGCTGTTCGTCGCGCGAGGCGAGTTCCGCTTGCAGCGTGGTCGCGGCCTGCAGCAGGCGGTCGATCTCGGCAAGCGTGCCGGTGGCGTGGGCTTGCGCGTGCGTGGCGATATCGCGCGCGCTTTGCGACAGTGCGTCGCGGACATCCTGCTGGTGCGCAGCGGCTTGCGCGCTTGCCTGTTGCCATTCGTCGCGCATCGTGGCGGCCATGGCTGCCAGCGTGTCACGCCAGGCAGCGAGGCGCGTCTCATCGCGCGCGGCGAGTGCCGTCTGGCGGGCCGTCTCCTGCGCGGCCAGTTGCGATTGCAGGTCGGCGTGCGATTGGCTGACCGTGCCGGCGAAGGTGGTGGCGTGCTCCGCATGGGCAGCGGCGTGCTGCGCGAAGGCGGCCGAGGCGTCGGTCATCGCCTGGCGGTTGGCGCTGGCGAGCGATTCGCCCGTGTGTTCGAGGCGCGACAGCGCGGCGTCCCACGTCCGGGCCGCGCCGGTGGCCGCCGTGTCGAGACGGGTGCCGATGCCGTCGACCAGCGCCACCGAGCGTTGCGCGAAGGTTTCGCCGAAACCGTCGAGCGATGCGCGCAGGTCCGACGTGAGGGCGGCGTTCGCCTGCTGGTGTTCGGCGAGCGCATGGCGCCAGGTGTCGGCCACGGCGGCGGTGGTGGCGTCAAAGCGGGTGGAGAGGCCGTCCAGATGCTGCTGCACGGTCTGCGTGACGGTCTCGCGCATGCTGGCCGCTTCGTGGGCGAGGCCGGCCATCGTGGTGTCCACGGCGGGCTGGATCGCCGCGCTGGCGGCGCGGGCGCTGTCGGCGATGCCCGCCTTCAGCGACTGTCCGACGGTATCGGCCAGCCGCGCGTAGGCGACGTCGGTGCGCGCGTGAAAGGCGTCCTGGCTGGCCGACAGGCGCTCGCCGAGCGCTTCGCTCTGGCGGGCCATCGCCGCGGCCATGGTTTCCAGTCGATCCACCAGCGTGGGCATCAGTTCGGTCTGCCGTTGCAGCAACGCGAACACCGTGTCGTGTTGGTGATGGCGGGAATGCGGGCGCAGCGTGGTGGCGATGCGCTCGTCCAGCAACTGCGCCGCCTGCACGCGCTCGCGGCGGGCGAGCGTCGAGAGCAGCCCAAGCATGGCCGAGGTGGCCACGCCCGCCACCGACGTGCCGAACGCGAAGCCAAGGCCCTTGACCGGCGCGGCCAGCGACGCGCGGATGGCTTGCAGGTCGGCGGCACTTTCCAGCGCCACGCCGGTGGTGCGCAGTGTGCCCACCATGCCGAGGAAGGTGCCGAGCATGCCCAGCAGCACCAGCAGGCCGACCAGGTACGGCGTCATCGCCGGGCCGGGCAGCGCCACGCGCTCGCCTTCCACGCGCAGGCGCACGGCGGTGCGCAGGCTGGGGTGCAGACGGTCGAGCCACGCGCCGAGGCTTGTCGGCGGCGCGGTAAGGTCGGCAACCGCGGCGGTCAGCGTGGGGGTGGCCTCCCGATAGCGGTGCAGTTCGAACGCGCCGCCCACGTAGAAGCCGCCGATGAGCAGCGTGACGGCCAGCGCCAGCGCATTCGTGCCCGCGTAGCCGGCGCCGACCCAGCCGACGACGGCGAGGCCCGCGAGGAATACAACGAGTGGTGTGAGGTGTTTGTTCATGTCGATCGGTCAGCTTTCGCGCAGGGCGGCGAGCAGGGCGTCCACCGGCTGGAACCGGATCTCCAGTTCGGCCAGCAGCACGCTCTGCATGTCCCTGCGAAATACGTTGAGCCACGCGCCCTCTGCATCGCGCAGCCGTGTGAAATGCGGCTCCAGCATCCCCGGCACCGCGGCAAGCACGGCCTGTTCGCGCGTGCCGAGCACCTGCTCCATGACGGTATCCAGCATGGCCAGCCGGGCCGCCTGCGGCGTGCGCGACGCCAGTGCCGTCCGCAGCCGCCCGCGCAGGCCGGCGATCTCGCGCTCCATCTGCTGCTGCAGCGCGATGTAGCGCTGGCGATGGACGGCGAAGTCGGTCTCGGCCGCATCGGGCGTGGCCGGGCGCGCCGGCATGCGGCGGCGGCTGTCGGATGACGTGCCTTGCCCGGTGATCGCGGCGGTCAGCATGGCGCGCACGTGGGTGCCGGCCGAATCACCAATACTCGCGCCAATACCCGCGCCAATACTCGCGCCAATCCCCCCGCCAACATTCCCGCTGCTACCCGCACGCGCCGGTGCCCCGGACGGCACTTCCGGCGGACTGCCGTTGAGCGCGGCCGATAGCGCGATGGCGTCGGTCCAGCCAAGCCACCGGCTCATCACGGCGGAAAGCGGTGGCGCGGCGCCGGAGGCCCCGGCGTCGGTCAGGCTGGCCAGCAGGCGTAGCAGTTTCGGGCCGCTGAAACCCGTGCGCTGTGGCACTTGCGTCATGTCGCCAGGATGAAAAAAAAGTGGAGTTTACACGGTCGCGGCCGTGACGGAACTGGCGTTAGTACTGGCAATGCAATCTTGCTGGCTCAAGGTCCGGCAAGGCATTGTCGATAGAGACCCGGGGGTAAGCGGAGTGCTGGTCGGGTTCATTGCCGGCGATCACCCCGGCGAAGTTACCTCGGCGCTCGCTGCGAGCGAGGCGCGAACCATGCAGGAAATCGACGCCCATGGGGACTTGGTACTTGGCGCATGGTGCGCTGCTAGACTTCTTCCGGTGATCCCGAATTTATTGTTTTCACCGTGAACCTTTCCCACCTGGAGCGCCAGCTCACCTTCCTTCGAGAGATTGATCGGCTAAAGAGCGTCGTACGAATGTCGCCGCTTATCGATCGGTCGCGTCGAGAAAATAGTGCCGAACATTCCTGGCATCTCGCCATGTATGCGCTCGTACTGTCAGAGCATGCGGCAGCGCCGATCGATGTAGTCCGTGTGGTGAAGATGCTTCTTCTCCACGATATCGTGGAGATCGATGCCGGCGATACGCCGTTCCATGATCCGTCGATGCATGCCGGCCAGGCGGAGCGGGAGCAACTGGCGGCGGAGCGGATCTTTTCCTTGCTGCCGGATGCGCAGGCCACCGAGTTTCGCGATCTTTGGTCTGAATTCGAGGCGGCGGAGAGCGACGACGCGAAGTTCGCCAAAGCGTTGGACCGCTTCCAGCCACTACTCCATAACGTCGCAACGGACGGTGGTACCTGGACCGCGCATGCGGTCAATGAGGAGCAGGTCTTTGCACGTTACGGGCCGACCATACAGCGTGGCGCACCAGCCCTCTGGCAGGCGGCCGCCAGGCTCGTGCAACAACACTTCAGCGATCCACCGGCCTAGAAGGCTGGTCTTCGAAGAGTGGGTGTCAGCTCGGCGGCCAAGGCCGCCCGGCATTTCCCGCCGATTCAGTGCAGCGCGGAGGCCGTGCGCAGTCTCGGCGTTTTCTTGTCGAGAATGGCCACCAGAAGCAGGCCGAGGGATGGGGAAAACATCATCGAGAAGATCACCCAGCCGGTACCGAAGCGCCCCAGCGTATGAGCCATCAGGCCGACCAGAAAGGAGCAAACAATCCACACACCAACAGCAATCATGGCAACGCCTCGACACGGGTAAACGTGCTTTCCAGTATGGGAGCTTGTTGCCAAATGATTTGACCTGGTGGGACAGATTCTTTGCATTCCGGGACACTAGGGGAAAGCGCCAACCGCGGTTGACTCGCACAGGCGCACTTCACCTTGCCCAGACACAGCCAAAAGGGACTGCGCGATCACGGAACTTGCCAGTGCCGATATTGGCAGAACGCCATGTGCGCGAAGCGACCAGGATTGGCGGTCAGTCATTCCAGCGATACTGCACCGTTAGCGTGATCGCCTTGTAGTCGCCGCCGGCGCGCGTGATCCAGCCTTTGGATACCCCGATCTTGCCGGACCAGTTCGCCACGAGGGGTACCGATAACGTCAGCCCATACCGCGTATTGGTGCGGCGATCGTCGTTGCGGACGCCGTCCACCGTGGTATTGCCTCCGCTGTAGAAGCCTGCGTCGGCGGCGAGCCACAGGCCGGGCCGGAACTGGTATCCACCATGCAGTTGCACCACCGCTATCGGGCTCTGCTGACGTTGCCTGCTGCCCAGGAATTCGTCGTTGGCGGTAAAAAACCACACGCCAAACGAACTTTCGGCGAACCAGTTGTTACCAAACGGCACCGAAACGCCAAGTTCCGGCTTGAAGGCCCAACGGTTTGCGCCGATGTTGATGAGTCTGTCCGCGTGGTATTGCCCGCTCGGCGCGACCACCGTGAGGCTTGCCCCCAGCGTGGAGACTGGCGGATGCCTCGCGAACTCGGCGGGTGTCTTTGCGGCGCCGCCCAGCAGATTCACCGCAAGACGCAGATAGGCGTCGCCGACGCCGGCACGATAGACGCTGTTCGGCGCGTCGAACACGTTCCCCGTGACGTTGGCGCGCGAGTAGGGCAGCACGACGCCAACGGAAGCCGTGCGGCCAAGCAGGTCGAACACCTGCAGATAGCCCAACGCAAAAATGTCGATCTTCGCGTTGACGTCCGTAATTGGCAGGGAAGGGT
Source organism: Cupriavidus sp. YR651 (assembly GCF_900101625.1). Lineage (GTDB taxonomy): Bacteria > Pseudomonadota > Gammaproteobacteria > Burkholderiales > Burkholderiaceae > Cupriavidus. The sequence goes on along the minus strand of NZ_FMYZ01000009.1, from coordinate 124,622 downwards.
CGGTCAGTACATCGCCACCGAGCCTTGCGTACGTTGCCAGCAGGAAATGCGTGCCAATCGGCGCCGCCGAATAGGCGCGCGGCTCAAGCTCCTGGGCCATGCAGCCGTTGACGAGCGCGCCCAGGCAGGGCAAAAGCCGTCGGAGCCACAGGGCGAGCACGGCGGGCCTGTCCCACCCTGGCATCTATGTCTCCTCCTGGCGATTCCGCCTCGATCCCGCTAGAACGCGACGGTCAGCGCAGCGATCACTACCTGCTCTTGCGACTTTGGATTGAACCAATAGACGCTGCCTGTGACCTTGCCAAAGGTGAGTTGCAGCAACCCACCGCGCTGAAACTCACGCTCGCCGCCGTAGATCCGCGTACGTTGGGCAACGAAACCGAACCTGAGCCATGGAACAGGACGATAGGCCAGTTCGTTCCAGGCATAGGTATAGGGCGTTGTCGTGCCCGTTCCCGGCAGGTATTCGGCTTCGATGTAGTAGTCGAACTTGCCCACGGCAAGGCTGGCCTCCATGCCGGCAATCGGCCCGTGCGCGCTGCCGGCAACAAAGCCAACGATCGGCGTGACCTTGTACTGGAAGGTTTCGCCGCCGGAAAACGACCAGCCGACAAAGCCCGACTGGGCATGTATCGCCTCGTAGTTGACGCGTGCTTCCAGGTGGAGTTGGCCATGATCGGCCGCAAAGATGCCAGACCCATAGCTGCCTTCCTGACGCGGCATGTTCCAGAAGCCAGTCGCCAGGAAGCTCCACGCGGGCGGCGGCGCATCCGCTGTCGTGCGCTCCGGGGTGGTGGCGATTTCCTGGGCGTACACGCAGTTCGACGCCAGCCATATCGCAACTGTCAGCAGGCGCACCCGCATGTCATCCGCCCAGCGCAATGACGGCGATGGTCACGGCCACGCCGAGCGCCATCATGCCGAGGCCCGCTCGCCACGGGCTGATCCCCGCGTAGTGCCCCAACGCCATGCCACCACCGAACAGCATGGCGAGCGTCAGAACCCTGGAGACGACGAGGGCCGTGGCCACGTCGTGTAGCAGGACGAAAGGCAGCGCAACGGGAAACGTCGACAACACGACGATGCAGAAGATGCGGATCGCGCCAAGAAAGTCGGCAAGTCGCAGGGTCGGCCGCTCTGGGACATCCGCTCCGGAAACAAGGCGCAAACGGATCGGCTCGAGGTCATCGTCGGCAATATGCGGATTCATGGCGGGCGGCAACGCGTCGCGGATTGCCGCAACGCCTGAGGTTCGGTCCTCCTGCTTGATTGTCAACGCAAGCTTCTGGAGCATCCCGCGTCCCGCGAGCGTGCGCACCAGGAACATGATCGCGTCGACAAGTCCCCATGCGAGGTTGCAGCCGATGGCCGCGCGGAACATGGTCTGTGGCGCATCCGGCCCCGCGGTGGTGGCAGAGACCGCGCCAACGAACGTCAGCGCCATGTAAAGGCCGAAACACATCTCGGAGACGCGGTCCACGACGTCAAGGACCGGCTTCCGTTCTTGAGCGCGATCGCGGTGCGACGGATTGAGAGCTGGCATGCAGATTCCTCTCCAGGAACAGGAGGTTGCATATCAAGAACAGCGGGTCCAAAAGATGCTTCAGCTACTGATCTAGGTGAATCATAGTCAACCCCGGTTCAGTGGGTAGCGCTTTCTGCAGAAAATCGGCGTGGCGGATGTCGGGAAGACGATAGTGCTCAGGCTTCGGAGCCGGTGGTGAAACCCGCCGCCGAGGGTTTTCTATACTGGGCTGCAAGGTCTGCCTGGAAAACCCATCGCATCTGCACTGGGGGCGCCACATGCTGGAATTGTTCGAATCGCTCACCAATCGACTGATCACGGATTGGAAACTTCGCAAGAGAGACGAGAAGCTCTCCCGCGCCTACCACTGCCGTTGCGACTCAGCCATCTTCTTCCGCAACACCCAGTGCCTGAATTGCGAGTCTCAGTTGGGTTATCTGCCGGAATCCCTGTCGCTGGTCGCGCTCGACCCTGGCCCCGAGCCCGGCACGCTGCGCGTCGATGGGGACGAGCGCTTCTATAAATACTGCGGCAATCGCGAGACGCCGGCGCTGTGCAACTGGATGCTGGATGCGAGTGATCCCGCTTCGCTTTGTATTGCCTGCCGCCTCAACCGCACGATCCCGGATCTCAATGACGTTGACAACGCGCACTATTGGGCTGCAATCGAAGTGGCCAAGCGGCGCCTTGTGGCGCAATTGCTCGCGCTCGGGCTTCCGGTGAGGTCGAAGGTAGAGGCGGACCCCGAACGAGGCGTGATGTTCGATTTCCTGCGCTCGCCGCCGGGAGCACCGGCTGTGATGACCGGCCATGCGAACGGCCTTATCACCATGAATGTCGAGGAAGCCGACGACGTCAAGCGCGAGAAGATCAAGCACGACCTGCGCGAGCCCTATCGCACGCTGCTCGGGCACTTCCGGCACGAGATCGGCCACTACTACTGGGATCTGCTAGTGCGCGACACGAAGTGGCTGGAGCCCTTCCGGCAACTCTTCGGAGATGAACGCGCCAGCTATGCCGAGGCGCTGAAGCGCAACTACGAATCGGGGCCACCAGCAGGCTGGGCCAATTCGTACATTTCCTCTTACGCCACGATGCATCCCTGGGAAGACTGGGCCGAGACTTGGGCGCATTATCTGCACGTGGTCGACACCATGGGCACGGCGCTTGGCTTCGGGCTGGAAGCCGAGGATATCGATGGCAGGGTGACCCCGTTTGCGAGCGAAGACCTGTACGCGCCGGATGATCCCGGGGCGTCGAGCTTCCTGACGCTGCTTAACTCGTGGATCGAGGTGATCATGGTCCTCAACGAGCTGGCGCGCAGCATGGGGCAACCGGACTTCTATCCGTTCATCATGTCCAGGCCTGTGGTGGCCAAACTGCAACTCGTGCACATGATCATCTTCGACGCGCAAAACCAGGGTGCGATCGAAAAGACGGCTGATGAGGGAAAGGTGCTGGCCTGAGGCCGACACAGGAATGGGATTCGGAATAGGGACGTGCGGGCAGAGCGCAAGCCGCAACGACGTGTTAGTACGCGGGCGAGATAGGTTGGGGTGACTGGGCTATCTCGCCCGCCTTTCCATTTTGTCGAGCGCCTTCTGAATTCAGGCGCGCGACGCAGGATGAGGATCGGTTACGACTTCTTCTGGTGCGCGTTCGCGCGTGCGGCAGAGATCGCTGCATCGCGTTCTTTCGCTGCGGCCGCCTTCGCCTCGTCGTAGACCTTCTTTGCCTCACCAACCTTGGTGTCGTATGTCTTTCGCGCAGCGGCGATCTCCTGGCGCATGTGGACAATCTCGTCGCTAGGTGGTTGGGACTTCGTTCCGCTCGCTGTTTGCCCGATGGCGGGCAAAGCGGACACCGCAAATATGGCAGCGGCGAGGATGGCTACGTGCTTCATGTTCTTGCTCCTCAGTTGGCTCCAAGACACGTTAGTCCGATCAATGCTGGCCTTCAATTGGACCAAGGTCCTACAGTTCGGCGGTTCTTGCGACGACACGGATGCGCGATGCCTCGGCGTCGATTTGTACCGACAACGTCGCCAATTCCTCTTCTGCCAGCCCATCCGTGGCTGGACTCCTGAATAACATCCTGCTGATCGCAATGCAGGCAGGCATGCAGATCGCTGCCATTGCGCGCCTGATCAATCGCACTCTGCTGGCGCAGTTTCTGCATTGCAGATTCGGTCAGTGCTTTGCCTGCCGATCACTGACGGCGCAGCAGATGCCACGTGGCCCATGCACAACTATCACGTAGCCATTGCCATGCTGACGCCGTAGTGACGAATGCCTGACCTAACGGTGGCTGGTGGCCAGCGCGACGATAGCGCCTGTGGTTGCCGCGATGGCGGCCACGGTACCCATGCTTTGCCACGGATGCTCATGGACGTAGCGATCGGTTGTTTTCGCCCACTCGGAAACTCTGGCATGACTGTCTTCGCGCAGCGCAGCAAGACGGTCCTGCAGCGCGCGCTGCCGGGCTTTGAGCGCGTGGCGCTCGAGGCCTGCCCCGACACCGGTTTCGGCTTTGACATCTCGAAGAAGCGCCTGCACGTCCGCCACCAGCGCATCGACGTCGCGGGCCAATGTGTCCTTGTGCATGGAGAAATTGGGTTGGATGTCGTTCATTTTGCCCTCCTGTTTGCGAAATCATCGCAGTGCGTCGCGCAGCACGACTGGCACTGCGTCCAATATAGGCTCGCGTTGACAGCCCGCCATGAAAAAAGCGGTCCGGAAGATGGCAAAAGGACAGCGGAATAGATGCGACGCCCGGCTGTCCGCGACCGTGCCAGCGCTCCCAGGCTCACTGATTTCCGCCACTCCGTCGCAGTGCAGCGACCTATGCTAATCACATCAAGGAACCGGCGGGAGTCCGAAATGGCGAATCTGCGCTGGCTGGCGATTCTGCTCATGCCTTTGGCGATTGCGGTGACGGGATGCGGCAATAGCGACGGCGGCGATACTACGCTGGCGCCTCCGGCCGGTCTGGTCGAGCGTGACGAATCACCGATCTACGCAGCAGGCGTCCCAATCGTGCCGGAAACGACGAGCAACAGCGGTGGCGCCATCTCGCAATGCACGGTGTCTCCGCCACTGCCCCCAGGTCTGAGCCTCGATCCGCAGAACTGCACGATCAGCGGCACGCCAACCGGAGTCAGTCATGCCACGGTCTACACGATCACCGGCGGCAACGCCGCAGGCAGTGCCTCCACCCGGGTCGAAATCGAGGTCAAGGACGTTCCCGTCGCGCCAGATGGCCTGGACTATCTGGACCGGTCGGTCATTTACCCGACCAATGCGCCGATCACGCCCAACACGCCGATCAGCACAGGGGGCGAGATCACGCAGTACAGCGTGTCGCCGGCGCTGCCGGCGGGCCTCGCCATTGACCCGCAGACCGGCATTATTTCTGGCATCCCCACGGCAGTCACGGCACCGGCGGTCTATACGGTGACGGGCGCCAACAGCGTGGACAGCGTCGAGGCCCAGTTGACGATCGAAGTGGCTGCGCTGGCGGTGCCGCCAACCGGCTTCGTCTATGTGGATCCGCTACCCGAGTACATTGTCGGCGTGTCGATCGTGTACAACGAGCCCGTGTACTCCGGTGGCGAAGCGACCCAGTTTTCGATATCCCCTGCGTTGCCGGCGGGATTGAGCCTCAACACGCAGACCGGGGAAATCAGCGGCACGCCGACTGTTGAACTGGCCCAGACGACGTTTCTTGTTACCGCCAGCAATAGTGCCGGCAGCGTCACCACGCAGTTCACTATGACGGTGGCTGCAGCCCAGGTCGGTGAGTGGCTGCCCGCCGATGCCATGAATCAAGGGCGCTTCCGGCATACGGCCACGCTATTGCCCGACGGGCGAGTCCTGGTGGCGGCAGGGAACAGGAAGCGGGCGCTGTCCTCCGCCGAGTTATATGACCCGTCCACGAACAGTTGGACACAGACCGGCAGTCTTGGGCTAAGCAGGCAAGCGCACTCGGCCAATCTTCTGCCTGACGGCCGGATTCTGGTGGCGGGGGGCTTCGGCGATGCTGGGCGCAACCCGCTTTCCTCGGCGGAACTGTTTGACCCTGTCGGGGGCAACTGGTCGCAGACCGGCAGCCTCGGCCAGCAGCGTGACAGTCACACCGCCACGCTGTTGCGCGATGGCCGCGTACTGGTGGCAGGCGGCGAGGGCCAGGGCAGCAGTAAAGGCGCACTGTCTTCCGCCGAACTCTACGATCCGGCTACGGGCACCTGGTCGCCGACCGGCAGCCTCGGCCAGGCGCGCGAGCAGCACACTGCCAACCTTCTGCCGGATGGCAGGGTTCTGGTAGCCGGCGGCGAAGGTATCGGCGGCGACGCACTGTCCTCGGCCGAACTCTATGACCCCGTCACGGGAACCTGGTCTCCAACCGGCAGCATGAGTCAGGCCCGCAACGCCTATGCCGCCGCGCAGCTCGCCGACGGCAGGGTGCTCGTAGTCGGGGGAAGCGATGGCAAAAAAGCGCTCGCAACCGCTGAACTCTACGATCCGGCGACGGGCACGTGGTCAATGACAGGCAGCCTGCGCCAGGCACGTGACTTTCATACCGCCACGCGCTTGACCAGCGGGCGTGTGCTGGTGGCCGGCGGCATCGACGGCAGGGATTTGTTCGTCAGCGAGCTGTACGACCCCGCGACTGGAAGCTGGTCCCAGGTCGGCAGTCTTGAGCAAATGCGCGAGCAACACACGGCGACGTTGCTGGCAGACGGCAGGGTCCTCGTAGCGGGTGGAACTGGACGCGGGGTCTTGTCCTACACGGAATTGTTTCACTAGCTTGGAGTGAGACACGCGAGGGCAGGCGATCAACTGTCCATCTGCTATGGTTGATAGACCTCTTCGGCAGAAGCGCCAGCGTCGTGCTGGCGCCACCGAACGACGGTATGGGGCCAGATCGGGCTCAAGGAGTTCGTCATGAATCTCAGCAAGCTGATCGTGGCGGCCGTGCTTGGCGCGGCAATCCTTCCCGTGATGGCACAGCCCGAGACCAAGGTGGACACGGTGTCGGGCGTGGGGGCTACCAAGACAACCAGAACGGTCAAGGCCACTGGCACGGTGACGGCCATCGATGCCGCCACGCGCACCATTTCGCTCAGGAACAAGCAGGGCAAGGTCTCCGATGTGCAGGTCGGGGAGGACGTGCGCAACTTCGAACAGCTTCGCGCGGGCGACACGGTCACCGTCGAGTACACGCAGGCCTTGTCAGTGAACCTCGCCAGACAGAGCGGCATGCGCTCCAGCACCGAACGCGAGATCTCGGACAGGGCCGCTCCTGGCGCGAAGCCCGGCGGCATGGTCGGGCGCGAGGTGACAGTCACGGCCGATGTCGTGGCGGTCAACGCCAAGACCGGCCTGGTGACGCTCAAGGGGCCAAGAGGCAAGACGGTGGACGTGCATGTCGAGGATCCGCAGCAGCTGAAGGCCGTTCGCCGTGGTGACCAGGTGCAGGCCGTCTACACTGAAGCGCTTGCCGTTTCTGTCACGCCCAAGACCGCCCGCTGAGTGGGGTGCGCCAGGAGTTTGACCAGGCAGCGAACCGGGCAGGCAGAGGCCGGGCAGGAGCATGCAGATGGGTTTTCTGGGTTGGGTGCGCCGGCGCAAGGCGTCGGCCCCTGGGCACCGCAAGCGAGAGATTGCCGAACTGGCCGAGCGCGTGACCCGGCTCTATCCGCGCCTGCGGCTGGTGTCACGCTATCAGCAGCGGCTCCGGCCTGCGCTGGAGCATGCGCAGGATTATGTGCGCGAGCTTGTCGGGGGTCTTCCCGCGCCTCGTGACGCCAGCATCCAGGCATGGGGCGATGACCCCTATATCCAAGCCTTCTTCGGCACGCCGCAGGACGTGCAGCTAGCCTTCAGCCGCTCACCCGAACTGCGGGAGTTCTTCAACCAGTCGCCCGATGCGGAGCAGGCCGTTGCGGTGTTGGGGATGGAGATGATCGAGCGGCGCACGCTCGGCGTCGCGCTGGAAGGGGAGGTCATGCGCACGGAAGTGCCGCAAACCACGATCAGTTTCGGCGATCACAAGGCGAGGATCATCGCGCGCACCGAGGCAGAGCTGCGCGAAGAGATCGTGCGGCGGATGTTCGACCAGTTCGGCATGGAGGGCCTCGCCCGTTTCGCTGCCGGCAAATCACGCCGCGACGTACTCACGCGCGAACAGACGCTGCTGGTGTCGCGTCTGCGCCTGCTCCGGCAGCAAGGCACCGGCATGCGTTCGATGCTCGGCGGCGATGGCGATGCGACTCCCGACGAGCAAGCGGGCCTGAGCGAGCAGATTGCCGCGAACGAGCGGGAGCTTGCGCAACTCGGGCCGGAAGAAGGGGCGCTCGACCGTCAGCTGGAATGCCTGGCGGAGGTCCTCGCGGATGCAGGCGCCTGTTTTTCGATCGAGCAGCGACGCTTGCGGCTGAGTGCCATGAATGTGCTTGTCGACGCGGACAACGCGGGGCCGGCACACGAGATCGATCTGCTCACGGCCCACGTCCCGGGCGATCCGCCGCTGGTACGATCCATCGCGCTGGTGCGCTTCGCGCGCGGCGACATGTTGTCGCCCACCGTCCTGCTCGAGGAGGCAGAGCGCCTGCTGTGAAAGCGAGGCGTTGCCGGGCAGGCGTGGCCCGGCCGGTGACCACTACGCAGTTGGGGCCCGTTGCCGCAGGTTTGGTCGATATATCGGGAGAGGAACCCGGCCTGCACCACGCCCAACAGACGTTGATTCCCTAACGTCGCCCACCGCCACCTCGCCCGCCGCCAAAGCCGCCGCCGCGCGCGCCACCGCCGAAGCCGCCGGATCGGCCCGAGCCTGACTGCAGGCTCGTGTTCCCCCGATTGGCGTCACGCTGTACCGCGCTCCCTCCGCTGCCGACACCCTGGAACCCATTGTCCCGGCCCCCGGTCGCGTCGCGCCCGCGGAAGTTGTTGCGCCCCGCCGCATCGGCCGTGCTCCTGCCGAATTTCTCGCGCGTGGCATTGTCGCGATAGGCAACGCCCTGGCGGTGCCGGGCATCGTGCTGCCAGCGGCCTCCCTCGAACTTGCTGGCATCGAAGTTGCGGTCGATGTTCCGGGCCTTGTGGTGTTCCACATGTACCCCGCCATTGTTCCAGTCGCAGTTGCCGAATATGGCGATGGCCCCGGCCAGTCCGATGCCCCATGCGATGCCTCCCAGGAAGGCATCGCCGGGGTAGTAGGGCCCGTAGGGCGGCCAGTAGTAGTACGGGTAGCCTGCATAGCCCCAACCGCCGTAGACGATCGCCGGGTCGTACACCGGTACATAGATCACCTCGGGATTCGCCGGCTCGATGCGCACGATGGTCTGCTGCGCGGCTTCGCTGGAGGTTGCGTTTTCCACGGTCACGGTCTGCTGCGGGCCCGACTTGAGGTGGCCGGCTTGCTGGGCGCGCACACGCAGGCGTTGCACGGCATTGAACACCTCCTTTTGCTGCGCCAGGAATGCATCCCCCAGTTTCTGGGTCCAGTCCAGCTTGTCGCCCATTGGCTCAAGGATCTGCGGAAACGCCACCATCGATTTCACGCTGACGTCCCACGACTCGTTCTGCACCGCCTTGACTGCGTCGTTGCCCTTGAGGTTTGGATGCGCCTTGCTCCAGCGCGCGGCAAGCGCGACTTCCAGCGGGTAGGTGGAAGCCATCAAGACCTGTGAGAGCAGCGGATCGGGATAGAGCGCGATCGGCGCGACCAGCGCCTCGATTTCTTCCGCCTTGTACGGCGCGGGTTCCTTCTGGGCCTGCACCGCACCCTCCCCGGACATCGCCGGCGTGGCCGTACCCACGGCCGGCGGACCGGCGCTTTCGCAGCCGCCCAGCACAAGCAGGGCACAGCAAGCGGTGGTCAGGGCGCGCGGGTTCATGGCGACACCTTGCGCCAGCCGGGAGCCGGATCATACGAAGTGGTTGCCGCTGCCCTGGCGGTGCTGTTGGTCCCGAGGTCGCGCTCATAGACCTGGCCCTTGTGGCTGACGATGAAGCTCATCACGCCGGTGTCACCGTAGCGTACCGGCCAGGCCATGACCGCGAAGCCGCCGAACAGCTTGCCATCGATGACATAGCTCAACGTGCCGCCATCTGCATGCGTCCCTTGCGAAGTGAGCAGCTTGTAGTGGTAGCCGTAGTAGCCCTCCTTGCTTGCATTGCGCGTGCCGGCATCCTGGAAAGCCGGCCCGAGCGGGCTGGGTGGCTCATTGGGTCCTGTCGGCCAGTAAAGCCCGTCGCGCTTGCCCGGGGAGCTGGACAGCCTGCCGGCATAGACGAGCCGCTTTTCGGCATCGTGGGTCGTCTGGGCGTATTCGGTCTGTGCGTCGCAGATGGCCTGCATGGTCTGGATTACCGCGAGTTCGTTCCGCCCGATACGGCGCACGCGCATTTCCCGGGCGGCGGCCGCGGTGTCGAACTGCCAGCCATTGGCCGATTTGAGCAGCGGCACGGGCAGGGTCCATCCGTCGTCGCCGACGACGATGAGCGCTTGCGTGCCCGATCGCTCCACGCGACGCGATTGCGCCCAGGCCTGGTTGAACCTGTTCCGCACGTCGGCGCCGACCGGGGGGATGATGTCGCGGAAATTGGGGCCAAGCATGGCTCGCATGGCCGTCTCGTCGTCATTGAGGACCGCCTGGCCAAAGGCCGCCATCGCGGCATCCGGCGAGTCGAACACCTGGCGCGCGAAGGCGTGCGTCGCACCGGGACCAAGCAGGCAGAGGCAGCCCAGTGCGGCGGCGGCCGCCCCTCGCAAGAATCTCTGCAGTCCTGTCATGTTCCCGCCCCTGAGCAATGACCTTCCCTGTGCTATGGTTTATATGACCTTTTGGGACAGTGCGCCAGTGCAGTGTGCTGTTGGCGCCGCCGACACGACAGGGTGTGAAATGGTACGTTTGAGCATCGAAGGACGGCAGCTCGAAGCACCGGAAAACTGTTCCATCCTGCAGGCGTTCCTGCACGCGGGGGAAACGCTTGTCGAAGGCGTCGGCTGCATGGGCCAGGGCGTATGCGGGTCGTGCCGCGTCATGGTGCGGCGCAGCGGCGAACAGGATGTGAAGACCGCGCTCGCATGCGAAACGCTGGTGGAAGACGGCATGCAGGTCGCCTTTCTGGATTACTTCACGGCGTCGGAGCGGCACGTCTATCGCATCGAGGAGATCGGCGACAGCTGGGACGCGTTGCAGACGATCTCGGACATTTTCCCGGAGGCGGCCCATTGCCGTCATTGCAGCGGATGCGATCGCGCCTGCCCAAAGGGGCTCGATGTCCAGGAGGGCGTGAAGCTCGCGGTGGAGGGCAAGCTGACGGCTTCGAGCCATGTCTTCGACGAATGCGTCATGTGCAACCTCTGCACGCTGGCCTGCCCCGAGCATATCCGGCCCAATCATCTCGGCCTGTTCGTGCGGCGGATGATCGCGGCGCAGACCCTGCGTCCGGCCAATCTCTTGTTGCGGCTGCAGCAGATCGAGAGCGGTGCGATGCGCATTGACTTCGACGCACCGGGCGCGCAGCCGCCGCGCTGACGGAGCCTGACGATCATGCCGGCTGGTATCCCATATGAAGTCGCGCTCAGGCGCTACCGTCCCGGTGTAGCGCCGGCGGTGCGCAGCGACGACATCTCCGTAGAAGCGCTTCTCAAGGGCTATCACCCGGACCACGGGCCCAATGCGCGCGTTGCGCTGGCCGTCGGCGTGAATCGCGGCGAGCCCTGTCAGCCGGATCTCGCCCGCTATCTGCAGGCCAACGCGCTGATCGACGACGTGGACATTGCCGGGGCGCAGCTCGTCTCCACCGATGTGCTGATCATCGGCGGGGGCGGTGGTGGCTGCGCGGCGGCGCTCACCGCGGCCACGCGCGGCGCGCAGGTGATCCTCGCCACCAAACTGCGCCTTGGCGACAGCAATACGGTCATGGCCGAAGGCGGCATTCAGGCGGCCATCGGCGAGGATGACAGCCCCCAATTGCACTTTGAGGACACCTTGCGCGCCGGGCACTTCTGTGGCGATCCGGAGCTCGTCGCGCAGATGGTGATGGACGGCCCCGACGTAATCCGGTGGCTGATCCGGCTGGGCATGATGTTCGATCAGGAAGAGGACCGGCCCTTCGGCGGCAACCTTCTGCGCAAGAAGCCAGGCGGGGCATCGGCCGCGCGCATTCTCTCCTACCGGGACTACACCGGACTGGAAATGATGCGCGTGGTGCGCGAGGCGGTGGATCTGGAACCCGGCGTCGCGGTGTGGAACCGCTGCCCCGTGGTCGAGCTGCTGTCCGACGAGCGCGGGCGCTGCGCAGGGGCCGTGATCTACAACCTCGAATGGCGCACCTTTGTGCTGGTGCGCGCGCGCGCCGTGATTCTCGCCACCGGCGGGGCGGGGCGCCTGCACCTGAATGCGTTCCCGACGTCCAACCACTACGGCGCCACCGCGGACGGTCTGGTGCTCGCCTATCGGATCGGGGCGCGCCTGCGCGAGCTGGACTCGTTCCAGTACCATCCCACCGGCATCGCCTATCCGCCGCACCTGGCCGGCGGCCTGATCTCGGAAGCTGCCCGCTCGGCCGGCGCCAGGCTGATCAACGGCGAGGGCGAGCGTTTCGTCGATGAACTCAAGCCGCGGGACATCGTGGCCTCGGCGATCCTGCGCGAATGCGCGCAGGGGCGCGGCATCGAGCGGGGCGGACAGGTCGGCGTCTTCCTCGACACGCCGACGCTGGAAATGGAAAACCCCGGCATTCTGGAAAAGCGGCTCGTGACGCTGCGCCATCTCGCCCACAAGTGCGGTCAGGATGCGTCCCGGGAGCCGTTCCTCGTCTACCCGACCCTGCACTACCAGAATGGTGGCGTTGCCATCGACAACGAGGGTGCGACCAGCGTGCCGGGGCTGTACTGCGTTGGCGAGGTCACGGGCGGCATTCACGGACGCAACCGGCTGATGGGTAATGCACTGCTCGATATCCTGAGCATGGGCCGGCGTGCCGGAGCCAGCGCAGCGGAGGCGGGCCGCAGCGTCATGGCCGCACGCGCCGGAATCGGCCATGTGCACGCGTGGCAGCGGGAATTGACACTAGCCGGGCTGCCGCTGCATGTCCAGGCACCGCAGCTCTTCCCTGGCTACGCGCATTTCGATCTGCGCGTCGATGCGGGCCTGCACGCCGGCGCGCGGGGCCGGGCGGTCGGCGGCACCCGGTGAGCGATCCACGGAGCGCGCGATGGAACACCTGAATCAGGTTCTCCTCCATAACGATGTCCGGGTTGGCGCAGACCTGGATGGCTGGCTGGCACACGGCGGCGGAGAAGGGCTGGCCAAGGCGCTGCGCGAGCCGGCCGCAGTCATCGCCGAGATCGAGCAGGCGGACCTGCGCGGGATGGGTGGCGCCGGGTTCGCGACATACCGCAAATGGGCACCAGTAGCCGCCGCGGCGGATGGCGACAAGTACATCATCTGCAATGGCAACGAAGACGAGCCGGGGACGTTCAAGGATCGCTTTCTGCTGGAGCACACGCCGCACCAGGTGATCGAGGGCGCGTTGATCGCCGCGGCCGCTACCCGCGCCAACCATGTCGTGCTGTACGTGAATCCCCATCAGCCGCTGTCGCTGGCAAGTACGCGCACGGCGGTGCAGCAGTGGCAGGCGCACGCGCAGTTCGCCGAACTTGTCCGGCTGGTCGGCGGACCGGTATCGCTCAGCGTGGTACCAAGCTCGGGCTTGTATATCGGCGGCGAGGAAACCGCGGTCATCGCGAGCGTCGAGGGAGGATTCCCGTTTCCACGCCGCAAGCCGCCATTTCCCGCCGAGCATGGCGTGCATGGCGCGCCGACCGTCGTGAACAACACCGAGACGCTGGCCCACGTGCCGGGCATCCTGCGCAACGGTGCACAGTGGTATCGCGAACTCGGCATCGGTAATGCGGCCGGAACCAAGCTGTATTCACTCTCGGGCGATGTGTTGCGGCCCGGCCTGTATGAGCTGCCGATGGGCACGAGCCTGGAGGCGCTGGTGTTCGTGCATGGCGGCGGGATGCTCCAGGGCAAGGCGTTCAAGGCGGTCTTCACGGGCGGACCCTCCAATACCCTGCTGACCAAGCGCGACCTCGATGTGGCGCTGGACTTCGACTCCGTGCGGCAAAGGCGCTCCCGGCTGGGGACCGGCGCCATGATCGTGGTGTCGGAAGGCACCAGCATCGTTCGCAAGGTAGCCGAGTACGTCAGCTTCTTTGCCCAGGGCTCGTGCGGCCAGTGCCCGCCGTGCAAGGGCGGGACGTTCCAGTTGATGCGGCTACTCAACCGGATCGATACGGGCCGCGGCGTGCGCGCGGACCTGGACGCGTTGGAGAACCTTTGCCGCATCCTTCCCGGCAGCGGGCGCTGTGGCCTGATCGACGGCGCCGTGACGGTGGTGGACAGCTCCCTCCATCAGTTCCGGGAAGAATACGAGGCGCTTTTGCTGGCATAGGCCCCGGGCACCGTTGCAGATCTAGCGCCACGCGCTCCCCACCTGCACATAGACTGCGTTCTGGTCCTTGCTGTGGGCGAAATCCATCCCGATGGCGAGCCCCAGTTTTCTCGCGATCAGGTAGCGAAAGCCCACGCCGGCGCTGACAATGTTGGGGGCATCATCGAAGCTTTGCCGGCCGTAGGCCTTGCCGACGCCGGTAAATCCGAGCAAGGACCAGCGGGGCCGGAAGTCCCAGCGCAGTTCCACCTCCGTCGAGATCGCATTGCGGTCCTGGTAGCGGGCCTTCTTGACGCCACGCAGGTCGACGTATGGCTGGACATAGAACGGCACATCGCCACTGGAAAAGCGCGTGTCGGCTCTGAGGCCGAGGATCAGTGTCTTGGCGATCGGCAGCCACGTGTACCCGCGCGCCGCGTACATGTCGTAGTTCTGGGTGCTGCCGATTCCTTCCCGTGCGAACTGGGCTTCCAGTTCCGCATAGACGCCGCGGCTGGGGTAGAAGATGTTGTCGCGCGAATCGTAGTCGACCACCAGGCTGGCGGCGCTGATGCGCTGGTTCCGGCCTTGTCCCACCAGGTCTCCGGGCGTCTGGCCAAACTTGAAAACGGCGTTCGAATCGAAGTAGATATAGCGGGGGCCGGCAAACCAGTGGGTATTCCCGATCCGGACCAGAAGCTGCTGGAGAAGGCCTGTGCCCTGCAGCGAATACGCCCTGGCCTGGTTCGCATTGCCGAAATAGTCCAGATTGGCGTCGACCTTGGCGATGCCGCCAAGGTAGCGGTACCGATCGCCGTCCCAGGTATGGAAGTGGCCGAGCGCCCCGGCCCACGTGCCGTTTTGCGTGTAAGCGCCGCCGACAAAGGTGATGTTGGGTGGTATGCGCTCCTGGCCGAGCGATTTGGCTCGCGCCTCGCTTTCGGCGATGGATTCCGAGAAGAAGAGCAGGCCAACGCCCAGGCCATAGCCAACCGCCGGCTCTGTGATCACAAACGGAACGGGCAACGCGCCCTTGTGCTCGAGGAGGTAGCTACTGAGGTCAAACTGCCCGTCTTCCGGGTCGACAAGGCGAAGTGGGCGATCGTCGGCCATGGCGCCGATGGACGTCATCAACGACAGGCTGCATATCAGACGATGCAGAAACGGCCGATGCATCGGCGCACCTCCATGCCGGGTGTTCGTACGATCGCCGCTCTCGCCGCCCGGATATTCATGGCGCGCCGGGTGTTCGAGGGGAAGGCAATGCGATCCTGTCGAGTACCTCGATTTGTTTCGCCTTTGACTTCTGCGAGACGCTAACCATACTAGCTTCTGCACATCCCTTGCGTGCGAGGGATCGCTTGATTGCTCCAGAAGCCAAGACACCGGGAACCAACGTGCCCAATATCCGAACGATCGTATCGGCGGTGGTCGTATGCGCTACGCTTGGCGCGAATAGCGTCGCCTACGCACAGCGGCAGGACGGCGCGGCCGCCGCCGCAGATGCCGTCAGCGAGGCGGTGCAGGAAGGGCATAGCCCGTATCGCCCGTCACGCGAGCCGACAGCCGCCGGCAATATCAATTCTCCGGAGTGCCAGGAGCTGCTGGCGCAATTCACCGCGACACCCAACCGCGAGTACCAGCCTTCCGCCGGGCGGCCTGTTACAACGAGCCAGGGGCGGGTTGTGCCAGGCCTGCAACGAGACCGCGCGCGGGATGACCTGATCGATACGTTCAGGGCCAAGTGCACGCATTAGCGTCTGCTTACCTATGAAGTCCAAGGGCGGAACCGTTCGGCCGCGTGTTCACCAGAAGCCAAGCACCTTCCACCAGACGCTCCCGACCACGGCGAAGATCAGCAGCTCCACCACGCACATCACAAAGCCGACGCGCCACCACGTTCCCATCGTGACAAAGCCGCTGCCGAAGATGATCGGCGAGGTGCCCGTCGCATAGTGGGTCAGCGTCATCATGATCGCGGAGCCGGCCGCCATCAGCAGCATGAACGGCACCACATACGCTGGCGGTATCAGATGGACGCCGACCGTCAGGAACGCGAGCATCATCGCACTGATGTGCGCCGTCGTGCTGGCGAACAGATAGTGCGAGAAAACGAAGATCGCAATCAGGATCGCGGCCGTGCCGCCCCAGCCGATGCCGCTGGTCACGATCGCGTCGCTCATGCCCTTCGAGAACCAGCCGATCACGCCTTGCTTGTTCAACTGCTCGGCCAGCATGATCAGCGCACCAAACCATATCAGCGTGTCCCAGGCGCTTTTCTCGGACAGCACGTCGTCCCAGTCGATGGTGCCAGTGATGATCAGCACGAACAGGCCGACCAGGGCGACCACCGTTGGGTCCAGCGTGAGCGACGGACCGAACACCATCGCCGGAACGTTGGCCCACAGCAGAAGCAGCAGCGCGAAGGTGAATATCATCACCTTTTCCTTCGGCGACACTGGACCCATCTTCGCCATTTCGGCGTGCGCATATTCCACTGCGTTGGGTGTGGCCTTGAGCTGCGGTGGCGACAACACATAGATCACCAGCGGCATCACCAGCATGCATAGCAGGCCGGGCAACAACATGCAAAGCGCCCAGCTTGTCCAGCTCAGATGCAGGTTCTGATTGGTCGCCTTGGCGATGTAATCCACCACCAGCGGGTTCGGGGCGGTGGCGGTCACGAACATCGCCGAAGAGATCGGGTTGGCGTGGTAGTTGACCAACGCCAGGTAGGTGCCGACCTTGCCCTCGGTGCCTTTGGCCGGGTCCGAGTCGAATGCGATGGCGATCGATTTCATGATCGGATGCACGATGCCGCCACCACGCGCGGTATTGCTCGGTGTGAACGGCGCCAGCACCAGTTCACAGGTGGCCAGACCATAGCCGATGCCTATCGTTCGTTTGCCCATCAGGGAGATGAACATCAGGCCGACACGGGTGCCCAGGCCGGTCTTCTTCACGCCGCGTGAGATCAGGATGGCCACCACGATCAGCCAGATCAGCGGACTGTCGAAGGCGGTCAGCGCATCGGCGATCGCGCCCTTGGACGAGTCCGAGGTCACCTGCGACAGCGAGAGGACCACGATGGCCATCATCGCCATCACCCCGATCGGCATCACCTTCAGGATGATTGCCACGATTGTGGTCAGAAAGATGGCGACCAGGCCCCAGGCCTTGGGCGTGAGCCCCTCTGGCACAGGCAGCAGCAGCATGGTGACCAGCACGACCGTCGTGATCAGTGCGGGGCCGAGTCGAAACGGGACCACGCTGTTGAAGTAGCGGAACGCCGCTTTCAGTTGTGTGAGCATCCCGCGCATCCTTCAAAGAAGAGTTGGCCCCGGCCGCTGGCACACAGCCCAAGGATCGGGCCATTGGAACGCTTCGGAAGGCCGTGGTTGCCGCATGGCCTGCCTCCGTCCTGCCTGGATATTCGAGAACTCATACCAGGCGCCAGTCCGCGAGAGTCACCTCCAATGTGGAGCAGAAGCCTCGCAGGCAGGCGAATGACCTTTCCGTTTCTTATGGTTTATATGTTCTTTTTGGTAGAAGCGCCAGTGTGGCGCAGGCGCCGCCAGACGATGGAATGCGAAGGGTTGTTCCCGCGCCGAGTCATTGGTGGCGTCGCGGGGATGTCCCAAATTAGCAAATTCATGTCCCAGATAAGCAAGCGAGACAGGCCGCAGGCGCCAGATACTCGATGCGCAGAAGACGGTGAACCGACTCGCGGATTCATCCAAGACTGCAGGAGACATGACAATGAAAATCAGGCAGATCACCCCGGCCATCGGCGCCGAAATTTCCGGCATCCATCTGGGTGAAGCGTCGCGCGATCCGGCGCTGTTCGCAGCGATCAAGACCGCACTGCTCGAGCACAAGGTGCTCTTCTTTCGCAGGCAGGAGATTACGCGTGCCGAGCACGTGGCCTTCGCCAGATGCTTCGGCAAGCTGGAAGATCATCCTGTCGCCGGTAGCGATCCGGATCATCCGGGTCTGGTGCGCATCTACCGTAGCGACAACCCGCACAGCTACGAGAACAACTATCACTGCGATGGCCTGTGGCGCCCCAATCCGGCCATGGGCGCGGTGCTGCGCTGCATCGAGTGCCCCGAAACCGGCGGCGACACCATCTGGGTCAATATGGTGAGGGCCTACGAGGAACTCCCCGACGACATCAGGCAGAAGATCATCGGCCTGCGCGCAAGGGCCAGCATCGAACACAGCTTTGGCGCGGTCATGGACGCGGAAGCGCGTGCGAAGCTGGTGCAGGACCATCCGCCAGCAGAGCATCCGGTGGTGCGCACACATCCCGAAACCGGCGAGAAGATCCTGTTCGTCGGTGCGGGCTTCACCACGCACTTCACCAACTACAGCACGCCGGCAAACGTACGTCACGGCATCGACAAGGCACCCGGTGCTTCACTGCTGCTCAACTACCTGATCAGCCGCGCCACCATTCCCGAATACCAGGTGCGCTGGTCATGGCAGGAAGGCGACATCGCGGTCTGGGACAACCGCTGCACGCAGCACTACGCCCTCAACGACTACTGGCCGGCGCCGCGCAAGATGGAGCGCGCCGGCATCGTGGGCGACATCCCTTACTGAATCGACCGCTGACGACTACCCGGAGCATCAACATGAATTTCCTTGACGGCCACCTTTTTCCCGAGAACCAGCAGCCGCTGATCATCACCGCAGCGCCATACGCGCCGGGCTGGCAGCCATCCGATTTCCCCGAGGACATTCCGGTCACGATGGAGGCGCAGATCCAGAAGGCCGTGGATTGCTACAACGCAGGCGCCACGGTGCTGCATCTGCACGTGCGCGAGCTGGACGGCAAGGGCAGCAAGCGTCTGTCCAAGTTCAATGAACTGATCGCCGGCGTGCGCGAGGCGGTGCCGGAAATGATCATCCAGGTCGGTGGCTCCATCTCGTTTGCGCCCGAAGACGACGGCCAGGCCGCCAAGTGGCTGTCCGACGATACCCGCCACATGCTCGCGGATCTGGACCCCAAGCCGGACCAGGTCACGGTGACCGTCAACACGTCGCAGATGAACGTCACGGACCACGCCGACGATGTCGACTTCAGGGGTACCTCGCGCGAGGACATGGCGCTGTTTAACGCCTACAAGAACATGACGGTACCTGCCAACCCCGGTTGGGTGGAAGAGCACGTGCGTCGCCTGACGGCCGCCGGGATCCAGAGCGAATTCCAGTGCTACAACATCAACAGCTTCGAGTCTGTCGAGCGGCTGATGCGCCGTGGCTTCTACAAGGGCCCGCTGATCCTGAACTGGGTCGCCATTGGCGGCGGGATGGATACGCCAAGCCTCTACAGCCTGGCCAACTTCATGCGTGCCGTGCCTGACGGCGCGGTGGTGACGGTGGAAAGCAACGTACGCAATGTGCTGCCCGTCAACGTGATGGGTATCGCGATGGGATTGCACGTGCGCTGTGGCACCGAAGACGTCTTGTGGAACCAGCAGCGTACGGCCAAACAGAGCACCGTCAGGCAGGTCGAGCAACTGGTGCGCGTTTCGCGCGAGCTTGGTCGCGACATCGCCACTGCAAGGCAGGCGCGAGAGATCTGCAAGATCGGCGTGTTCTATGACACGGTCGAGGAATCGCTGCAGGCCAACGGCTTTGCGCCAAACCGCAGTGGCGGAAACCAGGGCTATCTGCGCAAGACGCAGTGAGACCATGCAGCCGATGACCTGGAGACTGCCATGAAACGCCATACCCTCAATGCGTGCAGGTGCCTTGCGCTTGCGCTTGGTGCCTTACTGCTGGCCACGAGCGCGACCCATGCTGCCGACTGGCCAACCAAGCCGGTGCGCATTCTTGTCGGCGCGCCACCCGGCGGCACTGCCGATATCCTTGCGCGCCTGCTTGCCTACGAGTTGCAGCGCCCGCTCGGGCAAACCGTGATCGTCGATTACAAGTCGGGGGCCGCGGGAACCATCGCGGTCCAGGGCATGCTTTCCGCACCCCGCGATGGCTATACCTTCCTGCTGATCCAGAAGGGCATCGCCTCGGAAGTGCCGTTGGCCATCAAGGTGTCCTACGATCCGTTCAAGGATATCGTTCCGATCGCACAACTCACCCGGCAGGGACTGATACTCGTCGGCAACCCCACGCTGCCCGCGAAGAACCTCGCGGAACTGGTCAGGTATATCAAGGCCAATCCCGGCAAGATCGACTACGCGAACTTTGGTATCGGCCTACGCGGCCAGACGATCGGCGTGCAGTTCAACCGGCTGGCCGGACTGGATGCCGGTGCCGTGAGCTACAAGGGGTCCCCACCTGCGCTGCAGGACGTCATGGGCGGACAGGTGCCGCTGATGTTCGACGGCCCCGCGACGTCGCTGCCGTTTATCAAGTCGGGAAAGCTTAGGGCCTATGCGGTGGCGTTTCCGCAGCGAATCTCGGCGCTGCCCAACGTTCCGACCTTTACCGAACTGGGATACCCGGACCTCAACGAAGTGGGCTGGATGGGACTGTGGTCAGCGCCGGGCGTGCCGCCGGCGGTCATTGCCAGGATGCGAGATGCCACGCTCAAGGCGCTGCAATCCCCCGAACTAGGTCGAAAGATCCAGGATCTCGGCATGGAGGTCGGGTCGCCCGCCACCACGGATGAACTGGCCAGGGACATCCGCGAATCGTATGAACGCCAGGG
The DNA here is from genome assembly GCF_900101625.1 of Cupriavidus sp. YR651. GTDB lineage: Bacteria > Pseudomonadota > Gammaproteobacteria > Burkholderiales > Burkholderiaceae > Cupriavidus. The sequence continues at coordinate 103,969 of NZ_FMYZ01000009.1, read as the reverse complement.
CAAGCTGCTGCGTTCGATCCATTTCACTCCGGAGTGACGACGGCCCCGTCCGTCCACACTCGAGTATCGAGAACCAAGAATGAAAGCAGCACGTGTATTGCCAGGTGCCGACGGCGGTCGGCTTGAGATTCAGGATATTCCCGCCCCGAAACCGGGCCCCGATGAAGTGTTGGTCAGGGTGCGTGCATCAGGCGTCAATTTTGGCGAGATCAAGTACATGCGCGAGCATCGGACGGGAAACCCGATGACCGCGGGTGTCGAGTTCGCAGGCGAGGTGGTCGGCGTCGGCGATCAGGTCCGTGGCTGGCGCGAAGGCGACCGTGTGATGGGCCACGGCCGTGGCTGCCACGCGCAGTATGTCGTGGCCGCTCCGCTGGCGTTGATGCCGATTCCCGACGATGCGTCGTGGGTCGATGCCGCGGCGTTTCCCAACGTGTTCATCACCGCCCATGATGCGCTGGTCAGCAACGGCGAGCTGAAGGCCGGCGACTCGGTGTACATCAACGGTGCCTCGGGCGGTGTGGGCATGGCCGCGCTCATGACTGCGAAAGCGCTTGGTGCCAGGCTGGCAATGGTGTCGTCGCGGTCGGCGGAGAAGCTGGAGCGGCTTGCCGCTTATGGCGCCGACGTGGGCATCGACACATCGCGTGAAGCGCAGGTCGAGGCCATCATGGCTGGCACTGACGGGCGCGGCGTCGACCTGATCGTCGACACCATCGGTGGTACGGTCTTCGAGGACAATGTCAGGTGCCTTGCAGTAAAGGGACGACTGGTCAATCTTGCGCGGCTGGGCGGCGGCCAGTTTGGACGGATCGATATCAACCTGCTCTGGATGAATCGCCTGAAGCTGATCGGCGCGACGTTCCGCACACGCACCGAGGCCGAACGTCTCGCGTGTATCCAGGCATGCGCGCGCGATCTGCTGCCACACTTTCGCGAAGGCAGGCTGCGTCTGCCGATTGACCGCACATTCCGGATGGATTCGATCGCGGACGCCTACGCGTATATCGCGCGCAGCCAGCACATGGGCAAGATCGTGCTTATTGCCGACTGACTGAGGGAGCCGGATGGCGGCGGTCACGGCCGATGGCCGCTGCCGATCGCGCTGCCGTCTGCCTGCGCCATTCCGTGACGCTGCAGCCGAACTCGGCGCGAAACCAATGGCTGAAGCTGCTCTGGTTGGAGAAACCGAGCAGACCCGCGATTTCGCCGATCGGCTGGTCGCTCTCCTCCAGATGGCGCGTCACGAGCTCCGAGCGCACCTCGTCGAGGAGTGCCGAAAACGTGAGTCCATCGGCGCTCAGATGACGATGCAGCGTGCGACGATCGACGCGCAGATGCAGCGCTACCTGCTGGGCCGTACAGCGTCCGCCGGGGAGCAGCGCCATGATGAGTTCGCGACAGGTTTCACGCGTACCCTCGCCACGGCGCCGTAGCGCGGCCTCCAGGTAATCGCGCGCCAGTTGCGCCGCGCCAGACTGGTCTGGCGCGCGTGGCTTCTCCAGGTCGGCTGCGGCACAAACCAGGCCGTTGAACGGCTGATTGAACATCGGATTGCGGCTGAAAAAGGCGCGGTGCGCCGATATGTCGGCTGGCGCGCGATGCGTAAAGCAGACCTGCAATGGGCGCCATTCTGGTCCGATCAACTCGCGCAGGATGCGAAACATCATGCCAACGGTGAGTTCCATGGCCTGACGGGTTCCCGAGCCAGGGCTGGGCAGCAGGTCCTCACGAATGATCACGGTCTGACCTGCGTCCTCGACGCGCGTGACCAGCGATGCGCTGAGCAGCTTCAGGTAGCGACACAAGGTATCGAGCGCCTGTCGTGGCGAGGGCTCCTCCTTTAGCACCAGGCTGATCGGCCCGAGGTTGGAAAACGTGCGACGCGCCGCCATCCGCAAGGCGAAATCCTCGACACCGGTCGTGCTGGCGGTAGCTTCCAGCAACTCGCGCAGGGCGCTGCTCGGAATGCGTGTCTCGGGGTCCTTGAGCAATCGCGCCGACAGCCCCACAGCACGCAACAGGGGCCCCGGGTCGCGGCCAAGCGATTCCACCAGCTCGATGTAGCCGTTCAGCGTGGCACTGCGAACGAGTCGCCCGACGTTTGGCATGGCGCTGCTTTCACATATTCGAACCGAAGGGAGTATGCCTCAAGATGATCATCATCCAATGATAGATGCCCGACGCGGGCCCATGCGGGTATGCCGGCTACGGTACGGCGCGGTCTTGCCAGCCGCGAGGGTCCATCCGGTGCAACACTTCAGGAGCGACTCACTATCGACGTGGCATGTAATGCAAAGTCGTTGGCATCCGTTGCGGGGCGGGCACCGAGCTCCATGGCGCATGCTTGCTAACTGGGAAATTGCAGAGTGTGTCCGCCAGCGTTTCCCCGTTTTCGAAGTGAGTGGGGCCGATTCCGAAATGGGCGGCGAACTTCATCGACCCATCGGAGAGACATCATGTCCGTAAGATTCCTGAGTCCGAGTTTGTTAAATACGTTCCGCGGCTATCTGCCCGGCATGGTCATCAGCGCGGTGGTAACCGTCGCAGCCATGTCGCTCGCCACGCATTACCAGGCGCCGGTGATGCTGTTCGCCTTGCTATTGGGTATGGCGCTGAACTTCCTGTCCCGAGAATCCTCCACCGCTTCCGGTATTGACTTCAGTGCCAAGCAGGTGCTTCGGCTGGGGGTGGCCTTGCTGGGATTGCGCATTACGGCTTCGCAGGTGGCGGCACTGGGTTGGCACTCCGTTGCCATGGTCGTACTGGCGGTGGCGCTGACCATACTGTGCGGCATCGTGCTGGCTCGACTGATGGGGTTCCAAACGTTCTTCGGCTTGCTTACCGGGGGTGCCGTGGCGATCTGCGGTGCTTCCGCGGCGCTGGCCCTGTCGGCAGCCATGCCACAGCATCCGTTAAAGGAGCGTGCGACGCTGTTCACGGTCATCTCCGTCAGTACCTTGTCGACGGTCGCGATGGTGCTATACCCGATGCTCGCGCAACTGCTGGCCTTGCCTTCTTTACAGGCCGGAGCCTTTATCGGCGGAACCATCCATGACGTGGCCCAGGTAGTAGGGGCTGGCTACAGCATCTCGCATGAAGCCGGCGATGCGGCCACGCTGATCAAACTGATGCGTGTGGCCATGTTGCTGCCGGTGATCGCGCTGGCTGCGTGGTTGTCGCAGCGACATCAGCGGGCGCAAGGGGAAGCCGGCAAGGGTCCGCGCCCGCCGCTGCTGCCGTGGTTTGCCGTGGCCTTCGCGGTGCTGGTGGCGATCAACAGCGCAGGCTGGCTGCCTCCGGCGGTGGTAAAGGCGGGGCAGTTTGCTTCGCAGTGGTGTCTGGTCATGGCCATGGTGTCAATCGGCATGAAGACTCACCTCAAGGACATCCTGTCCGTAGGCTGGAAGCCGGTAGCACTGATGGTCCTCGAGACGGTGTTCCTGGCCGTGCTGTTCTACGGCATGCTGGTGGTGATGCGGTTCTAGGTTGGCAACCACAGGGCCTGGCGTCGCCCGCCGCGGCATTGCGCGGCACCCCCCAGGCGGGCCCCACCGCTGTACAGATTGGAATTGCCGAGGGGCGGGCCGATGCGGGCGGCAATGATCTTTTCGCCCATGTGAGCAGGCAATGACCGTTCAGCTTTTTCTTGAAGTTTTGGCGACGAACGGCGTAGGCGCATGCTGCACCTTATCGCTCCCGCATTTGGGGCATTTCAACTGGACGGTCGCGTGTTCCGCGACATGCTCCGCGTGTTCGAATTTTTCACCGCAATCCTGGCAACGATACTGATAGGTCGGCATTCTCATTCTCCAGTACGAATGAACTCGATACGCGCGCCGCGCCTCCCCCACAGAGTGCATTCACGCGGGCACCGCGCCTGTACATTCTAGTGCGACACCCCGGAAAGGAGCACCCGCTGGATCGGCATTTCGCGGTAAGTGGCCTTCCGCCGGGAGCGTGGTGCGGTTCGAGGCGGTTGACCGCTTCAGACCCGGGTTTCGGCCGTCTAGCTTGCGGGCCCAAGTGTCTCTTCCTGGCCAGTCTGAGAACCTCGTGAATCCATGGTGGCAACGAGGAGTCATGAGCCTCCCGCGTCAGACCATCGGGGAGTTTCGAATCAGTACAGTCTTGAGTGCAAAGCTCGAGCGAATATGTTCGACGCCAGGAATGCGCGTCAGTGTCCGCGTCAGAAAGTTCTGGGACGAGCCTATGTCTGGGACGACCACGCGCAGGACCCTTACCAGTCAGCCACGCCCGTGGCACCGTAATGACCATTCCCAAGGTCACTTCAGTTCGTCGGAAAAAGAAACTGGTTTGGCGCAGGACGCAATGGCCTGTTTCGCGAGCGGCAATGATCTGCCTTGTCAGTCGCCCGTAAAAGTGAGCTAAAAGCCATTCGCAACGCGTGCGAAGCTCATGAAAGCGACGAAATTTCCACTTGGTGGGGCAGTGCGAGCATAAGCAGCCATTCCGGCATGCAAGCGTACCGCGTCCTAATCGCCACTTCATGGCGAATTTCCCGGTCGCTTGTTGGGTTTGGGGCATACGCACTATTACCTAATGCTGCGTTGCGACATTTGGCCTGCTACAATTAGGGCAAACCCCAAGAGGGTAATCCCTGAAGGAAGGACGCCATGAACACCCAATCCGACATCAAGCTGACCGATCAACTGGAACGTGACCTTATCGAGCGCGAGCTCGGCCCGCAAAGCCTGGGCTTTGCCAGCGACGCGAAGCGCGCCATCGCCGCCGTCCAGAACATCTTTACCCGCCTGCAGGCGGAAGCGCGCAAGGCCAAGGTGGTCTACGCGAACGGCTGATCCGTCAGACCCAGCGCGTTGTACGCGGCGTCTCCCGGCGCCGCAATGTGAAACCGACCCGCCGCACAACCGAATCCGGTGTGCGGCGGGTCGGTTTTTGTTTTTCCGGAGACGATGCCTCGGACATCGTGCCTGCTGCCCTCCGATACCTCACAAGCTGAGGTTTCATGATCTCTCAACAGGGTCAATGCGGGCCATCGCGGCGCATGCCTCGCGACGTCGCCGTGCAAGTCGCCGTGCATCGGCGCGTTTATCTCAGTCGGAAACGCTGTCGAACACGCCAATGCAGATTTGCGTTGCGCGCCAGTAACAGCCTTGACTTCTCCTCAAGTCATTTCTAGGTTTATCTGTACCCAACGGCGTGGGCAACACGACACGCTGCTGTGATAGACCATGCGGTCGGGGAGGGACGACGGTGAACCTGCACAGCAAGTCAGTCCTGTTGCCCGCTGTCCTCGTTGTTGCGATCCTGGCGGGCGGATGTTCCAGGCCCCAGCCCGGCAACGTTCAGGACGAAGCGCAGCAGGCCGGCCGCAATGTCGATTCCTTCCGGCACGCGGCGGAAGACTACTTCCACGACATGGACCGTGGCGTTGCGCTGTCGAAGGAGGAGATCCAGGGCCGCAACATGTGGATCGTGTGGACCGGTGGCAATGACCGGTTCTGGGACGCCATGACGAACTTCACGTTCGGTGCGTTCGATCTGCTCAAGTCGATCAGTTCCCATCCCGGCCAGGGCTATTCGCGCGACAACCGCTGGGCCTATCTCGGCCTGCTCAACGAACCCTGCTTCCAGAAGCCAAGCGCCCCCGATCCCAAGCGTTTCGGGTTGTGGCTGGATCAGCGAAGCAAGGACTGCCCGGCCGATCCCTTCGAGAACGAGCAGGCGTATCCCGGCGTCAAGACGGGGGCACGGGGTACGACGTTCGCCAACGGGCAGAAGCTTCCCGTCGGCTCCTACTATGGCTATGCCACCGGGATCGTCGGGCTGCGCCTGTTTCCGAATCCGGCGTTCGACGAGAAGGCCGCCAAGGCGTGGGATCCCGAGCGCTACTACACGGACCCGGCCTACTACAACCGTGCCGACCTGGTGCGACCCTATCGCGTCGGCATGTCCTGCGGCTTCTGCCATGTCGGTCCGAGTCCGATCCGTCCGCCCGCCGATCCGGAGCATCCGCAGTGGCCCGAACTCAGTTCCACGGTGGGCGCGCAGTATATGTGGGTCGACCGGCTGTTCATCCACAACGCCGCCACGCCGACGGGCAGGCAGAACTTCATGTTCCAGCTCGTCCATACCTTCCGGCCCGGTGCGATGGATACCTCGCTGGTCTCCACGGACAACATCAACAACCCGCGCACGATGAACGCGCTCTACGACCTGATGGCGCGCATGGGCGTGGCCTCGCGGCTCGGGCAGGAGACCATCGCCGGGGGCGAGAAGAACAACAAGCAATTGAACGACTTCGTCCAGACCGGCCCGCTCTCCGAGTTTTACACGCCGCCCGATACCGTCCGGACGCCGCATGTGCTCAAGGATGGTGCGGATTCCGTCGGTGTGCTGGGCGCGCTGAACCGCGTCTACATCAATATCGGCCTGTTCAGCGAGGAATGGCTGCTGCATTTCAATCCGATCCTCGGCGGCAAGTCGATCACACCGATCGAGATCGCCGTGGCGCAGAAGAACTCCACCTACTGGCGAGCGACGGAGGCCGGCACCTTCAACGTGGCCGCTTTCCTGCTGAAGTCGACGCCGCCCGATCATCTGGCCGATGCCCCCGGCGGCAAGGCATTCGTGGCAGATGCGGGCACACCCGGAGGCGGCCAACTGCTCCAGCGCGGCAAGACGGTATTCGCGGAGACTTGTGCGCGATGCCATTCCAGCAAGTCACCGCCCCCGCCCGCCGACCTGCAGATGCGCAACTGCGACCGCACCCAATACATCGGCTGCTTCCAGCGTTACTGGAAATGGACGCAGACCGACGAGTTCAAGGCGAAGATGCGCGACGTGGTCAACGCGCCGGATTTCCTCGACCACAACTACCTGTCGTCCGATGTCCGCGTGCCTGTGACGCTGCTGCGTACGAATGTCTGCAGTCCGCTGGCCACCAATGCCCTGCGCGGCAATATCTGGGACAACTTCTCGTCGGAGACCTACAAGAACCTTCCCTCCGTGGGCACCGTCACGCTGCACGACCCGTTCACGGGTGAGCGCTGGCCCTACAAGATGCCGGCGGGCGGGCGTGGCTATACGCGGGTGCCGTCGCTGATCAGCATCTGGTCGACAGCGCCGTTCCTGCTCAACAACGCGCTGGGCCCCTTCAGCAGCGATCCGTCCGTGCAAAGCCGCGTGCGCGTCTTCGATGCATCGATCGAGCAGCTTCTCTGGCCGGAAAAGCGCGACCACGACGCGGTGCTGGGGACCAAGGTGCCCGGCGTGATCGATCGCACAACGGAACGCAGCCAGATCACCATCCCGGTCGGGTTTGTGCCGGATTCGCTGCGGCCGATGGAAGACCTGCTGCATCGCTGGGTGCCGTGGCTGGTGGGCGAAGGCGGCGACGTGACGATCGGTCCGGCGCCGGCGAAGATGCCGGTCAATCTGCTGGCCAACCTCCAGCCGCTGTCGGAGACTTCCGACCCGGCGGCCAAGGCCGAGCATGCGGGCAAGGTATTGAAGCTGCTGATCAAGCTGAAGGGCGACCTCGCCTCCGTGCCCGCGGGCGCGACCGACGATGACCTGCGCAAGACCTACGCGGACCTGGTCAAGCCGATGCTGTCGCTGAGCAAGTGCCCGGATTTCGTCGTCAACCGCGGCCACTACTTCGGCACGGCGGAATTCAACAACCAGGACGGCCTGAGCGCGGACGAGCAGGCGTTCGGCAAGGAACCTGTGCTGAGCGACGAGGACAAGCGGGCCTTGATCGCCTTCCTGAAGACGTTCTGACCGTGCAGGGCACGCGGCGTGGCGAGGGGCTATGGCTATGTCTGGGCAGGACGAAGCGGAGTGGGACTATGTGATCGTCGGCTCCGGCGCGGGCGGCGGCACGCTGGCCGCGCGGCTGGTGGAGGCCGGAATGCGCGTGTGCGTGCTGGAGGCTGGCGGCGATGCGCGCGCGCACGAGGCACCATGCATGCCCGAGGACTACGACGTGCCCGGCTTCCACGCCTGCGCAGCCGAAAACCCCGCCATGGCGTGGAATTTCTTCGTGCGCCACTATGCCGACGGCGCGCAGCAACGTCGCGACCCGAAGTGCGGTCCGGCCGGCGTGCTGTATCCACGCGCCGGCACGCTGGGCGGTTGCACGGCGCACAACGCGCTGATCTTCCTGTATCCGCACGATGCCGACTGGGATCACATCGCCGACCTGACGGGAGATCCATCCTGGACGGCGACTCGCATGCGCCGTTACGCCAAGCTGGTGGAGCAATGCCGCCACCGTCCGCTGTGGAACCTTGCGCGCCGGCTGGGCCTGGACCCCACCATGCATGGCTGGGACGGCTGGCTCCACACGGAGCGTGCGATGCCGCTGGAAGCACTGGCCGATGATGCGCTGATCCGCGTCATCCTCGGGTCGATGGAACTGGAGGCCCGCAGCGTGCCGAGGCGCCTGCAGGCGCTGCTGCGGCTGATCCGCTGGCAGGGCGATCCCAACTCGCGGCTCTGGGGCCGACGCGCCTTTCACGGCGTGTGCTATACGCCGCTGACCACGCAGCGCCACGCGCGCCACGGCACGCGGGAACGCCTGCTGGATGTGGCGCAACGCCACCCCGGAATGCTGCGGATCGAACTGGACGCGCTGGCTGCACGCGTCATGCTCGACGCCCAGGGCAATGCATTCGGCGTGGAATACCTGAAGGGCCGGCATCTTTACCGGGCGCACGCAACGCCGGCCGGAGAGGCCGGCGAGCGGCGCGAGGTCCGGGCACGCCGCGAGGTGATCCTCGCGGGCGGCGCGTTCAATACGCCGCAACTGCTGATGTTGTCCGGCATCGGACCCGCAGCGCATCTGCGCCAACACGGCCTTCCGGTAAAGGTCGATCTGCCTGGCGTCGGACGCAATCTGCAGGATCGCTACGAGATCGGCGTGGTGAACCGCATGTCGCGGTCGTGGGAGGTCCTGCAGGGCGCGCGATTCGTGCGCGACGACGCGCCATACCGGAGCTGGTTCGATACGCGCGAGGGCGTGTACACGACCAACGGCGTGGCCACGGCGGTGATTCGCCGCTCGGGGCGCGGGGCGCCCGTACCGGACGTCTTCTGCATGGCGCTGCTGGAGCGCTTTGTCGGCTACTACCCGGGATACTCCAAGGCGTTCGCGCAGAACGACAATGTGCTGACCTGGGCGCTGCTCAAGGCGCATACACGCAACCGCGCCGGCATCGTGTCGCTGCGCTCGACTGATCCGCGCGATATGCCGGACATCGACTTCCGCTATTTCGACGATGCCGACGACCCTCGCGGCGAGGACATGCGCGCATTGATCGGTGCCATCCGCTTTGTGCGCGGACTTGCGCAACCGCTGGCGGATCGGGGCTACATCGCCCATGAGGAACTGCCCGGCGCGCAGGTGCAGAGCGACGCCGACCTGGCCAGCTATGTCCGAGATAACGCGTGGGGCCACCACGCATCGTGTTCCTGCCCGATCGGGCCGCGCGCGGCGGGGGGCGTGCTGGACAGCCATTTCTCGGTGCACGGCACGCGGCGGTTGCGCGTGGTCGATGCATCGGCATTCCCCCGCATCCCGGGGTTCTTTCCGGTCAGCGCCATCTACATGATGGCCGAGAAGGCGGCGGAGGTTCTGCTGGCCGCCGCGCGGACCATGCCGTCCATGCAGTTCCAGATGGGAGATCGCCATGGCGTACGACGTTCACAAGCTCCTGCAAATGCAGCAGGCCGAGCTGGATGACCTGTTCCGCAACAGCCCCGCGGGCGATATCCCGAACGGCGAGGCGAAAGGCACGGCCATCATCTCGCCGGGCACCGTTTTCAGCGAAAGCATGGCGCGGATGATCAACCTCTTTGCATGGCAGGGCAAGGTGTTCGACGCCGGCCATGGTGTGCTGAAGAACCGCATCACGCCCTTCGGGCTCGAGGCGATTCTCGCCAAGGTGTACAAGGCGGACAGCTGGCTCGATCAAAAGGAGTGCATCGTGCTCGACTACTCCGCGACATCGCTGGTCGCGCATTGGATTCGCGACGAGATCCGCTGCATCGCGCCGGGCGTGTATCTGGGCAAGGTCTACTGGGACCACACGCGCCTGATCGATTTCTGCCTGGAGTTCTGACCCGGCCATGAAGCGCAGAGCGTTCCTCTTTGGCGGTATCGGCGCGGCGGCGGGGGCCTTGCTGGTCGGCTGGACCGTGCTGCCGGTGCGGCAACGCCTCACCCCGTCGGGCCCGCTGCCGGTGGAGGCGACGCAGGTTGCCCTCAACGGCTGGGTCAAGATTGCCGCCGACGACAGCGTGACCGTCATGATGTGCCGCTCGGAGATGGGGCAGGGCGTACACACCGGGCTGGCGATGATCCTGGCCGAGGAACTCGATGCCGACTGGGCCCGAGTGCGCGTGGAAAACGCACCGCCGGACCGTATCTACAACAATATCCAGGTGGTGGTGGATGGCTTGCCCTTCCATCCGGACGATCACGGGGTGATCCGACGGATTGCGGACCATGTGACGCGCAAGCTGATGCGGGAGATCGGCGAGGTTGTCACGGGGGGATCGTCGGGGCTCAACGACTTGTGGATGCCGATGCGCGAGGCGGGCGCGTCGGCGCGCGCGATGCTGGTGGCCGCGGCGGCGGAGCGCTGGCGTGTGCCGGCCGCCGAATGCAGTGTGGCGCGCGGCAAGGTGCTCCACGCTTCGGGGAAGTCCGCCACGTTCGGGGAACTGGCCGCCGCCGCCGGACGCCAGCGCTTGCCGGGGAGTGTCCCGCTGAAGGACCCGTCGGCGTTCCGCCTGATCGGCCAGCCGCTGCACCGCCTCGACGCCGAGGCGAAGACGAATGGATCGGCGCGCTTTGGCATCGATGCATTGCCGGAGCAGTTGCTCTATGCGAGCGTGCTGATGTGCCCTACGGTCGGGGGCCGCGTGAAACATGCGGATGTGAGCGCCGCCACGACCCGGCGCGGCGTGGTCAAGGCGTTCGTGGTGCCGCCGTTCAACGGTGGCACGGGCGGGGTGGCGGTGGTCGCCGACAACGCGTTTCGCGCGATGAAGGCGCTGGAAGCGCTCAAGGTCGACTGGGAGCCCGGCCCGGCATCCGGGTTGTCCAGTCAGGACATGATGGCGCGCATCGGCGGAACCCTCGATCAACACGAGGGGCACGCGTACTACAGTCATGGCGATGTGGACGCCGCACTGAGCAAGGCGGCGAAGGTCGTCAGCGCGGAATACAGCGCGCCCTGGCTGGCGCACGGCGCCGTCGAGCCGATCAACTGCACGGTCCATTGCCGCGATGACGGCGCGACGGTGTGGGTCTCGACGCAGGTGCCGGGGATTGCCCGCGAGCAGGCCGCGAAAGTGCTGGGGCTTCCCGCGCACAAGGTGGACGTACAGGTGATGATGCTCGGCGGCGGCTTCGGGCGACGGCTGGAAGCGGATTTCATCTCGCAGGCCGCCGCCATCGCGCGCGAGGTCAAGGGGCGGCCAGTCCAGACCATCTGGACGCGGGCGCAGGACATGACGCACGACTTCTACCGGCCCGCATGCGTGGCGCGGCTACGCGCCGGCATCGATGGCCACGGCAAGCTGGTGGGCTGGCACGCACGCTCGGCAGGCCAGGCGGTGGTGCCGGAGATGCTCGCACGCGACTTCGGATTCCCGCGCATCCCCCTCGACAAGACGGCCGTTGAAGGCGCGTTTGATCAACCGTATGCGTGGCCGGCAGCGCGGATTTCCCATGCGATTGTCGACCTGCCGATTCCGGTGGGCTTCTGGCGTTCGGTCGGGCATTCGCATCAGGCGTTCTTCACGGAGTGTTTTCTCGACGAAATGGCGGTGGCGGCGGGCAAGGACCCGGTCGCGTTCCGTGCCAGCCTGCTTGGCACGCATCCGCGTCATCTGGCGGTGCTGCAGCGAGTGGCCATGCTGGCGGACTGGGGAAAGCCAGCGGGCCGCGCCGCCGATGGTGCGCGGCGCGCGCGCGGGGTGGCGCTGCATCAGTCGTACGGCAGCATCGTCGGGCAGGTGGCCGAAGTCTCGGTGGCGCGTGACAAGACCATCCGCGTGCATCGCGTGGTCTGCGTCATCGACTGCGGCATGCCGGTGAATCCCAACCTGATCCGGCAGCAGGCGGAAAGCGGCATCGTATTCGGCTTGTCCGCGGCCCTGTATCAGGAAATCACGTTCGTGGACGGCGTGGTGAAGCAGCAGAACTTCCACGATTTCCCGGTGGTGCGGATCGCGGAATGCCCGGTGATCGAGACCGATATCATCGCCAGCCCGGAGGCGCCGCAAGGAGCGGGCGAAGTTTGCGTGCCGCCTGTCGCACCGGCCGTGGCCAATGCGCTGTTTGCGCTGACTGGGCAGCGGTTGCGCGCTCTGCCGCTGAAGCTCGCCTAGCGCACGAGACGCACCAGGAGGAAAGACCGTGGCAAACCTGAACGTGAATGGCAAGGTCGTCAGCGTGGATGCGGAGCCGGACATGCCGCTGCTGTGGGTGCTGCGCTGCGACCTGGCGCTGACGGGCACCAAGTTTGGCTGCGGTGTGGGGATCTGCGGCGCCTGCACGCTGCATGTGGATGGCAAGTCCGCGCTGGCCTGCCAGTTGCTGATGTCGGCGTTGCAGGACACCGAGCGCATCACGACCATTGAAGGGGTGCAGGGCAAGGAGGCCGACGCGGTCAAGGCCGCGTGGCTCGATGTCGACGTGGTCCAGTGCGGCTACTGCCAGAGCGCGCAGATCATGGCGGCCTGCGCGCTGCTCAAAGCCAGGCCGAAGCCGACGGACGCCGATATCGATGCGGCCATGGCGGGGATTGTCTGCCGCTGCGGCACCTATCCGCGGATCCGCGCGGCGATCCACCAGGCCGCCGGACAAATGCCGCGGGCGCCGCAGGGACCACAAACACCACGCACCCCGCGCACCCCGAAGACCCCTCGCGGCTAGCCGGCGCGTTCGTCGTCCACCAGCTCGAAGATCCCGAACGCGGGCGCATCGCCGATCCAGTGCCGCGCCACGGTCCATCCTGCGCGCGCCGCCAGCGTGGCGAACGCTTCCGGCGTGAACTTGTGCGAGTTCTCCGTATGCAGCCGTTCGCCGCGCCGGAACATGAACGCGTGGCCGGCGGCATGGACGATCTGGTCCACGCGGCTGACCAGGTGCATTTCGATCCGGTCGTGGACGTCGTTCCAGATCGCCAGATGGTCGAACGATTCGGGGTCGAAGCTGCCGTCCAGCTCGCGATTGATCCGCACCAGCAGGTTCTTGTTGAAACGCGCGGTCACGCCTTCGGCGTCGTCATAGGCGCGTAGCAGCGTCGGCAAGTCCTTGACCATGTCGGCGCCGACGATCATGCGCGCACCGGCGCCGAGCATCTCGCGCGCATTACGCAGGAAGCCGACCGCTTCATCATGCGTGAAATTGCCGATCGTCGATCCCGGAAAGAAGCCGACCTTCGGACGCTGCTGTGCGCTGTCCGGTAGCACGAACGCTTGCGTGAAGTCGGCTTCCACAGGCAACACGGTCAGGGCGGGATAGCGTGCCGCCAGGCGCGCCGAGGCTTGCGCGAGCGCGTCGCGGCTGATGTCGATCGGCACGTAGAGGTCGATGCCGGCGCGCGTGCCCAGCAGCAGATTGGTCTTTTCGCTGGCGCCGCTGCCAAATTCGATCAGTGCGGCACCAGGTGGGAAGGCGGCCGCGATGTCCTCCGCCACGCGGGCCAGCAGCGCGGATTCCGCCCGCGTGGGGTAGTACTCCGGCGTGCGGCAGATGGCCTCGAACAGCGCGGAGCCCGCGGCGTCGTAGAAATACTTCGGCGACATCGACTTGGCATGCCCGGAGAGGCCGATGCGGACATCGCGGGCAAACGATGCGTCCCGGGCCGGCGGCAGCGGATCGCTCGTGCCATGGCCGGCATCGCGCGCCAGCCGCACGCCGGAGAACATCCAGCGCTGGTGCGGATAGAAGAAATTGCGATACGAGGGGCGCGAATGGCCCGGCGGCGTCACGCTGGCGCCGCCGCGCAGCACGAGCTGGCTGACCATGAACTTGCCGTTGTACTCGCCGATCGCGTCCGCGGTGGCGCGGAAACCGGGGTACGGCCCGTAGGCGGTCTGGGTCCACTGCCAGGCGACCGTATCCGCCTGCGCCAGGATGCCGGCATGGGCGCTGATTTCCCATTCGGCTTCCGTCGGCAGCCGCGCGCCGGCCCAGCGCGCGTAGGCGCTGGCCTCGTAGTAGCTCACATGCGTCACCGGGGCGTCGGGGTCCACGGGGCGCAGGCCACCGAGCGTCATGACCTGCCAGCCGTCGTCGATGCGTTCCCAATAGAGCGGTGCGGCCAACTCGCCCGACCGCGCCAGCGTCCAGCCATCGGCCAGCCACAGTTCCGGACGGGCGTAGCCATCATCGGCCATGAAGCGTAGCCATTCGCCGTTGGTCACGAGCTTGTCGCTGATGTCGAATGGCGCCACGTAGGTCTTGTGGCGAGGCGACTCGTTGTCGAAGGCAAATTCTGGCGTCTCATGGCCGATCTCGACCAGACCGCCCGCCATGCGCTGGAAGGTGCCGGGCCCCTGTGCGCGGTCGTGTGGCCATGCGGTGTCGTAGGCGGGCCGCAGCGGCGATTGCGCGAACAGATGGAGGATGTCCATCAGCAACAGTTCCTGGTGCTGCTGCTCGTGCGCGAGCCCCAATGCCAGGAGGTTTTCCAGCGCGCTGTCGAGCATGCCGTCGTGCAGGCCGTCGAGCAGCCGGAGCATCTGGGCGTCCACATGGCGGCGATAGGCCAGCACCTGGTCGACGGTCGGGCGGCTCAGCAGCCCGCGAAACGGGCGCGGCTGGCGCGGGCCGATCGCTTCGTAGTACGAGTTGAACAGGTAGCTGTAGCGCGCATCGTAGGGCGCATAGCCGGGCAGGTGCGGGCCGAGCAGGAAGGTCTCGAAAAACCACGTGGTATGGGCCAGGTGCCATTTGGCCGGGCTGGCGTCGGGCATCGACTGGATGGCCATGTCCTCCGCGCCGAGCGGATCGACCAGCGCGACGGTGCGCCGGCGGACATCGAGATAGCGCGTATGAAGCGGATTGGCGTGCCGCGCGGGCACGCTATGGATGTGCGATGCCATGGATATTCTTGTTGTGTTGGGTGGGGGCAAGGGACATGGGGGCACCCTGTCCCGACCCCGAGTGAAACCGGGGCCGTGTGTCAGTGGCGGGTCAGGCTGCCGCGCGGTCAGGCGGTGATGTCGATGGCGTCCACGCGGTCCGGGTAGAACGCCAGATGGCCGGCGATGGGGGCGACGGCTTCATAGGGCGATTCATACGTCCAGACGGCGTTGCTGGCGCGCGCGCCGCCGGCCGGGATGCTGTAGTAGGCGGCATCGCCCTTGTAAGGGCAATAGCTGGCGTGCTGCGTGCGGGCCAGCTGGGACATGTCGACGTCCTCGCGCGGGATGTACTGGACGGCCGGATAGGACGCTTCCTTCAGCGTCAGGGCGCGGCGGGTATCGGCCACCACGCGGCCCGCCACGGTCACGACCACGCGACCGCCCTGCGGTGCGACGGTGATCGGGTGGTCGGGGCCCGGAATCTTCACGGTTTTGTCTGGCATGGCGGATCTCGCTCCGGAAATGGGAGAAAAGACGTGCGAAGAAAAGAAGGCGCGGCAAGCGCCGCGCCTCGCGCCGTGATCGTGTTCGGACGAACAACACCTGCACGAATCGGCGCCAAGTATGAAAAAACCGCCACGGAGGGTGACGTGAGGCCGAAGGGAGAGAAGGGAGCTACGGCCTCGTTGAGGACGATAGCAAGGGTCGTCGTTCCAGAAAAGCGTGGGGGAGGAACACACTTTTCGGGTTAATAAAACAATAGCCCCGGCGTGCGGGGCTATCGTGTTGCGGCGCCGATAGGAGGAAGGCGGCGACCGCGAGGGCTGGCGAACAGGGCGCGAGGCAAATCAGGTGCCCGACTGCTCCTCGATCCAGAGCGACAGGCGCACCTTGTAGGCCTGCTGGATATGGCGGCGGGTGATCTGCTCCGCCTGCACGGGGTCGCGTGCTTCCAGCGCTTCCACCAGCGCCAGGTGTTCCTCGTACGACCCGCGCGCGCGGCCCGGCACGGCCAGCGTGGAGCGGCCCAGCAGCGCCATCGACTCGTGCAGGGACCGCAGCGTCTTCAGCAGGTAGCGATTGTGGGCGCAGCGGTGCAGCGTCTCGTGGAACAGGCGATTGTTCATCGCCAGCTTGTCCGGGTCCTCGGCGAATGACAGGTCGCGCTCGACGATGTCGCGCAGCAGGGAAATCTCGACATCGGTGGCATGCCGTGCGGCCAGCGCCGCGGCGGTGGATTCCAGCACCTCGCGCATGACGTAGAGTTCGCTGACCATGCTGGCATCAAGCCGCGTCACCATCATGCCGCGATTGGGCTCGTTGACGACCAGCCCTTCGGATTCCAGCCGAGACAACGCCTCGCGCACCGGCGTGCGCGACAGGCCAAGGGATTCCGCGAGTTCGACTTCGCGCAGGCGGGTGCCCGGCAACAGGTGCCCGGCCTGGATGGCGGCGCGCAACTGCTGGTAGGCCCGTTCGGAACGTGGCAGCGACGCGCTCTGATCGCCGTCGGTGCCGGCAAGATCCGTAGGAAGCATGGATGCGTGAATAGGGGATGACCGCAAGACAGCCATCATACCTGCTCGCGCCGCCCCCTCACTAGTGCGCCGGGGGCTGGCCAGCGGCGCGGCTGCGCCGGCGCCGGGCCAGCATGTTCAGGGCTTCCACGCCGCACGAGAACGCCATGGCCGTATAGATATAGCCCTTGGGCACGTGATGGCCCAGGCCGTCCGCGATCAGCGTCATGCCGATCATGATCAGGAAGGCCAGCGCCAGCATGACGATGGTGGGATTGCGGTTGATGAAATTGGCCAGCGGCGCGGCGGCAAACAGCATGACCGCGACGGCCGCGATCACCGCCACGAACATGATCGGCACGTGGTCCGTCATGCCCACTGCGGTGATGATGCTGTCGATCGAGAACACCAGGTCCAGCACCAGGATCTGGCCGATGGCCGCCGCGAACCCCGGCGCCGCGCGGGTTGCCATGCTTTCTTCCTCGCCCTCCGGCTCGGGCGCCACATGCTGGTGGATTTCGCGCGTGGCCTTCCAGACCAGGAAGGCGCCCCCGGCGATCAGGATGATGTCGCGCCAGGAAATGTCCTTGCTGAAGAGGGTGAAGACCGGCTCGGTCAGCGCCACGATCCACGCGATCGTGGCCAGCAGGCCCAGCCGCATGAACAGCGCCAGGCCGATACCGGTGCGCCGCGCCTTTTCGCGCATCTGCTCCGGCAGCTTGTTGGTCAGGATGGAAATGAAGATGAGGTTGTCGATGCCGAGCACGATCTCCATCGCAACCAGGGTGGCCAGTGCGGCCCATGCGGACGGATCGCGCGCGAGCACAAGCAGCGTTTCCATGCGAACTCCTTGACTGGGGTGGGCTGGGGGCCGCTGGCCCGCAAGCGGACAATCGAGAACATGGTAGCGCACGCCCGGTCCGAGGGGCACATCAGGGAAATACCGGAACCGCGAAGTTTGAGGTTGTGGAACGGCTGTAGTGGAATATAGTATGTGATATATCAAAGCATCCCACGCTTCACAACAACCATCCAGGAGACAACCTATGAAGATCTGTATCTACGGTGCGGGAGCCATCGGCGGCTATATGGGCGCGCAGCTGGCGCTGGCGGGTGCCGATGTCAGCTTTATTGCACGCGGGCCGCATCTGGCCGCCATGCAGGCGAACGGCGTGCGCCTGCAGATCGACGGAGAGGAGCGCGTGGCGAAAGTGCGTTGCGCGAGCGATCCGCGCGAACTGGGCCCGCAAGACTATGTGTTCATCACGCTGAAGGCGCACCAGGTGCCAGGGGTGGTGGACCTGATGCAACCGCTGCTGGGGCCGGAAACCGCCGTGGTGACTGGCGTCAACGGCATTCCGTACTGGTATTTCCACAAGCATGGCGGCGAGTTTGCCGGCAGCACGCTGGAGTCCGTGGACCCGGGCGGCAAGCAATGGCACGGCCTGGGGCCCGAGCGCGCCATCGGCTGTGTGCTGTATCCGGCCGCCGAGATCGTGCAGCCGGGCGTGATTCGCCATGTCTACGGCAAGAAATTCCCGATCGGCGAGCCGGATGGCAGTCGCTCCGACCGTGTGACGCGGCTGGCGGAGATGATGGTCCGGGCCGACCTCGACGCGCCCGTGCGCGACAACATCCGCGACGAAATCTGGCTCAAGCTCTGGGGCAATCTCTGCTTCAATCCGATCAGCGCCCTGACGCACGCCACGCTGGACATCATTACGTCCGATCCTGCCACGCGGGGGCTGTCGCGCCAGATGATGCTCGAGGCCAAGGCAATTGCCGAGCGCCTTGGCGTCCATTTCCGCGTGGACGTCGAGCGTCGCATCGACGGCGCCGGTGCAGTCGGCGCACACAAGACGTCGATGCTGCAGGACCTGGAAGCGGGCAGGGCGATGGAGATCGATCCCCTGCTGACCGTGGTGCAGGAGATGGGCCGGATGATTGGCCAGCCGACGCCCATGGTCGACGCCGTGCTGGGCCTGATCAAGCAGCGCGACCGCATGGCGCAGGCGGCACAGGCCGGACAAGTCCCCGCGCCGGTGGCGAAGGCGGCCTGAACCGGGAAGCGAGCCGAGCAGGAGAGATGAACGCCGTCCGTCCCAGTGTCGGACGGCAAGGTCGACAGGAGAACGCCGCCGGTTTTGCAGTCAATGTGATATACCATATACGAAAGGTCGGACTCGCCCCTTCGTGCCCTGACAGGCGCGATAATCGCAGGATTGATGAGCAAGACACATGACGGCATGCCAAACTGGCTTCAATGTGTCCTTGCTCCTGAGACCCCTGCGGGGGCGCGTGCCGCCGGTGGCCACATTGGTCACCGGGGCCCCGGCCATCTACGAGTGCATTCATGTCTGCCCAAAGCCAACCCGAAATCCAGCCCACCGGATTGACCCTTTCGCTGCAACCGATCAACGCCGGCGCCAGCCTGCGCGACCAGGCCTACGCCATGCTGCGCCAGGCCATCGCGGACGCCGATATCTATCAGTCCCGCGAGGAAGTCCGGCTTGACGAACGCGTGCTGTCCGAAGCGCTGGGCGTCAGCCGCACGCCGATCCGCGAGGCGATGACGCTGCTGGAGCAGGAGGGTTTCCTGCGCACGGTGCCGCGGCGCGGCATCTACATCATGCGCAAGACCAAGCGCGAGATCGTGGAGATGATCCAGGTCTGGGCCGCGCTGGAAAGCATGGCGGCGCGCCTGGCCACGCTGCACGCGACCGATGAGGAAATCGGCAAGCTGCGCCACATGTTCGACAGCTTTCGCGATTCCACGCCGGCGGAACACATCGAGGAATATTCAGACGCCAATATCGTGTTCCACCAGGCGATCGTGCAGCTGTCGAAGTCGCAGATCATCATGGACGCGATCAAGAACATCTTCGTCCATGTGCGGGCCATCCGGAAGATGACGATTTCGCAGAGCGACCGTGCCGCACGGTCCATCGTCGACCATCTGCGCATCATCGAGGCGCTGGAGAAGCGCGATACCGAACTGGCCGAGAAACTGGTACGCCAGCACTCGCTGGACCTCGCCGATTACGTGGAAAAGAACTGCGACTTCCTCGACTGACTGCCAGCCGCGTCATGCGATCCCCGTCGGCCAGCCCATGACGGGGCGCGGACATGGTTCCGCGACGTGGCCGAATCTTCTTGCGCCCCAACACCTTTCCGGCACGTTGGGGCGTTTTCTTTGGTGCCTTTGGTGCTCTCCTTTGGCGCTTTTCTTTGGCTCCTTGCCGATCTTGCGGGGCGAGGGCTGATGTCCTTGGCTCGGCCTCTGCTTCATTCGCAACACCTCCCCAGCTCACGCAGCCCCCTCCACCGAAGGCGCCGTAAGGCTTCAGGCGCATTTGCTGCGACGCAGCGTCGAAACTTCCTTGATTCGGGTTTAAACCCTCTTGCATCTTGGTGATATACCACATACTGTATGTCAAAAGAGCGGAACACAAATCAGGAGACGCATCATGGCCGAGGCCCACAACCAAAGTCAGACCAGCACCACGGAGCAACGCAAAGCCCTGGACGGCATTCGCATCCTTGACATGACGCACGTGCAGGCCGGCCCCTCGGCCACGCAGTTGATGGCCTGGATGGGCGCCGACGTGATCAAGGTCGAAATGCCCGGACGCGGTGACATCACGCGCAGCCAGCTGCGTGACGTGCCCAACGCTGACAGCCTGTACTTCACCATGCTGAACAGCAACAAGCGCAGCCTGACGCTCAATATGAAAACGCCGGAAGGCAAGGCACTGCTGGAAGACCTGATCCAGCAGAGCGACGTCCTGATCGAGAACTTTGGTCCGGGCGTACTGGACCGCGCCGGATTCGACTGGGAACATATCCAGGACCTGAATCCGCGCATGATCTATGCGTCGATCAAGGGCTTCGGTCCCGGCCCCTACCAGGACTGCAAGGCGTATGAAAACGTGGCCCAGTGCATGGGCGGCTCCGCATCGACGACGGGCGATGCCAGCGGCATGCCAACGGTGACGGGCGCGCAGATCGGCGACTCGGGTACGGGCGTGCACTGCGTGGTCGGCATCCTGGCCGCACTGCTCCAGCGCGAGCATTCGGGGCGCGGCCAGCGCGTGGAAGTCGCCATGCAGGACTCAGTACTGAACCTGTGCCGCGTGAAACTGCGCGACCAGCAGCGCCTGGATGCCGGCCCGCTGCGCGAGTACCCCAACGACCAGTTCGACGACCACGTGCCGCGCGCCGGCAATGCGTCGGGCGGCGGCCAGCCGGGCGCTACGCTGCGCTGTGCGCCGGGCGGTCCGAACGACTATGTCTACGTCATCATCCAGCCGCAGGGCTGGGAGCCGCTGATGCGCCTGTGCGGCCGCGAAGACCTGATCACCGATCCGGAATTCGCCACGCCTGAAGTGCGTCTGAAAAAGCTCGCCGCCTGCTTCGGCATCATCGAGCAATGGACCCTGGGCCGCACCAAGTTCGAGGTGATGAACGCGCTCAACGAGGTGGATGTGCCGTGTGGCCCGATATTGTCGATGAAGGACCTGATCGAGGACCAGTCGATGTACGAGCGCGGCTACCTGGTGGAGCTGGAGCACCCGGCGCGCGGCAAATACGTGCAGCTCGGCTCGCCGATCACACTGTCTGACTCGCCGGTGAAGGTCGAGCGCTCGCCGCTGCTGGGGGAGCACACCGACGAGATTCTCGAATGGCTGGGGCGCTCGCCGGCACAGATTGCGGCGCTGCGCATGGCGGGAGCGGTCTGACCCCAGGCGCCCGGCTGCGGCCGGGACCCGTCTCCACGGCCCCTGACAGGGGGCCACCCCATCTCTGCTGAAAGAGCCGGCGCGGCACCCGCGCGCCTGCCGGAGGAGCTCTGCCGTGCAAACCTGGATTCGCTTCCGCCGTCCTGATGGCGACACCGCTTATGGCCGCCTTGACGAGGGTGACGCCGACCGCGTCATCGAATGCGATGGCCCTGGCTATACCGATCCACGCCCCACGGGCAATACGTACAGCTACGCCTCGCTGGACCTGCTGGCCCCGTGCCAGCCGGGCAAGATCGTGGCGCTGTGGAACAACTTTCACGCCCTCGCGGCCCGGCTGGAAAAGGCGGTGCCCGTGCATCCGCTGTTCCTGCTGAAGCCGGCCAGTTCGCTGGCCGGCCCCGGCGACGCCATCCGGCGTCCGAGCGGGTACACCGGCAAGATCGCCTACGAAGGCGAACTCGGCATCGTCATTGGCCGTGAATGCCGGGATGTGCCGCTCGCCGAGGCCGCCTCGCACATCTTCGGCTACACCATCGTCAATGACGTCACGGCGAGCGAGCTGCTCAATGCCGATCCCAACTTCCCGCAGTGGACCCGCGCCAAGGGTTCCGACACCTTCGGTTGTGTCGGCCCGGCCATCGTCTCCGGCTTTGACTGGCGCAGCGCCAGCGTGGTGACGCGTCTGGACGGCGTCGAGCGCCAGAACTACCCACTGTCCGACATTGTTTTTTCGCCCGAGGAGCAGGTCAGCCTCCTGTCGCGGGACATGACGTTGATGCCGGGCGACGTGATCGCCGTCGGCACCTCGATCGGGGTCGGGTCGATGAAGGAGGGGGCGGTGGTGGAGGTGTCGATCCGCGGGATCGGCGCGCTGGTCAACCATGTGCGCGGCTAACCGAGCCGGTTTGCGAATGCGGGAAGCTCAGTAATTTCCCTTATCTGGCGCGTAACTTCGGGGAAATGCTGCGGCGCATCGACGAAAGTTCGCATCAGTGCTTGCTGAGTTTTGATATATCACATACCGTATTTGCAAATGATCGCTGCCTGTAGCGAATCGTCAAGGAGGAGACATCGTGAAGTCCGAAGTAGCCAGGCGGGCGCGAGCACGACCGCTGAAGACACTCTGAAGCAGAAGTTTTCCAATCCCCGTCAATTTGTATAGAAGGATGCAACCATGGCAGAAGTCGGAAACGAGCTGCAGCGTCAGGCTGCCGAAGAACATCAGGCACAAACCGATGGCTTTCATCTGGTCATCGACGCGCTGAAGCTGAACGGCATCGAGAACATCTACGGCCTGCCCGGTATTCCGGTCACGGATCTGGCCCGCCTGGCGCAGGCCAACGGCATGCGCGTTATCAGCTTTCGTCATGAGCAGAATGCAGGCAACGCAGCAGCGATTGCCGGCTTTCTCACGCAGAAGCCGGGCGTTTGCCTGACCGTGTCCGCGCCCGGCTTCCTGAACGGGCTGACGGCGCTGGCGAATGCGACCACCAACTGCTTCCCGATGATCTTGATTAGCGGCTCGAGCGAGCGCGAGATCGTCGATCTGCAGCAGGGTGACTACGAAGAGATGGACCAGCTGGCCATCGCCCGTCCGCACGCCAAGGCTGCCTTCCGCGTGCTGCACGCTGAAGACATTGGTGTCGGTATCGCGCGTGCCATCCGCGCCGCCGTGTCGGGCCGTCCGGGCGGTGTGTACCTGGACCTGCCGGCCAAGCTGCTGGGCCAGTCGATGGAAGCCGAGCGTGGCCGCCAGTCGTTGATCAAGGTGGTGGACCCGGCCCCGCGCCAACTCCCTGCACCGGACTCGATCGACCGTGCTGTCGCGCTGCTCAAGAGCGCCAAGCGCCCGCTGATCCTGTTGGGCAAGGGTGCCGCGTATGCACGCGCCGATGCGGATATCCGCGCGCTGGTCGAGAAGACCGGCATTCCGTACCTGCCGATGTCGATGGCCAAGGGCCTGCTGCCCGATACACACCCGCAATCGGCCTCGGCCGCACGTTCGTACGTGCTGGCGGAAGCTGATGTGGTGATGCTGGTCGGCGCCCGCCTGAACTGGCTGCTGTCGCACGGCAAGGGCAAGACCTGGGGCAAGCCGAAGCAGTTCATCCAGATCGACATCTCGCCGACCGAAATGGACAGTAACGTGGCCATCGCCGCGCCGGTAGTGGGTGACATTGGTTCGTGCGTATCGGCAATGCTCGACAAGATCGGCAACGGCTTTGCCAAGCCGGGCGCCGATTGGCTGGGCGCGGTGGAAGAACGCAAGGACAAGAACCTGGCGAAGATGGCCGAGACCTTGTCCAGGGATGTGTCGCCGATGAACTTCCACAGCGCGCTGCGTGCGCTGAAGGACGTCGTCAAAGCCAATCCGGGCATCTCGTTCGTCAACGAAGGCGCCAACACGCTGGACTACGCCCGTGCCGTGATCGACATGTACGAGCCGCGCAAGCGCCTGGACGTGGGCACCTGGGGCGTGATGGGTGTGGGCATGGGCTACGCGGTCGCCGCGGCGGTCGAAACCAGCAAGCCGGTCCTCGCGCTGTGCGGTGATAGTGCGTTCGGTTTCTCGGGCATGGAGGTCGAAACGATCTGCCGCTACAACCTGCCGATTTGCATCGTCATTTTCAACAATAACGGCGTCTACAAGGGTATCGACGTGAATCCGACCGGCGGCAACGATCCGGCGGTCACGATGTTCGTCAAGGGCGCGCGCTACGACAAGATGATGGAAGCGTTCGGCGGCGTTGGTCACAACGTCACCACTCCGGCGGAACTTGAAGCCGCGGTGAACGAAGCCTTGCGGTCGGGCAAGCCCACGCTGGTCAACGCCGTGATCGACCCGGCTGCCGGCACCGAAAGCGGTCGTCTGACCAATCTGAATCCGCAAAGCGCGGCCAACAAGTAATCCGCCCCAGTTTCACCCTCTATTCCATTTGGAGACCGATAGTGAACCTCCCACTCAACGGCATCAAGATCATCGACTTTACGCACGTGCAAGCCGGCCCCGCCTGCACGCAGCTTCTCGCGTGGTTCGGCGCAGACGTCATCAAGGTGGAACGCCCCGGCTCCGGCGACGTCACCCGCACGCAGCTGCGCGACATTCCCGACGCGGACGCGCTGTACTTCACCATGCTGAACAGCAACAAGCGCTCGCTGACGCTGGACACCAAGAAGCCGGAAGGCAAGAAGATCCTGGAGCAGTTGATCCGCGAATCGGATGTGCTGGTCGAGAACTTCGGCCCCGGTGCGCTGGACCGCATGGGGTTCTCCTGGGAGCGCATCAAGGAACTGAACCCGAAGATGATCGTGGCATCGGTCAAGGGCTTCAGCGACGGCCACCACTATGAAGACCTGAAGGTCTACGAGAACGTGGCACAGTGCGCCGGCGGTGCCGCGTCGACCACCGGTTTCTGGGACGGCCCGCCGACCGTGTCCGCCGCCGCCCTGGGTGACTCGAACACCGGCATGCACCTGGCCATCGGCATCCTGACCGCGATCATCGGCCGCCAGCAGACCGGCCAGGGTCAGAAGGTTGCCGTATCGATGCAGGACGCTGTGCTGAATCTGTGCCGCGTGAAGCTGCGCGACCAGCAGCGACTGGACCGCCAGGGCTATCTGGAAGAGTATCCCCAGTATCCACACGGCACGTTCAGCGACGTGGTGCCCCGCGGTGGCAACGCCGGCGGTGGCGGCCAGCCGGGCTGGGTGCTGAAGTGCAAGGGCTGGGAGACCGATCCCAACGCCTATATCTACTTCACCATCCAGGGCCACGCCTGGGAGCCGATCTGCAAGGCACTGGGCAAGGAAGAGTGGATCAGCGATCCGAACTACAACACGCCCAAGGGCCGTCAGCCGCATATCTTCGAGATCTTCAAGACCATCGAAGACTGGCTTGCCGACAAGACCAAGTACGAGGCGGTGGACATCCTGCGCAAGTTCGATATTCCCTGCTCGCCGGTGCTGTCAATGAAGGAAATCGCGGCGGATGAATCGTTGCGCAAGAGCGGTTCGATCGTGGAAGTCCAGCACAAGGAACGTGGCACCTACCTGACCGTGGGCAGCCCGATCAAGTTCTCGGCCATGAAGCCGGAAATCACCGGTTCGCCGCTGCTGGGCGAGCACAGCGAGGAAGTGCTGGCCGGCCTGGGCTACGGCGCCGAGGAGGTCGCCCGCCTGCGTGAGGCGCAGGTGATCTGAGCCAGGCGCCAGCACTGTCAGTGCCCCGATGTGACAGCGGGCCACACCTGGAGCGCCGGGGAATGCGTAGACTGGACGTACCACGCGCCCTGGCGCTTCATTGTCTGGACGCCAACCTGAGGGACCGGCATGGCCGACAGTGCCACAATGACGGCCCGGACCCCGGGTGGCGAACCTGGCCACCCTCCCATTCACATGGAAAGCCCAGCAAAGACCATGCAGACCGCGATCGACTATGAACAGCTGGTGTCGGCCATCGGCGACGCCGTCATCATCTCCGGCGCCGACGGTGCCATCACGTTGTGGAACCCGGCCGCCGAGTACATGTTCGGCTACACCCGCGAGGAGGCCCTGGGCAAGTCGCTGGATCTGATCATTCCCGAGCGCCTGCGTGCGCGCCACTGGGAGGGCTACGACAAGACCATGGCAACGGGCCAGACCCGCTACGGCCATGACTTGCTCAAGGTCCCGGCGATCAACAAGAACGGCGATGCGATGTCGATCGCCTTTACCGTGGCGCTGCTGCACGGGCAGGGCGGGGAAATCACCGGCATCGTGGCGGTGATCCGTGACGAGACCGTGCGCTTCCAGGAAGAGCGGGCGCTGCGCAAGCGCATCACGGAACTGGAAGCCAGGGTGGGCGCCACGGCCGGAGCCGCCTGACTCATCAGACGCGGTTGCAGCACGGCGCAGGAACGAAAAAGCCGGGCGATTCGCCCGGCCTTTTCCGTTTCTGCGTTCACGCGCTGGCCAACGCCAGGTTTCGTTTGAGCGGGGCGCGCCCCGATGCCTGCTTCATCGCCGCCGCCATGGTCGCCCCCAGCTCCGCCGGCGACCCGGCGACATGGATGCCGGCTTCGCGCATGGCGTCGATCTTCGCTTCCGCCGTGCCCGTCCCGCCCGAGATGATCGCGCCGGCGTGCCCCATGCGGCGTCCCGGCGGCGCCGTGGTGCCGGCGATAAAGCCCACCACGGGTTTGCGCGTGCGCGCATCGCGCAGGAACCGGGCGGCCTCTTCCTCCGCCGATCCACCAATCTCGCCGATCATGATGATGCCTTCGGTCTTGTCGTCGGCCAGGAACATCTCCAGGCAGTCGATGAAGTCGGTGCCGTTCACCGGATCGCCGCCGATGCCGATGCAGGTTGATTGCCCCAGTCCGGCCGCCGTGGTCTGCGCCACGGCCTCATAGGTCAGCGTGCCCGAGCGCGACACCACGCCGATCTTGCCCGGTGTATGGATGTGGCCCGGCATGATGCCGATCTTGCATTGCCCCGGCGTGATCACCCCCGGGCAATTCGGGCCGACCAGGCGGCTGCCGGACCCCGACAGCGCACGCTTGACGCGCACCATGTCCATCACGGGAATGCCTTCGGTGATGCAGACGATCAGCGCGATGCCGGCGTCGACCGCTTCCAGGATGGCATCGGTGGCGAACGGCGGCGGCACATAGATGACCGACGCATCGGCACCGGTGGCATGGGCGGCAGCGGCCACGGTATCGAAGACCGGCAGGCCCAGGTGCGATTCACCGCCCTTGCCGGGCGTGACGCCGCCCACCATCTTCGTGCCATAGGCCAGCGCCTGTTCCGAATGGAACGTGCCTTGTGCGCCGGTAAAGCCCTGGCAGATCACGCGCGTGTTCTGGTTGATCAGGACAGCCATATCACTTGCCTCCTTTTTTCTGCGTGGCACGCACGGCGGCCACCACTTTTGCGGCCGCGTCGGCAAGATCGTTGGCGGATACGATCGGCAGGCCCGAATCGCGCAGGATCTGCTTGCCCAGGTCGACGTTCGTACCTTCCAGCCGCACCACCAGCGGGACGGTCAGGCCGACTTCGCGCGCGGCTGCCACCACGCCTTCGGCGATCACGTCGCAGCGCATGATGCCGCCGAAGATGTTCACCAGGATGCCCTCGACCTTGGGGTCGGCCAGGATCAGCCGGAAGGCGGTCGTGACACGTTCCCTGGTGGCGCCGCCCCCCACGTCGAGGAAGTTGGCCGGCTCGGCGCCATGGAGCTTGATGATGTCCATCGTGGCCATCGCCAGGCCAGCGCCATTCACCATGCAGCCGATGTTGCCGTCCAGCCGCACGTAGTTCAGGGCGTGCCGGGCGGCTTCGGTCTCGGCCGGGTCTTCCTCGCTCTCGTCGCGCATGGCTTCGATGTCGGGATGGCGGAAGAGGGCGTTGTCGTCGAAATTGAACTTGGCGTCGAGTGCCATCACGTCGCCGCTGCCGGTGACCACCAGCGGATTGATCTCGACGATCGATGCGTCGAGCTCGGTGAACGCGCGGTAGGTCGAGAGGATGAAACGTGTGGCAGCGCCCACCTGCTTGCCCGATAGCCCCAGGCCGAATGCCAGCCGGCGTGCATGAAACGGCTGGATACCGCTGGCCGGATCGATCGCCACCTTCAGGATTTTCTCGGGCGTGCGTGCGGCGACCTCCTCGATCTCCATGCCGCCTTCGGTGGACGCCATGATCGTGATGCGCGACGTGGCGCGATCGATCAGGATGCCCAGGTAGAGCTCGCGCGCGATGTCGCAGCCTTCCTCGACGTAGAGGCGCCGCACTACCCGGCCGGCCGGGCCGGTCTGCCTGGTGACCAGGGTCTTGCCCAGCATCTGCGCGGCGCTGGCGCGGACGTCATCGATTGACTTCACCACGCGCACGCCGCCCTTGTCCGAGCTGTCATCCAAGAAGCGGCCAGCACCGCGGCCGCCTGCGTGGATCTGCGACTTCACCACCCAGACCGGGCCGCCCAGCTTGCGGGCGGCATGGGCGGCCTCGTCTGGCGTAAAGACCACGCGGCCATGCGGTACGAGCACGTCATAGCGCCTGAGCAACTCCTTGGCCTGATATTCGTGAATGTTCACATGTCTCCTCGGTTGAAAAGCGCCGCGGGCCGCAGGTCGGGACCCGCCTGCTCAGCTTTTCGCAGCGTAAAATATGATATGTAATATATCAATAATAAAATCAAGCGGAAACCGTGTGAGAGTGACTCGCCCGAAAGGGATGTCCACGCTGACAAGGCCATCGCATCAATAGAGCGCGATTGATCGCAAAGCCTTCTATGTCGCGGGTTAACGCTGGTGTTGCCTGGAGGATCTATTGCGATGCGGAATGGAAAGTCTGAACCGCGCTGCATTTTCTCCTTGTTGTGTTGTGATATATCACATACCTTATCCAAACAAGCGCGCGAGAGAATACTCAAGGAGACAACGCCATGAACAACAAAGCACTCGACGGTGTCCGCATCCTGGACATGACGCATGTGCAGGCCGGCCCGTCGGCCACCCAGCTGATGGCCTGGCTGGGGGCCGATGTGATCAAGGTGGAGCTGCCGGGGCGGGGGGACATCACGCGCAGCCAGCTGCGCGATGTGCCCAACGCCGACAGCCTGTACTTCACCATGCTGAATTCCAACAAGCGCAGCCTGACGCTGAACATGAAGACGCCGGAAGGCAAGGCGCTGCTGGAAGACCTGGTGCAGCGGTGCGACGTGCTGGTGGAGAACTTCGGCCCCGGCGTGCTGGACCGTGCCGGGTTCGACTGGGACCGCCTGCAGAGTCTGAATCCGCGCCTGATCTATGCGTCGATCAAGGGCTTCGGTCCCGGCCCGTACGCCGATTGCAAGGCCTATGAAAACGTCGCGCAGTGCATGGGCGGCTCCGCCAGCACCACCGGTGAATCGGAAGGCGTGCCGACTGTGACGGGCGCGCAGATCGGCGACTCGGGTACGGGCGTGCATTGCGTGGTCGGCATCCTGGCCGCACTGCTGCAGCGCGAGCATTCGGGTCGCGGCCAGCGCGTGGAAGTCGCCATGCAGGACTCGGTGCTGAACCTCTGCCGCGTCAAGCTGCGCGACCAGCAGCGCCTTTCCGCCGGCCCGCTGAAGGAATACCCGAGCCAGGATTTCGGAGACTTCGTGCCGCGCGCGGGCAACGCGTCGGGCGGAGGCCAGCCGGGCGCCGCGCTGCGATGCTCGCCGGGCGGGGCCAACGACTACGTCTACGTCATCATCCAGCCGCAGGGCTGGGAGCCGCTGATGCGCCTGTGCGGCCGCGAGGACCTGATCACGCATCCGCAATTCGCCACGCCGGAGGCGCGACTGAAGTGCCTGGGCGAGTGCTTCTCCATCGTCGAGAAGTGGACCCGGACCAAGACCAAGTTCGAGGTCATGGCCGCGCTCAACGACGTGGACGTGCCGTGCGGCCCGATCCTGTCGATGAAGGACCTGATCGAGGACGGCTCGCTCTACGAGCGCGGCTACCTGGTTGAACTGGATCATCCGGAGCGCGGCAAGTACGTGCAGCTGGGCTGCCCGATCACGCTGTCGGCGTCGCCGGTGGACGTGGAGCGCAGCCCGCTGCTGGGTGAACACACCGAAGAGATCCTCGACTGGCTGGGCCGCACGCCGGCGCAGATCGCCGCGCTCAAGGCGGCCGGCGCCGTGTAGTCGCGCACGCGCTCAACGCGCAGTAAGGGAGACCGGGCCCGCATCCCAGGGCGGTCCGGTCTCCCGCCCCTCCAATGCTTTTCCATCCGAAGTCCGCACCACCGCCCGCGCCCGTGACGCGTGGCGGCTTACCCATTGCACGCCTGAACAGATGGAGACCTGACATGACACAAGACAAGGATGCGGTACGCAAGATCCTCGCGACCGTCAAGGAAGAGGGGCGCAACGCGCTGACCGCCCCCGAAGGCAAGCTGGTTTGCGACGCCTATGGCATCTCGGTGCCGGGCGAGGGTGTGGCCAGGTCGCCCACGGGCGCGGTGGAGCTGGCCGGCAAGATGGGCTATCCGGTGGTGCTGAAGATCGTCTCGCCGGACATCCTCCACAAGACCGAAGCCGGTGGCGTGCTGGTGGGACTGAAGTCCGCGGCGGAGGTGGAGCAGGGCTACCGGACCATCATCGAGAACGCCAAGGCGTACAACGACCGCGCGGAGATCGTCGGCGTGCAGGTGCAGCAGATGATCACGGGCGGGCAGGAAGTGATCATCGGCGCCGTGACCGATCCCTCGTTCGGCAAGCTGGTGGCGTTCGGCCTGGGCGGCGTGCTGGTGGAAGTGCTCAAGGACGTGACGTTCCGCCTGGCGCCGGCCACGAGCGACGATGCGCTGTCGATGCTCGATGGCATTGCCGCCGCCGACGTGCTCAAGGGCGTGCGCGGCGCCGATCCGGCCAACCGCGAAGCGCTGGCCACCATGATCCAGCGCGTGTCCGAGCTGGTGACCGACTTCCCAGAGATCTCCGAGCTGGACCTGAACCCGGTATTCGCCAGCAAGGACGGCGCGATTGCTGCCGACGTGCGGATCGTGGTGGACTACACGCCGCAGCCGGAGAAATATCGTCCGAGCCAGGAAGTGATCGTCCGCCAGATGAACCGCATCATGCGACCGGACACGGTGGCCGTGATCGGCGCGTCGGCCGAGGACGGCAAGATCGGTAACTCGGTGATGAAGAACCTGATCAACGGCGGCTACCAGGGCAAGATCTATCCGATCCACCCGAAGGCCGAAGAGATCATGGGCATGACGGCCTACAAGAGCGTGCTGGACGTGCCGGGGGACGTGGACGTGGCCGTGTTCGCCATCCCCGCCAAGTTCGTTGCCCAGGCGCTGGAAGAGGTCGGCAAGAAGGGCATCCCGGGCGCCGTGCTGATTCCGTCGGGCTTTGCCGAAACCGGCAACGTCGAAGGTCAGGAAGAGATCGTCGCCATCGCCCGCAAGCACGATATCCGGCTGATGGGACCGAACATCTACGGCTTCTACTACACGCCGAAGAACCTGTGCGCGACGTTCTGCACGCCGTACGACGTGAAGGGCAAGGCGGCGTTGTCGTCGCAGTCGGGCGGGATCGGCATGGCGATCATCGGCTTCTCGCGGTCCGCGAAGATGGGCGTGTCCGCCATCGTCGGCCTGGGCAACAAGTCCGATATCGACGAAGACGATCTGCTGACGTTCTTCGAGCAGGATGAGAACACGGAGATCATCGCGCAGCACTGCGAGGACCTGAAGGATGGTCGCGCGTTTGCCGAGGTGGCACGCCGGGTGTCGAAGAAGAAGCCGGTGGTCGTGCTGAAAGCGGGCCGCACCAGCCTGGGCGCGCGCGCGGCCAGCTCCCACACGGGCGCGCTGGCGGGCAACGACAAGATCTACGAGGACGTGTTCAAGCAGGCCGGCGTGATCCGTGCCCGATCGCTGCGCGACCTGCTGGAATTCGCGCGCGGCATTCCCAAGCTGCCCACGCCGAAGGGCGAGAACGTGGTCATCATCACGGGCGCGGGCGGATCGGGCGTGCTGCTCTCCGATGCGTGCGTGGATAACAACCTGTCGCTGATGACGATGCCGGAGGACCTCGATGCGGCTTTCCGCAAGTTCATCCCGCCGTTCGGCGCCGCCGGCAATCCGGTGGACATCACCGGTGGCGAGCCCCCGTCGACGTACAAGAACACGCTGCGGCTGGGCATGGAGGATCCGCGCATCCACGCGATCATCCTGGGCTACTGGCACACGATCATCACGCCGCCGATGGTGTTTGCCAAGCTGGTGATCGAGGTGAAGGAGGAAATGGCCGCCAGGGGCATCGAGAAGCCGATCGTGGCGTCGCTGGCGGGCGACGTGCAGGTGGAAGAGGCCGCCGAGTATTTGTATGAGCATGGCGTGCCGGCTTACGCCTACTCGACGGAAATCCCGGTGGCGGTGCTGGGCGCCAAGTACAAGTGGGCGCGCGGGGCCGGGAAACTCTGACGGGACGGTAGCGGCCGGTGCGCGGCGGCGCGTCCGGTTTGCGCGCCGGATTGCGAGCCGGATCGCGCGCCGTGGCAAGCGTGACGCAGACCCCCAACGAGACACGAACCGTTGGGGGCTTTTTCTTGAAGAAACACGAGTGGCAAAAAGCGCGGGGCCGCCAGGCGGGTGTCGAAGCACCCGCCGGCGGCCCCGCGCCGGTTTGAAAGCGACTGCCGTCGCGTCAGTGTCAGTTGATGCCGGCGCCGGCCATCGCGCGCAGGTACTCGTTCTTCTTGTCGAAGATCAGCTGGCCGAGGAAAGCGGGATCGTAGGCCTTGAGCAGATGCGCGTGGTATTCCTCGATGTAGCGGCACACGCGCGTCTTTTCGCATTCGATGCCGCAGAGCCAGTCAAACATCGGCATATCCCAGCGGAAACGCAGGCCCAGTTCGGTGAAGGCTGCGTTGTAGGCCGCCAATTGCACGTCACGATCGAGGTGGTGCGTCTCGCCGGTGGGGGACGTGGCGAGGCGCGCTTCGGACTGGAGTTGGTTCATGATCGTCTCCTTGAACTGCACGTGAGCAATGGCTTGGTATGTGTGCAGCTTAGGCCTGACGATCGATTTACGATAATTAAAGTTTCATCGCAAAATCATAAGCTATCGTTTATGGATGGCGCGGACGTATCGAGAGCCTGGGAAGTCGCGGGAGCGGGCCCGGGGAGAGTTCTGGAGAAGACGTCCGGGCGGAGCGCCCGTCTCAGGCGCGCAGGCGTGGCCGGATCAGGCCTTCGACGCCCGTGATCTGCTGGATCAGCGACGCGCCTTCTTCCATCAGGAAATGCTTGAACGCGAGCGCCACCGGGGGCAGCCGCTTGTTCTTGCGATGGACGACGTACCAGTTGAGCATGACCGGGAAGCCCTCGATGTCGAGCACGGCCAGCTTGCCGGTCTGCAACTCGAGGCCGACGGTATGCGCCGACAGGAAGGCGATGCCCATGTTGGCGATCACCGCCTGCTTGATGGTCTCGGTGCTCTTGATCTCCATGGCGATCCGCAGGTTCGACAAGCGGCCGGCAAAGCCTTCCTGCATCGAATTCCAGGTGTCCGAGCCTTTCTCGCGCGAGACGAAGGCCTCTTCGGCCAGGCCCGCCAGGGGAATGTGGCGCTTGCCGACCAGCGGATGGTTCGGCGCGGCGACGATGACATAGGGGTGGGGGGCAAACGATTCGGCGATGGTGTCCATGCCCTCGGGCGGGCGCACCATCACGGCCAGGTCGGTCAGGTTGCCGGCCAGCTGGTGCAGCAGCTCTTCGCGATTGTGCACCGCGAGATTGAGCGTGACCCCATCGTGCCTGCCCATGAACTCGGCCAGCAGGCGTGGGAAGAAATAGTCGCCCGCGCTGATGACGGCCACGTTGAGCCGGCCTCCGGAAATACCCTTAAGCTGGGCCATCGCGTCTTCCGCTTCACGGAATTGCTGAATGATGCTGCGGCTGTAATGCAGCATCTCCGTGCCGGCGGGTGTGAGGTAGATCCGCTTGCCCAACTGTTCGAACAGGGGCAACCCGACGTGGTGCTCCAGCTGCCGAACCTGTGTGGAAACAGCAGGTTGGGTCAGGTGCAACTCCTCCGCCGCCCGTGAAAAGCTCAGATGGCGGGCTACCGTTTCGAAGACTTTCAGCTGGCGCAGCGTGGCATTCTTCATTGCACGATTTCCTGCAATCTATAAAGGATCGTCAATGATCATAATAAAAAACTTTATGCTGTGCTGATCTAAGTTTGAAGTAGCATCAATCCACCGATGCAACGTGCCGCAATGTCAGGCGCGCTCATTCAGTAGTGAAGTAGGGCGTTCCCACGCAGGACTGCCCACCAGTCGCGCCACCAGAGCGCGAGAAACACTAATGCAAGGAGACAAGACATGGCGCACACCAATGCGGCAGGCCCGGCCGTGGGCAATTCCAATGGCGGGCTGCTACGCAACCGCTGGTTCCAGCTTTTTATCGGCGTGCTCTGCATGGGGCTGGTCGCGAATCTCCAGTATGGCTGGACGCTGTTCGTGACACCCATGAATGCCAAGCATCACTGGGGCGAGTCCGCCATCCAGGTTGCGTTTTCCATCTTTATCGTCACCGAAACCTGGCTCGTGCCGCTGGAAGGCTGGCTCGTGGACAAGCTTGGGCCGCGTCCGGTGGTGGCCGGTGGCGCCTTGTGCGCCGGATTGGCCTGGGTGATGAATTCCTACGCCACCTCGCTGCCGATGCTGTACACGGCCGCCGTGATTGCCGGCATTGGCGCAGGCGGTGTCTATGGCACCTGCGTGGGCAATGCGCTCAAGTGGTTTCCGGACAAGCGCGGGCTGGCGGCCGGCCTGACCGCGGCCGGGTTTGGCGCAG
This sequence comes from Cupriavidus sp. YR651, assembly GCF_900101625.1. Classification (GTDB taxonomy): domain Bacteria; phylum Pseudomonadota; class Gammaproteobacteria; order Burkholderiales; family Burkholderiaceae; genus Cupriavidus. The sequence continues at coordinate 69,285 of NZ_FMYZ01000009.1, read as the reverse complement.
GTTCCGCGTTGACGGTGATCCCCATCGCCAACATGATCCAGAAGTCTGGCTATGAGCACGCGTTCTTCACGTTCGGCATCTTGCAGGGTGTGCTGATCTTCATCATGGCCTTGCTGCTGGTGAAGCCGCAACCGCCGAAGGGGCTCGTGGCCAACAAGGCCATCCTGACCAATCCGGTGGAGTTCACGCCGGGCCAGATGGTGAAGACGCCGGTGTTCTGGATGATCTATGTGTCGTTCGTCGCCGTGGCCGCGGGCGGCATCATGGCCACCGCGCAGATCGGGCCGATCGCCAAGGACTTCGGCTTTGCCTCGATGCCGATCACGATGCTCGGCGTCACGCTGCCGCTCTTGACGATGACGCTGTCGGTCGACAACCTCTGCAACGGGCTGACGCGGCCACTGTGCGGCTTCATCTCGGACCGGATCGGCCGCGAGAACACGATGTTCTTTATCTTCATCGGCGAGGGCCTGTCGCTGATCGGCCTGATGGAACTGGGTCACAACCCGTACTGGTTCATGTTCTTCGCGGCGCTGACGTTCCTGTTCTGGGGCGAGATCTTCTCGATCTTCCCGGCGCTGTGCGCGGACACCTTTGGCAGCAAGTACGCCGCCGCCAATGCCGGCACGCTGTACACGGCCAAGGGCACGGCCGCGCTGCTGGTGCCGGTGGCCTCCGTGTTGTCGCATCACGGCGGCTGGGGCCTGGTGTTCACGGTGGCGGCGGTGATGACGGTGGCGGCGGGGCTTTCCGCCAAATTCCTGCTGCAGCCCATGCGGCGGCGTTTCATCACGGGCCACGCCCAGGCCCAGCCCATCAGCGACCACGCCACTTACCTGGCCGGGTTTTCAACTGGCAAGGGCGAATGACGATGCATTGGCGCACTGACGCCACGCAAGCGTGACGACGGGCTCGCCTCTCCGGCGAGCCCTTGTCGTCTTTCATGCGGATCGCCATCGTCACGCTGGCGGTATCCGTAATCCGGAGGAAGCTGGGTGTCGCACCCCATGCGACGCATACCAATACCAATATCAACAGGAAGGAGCGGCACCATGAATGTTTCGCTTCCCCAACTGAAGGCCTTTGCCGCCGTGGCGCGCCAGAAAAGCTTTACGCGCGCCGCAGCGGAACTCGGTCTCACTCAGTCGGCCATTAGCCGTAGCGTGCGTGAGCTCGAGGAAGAAATCGATCAGCGCCTGTTCGACCGCACCACGCGCCAGGTAGAGCTGACCGATGCGGGCGAGCATCTTTCGCAACGGATCTGTCACCTGATCGAAGAGGTCGAGCAGACGCTGCGCGAAAGCCACGGCACTTGCAAGCCGTCGCAGGGCTCGGTGCAGATCGCCTCCGATCCCGTGCTGTCGTCGATGTCCGTGCCGATGTGGCTGGCTGGCTGCCGCCAGGCGTGGCCCGGCATCGGCATCACACTGCGCGACCGGTCGCAAGAGTGCGTATTGCAAAGTGTCCGCAACGGCGAGGTGGATTTCGGCATCGCCAGCAACCCGGGTGCTTGTGACGACCTGTATTGCGAGCCGCTCTGCGCGGATCCGCTGCAGGCCGTGCTGCCGGCCGGGCATCCACTGGCCGCGCGGGAGTCGCTGGGTTGGGGCGAGCTGGCCGATGCGACGGTGCTCACGCTCGACCAGAGCTCCGGCGTGCAGCCTGCCGTCGAACGTGCGCTGGCGACCTATCACGTGCGGCCCGGATCGCTCCAGGTCCTGGGGCATTTCGCCGCCATCTTCGGCATGGTGGCGATGGGCCTCGGCATTGGCGTGGTGCCATCGCGCGCCCAGGCGGGCGGCATGGCCCCCGCGGCGGTGATGCGCCCCTTGCGCCCACAGGTGACATCGAACGTGATGCTGGTCAGACGCAAGGCGCGCTCACTGAAGCCCAATGCGGCGGCGGTGTGGGACAACCTGCGGGCGCAGGAATACGACCAGGGCTTGCTGAAGAAGGTGGGGTAGGGCGCTGAACAGGATTCATCTGTGGCGCCGCCGCAAATGATTTTGCGATGCATGCGGCACGTTTTGGTGGTTATCTGAACCGCCGACGAGGCCGAAAATGACGCACAACGCACCCTCAGGGGTGCGTTGTTGCTTTGTCGCGGCAATCGAGCGAAATTCTCGTTGATATATCACATACAGGATATTTACAGTCCTCGCAGTGCAGCATATAATGAAAACTCCTTGACCTACCTCACTTAGGAGTTTCCATGAACGCCGCACTGCTTTCCGTCATCGCCCTGGGTCTGATTTCGATGGGTGTCACCGTTACCTACCTGCTGGCCACGCGCCTGCCGATGGCTCTGCTGACCACGGCACAGGAACATGGTCGCTTTGCCGGCCTGGGTTCCTCGCAAGAGATCGACGGTGTTGGCCGTGCGACGCCGAAGGTTTCACCTGCTCGCCAGCCCCAGTTCGCTCACGCCTGATCGATTTTCAGCGTGTTCCTCAGGAGACTTGTAGCGGCCGGCAACTCCTGACTTCGCAGTTCCAAGCCCTTCGCATTCCGCCGGGTTGACGGCCGTATCCCTCTCGCAGCACCCCGCGTTTTCTCGCGCCATTCCCAATGCCCCTGCGCCCCGGATCTCAGGTCCCGACGCAGTTTGGCAGTTCTGCTTTTCCTCCGGTATTCACTTCCCGACGTCGCCACTTTGTGGATTGTCGCGTCGCGGCTCGCCCATTACCTTGTGTTCTGGACATCGACGCATTCAGATGCATTCGCACTGGCTCGCCGCCTAGGACTTTCCCTAGGACGGGTTTTCCGGGGCGCGCAGTGCAGCATAAAAGTGCCGCGTCACGCCCGATTTCATTGATGCCGAAGCGTCCTCTAAGTCGTTGATTGGGAACGAAGATCGCCCGCTTGGCAGCAGGGCTTTGATGCGCCCCACGCACCATTCGGAAAATGCCTGCGACGGGCGTCCGTAAATGTCTCCATGTCCAGTCAGGCATCGCTCAGAAAACGGCTTGACTTGCTTGATATACCACATACTGTATAGCACTAGAACGGCTCAGCTGTTCGGGATCAGGCAGTACATCAGAGCAGCTACGAGAAGCAGCGAAACATCAGAGGCGTCGACCAGATGCCCATCCACAACGGCAGCACGGACTGCCAGAAGGAGACACCATGGAACTTCAGCAAAACGCGCCAACGTCACGATTTGCGTCCCCATGGACGCAGCTCGCATTTGGCGTGATCTGTATGGCGATGATCGCCAACATGCAGTACGGCTGGACGCTGTTCGTCAATCCTATTGATGACAAGTACCACTGGGGCCGCACGGCGATCCAGGTGGCCTTCACGATCTTCGTGGTCACGGAGACCTGGCTGGTGCCGATCGAGGGCTACCTCGTGGACAAGTACGGCCCGCGCCCGGTGGTGGTGGGTGGCGGCCTGCTCTGCGCGATCGCGTGGGCGCTGAACTCCGTGGCGTCGTCGTTGCCGATGCTGTACTTTGCCGCGGCGGTGGGTGGCGTGGGAGCCGGGGCGGTGTACGGCACCTGCGTGGGCAATGCGCTGAAGTGGTTCCCGAACCGGCGAGGACTGGCGGCGGGCATCACGGCGGCCGGGTTTGGCGCGGGGTCGGCGATGACCGTCGTGCCCATCGCCAACATGATCAAGAGCAGCGGCTACGAGGCCACGTTCCTGTGGTTCGGTCTCGGGCAGGGCATCATCGTGGTGATCCTCGGCATGGCGCTCTATCCGCCGTCGGCCAAGATCCTCGCCGAGGTCAAGAGCACGCTGAAGGCCGCCACCACCTATAACGCGTCGCCGCGCCAGGTGCTGTCGTCGCCGATCTTCTGGGTCATGTACGCCATGTTCGTGATGATGGCCGCTGGCGGCCTGATGGCGACGGCGCAGCTGGGCCCGATCGCCAAGGACTTCGGCCTGCACGATTCCCCGGTGTCGATTCTCGGGCTGACATTGCCGGCGCTGACGTTCGCACTGACGATCGACCGCGTGCTCAATGGCCTCACGCGACCGTTCTTCGGCTGGATTTCCGACAATATCGGTCGCGAGAACACCATGTTCCTGGCGTTCGCGGTCGAGGCGGTGGGCATTCTGCTGCTGGCCAAGTATGGCCACAACCCGGTTGCCTTCGTGGTGCTGACCGGCGTCGTGTTCTTTGCCTGGGGGGAAATCTACAGCCTGTTCCCGGCCACCTGTGGCGATACCTTCGGGCCGAAGTTTGCCGCGACCAATGCCGGCCTGCTGTACACGGCAAAGGGAACCGCCGCGCTGCTGGTGCCGTTCTCCAGCGTGATCACGGCGGCGACGGGCGACTGGCATGCGGTCTTCATGCTGGCGTCGGGCATGGCCGCGTTGTCCGCGGTGCTGGCGATCTTCGTCCTCAAGCCAATGCGTGAAGCGCACGCCAAAAAGTACGTGCACGCCAATGCCTCATCGCCAATGGGATATCGGCCCGTGCCGGAAGACCTGACTTGACGATAATCCCTGTCGTGCAATCCTCTGCATCTCTGTGACACACAGGCCCGCCATCGCGCGGGCTTGTGTCGTTGCCGGGGATTGCCGGTGCGACTTGCTTGTGCGGTGAGCCGGTCCGATTGTCCAGCGATTGGCCAGTGCGATTGGTGCGATGCGCCAATTCGTGCCGCCATCCCGGAGGTATGATCGAAGCGCATTTGCACCGCATCCGAAACAGACGTTGAAGCCGTGCGTTACCTGACGCGCGGTGAGGCAGCACCTTAGCCGGCAGCATAGCCGGCGACTGACAATCGACAGGACCCCCATGAACCAGGTTGTGATTCCCATCGCGGTGGAGGGCGCGGGTCGCGAGCGCAAGCGCCGCCAGCCCAAGGGCCGGCAGGTCGACCCCGCCGCGCGGTCCGAAGTCCGGCAGTTGCTCGGCGACGCCCCACGCCGCCGGGACCTCTTGATCGAGCACCTGCACGCAATCCAGGACCATTTCGGCCAGCTGGCACTGCCGCACCTCGCCGCGCTGGCGCAGGAGATGCGGATGGCTCAGGCCGAGGTCTTCGAGGTCGCCAGTTTCTATCACCATTTCGATCTCGTGCGAGAGGACGCCGATGGCCGTATCGCCGCGCCGCCCGCCCTGACGGTGCGGGTATGCGAAGGCATCGCGTGCGAAATGTCCGGGGCGCGGCCGCTGCTGGACCGGTTGCCGGCGCTGCTTGGTGCGGATGTCCGCGTGGTGGCGGCGCCGTGCATCGGCCGCTGCGAACGCGCGCCGGCCGTGCTGGTTGGCCAGCATCCCGTGGACAGGGCCAGTGAAGACGCCGTCCAGGCCTGCGTGACGGCCGGCACCGTGCGGCACGACCCGGAACCCTGGATCGACGATCGCACGTATCGCGCGCAAGGCGGATATCGCCTGTTGCAGGCGCTCGCCAGCGGGCAGACGGACGCCGACGCGCTGATCCGCACGATGGAGGATTCCGGCTTGCGCGGTCTGGGCGGGGCGGGTTTTCCCACCGGGCGCAAATGGCGGATCGTGCGGGCCGAGCCCGCGCCGCGGCTGATGGCCGTCAATATCGATGAGGGCGAACCGGGCACGTTCAAGGACCGGGTCTACCTGGAGCGGGATCCGCACCGATTCCTGGAGGGCATGCTGATTGCCGCGCAGGTGACCGAGGTGGCGGAGATCTACGTGTACCTGCGGGATGAATACGCCGGCTGCCGCGCGGTATTGACCGCGGCGCTGCGCCAGTTGCGCGAGGACCCGCCCATCCCGGACCTGCCCGAGATTCACCTGCGGCGTGGCGCCGGCGCCTATATTTGCGGCGAGGAATCGGCCATGATCGAGTCGATCGAAGGCAAGCGGGGCATGCCCCGGCTGCGCCCGCCCTACGTGGCGCAGGTCGGGCTGTTCGGGCGGCCGACGCTGGAACACAACTTCGAGACCCTGTACTGGGTGCGCGAGATCGTCGAAAAGGGCGCCGACTGGTTTGCCGGACAGGGCCGGCACGGACGCAAGGGCCTGCGGTCGTTCTCGGTGTCCGGCCGCGTGCGCCGGCCCGGCGTGCATGTGGCGCCCGCCGGCATCACCGTGCGGGAGCTGATCGACGAATACTGCGGCGGCATGCTGGACGGCCACGCGTTCTACGGCTATCTGCCGGGCGGCGCGTCGGGCGGCATCCTGCCTGCCGCGATGGGTGACATCCCGCTCGATTTCGATACGCTGCAGCCGTACGGCTGCTTTATCGGTTCGGCGGCGGTCGTGATCCTGTCCGACCAGGACCGCGCGGTCGACGCCGCGCGCAACCTGATGCATTTTTTCCGGACCGAGTCCTGCGGCCAGTGCACGCCTTGCCGTGCCGGCACCGCCAAGACGCTGGAACTGATCCGCCAGCCGCAATGGGATGTGGAGACGCTGGCGGACCTGTCGGCCGTCATGCGCGATGCATCGATCTGCGGGCTTGGGCAGGCGGCGCCGAATCCGGTGGACTGCGTAATCCGTTACTTTCCGCATGAGCTTTCGGCCGGGGAGGGCCAGCCATGAATGCACTGACCCGCGCCGAACACGCGCTCGTCCAGGCATCTTCCGATGCTGATATCTCGTTCCGGATCGATGGCCGCGACGTCACCGCGCGCCCGGGCGAGACGCTGCTGCAGGTGGCCCAGCGCGAAGGCATCGATGTGCCGCACCTCTGCTACAAGGAGGGGCTCGATGCCGCCGGCAATTGTCGCGCCTGCATGGTCGAGATCGATGGCGAGCGCGTGCTGGCGCCGTCCTGCTGCCGCGCGCCCGCGCAGGGCATGACGGTGCGGACCGATTCCGACCGCGCACGCCGGGCCCAGCGCATGGTGCTGGAGTTGCTGCAGTCGGACATGCCCGAAACGCATTACACGCGTCACAGTGAGCTGGAGGAATGGGCCGCCCGCTTGGCGGTGGGCAAGCCACGCTTTGCGCCGCGCGATGCCGTGCGCGCCGATCTGTCGCATCCGGCGATCGCCGTCAACCTGGATGCCTGCATCCAGTGCACGCGCTGCGTGCGGGCCTGCCGCGACGAGCAGGCCAACGACGTCATCGGGCTGGCATTCCGGGGTGACCAGGCCAGCATCGTCTTCGACATGGCCGACCCCATGGGCGCGTCCACCTGCGTGGCCTGCGGCGAGTGCGTGCAGGCCTGTCCGACCGGGGCGCTGATGCCGGCTCGCGATGCGGCGCTGGCCGTGCCGGACAAGCAGGTCGACTCGGTCTGCCCGTATTGCGGCGTGGGCTGCCAGCTGACCTACCACGTCAAGGACAACCGGATCCTGTTTGTCGAAGGCCGGGACGGCCCGGCCAACCATCAGCGATTGTGCGTGAAGGGGCGGTACGGGTTTGACTATGCGCAGCATCCGCACCGGCTGACGGTGCCGCTGGTGCGGCGGGAGGGCGTGCCGAAGTCGGCGGACATCGTGCTGGATCCCGATCGCGTGATGGAGGTTTTCCGCGAGGCAACCTGGGACGAGGCGCTGGCGCTGGCCGCGGGTGGCCTGGCCCGGATCCGCGATACCCATGGCGGCCGGGCGCTGGCCGGATTTGGCTCTGCGAAGTGCAGCAACGAGGAAGCGTACCTGTTCCAGAAGCTCGTGCGGACCGGGTTTGGCAGCAACAATGTCGATCACTGCACGCGCCTGTGCCACGCGTCGTCGGTGGCGGCGCTGCTGGAGGGCATCGGCTCGGGAGCGGTGTCCAATCCCGTGATGGATGTGGGTCGCGCGGAGGTGGTGCTGCTGATCGGCGCCAATCCCTCGGTCAATCATCCGGTGGCGGCCAGCTGGATCAAGAACGCGGTGCGCAATGGCACCAGGCTGATCGTGGCCGATCCGCGGCGCTCGGACCTCGCGCGCTATGCCCATCGCTACCTGCAGTTCCAGGCCGATACCGACGTGGCGCTGCTCAACGCGATGATGCATGTCATCGTCGAGGAGGGGCTGGTCGACGCCGGATTCATCGCCTCGCGCACCATCGGCTATGAGGACCTGGTGCGTAACGTGGCCCCCTACAGTCCGGAAGTCATGGCGCCGGTGTGCGGGATCGATGCGGAGACGATTCGCGAGGTGGCCCGGCTCTATGCCACGTCCCGGGCGTCGATGATCCTGTGGGGCATGGGCGTATCGCAGCATGTGCACGGCACCGATAACGCGCGCTGCCTGATCGCGCTGGCGCTGATGACGGGCCAGATCGGCCGGCCCGGGACCGGGCTGCATCCGCTGCGCGGGCAGAACAACGTGCAGGGCGCGTCCGATGCGGGGCTGATCCCGATGATGTATCCCGACTACCGGCGCGTCGACGATCCCGTCGCCATGGCCGCCTTCGAGGCGCTATGGGGAACCCCGCTGGACCCGCAGCCTGGCTTGACGGTGGTGGAGGTGATGCAGGCCATCGAGGCCGGTTCGGTGCGCGGCATGTACATCATGGGTGAAAACCCGGCGATGTCCGATCCGGACGCCCAGCATGCCCGCGAGGCCCTGGCGGCGCTCGACCACCTGGTGGTGCAGGACATCTTCCTGACGGAGACCGCCTGCCTGGCGGACGTGGTGCTGCCGGCGTCGGCATTCCCGGAGAAGACCGGGACGTTCACCAATACCGATCGCACCGTGCAGCTGGGGCGCCAGGCGCTGGAGCCGCCCGGCCAGGCGCGCCAGGACCTGTGGATCCTGTGCGAGCTGGCGGCGCGGCTCGGTTTGCCCTGGGATTACGGACATGGCAACGCCGCCGCCGCCGTGGCGGATGTCTTCGATGAAATGCGGCGGGCCATGCCGAGTATCGCCGGTGTGACCTGGGAGAGGCTGCAGCGCGAGCACGCGGTAACGTATCCGTGCCGGGCCGAGGGCGATCCGGGCGAGCCGGTGATTTTCACTGATCACTTCCCGACCGCGACCGGGCGCGGGCGCATTGTGCCGGCCGACATCATTCCGGCCGCCGAACGGCCCGATGCGGAGTACCCCGTCGTGCTGATCACCGGGCGCCAGCTGGAGCACTGGCACACGGGCAGCATGACGCGGCGCGCCGGCGTGCTGGACGCGATCGAGCCGGATCCCGTGGCACTGGTGCATCCGCTGGACCTGGCCGCGCTGGGCGCGCAGCCGGGCGATGTCATCACGCTGGCCTCGCGGCGCGGGTGCGTGTCGCTGTACGCCCGTGCCGACGACGGGACGCCGCGCGGTGCCGTGTTCGTGCCGTTCTGCTACTACGAGGCGGCCATCAACAAGCTGACTAACCCGGTTCTGGACCCGTTCGGCAAGATTCCGGAGTTCAAGTACTGTGCGGTCCGGATGACGCTTGGGGGTGAGGTGCCTGCGCAGCTCAGCTTTGGCGGCGGCCAGATCCTGGCGCCTTTGGCGCCAGTAGTTCGGTGAGTTTCCGGAAAACCGGGAAAGTGATTGCGGAATTTTCCCGCTAATCGTTTGGATCGCGGTCGATTACCATGCAGGCATCTGCTCATATCCCCGGAAAGGATGCCTGCCATGAAAGCTATCGGCCTGACCCGTTACCTGCCCATCAACGACCCCCTGTCGCTCGTCGACGTGGAGATCGCCCAGCCCGTTGCCACCGGGCGCGACCTGCTGGTCAAGGTGGAGGCAATTGCCGTGAATCCCGTGGACACCAAGGTCCGCGCGCCGAAGGAAAAGGTCGAGGACGCGCCGCGCGTGCTGGGGTGGGATGCCGCCGGAACGGTGGTGGCCGTGGGTCCGGACGTCACGCTGTTCAAGGTGGGCGATCCCGTGTTCTACGCCGGCAGCATCACGCGGCCGGGGACCAACAGCGAGTTCCATCTCGTCGATGAACGTATCGTGGGCCACAAGCCGGCCTCGCTGGACTTCTCGCAGGCGGCGGCATTGCCGCTGACCGCGATCACCGCGTGGGAGGCGCTGTTCGATCGCCTGGGCGTCTCGCCCAAGGGCGAGGATGCCGGCCGATCGGTGCTGATCATCGGCGGTGCGGGCGGCGTGGGGTCGATCGGCATCCAGCTGGCCAAGGTGTTGGCCGGCCTGACCGTGATTGCCACGGCGTCACGGCCGGAGTCGGAAGCCTGGTGCCGCCGCCTGGGGGCAGACCACACGATCGACCACCGTGGCGATATCCCGGCGCAGCTGCGTGCGCTCGGGTTTGAAAACGTCGACTACATCCTTTGCTTCAACGACACGGATCGCCATTTCAACGCCATGGCCGACGCCATCGCCCCGCAAGGCAAGATCTGCTCGATCGTCGAGAATGCCCGTGAGTTGCCGGTGGGCCTGCTCAAGAGCAAGAGCGCCACGTTCGTGTGGGAATTCATGTTCACGCGCGCGATGTTCGGCACGCCGGACATGATCGCGCAACACCGGTTGCTCAACGAGGTGGCGAGACTGATCGACGCTGGCCGGGTGCAGACCACCGTGGGCGAGAATCTGGGCACGATCAACGCGGCCAACCTGCGTCGCGCGCACGCCCTGCTCGAAGGCGGCCAGACCATCGGCAAGCTTGTGCTGTCGGGGTTCTGACGCCCTGCCGTCAGCCGAGGCAAGCGGGCAGGGAAGGGCCCGCCACCGTCCCGGAGCAGTAACGGCGGGCCCGCGCTGCCTTCACTTCATCTTGGCGAGGATGTCGTTCATATCGTCCATCGAGAAGGCCCGCAGGGTTTGGGTGCGGACATTGCCGGCCTGGCCGATTGACAGCCCGAATGCGGTCATGGTCGCGTCATCGGGAGCCTCCAGCGTCAGCACGAGGTCGTAGGCGCCTAGCGTCCAGTAGATATCTTTCATTTGCACGCCGAACTGCTGTCCCATTTCGCGGACGTAGGCCGCGCGCTTGGTCGTGTCCTTGACGGCACGGATGCCTTGGTCGGTAAAGCTGGCAAGCACGATGTATCGGGTCATGATGATCTCCGGCAGGTTCATGACACGCCGCCGACTGCGCGCTGGCATGGTGGCGACGGGTTCCGGGCCGGAGCCATCGCGACGCAAGCAAGCTGGGTGCGTGCCGGCCAGGGAACCATTGCGCGTTGACGCATATCGCGCGCCAAGGGCGGTAAATGGTCGGTCGCGGGCGGATTGATCGCGCCCACCGGCCAAAGCGGTGGCGCAAATCGACGCAGTGGTTGCAACCTTGAAGTGCCTGAAGCGGCGGGTTTGCGGGTACTGCTGTTGGTGTGATATTCGCAATTAACCGCCAAGCGTTGAGGAAACCAATAGAAAGGGCCGGGCTGCTCGCGCAGCGCCGGCCCTCGGTTTTCCTGCTATCAGGAAAAGGGGAGAAAGGGGAATCAGACGGGAAGTGCCGTGCCCGCAGCAACCCCTTGCGACGCCGGCGTCGGCGCCGTCGAGGTCAGGTCTGTCACGAAGCGCGCCACCTGCTCGATCACCCCGTCGTCCTGCAGTATTCGCCGGTGTCCCAGGCCTGTCGTCGTCACGAGCCGAGCCTGTGGCCAGGCACCAGCAATGGCGGCGCCGTCTTCCCATCGCACTTCCTTGTCGTGCCGATCGTGGACGACCAATACGGGGGGCACGGGCCGGGTCCGGCCGATATCGGGCACGTTGAAGGTCGACCAGGACGTGCCCAGCCATTGTTCGCTACGGCGCTGCATGCGCGCCAGCACGTGCGGGGCGATGCCCAGTTGCCAGGCCAGCGTCGAGCAGGCGCTGTACATGTCCGCTGGGGAGCCGATCATCACCGCGCCCTTCAGCGGCAAGCCTTCGCGAATCGCCTGCGCCGCGGCGGCCCCACCCAGCGAGTGCGCGATGACAGCATGTACCGGCCCCACGTGCCAGGCCACGGCAAGCAGGGAGCGAGTCATCTCCAGGATGGAAGTCTGGTCCTGCCCGCGAGCGCCGGCATCCGATGCACCATGCGAGAGGGCGTCGAACGCCACCACGCGCATTCCGGCGGCAAGCAATGCGTGGACGACTGCGTGCCACTGGCCGGCATTGCCGCCCCATCCGTGGGCGAGCAGGACTACTGGACCCTGGCTGCCCCAGCGGTACACGCGCACGCGCCGGCTGGCCCCCTGGCCGGTCACCAGCGCCCACTCGCTGCGTGCGGAATCCAGCAGGCGCAGGCCCGGGCCACTGGTCTTGCTGCGCGGGGGACTGAACCAGAGACGCTCCAGTGCTCGCGCAGTGGCGGCGGGATGGAGCCATCCACCGGTCTGCCAACGCAATCTTTGCCAGGCCAGAGCGATAGTTTGAAAACGTTTGACCGGGGAAACGGCGGGCGACGGACGATCGATCCCTGTTTCATCGGATGGCGCGACGGCGCCTGGTGGGGATGCAGAAGACAGCACTTGCGACACGGCGAACACCTCCAACTGATCTCTTGTCAACGCGATCGGCGGCACAGTTGCTCTGACTGTGTCATTTTTTGTAATCTACGACCGACCAGTCGTGCTATTTTTCGGGCAATAAAAGACGACAAAAATGTCGTTGGATACACCGCGCGCATGCCCTGTGCGCATCGGCTGGAAAACCTGGCGGACGACGCTGGCGCCGTCCCGAATCTCAGTTTGCGGACGCCGGTTCTGCGGCTTGCGCCGTCCGCACGTCGCTCAGCAACCTGGCAAACGCGCGTCGCGCCATCGCTTCGGCGTCACTGCGGCCCATCAGCTTGAACGATGACTGGAATGACATGCCGATGCCGGCCATCTCGAACGCGAACTGACGCGGATCGGTGTCCGCGCGAAGATCGCCCTCGTCGACCGCGTCATTGATCACTCGGCCGATCGTGCTGTGCCAGTCCTTGAACGACTGCACCACCTTGTCGCGAATAATGCCGGGCTTGTCACGGTATTCCTGGGACAGCGCCATGAAGAGGCACCGACCTTCCGTCACCGTCCCGCCCAGCCACACCATATAGCCGTCGAACAGACCTTGCAGACGCGGAATGCCGCGTGGCTGCCGCATCGCTGGCTGGACGACGATCTCGCTGAAGCGCTCCGCCGCGCGGTCCAGCACGGCCTCCTGCAGCGCCTCTTTCGACTTGAAATGCGCATACAGTCCGCTCTTGGACATGTTCGTGTCCGCCGCCAGATCGGCGAGCGAAAGCTGCTCGAAGCCGACCCGGGTGGCCGACAGGAGTGCTTGTTCGATGATGGCGGTGCGAGTGAGTTGGCCTTTCTGCATGGAATGCAGATTAGCACGACCGGTCGGTTTGTCAACTTGCCTTACTCCACACATCGACAATACTGATGTGACGTCAACGCAAAGCGGACGGTCCCGTTATGTGATGGCGGGAGGAGGAAGTTGTGCTTTATCCGTCTTTTGGACGAGGGTCCAAACGGCGAGATCAAGCCATCATAAGAAATCTGCAAAAGTGTTCCACACATGACCTTACGGAACGCTTTACGTGCTCTATACTCGAATGCACGTCCGCGCACTTTTTTTTCACTGGTGACTGGAGACCGACATGAACAGTACAGCCGTGCCAAGAGGCGCTAGCGAACCGTTCCGGCAACTGCGGGCGTTGCGTCGAGCGCGCAAGCTCAAGCAGGAGGACGTCGCCCGTAAGGCCGGGATTTCCCGCGAAGCCTATCTGCGGGCAGAGTCGGGTCAGGCCGATCCGCGTATGTCAACCTTCCTTGCGGCCTGTGAGGCGCTTGGTCTGGAAGTCGTACTGGCTCCGCAGCATCTTGCCGCAGACGTAAACGCATTCATCGCCAGCCGCAATGGCGGCGTCACAGCAGCCTCGATGGCCGGCCAGCCGGCCGCCGCGGCCCCGGCTGCCGCGGCGCCCGCGTCAGGCGGATTCGGCCCCGGACCCAATGCCGGGGAGGGCCACAAGCCCATGTGATGTCTGCCGTGTCCGTTGCAATCAGGCGGGACACCGTCCCGCAGGGTTGCCGGATACCCATTGTCGGATAAGCCTGACGCGACGCAACCCGTCGTGTCGGTTTGTCCGGCGTCTTGCCGCCTGAGTGCGGTTCGGCACTGTCGATCCCGGCAGTGTGTGCGACGCCGCGCTGCGGAATCGCATGTCGATCTGCTTGTCTCTCCCGCATCCCCTCGCTTCGCCCCCCGCATTCCTTTCCGTTCCCGCGGTTTCACCGATCCGCCCCCGTTTTTCCTTACCTGATTTCCCCCGGCGTCTGACGTGCGCAGCCCAGGTCACGCCACGTTCGCCTACTGTATTTGTGGTTTGACATGCGTCAGAACCGTGATTACGATATGGTAAATCGATTTCGCTATTCGTAATTTCATGCGCTGACCCGGCATGGCGTGAACGTGGCGACATGAGAAGAGCGGAGACAACATCCGCAGGTTTGCCCGGCGAACTGCCGGCATTGTTCCAGGTGCGCGAAGGCATCCGCGCCAGGAAAGCAGCGTCAAAAACATAGCGCCAGGAAAGTAGCGCCAAGGCAAGGTGGCCAGCGTGCCGCCGGATGCGAGAGGAAGACTTCATGACCCAGACCCAACTGAACGTGGCGGACACCACCGCCGGCTACCTGTCCGGCTTTGCGAACGAGTTCGCCACGGAGGCCTTGCCGGGGGCGCTGCCCGTCGGGCAAAACTCGCCCCAGCGCGCCCCATACGGCCTGTATGCCGAACAACTGTCCGGCACGGCATTCACTGCGCCGCGCGCCCACAATCGCCGCTCGTGGCTATATCGCATCCGTCCGGCGGCGATGCACAAACCATTCACCCGCATCGATCAGGGCCGCTGGCTCAGCCGTTTCGACGAGGTACCCCCGTCGCCCAACCAGATGCGCTGGAGCCCGCCCACCATGCCTGCGGCGCCGACGGACTTCGTCGACGGTATCGTCACCATGGCCGGCAATGGTGGCCCGGAAGCGCTGACCGGCTGCGGCCTCCACCTGTATCTGGCCAATCGGCCGATGCAGGATCGCTTTTTCTATAACGCCGACGGCGAGATGCTGATCGTGCCGCAGCAGGGGCGCCTGCTGATCGAGACGGAGATGGGCCGGCTGGCCGTTGAGCCGCAAGAAATCGTGGTGATCCCGCGTGGCGTGCGTTTCCGCGTCGAGTTACCCGACGGCGAAGCGCGCGGCTATATCTGCGAAAACTACGGCGCGCTCTTCAAGCTGCCGGACCTGGGCGTGATCGGCTCCAATGGCCTCGCCAACCCGCGCGACTTCCTCACGCCGGTAGCCCGCTACGAAGACCGCGAAGGCACGTTCGAGCTGGTGGCGAAGTTCCAGGGCAACCTGTGGCGTGCCGATATCGGCCATTCACCGCTGGACGTGGTGGCGTGGCACGGCAACTACGCGCCATACAAATACGACCTGCGACGCTTCAACACCATCGGTTCGATCAGCTTCGACCATCCGGATCCGTCGATCTTCCTGGTGCTCCAGGCGCCTTCGGACACGCCCGGCGTGGACACCATCGACTTCGTGATCTTCGGCCCGCGCTGGCTGCCCGCCCAGAACACATTCCGTCCGCCCTGGTTCCACCGCAACGTGGCCAGCGAGTTCATGGGCCTGATTGCCGGTGTCTACGATGCGAAGGCCGAGGGCTTCGCTCCGGGCGGCGCCAGCCTGCATAACTGCATGAGCGGCCACGGTCCCGATGCGGAGACCTTCGAACGCGCCACGGCGGCGGATACCAGCGCGCCGCACCACATCACCGACACCATGGCGTTCATGTTCGAAACCCCGGGCGTCATCCGGCCCACGCCGTACGCGGCGGAGTCGGCTCAGCTGCAGCATGACTACTACACCTGCTGGCAAGGCCTGAAGAAGCATTTCAACCCGAACGTGCGCTGATTTCCGGAGTTTTAACGATGACTGCCCCCAAGACCAGCTGGGTCGAATCGGCCAACGACGGCCTGACCCATTTCCCGTTGCAGAACCTGCCGTATGGCGTTTTTTCGGCGAACGGCCAGTCACCGCGCGTGGGCGTGGCGATTGGCACGTATGTGCTCGACCTGGCCGCGCTGGATGACGCCGGCCTGCTTCCCGTCGCCGCGAAGGGCGCCTTTGCAGAAGCCAGCCTCAATCGATTTATCGCGCTGGGCAAGCCCGTGTGGACGGAAACGCGCGCGCGCCTGACCGCGCTGCTGTCCGATGCCGACGCGGCGCTTTCCGGCAACGCGGCACTGCGCGACAAGGTGCTGGTGCCGATGGCCGCCGCCACGCTCCACCTGCCGGTCGAGATTCCGGGCTACACGGATTTCTACTCGTCGCGCGAGCATGCGACCAACGTTGGCCGCATGTTCCGCGATCCCGAGAATGCGCTGCTGCCGAACTGGCTGGAAATCCCGATTGGCTACAACGGCCGCGCCAGTTCCGTGGTGGTAAGCGGCACGGCACTGCGCCGGCCCAATGGCCAGATCAAGCTGCCCAACGAAGCGCGCCCCATCTTTGGCCCGTGCCGCAAGCTGGACTACGAGCTGGAGATGGGCTTTATCGTCGGCAAGCCGTCCGAGCTGGGCGAACCCGTGAGCACGGCGGATGCGCCGGCGCACATGTTCGGCATGGTGATCCTGAACGACTGGAGCGCACGCGATATCCAGCAATGGGAATACGTGCCGCTGGGTCCGTTCAACAGCAAGACGTTCGGCACGTCAATCTCGCCGTGGGTGGTGACGATGGACGCGCTGGAGCCGTTCCGCCGCGACAACCCGGCCCAGTCACCGGAGCCGTTGCCCTACCTCCGGCAAAAAACCCGGAACGCCTACGACATCGCACTGGAAGTTGCGCTGCGGCCGGCCGGTGCGCCGGCGGCGGCGACCATCTGCCGAACCAACTTCAAGGCGATGTACTGGACCATGGCGCAACAGCTGGCCCACCATACGGTGTCCGGCTGCAATGTGCGGGTTGGGGACCTGATGGGCTCCGGCACCATCAGCGGCACCACGCCTGACTCCTATGGCAGCTTGCTGGAGGCCACGCGCAACGGTGCCGAGCCCCTGACGCTGGCCGATGGCAGCCGCCGCGGGTTCCTGGAAGATGGCGACAGCGTCATTATGACCGGCTGGTGCCAGGGCGACGGATTCCGGGTGGGCTTTGGTGAGGTTTCGGGCAAGATCCTGCCGGCGCCCTGAGCGCCTGCTATCGTTCCGGATCGGACCCATTTGACAGGGCGGGGCGGCCATACAAGGGCTGTCCCGCCCTCGTTACATTTGCGCACCCCGCTTACTTTCCTGCATAGCCTGAGCGCGCCGCTTTATGCGAGAATTCGGCCCTGACAAAAAAAGTGGGGCGAAGTTCGCCGCGCTGGTGGCATACCCGACTTTGGGCGGGGGTCGCCGGCCCAGCTCCGGCCCCGCCAATACCCCCCGACACGGCGGCTCAGTAATGTCTGGTGCCGGCCGTTAAGTCTACGGGCCGCATCCTTCGGCACTGATTCGATGTGGTCGATCCAGATCTCGGCCATCGGGTGGTTAAATAACTAAATTCGGCGAAATCCTCGGATTTCGATATTAATTTCAGGGAAATACGGAGTTATCCCCGGGTCGCGCCTTGGCGCGTGGTCTGGTGCGCGTGCATCGCGTCCAGACGTCGTGTCGCCAAACGCATCGGGCGGGGCGCCGGGCTCACTTTCCACCCACCGCGCACGGCATGGCAATGGAATTCGGAATTCGCGCATGGGCGGCCTGTGCGCCGGCATTGCAGTCTCCTGAAGCATGGCAGGCATGGAGCCAGGCTCCCTGGCTGCCCGACGGCTCGGACTTGCCCACACTCGCCGCGATGGCGCCGATGTTGCGTCGGCGCGTCAATGCCATCGGCCGCGCCGCGCTGCATCCCGCCTACGACATCACCCCCGAGCACACGCCGGCCATGCCCGCCGTGTTTGCTTCCCGCCACGGCGATACCCGCCGCGCCTTCGAAATGCTGAGCGAACTGGCTGCCGCGCAGCCGCTGTCGCCAACCGCGTTCGGTTTGTCCGTACACAACGCCATTGGCGCGATGTTTACGATCGACCGTGGCGATGCCTCCAACCTCCAGGCCCTGGCGGCCGGGCGGGACACCGTGGAGACCGCCGTGGTAGAGGCCTGCGGCCTGCTGGCCGACGGCGCCGAAGACGTCCTGCTGGTCTGTTACGACGCCCCGTTGCCCGAAGCCTATGCCGAGTTCGCCGACGAACCCGGCTGCCTGTTTGGCTGGGCCTGGCGCATTGGCCGGCCGCGTGCCGGCGAGCCACTGTGGCGTCTGGAGGTGGAAGCCGCCCGCACCGGCGCGGACCCTGACACCGCCCATCCCATCCTGCCGCACGGGCTCGACGTCCTGCGCTTCATGCTGGCCGGCGAGCCCGAACTACGCCACTGCGGCGAGCGCGCGACCTGGAGGTGGCAACGCCATGGTTGAACGGATCGACCGCGCCTGGCGCGTGTGCGCCACCGGCTTCTGCTTTTCCAGCTTCGGCGTGGGCGGGCTGTTCCTGCGCGTGCTCGTGTTTCCGGTGCTGTCGCTGCTGCCGTGGTCCGTCGAGGCGCGCCAGCGCGCCAGCCGCGGCGTCGTGCACCACGCATTCCGCCTGTTCCTGTGGCTGATGCATACGGTGGGCGTGATCCGATTCGAAATTCGCCATGCCGATCGCCTGCAACGCAACGGACTGCTGATCGTGGCCAACCATCCGTCGCTGATCGATGTCGTCTTCCTGATGGCGCTGACGCGTCGCGCCGACTGCGTGGTCAAGTCCGGCCTTGTGCGCAATCCGTTCACGCGCGGCCCCGTGCTGGCCACCGGCTGGGTGCGCAATGACAGCGGCGCCGCCATGGTGGACGACTGCATCGCATCGCTGCGGGCCGGCAACAACCTCATCATTTTTCCGGAAGGCACCCGCACACGACCGGGCCAGCCGCTGCAATTGCAGCGCGGCGCGGCCAACGTGGCCGTGCGCGGTGGCTTTGCGCTGACGCCGGTCGTCATCCGCTGTGAACCGCCCACGCTGACCAAGGGCGAGAAGTGGTACCACGTGCCGGTGCGCCGGCCACGGTTCGTCATCGACGTTCGCCCCGACGTGAACGTGGCGGACTGGGTGCCCGCGGGCACGGACGACGCCATGGCCGTGCGCCAGCTGACCCAGTCACTATCAGAGTTTTTCTCCAGGGAGATCCGCCGTGAAGGCGCTTGAGCAAGAAATCAAGGAACTGATCATCTCGTCGCTGTCCCTCGAGGATGTGGCGGCGGACGATATCGACACCACGGCGCCGCTGTTCATCGAAGGCTTGGGCCTCGACTCGATCGACGCGCTGGAACTGGGCCTCGCGCTGCAGAAGCGCTACGGCATCACGATGAACGGCGACAAGGAAGAGATTCGCGCGCGCTTTGCCAGCGTTTCTGCCCTGGCGGCGTTCGTGGCGTCGCAGCGTGGCCAGGCCCCGGCCTGACGCGAACCGACCGAACCGACTGAATCGATCGAACCGGCCGGACAGGACTGGCCGGCAACATGGAGCCCTTACCATGACGCAAGACGAAATCTTCGCGCGCGTGGCGGCGGTTCTCGAAGAAACCTTCGAGATCGCGCCTGATCGCATCACGCCCGAGGC
Organism: Cupriavidus sp. YR651; assembly: GCF_900101625.1. GTDB lineage: Bacteria > Pseudomonadota > Gammaproteobacteria > Burkholderiales > Burkholderiaceae > Cupriavidus. The sequence continues at coordinate 49,892 of NZ_FMYZ01000009.1, read as the reverse complement.
CCGGCTGTATGACGACCTCGACATTGACAGCATCGACGCCGTCGACCTGCTGGTCAAACTCAAGCCGATGCTGAACAAGCCGCTCAAGCCGGAGCAGTTCAAGTCCGTGCGCACCGTGCAGGACGTGGTGCAGGCGCTGGCGCAGCTGATCGACTCGCCGGCCACCGCCTGACCCGCGCATGGCCTGGCGCAAATGGGGGCTGGGACTGCTGACGCTGTCCTACCCGGTGGTGGTGTATCTGGGCTTGCAGCACTTTTCGCCGCGCGTGATGGCGCTGGCGCTGGTCGCGCTCGCGCTGCTGCGGGCCGGCACCAGCCGGCAGGCGGGCTGGCGCGCGATGGCGCTGCTGGCCGGTGGCCTGGCCGTGATTGTGCTGGCATCCGATCACGCGTTGCCGCTCAAGCTCTATCCCGTACTGGTCAACGTGGCGATGCTCGGCGTCTTTGGCTGGAGCCTGCGCCACCCGCCCACGCTGGTCGAGCGCCTCGCGCGCCTGCGCGAGCCCGACCTGCGGCCTAGCGGCGTGGCCTATACACGCCGCGTCACGCAGGCGTGGTGCATCTTTTTCGTCTGCAACGGCACCGTGGCCGCCATCACCGCTGTGGGGGCCAGCGACCGCATCTGGGCGCTGTACAACGGCGCCATCGCCTATGGGCTGATCGGCGCGATGTTCGCCGGCGAATGGCTGGTGCGGCAACGCGTGATGGCACGCAACGCGGAGGAGGGGCGCCATGGTTGAGCGTGTCAACGCCAACTGGTCTGGCGTCGGCGGCGTCATGGCGGCGCTGGCTGCCCGCGCTGCCCAAGGCGATGTGCGCGACGTGGCGCGCGGAGGCGGTCCATCGCTCGATGCGCGCGATTTTGTCGCCCGCGCCGCGGCTTGGCGCCGCATGTTTGCCGCTGCACCGGGACACCGCTGGGCGCTTTACATCGAGCGTACCGCCGAATTCGCGGCCGCACTGCTCGGGGCCTGGCACGCCGGCAAGCATGTCGTGCTACCCGGCGATACGCGTCAGGAAACCCTCGCGGCATTGCGCGGTCATGCCGACGGGCTGGCCGGGGAATTGCCCGATGGCCTGCAGCCATCCGCGCCGGATGGGGACGCCGGAGCCTTCGACTGGCCCCCGCTGGCCACCCACGATACGTGGATCACGCTGTTCACCTCCGGTTCCACCGGCGTGCCCGGCGCGATCGACAAGCGCCTGGCGCAGCTCGATGCCGAAGTCCACACGCTCCAGCAGGCGTTCGGTGGCGACCTGCCTGCCGACGTACGCGTGCTGGGCACGGTCTCGCACCAGCATATCTATGGCCTCTTGTTCACGGTGCTCTGGCCGCTGGCGGCGGGGCGCCCGATGCCGGTCACGCGGCTGGCGTTCCATGAGGAAGTCGTCCGCGCCTGCATCGACGACACGCATCCCGCCATCTTGATCAGCAGCCCGGCGCACCTGAAGCGGATGCCGGAGGCGCTCGACTGGCCGGCCACGCGCCCGGTGCTGCGTGCGGTGTTCTCGTCCGGCGGCCCGTTGCCGCCCGAGGCCGCGACCGAGGCGCTGCGCCTCACGGGCCGGTCGCCGATCGAAGTCTTCGGCAGTTCCGAGACCGGTGGCATCGCATGGCGCCAGCGCGCGGTGCAGGCCGACCGCTGGACAGCGCTGCCCGGCATTGCGTGGCGACTCCAGGACGGGTTCCTCGCCGTACGCTCGGCGCACCTCGCCGACGACGACTGGTATGTCTGCGCCGACCGCGCGCTCCCTGCCGGCGACGACAGCTTCGTGCTGGCCGGACGCGCCGACCGCATCGTCAAGATCGAGGAGAAGCGTGTTTCGCTGACGCAGATCGAGCAACGGTTCGCGTTGTCGGCGTTCGTGCGGGAAGCCCGCGTGACCATGATCGAGCTCGACGTGGGGACGCGCGTGGCGGCCGCAATCGTGCCGACGGAGGCGGGGCAGGCGATGCTCGATGGCGAAGGCCGCGCCGCGCTGACCACGGCGCTGCGCAGGCACCTTGCCGATGCCATCGACCCCGTGGCGCTGCCGCGCCGCTGGGCGTTCCTCGCGGCATTGCCCTGCAATGCGCAGGGCAAGACCACGGAAGCGATGCTGCGCGACGTGTTCCGCCGGACCCTGCCGGCGGTTCGCTGGATCGGTGCGGAGGGCAATGTCGATGGTGCTGGCGGCGGTTCGGTGACGGCATCGCTCGATATCACCGAAGACCTTGCCATTTTCGACGGCCATTTTCCCGGCACGCCGATCGTGCCTGGCGTGGCGCAGGTGGACTGGGTCATGGCCATCGCGCCACAGCGGCTGCCCGTGCCCGCGCGCGACCGCTTTGCGCGGCTCGATACCCTGAAGTTCCAGGCGGTGATCCAGCCCGGCAGCACCGTGCAAATGGCGCTGACATGGCAGCCCGAATCGCGCGTGCTGGGCTTCCGGCTGACGTCGGCTGCGGGCCCGCATGCCAGCGGCAAGATCGTCTTCCATCCCGAGGCATCATGACCCCCGCATTCCGTCCCGTCGTACTGGTTCCGGTCTATGACCACGAAGGCGCCATCGGTGCCATGGTCGACGCGATCCTCGTGCACCCGCTGCCATGCCTGCTGGTCGACGATGGCAGCAGCCCGGCCTGCGAGGCCGTGCTGCGCGAGATTGCCGCCGCGCATCCGGACCGCATCCGGCTGGTGCGCCTGACGCAGAACCAGGGCAAGGGCGGCGCGATCATGGCGGGCTTCGCGGAAGCCGCCCGGCTGGGCTACACGCACGCGCTGCAGATCGATGCGGATGGCCAGCACGATGCCGATTGCATTCCCCAATTCCTGGCGCTCGCCGAGGCCGATCCCGCCGCCATGATTTGCGGCCATCCCGTCTACGATGCCTCCGTGCCGCGCCACCGGCTGTACGCACGCTACCTGACGCACGTCTGGGTCTGGATCAATACGTTGTCCTTCGCCGTGCGCGACTCGATGTGCGGGCTGCGCGTCTATCCCTTGCCCGCCGTGACCGCGCTGATGCGCGACGTCCGGCTGGGCCGCCGGATGGAGTTCGATACCGAGGTGCTGGTGCACCTGGTCTGGCGCGGCGTGCGCATCGTCAACGTGCCCACGCGCGTCACGTATCCGTCCGATGGCGTCTCGCACTTCAAGGCGTTTCATGACAACGTACTGATCTCGCGCATGCATACGCGGCTGTTCTTCGGCATGGTCTGGCGCCTGCCGCGCCTGCTGTGGCGCAAGGTGAGGCCGGCATGAGCGCGAGCAACTCCCGTACGGCCGACGTGGTGCGCCGTGCGCCGTCCCGGCACTGGAGCACCATCGGTGAAGCCACCTGCGTGTGGGGCGTGTGGTGCCTGTACGGCCTCTATCGCGTGTTCGGCCGTCCGCTGTTCCGCGCAGTGCTGTATCCCGTGGTCACGTACTACTGGCTGACGCACCCGCTGGCGCGGCGGGCCTCGCTGGACTACCTCACGCGTGTGCAGGCCACGGCCGGCGCGGTCGGGACCCAGCCCGGGTGGCGCCATACGCTGCGCCACTTGTTTTCGTTTGCGGACACGCTGCTGGACAAGCTGCTGGCCATCGGCGGCCAGTACCGCTTCGGCAATGTCACGCGCGAAGGCCCCGAAGTACTGGTCAACCAGATCGCCAGCGGGCAGGGCGGCATCATCATGACGGCCCACATGGGCTGCCTGGAACTGTGTCGCGTGCTGGCCAACCAGCGGCAGGGGCTGCGCCTGACGGTGCTGGTCCATACCGCGCACGCCGAGCGTTTCAACCGCATCCTCTCCCGGCTGGATCCGCAGTCCGGACTGCAGCTCTACCAGGTAGATGACATCTCGCCGGCCACGGCACTGGAACTGGCCGCCAAGGTGCAGGCGGGCGAATTCGTGGCGATTGCCGGCGACCGCGCTCCGGCCCACGGTGGCCGTGCGGTGCGGGTCCCGTTCCTGGGGACGCCCGCCCGGTTCCCGGTGGGGCCGTACGTGCTGGCATCGCTGATGCGCTGCCCGCTGTTCGCGATGGGCTGCGTGCGGCATGGCGATGGCCACCTGCTGCGTTTCACGGAACTTGCGCGCGCGGTGACGCTCCCACGTGCCAACCGTGACGCCGCGCTGACCGCGCTCGCCACGTCCTATGCCGCCTGGCTGGAGGCGCTTCTGGTCACGTCGCCCTATGACTGGTTCAACTTTTACGACTTCTGGGCGGATGAGCCGGTCCGCGCCGGTCGCCAGGATGCGCGATAGGCCAGCGGCCTCGCGCACCGCCCACCGGAAACCCCATGTCCAAAGTTATCAGCCACGAGATTACCCTCACGCCGGCCTTTCATGACCTCGACCCGATGAACGTGGTCTGGCACGGCAACTACATCCGCTATTTCGAGGTGGCGCGTTGCGCGCTGCTGCAGCAGATCGACTACGACTATCCGCAGATGCGGGATTCCGGCTACGCCTGGCCCGTCGTGGATCTGCGCGTCAAGTATGTACGGCCCCTGGTCTATGGCCAGTCGATGATCGTCCGCGCCACCATCGTCGAGTGGGAAAACCGGCTCCGGATCGACTACGAGATCCGCGACGCCGCGTCCGGCCAGCGCCTGACCAAGGGCTATTCGATCCAGGTGGCCGTGGAGATCGCCACGCAGGAAATGCTGTACGTGTGCCCGCCGGTCCTGCTCGAGAAACTGGGAGTCGAGCCGTGAAGCGGCGCCATCTCCTGCGCGGGGCCATGGCGATGACCATGGCAGCCGGCTTGCTGGCCGCGGCCCCCGTGTTCTCCGAAGACCTGCTCGGTGCCGTGGCGGCACGGCTGGCCGACGCGCCCGTGATTCGTGGCCAGTTCGAGCAGACGCGCCGCCTGGCTGGCTTCAGCAATCCGCTGGTTTCGCGCGGGGATTTCGTGCTGGCGCGCGGACGCGGCGTGGTCTGGAGCACGCGCGATCCGTTTCCGTCGAGCCTTCTGGTCACGCCCGAGAAGCTGGTCATGCGCGGCGCCGACGGCCGCGTGCAGCAGCAGATGCAGGCCGACGCCCAGCCCGCCATGCGCGTGGTCGGCGAATCGATGATTGCCGTGCTGCGCGGTGACCTGCGCGGGCTGGCCACGCGTTTCGACGTGACCGGCAAGCTGGTGGGCAACGCCGGCTGGACGCTGACCCTGACGCCGACCGATGCCGGCATGCGCCGCGTGTTCACGCGGATCGAACTGGCGGGCGACAAGTACGTGCGCAACGTGCGCCTGGAGGAGGGCAGCGGCGACAGCACCGTGGTCAGGATGATCGACCCGGTAGCGGCCGCCAGGCTCACCGCCGGGGAGGAGCAGCGCTTTGAGTAACGTGGCGGACGGGGTGGCGATGCGGGGCGGCCTGAGCCGGCTCGAACGCGCGCTGGCCATCGGCTGGCTGCTGCTGGTGCTCGCGCTGGTTGCGCACCAGGTGCAGTTCTGGCGTGCGTCCCGCCTGGATACGGATGTGATGGCGCTGCTGCCAACCAGCGAGCGCACCGCCACGGCGGATCGCGTGCTGCGCCGCCTTGCCGATGGCGTGGGGCGCGAGGTCGTGGTGCTGGTCGGCAGTCCGGACTGGGCGCGCACGCGCGCGGCCGCCGAGCGCTTCCGCCAGTCGACGGCGCAGGGCGGCGATCTGCTGCAGCCGGTCGACAAGATCGCGGCGTTCGATTTCGATGCCGCGCTGGCGTTCTACCGGCCGTGGCGGGATCGCTTGCTGACCGATACGCAGCGCCAGCAATTGCAGCACGCAAATCCCGATGCGCTCGCCCAGCAGGCGCTGACCCGGCTCTACCAGTTGTCGACCGGCCCGCGCCTGACCGATTGGGCGGCCGATCCGCTCGGGCTGTGGCAGGACTGGTGGCTGTCGCGTGCCGCCGTGACCCGCGTGCACGAGCGTGACGGGCTGGCGGCGCTGACGGGCGATGGCCGGGAATGGGCGCTGTTGACGTACCACATCACCAAGCCGGCCTTCTCGGTCACCGGCAGCACCGGCTACGGCGACCTGCTGCATGCGGCGGAAGTGGCGGCACGGCAAGGCGATGCCGATGTGCGCGTGGTGGCCGCCGGCATACCGCTGCACGCCGAGGCCGCGGCCGCGCAGGCCAACTGGGAAATGAACGTGATCGGCTGGGGATCGCTGGCGGCGGTGCTGCTGCTGGTCTGGCTGGCGTTCCGGTCCCTGCGGCCGATCGTGCTGGTTGGCCTGTCGCTATTGATCGGGACGGCGGCGGCGATCTCCGCCACGGCCATCGTGTTCGATCGCGTGCACCTGATCACGCTGGTCTTCGGTGCCAGCCTGGTCGGCGTGGCCGAGGATTTCGGCATCCATTACTTCGTGACCCGGCAGGCCATGCCGCGCGCCACGCCGCCATCCGTGATGCGGTTCCTGCTGCCGGGCATGGCGCTGGCGCTGTCCACCAGCGTCGTGGCATACCTGGCGCTCGGTGTTGCGCCGTTTCCGGGCCTGCGGCAGATGGCCTTGTTTTCGGCGGTGGGGCTGGTCGCGGCCTTCCTGACCGTGGTGTTCTGGTTCCCGTTGCTGGATCGTGGCGCGCTGCGGCAGACGCGCTTGTCCAACTGGCTGTCGGCCAGCCTCGCGCGCTGGCCGCGCGTGCGCGCCGATCGGCGCACGTGGCTGGCGCTGGGGGCTCTTGCGTTGTTCATCGTGCCGGGTGTCTGGCAGGTCCGCGTTGCCGATGACGTGCGCCAATTGCAGAGTTCGCCCCCGGCACTGATCGACGCGCAGCGCACCGCCGGACGCCTGCTCGGCACGCCAAGCCCGGCGCAGTTCGTGCTGGTGCGTGGCGCCAGCCCGGACGAGGTGCTGGCGCGCGAGGAAGCGGTCAAGGCAAGGCTCGCGGATGCCATCCGCCGTGGCGATCTGGAAGGGTTCCTGTCGATCTCCGACTGGGTGCCTTCGGCCGCGCGCCAGCGTGCCGATGCTGCGCTGGCGGACGGTCAGGAGGCCGCCGTGCGGGATCGCGTGGCCAAGGCGCTGGGTGGCGCCATCGCGGCACCGCAAGCCACCGCCGCGGACGCCGTGCTGACGTTGCCGGCGTGGCTGGCCCATCCGGTGTCCGGCACGCTGCGGCATCTGTGGCTGGACCGCGAAGGCAGCGGCTACGCCAGCGTGATGCTGTTGCGAGGGCTGGACAAGCCAGCGGTCATGCCCGGCATCGCCGCTGCCGTTAATGCGGTGCAGGGCGCCGAGTGGGTCGACCGTATCGCGGATCTGTCTTCGCTGCTGCACCACTACCGCGTGCTGATGAGCTGGCTGCTGCTGGCCGGCGCGGCGGGCGTGGCATTGCTGCTGTTCTGGCGATACGGGCGCGCCGGCTGGCGCGCGTTGGTGCCCACGCTGCTGTCGGCGGCGTTCAGCGTGGCCGTGCTCGGCTGGCTGGGCGTGCCGCTGCAACTGTTCTCCGTGCTGGCGCTGGCGCTGCTGCTGGGGGTGGGCGTCGACTATGGCATCTTCCTGCTGGAGCATCCCGGCGATGGCGTGTCGTGGACCGCCATCGTGCTCGGTGCGGCCAGCACGCTGCTGGCCTTCGGGCTGCTGGCACTGTCTTCGACGCCGGCGCTGCATGCGTTCGGCATGACCATGCTGTCCGGCGTGGGTGCGGTCTGGGTGCTGTCGCCGTGGTTCCGGCCATCGGCTGCGGCGCATGCTTCATCACAACAAACTGAACAGGGTTGATTCACATGAAAACGGAACAGGTGGAAGTACTGATCGTCGGGGCCGGGCCCGCGGGCTCCGTGGCCGCCGGCCTGCTGCGCAAGCGCGGCATCCAGGTGCTGGTGATCGAGAAGGAAACCTTCCCGCGCTTTTCGATCGGTGAAAGCCTGCTGCCGCAAAGCATGGAATACATCGAGGAAGCCGGCATGCTGCAGGCCGTGGTGGAAGCCGGCTTCCAGTACAAGAACGGCGCCGCCTTCGCGCGCGGCGACCGCTATACCGATTTCGATTTTCGCGACAAGTTTTCCGAGGGCTGGGGCACGACGTACCAGGTCCAGCGCGCGCATTTCGATGACGTGCTGATCCGCGAGGCGCAGAAGCAGGGCGCCGAGGTGCGTTTCCGCCATGCCGTGGAGGCCGTGGACGTGTCCGGCGAGCAGCCGTCGGTCACCGTGCGCGATCCGGAAGGCGAGCTGTACACCGTGCGGGCAAAGTTCCTGCTCGATGCGTCCGGCTTTGGCCGCATCCTGCCGCGCCTGCTGAAGCTGGAATCGCCCTCGAATTTCCCGGTGCGCGCGGCGATTTTCACGCACGTGGAAGACCGCGTTCCGGTGGGCACGTTCGATCGCAACAAGATCCGCATCGGCGTGCATCCGGAGCATGTGGATGTCTGGTATTGGACGATCCCGTTTTCCAACGGCCGCTGCTCGCAGGGTGTGGTCGCCGAGAAGTCGTTCCTCGACCGCTATGCCGGCGACGAGATGGCGAAGCTCAAGACGCTGGTCAGCGAAGAGCCGGGGCTGGCCGCGCTGCTCAAGGACGCCAACTGGGACACGCCGGCACGCCAGATCGTCGGATATTCGGCCAACGTCAGTTCGCTGTGGGGCAAGGGTTACGCGCTGCTCGGCAATGCGGGCGAGTTCCTGGACCCCGTGTTCTCGTCGGGCGTGACCATCGCGTTCAAGTCGGCCAGCCTGGCCACGGCCTGCGTGGCGCGCCAGCTCGCCGGGGAAGCGGTGGACTGGGAGGGCGACTATGCCAGGCCGCTGAAGGCGGGCGTGGATTGCTTCCGCACCTTCGTGGAAGCCTGGTACGAAGGGCGTTTCCAGACGCTGATCTTCCACCCGAATGCCACGCCGGAGATTCGCCAGATGATCTCGGCCATCCTGGCCGGATACGCGTGGGACCGGAGCAATCCGTTCGTCGCGGAGTCGCGTCGCCGCCTGAATGTGCTGGAGCAGCTTTGCGCGGCTTGAGCAACATCGTGTCGATGAAGCCCCGCGCGGCGCTCGTGGCGCTGGCGGCGCTTGGGACACTCACGGCGCTCGCCGGCTGCGCGACGCAGACGGGCACCGCGCCGACGGAAGACGTGCGTGCCCGAGCCGTCCGCCCGGCGGTGCCGCTGCTGCGGCTGCCGCCGGCGTCGCTTGGGCGCGCGCTGAACCTGCAGCAGCAGATCACGGTGCAATACCCCTCGCCGCAGGGCGAGCAGACGCGCGATATCCTCGCACTGCTGGAGGCGGATGCCGGCCACACGCGGCTGGCTGCGGTGGCGGGCGGGCAGGTGCTGGCCCGGCTGGACTGGGATGGCCGCGAGCTGCGGGTGACGCGTGCGCCCTGGGCTCCCGCGGAGCTCGTGCCGGAGCGTATCCTGAGTGATCTGCAGCTGTCGCTGTGGCCCGTCGATGCCATCCAGGCAGCCCTGCCGCCAGGGTGGCGCGTGGACATCGCGCAAGGTGTACGCCGCCTGCGCGCCGGCGACGAAACCGTGGCCGAGATCCGCTATCCGGATGCGGCCACCACCGTGTTCACGCAGCTCCGCGACGGCTACCGGCTCACTATCCGCACGTTGCGGGCAGAAGGGGGTGCGCCATGACGATTTTCCTGAACGCGATGAACGTGATCTGCGCGCTGGGCAGCGGGCAGGACGCCGTGCGCGCGGCACTCTGGCGCACCGACGGCCCGGCCGGCGGCGAAGTCACGGATCGCTATACGCCCGGCACGCCGCTGCACCTGGGCACCGTGCGGGAGGCGATTGCTGCCACCGACCTGCCCGGCGGGTTGCCGCCCGGACTGGTCAGCCGCAACAACGCGATGCTGGACCGCACGCTGGATGCATTGCGTCCGGTGGTGCAGGAAGCCATCGCCCGGGTGGGCCCGACGCGCGTGGCCATCGTGCTGGGGACCAGCACCTCGGGGATCAGCGATGGCGAGCTGGCCGTGCGGGCCCGCGCGGTGCCGGACGCATCGGGTGCGCCGGGAAAGTGGCCGGCTGCGTTCCACTACGGCCAGCAGGAGCTCGGCTCGCCCGCGCAATACCTGGCCCTGGCCCTCGGCACGGCCGGGCCGGCCTATACGATCTCCACGGCATGCTCGTCCAGCGCCAAGGCCATGGCCGCGGCCGCGCGGCTGCTGGAGCATGACATGGCCGATATCGCCATCGCCGGGGGCGTCGATACGCTCTGCAGCTTTACCATCGCGGGCTTCCGGTCGCTCGATTCGGTCAGCGCCGAGCGCTGCAACCCGCTGTCGGCGCATCGCCACGGCATCAACCTGGGCGAGGGCGCGGCGCTGTTCCTGATGTCGCGCGAAGCCGGCCCGGTCCGCCTGGCCGGCTGGGGCGAGACCTCCGACGCGCATCACATGTCCGCGCCGGATCCCGCCGGCGCCGGCGCGCGCGTGGCGATGCAGCAGGCCGTGGCGCGTGCGGGCATCGAGCCCGGCGCCATCGACTACCTGAACCTGCACGGCACGGCGACCGAACAGAATGACGCGATGGAATCACGCGCGGTGGTGGACCTGTTCGGCCACGCGGTGCCGGTCAGCTCGACCAAGCCGCAGACCGGCCACACGCTCGGCGCGGCCGGCGCGGTGGAGGCCGCGCTGATGTACCTGACGCTGACGGACAATCCGCGCGGCAGGCTGCCGGCGCACTGGTGGGATGGCGCGTCCGACCCGTCGCTGCCGCCGCTGCACGTGGTGGGCGCGGACGAATCGCTCGGCCGCCCGGCGCGCTACGTGATGAGCAATTCGTTCGCCTTTGGCGGCAGCAACAGCGTGCTGGTCATGGGAGAGGGCTGACGTGACCGTATCCGACTTGCCATCCGGCACGCCATTGCCTCCGGTCAGCGAGGTGGTCCCGCATGCGGGCGCCATGCGGCTGATCGATGAACTGGTCCATGCCGACGCCGAGCAGTGCGTCGCGCGGGCCACCGTGCGCGCCACGCAACTGTTTGTCGACGACGCTGGCATGCCCGGCTGGACCGGCATCGAGTACATGGCCCAGACCATTGCCGCGTGGGCCGGTGTGCGGGACCGCGCGGCCGGCCGCAAGCCCGGACTGGGCTTCCTGCTCGGCTCGCGCCGCTATGCGTGCGATGTGGCGGCATTCCCGGTGGGCAGCGTACTCACCATCCGCACGCAGGTGGAACTGATCGGGGACAACGGCCTCGGCATGTTCGCGTGCACCCTCGCGCTGGACGGGCGCGAGGTGGCGCGCGCCAACGTTTCGGTTTTCCAGCCTGCCGATGCGCAGGCGTTTCTCCAGGGGCAGCAAGCATGACCAACAAGACCGTGCTCGTCACGGGTTCCTCGCGTGGCATCGGCCGCGCCATCGCGCTGCGGCTGGCGCGCGACGGATACGACGTGGTGGTGCACTGCCGCGCGCGCCGCGACGAGGCCGAATCGGTGGCGGATGCCGTGCGCGCCTTTGGTCGCGGCGCGCGCGTGCTGGCGTTCGACGTGGCCCAACGCCAGGCTGCGGCCAGCGCGCTATTGGCCGATATCGAGGAACATGGCTGCTACTACGGCGTGGTCTGCAACGCCGGTCTGGCCCGCGATGCGGCATTTCCGGCCATGAGCGGGGAGGAATGGGACGAGGTGGTTCACACCAACCTCGATGCGTTTTATAACGTGCTGAATCCGGTCGTCATGCCGATGGTGCAGCGGCGCCAGCCGGGGCGCATCGTCACGCTGTCGTCGGTGTCCGGGCTGGTGGGCAATCGCGGCCAGACCAACTACAGCGCGGCCAAGGCCGGCATCATCGGCGCCACCAAGGCGCTGGCGATCGAACTGGCGCGCCGCCAGATCACGGTCAATTGCGTGGCGCCGGGCCTGATCGATACGGAAATGATCGAAGAACACGTGCGCGAGGAAGCGCTGAAGATGATTCCCGCGCGACGCATCGGCACGCCGGACGAGGTGGCCGCCACGGTGGCCTTCCTGTTGTCCCCAGATGCCGGTTACATTACACGGCAGGTAATTTCCGTGAACGGGGGGATGTTCGGATGAAGCGGGTTGTCGTCACCGGCGCAGGCGCCATCAGCGCACTGGGCAACGACTGGACCACGGTGCGCGAGCGCCTGGCCAGCGGCCGCAATGCGGTCGTGCACATGCCGGAATGGGCCGATATCAGGGGCCTCAACACGCAGTTGGCGGCGCCGGTGCCGCCGTTCGCGTTGCCGCCGCACTACACGCGCAAGCTGACGCGGTCGATGGGCCGCGTGGCGCTGATGGCCGTGATGGCCAGCGAGGCCGCGCTGGCGGACGCCGGCCTGACCGGCCATCCGCTGGTGACGGGCGGGCAGATGGGCATTGCCTATGGGTCGTCCACGGGCACGCCGTCCGCGGTGCAGGATTTCGGCCGCATGATGAGCGAGCGGAGCACGGAGGACATCAGCGCCACGACCTACATCCGCATGATGCCGCACACCACGGCTGTTAATATCGGCGTGTTCTTCGGCATTACGGGACGCATCCTGACCACGTCCAGCGCCTGCACCTCGGGCAGCCAGGGCATTGGCTATGCGTATGAGACCATCCGCGCCGGCCGACAGGTGGCGATGCTGGCTGGCGGCGGCGAGGAGCTGGACCCGACGGAAGCCGCGGTGTTCGACACGCTGTTCGCCACGAGCACGCGCAACGATGCGCCGCATACCACGCCACGCCCGTTCGATGCGGACCGCGATGGTCTGGTGCTGGGTGAGGGCGCCGGCACGCTGGTGCTGGAGGAACTGGAGCACGCCCAGGCGCGCGGCGCGCGCATCCTGGCGGAGATCGTCGGCTATGGCACCAACAGCGACGGCGCCCACGTGACGCAGCCGCAGGCGGAGACAATGGCCGTGGCGATGCGGCTGGCGCTGCAGGACGCAGGCCTGGCGCCCGGGCGGATCGGCTATGTCAACGCGCATGGCACGGCCACGGACCACGGCGACATCGCCGAGTCCCACGCCACGCATGCCGTGCTGGGCCCGGCCGTGCCCGTGAGTTCGCTCAAGAGCTACCTGGGCCATACGCTCGGCGCGTGCGGCGCGCTGGAGGCCTGGATGACCATCGAGATGATGCGCGATGGCTGGTTCGCGCCCACGGTGAACCTGGTCAATCCGGATCCGCGGTGTGCGTCGCTGGATTACATCATGGGCGAGGGGCGCCGCCTCGACACCGCGTACGTGATGAGCAACAATTTTGCGTTCGGGGGGATCAACACCTCGCTGGTGTTCCGTCGCTGGGACGCCTGAGTTTTCACCCGGGGGCCGCCCCGGATGCTTGCCCGAGTTGTCCGCAGCACCACTGTTTTTTCGCCTTTTCCACAACCAAGAACAAGGAAGGTCAATGAAACTCGCTCTCCCGCTGGTCGCCCTCGCCTGTGCCGGCACGCTGCTGTCCACGCCCGCTGCCGCGCGCGACACCAAGTACATGCTGCCGCTCCAGGAAGTGCTGGACATGTCCGAAGCCCGTGACAAGCTGGACGGCTCGGTCAAGTTCTACCTGGCCGGCGCGCGCACGCCGAAGGTGCTGGAAAAGAAGGAGAGCGACGTATCCAACAAGAAGACCAACGGCGTGGGCAAGAGCGACGAGGAAGCCTGCCGCTGGGCCGCGCTGTCGGCGCTGATTGCCTTCCAGGACAAGGCCAAGTCGCTCGGCGCCAACGCGGTGGTGAACATGGTCAGCTACTACAAGAAGGACGAGAACGCCAACCCGACGGACTACGAGTGCCACGCCGGCGCCGTGGTGGTGGGGGTGGCGCTGAAGGGCACCTACGCCCGGGTCGCCAACTAACCCCGGCGCCGACCGGGCCAAACCGCTATCGCTTGCCTTTGATGGCCCCTCCAAACGCCGACCAACAGAGAGAGCCATCGTCATGCCGCTTGCGCTGCGTACCGGATCGGTGATGGCATTCGCGGCCATGGCGCCGCCTGTCGGCCGCTGGATGTCGCCGGAGGAACTGGCCCGGCTGGCGGCCCTGCGAGCGCGGTCCCGCGCCGAGCAGTTTGCCGCGGGCCGCTGGCTGGCCCGGCGGCTGCTGTCGGTGACCTTCGGCGGCGACGCATCGGAATGGTCGCTATCCGCTGCACAGGACGCGCCGCCACTGGCCACCCATGCGGGCGGCGCGGTGGGCACGCCCGTATTCCTTTCGATTGCCCATTCGGGCGATCACCTTGCCTGTGCGGTCTCCGATTTGCCGGTCGGCATCGATATCGAGGAAATGCAGCCCCGCAAGCATCTCGATACGCTGATCGAGGCCACGACCACGGAGGCCGAGCGTGCCGCGCTGCCCGAGTTGCTGGCCGACAGCGAGGATGCGGCCCGGCTCACGGCGTTTTTCCAGCTCTGGACGTTGAAGGAGGCGTGGATCAAGTGCCACGGCGGCAACCTGTTCCAGACGATGATCGGTCATGTGGTGGAAGCCGTGCCGGCACCGCTGGCGCAGGCCAACGGCCTGACCTGGCGGCGCGAGGGGGCCGTGCTGGCCCTGGCGGCGTCGGCGCCCGTGGATGGCCTGGATCTGTCGGGCGCCACGGGCTGGCGCCTGCGCGCGCAGGAAACCGTCGACTAGACCGGCGGCATTTCGGCAGGTATCAGGCAGACATCAGTCAGGTATCGACCGGTCCGGCATCGCCGGCATCCGGATCGAACCCGCTTCCACGCTCAGGTCTTTTCCAGCGCCGCGCAGGCCGCGCGCAGCATGGCGGCGTAGCGCTCCAGATGCGGCTCGATCCGATAGACCGGGCCGGCAATCGAGATCGCATAGCATTCGCCCGACAGCTGCACCGGCCAGGCCAGCGCCCCCACGTCTGGCATCGATTCGCTCAGGTTCACAAAGGCCCCGCGCTCGCGGGACTGCCGCAAGTCTGTTTCCAGCATTGCCGGCGTTGCAAGCGTTCGCGCGGTAAACGCGTGGAACGGCAACTGGGCGAGCAACGCGGCGCGCTCGGCGTCATCCATGACGGACAGCAGGGCCTTGCCGATCGAATTGGCATGCAGCTCGCGTCGTTCCCCGGCGGTGGCGATATAGCGGATTGCATGGGGGGATTCCAGCACGTCCAGATAGACCACCGCCTGGCCCTCGTACAGCTTGCCGATGACGATGGTCTCGCCGGTGGCGTCGCGCAGCTCGCTCATGGTGCCGTGCACGCGATCCAGCACGGGGTCGTGGCGGGCGATCTGCTGCGCCATCGCCAACAGCCGGCCGGTGGGGTAATAGCCCTGGCGACGCGCGGTTTCGTAGAGGTAGCCAAGGGAGGTCAGCGTGCGGATCAACGCCAGGCAGCTCGATGCCGGCACGGCCAGCAGGCGGGCCAGTTCCGACAGCGACAGCGCGCGCCGCTCCCGCGCGAATGTTTCGATGATCTCGATCACGCGCAGGGCGGTCTTGACGTTCATCGGGGGCGGCTTGGCGGCGGACGATTCGGGGCGCGCTGGCATCGGTGGCGGCGGCATGCGGGCAGTGGCTATGGGGCGGAAATGTACCACGGCCGACGCATCCGGCTGGCCTCTTACAACGTATAAGCTGTAAAGGCGATTTACAGCTTATGCGTTGTATCTTGAAAATACAGCTTATCCGTAGTAAAACGGCTTTACATCCTATCGGCTGTGAGACTAAACGCCATGTCGTCGACGCCCGCCACCTATCCCATCCGCATCATCAGCCAGTTACGACCCGTCCTGCAGGGGTTCCGCAAATCCCGCGGGCTGACGCAGGCCGAACTGGCGGCCCGGCTTGGCGTGAGTCAGCAGACCTATGCGCGGCTGGAAGCCAATCCCGATCGTGTCAGCATGGCCCGGCTCCTGGCCGTGCTGCAGGCGCTGGAAGTGGACTTGCTGCTGTCGCCGCGCCCGGGGGATGCCGACCCGGGCAGGCAGCTTGCCGGCGGCGCCGACCGCGAGGCCTGGTAATGGGCCGCCGCCCGCTCAGGCGCCGACTGGGCGTCTGGATGAACGGCCTGTTCGCCGGTATCTGGGAGCAGGGTGCCGACGGCGAGTCGCTCACCTATGACCCTGGCTGGATCGCCGATCCACAGGGACGTCCGTTGTCCCTGTCGCTGCCATTCCGGTCGGACAACGCGCCATATCGTGGCAGCGTGGTGACCGACTATTTCGACAACCTGCTGCCAGACAGCGACGCCATTCGCCGCCGTCTGGCGCAGCGCTATCGCACGCATGGCACCGGGCCGTTCGACCTGCTGGCCGCACTGGGCCGCGACTGCGTCGGCGCGCTGCAACTGCTGCCGGAGGGCGAGGCGCCCGTGGCACTGCACACGATCCAGGGCACGCCCGCCGACGAAGCGCATATCGCCCGGCTGCTGCGCGATACCACCAGCGCGGCGCCCCTCGGCCAGCACGGCGATGACGCCGACCTGCGCCTGTCGATCGCCGGCGCGCAGGAAAAGACCGCGCTGCTGCGCCACGGGGGCCAATGGCTGGTGCCACATGGCAGCACGCCGACGACCCATATCCTCAAGTTGCCGCTCGGCCTGGTGGGCAATATGCGCGCCGACATGCGCACGTCGGTCGAAAATGAATGGCTCTGCGCGCAGCTGGTGCGCGCGTACGGCCTGCACGTGGCCGGCTGCGAGATGGCGGTCTTTGAAGACCAGAAGGCGCTGGTGGTCGAGCGATTCGACCGCCGCCTGGCGCCAGATGACGCGTGGATCCTTCGCCTGCCGCAGGAGGATTTTTGCCAGGCGATGGGGGTGTCGCCGCTGCGCAAATACCAGGCCGATGGCGGCCCCGGGATTGCGGACATCATGTCGATCCTCGCCGCCTCCGAAGCCGCGGCGCAGGACCGCCGCCATTTCTACAAGACGCAGATCCTGTTCTGGATGCTGGCCGCGACCGATGGTCACGCGAAGAATTTCAGCCTCGTGATTGGCCCTGGCGGGCGTTACTGGTCCACGCCGCTGTATGACGTGCTGTCCGCCCATCCGATCCTCGGCAACGGGGCGAACCAGCTTGCGCCGCAGAAGGCGCGCCTGGCGATGGCGGTGCGCGGCACGCAGAACTACTATCGCCTGGCGCAAATCCAGCGGCGTCACTGGCTGGCGCAGGGCAGGCAGGTGGGGTTGGCCGCGCCGGAAGTGGAGTCGGTGCTTGCCGAACTGCTGGCCGCCACGGAGCCTGCGATTTCGCGGACTGCGGCGGCCTTGCCAACGGGATTTCCCGCCGACGTGGCCGAAACGATATTCGACGGATTGCGTGCGCAGGCAAGGCTGCTCGGCTGAGCGGTCCGCCGCGTGATCGACGGACTCGGAAACTCGGAAACGTCAGCCGGCGTTGCCCTCCTTGAGCCGCTTGCGGTGCGCCGCAACCTTGGCGCGATTGCCGCAGCTCGCCATGCTGCACCACCTGCGCGCGTGGCCTCGCGTGTGATCGGCAAACATCAGCGTGCACCGGTGGCCTTCACACGCCTTCACATGGGTGAAGTCTTCCTCGCACACGAGTCTGGCGAGCGCCTCCGCGATCGGCATCAGCAGTGACTCGGGCGATTCCCAGCGCCGCCTTGCCCGGAAAGCCAGCCCCGGGCCCGCATTGGCGACGATCTCGCCGTATTGCGCGTCACGTTCGAGCCATCGATTCAAGGGCTCGAGTTGCTCCAGGTCCCTGGCAAGCAGCGCGCGACCTTTCCTCTCCTGCACAAAGCCCCTGAACCACTCCCGCAGGCTGCGTGCCTTCGCGGCAATCTCGTCCAGGACCTCGGGCGTGTGCTGCAACCGCATCGAAGCGAGTACCTCCGCAGGCACCAGCCCAGCCTGACCCAGCCAGGCCATCAGCCCCTCGCCGTCGCCAATCCAGTCGACCTGCTCATCAACGGGCGTTGCGACCGAATTCAGGAAATCGAGCCCTGGCGCATCGGCGACGAATATCGGCGGAATCTGTCGGTAGTCCATGTTGGAAGCCAGCTGTTCACGATGCCTGGAGCGTAACCGCTAAAAATCGTCTTGACAAGTTACGCTTCCAGTTTGTAACCTGTAAAAACTAATTTGACGGGTTACACAAAAACCCTGGCTGTTTCACACCTGACCGGTTCGAGACGAACCGAATCACTTCATGGAAAGGAAACCAATGTCCACCATCGCTTATCGCCACGCCGACGTCGACGGATTCAAGGTGTTCTATCGGGAATCCGGGCGAGCGGGCACGCCCAAGTTGCTGCTACTGCATGGCTTTCCGAGTTCGAGCCACATGTTCCGGGACCTGATCCCCCAACTGGCGGATCGCTTCCATATCGTCGCGCCGGATCTGCCGGGATTTGGCCTCTCCGACATGCCGGGCCGCGACACCTTCACGTACACCTTTGACAACCTCGCGAACGTGATCGACCGCTTTACCGAAGTGATCGGGTTCGACCGCTTTGCGGTGTATGTCTTCGACTACGGTGCGCCGACGGGATTTCGGCTTGCGCTCAAGCATCCGGAGCGGATCACCGCGATCGTTTCGCAGAACGGCAACGCCTATGAAGACGGATTGAGCGATGGCTGGAATCCGATCCGGGCCTATTGGCAAGATCCCTCGCACGCAAACCGCGAGGCGCTTCGCGCGATGCTGACGAAGGAGACCACCGTATGGCAGTACACGCACGGCGTCAGCGATCCGGCGTCGGTATCCCCGGACGGCTACTCGCTCGATGACTACTATCTGAGCCGCCCCGGCGCGGACGAGATCCAGTTGGACCTGTTTGGCGACTACCAGAACAACGTCGCGCTCTATCCCGCATTCCAGCAGTATTTCCGCAACCACAAGCCTCCCTTCCTGGCCGTCTGGGGGAAGAACGATCCGTTCTTCCTGCCCGCAGGCGCCGAGGCGTTCAAGCGCGATATCCCCGCCGCGGAAGTCCGTTTCTTCGATACCGGCCACTTCGCGCTGGAGACACATGCCGCAGACATTGCCGCGGCGATTTCCGATTTCCTGATCCGATGACCGCGGACTCCCCGAGCCGCTTCTACAACTTCCTGCTAACCGAAGGAGAACCCTCATGCGCGCAATCGTCCTCGATAAATTTGGTGGTCTCGATAGCCTCGTCTATGCCGAATTGCCGAATTGCCGGAACCGGAACCGATGGAAGGTCACGTGGTGATCGAAATCAAGGCATTCGGCATCGTCTTTCGGGCAGGCGGCGATCAACCTCGCCGTCAACGCCGGTGCGACGGTGATCGCCACCACGCGCAATCCCGCGCGGGCCGGGATGCTTGAGACGCTGGGCGCTTCACGCGTCGAGCTGGAAGGGCCGGACCTTTCGAAGCGGATTGCCGAGGCCAAGCAGATTGATGCGGTACTCGACCTCGTGGGCAACAGCACGGTGCTCGATTCGCTCGCGATGGTCCGGCGCGGCGGCTCCGTCTGCCTCGCCGGCTGGCTGGGCGGCCTGGCACCGATCGCCGACTTCAATCCACTGCTGCAGATGGCGAGCGGGGTCAATCTGACATTCTTCGGCAGCTTCGTGTTCGGCACGCCGGGCTTTCCGGTCTCGGACGTGCCGTTGCAGAAGATCGCCGCCGACGTTGCCGCCGGACGCCTCAAGGCAAAGCCGTCCCGTGTATTCACGTTCGACCAGATTCATGAAGCGCACCAGGTGATGGAGGCCAACGAAGCGGGCGGCAAGATGGTCGTAGTCCACTGAAGGGCCATCCCGTCGACCTCAAGCTTTTGACGTTCCCGCCGTAAGCGATGATGCGGGGGTTCAGAACAGGTGTCGTTCAGCCGGTCTGGATCACCGTATTCTCAACGAACCGTGGAACATGTCGCATGAATACATCTCCTCTTACCGCGCTTAACAACGCCCAGCCCGGCAGCGATCCCGTATCGCTGCTGATGCTGCGCAAGACGCTCGATCTGCAAGCGCAGAACGTCGCGCAGTTGCTCCAGCCCGCCACCAGCGTGGCGCCGGCCAGCAGCAACCCGCCTCACCTTGGCCAGAATATCGACATCAAGGTTTGATGCGTCGCTGCATCTGGTGACTATCTCGGTCGTTCGCACGCCGTTCGGCGAACGACCGGGCATCGGCGCTTTCGCGTCGACGCCTCATTGCAGGCGCGGATCCTGATAGGGCCCCTGGACGACCGGCAGGCCCGGCATCTGGATCTTTGGCATCCACTCCGGCCACCTTGGCCAGGACGGCGAGGGCTCACCGCACCTGATATAGGCGATACCGCCGGTCACGCGGCGCGACGCCGCTCCATCCAGTTTTTCCACGCGGGTCAGGTCCGCGATCTTCAGCTTGCTCATGGCGTGCTCCTTGAACATGGTAGCGAACGCCGACGCGGCGCTCACTTCCGGCAGAGCACTTACCGTGCCAGACGCTTACGCGTCGTTGCATTCTCATTGGCGCCGGATAGCGTTGGCCGGCAGCCAACATGCAACGCCGCACCGTTGGGGGTGAACACACCGCGCTGACATCAGGCAGCGTCGTCGATGTGATCGCCCGGCATGGCACCTTACCCATGCCGCAATAGCGCCTGCGCGGCCATGCGGACGGAAGCGTTTGCCGCGCCGTAGCCGAGATAGCCATGCCGTTGCACGAGTTCGAAGAAGAAGCGCTCGTGAAACGGTGCGGTGTAGGCGTGAAGAAAGTCGCCATGCGCATCGCGGTCGTAGAGCAGCCCAAGCTGTTGCAGGCGGGCGAGCCGTTCGTCATCCAGCGCCAGGCGGGCCGCTACGTCGTCGTAGTAGTTATCGGGCACGTGGAGCATCGCGGCGTGCTTGCGGTCGATGGCGTCGAGCGTGTGTTCGATCCGCTCGGCGCGAAATGCAATGTGATGCACGCCCGAGCCGGCGTAGGCCGTGACAAAGCGCCCGGTGGCCGTACGACCGCTTTCGGAGACGTTGAGCGGAATGCGAACCTGCTGCCCCGGGCTGACCATCGCGCGACTCTTCACCAGTCCATAGGGGTCGGCGATCTCGTGCACCGGGTCGGCATCCATGCCGAACACCGACCGATAAAACAGCACGAAGGTGTCGAGGCGGTGCGCGGGCAGTGCCTGCGCGATATGGTCGATCGCCGTCAGGCCTGCCCCGGTGGATGACGGCTCGATGGGCGCATCGAGCGTGAAATCGCTTTCGTAGATGCTGCGGTCGGCGTTGCGATCATCGATCAGGTGGAACAGCATGCCGTCGGGCGAGCGCAATGCCGGAATCACGCGTTCGTCGGGCCCCACGCGCTCGCGCCATTCCTTGCAAAGCAGCGCACGGGCGCGTGCCACGGCACGCTGGGCATCGTCGACCTTGAGGCCGATGGCGCAGACCGAAGGGCCGTGCAGCTGAAAGTGCTCGGACGCGGCGGAGTCCTGCTCCGCATTGAGGATCAGGTTGATGCCGCCCTGGCGATAGAGGTCGACCGCCTTCGACCGATGCCGGCCAGCGTGGACAAATCCCATTGACTCGATTTGCTGCGCCAGATCCCGGCCGGCGATGTCGTCCACCGCGAACTCGATGAAGTCCACGCCCGCAAACACCGGCGGCGCTGGCAGCGGCGCACCGCCGGCCTCGGCTTCGAGCCAGATCAGCGAACGCAGCCCGTCCTGCGCGATCATGCGCGCCGGCGCGGCCCGGAATTCATCGTTGAAGATCTCGAGCGAAAGCGGTCCCGTATAGCCCGATTGCAGCACGGCGCGCGCAAAGTCGGTGACGGGCAGGTCGCCCTGGCCCGGAAAGTTGCGGTAGTGGCGGCTCCACGACAGGACGTCCATGGACAGCCGGGGCGCATCGGCCAGTTGCACAAAGAAGATCTTGCTGGCCGGTACCGCATCGAGCCCGTCGAGCGAGTCGCCCAGCGACAGCGTATGGAAACTGTCGAGGATCAGGCCCAGCGCGGGGTGGTTCGCGCGCTGCACGATGTCCCATGCCTCTTTCCAGCGGCGGGTATGGCGGCCCCAGGCGAGGGCCTCGAAGCCCACGCGCAGCCCCCGGCTTGCAGCGGCCTCCGCCATTTGTCGCAAATCGGCAGCGGCGAGCGCCGGATCGTCGATGGCGATGTCCTGCACATTGCTGCACACCAGCACCATGTCGGCGCCAAGTTGCGCCATGACGTCGAATTTCCGCTCGGCGCGCGCCATGTTGCGCGCAAACAGCTCGCGCGGCATGGCCTCGAAGTCGCGCAATGGCTGGTACAGCATGATCTGCAGGCCGAGATCGGCCGCCATCTGGCGCACCGTCGCGGGCGAACCGTCGAAGTTCAGCAGATCGTTCTCGAAGATTTCCACGCCGTCAAAGCCGGCCAGTGCGGCGGCCTCCAGCTTCTCGGGCAGGGTGCCGGAGAGCGAGACGGTGGCAATCGATTTCGGGAGAGGCTTGGGTGCGGCAATCATGAGGAATCCGGACGGGGAGGTGAGCTCAAGCGTAGAAGTCGCCGGCCTGCCGGACAACTGCCATTCGCGCATGCGCGTGTGATAATCGCTCCATTGCGATCAGCCATCGCGCATAACTCGGGTTAACCATGGAAAAGGAAACGCTCAACCGGCGCGACTGGATTGCCGGCCTGGAAAAAGGCCTGGCGATTCTCGAGGCCTTCGACAACGACCATCCGCGCCTCACGCCCACCCAGGCTGCCGAGTTGACGGGCCTCACCCGTACCGCGGCGCGACGCTATCTGCTCACGCTCGAGCATCTCGGCTACACCACCAGCGACGGCACGCTTTTCAGTCTCACGCCGCGAGTGCTCAAGGTGGGTTGGTCGTACTTCGATTCGGCCCGCCTGCCGCGCACGGTGCAGCCATTCCTGCAGCAGATCACCGCGCAGGTGGGCGAGGCCGCTTACCTGAGCGTGCTCGATGGATGGGAACTCGTCTTCATCGCCCGCACCAGCTCCAACCGCGTCATGAGCACAGGCTTCGTGCTGGGCGCGCGCGTGCCGGCGCCGCTCGGCTCGGCAGGCGTGATGATGCTGGCCTCGCGGCCGGAGGACGAGGTGCGCGCGTGGCTCGACACTTGCGTGCTCGCGCCTTACACGCCGTACACCATCCTGCAACGCGACCGCTTGCTCGATGAAGTCCGCAAGGCGGGCGCGTTGGGCTACGCGATGCTCGAGCAGCAACTGCAGACCGGCGTGCGCGGCGTGGCGGTGCCCCTGCGCGACCGTCATGGCAAGGTGATTGCCGCGCTGTCGGTCAACATGCCAATTGGCGACGAGAGCCCGCAGCAAGCACTCGACCGCGTGCTGCAGGTGATGCAGGACACCGCGCTGCTGATCATGCGCGTGTTGTGATGGGGCGCAGCCGTGGCGGTACGCACGCCTGGCTTCGCACGACGGCCGCATCAGAACTTGTGGCGCACCCCGGCCATCACGCCAAGGCGCGTGCTGTTGCCATAGGTGTTGCCGCTGTTCACGAACGTGGTGGCGCTGTTGAGCGCGATCCACTGGCCCTGCAGATGGGTGTAGTCCACTTCCACATAGACGTCGGTGCGCTTGCTGAAGCTGTAGTCGAGCATGCCTGCGGTGGTCAGCCGCTTGCCGCCCTGGCCGGCGTGGCGCAGCCAGTCGTACTGCACGGTGCCGATAAACGCGAGCGCTTCGGTAATGCTGAACCGCGTGCCCACGTAGCCGACATTGCTGCGATAGTCGGCCACGTCGAGCCGGTTGTTCGTGTAGCCCAGGTAATACTGCGCCCGCGCGGCCTTCCACGTTCCGCCGAGCCCCCACACGGTCTGCTTGCTGGCTTGCGCCGCGGGCACCGTGCCAAAGAACGCGCTGGTGACGTTCTGCGTCTGCTGGTAGACACCGCCGATCTCCAGCGGGCCGGCACTGTACACCAGCGAACCGGCCGCGGCCGAACTGTTCTTGATGCTGCCGGCCACTTCGCCGAACGTGTAGGCAGCCGCCACCTGCAACCCGCCAAAGGCCTTGATGTACTTGAGCGTGTTGTCGTAACGCAGCCCGGTGTAGTTGCCCCCCTGGTAGCCGACGATCGAGTTGTTGGCGAACGCCATGGCCTCGTAGGAGGAGAGCACTTCATGCGCCAGCGTGTATTGGCGGCCAAGGGCCAGCTTGCCGTAGTCGCCGTCGAGGCCAACCACGGCCGTCCGGCCGAACAACCGGCCACCTTGCTGACTCGTGCCAACTTCGGGATTGAAGCCTGATTCGAGGATGAACCATGCCTTGTTGCCGCCGCCGAGATCCTCGGCGCCGCGCAGGCCCCAACGGCTGCCCGTGAGCACGCCATCGGTCATCTGCACGCGGCTGTGGCCCGCGGCGTCTTCATGGGTGCTGTAGCGAATGGTGGTGTCCAGCAGTCCGTAGAGGGTGACGCCGCCCGACGACTGGGCGAACGCGGGCAGGCTGCTCGCGCCCAGCGCGAGCAACGCAATCAGGTGTTTCTGCATGGGAGGTGTCTCTGGTTTCTTTTTCTGGCGTGAGCCGGGGGCGGGTGGTCAGGCGGCAACCTTGCGCGGGGCAAGGAAGAAGAGCCACGCCAGCGCGATGAAGTAGGCGCAGGGAATCATCGTGAACAGCACCGCGTAGTTGTTATGCGTGACGGTCAGCACATAGCCCACGAGCTGCGTCATGAACATCCCGCCGATGGCGCCGATCATCCCGCCGAAGCCGAACACCGAACTGACCACGTGCTTCGGCGTGTAGTCCATCACCATGCTCCAGATGTTGGCGGTCCAGGCCTGGTGCGCGCCGATGGCCACCGAGATGGCCGCCACGGCCATCCAGAGGCTGCTGGCACCAGCCGCCATGACGATGGAGGTAATGCAGACGGCGAAGACCAGCATCGAGAGCAGTCGTGCGCGCACGGCCGGCATGCCCTGGCTGATGAGCCAGGAGGACAACGCCCCGCCGCCCACGCTGCCAATGTCCGCCGCGAGGTAGATGACGATCAGCGGAATCCCCATCTGGGTCACGCTGATGCCAAGCTGGTACTGCTGGTTCAGGAACGGCGGCAGCCAGTACAGGTAGAACCAGAACACCGGCGCCGTGATCGCATAGGCCAGTGCGAAGGCCCAGGTGCCGCGCATGCGCAGGATGCGCGAGTAGGGGATGCGTTGCGGGGCGGGCTCGACGTCGCGCGTCACATGGGCGAGTTCGGCTGCGGTGACCGTCGGGTGCGCGTCGGGGTTGTTGTAGTGGGCAAACCAGAACACCAGCCAGATGGCGCCGAGCGCGGCGATGGCGATAAATGCGGCCTGCCAGCCCCACACTTGCAGAATCAGCGGCAGCATGATCGGCGTCAGCATGGCGCCGACGTTCGTGCCCGCGTTGAAGATGCCGGTGGCGATGGCGCGCTCGCTCGCGGGAAACCAGATGCGCGTGGTCTTGACGCAGGCCGGGTAGTTCGCGGCTTCCGTCAGGCCGAGGAAGAAGCGGCAGATCATGAAGCCGACCGCCGATGCGGCCAGCGCATGCGCGCCGCAGGCAATGCTCCAGAGCAGCACGGCCAGCGCGAAGGCCCGCTTCACGCCGACCATGTCGATGAACCGGCCTTGCAATGCAAAGCCGATGGCGTAGCCCACCTGGAACCAGAAATTGATATTGGCGTAGTCCTGCGCCGTCCAGTTCATGGCCTTGGCCAGCACGGGCTGCAGCACGCCCAGCGCGGCGCGATCGATGTAGTTCAGCGTGGTGGCAAAGAAGACCAGTGCCAGCATGCCCCACCGTACCTTGCCGAGCGCGAAGGCCGCGCGAATCTTGTCTCCGAGCGAGCTGCCGAACGCGGCGCCCGGGAGCTCCTTGTGTGTCGTTGCCATGTGTCTGTCTCCACCAATGGATGAGAAATCTTTGCCGGCGCGCCTTTATCAAATGGCGCCGCTCGGGGGGGGCTTGTTTAGCGCGGGGGCGCTCAGTACTGAATCCGTGCCACGGCACGCAAGGCGTCCGGTGTTGCGGTGCCGAAGCCGAAGAATTCGAGATAGGCCGGAATCATCTCGAACAGCATGTCGGCGCCAACCTGCACTTTGCAGCCACGTGCCATGGCGGCCTGGAGAAGTGGCGTGTATTCGGTCTTCATGACGACTTCGCCAACCATGGCGCCGGGTGCGATGCGCGAGACATCGAACGGCAGCGGGTCGCCCGGCTTCATGCCCAGCGGCGTGGCGTTGACCACGACGTCGAAACCGTCCGGATCGTCGGAACCGGTGCTGACGCGCAGATCGGGGTAGTGCGCGCGGAGCCGGTCTCGCAGCGCATGTGCCGACGCGTCGCGGGCATCGAACAGGGCGAGTTCCGCAACGCCGGCTGCCGCGAGCGAGGCAGCGATGGCACTGCCCACGCCGCCGCAGCCGGAAACGATGGCGCGCGCGCCATCGAGCCGGCAGCCCTTGCGCGTCACGCCGCGCACAAAGCCGGCGCCGTCGAACTGGTCGCCCAGCAGCGATCCATCCTCGCGCAACAGTACGGCATTGCAGGCGCCGGCGATGCGCGCGGTGGGTGTCAGATCGTCCACCAGTTCCACCGTGGCGACCTTGTGCGGCATGGTCACCAATGCACCACGGAGGTTGCTCAGGCGGAACAGCGACGGGAAGACCGTGGTGTAGTCATCCGGCTTCACGCCCATCGGCACGACCACGGCGTCGATGCCCTGCTGGTCGAACCAGGGGTTGTAGATCATCGGTGCCTTGAACGTTTCCGTGGGGTACCCGAGGTGCGCGATGAGGGTGGTCTTGCCGTTGATCATGATGACTTCTGTGTTGGGGGCGATGCCGCCGTGGCGGGCATATCTGACGGCGGGGAAGCGCGTCGATGAGCGGAGATTAGTGGTCGCAAGGCGGTGCGCCAAGTAACGCATGCGGCATATTGCGCGATTGTTGAACGCCTATGCGCGATCAGGAAACGCAGTGCGGGTTTCCACTGGGTGGGTGCAAACGGGGACGGATCGAAGCCGGCGGGAATGCCGTTGCTATGATCAATCGCCGCGACG
Source organism: Cupriavidus sp. YR651 (assembly GCF_900101625.1). Lineage (GTDB taxonomy): Bacteria > Pseudomonadota > Gammaproteobacteria > Burkholderiales > Burkholderiaceae > Cupriavidus. Next base: position 23,100 of record NZ_FMYZ01000009.1, on the reverse strand, counting down.
CGTCTTGCGCAAAGACCGCCGGCGCCGCCCCCAAGCCACGCCACAGGAGCCACCACAATGAACGCCGCAGATGCCTTTTCTTCGCGCGCGGACGCCTTCCAGACCTGGGACAACCCACTCGGTATCCAGGGCTACGAGTTCATCGAATTCGCCTCGCCCGACCCGGCCGCGTTGGGGCGGACATTCGAGCGCTTTGGCTTCGCCGCCATTGCCCGGCATCGCCACAAGGCGGTCAGGCTGTATCGCCAGGGCGAGATGAATTTCATCGTCGACGGCGAGCCGGATTCGTTTGCGATGCGTTACGCGAGCGAATTCGGATTGTCGATCTGCGCCATCGGCATTCGCGTGGATGACGCCGCCACCGCATTTGCCCGGGCGATCGATGCGGGGGCATGGCCCTTCGAAGGTGGCACGGTGGGGCCGATGGAGCTGAACATCCCCGCCATCCAGGGCATCGGGCAGTCGATCATCTATTTCATCGATCGCTGGCGCGGCAAGGAGGGCCAGCCGGGCGACGTCGGCGATATTTCCATCTACGACGTGGATTTCCGCCCGCTGCCGCAAGCGGGCCGTGTGCCCGGTGCGGGTCTGACGCGCGTGGATCACCTGGCGCAGGCCGTGGAGCCCGGTCACCTAGACGAGTGGCTGGAGTTCTATCGGAACGTGCTGGGCTTCCGGGCGTTGCACGAAGTCAATCCACACTGGCATGCGCCCGACGGTTCGCACGTATTGATCTCGCCTTGCGGCCAGATCCGCATTCCCTTGTATGAGAAAGGCACGCCGCGCCACGACCAGATGCGCGGATATCTCTCGGATCAGCACGGCGAGGGCGTCCAGCACATCGCGCTGGCCACCGACGACATGCTGGCCAGTGCCTCGGCGCTGGCCGCCAACGGTGTGCAGTTCGTGGAGCCGCCGCCCGCGTACTACGACGCGGCGGCTGCGCGGCTGCCGTGGCTTGGACTCGATCTCGCGGCGCTTCGGCGCTTTGGCGTGCTCGTGGATGGCGCGATACGCGACGACGGCGTGCGCGAAGCGTTCCAGCAGGCGTTTGTACGGCGAGAGGCCGGCGAGTTCTTCTTCGAGATCGTCCAGCGCGACGGGCACCACGGATTTGGCGAGGGCAACCTTCCCGTGCTTGCGGCCCTGGCTCCGCGTTGACTGGGTTCCCGATTCCATCGCATCGACGATGGAATCCGCAGGCGTGGCGCGCGGAGGGCGGGAGAGTGCTGCCGCGCCGACTTGGGGTTTTGCCTGATACGCGCGCCAACCACCTGATTTCATTGCAAGTATTTCGTTGAGGTGACGAAGGGGATACGTTCCCCCGCAAATTTCCTCTTGATCTCTGCGCCATGCCGATCATAATGCAAACGTTTGCAAAGGAGGCATTGATGGAAACGATTGAGCTGGAAGGCAAAGCGGCACTGGCCGGGAAACTGTCCCTGATCGACGACGAGCAGTCGGTGACCCCGGTGGTGATGGCCGCGATGGCCAATACGGAAAACCCCCGCCTGCGCACCGTAATGGCGGCGCTGGTGCGGCATCTGCATGACTTCCTGCGGGAAGTGCGGCCCACCGACGAGGAGTTCGAACTGGGGCTCGAATTCATCGCCGCGCTGGGGCATGCCACGCATGCCACCAACAACGAAGTGGTGCTGGCCGCCGATGTGCTCGGCCTCTCCACGCTGGTCACGACGATGAACAACAGCACCCGCGACGGACGCACGCCGGGTGCGTTGCTGGGGCCGTTCTACCGCGACAACGCGCCGCGCTATGACTGCGGTGACTGCGTCGTGCAGGACGACACCCCGGGTCTTCCGCTGTTCGTCAGCGGCACCGTGCGCGGGACGGATGGCACACCGCTGGCAGGGGCGACGATCAGCGTCTGGCAAGCGTCGCCCGTGGGCCTCTACGACAACCAGGACCCGAATCAGCCCGATCGCAACCTGCGTGGCTGCTTCCAGGCGCGCATGGACGGCGGCTACCACTTCCGCACCGTGCGCCCGGCGGGCTATCCGGTGCCGACGGATGGCCCGGTCGGCAAGCTGCTCGACGCGCAGCAGCGCCACCCTTACCGGCCTGCGCATATCCACTTCATCGTGTCCGCGCCCGGCTATCGGACGCTGGTGACGCAGGTCTTTGCCGATGACTCCGACATCCTGGAGAGCGACGTCACCTTCGGCGTCCACCGGCAACTGGTGGGAACCTTTCATCGCGTCGAGCAGGGGCGCAGCCCGTGGGGCAATCTGCCGGCGCCGTTCTACACGCTGGCCTTCGATTTCACGCTGGAACCCGGCGTGCAGACCTTTCCCAAGCCGCCGATCGACTGACGGCGCCACTCCCGATTTCCCCAACCCTGAAATCCCATGCATATGAACTCCCTCTCGGGCAAGGTCGCCGTCATCCTCGGCGGCAGCGGCGGTATCGGCTTTGCCACTGGCAGTGCGCTGGCAGAACTGGGCGTCAGCGTCGTGCTGACCGGCCGCAACGCGGATCGTACGGAACGCGCCGTGGCGGCGCTCTCCGCTGGCAACCATCTCGCGGCCAGCGCGGAAGTGAGTGACAGTGCTTCGCTCCGGCAACTGGCGGACGACGTACGCCATCACTACGGCCGCGCCGATATCCTGGTGAATACCTCCGGCTTCACGAAAGCCGTGCCGCACGCCGATCTCGATGCGCTGGACGATGCGTTGATCGATGAGCTGTTCGCGGTCAACTGGCGTGGCCAGTTCGCGGCCATTCGCGCGTTCGCGCCGCTGCTGCGGGCCAATGCCGATGGCCTGGTGGTCAATGTCGGCTCCATCGCCGGACGCACGGGGCAAGGCAGCAACGTGGCCTATTGCGCGGCCAAGGCCGGCCTGGATGTCATGGCGATGTCGCTCGGCCGTGCGCTGGCGCCGGAGATCCGCGTGCTGAACGTCTCGCCCGGCGTGGTCGATACCGCTTTCGTGCCCGGCCGCGACAGCAGCTTCAACGACCGCGCGGCAAAGACCACGCCGCTGAAGCGCATCGGCCAGCCTCGGGACGTGGCCGATGCCATCGTCGCCTGCGCCACGTCGCTGCGCTTTGCCACCGGCACGACCATCGTGGTCGATGGCGGCCGCCAGCTCGGCTGAACCCTTTCTCCCTTACCTTCAGACGCTCCATGCACGCACGCAAGACCATCATTACCTGCGCGGTGACCGGCAATATCGTCACGCCCGCGCAGCATCCCGGCCTGCCGGTTACGCCGGCGCAGATCGCCGACGCAGCGCTCGAAGCCGCCGAGGCCGGTGCCGCCGCCGCGCATATTCACGTGCGCGACCCGGAAACGGGCCGTCCGTCGATGAAGCTCGAGTACTACGCCGACGTCATCGACCGCATTCGCGCACGCAACCGCTCGCTGATCATCAACCTTACGACCGGGCCCGGCGGGCGCTTCGTGCCGGACGAGAACGACCCGCGCGTGGCCGCACCCGGAACCACGCTGCTGCATCCGGCCCGACGGGTCGAGCACATCGCGGCGCTGCGTCCGGACGTGTGCTCGCTGGACCTGAACACGATGAACTCCGGCGGCGACGTGGTCATCAATACGCCAGCCAACGTGCGCAAGATGGCCGAGGTCATTCGCGCCGCGGGCGTCATGCCGGAACTTGAGATCTTCGACTCCGGCGATCTGAACATGGCGCTTGATTTCATGCGCGACGGCGTGCTGGAAGGCCCGGGGCTATGGACCTTCGTGCTTGGCGTGAAGTACGGCTTCGCGCCGACGCCGGAAACCCTCTTCTATGCCCGCAACATGCTGCCGCCCGGCGCGCAGTGGTCCGCGTTTGGTATCGGCCGCGCGGAGTTCCCGATCGTCGCGCAGGCGTGGCTGGCCGGCGGCCACGTGCGCGTCGGGCTGGAGGACAACATCTATCTCGAAAAAGGCGTGCTGGCGCCCAGCAATGCCGCGCTGGTGGCCAAGGCGCGCGACATCGTCAAGTCTCTGGGCGGCGATATCGCGTCGCCGGCCGAGGCTCGCCGTGCGCTTGGGCTGCGTGACGCCTGACATCCGATCCCCTACGACAACCAGGAACCCGAATGAACACGATTCAAGTCAACCAGAAGGCGCCGAGCATCGACGCCCTCGAACTCCCGCTGGTGGGCGTGCCGCGCCCCGAGGCCGCCGATGGCGAGTGTGTGATCGAAGTGGCGTGCGCAGGGGTGAATCCCAGCGACGTTAAGGCGACGCTCGGCATGATGCCGCACGCCGTGTGGCCGCGCACGCCGGGCCGCGACTATGCCGGCATCGTCATCGACGGCCCCAGCCAGATGATCGGTTTGCAGGTCTGGGGCAGCGGCGGCGAACTGGGTATTCGACGTGATGGTACGCACGGCAAATACCTGCACATCGATGCACGGGCGGTGCGCGCCAAGCCGGCGACGCTATCTCTGCCGGAGGCTGGCGCGGTCGGCGTGCCGTTCATCACGGCCTATGAGGGGTTGCGCCGCGCCGGCATGCCCAAGGCAGGCGATACGGTACTGGTGGGCGGTGGCAACGGCAAGGTAGGGCAGGCGACCATCCAGATCGCCACGGCACTGGGTGCGCGCGTATTCGCGGTGGAGCGCGGTGCGGAACCGTACCGGGGCCACGCCACCGGCGCCGTGCGCATGATCGACGCGAGCCGCGAATCCATTGCGGAAGTCGTCCGGGGTGAAACCGGCGGCCATGGCGCCGATATCGTCTACAACACGGTTGGCAGTCCCTACTTCGAGCAGGCCAATCTCGCCATGGCCATCGGCGCGACGCAGATCTTCATCTCGACGATCGAGAAGCCCGTTCCGTTCGACATCTTCGCGTTCTACCGTGGCCAGCACACCTACGTCGGCGTGGATACGCTCGCGATGGACAGCAGCGCCTGTGCCGCCATCCTCGACCAGCTGGCGCCGATGTTTGCCTCGGGGGCGTTGAAGCCGTTCCCCGTGCTGGCCGACTACACCTATGGGCTGGCCGATGCGAAGGCCGCGTATCGCGCGGTATTGCAGGGCGCGACCGAACGCGTGGTGCTCAAGCCATGAACACGACGCGATTCTCGCTGGCTCCCGCGTACTTCCCGGCCAACCACGAAGGCATGCATTGCCTGCGCTTGCAGGGGCACGAAGCCGGCCCGTCCGAGGCGCTGTGGATGGGCGTATCGGTCATCCTGCCTGGCGGCCACACCTCGATGGATGCATCGCCCGTGGAAAAGCACTACGTCGTGCTGGAAGGGGAGGTCTGCATCCATACCCCGGAGGAAAGCGTGACGCTGGGGCAGTTCGATTCGGTGCGGCTGGCGCCCGGTGAGGCCCGGCAAATCCACAACCCTCATAACCGGCCAGCCATGTTGTTGCTGGCGATGCCCTATCCCAAGGCGTAGCCCCATTTTTTTGCCTGATGCTGCAAACGTTTGCTTCACGAGCCCGCGAGCGATGCGGCACAGGCCTCGATAACGATTTCCCCCACAAAAAACTAGAGGAGACAACCTTGATAAGCACCCCCTTCAGGCGATGCCGCATGCTGCCGCTGGCCGTCGCGGCAGCGGGCTTCGCCAGCGATGCCGCCGCGGATACGTCGGTAACGATATTCGGTCGCCTGAACACGGCGATCGAGTACTCGCGCGCCAGTACCGCCACGGACGGGACGCAACTTGGCGGTACCGGCCGGCTGACCAACAACCGTTCGGTCTTCGGCCTGCGCGGCGAGGAAGATCTCGGCGGATCGCTGAAGGCGGTCTGGCAGATCGAGAGCAACCTTTCGCTGGACACCGGTCAGGGGCAGATCGCGGGGCGCAATTCGCGCATCGGCCTGCAGGGCCAGTACGGTCTGCTGTTCATGGGGCACTGGCAGACGCCCTATACCGAATCGACGGCGGGCTACGACCCGTATTACCCCACCACGGCCGGCTACATGGCGCTGATCGGGAATGGCTCGACGTCGAGTTCGGACAATGTGCAGGACACCAGCTCGTTCGACCGGCGCCAGAAGAACATCCTGCAGTACCGCTCGCCGCAGTTCGGCGGCTTCAGCGTGTCGCTGGGCTGGGGCCTGCCGGAGGAAAAGACGACCGTGCCGCGCAATCCGGCGCTGTACTCGGCTGCCGCGAGCTATGACAACGGGCCGCTCAATGCCACGGTGGCGTACGAAATGCATCAGCACTACCAGGCGGCCGGCCGCAATGACGACGCGCTGAAGTTCGGCATCGCCTACCAGTTGTTCGCCGGCACGCGCATCGCGGCGGTCTACGAGCACCTGCATTACCGCACCGATAGCGGCGACCTGCAGCGCAACGCGTACTACACGTCGCTGGTGCAGAAACTGGGCCCGGGCAGCGTGCGGGTCGGCGTGGCGTTCGCGGCCAATGGCACGGGGTCTTCCACGGACACCATCGGATTCTTCCGCAGCGGGTCCGAGACCGGTGCCATGCAGTTCACGGTCGGCTATGACTACCCGCTGTCAAAGCGCACCGCGCTGTTCGCGTACTACAGCCGCATCAATAACAAGAAGAACGCGATCTACGACTTCGCCATCAACGAACTCGGCGTCAGTGCTGGCGCCGATCCGCAAACGTTCGCCCTGGGCATGCGTCATTTCTTCTGACGCCATCCCCGATATCGCATTGCGAGGAGACAACGATGATCCGATTTCTATCACGCAAGACGCTGGTGCTTCGCGCCGCGCTGACCCTGTCGGCGTCCGGCGCGCTTGCCGCCGGAGGTGTCGCGGCGGCGCCGCCCCAGTACCCGACCAAGCCGATCCGGCTGGTCGTGCCATTCTCCGCAGGGAGCGCCACCGATATCCTGGCGCGCATCATCGGCAGCAAGATGGGCGAGGGCGGCACCTATCAGGTGATCGTCGACAACCGGCCCGGCGCGGGCGGCACGCTGGGCGCCACCGGCGTGGCCAAGTCCGCGCCGGACGGCTACACGCTGATCCTGGTCTCCGTCGGCCATGCGATCAACGCCACCCTGTATCCGAAGCTCGGCTATGACACGCTCAAGGACTTCACCCCGGTGTCGATGGTGGCCACGGTCCCCAATGTGCTCGTGGTCAATGCCGGCAGCCAGTACAAGTCCGTGCGCGACATCGTGGCCGCGGCGAAGGCGAAGCCGGGCACCATGAATTTCGATTCGGCCGGCTCCGGCAGTTCCACCCACCTGAGCGGAGAGATGTTCAAGATGCAGGCTGGCATCGATATCGTCCATATCCCCTACAAAGGGACGGGCGAGGCGCTGACCGACGTGATGGCGGGGCGCGGCGACATGATGTTTGCGCCGACTGTATCGGCCATGCCATTTGTCCGGCAGGGCAAGTTGCGTGCGTTGGCCGTGACTACGGCCAAACGGGCCGGCGCGCTGCCCGATATCCCGACGGTGGCGGAATCCGGCCTGCCGGGCTATGCCTTCGACTCCTGGTTTGGCGTGCTCGCGCCGGCAGGCACGCCGAAGGAAATCGTCAATGCGCTGAACGCCGAGATCGGCAAGGCGCTCGCGGCGCCGGACGTGCGCGAGCGCCTGGCCGCGCAGGGCGCGGAGGCACACGGCATGACGCCGCAGGAGTTTGCCGCCTACATCCAGGCGGAAATCGGCAAGCTGGCGCCAGTGGTGCGGCAGTCGGGGGTGCAGGGCGGGCAATAGGGCGGCAATAGAGGCAATAGCGGCGTGGCGGGGCCGGGGGGAAGCTAGAATGGCGCATCGCCAACCCGCCCCCGTCCCGGCCGCCGCCATGCCCGAGCGCAAACGCCTCACCCTCAAAGATCTGGCCGCAGAGATCGATGTGCATTACTCGACCGTGTCGCGGGTAATGAATCCCGCGACGCGGCACCTGGTGGCCGACGAAGTGGCTGCTCGTATCCTGGAAGTGGCGGAGGCGCGCGGATTCCGGCCCAACCGGATCGCCGCCGGGTTGCGCACGCAGCGTTCGGGGCTGGTCGGCGTGGTGCTCCCGGATATCGCCAACCCGGTATTTCCGCCGATTCTCGCCGGTATCGAGTCGGTGCTGGCCAGCCACGGCTATGTGCCGATCGTCGTCAACGCGGGCTCGGACAAGACGCGCCAGCGTTTCGTGATCGACCAGATGGTTGGCCGGCAAGTGGAAGGGCTCGTGCTGGCCACGGCGGAGCGTGACGACCCGATCCTCGACTATTGCCTCAAGCTGAATATCCCCGTGGTCATGGTCAACCGGGGCGAACACACCGGCCGCGCCTCATGCGTGGTCAGTGACAGTTTGCTGGCCATGAACCTGACCGTCGACCACCTCGTCTCGCTGGGACATCGCCGCATCGGTCATATCGCGGGTCCGGAGACCTTGTCCACGGGGCACCTGCGGCGCGAGGGCTTCCTGCAGGCGGTCAAACGCAAGCGGCTGCGTCGCGACGAGTATGCGGTGGTGGAAGCCAGAAGCTATTCGCGCGAAGCCGGGCGCGACGCGTGCGCGGCGTTATTCGACGCACTTCCGGGCCTCACGGCAATTGCGGCCGGCAATGACCTCGTGGCGATGGGTTGCTATGACCATCTGCGGGCGCACGGCATTCGCTGCCCCGACGATGTCTCCATCATCGGCCACAACGACATGCCGTTTGTCGATGCGCTGACGCCGCCGCTGACGACGATCCGCATTGCCGTCCATGAGATGGGTGAGCAGGCAGCAAAGCTGCTGCTCCGGAACATCGACAAACCGGAGAGTCCCTCGGTCACCGTGGCGTTGACGCCGGAACTGATCATTCGCGGGTCGACCGCCGCGCCTTCGCCGGCATAGGCGAATTGGCATCGAGCCTCCCTGCCTCGGCCTGACGCGCGGCATCCGGCAGCCGATGTCTTCCCTCTTACACAGGCTGCCGGAACATCCGGATCAAAGCGTTTCGCCCACCTCCAGTACGCCCGCGGCCCGGAGCGACGCATCCAGCCATGCCGGCCGCAGCGCCTTGCCGGAGCGGATGCCATCGATACGCGCGCGCTCCGCCTCGACTTTCTCGGCGGCCAGGGCGAGCAGCGCGGGCACCTTGTCGCGCTCGATCACGACCACGCCGTCCGAGTCGCCGATCACGAGGTCACCCGGGTTGACGGTCACGCCTCCGCACTGGATCGGATGATTGACGCGTCCGGGGACCAGCTTGGTCGGCCCGTTCGGGTTCGTTCCCACCGAGTACATCGGAAAGCCAAGTTCGCGGATTTCGTCGGCGTCGCGGGACGCGGCGTCCAGTACGACGGCCTGCACGCCGATGGCCTTGCACTGGTTGACCATGATGGCGCCCATCAGGGCGCAGGACTGGTCGCCCTTGCCGTCGACGACGATCACGTCGCCGGGACGTGCAATCGCCATGGCCGCATGGATCATCAGGTTGTCACCGGGCCGGACCTCGACCGTGATGGCGGGGCCACAGAAGCGGCTGCGTGCATCCAGCGGCGTGATGCGGCCATGCATGCCGCCCCGGCGGCCGGCCACGTCGGCCAGGATAGAGGAGGCGAACCGGGCGGCCTGTGCCACCAGGTCCGGGGAGACCCGCTCGATATCGCGGGCAATTTCGTTCTGCCGGGCGTTGGCGTCCATATCTGTATCTCTCAGTTCAGCGTGACATTGGCTTCTTTGATGACGCCGGACCATTTGCGCTTGTCGGAAACCAGGAACTCCCGGAAATTCTCCGAGGTGCTGGCGACGACTTCCATGCCGTCCTGGCTCAGGCGCTGCGCGATGTCGGGCTGGCGCAGGACTTGCTGGACTTCGCGTTGCAGTCGGGCGATCACGCTGGGCGGCGTTCCCTTGGCTGCGCAGAGGCCGGTCCATGCCACCGGGTCGAACCCGGGCACGCCTGCCTCGGCGAATGTCGGCACGTCCGGCAGCGATTTCAGGCGCTGCAATGCCGCCACCCCGAGGACGCGCAGCTTGCCGGACTTCGCGTAGGGCAGGGAGCTGATCGGCTGGTCGAAGATCAGGGAGACCTGACCCCCCAGGAGGTCCGTCATGGCTTGCCCGGTGCCCTTGTACGGGACGTGCATGATGTCGATGCCGGCACGCAGCTTGAGCATTTCGCCGGCCAGGTGGCCTGCCGTGCCATTGCCGGACGAGGCGAAGTTGAGCTTGCCCGGGTTCGCCTTGGCGTAGGCGATCAGCTCCTTGACGTTGTGGATCGGCAAGCCGGCATTGATCAGGGCGATATACGGCGTGTTGGCGATCAGGGACACCGGGATGATGTCCGTCTGCGGGTCATAGGGCATCTTCTGCAGGAACGGCTGGATCGACAGCATTCCCGTGGTGCAGATCATCAGCGTATGGCCGTCGGCCGGCGCCTTCAGCATGGTGTCGGCAGCGATATTTCCACCCGCGCCCGGCCGGTTGTCGATCAGGACCTGCTTGCCCAATGAATCGGCCAGCTTCGGCGCGATCAGGCGCGCCACGATATCGTTCGAGCCGCCCGGGGAGAAGCCCACGAGAATGCGCACCGGCTTCGAGGGATAGGGCTCCTCGGCGTGCGCGGCGGTGGCCAGCAGCGGCAACGCGGTCGCGACGATACGCATGGCGCGTGGAGAACAGAGGCGTTTCAGGAAGGTCTTCATGGTTTCGGCAGGTGGGGGCGATCAATACGACGTGGAAACTTAGCGAATCAGTGCGGTGGCAGCCGCTGCGATCCGGCGAATGCCTTCGGCAAGTTGCGCCATGCTGGTGGCGAACGAGATCCGGAAATGCGTGTCGACGCCGTAGGCGGAGCCCTGCAGCACGGCGAGGTTCTGGGATTCGAGCAGCCAGGACACCCAGTCGTCGCTGTTGCGGATGACCTTGCCGTCAGGCGTGTGCCGGCCGAACAGACCCTCGCACGAGGCAAAGACGTAGAAGGCGCCGTCGGGGGCTTCACACGAAATGCCGTCAATCTCGTTCAGCGCCGTGACCACGGCATCGCGGCGCGCCTGGTAGGCCGCGCGGTTGGTGGCGATAAAGTCCTGGGGGCCTTCCAGCGCCGCGAGTGCCGCGGCTTGCGCAATCGCATTGGCGCCCGATGTGCTCTGCGACTGCAGCTTGACCATCGCCTTGATCAGGGCCGCGGGGCCGCCCGCATAGCCAATCCGCCAGCCCGTCATGGCGTAGGCCTTGGAGACGCCGTTGATGGTCAGCGTGCGATCCTTCAGCGAGGGCGCTGCCTGCGCCAGCGTGACAAAGCCGGCATCGCTGTACATGAGGTGCTCGTAGATGTCATCCGTCATGATCCACACATGCGGATGCCGCGCCAGGACTTCCGCCAGCGCGGTCAGTTCCTCGCGGGTGTAGGCGGCCCCGCTCGGGTTGTTGGGCGAATTCAGGACCAGCCAGCGCGTCCGCGGCGAAATGGCGCGTTCAAGATCTTCCGGCGTCAGCTTGAAACCGTTCTCCGGCTTGCAAGGCGCGAAAACGGGTACGCCACCGGCGAGCAAGGTGATATCGGGATATGACACCCAGTACGGTGCGGGAATGATGACTTCGTCGCCTTGCTGCACGGTGCAGAGGACGGCGTTGAAGATAACTTGCTTGGCGCCCGTGCTGACGATGATTTCGCTGGCGGTGTAGTCGAGGCCGTTTTCGCGGCGGAACTTGCGGGCCACGGCCTCGCGCAGGTCGGCGGTGCCGCCTACGTCGGTGTAGCGCGTCTTGCCGGCCGTCATCGCCTCCCAGGCCGCTTCGCGGATATGGAGTGGCGTGTCGAAGTCGGGTTCTCCGGCGGTCAGGCCGATGACATCGCGTCCGGCGGCGCGAAGCTCGCGCACGCGCTGCCCCGCCATGGAGCTGGGGGAGGGCTTGATACGATGAAGGCGATCAGTGAGTTGCAGCATGAGTGTCTCGGAAGGGGCGAAGGCGTGAGGAAAGTATCCGCGATCGGTTTGCCGCGCCCAAACGAGAAATCGGATTGCGGATGTATTCCATTTTTTCCTGATGAGCTGTCAGGCGGTGCGAGAATATGGAAGACGAAACCGACCCGCATCCGCCCCCATGCATGTGACGTTCAAGCAGCTCGAAGCTTTCTATTTCAGCGTGACTTGCGCCTCGTTCAGCGCCGCAGCGACCAAGCTCCACGCCACGCAATCGGCCATGTCCAAGCGGATTGGCGAGCTCGAACAGGAGCTGGGTGTCCAGCTCGTCCATCGCATGCCCAAGGGGCTGGTTCCCACGCATGCCGGCAACCGCTTGCTGGGCCTCGCGGAAGAAGCCATGCGTCTGCGCGAGCGCATCGCGGCCGAGGTCGGCCAGGCGGACGAGATCAAGGGCACCTATCGAATCGGCGTGACCGAGTTGATCGCATTGACATGGCTGACCGAGTTGCTACGGGAGTTGAAACTGCGCCATCCGGCCATACAGCTGGAACCCGTGGTCGACGCCGGGATGAACCTGTTCGAAGACCTGGAGGCCAACAAGATCGATATGGCGATCCTGCCCGGAACGTTCTGGGGGGAGGCCTACAAGTCCGTCGAGGTGGGCCGGGTGGAGGACCTCTGGATGGCAAGCCCCCGCCTGTCGCTGCCTGACCGGCCGCTGAAGCCGGAGGAATTTGCCGAGTATCCGGTGCTGGAGCAATCGGCCGGCTCGGCCAAGAACGCCTACTACGGCGCGTGGCGTCGCGAGCATGGATTCCGCTTCAAGAAGGCATTCTCGACCAACAGCCTGATGGTGCTGCGGGCGCTGACGATCGAGGGGCTTGGCATCAGCCAGCTGGCGCTCGACTACTTCGCCGCCGATATCGAGAAGGGGCTCCTGCGCGTGGTGGAAAGCGATCCCATGCCGCCGCCGCTGGTCTACTCCGCGGTGTTCCGTCATGACGAATTCAGTCGGGCTCTCGAAGCGATCGCGCAGGCCAGCCAGGATGTCTGTGACTTTCGCCGAGGGCCGCATGACGTCGCGGCCGGCAACGTCTAGCCACAGGAAGCACGGGCCGCCCCAAATGCCGACATGGATTTGTCCGCGCGCAAATCCAGCCCTTGCACAAAGCCGCTTCCCACCCCCGCTTGACGGCCGTCAAACCGCAGGCAGACTTCCGCTCACTCACCCCAACAACCACTATATGTAGTGCTAATCTTCGCGGCACACACTACATAAGGGTAACCATGAGCGATCATCAGCAAGCCGGCAGGGTGCCGGCGCCGGCCGCGGGCGAGCAGGTGGACGTGGGCAGCGCCATGGAGGAATACCTGGCCCAGCGCGACTGGCGCGTGCGCGCCAACGCCAACCAGGGCTACAGCCTGGGCGGGCTGATCCTGAACGTCGCGGGCAAGGTCACCGCCAACTACTGGCTGTCGCACATCTTCAGCCCGGAGGCGGCCCACGCGCACCGCGAGGGTGACCTGCATATCCACGACCTCGACATGCTCTCCGGCTACTGCGCCGGCTGGTCGCTGCGCCAGTTGCTGTCCGAGGGATTCAACGGCGTGCCCGGCAAGGTGGAGGCCAACCCGCCGAAGCACATGTCGGCGGCGATCGGGCAGATCGTCAATTTCCTGGGCACGCTGCAGAACGAGTGGGCGGGCGCGCAGGCCTTTTCCAGCTTCGATACCTATATGGCGCCGTTCGTGCGCCGCGACGGCATGGATTACCGCGAGGTGCGGCAGGCCATGCAGGAGCTGGTCTTCAACCTGAACGTGCCCAGCCGCTGGGGCACGCAGACACCCTTCACCAACCTGACGTTCGACTGGACCTGCCCGCAGGACCTGGCTGGCCAGGTGCCGTACATCGCTGGCGAGGAAATGCCGTTCTCCTATGGCGACCTGCAGCCGGAGATGGACATGATCAACCGCGCCTACATCGAAGTCATGATGCAGGGCGATGCGCGCGGCCGGGCCTTCACGTTTCCGATCCCCACCTACAACATCACGCGGGATTTCGACTGGGACCATCCGAACGCCGCGCAGCTGTTCGAAATGACGGCGCGCTACGGGCTGCCGTACTTCCAGAACTTCGTCAATTCGGACCTGGAACCGCATATGGTCCGGTCGATGTGCTGCCGCCTGCAGCTCGATTTGCGCGAGCTGCTCAAGCGCGGTAACGGCCTGTTCGGCTCGGCCGAGCAGACCGGCTCGGTGGGCGTGGTCACCGTCAACTGCGCGCGGCTGGGCCACCTGCATCGCGGCGACGAAGCCGGCCTGCTGGCGGCGCTGGACTGCCTGCTCGCGCTCGGTCGCGACGTGCTGGAAGACAAGCGCCGCGTGGTGCAGCACTACATCGACGAAGGGCTCTATCCCTATACGCGCCGCTACCTCGGCACGCTGCGCAACCACTTCAGCACGCTCGGCGTCAACGGCATCAACGAGATGATCCGCAACTTCTCCGACGATGCCGACGACATCACGTCGCCGGCCGGGCACGCCATGGCGATCCGGGTGCTGGATCACGTGCGCGTGCGCATCGTCGATTTCCAGGAAGACACCGGCCATCTCTACAACCTGGAAGCCACGCCGGCCGAAGGCACCACCTACCGCTTCGCGCGCGAGGATCGCAAACGCTGGCCCGGCATCCTGCAGGCCGGCACGCCGGAGCAGCCGTACTACACCAATTCCAGCCAACTGCCGGTCGGCTACACCGACGACCCGTTCACCGCGCTGGCGATGCAGGAGGCGCTGCAGGGCAAGTACACCGGCGGCACCGTGCTGCACCTCTACATGAACGAGGCCGTCTCCAGTGCGCACGCTTGCAAGGAACTGGTGCGGCGCTCGCTGGCGCGCTTTCGCGTGCCGTACATCACGATCACGCCCACATTCTCGATCTGCCCGAAGCACGGCTACCTGAGCGGGCACCACGAATTCTGTCCCAAGTGCGATGCCGAACTGCTGGCACGCAGCCAAGCCGCGGCCGATGCGCCGCAAACCCACCTCGAAAAGGAGCTCACATGAACGCCGCCTTGCACCCGTCCAACACATCCGCCATGCCTGCCACGCTCAACCTCGATGCCGCGCTGCGGACCCGCTGCGAGGTCTGGACCCGCGTGATGGGCTACCACCGGCCGGTCTCATCCTTCAACACCGGCAAGCAGGGGGAATTCCATGAGCGACGCTTCTTCACCGAAGCGGCCTGCCGCTGAGATGACCGCCGCCGCCTGTGTTTTCGCGGCGCCCGCCGCGGGCAAGGCACCGCGCGGCGCCCCGGCACTGGCGGGGCTGGTGCCGTTTTCCAGCGTCGACTGGCCCGGCAAGCTGGCGGCGGTGCTGTTCCTCTCCGGCTGCCCGTGGCGTTGCGGCTATTGCCACAACGCCCACCTGCAGCGGCGCCATGCGGCATACCAGTGGCCGGCGGTGGTGGACTGGCTGAAGACCCGCGCCGGCCTGCTGGACGGCGTGGTCTTTTCCGGCGGCGAACCGCTCGGCGAAGCACAACTGCCGACGCTGGCCGGCACCGTCCGGGCGCTCGGCTTCAAGGTTGCCTTGCATACCGCCGGCATCTACCCCGACCGGCTCGCCACGGTGTTGCCCCTACTGGACTGGGTCGGGCTGGATATCAAGGCCGATGCGAACACGCACGACGCGCTGGTTGGCCGGCCGGGCGGTTTTCAGCGCGTCCAGGCAAGCCTGGCGCTGCTGCTCGGTGCTTCCACGCCTTTCGAATGCCGTACGACCTGGGACCCAGCCTGGCTCAGCGAGGCGCGCCTGCTGGCACTGGCGCGCACGCTTGCGCAGCAAGGCGTGCGGCACTATGCGGTGCAGGCTTGCCGTGCCGGACCGGTGGCGATGCCCGGTGCCGACCTGAGCGCGCAGGCCCGGGACACGCTTGCGTCGTGGTTCACGACGTTCTCCTTTCGGGAGTCCTGAGGCGCCGTCGTGGTCGGTGGCTCAAGCCCGCGTGACGTGCCGCACGTCATCGAGGAAAACCTCCGCCAGCGCCGGCGTCGGATGCTGCTGGTTGTGCAGCACGAAACTCTCGAAGGGGATCGCGGGATCGAATGGGATGGCCTTCACGCCCGGTAGCTTCAGGCTGCGGACCACCACGGGATTCACCACGCTGAGGCCCAGGCCCATTTCGACCATCGTGCAGATCGTCGCCGCGTAGGGCGTTTCCAGCGTCAGCACGCGCCGATCCGATACGAAGGCCGCGTCGACGGTGGCGCGCGTGCCGTCGCCATGCGTCAGCGAGATGAACTGCTCGCCATCGAGATCGCCGGCATTCACACGCCGCTTGCGCGCGAGCCGGTGGCTGGCCGGCACGATGCAGACGCCTGCTTCACGACGCAGCGACTCGCTGCGAATGCCCGCCGTCTCCACCACATACGACACCAGCCCGACATCGCAGAAGCGTTGTTCGGTCCATTTCGCCACGGTCGGTGAGTCGCTCGTGTGCACGGCAATGGGCACATCCGGATGCCGGTCGCGAAAGCGTCGGATCGCCATCGGCATGACCGTCATCGCGATGGACGGAACCGTGCCGATGCGCAACGTTCCCACGCCCGCAGCGCGGATCGAGCGCGCCGAAGCTTGCAGGCTGTCCAGCCCCACGAACGCACGCTCGACGTCGCGGAACAGCGCTTCGGCTTCCACGGTCGGCGTCAGGCGGCCCGCGATCCGCGTGAACAGCTTGAATCCGGTTTCGCGTTCGAGTTGGGCGATGACACGGCTGATGTTCGGCTGCGATGTGTGCAGCTGCGTGGCCGCTACGGTCATCGAGCTGGACAGCATCACCATGCGAAAGGCTTCGATCTGCTTGAAATTCATCGGTCAACGGGGGTGAACGGCGTCGGGGAAGTGTGCGGCGATGGTATATCAAATCCGCATGGCGACTGCAGAAATACGAATTTGACGATATGACGATGCGATTCCCATACTGGGTTCCAACACACAGGAGAACGTTGTATGGAATCGAAGGTCAGCCGCCGCCTGACGCAGACCACCGCCCCCGAGGTCTGCGAGCACATCTACCTGCCGCGCCTCAAGCGCGAGTTCGGCAGCGGGTTCCGCTATCTCACGGACATCAACCAGGCGCACCTGCTGATGCTGCACGGCGCGCGGCTGGTGCCCGACGAGGTGGCATCGACCCTGGCGCACGCGCTGCTGCAGATCGAGCAGGCGGGCGCCGACGCCGTGCCGCTCGACCCCGAACGCGAGGATGCCTATTTCAACTACGAGGCGCGCCTGATGGACGTGGCCGGCGCCGATGCGGGGGGACGCCTGCACATCGCGCGCAGCCGCAACGACATTCTGGCCACGCACGACCGGTTGCGCGCCCGTGACGCCGTGCTGGCGCTGCTGGCAGGGCTGGCCGATACGCGCGAGGTGGTGCTGCACAGGGCGTCGGAACATGCCGACGTGGTGATGCCCGGCTACACGCATCTGCAGGCCGCCCAGCCGATCACCTACGGGTACTACCTGGCTGGCGTGGCCAACGCGATCGGGCGTGACATGGCACGGCTGCAACGCGCGCTCGACGCGCTGGACGCCTGTCCGCTCGGCGCCGGCGCGCTGGCGGGCACCGCGTTTCCGATCGATCGCGCGGCCACGGCACGCTGGCTCGGCTTCTCGACGTGGGTCGCCAATTCGCTCGATGCGGTGGCGTCGCGCGACTTCGCCTGGGAAATCCTGTCCGCCGTGGCCATCGGCACCGTGACGTGGGGCCGCGTCGCGCAGGACCTGTATGTCTGGTCGACGCCGGAATTCGGCCTGGTCGACTTCCCGGACAGCGTGGCTGGTACGTCGAGCATCATGCCGCAGAAGAAAAATCCGGTCGTGCTCGAGTACCTGAAAGGCAAGGGCGGCCACATGGTCGGCCTGCTGACCGCGTCGCTGGCGGCGCTCAAGGGCACCCATTTCAGCCACTCGGGCGACGGCAACCGAGAGACGATGCGCAGCTTCTGGGAAGCGATGGAAGAGAGCGGGCGATGCGTGGACCTGCTGCGGCTCGTGCTCGCCAACGCGACGCCCCAGCGCCAGACCATGCTGGCCCGCGCGCGCCGCGACTTCTCGTCCGCCACCGATCTTGCGGACATGCTCGTGCGCGACGCCGGCATGTCGTTCCGCGAAGCGCATCACGTTGTCGGCGCGGTGGTCCGCGACGCGCTGGACAACCACGTCCCCGCCTGCGAAATCGACAGCGCCATGGTCGACAAGGCAGCCCTGCACCACACGGGGCGTGCGCTGCACCTTGCCCCTGCCGCAGTGGCCCGCTGCCTCGATCCGGTGCATGGCGTCGCCGCACGGCTGGCTGCCGGAGGACCCGCGCCGGCGCTGGTGCGGGAGCAGGTCACGGCCCAACTCGGCGAACTCGCGAACACCCGCCACGCCATCGATACGTTGCGCAACATCATTGGCGCGAATCGTGCCACGATGAAGCACGCGGTCGAACAACTCGCCAGCCTGCACGCATGACAGGCCCGCACTTCTTTCACACCTGTCCGACCCGGAGAACTGCCTCATGAAACCGTTTGCGCACGCGCTGGCTGCTGTCTGTCTGACGCTGGGATCCACCCTGGCTGCCGCGGGATCTTTCCCCGACAAGCCGATCCGCATGGTGGTGCCATTCCCGCCGGGCGGCACGACCGACTTGCTGGGCCGCGTACTGGCCAGCCGGCTGTCGGAAACGCTGGGTCAGCAGGTCGTCGTCGACAACCGTCCCGGCGCCGGCGGCACGATCGGTTCCGACGCCGTGGCCAAGGCGCCCGCCGATGGCTATACGCTGTTGTTCGGCACGGTCGGGACCCAGTCGATCAACACCTCGCTCTACAAGCGGTTGCCTTATGACGCGCAGAAGGACTTCACGCCGGTCGCGCTGTTTGCGGGCGTACCCAACATCCTCGTTGTCAACCCGAAGGTGCCGGCCAAATCGGTGAAGGAACTCGTGGCCTACGCGAAGGCGCATCCGAACGCGCTCAACATGGGATCCGCCGGCAACGGCACGACCAACCACCTGTCGGGCGAGCTGTTCAAGTCGATGGCCAACGTGCAGATCGTCCATGTGCCATACAAGGGCAGCGGGCCTGCCATGGCCGATCTGCTGGCCAACCAGGTGCAGCTCATGTTCGACAACCTGCCCGGGTCGCTGCCGCATGTGAAGGCTGGGCGCTTGCGCGCGCTGGCCGTCACCAGCGCCACGCGTTCCCCGGCCTTGCCCGATGTGCCGACGATGGCCGAGGCCGGCATCAGCGGCTATGAGGCGGCCGTATGGTTTGGCGTGGTGGGTCCGAAGGGCATGCCCGCCGATGTGGTGGCGAAGCTGTCCGCGGAGATTACGCGCATCGCCCAGGACAGCAATATGCGCGACAAGCTGCTGCAGCAAGGCGCGTCGCCGCTGACCGCCACGCCCGACCAGTTCGCCGGCGTGATCCGGCAGGACACCGTCAAGTGGTCAAGGCTGGTGCGCGAGTCCGGCGCCACGATCGATTGATCAGACATTTGATCGCGCGGTAGCGGGGGCGGCCAGAGCACTCGGATTTTGTGCGCTGACCGCCTTGTTTCACGTTTCCTCCGGGCCCACCCTAGTTGACGTCGTTTTTCATGGGAATAAAATATGTTTCACAAACATGAAAATAAGGCGCCCACGCTAGAGGATGTGGCGCCACGTTGGAGACAGCTTGTCCATGACCGCCGCAACACCCCACACCCCTTCGGTCGCCTCGTCCGAAACCCCCTCCGCTGATTCCCCCGTCTATTTCGTTCGCACCGAAGAGGTGGCCGGCTACCACCCGGCCAACCACGTCGGCACGCTGAACCGTCGCATCATCGGGCGCGAGAACGTCGGCGCCACACAGCTGGAAGTCATCCACGGCACCATCGAGCGAGGCAAGGGCGCGCTGCCGCATGCGCACCCGGGCATCGAACAGGTCTGCTATGTACTGGAAGGCCGCGCGCGTGCCGAAGTCAACGGCGCGTCGAAGGAGCTTGGCCCCGGTGACTGCTGCTTCTTCCCGGCCGACGCGATGCACGTCTTTACCGTGATCAGCGACGAGCCCGTCAAGCTGCTCGTGATCTACGCACCGCCGTACGAAGAGTCGCCAGACCGCGTGATCCGTCCGGCCTGATCCCCGCACGCCTTGCCCTGCGGCCGCGCTTCGTTCACACAGCATCGACCGCTATCCGACAAAAAACCAAAGGAGACCACCATGCCGAATTTCCGCGTGCGGCGCACGCTCGCCGCAGCCTTGCTGGCGCTGCCCGCCATGACCGTGACGTTGCCACAGGCCGCGCAGGCGGCCGACGCGTATCCGAGCCGCCCGATCCGGCTGGTGGTGCCGTTTGCGGCGGGCAGCGGCACGGACGCCGTGGCCCGCATCACGGCCAAGGAACTGGGTGACGCGCTGGGCCAGAACGTGGTGGTCGACAACCGGCCGGGCGCCAACGGCGCCATCGCGGCGGAACTCGTGGCGCAGGCCGCGCCGGATGGCTACACGCTGTTCATGACGACGAATACCACGCATTCGGCCAATCCGTCGCTGATGAAGAAGCTGCCCTACGACCCGATCAGGGATTTCGCGCCGGTCGCGCGCATGGGCAACCTGCCGTTCATGCTCGTCGTCAATCCCAAATTGCCGGTGAAGACCGTGGGCGAGCTGATTGCCTATGCCAAGGCCCATCCGGGCATGTCGTACGCCAGCGGCAACAGCACCGGTATCGTCTCGGGCGCCACGCTGGGGCGCATGGCCGGCGTCGACCTGCTGCACGTGCCTTACAAGAGCACGCCGCCGGCCATGACGGACGTGATCGCCGGCCAGGTGCCGATGATGTTCGTCGACGTGGCCGCCGGCATCGCGAACGTCAAGGCCGGCAAGATGCGCGCACTGGCGGTGACCACCGCGCAACGCAGCCGGCTGCTGCCGGAACTGCCGCCGATTGGCGATACGCCGGGGCTGAAGGGCTTCGACATCACGTCGTGGAATGGCGTGTTCGCGCCGGCGAAGACGCCGCAGCCCGTCATCGAGCGGCTGAATCGCGAGCTGTCGAAGATCGCGGCCAGCAAGGAGGTGGCGCCGCGCTTCGAGGCGCTCGGCTTCGAGGCCTTCGGCCAGACGCCGCAGCAGTTTGCCGGCTTCGTGGCGGGGGAACTCGTCAAGTGGACCAAGCTGGTGAAGGATGCCGGCATCCAGCCCGAATAACCGTATCGACGGGGAATACCACATGAATTTCGAAAGGACACCCGAGCAGAACGCGATTGTCGAGGCCGTATCGCAGTTGTGCAGCGACTTCGGCCCGGACTATTGGGCCGGCCTCGACCAGCGTCACGAATTTCCCGAGGCCTTCCACCAGGCGATGGCTGGGGCCGGGTGGCTCGGCATCGCCATGCCGGAACAGTACGGCGGGGCGGGGCTGGGCATCACGGAGGCCGCACTGATCATGCAGACGGTGTCGGCGTCTGGCGCGGGCTTCTCGGGCGCATCGGCGATCCACATGAACGTGTTCGGCCTGAACCCGGTGGTGGTGTTCGGCTCGGAGGCCCAGCAGGCCGCGGCGCTGCCGCCGCTGATCGCCGGGCGCGAAAAGGCCTGCTTTGCCGTCACGGAGCCCGATGCGGGGCTCGACACCACCCACCTGAAGACGCAGGCGGTGCGCACGGCCGATGGCAGCGCGTATCGCGTGGATGGCCGCAAGATCTGGATCTCCACGGCCCAGGTGGCCACGCGCATGCTGCTGCTGGCGCGCACCACGCCGCTGGAGGCAGTGGCCAAGCCCACGCAGGGGCTGAGTCTGTTCTACACGACGCTGGACCGTGCGCACATCGAGGTCCGCGAGATCGACAAGATGGGGCGCGGGGCGGTCGATTCGAACATGCTGTTCATCGATGGCCTGATGGTGCCGGCGGCGGATCGCATCGGCGAGGAGGGCAGGGGCTTCGAGTACATCCTGCACGGGCTGAACCCGGAGCGCATCCTGATTGCCGCCGAGGCCGTGGGCCTGGGCCGTGCCGCGCTGGAAGCCGCCACGCGCTACGCGCGCGAACGCACCGTGTTTGGTCGTCCCATCGGCCAGAACCAGGGCATCCAGCATCCGCTGGCGCAGGCCTGGATGGCGCTGGAGGCCGCCGACATGATGGTCTGGAAGGCCGCCTGGCTCTATGACAATGGCAAGCCGTGCGGCGCGGAAGCCAATGCCGCGAAGTATCTCGCCGCGGAAGCCGCCCACCAGGCCTGCCAGACGGCCGTGCTGACGCTTGGCGGCATGGGCTATGCCCGCGAGTACCACGTGGAGCGCTACCTGCGCGAGTCGTATATCCCGCGCATCGCCCCTGTCAGCGCACAGCTGATCATGTGCCATATCGCGGAGCGCGTGCTCGGCTTGCCGAAATCGTATTGAAGGAGACGCCATCGCAGTCGCGTGGCCCGGGGCTTTCCGCTCAGGGTGTGGCAGTAAAAAACCCGCCGGATTGGCGGGTTTTTACTGAGGCAGATGCCCAGGGGTTCAGGACGAGGGCGATTCCGACAACCGGTTGTTGTTTCCCCCATCCTGCTTATCGAACGCATTCACCCTCAACGGTGGTGAATGCCGATGCGGAACCCTTCACCGTCGGCGGCAGCGCGTAGTTCAGCGTGCAGGCGTCTTCCGGCTTGTTGCCCAGCGACACCTTCAACGCACCGGTCTCGGCGCGCAGCCCGTGGACGACGATCCGGCCGGCCTGCGCCACCGTGCCGACGATCTGCCCTTCGCTGTCGAGGACTTCGGCACCGAACGGCAGCGGCTTGCCGTCCGCCGTCCGCGCGCGGATCAGGGCGGCGCGGCCCTTGTTCTCCGTTTCGTACTTCACCCGCACCACCGCACCCGCGGTCGGCGCGACATGTTGCGAGGTGGACTTGAGTTCCACGTTCAGCGGCAGCCCCTTCGGATCGATGTCGACCTGGTTGCGGGCAAACGGCGTCAGGTTCGACACCACCGCCCGGCCCCACCGGTCCACGCGCAGGCCGTTGCCATTGGCAACGCGCGCACCGGCGGCATCCTTGGCTTCGACGATCGCGATGGTGTCGCCCATGCTCGGCGTGAAGACCACGCCGCCGGAGTAGGCCACCACGCCGCCCGAGACGCCCACGCCAACCTGCCGGTAATCGCCGCTCACGCTGGCGCTGCCTGACACGGTCGCCACCGACGACACATACGAGGCATTGGCGCCCACGCTGGAAGCACTGCCCGTACCGCCGTTGTAGCCGGCATTCAGGCCGTAGGAGAACGCGTTGTCCTCGCCGAGCGTGC
>NZ_FMYZ01000034.1 GCF_900101625.1 Cupriavidus sp. YR651 | reverse complement strand
GTGGAAGCGGGCGTTATGCCGGCGGCGATGGTGTCTGAATGGGAAATCCCCGCACGCGATCTGTACATGGACCACCCGCAGCGCCAGCGCGACGAGGCCGTACGCACCGGCACCTTCGGCGCGGCAGCGATGATCTACGCGGCCCGCTCGCTGGGCCTGGGTTCGACGCCGATGATCGGTTTCGATGCCGAAGCGCTGCACCGCGAGTTCGGACTGGCTGCAAACGAAGTGCCGGTCATGCTGTTGTCCATCGGGGCAGAGCGCGCGGGAAACTGGGCGCAGAAGCCGCGCCGTCCAGTGGCCGATGTGCTGGACTTCGTTTAAGACGCGGCGCCAGTGATCGCGTCGAACGATTAAGCAGCCTTCAATTAGGAGGCGACCGCAAGGTACTTCCCGAGTGGAGGCTTGACAAGCTTCGACCCAGAATTTTGGCGCGGAGTAAGCCGAGGGATGGTTCCCACATGGACTTTCCCCAATTAGCAAAACCCGTAACTCACGGAGATTATGATGGCACGAGCAGCAGCCCTAAAGCCGGAACAGGTACCGGCCGATTCGAAACCCACCCTCGATGCGTTCACCAAGAACATCGGGTTCACCCCCAACATGATGGCAACCTTCGCGCAAAGCCCGATCGCGTTCAACGCATGGGCAGGCCTGCTCGGCTCCTTGAGCAAGGCGCTGGACGTGAAGACGCGTGACGGCATCGGCCTCGCGGTCTCCGAAGTGAATGGCTGTAACTACTGCCTGGCGGTCCACAGCCTTACGGCCGAGCATATGGCCAAGCTGCCGGCCGAGGAAATCATTCTCGCCCGGAAGGGCCATGCCAGCGACCCGAAGCGCGACGCTGCCCTCCAGTTTGCGCGCAAGGTTATCGAGACCCGCGGCCAGGTCAGTGACGCCGATCTGAAAGCTGTGCGCGATGCCGGCTACACGGATGCGAACGTCATGGAGATCGTCGCGCTGGTCGCCATGTACTCCCTGACGAATTTCTTCAATAACGTGTTCGATCCCGAGAAGGACTTTCCCGCCGTTACGCCGGCTGGTTCGATCTGAACGCTATCCGCTCGCATCGACCCCCTCCGAGGGTCTTGGAAGGTGTCATCTGATGCGAGCGTAATGCCGAAGCCCGGAGGCACCCAGGAAAGCGTCTTGGAAACGCGTCCGGGCTTTGCGTATGACCCAACAAGCCTGGAAGGAAGCAAGTGACACTCAATCATCCAATTTTCACGCGCTGGCCAGTCCAGTACCCTGATCGGCTCCAGCTCTTTTCCTTACCGACGCCCAACGGAGTGAAGGTCGGCATCATGCTGGAGGAGACAGGCCTCGCCTATGAGCCGCACCGCATCGACATCATGGCGAACGATAACCGAGATCCGGCCTTCCTCGCGCTCAACCCCAATGGCAAGATTCCTGCGATCTACGATCCTTACGGTCCGGGCGGACGGCCGCTAGCCTTGTTCGAATCGGGAGCGATCCTGATCTATCTCGCTGACAAGACGGGGCAGTTCCTCTCCACCGATCCCAACACGCGCTACGAAACGATCCAGTGGCTGATGTGGCAGATGGGCGGTGTAGGGCCGATGTTCGGCCAGGTTGGCTTCTTCAACAAATTCGCCGGCAAAGCCTATGAGGACAAGCGCCCGCGCGACCGCTACGTAACCGAATCGGCGCGGCTGCTCGGTGTCCTCGACGAACGGCTCGCGGGCCGCGACTGGGTGATGGGCGCTGGCTATAGCATCGCCGATATTTCGCTGCTTGGTTGGGTGCGTAACCTGATCGGCTTTTACGAAGCGCGCGAGATTGTTGGCTTCGACCGTTTTCGTAATGTCCAGACGTGGCTTGATCGCGGCCTCGCGCGTCCGGCGGTGCAGCGCGGGCTCGAAGTGACGGCGGCTTAGCCAGAAGTCCTTAGAGGGAAGGCTATTTTATGCAATCAGTCGAGATCAAAGCCATTGATAACTCCGATTTTGATATCTGGCTTCCGCTCTGGAAAGGCTATCAGCGATTTTACGAAGTGGATATCCCCGAGTCCGTGACGCTCAATACTTGGGGGCGCTTCCTGGACCCAGGCGAGCCGATGCATGCAGCGCTTGCCATGGTGGGAGAACAAGCATTGGGGCTGGTGCATTCGATCTACCATCGATCTACGTGGACGACGGGCGACTACTGCTATCTTCAGGACCTGTTTGTTGCTGACAATGCGCGTGGCAGCGGCATTGGTCGCTTGCTGATCGAGCATGTCTATGCGGAAGCGAGACGTCGCGGGCGTCCCGTGTGCACTGGCTGACACACGAATCCAACCATAGCGGCATGCAGCTTTACGACCGCATCGCTGATCACTCGGGTTTCATCCAGTACCGAAAGCTATTGGACTAACCCGCTGATACCAGTACCGTCCTCAGGACTCGTTCAGCGCATCACTATCCTCCCAGCCTGGCCGGTTCGCAACGTGTCCGATCGGCTCGTGTACTGGGGTCTTGCGGTGCGTACAACCGGTGTGCAATTGCAGTAAGACTGCCTTAGCGTTTCAAGTTATCGAGGTCCTATGTCCCAAGTCGACTGGCTCAGCCATCTCCTGCAAATGATCAACCTCACTGGCCAGCTCGAGGTCCGCTGCGTCTACGGGGCGCCATGGCGTGTGGCCTGGGATCAGTCCGCAGCGCATGAGATTCCCTATCACGTCGTGCTCAAGGGCCGGGCCATTATTGAGGATCCGCAGACGGGGACGGCCAGGGACCTGGTGGGCGGAGATATCGTGCTGTTGCCTCATGGGTCGGCGCACGTGCTGCACGATGGCAGCGGACGTGCGCCGGGTCTTACCTACGAACGCCAAGGTTCTGCAGGATGGACGCTCAGCGAGAATGACGGCCAGGGCGAGCATCTGGACTTGTTGTGCGGGCGATTTTTCATCGCGCCGCCCCATGATCGGTTGATTCGCGGTTATCTACCTACGACTCTCGTGGTACGAGCCATAGACGGCCATGGTGAAAAGGGCATCGTGTCTGCTTCGCATCGCCTGGCCAGTCTCGTGGGGCTGATGCGCATGGAGACCGCGGGCGACGAGCTTGGCGGATACGCCATGCTCAACGCGCTTAGCTCGGCGCTGTTCACACTGGTACTGCGCGCGGCGAGCGAATCTGAACAGACCCCGGCAGGCTTGTTGGCGCTGGCCGGCCATCCAAGACTGGCCCCGGCCATTTCAGCCATGTTCGCCGATCCGGCGCGACCCTGGAACCTGCATGATCTGGCCGACATGTGCAGCATGTCACGCGCCACATTCATGCGGCACTTTCAGGACAAGCTGGGGCGCTCGGCAGCCGATCTGCTGACCGATATCCGGATGAGCCTGGCCGCCAATGAGCTGAAGAAGCCGGCGATGACCACTGAGGCCGTGGCCGACTCGGTCGGCTATCGATCCGTATCGGCATTCCGGCGTGTGTTCACCGACAAGATGGGGATGACGCCGGGGCAATGGCGCCGCCTGGCGCGCGAAGGCGAGTAGCGCGCTTCCCACCAGGATCATCGGCGCGTTTGTTGACGAGTTGGATCTCGAATCGCTCGGGCTCGAAGGTGCCAATCCTTCGACTATAGATTGCCCCTCATATGATCCTGCCGTTCAGTCGAATATATGCATCCACGGCTACCTCACCCGCGTCCAGTCCCGCCGCCGTCTCGAGCGCGAATGGCAACGCAATATGGAGCCGGTGTGGCTGATCGGACGACTGGCGCCCGACTTCAAGACGATTGCTGACTTCCGCCGGGATAACAGCACGGAAATTTGCAATGTCTTGATTGCCTTGAACTTGCTGCCGTCGAGACAACCAGCGATTGCGAAAACGACTTTAAGATGCGGCACAGAACTACGAAGCGGCGGTAGATTCTTTCAGGATTCTTCACCGCTTTCCAGTCGGCCCTCAAGGCGGTTCGCATCGCGCAAACATTGCACCTTCATTATATATGGGTCAGAAGCGATAACGGACGTAGCCGGTGTAGAAGTTGGCGCCCGGGTTGGGCTCATCGATACCGGCGTTGGAGATATGCTGAAAGCGGAAGCCGGTCTCGACGCTCTTGCCGATACTCACACCCACGCCGACCATGTCACCGAACTGGAAGGCGCTGCTCATGTCGTGCTCGTTGGAGGTATGCGTGTGCGTCAGCAACCGCAAACCGACGCCACCTTCGATGAACGGCGCGAAGTTACCGCCTCGCTTTTCCAGGCGCAGGATCGGGGTAAGACCGAATTCAGCGAGGTTGGTGGAATCGGTACCGCCCCGCGACTGCCAGCCGGCCACGTTCAGTTCCGCCTGGACGCGTAACAGCCAGCCATCCGGATTGCCGTACTTGAGCGGCGTATTGAAGTTGATACCGAGCTCGTACTTGTTCACATTATGGCTCGAATCGCGCCCATACGCGACATGCACGCCAGGATCAGTGAACCACGGTTGAGCGTCGGCGGTGCTGGAAACCGCGACGAGTGCGATGGCGGCAAGGCATTGAATCGGGAGGAAACCGACGTGCCAGCCACGAGCACGCGAGGAATGATGTTGTAGTTCTGTCTTCATAAAGGAGGCGTCGACGAAGAAGAGATATCCGGCAAAGGAGCGAAAAAAGGCAGACATCCGGAGGCACTACAAGGCATCGCGCACGGTGGATGGAGCATCGCATCACGCCCAGTTCCTCCCAGAATCCCGATACGTCAGGCCCAGAGCCGCTCGGCTACCCAGCTCGAGAATACGCAAATTCCAAGCCAGACAGCTAGGCTGCCTCCAATTAAACACCACTTCGTGGTGAACTTTTGATCTCGTTATGACGATCTGTGCGCAACATAAGATGATCATACATCCATGAATAGAAGAATAGAAATATGCTAGCTTTGAATATTCTATGAATACATGAGTACACCAACTGTTTGGTAAACCAAAACAGTGCTTTTATCACATCGCAGTTGAAAAAAATCCATAAGTCAACGTAAATACTAATTCCTTAAACAACGCGTCGAGCCATCGAATCTCGTAACGAGAAATCGTCGTTCGGCCAACGTAGTCGCCTCGTCAGACTCCCCATACATCATGCTTACGTTGACGAATACCTTTGCCGCTGACGTGCTGGACGGTTTGAACCGACCTCCATCCCTGCCTAAGCAACTGCAGCCGAAGTATTTTTACGACGCTCTGGGTTCAACGCTCTTCGAAAGGATTTGCTGCCTGCCTGAGTACTACCCGACCAGGACGGAGCTGCAAATTTTGGCAGATAATGCGTGCGAAATCGCCAGAGCCATTGGGCCCTATGCGGACATTCTCGAATTCGGCGCCGGTTCACTCACAAAGGTCGGCCACATCCTGGAGGGCTTGCAGGCCATCGGCCGCCCTCTCAGCTACACACCGATCGATATCTCTGGCAAGCACCTTTTTCGAGCTGCACGAGCGCTCATGGCGACGTATCCTGACCTCGAGATATGCCCGCGGGTTGAGGACTACATGGCCATCGAAAAGCTTCCCAAACCGTCCCAACATCCCATCGGTTTGTTCTTCGGATCGACCATCGGAAATCTCGAACCCCGTGAGTCAGTCGCGTTATTAAGGCGGGCCGCGACGCTGTTGAGGGGTGGCGGTCTCCTTATTGGAGTGGATTTGGTCAAACGTCCAGACCTGCTGCATGCCGCGTACAACGATCAGGAAGGACTGACGGCGCAGTTCAACATCAACTTGCTGCGACGGATCAACCGCGAACTCAAAGGCACATTTGATCTCAATGCGTTCTCACACTACGCCTACTACAACCCTGCGAGACAACGCATCGAGATGCACTTGGTAAGCAGGGAGGACCAAGTCGCCGAGGTATGCAGTACCTCAATCGAGCTTCGTGAGGGCGAAACGATCCATACCGAGAGCTCGCACAAATTCACGGTTGCAGGCTTCCAAGAGCTCGCCGCGGACTCGGGGTTCAATCCGAAGAAGGTCTGGATCGACCGGGCGCAGCTTTTCAGTTTGCATTGGCTGGAAACCGCTGTCTGAAGTACGTAGCTACGCGTGGACCGAAAAGCGAGAGTGCCGAGGTAGATGCGCAAGTTGCGGAAGTCGATAGAACGCACCTTGCGTAAGGCCTGCTTGGTGCTGATCTCCGCAACGCTCGTACCTTCTAACCTCTTTGCATTAAGCAATAGTCGGGGGCATCGGGTCAATGTGCCCTGATTCAGAGCGACCTTTTCCTTGCTGGACTTTCGTTGTGCGGCATCTTTGAGCATCCTCCGCATCGTATACGCACGTGCCGTCGCGATACAGTCGATCGATAGTCACGGCGTAATTCCTTTAAGGCTTCTCTCGGACGATTCTCAATTTTCGTGAGATTGTCAGTTTCTCTTCATCCAAGCGAATCTATTTATTGGGTTCCTGCCCAGGCTCTACTCAACACCAGATGGCATGGTTGCTAAATTAGTTCGGTGCTTCGGGCTTCAAGGGCTGAGGATCCCAATTGTGCTACACATCAATCTCAGCGGCCAAAAGCTCACATCCACGACTCCTTGACGTTTATAAATTGTCTGGTTCAAATTGACTAAAACATTATTGTTACGATTTTTTTAAATAACTCGTTTTTAATACCATGGCTTGATCTCATAACGCTAACCGATCTACTATTTGAAGCGGTTTTTGCGAGTTCGTTTCGATTAGCTCAAAGGTCCTTTGTCTCCGGTTACAGGCGTGAGCTTGACCCGCGTCGAAAGTTGAATGACGCAAATCTGCGTTGACCTCTCTCCCGTGCCCCCCTGGGCGGAACTCGCTGTCTAGGGGGTTTTTTTGGTTCATCACCGATCTACGGGAAGCCGAGGGTCGCTGAGATACATTTCAGAGGCATTTGCTTGTTCATCAGAACTGCCACGGCGAACACCATACCGTCGCCCCGACAACAACTTGTTCTGCAGGCACTTCATCTATGTCGACGACCTGATCACCGATGCGGGAGGTCGCGGGCAGGGTCACGTCGGGCGCACCGGCCTCTCGAACGCGCCGGCCCCAGCGCATCTACCTCCGTTCAGGTTCCGAGTCGACAACTCGATGCGTTTTACACAGAACGGACTGTTCAAAAAGTTGGCTAAAGGACCGGTCGGGCACTGGCAAGCGAGGGCGTCGCGTAGCCTCTTTCTCATCAACTTCCCGCGGTGAAATTCGGAGGTAGTACCCCAAGCCGGCAGCAGCCGCAGTGCCAAATTCGACGACGTTTACCAGGATCTCTGGGGGGTGCTGGGATAGGGGCGGATCGCGCCCCTATCTGGCTCAATAAGTCGTATGGCCGCCGCAGCATGTTCGAGGTTCGCAGGCACGACAATTTGATGCGCCGATTGGCGCCGTTGTGGAAATGGTGTCGCTCGCGTAGCGGTCTTGTGACACATAGCGGCGCTCACTAGACACGCGTTCTGATTGTTTTGTCGCGACTACACCCGTTAGCCAATTTGCTGGGGGAAGCCCGGCCTATTGCCAGCACGTCGAGCGATGCCACGGAATATGACATACGGGAACTGAACGATGACAGCCTCGCTTCTGCTGAAGCAAATCACGCAGCGAGTACCGGGCGTGCAACATACACAGAGCCTAGCCGACGCGCTGCACATCCTCGCCTGTCATCCATCGGCCCAAGCCATCGTGGTGCTGACCGGCGACACACCCGTCGGAGTCATCTGCCTCGACCTGATAGCCGATGTTGTGGGGCTGCCGTGCTATAGCACATGGATCAAACGCGAGTGCTGCTTGCAATTCGTTTCGCATCCGGCATGCGTCTTGTGTGTCGATGCAGACGCTACGGAACTGAAGCGGGTGCTGGCACCGGTGGCACACCGCCATCCTGCGGAGCCCGTGGTCATGACGGCCAATGGAGCTTATCTGGGGATTGTCGAACGAGGGGCTTTGATGACGGCGCTAGCGCAGACTTAAAGGACCTCTATGACGGTGGCTATCGCGATTGCTTGTGCCGTGCAGGGTTGATGGAGAGCCGGTACTCAATCTCAAGAGATCCTAAAATGTTCAGCAGACTGCCCAGCATTAACAGCGCGCTGTAGCCATTCCGGCAACGCGCCCGTCAGCTCGTTGCCGCGATTGATCGCGCGGGCCTTTACCGCAGATGGTCGGCGCGACGCGCTGGAAATCCTGGAAGGTGTGACCGCGCAGTGTGAACGCCCCAAACCGTCCCGCGCCGTGGTTGGCGCGCTGCTGAAGGGACTGCCAGCAGTTGCAGAGATCGCCAAGGCAGGCGAGGCAGTCTTAGGCTTCATCGCGGCCGTGCAGTCCCAGTTCTGAGCGTTTAACCGGGGCCGGCGTCGTGCGACTGGCCCGCATCGCGGCATTTCAATCCAATCGGGACGATTTTTCAAACCAATCGCGGTTCTACACTGGAGGGACGTGCCACCAACGGCCAGTCGGTTCAATTTGCATAACTCTGACAGATCATATATTTAACATAATTATGTTTAGCTATCTGGTATTGTTGTAGCGGCTAAGCGGTAATGTCTGCTTCGGGGGTGCGGAGGAAGAGTCTTTCTGGAGGGGGCGTTGGATAGGCGGTGTCGCTGGCCTGACGCAAGCTAGTTGCAAAATAGTGCGGCGACGGAATTGCAGCGCGGACGCCTAGGAATTGCACCAGGCGAAAGGCAGAAAGGCAGCGACCGGTTGAATCCGCAGTCGGTAACCGTCGACTGATTCCGGGCTTGCCCTGGGGCGGTACTCGCGAGTCACGCCGCAGGCCTTTCAGCTTCCCGCGTGGCGTTAGCGTGGGCCGATACCATCCGACCATAGTCGGGTTCAAATGCTGTTCCTTCCGGCTCGCTTGGCTTCATAGAGAAACCGGTTCGAGAAACGGGATAACGTGACCGGGCCAGCATCTGGCTCTGGCATGGTCCTAAGAAATGGGCACCGCGGCTGTCCCACCCTTATCAACCCCTCAAGCGTTTGCATTCGGTCGGCTCATCCGTGCCTAATTGGGGTAATCGTACTTTTCGTGCTAAATCTGGCGCTTTGGTCTGATTTTCTCTTATAGATCAATGGCTTGTGCGGTAGCGCATTCCCCGGTTGCTGTTCCTTCCGGTGCAAAATCTGGCGCATTTCAGGCCAGCGCTACGATCTGCTCGCGTCCCGTACTCACGGCAACCACTTAAATAAGAGATTCAGGCAGCGAATGCCTCGCCGAATTGCCGGGCCCGCTTGACATCATCAGTATGTAAATAGATGGAGGTGGTCGAAATTGAGGCGTGGCGCAGGTTGTCGCGCACAGCGCTCAGTTCGACGCCCTTCGCCAGCGCGTGGGTCGCGTGGGTGTGCCGCATCCAGTGTGGCGTCGCCCGTCGGAGCTTCTCTGCCAACGCTGGATGATCGCCTTCTATGATATTCGCTGCGAGCCCGAAGAATCGGCGCATGACTTCCCACAGGCGCACGGGCGTGATACCGGTTCCGCCACCGTCCAGGCTACCGATTAAGGGCGTAGCGGGGTTCCAGCGAGCGCGGCTGACAGGGAGTCCGCGCTCCAGCAGGTAGCGTTCCAGCGCTGCCCGCGCCAAGGGCGTCAATGTGACCCTAGCGGGCTTGCCACCTTTACCGACCAGGTGCAGCCAGTGATCGCCCGCGGCGTCGACGTCGAGGTGACGCAACGCGGCATTGGCCATTTCGCTGATCCGCAGTCCCGTCGCGTATCCGAAATCCAGCAGGAAGCGAAGCCGCTGTGCGGCCGCGGCTTGCCAGCCGTACGACCACTCGAGGCCGTTGGAGATGGTGCGCACCAGCAGCCATTCTCCTTCGGTGAAGGCGTGCGTGGTTTCCACCGCCATGGCACGCTGGCTGCCGCGCACCTTGATACCCGCAAAGGGGTTGGCCAGCACATAGCGTTGTTCCACCAGCCAGCGGAACAGCGCGCTGAGCACGGCCAGCGCATGGGCGACCGAGCGCGCCGAGAGGTTGTCGACAAACGGGCGCCAGTCTGGCGACGTGCGTGGCCGCGGGGGGCCGACCCAACGCTCGCGCGGCGTGGGCCTGCGCAAAAATGCCCGATAGTCGGTCGCATCCTTGGTCGTCAAGGATGAAAGGGCCTTCCCTCGCGCGACGATGGCCCACAGGATGAGCCGTTCGGCTTCCTTGCGATAGGCGCGCTGCGTGGCTGGGGATTCGTGCAGGGCCAGCCAGGCCTGGATGGCCTCGTAATCGTTGTCCACGCCTAGGATGCAGGTCGACAGAGGAGCGCGGAAGGCGCCGGCGGAGCCGTCGACCTCGTGCGGCAGCCGCAGGTGTTCCCACGGCGTCACGATGGGCTGTCGGTCGGCGACGATCAAGGCGCGGGCACGCTCGGTTAGCGCCGGGTGAGCGGCAAAGAATGCCTCGATCTGGCGGGCGCTGGCGGGGCCGAGCCCCGGGACGGCGGTCCACCACTGCCGCCGGCGGGGAACACGAACGGTAAGGTCGGCTAGGGTGGCGATGCCAGCGGCCTGCAGGGCGCGTACCGCGCGCGCTGGCAGCCACTGTGCCACAGCATCGCTGATCTGCGGCGAAGGCACGGAGGTCACGCGCAGTTGCTCGATGGCCGCCGCGGCGGCCCGGGCGTAGCCCACGCGCTCGGTGGCGGAGCACACGAAGACTTCCGCCAGGTCGGGGCGCTGGCGCTGCCGGGCATACTGAACGAGCTGGCGCCGGATCGCCCCGATGATGCCTCTTGCCGACATGCCATCGCCAAGCCGATCGCGCAGGTAGCGGTCGGCCGACTCACGCGAGGAAGCGCCCTCGTACCAGGCTCGCAGCGCGGCAAGGGCGGCGGGCTCGGGGAGGCCATCGGGAACAGTAAGACTTCGGGGCATTTTGTGTGGAGCGGGTTTTGTACCAAAATGGCGCTACAGAGATAATAACTCTTATCTCTGTAGCGCCATCTCAGCGCGTCAATTCACATCTCGCCCTGCGGGCAATAGCCCCAAAGCCGGAGGCGGCGCCTTCATCGGGATGACTGTAACGCGACGAGTCTTACAGCCAAAACGATGGTCGGACGCGGCACTTCCCGTCGAGCGATAGAAGCGCACCGAAGGCCGTTGACGACCGTGGATTCAATGGGTCGATGCAACACTAGACACTGCGTGTGCAGTGGAGGTGTTGAAAATGAAACAGAGGCGCAGGATCTACTACACCGAGACTCAAAAGGCACTAATGTGGGAGCGGTGGCGAAAAGGTGACACCCTTGCGCAGATTGCCAGACTGTTTGATCGCTACCACTCAGCAGTACAACGAGTTCTCGCGAGGAATGGCGGGATACAGCCAACGCCACGACACCGCTCCAGGCTCGCTTTGACGATTGCCGAGCGAGAAGAGATTTCGCGCGCAGTCGTCGCCGGCCGGTC
>NZ_FMYZ01000017.1 GCF_900101625.1 Cupriavidus sp. YR651 | reverse complement strand
CTATTCGCCCACGCTTCGCTTCATCGGCTTTGGCGGCCTGATGTACACGGTCAGTTCGATCCAGGGGGCCTTCGAAGCGCTGCGCAGCCTCAATGTGGTCGTCCATTTCACGCACCATACAGTTGGCCACGCGCATCTGGGGCTGTACGGCTTTGTCACGATGGTGTTCTTCGGCGCCATCTACTTCATCGTGCCGCGCGTGTCCGGCCGTGAGTGGCCATCCCAGTTCCTCATCAGCGCGCACTTCTGGCTGGCTGCGATCGGCATCACGATCTACTTCGTGAGCCTGAGCTACGGCGGCTGGCTGCAGGGTGAAGCGATGCTGGATGCGAGCCGCCCGTTCATTGATTCGGTCACACTGACGCTGCCTTACCTGAGGGCACGCAGCATAGGCGGGGCGCTGATGGCGCTCGGTCATCTCGCCTTTGTCACGCATTTCGTGATGTTGCTACGCGCCAGGCCGGCCGGCAGCAGCACGCCCGCATTGCTGAAGACCGTCTAAGCGCAGGGAAGATCAGATGGAAAACGAAGCAAAACTGTTCGCTGGCGGCATGGCAATGCTCGGCATCGCAACGAGTGCGCTGGTGGTCGTGCCCTATATGACAGCACGCGACGTCAAGCCGGCCGAAGGACTCAAGCCCTATACCAGCGTCGAGCTGCGCGGGCGTCAGCATTACATCGCCAACGGCTGTGTCTACTGCCATTCGCAGCAGCCGCGCGCACGCAGTTTCGCGCCGGACTTCGAGCGGGGGTGGGGCCGCGCGAGCGTGGCCGGTGACTATGCCTATGACTCCCCGCTTCTGCTCGGCAGCATGCGCACCGGGCCCGACCTGCTCAATATCGGTGCGCGCCAGCCCAGCGAGCAATGGCACCTCGGCCACCTGTACCAGCCGCGCGCCTATGTGCCGGGCAGTGTCATGCCCAGTTACCGCTACCTGTTTGAAGCCAGGGACGAGGTCGGGCGCGGCGAGGTCGAAGTGCAGCTTCCGCCCGGGTACGTGCCTGTCGGAAAGCGAGTGGTCGCGCGCCAGGAGGCGCTCGAGTTGGTCGCGTACCTGAAGTCGTTGAACCGGACTTACCCCGTGCTGCCTGCGCTTCCCGAGGGCCAGGCGTCGGCCGCCACCCGCTGAACTTGAGGAATCGACTGTGCAAGATCCCGACATCCTGCCGCAACAGGCGCGCGAGAACTCGGACCCCCACGAGGCCACGAATCCCATGCCGTGGTACATGATCGTGCTGACCGGTTTGCTTCTGGCTTTCGGCATCAGCTATATCGTGCTCGCCGATATCGAGCAGCCTGCCAACTGGGGCGACGGACGCGCCGTGGCTGAACTGTCCGGACCAGCCAGGGGTGGTGCGGGGAAGGTCGATGGCGGTGCGCTGTTCGCCTCGCTGTGCGTGGCGTGCCACCAGGCCAACGGGCAAGGATTGCAAGGCGTGTTTCCGCCACTCGCCGGCTCGGAGTGGGTGGTCGGTCGCGACAGCACGGTCGCGGCGATCGTGTTGCATGGCATCACCGGATCGCTGACCGTCAAGGGCACCACCTACAGCGGCGCGATGCCGGCCTTCAAGGACCAACTCAGCGACGAGCAGCTGGCCGCGGTGCTCAGCCATATCCGTTCGCAGTGGGGCAATGGCGCAGCGCCCGTGCCGGTGGAGACGGTTACCCGCGCCCGCGAGGAACACAAATTGCGTACGGCCCCCTTCGCTGGAGACAAGGAACTGCCTGCACCGGGATCACCAACGTGATGTCCGACGACGCCAACGCTCCTTCCAACCCGCCAGTCCGACCGGGCTAGTACCGCTATGCCAAACGCAACGACAGGGGCGCCGATCGTCACTGCGGGCCGCCCACCGCGGCTGGGTGCGACGCTGGCCCTGTGCGCGCTGTCGCTCGCGGGATTCGCGGCCTTGGCTGGACACCTTACCCACGGCTTCGAGGCCTGGACCTTCGAGGCGCTGCGCCGCCAGGCGGCCATGGAAGGCAAGCTGGTAGCGCCAGCTCTTGCGCTGCGCGATGCGCAGGGCAGATCGTTCCAGCTTTTCGATGCCTCAGCGGTGGGCTCGCCGGTCTATCTGGTGGACTTTGTCTACACCCGCTGCATGACCGTCTGCGCGGCGCTCGGCACCGAGTATCAGCAGATGCAGCGAGCAATGAGTGCCAATCCATCGTCACGAGTGCGTCTGTTGTCAATATCAATCGATCCCGCACATGACGACGCGCGGGCATTGCTGGCCTATGGCAATCGGCACCAGGCCGATCCGGCCAGATGGACGCTGGCCGCCCCGCGCGACGAAGCGGCGGGGCAAGCTGCGCTGCGGCAGTTCGGCCTGATCGCCATTCCCGATGGCTTCGGTGGCTACGTGCACAACGGCGGGATCCATCTGATCGACGCCCAAGGCAAAGTGCACGGCATCTTCGACTACGGGCAATGGCCGCAGGCGCTCAAGGCGGCCAATCGGTTTGCCGAAGGGGCACCTCAGTGAAGGGTCTCGTCACGCCTGTCGCGCGCGGTTTGCTAGGCGCTTCGCCGCTGCTGTGGCTGATGCCAGGCGTGCGGCATGTGTTTGAGGCCAGCATGAGCCTGCATATGCTGCTTCAGTTTCCCTTGCTGCTGGTGGCGGGCTGGGCGATGTCGGCCTGGGCGCCGGCACGCCTAGCCGCATGGCAGGCGCGATGCGATGTCCACGGCCTGTTCAGTGCAACGCTGGTTACAGTCGTTTCGGCCTTCTGGATGATTCCAGCGGCGCTTGACCTGGCGTTGCTCGACGCGCGCGTCGCGGCACTGAAGTACGGTAGCTGGCTGCTCACCGGAATGCTGCTCGCGCAGGGTTGGCGACGCTTGAGCCCGGAGCTGGCCACCTTCTTTCTCGGCAACGTCGCGTGGATGCTATTTACCACCGGCCTGCTGTATCGCGATGCCGAGGCGCGGCTTTGCGTCAGCTATCGCTTCGATGAACAGATCGTCGGAGGGAGCGGCCTGATGGCCTGGGGCGCAATGGTTGCCGCGCTGGCGTGGCTGAAGTTGCGGGTGGTGCTGCGCCATGACAATGCGCAGCGGAAGGAAGGAACCAGCATGTGATAGGCTGGCTTCGCCGACACTGTCCCGGCCGGCGAGATTGCCGTTCTCGGTGGTCGTCGGTTCAATGCCATCGACGCCGCAGACTGGTTCATGGCTGCTACACGGGCCTCGGCGGCCTGAAGATCGGCCGGGAAGTTGCTGCTGTCACGATGGGGGTCATGGCCTGCAGCCTCGACTTGCGCGAGATCCTTTTGGGGCTTGCGCGCCGAGTTACCGAATGCGTATCGCCAAAGGACTGTGCGTGCGCAACAGCAGCGGCGGAAGCGGTTGCCACGGCAACACTGGCGACGAGGATACGGAACATGTATTGGGTCTTCATGGAAATCACCTTGTGGTAGGCAGTTGGGTTGCAGGCACCCCCGTAGGCTAATGCGCGGCGCTTACCGCGCGAAGATATCGTCCATCAACCCGACGATGTGTGCTGTCCGCAGTGCGGCGGAACGCTCAACGAGCTTGGCGAAGACATCGCCGAGCAACTCGAGTACGTGCCCGGGCACTGGCGAGTGAACCGCCATCGTCGACCAA
This sequence comes from Cupriavidus sp. YR651, assembly GCF_900101625.1. GTDB lineage: Bacteria > Pseudomonadota > Gammaproteobacteria > Burkholderiales > Burkholderiaceae > Cupriavidus. The sequence continues at coordinate 84,797 of NZ_FMYZ01000017.1, read as the reverse complement.
AGAAGGCTTGCGTTCGCTGTGACTGCATCGTCCAAGCGGCCGCGCCCAGCCGGCCCATTGATCGCGGTATGCCGGGTCCTGGCCTGCTCGCCCATGTCCTGGTTGGAAAGTTCTGCGACCATCTTCCCCTGTACCGACAGTCGGCGATATACGCGCGGGATGGCGTCGAGTTGAGCCGCTCGACACTTGCTGATTGGATCGGACAGGCCAGCGCACTACTACGCCCGCTGGTCGATGCCATTCGTCGGTACGTGATGGCGGCGTCTAAGATCCACGCCGACGATACGCCCGTACCCGTACTTGAACCCGGAAACGGCAGGACCAAGACCGGCCGCCTCTGGACCTATGTACGTGACGACAGGCCCGCTGGTTCGGTGGACGCACCAGCCGTCTGGTTCGCGTACAGTCCGAGTCGGTCAGGCGAATATCCGCAGGCTCACCTGAAAGGCTTCAAGGGAATCCTGCAAGCCGACGCGTTCGCAGGGTACAACTCCATCTACACAGACGGCGACGTGCACGAGGCTGGCTGCCTTGCCCACGCGAGACGGAAATTCCACGATCTGTACCTCGCACGCAAGAGCGACGTCAACACTGAGGCGCTGCGCCGGATCGGTGAACTTTACGCAATTGAGGCTGATATCCGCGGGAAACCTCCCGACGAGCGAAGGCGCGTCCGACAGGAACGGGCGCTTCCATTGCTGGAAGCCTTCGAGATCTGGTTACGTTCGACGCTCAGCAAGGTGTCGCCCAAAAGCGATACCGCGAAGGCTATTGGCTACGCATTGAATCAGTGGTCGGCATTGACCCTGTATGCCAGTGACGGTCGCGTTGAGATCGATAACAACGCAGCGGAGCGTGCGCTGCGGGCCGTTGCCCTCGGCCGAAAGAACTTCCTGCACTTCGGCTCTGACAGTGGCGGCGAACGCGGTGCCGCTATCTACTCGCTGGTGGCCTCAGCCAAGTTGAACGGACTCGACCCAGAGGCCTACCTGCGCGACGTCATTGCGCGCATCGCCGACTACCCCGTCAATCGCGTCAGCGAACTGCTGCCATGGGCCATGGCTGAGCAGCTCCGCACGACCGCCGCCTGAAAGCAACCCCGTCGTCAAGAACGCTGTCCGTCGGACGGTTACATTTCAGCCATATCGATCGATGGGACGCCGGACGAATCGGCATATGCCGAATGTCCTCCTGATCCTAAGGCCGTCAGCATCGATGACGGCGATGGCGGCGCAATAGATCCAAACTGGTGTTGCGCGACAGATCCTCAATTCTATGCGTGAGGAACTGGGCACGCGCCAAGTACTGGCGCAGTCCATGTTGCACAAGGAGTCGGCCGGACACGCATATGGACTGCATCGATGGCTGCCCTTACCCCCCGGCTGCGACCGGTATCGACTTGTTCTGCTTGCGCATGACCAAGGGTTGGACATGGCGCCGTCTTATGCGTTTGCTGTTACCGACGCGCCAGCTAATGCAGTACGGATCTCCGTAAGTGGTGCTGCAGATCGAGCTGTGCTTAATTTGGCCATCGGGAAGCTAAGCGCCCTGTTGTAAAGCGGGGCGTAGCGTTTGCCCGACGAAGAGATGTCGTCGACATGGTGCCTCGGGGATCTAGGTCCGGACTTATGTCGATTCGACTCTAGGCTGCCCATAGCGCAGACGGTTCCGAAAAATCAGCGACGTCTTTTGCAATGGACCTCAAGGTCGATATGAGCGATCGCGTGTCGCCGGAGCGCCAATGAAAGCAGTACCTCAGGTTGTGTGGCTGCATGGGACTCGCGAGCTCGGCTAGTTTGCCCGACCGTACCAAGGGCGCAACGTAAGTTAGCGGGAACAGGCTTATGCCAGCACCCGCAATCACTAAGGCTATCAGGGCCGACAGACTGTTACATACAACCGCCCGAGAGAAAGCAATCTGTTGACTCTCAGCCCAACTCTCCAAGGCGCGCGAGAGTCCGGAGTCCGCACCGAGCATGATTACGGGGTGATCAGCAAAACTATTCGGTGTCAGCAGCGTTCCCGGCGGAAGACGATGCGGAGCGGCCATCCAGCGATACTCCAATTCCCCGAGTACATCGTTTGACAGTGCTGTCGACGGACTCGGTCCTGGAATGATTGCGAAGTCAAGTTCGCCTCGCTCGAGACTTCTTTCCAAGCGTCGCGTGAGATCGACTTGGGGCTCTAGGACAAGGTTAGGGTGTCGCTGCCGAACGCGGGCAACAAAATTGGGAAACCAGGTTGACGCAACGAGTTCGCTGATCCCGAATCGCATCGTGCCACGTAGCGATGCCTCAGCATCCAAGTTTGCACGAATGCGGTTCTCCAGCTCAATCATTTGCGCCGCATGATCCAGCAATTGCATGCCGGAATCCGTCAGTGCCGCGCGCTGTCCGCTTCGGTCAAAAAGAGCTCGCCCCAAGTCAGCCTCCAGTTCTGCAATCCGTTTTGAAAGTGTTGATTGCGTCACGTTCAAGCGAGTCGCGGCCACAGAAAAGCTGCCGGCCCTTGCCGCCCAAAGGAAGGCTTCAAGCTGTTTTAGGGTCATAGGACACCTCCTTCAGATCACCACGGGAATGGTATTCCTTTTGTTCATGTCCAGCGGTGAATATTTGTCGCTTTTTTCACCGCCTCCCCAGCGCTATTGTCCGTAGCCGTCATGCTTTCTAGAGGAGACAACAGAATGAAACAAAGCGCGCGATGCATGCTTCTGGCCTTGCTGGCCATCTGTTCGGGGGCGGCCCACGCTGAGTGGCCCGATGACAGACCCATCCAGGTGTACGTTGGTTTCGCGGCAGGAGGAGGGACCGACACGATGGCGCGGACCATGGCCCCTTTCATTCAGAAGTACCTTGGTGGGAAAGCTACGCTCGTGGTCCAAAACAAGCCAGGAGCAGCCGGAGAAATAGCCAACATTGGCCTCATGCGTGCGCGCCCTGACGGCTATACGGTCGGCGTCGTCAATCTGCCAGCCATGGCGTTTGGCCCTCTATACCGCAATACGCAATTTAAGCCGCAATCCCTACAGTTAGTCGCTCGCGTGTTGAGCGATCCCACGATTCTTGTGGCAAAGAAGGATAGTCCGTATAACTCACTCAATGAGATTGTTGCGGCGCTCAAGAAAAATCCGAAATCGCTCACGTTCGGCCATAACGGTGTCGGCACTAATGGCCATCTTGCGTTGCTTCAGCTGCAAAACGCGGCGAAAGTAAAGCTCAATGACATTCCATTTAATGGAACGTCACAATCTAAGACTGCGCTTTTCGGTGGCCATATTGACTTCGCAGCAGTGACGACTGGCGAAATGCAGGACGTCGGGAAGGAGGCGGTGCCATTGAAAATCCTCGTGCAAATGAGTGATCAACGAGCGACAGCCATCCCAGCGGTTCCCACGGCCAAGGAGCAGGGAGTTGACGATGTGATGCCTGCAGAGCGAGGTATCGCCGTTCCGGTCGGGGTGCCTCCTCAGATTGTCGCAAAACTGCGATCTGCGATCCAGTCTACTCTGAAGGATCCTGAATACTTAAAGAAGGCTGCAAATGATACTCCCGTTCTCGCATTTCTTGGTGGAGACGAGTGGCAAAAAGAAATATCTGGGCGCCAACAAACGCTGAAAAAACTTGCCGAAAGCATGCCAAAGGAATAATAGATCATAAATCCAAGATATTCTAATCTTAGACTGCATTATGAAAAAGTCATATTCCATCGACGTGCGTAAATCCATAACGCTCACTGTTGGATTGCTCCTTATTTGTCCCGCCGGAACAGCTACGGCCGAGACCTATCCTTCGAAGCCAATTCACCTCATTGTTCCGTATGCCGCCGGTGGGACAACAGACATTGTAGGGAGGGCTTTTGCACTTGAGCTAGGTAAGCGTCTGGGCCAGCCGGTCGTCGTAGACAATCGAGGCGGCGCAGGGGGGATGATTGGGGCCGCCGCCGTTGCGAGGGCGGAAGCGGATGGCTACACCCTTGGTATTGCGACGGTAAGTACTCTAGCAACCGCGCCGTTGACATCTCGGACTCCATCCTACGACCCGCTGGTCGACTTTTCCCCGATTAGTCTGATCGCATTTGTCCCGAACGTTGTGACGGTGAACCCAAAAATTCCGGCCAAGACACTCTCGGAGTTTATCGCTCTGTTGCGGGTCAATCCTGGGAAATACTCCTATGCGACGTCAGGCGTGGGAAGTATTGCCCATTTGGACGGAGAGCTCTTCAAACGTCTAACGAAGACTGACATTACCCATGTACCGTACCGTGGATCGGGACCTGCGTTGAGCGATACGGTGGCTGGCCAAGTTGCAGCGCAGTTCGACAACGTCTCATCATCTCTAACGTTCATTCGAGCTGGAAAGCTGCGCGCCCTGGCCGTCGCTTCAGATCAGAGGCTGCCGGAGCTGAAGGATGTACCTACCTATGCGGAAGCAGGCCTACCAGAAATGAATAACATGGCTTGGTTCGGCTTAGTTGGCCCAAAAAATTTACCGTCGCTAGTAAATAAAGCTCTCGCCGACGCTAGTAACAACGCTTTGCGCAGCCCGGAACTTATTGCTGCGCTACAGCGAAACGGTGCGATCCCACAAGCAATCAGTACCGATAAATTCGTTCAAATTATCAAGAAAGAATATAACCTGCGTCGAAAAATCGTCGAATCGCAGAATATTACTGTGGATTAAGCAGATGACTGACTATCGACTGCCGGCTTCTTGGTTGTCACTACTATATGTACCGGGCCACGATCTCAAGCGTCTTGAAGACGCAGTGCGTAGCGGAGCCCACGGGGCTCTGCTTGACCTAGAGGACTTTGTACCGGAGTCGGAGAAAGCAAAGGCTCGGCAACTACTTCCCCAAGCAGTTGCCAGGTGCAGGGTAGCTGCGATGGGCGTCGCGGTTCGGATCAACAGGCGCATAGATCGAGCTGTCGCCGACGTTGAACTCGCTGTCAATGCAGGCACGGATGCGATTATGGTAACGAAGACCCTCGGCGCGCAGCACCTCATTTTGCTCGATGAGTTGATTGGTGCTCTGGAGATTCGCTCGCAGCTTCCGCTCGGACGGATCAAGTTGATTGCACTGGTGGAAACTGCAGCCGCCCTCGGTAGGGTGCAAGAAATCTGCAGGTCAACAAAGCGGCTGTATGCCATCGGCCTGGGTGGTGAGGACATAGCGAAAGAATGCTCGATGCACTCGTCGGAAGAGACGTTGCGCCTACCCAAGCAGCAAATGATCTTCGAAGCCATAGCGGCAGGGATCGTCCCGATTGGCTACTTGGCGAGTGTAGCTGACTATAGAAACCAGGAAGAGTTCTCAGCAATGGTGTCACGCTCGAAAGCGTTTGGCTTTCAGGCTGCAACCTGCATCAATGCTGAGCAAGTCGCAGTTGTCAATCAAATATACGCACCGAACGCTCGGGATATTGACTTGGCTAGATCTCTTTTTGAGGGGGACCTCAATCTATCACGCGTTGAAGATACAGGGCACACCCCGCAGGAGTTGGAGGCCGAGCGCCTGCGAGCCGGGTTGGTACTGGCGCGAAATCGTCACCAATGGATCCGTGCGCAATGACGAGTACTACTGCAGGTTCTACGCCGAGTGCCGCAGCAAAGCGGCACCACCTTCGCAAGATGCTCAAGAACGAGCCGTTTATCGTCGCCCCGGCTGTCCATGACGTCTTCAGTCTTCGGTTGGTGGAGAAGGCTGGGTTTCAGAGTGCATGCATCAGCGGAGCAATGTTGTCATATGGAATGCTCGGGGTGCCGGATATTGGGCTGCTGACGCTTTCGGATACAGTTGACCACTGTCGAAAAATCTCTTCTGCATCAAGGATTCCCATTACGGCTGACGCAGATGCTGGCTTTGGCAATTCGCGAGGAGTGTATTACTCGGTCCAACTCTTTGAGGATGCCGGAGCGGCAGGGGTTAATCTTGAAGATCAAGTTGTCCCTAAACGTTGGGGCGCCGGGCCAGGTAAGGAAGTTGTGTCGACCGCGGAGATGGTGTCAAAAATCCGCGCCGCGTCTTCGGCGAGACAAGATGAGAATTTCCTGATCATCATACGATCGGACGCGTTTGCAACTGAGTCGCTAGAGCAGGTGCTGGAGCGGGTAAGCGCCTATCAGGATGCTGGGGCTGACATGCTGCTTCCTATTGCACCTCGGTCTGAAGCCAATGTGGAGCGACTAGTTCATCGTCTGGATATTCCGGTATCTCTGAGCATTGGTACTGGCCTTTGGCCAAGCCCGTCCGCTGCCAACTTGTCACTAGATCGCATCCGCGCGCTTGGAGTCCGTAGAGTTAGCCTTACGACTCTCTTGCATGGTGCTTCAGTGCACGCAATGGGGAAGAGCCTGGTATCACTCCAACGGGTCTTGACTGGGGAAGAAGTTCAGTCGGAACATGAACCCGCAGTAAAGGGCGCGAAGAGTTTGGATGCATTGTTCGATGCGGTCTCACAGTTCGACCTCGAGCGCGCTCTACTGACATAATCGATGGCCTGCGGGTCGGGGATTGCGGAGGCCGACGAAACTGAGGCATTGCTGCGACCGAAGTGGCTCACTACGCCTCCCCCGATTCCTTGACGGTAGCGGTCAATGGCAGTCATCTGAGGTTTGGCTTACAGCCAACGGCAGCTTCCGAAGCAGGCGCGCGCGACCGGCGGTTCCCGGCCGACATGCGAAGCATGGCTTTCGAAGTCACGCTCTGGATCCGGTGCGGCGATAGGCACTAGCGGCGGTGCCTGCCCCTGGCTTTGCAGCTGATAACGGATACGCCGTGACAGTCACGAACGGACGTTGGCAAAAATCCTGGAGCGTAGTTCGGCCCGCCGGCTCGTCGTACAGGGGATTACGCGCTCCGACTTGCGGACTCAAAGTGCGTCTGGACGGTTGGCGCATATGGAATCGGTGCCACCGCGCCAAAGGCCATAGTCGATAGGGCTGCGGCCGTATCCGCATAGCGGGCTGCGTCGAAAGGGCTCGCTCCGGCAGCCAACCGAGCGATGAAGCAGGCGCCGAAGCAGTCGCCAGCGCCGCTAGCGTGAACAGATTGGACGGGATGCGGAGCGACCAAGCGGCGGGAGTCTGGCGTCGCAATGTACGCGCCTTCACGTCCCGAGCTTCAATGCCGCAAGTTCCGCGCCATATCCCAACAAACAGTCGACGATCGCATCGCGGTCATTCCATCCAGCGATGGCAGTAATGTCATCCCAACTAGGTAGGCAGATATCGGTCAGATAGAGCGCTTCTCGGATGATGGCGCGTGCGCGCTGCAACGGCCATGAGCCGTAGCCGAAGGTTTGTGTCAAACTGTCAAACGTCACTCTGCGGATTCTGACGTAGGCCCGCCCGCGCATGGCTGCGCGGGCGCCAGAGGCAACTACCGACCCATCTGAGACGTCCGGCCGCATTGAGGCGAGCGGCTGCTTCACCGGCAAGCGGTCGATCGCCGAATTGCCTACTCATCCGGAGGGTCTTTTTCGATTGGGGTATTTGGGTGAAATCCCCGGCAATAAAGGCGGCGCGCCTGCCCGAAACCCGACTCGGCCGTTTCGGGCCGAACCGGAGTAGCAACTGAATTCTAAGCTCCAGAGGCCAATCAGTTTTCGAAATGCGATGGAATCAAACGTGTTTGAAGACGTTCAATCTCCCGTGACCGAGGGAGGGCGACTTTGGTACGGTTGCAAGAGTGATCCGAGCAAGCTGACCCGCCTTGAATCCAGTCCAAGACTCACTGTCGGCCCGTCGATGCGGATGAGATCCCCTATATTGTGATCCCAGACAATGGTTCGGCACGCATCGGGCGTCGACGTTTCGCAAGCTTGACAAAGATTCGTATGGGCGATTTTGGCGTCGTAGTTGCCAATGACAAGGTCATCCCCGTCATTGTTGCGGATATTGGTCCGACCAACAAGATTGGTGAAGGATCCGCAGCGCTGCTCAGCAGGCTCGCCAAGGAGGGGCAGGCACACACGCTTGCGGAGGGCGTGCGCTATATCGTGTTTCCTGGGACGTCGCTGACTCGCGAGGTGAACGCCGACAAACTAGCGTTAGAAATAGGGAAAAAAATCGAACTGTATGAGCGGCTTTTGCTGCCGTAGATGTGCTAAGGGTCTTTCTGAGATAGGAGTGTCATAACACGGGGGACCTGGGAGCATGGAAACGAATGCCATTTGCGTTCTCGCTCTATTGGTGATGCTTGGGGGTTGCAGCGCAGTAGTTGCCGATGGCGTTTCAAGTCAGCGGGGCAACTCTGTAGACGCGGTTTCAACTCCGTCGCAAGCCGGAGCAGCGAGTACCGATAGTGGCGCGCAGAGGTCAGCCGCCTTTTAATCCGTGGTGCCGGATGTCGGAGGCGTGAGAGAGATCCTTGCTTGCCCTAGTCACTGTCTTCGCTACACACCGGTTCTGGCACTGCCTGCTGGCGGATATATCGACGTTATCATTGATAAGGCGACCCAGGCCAGTGCTGTGCTTACGAGCTGGCCGAGCACTGCAGAAGAGACAAATCGGATTCTCAGAAATATCTCAACGAATGTGGCAGTGAAAGACGATTCCGCGTCGGGATCATTTGGTATTTTTTTTCTGGCTCCCACTCGAAGAAGCAATACGTTATCGATTTCATGAAGTGGCGAGGCGAGCCACTAACAGATACCAACAATACCTAGCAAGACGTCAGTTCGGGCAGACTGCGATGCGGATGTAGCATGACGCGCTGAAGGAATTGGGTATCCCGAGACGCGTGTTCACTACGAAGTGTTCGGCCCTGATCTGTTTGCCGATTAGCAGTAAGTCCGGTGGGAGCGATTTGATTGCAAAGCGAACGGCCGGATACCGTGATCCTCGCTGTTGGATCTACGGTGCATCCATGCAATCGACACGACGCGGATACCTGTCCGATACCTCCGAATCAAATATCGATAGCGGTAACGAACCCACGTCCTGTGCCACCGATTTGAAGGGCCATTCGCGGCACCGGATACTGTTACGGCCAGAGTTCTTAGCTTCATAAAGCAACGCGTCGGCGGCTGCAATCAAACACTCGTCGGCAATGTCGCCCTCCACAGCCGAAAAATTGACAGCTAACACACCAAAGCTCGCCGTAGTGGCGATGTTTCGACCGTGCCCATCAATCGTCGGACTACCAGCAATCGTCGCACGTAGCCGTTCTGCAACGAGCAAAGCACCGTCAAGGTCGGTTTGCGCAAGAACCAGAAGGAACTCTTCGCCGCCATTGCGCACCACACTGTCCACGTGTTTGCGGGTCATTTCCTGAAGCAGTGCCGAGACGTGCTGCAGCACGGCGTCACCGGCTTGGTGCCCATGCGCGTCATTGATCGACTTGAAACGATCTATGTCGCATACCACCAAGGTCAACCATTGCTTGTGCCGGCGTGCCTTCGCAATTACCGTCGGTAGTAGCGTTTCATGCAGATGGCGTCGGTTGTAGCAACCAGTAAGATGGTCCCTTATCGACAAAAGCTTCAGATCTATCAGGACACGATACTCGTCGCGCCAGAGCCGATGATAGCGACGCGCTGCCACAATTCCGAAGCTATTTGCCAGCAGCAACAGCATCGTCATGGTCAGTGCTTCAGAGGATCTCAGATTTCCCTTATACGCTGCGATCAAGATGAACGCTGCTGTGGTTGCGACAGCGATGCCCTTTGCAACGATCAACCGGTTGGGGATGAACAAGTAGACGACGATCAGCATGATGCACAGAGACATCCCATGTAATAAGATTTCGGCCGAACGAAACCAAACGATGAGCATGAACGTCGCCATCCCTATAACCTCAGCGGCGCTTGCTGCAATCCGGAGACCCGCTAGGGGTTCGGGCTGACTACGGATCAGTTGCAAGCCCATGATTGCTGTGATTGCGACCAGCATGCGGCCAACGAACAAGATCAATGCCACATGCTCATAGCCCAGGGCAGCCACATCCGTCATGGCAAATGCCAAATAGAAGGCGGAACAGAAAATCAGCGTAAGTCGTAAGGACGACCGGCTGCGGTCCAGATGGTGGCGCTGGAAGGCAAGCTCCGTTTTTGCATTGCGGAACTCCACGCGCAGTCGGTCGATTGCAAATTCGGATGGAGATTCGGGATTGAAGGTTTTGTGTGCCGATTCCATATTCGAAACAATTTATTGCATTTCCAGCGACACCAGGATAGCGCCGCCATGGCTTCGCCACCGTTTGATGCCTATTCGAGAAACACCGCTGCAGTCTTTCCAACTTCATGCAGCGCTGCGCCCAGTGAGGCTGCCAGCTAGAGGATGTTCCGGTGCGCGGGGCCGAATGTGTTCATCGAGGTCTCCGTGGTTTAGATGGCGCCGCTCATGTGCGGATCGCGTTATTCGGGTTTGACGTTGCCGTCCTTGAGCACTTTGGCCCAGAGCCGCGTCTGAGTGTCGATAAAGCGCGTGGCATCGGCCGGTGGGGCAGCCACCACCTCGCCGCCCAGTTCAGTCACGCGCTGTCGGATTTCCGGACTGCTCATGACCTTCTGCAGTGCATCGGACAGCTTCGCGACGATGGCCTCGGGCGTGCCTGCTGGCACGAACGCGGCGTTCCATTCATAGACCTCGTAGCCCGTCACGCCTGCTTCTGCCATGGTGGGCACGGAAGGCAGCGCCGATGTGCGCGCATGGCTTGTCACGGCGAGCGGCCGTAGTTTGCCCGCCTTGATGTGCTGCAGGCTCGAGGCTACATTGGCGAAGAACAGCGGCACCTGGCCGGCAATGACATCGGTCATCGCGGGGCCGCCGCCCTTGTAAGGGACGTGCAGCAGGTCCACGTTGGCAAGCTGCTCGAACAACACGCCGGACAGATGTTGTGCCGAGCCATTGCCCGACGACGCAAACGCCACGGTGCCTGGCTTCTGCCTGGCCAGCGCCAATACGTCCTTGACCGTCGTGGTCGGGACGGCAGGATTGGCGACCAGCACATTGGGATAGCGCGCCAGCACGCAAATTGCCCGGAACGCCTTGGTCAGATCATAGGGCAGGCGTGGATACAGGCTCGGGTTCACCGCGTAGGAGGAAGCGTCCACCATGAGCGTGTAAGCGTCGGCTGCTGCCTTGGCCACATATGACGCACCGATCTGGCCACCGGCACCGGGTCGGTTTTCCACGATCACCGTCTGGCCGAGTTCACGCCCGAGTCCCGGCGCGATCAGCCGGGCCATTAGGTCGGCGCCGCCGCCAGGCGGATACGTGACGACGAGGGTGACGGGGCGTGTGGGCCATGACGTGGCGGGGTCGCGGGGTCCGCAGCGTGCAGCAGAGCAGGCTGCAAGGCAAGGCATACGCCGGCGGCGGCCACCGCGGGTTGAGTCGGGGAAGGCATGAGGGGCGTCTCCGTCGATGGTGAATGGCCTCTTGGTTCAGCGGATCTCGGCTGAGTAGCGGAAGGCATACGCATCGCCCCGGGTGAGCCGGTATTCGACGCACTGGCCCTGGATGTCGAACGCCTGGCGCGTGACCATGGCACAGGGGTGGGACGGGGGCAGCGCGAGCAGGCCGGCTTCTTCCGCGTCGAGCAGCCGGAATGTGACGTCGTCCATCGCCCGGTGAATGGTGATGCCACACCGCTGCCTCAGAAGGGGATAAAGCAGTTCGCCCCATTCGTCCACCGGTGTGTCCTGAAGCGCCGCGCAGCGCGGCAATGGCAGCCAGATAGATTCGAGCAAGCGGGGGTTGTCCTCCACCCAGCGTCGACGCGAGATGAACAGTCCCCGCGCGCCGGTATCGAGGCCGAAGTGGCTGGCGAGCACAGCAATGGCCTGACGGATCGTGCCGAGCGCGATGCCAAATTCGCCCGCCAGCGTGCTTTCGGCTGGAATGGCCGTGCCTGGCGACCATTCGTCCGTTACGATTTTTTCTTGCAGTTGCGCCGCAATCTGCCCATAGCGGCTCATACCCGCTGTAGCGGCGCCAGGTTGGCGCATGATGTTGTCTGGCATCTCGCGTCCGCGTTAAATTTGAACTGCTATAGAGGACTAGAGTACTCGGATCGTGCCCGCTGGCCATATCAGGGGTAACCCGCACAGAGGAGATTGGGCCGATGACGACAAGCCCGGCGCTGGTGGATCGCCGCAGGCAAGCAGAGTCTCCATACACAGGCAATCCTAAAAATGCCATTAACCGCCACCATCGACGCCCAACAACCTCCTTAATGAAAACCCGTTTCTTGACTTTGTCGGCTGGCTTACACGCAGCGAGCGGAAGAAGCGCTTGGGCTTCTATCTGGATTCGGAGATCGCGAACATCGCCTGGCAGTGCTCCGCGATTGGCGCGACAAGCGGCGAGGCACTGTTCGTTCTGTTGCACCGTTTAGCAAACGATCCGATTCTTGAGGCACGAGTGGACGTCTCGCATGCCGCAGGTCAGGTAATCGCAGGCTCGTTCTCGCGTACCGTGCGGGCGGGGCGCGCCAGTGGGGGTCTCGGGAAAAAAGACGCTTGATGCGCACGACTACGATATCGACGGTGCTCAGGTTGGCAACTCAGGAGAGTTTCATTTCGACGCGGCCGCAGGTACTTACCTCGAGCTCGTCGACGACACAATCAGGGCAGCGCTGCGGTCTGCGTCGATCTTTGGCTACCTCGGCATTCGCTTCACGCCCCGTGCATCTGCCCTCATAGCTATGTAGCAGTATGGGCTCACGGTTTGCGTTGAGGTGTCAACAATCCGCTCGCGCCTCGAAGACGTCTATGCCACTTTCTGGCGCGAGGTCCACCATTGGGCACGAGCGCGCGGCGCGATCCCGCACTGGGGCCAGGAGATTCGTCACACGCGAGCCGATCTGGCGGCTCTTCTTTACGGCAATTCGCTGGTTCGTTGGTGCACCGTTCTTGCCGATCTAGTGGACGGGTTCCCTGAGGTCTTTAGGACCGACTTCAGTCTCGACAAAGGCTTGGAGCCTCTTTCGATTGCTTCGCCGATCGTTAACGAGATCGACGATGATGTCGATACATTTTTACTGGGTCTGAACGCTGGCTCCGATTAACGTAGCCGATGTGTGTCAGCGCAACCGCGCGGCCGCGCGATGCGCAATCCTTGATTTGTCGCAAGGCTTCACTGCCGCTTCGGCATAGATTGAGATCATCAGCCCGCCCCGCAAATGCTTAGCGTTCCCCTGCAAGGATTAGCGATGGATTTCAAGACGATTCTCGTGGATCTCGGTGACGATGCGGCCCGCGACGCACGTATTGCGGCAGCGGCCGTGCTGGCAGAAAAGTCCGCCGGATTCGTGGTGGGGCTGACCGCCATGGGTACCCAGCCACAGCCGTTTGCGGGCGCTGGAGCCGAGGCAGGCCACTATGCTGAACTTCAGGCCAGAGGAATCAAACGACTGGCGGCGCGCGACGCTGACGCGATGCACCGTGTGCTTGAGCAAACCGCGCCGGGAGTGTGCAGCGCACAAATGGTGGTGGAGGAGGAAATCGGCTGGGCGCTGGCGATGCACGGCCGCGCGGCGGACATCATGCTTCCCGCGCCGCCGTCGGCAGACGAAACATCTCCCGCACCCATGGCCAAATCTGCCGAGTACGCGCTGCTGCACGCGGGCAGGCCGATGCTGCTGATGCCGCCGCATACGTCATTGGGTCTGGATGGCCATGCCCTCGTGGGGTGGAACGGCCGGCGCGAGGCATCGCGTGCGCTCGCCGATGCCTTGCCACTGCTCGCGCTGGCCTCTCGCGTCACGATCCTTGTCCTCGTTACCGACAGCGGGATTGACGACGAGGGTGCGAGTGATCTCGCGCCCTGGCTGGCGCGGCACGACATCGGCGCGACGATTCGTGTCGAGGAGTGCGCCGCTGTCGATGATGCGTTGCCCAGGATCGTCAGCGAAGTGCAACCGGCGCTGCTTGTCGCCGGCGGGTACGGGCATTCTCGCCTGGGCGAACTGATCGCCGGCGGCACCACGCGTACGCTGCTGCGCAGCTGCACGGTGCCCTTGTTCATGTCGCACTGACGCCTGGCGCACACATCCAGACCCCGGGAGACCCTCATGGCATACCACACCATATTTGCGCATCTCGACGCCAGCGCTCGTGCGTTTCACCGCTTGGAGCTTGGCAGGCAACTGGCGCACACGCACGGCTGCCGCCTGGTTGGGCTGTTCGCCAGCTTCTCTCCGGAAACCACGTGGTTGTATCTGACGAAGGAGGCGGCCCGCTATCTCGAGGAGGACCGTGCCAGACGAGATGCCTTACGCGACGCCGTTCGCCAGCGCTTCGAGCACGAGATGTCGGACCAGTCCATCGAATGGGAATGGCGGAACGTCGAGGGCGATCCCGTTACGGCAGTATTGCGCGAGGCGCGGGAAGCGAGCCTTTTGATCGTGGGCCAGTTCGATGCCAACGACCCTCACGGCTTTATCGCACCCAAGTTTGTCGAATCACTGGTGCTGGAGTCAGGCCGTCCGGTACTCGTCGTGCCGAGCGCGGGCGAGTTCCCGCATGTGGGGCAGCGCGCGCTGGTGGCCTGGGACGGCGGACGCGAAGCCGCGCGTGCGCTGCACGATGCGCTGCCGCTGCTGGCAGGTTCCGCGGTCGAGTTGTTCTGCGCCAGCACCGCGACACAGGCGCTCAGGACGGACGCCGCGCCGGTAAGTCATGCAGCGCGGTTGCTCGAGCGCCAGGGTGCAACCGTGTCCATCCATCACAGCCCGGCTGGCGCAGACATGATAATCGGCGAGCGGATGCTCTCTCACGCGGCAGACTTCGATGCGGATCTGATCGTCATGGGCGCCTACGGCCATGGCCGGTTTCGCGAGCTGGCGCTGGGAGGCGTGACCCGGACCCTGCTGGCCTCGATGACAGTGCCCGTCTTGATGTCGCATTGACGAATGGTGGCATTGTGTTAGTTCACTTGCACCGGCGCCCAGCCCTCGTTTGCCTGCTGCTGGCTACGCTCATCTCTGGATGTGCCGGTGGCCCGGGCTTTCTAAAGCCACCGAAGCCGCGCACGCAGGCTGGCATTGAACAAATTTTGGTTACAGTCCTGATGTGGACGAAAGGAACGCGGCGTGACCTACAAGACCATTCTCGTTGAAGTGGGAACGGATCCCGGATGCCGCGACCGCGTGCGCGCCGCTGCGGCGCTTGCGGCTAGGTTCGGCGCCCACCTCGCCGGGCTCACCCCAACGGGTATCCGACTCGGTGCCGTACGCGGCGGCATCGATGATGCCACGCATCTGGCGGAACTGGAGCGCGACCGGTTGCGCAACCAGGCCTTTTCCTTTGGCGGCATGATGCGCGACATGGTTGCCGAGGCCGGCGCCGACATCTCGTTTTCGCATGACGTCATTGAAGACGAGGCGGGCAGGGCCTTCGTGCTGCGAGGCAAGTCGGCAGACCTAGTGGTGATGGCGCAGCGTCCCCCGTATGGGGTCGCGCCCTTGCTTGTCACGGATCTGCCGGAGCAGGTGCTGCTTGGCACAGGGCGACCCGTGATCATCGTTCCGCAACTCCCGCCGCCGCCCTTGCACGGCGGGCACCTCGTCGTAGCCTGGGACGGGGGACGCGAGGCCGCGCGCGCAGTGGCCGATGCGCTGCCGCTGCTGTTGCACGCCCGGCACGTCACCGTGGTTGCTGCCGGCGATGTGTCGACGGCAGCGCACGGTGACGGTGCCGGCCTCGGGGCATTGCGTACGTGGTTGCTACGGCACGGCATCGTGGCTGGCCACCATGCCGTGCCGCCAGGCCACGAGCCGCCGGCCGATGCGATTCTTGCCGCGGTCGAAGTGGTGCGGGCGGACATGCTGGTGGCCGGTTGCTACGGTCATTCGCGAGTGCGGGAGCTCGTCATGGGCGGCACCACGCGCTCGCTACTGCATCGTGCGCCGCTGCCGGTCATGATGTCTCACTGAATTTAGGTGCCCCACTGAGGATACATCGATGAATATCGGATTCTTGTGGTCGCACCAATACAGCGACCAGTTCCCAAAGCCGGCTGGAAGTGGAATGCTCCCGCGTGCTGGCGGGCAGACTTGTTTCAGGCGTACAAGGTGCTGCGGCGGGTACCCGCTGCCGGTGGGCCGGGGGAGCGGAATGGGCTGTCTGAAGTGCCCATCTATCTGAACAATCCGACGGCGATCGATACCGCACAGATCTTTGTGCTGCATCCTGAGGAGTTACGTATCGATCGCGCGATTTGCGCGGCAGTCAGCACGATGGCGATACCGGTGGAGAATGCAGAGGAATTGATGGGCACTGAATTATGTGGGCGGCTCGTCGATCATCCTCGCCGGTAGCGGGAAGGCCACCGACGCGTTGCGCCAGCGCCAATGAACGGGGACGCGGCTGGAGTGTCTCTATGCGGGAGTACCGGGTAACTCATAACCCGGTCTAGACAGGGGCGAGCAAGGGCACCGCTGGCCGCGGCACTCTTCTCCAGCTTGGCCACATTCGTACAGATGATGCTCGTGCTGGCGGCAACCAGTATTGCCGCGTGGCGAGCGCTGGCCTTGCCTCTGTTGACCGGGCTCTTGGTCACGCTGGCGTCTGCGATTTTCTGGCTCTGGCGTTGCTTAAGGGCTTAAGGGAGCCCGCACAGAAGACACCGGCATCCCACGCGTCAAAGCTGTTCGACTGGCGCGCGGCAGGCATCTTCGCGACACTCGTGGCGACTTTGCGGCTCGTCGGTGCGGTGATCGAGGTATGGCTTGGCGAGGCGGCGCTGATTGCCATTAGCGCGGGCGCTGAGCTCGCCGATGCACATGCGGTGGCGACATCGGTGGGCGCACTCCTGGCCACCGGAAGACTAGAGGCCGGCGCGGCGGCCATGCCGGTGCTAGCGGGCTTGTCCACCAACGCCGTGGCCAAAATTGGGGCCGCCCGCGCAGGCGGCTCACCATGGTTCGCTGGCCAGGTTGGCATTGGCTTGTTGGCGGCGATGGCTGCGGCGT
The DNA here is from genome assembly GCF_900101625.1 of Cupriavidus sp. YR651. Taxonomy (GTDB): domain Bacteria; phylum Pseudomonadota; class Gammaproteobacteria; order Burkholderiales; family Burkholderiaceae; genus Cupriavidus. The sequence goes on along the minus strand of NZ_FMYZ01000017.1, from coordinate 67,880 downwards.
GGCTTACAGCGCTTGGGCTGCCTGGCATCCCCTGAAGCGCACGCAGTCCAAAATGACCGCACAGATTGATTTGGAGACAGTTTTCGACTATCTGAGGGGGCCCAATCATGGACATCTCTGTCATCCTGGTCCACATGGACTCCAGCCAAAGGGTCTACCAGCGGCTGCATCTGGCCAGCCAACTCGCGCTGGAATGCCGGGCCACATTGGTAGGGCTGCTGGCAGTGGGGATGGCGGAAGCCGGGCCAAAGCAACTGCTTGGCAATGAGGCCCGTTATGTGGCAGCGTGCCAGCACCGGCAGGCACGCTCCAGCGAGTACGCATGGCACGCCTTCAACGCTGCCACCGAGTCACTGGACATTGCCACTGAGTGGCTGGCGCCGAACCTAGCCGACGGGGCGACTTTGCAGGCCGAGGCGCACCGCGCGGACTTGGTGGTGATCGGACAGGAGGATCCCGAGGACGAACACGCGTATTCTAGGCGCCATTTCGTGGAATCTACGCTGGCGCGGTGTGGGCGTCCGATCCTCGTCGTGCCTCACGCCGGTTGGTTCCCAACCGTAGGCAGGCGAGCGCTCGTGGCCTGGAATGGCAGCCACCAATCGGCCCGCGCACTTCGCGATGCGCTGCCGCTGCTGCAGCGGGCCGATACCGTCGACATCGTCACCTATGCCCGTCCTCATGTTATCCGGGATCCTTGGTGTTCGCCGCCGCAATATGCGCGAGATTGGCTCGCCAGGCACGGCGTGCAGGCCAGGCACGATGAGCGGATGGTCCGTAAGGACGAAGACGTGGCGCAGTTGCTCCTCTCGGCCGCGGCGGACCAGAATGCCGATCTGCTGGTGGCGGGTGCATACAGTCGGGGCCGCATGCGCGAGATGGTGCTTGGAGGGACGACGCAGGCACTGCTGCACACCATGACTGTGCCAACATTGTTTTCCTGCTAGCGCCCGACGTGGTTGCGCTGTGGCTCGCGGGTAGGGCTAGTAACCCCGACCAATCGAACGGAGCAAGCGCTCGCCCGCCATGGTGATCTGTATCGCGTTGCGCTCGGCGGTCTGAGCAAAACGGACCAGTTGGCGTTCGACCAAGGCGCCGATATCGGCCGGATCCAGTTCTCCGTGCCGCTCCGAGTTGCTCAGAATCAGCAACGCCGCGATTTCGTGAGGACTTAGCATCTCCGTTTGCTCCGTAGCGTATCAGGCGGCGCAGACACGTACAGGCCATTGTGGCCGATCGCTGAATCTCATAGTCTGTTGAATGACTATACTCGCGCCGCTCGCGGCTACGATGACCAAGGCGGGTCGGGTTGATCAATGTCAATTTGATGCAGTGCGACGTTCGCCAGCCAATTGCGTTGGGACGATTCACGGGGGCGGGCGCGACAGCGCACGTGGGGGGACAGGCACCGTCACGTTTTGGGATGGGAGGTCGGCAGCTTAGGCTTCGCGCTCGGAACGCACGGGCAATACGCGCTGGTGGTCGCCACGTGCGCGCAAGCGAGATGGCTTCGTCGCGATACCAGAAAATACGCGTACACGCGGGTATCGTCCGGCAGTGCGTGCCGCCCAGGCTATTGTCGGATGTGCCGAAGGCGACACTCGTGAAAGTCGCTGTGCGAGGACGCCAAAAAATGGGTCAAGTCCTGACCGTTCCAAGAGGTTACAGATTTCAGGCACGAACCAGCAATACCGGGAGTTTGGTATGGTGGACCAGTCCTTCGGCGACACTACCTAGCAGTAGCCGATGCATACCATGGCGACCGTGAGTTCCAATGACCAACAGCTCCGCGCAGCCTTCTTGCGCGGCTTGCTCGACAACGGTGGAGATATCTCCCATCGCCGCTGGCTCGTCAATCAGGCGCGTCGTACAAGGAATGTCTTGTGCTTCCACCAGGTCGCATGCTGCTTTCAACAATGCTTCGCCGTCTGCCCTCAGCGCCGTGTGCAATTCATCCGTGCCAATAAAGAGTGGGTTACATTTCAAGTAGCTGTTATCGATGACGTGCACAACGGCAATCTCGCTGCCGCACGCCATGGCTATCTGAACGGCCTCTGCGAGCGCCAGATCGGCATTCTTACTGCCATCGACTGCAACCATGATCTTGCCGTACATCACAAATCCCCCTGCCTCCCCGAAGGAGTCTGTTTCTTTCGGACACGCATGGATTGCAGCCCACGCCGCCATCCGCGCGGCCCGCAGGCTCACGCCTCATGCGGAGCCTTGACAAGCATGACTGGCACTTTGCATTGGCGTACAAGCGCTTCAGCCACGCTGCCCATTAGCAGCCTGGTCACGCCACGACGTCCATGAGTACCGATTACAACAAGTTGAGCGTGGCTGTCTTCCACGACTTGCCGAATCTGGTTAGCAACGTCGCCGAGCGCCAGAATATTGTCGACCATGACGACGTGGCAGCGCACATTCCTAGATTCAGCCTGCGCCTGTGCAGCCGCCAGCAGTTCTTGCCCCTTTCTGACCAAGCCTGCCCGCACTTCTGCTTGTTCGTAGCCGCTGTCAATTACGTGAACGAGCTCCAGCACCGCGTTACAGGGGCCGGCGATACCGATTGCTTCTTCCAGGGCCTGATCGCTGCAGTGGCTGCCATCAATCGCTACTAGGATCCTTGTGTACATGTGCCACCTCCCAACTGCCGGACATGGGTGCCCCCTTGAGTGGTTCAGCGCCGGCGATATGAATCAATGGTAGGAGCTGAAACTAGCGTACCTTTGATGCATGTCAACCTACCCGAACTGAATCAGGTCGGCTGTCACCCCGCGAACGAAGCCCAGGCGGCACCCTCTTGGTTTCCCGATCGACGCGATCGGCGTTCCCATTGCGGGCGCCAGCGGGCAGCTTGCCTGGGTCGGGCGTGAACGTGTCGTCCGCCGTGTCGCGGCTACGCTTTGTTGGCAACACGCCGAACGCGGTGCGCAATATCTTGGAAGGCCTCGGTCTCATCGTCCCTATTGCCATCGTTGGGATCAACTGATGCCGCCCTGGCATCGCAGTTGACCGGTGAGGTACGCGCTGTACATCTTCCTTGCCGGGTCATCTGCGCGACATTGCCACCGTTCATCGTGTGGGCCATCGGCCCTGATGGGCGGCGTGGCCGGGGCGCGGTCTCATTCCGGATCTGCGCGCGATGCCGCGAAGGAGATCGGAAGCGCTGTGCCACGGCTTTCCGGTGGATTATGCGATTTCAGGCGTGTTCTTGGCTGCGTTCGGTTTGATGTCGAGAAGATCGGACCGGCGGCTATGGACGGAACGCCCAACAAAATAGGACCGTGTCGTGAGGCTTGAATTTCCGCAGAACGGTCTCACGTCATGTCTGGAATGCGCCAACTCGGTTAACCAGCCAGGGTATTCCGTCAGCTATCTCCGCAAGGTTGTGTGCCGGCGCCGCGCGACCTCGATCTGTGAGGCCATCATGCTCAAGAAGACCATTCCAACCCTGATCATTGCCGCGCCGGCAGCATTCGGTGTGACACGGGCAGCCAATGCACAGAAGAACTATACGGACGGCGGCGACCTGTACGGTGGCAGCCACGCCACGAAGAAGGTATTGCCAAACTCCGGAGCTGCTAAGTCCGGGAAGTTCGATCCCTACACGGATGGCAGAAGGCAATCGACCCGCTTCAACCTCAACGCTTCCGATAAGCGCTTCGATCCGCATTCTGAAGGAGCGAAATCCGGACAATTCGACCCGTACACAGATGGGGCAAAGGCCGGGAAGTTCGATCCCTATACCGATGGAGCAAAGGCGTCGTCTGGCAAGGCACAGTGAGATCTCATCAAGGAAAATGGCCCGCTTTTCTGGGCTATTTGCCCTTGACGGCGCCGGCACGGTCTGCGCCGTAAGCAGCATTCCCATGGGGTCACAGCAGATCTGATCGCGATGGCGGAGAACAGGCCCCGCGACGCATCCAAACCACACGTGGGCAGCGTTCTCCGTGGTGTTACGGTGCTAGCAATCTGCCACCGCATGGCCACGGACGTGCTCTAGCTCCACGCTGAAGCAGCCGTAGTCAGCGGTCGCCGGCGGGAACGCCATTTCCGCATCGCCGATGCTTTTCATGGTGACCGGCGAGGCGACCGGCACGGCTGTGCCGCACGGGCACACGGCTCAAGTCTCTTCTGACTTCGCCTCAATACGTCCCTCGCGAACCGCTGCCACGAATGTGCGGAAGTCGCTGCGGTTTTGTGAGCAGTACTCTGTCGCGAATTCGCAGATCGCATCATCAAAGGTCTGGCCGGAACCCATGTAGCCAGCAATCGTGGCGGCGTCGCCCGATCGCGCGTGTGCGCGGGCAAGGGCGTGTGCGCACATGCGCGCGTATTGCCTGAGCATACCGCTATCCCAATCCTCGATCACGGCAGAGAGCTTCATGTCGCGCAGTTGACGCACATAGAAGTCGCGTCCGTTTGCACCGCGCGTCCACCCCAGGAATACATCGCTGGCCGCCTGCATGAGACGCTGTCCGGCGATGACGCGCTGACCATGGTTGGCATGCAGACTCTTGCCCGCGTAGGGCTCGAGCACCGAAGCGCGGGCTTCCTTTACCTGCAGGAACAGTGGATCATTGTCGGCGGCGAGAAACAGTCCGACGCCACACATGGTTCCGACGCTGCCGACGCCAACGACTTTGATGGCTAGGTCAAAGAAATGGAAGCGGTCAAACAGAATGCGGACATGCTCCGCAAGACTGTCGCGGTAGCTCGCTATAGAATCGGCATAGGCCGATGTGAGGCCGGGCGCGAGATCTTCAGACGGGTGGAAAATGAGCGGCGGCTCGTCCTTGATCCTCGGCTTTTCCCCCTCTTCCGAAACCAGCCTGGGGTAGAGATGGTCCGGGACCGTCTTACGCCTTTCGGCCTCGATCCGCTGCGCAAGGCGTTTGCGGGCGGTAGCGACGATTTCCGGGTCGCCACTGCGGTCTTCGTACTTCTGAAGGTCGATTCGGTCATACCAGACGTCGAGGGCGCGCATCCACCCGTAGTTGAACATACGCTCGCGGTATTCACGCACGAGGTCAGTCACCACGCGGGCAGCTTCGCTCTTCGGCAAGGCAAGATGCTCGGCGGCAATTGCCACGCTGGCTGCAAGACGCTTGAGATCCCACTCGAACGGTGCTGGCAATGTCTCGTCGAGGTCGTTGATGTCGAAGATGATGTTGCGTTCTGGGGTGGCGAAACCCCCGAAATTCATCAGATGAGCGTCTCCGCACGCCTGCACGCGAATCCCGCTGGAGGGCGTGGTGGCAAGATCGGCGGCCATGAGCGAGGCGGACCCGCGGTAGAAGGCAAACGGCGATGCGGCCATCCGGCTGTATCGGATCGGGACCAACTCCAGAATCCTCCCGGCGTTGGATTCGTTCAGCAGTTCAACCGGGTCCTGGCGGTCGTCCCGCGGCTGCCAGCCGGATTGTGAGCTGCGGGGCACCGCATCGCGCAGCGACCGCCCTTGGGCGGCGCGTTCGTCGGCAGTTAGGTAGGACGTGGTCTGCTGTGGGGCAGTAGCCAGGTTCCTGGGCTTTTCCGGTTTATTCATGGCGTCTTCCTTCTGTCAGGCTGCCTCCGCCGGAGACAGATTGAGGGGGGCTCGGTGTGGACCGGCTTCGGGAGGGTGCTATGGTATTAATGTGTACTACGCGTCCGCCGGCGCCGTCGTACTGTCGAGTTCTGGAGCCGCCGTGCCGGATGTCCTAAACGCGTCGACCACGTCCGCGACCGAGATATGGCGTCCGATGGGGCCCACACGCTCCTCGAGTTCCTCTGCCCGTAACATGTCCCTCACACCAGCATGCGCGGCCACGAGGCGCATACTGATCCCGGCGGCTTGCAGTTCCTTGTACAGCGTCGCGAGCATGCGGGCGCCAGCCAGATCAACCATTGGAGAGACGGATAGATCGCAGACCACCAGCCGAGGCGGCAGAGTGGAGCCGTGGATCTTCTGCCACACGAGCGAACGCACGTGTTCGACGTTGAAATACAGCAGTGATGATTCCGCACGGAAGATGAGCACCTGCGGGACGACTTCGTTGTCGGGGTTGCGTTCCAGGTCCGAAAAGATGCGCGTCCCAGGAATGCGTCCAAGGAATGCGACATGCGGGTGAGCGGCGCGGCGGATGATCATCAGCATGGACACGAGCACCGCAACAATGACGCCTTTCAGGATCCCCAGCAGCAGGACAGCGGCAAACGCGACCATGCACACGATGAACTCGAATCGGCTCACGCGCCATACATGGCGCAGTTCGGGTATATCGACCAGACCCTTGACCGCGACCAGCACGATGGCGGCCAGCACCACGTTCGGAAGATTGGCCAGCAGGCCCGTCAGGAACATCAGGCACAGGGCAATCGTTGCGGAAGCGAATACCAGGGCCAGTGGCGTTCTGGCTCCCGCTTTGTCGTTTACCGAGGACTGCGACAACCCGCCGGCTACCGGATACCCATGGAACAGGCCTGCGGCCAGGTTCGCCGCGCCAAGCCCGAGCAGTTCCTGACGCGCATCGACCTCTTCTCCATGCGTTTGTGCAAGGGCGCGTGCCGCCGAGACGCTCTCGACGTACGACAGCAGGAGGCAGGCAAAAGCAAGAGGAATGACACCGTCCACATCGCGTGGCCGCAGGCCTGGCCAGTGGAGTTCGGGTAGGCCTTGTGGCAGCGCGCCAACGACCTTAAAGCCCAGACCCCCCAGTGGCGTCAGCGACAGCAGCATGATCGAAGCTACGGCGACGAGCAAAGCTACCGGCCGCCCTGGCAGGAACTTCTCGCCGAGGAGCAGCACGGCAATCGCCGCTAGGCCAAAGCCGAACACCGCGAGGTCGGTCTGCGGCACCTGCTGCGCAAGGATGACTATCCGCTCGAAGAAAAATTCTCCGCCGCCCTTGACACCGAACAGCTTCGGCAATTGTGTCAACGCGATCGTCAGCGCTGCTCCGGCCTTAAACCCTAGAAGGATTGTTTCGCTGATGAAATTGACCAGCGAGCTCAGCCGGAAGAGCCATGCCAGGACGCACATGGCAGCAACAAGAACTGCTGTCAGTGCCGCGATGGATGCCCAGCGGCCCGGGTCCCCCTGCGCCATGCCTGCGATGGTGACACCAACCAGCATCGAAATCGCCGAAGTGGGCCCGATTGCAAGCTGGCGTGAGGAGCCAAACAACGCGTAGGCCAGTCCACCGGCCAGATAGCAGTAGATACCATACTGCGGGGGCACGCCTGCCAGCGACGCATACGCGAGCGAAACCGGAATGCCATATGCCGCCAGCGTAACGCCGGCAACGGCATCATGTGCCAGCCACTGCCGCTGGTAATGAAGCAGCCACTGTGCAGGAGGGAACTTCCGCCAGTTGGCCCGTACGACAGTACCATCCTGTGTGTCCGGCAGAGAAGAGTCTTCCATCGCGGTACCTCCATCATCCTGGGATATCGCCGCCAGGACACAGCTTGCGAAGAGCCCCTCAAGCGGACACTGGCATTGCCCGGATCACTGGGCTGCAGGAGCAGCGGCGACGAGATCCGGCCGGCCTGGTCGCATCGTGACCGCCGGCAGCAATTTAAGGCTAGTGGCCACGCACGCGTCGAGGTTGATCCATATCAGCAAGGCGCAATTTTCAGAGTACTGCCTGCACTCGACGCAAGCATGACCTTGCACTGATACCCCCAGTAGACGCTGGGAGATCGCCGCAGGAGTCGACGGCACCCTCAACAAACTAATGGCCTCGACGCTGGGGGAGGTGAGCTTGCCACGAAAGCGCAGGGCATTCTGATCTCCCCAGCGCACTCGCGGGCGGCTTCGTTGTAGGGGCTGAATACGGCGAAGGTGCGCTGCATGTGGGGGGTAAATCGGTCGGCTACTAGCGGACGACCACGGCATCGTTCGGCTTGCAGGCTGGAGCTCAGTTCAAGACGCTCGTTCTGATGTTCCTGACGCTGGATCGGGGCCTCGCCGCGTATTGCGTCATTGATCCATAGCAAGGAGCGGGCGGGAACACCGGCTAGGCTGAAAAGCGCGGCCCGAGTCGTCTGACCTTTGACGGCCGCGTGTTTGATTGTGATATGACGATAGAGGGAGTGTTGGATGCGGACATTCATTGCGGCTTGCTGCCTGATGCCGTCTGCCAGCGTGCTGGCAACTACCAGTGTGCCAATGGCCACCGCCCAAAGCGCGCTGCAACTCAGGCAGCTCAATGATATCTCCTACGTTACCGGAGGGATTGGCAGCGATGAAGCTGCCGCCATGCGTCAAGTGGCAAGGCAGTTCAATGTCCGCATCCATTTCGTGGACAGCTCGGACAGTAGCGCCTTGTCGGACGTCACGGTAACGCTGTTCAATGCACGGCGCGAGATCGTGTTGCTCGTGCTCAGCGAAGGGCCCTACCTGTACATGAACCTGCCACGTGGCAACTACCGGGCCGTGGTAAGGTATGGTGGGATACTTGTGAGTCGAAGTATTACCGTGAAAGGGGACAGCGCCGGCGTCGATCTTCTGCTGCGCCTCCCGACGGTTCCAGTCGGAAGCGATGGGTTGATCACCGGTAGGTGAGTGGTCGCTGCCCAGCTAGCCCGAGTCCTGGACAGCGTCCTGAGGCCAACTCGATCGTATCGTTGCGCTTCGCGATTCGGAAGCGTGCGACGCCGTAGGCCAGCGCTACTGCGTGGTGGCCATAGTGAAGATTTCAACGCCATGAACAGGGCTTCCGCGCTCTGCGGTTTGCTGGCGCGCAATATGGCTTGAATCGTCCCGACCGGCATTCTAGTGCGGCCGTGCGGCGCGTCGGAACTGCTTCCAAAGACGCTTTTGGTTATGGCGATCGTCCGCGACGCGTGCTGCCAGAAAGCCGCGCGCATAGCTGGCACCGCTGGCAGCCTTGCTGTGGTGTCGCTGAAGATGGTCCAGCAACTTGTCTGCCATGGCCATATCGTTGCCCCATCCCAAATCGTCCTGCAATCTGGCCAGCACGCTACGGTATTGTTTCAGCGTCTTTCGTTCGAAAAGGGTTGCGAAGAATTCCGTCGCGTAACGCAGCTTTTTCGCCGCGATACGCGCCCGGTGCCGGTGTGGCGCGTCAAGTTTGTGCAGGCCTTCGCCACGCTGCACGAGCTTGCGGTGACGCTTGCGCAGCACGCTGGCAGCTAGCCCATGCGCGCGTCGGTCCAGTTGCTTTCGTTCTTCCGGAGCCGCAGCTTCGCGCCAAGGGGCTGCGGCGATCCAATCATCGAGCGCCAAAGTCAGCCGCGCGTATCGCGGCGAGCTCACCGCGCGCGCGGCATCTTCGCGACGAGCCCTGGCGATGTGTGCGGCAGCCAGTATGGTGCGCTTCATGTCTTCTTGCTGCTGTTCGGTAGCCCTTACCTGTGGCAGCGTGGAATGCGCCAGCACCTCCCAGTCGCGCGACTTTCCCAACTCGTCGGCGATCCACTTCAATTCGCCCTGCAGCGCGGCGGGTAGGTCGACCACAGAAGCGAACATGGCAAGTGCGGAGCGAAGCCTGCGCAGCCCAACACGCATCTGATGCACGCTTTCTGGCGATTGCCCCGCCGCGACGTATGGCGCATTGGCGTGCACCTGAGCCAGGCAGTTTTGGACGATCTTGCAGAAGGCGTCATTTACTGTGTCCTTCTTCGTGAGCGCGATACGCTTTGCCGTCACCGCGGATTGCTTCTCGCACACCAGCAAGTCGTAGCCCCGGTCGCTCTTGCTGCGCAAGCTCAGGCTCAATGGCACCCTCTCGATGAGGTCGAGAGCAACCTTTCCCAAATGACGGGGCTCGCCACGCTTGAGCTCCAATTCGAGTTCGGTGAACACTTCGTCGTGCTCTGCGGCCGTGATACTGCCGGTGTCCAGTGCGAGTTCAATCTCGTCTCCACCGCTGGGCTTCAATTGCCAGACCATGCGGGAAACCGTGGTGCGGAATACTGGCGTCAGTTGCGATGCCAAGGAAGGTTCCTTCAATAACTGCGCCAGCGGGGAGGACTTGGGCACAATGGCCAGCAAAGCGTCGAGGTCGGGCTGCGCATCAGGCAGCGCTGTCTCATACTCTTCGCGTTCATAGAATCCACCGCGCCGTTCACCAGACGACTTGAGCGTCTGTATATAGCGATCGCCAATGCGACGAATCCGCAGTGACGCGTCGCTGTGCCGCAACAAAAGGTCCGGCGTATCGAAATATTCGCTCTCCAGACGCTCCTCATGGGGCGGCTCCACTTGCATGTTGCGCAGCAAGGTCAATTGACGAATTGCCGACGCCTGATCCGATGCTAGTTCGAATTTCAATTCCCTCTCCATGACGAATTCCTATCTTCGGGCTGCATGAGGCGACGGGCTTGCGATACGCGATGATTGCTCATAGACGGATAAAAATTGCGAGATGCTGTCATTCGGCCAACAAGCTTGGTGTGGGTAGACCGCCGACAACTTCCTGTGAAGTCGTCATGAGCATTATCGCTGGTGCATTTTTGGATATCTTAGGAGTGTCCTGGAATTGGATGGTAAGGGACGGGGCGTATCAGCTTCATTCTCACTCGCCGTAGATTGGAATCATCACCTAAAATAGGAGCCCGAATAAGTGCTTTAACAGTTCTTCAAGGGGCATCATGGTCAGTGCCAGCGGCACAACTGGAATGAGAACTGCCGCCGCAAGTTGCAGGATGGCATCCCTAGTAATTGGTGCTATACGCATGCCGCGCACCACTTCGAAACTATTTCCAAGATCGGCAAGTGACTGAATGTCACTGCTCCCTACCAAAGGTTCCTCCGCTGATACGCCACCACGCAGCCATTTAGTATCGAATTCGCGAACATAACGTTCCGCCAGCGTGCCATATTCGTTTAGGCCTTTGCGTTTGGCCTGGGCGAGTTGAGGCGCAAATACCAACAGCGGGCCAAAAACGACAGCCAACAGAAAAATTACCATCACGGTAATTTCGATCTTGAATTCTGGCAGGGCCGCGCCGAGGAAGAGAATGCGGTTGCCGAGGTTTGCGGCGAGCATTACACCATGCGCTACAAGAAGAAGTGTGAAGGCATGAGCCGTGTTGGAAAGAAATCCGAGACCACCGACGCGATCCGGGTGCGTCGGGATGACACTCAACTTGATTCGAGATACCTTCCAGAGAAATCGCATCCAGATAAACAGCCGGAAATACCAGCGAATCAACAGAAATTGGAAAATCGGGAGGCTGACGTAGCCGTACCAGATGCCCGCCAGCGAGAGTCTCGAGTTGCCCGCCAAGGGCGTCGCATACCATGTCGCCGCCTGGAGGGCGGTATAGTGACGCCAGACGACCAAGACGCCGACGCCATACACCAGGATGACCAACAGCGCTTCGGCAAGTACCGAGTTACGCAGCCGGAGTGCCGCGCCAAGTGCGGCATCAAACTGATCCATGGCGGTCTCTGGAACCAGATTCCGCTCCAGGAATGCCTGCCCGATACCACGCAGGCGCTGGTGCACTACTAGCTCCGCAGCAATCAGCAATGGAACTGCCGCAAGAAAGCGGAGATGGACCTCTATGTCCATCAAGAATGGCACCGTCCGGTCCTTGCCCAACAAGGTTCCTTCAAAGGCGCAGAGAACCAGAAGCGGAAGCCACGCAAACATAGAGATGACAACGATGCGTTGACGCATCTGGAGCAACGCGTCGTCGGACAAATGTGTCCGACGCAAGAGCTGATAGAGGGGCCCGCCCAGAACCAGCGAAAAATTCTGCCGATTTCGCGTAGCGTCCTCGCCAGACGTAGGAACGAGATGCATTCGCTTGAATCCGAAAATCGGGATGTTACCCATGTCGGTTCACCAATCCTTCGAGACTCAGTCTCAAATACTGCATGGCAGCGTCATGCCGCCACAGTGTGTGCGCTAAGGCACAACCGCGTAGCAGCAGGCGGCCGACACCGCGCAGGCATGGTGTTCAATTTCATTGATATCAGCGCTGTGATAGCGTCCCTTGATCAGGAGCAACCTTTGGATCGCGAGGGGCGTCGTCAGTGACGAGGAAGAAACGGCTTGGATTGCCAGAATCCTCGGGTAAGGCGCTTCCAGAGACGTGCAGACCTTGTAACGTAGCCGCGCAAAGGCGCGGGCTTCCGCCAGCCACTTCAACTTCAACGGGCGCTCTTCAACGGTCTGGCCATGGCGGCAAGCAAGGTTCTATTGCAGCGGGGCATTTCGGCGACACAAGGCTATCAAAACTCGACTTGCAGACTGCAATGATTGCAGAAGGCCCTCTACCATACAAAGCGAAAGTCCCTGGTAGGGGTACGTGATGCTCGCTGATCGGTTCGAGGCACACTACCAATTGAATTCCGGCGCATCGCGTTGCTGACGGTGTCGAGACACGACTGGCTCGGCTCTATCTGGCGAAGAAACGGGGATGCCAGTTGCCCTGTGAGAGCCGACGTCCTCCTGGGAGGATGCATTCTGTGCATGGTTTGGTCCTTCTGGTCTTGCCGTAGCCGTATACCTGCCGTTTGCGAAGGATGCAGACATCGCAACAACGTTACGTTGTATTCCGCATCGGATTGTGCGTGAATTTACGCAGGCCACTGCCTTGAATACCAAAAAACGCTGCGGAGGGGTCTTACGGCTGCTCGCAGCGACGCCGGCGACGGCGCCTGCAGCCGCACCGGTCCAGGATGTCCATCGGCAATGGTCGCAGCAATAAATTCTAGTTTTCCGACGAATTTCCCCTATATGTTGCCTTGACGGCTAGTTAAGACCATTTCAAACCAAATCGTATCGAAGATCGTGGAGTATCACCAAATCGATGGCTTCGTGCACCGAATCCAGCGCTTGGAGCTTCACAACTAGACGCCGCCTCGTGATTTTCCGCATGCCGCGTGGGAACGAGGATGCACCACAACGGGAATTTCGAATGTAAGGGGCTGGACTTCGGAGGGCCAGCGCGGCTTCCGAAGTGGTTTAGCCGGCGCATTGCTCTGCGTGAATACCATCGCTCCTATGAACAGTGGCCGCGCTGTGAGCCAAGGCAAGCGCGTCAGCGAGTTCTAGTCTTCAAGCTGGCCGCAGTGCCTCATCTCGTGCCATATACTCGCCTAGATACTGGTCTTTCAATTTGAAAATTCTTATAAGCATTTTGGGCGGCCTGCTGAGGCGAGAATGTCCGTCTCGCGTTTGCGCCCAAGCAGGACGAATATCATGTACAAACACGTTCTTGTTGCCGTTGATGGGAGCGCGGGCTCGCACCGCGCATTAACAGAGGCTATCAGACTAGCCTCGGCGTGCGGTGCCCACCTAGAAATCCTTCATGTCATCGACTATACGTTTCTTCAGTACGAAACCGCATATGGCGTCAGGGCGGACTTATGCCCAAAATTGCTATCCGCGGGGCAATGCATCTTGCAGGACGCCGCCTACATCGCGGAGAAATCTGGCCTGGACCACTCGGAGAAGCTCATTGACGACCTTCTCAGCATGGGTGACGTCGCTCGGCAGGTGAATGAGTATGTTGAAACTTGTCGGGCAGGCGTCGTGGTCGTCGGGACTCACGGTCGCCGCGGGATAAGGCGCCTGCTGTTGGGCAGCGTAGCGGAAACCCTAGCAAGGGCGTGCCTAGTACCAGTGCTTCTGGTACGCGATGTTTCAAATGAAGGCGGCTAGGGTCGTTGCCTACCGAAGAATCGTTGGGCTTGCTAGTAAGGAGGCACATTATTCCCCAATTCGCTTCCGGTCCTAGTGTGTGCGCATATCGCATGACTCTAAGGCTCCGACAGTTTCCGGAAAGTAGCCACTGGGCGCACTAAGCACGGCCCATCTGCCAGTAAGGTACGCGCGATCTCTCACCACATGTAGCAGCCCTTCGACGCTGCTGCCCATAGGCGTCTATTTTTTGTTCCGGCCGTCTGTATACGGGTCGAATTTCCCGGCCTTCGCCACGTCATCTGGTTGCGGACGCTCATCTGGAAACTTCTGCGCTGGAGCAAGATTGCCCTTTGTCCGTGCGCCTTCCGTATATGGATCGAACTTTCCTGTTCGGCTTGCACCCTGATCTTTCACTTGTTTCGCGGGCGCCTGCTTCCCCTTTGTCGCGCTGTGTGCGCCGCCGTAGAGGTCGCCACCATCCGTGTAGTTCTTTTGCGCTCCGGCGGACGTGGAAAAGAGCGTCACGACTAAGGCGGACGCAGCCGCGGCGTTGATAACGAGCTTCCGGTTCATTCGATGCTCCTTATGGAAAGCGATGTCCTTATCTAGGATAGAAAAACCTAGCGTTGTCCCCTTGATACACATCAAGACGGTTAGAACTGGCAGACTGATGCTCGGGCGAATGGAAGCGCAATGCACCCGTCTGGCTTTTGATCTGTTGCAGAGTGTCCGCACGGTGCAGACGCCGCAGTCGGTGCCAGATTTGACTAGGCATCAGCGAATCTTAAGATTATTGATGACCTGGGAAACGCCTGGTGCGGACCACGCAGCACCGGCGGCGGCATGGCGCTCCTCAATCGAGTCCACAAATCCGCCAAGCGTGACGATGCCGCCTTCGGCTTTCACTTCAATATGGTGAGCCTCCCGCTCCGCGTGGCGGCGCAATGCAGCCTCGATCTTGTTCGCGACGTCATGGGGCTCAAGCTGCGGCCGTACCGCAATCCCGTTGGTCACACCCTTGACGCCACGCAGATGGGCGACCGCTCGTTCGGCGGCATGGCGCTGATAGCCCCACTCGACGTCCCCTGCCAACGAGACCCAACCGTCCTCGACGCGGATCTTGATCGCATCATCTGGTACATGGACATACCATTGCATTGCAGCACGCGCGGCCATCGCTAGGGTTTCGTCGGTTTGCCCGTGCTGCTCGCCAACGTGCAGTTCCAGCACAGTCCCCTTAACTCCCGCGACGCGCTCCGCAGCGAGCCCGGCGGCGACCTTCTCAAGATAGGTCTTGACGTGCCCGCTCAACGTGACGATGCCATCGTTCACTTCTACACCGATGCCCGCTGCGTGAATCGACGGATCCCATGTCAGCTCATCGCTAACTTCTTTCTTGAGTTGCAGATCGGTTTTCACATTTCTCCTAGCGTTGAATTTCAACGGATTGCGCCGGTGGCCCGTGGAACAGGGGCCTGGCATTAATAGGATGTATCCGGAATCAATCTAGGAGACGTGACGCGGCACACATTGACACTGCGCAAATCTTTCAACGGAAGGGCTCCGGTTGACGATGAGCCGGACATCCGCGCTGAGTAGCCTTCACCAGACACCGCACGCTTGCGACTCACCTTGGGACAACAAGAGGTAACTGGAGGTGAGTCCGAGGCTTGCGGACGCTTTGTCCTCGATCAAGGCTCGTGGGTGCGGTCCTTCTATATTCGGCTAGTGGCCTCGCGACTCGCGGGCTGACGTGACCTCATTTGAGGGGCAGAAATCATGAACGACACCAGGGCCGAGGCCATAAAGCACAGAAAGGTCCTACGTGGGGATGTGGACGTGCTGCTCACCGATATCCAGGCGCTCTTGCGCGACGTACCAGGAGAAGCGAATGAGGGCCCCGGCCGCGCCCGTGGAGACCTGACCGGCCGTGTTCAGGAGTTGCGAGCCCGTCTCTCTGCCCTTTGCCAGGAAGGCGAGGCCGGAGTCGAGCCGTGGGTGGATTCCACAGACCGCTATGCCCATGAGCATCCGTGAAAGTGCATGGGCACCGCCGGGCGATGGTAGCGGTCGTGAGCGCCATTGTGGCGCTTTCCGCACGACAGCGCTAGATTCTCGGTGCCCGCGGCGTCATCCCACCATTACCCTACACATGGCGCACTACACGTCCGCATTTGGTCTCACACTTGACATCGGTCTTCGGTCAGTCTGCTTGCATGGCGTCCGTCCTCATCATGACCATGGAGATCGACAATTGGCGCGTCTGGTGAAAAGCAGGGTCGGTCCCGAGCACTCAAGATGATGGAATTTCATCCTCTGCCTGCCAACCTCAATTAGCGAGACGCGAATGAA
Organism: Cupriavidus sp. YR651; assembly: GCF_900101625.1. Lineage (GTDB taxonomy): Bacteria > Pseudomonadota > Gammaproteobacteria > Burkholderiales > Burkholderiaceae > Cupriavidus. The sequence goes on along the minus strand of NZ_FMYZ01000017.1, from coordinate 51,915 downwards.
TACCAGGAGAACCGAGCCCAGCGACGCGAAGGAGAACCGCTTCGCACCAGTTGCTTTGCAGTGGTGCTGGCCCTTAATTTTGTCGCCGGGCGTCGCCGAGGCCGTGCGCCGCACTCAGTTTGCGCAAGCCTACGAGATCTTTCAGGCGTCCAGGCGTCTGCTCGGCACGCCCCCCTTCGCGATCGCATCGATACGGCAGCACGGGAGATCCGTGCCCGTCCGCACCACCGTGGTGGCGCAAACGCCGTTCTGCCGGTTGCTCCGCTTTGCTGCTTGCCCGTGCGCGGACGCCGCGGCGCGTCCTAGACTATTGTTGTGCGCCCCGCAGGCCGGGCATCATGCCACGATGATGCGGGCCGCCATCCGGTCCCTGCTAGACGATTCGGACGTCTATGTGACGGATTGGATCGATGCACAAGACATTCCGCGAGAATGCGGTGCGTTCGGCTTAGGCGATCACGTCCAGACACTCGAACGCTTCATGACGAGCCTTGGCCCGACAACGCTCGACGTGTTGGCGGTCTGCCAAGCGACAGTGCCGGCGCTGGCAGCCGCAGCGCGCCTGGCGACCAGCGGCGGACCGGAGCTCCGCTCTCTCGTGCTGATGGGTGGGCCCATTGATGCAAGATGCAATCCGACAGTGCTAGGTCTTACGGCCAAAAAGCTATCTGCGGACTGGTTTGCGGCCTGCTGCACTGGACGGGTTCCGCGAGGCTATCCAGGGGAGGGTCGCATGGTGTATCCAGGATTCCTTCAGCTTTCCGCGCTTGCTGCCGGGCAGCCGACTCGGCAGGCGGGGGTCTTCGTTGAGGCAATGCGCAATATCTCGCTGTGGGATGCAGAGGCTGTCGCCGAGAGCATGATGGACGCGGTTGACTATTCGGCAACGATGGATCTCCCGGCCGAGTTCATTGGAGACACCATCGAGGTGGTATTTCGCCAGTTTCTGTTGCCGCGCGGGAAGTGGCACGTGGCGGGCGACCGCGTCCGGCCCGATAGCCTGCGTGCCACCCAACTACTAACCGTGGAAGGCGCCGAAGACAGGATCACAGGTGCGGAGCAGACGCACGCGGCGCATGCACTGTGCAGCCGGCTGCCGCCTTCGTGCCGTGGGCGAATCACCATTCCCGATTGCGATCACTACGGTTTGTTCAGCGGAAAAGCGTGGCACGCGCGCGTCTATCCTGAACTGCGGCGGAGGTTAGCTGCGTGGCGTGCGGCCGCTAATGCCGATGCCATTTCTATGGTGAACTATTCTCGGCACGCCGTGCCGCCCGGGAGGGCGACCGTGGCCACCGGATTGACCTGAGGCAGCGAGGAATCATGCCGTGCTTGCGGAGGCGTGCACGAGCACGACTGAGCAGCGCGCGTGCGCTTTAACTCCGCCTGCCACTGAGCCGATGCCGACCAGCGTTAGGGCATTAGTACATCGCGACTAGGTTTCCAGCACGTATTGGCCGGGTGCATCGGCAAGCGCGTTCACCTCAGGTGCCCGGGCTGGCCGCAGCTTGCCCGAGTTGGCGGCCAGCCATGCCTGCCAGAATGGCCACCAGGACCCTTCATGCTGCTCAGCCTCTGTCAGGTAGCGATCTGGGTCACGATAGGCTGCGCCAGGCGGGCGCGTCTGGACGCGAAAGCGGCGGCGCGGATGCCCCGGCTCGGAGACGATGCCGGCGTTATGACCGCCAGAGGTTAGCAGGAACGTCAGCGCGTTGCGTGTAAGCAGGTGCAGTTTGTATACGGATCGCCACGGTGAAACGTGATCATGCTCGGTGCCCACCATAAAGACGGGGATGTCGATGTCGGACAGTGCGACGGGCCGTCCCCCGAGGCAATAGTGGCCCTCCGCCAGCTCGTTATCCAGGAACAGGCGACGCAGCGTCTCCGTGTGCAGGCGGCATGGCAGCCGTGTGGTGTCCTGATTCCATGAAATTAGGTCGCTGGGCCGCGTACGTTCGCCCAGGAGATACTCGCCCATGATGCGTGACCACACTAAGTCACGCGCATTCAACATTTGGAACGCAGTCGCAAGTTGCGGCCCATCAAGGTACCCCTGCTTTCGCATCAGAGCCTCGAGCGTCGATAGAGCACTATCGTCGATGTAGAGGCCGAGCTCGCCAGGCTCCTCAAAATCGGTAGCGGTGGCAAAAAGCGTCATGCTGCGCAGAGGTACCCCACCGGCATCGCGTGCAAGCCGTGCCGCAGCGATGGCTAGCAACGTTCCGCCAAGGCAATAACCGGCGGCATGTACGCCACCCGCTCCGCATTGCGCGTGGACCACGTGTAAAGCGGTCATCAACCCGGATTCTAGATAGTCGTCTAGGCCCAATTCGTGCGCCTCAGCGCCCGGGTTTCTCCACGACATGATGTAAACAGTGTGACCATGCGCCACCAGATAGCGAACCATTGAGTCTTCGGGCTGCAAGTCGAGGATGTAGTATTTCATGATCCATGACGGCACAATAAGCAGCGGCTCTTCATGTACTTCAGCAGTTGTGGGCGTGTACTGAATAAGTTCGAACAACTTGTTGCGGAAGATGACTTTGCCAGGAGTAATTGCCACGTCGCGCCCTGGTACATAGGCGAGCGGTCGCTCTGCAACCGGCTCGTGACCAACCTCACCCGCAAGGTTGCGGCAGTCCTCCAACCAATGGCCAAGACCGCGTAGAAAATTTCCGCCCCGGGTCTTCACAGCTGCGTGGAGCACGGCCGGATTCATCCACCAGACATTACTGGGCGACCACGGGTCAAGCCATTGCCTGGCACAGAAGGCCGTCAGTCGCTGATGATGCGCGGACAATCCGTCGATGTCCGTCGTTAGCGCCTGCCACCACTGCTCGCATCGAAGAAAGTCATCGCGCCATGCACAGTGGGGCCATTGCTGCCAGTCCGGGGAGGCAAAGCGTGGGTCGCCGGCTACGGCAGGTCGGGCTGAGAATGGCGCAGGGGAGAACTGATCCGAAATGGTTTCCGCAAGCCAGCGTTCGCTGGTTTTCCAGTACTTGCCGGGGGAGACTGCCAGGTGGACTGACCAGTCCAGCAAGGCCAATGCGAGTGAAGCCGGTGAGATGCCGGCCGTGAATACCGCGAGCTCCGCGCGCAGGTGCCGGTCCCACTGAATTGGCAATGAGATCACCGCATCGTCGCCACATTCCCGAGCTGGTGCTGGGCTCATCGGATGGTCTCGTTTCATTGCATATGCTGACCGCCGTTGATCGCAATGTTGGCGCCCGTCACGAAGGCACCATCGTCGGAACATAGATAGGCGATCAACGCCGCGACCTCAGTGGCCTTGCCGAGCCGCCCGATCGGGATCTGTGGAAGAATCCGCTGCAAGATCACTTCCTCCGGCAGGCAATTGACCATTTTGGTGTCCAGATAGCCCGGCGACACTGTGTTAACGGTGACGCCTTTACTGGCTACCTCCAGCGCAAGCGACTTCGTGAAGCCGTGTATGCCGGCCTTCGCCGCCGCATAGTTCACCTGCCCGAATGCACCCTTGGAGGCGTTCACTGATGAGATATTGATGATCCTACCCCACCGGCGCTCCACCATCCCATCGCACAGGGGTTTCGTCATGTTAAATATGGAGTCGAGATCGCTACTCATGACCTCTCGCCACGCCGCCTGGGACATACGACGAAAAGTCATGTCGCGCGTGATACCGGCATTGTTGATAAGAACATCGACCGGGCCAACCTCCGCTAGCACTAGAGCCGCGCAACGCTGACAGGCATCGAAATCCGCCACGTCTACACTGTAGGCGGAAAACTCGCGCCCCGCGTCGCGCTCGCTCGTGAGCCATGCCGACACGTGGTCGTTGCGCGGCGAATGGGTGACGACCACGCGAAAACCGTCAGCGTGCAGACGCGCGGAGACTGCTTGCCCTAAGCCACCCATGCCGCCGGTGACCAGCGCGACGCGTTCATGACGAACATCATCCATGCCTTATCTCCCGAACGGGTTGCCGCTGCTCATACGGTGTGAGGCTTGGAAGCCGCGCCTTGCGAAGCCGCGGCAAGCTTGCCGAACTCTTCGAAGAAATCGTGCATCGATTTAGTCAGGGGTTGATATCCTTCGCCCAGCGCTAGGACATCCCGCTGTTGCCGGAGCCAGGACTCGGTGGCTTCGCGGCAATACTCGATCAGTGCGGCGCCGGCCTCGCCCGTCAACTTGCCATATTCGCGCGCGAGCGCGCCATTTCGTTCCAGTTGCTCGGCATAGAACTGTGCAGGCAAGCCATGAAACGCATTCCAGTCCTTGGCATGGCCGATGCGCGTGAGTGCGGAGTCGGCGCCGCGGATGTCGTCGTCAATGGCTCTTAGCTGTGCTTTCACGAACTGGCGCCGAGTTTCTTCCGCGAAGCTGGTGGTACGTAGGAAGGCTTCCAGAGCGTCATGGGAAAGCTGAAACAGGAAATCGGCTTGCGCCTGCATGATGTCTCTCCTGAGTAGAAGGCGATGAACTCGTACGACGGAACCGTCGGGCCATCGCCAGCAGTGTAGGAACGGCTGGCTCGGGGTCATTGATGCACATCAAGGGAGCCGCCATACCAGCCCCTAGACTTATCCTGCGCAGGGGAGCAGCCGCGCCTTGACGCGCCATGCCGTCGCGAGCGAAACCATCACGGAAGGGGGCAAGCCATGCCTGACAATGTCATCGTTTACTACTCTCGCACCGGTACCACGAGGCAAGTCGCCGAAGACCTGGCCAGCCGTACCGGCTGGCCGCTCGCCGAGATCCAGGACGTGCGAAGCAGAGCCGGGTTGTCCGGCGACCTCCGCTGCGTACTGGACAATCTGTTCCGACGCCGCCCCGCCTACCGTTACAACGGCCAGTCGCTCGCGACATGCAAGTCGGTCGTTGTGCTGGCACCCGTTTGGGTCGGCCACGTCGCCGCACCGTTGAGAAGCTTTCTCCACGATCAAGCGCCATTTCAGGGGCGGCTTGCCGCCGTATGTGTGATGGCCGCGCGGGGCGGCTTTAACGCGGCGGAGGAGATTGCGCAGGCGAGCGGCAAGTTACCCCAACCGACGCTGGTGGTCCTACAGCGTGATGTCGCTAGCGGTGCGGCGGCCCAAGAGTTATCCGGATTTGTGGAGAATCTGCTCCACGGCGCGGCGGAAGAGGGTGGCGCACCCCGGCGGGCCTGGCTTTCGCCGAACGAGGCATGAGGACGGCGGCGCATCAGGGGTTGTCACGCGGGCATTTCTTCTCGCAATAGAGCCATTCCTCTTCCAGCCCATTAGCGGGGACTTGAAATGCAATATCGACCGGGGCGCTGCCAGCGGTGAGACGTAGCGTGCGTACCTGGCCTTGATGTTTCGCGGTTATTACATATTGGCCAGGAGCGAGGTGCAAATAAAGTAGCGGCCCCTCGGTCAATATATGCAGCAACCGCTTGCCATCGGCGCCCGTCAGCCGGACGAGGACGTCAGAAAGGGACTCACCGGTCGTCGCGTTGACTAGGCTCAGACAGACATTGAAGCGGCCCGCCTGCGCTCGCAGGCTGTCAATCTCATCTTGCCCGATGCCGGCATATATAGGTAATGCCGTTCTGCGCGCGTGCTTCCGCAGCCTCGACGTGCTCGGCGGGTATCAGGATTCCAAAACATGCTGCCACGAGAACCCCGCGGAGCGCGGGCCTGATGCATGGACGGGCGGTCACGACGCCATAGCACCGACGCTCTCCGGGCATGCCTCCCGGAATTCCGGTGGTAGCCGGCCAGCATGACACTGCGCGCCCGTAGATCCCGCAGTGGCGCGAGTCTGTGTCGAAGAACACGATGGTCGCCCACCTGATGCGTACGGGAGGATGCTTCAACCACCGACACCAACTCAGTACGGAACAGGTGCGCGCGATTTCCGACGGTCATTTTGCGCATCCCCGCATCCGCGATGCGAGACGGCAATGCGCGGGGAAAGGGGCAATAACTGGTGAGTCATGCTCCACTCCCGCTGGCACGTTGCCAGACACCTCTCAAATGGGAATGCGCAGTCGTGCGCCCTTGATCCAGCGCAATGGCAGGCACTCCATACATGCCAGTATGAATCTACCTCGTGCAACGCGAGACGTTCCGTTCATCAAGGAGATCACAATGAGCAATATTCGTTTGTACGACCCGTTTGCGATAGAGCCGATTGGCGATATGCTTCACGGCATGCTGCGTGCACTACGCGGAAGCCCCGACACCGGCATCGCTTTCAAGGTCGACGTTACCGAGTCGGACAAGGACTACACCGTCGTTGCGGAGATTCCTGGCGCCAAGAAGGAGGACATCCAGGTATCTGTCGAGCGCGGCACGGTCATGATCTCGGCCAAAATCGAGAAGGCCAGTGAGGAAAAGGACGGCGAACGCGTGATTAGGCGCGAACGCTACAGCGGCATGATGCAGCGGGCCTTCACGCTCGATACAAACATCGACGAGAGCAAGGTTGACGCAAGTTACCAGAATGGCGTCCTACATCTGGTACTGCCAAAGAAGGAGGCCACGCCGCAGAAGTCCATCACCATCCGCTGAACGCGCGATAGGCGTGTCGCGCGGAATATGTGCCGCTGAGTACAAGACGGAGCGCCACCTAAGGAAGACGGCTTGACGCAGGTCAAGCCGTCAGTTCCGTGGGTCAGCGCGATTCTATCGAGGCCGTCGCGCATCATGTTGTCTTATATGACCGTATTTTCGCTTCAGCCCCTGATGCCGTGGCGATTCGGTACAGATAGGAAGATCGCGGGAATCCGGACCACGCTGCTTTATCCATTTTCGCTGTACACGGATAAAGCCTTCACGCTGAGGGAGCGGGATGGCGCCTGTAAGTAAATGCTGATCATCTTGCGGGACATGTGCAGCGTAAGTTTGGTTAGCAAATGGCTACGTGGAAGGACGGGTCGTCGCACACGTTATCCCGCCCCGCCAAGCGATATGGACTGATCTGAGGTGATCCTGTGTCAGCGGTGACGCCAAAATTCTGGGCAGTAACTCGTCCACTCGCGATGCGCGCGTTTCTCCACTGACCTTAGAGAATATGCCATGGACTACAAGACCGTTCTGGTCGATCTGGGCGACGACAACGCGCGCGAGGCGCGCTTGGAAGCTGCCACGCTGCTGGCGTCAATATCGGCCGGGCGTGTGGTCGGCCTGACTGCTCTCGGCATGCAATTGGAGCCCTACCGTAGCGCGGGTCAGGCGGCGGGACTGTACGCAACCATGGGTGACAGCAGCGGGGAACGCATCGCGCACGCCGATGCCATGGCGATGCGCGACGTTGTGGATAGCGTCGCACCAGCAGTTCGGATCAGCCAAGTCGTTGCAGACCAGGAGGCCGGTTGGGCGCTTGCCACGCAGGGACACTTTGCTGACATTGTGCTGCCCGCCCCGCCCACGTCATTTGAGCGCGTGCCGGCCCCGATGGCGAAGGCGGCCGAGTACGCGCTGCTAAACGCCGGGCGACCGGTGTTGCTGGTGCCTTCCGGCGCAAGGTTTCACCTGGGTGGGCACATACTTGTTGCCTGGGACGGACGGCGTGAGGCTGCACGCGCGGTAGCCGACGCGTTGCCCTTGCTGAAGAAGGCGTCACGCGTGACGATTCAGGTAATTGCCACGTTGGGCGGCCGCGATGACAAGGGGGCCACCGGCGTGGTGCAATGGCTGGGCGCGCATGGCATCGCCGCCACCGTCCGAGTGGGGAAGGGCGACCGCGTGGCGGACAGCCTTCTGCGCATCGCGGATACTGAACAGGTCAGCCTTGTGGTCGCGGGGGGCTATGGGCATTCGCGGCTGGGCGAACTGGTCATGGGCGGCACCACGCACGCTCTGATGCGTCACAGTAAGACTCCGCTCTTCCTCTCGCACTAGCAACAGCGTGCATGTTGAGGTGGCTCAGCAGACCGTCGGCCTCACTGACTCGACTTCCAACATCCACCCCCTCGCCGAGCTCAGAGCGTCTCTTGAGTTATACGATATCTTCGTCCGCTTGGACGCCAGCCGCCGTGCCCACAAGTAGGTATCCTCAAGAGTTGTGATGGCCTCTTCTTCCGGCACCCGAACGCCGAAGCCAAGCTTCGCGCCGCATGCGGAGTACTGCGGGCCATAAGAACAACGACTAGGCTACCTCAAGTTCGAAGCGATGGGGATTGGCTCCCTGGCGAATGCCACGGTCGATTGCCCGAACTAGAGGGGCAGTCGGAGCCCATCCCGGAACCCGTGCTCCAAAGTGGACTCACTTTAGCAACGAAGCACGAAGCGGTGGGTACGGGTACTTGCGAACTTCGCGGCTAAATGTTGACCGATGAGCGCGCGCAGCCGTGAATGTCGAGATGATAAGAAGCAAGAGATTCTATTTCCAAGGGACCGGGCTTGCCGCGCAATGGGCCATCGCGCAGGCACCGCAATGCGCTTAGTTTTCGGCTTCGCTCGCCCGGCGAGCCAAGGCCGATCTGGAGACCAGGGCCGAAGATGGCCTGCAGCATGCGGCGCACAAACAGGTGTTCCTTTGATCCATCCCAAATTGCAGAGCCGGATCGCCACCTACGGTGAACCCACGGGGCCGTGCGGCCCCCACCCATCTGGAGCATGACGTGACACATCCCATCGTCTTATCCGAACCCGGCGTGGAATATTTGAAGCTGCCGGCACCGCAGACCGAAGGCGGCATGCCGCTGCTCACAGCGCTGCAGCGACGCCGCTCGACCAGGAATTTCACCTCGCGGAGCTTGGATGACGCGCTGCTGTCGTCCCTGCTCTGGGCCGCTTTCGGCGTCAATCGCCCGGGCACCGGTCTGCGCACCGCGCCATCGACTTGCAACTGGCAGGAGATCGACTTATACGTGGCGCTGCGCGAGGGCCTGTACGTGCTCGAACCGGCGGACTGGCGCCTCAGGCTGGTCATCGGCGAAGATCTGCGCGCGGCGACCAGCCTGCAGGACTATGCTGCCGAGGCACCATTGAACCTTGTCTACGTCAGCAGGCTGTCCAGACTCGACGATATCGACAGGCCGCTGCGCCAGTTCTATACGGCGCTAGATACGGGATATATCAGCCAGAACGTCTATCTATTCTGCGCCGCATCTGGCCTCGCCACGGTGGCGCGCGGCCTGTTGGACCGCCGCGCACTGGCCGTCGCCATGCGGCTGGAGTCCGACCAGCGTGTGATCCTGGCCCAGAGCGTGGGCTTTTCAGCGTAAGCCGATAGGCGCTACCAAAGGAGGGCGACATGCCATTTATTGACAGAGCCGATGCGGCCGCGCAATTGGCGCGTGCGCTCGCCGGCCATACAGGAAAACGGCCGCTGGTTTTGGCCGTGCCGCGCGGCGCGGTACCAATGGGCGCCATTATTGCCGATACGCTGGGTGCGGACCTTGACGTCGTGCTCGTGCGCAAGCTCGGCGCTCCAGGCAACCCGGAGCTCGCCATCGGCGCCGTGGGAGAGAGTGGATGGACCTACCTTACGCCGTATGTCGCCGCGGCCGGAGCCGACAGTGAATACGTCGACCGCGAGCGTGCAGCCCAGCTTCAGGTGCTCCGGCAGCGCCGCGCCACCTACACGCCTGGCCGCGAGCCGGTAAGCGCCATTGGGCGCCAGGTGATTGTCGTGGACGACGGTCTAGCCACCGGAGCCTCGATGATCGCAGCGCTGCACGCCATCCGCGAGCAGAAGCCCGAGCGGCTCATTTGCGCGGTGCCGGTGGCGCCGTTGCGGACGCTGGAACTGTTGCGGCCCTATGCCGATGAGGTGGTGTGCTTGGAGACGCCGGCCGGCTTCCATGCAGTCGGGCAGTTCTACCGCGACTTCTCGCAGGTCGAGGATGCAGAGGTGGTGACATGCCTGAAAGGTCGGTAAGGACGCAAGCGCATGCAGGAGGCATTTACGAAGCAAGAACGGGGTGTTTACCTGTTCGCCGATGCGCCCTGCGCCAATGCCGACATTGCGTGGGCGGCTGCTAACGTGCTGTCACGGAATGCACTGGTGCCGGGCGACCATAGTTGGATCCAGGTAGAACGCGGCGTGGTGACGCCGAGCGGCGACATTGACTGGTACTTCCGGCACACCGCTACCGAGCACGCCGTGGCAGGCCAGACCGGCGTGGCGGGAGTCACCAACGCGCTCGCCATACGGCCTCGAACTGACAAGCAGGACGTGGCAGCAAGGACCCGGGCAGCCATCGCGCGCCAGACTACCGGTGAAGCCCACCACGTAACCGTGAGGGTGAGGGATGGCGCCGTCAGGCGAATCGGCACCCTGCGCACGCTGGCTGAACGCGAGTGGGCATTCGAAGCGACCGAGCGTCAGGGCGGTCGTCAATCAGATTGACATCGGGCTCAGCTAGTTCGGGCATGTACCATCGAGCTACTGGGGCGTAGCTGGCGGGCTGGCCTGCGCGGTCAGCGCACGCCAGATCCTGCAGGGCGGTGCTGACGGTGACCGGGTAGGGTGCCGACTGTCCCAGCGCGCGCGGGCGGTGGGCAGCGCGACCTGTTGCTGTGCGGCATAGGCCGGGCTGGTGAGCAGCGGCATCTCCGGTGCCATACGGCGGCCACGCCCCATGTAAGGCTGCATCAGTGGCGGTCCGTCACAAGCGCCATCCTCGATCGCCGAGCACGGTGCCGTCGGCGCCACAATGGCGGAAAGACTGCTTGCAGCCAGGCTAGGTGGCCTTGCTTTCCAGCAGGAAGTTCCAGCCCGGCGGCAGCCTGCGGACGAAGAAATCGAAGCTGACGATACCGCTCATGCCGCTGCCGAAGTACGCCTGCATGAGGTGAACTCTTACAGGTCGGTCAGCAGCGGGCTTTCACTATCAATGGTAGTCATGGCGGTCCACGCAGGCGGCGTCGCTCTAGTAGTCGTCGCCAAAGATCGACGCCCCCGGGTGCGTGCCGGCATCGCCCTGGCCGGGAGGGCTGCGCTGGATCGCGATCATGCAGTCTGTCGTCAGCAGCAGGGAGGCAACGGAGACGGCATTTTGCAGGGCCGTGCGCACGACCTTGACGGGGTCGATCACGCCAAGTTCAATCATGTCGCCATAGCGCTCCGTGCCGGCGTCGTAGCCGAGCGTCCCGGAGCCAGCACACACCTGGTGCACCACTGCGTCTGCGTCCGCGCCTGCATTGGCGGCAATCTGCCGCATTGGCGCAGCCAGCGCCGCGTGGACGATGTGGCCTCCTGCGGCCTGCTCGGCGTTCGGCGCCTGCCAGGCTTCGAGGGTGGCGCGCGCGCGCAATAATGCCACGCCGCCGCCGGCGACGATGCCCTCGTCCACCGCAGCGCGAGTGGCATGCAGCGCGTCCTGGAAGCGGCTCTTGCGCTCGTGCAGCGCGCTCTCCGTTGCCGCACCTACCTTGATCACGGCCACGCCGCCGGCCAGGCGGGCCAGGCGCCGCTGCAGCGCCTCACGCTCATAGTCCGAGCGTACCTCGTCTAGGCGCTGGCGCAGGGTGGTAATGCGCTCGGCTACACGCGGGCGTTCGTCACCAGAACCGATGAGGGTGGTGGTGTCTTTGTTGATCTCCACGCGGCGGGCTTCGCCAAGCTGTTCCAATGTTACGTGCTCAAGCGAAATGCCGGCCTGCGGTGAGACCACGGTGGCGCCGGTCAGCGCGGCCAGGTCGCCCAACTGCTCGGTGCGCGAGTCGCCGAATCCCGGGGATTTGACCGCGCAGCTCTTCAGCGCGCCCCGCAGGTTGTTCACCACGAGCGTGGCCAAGGCCTCGCCCTCTACGTCGTTGGCGATGACCAGCAAGGGCCGGCTGGCGCGGCTCACGGCTTCCAGAACCGGCAGCAGTTGCGTGATGGCGGAGATGTTCACGTCGCACAGCAGTACCAATGGCGATTCCAGCACGACGGCACGACTTTCGTTGGTCGCGAACAAGGGCGACAGGTAGCCGCGATCGATTAGCGCACCGTCGGCAATCTCGAGTGCATCGTCCAGCTTCGAGCCATCCTCCACGCTTATCGCACCATCTTTGCCGACCCGATCGACAGCTTGGGCCACCAGCGTGCCGACGGTCTGGTCACCGCTGGCTGAGATCGTGGCGATCTGGCGCATCTCGTCGGTACTGACGCAGGGACGAGCACTATCCAGTAAGACGCTCGCGACCAATTTGCCGGCGGCCTCGATGCCGCGCTTGAGTTGCATTGGGTCATGGCCGGCTTCGACATACTTGACACCTTCGGCCACGATCGCGTGGGCTAGGGTGGTCGCTGTCGTGGTGCCGTCACCGGCGATCTCGCTGGTGCGTACCGCAGCCTCGCAGAGCAAGCGGGCGCCCATGTCAGCGAATGGATTGGCCAGCGTCACGGCCTTCGCCACGATCACGCCGGAATTGGCAACCAGCGGCACCATGTCGGGTCGCTCCACTATCACATTGCGGCCGCCCGGACCCAGCGTCACCTTGACGGCGTGGGCCAGCTGTTCAACGCCGCTGAGCATCATGCGGCGCGCGCCCTGGTGGAAGATAAGTGTTCTGGCAGGCATGATGATCTCCGCATTTGCAAGCAGTGGGTCTGGCACGCTTTACGGTAGTTGCCGTCCCGGCCTGCGCATTGACGCAACGCAAGTCATGGGGCGGCGTCCGACCGGCGCCCTTCAGTGCGCCCGGTCGCTGTCCAGCAGGGGTATGGGATGCCCGGGCTGCAGCGGCTCCAGCGCTGTGGTCTCGTCCAGATGGAATAGGGCGTCAAACTGGCCGGCGATCGATGCATCGAAGTAATGGCTGGCGCGCTCCGTGCGCGGCAGGTAGAGCACGCCGATGGCGCGCTCCAGCATGACGTCGAAGAGCGGGTGGCCGGCCTGCGGCCCGAGCGGCAGGAAGAAGCGATCGAGTCCGGTGCTGTGGAACAGTGCCTCCCAGCTATCGTGCAACGCCGGCACCACGGCCTTGTGTTCAGGGGCGCCGTCCCATTCGGAGGCGGCGCAGACGTGGCCGCTGTACGTGGTAAAGCCGATCAGCAGCGCCCGCGCACCGGCCTGCTGGCGCACCAGTTGCCCCAGGTTCCATTCGCCGCGCAGATGTGATTCCGTGGCGCGCGCGTCGCCGAGGTGGGAGTTGTGGGCCCAGACCACAATGCACCCGCTGCCGCCACGGCGCAGCCGGTAGGCGGCCAGCGATGACAGCGTCTGTGCCATGTGCGCGTCGCGTAGGTTCCAGGTGCTGACGCGGCGGCCAAACATCTCGCGATAGTAGGCTTCCGCATTGACGACCACCGTCGCGTTGCGCTCAGCAAAGTAGTGCGAATCTATGGCCCCCAGGCCGTTGCGGGAGATATAGGCGGCCTCGTCGGTACGCAACTGCAGCAACTGCCGGATGGCGCCGTCGCGCGCTGGCGCACGCAGCCCGGTTGCGGCCTGGTAGCCGTAGGCTGCCGGGTCGCGCACATGGTCGAGCGCGGCATAGTGCCGTCGGGCTGCCTCGGCCTGCAGCGGGTCGGCACGCTCAAGGTAACGGATCACTGCCTCGGCCGAACGGTATAGGCTGTAAAGGTCGAGCCCATAGACACCGACCCGCCTTTCGGGAGGCTGGCCGGCATTGTGACCGCGCAACCATTCGATGAACGCCAGGAACTCCCGGTTGCGCCACATCCAGGACGGGAAGCGCTCGAAATCACCCAGGGCCTGCTCGGCGCTTTCATCGCCCTCGCCCTGCACATAGCGGTTGACACGCCAGACGTCGGGCCAGTCGCCTTCGATGGCAACGGCATCGAAGCCAGGGCCACGGATCAGCGCCTGCGTGATCTGAGCACGTATTTGGTAGAACTCGGCCGTACCGTGCGTGGCCTCGCCCAACAGGACAAAGTCCTTGCCACGGGCCATGTCGAGCAACGGCTCGAAGTCGGATAGGTTGCCCTGCAGGCGACGTGCTGCGTCTCGGACCGCAAGGAATGGGGTAAGCGGGGATGCCATAGCGTACTCCTCGCGTGGCTATTGCATGGCAGCTTCGACGTGCGGCGCCACGACGTCGCGGATCTGCGTTACGGCGTCGAGCGCGACCCGGTCGACCACCCCTTCTTCAATCAGCAGCTGTGCTAGTCCGTCTAGGGGTGCGCGCTGCGCGAGCAAGGGCTGGCGGGCCCGCTCGGCGGACTGGCCCAGTGTGAACCAAGAGCGAGGCGCGGGCTTACTTGCTAGGTCGGAGCGAGTTGCTGGGCCGCTTTGTGCTGCCTAGTGGGCGCGTAGTGGAGCAGATCGTCTTCGGCGAAGTCTCTACCGGCGCGCAAAACGACCTGGAGGGCACCACAGACATGGCGCGGCAGATGATCACGCACCTCGGAATGAGCGAGTCGCTCGGCCTGTCCTGCTACGAGCGAGCCGGCAGCATTCTGCTAGCCTCAGCGGCAATGCCGTCACGGCCGGAGCGGGAATACAGCGAGCGCACTGCGCAGGCCATTGACGAAAAAAACATGCAATCGTTAGGATCCTTGTGAGGGCCGTGCTTCATTCCACGATAGCGGCAAGTGGAGGCTGGCCTTTGATCGGTATCAACGGACACCGTCACAACGCAATGCTGGCCGTACATAAGCCCGCGGCCGGCGGTGAGCGGTGTCTTGATGTGCCGCAACCCTCTCGCCATATGGTTGTCCAGAATTCATGGGATGCCAGCCTGCGCAGGAGGAGCGACGTGACGGCCGGATCTCAGCACATCGCCGCAGCGACTGGCAAGGTTGCCCGCCAGGGCCACCCCGCAATACTACTGGCACCAACGATGCCATTGTCGCGATTTTCAATGAAATCGCCTTGCTCGGCGAGCGCCATGCCTGTAGGTTCGAGGCCGCAGGCGTGTTGCAGGCGCTGGCCGACCGCGGCTGTTTTGTCGAGCCCAACGGGCAGCTGACGCGGCTTAACCTGTGGGACAGCGGCTGTCGGATGGCGAAGGCCAGCGGACTGCTGGTGAGCGTCAACTCGGATGCCCATCGCGTGCTTGACTTCCAGAACTTGTCCTTCGGCCTGGCCCAAGCGTGGCGGGATGGCTGCAGGCCGCCGCCTTGCTCAACGCCCGTCCTGTGCAGCCTACTGCGGAAGGCTATGTAGCCGGCGTCGTTCGCGAATGTCTGGCCATTGTTTGATCTAGCCCAAGTTGAGAGCCGCGCAGGCGCATAGCGTTAGTAGTGTCGGTCACGTCGGACTCTACCGGAACCAGAGTCGCAGAATGGTGCAGAGATGCGGCACACGCTGCAATCGGCCCGTCAACCGGCGTGCGTGTCAACGACTAACGAGGCATCAAGGTGAAAGTCCGAGCTCAGTCAATCAAAGTCCCGCCCGTCCGCCGGCACCCGTTGCCGATCGAGCACATGTCTGACCGCTACAAGCAACCGGCGGCGGCCCCGATGGTGGCGAGTTGTCCGGTCTGCCGTGCAGTATTCATGCGAGGGCACTGGCAATGGCACTCCGTACCGCCGGGCGCGTCCGCCCTCGTATGCTCCGCCTGCCAGCGCGTTGCCGACAAGATCCCGGCGGGGTGGTCCTGGGCGGCGCCTTCGAGGCGGCGCATCGGGCTGAGATCCTGGCGCCGGTGCAGCATCGCGAAGCCCAGCTCCAGACCCAGCATCCGATGGAGCGCGTAATGGCGACCGAGTCAGGCGATCAGGGCACAGTGGTCACCACGACCGGGCTGCACCGGGTGCGAGACATCGGCAACGCCATCCACCATGCCTACCCGGGGAACGCAGACGATCGACTATGGCAGTGCCGAGACCGAGCTAAACGTGCACTGATACAGGGCGTGACGATGGCGAGGCTGGTGAGGCCGGTGGCAGGACGGGAAGAGGGGAAGGAGAAGTCTCATGGTGCACATCACCATTGAACAGGTGCGAATCCATATCGGCGACATCGCGCTGCTGGGTGACCTTGCCCTGCCGGAGGTGGCAACCGGGCTGGTCCTGTTTGCACATGGCAGCGGCAGTTCGCGCCACAGCGTGCGCAACCGCGAGGTTGCTTCGATGCTGAACAGCAAGGGCCTGGGGACGTTGCTGTTTGACCTGCTGACTCCAGAAGAGGACGTCGGGATGTCGAAACGGTTCAACATCGCCCTGCTTGGCGAGCGGCTCAGGGCCGCCACGGTCTCGGTGGCGCAGGTGGCGCGTGAGCGCCACCTGCGGCTCGGGTACCTCGGTGCCAGCACGGGGGCCGCCGCGGCCATCCGAGCCGCCGCGGAGCCGCCGCCGCACCTGCGGATCGACGCGGTGGTGTCGCGTGGTGGCCGCGTCGACTTGGCCGGCCACGACGCGCTGTGCCAGTTGCGGGCGCCGACGCTGATGATCGTCGGAGAAGCGGATCCGTTGGTGCTGAAGCTCAACGCGCACGCAACTGCGGGGATGCAATGCGAGAAGCGGCTGGAGGTGATTCCCGGCGCCACCCACCTGTTTGAGGAGCCGGGAGCGCTGGAACAGGTGGGCAAACTCGCCGGCAAATGGTTCTGCCAGCATTTTG
Source organism: Cupriavidus sp. YR651 (assembly GCF_900101625.1). Taxonomy (GTDB): domain Bacteria; phylum Pseudomonadota; class Gammaproteobacteria; order Burkholderiales; family Burkholderiaceae; genus Cupriavidus. The sequence goes on along the minus strand of NZ_FMYZ01000017.1, from coordinate 35,498 downwards.
CAGCAACAACGGAGCTCGCGCCGCACGGCCACGTCGGTTAGCCGCTGGGCTGTCGCCGCGGCAGCAACTAGCAGGGACTAGCAGTTCGACAGAATTTCCATGGTGCCGTGCAATGCACGGCGATGACTCAGTGAAAAGGAGAGTGACATGAACGATATCCGTGCGGACCTCTTAATACACAAGGATGTACTGATCCGTGATGCCAACACGCTGCTAGCGGATGTACAGGCGTTGTTGCGGGATGTTGCCGACGAAGCCAGCTTGGAGACAGCCCAGGCACGCGCGCAGATAGGCTCACGCCTACAAGCGCTCCAGGATCGCCTGAATACGCAACGTCAGGCTGCGCAAATGCGGGTCTCACAATGGGCCGACACCACGGATCGCTACGTCCACTCGCATCCTTGGGAGAGCATGGGCTCCGTTGCCGCGGTCGCGGCCGTGGCCGGCGCCCTAGTCGCACTGGCCGTCACCCGCCGTTAACGCGAGCACGGCATGTCGGATGCGAACCTGCAAGGATATGCGCATGGACCCAATCGTATTCGCCATGCCAGGCAACGAACGGCAGGCTGCGGCCGTCACCGCCTGCCTGCCCGGCCGGCCGGGTGAGGCTGAGGTCCGGCGCTTTCCCGACGGCGAGTCCTACGTCAGGCTGCTGCAGCCTGTGGCCGGTTGCGAAGCCATCGTGATGTGCACGCTGGACCGTCCGGATACCAAGCTGGTGCCGCTGCTGTGGCTTGCTGCCGCGACGAGGGAAAGCGGCGCCGTGCGGGTCGGACTGGTGGCGCCATACCTTGCGTACATGCGCCAGGACGAGGTCTTCCGGGCAGGGGAGATTGTGTCGGCACGGCATTTTGCGGCGTTGCTAGGGGCCAGCTTCGACTGGCTGGTCACGGTTGACCCGCACCTTCACCGGATCGGTAGCTTGGACGAGATCTTCACCAAGCCGGCGATTGCCGTGCATGCTGCCCCGGCGATTGCGTCATGGATCCGCCAGGCGGTGCGCGCGCCGTTGCTCGTTGGCCCCGACGAGGAGAGCCAGCAGTGGGTCGACGACATCGCTAGCCGCTGTGGCGCGGACAGCATTGTCCTGGTCAAGCAGCGCTTCGGCGACCGCGAGGTCAGCATCAACGCGAGCGGTCTGCCCGCGCCCGCTGGCCGTACGCCGGTACTGGTCGATGACATGGTGTCCAGCGCAAGCACCATGCTGGCATCGGCGCGGCTGCTGCGTGAACACGGCTATCCGGCGCCAGTCTGCGTCGGCGTTCACGCGCTGTTCGCGGAGGCAGCCTATGCCAACCTGCAAGCTGTCACGTCCCACATTGTCACGTGCGACACCGTCGCACACCCAACCAACCGTATTCCCGTGGCAGAGCGCCTGGCATCCGGCATCCGGCAGGCACTGCACGGGGCACACGGTTCAGGAGATCCATCATGAGCAAGCTCACAGCGCAGGAAACCGTCTCGCTGGCGGCGCAGCTTGACGCGGACGAAGAGCGTATCCATGCCGCCGTTGGTTCCGCTGACACGCCGATGACACCATTGGCGCAGCGTGAGGCGCAGGATGAGGGCGAACTTGCAGACGAAGAAATCACGCAGCAGAAGGACGACGCGATGCTGGACCACTATCGCATGCAACTGGCCGACATCGCCGCCGCACGGGCGCGGATGCAGCACGGTCAGTACGGCATCTGCATCGATTGCCAGCAGTTGATCCCGCTCTCACGCTTGCAAGCGTATCCGACCGCGAAGCGCTGTACCGTATGCCAACGTCGGCATGAGCAACTTTATGCGTGACGGTTGGAAAATACCGGGCGGGCTGCCACGATGGAAGCGACAGCCGCCCCCCGCCAGCGGACGGGGGCGCGCTGACCTCTTAGCGCAGGTCGTACTCGCGCATCATCTCGGTCGTGACTGCCTTGACTGTAGCCAAGCATGCCGGCGGGACTGCAGGGAAGGCTTCGATGGCCCAGTTGCAGCCGCCGTTGGCAGCGGCATCGACGCGCTGCGGTAATGGGATTTCGCAGTCGCGACAGGGGGCGCCGAGGTCGGCGTTTTCCTGCAGGCGCCGCAGAATCTCATTGCGGATCTGTTCCGCACTGCCGAGGCTCTTGATCATGTCGTTGTCTCCTGTTGTCTGATAGTGGCGATTCAGCCAGCATGCCTAGACCGGCACGCTGCCGCGCGGGGCCGGGCGCCCTATAGTCTGGGACAGGATCGGCTCTTCGTCCTCGTTCAACGACATATGCTCGGCCAGCTGGCGCCGGTTGAGCCAGCCGCGCACCACCGCGCCGAGTCCGGCCGAGGCGCAGTAAAGATAGGCGTTCTGGACCATGGCGCCGGCCGCGGCGGCGGCGAAGGTCTCGCGCAACTTGGGCGGGACGTCTTGCATTCGGCCATGGTTGGCGACGTAGACCAGGTCCAGCGGCGCCGTGCCGACGAAATCCTGGTAGCCGGTCATGCTGCGCACGTCTGCCGCGCGCTTCAGCGCTAGGCAATGGTGTACCGGGTCGTAGCGGTAGAGGCCGGCGGGTAGCGCCGCGTAGACGTCGATCACCGCCTCGCCGTGCGGCGAAGGGGCCGTGCGGCCGCCGCCTTGGGAGCGGTTGACGCCCGCTGCGGCCCACAGCAACTCGCTCAGCTGTTGCAGCGGCAGTGGCTGGTCGTCGAACTCACGGGTGCTCATGCGTTGCCACAGCGCCCCCATGAGCGGCAGGCCATTGGTGCGGTCTGGCTGTGGCAGGGCGATGACCCGCTCGCTCGTGCCGGAGGCAGGGCGTGGCAGCAGGTCCTTGATGGGCTGATAAGGGATGCGCTTCAGTTCGTCCATGGGATGCTCGCATTTGTTGCAAGGAGCGGTGCCTGCGCTCTGCGCATGGCACCTGTATGGACGAATGTAGGCGCTGCCGCCGGCCGTGGCTTGCGCTCCGTCAAGTCGGATCCACGGGGTAAGCCGGGGTACGATACAAGCGAACTCGGGACGGCTTCGGATGAAGTCGGCCCTGGCGTCACCTGCGTACCATGAAGCTGGCCGGTGTAGCGACGCAGGTGCGCTCCGCTTCGGTCAGTGGATCTTGGGTACGCATCTGCCAGGCCAGCACGCCGATGTCGGCATCCGAGAGGTCCTCGCCGGCACGGGCACGGGCGGCGATGCGGGCGCGCAGTGTCTCAGGGCTAGCCTCGCAGGTGACAATGGCGAAAGGTACGCAAAGGCGGCGGGCCTGGGCCGCAAAGCGCTCGCGCTCGGCGCGGGCCAGGAAGGTGGCGTCGGCAATCATCGGGAAGCCGGCGCGGCAACCGAGCCGGCAGACGGCGAGCAGGCGCCGGTAGGTCCGCGCCGTTTCGCAGGCGGTATACCAGCCACCCGCGGCCATCACGCCGCGGTGCAGGCCCTTGCGCACCGCGTCCGAACGCACGCGTATCATCGCCCCGGCCTCGCTCATCTGTGCGGCCACCGTGGACTTGCCGCTGCCGGACAGGCCATGCATCAGCGCCATCGGCCCGCGACGGCGGCTGAGGCACCGCCATGCTAGCGCCAGCAGCCTGCCTGCCTCGGCCTGCGCCGGTGCCATGGATGCGCCCGCAGCGTGCTGCTGGCAGGCTTGCTCCAGTATCACGCGCGCGCGCACCAAGGCCCGCATGGCAAGATAAAAGGGCAAGACGGCCAGCGCGCCGTAGTCTCCCGATTGTTCCAGGTAGCCGTTGAGCAACCTATAGGCCAGCGCCGGTCGGCCATGGTGCAGCAGATCCATGACCGGAAAGGCTAGGTCGCTGATGGTGTCGGTCCAACGCAGCGCGGCGTCGAACTCCAGGCAGTCGAATGGTGTCGGCACGCCGTTTAACAGCACGATGTTGCCCAGGTGCAGATCGCCATGGCACTCGCGCACATGGCCATTGCGCAGGCGCGCCAGGAACGAGCCGGCTAACCGAGTGGCCTCGCTGCGCGACCGCTTGGCAACGCGGCTGGCCAGGTGTTCGGCCTGCGCCAGCCGCTTGATGCCACCCAGGCACTCGGCAAGCGTCGCATCGATGCGGGCGGGCGTGCCAAAGCCATCGGAATACGCCGCGGGCGGTTGCGCCTGGTGAAGGGCTGCAATGCAGTGCGCCAGTGCATCGATATGGCCGTGCTCCAGCCGGTCTGCAGCCATCCTTGCGCTGAGCAGGTCTTGTTGGTCGAAGCGCCGCATCCGCACCGCGTGCTCAATCGGCATGCCGCTGCCCCCGATGCGCACCGAGCCCGACGTCGGGCCTGCAACGATTGGCACCACATCCAGGTACAGGGCGGGTGCGAACCGGCGGTTCAGGCGCAACTCGGTCTCACAATCGTCGTGGCGTGCCTGCGCGGTGGAGAAATCGACAAAGTCGAACCGCACCGGCTTGCGCACCTTGTAGGCAAAGTCGCCAGCTAGAAAGACGCGCGAGATATGCGTCTCGATGACCTCTATTAGTTGTGCCGGGTGCGGATAGGCGTCCGGCTGCTGCAAGGCGGCCGTCAATGCCGCGTCGTCCCATTGAATATCCATATTCCTCGCCGCCTGCCCGCTTACACGTGCGCGCCACGTCAACTGCCGCCCCGGGTCGGGCCTTGATTCCCCGCCGTACTGCAGAGTATGCCGACAATGGCCCGCAGCGCACTCAACAGTGCATCTACTTGCTCGCTGCGACTCTCTCCAGACAGACACCACGTGCTGGCAATCGGCTTTCAGGGCTAGAGCCAGACGCGCGATATCGCAGTGGATGGCCCGGCACTCGATGTGACGCTTCGCATGTCCGTGAGGACGCTGGGGGCAACTGGCAGCTCGGCGGCGTTGCGCACGTCCACGTCGCGATTACAGGCATCTGGTGACGCCATCTCGGCCTCGCCATGTATCACACCGTCGGCGCCGAAAGTCACTCCGTCGGCGCATCTTCGCGCAGCGCATGGAACAGTTCATCTTCCTGCGCGCAGTGCAGCCGCAATACGGCATCGAGCCCATAAAGTAGCCGCTGGTACTCCCTGACGCGGCCGGCGTCTGGCCCATCCGGCGGTGAATCGTCCGCCATCCGCTGCAGTAGCCGGATTACCCGGAAAATCTCGCGGTGCATCCCGCTCATCGCCGCCAGCGGATCGTCGCCCCCGACCAGCCGCGCCAGCTGTGGATAGAGCTGCGCGTCATCATTCTGTTCGTGAGGCAAGAGAGTCCCGCTGAGGGATGCGCACAAGCGGCACAGTTCGGTGCCCGCGGCCTGGCTAGGCATGGCTGGCAATCTGTCCGCAAGGCTGCGGATCTGCTCCATTAGCGGCGCCAGCGCGGCGTGCTCCTGGTTCAGACGCTCAGCGTCGGCCGTGGACAGACGCTCTGCCGGCCCTGAAGGGTCCGCGCGCAGGGCGCGCAGCGCATTCGCGATGACCAGCACATCGATCACCTCCTGCAGCGCCGCGCCGGCTAACGGCGGCAGGTAGCCGAACGCGGCAATCGCCATCGCAACGAACGACAGGCCCATGCCGGCCATGGCGCTTTGCACGGCCAGCCGACGCGACCGGCGGGCAATGCGCACCGCGTCCACCAGCCGGTCAAGCCGGTCCACCAGCAGCACGACATCCGCAGCTTCCGACGATGCTGCGGCGCCGCGTGCGCCCATGGCCACGCCGACATCGGCGGCGGCCAGGGCCGGCGCATCGTTCACGCCATCACCCACCATAAGCACAATGCCTTCGCGACGCGCCGCCTCGATCTCGGCAAGCTTCTGCGTGGGGGAGAGGTTGGCATGCACCTCGGTTACTCCCAGCATCGCGCCGATCGTCTCGGCGACGTCGGGCCGGTCCCCGGTGAGCATGGCCAGCCGCCGTATGCCCGCCTTGCGCAGCAAGCGCAACGCGCGCGGGGTGTCCATGCGAATCAGGTCCACGAACTGCAGTGCCCCGACCAGCGCGCTGTCGACGGTGACCAGCGAGACCGAGGCGCCCTCGTAGGCCGCGCGTTGCAGCATGGCCTGGCACCAGGGTGGCCCGGCATCGCCGCCGCAGGCAAAGGCGGGTGACCCCACCGTTACCGCGCGCTCGCCGACCCGTCCGGCAACCCCGGCACCGGCAGTCTCGGCCACGCCGGTCGGCAGGTCCAAAGTCAGGCCTCGCTCGCGTGCCTCGGCTGTGATGGCCTCGGCGACAACATGCCCTGAGGCTTGCGCCAGCGAAGCGGCGACGCGCAGCACGTCGGGCGCTTGCCATCCGGGCGCGCTTTCGATGGCCGCCAGGCGGACCCTGCCACCCGTCAGCGTCCCGGTCTTGTCAAAGAAGAGGATGCTCACTTGCGACAGGCTCTCGAGCGCACCACCGCCCTTGACCAACACGCCGCGCCCTGCACAACGCGAGACCCCCGACACGATCGCTACCGGAACGGCCAAGATTAGCGGACAGGGGGTGGCAACCACCAGCACCGCCAGCACTCGCGCGAGTTCACCGCTGGCGAACCAGGCAAGCCCAGCAACTAGCAGGGTGATAGGCACCAGCCAAAGTGCATAACGGTCGGCCAGCCGTGCTGCAGGCGGGCGCTCGTCGCGGGCGGTACGCACCATCCGCGCGATGCCGGCGAAGGTGCTGTCCGCTGCGGTGGTCGCTGCCACCATCTCGAACGGCGCACCGGCGTTTAGCACACTGCTGCGAACGGTCTCGCCGGCGAGGCGCGCCCGTGGCAGCGACTCACCCGTCAGGGCGGACTCGTCTAGCGTTGCCTGGCCCAGCAATGCGCCGTCGACAGGCACCACTTCGCCATGCCTGACCAACAGACGATCCCCCGGACTGACCACATCGAGGGAGATCGCACGCCATTCGCCGTCCTCGAAGCGGTTGGCGGACTGCGGGGCGCGGCTGAGCAGGGCGGACATCTCCCGCTCTGACCGGGCCTGCGCATAGTTTTCGATCGCCCTGCCACTCTCGATCATCAGGGCCAGCACGGCGGAAGCGAGGAATTCGCCAAGCGCCAGCGCCAGCCCGATGGCCAGCAGGGCCAGGACATCGACTCCGGCCTCCTTACGGCGCAACGACTGCACAATGGCGACGATAAGCGCCACGGCGACGACCAGCGCGCCAGAAGCCCAGGCGAGCCTTGCGGGCACCGCTGCGCCGAAGGCAAAGAGCAGCACGCCACCTCCCAGCGTGCCGGCCGCGACTGGCAATAAGCCGAGGTCGAATTTGCGAAATCCGATGTGCATGGCGAACCCGATCCCCTGCGAAACTAGCGCTGTGGCTGCGCGCCGAATTAGGCACTGTGCCCAGTAATGGTGATGTTAGTCCAACAGGTGCATGACCGATAACAGCGCTGATCGGGCTGGACTTTGCGGGTAGCCCATGACCGCGGTTGGCCGCCGTTCCCGGCCACGCCAGCGCCGCTTGCCTTAGCCCGTGATCGCCTCAGCCCCCAAGTGGACTGCGGTTCATATGAGCCGTGAACTAGCACCGAGGGCTGCTGCCAATGCTGATATGTATCAAGTCCGTGCTCGCGCAACACATATACGTTAGAAAAGTGTAATAACCACGGGCGTCAGTAATGGCCTGAATGTCGATTCGTGTCGATGACGTTTCATCAACATTCATGTAATGGGAGGGTGCGATGCAAAACATTGTCCTGGCAACCGATGGCTCGGCCTATAGCGATGCTGCGGCGCGATGCGTTGCAGGGCGGAAACTGTTCAGGGAGGACATATGTGTGCATGTCGTGCACTGCATGCCCGACGTGTCCGGCGAGGTCAAGTCCTATATCGCCAAGCAAGACATTGAGGCCTGGCATGCCGACGAAAACGCCAGGGTCATGAAATCTGTGATCGACATCCTGCAGGCAGCTGGGGTGGAAACGGTCTGGCACGGCCTGGTCGGCTTTGCGCCCGAGCGCATCGTGGCATACGCCCAGTCGGTCAACGCCGAGGCCATCATCATGGGCACGCACGGACGTGGCGCGTTTCTCGACGCCGTTATGGGGTCGGTAGCAAGCCGCGTTATCGCGCATTCACCGTGCCCGGTGGTGCTGGCCAAGCCGAAGGCTGCGTCAGCGTAAGTGCGGATAAGCGCCGTCATTCCGAACAGCCAACGGCGGCGGTACGAAGAACGTCCCCGAGCCGCTGTTCGGAATGTCGGAAAGCCATGCGACAAGGCGCGATCAGATTCGGGGCAGTATCCGAGAAATTGGACTGCCCCTCCCGAGTCACGCGGCGCGCACCGCCTCAAAATTCCGTTGAGCGCCATCTAATGCCGCATGGCGTACTAGTGAGTAGCACGCCACTCGCCTTGGGCTTCATACCATCCCCTACGGGTAATGACTGACATTCTGACAATCACGCCAAACCCTGCCGTCGATCTGTCGATCACGATCGACCAGATGGTCGATACGCGCAAGCTAAGATGCAGCGAGGCGAGGCGAGATCCGGGCGGAGGGGGAATCAATGTGGCGCGTGTCATACACCGCCTTGGCGGGAACTGCCTTGCCGTCTATCTAGCCGGGGGAGGAACCGGGCAGCTGTTGCAGCAATTACTCGATGCAGAGCAATTGGCAGCCGTGCGCCTTGCGATTGCTGGCGAGACCCGCGAAAACTTCTCCGTAACCGAACTTTCGACGGGGCGTCAGTTCCGCTTCGTGCTGCCCGGGCCGAACGTCGCGCAGAATGAATGGGAGCGTTGCATCGGTTATCTAGAAGCGCTCGCAGAGCCGGCGCGATATCTGGTAATGAGTGGCAGTTTGCCACCTGGGATTCCTGTCGATTTCTACGCAAGGCTTGCCCGCGTGGCTCGCGAGCGCGGCACGCGTACTGTGCTGGACTCTTCGGGGCCGGCGCTCGCTTCTGCACTGAACGAAGGAGTCTTTCTAGTCAAACCGAGCCTGCGCGAGCTACGTGAGTTAACCGCTCTGCCATTGCACGAGGAGGATGAATGGCGCGATGCCGCGTTGGAAGTTATCCGAGACGGGCGTGCGCAGATGGTGGCACTTACACTCGGCGATCAGGGTGCGTTGCTGGTAACGGCGGACGCGACCTTGCGTGCACCGGCCTTGCCTACACCAGTGGCCAGTTCAATAGGGGCGGGTGACAGCTTTCTTGCCGCAATGGTCTGGGCACTGAACCGGGGCGCGGACAGGCAAGAGGCATTCCACTATGGAGTGGCGGCTGCTTCCGCCGCATTGCTGAGTGCGGGAACAGGTCTTTGTCAGCGTGCAGACGTCGACCGGCGGTACCAGGAAATCAGTGGGCGATGGCGAAGATAACTTGGGATGGAACCCGGGTCATTGACGTGCAAACAGTGCCAATCAAGCACACTCATCGCATGCGACTCGACACGGTAGTGCTGCCTGTCGGCTTAGGCGACGGCTGGGATGCGGCCTAGGCGCGGGCTACCAAACGGCAATGCCAAGGAGTTGAGGAATTGTTCCTGCCCAGAGGCGGCGGATGCGGTTCGGTATGCCGCGAACCCGCGGTGCCTGTCGTCAGCGGGCTACTTCGGCATTCGCTCACTCATCGGCGAACGCGGCAATTACGGCGCATATCTAGGTCAAATTTCGCTTTAGCTCTTGTCACCCTATATATTGGGGGCGAGAGACAATCCGTCACAATCATTGTTCATTCCATGCGCAAGCCTTTGGCGCCCGCGGGCAAGGTGCAGCCCCCTTTCAATTGTTTTCGCTCCCTCGCTATGGCGATTGGCAGTGTAACGGTCGTCCTCTTTCTCGCGGTCGGGTGCTTTTTGATGGCTACCGTCGAACGGTATCGGCAGATGCTGGCGCCGCTGGTGCTCTTGACTGGAGCGGGCATCGGGCTCGCTGCGGGACTGTTCTGGGGGTGGCAAAGGAAGCTCACGTTGAGTAGCGATCTCCAACGTATTGCCGATCGCGAGGCCCAGTTGGCGGGGATCATCCGTTCTTCTATGGAAGCGATCATCACCGTGGACGGTGACCAGCGTGTAGTGCTGTTCAATCCAATGGCGGAGACGCTGTTCGCCTGGCCCGCCGAACGGGCGATTGGCCGCCCTCTCAGCGACTTCATCCCCGAGCGCTACCGGGCCGCTCATGAAGAGCATGTGCGCCGGTTTGGGAACACGGGCGTGTCAGATCGTCAGATGGGACGTCAACTGGCACTCTACGCTTTGCGTCGTGACGGCATTGAATTTGCTATCGAAGCATCCATCTCGCAAACGGCCCACGAAGGCGCCAAGCAGTACACCGTGATGCTGCGTGATATCACGGAGCGGGTAGGTGCGGAGGAGGCTCTGCGCCGCTCACGGGAAGACCTACAGCAGCTTTCAGATGGAATACTCGCTGCACGCGAGGAGGAAAAGCGGCGCATTGCGCGGGAACTACACGATGACCTTGGCCAGCGGCTGAGCGCGCTTAAGATGGACATGGCAATGCTCGGCGCGGACGTCAAAGAGGGCAGGGGTACAGCAGGCATATTAGGCGAGATTAGCGCCATAAACGACGTAATCGATAATACTGTTGCGTCGGTTCGACGCATTGCCAGTGACCTACGGCCAGCCTTGCTGGACGAGTTGGGTATGATTCCTGCCATTGAGTGGCTAGCCGATGATTTCGCCAATCGGTACGGATTGACGGTGAGCGTGGACGGTGCCGATAGTGACGTCCCCGGGCAAACGGCAATCGCCATGTTCCGCATTGTCCAGGAGGCGTTAAGCAATGTCGTCCGGCATGCCGACGCGACCACCGTGCATATTCAGCTCGTCCAATCAGAGCACCAACTTGTGATGCAGGTGCAAGATGATGGAGTGGGCTGGGACAAAATCCCATCCACAAGCGGGCCACGCAAATCGTTGGGACTTCTTGGCATCCGGGAACGCGCGCGTCTACTGGGCGGCAGCCTCACCATCGACAGCACTCCCGGTAAGGGCTTCTGCCTGATAGTACAGGTTCCGCACGAAAGGGCGGCCTGATGCGACATGCATCAATGATTGCGGATTGCAGCGTAGTTTTCCGGGATCAAGCTACCACGCTGCAATACATATACATATGTGCTTCCCCACAAGCGCGAGCGCTACCGATGCGCGTCGGCACGACCTCAGGCCGTATTGTCGGCCTTCTGCTTCCCCTTCTCTTTCCTGAAACCGCGCAACCTTAGAAGAAACGGCCGACAGGCTCCGCGGTCAACAATTTCGATATTGGTGCTCGCGCTAGCGTAAGGGTCAAATGGTCTCACCGCCTTTGTCAGCATAGCTTTGTGGATTGCTTGGCTGGCTCGCTTCCAGATGGTTTCGCACGGCCGCAATGTGATAACCGGCCGCGTTTACGGCGTTCTCCAGATCGCGCTCAGTGCAGCCTAACTCGCGACACCAATACTGAACTTCAAGAGGATCCGTAAGGTTGATGCGGCCTGGATCCAACGGTCTAAACTGGCTAGTGCTATCCATCATGCTCCTCTTGTCGGCGTCTTGGCGCGACACATGCCGTTGCAAACTATAAGCGGCCTTGGCTGGATGGCGATGCTTAGTTCCAAGATAGTGGCGGCTCGGTGCTGGCCTTTGATTGTTATCAAGTAGGGCCATGGACCACCCACGTGCTTCCTCATTCGTGTGGTCTTCAAGTCTCCTGCTATGCGTAGTTGTTATTCGACCTATTCGACCCGCTTCCATCTTAATCTTTGCGAATGGCTGAACAATGCCGGCCAGCGCACAGAATATAAGGACGACGAGTTGCGGTACCTTGCAGCGCACCAGCAGGCCCTCCATACAGTGCGCCTTGCTTGTCGCGCCGGATATGCGGCAGATGCCATACGCTCGCAGTCTCGCGAGGTCTTGTCGCGTCGAAGCGGGGGCAATCAGGCCGGGGAGAGCGGCTGACTCAATCCCGAACGAGCCGCAGCTCGGGCACGTGTAATGGACCCCCCGGAGCTGGGGCGACCGAATCCGTTCCGCGGCGGCGCTGCACAACGGGCAATTCGCTGGTTCTGGAAGCATGGTCTCGGCGAAATCCGCACACTGTATAAATATACAGTGTGCGCCGGATAACCGGTAAGGAGTAAAGGGTGAAAGTCCCTGGCAGCAGAAGATCTAGCGAATCACGCTGTCCCCGAGTCATGCGTTGTGAGTCGCGAGGCGCGCAACGAAGCGTTGACAGGGGTGCGTATAGGCCAGCCATTGAGCCGCGAAAAATTTATCCAGTCCCGAGTGTCAACGCCAATCGAAATTTGCACGTTTGGGGCGGCCGAAACTTGCAAAGAGCCAAGCCAATGTTCCTGCACTCATTGTGCGGCACAGCATTGACGGATACTCCTGTAGGGCGGTGGTGCTGGGCTGAAGCGCCAGACTTTTGAGCAGCGTGTTGCCGGGTCAAAAGCCTGACAACGGTCATTGAAGATCCGGCGTCGGGATCCGGGCCAGAAGCAGTCGTAGTGCACGGCACCCTATAGCGGTCATTGAGAGGTACCGCTCGAGCGGCGGGGACCTTCATACGGGCACGCCTCAGCAACTGTAGCCGCTCTCAGCATTCGAGCAGGGGCGTTTGCCTCCATATCTTTCCTTTCCTACATTGCATTCTCTGTCTGTCATTAGAGGCTGATTTTCCTAACTCGCAATAGGAGGACTCCCGTGAAGCACTTCCACATCGTCGACCCCACATTACGACTGATGCTATTGGGACTCGCGCTGCAATCGGGCCTTGCGCTGGGCCAAGGGTCATTGGACCAGCAACTGGCCGGCGCATGGACGTATGTCTCGGTCGACACTGTCCGCGCGGATGGCAGCCGCACGGCAATGTACGGACCCAGTCCCCACGGTCTTGTCATCTTTGACGGCCATGGTCACTACGCGCTGGTGAATTCGCGAGGCGATTTGCCCAAGTACGCATCCAATGACCGAATGAAGGGCAGCGCGGAGGAATATCGCGCCGTGGTACAAGGTTCGATCGCGCACTTTGGCACGTACGAAGTGAACGCAGCAGACAAGACCATCACCTTTCACATAGATACGAGCACGTTCCCGAACTGGAATGGGGTCGAGCAGCGCAGGCCGTTTGTCCTCTCAGGAGATGATCTCAGATGGACCACTCCCGCTGCATCCGGAGGCGGCTCGGGAGAGGTCGTGCTAAGGCGAGCACGGTGACGCTGGCGCGCACAAGATGAGTCTTTGCGGCCGCGCCTTGTCCGGAATGCCCCCCCTCCCGCGAGTTGGACCGATACCAACAAGCCGCGTGGCCGGTCAGGTAGACAGGTACCGAGTTCACGCGCGCTTGGAGGTCGACCGGTTGTCCGGCGAACTTCTGTTTCATCGAGCGTCTGCTTTTCGTGGTGCTCAATGGCAACTATGGTCGGTTCCTGCCCGCCGCGTTCAGGTTGGCGGATCGCCAAGGCAATCGGGCGCTTCCCGGCCGTGGATTCAATAGGTCGATGCAACACTAGACGCTGCATGAGCGGCGGAGGTGTTGAAAATGAAACAGAGGCGCAGGATCTACTACACCGAGACTCAAAAGGCACTAATGTGGGAGCGGTGGCGAAAAGGTGACACCCTTGCGCAGATTGCCAGACTGTTTGATCGCTACCACTCAGCAGTACAACGAGTTCTCGCGAGGAATGGCGGGATACAGCCAACGCCACGACACCGCTCCAGGCTCGCTTTGACGATTGCCGAGCGAGAAGAGATTTCGCGCGCAGTCGTCGCCGGCCGGTCGATTCGCTCAATAGCGGCGCGATTAGGCCGCGCTCCTTCTACTATCAGCCGCGAGCTCCAGCGAAATGGTGGCCGACAGGACTATCTGGCGAACCAGGCCGACCAACTCGCCTGGGAGCGCGCACGGCGCCCAAAGATATGTAAGCTCGTCAGGAATCGGACACTCGCCCAAGTGGTGGCGAGCAAGCTCCGATTGCAGTGGTCGCCAGAGCAAATTGCGGGTTGGCTCAAGCACGTGTATGCGGTCAACAAGGACTATCAGGTGTCGCACGAGACCATCTATCGGAGCCTCTACATCCAGGCCCGTGGCGCGCTAAAAAAAGAGTTGCTGGAACACCTGCGCCGTTCTCGAGCCATGCGGAGGTCGCGCCACCATACACTGAAGACCGAAGACCGGACGAACATCCGAGATGCTGTATCGATCAGTGAACGCCCCGCCACGGCAGAGGATCGCGCCATACCCGGGCACTGGGAAGGCGATCTACTGTTCGGTAGCGCCAACAGCCAGATTGCAACACTGGTCGAACGCCAGACCCGGTTCGTGATGCTTGTGAAGATTGCGAGCAAGGACTCCGAGGCTGTCGTCAACGCTCTGATCAAGCACGCCGGCAAGCTGCCGCAGGAACTCTACAAATCGCTGACTTGGGATCGTGGCACGGAGATGGCCGGCCACAAGCGTTTCACCGTGGCCACGGACATCCAGGTCTACTTCTGCGATCCTCAGCATCCGTGGCAACGCGGCTCCAACGAAAACACGAATGGGCTGTTGAGACAATACCTCCCGAAAGGCACCGATCTCTCGGTCTACTCGCAAGCCAAGCTCAACGTCATAGCTCGAAGACTCAACGAACGCCCACGCAAAACACTAGACTTCGATACACCGGCTGAACGATTCCAAAAAGCTGTTGCGTTGACCGGTTGAATCCGCAGCCAGCAACGGACCTCGGGTCGCCACACAACCCTCCGTCCCCTCTAGAATTTGCAGCGGTCGTTGTCAAGAATCGCCCTTGCCACAGGGCGCGAAACGCAACATATACATGCATCCAGTGGACCGAATACTTAAGGTCCGCGCTGCTACAGTTTGAAGCCTACTGTCAATCCTCTCTATGAGGCCCTATGAAGACTTTAGCCTTTGTGACTGCCCTTGCTGGGACTGCATTTGGCGTAGCCAATGCATACGGCGCACCCGACGTTGCCACCGAGGCGCCAGCCGCAAGACCCCCGCTCCTATCGTCCCGGTCCATCATCCACCTCAACGACACTACGTCGCGCGCGCACGAGCAATTCGATCGCGTCGGGAAGACCGACCCATACACCGATAGCTGGTAGATAGAACGACTAGGACAGATCTTCACGCGGCGCGATCCGCACCAGGCAGTGGTAAGCGCCCCTCGATCAGGTCCGACCATTAGATGCATCGCATGCGTCCATGCATGCGTTGGATCGGATGCGGCATCATGAATGAGAGATCTTGAGAGCGCCCCTCAAGCGACATCTATTCGGGTGCACACACGGCTCGCATACAGGCCCTGAGCCAGCGGTGGACCGGATCGGAGTCGAGCCTCGGATGCCAGACCATCGACACGGAGAAGCTCGTCACGCGTAATGGGACCGGGAAGCTGAACATGCCCTCGCGCAGTGATTCAGTGTGAAGATCAGGAACGGTTGCTATCAAGTCCGAATGTCTAGCCAAGGCCAACGCAGTCGCGAAACCGCCCACTGAACTCACGACGCTGCGACGAATGTTCTCCGGCAGGAATTTCCCTTCCATCGAATCCTCGTCAAAGCCGCTACGCGAGACAATGACGTGCCGCCCTTCAACGTAGTCCTTGAAACTGATCTCCGTTCGGGCCAGCGGGTGTGATGCACTGATCGCGCCGATTAAGCGATCTCTGAACAGGGCCTGAGTGCGCAACTCTGGCGACATTGACGCCTCGACCACGGCTGTTTCCAGGTCGATGCGTCCCTCTCGCAATGGCGCGCTGTCCTTGTCCGCCTTCTGGAGAAAATTCAGTCGAATACCAGGCGCTTCCTTACCGAGGCGGGCCAGCAAGTGCGGGCCAAAATTCTCGACGAAGCCGTCGCTCGTACGAATTGTGAAAGTGCGCTCCACCGTGGAAAGGTCCAGCGCCTTCGCGGGTCGTAGAAGGCGTTGACTCTCCTGTACCAACGAACCAACGCGGTCGCGAAGCTCAATGGCACGGGGTGTTGGCACGAGTCCACGCCCCGCGCGCACTAATAGTGGATCTCCTGTCACCTCGCGCAAACGAGCCAGCGTTCGACTCATCGCGGAAGAACTCAGGTGGAGGCGAGCCGCAGCGCCGGCGACGCTACCCTCATCGAGAAGAACGTCCAGCGCGACAAGAAGATTCAGGTCAGGGATCGACATGCCCAAGCCTAACATGACATGGCGTCCCATGCATGAATAAGTTGCAATCGTTGCGTCTTCCGCCTTCCCAGGATTGCTCTTACATTGAGTGAACACCCTCAACGGAGCACGAAATGTCAACCAATACACTCACACGGGCTATGGCGGCGGTACGCGAGGCATGGGGACCGCTGACCACGGACTTGGTGGAGACCTGCCGTTTGCAAATTGAATCGCTGGCGAATGCATCGCCCGATGAAAGCTGGCTTGGTGATCTTCACCGCGATCAGCCAGCGAGCCGAGAGCTTTATCGCGATCCGACGCACGGCTTTGTCCTGATGGCGCACTTTGAACATGCTTCGCTCTATCGTCCGCCCCACGACCACGGCCGTAGCTGGGTAATCTATGCTGTGCAACGAGGGGAAAGTGAGATGGGGACCTATGGCCGCATCGAAACCCCTGGTGGTGAAACGCGTCTCGTCAAGCGCAGCGCGACCCTTGTCAAGCCCGGCCAGGCCCAAGTCTATTTGCCAGGGGACATCCATGACACCCTTTGTGTATCGGGGCCGGCGTTGCTCTTTCGCTTCACCGAACGCGATCTAAAATGGGAAGACGCGATCGAGAAAAAGGTTACGCGATACGTTCAGCATAACGGATTCTGGAGTGTGCCGTGACTACGCAAGCGGCCGCCGACAGTCAAGGCGGCATTGCCGAGCCCCGGCGCAGGAGGCGCGCCATCGCTTCCGTTCTGGCAGGCATGGTCCTCGTTGTACTCGACGCAGCAATTGCCAATATTGCGCTTCCAACGATAGCCGCCTCCTTGCACGTAACGCCTGCCGCAGCCGTACAAGTTGTTATCGCGTATCAGCTTGGTGTCGTGATGCTGCTGCTGCCGGCAGCGGCTCTCGGCGAGAGCATCGGCTATCGGGGAGTCTTTGTGGCTGGAGCCACGGTCTTCACGGCCGCATCGATAGTTTGCGCAGCGTCTCCGTCTTTGCCGTGGCTCATTGGCGCGCGCTTTTTGCAGGGCGTTGGCGGGGCGGGCATTCTGGCGCTCGGCGTCGCGCTCCTACGCTTCTCCGTCCCCTCGCATCGCCTAGGTGCTGCCATCGGATGGAATGCACTTACGGTGGCACTATCAGCCGGCGCCGGTCCTACACTCGGCGCGACAATCTTGTCCTTCGGCGAGTGGCGGTCCATCTTTGCCGTGGGCGTACCGATTGGTGTGCTTGTGCTGATTTGCGGACGATCCCTGCCTTATGTGAGGGGGACAGGGCGCACTGTTGACCTCACCAGTGTTGTCCTGAGTGCAAGCATGTTCGCGATGTTCGTGATCGGCGCGCAGTGGTTGCCAACCGATTCTCAGCAGGCGCTTATCCTCATTGCCGTCGCAACAGTGTTTGCGATGTTGCTCGGACGGCGCGAGCTTCGGCGTGCTACGCCTTTGGTCCCCGTGGACCTTTTATGGCGCCCATCATTTCGTTTATCTATCATCGCTTCTATCCTTAGCTTTACGGGTCAGGCGGCTGCATTGGTAGCTCTGCCATTCAGTTTGCAGCACGCGTTTGGCTTATCGCCCTTCGCCACTGCGCTATCCCTGTTGCCTTGGCCTTTAGCTGTCGCCATGACCGCTCCATTGGCAGGCCGACTAGCTGATCGGCTACCGACAGCGCTGCTTTGCCTAACGGGCGGAATTCTTCTCGCTTTAGGTTTGGCATCCGCCGCAGTTTCGAGTTCGGGCCACCACACTCTCGCACTCTGCTTTCAAGTGATGCTCTGTGGTGCTGGCTTTGGACTGTTCAATGTTGCGAACAACCGCAATATGTTCATGTCAGCACCGCGCGAGCGCAGCGGTGCTGCGGGCGGTCTGCAGAGCATCGCACGGGTGATAGGCCAGACCATCGGCGCCGTCTTCATGAGCATGCTCCTTGCCTGCTACTCCGTAATTGTTGCGACGCAGATAGGACTGACGATCGCAGCCACACTCTCCCTCGCTGCAGGCATAACCAGTGTATTCCGCTTGCGTGACACCAGTGGCTCTTTCAACGACTCGCTGACATGATCGATAGCGATACAAATCGAGGCCTCGATATGTCCGCTCATACTTCTTCTCCAATGTTTAGTCGACGACTTGAACTCAATTTCCATGCCGACGACTATCGTATCCTCGAGAAGGCAGCAGACGCCGTTGGTCTCTCCATTCGAGAGTATTGCCACTTAGTCGCAATACGATGGGTACGCGAAACATCCGCTCCAGGCGAGCCAGTCACATCACTAAAGCGCGCACTTACGCTACGAATTCATCCGGCTGATTACGCATTGATCGAGCGAGCTGCACAGGCTGTCGGCTACTCCGTAGAAGACTACAGTCGGCTGTCTCTGTACCTACATACCAAGGACGTTCTTCTCAGGTTAAGAAAAACAGCCGCCGACGATGAAAGTGAACCTATTCGGGGTGCTCGGTTCTGAACGGCGAGCCACATTTTCCGCATGCTTATACGTATCGGTTCTTCTTTGGGAAGTTGACAATGAATATGTTTCGCGCGTTCGCGCAACCTGCGGTTCTCGTAGCGGTCGCTTTGCTCGCGACGACAGCGAATGTATGCGCCCAATACGCGGGATACAAGACGCTGACGATCGGGGATGACAAGCCCATGGTCGTGGCGCTCTTCTACCCCACGGCTGTCACCGACAGGGCTGTACCGATGGGCCCCTGGTTGCCCATCGTGGCTCCAGGTGCGCCGCCCTCCGATATTAAGCTCAAGGGGTTGATCCTGCTTTCTCATGGGACTGGGGGCACCGAGCTTAATCACCATAACCTTGGCACTCGATTGGCGCGGGAAGGCTATTTGGTAGCAGCATTGCGCCACCCTGGAGACAATTGGCAGGACCGTTCGCTGATTGCTTCGGGCAAGTACTTAAGCGAACGCCCCCGACAACTGAGCCGCGTGCTGGATGCCCTGCTTGCAAGCCTCGAATGGGGACCTCGCGTTCCGACTAACCGAATTGGTGCTGTGGGCCACTCGGCTGGTGGCTACAGCGTGCTCGCCCTCGCCGGGGCGCAGGCCGATGCGCAACGCTCCGCCGAGCATTGCAGCACGGTGCGTAACGATCAAGGCTATTGCTCGTTGGCCAAAGTCCACACAGTCACGGACGCGTCTACGTGGAAAGAGGCATCAGCCTCGGAGGCAGCGCGACTAGTCTCTGTATCAGACTCCCGTGTAGGGGCTGTGGTCGCGCTGGCTCCCATGGCAGTGGTCTTTACGCCGGAGAGTCTTGCGGCCATTTCTGTGCCCATGCGGATCATTGTGGCTGGCCAGGACACCGTGCTCAACGGCCAGTACCATGGGGGCTATGTCGCCAATAACCTGTCTGAAGCGCAAACTAGTACAGTGCCCGCTGCAGGACATTTCGCTTTCATGGCGCAGCCAACCTTCTCATTGCCATCTGCAGCCGGTGACGCTTCTGTGAATCCACCCGGATTCGACAGAGTTGCGTTTTTGCGTACTTTGGAGGATCAGGTTGTCGATTTTTTTGCGCAACAGTGGCACTGAACACCAGTCGACATTCTTGGAGCAGATGCGTTGCGATGGCGCGCGAGATTCGCAAGTGACTGCGACTGACCGAAGTTCACGCCATATTGGCCATTCGCGCGCTCGCCGGCGAGCGGCTCAGATGGGTCGGGATGATCTTACCCACGGACCGCGGACATCTTGAAAAGGGTCATACTGACCAGAGAGAGGTGTCCCATGGAACGCAAGGAATACCATCGGTATAGCCGCGATTTCAAGCTGGAGGCGGTTCGGCTAGCCGCGGTGGGCGAAATACCAAGGCCTCGCCGAATCTGTTAAATCGTGTCTTCGAAGCCGATCGGCCGAACGCACGCTGGTTAAGCGACATCACCTATATCCCCACGCGAGAAGGCTGGCTCTATCTGGCAGTGATCCTCGACTTGCATTCGCGCGCAGTCGTCGGTTGGGGGATGAGCAAGACGCTCGACTGCCGTCTTGCCATGGATGCACTGAACACGGCCATTCGGCAACGGCGATCTGCTCCAACCATCTTGCACTCGGATCAAGGATCGACCTACGCGGCAGCCGAGTATCGAGCGCTCTTGCTACAGCACTCGATCCGGCAGAGCATGAGCCGCAAAGGAAATTGTTGGGACAACGCCCCGATGGAAAGCTTCTTCCATACGCTCAAGACCGAGCTCGTTATGCATTGCGACTACAAAACCCGGGATCAGGCCCGAGCCAGTCTATTCGAGTTTATGGAGGTGTTTTATAACCGACAGCGGCGTCATTCGACGATTGGCTACAGTGCCCCGTTGCCGTTCGAATCTTCAACCAAGACCCCGCTCAACCTGTCCGCGGTCCGTGGGTAAGATCAGGAACCGCCGATTGGAGGCGATAGCAGTTCAAGCGAACTCGGGAACTATGCGGTGCCCGTTATTTCCGCGCGTGTGCGTCGAGCGCGTGACTCACGGTTAAGCTCCCGCGAGAGCTCTGCGTGCTCACGCATGCGATAGCTGTTCCCCTTGATGTTCACGAGATGGCAGTGATGGAGCACTCGGTCGATGAGCGCGGCAGCCATCACTTCATCCCCGAAGACAGCTCCCCATTCTTCGAATCCCTTGTTGGAAGTCAGTACGGTAGAAGCGTGTTCATAGCGTCGGCTGATGAGCTGGAAGAACAGCACAGCGCCGCCGTGCGTGATCGGCAGGTAGCCAATCTCATCGACGACCAGCAACGCCGGATGGGTTAGTACCGTGAGACGACGAAGCAGTTGTCCCGTCGCCTGCGCTTCCTCAAGTGACGAGATCAAGTCGATCAAGGTCCCATAGTAGACGCGGCGGCCCCGCTTGGCCGCCGCGACGGCCAGGCTGATCGCGAGATGGCTTTTGCCGACGCCAGGCGGGCCGAGCAGGACGACGTTCTCCTTGCGCTCGACAAAGCCGAGCTCGTGCAAGCTCTCGATTTGTTCGCGCTTGATCGATGGCTGAAAGGCGAAATCGAAGTCCTCCAGGGTCTTGATAGCAGGGAGCCGGGAAGAGTGCATTGCCGCCATCAGACGGCGGTTGTTTCGCAGCTTTATCTGCGCTCCCAGGAGGCGCTGAATTGCTTCAGACGCTGTTAGTTGGCCGCTGTCGACCGCGCTGAGGATCTGGTCGATCGCCTCGAGCGAACCTGGCATCTTAAGATCCGCCAGCATATCGCGGATGGCCTCGCGGGGTAACCGGGCGGCGCTCATCGTTGGTCTCCCGCCAGTCTGCCGTATTCGCTCAGGGAGCGCCTCTCCACCCTGGGCAAGGCCGCGGCCGGCATCGGGCAAGTCGGGCGGTCTGACAGGGTTGCCAGTCCTCTATATGGTGCTCGTGCCAACGGCTGAAGTAAGGCCAACTCGTCGCGTAGAAAGCGGGCATCGGGTGCCTCTGCAGTGGTCCGATGTTTCCGCTGGTTGGCCTTGCGCATTACCCACGACAACGCCTGGGTATTCAGATCTGCATCATTGAGGAATTCCCGACCGTAGAAGAAGCTCTGTCGGACATATCTGATGGGTCGCTCCACCTTGCCTTTGGTCTGAGCCCGGTACGGGCGACAAGCGCGGATGCGAAAGCCCCAATAGCGAGCAAAGCGCGAGAACTCGACGTTCTCCAACACCCTGCCGCCGGCGCCACGCTGATCGTCGACCACAACGGCTTTCATTTGGTCGAACAGTAGCTCCAAGGGAACGCCACCATGGAAGGCAAAGGCCTCTTCCAGGCCTTGCATGAGCACCTCCATGCTTTGGCGCGGGTAAAACTGAAGCCACATGCGTCGCGAATAGCTCAGCACTACGAACAAGGCGTACCGTTTGCCCCATGGCAGCCGAAACTCGGCGAAATCAACTTGCGCCTGCCGTCCGGGCGGCGTCTCGAAACGCACGACTGGCTCTGGGACCGCACCTGGGCGAATTTGTCGCACGAACTCCTTGACCTGCGAATAGCCGCCCTTGTAACCGGCAGCGCAGATCTCCTCGAACAGCCGCATCGCGGTCAGCCTCGCCAGGCGTGCCGTGATAATGCCGCGGAACTTATCAATCTTGTGCGGCACCGGTGGGCGGCACCGGTAACACAGTGGCTCGTTATCCCGTGAGCGATCGAGTTGCCCTGTGTCAATCCAGTAGTAGAGGGTGCGCAGGCTCACGCCCAGTTGCCGCGCGATCTCCGTTTTGGACAGGCCTTGCTCCAGATAGTGACGTAGCAACACGCGTTGTTCCCTCCCGTACATAGGCGGCTCCAAAGGCTCTTTCGGAGCTGCCACCTTGCCCGAGCGTGCAAATTTCGTCCGCCAGTTCTGTGCAATTTACGTCCGCCACCCACAAGCAGGGCGACCGGCGCGGCCTCAGCAACGCTGAGATGCTGCACGAGTGGCAGCAGAGGCACCGCGAGGATGGTGCCGCCGGCGCCCGTCAGCGCCAGGATGAGGCCAACGATGGCGCCTAGCGTCGCGCTGCTGACAAAGATGCTTTCCATCGATACACCGCTTAACAGACGTGTCCAGTGGACATGGCTCGAGTGCCGGCCTGCTTACGCCCGTTGCAGGGTCGACTTGGCCCGCTCGGCAACTTCGAACACGACCATGCCAGCCACCATCGCGGCCACAAAGCCAACGGCTTTCGGATAGCCCGCACCCAGCGCCACCAGCGCGGGGCCTGGACAGAAGCCGGCTAGACCCCAGCCGATACCGAACGCGGCGCTGCCCAACACCAGTCGCAGCGTCACGTTCGTGCTGGCCGGCAGTTGCACAGGCAACCCCAAGAAAGAGCGCTTGCGGCGCTTGGCAATCAGGAAGGCAAGCGAACCAAGGAGAATCGCACCGACCATCACAAAGGCCAGGGACGGGTCCCAAGTTCCTGCCAGGTCAAGGAAGCCCAGTACTTTGGCCGGATTCGCCATGCCGGAAACTATCAGGCCGACGCCGAAGAGCAGGCCTGCAAGCAGTGCAGTAATTGCGGTCATTTCAGCCCCCAATCAGATGCCGTTGCACGAAAACCGTGAGGAATCCCGACACCATGAAGGTCAGGGTGGCGACCAGCGAGCGGATGGAGCCGCGCGAGATACCGCAGACGCCATGGCCGCTGGTGCAGCCGCTGGCGTAGCGGGTACCAAGCCCTACCAGGAAGCCGGAGACCAGGATTTCGCCCCAGCTGGCCTGGATATCCGCAATGGCCGGTTTGCCTAGCAGGCTCGCAATGACAGGAGCGCCGACCAGGCCGGCGAGGAAGGCCAGGCGCCAGGCCATATCCTTCCGGGGTAGGCTGAGCAGGCCGCCGAAGATGCCGCTAATGCCGGCAATGCGGCCGTTGAACAGCACTAGCACGGCTGCCGCCGCGCCAATGAGGAGTCCGCCGGCCAGTGACGGCCCGGGCGTGAAGTTCGCAAGGTCAATCAGCATGTCGCGTCCTCCGAGGTATTGGCGCAGAACTGTTGATAAAGCACGGCCATCACGGCAAGCGCCTGAGGGCTTGCCACCGAATAGAAGATGTTCTTGCCGTCACGGCGCGTCGCTACCAGAGCGTTTTCACGGAGCACGGCGAGTTGCTGGGACAGCGTCGGCTGCCGGATGCCGAGCTGTTCCTCCAGTTCGCCAACAGACAACTCGTCCTGCGACAGGCGGCACATCAGCAGCAGGCGGTCCGGATTGGCGAGCACCTTGAGCAGGGCGCAGGCGTTCATCGCAGCGGCTTGCATCGTGGTGAGGTCAATGGTTGGGTGGGGCTGGTCCATAGGTCGTCTACACTTTTCCTCTTAATAGTATATTGAAAGATAGAATGTGTGTGAATAGAATGTATTGCATCCAAGGAGGCAAGCATGCAACCGACCGTTCAACCGTTCTTCGACCTAGCGACTTGGACCGTGACCTACGTGGTCTATCAGGAGGGACGTCCCGAGTGCGCAATTATCGACTCCGTGCTGGATTACGACCCTAAGGCGGGAAGGACCTCGACGACAAGTGCCGATAAGGTCATCGCCTTCGTGCGCGAGCACGAATTACACGTCGAGTGGATTCTCGAGACGCATGCGCACGCGGACCACCTGTCTGCGGCGCCCTACCTCAAGCGCCACCTCGGCGGTCATATCGCCATCGGCCAGAACATTCGCCGTGTGCAGGGGGTGTTCAAGACGCTCTTCAACTTGGAACCGGAGTTCCGGCTCGACGGGTCGCAGTTCGACCACCTCTTCGAAGAGGATGAGACGTTTGCCATCGGTGGCCTGACCGGAAAGGCGATTCATGTGCCCGGCCATACGCCTGCCGATATGGCTTACCAGATTGGGGATGCGGTTTTTGTCGGCGATACGATGTTCATGCCGGACGTCGGCACCGCTCGCTGCGATTTCCCCGGTGGCGACGCACATCAGTTGTACCGCTCCATCCGCAAGCTTCTGCACCTGCCCGCCGAGACTCGCCTTTTCATGTGTCACGACTATCCGCCCGAGGGGCGGGGTGCCGCCTGGGAAACGACAGTGCGCGACCAACGGAACTGCAATATCCATGTTCACGACGGAGTGAGTGAGGACCAGTTCGTAGCCATGCGGCAGGCACGCGATGCCACGCTAGCGATGCCAACACTGATATTGCCGGCAGTCCAGGTCAACATCCGGGCCGGCGAGTTACCTCCGCCTGAGGCCAACGGAGTGCGCTACCTAAAAATCCCGCTGAACGCAGTCTGATGAGGGGGCCGGCGTCGTGATGCCGGCCCGTGATTGCTCTCACCATGGAACGTTGGTGAAGCGCGATGCCGTTGCCCAACAATGTTTTACCGTCTCCCGGGAAGTACGCCATGGACGCGCGTTCCCTGACCTCGGACCTCTCAGTCTCGCCACAAATCGGTGTTGCCGATGTCGCAGCACTGAAGGCACTTGGCTTCGCCGCCATCGTGTGCCATCGCCCGGATGGTGAAGGGTCCGACCAACCGAATTTTGAAGAAATCGCGCAAGCCGCGAAGCAAGCTGGCTTGCAGGCAATTCATCAACCAGTAGTGCCTGGACAAGCCTCGGCTGAACAGGCGTCGGTATTTGCGGCACTGTGCGCTGACCTGCCCAAGCCTATCCTGGCCTATTGCCGTACCGGGTACCGGGACTCGGTCCGCCACTCTGTGGGCCCTGTCGCAAGTCAGAAAGCTGCCCGCAGGCGAGATTCAGGAACGTGCGGCCAAGGCGGGTTTTGACCTTAAGGCCGTGGTGCAGCGTATCGCCCATGCTGGAAAACCTCTGGTGGATGTTGTTGACGCTGAGCACATCGTGGTCGTCGGCGGCGGGGCGGCTGGCATCGCAGTCGCCTCCAGCCTGCGTGCACGTGAGCCCGAACTGGATATCGCCATCATTGACCCGGCCGACGTGCACTACTACCAGCCAGGCTGGACCTTGGTCGGTGCGGGCGTGTTCGAGGCGGCCGCCACCGCACGCACGATGGCATCGCGCGTGCCGGCCGGCGTGCGCTGGCTCAAGGGTGCCGTGGTGGCATTCGAGCCGGAAAGGAATGCGTTGTGCTCGAGGGTTGCCGAGCGGTGCGCCATCAGCGCCTGGTCGTTTGCCCAGGCCTCAAGGTCAACTGGCACGGCATTGAGGGCCTCGTTGAAACGCTCGGCCGCAATGGCCTGACGTCGAACTATCGGTTCGACTTGGCGCCATACACCTGGGAACTGGTGCGTGGGCTGCGCGGGGGAAAGGCGCTGTTCACGCAAGCGCCCATGCCCATCAAGTGTGCGGGCGCGCCGCAGAAGCCAATGTACCTGTCCTGCGATGCGTGGCGCCACAACGGTATGCTTCAGAACACGCAAGTTCAATTATTCAATGCGGGAGCGGTACTGTTCGGGGTGCCCGATTACGCCCCGGCGCTGATGGAGTACGTCAAGACCTATGGCATCGACCTGCGCTTTGGCCATACGCTTAAAAGCATTGATGGCCCACGCAGGAGAGCCACCTTCGAGTGGACGCTGCCTGACGGCAACAAGGAGCAGGTGGAGACCGAGTTCGACATGATTCACGTCGTACCACCGCAGACCGCGCCGGACTTCGTGCGGGCAAGCCCGCTGGCTGATAGTGCCGGTTGGGTGGATGTGGACCCTGCCACGTTGCGCCATAAGAAGTTAGAGCACGTCTTCGCGCTCGGTGGATTTGCCCACGTGTCTCCGGACACGGTCACACCCTTAGGTTGATAAGGCCATCGCACGCCTGAACTCGCGCGGAGAGCGGTAATTCAGGGCGCTATGGGGGTGCTGCTCGTTGTAGTGCTCGAAGGCGATGGCCAGATTGCGAACTGCCGTCTCGGCATCAGGTTTGGGCATGAAGGCGACATAGTCGCGCTTCATGGTCTTCACGAAGCTCTCGGCCATCCCGTTGCTCTGCGGGCTGCAAACCGGCGTGGTCAGTTGCTTCAGGCCAATTGCCGACGCAAACGCCTTGGTCTTGTCTGCCGTGTAGCCCGAGCCATTATCGGTCAGCCATTCAATTTCCGCCGGCGCCTTCAGCGCGAAGCGGTCGCTCGCCGAGGTGGACCTGCGCCGAGCTTGGTTACCGAAATTTGACGCGCGGTTACCGAAAAAGGGTTGGGCCGACATTTCGGCTCGGAGCGGTACGGGGTCGCTTCAGAAAACGGAGAATTTTGCACGCTAAGCGATCGCTAGCCCCGCCGGGCAACTACCGGGCGACGAACCATGACCCCATGGAATTCGGAGATAGTCCCTTCACTTCCGAGCCAGCTGCGGTCCCTGCGGAAGCAGAGGTCCTATCTGGCGCTCCCCTTCCAACGCCAGCCGTCGTGTCGGGCCGTCGACCGTCTGCTCTTACCCCGACACCGCGGTCGAAACAGTGGATCCGCCTCGGCGCACAGCCTCGATCTGCCCAAGTACACCCTGTACACCGACGTCCGCGGCTACATTCTGCGACGCAGATTCTGCTCAACGAGAGGCAAGACAGCGCCGCCGTGGGGGGCATAATCCGACGAGTAGCGTTCAGGGCACGTGGTGCTGCCCGCCTGTTGATCTGTGTCCGCGGACCGCGCACCAGGGTGCGACGTGCCTAGCCGGTCCTCTATTCAGCGAGCCACGCCACAAAGGCAGGATCCCAGTCGAACTCTGCATCTCTGCTGGGGCGGCTTGGCCTTGCTGTCCAACGAGTCAGAGGCATGATTGCGAAAGCAAGCGTCTCCGGCTCGGCACTTACCCCCAAACGCGCGGCGCGCGACAAATACGCTTCATGCGGCACATAGATGTGGCGCCGTGTAACGGGAGCGACCCCGCGTAAGCGAATCTGCCCAACCGTGACCGGTGCAGCACGAATCGCCTGATGTCCTTTCGCGGAACGGCGCAGGCTGGCCCCCTTGAAATTTGGGCGGCCAATTACTATTTTATTTTTGCTCAGGCAGTCGCGACCGTTGCGCGCTGCGTGTTTCTGTTTGTTTGCCAGCAGCTTGGCAGGTGGATGGGAGCGCGTTGCCCCTTCGCCTCCTTGCTGCATCGAAGGAGGATACGACCATGAGTGATCTATTCTTTGGAACCGACGTTTTTAGCGAGCTCGACCGCATGCAAAGGCAGATGGCGAGTTTGTTCGGCGGCTTCCCCTCCAGCCTCCGCTCCGGCCGCTTCGGGGCATTTCCCCCCGTCAATATCGGCGCCACGGACGATTCCATCGAGATTGTCGCGTTCGCACCGGGCATCAAGCAAGACAAGTTCGAGGTGTCGATCGACAAGGGCTTGCTGACCATCAGCGGCGAGCGCGAAGCCGCGCACGCGGTGCGCGATCCGGAGGTCCGGCTGTACGCGCAAGAGCGATTCACCGGCACGTTCCGGCGCGTGGTCGAACTGCCGCAGAGCGCCGACCCCGACAAAGTCCAGGCGCGCTATGTCAACGGCTGCCTGTCTATCAGTATTGGCAAGCGGGAAGCCTCAAAGCCTCGGGCGATCACGATCCAATAACGCCAGGAGAATGTCATGAACGAGACTACCCAAATGGTTGAACGCGACCAGAATGCCGTGACAAAAGGTCAGGAGGACAAGTCGACGCCGACGATGACCCTGCTTCCCGTGGTCGACATCGTCGAGGACAGCAACGGCGTCACGCTCTGGGCCGACCTTCCGGGGGTGACCAAAGACAAGCTCGAGGTGAATGTCCACGACGGCAACCTCCATATTGAGGCGGAAGCGGTCGTGCCCACGCCCCAAGGACTGCGGGTGCAACACGCGGAAATTCGGCAGCCGCACTTCGCACGCGCTTTCTCGCTGAGCCCCGACCTTGACGCGTCGAAGATCGAGGCGAACCTGCAGGACGGCGTGCTCAAGCTGACGATCCCGCGTCGCGACGAAGCGCGTCCGCGCCGCATTGCAATCAACGTGGCCTGAGTTGCCGCCGCCGGGTACCGGTGGCGGCTGCAAGGGCGCCACCGCAGTACCCGCGGAAATGGGCTGGACATACGTCGGTGAGGACAAGATGAAGACAGACCTGGGCAAATGGAACCCATTCAAGTTCCTACGCAAATCGACAGAGGATAGGCAGCCGACGGGCGAGCCCTCGAATGTTCCCGCGCCACGGCACTGGACACCGGACTGGCCCGAGGTTTCACGGCTGTTTTCAAGCGATCCCCTGCGTGCGATGGGCGAGTTTCTGCATGAACCCTTCGCGGGCTTCGGCGGCCTGGATCGATGGTTCGGTGACTTCAGTTCGTCGCGCTTCCAACCTCGCATCGATGTAGTCGATGATGGCACGGCGCTAAGGATCACGGCGGAGCTGCCCGGTATGGATCGCGAGGACCTGCAGATCACCATCGAAGATGGCGCCCTGGTATTGCGAGGTGAGAAGAAGCAGGACATTCGGAGCGAGGAAAACGGCTGCTACCGCTTGGAGCGGGCATACGGCGCCTTCATGCGCAGTATCCCGCTGCCCCACGGCATCGACCTCGATCACATCGATGCGAAGTTCGACAGAGGCGTATTGACGCTGCGTCTACCCAAGACCGGCTCGTCGCAATCTGCGGTGAAGAAGATCGAGGTGAAGTGAGCGGAAGATGGCGAGCTGCGTCAAGGGAATAGACTCGCGTGAGTCTGCTGCGCTCAGCTGGGAGATTCAAGCTGGCCTTGCAAGGTAGCGCCTCCGAGGCCATTTCTGGCATAGGCGGCGCTCGGAACGCGCGGTGCTGGCTTGCAACGGCAGCGAATCCACGTACGACGCTGAGGTCTTGAAATCGCCGAACTGGCCTCTACTTTCGCGGCAAACACTTCCCGAGATGGAGACTTCGATGGAATTCGATTCTGAGTGGGTGACGCTAGGCAGGCATCGGGTGCTGCTCAAGTGCACGCGCGGCTTTCCTACCGAGCGGACGCGGCGCGTAGCGGAGTTGGTCACAGTCGCGATCGATAACAACCTCAGCGCGCGGGCCCGTTTGGTCGACGTCACGGCGCAAGGCGATGCTTACGTGATCAGCATCGGCACGACGTTCGAAAAGGACAGAGTGGCGGCCCCCCACCTGGAAGTGGCACTGGCCACGATGTTCGGCTTGGCGCCCGAGCAGATCACGATTGACGTTGTCGTCGTCAGTCAGGCAGAAGTGGATGTGCATTTTGGCGTATATGAGCGGATGCTGGCAGAGAAGCTCGGCACCGTGCCGGCCATTCAGTGACGCGCCAGGATCGGTTCCTGGCCAATTATGCTAGTGGCTTGAATCCAGACGCCGGCGTTGACACGTGAATGCCCTGAACGGCGGCCCGGACACGACCCGATCGGCCGGACAAGCTCATGATCACAGTGATGGGACGAGGAGCAAGGCTATGAACATCCGTCCACTACACGATCGCGTCATCGTCAAATGCTTGGACGCAGAACACAAGACGGCCAGCGGTATTGTCATCCCCGATACCGCCGCCGAAAAGCCGGACCAGGGCGAAGTCCTGGCTGTCGGCCCCGGCACCGGTGAATACGGCGACCTGTTCGAAATGGGCGTGATTGACCCAACCAAGGTAACCCGTACTGCACTACAGAACACGGCATCAGTCGCCGGACTGATTCTGACCACGGACGCGACCGTGGCAGAGATGCCGAAAAACCACGGCAAAGCCACCGCGGTGTCATCGGAGCTGGAGTATTGACGAGACACGCAAGGCGTGCGGCGAGTCCCATACAGCTGTGGATTGACAGGGAATTTCCTACCAGGAAGCGCCAGGCGCTTGGACATCATGAGCAAGATCATCGGGATTGACCTCGGCACCACGAATTCGTGTGTGGCGCTGATGGAAGGCAACCAGGTCAAAGTGATTGAGAACTCCGAAGGCTCGCGCACGACCCCGTCGATCGTCGCCTATATGAACGACGGCGAAATCCTCGTCGGCGCACCCGCCAAGCGGCAGGCCGTCACGAATCCAAAGAACACGCTGTTTGCCATCAAGCGGCTGATCGGCCGCCGCTATGAGGAAAAGGAAGTGCAGAAGGACATTGGCCTGATGCCCTTCACGATCTTGAAGGCTGACAACGGCGACGCATGGGTCGAAGCGCAAGGCCAGAAGCTCGCCCCGCCGCAAGTCTCGGCTGAGGTGCTGCGCAAGATGAAGAAGACCGCCGAAGACTATCTTGGCGAGCCTGTCACCGAAGCCGTTATCACGGTGCCCGCCTACTTCAACGACAGCCAGCGCCAAGCGACCAAGGATGCCGGGCGCATCGCCGGGCTGGACGTCAAGCGCATCATCAACGAGCCGACCGCGGCGGCGCTCGCGTTCGGGCTGGACAAAAAGGAAAGCCGCGACCGCAAGATTGCCGTGTTCGACCTCGGCGGCGGCACCTTCGACATCTCCATCATCGAGATCGCTGACTTGCAAGGCGAGAAGCAATTCGAAGTGCTGTCGACCAACGGTGATACCTTCCTGGGCGGAGAAGACTTCGACCAGCGCATCATCGACTACCTCATCGGCGAATTTAAGAAGGACCAGGGGGGCGACTTGTCGCGGGACGTGCTGGCGCTGCAACGCCTGAAGGAAGCCGCGGAGAAGGCCAAGATCGAGCTCTCGTCAAGCCTGCAGACGGAAATCAGCCTACCGTACATTACGGCCGACGCCAGCGGACCGCGCCATTTGAACCTGAAGCTCACGCGCGCAAAGCTCGAAGCCCTGGTCGAAGACCTGGTCGAGCGCACGTTGGAGCCGTGCCGGATCGCGATCAAGGATGCCGGTATCGCGGTGGAAAAGATCGACGACGTCATTCTGGTGGGTGGCATGACCCGTATGCCCAGCGTGCAGGAGAAGGTAAGAGCGCTCTTTGGCCGCGAGCCGCGCAAGGACGTCAACCCCGACGAAGCGGTGGCGGTGGGGGCGGCGATCCAAGGCGCGGTGCTCGCCGGTGATCGCAAGGATGTGCTGCTGCTTGACGTCACCCCGCTTTCGCTGGGGATCGAGACCCTAGGTGGCGTGATGAGCAAGATGATCACCAAAAACACCACCATCCCGACCAAGTTTTCTCAGATCTTTTCTACCGCCGACGACAACCAGGCGGCGGTGACCATCAAGGTCTACCAAGGCGAACGCGAGATTGTTACGGGCAATAAGATGCTAGGCGAGTTCAACCTGGAGGGCATTGCACCGGCGCCGCGCGGCATGCCGCAGATCGAGGTGACGTTCGATATCGACGCCAACGGCATCCTGCACGTGTCGGCGAAGGACAAGGCTACTGGCAAGGAGAACCGGATCACCATCAAAGCCAACAGCGGCCTGTCTGAAGGCGAGATCCAACACATGGTGAAGGACGCCGAGGCTCATGCTGACGAAGACCGTCGACAGCGGGAGTTGGTCGATGCGCGCAACCACGGCGACGCGCTGGCACACAGTTCGCGCAAGGCTCTGACCGAATACAGCGAGAAGCTGGACGCGGACCAGAAGGAAAAGATCGAATCCGCAATCAAGGACCTTGAGGCGGCACTGAAGACCTCCGACAAGGCCAAGATCGACGCCAAGGCGCAGGCCCTGGCAACGGCCTCGCTGAAACTCGGCGGAAAGGTCTATGCAGACGTTCAGGCTCAGCCGGACACTGGCTCCGGTCGCGCTGCGGACGCGAAAGAGGCGAGCGCCGAGAAGACAGGCGAGGACGTGGAGGATGTTGAGTTCAAAGAAGCGGGCGCCAAGCAGTAAGCCGGCCGACGCCGCGGTCAAAGTTGGGGTGCCCTCAAGAAGCGGCTTTTATATACGTTAGCGACCTCTGTTGGCGTTTCTTGTAAGGACTTCGCGGCCGGTATATATACGGCCAAGAACACGCCTCTGTGGCCGCGACAGCCAGAGGCTCGCTAAACCGGTTGGCACCGACTGACGCCTTCGCAGAAGACCAAAGACCAATCCCTAGGGGTGTCATAACCGTGCCGAAAACCAGCAGCCCCCATACCGATCCTGCTGTGGCTGCCATCTGTGAGATGTCTTCATGGAGTTTCCCCCGTGCGCTATTTGTGTACCGTCAGGAGACCGCAGTGGGATCCTACGGCCAACAGATCATCGACGATGCGGCAGACACCGACTGGAATCCGGTTCTCCTGCCAGACCTCTTAGTGGAGGATACGATGAACACCGATCCGAAAAAGTGGAATCTCTTCAAGTTCCTTCGCGGGGCGGCCCGCAAGTCCAATCCGGACAGCCTGGAAGGCCCGCCGGGGAGCGAGCAATGGCGTGCCTCCTGGTCTGACATTCCGCGACTGTTCTCACGCGAACCGTGGCGCGCAGTGGAGGAATTCTTTCATGACCCGTTTGCCGGCCGTGGTGCGCTCGAGCGATGGTTTGGCGACTTCAGTTCTTCGCGCTTCCAGCCGCGCATCGACGTGGTCGACGAAGGGCGGGTGCTGCGCGTGACCGCCGAATTGCCAGGGATGCAGCGCGAAGACCTGAACGTGAGCGTCGAGGACGGGGCGATCGTGCTGCGCGGCGAGAAAAAGCAGGACGTGCGCAGCGAGGAAGATGGCTGCTACCGGCTAGAGCGCGCCTATGGAAGCTTCGTGCGCACGATTCCCGTGCCGGAAAACGCCGATCCCGATCACACCCTGGCAAAGTTTGACAATGGAGTGCTCACGTTGACCGTGCCGAAATCGGAGCCGGCGCGATCCGCGAGTCGCACGATCGATATTGGCTAGGGATAAGCAGTCTCTGGCCGATGCGAGCGTGCCCCAAAGTGATCTTCAAGCTCCTCCGTGGTAATGGCATAACAATGCGGGCGCTCCGTCCCCGTGGGCGGCGCACTCGAAGCTTAGGTCACGACCACAGAAGCAATCTGTTGCATGCAAGACCCTAGGAGCGAAACTGAGATTGCCAGCGAACTCGGTCGCCGAGCCGGTTTGTTGCCAGTGTAGGGAGCTTCAGACGGACTACAAGGTTGCGCAGCACCAGATTCGCTGCACGGCTGTCCGGTTTCGTCAGCATTGCCAGCTATGTGGCCGCGCGCCATGCAGCCCCGCAGCAGAGGCGGCCTATCGCTTGCGTTTATGGCCCCATGAGCTTGGACCGTGGAGCGGGCGTCGGGCGAGCCATGCCCGGATCGCCGGCTACCCTGGGCGGCCCGACGAATCGAAATCCGGCGACTCATCGTCCAGAATTTCAAACACCTCTTCCGCCTTGCGTCCCGAGCTGGACTCAGGGTTGCGCAATTGAGGCTCGTCGGCGCGCAACCATTCGCAGGCCCGCCGCACATCCTCAACGGTCGGCTCGATGTCCAGGATCCGTGCGATCACTTCATCGTCAATGGGACCCACAATCTCGCGGATCTCACTCGCGCTCGCCAATCGCGAATCGCCCTTGGTCGTGTGCATGGCGATGTCTCCTATGCGGTGGAGGCGGCGTCTTGCCGAATCCGCCCCCCGTACAAATACAGGCGCCGCAGCCTGAAGCGACGTGCCTCTGATCCGATTAAATGGTTCCCGAGGGCGGCGCCAAGGGCTTGTCCTCTTCGCACCGGCCGGGGTAGGTGGTCGCCGCCTTCACCAGCCGTTCTTGCGTGTAGGCGCCGGCGAACTGACCGTCCACTAGCAAGTAGAATTTCCATGGCTGGTCACTCTCGCGCGTGGCGTTCTGGTCGAGCAGGATCGCGGCGCGGCGCACCACCTCTTGCCAGTCTCGGCTGACGATAATGTCGTGTGCGCTCTGATTGGCGCCATCGGGACGGTAGGTGACCAGTGTGTAGGTCAGCGTGTTCATTCTCCCTCCTCTTTGGTGCCATTGTGCTCGTCCTGCCTCCGCGAGCGTGCCGTCTGAACACAAAGCCTACCGATCCGAGGCCCCGCACGGCTTCGCCCCTAATAGCTTAGCGCACTTGCCTGGCGACGCCGGCGCACACCCTTATCGCGCCGCCACAGGTGTGCCCGCCCGGCATACGGTGGGGATCAGCCCGCTCAGCCCGGCCATTGCGGCTGGTAGCGTGACGCACGATCAGATGCTTGCAACGCGCCTGCTCGCTTGTAATATTAAATGAGGTGGTGCGCGCGAAGGCGGCCCGCCTCGCTTGCGCTTGGAGCCGGCATGATCCCCGTGCCGAGGGGCGCCGGTAGCATTTCGGATAGCCAAGAAGTGTCGCGAATGGCTGGATCTTCGCAGGCGTGGCAGTCGCCTGTGCGGGGGTGGCTATGTCGTTTACAGCCTTGTTGCAAACGAAGTGCGCAATTCGCAATTGCAGGCGCGCTATCTTGGTCGCTTCACTAGGCAGTTGAACTTCGAGGTGCAGCCGGGCGCCAGCGACAGCATCCGCTTTCCCCATTCCGGCCCCTATGACGCGCGCCTGGGCTACGGCCGGATGGCAGACTTCACCGAGCGGCTGACGCAACACGGTAGGAACAGGCGCGTATGTCGCCTGCGATGGTTAGGCTGATGGACTACAGCATCTTCCCAGGCGATCGATATGCTGCAACATCTGGCGGGAGCTGGCCTTGCCCGGCGGCAGCCGCAGCCAGGCCAGCCAAGTCAGGCGCCCATCCGGTCGGCGCTGCAGGAGATGATCGAGCTGTAGCCGGTGGTGTTCCGTAAGCGGCTCGGTCAGTATCTGGTAGATGCGGCGAGTCGCGCGCGTGACGGCCTCCGCGCAAATGCGCTCGATCACGTTCATGCCCGGCAGCAGCAGGGACTACTCCCGGAGGTAGGCGATCAACGCCGTGGCCAGGATGATGCCTTTGTCGGTTTGCTGCGCCAGCTCCGACATCGACTGGACGGCGGCACGATAGTCGGCCATCGCGAACGGCCGAATCCGAAGCACCATCTGCAGCTCCCCCTGGTGGTCCCTTCGGGTCTGATCGCGCCGCCCGTAGTTCGTCCAATGCGTCGGCGCAAGGCGCAGTTGCTGCGCCACCATGGCCAGCAAGGCCGGAAGCGACCCCGGTACGCTGTCGGAGATGTTTAACATAATCAACATTATGCGGACAGCGCATGTGGTGGCTAAATTCAGATGTCTGCTTCCAGCCAGATCAAAATGTCCTCGACAGACCTATACTGGTAGCCCCAGTTGGTACTGGAGCGCGCCAT
>NZ_FMYZ01000040.1 GCF_900101625.1 Cupriavidus sp. YR651 | reverse complement strand
AGGCTTCGGTCTTCGGAATGCTTCAAAAGTTATCAGTGCTCGCACAGTAAAACATGTTCGGTCTTTCTTCGGAGAGGCCGGGTCAGTTTTCTGAGAGTGAGCGACCGCTCGAAAGAGCGAGGTGCTTCGGCACCACACAGAGATTGAACTGAAGAGTTTGATCCTGGCTCAGATTGAACGCTGGCGGCATGCCTTACACATGCAAGTCGAACGGCAGCGCGGACTTCGGTCTGGCGGCGAGTGGCGAACGGGTGAGTAATACATCGGAACGTGCCCTGTTGTGGGGGATAACTAGTCGAAAGATTAGCTAATACCGCATACGACCTGAGGGTGAAAGCGGGGGACCGAAAGGCCTCGCGCAGCAGGAGCGGCCGATGTCTGATTAGCTAGTTGGTGGGGTAAAGGCCCACCAAGGCGACGATCAGTAGCTGGTCTGAGAGGACGATCAGCCACACTGGGACTGAGACACGGCCCAGACTCCTACGGGAGGCAGCAGTGGGGAATTTTGGACAATGGGGGCAACCCTGATCCAGCAATGCCGCGTGTGTGAAGAAGGCCTTCGGGTTGTAAAGCACTTTTGTCCGGAAAGAAATGGCGCTGGTTAATACCTGGCGTCGATGACGGTACCGGAAGAATAAGCACCGGCTAACTACGTGCCAGCAGCCGCGGTAATACGTAGGGTGCGAGCGTTAATCGGAATTACTGGGCGTAAAGCGTGCGCAGGCGGTTTTGTAAGACAGGCGTGAAATCCCCGGGCTTAACCTGGGAATTGCGCTTGTGACTGCAAGGCTAGAGTGCGTCAGAGGGGGGTAGAATTCCACGTGTAGCAGTGAAATGCGTAGAGATGTGGAGGAATACCGATGGCGAAGGCAGCCCCCTGGGACGTGACTGACGCTCATGCACGAAAGCGTGGGGAGCAAACAGGATTAGATACCCTGGTAGTCCACGCCCTAAACGATGTCAACTAGTTGTTGGGGATTCATTTCCTCAGTAACGTAGCTAACGCGTGAAGTTGACCGCCTGGGGAGTACGGTCGCAAGATTAAAACTCAAAGGAATTGACGGGGACCCGCACAAGCGGTGGATGATGTGGATTAATTCGATGCAACGCGAAAAACCTTACCTACCCTTGACATGCCACTAACGAAGCAGAGATGCATTAGGTGCCCGAAAGGGAAAGTGGACACAGGTGCTGCATGGCTGTCGTCAGCTCGTGTCGTGAGATGTTGGGTTAAGTCCCGCAACGAGCGCAACCCTTGTCTCTAGTTGCTACGAAAGGGCACTCTAGAGAGACTGCCGGTGACAAACCGGAGGAAGGTGGGGATGACGTCAAGTCCTCATGGCCCTTATGGGTAGGGCTTCACACGTCATACAATGGTGCGTACAGAGGGTTGCCAACCCGCGAGGGGGAGCTAATCCCAGAAAACGCATCGTAGTCCGGATCGTAGTCTGCAACTCGACTACGTGAAGCTGGAATCGCTAGTAATCGCGGATCAGCATGCCGCGGTGAATACGTTCCCGGGTCTTGTACACACCGCCCGTCACACCATGGGAGTGGGTTTTGCCAGAAGTAGTTAGCCTAACCGCAAGGAGGGCGATTACCACGGCAGGGTTCATGACTGGGGTGAAGTCGTAACAAGGTAGCCGTATCGGAAGGTGCGGCTGGATCACCTCCTTTCCAGAGGCTTGTGTTCAAAGCTCAAGCGTTCACACTTATCGGTTTGTTTGCTGTTACAGCCAAGGGTCTGTAGCTCAGGTGGTTAGAGCACCGTCTTGATAAGGCGGGGGTCGTAGGTTCAAGTCCTACCAGACCCACCAAGTTATCCGGGGGATTAGCTCAGCTGGGAGAGCACCTGCTTTGCAAGCAGGGGGTCGTCGGTTCGATCCCGTCATCCTCCACCACTTACCTTGGTCCGGTATGCCAAACGCAAGCACTTAGTGTTGAGTGCTTGCGTTTGGCTTTGCCAAGATCGATGCAGGCGCATGCCTGGTCGGCTGTTCTTTAACAATATGGGATGTAGTAAAGGTGTCGCGAAGCGTTGATGAGACGCTGCAGTACAAAACGCGATACCGGGTTGTGATTGTATCAACCAAAATGTATTTAAGTGATCGAAAGATGACTTGGAATACGGCACAAACGCGAGAACTCAGAACCTATGGTGAGCGGTGTCGAGAGACACACTCGTTATAGGGTCAAGCGAACAAGTGCATGTGGTGGATGCCTTGGCGATCACAGGCGATGAAGGACGCGGTAGCCTGCGAAAAGCTTCGGGGAGCTGGCAAACAAGCTTTGATCCGGAGATGTCCGAATGGGGAAACCCGGCCCGAATGGGTCATCCCTGACTGAATACATAGGTCAGGGAAGCGAACGCGGCGAACTGAAACATCTAAGTAGCTGCAGGAACAGAAATCAACCGAGATTCCCAAAGTAGTGGCGAACGAAATGGGAAGAGCCTTGTACTCTTTAGCAGCATTGTTAGCAGAACGGGATGGAAAGCCCGGCCATAGCAGGTGATAGCCCTGTATGCGAAAACAGCGTTGTGGAACTAGGTGTACGACAAGTAGGGCGGGACACGTGAAATCCTGTCTGAAGATGGGGGGACCATCCTCCAAGGCTAAATACTCGTGATCGACCGATAGTGAACCAGTACCGTGAGGGAAAGGCGAAAAGAACCCCGGGAGGGGAGTGAAATAGATCCTGAAACCGCATGCATACAAACAGTCGGAGCCTGGAAACGGGTGACGGCGTACCTTTTGTATAATGGGTCAGCGACTTACATTCAGTGGCAAGCTTAACCGATTAGGGAAGGCGTAGCGAAAGCGAGTCCGAACAGGGCGTTGAGTCGCTGGGTGTAGACCCGAAACCAGATGATCTATCCATGGCCAGGTTGAAGGTGCGGTAACACGTACTGGAGGACCGAACCCACTAACGTTGAAAAGTTAGGGGATGAGCTGTGGATAGGGGTGAAAGGCTAAACAAATCTGGAAATAGCTGGTTCTCTCCGAAAACTATTTAGGTAGTGCCTCGTGTGTCACCTTCGGGGGTAGAGCACTGTCATGGTTGGGGGGTCTATTGCTGATTACCCCGCCATAGCAAACTCCGAATACCGAAGAGTGCAATCACGGGAGACAGACATCGGGTGCTAACGTCCGGTGTCAAGAGGGAAACAACCCAGACCGCCAGCTAAGGTCCCCAAGATTGGCTAAGTGGGAAACGAAGTGGGAAGGCTAAAACAGTCAGGAGGTTGGCTTAGAAGCAGCCACCCTTTAAAGAAAGCGTAATAGCTCACTGATCGAGTCGTCCTGCGCGGAAGATGTAACGGGGCTAAGCCAGTCACCGAAGCTGCGGACGCACGCAAGTGCGTGGTAGGAGAGCGTTCTGTAAGCCTGTGAAGGTGTCTTGTAAAGGATGCTGGAGGTATCAGAAGTGCGAATGCTGACATGAGTAGCGATAAAGGGGGTGAAAGGCCCCCTCGCCGTAAGCCCAAGGTTTCCTACGCAACGTTCATCGGCGTAGGGTGAGTCGGCCCCTAAGGCGAGGCAGAGATGCGTAGCTGATGGGAAGCAGGTTAATATTCCTGCACCGTCGTATGATGCGATGGGGGGACGGATCGCGGAAGGTTGTCCGGGTGTTGGAAGTCCCGGTCCCTGCATTGGAGAAGGCGCTTAGGCAAATCCGGGCGCGGAATTCAAGGATGTGGGGCGAGCGGCCTAGTGCTGCGAAGCAATTGGAAGTGGTTCCAAGAAAAGCCTCTAAGCTTCAGTCATACGAGACCGTACCGCAAACCGACACAGGTGGGCGAGATGAGTATTCTAAGGCGCTTGAGAGAACTCGGGAGAAGGAACTCGGCAAATTGGTACCGTAACTTCGGGATAAGGTACGCCCTGGTAGCTTGACTGGCCTGCGCCAGAAGGGTGAAGGGGTTGCAATGAAATGGTGGCTGCGACTGTTTAATAAAAACACAGCACTCTGCAAACACGAAAGTGGACGTATAGGGTGTGACGCCTGCCCGGTGCCGGAAGATTAAATGATGGGGTGCAAGCTCTTGATTGAAGTCCCGGTAAACGGCGGCCGTAACTATAACGGTCCTAAGGTAGCGAAATTCCTTGTCGGGTAAGTTCCGACCTGCACGAATGGCGTAACGATGGCCACACTGTCTCCTCCCGAGACTCAGCGAAGTTGAAGTGTTTGTGATGATGCAATCTCCCCGCGGCTAGACGGAAAGACCCCATGAACCTTTACTGTAGCTTTGCATTGGACTTTGAACCGATCTGTGTAGGATAGGTGGGAGGCTTTGAAGCGTGGACGCTAGTTCACGTGGAGCCGTCCTTGAAATACCACCCTGGTTTGTTTGAGGTTCTAACCTTGGCCCGTGAATCCGGGTCGGGGACAGTGCATGGTAGGCAGTTTGACTGGGGCGGTCTCCTCCCAAAGTGTAACGGAGGAGTTCGAAGGTACGCTTGGTACGGTCGGACATCGTACCTAAAGTGCAATGGCAAAAGCGTGCTTAACTGCGAGACCGACAAGTCGAGCAGGTGCGAAAGCAGGACATAGTGATCCGGTGGTTCTGAATGGAAGGGCCATCGCTCAACGGATAAAAGGTACTCTGGGGATAACAGGCTGATACCGCCCAAGAGTTCATATCGACGGCGGTGTTTGGCACCTCGATGTCGGCTCATCTCATCCTGGGGCTGTAGCCGGTCCCAAGGGTATGGCTGTTCGCCATTTAAAGAGGTACGTGAGCTGGGTTTAAAACGTCGTGAGACAGTTTGGTCCCTATCTGCCGTGGGCGTTGGAATCTTGACGGGGGCTGCTCCTAGTACGAGAGGACCGGAGTGGACGTACCGCTGGTGTACCTGTTGTCTCGCCAGAGGCATCGCAGGGTAGCTATGTACGGAAGAGATAACCGCTGAAAGCATCTAAGCGGGAAACTTGCCTGAAGATGAGGATTCCCTGGAGGCTTGACCTCCTTGAAGGGTCGTTCGAGACCAGGACGTTGATAGGCTGGGTGTGGAAGCGCAGTAATGCGTTAAGCTAACCAGTACTAATTGCCCGTAAGGCTTGATCCTATAACCAGTGTGTCTTGCCTGGTATAGCGGTTCGCCGCCTTGTGCCACGCTGCTGCAAGCACAACCCAATCTTTACTACACCCCTATTCGCCGCGCTGAGTCCTGCTCAGCCCGGCAACCCCTCATGCCTGGTGACCATAGCGAGTCGGAACCACCCCTTCCCATCCCGAACAGGACCGTGAAACGACTTTGCGCCGATGATAGTGCGGACTACCCGTGTGAAAGTAGGTCATCGCCAGGCTCTTATACCCAGAACCCCCAGCCCTCAAAAGCTGGGGGTTTTGCTTTGTGGC
>NZ_FMYZ01000023.1 GCF_900101625.1 Cupriavidus sp. YR651 | reverse complement strand
TTCATCCGTTCGCGCAGCTTGCGCTCCACGTAGAAGCACTCCGGTGCCTTGATGTCTTCCAGGTTGATGCCGCCGAACGTCGGCTCCAGCGAGGCGATGATGTCGACCAGCTTCTCGGGGTCCTTCTCGTCGACTTCGATATCGAAGACGTCGATGCCGGCGAATTTCTTGAACAGGCCGGCCTTGCCTTCCATCACGGGCTTCGAGGCGGCTGCCCCGATGTCGCCCAGCCCCAGCACGGCGGTGCCGTTGGTGATCACGGCGACCAGGTTGCCGCGGGCGGTGTAGCGGAAGGAATTGGCGGGATTGGCGACGATTTCCTCGCAAGCGGCCGCCACGCCCGGCGAATAGGCCAGGGCCAGGTCGCGCTGGTTGGACAGCGGCTTGGTCGGGGTGACGGAGATCTTGCCGGGGGTCGGAAACTCGTGATATTCGAGCGCGGCCTTGCGCAGCGCCTCACGCTGCTGCTGTTTCAGATCGTCTTGGGACGGGGACTGCTGAGGGCTTGTCATCTGCGCATCTTCCGATCGGTGGAGCCGCACTGAATATTGCGGGGACCGAGACGGGCCGGCTCCACGTACCCGCGCTCTCTCTGCATTGGAACTGCGCATTTTATATTGTGAAATATTATTTCACAATAAGCGTTTTGCGCGGGGCAGCTTTGCGTTTCGGTACAATATGCCGCATGCCGAAGGGCTTGACCAGCCGTATTCTCCACGGATTTCCCGGCCTCCACACGCCCTGCGCACATCGCCCGCCATGCCAGACTCCCCCAGCGCCCCGCTATCCGAATTTGACCTGATCCGCCGGTTTTTTACCCGCCCGGTTCACAAGGCCGCGCTTGGCGTGGGCGACGACTGTGCCCTGATCGAAGGTCGGCCCGGCCATCAGCTGGCCATCAGCACGGATATGCTGGTCAGTGGCCGGCACTTCTTCCCCGACGTCCCGCCGCGCTCGCTCGGCCACAAGGCATTGGCGGTCAACCTCTCCGATCTGGCCGCCATGGGCGCTGAACCGCGCGCATTCACGCTGGCGCTGGCATTGCCGGAGGCCGATCCTCACTGGCTGGGAGAACTGGCCGCGGGCATGCTGGCGCTGGCCGATGACCACGGATGCGAGCTGATTGGCGGCGATACCACGCGCGGTCCGCTCACCTTGTCGATTACGGTATTTGGCGATGTGCCGCCCCGCCAGGCCCTGCGCCGCGACGCGGCCCGCCCCGGCGACGATATCTGGATTTCCGGCACGCTGGGCGACGCCCGCCTGGCGCTGGGCGACTGTCGCGGCGAATGGCTGCTGCCCGAGCCCGATTTCACCATCATTCGTCCCCGCATGGACACCCCTACCCCGCGCGTGGCGCTGGGGCTGGCGTTACGGGGAATCGCCCACGCCGCGCTGGATATTTCCGATGGCTTGATCGGGGACCTCGGCCACATCCTCGCCCGGTCCGCCGTCGGCGCCATCGTCGACGTGGATAGCTTGCCGCGTTCGGAAATCCTCGGTGCCCAGCCACTGGACCGCCAGCACGAGTGCGTGCTGGCCGGCGGCGACGACTACGAACTCTGCTTCACAGCGCCTGCTGGCGCGCGCGAAGCCATCGCCGCAATCGGCCGCCAGCTTGGCCTGCCGGTCACGCGTGCCGGAACGATCACAGCCGAACCGGGGCTGCGCATCGTGGACCGCGACGGCAACCCCTGCGCCTTTGCGGGCGCGGGTTTCGATCATTTCGCCGCACCCTGACACGACGCCCACAAGCCATGTCATGATGCCGCCATGCGCGTGCCAGGAGCCACTGCCACGCGCCAGACGATAAAAACAGACGAGCCAGACCCTTGATGTCCGCCAACCCTCCCGGGGCCGCGCCACGCGACCCCGCTGCCACCGTCACGCTGGAAGCCGGCCAGACCGTCAAGGTCACCCGCCCGACCGCCCGTTTCATGCTGGGTCACCCCGCCCGGGCCATCGCACTGGGCTTTGGCTCCGGCCTGTCGCCGGTCAGCCCCGGCACCGTCGGCACACTGTACGGCTGGCTGTCGTTCGTGGTGATTTCACTCTGGATCGAGCCGACCACCTGGCTCTGGATCATCGCCGGCGCGTTCCTGGTCGGGATCTGGGCCTGCAAGCGCACCGCTCGCGACATGGGCGTGTACGACCACGGCAGCATGGTCTGGGACGAAATCGTGGCGTTCTGGCTGGTGCTGCTGTTTGTCACGCCGACCGGTTTCTGGGGCCAGTTCGCGGCCTTCCTCTGGTTCCGGCTGTTCGATATCGCCAAACCCGCACCGATCGCCTACTACGACCGCACGCTCAAGGGCCCCGGCCTGCTTGGCGCGTTCGGCGTGATGTTCGACGACATCTTTGCCGCGTTCTACACGCTGCTCGTCTTCGCGCTGTGGCGCTCGATCTGATCGCGCCAATCTTTCCGATCGCGCCCCGATTTTTTTCTTAAGGACCCTCCTCTCATGTCCGTCAGTCGCCTGCTCGACCTGCTTGCCATCCAGGCCGGAGCCGCCCTTGCGGAACGTTCGCTCATGCTGGCCACGGCCGAATCGTGTACCGGCGGGCTCGTCGCGGCCGCCATCACCGATGTGTCCGGGTCGTCAGGCTGGTTCGAGCGTGGCTTCATCACGTATTCCAACGAAGCCAAGACGACGATGATCGGCGTGCCGGCCAAGCTGATCCGCGACCACGGTGCGGTCAGCGAGGAAGTGGCTCACGCCATGGCGGAAGGCGCGCTGCTGAACAGCCGCGCGCAGGTGTCGCTGTCGATCACGGGCGTAGCTGGCCCGGGCGGCGGCACATCGGAGAAGCCAGTCGGCATGGTCTGCTTTGGCTGGAGCAACCGCATCACCACGCTGACGGAAACGCAGCGTTTCAAGGGCGACCGTGGCCAGATCCGCCGGCAGGCGGCCGAGCATGCGATGCGCGGTCTGCTGGAACTGATTCGGAACGAGGAGTAAGAGGTCGTTTCAAAAAGATCCTGGCGTGGTTGCGCGGCCTTGCCGTACCAGTTGTACTGTCTGCGGCCGCGCGCCTAGCCAGGACCGCTTCGCTTCATTTTGAAACAACCTCGAGCGCACTGACGCCTGTCAGTGCGCAAATTGACGCCCGAGAGCCTGAAGGAATCTGCCGGCAGGGGCTTATGCCGCCCGTGCCGGGATGCCGAGTTCAGCCGTGGCGGTAGCGGTTGATGGTCTCGCGCGTCTGCAACGCCACATTGCGCGCCGCAGCCGCAAAGTCCTTGTCACGGCTGGCGTAGAGGATCGCCCGCGAGGAATTGATCATCATGCCGTTGCCGTCGGCGGTCCGGCCAGCCTTGACGGTGGCCTCGATATCCCCGCCCTGCGCGCCGATCCCCGGGATCAGCAGCGGCATGTCCCCCACGATCTGGCGCACCTTGGCGATCTCGTTCGGGAAGGTCGCGCCCACCACCAGGCCCATCTGGCCGTTGGTATTCCAGCGCTCACGCGCTGCCTCGGCCACCAGCTGGTACAACGGCTTGCCGTCCACCTGAAGGAACTGCACGTCAGATCCGCCCGGATTCGAAGTCCGGCACAGCACGATGACGCCCTTGCCCGGATGCGCCAGGTACGGCGACATCGAATCGAAACCCATGTACGGACTGACCGTCACCGCATCGGCCTTGTAGCGGTCGAAGGCCTCGACGGCGTAGTGCTCGGCCGTGGAGCCGATGTCGCCACGCTTGGCGTCCAGGATCACGGGGATGCCCGGGTGGGCGTCGTGGATGTACTCGATCAGCTGTTCGAGCTGATCTTCGGCGCGCTGGGAGTGGAAATAGGCGATCTGCGGCTTGAAGGCGCAGACCAGGTCGGCCGTGGCGTCGACGATCTCGCGGCAAAAGGAAAAGATCGCGCCGCCGGTGCTGGTGAGGGACAGGGGCAGCTTGGACGGGTCCGGATCGAGCCCGACGCACAGCAGGGAATCGTTACGCTGCCACGCGGCGGACAGCTGCTCGGTGAAGGTCATGGAGTGCTCGGTATGAGGATGAGGCCGGAGCGGCCTGGCGATCTGCAAGCCATTCTGCAAGCATAACGCGCGCGCTGGCCGGC
Organism: Cupriavidus sp. YR651; assembly: GCF_900101625.1. Classification (GTDB taxonomy): domain Bacteria; phylum Pseudomonadota; class Gammaproteobacteria; order Burkholderiales; family Burkholderiaceae; genus Cupriavidus. Next base: position 32,636 of record NZ_FMYZ01000023.1, on the reverse strand, counting down.
CGGTTGGCCGCGCGGGGCGCGCCTCCGGCAAGCCCCGCCACGGCATATGGCGTTGACGTCAATTCTAACCGTTGCGTGCTATCGTTTTGCGCTTCCGATTAAAAAGAGCGACATCGCACGTCGCCAGCGCCCATGACACTCGACCGCCGAGGTCTCATCCTCCTTGTCATCCTTACGATCGCCTGGGGCATCAACTGGCCCATCATGAAGATCGGCGTGGCGCATTTCCCCGCCATGGGCTTCCGGCTGCTGGGCATGGCCGGCGGGCTGCTGGCGCTGGGCCTGGCGCTGCGCATCCGTGGCGATTCCCTGCGCGTGCCACGTGCGGCCTGGCCCACGGTGATCCGGCTGGCCATCCCGAACATGGTCGTCTGGCACCTGTTCGCCATCTGCGCGGTCAAGATGCTGTCGTCCGGACGGGCGGCCATCCTTGGCTACACCATGCCGATCTGGGCGGTGGTCTGGGGCCTGGTGCTGTACCGCGAGCGCATTGCGCTCTCCGCGTGGATCGGCATCGCCTGCGCGCTGGCGGGCACGATCCTGCTGCTGTCCGGCGAGATCACCGCGCTCACCGGCAGCCCCGCCGGCACGCTGCTGATGCTGGTGGCCGCGGCCGGCTGGGGCTTCGGGACCCAGTTGATGAAGCGTACCGAGATCGATATCCCCATCGGCACCCTAACGTTCTGGATGCTGGCCCTCACGCTGCCGTTCCTCGGCATCGGCACGCTGTTGCTGGAGTCCGGCTGGCGCATGCCCACGGGCATCGAATGGGCCGCCATCGTCTACAACGCCGTGGTCGTCTTTGCCTACTGCCAGCTGGTCTGGTTTGCACTCGCGCGCAGCCTGCCCCCGGTGGTGTCCAGCCTGTCGATCATGTTCATTCCCGTGGTGGGCGTGTTCTCGGGCATGTGGATGCTGGGCGAAACGCCGCACTGGCAGGACTATGCGGCCATCCTGCTGATGTTTGCGGCGCTGTCTTCGGTGATGCTCGCCCCGCTGCTGCGGCGGCGCCTGTAGCCGGCGTTCGGCGCGCGCAACGCAGCAGAGATTTCGCTTAACAAGCCCCCCTGCGTTGGATTACACTCGCGGCCATCAGAATCCCGGAGAAAGTACGTGGGCAGTAGCATCGGGTGTTCGTGTTGCCGCAGTTGCGCTGCGACATCGACGAATGCCATGTCACTGCGGGCTGCGTAACGCCGATCCGCGAGGGCCGTGCCCTTGCTCATCGCGTCCTTGCCCGCAGACACCTGCGGGTGAGTGTCTTTCCGTTTCCCCCAGTGGCCGTCGCCCCGACTGCCGCGTCGCGCTTCGGATCTTCCCTCTCCCGGCTTGCCAGCCAAACCCAGGCAAACGCCATCGCCTTGCAGCGAGCCGCTCGTTCCGGCCGCACGCAGCGCGATCACGCTTGCCCGTGGCCGCGCCATGGTCACACTGCCGGCGAGCCTTGCCTGCGCCTGTCTCCGATGCATCGACAACAGCGCAATCAGTAACAAGGAATCCCAGGGATGATCAATCTGTTCGTCCTGCAGAAAGGCCGGCTCGCCCAGGAGCAGGTCGACGAGCGCAATGAGCTGCTGCAGCACAAGCCCATCTGGATCGACGTTGTCAGCCCCGACGACGAGGAACTGGCCTGGATCAAGGAGGCCTATGGCGTGGTCCTCCCGGAACTGGAAGACCTGGGCGACCTCGAAGCGTCCGCCCGTTATTTCGAGGGCGAAGACGAGAACATCCACATTCGCACGGACTTCCTGCTGGCCGAGGACGAAGCCTCGCGCAACGTGCGCGTGGCCTTCGTGCTGACGCGGGACGTGCTCTTCTCCATCCATGACGAGGACCTGCCGGTGTTCCGCCTGGTCCGGCTGCGCGCACGGATGCGTCCGGGTTCGGTGCGCAACGCCAAGGACGTGCTGATGGACCTGTACGCCACGGACGCCGAGTATTCGGCGGACTCCATCGAGGAAATCTACGAACGGCTGGAAGAAGCGAGCCGCCGCGTGCTGGCCGAAAACGTGACCGATGCCGCCGCCGCGGATGTGCTGGAAACCATCGCGCGCGAGGAAGACTTGAACGGCCGCATCCGCCGCAACGTGATGGATACGCGCCGCGCGGTGTCATTCCTGATGCGCAGCCAGTTGCTGTCCGCCGAGCAGCAGGACGAGGCGCGCCAGATCCTGCGCGATATCGACTCGATCGAGAACCACACCGCGTTCCTGTTCGACAAGATCAACTTCCTGATGGACGCGACGGTCGGTTTCATCAACATCAACCAGAACAAGATCATCAAACTGTTCTCGGTGGTGTCGGTGGCGTTGATGCCGCCGACGCTGATCGCCAGCATCTACGGCATGAACTTCAAGATCATGCCGGAGCTGGACTGGGCGGCCGGCTACCCATGGGCCATCGCACTGATGGCGGTGTCGGCGGCAATTCCGCTGATCTACTTCCGACGCAAGGGTTGGCTCAGCTAGACGGTGCAGCCGGCAGGCACGATCAGAGCTTAGTCGGGCAGCGTGGCGGCGCCCATGCGCCGCGCGATGATCGATGCCTTCACGCGGAAGTTGATGTGCACGTTGGCGCAGTAGGACTTCTTGTCGAAGCACTTCGGCGCCGGCAGCGCCGCCGCCAGGCGCGCGGCCTGGCCAACGCCGAGTTTCGCGGCGGACGTATGGAAGTAGTGCTGCGCGGCGGCCTCGGCGCCGAATACCCCTTCGCCCCACTCCACCGAATTCAGGTAAATCTCGAAGATCCGCTGCTTGTCCAGCCAGAATTCGAGCATCCACGTGATGGCCAGCTCCTGGCCCTTGCGCAGGTAGTGCTGCTCCGACGCCAGAAACAGGTTCTTGGCCAGTTGCTGCGTGATCGTGGAACCGCCGCGCACGATGCGCCCGCGCTGCTTGTTGCGCTCCCAGGCGTCCAGCATCGCATCGAGCTCGTAGCCCGGATGATTGACGAAGTCGGCGTCCTCGCTGGCAATGACCGCGCGCTTGAGGCTGCGCGAGATATCGTCATACCGCACCCACCGGCGATCGACCGAACAACTCCAGATGTTGAATCCGCACAAGCGCCAACGCTCCGCACGCATGAACGACGTGGACGACGGATTGACGTATTGCCAGCTGGCGATCTGCAGGAAAAAATACAGTTGCATCGCCAGCACGCCGGCGACCAGGCATCCGGCCAGGTAGCCGAGCCAGCGCAACGGATTGGCGGCGCCCCCGGCGCTGGCCGCGGGGCGCGATCTGGCGGACGATGGGTGGCGGGCCAAGGCGGTCCGCTTCAGCGTGCGGCTTCCGCCTGCAGCGCCGTGCGCAGTTCGGCCAGCACCGGCGCGGTGTTCGGCCGCACGCCACGCCAGTTGTAGAAGGCCTCGGCGGCCTGCTCCACCAGCATGCCGAGCCCGTCGCTCGTGCGCGCGCCACATTTGGCGGCGTAGGCCAGGAATACGGTCGGCTTTGCGCCGTACATCATGTCGTAGGCCAGCACGCCCTCGCCCAGCAGATATTCCGGCACCGGTGGCAGCTCGCCTTGCAGGCTGCTGGCCGAGGCGTTGATCACCACGTCGCAGGCCTCGTCCTCGGACAATCCAGCCAGCGAATCGAGTCCGCCGCCCCACAGCTCCACGTTGTACTGGTCGGCATGCTCGACGAACTCCTCGAGCATGTCGCTGGCACGCGATGCGGTGCGGTTGGCCACCACGATCCGAGCCGGACGGCACTCGATCAGCGGCAGCATGGCGCCCATCGCCGCGCCGCCGGCGCCCAGCAGCAGGATGCGCCGGCCCTCCAGCAGCACGTCGAGGTTGTCCTGGATATCGCGCACCAGTCCCACGCCGTCGGTGTTGTCGCCATGGATCAGGCCGTCCTCGATCCACATGGTGTTGACCGCGCCCGCGGCTTCGGCGCGCGGCGTCAGACGGTCGGCCAGGTCGTACGCCTCCAGCTTGAACGGCGTGGTCACGTTGAAACCGTGGCCACCTTCCGCCAGGAACTTCCGCATGGTGTCGGCAAACGCATCGAGCGGCGCTTCCAGCCGGTCGTACTGCACGGCCTCGCCAGTCTGGCGCGAGAACGCCGCGTGAATGGCCGGCGAACGGCTATGCGAAATCGGATTGCCCACTACGACGTAGCGGTCGGGCTGGGAGGTCTGGTCTGTGGTCATCAACGGCCTTGCAGGCGGACGTCGAGCCCGCTGCGCGTGAACTTGAACGTGGAAATGACTTCCAGGATGTCCTGGCGAGCCTGCATTTCCGGGGTAAAGGGGCCAAACGGCGCGGCGGCACGCACGATGGCCACGGCCTGGCGATCCAGTGCAGGATCGCCCGAGCTCTTGGCCACGTCGATTGCATCGATGTTGTAGCCGTCGCGGTTATAGCCGAGCTTGCCCTGGCGATTGACGTTGATCACCAGGATCAGCTGTCCGTAGAGGGGCTTGCCGTTGCGCTGCGGGAAATCGCTGGTGCCGCGTGCCTCGATCCTGCGGCGCAGGCGGTCGTAATACTGGGCATAGTCCACGCCCTGCGCGCTGGTGGCAGTCAGCTGCATGCGCTTGGGACGCTTGGCATAGTGTTCGAGATTGCGCCCGATCTCGGCCTCGAGCTTGGCCATCTCGTCGGTGGAGGTACGCTCGTCCTGGCCGCGCGTGGGCGTGTCCAGGCGCTGCTCGCCCGGCTTGACCGGCTGGCTGTGCACCGACGGCGCGGCCTCGCGCGACTGCGTCATCAGACGCTGTTGTTCCTGCTCCAGCTGATCGATGCGGCGTTGGGTCAGGCGTACCAGATCGCCTTCCTTCGATTCGGTCTGCGCCGGCAGCGGCGTGGTGGCGCGCTGCTCGTCATGGTCGCCGCCGCCGTCCAGGTTGGCCTGCGCCAGGACCGTCGGGTTGCGCGGCCGTTCGGCGGACTTGGAATTGACCAGCACCACGTCCAGCTGCGGGTCCGATCGCTTGATCTCGAAGACCTCGGGGGCGGCAATCCGCACCATCAGGACCAGGGCGTGAATCGCCACGGAGACGGCCAGCGCCTTGGCCAGCGTGCCGCTGGTATGCCACCAGTGGCGGGGAGCAACGAGTACGGCGTTCACGATGGACGGGCGGGCTTGGACGGTCTGCGACCGTCAGAAATGGAAAAACGGCCACCCCACGGCAGGTGGGTATGGCCGGGTCAGACTTCGATTGTAAGGGAGCGGAATGCTTTTCCGAAGGTTTCAGCCTGCCGGCTTTGCATCGGTGTCGCGTGCCGCCGACGCCGCGTCGTCCGGGCCTTGCCCGCCAGCATCCGAACCGGTCTCCGCAGCCGCCTCCTGGCCGCCCGCGGCAACCCCCGCAGCGGCTTCCTCGGCAACCTCTTCCGCCGCCGCCTCGGCTGCGGCTTCCGCCGAAACCTCGGCGGATTCCTCGTCGGTGTCCAGCTCTTCTTCCGGGACCTCGCCCTCGCCAGCAAATACTTCCAGCACGCGGCACGACACTTCCAGCGAGATTTCGTCCGTCGACGCCACTTCCAGCAGCACCTGCGTACCCCGGTTGGCCTGGGCCAGTTCCGGCACACGTGTGACCAGCGGAATCTCGGTAAAGCGCACCGCGCCTTCCTTGAGCACCGAGGCCATCATCTTTTCCCGGCCTTCCTGCGCCAGCCAGCGCAGGCACCAGTAGCGCTCCATCGTCGACTGGTGCTCCGCATAGGCCGCGTAGGTGCCTTCGAAATCCGCCACCGCCGCCAGCAGGTCGGCGTCCTTGGGCTTGAACGGCGCCACCAGCTTGGCCATCACGCCGTGCTGGGCCACAGTCAGGATCTGCCATTGGTTGACCAGGTCAACATAGCGGCGCAGCGGCGACGTGCTCCACGCGTATTGCGCCACGCCCAACCCTTCATGCGGCGCCGGGTAGGTTTGCATGCGCGTCCGATGCATCCCCCACGCCTTCTGCGTGCGGTAGATGCCCGGCACGCCGTGATCGGCCAGCAGCTTGCCCCACGTGCTGTTGGCCAGGATCATCAGCTCGGCCACGATCTTGTCCAGCGGCGAACCGCGGCGACGCTGCTCGATGCGCACGCGCTCGCCACCGCCTTCGATCTGGTCGATATAGAAGTTGTAGTCCGCGCGGTTGTGGGATTCCGGCCGCAGGCCGCTGGCGATTCGCGCGCGCTGGCGCTCGTCGTGCAGGTGATTGGCCAGGTGGTAAAGGTGGGTCAGTTCGCCGCGGAACGGATAGTCGCCGGTGCCCGCGGCCAGCGCGGCCTCGGTCACCACATCCTCCAGCAGGTTGTGGCGCAGGTTGGCTGCGATCGGCACCATCTCGGCCCGAGTTTCGCTGCCCAGGATCGCAAACCCGTCCGGCCCGTCCGGATCGACCGTCACATACAGCGACAGCGCGGGACAGGTGCGCCCTTCCTGCAGCGTGTAGCGGTCCACCACGGCGTCCGGCAGCATCGTGATCTTGTCGCCTGGAAAGTACACGGTGGACAAGCGCTGGCGGGCGATGGCGTCGAGCGCCTCGCCACGGCGGATGCCCAGTGCGGGCGCGGCGATGTGGATGCCGACGCGCAGCTTGCCGGCATCGAGCAGTGTCACGGACAGCGCATCGTCGATTTCAGTCGTGGTGACATCGTCGATCGAAAACGCCTGGACGTTTGCCAGCGGCAGGTCGCCGGTCGGCTCCGGAACGGCCGCTTCCGGGAAACCGGTGCCCTTCGGGAAGCACTCGGCCAGGAACTTGGCTTCGTGCAGCGCGCGCGGGCTCGAAACACCACCAACCGCCACCATCAGCCGCATCGGCGTCATGCCCAGCGCCGTGCACGCGGCGTCCATCGCCTTGAATTCCAGACTGTTCTTGTCCGGCTTGAACAGCAGCGGCAGCACCTTGCCGCGGAATGCTTCCGGCAGCGTCAGCGCCTTGAGCTGATTCTCGTACTCGGCCTGCACCAACGCCTGTTGTTTCTTGCGTTCCACCGCAGCCAGCGCCGCCTTGAGCTGGTCCTCGGGCGCGCGCTGGTAGCGACCGCGCCCCTTGCGGCGGAAGTAAACAGGATTGCCGTGCAGCGCCATGGCCAGCGCCGCCTGCTGCACCGGCCCGGCGTCGGCACCGTAGTACTCGGCCGCCAGCTCGGCAAAGCCGAATTCCTCGCCCGGCGCGCATTCCCAAAGGAAGTCCAGGTCGATATCGGCGGTCAGTTCGCCGGTCTGCCGCACCATTTCGATTGCCGAAGGCTGGGCAAACTGCAGCAGCACATCCTTTGCCTTGACCTTGGTGCGCTTGCCCGCGGGCAACTCAACCTGGTAGGCCTCGCCCTGTTGGGCGAGCACGGTGCCGGCGCGAATTTCGCCGCCTTCTTCGAACAGCAACTGCATGGATCGGTACTTTCAGAAATGCCGGGCACCGCCGCAGCGTGAGCATGGGAGCGGATTCCCGGGCAGAGATTCGACGGGTCGCCCTGGGATGGATGGGCGCCGTGGGCCGCACATTATCAAGGTGCCGGCCAGACCCGGGATGATACCGCACCGAGCGCCGCAAGCCCGTTGCGGGATGCGGGCGGCAGGGAGATCAGTAAGGCGGTCAGAGCGACATGCCGCCGCTGGCTTCGATTGTGGTGCCGTTGACATAGCTGGCATCGTCGCTGGCCAGGAACGCGTAGATGCTGGCGATCTCCGACGGCTCGGCCAGGCGGCGCAGCCAGCAGTGCTCCTTCATGCCTTCCAGCACCTTCTCCGGCACGGTCTGCAGGATCTCGGTGCCGACGAAGCCCGGGCACACGGCGTTCACGCGCACACCCTTGGGGCCCAGTTCCCGCGCCCAGGTCTTGGTGAAGCCAATCACGCCGAACTTGCTGGCCGCGTAGTTGGTCTGGCCGAAGTTGCCATACAGGCCGACCACGCTCGATGCGTTCAGGATCACGCCCTTCCCCTGCTCGGACATGATGCCCGCCACCGCCTGGGCGCAATGGAACACACCCTTCAGGTTGACGTCGATCACGGCGTCGAACTGGGCCTCGCTCATCTTGGTCAGGCGAGCGTCCTTGGTGATGCCGGCGTTGTTGACGAGGATGTCGATGCGGCCGTGGCGTGCCAGCGCGGCAGCCACCATCGCGTCCACCTCCTCGCGATGGGTGACGTCGACCTTGAATGCATCGACAGCGGCGCCGGTGGCGGCCAGCCGGTCGGCGGCCTCGCGCACGCGCGCTTCCTGGACGTCGCACAGAATCAGCTTTGCCCCCTCGGTGGCAAAGCGCTCGGCGGTGGCAAAGCCGATACCGGCGGCGGCGCCGGTGATGATGGCTACGCGTCCCTGCAATTTCATGATCTTGGTCTCTCTTCTGGCTTCTGTGGTGTGTGGAGGGTATCGCTACGGCGGGGCAGTCTGGTGCCGCCCGCTCCCGTGTTGTCAGGCGCTGCCCGGCGCAGCAGGTCCGGCAGGAAGACCTCTGTGACGAGCATGGCGCCGCCGCCGCGCCGGAATACCGATCGCCGCGCGGGCAGCATCGGTACCGACGACAGCGCCGGCAGAATCCGCTGCAGCGCCTGACGCAGCGGATGGTGCGGCGACAGCCGCGCAAACTGGAAAGGATCGCGCCGCACGCGCGGATCGACGAACAGCGCACCGCCCAGCGGGCGGTTGCCAAGCCCGCGCAGGAATGGCCAGTCGCGGCGCGCGTGATACGGATCGACGATGGTGTGCGCGAACACGGCCGGCGTGTCGTCGCAGATCAGCAGCACTTCGCGTGTGATCGCCGGCACCGGCCGGATCAGGCCGAGTGCCTGCCATTCATCGGCAAACGGGCGCTGCGGCGCCTGCGCCAGCCGCGCCACTCGGAAACGGTCCGACGCGGACATCAGCCGTGCGGTCAGCGAACCCTCGCCGGTGATCCAGCGGCGCAGATTCAACGAGATCGCCGCATCGAACGGCAAGTGCGCATGCCACGCGCCGCGGCGCGGCTGCGGAGGAAACACGGCCGCGCTCATGCCGCGCGGGGGAGCTTGCCGCCGGGCCCGAAGCCGCAGAACGCCAGCACGTCGTCGACGTAGTCCTCGAATTCGCTGATGCCGTGATCGCTGCCTTCGATAAGGCGCAGACGAGCGCCCGGGCAGGCATCGATCATGTCGCGGTAGTCGAGCACTTCATCGCCAGTGGTCGCCAGCAGGTAATAGCGCTCGGGCCTGGAGATCGCGTCGACGCGCAGATCGAGCAGCTCCTGCAGGTGGTGACGCTCCACCGTGACCGAACCGCCCCCGTGATACAGCGGCTGCTCGCCGAGGTACTTCTCGAGATCCGTCCACGGGTGGATAGCCGGATTCAGCAGCACGACGCGGCAATCATGCCGTTCCGCCAGCCAGCGTGCATAGAACCCGCCAAGCGACGAGCCGATGATGGCGATCTCCGCATCGCCCCCCGCCCGCGCGCCGCGGATGGCAGCCTCGGCCTGAGCGATGGCCTGCGCCGGCGAGACATTCAGCATGGGGCAGGCAAAATACTTGCCCACACCCCAGTCGCGCATCCGTTCCTGGACAAGCCGCGACTTGAGCGATTGCGGCGAGGAACGGAAACCGTGGAGGTACAACAGCATCGTCGTTTCCTGGTTGTCCGCTCAGTTGACCGGGGCTTTCAGCGCATCGAGCAACTTCTGGTGGACGCCACCGAAGCCGCCGTTGCTCATGACCAGCACATGGTCGCCGGGCCTGGCGGCGGCGCGCACCGCCTCGACCAGGGTCGGCAGATCCTGGAACGCGGCAGCCTTGTCGCCCAGCGGCGCCAGTGCTTCGCCGAGATTCCAGCCCAGTGCATCCTTGCCGGAGGGCGCGCCATAACCAAACACCTGGTCCGCGGCCTCGAGGCTCGCCGGCAGCTGCGCCGCCATCACGCCGAGCTTCATCGTATTGGAGCGCGGTTCCAGCACGGCCAGGATCCGGGCATTGCCCACGCGGCGACGCAGGCCGTCCAGCGTGGTCTGGATTGCGGTCGGGTGGTGGGCAAAGTCATCGTAGACCGTCACGCCATTGGCCACGCCCCGCACTTCCATGCGGCGCTTGACGTTGGCAAAGCGGCCGAGGGATTCGATAGCCTGCGCGGGTGGCACGCCGACGTGGCGCGCGGCGGCGATCGCGGCAATCGCGTTCATGCGGTTATGGGTGCCCTGCAGGTCCCACACCACGGTGCCCTGGACGGTATCGCCGAACCAGACGTCGAAGGCATCCTTGCCAGCCGGCACGGGAGTCTTCGCATCGCCTTCGCGCCAGTCGCCGACGCCGAACTGCTCCAGCTCGCTCCAGCAGCCGCGCTCCAGCACCCGGGCGAGCGCCGGCTCGATACCATTGACCAGAATCCGGCCCTGCCCCGGCACAGTACGCACGAGGTGGTGGAATTGCGTCTCGATGGCGGTCAGATCCGGGAAGATGTCGGCGTGATCGTATTCCAGGTTGTTCAGGATCGCCGTACGCGGGCGATAGTGGACAAACTTGCTCCGCTTGTCGAAGAAGGCCGTATCGTACTCATCGGCTTCGATGACAAAGAAGTCAGATTCGGTCAGTCGGGCGGAGATGCCAAAGTTTTGCGGCACGCCGCCGACCAGGAAGCCCGGGTTATAGCCGGCGTCCTCGAGGATCCACGAGAGCATCGACGTGGTGGTGGTCTTACCATGCGTGCCCGCCACCGCCAGTACCCACTTGCCGTTCAGCACGTGCTCGCCCAGCCACTGCGGGCCGGAGACGTAAGGCAGGTTGCGGTTCAGGATGGCCTCCATCAACGGATTGCCGCGCGAAACGACGTTGCCGATGACGAAGAGATCGGGTTCCAGAGCCAGCTGGGCGGGGTCGAAGCCCTCGATCAGGTCAATGCCCTGGGCTTCCAGCTGGGTGCTCATGGGTGGGTAGACGTTGGCGTCGCAGCCGGTCACGCGGTGACCCGCCTGCCGGGCCAGGACCGCCAGGCCGCCCATGAACGTACCGCAGATGCCGAGGATGTGAATATGCATGGGAGCTTCGGGAGATGCGTGAGCCCGGCCGGCGCGTGGTGCCTGCCGTCCGGGACAGGAAGAGCTTTCGATTGTACCCGACGGTCAGTGCACGTTGCGGCGGTGCGGCATCGGGTGCGACTCTTGGTCCCTGGGCCGGCCAGCGCCAGCGCCGGACCATCCGGGTATCATCGCGGCATGTCCCGACGTATCGCCACCGACCCCACCCGCCTGCGCGAGGAGATCGCCCAGGCTGCTGCCCGCATGATCGCCGAAGATGGCGCCGATTACGCCACTGCCAAGCGCAAGGCGGCGCGCCAGTTGCTCGGGGACGTGCGCGTGGCCGGCGAATGGCTGCCGGACAACGACATGATCGAGGAAGAGGTCCGCGCCTATCAGGCGTTGTTCCATGCCGAGAGCCAGCCGCGCATCCTTGCGCTGCTGCGGCGTCTGGCCCTGCTGGCCATGGAAGACCTGGCCGCCTTCCGTCCCTATCTGGTCGGCGCTGTCCTGAACGGCACTGCGACCGAGCACTCCGATGTCTACCTGCAGTGCTTCTGCGACAGCCCCAAGGACGTCGCCCTGCACCTGCTCAATGCCGGTGTGGACTTCGACACCACCGAAACCCGGCACTTTGCCGGTCGCGGCGAGGTCGAAACGCTGAGCTTCCTGTGGCGCGGCCAGTGGCCGGCAGCCCGCGAGGCCCGGCTCCTGGCGGGCGAGGTGCGCGCGGAACTGGGATCGCCGGTCGGTATTCATTTGGCGCTTTACGATGCGGACGACGAGCGTGGTGCAGTCAAGGCCGATGCCAGCGGACGGATCACCCGCGCAGACATGAACGCTGTCCGGGCGCTGGCCGCCGGACCCGGCGAGCCTGACGATGCAGCCTGACGCCCCTTGCCAGAAGCCGCTGTGCTGGCGCAAACCTGCCGAATACGCCTCTTATATATAGAACCCCTCAGAACATGACCGCATCCGCACCCGGTTCCGCACCGATCCGCCGTACCCGTCTGGGCCTCTGGCTCGTCATCGCCGTGGTCGCCGCCGCGGCCGGCGCCATTGCCAGCCATTTTGTTTTCTCGCCCAAACCTGTGGCGGATCAGGCGGTGGAGACGTTCTTCCAGGCAAAACTGCCCGATCCCACCGGCGCCGAGCTCGACCTGTCCAAATTCCGCGGCAAGACCCTGGTGGTCAATTTCTGGGCACCCTGGTGCGGTCCCTGCGTCGAGGAAATGCCCGAGCTGACGGCGCTGCATGGCGAATACGTATCCCGCAATGTCCAATTCGTCGGCATCGGCATCGATTCGGCCAGCAACATCCAGCAGTTCCTCCAGAAAGTGCCGGTGGCCTACCCCCTGGCAGTGGCCGGCTTTGCCGGCACCGAACTGTCGCGCGGATTCGGCAACACGCAGGGTGGGCTGCCCTATACCGTGGTCATCAACCCGGACGGCTCGGTGAAATACCGCAAGATGGGCCGCGTGCACGCGGACGAACTGCGCGCCGCATTGCCAGGCGCCTGAGGGCCGAGGGGCAAATCGATGTTGAATTGAATCGAATTTGATTCAATTTGTCCCGATCTCCGCCCAACGTACGCACAAACCCGCATCGAAATCGCATTTGTGATCCAAGAGGCATGAGATTTATCTGAAATGCCTTCGGACCGACATGCGGGCTTGTATCGCGTGCTAGACAAATCCCTCTAAGCTACGGTAATCTCCGCGCAATTTCGTTGAACTGGTCGAGCCACCGTGTCTTCAACCCCGATCGTTTCCCGCTCCGCGCGGTACAAGAAAGTGCTGGTCCTGCATGGGCCAAACCTGAATTTGCTGGGCACGCGGGAACCGCAGACGTACGGGCACACCACGCTGGCCGATATCAACGAAGCGCTGACCAAACGCGCAGCGGAAGCGAGCCTGGCACTGGACACGTTCCAGTCCAACCACGAGGGTGTCCTCGTGGATCGCATCCATGCGGCGCGTGGCGAAGGGGTGGACCTCATCATCATCAATCCGGCTGCCTTCACGCACACCAGTGTGGCGATACGTGACGCGCTGGCCGGCGTGGCAATCCCCTTTGTCGAGGTGCACCTGTCGAACGTGCATCGCCGCGAGCCGTTCCGCCATCACTCATATTTTTCCGATCAGGCGATCGGGGTGATCTGCGGCCTGGGCTGGCAGGGGTACCTGTTGGCGCTGGAATATGCGCTCGCACAGGAGCAGGCAGCGCCGGGCGGCTGAATCGCCCGCACACAGAACCAAGACAGCACGGAGCCCGCCGCGAGGGCCCGCGCCCGCCCGTGGATGGCGGACGCGGCCAGCGCGGCGGGCCTTTCAATGACTCACCGCCGCCGTCCCGTCCATATAGGAAGGTGACCGGACAACCCGATTCTGGAGGATAAGAAGATGGACCTGCGCAAGCTTAAGACGCTGATCGACCTGGTAGCCGAATCCGGCATCTCGGAACTCGAAGTGACCGAGGGCGACGGCAAGGTGCGCATCGTCAAGGCGCCCCCGCAGGTCGTGGCCGCCCCGATGGTCATGCCGCAGATGCAGGCCCTGCCCGCCGCACCGGCCGCCGGCATGGCCCCGGCCGCTGTCGTCCCCGAGGCCGCCCAGCTGCCGGCTGGCCACGTGGTGACGTCGCCGATGGTGGGCACCTTCTATCGCGCCCCGTCGCCGGGCGCCTCCCCGTTCGTCAACGTGGGCGATACCGTCAAGGAAGGCCAGACCGTCTGCATCATCGAAGCCATGAAGCTGCTCAACGAAATCGAGTGCGACAAGGCCGGCGTGATCAAGGAAATCCTCGTCGAGAACGGCCAGGCCGTGGAATACGGCCAACCGCTGTTCGTGATCGGCTGATGCGGCCCGGCCTGCCGAGCCCCCGCAGCGAACGCCCGTCCCGGGCACGCACGAGGGCCGGCACAGGCCGGAACCGGTCCATGCTTCCCATGCCTTCGCGGGCTGCCGCAACGCGGCACCCGGCGTTGCAATACCGGCCCAGCGCCGGCGCCCCAGGCAGCCGGCTGCGTGCCCGACGTGCCAAGCCGGCACCCCGCGGGCCCGCCCCTGTTCTCGCAGAGAGAGACCATGTTTGAAAAAATTCTGATCGCGAACCGCGGTGAAATCGCCCTTCGCATCCAGCGCGCCTGCCGCGAGCTGGGCATCAAGACCGTGGTGGTGTACTCGGAAGCCGACAAGGAAGCCAAGTACGTCAAGCTGGCCGACGAAGCCGTCTGCATCGGCCCGGCTCCGTCGCCGCTGTCGTATCTCAACATGCCGGCGATCATCTCGGCCGCCGAGGTGACCGACGCCCAGGCCATCCACCCGGGCTACGGCTTCCTGTCCGAGAACGCGGACTTTGCGGAGCGCGTGGAAAAGTCCGGATTTGTCTTCATCGGCCCGACTTCCGACAGCATCCGCCTGATGGGCGACAAGGTGTCCGCCAAGCAGTCGATGATCAAGTCCGGCGTGCCGTGCGTGCCGGGCTCCGACGGTGCCCTGCCCGACGACCCCAAGGAGATCCTGGCAACCGCGCGCCGCGTGGGCTATCCGGTGATCATCAAGGCCGCCGGCGGCGGCGGTGGCCGCGGCATGCGCGTGGTGCACACCGAAGCCGCGCTGATCAACGCCGTCAACATGACGCGTGAAGAAGCGGGACGGGCCTTCGGCAACCCCGAGGTCTACATGGAGAAGTTCCTGGAGAATCCGCGTCACGTGGAAATCCAGATCCTGGCGGACCAGCACAAGCAAGCCATCTGGCTGGGCGAGCGCGACTGCTCGATGCAGCGCCGCCACCAGAAGGTGATCGAGGAAGCGCCGGCACCGCACATCCCGCGCCGCCTGATCGAGCGCATCGGCGACCGCTGCGCCGAGGCCTGCAAGAAGATCGGCTACCGTGGCGCCGGCACGTTCGAGTTCCTGTACGAGAACAACGAGTTCTACTTCATCGAGATGAACACGCGCGTGCAGGTGGAGCACCCGGTCACCGAGATGATCACGGGCATCGACATCGTGCAGGAACAGATCCGCATCGCCTACGGCGAGAAGCTGCGCTTCCGCCAGAAGGACGTGGAGCTGCGCGGCCATGCCATCGAATGCCGGATCAACGCCGAGGACCCGTTCAAGTTCACGCCGTCGCCGGGCCGCATCACCGCCTGGCACATGCCCGGCGGCCCCGGCGTACGAGTAGACTCGCACGCGTATGATGGCTACTTCGTGCCGCCCAACTACGATTCGATGATCGGCAAGATCATCACGTACGGTGCCACGCGTGACCAGGCCATCGCCCGCATGCGCATCGCGCTGTCGGAGATGGTGGTGGACGGCATCCTGACCAACGTGCCGCTGCACCGCGACCTGATGCTGGACGCCAATTTCGTGGAAGGCGGCACCAGCATCCACTATCTTGAACACCGCCTGGCCCAGAAGGCCGTGGCCAAGGGCGAAAAGGCCTGAGGCCGCGCCTCTGGCCGGCAATGAAGCTGTAAGGAATCCCGTGGCTTTCCAGGAATGTGTGATCGAAATTGCGCAGGATCAGGCCGAGGCCTGGTCCGACGCATTGTTCGACCTCGGCGCGCTGTCGGTCTCGGTGGAGGATGCCGATGCCGATACGCCTGACGAGCAGCCGTTGTTCGGAGAGCCCGGGCTGGAGCCGACGCGGCTGGCGTGGAACCGTTCGCGCGTGGTGGCGCTCTTCGATGAAGAGACCGATCCTGCGCTGGTGGTGGCCGCGGCCGCGAACACGCTCAACGTCGACCCGGTGCCGGCCTACGAGCTGCGCGCCGTGGAAGACCAGGACTGGGTACGTCTGACGCAGTCCCAGTTCGAACCGATCCGCATCGGTGAACGCATTTGGGTGGTGCCTTCGTGGCACGATGCGCCGGACCCGGACGCCGTGGTGCTGGAGCTCGACCCCGGCCTGGCTTTCGGCACGGGCAGCCATCCGACCACCCGCCTGTGCATGCAGTGGCTGGAGCAGAACGTGCGCGCCGGCGAGACCGTGCTCGACTACGGCTGCGGCTCCGGCATCCTGGCCATCGTGGCGAAGAAGCTCGGGGCGGGCGACACGCTCGGCATCGACATCGACCCCAATGCCGTGGAGGCCTCGCGCTACAACGCTGAGCGCAACCGCGTGGCGGCCACGTTCGCCCTGCCGGATTCCGTTTCGGATGCCACCCACGACCTCGTGGTGGCCAATATTCTCTCCAATCCGCTCAAGCTGATGGCGGCGATGCTCAGTGCGCGCGTGCGCCCGGGTGGCCGTCTGATCCTGTCGGGCGTACTGGAGCGGCAGGCCGACGAAGTGGCCGCCGCCTATGCGCCGTGGATCGCGATGTCGGTCTGGCGCAGCGAGGAAGGCTGGGTCTGCCTGCACGGCACGCGCCCCGCTTCCGCCGACCCTTCCGCCAACCGTTCCTGATTCCACATCATGGCCGCCGCCAAGCTCGTCACGCGCTGCCCGGCCTGTCGCACCGCGTTCCGGCTTGTCGCGGACCAGTTGCGGCTGCGCCAGGGCCTGGTCCGTTGTGGCCAGTGCGACACCGTCTTTGACGCCCGCGAACATCTGATCGAAATGCCTGTGCCGGCCGCCGCGCCCGCATCGAAGCCCGATTCACGGGCACCGGTGACCGTGGCCGCCGCGCTGGCTCATGCCGAGCAGTCGCAGGCCACGGCGCGCACGCGCAGTAATGAAGCGCCGTTCGACCCGGGTTATGACCCGGGCTACGATGTGCCCGCCCTCGATTCGCCGACGATGATGATGTCGGATACCGATGCCGAGGCGGCCGCCAAGACGCGGGCTGAAGTCCCTGTGCAGACCGCTCCAGCCGGCAATAACGTCGAGCCGGAAGTGGATGCGGCGGCAGAGCCCGCCGAAGCCAAGGCGGAAGCGGAAGCCGGGCCGGTGCGCGATGCGGAGGCCGATGTAGCCGCGGCCGCCGGGGCCGCGCCGGACAGTGATCCAGGCAGCGACGCTGCAGCAGCCGTTGCGGAGGCCGGGGAAGCGGTGCCTGTCGCGGCGACCAGTGACGCGCCTCAACCGGATCCGGAGACGACCGCGGGCCGCGAAGCCGAGTCCTGGGCCCAAGCCGATCCTGAAGTGGAATCCGAGGCAGAAGCTCTGGCAGAAGCGGTGGCCGAGGCCGTGGCCCAGGCGGAAACCGAGATTGAGCCGACGCGTGAAGCGGCCTCCGCATTTGCGGGCGATGTTGCCGGCGTGGAGGCGAGCGCGGCGCCGGAAGACGGCGTCACAGAAGACGCACCAACGAGCGAAGCCGCGGCCGAGCCGTCCTCGGCACCTTCGACGCCAGCGCAGCCCGAACCTGCCGATGAAGCGCCCATGTCGCCGCCCGTGCCGTGGCCTGCGCTCGACCATTCCGCGTTTGGCGATTCCGTGCCCGGGCATTCGTCGCTGGCCCCTGCCGCCGCACTGGCCTCGGCAACAACAGCAGCGCCAGTGGCCAGTCATCCTCCCGCAGGCGCCTACAACGCCAAGGCAACGTGGCCTCCGGTGCCGTCGGCGGGCGCGTCGTCCGGCGCGGCGGCCAACGTGGCGGATGCGGCTGACGACCTCGCCGCCACAGCCGAATCGGCCGAATCGCTACCCACGCCGAACCCCTTCCCCGCGACCGAACCGGTGCGCAGCGCGAGCGAATACCTGCGCGCAGCGGACCCCACGGTCGCGCCCGCCGAAGAATTCGCGCGGACGCATGACCCGCTGGCGTCGATTCCCGGCGAAGCCGGCGACGCGTTGCGCGAAGGCACGCCGGACGCCGTCGCACGCGAGACCACGACTCGCCATTGGCTGCGTCGCGATGCCCAGGCGGGCCCGGTTTTCGCCCCGGACTTCCTGCGCCACTCGCGTGAGCGCGAGCCGGCACGCGCGCCCAAGGCGAAGGTCAGCCTGCCAGGCGGCCGAACCTGGGCACGCGCCGCCGTCGTGGTGCTCGCGCTGGGCGCGCTGCTGGAAGGCGCCTACCTCGCCCGCAGCCAGTTGGCCGGCAGCATGCCGGTACTGCGTCCGGTACTTGAAGCCGCCTGCGCTCCGCTTGGCTGCGACGTGCCACCCTGGCGCGACCTGGAAGCGCTGCGCATCGACAGCTCGCAGCTACAGAAGCAGGACGAGGCCGGCGACGTCTACCAGTTAGCCGTCACGATGCGCAATCAGGGCCGCGCCACCACCGCATTGCCCGCCATCGAGCTCGTGATGACGGACCTGCAAGACCAGTTGCTGCTGCGGCGAGTGCTGCAACCGGGCGAGTACCTCGAGCCGGCACAGCGCGCGTTTGCCACCATGGGCTTGCGTGCGGGCAGCGAGCTGCCGGTTCGGGTACGATTCCGGACACAGCAGGCAGCGGCCAACTACCGCGTACTGATTTTCTACCCCTGATTTCCAAAGCCCCCCGCCGCGCCGGTCGGACTGACGTCCCGCCGGCAGGCCGTATTTCCCTTCCCAAACAGGAGTGATCATGAGCAATGTGACCCTCGGCGGCAACGCCATCGAAGTTGGTGGCAAGTTTCCCAAGGCAGGCGACAAGGCCCCGGACTTTTCCCTCGTGGGCAAGGACCTGAAGGACGTCAAGCTGGGCGATTTCGCTGGCAAGCGCAAGGTGCTCAACATCGTCCCGAGCCTGGACACCCCGGTCTGCCAGGCCTCCGCACGCAAGTTCAACGAAGCTGCCAGCGGCCTGGCCAACACCGTCGTGCTGACCGTTTCCGCCGACCTGCCGTTCGCGATGGGCCGCTTCTGCACAGCCGAAGGCCTGGCCAATGTCGTCACGCTGTCGACGATGCGCGGCGCCGAATTCAAGAACAACTACGGCGTGGATATCAAGACCGGCCCGCTGGCCGGCGTGTGCGCGCGTGCCGTGGTGGTGGTCGATGAAAACGACACGGTCAAGTACAGCGAGCTTGTTGCCGAAATCAAGCAGGAACCCAACTACGAAGCCGCACTGGCCGCACTGAAGTAAGCGCGCCATCATGCTGTCGCCGCCCGTCATGCACGGGCGGCATTTTTTATCGTTTTTGTTACAGCCCGCACAACGGGCCCCTGGAGAGAGAATGGCCAGCCTGATCTGTGGCTCCGTCGCCTACGACACCATCATGACGTTCGACGGGCGCTTCCGCGAACACATCCTGCCGGACCAGATTCACATGCTGAACGTCTCGTTCCTGGTTCCCGGCATGCGCCGCGAGTTTGGTGGTTGCGCGGGCAACATCGCCTTCACGCTCAAGATGCTGGGCGGCGACCCGATCGTCATGGCCACGGTAGGCCAGGATGCCGAGCCTTACCTGCAGTACCTGCGCAACCTCGGCATCGGCACGGAGTACGTCCGCACGCTGGCCGACGCCTTCACGGCGCAGGCAATGATCACCACCGATCTGGACAACAACCAGATCACCGCCTTTCACCCGGGCGCGATGAGCCAGTCCCAGATAAACAGCGTGCAGGACACGCTGGCCAGCGGCAGCCGCCCTGCGCTGGGCATCGTCGCGCCGGACAGCCGCGAAGGGATGCTGCACCATGCGCGGCAGTTCGCCGAGGCGGACATCCCGTTTATCTTCGACCTGGGCCAGGCCATGCCCCTGTTCAACGGCGAGGACCTGCGGCAGTTCATTGAACTCGCCAGCTACGTGACGGTCAATGACTACGAAGCGCAGGTCCTGCTGTCCCGCACGGCCTGGACCAGCGCCGAGGTGGCCGCCAAGGTCCGCGCGTTCATCGTGACGCACGGCGAGCGCGGCGCCAGCATCTTTGCCGATGGCCAGCAATATGCCATCCCCGCGGTGCCTGCCGAACGGGTCGTGGACCCCACCGGCTGCGGCGACGCCTTCCGGGGTGGCCTGCTCTACGGCATCGAAAACGGGTTGGACTGGGAAACCACCGGCCGTCTCGCCTCGCTGATGGGCGCCGTCAAGATCGCGCAGCAAGGTCCGCAGAACCACTGGCTCTCGCGCGAAGAGATCGGCAATCGCTTCCAGTCCGCATTCGGGTACCGCTACGCGTAAGATGGATCTGGTGCGTCACGCACCAGCACCGCTGGCGTACGGATTCTTTACGGGAGAAGTCATGAATAACATTCTTCGTATCGGCGGAATCGCCTTGCTGACCGCAACAACGCTGGTCGCCGGCTGCGCCAGCCAGTCAAGTTCCAACAGCGTGTACACCACAGGCCAGGCACAGCGCGAGCAGACCGTGCGCTATGGCGTGGTCGAAGGCGTACGAGAGGTCCTGATCCAGGGCGGCCAGTCCGGCGCGGGTACGCTGGCCGGCGGCGCGATCGGCGGCATCGCGGCGGGCAGCACGATCGGTGGCGGCAACGGTGCCGTCGCGGCGGGCCTGCTGGGCGCCGTGCTGGGTGGCATTGCCGGCAGCGCGGCCGAGAATCGCATCCAGCAGCGCCGCGGGCTGGAGATCACCGTGCGCCTGGACAACGGCGAAATGCGCGCGATTACGCAGGAAGCCGATGAGGCATTCCGCCCCGGCGAGCGCGTGCGTCTGCTGTCATCGGGAGGCGTGACCCGCGTCACCCACTGAACCGCCGAACCGCTTCCGGACGAACGCCGCGTGCCACCAGGCCGCGGCGTTTTTCTTTGGGCGCGGGCAATAAAAAACCCGCCGGGCAGATGCCATCGGCGGGTCGGCAAGACTGGCGTCTTGCGGACCGGATACAGCGTATCCGGTCAGTGCGGCACGCGATGCGTGCCCTGGCGATTCCCGGTTGTGATCGTTCGCACGAGGCGAAGCGATTACGGACGGTTGCCCGTCGGGAACGGCCAGGCTGCAGCCGGGTTCAGCGCAGTCTTGGCAGCAGCAGCAGGCGCAACGGCAGGCGCAGCGGCAGGCTTGGCGGCAGCCTTCTTGGCAGCCGGCTTCTTCGCAGCAGCCTTCTTCGCAGCCGGCTTCTTGGCGGCAGCCTTCTTGGCCGGTGCGGCCTTCTTGGCAGCAGCCTTCTTGGCCGGTGCAGCCTTCTTGGCTACAACCTTCTTGGCAGCGGCCTTCTTGGCCGGGGCCTTCTTGGCTGCAACCTTCTTCACCGCGGCCTTCTTGGCCGGTGCTGCCTTCTTGGCGGCAACCTTCTTGGTTGCAACCTTCTTGGCAGCTACCTTCTTCACAGCAGCCTTCTTGGCCGGTGCCTTCTTGGCGGCTACCTTCTTGGCAGCTACCTTCTTGGTGGCGACCTTCTTGGCAGCAGCCTTCTTGGCGGCCGGAGCAGCCTTCTTGGCGGCGACCTTCTTCACAGCAGCCTTCTTGGCGGCCGGCTTGGCGGCTTTCTTAGCCGCCGGCTTTTTCTTTGCAGCAGTTGCCATGGATAACTCCTTCACTAACGTGAAATATCGAATGACCTAAGTTGGCGACCCGACCGACCCGAGGTGCGATACCGCATGACCCCAGTCGAGCGAGCGATTCATCGGCGCACGGCACAACCTCGTCCGCACGCTAATGAATTCGGTGGCAGGGACACCGCGATACGCGGTGTGCAGGCGGCAGCGCGAAACACCCCCGCAGGCGGCAAAGCCAGCCCACAGGCGGGTTTCCGGGGCGTGCCGCACCCTGGAATATTCGATTGGCCCGCGCCGCCCGTCTTGTCGGCGCACGACCTGGAAAGAGGAGATATCAGACAGCAGGCCTGCGGTGCGGGCATGGCCTCGCGCACGGCAGACGGCAATCATTCGGAGGTAGCTCGCCCATCCCGTTACTGGGCTACAGGAGACTGCACGCGTTTTAAGAAGCCGGTTCGGCTCGGTCTGCGTCAAAGTTCTGGTGCTCCTCGGCTACCCCAATCACTGCATCGAAGCATCGCGCTCATCGTGACGTCTTGCTTGCGAATCGTCGATGCAATGAACTGAGACTCTTGTCAAGGCGAATCATAATTCGTTTGTTCGATGATGTTAAGAAAAAAGTGCAAAAAAACTTGCGTGCGCGCGCGAGTCGATCTACTCCACGCACGCATCGCGATGACAACACCATCGACACCCACCTCCACGTCGACATTCTCACGTCCGTCGAAGCTCCATCGCGAGGTGCTTCGCATCATGTTTCGATGCGGTCGCGCGCCCTTCGGCAACACGCATTCACGCCCCTCTTCACGACCATCGGCGGCACACGCGACGCACGTCTCGCGCACCGCCGCCGCACACGATCGCGCGCACATCCGTCTCCCGGAAACCCGCATGTATCGTGGCTTTCGCGGCAGTCGTCATTGTCACGCGCGGTTGTGACGCTGCTTTCGTGCGAGACCACGCGCACGCATCGGGGCGGCATCTCGCACTGCCATCACGCACCGCTCACGCACGACGACGAACGCGCATCGCCGATGACGACGCGTGTGTTGCGATGTTGTCCGCGTGCGTCGATCAGACAGTTGCGCGAGTGCGACGAAAGAGTGATGCGTCAACGCAACGGTTTGTCACAACGCGCCCTCAGCATCGACCAACTTCGACACGATTCGCGACGTCGATCGACGTCGCGATGGTCGTCATCTCGATGCACGCGCGTCTGTTCGGCGTCGATGACGACGTTGCCTCGGGGTGGTCGCCGCGATCTCCCACGCGTGTGACCACACGCGCCAGTCGCACATCGAGATCCGTCGACATCGGATGCACCACGACCTCGTCAGAATCGTCGGCTTGGGGTTCTCACCGATGCAGCGGATGCCTGGCGACCGCCATTCGACCCTCACCTGTCGGATGCGCGCCGACAACCGGTGTGTGGTCGGCAACGACAGCGCCTCCGATGCCGGCCCGCTCCGCCTCGACTGTGACGCGATGTTCGTCGACTGTGGTGCCGACACGCCAGTCGCCGTTCCGCTAGAGGATTGCTTCGGGGTCTCGTTACAGGTGCGAAATGCTGCATGACAAAATCCCCGCAAACCGGCGCCACGCGGGCGAATGCGGCACGCGGTACAGTACCGGCTGGTGCGTGCGCAAACGGGTGTTGGAGATTGCAGCGCGGTGCGCCCGCCAGTAGATTGGCATCGCGCGCCGCCAATGCCGATCGATGGGCGAGACATCGCCTCGCAAACATCCGGACGCCACGCGACATGCCTGCCGCCATCGCGCGCCAGGCACGTCGCGATCGCACCGCCCGGCAAGACACGCGCCGCGAATGGCTAGCCTGCCATCGCGACACTGAACTGGAGAGCTCCATGCGCATTACCGCCCCCCGAACCCTGCTGCGCGCGACCGTGTTCGCGGCCGCCTTCGCCGTCAGTGCCGTCGCCTTCGCAGAAGCGTCGCCTGCGGGCATGTGGAAGACGATTGACGACAGCACCGGCAAGCCGCGCGGCGTGATCGAGATCACCGAGAAGAACGGTGTCTACAGTGGCAAGCTCCTGAAGAGCCTGACCGAGACCGAAGGCCCGGCCAAGGTCTGCGACAAATGCACCGACGCTCGCAAGGACCAGCCGATCATCGGCATGACGCTGCTCACCGGGCTGCGCAAGACCGGCGACAACGAATGGAGCGGCGGCGAGATCCTGGATCCGGAGAGCGGCAAGCTCTACAAGTGCAAGATGTCGCTGGCCGATGATGGCAAAAAGCTCAACGTGCGCGGCTTCATCGGCATCAGCCTGATCGGTCGTACGCAGACCTGGGAACGCGATCGTTGATAGGTCATCTGTTTGGGTGACGACGCTGTTGTGACTGGCCGCGAGCGCAACCGAACCGGCCGGCACGGCACGCTCTCCCAGCCGGATTTCCGCACAGCTCGTGCGGAGAAGTCGTGGGGCGCGACAAACGCTTGTGGTTGCGTAGCTCGTCGGCTCCCGCTCCTTTCGGAGAGGCGCGACGCTTGCGGTCCAATCCAGCAATGCGGGCGCCGGCAACCATCTGCGGTGGACCGCCAGGCGCCAGCTCCGCTGCACCATCCCGTTTCAGAAACTTGACAGCTGCCGTCGGCAAGATCGGTTTCGCGTCTTCTCACAATAGATGCGGGAGACAAGCATGCGCGCGTTCCGTCGCGGCCACGCGCTGGCCATCGCACTCGCCACCCTCCCCGCTCACTGCCACGGCGCATGCTGCCGACGCCTGGTGGAATCAAGTGACCAAGTTCGTCGTGCCATTCATGCCCGAGCGGCGCCAACGCTCTCGTCGCGCCGCCGTCGTTGCCGATGAGCAACCTCAAGGAACTGATCGAGTACTCGACGAAGCAAGTTGGTGCGCGGTTTGCCATCGCCGGCAGCGGCCGCACGCCACACTTCGTCGAAGAGATGCTCAAGGAGAAAGGCGCGCAACAGTTCGTGGTGCCTGACAAGAGCGGATCGGAGAGCATCACCGCAGTGATCGGTGGTCAGGTGGCAGCAACCTCTGAAGCAAGCGTCGTGGTGCCGCCGGAGATCAAGGCGGGCCAACTCAAGGCACCGAGTGCCACGTGGGACTGGCGCATGACGGCCGCTCCCAACATCCCCACCATCGCGGATCAGCGTATGCCCGAAGTCCGCATCTTCGCGCCCAAGGGCACCGACGCGGCGACCATCAGGAAGCTGAACGCTGAACTCTCTGCCGGCACGCAGACGCAGGAGGTCCGTGATCACCTGGTGCCGAACGGCATCGAGCCGGCCGCGGCTCCGTGGAGGGCTTTGTGGCATTCCTCAATTCCGGGCGCGAGCGCCTCGGCCATATCGCAAGGAATGCAAGCGTGGCGGCCGATTAAGGATAAAAAAGGATGAATTTTGGATGAGGCCACCCTGCCGGGTGACCAAATGTATGGAAGGCGGCCCGCGACGTGCAGGCCTTTTTTGTGCCGATTTGGTATCAATGTGGTCAGCACTCAGATGCAAAGCGCCTTAATAGGCTGTTTATTACTTCACATGTGTGAGCATTGAAACATTCAATGCGGTCATATGCTGTCTGTGTTGGGCGCGCAACGCGAATTGCAACACGAATCGTTCGCATTTATATTCCGGCACGCCCGCCATATGCATGCCCCTCACACACGTCGGACCGCGCATCGCTTCGCGTCCGGCGGCAGAGGACGGATCGGGCCCGTCTCACGAGGGGCGAACTGGACCTGACAATGATTCGCCGCACCCCCGTGGCCACCGCGCTGGTGGCACTGTTTGCAGCCCCCGCAGCCTTCTCCCAGCAGGCACCTGCTCCGCAGTCCGCGACGCCGCCTGCCACGCCTGTTGCCACGTCTGCGGAGGCCGCTCCGCCCACGCTGCGCGAGATCACGGTCCAGGGCTCGGCATCACGCGAGGACTTCAACTCGAGTGGCAGTCAGTTGTCCAAGCTGCCGGCCGACCTGCGCGACGTGCCGCAGTCCGTGACCATCGTGAACAAGGCTTTGATGACGTCACAGGGCGTGAGTTCGCTCGCCGATGCATTGCGCAACGTACCCGGCATCACGATCGGCGGCGCCGAAGGCGGGCAGATCGGCAACAACATCAACTTGAACGGTTTCTCCGCGCGCACCGACATCTACCTCGACGGCTTCCGCGACCGCGGCCAGTACTACCGCGACACCTTTGCGCTGGACCAGGTGGAAGTGCTGATGGGCCCGTCGTCGATGCTGTTCGGCCGCGGCTCCACCGGCGGCGTGATCAACCAGGTCAGCAAGAAGCCGTCGCTCAAGGCCGCCACGGAAGTCACCGGTTCCGTGACGACCAACGGCCTCGTGCGCGCGACCGCCGACGTCAACACGCCCACCGGCGACACCTCGGCGTTCCGCATTTCCGCCATGGCGCAAGACGGCAAGCCGAGCACGCGCGACGAGATGCAGGTGCAGGACTTCGGCATCGCGCCGTCGTGGCGCTATGGCATCGGCACCTCCACCGAGATCACGTTGTCCGCGTTGCTCCAGCACAACGAAGACTCGCCCGATTACGGCCTGCCGGCCATCAACGGCCACCCGGTCAATGTCGACCGCAACACGTTCTACGGTTTCAACAATGACCGCACGCGCCAGAACATCGCTTCGCTGTCGGCCGGCGTCGACCACAAGTTCTCGCCCAACCTGCGTCTGCGCAACCAGACCGCATTCAACTATGTGGAAACGAATGCCCGGGAGACTGCGCCGAACGCCGTGGGGTCGGTCAACGCCGCAGGGGCCTTCACGCCGCTGACGACGACCAACCTGCCGCTGTCGCAGCTCTTTGTGCGCCAGCAGAGCCACGATCGCAACATCCGCGACTACTCGATCTTCAACCAGACCGAGCTGACGGCGAAGTTCGATACGGGACCGGTCAAGCACACGCTGCTGACAGGCGTCGAGCTCGGCCACGATGGCTACAACAACCAGAACTACTACCGGAACGGCAGTTGCGGCAACACGCCCCTGAACCCGCCCGCGACGGCTACGGCCGCCGCCGGCACCTCGGGCTACGTCGCCTGCACGCCGGTCGTCGATCCGGTGTATCGCGACTCGCCCGCCAACGTGCCGACGAGCGTGGGCAACCTGCAGGGCGGTTCGGCCAACACGATCGCCGTCTACGCCAACGATTCGATCGAGTTCACCAAGCAATGGAAGGCGGTGGCCGGCGTGCGCTATGACCGCTACATCGCCAGCATCACCAACTCGGTGAATTCGACGAATACCCGTGGCAACACGGCGCTGGCGAATGCCGACCAGACCGTCAACTACACCAGCGTGCGCCTGGGTGGCATCTGGCAGCCGACGGAGCAGCAGTCCTACTACGTGTCGTATGGCACGTCGTTCAACCCGTCGCTGGAGCAACTGGTCGGCACGGTGGGGCAGACCTCGCTGGATCCGGAAAAGAACAAGGCGTATGAAGCGGGCGCCAAGTGGGACCTGATGGACGGAAACCTGTCGGTGACGTCGGCACTCTTCCGCATCACCAAGGACAACGCCCGCAGCCAGATCGATGCCACCACCTACGCACTGACCGGCAAGATCCAGGTCGACGGCTTCCGCGCCGGTGTCACCGGCCGGATCACGTCCAAGTGGCAGGTATTCGCCGGCTACACGTACCTGGACGCCGAGATCAAGAACGGCATCGCTGCCGGCACGCAGGGCAAGGTACCCACCAACACGCCCAAGCACACGGCCACCGCATGGACCAGCTACTCGATCCTGCCGAGCTGGGAAGTCGGCGGCGGCGCCTTCTATATGTCGGAGCGCTTCGCCAACAACACGAATACGGTGCAGGTGGGCGGCTTCGTCCGCTGGGATGGCATGATCGCCTACCATCAGCCGAAGTACGATGTACGCCTGAACCTGTTCAACATCTTCGACAAGAAGTATTACGATGCGCTGATCCAGTCGGATGGCGGTCGTTCGGTCCCGGGCACGGGCCGCACGGCCATGCTGTCCGTCACCTACCGCATGTAAGCGCCGGCGGGGCCGCCGCTGGCCGGCGGTCCCGTTCAGGATAACTCCATGCTTGTCTGTATTCCGAAGGTTCTCAACGCCGAACAGCTGGCCGCATTGGTTCAGCAGCTGGAGCACGCTGGCGACGCCTGGGTGGACGGCCGCGTCACGGCCGGCTACTCCGGCGCGCCGGTCAAGTTCAACCAGCAGATCGACGAGCACTCCGACGTGGCGGTGCAATGCCAGCACCTGATCCTGGCCGCGCTCGAACGCAACCCGCTATTTATTAGCGCCGCGCTGCCCAACATCGTCTACCCGCCGATGTTCAACCGCTACGGCGAAGGCATGACCTTCGGTGCCCATGTGGACGGCAGCGTACGCATCCATCCCCACAACGGCCGCAAGCTGCGCACGGACATTTCCGCGACGCTCTTCCTGTCCGACCCGGCCAGCTATGACGGTGGCGAACTGCAGGTGGAAGACACCTACGGCATGCATTCGGTCAAGCTGGCGGCTGGCGACATGGTGATCTACCCCGCCACGAGCCTGCATCAGGTCACGCCCATCACGCGCGGGACCCGGCTGGCCAGCTTCTTCTGGATCCAGAGCCTGATTCGGGATGACGGCCAGCGCGCGTTGTTGTTCGACATGGACAACGCCATCCAGACGCTGAACCAGACCAATGCGGACGATCGGGCGCGCCGCAGCCTGGTGGGTTGCTATCACAACCTGCTGCGGCAGTGGAGCGAGACCTGAGGCCTGCAAGCCTGCTCGCCCCGCAAAACGGAAACGGCCGACGGATCGCTCCGCCGGCCGTTTTGTCATTTGCGTCCGGAGTGTCGTGACGCCGGCGGTGCCACCCCGGATAGTGCTTGCGCAGGGGATGGCGCCCTTCCCTTCCGCCGTTACATCCGATACCGCAGCGTGGCCACCATGCTGCGCGGCGCACCCGGCATGTTCAGGTTGGCGTTGGAGCCGTGCGCGGACACGATATAGCCTTGGTTGAAGATGTTGTAGAAGTTCAACTGGGCCTCGAACGGTCCGCGACGATACCAGGCCATCATGTCCGCCGTCACATAGCCCGGCAGCGTCACGGTGTTGGCCGGGTCGGCCATCCGCGCGCCCACCAGGTTCAGGCCACCGCCGACGCCAAATCCGTGGCCCAGCGACTTGGTCAGCCACACATTGCCGGCATGGCGCGGCGTGAGCGTCGCGCGCTTGCCCTGGAAGGCCGCGGAGGACTTGGTGACTTCGGCATCGAGGTACGCATAGCCGGCCAGCACCTTCCAGCCCTGACCCAGTTCGGCTGCGGCGGTCAGTTCCACGCCATCGGTGCGCTGCTCGCCAATCGGGATCAGCGCCGTGCCAGTGGCATTCGCCACCTTGATATTGGTGCGCTCCAGACGGAATACCGACACCGTGGTGCTGGCCTTGCCATCCAGGAAATCATACTTGGCGCCCACCTCGGCGTTGTTGGTGGTTTCGGGCTCCAGCTCCGCATTGTTCGCGGCCAGCGAGAAGTTCTCGCCGGACGGCTGGTACGAGCGGCTCCAGGACACGTAGTAGGACTGCGCCTTCGACGGCTGCCACACCAGCCCCGCGCGCGGGCTCCAGGTGTTATCGGTACGCGACAGATTCTGCTGCCCCGGCCGGCGCTCGATCGTCTCCTGCTCGAAGCGGTCGTACCGCACGCCGACCAGCGCCTTCCAGTGCTCGGTCAGCGTCATCATGTCCTGCGTGTACAGGCCCAGCGTCTTGAAGATGCCGAGGTTGTTGGCCGCCGGCGCGCCGCCGACCAGCAGCGGCAGCACGGGCAGCACCGGGTTGAACAGATTGACGGTGGCGACGTTGTTGCGCGAGTAATTGACCAGGTCCTTGTTCTGCTGGCCGACTTCCACGCCGTAGAGCAGTTCGTGCTGCATGCCGAACAACGTGGCCTTCTGGGTCAGGTCAGTCTGGTTGAACCAGCCGTGTTCCTCCCGATACACGTTGGACCGGTTGAACGACGCCGTCTGCGCGGCCTCGTTGACCGAACCCGTCAGTGTGTTGTTGCGGTTCAGCGAATAGTGGTAGTACCGCGTGGCGTTGCGGATCGACCAGTTCTCGTTGAAGCGATGGTTGACCGTCGCCGTGCCGGAATACACGCGCGACTCCGAGGTATCGACATCACGCGCATTGGCCGCGCCGTAGTACGTGGAAGCGGGCACGTTGACCGGGCGGCCCTTGTAGGCCGGGATGCCGAAGTCGGTGACACGCTTGTCTTCCAGGTAGTCCATCTGCAGCAGCACCGTGGTCTGCGGGGCCAGACGGAATTCCGCCGACGGCGCGATGGTCGAGCGGCGCAGGAATTGCTGGGAACGGTAGCTGTCGGCATCCTCCAGGGCACCGGTCACGCGGAAGGCGGCGGCACCGTTGCCAAGAACCTTGCCCACGTCGACCTCCGCGCGCTTGTCCGCCCAGGACCCGTAGCTGAAGCTGAAATCGGCCACGTCGATGCCCGGCTTCCTGGTCACCCGGTTGATCAGGCCGCCCGAGGAGCCACGGCCATACAGTACGGCGGCCGGACCCTTGATGACCTCCACGCGATCCACGTTGGACAGGTCGCGGAAATACAGCGCGTCATCGCGAATACCATCGACAAACTGGTCGGCGATCGCCGTGAAACCTCGGATCGACACCTGGTCTCGCTGCCCGTCGCCGGTGGAAAAGGAGACGCCCGGCACGTTCTTCAGCGCGTCCTGCAATGAATTGGCATGCTGGTCACGCATGACCTCGTTGGTCACCACGTTGACGGTCTGCGGAATATCGCGCAGCGGCGCTTCAGTCTTGGTCGCACTGACCGCGTTGGGCGGGTTGTAACCGTCGCCGAGTTCGCGACTGATATCCGCCTTGACGGTTACCGCCGGGAGATCCTGCGGCGTGGTCTGGGCGTAGGCGATGCCGGCAGGCAAGGCTTGGGCGGCGAACAATGCCATGACGGCAGTCCGCACAGCGTGTGGCTTTTGGCTCATTTTTCCCTGTAATGCGTTGTAATGATCTTGTGCAAACGCGACGCATTATCATTTACTGGGCCATGAGCGGTCAAATCATCACGTCTTTATCCTCGTCCCAGCCGAGGGATATTGGCTGAAAGTGGTAAATAAGCCGCAAAAATCGTCACCCGATTACTCGGAGTTTTTCAGAGTCAGGGTTTAGCCAAACTGCTCGGCCAGGGCCTGCCGCGCCTGCTCGAGGAATTCGGATTCGCCGGGGCGCGCGGGCAGCAGGTAAAACTCGGCCGTCGGCAGCGCGGGCAGACGCCAGCGCGTAATCGCCGCGGCATCCAGCGGGGCCACCCCCGGCCCGACCGCCGACGCATTGAGGCACGAAATTCCCAGCCCCGCCGCCAGCGCCAGATGCAAGCCAGCCACGCCCGATGCCGAATGCGCAATCTCGAATTCGCGCTTCCTGCGCATCAACAGTTGCACCACGAACTGATGCATGGAGCAGGTATCGGGCAAGAGCACCAATGGCAGCGCAGACGCTGGTGCATCGGCCATCTCCGGCGCGGCCACCCACGCCAGTTCCTCCCGCCGCAGCACCGTCCCGGCCGTCCTTTCCGATCGACCGGCCTTGTCGCCTGCGCGTACACCCAGCAGCCGCATGCTGACGCCGATATCAAAGGCGTCGAGTTCCGCAGACGCCTCGATGGCGGCGCTCTTCATGACCGTGACGTGCAGCTTCAGGTACGGATAGCGGTCGCGCAGCCGGCGCAACATGCCGGCGATCTCTCCCGGGCGAAAGTAGTCGGTCACGGCCAGCCGCAGCTCGCCATTCAGCGACCGCCCGCGCAGCTCCTGCATCGCCAGTTCATTGAGCGTCAGGATGCGCCGCGCGTATTCCAGCAACCGCGCCCCGGCAGGCGTCACGGCGGCGCCCTTCTTGCCACGCGTGAGCAATGGCACACCGGCGCGCTCCTCCAGCTTGCGCAACTGTTCGCTGACGGAAGACTGCGACAGGAACAGGCGAGGCGCCGCCGCGGACAGACTGCCACTGTCCGCCACCGTGACAAAGGTTTTCAGCTGATCGGTCTCGAATCCACGCATGACATGCTCCGCGTCTGGTCTTCCAACAGGATGCCCGGCACCGTGATACAGATGATCCGGTATTTCCGATGGATAGTATCGCAAATTCCCGCTTTTCCGATGCAAGACCGGGCACTACGATGACATCACCGCAGCACAAACATGTTCCACAACTTCCAGTCATCAAGGAGCCCGTCATGCCCCACATCGCCCTGCAGATCTCCGGTCGGCCCGATGCCGAACTGACCCGCCGCGCCGCCGCCACCGTGGCCGAACTCACGCAACGCGTCCTGGGCAAGGACGCCAATTTGATCGCCACCGTCGTGGAATATGTGCCGCGCGAGCAATGGATCATCGCCGGCAAGCCGCTGTCCGAGCACACCACCGGGCGCAATGCGTTCCAGCTTGATATCAGCGTGACCGACGAGACTAATACCAAGGCGGAGAAGGCACAGTTTCTGAAGGAAGCCTTCGCTGCGCTGTCAGAGGTCATCGGCGATGTGAATACCGTGTCATATATCTACGTCATCGATGCGCGTGCGGCCGCCTATGGCTATGGCGGGCAGACGCAGGAGTTTCGTCACCAGCATCGGTGAATGTCTTTGCGGGAATGTCATCGCGATATGTCATCGCGTGTCTTCCGGGCAGGCGCAGGAACGCATTCGAGGCGTCGCGTCCTTGCGCTACCCCAATGCGCGATGCCCGGAACCTATGGCAAAGTCGGCGGCTCATCCGCCTTGCCGCGCCCGTCGTCGTCAGCGCGGTTACAAGATCGGCGGCCGCCCTGCGCGGCGCGCCGATCGTTTGCGTCATAGGAGACCTCATGTCTTTTGTTGTCGTGCTCGCCGCGCTGGCGTTCCTGATGTTTGCCGCCTATCGCGGACTCAGCGTGATCCTGTTCGCGCCGATCGCCGCGCTCGGCGCCGTGCTGCTCACCGATCCCTCGGCCGTCGCCCCGGTGTTCTCCGGCATCTTCATGGAGAAGATGGTCGGCTTCGTGAAGCTCTATTTCCCCGTGTTCCTGCTCGGCGCCGTCTTCGGCAAGGTCATCGAGCTCTCGGGCTTTTCCGAGTCGATCGTCGCCGCCGCCATCCGCTACATCGGCCGCTCGCGCGCCAATGCGGTCATCGTCGCGGTCTGCGCGCTGCTCACCTACGGCGGCGTGTCCCTGTTCGTGGTGGTGTTCGCGGTCTATCCGTTTGCCGCCGAACTCTATCGCCAGAGCAACATCCCCAAGCGCCTGATGCCGGGCGCCATCGCGCTGGGCGCGTTCTCGTTCACGATGGACTCGCTGCCGGGCACCCCGCAGATCCAGAACATCATCCCCACCACCTTCTTCAAGACCACCTCGTGGGCCGCGCCGGCGCTGGGCG
>NZ_FMYZ01000026.1 GCF_900101625.1 Cupriavidus sp. YR651 | reverse complement strand
GAGATCGTCGCGCTGGTCGCCATGTACTCCCTGACGAATTTCTTCAATAACGTGTTCGATCCCGAGAAGGACTTTCCCGCCGTTACGCCGGCTGGCTCGATCTAACCGACTTGTACCCGCTCGCATCGACCCTCTCTGAGAGTCCCGAAAGGTGCCATCGATGCGAGCTAACGCAGAGCCCGGAAGCTCTTGACCAGAGACGCCGGCGCAGGTCAGCCCTCAATAAACGTGCGGCGTGTCGCCGAAAGCCAACAGATACTCAAAGGGGGAAAACGCATGAAAACAGTCGTGATTGACGTTGAACTATGGAGAGCCATCGCATGAACATCCTCCATATTGATTGCAGCCCACGTCCGGAATCGCATAGCCGTCAGCTTTCTGCGGCGATCGTCAGAAAGCTTCTTCGGGTCGTCCCCGACGCGAGCATCAGTCGGCGAGACTTGGCCACCGCCCCGTTGCCGCACGCTGCGCCCGACTACACGACTACCCTGTCGACGCCGGCCACGTTGGCAACCCCGCTGAGGGGTGCGCTTGATCTTTCCGAAGCGCTTATTCGGGAGGTCGAGGCAGCCGATATGATTGTCATCGGTACGCCCATGCACAACCTCACCGTTCCGTCGGTCCTCAAGGCGTGGATCGACCAAGTCCTTCGAGCCGGACGCACCTTCATGTCGACGCCGGCCGGGAAGGTGGGAATGTTGTGTGATCGTCCAGTGTTTATTGGCGTCGCTTCCGGTGGTGTCTTTACTGGCGAGCGAGCCACCCAGCCCGATTTTCTCACGCCGTATCTGTCGACGGTGCTGGGCTCCATTGGGCTGAATACCCTGCAATTCTTCCCGATACAGGCGACCGCATTCCTCGATCAGGACCAAGCCACATTAGCAAGGGAGAAGGCGCTCGCAGCGATCGACCTGACGGTCGTTGCAAGGGCACCTCGTCTGGCGACAGATGAAAGAATTTGAGCCGTTAAGATACTCGTGATCGCCGGCACTGGTCTGATTGGCTCCAAGACCGTTTGGATTCTGCACTGCGGCGGCCAAGAGGTCGTCGCAGCGTCACCCGAAAGCCGCGTCAACACCGTCACCAGAGTCGGGCTAGAAGGAGCCATGGACAGCGCGCCGGTGGTTTCATTGACCTCCACAATGTGCCTTCATTCGACGCGAAGTCGGCATCGAAATTCTTCGAAACCTACGAACACAATCTTCTTGCGACAGAATCCACTGCGAGCAGCACCATATCCTACTAGCCATCGATCAAGTTCTTGAGGACTTATGTCCCAAATCGACTGGCTGAGCCATCTTCTGCAAATCATCGCCGTCACCGGACAGCCGGAGGTCCGCTGCGTTTACGGCGCACCATGGCGTACGGTATGGGTTCAGGCCGCTGCACAGGGGTCCCCTACCACGTAGTGGTCGAGGGGCGCGCCATTATCGACGATTCGGGAACGGGGACAGCCAGAGAACTGGAGTACGTTCAACCGTCACGGCTCCGCAGGATGGATGATTAGCGAAAATAGCGGCGTCGATGAACAGCTAGATCTCCTGTGCGGACGATTTTTCATCGGAGCGCCCCACGATCGGTTGACTCGTGGTTATCTTCCTGCGACTCTAGTGGTACCTGCCATGGACGGCCTTGATGAAGAAGGCATCGTGTCCGCTCCACATCTCCTAGCGAGTCTCGTTGGACTGATGCGCATGGAGACCGTCATCGACGAGCCTGGTGGATCTGCCATGCTCAACGCGCTTAGCGCGGCGCTGTTCACACTGGTATTACGCACGGCGAGCAAATCCGAGCAAGCTCCAATAGGCTTGTTGTCGCTCGCCGCCCATTCACGACTCGCGCCCGCCATTTCACCAATGTTCGCTGATCCGGCGCGCCCCTGGATTCTGCGTGAACTATCCCAGTTTTGCGGCATGTCGCGTGCTACCTTCATGCGCCACTTTCAAGACAAGCTTGACCGCTCAGCCATGGAGCTATTGACGGATATTTGAATGAGCTTGGCCGCCAACGAGCTGACGAAGCCGGCACGGACTGCCGATGCCGTGGCTGAGTCGGTCGGATATCAATCTATATCGGCATTCCGTCGGGTGTTTGCCGATGCGATGGGGATGACGCCGGGGCAATGGCGCCGTCGCGCGCGCAAAGGCCAATAGTGCCTGCAATTTTTCGCGTCGTTCCTCGTGTGAAGTCTGACAAAGCGCTAGAGGCGCGATTGCTGACCAGCACCTTTGAGCACGTGGCTCACGACACACTCGGAGGCACACCGGAAGCATCGTTAGTCACAATTGCGCTCAAACGGAACACGCTGCGAATGTGGCCGTAACCGATCTCACTTCGAGGGATACGGCAACCAAACAACAGCTGAGATCTTTGCGAGGCCGCGTCGCGCCTGAGGTATTGGCACCGTGGAAGCGTCTGCTGCAAGGCTACGCGGCGAGAGAATCTTCTGCTCACCATCAGCAACACTTGTCTCGGCATCGCGGCTACGCCAGGAAGGGACGGTGGCAGTGCACCTCTCAGTCGGACATGCGTCTTCGCTCGCCGCCGCTGCGGTCCAGTGCACAACTGCGAATGCGGGACGCTCGCGTCCGCGAAACGCGCGAAGTCGAGCTCCGGAATTGGCGCGCGATTGGGTCCATCATTCCGTCGTAGCTACACCTTCGCTCTCGTGACTGGCGACTTCCTTGCGTGCCGCGCACGTTGCCAGTTTGCGCAGCGCCACATAGAACACCGGTGTCAGGAACAGCCCGAACAACGTCACGCCCAGCATGCCTGCGAATACGGTAACACCGGTGGCCTGCCGAACTTCACTGCCGGCTCCAGTGCTGACGAGCAGCGGCACGGATCCACCAATGAATGCGACCGACGTCATCACGATGGGGCGCAGCCGCAGGCGGCACGCTTCCAGCGCCGATTCGACAATGCCCTTACCCTGCATTTCCAGTTCGCGCGCAAACTCGACGATCAGGATCGCGTTCTTGCAGGCCAGCCCCATCAACACCACCAGGCCAATCTGCACGAACACATTGTTGTCACCGCCGCCCAGCCAGACTCCCAGCAAGGCCGCGCAAATACAAACCGGCACGATCAAGATCACGGCCAGCGGCAGGCTCCAGCTTTCGTACAGCGCGGCGAGGACCAGGAACACAAGCAAGACTGCGAGCGGGAATATAATCAGTGCGGCATGGCTCTGCGTCACCTGCTGATAGCTCAGGTCCGTCCATTCGAGTTCGATTCCTGGCGGCAACACGTTGGCGGCGATCTCCTTCAGCTTGTCGATGGCCTGCGCCGACGACAGGATCCGAGGATCGGCGTCGCCGATCAGGTCAGCAGCCGGATAGCCGTTGTAGCGCACCACCGGGTCGGGGCCATAGGTCTGCCGGATCGTCGTCATGGCACTGATCGGCGCCATTTCGCCGCTGGCGTTGCGCACACGCAGGTTTCCGATGTCTTCCGCCTTCTGCCGATACTGGGTATCGGCCTGCAGCATCACGCGATAGACGCGCCCAAACAGGTTGAAGTCATTGACATAGACCGAACCGAGGTAGGTCTGCAGCGCGTCGAACAGGTCGGGCAGCGCCACGCCTTGCGCACGTGCCTTGTCTCGATCCACATCGACCTCCAGCTGTGGAATGTTCGCCTGATATGCGCTGACTGGATAGGTCATGCCAGGTGTTTGTGCGACGGCCGCCTGGAATTTGCTCAGTACCTCTTGCAACTTCCCGTAGCCAAGCCCGCCCACGTCCTTCAGGTATAGCGAATAGCCGGAACCGTTGCCCAGTCCCTCGATCGCCGGCGGCATCAGCGCATAGGTGAATCCCTCCTTGATGGTGGCGAACTTCGCGTTCAGTTCCGCAACGATCTCCGTGGCGTGACGTGTGCGCTCATCGAACGGTTTGAGGATGACGTACGACGCCGATACGTTTGGTGTGTTGGTCGCCTGCAGCGCGTTCAGGCCGACATAGGCCGGGATGATGTCCACGCCATCAATGGCCTTGGCGATCTCTCCCATCTGACGCGTCACGGCATCGGTCCGCGCCAGCGACGATCCTTCCGGCAGCTTGGCACCGCTGAACAGATAGAGCTTGTCCTGATTCGGGATAAAGCCAACCGGCACCGCTTGAAAGAGCCAGGTAGTGGCGCCGAGTAATACCGCATAGACTACGAATACCGCTCCGCGACGCCCCAGGATGCGTCCCACACAGCGCTCATAGCTGTCGGAACTGCGGTGGAAGAAGCAGTTGAACGGCCGGAAGATCCAGCCGAGCATTCGCTCGATCACGCGGGCCAGCGCATCCTTGGGCGCGCCATGGCCGCGCAGCAGCTTGGCGGCGAGTGCCGGCGACAGCGTCAACGAGTTGATGGCGGAGATCACCGTCGAGATCGCGATGGTGACGGCGAACTGCTTGTAGAACTGACCCGTCACTCCATTGAGGAACGCCATAGGCACGAAGACCGCGCACAGCACCAGCGCAATGGCGATGATCGGTCCCGACACCTCACGCATGGCCTGATGCGCGGCCTCGCGCGGATGCATGCCCATTTTGATATAGCGCTCCACGTTCTCTACCACCACGATCGCATCGTCGACCACGATACCGATCGCGAGCACGAGACCGAACAACGTCAGCGTGTTGATCGAATAGCCGAGCAGGTAGAGGAAGGCGAACGTGCCCACCACCGACACCGGCACTGCCAGCAGCGGAATGATGGAGGCGCGCCATGTCTGCAGGAACAGGATCACCACGAGCACGACCAGAATTACCGCCTCGATCAGCGTATGCTGAACCGCCTTGATCGAGTCGCGCACGAATACGGTCGGATCCCACACCGCCCGATACTTGATGCCCGGCGGAAAACTCTTTGCCAGGTGATCGAGCTTGCTGTACACGGCGTCAGCCACCCCGAGGGCATTGGCGCCAGGCGACAGAAAGATGCCGACACTGGCGGCATTCTCGTTGTCGTTCAGCACACGCATGCTGTAGTCGCCCGAGGCCAACTCGATGCGGGCGACATCGGACAAGCGCACCAACTGGCCATTGGTACCATTCTTGACGACGATGCTGCCGAACTCGGCTTCCGTGCGAAGCCGCCCCCGCACGTTGATCGAAATCAGGTAGCCAGTGGTCTGTGGCGAGGGTTCGGCGCCAAGCTGACCTGCCGACACTTGCACGTTCTGGCCCCGCACGGCGTCGATCGCATCCTTGGCAGTCAGGCCGCGCGACGCCAGCTTATTGGGATCGAGCCAGATGCGCATGGCGTAGTCCCCCGAGCCATACAGCGCGATGTCGCCAATGCCCTGCATTCGCGACAGCTCCTCCTTGACGTGCAGCACCAAGTAGTTGCGCAGATACAGAGAATCGTATTGGTTATCGGGCGAAATCAACGACATGTACATCAACGGCGTCGGTGATTGCTTCTGCGTGGTCACGCCGAACTGGCGTACCTGATCCGGCAAGCGGCTCAATGCCTGGCTCACACGGTTCTGGACTCGCACGGCCGCGGTGTCGGGATCGATACCCGGCGGGAATGTGATCACGACCCGCAGGTTGCCGTTCGACGCCGACACGGACTTCATATACATGATGCCTTCCACGCCGTTGATCGCCTCTTCCAGCGGCGCGGCTACCGACTCGGCGATCTCTTTCGGATTGGCACCCGGATAGGTGGCCTGCACCACGACCGTAGGCGGGACGACTTCCGGGTATTCTCCGGACGCCAGCAGCGGTATCGTGATCGCGCCCGCCCCAAAGATGATGATTGAAAGCACGATCGCGAAGATCGGCCGATCGATGAAGAATTTTGAGAAATCCATCGTCAGCCCCATCAGTTCTTGCTCGTGGACGCCCGAGCGGTCGTGCCCGCGGCCATGGTCACCATGTTCGCGGCAACCGGCGTGCCGGAGAAAAACACCCGTTGCAGGCCGGAGACGATGACCTTGTCGTTTTGGCTCAGGCCGGACTCGACGACCCGCAGCCCGTCGACCACACGGCCGACCACGATGTCCTTGCGTACCGCCTTGTCGCCGCTGTCCAGGATGTACACGTACTTGCGGTCCTGATCGGTCAGCACCGCGCGCTCATCGACGAGGTTCACCGTGGCAGCGCCGCGCGGAGCGAACCGGACGCGCGCATACAGCCCCGGCGTCAGGGTATGGCCCGGATTGCGTATGATCGCACGGGCGCGGATGGTGCCGGTGGCGGGATCGAGCTGGTTGTCGATAAAGCGGACGATACCCTCATGCGGGAAGCCCTGCTCGTCGGCGAGCGCGATGTGCACCTTCAGGTCGGCCTCCTTGCCGCCACCTTGGGCCGCATTGGCCTGATACCCGAGGTAACTGTGCTCGTCTGGGTCGAAGTAGACGTACACGGGATCCTGCGACACCACCGACGTCAGGATCGACTGGTCGGCGACGGCCAGATTGCCGGCTGTCAGCATCGCCCGACTCGCGCGGC
This sequence comes from Cupriavidus sp. YR651, assembly GCF_900101625.1. Taxonomy (GTDB): domain Bacteria; phylum Pseudomonadota; class Gammaproteobacteria; order Burkholderiales; family Burkholderiaceae; genus Cupriavidus. The sequence continues at coordinate 22,717 of NZ_FMYZ01000026.1, read as the reverse complement.
CGTCGATCGGCGAACGGACAGTAGCGTATTCGAGATTGAGACGCGCGGTGGTGACCGCGGCTTCGGCCGCTCGCACATCGGCATCGCTCTGCACACGCGCAGCGTGGCGCGACTCGCCCTCTTCGATCGACATGGCGCGGTCGGCGATCAGCGACTGGGCACGCATGTCCTGCAAATGTGCCTTCTGAGCGGCGGCACGCGCACGCTCTAGCTCGGCGGTGGCAGCATCCAGCGCCGCACGGAACGGGCGCCGGTCGAGTTCGAATAGCACATCGCCCTTGCGTACCGCGCCGCCTTCCTTGAACGCCACGTTATCGATGTGGCCGGTGACGCGTGGACGGACCTCCACGGTCTCCACGGCGCTGACCCGCCCGTTGAATTCGTCCCACTGCACCACTTCCTTCGACAGGACCATGGCGACATCGACGGAGGGGCGCGGGGCGTCGGCCAGCGACTTGCCCTGATCGCCGCAGGCGGCTACGAGCAATGCCAGCGCGAGCCACGCCGGCCCTGCGTATCGCAAGCTGGATCGCGACTTCGACGGCAGCTTCGGGGCGCGTGCGCCGGCAGTTGTATTGTTCACGAGTCTTCCCTTGCGACGGATATAATCGGGAATCCCCTCCCGATGCAACGACAATGGCATGCCCGCCGCCACACTGAATGAGGCGGGAGTCCCGTGAATGAACCGGAAGTGAGGGCGTCTAGCGACCGCGGCGGATCTGCACCAGCAGGCTGTCGAACGCGGGCCGGAAGCCGATGCCGAACCGGCGTCCAAGCTCGATGAGGCGAGGCGTATGCGCTTGCCTGACCACCATCACATGCAGGTCGGCCGTCAGGCATTCGGGATACTCGAGCAGTTCATACCCGCGGCGGTGGCATTCCGTCTCCGCCCAGGACAGGTACTCGTGCTGATAACTCACCCATGCCGGGACCGGCGGAAAGAGGCGTTCGAACCGGGCACAGAGCTGCTGATGCACGTCCTGCCAGCGGCCGAACGTTGCGATACGGTCATCGCGCATCAGCGCATAGAAGATACCGTACATCAGTCGCAGCATCGGTACGCCGCCCTCGCAGCGGATCCCGGCCAGCCAGTCCTGCTCCTCGTTGGCGTTCTCGTACGTCTTTAGCACCTGCGCCGCCATCGCACCCAGCTGATCTTCCGGCAGTGTTTCGCCCGTCAACAGGTCCAACAGTTCCTTGACGTCGTCGTTCATCGCATTCACAACCCTTCCTTGAATTCGTAGTTCGAGTAGACACGGGCTCTCGACGCAGTCCTGCAAACAGTAAGAATCTGCGTGCAGTAGTCGCACGCGGCGCTGGTGGGCGTGCATTGCCAGATCCTGCAGCGTGTGCTTTCCGAACTCCGCATAAATCAGCGCTTCCGCTTGTTGCGTAACCGCATGGATCGGGCGTCGCCCCTCGCGTTCGCCCCGGCGGCCCCAGTCGCTGCCAACGAATAACGGACAACACCTCCGGGTATCCTTGCAATCGAACAACAGCTTGCCACCGTCGATGACCATCACTACGTCGTACGCGGAAATCCGATCGGGCAGATGCACCGGCCGGAAGCCACTGCGTACGCCCTTCGTCGGCAACACGAGGTTCGCCTTGGCGAGCTTCGTAAGTTACGCAACGGGCTCCGCTTGCAATGGCCTCATATCTCGCACTCCATATCCCATCTCTGCCGGGTTCGCGTGAGCAAGATAAAGCATGCAACGCATGCCCGTATTCCACGCCGGTACTGGAAAATGACGACATGTCTAAGGCAGTCCGACGCCGATTGCCTGCCTATCAAAGGACACCGGCATACTCGCCACGCGCCGGATAATTCTTGGTGATGGCGAAGTCAATCGATTGAAGTAACTCTGAGAACAGCGGACGCGCAAACGGCATTGTTTGAACGGAACCGTAATACAAGGTACCGTCCGATCGTACGAGGAACACACCTGGCTCCGAGAAAAGCGCCGGCTCTTCGACGTTAATCGAGGATCTTCCGCGCGACGATGAGATATAGAGTCCCCACTGGCGCGCAACCGTGAGCGGCAGAGAATGGCCGAGTCGCAACTTGTTGGCGTTGACCTTGCGTGCCATCTCCTGGGCCCTCTCAGGACTGTCGGAACTGATGGCAATGACGTTCGTGCCGCGACGTCCGTACTCAGGAACCAACGATTCAAGGTCACGCAGATATTTCATGCAGATTGGGCAATGAAGCCCGCGGTAGAAGGATATCAACGTGAAACGCTCGGGTGCGTCATGGGCAAGATCAAACTCGCCATGAGCAAGAGTCGGAACACGCAGTTCGGGAACCAATTGCCGAGGTAGGATCATTTTTTTCGCTGTCAAAGGAAGTGGTGGAGCCAATCTTTCTAGGTCGCTTGCGAGCCATCCGCTCTCGCCGATGTCGGCGTCAAGGCAGTGGCCACGGCGAGGCCGACTTCGTAGCTGGACGTGAAAGACGCGACACCCACCGCAAGCGCCACGCCAGCAAGCTGCGCAATCCGGCTCGCCGTATTGCAAGCTCGATCGCCAGTGCCTTTACTGCAGCAATAACCCATCCACCTAGGACGGGACCGCCTGCAGTAGTCTGTGCCGATGCCGCCGCTCACAAGCCGATCGCCTGGCTTCGCTCGTTGCGCGGATGGGTCGCACCGATCAGCCAGAGCGGCGAAAGCACCAGCGCACAAACCGCCGACGCCAGACCAAACAGGATGCAGCCCAGCGTAAGCATGCTCGCCTTGCCATACACATCCGAGAGAACGCCACCGATCAATGTCAGTGAGGCCAGCGCCAACACATAGCCGTTGAGAATCCATTGGACAGAGGCGAGGTCCGCTCGGAAATCGGCCCGCAATCTCCGCAAGATGACAGTCAGTGCCGCCCCGTCTATGAACGCACGCCATTGAGGACGCATGTACGCAGGCAACGATCACCATGCGCCGGCAGCGCCGTGGCGCTTCTTGCCCGAGTTCTTGCGGGCACCGTTTCGCATCCATAGTGTTGCGACTGCAAGGTTCCACAATCGGCTGCGCCATTGTTGCTCCCGACAAACGAAAACGCTAGACGATACCGGTCCAATTGAACCGGTGTGTGCCGGTCATCAAATTTGCCGGCGTCGCTCAGTTCGTCTCCAACGATTTGAGGTATTGGACCTCGAGCACTCGCTTCTGGACGAACAATCGCTCGTCGAAGGCAGCCCGGTTCTTGCAATTGAGTGCTATCAACTGCGCAGTGGCCTCGTCACCTCAGATCACCCCACACGTTCTGGTTTCCTTACCTTCCGCAAGCAGTCGACAACTGCAGAGGCCGCTGATTCCGGAATCCAGAGTTGCGGTCTTGCAGGGGTGCGGAAGCGCATTCCACGACCGTTGCGTATGTTGGACCCTGGAATGGACCACGCCAATAGCAGGCACAGCTAGCAAATAATCCAAAATCACATGCACAGATAAGGAGGATACGAACATGCAGTTAATTATGGCGGCAACTCGAATAGCGTGTGGCCGACGATTGAATATTTGGACGAATCAGAACGAATTCGAGACCGCAGAGCACGCGAGCACAGCTAGGATGAACGCTCGACTATCCGTGGAAGAGAAGGAGATAAGGTATGCGTACTTCCGTACTGATTGCCACCGTGGTTTCCAGCGCGTTTGTCATGACTGCCGCGTTCGCCAAGCCATCATCCGATGACAGCAGCGCACAGACGCGAAAGCGCTATCTCCCCGAATATACGGCATCGGGCGATCTGATCCTGCCGAAGAATTTCCATGAGTGGGTGTACGTCGGCTCACCGCTCACCCCCAACGCGCTCAACGGCGGCAAGGCCAATTTTCCCGAATTTCACAACGTCTACATCGAACCGGGCTCATACGCGATTTACAAGAAGACGGGCGAGTTCCCCGAAGGAACGATCTTCTTCAAGGAACTGCAGTTGGTACTCCCGGCGCAGAACCCGGATGGATCGCGCACCGAGGCATCCGGGCGCGGCTACTTTCCCGGAAAGTGGAATGGCGCCGACGTGACGGTCAAAGATTCCAAGCGCTATGCCGCCACCGGAGGATGGGGCTACTTCAATTTCAATCACCACGAGCCGAAGGCAGCGACTGCCAAGGTGAAGCCCAATGAGGAATGCGCGTTCTGCCACAGGGCGAGCGCTAAGAAAGACGACGTCTGGACCCAGTTCTATCCGTTGATCGACAACTGAAATCGTCAACGAAAACTACCGGTTCACCAACACGAGGAAACAGTGCCATGAAAATCATCAGTACCCTGGGTGTCGAGCCGGAAGGGCTCGACACAGAGAGCAAGACGATGAGGGCAATCGTGGTAACGGATGAGGCCGCGGAAACGGCCGGAATGATGCTGGTGGACCGGGCCGAGCGGGAGGCACCGATAAATGACGTCGCGTGCAAGCTCACCGCAGTTCCTCGCGACGTCGACTTCGTGTCAATAGGAGGAGTGAATTCAGCTATCGACGGCCGCACGATTGGGTGGAGGTACCGTGGATAGCGCCATTCTAAGTCTATTGGGCGCATTCCTGCTCTCGCTCATCGGCCTGTTCGTCTTTATCTGGTCCTTGCGCAAAGGACTACTGCTGGAGAACTCCGCTGCGGCCTCGATCATATTTGCGCCCGGCGAGCTAGGCAAGCTCGACGATCCCGCGCTGGACCTCCGTGCGCGCCGGGCCACGGAGAAAAATGCGTTGGCGCAAGCGCCTGAATTCCGGGAGGCAGAGGTCGACGCCCATATCGAAGCCGATAGATCCAGCGCCTTGCCGGTCTTTCTGTTCATCGCCTTCGCCTGTGTGTGGTTGCTAGTGGGGTCGTTGGCCGGATTAATCTCGTCTATCAAACTGCACGCCCCTGACTGGTTGACCCAGCAAGCCTGGCTTACGTTCGGTCGTTTGCGCACGGTGCATTTAAACGCCGTTATATATGGCTGGTCGACCAATGCGGCGCTGGGTGTCGTCTTGTGGGTGCTGCCGCGTCTGCTGCGCGTTCGGCTGTATGGGGCGGTGTGGGCCATGCTAGGAGGTACCTTCCTAAATGCAGGTGTGGCCGCCGGCGTCGGAGCGATCGCTTTAGGCTGGTCCGACGGCATGGAATTCTTGGAGATCCCCTGGCAGATCGATATCTTCATCTTTGCCGGGCTCGCCCTGGTGATCCTGGCCGCCCTATTCACACTGGTCAATCGGCGGGTCGAGCATCTGTATGTCAGCACCTGGTACATGGTCGCCGCCCTGTTGTGGATTGCCGTGCTGTTCGGAGTGGCCAACCTGCCCGGCGTGCATACAGGCGTGCAGCAAGCGACCACCAATTGGTGGTACGGCCATAACGCGCTTGGTTTGTGGTTCACCCCAGTCAGCGTCGGCGCAATCTATTACTTCCTGCCGAAAATCATCGGCCGTCCCGTGGTGTCGTACAACCTTTCGCTGCTGGGCTTCTGGACCCTCGCCTTCTTTTACGGGCAGGTCGGCGGGCACCATCTCATTGGCGGCCCGATACCGGGTTGGTTGACCACACTGTCCATCGTGCAAAGCATCATGATGATCATCCCGGTCATCGCCTTCGCCATCAACATGAAGCGAACGCTGAAAGGGAAGATGCATCTTGCGATCTATTCGCCTACGTTGCGTTTCATGATGTTCGGCGGCCTGATGTACTTGGCTTCCTCGCTGGAAGGTTCGTTTGAGGCGCTGCGCGGCGTCAACGCCGTAACCCACTTCACGCACTTTACCGTGGCGCATGCTCACCTCGGCATGTATGCGTTCGTCTCCATGGTCATGTTCGGCGCCATCTACTTTATGATGCCGCGCGTGCTGGAATGGGAATGGCCTTACCCCTGGCTGATCCAAGCGCACTTCTGGCTGGTCGGACTGGGCATTCTTATCTACGTCGTTGGACTTTCCATCGGCGGCTGGCTGCAAGGCATGGCTATGCTTGACGCCGCCCGCAATTTCGACGATTCGATCGTGGTCACCATCCCCTGGCTGAAATCGCGCAGCGTCGGTGGAACCCTAATTACCTTAGGCCACCTGATATTCGTCGGTCATTTCTTCGCCATGGCCCTGCGTCTCGGAGCCCGGCGCAGTGGTGCCGCACTCTTCTGGCAACCGCGGAAGGCGACCCATGGAAAATGAAGTCAAGCTGGCCGCCGGCGCTATGGTCGCGCTTGCCGTCGCCACAGGAGCGCTTGTAGTCATGCCATACATCCAGGTCAGTGACATCCGGCCGCCCCCGGCGCTCAAGCCCTATTCCGACCAGCAATTGCGCGGCCGCGGAATCTACGTCTCCAATGGCTGCGTTTATTGCCATAGCCAGCAGCCTCGCGACCGCAGCTTGGGTCCCGACCATGCACGCGGCTGGGGTCGCCCGTCCGTTCCGGCCGACTATGTATACGACCGGCCTCACCTGTTAGGCACCATGCGCACTGGCCCGGACTTGTTCAATATCGGCGCGCGCCAGCCCAGCAAAGACTGGCATCTCGGGCACCTCTACCAGCCACGGGCGTATGCGCGGGAATCCATCATGCCCGCATATCCATTTCTGTTCCGGACAAAAGACGCGCCCGAGACCGGTGACTTCGTGGTGAACCTACCGGCATCCCATGTGCCGCCGGGCAAGATCGTGGTGGCCACGCAAGAAGCGCTGGACCTTGTAGCCTATTTACAAGGGCTGGATCACACATATCCCGTGCTACCGGCACCGGACACGCCGTGAGATGGATAAGGAAAACACACATGAACCCCGAATCCAGGCCGCGACCGAACTCACAAATGCGCGAATATGGAGATCCCTCCGAACGCTTGCAGCCGATTCCGCGGCTCGCCGCCCTTGTCACAGCGGCTGTGATTACCATCGGTGTGGCATATGTGTTCTTCTCCGATCCGTTCGGCAGTTACGCGCTGGGCGATCGCCGCACCCTCGCCGACCTTGCAGCTAAGCCCGCAGCCACCGACGGCGCCGAGACCGTAGACGGCAAGGCGCTATTCACCGCTAACTGTGCCGCGTGCCACCAAGACGCCGGCACTGGCGTACCCGGCGTCTTCCCGCCGCTGGACGGATCTGAATGGGTCAACGCCGATAGCCGCATCGTGATCAATATCCTGCTGCACGGCATCGAGGGAGAAATTAAGGTCAAAGACATCGCCTACAAAGGGACGATGCCCTCTTTCGCCAAATTCTCTGACGCAGAAGTAGCCGCTGTCGCGACCTACATTCGTTCGCAATGGTCCAACAAGGCCGACTCCGTCAGCGTTGACCAAGTGGTGGGCGCGCGCAAAGCTGCTGTTCGCACTACGCCGTTCACCACCGGCGCAGAACTACAGGCGCTGGCAGCGAAGCCCTGATGTGGCGCACCGCGGTCGCGACGCTGCTCCTAGCCTTACTGGCCTATGCGGCCGGCGTCTGGCTGACCATGGACTTCCGCGTATGGACGTCCGAAGGCGCGCGGCGCCTCGCGGTCGTCCGCTCGCCTATCGCGGCGCCTGAAGTAACCGTGCGGAGTCCGGGGATCGACGCAAGAACACTACCAACGCTGCTCGGCGCGCGAGGCGGAGCGACCATCGTGGATTTCATCTACACGCGTTGCATGACAGTGTGTTCAGTGCAGAGTGGCACCTTCCGGCGACTGCAGGTCGCCCTGCGATTGGACCGGGAAAACGGCGGTCCGGACGTGCAGTTGCTTTCCATCAGCATCGATCCGAAGCACGACACCTTGGACGTTTTGCATGCATATGGCCGGCGGCTCCAGGCGGATCCGACGGTATGGCGCTTCGCGGCGCCTGTGCAATTAGCGGGACTGCAGGCGCTGCTTGACCGTTACGGCGTCGTCGTCATACCAGACGGACTTGGTGGCTACGAACACAACGCAGCCCTGTTGATACTGGACCGCGCAGGGCGCCTGGTCCATATCTATGATTACGACCGGGCCCACGATGCCTTGGCGCTGGCACGCTATCTGGCGGCGGGGAACTAGCAGCCATGAACAGCCTCGCACAGCGCGCCGAGGAGTATGGCCAGGGGTTGGCGGCCATCGTACTGGCGCTGGCAGTGCTCATGCCGCCTATCCGCAAGGTGGTGGAAACAAGCATGGCGCTGCATATGCTGCTGCAGTTTCCGGTTCTGCTGCTGGCCGGTGGGTTGCTGGCGGGCCAGCTGCCCGGGAGCTGGCTCACCCACGTGGCGCGATGGAACGCCTACGGCGCCACCGGCCTGGCGCTCGTCGGTTTGAACGCCTCGCTGGGCATGGTACCGCGCTTACTAGATCTGGCGCTTACCGATGCGCGTGTCGAGGTCATGAAGTGCCTGGCACTAGCCCTGTGCGGCATCGCGCTGCGCCTGTCATGGCGGCGGGCCGGCGTCATCGTGCAGGGATTCTTTCTGGGCAACGTGCTGCCCATGATGGCAATCGCGGGATCGCTGTATATCGACACGCCCCTGCGCCTATGCAATCAATACCGCCTGGACGAGCAATTGCGGGTCGGACAAAGCCTGATATGGCTTGCAGGAGGTGTGGGCGCCCTCTGGCTCGCGCGCGCGGTCTGGCTCTTTAGCCGGGAAGATGCCCCGGCCCGCACGCGTAATCCGCCGGGGAACCCATGCTCGAGCGCTAAATAGTGACGCATCGCAAACGTTCATCAACCGCGGCGGTGCTTAAGATCGGAGTCAGATGATCGGATTGCGCAGCACTTCTTCTCGCTACGGCGCCGGCACCCAGGCCTTCCATTGGCTGACTGTCATACTGGTTCTTGCCGCCTATGTGCTGAGCAAGGGCGACCACTATTCGCTCTATTCCGCCGCCGCGGACGGACTCCGCAGGATTCACGAGACGCTCGGGGTGCTCGTCTTCATTGTCGTCGTGCTGCGGTTGCTATGGGGACTGATCGACGACGCGCCCACGAAGCGGTCGATACCACGATGGATGGCCGCGGCCGCAAAGTTCGTCCAGTTCGCGCTTTATGCGCTCCTCATCTCGATTCCAGCAACAGCGGTGCTCGGTACATGGCTCGAGGGGATTCCTGTCACCCTTCTCGGATTCGACATCGCCCCCCGGATCGCGCCCATGCATAGGCTGGGGCAGCTGATCATGGAAATACACACCATCCTCGGCGACGCCATTCTCTGGACAGCCGGCGCACATGCGGTTGCGGCTCTCTTCCACCACTTCTATCTGCGCGATGAAGTCTTTCAGTCAATGATTCCGGGCGGGTGACTGATTTCTTCGAGCTAACGTGGCGAGGCGCTTTCCTCTGAATTCACGTTGAGGTAGCAATGCCGCCCGCATGACACAGCGGGCGACAGCGCTAAAGCGCGCCATAGCGTAACCGGATAGGTGACCCCTCAAACGCCGAACACCCGGCAATACGAGTGCTGGAATGAGCTAACGCGGATCATCGGTGAATCTAGTGGTCGTCGCCGTTACATGAACGAGTGGTTTCGCCGAAGCGCCTGCGGTCATGGCTGATGACGCGCCTCCCTGCTTCACGAGTCACCAGGCGACACCATCCCAGCTCTCGTGGTCAGTGGTCAGTCGCCAGGCGTGGATGAAAACCATCGGAGTGCCGCCGCCGCAGTCGTTGTAGTGCATAAGACTCCGTCCCGCGTATGGAGAGACATTTTCAATTGATCCGAGAAACTACAGCCCGCGGTGCTCGTGCGTGCACCATGTGGCCGGTCGAAATTCCGAGCAACGCGTTGAATTTCGTGATATCGATCGCGCACTTTTTATCGGGAACTGCTGCAAAAGCCGCTATGCTGTGCCGCGGTTTAGGCGAATGAGTCGCCTCATTGTCTCGATCCTTTTGGGCATTTTATTGAGCAAATGTAGTCTCGAAATCCGTGTCGCGTAGGCCTAAAGTGGAGACTCCTAACCGCCTGATGAAAGAGTCGCACCATGACCACGACAAACTTGAGGTTCACCACGACTTTGCGTGATACAGCCCTGATCCTGAGTAGGTGGGTGCTGCTCTGTATAGCCAGCGGAGCGGCGGTTTCGTTTGTTGTGCAGTCATTGTCCGTATAAGAGGACGGGAGACCAACCAGAGGGTTTCGGGCCAGTGGACACTGGAGACAGTTGCCACGGAAACGCAGGGCCAAAGGGCCAACCAGATACAGCGTAAAGCGCGGCGTCACAGCAACGGCAAGTCTGTCACGCATGGGATCCTGGAGGCCCTAACCTTCAGGAAGTAGCAAATGCGTCCGAGCAGCATGGCATGTCTTTGGATATTATGAATGATCAAAATGCTGAAAATTCCTTCACGATACAGTCACTTCGCGTTTGGTGTAATTCAGGCTGGAATAACCTGTTCAATAGCTGCCGCCATCGCGAGCATTCAATTTATCAGCAAAGGATTTTTTTTCCAACATTGGTTAAAGTCTTGGGGCATTTCTTGGCTTACCATGCTTCCGATTGTTATGCTGTCTGCTCATTTTATACGGCGCATGGTGGACAAAATGATAGCTAGTTCTTAAGGAAACGCTCCGGCCGATGCGTGGACGGTGCTATGTCGCCGCAGAAGCAGCTCAATTGCACGTTCGTCAAGAAGCGCCCATCAGCCATTGTCTAACAAAGACACATACAACTTCGATAGGAAGTCACAAATGACCACTCGTACAAATCACTTTCACCTGCAAATCGCTGAAAAGAGCATAGGAACGCCCTCTTCTCTGGCCCTGCTCAGATGGGCGCTGGTCGTCATCTTTCTTTGGTTCGGCGGAATGAAATTCACCGCTTATGAAGCCAACGGCATTGCTCCGTTTATTGCCAACAGTCCCATTATGAGTTGGCTGCACGGCCTATTCGGAATTCAAGGAGCAAGTTACGTTATAGGTGTACTTGAGCTATCGACCGCCGCGGCTCTGATTGTCGGAGCCTTCCGGCCAATTTTCTCCGCATTTGGAGCGGCGATGTCGGCTGCGACCTATCTAATTACGCTCACCTTCTTTTTGAGCACCCCTGGCGTAGCAGAAGCCACCGCCGGTGGATTTCCGGCAATCTCAGCAGCACCGGGACAGTTCCTTCTTAAGGACCTTGTTCTTTTGGCTGCATCGCTTTCTCTCCTGCTGGCGTCTATAAGGGGCTCGTCGCCGAACGCTCTCAAGTCATGACCTGAACAAATGGCCCCGATATCGGCGCCGACTTATTCAACTGGAGATCAAATATGACCAACATGACCGCGGCGAATGGCAAAGAGGCTGCCTATCACGGTGTGCCAGCGGAAGATGATTACGGCTATGCACAGGCGATCAAGATAGGAAACATGATCTATGTATCCGGCCAGTTCAGCCACGACGACCAGGGCAGCATGATCGCGCCAGCTACGCTCAATGAAGCCGGCAAGCCTGCCGAATTCTCGATGATGGCGGAGCAGATGCGGGTGACCTATGCAAACGCTGCAACGATCCTTGCTCAGTTCGGTGCCACCCTTGACGATGTGGTAGAAGAGACGCTCTATGTCCTCGATGTCGATGCGGCGTTTGCGATAGCGGGCAAGGTGCGCAAAGAAGCCTACGCCAAAGCGCGGCCTCAGTGTGCCAGCAATCTGATTGGGGTCTCGAGGTTGGCCTTTCCTGAGCAGCTCATCGAAATCGTCTTCAGGGCAGTGCTGCCTACAGAATAGGTGGGCCCGGGTTGATACCCACGTAGGAGCTGCAGTGCCGGAGGAGAATAGGCTGCCGGGTCAAGCGCCGGTAGTCTCGTGCTGGCGGCACGGCAATCGGTCTTTACCCAGTTCCAACGCGTGATTGGCGCCGCCCGCCAATCGGTGGAAACAGTGGCTGTGAGGATCCTCGATTTTGACCTGGTGAGGGAAGTCCACAATCTTATTGGCTGAAGGTGCCGGTGACGACCTACTGTGCCAGATTGGACGACGGCGCCTGGAATGCAGCATTGCCGGCGATGTCTTGATGACATCCGCCATCGCGACCCGTCAATGGGAATTCCATAGTGGCCATAGCGCCCAGGGGGTTGCCGTGCATCCCGTCCTGATTTCACCCAATCTCATGGCCGTGAAACTCACCGCAACGGTATAGGCGCCGCATTGCACGGTTGCCACGGCCGCTAATCGAGTCGCAACTACGCACGGGCGCGCTCCAGCTACTGCTTGAGGATTTCGACGTTGGTGGTGGCAAAGGACGGGCCATGTGGATGCTCGACTCCGGGCGACGCTACATGATCCAACGCGCTTGCGAAATTTTGTAGTGGCTCACTACCGCGTAGAAACGCGCGCGTTCAGCAATCTGCGCTCTGCTGGCAAGTAGGCGAAGCACGATCCTTTGACTGGAGATTCTCATGAAAACGGTAGACATCGACGCCATTGACGCCGTAGTGCTCGCGTTACTTTGGCTGAACCTGCGTGAACAAACCGGACGCGCCTGGAAAAGCCTAAACTGGGATGCACTGGACCGTCTCTATCTGAAGGGCATGGTCGGGAATCCGGCAAGTCACGCCAAGACAGTCGAATTGACCGATATCGGCTTACGGGAGGCCATGCGACTCGCCGCGCAATATTTCGGCTGGTCATCGGAGGAGTGACCGCTCTGTTGGGTGCACGGCTGCGATATTCGCGCATCTCGACGGGTTCACCTCCATGCCGAGAACGGTAGGAACTGAAAAGCGCGCGGGCAACCGCCAGACTCGGTAGCGCGAACAAATCCGTTGAACCACGAGATACGGCGCTCTCCGGTGGACTTCCGTAGAAAGCATGATGCATTTTGGGTCCAACGAGCCCTACTTTGGCTTCGCGCATGAATTCCAAATATGCGTAATTGGAATAGCCGAGGCGCGAGAATTAATAGCTGCTCGCGCGGAGACTGGTCGTAGACTTCCATAAAGGAAGAAGTGCCATTCGAGGATAGTACCGACGCGCGCCCTACCACTACCTTAATCTCTTCGGGCTCGGCAGTGCCCCGCGTTCGTACTACCGCTGCTAGTCCGCTACTCATCCTGGTCTCCTCAACCTATCGGCTACAAACCACGGAGCGCCCTTGCTACTGTTGAGGATGAGTCTAAAAGCCACGTTTGGCGAGCTATAGTCAATCATACGGGCGCTGATATTCCGCGCTGTTATATCAGTGTTACAACGCTGATTTCTTCGCTTCTTCAAGCCGTACATCTTAGGATATCCCTCCCCCGCCGCACTAAAGAGAACTACGAATTACTGCTCCACGGTATTGCCACACACAAATCTTGCAATTTTCTTATTCGACGCTCACATAAAAGCGAGATTAAGAAAGTTCTCGCGAAGATCCGGCGGCCTCAAATCTGAAGTGCGACACTTTGCCATTCCGTCAGGTGTGGACCTCTGGTCTTGCGCAGACGCTAGGCCGGTCTAGCGTGTCGGCCTTGGCTATGGTTGCGGTATTTCCATTTTGCTGAGATATGACATACCGTCCAGGCCAGAACCAAATGTCGGCAGCTGGCCATTTTCACATGTTGGCACGGCCGCGCGGAATGGATGGCGCGGGTGGGCCAGTCTGCGTTTGACGCGCTCATCGCGCACTCGACTGAACTGGAAGGCACGGCGGTAACGGCGGACGGGCTTTTTTTCGTCACAGCTTGAAGAGGTGACGATTCCCAGCGCCAGGGTAAAAACAGAGGCAGGTCGTACCGGGTACAGTGACCGGGCCTGCGCCACCCGGTAACCAGGCGGCGCAGAAGTTGTGCATCCAACGGACTGACGAGCGTCGAGCGTTGTTGGACCGTGCGACGTTTTTGCGCCCCGATGCATTCGGCATGCCATTGGCTGGCATGCGGACGGACACTGCCGTTCCCCGTCGAAGTCTTACAGACCTGCGAGAAGCGGGAATCATCTGCGATGGTTCTATTCGCTTACAGAAGGCTACGGACGCCGCTCTATCCAAGTTCATCGCGGTTCGCGTAGCGTGACAAACTCTTCGGCGATCGTCGGATGGACACCGAGGGTTGCATCCATGTCGGCCTTTCTCACACCCGACTTAATCGCAATCGCCAAGCCTTGAATGATCTCCGCAGCATCGGTGGCGACAATGTGCGCTCCAAGCACTCTGTCAGTGCCCGCGTCGACGACAAGCTTGATAAGCGCTCGCTCATCTCGAGACGACAACGCTGCCGTCATCGGCCGGAAGGAGCTACCAAATATCTTGACATTGGGGTACTTCGCCTTAGCCTGCGTCTCGCTCAGGCCAACAGACGCTGCCTGGGGCTGACTGAAGACTGCATTGGGGACGTTCTCATGTGAGATTGCTCGGGGTCGGCCGCCGAACACTGTATCCGCGAATGCATGCCCCTCTTGAACGGCCACCGGTGTCAAATTGACCCGATTAGTCACGTCGCCGACTGCATAGATACCTGGGTTAGTAGTGCGGGAGAATTGATCTACTTTAATAGCGCCGATATCGTCGACTTCCACACCAACCGTATCCAATCCAAGTCTGCTGGTGGCGCATTGACGCCCGGCAGCGATCATCAGCGTGTCGACTTCCAAGGTTGAGCCGTCAGATAGATAGACGGACAGAACGTCGTGCGTACGCTCAACCGCCGTAACTTGGATGCCGCAGCGAAGGTCAACACCCCTGCGTGAAATTTGATCCGCAAGGTGATCTCTCAGTTCATCGTCGAATCCCCGGAGAATCTGCTCCCCGCGATGCAACTGGACAACCTGCGCCCCCAGCCCGCTAAAGATTCCTGAGAATTCGCACGCGACGTAGCCCCCCCCAATTAATGCTATGCGGGACGGCGCTTTCCGCAGGTTAAAGATGTCATCAGACGTCGCCATGAACTTGGCTCCAGGAATATCAGGCCTAACCGGTGCCGCGCCGGTCGCGATGAGAATGGTTTTAGCGCTGATGATCTGATCACCGACCAGGATCCGATTCGGGCCGTCCAGTTCTGCTCGACCCTGAAAGACGACGACACCAGCGCTATCGAGCAGCCCCCGGTATACGCCCTCCAGCCGATCGATTTCCTTGTCCCTGGCGGACACCATACGAGACCAGTCGTGAACAAAAGGGCCTTCGATGTTCCATCCATATCCGCGTGCGTCCTCGAATGCGCCGCGAAACTGAGACGCGTACATCATGAGCTTCTTCGGAACGCAACCCCGGATCACACAAGTGCCTCCCAGCCGATACGCCTCAGCGATACCAACCCTTGCGCCGTGCGACGCAGCAATACGACTGGCACGAACCCCACCGGACCCACCGCCAACTACAAATAGGTCAAAATCAAAACCATGCATGTCTATACTCTCTTTGACTAAACAACCTGCGCTTGCAAGGCGGTCATACCGGGTTCTATCCAAATTTAGCAAACACAGAAAATAAAAATGTAGCTTCCGATGAAGCGCCGTGCCGTCTCGCCGATATTCTGTTTGTTGACGACACCGTAATCCGTATTCAAAACTCGAAAATCAGATGCAAAAAACACAGTGAATTTAAATGTGGGGGGGCGGAACGCGCAGGTATTTTATCCAGTGTTCACTAGATTCACAGCGTACGACCCCACCGACTAGAAATCTAGGCATAGCGCTCCAAAAAAATTCTCATGGGTTCGAACATCCGACATTGGCTGGGTGACCGTCGGCATATGCGGCCTAGTGAATTTCCCTTAAACGTTGAAATGTGCCATCGGCGCGATGACTGCTTCCGTAGACCAGAACAGGTCGAAAATATCCGTTTGCGCTGGTCCTGAGCCGTGTAATCGGCTTAACGCTGGCGAATGCAATCGTCGATCTTCCTGGCGCGTACTGGCCGTCAGATCCGTATCCCAACCATGCCGGCTACGACGACTACAGCCCACAGCGATGCGCCTCCAATCAACGTCCAGCAAATGACATTGGCTCGATGCATGGAAACTCCGTGAGCCAGCATGATCGTGCGCAGGCCGCAGACGATGTGGCTAAGGATCAGCCACACGCCCAGTGAATAATGCGGGATTAGCCGGACATTCCAGGAATCGGCGATGAGACCATTGGGCAGCCCGGTGGCCCATGCATAGTCCGAATCGGTGCCGAAATATCGAGCGAGGATAAACACCGCGTTGATATGCGACGCTATGAATATCACAAGATAGGTACCCGATGCCGTTTGCAGCGTACCAAGGATATCCAGCTTCTCACCCAGCCTCGGCAACAACAGCACGAGACCGCTCACGATCTGGAATAAGAAGAGCGCAATCAAGATGGGCTCGAGCCATCCGGCACGATAGACGTGACGCAGGACCAGCATGACCGCCTTGTGCGTGTCCGCGCCGAAGATGCCGATCGCATGATTGCCAAGGTGCGGGAAAAGGAAAACGAGAATGATCGCGGCCGATGCTGCGCCATGCATCACCCGCACCGGTGCCAAGCGGCGGGCCGCGCGTGCACGCTTATCGACTGGCGGGATCGTCAGCAAGGCCAGCATGGTGGCGCAGAGCACTGCGGCCCAGAGACCCAACCAGACTTTTTCGTCTGCGCCGCTTATTTTCATCAGATAGAGAAAGACTCCTAAGATGACAAAGAGCGGTGGTGTAGCAAACGTGAAAAGTGCGAGACGCTGAAGAATGACGCCGCGTGAGCTTGGCACCGGTTGTCGTCCGAGGGAACACAGGCTGACGAAGGCGCTTACCGGAACTGTGAGGACAACTGCAAAAGCCGCCAAGGCGGTGAACGTATGATGAACAGCGGCCGCGTCGTAAAAGCGCGCAAGATACCAGGGATAACCCAGCGCTAGGACAGCGGGGGCCAAATGCCAATAGGAATGCACAGCTTGCGAGTTGTTTGCAGTTGCGACATGCGTCATGGTCATAAATTTGGTTGCAGTGGCAATGCGCAAGACTAAAGTCACGCCGCGCCGATGAGGAATATTGGTCGTCTGGTCCGCAGCTAACGCCGCAACCAGAATTGGAATGGCGAGTTTCCTCGCGATCGCCCGATCGCTTTGAGAAAGCACTTCCGCCGTTCGAGCGAGAGGCTCCGCCGGGCCGCCGTCTCACTGGTTAATCAACGGAAATCGGCCGGCTTTGCAACACGAGCGTTGGTGCGGTAACCGGATTTCGACGCACGATGGAGAGCGTGATTGGGTATATCGATACCCTTCACAACGGCTAGACGTTCGCGGTTCCGCTCAACGGGGCTATGTTTAAGGAGCCTTCATGCTGCCCCAATATGGTCCAGTAGCAAAGGGCCATGAATGGCCCCGATTTATAGGCCATGACACTTGCGAAACTCTCAGGATCGAATTGCTGGCGTGCTCAGATGAGCTTCAAGATGCGCCTTCCGAGTTTCTCGGCGGTGCTCTCGGAGTCGATGTTGGTGAAGCCGAGGAGCAACGCCGGTTCTACCTTTTCGGTGATGCTCCAGCTGGTCAGCGCGTGAACAAACATGCCATGGCTCCGTATGCGCTCGGCGAGCGAGCGATCCGATCCTTGACCCTGCATGCGTAGAATTAAATGCATTCCTCCCGGCAGCGGATCGATGCGCATGTGTGCTCCCAGGGCTCGCTCCAGTCCGCTTGTGGCAGCCGCCCGGCGCTCCGCGTACAGCTTTCGCATGCGCTGGATATGGCGGGCAAAATGGCCTTCCGCTAGAAAGGCGGTAACGATGGCCTGTGTTAGTTCAGGCCCGCCGCCCGAGAAAATCTGACTGATCAGTTCGAACCGTTCAACCTGCGCTTCCGGTACCACGAGGTATGCAAGTCGAATGCTGGGAAACAAAACCTTGCTGAACGTGCCCGCATAGAGAACGCGCCCGTCGCGATCGAGGCTCTTTAGCGCGGGCAACGGACGGCTCACATACCTGTATTCGCCGTCGTAGTCATCCTCGATGATCCAGGCCTGGTTTCGTGATGCCCAATCAAGCAGTGCCAGGCGTCGCGGCAGCGATAGCGACACACAAAGTGGACTCTGATGCGCCGGTGTAACGACTGCCGCACGTGCGCGCGACGCGGCTCTTACGCCGTGGGCGACGACCAGTCCTTCCTCGTCCACCGGAACGGGAGTGACCGCAATGTTCGCGTGTTGCAGCAACTGTCGAGTGGGTGGGTAGCCGGGGTCTTCGACCCAGACCCGGTCCCCTTCATTGAGAAGCGCGCGGACAATCAACTCCAGCGTGTTGCGAAATCCGGAGGTAACGAACACTTGTGATGGAGAGCAGGTAACCCCGCGCGCGACCTGAAGATAGGTGGCAATTGCGGTCCGCAACGGGTGCAGGCCGTGCGCAGGCGAATAGATCATTTCGGGAATCTGGGTGGCACGTATGCATCGCGCGCCTAGCCGGGCCCAGATCTTTCGGGGAAACGCGTCTAGCGCGGGCAGTCCCATCTGCAGTGGCAGCATCGAAGTAGGACGCATGTTCACCGTACCCGCGGCGTGAGCGGGCGGCTGGACTGCCGCCGGTCCCGGCAACCGGGGCTTCAGACCCGGCGTGACGAAAGTGCCCGCTTGGCCGCGAGACTGAAAATACCCCTCGGCGATCAACGTCGCATAGGCAACGTCAATGGTTCCTCTCGACAATCCGAGTTCCTCGGCCAGTGCGCGGGCCGATGGGACCCGATCCCCGGGCGCGAGGAGACCGTCCGCAATGGCTCCCCGGAACCGCGCATAGATCTGCCGGTACAGGGGCTCTGTGGAGGCCGTGTCGACTGGGGGAAACTTGCCTGTTTGCGTGTGAATTATGGCGTGGTCGATATGACGAATCATGGATCTGTCTACTATTCCATAGCTTTCGTAGTATAGACCCCAGTAGCGCCCCGCAGCCGCAAACTTGAGGTCCACGATGCCGATTCTTACCACTGACATGCTCGAAGTCATTCAACGCGCGCTCCTTTCGTTCGTCGCGACGGTGAATGAAGATGGAACGCCGAATCTTTCGCCGAAGGCGTCGCTAATCGCGCGAGACGACGCGCTATTTTTCGCGGACATCGCCTCGCCTCAGACCATCGAGAATCTCCGACGCAATCCGGCGATTTCGATCAACGTCGTCGATGTCTTCACCCGGCGCGGCTATCGCTTCAACGGGATGGCCCGTATCCTGCCCACCGCCGACCCAGAACGGACGTACGTCGCAGAGTGGGTTCGGCGGACGAACGGCTCGGACTATCCGGTGAATCACGTCGTCCGCATCGACGTCCGCGAGGCGCTGTCGCTGTTGTCGCCGGCCTACCGCTTCGGAGTGGGGGCTTCGCAAGAAGCGCTTCGCGAAGTGTATATGGCGAAATACGGTGTCCGGAAACAGGATTGAAGGACGCCACAGCAGCCCATTGAGGCCCGGCCGCGTGTCGTGGGGTGGCGGCCCAAACCGGGACGCAGAAGGAACAGGTCGTCGGAACATGGGCCTACGTATCGGTCGATACCGAAGGGCTCGCGGTCTTCGACGGGAGCGGATTTGGGCAAGCACATAGGGTCACAGATGGCCATTAACGATGGATACGGACCACTGCCGGGTCGGTAAATACTGCGTTCAACTATGAAACTCGTGAAATCGAGATGGACATACGACGGAATCACAGCCTGCGCCGAGAAAACAATATCCGGCTTTATGCGGCATCACGCAAGAGATCCGATCAAGAATGACATCTACGCGTATTGGGCACGGGACGCATTTTTTTCTTGGTCGGAATTGACCGCCGGACTGCACTGCTCACACGACTTCGCACGCCTGAAAGCATTGCTGCAGAACGATCCGCCACTGCTGGTGGATCAACGGCAAGATCGCCGACGGCCTACCGCACGTGATCCGGCGGTGGGATCCGACGCGAAAGACGGCAATTCTGGCTGAGTTTGAAGCCCGGCAGGCACGCTTGAATTCCACCGCAGCCGGCAACCCGGAGGGCATTCTGATTGGCGATATCGAGTCCCATGACACGACTCGCCACGGCGGCAAGATCGTCCTGCGTCGGAGGACGCAGCGGTTCTCCATGTCCCGGCCTCGACCGACCCGAGTAACGGGGGCCGCAGTGGAAGGGAATGAATGTGTGGACGAAGTGCCGCGGCCGCCCAAAATGACAATGCATTGGACGTCTGCTTTGAGGTGCGGATCGACCGTGGCTCAGAAGCCTCTGAAGGGCAGCAATGAAGCCATGAAGGGACCAATGGCTCACTAGGAGCGTTCGGCCTGACCTTCAGCTTTTCCAGTTGAACAAATCCAACGAAACACGGAGTGAAGAAAGATGAATCACAAGTCTCGACGCACGCTGATCGCCTTTGCTATCGTGGCGGTCCTTGGGGCGGGCATGGCAACCTCGGTACTGCGCCCCTGGCACGGCGGGGAAGCACAGGCCAACACCCCGCCGCCGGCGGCTCCCGTGGAAGTGGCGGCGGCCGTGGGCCAGACCATCACCGAATGGGATGAATTCTCCGGCCGGCTGGAAGCCGTGGATCGCGTGGAAATCCGCCCGCGCGTTTCCGGCACGATCGAAACGGTGCATTTCCGCGAAGGCTCGATCGTGAAGAAGGGCGATCCGCTCTTCACCATCGATCCTCGCCCGTATGCGGCGGAAGTTGCCCGCGCCGAAGCCGCGGTGGCAGCCGCGCAGGTCCGCGCCTCGCACGCCCAGTCCGAAAAGGTCCGTGCGCAGCGCCTGCTGGACGACAACGCGATCTCGCGCCGCGAATTCGACGAGCGGATCAACGCCGCGAGCGAAACCACGGCCGACGTGCGCGGCGCGCAGGCCGCGCTGGAGGTGGCCCGGCTGAACCTGGGCTACACGCGCATCGTCGCCCCGGTCGCGGGCAAGGTGTCGCGTGCCGAGATCACGGTGGGCAACCTGGTGGCCGCCGGTGCGGCGTCTCCGGCGCTGACCACGGTGGTGTCGGTGTCCCCGGTCTACGCCAGCTTCGATGTGGATGAGCAGAGCTACCTGCGCTACACGGCGCCGGGCGCCGGCGGCGGCAAGAGCGACCTGCCGGTGTTCCTGGGCCTGGCCAACGAGGACGGCAACCCGCACAAGGGCAAGATTCATTCGGTCGACAACCGGCTCGACACGCGCAGCGGCACCATCCGCGTGCGCGCCATCTTCGACAACGAGGATGGACGCCTGCTTCCGGGCCTGTATGCCAAGGTCAAGCTCGGTGGCGGCACGCCGCATCCCGCCGTGCTGATCAACGATCGTGCGATCGGCACCGACCAGGGCAAGAAGTTCGTGCTAGTGGTCGACAAGGCCAACAAGCTGGAGTACCGCGAAGTGGACCTCGGCCCGTCGTATGAAAGGCTGCGCGTGATCCGCAAGGGCCTGCAGCCGGGCGAGAACATCGTGGTCAATGGCCTGATGCGTGTGCGCCCCGGCGACACCGTTGCAGTGAAGAGCGTGGAGATGGCCTATCGCAGCGAACTTGAGCCGCGTGGCACCACGCCCGACCGCAAGCAGGCGGCGGACGAGGGGAAAGCCGACAAGGCCAAGGTGAGCTGAGCCCGTCCGAAGCACACCGAACTTATTCCCCCCTTGCAGTTGTTCATAGCGTCCACTCCGGCGGACGGCCAGGGGGACTGCTTTCGCCGAGACCAATATGAATCTTTCGAAATTCTTTATCGATCGCCCGATCTTCGCGGGCGTGCTGTCGGTGCTGATCTTCCTGATCGGCGCCATCTCGATGTTCAAGTTACCGATCTCGGAGTACCCGGAAGTGGTGCCGCCTTCGGTGGTGGTGCGCGCGCAGTTCCCGGGCGCCAACCCGAAGGTGATCGCCGAGACGGTGGCCACGCCGCTGGAAGAGCAGATCAACGGCGTCGAGGACATGCTCTACATGAACTCGCAGGCCAACAGCGACGGCAACCTGACGCTGACTGTGACCTTCAAGCTGGGCACCGACCCGGACAAGGCACAGCAGCTCGTGCAGAACCGAGTATCGCAGGCCGAACCGCGCCTGCCCGAAGACGTGCGTCGCCTGGGTATCACCACGGTCAAGAGCTCGCCGGATCTAACCATGGTGGTCCACCTGGTTTCGCCGAACGACCGCTACGACATGACGTACCTGCGTAACTATGCGCTGATCAACGTGAAGGACCGCCTCGCGCGGATCCAGGGCGTGGGCCAGGTGCTGATGTTCGGCTCGGGTGACTACTCGATGCGGGTCTGGCTGAATCCGGAGAAGATCGCCGAGCGCCACCTGGCGGCGTCCGACGTGGTTCGCGCCATCCGCGAGCAAAACGTGCAGGTAGCCGCCGGCGTGATCGGCCAGTCGCCGTCGCTGCCGGGCACCGACCTGCAACTGTCGGTGAACGCGCACGGCCGTCTGCAGACCGTGGAGGAGTTTGGCGACATCATCGTCAAGACTTCGCCCGACGGTGCGGTCACGTACCTGAAGGACATTGCGCGCATCGAACTGGGCGCGTCGGAATACGCGCTGCGCTCGCTGCTGGACAACAAGTCCGCGGTGGCGCTGCCGATCCGCCAGTCGCCGGGCTCGAACGCGATCCAGATCGCGACTGACGTGCGCAAGACCATGGCCGAGCTGAAGCGGAACATGCCGGAAGGCGTGGACTACAGCATCGTCTATGACCCCACGCAGTTCGTGCGTCACAGCATCGAGGCCGTGATCCACACGCTGTTCGAAGCCATCGCGCTGGTGGTGCTGGTGGTGATCCTGTTCCTGCAGACCTGGCGCGCGTCGATCATCCCGCTGCTGGCCGTGCCGGTGTCGATCGTGGGTACGTTCGGCCTGATGCACGCATTCGGCTTCTCCATCAACGCGCTGTCGCTGTTCGGCCTGGTGCTGGCAATCGGCATCGTGGTGGACGATGCGATCGTGGTGGTGGAAAACGTCG
>NZ_FMYZ01000027.1 GCF_900101625.1 Cupriavidus sp. YR651 | reverse complement strand
CCGATCGCCATGGAAGAAGGTCTGCGCTTCGCTATCCGTGAAGGCGGCCGTACCGTCGGCGCCGGCGTCGTGGCAAAGATCCTCGACTAAGCAGTAAAACTGGCGAGCGCGGCACCAACCGGCCGCGCTCGTTTGCCAGAGGGGTTGGCGGCATCGCCGACCCCAAAGTTGTTTTTAGGGGTATAGCTCAACTGGCAGAGCGTCGGTCTCCAAAACCGAAGGTTGGGGGTTCGATTCCCTCTGCCCCTGCCAATTCAATCAGCCGCGTCGCGAAGAACAATCGTGACGCGGCTTAGTCTCGTTTGCGAAACATGGCCAATCCCAATGTTGAAACCGTAGGCGCCTCGAGCGGCAAGTGGCTGCTAGGCGTGGCGGTGCTTCTGGTGGTTGCCGGGGTAATCGGCTTCTACGCACTGGCACAGCAGCCGTCCTACGTGCGCGGCGCCGCGCTGTTTGCCGGCCTTGCACTGGGTGTTGTTGTGGCGTTGGTCTCCGCCCCGGGCAAGGACTTTGTGGGATTTGCCAAGGAATCGTACCGGGAAGTTCGTAAAGTCGTCTGGCCGACGCGCAAGGAAGCCGGTCAGATGACCGGGCTGGTGTTCGCCTTTGTTGTGGTCATGGCACTGTTCCTGTGGTCGGCTGACAAGCTCATTGAGTGGGTAATTTTCTCGCTCGTGTTGGGCTGGAAATAAGAGGTAGTACATGACGGATAACGCTCAGCAGGAAACCGCCGCCGCGGAATCGCCTTCGTCGAAGAAACGCTGGTATGTGGTGCACGCCTATTCCGGCATGGAAAAGAGCGTACAGCGCGCGTTGCAGGAGCGCATCGAACGCGCCGAGATGCAGGACAAATTTGGCCGCATCCTGGTGCCGTCGGAAGAAGTTGTCGAGATCAAGGGTGGTCACAAGTCGGTAACGGAACGCCGTTTCTTCCCCGGGTATGTCCTGGTGGAAATGGAAATGACCGACGAGACGTGGCACCTGGTGAAGAACACCAGCAAGGTGACCGGCTTCGTGGGTGGCGCACGCAACCGCCCGAGCCCGATTTCCCAGCGGGAAGTCGACAAGATCATGACCCAGATGCAGGAAGGGGTCGAGAAGCCGCGTCCCAAGACGCTGTTCGAAGTGGGCGAAATGGTGCGCGTCAAGGACGGCCCGTTCACCGATTTCAACGGCAACGTCGAGGAAGTGAACTACGAGAAATCGCGCCTGCGCGTCTCGGTCACAATCTTCGGTCGTGCGACCCCCGTCGAGCTCGAGTTCGGCCAGGTCGAAAAGGTTTAATAAGTTTGATCGCCGTAGCCTCACCGGGCGGCGGCGGACAGACAGGGCAGCCGAAAGGCCTTGCCCGAAGAGGAGCGTGAGGTTGCGCCGAATGGCGCGACGATAGCGCGTTACGACTCAACAGGATCCGTTTTCCGAGCAGGAAAGGATCCGGATTGGAGTAGAAATGGCCAAAAAGATTGTTGGCTTTATCAAGCTGCAAATTCCGGCTGGTAAAGCAAATCCCTCCCCGCCCGTTGGTCCCGCACTGGGTCAGCGTGGTCTGAATATCATGGAGTTCTGCAAGGCGTTCAACGCCCAGACCCAGGGTATGGAACCTGGTCTGCCGGTGCCGGTGGTGATTACCGCCTTCGCTGACAAGAGCTTCACCTTCGTGATGAAGTCGCCTCCCGCGACCGTGCTGATCAAGAAGGCAGCTGGCATCACCAAGGGTTCGCCCAAGCCGCATACCGACAAGGTTGGCAAGATCACCCGCGCTCAGGCTGAAGACATCGCCAAGGCCAAGAACGCCGACCTGACCGCTGCCGATTTGGACGCCGCCGTGCGTACGATCGCCGGCTCGGCCCGTTCGATGGGCATCACCGTGGAGGGTCTGTAAATGGCTAAGGTTTCCAAGCGCGTCGCCGCCAACAAGGCGAAGATCGAGCGTACCAAGTTCTACCCGATCGACGAGGCCCTGGGCCTGGTGAAGAGCTGCGCCTCGGCGAAGTTCGACGAGTCGATCGACGTGGCCGTGCAACTGGGCATTGACGCCAAGAAGTCGGACCAGGTTGTGCGTGGTTCCGTGGTGTTGCCGGCCGGTACCGGCAAGTCCGTTCGCGTGGCCGTGTTCGCCCAGGGCGAAAAGGCTGAAGCTGCGAAGGCTGCTGGCGCTGATGTGGTTGGCATGGAAGACCTGGCTGAGCAAGTCAAGGCTGGTAACCTGAACTTTGACGTCGTGATCGCTTCGCCGGACACGATGCGTATCGTCGGTACGCTGGGCCAGATCCTCGGCCCGCGCGGCCTGATGCCGAACCCGAAGGTCGGCACCGTGACGCCGGACGTGGCCCAGGCTGTGAAGAACGCCAAGGCTGGTCAGGTGCAATTCCGTGTCGACAAGGCCGGTATCATTCACGCCACCATCGGCCGTCGTTCGTTCGAAGACACTGCGCTCAAGAGCAACCTGTCGGCACTGCTGGACGCGCTGGTCAAGGCCAAGCCGGCCACGAGCAAGGGCGTGTATCTGCGCAAGATCGCCGTGTCGTCCACGATGGGCGTTGGCGTTCGCGTCGAACAGACATCGCTGTCGGCCTAAGCTGACGGCAACCACCTGGACGGCTCCCGATAACACCGACCAGGGCAGGAATTGAAGATGCCGGCATTGCCGGGATCGTCTCCGCCGCCGCAAGGCAACGGAGCAAGGCTTTGGGCAGTGACGCCCGCCACGCGAAGAGCGGAGCGAGCGTTGCTGGTTATCAAAGACCGCTGGTGTTCACACCGCCGAAGTCTGGCAGCGTGGACTTAATCGGTCGGCGCATGCGGGGTTCGCCCCGATGCTCGTCGGCCCGCCAGCGCAGATGGCGCACCCGAAGGGATTGATGAATCCGGGCATGTCCCGGGTGATTCGGGCCAATCGGACGCCGTTCGTTTGGACTGATGCGTTTGAGCCGGAAGATTCCGGACCACCCGCATCGTTTTGGAGCTAAACCGTGCCACTCAATATTGAAGATAAGAAGGCCGTCGTTGCTGAGGTTTCGGCGCAAGTCGCCAAGGCCCAGACCATCGTCGTCGCCGAATATCGCGGCATCACGGTTGGCGATCTGACCAAGCTGCGTGCTTCCGCTCGTCAGCAAGGCGTGTACCTGCGCGTTCTGAAGAATACGCTGGCCCGCCGTGCCGTCGAAGGTACGCCGTTTGCAGGCCTCGCAGAGCAAATGACCGGTCCGCTGATCTACGGTATTTCCGAAGATGCAGTGGCCTCGGCCAAGGTTCTGAACGACTTTGCCAAGACCAACGACAAGCTGGTTCTGCGCGCAGGGTCGTACGACGGCAAGGTACTCGATGCAGTCGCCGTCAAGGCGCTGGCTTCGATCCCGAGCCGCGACGAACTGATTGCTCAGCTGCTTGGCGTGATGCAGGCACCGGTGTCGGGCTTCGCCCGTCTGCTGGCTGCCCTCGCTGCCAAGAAGGGCGAAGGCGCTCCCGCGGAAGCGGAAGCCCCTGCCGCCTGAGCTGACGCAGGCCTCGCATAGACAGATCGCATTACCGATACCGAATCACATCTAGGAGTATTCCAAATGGCAATCACTAAAGACGACATTCTCGAAGCCGTAGGCGCGATGTCCGTGATGGAACTGAACGACCTGGTCAAGGCGTTCGAAGAGAAGTTTGGCGTGTCCGCTGCCGCCATGGCCGTGGCTGCTGCCCCGGGCACTGGCGGTGCTGCCGCTGCTGAAGAAAAGACCGAGTTCAACGTTGTGCTGGCCGAAGTTGGCGCGAACAAGGTTGGCGTGATCAAGGCCGTGCGCGAAATCACCGGTCTGGGCCTGAAGGAAGCCAAGGACCTGGTCGATGGCGCACCGAAGCCCGTGAAGGAAGGCGTGGACAAGGCTACCGCCGACGACGCCAAGAAGAAGCTGGAAGACGCCGGCGCAAAGGTCGAAGTCAAGTAAGTGGTACCGCGCGTGCCCACGTGGCACGCGGATGGGGCTGGCAAAGGGAAATTCCCGGCGCCAGCCTTTTTGCGCTTCTGTGGGTGTGTTTGATTGCGCACCTGGCGCGCCGGCAAGCTGGCCGGATCATGGAAAATGTGGCTTAAAAGCTGCTTGGATGGCGAAAAAACTCGCTGTTCCAGCAGAAGCCAAACATCAGTGGCACACTAAGTGGTTGCTGATGTTTGTCTTCTGAACCGACTGCAGAAGACAAGTTTGGTCGGGTGTCCCCCGGGCGAGTACAGGCATTGCGCCGTGCAATGACCACACCGCCCGCAGCGTGCGGACACCGTCAGCCAGAGGTTGGTAGCGGCCAACCGCCAAATCCCCTCCCAGTCGCTGAACACCTCAGGTGCCGGCCAGGTCCAGCCAGCCCTGCGATGATTCGGAGATCCCATGGCGTACAGCTTCACCGAAAAGAAGCGCATTCGCAAATCCTTTGCGAAGCGCGCGACGGTTCACCAGGTTCCATTCCTGCTTGCCACCCAGATTGAATCCTACACCCAGTTCTTGCAAGCGGATACGCCGCCCGCGCGTCGCAAAACCGAGGGTCTGCAGGCCGCTTTCAGCGCGATTTTCCCAATCTCCTCCCATAACGGGCTTGCCCGTATGGAGTTTGTCTCGTATCACCTGTCCAACCCGCCGTTCGACGTCAAGGAATGCCAGCAGCGTGGCCTGACGTTCCATTCGGCGCTGCGTGCCAAGGTTCGCCTGATCATCAACGATCGCGAAAACCCGGGCAAGGTGAAGGAAGTGAAGGAGCAGGAAGTGTACATGGGCGAAATTCCGCTCATGACCTCGACCGGCTCGTTCGTGATCAATGGCACCGAGCGTGTCATCGTCAGCCAGTTGCACCGCTCGCCGGGTGTGTTCTTCGAGCACGACAAGGGCAAGACCCACAGCTCGGGCAAGCTGCTGTTCTCGGCGCGGATCATTCCGTACCGTGGCTCGTGGCTGGATTTCGAGTTCGACCCGAAGGACATTCTGTACTTCCGCGTTGACCGCCGCCGCAAGATGCCGGTGACGATCCTGCTGAAGTCGATCGGCCTGACCCCGGAACAGATCCTGGCGCATTTCTTCGTGTTCGACAACTTCACGCTGCAATCGGAAGGTGCGCAGCTGGAGTTCGTGCCCGAACGCCTGCGCGGCGAAGTCGCGCGTTTCGACATCGTCGACAAGAACGGCCGCGTGGTCGTGGAGAAGGACAAGCGGATCAACGCCAAGCACATCCGTGACCTGGACTCCGCGGGCACCAAGCTGATCAGCGTACCGGAAGACTACCTGCTGGGCCGCGTGCTGGCCAAGAACATCATCGACCCGGACACGGGCGAGGTGATCGCCAACGCCAACGACGAGCTGACGGAAACGCTGCTGGAAAACCTGCGCGAAGCGGGCGTCAAGCAGATTCAGACCCTGTACACGAACGATCTGGATCAGGGCCCGTACATGTCGCAGACCCTGCGCGTGGACGAGACCGTCGACCAGACGGCTGCGCGTATTGCCATCTACCGCATGATGCGCCCGGGCGAGCCGCCGACCGAAGACGCCGTGGAAGCGCTGTTCCAGCGCCTGTTCTACAGCGAGGAATCGTACGACCTGTCGCGCGTTGGCCGCATGAAGGTCAACAGCCGCCTGTCGCGACCGAGCGGCGAAGGCAGCATGGTGCTGCAGGACGAGGACATCCTCGAGACCATCAAGATCCTGGTCAACCTGCGCAACGGCAAGGGCGAGGTCGATGACATCGATCACCTGGGCAATCGTCGCGTGCGTTGCGTCGGTGAACTGGCCGAGAACCAGTTCCGCGCCGGCCTGTCGCGCGTGGAGCGCGCCGTCAAGGAACGTCTGGGCCAGGCCGAGACCGAGAACCTGATGCCGCACGACCTGATCAACT
This sequence comes from Cupriavidus sp. YR651, assembly GCF_900101625.1. Lineage (GTDB taxonomy): Bacteria > Pseudomonadota > Gammaproteobacteria > Burkholderiales > Burkholderiaceae > Cupriavidus. Next base: position 17,991 of record NZ_FMYZ01000027.1, on the reverse strand, counting down.
CGAAGCCGATTTCGTCGGCGATTCGCGAGTTCTTCGGTTCGTCGCAGCTGTCGCAGTTCATGGACCAGACCAACCCACTGTCGGAAATCACCCACAAGCGCCGTGTGTCCGCACTCGGCCCGGGTGGTCTGACGCGCGAGCGCGCGGGCTTTGAAGTCCGTGACGTGCACCCGACCCACTACGGCCGTGTGTGCCCGATCGAAACGCCGGAAGGTCCGAACATCGGCCTGATCAACTCGCTGGCACTGTACGCCCGCCTGAACGAATACGGCTTCCTGGAAACCCCGTACCGCAAGGTGGTGGACAGCAAGCTGACCGACCAGGTGGACTACCTTTCCGCAATCGAGGAAGGCAAGTACGTGGTGGCGCAGGCCAACGCGACGGTCGATGCCGACGGCAACCTGACCGACGAACTGGTGTCCGCCCGGGAAGGCTCCGAGCGTGAGACCCGTATGGTGACGCCGGATCGCGTCCAGTACATCGACGTGGCGCCGTCGCAGATCGTGTCCGCGGCAGCCTCGCTGGTGCCGTTCCTGGAACACGATGACGCGAACCGTGCACTGATGGGCGCGAACATGCAGCGTCAGGCCGTGCCTTGCCTGCGTCCGGACAAGCCGCTGGTGGGTACCGGCATCGAGCGTACCGTGGCCGTCGACTCGGGTACCGCGGTGCAGGCGATGCGTGGCGGCGTGGTGGACTACGTCGACGCGATGCGTATCGTGATTCGCGTGAACGACGACGAAGCCGTGGCCGGTGAAGTCGGCGTCGACATCTACAACCTGATCAAGTACACGCGTTCCAACCAGAACACCAACATCAACCAGCGTCCGATGGTGAAGGTTGGCGATATCGTGGCCCGTGCCGACGTCATCGCCGACGGCGCCTCGACCGACCTGGGCGAGCTGGCGCTCGGCCAGAACATGCTGGTGGCGTTCATGCCGTGGAACGGCTACAACTTCGAAGATTCGATCCTGATCTCCGAACGCGTGGTGGCCGAAGACCGCTACACCTCGATCCACATCGAGGAACTGTCGGTCGTGGCCCGTGACACGAAGCTGGGACCGGAAGAAATCACGCGCGACATCTCCAACCTCGCCGAAGCGCAACTGGCGCGTCTGGACGAGTCCGGCATCACCTACATCGGTGCCGAAGTGGAAGCTGGCGACGTGCTGGTGGGCAAGGTCACGCCGAAGGGCGAGACCCAGCTGACGCCGGAAGAGAAGCTGCTGCGCGCCATCTTTGGCGAGAAGGCTTCGGACGTGAAGGACACCTCGCTGCGCGTGCCGTCGGGCATGAGCGGTATCGTGATCGACGTCCAGGTCTTCACCCGCGAAGGCGTGACCCGCGACAAGCGTGCCCAGTCGATCATCGACGACGAACTGAAGCGCTACCGCCTGGACCTGAACGACCAGCTGCGTATCGTGGAAGGTGACGCGTTCCAGCGTCTGGAGCGACTGCTGCTCGACAAGACCGTCAATGGCGGCCCGAAGAAGCTGGCCAAGGGCGCCAAGCTGACGCGCGAGTACCTGGCTGACCTGGACAAGTACCACTGGTTCGACATCCGTCCGGCCGACGAGGAAGTGGCTGCCCAGCTGGAAGCCGTCAAGGAAGCCATCGAGCAGAAGCGTCACGAGTTCGACCTGGCCTTCGAAGAGAAGCGCAAAAAGCTGACGCAGGGCGATGAACTGCCGCCGGGCGTGATCAAGATGGTCAAGGTGTACCTGGCCGTGAAGCGCCGCCTGCAGCCTGGCGACAAGATGGCCGGCCGTCACGGTAACAAGGGTGTGGTGTCGAAGATCGTTCCGATCGAAGACATGCCGTACATGGCAGACGGTACGCCGGCTGACATCGTGCTGAACCCGCTGGGCGTGCCGTCGCGGATGAACGTGGGCCAGATTCTGGAAACCCACCTGGGCTGGGCCGCACGCGGTCTGGGCCAGCGCATCGGCGACATGCTCAAGGCGCAGACCAAGGCACAGGAGCTGCGCAAGCTGCTGGCCCAGGTCTACAACGAGAGCGGCAAGCCGGAAGACCTGGACAGCCTGTCGGACGCCGAAGTGCTGGAACTGGCCAGCAACCTGAAGAAGGGTGTGCCGTTCGCGACGCCGGTGTTCGATGGTGCGCACGAGGACGAAATCCGCCGCATGCTGGACCTGGCGTACCCGGACGACATCGCAAAGGAGAAGGGCCTGACCGCCTCCAAGCAGCAGGTCACGCTGCACGATGGCCGTACCGGCGAAGCGTTCGAGCGTCCTGTCACGCTGGGTGTGATGCACATGCTGAAGCTGCACCACTTGGTGGACGACAAGATGCACGCCCGTTCCACCGGTCCGTACTCGCTGGTGACGCAGCAGCCGCTGGGCGGCAAGGCCCAGTTCGGTGGCCAGCGTTTCGGTGAAATGGAAGTGTGGGCACTGGAAGCCTATGGCGCGTCGTACGTGCTGCAGGAAATGCTGACGGTCAAGTCCGATGACGTGAACGGCCGTACCAAGGTGTACGAAAACATCGTCAAGGGCGAGCACTCGATCGACGCCGGCATGCCGGAATCGTTCAACGTGCTGGTGAAGGAAATCCGCTCGCTGGGTATCGACATTGACCTCGATCGCTACTGATCGACGAGATGACGGCGCCGGCCGAGGCCGGCGCCGACCAGCACAGGATTTCCCACAGAATGAATGCCGTGGCCCCGAACAGAAGTCGGTGCCGCGGCGAAACAAGGAGTTGCAATGAAAGCATTGCTCGATCTCTTTAAGCAGGTTCAGCAGGAAGAGCAGTTCGACGCGATCAAGATCGGCCTCGCCTCGCCCGAGAAGATCCGTTCGTGGTCGTACGGTGAAGTCAAGAAGCCGGAAACGATCAACTACCGTACGTTCAAGCCGGAGCGCGATGGCTTGTTCTGCGCCAAGATCTTTGGCCCGATCAAGGACTACGAGTGCCTGTGCGGCAAGTACAAGCGCCTGAAGCACCGTGGCGTGATCTGCGAGAAGTGCGGCGTGGAAGTGACGCTGGCCAAGGTGCGCCGCGAGCGCATGGGCCACATCGAACTGGCTGCTCCGACCGCCCACATCTGGTTCCTGAAGTCGCTGCCGTCGCGTCTGGGCATGGTGCTCGACATGACGCTGCGCGACATCGAGCGCGTGCTGTACTTCGAAGCGTTCGTGGTGCTGGAACCCGGCATGACGCCGCTCAAGAAGAGCCAGATCATGTCGGAAGACGACTACATCGCGAAGTGCGATGAGTACGGCGAGGGTGAATTCGTCGCCATGATGGGCGCCGAGGGCATCCGTGAACTGCTGCGCGGCATCGACATCGAGAAGCAGATCGAACAGATCCGCGCCGAGCTGCAGGCCACCGGTTCCGAAGCCAAGATCAAGAAGTTCGCCAAGCGCCTGAAGGTGCTGGAGGCGTTCCAGCGCTCGGGTATCAAGCCCGAGTGGATGATCCTGGAAGTGCTGCCCGTGCTGCCGCCGGAACTGCGTCCGCTGGTGCCGCTGGATGGCGGCCGCTTCGCGACGTCGGACCTGAACGACCTGTACCGCCGCGTCATCAACCGTAACAACCGCCTGAAGCGCCTGCTGGAGCTGAAGGCCCCTGAGATCATCGTGCGCAATGAAAAGCGCATGCTGCAGGAAGCGGTTGACTCGCTGCTGGACAACGGCCGTCGCGGCAAGGCGATGACCGGCGCCAACAAGCGTCCGCTGAAGTCCCTGGCCGAAATGATTAAGGGCAAGGGCGGCCGTTTCCGTCAGAACCTGCTGGGCAAGCGCGTGGACTACTCGGGCCGTTCGGTCATCGTGGTGGGCCCGACGCTCAAGCTGCATCAGTGCGGCCTGCCCAAGCTGATGGCGCTTGAGCTGTTCAAGCCGTTCATCTTCCACAAGCTGGAAACGATGGGCATCGCCACCACCATCAAGGCGGCGAAGAAGGAAGTGGAAAGCCAGACGCCGGTGGTGTGGGACATCCTCGAAGAGGTGATCCGCGAGCACCCGGTGATGCTGAACCGTGCACCGACGCTGCACCGTCTGGGTATCCAGGCGTTCGAGCCGGTGCTGATCGAAGGCAAGGCAATCCAGCTGCACCCGCTGGTCTGCGCGGCGTTCAACGCCGACTTCGACGGCGACCAGATGGCTGTTCACGTGCCGCTGTCGCTGGAAGCGCAGATGGAAGCCCGCACGCTGATGCTGGCGTCCAACAACGTGCTGTTCCCGGCCAACGGCGACCCGTCGATCGTCCCGTCGCAAGACGTGGTGCTGGGTCTGTACTACACGACCCGCGACAAGATCAACGGCAAGGGTGAAGGCATGACCTTCGCTGACATCAGCGAAGTTATCCGCGCCTACGAGAACAAGGAAGTCGAGCTCGCTTCGCGCGTGAACGTGCGGATCACCGAGTACGAACTCGTCGACAAGGACGCCGTGGGCGATGCCCGCTTCGCGCCCAAGATCACGCTGCAGGCCACCACGGTTGGCCGCTCGATCCTGTCCGAGATCCTGCCGAAGGGCCTGCCGTTCTCGGTGCTGAACAAGCCGCTGAAGAAGAAGGAAATCTCGCGCCTGATCAACACGGCGTTCCGCAAGTGCGGCCTGCGCGAGACCGTGATCTTCGCTGACAAGCTGCTGCAGTCGGGCTTCCGCCTGGCCACCCGCGCCGGTATCTCGATCGCGATCGACGACATGCTGGTGCCGCCGCAGAAGGAGAAGATCATCTCCGACGCGGCTGCCAAGGTGAAGGAATACGACAAGCAGTACATGTCGGGTCTGGTGACGGACCAGGAGCGATACAACAACGTCGTGGACATCTGGGGCGCCGCCGGCGACCAGGTGGGCAAGGCGATGATGGAGCAGCTCCAGCACGAAGACGTAGTCGACCGCGAAGGCAAGACTGTCAAGCAGGAATCGTTCAACTCGATCTACATGATGGCTGACTCGGGTGCCCGCGGTTCCGCGGCGCAGATCCGTCAGCTGGCCGGCATGCGTGGCCTGATGGCCAAGCCGGATGGCTCGATCATTGAAACGCCGATTACGGCGAACTTCCGTGAAGGCCTGAACGTTCTGCAGTACTTCATCTCGACCCACGGCGCCCGTAAGGGCCTGGCCGATACGGCACTGAAGACCGCGAACTCGGGTTACCTGACCCGTCGTCTGGTTGACGTGACGCAGGATCTGGTTGTGGTGGAAGACGATTGCGGCACCTCCAACGGCGTGGCCATGAAGGCCCTGGTCGAAGGCGGTGAAGTGATCGAAGCCCTGCGTGACCGTATCCTCGGCCGTGTGACGGTGTCTGACGTGGTGAACCCGGAAACCCAGGAAACCGCGATCGAAACCGGCACGCTGCTGGACGAAGATCTGGTCGACCTGATCGACAGCCTCGGCGTGGACGAAGTGAAGGTCCGCACCCCGCTGTCGTGCGACACGCGCTACGGCCTGTGCGCCAAGTGCTACGGCCGCGATCTCGGCCGCGGCGTGCTGGTGAACTCGGGTGAAGCGGTGGGCGTGATTGCCGCGCAGTCGATCGGTGAGCCGGGCACCCAGCTGACCATGCGTACGTTCCACATCGGTGGTGCGGCATCGCGTGCGGCAGTGGCGTCGAGCGTGGAAGCCAAGGCGACCGGTACGGTCCGCTTCACGGCGACCATGCGCTACGTGACCAACGCCAAGGGCGAACTGATCGTGATCTCGCGTTCGGGCGAGTCGATGATCACGGACGACCATGGCCGCGAGCGCGAGCGCCACAAGATCCCGTACGGCGCCACGCTGCTGGTGCAGGACGGCCAGGCAATCAAGGCCGGTACGCAACTGGCCACGTGGGACGCACTGACGCGACCGATCGTCTCGGAGTACTCGGGCACCATCAAGTTCGAGAACGTCGAAGAAGGTGTGACCGTCGCCAAGCAGATGGACGAAGTGACCGGCCTGTCGACCCTCGTGGTGATCGACGCCAAGCGCCGTACGGCTGCCACCAAGGGCTTGCGCCCGCAGGTGAAGCTGCTCGACGCCAACAACCAGGAAGTCAAGATTCCGGGCACGGACCACTCCGTGACCATCGGCTTCCAGGTGGGCGCGCTGATTACCGTGAAGGACGGCCAGCAGGTGCACGTGGGTGAAGTGCTCGCACGTATCCCGACCGAATCGCAGAAGACCCGCGACATTACCGGGGGTCTGCCGCGTGTGGCCGAGCTGTTCGAAGCGCGTTCGCCGAAGGACGCCGCCGTGCTGGCGGAAGTCACCGGTACCACGTCGTTCGGCAAGGACACCAAGGGCAAGCAACGCCTGGTGATTACGGACCTGGACGGCAACGCCCACGAGTTCCTGATCGCCAAGGAAAAGCAGGTCCTGGTCCACGACGGTCAGGTGGTGAACAAGGGCGAAATGATCGTGGAAGGTCCGGCGGACCCGCACGACATCCTGCGCCTGAAGGGCATCGAGGAACTGGCGCACTACATCGTCGACGAAGTGCAGGACGTGTACCGTCTGCAAGGCGTGAAGATCAACGACAAGCACATCGAAGTGATCGTGCGCCAGATGCTGCGCCGCGTGCAGATCGCGGACGTGGGCGACACCAAGTTCATCCCGGGTGAACAGGTGGAGCGTTCGGAGCTGCTCGACGAGAACGATCGCGTGATCGCCGAAGGCAAGCGTCCGGCCACGCACGAGAACCTGCTGCTCGGTATCACCAAGGCGTCGCTGTCGACCGACAGCTTCATCTCGGCGGCATCGTTCCAGGAAACCACGCGCGTGCTGACGGAAGCCGCGATCATGGGCAAGACCGACGACCTGCGTGGTCTGAAGGAAAACGTGATCGTTGGCCGTCTGATCCCGGCCGGTACCGGCCTGGCCTACCACCGTGCACGCAAGGCACGCGAGGCATCCGAGCGCGAACGCGCCCAGGCGATCTCGGACGAAGAGCAATCGCTCTTCATCGAGCCGCCGGTGGTGCAGGCGACCGAAGGCGAGGACGGCGCGGTCTGATCGCGATCCACTCCGTAGTAAGTAGTGAAAAACCCGGCTCATCCGAGCCGGGTTTTTTTTCGTCCTGTGCCGACGGCTTGGCGAGGGTCAATGTCGCGGTACAAGGCGGACGCTAGGGTAGGGCATCACTGCACTCGACGAGGATCCGAAGATGCGTGCGACTCTGGCCACGCCGCTGAAACCATATCGAATCGTTCCCGTCCTGCTTGCCATGTGCTGTGGCGCAGCGCTTGCACAATTGCCACCCGGCCAACCGTTCAGCCTGGACTTGTCCCTCAAGCCCCCTCTGCCGATCGAGGGTCTGTGGGCGCAGCGTTTCAAGCAGCAACAAGCCTGCACAGCGCGTCGGGGGGACACTCGTACTTGCGAGGCGCTGGAGCAGCGCGCGAGACAGCTGCAGTTTGACGCACTGCGCCGCAGCGCCTCCCCGGCGCCAGTGCCCCAGCCGGTGCCGCCCAATCCCCTCCAGGAACAGGCCTTGCCGATACCGCTACCCTTTGGAGGATAGTGGCTCGCCCGATCGGTTAGGTGTGTGGCGTCAGGACCCGGCCTGCATTGGTGCAATCATGACCACGAGGCTACCAATCCGGATCACAGCCTCATCGCCGATCCGGAGATCGCCTCCGAACACCACGGCGTTTGCCATCATGCGTTCGATCCTGACATCCAGGGTGAGGATGGTGTCGTACGGAATCTCCCGAAGCAAGGTCACGTCGCGCATGGCGCCGACCAGCGCGTGCGCCGGTGCGTTATCCGTCTGGCTTAGGAAATACAGGGCCACGCCGGCTTGTCCAAAGGACTCGATCGCCAGCGCGGCCGGATAGGTGTCGGGAGGGTTGCGCCCCAGGATTGGCGACTCACGGTTGATGACCTTGGTCGCCAGCATATGCGCGCCAGGGCTATAGGTCTGCACCGTGTCGAGCAGCACGAACGGATAGCGGTGTGGCAGCAGGCGCGCAATTTCCTGATGCGCCAGAGCTGGCGCGTTCGTCTCTTTCACGGCCGTTGTCGGATTCGAAAGAACCGGCGACGGGGCGATTCCGGAGTCGAGCCCGCACTCGATCGTCGCGCGGACACGCGCGTCACCGCCGACACTGGCGACGGCCTGGCATGTCACCTTGTTTGCGCTTTGCTCCAGCACGCAAGCTTCCAGTGTCACCACGTCGCCCGGAACGACCACGCCCAGATACTGCACGCGCTTGACGGCGGTCGCACGGGCGGGCTGGCCCAGCGTCCCGCTGACAAGCGCGCCCGCCATCGCCAGCATGCGCTCGAGCATCAATGCGCCGGGGTAGACCGGGTTGCCGGGATAGTGCCCCAGCGCGAAGAGGTCGCTGCCACTGACAAACAAGGTTTCTTGCAAGGTCGATGCTGCGCGCGAAGCGGGAATGGCGAAGGTGGACGACATACAGGTGGCCGAATAGTTGATCGCGCGATCCTAGAACAGGGTGGCAAGCGGCAACTTTGCGCTTGCGCAACCTGGTCCGGATTGGGCGGTCCATGCGTGCGCTTCGTCACCTGGCGCGGCGTAATTCAACTTCGGCAGCCGCGGCCATCGCGCGCAACCGTGCCCATCAGGAATCCAGAATCATCCCCAGCGCGCCAGGCGCCTCGGATGGCACATTGCCCGTATCACTGTTGCATGACTGAACTTGGAGGTTCCAGACGATGCTCGGGAAAACAATAGTTGCCACGGTATTGGCCGGCGCATCTGGTGCGCTGTGCGCCATGACGGCCGAAGACCTGCAGCGTGCGGACGGGCTCTACCAGGCCAACTGCGCTGTGTGTCATTCGGCAAGCCGCGGAGGATATGTCGGCCCCCCGCTGCACAAGGATCGACTCGTGCAGAGCGAGGCTGCCTTGCGCGGAACGATCATGACCGGCATAGCCGATACGCTGATGCCGCCGTTCCATTCCCGCATGTCCGACGCCGATATCCGTCTCGTCGCCCAATTCATCAAGACCCAACCGGTAGCCAGTCCGGCCTGGACGATGCAGCAGGTCCGAGACAGTCTCGAAATCCTGATCGACGAGGCCACGCTGCCGTCGAAGCCGACGTACCAGATCGATTCCGTGTACGACCTGATGGCCGTCATGGCACGTGGGCGCTATGGGCGGGGTACGGGCAGGGATAACGCGAAAGTGGTGTTCCTCAATGGCAAGACCAACCAGGTGGTGGGGGAAGTCGTCACGCCGGTTGCTCCGCACATCATGGATTTCAGCCCGGCAGATCCGCGATGGGCCTGGCTTAAAAGCGATGACGGGTACGTCTACAAGATCGATCTGTATTCACTGAAGATCACGCGCAAGATCCGCACGGGGCTGACCGGCCCGGGTATTGCGCTGTCGAACGACGGCAGGTGGCTCGCAGCAAGCTCGTTCGTACCGAATCTGGTCGTGATCCTAAAGGCCGATACGCTCGAGCCTGTGAAGTACCTGCGCCTCGAAGGCAAGGACCCGGATGGCAAGTTCATCCAGTCGGCCGGGGGACCGGTGATTGGCAGCCGCATCAACAACAAGTTCGCGCTGACGTTGAGGCAGGCAGGGCAGATCTGGATTATCGATCCCGATCGGGAAGGCATGCCCGTGGCAAAGCTCGAGAAAGTAGGGCGCATGCTGCACGATACATTCCTGACGCCTGACGGACGCTACTCGATGGTGGCGTCTTACGACGACAACAAGGTGGTTGCCATCGATCTCAAGGAAGACAAGGTTGTGCGTGACATCCCCGCAGGCTGCCAGCCGCATGTCGGCTCAGGCGCGGTGACGCCGGTGGGGCAGCGGATGCTGGCCTTCGGCACCAACATTGGCGAATGTGACAAGGGCAATGTGGTGACGGTCTGGGATACGCGCGATTTCTCCGTAGTGAAGAACATTCCCGTGGCCGGCCCCACGGAATCGCCGGCAGCGCATCCGGATGCGCCATACGTGGCGGTGGATATCGTCAGCAAGGACAAGAGAGCGTCGCAAATCCAGCTTATCGACAAGCAGTCGCTGGAGGTCGTCCGCACGCTGGATGCGGGCGGCCATGCATTCTTCCCGGAATACACGCGCGACGGAAAATACCTGTATGTCAGCGCCGGATACTACGGCGATCGCCTTCGCATCTACGACAGCAAGACGCTGGCGCTGGTGGCGGAGCACAAGATGGAAAGCCCTGCAGGCATTTTCTCGAGAGCACGAACGCAATGGATCACGGTGGGTTTGCCGCCCACCCGCAAACACTGAGCGAAGGAGCGAAGATGACAAAATTCCGGTGGAACCTCATCGCGGCGGCGCTGGTCATGCTGGGTGTGGTGAGTACCTTGCATGCGGCTTCCGGGACGTCGGCGCGGCAACAAGCTGACGAAAAGATTGTCGCCATCCTGCCCTTGTGCGCATCGTGTCATGGTATCGATGGTGTAAGCAGTGTTGGCCTGTATCCGAATCTCGCGGCGCAGAAGCCAGAGTACCTGGCCAAGCAACTCCGCGATTTCAAGGCGGGTAGGCGCGACGATCCCGTGATGCGCTCCATGGCGGAACCACTGGACGATGCCGCCATCGAGGCCTTGTCGCGGCACTTCGGCAACTTGCCGGGCGCGCGTTAGGCCGCTCAGCTGGCGACCACCAGCCGGAGCCGCGCCATCGCCCCGCGAATCTGGTCCACGCTTTGCGATGCATAGCCGAGTAACAAGGTACGGTCAGCCGTCTTGGGAATGTGTCCGCATGCGGCATCCGCCAAAGGGTACAGTCTGACGCCGCATGCGATGGCGCGATTTGCTAGGGCAGCGGCATCCGGGCCGTCGTCCGGGAGGCGCAAGGAGATGTGCATGCCTGTGCCTGTCCCGTTGATCTGGCAGTCATTTCCCCAGATATCGCGCAGGCCGTCGAGAAGAGTATCGCGCTGCAAGCGATACCGTTGGCGCAACCGATAGAGATGCCGGCTGTAGTCGCCGCATTCCAGGAGCCGTGCCAGAACCGCCTGTTCGAGCCAAGGGCATCCATGGTTCAGCAGTGCCTTGCGGCGCGAGATCGCTTCGGTCAGGACTGGCGGACAGACCATGAAGCCAAGACGGAGCCCCGGGCCCAGTACCTTCGAAAAGCTGCCGACATAGACCACGCGTCCTGGATCCAGCGCCATCAGCGGTGGGAGGAGCGGCCCATCGTAGGAGAAATCGCCGTCGTAATCGTCTTCGATCACGCACGCCCCGACGCGTGCGGCCCAGGCCAGCAAAGCGCGCCGCCTGCTCATCGACATGGTGTAGCCAAGAGGATACTGGTGGGATGGCGTCGTATATGCCAGCTGCACGGAAACGTCAGGTAGCGCGCTGGTGCAAAGCCCTTGTTCATCGACGGGAACCGGCACCTGCGAGGCATGCTTCAAGGGCGGCAGATTGCAGAACCCCGCATAGCCCGGCGCTTCCACCACGACACGATGCCGGTGGTGCACGAGATGTGACGCTAGCAGGTGCAGCGCTTCCTGCACGCCGGCCACGATGACGATCTGCTCTGGATCGACTCCCATTGCGCGCGTGGCAGCCAGGTAGTCGGAGATCTGAACGCGCAGTCCCCAGAGGCCCTGAGCCTGCGGATAGTCGCTGATCGCATGCCCCATCTGGCACAGCAGCGGGTTCGCCAGCGCAGCCCAGCGGCGTGCAGGAAAGGCATCCGGAGCGGGCCGCCCTATCTTGAAGTCGAAGCTCACAGGAGACGAGGGCGGCGCAGCATGGACCCCGGGTGGCGCTACGGCTGCGGCGTATTCGGTGAGTCCGGACGGCGGCGAGGCCTCGGCCGCCGTCATCGGCTCGGGTGCAACGGGCGTGGACGCGCGTGGCGTGGCATCCGCAACGTAGAAACCTCGCCCCGATTCGCCGCGCAAAAGGCCGGCATCTATCAGGCCATCGTAGGCGCCAACCACCGTATTTCGGGATACGTGCAGCATCGCTATCAGGCAGGCGATGGACGGCAGCCGGTCGCCGGGCTGCAAGCGGCCAGACACGACCAGCCCTTCGACCTGCCGCATGATCTGCCGCTTGAATGGCTCCGGCCCGTCGCGCGCGATCGCAATCGGCAATGAAAACGAATGACGCTGCATCTTGTGTGGGGAGTCTTGGAATCCTGCGCGTGTCAATTGCGCACTTCGGAGTCCATCCTAGGACTGGTGCGCGCCGCGACGATTGCGCTGAGGCAAGTGGCCCACTAAGCGGTTGATCTCATCGACTCCGATTGGCATGCCCGCCACACGATGCTGGCTGAGACCGTCACATACGTAGTCACATGCGGCTCGGGGAGGCATGGAGTGGTATGGTTACGCCTTTCCCGGTTTTCCACTTTCCGCTGTCCCTCATGCCGCGCGCTCTGGCGATCCTCAAAGAAGTCTTTGGCTACCACGCCTTTCGCGGCCGGCAGGCGGAGATCATCGACCACGTGGCCGAAGGTGGTGACTGCCTGGTACTGATGCCCACGGGTGGCGGCAAGTCACTCTGCTACCAGATTCCGGCGTTGCTGCGGCAGCAGGCAGGGCAGGGCGTGGGTATCGTCGTGTCGCCGCTGATCGCGCTGATGCAGGATCAGGTTGCCGCCCTGACCGAGGCGGGCGTGCGGGCCGCGGTGCTCAACTCCACGCTAAGCAGCAGCGAGGCTTCCGCCGTGGAGCGGGATCTATTGGCGGGGAGGCTGGAGATCCTCTACGTCGCACCGGAGCGGCTGATGACGCCGCGCTTCCTCGATCTGCTGGAGCGCACCCGCGTGGGTTTGTTCGCCATCGACGAGGCGCACTGCGTGTCCCAGTGGGGACACGATTTCCGGCCCGAATACATCCAGCTGTCGGTCCTGCACGAACGCTTTCCGTACGTACCGCGGATCGCGCTGACCGCGACGGCCGATGCGGTCACGCGCGATGAGATCGTCGAGCGTCTGGCGCTGGACAATGCGCGCGTCTTCATCTCGAGCTTCGATCGCCCGAACATCCGCTACCGCATCGTCGAGAAAGACAACGCGCGCCAGCAGTTGCTTGCCTTTATCAAGGGCGAACACATGAACGGCGACGGCGGCCATGACAGTGGCATCGTCTATTGCCTGTCACGCAAGAAGGTGGAAGACACCGCTGCCTGGCTGTCCGGTCACGGCATCAAGGCGCTGGGCTACCACGCCGGGATGGAAGCGCAGGTGCGCCAGCATCACCAGGCTCGTTTCCGCGAGGAGGAAGGGATCGTCATGGTTGCGACGATCGCCTTCGGGATGGGTATCGACAAGCCGGATGTGCGATTTGTTGCGCATATGGACCTGCCCAAGAGCATGGAAGGCTATTACCAGGAAACCGGCCGCGCGGGCCGGGATGGGCTGCCCGCCAATGCCTGGATGGCGTACGGCCTCGGGGACGTGGTGCAGCAGAAGCGGATGATCGACGAGTCCGAAGCCGACGATGCCCACAAGCGGGTTTCGTCCGCCAAGCTCGACGCGTTGCTGGGTTTGTGCGAGACGGCGGGCTGCCGGCGCGTGCGCATTCTGGCGTATTTCGACGAGACCGCCGAGCCGTGCGGCAATTGCGATACGTGCCTGGAGCCGCCGGCCACCTGGGACGGCACGCGCGAGGCGCAGATGGCACTGTCCTGCGTGTACCGAACTGCGCAAGCCAGCCGCATCCACTTTGGCGCCACACATCTGGTGGACGTGCTGAGGGGCAATGCTTCCGAGAAGATCCGGCAGTGGGGCCACGACAAGATCTCGACGTTCGGCATCGGCAAGGACCGCTCGGTGTCGGAATGGCACGCGATCTTTCGCCAGCTGATTGCGCACGGGCTGCTGGTCATTGACCATGGTGGCCATGGCGCGCTGCTGCTGGGCGAATCCGCCCGCGCAGTGCTCAAGGGCGAAACGCCGATTACCCTGCGTCGCCAGGTCAGCAAACCGGGGAAGTCCTCGGGTGACCGTGCCGGACGAGGCCCCCGAACGGACCATACCGCCACGATGGATGCCGATGCGCTTGCGAACTGGGAGGCTCTGCGCCGCTGGCGGACCGAGGCCGCGCGCGAGCACGGCGTCCCGGCCTACGTCATCTTCCATGACGCCACGCTGGCCGAGCTGGCCCGAAGTGCGCCGGAGTCGCTTGACGAATTGGCTGACGTGCCCGGTATTGGTGCATCCAAGCTCGAGCGCTATGGCGAGGAAATTCTCGAGACATTGCGGGCGGTCGCCTAGGGGCACTGCCAGGAATCGCCGACATTCACTTGATCCTTTTCGGACCCGCTTGCGGCCTTTCGCGAGGCCACCCTTAGCAAGGTATCGGTATACGACGGGTATACCGCTTGACCGTTGCCAAGCCGACTGCTAGGATGCCAGATTCGAGTTTTTGGCTTTGGATTTCGCTCGTCCGTCGGGTTTGTGGCCTCTGGTTCGCAATCTGGCAAGGAGCGGAGCGGGATCCGGGCGAGCTCGCGCTCTTTGGCAAGTCTGTCACTTCACAGCCCTTCCTTTTGAGCGCTCGCTCTCCATCCCGTCCAAAACCCGTAGTTGCCCCTTCAGGCCGATGAAGCCGGCGGAGGGGTGTTTCTGTAAAACCAAGCTGGATTGAACAATGCCAACTATCAACCAACTGGTTCGCAAGCCGCGCGTCTCTGAAGTCATCAAGAGCAAGAGCCCGGCGCTTGAGAACTGCCCGCAGCGTCGCGGCGTGTGCACCCGCGTGTACACCACGACGCCGAAGAAGCCGAACTCGGCACTGCGTAAGGTCGCCAAGGTGCGCCTGACCAACGGTTTCGAAGTCATCTCGTACATCGGCGGTGAAGGCCACAACCTGCAGGAACACTCGGTCGTGCTGATCCGCGGCGGCCGTGTAAAGGATCTGCCGGGTGTGCGTTACCACATCGTCCGTGGTTCGCTCGACTTGCAAGGCGTGAAGGACCGCAAGCAGGCTCGCTCGAAGTACGGTGCGAAGCGTCCGAAGGCTGCCTAAGCTTTTTCAGGCAACCTGGGCTGATGCCCGAAGCTACAACCGATAGCCTGTGGCGCGAGTCATGGTGCTGTCACCAGGCGGCGGTAAAACGGAGCGTTTATGCGCCGTGCCGTCGAGTAAGTGGTCACCCGGCGAATTTGCTGCGAGCAAGCTAGTTGGTGGCCGGAGAGCGGGAAATATCTGATCGCGCTCTCAACTGAATCTAAAGGAAAGAAGATGCCACGTCGTCGTGAAGTCCCCAAGCGGGACGTTCTGCCTGATCCGAAGTTCGGCAACGTTGAAGTTGCCAAGTTCATGAACGTGCTGATGCTGGACGGCAAGAAGTCGGTTGCCGAACGTATCGTGTATGGCGCGTTCGACCAGATCGAGAAGAAGGCAGGCAAGGCCCCCATCGAAGTGTTTTCCGTTGCGATCAACAACGTGAAGCCGGTGGTGGAAGTGAAGAGCCGTCGCGTGGGCGGCGCCAACTATCAGGTTCCGGTCGAAGTCCGTCCGTCGCGTCGTTTGGCATTGGCGATGCGTTGGCTGCGCGAGGCCGCGAAAAAACGCAGCGAGAAGTCGATGGCGCTGCGCCTGGCAGGTGAGCTGCTGGAAGCATCGGAAGGCCGTGGCGGCGCGATGAAGAAGCGCGACGAAGTGCACCGCATGGCCGAAGCCAACAAGGCGTTCTCGCACTTCCGCTTCTAAAGCGCGCGAGAAACGTTGTTGGTTGCCGGGCGGGCTGTGTTTTTACACATCTCGCCCGTTTGTGTTAGGGGCGCGGGGCATGAGATGCCGGCGCCTCACGGACGAATAGAGGATTAAAGTGGCTCGTAAGACTCCCATTGAGCGCTACCGCAATATCGGTATTTCGGCTCACATTGACGCGGGTAAAACCACCACGACCGAGCGGATCCTGTTCTACACCGGTGTGAACCACAAGATCGGTGAAGTGCATGATGGCGCGGCCACCATGGACTGGATGGAGCAGGAGCAGGAGCGTGGCATCACGATCACCTCCGCTGCCACCACGGCCTTCTGGAAGGGCATGGGCGGCAACTACCCCGAGCACCGTTTCAACATCATCGACACCCCGGGCCACGTGGACTTCACCATCGAGGTGGAGCGTTCCATGCGCGTGCTGGACGGCGCGTGCATGGTGTACTGCGCAGTGGGTGGCGTGCAGCCCCAGTCGGAAACCGTCTGGCGTCAGGCCAACAAGTACGGCGTGCCGCGTCTGGCATTCGTCAACAAGATGGACCGTACCGGCGCGAACTTCTTCAAGGTCTATGACCAGCTGAAGACCCGCCTGAAGGCCAACCCGGTGCCCGTCGTGGTGCCGATCGGCGCTGAAGACGGCTTCCAGGGCGTCGTCGATCTGCTGGAAATGAAGGCGATCATTTGGGACGAAGCCAGCCAGGGCGTGAAGTTCGAATACCAGGACATCCCGGCCGAGCTGCAAGCCACCGCTGACGAATGGCGCGAGAAGATGGTCGAGTCCGCCGCCGAAGCCAGCGAAGAGCTGATGGAAAAGTACCTGGGCGGCGAAGAACTGACCCGCGCCGAGATCGTCAAGGCGTTGCGTGACCGTACCATCGCCTGCGAAATCCAGCCGATGCTGTGCGGCACCGCGTTCAAGAACAAGGGCGTGCAGCGTATGCTCGACGCCGTGATCGACTTCCTGCCGTCGCCGGTCGACATTCCGCCGGTTACGGGCACGGACGAGGACGACAGCGAGAAGAAGCTCGAGCGCAAGGCTGACGACAGCGAAAAGTTCTCGGCACTGGCGTTCAAGATCATGACCGACCCGTTCGTTGGTCAGCTGATCTTCTTCCGCGTCTACTCGGGCAAGATCAATTCGGGCGACACCGTGTACAACCCGGTGAAGCAGAAGAAGGAGCGTCTGGGCCGTATTCTGCAGATGCACGCCAACCAGCGCGAAGAAATCAAGGAAGTGCTGGCCGGCGACATCGCCGCTGCGGTGGGCCTGAAGGATGCCACCACGGGCGATACGCTGTGCGATCCGGCTGCCCCGATCGTGCTCGAGCGCATGGTGTTCCCGGAGCCGGTGATCTCGCAGGCTGTCGAGCCGAAGACCAAGGCTGACCAGGAAAAGATGGGCATCGCCCTGAACCGCCTGGCCGCTGAAGATCCGTCGTTCCGCGTGCGTACCGATGAAGAATCGGGTCAGACCATCATTTCGGGCATGGGCGAGCTCCACCTCGAAATTCTGGTCGACCGCATGAAGCGCGAATTCGGCGTGGAAGCCAACATCGGCGCGCCGCAGGTGGCCTACCGCGAAACCATTCGCAAGAAGGCCGAGGACGTCGAGGGCAAGTTCGTCAAGCAGTCGGGCGGCCGCGGCCAGTACGGTCACGCTGTGATCACGCTGGAACCGCAAGAGCAGGGCAAGGGCTTCGAGTTCATCGACGCCATCAAGGGCGGTGTGATTCCTCGCGAATACATTCCGGCGGTCGAAAAGGGTATCGTCGACACGCTGCCGACCGGTATCCTGGCTGGCTTCCCGGTGGTGGACGTGAAGGTCACGCTGACGTTCGGTTCGTACCACGACGTGGACTCGAACGAAAACGCGTTCCGCATGGCCGGCTCCATGGCTTTCAAGGAAGCCATGCGCAAGGCCAGCCCGGTTCTGCTCGAGCCGATGATGGCCGTGGAAGTGGAAACGCCGGAAGACTACACGGGTACCGTGATGGGCGACTTGTCGTCCCGCCGCGGCATCGTGCAGGGCATGGACGACATGGTGGGCGGCGGCAAGATCATCAAGGCCGAAGTCCCGCTGTCGGAAATGTTCGGTTATTCCACGTCGCTGCGCTCGGCCACGCAAGGCCGCGCCACGTACACCATGGAATTCAAGCACTACTCCGAGGCACCGAAGAACATCGCCGAAGCCGTGATGACGGCCAAGGGCAAGTAAAAAAAACGCTTCACCGCCACGCATGACCTGCGTGGCGGTGCAAAGAATTGAATCAGACTGTATTCCATTAGGAGCTGAAACATGGCAAAGGAAAAGTTCGAGCGGACCAAGCCGCACGTGAACGTAGGTACGATTGGTCACGTTGACCACGGCAAGACGACGCTGACGGCAGCGAT
>NZ_FMYZ01000033.1 GCF_900101625.1 Cupriavidus sp. YR651 | reverse complement strand
TTCGGAATCGTATTACCGCCTGATGGCGCGCGAAGGCATCACGCCGCAGTACGCCAAGCTGGAAATGCGTCGGCGCACCACGCTGATCGGCGCCATGCTGCTCAAGAAGGGCGAAGCCGATGGCATGATTTGCGGCACGGTCAGCACCACGACCGCGCACCTGCGCTACATCGACCAGGTGCTGGGCGGCACCAATGACGTCTACGCCGCGATGAACGGCCTGGTATTGCCGGGTCGCCAGATTTTCCTGGTGGATACGCACGTCAACATCGATCCGACCGCGGAAGAACTGGCCGAAATCACGATCATGGCCGCCGAGGAACTCAAGCGCTTCGGCATCGAACCGAAGGTGGCGCTGCTGTCGCACTCGAACTTCGGTTCGTCCGACTCGCCGTCGTCGATCAAGATGCGCAAGACGCTGGCCATCCTGCGCGACCGTGCGCCGGATCTCGAGGTCGATGGCGAAATGCACGGCGACAGCGCGCTCGACCAGAACGTGCGCGACGCGCTGGTGCCGGATGGCACGCTCAAGGGCGAAGCCAACCTGCTGGTCTGCCCGAACATCGACTCGGCCAACATTTCGTACAACCTGCTGAAGGCGGCGGCCGGCAACAACGTGGCCATCGGCCCGATCCTGCTGGGCGCCAAGGCACCGGTGCACATCCTGACGCCCTCGGCGACGGTGCGTCGCATCCTCAACCAGACCGCACTTGTAGTAGTGAAGGCCGCCGCAAAATAGAAGTCTTATAAACCCAAAAGCAGGAGTAATGTCGGTAAGTCAGTATGTGGACGTATGGCTTGTACAGAGGGCGACATCACCTGAAGACTAGCGTATGGGGCATCGAATGGCATGTTGCCAGTACAACTCGATTGCCCCATAGCTCAGAAGCTAAATTTGTCGACAAGGCAAGGCTATGCGATGTTATAAAACTGCCTGCATACTAAACGTCAGAAACCTCGCGCTATCCGTCCAATTCTCGACGCCTATCGAGGCGCGAGTAGACGTTGTGTGCCGGCTTACAAGCTATAGGAATTACCCGCAAAGGTGCATATAGCTCCTTACACGGAAGCAGCTTCCGGCCCGGATCATCCGAATGCGACTTCGTCGCGACACAGAGGCAACCTATTTCGGCGGGAAAACCCACTGATCGAATCCGCGACTTGTGAATTCCGGACTATTGGTTCGTGCATACGGCTTTCGGCAGCTCCCTGATGCGGACCGTATGGTCCTGTGAGCGAGCCTACTCACCCGAGATTCCGTCTGTTGCGACAACCTAGCGTGCACCGCTTCGCCAAGAAGCCGATTCGGGCCGACAGGCTTGCAAATATGAGCAGCATCCGATAACCGCACAAACCACTACTGCAAAGCAGTAAATCTTCTTGGCGCCGCTGGATTAAAAATGTATCTTAAATGCATATTTAAGAGCGCCGGACCGGCCAACCGGCTCTCCCGAACGACTGCGCCCGCAACTCGCAAACTTTTGGAGCCCATCATGCAAACCCCCGCCCATACGTCGGTAGACCTCAATGCTCATCACAATGTCGCCGGCTTTTCAGATCGCATCGCCCTGGCAATCACGATGACGCTGCGCCTTTTTGCCGATACGTTCTTTGCCAAGCGCTATGGTAACCGCGCCATCGTGCTCGAAACCGTGGCGGCTGTGCCTGGAATGGTTGGCGGCATGCTGGTCCACCTTCGCTGTCTGCGTTGGATGGTGGCCGATGAAGGCTGGATTCGGACGCTGCTTGACGAAGCCGAAAATGAACGGATGCACCTGATGACTTTCATCCAGATCGCCCGACCGAGTCGGTTTGAGCGGGTCGTGATCCTTCTAGTGCAAGCCATCTTCTTCGCGGCCTACTTCCTTCTGTATCTGGTATCCGCCCGCACTGCGCACCGGTTGGTTGGATATTTCGAAGAACAAGCCGTGATCAGCTACTCCCTCTACCTGGCCGAAATTGATGCCGGCCGCGTTGAGAACGTGGCCGCCCCGGCCCTCGCAATTGAATACTGGAACCTGCCGGCAGATGCCCGCCTGCGTGATGTGGTGGTGGTGGTGCGCGCGGATGAAGTCGGCCACCGCGACGTAAACCACAGCTTTGCCAATGCTCTGGCAACTGGGGAAGCCGCCGGCCAAGCCGCATAATCAGCGTCGCCGAGCGATGACGAAAAGAGGTGCCTTTTTCACCTCGGGCCCTCCGCTGAGCTATTCAGACCGGAAGCGAGCGTGGGTCCCGACTGGCGGGAAGCAGCATTTCGGCCCTTTGAACCGCTCGGCCTCGCTTTTTCAAACGGCCGCGAAGGGTTGAGGATTCGACCCGCCCTCCTAGGCGGTCAAGGCTTTGCCCGTTTGGGCTCCGTAGTTGGAGATCTCTTTACGTATTGACCGTATTGGGACCATGACAATGCCAAAGTGCCAGCGCGCTTCGCGCGGTTGCTTAAGACTTACAACATCCGGCCCGCGTGCCACGGATATACGTCACCCCCCCACACACGGCCATCAAGCCGTGTGCTGATATTGGCGCGAGGGATGGCGCTGCACGGCGTCCACGTCGATACCGTCCAGCAACCAGTGCAACTGTTCGGTTGTCAGTTCGACCACCGCCTGCTGACGCCGTGGCCATGCGAAGCGGTCTTCCTCAAGGCGCTTGAGCAGCAACCAGAACCCATTGCGGTCCCACAGCAACAGCTTGACGCGGTTGCGCCGGCGGTTATGGAGGCATAGACGGCCCGGGCAAAGGGATCAAGCTGCATCGACTGCTCGACCAGGGTAACCAGCCCGTTGATCCCGAGGCGGAAGTCTACGGCGTCGCGGTGAAGGTAGACCTGTACGTCGGAGCCGAATCGGAACATCAACGCGCTCCCAACGCTTCGATCATCGCCTTCATCAACGCAACGTCCTGCCCGCCGCATTCAAGTTCCACCGTCACGCCATTGGGCAGGCGCGCCTTCAGTAACGCTGGCGTAAGACATGGGCGCTGAGGTGGCTGCGTGCGAACTGGCGCCTCGGCCGGCGGACGTCCCCGCACCACCAGCGATCCCGTGACCTGCATCACGTTGCTCACTTCGACGACCGGCACGAACGCCGGCATAGAAGACCCGGCGGCCGCGGCTGCTTCCTTTGCCACCTGGTGCAGCCGAATCCAATTGCGCAACTGGTTCGTATTGATACCAAGCTTGAGCGCCATCCTGGAGACCGATACCCCAGGCCGCAGGCATGCCTCGACTATTCGGCGCTTGTCCGCCCGGTCAAAGTCCCGCTTCCCGTTGGAGCGAACACGGATCACCCTCAGCGGCAGAACGTCAAACTCGGCTTCCATCATGATTGCGTCCGCAAAGAGTGGTTGCGGACGCAAGCCTGCCCACTCTCAGCCGCACACGCTAGGTGGGGTCAATTTCGCGCTTACGAATGTTTGCTTGGGCGCGTCGTTGCTTCGCCGGAAAGCGCTAGCTGCTGCCGCTCGGCACTTGTGACGGGCACCCAGGAACGAAGGTGAGACTTGTTGTGTGCGACTATTGCGCGGCGACAGCGGACGTCGAAAATGCGCGACCACGAGGGCCGCGCAGGTTGTTGGGCGCCGCTGGTGGCGGTTAATGGCATTTTTAGAATTGCCTGTGTATGGAGACTCTGCGCGCCTGCGGCGGGGGTGAAAGGCTCAGCCCCCAAATCCCTCGTTCAAACCCGTAGGAAACCCGTCGCACATAAGTAAAATGTGCGCTCCTATCTTGCTTCCAGTCGACAAGCCATTTCTCGGCAAACCTCCCTGCGTGAGGAAATTCTGCACTTGGGGAGCCGGGCTGCGGTGGACCAGGCGTTTTTGCGACTAGCTGAGGCCGGGAAGCTACTGCGCGTGGAATGACTGGGAAGATGCGGCCGAGTTGGGGGTCTTGGGCAACAATGCGGTGTCATGGTGCAGTACAGAATCGCCGAACACATCGCCGTCGAATCCGCTGAGGCGCTGACCCGAGGTTTGCGGAGGGAAAAGACCACGTTCAGGCAGCGGTACCTCTACTGCAGATTCGATATGGCGGCACTGAGCGAGGACTGTCTCTGCGAACTGGAGTCACTCGCAATCGAGTACGTCAAGCATCGAGGTTTATCCGACGCCGAAATTTGCGCAGCAGCGCATCTGACAGCAATAGCGCTTCCGGCATGGATTCAAGCTCTACCAGCGGAACGTCGCAGTGCACCGACATACCGAACCATCCCGCAGTGATGAGCACTGCCTTGGTACAACATTGCGCGCGTGCACGCGCCAGAACAGTGCCAACCACGTTGGTCGCAATATAGCGACCGCGAAACGGCTCCAGTACCCCGACGGACCGCACGACAACTGTCTCTCCATATTGCTCAGCGCAGGCGCAACCGACGACCTGTTCATTCAGCAGCGCAATATGAAAGAACCTTGATGGTTCCCCACTGATGTCGCTCGGCAGTCCGCAACTATCGAGCACGTCAGCAATCGCCCGCCACTCACTCGCTCCTGCCTCCCGAATCAGCAGACCACTCATCGTCTTCGCGCCTCCGTGTATTACGCACAAATCGAGGTTCAGAATCCGGATTACTGAGCAATGCGGTTCCAGCCTATCACCTCTGCGACTTGGTGGAAAATCGGGGAAAGCCTAGTTCTAGTTCGTGCCTGTCATCCAAGGCTACAGTAAGACGCCGCCTTGAACCCACTCACCGACGCCGCTTGTTTCACGGCTGGCCGCGGCCGCCGCCATTTGCCTTAGCGCCATCGCAAGCAGCAACGGACTCTGACCGCGCATGATGTGTTGAGCCTCAATATCGTGAGTCGCGAGGTGCAGGGATGCCCTATTTTCCGTCACCGCCAGTCACCGGCCGACGTTTTCGCTCGACCAGATAAGGCGTTGTGGACTCACTGCTATTGGCCGTGGGGGAGCCAGATTGGCGTACGCCCGTTTGCACTTGAATGGTCGATATCGCGCTCTTGTAAATTGTCTGCATGCCGCCGCCGGGCGAACTCAGCATCACCACAAACTGGTCGAACGAGGCGATTGAACCGATGAGCCTGACACCGTTGACCAGGTACACCTCGACCCGCCTCTGTTCTTTGCGCGCAGTATTCAGGAAATCGTTCTGCGAAAGGGATTGCTTAGAGTGCATGTTCCTGTGCGGCAGGCACCGCCGTCGAAAACTAGGGCCCTCCACAGGATTATGCACAGTTCCCCTCGGTCCGCAGGGTGCATGTAAGCAAAGAGAGGGGCTCCCCGCTTACAATGCGGCCATGCAACATGAACCATGGGATGGAGAAGCGCACGAATCGCCACACACTCCGCCTTTGACGGAGGAGAGTATGGCGACGACTCGTGCAGGCACCAAAGAGGAGGCACTGAAGCTCCTGGCAACAGAGGGCGTAACGGTGATCGAATTGGACTACGAGTCGGGCTGGCGGGACGCCATCGAACTGGCCCGCCTTGGCGACAAAGTTGGGATACGCGTAGAATATCGCGGGCACGAAAGCATAGCGGTCAATTCGCGGGCAGCGCTAATTGCCGGCCTCAAGCGCACGAAGGTAACGTTCCGCCAGCGAAACCTGTACTGCCGGTTCAATTTGGACAGGCTAGCAGAAAATGACCTAGCGGCATTGGAAGCGAAGGCAAGCAGTCTTGGGGACTACATTCTCGCGGGGCACCTGCTGCGGGACGTGGATGAGGTGTGGACGGAGTAGCTCGTCGCTCCAAGGTTTGTCCTCGTATGCCGCAGACCTGTATGCCTGACTCCCGAAAACCGCAATCAGTTTCCCGGAGAAACTGAAAGCCTGGCTGTCCCGCTCCAATGTGGCTGTTTCGCGGAAACCTACCGGGCAGCAAGAGAAATGGCGACCCGCCCTTAGGATAAGTCGCCATGTAATCAAACAACGATTTCCCTCGCTGCTATGCCCTTTCAGTGCCGTGTTACGTCGCGCAGGCGGCCCTCCTCCTCTGCCCGTGCCCGCAGTGCCTTCAGATAAGTCAGCTTGAACACGGGGACACCGTCAGGCGGCAACCCGCTGCCTAGCAACCTCACCTCCGCGTCCGGTTTCGCACCCAACATACTGCACACGGCCCAAACGAACTCCCTGGCCTCAGGCACGTCGCCCGCCTCGACAACAGCAATGGCATCATGCCTCCCAGGGCGGCGACGAAGTAATAGCGGCAGTTCGGCGCACTAGGCAGTGCTGCTGCTTTGCGGCTCCTCGATGACAGGAACGGCCAATGACTGGATCGCTGGCCAGAAGGACCAGGTGGTGGTGCTTCAGACCCATTTCAGTCGTTCGTCCCATGAATCCCGAAAGCTCGAGCCGTACGGTATGCGCCTCCAGAACTTCGTGTAACCGCAGCCTTCGGCGCTGTTGCGGGCGGGTGACCCGGAAGATGCCGGTCCGAACAGAGCGCCTGCGGCTTCCCGTGGCGCTCAACGTCAGCCTGAACGGCCGCAAAGTAGACATTAGCAGTCTCGCTGCCGCCCGAACGTGCTCAGGAATCGTGAGTTGCTCGCTTTCCCGATGATGAACGTTTTTTTCTTCATTGGTGCCGTCTCGACGAGTTTGGATCAGCTTCGA
Source organism: Cupriavidus sp. YR651 (assembly GCF_900101625.1). Lineage (GTDB taxonomy): Bacteria > Pseudomonadota > Gammaproteobacteria > Burkholderiales > Burkholderiaceae > Cupriavidus. The sequence continues at coordinate 6,780 of NZ_FMYZ01000033.1, read as the reverse complement.
CAGAACTATCTGTGTTTTGGACAACCTGTCGTCTACTACAGACCTAGTCTGGGCCGGCAAATTTCTTTGCCTAAGGAAGGCCTCCTCTCTTACTGCGCGCTCCTCCCACCATGGTCTATGAACATTGGTCACGATGAAGTTCTGGCAGCCCGAGCAAACATCTGGGGATTTGTTGATCTCGTTAGGCCCCGCCTCATCTCCCCCACACACCGAGTAGACCGCGTGTAGACGCAAAATCCCCAGTCACAAGGAGCAAGCAGAACCCCCTTACCAATCAACTGATCAATCAGGGTGCTCATGCTCTTTCGCCCTCGAAATTGGCCGACCTGTTCTCGGACACGCTGAAAAGCTGACGCAGCCTTGCCCCCGACCCGGTCGCAGGTAAGCAAATGCTCCAGGCTGCGCGCGAGCTCCTTTCTGTCTTCCTCCGCGATGAGGCTTGCCAACGGATGGCTCGCACCAACGTATCGTTGGTCGGTAAAAGAGCTATACGCGTGTCCAAGCTGCGCGGCAACCGGCCCCAGCCGGCTCTTGTCGCGTCGCACGGCAAGCTGCGCAAAGGTTTTCCGCATCATGTGAGGATGAGTATGTTTTGCTTGCACGCTCCCCTTCCTGAAACCATCGCGAGCGAACATATTCAGCCGACGACTCAACGTGACAGAATTCCAACGCATGGGCCGCCTGTATGATTGAAAAAGAGGGGCTCCGGGTGAGCGCGAGATCAGCAATGCTCGGCTGGGCCGTCTCCCACTCCGAAGCTTCACTGTTAACGACGGGCCTTGCCGCCGAGGAGGAAGGCCGGCGCTGGGCGTCGACCGAGCCGGTCTACGACTACGTGCACGGCGCCGCAGAGCGATTCGCGACCAAGGACAGTATCGAAATCCTCCGCCCATTGGCCGCGTGATGCCCTGCGGTGGCCGATGCTTTCGGCCGCCTTGGCCCGCTCCGGGCGCGTGATACGCTATCTGATCTGTTCAGCTTAAAACAACAAGAATGACGACTTCCAACGCATTCCCATACCCGGTAGTAGACTTCAGCGATCCGCGGATTGTTCCAGGCCAACAACAAGCACTCGAAACACTGTATCTGGCAGGCCTGCGCGAGCCAGTTTCTTACGCATGCGGCACCGGCACGGACCATGAAGCCATTACATGGGACTTCGCCATGCAGTTTCAAATGATGTTCGCGCCTCACCCGGCGGAGCCGATTCGGAAGTCAGAAGCGTCTCCGCCGCTTCCGCCAGGGCCCCGAATTTTTCGCATCGTCCAGTGCGCTAAGGTCGATCCTTGGCGGTACGGATTCACGATCGAGCTCCTGGTCGCCATCCGTCCTTCGTCTGAGCCGCCGACGGCAGCGGGCAAAGATGAATCTACATCGACCGACGACGACCACGAACTCCTTTAACGAGCCTACGTCTGTCTGTCACGACTGCTGGTGCTTATCAGGGCCTCGCCCCTAGTGCAAATCCCAAGGTAATGCCGACATGAAGCGCACAAAGCCGGAGGCTACGCGTACCCGCGCGGCGGGGCCTGACCACCAAGTGGTGAGCGCGATGGCAGTCGCCAATGGCGTGCCGGAGGACGATTTCTCGCTGGCCAAGTGCCGCGATTGATCTGCATGGATGATCGTCGCACCCCGACTGATCGGTATAACGACGGAATGGCGACTCCCTAGCTTGGCGCCCGCGACACAATCGGCAATTCTTTCAGCTCTCGCGATCAAACTTGCGCCTTTATTCGATCCAGCCTGTTGCGGTCTACGACCAGCTTTGTGCAGGCACCCCCTTTCACTCTCGACCCTTCGGGCGGGATCAGGAAGACGATGATCATTGGCAACCGCCATATGACTGGCTTGTCGGAGAGATGTCGAAACGAATCGGGCCGGCGCCAGCAAACGCTACCTATCCGGTTTGGGCGTGGTACCTATGGGCTGGCCCCGAAGCGCCTTGCCCCGACTTGCGCTACCGATCCACGCGCGAGTCCGCCGAGAACGGCGGCGCCGCGGTCCTCCTCACGCTTGAGGTTCCCGACGACCATGTCGTCTTGACCGACTACGAGGCGTGGCACCACGTCATCAACTATTGGTATCTCGGTTCGGCGCGGGAGACGAGTGAGTTCGACGGGCGCTGCAAGGCGGCTGGCCTCTCCTACTACCACACAAAGCCCCTGGCCAACCGTGAATTGCACGCCGAGATCCAGACGAGCTGGCAGAAGATCATCGGGAAAGATGGCTGCAAGTGCCTGACCACGAAGGCGGAGCGCGAAGCGAGCTGGCCCACTATCCAGGCAACGTTCTGGGAACTTCGGCCTGAATACGTCAGGCAGGCAGTCTGGTTCCAACGCACTGGGCCCAGTCGGCGGTTATCGCTGCCGGCGAGAAATGACCGACCGACGTTCGCATCTGCCGACTTGGGCGACGCGTGACCGGAGCCTGTGGAACATGCGAGTGCTGAATTGATCATCAACGCCGGCGACGAAATGGGCAAATGAAGCGGCAAATGAACCGGCAACCAAACCGGCATCTCTCTATACGTCAGCGTGCCATTTGTTGCCGCTAAGTTGTTGTATATAATACTTAATTCTCTATCTCTGATCCAACTAGCGAACCGGCACATTCACTCCCATGTCATCCGTTCCACCTACCGCAATCGATGTGTATGACAGCCCGCATCACTTTGAGCCGCTCCTGCCTCAGAACCGGCTGGACGAACTCGTGGAGAAAACCCGGATTGTGTTCGAAAAGTCACACGCCATGAGAGGCGCTTTGTGCCCGCCGGCGCGTGAGGCTGTGCGCGAGCTAGTGCGCGAGATGAACTCCTACTACTCGAACCGGATTGAAGGTCAAAGCACCCATCCGGCGAACGTTAGCAAAGCTCTGCAGAAGAACTTTTCGGACAATCCCGAGGTCGCCCAGCGCCAACGGATCGCGCTGGCCCATATCGAAGCCGAGCGCGAACTGGAGTCCGACGCCGAACTTACCGAGGCGCAGGCGCTGCGCAGTGACTTTTTGCTGCGGGCGCACGCGAGCCTGTATGGGCGGCTATCGGAGGACGATCGGCGAACGACGGATGACCGGATTGTGCAGCCTGGCCAGATCCGAGACGCGGAGGTTTCGGTCGGCCGCCATCACGCGCCGGCCTTCGCCTCGCTCCCACGCTTCCTGGCCAGGATGGATCAGGTGTATGGGCGTGTGCAAGGCGTCGATGCCCTGCTCTATACCATCGCCGCGGCACATCACCGCACCGCGTGGACCCACGCCTTCATTGACGGCAACGGCCGCGCGGCTCGCCTTCAAACCCACACCGCACTTTGCCGGCTGAGCGGCGGCCTCTGGTCGGTGAACCGTGGCCTTGCTCGCAACCGCGACACCTACTATGCAATGCTCTCGAACGCCGACATGCCGCGGCAGGGCGACCTCGACGGGCGGGGCAATCTCAGCGAAAAGATGCTCTGGGAATGGTGCAGCTATTTCATCGACCTCTGCGATGACCAGGTCAGCTTCATGACCCGCATGTTCGACGTTCAAGGTTTGCGCGACCGGGTGAAAGGCCTGGTGCTTGTGCGCAGCCAGTCGTCGGACTACCAGCACTACCGCTCCGAGGCCGTGCTGCCCCTACTGCATGTACTGCTCGCAGGGAGCGTGTCCCGGGGCGACTTCGCACAGATGACCGGGCTAGGTGAGCGCGTCGCCCGGAGCGTGATCTCGCAATTGCTGAAGGATGGCCTTCTCGTGAGCGACTCGCATCGTGCAGACCTGCGCATCGGCTTTCCGCTCGACGCACTGAGCACTATCTTCCCGAACCTGTATCCCGAGGCAGCCGCCGCCAATCTGGAGTGAGTGAAAACGGGTGTCGTACGCCGGCATCCGTCTCGATCGGAAGGTGCCCCGCTTCAGCATCATACATACGGCGATCCACGACCGCGAACTCGGTTCGCGTCAGCCACACTGGCCGCGCGATGCGGTGACGGACGCAAACCTATTGGAATATCAGCCAGCGGCAGAAAAAAACCCGCCGACTCCGAAGAGTGCGGCGGGCGTTGGCTAGTCTGCATTCCGCTGTCCGACCGAGCGCAGAGCCACGATGCTAAGAGCTGCAAGCGCACGCATTGGCTCTCGCGTCGTACAGCGCATGATGCTCTCCACCATACTTCAGAAAATATGCTGCGCGACGTGCAGGGTCAACCAGACCACGGATATTCTTGAAGACCCATCCGCTTGGCAATTGGAGGCCAAGCAGGAATCGCAGCATTTCTAGGTCCACGGCGTGGTCGTAGCAGAATACGGGCTTAGATGTGGTAGATACGCCTGCGTTCCACTCGCGCAACTCCAGAGTCAGGTCATGCAAAATCATCGCCCGATCTTCGAATCGACCGAACTGCGGTATCACCACGGCTCGCACAAAATCACTACAGCGCGCTTAGCAGTAGTTGTGAAGCTTCAATACGTTGTATCCGTGGTCCATCCGATCTGAGTCTGGAAAACTGGAAGTGTGCGCAGCCATCGCGGCGAGTCACCAATGCGCAATCGGGTAGTGTTCAAACGGCACGCGCATCAATGCAGCATGTTTGGTGCCAATACAGACTTCGCCAGGTCTCAAAGTCGGCAGCGTTGGGAATCTCGACTCCCGCCTTGCAGGAGTTCGCCGAGGCACGTCGGATCATCCAGTAGGCTTCGTCGAACAGGTTGAGCCGAACCGTTGAAGCCGTCCTCTTGTCGTGGTGCTTCAGGTCATTCCGAACTGAATTCCATTTGTTGTAGATTTTCTTGTTGGCCAAGCCGCCCATGGGCGAGATTTCGGTTCGCCCCCGACTGCAGTCAACGGCTTCTGTCGCCTCCTCGACAACAGAGCGCTTGCCAAGATCCGTCAGGACGCCGGCAAAGGCGGCTTCAGCGGCTCCTGCCAAGGTAATTGAGCAGAGAAATTTCCCGTCGAGGAAGAGCGATACCGCCTCAACGAGCTGGATTCGCCCGATCTCGATCTTGGCGATTTCCGTATCGTCTCGAAACCCAGCGAAGGGACACCCATGCTATAGCCGTCCACGTGGGAGTTCTGCAACCTCAGCCCTGAGGTGCACGAGGTCATCTTCGGCAGCGACTGAAAATGCTTTGAGGTCGAAGCCCGTCTCGTTCACGATGCTGCGCGCGATCGTCGGCTGGCCGTGGAGCTGTACGGCTACGGCGGCGGCGAACGCTACTCCCTGGATGAAGCCCTCGTGCACCGCCTTGTCGCGTTCCGCTGCGTCCATTTCCTTTACCTATTCCGCAGACGCCGCCTGATGCTGTGGTGCCAATGCTCTCAGGACGTCCCGCCAGCTCAGGATGCCAATTGGCTGGAATTGCTCATCCACGACGGGGATGCAGGAGATCTGGTGGGTGAGAAATAGCTCGACTGCATCTGCAAGCTCGGCCTCCGGTCGCAACGTTACCGGCTTGCGCGACATAATTTGGTGCACGCGTTTGTTGAGTGTGTTGACGTCTCTTGCCGACTCTACCGTGCTTCCGATAAAGGGGCTCATCGCCCGGAGCAAATCGCGGTCAGACACGACGCCATGTAGCCTCCCGTCTTCCACGACAAGCAGGTGGTGGAACTTCGCCTCATCAAAGATGCTCTTGACCGTTGCCAACGTGTCGTCAAAAACCACGGTGACTACTTTCTTGGACATGATGCTATCAACAATCACTCTCTCGCTCCGCGTTCTGTTCTTCCGTTCTCAAATTCTGTTCGGCTGCTCGCAGCTGCGCTACCGAGCATCTGCCCCACGAGCCAAGCATTGGAACTGCACTTCGGCCGACGCATACGTGCCGATTCCGGAATCCTTGCCTGTGCTGTTCACCGGCGACATCACACGACCTTGGTCCGCGCAATACTTGGCCGCTTCCTGAAACATTCGCGCCTTCACTGCACTCGCGGAATAATCGGTGAACTTCCCGAGCCCGCCGATCATGTAAAGATCGGGACCAATTTGCACGACCCCATCGGTGCCGGTGGCGCAGCCCATAAGCACCATGGATGCCAGCATCGCCAGACGAAGTTCCTTTCTCATTGGCTTTCCTGCCTTTTCCGATCAGGTTGTTGGCGTCGGCTCGATCAGTGACCGAAGTTCTTCCACTTCGGAGCAGGCGCCGACGTCGCCTCCGGAATAGGCTGCTTTGACCGTTGCAGCATCAGAGCGACCAGCGCGTTGTCGCAATCACTCTTCTCTTCGGGCTTAAGCGAGATATCAGCCTTCTCCTTGGCCTGGCATTCCTTGTAGCTCTTCCTTGCCTCGTCAATATGATCGGAGTACCAGGCGCTCGTGTGGGCAAGAGCTACTTGAGGGGAGATGCAGATCGCAAGCGCAAGTGCTGAAGTTAGTACAGAAGTCTTCGTCATGTGGTCCCAATGTTCTGCCATTTGACTAACGGTAGCGCCACGAGGTCCGAAGCGCGTTGCAGATTCAACCGGTCGATGCAACAGCTTGTTGGAATCGTTCAGCCGGTGTATCGAAGTTTAGTGTCTTGCGCGGACGTTCGTTGAGCCGCCTGGCAATGGCGTTGAGCTTAGCTTGCGAATAGACCGACAGATCGGTGCCTTTCGGGAAGTATTGTCTCAATAAACCATTAGTGTTCTCGTTGGAGCCGCGTTGCCACGGATGCTGAGGATCGCAGAAGTAGACCTGGATGTCCGTGGCCACGGTGAAACGTTGGTGGCCGGCCATCTCCGTGCCACGATCCCAAGTCAGCGACTTGTAGAGTTCCTGTGGGAGCTTGCCGGCATGCTTGATCAGAGCGTTGACGACA
>NZ_FMYZ01000028.1 GCF_900101625.1 Cupriavidus sp. YR651 | reverse complement strand
ACCAACTGCAGTTCCTTGAAGAAGATCGTTCCTTCGGGGAACTCGCCCGTCTTCTTGTAAATCGCGTATGAGCCCGGTTCGATGTAGACGTTGTGAAATTCGGGGAAATTGGCCTTGCCGCCGTTGAGCGCGTTGGGGGTGAGCGGTGAGCCGACGTACACCCACTCGTGGAAATTCTTCGGCAGGATCAGATCGCCCGACGCCGTATATTCGGGGAGATAGCGCTTTCGCGTGTGTGCGCTGCTGTCATCGGATGGTGGCTTGGCGAACGCAGCGGTCATGACAAACGCGCTGGAAACCACGGTGGCAATCAGTACGGAAGTACGCATACCTTATCTCCTTCTCTTCCACGGATAGTCGAGCGTTCATCGTAGCTGTGCTCGCGTACTCTGCGGTCTCGAATTGGTTCTGATTCGTCCAAATATTCAACGGTCGGCCGTCTCTGTTCCAGTTGCCGTCATGATCAGTCACCTGTTCGACCTGTCCTTATCTGCGATGCAATCTCGGTTAATTTTCTAGCTAGAGCGTTAAGGTAGCGGCGCGCTAATGCTTTGATTTTTCAAGGTTATGTGCGCGCAAGCGAGCCGATTACTGGGTACAGGCAGCTCGCCTGTTTTTCTCAGATTTCTTAAAGAAGTACACGGATAAGTGGACGCAGCCGACCCTTCTTACCAAGGGGGTACATCTCGCGCCGATTTGAGTCGACAACTAGCCGTCGATGTTTGGGGATTAGTGCGTCGGTACTCTTCGAGGTGCGGCACCAGTTAGACTTGACGCGCGTGCTAGGGAAAGCCACGCACTCCCTGCATGACTAAGTCCCCAGGCGTTGCCTGGCCTCTTGTTGAGCTGATCCTTTGGCATGAAACCCTTCTTGTCCCCTCTGTCTGCCCCTCCTGTTGAAGCGTATCTAAAGCGCATAACCCTCCTCGCTGGCTTCCTGTTCGTTCTCTGCGGGATACTGTGGATTAAGGACATCAGAGTAGATATTGGGCTTGCCAACTACGTGCCATTGCACCTTGCGATGGAAACCGCAGCCATTGTTGCGGCGACGCTAGTTTTCGGAATTGCCTGGAATGCCCACGCGGAATCCCGTCCGGGTAGCGTCATATTTCTTGGCGTGGTGCTGCTAGGTTCGGCACTATTAGACTTCGCGCATATGCTGGGCTCCGGCGGCATGCCGGATTTCGTGACGCCTGAAAGCCCACAGAAAGCCATCACATTCTGGTTCGCCGCACGATTACTGGTGGCAATCGGACTTTTTATCGTTGCTTTCCGCCCTTGGCAGCTGGTTCTGAGTCGGCGCAAACGCTATTTCGCACTCGCGCTGGTTCTGGCTTACGTTGCGGCGATCTACATCGGTGAGCTGTTCTTCCCGCAGGCTGTGCCGCATTTCTTCGTCCGTGGGAGCGGCATGACCCCGCTGAAAATCTGGATAGAATATTCGCTGGTTCTGATGTACGGCAGTGCTGCCGTCGCGCTCTATCGCAAGGCTCGCCTGGAAGCCGGTTTCAATCGGGCTGACTTGTTCGCCGCTGCTTCCGTCACGTGCCTGTCAGAACTATGCGCCACGCTTTACGGATCAGTCGGCGATACGTTCAATATTGCCGCCCATGTGTTCAAGGTCCTTTCTTATTCGCTGATTTTCCGTGCCGTATTCATCGATAGCGTGCGCCAGCCGTTCCGCGACCTCAATGCGGCGCTGCGGAAGGAAAGACAGTATGCGGCGGAACAGCATTCACTGGTGCGGACCCTGGATATGCTGGAAGAGGGTGTGGTGGAACTTAGTCCGGGTGGAGTCATTATCCACGCCAACACGGGGTGGTGGCGGCTGGCCGATACGCTTTCCGCCAACGACTCTCTGGATGCATCGATCCAGCCCCAGGACCGTCCTGCGTTTCTGAAGTGCCTTGAACATCTGCAATCCGGGCAGAAGGATGAATCCCACGGACGCTTCCGCTTCATCGCCGACGCCGGCCACGAGCGCTGGATGGACTGCCGATTTCTTGCGGAGCGAAACGACCGGGGGCAGATCCTCGGTATCCGAGGCGTTCTGCGCGACATCACCAAGACGTATCTTCAGGAGCGCCACATTGCCCATATGGCGCACCACGATGCACTCACCGGGCTACCCAACCGCATATTGCTGGAAGACCGCATCAGCAAGGCCATCCAATCCGCTAAGCGTCACAACGAGATCGTCGCAGTTTGCTTCGTCGATCTGGATCATTTCAAGAATATCAATGATGCTTATGGGCATAAGACGGGCGATGGCCTACTGCGCGAGGTTTCCAGCGCGCTGGCGACTTGTCTGGAGGAAGGCGACACGGTGGCGCGGTGGGGCGGTGATGAATTTGTCGTCCTGTTCTCGTGCGTTGCTGACCTCGACGCCGCGCGGGAGGCGGCACGCCGGCTTGTCAACGTCATGGGTCAGTCCTTCACGTCGAACGGGCAATGTGTCAATGCGACATTCAGCGTGGGCGTTTCTCTTTACCCCATCGACGCAGACAATGTCGATGCGTTGCTGACTCATGCCGATCGGGCGATGTTTTACGCTAAGTCCCAGGGGCGCAACAACTTCCAGCTCTTTTCTGACATGACCGAAAAAGGGCTTGGGAAGAAGGAGCTTTACATCAAGGCTCGTCTGGCCCAAGCCATCCGAGACGAACGCATTATGGTCTGGTTCCAGCCTCAGGTGAGCGCTCGCGGCGTGGCCTCCGGCGAACACCATCATCTGACAGGGGTGGAAGCTCTGGCACGCTGGAAAGACGACGACCTCGGCTGGATCCCTCCTAGCAGCTTCGTCCCGATGGCAGAAAATCTCGGCCTGATCGGTGAACTTGGCCGCCTGGTGCGAAGGAAAGCGCTCGCCCAGTTCCAGCAATGGATGGCAGACCGTCCCGGCCTGCATCTGTCCCTGAATATTTCCAAACGTCAGTTGGTTGCGCCGGATTTCTGCAGCTCAATGCTCGAAGACTGCGTGACGTTCGGGGTCCCGTCCAACAGGCTGGTTCTGGAAGTCACTGAATCGATCGCATTGATGGAAGTGGAGGGCGCCGACGACCAACTAAACCGACTCGTCGACGCCGGCTTCACGCTTTCCATCGACGATTTCGGAACTGGCTACGCCTCCCTATCGCAATTGCACGCACTGCCCGTCGGAGAACTGAAAATCGACATTTCTTTCGTGCGGCGCGCTCATACGCCGGATGGGTTGCGGATACTGCAGGCCATTGTGCAACTGGCCAAGGCCTTGTCGTTTCGCACGGTAGCGGAAGGCGTCGAGGATGAAGCGACAAGCGTCTTGCTCAACGAGTTGAAGGTCGACATTCAGCAAGGCTACTACTTTGGCCGCCCATGCGCGGGCGAGGAGTTTGGGGAGCGCTTTTTCTGGTTCAACGAGGAATTCCGGGGAAGGTCGCCTTGATCTTCAGGAAGAAGTATTCCTCGTCACGGTAGCCGTAGGCCCGACGCTTGATGACCTTGATGGTGTTGTTGATGCCTTCAACAACACTCGTGTTCAGCGGGTGCCGGCAGCGGGCGATGATGCCGTGCCAATAGGCTTTCAGGCGCTGGGCGAACAACTCGAGAGCAGGAATTCGGCTCTGGCTTGCCTGTTCACACCAATGCTCCCACGCCTTTTGCGCCCATGCCGGGCGGCGGTAGAACCACAGCCGCTTGAGCTCGTCTCTCAGGATGTAGACCGTCAGCAGCGGCTAATTGGCCTGCAGCACGTCGTTCAGATGCACGGCCTGAGCGTCGCTCAGGTTCTCCTTGTTGCGCAGTAGCAGCCAGCGCGTGGACTTGAGTACCCGCCGGGCGGGACGGTCATGTCGCAGGCGATTGGCCTGGTCCACACGGACCCGATCGATCACTTCGCGCCCGTACTTGGCCACGACGTGGAAGAGGTCGAAGACCACTTCTGCCTGTGGGCAATGCTCGCGGATCTCTAGTTCATAGGCAGTCGTCATGTCGATGGCAACCGCCTCGATGCGCTCGGCCGCGCCCGCCGGGAGCTGCTCAAAGAAGGCCCGTGCTGTCTCGCGCGAGCGGCCCTGACCGATCCAGAGCACTTGCCGCCCAATCGGATCGACCACCACCGTGGCATAGCGATGGCCCTTGTGCAGCGCGAATTCGTCCATGGCCAGGTAGCGGATGCTGGACCAGTCCGGCTCGACGACCGCCTCATGCAGACGCGCCTTGTCTATCGATTTGACGGTATGCCAGCCCAGATCGTAGAAAGCCGCCACAGCCTGCACCGTGCAACTACGTAACAACTGCCCACAGGCCTGCGCCAACCTGGCTGTGACACGCTGGTAGCGGCCCAGCCATTCGAGCCGCTCGAGCCGCGGCCCCCCGCATTGATCGCACCAAACGCGCCTGCGGGGGACATGTTTACAGCACTGGTCGGCGGAGCCATTCGAAAAGCCCCGGATTGTGAGCGACGGCTCAACTGTGATACAAGATTTCTGCACGTCTGGCGCAGGCCGGCGGCATCAAATTCATCTCGTTTTTTGGAACATTCAGAACATGGCAACAGGTACCGTGAAGTGGTTTAACGATGCGAAGGGTTTCGGTTTTATCTCGCCGGACGATGGCGGTGAAGACCTGTTCGCGCACTTCTCCGAGGTTCAGGGAAGTGGCTTCAAATCACTTCAAGAAGGCCAAAAGGTCAGCTTCGAAGTGAAGCAGGGCCCCAAGGGGAAGCAGGCAGGTAGCATCAAGCCGCTGTAAGTTTCACCACGCTGCGAAAGCATCCTGTCAGGGGCAACGATCAGGCTGCGTGATCGTTGCCGGCTTGGCGCAGGGTGTCGAGAAGGGGGGGCAGTGTCTTTCTCAACGCTCCAGAAAGAGCCGTAACTTGTCAGCGCGACTGGGATGCTTGAGCTTGCGCATCGCCTTGGCCTCAATCTGACGGATTCGCTCACGGGTCACGTCGAACTGTTTGCCAACCTCTTCAAGCGTGTGCTCAGAGGTTGTATCGAGCCCAAATCGCATCCGAAGGACCTTGGCCTCGCGTGGCGATAGCTCGTTGAGTGCCGAATCGATTTCGGCGCGCAGGCTTGCCTGGATGGCGGCTTCAGCCGGTGAACTCGCAGAGACGTCCTCAATCATGTCGCCGAGCGTAGCGTCGGCGTCGTCGCCCACAGGGGTCTCAAGCGAGACAGGCTGCTTCGCGATCTTGAGGATATCTCGCACTTTCTGCTCGGACATCTCCATGCGTTCGGCGAGGAGGGCGGGATGGACTTCCTGGCCCGTCTGTTGCAGGAATTCGCGTGAAAGCCGGTTCAGCTTGTTGATTGTCTCGATCATGTGCACCGGCACGCGAATGGTCCGTGCCTGATCGGCAAGCGCACGCGTGACAGCCTGCCGGACCCACCAGGTGGCGTACGTCGAAAACTTCCAGCCGCGCCGGTATTCGAACTTGTCCACCGCCTTCATCAGGCCGATATTGCCTTCCTGGATCAGATCCAGAAACTGCATGCCGCGGTTCACGTATTTCTTGGCAATTGAAATGACTAGACGGAGATTCGCTTCGATCATCTCTCGCTTGGCCTGACGCATTTTTAACTCGGCAGAACTCATCTGGCGGTTGATCTGCTTGAGCTGCTGGAGCGGCAGCAAGACCCTGGCCTCGATGTCGATGAGCTTCTGCTGGCCGGCCTGAATGGCCGGCAGATGTCGCTCGAGCGCCGCGCCAAACCGCTTCGAAGTCGCAGCCACGCGGCTGGTCCATTCAAGGTCGGTCTCGTGGCCCGGGAACGAATCGACAAACGCCTCGCGTGGCATGCCGCAACGTTCGACGGCGATCTCCAGGATGCTACGCTCGACTGTACGAATCTCGGTAACCAGTTCGTGCACGCTGGCACAGAGGCGGTCGATCGTTTTGGCCGTAAAGCGGATCGGCGCCAGTTCGCGCTGGATCTCCGAGCGTACTTGCGCCACGGTTGCGGAACGAGCTTTCCCAGTGGCGGCTGTGTCCGGCATCTGCTCGAACAGGGCACGCACGCGCGCGAATATCGCAAGACTGTCGATTGTCAGTCGTTCGAGACGGACCGCATTCGCCTTGTCCGGATCCCCGGCGTCCGTTTCAACGTCTTCATCGTCTGTGTCGTTATCGGAGGTGTCCGCCTCCACTGGAGCGTCATCGGACTCCAGCGTCACTTCGCTTTCGTCCGCGTCGTCGCGGATGCCGTCGACCAGTTCGTCGATACGCAGTTCGCCAGCAACGATGCGGTCCACATCGGCAAGAATCATTGACACGACCGACGGACACATTGCGATCGCATGAATCATGTCTTGCAGGCCGCCTTCGATGCGTTTTGCGATCTCGATTTCGCCGGCGCGAGTCAGCAGTTCATTTGCCCCCATTTCACGCATGTACAGCCGGACCGGATCAGTCGTGCGGCCGAATTCGGAATCGACAGTCGACAGTGCGGCTTCCGCTTCCTCATCAGCCTGATCGTCGGATGTCGCGCCAGGCGCGGCGCCGCTTAACAGGAGCGTCTCCGCGTCCGGCGCCTGCTCGTACACGGCCACTCCCACGTCGCTGAACGTGCTGACGATCGCCTCCATCGCAGCAGTTTGCGTAAAGTTGTCGGGCAGGTGATCGTTGATGTCCGCGTGGGTGAGATAGCCGCGCTCACGACCAAGCGCGATCAGCGCTCGCATCTGGCGTTGACGCTCCTCGTCCCGGTGCGTGGACACGGTGTCCAGCGGTATTGCGACCGCCTGGGTCTTTCCTGTCGACCTGCGGCGGCTGGTCTTGGAGGTGATCTTGATCACGCGGTATGCTGAGTCGTCGCGAACCGGATTTGCCAATATGTTCTCCTGGCCAGGTTGGCCGACGATCGTCGCGGACATGACGGCTGGCCACGCCTGCGGGGTGCGAACGAAATCGTGGAATGACGCACGGACTGTCGAGGCCGGAATGCCTCCCGCGGGAATCCGGTGTGTGCGAAATGGGGAATCAGGAATCATACTGGACGCGCTTGTGCGTCGCAACATGCGCTGGCTGCGGATTCGTTAAGCCTAGGCGTTCCCGACAGCTTGCGGCGAGCGTCTGGACAGCAGCACCTGGTGGTCAGGCCCACGGGTGGGATCTACTCATCTTCGATACCGCGGATGTAAGCCGGGGATCGTCTTGGCGATCGGAATGTGATTGGAGAAGTAGTGAATATCGTGCGCCGCCTTGTCCGCGGGCGGCAACCCACGCACGTGACCCCGCTCGTCCCTACGGACAGTGAAGCGCTGGTCACAAATCAGTATCACCTTTTACAGGTGCTCTGTGCTTTCAGCTGCCGATGAGTGCATCCGAACCGGGTCGGCAACTCATGATCCGGTTCGGGCTTGCAGGCATATTCAGCCTGCCCGATCCCGTGTGCCCGTCCCGGCTCGGAGCTGAACGGCGTCGAGTCGCTGGCGCCAAGTATGCAATCGCCCGAGCGATAGAACATATCTCGGCAAATCCAGAGCCTCATTTCGCATGCTTCGCGGGCGCGAACTTCTCGACTTCGAGGCTAATAATGGTGCTTTTGAGGTAAAACTCATCATTCAGGATGATCTTCATTTTCTGTCTTGGATGTCATTTTTGTCCGGCCCTGAGCGCGATAATCAGATGGAAGTGTGCCGTAAGCATCATGAAACGCCTTGAGAAAGCTGCTTCGGCTGGTGTATCCGACTGTGCGCGCAATGTGGTCGACTGATAGTTCGCAGGTGATTAGCATCGAGGCGGCTTGACGCATGCGCAATCTCCGGAGGACTGTCATGGGCGGCAAGCCAACAACTTCGGTGAACCGTGCCATAAAAGACGATCGGCTCAAACACGCGGTACGAGCGAGAGCGTCGACAGAATGTTGTGCTCCCGGACGCGCTGCCATATGCGAGAAGGCTCTTGCGATATTGGCGTCTCCCATTAGCGAAAACCGCTCGACCCACAGATCAATGGAGGTCAATGAGCGTCTTAGCAATGCAATTAACACAACTTTGAGCAGCGTCGCCGTCATAGCACCCGTGCCCACTTCCTGGTCTATGAGTTCCTGTAGAGCTAACCGTAGTGTGTGGTCAATGTGCCGCGCGCTATCGAACTGCTCGACGATAGGAGCGGTCAGCGTCGAGAACAAGTTCACGGACGTGCCATAGGACGCTTCAAAGTAGCCGCAGATCAACATCAGTTGGGGAGCGTGGTCGCCTGCCACGAACCTCCGAATCGCACCGGGTGGGAATGGCTTCCAACGACCCTCTACCTCGTTGGAAATCCCGCTTTCAGGACCATCGGGAGGCACCTCGATATGGAAATACTGATTTGGCGGCGTAATAACAAGCGTGTGAGGTAAAAGTTCGATAGCGGGATGTCCTTCTAGGACCATGCGGCCATGGCCAGATAGGTTGTAATGTATGCCCGGCGCAGGCGTACCTCCCAGGTTTAGGCGCCAACCCGGACTCACCAAGCACTCGGTCAATCGAACAAATTCCACACTAAGCGCGGATAACAGGCCGTCTAGTTGGGCGCCCGAAATCCGCGCCAGCGGTGGATCTCTATGTTGGCGTGCCGCACCCTTGTTCATGGAACATTCATTGAAATCAGAGTCGCCGTCCTAGTGTTGTTTCAACGGCCCCAATCAAATCTTAGGTAAGGGGATAAACAGGACTCGTACCATGAGGACACCTGAACCCTTCGGATGCAGGCAGTGCCCCGTTCCCGATGGACTTGGTGGGGGTGGCGTCTTCAGTCGACGCAGTCGTCACACGGTCCGACGGGGAGTCGAGGTGGTTTGTTCGCGTTGCCGGCGGCCAGAATCTACCAATACGTCGCAGTGCGATTGCTATCGCGAATAAGCCCCATAAGGACCTCCGGGACGGCCAGTTCAATGATCGCCGCGCGTTAGTTTCGCACATCCCGTGTTACATACTATGTACATAGTCCTAGCTTGATTATCAACACGTCGCGAGGCCGCCTGCCATGTGCTTGATTGGACCCGAGGGAACTGGAGCCGGCCAGTTGGACCAGCTGAGCCCGTGGACCGGCGTGCAAGAGATGTCCACGACCTGTTCGCTGAAGCCAGGGCGGAACATCGACGGCGAATAGTCGTCGTGCAGCATACGCTGGGTGAGGCGCAGTGAGGCTCACTTCTCGGTTGTCGGCAAGCAAATTGTGCATCGGTTTGTTTCATTGGATATCACTTGATCACCATCCTTTAGCGCGTGCTATTCCACGGTGACCATCGTGGATCGGATTTCAGCACACGGCAAGTTCCGTGCGAGTGCCCGTCTGAACTCGCCGGCGCATTCCCTGGGAAGGATGTTTCAGTGTAGACGCGATTCGTAAGTCCGAATATTGTTCTTTATCGTCCGAAGTCTCAGCACGGGTA
This sequence comes from Cupriavidus sp. YR651, assembly GCF_900101625.1. Classification (GTDB taxonomy): domain Bacteria; phylum Pseudomonadota; class Gammaproteobacteria; order Burkholderiales; family Burkholderiaceae; genus Cupriavidus. The sequence goes on along the minus strand of NZ_FMYZ01000028.1, from coordinate 10,717 downwards.
GCGATGAGTAGCGTCGTCCATAGCCTCGGGTGCGGAAACCCATACTTCATTGGCGTAGCCGTTGGCATCGATTGCGCCGTCGTCTGACCCAAGGGACCCGGCGCAGCTGGGCGCTTTGCCTGCATCCCCATCCATTGCATAGACGGTATGCCGAAGCAAATGGCGCTAAAACGGTACGCGGACCGACCGACGTGATGCCGTCTAAATCGTTGAGCATGAGTTGCTTGAGGGTGCCCAGCAGAAATTTGCCTGCCTTGTGGATCAGAATATCTAGCCGCGGAGCGCGGCGGCGGTCGTATCCACGGTGCCGATGACCTAGGCGTTGCGGGCCAATGCATGGCTCTCCATCGCCCCAGCCTTGGCCACGTCCTTGGAAGCGTCATCTGCGACGGCCAACTCCGTACCGAGTTCCGTCTGCGCGTGACGGGGGGCGGCCGCGCTTCCTGACGGAGACGGGGACGGTTGTGCCGTGGTCGCGGCTGATAGAAGCGGCCGAGCCGCATTACGCCAAGGGCAAACGTGGGCGGCTGCCGATCGGACTTGAGCGGATGCCGCGCATCTATCTCCTTCGGCAGTGGTATGGGCTGTCGGACGAGGCGCTGGCAGACGCGATGTATGACAGCATGACAATGCGCGCGTTCGCTGGGATCGATTCGGCTGTCGAAGTAGCGCCGGATGCGCCCACGCTGAAGTCTCGCCGCTTGCTCGTCGAGCATGAGCTGACCTGAAAGCTGTTCGACGAGATTGGCACCATGCTGCACGGGCGTGGGCTGATGACAAAAGAATGCACGATTTAGGATGTCTTCGAGGCGCCGCCGTCGACCAAGAACAAGGACTAGACCCGCCACCCCGACATGCACCAGACCAAAAAAGGCAACGAATGGCGCGTGTCACGAACGCAGGCTGAGTCCGCGATGCTGTACTGAAGATAGGAGAAGGTCTCCCGGAGACGGCTTGCAGGAGCAGGTTCCAAACCACGCAGCCATCGCGGCCTGCAGCCCCACGCCAGGAATCGCGCTGATCGCCTTCACCCCATCTTCCTTGACCCACTCGCACATACGCCGCTCGACTTCCACGGCAAGCCCATCCACCTTGGCAATCCCGTACCTCTGCTCGCGTAGCGCTTTGATCAGCGTCACTGGCAACCGCTCTGTCACGCCGGCCGGACACAAATCTAGCCACGGCCCGTTGACCTTAATGATAGCAGTGACTATCATTGACGGGCGAAGGCGGTAGTGCTTTCCACGCGCTCAACTTGGCAATTCGCCAGCATGAGCGCTCAGAGGTTCGGGGCAGCTCGCGGGGTTAATTAACCAAGGAAGCAATGTGGTGTTGAAAGTTAGCCTGTACGCATCCATGCGTCGCAATTGGTGCGCAGACCTGGAAGACTACTGGCAGTGTCACAGCAATGAGTGGGGGGGTCACCGTTCGAGATGAAAAGCGGATCTTCGGAAAGGTCGATCTCGAGGGATTTCACGCCGATCTAAGTTGGCTGACTATTCTCCACAAGCGCGAAGTGTTTGGCGAGGCCTCGGACTTCGAGATAGAGCGCGTCGCCCAATTCACTGACCGCGGCCCTGAGCGGTTACTGGGTAATGCCGCCTTCCTGCGGCACAAAGCCAAGAACGAAGCGACCATCCAAAAAAACGCCGAACGCGCGTAGAAACTGTTGAGGACGGAGTCGTCCCTCACCACGTACTTTTTGGAAATGCGACCTCGACTTAAGGGGCTGAGCTTCCCCTGGAATTTCGCCTTCCAGTAAGTCGTTTGTAGACTCAACCCAAAGGAAGGAAAACGATGTTCAAGGTACCAAGGCAGGCATACACGGCAGAGTTCAAGGCGGCTGCCATGCAACGAGTCAAGGACGGGCAAGGCATAAGCGCTGTGGCCCGGGAGTTAGGCGCGTCGGAGCAGACGCTGCGCAACTGGGTGAAGGCCGAGCACGCCGGCAAGCTAAACGGCGTCAGCACCAAGGTGGTCACGCCCGAGCAGATGGAGCTCTCACGGCTGCGCGCCGAGAACAGGCGCCTGCAGATGGAGCTTGAGATCGCAAAAAAGGCGGCGGCGTTCTTCGCGAAGGACCTCCTGTGAAGTACACCAGGATTGACGAGCAGTGCCGGCATATCCGCGGTCGGCGCTGTGCGAGGTCCCTTCAGTGAGCGTTAACGGCTATCGCGCCTGGAAGCGTGGCGGCACCGCCGAGCGCCAGCGGCCGACCGACACGCAGTTGCTCACGCTGGCATCCGCCACGAGTGATACGGTAGGCGTGATGGTTACGGGCTCAACATTGATCACTTTGTCGAAGCATCTGAGAAGGCGTGGCGGCAAGTATTCCACTCACGACATATATGCGTTGACGCAAGCAATAGGCAGGCTGAACGACGACGTACAAGATTGTTGGGCTCCGGAGTCTGGGTTCCCGACTCGACAGAAACTCGGCGTGTCGAACGCATAAAGGCGTTCGACAGCGGAAGTCAGAAGATTCTCCGCGAATAGCAGGCGACGGAGAGAAAGTATAAGGGTGAGGGAAGATGGACCGGATACAAGCCATGGAGGTGTTCGTACGCGTGGTCGAAGCGAACAGCTTCTCCCGCGCGGCGGATTTGCTGCATATCTCCCGTACCTCTGTGACGATTATCGTCAAGAATCTAGAAGCGCATCTTCGGGTGCCCTTGCTGCAGAGAACAACACGCATGGTAAAGCTCACTCCCGAGGGAGAGGAATACTATGAGCATGCTCTGAGAATTCTCGCTGAGGTTTCCGATATGGAAACCATGATGGGCGGGGCCGGAAACGGACCTCGTGGCAAGCTACGTGTAAGCATGCCCGCCATCATTGGAAAGTGGCTGGTCACCCGTCAACTGCACAAATTCCACACAACATATCCCGATATCGCGCTGACCCTTTCGTACTGCGATAGGTGGGTGGACCTGATTGGAGAAGGCGTAGATTGTGCTGTCCTAGCAGGCGAGCTTGAGAGTTCAAGCTTCCTGGTTGGTCGTCGCCTTGCTGATATGCAAAGGATTACCGTGGCGACGCCTGACTATCTCCGGCGCTACGGACAGCCAGAGAACATCGAGGACCTGAAAAATCACCAGACACTGCAGTACGTATCGAGTAGGACAGCCCGCCCGATTGACCTGAGCTTCCTCGTAGGAGCCCAGTGTATCGAGGTCCCCGCGGTAGGCAAACTCAGCTTCGACGATGTCGACGCGTATGTCGAATGTGGCCTCACAGGCCTGGGGATACTGCAGCCGCCTCGATTCATGCTCGAGGAGCATTTGCACCTGGGCTCGTTTGTAGAGATCCTGCCTCAATGGAAGCCAAAATCATTGCCCGTTTCAGCGGTTTATCCCCAGAATCGGCATCTTCCTTCCAAGGTCAAGGTGTTTCTTGAGTGGATCACAAAACTCTTCGAACAATCAGACCTTTTCGCGTTAGAAGATAGGTCTCGGAAGATGCTATCCATGACGACGGCCGTACCCGGCTTGCCGCCTGCCGGAGAAAGCAAAAGAGGATAAGCAACCTCGATAACAGAGCCCGACGACACTGTTACTTCTTCTTTGACGGCGGATGCATCAGTTTTTTCGTTTCGATCGCCGCACCACTGAGTATCTCTCCCGCGAGTTCCGGATTGGACGAATTTATCGCTCGCGCGATCGCAACTACACCTGCTAAGGAAGCTACCAGAAACAACGCTCTTCGCCGCGCTAGAGCCGGAGTAAGCGTCTTGCGCAACGAGTACTCCATTAGCTTGGCAATCTGGGCGGTGCCATCCGCGAAGGCAGCCATTACGTTCTTCGGCTGACGCGCTATCTCGGCCGCATAAGCGGCCAAAGGGCGATTGACAGTTGGGTCCTCGCTTAGTGCATATTGCAGATAGTCGTCTATGTAAGCCAACGCGCTGCTACGACCGCTGTCTTCGGCCTCCCAGCGTTCGCAGCGCGAGGCCAGGTCGAGTCGGCAAGCTAGTGCTATAAGCTCATCCTTGGTCGCAAACTGTCGATAGAACGCACCCTGCGTGAGACCGGCCTTGGCGCTGATCTCTGCAACGCTGGTGCCTTCGAACCCCTTTTCATTAAGCAACAATCTGGCTGCGTCGATCAGAGCGGCCCGATTCCGGGCCACTTTTTCCTTGCTGACTTTCATTGTGCTGCCTCTTGAGCATCTGTATCGCATACGCACGTACTGCCGCGATGCAGTCGATGGACCAAAAAAAATCAGGCCCGCTATATTGTTCAATTATACCAAACATTCAGTTTTCAAATAATGACTTGATAAGATAATGGATCTTACGATATCGTCCGTCAGAAATGGGCGTAATTCCGTTTTGGCTTCTCTCCAACGCCTCTCTCAACCTGCGTGGGTCAGTATTTTAATCCGAACGATCCGCATTGGTTTGCTGCGTTCTGGCCTCTACTCTTACCATTTCACCATGGACCGCTTTCGTTTTTTTCGACAAATTATAGTATTTTTCTCTTGAAAACTGAAGTGAATATTAAAAGAAAATGCGCCATCCGGATTTGTGGCGTGCCATAGGTGGTGGCCGGGATGATAACCGGGCTGGCTTGTTCTCCACAAACCAGTAGCTAACAACGGAACTTTGTGCACATCAAGCATCAAGCGTCTACGGTCCAGTGAGACATCCATGGCATGATGGCGCGTTTGTTAAAATTGAATAAAAAATAATTGTTTAAATATTTTAAATGTACCGTTTAAACAATTTGACTTGATCTCATAACGTGAACGAAGCTATATTTGAAGCGGTTGGCGCAGGTTCGTTTCGATTAGCTCACAGGTCCTTTGTCTCCGGTTTTAAGCGTGAGCTTGACCCATGTCGAAACTTAAATGATTAAAACCTGCGTTGACTTTCGTCCCCCGTGTCCCCCTGGGCAGAACCCCGCTGTCCAGGGGTTTTTTTTAGTTTTACGGGTGGAGAACTATCCCTACCACGATATACGAAATTTGGTCCATCTTTTTGCCTCAACCTTGCTCCGCCTCCGTTGAGTGGTCCGCCATAAGCCGTGTAGCAGACGAGCCACCCCGGGCGAAGGCACGCGTCAAGTTAGATGTGGCCATATTCATGTAAGCCTAAGTTGTTTTCCTGAGCCTTCTGCTTGCCACGGCAAACTTGCGCTCGCGGTTCAGCGTGACCGTGGCGATCTGCGACCCGTCGCACGTGAGGTGTGACCGGCGAGGTCGGTTCGGCTCGCGAGCCTAAGAGTACAGTGCATGGCGCTCGGCCGGATCCCGCCGCGGTCCCCAGGCCTGGCGCTGTGCCGGGCCACCGTAGCGGACGAAGCCGTGTTGATGCTTATAGTTGCACCAATGGACGAAGGTACGCGACTACGGCCATGTCGGCAACGCCCGTTAAAGGAGATCTCTGGCCGGTAACTGGCAGTGTGGAGGCTCTCCAAAAACGCGTTGTTATTGGTCATGTGTGGCCAGACCGAGCGGTGCTGACTGGCATCGTGTTCGTGCTGCGCTCTGGCATCGCCTGGAATCTACTGCCGCAGGAGATGGGCTGTGGCTCGGGCACTGCATACTGGCGGTGGCTGGTTGCCTGGCAGGAGGCTGGTGTTTGGCAACGCACCCACGAGATCCTGCTTGCCGAATTGCGCCGGCGCGGCCAACTCGACATGGCGCGCGCCATTGTCGACAGCTCGTCGGTTCGCGCCATGTTGGCGGGAAAATGAAGGTCCGAACCCAACGGACCGGCGCAAGCTCGGCAGCAAGCATCACCTTATCGTCGACGCGCAAAGTATCCCGCTCGTGGTCATCCTGACCGGCGTGAACTGCAACGACATCACGCAACTCGATGCGCTGGTCGAGGCGATTCCTCCCATTCGCGGAAAGCGCGGACGCCCTCTGCACAAGCCGAAAATCGTCCAAGGCGACCGGGGATACTGTTCCGAGTCGCACCGACAGCGCTTGCGCGAGCGCGGCATTACGCCCGTGCTTGCCAAAATCGGCTCGCCGCACGGCAGTGGGTTCGGCAAAACGCGCTGGGTCGTGGAACGCTCGATTGCTTGGCTCCATTCGTTCAGACGCCTAAAGATTCGATACGAGCGATATGCCCATGTCCACGAAGCCTTCCCGTCCCTTTCCTGTTCACTGATTTGCTGGAGCAGGCTAAAGCCCTGCATGAACTTATTTCGCAACAGCTTCTAAAGGAGAAGGCGTTGACCGAAGCCGCCACCCTGTTGATGCTGTCTAGAAAGATCGAGGGCATCTTCCCGACGGACAAGGACGAGGACGCATGATCGGCCTGGAAGATCGCCAAACGATGGTCTGCTATATCGAGATCGCTCGCGCAGCCGGGGCCCGCCGGCGCCAGGCCTGCGAGGTGGCTGCCATTATGCGCACACTGGAACGCCGGAAGGCCGATGGTGGGCCGGTGGGGACCGCCGCTCCGGGGTCGAGCAGCGCACGTGCTGAGGACCGAGGAACGCGAACGCATTCTGGCCATCGCCAACGAGCCGCGCTATGCCGGGATCCCGCCGGTCGCGCATCGTGCCCATGCTTGCCGACGAGGGTGTGTATCTAGCCAGTGAATCTAGCTTCGGCCGCGTGTTGCGAGCCCATCGGCGGACCCGGCACCGGGGGCGCGCCAAAGCCGTCCACCCACCACGCACGTTGCTACAGGGCCAAGCCAACTGTGGCGCTGGGACTCGGTCTACTTGCCGGCAGAGGTCGCCGGTGTTGGTTCTATTTGTACCTGATCCTGGACGTGTACAGCCGCATGATCGCGGGCTTCGAGATCCACGATCGCGACGACGCCGACCACGCGGAGCATCTGGTCAAGCGCACGGGGCTGGCCGAGTGCATTTATGCCTCGGCGGCAACGCTGGTGCTGCACGCGGACAACAGATTCGCGCTCGAGGCCAATACGCTGCTGGCGATGTTGCACTGGCTTGGCGTCAAGCCCTCGCATTCGCGTCCACGTCGAGTGACGATAGCGCCTTTGTGGAATGCATGTTCCGCAAGGTCGAGTACTGGTTGGAGTTCCCGTCCGTTGGCTTTGCGGATCTGACCGCAGCGCGTACTTGCGCGGCCCACTTCGTCCACTGGTCCAACCATGAGCATCGGCACAGCGGGATCCACTATGTGAGCCCAGAACAGCGCCATGCCGGACAAGACGACGGCAAAATTCTCGCCGTGCGTCACGCGCTGTTTTTTTAGCCCCGTGACCGCAACCCACGCCGCTGGTCATGCAATACACGAGGACTGGTCGGCAATGCACGCAGTCACGCTCAACCCGGGGCGCGAGATTTCCGTGCCCGCCGGTATCAAGCCAGGCGAAGAAAAACAGCGTTCGGCTGCATAAATGAGGCGACATCTAGCTTTGACGTGTGCCGGCATACGCCGAAATGCTGCTATCGATGGAAATTCCGCGTGTTAGGCCTGATTCTGGCCCTCAGAAAGATCCGCTTCCGCTATAGCCGAAAGTATCCGCTTGCACATACCGTAGTAGTAGGCCCCTTCTTCGGTCAAGCGGACGTTACGCGTGGTACGGCAAATTAACCTCGCACCCAGTTGTGATTCCAGGAGGATGATGCTCCGGAAGATTACCGATTTCGGTATACCCAGCGCTTCTGAAGCGCGCACACATCCGCCCCGGTCGACGATATTCGTGAAGATCTGCATCGCAGCTAGTTGGTCCATGATAACTACCTTGCTATTGGCGGCTGACATGACGTTCACGCAAGCACCGCCAACACATAATGATCCTCTTAGAAATCGTTTAAAAATAAGTCGTGACTACTGTCGCAATTCCGATAGGCGCTGATCTTTCAGATTATTGCCAGTTCTACCGGAGGCACAACTTAGTTATTTTAACTGCACCACTGACGTCAAAGGGCCACGCGAGACACCGTATCTCTCGCGTTTCAGTTCCATTTGTAGATCATTGACAGGTTAACTAAAGCAAACGGCTTTTGATCTACGCGGTGTGCTTTGCGAGACAACGATACCGTACCTTTCTATAGTCAAACTAACGTCGGCACCCTACGCAGATGCTAGACCTTGGCAGATATAGCTGCCCTCAACTCGGCGGACCAACAGCGAGTCAACTTTCTTCTTGGTATCCAGTCTTCTTTGCTTGCCCAAGCGCACGCGAAATGCGGGTGGATGTCTTGTTTCCTGGAGCGCTCGTCTGCACCGAGGTAACCTGCATCGGCAAACACATCGACCTCCCCGCCATGCAGTAGCGATGCGGCCGGAACAGAGTCGTGCACGCTGACGGCAGTGCCAATCGCAGCAACCGGAAGCGAGAGATAGTGGCCTCATTCGAAAGCCGCACCATACCTCAATCTCGCCCAGCGAATTCCCGATACAGGGGAATATCGCGCAACTCGCAGCCCAGGCAAACCTTCCGTAACTTCATTCGTCGTGACAACAAGACAGAGGAGGCGGGCAAGCCAATTATCGACGATGAACTTTGGGCAGCAGATCGAACCGCTTGTGCCTCGGGCCAAACCGAGACGAACTGCCAGTCTAAATGGAGCAACTCCCAACTGCTGCCTCGACCACGCGATTAGCAAAACGCCGGTGATCTCGCGTGACAAAGTTTCAGGCACCACGTCGCCACCGATGTGAACGGCACCAGATCGCCGTCGTACTGACCACGCGAACCGCTATAACGGTGCTCGGTTCTTGCCTCCGGTCGAAGCTATTCCCGCTATCCGCACACGTCCATAGCGCTTGTTGTGCATGCGTGCTCGCATCTATGCCGACCCGGCTTACCACTACGACAAGTATCGTCGGCCGCTTCGCGCCGTCGACGTCCGAACCTCGATCGCCTGCCACGGTTAACCGCGCGGCAGCGGCGCGATTAGGTTCGCAGGTAGTAAAGCGTAGTCTTGCGTGGTTGGCCGCATTCCGGCCTTTGTGGACCTGTTCGCGCACTGAGCCGACATCCATGAAGGCCTACTCGAGCCGGCCGGTTTCCTTGCGAAGCAGCGCCATTTCCCTGGGGTACCTCCGGCCAATTCGACAAACACGTACCGAAGTCGTGGCATTAATGAGAGTTACTCTTATGTGCTCTTTTCGAAGTCACTATCATTTTCCGATCACAGAGTACGTACGGCGAAAACGACTGGGATCTACGCCGTGAATTTGGCTAAAAGCAAGAGAGAAATTGCTCCTGCTGGAGTACCCAACTCGCTTCGCGACTTCGGCGATAGGAAGTGTCGTTGTAATTAATAATTCGCTGGCGCGACGTAACCGCACTAGTTTGACGAGACTCATCGGCGATTGACCGAAAACCCGCTGGAATGCGCACGCAAACGCAGAGCGGCTCATGCCTGCGATCAGCGCGAGACTGTCTACCGTATATGCGACTGCAGGCTGCTCAAAGATTGCGTGCAAGGCACGACTTAGCCGAGGGTCAGACTTGGCAGCCAACCAAGGCAACGGCGAGGGGTCGCACTCGATCCAGCGCCGCAACGCTAGTACTAGACATTGCTTAAGCAATGCCTCAATCAGAACACGTGACCCGACTCCCGGCTGGGCCGACTCGGCCAACAACATCGCAAACTGGTCTCGCAATCCTTCAGTGCCGCCGAAATGCACCACCAATGGCTTTCCCAGGGTGGTGAAAGGGTCGGACCCATCAGCCAAGCCGACGCGGAGCTCACCGCACACCGTTTCGACGCCCCGCTGGCCTTGGCCCGCGGTTAGCGTTGGAACGGCTTCTTGTGACGGCGCGCCCCGCGCGCGTGCCCGGCCCTCAAGGCGCACCGGTTTTGACGAGGCGTTTTCGAGACGGTACGCAACCCCTGGCGGCAGGAGTACGAGACTGTGTGGTCCAAGTTGAATGGGCGGTAAGGCACCAACAACCAGTGTGCCAACACCCGCAAGGCAGTAATGCAGCCTCGCCGCGTCGCAGGAGTCGAAGCGCATTCCCCAACCTTCACGTATGTCGCAGACCGTGAAATCGGTCACACCGATATCAAGCACAGCTAGCAAATGATCCAAGATCATGTGCGCAGAAAATGACGATTCGAACATGCGGCGGATTATGACGGCAACTCAAATAGAGAGGGCGACGATTGAGTACATTTGGACGAAACAGAACCATTTCGAGACCCCACAGTACGCGAGCAAAGCTACGATGTACTTCCTAGAAGAGGAGGAGATAAGGTATGCGTCCCGTACTGATTGCCACCGTGGTTTCCAGCGCGTTTGTCATGACCGCTGCGTTCGCCAAGCCACCATCCGATGACAGCAGCGCACACACGCGAAAGCGCTATCTCCCCGAATATACGGCGTCGGGCGATCTGATCCTGCCGAAGAATTTCCACGAGTGGGTGTACGTCGGCTCACCGCTCACCCCCAACGCGCTCAACGGCGGCAAGGCCAATTTCCCCGAATTTCACAACGTCTACATCGAACCGGGCTCATACGCGATTTACAAGAAGACGGGCGAGTTCCCCGAAGGAACGATCTTCTTCAAGGAACTGCAGTTGGTGCTCCCGGCGCAGAACCCGGATGGATCGCGCGCCGAGGCATCCGGGCGCGGCTACTTTCCCGGAAAGTGGAATGGCGCCGACGTGACGGTCAAAGATTCCAAGCGCTATGCCGCCACCGGAGGCTGGGGCTACTTCAATTTCAATCACCACGAGCCGAAGGCAGCAACTGCCAAGGTGAAGCCCAATGAGGAATGCGCGTTCTGCCACAGGGCGAGCGCTAAGAAAGACGACGTCTGGACCCAGTT
>NZ_FMYZ01000031.1 GCF_900101625.1 Cupriavidus sp. YR651 | reverse complement strand
GGCGGCTCAACGAACGTCCGCGCAAGACACTAAACTTCGATACACCGGCTGAACGATTCCAACAAGCTGTTGCATCGACCGGTTGAATCTGCAACCCGTCTCTGCCACTGAGGCGGGTAGTTCCAGTGGCAGCTTTGCAGCCGATGGCCGACATGGGTTTCAATGAAGACGATTCCCACTCGACTGTGCAAATCAATGAAGTTTTCCCGAACAATTGTCTCAAGGATGCCAAGCGGATGGCTTCGCGGTCTGCCCGCGGGAGCCGGAGATCAGATATGACATTTCGCGGCCCGCAGCCAGCATCAGTTCGGCGTATTCGCTCAGCTTGTCGCGGGTCAGGCGGCTGATCGGGCCAGAGATGCAAAGCGAGCCTGCTAGCGTCCAGTTGATGCCAAACACGGGAACTGCAATGCTGGAAACTTCGGGCTCGCGTTCCCCCATAGAGATGAAATAGCCGTCTTTGCGGATCGTTTCGTACGGCTCGCCCATTTCACCGGCAAAGGCCCGCAAAACACGGCCGGGGGCGCCAATCAACGGCAGCCTTTCACCTACGCGCACGTGGTGTCGCACCGCGCCGGGCCCTTCCACACGCACCAGGCAGGCCCGCGTGTCGCCCTCCCTGACGTAAAACGCGGCACTCTCTCGAGTCTCGTACGAGATGCGTCGCAACACGGGTTCGACCGTTTCGCTAACGCGAAATGCGGCCTGATAGCGTGCGCCGAGCCATCCCGCCGCAGCGCCGAGTCGCCATTGGCCATCGTCCCTTTGCACCAGATATTCGGATTGAGCGAGCGTCCTCGCGGTGCGCAAGACAGTTGATTTGCCCATGCCGACGCGCCGACTGAGTTCAGCGAGCGTGAGCGCGGTGTCGTCCGCCGAAAACGCTTCCAGGATCAGCAATGCCCGCGTCACTGCGATGATTGTGTCTTTATCACCACTTTCTTTGGCGTCTTCCAAACCGAGCGACGTGTTCCGTTTCATGGCATGCGTTCCGTACTAGACAACGCGATTGTACACCTCGCAACGACTCCCTATAGTTAGCGCATAGAACAAGGCTAAACACGGAGACAACCTTGAAACGGACTACCCGCCTTCTGGCCGCCTGCGCCATTTTCGGCCTATTGCCGCTGTCCGCAGTGGCCGAGACCTATCCCACCAAGCCTATTCGCCTGATTGTGCCGTTCCCGCCGGGCGGAGCGCCGGATGCTTTCTCGCGCGCCATCGGCAATCAGATGAGCCGCGACCTTAAGTGGACGGTAGTCATCGATAACAAGCCCGGCGCCGGGGGCAATCTGGGCATTGAAGCCGCTGCGAAGGCGGCGCCAGACGGATATACGCTGGTGTTCGGCCAGACCAGTAACCTGGCCATCAATCCCTCGCTGTACAAGAAGCTCCCGTACGACCCGGGCAAGGACCTGGTTCCGATCGGGCTGATCGCCTCCGCGCCACTGGCGCTCGTGGTGGCGGGCAACTCCCCATACCGCAACCTCGGCGAAGTGCTGGCAGCAGCCAGGGCAAAGCCGGGCACCGTCACCTTTGGCACGCCAGGCAACGGCACCGTGGCTCATCTCGCCATGGAACTGTTGCAAAAGCAGGCCGGCGTGAAGCTGCAGCATATCCCTTACAAGGGCGCGTCGCAGGCGCTGACTGACGTGCTGAGCGGGCAGGTTGCCATCTATATTGGTTCCGTGCCGACCGTCATGGGGCAGATCAAGAACGGCAAGCTGCGCGGCCTGGCGGTGACTTCGACCAAGCGCTCTCCGCAGCTTCCCTCGACGCCTACGGTCACGGAAGCCGGTGTGAAGCAGTTTGAAGCCGATACCTGGTTCGGCCTGCTCGCGCCCGCCGGCACGCCTGCGCCGATCCTTGAAAAGCTCAATGCCGAACTGAACCGCGCCCTGAAGACGCCTGACGTCAAAACCAAGATCGAAGCCGAAGGCGGTCGTGTCCTCGGCGGCAGCAGCACGGAATTCGCATCGTTGATGCAGAAAGACCTGGCCCGCTGGCGAGTGGTGGTCAAGGACTCCGGCGCCACCATCGACTGAACGCCGACGCGCTTCCGTCACCAAGCACTTCCCAACCACTTCGCATCACTGCAGAACCTCCCGCTGTGGGAACCAGGCGGGGGTGGGATGCATTCGCACTTTTCCAGGAGCAACCATGTCCGCGCAACCGACCCTCCCTGATGTCATCCGTGATTTTGAACGAGTACCCGCCGAGATCGTCCGGCAGGCTTCGGAGTTCGCTTCATCCATTTTTGCTGACGTGGCCGGACGCCGCGGCGGCATGCACGGCCGCATTGCGCCGCTCAGCCCCACCAGCCGCTTCTGTGGCACCGCGCTGACGGTGGAAGTGCGACCGGGTGACAACCTGATGATCCATGCGGCCATGGCGCTGGCCCGCCCGGGCGACGTCATCGTGGTCGATGGCAAAGGCGACCAGAACAGCGCGCTGATGGGAATCATCATGGTCCAGCAGTGCATCGCGCTGGGCGTGACCGCCGTCGTGCTCGATGCCGCGTCGCGGGACGCCGATGAAATCCGGGAGGCGGGCTTCCCGATGTATTCCGTTGGCACCAACCCCAATGGCCCGACCAAGTTCGTGCCGGGCCGGGTCAACCACCCGATCCAATGCGGTGGCGTCAGCGTATGCCCGGGCGACCTGGTGATAGGGGACGCCGACGGGGTCGTGGTCATCGAACGCGATAAGGCGGCTTCGCTGATCGCCGCCGCGGCCGAGAAAGTAGCCGGCGAGCGCAAGCGCATCGACGGAATCAAATCGGGCAAGGCCTTGCGTCCGGCCTGGCTGGATGACGCGCTGCGCGCTGCGGGCGTGCTGAAGGCGGGAGAGGCACTGTGAGCGCCGCCAGCAAGCCTGTCATTGTGGTGACTGCGGCAAATCTCGCCCCGCAAGCCGTCGCCTTGCTATCCGATTACGAACTGATCTATGCCGGCAAGGCCGCCAGCGAAGAGGAAACGGCCGACCTGTGTCGCCGCCATGCGCCTGTGGCGATCATCGTGCGCACCAGCAAGGTGGGTGCCATGGCGCTCGACGCGGCGCCGTCCATCCGCGTGTTGTCCAAGCACGGCAGCGGCATCGACAACATCGACCAGCAAGCCGCGCAGGCGCGTGGCGTGAAGGTGATGGCGGCCGCCGGCGCCAATGCTGCGGCCGTGGCGGAGCAAGCCATGGCGCTGTTGCTTGCCTGTGCGAAATCCGTGGTGCACCTGGACCAGCGCACGCGCACGGGGCATTGGGACAAGGCGACGCACCAGAGCCTTGAATTGAAGGGGCGTACGCTGGGCCTCATCGGCCTGGGTGCGATCGGCCGCCGCTTTGCCCGCATGGCAACCGCCATGGATATGAACGTGCTGGGTTACGACCCCTTCGCTACAGAGGTACCCGGCGATATCCGTGCGGTCGGCCTGGATACGATCTGGCGCGAGTCCGATGTCGTGTCGTTCCATTGCTCGCTTACCGCCGACAACAAGGGCTTGCTGGGTGCAGAGGCATTGTCGGCTTGCAAGGACGGTGTCATCGTGGTCAATACCGCGCGTGGCGGCCTGATCGACGAGGCGGCACTGCTTGCGGCGGTGGAGAGCGGCAAGGTTGCGGCAGCCGGCCTGGATTCGCTGGCACAGGAGCCTCCTGCTCCGGACCATCCGTTCTTCCGTCATCAGAAGTTCGTGCTGAGCCCCCATATCGGCGGCGTGACCAGCGACGCCTACGTCAACATGGGCGTAGCGGCCGCGACGAACGCGCTGGCGGTGCTCGGCGGGCAACACTAAGGAGCGGGGCATGGCGTCAACTCAACTTCGCTGGAAGCGACAGCCGGAAGGCAGTCATTGGGGGGAATTCGGCCCGGATGATCAACGCGGCCGGATGAACCTGGTCGATCGCGCCAAGGTGCTGCAGGGTGTGGCGGAAGTGCGCGAGGGCCTCACGTTCTGCCTGTCGCTGCCGCTTGACTATCCGGGCGGGCAAACGATGAACGTCCGCCGCCAGCCCCCGCGCCGCTTTGCCGTGCTGCGCGACGGCAAGAGCGCCGGGCAGCAAGGCTTCTGCTGGTCTTATCAGTCAGAAGACCCCGACCTGACCGATGTCGTCAACGACGACGTGGTGTTGATGAGCCTGCAGTACTCGACGCAATGGGACAGCCTTGCGCATGTCGGCAGCCATTTCGACGCGGATGGCGATGGCAAGGAAGAGCCGGTGTTCTATAACGGCTACCGAGGCGGCGAGGATGTCATCGCGGGCACTGAGATGCAGGCCACTGAACCGTGGGCGCGCTACGAGAATCCCGAAGCCCGCGCGCTGAGCATTGCGGTGCTGGCCGAGCATGGGGCGCAAGGGCGCGGCGTCATGATCGACCTTGAGCACCACATCGGCCGCAAGCGCAACGCCGTCGGTTATGACGCGCTGATGCGCATACTCGATGCCGACAAGATAGCGGTCGAACCAGGCGACATGGTGTGCCTGCATACCGGCTTTGCGGACACGCTGCTGTCGATGAACAAGATGCCAGACCTGCGCGTGCTGCATGAAACCGGGACCGGGCTGGACGGCCACGACAAGAAGCTGCTCAACTGGATCACCGACGTGCGGCTCGCCTGCCTGCTGGCAGACAACCCGGCCGTAGAGCTTGTCGTGCCGAAGCCGCTGACGCCATCGCCGATCCGTGGCCCCCGGCTGCCGCTGCACGAGCATTGTCTGTTCAAGAACGGCATTCATCTGGGCGAACTGTGGCACCTGACGCCGTTGGCGCGGTGGCTGCGGGCACATCAGCGCAGCCGCTTCCTGTTGACCGCACCGCCGCTGCGCTTGCCCGGCGCGGTCGGATCCCCGGCAACTCCCATCGCTACCGTTTGATTTTTCATCACATAAGAATCTGGAGTAGAGACATGTTCAAGCCCATCACTGCCCGGCTGCTTTCGCTCGCATTGCTTGGCCTCGGCATTTCGCCGAACGCCTCGCACGCCGCACCCGCAGCCTATCCGGACCGGCCCATCCGGCTGGTTGTGCCCTATCCCGCGGGCGGTGCCGCCGACACGGTTGCGCGCACTCTTGCCGCGCCGCTTGGCGCCAAGCTGGGCCAGACCATCGTGGTCGACAACCGTCCCGGTGCAAGCGGCGTGATTGGCGCGGGCGCGGTGGCAAAGGCCGCGCCCGATGGTTACACGCTGCTGCTCGACGCCACCGCGCATTCGGTCAATCCAAGCTTGCAGGCGCGCTTGCCATATGACACCGCTAAGGACTTCGCCCCCATCTCGCTGGTGGTGCTGGTGCCGAACCTGCTAGTGGTGCCGCCCAATTCTCCATTCGAGTCACCGAAGGACATTGTTACTGCCGCTAAGGCGAAGCCGGGCAAGCTGACCTATGCTTCAGCGGGACCGGGCACGGCACAGCACCTGGCGGCGGAGTTGTTCCGGCAGCAGTCGGGACTGAATCTGCTGCACGTTCCCTATAAGGGCGGCGCGCCGGCGCTAAGCGACCTGATGGGTGGCCAGGTCGACATGATGTTCAGCAATATGGCGGCGTCATACCCGTTAGTCGCGGGCAAGAAGCTCAAGGTGCTGGCCACGACGGGAACGAAGCGGTCTGCCGCGTTGCCAGACACGCCCACGATTGCCGAATCCGGCTTGCCGGGCTATCAGGTCTACGAATGGAACGGGCTCTTTGCCCCGGCCGGTACGCCACAGGCGATTGTCGATCGGCTCAGCGCGCTGACGCGCGAAGTGCTCAACTCTCCAGAGGTTTCTAAGCGGCTCGCCGCCATCGGCGCCGAACCGGCCGGCTCGCGGCCCGAGGACTTCCGCAAGTTCGTCGAGGGCGAGACCGCGAAATGGGCCAAGGTTATCAAGCAAGGCAGCATCCGGGCCGAATAACGATACTCAGCACCGAGGCCCATGATGTCTATCGGCAATACGAGCAGCACTTATGCGCAGCTTGATTTCATGGATCTATCCGAAGGGCAATCAAGGCGGAGATTGTGAAGGAAGTTGCCTGGCACATCCGATCAGGCGGCATCGTGTTACAGGACGCCGCCGACATTCTTGGTGTGCCTCCATACGATATCGCACTGGCCCTGTGTGGCGAGCTCCCGGACTTTCGCCCTGCCGAGCTGCGTAGCTGGTTGGATCGTCTGAGCTCCTCGCCTATGTAATGCCTTAACCCAGAAATCTCGATCCGAGGCGGCTTGCGGACCTTTTTCAGTCGGTCGCGGGCCCCATTCCAATGGCCGGAACTGGCCGAACTGAGCCAAAGTCGCGCGGACTGGAGGACAGTCTTAGGGCGTCGTGGACCGCCGCCGACGATCCACGTGCGCCGAGCACCGCCGCAACACATAGCGAAGAGTTCCCACGACCCGCGCGTCACGCGCTTGGAAGGCCCTCGGCCTTCCGGGCGGCCCGCACGCTTGGGCGCTCGCGCATGCGCGCCAGAAATCCGCGGATGGCTGGGTATTGACTCATGTCGATACCGACGCGTGACGGCCAGCTCAGGACGTTGAAGAGGTAGCCATCGGCCGCGCAGAACTGGTCGCCGAGCAGATAATCGTTGTTAGCGAGATGCGCTTCGATATAGGCAAAGCGGGGCGCGAGATTGCCCTGGGCGAACTGCTTCTTCGACTCCGCATCGATGAGCGGGGAGAACATCACGGCCATGCCCTTGTGCATATCCGTAGCCACGAAGTTGATCCACTCGAGCGCTTTGTAGCGCGCCTTCGTGCCAACTGGTGGCAGCAGGTTGCTTTCCGGGAACTGATCCGCGATCCATTGCAGGATGACCGCGCCTTCCGTGATCACCTCGCCGTTGTCGAGTCTCAGCGCCGGGATCATTCCCTTGGGCGCGACGTCGAAGTAGTTACCTTCGCTGCTGGTCTTGGTATCGAAGTCGACCTTCACCAGTTCGAATTCCTGTCTCGCCTCGCGCAGTGCGATTTGAGGCGAGAGTCCGCAGGAGCCGGGGGAAAAATATAGCTTCATCATTGAGAGATTTCCTTTGAGTGGAATGGGAGTTAAACGCTGTCGGGGGCGACGAAATGCGGCCATCGGCGCATGTGGGCTATAAAGCGTTCGCTCAACCCACCCGCGCGCAGGTATTGCGCGGTGACCGGAAGCCGCGGGCTGTCGTAGTACGGGTTGGCCTTCACCTGTAGCGGGAAGTCGCGTTGCAGGATGCCGGCGCGCCCGATCAGTACGAAGTCGCAGCCTTCGTCGAGCAGTTGCGCGGCGCGCTGCGCGCTCATGATTTTCCCGGCGACGCCGAGGCGCACGCGTTTGCGGGGCAGGTCGGCGAAGACACTCAGCATGCGCTGGCCCCGGAACGTGCCTTCCTCAACGATTTGCGCCGAGTCCCAGAGTGCGAGATCGAGGTAATCGATCAGCTCGCGATCGAGGATGTGCGCGGTGATCTCGCGCAGCTCTTCCAGTCGCAGCCCATACCGCTCGACCGACAGCCGCCAGCCGATCTGGAAATTCGGGCCGCATGCCGCGCGAATGCCTTCGATCACCTCGATGGTCAGGCGCGCGCGATTCTCGACGCTGCCGCCATAACGATCCGATCGACCGTTGAGTTCGGGCGACATGAACTCGGACAGGATCCATCCGAACGCGCCATGGAGCGCCACGCCATCGAAGCCGGCACGCTGCGCGCGCCGCGCGGCGGCGATGAAGCTGTCGCGAATGCGCTCGATCTGATCCATGCGCAATGCCGACGCCGGCGTAGGCCGGCCGCCGAGCAACGTATTCGCGCGATGGCCCGCATGATGCAGTTGCACCGCGGACAGGCCACCGCCGGCACGGATCGCGGCCGCCATACGCGTCAGGCCGTCCAGCTGCGCATCGCTATGAATGCCCAGCTGTCGCGCAAACGCGATGCCACTGGCTTCCACCGTCGCGGCAGCTGTCTGGACCAGCGCGTATTCGCTCCGCGCTACCTGCGCGATCCAGTCGAGATCGAACTCGGAAGTCGAGCCATCCATTTCGCTCTGCTGATTGGTGAGCGGCGCGAGCATAAAGCGGTTGCGCATGGCAGGGCCGTGCAACAGCGTGAGGGGTTGGAACAGATCGGCAACGGACATCGTGGGTCTCCGATTATTTGACTTGGTGGTCCCAGCCGCCGCCCAACGCGCGCACGAGGTCCACCGTGGCGCGTGCGCGGTCGCCTTCCGACTGGATGCGCAATTGGCGCGTGCGCAGCAGCGTGCGTTCAGCATCGACGACGATCAAGTAATCGACATCGCCTTCGCCGAAGCGCGCCTTCGCCGAGCGTGCGACGCGTGACGAGGCTTCCTCGGCGTCGCGCTGATAGACGATGCGTGCGTCCACGGTGCGGATCGACACCAGTGAGTCCTCGACCTCGCGAAACGCCTGCAGCACGGTCTTGCGGTACTGCGCGACGCGTTCCTCATACAGCCCGCGCGCCCGCGCGAGATCGGCCTTGCGCCGGCCGCCGTCGAAGATCGGCAGGTTCAGCGCGGTGCCGACCAGCGGCCCGAACAGGAACGTGCGTTGCGACCAGTTGAGCAGGTTGCCGAGATCGTTGGACTCGTAGCCCAGCGCGCCGGTCAGCGAGAGCGTGGGGAAGAACGCGGCCTTGGCCACGCCGATACGCGCGTTCTCGGCCGCCATGGCACGCTCCGCGGCGGCGATGTCGGGCCGGCGTTCGAGCAGCGTCGAGGGCAGCCCGGGTGCCAGTCGCACCGAGATCGGCTGCAACGGCTCGACGTCGAGCCGCAGCGATGCGGGCGCCTTGCCGAGCAGAATCGCCAGCGCATGCGCGGCCAACGCGTATTGCTGTTCCACGGCCATGTGGTCGGCCTGCGCTGTCAGCAGTTCGGTCTTTGCCTGATCGACCACATGGCGCGCGACCGCGCCGACCTCGAGCTTGCGCACGAGCAGCGCCACGGCGTCCTCGCGCAGCTGCACGGTCTCCCGCAGCAGGCGCCGTTCGCCTTCCAGCTGCCGCAGCCCGAAATACGCGCGCGCCACGTCGGCCTGCACCACCAGCAGCATCTGATGCGCGAGCACCTGCTGCTGCGCGGCATCGGCGCGCGCGGCGTTGACCGACGACGCGACGCGCCCGAACAAATCGACCTCGTAGGCCACCGGAATCTGCGCACGCCACAGCGTCTGAGTCGAGCCGGGCGCGCCATCGCCGCGCCCGTCGGCGGCCCCCGAGGTGCGCTGACGTGTGGGGCCGAAGCCCGCATCGATCTCGGGGAACCACGCCGCCTCGCTGCGCGAGACCAGCGCGCGGGCCTGCTGGATACGCGCCATCGCGATGCCGACGTCAGGGTTGGCCGCGAGCGCGGCCTCTTCGAGTCGCGTGAGTTCGACATCGCCAAACACGGCCCACCATGGCGAGGGCGCCTGCTGGTCCGCCGGTTGCGCCGGTTGCCAGCGGCCCGGCTCCTCGCTCGGGCTCAGTCCATCCGCTTCCATGTAGGTGGCCGGCACGTCGACCTCGGGCATCTGCCGCACCGGTGCCAGCGAGCACGCCGTCAGGGTGAAAACCGCCGCCGCGAGTGCCACGGCGCGCATCGTTTGTGGGACGCTCATGCGTGCTCCCCGGTGGAATGGTGGGGGACGAGCGTGGGCGCTTCGTGATGCGTGGCCGAGCGCAGCGGCTTGCCGCCGCTCAGCGCGCGCACCACCACATAGAACACCGGCGTCAGGAACAGTCCGAACAGCGTGACGCCGATCATCCCGAAGGACACCGAGATCCCCATGGCCTGACGCATCTCCGCGCCGGAGCCGGTGGACATCACCAGCGGAATCACACCCATCACGAACGCCAGCGACGTCATCAGGATCGGACGCAGTCGCAGGCGGCTGGCCTCGATCACGGCCTTGACGGTCGACATCCCCGCCATTTCGAGTTCACGCGCGAATTCGACGATCAGGATCGCGTTCTTCGACGCTAGCCCGACCAGAACGATGAGACCGATCTGCGTAAAGATGTTGTTATCGCCATGCGTGAGCCACACCCCCAGTAGCGCCGAGAAGATGCTCATCGGAATGATCAGGATGATCGCGAACGGCAGCGACAGGCTTTCGTATTGCGCCGCGAGCACGAAGAACACGAGCAGCACGCACAGCGGCAGAATCCATACCGCGCTATTGCCCGCGATGATTTGCTGATAGGTGAGATCGGTCCATTCGTAGGTCATGCCCGGCGGCAGCGTTTCCGCGGCGATGCGCTGAATCGCTGCCATCGCCTGATCCGACGAGTAACCGGGCGCGGGACTGCCGCCCACATCGGCCGAGGTAAAGCCGTTGTAGCGCAGCACCTGATCGGGGCCGTAGGTCTGGCTGATCTTTGCCACCGACGCGATCGGAATCATCTGCCCAGACTCGCTGCGCACATGCAGCTGGCCGATATCGTCCGGCTTCGAACGGAACTGGCCGTCGGCCTGCATGCGAACCTGATACACGCGCCCGAGGAAGTTGAAGTCGTTGACGTAGTAGGCGCCGAGAAACGCCTGCAACGTGCTGAAGATCGCCGGCGTATCGACGCCCAGTTGCTGCGCCTTCTCGCGGTCGATATCCACCTTGAGCTGCGGCACGTTGACGGTGTACGTCGAGAACAACGGACCGAGTTCGGGCGCTTCCGCGGCTTTCTTGATAAAGGCCTGCGTGGCGTTGTAGAGCGCTTCGTAGCCCAGATCCGAACGATCCTCGATCTGCAGCTTGAAGCCACCGAGCGTGCCGAGGCCGTACACCGGCGGCGGCGGGAAGATACCGGTGAAGGCATTGCCGATCGTCGCATATTCGCGCGACAGGTCCGCGGCCACCTGATCTGCGCTGATGCCCTTGCGGTCCTTGAACGGCTTCAGCAACACGAAGCTCAGCGCGGTACTCGAGCTCTTGGTCACGCCGTTGATCGACAGGCCGCTATAGCTCGACGTACCCATCACGGCCGGATGACTGAGCGCGATCTCGTTCATTCGGGTAATCGCGGCTTCGGTGCGATCGAGCGTGGCGCCCTCGGGCAACTGCGCGAGACTGACGAGATATTCCTTGTCTTGCGCGGGCACGAAGCCACCCGGGACATGGTCGGTCAGCCACCACGTGGCGCCCACCAGCCCGACATAGATGGCCAGCAGCGCGCCCTTGTGCCGCAGCAGCCGGCCCACGCCGGTTCCGTAGCCTTCCGATGCACGATAGAAGCCACGGTTGAAGCGCGTGAAGAAGCGGCCGAACAGCTTCTGCGTGACACGCGTCACAGCATCCGGCGCGGCGCCATGTCCCTTCAGCAGCATGGCCGAAAGCGCGGGCGACAACGTCAGCGAGTTAACCGCCGAGATCAGCGTGGAGATCGCAATGGTGACGGCGAACTGCTGATAGAACTGGCCCGTGAGGCCGCTCAGGAACGCGAGCGGCAGGAACACGGCTGACAGCGTCAGCGCGATCGCGATAATCGGGCCGCTCACCTCGCGCATTGCCTGATAGGTCGCCTCGCGCGGCGACAACCCGCGCGCGATATTGCGCTCGACGTTCTCGACCACCACGATCGCATCGTCCACCACGATCCCGATCGCCACCACGAGTCCGAAGAGGGACAGCGTATTGATCGAATAGCCAGCGAGCAGCAGGAATGTAAACGTGCCGACGATCGAGATTGGTACCGCCAGCAGCGGGATGATCGACGCGCGCCAGGTTTGCAGGAACAGGAACACCACCAGCACGACAAGCGCCACCGACTCCAGCAACGTCTTGATCACCGCATCGATGCCGGACTGCACCGCGCGGCTCGGCTCGTAGACGATGCGATAGTCGACATCCTCCGGGAAGTCCTTCTTCAGCTCCTCCATCACGCGATGCACGTCGCGCGAGATCTGGAGCGAGTTGGCCCCAGGAGCCTCCTGCACGGTCACGGCAACAGCAGGCGAGGTATCGAGCGTGGCGCGAATGCCGTAGTCTTCCGCGCCCAGTTCGACGCGTGCCACGTCGCCGAGGCGCGTGATCGCGCCGCGCCCATCGGCTTTGATGACGATGCCCTTGAACTCCTCGGGCGTCTTCAGCCGGCCGTCCGCGTTGACGTTGAGCTGGAACGCGGTATCGGGCGAGGCAGGCGCGCCGCCGATGGTGCCAACCGCCGCCTGAATGTTCTGACGACGAATGGCCGCCGCGACATCGTTCGCGCTTAGACCGCGTTCCGCCAGCGCGGACGGGTCCAGCCACACACGCATGGCATAACCGCCGGGCCCCCAGATCGATACATCACCGGCTCCCTGAATCCGCGCCAGACGGTCCTTCACGTGAAGAATCGCGTAGTTACTGATGTAATTGTTGTCGTACGTGCCCTTCGGCGACACCATGTGCACCGCAATGGTGATCATCGGCAGGTTCTTGACTGCCGTCACGCCAAGGCGCTGCACGTCCTCGGGCAGTCGCGGTACTGCCTGCGACACGCGCGTCTGCACGATCTGCTGCGCCTTGTCGGGATCGGTGCCGAGCTTGAACGTGACCGTCAGGAAGAGATGACCGTCACCGCTGGCCTTCGAGTCCATGTACAGCATGTTCTCGACGCCGTTGACCGATTGCTCCAGTGGCGCCGCCACGGTCTCGGCGATGGTCTTGGCATTGGCGCCCGGGTACTGCGCATGGATCACGACCGACGGCGGGATCACCTGCGGATACTCGGACACCGGCATCGTCAGCGACGACACGATTCCCGCGAGCAGGATCAGCGCCGACAACACGCCCGCGAAGATCGGGCGGTCGATAAAGAATTTCGATATATTCACGACCGGCCTCCGTCGGCGGCGACGGCGGTCACGACGGTACCGGGCGGCGCACGGAACGCGCCATCGACGACGACCTTCGCGCCCGCGGGCACCCCGCTGCGCAGTACGCGCTCCTTGCCGTGCGTAGTGCCCAGCTCCACGAAGCGACGCTCGACCTTGTTCTCGCCGTTGACGACGAGCACATACTTGCGGTCTTGATCGGTGCTGACCGCGTCGTCATCGACTACCACCGCGTTGTAAGACAGGCCGCCTTGCAACCGCACGCGCGCCTGCAGACCTGGCAGCATCTCCGGGCCGACGTTGTCGATGCGTGCACGCACACGCACGGTGCCGGAGCGCGTATCCATCTGGTTGTCGAGCGTCTCGATCACGGCCGGGTAGGGGAACGTGGTCTCGTTGGCCAGACCGACCTTCACCGCCGGCCGGGCACCCGCGCGCAGGGACGGCGCAATCAGCCGCAGATAGCTTTGCTCGTCAACGTTGAACGAAGCGAACAATTTGGTATCGGACACTATCCGCGTAAGTACGGCGGCCTCCCCCCCGGCACCGACCACGTTGCCCACGGTGATCTCGGCACGCGAGACGCGCCCGGCGATCGGTGCCTGCACCTTCGTATAGCTCAACTGCAACTGCGCATACGCGAGCGTGGCCTGCGCCGCCTTCAGTGCGGCCGCGGCCTCGCGCGCGGCGTTGTCGAGCGCATCGAATTCACGGCGCGCGATTGCGTTCGACTCCATCAGGCGCTGGCCGCGTGCCTGTTCGAGTCTGGCGTGGCGCTGCCGCTCTTCCGCCATCGCCACGTTGCCCTGTGCCTGACGCACCTGCGTCTCGTACGGGGCCGGGTCGATTGTGAACAGCGGATCGCCCTGACGCACGCGCTGGCCATCCTTGAAATGGACCGCCAGCAGCGTGCCGGGGACCTTGGGCCGCACGTCGACGACGTCCACCGCCTCGAGCCGGCCGGTGTAATCCTGCGTATCCGAGAGCGAGCGCTCCAGGGCAGGTTTGAATTTGACGGTAGGGGGCGTGACGGCAGGGGCCGCGCGGACTTCGGAACCGTGGTGCCAGAGGGTGCCACCGGTGCCGATCACCATCACGACGGTCGCGGCGAGGGCCAGTTGACGCTTGTTGAGGGAGTGCATGAGACGGACTTAACGGGCTTCGATGCCCGCAGTCTGGTCTTGCGGCGCTGCCGCATCCAGACATAAACTTGGCTAACTCTTTTGCCTATTATGGAATAATCGTCTGCATTACCCTAGGCACCAGTGGGCTTGGAAGGGAAGCCGGACCCATGGCTAATTGCCCCGATGGCAACAAATCACCCAGTGAGGAGCGACGTTTGGACCGTCTTCAGTCGATGCAGATCTTTGCCCGCGTGGTGGAGATGCACAGCTTCAGCCGAGCCGCGGAAAGCCTGTCGTTGCCGCCGTCGCGCGTGACGCGCGTGGTGAAGGAGCTGGAGGCGTTTCTCGGCGTGCGACTGCTGCAACGCACCACACGCCATATCAGCCTAACGCCTGACGGCACGCTGTACTACGACCATTGCCGGCGTTTGCTCGCGGAAATCGAAGTGGTCGAGGCGAGCTTTCCCGGCAGTGCAGGCCGTCCGCGTGGGCGCTTGCGCGTGGATATGACGCTGTCGCTCGCGCGGCTGGTTGTGTTTCCGGCCATCAAGGACTTTCAGGCCCGGTTTCCAGACGTGGAGCTCACGCTAAGCGTGTCCGATCGAACGGTCGAACTAGTGCAGGAGGGAATCGATTGCGTGATCCGGGCGGGCACACCAGAGGATTCGCCAACGCTGGTGGCTAAGCGTATCGGCGCCTTCGACTGGGTCACCTGCGCCTCGCCCGAGTACCTTGCCCAACATGGCGTGCCGAAGTCGCTCAAGGATCTGGATAACCATCAGGCGGTGGGGTACCTGTCCACCCGCACTACCCGCACGCTGGATTGGCACTTCGTGGTGGAGGGCGAGGACCGCTTCGTGAGAATGCGCGAACGGCTGATCGTTAACGACACGGACGCATACGTTGCGTGCGCGGTGCAGGGACTGGGGCTGATTCGCGCGGGGAGCTACATGGTGCTGCCCGAACTTATCAGCGGCCGTCTCCGTCGGGTGCTGGCGGAGGTGCCGGCACCGGCGTGCCCGTTGTCGGTGCTGTATCCCAAGAACCGCCATCTGTCGCCGACGGTCAGAGCTTTCGTCGATTGGGTGAGCGGCGTCGTGCAGGAAGCGGAGGCAGGTTGGCGCATCGACGCCGTCAAAGCATTTACAGGGTCTGTTCGATAATTGATAGCCTTCTTTAACGGTCAAACGCCAGGCCGCTGCCCGCTAAGCATCTAGGTACTTCACTTCAAAGTGAGCCTCCAGTGACAGTTCAAGGCCGTTCTGAGACCAGAAACGGTCGTCGGCGGCTAGACCTCTGAATGTCGGCTTTTGGCCGAGGTTGTGTGAAAACGCTAGTGCGTCGCCTAGACTGAAGAAACTTCTCAGCGCGGGACGGTCTATGAAGCGATTCATCGAAGGCGAAGATCGACAGCAAGTTACGCTGTTGCCCGAATGTCTCGACGACTTTATCGGCGAAGACAACCCTGTGCGCGTCATCGATGCCTTTGTTGATGAGCTGGATCTGCATAAGCTCGGCTTTAAGGGCGCGGCTCCTGCATCCACCGGTCGGCCGGCATATCACCCGTCTGTCTTGCTGAAGATTTATATCTATGGCTACCTCAACCATATCCAGTCCAGCCGCCGCCTGGAGCGCGAGACTCAGCGCAATATCGAATTGATGTG
>NZ_FMYZ01000032.1 GCF_900101625.1 Cupriavidus sp. YR651 | reverse complement strand
GGCACTGAATCGACACCGAAAGGAACGCCAGGCGCGACCTACGTATATGGACGCGACCAGGGCAGCCCACTGACCGTTTCCACACGGCCTCGGCCGGTCTCGGTCCTCTGCTTGTCCGGGTGCGGGCTTCCCTGGCGCCAAAGGCAACAGCCCATGCGGCCGTCCGTGAAATACCTCATGAGTGGCGGAAACTGGTCGTGGATTCAACAGGTCGATGCAACACTAGACGGATCTAGACAGAACTGGCCGGAGGGTCGGCCTCTCCAACTTCGCCTGTACGAGTGTGTCCCTGCCGACCCAGACGGGAGGCAATCGGGTAGGGAAGCCAGTTGGCTGTTGAGACAAAACTGTATCGATAAGGTTGGGATTATCGATATAGCAGTGCATTGTGGGGAGAAACGCCAAAAAGGTGGTCGCCCAGATGCGATTTCTGAGATTTCAATTGTCGGCTTGGCCTATGGCGTATTTGATTCCAGCCAATGCAGACACAAACGCGAAAGGAGCGATGGCCGTGGCTTCATCTTGCTCTCGCGACAGCTTGCCCGTTCCATACAGGCTCTTGAACACGGGTTGCTTGGCGCGATGCTTTTTCGCATAGGACCCGTCGATTTGCCAAGGGGTAGGATGGCACGCCGGTAATGACCTGCGCGATCGCGTCGCCCGGGGACTTGCGGGCCGCCAGCGAAGAGCAGTGGATATGCAGCATGCTGCCCTATGTAGCAGCGAGTGGCCGCCTTCCGCATTCGTTGACCGATCACGGGAGGTGGCACGCCGGCAGACCCGGGAAAGGTGGCGGGTGCTCACCCTGCCCGAGGCATGGGCGTCGGGCTGCTAGGCGAAATCCAGATCCATGTTGCTGCCCTGGTTGAGACTGGTGGGCCAATGATCGTCAATGCGATGGCCAGCGCGATGTCCACGAGTACATATCGATGTGGCGTAGCCCGCGTTGCGGATGGCGGCGTTTACCTCTTCCTCCGGGACCTCAGCGCAAACGCCGAACTACCGGCTTGGCGAAGGGGGCGACTGGTGATGCTGCTTCCCTGGCGCTTGCAACAGACGATGTGAATAGCACCAGGCAGATATAAACGATGTTGATTGCAGATTTAAACGTATCAACTCAACCGAATGGTCGATATTTATCCTCTTGGGCTCAACTAGGATGTACAACACCAGCGGGCTTCGTAGATGCGCGATCCTGTCCTCGCGATTCACGTAGGTCAGCAAGTAAAGACGGCATCTAGTTGGCGTATCTGGATTCCATCCGGTCGTTGGAACGGTCGAGGAGCTACAATGAGAATAATAAAGCCAGTTCATGCGTTGATCTGCCTATTCCTGATATTTGCGTCGGCAAGGGTAGGCGCTGAATGTAAGGCCCTTGAGAAATGCGAAGAAATTTGGGTCGCTGCACAGGACGCCGGAATTCCTCTTTCTTTCTTCTCAAAAGTTAATCCCACCAGAAACGCCGCAAATATCGCCATCGGTGATTTGCTTGTCGCTCAACACAACATCAATGTAAGGGCAAGGCCAGAGGTCTCTGAAGGATCAAGGCTTGGACGACTGCCCGCCGGCACGCAGGTAGAAGTCGAGGATATTCGGCGGACTAACGTGGAGGGGCAGGGACCACAGATATGGCTGCGTATTAACACCAACATGGAAGCTTTGAAGCCCGCGCTGAGGGCCCCAATGAAGAGCAGCGCAAAGCAGAGCGAACTCTCTGATGCGCCGGACACTATCCCAAAACTAGACGAGAAGGCGCGCAAAATTGTTGGCTGCTATAAGCAGCAGATCGCGGGGGGCAAGCAAACTACTATCAGGAGCGTCTTCGAGTGTTCGGGATATTGGGTTACTCCGCATGCGCTAGTCTCTTGCAGTATTGGTGCAGATTGCCCGGCGCTGCCTGATGGCCCTAATGGAAGGGCCGTACTGGATGCAACTTTGAAGAACTCAGGAGGGTTGAAGATCGATGATGTCCTCGCTTTCAACCCTACGGCGCTGCCGCGACAGCCCATTACCGCCGAGATTGATAAGTGCAACATATCTGCGAAAACTTCTCGGGCTGCGTTTGAGAAGTGCGTTACGACGGCAATGATGTCGGTTCACAAGGACCAGATCGGGTGCTTTCAGAAAGCAACGGACGGCGAAAAGCTGGCTTGCTTCTCCCAAAAGGCCGGGAACAACGACTACACAAGGCTTATAGGGTGTCTGGCTGGTGGGAGGCCGTCACCGGATAAACTGACAAGTTGTCTGACCAGTAGTGAACTCGAAACGAAAGTCGAAGGTGTGCGTAAGTGTGTCTCCGACGCTAGTTCGGAGAGCGAGGCGCGCCGGTGCATCACTAACCAGCTCCCGGCGGGGCAAAGGACCGTCGCAAATTGTGTTAACGCTAGGCCGGAGAACTATGAGACCTGCCTTGATTCCCTGTCTCCCGACATGAAGAAGGCACGGTTGCTTAACGAATGTCTATCTAAGAGTAGCAATCAGAATAGCGCGTCCCAATGCATCGCAACAGAGGTCGGTGGTGACGTGGGGAAAATCAGTGGCTGCTTGGCCCAAAAGGACCGCATGGCCGTTGCCACATGTGCATTCGGTGATAGCCCGCAACTGCGAGATGCGCAACGTGTCTATAGCTGCGTTGCTTCGGGCTTGGATGTCAGCGCAGTGCTCTACAGCTGTTCCGAAGGAGTCGTCACCGACGGCAAGACCCGGCAGACAATAGCGTGCGTTGCGAAGGCTGGAAGCGATAAGGCCAAGTTGGCGACTTGCAGCGTCGGGGCGGTGCTCCCAGAGGAAGCAGCGAGGATAGTGGGGTGCGCTTCTGGAAGCACCGGTCCGACCTCCTTTGCACTGTGTGCGGCTGGCCCAGCGATGAATGAAGAATGGCGGATCGCGGCGGAGTGTGCGGCAGAAACGGGGGGGAATCCTATTGGATGGGCGGGTTGCACTGCCGGCAGGCTCACAATGCGAGAGCTCACCAAATGCCTAAATGGCAAGGTTGGTCAGGATTGCTTCGGACCCAACAACACCATAGTTGTAGGTTTGAGGAACGCGTACAGCGATGTGACCCAAGGCCCCGGCAAGAACAACGACATAGTAAAGGCCATTGACGCAGTTAGCTCGCTTACAGGCGGTTCCAATTCCGTAATCAACAATCCTGGCCAAATCTGGGGTGGCCCCAATTCGGTATTCAACAACCCTGGCCAAATTTTGGGGGGAGATCACTCGGTGTTCCATGACCCAGGGCAGGTACTTGACCCCGGCCGGTGGCGCTTCTAAAAGGGACCATGGACGCTCCTTGTCGCCCGGTGCGTGTAGCCAGAAAGCCGAGGGCCCAAATAAGAAACCAGATGTCACGGGGGGACGGGGAGGTCGGGCGAGGAGTGAGCGGTCCATCGGGGCCGTTCACTCGCTACTCTCTGACGGTAATTCACTCGGCGTCCACTCCGCCGACTCTTCGCTGGACTTTCGCTGTGCTACGGATGCCAGCATCTTGTATACAAAGCCGGCAAACGCATGCGGAACTTTGCGTCGTTGTGGTCGTCTCGGATGACGACGCGCTCTACAATGCCCAATCGCTCAAGCATTTCGACCTGGTCGTGGACTTTTCCTTCGTCAAGCGAGAAGAGCTCTTGAACTTCTGCAAGCGCGAAATCATTGATCTTTCCAGCGCGCAAGTTTCGAAGAAACGTGGGAGCGACACGGAAATCGTCCGTTGCTTCGTCGAAGCTCAGTTCGGACAGTTTCCTCATTGCAGAGCGCAGAATGGACTCGCTAAAAAGCGGAAGGGTGTCAAGAGGATGATCTGCAGCTTCCGGCAAGTCTTGCATCAGCACGAGCAGCAAGATCAGCTGACGCGGAGAGGCATCATGGAGGCAGCATTTCCGAGTGATGCCTTATGCTAACACAACGAAATCGTTGTGTTGAGCTTGGCCTAGCGCGTTTGAACCTGATACGTGACTAATAGGCCTTTATTTTTGGGAGCTTTTCGCCGGAGAAAGCCGCTAGCGGCCTGGGACGGTAGCTTGGCTGGCCCGATCCTTACCAAAGGAAGTACGCCAGCAACGTATGCAGTGGAAATACTGTTTTCGGCCAGGAATCGAATACTGCCGAATGCTGGTCGTCGAACCAGGGACCGGTATTGTTTGGTCTTCAGGCCTGCCGTGGAGCGGAGCGAATGCGAGGCGCGCTGGCCGTGGTAGACGATCTTTCGGAATTGAATTCCGTCCTACGCACCGCATTTAACATAAATTGCGACCGATGCCTCGGTCTGTCCAATATCGTTGATCGAAGCGCGGGGGATTCCGCCGGACAACAGCTTTTCGCAGCTTGTAACCTTCTCTTGTTACAAAAAAGTGGCCTACAGAATACGGCGGCGCAGATTCTCAAAATCCCGCACCAGGAGGGCTTGACCCTGCAAGGCGCGTAGTCTGATGGCCGGGCGGGTCGTTGTATTTTAGGCAAAATGCCGCTAACATGAAGGCAAATTGCCGGAGCATGCTATGCAGACCATCGCCTTTCGACCTTCGGGCGCGCAAGCACCATACGAGCTCTACCTTGAGAGGCTTAGTGCCTTTTTGAGCACTAAGGTGCGCACGGGTGCGGATCTCGCCACGCTGGCAAATGACCGGCTTCCCGTTGACATTCTTGAGCGGCTGCTTGAGGCCGGACTGTCGTGGGATGAGGTCACATTCATCATTCCCCGACGGACCCTTAGCCATCGCCGCGAGAAGGGCCAGCCCCTGACAGTGGAAGAATCGGACAAGGCCATTCGACTCGCTCGGATCTTGGCCCAGGCGGCGAACACCTTTGGCGACATTGAGCGAGGTCTGAATTGGCTGCGGGCAAAACAGCAGCGACTGGGCGGCGTCGCGCCGCTGTCATTGGCTGGAACGGAGCAGGGTGCTCATCTCGTTGAGGAGCAGTTGGTGCAGATCGACGAAGGGTACTTTGCCTGATGATCCTTTGGCGAATCAGTAACTATGCGGATCTCAAAGGTATTGGCGGATTGCGAGCGGGGGGGCGATGGCATTTCCCTGGCCAGCCTGTCGTGTATCTGGCCGAGCACCCGGCGTTAGCTTTCTTGGAGGTGCTGGTTCACCACGAAGTATCGAGGATTGAGGACCTCCCAAGGAACTATCAACTCCTGAAAGTCGAGATTGATGACTCGATCGCGGTGGCAAACATATCGGACTTGCCCAAAGACTGGAAGCAGAACGTGGGTTGGTCGAAAAATGCCGGGACCGAATGGCTCTCAGTCCGGTCCAGTCTGCTCTTGAAGGTGCCAAGCGTCCTGGTGCCATACGCTTCGAACTATCTTTTCAATCCGGCTCACCCGGACGAGACGAAGGCTCGGATCGTTGAAGCGAAGCGCGTTGAGCATGACCCGCGTATTCTCTCATTGCTTTCGGGACCACGACCTTGAAAGCGGCCGCGACTACCTGCAAGCGACTTTCCAGAGTGGGCTGATTGGACCAGTTGATTTGCGCTGAATCCTCTCCCACCCACGCATGGCGAATGCCGACGGACTCTTCGATCCAGAAGGGGATTCGGAAGAGGGCTCTTTGCGAGCCCTCTCATGTCGACGCGAGATACTACGCGCAGACCGCGGTAGCGTTTTCAATAGCTACGACAGCATGTGCAGCACCCTTCGAGCGGCGGACCTTTGCAATCGAAGTCGATTTTTGCGCCTTGTTCGCCGCGGAAGGTTTCTTGGTCACGGGCGACTTCACGGACTTGGTCGCCTTGACGGGCTTCGCTGCCATGGTGGTAGTGGCGCGCTTCACAACGGGCTTCTTGGTGGTCTTGGCCTTCGTTGCGGGCTTGGCTTTGGCCGCCGCCTTTTCTGCTGCGTGCGCCGCGCGGGCTTCATCCTTCAGCTTCTTGAGTTCGGCGCGCGCTTTGAGAATCTCCTTCTTACCAGCAGCAACCTGCTTTGCGAGATCGCTGCGCAGCTTGTTCAGTTGCTTTTGAGCCGCCTTCACTTCGCGATCGTATACGCTGGCCTTCTTAGTAGCCGGTACTGCAGCTTGTTTCGGGGCGCGCTTGGCTGTGGTTGCTGCCGATTTGCTGGTGGCCATAATCAATGTTCCGTAGATTGGTTTTCGATGGGGGCGGAGTGTATCAGCGAAAGGCTATAGAAACCATTACTGCTGAATTCAAAGCCAGTTAGCTTGTCTGTCCGCCATCCATCCTCAATTACGGGCATTTACTGTGAGTTGCCAATTACAGCTCCTGATGTTTTGTCACTGCCGATGACAACAAGTGCACATTGCCAAGGCCAAAACTCAGGCGGCGTCTTCCGCTATTAGGAAACGTTTGGGGCTCCTGCCTAACCAGGCCGGTGCGCGGCCTCGGCCGGACCATGTCTTGCCCGTCTTGGGATCCAGATATTTCGGCGGAAGTGCGGCTTTGACCGCCGCGCCGCTGCCGCTCTTCGAGGGCCTTCCGCGACGCCGCTTTGGAGCAATATCGTCCTCCGTCAAACCGTACTCGGTCATCAGACTACGGATCCGCTCAATGACGCCAGCCACTTCTTCAGCTCGCATTTGCGAAAGCTTGGCTTCCAGCGCCTCTTTCTCAGCCAGGAGCTGCTTGTAAGTTGCCATTCTTTCTCCTTTAGGATTCTTGGAATTCATTCATCCTATATCAAAATCTGACAGAAGGGAGACGAAGCAGAAGAGCAGGGCTACGCAATCCGAAAATGCTCCATCGATTGACCGGCGTCGACTGCCCGCTGTAACCACTCCGGTACAGTTCCCGATCCATCCCAGACATGGCCGGCAGCGTCTATATATTTGGTGGATGTCTGAAATCTCTCCTCTGGTTTCACAGGGGCGAAACAGCCAGCCTGCTCAAGTTGTTCCACGCTAATACCGTGGCGCGCGACGGCCGACCTTATCCAGAGAATCGCCTCCGCCCGAGCCCGAAAGACTTCCCCTTCCGATAGGTGTGGGAAGCCTACGTGTGTGGGTGGCATCTTGTGGTCTCCCATGGTTTCGAGGTTCTTCAGATTGCTTGTCAAAGCAAGACGCTGTGTCTGACTTCTAGTTCTTCCGGGATGTAGGTTGTGCTGTGCCATCTACCGTCAGAGAGGATTCGGGGGCTTGCGAACGCGCGCGGGAACCTAGCGTCGAAAAATCAAAATGGGCTGCCGCGTACGTCGCGTTACACGCCCATACCTCTTCCCCATCGCGAAGAAAGATCACCCATTTGCCGTCGCTGATGCATTCCGCGCCAGGGAAGACTTCGTCGTGCCCATTCGGGCCATCCAGCGGGAAGGGCGCGTGGGGAATCGCCCAGTATCGTCCGGCTGGCAAAGCTTCTATCTGCTTTCTCGACATTCGCTCATCTAACGAGATCTGCTTCCGTGCCTGGAATTCTGCTACGGATCTTTGCAACGGTGTCAATACTGCAACGGCGTGACAACGGCATACGTTGGGCTCGTGTAGTCTTCGGCCTATCATATCTTGCCAGATCAAAGCTGCCGATTCCATGCGATGATGCCAATCTTCTCGCTAACCGTTCGAGCATTGGGTATCTGCGCCTTGGTGACGATGGCCGCCATCGCTTCTCGACAGCTCTACCTGCGTATTGACGAGGCTGAAGTCGAGGAGTACGCCACGCCTGACGCGACGATGCTTGAGCACTGCGAGGCGATGCGTCGTCATCTCGACGGCCGTAGGGTGTCGGAACCAGCAAGCCTGCCAGTTACACGTGGGCGATGCATGGATTCATAAGATTCGCTGGCGGCCAAGCATCCGACGCCCACAAAACCTGCGATAGGGAAAAAAGAAGCCCGCTCCCGAGTGCAGGGCGGGCTGGTAGCAGTTCCGGCATGGCGATCAAGGACGATCGATTGCAATGCCGGCATCAGGTTACCCGAGAGGTGTCCTGCCGCATATCATCTAGATGGCTCATCCGTTTGCATGGCCCTTGGCGAGAGCAAGTTGTCGTCAGCGAGCGCGCGGACACGAAACTAGTGATTTGCGATGGCCGCCATCCTTGCGAGTGCTTTATGCGTTATATTTTGACGCGTTAGACCTAGATGCGTGCACAACTAGCACTGCTTCTCCTTGGCCTTGCCGGACGGGCAGAACGACTTATTGCCGTACGTTTCGACACGACAGCTGACTTTCTTCGCTTGCGCTGGCGGACAGTTGTAGCGCGTATTAAATTTGTAACTACCCCTTCCGTGACCGCTCAGTGCTGCTGACTTGACACATTTTCTTTCACTGGGAGCGCAATAGAAAAGTGTAAATTCGCATCAGTCCATATTAAATCATTCAACTCTCCTACCGAAATGACGGCACAAGGATAATATCTGTTATCCCTGTACTCACGTTTCGGAACGTTGCCGATTCATTGGCCCACCTCACCGGGGACTCTTACCGGAACCCTTTCGCTGTCCTGCTCATTGGCCTGTGCCCGTGGAGCAACCACTCAATCCACCTCATCGGGATCATAGAGATCCGTTCGCTGCCGCAGGAGTCGAGCACCCGCCAGGAGTTGCCTCGGTGCCATTCGCCCGATTTTGACTGCATTTTGCGCTACCGTTGAGATCTTCTCCAGCGCCGACTCCGCCGCGCGTTGGCCCGGTGACATTTGATCATGGTCGGGCAGGCTTACGGTCGCTTGCACATTCTTGGTACGCACAAGAATGGCCAATCTTGGTTCTTCAATTTGTGCAGTCGACGCGGCATACTGCGAAGGCAGACGGAAGAACCTATCTCATGCCGGGAGAAATAGATTTTCCGACCGCTATAACTGGATGTGCCCCTGCGACGAACCTCTCATCAGACGCACACATCCCGTGTGAATCTGGTGCGCGGCGGACAGGCCCGATAGGTCGTCAGCCGGGACGCACCCGGCCCAACGTACAACAACGAGGAGTCGAGATGAACAAGACCGTAGTCGCCGTAGTGTCCGCAATGTTCCTGATGGGTGGCACCACCGCATTCGCCCAGACTGGTGGATCGATGGCCAAGGATTCGATGTCGAAGGATTCGATGTCGAAGGAAAGCATGTCGAAAGATGCTATGTCCAAGGACAGCATGTCGAAGGATGGCATGTCGAAGGACAAGATGGGCAAGTTGAAGTCGCACGACAAGATGAGCAAGGAAGGCGATGGCATGTCCGGCGGCATGAGCAAGTAACACTGGACTGAGCAAACTCGGCCAGGCACCGGCGGCGATGTCGTGCCGCCTACGTTGCATGTTTTCCAGCGGAGGTCGAAATGGGACTCTCGCATGGCGCTGTCAATGGTCGCGCTGGCCAGCGCAAGATCCAGCCGGGCTGGGTGCGCGTCTCGCACTGGCTCAATGCGCTGGCTGTCCTGCTGATGATGCTGTCGGGCTGGCGCATCTACAACGCGTCGCCAGTCTTCACGGCTTTCCGCTTTCCAGGCGATATCACACTGGGCGGATGGCTGGGCGGCGCGCTGCAGTGGCATTTCGCAGCCATGTGGCTGCTGTTCTTTAACGGGCTGTTCTATCTGGCGATGAGCGTCGGCACGGGAAGATTCGCGCGAAAGTTCCTTCCGCTGGGGCTGCGCGCCGTGCTGGACGATCTGGTCGCAGCGCTGCGAGCTCGCCTGTCCCATGCGGACCTCAGCCACTACAACGCCGTGCAGAAGTTCGCCTATCTGCTGGTGATGATGACGCTGCTCGTGCTCGTGCTGTCCGGCATTGCTATCTGGAAGCCGGTGCAGTTTCCGCTGCTGCGCGAGATGATGGGCGACTGCGACTTTGCGCGTGTGGTGCATCTCTGCGCCATGTCCCTGCTCGTCGGCTTAGTTTTGGTGCATGTGGTCATGGTGGCGCTGGTGCCGCGCAGTCTGCTAACAAAGATCCGCGGGCGCTGACATGACTTTGAGCGTGAGTCGTGAATCCAAAATCTTCCAGACGAATGACGGTCGACCGTGAGTCGCTGGTCATCGATGTGCGACGGGCGGTAGACGCGCCATCGCGGCGCCTGTTCGGCAAGCGCATCCTCACGCTTGGCGGCCTGGCCATGCTCACGGGCTGCAGGCTGAGCGACGATGCCTCGGTGGAAACCTTCCTCTCACGTGTGTCCCGCATAAACGACAGGGTGCAAGCGTGGCTCTTCGACCCGAACCGGCTCGCGCCGACCTATACCGAAGCGGACATCACGCGACCGTTCCCATTCAATGCGTTCTACGGGATCGATGAGGTCACGGTGGTGAATGGCGACGACTTCCGACTCAAGGTCGGTGGGCTGGTGCGGGAAAGAAAAAGCTGGACCTTGGACGAACTCTATGCGCTGCCCAACGCGGAGCAGATTACGCGGCATATCTGCGTCGAAGGCTGGAGTGCAATCGGGCGGTGG
Organism: Cupriavidus sp. YR651; assembly: GCF_900101625.1. Lineage (GTDB taxonomy): Bacteria > Pseudomonadota > Gammaproteobacteria > Burkholderiales > Burkholderiaceae > Cupriavidus. Next base: position 3,065 of record NZ_FMYZ01000032.1, on the reverse strand, counting down.
GGAGGCACGCCGTTTGCAGGTTTCCTGCAGCGGATCGGCGCCGATACCACTGCGAAGCATGTGGGGTTCCGGTGTGCGGACGACTACTTCGAGAGCATCGACATGGCCACAGCACTGCATCCGCAGACCTTGCTGACATTCACGTATGACGGCGAGCGCCTGCCCCCCAAGTATGGCTACCCGATGAAGCTTCGCATGCCGACTAAGCTCGGCTACAAGAATCCCAAGCACATCGTGGAATTGTTCGTTACCAACGTCTACCCTGGCGGTTATTGGGTAAACCAGGGCTACAACTGGTTCGGAGGTTCTTGAGAGACCGGAGTTTGTTCCGGTCAATTCGTTCCTCACCCACGGCGGCTTCGATTGTGCTTTGGATACTCGAGCGCCAGCCAGACGCGCAATTCATCAGCATAAGCTGGCTATGGCGAGGAGAAGTGCCGCTCATAGTCGGCGAGAAGCTCATGTAAGATCGTCGGCAAGGAAAGCACCTGCACTACCAAAAGCATTCCGCCCATACAGAGGAAGAGGAAAGCAACATGAATCAGTCCTCCCAAATCGGCGACAGGATCACCGAAAAATCAGCTCCGCCCGATGAGCGCACTGTCCGCGACTGGATTGGGACGGAGGCGTTCGAGCATTGGGCCGCGCTGCAGAGCTGGATCGAGGCATCCTACCCCGGTGTTTTCGCGCCCGATTGGCTCTATGGTGGGAAGAAACGCGGTTGGTCACTGCGCTACAAGAAGACCAAGGCGTTCTGCACCTTGCTGCCCGCATACAGGCAGTTTTCCGTTCTAGTGGTCTTGGGGCGAGCGGAGCGAGAGAAGTTTGAGGAGCGGCGATATTTCTGGAGTCCGCAGTTGGTCAAGCTCTACGATGAAGCCCGAGCATACCCTGACGGGAAATGGTTGACTGTTGCGATCTCATCCGAAGATGATCGGCGTGAGGTGATGGATCTTGTGAGCATGAAGCGCCCTCCACTGTTATGCAGTTGAATGTCGCGGAAGTACTAAAGACATATGTTTGTGTCAGCGTCTCGCGCGTTCATCGGTGACAGGTCAATCGCAAACGGATCAGTAAACCGTGGCGCAGTGCATCTCAACTGAGCCGTCCGTCCCCCGGGTACCGCGGTTGAGCGTTCAGCCAGTTCGAGAAAATCACGAAGATCCGGATCGAACTGGAGAGACTCGCCAACGCGGCTGCGGCAGAGCGCATCACCGATGAGGAACTGAAGCAGGTACAGTCATTCCACCGCCGGTTTGCCGACGAGATGTCAAAGCGAAGTCCCGACGGCGCCAATGTCATCTCCGCAAACCGGGCGCTTCACTTTGCCAACTACGCCGCGGCGCGCATGCCGATCTTGTTGCGGATGATCAAGTCAAGTGGCTGAGCATCGGCCCGATTCCTAACCATGACCTCCGCTCGGGATCGTGCCGCGTGGAAGAACGTGTCGCGGTCAAGCATCTCGATAATCTGGTCGAAGCCCTGCGCAGGCACAGCGGTGCGGCTGCCTGTGCGGCGCAGCGTGAGGATATCGAGAGCGCGGCGGCAGCCTCGCCTATACTGTCTCGGCTGGGGTACTGGACAATACGGACAGGATTGAGGATGCGGCGGCCACGCCGGTGCCCGTGAAGCGGGCTGCGAAGACAGGGCGGGCAGGGGTGAAGCGCTGATTAGCTCGGCAGAGGTGAAGAAGTTCACGGCATTCAAATCCGTCTCCCACAGATGCTTCTCCGGGTGGTCCACGCCGCGGTTCCAGGTGGCCCGCACCAACCAGTCCACCCCGACTGGGCGCTGTGCCAGGAACACGTCATGAATGTCGCCCTCGCGATCGCTGACAGCAACAAGGCGCGTGTCCGAACACTGCAGCTTGAGGGGATCGAGGCATTCCAGACTCTCCAGCTACTTCACGCTTTCCTTCTCGCGAATGGGCAGCGCACGCCGCTGCTTGATTTTGCTCGAGTCTTGCGGCGCACGCTCACACGTCTTCATTCTCAACACGCCCAGTGGCAGACCATCAGGCGTCACCGCCAGCACAATGTGCAACATGAATCCGTGGAAATTGCCGCCCTCGAGTTGCGCGCCACTCGAGGCTTGCGGGAACGAGGCATGGCCTTCTTCGCCAGGCTACGCGCCAAGCCAAAAGTCGTTTGCGTGCGACGTGTATCGGCCAATTCAGAGCTGCTGAATTTGTTGCCGGCCGGGTCTTCCAGGCTCTCCGTATCAGGCGAAAGCGCCACCATTCCTCCCGAAGTTAACACCGTCCGATTCGGCTCACATACCAACCGAGATGTGGGTAAAGGCAAGCCGTTGCCCGGGAGAGGGCGCTTGCCAGAGGCATACGAACCGGATCAGTTCTTGGCAACCGACTCCGGCAACGGACCCCAGCCACCGCCGAGGCTACGCACCAGCGACACCGTCGCCGCGGCACGCAAACCCGCCACAGCGTTCGCGTCGCGCTGCGACTGCAGCACGGTGCGATCGGCATCGATCACGGTCAGGTAGTCGACCGCGCCGGCGTCGTAGCGGCTGCGCGAAGTGCGTTGCGCACGCTTTGCGCCTGCCAGTGCGCTGTCCAGCGCCGCGCCCTGCTGGCTCAGCCAGCGCACATCGGCCAGGCTGTCCTCGACCTCGCGGAAGGCCACCAGCACGGTCTGCCGGTAGCGCGCCACGCTTTCCTCGTGCGCCGCACGCGCGCCCACGAGGTTCGAGCTGTTGCGGCCGCCGTCGAACACCGTCTGCGCGATCGTCGACCCCACCAGCGGCCCGAGCATCCACGTGCGCGACGACCACTTGAACAGGTTCGACAGATCCGCCGATTCGAAGCCCAACAGCGCCGTCAGCGAGATGCGCGGGAAGAACGCGGCCTTGGCGATGCCGATGCGCGCATTGGCGGCTGCCATCTGCCGCTCCGCCGCCGCGATATCTGGACGACGTTCGAGCAGTTCCGACGGCAGGCCCGGCGGCACGGCCACCGGCGCCGTATCGAACGGCCGCGCGGCCAGCGAGAACTGGGCCGGCGGCACGCCGGTCAGCACCGCCAGCGCATGCTCCTGATTGGCGCGGCG
>NZ_FMYZ01000035.1 GCF_900101625.1 Cupriavidus sp. YR651 | reverse complement strand
GGGTGGCAGATTGACGGGGATCTGGTTGCGCAGGCTCTGATTGATAGCGTTCCAGCCGCGAATGAGCGCGATCGTGTATGACATTTCAGCGATTTCCTGCTCGCTGAAGTGCTCGCGCAGTTGGGGGTAGAGGGCGTCCGTATCGTCGCGATGTGGCAGGGCGTTGACGGCCTCCGCCCAGGCCAGGGCGGCGCGCTCGCGCGCGTCGAAGAATGGCGCCTCGCGCCAGCCGGCAATCGCGTTCACGTGGCGTGGGTCCGCGCCCTGCTTGATCAGGTCGCGCCAGTGCACGTCGACGCACACACCACAGCCGTTGATTTGCGATACGCGCAACAGGATGAGTTCAACGAGCCGCCGGCCGAATGAGCTGTTCTTGCACGTTTGCGTCAGATTGATCATCGCCTTCAGGTGGACCGGGGCGAGCTGGAAGAGGTTCAGGCGTGCTGCAGACATGGGGGGCACCTTTCGTCTGGTTGGATAGCAGATTCACCGACACTCGAGAGTCGGAGCGTTTCGTCTGCGGCTGCCGCCGCCCGGGTGCGCGCGTCATCCAATAAGGGGTCGCGTCGCCCATCGAGGCGGGCGACGCTCGCCGGCGTCCCGTGCATATCGGAAGGCTGGGCTTGCGAGGTCGTCCGCTCGTCAATACGCTGATGGACCCAAGCAAGCCTGTCGACCGAAGGATTGCTGGCGATGAGGGAAGACATGGCGAGCGCGCTTCCCGTCAATGCGGCGATGGCCAGGTCTGCGGAAAATGTGGACATGATGGTATCCAATAGCCGCCACGTTCGTGTGGTTGGCGAGAAAACGGCACCTTCGGCGCGCAGCGAGTCGGTGCCACGTTAAGACATTAGAACGGCTTGGTCGGCAGGTACTTGCCGTCCAGGGTGATCACCGCGCGGTGGCCGCCCTCCGGGTCGTCCACCTTCTTGATGTCGAGCTTGAAGTTGATGGCGCTTATGATGCCGTCGCCGAACTGCTCATGAACCAGGGCCTTGAGCGTGGAACCGTAGATCTGCACGATCTCGTAGAAGCGGTAGATGGTCGGGTCAGTCGGTACGCCGCCAGGGATGCTGCCGCGCACGGGAATGGTCTGCAACTGGCGCACGGCATCTTCGCTCAGGCCCAGCTTGTCGGCGACGATCTTTGCCGCGGCGGCGGGCAGCGGATGCTGGCCGAGCAGGGCGGCCGTGACAAAGGCCAGGCTCAGTCCGGTGCCTTCGTTGATCTGCTCGAACGTGAGCCCCTTGCGGCTCTTTGCATCGATGATGTCATCGGTCAGGGCTTGACGGGAGGATTGGCTGAATTGGGATTGGGTCATGCTAACTCCTTGAGAGGGTGAAACGTGGGGGGAGGCATTCAGGCAGCGATCGACTCGCGGCCGCGTGGGGTTGCGGATGCATCGGGATGCGCCGCGAGCGAAACGAAAGTATTGGTCGTGCCATCCAGGGCATCGATCGCGCCGGTTTCGATGTCGTAGAGCCAGCCGTGCAGGTTCAGGCGGCCTTGTTCAAGCGCGAATGCCACGGAGGGGTGGGTCTTGATGTTGGCCAACTGGGCGATGATGTTCTCGCGGACCATGGAATTCACGCGTGCTTGCGTGGATGCGTGCTCACTCGCCTCGTTGACGGCCTTGGCGGCGTCGGCATGGTGAAGCCAGCTTTTCACGGCGGGCATGTGGGCCAGGCATTTGCATGTGGCCACTGCGGTCATGGCGCCGCAGTCGGAGTGGCCGCAGACCACAATGTCGGTGACGTTCAGTCCGGCAACGGCGTATTCGACGCTGGCCGACACGCCGCCGGGCTGTGTGCCGTAGGCTGGCACGATGTTGCCGGCGTTGCGGATGACAAACAGTTCTCCGGGTTCGCTCTGCGTGAGGAGTTCTGGCACCACCCGGCTATCCGAACACGCGATGAACAACGTGCCCGGGTTCTGACTGTTAGCCAGCCGCTTGAAGAGGTCTGATCGTTTTGGGAGGGCGTCACGTTGGAATTTCAGAACGCCGTCGATAATGTCTTGCATCTTGTTGCCGCTCCATCAGTTTTGGGCTGGGTTTCGTCATGGGAAGCGTGGATTGAGTTTGCTCGCTATGAGTGGTTTGTCATGCGATCGACCAGGCGGCGAATGATGGGCGAGGCCGACACGACAACCGGCAGCATGGTTAGCCAGGAAACGCTCCAGGACCTTAGCCAGTGCTGAAAGAACAGACCTTCTGCTGCAAATGGAATGCTTGCGATGGCCGCAGCGATGGAGCAGGTCAATCCGGCCTGGATAACGCCAAATGCGAAATAGCTGTAGCGCGAAGGAATCTTAGGCATGTGAGTCGCCCCTATGCATTCTTTGAACCGGACATTCATGTACCCTGCCATTGCCGCGCCAGGGGCTGTCGCCCCTGGCGCATGACAGGCGCTACGCGGCTGCCCCAACCTTTCCTGCCAATTGCTGCACGGCCTCGTCGGTATCCCACAGCGCGTTCGCGATATAGCGGAAGTTCACCAGCGCGGCCAGATAGCCGTCGCCATCCGGCAGCTTCGGCCCTGCTACGGCGTCGCGCACGACAGCAACTTCGAAGCCTTGCTCCAGCAGGTCCCGCAGATGGGATTCGACGCACAGATTGGCGGCCATGCCCGCAAGGATCACCTGGTCCACGCGCTGCTTGCGCAACTGCAGGACAAGGTCGTTGGCCTGCGGGCCGTACAGCTTGTGCGGGGAGCAGATGATGGTCTTGCCATCCTCGATATATGGCTTGAGCTCTGGCACGAAGTCCGCGCCCGAGCCGCGGAATCCTTCCAGGGTCAGCGCGCCCGGACGGTCGAACAGACCGAGGGCATGCTGGAACATTTCGGCGGGGCCCTGTACTTTCCACGTGTGGTCATGGGGAAAGTAATAGTGGGGAGAGATGGCGACCGTGATGCCAGCCTGCTTGGCGGCCTCGAACAGGCGGACCAGGTTGGGCACGAGGTTCTGCTCCGTCACGCTTTCTCCGACCACGCCCCAGCTGCGCCCTTCGGGGCTCATGAAGTCGATCTGCGGGTCAATCACGACGAGCGCCGTGCGCGGCAAGTCCAGCGTAATGCTGGACTTCGGCAGAGCCGGAGTAACGGGATCGGCATACTGGGGGAGATTGGACATGGAAATTACCTCTTACTGGTGAGCCCGGTGGGCGTCGTTTCAACTACGGATGAAGGTCAGCAGGTCTGCATTGAGCCTGCCTTTGTTATATATATGACCAGTCGTCTGTTTAAAATCGCAAAAAAATTTCAGTACAACAACCGCTTGAGCGTCACCTGCAGAAAGCGTTGGCAGGCGTCGCCGTTGCGCTCGATCTTGCTGCGTAGGACCGCCCCCTCCCAGGCCTCGATCATGATGGCCGCGCGTTGCGTGGAATCACCATCCGCCGGCAGTTCCTGGCGCATCCTGGCCTCATCAAGGCAGGCTACGATCATGCCTTCCCAGCGCGCCAGGATGCGCCCGAGAACCGTTCTGACTTCGCCGCTGAGATTGGACAATTCGAGCGAAAGGTTGCCCACAAGGCACCCGAGCTCGAATTTTTGCGCCGCCTGGTCCGCCAGCAGCAACTCGAACAACTTTTCGATCCGGGCCAACGGCTTGATGCGCGCGTCGTACATCACTTCACCGTGGCGTTGTTCAAGAGACTCCCAGTACGCTTCGAGCACTTCGGCGGCAAAGGCTTCCTTGCTGTCGAAATAGCTGTAGAAAGATCCCTTGGGAACAGCCGCGGCAGCTACGATGTCCTGCACGCCGGCCCCATTGAAACCGGCGCTATGAATCACACGGCCACCGTCGATCAGGAGGCGGTGACGGATTTCGGGGTTGGCAGGTCTTGGCATGTCGCAGGGGGTGATGAACAGTTGAAATGATAATAGACGACTGGTTGGTTATTGTCAAGCATCAGCTCCGCGGAATGCGCGCGCGGCCTGCCGGTGCCTCTATTCAGGGCGGAAGATCGACAATGAACAGGGCATCCTATCGGATCGATAGATGGCGTTCCCGTTGAATGCACTACTGAGTTTGGCGAGGAAAGACGCCAGGGGCCCCTGGCTGCCTCGAGTCCCACTGCCTCGGTCAGGGCCACACGGCGTGTCGTCCGTTGCAACAGCCGCCTTCCGGGGCGCGACTCGAGATACGAGATCGCGCGAGATATCTGACCTGTCGTCAGATCCAGCTTACGTGCGGCCGGCGCGAAGCCACCATCAATAACGACTCGCGCGAAGGTGCGCATGTATTCCAGCGTATCCATTGGAAATCTATCCGTTCATGTGCGCTGCCTGGATCGCGACGCCTTGAGCAGCCCGCGCAACGCGAGGCCGATCAGGTCTCCCGCCGAGGGGCCGGCGTGAAACTGCATCGCGATGCCGAAGGTCAGTTCCAGCACCAGCGCTCCGAGTTCAACCGGTGTCGCTGGTGCTTTGCCGGCGGGGAAAATCTTCATGAGCGCGTTCCCGACTTGCGTCCATTGCTGCGTGAACATCTCGGTGTGCTGCTTCTTCAGCGACGCACCCTGATTCGCGTGCCGTACCAGATCGAGAATCAGCATGCGCGGCCCGGTTTCGCGAGAGCGCACAGTGGCCCACTTGCACACCGCGTCGATGATCTCCTCGGGGTCTTTGATCCCTTCCAGCGCCAATTCAAGATCGCTGACTTCGCTGAAGCTGGCCGACTCGACCAATTGAAGGAAGATGTCTTCCTTCGATTCGAAGTTGGAATAAAAAGCACCCTTTGTGAACCCGGCCTCTTCGACGATGCGGTCTATCGACGCGCCGCCGAGCCCTTCGCGGGCAAACACATTACCTGCGGCGACAAGCAGCTTCTCACGCGTCAGCGCGCGGCTTTCTTCTCTGGTCAGACGTGGCATCTTCTAACAGCTCCTTGTTTTTCGCTCTGCCCAGCGCATGCCATGCTCCCTTGCTCGCCGGTCATGTCTCCTCGCGTGCCGTAATCACGTGCACCGTAGGGACGACGGACATACCGACGCGCAGGAACCTGGCCGCCGACTGCCCCGGATCGATGGTGATCTTGACGGGAAGACGCTGGACGACTTTGGTGAAATTTCCTGTCGCGTTATCGGGGGCAATTGGAGACAACGCAACACCGCTCGCTGGTGCAACGCTGTTCACGCGGCCGTGCAATACCACCCCAGACAACATATCGACTTTGATTGTAACGCCCTGTCCCGGGCGCACGCGCTCAAGTTGCGTCTCGCGGAAGTTGGCCTCCACGTACACGGCGTCGAGGGGTACCAGCGCCAGGAGCGGTGTGCCCACATGGACGTAAGCGCCAGTACGCACTGTCCGTTGCCCCACGGTTCCATCGATCGGCGCAGTAATCCTGGTGTACGACAGGTTGAGTTCTGCTGCCTCCAGGTTGGCTGTCACCTTGCTCACGCTGGCCTCGGCTTGTTTCTCCTGCGCCCGCAGCACGCCGATTTGATGCTGCGCGACATCACGCGCTGCCGAGTGTTCGAGCCGGCGAGCCATCGCAACCTGGAGTTGTGACTGTGCATGCTGTTGTTCCTGAATCGTCCCGGATCCGTCGACAGCCAGATTCGAATATCGACGGGAGTCGGCCTCGGCAAATGTGATCGCGGCATTGTCGGCGGCGATCGCCGCGTTCGCTTGCTGAATGACGCTGTTCTGCTGGACCAGGCTGGCCTGAAGCCGTGCCACGTCCGCACGCGCGTTCTCGACGTCGGCGGTGGCACTGGCCACGGCCACCACGAAATCTCGATCGTCGATCACCGCCAGCAACTGACCAGCCTTGACGGCTTCGTTGTCGTCCACGAGCACCTTGGCGATGTGGCCTGCGATCTTTGGTGCGACGAACGTGGAATCAGTGGTGACATACGCGTCCGTGGTGGTTTGTGTCGAGGCGTGGCCTTCTTCGCGGAGGAAGAGATAAGTGCTGGCCGCAGCCAGGCAGGCAGTGACGACAGAGATGGCAATCTTTGCTGGGCGAGGGAGAGACATGATGATCAGTGGGAGGTTTTGTTCAGCACAGGCGGCTTGATGTACTGCAGGCTCAGCACCAGCGGGATCAACGCGAGCGCGAGGCCCCCGAGTACGAGGTATGTATCGGCGATCGACAGCACAAAGGCCTGATGGGAGATTCGCTCCGCCAGACTATGCAGGTAGCCGGCGACATGGCCATTGACATCGCGGGAGAACGCCCCCGCGTTGGTCGCATAGTCCAGGATTACGTTGGCATGCGTCTTCTGCCGGACCGTGATCAGGTGCTCGATCAGCGCATCGCCGGTCAGGGTTCCCAATGCGCGGAGCACATTGATGATGCCGGAGACCAATGGTCCTTCCATTGGCTGCACCACGCTCGTCGCGAGAAACAGCAGGGAAATGACTGTCATTGGTTGGCCGACCGCCTGCAGTGTCTGTGCGATGAGAAACTCGTGTGCCATCCAGGCCGACGTAACCTGGGAGTCAATCAGGCAGGAACCTGCCAGGCATACCAGCCCCGCCGCAAAGAGATAGCGTGCGTCTACCCACTGCTTGTAAAGCAGGAACGAGGTTGCCGGTCCGAGAATGAGTTGGGGGATGCCAACCGACAATCCGAGTACTGCGAGGAACGGCGTCCGGTATCCATGGATGTCGCCCAGGAACGCGGCGGGCAGCAGGGATCCCGACAAGAGCACGACGACCAATGAGAAGAACACCGTGAATCCGAGTCCGAGATTGCGTCGATGCAGTAGCTGGAGCTTGACGAAGGGCTGCGGGTGAAACCATTCCGACAACAGGAAGACAAAGATCAACGCTGCGCCTGCGCTGAAGAGCCAGCGGATCAGGATGTCGTTGAACCAGTCATAGCGCTCACCTTGCGCCACGCCCAGGCCGAGTAGCACCAACCCGCAGACTCCCGACAGCAAGCCGAGCAGATTGATGTCCTTGAAGCGATCGAGCCGGACAGGATCCTGCGGAAGGCCCCATCCGACTGCCCACATGGAGAACAGCGCGAGCGGCACGCTCTGCCAATAAACAAGGTGCCAGTTGGCCAGCGTGTCGGTGTAGGTAGCGGACAGCCAGGTCGCGACATTAGGCGAGAACGTGGCGGTCATCGCATAGAGAGCGAGACCATAAAGCCGCAACGTCAGCGGGAAGAAGCGCAGGGCTGCCGCCATAAGCACAGGAATGAGCAGCCCGCCAAAGAAGCCCTGGAGACATCGAAGAATGAGCAGACTCGCAAGGTCGGGGGCGTGCGGAGTCAGCAGTCCAAGGCTTGCGAAGATGGCGACGACGCAGATGTGAAATCGCCTGAACGACAGGGTGACGGCGAACCACGGCGCGAAGGGCATGGCCGCCAGTTCGAACGCCTGATAGAGGCTACCGATCCAGCTCCCTTCATCCGCGCCAACGCCGAAGGCTCCCTTCATGTCGATTAGCGACAGTCCGCCGATACGGCTGTTCAGGCCCGACATCATCGCAGCTACGAATACACCGATGACCCCGGTCAGGATCTGTGCGTTGAACGGATGCGGCGTCACCGGTCGCGGCGTGGCCAGCGGCAGGGTGACTGACGGCGTCGCCAGTGGCATCGCGTGATTTGCTACTTGGTCATTCATACTTTAAAGTATTTAAATACTATTTGGTATGCTAAAAAGCGAACACATGAATACAGCAGTCATGCAGTGGCACGAGATCAGCGAATCAGATATTCCGTGTTGGGCGAGAGACCTCGATCCCAATCTCTACAGTGTCAACCACCGCAGGCTTTGCGTCTGGCAAGACGAATTCGACGGTCGCTGGCTTTGGGAGGTCGAGACATTCAGCGGTACAGGCGAGGGGGCAAGCGGCCAAGCAACGAGCCTTCTCGAAGCGCAAGCCGAGGCGGACCGGGCCGTGGATCGTTCCATTCGCGACTGCTAGCCTCCCTGACCGGCGCCCGACGCAGGCTTGCCGGCCTGCTCGGCGAGTGGGTGGGACGGTTCGGTGCTTGCGCCGGCCGCCCACCCGCCGCCCAACGATTTGTAAAGCTTGACCATGGCGATGGCGACGTCGGTCCGACTGCGTGCGAGCGCCGTCTCGCTGGCCAGCAGGTCGCGTTGCGCGATCAGGACGCTCAGGAATGTCGACGCGCCTTGTGCGTAGCGTTGCTGTGCTGTCTTGAAAGCAATCCTGTTGTTTTCGACCGCGAGCCCGAGTTGTTCGTCGCGCTGTTGCTCGGTGAGGTAGGCCGTGACAGCGTCATCGACCTCGTGCCATGCGCCGACCACCGTACGCCGGAACTGTATGGCAGACTCTTGTTGGCGCGCCTTGGTTAGCGCCAGCGTGCCGGCCAGCCGGCCGCCTTCGAAGATCGGAAGATGCAGCACCGGGCCGAATGCAAATTGACGCGCGCTCCAGTCGCCGGCTTCGCTGAACTTCAGTGCCTGGATGCCGAAGCTCCCGGTCAGGCTCACAGTCGGATAGAAATTTGCCTTTGCCGCGCCGATCGCTGCCGTGGCGGCATGCAGTTCCGCTTCGGCGCGCAGGATGTCGGGACGCCGATGCGCGAGTTCCGACGGCAAGCCCACGGGCAAGCTTTCCGGAGGTGCCGGAATGCCCGTCTCCGCCGAGAGTTCAGCGTCGAGAGCATGCGGCGCTTCGTCGAGCAGCAAGGCCAGCGCGTTCATGAGCACGGCGCGTTGACGCTCCAGGTCCGGAATCGATGCGCTCACCGTGGCCAGCTCCGCGCCCGCACTTGCGGGGTCATAACGCGTCGCAACGCCCTGCTCCTCCCGGTGGGTAGCCAGCTTCAGGCTGGCGCGGGCGATCTCCTGATTCTTCCTGGCGATGGCCAGAGTGCTCTGCACCCCACGAAGCGACAGATAGGTCCGTGCCACTTCTGCCGTCACGGACACGCGTACGGCCTCTGTTTCGAGCGCTGCAGCGAGCGTATTGGCCTGCGCCGATTCGCGGATCCGCCTGATGCGGCCCCATATATCGAGCTCCCAACTGGCGTCGAAGCCGTACTGCCAGACGCTGTATGGCGGCGAGCCGCTTTGTCCCGGCAGCGAACTTGCGCCGAACGGGTCGGCGCCATTGGCGGCCGTACCACTGACGGGACTCGATGCGCCTGTCAGTTTCAGGATGCCGTCCGGGCTCGCACGTTGACGCAGCTCGGACGCGTTCGCTCCAATGCTCGGAAACAGGTCCGCGCCAGCGATGCGCAGTTTGGCGCGGCTCTGTCCAATGCGCGCTTGCGCAGCCTGCAAATCCAAGTTTTGCCGTGACGCCCTGGTTTCCAACGAGGTCAGGACCGGGTCGTTGAAGAGCTTCCACCAGTCCGCGTCAACTGGGGCGGCTGTGAATTCGACGCGTGCACCAGTTGCTGTCTTGGCTAACAGATCCGATGGCGGCGTCGTGTCCGGCGACTCAAAATCCGGGCCGACCGCACAGCCACCCAGCCCAAGCATGACAAGAACGCCGAGGGTGATTCGCTGGTGCAGAGTCGCGGGCATGGTCGTAGGTCGGCATATGAAGAGTCGCAAATATATACTAAAACGTATTTGGATACTACATGGTATGTTTATGATGAATGCGCCATACGAATTCCGTGCCACGACGGGTGCATTTGACTGTTTCCAGCAATGGTCCATGCCAACCCGGATGGTTTCGGGGGGGCACGCGCTTCTACACGCTCGTCATCCTGCGTGACCCGAGGCAGCGATCGGCGATGTCGTCAGGCCCTTCGTAGGGATGCGCATTCGTGCTGCGGTGCGGATCGTTTGCCTCTCGCGAGCTACAGCCGCCAGCACCATCCAGATATTGACTGCGGTAGCGGTGAACGCAGTTGAGCGACAAGCAACCTGCGCCGCATGGCAACCGGTTCTCAACCGACCGAACTGTATCCGGCGCGCTATCTCGCGTGGGGCGAGGGCTATTGGGGCTCAGTGACGGCGTCAACTAGAGAGTAAGGCAATACAGTACTGGCGGATGGGCCCCATGCAACACGCGATGCGCGGATTTTTCCACTAGAAATGACCCACATCCAATTTGGATCGCTGTAAGCGGAGTGTGTGAAAGCGAGACACCTGACCGCAGCATTCTCATCGATGGGTTGGCGCTATTTTGCACGGCAGCATTAGCTGCGATGACTCTAATTTCTCTGCTAGTTCATCTCGAGATGCGACACGACGCATTCGCACCTGAGCCCACGCCGTCGTGCCACCGTGGCCCCATGAACGCGTGACGAAAATGTCCGCGCCAGTCCAGGTCGCGCCGGACGTGTCGGGGCTCGTGAGCCAGGTTCTCGTCAGAGACAATGCACAGGTGCATCGAGGAAAGTCGCCATTCATCATTGACCGGGACCGTTTCACCCTTGCACTCCGTCAGGCGGAGGCTATAGCAGCTGCTTGCTGCGGTCGCCGGCGATGACCGCCCAGTCCCCACTCCAGTCGAACTGGAATGCCTCGCCCTCGGCAAAGCGCAACGGGATGTAGGTGCCTCGATCTGACGAGCACACCAGCTCCTGCTGTTCCTGACGCCAGCGGCGCGCAAACGCCGCAACCCGATCATACGAACCCGTGAAGCCCAGGGCACAGAGAACGGCAGGCATTTGAATCGGATCAACTAATGCCGGTGCCGGTACCACTTTTAAAGGTTGATAGCCGGCGTCCAACAGACCACTGATCCTCATAGTTTGGTGCCGCGACTATAAGTCGAGACTGAAAGGCACCTATTGCAAGCCAACCGGCTCACAGGGTGCTTCCATGGAATTGGCCACGAGAATTTTCCTGCGCTTTATGCTCAGATCGCGCTGCCCCGACACCCATGACTGGGCGCCGGGGTCGGAATGCGTCAGGCCGCCTTGCCTTCCAGCATCTTTACCGTATCGTCCGTGGTCCAGACCCCATTGGCGATGAAGCGGTAATTGACCAGCGCAGCGCCATAGCCGTCGCCTTCTGGTAGCTTCGGCCCGGCTACTGCGTCACGCAC
>NZ_FMYZ01000036.1 GCF_900101625.1 Cupriavidus sp. YR651 | reverse complement strand
ACGGCGATGAAGCGCCAGTTCTGCAAGTGGAAGGATGTCGGCGCAGCGGTGCCGATTCGCACCAGCTCGCGGATTTGGTCGTCGCTCAAGGTGGCCGCCGGGTCGTAGTACTTGGCAGCGCTGCGGCTCAAGATACATTCGATGACGGCATTGGGCTTGGTAGTTCCGTTGGTCATGGCGAAGGTGGCGGACTCGATGGCGGGAATAGCGATATGGCTCATGTTGCAGCCCTTTCATCAGGCGGTTAGGAGCCTCCACTTTAGGCGTACCCGATACCAATTTCGAGACTACTTTTGCTCAACAAAATGCCAGAAAGGATCAAAGCAACGAGACGACCCATCCTCCACCTCCGGTGGCAATTGAAGTGCGCCGTTCGCGGTACGGTTCCCGGCAGGGGTCATGCAGCAGCGGTACTCGCACATGACGTATCAAGCCGCCCCCTCGTGGTGATTGCCGCCGCCGACCTGATACGCCACGGATTTCCTCGTGCCACACTAATGCACCTCTCGTCGGCGCCGTCTGCGACCGTTTTTCTGTCGATGAACGCGATCAACATGGCGTCAAGGAATGCTATCGTCGCGCATTGAGCGATGTAGCCGGCGTTGCGCCGATCTTCATTCCTGCGACCGGCGCGATCTCCGATGTCACGCCCTATCTGAGGCCCCCGTCCGGCCTCCTGCTCCCCGGTGGCGCATCGAAGGTAGCACCGGCCCTCTATGGACGCGAAGAGCCAGCAGAGTTCCCGCTCGATCCCGCCCGCGACAGCGTTGCCATGCAACCGATTCGCGGCGCCGTGTCGCGGGGCCGTGCGATGCTCGCGATTGGCCATGGCTTTCAGGAGATGAATGTCGCCTTCGGTGGCACGCTGCAGTCGTGTGCGATCTTAATCAGCGACGTGCAGGTTTCCAACAGCAGTCGCGTGGCACGGGTGACGCGTCGTCGCATGATGAAGCGCAGCGGCGCCTCACCGGTGGACGCACGAAAGGCGCGCATGAAATGCTGGAGACCGACCTCAGCCATAGCAGCTAGCTCCGTGATGGCGATGTTGTCACCAAGACGGTCTTCGATGTAATCGAGGATACAGCGTAGCCGGAAGGGTGCGAGCCCTCCTCATAAGTTCAAGGAGGAAGTTCTGGTGAACGTCAACAACGGATGTGCCTCCACGCGTGTCCGCCGTCTCGCGGCTTGGATAGCGCGAGCTGAATGGCGGCCGCAGGCGTGCCCACATTGACCCGACGCGGAGCGGACTGCTAGGTCACCCCGGCGCTCCTTTTGCGGGGGCCGGCTTGGCCAACTCGCGGGCGCGTGCAATATCATTCGCGATAGCGGCGCGGCTCGGGTCCCCCTCAGGCGCTGTGGTCGCCAGGCGTTCCCAGTAAGTGGCGGCCTCGACGTAGTGGCCCGCCCGGAACGCGGCCATGCCAACCAGCTTCAGGCTGGCCGCCTCTTGCGGATTGCTAGCAAGGGCTTCGTCGGTCAGCGCCTGTAGCTGTGGCGTCCATTGGCGACCACCCGCGAAATACAAGGCCTCGGCCCAGTACCCCAGTAGTTCCGGCGGCCGCCCCGCCAAGGTGACGGCGCGCTCGAACGCGCGAGCCGCATCGTCCATGCGTTCTTGAGCCATGTAGGCGCGACCTAGCAATGACCAACCCTCGGACGAGTCGGGTCTCGCGGCCAGTAGCGCTTCCAGGCGCATACTGACCTTTTCGATGCTTTGCACCGCCTGGCCCGCATGTTGGGGCGTCGGCACGAGTCGGTCCACCGAGCCCCAGTGTAGGTACAGCACCAGCGCAAGCAGTGGCACCGACGGTGCCGCGACGAGGGGAACAACTCGACCCAGCCGTGCGCCGGCAGCGTGCTCCGGCCCTTGTGAATCATCCAAAAGTTCGCGGGCCACCTCGACCCGTCCAGCCTCAAGCTGAACCGCGTCGAGCGCGCCAACGTCGTGCTGTGTCTCCAATTCGCGCAGACGTTCGCGGTAGAGTTCCACATTCAGACGGTGCCGGTTGGCGTCGACACGCTTGCGAGGGAGGTGCACCTGGGGCACTAGGATGAAGGCCAGAGCTGTTGCGAACAACAGTGCTGCGTAGAGCCAGAAAGCGGTCATGGATCTTGCTCGATGGATAGGTCAGCGTCTTGCAGCAGGCCGGACAGGCGATGCCGCTCGGATTCGGACAATGCGCGCCCAGTCGCCGGACGTGAGCGACGCCTGCTTGCGACGACGGCTGCCACGGCCCCGCCGCCGGCCAGCAGTAGCGCGGCCGGCCCAAACCATAGCAGGACCGTGCTTAAGGAAAGCGGCGGGTCGTACAGCACGAAATCGCCATAACGAGAGACCATGAAGTCGACGATCTGCTCGTCGCTTCTGCCTTCATGCAGCATGCGATGGATCTCGCCGCGCAAATCATCGGCGATGGGTGAACTCGATTCCGCGATGTTCTGGTTCTGGCACTTGGGGCAACGTAGTACGCTGGCGAGATCGTGATAGCGCTGACGCAGGCTGTCGTCGGAGAATTCGCGAGTGTCGATGGCAGCTTGGCTACCACCGAGTACGCCAAAAACCAAGACGGTCATGACGATCAGGCGCTTCATTCTGCGGCCTCCCGTAGCAGTTTGTCGTAAATGGGCGCCAGTTCTTCCCGCCAGACGCGCTCATCAATGATGCCGATGTACTTGTCGCGAATGACGCCTTGGGCGTCGATAAAGAAGGTCTCGGGGGCACCGGACACGCCGAGGTCCAGGCTCAGCGTGCCAGCAGCATCTTCGATTGTCAGCCGGTATGGGTTGTGCACAGTGCGCAGCCAGTGCTGCGCCGCCTTCCGCTCGTCCTTATAATTGACCCCGTAGATGACTACACCCTGGTCGGCCAGTTTGGTCAACATTGGGTGTTCTTGGCGGCAGGTTGGACACCATGTCGCCCAGACGTTGACCAGTGCCGGCTGCCTCTTGAAGTCGTCGCGCGTCAGCACGCGCGATGGCTCGTCGAGAGCCGGTAGCGCAAATGTGGGGAACGGCTTGCCGATCAGAGCGGAGGGCAGCCGGGTTGGATCGAGGAACAGGCCGCTATACAGAAGCACCGCGATGAACAGGAACAATGCCAGCGGCAGCAGCAACAGCAATCGTTTCATGGATGCGTCCCGGCTATGTGCATGTCCGGAGCCGGCCGGACCACCCGGACGCGATAGCGCCGATCGGCCGCCGCTAGCAAGCCGCCCAGAGCCATCATCAGCGCACCCAGCCAGATCCAGCGCACGAACGGCTTGATCTGCAGCCGTATCGCCCAGGCGCCGTCGGCCAGCGGCTCTCCCAATGCCACAAACAGGTCGCGGGTGAAGCCGCCTTGAATTCCGGCCTCGGTCATGGAGGCCTGCTGGACGTGATAGACGCGCTTTTCCGGGTGCAGCATGGCGACCTCTCGGCCATCGCGCATGACCCGTACACTACCGCGATCGCTAGTGTAGTTGGGTCCCTGAAGCCGGGTCGTGCCCTCGAACATGAACCGATAGCCACCCAGTTCAATGGTGGTGCGGGGCATCATGCGCAGCTCCCGCTCAAGGCTGCCGGCGCTGGTTAGCACGACGCCCAGAGCGCAGACGGCGAAGCCGAGGTGGCCCATCTGCATGCCCCAATAGCTGCGCCCCAAAGTCGGCAGGCCCTTGAACAGCCCTTTGTGGCGCGTCTTGTCGAGGATGTCGCGCAGGCCCGCCAACACGATCCATGCGGCCAGTAGGCAGCCCATTGCCACCGCAAAACGCGACCGGTCATGCAGCGTGGCCGCGGCGAGCGCGATCAGCAGGCTGGCGGCTAACACTGGGGCGAGCATGCGCGCCAGCCAGCGCACCGGCGTGTCTTTCCAACGCGTCAGCATGCCGATGGCGGCCGTAACCATCAGCAGCGCCATCAGCGGCACGAACATGGCATTGAAGTAAGGTGGGCCGACCGACAGCTTGGCGCCGGTCAGTGCGTCGAGAATCAAGGGGTAGAGCGTGCCCAGCAGAACCATTGCCGCCGCCACCGACAGCAGCAGGTTGTTCACCAAAAGCAGCGTTTCGCGCGACCAGATTGCGAAGCCGGCCTGGCTCTTGACGACCGGTGCCCGCAGCGCGAATAACGTGAGTGAGCCGCCCACCACCACCAGCAGGAACGCCAGCACGAACACGCCACGCGCCGGGTCGGTGGCGAAGGCGTGCACTGAGGTCAGCACGCCCGACCGGACGAGAAAGGTGCCCAACAAGCTGAGCGAGAACGCGGCAATTGCAAGCAGCACGGTCCAACTCTTGAACACACCGCGTTTTTCGGTTGCAGCCAGAGAGTGGATCAACGCCGCCCCTACCAGCCACGGCATGAACGACGCGTTCTCGACGGGATCCCAGAACCACCAACTGCCCCAACCTAGCTCAGAATAGGCCCACCATGACCCTAGGGCGATGCCCAGGCCGAGAAAGGCCCATGCCACGGTTGTCCAGGGGCGTGACCAGCGTGCCCAAGCAGCGTCGAGCTTGCCGTCCAGCAGGGCCGCGATGGCGAAGGCGAATGCCACCGAGAAACCAACATAACCCATATAGAGTATGGGCGGATGGACGATCAGGCCGACGTCCTGCAGCAGAGGATTGAGGTCACGACCATCAGTGGGGACATTGGGCAAGCGGGCGAAAGGGTTGGAGGTGCCGATCAGGAAAAGCAGGAAACCGGTGCTGATCATGCCCATCACCGCGAGAACCCGCGTCAGCATCGCCTCCGGGAGTTGGCGGGCGCCGAGCGAGACCGCGGATGTCCAGCCGGCCAGTATCAAAACCCACAGCAGCAGCGAGCCCTCGTGCGAGCCCCAGATCGCGCTGAACTTGTAGTACCAGGGCAGCATGCTGTTGGAGTTTTGTGCCACATACGCGACCGAGAAGTCATTGGTCAGGAAGGCATGGGCCAGGCAGGCGAACGAGACGATCACAAACGTGAGTTGTCCCCAGGCGGCCGGCCTCGCCAGCGCCATCCAGCGGCGGTCGTTGCGCCAGGCACCGGCCAATGGGATGCTAGCTTGCACCAGGGCGAGGCATAGGGCCAAGATTAGGGCCAGCAGTCCGAGTTCGGGGATCATTGAGCAGACTCCTGTTTGCCGCGCGGGAGTTGGCCGGTCGTCCCGGCTTGCTTCAGCGCATTCATAGCTTCGGGCGGCATGTAGTTCTCGTCGTGCTTGGCCAGGACTTCGTCAGCGTGCAGCATGCCGTCGTCGTCGAGCCTGCCCATCGCGACAATGCCCTGGCCCTCGCGGAACAGGTCAGGCAGGATGCCCTGGTAGCGCACGACTATGCTGCGGGCGCCATCGGTGACGCTAAATCGCAGTGCCAGCGAGTCTCGTGTGCGTTTTAGCGATCCGGTCTCGACCAGGCCGCCGGCGCGGATGCGCGTGCCGTGCGGCGCATCGCCGGCGGCGATTTGACTCGGGGTGTAGAACAGGTTGATGTTCTCTCGTAGGGCGGCGAGCGCCAACGCCGCGGCGGCGCCGGCGCCGCACACCAGAGCCAGTATCCAATACGCGCGCTTCTTGCGGACTGGGGTCATCGCGACACCTCCCGGCGTCGACGGCGCGCCAGGTCGTTCAAGTACCGGCGGCGCGTCAGCAGGGGTAGTACCACGTTCAGTGCCATCAGCGCCAGGCACGAGCCGTAGGCGCTCCAGACGTAGGCGCCATGGCCATCCATGGCGAGAAAATCAGTGAACGACTCAAATGCAATCATGTCCGGTCCTTGAGTAGTCGGGCGATCTCAGCGTCGGCCCAGCGGCTGCCGGTCTCGCGCCGCAGCACTTCCAGGCGCATACGCGCGAACAATACCGCCCCAAAGAAGCAATAGAAACCCAGCACAGCTAACAGCAGCGGTACCCACATCTGCGCCGGCATCGCAGGCTTTTGCGCGAGCGAGAAACTGGCGGGCTGGTGCAGGGTGTTCCACCATTCGACCGAGTACTTGATGATCGGGATGTTGACCACGCCGACCACGGCCAGCACCGCGCAACCCCGCGCAGCGCTGTCGCGGTTGGTAATTGCTTGGCCCAGCGCGATCACTCCCATATACAGGAACAGCAGGATGAGCATGGAGGTCAGGCGCGCGTCCCACACCCAATACGTGCCCCAGGTCGGCTTGCCCCAGACTGCGCCGGTGGTCAGCGCGATGACTGTCATCCAGGCACCGACGGGCGCCGCCTGCCGCAGGGCCACATCGGCAAGCTTCAACTTCCAAATCAGTCCGATGGTCCCAGCCACCGCCAGCACGACGTAGATGGATTGGGCTAGCAATGCCGCCGGCACGTGGATATAGATGATGCGGAAGCTGTTGCCCTGTTGGTAGTCCGGGGGCGCGAATACCAGTCCCCATGCAAGGCCGATCGCGAGCAGTAGCGCGCTGGCGGAGGCAAACCAGGGCAGGCATTTCCCGCTCATGTCGTAAAACCATTTAGGCGAGCTCCATTTGTGTAGCCAGGTCCAGTTCATTCAAGTTGCTCATCAGGGTTCGTTGGCCTGTGCCGTAGACGGTGTCTCATTCGGCGACGCTGATGGATAGCCCCGCTGCGATGGCAAGCGGTGTCAGGGTGATTGCCAGCACGGCGAGGCAAGCAAGCCACAGCAGGTGCCCCGCGACGGGTAGACCCTGCAAGGCGGCCTGTAGCGCGCCGCAGCCCAGGATCAGTACCGGGATATACATTGGCAAGATCAGCAAGGCCAGCAATAGCCCACCGCGCCGCAAACCGACGGTGAGTGCCGCGCCAACTGCGCCGAGCAGGCTGAGCACAGGCGTGCCCAACAACAGCGACAGCAGCAGCGCTGGGAGGCAATGAGCCGGCAGGCCGAGCATCAGAGCCAGAAGCGGGGCTAGTACCACCAGCGCGAGGCCGCTGCAGAGCCAATGCGCCGACACCTTTGCCAGCACGAGCATCGCCAGCGAATGAGATGAAAGCATCCACTGTTCCAGTGATCCGTCCTCGAAATCTGCACGAAACAAGCCTTCTAGCGAGAGCAGCACGGCCAGCAGCGCCGCGACCCACAGCAATCCTGGTGCCGCCTGTTGCATGAATCGTGATTGCGGCCCTAGAGCGAGCGGAAACAGGGTGACGACGACGGAGAAGAACACCAACGGGTTGGCGAGGTCCGCTGGACGACGGCATAACTGACGAAGCTCACTATTAAATAAGGGAATAAAGCCCATCTTCATGCGACGTACTGTCCCAGATCAAGGTCGGCATAGGCTTGCGCGCGTCTCGTTAACTCGTGGTGAGTAGTCAGCACCGCCGTGCCACCGCGCTCGCAATGCGTCGCCAAGCGTTCTTCCAGTTGCGCCGTGCCGGCAGCGTCCAGTGCCGTGAACGGTTCATCCAGCAGCCACAGCGCTGGCGCTGCGGGCAGGTACAGACGCGCCAACGCGATTCGACGTTGCTGCCCGGCAGAAAGCGCATGGCAGGGTGTATCTTCGAAGCCACGCAAGCCCACCGCGGCCAGTGCCTGTCCGATCGCCGCGCTTGCGCCGCGCGTGTGCAAGGTTCCCAGCCAGGCTAAGTTTTCCTCGGGGGTCAATAGTGCCTTGACGCCGGCAGCATGGCCTATCCATAGCAGTTTGGAACCCAGCTTGCCGCGCTGCTGGGTAACGGCCTGGCCGAACAGCTCGACATGTCCGGCGGCCGGTTGGGCCAGGCCACACAGCAGACGCAGCAGGCTGCTCTTGCCGCTGCCGTTCGGCCCGCGGATGCGCAACATGTCGCCGGCCCGCAGCCGGAAGCTGACCCCCGTGAACAGTTGGCGTTGGTCTCGTTCGCAGCCGAGAGCCACCGCGTCGAGCACAGGACGAACGGCGCCAGGGGCGATATCCTTGGAACCGAAGAATTCGTGCATGTCGAACCTGCTTCTCCAATCAAGCATCGGCGCCGGTATGAGAAGGAGTTGCTATGGACTCGCCAGTGGTCTCCCGCTCGGGAAGGACCCAGCCGGGGCGACGGAGATGACAGGTATAGCCCCCCGGCTGCTTCTCAAGATAATCCTGATGCTCTAGCTCGGCTTGCCGGATATCTCCGACAGGATCAACCTCGGCGACAACCTCGCCTTCCCGAAGGCCGGAGGCGTCCATCTCGGCGATGGTTTCATTGGGGATACGAGTCTGTTCGTCGTCGATATAGTAGGCCGCCGAGTGGTATGAGCTGCCACTGTCTCCACCCCGACGCTTCAACGTCGCCGGACCGTGGATTTGGAAGAAATACTCAAGGACGCTTCGGTAGCTCGTTCGCGTTGTGTCTAAGACGATTTCGATCCCCTCCGAATGAGCGTCATGGTTGCGGTAAGTCGCGTCCGGAATTTCGCCGCCGGTATAGCCAACACGAGTCGAGGCGACTTCGGCGCGCTTGCGGAGGAAGTCCCGCATCCCCCAGAAGCATCCTCCAGCGAGTACAGCGCGCTGATGCATATTAAGTCTCCTCAACCTGATCGAGATATTCGCCGTAGCCCTCACTCTCCATGTTGTCGCGATGGATGAACCGGAGCGACGCGGAATTGATGCAGTAGCGCAGGCCACCGCGATCAGGCGGGCCATCCGGGAAGACGTGGCCGAGGTGGCTGTCGCCGTGGGTTGATCTAACCTCGGCTCTGATCATCCCATGGGAGATATCGCGTAACAGGTTGATATATTCGGGAACGATGGGCTTAGTGAAACTTGGCCACCCGCAGCCAGAGTCAAACTTGTCGGACGACGCAAAGAGGGGCTCGCCTGAGACAACGTCCACGTAGATGCCAGGTTCCGAATGGTCGTTGTATTCCCCGGAAAACGGGCGCTCAGTCCCTGCTTCCTGTGTGACGCGGTGTTGCTCCGCGGTCAGTTGTTCGATCGCCTTATGTGACTTTCCATACCGCATAATGAGCTTCCAATCTTTGCATGAGAGCCGAGCGTGTTGCTGTTGGCCCTAAAGTCGTTTGCAGAATCCGAACGACGACGTCATTAGCCGCCGCCCGCGGTTCGGGCCGCTCCACCAGCTTCTTCCCGGCCGTTCCGGCAGCCTGGTCTGTCACCACGATCGTCTTCATCCTCTTCCTCCATGTGTCGAGACCTCACCCGCACGTGACTGAATGCGATACACGGAATGGCCGTAGCACTTCCGTTTTATGGAAATTGTCTCCTCGGCTATTCGTCCATTTTCCGGAGATCTTGCATGGATAAAAAAATCCGTTCCCAACATAGCGTGCGCCAGCGGTCGAGGTGACCTCGCTCCCCGAACTGCTCTGTACAGAGCGGCGGTCCGACCACTGACATTTCATCGACACTAGGCTGCCTTAATCGGCTCAGAGGCGGATAGCCATGGGTGTAAATCCAGTCTGATGCTCGCGCCGGCACGTGACAGGACTGACAGTCCTTCTTGTAGTCCGTGGATGTAGTCTTCGTGGGATCAGTTGAATCGAACCAGGCCCAACCCCAGCCGTCTCCCCAAAGCTCGTTTTTGGGGAATCGGCCGACGTCGTCTTTCACCATGACAAACCAACCGGCAAGGGTGCCGGCGCTACTTACCGTTCCGGTTGTCATAGATTTTGTGGTCGTCTTGAACACTTCCTTCACGAGAACAGTGCCATCAGGAAAGCGCCCGGACTTGCGGTATGCGGCGATGGTTCCCGGGGATGCATAGACCACGTGCATCTCCTTCGAGCCTGGGCTATTGTCTGCAGCCACTGCCCAAGTGCCAAGCATCTGATA
>NZ_FMYZ01000039.1 GCF_900101625.1 Cupriavidus sp. YR651 | reverse complement strand
CCGGCCGCGGTCTGGTAGCGCTCCTCGGCCGTCTTGGCGAGCAGCTTCATGACGATGTGGGAGAGCGCCGCCGGTATCGACGCCAACCGCTCGCTGGGCGGCACCGGCTTTCGGGCGATATGGCAGTGCACCCACTCCATCGGATCGGCCGCCGCATAAGGCAGTGCGCCAATGAGCATCTGGTAGAGCACGACGCCGAGCGAGTAGAGGTCGCTGCGCGAATCGATGGAGCGATTCATCCGCCCGGTCTGTTCGGGCGCCATGTAGGCGAGCGTGCCGGCGATGGTCTCGGGCGGCTCGGGGGCCTGGTGCTCTCGCGGCAGCCGCGAGGCGATGCCGAAGCCGGTGAGTCGCACCCGTCCGTCCGTGCAGTTCACGAGGATATGGGCGGGCTTGAGGTCCTTATGGACAAGGCCGCGCTCATGGAGCTGGCCCAGCGCCGCCGCAATGCCAACGGCGAAGCGCAAGACAATTCCCACTTCCATGGGCGCGCCGAGCTGCCACTCGAGCGGCTCGCCGCCCGGATCCTCGAGCACCAGGAAGGTCCGGCCGTCTTCACTCGGAAGGTCTAGCGGCCGCGCCGCCCACGCGCTATCGAGCAGATCTTTCAGTCTGAATTCGTGAGCGATGCGATCCAGGCTGGCGGACGATGGATGGTCGGCAGCGGGCCGCACAATCAGGACGTTGTCGGCGCCGCCATTGCCCGGGCGCCGGCCTCGGCAGAAGACGCGCTCGCCGTCCTCCCACAAGCCTTGTAGGCTTAGGTTGTTCCCGTTGGCGCTGTAACCATGTGATGATTTAATCACGTATTCTGCTGTGCGGTGCCGCCACAACTGGCCTGGATGTGCTCAGAAATCCATCTACATCACGGCGTTTCCGCAGCACCGGCGCCGCAGCAGTTTGGCCCTACTTAGGATACACCTCGGCGATCGTGGCGCCATCGGGATTGGGCTGGCGCGTCCACAGTGAGGGTCAGCACGCGCTGCGCTTATCGTGCCGGGACGGAGTCTGGCGCGCCACAGGCCCGTGGCGCGCTCAAAAGAGAGTTGTTGGAGCACCTACGGCGTTCTCGATGCAAGTTCGGCAGCTTCAACAGCCAGATTGCAATACTTGTCGAACGCCAGGCCCGGTTCGTGATGGCGGTGAAGCTTGCGAGCAAGGACTCTGAGGCTGTGGTCAACGCGAGAGCGCCGTCCACTTCAATGCTGGGGTCTCGGAAATGGCTTTCCCCGAACCTGTAGGGATCTATTGTCGAACGGACGGCTTGGAAGGGTCCCGGCCTTCGGCGTGGGATGCCGGTAGTGCCGTCACGGTGCGCAGTGTGTTGTCGCCGTGACACCAATCGCGTGGTCAGCTTGAAGCGTCACAGTGCCGAATTGACGTTGGATTGGTCAAGGCAATCCAGATCGAGTGCGCGGATTTCGGTGGTCATGAAGTCGATGAAGGCGCGAGTGCGCGTTGGCAAGTGCTGCCGGCTCGGATAGCAAACGAAGTGCCCGCGATCGCAGTGCGTGTAGCGGGGCAGTGCCACGACGAGGTTCCTTGACGCGATGTGCTGGCGGACCTGGTAGCCAGGCAGCAGCGCCAGGCCCCGTCCCTGCAAAGCCGCCTGCAGGACGAGATCGAAATTGTTGAAGGTGAGACGGGCCGCTGGCAGATATTTCCGCGACAGCCCATCGACCTTGAAATCCCATTCGAGCAACCGGCCATTCCAGAGACGGAAGTTGATGCACGTGTGGTCTGGCAGATCGTCCGGCGTATCGGGGAGCCCGTGTGCTTCCACGTACGACGGCGCGGCCACCAGTGCCATTTGCATCGGTATCAGCTGCTTGGCGATGAGGCTGGAATCTTCGAGATGCCCACTACGGAACGCGACATCGATCCGGTCCGAGGCAAAGTCGGTCAGCCGGTCGTCGAGCAGAAGGTCGAGTTCGATGTCAGGGTAGGCTTTCGCGAACTTGTCCACCAACGGCGCCACGACCTTTCTGCCGAATCCGACCGAAGCGCTGATGCGGACCAGACCACGCGGCGGGCCCATGCGCTGCTCGAACAGGTCGTCCATGGCATCCACCATGTGAGTCACCCCGCGACGACAATTCTCGAAGAAGCGCAGGCCTTCGCGCGTGAGTGTCGTGGTGCGCGTGGTGCGAAGGAACAGTTGCGTACTCAGTTGCGCCTCCAGTTTCTGGACGCTGCGACTGACAGCGGAACGCCCGATGCCCAGGCGTTCGCTGGCCTTGGCGAAGCTCCCTTCGTTCGCTACCGCCATAAACGCCATGATGCCCGTGTAGCTCGCGGCAAAGCTTGCTGACAACGCGTCAGGGTGAATTTTTCGACTCACGTGAGTGCTGCGTTCGAATGTGTCCGGATTGTTCATGTTGCCTGAAATTTCGATGCGCGTAAGAGCCCCCTCTGCACATGGCACGTGGTACCGCCGAGCATTGTTAGTGTGCCGACCACGCCGTTGGGACGGAGAACGCGCTCACATTTGTGTGCCTGGGAACTTTCTCCGAAAAGGGGCTTGTTGAACGCGGGGGCCGGGAACGGCTGGTCAAGCCAGGTGCGACGGATACGCGCTCACAAGTTGCCTGTTAAATATCAGACAAGTCAGATATTAACAACGCCTCCTTAAGTCGTAAATGGGTACCGACATCACATTTTGTTGATTCCGTCGCAACATACCTATCAAAGATGCGATCGCAGTGCGGCGTGCTTATACCAAAAGTGCATATTTCGACACTACTAGCCTTTGCGCTTGGTATGAAGCAGTGGAATCCAGCGACGATGGCGTTGACTTTCAATTTCTGCAACACGGGTGCCGGCTCAGTTACCGCTTTGATGAGAAGCTTGCGCGGCAGGCGTTGACGAGTTCGTTGGCCAGTCGCGCGCTGAGCTATGGTTTCTAATGTTGAGGGCTTTGCTCAGTACCTATGGCTCCTAGTCGATGGTATTGACCTTTCCCGAGCTTGGCCGTTGTCGAACATGCATTCGTACTTCCGCAATTTCGGCGTGCGGCAACCGTCGTTCCGGTACTCGGTCTCTTTGGCGAAGCTGTGCGTTGCGGATTCCGCTGAACATTGACGTCACCAACCAACGCGAAGGGCCGCGGGTTAGGTACTGAGATGTACCTCGTCCCAGTCGATTCCGTCATGAAGCACTCACTCCAATGCGGTTCGTCTGTACTGAATCGCAGCTTCGTTGAACACCTTGCTTTCTTCACCGAGTGATCGGCACTCGCGAGCAAACCAATGCGCTCGATAAAGTAAATCCAATTGCTCGTATAACTCGTCGAGTGCTAGAACGCCTGACGGCGTCGTAAAAGGGTACTACGGAATCGATCTCTAGAAGACAAGGAAGGAGACTTGAGAGGTTGTTCGGCATTTCCCCGAAGCTGTCCAGGGTTCTAGCTAGCCCTGCAGCCCGGCCTAGCGCGACGAGCGATTCAAAATTTTCCCGAAGGTAGCTTCGGTCCCGATCCTGCAAGGAAGCGCTGTCGAGATTCTGAATCCTATAGGTCGAGAGCGCATGTTGCAGACCGGTCTTCTTCCTCTATGAATCGTCTTATCCGGTCCCCCGATCTGAATGCGTTGATCCAGTCTAGGTGATCGAGACGTTTTCACACACCCTCGACCCTTAGCGGAACTTCGTCTTGTACGTGCAGACGTCGGTTGCGTTGCACTAAGCGGACTGTCGTAGCGCATTCGAGCCGGTGCGTACTCCTCGACTATCAGCCATCGTCGTATAGATTGCACTGACGATTGCAAGAGAAAACGCCGCAGGTTTACAAGACTCGCGGCGGTTATTTGCACGCGATCACTTGCCCGCGCTGTGGCATCGGCCACGTTATCGGTGCGGGATTCTGGGCGCAACCCCATCGGCCGACTACCGATGCTCGACTTGAGTTACTTAGGCGATGGGACTCACGGAAGCTCGAATTTGACCGCTTTGGTTTCCGTCGTGTCTGACTAGCGCGATCCGAAACACGGCATCAATCAGTAATCCCATTGCACCGGCACGAATCGGAAGCCTTCACCGTTCTTTGCAATGTGACCGATGGACGGGAACGCGACATGCGCTGCGGCCAGCAGAGCGCCGGTTTCGGCGGCTTCATTGAGCAGCGCGATACGCACGTCCACAGCCACTTCAGGATCGTGCTCGAAGCCATTTTGCCATTCGGGCTTGTCGAAGCCGACTTCGAAAATCGCGTCGCCTACGAACGTCAGTTTCTCGCCGTTCGATGCGACGTCCACAACGCAGTGCCCCGGCGTGTGCCCACCCGTCACGCGCGCCGACACGCCCGCTGCGACTTCCACTTCCCGATCGAACTGCACGATGTTTTCGCTATAGAGTTCCACGAACTTTGCTGCAGCCTTGCGGAGCGCGGGGGGAACCGTTTCTGGCATCACCGTCTTGCTGAAGTCCGGATTTTCCCAGAACGCCACTTCCGTGGCCGACACGTGAATGCGGACGTCCGGGTGCAGCTTGGCCTTGACGCCATCCACGTTCAGCCCGCCGACGTGATCCATATGCATGTGCGTAATCACGATATCGGTGATCGCGGCCAGGTCGATACCAGCCGATTCCAGGCGCATCACCGACTGACCTGCGCGCGTGAAGTATTCGAAACCGTCGCCCACACCCGAGTCGATCAGGATTAGGCGTTCGCCGCTGCGCACGAGCGCGATATTCAGCGCCCAGTCGAACATGTCACGTTGCAGGAAACGACCATCGAACCATTTGTTGCGGTCCGCTTCGCTCACGTTGGTGGACATGGTGGAGGTCGGCAGAGGCAGAATACCATCGCTGATCAGCACGACGTCGACGTCACCCACTCGCACGGCGTAGCGGGAAGGCACGAGTTCCGCTGAACCTTCTTTGCCAAGGTTGGCGGTAACTGGCTGCACATTGCGGGTTGTTTGGCTCATTTCAGTAGTCCTGTTAATAGGCGGGGTAACCCGCACTGGGCGGCGGGTGCGGTCCGCTTCGTTGTGCGGACACCCCTCCTCGACAGTCGCAACGACTTCTGCAACTGTCGTCATAACGGATTGTAGGTAGGGGGGCGAACATCAGTAGCATCGCGAAAGCCCTCAGCATGTTGACCGAACGGCAACAATCGACGACGGACAAGCAATGGGAGGCAACGCGAGTGAAAGGCTTATTGAGCGACCGTTTACAAGCCGAGATCTACTGTTCGAAACGCGAAGCCAGGTGTCGACTTCTTGCCGGCAAGCACCGAACTCGGTCGTCGGACCATCGGCCTGCCCAAGGCGGACATCGGATTTTGCTGGAGTGAGAATGACCAGTCGCAGCGTGCAATGCGGACCACGCAACGCATGGCGTAAAGATTGGTGCCGATGTGACAACAGTGTGGGCACCGTGGCAACACTACTGACATGCCGTGCCTGAGTCTAGGATTCACTCCACGCAGTTTCTGCGGCAAGCAGAGCAGCGCAGGTTCGGTGGACGCAACGTCAGTCAGTTCACCCAGTATTCATCTTGACCCAACGTCTTAACGCGTTTCACCAGCCCCCAGAACTATCCAAGAAGTTCATGGCAGTGCGTCTACTGCATCTGCTCGTGTTACGGAATTGAATGGAGAATCATTGTGTGTGAGACCCCAGAATTTCACGGCCGCCGTACTTTCTTGAAGAGCACGGTTGCCGCGGCCGCAGTTGCGTCTAGCCAACTGCCCTCGCTGGCCAACGCAGCGCCGGCCGGTGGCGTCGCCAAGTACGCAGATCCGTCCAAACCGGCGCTGCCCAAGACGGGCATGAAGCTTGACCTCGCGCGCGTTGCGTTCGTCGTCATCGATCCGCAGATCGACTTCATGAGTCCGAAG
>NZ_FMYZ01000041.1 GCF_900101625.1 Cupriavidus sp. YR651 | reverse complement strand
TCCGAGGCTGTCGTCAACGCTCTGATCAAGCATGCCGGCAAGCTCCCACAGGAACTCTACAAGTCGCTGACTTGGGATCGTGGCACGGAGATGGCCGGCCACCAACGTTTCACCGTGGCCACGGACATCCAGGTCTACTTCTGCGATCCTCAGCATCCGTGGCAACGCGGCTCCAACGAGAACACTAATGGTTTATTGAGACAATACTTCCCGAAAGGCACCGATCTGTCGGTCTATTCGCAAGCTAAGCTCAACGCCATTGCCAGGCGGCTCAACGAACGTCCGCGCAAGACACTAAACTTCGATACACCGGCTGAACGATTCCAACAAGCTGTTGCATCGACCGGTTGAATCTGCAAGCGACAACCGCCACGGGCTGGTGGTGAGCGCCATGGTGACCAATGCGGACGGACACGCCGAGCGCGAGGCCGCGAAGGTCATGCTCAACGATGCCAGGCAGGTGACTGAAGACCTGAATGTGGAAATCACCGTGGGCGCGGACAAAGGCTATGACGCGCAGGAGTTCATCCAAGCTTGCCTGGAAATGAAGGTGACGCCCCACGTGGCACAGAACACGTCGGGGCGGCGCTCGGCCGTTCCTGATGCCATTGCTTGCAGCGCCGGTTATGCCGTCTCGCAGCAGAAGCGCAAGCTGATCGAACAAGGCTTTGGTTGGGCCAAGACCGTGGGGCGCATGCGCCAGGTGATGGTGCGCGGACTAAAGAAGGTCGACCAGATGTTCGTGCTGAGCATGGCCGCCTACAACCTCGTGCGCATGCGCTCGCTGGGACAAATCCGTCCGCAGTTGCAGTAATCGCGGTAATGAGGCCGGAAATGAGCGCCAAATCGCCGAAAGATTCGATGCAGTGACGCCCGGCTTCCGGATTGTGAAAATAGCGAACCCATCAGCCTGGTAGGGGAAGCTCTGCCTCTTGCGCGGTGAGTACTTCAGCAGCCTGCTAAGCTCCTTGAGACTTTTCGAACTCCATCGGGCCGACGTAGCCGAGCGTCGAACGGCGGCTCGAATAACACGCACATCGCGACTCTGGTGGAGCGTCATTCCCGCTTCACCAATCTCGTGAAAGTGAAAGGCAAGGATACTGACAGTGCGGTTTCCGCGCTGATCAAATAGGTTCAAAAGCTGCCTGCGCAACTACGCAAATCGATTACATGGGATAGAGGCATGGAACTCGCACAACACAAGCGATTTACGATCGCGACGGACATGCAGGTCTACTTTTGCGATTCGCAAAGCCCATGGCAGCGAGGCACGAACGAGAATATCTACGGACTGCTCCGGCAGTACTTCCCCAAAGGCAGCAGCCTATTCGGGGTCATGCCGGGATAAGGCCGGAAATGACACGTAAGCCTAAAGGTAATAAAGAACGCGATCTTTATACGTTCAACTGCGGAGCGTCAGCCGCTCCAGGGCTCGATCTGGCACAATCGATGGCGCGGGTAGTTTCTCTGATGCTAAATTGGGGCCTCATTTTGATAACGCCCTGGCTGGGCTCGGTCGAACTCTCGGGGAGGGGAAGGCGTGGAACATCTGAGCATCTGGCACTGGGCTATTATAATTTTGATCCTAATCGTGTATTTGGTGCCGGCGGCGCGTATTTTGCAAAAAGCAGGATATTCCGGCTGCCTGTGCATCCTGATGTTGGTCCCGCCGCTCAATCTGATCTTCTACTGGGTATTTGCGTTCGTTAAATGGCCGGTGGAACAGCGCGCATCACTGATGCGCTGGGTGGCCCATGGGTGCAGCTCAAGCGCCACCTTCGGACGTACGATCTCGTTTAAAGACCGACTCTCTAGCATCTTCCTTGTCGGCTGGTCAGGAGCTGCAGTCGGCCATAAACGATCCTTTACAATCTGTCGGACAATGTCCGATGAAGAGCCACGAGCCGCCATTTTTCAACGCGACTGTGAACCGGCGATTCGACGATGACCCGCCAAAACGTTACCCTGCTCCGCCCAAGCTATTCGTCGTCTTCGTCACGTTGGTCGCCGTCCGCATCCTCATCTTCGTCGTAGCCCAGCCCCCTGAAAATTTCCCAGCTTGCCAGGAACGGGGTCAGCGTTTTATAGGCGAATTTAGGAAGATCATCGCTGTAGAAAATCTCATCGACCTTCTTGTCATAGACGTACTCGATGTATTCAAGATAGATCTCTCGAAGCAGACCGGTCCGATGCAGATTGAGGTTATGTGTGGTGACCGCATCAACGAAACTTGTCTTCAAGCCGTACCAATCAGGCAGCGAAATCTCCGGCCGAATCCTGCCTGTCGTGCTCAAGAAGCAAAATTCGAACTGTTCGCGCGAAACCCGGATAAGCTTGTCGTGAAAATTGCTCTCCATGGTATCGATCCAATAGTCCTTTCCATCGTCAGTGAGTTGATCGTAGATCGCCTGAACCTGCGCAAGCCGGCCTTCATCTGAGCGGCCATAGACTACACCCTCATGGACTGATGTGCGATACGAGCAGAAGGGATTCATCGCTGCGACGACGATGGTATTTGGGTTGGGAAAAAGCGTCGCTACCTCTCCCCATTTCTGGTTTGCGTAAATGAGAGCATGAAAACCCTCGGCTTCCAGCCTTCGGGCGATCGAGTTACTAATAACATTAAGCGCGTCGAGGGTGTAGTCTGGTGGAGTGCTTCCGTCCATGCCTCCATCAGAATCGATCCAGCCTTCGATCATCGGGAACGAAAGGGCAACGCAAATCATCGAACTGTCGTTCAAGATGTTCCGCTCGAAGGCCTGGTAATATTCTTCGCCGGGGTAGAAGACCTCCAACGTGAATTTTCCTGCGTCTTCGTGCGGGATCAGCGCGATGATGTTTTTCTCGTTAGAGACAAGCTCCTGAACAAACGCATCCTTGACGGTCCGGCCTTCCATCGGCGCTACAAGAACTGATGTCACGGCCGACTCTTTGAGACCGGGGAAGAGTGAACCGAAGTAGTTGGAATACGCCAACAACTCTGTGAAGGCTTGGCGCTCCGTCTGATTCGATTTCTTCAGTTCGATGATGGTCAACCCGGTCGATTCCGAGTTTCCGAGCAAGTCAACCCGAGTCGGATGCAGTGCACCGCGGTCAAGCCGCAGTTCCTTCGACGTCAGAACGAGGGCCTGCAGATTGTCGAGTATTTCATTGATCTTGCGTTCTGCGCGCTGCTGCAACAGAAATCGGATGGGCGGAAAAGAATTTTCCGTCCATTTCACCGGCTCACGCCGACCGACGACGAGGGTGGAAAAATCCTCCTTGTGATGTTGAAACAAGTAGTCCCGGAATGCATTTTCACTGACGGTCAACATATATGGTGTGTACGTGGTTGTTTGCGTCAACATCAGGTATCGGACTCGTGGTATGTCGCCATTGAACGATATTCCTGTGCCGGAACCACCGGATTCCGAAAATCATACATCAGCGCCCCGCGAGCGGGCTTAGCCGAGAGACAGCAGTTCCGCCGGCGCCAGATGCGCGCGCACAAAGTAGGTGAGGCTGGTGTCTACGGCGTACACCTGGGCATTCGCCATCCGAACCACTTGGAAGTTGAGCCATTCGGCCAAGGATCGAAGGCCGTAGAACTTCGCAAGGTACTCTGCTACACCCTTTTCCGGGCAAGCAAAGAAGGCGAAGCGCGGGCTGATGGGCATAGCAATGACGCAACCGGGGTGATCTATTCCCGGAATGATGACCAAGGGGTGATCGCTGCTCAGTAGCGGTATGCCCGTGCCGCTGAAGTCCATCTGCCACCATTCCATTCGGATGATGCGGTTGTAGGCTCGGTCATCAAGGATCAACGACGGTATAAGCAGTTTCCCGAAGTCCTCGATCAATCCCGGCTTTGCGTGCTCCACCCATTCCAACAGCGTCTCTGGGTCCTCCCCCTCCTTTAACGCTTGATACTGCTCGGGATTTGCCGCGAGGACTTCCCGGAGATGGGGCGGAGCCTGGTCATGCAGGAAGCGGACAATCTCGGGCGGGCGAATCCGCTGCGCCATCAGGAATCGCGTCCAAACGTGACGCTCTTGCATTGTGAGATCGTGCCCACGTCCCGACGTTCGCATTTTGTTCAGGACCAGTCCTGCTGGGGCCTCGATCACCCCTGCTAAGAAATCCTTCTCAATCTGCTGCTGCCTTTCTGGCGGCACGCTGTCGAGGGAGTAGAGCCGATCTAGACTGCCGGTAGAGCGTGGGTGAGCCCGCTCGACAAGGAGGCGTCCGCCCTTCCATTGGTATCGGTAGAGGCGTTCGCCCTGCGCCTGCTCGTCCGGCGTACACCAGCCGTTGAGGTAGAACTGCGGGACGTAGTGATGACGTTCGTTGGCAGGCATATAGGGTGCTGGCTGTCGGGCTGCCTGCCATTCTGCCAGCTCGGTCCTACCTCCGTAATGCTTCGTGTTTCCCCCCCGAGTGTGCGTACCCGCGCTGATCGCAGTGCCGCACTAAGGCCTCTGTTCCCCGCCTATTCGCATGTGCGGACGGCCGTTTGACATCGCAAAGCGGCCCTAGAGTGAGGCCGGGCTCAACGTCCGGGGAGGGTCGGTAGCTGCCAATTGAGCCAGACCGGCCTGTGTATTGGGCCCGACGACCGGGTCCGGCCGAGGCCGTGTGGAAACGGTCAGTGGGCTGCCCTGGTCGCGTCCATATACGTAGGTCGCGCCTGGCGTTCCTTTCGGTGTCGATTCAGTGCCGATTCGACACCGAAGGCGGTAATGCCTTCCTAATTGGCTGTGAGGCTCCTCACGAGCGTTAAAAGATCGCCAAGAAGGGCTTATGCCCCCGCCAGCTTTACCGCTTTCATCATTTTGGCGATTCCTAGCACCCTGATTACCCGTTTGAGATTGTATGCGAGCACGTGCAGGCTCATTTCAGTGCTTACATGCTCTAACGACTTCGTCAGGAAGTGAGTCGATCCCATCCAGTGTTTAAGC
>NZ_FMYZ01000043.1 GCF_900101625.1 Cupriavidus sp. YR651 | reverse complement strand
ATCATTGGCGGGGTCTTCGACGGAGCCGATCTCGCCCGGCGCGAAGATGACTTCCGCTGCCTTGGGATCGCGGTCGAACAGGCCACGACGCTGCGTCCAGATGAAAGCGAACAGCCCGATCATCGACAGCACGAAGGCGGATAGCAGGATCGTGATGGTGCTCACGGGAACTCTCCTGAGAAATGCGGATGGGCGCGGTGCGGTCGAGGTAGTGCTACCTGCGGCGCACGGCGGCCGCAGCCCAGCGCGGCTGATCAGCACACTGCGCGGTTTGCGGTGCGATCTCGACGGAAAAAGACGGTGTCAGCCCACGGCTGCGGCGCTGCGGTGCGC
Organism: Cupriavidus sp. YR651; assembly: GCF_900101625.1. GTDB lineage: Bacteria > Pseudomonadota > Gammaproteobacteria > Burkholderiales > Burkholderiaceae > Cupriavidus. The sequence continues at coordinate 1,492 of NZ_FMYZ01000043.1, read as the reverse complement.
GCGAAACGCTGTATGCGGGCGGATTTCCTCGCGCGTCATCTGAGCTCGCCGCCGTCGCGAAAGTGGGCAAAGAAATCCAGTACTTCTCGGGAAATGACGTACATCTCAGCTTAATATTCTTCGGCAAGCGCACCGGTCTGTTCATGGAGATGAATTGGCGGGCAAACCTTGTGATCCTCACGCGCCAGCTGCGCTGAACAAGCTTGCGAAGCTGGTGCAGCGTCTGAAGGCCGGCTTCTGTGCCAATGCCCTGCCGCTGCACGGTCTCGCGCATCGCGAGGATCTGTTTATGCTCGACAAGCATGGTGTCGATGAGGGCTGTCATGTTTTCGCGCTTGATATGGCGTTGTGATGGGCCTCGCCTAGGCTTCGCAGCACTCTATAAAAGCTGCATTTTATATGCAATATATAAATATTCGCCTTCCCGACTACTGCGCTGGAGAGATGGCGCCACGACGGGACGGGGCCAGCGCCAGTCCGATTGAGGCTGGAGACGATGATCCATCCCGCAACGGTAAGGAACCATCCGAATCGATGCATCGTGCCCTCCATGGCGCCGTCCAGGTGCCGATAGATGACATGGTAGGCACGGCCCGATGGCCAAGGTAGACACATTGTGGACTCTTCTGTGTTTCCTCTTTCGCACCAATGCCTCTGGTTCGGATGCCGCTCCGACGTCTGTACTTCCGCGTCCACCGGATAGCGACTGACCAGTGAGCACCGAATCTGGACCCAGAATTTGCGTCGAAAACTGACCGTAAGCCGTCACTGCGCTTGCGCTTCGGCAGCTATGACCAATGTGCTACCCGGCCGCCAGCATCGCATTTTTTCGGTCGCGCGCCTCGGCCACAGCGCTCAGGCCAAAAGCTTCAGTGGTACTGACTTGTGGAGGCTCGCGCCTGACAACATGAATCATCCAACTCGCGTGAGCATTTCCCCAGTGTGAGGGACGTGAAACAGATCTTTGTCGATCAACTCGACAAGTTCCCCGCCGGACAGGCGCCAATTTTTGGCGCCTGGATAGACGCGCAGGCCTCTAGGCGTCATCACTGTCGTGAAGTAGCGACACTCAAGCACAAAAACGCATCGATCGTCGTCGCCAGCACAAGTCAGTCGCTGTACCACCTTGTTGCCATGGTTTGGGCCGGCCAGGGGATGCAGCAGCTTGATAGCCATGTCAGGAAACTCGTAATAGCAGGAAACCGAGGCAACCGGCCGGCTTGATCTCGTATGCGTCTTGAGCGCATGCCCCGATGAGCCTTGGCTGCAATTGCCTACAGACGAGCCCCGGCCCTGTCGGCTTTCGATCGTGCCTTGGGGGCGCAGGTGCTCGGCGACCTCGCGGGTCACGACGACGCTGACGCCATGACCTTCTGGATTGCGCCGGATTACATGCCGGGTGGCAGATTGACGGGGATCTGGTTGCGCAGGCTCTGATTGATAGCGTTCCAGCCGCGAATGAGCGCGATCGTGTATGACATTTCAGCGATTT
>NZ_FMYZ01000044.1 GCF_900101625.1 Cupriavidus sp. YR651 | reverse complement strand
ATCATTGGCGGGGTCTTCGACGGAGCCGATCTCGCCCGGCGCGAAGATGACTTCCGCTGCCTTGGGATCGCGGTCGAACAGGCCACGACGCTGCGACCAGATGAAAGCGAACAGCCCGATCATCGACAGCACGAAGGCAGATAGCAGAATCGCGATGGTGCTCACGGGAACTCTCCAGAGAAATGCGAATGGGCGCGGTACGGTCGAGGTAGTGCTACCTGCGGCGCACTGCGGCAGCGGGCCGAAATTCTGCGCTTGCTAAGGCGTTGTGATGGGCCTCGCTTGGGCTTCGCGGCATTCTATTAAAGATGCATATCAAATGCAATATATTGATTATCGCCTTCCCCATTACTGCGCTGGCGAAATGGCGCCACGACGGGATAGGGCCAGCGCCAGTCCGACGGAGGCTGGAGACGATGATCCATCCCGATAGATGACATGGTAGGCACGGCCCGATGACCGGGGTAGACACATAGCGGACTCTTCTGCGTTTCCTATTTCGCACCAATGCCTCTGGTGCGGATGCCGCTCCGACGTCCGTACTTCCGCATCCACCGGATAGCGACTGACCAGTGAGCACCCAATCTGGACCCAGAATTTGCGTCAAAAACTGAACGTGAGCCGTCACTGCGCTTGCGCTTCAGCAGCTATGGCCATGTGCTGCTCGGCCGCCGGCATCGCATTTTTTCGGTCGCGCGCCTCGGCCACAGCGCTCAGGTTCAAAACCTTCAGAGGTACTGACTTGTGGTGGCTCGCGCATGAGAACATGAATCATCCAACTCGCGTGAGCATTTCCCTGGTGTGAGGGACGTGAAACAGATCCTTGTCGATCAACTCGACAGGTTCCCCGCTGGACAGGCGCCAATTCTTGGCGCCTGGATAGACGCGCAGGCCTCTAGGCGTCACCACTGACGTGAAGTAGCGACACTCAAGCACAAAAACGCATCGGTCGTCCTCGCCAGCGCAAGTCAGTCGCTGTACCACCTTGTTGCCATGGCGTGGGCCGGCGAGGGGATGCAACAGCTTGATAGCCATGTCAGGAAACGTGATAGCAGGAAAAAACAGAGGCAACTGGCCGGCTTAATCTCGTATGCGTCTTGAGCGCGCGCATGCCTCGATTAGCCTCGGCAGCAATTGCCTACAGACGAGCCCCGGCCCTGTCGGCTTTCGATCCTGTATTGGGAGCGCAGGTGCTTGGCAACCTCGCGGGTCACGGCGACGCTGACGCCATGACCCTCTGGATAGCGCAGGATTACATGCTGGGTGGCAGATTGACGGGGATCTGGTTGCGCAGGCTCTGATTGATAGCGTTCCAGCCGCGAATGAGCGCGATCGTGTATGACATTTCAGCGATTT
>NZ_FMYZ01000045.1 GCF_900101625.1 Cupriavidus sp. YR651 | reverse complement strand
ATGGCAAAGGAAAAGTTCGAGCGGACCAAGCCGCACGTGAACGTAGGTACGATTGGTCACGTTGACCACGGCAAGACGACGCTGACGGCAGCGATTGCCACGGTGCTGGCCTCGAAGTTCGGTGGCGCCGCCAAGAAGTACGACGAAATCGACGCAGCGCCGGAAGAAAAGGCTCGCGGTATTACCATCAACACCGCGCACGTCGAGTACGAAACGGCCAACCGCCACTACGCGCACGTTGACTGCCCGGGCCACGCTGACTATGTGAAGAACATGATCACGGGTGCCGCCCAGATGGACGGCGCGATCCTGGTGTGCTCGGCCGCTGACGGCCCGATGCCGCAGACGCGTGAGCACATCCTGCTGGCCCGCCAGGTTGGCGTGCCGTACATCATCGTGTTCCTGAACAAGTGCGACATGGTGGATGACGCCGAGCTGCTCGAGCTCGTCGAAATGGAAGTGCGCGAACTCCTGTCGAAGTATGACTTCCCTGGCGACGACACCCCGATCATCAAGGGTTCGGCCAAGCTGGCGCTGGAAGGCGACAAGGGCGAGCTGGGCGAAGTGGCCATCATGAACCTGGCCGACGCGCTGGACACGTACATCCCGACGCCGGAGCGCGCTGTGGACGGCACGTTCCTGATGCCGGTGGAAGACGTGTTCTCGATCTCGGGTCGTGGCACGGTGGTGACCGGCCGTATCGAGCGTGGCGTGGTGAAGGTCGGTGAAGAAATCGAAATCGTGGGTATCCGCCCGACGGTGAAGACCACCTGCACCGGCGTGGAAATGTTCCGCAAGCTGCTGGATCAAGGTCAGGCTGGCGACAACGTGGGTCTGCTGCTGCGCGGCACGAAGCGCGAAGACGTGGAGCGCGGCCAGGTGCTGTGCAAGCCGGGTTCGATCAAGCCGCACACGCACTTCACCGGCGAGGTGTACATCCTGTCGAAGGACGAAGGCGGTCGTCACACGCCGTTCTTCAACAACTACCGCCCGCAGTTCTACTTCCGTACGACCGACGTGACGGGCTCGATCGAGCTGCCGAAGGACAAGGAAATGGTGATGCCGGGTGACAACGTGTCGATCACCGTCAAGCTGATCGCCCCGATCGCCATGGAAGAAGGTCTGCGCTTCGCTATCCGTGAAGGCGGCCGTACCGTCGGCGCCGGCGTCGTGGCAAAGATCCTCGACTAAGCAGT